>NZ_LMUI01000054.1:0-892 GCF_009765995.1 Methylocapsa sp. S129
CCCTGAATGTCGACCGGACCGCTCGTCACCACATTGACGAGGTTCTTCGCCGAACCGGGGACGATCAGATTGACGGTGTTGCCCCGGCCTTCGCGGAACTGCGAGAACGAATTATAGGCGTTGCCGCCGCTCATCGTCGTCGTGCTGATCGTCGTCGTGCGGCCCGCAACGCCGATCGTCGTCGCCGTACGGCCGGTGGCCAGGATCAGATTGCCAGGCGACTGGCCCATATTGACCGCCTGCGCCATCCCCCCGGGCGAGCCAAAAAGACCCAAGGCCAGCGGAAACAGCGCCGAACTGCCCAGCAACGCCCGCTTGCGCGCCCCCAACGTCACCTGTCGCTTCAAACGGGCGAGCATTTCGTTTCCCTCTGGCGCGCCCGCGAACCCAGCTCCGCAGGCCGCGCCCCCCTCATGCTGCGATCAAAACTTCCCGGGCTGAACGCGATAGACGTCCGGGTTCTTGGCGTCGGCCAGATAGAAAAGGACAAGCGCATTGGGCGAGAACGCGCGCGGCGTCTTATCGCCCGTCGTCGTTCCTTGCAGCAGCAGAACCGTGGTGTGGCCGGCCGCGTCGCCGCCGCGAAACAGCAACAGGCCGTTGCTCACCGCCACATTGTTGACGATCGTGTCCGGCTTGTAGCCGGCGGCCATGAAATAGGCGTGCAACGTGTCGGCGTTCGACACCAGCCGCTCGGGGGTCAGTTTGTCATCGGTCGCCTTCGACCAGGACACGCTGACCTGAATGAGCTTCTTGGTCTTGTAGCCAAGGACGTAGGAAACCTCCGCCCCGCCGCCTTCCGGCAGCACGTCGGACGCTTTGATCGACAGAACCTGAGTATGCTCCGCGCCATTTTGCGAAACGCGCACGCCGTCCGCGCCAACGGCAAAAT
>NZ_LMUI01000054.1:902-1549 GCF_009765995.1 Methylocapsa sp. S129
ACGCGCCAGGAGGAGCGGCCGAACTTGCGGCCGCCGCCGGCTGTGGCGATACCGAAGGTGGAGGCGAAGCGGAGACGTTGTTGCTTGTACTGCTCGGCGCGACCTGCGCGGCAAACCCGATCCCAATCATCGCGCACGAGGCCAAAAACGCCCCAAGCAGACGCTATGATGCCCCGCTAACGCCCCATCCCATATTTACGCTCCCCTGGCGCCCGCCTGCAATTTTCAGGCGCGGCACAGTCTAACGGAGCCGTTCCGCTTGCGGATGCGAACCGCAGCAAACACTTCACTTCAAAAGGCTTCCCTGCGAACCGGCACGAGTCGCCACCGTGCCACAAGAGCAGATTTCCGGCACCGCGACAAGAACATTGCGACAACAATGCGGCGCCGGCCAAGCAATCGGATGAAGAACCGCGCGACAATAGTATGCGAACACCACCCCAATCTAAAACAGTTGCAGTGCAAACATTGGAGGCCGAGCCAATCCGGGACCCGAAAGTCGCAACGACCAAGGAGCAAGAACTGCATTCAATCAATCGTAGCGACACGCAATCTCAAGCCTCAGTGTCCGTCTCGAAACTTCTCGATTCGAATGAATCGGTTATGATTCCTGTTGGGGGCAGCCTGATTCGAGGAGCTGCCGATGT
>NZ_LMUI01000055.1 GCF_009765995.1 Methylocapsa sp. S129
GATCGTTAATCAGCGCACGACGGGTGGTTTCATCCAGACGCACGGTCACGGTCACCAGCAGATCAATATCGCTATGCGGTTTCAGGCCGCCATCCACCGCGCTGCCATACAGATGCACGGCCAGCAGGGTCGGTTCCAGATGACGTTCAATCACGCCCACCACTTCAGACAGCTGGGTGCTCACTTCCGCAATCACCGCTTCACGCATAATGTTCAGTTTGGTTTTCGGACGGCTGCCCTGCTGGGTCACATCGTTGCTGCTCCACAGCATCAGGCAACGGCCCACCGCATAACGCGCCTGCTGTTTGCTCGCACGCGGCATGCTCTGCACGCCAAAAAAGCAATCATAGCACGCCATAAACACCGCCACCGCACCATTACCGCCGCTACGTTCGGTCAGGGTACGGCTCCAATTACGGCTACGCATACTCTTCCTTTTTCAATATTATTGAAGCATTTATCAGGGTTATTGTCTCATGAGCGGATACATATTTGAATGTATTTAGAAAAATAAACAAATAGGGGTTCCGCGCACATTTCCCCGAAAAGTGCCACCTAAATTGTAAGCGTTAATATTTTGTTAAAATTCGCGTTAAATTTTTGTTAAATCAGCTCATTTTTTAACCAATAGGCCGAAATCGGCAAAATCCCTTATAAATCAAAAGAATAGACCGAGATAGGGTTGAGTGGCCGCTACAGGGCGCTCCCATTCGCCATTCAGGCTGCGCAACTGTTGGGAAGGGCGTTTCGGTGCGGGCCTCTTCGCTATTACGCCAGCTGGCGAAAGGGGGATGTGCTGCAAGGCGATTAAGTTGGGTAACGCCAGGGTTTTCCCAGTCACGACG
>NZ_LMUI01000056.1 GCF_009765995.1 Methylocapsa sp. S129
GGGCCATACTAGTACTGGATGCATCTGCAGGATATCGCGGCCGCGTCTTCAGAGGGGGATAGCATGACCTCACGCCTTCTATAAAAGCCCTCCCTTAGTCTTTTGATTATCCCATGACATTACACTTATTGTGAGGGGGTTATTTGACCGGACAGCTCTAGGGTTCGCAATGCTCCTCACAATATATCAAAGCCACCAAACATCCGGCCATCTATTCCGCTCTTCTCATGTTGGTTGTGAATATGTAATGCAGTCCAGGCTTCGTAGAACACAATGATCTAATAGAGGTGCATAAGTTGTGCAGAACCCTTGGAGTCTCATGGAATCGCGAATGGTCTCTAGGATCCCCCGGGCCATACT
>NZ_LMUI01000058.1 GCF_009765995.1 Methylocapsa sp. S129
GTAATGGATGCATCTGCAGGATATCGCGGCCGCTCTAAACGTGGTAAATTGTTAACTCCGAGCTAGACTTCAGGTGGCCGTATTTATCAGATTTCCTCGTTGTGTCCTCAGAAAAAAATGCCAATACCACTTTCAGCTGTGAATATCCACCATGAAGGGCAAGACATGCTCATAATTAACTGTCAGGCAGGCCAGGCCTTCAGCTACAACGACCTTGAATTGGTTTATTCTGCTTGTCCTCTATAAGTTTGCCAGAGGGAATCAC
>NZ_LMUI01000059.1:0-105433 GCF_009765995.1 Methylocapsa sp. S129
GATTGGCCGACTTGATCGAAGGATATGCAATCGCTCAACGCAAATCACTCGTGTGAATCCCGTAGCGCGAAGCGGGAGAAGGTGGCCCGACGAAGTCGGGTCGGATGAGGGCCGCGAAGCTGGGTGCGACGCCCTCATAAAGCCCGCTAGATGCAGCGCCCGCCGTCGACTTCTAACACGACGCCGGTCAGGAACGCGGCCTCATCCGAGACAAGGAACAAAGCCGAATTGGCGATGTCCTGCGGCGTCGAGAAGCGGCCGAGCGGCACCGTCGCCTTGAAGGCGGCGCGGCGCTCGGGCGTATCGGAGCCAAGGAAGCTTGCGAGCAGCGGCGTCTCACCGGCCACCGGCGCCAAAGCGCAGACGCGGATATTGTCGGGCGCGAATTCGACCGCCATCGATTTGGTCATCAGATGGACCGCGCCCTTCGACGCATTATAGACGGTGAGGCCTGGACGCGGCCGCAACCCCGCAGTCGAGCCGATATTGACGATGACGCCGCCGCCCTTCTCGCGCATATGCGACTGCAGCGCCTGGGCGAACAGGAAGATCGACTTCACATTGACGGCGAAGATGCGGTCGAACTCGGCCTCCTCGACCTCGATCATCGGGCGATTGCGATGGGTGGTGCCGGCGTTGTTGACGATCGCATCGACGCGGCCGAAGGCGGCGGTCGCCGCTTTGACGGCGGCGTCGACCTGATCCTTTTTCGAGACGTCGCAGGTCAGCGCGATCGCGCCGGCGCCGATTTTGGCGGCCGCCGCCTTGGCCAGGTCGCCGTTGTAGTCGAGGCAGGCGACGCGCGCGCCTTCATGGGCGAAAGTCTCAGCGATGCCAAGGCCAAAGCCCTGGCCCGCGCCCGTGACAATCACGCTCTTGCCTTGCAGACGCATCGTTCCTCCTGATGGGAAATGTTCTGTCCGTCCTGTCGAACAGGGCGGCCATTAGCACGACAGGCGCAGCTTGGCGACCGGCCGATCAGCAGGCCTGATAAAGGTCGTTATAGACGTCGCGGCGCATGCAAGACTGGAAATCGCCCGAGCCGTAGCGGTGGGGCTCGAACAGCGACAGCGGTGTCCAACCGCTGCGCCAGTCGCCGAACAATCCCTGCATGCGGTGATCGTCGAAGTAAGAGCCATGCGAACCTTGCCCGTCATGGTCATCGCCGGCATGAAGATGGTCGCCATCGTGGAGATGATCGCCATCGCGCCAATGTTCGTCGTCGTGCCGATGCTGGCCGTTATGAGAATGGTCGCCGGCATAGGCCGGCCCCGCCGGGCCATGCAGGTCCATCGGTCCCCGGCCATGGCCGCCGCCGCTCTGGAAGCTCCCGCCGCGGAAACTGTCGCCTCCCTCGCCAGACCGGGCGATGGCCGCCTCAGGGGCGCCGGCCAGCGCAACGGCCATCGCAAGCGCCGCCAGGGAGCCCGCGATCGTCTTCAACGAAGCCTGCATGGCGATTGTCGTCCTTTTTGAAAGCCTGTCCGAAAACAGGTTCGAATCGCGGGCCGCGAAGGCCGCCGCCATGTCCTTTATCCTTCCGTCCCGATTGAGGAAGGCTTAAAGCCGGCCGGCGGCCCTTGACTATAGGGACGCAGCGCCAGATATCGAAGTCGCTACTGTAACCCGGCCAATTCCCTTCAACCGTCTTGGCCGGGCTTGTCCCGGCCATCCACGCCGAGCCGCTTGTGCTAACCTTGCCGGTTGTTTTGCAACGGCGCCGCGTGGATGGCCGGGACAAGCCCGGCCAAGACGACCGAAAGGTCGAGAATAGCATTCCACGCGCCAAATCTCGCCCCGCTCTTCCCCACGGATATTCCCATGCGTATCGAAAACGACGTCAAGCTGGACTTCAAGGACGTGCTCATTCGGCCCAAGCGCTCGACGCTCAATTCGCGCAACGAGGTCGACGTCCATCGCACCTTCCGTTTCTTGCATACGGGCGCGGAATGGACAGGATTTCCGCTGATATCGGCCAATATGGATGTGACGGGCACATTGGCGATGGCGCGCGCGCTTGGCCGCTTTGACGCGCTAACCGCCCTGCACAAGCACTATCCCGTCGAGGCGCTCGTCGAATTCTTCGCCGGGCCCGACGGCGCGCACGCCTTCTATTCCATCGGCACCACCGAGGCCGATCTCGCCAAGCTCGCCAAGGTCAAGCAAAAGGCGCCCGTGCGGCTGCTATGCCTCGACGTCGCCAACGGCTATGCTGAGAAGTTCCTCGACACAGTCAAGCGCGCGCGCGACGAGAATCCGCAAGCGATCATCATGGCGGGCAATGTCGTCACTGGCGACATGACGGAGGCTCTGGTGCTGGCGGGCGCCGATATCGTGAAAATCGGCATCGGGCCGGGCTCGGTCTGCACCACACGCAATGTGACGGGCGTCGGCTATCCCCAGCTCTCGGCGATCATCGAATGCGCCGACGCCGCGCATGGGCTGAAAGGCCAGGTCTGCGCCGATGGCGGCTGCACGGTGCCTGGCGACGTCGCCAAGGCTTATGGCGCGGGCGCCGATTTCGTGATGCTGGGCGGCATGCTCGCCGGCCATGACGAATGCGACGGCGAGATCCGCTACGAGGAGCGCGACGGCAAGAAGGCGCCCGTCGGCATGGGCTTCTACGGCATGTCGTCGGAGGCGGCGATGAAGAAATATGCGGGCGGCGTCGCCGCCTATCGCGCCGCCGAAGGCAAGAGCGTCGAGACGCCCTATCGCGGGCCGGTCGAGCATACGATGGGTGAAATCATGGGCGGCGTGCGCTCGATGATGACCTATATCGGCGCGACGCAACTGAAAGAAGTGCCCAAGCGCACGACCTTCGTGCGCGTGACCGCGCAGACAAATAATGTGTTCGGGGGCGGCTGAGGCGGCGCGGCTTTCGCAACGACCTATATCTTCCGGTTCTTCGCGTCCCAGTTGCGTTCGAGATTGGCGATCAGGGCCGGGCTGAAATGGCAATAGGCCTGCTCCCGCGCGAAGACCGAGGCGTAGCGGCGGAACAGATCGAGCGGCTCCTGGCCGACGCGGAATGCGCGCCGGTTGCCGATCGTGCTGACGGCGCCCGAACTGGTCAGGCCCTCGACCACGCGCGCGATCGCCGAATCCATCTCGGCGGCCGGCGCGATCTCGTCGCAGATCAGGCGGCCGTCCGGGCTGTTGCAGGTCAGCCGACGTTCGTACTGGATCGCCTGGCGCGCGATGCGGTCGCCGGTGAAGCGCGGCAGCCGCAGATTGGCGAAGCCCGGAATGATCCCCTCCTTGCGCGCCGGCAGAGTGAGATAGGAATCGTCGGCGGCGAGGACGAAGTCCACGCACAGCAGCGTCTGGCAATGGCCGCCGATCGCGAAAGTGTCGACGACGGCGAGCCAGGGCTTTTCGACGCCGCGGCCATTGACGTCGTCGGGCACGCTGTTCGGCGATGCGACGCCGCGCATGACCTTATGCAGATAGCCAAGATCGCGGTCCATAAACCAGACAAACGGAATCTTGCCGAGATAAAGATGGGTGAGGTTGACGCCGGCGCCGAAAATGCGCCGGCCCCGGTATTTCTCGTTCTCGACGACGACGCCGCGCATCACCGCGATCTCCGTCGTGCGGTCGAGCGTCGCGACATCGACGGCGATCTCCGTGGCGCCCAGCGTCGTCGTATCTTCCGCGTTGAGGAAACGCGGATTGATCATATCGAGATGGACCGCCTTGCCGACGCGCGTGAGCCGCGCCGCGCCTAGATCGAGCGCGCCTTTGGCGGCGAACTCCACGGCCAAGGCGGCGCTTTCGGGGCGCGGCAGCAGCATCGCGTGACAGAGATGTTCGCCGCTGCGCGGACGCGCAAGAACATGGGCGAGGAACAGGCCCTGGTCGATCTCGACGCCGTCCTTGTCGCGCTGGGGAAGCGCGGCTTCGGCGGCCACTTCCCGTCGCGTCGGAGTGAGCCCCGGCGCGATTTCAGCGGCGGCGTAGACGAGGTCGTCGAGCCGGTGGAAGACCGAGCATCGCTCAGTCAGCTCGTCATAGAGGCGCTCGGCATGGGCCCCGAGGAAAAGCTCGCGCGACGCACGCGCGGCCAACAGCAGCCCGGCCGCCGCCGCGCGTTCGGCTTCATTGCGTTTGGGCTTTGCGGGCAGCGCCTCGAAAAGCCTGGCGGCGACATGCCAGAAGCCGCAATAATTCTCGAGATCGCCCTTATAATCGGCAGTCGCCGAGGGGATGGCCTGCGCCCATTCCCGCGTCGCCTCCTCAGGCAAGCCGGCGGCGCGCATCGGCGCGGTAGTGGAAGCATCATCGTTCGTCATGCTTTGGGCCTCTTGTCGATCACGTGTTTGGCCTTGCCGATCGATCGCTCGATCTGCGATGGGGCGAGAACGCTTACTTGGGCGCTGACGCCAATGCGCTCCTTGATCGCTTTGGCGAGCAGCGCGCCGCCCTGGTCGCGCGCCTGCGCGAAATCGTCGGCCGAGCGCGCCTCGACCCGCACCTCCATTTCGTCGAGCCGCGACTCTCTGGTCAGGATGATCTCATAATGGCCGGACAGGCTCGCGATCTTGAGAAGCTGCTCCTCGATTTGCGTCGGAAACACATTGACGCCGCGCACGATCATCATGTCGTCGGAGCGACCGACAATTTTCTCCATACGCCGCATCGTGCGCGCGGTGCCCGGCAGCAGGCGCGTCAAATCGCGGGTGCGGTAGCGGACAACCGGCATCGCTTCCTTGGTCAGCGAGGTGAAGACGAGTTCGCCCATCTCGCCGTCCGGCAACACGGCGCCGGTCAGCGGATCGATCACTTCGGGATAGAAATGATCCTCCCATATGTGCAGGCCGTCCTTGGTCTCCACGCATTCGCAGGCGACGCCCGGGCCGATCACTTCGGAGAGGCCATAATTGTCGGTGGCGTCGATGTCGAATGCGCGTTCGAGTTCGTCGCGCATGGCGTTCGTCCAAGGCTCGGCGCCGAAATAGCCCAGCTTCAACGACGTGCGGCGCGGATCGATGCCTTGCGCGCGAAATTCATCGAGAATGGCGAGGGCATAGGACGGCGTCGCCATCAGAATGTCGGGCGCAAAATCGCCGATCAATTGCACCTGCCTCGCGGTCATGCCGCCTGACGCTGGAACGATGGTGCAGCCAAGACGCTCGGCGCCGTAATGCACGCCAAGGCCGCCGGTAAACAGCCCATAGCCATAGGCGATATGCGCGACCATGCCGGCGCGGCCGCCCGAAGCGCGGATCGAGCGCGCCACGACATCGCTCCATGTCGCGATGTCGCCTTTGGTGTAGCCGACGACCGTCGACTTGCCCGTCGTGCCCGACGAGGCGTGCAGGCGAACAAGCTGGGCTTTGGGAACGGCGAACAAGCCGAAGGGATAATTGTCGCGCAGGTCCGCCTTGGCGGTGAATGGGAATTTAGCGAGGTCGGCGAGGGTATGGAAATCATCGGGATGTACGCCATGCGCGGCAAATTTGGCGCGCATTGGCGGGACATTGTCATAGACGCGGCGCAATGTCCGCGTGAGCCGCGCCGTCTGTAGCGCCGCGATCTCGTCGCGCGAGGCGATCTCGATCGAATCCAGCAGGCCTTTTTCAGGCGCCGCGCCAAGCCTCATGTCCCCTCCCCCAAGCGCATCAATCCCTTCTCCCGCCCTCGGCGGAAGGTGGCCTTCGCGCAAGCGAAGGTCGGATGAGGGCCTCTCAGGATGTGGCTGAGGAGCCACTAACCCATTGAGCCATCGTTGCGACGCCCGATCCGACCGGCTCCGCGAGTCTAGCCCGCGCCCGTGATTAAAGACAATTATCTTCGCTCAGCGGCGGCCCGGCGAAAGATATCGCCGAGCCGAGTCTCTCATTGCTTGGCTCAGTTCTGCGGCGCGGGGGTGGCGCCGGCCGGTTTCTGCGTCATTGGCGTCGTCGACACTGGCGGCGGGGCCGCCGAGGCGCCCGCGTCAGCCTCCGGGCTCGGCGCGTAGTGGAAGTCGGGCGCGCTTTGCAATTGCGCCTTCGTCATATTGAGCACGCCCATGTCGGGATAGCCCTGGTTCGCCTCGGTGGCGGCGGGATCCGTCTTGGCGGCAGTCGCCGGAGCGCCGCCTCCCGACGCAGTCGCGGGCGGCCCGGCTGTGGCCACGGTGCGGCCCTCGGTCCGCCATTGCATCGTCTTGAAGGGCACGCCCACTTCCTTTGCGCCCATTCCGAGGAAACCGCCGACGCCGATGACGATCACCTGGGCGTTGCCGTCATGGTCGAACAAGACATCCGCGATCTTGCCGATCTTCTTTTGATCGGCGCCCATGACGCTCACGCCGACAAGCTTCGAAGCGCGCCATTGATTGATCGCCTGTTCCTTGACAAAGGAATCTCCGGCGGTCTGGGCCAGCGCCGGGAACGCCACCAGCGCGCCGCCGATCAGGCCGATATAGCCGAGTTGCTTCAGCATGTTAGCCTCCATCTGGTCGTGGGAGTTCTGCACTCCTACGTGCTGACTTAACGCCGATGGCGCGAGGGGGTTCCACGTAGCGCCGCGAGCGGCTTCGTGACATAGGCGCGGCGGTCGCACATATTTCATATGCTAGACTTCGACGAAAGCGGAACGCCAACCCATGTCCATCGCTTTATCGCTCCTCTCCGTCGCGGCTCTATGGACCTTGGCGGTCGTGACGCCCGGGCCGAACTTCCTGGTCATCGCGCGCCTTGCCGTCGGTCAGTCTCGTGCGGCCGGGCTGCGCGCCGTCATAGGGATCGGAGCGGGAACCGCAATTTGGGGCGCGGCGGGTTTCTTCGGCGTCCACGCGCTCTTTACCGCGGCGCCCTGGATGTACGCCGGCCTCAAATTGCTGGGCGGCGCCTATCTGGTGTTCCTCGGGTCGCGGCTGCTCTGGCAAAGCCGGCGCCCGGCGGCCAACGAACGCGAGAAAGCCGATCGCCCGCGCAGCCTCTCGCCCTTTCAACTCGGCTTGGTCACCAATCTCGCCAATCCGAAATCCGCGCTCTTCGTCGCCAGCCTATTCGCCACCGCCATGCCAAACCATCCGCCCGTGGCGCTTGGCCTTGCCGCGATAGCAATCATGGTCGCGCTTTCCATAAGCTGGTACGCCCTGGTCGCCTGCCTGTTCACGACGCGCCGGATAGCCGCGGCTTACGAACACGGCCGGCTCTGGGTCGACCGGGTTGCGGGCGCGATCTTCGTGCTATTCGGCGCCCGACTGATAGCGAGCTCGTGATGAGACTGGCGCTCCTTCTCCCGAAAGCGCGAGAACGGGTTGCATCCGTCTCACCCGTGATTGATCACGATCGTCTTCGACGCGCAGAATTCGCGCAGCGCCTCAAAGCCCTTCTCGCGGCCATGGCCTGACCTCTTGACGCCGCCGAACGGCAGTTCGATGCCGCCGCCCGCGCCATAGCCGTTGACGAACACCTGGCCGCAGCGCATCGCGCGCGCGACGCGGATCGAGCGTTTGGCGTCGCCCGTCCACACGCCCGCGACAAGGCCATAGGGCGTCCCGTTGGCGAGCGCGATGGCGTCCGCTTCGTCCTCGAAAGGCATCAAGGACAGGACGGGGCCAAACACCTCTTCAATAGCGAGCGCATTGTCGCGCGGCACATCGCCGAACAAGGTCGGCGCGACATAGAACCCGCCGGCGGGCGCGTCGGCGTCGACGACGCCTTGCGCCAGCACATGCTGGCCCTGCTCTTTCGCCTGTTTGAGGTAGAATTCGACACGCGCCTTTTGCTTGGCGTTGATCATCGCGCCCATGTCGAGATCGCGGTCATGCGCGCCCGCACGCACCTTGGCGAAACGTTCGGCGATCGCCTTCGAGAATTTCGCGTAAGCGGAGCGCTCGATCAGCACCCGCGAGCCGGCCGAACAGGTCTGGCCGCCGTTCTGGATAATCGCATTGATGACGACGGGGACGGCCGTCTCGATGTCGGCGTCGGCGAACAGCAATTGCGGCGACTTGCCGCCAAGCTCCATCGTCACGCCGATATTGTTGCGCGCCGCCGCCGCCTGGATCGCCGTGCCCGTCTGCGGCGAGCCGGTGAACGAAATGAAATCGACATCGGGATGGCTGGAGAGCGCCGCGCCCGCCTCGCTGCCGAGGCCCGCCACGATGTTCAACGCGCCGTCGGGAAAGCCGATGTCGCGCGCGAGTTCGGCGATGCGGATCAGGCTGAGGCAGGCGTCCTCGGCGGGCTTGACGACGCAGGCGTTGCCGCAGGCCAATGAAGCGGCGACCGAGCGCCCGAAAATCTGCGCGGGATAATTCCACGGCACGATATGGCCGGTGACGCCATGGGGATCATTGACGATCGCGACGGTGTAGCCGTTGAGGAAAGGCAAAGTGTCGCCGTATAATTTATCGGCGGCCGAGCCGTAGAATTCGAAATAGCGCGCCGCCGCGACCATATCGGCCTTGCCGTGCTTGAGCGGTTTGCCGGTGTCGCGCGATTCCAAAGCCGCAAGCTCGGGCGCATGGTCGGCGATCGCCTCGCCGAGCTTCATCAGCAGGCGCCCGCGCTCAAGGGCGGTGAGACGTCCCCAATCGCCCTCGAACGCCTTGCGCGCCGCCGCGACCGCGCGCGAGACATCTTCCGCGCCGCTGCGCGCGATGCGCGCGAAGGCTTGCCCGTCCGAGGGGCAGAGCACATCGAGGATGCGCCCATCCGCCGCCTCGACGTTTTTTCCGCCGATGATGTTGGCGCTGAATGGCAAGGCCAAGCTCGCGCTCTCTTTCGACTGGATGTTCATAAGCGTCTCCCGTTTATTTGGCGTTGGCGTCTAGTAGAATTGGCGTTCGTTCGCAACCTTGGGCCGACCATCGCCTCATATGATCGGCTCGCGCCCGGACCGCAAGCGCGTCGAATCCCATATCCGCTCTGTCGTCGCCAGAGGCGCCCTACGGCCTGGCGGGGGAAATGCGCGGTCAAGCGCCCCCAGCGCCGCAGCGATAGTTTTCCTGCCGTCATAAAGCATAAATACGGTCAGCCCAAGATTTTGCGACCCAAGACCTCGCCGCCACAGCCCCGGACGGGCAAAATGCCTCACGAACATGGAACGAGAGCGGACGCCGGATTGCGGCGACGCATTGCCGTCCTGTTCGACGACGATGCGGGGCGCAATTCGACCGCACATTATTTCGATGGCGCGCTGGCTTTGCTGATCGTCGCCAATGTCAGCGCGGTGATCCTGGAATCGGTCGAACCGATCCGCGCCAGCCATCCCCTCGCCTTCGTCACGCTCGAGCATGTGGCGACTGCGATTTTCGCTGTCGAATATGGGCTGCGTCTGTGGACGGCGATTGACCTGCCCAACGGGCGGTTTCACCGACCCCTCTCGGGCAGGCTCCGCTACGCCCTGAGCTTTTTCGCGCTCATCGATCTGATCTCCATTTTGCCGGCCGTTCTCGGCCTACTGGGCGCCGGCGATTTGCGCGTGCTCCGCCTGCTGCGCTTTCTGCGTATGCTCAAATTGACCCGACACTCCAAGATCTTTGGTTTGATCTGGGCCGTGCTGCGGCAGGAGGCGCGCGCGATCGGCGCGATCGTATTCATTCTTTGCCTCACCGTGACGATCAGCGGTACGCTGATGTATATGATCGAAGAGGATGAACAGCCCACGATATTCAGTTCCATACCGGCCGCGATGTGGTGGGCGATCGAGACACTGACGACAGTCGGCTATGGCGACATGGTGCCTGTGACGGCGGTCGGGCGCGTGCTCGGCGGCGTGGTCGCGATCGTCGGCATCGGCACGCTGGCGTTATTCTCCGGCCTGATCACCGTCGGTTTCCTCGACCAGCTCAAAAGCCGCCGGGATTTCGCCGATTCCCGGAACGCGGATCACACCGCGCCGACGAAGGCGCGGGAGATATGCCCACATTGCGGATGCGTTATGGATCGGCGCGAACAGGCGGCGTGAGGATTTCTTGGAATCCATCAGCGGCTACACGTCGCTTGCAGAAGCCTGCAGGCTGACACAGACTCTTCTGAGATCATGTTCGAGAGAGTCCGACAACAATGACCGCCTATCGACTGCACTACTTCCCGGAATCGGGAAATAGCTACAAGCTCGCCCTGATGCTCACGCTTTGCGGTCAGACTTTTGAGCCGATCTGGACCGATTTTGGCGGCGGCGTCACGCGAACCGCGGAATGGCGCGCGACGGTCAATGAGATGGGCGAAATTCCGGTGCTGGAAGAGGACGGCGCGCGTCTCACCCAGACGGCCCCGATCCTGCTGCAGCTCGCCGAACGGTACGGCCGATATGGCGGTAAGAACGCCCAAGAGCAATTTGAAGTGCTGCGCTGGCTGTTCTGGGACAATCACAAGCTTAGCGGCTATATGGCGACCTATCGCTATCATCGCACCTTCACGCGGTCGCCCGATCCGCATGTGCTGACTTACTTCCGCCGGCGCATCGACGACTTCCTCGCAATCCTGGAGCAACATCTGCAAGGAAGCGCGTTCGCGATCGGCGATCGACCAACGATCGCCGATTTCTCCATCATGGCCTATCTGTCGTTCCCAAAGGAGGAAACTGGCTACGATTTCGCGATCAGTCACCCCGCCGTGCATGCCTGGCTTGGCCGGATCGCGAATCTGCCGGGCTGGCGTTCGCCCTACGATCTGTTGCCCGGCAAACGCCTGACACATTACGCATGAGTGTCGAACTGGAAACGCCGCCCTAAATCATCGCGAGCGGAATCTTGCGGCGCGGCGGCGCGAAAGCCTGGTCGAGCGCCGCCAGCGCTTCTTCATCCAGCTTGATGTCGAGCGCCCGGCGATTGGCCGTCACATGCTCAATCGTCGCGGCTTTCGGAATGGCGATGATATCGGGCCGTCTCAAAACCCAGGCGAGCGCGACCTGGAACGTCGTCGCCTCGTAGCGCCGTGCGATATCGGCGAGGGCGCCCGATTTCGGCAGCCGGCCCTGCTCGATCGGACTATAGGCCATGGCGGGGATTTTGCGCTTGGCCATAGCCGGCAGGAGATCGAATTCTGGGCCGCGGCGCAGAAGGTTGTAGAGAATCTGATTGGTCGCGCAATCCGTCCCGCCTGCCGCGAACAATTCGTCCATGTCGTCCGCGTCTAAATTGCTGACGCCCCAGGCGCCGATCTTGCCCTCGCGCTGCAGGTCTTTCATCCCCGCGACTGTCGCCTTGAGCGCCACGCCGCCGCGCCAGTGCAAGAGATAGAGGTCGATCCGGTCGGTCGCCAGGCGCCTCAAGCTGTTCTCGCAGGCCCGGCGCAGCGCCGCGCCGCCGGCGTTCTGCGGATAGACCTTGCTGACAAGAAATACCTTGTCGCGCAGGCCGCGCAAGGCCTCGCCGAGCATGTCTTCGGCGCCGCCGTCGCCATACATTTCGGCGGTGTCGATCAACGTGAGGCCGAGCTCCACGCCGCGCCTGAGCGCTGCGACTTCCGCGGCGCGCGCAGAGGAATCCTCGCCCATCCGCCATGTACCCTGTCCAAGGCAGGGAACGAGATGGCCGTCGGGGAGGCGCACTCTAGCAATGTCGGCGGTCACTTCGTTTTCCCTAAAAACTGTTGCGGTCGTGATAGGTCTGCAGGAACTGGCGCACGCGCGGCTCCTGGCTTTCATGGAAGACTTGGCGCGGCGGCCCGGCGGCGACGATGCGCCCGGCGTCGAGAAAAGCAATCCGGTCGGCGACCTTGGCGGCAAAGCCCATTTCATGGGTGACGATCAGCATGGTCATGCCTTCGGAGGCGAGGCTGCGCATCACCTCCAGCACTTCGCCCACGAGTTCGGGATCGAGCGCCGAGGTCGGTTCGTCGAACAGCATCAGGCGCGGTTGCATCGCGAGCGCTCTGGCAATGGCGACGCGCTGCTGTTGTCCGCCGGAGAGATGGCCGGGATAGGCGGGCGCCTTGTCGGCGAGGCCGACGCGCGTCAGCACCTGCATCGCGCGCTCATTCGCCTGCGCCGCCGGCAATCCGCGCACCCGCTGCAACGGCTCCGTCACGTTTTGCAACGCGCTCATATGCGGCCAGAGATTGAAATGCTGGAACACCATGCCGATTTCGCAGCGCATCTCACGCAAAGCGCGGCCACGCATCAGGCTGCGGCCGCCGTCGGGGCGATCCTCGTAGCCAATCAGCTTCCCCTCGATGCGGATGTCCCCGACATCGTAGCTTTCGAGAAAATTGACGCAACGCAGCAGCGTGCTCTTGCCCGATCCGCTCGGCCCGATCAGGCAGACGACTTCGGATTTGTTGACGGTCAAATCGATGCCGCGCAGCACTTCGAGCGCGCCAAAACTCTTGCCGACGTCTTTGAGTTCGATTGTCGGGGCGCTCATGAGGCGCGCGCCGGCGTCATGAAGGCAGTGACGCGCCGCTCGACCCGCTGGCCGACGCGCGAGATGGCTTCGACCAGCAGCCAATAGAAGATCGCCATAGCGAAAATGGCGGTGAAGGCGGTGAAGGTCTCGGCGGCCATGGTCTGCATCTGGTACATCAGTTCCGGCACGGTGATGATCGACAGGACCACGGTCTCCTTCGACAGGATGATCAGCAAATTGACGATCGAGGGCAGCGTCGCGACCAGCATGGTCGGCAGCGAAATGCGCCACAGGATGTCTAGGGAAGTCATGCCGATGCTGGTCGCCGCCTCGATCTGGCCGAGCGGCACCGCGCTGAAGCCGGCGCGGAAGGCCTCTGCGAAATAGGCGCTGGAATAGATTCCAAGGCCGAGGATTCCCGCCGTCGTCGCCTCCAGCCGCAAGCCGATGAAAGGGCCGCCCGAATAGAGGAGAAACAATTGCACGAGAAAAGGCGTGCCGCGAATGATTTCAATATAAATGCGCAGGAGCCATCGCAGAGGCGCTAAGCGCAGCCGTTGCAACAGCGCGATGGCGAAGCCGACGATGAGGCCGATCGCCGCGCCCACGCTCCAGCACAGGATGGTGACGCCAAAACCGCTGAGCAGCGATGGCGCATAGCGCCAGAGGATTTCGAGACTCATCGGGCCGCCCCCGTGGCGAGACGCCGTTCGGCGAGGTTGCCAAGGCCGGCGAGGCAGAGGTTGATCGCGAGATAGAACAGCCCGGCTCCCGCATAGGCCTCGAGCGGTCGATAGGTCGAGGAGGCGATATTCATGCTGACCCGCGTCAATTCGGCGATCCCCACCACCGAGACGAGCGAGGAGGCCTTGAGCAGCAGCGTGAATTCATTGATCAGCGGCGGCACGCTGATGCGCAAAGCCTGCGGCAGCAGAATGCGCCGCCAGATGCTGGCGCGCGAAAAACCGAGAGCCGTGGCGGCCTCGCTTTGGCCCAACGGCACGGCGTTGAGCGCGCCGCGCAGGATCTCCGCCTGATAGGCGCCCGACGCCAGGCCAAGCCCACCGATCGCCGCCGCCATCGCCGGCACGTCTATGCCAAATTCGGCGAGAAAATAATAGATGAACAGCAATTGCACGAGCAGCGGCACGCCGCGAAAGAAACTCACATAGAAAGCGCCGATGCGCGCAAGGATCGGGCCTCCCGAAAGTCGCGCGAGGCACACGGTAAAGCCGATGCCCATGCCAAGGATAATGCCCGCAATGGAGACATAGATCGTCATCCCCGCTGCAAGCGTCAGATAGGCCAGAGCATGAACAATGACCTGCGGCTGCATCATCCGGCGCCGGATTGGGTATTTCCTTCCCCCCTTGTGGGGGAAGGTGGCCGAAGGCCGGATGGGGGGTCGCGCCGCCCTATCAAGAAAAGACCCGCGCCTCTGGTTTCGATAAGTCGGCGCGCGCCCTCTTGCTAACCCTCCCCCACAAGGGGGGAGGGAATTCCAGCATTCCATCGACTTGGCCGGCGTAGACCATCAGAGCTGCGGTTCTGGCACCGTCTTGGGCAGGTCGAACGTCTGCCCGAACCAGGCCTTCTGGATCTTCGCCATCCGGCCGTCGCCTTCCGTCTTGACGATGGCGGCGTTGATCGCGTCGATCAAACCCTTGTCGTCGAGCCTGCCGACCCAGGAGAAATAGGTCGGCGTCCCGAACGGCGGCGCCACCATCGCGAAAGTATCGGCGCGCTGCGAGGCCGCATAAGCGAGGTTAGGGAAAGAATTGACCGAAGCGTCGATCCGCCCCGCCGCGAGATCGGCGTAGGACTGGTTGTTGTCGACATATTCCTTGACGTCGACGGGCTTGGGCAATTTGGCGGCGAAAGCCTTGAGCTGCGCCAGTTGTGACGTGCCCTTCTGGCCGCCGACCGCCTTGCCCGCGATATCTTCCGGCTTGGTTATGCTGGAATCGTTGGCGCGCTTCATCAGCGCCGCCGTCGCGTCGGCGATCGGCACCGTGAAGAGATAGCGCTGCATGCGCTCCTTGGTGATGGTGACCGGCGCGATGCAAAGATCGAACTTCTTGGCCTCGAGGCCGGGCAGAATGCTGGTCCAGGGCAGATCGAGATATTTGACCTTGACGCCGAGCTCCTTGCCGACTTCGTCGATCAGGTCGCGGTCGACGCCTTTATAGGTTCCATTGTCGGAAATATCGAAGGGCGGAAATTGCATTTCGGTGGCGATGACAAGCTCGCCGCGCTTCTTCACATCAGCCAGCGTATCGTCGGCCAGAGCGCCGCCAAGGCCCGAAAGCCATGCGCCGGCGGAGGCGGCTCCGATCAGCCCGGTCTTGAACATGGTTCGCCGCGTCAAGGAATAGGTCGTTGATTTCATCATGGCCGCCCCCTTTTGTTTGTGATCCACCATTTCGAGCAGTAGCGCAGAGCGGCGCGATTCATCCTCCAGGGACCAATCAGCGCGATCCTTGTCCGCATGCGAAAAGTTTATGTATAGACATAACGATGCAAGCTATACGTCGGGGTCGGGCAGCGTCAAGCGGAACCGGGAACCCGCGCGCCAGGAAAGCATTATAGAGGGAGCCATGTCAGATCCAGCGATGACGCGAACCGAAACCGATACGTTCGGTCCGATCGAAGTGCCTTCCGATCACTATTGGGGGGCGCAGACGCAGCGCTCGCTGCAGAATTTCGCGATCGGCGACGAGCGCATGCCCAAGCCGATCGTTCACGCGCTCGGGCTCATCAAACAGGCGGCGGCGGGGGTGAACGCCGATCTGGGATTGCTGGAGCCCCAGCTCGCCGAGGCGATCGCGCAGGCCGCCGCCGAGGTTGCCGCGGGAAAACACGACGGCGAGTTCCCGTTGGCTGTCTGGCAGACGGGGTCCGGCACGCAAACCAATATGAACGCCAATGAAGTGATCGCCAACCTCGCCAATGAGAGGCTGGGCGGCCGGCGCGGCGCCAAAACGCCGGTCCATCCCAACGATCATGTCAATCTCGGCCAATCCTCCAACGACACCTTTCCGACCGCCATGCATATCGCGGCGGCGCGCGAGATCAGGGAAAGGCTCATTCCCGCGCTTGGCGTCCTGCACGCGGCCCTGACGGACAAAGCCGAGGCCTTCGCCGATATCGTCAAGATCGGCCGCACGCATCTCCAGGATGCGGTGCCGGTCACGCTGGGGCAGGAATTTTCCGGCTATGCCGCGCAGGTCGCCCTTGGAATACAGAGGATCGAGGCGACGATGCCGGGCCTCGCCGCCCTCGCGCAGGGCGGCACGGCGGTCGGCACGGGTCTGAACACGCATCCCGATTTCGCGCGGGCCTTTGCGCAGCGCGTCGCTGAAATGACGGGCTTTCCGTTCGTTTCGGCGGCCAACAAGTTCGAGGCGCTCGCCTCTCACGACGCTTTGGTCTTCTGTCACGGCGCGCTCGCGAGCCTGGCGTCGGGCCTGTTCAAGATCGCCAATGACATCCGTCTCCTGGGCTCGGGCCCGCGTTCGGGGCTGGGCGAACTGCTTTTACCCGAGAATGAGCCGGGATCGTCGATCATGCCGGGCAAGGTCAACCCCACACAGGCTGAAGCGCTGACGATGGTTTGCGTCCAGGTGATCGGCAACGAGACGATCGTGGCTTTCGCCGGCAGTCAGGGCCATTTCGAACTGAATGTCTTCAAGCCCATTATCGCCAACGCCGCGCTGCAATCCATTCGGTTGCTGGCCGATGGCGCGCAAAGCTTCGCCAAAAACTGCATCGCCGGGATCGAACCCAATCGCGAACGCATCCATGAGTTGGTCGAGCGATCGCTGATGCTCGTGACGGCCCTTGCGCCGACGATCGGCTATGATAAAGCGGCGCTGATCGCCAAATCGGCCCATAAGAACCACACGACCCTGCGCGAGGAGGCGATACGGCTTGGCTTTGTCGCCGCGGCGGAATTTGACGCAATTGTCAGACCCGAAGCGATGCTCGGGCCGAAGCTGGACATCTAGGCGTCCGCGCTTGGGACTGGACCGGGCCCAGTTGGTCGCGCTACCTCATCCCGACCGGAGCCAAAACGCCGCTCATCGGAAGCGCGGCGCATGAGAGGAAGGGCGATGGAGGCATTGTCAGGTCCATCAAATAGACGTAAATTTCGCAATGGTTTGCTTGAAAGCGCAATCGGGACAAAAGCGGAACGCGCGTTAAGTCGGCGGGGACCGGCCAAATTTGTGGGGAGGGCGGATAAGTCAACGGCAGAGCGCGCCGAGCCAATCCCGTAAATCGGCACAGCAATGAGGCGACCCATGAAATTGAGTAAAGCTCTCTACTTCGGCGATTTCGTCGCCATCCCTCTCGCCATCGTCTTGCTCGCCGCCGCGGCGATCTATCAGCAGGGCCTTGAGGGCGCGGGTCTTTGGCTCGCCGCTTTCATTGCAGGGCTCCTGGTCTGGACGTTTGTCGAATATGCCGTCCATCGCTGGGTGTATCACGCCATTCCGTTCTTCGAGAAATTCCACGACGCCCACCATGACGACCCGACCGCCTTGATCGGCGTGCCGTCCTTCGTCTCCAGCGGCTTGATCCTAGCGGTGTTCTTCGCGCCGCTGTTGTTTACGGTCGGCATCGTTCTGGCCGGCGGCTTCGCGAGCGGCGCGCTACTCGGCTATGCCGGCTATATGCTGGTCCATCACGCGTCCCATCACTGGACGCTCAAGCCGGGCAGCATGCTCTATCGAGCCCGCATTCAGCACATGGCCCATCATTACCACAATACGCCAGGCAATTACGGCGTCGTCACCTCGTTCTGGGACCACGTATTTTCCACCAATGTCGATCGGCGGCGCCGCGCCGCCGAGACTTGAGTTTTTCTCGCCACAGACCACGCTGGGGGGCGCCGGAAGTCTTCACCGCAATGTGATCGCGGACGAGCGGTCAATTCTGGTACACCAGTCGCGCTGGTACACCAGTTGCTTGGCGCCCTGCGCCATCGACGTTCCCCTGATTCGCTCCGGCTGAGACGCCCTCTCGATGATCGCCCTTGTCCGCATCGCTTTGAGCCGACCCTATACGTTTGTCGTGCTCGCGCTGTTGATCCTGATGATCGGCCCGCTCGCCGCGCTCAGGACGCCGACAGACATCTTCCCCGATATCCGCATTCCAGTCATCGGCGTGGTCTGGCAATATACGGGCCTGCCGCCCGATCAAATGTCCGGGCGAATCACAACGCCGTTCCAGCGCGCCCTAACGACGACCGTCAACGATATCGAACATATCGAAGCCAATTCTTATAACGGCTTCGGCATTATCAAGATTTTCTTTCAACCGAACGTCGATATCCGCACCGCCAACGCCCAGGTGACAGCGATTTCGCAGACGCTGATCAAACAGATGCCTCCCGGCTCGACGCCGCCGCTGATCCTCAACTACAGCGCCTCGACGGTCTCCATCCTCCAGGTCGCTCTGTCGGGGGAAGGCCTCACCGAACAGAATCTGGCCGATCTCGGCGTCAACCAGGTGCGAACGCCGCTGGTCACTGTGCCCGGCGCGGCGATCCCCTACCCGTTCGGCGGCAAAACGCGTCAGGTGCAGATTGATCTCAACTCCAACGCACTGCAGGCGCGCGGCCTCTCTGGGCAGGACGTCGCTAACGCCTTGGCCGCCCAAAACCTGATCACGCCCGTAGGCACCGAGAAAATCGGCGCTTTCGAATATGCGGTCCAGCTCAACAACGCCCCCTCCAAGCTGGAAGCGCTCGGCGACCTGCCCATCAAAACCGTCAATGGCGCCATGGTCTATGTGCGCGACGTCGCCCAGGTGCGCGACGGCAATCCGCCGCAGACCAACATCGTTCATGTCGACGGCTCAAGGTCGGTTCTTTTGCAAGTGCTCAAGAGCGGATCGGTCTCGACGCTGGCGATCATCGCGGGAGTCAAACAACGGCTGCTGGACATTAAGGCGGCGCTGCCAGACAACCTGAAAATAGCGCTGCTTGGCGATCAATCGCTGTTCGTGCGCGGCGCTATCAACGGGGTGGCGCGCGAAGGCGCGATCGCCGCCGCGCTGACCAGCATCATGATCTTGCTGTTCCTGGGCAGTTGGCGCTCGACCGTAATCATCGCCGTGTCGATCCCGCTGGCGGTCCTTGGCTCGATCATTGCACTGTCGGCGGTCGGCGAGACGCTCAATATCATGACGCTCGGCGGTCTTGCTCTGGCAGTCGGCATTCTTGTCGACGATGCGACCGTGACAATCGAAAACATCAACTGGCATCTCGAACACGGCAAGGATGTGGAAACCGCGATCATGGATGGCGCACGCCAGATCGTGACGCCCGCCTTCGTCTCGCTTCTGTGCATCTGCATCGTCTTCGTGCCGATGTTTTTCCTCGACGGCATTGCGCGTTTTCTGTTCGTGCCGATGGCCGAAGCCGTCATGTTTGCGATGATCTGCTCCTTTTTGCTGTCGCGCACGCTCGTGCCGACCATGGCCAATTATCTGCTGCGGGCCCACGTCGAGCACGCGGAAGGCGAGCGTCCGCGCTCGCGTAATCCGTTGGTGCAATTCCAGCGCCTGTTCGAAGCAGGATTCGAGCGGATAAGATCGGGCTACCGCGACATTCTTGAACTTGCGCTGAGCCGCCGCGCCATTTTCGTCATCGGCTTTCTCGCTTTTGTCGCCGCCTCTTTTCTGCTGACGCCCTATCTCGGACGAAATTTCTTCCCCGCGGTCGATACCGGCCAGATACTGATGCATACGCGCTTGCGCATCGGCACCCGTGTCGAGGAAAGCGCCAATCAATTCGCTGAGATCGAGAAGGCGATCCGGGCGATCATCCCGCCCGATGAGCTTGGCGCCTTGGTCGACAATATCGGCATGCCGATCAGCGGCATCAACATGACCTATAACAACACGGGCGTCATCGGCTCGCAGGATGGCGACATCCAGATCAAGCTGAACGAGGATCACCGTCCGACCGCCGATTATGTCCGCAAATTGCGCGAAGAGCTTCCTCAACGATTCCCGGGCGTCGTTTTCGCGTTTCTGCCGGCCGATATTATCAGCCAGATTCTCAACTTCGGCGCGCCGGCGCCGATCGACCTGCAGGTTCGCGGCGCCAATCTCGCGGCCAATTTCAATTACGCCAACCTGCTGTTGCGCCGGATTCGCCACGTTCCGGGCGTGGCCGACGCGCGCATTCAGCAATCGCCCGCCCTTCCGACCCTGAACGTCGATGTCGACCGCACGCGTGCGCAATATATCGGCCTGACCGAGCGCGACGTGACCAATAGCCTCGTCGTCAATCTGGCGGGCAGCGGTCAGGTGGCGCCAACCTATTGGCTCAATCCCGACAATGGCGTTTCCTACCCGATCGTGATGCAGACGCCGCAATACCAGATCGATACGCTGGGCGCCTTGCAGACGCTTCCCATCACCGCCGGCGGCACGGGCATTCTGCCGATCCTCGGCGGCGTCGCGAGCATCAGCCGCGCAGTCAGCAATGCGGTGGTTTCGCAATATGACATCAATTCGATCGTGCAGATTTATGCGACGCCGCAAGGGCGCGATCTGGGCGCCGTCGCGGCCGATATCCGCCAGATCATCGACGAAACCGCGACGTCCGTCCCCAAAGGCAGCTCGGTCGTTTTGCTTGGCCAGGTGCGCACGATGAACAACGCCTTTTCCGGCCTGCTGTTCGGGTTGATCGGCGCCATCGTGCTGATCTATCTGCTGATCGTCGTCAATTTCCAATCCTGGGCCGATCCATTCGTGATCGTCACGGCCTTGCCGGCCGGTCTGGCGGGCATCGTCTGGATGTTGTTCGTCACCCAGACCACCCTATCAGTGCCCGCTCTCACCGGCGCGATCATGTGCATGGGCGTCGCAACGGCCAATAGCGTCCTTGTCATCAGTTTCGCGCGCGAGCGATTTGCCGAACTTGGCGACCCCGTCGCGGCGGCGCTTGAAGCGGGTTTCGTGCGGTTTCGCCCTGTCGTCATGACCGCTCTGGCGATGATCATCGGCATGGCGCCGATGGCGTTGGGCCTTGGCGAAGGGGGCGAACAGAACGCCCCGCTGGGCCGCGCCGTCGTCGGCGGCCTCTTTTTTGCGACGATCGCCACGTTGATATTCGTTCCCGTCGTCTTCAGCCTTGCGCATAAGCGCGAGGCGAAGCCGGCCCCCGCGCCTTCGGAGTCCCCGCAACATGCCTGACGCCACCCCTCCGCGTCGTTCGAGGCGCAAGCTTGGTCTTTTCGGAATCCTCGCCGCCATCGGCGTCGCAGCGCTCGTCGTCACCGGCATCGGAACCCGCGACAAGGGCAACGCCGAATTGCGGCAATGGACCGAGACGCAGGCGCTTCCGACAGTCGCTATCGCCTCTCTCAACGCCAAGCCGGTGGTGGCGAGCCTGAATTTACCCGGCCGGCTCGAGGCCTATGTGCGCGCGCCGATCTACGCCCGCGTCAGCGGCTATGTTAAGAGTTGGACCGTCGATATCGGCGGCGTTGTCAAAGCCGGGCAAACCCTCGCCGAAGTCGAGGCGCCGGATCTCGATCAGCAATTGCTGCAGGCGCGCGCCGATCTTGCCAATTCCCAGGCCAGCGCCAAACTTGCGGACGTGACTTTGAGCCGCGGCCGGGCGCTGCTAACTTCGAATGCGGTCTCCCAACAGGATGTCGACCAGCGCGCGGCCGACCTGGCGAGCAAACAGGCGGCCGTCCATTCCAACGAGGCCAATGTCGAGCGCCTGCAGGTTCTCGCCGGTTACAAGAATATCTCGGCGCCGTTCGACGGCCTCGTGACAGAGCGCAATACGGATGTCGGCGCGCTCATCAGCGCGGGCTCAAGCGCAGGGCTCGCGATGTTCGTCATATCGGATGTGCGGAGGCTGCGCGTTGCGATCAATGTTCCGCAAAACTATGCGCCAGCCATCAAGATTGGCGCCAAGGCGAGCATTTCCGTGCCCGAATATCCCGACCGGACTTTCCCTGCCGTCGTCGAGGCCTCCTCGCGCTCCGTCGATGTCGGCTCGGGAACGACGCATATGCAATTGATCGTCGACAATTCCGGCGGCGAATTGATGCCGGGCGCGTACGCCAATGTGCATGCCGATCTTTCCGGCGCAACCGGGTCGGTTCGCATTCCTGTCAGCGCGCTGATTTTCGATCAAAGCGGATTGCGCGTCGCAACGGTCAATGCCGACAATCGCGTCTTGTTCAAGACGGTGACGATCGCGCGCGATCTGGGGAGCGAGATCGAGGTCGGGTCGGGCCTTGGCGCCGACGACCGGGTGATCGCCGCGCCGCCTGATGGCATTGCGGATGGCGATCAGGTCCGGATTGCCGACGACCATTCCAAGCAAGACGCGCCCGTCGCAGCCTCGGCCAAGCCGGAGAGCGGTGGCTGAGAGCCTCTTGGACATAGCGAAAGACGATCTTGCGACCGTCAGGCTATTTTGCGCTGCACGGCTGACTCGAACATCGCGCGAATGTCCTTTTCAGGAACCGCGGGACTGAACAGGAAGCCCTGAACTTCGGCGACCGATCCAAGACCGTCGACGAACTGCATCTGGCGTTCCGTTTCGATCCCCTCGACGAGCACGTCCATCCCCAGCATTTTGCACATGCCCGCGACGCTCGCGATCACGATGGAGGCCCTTTGGTCCGATCCCATCGCTATGGTGAACGACCGATCGATTTTGATTTTGTCCAGAGGGAAAGTGTGGAGATAGCTCAGGCTCGAAAATCCCGTGCCAAAATCGTCCAGCGCAATTCGAACGCCCATCTCCCTGATCGATCGCAATGTCTGACGCGTCAGGGGAAGGTCGTGCAGAATCGTCGACTCGGTGATTTCAACTTCGAGCCGGTGCGGCGCAAGACCGGACGATTGAAGAGCGTCCTTGACCGCGTTAGCCACACGCCCGCCTCTGACCTGCAGGGGCGACAAATTCACGGCGACAAAGATTCGTTCGGGCCACGAGGCGCAGGCTTCGCACGCGCGGTGAAGAATGATGCCGCCGAGCGCGTCCATCAGACCGAGTTCTTCGGCGATCGGTATGAATTCGCCAGGGGAAATCCGGCCGCGGGTTGGATGATCCCATCGCGCCAGCGCTTCGCAACCGACAATTTCCCGGGTCGCGGCATTGTTGATGGGCTGATAGTGAACCTCAATCGTTTCATTGGCGATCGCGGCTCTCAGGTCAATCTCCAGCGTCCGTCGGCTTTGCGCATTGAGGCCCAATTGCGCCTCATAGGAGCGCCAGCGATTGCGGCCTTCTTCTTTGGCCGCATAGAGCGCCAAATCGGCGTTGCTGAGCAGCGTCTCAAGCGTCAGACCGTCACGGCGAAGCTTCGCCACGCCCACGCTGACGCCGATGATGATTTCATAGCCGTCGATCTGAAACGGCCGATTGATTTCCGCTATGATGCGTTCCGCCTTACAGGAGGGGTCATGGGCGTCTTCTCTTGACGGCAGGAGAATGGCGAACTCGTCTCCGCCCCATCGCGCGACGACATCCTTGTCTTCGACCGCCGAACGCAGACGATCGCCGACGGCGATGAGGAGCTTGTCTCCGCGCGCGTGGCCCAAACTGTCGTTGACCTGTTTGAAGTCGTCGAGGTCAAGGAACAGGATCGCCCCATTGTTCCCCGCGCTTTGGCGCGCCAGCAAGGCTTTCGAAAGCTCCTGCTCAAAACGCCGTCGATTTGGCAGGCCGGTGACCGGATCGAACCAGACCATGCGATAGATCGCGGCCTCGGCGTTCCGGCGTTCGGTAATGTCCTGGATGACGACGACGGTGCCTTCGCTCTTGATGCGTTGGACCGTGACTTCGAGCGCCCGCTGGTCCCTGGTTTCGAGCGGCACGACGAAGTCCCGGTTCGTGTTGCGGAACAGCGCCTGCGACAGCCGTTTGAATTCGGAACGCGCCAGGACTCCCTTTCGCACAAGGCTGCGGAGTATCGAACGCAAATCCGCGCCGACATGGGCCTCTTTTTCGCTCAAGCCAAAGATGCGCAGAACCTGATTGTTCGTCAGGCTGAGCTTGCCCTCGGAATCGACCATGCAAAGGCCATGCGACATATTGTTGAGTGCGGTGTCGAGCCGCCCCGCAAGCATGGCGACCTGATGTCTGGCCGCGACTTCGGCGAGAAAGTTCGCCTTCATGCGGCTCGATGAGGCCTTTATGAACAGGAAGGTTGGGATGAACCCGACAAGAATCGCAAGGGGGTACCAGCCGCCCCCTACGACCATCGCCGCGCTCAGCGGAACGAACGCGGCAATGATCTGCGCGTTGATTCCCTTGTCGATCGCAAAGCTGCGCGTCCACATGCCAAATGCGTAGACAATGGTCGTCGCCGCGGTGAGGAAGCGCGTGAACCCATCGTCTGTGACCCAAAACGCGACAAGCGTCCATATAGCCATCAGGGCCATATAGGTGACGGCGCCGACGACGAACTTCGTCTCCCGACTGCGCGCGACGGCGACGTTGGGGCTCGGCCGGCTCCGCGCATGAAGCGTCATGACGTGCAGCCGGATCAAGCTCACAAGCAACATCAGGGCTGTGCAAATCCACAGACTCACACTATGAGCGGCGATGGCGGTGGCGATCCCCGCTGAGGTGACCGCCACGATAGACAAGATGAGGCCTTTAACCTCGACCAGAAGGCTATCGACAAACGCAATGTACAGTGCATCCGGCATTTTGTTCACAAGGCCGGAAATAGCGCCCAATCGTTCAGCTCGCATAAATCTTTCCAATCGAGAGCCGAGTGTCGATGCGACTATCCTCTTGGGCCGTTAAAAAGTTCTTTAGTTTATTCTGGTATTCCCTGTGCGCTTGGGCGGCAAATTATATAGAGCGATGGTCTCGAGCCATCTAAAAGCTCTAAAAAGGCAATGCGAGACGGTATGAGCGATTCCGACATTGATCCGGGAATTCGTATATTCGCCGACCGCGAGTCGCAGGCGGAAACCGCGATTGTCGCGCTGATCGCCGAAGATGAATTCGCCCGGGCGCGGATTCTGATCCCCGATTTGAATGCCTATTGCGACTATGAGGACTGGAGAGAATCGCGCGAGGGCTTTCAGATGGGCCTTGCGATGGCCGGCGTCGACGTGAGGATGGCGCCCATCGCCCTGACGCCGTTCCTCATATGGAGCCGCCTGACCGGGACCCCTCCCAGCGAGCGTTCGCTTGACGCTTTCGCCTCGACGATCCTGCTGTTCCGAACTTCGCCCGAACCGATCGTGTTCGCCGTGATCGACGAGCAGGAGTTCGAAGCCCATTCCCGGGATGTCGCGGCGTTTGCAGCGCATTGCGACTACCAGCAATGGTTGCGCCATCGGCGGGCGACTCATGCGCGGGCCGCTATGTCCGGCCGGCATATCGAAGAATTACCAATTTCGGTCAGTGATTTTTCCGCATGGAGCGCGTGCGTCGCGGATATTTGCGAACCATCGATCAATCGATACGCACATCTCTTGCTCGAACATCTTGCCTGCGATTTCGGCGAATAGGAATCGTCGACGGCGAGTCTTTTGACAGTTAACCAATTCGATTAGAACCCCTTTACATCGATTCATCTTTTGTTAACCTCGCTCATCGTTCAATGTTGAGTGAGTTTTTTTATGGATGCGGGGATCGGCGGCACGAGTTCACGATTTTCGGATCGTGTGCACCGGTTGCTCGAAAGAGTCGAGCATCGTTGCGCCACGACACGCAGCGAAAAAGAGGCGGCCTATCGGCTTCGATATGAGGCCTATATTCGTCAGGGGTTAATTGAGCCGCGCGCCGATGGCCGGCTTTATGACGAAGGGCTCGACGACGCGCCAAACGCCTGGATTACTCTGACGCTCATCGATGGCGAGCTGGCCAGCACGTTGAGAATCCATGTCGCGGCCGACGAAAGCACGGTGCTTCCCTCGCTTGGCGCCTTTTCCGACGTGCTCATGCCGCGCCTTCGCATGGGTCGCGTGATTGTCGACCCGACGCGCCTCGCCGCGAAGCTCGAATTTGCCAGAAGGTTTCCGGAACTTCCCTACATCGCGCTGCGCCCAGGCTGGCTGGCGGGAGAATATTTCGGAGCCGACTACGGCCTTGTCTCCGTTGTCGAGCAGCATCAGGCCTTCTATCGACGCGCGTTCGGCTATGAATCATGGTGCGAACCGCGCGACTATCCCGGCTTCAATCATAAGGTCGCCTGCATGGGCCTCGATTTTAGCGCCCACAAGGAGCGCGTCGAGAAGCGCTATCCCGTCTTTCGTTCGACATGGGCCGAGCGCCAAGCGTTGTTCAACCGCCGGCCGGCGCGGCAAACGCACCTGCCAGCTTTTCCTGAAGGTTGGCTTCGCGCCATGGCGGGGTGAGAGCGTTCGGGACGCCATGACCATCCGTTTAGCGCAAATCGATGACGCGCTTTGCTGGAGCGCGCGGCGAAAAAGCGGATGCCGGTTTTTCGCAAATTGCGCGCGTTTTTGCGGAATCTAAAGCGGGGTCCCGTGCAAATCGTCGCCGCCCAGGCTCGCGGATTCCCTACGATCCCTGTGCAAATCTGAATAATAGGCGCGCTTCGCCGCATACATCTCGGCGTCCGCCCTGCGCACGACCTCTTCCAACCGTTCTCCCGGCTGTCTCGTCGTCGCGCCCATTGCGAAACTCAGCGCCAGGCCCGGATAGAACTGATTGTTGAGCTCGACCAGTTTGCCGATGTTGGCGATCATCGCCTCGCCGTCGCGCTGCTCGCTTCCCGGCATGAGGATGACGAATTCATCGCCGCCGATGCGCGCGGCATGGCAGGGCTTTTCGACCAGCTTGTTCAGGACTTCGCCGGCGCGCCGCAGAAGCTCGTCGCCGACCGCATGGCCGAACTGGTCGTTGGCGGCCTTGAGATCGTTGACGTCGACGACGACAACGGTGACGGTCGCAGGGCCCGTGCGCTCGAGCCGATTCAATTCGTCAACGTAGAAGGAGCGGTTGTAGAGTTTGGTCAGGACGTCATGCTTGCCCAAAAACTCGAGATAGGCTTCGGCTTTCTTGCGGGCGGAAATGTCGGTCAAGGCGACCTGGACCAGCGACCAGTCGCTCTCCCGGCCGGGGAACACGGAAAATTGCAGATGAAGATGCAGGACCGCGCCGTCGAGCGCATAATTGACGACTTCGCGCTGCTGAAAGAGCTTTCCATTCCACAGGTCGATCAATTGCTC
The DNA here is from genome assembly GCF_009765995.1 of Methylocapsa sp. S129. Taxonomy (GTDB): domain Bacteria; phylum Pseudomonadota; class Alphaproteobacteria; order Rhizobiales; family Beijerinckiaceae; genus Roseiarcus. The sequence continues at coordinate 26,495 of NZ_LMUI01000059.1, forward strand.
GCGGAACGGCTGCGTCGTCGCGTCGCGGAAGATGTCGCGGAGGCGGAAAAGCAACGTCTGCTTGTCGGGCGCCCCGAAAAGCGTCAACGTGTGGGCGTTGACGTCGACTACGCGAATTTCGCTCATGCAGCGTTGAACGAATTCGGGATGAACATCGGTGAAGACGCGAAAGTCCTCGATGCCCCGCTCGCGCACCTCGTCCATCAGCAGCTTGACGGCGCTGAAATCCTCCACCCATAGCGAAATCGGCGAATGTTCGAACAGGCCGCGCGAATAATCCTCGCTGAGCGCCAGCAACCGGCGCGCGCCTTCCCGCTCGCTGACATCTTCGACGGCGATCAGCACGCGTTCCCAGCTCGCCTCGTAGCCGGGCAGCACCGCGCCTTTGAGCTGGATGTCGATGCGGCGGCCTGAGAGAGAATAATTGACGCCGTGACTGACAAACTCGGCCTTACCGTCCCAGAGCTGAACGAGTTCGTCGACAAGATTGAGAAACATTTCGTCGCGAAAGATCGCGTCGAGGTTGGCGACAAGATGAGGCAGATCGTCGACCTCGAACAACGAGAGCGTTCGGCGATTGACCCTTACGATCCGCATGTGGCTGACGCAGGCTTCGACCCGACTCCGGTCCGCGACGAGATAGCGGCGCAGATCGGCGATGCCTGCCTGGCGCCATTCATCAAGCAGGACCTTGAGTTCGCTGTAATCCTCCAGCCATAGCGAGACCGGCGCCACTTCGAACATGTTGGAATCGTCGCCAAGATTGTCGACCGCGGGAGCAACGAAGTCATTGTTGGAGACGAGCTTCATCGAATGTCTTCTCCGTCGCGCGAAGCGACAAGAACAGGAAGGCCGCGGCGGCCGGATTCGTAACGCTAGACCTATCAGGCTTACGAAAAGTAACCAATCCGCGCCGCCGCCGGTAAAGACGATGACGTCAGCACGGCGATGGTCGTCCGACTGGCGAGAATGCAGGGAGCGCGACGCTGGCAATCTTCATTCTGGTCGGCGTCGCCGCGATCATCCGGTTTCGCCCGGACGCGCCCAACAGGGTCGAATCCAGCGCTATTGTCTCGTCCACGCCGGCACGAGGATCGCGCGGAAGTCGTTGACATTGGTGCGCGTCGGGCCGGTGACGATGAGGTCGCCGAGGCCAGAGAAGACCGTATAGGCGTCATTATTGGCCAGATGCTTGACGACATCGACGCCGGCCGCCGCAGCGCGCCGCAGCGTATCGGGGCCGATGATCGCGCCCGCATTGTCCTCGCTGCCGTCGATCCCATCGGTGTCGGCGGCAAGCGCCGAAATATTGGCGCGGCCGCCTAGCGCTATCGCGAGGCTGAGCAGGAACTCCGCATTGCGGCCTCCCCTGCCCTTGCCGCGCACGGTGACGGTCGTCTCGCCGCCCGAGATGATCGCGCAGGGCGGCGCGGCGGGTTGGCCAAAGCCCGCCGCCTGCAACGCGATGCCGGCGTGGACGATGCCGCATTCGCGCGCTTCGCCCTCGATCGCGTTGCCGAGAATGAGCGGCGCAAAGCCCGCTTGCTCTGCGACTTTCGCCGCCGCTTCGAGCGAACCCTGCGGCGTCGCGATCAGAATGTTGGCGACATTGACGAAGCTGGCATCGCCAGGCTTGGGCGTTTCGGCCGCCGGATTCGCCAATTGTTTGAGCACAGCGGGCGAGGCCTCGATGCCATATTTTTGAAGCACCGCCAAGGCGTCCGCCTGCGTCGTCGCGTCAGGAACCGTCGGCCCCGAGGCGATCACCGAGAGATCGTCGCCCGGCACATCCGAAATGATCAGGCTGACGACGCGGGCGGGCGCCGCGGCGACGGCGAGGCGCCCGCCTTTGATCGCGGAGAGATGCTTGCGCACACAATTCATCTCGCCGATATGGGCGCCGCTGCGCAGCAGCGCGCGATTGATCGCCTGCTTGTCGGCGAGCGTGATGTCGCCATCGGGCAAAGCGAGCAGCGCGGAGCCGCCGCCGGAAATAAGGCAGAGCACGAGATCGTCGGGGCCGACGCCTTTGACAAGATCGAGGATCGCGCGGGCGGCGGCGGGCCCTGCCACGTCCGGCACAGGATGGCTGGCCTCAACGACCTTGATGCGTGTGGTCGGCGCGCTATGGCCGTAACGCGTGACGACAAGGCCTTCGAGCGGGCCCTGCCAATGCGCCTCGACAGCGGCGGCCATCGCGGCGGCGGCCTTGCCGGCGCCAACCACGATCGTGCGCCCCTTGGGCGGAGCTGGCAGACAAGGCGGCACGCATAGCGCAGGGGCAGCGGCGTTCACCGCCGCGTCGAACATGGCGCGCAGCAAGGCCCGATGATCGGCCGCCATGATTCGCCCCTTCAAGCGCTCTTCTTGCCGACCTCGTGATCGGCCATGATTTCCAGCGCGCGCACCATCGCCGAATGATCCCACGCTTTGCCGCCATGGGCGACGCAGGCGCTGAACAATTGCTGGGCCGAGGCTGTGTTGGGCAGGGAGACGCCCAGCGCTTTGGCGCCCTGCAGCGCGAGATTGAGATCCTTCTGGTGCAATTCGATGCGAAAGCCAGGATCGAACGTGCGCTTGACCATGCGCTCGCCATGAACTTCGAGGATTCGCGAAGCGGCGAAACCGCCCATCAAAGCCTGGCGCACGCGGGCGGGATCGGCGCCCGCCTTGGAGGCGAAGACCAAGGCTTCGGCGACCGCCTCGATATTGAGCGCGACAATGATCTGGTTGGCGACCTTGGTGGTCTGCCCGTCGCCATTGCCGCCGACCAGCGTGATGTTCTTGCCGAGCTTCTCGAAGATCGGCTTCACCGTAGCGAAAGCCTCTTCCGAGCCGCCGACCATGATCGTCAGCGAGGCTGCTTTCGCGCCAACCTCGCCGCCCGAAACCGGCGCATCGAGATAATCGGCGCCGAGCGCCTTGATCTTTTGCGCGAATTCCTTGGTGGCGATCGGCGAGATCGAACTCATGTCGACGACGATCTTGCCCTTCGCCAAGCCTTCGCTGACGCCCGCCTTGCCGAACAGAATGTCTTCGACATCGGGCGTATCAGGCGCCATCAGGATGACGATGTCGGATTTTTCTGCGACCTCCTTGCCGCTGGCGCAAGCGATTCCGCCCGCCTTGACGAGCGCCTCGGGGACGGTGCGGCGGGTGCGCAGGAACAGCGTGTGGCCGGCGGCGATGAGATTGGCCGCCATGGGCTGGCCCATCACGCCAAGGCCGATGAAACCGATCTTGCTCATATCGAAAACTCCTGGAGCGCGTTTAGGATTGATAGGGCTTCATCCAGCCAAGGCCCGCAGCCGTATTGGTGAGCGGCTTATATTCGCAGCCGATCCAACCGGAATAGCCGATCTTGTCGATATGCTTGAACAGGAAGGGATAGTTGATTTCGCCGGTGCCCGGCTCGTTGCGGCCGGGATTGTCGGCGAGCTGGATATGGGCGATGCGCGGCAGGTTGGCCTCAATGGTGCGGGCGAGATCGCCCTCCATGATCTGCATGTGGTAAATGTCGTATTGGACGAAGAGATTGTCCGACCCGACCTCGTCGATAAGGCGCAAAGCCTGATCGGTGCGCGTCAGGAAGAAGCCGGGGATGTCGCGCGTATTGATCGGCTCGACCAGCAGCTTGATTTTCGCCTTGGCCATTTCGCTGGCTGCAAAAGCGAGATTGTCGACGAGAGTCTTATGGAGCGCCTTGGCGTCGGCGCCTTTGGGCGCGACGCCGGCGATGCAATTCACCAGGCCGCAGCCAAGCGCGCCGGCATAGTCGATCGCCTGGTGAACGCCGCGACGGAATTCCTCGACGCGATCGGGAAAAATTGCAATACCGCGCTCGCCCGCCGCCCAATTGCCGGCCGGCAGATTATGCAGCACTTGCGTTAGGCCATTGTCACTCAGCCGCGCGACGAGGTCGTTTTTTTTCTCCTCGTAGGGAGACATATATTCCACGCCCTTGAAGCCGGATTTCGCGGCGGCGGCGAAGCGGTCGAGGAGCGGCAGGTCGGTGTAGAGGAAGGTGAGGTTAGCGGAAAATTTCGGCATGGCTTGGTCCTTTGGATATTAAGTTTGAGGCTACTCCACCGTCATGGCCGGGCTTGTCCCGGCCATCCACGCGGCGCCACTGCAAACAACCTTCGATGTCAGCGGAGGCGGTTCGGCGTGGATGGCCGGGACAAGCCCGGCTATGACGGCGTGAGCAAATTGCCCCCTCACGTTCCCGCATTCTCGATCACGCCCATGTCTTGGCTGTCCTTGATCGACAGGTTCGGATCGAGGCATAGGATTTCCTCGAATTCATTGACGTTGTTCACTTCGGTCCCCATCGCGATATTGGTGACGCGCTCCAAGATGAACTCGATCACGACCGGCACGCGGTGCTCTTTCATCAAAGCTTGCGCCTTGGCGAAAGCGTCCTTGAACTCGTTCGGGCTTTTCACCCGGATCGCCTTGCAGCCCAGGCCTTCGGCGACCGCGACATGGTCGACGCCATAGCCGGCCGGCGCATCGCCCTCCGGCGTCGCGTTGATATTGTCGAAGCCCAGCGAAACTTCAAAGTCCATCTGGAAGCCGCGTTGCGCCTGACGGATCAAGCCGAGATAGGAATTGTTCACGACCACATGCAGATACGGCAGTTTATGCTGCGCGCCAACCGCCAGTTCCTCGATCATGAATTGGAAATCGTAATCGCCCGATAGCGCGACGATCGTCTTGTCGGGATGGGCGGCGCGCACGCCGAGCGCCGCCGGCAAGGTCCAGCCGAGCGGCCCCGCCTGACCGCAATTGATCCAGTTGCGCGGATGATAGACATGCAGGAATTGCGCGCCAGCGATCTGCGAAAGGCCGATCGTCGTGACATAACAGACATCGCGCCCGAACGCTTCGTTCATCTCTTCATAGACGCGCTGGGGCTTCAGCGGCACCTGGTCGAAATGGCTCTTGCGCAGCATGTTGTTCTTGCGATGCAGGCATTTGGCCGCCCAGGCGTCCCGCTTCTTGAGCCCACCTTTCGCCTTCATCTCCTTGGCGACTTCGGTGAACAGTTTCAGCGCCGCCTTGGCGTCGGAGACGATGCCGAAATCCGGGCCGAACACGCGGCCGATCTGCGTCGGCTCGATATCGACATGCACGAACTTGCGGCCCTTGGTGTAGATGTCGACTGAGCCGGTGTGACGATTGGCGAAGCGATTGCCGATGCCGAACACGAAATCGGATTCAAGGAAAGTGGCGTTGCCGTAGCGATGGCTCGTCTGCAATCCAACCATGCCCGCCATCAACGGATGGTCGTCAGGGATCGTCCCCCAACCCATCAGGGTCGGGATGACGGGAACGCCGGTCAGTTCGGCAAACTCCACCAGCAGGTCGGAGGCGTCGGCGTTGATGATGCCCCCGCCCGCAACGATCAACGGACGCGCCGAAGCGTTGAGCATTTCAATGGCCCGCTCAGCCTGCGCGCGCGTGGCGGCGGGCTTGTAGACGGTCAGTGGCTGATAGGTGGAATCGTCATATTCGATCTCGGCGAGCTGCACGTCGATCGGCAGATCAATCAGCACCGGCCCGGGCCGCCCCGAGCGCATCACATGAAAAGCCTGCTGGAACACCATCGGCACCAGCGCGGGCTCGCGCACCGTGACCGACCATTTGGCGACAGGCTTGGAAATCGACTCGATATCGACCGCCTGGAAATCCTCCTTATACAACTTGGCGCGCGGCGCCTGGCCGGTGATGCAGAGGATCGGAATGGAATCGGCGATCGCCGCATAAAGCCCGGTGATCATGTCGGTGCCCGCCGGCCCCGAAGTGCCGATGCACACCCCGATATTGCCAGCCTTGGCGCGCGTATAGCCGTCCGCCATATGCGAGGCGCCTTCGACATGTCTGGCGAGGATATGGCGGATCGACCCGCGCGCCTTCAGCGCCGCGTAAAGCGGATTGATCGCCGCGCCCGGCACGCCGAAGGCGCAAGTGATCCCCTCTTTTTCGAGCACGCGAACAGCGGCCTCGATCGCTTTCATCCTGGCCATGGCGGTTCTCCCGATTGCAGATGTCCGAGCGGCTCGTCGTCTGCGTTAATGGAATTGAACCGCGCCGGCTCTCCTTCCCCCCTTGTGGGGGAAGGTGGCCCGACGAAGTCGGGTCGGATGAGGGGTGTCGAGCGAAGCGAGACGGCTTCGAACCGCCTCGCCGCAAGCCGTCGCGCTACGCGCGACTACCCCTCATCCGTCATGCTCCGCATGACACCTTCCCCCGCAAGGGGGGGAAGGGGCGTCCCTCTTCAAATTCCAAAGAAACAGACAACAAGCGTTTTCAAGGCTCCTGTTATCCCCGAGGATAGCGCCTTTCTCAACGGCGGCGCATTTCTTTTCCGTCAGATGGGAGGATCATAGAATTTATAAATATTTCAATAAGTTAGATGAATTCAAAAATAGAAAGCGGGGGCGCGGAGCCAAGTCGTCGTCACATAGGCGCCCGGCGCAAATGCCTGAGACCGAGACAATATCAAGACGCATCTTGCCCGCCTCGCATCGGCGCCTCCGCATCCCTCCGCACCTCCGTCCTATGCCATCCCTCCGCATGCTTGCGCCAATAGAGCTCCTTCAGCCTCGCCGATAGTGGCCCCGGCCGGTCATTCCCCAGAATGCGCCCGCCGACACGCGACACCGGCATCACGCCGCCCGCCGTCGTCGCGAGAAACACTTCGTCCGCATCCTCCAGCAAGGCGCGCGGGATGGGCGCGATCTCGGCCGGGATGCTGAGTTCCGCGCAGAGCTCCAGCACCGATCGCCGGGTAATGCCGTGCAGGGCGCCGCGATCGGGGGTCAGCACGCGGCCGTCCTTGACGACGAAGATGTTGAAGCCGGGGCCCTCCGTCGCCATGCCGGCGGAATCGCAGAGAACGACGGTGTCGAAGCCATGGTCGTGCGCCTCCATCAATCCGCTGGTGAGGTCGCTCCATTGGTGGTTCTTCACCACCGGATCGACCGAGGCGTCCGGCACGCGCGGCGTCGAGGCGATCCACAGATGCGCGCCGCGTTCCTGCACGTCGGGCGGAACCACGTCGATCCAGGGGATGGCGTAGGCGATCAGGTGGTTCTCGCAATCCGCCGGCCGACGCGAGCCGAACACACGCGGGCGACCACGACTCGCAACCATGGCGACATAGGAATCGGCAAGGCCGGTTAAAGCGACGCAGCGATGCAGGATCGCCTCGATCGTCGGACGATCCTCCGGCAGCGCGAGCCGGCGCGCTTGCATCGAGCGAGCGAAGCGGTCGAGATGATCGTCCAGCCGGAAGAAGCCGCCGCGAAAGACATGGACCACGTCATAGACGGCATCCGATCGCGTGAACCCCCAGTCCAGCACGGATATCCCCGCCTGCGCGATCGGCATGAAGGCGCCGCGCACATAGGCGGCGCCAGAGGAATATTCATTGGCGGCGGGTTTGGCGGTCGAGACGTCCATCCGATTCTCCTGGCGGTCTGCTCACGCGGCGCGCGGGCGAATATCCCGCTCGATCGCCTGGCCGCTCTCCAGCTTCGCCCTGGTGAGGTCGTGCATCCCTTGCAGATTCATCCAGAATTCGGGACTCGTGCCTAAGAAGCGCGCCAGCCTCAAGGCGGTGTCCGCCGACACAGCCCGCTCGCCCTTGACGATCGCACCCATGCGGGTCGCAGGCACGCGCAACGCCATGGCGAGCGCGTTCACCGAAAGCCCTAGCGGTTTCAGGAATTCCTCAGCCAGCATCTCGCCGGGATGGGTGGTCGGGCGATTGGGCGTGGCGGCGCCCCTAGTGGCAATCGACGATTTCGACATGTTCCGGCCCCCTATTCCTCATTCACCTAACAACTTGCTCCGCCTACCCCCCAACCGCCCTGATCGTCTGCTCGACCGACGCGCCGGGAATGCGGAACAGGCCCGTGAAAGGCTCGTTCAATTCGAGGATCAGGAAAACCGCGCTGGCCACCGCGAATGAGCCGAAAGCCAGCGCGACGACGCTTGTAGGGTTGAAGCGAGAGAGCACGCCAAACCCGCAGAACAGCAGCATCGCCCAGGACACGACGATATTGAGCAGCGGCCAGGAGACCGGGCTGGCCAATTGCAGCGACATCAGCAATCGGGTCTGCTCGATAATCGAAGCGTTGACGCCGATCGTTCCGATCAGTTGCGTCTGAACCGGCGTCTTCGGGTTGAGCGAGGCGATGCCCTGGTTCATCAACAAGAACATTGGCAGATAAGCTTCAACTTCAAGCTCTTTCGGGTCCGTGTCGCCGCCGCCCCAGATCGTGTGATAGGATCGCTTCAGCGCTCCTTTGAGACCGTCGCGCAAGGGCTGCGCCTCCGGCCCATATTGAACAAGCGCCATATCCAGTTGGATCGAACGTGCGCCAAGCGTTTCGACATTGGCCTTTTGGACGGCGAAAAACCCGTAAGCCGAGCCAACCAGCGTCCCCAGCACCAGGGCCAGCAACAAAGTGACGAGACCCATGATCGCGCCGATCATGTCTCGCGCGCCGGTCGTCATATGGTTTTCCGGCAACAGCTTTTGCAGAAACAAGCCGAAAATTCCAAGGCCGAACGTCAGAATGCCGACGGCGCAGGATATGAAAATGGTTGACATGCTTGCCCCCTAAAATGCCCGTCCCGCGCGCCGGCGCGGCCTTGGCGTAATGCGGTAAAGTGAACCCCGATCCCCTTCTAACCGGTCGGCAGCCGGCCGCCCAGCGCCAGCGTCAGTTCGCGTGCCGTCTCGCGCACGAGCCGCCCAAGCTCAGGCACACGCGCCTTGGGCACGCGGCTCGCGAGCCCCGATACCGATATCGCCGCCAGCGCTTCGGCCTGATCGTTGTAAACCACCGCGGCGACGCAGCGCATTCCCACCAGAAATTCCTCATCGTCGAGCGCGTAGCCGTCGCGGCGCACGGCTTCCAGCGCGTCGCGCAATTCGCCGGCGCGCACGACGGATTTTGGCGTCAGACGCTTCATGCCATGGCGCTGAATGATGGCGACGACATCCTCGTCCGCATAGGTCGCCAGAATCGCCTTGCCGATGCCGGAGGTGACCATCGGCGCTCGCCCGCCCACCCTCGTGATCGCGCGCATGATCTCGCGGCTTTCGACTTGGGTGAGCACGATCACCTCGCCATCGTCGACGACGGCGAGATTGGCGGTTTCGTGCGTAAGGTCGCGCAGGCGGCGCAGGAAGGGCAGCGCCGGCGCCACAAAATTGCGCCGCCGCACGAAAGCCGAGCCGACCGCAAAACTCTGCCGTCCGATATGCCACATCCCGTCGCTTTGATCGAAGGCGACAAAGCGGCGTTTTTCGAGAGTGGTGAGCAGCCGATGCGCGGTGGACGGCGATAGGCCCGTGCGGATCGCCAGATCGGTGAGCCGATAGCCTTCTTCGTCTTCGCCCAGCGCCTCAAGCAGGAGCATCGCCCGATCGACCGACTGAACCGCGCCGCCTTTGGCGCCTTCGTCTTCGTCCATGGGCTTCAGATTGGGCTTGGGCGCGCGACGCTTGAGGCCGGCTTTCATGGGGCGAATCCGGGTTGCCCCGGATTCGTAGAGTTCCTTGCGCGGCTTTGCAATTGGCTGGACGCGAGACCCTTCTCTCGCCCAAGGCGGGAGAAGGGATTTGCCGCCGTCAGTTCAAACCGAGCGCGCCGCGCAGTTTGGACAGGTCTTCGGCCAAAGCGGTGACCGGGCCTTTCAACGCGGTGCGGTCGGCCTCAGTGACCTTATCATAGCTCTGCCAGCCATTGCCGACCTTATATTTGGCGAGGATGCCGTCGACCGCCGCGAAATTCTTGTCGACCGCGGCGCTCAGGGCCGGATCGGCTTTCACCGTCAGCGGATGCAGGAGATCGACGATCTTCTTGGCGCCGTCGACATTGGCCTGGAAATCATAGAGGTCGGTGTGGCTGTAACGATCTTCCTCACCGGTGATCTTGGTCTTGCCGACTTCCTCGATCAAAGCCGCGGCGCCGCCAACCATTTTCTCCGGCGGGATCGTCAGCGTCTTGATGCGGCCCTGCAATTCGACCACATCCTTGTTCAGCTTGTCGGCGAGGGGGGCGAGGCCATCCGTGCTCTTCTTCTCGAAGAGACCGTATTCGATGCGGTGGAAGCCGGTGAAGCCGTCATCGGCCTCCTTCTTCTCGTGATCGTCGGCGCGCGAGTCGATGCTGCCGTCGAGGTCGTTGAACAATTCGGCGATGGGCTCGATCGTCTCATAATTGACGCGGGTCGGCGCATAGAGCGCCTGCGCCTTCTTGAGATCCCCAGCCTTTACCGCGGCAGTGAACGCGGCGGTCGTCGTCACAAGGCGGTCGACGCCTTTGGCGACGAAAATCTTGTAGTTGGAGACGGGGCCGACGAGATCCATCGGCGCCGCCTGAGCGGCGAGCGCGAGGCCCAGGCTGGATGCGCCGATCAGAAGGGCAGTGCGTATCGATTTCATTTCGTTTCCCTCAGCTTGATTTTCTTGGGGTGGGATGGGCGGAATCGCCCGGCAGCTCGGTCGCTTCGATAAGCGATTGGCCGAGATAGAGACCCTTTGCAGGGACGCCGGGCAGCGCGAAAAAAAAGCCGCCGCCGACAGGTTTGATATATTCCTCGAGAGGCTCGCCATTCAGACGCTTCTGCACGGCGAGAAAGCCGTTCTCCAGATCGGCCTGAAAGCAGATGAACAGCAGGCCCATATCGAGCTGGCCGGCCTTAGTGACGCCGCGCGAGTAATTATAGGGACGGCGCAGGATCAGATTGGCCTGACTCTCCGCCGTTCGCGGATTGGCGAGCCTGATATGCGCGTCGAGCCGGATGCGCTCGCCCTTCGGATCGCCGGCATAATCGGGAATGTCTTGTTCGGCGGCCATAGTCAGCGGCGCGCCGGTCTTCTTTTCGCGGCCGATGATCGACTGCTGTTCCTGCAACGGCGTTCTGTCCCATTGCTCGACGAAATTGCGGATGATGCGCACCACTTGATAGCTGCCGCCCGCCGCCCATGCCGGCTCCGCCGATTCCGGCGCGACCCAGACCAGGCGATTCATCGCGGAATTATCGTCAGGATCGGGATTGGCGGTGCCGTCCTTGAAGCCCAAGAGGTTGCGCGGCGTGAACGGCGGCTGGTTGGCGCCGCGCGCCGGCGCATTATAGCCGTCGACCTTCCAGCGCAAGGCGAGGAGATCGGGAGAATTCTTGATGACGTCGCGCAAAGCATGAATGTTGGTGTCGGGCGTATCCGAACAAATCTGGATGAGCAGATCGCCGTGGCAGGATTCGGCCTCCAGGGCGTCATTGGGAAATTGCGGCATGCGTTGAAGGTGGGTCGGCTTGGCGCCCGCCAGCCCGAAGCGGCCATCGAACAGCGATGCGCCAAGCGCCACCGTCATCGTCAGATTGCCTGGCGTCACGACCGGGCCGAGCAGGCCGGAATCAAGGGCGGGAAATTTCGGATCGATTTCCGGCGCCGGGCCCCCTTGCGTGAGAAATTCGATGCGCTCGGTCAGCTTACGCAACAGGCGTTCGAGGTCGCCCCGCGTCGCAGCCAGCACGTCGAACGAAACGACAAGGCCCGCGGGCGGACGAGCGGTCGTCACGCCCGATTGATGAGCGCCGTAGAAAGGCTGCCGCGCCTCCAGAGCCTGATCGGGCTGCGACGCTTCGCCCGCGGTCGAAGCGCCGAACGCGGCCCCCGGCGTCAAACCGCTGGCGACGGCGCCGCCGGCGAGCCCAAGGCCGAGCAGCATTTTGCGGCGATCGGGCGAAGCGGGCTGCGCATCGCTTGAATGCCTGTCTTGCTTGGGGCGGTCATTCATGGGCGCGCTCCTTTCCGTCAACTCAGGCCGAGAGCGCCGCGAACCCGCGCAAGTTCGCCGGCGAGCTTCTTTGTCGCATTCTGCAGCGCCGCACGGTCGTCGGCGCTCAAATGCGCGGCGGGTTTGTAGGCGCCATCCGCGGTTCTGTATTTGGCGAGCGTCGCATCGATTGTTGAAAAATCCTCGGCAAGCGCAAGGCTCAATGGATTGTCCACCCTGGCGATCAGCGGCCGGAAGAGATCGACAATCTTCTTCACGCCTTCAACATTGGCCTGCAGGTCGGAAAGATCGGCGCCGCTGCCGCGATCCGCTTCGCCGGAAATTCTGCCCAGCGCCGTCTTGCCGATCACATCGGCCGCGCCCGCGATCGTCGGCTCTGGATTCATCGCAAAATCTTCGAACCGGTTTTGCAGGGCGACGACATCGGCGGCGAGCTTGTCGGCGAGAGGGTCGAGGTTTCCGGAATCCGAACCTGCGAACAGGCCCCATTCCAGCCGATGAAAGCCAGTGAAGCCGGGATCCGCTTCCTTCTTGTCGTGTTCGGACGCGCTGGAATCAATGGCGCGGTCAAGATCGGGGAAAAGTCTGGCGATCGGCGCGAGGCGCGCATAATGGGCGTGGGCGACGGGAAACAAAGCGCGCGCCGCATCAAGATCGCCTGATTTCACCGCATCAGCGAAGCGCTTGGCGTCGTCAACCAAGGCGTCGATCTCATAGCTCGCATAGACCCTATATTCGGCCAGCGGCCCGATCAGGTCGATCTGCGAGGGCTTGGCGCTGGCGGCGTCAAACGCGGCGACGTGCAGCCTGCCTTTGGGACTGCTGAGCAAGCCGCAGGTGATGTCGTAATCGCCAGGCTCCAGCCTCGTCGTCAATTTCGCGCTAAAGCCGGGCGCGATATTCTCGCGCTCGTCGACGACCATCACGCCATTGAGGATTTCCCATTCGAGCGCGCGGGAGCCTTGATTATGGATCGAAAACGTGACGCGCCCCGCCGGGACCGTCAGTTCGTTGGGGTCGCAAGCCGACGCCGTGACGTTGACATTCACCGCCGCCGTCGCGCTTTGCGCACCCTGCGTCGACGCGGCGGGCGATGCGCCGGCGGCCGGCGGCGCCGACGCGACCGGGTGGCGCGCCATGAAATAAGTCGCGCCGCCGACGGCGACCATCAGCGCGATGATCGCGACGCCGCCGAGAATGATGCGGGACTTGTTCACCTTCAGGCCTGCTGCTTGACGAGCGCGCCGCCTGACGAGCCCAGCGTCAGCATCGCGAGCGCGGGAATGAGATAGACGAGATAGATCCCGACCTCGCCGATGGTCGGCATGTCCTGATAGCCAAAAATGCCGGCCAGCACGGAACCGAGCGCGCCGTCGACGGGAATAATCGCGCTGAGATTGAAAGCGGTCTCCTGCAGGCCGTTCCATAGGCCCGCCTCATGCAGCGAGCGCAGCGAGCCGGCAAGCAGGCCAGCCGCGACGAACAGGATAAATATGCCGGTCCAGCGGAAGAAAAGCTTGAGCGGCAGCCGCATGCCGCCGCGATAAAGGCCGTACCCGACGCCGACTGCGCCAAGGAGGCCCAGCATGGCGCCGGCCGGCGCGCCAAAGCCGACATTCTGCTCAAACGTCGCCAGCAGAAAGAAGACGGATTCGAGCCCTTCGCGCGCCACCGCGAAGAAGACGATGCCGACGAGCGGCAAGCCTTGCGTGTAATTGTCAGCGAGCGCTGCGTCGATCGAGGCGTGCAAAGTCGCCTTGAGCGACCGGGCGGCCTTGTGCATCCAGAAGACCATCGAGGTCAGAATGCCCACGGCGACGAGCCCGACAATCGCTTCGAACAATTCCTGTCCGCGCTGCGGAAATTCGGCGCTCGCCAGATAGAGCGCGATTCCGACGGCGAGCGACAATCCGACGGCGGCGACAACGCCGCCCCAAACAGCGGGCATCCATGCGGAGCGTCCGGTCTGCCGGAGATAGCTCGCGACGATCCCGACTATCAGCGCCGCTTCGATGCCCTCGCGCAGCATGATGAGGAAGGGAACCAGCAAAGCCTTCGCCCCTCGAACGCACACACAGAAGCATCAGCGCTTCGCGTCAATATCGAACGCCATACACCTGCTTTATCCGGCGAGCCAAGAGAAATATGCTTGGAATAACAAAGATGATAATCATTCCAAACTACAGTTTGTAGTTATTCTAATTTATTGTCTTCGATGGCGTTCTCTTTGAACCATTCTAAAACGCTGCGAAGTCTTCGGCTCACCTGATCGCTCAGCGGAACGGACGCTTGGCGCCCATCGCGCGCGCTTCGGTGTAAGCTCGTTGCGGGGAGCCAAAAATCGAAGGAGGAAACATGTCGCTGTTCGATCTTGCCGGCAAAGTCGCCGTCATCACCGGCTCGTCGCGCGGGATAGGCCGCGCCATTGCGCTGCGCCTGGCCGAGCATGGCGCAAAGATCGTGATTTCCTCACGCAAGGCGGAGGCCTGCTTGGCGGTGGTCGCGGAAATCGAGGCGAAATATGGCGCGGGCTCAGCGCTCGCGATCCCCGCCAACATTTCTTCCAAAGAGGATCTGCGTCATCTGGCAAGCGCCGCCACACAGCATTTCGGCAAGATCGACATTCTGGTCTGCAACGCGGCCTCCAATCCCTATTACGGGCCGCTTGGCGATATCTCCGACGACCAGTTCCGCAAGATCCTCGATAATAATATCATCGCCAATCATTGGCTGATTGCCTTTGTCGCGCCGCAGATGATCGCGCGCAAGGAGGGTTCGATCGTCATCGTCTCCTCCGTCGGCGGCCTCAAGGCGTCGACGACGATCGGCGCTTATAATATTTCTAAGGCGGCGGACTTCCAACTCGCCCGCAATCTCGCCGCCGAACTCGGCCCGCATAATGTGCGCGTCAATTGCATCGCGCCCGGCCTCATCCGCACGGATTTCGCGCGCGCGCTCTGGGAGAATCCCGACAACCTCAAGGGCTACAACGCGCGCACGCCGCTGGCGCGCATCGGCGAACCGGACGAGATCGCCGGCGCCGCGGTGTTCCTGGCCTCGCCGGCAAGCACGTTCATGACGGGGCAGGCGATCGTCATCGACGGCGGCGCGACGATCTCTTGACCCTCGCGCTCCCGGGGCGTGTTGCTTTTGCGTCCTGCTTTGCCTAGCGTGACGCATAGGATGGTCGGCAGGACGCCGCGCCGCAAATATCGGGAGGGAACGATGCTGGCTGTGCGCCGCGCGTTGCGTCTATCTTGAGCCCAGCGCTCGCGGAGGCGCGGACCGCAACTTCGCCGGGCGCCCGTGCGCCTTTTGCGTGGGAAAAGCATTATCCGCCCGGACTCGCCTGGGATGCGCCCATTGTCCTGGGCACAGTCCCTGCCCTGCTGGCGCAATCGGCCGCCGATCACGCCGGCCGCACCGCCCTCGAATTTCGCGATCGCGCCATCAGCTATGCGGAGCTTGGCCGCGCCGCCGACGAGATGGCGGCGGCCTTTCTTAGACGCGGCCTCAAATCGCAGGAAGCCGTCGCGATCTATCTGCCCAATACGCCGATGCATCCGGTCGCGTTCTTTGGCGGCCTCAAGGCCGGCGCCAAGATCGTTCATCTCAGTCCGCTCGATGCGGAACGCGAATTGATGCACAAACTCAGGGACAGCGGCGCGCGCGTTCTCGTCACCACGAATTTCGCCTATTTCCTGCCCAACGCCTGCAAAATGCTCGACGCTGGCCTGCTCGACCTGGTGATCGTCGACGAGGATGCGGCATGGGGCCCCTCGCCGATCCCCTCGCTCGCGCTGCCGGACCGGCCCGATGTCGTTGCTTACAAAGCCTTCGTCGCAGACGCCGCCGCGCCCGCGCGCTGGCCCGATATCAAGCCCGACGATATCGCGCTGCTGCAATATACCGGCGGCACGACCGGCGCCCCCAAAGGGGCCATCCTCAGCCATGCCAATCTGACGGCGGCGGTCGCGATCTACGACGCCTGGTTCACCGGCAATGGCAATGCGCTGCGCGAAAACGACAAAGTCATCACCGTTCTGCCGCTGTTTCACATCTACGCCTTGACGACAGTCCTGCTTCTCAACCTCAAGGGCGGCGCCGAGCTTCTTTTGCGCATGCGGTTCGATGTCGAAACCGTGCTGCGCGATATCGAAGTGAAGCGCGCGACGGTCTTTCCGGGCGTGCCGACCATGTGGATCGCGATCGCCAATCTCCCGGGCGTCGAAAAGCGCGATTTTTCCTCGCTGCGCTATTGCGGATCGGGCGGCGCGCCGCTTCCCGTCGAGACGGCCAAGAGTTTGCATCAAAGTACCGGCATCACCTTGCGCGGCGGCTGGGGCATGACCGAAACCTCGCCGGCGGGAACGGGCCTGCCCATGAACGGCTCCGCCCCGGCCGGCAGCATCGGCATTCCCCTGCCCGGCATAGAACTGGGCGTCGTCGCACTCGACGATCCCCATCGCGTGCTGGGCGTCGGCGAGACCGGCGAATTGCGCGTCAAGGGCCCCAATGTCACGCGTGGCTACTGGAACCGCCCTGACGAAAGCGCCGCCTCCTTCGCCGACGGCTATTTCCTGACGGGCGACATCGGCTATATGGACAAAGACGGCTTTTTCTTCATCGTCGATCGCAAGAAGGACATGATCATTAGCGGCGGCTTTAACGTCTATCCGCAGATGATCGAGCAGGCGATCTATGAGCATCCCGCGGTGAACGAGGTGCTGGTGATCGGCGTGCCTGATTCCTATCGCGGCGAGAGCGCGAAGGCGTTCGTCTCGTTGCGCGCAGGGGCGGAGCCGTTCACGCTCGAAGAATTGCGCGAATTCCTGCGCGGAAAAATCGGCCCGCATGAAATGCCCACTTCGCTCGAATTCCGCGCCGCCTTGCCGCGCACGCCGGTTGGAAAATTGTCGAAGATCGAATTGCGCGAGGAAGCGCGGAAGAGAGGCTAACGCCCTTCTCCCGAGAATCGGGAGAAGGTGGCATGCGAAGCATGACGGATGAGGGCCTCGAAGCCGGGCGTGGCCGAAAAGATGGCCTACGCGCTGAAACGCCCTCATTCGACGCGGCGCGCCACCTTCTCCCGCCGAAGGCGAAGGGTTCGTCGGCTGCGCTTGCTCGATATTGAAAGGAACAATCGATGGACCTGCGATTTACCGATGACGAACTGGCGTTTCGCGAGGAAGTGCGCGGCTTCGTTAAATCGAACCTGCCCGCCTCCATCAAACAGAAGATCGTCGAGGGGCGTCATCCCGGCAAGGACGATATCGTCGCCTGGACCCGCATCCTCAACAAGAAGGGCTGGTCGGTGCCTCATTGGCCCAAGGAATGGGGCGGCACGGGCTGGAGCCCGGTGCAATTGCTGATTTTCAATGACGAATTGCAGCAAGGAGGGGCGCCCGAACCGCTCGCCTTCGGCACCAGCATGGTGGGGCCGGTCATCTACACCTTCGGCTCTGACGCCCAGAAACGCCGCTTCCTGCCGCGCATCGCCAATATCGACGACTGGTGGTGCCAAGGCTTTTCGGAGCCAGGCGCTGGCTCCGACCTCGCCGGTTTGAAGACGACCGCCAAGCAAGAGGGCGGCGAATGGGTGATCAACGGCCAAAAAACCTGGACGACGCTCGCCCAATATGCCGACTGGATTTTCGTGCTCGCGCGCACCGACGGGACTGTCAAAAAGCAGGAAGGCATTTCCTTCATCCTCGTCGACATGAAATCGCCTGGCGTGACGGTGCGCCCGATCCAGACGCTCGACGGCGGGCACGAGGTCAACGAAGTCTTCTTCGACAACGTGCGCGTCCCGTTGGAAAACCTGGTTGGCGAGGAAAACAAGGGCTGGAACTACGCCAAATTCCTGCTCGGCAACGAACGCAACGGCATCGCCCGGGTCGGCATTTCCAAGGCGCGGCTGAAGCGCATCCGGGAGCTCGCCTCGCTGCATGTCTATGGCGAGCGGCCCAAGATCGAAGATCCTTTGTTCCGCATGAAGCTGGCGGCCGTCGAAGTCGAGCTGAAAGCGCTGGAGATGACTCAGTTGCGGGTGATCGCCGGCGAGCGCAATCGGGAAAAAGGCAAGCCCGATCCGGCCTCCTCGGTGCTCAAGATCAAGGGCTCGGAAATTCAGCAGGCGACCAGCGAATTGCTGATGGATGTCGTTGGCCCCTACGCCCTGCCCTATCAGTCCGAACGCGAAGACGGCGACCGCTGGAACGAACCGCCGGTCGGACCGGACTGGGCTTCGACCATCGCGCCTACTTATTTCAACCTCCGCAAGGTTTCGATCTATGGCGGATCGAATGAAATCCAGCGCGGCATCATCGCCAAAGCGATTCTGGGGTTGTGAACGATGAACTTTGACCTGACGGAAGAGCAGCAGCTTCTCAAGGACAGCGTGACGCGGTTACTGGCGGATCGCTACAGCTTCGAAAACCGCAAGACATTCCAGGCCAGCCCCGATGGTTGGAGCCGCGACCTCTGGCGTCAATATGCGGAGATCGGCCTGCTGGGCGTCGCCTTCTCGGAGGCCGACGGCGGCTTTGGCGGCGGCCCGGTCGAGACGATGCTGATCTCGGAGGCGTTCGGCAAGGCGCTGGCGCTTGAGCCCTATCTTGCGACCATCGTGCTGGCGGGCGGCCTGATCAGGCGCGGCGGCGATGCGGAACAACGCGCCGCTCTCATTCCCTCGATCGCCTCAGGCGAATTGCTGCTCGCCTTCGCTCATGCGGAGCGCCAATCGGGGCATGATCTTTTTGATGTCGGCGCGAGCGCGAAAAAAGACGGCGCGTCCTTCGTGCTGAATGGCGAGAAGGGCCTGGTTCTCCACGGCGATTGCGCGGACAAGCTGATCGTCTCGGCGCGCAGCGCCGGGGCGCGCCGCGACAAAGCGGGAATCGGCCTGTTCCTTGTCGACGCCAAAGCGGACGGCGTTTCGCGGCGCGGCTATCCCACGCAAGACGGCATGCGCGCGGCGGAAGTGACGCTGACCAATGTGCGCGTCGAACCGAAAGACGTGCTCGCGGCTAACGGGGATGCGCTTCCCCTGATCGAACGCATCGTCGACGAGGCGATCGCCGCGTCCAGCGCCGAGGCGGTCGGCGCGATGAGCGAAGCGCTTGATATGACCGTCGATTATCTCAAGACGCGCAAGCAGTTCGGCGTTCCGATCGGCTCGTTCCAGGCCTTGCAGCATCGCGCCTCCGATATGGTGGTGGCGCTGGAGCAGGCGCGCAGCATGATGATGCTGGCGACGATGATGTCGGCGGAGGAGAACGCGGCCGAACGCCGCAAAGCGATCTCCGCCGCCAAGGTGCAGATCGGCCGCTCCGCCCGCTTCATCGGCCAGCAATCGATCCAGTTGCATGGCGGCATCGGCATGACGATGGAATATAAGCTCGGCCATCTCTTCAAGCGGCTGACGATGATCGACATCCTATTCGGCGACGCCGATTATCATCTGGAGCGGCTGAGCAAGAGCGACGGCCTGATCGGGTAGCCGCCTCAGACGAACAGCGCCGCCTGACGATTGCGCAAGGACGCCTCGATGGCCTTCAACCCCTCCTGGATTTCGGCGGACTTTTCGATCATCGAGCCGCCGTCTTTGTCCTCGAGCATCGAGCGCAGCAGCTCGGCCTGGCCGGTCAGCCGCATATCGCAATCGAGAAGTTTTTGCAGCGTCGGCGCCTCCTGACGGTAGCGCTGGGTCATCCGGTCGTTTTCCGGAACGGGCTGGGCGCGGATTTGCCCCTCCAGCGCGCCGATCGCATGCGAAAGCTTTTCGAGCGTCTGCGCATTGGCCATTGCGCTCGCGTCCGGCCGCGGCTTCTCCCGGCTCGGCGGCGGGAGAAACGCGCGCCGGTAGGCGCTTTCCGCGGCTTCAACAGAACCGCGCGCCTGTCCAAGCAAGGAACAAACCTGGGCGCGGATCATGAGATCGTCGGCGCGCAACTGGTTTTCGAGACGATAAAAATTATAGCCCCAGCCATGGAACAGATTGATGGCGACCTGTTCGAGCGGATCGAAATCGTAGAAAAGGGAGCTGGACATTAGTTTGGCCCCGTCAGACCGGTTTCGTGTCCCACCGGATAGAACCCCACCGGCGGCTGTCCGCCGATCTGGAATGGCGCGCCGATCGCGGCGTTGGGCGCCGACACCAGGCCCTTTTCGGCCATCCGCAAGGCGAGATAATAGCGCACGGATTCAATGGGCGTCAGTCCGATCGCCTGCAGCGAAATCAATTCGCGCATCCGGTCGTCCTTGGGCAGGACCAGAATCTTGAGATCGTTCAGCATGATGCCATAGGTCTTGAGGAAGTCCGTCAAATGCGTTTTGACGCCCTCGCGAAGCTCGTTGATGCGCTCGTTGATGTGCTCCATCTTGGTGACCTGGACCACCTGATTGATGGCCTGCTCGATGGCGGGCCCCGCATAATCGGCGATCTCGCGGGTGTCGATGACATGCCCGTTGAACGGCAGATGGGTGATGAGGTCGAGCGCGGCCTCCTTCGTGTCGACGTGGATGTAATAATCGACCTGATAGGCCATTTCGGCCATTTCGGCGCTGGTCGCGATCCCCCTGTTGCTCACCAGCAGCTTGGCGCGATTGACATAAATGACTTCGTAAACCCACGGTGAAGAACCGCCGAAGAAACCTTGGACGATCGAGCCGACGAGCGGCTTGTCGGGCGTGGTCAACGCATATTGGCCGGTCTCATAGACATTCAGCACCGCGCCGCGCGATTTCAGCACGCAGAAATGATTGCTTTCGACCGTCAGCAACGATCCCGAAACAATGCTTTCGTCGATGATCTTGATCGCAATGTTCTTGGTTCCGAGCATATCGGTTCCGTCACGCTGAAGTGACGTGATGACTTGACGTGTAATAGCCATTGCCGCGCCTCGTTTCGTTGGAAGACCATGCGGTGAACGATAAGATTCTATCTACCTCGCCTTGCGCCGGTTCGATTTCGCGAACAGGCCGAAAGGCAGAGCGCATGGGTTTTACGGGATGAATATGACGGAAATGGCTTATCGGGATGGCGCTCCCGATCGCTTCACCTGACGTAGCGCGATAGGCCAGCGACCCGCTCCATCGCAATCATCAACGCGACTGTGGCGACGATCAATATTCCGGAGGCGGCGGCGGCGCGAACGTCGAGAACGCTTTCGATCAGGTCCCACAACCGGATCGGAAGGACCTCGGAGCGGGCGTCGGCCAGGAAGAGCGAGATCGCGACATTGTCGAACGAGGCCATGAAGCCGATGAAGGCTCCGGCGGCTATGCCGCCACGCGCCAGCGGAAAAGTAACGTGGGCGAAGGTCCGCCAGCCGCCGGCGCCGAGATCGCGCGCGCATTCCTCCAGCGCGGGATTGATCTGAGCTAGGCTCGCCAAGGTGGTGCGCAGCACGAAGGGAAAGCAGATTACGATATGGCCGATGACCAGCGTCGTCAGGGAAACGCCGACGTTCATCAGGTTGAAGGTCAGCAACAGGCCGAGGCCGAGCGACAAGGCGGGTAAAAGCACGGGCGACATCAGAACGACATCGGCGATGCGGGCCCAACCTGCTTTGCTGGAGAAGATCGCGATTGCCGCGGCTGTGGCCAGCACGACCGCGGCGATGGTCGCGGAGGCCGCGACCTTAAGGCTGACAAGCGCGGCGGCGACAATCTCGGGCGAAGACGAGATCAGCGCCTGATACCAGCGCATGGAAAAGCCTGGTGGAGGAAATCGCAGGGTTTCGGCTGAGGTGAAGGACGTTATCAGCACAATGAGCGTTGGCGAGGCGAGGAGAACGATGGCGATAGCGCCCAGTCCTCCGACGACGATGACATAGCTCCAGTGATCGACTCTCGCGCGTAACGCGGCGTGGGTGGGCGCGCGGAACGAAGGCGAGAGATTAGACATGGAGGCGCCGTGTGGCGAGGCGGCCGAATGCGTTCAAGGTCGCCGCGACCGCGAGGACCGCGACGAGGAGCACGAGCGAGATGGCGGCGGCGAAGGGCCAGTTCTGCGCCTGCATGCCCTGCTGATAGATATAGAGCGGCATGAAGATAAGCCGGCCGCCGCCGATGATCGATTGCGTCACCAACGCGCTGCATGACGCGGCAAAGACCAGCAGCAATCCCGCGATAATGCCGTGAAGGCTGAGCGGTATCGTCACATTCAGCAAAGTCCCCCATTTTCCGCCGCCAAGCTCAAGCGAGGCCTCGTGGAGACGCGGATCGATCGCGGAAAGCGCCGAGATGATCGGCAATGCGATGATCGGCAGTTCGATCTGCGCCAGCGCCACGACGAGCATCGGCTCGGTATAAAGGAGCGGCACAGGCGCGCCGGTCACGCCAAGCGTGAGCAGCGTCTCATTGATCAGGCCTTGACGACCGAGGATCACGACCCAGGCGAAGGTGCGCACCACCGCGCTCGTCAGCAGCGGCAGGACGATCAAAAGAACGAACGGTTTCTGCAACCAAGGGGGCGCCGCGACGAACAGAAGCGCCAGGGGATAGCCGAGAACGAGCGCGACGGCCGAAGTTTCGACGCCGAGGCGCAAGGTCCGGCCAAGCACCGGCAGACTGAGGCCATCGGTGAGGAAACGCTGGAAATTGGCCAAGCCAAAGCCGCTTTCGCCGCTCACGCTGGCGCAGAGCAGCATGACGATCGGCAGTCCCACGAACATGAGACAGAAGGCGAGCAGCGGCAGGGCGAGCCATGGCTTGCCGGGCCGCGGAACAAGTCGCGAGCGCGGCCCGATCCCGTCGGGCTGGCCCCGTACATGAAAGTCGGCGCGCGTATGAACGTCGAAACCTCAGATGCGAATTTCTTTGTTGAAGCGTTCGATCAGAGCGCTTCGCTGCGGATTGATGGTCTTCCAGTCGATCAGCGTCAACCTGGCGAGATCGTCATTATCCTTCGCGACCTTTTGCAGCTCGGCGCTGAAAGGCACGACGCGATTGGTCGGGGCAAGGAAATTAGGCGCGGAGGCCATTTGCGCCTGGACGTCGCCGGAGAGCGCCGCATCGATATAGGCGTAAGCAAGATCGATATTGCCGCTGTTCAGCACCGCATGCAGCGAATTGCGCACGAGGACCCAACCGGAATCGGGGTGCGCGATCGCGATGTCGACGCCGCGCTGGACGAGCGGCAGGACGCCGTTGACGAAATTGTAGCTGATGTCGATCTGGCCTTGCTGGAACAAAGTCGCGAGCGCGCCCGGATTGGGCGCAACGGCGCCGACGTTCGGCAAGAGCTTCTTCACCGCGTCGAAGGCCGGCTCCATATTGCTCTCGCCGCCGCCGTGCAGCTTGGCGATCTCGACCATCCACGCCGTGCCAAGGCTGCTGCCAAGGCCAGTAATGCCGACCCGGCCTTTGTATTCCGGTTTCCACAGGTCGAGCCAGGAGGTCGGCGACGTCTTGATCACGGTTGGATTATAGGCGATGCCGACCACCTGCGCGGATATGAACGCGCCGTGGCCATTGGGGTCGGTGAATTTCTCGGACTGGTTGGCGAGGTTCGTCACCTTGTCCTTGGGCAGCGGCGCGAAAATGCCGAGATCGAGCGCGGCGAGATAAGGGCCTTCGTCAAGAAGCACGACATCGAAAGGCGGGTTCGCCTTGGAAGCCGAAATCTTGGCGACGGCCTCCAACGCGAGGACCGGCTGCAGCGTCACGCTCGCTCCCGAAGCCTTGGAGAAGGCGGGCAGGAGTATCTGGCGCTGCGCGGTTTCCCAGGTTCCGGGATAGGTCGTGGCGACCATATTGCCTGCAGCGCGGGCGGCGCCGGAAAAGCCGGCGAAACCGGAAGCCAATGGCGCGGCGGCTCCCGCGGCGAGAAACTGACGACGGGTGAAACGAGGGATGTTCATGACGTAGCTCCTGGGCAGGTTCGGTCAATCTGCAGAGCGAGATAATATGCGACAAAATATTGCGCATTTTGTCGACAATTAAAAGCCTATATTGTAGCCAAACCCTGATCAGGTTCTGGGCAGATTCCGCCACGGCGCCGTCGAGCCAATGAAGCGCGTTTAACGCGGGGGGCTCGAGCGCTGACGCTCCTTAGCCAGCCGATTCGCCATCTTCGGCTGGCGGGAGACGCCGAGTTCATGAAATATCGCGGCAATGTCGACGGGAGCGTCGGCCTCGCCGTCGAGCCGCAGGCGCGCCTGCATTTCCGCCAAATGCTTTTCCATGGCGCCGACGGCGCCCACCTTATCGCGCGCGAGAATCCGGTCGGCTATGCCGGGATGGGCGTCCGGACAATGATCCTCGCCCCCCGCCGGCTCAAACTGCGCAATCAGCAGGGATGTGCGCAGGGCGAGTTCCTCCATGAATTTGACAAGCACGGGATTGCCAGCGAGCCGCGCGATCTCAACGTGGAATCCAGCGCTGAAATCAAGCCCCTCCCAGCGATCGTGATGGGCGTGGGATCGTTCCGCAGCGACGAGCTGGCGCAGGGTCCGCGCGGTTTCCACCGTCAGATTATCGATGGCTCCCGAGATAGCGGCGCGTTCCAATATCTTGCGCGCCTCGAAAATGGCGCGCGCCTCATCGGCCGAATGCTGCGAAATGAAGGCGCCGCGGTTCGGAATAAGGGTGACCAGATCCAGTGAACCAAGATGCGAGAGCACCTGGCGGATATGGGTCCGGTTCGTTCCGAACACGGACGCCAGTTCGATCTCGCCGAGCTTCATTCCGGGTCGCAGGCGTTTCAAACTGATCGCTTTGAGAATGCCCTGCAAAACCGGGTCGCGGTCAATCGTCGCTTGTCGCGTAGCCTCTGTGGAGGTCTTCCGTTTTGGCATTCTCGATCCCGTGCCGGAGCCACCGCCTCGATGGGCGAAACATTCGCCAAACTGTGACATCGCCAGGTCGCGTTGGCAACGGCATGTCTATTTATTGACAACAACGCCTCAGATAAGTTGTCGACAAACAGTTCGACTAGTGATTACAATTCTGAAGCCAACCCGCTCCGTGACTGACGGGCGGCGCCGAACGCAAAGTGCTGTTTTTCGACGGAGACCTCTATGAGATCGCGTGACCTGATCGGTTATGGCGGGCGCCCGCCTGCCATCATTTGGCCGAATGGCGCGCGCGTCGCCGTCTCGCTCGTGGTCAATTTTGAGGAAGGCGCTGAACTCTCGATCGGCGACGGCGACGACGAGAACGAGCGAATCGGCGAGATCATCAGCGTCGTCGAACCCGGGCGGCGCGACCTCGGCCAGGAGGAAATGTTCGCCTATGGCATGCGGGCCGGCCTGTGGCGCTTTCTCGACGCGCTTGCGCGCCACAATCGGGCAAGCACCTTCTTCATGTGCGGACGCGCGATGGAGCGGGCGCCGCAGCTTGCCGCCGAAATCGTCGCACGCGGACATGAGCCCGCCTGTCATGGCTGGTTGTGGCGCCCGCATGCGGATTTTGCGGACCCTATTGAGGAGAAAGCATCTCTGATCCGTTGCATCGACATCGCGCGCAAGACGACGGGCGAACGTCCGCTTGGCTTTTTCTGTCGCGGCAGCCAGAGCCCGCACACCCGAGCGCTGCTGGCGGAACTCGGCTTCCTCTATGACTCCAATGGTTTCGATGACGATTTGCCTTATTTCGCGGCTGTGGGCGACGGCCGGATGCTGATCGTTCCCTATGCGCTTGACTGCAACGATATGAAGTTTTTTCATCCCAACGGATTCGTCGAGCCCGATCAATTTGTCCGCTACACGCAGGCTGCCTTGTCGACCCTGCTCGATGAAGCGGAGCTTGGACGCAGCAGCGTCCTCAACATCGGCTTCCATCTGCGGATTTGTGGACGTCCAGCGCGGTTCGCCGCCGTGAAAGGCATCCTCAGTCTGCTCGATCAACTCGGCGAGCGGGTTTGGGTCGCCCGCCGCGTCGATCTTGCCCGTCATTGGCTCGCGTCCGTCGGCGAAGAGCGCGCACCCGGCGCCGAAACCTTTCATTCCTGCCGCCGGACCCAACCATGAGCGTCCGCCGAATTGCGCCCGCCGAACATGCGATCGGCGTGATCCTTCCTTCTTCGAACCGGGTGGTCGAACGGGTGACGCTTGACGTACTGAGGCTGTTGCCGGAGGTCGACGCCTGCTTTGCGCGCATCCCCTATTTCGGCAATGGACAGGGACAGCCGGCGGACCGCTATGAAGAAGAGCCATTCCTCGCGGCTTCCGAACTGCTCGCGCAGGCTCGCGTCAGCGTCATCTGCTGGAACGCGACACGCGGCGCCGCGCTGGGCTTTGACCATGACCGCGCCTTATCCGCCCGCATCAAAGGACGCACAGGATTGCCGGTGGTCACGACGGCGCTTGCGGCGCTCGACGCGTTCCATCGCTTTGGAATAAGCCGGATAGCCCTCGTAACGCATGGCGCGTCAGAACAAGGAGCGGCGTTCAAAGCCCGCTTCCAAGCCCAGGGAATCGCAACCCATGCGGAACTGCATCTGGGCTTTGAGGATAATTTCGCCGCCGCGCAAGCCGACCCTGGACGGATCATCAGATTCTCGAGGGAGAGCGCGGCGCAAGGAAATATCGACGCCGTCCTTATCTGGAGCACCAATCTCCCTGGCCACGCTTTCGCGGCCGCGCTCGAAAAAGATATCGGCGCGCCTGTCCTGGATTCCGCCGCTATTGGCGTCTGGGCGGCTCTTGGCGCCCTCAACATCGATACGCGGCCCGCAGCAAGCCTTGGGCGCCTGTTTGGCTAGGGCTAATGGAGGTCATCTTCCCGCCGCGCCCTACTTTTCCATCATCTCGACATAGACCTGCAGCGTCTCTCGCGTCATCCGCTCCAACGAGAATTGTCCCTCGACATGGGCGCGGGCGCGGCGCGCCATGGCTTCGCGGGCGGAGGCGCCCAGAGTCAGCGCGGTATGCAGGGCGTCGGCGAGAGCCTCCGCGTCGCCCGCTTTCACGCGCCAGCCGGTGCGCCCCTCGGGCGAGGATTGCGGGGGGCTGAGAACGGTCTCCGGCACGGCGCCGAGGTCCGAGACGACGACGGGCGCACCCATGGCCTGCGCCTCCACCGCGGTGCGCCCGAACGCCTCGGGCTCGGTCGAAGGAACGGCCACGACCGAGGCCGCCAGAAAGGCGGCCGGCATGTCGGCGCAATGACCGACGCGCGAGGCGATTCCCTTGAGCCCGGCTTTGCCGATCAGCGTATCGAGTTCCTTGACATAGCCGCCTCGGCCCTGGGGGTCGCCCGCCATAATGTAGCGAACGCCCTCCAGCCCCCGTTCCTTGAGCCGGCGCGCCGCTTCGATCAGCACCTTCTGCCCCTTCCAGCCGGTCAAACGCGCGGCGATCAGGACGATGCGCTCGTCGGGCGCGACATCCCAGGCCTTGCGCAATCGCGCGACCCGGGCGGGCTCGACGGCGCCGGGCGCAAATTTCGAGAAGTCCGTGCCGCGATGAATGACGCGCAGCCGCGCCCGCGCCCACGGATAAAAGCGCGTGATCAAGCCGGCGGTATATTCGGAATTGGCGATCACGACATCACCGCGCGCCATCACCGAATTGTAGCGCAGCTTGAGAGCCGTCCGCCCGGCATAGGCGCCATGGAAAGTCGTGACGAACGGGACCCGCGCGATGCGGCACGCCATCAGCGCGACCCAGGCCGGCGCTCGCGAGCGGGCGTGAACGATATCGACGCGCTCAGCGATGATGAGCCGCGCGAGGCGGCGCGAATTCAGCAGCATCGAAATGGGATTTTTGGCGGCGGCGGGAAACGGGATCAGCAGGCCGCCGACGGCCTGCAATTCGCTGGTCAGCCGGCCGCCCTCGGACGCCACCAGCGCGCGCGCGCCAGCCGCCACCAGCGCCGCGGCGATGTCGATCGTCGTGCGCTCAGCGCCGCCCGCGTCGATGCGTGGAACGATCTGCAGGATCGTACGCCCGGCGAGCGATGCGCGCTCGCCCCGGCCATAAGGCGCAAGATCAACCGCGGTCATTGTTGACACAACCGCGCACGCGCGCGAAGTCTGCGCCGCGCGCTCCTTCCCCCCTTTCGGGGGCAGGCGTCATGCGGCGCATTCGTCCGCGACCTTCGCTCACGCGCAGGCTCCCTACCTCCGCAGGGGGAGAATGGGCGTTCTTGTTCAGTAAAAAACGAATCATGGGGCCAGATTAGGTTTGAGCGACGCAGAACTGCAATTCCTCGATCTTGGCGCTGGCGACGACGCGCGCCGAATCGCCTTTCGCCGCCGCGCTTCGCAAGGGCAGGATCGCGCCGGGCTTGTCTGGCTTAGCGGCTTCAAATCCGACATGACCTCGACCAAGGCTCAAGCGCTTGACGACTATTGCACGAAATCGGATCGTGCGCTGTTGCGCTTCGATTATTCGGGCCACGGCGCCTCGGGCGGCCTGTTCGAGGCGGGCACGGTGACGCGCTGGCTGGAGGAAACCCTCGCCCTCATCCGCGCGGCGACAACCGGTCCGCAGATTCTCGTCGGCTCCTCGATGGGCGGCTATCTCGCTTTGCTCGCCGCCCGCGCCCTGGGGCAGGCGGGCGAAGCCGCGCGCCTCGCCGGCATGGCGCTGATCGCGCCGGCGGTCGACTTTACGCAGGCCCTGATCTGGGAAAGTGCGCCGACGGAGGCGCGCCGCGCGATCATGGAGCAGGGCGCATGGGCGCGTCATTCGCCCTATTCGCCCGAACCCTATCCCATCACCAAAGGCTTGATCGAGGACGGCCGGCGCCATCTGCTGCTCGGCGGCGCCATCCGCACGCATTGTCCCGTGCGCATCCTGCAAGGCATGCAAGACGCGGACGTGCCCTACCGACACGTCATGGCGCTCGTCGAACATATTGCGGGCGATCCGGTGACGCTGACCCTGATCAAGGATGGCGACCATCGCCTTTCGCGTCCCGAAGACCTGGCTTTGCTGATCGCGGCGATCGAGAGCCTCTCCTAGATCGCTCTATTGCGTCAATAAGCGACTTTAGGATTTCTTGGCGCCGAAACGATGCAGGCCCGCGCCATGCGTTTTGAGCCATTCCTCGGCTCGATCGGTTTCCGGAAACAGCCGGCGCGTCACTTTCCAGAAAGCGGGCGAATGATTCATGTGGACGAAATGAGCGACCTCATGCGCCGCAAGATAATCCAGCACGTAGGGCGGCGCCAGGATGAGCCGCCAGGAGAAATTGAGTGCGCCCGTCGATGAGCAGGAGCCCCACCGGCTGGTGGTGTCGCGCAAGGTGAGGCGCCGCGCTTCAACGCGAAGCGTCTTGGAATGGCGGGCGACAGCCGCCTCGAGATCGCGCCGCGCCTCGCGTTTGAGATAGTCGGCGACGCGGCGCGCGACATGCGCGAGATCGCCCGCGACGCAGATCGCCGGTCCGGCATCGCCTTGCTCGGTCCAGACGACGCCGCGCGCGCCAGGACGATGGACGATCGTGTGATCGACGCCGCGCAGGGGCGTGACGGAATGCGGCTCGAACGTCACCGGTCTTGGCAACCGCGCCAGCCGCACGCCAATCCATGCCGCATGACGCTCGGCAAATTCGCGCGCCGATTTCAGCGAGCTTCGCGCCGGCATGGTCAGCACGACGTCGCGCGTCGCACCGCGCACGCGCAAGGTGAAGCGACGCGCGCTGGACAGCCGCTTCAGCGCGACGCGATAGGTCGCGCCGCTATGGGCGACGTCCAGATGCGCGACAGGGGCGCTCGGCGTTCGACTCTGGAAGAGACGCAGCATGATTCTTTTGTATCGCAAGCGCGCATTGAGTCGCTAGTGCAAGCTTGCATCAGCGCAGTGCAAATTGCGGCTCGGATGACGGCTTAAGTAAGGTCGGCAGACCTGCCGCGACAAGCACGACGCCGTCGCAAGCGCGCGCGACATCCTGATTGAGCCTGCCCTGCCAATCGCGAAACTCGCGGCCGAGCTTGGTTTCCGGCACGATGCCGGCCCCCACTTCGTTAGAGACGAAAATAACCGGACCGTTCAACCGGGCAATCGTCGTGCACAGTTTTTTTACTTCTTGCGCAAGATCGGCTGCCGCGAACATCGCATTGGCGAGCCATAAAGTTAGGCAATCGACGAGGACGACGCGTTCGGCGAGCGCCTGCGCCTCGAGCGCCGCGCAAAGCGCCACCGGTTCCTCCAATGTCGTCCAGCCGGCGCCCCGCTCGGCTTTGTGGCGGGCGATTCGCACCGCCATTTCTTCGTCGCCCGCCGATCCCGTGGCGAGATAGAGACGCTCACGCGCGCCCTGCTCGGCGAGCGCAAGGGCATAGCGGCTCTTGCCAGAGCGCGCGCCGCCGAGCACAAGCAGGCTGCGGCATTCGATCGGCGGCGGCGGGGATGCGTTCATGCGTCGTAACTCTCCTGGGTGATCGCCCCTTCTCCCGATTCTCGCGAGAAGGGAAAGAGGGCGACTTCTGGCGCTTAATAGTCGGTGCTAGAAGGCTTGTCGCAAGAATCTGAACGGCAGGCCGATGAATCCGATTTTCGCCGATATTGGCACCAGCGTCTTCGAAGTCATGTCGCGGCTGGCGCGCGAGCGTCGGGCCGTCAACCTCGGCCAGGGTTTCCCTGACGATCCCGGCCCGGCCGATGTGCGGGCCAAGGCGGCCGAAGCCGTTCTCTCGGGCTGGAACCAATATCCGCCGATGATGGGATTGCCGGAGTTGCGCGAGGCGATAGCCGCTCATTACAAGCGCTTCCAGGGGCTCGATCTCGACGCCGCGAGCGAGATCATGGTGACGTCGGGGGCGACCGAGGCGCTGGCCGGCGCGCTTCTGGCCCTTTTGCAGCCCGGCGATGAAGTCGTGCTGTTCCAGCCAATGTACGACGCCTATCTGCCGCTCGTGCAGCGCGCCGGCGGCGTTGCGAAGCTCGTCACGCTCAAGCCGCCGCACTGGACCATCGGCGAGGCGGACCTCGCCGCCGCCTTCTCGCCGCGCACCCGCGTCGTTCTCTTCAACAATCCGCTCAATCCGGCTGGAATCGTCTATGATCACGAGACTTTGGCGCTGCTCGCGCGCTTCTGCGTCCGATATGACGCGATCGCGCTATGCGACGAGGTCTGGGAACATGTCATTTTCGATGGCCGCGTCCATATCCCACTGATGGCGATGGAAGGCATGCGCGAACGGACCGTCAAGATCGGTTCGGCAGGCAAGATTTTTTCGCTCACCGGCTGGAAAGTCGGGCTCGTCTGCGCCGCTCCGGCCATCATGCGCGTCATCGCCCGGGCGCATCAATTCATCACCTTCACGACGCCGCCCAACCTGCAAAGCGCCGTCGCCTACGGCCTGATGAAGGACGATTCCTATTTCACCGAGATGCGCGCCGCCTTCCAGCGCAGCCGCGATCGCTTCAGCGCCGGTCTCGTCGAGCGCGGCTTCCATGTACTGCCAAGCCAGGGAACTTATTTCGTCAATATCGACATAGCGGCGCTTGGACGCGACGACGACGTCGCATTCTGCAAATGGCTGGTCGAGGACCATGGAGTCGCGGCCATCCCGGTCTCGGCCTTCTACGCGCATGACGCGATCCGCACGGTCGTGCGCTTTTGTTTCGCCAAGCATGATTCGACGCTCGACGCCGCGTTGGCGCGGCTCGACAATGTCGCGCGGCTGGGCCGCGGCGATCAATTGAACCGCCCGAAAGAGATTGAAAGCTCGCCTTGACCTCGCGCTCCCTGCTTTTGTCGACCTTTGCCATGCTCGCGCTGCTGACGCCGGCAGCCGCCGACTCACCCTTCGCGCCGCCGCTTCAGGCCAAGCCGACATTCCTGCGCCTGCTCGCCTTCGCCGATTATTTCGATGCGCAGGCGCTCGAGGAATTCGAGCATGAGAGCGGCTTGCAGATCGCCTATGACGCCTATGACGCACCCGAATCAATCCCCGACAAATTGCGCGAGGGTCCTTATGATCTTGTCGTGCTGCCCGGGCCCGTTCTGCGTCAGCAAATCGCCAACGGCGCGCTGCAAAAACTCGATCGCGCCAAATTGCCGCATGTCGCCAGCGCCGCGCCCGCCATCGCCGCCAAGCTCGCGGCCTACGACCCGTCCGGGGTTTATGCGATAACCTATATGTGGTTCGCATCCGGATTGTTGTACGACGCCGACGCGGCGCCCAAGCGTCTGGGAGCGCCGCCGGCGTCATGGAGCGTCCTCTTCGCACCCCAGCTCGCCCTTCGCCTGTCCGATTGTGGAATCGCGACGCCCGATGGACGCGACGACCTGTTCATGGCGGCATGGCGGTCCACCAATCCAAGACTCGCCAAAATGAACGCGCTCGACGTCAAGCGCGCGGCCGATCTCCTCGCCCGCCTGAAGATGGGCGCGCGCGCTTTTGCGGTGCGCGATTATGTGGGCGCCCTGGCGAATGGGTCCGCCTGCCTCAGCATGGGGCGGATGGACGACGCCACGCTCGCTATCGCCCGCGCCAAACAGGGGGGGCGCGACGCCGACATCCGTTTCGTCGTGCCGAGGGAAGGGGCGCCCATGTCGCTCGACGCCCTAGCGATCCCCAAGGATGCGCCGCATCTTGCGGAAAGTTATGCCTTGCTCGACTTTCTGCTGCGGCCCGACATCGCCAAGCGCAACGCGCACGCGACCGGCCTTTCCAGCGGCGACGATGCTGGCGACCCCGACATCGTGAAACAATTGTTTCCCACCGGCGGCGTCGACGCCAGCCTTGCGCCAATCATTGAAAAGGAATGGGAGCGAATCAAGGCGCCCCCCCAGCCGGAAAAGATCGCTCCGCCAGCCTCAGCCCAAAAGCCGCAACGAGCGAAAAAGAAATCATGAACGTCGCTCCACAGCGGAAGCCGCCCGGGCCATTCGACGTGTTTCGAGTCATCACGATCTGACGGAGCTTAATCACGCATGGCCGACAAGCAGCCCAATATTCTCATCGTCATGGTCGACCAATTGGCGCCCGCCTTCCTGCCGATCCACGGGCATCGAGTCGTCAAGGCGCCCAACCTCGAAGCGCTGGCGCGCAATGGAATTGTCTTCGATAGCGCCTATTGCAACAGCCCGCTCTGCTCGCCTTCGCGCGCGGTGTTCATGACCGGCCGCCTGCCCTCCCATTCGGGCGTCTACGACAATGCCGCGGAATTTCGCGCCGATATCCCGACCTACGCGCATTATCTGCGCAACCTCGGCTATCGCACAATCCTGTCCGGCAAAATGCACTTTTGCGGCCCCGACCAGTTGCACGGATTCGAAGAGCGCCTGACGACCGACATTTACCCCGCCGATTACGGCTGGACGCCCGATTGGGATCATCCGCACGAGCGGCCGGACTGGTACCATAATATGAGTTCGGTGACGCAGGCGGGGCTATGCGTGCGCACCAATCAGCTCGATTTCGACGACGAAGTCGTGTTCACCGCCGAACGCGCGCTCTACGAAATCGTGCGCTCCAGCGACAAGCGCCCTTTCCTGCTCGTCGCTTCGCTTACCCACCCGCACGATCCTTTCGCGATTCCCGAGCGCTACTGGAGCCTCTATCGCGACGAGGATATCGATATGCCAGGGCCGCCCGTCGCGCGCGAGAATTACGATCCGCATTCCCTGCGCTTGCGCCACGTCTGCGCGATGGATGCGCAGGAGATCACCGACGACCAGATCCGCGCCGCCCGGCACGCCTATTACGGCGCGATCTCCTATGTCGACGACAATCTCGGCCGGCTGATGGAGGCTTTGCGCGCGACCGGGCTCGCCTCAGACACGATCGTCGTCTTCCTGAGCGATCATGGCGAAATGCTCGGCGAGCGCGGGCTCTGGTTCAAGATGAACTTCTTCGAAGGGGGCGCGCGGGTGCCGCTGGTAATCGCCGCGCCGCAAAGATTTGCGCCGCGCCGCGTCGCCGCGAGCGTTTCGCTGGTCGACCTCCTGCCGACGCTCGTCGACCTGGCGGGCGGCGATTGCCCAGCACTCGGCGCTTCGACCGATGGGCGCAGCTTGCTTCCCCATCTGGAGGGCGCCGGCGGTCACGACGAAGTCATCGGCGAATATCTCGCCGAAGGCGCGATCGCGCCGATCGTCATGATCCGCCGCGGGTCTTGGAAATTCATCCATTCGGCGGCTGATCCCGACCAGCTCTATGATCTCTCTTCCGATCCCGGCGAGCGCGACAATCTGGCTGCGCGGAGCGAGCACGCCGAACGCGTCGCGCAATTCAGAGCGGAAATTGCGAAACGATGGGATCTTGCGGCGCTGGATGCTGAGGTGCGCGAAAGCCAGCATCGCCGCCGCATCGTCGATGCGGCGCTGACGAAAGGCGAAGCGCATTCGTGGGATTTCCAGCCCTACCGCGACGCTGCGCGCACTTACATGCGCAACACGATTCCACTCGACGATCTCGAAGCCATGTCGCGTTTTCCTCCCGTCGCCGCCCCCGAATAGAACGCGGGCGCAGCGCCAGCTTTGCGCCTTAACGGCGCGCGCTGCATCTCACGCAGCAAGAATCGGAGGGACAGAGGGCCTTCGTCGCGTTAGACCCCTCGTAACGAGGGCTGGAAGCGCCATGACAGGCAGCGTGAACAAGATGATGACGCCCCTCGAATGGGGCATGTTGCTGCTGCTTGCGCTATTTTGGGGCGGCTCGTTCTTTTTCGTCGGAATCGCGGTCAAGGAATTGCCGCCCCTGACGATCGTCGCGCTCCGGGTCTCGCTTGCTGCGGCGATCCTTTGGCTATGCGCGCCGGCGCTCGGCCTCGTCATGCCGAGGGGCCGGGAAGCGCTCACCGCCTTCCTGATCATGGCGCTCATCAACAACGTCATCCCGTTCTGCCTGATCGCCTTCGGCCAGACGCAGCTCGCCAGCGGTCTCGCCTCGATCCTCAACGCCACGACGCCGCTGTTTACGGTGCTGGCCGGCCATTTCCTGACCGCAGACGAGCGGCTGACTCCGCAGCGGCTGGCGGGCGCCTTATGCGGCCTGCTCGGCGTCGCCGGCATGATCGGCCCGCAGCTTGTCGAGGGGCTTGGCGGCGGCGTGCTGGCGGAACTGGCCATTCTGGGCGCGGCAGTGAGCTACGCCTTCGCCAGCATATTCGGCCGTCGTTTTCGCCGCTTGGGAATCAACCCGATCGCGACTGCGACAGGTCAGGTGACGGCCTCGAGCCTGATGCTGATCCCGATCGCGCTTCTCGTCGATCGCCCCTGGGCCCTGCCTATGCCGGGGGTGGCGACATTCGCCGCGATCGCCGGGCTCGCCTCTCTTTCAACCGCTCTCGCCTATATCCTCTATTTCCGCATTCTGGCCAGCGCTGGAGCAACCAATGTGGCGCTTGTCACGCTTCTAGCGCCGGTGAGTTCGATTCTGCTCGGTGCGATTGTCCTGCATGAACATCTCGCGCCCAGGCACTTTATCGGGCTGGCGCTGATCGGCCTCGGGCTCGCCTGCATCGACGGTAGACCCCTGAGGGCCTTAGGGATCGCCCGGAGCGCTTGAGCGCCCGCGCGGTTAACCACGACAGCGCTGAGGGACGCCCTTCCCGCTTTACCAGCAATGGCGACTCCCCTTCCCCGCGCCGCCACGCTATGCTGAACCGCGCGGGGAACAGGACATGGCGATCGAGCGCAAACAGCCGCAGAACATTGCCGAACGCGCCGCGCATCGTCGCGGGCAGCGCCCGGCCCTGCGTCAGGCTGAGGATATGTGGCGGCGCGAAACCTATTGCCTGCCGCGACCCGAGGCGCGCGAAAAAGCGCTCGAATGGTTCGATCTCTATCCAAAAGCCGCCTATATGACCGAAATAGAGTTCTGGCGTGAGCTGGCGGACGGTCGGATCGAATTCACCATCCGGCGCCTGCCGAGCGCGGACTAAGCTTTCGCGCGGGATTGGCTTCCGTCCGTCCGCCACGCTGAAAGGCGGCGGCACGGGGCGCGCGGCGAAGCTTTGCTGTCCCCTTTGCAAACGATTCGTGACAGTCTTTCTTTCCGTTTGTTGGCGCTGTTTCGCAGAAAATCCGTAGCTTATAATTTAAATAAACAATTTATTTACCTAGATAAACTGTGGACGAGAAAGATAAAAATTTAATATACACCGCGATCGACCAGGCTTGTTGCGTCGCACTTTCAGAGATCACGGCTTAAATTTGGAACCCCATTACTTGCGCATAATTGCCAGATTTTGGCCACATTGGGCCATCCATTAGTGACCCATCCGCAACAGACTTTCGACACGATCATCGCTATACGTCTGTCCACGCTGGCGGGGCGGCAATGCTCCCGTGAGGCCAATGCCGGTTCCGATGCGGAACCATCCATGTCTGCGAGTGTTTTATTCCCTGAACGGTCATGTCGCGCGTTGAGGGAAATGTGATGAAAATGGAGATTGTAATGAAAAAGATCCTGACTGCGGCTCTTCTGGCAAGTGTCGCGACCTCGGCTTTCGCCGCTGACTTGCCTTCGCGCAAGGCTCCCCCGCCGGCCCCGGTCTATTATGCTCCTCCGTTTAGCTGGACCGGCTTCTACGTCGGTATCAACGGCGGCGGCGGTTTCACCGACGTTCGGGGCAACCAATTCATCGGCGGAGGTTCGGTGTTCGGCAGCCCCAGCGGCGGCATCGTCGGCGGACAAATCGGCTACAATTATCAAATCAATCAGCTCGTCCTCGGCGTCGAAGGTCAGCTCGATTGGGCCGATCTCAACCGGAGCCGCACTTTCGCTGACGGCTCGTCCGACAAGCTCAACGTCAACACGCTCGGAAACGTCCTGGCTCGCGTCGGCTACGCCTATGACCGCACCTTGTTCTATGTGGCGGCCGGTTATGCTGGCGGCGACGTTCACGCCGGCGCGTTCAACGATACATTCACCGGCCTTAGCTATGGCGGAAGTTCGGGATGGCAGAGCGGCTATGCGGTTGGCGCCGGCGTCGAATACGCCGTCACCAACAATATCTCGGTGAAGGGCGAATATTTGTTCTCGCAGCTCGAAGGCAAGACCTACTACGGCGGTTCACCGGATGTCGTGAAGGCTGGACTCGACATCAACACCTTCAAGTTGGGCGTCAACTACAAGTTCTGAGTTGACAAAAATTCGTGAATGAAATCAAGCCCGGCGGGGCGTCTCGCCGGGCTTTTTCGTGGCCGCTCAGGCAGGCGGCGAAAAGCGCGTCTCTTCAAAGGCCGGCACGGCGGCGGCGAAGGCGGCGAGCCATGCCGCAAGGCGCGGATAGCCGGCGCGCCATCGGCCGGCGAAGCGCAAGTCGAGATAGCCCAGAGCGCAGGCGAGCGCGATGGCGCCGACGTCGCGCGCGGCGGTCTCGGGAGGCGCCGCCTCCAGCGCCTTGAGCCCGCGCTCGACCTTTCCCGACTGGTGATCCAGCCATTTGGCGACATGCTGGCCCGGCTCGCGAAAACGGGTCTCGTAGACCTGCAACAGGGCGGCGTCCGCGATCCCGTCGGCAAGGGCTTGACGGGTGAGCGCGCTAAAGCGCGGACCAGGCGCGGCCGGAATGATCTGGCCGCCTCCCGCCAGCCAATCGAGATATTCGAGAATGACGGCGCTGTCGTAGAGGACCGCGCCATCCTCCAGAACGAGCGCGGGGATTTTGCCTAACGGGTTTTGCAGCCGCAGCGAATCATGGGCGTCATTGGTGTCCGCCGGAACAATTTCGATTCGCTCGGTCAAACCCAGAATCGCTGCGGCGATCTTGACTTTCCGGCCAAAAGGCGATGCGGGAGACGAGCGTAAAACGAGCATAAGAATCCTCCATAAGACGGCGATCAGGCCGCACAGCGGCAAAATTTGCAAGCTTGGAGCCATGCGCCGCCTGCAAGCATTTGTTGCCGGGCAAGGGCGGGCGCCCATATAAGACAGAACTTCTCTCATTGGCCCGGCTTGCCGAAAGTCAGGCCTTCAGTCAGGCGAGACCTATGTCTGGATTGGACTCTGCGGATCACGAGCGCGTGGTGATTATCGGTTCGGGACCGGCCGGCTATACGGCGGCGGTCTATGCGGCGCGCGCTATGTTGGATCCCCTCATGCTGTCCGGCTTCGAGCCAGGCGGTCAATTGATGATCACCACCGATGTCGAGAATTATCCCGGCTTTGCGGCGCCCATCCAGGGCCCTTGGCTGATGGAGCAGATGCGCGCGCAGGCCGCCCATGTCGGCGCGCGGATCGAAAACGAATATGTCACGAGCCTCGATTTGAGCCGGCGGCCGTTTCGCATTCAATGCGACAGCGGACGCGCCCTCACCGCCGACACGATCATTCTGGCGACCGGCGCGAAGGCAAAGTGGCTGGAATTGCCGAGCGAGCAGGCTTTCAAGGGCTATGGCGTATCCGCCTGCGCGACATGCGACGGTTTTTTCTTTCGCGGCAAGAAGGTCATTGTCGTGGGCGGGGGCAATTCGGCCGTCGAGGAAGCGCTGTATCTGAGCAATATCGCCTCCCACGTGACTGTGGTTCATCGTCGCGACTCCTTCCGCGCCGAAAAGATTCTGCAGGACCGCTTGCTCCAGCGCGCCAATGTCGAGGTGAAATGGAACCGCGCGGTCGAGGAAGTGCTGGGCGGCGGCGAGCCGCTCGGCGTCACGGGCGCGAGGGTGCACAATTTAAAAACGGGCATGCGCGAAGACATCGTCGCGGACGGAATTTTCGTCGCCATCGGCCATGCGCCGGCGAGCGAATTGGCGCGCGGGCAATTGACGCTGAAACCGAACGGCTATGTGCAAACGGCGCCGGGCTCCACGGCGACAAGCGTCGAAGGCGTCTTTGCGGCCGGCGACGTCGCCGACGATGTTTTTCGTCAGGCTGTCACGGCGGCGGGCCTCGGCTGCATGGCCGCGCTCGAGGCTGAACGCTGGCTCGCGGCGATGCCTCGAGTTCAGCAGGCGGCGGAGTGATCGAAGCAGGTCCAGGGTTTTGCCTGCGCCCTGCGCCGGTTTGCGCGAAGAAAACGCTATGCGCAAGGCAATGGCCGCTGTTTCGTTGAGAAGCAGCCAAGGGCCGGGCGGGGGGAACAATGGATTGGGACAAGCTGCGCGTTTTTCAGGCGGCCGCCGACGCCGGCTCGTTCACCCATGCGGGCGAGACTTTGGGCCTCAGCCAATCGGCGATCAGCCGTCAGGTGAGCGCGCTCGAACAGGATCTGGGCACCCCGCTCTTTCATCGGCACGCGCGCGGACTGATTCTGACCGAACAGGGCGAATTGCTGCTCAACACCGTCCAGGACGTGGTGCTGAAGCTGGAGGCGGTCCGGAGCCGTCTGATCGACAGCCGGGAAAAGCCGAACGGGGAATTGCGCGTGACGACGACGCTCGGGCTCGGCGCCAATTGGCTCGCGCCGCGCCTTGGCGAATTTCTCGAGCTTTATCCCGAAATCAAGCTGCAGCTTCTACTGGCCGACGACGAGCTGGATCTGGGCATGCGCGAAGCCGATGTCGCGTTGCGGCTGAAAGAACCCTCGCAGCCCGACCTCATTCGCCGTCGCCTCTTCACCGTGCATTTCCACGCCTATGCTTCCGCCGATTATCTGAAGCGATACGGCCAGCCGCGTTCGATCGGCGATCTCGACGCCCATCGTTTGCTGGCCTTCGGCGCGGCGACGGCCAGCCATCTCCTGTATGATCTCAATTCGCTATTGACGATTGGGCGCGACCCGCGCAATCCGCGCACGCCTCATATCGCCGCCAACAATCTGGGCGCGATCACCCGCGCTGTCGAACATAGCGTCGGCATCGCAGTTCTGCCCGATTATTGCATCACGCCGGATTCCGGGCTCGTTCGCCTGCTGCCGCAGGCCGACATGCCGGAAATGGAATGTTTTCTCGTCTATCCCGAGGAAATGAAAAACGTCGCCCGCGTCCAGGCGTTTCGCGACTTTCTCGTCTCGAAGGCGCAGCGCTGGCGCTATTGAAAGCGCCGGGCGTCCGTCCGCCCCTCAGATAGAGAGCCGTCGGTCAGGTTTTCTCGACCTGACCGAATTCCAGATCAACCGGCGTCGCGCGCCCGAAGATCGACACGGCGACCTTGACACGCGAACGCGCCTCGTCGATTTCCTCGACGGTGCCATTGAAGGAAGCGAACGGGCCGTCGGCCACGCGCACCTGCTCGCCGATCTCGAAACGGATCGAAGGCTTGGGCCGCTCGACGCCGTCAGCCACCTGTCCCTTGATGCGCTCGGCCTCATTGTCGGGAATGGCCATCGGCTTCTTGTCGGCGCCGAGGAATCCGGTGACTTTCGGCGTGTTCTTGATGAGATGGTAGACGTCGTCCGTCAGATCGCATTTCACCAAGACATAGCCCGGAAAGAACTTGCGTTCGGAGCTAACCTTGCGGCCGCGCCGCACTTCGACGACCTGCTCGGTCGGCACCATGATTTCAGTGAATTTCTCGGCGAGGCCACGCTGCGCGGCCTGCTCTTTGATCGATTCGGCGACCTTTTTTTCGAAATTCGAATAGGCGTGGACGATATACCAGCGCATGCTCATGTCGGCATCCCAAACAAAGTCCCAAAGCGGCGCGCAACGCGGCGGGGCGGCGCGGCCGGATTAAAAAGAAGCGTCGCTTCAGCCATGTCGGCCAATTCCCAGAACGAGTCCCACGAGGTAGCGCAAGGCCCCATCGATCGACACGAAAAACAGGCTGGCGAACACAACCATGAGCAGGACCATGCCCGTGGTGATCAGGGTCTCGCGCCGCGTCGGCCAGATGACCTTCGACGCCTCGGAGCGCACCTGCTGAATGAATTCGAACGGATTGGCCATTCTTCGTTTTCCAGGGAAATATTCGTTTTCCGGGACCGTCGGCGCGACGCCTAAAGCCGCGATGCGCCCGGCCACAAAAATTCGCGGCGCGGAACCTCTCGGTCGCGCGCCACAGCAACGTCATATAGGATGATGCGCCAATTAGCCAAGAAAAATATGAGGTCATAGAGCCGCGAGCCCAAATTCCGGCCTTTTCCCTCCTCATTTGCGGCGTGGGAGGCCATCAGCGGCCCCGACGACGGCCCTTCTTCTTCACGGTTGGCGCGCGGGACGCGACGCCTAACGGGCGAGTTGGCATGCCGCCTCTTTCCGCATAATCATCGCAGGCGCGGCTGGGCGAATTTTGGTTGGCCCTCCCTGATTCCCATCGGAATGAAAAGCAAACAATGACGCTGAAAGTCACCTCGAAGCGGCCGGGCGCCAGGGTTGGCCAGGAAACATTGGCCTCAGCGGTCTACGAGCAGCTCCGACAGGACATTCTGACGGTCGCCCTGCCCGCCGAATCCAAATTGAACATTCGTGCCCTCTGCGATCGGTTCGCGGTCGGCCTCAGCCCGGTGCGTGAGGCGCTCAGTCGCTTGTCGATGGAAAATCTGGTTCTGCAGGTCGATCACCGCGGCTTCACGGTGGCCCCGCTATCCCTGGCGGATTTGCAGGATCTGACGAAGGCCCGCGGCTGGATCGATGGCATGGGCCTGCGGCAATCGATCGAGATCGGCGATGCGGCCTGGGAAGAAGGCCTGCTTGTTTCCTACCATCGACTGTCGCGGACGCCGCGATTCGCCAGCGAGGACAACAGAACGCGAAGCGCGGCCTGGGAAACCGCGCATAAGCAGTTCCATCAGCAATTGGTGGCGGGGTGCGGTTCGCGCTGGTTGACGACAATCAGCGGTCAGCTTTTCGAAGCGGCCGAGCGCTATCGCCATCTGGGGCGTCTGGCCGGCAAATCGCGCATGAAAGAGGACGAGCATCGCGGCATCATGGACGCCGCGCTTGCGCACAAGGCCGATCTCGCGGTCCAGTTGCTGGCCCTTCATTTCAACAAGACCGCCGAACTGGTCATGGCGGTTATGGGTCAGAGCGCGCATGCCTCGACCGGCCGGCGCGAACCGGCCGCGGGACGGCGTTCACGCGCGCAAGGCTGATCAGTCTTCCCTAAGAAAGCGCTCCAGTGTCATCGGATTGGGTTTGGGCGAGGCGGCCGTCACCTCGCTGCCTTCGAACGGCGTCGCTTGCTCGAACCATCGGCTTCGCGCGGGCATGCCCCAGGGATAAGCGACCGCGGGATCGTTCGGGTCCCACCGGACCGGCTCGTTTTCCAGATCCATGACCTGGTAATGGGTGTTGAAGAGTTCGATCCGGTGCCCGTCGGGATCGCGGAAATAAACGAATTGCGCGTGTCCCGGTCCGTGCCGTCCCGGCCCGCGCTCGACTTTCGCGCCAAAGCCAAGTTCG
Source organism: Methylocapsa sp. S129 (assembly GCF_009765995.1). Classification (GTDB taxonomy): domain Bacteria; phylum Pseudomonadota; class Alphaproteobacteria; order Rhizobiales; family Beijerinckiaceae; genus Roseiarcus. The sequence continues at coordinate 68,455 of NZ_LMUI01000059.1, forward strand.
CCGGCCGTGTCGCAAGCCCGCAAGAGATGCTGCGTCTCGGGAGCGACAAAGGCGAAATGATGCATCCTCGGGCCATCGCCATGGAAGAAAACGAGGTCGTGCGGATTGCCCTTGCGCTGCAGAAAAACCGCACGGATATGGTCGTCGTCCGGCGCCACATATTCGGTGAGCCAAAAGCCCAGGCTCATATAAAATTCCAGCGCCAGGCGCAGGTGCGGCGTCAAGAGCTGGATGTGATCCATCCGCAATCCGCAGCCGCCCTTATGGCGCTGAAAGCTGGTGATCTGACGTGGCTGAACCGGCATGCGCGAACAGAATTCAAGCTGCATCCCGAAGGGATCGACGACATGCAAGGTTTTGCCCTGATGGGCGACCTCGGCCCATTGGACGGGGCAGCCGCGCTGCTGGAAGAACGCATGCGCCTTGATCAGGTCCTCGTCGGTCAGCACGCGCAGGCCAATCTGTTGACACCGGGGCGCGGAGCCGCTCTTGCGAAGCACGAGACTGTGGTGACAGGCTTCTTCCACGCCGCGAAAATAAAGCGCGTCTTCGGTCGCCAGCGTCAGCACAAGGCCGATCACTTCTTCATAGAAGACCCGGCTGGCGCCGAGGTCCGCTACGGTCAGCGCGATATGGCTGGCGCGCGTGATATTGAAAGGCGGATCCAAAACGATGGATGGCAAAGGCATGCAAGCCCCTCGGAGAACAGTTCATGGATCGGCCGGCCCTTGGGCCGGATCGGGTTGGCGAAACGGATCGCGATCAGGAGTAAAGACACCCGATTCCGACAATATCCTTCCCGGAGGAAAACAAAGCCACAGCTTGCGCGAAGGCGCAAGAAATAATCGATCATTTTGCCTTGATTGCAAAATGATCGATCTATATGGAATCGCAAATGGGTCGGTCTTTGCACGCCGACGATCGTCTGGCATCGCCGGCAAGACAGCGGCATTGACCTTTTTCGGGAGCCGATTCGCATGAAAATTACCGCCGCGGTCGCGCGAGGCGTTGGGCTCCCGATGAGTCTCGAGAATGTCGACATCGAAGAGCCGCGCGCCAACGAGGTTCTGGTTCGCATGGTCGCGACCGGCATCTGCCACACCGATATGGCGATGCGCGATCACAAGATCTACCCGATCCCGCATCCCTCCGTCCTTGGCCACGAGGGCGCCGGAATCGTCGTGCGCGCCGGCCGGGATGTGACCAAGGCGGCGCCCGGCGATCGCGTCGTGCTCAGTTTCGGCTCTTGCGGCCATTGTCCGTCCTGCGCCGCGCATCATCCGAGCTATTGCCACCATTTCAATGAGATCAATTTTTATGGCGACCGGGGCGACGGCACGACGCCCTTGTCGCAGAATGGCGCGCCCGTCAGCCTGTTCCAGACGCAATCGTCCTTCGCCACCCATGCTGTCTGCGCCGAGCGCAATATCATTGTGGTTCCCTCGGACGCATCCCTCGACCTGATGTGCCCCCTTGGCTGCGCCGTGCAGACCGGCGCCGGCGGAATCATCAATTCGCTGAAAGTCGGCGCGGGCCAATCCGTCGCGATCTTTGGTACGGGATCGGTCGGATTATGCGCCCTGATGGCTGCGAAAATGGTCGGAGCCGGAATCATCATCGCGATCGATGTCGTCGACCAGCGCCTCGCCCTGGCGCGGGAGCTTGGCGCGACGCATACGATCAATCCCTCCCGGGAATCGATACCCGACGCGGTGCGCCGCATCACAGGCAATGGGGTCGACTTCACCTTCGAGACGACAGCCAGCATGAAGCTGCTGCGGCAGGCGACCGACGTGCTTGCGCCGCGCGGAATCTGCGGCTTCGTCGGCGGCATTCCGGCGGGAACCGAAGTCACGCTCGACGTCGAGCATATGATGGTCGGCGGCCGCACGTTTCGCGGCATTATCCTGGGCGACAGCGATCCGGAGATCTTTCTGCCGCGCATGACCACAGCGATCGCGTCCGGAAAATTTCCGATCGACAAGATCATCACCCGCTATCCCTTCGAGCGGATCAACGACGCGATCGCCGATTGCGAAGCGGGACGAACCGTGAAGGCCGTGCTCGAATTCGGCGCGGCGGCGGCGTGAGCGCGATGACCTATGATGTCGCGATCGTCGGCTATGGTCCGGTCGGCGCCATTCTCGCCAACCTGCTCGGGCGCGACGGTCATTCCGTCCTCGTCGTCGATCAGATGCTCGACATTTTCGACAAGCCGCGCGCCATCAACATCGACCACGAAGTCATGCGCGTCCTTCAATCGGTCGGGCTGGGAGAAGCCGTCAACCGGATCGTCACGCCGCATCTGGGCACGGATTTCGTCGGCCTCGACGAACGGCTGATCAAAATATTCAATCCGATCGAGCCGCCCTATCCGCTGCATTGGCATCCCAACCTGATGTTCATCCAGCCCGAATTCGAACCGATCCTGCGCGATGGGGTCAAGCGCTTCGCCCGGGTCGACATTCGCCTGGGATGCAAGGCCTTGAACGTTGCGCAGAATGACGAAGAGGTCGAACTGGAGATTCAGGAGCGCGATGGAGTCGCGCCCCGGACAGTGAGGGCGCGCTATCTCGTGGCTTGCGACGGCGCCGCCAGCCCCATTCGCAAGCAATTGGAAATCGCGCAGGACAGCCTCGGATTCGACGAATGGTGGACGGTGGTCGACGCCTGGCTGCGCCGCCCGACGCCTTTGCCAAAACGCACAACGCAATTCTGCCTGCCTGCCGGGCCGACGACCTATGTCGTAGGGCCGCGCGATCTGCGGCGCTGGGAATTGAAATTGCTGCCCGGCGAAACGCCCAGAGATTTCGAGGATATGGATTGGGTGCGCCGGCGCCTTGCGCCATTTGTCGATCCCGACGCGATCGACCTATGGCGCGTCGCCACCTATCGGTTCCACGCGCTGGTGGCGCGCCGATGGCGGCGCGATCGCATCTTTCTTGCCGGCGACGCCGCGCATCAGATGCCGCCGTTCATGGCGCAGGGCCTCTGTTGCGGCGTTCGCGACGTCGCCAATCTCGGCTGGAAACTGAGCGGCGTCCTGCGGGGCGCCTATCCCGAACCATTTCTCGAAACCTATGAAGTGGAGCGCAAGCCCCACATCCGGCAACTGGTCGGCACGGCGAAAAATCTGGGCGAGATCATCGGCGAACTCGATATCGACAAGGCGAGGGAGCGCGACCGGCTGCTCGGCGATGAGGTCGATAGCGGACGCTCGATCACCATCCGCCAACAGCTCATCCCCGATCTCACGGCGGGCCTGATCGCCCGTGGCCCGGACGGCCAACCCGCGCCGGCGGCCGGAAGCCTTTTCCTGCAGCCGCAGGTGCGGGTCGGGCGCGAGCCGCCGGCTCTTCTCGACGATGTCATCGGCGAGCGGTTCGCGATTGTCGCGCTAGGCGCCGCGCGCGCGTCATGGCTGCATGGAACGCCGCGCGAGATTCTCAAACGGCTCGGCGGCGTCGCAATGATCCTGATTCAGGGCGGCGATGCAAGCGATCGCCTGGCCGATGACATCGCCTTCGTCGACGCGACAGGCATCCTGGAGCAATGGATGAAGGACGGCGACCGCTTCGCCCTTGTCGTGCGTCCCGACAAATTCATCTACGGCGTCGCGGGCAGCGCCGAGGCGCTCCACGCGCTTTGCCTGTCGCTGGAAGCGGGCGTTTTCGGCAAGACGTAAGGGCTCATAGCAGAACTCTCCGAGCATAACCTCGTGGGCGTCCCTACCTGCCGTCATGGCCGGGCTTGTCCCGGCCATCCACGCCGTGCCGCCGATGCTAACTTCACAAGTTGCTTGCAGCGCCGCCGCGTGGATGGCCGGGACAAGCCCGGCCACGACGTCCTGAGGTTTGTGTATTCATGCGATCGAAGAGGCGTACTTTCGGAGCCGTGGCATCAAGTTCACGCCGCGTCCCACCCGGCGCGCACGAAGCGGAAGCCTTCACCAAATACGTCGGCGGGACTGGCGGCAAAATCGCGCCAGACGCGCGTCTTGAAGGCGAATTCGGGGGAAGCGCGGCTGAAAGCCTCGATCGTTAGCCAGCCGTCATAGCCCGATTGCTTTAAGGTCTTGAAGGTCGCCGCCCAGGGCACATGGCCGCGTCCGGGCACGCCGCGATCGTTCTCAGACAGATGGACATGCGCGATCCGCCGCAGCGAAGGAATGATGGCGGCGACGGCGTCGCTTTCTTCGATATTGGCGTGGAACGTGTCGTACATGCCCGTCACCGCGGGATGTCCGACGCGATCCATATAGGCGACGAGCTGAGCCATCGTGTTGAGAAAATGCGATTCGAACCGGTTCATCGCCTCGACCGCGATGGTGATTCCACGTGCGGCCGCCAGATCGCCCGCCGCGCAATGAAAAGCGCAGCCGCGCTCGATCTCGATCTCGCTCGGCGGCAGGCCGGTGAATTCGCCGAGCGTCTGGTGTATCGGTCCGCAAATGAGTTTCGAGCCAATCGCCGCCGAGCAATCGAGCGCAAAGGCGAGATGATCGACCGCGGCCTGGCGTTGCGCTGGTTCGTCGGAGAGCGGATTCTTGCCCTGCGGCAGAACGGTGAGCGTCGTGCGATCGAGGCCGATATCGTCAAGCATCGCGCCAAGCGCGCGATAGGTCGCCATATCGCCCGAAATGACGGGAATTTCGATCCCATCATAGCCTGTCGCCTTCAGCGCCTCGAACAGGGGCCGCTGCGCCGGCGTGACTGACGGTCCCCACAAAAACATGCAGAATCCGATTTTCACTCCGCTTCCTCCCCGGCGCGCGGCGTCAATGACGGAATGATCGGCAGCAGGAGATGCGAAGGATGTTTCGCGTCGTGATAGATTTTGTGCATCGTGATGCGACTGCTGCCGATGTGATAGGGAATATATTCGACATTGGTGGTCCCCGAGACGCCGGTGGGCAGATCGAGACTGGCGATCTCCACGCAGATCCGGTGTCCCCTACGAAACAGATTGGCGGTCGCCAATATCTCGATCGCATATTCGACGATCTCGCCCGGCGTGATTTTTTGCCGCGCTTCGCGCGTCAGTTTGTGCCACGGCTTCCAGGGCAGAGAGCGCTCTTCGTCGAGGGCGCGGTTTGAGGCCTTCAGCCAGCCGCGCGTCAATTCGCGCGCGGGCAGATCGGGGTTTATCTCGCGCTCTCCCTCCCGCGCGGTCCTGACCGAACCATCCGGCCCAACGTCCCTCACTGTCACGATCCAGTTCGTATCGTCTTGGTCGATCGCGGCGAACAGATTGAGCACCATCGGCCCGGCGACCAGCAGATCGGCGCCGAGCGGTTCGCTCAGATAGCGCAATCTTGCGACCTGATTGGTCTGGGTCGGCGGCATCTGCACGAAGGCGTCGGGCGGAATGAATTCATCGATGCTGGCGTCAATGAGCGGCTCTACGCTCAGCCGCTCCCAGCTATTGAGATAGAGCTTCGTCCATTGCGCCTCAGGCGGCGGCCAATCGCTGCTGGTCCGCCATTCGTTGGCGCCCATGACCCAAAACCTGACCGGCGGCTCGCGCAGCATGCCGGTGTCGATCCCCTTCAGCCAATGGTCGTACCAGCGCAGCATTTCATTGCGCAGAGCGCGCAACGGACGGTCGGGATGCGAGGGGCCGGTGAAGGTCAGCTTTTTCGGCCCTTGCAGATTGGCGAAATAATTCTGCGCGCCGCTCAAATGCGTCTTGTAGGTATAGCCGTACCAGCCAGCGCCGGTATGAACGGGAATATCGATCCGCGCGAGATCGGTCTCGCCTTGTGCGACATATTCCGCGTGATCGAACGGATCGATCAGCACGTCGAACACGCGCGGCATATGCTGGCCTTTCAGGCCCAGCAAGTGGAAGAGATGCGGATACATCTTGTAGTCGGGATCGGCCATCGCCTCGCGCCACTGGCGATCCCTGTCTGGCGCGAGTTCGGCTGGCGCGCTTTTCGTGTGATGAGCGCCGGAGAAATGATCCTGGAGATAGCGGAACGCGTGCATGACGCCGCCGGGATATTCCTCGCGAAAGCCGCCGAAAGCGCCATAGGCGCCGCGCGGATCATAGGGAAAGATCGCCTTGAGATGCGGCGGCCGCTGCTTGGCCGCGTGGAATTGCTCGGACGCGAAGGCGCCGATGCCGACCATGCCGATCTGACCATCGCACCAGGGCTGGGCGGCGATCCACTGGATGACGTCATAGCTGTCCCATTGCCGCGACCCCGTAGCCTTCGACTTGCCGAACCCGCGCGGCGAGCCGATGACATGGATATAGCCGCGCGAAACGAAGAAGCGCGTGTCGCCCGCCTCCATATGACCGACCCACAGCGTCGACCAGGCCGGTTGCGGCGGAAAGTTTTTGGGAAATTCGCTGCCCTGGATTTCCTTGCTGTGGCTGGCGAAGGCGAGCAGCACCGGAAATTTCCCTGGCGCGTCCGGCCGATAGACATCGACCAGCAATTCCGCGCCGTCGCGCATCGGCACGGCGACGTCGCGATCCACGGCGACGCCCTCGTGCTCAGGCGCCCGCTCATAAGACGTCGGCAATTGATTGCCCGACAGCAGCGCCTCGGCGCCTGGAGATAGCGCTGCTGTCATGACGCGCTCGCGGCGCCGGTCATGACGGCAAGGAAGATCGCCGGCTTGTCGCCCGTGACCAGCCAGGCATGGTTCGTCGCGCGTTGCACGACCGCATCGAAAGGACGCAGCGGAATAGGCTCGCCGGTGTCGAGCAACAGCGAGATTTCGCCTTCGAGCAGCATGATATAGTCCGTCGTCGGCGTCACATGCATGAAGGGATGGCGGCTGGTGTCGCGCCGGCAGGCGGGAGAGCCGACGCCGGCGAAGAACTCGGCTGTGAGCTTCGCCAGATCCTCCGGCGTCATTGCCGGATCGGGCGGCGGCAAGCGCACGACACGGAAGGTCGTCGCGCCAGGCGGCGGAAAGAACGGCATGTCGGCGGCGCCGTCCTTGCCCTCGGGACGGGTCATCCAGAGATTGAAATTGCCAAGTTCGCCCTCCGCGATCTCAGCCTCGTCGACGAGGGTCGACTTGCCGTCGGCGTTGACGCCAGTCGTCAGGCGGCGAAAGGAACGGGTCATCGCAATCTCCTGCTGGGCGGCTTCCATCGGGGGCTCAAATCTCGAAAACCTTCTTCTGCGTCTTGTGCAGACAGGAGCCAGGGCCGTCGGGGCCGATCATGTAATTGTCGCAGACGATCGCGAAGAGCGATTCGGTTTCATAGCCGGGGTGCACCGCCAGGCACATGCCCTCGCGCAACGCCATCGGCTCGTCGCGGCGAATGAGCGGCCGTTCGACCATGTCATAGCCCTGGCCGTGGCTGTAAAGACGCAGCTCGGGCGGCAAGCCTCGCCCGATCATGAAGGCGTCATGCGCGGCCGCCACGTCGCGGCACAACGCGCCGGGCTTCATATGGCGCAAGGTCGCGTCCTGGGCTTCGCGGACGGCGGAAAATCCGTCGAGCAGTTCCTGCGAAGCGCGGCCCAGAACAAGGGTGCGCGCCAATTCCGTGTAGAACCCGCCGGGTCCGTTGATTTCGATCAACAGCGAGAGATGATCGCCGGCCGCCAACGTGCGCCCCTGCATGTGACGGCCAAGGAACGGCGAAGCGCTTCCCATCGGCGCCGATGCGCCAAGGAAAATTCCCTGCTCGCTGCCGCGGATCTGCCCTTCGCGCCACGCCAGCGCCGTCACGTCGATGTCGCGCATGCCGGGCCGAATGGCGGCGAGCACGGCCGCGAACACATCATCCTGCAATCTTGCGGCCGCACGGATCAGGCCGGCCTCTTCCTCGCTCTTAATGGCCTTGATGGAATCGACGAGATCGGTCGCGTCGACGATTGTCTCCGCGCCCGGGAACGCCGCTTGCAGCCCCGCCACAAAGCCATGCGCCATGCCGCCGGCGCCCACCAGGCCGATGGTGCGATAGCCGCCCTTGCGCAAACTGTCGCAGATCGCCTCGGAATCGTAGCGATGCGTGTAGGCGATCGAAAGGAACGACGGGGAATAGCGGATGTCGCCGACGCCGCGATGAACGGGATCGGCGCCGCCGAACTGGCGCGTCGCGTCGAACGGACCGACCTCGACGACCGTCATCGGACCGGCGAGCGGAAATATCACCGAGCGCGGATAGCCGTTATGGGCGGGAAGGTCGGTGAAATATTTGACAGCGCCGCCAAGCCAATCATTGGCGCTCTGCATGACGAGAGCCTCGATGCCCCGATCCGCCATGGCGGCGCGAACGGCGCTCCAGCGCCGTTGCAATTCCTGGGTGGAAATTCGCGTTGCGATGCGTTCCGCATTGCCCGCCAAATTGTGTCCAGGCATGTCAGTGAGCCTCGATCGTCGCGGCGGCGGCGGCGGCATCAGGAACGATGCGCGTGCGCTCGAGGCGGCGCGCGAGCGGGAACAATTGCCAGCCGTAGCGATCGGCCACATAGCCCCACAGCCCGCGCCGTGCCTTGAGCATGACGACGATCGCGATCACGCCGAGGACGATGAGATAGGCGCTGCCATAGTCGGCGAGAAACTCACGCAAGACGAAGAATATCACCGCGCCCAATATCGGCCCCTCGACGCGGCCGATGCCGCCGATGACCGTGATGAAAATGACATTCATCGTCCAGTCGTTGATGCTGAAGGCGGAGAAGGGCGTGATGCTCAGCTTCTGCAGGAAGATCAGGGCGCCGGCCATGCCGTTCGCGAAGGCCGCCGCGACAAACACGATGAGCCGGGTCCGGTTGACGTCGATGCCATTGGACTTGGCCGCCATTTCATTGTCGCGGATCGCCGTCAGCGCGAGGCCGTAGCGCGTGCGCAGGATCGTGACGATGAGTCCGATCACCGCGACGACCAAAGCGAGGAACAGCCAATAGATGAGGAATTCGCGTCCGTCCCGCGATTGAGCGATCGACTTGACGACCACGGCGGGCAAACTGATGCCCGAACCGCCGCCGACCGCTTTGACCTGCTGGAAGACCTGGACGAACACTTCGGCCAGCACCCAGGTTCCAATGGTGAAATAGGCGCCGCGCAGCCGAAACAGCACGAGCACGACCGGAACGGCGAGGACGCCGCAGAGCAACCCGCCGAGAGGCACGCATAGAAGCGGCGGCAGGCCGCCCGCAAGCGCGCCGACATAGAGAACATAACCGCCGAGGCCGACGAACACCTGCTGACCGATCGACACCAATCCGGCATAGCCGGCGAGCAGGTTCCACAGGCTCGCCAAGGCGATGTAGGAATAGATCTCTCCCAGCAGCCGCATCGTCTGGCGATCGCCCCAAAACGGCGCGGCGGCGAGAAGAATCAACAGAAGCGCCCAGAAAACGAGGCCGAAGCGGCTCGAACGGTCGATATGACTGACGCGAAACGAGAATGCGTCTTGAACCTTCGCCGCGATCATAGCGCCACCTTGGGAAAAAGGCCTTGCGGGCGGACGATGAGCACGGCGAGAAACACGACGTGACCGGCGAGAAACGGCCAGCCGACATTGAACTGGCCGCCAAGGGCCTGGGCGATTCCCAGCAGAATGCCGCCCGCCAATGTTCCCCAAAGACTTCCCAACCCGCCGATGATGATCGCCTCGAAACCGAAGATCAGCAATTGCGGCCCGTAGAAGGGATTGAAGTCGGTGCGGATTGCGATGAACACGCCGGCGACCGCGACGACGGCCAAGGAAAGCGCCATCGCCATTGCAAAGATATGGCGCGTTTCCAATCCCATAAGCTGGGCGACGACGGGATCGTCCGATGTCGCCCGGAAGGCCCGGCCGAGAGCCGTGCGATAGAAGACGATCTGGAGCCCGGCGATGATCGCGACGGCGACGGCGAACTGGATCAGCGGCAGAACGCCGACCGACAGGTCCGGCAGGAATTGCACGCTCGCAATCTCAATATCGCCCGCATGCAGCCGATGGGTGTCGAAGGTGAAAAAAACCAGCAGAAGATTCTGGATGATGACGGAAAGGCCGATCGTCACCAGCAATGGCGGGAGTTCCTCGCCGAGCGTCCAGTTGAGCAGCCCGCGTTGCAGCCCGTAGCCAATGAGCGCCGCGGCCGGCACGATGACAGCGAGCGAGGTGAAAGGCCCGATGTGCAGGGCCGCCATCACGAAATAGGCCATATAGGCGAAAGCGACGATGAGATCGCCATGCGCGATATTGACGAGGCGCATGACGCCGAAGATCAGCGAAAGGCCCGCCGCGAACAAGGCGTAAAGGCCGCCCAGCAAGACGCCCTGAAAAATAATGTTGACCCATTCCATCAGGTCAGACTCCAAAATACGCGGCCTTGATGGCCTCGCGACTGAGTTGCGCGGGCGGGCCGCCGAGCGTGACGCGGCCCTCCTGTAGGCAATAGACATGGCTCGAGGCTGAGAGCGCCTGAACGATGTCCTGTTCGACGATGACGACGGTGACGCCCTCCCTGACGATCTCGGGCAGGCGCGCGAAAATCTCCTTCACCACGATCGGCGCGAGGCCCAGACTGAGTTCGTCGCAGAGCAGCAGCCGCGGGTTTGTCATCAGGGCGCGCCCGAAGGCGACCATCTGCTGTTCGCCCCCCGACAGGGACGTGCTGCGCTGATCCTTGCGGTGTTTGAGATTGGGAAACAGATCGAAGACGCGATCGAGCGTCCAGGGTCCGGGGCGGCCGACCTGGCCGCCGACGAGGAGATTTTCGCCGACGCTGAGGGAAGAAAACAGCCGTCGCCCCTCCGGGATCAGAGCGATCCCCTGGCGAACGAGTTGCGGCGCGCGCATGGCGCCGATCGGCGCCCCGTCGAAAGCGATCATATCGGGAGCCGATTTGATCAGGCCGGCAATGCTTTGCAGCAACGTGCTCTTTCCGGCGCCATTGGCGCCGATCACGGAGACGATCTGACCCTCTTCCACTTTCAGGGATACGCCGAACAGAGCCTGAAAGTCCCCGTAGAACGCGTCGAGGGCATTGACTTCAAGCAACGCCATGCGCGGCCTCCGATCGATCGTCCGGCGCCTTGCATTCTTCACTCATCGGCGGAAATTCCCATGTAGATTTCCGCGACGCGCGGATGCCGGATCGCCGCCTCCGGCTTGTCGTCGGCGATGAAGGCGCCGCCCGCCAGAACGACGATCCGGTCGACGACGGCGAGCAGCGCATGGACGATGTGCTCGATCCAGATGATTGAAATGCCAGTACGTCGGATGTTTTTGATCAAAGCGACGAGGATCTCGCATTCGCCTTCGCTGAGGCCGCCCGCCACTTCGTCGAGCAGCAGGACGCGCGGGCGCGTGGCGAGCGCCCGCGCCAGCTCCAGTCGCTTGCGGTCGAGCAGCGTCAGGGCGCCCGCCAGACGGTTCGCCTTGTCGCCCAGTCCGCATTCCTCGAGGGTCGTCGCGGCGATCTGATAGACTTCACTCTCCCGCTTGCCGCCCGCGAAAGCCGCCGCCACGACCAGATTCTCGAACACCGTCATACCGCCGAACGGCTGCGGGACCTGGAAAGAGCGCGCGATTCCGAGCCGGCAACGCTGCGGCGACGACAGACGCGTGATGTCGCGCCCGTCGAGCAGAACCTTGCCGGCATTGGGCGTGAGCGTTCCGGTTATGATGCCAAACAGGCTGGTCTTTCCCGCGCCGTTGGGACCCAGCATACCCAGCGCCTCGCCATTCCCCAATGTGAGATCGAGGTCGTTGGCGACAACCACGGCCCCGAAACTCTTCGATACGCTTTGCAGCGACAGGATCGCGCTCAAAGACATTTCCTCCGTCGCTCGGTCAACCGAGCGGCAGGAGTTTGGACGTCGTGTGGATTTCTGGATAGAGCCCACTGTTGACGATCGCGATGTCGATGCGCTCGCCATGCTTCTGCCACTGGCCGGCGACGACCGGCGTCGTGCTGACGTTCTTGACCGGCTGACCGCTCCATTTGACCGGACCGACGATGGTCTTGAGGTCCGTCGAAGCGATCGCGGAAAGGATCGATTTGGGATCCTTGACGTCCTTGGTTCTCTTCAGGACATCGATGACCACTTCGAACAAAGCGTGTTTGAACGGAATCGGCTGTGTCCAGTGACGGCCCGTGGCGGCCTCATAGTCGGTCACGAGTTGCCTGCACGTGCTGCCGGTCAGGCTCGACGTATAGGGATAGTCGGGCGACCACCACACTTCGCTCGTCACGCCAAGGCCGCGATCGCCGAGGGATTCGATCGCGGAGGGAAACAGGAACGCCTTGCCGAGCGTCACGATTTTCGGCTTGTAGCCCTGCTGCGCCGACTGCGCCCAGAAGGTCGCGAAATCAGGCGTGAAGAGATTGCCGGTGATGATCTGGACGTCCGCCTTCTTGAAGGCGGAAATCTGCGCGGTGAAATCATTGCCGAACGCAGGAAACTGGCCGGGATCGACCACTTTGAAACCGGCCTTGGCGATCGCGGGAATGAAAGCGTCATGCCAGGAATTATCGTCCTGCGCGGTATTGAACAGCGTGCCGACGACCTTGTTGGTGTCCTGGCTCTGCCAAAGGCCGATGAAAGCGGCCAGAACCTGATCCAGTCCCCAGAAGAAATGATAGGTCCAGTCGAAGCCTTTCGTCGCGGTGCCGCCGCGCCCGTAATAATAGGATTCCCAGGGATCGTCGGTCGTGATGCAGGGCACCTCGTTGAGTTCGGCGACATTGGCGGTGGGATTGGTGTCGATCGAACCGCTCGAGGCCGTGATGATGTCGACTTTGTCTTTCAGGATGAGTTCGGAGGCGACTTCCGCCGTGCGGCTTTCATCGGTCTGGCTGTCCTTGGTGATAATGTCGACCTGATAGGTCTTGCCGCCGATCTCGAGGCCCTTGGCCAGATATTTGCGGATGCCGTCCAGCACCCATGGCTGCGCTTCGGCGAATCCCGCCATCGGCCCGGTGACGGGCGCGACATGCCCGATCTTGATGACAGGCGTCGCGGCGCGAAGAACGGCCGGACTGAAGATCGTGGCGGCGCCGACAGCCGCGCCGCCCATGAGGATGGTGCGCCGCGAAGGATTGGCCGCTGTCGCATTTCCCGCGACGTTGTCCCGTTGGTCCGATTTCAACATTGTCTTCCCTCCCCTTTTTTAAAAGCTCCGCTGGAGCTTCCTATGCAGTCGAAATTGTTGGTTCTCGCTGTTCCGCGCCGCGCGCCAAATCTTTTTGGTCACATCAGCGCGGGATAAGTGCCTCCATCGAGATGGATATTCTGTCCCGAGACGAAACCGGCATGGACGCTGCAGAGGAACGCGCACATCGCGCCGAATTCCTCCGGGCGTCCGAGACGCCGCGCCGCGATGCTCTGCACCTGCCGCCGCCGCGCCTCCTCATAACCAATGCTCTCGCGCTGCATCGTCACCCGCGCCATCTGTTCCTGGCGGTCGGTGTCGAAGCGTTCGGGCAGCAGATTGTTGATGGTCACATTCGATTTGGCGACATCGAGCGAGAGGCCCTTCATCGCGGCGGTCAAACCGGCGCGCGCGCCCGACGACAGCGCCATATGAGGGCGCGGCGTCGTCACCATTGCCGAAGTAATGTTGACGATACGGCCGAATTTCCGCTCGATCATCGCGGGCAGCACAGCGCGCGCGAGCAGCAGCGGCGCGACCATGTTCGCCGCCACCGCCTCCATCCACATGTCGCCGGTGATGTCGTCAAACGCATGCGGGCTCGGACCGGCGTTGTTGTTGACAAGAATGTCAGGCGTGGGCGCAATTGCGAGCAAAGCGGCGCGTCCTTCGGCCGTCGTGACGTCGCCCACGACGGCTTGGACCTGCGCCTGCGCCGTCTCGCTGATTTCGGCGGCCGTCTTCTTGATCCGCGCGGCGTCGCGTCCATTGATCACAACATTTACGCCTTCGCGCGCCAGCGCCTCGGCGCAGGCGCGGCCGAGTCCCCGACTCGAGGCGCAAATGATGGCGGTCCTGCCTCGGATCCCCAGATCCATTCGTCCCTCTCCCACAGCGCGAAGCTCGAAACGGCGATGATTCTCGAGCGCGCGCGGCAATGATTTTTCCGCCTCGCGATGAATGCCGCGACGCCCATCCAACAGATCATCAAAGGCGTGAGGAGGCAACAAAATAATCGATTATTATGATATAATTTTAAAATGATCGATTATTATTTCGTCGATGGCGAGCCGGTGAAATGGCGCCCGCAAACGAGCGCTCCGCGAGGCCGCGTCGTGTTCAGTCGGGTGTGATCACCAGATTGGTGAAGCCGCCATTGCGCACAGGCAATCCCTCCAACGCGTCATTGACCTGCGAAAGGGGAAATCGACGATGCTCAAGAACGGATAGGCCCAACACGCCGGCTTCGGCCATATCGGCGAGCGCCTGACCCTCCGCCGGGGTGAACCAGTTGCTGCCGATGAAAGATATCTGCTCGTCCATCATCCAGTGGACGTCCATTGTGACCTTCTCGCCGACCCCGCCGATATTAACGGCGCGGCCGCCGCGCCGCAGCGCATAGATCGCCTGCATCAGCAACGCTCCCGAAGCCCCGGGCCCGAGGCAATCGATAACCGCGTCGACGCCCAGATCGCGGGTTCGGCTCCGCGCCCATTCGCCCGTCGCCTCCCCGCCAAGCTCCAACACATCGATGCGCTCCGGAGCGAGCGCCTTGACGCGCCGCAAGAGAACCGCGTTGCGCGCGGTCCCGAGTATTTTATTGGCGCCCATGGCCAAGGCGATGAGACAAGCGCCCAGGCCCAGCGTACCGGTGATCCCATTGATCAGGACCGTTCGGCCCGGACCCGCTTCCGCCTTGCGCAGAGCGGCGAAGGCCGTGCCGAGATAACCGAAGCGGGCGGCCGCCTCGAAGGACAGATTGGCGGGCAGCGCGACGAGATTGCGTTGCGGCGACGCGACGAACTCGCACATGCCGCCGTGAGGATAGGCGTCGAACTGGCGTTGCGATTGCGGCCCGAAGCCGAAATAGCCCCTGAACGTGAAATTGCGGCAGTTGATAGAATCATCGGCCCGGCATGACGGACAGGATCCGCACGTCAGGCCGGGGTTCGAATAGACCCGGTCGCCCGGCGCGAAATTCTGGACGCGATCGCCGATCTCGACCACCACGCCCGCCACGTCGAGGCCGAAGATGGCGGGCAGTTTCGGCAGCGGCAGTTCGGGGAACCAACCCTGCCAATGCGCCAACACGTTGCGCAAATTGGGTACGACGCCGCAAGCCTTCACGCTGATCAGGACGTCCGTTGCGCGCGGAACAGGCCGCGCCACGCGCTCCAGGATCATCGGATCGCCGAATTTATGCAGACGGGCGGCGTTCATCGTCAGCGTCGGGTCATTCATAAATCCCCTCCTCCGTCTATTCGGCCTCTCCGAGATAGAGATGGCGCAAACGCGCGTCGGAACGGATCGCGCCCGCCGATCCCGACAAAGCGAATTTGCCGCGTTCAAGAACATGCGCCCGATCGGCGAGCGCGAGCGCGCGCTCGACATCCTGTTCGATCAGCAGCATCGTCAGGCCGCCGGCCTTCAAGGCGAGAAGCGCCTCGTAAAGACGATCCATCATGACAGGCGCGAGGCCGAGGCTTATTTCGTCGAAAATGACAAGCATCGGCTTCGACATCAGCGCGCGGCCGATGGCGAGCATCTGCTGCTGGCCTCCCGACATCGAAGCGCCGGGACTGGCGCGCCGCTCGGCGAGAATCGGAAACAGAGCATAGACCTCATCAAGCCTGCGCGCCGCTTCGCCGCGATCGACCGACCGGGCCGCGATCAGCAGGTTCTCCTCCACCGACAAGGGCGTGAAAATTCGGCGCCCCTCCATGCAATGGGCGATGCCGCGCCGCGCGATCTGGTGCGGCGACAGGCCGGCAATGTCTTCTCCCGCGATCGATATGCGGCCATGCGTCGGCTTGATGGCGCCGCTGATCGTATTGGCGAGCGTCGTCTTGCCGGCGCCATTGGCGCCAAGGATCGCGACGACCTCGCCTTTGCGGACGGTCATGTCGACGCCGTTGAGGACTTTCGCTTGCCCGTAGCCGGCGAAGACCTCGCTCAAGGCCAGTACAGTCTCCGCGCTTTCTGGATTCGGCGTCGCACCGCTGGACTGCGGCGCAGCGGCGACCGCGGCGGCGGGCGAGGGCGAATGCGCCGTTCCAAGATAGACCGCCGCGACGCTTTCGTCGGACAGGACCGAGGTGGTCGACCCCTCCGCAAATTTCTTGCCGAAATTGAGCACGACCAGATGGTCGCAGCATTCTTTCACGACGCGAATGACATGCTCGATCACGACGATCGAGCGGTTCGGGCCGGAGACCGCCTTGATGAGCGCAATCAATTCCGTCAGTTCGGATTCGATCAGGCCTGCGCCGACCTCGTCGAGCAGAAGGAGCTTGGGCTTTAAGGCGAGCGCGCGCGCGACTTCGAGCCGCTTGCGCCTCAACAACGGCAGAGCGTTCGCCGGCAGCCGGCGCACATCGGCCAGACCAGTCTGTTCGAGAATCTCGTCGCATTCGCGCTCGATGAGGGTGTGCGCGGCGAAAGGCGACAATGAAAACTGGGCGACCTTGAGATTCTCCTCCACGCTCATATCGAGAAAGGGGCGCGGAATTTGATAGGTGCGTCCGATGCCAAGACGCGCTCTTTCAAAATCCGCGAGCGCGGTCACATCCTGGCCATCGAAATGAATGCGCCCGGCGCTGGCCCGCAGCGCGCCGCCGAGAAGGCCAATGAGTGTCGATTTTCCCGCGCCGTTAGGGCCGATCACGCCGCAAATCTCGCCCAGTCCGATCGTGAGGTCGATAGCATCGGCCGCGACGATGCCGCCATAGCGCTTGGTCAGGCCTTCGGTGCGGAGCAAGGGAGCGCGCGATGGGCCGCTGGGGGTGGTCGCGTGAAGCCCGGTCATCGGGGAGCCCCGCTCCGCAGAGCGCCCGAGGCGGGACGGGGCGCCGTTAGCCAGCGCGCCAATTGCAAACCCAGACCGAGAATCCCTTTTGGCGCGAACCGGACGATGACGATCAGGATCACGCCCGTTATCGCAATGTGCAATTCAGGATAGTCGGCAAGATATTCGCCGAGCGCGATGACGATGATCGCGCCGACGACGGGCCCCAGCCGCAATCCCAGGCCGCCGATAATGACGAGCGACAGGACGTCGATCGTCCATTGCATCCCGAACATGCCATAGGGTTCGATCGCGCCGAGCTTATAGGCCTGCAAGCCGCCCGCGGCGCCCATCAGGAAACTGGCGATGATGAAAGCGGCGAGCTTGACGTGAAAGGCGCGCACGCCCATCTGCGTCGCCGCATCCTCGTCGTCACGCACCGAGCGCAGGAGAATCGAAAAGCGCGTCTGGGTGCAGGCCGATATGACGATCGTCGCCGCCGCCAGCAGGCCGATCGCATAATAGAACAGCGCATTCGTCGACGGGCTCGGCGCGTTGAGGAACCAGCCGCCGGCGCCGCCGGAAAACGACGCATTGATCATGAACAGCCGCAGCGCCTCGCCCAGCGCCAAAGTGCCGACCGTGAAATAAAGCCCGCGCAACCGGAACAAGGCGGGCGATACGACGAAGGCGACGATCGCCGCGACCAGACCGCTGCCGACGAGCGTGATCGAAATCGGAACGTCGGCGGCGTTGAGAACGCCAACGAGAACATAGGCGCCGATCCCGATAAACGAGGACGTGCCGAGCGACACGAGCCCACAATAGCCCGCCAGCAGGTTCCACGCTTCGCCAAGCACGATATAGATGAGGAGGCGGAATCCGATCTGAACGCCATATTCGCCGCTGAACTGCGGCAGCAGCGTCAGGCCCGCTATGACGACGACGATCGCGACCGCCGCGGCGAAGCGGGAAGCGCCGGCCATCACGACTTCCCCGCCAGCAGGCCGGTCGGACGGATCGCCAGCACAATCAGGAAGAGGACCATCCCCACGAGGTCGCGATAGCCGTCGCCAAGGACGATGCCGCCCAGACTCTGCATGATTCCGAGCGTCACGCCGCCGAGCAGCGTGCCCATAATATTGCCCATGCCGCCAAGGACGACGACGGCGAAATTGGTCAGGAGATAGGTGGCGCCGCTCGATGGCGTGAACGAGAAGGCGATGCCGATCAGGGTTCCGCCGATCCCGGCGCAGGCCGCGCCCAAAGCGAAAGTCGCGGCGTGAACGCGTTGCACATCGACGCCGACGATCGCCGCCGCGAAAGGGTCGACGGCGCTGGCGCGAAGGTCGCGGCCAAATGCGGTGCGCGACACCAGAAGATGCACCAGGCCAATCGCAATGACGGAAACCGCAAAGCCGATCACATAGATCCAGGCGATCGTGACCGGCCCGACCGAAAGAGAAGCAGTCGCATAATCGCGCTCGATCGAACGGGTATCGGCGCTGAACAGCAGGATGAACAGGTTCTGCATGATGATGGAAACGCCGAACATCGTCATCATCGGCGCCTCCGGCCCTTTTCCGCGCAACGGCGTCAGCAGGAACCGATGGATCGGATAGGCGAGCAAGCCGACCGCCAGCCCAACGAGCAGCAAGCCGGCCAGCGGGTCGACGCCCGTCCATTTCAAAAGAAACAGGCCGGCATAGGCGCCAAGGATCAGGAATTCGCCATGCGCGAGATTGACGAGACGCATCACGCCCAGAACAAGCGACAGGCCCAGAGCCGTGAGCGCATAAATGCCGCCCAGAAAGAATCCAGACGCCAGGCTGCTTGCAACGACGTCCAGGCTCGGCATTTCCGTCCTTTCGCCAGACCCTGGCGGCTTGCGTCAAGATGGTTGAATGGCGCCGCGTCATCCCTTCCCCCCTTGTGGGGGAAGGTGGCCGAAGGCCGGATGGGGGGTCGCGCTGACCTATCAAACCGAGGTCGCAGACAAGACTACTGATAGGCCTGCGCGACCCCCCTCCCTAACCCTCCCCCACAAGGGGGGAGGGAATCCGCTGCGTCAAACAAGCGCCTCGGCGCGTTCAGTTCGGCATTGGAAATAGAAGCTTGCCGGTGGCGCGGTCTTTGGGCCAGACGACGATGGCTTTGCCGCTTTGCCATTGATCGATCGCCATCGGCAGCTTCGATGTGTGGTTCTCATCGAACTTGATCAGGCCCGCAACATAGGTCTTGTCGGTCTTGGCGATCGCCGCATTGATCTTCTCGGGATCGGTCGAGCCCGCCGCGGCGATCGCATCGAGCAGGATCTCCGCTGCCGAATTGCTGTCGGCGATGTGCTGGCTGCTCGTCTGACCCGTCTCTTTCTCGAAATCGGCCGCCAGTTGCGCGGCGCCGGGATAGGGGAAGCTCGGGTCCCAATAGCCGCCGACCAATATGCCGTCGCTCAACTTGCCGAGCGCTTCGGCGAATTGCACGGGTTCCGCGCCCTTTTCGATCACCAGGATTTTGGGGGAAAAGCCAGCCGACGCCATTTGCTTGCGGATCGACACCGCCTGTGGCGTGATCGAATCGACAAGAACGATTTCCGCGTTCTTGCTTTTGGCTTCCGCGATGATCGAAGTGAACTGGGTGTTGTCGATGGGGAACGATGCATTCTCGACGACTTCCATGCCGCCCGCCTTGGCCATGGCGGGCCAGATCTGGCCGCCGACGATCTGACCGTCGGGCCCATTGTCGTGCAGGATGGCGACCTTCTTATTGGTCTCGATTCCATATTCGGCGATCATCTTGAAATCGGCGCCGGCAAGGTCGGGCTCATCAAAGAAGAGATCCCAGACATAGGTCCATTTGCGCACCGACTTGAAGGCTTCGAGCGGATCGCAGCCTGTCACCATCGGCTTCTTGTGACGCTCGGCGACGAGCGCGCCGGCATTGACCAGACTTGGCGTGCAGGAGCCGAGCAAGGCGGTCACGTTGTCGCGCGAGATCAGCGTCTCGATATTGCTCGCCGAAGCGTTGGGATCGGTCTTGTCATCGCGGATGATCAGGCGCACCGGCCATTTCTTGCCATCGATCGCGATGCCGCCCGCCTTGTTGACGGCGTCAATCGCGCGCTTGTAGCCCCATTGCTGGAAGCTGCCGAAGCCGGCCAGCGGTCCGCTCAGCGGCAGCGACGCGCCGATGACGATTTCATCGGCGGCATTGGCGCTTGAGGTCCAACCTGCGACAAGGGCGAAAGAGGCAACCGCCCCAAACAGCGCGGCCTTGGCCAAGCGACGCGGCAAGCCATTGTTGATCTTCTTGTTCATCGATCATTCCTCCTGCTTTTTGTTTTCCCTCGTTGCGAGCGATTGATTGGCGGATCGCCCACGTCCTGGCCGACGCTAGAAACTCGTATCGCCAGTCTCGCGCCGATAGAGGACCGGCAGGATCTCGGCGAGATAGCCCATCTCCTCGACGCAATGCTGATGCAGCCGGCGCGTGAATTCCTCGTTCAATCCGCTCTTGCGCATCGCCCGAACCTGATCCTCGCTGAAGGTCACGTTCGGATCGCGGCTTTCGATTTCGCCGAGCCAGAAGCGGCTGCGCATTTCGCAGCCATAGTCGGTGTTGCGCACGAAATGCGTCATGCGGCCATGGTTGACGGGATGATCGAGATCGCCGATGCGCGCGCAAATCGCCATCGCGCCTGACGCGCGATAGGCGGCGGCGTCATAAAGCTCCGCCGGCTCGATGAAATTGATGCGCAGCTTGTAGAGCGGGCCATCGGCGCCGGCGAGATATTCGTGAACCAGATGCGACGCGCCGATATATTTGCCGTCAATGCGATTTTCCCAATCGCTGAAAACATGATCGCGCGGATGCCACCATTTATATTGGTCCGAGCCGCCGAGCCATGAAAACCACCAATCGACCATTTTGGCGCGGCAACCGGGCATGCGCGTCAAAGCCGCCACCAGGCGCTTGCCGTCGGCCAGATCCTTGTATCCCGATTCAAAGGGAAGGTAGCCGGGATTCAAAAGAAGGTTGGCTTCATGCAATTCCATGCGATCCTCCCATATCTGTTGATGTTTTTGCCTGCCGATCCCTAGGGGTCGGCAAGGGTTAGAAATTGACGCGGTCGGCGCCTTTGAGCGCGAGCATTTCGCGCGCCTCGTCGGGCGTCGCGATCTGCAAGCCGAGTTCTTCAACGATGCGGCGGATTTTGGCGACCTGCTCGGCGCTGCTCTTGGCCAATTGGCCTCTGCCGATGAAAAGACTGTCTTCGAGCCCGACGCGGACATTGCCGCCCATCATCGCCGATTGCGTGGCGAAATTCATTTGCGCGCGCCCCGCGCCGAGCGCCGACCATTGGTAATCGGCGCCGAACAGGCGGTCGGCGGTCTCCTTCATGAACATCAGATTGCGCATGTCGGCGCCGATGCCGCCCAGAATGCCGAACACCATCTGCAGGAACAGCGGCGGCTTAAACAATTTGGCGTCGACGCAATGGGCGAGATTGTAGAGATGGCCGACGTCGTAGCATTCATGTTCGAACTTGACGCCGTGGTCGCCGCCGAGCGTGTGGGCGATGCGCGCGATGTCGCGAAACGTGTTGCGGAAGATGTTATTGTCGGAATTGCGTAAATAGGGCTCTTCCCAATCGAATTTCCATTTGGGATAGCGATCGGCGAGCGGATGCAGCGCGAAATTCATCGAGCCCATATTGAGCGAACACATTTCCGGCGACATGGCGACGGCGGCGGCGATGCGCTCCTCAATGGTCATCGTGACGCTGCCGCCGGTGGTGATGTTCACCACGGCGCCGGTCGCTTGTTTGATGCGGGGAAGAAACTGCCCGTAAATTTTTGGATCGCCGGTCGGGCGGCCATCCCCAGGATCGCGTGCGTGAAGATGAAGGATCGCGGCGCCCGCCTCCGCCGCGCCGATCGCCTGGGCGGCGATATCCTCGGGCGTATAGGGCAAAGCGTCCGACATGGTCGGCGTGTGGATCGAGCCGGTGATCGCACAACTGATGATGACCATGCCCGATCGCGCTTTGCTCATCCTATGTTCCCTTTCGAACGAGATCGCTCATTTTTCCGCCGCATCCGATTGGAGCGCCGCCTTCAAATGCTGCATGACGGCAAGACGCAGGACATCAGTTTGATCCTTGGTCCAGGCGCGAAAACCCTCGCCCGATTTCATGCCAAGCTTTTTGCTCGCCACTAACCGTTCGAGATAGGGCGAGGGCGCCGGGCGGCTGTCGATCGCCGGCAGAACGGTCTGGTGAATGGCGAGCGTCAGGTCCGTGCCGACGAGATCGGCGTTTTCAAGCGGCCCAAGAACCGCGAGGCGCCGGCCAAAGCTCGCCTTGACGACCGTGTCGACCGCCTCCGCATCGCATATGCCAAGCTCGACAAGCGTGATCGCCTCGCGCCACAAAGCATGCTGCAGCCTGTTGCCGATGAAACCGGGCACGTCGCGCTTGACATGGACCGGGGTTTTGCCGAGCCGGCGATGCAGCGCCATAGTCTGTTCGATCACCGGCGCCGAAGTCCATTGCGTGCCGATGACTTCGACGAGTGGAACGAGATAAGGCGGATTCCACCAATGTGTGCCGACGCAATTCTCGCGGCGCGACAGATGCTGCATGATCTGCGTGATCGGAATGACCGATGTGTTGCTGGCCAGGATCGCGTGGCCTGGCGCCGCCGCCTCGATCTGCTGAAAGAGCGCCTGTTTGACCGCGAGATTTTCAGCCGCCGCCTCGACGACGAAATCCGCCGCGGCCAGTGCGTCGCGAAGATCGGCGAGCGGGCGCACGCGGTCGGCGGCGGCCTCGTCGAGACCGAGATCGCGCAGGTTCGCCCGAATCCTTGCCCGTACCGAATCCAGCGCCGCAGCGGCCGGGTCGGTGATCGCGACTCGATGGCCCGCCAGCGCAAAAACCTGCGCGATGCCATGGCCCATGAGCCCGGCGCCGACCACGGTGATTTTTTCCAGCGCGCTCATCGCTCAGCCCGCCGTATACCCGCCATCGGCATAGAGGATGTGTCCGGTGTAAAAGTCGGAAGCGCGGGAAGCCAGAAACAGCAGCGGTCCGGCGAGATCGTCGGGCTCTCCGAGCCTGCCCTTGGGCACGCGCGCCAGAAAGCCTTTGCGCACTTCGCGCGCTCGTTCGTTGTCCTCGAACATCCAGGCCGTGAGCGGCGAACGAAACACGGTCGGCGCGATCGCATTGACGGTGACGCCAGTCGGCCCGAGTTCGCAGCCAAGCGCCTTGGTCAGGCCGTCGACGGCGGCCTTCGACGCGCAATAGGCGGTATAGCCCGCGGGATGACCGAGCAGGCCGCGCGCCGAAGAGGTGAGGACGATCTTGCCGCCCTCTCCTTGCGCGATCATTTGCGTCGCGGCGGCGCGCGCGATCAGCCAGGACTGCGTGACATTGGCGTCCATCACATCGAGAAAGCGCTCGGGCGACATGTCGCCGATTTTGGCGACATCGTTCTTGCCGGAAGCCACGACGAGAATATCGAGACGGCCGAAATGCGAGACGGCGGCCGCGACGATGGCGGCGCAGGCTTTTTCAGAATCAGGGCGCGCCTGGAGCGTCTCCACTTCTGCGCCCGTCGCCCTGCACTGCGCGGCGGTCGCCTCCAGCGCTTTGGCGTTGCCCGCTGCGATCAACACTTTGGCGCCCGCCGCGGCGAGAATGCGCGACGCCAGCGCGCCGAAAGCGCCCGATGCGCCCACGACAATCGCAACCTTGCCGCTGACGTCGAACAGCGAGAGCGGGTTGGCGAGAACGTCAGTCATTTCGCATGGCCCGGCGGATAGGGCATCACCACCAGCATCGAGCAGATTTCATTGCCGCGATTGATGATCTCGCGGCTCTCGTTGGCCGGGATGGTGCAGGAATCGAAGGGCCCCAGCACCGTCTCGCTGCCACCGATGATCACTGTCATATGGCCCTTGACGACGACATAGACTTTCTCGATCGGGCTGGCGTCCGGCCCGGCGCCGCCGCCCGGCAGGAAATGCGAAAGCCCAACCCATTGATTGGTCGGACCGCCCGCCTCAAACCCCTGCAACCGCAGGCCGCGTACGTCGCGGTGGTTGGGCGCTTCATAGGGTTTGGCGTCGGCGAAGCGCTTGACGAACATCAGAGCGCCTCCCCTTTTTCGATCCGATAGTTCTGGCTCGGGTCGATCATGGCGACGAGGCGAATGATGCAGCCGTCGCCGCGATCCCAGTTCCAGGGAAAGAAAGCGAAGGTCACGCGCTTGCCGGTGACGGCGTCGAGATCGCCGCCGACATTCTCGATGCCCAAAATGCCGTTGGTGAAGAGTTTGCGATGCACCGGCTCCCATTCGGGATGGTCTTCCTTCCAGTCGCGCCCGCCCGACCACACTTTGTATTCATCGGCGAGATGAGGAAGCAGCGGGCCATTGCGATGCGGGCCGATCGCGGTGGCGAGCGGATGATCGTTGGCCTGCGTGTCATGGCCGACGACTTTGACTTTTTTCTCGACGAGCCAGTCGCCCGCCGAGGGTACGAAGCCCGGGCA
This sequence comes from Methylocapsa sp. S129, assembly GCF_009765995.1. Classification (GTDB taxonomy): domain Bacteria; phylum Pseudomonadota; class Alphaproteobacteria; order Rhizobiales; family Beijerinckiaceae; genus Roseiarcus. Next base: position 92,862 of record NZ_LMUI01000059.1, read on the forward strand.
TTTGGCGAAATATTCTTCATTGTCCTCGTATTTGTGATGCCAGCCGGTGTTGACGATCACGACGTCGCCCGGCCGCACGCAATGGCCCGCCGCCTTTTCGAGATCGTCATAAGTGATCGGCTCCCAATATTTCTTGGGGATCGAGACGACGATGCCCGAGCCGAAGAAATGGGGCAGTGGCACTTCATCGATGAACGGCGTTCCCGCGACGACATGAGCGGGCGCGTCGATATGCGTCGTGTTGTGCATGGTCGTGGTGATGCGCTGCGAGAGAACGCCCGATTTGGCCATGTAGTGGATGCGTTCGATGTGAACGTCCTGGAAATAGGGCCAGTTGGGCGATTGATAGCCGAAGCGATGCGACAGGTTGTAGAATTTGAGGCCCATCGGATTGTCGAGATTGCCCTCGAAATCCATGCCGCGAACCTTAACGGTCATCCGTCTTCTCCCTGGAATGCATCGGGCGCCGCACGCGCTCTGAAGCGCTTGCGCTTTCCCGATCTGTTTTCTTGTCGTTCGTATTGTGATACATATAGCCCACAATACGGTCAAGCGCGATATAGCCAAGTGCGGAGAAATTTGATGCGGGCGCGCGACAACGCCATCCGGTCCGGTCGCGCTCGATCGCGGCTCGCTCGTTTTGATAGGCGCTCCGGCGCGCCGCGCTCCTTGGCGCCGGCTGCTGACAACTTGTTGATAATGCGGCTTGAAACAAACTATTCGTAGCGCAGGAGGCACCCGCCCGATCTAAGATGCAGCGAGCATTCCTGCTCCGGGAGCGCCGCGAAATTCGCGGCCGCTCGAAAAGAAATCGGTTAAACGGAGGGCGCTTGTGTCGCAATCGGTGTACCGCATCGCGGCGCAATGCGAACGCCGCGATTCTGTCGGCCGGCGCGGACCAACGATCCGAAAGCGAGCATGAACCAGCGAAATATGAAGGACGCCAAGCCGCCGCCTGACCCGTCCGCTCAGGCCCAGAGGAAGGGGCCAGGCCCTGAGGCGGCTCCCGTGCGCGACGACCTCTCGGAGAAAAGCCAGGTCCAGGTCATCGCGCGCGCGGCCAGCATTCTGCGTTCGCTGGAAAACCAGCCGGCGGGGCTCAGCCTCGGGCAAATCGCGCAACGGGTCGGGCTCGCGCGCTCAACGGTTCAGCGCATCGTCGCGGCGCTCGCATTCGAGAAATTTCTCATCGCCGCCTCCCCCGGCGCGCGGGTGACGCTTGGACCGGAATTGTTGAGGCTTGGCGGGACGATCCGATTCGACATTGTGCAATTGGCGCATCCGCTGCTTGCACGCGTTTCCAACGACTTGCGCGAGACCGTCGATCTCGCGACATTCAAAGGCGATCGCCTGACGTTCGTCGATCAGGTCATCGGGGCTCAGCGTCTGCGAACCGTTTCCGCGGTGGGCGAGCAATTCCCGCTTTACTGCACCGCCAATGGCAAGGCCTATCTGGCCACTTTGACCGACAGCGCCGTCGAGGCGCTGATTGGCGACGATCTGCCGCGGCGCACGCCGCACACGATCACGGATCTCACGCATTTATTGGCGGAATTGGCGGAGGTCAGAAGGTCGGGAATCGCTTTCGATCGCGAAGAGCATTCGCTGGGAATCTCGGCGGCCGGCGTCGCAATCGCCGATCCCTTCGGAAATCCGGTCGCCCTCACCGTTCCCGCGCCGACCCATCGCTTCAAACGAAACGAACACGCCATCGCGAACCGGCTGCTGATGGCCAAGGATGAGCTCGCGGAAATGATGGCTTCGTAGCATTATGCGGCGCGGCGCCGACTTCAAGAGGGGCGGACAATGGACAGCCAGCAAACGGATCGCCTAGCCATTCGTGACCTCGTCGAGAACTGGGCCTTGTGGCGCGACGCGGGCGACTGGGAGCGATTCCGCACCGTCTGGCATGATGACGGACGCATGATGGCGACGTGGTTCCAGGGAACCGCCGATGAATTCATCAGCGTCAGCCGCGCCGGCTTCGAAAAAGGCGTGCGCATTCTCCATTTTCTGGGCGGCGCGGCCATCGACATCGCCGGACATCGCGCAATCGCGCAGACCAAAATGACGATCAACCAGCGCGCCGAGGTCGACGGCGTTCTTTGCGACGTCGTCTGCACCGGACGTTTCTATGACTTCATCGAGAAGCGCGAGGCGGGTTGGGGATTGGTTCTCCGGCAGCCGATCTACGAAAAGGACCGCCTCGATCCCGTCGCGTCGGACGCCCAATTGACGCTCGACGTCAATTTGCTCGCGCGCTTCCCGGAAGGCTACCGGCACCTCGCCTATCTCCAGACCCGCATCGGCTACCAGGTGAAAGCCGACATGCCGGGACTGACCGGACCGGAAGTCGAAGCCTTGTACCGGCGCGGCGCCCGCTGGCTCGCGGGCGGCGCGTTGTAGAGAGGCCTGCGACGCTCAGATGACGCCGACGAGGGCGAGGACCAGAAGAACGATCAGAATCGTGCCGAGCCCACCGGAGGGATAATAGCCCCAGCCTGCGCTATACGGCCATGACGGGAGTGCGCCCACCACCAGCAGGATCAAGATAATGAGAAGGATGAGACGCATTTCAAAGCCCCGTGCGTTAAAGCCAACACATGACGAATGCGTATTTCGGAAAAACGTTCCATCGGCCGATCAGTATTTCGCGGCGACGGCCTGATTGGCGGTTGAACGAGGATGGACGCTCGATGCGAACGTACGACGGACGCGGGCGCCGCTTGGCGTCTAATGAATGAATATCGCTGCTGGCGTCAGAGAGCGATCACTTCAACCCCGAGCCGCGCATCAACAGGCCCACCACAATTCCGGGCAGCACGACGGCGAAAGGCCCCAGGAAAAGCGTCGTCAACCATTGGAGGGCTTCGTCAGAATCGGGACGGCTTTCTCGTCCATCGTCGCGAGGGCCATCAGATGACGATCGGAAAAGTGCGGGCCGCTCGGAGAGGCTCCAAAGCGGCCCGCGCCGCGACGGGCTGGGGGGCTGAAAAAGTCGCGGCTGATTCCTAAAGAGCAATCATTCGCGGCGCTTTTGAGGTGATATTTAGCCCGAATGGATTTTCGTCGCCTCATACATCTTGCACACCGTTTTTCCGCGAGAGCTGCGCGGCTGTCCTGACCGCGACGGCTGTTTCCTAGGCATCGCGAATCGAATGTGCGGCGTCCCGGAAAAATTATGGAAGATTTTCAGGACTCGAAGAGTCGATAACAGCCGCCGCGCGCATGGGCGGAAAAAGACCGCCGTCGGCGCCAAAGCGCCGAGATCGAAGAAGACACAAAAATCTTTCCACACCACGGCGCAACGTTGCGGGGCGCAAGACCAACAAATTATCTAACAAAATCAAGGCTATGGAAAGCGCTGGCAGGAGAGGCGAGACTCGAACTCGCAACCCCCGGTTTTGGAGACCGGTGCTCTAGCCAATTGAGCTACACTCCTAACGCGCCCCTTATTGCCGCAACATTTGCGCTGATGCAAGCGCGCTGAATGACCGCGCATCGAATCGCAGGCCGATTCTGTTGGAACGATTGCGTCGCACAATGGTTCTGCACAAGCGATCTCATCGCAGCGAGGCGCCGCCCGCTTGCGTGACGACGCGACGGCTGACGCATCGGAGCAGGTTGCCATCTGCGCCCGATGGCTATTTAAAGCGATTCAGTTCGCGGGACGGAGAATATCGTATGGCGGCGCCGGATTTGTTTGTGCCGAAGGCCGAATCCATATGTCTGTTCCTCGATGTCGACGGCACTCTCATCGACCTGGCGCCGACGCCCGACGCCGTTATCGTCTCCAGTGCGCTGCTTGACGAATTATCCCTCGCCGAAAAGCGTCTGGATGGCGCTCTTGCCTTGGTGAGCGGGCGCCCGATCGACGAACTGGACAGGCTATTTACGCCTGTGCGTTTGCGGGCGAGCGGGATTCACGGCGCCGAAATCCGATATTCGCCTTCCGAACCAACGAGATCGCTGACCAACGATCGGCTGTCCGAGAGCGCCTGGATCGACCTCCAGCACTTGCTCGAAAGCTTCCCCGGCGTCTTCGCCGAGAACAAGGGCGTGAGCTTCGCAGTGCATTACAATTTCGCCGCGTCGGTCGAAGGGGAACTTTTTCTCGCGCTGCGGCGTTTTGTGGAACGGTTTGCGCGGTTCGAACTGGAGTTGGTTCCGGGAAACCTCGTCTTTGAAGTTAAACTGCCCGGCTTCGATAAGGGCTCGGCGATTCGGCGATTCATGGCGCGCGCGCCATTCGCTGGCCGCCGACCCGTATTCATCGCCGATGATAAAATGGACCGGCCGGGTTTTGAAACGGTTTTGGCGCTGGGCGGCATAGCCTTTTCGGTTGGTTTCGAAATGGCGGGACTGTCCGGTTCGTTTTCGCAGCCGGCGGGGGTGCGCGCCTGGCTAGGAAAGGTGACGGCGTGAACCCTTCAACCAAGCGTCTGGAACGATCGCCGGGCGCGCAGCCGCTCGATCTTGCGCTCATCGGCAATTGCCGGGTCGCGGCGCTGGTCGACACGGGCGGGCGCATCGTCTGGTGGTGTTTCCCGCGCTTCGATTCCAATCCCGCCTTCTCGCGCCTTCTTTCGGGTGACGAGGAGAAGGGATTTACCGATGTCGTCCTCGCCGATCTCGCGCATGTGAACGCCGCCTATGTCCGCAATACCGCCATTGTGGAGACGGAGCTTGAAGATCGCCATGGCGGGCGCGTTCGCATCACGGATTTTGCGCCGCGATTTGTTCATTTCGAACGGACGTTCCGACCGCCGCAAATCGTGCGCCGCATTATTCCGGTCGCCGGATTGCCCAGAATCGCGATTAGGGTTCGGCCGACCCACGCCTATGGCCGGCCCACCGCCGAGTTTTCGCTCGGCTCCAATCATATCCGCTACCGCGGCACGGGAGACGTGCTTCGCCTCACCACCGATGCGCCGCTATCTTATATCGCCGAAGAGACGACTTTTCCGCTCACCCGACCGATCACGCTCGTGTTTGGTCCCGACGAACCCTTTCAAAGCGCGCTCGACAGCACGGCGCGCGACTTCGAGGAGCGCACGCGCGATTATTGGTCGGGGTGGGTGCGCTCGCTGGCCGTGCCGTTCGAATGGCAAAACGCCGTCACCCGCGCCGCCGTAACCCTGAAACTGTGCAGCTTCGAGGAGACGGGCGGCATCGTCGCCGCCCATACGACATCGATCCCCGAGGCGCCCGGCAGCGGCCGCAATTGGGATTATCGTTTTTGCTGGCTGCGGGACGCCTATTTCGTCGTCCAGGCGCTGAACAGGCTCGGCGCGACCGAGACCATGGAAGCTTATATCAATTATATTCTGACCGTCGCCGCCGACCTCGATACGCCGCTGAAGCCCGTTCATTCGATCGTCCCTGGCGACAGGCTGACCGAAGAAATCGCGCCCGATCTCGCGGGGTTTCAAGGCAATGGGCCGGTCCGCGTGGGCAACCTCGCCGAAATACAAAGTCAGCACGACGTTTATGGCAGCGTCATTCTCGCGGCGACGCAAATGTTCGTCGACGAGCGTCTGCCCCGAATGGGCGACGAGCCGCTGTTTAAAGCGCTTGAACCGCTGGGCGAACGGGCGCTGCGACTGGCGCTGACGCCGGACGCCGGCATATGGGAATATCGTGGACGCCAACGCATCCACACCCATTCGGCCGCTTTGTGCTGGGCGGCGTGCGACCGGCTATCGCAAATCGCAGCGCGGCTGGGAATCGATGGCCGGGCCGCGTATTGGCGCAGTCATGCGGACGAGTTGCGCGAGCCGATTCTGGCGCGCGCCTGGAACGAAAATAAGGGCGCGCTGGCGGGCGCGCTCGATGGCCAGGACCTCGACGCAAGCGTTTTGCTCCTGTCCGAATTGGGTTTGCTGGCGCCCGACGATCCGCGATTTATCGGCACGTTCGAGGCGGTCGGGCGCGAGTTGAAGCGCAACGGCCGCATCATGCGCTACACCAATGAAGATGACTTCGGCGCTCCGGAGACCGCATTCCTGGTTTGTAATTTCTGGTACATCGATGCGCTTGCGGAACTCGGCCGTCTCGACGAAGCTCGCGCCATGTTCACCGATCTGCTCGAACGTCGAAACGCCTTCGGCATCCTCTCCGAAGACATTCATCCCGAAACCGGCGTCCTGTGGGGCAATATTCCCCAGACCTATTCGATGGCCGCGATCATCAATTCGGCGATGCGACTTTCAGTGAAATGGGAGGATGCATGGCGCCGCGTCTGATTTTGGTTTCAAATCGAGTCAATATCCCCGATTCCAAAGGGCCCCGGCAGGCGGGCGGTTTGACCGTCGCGGTCAACGCCGCATTGAAACAGCGCGAAGGCGTCTGGTTCGGCTGGAGCGGCAAGGTCAGCGAGGACGGCGCGATTCCCACGCCGACCATTGTCCACCGCCGAATGCGGACCTACGTCACGCTCGATCTTTCCGCGACGGATTTTCAGGAATATTACAACGGCTTCGCCAACAGGGTGCTTTGGCCGATCCTTCATTACCGCGTCGATCTGGCGGAATTCAACGCGGGAGATCTCGGCGGCTATCTGCGCGTCAACGCCCATTTCGCAGACGCCTTGTCCCCTCTCATCACGCCCGAAGACACGATCTGGGTCCATGACTACCATCTGCTGCCGCTCGCCAGAGAGCTGCGCGCGCGCGGCCACCAAAATCCGATCGGCTTCTTCCTCCACATCCCGTGCCCGCCGCCCGATATTCTCGAGGCGCTGCCGCAACATTGGCAGACGATGGGCGCACTCAGCCATTATGACCTTGTGGGATTGCAGACCGTGCAGGACGCGGAAAATCTCGGCCGCTATTTCGCCATCCAGGGCAGCGAATCCAAGCGCGCGCCCGGGATGTTTGAAATCGACGGGCGCAGGGTGACGGTCGCCTCATTCCCGGTCTCGATCGCGACGGCCATCTATGCGCGCGCGGCGCGCAACGCGGTGAGATCGGGCATGGTCGGAGAGCTGCGCGACAGTCTGGGCGGCAAGCGTCTCATCCTCGGCGTCGATCGCCTCGACTATTCAAAAGGCATTCCGCACCGCATTCAGGCGTTTGGCCATTTCCTCGACAAATATCCGGAATGGCTGGGCAAGGTCACCTTCCTCCAGGTGACGCCCAAGAGCCGCGTCGAAGTGCCCGAATATGCGGCCATGAATCAGGAAATCAACGCGCTTGTCGGACAGATCAACGGTCGTCATGGCGACGCCGCTTGGACGCCGATCCGTTACGTCAACCGCTCCTACACGCGCGCGGCGCTCGCCGGCCTTTACCGGACAGCGCAGGTGGCGCTGGTGACCCCGTTGCGCGACGGGATGAATCTTGTCGCCAAGGAATATGTCGCCGCGCAGGATCCCGAAGATCCCGGCGTTCTCGTGCTTTCGCAATTCGCCGGCGCGGCGCAGGAACTCGACGGCGCCGTGATCGTCAACCCGCATGAGCCGGAAGGAATGGCCGAAGCGATCAAGACCGCGCTCGACATGCCGCTCGACGATCGAAAAGCGCGCCAGCACAGGATGTTCGCCCATCTGGCCGCCAACGACATCGACCGCTGGGCGGAGCGCTTTCTCACCGCGCTGGGAGAGTCGCGCGAACAGCCCGGACTGCTGAAAGGCCTGCGGCAATTATTCGCGCAACGCGCGTGAAGCAAGGTTTCATTCGAGCATAGACGGCCGGCGGAGCGACGAGACGTCTCCTGCGAACGGGCCAATTAGCCGCACGTCGCGTCGGCATAATCTGATATAAGGACCAATTCAAGACACGCCGCTGGCCGGATTTGCCCCCTGACGCGGCTCGACCAGCAAGGCGCTTCCATACGCGCCTTGAATTGGAATCGGACGGCGCGAAGCGCGACTTGCGGCCCGGTCGCATCGAGGCGAAATAGCCATGTTCACGCTAGACGCATTCCACCTCGCCCGCGCGCAATTCGCCTTCACCGTCATCTTTCACATCGTCTTCCCCGCGCTTTCGATCGGGCTCGCCAGCTATCTCACCGTGCTGGAGGCGCTGTGGCTGAAGACGGGGCGGCAGGTCTATCTCGATCTCTTCCAATATTGGCTGAAGATATTCTCGATCGGCTTCGCCATGGGCGTCGTTTCCGGCCTGGTCATGTCCTATCAGTTCGGGACCAATTGGGCGGCGTTTTCCGACAAGGCGGGGCCGATCATCGGGCCGCTGATGGGCTATGAGGTATTGACGGCGTTCTTCCTTGAGGCCGGCTTTTTGGGCGTCATGCTGTTTGGCATGAACAAGGTCGGGCGCGGACTGCATTTCGCGGCGACATTTCTTGTCGCCTTCGGCACGTTGATTTCAGCGACATGGATCCTGTCGGCCAATTCCTGGATGCAGACGCCGGCGGGCTATTCCATCGCCGCCGATGGGCGTTTCATGCCGGAGGATTGGTGGGCGATCATCTTCAACCCTTCCTTCTTCGTGCGCCTGCCGCATATGGTGCTCGCCTCCTATTTGTGCGTGTCGTTTCTTGTCGGCGGCGTCGGCGCCTATCACCTGCTGCGCGACGCGCAGAACCAGGCGGCGCGCACCATGTTTTCGATGGCGCTGTGGATGGCGACGCTGGCGGCGCCGGCGCAGATTGTCGTCGGCGATCTGCACGGGCTCAACACTCTCGCCCATCAGCCCGCCAAGATCGCAGCGATGGAAGGCGATTTCGAAACCGAGCGCGGCGCGTCCGAAATCCTGTTCGGTATTCCCAATATGAAGGAACAGCGCACCGACTATCAGATCGCCATTCCCTATCTGGGCGCGCTGATCCTGACCCATAGTCTCGACGGCGAGACGCCGGGCCTGAAACAATGGCCGCGCGCCGACCAGCCTTATGCGCCGGTGATCTTCTTCACCTTCCGGATCATGGTCGGCCTCGGCTTCCTGATGGCGGGAATCGGCCTCGTCAGCCTGTGGCTGCGCCGCGGCGGGCGCCTCTATCGCGCGCGCTGGCTGCAGCGGATGATGGTGGCGATGGCGCCGGCGGGCTTCATCGCGCTGGTGTGCGGTTGGATCACGACGGAAGTCGGGCGCCAGCCCTATACGGTTTACGGCCTGCTGCGCACCTCCGACAGCCTGTCGCCAATCGGCCTGCCCGGGGTGGCGACTTCGCTGGCGTTCTTCGTCGTCGTTTATCTCATCGTCTATGCCGCCGGCATTGCATTCCTGCTGCAGCTTATGGCCAAGCCGCCGCATCCGGGCGAGGAGGGGCCGGCGCAGGGCGCGCCGATCCATGCCGCCGGCCTCACGCCAGGGCCCGCCGCCGGCGCGCCTATGCCGTCGACGGCGGGGGAATAGGCCATGACTCTCGATCTGCCATTGATCTGGGCCGGCCTCATCGCCTTCGCGGTGCTCGCCTATGTCGTGCTCGACGGGTTTGATCTCGGCGTCGGCATCCTGTTCGCCGTCGAACACGAGGATAAGGAGCGCGACGTGATGGTCAATTCCATCGCGCCGATGTGGGACGGCAACGAGACCTGGCTGGTGCTGGGCGGCGGCGGGCTGTTCGCGGTCTTTCCGCTCGCCTATGCGACGATCATGCCCGCCCTTTATCCCGTCATTATCGCCATGCTGCTCGCGCTGGTCTTTCGCGGCGTCGCCTTCGAGTTTCGCTTCCGCGCATCCTCGCCCCGCGGGCGGCAAGGCTGGGATCTCGCGTTCTCGCTAGGATCGACCGTCGCGGCTCTGTGCCAGGGTCTCGCGCTCGGCGGCCTGCTGCAAGGCGTCAAGGTGGAGAATCGCGCCTATGCCGGCGGCTGGTGGGACTGGCTCACCGGCTTCACCGTGCTGTGCGGCCTGGCGGTGGTGGCCGGCTATGCCTTGCTCGGCGCTTGTTGGCTGATCTGGCGAACGGAGGGGCCGTTGCAGCAACGCTGCCGGCGTCATGCGCGCACGCTGGGCGTTGTCGTGCTGGCCTTCATCGTGGTCGTCAGCTTGTGGACGCCGATGCTCAACCCCTCGTTCTTCCAGCGCTGGTTCGGCTGGCCGGGCGTCGCGCTGACCGCGCCGGTGCCGCTGCTGGTCGCGCTGCTCGCCTGGGGCTTCTGGCGCGGGCTCTCGTTGAAGCACGATCTCACGCCCTTCCTCTGTGCGCTCGGCTGGTTCGTGCTGTGCTTTGCGGGTCTGGGGATCAGCATGTATCCGCTGATCGTGCCGCCCTCGATTTCGATCTGGCAGGCGGCGGCGCCGCCCGCCAGCCAGGGGTTCCTGCTGGTCGGCGCGGTGGTGCTGCTGCCGATCATCCTCGCCTATACCGGCTATAGCTACTGGCTGTTTCGCGGCAAGGTCGGCCACGAAACCCACTATCACTGATGCGCAAGCTGCTGTGGTTCGTCGGCCTCTACGGCGCGAGCCTGGCCGTCTTTGCAATCGTCGCTCTGGCGCTGCGATCCGCGCTCAAGTGATTGGTCGACGCAGTCCGCCTTAATCGTCGTCCAGCTTAGCGAGACGCTCGGCCTCGGCAAGGTCTGCGATCGTGTTGACGTTGAAGAACGGATCGCGCGATGTGTTCGCCCATGTCGCCGTGGCGAGCCGATAACGCGCCATCCAGCGCTCGACCTTACGGCAATCCTCGACGACGAGCGCATGGCGGAGGTCTTCGCGCAAATCGACGCTCCATAATCCGATCACGGGATGCGCGCGTCCGCCCGAGGCGACGACGGCGAGCTGCGCGTCCGCGCCCGTTCGCGCGTCATGCAGACGCGCAACGAGATCGCGCGGCAGGAAAGGACAATCGCCCGCCGCGCTGACGACCCAAGCGATATCGGGTCTATGCGCGGCAGCCCAGTCGAGCGCCGCCAGCACGCCCGCGAGCGGTCCCGCGAATCCCTCGACATTGTCGGCGACGACAGGCAGGCTCAACGATTCAAAACGCGTGGGATCGCCATGGGCGTTGAGGATGAGGCCGTCGCATTGTGGGGCGAGGCGCGCGGCGACGCGCTCCAAAATCGTGCTTGCGCCAATCCTGCGCATCGGCTTGTCGCCGCCGCCCATGCGCCGCGCGAGACCGCCGGCGAGGATGACGCCAAGCGTCACAGGCCTGTCATTCATGCCGGCATCTCTGAAGCAAATCCGCGTTCCGTCAATATTTTGTTTCGGCGCGGCGGCTGCCGCGCCGCTTGACGATGCGAGCCCCCTCCCCCATCGTCGAAGCCATGGCGACGACCAAGCTCGACCTGATCGGACTGAATTGTCCTTTGCCGGCGTTGAAGACCCGCAAGGCGCTCGCGCGCCTGATGCCGGGCGATCTCCTGCAGGTCCATTGCACCGACCCGCTCGCCGCCATCGACATTCCCCATCTCATCCGCGAGACCGGCGACCGCATCGCGGCCACCGAACATTTGGAAAGCCGGATCGTGTTCCTCATCGAAAAGGCGAGCGCGGCAGGCGCCTGAGCGGGATTGTCGAAGTCCGCGCCCCACTCGCGGGAAGACCTCAATAGACCCTACGCCACTAAGCGGCCGCGCCGCTCGAGATTCCGTTCAGACGACGGCGAAAACTCAATTCGTCAGATCATAGCGCTTCATCAGCTCGTCCAAGGGAATTGCCTTGGCGACGCCAGATCGGATCGCGTCCATTTCGCGCTCGGCGAGATAGACGTCCTCGAGATCGTCGAGATGTTCGAGGATCGCTTGGCGCGCATAATAGCTCTTGCTGCGACCCGTGCGCTCGGCGAGGGCGTCGAGGCGATCTTCGATTTCTGGCGGAAGGCGAAGGGAGAGCATGGCGGCTTCTCAGGACGAGCAATAGGTGTATGGCATGACGAGCCGCTTCCCTGAAATCGTGGATGCGTGGGCTTGGTTTCACGCCGCCGCGTCGAGCGCCATTTCCGCGGCGATGCGCGACCACGGCACGTAAATGAGCCCGTCGCTATCGCGCGCGATCAGTCCGGCTTCGACAAGAAGCGCCACGTCGGCGTGAACGCCGCGATAGTCGCGGGCGAGATGTTTGGACAAGGCGCGGACCGAGGCCGGCCCCAAATGCCGCAAGGCGCGCAGCAACGCCCAACGATTGGCCGTCAGGACTTTCAACAGGCCTTCCATGCTCTCGAAGGCGAATCTGGCGGGCGCGCTCTTGGTCTGGCCCCGATCGAGCCGGCGCGCCATTTCCTCCGCGTCAGCAAAAAACACATCGGTATCCCTGACGTGCAGGATAACTTCCTTCATCGCCTCAGCTCCCTCTTCACGTCGCTCAGAAAATCGCGGATCAATGCGGACGCGGGAGATCCGATTATAATTCAATCCGCGAATACATGCAGGGATTTGCTAGAGTGTCGCGACAGGCGCCTCCGTCGGAGTGAAATGGATGCGGTCAACAATGTTTCTTCTAATCGCGGCTTTCGCGGCGCCCTTCGCCGGCGCCCATGCCCAGACCCCTGTCGTCGGCGGCAGTCCGGACGTCTCGATCGGCGGCGCTTCGGCTGCCCGGCAAGGCGATACGGCTAGGGATGGAAGCCCCGTCGTCCAAGGATCGCCCAATGTGTTCATCAATGGCCGCCCCGCTGCGACGGCGGGCGGCAAAATCGGTTGCGGCGGCGCCATCGTCGGCGGGGCG
>NZ_LMUI01000059.1:105443-145080 GCF_009765995.1 Methylocapsa sp. S129
AATCAACTGGCTCGCCAGCCCATTGTTCACCACCCCGTCAGGGCTGATCAGTTGATCGATCGTCTTCTGCGTCGGCGTCACCACCGACAGCGAGCCGACATTGACCACCCCCGACGCGCCCACAATGAAGCCGTAGGAATCGGCGAAGATCACATTGCCGCCAATCACCCCGTTCTTATAGGAATTGAGCGCGCCCTGAATGTCGACCGGACCGCTCGTCACCACATTGACGAGGTTCTTCGCCGAACCGGGGACGATCAGATTGACGGTGTTGCCCCGGCCTTCGCGGAACTGCGAGAACGAATTATAGGCGTTGCCGCCGCTCAGCGTCGAGGTGGTGATCGTCGTCGTGCGTCCGGAGACGCCGATCGTCGTCGCCGTACGGCCGGCGGCCAGGATCAGATTGCCAGGCGACTGGCCCATATTGACCGCCTGCGCCATCGCCGCCGGCGTCCCAAACATCCCCAAAGCCAGCGGCAAAAAAGCCGAACCGCCCAGAAGAGCGCGCTTGCGCGCCCCCAACGTCACCTGTCGCTTCAAACGGGCGAGCATACCGCTTCCCTTTGCGCCTTGGACTAAAGTTCATCCACCCGGGAGCGACGTCGACCGCTATCGTTGAGGCGATCGCATACCGCTTAACCGCTTCCACGGAATAGTTTTTCAGCATTGGCATCCTCGACTCGCCCCGCACAAGTCTTTCGAAGTGCTATTGAAGTCTTAAGACCAACCTCGCGGGTGCTAAGACCCAAGTTCAATTGACATTGGTCGTTTCCTCACGCGTCTTCCAGTCGCTTACGAACAGAACAGCGAACATCCCGTTGCTGTCTGGACAGTCTGTCATATTCTCAATTGCGTGCAGGGACGCATAACCCTTTGGGCGCGTTGCGGCCTCACTTCCAATAGGGGATATAGTCGGGGCCATGAAACTGCTGATCATCGATGACCACTCAATCGTGCGCGCAGGTCTGGCCGCTCTCCTCGCGCGACCGGGTTCAGATATTGTCGTCGTTCAGGCTGCGACGACCGCAGAGGGGATGACTGAAGTCGATACTCATCCCGATCTCGATGCCGTGTTTCTGGATCTCAATATGCCGGGAGAAAGCGGTATGTCCGCGCTACGCGAAATCGGCAGGCGCCGTCCGGACTTGCCGGTGATCCTTTTATCATCCTCCGAAGACCCGGCGGACGTCAGGAGGGCGCTCGCCGCCGGCGCCTTTGGTTATGTGCCCAAATCGTCGAGCCCGCAGACGCTGATGTCCGTGTTGAAGCTGGTTCTGTCGGGTGAGGTGTATGTTCCACCCCTCATGCTAAAAGAAGCGGCGTCTAATGTCGGCGGCGACGGCCTCAACCGCATTGACGGATCCTCCAATCCTCTGACCGACCGTCAGATCGATGTGTTGCGGCTTCTGGCTCGTGGATTGTCGAATAAGGAAATCGGCCGCGAATTGCTGGTCGCCGAACGGACTGTAAAGGCGCATGTCACGGCGATCTTCAAAGCGTTTGGCGTTTCCAACCGCGCGCAGGCCGTCGATGCGGCAAGGCTTGCCGCTCTGATCTAAACTTGAAGCGGCGCGTCTGACATCGTCAGATTGCTGATCGCGGCGCGCAGGCGGCTATTCGAAACTGGCTTGTGCATCACGAAGCAACCACTCTGACCCGCGCGTTTCAGCCGGTCGGATTCGGTGTCGCCCGTGATGAGAATCGCTGGAATATTCTCACGAAACTTCGATCGCAACCGCTGAATCGCATCGAGCCCGTTTTCGTCGCCACGCAATCGAAGGTCGCAAATGACCAGATCGGGCCGCACAGACCGCTCGGCGACCCGCTCCAGCATTTCCTGAGACGACCCGGCGACGACAACGGAATGCCCCCACGCCGTCAGTACTGCGCGCATAGCGTCCTGGATCGCCAGTTCGTCATCGACCACGACAATGAAACGCTCGCTCAACATACCCGAATTCAGTTCTTCGGTTGGCGCCGGAATCGCTTGATCGGCGGCTCCTGGCGCAAGCGATAGTTTGAAAACCGTTCCCTTGTCCGGTTGGGAACGGAACGACAGCGGTATTTCCAGAATGGCGGTGAGGCGCCGCACAATCGCCAAGCCCAATCCCAAGCCTCTCGTCCGATCTCGTTCCGGATTGCCTATCTGGTAGAACTCTTGAAAAATCAGGTCGCGATGATCTTGCGCAATGCCGCAGCCGGTGTCCCAGATTTCAACGCTCAATCGTTCGCCGCGGCGGCAACCAACGAGGACGCGTCCGTTGTCGGTATAGCGAACGGCGTTGGAAACAAGATTGCGGAGGATTCGTTCGAGCAAGACCGGGTCGCTTCGAACGTTCATCGAACAAGGCTCCAACGTCAGCGCGATGCCCTTGCGCTCAGCTTCCGGCGCTTCGTCGCGACAGATGCGCTCGAGAAGAGGCTGTATCGGAAATTCGCTCGGGCGGCTTTCAACGACGCCCGCATCAAGACGCGAAATATCCAGGAGCGAGACGAAGAGACCGTCGAGCGCGGCGATGGAGGCGCCAATCTGGCCGACCAACCTATGGCTCTCACCGTCCATTTCGCGGCCCCGCAGCGCTTCGACAAACAAACCGAGCGCATGGACCGGCTGCCGCAAATCATGGCTTGCGGCGGCGAGAAAGCGGGACTTGGCGATATTGGCGTCTTCCGCCAACTCCTTCTGACGCCGCGCGGCGATGGCGAGATCCAGGTTCTCAAATTGCAATTGCAAGGACTTGTCGAGTATTTGACTGAATGTTCTGGCCAGAATCGCAATAACGACGACCCAAAGCGACGCAAGTACGGCATAGGTCCAATGTAGCGCATCGCCCTGGGCAGCCGACCAGACCATGGTCGGCGTCATGATGGAGAACAGGCTCATATAATAGGCCGGCAAATAGGTCGCGAAAGCGGTGATCGCCCCGGCGGCCATGCCGGCGCAGACGAGAAAAACCAACATCTGTAGTTCGGGGTGGGCCGAATTCAGCAACAATAGTGAACCGAGGCCCCAGGACAGCCCGCCCGCAAGCGCGGTTGCGCAGGCGCCCAGCGCCCAATGCCGCCAAGCGACGACGGCCGGCTTGTATGCGTGATAGGCATGGACCAGAAAGAAGCGCGCGGCTGATTGCGCTGCAAGAATTGCAAGAAAGGCGAGTCCCATGTTGAGCGTGATGGCGTCCATGTGGACGAGCATGCCCGAGAGCACTGTGCCGGCGATCAGTCCGCCAAAGGTGCCGGGCGACATGCGATGATAAAGCGCATCCACCTGGTCGGCCCGCAGATGATCGAGACGTTCAGTTGACGTCTCTTCGTTGGACACGACGACTCTCCCCGCTTTTCTCCTCGACGCCTTGTTAATCGCCCATTTCGAACGAAAGCGAAAGTTCGATTCGATTCGCGAAATCTGCTCGATCGAATATTTGCGCGCCGATTTTTCCGACCGCCTCAACGCGGCGGGACGTGTCAAAGTGACGCCGCAACTCCTCATGGAGGAAGAGGGTCGAGTATTCGCTCTTGGCGACATCAGCAACGAGGCCCCGGTCGACAGGCTGACCATTGAAGAATATCGCCCTTCTCCTCACGTGTCGGTTCGCTTGCAGTGCGAAAGCGGGCAGACGCGTGACGAATGATTCTTGGAACAGAGCGGTCTTCAGAAGGCGACAGGGGTCACAGTTCGCAGCTACGCGCTGCTTCCCTATTTCATTGTGGGCACGAAGCGGATCGCGACGCTTCATCGTCGGCAAGCCTCCGTCTTCGCACGTCAGTTCCCGCTAAGGGTGATCGAGCTTCCGATTTTGATCCCCTCCATACGAGAGATGTTCCAGCGGCGCCAAAGTAACGACAGCGATCCGGTGCTGGAATATTTGCGCATGAGATTCTCGGATGTCGCGAAGAATTACGCGGCCGCTTCTCAGAAGTCAGTGACGTAACAGCGGGATTTGTCTCGATGACGGTCGGTCGGTCAGACGAACGCGTTGCCGAGAAAGATAGCAAACATCGGGGATGCTTCCGGAGAGGTTCGGCTTCGAGAGCTACCCCAAAGCGAGATGTTCGCAGTCGATCAACAGGGGATGTTCAAAGCGATTGCGTCAAACGTCATCTCGTCTTCCTGATTTGGCGTTTGCGAATAGTACCGTCGGGTATCCCGTCATATTCATCCGCCACCCCTTCGGGGGCACGACGCGCCTTTTCAACAACTGCAACAAGGTCAATTATTTAATCGAGCATGCTTTTGATTGACAATGCCCGACCGATAGCAAATTGGACGGGTCGCAAACTATTGTTCTTCCTGCGATTTACTTCGCTAAAGCCCTCTGCAGTATCCCTTTCCCCTACTCCCAGCTAGGGCTGAGAGGCCCGAAATATCTCCGTCAACCAGTCGATAAAAACCCGGATCCGCGAAGAGAGATGGCGGCTCTGCGGATAAAGCACGGACACTGGCATCGACCTGGGCGGGAAGGCTTCGAGCACCGGAACTAATTGCCCGGCTGCGATCTGATGCTCTACGCGATAGCGTGGGACTTGTATCAACCCCAATCCAGCGACGCCCGACGCGGTGTAGATTTCAGCGCCTCGAACGACGACCTCGTAAGGCAAAGGGATCTCCCATTCCCGACCATCCTTTTCGAATTCCATCGGATAGGGTTGCCCGGTCGCCGAAGCCTTATAGGCGACCATCCGATGGCCATTGAGATCGTCTGGCGTTGACGGAACGCCATGGCGCTCAAGATAGGCCGGGCTCGCCAAAGTGAGTTGCTCGAACACGGTGATGCGGCGACCGATAAGAGATGAATCCGAGAGCTCACCGGCGCGGACAACACAATCGACGCCCTCGGTTATGAGGTCGACCATCCGGTCGCCCTCGCTGAGGCTCAGCGAGATCCCGGGATAGCGCGCGATGAACCGGGGCAGCGCAGGCAGTACGAAAAACCGTGCGATGGTTCCCTGCAAATCCACGCGAAGCGGGCCCCTGGGTTCGGCGTTCTTGAATACGCTTTCCACCTCATCGAGGTCCGCGAGGAGCCGAATGCAACGTTCGTGGTAGAGCGCGCCATCGAGCGTCGGGCGCACATTTCGGGTTGTCCGTTCGAGCAGCCGAACGCCGAGATCCGTCTCCAGGCGCTGGATCGCATGGGTGGCGGTTGGGCGCGGAACCTGCAGATCCCTCGCGGCCTGAGCGAAGCTCCCACGATCAACAATTCTGACGAAAAGCCGCATAACGCCGATGCGATCCATCCCCGTCCCGTAGCAGATTGTTATGTTTTTTGAAATGGTGATGTTGAGATAGGCTTTCTACCCCTAAATTTTAAAACGACTACTTTCGTCCCTGAGGCCAGAGACCGAAGGAGGGGGAAATGGCGAATGAAATGCAGACAGGGCGGCGCGGTCGCCTTGGACAGCGAACCGCGGCGTGGATCGACCGCGGCATCGAATCCCTCTGATGCTGGGCTTTGTCATCCTGCTGATCCCCGTCCACGGCGGCGGCGCCTATTCAATCGATCGGCACATCGGCCGCGAACTCTGACCGTCAGTCGGCGACTGCGCAACGGCGTCCAAATCGTCAGATCAACCAACCAACAGGAGTAAAGATCATGCCATTTGCTAATTTCAAGGTCCCTGAGGCCGCACTGAGCCGCGCTCAGAAAGAAGAGATCGTCCATCGGACGACAGCGATGCTTGTCGAATATTTTTCGGAGGCTGCTCGCCCGCACACCATGGTTCTGATCGAAGAGGTCAAGGACGGCGGCTATGCACGCGCCGACGAGGTGTTTGTAATCCCGGAGAACTATCGAGCGAAAGATTGAAATAGGCCGCAACAAGCCGACATCCGTGCGCGCTTCGGTGGCGCAGAAACCCGACAAAGGACCAACGACAATGACTGCGTCAACGAATAGGGTCGCGATCGTCACCGGAGCGTCTCGCGGCATTGGAGCCGCCATCGCCCGGCGGCTGGCGAGCGATGGCCTCACGGTCATCGTGAACTATGCAGGCAGCGCCAGCGCGGCCGCCAAGCTGGTCGACGAGATCGAGAGAACCGGAGGTCGCGCCACCTCTTTCCTGGCCGATGTCAGCGACCCGCTAGCGGTGAAGCGGATGTTCGATTCCGCCGAGGCGGCCTATGGCGTGGTCGACGTGCTGGTGAACAACGCCGGCATCATGAAGCTGGCGCCCGTGGCGCAATTTGATGACGCGACCTTCGACCAGACCATTGCGACCAACCTGAAGGGCACGTTCAATGGGCTCCGCGAGGCGGCAAAGCGGCTGCGCGACGGCGGCCGTATCGTGAACTTCTCCACGAGCGTCGTGGGGCTCTACCAGCCAACCTACGGTGTCTATGCGGCCACCAAGGCGGCGGTCGAAGCCCTGACGCATATCCTTGCGAAAGAGCTCGGATCTCGAGGGATCACCGTCAACGCCGTTGCGCCCGGGCCGGTCGCCACCGAGCTCTTCCTTAGAGGTAAGGACCAGGCCACGCTCGATCGCATCAAGCAGATGAACCCGCTCGGCCGTCTGGGCGAAGTCGACGACATCGCGCGCGTCGTCTCGCTGCTGATTGGGCCGGACAGCGGCTGGATCAACGGCCAGATCGTGCGCGCGAACGGCGGCGTAATCTAAGGAGCAACAATCGTGAAGCACGTCATCGTCATCACCGACGCATCGAGCGGCTTCGGCCGCCTGATGGCCAATGCCCTCGCGGCGTCAGGGCATACGGTCAACGTCCATGCGCGGGTTGAACGGCAAGAATGCCGAGCAGGCAGACAAAGTCACGGCCTATGCACAAGAGCATGAGGTAAATCTTCGAGCGGTCGAGCTTGACGTCCAATCCGACGCATCGGCGTTGTCGGCCATCGCCGCCACCGTCGCCGAGCACGGTCCGTATTCAAAAAAGATCCGAACGGTTCGGCTGGGGATCGAACGACGCCGCTTGAAGCGATCGCGGCTCGGCTTCCGACAGGATTACGGCAAGCGTCGCCGATGACTTGCCGGGCGTCAGTCGCGCGATATGGACAGTCCCGCGAGAAGCGGCGCGTACGCGGCGAGCCTACGGGATACGAACTCGGTGAAGAGCCGCACGCGCTTCGTCTTGCGTGTCTCCCCCTGTGTGAGAAGCCAAACCGTTCCGTACATGTGCAGGTCGGCGCCGGGCGCCCTCACCAACAGGGGGTCGGCATCTCCGACGAAGCACGGCAGTGTCGTCATCCCGAGCCCTTGCCGTACAGCAACGATCTGCGCCTCCCCGTCCGTGGTCCTGAACGGAACCCCCGTGGCGCCAACCTCACCCTCGCTGGCCCAATCCGGAATTCCATGAATGCTTATGACAATCCACCGGATGGGATCAGGCGCGCCCGCGCGCCACGCGGCTAGTCGATCGCGGGACATGTAGACGCCGCCGAACACCTCCGGTCCCTTCAGGCCGTGAAGGTTGAGCGGCAGGGTTTTGCGGTCGTAGACGACGCGGATCGCGACGTCGGCCTCTCGGTTGGTCAGATTCGCCAGCTCGCCGGACGACAAGATTTCCATCTCGATGTCGGGATGCAGACGTGCGAAATCGGCGAAGTCCGGCATGAGCAGGTGGTTCGCGAGGGGCGGCGCCAGCGTCACCCGCAGAAGCCCGCGCACGCCCTGGTCGCGCCCGAAGACGCGCGTCTCCAACTGGTGCGACGACGCTTCCATCTGGTTCGCGAGTTCGAGGACCTCCTCGCCCGCAGCCGTCAGGCGGTAGCCCGAAGGCAGCTTTTCGAACATGTGCGCCCCGAGGCGTTCCTCCAGCTGGGCGATGCGTCGCAGCACGGTCGCGTGATTCACCCCGAGGCGCTCGGCGGCGGCCCGCGCTGAGCCTCCACGCGCGACGGCAAGAAAGTGGCGAACGTCATCCCAGTCGATCATGGTGCAACCTCGCACCATGTGGTGCGTTCTCAGAAGCGCGTTTCTAGCACGTCGAGCCGCATTGCGCGCGATCAGTCGTCGAGCCGGATCGATTTTGCACCACCGATGTGCGCGATTGCGCACTCACCGCCTGACTCCGACAGACCCATGTTGAGGCTCTCGGGGATCTTCCCCGCACAGCCAAAGACTTGAGACTCCGAAAACGAAAGATACACGTCATGACCAGACTGAATGGAAAGACCGCCGTGATCACCGGCGGCGCTACCGGCATCGGCCTCGCCGCGGCAAAGCGCTTCATCGCGGAGGGCGCCTTCGTCTTCATTTTCGGCCGCCGGCAGGAAGCGCTTGACGCCGCTATGGCCGAACTCGGGCCCAATGCCCGCGCGGTGAAGGGCTCGGTCGCGGATGAGGCCGACCTCGATCGACTCTACGCGGCGGCGAAGGCCGAGCGCGGAACCCTCGACATCGTCTTCGCCAATGCCGGGGTGGGAAGCCAGCTTAAGCTCGGCGAGATCACCGCCAAGCACATCGACGAGACCTTCGACACCAATGTGAAGGGTACGATTTTCACCGTCCAGAAGGCGCTGCCGCTGATGGGCAAGGGCGGTTCGGTCATCCTGACCGGATCGAGCGCCGGAACTACGGGCGCCCCTGGATTCACGGCCTACAGCGCAAGCAAGGCGGCCGTACGCAACCTCGCGCGGACCTGGGCGGAGGATCTGAAGGGCACAGGCATCCGCGTAAACGTGCTGTCGCCCGGGGCGACGGCGACCGAACTCGCAAAGGAAGCACTGGGCGAGGAGGGCCAGAAGGCCTACGGCGCGATGACTCCGCTCCAGCGCATGGCCGATCCGGCGGAGATCGCGGCCGCGGCCGCCTTTCTCGCGTCGTCGGACAGCAGCTTCATGACCGCCAGCGAGGTCGCCGTCGACGGCGGCCTGGCGCAACTCTGACCCCGGCGCGGTCCCGGGCCTAGCCTATGTACAACGAAAGGAAAAAGATTATGAAAAAACTCGAAGGTAAGATCGCTGTCATTACGGGCGGCAGCAGTGGGATTGGGTTGGCCACGGCCAAGCGCTTCGTGGAAGAAGGCGCGCACGTCGTGATCACCGGGCGACGAGAGAAAGAGCTGAAGGAGGCCGCGGCCTTCATCACGAGAAACGTTACGACGGTTGTCGGCAACGTGTCGCGCCTGGAAGATCTGGACCGCCTCTATGCCGTGGTGAAAGAGAAACACGGTCACATCGACATTCTCTTCGCGAACGCGGGCGCGGGGACAGTCGCACCGCTCGCGGTCGCTACCGAGGCTCATTTCGACCAGACCTTCGATGTGAACGTGAAAGGTCTGTTCTTTACGGTGCAGAAGGCCCTTCCCCTCTTCAATGACGGCGGTTCGATTATCCTGAATTCTTCAGTGTCGAACGTGTTGGGGCTTCCAGGGTTCAGTGCTTACGCCGCGAGTAAGGCGGCCGTCCGCAACTTTGCGCGCGCTTGGACACTGGAGCTAAAAGACCGCAAAATCCGCGTGAATGTGATGAGCCCCGGAGCAATCGATACCCCCGCCTTAGCGACGACGACGGGCCTTACTGCTGAACAGGCCGAGCAAGCGGTCGCACAGTTCACCACGCAGATCCCAATGGGTCGCAGAGGCATGCCCGAGGAAATCGCGGCTGCCGTCGCGTTCCTCGCCTCCGATGAAAGTTCTTACATCACCGGCATGGATTTGGCCGTCGATGGAGGCATGGCGCAGGTCTGACCCCCCGGCGTTAACACAAGATCGGAGAAGCACTGTGAGCTATGCAATAATCGGTTTCGGCAAGATCGGCCACGCTCTTGCCAAGGCGTTCGCCCGCAAGGGCGTCGAAGTGTCCGTGGCAACCACCCGCGACCCGAAAAGCTTTGCATCCGAAGCGGCCGCGATCGGACCCACGATCATTGCCAAAACATTGGCGGAAGCCGTCAAGGCGGACATCATCTTTTTGGCGGTCCGTTTCGGGGCGCATCCGGATGTCGCGAAGGCGTTGCCCACGTGGCAGGGAAAGACCATCATCGATGTGACCAATGCCTACGGCGTGCCCCCTGAGGAACTGGGAGGACAGCCTTCTTCCAAGTTCGTCGCGCAGGCCTTCTCTGGTGCAAAACTGGTCAAAGGCTTCAACCACTTGGGCGCTGCCATCCTCGACCAAAATCCGGCCGTACACGGTGGCAGGAGAGTCGTGTTCCTGGCGAGCGACGAGGACGCTGCCGCAGCGGAGATTGGTGCGCTCGCGGAAAATCTCGGTTTCTCGCCGATCAACCTTGGCGGGCTGTCGGAAGGTGGGCTGCTTGTGCAGGCGCGCGGAAATAGCTGGGGTCGGCTGATCTTTATGGACCTGGTCAAGTTCGACTGATGACCACGACACGCCAACCGGCAGGCCGCGATGCACGGATCGGATCAAGCGCGATGCGATCCGTGCGAAATGGAGAAATTCCCATGAGCCTTGAGAAGAACATCCAGACCGTGAAGGACTTCTTCGCCGCCATCGCCCGCGGCGACAAGGAGGGTCTGCTGGCGCTGGTCGCCGAAGACATCCAGTGGATCATTCCGGGCGAGGACTGGCCGCTGGCCGGAACGCGCCACGGGCGCGCCGAGCTGGCGGATTTGCTTGAGACGGCATCCAAGTCGATAGAAACGTTCACGGAACCCCGGGAGTTCGTGGCGCAGGGAGACCGGGTTCTCGTCGTCGGCGTCGCTACCGGGAAAATCAAAGCCACGAACAAGCCGTTCAAGGACGACTGGATCTTCGCCATCACGGTCCGGGACGGTAGACTGACCAACATCCGGGAATACGTCGACACGCAAGCGCTGGCCCGCGCCTCGCAGGTGGACGCGTCCGGGCCTGCGTAGCGCTGGCCCTTTGCAGCCATCGGCTCGGGTAGACGGTGGATCAGCCGTGGTTCGCCCCCTCGCACGCCGCGCGCTCGTCAAATGCTCAACCGTAAAGGAGATCCCGATGTACGACCAATCCAAACTATCCGAGTTGATCCGGTTCGCACGAGTCGGTGCGGGCTCCACCGTTATCGACGTTTACCCAGGCGACGGCGACTGGACCCGTCTCTTCTCCGACGTGGTGGGACCCGAAGGACGGGTCTATAGCTTCGTGCCGGCCGAAGTCGCCCACTTCAAGAACGATCCGGTCGGCCGCATGCGGACGCTCGCGAAGGAGCCGGGCCGAGAGAACGTCGAAGCCGTCTCGGCGGACCTTGTGGCGATGTCGGAGGTCACCCAACCAGCCGATGTCCTATGGCTGCACCTGTTTTATCACGATCTCCACACCGCGCTGATCCAGGCCAAGGGCGCGACGGCGACCGACTTCAATCGAGCCGTCTACGAGCGGCTGAAGCCCGGTGGGCGCTACGTCATCGTCGACCACGCCGCCGCCGCGGGGGCGGGCGCGAGCGACGCCCAGACGCTGCATCGGATTGAGCCTGCATCCGTTCGCGAGGAGGTGGAGGCGGCCGGCTTCGTCATGGACGCTGAAAGCGCCATGCTCGCGAACAAGGCCGATTCGCACACGATCAAGGTGTTCGATCCCTCGATCAAGGGCGAGACCGATCGCTTCGCCTATCGGTTCGTGAAGCTCTGACATTGAGTCATCCGCGCTACAGTGAGATCAGCTCTCACAAGCGTGGAAGCGTTGCCGCTTCGTCTTTCTGTGGAGCGACGACGAGGACGCGATCGCTCTGGTTGCGGATTTGGCCAAATACGTCGGGTTCGCACCCGTCACGCTGGGAAAGCTCAACGAGGATGGCTGGCTGGCGCACGCACGCGGCCGCACCTGGCGCCAGCTCATCTTCGAGGATTTGTTCAAGAAGGAGCAGTCATCGATCTACGACCGTATGACCGACGCCGATAACTGGTCGCGCGCTAACTTTTTTGAGCCGCGCGCGACCGAATGTTTGAAGGCCACAAATTCGCGAAGGTTGGGGTGGGCCTGACGGCGTATGGGCGCCGTTCGAAGAGCGGGGAGACGCCCGACAGAGCGGCAGATCTGCGGGTCGCCTAGAATTTATCGATTGCTATCGATGGCCTGGGATTTGCTCGAGCGTCCTCTGCTATCCGATACTACTCCACAGTAATCCCCTTCACTCCCACTCGATTCTTTCAATGCATCGCAACTCGATGATTTTTAAGAGCAAAATCTTTCCCTGACGATCGAAGCTCGACTACCGGGCCGTCAGAATTTTCCGCTCTTGATTTCAAAGGAAAATTTGCGCGATTCGAATTTTGCTCGGCTTCGACAACTATCGCCAACGATCGGTCAATTCTTCGCGTCGTCAATCGCGCGGCGCATTCTGCGCCAGGACGAAAAAGACCGTCGGCGCCTTTAGCTCAGGCCGCTCGCGCTTGGCCATGTTTGTGCCCTTCTGATCCGCACGAACCTGGCCTCTTGAGGTTGATGCTCGGTGCGCTAACCCGATCCACCAGCCGGTTTCGAGTCCGGCCGCAGCATTGCACTGGCTTCACTGAGGCCGAGGCGCGCGCCTCGGATGCGTCGCGTGAGCAAGTGCAATTTTGTCATTTCGGCCCTCAATGCAGTACCCGTAGTATAAACGCCGCCCTGCCCCCTGGCGCCGTTGAAGGGCGAACGATGATGGCTCCGCCGGAGAACGAATAATAAGAAATGGGCGTTGCTGCGATGCGCCTCTGTTCGCGCTTTTGCCAGTATGACTTTTTGGCGCCCTCATGTTGCGCAAAGACCCGCCCGCGATTCAGACGAGGTGAGCTTGGGCCATCGTCGAACCGGGTTCGCGCAGAGAGCAAAAAGAGCGTTTCAGGGAATCTCCCGAATCAACTTGGCGTAGGAAACCTTCCGCACCGGGTCCCATTCATCCGTCTTCTCGACGCCCCGAAGCGTACGGTGGTACCTTCCAGTGTGATTAAGCTGGGTCGGATCCAAAAATCGCATTCCGGTGCAGCCGGCCCGCAGAACGCGCAACGCGAACTCGTCCGTGCACAAAGCGATCTTGAAAAACCGATCGTAGAAAAGCTCATGGGCCGGCTCGGCGTCCGGACGGAAGGCGACAGCGTCAGGGGTCCCCCACAGCTCATCGCCGTCGGGACGATGCCGGAACTGGTAGTCCGAGCGTGCCGGATCGGTGACGTCCTCGGCCACCGGGACATGCATGAGTTGATAGCGCTTCGAGCGCGGCAGCGGCGCGGATTGGCTGGAATCGACGTCGAAATACTGGATATCGGAGGGGCCGAGTGCCATGACGCGTCTCATTTCCTCCGAGACGAACATGAACTTGCCCAATCGGAAGCAATCCTCGCCGAAATCCTCGCGAGTGAATTCAAGCCGGGCGATTGGCAACGCTGCGCCAAATTCTCCGGCGGCGGGAAGCAAGGGCAATAACTCCGCGGCGTTCCAGAATTCGTAGCCGCTCCAGAGACCTTTTCGATTTTCCCAGTGCGGGAACCAGGGCGTGACCACCCAGAATGTCTTCATGTCTCGCCTCACGATTCTGCAGGAGCCCCTTTCAGGGGATCGTCTCGACCAATTTGGTGCGGAAGATCCTCTTGTTCCATCTGACGATCTCCTCGACGCCGCGCAGCGTGCGCAACCGTTCGAAGTTGCCGCGGGGATGGGACGGATCGAAAAAATACGCGCCAGGGCAGCCTGCCTTCAAGATTCGCAGCGCGAATTCATCGGTGCAGTAAATGACCCTGAAAAGCTTATCGTAGAAAATTTCGTGCGCCGGCTCGGCATCTTGGCGAAAGACGACGCGGAGCGGCATGCCGGTCTGGACGGTGGAGCCATCGGGAAGGTGACGGCAAATGTAGTCTGAGTTTATCGGATCAGACGCGTCCTCCGTCACAGGAATATGCAAGATTCGATAGTTTTTTGATCGCGGCAGAGGCGCGGACTCGCTCGCATCAACGTCGAAATATTGGATGTCGGAGGGGCCGAGAGCCATGGCGTTTCTCATTTTCTCCGACACGAACGTGAAACTGCCCCAGTAGAAGCAATCGCGATCGAAAGTCTCGAGCGTCAAGGCGAGCTTCGCTGAGGGTAGCCGGCCTCGCAAAAACCGTCCCGCAATCGGTCCTTCCCCGCACGGCTCCGAGACGCGCGAAACCGTGCAATGGTTCACAAGCCTGTCCGCGTCGCGGAGGTACAGCCAATACACGAACATCCAATATCTCTTCATAGGCCGCCTCAGCGCCCCAGCAACCGACCTGCGTCGAGCCAATTCTGCAGCCATGGTGTGGGCATCCAGAACATCTTCACGATTGGCCTCATGGCTCCGCGAAATCCGGTTTCAGGGGAATTTCATCAATCAGCTTGGTGCGCGGGATATTCAGGACGGGATTCCATTTAATGATCTCCTCGACCCCGCGAAGCGTGCGGATGCGCTGGTTGCCCACGCCGGACCAGCAAGAGGGATCGAAAAAAAACGCGCCGGAGCAGCCCGCCCGCAGGACCCGCACCGCGAAGGCGTCGGAACAGTAGATGAATTTGAAGATTCGATCGTAGAAAAGCTCATGCGCCGGCCGAGCGTCGGGGCGGAAAACGACATTGTTCGGGCTGTCGATTTCGAGGGAACCGTCGGCGCGATGCCGAACCAAGTAATCCGAGTTCTCGAGGTCGGAAACGTCCTCCGTCACCGGAACATGCATGACTTGATAATTTTTCGATCTGGGTAACGGCGCGCAGTCGCTTGCATCGACTTCGAAATACTGGATATCGGACGGGCCAAGCGCCATCGCGCGCCTCATTTTTTCCGACACGAAAGAGAACTCGCTCCAACGGAAACAATCACGGTCAAAATCCTCGAGCGTCACGGTGAGCTTCGCCGTGAGCAACTCTTCATGCACAAACGCTCCGGCGACAGCTTGTTTATCGGACGCTTTCGAGTTGCGAAAAGCGGTGCAACTCCTCCGGAATTGGGCATCTTTGCGGTAAGCCGTCCAATCCACGAACATCCAGAACGGCGTCACGTTTCACCTCAGTGCAATCGGGGCATCCATTTGCCGGTTTCGATCGAATCTCTCATCTTTCCCGCCACTTTTTCAAAAATCGCGCGCGCTTGCGCAGGTGTCGGTGTACCGAGATACTCCGCTTCTTCAATGACGATTTTGCCCCACACCATCGCGTCGTATTTCGAGTGACTCGAGCTGTGAATCGGCAGATTCGGAGCGAGTTTCGCCTGGGCCGCCTCATTGGCCGGCAAGGCGATGAGATTCTCGATCGAATCCGGCTGCCATCCCGCCTGACTAGCAAGCGTTGCAAGAGGCAACTGCTCTCCCCACACGTTTGCGGGAATGAGATGGTGGGCCCGCATTTGGTCGTTGGGCTTAAGGTTCAGTGCGGCGCGCGCGCTTGAACTTGTGGTTTGGAGCGCGGCAGGCAAGTTCTCGGGGCGCGGCCGGCTCTCGAATATCGCGCCGCCGCGCATGCCGTCCTCTACGGCGACATTGATACAGCGCCCCGACAGCTGGTCACCCTGCAAGGCGAGATAAAGCGTGCCGGGTCTGGCAAGCTCGAGCGCCATAATGGACTGGCGCACGGATTCGAGCTGCTCTCCTCCGCCCCACGGCACATCGAAGTAGTTCCTGGGCGCCCCGTATTCGGCCCAGACATAGGCGCGTGCGGCGAGAACGTCGGTCGCGCTTGTCGGATCAAGATCAAATTTGCTGATTGCGTCAGTGACCCTCGCTCTTTCCCTGAGGGGATCCATCGCCGCCAGCAACGTTGCCGCTGCGATAATTTGGCCAGAGCCAAGCTTGAGCGCTCCGCCTGCCAGTCTGGTTATATTTTCCCAATTCGCCGGATTTGCTTCAGGGATCCCCAGTCCATCCCAACGGATCGAGGCGTCGGCCACCTGCGCGCCGCCAATGTGGCTGCCGTAGCCTGCATAGATCCCACGGTCCTCGACGTCAGGAGCATTCCGCGTGCTGTCGCCGCCCTGGTTGTTGTTCGGTGGAGCAGATTGATTGTTCGAGGAAGGTTGCTGCGATTCCGCCGTCCCGCGGGAGGATTGGCCGGCCGCAGAATCGTCACTCTTCGGCGCGAATTGTCCGCCTTGGCTGTCAGGGGCGCCAGCAGGCCAACGAGGGTGTTCGTCAGGATCCCAATCGGCTTTGAGCAGGCCGCTCCAGAGAAGCTCGCGAGCGAGCTCGATCATCTCCTGGCGCGAAGGCGCGCCCTTGGAAAGGGACGGCGGATGGGGGATGCCCAGCAGCACTGTGGCGACCTGGGCGCGGACGACATCGCCTTCGTTGAGCGCCTTGGCGATTGCCGTAAGGCCGCCCCTCTTCGACGACATATCGACGGGCAGGTCGTATTGCGCGCTCATCTCTTGCGAGAGGTCGTCGCAATCGCGCGGCCGCCATTCGTCTTTGCCGTTCTGGCGCGTTCGAACGAGCAATGGAACGGCGCCGACGAAAGCCCCGCCCTCGTCGCAGAAGACGCCGCCGTTTCCGCGCCGCGATAGACGAAATTCGTGAATCAAGGTTCTCGTCCCTTCTATTGGAGACGTGAGAACATATCATGAACAAATTGGAACGTCCAGCCCGGTTTTATGAAAAACAGAATTAGGTCTCTCCCACGCACCTTGCGGGCGGGCGGCAACCAATTGAAATCGCGGGAGCCCTAAGAAAAACCGTCAGACCGATCATTGGTCCTGACGGTGTTTTCTCGACCGCGATCCCTGGCCTCCGATTGAACGGTCGAAAGAACCGTCCTACTCCCACTCAATCATCGATCGCTCTTCCAAGCTCTTGTAACAGCAAATATTTTCGCTGCGTTGATTCTTGAATGCCGTCATAAAGACCGTCAGTTTTTTTCGCTGTTGAAATTACACGCCTATTTTAGGCCTCCGAAAAATTCCCCTATCGCGGTCTTTCGGTGACAATCGCTTCGATGACACGCGTCAAAACCTGATTACATTCGTACGTCCAGCGTAGCGATAGATGCCGCTGGACAGCGTCAGAAAACACTCACGCGACTCCTGTCGCGAGCATACATACCAGTTGGTACCGTTCAAGTATCACACTGCGATGACTCCGCGAGGACATCTCTCAGGTCGTATGAGCGGATTGTCGGACAGGCACCGCGTCATCACTAGCGCGTCCGTCCTATAGCGCACCGGCGATTCCGCCGGTTGCAAGTTTTTCCACGCCACCGTTCGCCGAGGTTATTTGATTGTTGCGTCCGCTCGGGTCGGGCCGAGGATAAACCTGCCGCGAGAAAAACGGCGTCACTGCCGCGTCATCGGCGAAATCGTTGTACGCATGTAAGCGCTGTGACGTGTGCGGACGCTCAGCCCCCCTCTTCCCATCCAATCGTTCAGATGAACGCCACGAGGGCGGGCTGAGGCGTCGCGTGCCCGCAATACTCAATGGCTATAGTGGAATCAGACGGACCGCAGAGGATTGGATTGGCTACTATTTCTCGTGAAGCGCTTTACGACCTTGTTTGGAATGAGCCGGTTCGCACGATCGCCCAGCGCATGGGTGTCTCCGATGTGTGGCTAAAGAAGTGCTGCGCCAAGGCATGTATTCCCGTCCCGGACCGCGGCTATTGGGCAAAACTCCGAGCGGACAAAACGGTCATCCGCCAGAAGCTGCCGCTGCGACCGCCAGGAATGCCGACCGACGTGACGATCGGTACCGATCCCCTTCCACGTCGATGGCCTCCCGATCCCGAAGCCGAATTGGCCGCGCCACCACCCACTGAACCCACGCTCGTCGAATCAATCGAATCCGTCACTGCCAGAGTCGACCGATTACTCGGGAAAGTCCGCTTCGTGCGCGATCTCGGATCGGCCCACCGCTTGATCCGCCACACCCTCGACGAAGACGCGTTGCGCCGGCTGAAACCAAGCGATGCTCCCCTCAGGCTGCGTTATAGCGACCCCGTCTTCGAGACGCCGTTCGAACGGCGACGGCTGCAGATTCTGAATAGTCTGTTCCTTGCCTTGACCGACGCCGGTCATCAGCCTTGGCTTAACGAGCCTCAAGCCCGCAAAGTCGGCGTGACGGTGGGCACTCAAAAGGTTTCGTTTGCGCTTGATCATCCGAGGACCAGAACGCAAGCCAATGGAGTGGTCCAGGCACCACGCGAAGCCTATGAGATCCTGCGTCTCGATATTTCAGCAAGCGGGGACTCCTGGACGGATGATGACGGCGGCCGCATCGAGGATCGGCTCAGAGAAATCGTCCTGAAGCTTATCGTGGTCGGTGAGGTTCAGTACCGCACCAACGCCCATCGCACCTACGAAAACGCGTGCAGGCGCCGCGCGGAGATGGAACGCATGATAGCTGACCGGCGCGCCGAGGCGGCCCGACTTGCACGTGAAAAAGCCGCCAAGGCAGACGCGGAACGACGCACGGCACTCCTTCGGATGGTGGCAGATCATCGGGCTGCTCAGGATATTCGTGCATTCGTCGTGACTGCGCTCGAAGCGCTCGGTTCAAGTACGGCGAAGGAAGGCCTCGCCGCGGACTGGGCAGCCTGGGCACTCGGAGTCGCGGACCAAATCGACCCGGTAGGCCGGCTTCACATCGCCGAGGATGGAACGGCCGCTGAGACATCAGCCGTCGTCCCTGCGGCGCATCTATGTCCCGATCACCACGGGGAATGAGATGCCAGAAGACGATAGGTTGCAGGCTATCAAGCATCTCCTGTTCAATTTTGCCCGAAGCCCTTCTCTGCGTCACATCCGCGATCCGCACACGATAATCGTGCTCGCGAATGAGATCATGCGCGTCGTTAACGGTCGAAACTCAATCTGGCTCAAATGGGATGAGCAACGAGAGAAGCTGGTGAAGTCGGCCGTAGGCTGCTGGATTCCCCTCGACGATCTGCGCGACTTTCTGAACAAACTGCCAGGACCGGCCCTGACAACCGCAGACGTTACCCAACGCATGCGGGCTTTCGAAGACGAAGATTATTTCTCCTACCCCAAGGAAGAGCTGCAACCAGGTTGTCTGACGATTTACGAGCGTGAGAAAGCCAACGGAACCGAGCTGCCAGCCATCATCGGTCTTTTGCGCGACCATGTCGAACGCGAGGAAGAGCGCCTCAGGATCGAGCAGAAGGAGCGATACGAGCAATCGCGTGAAAAGGAACGGATTGCCCGCGAGCAGCGGCTTCTGTCGGGCGCCGATTGCAAGTGGACGCAGCTGGCCAAATCGCCCGACTGGCATTGCCGCACGAACGCACGGCTGTATCGTCTTTCTCCGACAAAGGACAAGATGTGGAATCTCTATCGTGCAAACTCGGTCGACAGTCCGAATGGTTCGCTGATCGGGAAATACCAGAACCGGGGTGATGCGACGAAAGTCGTCGCTCAAGTGGCATATCGGCCTGACCAGCTTTAGCCGGCTCCCTCATGCTTGGCAGAGTCATTCCTGGTTTTTGGGCGAAACGCCGCCACTTGGCCGTCAAATCATGAAATATGCCCGTATTGCAAAACGCGCTACAATTTGCTATATGGTCTTTGAGGAGATTTGCCATGTCCCGAGCGATCAAGCGCAAAGAGCACCCGCTGTCGATGCGGCTACCCGAGGCTGACATTGCTATCATCGATCGTGCCGCTACGTTGCGCGGCCGTTCGCGTACGGACTTTGTCCGCGACGCAGCCGTGCGCGCGGCCGAGGATGTGCTGATGGAAACCATGCCCATCCGGATGAGTCCCGCCGGCTTCAAGGCCTTCATGACTGCACTGTCCGGACCCGCCGCCCCCGTCCCCGAAATGGTCGACCTCTTCCGGCGCACAGCACCTTGGGAAACCGCCGGTTCAAAAGCCGGGAGCTGAGGTTTGCCTATCTCCGGCCCGGAGCCGTTGACGGCCGCCCACGATCTCGCGGAATTCTCCTGCGGCAAGCCCTCGCTTGATCGGTGGCTCAAGACACGCGCGCTTTCGAACCAGGAGAAAGGATTTACGGCGGTTCTCGTCGTCCACGAGGCTAATCGTGTGATCGGCTATTACGGCCTCGCACCGACCGCCATCGTGCCGTCAACGATGCCGCGCTCGATCCGCACGGGCCAGCCGCCAAATCCCGTGCCATGCCTGTTGCTGGGCCAACTTGCGACAGATCAAAATTGGACAGGCAAAGGAATTGGCTCCGGCCTGCTCAAGCATGCGCTACAGCGCTGCGTTACGGCCGCGGGCCTCATCGGCGGCCGCGCATTAATTGTCAACGCCGTGGACGCCGAAGCAGCCGCATTCTGGAAGCGGCGCGGCTTCATCGCCTCAAAAGACGATCCGCTGATACTGTTTCGATCAATTGCCGATATAGCGGCTTCACTAAAGAACGGCTCCAGCAGTTAGCTGGTGCGCTAGATCCGATTATGACTTGATGAAGCGAATCTCGCACCGTTAATGTCTGGATGGATTATGGTCGATGGGTTCAGGACCTTGCGAACTACGATTAGATCACCAATGGCCGTCGAAACCGACATCTCGAGAACGACTTTAGCCGAACCGACTGACGATGCATGATCTACCCGCCTCACCCCCATCCGCTCGACTTCGACTGGCGCTACGATGACGCCACCGCCCAAGCGCTCACAACCCTGCTTAGGGATTCGCCGCCAATCGTCGCGATCGGTGCTCCGACCGTCGCTCGTCTCCTCGAAGCGACAGGAGTCGACGTAACGCTGGTGGATCGTCAGCCGATTCAGGCCGCGCGACGACACATCGTGTGCGATGCCACCGATTTCATCGCGGACCGCCAGTACCGTACCGCCCTCGCTGATCCGCCATGGTACCCGACGCAGCTCAGCAGCTGGTCTGAGGCGGCCGCCAGGGCCGTCGGCGTCGGCGGCACGGTCTTCGTTTCGGTGTGGCCCGATATGACTAGGCCGTCAGCAGCGGGGGAAGTGGCGTTCGCCCTTAAGGGCTTCTCGCGCTGGGCTCACATCTGCCGCAATGTGGCGACGCTTCGCTACGCAACGCCCTGGTTCGAGACGGTTGCGCGCAAACACGGAGAGGGCATCGAACTCTCGCGATCGCCGCTGATCGGAGAGCTGGTCCGCCTAGACGTTCGTACACTCCCGCCCGTCGGCTTGGCAGAAGACGCGGTGGAGCAATGGCTACGCTTCGCGATCGACGACTATCAGCTAGCGATCAGGCGCCGACCAGGCGAGGGTCCCATGGGAATGGAACCGGTATTGTCAGCTGACGGATGGTACTGGCCTTATGTCAGCGCCCGCGCGCCCGGCATCGATCAGATCGACATTTGGAGCTCGGACAGCGAAGTCGCGAGGCTAGAATCATCGGAACGTATGATTGACGTGGTCCGACAGGCCTTGCGCGTGCCCGACAGCGACGCGTTCGAACGGGCGCTGATCGACGTGCCCGCCCTACTCTCATGGCGCATCCCGCGCCCACCATATCGGAGATTGATCGAATGGCAGCACCGGCAATAGCGCTCCGATTCCGCGATACCACGCCAGGAATCGACACCATTGCGGAGCACCGCGAGCTGATCGCTCGTGACGGCCGAGTCGGATGGGGCTGGTGGAAGAAGACATTCGAGCCAGCTGAGACGAAAAAGATCCACGCATTACTGGATGATGATCGCGAGATCGGCATCATATTGATCGACCGAACGGCTGAACGCGCGTATCTGTGCGCGTGTGTTGGTTTTGCCGAACCGAACGCGGCAGAAGCCAAAATAGTCCCCCCGTACTACAGGGATCATCTCGACGAGACCGCCGGCGTCTTCATCCTACGGACTATCGAAGACCTGGACTATGACGAAGCGCTTGCCGATGCGATTCGGGAGCAGACCTTTCTTTGGATCGGTGCAGTCGCGGATCCGGTTCTTGGCCACGTCGCAACCGCCGCTCAGGCCCCCGGTCGATCCTGCGTCCTTCATCTCTCGGACCTGCACTTCGGCAAGGACTATGGTTTCCGCCTCCAGGGTGAGGACGTGGCGATCGGCGACGGCCGTCACACACTTACCGAATGCATCGTCGCCGATCTCGAGCGGCTTGGCTTAACGAACGACATCGCTGCGATCATCGTGACCGGAGACTTTATGACGCACGGCGACTGGGCCGGCGCGCCACGACGTGCGGCGCTTGCGGAGTTCGAAACGTTGCGTAAGCGCCTCGAACTACAGAAGAACCAGATTATTGCCGTGCCTGGTAACCACGACGTGGTGCGATACTCCGACCCTGCTAAGATCGACGTTCGCGAAAACGCCGTCGAAAAGCAGGCTAACTACGAGCATGAAACCATGTTCAGAACCTTCGTGGACGAGCTCGTCGGTCGCGACTGGAAAGCGTCGCTAAACTACATCCGCCGAATCCACCTCGGCGAGGCAGATCTTGATGTCTGTGTGCTGAACTCCTGTACGATTGCCGCCACCGAATGGACGGAGTACGGCTATGTAGGACGGAATGGCTTGGACGCGATCGCTGAGCTGGCAAAGCAAAAAGTCGAGCGACCGACCTTCCGATTCCTCGCACTTCACCATCATCTGCTTCCAGTCGCGAACGTGGAAGCTCCAAAGTCCAGGGGAGTGACGTTGACACTGGATGCATCCGACATCCTGGCTGCAGCACAGCGCGGCGGTGTCAACGTAGCCCTTCATGGTCATCAGCATAAGCCGAAGATCGCAATGTATCAGAGCCTTCCCCTTAACGGAGAAGTGGCTGGCACGCCGATCCATGTCGTTGCCAACGGCAGCGCAGGAGCAAAGAACGACCGCCTGCCTCCGGGGGAACGAAACACCTACTGCCTATTCCGTCTGCGCGCGAACGCGATCGACCTCTGGATCCGCGAATTGCGGCTAGACGCGGTCGCGGGAGCACAGGTGTTCCACGGTGCGCTTCCTGTAGCTCCAATTGCTGTATGACCAGGCCGCCGGCATCGACCGTGACCTGCTCCCCGTCGGTCCCTCATTCATTGTGAGAGTCCTCGACGTTTATATCGTCCCCATTGCCGCGACGATAGCGGGCGATCGGCGGAGCTGGTTGGGATTGCGCAGCCGATCGCCCGCGGATTGGATAAGCGCTTCGTTCGGCGTTAGACCGCCATGGGCCGAGTGCGGGCGGACGTCGTTGTAGTCGCGGCGCCAGGCCTCGATCAGAACCCTGGCCTCGGAGAGCGAGGCGAAGACCTCCTCGTTCAGGCACTCGTCGCGGAAACGGCCGTTGAAGCTTTCGACGAAGGCGTTCTGCGTCGGCTTGCCGGGCGCGATGTAATGCCATTCGAGCCGGGTCTTGTTGGTCCATTCCAGGACCGCTCTGCTGGTGAGTTCCGTTCCATTGTCGCTGACGATCGTCGCCGGCCGTCCGCGCGCCGCGATCAACGCATCGAGTTCGCGCACCACCCGCTGGCCGCCGAGGGACGTGTCGACGACCAGCGTCAGGGCTTCACGCGTAAAATCGTCCACGACGGCAAGTACACGGAACTTGCGGCCCCAGGCCAGTGCGTCGGAGACAAAATCGAGGCTCCAGCGCTGGTTTGGACCCTGCGGCAACGCCATCGGCGCCCGCGTTCCGGTGGCGCGCTTGCGGCCGCGACGGCGGCGCACCGACAGACCTTCCTCGCGATAGAGCCGCAGCAGCTTCTTCTCGTTCATGACGATGTTCTCGCGCTGAAGGAGCAAACCGAGCCGGCGATAGCCGAAGCGGCGACGCACCGCGGCGAGCGCGCGCAGGCGCTCGCGGATATCGGGCGCATCGGCAGTAGGCTCGCGCCGGACCGTTTTGGGATCAACCTCAATCAGCCTGCAGGCGCGCCGCTGCGAATAGCCGCGCTCCGCCATCAGGCGAAGCGCAGCCGACCGGCGCACCGCAGGCCCAGTCAGTTTTTTCCCAGGATGTCCTTCAGCGCCGAAACGTCCAGCATGGCTTCCGCCAGCAACTTCTTCAGCCGGCGGTTCTCGTCTTCCATGCCTTTTAGCTTCTGAGCGTCAGAGGGCGTCATCCCGCCATATCGGGCCTTCCAGCGATAAAACGTCTGCTCGCTGATCCCGTGCCGTCGGCAGACCTCCGCCGTCGCCGAACCTGCCTCCTGCTCGCGCAAAATCGCGATGATCTGCTCTTCTGTGAACCTGCTCTTCTTCATCGTCCGTCTCCATTTGACGGACTCTCATTTCAACTGAGGGACCTTGTGGGGGGCAGGTCAACCGCACTTCGAAGTTCGCCCTCACCCAGCTCACCGACACGGACCATTCAGGACAGCTTCCCTTGCTTCGCCTCATCCATTCTGGTTCATGACGTCTCAACGACGATGCCACGCTCGGACTTACGAAAATGACTCATCAAAAATCAACGTGCGCCCGTTGTTTGCCGCCTGGTAGTACTCAGCCCGGCACGAACCTCCGTTAAAGGTGAGGAGCGCGTACCCATGATTGTAGACGCCGCCTGTGGTGCCGAGTTCTGACTGATCTAGCAATGACGGCGTCTCGTCAAGATTCGCAAGCGGCTCGTAGACTTTGTCGATAACGGAAACCGGCACGGCGCCGTGGCCCAAACAGCGGCCACGCTCCAGTCCTGCGAACGGATTATAAATGCTGAGTATATGCTCATGGCCCCAGAACCACGCAGCGACCCCCTTGGTCTGCGTCATCTGCTGAAATGCTTTAAGCAGCCGAGGATTCACCGCAGATCGCTTTCCCTGAACATCCGCCGGCCCAATGGGGGAAAAGGCTGAAAACAGCTGGTGATGGGACAGCAAAATGGTTCGACCGGAAAACTCATTGATGCGGTCACAGTGCCAGGCGAGCTCATCCTCCTCCAGATATGTCACAGCACCGGCCACCGTCACCGGGTTATCATCGTGCAACCCCGTGTCCATCGCCAACAATTGCCACTTCTCGTCAGCAGACCTCAAACAGAAAAAGCTTGCCGGCTGCGTCAATGGGGCGGCGTTCAGCTGCTTGATAAGCTCATAAAAGCCGCCCCCTCCACAGTACATGTCATGGTTGCCTGACAGCGAATATACGGGCATGTTCGCGCTGGTTCGGAGAACAGCACTGATCGGATCGATAAAGTTCGATCGGCATTCCGCAGGCGTGCCTGAGTAGTAAATGTCACCCAGGTGCACAACCAGATCCGGGTGGTCACCGGCGACATATTTCAGGACACCGATCGCAGGCGGTGCGCCGGTGCCCCAGTCCCCCATTAAAGCGACACGCGCGTTGCTCTTGATCTCGATGGTTTTTGGGCCGACGGTTGCCGCGCGGACGTAGGGCACCGCTTTGCGCTTACCGTCTTCGCCCAGGTAGCTTCGGTACGCCTCTAAGGTGGTGAACCATGCTGGGTCGCAAGTCCCCGCCGTGAACTCATCCTTCAGTTGTGCGATGGCCTGGTCGTCCCTTGACGCCATGGCTTTGAGATACCGAAAGCCCCATTCTGCGCAGACCTGCGCCATTCCGGACTTGGAAAGCTCGCGTGCGGTCAGATCACCACGAGGAACGGGCGCAACGCCACCCGTTGAACGATTGTATTCGCGCTCGGCGATACCTGCGGCGATATCCGGAAGCGTACTGGTCATCGACCGCCGCGCGCCAGCGCGACTTGCGACACTGGCTTTTGCGCCCTGATCGATTTTTTTAGCGACTTCTGTGACAGCCGATTGGTACAAAGAAAGAAGCGGGTCGCGGAATGTTCTAAATGAGTCGGGCATTATCGTTGCTTTCTTTCCGAACGAGATCCAGCCAGCGCTCCAGGAGAGGAAGATACTTCCTCACCTGCTCACGATCGCTCTCCTTTTCCTCTGCAGTAAGATCCGCGTACTGCGTATTTATCTGACGTTCCCAGCGCACCACGAGGTCCGCGGGCAACACGATTGAACCATCCGGCTGCCGCTGACCGTTGTCATGAACATATTTCTGCCAGTGGGCCCAACGCTGATGCTCAAGCGCGGCAAACTCTTCGACCAGCGACTCAAATGGCAGATGACTTTTATGATCGGACATCCCAGCCTCGCATGCCTCAGATCAGATTTTCAGCAACGAGCGTACGATAATGTTCGCCGAGAACCGTTAGCTCGCATGACTTGCGTTCCATTGCGGCGTGCCACATGTGGGGCGCATCGACCGGACGGACTAAGTTCACTCTCACATAGTTCTGTAACACCGTAAAAATGGCCGTTTTGGCAGGATCTGGCGCCGGAATATTTGGATCTTCCCGCTGCTCCTTAGACCTTTCTTTCTCAAACGACGGATCGAGTTGGAACTTGTAACCTGGTTGTGGAAAATGAGTGGCCAGTTGCAGAAGCTCTGCGAATGCGATCGGGGGAGCCGCCTTACGGAGAGACACAAAGGACTTTACGTTGGTTTTAAACACCGGGCGCTGCCCACCCCAAGGACCTAGCGACTGGTCAATATGGGCATACACGCTGCCAGGTGTGACGTCGCCAACCAGATTAGCCGCGGCGCCATTCAAGGCGTCGACAAGCAGGTTCGTGAAGACACCCGGCGCCCCGTTGCCACCCTCAAACGAATACTGATTCTCGGTTGAGGCCGTAAGGAGCGTCATGCCTTGGCAGATCTCGGCAATGCTACCGCCGCCAGGCCGGTTAGCGGCAATTCCGCCATGGCAGCTGTCAAGAATTATAATCTTGTTTTTCGCCGGCGAGAGTCGCGCGAAGGTCATCACGTCGCTCAGCGCCAGCCCGTCATGACCATTCCGGCAGTCGCTTGCACAAAGGAAGCCGCCAGTCTCATCAACATATCCGTGGCCTGCAAAATAAAGTAGGGCGATCTCGGAATCATCCTTGAAAAGGGCTTCGATAGAATCTCGAAGCTCGTCGCGGTCGACAGCGTTGTGAGCGCCGGTGCTGGTTAGCACCTTTGGTGTGGTGAAGTTCGTTGTGCCATTTGCGTGACGACCAAGGACGCCTGCCACAGCATCCGCGTCATTGACACACCCAGTGAGCGGCGTGAGGTCATGATAATAATCAAGGCCGACGACAAGAGCTTTACGCATAGCGAGGTCAAAGAGAGTCAATGAAGTTACTGATGTTCGCATCGCTCCAAGTGTAAGTGGTCACGCCGTCCAGCTCGGTTCGATCGCTGCTGTATGCATAAATTCCGCGAATTTTCTTTTTCTCTTCCTTTGCGCAGGCGATTTCCCATTTTTGACCGGTGGATGCCTTAGAATTTTTGCTTACCAGAACGATAACGCCGTCAGACCGCTTGATCCGGGTTCGGACCTTTTCTTTCCAGCCGCTGTCGTAGGCGTCCTTGACCGACATATCGATAAATTCAAACGGCGCACGCGGATGGAGGGATTGGCCCTTGAGGAAATCCCGCTGCGTCTCATCTTCGATGGCGAAGGCAATAAAAACGACTTTCTTGTCGGCCATGGTTGTTTCCTCGTGTTGATCGGTTCTGTTGGAATTTATGGTTGGCCGAGAGAGGCCTTAAGGGACGTGTGAAACGCCCGAAAACCCGACGCTCGGGCGGTGGTTCGATAGCCTTTTTGCACGCGGTCTTCGACGAGCAGCTCAGCCCGTTTCGATTCCGCGGCATACTTGTCGAGATCTGCACTGGTCCGGAGATAGGGCCATTTCAGCAAAAATTCGGGGACAGTGGCGGTGCCGGAGACGAACGAAGCCAGAAAGCGCTCCTTCTCAGTCGCGACGCCGATTTCCCATGGCACCCACCACGATGCTTGGGTCTGCGCGCTGATGACGGCGAGAAGCTGGGTACATTGGTCGAGCTGAGCACGAATGTAATCTGCCAGATCCGGCCCGCTTTTTCTCAGCTGCGCATCGATGACATCCAGGTAGACGCCTAAGCCCCTCGCAGAAAGGTGCGCCGCAACGGCAGCAGCCTGCTCCGCGTCCTCTTTTTTATGTGAAACGAAGACTTTTATAGCCATTACAGCCCCTCCCGCCTAGAACATTTGCAGAACAACAGATCTAACGCAACCCTTACGTGCGATAAAACATCAATTTCCACCGGAATTGACCGTCCAAGGCGGTACGGCGAGGAGCACTCGTCAGCAGAGAGTTTGGAAGGCCGTTTCGGTCCGATGACTAGGAAGACCCCACCTCCTCAACGTGCCCTCCCGATGGCATCCGCGATTCCGTCTCGACCTTCGTTCGTGCTATGTTCCGCAGCCACTTTGGCGTTCGATTCGGACCGATGGAGGTATGCGGGCGATGGCTGTTCTCGGCGAACTCCTATTTTACCGGCGCGACCAGGTCGACCTTGATGACGTTCTGCGGCGTCAGGTCGAGCTTCTGCGCAGCCGCGTTGATGCGCTTCCCGACAAGTTGTTTGCGGACAAAACTGATGAAGAGATCGCGGCTCAGATCGCTGCCGAGACGACGATCCAGTCGTTGAATGTCGACCTCGCGGCGGCCAAGGCCAGCGTGCAGGAAGTGCAGGTCGAGGTTCACGACCGTTGGGGCTATGAGCGGGGATCGGTTCGCGTGCCGGGCCTTAAGGCGACAAAAGCGATCCCCTTCACGGGGGAGCGCGATCTTTGGCACCTGCGCACCAATCCCTACAACTTGAACCCGCCCCGCGGTGAGGTACGCGGCGACAAATTGATTATCGGCATAGAAGTCGCCGCGCACCAAGCTGACGAAGCCGCGAAGTACATCGAAGACACCACCGCCCAGATCCCCGAATACCTGCAGCGGCAAGAGGCTCAGCTCGCAACCCACAATGCTGGTTTGGCCGGACATGCGATGCAGTGGATCATGATGCGTCGCGGCCGCCTCGGCACCGCCAACGATCTCCTTAAGAAGTTGGGGGGCTAGGGGTCATGGCGTTTCGGGGACTCTTCATCGGCATCGATCGTTATCTCTCGCCAGAGATCAATGAGCTGAGTTGCGCCCGCCGCGACGCCGTTGCGCTCGAAGCGCTGTTCAGCGACACCCTTGGCGGTGTCTCGCGCCTGGTTATGGACGAAGAAGCCACGCGGGCCCGTCTTGAGCGCGAATTCGAAGATCTGACTAACTGCGATCCCGCCGACACTGTCGTCATCGGCTTCTCCGGTCACGGTTCGGAAACGCACGAACTCGTCACCTACGACACGCAGCTGCACGACATCACCAACACCACGCTGCCGCTCGGGCTGATCGAGGAATGGTTCTCGCGCATTCCCGCCCGACGTCTCATCTTCCTGCTCGACTGCTGCTTCTCGGGCGGCATCGGCGCGAAGGTCCTTCAGGTCGAAGCGCGGCCGCGCGACCTTCGCTCCATTGAGGCGCGCCTCGATCAACTGGCTGGCGATGGCCGCATCATCTTCACCGCGTCCAATGCCAATGAGCCCGCCTACGAGCACAGCCGCTTCGGCCACGGCTTCTTCACCTACTATTTGCTCGAAGGGCTCCGCGGAGTACCCGAGATCATCGATAGCGGCAAGCTGCCGATCTATCGTCTCCTCGACTACGTGACTGGCCGCGTCACCGCCGCTGCCCATCAGATCGGTCGACCGCAAAATCCCACCTTCCGCGGCACTATGGACGGGGCCGTCACTTGGCCGATTTTCGTTCCGGGTGCGCGCTACTTCGCGGCGTTTCCAGACCGTGCGCCCGCGAACGTCTCAAGAGACATTCGCTCGCTGGAGGCGGTTGGCTTTCCGCCTGCTCTTGTAAGCGCTTGGGCAGCACCGATCCCATCCCTCAACGCGCTGCAGGTCGAGGCCGTCAACGACTTTGGCGTCCTCAATGGACAGCATCTTGTCGTCTCCGCGCCGACCTCGTCAGGCAAGACGATGATTGGCGAACTCGCCGCGCTTCGGAACGTGCTCGACCGCAAGCGTGCGATCTTCCTCCTGCCTCTGAAGGCCCTGGTCGCCGACAAGCGGCGACACTTCCAAGCCACCTACTCGTCGTTCGGTGTCCGGACCATAGAGGCGACGGGTGAGACGGACGACATCACGCCGCTCCTACGCGGCCAGTACGATATCGCGTTGCTGACCTACGAGAAATTTGCAGCGGTCGCGCTCACATATCCGCATGTACTGCGACAGGCCGGTGTCATCGTAGTCGACGAAGCCCAGATGATCGCCGACGAGGGCCGTGGCGCGAACCTGGAGTTCATCCTCACCTTGATCCGCATGCAGAGGCGGATCGACGTGGAGCCTCAGATCATCGCACTTTCCGCGGTGATCGGCGATACCAACGGTCTCGAACGCTGGCTTGGCGCTCGGCTGCTGCGGCGGAACGAACGTCCCGTCCCCCTTGATGAGGGACTCATACTCGCCGATGGCTCCTTTCGGTTTATCCACTCGGAGACGGGCAAGGAATCGAGTTCACCTCCGATCATCCGGCGCCACTATGGGAAAGGATCTAGCCAGGACTGGATCATCCCGCTGGTCCAGAGGCTTGTTAGCGAAAACCAACAGGTCATCATCTTCCGCGAGCAGAAGGGCGAGACGCGCGGATGCGCGCGTTACCTTGGTGATGCGCTCGGCCTGCCGCCCGTGTCAGCCGCGCTTGATCAGCTTCCGGCCGGTGATCCCTCCCAGGCGAGCCAAGACCTTCGTCGTGTGCTCGGCCAAGGCGTCGCCTTTCATAATTCGGACCTTGAGCCCGAAGAGCGCCGCATCATCGAAGAAGAATTCCGCAAGCCCGGATCGGACCTGAGGGTGATTGCGGCGACGACCACCCTCGCCATGGGCGTCAACACGCCTGCCTCATCCGTCATCATCGCCGGCCTCGAACATCCCGGCGACAAACCCTATTCCGTTGCCGAGTATAAGAACCTCGTCGGCCGAGCCGGCCGTCTCGGTTTCGCCGAAAAGGGCACCTCCTACCTTCTCGCCACCGACCCGCGCGCCGAGTTCGATTTCTGGTCGCGTTATGTCACCGGCGCGCCGGAGGATTTGTTGTCGCGCTTCTTGGATAGCGGCACCGATCCTCGCTCGCTCATCGTCAAGGTGCTCGTCGCAGCGCGTCGCGCCAGCGTAGAAGGCGTTAGCGCTGACGAGATCATCGATTTCCTGGAAGCAAGCTTTGGCGCATTCCAAGCCGCCGCCCAGAGCGCGAATTGGCGGTGGAGCCGCGATAACCTCGTCGATGCGCTGGGTGATCTGAGCCGCCACCAGCTCATCGAGATCAATGACCAGGGCAACTACCATCTGCTCCCGCTCGGCCGCCTCGCAGGCGAGTCCGCCATCGAGGTTGGATCAATCATCCGCCTTGTCGAAAGTCTTTCTGGACTGACACCGGATGAGATCACCGACCCTGCCCTTATCAGCGCCTCGCAGTCGACGGTGGAGCTCGACCAAGTGCTCTTCCCGATAAACAAGAAGAGTACACAGAAGGAGCCGTACCTCTGGCCCAACGAGCTGCGCCAGCAAGGAGTCGCTCAACGCATCCTCTCGGCGTTTCAGCGCTTCGCTGTTGATAGCCATCAGGTGACGTTGAGGGCCAAGAAGGCTGTTGCATGCTTGCTCTATATCTCCGGC
Source organism: Methylocapsa sp. S129 (assembly GCF_009765995.1). Lineage (GTDB taxonomy): Bacteria > Pseudomonadota > Alphaproteobacteria > Rhizobiales > Beijerinckiaceae > Roseiarcus. The sequence goes on from NZ_LMUI01000059.1 coordinate 136,718, forward strand.
CGTCCGATGCAGGATGTCGAGCAGACGATGACGCAATTCGGCGGCGCTTTCGGTGGCGCCGCAGGCCCAGTCCGAAGCGCAGCCGCGCGGACAGCAGATGTGTTGCCCACCGCAGCGCGTGTGGCCGAGATTCTGCACCCAGGCCTCGACCTTGGCGACCGCGTCTCAAGGCTCACCTTGCGACTGGCCTATGGGATCCCAGGTGCTGCCGTTGATCTCGCTCGGGAGGCAGGTACCGAACTACTCCGCGGCGACTACACCCGCCTCGCGCAGCAGAAACTCTGTGAGCCTGCAGCGATTCAAACGGCAACTGACGCAACTCTCCTCGCCTGCATCGACGGTGACGCAAGGAAGCTTCGGGTCATCCGCAATGCTGCTGAAACGATCGCCAGCCGGCGCGAACGAGCGACCATTGCGGCTCTGCCGGTGTTGGAGCCGTATGTGGCCTGACGAAACTAAGAATTCTTCTATACCGTCGTCAATACCGTCAGATTTCTTCGCTGTTGAGATGCACTCACCAAAGGCGCGATGAAAACGAGACCAACGCGGTTGCCCTATGTCGTATGGTATGGGGTCGTCGCATCGAACAAAAAAGCACCGGGCCAACGGCTCAGCCTTCCATCCGGCAGGATGAAATGCGCCCGAGCCTTCCCATACGGCATTATCACCCTGGGGCAGGTCCCGTGCGGCTGCGAGCAGCGCTTCGGCGGTGTGCGATTGCGACGTCATGCCCGATCGACAATCCGCTCGACGCCTTCGACAACAAGCTTGGCGTCATTACGTGTCACGGGCCTTCCCGTGTGGACCGCATCGTTACGAAGCTTTGTCCACTCCGAGATGCGGCCGAAGTTCTCCTGTACAATTCCTTGTTCTCTTGCGAGATCAAGCAACTGCCGCATGGACATCGGCCTTCGCACAGCATCGCGCGGGGCTTTGTTTAAGCGCTGGCGCAAGGTCGTTTCGAGCAGTGTCATCGCCGAAATCACCGCAGCGCGATATTCCCTGGCTTCAAGAAGCCGGCGCGGTTCCTGGCGTTGCGCGAGACCCATCCCGTCCGCCAGGCGTTGCAGGTGCATGCCAAGGTCCTGCACGAATGGACTGTCCTCGGAAAGGACCGCTGGGCGTTCAATCACAAAATGTCCAAGGGTCGGAGTTGGCAATTGAGAAAATTCCGTGACGACCGGGATAACCTCCAGCCGCCGACGGTTCGGCCGTTCGCCTGTCTCCTGTGCACGCGCCAAAGCGAGTCCTAATTCGAATTGCGTATTAGAAGAGCTAGCATCAACGACCATCACCGCGGCACGGTCGATGAGCGTATCGATTTTTGCGCTGACGCTCTCGCCAAGATTGACAACGTCGGCGGCCGTCACGGGGACAAACCCCGCGGCTTCCGCCAGCGGAAACACGTTCTCGCGGTAGAACGGGAGCACATCGAGCGGCGTCGCAAACAGACAAAGCCGGCTCATGGCATCGCGTGGAAGCAGAAACTGCTCCAGCGGCCCTTCCTCGGTTGCCTTCAGCGTGGGACCCGCGTGCTCACGCCGATACTCGCGCAATTCAGCAAAGGCCTCGGCGAGAACCGCGCCGGATCGCTCGCGTGTACCCGGTAGGTTGACCACCTTGACTCCCCGACGCTCGAAGCGCGCGATGTCCCCGGGCTTTGCATTGACCATGACGGCGTAAGCCATGCGCCGGGTTTTACCCAGGCGGCTCGCCACCACCTGCCAAATCTGTCTAAAGTCGGGATCCTCAAGACTGTACCCGATGAACACGGCCGTCTTCGTGATAAGCAGGTTCGAGAGATAGGTCGCGATCAGCGGATAATTCGTAAGGAAGCCGTCATAGTCGGCTTCTGTCACCACAAGCCGTTTGGGGTGGCGGACATCACCATGCAGCTTCAAAAGAAGCGTACCCGTGGCGCCCACATTGATAGACAGTTGATCTTCGTCCACCACCGGGTGAACCGTCCGGTTATCCTGACGCTCCATGTCGTATTGTTTTTCGAGCAGGAAATCGAAATTCGTGGTGCAAACGATGTCGAACGGAAGGCTGCAAAACTCCTTGTGCGCGGAACCCGGCTGTACCCGATCGAGATGGAGCAGCTCCACCAGCCGCTCGATGAGGCGGGCTCGCCCAAATTCATGTTCGTAAGCCGAAATGCCATCGAGCACGCTGGTCGGCGAATAGTCCATCAGCTCATCGGCGAAGCTCTTACCGAGCTCTGACCATAGCGGCATCTTCGCGGGCGGCGGCAGTTTCGCATTTAGCGACATTCCGGCGCCGACGACCGGCAGCCACCGGCCATTCACCAGGTCTTCTAAGAGCGGCTTTGGAAAATGAACGAGATACTTTGGCGCCACGCAATAGCTCGGCATCTTATGGATGGGGATAGAATGTCTGATAAGGCGACAAACCCAAATTTTAATCAAGGATAATGGATGGGGTATTACTCGCCGCACGCCGGCGGGGAGCCCGATGCCCTTCGCTAGCGCTCATCGGATTCGCCCCGGTCTTAAGCGACACCCAGCGCGCAGTTGACCTATCAACGTCGAGGCGACCCGCCAATTTGCACGCTATTCTACGCTATATCCCTACGCCCGTCTGATTGCGCTTTTCTTTTTGAGCGCGTGTGCTTTGATTGGAGAATGAAAACGTACTGGAGAGTGGCCATTCGATAGATCGACTTCATCACTGGATAGAACGGGTCCGGCAGCGATAGCACCTTGCGGTTTATGATTGATGGATTCGGGATCTGCGCGAAACTACGATTTCGCCGCCGATTCCCGTCACTCCCACTCGATCGTCCCCGGCGGCTTGCTCGTCACGTCGTAGACCACCCGGTTGATCCCCCGGACCTCGTTGATGATCCGCGTCGCCGCCCTTCCCAGAAACCCCATGTCGAACGGGAAGAAGTCAGCGGTCATGCCGTCGCTCGAGGTCACCGCCCGCAGCGCGCAGACATGGTCATAGGTGCGCCCGTCGCCCATCACGCCGACGGTGCGCACCGGCAGCAGCACGGCGAAGGCCTGCCAGATCGTGTCGTAGAGGCCCGCTTTGCGAATCTCGTCGAGATAGATGGCGTCGGCCTTGCGCAACACGTCCAGCCTTTCGGGCGTGACGGCGCCCGGGATGCGGATGGCGAGACCCGGGCCGGGAAAGGGATGGCGGCCGACGAAGCTTGGCGGAAGGCCAAGTTCGCGCCCCAAGGCCCGCACTTCGTCCTTGAACAGCTCGCGTAGCGGCTCGACCAGTTTCATATTCATGCGCTCGGGCAGGCCGCCGACATTGTGGTGCGACTTGATCGTCACGGACGGGCCGCCGGAGAAGGACACGGATTCGATGACGTCGGGATAGAGCGTGCCCTGCGCGAGGAACTCCACCTTGCCGCGCCCGTCGCTCGCGATCTTCTTCGCCTCAGCCTCGAACACGTCGATGAACAGCCGCCCGATCGTCTTGCGCTTCGCCTCGGGATCCTCGACGCCCTTGAGCTCGCCGAGGAACAGATCGGCGGCCTGAACATGAACCAGCGGGATATTGTAATGGTCGCGGAACAGCCGCACCACCTCTTCGCCTTCGTCCAGGCGCATCAGGCCGTGGTCGACGAAGACGCAGGTGAGCTGGTCGCCGATCGCTTCGTGAATCAGCACGGCGGCGACCGCCGAATCGACGCCGCCCGACAGGCCGCAGATCACCCGGCCCTTGCCGACCTGGCGGCGGATCGCCTCGCGCGCTTCGGCGCGGAACGCGGCCATCGTCCAGTCGCTCTTCATCCCCGCGACCTTGTGGACGAAATTGGCGAGAAGCTTGGCGCCGTCCGGCGTATGGACGACTTCCGGGTGGAACATCAGGCCGTAATATTTGCGCTTCTCGTCGGCGATCAGCGCATGCGGCGCATTGGCGGAGACGCCGATCGTCTTGAAACCTTCCGGCAGGCGCGTGATGCGATCGCCATGGCTCATCCAGACGGGATGCTGCGAAGCCGCCTTCCAGACGCCTTCCAGCAAGGGACTTGCGGCGTGAACGGAGACGTCGGCGCGGCCAAATTCCCTGTGGTGCCCGCTCTCGACTTCGCCCCCAAGCTGCGCCGCCATCGTCATCTGGCCATAGCAGATGCCCAGCACCGGCACGCCCGACTGGAAAATCGCGTCGGGCGCGCGCGGGCTGCCCTCGTCGGGCACCGAAGCGGGCCCGCCCGACAGGATCACCGCCTTGGGCCGCAGTTCCTCAAAAGCTTTCGCCGCGTTCTGAAACGGCGCGATTTCGCAATAGACGCCCGCCTCGCGCACCCTTCTGGCGATCAATTGCGTGACCTGGCTGCCAAAATCGACGATCAGCAGCTTGTCGTGATCCGCGGCGGTGTCGACCGAAGGGGGTGAGATTTTGCTGGGCTGCGCTGTCATGTCCACGATTCCGCTTCCGACGCCAAAGGCCATAAGGTTCGATTAGGCAATCGCGCGATAAGGCGCAACCTTCTCGCGAAAATACTCCTTATGAACGGAAATTAACGAAGTTTTGAACGATTGAATTGAGGGACGCACAACACCAAGCGTCTAAATTTTCACCCGTCAGCCGAATCTTGGGTTCGGACGAGGCGGGAGCCGAGCATGTTGCTGCGATTGCGCACAGGCAATTTTGGAAGCCTGTTTTCAGAAGGCATCGAGCCCGAGCTGGCGCCGCCGCCCGCTGCGCGGCGCCTGCGCCGACAGGCCGCCTTTCATGAAAACCTGACCGTCAGGGCCCAACGGTTGATGCGGGTCGTGTCGCGGCTGATGCGGCCGATACGCGTCGCCGATCTGCCCGCAACCTTCGGTCTCCTGCTGCGCGAGCGCCGCGTCAAATCGGCGAACCTGCCCGATCCCCGAGGCGCTCTGCCTTCCGCCGACGGGCTGGCGGGCCTGGCGTCCGATCTCGCGCCCGATTCGATGATGGAGGCCTATGGCAAAGGGTTCTCCCCGAACGCGTCTCTGGGACCTGTCGCCTGGCATTCTCGCGCCGACCGCTTTGTCGCGACGCCGGCCGATATAGCGAGAGCCAGCGAATCCCGGACCGAGGCCGCCGGTTGGACCGTGACCTTCGACCACGACATCGAAACGATCTTGACGCGTAGCGGACGCCCTGCGGGCCATTCGGCGATCATGCCGGCGCGCCTGCTTGCCAGCTTTGCCGAATTGTTCGACACGGGCTTCGCCCATTCCTTCGAAGTGCGCGACGAGCGCGGCCAGACGATCGGCGGCGGATTTGGCGTCGCAGTGGGCGGCGTGTTCACGATCGAGGGCGCCTTCGAAATCGCGTCGGGCGCCGCCCGGCTCGGCCTGGCGCATCTGGCCCGGCGGCTTGGCGACTGGAATTTCGCGCTGATCGAATGCGCGCCCGGCGCCGCATGGATTGACGCCGGCGTCTTTCGCGCGATGCCGCGCGAAGACTATCTTGCGCTCCTCGCCTCGCACATGGGCGAGGAAAAAGTCGGACGCTGGCGCGACGACGAGGCCGTCACCGTCGCGCCCGCCTCCCCCGAAGATCGCCGTCTGGCCGCCTGAGGCGGCGGCCAGCGCGCCTCACGCCGCGCGGTAATCCAGCGGCAGCCGCGCCAGCGCTCGCGAGAACCTGTCGAACAATTCGCCGACTTCCTCCGCTGTGATCACCAGCGGCGGACAGAAGGCGATGATGTCGCCGATGGCGCGGATGATCAGCCCCTCTTCCTGCGCCAATTCCGCGACCTTCGCGCCCACCGCGCCCGGCTTTTCGAACCCCGCCTTGGTCGTCTTGTCGGCGACAAGCTCCAGGGCGCCGATCAGGCCAATTCCGCGCACTTCGCCGACATAGGGATGCCCGGCGAATTCCTTCAAGCGCGCCTGAAACTGCGGCGCGAGCCTGGCGGCGTTGCCCACGAGGTCGCGCTCCTCGATGATGTCGAGATTCTCCAGCGCGACGGCGGTGGCGACGGGATGGCCGCTGGCGGTGAAGCCATGCGCGAACACGCCGATCTTGGCCGAGTTATCCGCCAGAACCTGATAGATCTTGTCGTTGAACACCAAAGCCGAAAGCGGCATATAGGACGAAGTCAGCGCCTTCGAGACGACTAGAATGTCGGGCGTAATGTCGTAGGTTTCCGAGCCGAACATCTTTCCCGTGCGGCCAAAGCCGGTGATGACTTCGTCGGCGACGATCAGAATGTCATGGCGCCGGCACACCGCCTGGATCTTCTCCCAATAGGTCCGCGGCGGCGTGATGACGCCGCCCGCCCCCATCACAGGCTCGCCAAAAAACGCCGCAACCGTCTCCGGGCCCTCGGCGAGGATTTTGTCCTCAAGCTCTTTCGCAAGCCGGCTGGCGAAAGCCTCTTCGCTCTCGCCGGCGGCGCCAAAGCGCCAATAGCTCGGGCAGGAGACGTGGTGGATCATCGGCAGCGGCAGGTCGAAATCGCGCTGGAACGCCGGCAGGCCGGTCAGGCTCGCCGAGGCGATGCTGACGCCGTGATAGGCGCGCTGGCGCGAAATAATCTTTTTCTTTTCAGGGCGTCCCAGCGCATTGTTATAGTACCAGATCATCTTGATCGCGAGATCGTTGGCCTCCGAACCGGACGAAGTGAAATGCGCCTTGGACATGTTGCCCGGCGCCATGCGCACCAGCCGCTCGGCGAGCGCGATCGCCGAGGGATGCGATTTATGGGAGAAGGAGTGATAGTACGGCAGCTTGCGCATCTGCGCCGCCGCCGCCTTCGCCAGCCGCTCCTCGCCAAAACCGACCGCGACGCTCCACAGGCCCGCCAGGCCCTCGATATATTCCTTGCCCTGGTCGTCATAGACATGGACGCCCTGCCCGCGCTCGATGACCATCGGGCCGACCGTCTCGTGGCGACGGGCGTTGGTGGCGGGATGGAAGTAATAGGCGATATCGCGGGCGGCGATCGAATTGGGATGAGCGGTCACGAGGAAGGGCTCCGGGGGGTTGGGACGAGGAGCACAGTCTATCCTGAAATGAGCGCCCGGTCCTCTTCTCTGACGATTTGCAAAACCCTTGCAAAACCTGAGGCGGCGCGAAATCAGGCCAAGGGCGGAGAAAAAACTCCTAACGATTTCAATAGACCGCTCTAAACCCTGCAAATTTTTTTCAAGCACGATCGTTTGATATCAATGACTTGCAAGGGAAAAATCTGATTTTTTTTCTTCCAGACCCTGCGCTCGTTCTGTCATCGACGCTGCGCCTTGCGCCTCTTTGATTTCGAGAGCGGCCATGGCCGCCCGCAAGGCAAAGCTCCGAAAACCATCCAACGGAAAAGCTGAAATGTCCAGAAAATAATTCCCAAAATCAGAATATTCTCGCCAGACTTGCTTCCACGGCGCCGATCCTGCTCAACGCCTTATCGACAAACAACCCTGTTTCCCAACGTCGCCGACGTGGGTTGAAATATTCGTCGAGGAAGGAGCCAAAGTCGATTACGGCGACAGGATTACGGTGGGATCACGGTGACACCATTGCCGCAGGCGCGACCTACGCAGTTGTACGCAGTATCGACGTTGTTGTGCAAATCGGCTTGTAGTGGCTACGTTATGTCGTCAGGGCAACGCGGCATCAGACCCGGCTGTTCCTGATCACTAGGGCTTTCAACCTTCGGGAGCGGACCAAGAGGGGGAAGAACCGTGATCGTCGCCGAATGGACAGTCCGCACACGTCCGTTGTGCAAAAGGTCAAAGCCGAAGGCGTCAGTTCCGATATACGATCCGTTCGGCCGATAGTAGACATTCAGCGACATGAGTTCCCGCCCAATGCAGCTAGACTTTTCGCCTTTCGCTTTTACGATCGCCTTTTCGCGCCGAAAACAAATGACTCCGTGCTGCGGCGCAACTGCCACGCGGTATTCATCACTCACTTGAATGCTTTCGCAACCGGATTCGAACGCCCAGCCGTTGATCAGAATATCCTCCTGCAAGGGGGCATTGGTCCGGATTGCCGCGGTCGAGGGAGTTCCGTAAACGACCTTTACGTGAGAAAATTTGTTATCGTACTCTACGTCAGCCGCCGTCGCTGGTCCCACAGCGGCGAGAAGGCAAAGAGTTACGGCCGCATTTCTCATTGGTTCTCCTACATGGGCCTCTCCCGAATTGCGAAGAGTCTAACTCCAGCGGATTTCGGTTCGCAAGGGATTACGGTGATGGTGTGGACGGCGCCCGCACCGGCATCTGGCTCAATTGAGAGCTGTGCCAAAATGGTTGTCGTTGAAGCGACCATTTGAAGGAGCGCCGTCCATGAGAAAGTCTATCACCGATTTGTCTTCTGTCACCAGTGTTGGGCTGGATTTGGCCAAGCTTGTTTTTCAGGTCCATTGCGTCGACGCGTCGGGGCGCGTGGTCGTGACCAAGGCG
>NZ_LMUI01000059.1:145090-156570 GCF_009765995.1 Methylocapsa sp. S129
ACTATCAGAACGAGATTTACATCAACGGGCTGCGCGGCGTCAGACCGAAGCTTCCTGTCGATTTCAAATCGCTGGAGGCAAGGGCCTGCGCGTCGCTGCCGCCCAGCATAGTCTCCTATGTCCAGGGCGGCTGCGGCGACGAACACACGCAGGAGTTCAACGTCGCCGCCTTTCGCGGCTGGGGCCTCATGCCGCGCATGATGGTCGACGCGTCGCAGCGCGATCTGTCGATCGACCTGTTCGGAATGAAATTGCCGACGCCGCTGTTCATGAGCCCGATCGGCGTGATCGGGCTTTGCGCGCAGGACGGGCGCGGCGATATCGCGACCGCGCGCGCCGCCGCGCGCACCGGCGTGCCGATGGTCGCCTCGACCTTGTCGGTCGACCCGCTGGAGGCCGTCGCCAAGGAATTTGGCGCCGCGCCTGGCTTCTTTCAGCTCTATACGCCGAGGGACGTCGCGGTCGCCGAAAGCCTCGTCCATCGCGCCGAAGCGGCCGGCTTCAAAGGCATTGTGGTGACGCTCGACACCTGGGTCACAGGCTGGCGGCCGCGCGATCTCAACGATTCCAATTTCCCGCAATTGCGCGGCCATTGCCTCGCGAATTATTTCTCCGATCCGCACTTCCGCGCTTCGCTCAAGAAGCCGCCGGAGGAGGACGGCGCGGCGGCGGTGATGCAATGGGCCGGCATATTCGGCAAGCCGCTGACCTGGGCCGACCTCCCCTGGCTGCGTTCGCTCACCAAGCTGCCGCTGATCCTGAAAGGCATCTGCCATCCCGACGACGCGCGCCGCGCGATCGACGGCGGCGCCGACGCCATCTATTGCTCCAATCACGGCGGCCGCCAGGCCAATGGCGGCCTCGCCGCCATCGACATGCTGCCCGGCGTCGTCAGCGCGGCGGGCGCGACGCCCGTGCTGTTCGATTCGGGAATACGCTCGGGAACCGATGTCATCAAGGCGCTGGCGCTTGGCGCGAGGGCGGTCGGCATCGGCCGCCCCTATGCCTATGGCCTCGCGCTCGATGGCGTCGACGGCGTCGTTCATGTGCTGCGCTGCCTGCTGGCGGAAGCCGACCTGCTGATGGCGGTCGACGGCTATCCGAGCCTCGCCGACCTCGGACCGTCTGCGCTAATGCGAACGACGACCGACCGGCATGGTTGACAATGCAAGCCGGCGCAGTTGATCTGGCTTCCTCGCCCAATGTAGCCGCAATATAAAATTCCTCGATATTGGAGCTTGGGGTTTCTGGAACGACCGGCGATCTCTATGGTCGCCAACCGATCAAGTTCTTTTCGAAACCATCCGCTGGGAGGGAATGGCTCGCTATGCATGGAGAAGCGCCTGTTGAAACGGAGCGCGCCGTGCCGCCGGCAACGCCGAGACCGCTCGCCTCCCTTTACTTGAGCCTCATCGTCGCCATCGTCTTGGCGGCCCTTCTGATGGTCGCCACATTCTGGCTGGCCTCCCGGGCGCAAACCGAAGACCAGCAAGTGCGCCACACGCTCGCAATCCGCGATCAAACCAACCAGGTCTTGCTTCTTGTCCAACGCCTCGAGAGCAGCCAACGCGGCTATTTGCTTACGGGCCGCGACGCCTACCTCTCTCCCTTCGCGGATCCGGCGGCGACGCTCCCCGGCGCGCTCGACCAGATGGCCGCGCTTGTCGCGGACGATCCCCGGCAGCGCCCGAAGGTTGAACATTTGCGCCAGGCGGCCGAGGATAAGCTCCGCGAATTGCAGCGCGTCATCGACGAGCGCAAGGCAGGCAAGTCCGATGACGCCCTCGCGATCGTGAACAATGACTCGGGCTCGCGTTTGATGGACGAAATCCGCGCGCTCGCCGCCGATATCGTGAGCGAGGAAAGTCGGAGCCTGGAATCTCGTCAAAACAACTCCGAGACCTTTGCGCTCCTGGTGCGGCTTGGCGCGGCGGTCGCTTTTCTGGCGCTCTGCGCGGTGGGCGCGCTGACGAGCGTCCTGACGCGCCGCTCTTTCGCCGAGATCGCGGCGTCGCATGATCGCCTCCTCGTCTCCAACCACGCGCTGCTGGAACAAATCAGCCGGCGCGAAGACGTCGAGAGCCAGCTCAGGCAAGCGCAAAAGATGGAGGCGATCGGACAGCTCACCGGCGGCATCGCGCATGACTTCAACAATATGCTCGGCGTTGTCACCGGCAGCCTGGATTTGATGCTGAGACGAATACAGAAGGGCGACTTCGCTATCGAACGCTTCGCGGAATCGGCGCTCAAGGCGACCCACCGCGCCGCCGCCTTGACGCACCGGTTGCTGGCGTTCGCGCGCCAGCAACCGTTGTCGCCTGAAGCGATCGACGCCAACAAGATGATCGGCGCCATGTCCGATCTGCTGCGCTCGACGCTCGGCGAGCAGATCCGCATCGAGACCGTGACGGCGGGCGGTCTATGGACGACGCAGGCGGACCTGCACCAGCTTGAAAGCGCCGTTCTCAACATCGCGATCAATGCGCGCGACGCCATGCCGGACGGCGGAAAACTCACTATCGAAACGGCGAACGCCTATCTCGATGAAGCCTATTGCCATGAGGAGGGTAATATCGAGCCAGGGCAATATGTGATGGTCGCGGTGACCGACACAGGCGAGGGCATGAAAGCCGAGGTGGCCGCGCGCGCCTTCGATCCCTTTTTCACGACCAAGCCGGTCGGGGTGGGAACGGGCCTCGGTCTGAGTCAGGTCTATGGATTCGTCAAACAATCGAAAGGCCACATCAAAATCTATTCGGAAGTCGACGCCGGAACCACCGTCAAGATCTATCTGCCGCGGCGGGTCGGCGAGGCCGGCGAGGTCAAGAAACCCCTCGCACAGGAGGCGCCGGTTGGAAGCGTCGGCGAGCGAATTCTTGTCGTCGAGGATGATGCGTCCATGCGGCGCATGACCGTGGAGGCGATACGCGATCTTGGCTATGCCGTCTTTGAAAGCGACGGCGCCGCCGGCGCGCTCGCCCTTCTCGCCGACCAGCCAATCACGCTGCTGCTGACGGATATCGTCATGCCGGAAGTCAATGGCAAAAAACTGGCGGATGAGGCGACCCGCCGCCAGCCGGACCTCAAAGTGCTGTTCATGACCGGCTATACGCGCAACGCGGTCGTGCATGGAGGCGTCCTCGACGCCGGCGTTCAGATCCTTGGCAAGCCGTTCACCGTCCAGCAACTGGCGGCCAAGCTTCGCGCGGCGCTTGACGGCTAGACCAAGCATTCGGGCCGCCGCCCGCGCGGCGCCGATCCGGGAACCTTCCCTCGCCGCGCACATTTCCGATGCAAGGGGCCAATATGGAGGCCAATGCGATGCATCGGAAACTTCTGGTTCTTGCAGCCATCGGAACCGCCCTCTGCAATGCGGCGGCGGCGCAACCGGCCGCGCCATCGACCAGCGCGATTCCGGAAAAAGTAGCGCCCGGCGCCGACGCCCCCAATACCGATCTGTCCAAACGCGGCGGCAGTCTCAGCGACAAGCTGAACAACAGCAACGGCGTCATCCATCCCGAGGGCGCGGTCGATCCGAAAATGCAGAAACCCGCGCCCGCGACAGGAACGATGCCGGTGATCCCGCCGCCTGGCGCGCCGGACGCTCAACCGAAGTAGCGCCGCTCCAGGGCGTTTTTCCTGTTAACCGCGCGCCAAGACCGTAATATCGATCAAGCCATCGACGCCTGCTCGGCGCTACGCGATGATTTGAGGAACGACCGCCATGCCGCCCGCAGCGATACGCATCCTGTCGTTGATCGCCGCCCTCGCCGCCGGCGCCTCGGGCGCATCGGCGGGCGAAGCCGCCGCGCGGCGCGTGATCGGCTTCTCGCCCGACGGCGGCAAGTTCGCCCTCGAAGAATTCGGCGCCTCGGATCCTGGCATGGGCGGAGGCGTCATCCACTCGTTCATCACCATCGTCGACACCGCGACGAATGAGATTCTCGACGAATCCGTCAACGCGACGATAGACGGCGGCGGCGAAGATCTGCTCGCCCCGTTGCGCCGCTTGGCGGCGCAGGCGGCGGCTCCGACGCTTGGCTACGACAAGATCGGTGCGCCCGGTCGGCTCATTGGCGCCGATCCGTCGAGCAGGTCCGGCGAGCTCTTCTACTATCTCAATGTCTGGCCGGTCGAAACAGCCGCCAAGGCGACGCTCGCCATTCAGGCGCCGGAAATCGGCGGCAAGGCGCAACTCGTTCTCGACTATGAAAAGCCCGCGCCCACCGATAAAGGCGAACCTTCGAGCGACAAATCGCCGACCTTCGTCCTCACCCTCGTCAAGCCCGACGGCAAGCGCGTCGCCCTCACCAAGAATGTCGCCGACCCGCACGCGGCGGACCGCGGCGCCTTCTATAAATATGCGATCGCGGAAGCCTATCTGCTGCCGCGAAAAGGCCAAACGCCGGTGATCGCCGCGGTTGTCGAGACCTTCACTTCCGGCGGCGAGGGCGCTTCCCGCAATTTCATTCCGGTCGCGATCGCGCTTCCCGCGCCATGAGAGGCGCGATCAGGCGGCGCGCCTAATTGAATCTCCAGACCAGCACCCAGAACGCGTGGAGCGAAGCCGCGATCAGCAGCCAATCGACGGGAAACCAAGCGCGAGGCAAGACCGACAGCGCGCCGAGCGCGATGGTCAACAATCCCAGAAATATCAGGATGGCGACGATCCTCGCCCATGTCGCATGATGCTGGACGCCGCGCCCGGCGAAATATAGAATCATGGCGATCAGGAGAATCGCCGCAGAAACGATCGCCAGCGCCGCGATGACCCAGGCCGCCGCGCCAGCCAGAAACTCCAGCGACTTTACGACGCCGCGTACGCTGTTTTCGAGCAGGCCGACAAGACCATAGGTCTTGATGTCGAGACTATGCGAAGCGTCGACATCAGGCCCCGGGCGCAGAACGAAGGCGCCGAAAGTCAGGTATAATGTCGAAAGCAAGGAGGGCGCGCCGAGCACCCAGCCCGCGACGCGCAGCTCCAGCGCGACGATTGGCAAATGGACGCTCAATGGTCACTCCCCATTTTGGATGTCATCGAGACGGGGCGCCGCGTCCGCTCCCGCGCACGCCCGACGGCGTGTCGCCAAAGCGGCGGCGGAAACTGCGGTTGAAATAGGAAATATCCGAGAAACCGGCGGAATAGGCGATTTCGCTGATCGTTTGATGGTTGGCCTGCGGGTCGGTGAGCCGCCTCCAGGCGAGCGCAAGACGGCGCTCAAGCAGGAGTTCGGAGAAAGTGCTTCCCGTCTCTTCAAGGATGAGACGCAGGTAGCGTTCAGAAATGCCGAGCTTGCCGGCGATCGCGCCCGCGGACGCATCCGGCGCGCGGGCGCTGGCGTCGATCGCCTCGAAGATCGCTCTTCGCCGCGCCGTTTTTGCGCCCCGCGCGGCGGCGATTTCGCGCGCCTCCCCTTGGGCGCCGACGGCCAGCGCCGTCAGATCGAGAACATGCGTCGCGAAAGCGTGCGCCAAAGCCGGACCCATCGCGCCTTCGTGATCGTTCAGGACGCCGAGATAATCGATCAGCAGACGCAGCGCCCCGTTGCTTTCGTGAATCGGGCGCACCAGCGCGACGTCAAGATCGGGAACCAAAGCCTGCAAGGCGGCGCGCGGAAAGGCGAGCGTGATGCAGATTCCGTCGCCACGCAAACTCGCCGAGATCGGATCGGCCCCCGAGACCAGGACGGCGCCGCCGGGTTCGCTTGTCACTTCGCGCCCCAATTGCACGATATGTCCGACGCCTCTGGTCGTCAGCGCCAGCGCTAACTGATCCCGGGTTTTGTCGACGGCTTGCTTGCCAAAGACATAGCGCGCGTCCGAGCGCGTATCGATGGCGACGCCCAGTCCGGGCAATTCGTGGAACGTCGCCGACGCGCGGAAGGGACGGTCATCGAGCGGTTCGACATCGGCATAGGTGATGTTGCGCCCATAGACTTCGCGCCACAGCGCCAGGCGCGAGCGCTCGGGAAAGGCGTCCGTCGATATTTGCACAGACCTCATCGAATCCGGTTCTTCCTCAATGAGGCAGCTCTTCGGCGGGCCGACGCCGGGCCGGCAAACCGGCTATCGTTCTCTTACGGGCTGGAAATTGCAATATTGTCTTCCGCCCTGTTTTCGCGACGCGCCGCCATCCGCACATCCGACGGCGTCGCGCCGTAGCGCCGGCGAAAGCGGCGGTTGAAATAGGACAGATCGTCAAAGCCAGCGTCGAAAGCGATGGTGCTGATCGAGCGGACGCCGCGGCGAGAATCGACAAGCAATCGATGCGCGCGCGTCAGCCGCTGGTTCGCGACAAAATCGGCGAAAGTGGTCTCCTCTCCCTGGAACAGCGCGCGGATGTAGCGCGTCGATATGCGGTGACGCGCCGCCAGAGCGTCGACCGACAGCCATTTCGCGGTGAGATTGGCCGTGACATCCGCCTTGATCGCGTGAAGACGGGCGACGCGCACGCCGCGCCCCTTGGCGATTTCCGCCGCGTCCCGCGTGGCGCCGAGCGCGAGAACCGCGAGATCATGAATATGGTCGACCGCGACGCGCTGCAGATCCGGGGCCGATCGCGGCAGATCCTCGCCGATGGCGCCGATGTACGACGTCAGCAGCCGCAACGCCGGATTGTCCTTCGCCATCGGCCGAAGCGCACTGGCGCCGGCGTCGGCGAGCAGCGGGGCGAGCCTCTTGCGTTCGAACCGAAGGTTGATCGTCTGCGTTCGCGAATGCTGGGTGAAAGTTGCGGGCGCCTCGTTGGCCGTGACGATCGCCTCGCCGCCCCTTATCGTTTCTTCTCGTCCATATTGGCGGGCGGTGCCCGTACCCGCCCGCATGATGACGAAGACGAAATCATCATTGTCGATCAGCTCTCCGGTCAGGCTGGCGCGCAGCGGCGTGAACGAGACGGCGCCAATGCCCAGGCCCGGCAGGGATTGCAACGTCATGTCCGCTTCGAAGGGGGCGTCTGGCTCCGGATCCAATTGGATCTTCAGAATATCGCGGCCGAAGAGCTCGCGGAATACTTCCAGGCGTTGCGCAGACGGCAAATCGGCGCTGGCGAGTCGCAGAATGTCCATCTTTCAGCTCAAGTTCCCCGTCCGGCGACCAACAATCCAACGCCGACGCGCTCGACACAGGCGGTGGAAGGGCCGCGCCACGACGGCCGGAACCCGTCCTACCGCCATCCTCAGCGGCGCCATTATTGCGTGGCCAGAGACGCTTGATAAGTTGCAAGAAAACGCAAAGCGATGCAGCGCGCAGCGCAACCCCCGTGCAACCGTTGCATTTTATGTTAACCTGCCTGGGGAAGCAGCCGGTGAGGCGTTGCGAGGCTGCACTTTCGGAGCATCGATGAACCGGCCGCCGACCGATCTTTCCGCCAAGCTGGATTTCGCGCTGAAACGCGCCAATATGAGCAAGGGACGGCTTGCCGCGGAAGCGGGCGTCGACAAATCCGCGGTGGGTCGCTGGGCGCGCGGCGTCGTCGCGCCCTCGGAGCATAATCTCGCAAGCGTCACCCGAATTCTGGCGCGCAAGTTTTCCAGCTTCAATCTTACCTCGTGGCATATGCCGATGGAGGCCTTCGTCCTCAGCCTCGGCGGCCCATTTCCGCCTGCGCCGCCGCATCCGGGGAATTTTCTTGCGCGCTCTCTGGCGGAAAGCGCCGCGACGATAGAGCGGGAGGGCCGGAACTGCCTCGGCGTCTATCTCGGCTTCCGGCATGGCTTGAATATGGGCGGGCGGTTGATCTGCGATCTCTACGTTCTGTGGCGGGAGGGCGATGCTTTGTGCTTCAAGCAGTTCGGCGTTTCCTTCGGCCATGGCGGCCCGGCCTATGTGCTGCGCTCGCAGGTCTATCTGATCGGCGACGATCTCGATGTGATCAACAGCCTCTACTTCGCCATTCTGATCGGCGTCGTCGGCGGCCGGGCGGTGCGGATGGATGGACTCATGCTAACCGTCGCCGGCTCTCATCGCCTCAACGCGCCCTCGTCCACGACGATCGTGATGCAGCGCATCGCCGACCTGCCGCCCGGCGACGGCTGTCCCGATCTAGCCGTGCTCGACCGCGTCCTGCAGCGCGTCAGGACCGCCGTCGCCGGCCATGATTTCAAATCGCTGATCGCGCCCGAAATCCTCGCCGCCATTTCGGCGCCGGTCGGCGTCCAGCACCCGGACGGCGTGTTGGAGCACACGTTGCGTGTCGCCCCCGAACCGTCCCTCAGCCGCAGCGAGATCGAATGCGACGCGCGGACCGCGCGCTATATGAAAACATTGCGCGAGGTTTTCCTCGCCGAAGATGCGCCTCTGCTGCCGATGGCCCCGGTCGCCGGCGCGCCAGGATTGAGCTATTAGGGCAGAGGTTGATTCGTCATGTCGAAACAGCGCCCTCCTCCACCCTGCGTCTGGTCAGGGCAAGACGACGCTAAGCGCACGTCCTCAGCTATTCCCGCGCAGCGCCAGGACGACCAGGATCGCGCAGACGAGGAGCAGGATGATCCCGCTGAGGACGATGGTGGTCGTGCGGCCGCGCCGCTCTTCGTCACGGGACTGAGGGCGCCGGCGCTTCTTTGGCTCAAGCATGATCGGCTCACAGCGGCCTCATGCGCTCTCTCTCGTCGCGGCTCAGGAAGCCGGCCTGGTTGGACCGGCAGCCGTACGCTCTTCTGGGATGCGGGTTGCGCGGAAACGCCTCTGTGTGAGAATCGAGCGCGCAGCGCGCATAGGTGACCCGGCCCGACACGACAGGCGCGGACGCGCAGCCCGCCAACAGCAGCGATAAGGCGGCGCCGAAAATGCCGATCTTGGTGAAAGTGCGCGTCATCGTGCTTCCCAGCGTGAGGTCAAGAGCGATCAGAGTAGCGGCGACGATCACGCTTGCCAACTCGCCCCCTTTCTCAGTTTAGGACCGAGGCAAGAAGTTGATTTGACAAGGAGCGAAAAAGCGCAAACCCTGAAGGCGTCCTCGCGAAATTGGCAAGCGCGAGCAACGGGCCCGAACGACCCGCCAGAGACGGCCTCGCCGTCGGATTTTGGAGGCGCTATGACTCCACCTTGGCAGCTTGATTGACTTCGACCGCGTCGAAGTCACGGCCTCGCGAAAGCCCGAAATGACGGGTTGGCGCGGAGCTTCCGAAAATTGAGAATGAATCAGGCGGTTGTGCGCGCGATGGTAGGCGCGGGCAATTTCGCTTTTAGCATCTGCTCACATCACAGAACGTTTCGAAATGTCGAAACAGGGCCCCGCTGCCGCTTGAATGCGCCGGGGCCCATTTTGTTGGCGGGCGAGCGTCGAAGCCTCAAACAAACCCCGGAAAGAGCGAGGCCGACCTGAAGTTTTCGCGGCCGATAAGCCGGGCTGCCTGAGCCGATTTACCTCCCGTAATTTATACAAATGCGGATTTACCTATTTGTCTGCTCCGCCTCGGCCCATGGGCTCGCTCGATTGGAGCGACCAAGGCTAGATCACCGTAATTCACCGTAATTCCTTCTCGGAGTCGCTCAAGCGCGCCAAAGGCGGGTTGCCTTATGCGATTGTGCGAACGACACCGCCGTCGACACGCAAGGAAGCGCCTGTTGTCGCCGACGCCTGCTCCGAGCAGACATAGACGACCAGGTTTGCGACTTCTTCGGTTGTCGCGAAGCGCTTGATGAGCGTTGTCGGGCGCGTTGTTTTGAGGAACTGCTGTTCGGCTTCCTCTTGCGTAATGCCTTGCGCCTCCGCGGACGCCTTCATCCAACCGCCCATGATCTCCGAATTTGTCGGACCAGGGAGCACCGAATTGACGGTGACGCCCGTTCCGCCGACCACTTCGGCCAAGCCTCTCGAAATGGCGAGCTGAGCGGTCTTGGTCATGGCGTAGTCGATCAAGTCCACGGGGATTGCGAGCGCGGACTCGCTACTGATGAAGACGACGCGACCCCAGCCGCGCTTCATCATGTTCGGCACATAGTGACGGGAGGCGCGAATGCCGCTCATGACGTTCAGCTCGAAGAGATCGATCCACTCGCTGTCGCCAATTTCGAAGAAGGGCTTCGCGCGCCCGGTTCCCACATTGTTGACGAGAATGTCCGCATCCGGCGCCCGCGCGAACAAGTCCGCCGCGCCTTCCGGGGTTGCAAGATCAGCGACGACGCCGATGAACTCGCCTTTTGGGAAAAGCGCGCGCAGCTCGCGAAGCGTTGCGGCGACCCTGTCCTCGCGGCGGCCGTTGATGACGACCGAGGCGCCGGTGCGCGCCAGCCCTTCGGCAATGGCTCGGCCGATACCTGCCGTGGACCCGGTAACGACCGCCTTGCGGCCAGTAAGATCGATATTCATGACGCACTTCCTTTCAAGCGTTGGTGGGCGCCTCATTTAGGTCATGTGAAAACCGATTATAATAACGCTTATCTCCATAAGATTGATGCTTCAGGAGAATAGTATGGATCGGTTTCACGAATTGGGCGCCTTTATCGCGGTTGTCGAATCAGGCGGCTTTTCCGCCGCCGCGCGTCGAACCGGCGAGTCGCAGCCCGCCGTCAGCAAGGCAATCGCCGCCCTCGAGAAGCGCCTCGGTGTGGCGCTCTTCAACCGAAGCACCCGCAGCGTGACCCTGACGGATCAGGGACAGAGATACTATGACCGGACAAAGCCGCTCGTTGACGAGATGGACGATGCCGACAGCGAACTGACGAGCAGCACGCAGACCGTTTCGGGCCTCATCAGGATCGGCGCGGCTTCCACCTTTGGCCGGCTACATATTCTGCCGTTGATCCCCGACTTGTTGTCGCTTAATCCCGGCCTTCAGGTGGATCTCGTTCTCTCGGACACCGTGCGAGATATGGTGGAAGATCGGATCGATCTGGCGATACGCGTGGGGCCTGTCGATGAACCCGACGCGGTTGTCAGGCGCGTGGCGATCACCCCGCTCGTCTGCGTCGGAGCCGGTCCTTATTTCGAGCGCCGCGGGATCCCAAAGACTCCTGCGGAGCTCGTTGAGCACAATTGCCTTTTGTACGGCGGCCTGACAGAGGCGGCGAATTGGCCGTTCGTGGGGCGAGAAGGTCGATTCAGCGTGCCGGTTCGGGGGAACCTCCGGTCTAACAGCGTCGAAACGATCCGGGCCGCGGTTCTGGCCGGTGTTGGAATTGGGCTGTTCGCCAAGGTTTCCCTTGCTGATGAACTCCGCCATCCCGACGTCATCACTATCCTTGAGGATTTTATGAGCGATGTCAGAGATATTAGCCTCGTCTGGCCCAAACGCCGGTTCGTTCCGGCCCGCGTCCGCCAAGTGACCGATTTCTTCGCGGAGGCCATCGCGCGGCGAATTTAGACAAATATTCGGTGATGCCCGTCATTACCTTATTATTTTCGTCTTTTCGCGGTCCGGCACCAACTCCGCCTTCGGCTTTGGCCGAATTACGAATTACGGTGATGGTGTGGACGGCGCCCGCACCGGCATCTGGCTCGATTGAGAGCCGTGCCAAAATGGTTGTCGTTGAAGCGA
>NZ_LMUI01000059.1:156580-217906 GCF_009765995.1 Methylocapsa sp. S129
AATTACGGTGATGGTGTGGACGGCGCCCGCACCGGCATCTGGCTCGATTGAGAGCCGTGCCAAAATGGTTGTCGTTGAAGCGACCATTTGAAGGAGCGCCGTCCATGGGAAAGTCTATCACCGATTTGTCTTCTGTCACGAGTGTTGGGCTGGATTTGGCCAAGCTTGTTTTTCAGGTCCATTGCGTCGACGCGTCGGGGCGCGTGGTCGTGACCAAGGCGATCAAACGCAACAAGCTTCTGGAGTTCTTCGCTTCATTGCCGCCCTGCCTGGTCGGGCTTGAGGCCTGTGGCTCTTCCCATCATTGGGCGCGCGAAAACTGATCAAGCTTGGCCATGACGCGCGGATCATGCCGCCGGCCTACGTCAAGCCTTACGTGCGGCGGCAGAAGAACGACGCGGCGGACGCGGCGGCGATTTGTGAGGCGGCGACACGGCCTTCGATGCGGTTTGTCGCCGTGCGCTCGATCGAGAACCAGGCGCAATTGATGCGCCACAAGGCGCGCGAGATGCTGGTTGCGCAACGCACGCAATTGCTTAACGGCATCCGCGGGCATTTGGGCGAGATCGGAATTACGGTGACACGCCCGTCTTTACCTTATAACGCGCCTTCTGTTATCTGCTTTCTAATTAGTTAAATACGGGCGTGTCACCGTAACCCCACTAAACCCCACTAGTAACCCCACTAGGTTCCTTCGAAAAATTAACCAAACGATTCTGATAAATAAATCTGACAAAAACCATAACGAAACAGAAATACAGCATAATTGCAATATAAGATAAAATTTCGCCGAGTAGTTTGATAAGCTGACGAGCGTATCTACTTTCATTTGTAGATTAATGTTCGTCATAAGAAATAATCCCCATCCAAATAAAATTATGCTGAGCACGAAAAGCTGAGCGATAGTAAATATATGCTTGACGGTCTTGTTATAAGAAAACATACGTACAAATATATTGTCGAGAAATTTAATCACTATCAGACCATAAATTATCCTAATCATCGTTAGACCAAGGCAAATTGAAAATGTAAAATCAAATATTCTAAACAACAAAAACAGTTCTCCATTGCCTGGGTATTTACTCGAAAATACCCCAAATTCTCTATTTATAAATGCAAAATGTGAAATGGGCTTGTTAATAAATAAGGTATCGAGAAAATCTCCAAGAGGATCTGCCAACAAGAACATAAATAGTACAAAAACGGGATACAGCATTGCTAGCCACAAAAATAATCTGAACCAGTAAAGTGCATAATTCTTTCGCATTGTTCTATCCATCGGCGCATACGCCGACGAACGGAAGATGGCCAGTTTGATAGATGTGGCTGCGGCGGCGCGTCAACCGATTGGCGAAGCCGGAAGAGAACTGCGATTGGAGTGTCAGACCCATAGATGCAGCGGGCGGAAGCCCTAGAGCCTTACGCCGCTCAAGCTCGCTGGCGGCTCTGACAGGCAAGGGTTCGCTGAAGGCACTCATCGCGTCGCCCCGACCGGGAAAGCTACTGCACCGTCAGAGCCCACGATACAATTGCCGCCCCTGAATGATCCAATGAAAAACGGTCCGTTGGCGTTTCGCAACCACCCCCGCCAGACCTTAGCCAATTCCGCCACCACGCCCACTCCAGAATTCCGCGCCAAAATCTAAAGCTTTTCAAACTTAAGCCGCTATTAGGTCGTTGCTCTCGCCTAACGGAAGCCCCCTTTTTAATAGCTGATGTTCGGAATTGTGCGTCGATCGAACGGGGTAACTCGCCCTCACTGTTCCGGAATTACGGTGACATGAACTGATTTCACCAATTCAGCGTTCTACTTTCATCGTGCGCGCTGTGCCACAGCACACGGCGACATTTCAGCAAATCTCCATTCTCTTCGCCCGGACCTGCCCGATCGCGCATCGGGTGGTCACGCGGCCATCTTGTCGAGAACGTTCCGAATGACCGAGCCACCTGTCAGCGTCCCCTCTGTCACGCACGACCGCTGCTTCGCAATAGCTCGCGACTACCGATGCGCGATCTCAACACGTGAGCTGCAATGCCGGAAGCGATTCATTTGAACAACGATTGCTCAGAATTGAGCATCAATTCGTCGAAGAAGTTGAGCGCCACGCTCGAAGACGGCTACGGGACTCACGCTTTTCGGAAGTCGAGGTTACGGTGACACGCCCGTATTTAACTAATTAGAAAGCAGATAACAGAAGGCGCGTTATAAGGTAAAGACGGGCGTGTCACCGTAATTACGGTAACGGTGCGCGAGTTACTTGACTCGTTCGAACTCAAGCACGCCGAACCCTTCGCTCCCATCGATGGGGCTCTTGTTGCGCTCAGTCGTGAGGGTCAGCCTGTCGCCGTCAAGCTTGAAGAATCGAACCTGATCGGACCCGAGGCGCGCGTTGTTCCAAGCAATATCGATGTGATGGACAACCTTGTCGCCGGCGATCGTGTACGTCCCGGCATAAGAAACCATGGACCTGTGCAGTTGGACCCGCTCCGCGTCGGTTGGCTGGTCGCCAGCGGGAACTATGCGGCCTCCTGCGGCGAATAGCGCGTACATGCGCCCATCGGGCGCGTAGCCGAGATAGCCCTCGGGATGCTCGCCGAGCGCGGGCCGGCGTTCGCCGGTCGCGGCGTCCTGGCGCACGAATGACTTCAACTTCCAAGTGCCGAGCAGCGGATTATCGTCAGCGAGCGCCACCCCGGCAACCCCGACAAGCGCCATCACACAGATCGCTATGATAGCCAGCCACGCGAATTTCGTTGCGAGGCGGGTTGAGCTGCCATGGCCGTGGTCGTTCCGCCGCATCCGCGTCCTCCCGTTGGGGCTTGTAGAGTGAGGTGCACTAGCACGCGCAAGGCCGCTTGAGTCGCAGAAGTTATCTTGTGCGACGTAGAAAAAATGGCTTGGTTGGGCCATTTTCCGCCACCGAGGCGGGCGGTGAATGTTCTCCTGAAACGCAACTGAATTTGGCACGCTGAAAGCTGCGTAGCAATATTTGGGATTAGCTGCGTCCTTCGCCTTACCACCCTTAACATCATTCCACCCGCTGACATCGATCCCAGCTTCACGTGCTAGGTAATCACCAGGACCTTCCGGCGAGGCGTGATTTCGGCTCTAATTGTCATATTGCCCCCCTCGCGCGGTCTCGCGTCGAATGCTTCTGGGAAATTGAATATGTTGGGTAGCGACCATATGATCTCGACCGCGGGTTTTGCGGTTACCCTTACGCCTGAAATCTCAACCGACCTAAGGCTCGCTAACAACGGCTTTACGAAAAGTCCAACAGGCGTTCGACGGTGAGACGGCATCCCGCAGTGCATTCGACGCGAATGGCGGACGCCCAGTTCCGCCGCGCCTATCTGCTTGGTAGGGCCTTCGACGTGAATGAAGTCGTCACCGTCGATGGTGTGATGTTCAATATGCAGTGCGAGCTTGACAAGTCCGTTTGGCGACCAGTCTATCCTCTCGGACTCCACGGACATGTTGCAGCGCTTTATGGGCCGGAGATCGCGTTTCCTTGGACGCCATCTTATTGGAGGAAACTCTTCGCGGAAGAAGTTCTCGCCAGTGAGAGCGAAATCGTTGAGGCCAAGCCAGGATGTCTGATCTCTATTGCGCGCATCGAAACGGCCAAATTCAAGACACCTTATGCCGATTTCGCGTTTGACGGCGAGCGCGAAGGGAAGCGCGCATATCTGTCCGTAAGAGATGCGCGTGGAGTTACGAAAGAGGTGACGCGCCCTCTCGTCCTACTCCCACGGAGTGCCACGGCTCAGTTGATCGATGTAGGCAACTATTCTGCTGCTTACGACAGCATGATTGCGAAGCTTGAAAAAGCCCTCGGTGTCAGCGACATCGACGGTCTACTCGACAGGCCGGTATCGGAGTGGCCGGAGCCTCGCACGAACATCGACCCCGACTACAAAACAGCTTTCATGGTGCTCACGATGGCTTCGCGCGACGGGAATGAAGCGGCGTTCGCGGCGTTTGGCTATATCATGGCGCGCGCAGAGGGCCAGAACATGCTGATGGAATCAGCGATACGTGGGAAGGCTTCGAAGGTACATCAGGCAAAAGCGGCCAATGCTCGTCATGCCAAAAGTGTTCTAGCCACAGAGCCGATACGCGACATGGCGCGTCAGATCATCGCGGCCGAAGGCGATATCTCCTTGACCAAATGCGCTCGTCTCGTCGCTGACGAATTCAGGGGAAAGCCGAACCTGGGAAAAAGCGGTGACGACCCCAAGTGGATCGCGAAGCATATCAAGGTGTTGTTCGAGCAACGAGGGTCTCGGAAGGAATATCGTCCAAAGCGAAAGGACTCGTAGGTATTATTCACCGATCGAGGGGGGATATCCAATAGTCATCCCCTGCGGAGTCTCAAGAGATGTGGCCTCACTCCAAATCATCACCGGAGAGAGGTTTGAAGATGACGCCCGAATGGATCAATGCCGTCGCCATCCTGGTCTCAGCGGTTGCTGCCCTGATTTGGGCAATTCGCCGTCGACCGTGAAAGCAGAAGGGCGCACGACCGCGGCGAGTGTGAGACTTGGTGCCACTGAGGCCGCAATTCGCAGAACTCTTATTGTGCAGCGTGAGAGAGATGGCTTCGTTGAGCCATTCCAAACTTCGGTTGCATTTCTAGTTACAAGAGTTGGCTTGAATGCCGTGTGCAAATTACGGTGACAGGTGCGTATTTCCCTTTTTTGAAGAAAATGGAGAAATGGGCGCCTGTCACCATCATGCCGCATCATAAAGAATAAAAGGAGACGTCACTGGCTAATGGAAGTCCCCGCAAACCGAACATTCGACTTAATTCAGATTCCCGGTAAAAGGGCGCAATACACCGTTAGGGGGTGGGCCGTCATGAAAGGCTGTACGCTAATCACGGTCGCATTTCTGTGGTTCACGATCCCGTCTATGCTGCCCGTGCGAACGGAAGCCGCGGAACTAAGGGTTGTGAGCACGCACGCCTTCCTGGAAGTACTGACAGCTCTCACCCCGACCTTCGAGAATGAGAGCGGGTTCAAAGTAACATTCGGTCTCGATCCTTCGAACGTCATTAAGCGGCAAATCGAGGCGGGAGCCCCTTTTGACGTTGCGATCGTAACCCGCGCCGTGCTGGATGACCTTATCAAATAGGGCAAGATCGTGCCTGAAACACAGGCCGTTCTCGCGAGTTCCGGGCTTGGGCTCGTCGTGCGCAGGGGCGCTCCCCAGCCGGATATTAGTACCGAAGAGGGCTTCAAACAGGCCTTGCTCGGCGCCAAATCGATCATCCGATCAACTGAGGGTACGAGCGGACTCTATTTCGAGAGCTTGATGGAACGGCTTGGAATCGCCGACGCGATACGAGCGAAGACCACGTTGGGACCGAGTGGCCGTGTCGCCGAATTCGTCGCGCGCGGCGAAATTGCGATAGGGGTGCAGCAAATTCCTGAGCTGTTGCCGGTCGAAGGGACCGTTTTTCTCGGCCCGTTTCCGCGGGAATTGCAGTTGAACACCGTGTTCGCCGCGGGGGTGAGTATCCATTCCCAAAACCCGGAAGCGGCCAAGAGATTCATTGACACGCTAACTGACCCTGCTTCACGGGCCGTCCTGAAAGCCAAAGGCCTCGAGCCGATGCTTCCGGCTGCACCCTAAATCGGCGGCTAACGCCATTGCGATTCCGACAAAACCCAGATTCGCTATATGATAAAGATTGCATGCGGCGCCGACCTTTCTCCGCGGCGGCTCCGCCTTGGTAAGGTTGTTTGGTCATCGACGCCGTCGCAAGGCGGATTCGATGCGCCCTACCGGTAAAGGCTACAACCATAGTTCAGATCAACTGGTGGGTCGGCTGCTGTTGGGGGATTGCAGACGTTCGTCCACCCCTCGTCGACACGGCGAGGATCATCGTCAGCTTCGCCCGTAAGCGGCGGCGCGTTCACTCCTCCGGCAGCCCCGCCTTGCGCAGCGCGTCGATCAACTGCGCCCGTATACCGAGCCCCAGCAAGAATTTGATGCTGAGCTTGGGATTGAGGCGAAGCGCTTCGGCAACCGCTGTCTTTGCGTCGTCCATCTCGCCTTTGAGCACGTGCGCGGTAGCGAAATTGAGGTAAGGCCAAAAGGTCTTGTATCCGGCGTCGATCGCCTTGTTGTCTTCTTCGATCGTCGCGTCGAAATGTCCAAGGCCAAGTTCGGCATGCGCCGTCAAATCGTGATACCAGCCGATTCTCGGATCGCGTGGACTGAGACGCATGGGTTGCTGCAAGTCGGATATTGCTTGTTCGAACTGACCCAAATAGATCTCGGCTTGACCACGATTTGCATATCCCGAGGGGTAGTTTGAATTGGCCGCGATCTGGGCGTCGGCGACGCGGAGCGCTTCATTCACGCGGCCCGTGTGCGACAAGTATTGGCTTTTTGCCGTATAAGCGAACATCGTATCGGGCGCGATCGCGATGGCTCGGTCGGCTTGCCCGATTATCTTTGCCTCATAATCGGTCTCTTTGTTCCCCCAACCCAAAGACTGCTCGAACTGATAGGCCACCGCGTCGCCGGCCAACGCCTGCGCGTCATCAGGATCAATCTTCAACGCCTGTTCGAACAAGGCGCGAATGGCCATGGCGTTATCCTTCGTCGGTTGCTGCGAAAACCGCCAGATCGCTGCGTTGCCGCGCATGTCGAGGTCGATAGCGTCTGGGTTTTTGGAGTGAGGTCCCGTCTCCGCGTCTGCCCGGATGAGTTGGTAATTCAACGCATTGGCTAATCGCGCGACCACCTGATCTTGCAGCTTGAACAGGTCGGCCATGTCTTCCTCGAACCGGTCGGCCCAGAGATGCGCGCCGGTTTCCGCGTCGATCAGTTGCGCGTTGACGCGCACCCGGTTCTGATCGCGTTGCACTGACCCTTCGAGCACGTAACGAACGCCAAGCTCCTTGCCGATCTCCTTGGCGTCGACGCTCTTTCCCTTGAATGTGAACGCCGTATTGCGCGCGATCACGAAGCTATCGCGGATGCGAGACAGATCGGTCGTCAGGTTCTCCGTGATGCCATCGGCGAAATAGTCCTGCGCGGGGTCGCCCGAGAGATTTATGAAGGGCAGCACAACAACGGAAAGGTGCGCTGCGGCCGCAGGGCGGCTTCCGGCGAGGAAATACCAGGCTCCGCCGACGACAACGATGAGCGCGCCAATCCCGGCGACGAGCGGGGCCAGCATCGATCGTTTCTTCGGCTCGGGCGCCCTGGCTTGCGTCGCGAGCCGCGCCACCGCGGGCATGCCGACTTGCAATGAATATGCCCGCACCGGCTCGGCGATGTTTTTCAGCACGGTCGGTCCGAGGTCCGTCACCGCGAGATCGAGCCGTCCCTTCACTTGCCGGTAGGCGTCCTCGGAAAGACAGATCGCGCCGGGTTGGGCGATCCCCTCCAGCCTCGCCGCGATATTGACGCCATCGCCCATCAAGTCGCCGTCGCTCTCCTCGACCACGTCGCCGAGATGAATGCCGATACGAAAGTCGATGCGCTGATCGGCCGGCATGCCGACGTTGCGTTCGATCATCGCGTTCTGAATTGTAATGGCGCACCGCACGGCTTCGACGACGCTGCGAAATTCGACCAGAGCCCCGTCGCCGGTGCGCTTGAACACGCGGCCGTTCTGGCCGGCGACGGTGGGATCGATGAGGTCGGAGCGCAGCGCCCGCAACCGCGCCAGCGTGCGATCCTCGTCGGCGCTGGCCATACGGCTGAAGCCGACGACATCGGCGGCCAGGATCGCGGCGATCTTGCGGGTCTCGACCATCGTGCCCCTCCAGACACGATGCACAATAACACAAAGGCCGAGCAGTCCCGAGTGGCGGCTAATGGTCGCTTCACGACATTGACGCCATGCCTCTCGAATTACGGTGACAGGTGTGGACTGCACCCCGTAAGTGAGACACGGTAATTTCTGTGACAGGTTATCCCAAAGGATGACCTACGACAGACAGAACGACGTTCAGAACATTTCCGGCGTGGTTCTCGTTTCCAGGGCCATGGAGTATTGAGTCCGCAGGCATGACAGAGGAAACGAAAATGGGCGCTCTCAACGGTAAAGTCGCCATCGTCACGGGCGGAACAAGCGGCATTGGCGAAAGAATTGTCGAACTCTTCGTCGAGGAAGGGGCCAAAGTCGTTGTCGCCGCGCGCCGCGACGCCGAGGGCCAGGCTCTCGAGAAGCGCCTCGGCGTCCGCTTCATCCGTACGGATATGTCGTCCGAAGCCGATGTGAAGGCGATGGTCGAAGCCGCATTGCAATCGTTTGGCCGGGTGGATTGTCTGATCAACAACGCCGCCGTCCCCGCCCCCATTACCGGCGTCGCCGAAATGGAGGCCGCGACGATCGACCAGATATTGGCCGTCAATGTCCGCGGCGTCATGCTGGCCGTCAAACATGCGGCGCCCGTGATGCTGTCCCAGGAAAGCGGCAGCATCGTCAATATCGCCAGCGTCGCGGCCCATCGCGGCGGCATGTCGGGCCACATCTACACCGCTTCGAAGGGCGCGGTGCTCGCGTTTACAAGGTCGGCCGCCGCCGAACTCGGGGAGAAGGGCATTCGCGTCAACAGCATTTCGCCGGGCGCCATCGTCACAGGAATTTTTGGCAAGCTCGCCGGCGTCGAGGCTTCCAAGGCCGACAAAGTGACGGATTTGGTGAAAGAGCGATTCGCCACGGTGCAGCCGATCCCGCGCGCCGGCGCGACCGACGATATCGCCAGAGCCGCCGTCTATCTCGCCAGCGATGGATCGAGCTTTGTCAACGGACAGGATCTGATCATCGATGGCGGCATGACGAGCGTGACGAGAGGCTGGTCGACGATGGTCGCCGGCCGCGCCGAGATGAGCAACCGCATCAAAGCGGCGGCTGCTTCGTTGTAGTTCAACGCCGTCGCCGTGGCCGCACCTTAACGAAGCTCCCAAAAGTCGCCTACAGATCGCTTCCGAGCACCGCGCGATTGGCTAAATTCCGATTTCGTCATGAACCGCCCACCAAAGAGCCATTCGCTGGTTCCGAATCTAATTCGCGGCTCCAAGAAATCACGACGTCAGGCTGCGGAAGGATCAGCGAGCCACAACAGCAACTTGCCCGGCCGAGCCATCGCGTGCCGGCTCAATGACCGGTCCTGAAAAGTCTATTCGAGATATTATGTCGGCCCTAACCAATCCCCCCAAGCGAGCTAGGTGCTGCCAGGCGTCTTCGGAATTCAAAAATCCTTTCTTGCGCAAATGTGGAAACCGATGGGGAAGTGGTTCTTTGAATGCGCCCCTGTCAACGAACAGGACATGAGGCGCCTTCGAGGATATTTCTCGCGACATGCCCGCAAAGAGACGCTTCCATGAGTGAGCCCGCCAGAATGTCCTTCATGTCCAAAATTGCGCTGGACATGTTGTTTGGCCTTCTTGGCCTATGCTTCCTATACGCGTTGTTCATTGCGTTTCTTGGGGGAAACCATCGGATCGATCCAACCGCCGCCGCAATCGGTGTGGCCGGCCTGCTCCCGATCCTAATTATCGGTTCTATTCTTACGGCAATCGCGGCGATTGTCTTTGCCGCGAATGGGCGACCGGGCCTGCTAATCTTATTTGTTGTCTTATTTGTTGCAGCCACGGTTCTGATCCCGTCGGTGGGCGCTTACAACCGCCGCGTTCTCGCGGCCAAGTTGGCAAGTGAAACAATTCGGTTGGAAGCCGGTCGCAAAGACATGAGGCTGTTCCTGTCGCAAAGCGCTTCCAAGTCATATCCACAATTGGCGGAAGCAAGTATCCCGATTGTCGTCAAAGGATTTGGACCTTATGACGCCTCCGCTAAAAGCATATGGCTCGCAGCCTTGGACCGGCCACTGGGATTGCTGAGTGGAAGAGTTCCGGATAAGGAACACCCCCTTGAGCTCCTTAGCCTCGTCACAGGTACGTCATGTCTTGAAAGAGACGAGATCATTTCGATGCTGTCGTACGCATCGGTCGGCGCGTTTGACCAATGCGACGCAGCGGCTCCCCTTGATCAATCATCCGATCACTTCCTGATCTCTTCCGAAACGATATTGGGAAAGTTTATTCGGCCGGAGTTCGACTCTCTGAATTTCACTCAGATCAAGGTCTATCGCGTCTCGAAGGGCGAGGAAGAGCTGATATTTACCGGCGCGAATTTCGAAGGGGAAACGTTCCCGCACTTGCCTGCCGACCGTCCAGACGCCGGCTTGGGCTACGCGGCATCGGTTATGGCAGCCGTGGGGCTCGCTGATTTCTCGAAGGCGCAGTCTGAACCCAAGGATGGGGCTCGTCTTATGAATGTTTCCAAGGGATATATATTTGATTCGGACAGCCATATCCGACATGAAGCCCGAAGCGTTTACGAGACAGGGGTATCTCTTCGTCAGGGAGCGCTAAACACCGCCACCGACGTCTTGGCTTCGCCTCGCGAGGAACTGACTCAGCAAATATCCGCTACCACGGCATCCTACATCAGCTCAGGATCGCCTGAGGGACTTATGGCTGCGTTCAGTCTTGCGCGATATTTGACGCGAGTGCAGCAGCAGCCCTATTTGTTGGACGCGGCGAGAGCGATTGTTCACGGTAGCGACCGGGATATGATCTTCTTCGCCGGTCATGCGTTTCCGATTTGCCGGTATTTAGAAAGTTACGATGGGCGATTTCCAGACGACGTTCGAGCCGCCGCCACCCAGTTCCTGACCCCAGGACTGAGTGCGAGGGCGTATACACTCGTTATGTACATTCGTCAGTATGGTGGACCCCAAGCTACCAAATGTTTTTGACGTGTGGGGGTCGAATGCAAGCGGTGCTCGGCGGCGGCTGGGCTCATCAATCGAGATCACACCAGCAGCCGAAGTTTTATGACGGCGTAAAACCCCATGCAACAGGGCCGCGCGTCGACCTCACTGAGATCGGCCTATCACGGCGGGCGTCAAGCTTGGTCAGCCGCCGCCTTGATGAAGTCCACAAACGCCCGCAGCGGCGCAGGCATCAGCCGCCGCCCGGGATAGTACAGGAACGGCCCCGAGAAGCTCTCCCACCAGGGTTCCAGAACGGGTTCGAGGGCGCCGCTGTCAAAATGCGGGCGCAGCCAGTCCTCGAAGAGGGAGATGATTCCGGCGCCGGCGATCGCGGCGTCGACGGCGAGATCGATCGCGCCGCCAGCGGTCACGATCAGCGGCCCGGTCGGATCGACCCGCACCGCCTCGCCGTCGCGCTCGAACTCCCACAGCGTCATCGCGCCGCTGGGAAAGCGGCCGCGCAGACAGGCATGGCCGAGCAGCTCGCGGGGGTGCACCGGCCGGCCGCGGCGATCCAGATAGGCCGGAGAGGCGGCGGCGGCCAGGCGCTGGACGCGCGGCCCGATCGGCACGGCGATCATGTCCTGCTCCAGCCGCTCGTCATAGCGGATGCCGGCGTCGCAGCCGGCAGCGAGCACGTCGACAAAACTTTCCTCGGCGATCACCTCCAGCCGGATGTCGGGATAGGCGGCGAGGAACGGCGGAACGATGCGGGGCAGCACCAGCCGCGCCGCGCTGACCGGCACATTGAGGCGCAACGCGCCCGCCGGCCTGTCGCGAAAGCCGTTGACCACGTCGAGGGCCGCCTCCACCTCGGTCAAGGCCGGACCGAGCCGCTCCAGCAGGCCCTCACCGGCTTCGGTCGGGACGACGCTGCGCGTCGTCCGGTTAAGCAGCCTGACGCCGAGCTGCGCCTCGAGACGACGCACCGCTTCGCTGAGCCCGGACGCGCTGGCGCCGCTGGCGCGCGCGCCCTCGCGAAACCCGCCGGCGCGCGCCACCGCCACAAAGGCGTTCAGATCGCCCAGGTCAGCCTTCATTGTTCGCCGCTCCGCACAACCTGTACGGATTATACCATATTATCGCGAGCGTCGGCGGCGGCGCCTTTGCTGATTTGACGGAAGGCGCGTCACCGCGCCTTCCGACCAGAATGCGCCAGCGGGCGCGCCGCGACCCCGCTCGCCCCTGTGGGTGAATGTCGCTCCAGGGCGCGCATCACATCCGCCACAGCCTCACGGATTTGTCTCAGGTCAAAGTCCGGCGACGGCGACTCACGGTCGAAGGTCTTGGCCAATGGGTCCAAGCCGAAGAGCGCCCGCGCCAATCGCGGGTGGAGAATCTGGCCGAGAAGCTTTTGCGCCATCTCTTCGCTAAGCGCGGCGGACAATCCAAACATTGTCTTCAGATAGGCGCTCAGACGCGTGTGCGCCTCAATAAATATGACGTCGAAATATTGCGCGGCGCCGGCCGGAAACCGCGTGGTCTCCGCCACGCTTAAGCGAATCATCTGGATCGAGCTCTCGTAAAGCAGCGTCTCGAGATATCGGCCGCAAAACATGACCAGGGCTTCCGCCGGCGGGCCTGGATAGTCGCCCGGCATCCGCAATCTGCGGAGGAACAGTCCGCGCACGAGTTCGATGACGGCGAGGAACAGCTTCTCCTTGCTTTCGAAATGCGCATACAGCGATCGCTTCGAGGTTGCCGCGCGGGCGGCGACCACATCCATCGACGCCCGCTCGAAACCCAATTCGAGGAACACCTCCTTGGCGGTCCACAGAATATGTTCCCGAAGCTGATCGCCGCGTCTCGCCATGTCCGATTGTCGCCTGTATCTGTCTGTTTGACAAAAAGTATACGGTACGGTATAGTTTACTTCTCGATTCACCAAGAGATAGAATGTCATGATCGTCGTCACCACACCCACGGGCGCTATCGGCCGGCAGGTGCTCCAGAACATCCTTCCCAGCGGCGAACCGATTCGCGTGATCGCGCGCGACCCCTCTCGCCTGTCTCCGGAAATACGCGACCGCGTTGAGGTCGTGCAGGGCTCCCATGGCGACAGCGATGTCGTCAACCGGGCGTTTGCTGGCGCCGACGCGGTGTTCTGGCTCGTTTCCGCGGACCCTCGGGCCGAGAGCGTCGAGGCCGCCTATGTCGACTTCAGCCGGCCCGCATGCGCCGCTTTCCAGAGCCATGGGATCAAGCGGGTGGTCGGAATCTCGGCCCTCGGTCGCGGGACCGCATTGGCCAGGAACGCCGGACATGTGACAGCCTCCTTGAAAATGGACGACCTGATCGCGAGCACGGGCGTGAGCTTCCGGGCGCTGACGATGCCTGGATTCATGGACAACATGCTTCGCCAGGTGGAGCCGATCAGGAACCAGGGCCTATTCTTCTGGCCGATCGCCGGGGACCGCAAGGCCCCGACCTGCGCCACGCGGGACATCGCCGCGGTCGCCGCCAAGCTCCTCGTCGATCCGTCTTGGAGCGGCCAGGCCATTGCGCCCGTGCTCGGCCCCGAGGACCTGTCGTTCAACGACATGGCGCAAATCATGTCCGACGTGCTGGGCAAACCTGTGCGCTTCCAGCAAATTCCCGGCGAGGCCGTTCGTTCAAGGCTGCTGGGCAACGGCTATTCCGAGGCGATGGCGCAGGCCATGGTCGACATGCTGGAAGCCAAAAACCAAGGCCTCGACAATGCCGAGCCGCGCGCCCCGCAATCGACCACGCCGACCAGCTTCCGGCAATGGTGCGAGGACGTGCTGAAACCGGCGGTATTGAGCTGATGCGCCCGCCGGATATCGGGAAGATTGCTACGGATGGCATTCATGAAAGGGAGTTTGCCCATGACTGAGCGTGCGCTTGGGACACTCGCGCGAGCCGACAAGGGGCCGGTGAAACCGCCGCCGGCGCTCGACGGGCCGCTCAGGACGGTGGCGGACGCCATCGCCGGCTGGCCTGGGGTGATTGCGACCGTGCATTGGGATCTGTTCCACCCATCGCGGGTCGATGGGATCGACTTCTACTTCGGCGAAGAGGAACTCGGTCATATCCATCTCGATGGCGCGCTCCATCTCGCGACGAGCCCAAGCCTCGGCAAGGCTTTGATCGCCGAACGCCTGGCCCGCCCGTTCCATTACCAGCGGGGCTGGGTATGCGAGGACGTCCAGACCATCGGTCCCGCCGCCGCCATCGCGCTATTCCGACGCAACTACGAACGGCTCCGGCGCGCGAACTGACAACGCGCCGATGGGCGCCGGCTCATGCGCCGCCACAAAGGCGTTCAGATCGCCCAGATCGGCCTTCATTGTTCGCTGCTCCGCACAACCTGTGCGGATTGTAGCCCATTATCGCGAGCGCCGGCGCCCACTATCTT
This sequence comes from Methylocapsa sp. S129, assembly GCF_009765995.1. Lineage (GTDB taxonomy): Bacteria > Pseudomonadota > Alphaproteobacteria > Rhizobiales > Beijerinckiaceae > Roseiarcus. The sequence continues at coordinate 170,763 of NZ_LMUI01000059.1, forward strand.
CGCTTCGCCTTCAAAGGAGAGCCATCATGTCCAATATCGACCAGTCCGGCGCGTTCCCCCTCGGCGGCTGCAGCGTGAAGCGGCTCGGCTACGGCGCCATGCAGCTCGCGGGACCGGGCGTGTACGGGCCGCCTAAGGATCACGCCGCGGCGTTGGCGGTGCTGCGCGAAGCGGTCGCCAGCGGCGTCAACCACATCGACACGAGCGATTTCTATGGCCCGCATGTCACCAACGAGAGCATCCGCGAAGCGCTCCATCCCTATCGCGACGATCTCGTCATCGTCACCAAGATCGGCGCCCGGCGCGGCGAGGGCGGCTCATGGCTCCCGGCCTTCTCGCCCGAAGCCCTGACCCAGGCGGTGCACGACAATCTGCGCAATCTCGGGCTCGACGTGCTGGATGTTGTCAATCTTCGGATCATGTTCAGCGTCCACGGCCCCGCCGAAGGGTCGATCGAGGCGCCGCTTACGGTTCTGGCTGGACTGCAGCGGCAGGGTCTGGTGCGTCACATCGGGCTGAGCAATGTCACGTCCACCCAGATTGCGGAGGGACGCCGCATCGCCGAGATCGTCTGCGTGCAGAACCAGTATAATCTGGCGCAGCGGGCCGACGATTCCCTGATCGACCAGCTCGCCCGCGACGGCACCGCCTATGTCCCGTTCTTCCCGCTCGGCGGGTTCACCCCCCTGCAATCGTCGACCTTGTCCGACGTCGCCGCGCGCCTCGGCGCCACGCCGATGCAGGTCGCGCTCGCCTGGCTGCTGCGCCGCGCGCCGAACATCCTGCTGATCCCCGGGACGTCGTCCCTCGCGCATCTGCGTGAGAACCTCGCCGCGGCCGAACTCGATCTGCCGGACGATGCGCTGAAGGCGCTCGATGGCGTGGCGAGCGCCGCCGCCTGAGCGTAAGCGAAAGACTTGGGGCGATCCGTTTGTTCGGCGGCGTCTAGCGCCTGCGCCGCCGCCATGCGCGTCAGTTCGGATCGCCCCGGGACGCGACACAGCGCCGTTTTTGGCGACTGGGAAGCGGCCATCCCGCCCATGGCAAGCGGCGCCTAAACGCCCCTTCCCGCCTCCGCCCACGATCCCGGTGGAGCTTCGAGGCCGGCGCCGCCCGGGCGCCGCGCCCGGCGGACAGACCGTCTTTTTGGCGCGAGCCCGCCTCTGGGCGCGGCGCCCGGAACCGGCGCAAACCCCTCCCAATAAAAGTTAGCCCGCCTTAACGAATTTCGATTGCCTTTTCTGCACATTTTTCTTATATTCGTGAAGTAAAAACATCGGCGTCGCTTTGTAATATTCAGGAATTCTGGAAGCGCAGGGGGGATTCTCGTCGGGATCGAAGCCGCAAACGCCTCGCGGATCCGTCTCGGCGCCCATCACGACCTGCTCAACTTCGAAATGATCTCACGCGTAAAGCCAATCGGTTTGTTCGAGATCGTTGTGTTCCGCGCATATCGCAGCCGGCCCCGAGGTTTCTTTCGCCTCGCCTGCCTTTCGGGCCGCATCCGCGTCCCTTCACTGGAGCCTGTCATGAAACTCGCCGCCGCCGTGTTGTTGATCGCTACCTCTTTCGTTTCGCTCTCCGCCGTCAGCCCCGCCTTCGCCGATGGCGACGACGCCGCCTGGATCAAGAAATGCGTCAACGACAACAAGCGGGAAGGCGCGACGCCCGAAGTGGTCGCCGCCTATTGCTCCTGCATGAACGGCAAGATGTCATCGAGCGAAACGCTCTCGGTCACCGCTTGGGAAAAGACCCATCCGACGGAAATGGCGGCTTGCGACAAGGAATCGGGCTGGAAATAAAGCCCTACGACGAACGCGCCTGGGGGCTGGGGGGCCCGAAAGGCCGATGAGGAGCGATTGGGAGAGACCTGATTTCAATCGCTTTTCATAGAGAAGCCCCGGGAAACATCTGTTTCCCGGGGCTTTTGTTTGCGCAAGCCGAGCGACGGGCCGGAGGTCAAGCCGGCGCGCGGCAGGCGCGAAATCGCCAGGTCGCCTTCAGAGATGCCTGGTCTCTTCAGGAGTCGCCCCCCAATTGTTGTGACGCCCGTCGGAATAGCGCACGGGGGCGCTGGCGAGTTCGGCGGGATCGGCGTCGTCGAGACAGCTAAGATTAACCCCGTAAAAATCGCCGCCCAGGATGTCGAGATGACCGCGCCCGAATGAATGGATGCCGCATCGCTTGCAGAACAGGTGATGCATGGAATTCGTGCCGAACTGATAATCCGACAAATCGTCCTCGCCGCTCAGCAGCCGGAAAGCGTCTGGTTTTACGATGACGCCCCAGTTGCGTTTCTTGGCGCAGATCGAGCAATTGCATTTGCCCGTTCCCGCGGCCAGATCGATGTCGGCCTCGAAATGAACTTTGCCGCAATGGCAGCCGCCCTTGTAAGTTTTCATCATCCGCCAATCCCTCGGTTTACGCGGCCGCCCCATTGCGCCGCGACGCGCCATATGACAACATGTTGTCATGAGCAAAGATCTAGCGAAACGACAACATGTTGTCAATAGCGGCGCAGCCAAGCCTGGCCGTTCGCCCGCCGGCGACGCCTTCGCCGCGCTGGCGATCGGCGTTCTCCAGCTTGCCGGCCATCTGACGATAGCGGGCGACGCGCTCGCCAAGCCTGCTGGCCAGACGAGCGCCCGCTGGCAGGTGCTGGCCGCCGCGGACCATGCGAATATGTCGGTGGCGCAGATCGCGCGCGCCCTCGGTCTCGCGCGCCAGGGCGTGCAGCGCCTTGCCGACCTCATCGAAGCGGATGGCCTGGCGAGGTACGAGGACAATCCCGCGCATCTGCGCGCCAAACTTCTGGTGCTGACGCCCAAGGGGCGCAAGGTCCTCGACGCCATCAAGGCGCGCCAAGCCGTATGGGCGAACGCTCTGGGCGCCGAGCTCGGCGAGAATCGTCTGCGCGAGGCCGGCGTCGTACTCAGCCGCGTTCTCGATGCGCTCAAGGCGCGAGCGGAGGATGAATAGAGCGGCGAGACGGTCCGCCGCGATCTCCTAGCTAAAAGGCGCCGAGCGGCGCTCCGATATGTCGTCGCGAAATTGCCGCGCGAGAATCGCGGCCTTTAGCTGACTTTTGCGACGGAAATATATCCGCATCGCGATCCAAAATCGAAACGATAAACCAGACCTCGATCGTTGATCTTATTCGCTGGAACACGGGCGAATGATCAAGTAATGGCGCGAACGGGCGGCGCAGATTGGCCCCCTCGGCGGAGACTGCAGCTTAATCCGCCGCATTCTCGGTCGTTTCGAAACCGCCGGCGTCTCGTCGGTGGATAGATTTACTGCCGACTCAAAGGAGAAAACGTAGGATGATCGTTCAAAAAATCGTGACTGCTGTCGTTCTGACGACTCTGGCCGTTGCGCCCGGGCTTGCCCATGCCGCATGCACGCAGCAAGACGTGATGGCGAAGGGCGGACAGCTCAGCCAATTGCTTCAGGCCAAGATGGCGAAAGACCCGACACAGGGACAGGCGCTGATGGTGAAGATGCAGCCGGTCATGCAATCCTACCAGGCTCAGATGACGGCCGGCGGCGCCGTCGATTGGGACAAGATCTGCGGCACATACGACGAACTGATCAAGCAAGCGCAATAAGCCGTTCGCCGTCATTGAAACCGCGCCGCGATCGGCGCCCGCGGCTTTGCCGGGACGCCGATCGCGGCTTTTTCGAAGGCGGCGTCAAACCCGCTGCGTCACGGCGCCAAACTTCTGACGTACCTGCTCGTTGAAGAACCGGCAACTATCGCGCCTCGTCGAACAGAGCCAGGAGCGCTGGATAAAGGCTCGGCGGGCCGGCGATCAGGCGATTGCCCTTCCATAGGCCGTCCTCAGCGAGAAAGTCGCTGACCTTGCCGCCGGCGGCCTCGATGATGGCGAGAGCGCCGAGACAGTCCCAGGAATTGATGTGCGGTTCGACATAGCCGATCAGCCGGCCACAGGCGATGTAACACAGCGTCAACGCCCCTGAGCCATCGCGATAGAACATCGCGCCTTCACGCAACAGTCGGCTGAACAGAGGCAGGAACGCATCGGGACGCACGCGCGGCGAATAGCCGACGCCGACGATGCCATCGTCCAGCCTCGACGCGCCGCTGACGCGGATCGGCTTGCCGTTGAGAGTCGCCTGCCCGCCGCGGCGGCCGATGAACAATTCATCGCGCGCCGGGCTGGAGACGAAGCCCATTTCCAGCACGCCATTGACGACGAGCGCGATCGAAACGCACCATCCGCTCATTCCACTGACAAAGGGTTGCGTGCCATCGATCGGATCGACGACCCAGATGGCTTCAAAAGCCTGCAGATCGTCCCGGCCGGTCTCCTCTCCGAGGAAGCCGTCTTCTGGAAACATTTGCTTCAAACGATCGCGGATCAGGATTTCGGTATTGACGTCCGCCTCGCTCGCCATGTCCTGCTGGCCTTTGCTCTCGACGTGAAGCGATCCGAGATCGCGGAAATAGCCGAGCGCCAGCGCGCCCGCTTCCTCGATCAGACCGGAAGCGAAGGCGAAGCGATGCTGGAGAGAAGCGGCGTCCATCGTGTTGTCCTGAGCGTATCGCGGTTGAAGGGGGGTCAGGCGTCTTTCCAGAGCCAGGCGGCGCCGCGTACGCCGCTCGAATCCCCATGCGCCGCCTTGCGGATCGGCGTCTCGAAGACCGGCGAGAAGGTGTAGCTGGCGAGAGCGCCGGGAAGATCGACATAGAGTTCGTCGATATTGGACATCCCGCCGCCCATCACGAAAATATCGGGGTCCAGCGTGTTGACGACGATCGACAGGCCTCGCGCGACGCGGTCGACGTAGCGGCGCCAGACGAGGCGCGCCAGCGGATCGCCCGCCCGCATTTTCGCGACGATTTCCGCGGCGCTCAGGTCCTGCTGGCTATGCCTGGCGAAGTCGGCCTGAAACGCGCGTCCCGACACCCAGGTCTCCATGCAGCCATATTTTCCGCAATAGCAAGGCGCGCCAGGAATCTCGCTGACGGCCGGGAACGGTAGCGGATTATGGCCCCAGTCGCCCGCGCTATTGTTGGGTCCGTGATGCGCCCTGCCCCCGACCGCGATTCCAGCGCCGGCGCCGCTGCCCAGAATCACCGCGAAAACGACATTGAACCCCACCCCTGCGCCATCGACCGCCTCGGAAGCGGCCAGACAATCGGCGTCGTTCTCGACGCGGATCTCGCGCTTCAGCGCCGCGCGCAGATCCTTCTCGACGGGTTGGCCGAGCAGCCAGGTCGAACTGGCGCCCTTGCCGAGGCGCGACTTTGGTTCAAGCGAGCCGGGAATGCCGATGCCGACGGGCCCGGACTGGCCCGTCTCTGTCTCGATGCGCGCGATCAGGTCGCCGATGAGGCGAATGCATCCATGATAATCATGGCGCGGCGTATCCTCGCGCACCCTGACAAGCTCTTTGCCAGCGGGCGTCAACGCTACGCCTTCGATTTTCGTGCCGCCCCAATCGATGCCGATCAGCATTGCATCCTCTTGCATGTTGCCTCGCGCGGAAATCGCCCGTTCCGCCGTCTTATGCATCCATCCGGAACAGGAGATCGCGATCATGAGAGAAGCTGGCGAGCAGCGGCAGACTGGCGGCGCCCAGCACGCGGGCGTCGCGGCCCATGCTGCCTTCGACGATGTCGATCGGCGCCACGCCCTGCATGTCGATCCCTTGCATTTTTTCGCGCGTCCTCTTGACGATTTCGGCGCGAACCGCCGCGGGGAAGGCGCCGTCGATGACAATCGCCTCGAAATCGATGACCGCGATCGCCGAACCGATCGCCATGCTCAAGCTGTCGGAAACCTGCTCGATCCATGCTTCCAGCGGCGCGCCGAGGCTGCTCCAGTCGTCGGCCTGACTGAGGATCGCCGGATCCTTTCCGTCGCGCCGGATCATGTTCTCGAGGACATAGAGCGACGCGCTGTGAATGAGCCGCCGGGCGGCGCGGCTTTCAGAGGCGAAATCGGGAATCAGCACCGATCCGAGCGAGCCGGCGTAGCCGGCGCGGCCGGGATAGAGGCTGCCGTTCAGCACGACGCCGCCACCAATCAGCGTGGCGACGAACACATAGAGAAAGTTCGCGTAACGGGTGCGGCGGCCGAATGAGAGTTCGGCGGCGCATGCCGCGGTGGCGTCCTTGCAGAAATGCACCGGCCAAGGTACGATCTTGCGCACTTCGCCGGCGATATCGTAATGGCGCCACGCTTCCATCACCGCATGCGGCGTGCCGACCTCGGCCTCCCAACTCCACATTTCGAACGGCGCCGCGATGCCGAGCCCGCATATGCGCGCCTTTTGCGCCTCCGTCAGCGGCGCCGTGATCTCCTCGACGCCCGAGCGAACGAAACGTTCGAGCTGGCGCGGTTCGGGATAGGCATAGGTCGATCGAACGACCCGCCGCACCGCGCCGACGAAATCCATCAGAACGAGATCGGCGCTTCGGCGTCCGAACTTGAAGCCGATCGAGAATGAACCTTCCGGATTGAGCGATAAGGGCACGGACGGCTGGCCGACCTTGCCCCGCTGCGGTTTCTGCTTCAGCAGCAAGCCGTCGCTTTCGAGCTGCTTCATGATCACCGAGCTCGTCTGCGGCGAAAGCCCGGTGATGCGTGCGATCTCGACTTTGGAGAGCCCGCCGCGCGTTCTGACCAACGACAGAATGAGGCGCTCATTGTAGAGCTTGACGCCAGACTGATTGGTGCCGCGCGTCGGCAGGCCGTCGTCGCTCCCTTCATGCGCAACCGCGCTGATATCGCTTGGCATGGAGCCTCCCGGTTCGCCTTACGAGGCCGCCCGGAATCGCACCGGCGCGGCCGCGATGCGGCAGGCCGCGCTAGGACGCGCGGGTCTGACGGACGCGATCCTGTCGATGTCGCGGACTTGTTTCAACAGGCGTCCTCCCGGGCCGATAGAGACGCGACATAAGCGCATCGACTCCAGCGAGTCAATAAATAAATCATTCCGACTTATCTATTGACACATCAGAAAATCGATGGTTGTCTTTATGCGCCTGAATGGTCTGCGCTCACCGCGCCCGCCCATTTATCCAACATAAAATCGTCGTCTGGCTGTAACCAGGCAAGACAAAACAGAACAGCAGGCAAACCTGCTCATCGTCGAAAACTATAGGGAGAGAAATGAGATGTTCAACAAAACGCCTATACGCGCTCTCATCTGCTCGGCATTGCTCACCGCCTTCAGCGGGGCGTCCGCGATGACGGATCAGCCGCTCATCGGCCTCATCACCAAGACCGACACCAACCCTTTCTTCGTCAAGATGAAGCAAGGCGCGGAAGCCAAAGCCAAGGAGCTCGGCGTCAGATTGCAGGCCTATGCCGGCAAGGCGGACGGCGACAATGACAGCCAGGTCGCCGCCATCGAATCCCTGATCGCCGCCGGCGCCAAGGGTTTTATGATCACGCCCGCCGATTCGGCGGCGATCGTGCCGTCCGTCGAGAAGGCGCGCAAGGCGGGTCTGCTGGTCATCGCGCTCGATACGCCGCTCGACCCGATCACCGCCGCCGACGCGACTTTCGCAACGGACAATTTCAAGGCGGGCATGCTGATCGGACAATGGGCGAAGGCGCAGCTCGGCGACAAGGCGGCGACCGCGAAGATCGCGACGCTGGACGCGGAAGCCAATGAGCCGTCGGTCGACTATCTCCGCCACAATGGCTTCCTCACCGGCTTTGGCATTCCGGTCAAGAACCCGAAACATTTCGCCGTGAGCGACAGCCCGCAGATCGCCGGCTCCGACGTCACCGAAGGTTCGGAGGAAGGCGGCCGCAAGGCGATGGAGAACATTCTGCAGAAGGCCTCGGAGATCAACGTCGTTTACGCGATCAACGAACCGGCGGCGACGGGCGGCTATGCCGCGCTAAAGGCGGCAGGCCGCGAAAAGGGCGTGCTGGTCGTCGCCATCGACGGCGGCTGCCCGGGCGTCAAAAGCGTCAAGGAGGGCGTCATCGGCGCCACGTCTCAGCAATATCCGCTGCTGATGGCCTCAAAGGGCGTCGAGGCGATCGTCGAATTCGCCAAGAGCGGCAAGAAGCCCGCCAACACGCCCGGCAGCGACTTTGTCGACACCGGCGCCACGCTCATCACCGACCATCCCGCCGCTGGCGTGAAGTCGATCGACACCGCGGAAGGCGCCAAGCTCTGCTGGGGCTGATCCCGGCGGGCGACCAAACCGCGACAAGTCAATCTCGGCGCTCGCAAGACCTGTCTTGCGAGCGCCGAATGCGTTAAGAGGGGATCAAGCCGCAGGCCCCCGTCGCCTGGATACTATAGAAAACGAATGTCAGCCGGCGGCCGGTCGAAACGATCATGGCGGCCATCGACATAGCGGATCGGCGCCGCCGCCAACTCGTCGGGGTCGACATCGTTGAGCAAGGAAACCTGGACGGCGTAAAAGGCGCCGCCCAGGGCTTCGATCTCGCCGCGCCCAGGCGTGCGAACGCCGCAAGTCTTGCAAAAGTGAAAGAGAATTGTCGGCCGCTCGCGCCCCGGCGGCGTCCATTGATAATCCGCCTGGGAATCGACGCCCGCTGTGAGCCGGAAGCGAGCGGCCGGCGTGAATACCAGCCAGGATCGCGCTTTCGTACAGCTCGAACAATTGCACTTTATTGTTCCCTCGGCGATGTCGACATCCGCTTCGAAGCGAACCGCGCCGCAATGGCAAGCGCCCGAATGTGTTTTCAAAGTCATATTGGAGCCTTCTCCTTTGTCGTCGAAACCCGGCTCGACGAGGTTGCGCTCCTATTACGTGCCCCGAGCGCCGCGAGATACGCGAAGACCGGGTTCCTCTGTCCGCCACGCGGCAGCCCGCCTAAGCCACCGCGACGGAGGCGGCCGCTTCAAGAAGCCAGGGACATTTGATGTAGTCGACGATGCGCACGACGCGGTCGCCGGCCACGCCAAGGCGGATCACCGAGAATGGCGTCAAGCCATCGGCGTCGTCGCGCATGATGATGACGGCCGTTTCGCCATCCACCTCGCCGAGCGCCATGCGCCAGGGGATGATCGGGCGCTCATATTCGACGAAATAAGGCGAGTCGGCGAGGCGTCCGGCGAAACAATCGGCGACGCGCAGCCGCGCATCGGCGCTCGCGAGTTCGCGCACGCCGTCCCAGTCGCGCCGATTGAAGCGCTCGACATAGAGGCGAAGCAATTCCACAAGCTCCGCATTCGCCGCGGGCTCGGCGCGCGGCGCGTCGGTCAGCGTCGCCAGTTTGGCGCGCCCGCGGCTGAGCGCCGCTTTCACGCCGCCAACGGTAGAGTCGACGAGATCGGCGATTTCGTCGAGCGAATAGTCGAAGACGTCCTTCAGCAGCACACAGGCGCGCTCTTTGGGCGGCAGATTGACCACCAGACGCTCGACTGCGCGGTCGACCTCGCGGCCAGGGAGGTCAACCGGCATCACGGAATCGGGGGCCGCGGCGGCGGCTTCGGCCTCCTGCCGCACCTCGCGCCGGCGCAGGAAATCGATGCAGCGATTGTGGACGATCCGGAACAGCCACGGGCTGAGCGGCCGGCTGTCGTCGAATGTATCGAGCTTGCGATAGGCCTCGAACAAGGCCTCCTGCATCACGTCTTCGCCATCGAGCGCGGAGCCGGTCATGCGCGCGCAATAGCGATGCAGCCGCGGGCGCAAGTGAACGATCGTTTCCAGAAACGCGACATAGCGCGCTTCGAAAAGGCCGGTCGAGTCAAGATCGAATGGATTGTTCATAGCGACCACTACGCAGCCGGACGCCTCCAGGATACGTCGCCGCGCCTTCACCCGAACCGATTGTTCCTGGGAAATCCCTTCGGCGGCAGACGCCCCGCTTCGGCGCGATTGCCGATCCAATCCTTGAGCTCGGCGGCGGCGACCGTCCAGTTGCGCTGCGAGGAATCGCGCCAGGTCAGCCCCTCTTTCAGCGCGAACACGCGCGCATCGGCAAGACCGCCGTCCTTGTAGCGCTGCAGGCGCACCCCCTTGCCGCGCGCCATTTCGGGCGCCTGGGCGAGCGGGAAAACCAGCAGCTTGCGATTGTCGCCGATGACGGCGACATGGTCGCCGTCGGCCGGCGTCGCGACGCTCGCCGTCGCCGGCGCATCGACATTGAGGAGCGCCCTGCCCTTGCGCGTCGAGGACAGCATTTCGTCCTGCGCGACGACAAAGCCGCGCCCGTCGCTCGACGCCACCAGCATTTTGGCGCCCGGTCTATGCGGCCAGACGGCGACGATGTCAGAGCCCTCGTCAAGGTCGGCCATTAGGCGGATCGGCTCGCCCTGCCCGCGCCCGCCCGGCAGTTTGGAGGCTTCCAGCGTGAACGCCTTGCCATTGCTGGCGAGCACCAGGATTTTCGATGTCGTCTCGGCGAAGAACGAGATTTTCAGCGCGTCGTCGCCTTTGAAGGCCAGTGTCGACAGGTCGGTCAGATGGCCTTTCAGCGCGCGTATCCAGCCCTTTTGCGAAACCAGCACCGTCACCGGCTCGCGCTCGATCATCGCCTCGGCGAGATCGGCGACGACGACATCGGGCGCGGCTTCGAACGAAGTGCGCCGCTTGCCGAGCTTGGTCTCGGGACCGTATTTCTTCTTGGTGTCGCGGATCTGATAGGCGATCGTCTGCCATTGCTTCTTTTCGTCGCCGAGCAGCTTTTCGATGTCGGCCTTCTCCTTGAGAAGATCGGCCTGCTCCTTTTTCAGCGCCATTTCTTCGAGCCGGCGCAGGGCGCGCAGGCGCGTGTCGAGGACGTAATTGACCTGCGCCTCGCTCAGCGAAAAGCGCGCTTTCAGAACGTCCTTCGGCTCGTCCTCCTCGCGGATGATGCGGATCACCTCGTCGAGATTGAGGAAGACGATGATCATGCCCGCCAGCATTTCGAGCCGGCGTTCGATCGCGGCGAGACGATGCCTGGAGCGGCGCAGCAGCACCTCGCGGCGATGGTCGAGCCATTGCTGCAAGGCCTCGGCGAGGCTCACCACGCGCGGCGTGATGCCATCGACAAGGACATTCATATTCATCGGAATGCGCGTCTCAAGCTCGGAAAGCTTGAACAGGGATTCCATCAGCGTGGCGGGCTCGACCGTGCGGCTCTTGGGCTCCAGCACGATACGCACGTCTTCGGTCGATTCGTCGCGCACGTCGCCCAGCAGCAGCGCCTTGCGCTCATTGAGCAGATTGGCGAGCTGTTCGATCAACCGCGACTTCTGCACGCCATAGGGAATTTCCGTGACGATCGCGACCCAGCCGCCCCGCCCCGTCTCCTCCTTGGTCCAGCGCGCGCGCACCCGGAACGAACCGCGCCCGGTGCGATAGGTCTCCGCGATCGCCGGCCGCTCGTCGATGATGATGCCGCCAGTCGGGAAATCCGGGCCAGGCACGAAGGCCATCAATTGCTCCGATCCCGCCTTGGGATGGGCGATCAGATAGAGCGCCGCATCGCAAAGCTCCGCCACATTATGCGGCGGGATCGACGTCGCCATGCCCACCGCAATGCCCTGCGATCCATTGGCGAGCAGATTGGGAATGGCGGCGGGCAGGACGATCGGCTCTTTGGCGTCGCCTGAATAATTGTCGCGCCAGTCGATCGAATCCTCATCGATCCCCTCGAGCAGCAGGCCCGCGACATCGGTCATCCGCGCTTCGGTATAGCGATAGGCGGCGGCGTTATCGCCGTCGATATTGCCGAAATTGCCCTGGCCTTCGACAAGGGGGTAGCGCGAGGAGAAATCCTGGGCGAGCCGCACCAACGCGTCGTAAATCGCCTGGTCGCCATGGGGATGGAACGAGCCCATCACATCGCCGACGATTTTGGCGCATTTCTTGAACGCCGTGCCGGGATCGAGCTTGAGAATATGCATCCCGTAGAGAATGCGGCGATGGACGGGCTTCAGCCCGTCCCGCGCGTCGGGCAGAGCGCGGCCCATAATGGTCGAGAGCGCATAGGCGAGATAGCGCTCTTCGAGCGCGTCGCGCAGATTGACATTGACGGGCGCCAGGGGCGCGGGAGGGGGAGCGGCTTTGGCCATGGCGGGAGGGGTAGACGAGGAGCTGAGTCGGGGCAAGGTCGGTTATGAACGTGGAACCCCTTCTCCCGCTTCGCGGGAGAAGGTGGCGCGCAGCGCCGGATGAGGGCCTCTCGGCGTGATGGCCCTTTTTCCGTCGCGCCCAGCTTCCGGGCCCTCATCCGACCCGACTTCGTCGGGCCACCTTCTCCCGCGAAGCGGGAGAAGGGAGTTATTTCGGCCGCGCCTCGATCACCACAAAAGCCTGCGCCAGCGGATGCTCATCCGTGATCGTCAGGTGAATGAAAGGTTCACAGCCGGCCGGCATGATCGCCGCCAGCCGCGCTGCTGCGCCGCCCGTCAGGCGCATTGTCGGCTGCCCCGATGGCAGGTTGACCACCCCCATATCGCGCCAGAACACGCCATGGCGCAGGCCCGTGCCGAGCGCCTTGGCGCAGGCTTCCTTGGCCGCGAAACGCTTGGCGTAGGAAGCGGCGCGGGTCGCCCGGCGCTCGGAGCGCCTGCGCTCGATATCGGTGAAGCAACGCGCCACGAAGCGCTCGCCAAAGCGGGCAAGCGTCTCCTCGATCCGGTTGATGTCGCAGAGGTCAGCGCCGATGCCGACAATCACAGCCGTTCAACCGGCATGGGCGCGCCCCTCGGTCATCGCGATGCGCATCGCCTTCACGCTATGGGCGAGGCCGACGAAGATCGCCTCGCCGATCAGGAAATGCCCGATATTCAGCTCCACAATCTGCGGCAGCGCGGCGATCGTGCGCGCGCTGTCGAAGTCGAGGCCATGGCCGGCGTGGCATTCGAGCCCAAGCGCCGCCGTTTGCGCCGCGGCGGCGCGCAGGCGCTCAAACTCATGCGCGGCGCGCGCGGCCTCCCCTTGCGCGAGCGCATCGCACCAGGCGCCGGTGTGCAATTCGACGACCGGCGCGCCCGCCGACGCGGAAGCCTCGAGCGCCTCGCCCGAAGGCTCGATGAACATCGACACGCGAATGCCGGCGCGTTTCAGCTCGGCGACGAAAGGCTTTAAGTGATTGTGGCCGCCCAAAACATCGAGCCCGCCCTCCGTCGTGCGCTCGGTGCGCTTTTCCGGCACCAGGCAGCAGGCATGCGGCTTGAGGCGCAGCGCGATGTCGAGCATCTGCTCGGTCGCCGCCATTTCAAAATTCAGCGGTTTCGAAATCTCGCGCTTCAGGCGGATCATATCGTCGTCGTGAATATGCCGGCGATCCTCGCGCAAATGGGCGGTGATGCCGTCGGCGCCCGCCTCAATGGCGATCAGCGCGGCGCGTACGGGATCGGGCAATGCGCCGCCCCGCGCATTGCGCACGGTGGCGACGTGATCGATATTGACGCCAAGTCGAAGGGGAGCCACGCGGCGGTCCTTTCAATTCTCGCGGCGATCCAAATCCGCGCGCCTGCTTACACCGCGCCGACGCTCGCCCGGCTGCCCGGCTTGATAGCCGGGGTTGCGGCAAGATCGGGCGGCAGCGCGTCGGGCGCATAATTGGGAATGTCGAGGGTGGCGAGAGAAACTCGCCGCACCCCGATATCGGCCTTGCCCCCCGAGCGATCGATGAGACAGGCGGCGCCGATGATGACGCCAGGATGTTCGGCGATGGCGGCGAGACATTCGCGCGAAGAAAGACCCGTGGTGATGATGTCCTCGACCATCAGAACGCGCGCGCCCGGCGCGATCTCAAAGCCGCGGCGCAGCTTGAACACGCCCGCCTCGCGCTCGACGAAGATCGCCTTGGCGCCGAGCCAGCGCGCCGTCTCATAGCCCGGCACGATGCCGCCCAAAGCAGGCGAGACGACGACGTCGATTTTGCCGAACGCCCCGCGCGCCTTGAGGGCGAGCGCGCGGCACAGGCGCTCGGTGCGCGCCGGGTCCTGAAAGATGAACATCTTTTGCAGAAAGACGGGCGAATGCAGCCCCGAGGACAGAATGAAATGCCCTTCAAGCAAGGCGCCCGCCGCGCGGAATTCGTCGAGGACTTCGGTTTCGGTCAGGATTTCGGATTCGGCCATGCGCCTTCATAGCAGGCGACGCGTTGGCGCCAAAGCCCGCCATTGCGCATCGCCCGATCTCATGCGCAGGATTCTTGCAACGCCAATGCCGGAGCCGCCCGATGCGCGAACTCGAATCCATCCGCCTGCCCGAAAAACCCGACGCGACCGCGCCCGACGGAACGCTGGTGCGCCTGCTGCCCACGCTGGCGGGCGGCAGCCTCGCTCATTTCGAACTGCCGGCCGGCGCCGTCTCGCATGCGGTGACGCATAAGAGCGTCGAGGAAATCTGGTTTTTTCTCGGCGGCCGCGGCCAGATCTGGCGCCGGTTCGGCGCGCAGGAAAGCCTCATCGATGTCGAGCCCGGCGTTTCGCTGACGATTCCGCTGGGAACGGCCTTTCAGTTCCGGGCGACCGGCGAGGCGCCCCTGACCTTCCTCGCCATCACCATGCCTCCCTGGCCGGGCGCAGAGGAGGCCGAGCGCGTCGAGGGCCATTGGGCGGCGACCGTCTGAGGCGGTTCAAGGCGCGACGATTAAAGCGGGACGCCTAGGCAATCGGCGTCCCGCTCGCTACGGTCCGCCGCCATCCCGCAGAATCGGATCCCCCATGCCTCATTTCACCGCTTTGGCGACATTGCTCGCCGTGCTGTTTTACGCGCTCCTCAGCGTCCCCGTGAGCCAGGCCCGCGTCAAAGCGGGCATCAAGGCGCCGAGCATGGTCGGCGATCCCGCTTTCGAACGGGCGGTGCGCGTCCAGGCCAATACGCTGGAATGGCTGCCGATCTTCCTGCCCGCGCTCTGGCTCGCCGCCATTTATATCAGCGATCCCGGCGCGGCGGCGCTTGGCGTGGTCTGGATCGCCGGGCGCTTCCTCTACGCGCGCGACTATGCCGAAGCCGCCGAAAAGCGCGGCCGCGGTTTTTACATCCAGGCGATCGCCGCGGCCCTGCTCTGGGTGGGCGCCTTCGTCGGCGTCGTCAAAGCGATGCTGCACACCATCTGACGGCGGCGAACAACGATGGCGGCGCCGGGTGCGGAAGTTTTCCTTGTCCGCCGCCGTCCCGCGTCCTATTTGTCCGCTGCTGGCGGCGACAAAGCGCGCGACGCGCAGCCTGATATTGGGAAATGCCGGATTAGCACAGCGGTAGTGCAGCGGTTTTGTAAACCGAAGGTCGGGGGTTCGATTCCCTCATCCGGCACCAATGATATCAATTATTTAGAGAAAAGACCGTTTGAACGCCGCTTGAATAAACCGGTCTTAAAACGCGGGCTGGCCAATCAGATCGAAAAGCGCGGTCGCATGATTCACGTCGTATAAACGCCGCCCGTCACATTGACGCCCTGCCCTGTCATGAAGCGCGCCGAATTGGAGCACAGGAATACAACCACATCCGCCACATCTTCGGGCGCTTCCAGCCGGCCTAACGGCGTCTGGGCAATATATTCCTTGATCACCTGTTCGGGCGCGATCCCGCGCAGTTTGGCTTCCCATTCGACCTCGCGCGTCTGCATGCTGGTTTTCACGAAGCCGGGACAGACGGCGTTGACGCGAATCCCTTTGGGCGCGAGTTCGCGCGCCAGCGCCTGCGTCCAGCCAAGCACGGCAAACTTGCTCGCCGAGTAATGAGCGAGCAGCGGCGCGCCGACTTTCGCCGCCAGCGAGGCGGTATTGACGATCGTCCCGCTTCCCGAATCGACAAAATGCCGAGCCGCGATCTGGTTCGAAAGAAAGACGCCGCGGGTATTGACGGCGAAATTGAAGTCCCACTCTTCATCCGTCAATTCCAGCGCATGCCGCATCGTGGAAACGCCGGCGTTCGCCACCAAAATGTCGTAGCCGCCAAACATCCGCGCGACGCCGTCGAATCCCGCCTGCACCGATTCCCTTTGACGCACGTCCACGGCAAAGGCGACAGCGCCGCCGCCAAGTTCATCGGCCGCGCGTTCCGCCGCCTTCTGATCGATGTCGCCAATGGCGACGCGCACCTCCTGGCGCGACAGCGCCGCCGCGATGGCGCGTCCGATTCCGGTCGCGCCGCCCGTTACGATCGCCCGCGCTCCCGCAAGTTCGGGGAATTTCGGATTGGCCGGCCCTGTATGCTCCATGGCGAAGTCCTTCATGCGAATGCCTGACATTCATATCAACAAGCGCGATCTTGACGGAAGCGGTTTCGTTTGAAATTGTGCGTTTAAGTGCTATTTCGGGCAGCGCAGCGCGTGTTTTTGCGCGAGCGGTCGCTGATTTCAGGTCGGGTCCATGCAACCAGCAGCGCGCGCGTCCTGCGTCTTCAGCGGACGGTCCAGATTTCAGCGCCTGCGGGATCGCTTTTCGCGCACGCGCTAGCCCCGCGCGCCGCCGACGGACGGATACCCGATCGCGGCGCGTTCTTTCATTCTCTTATGAAATTCCAGCATGGAGCATTCAATGATTTTCGACTTCTTTGGCGCCAAGAAAAAGGCCGTTATCGCCATGGCCCATATCGGCGCCCTGCCCGGCTCGCCGCTTTATGACGCGGACGGCGGCGTCGACAAGTTGATCGAAGGCGTTTTGAAGGATGTCGAGCGCCTGCAAAAAGGAGGCGTCGACGCCGTCATGTTCGGCAATGAGAATGATCGCCCCTATGTCTTCAAGGCCGCCCCGGAGGGCGTCGCCGCCATGACGGCGGTGGTCCAGGCCGTCAAGCCCGTTTTGACCGTGCCGTTCGGCGTCAACTACCTCTGGGACCCCGTCGCCAGCATCGCGATCGGGGCGGCGACCGGCGCCAGATTCGTACGGGAGATTTTCACCGGCGTCTTTGCGTCGGACATGGGCGTCTGGCAGCCCGATTGCGCCGCCGCATCGCGTCTGCGCCATAATCTGGGCCGCGACGACATGAAGATGCTCTTCAACATCAACGCCGAATTCGCCCATTCGCTGGATGCGCGTCCGATCGAATTGCGCGCCAGGAGCGCCCTCTTTTCCTCGCTCGCCGACGCTATTCTGGTGTCAGGGCCGATAACGGGCGAACCCGCCGATCAATCCGATCTGCAAAAGGTCTGCGCAACCGTCAAAGACATCCCCGTCTTCGCTAATACAGGCGTCAATATCGACAATGTCCGCGACGTGCTGGCCATCGCCAGCGGCGTCGTCATCGGCACCCATTTCAAGATCGATGGCCACACCTGGAATGCGGTCGACGGCGAGCGCGTCAAGCGCTTCATGAATGTCGTGGAGACGCTGCGCTGACGCGCGGATAGGAATGGCCTGTGGCGCCGAGCGTCAATCCGGTACGCCGGTGGAATTTCGCCGCGATCGAAGCCGCTTGCGACTCGGCAAAGCCAGGCGCCAAAAAGGTAACCCCGAGCGGCAACCCATCGGCGCGAAATCCATTGGGAACCGCGACGCCGCAGAGCCCCATCAGATTCACAAAATTGGTATAGATTCCAAGCTGCGCATTCAGCCGGATCGGATCAGCCGATATTTCGTCCTTGCGATAGATCGTCGGCGTCGTGGGAACCATCAGAACCTCGATGTGCTCCCAAACCGGCCGCACGGCGCATTTCAACTCGGCGATCCGATGAAAGGCCCGAAAAGCATCCTTCGCGGAATATTGTCCGCTCTGCTCCAGAATCGCGAGCGTGACGGGATGGATATGGCTTCGGTGACGCTCCAGCACGGGGTCAAGGGTCAACGCGCGTTCCGCGATCCAGGGCCCATCGTAGAGGATGCGTTGCGTTTCCTCGAAAGCCGCGAAATCCACCTCCACCAACTCGCCGCCCATCTCGCCCATGCGAGCGACGGCTTCGCCGAACAACCGCTCGGCCTCGATATCGCCAAAAAATCGAAGCGCGTCTCCCTTGGGGACGCCGAAGCGAAAATGCGCGGGCGGCGCTCCGACATCGAGCCGAACCTTATCCGCTTCGGGCCTGGAAAACGGATAGCTCGCGTCAAATCCCGCGATGCGTTCAAGAACCGCCATGCCGTCTTCGACGGTCAGCGCAAAAACCGACACCGTCTCGATTGTCTTGACGCAGCCGCCGCCGCTGACGCAGGCGTTGCTGACGAGACCGGGCGTCGGCTTCACGCCGACGATATTGTTAAAGGCGGCGGGAACCCGGCCCGAGCCCGCGGCGTCATTGGCGATCGAGAAGCTGCACAGGCCCGCAGCGACGGAGACCGCGGATCCCGAGCTTGAACCACCCGAAATATAGTCTTCGCTAAAGACAGACGAACAGGCGCCATAGGGCGTGCGCATGCCCACCAGACCAATGCCGAATTGATCCATATTGGTCTTGCCGATCAATAAAGCGCCAGCATCGAACAGGCGCGTGATCGCCTGTCCGGTCGATTGCGCGATATAGGCGCCTTCCGGCAGGCCGTTGGTCGTCGGCAGGCCCGGAATATCGTTGCAGTCCTTCACCGAAAACGGGACGCCCCAGAGCGGGCGGCCGTCATAGCCCGCCGCCTCCAGCGTCCTGGCCGCGGCCAGCGCCTTTTCCCTGGCGACAAGATGGATCCAGACGCTGTCCTCGCCGCGACGCGCAATGCGATCGTAGATCGCTTCGACGACCGCGCTCGGCTTGAGCGATCCCTTGGAGTAGGCGTCGCGCAGCGTCGAAAGATCAAGACTGCCCGTTTCATGGGACCAAACCATCGCCTAGGCCTTATCCTTTTGAGGAAGGCGGCGCTTTCAACGCCGCAAGAACAGCCGCGCTATCGGCGACGGCGCCGAACAATCCGTTGCCGAAAGCAGTGATGCGCAATTGCGCCTCATGAAATCCGATCTGCGTCCCGGCGCAGGCGTCGGCGATCGCCAGACATTCAAACCCATGATCGTTGGCCGCGCGCATGCTGGCGTGCATAAGACCGTCCGTCGGCAGGCCCGCGATCAGGAGATTGCGGATGCCGGCGACGCGCAATTGGGCGGCAAGATCGGTCCGAAGAAACGCATTGTCGCCCGCATGATCGACGATCGGCTCTCCGCGGCGCGGCGCAAGCGCGTCAGCGATTCCGCTATTTGGCGGTACGTTCTCGCCTCCGTGTCTCGACGCCATAGGATTGGCGCCGGCGCCGAGCGTGCGGCGGGAAAAGATCACGCGAATCCTAGCCGACCGAACCGCCGCCAGAATGCGCCCGGCGACCGCCGCCGCTTCCGCGGCGTCCAGCGTCGCGATGGCCTCGGTCTGAAATCCAAACAGCAGGTAGGCGGTCGTCCCTACCGACCATCGCCCGTCAAAAGGCCAGGGATAGGGATTGGCCGCAATTTGCGGAAAACAACTCTCGACGCCCGCTTCAGACAAGGCTGTCGGCTCCCAACGCGCGCAGAAGCGACTCGGAAGTCGCGACCGAACCCCAGCGTCCGCCAAACGCCTTGAGAATATCGAGCGTCGCCACGTGATTGCGCGTCTCCACGGCCGCCGTGCAATCTTCGAGCAAAAGGCATTCAAAACCGCATTCGAAAGCATCGCGCATCGTCGATTGAACGCAGCAATCGGAAGTGACGCCCGTTATGACCAGATGGGTCAGGCCGCGCGAGCGAAGTTGATCTTCGAGATCGGTCGCGTGGAACGAAGATTTGCCTGGCTTGTCGATGACGAGTTCGCCAGCGATCGGCGCCAATTCCGGCACGATTTGCCATCCGGGCTCGCCGCGCACCAGGATACGTCCTGTGGCGCCGCGATCGCCGATGCCCAACCCATGCGCGCGGGTCCGCCATTGCTTGTTGGCGGGCAGGTCGGACAGATCCGGTCTATGGCCCTCGCGCGTGTGAAAAACGGTCAGGCCGGCGTCCCGCGCAACATTCAATATGGCGCGGATCGGCTCAATCACAGACCGGGTGTTGCTGACATCTTCGCCGAGCTGATCGACCCATCCTCCGGGAGCGCAAAAATCGATCTGCATGTCGATGATCAGAAGGGCGATCCTCGCGTTATGCGCCGGCTCCGTACGCGGCCATAGAGATTTTCGCGCGCCCGTCACGGCTTTGCGTCTGTCGCGGTTCGCGCGCGGTTCATGTCGCGGCCACAATCACGCGAACCGCCGCCGCCGAAAGCGCTTCGGCGAGGTCGGCCGGCGGCGGCTGATCGGTGACCAAAATGTCCACCGCATCCAGGCTCGCAATGCGCGACAAAGCGCGGCGGCCGAATTTCGAGGCGTCGCATAGCACCACGACGCAATCGGCGCTTTCGATGAAGGCGCGCTTCACTTCAGTGTCTTCGGGCGAATAGTCGTAAAGGCCGGCCGCGTTGATGCCGGAAACGCCGATGAAGGCGCGATCGAGAAAGTGATTTTTGAGGTAGTTGGTCGCGTTGGCGCCGACGACGGAAAATTCCGGGATGCGCACCTCGCCGCCCAGGATATAGACGGGACTTCTGGCTTCCGCGAGCCGCATCGCGGCATGCATGCTGTTGGTGAACAGGATCAAGTCGTCGCGGGCGACGAGTTCGTCGACGAGCGTGATGATCGAGGTCCCGACATCCAGGCCGATCGATTCGCGCGGGCCGACGAGTTCCGCCGCCGCCCGGGCGATCGCGATCTTGGCGTCGGTGTTTTGCCGCAAGCGCTGTTCAAAAACCGGCTCGTCGGCGTCGAAACTCGAAGGATCGTTTTCTGACGGCGCGACGGCGCCCCCGTGTGTGCGCGTAAGAAGGCCCATCTGCGCGAGCACCACCAGATCTCGCCGGATCGTCATCGCCGATACGCCGATCTCCTGCGCCATATCCGTGACGGAAATGAATCCGTTGCGCTCGAACGCCGCCATGATCCGCGCATGCCGAACGGCGGCGAGCATACGGCCTTGGCTGGATGGATTAGAACCGGCAGCTATCGCGTCGTTTTTCGTCATTCCCTTCCGTCCGCAACCTCGCCGCAGCAGTCGCGCCATGGGTCCCGGGGCTTTGCGAACGGGAGCGTGTTCAAACTCAAGCCCGCCAGACATAACATGGGTTTCAATGTCAGCAAATGTCCTTTATTGTTTTTATATGATAAATTTTGTTAAGTCGAAGGAAGCAACGATGCTGGGTCTTCGCCTGGATGGGGTGAGCAAGTCTTACGGCAAGGCGGAGGTGGTTTGCGGCGTCGATCTCGACGTCTCGCAAGGCGAGTTCGTCGTGATTCTCGGCCCGTCGGGATGCGGCAAGTCGACCCTTTTGCGCATGATCGCCGGCCTTGAGGACGTGTCGGCGGGCCAGATCGAGATCGCCGGCCAGATCGTCACGCATCTGCCGCCGCGCCGGCGGGAATGCGCGATGGTGTTTCAAAATTATGCGCTCTATCCCCATCTGACCGTTCGCGACAATATTGGCTATCCCCTGCATGTGGCGGGCGTCGCCAAAAGCGAGATCAAGGCGCGCGTCATCGAGGTCGCGCGGATCGTCAGCCTTGGCGATTATCTCGACCGCAAACCCTCGCAACTCTCTGGCGGTCAGCGTCAGCGCGTCGCGATGGGACGCGCCATCGTCCGCAAGCCGAAATTGTTTCTGTTCGACGAACCGCTGTCCAACCTGGACGCCAAGCTCAGAGTTCAGATGCGCGCGGAAATTCGTCAGTTGCAGGAACGACTCGGCGTCACCTCGGTCTTCGTCACCCATGATCAGGTGGAAGCGATGACGCTCGCCGATCGGATCGTCGTCATGAACGCGGGGCGGATCGAACAGGTGGGGCCGCCGACCGAAGTCTACCGAAGGCCAGCCAGCCGCTATGTCGCGTCCTTCGTCGGCGCGCAGCCGATGAGCTTTCTCGACGGCTTCCTATCCAGTGACGGCGGCGGCCTCGAGATTCCCGGAGCCGGGTCGATTCCGTTGGGCTTCACGGCGCCGCCTGACGAGCGCGGCCGCCCTGTCGTCGTCGGCTTGCGCGCCGAGGCCGTACGGGTCGCGGGGCCGGAGACGGGAACCCTTCGCGGAACGGTCGTCTTTACCGAAGAACTCGGCCCCCATGCGATCCACCATGTCCAGGTCGGCGCCGTCGAAGTTCTCGCGCAAGGCGTCTCCGGAACTTTGCTCCATGACGCCAACGTCCTGCTCAGCGTCGAGGCGCCGGTTCATCTGTTTGAACCCAAGACGGGTCGACGCGTGGAATTCGACCCCGCCCTGGCGGCCGCGTAGGACAAACGCCTGGCCTCGGCTTCAGATCAGCTCATGCCTTTGGTCAGGCCCTGGACGAAATAGCGGTTGAGCAGCAGCGCCATCAGGATGATCGGCAGGGTCGAGAAATGCGCGAGCGCTCCCATCGTGCCCCAGGAGACGTCCTTGGTGCCATAGGCCGATAGAAGCGCGACCGAAAGCGGTTTCGAATCCCCGGTGGTCATGAAGGCGGGCGTGAGAAAATCGTTCCAGGCGAGCATGATGCTGAACAAGGCGCTGGCGATGACGCCCGGCATGACGAGCGGAATGCCCACGAAGAAGAAGGCCCCGAAAGCGGTGCGCCCGTCGAGTTGCGCCGCATATTCGGCTTCTGGCGGGACGGCGCGAAAATAGGAAAACATCATCCACACGACGAAGCCGGAGCTGAGCGTCGCATCCAGCAGGACCACCGACCAAACGGTCCCGAGGAGCCCGACGTCGCGCATGATCAGATAAAAGGGCATAAGCGTGACGACGCGCGGCATCATCCTCACGGCGAGAAGACAATAGGCGATAGTGATTGCATGACGCGATCGACTGCGCGCGAGGGCGTAGCCGCCGGGAACGCCGAGCACGAGCGCCAAAGCGGTCGCGCCCAGGCTGATCGCGAGGCTGTTGTAGACAAGCTTGGAAATGTCGAACAGGCTGAACAGAACTCGAAAATTTTCAAGCGTAGGGGTGAAGAAAAGTTTCGGCGGCAAGCTGAATATGTCGACGGCGGGTTTGTAAGCGGTCGCGGCCAGCCAGACGACCGGCGCCAGGAATGCGACGACCGCCAGCGCGACGGCGGCGCTCTGGGCCGCTGAACTCAAGCGCCCGACGATCGTTCGATTCATGGCGCCGCCTTCCTGTCATAGCGGTTGATCAGAACGAAAAAGACGCTGGCCATGACTGCGACAAGCGCCAGCATTAGAGCGGAAATCGCGCTGGCGGTTCCGATATTGAAGAATTCCAGACCCTCCTTGACGGCGCGGATCATCAGAACGTTTGTCGCGTCGCCCGGGCCGCCGTTGGTGGTCACATAAATCGTGTCGAACACCATCGACGCGTCGATGACGCGCAACAGGAGGGCGAGAAGAATCGTCGGCGTCATGACGGGGACGATGATGGTCGTAAACCGCTGCCAGGCAGTGGCGCCGTCCACCTCCGCCGCCTCCAGAAAGCTGGACGGGATGGACTTCAGGCCGGCGAGCAGAATGAGCATCATCAGCGGGGTCCATTGCCAGACATCCATCGCGACGATGGTCGCCAGCGCGGTCTGCGGCGAGCCGAGGAAGCCTCGCTCGCTGGAAATTCCAAGCACGCGCGCCCAATAGCCGATCGGGCCATAATCGGGCGTCAGAAGCGCGCGAAAAATCAGGCCGGTGGCCAGAGGCGTCACGGTCACCGGCACGAGAAGCAAGGCGAGGCTGACGCGGTTGATGAGCCGGTCGCGCCACAGCAACAGCGCAAGCGCAAATCCCGCGACGAACTCGAGGATCACCGCGCCGGCGACGAAGGCAAGCGTATTGAAGATGGCGGTTCTGGTGCTGGGATCGGTCCAGAGCGCGACATAATTCTCAAGACCCACAAACGCGGTTCGCTGCGGGCGCAACAGATTGTAGCGGAACAGGCTATAGCTCAGGCCGACGACCGCCGGCCAAACCGCGCAGGCGAGCACATAGAGGATCACCGGCGCCGTTAGGCAGAAGAAGAACAGCCGGCGCCGCGCTTCGAGGGGCTCTCCGGGCGGCAGGAGGCGCGCGCGCAATCCAAACCAATCGAAGGGGCCAGCGACAGCGAGAGCCGTCGCCGGCCGCTTCGGCGGGCCGGAGGAAGAAAATCCGGACTCCGTCACTCTTTGAAGACAGCCAACGCCCGGCTCTGCGCATCGTCAAGAGCGGCTTTCGGGTCGGAATTGCCGGCCAGCACCGCATTGACGGCCGAGCCCAGAATGTCCTGGATCTCTGGATATTCAGGGACGCGGGGACGGAAGTCGCCGTTGCCCTTTTCGAAGGATTCGCCGATCACCGGCAGGAACGGGAACATGGCGTTCAGCTCGGCGTCCTTGATGCTGCTCTTTCGAATGTAGCCGCCGCCGCCAAGCTTCGCGAGCTCCTTCTGGATCTCCGCGCTCGTCAGCCATTTGATGACCTTCCAGGCCGCCTCCTGGCGATCCTTGGTTATGTCGCCGTTGATCGACAATCCCCAGCCGCCGATGCCGTATTGCTGCGGCGCGCCTTGACCTGGCGGGGCCTTTACGACGGCGAATTTGCCGACAATTTTGGACTTGTCGGGATCGCCGTAGCTCGAGGCGCCGACCGACCAGGTCTGCATCGTGGCGGAAATGCCCTGACGGAAGGATTCCTCGCGCCCGCCCCAATCATAATCCACCGCGCCTGGAGGCGCAGCCTTGTCGAACAGAGCCTTGTAGACGGTGAGACTCTTGATGTTGGAGGGGGAATTGATCGCGGGCTTTCCGTCCTTGTCGAGAATGGATCCGCCCAGTTCCGCGTTATACTGCATCCAGTCCTGAGCGACGGCCGGCCCTTTCTGGCCATTGGCGACCCAACCATATTGGCCCTTCTTGCGATCGGTCAGTTTCTCGGCGTCCGCCTGCAATTCCTCCATGGTCGCCGGCGCCGCCAATCCGGCGGCGTCGAACAGGTCCTTGCGATAGACCAGCACATTGGCGTAGCCGGAGAACGGCATGGCGATCTGAACGCCCTTGTAATTGCCAAGGGAGTTCATCACTACGGGATAGATGTCGTCGGGTTTGATTTCGTCCTTGTCGCGCTTGATGAGCGCATCGAGCGCGATCACATGGCCGCCCGTCGCATATTGACCCGATAGGACATTGTCCATCGTGATGATGTCGTAGCCTGCGGTATGGCCGATGAAATCGGCGGTGGTCTTGGTCATCAGCTCGCCGTAGTTCATGATGTCGACCTTGATGCCGACGCCGGTGTCTTTTTTGGCGCGATCGGCGAGCTTGGCCATGGCGGCCCCGAAGGGGTCGTTCATCGACGCGATGTTGAGGGTGATGTCCGCCGCCGCGGCGCCCGCCGCCTGGAAGCCAAGGAGAGCGACGGTCGAAAGAGCGATCCATGCGGTTCTGCGATATCGGAGCATTTTCATCTTCCACGCGCCTCCTCTAAGGGGGTTATCCCGACCTGCGTTGAAAACATAAAGCAAGTCACATGCCACTTGCAACAGGATCGAACTTGGTCAAACATAGTCAAACATTTCTAGACAACGAGCGATAGCAACAGGCGCTGCGCAAGAGACAGAGACTCGATGCTAAAGGCTGGGCAAAAGACCAAAAAAGAGGCGGCGGCGCCGAGGCCTAGCCGTAGCCGGCCCGCGCGCCGGCGTCTGGAAAGCGGGCCTTTGGACCGCCTGGCGGCTCATGTCAGGGCCGACCTTGAGAAAATCGAATATCCGCCGCGCGCCTGGGTTCCCCCTCGCATCGGGCCGGATGGCGTTCCGGCCCTCGACGTTCTGGTGGTCGGAGCGGGCCTCAGCGGTCTCTCGATCGCTTTTGGATTGATGCGGCGACGCGTCTCCAACATCCTGGTGATTGACCGGAGCCCTGCGGGCAAAGAGGGCCCCTGGGTCACGCATGCCCGTATGGACGTCCTCAGATCGCCCAAGACTCTGTCCGGCCCCGACTTTGGCATTCCCAACCTCACGTACCGGTCGTGGCATGAGGCGAGATATGGAAGCCTCTCATGGGATCGCCTCGACAAGATCGATCGCCGCGATTGGATGGCCTATCTCGTCTGGTATCGCGACTTGCTCGCTTTGCCGGTCCGCAACGAAACTTCGCTTGAGGGGATCGCATCGCAGGACGATTGGCTCGCGCTGACGCTCGCCTCTCCCGAGGGCGCCCGCACGATCTATGCGCGCAAGCTGGTGCTCGCCACGGGCATCGACGGCGCCGGCGCGCCCTATGCGCCAGAAGAAATCGCGGCGCTGCCCAGATCAGTCTGGAGCCATAATGCGGATTCGATCGACGGCCCAGGTCTAGCAGGGCGACGCATCGCCATTTTGGGCGCCGGCGCCTCCGCGTTCGATTGCGCGGTCCATGCGCTGCAGCACGGCGCCGCGCAGGTCGCGCTCTATGCGCGCCGGACGACGTTGCCCCATGTCGAGGTGTTAGCCTGGTCGAACTTCCCCGGCTTCCTGACAAGCTTTGCCGATCTCCCCGATCGGCTGCGATGGAATTTCATGCGCCGCATGCGGGACCTGCAACCGCCACCGACGCAGACGATGTTCGATCGCGCCGCGCTCGATCCCCGCTTCGAACTCAAGCTGGGCCATCGGCTCGACAGCGCGCGCATGGAGGGCGATGAGATTGTGCTCGTCGCCAACGGGGCGCCCCGACGCTTCGATCGCATTCTGGTCGCGACGGGATTTCGGACAGACCTGTCGCTTCGTCCCGAATTGGCTGGCGTGCGCGACGAAATTTGTCTCTGGCGCGACCGTTTTGTTCCCCCGCCCGGAGAGGACGACGAAGAGCTCGGCCGCCACCCTTATCTCGGCGCCGGCTTTCAACTGCAGTCGAAAAATCCCGCCGCCGCCGAGCTGCTGGGCAATATCCATCTGTTCAACGCCGGCGCTGTGCCGAGCGTCGGCCCGGTGTGCAACGGCGTCACAGGGCTTAAATATGGGACGCCAAGGGTCGTCGACGCGATAACCCGCGACCTGTTCCTGGAGGACGCCGACATGCATTACGACAAGCTGCTGGCGTTCGACGATCGGATGTTCGATGGCTCGGCGGACCGCATCAACGGTTTGCGCAGGGAAACGCCGGCCGCCGATGATGGCGACCGGGCGGAGGCGCGAACGATCGCCGACCGGTTGATTGCCGACACGCGTCGCCAGAGCGCCGAATTCCCGGTGGATTTGGCGAACCACCTGCCGATGGTGATCGAAGCGTTGTTCCGCCTCGGCGCCTCGCCGGACCGGATGGCGGCCTATGCCGCCCATTACGACAAATTCCATGCGGTCCCGGCTCTCCGGCCGGCGAAAAAATCAATCGAGCGGGATAATTGGCGCGGCGCGCTCGGCGATCGGACCAGGGAGGCCGACTATCGCCGGTTTTTCGTGGATGAAGCGCGGCGGCTCGGCGGTTCGGCGGCCATTCGTCTCTATGTCCCCGAATTGTCGCGGGGCGTCGGCGCAAGCGCGCTGCATGGCCTGATGCGTCTTGCCTATGGCGCATTGCGAGGCGACGAAGCGGAGATCGGCGCGGCGCTTGGCTATTGGGCGACGACCTTTCTTCCCCTGCCTGAACCCTCCGGCGCTGCCGCGTCGACCGACGATCCCCTGGAGACGCTCGACCATATGCGCGCCGATCCCGCATTCGCCCGCGTCGAGATCAATTCTCCCATGCTTTGGCATTGGATAGATGGCGTGGGCCACATGCCGGCCTTCGGCGCCATGATCGACCGGTTGGCGGTCGGCCCCGGCACGCTTGACCGCATCGCGCAGGCGTCTCTATCGCTTTACGCCGGCTCGATGAGCTTTGAGGCTCTGCATGCCGTCACCGGCAGCCACTGGCTTCGGCTCGTCGCCCCGCATATGGACGATCCGACGCCGCTGATCCGGCACTTCTGGCAGGCGATTCTG
This sequence comes from Methylocapsa sp. S129, assembly GCF_009765995.1. GTDB lineage: Bacteria > Pseudomonadota > Alphaproteobacteria > Rhizobiales > Beijerinckiaceae > Roseiarcus. The sequence goes on from NZ_LMUI01000059.1 coordinate 198,506, forward strand.
TCGATCTATCCCAAAATAGGCATGCCCGCCGCTCCTGATGAAGCGCAGCTTGAGGAATGGCGGCGCCTTGTTCCGCCGCCGGCGGCGGCGATCGCGGCGGCGGCTGTCGCCTCCGATGATGAGCATGACCACAGCCTGGTGTTTTCCGCGTTTCAGGAGTTCGACCGCACGGGCGACCCGCTTTATCGCATCGTTGCGGCTCGGCGCGTCGGCTTGATCGCATGAAGCCAGCCTCGATCGATCTTCTGCGATGCCGGCTTGCGGGACGGAATGGCCTCTTCGACGTCGCGGTGCGCGAGGGGTTCATTCAGAGCATCGCGGAGGCCGGCGTGGCCTCGCCCCAGCAAGGCGCGCCGATCGAAAATCTCGACGGGCTGCTGCTTCTGCCCGCCTTGACCGACGGCCATATCCATCTCGACAAAACCTTTTTGGGGCTGGAATGGATGCCGCACATCAGCGGCGCCAGCATTGGCGAGCGCATAGAGGCGGAGCGGCGGCAAAGACAATCGGTCGGCGTTCCGATCGTGCGCCGCGCGGGCCTGTTGATCGAAAGAATCCTCGGCTTGGGCACTTTGGCGCTCCGATCGCATGTCGATGTGAGCGAAGAGATTGGCCTTGCGCATCTCGCAGCCTTGCTGGACGTCAGACAAAAATACGCCGATCTCGTCGACATCCAGTTTGTCGCTTTCCCGCAGAGCGGGATCAATTCGCGCGTCGCTGAACTCATGGACGAGGCGTTGCGGCTTGGCGCGGAGGTCGTCGGCGGCCTCGATCCCGCCGGCATTGACGGCGATGTCGAAGGCCATCTGGACACAGTGTTTGGACTGGCGGAGCGTCACGACTGTCGCGTGGATATTCATCTGCACGATCCCGGCTCGCTCGGCGCCTTCGAGCTGCGCCAGATCGCCAATCGTTCAGCCGCGCTTGGCCTGCAGGGGCGCGTTGCGGTCAGTCACGCCTTTGCGCTCGGCATGATCGACGGATCGGAGCTCCGCACGACGCTTGCCGCTTTGGCGCGCGGCGGCGTCGCCATCATGACGAACGGTCCGGGGCCGGACGCCATCCCACCCGTCGCCCGTCTTGCCGAGGCGGGCGTGACCGTCTTCGCCGGTTCCGACAATATCCGGGACGCGTGGTCGCCCTTCGGCAGCGGCGATCTCCTTGAGCGCGCCCGGATGATCGCCTATCGCGCCAATCTCCGCATGGACGGCCAGCTCCGTCTGGCGTTCGAACTCATTACCACGAACTCCAGAAAAGTTTTGGGCCTTTCGCCTGTCGCGGTTGAAGTCGGCGGCGTCGCCGATCTCATCGCGGTCGCCGCCGGCGACGTACCCGAAGCGGTGGCTTCCTTTCCACCCCGCCGTATCGTCCTCAAGCGCGGCGCAATCGTCGCCCGCGATGGTCGCGTCAACGTCGCCGGATTCGAACGTGGCGAAGACGCTACTCGCGCTGGCGCATGCGAATCTTGATATGCTTCGACTCGCGAAAAGCCATCAGGCCTTCCGGGCCAAGCTCGCGGCCGACGCCCGACAATTTCCAGCCGCCGAAAGGCGCCTGAAGTTCGGTCGTGTCATTGATGTTGACGCCGACCGCGCCGGTCTCAAGACGCTCGGCGAAGGACCAGGCGCGCTCAAGATCGCGCGAATAGACATAGGCGGCGAGCCCAAACGGTAGCGCGTTGGCGACCGCCAACGCCTCAGCGTCGTCGCAAACGCGGCGGATGCCGGCGATCGGCCCGTAGCTTTCTTCGGTCATGACCAGCGCCGCGTCCGGCGCATCGTCGATCAGCGTCGGCTCGAAAAAGAAACCCTTGTCATAGGCCGAACTCCGCGGAGCCGCGCCGCCCACGAGGAGCTTTCCACCGCGACGCACGGCATCGTCGGCATGTCTGACGGCGCGGCTGCGCACGCCCTCATGCAGCACCGGGCCGTATTGCACACCCGGCTCAACGCCATGGCCGAGCTTGATCCGCCGCGTCTCGGCGACAAGCGCCTCGACGAAGGAATCATGCACCCTGTCGGCGACAAGAATGCGATTCACCGCGATGCAGATCTGACCCATATTCGAGAAGGAGCGGCGCGCCGCCGCGGCGGCGGCCTCCACAACGTCAGCATCGTCAAGCACGACAAAGGGACATTGACCGCCAAGCTCCAATGTCAGGCGCTTCATATTGTCGGCGCCGGCCCGCATCATCGATTGCCCGGCGGCGACCGAGGCCGTCGCGGTGATCATAGCGACGCCAGGATGGGCGGCGAGAGCCGCGCCCGCTTCCGGGCCGGTTCCCGGCAGATCGTTCAGCACGCCGGGCGGCAGCCCCGCGTCGGCGAAGCATTGAACAATCATGGCGATCGCCAGCGGCGTCTCATGCGGCGGCTTGACGACGATCGTGCAACCCGCCGCCAGCGCGGGGCCGATTTTCCAGGCGTAAATATCGACCGGATAGTTCCATGGCGTGATCGCGCCGACGACGCCAACCGGCGAGGAAACGACCAGGCTGCGGATATCGCGCCGGGACGAGGGCCGCAGCGAACCGCCAACGCGCTTCCCCTCCTCCGCATAATAGCGAATGACCTCGACGCCGAAGCGAATTTCCTTCTCGGAATCCGGGATCGGTTTGCCCTGTTCACGCGTCAGCAAATCGGCAATTGCGGCAACGCGCTCTTCGATCAGATCGGCTGCGCGCTTCAATATTCTGGCGCGCTCGTCGGGATGCATATTCGCCCATGCGGGAAAAGCGCGCGCGGCGGCTTGGACGGCGCCGTCCACGTCGGCGGCGTTGGCGAGCGCCGTTGTCCCCACGAGATCTCCTGTCGCAGGGTCTTTGATCTCCAGGCGGCGGCCCGCGACGGACGGGCGCCATGCGCCGTCAATGAAAAGATTTCGCTCACGCATGATGTCGACCTTTCTCAACGCGCTTTCAGCCGGCGCCATAGCTCGTCGTAATTGCGGTCGTTCTTCTCGTTGGCGGACGCTTTGCCGGCGGTGTTGGGATTGACCATCACGAAGGGCTCGATGCCTCGCTGCACCAATTTTTCCGCCGTGGCGGAAACGATCGCATGCGCTATGGCGATCGTGATGCTGGTCGAATTGGCGCCGACCGGCGCTTCCAAGCCATCGATGCGAAGCGACGCGTCGGCCAGCGGCACGCCGGTATCGATGACGATGTCCGCGACCTCAAAAAGCCGCTTGCCTGACGAATGGCGCGACGGACTCGCCGAGGAATGGGGCAGCGACGTTACGCCGACGACCTGCATCCCAAGCGCCTTGGCGCCCAGCGCGATATCGAGGATCACCGCATTGACGCCTGAATGCGAAAACAGGATCATCGTATCGGCGGGGTCAAGCTGATGAGAGCGCAGGATCGCTTTGCCATAACCCTCGACTGCGTGAATGAAGCGATATTGGCGCGCGCCCATATCGCCCCAGACATGGTGAAACGAGATCATGGTGCTCTCGACGATCGGACGGAACCCGACGATCGTTCCAGTGCGGGGGAAGCTTTCAAGCGCCGGCAATGCGCCATGGCCGGTGCCGAAAGTGAAAGCGAGCTTATCGTTCGCGATGGATTGCGCGCAAGCTTCCGCGGCGCGCCCGATCGCCTCGATCTGGGTTGTGCGGACGGTTTCAAGACGCTCGGCGAGCGACGCGAAATAGCGGTCGATGATTGAGGTCAAAGAAAAGCTCCAGAAATCAGGATGAAAGGCTGGCGACGATCGCGTCGAGAGCGATCTCGAACATCGCGCGCTCTTGGGCCTCGAGTTCGGCGGCGCCGATTTTCTCCTGCGTGAGGCCGTCGACCGTGCCGAGGCAAAGGCTCGCGGTGCGCGCGCCGAGCACGCGCCCAGCGGTCAACAACGTCGCGGTCTCCATGTCCGTGGCAATCAGGCCGAGACGGCGGACCTCGTCGCGCAGGCCGTCGATCATCTGTTTTTCGCCCGCCGAGAGAGCGAACATCTCGGTGTAAAAACCGTCATAGGTGCCGAAGATCCCGGCGCGCCAGGACACTTTGCGTTTGACTAGCGCGGCGCGCAACGCGGCGCTGAGGTCAAAGTCGGCGACGGCGGGATAGCCAATCGGCGCATAGGTTCGCGACGTATTTTCACCGCGGACGCCGCCGTCGGCGAGCACGAAATCGCCGAGCTTGGCGGGCGGCATGACCATCGCCGTCCCGATACGCAGAAATGTGCGCAGGCCGAGGTCGAAGAGTTCATGCAGCACGATCGCGGCAATGGGGCCGCCCATGCCGAAAGCGGAAACCGTGATGCGACGGCCGGCGCGAACGCCGGTGACGGTGCGAAGGCCGCGATTCTCCTCAACAAAATGAGGGCTCTCAAGATGCTCAGCGATCCTGTCGATCCGGGCGCGATCGCCAACCAGGATCGCGGCTTCGCCGACTTCATCCTCACGACAGCCAATATACCAGGCGCTACGGGTCATTCCTCGGGTTTCCTTTCGTTGCTTAACCGCGCGCAACGAGCATCGCGCGCGCGGCGCGTCCGCCCGCCTCGACGGCGTCGGCCGGTTTGTCTGGGTTGTTCACAAGGGCGGCGAGCAAGCCGCCCAGAAAAGTATCGCCGGCGCCGGTCGTGTCCTCGGAGGCAAGCGGCTCGGCGGCGATGAGTTGTTCGTGCCCGTCAAAGGACAGCAAAACGCCATCGCGGCCGCGCGTCTCGATCAGCAGGCGGCGGCGCTTCGATTCCCCCGCGGCCTTAAACGCTTCCGCGACGAAGGGCGCCTCGCCGCGGCTATAGGCGACGACGTCGGCGCGCGCGGCGATGGCCGCAGCAAGTTCAGGAGGAACGGCGCGGCGATCGGCCTTAACCGCCCATACGAGCTTGGCCTCAGGCTTTGCCGCCGCGAGCGCCTGTGCGGTCGCCTCGGTCGGCCCCACGGTCAGGCAGACCCATTCCGCGCCGGCGACGAGCCGCCGCTGGCCTTCGTCGAGCGTCTTTGGCCCGGACAGGCTTGGATCATAAAAGCAATGGCAGCCGCCGTCAGGTTGGTAGGCGAGGATGCAGATCGGCGTGCGGCCCGGCCGCAGCGCAATCCCGTCGACCGCAACGTTGCGAGCGGTCAGCGCGGCGCGGTAGAGGCGACCGTCCGCATCGTCGCCAATCCAGCTCAAAGGCTTCACGTCGGCAAGCCCAGACGCGACCATCGCGCAGGCGATATAGGCCGGCGAGCCACCGAGGCGCGGCCATTCCAGCGGTCGCGCGAGAATGGTCGCCGTCGCATCGGGTTGCGGCGCGCGGTCCAGCCGCATGGCGTAGTCGAGGCTTGCGTAGCCGGTGACGACGACCCTCGTCATGCGAGCATCCCGAGCGCGGCGTCGAGCGAGATCACTTTGCCGATGTAACGGTCGATGTCTTCGAGCGAAGCTTCGGCGAGATGCGGCCGGTTCGAATTCGTCGCCTCCCTCGGCACCACCACATCGAAGCCGCTGGCGAAAGCGTCTTGCGCGCTGGCGCGGATGCAGACATTGGTCTTCACGCCGGCGATGACGACGCGCTCGATCTTCTGCTCGTGCAGGAACAACGCAAGATCGGTGGCGAAGAACGCGCTGTAACGCCGTTTGGCGGTGACGATTTCGCGCGGGCCAGCGGGTTCAAAACCGGCAAAAAACGCAGCGTCGGGGTCGCCGATGAAATGGTGGCGCGGGAGTTTCCGCCATTCGTAATCGTCGAAGCCAGGATAATGCTGCTCGACCGCATGGACGATGATTTTTTGCGCCGCGCGCGCTTGCGCCAGAAGCTGGCGCAGGGGCGCGACGACTTCCGCGGCGGCCGGGTAATAATTGGGCATCCCCTCCAGGAAGAACGAATTGGTGACGTCGACAAGAATCAACGCCGTAGACTTATTGCCTGATTGCGGATGAGAAGCGGTCATGACAACGCCCTTTCCGAGACGCGGCTACGGTCGGCGAGGCCGAGGCCGGTCAGCACGATGATGACGATGAGATAAGGGAGCATCTGAACGAGTTCAGCCGGCGCTCCATGCCCCTGCAGACGAATCTGCGCGGCGTCGAACAGACCGAACAGCAGCGCGCCGAGCGCCGTTCGCCACGGGGCGCTGCGGCCAAAATAGAAGGCGGCGAGCGCGATGAAACCTCGCCCGCCGGTGATGCCCTCGTTGAACAATCCGACCACCCCGATCGATAAATGCGCGCCGGCGAGGCCCGCCATAGCGCCGGCGAAAACTGTGGAGGCGTCGCGAATGCTCAATGGCGAGAGCCCAACGGCGCGGACCGTCGCCTCGGCGGCCCCGGTCGCGCGAAGCCTGAGGCCGGCGCGCGTGCGATGGAGCAAGAAAGCAGTCGCTGGAACCATCGCCCAGGCGAACCATGTCAGGCCGTCCTGGCCAGATAGGATGGCGCCGAGCACAGGAATGTCCGAGACGAAAGGAATATTGATCCGCGGCAGCATGGCGACGCCAGGCGGATTGAACGTGCCGGAGACACCGTAGGCGCTCTTCAGAACGAAGCGCACGAGGCCCGCGACAGCCACGCTGAAGCCGAGGCCGACAATGATTTCGTTCGCCTGCAAACGCGTCACGACCAACGACATCGACAGGCCGATCAACCCGCCGATAAGCGCCGCGGCGGCCAGCGCCGCGATCACGCTGCCAGTCGCGGCCGATACCTCAACGGCGACAAGAGCGCCTGCCAGCATCATGGATTCCAAACCGATATTGACGAGGCCGCCGATGCGATTGACGAGGCCGCCGATCGCCGCGAGCAGGATCGGCGTCGTCATCAGCAGCGCGGCCTGGATGAATGGATCGATCATGCGCGCGCGCCCCTCGCCTGACCAAAGCCGAACTTGGCCACCGCGAAAATCATCACTGCGCCCTGCATGATCTCGACGATCTCGATCGGCACGTCACTGAAGAGCTGCATCGTCGCGCCGGCCGAAGAGAGAGCGCCGAAGACGATGGCGGCAAGAATGATTCCAAGCGCGGAATTGCGTCCGAGCAGCGCGATCGCAATGCCGGTGAAACCGTAACCCGGCGAAAAGCCCGCCACGAAACGATGAACGAGACCCAAAGCGTGAATGCCTCCCGCAAGACCGCCGATCAGGCCCGACAGAACCATCATCCTCAGGAAAGTTGACGAGACGTGGATTCCAACCGCGCGGGAAAATCGGGCGTTCAACCCAACGATGCGTGAACGGAAGCCCGCGACGGTGAATCGACTCCAAAGCCCGTAGAGAGCGACTAAAGCCAGGCTGATGACGAAGCCCAGATGCAGCGTTGTCGGCGGCAGCAATCGCGGCAGTTCGGCGCCGACCGCGATCGGCGCCGTCGCGGAATTGGCGGAACCGCGGGCGAGCAACGGACCATTGACGAGCCAACTCGTCAGGTCGACAGCGATGAAGTTGAGCATCAGGGTTGTAACGACTTCGTCGACCCCAAGCCGCGCGCGCAGGACGCCGGGACCGACCAGCCAGAGGCCGCCAACGATCGCCGCGCCGACAAGAGCGACCGGAATCAGCAGGACCGACGGCCAATCGCCGAGCGCAAAGCCGAGCACCGCGGCGACCATGCCGCCTAGATAGAAGCAACCTTCCGCGCCGACATTGAAAATGCCGGAGCGAAAGGCGACCGCCGCCGCAAGGCCCGTCAGCAACAAAGGCGTCGCCGCTGTCAGCGTCGCCGCGATGCGTCGCTCGCCGCCGAAAGCTTCGGACGCCATCAGTCCATAGACCCCAAGCGGTTCATGGCCCGTCGCCGCGAGCACGATGGCGCCGATCACGACCGCCAGGGCAAAAGGCGCAGCGACGCCAGCGGCTCGCGACAGAGCAGGAAGCATGGCGACGCCCATTACGCCGCCTTCTGGCCGAGCATCAGACGCCCGACTTTCTCGACGCTCGCCTCGCTTCGAAGCAATTGGCCGGTGACTTGTCCGCCATAGAGGCCGACGATGCGGTCGGAAAGCGTCAATATCTCCTCGAGTTCTTCGGAGACCAGCAGCACCGCGCCGCCCCGATCGCGGAACGCCGCAATCTGCTCGTGGATGAAGGCGATCCCCACAATATCGACGCCGCGCGTCGGTTGCGCTGCGACGAGCAACCGCGGACCGCGCTCAAGCTCCCGCGCGATCGCCACGCGTTGCTGGTTGCCGCCCGACAGGCTGCGCACCGCATCGGTCAAGCGGCCATAGCGAACCGACAATTTCGCAAGCGCGTTCTCGGCGCCGGCGTTGATCATTTTGAGGCGCAGAAAGCCGCCGCGGGAGAAGGGCGATTCCTGCTCGCGGCCGGCGATGAAATTATCGGAGATCGACGCGGTCAGACAGAGCCCCTCCTCGGACCGGTCGGCGCTGAGATAGCTGATCCCCGCCGCGCGGAAGCGGCTGGCCGGCGCGCGCGTGAAATCACGCCCGCCGAACGAGATGGCGCCCTCCGCGATCGCCCCCAGCCCCGCGGCGCTCGCGACAAGTTCATCCTGACCATTGCCCGCGACGCCAGCGATGCCGACGATTTCGCCCGCGAAAATATCGAGGTCGATGGGTCCCAGTCGTTTGAGGCCGCGTCCGTCGCGCGCGACAAGGCCTCGCGCCGAGAACAGCGGCGCGCCGGGCGGCCGTGAATAAGGCGCGACTTTCGCCATCGCGACCGCTTCACCGACCATCAATTGGGCGAGTTGCGCCTTGTCCGTCTGCGCCGGCGTCGTTGTCGCAACCACCCGGCCAACGCGGATGACGGTGATGACGTCGGCGACGCTCATGACTTCGTCGAGCTTGTGGCTGATGAACAGAATCGTGCGCCCCTCGGCCTTCAGGCGCCGCATCAGGGCGATCAATTCCGTTACCTGCGCGGGAGCAAGAACGGCCGTCGGCTCGTCCAGGATGAGGACGTCGGCGCCGCGATAAAGCAGGCGCAGGATTTCGAGAATCTGGCGCTGATGCACCGGCGCGTCCGCCACCTTGACGCGCCAGTCGAGCGCGACGCCGGCGAGCGCCGCGAGTCTGTCGGCCTCCGCCTGCGCCACGCGCCAGTCGATCAGACCGCCACGGCCAACGGGCTCGCGCGCGAGGATCAGATTTTCCAGAAGCGTGAGATTGGGCGCCAGCATGAATTCCTGATGCACCATGCCGATGCCGCGTGCGAAGGCGTCAGCCGGCCCTGTCAACCGGACGGGCGCGTCGTCGAGAATGACGCTGCCTTCGTCGGGCTGATCGACGCCTTGCAGAATACGCATCAGCGTCGACTTTCCGGCACCGTTGCCCCCGACAATAGCGTGGATTGTTCCGGGAGCCACCGCGAGATCGATCTGATCGTTTGCGACGACCGGACCGAATCTGCGCGTTACTTTGCGGGCGCCGAGTCGAATGGCGACGCGGGCCCTATCCATCATTTGAAGAAATCCGGGTAACCTTGGTCGACCACGTTCCAGACTTTGATTTTGCCCGACAAAATGTCCTTTTTAACGCTCTCGATTTTGGTCAGCGTCGCTGCCGGAATGAGGTCGTGCGTATATTTCATCGGGGAAAGGCCGACGCCGTCCTCGGCAAGGCCGAGCGTCACCGTCTTGCCGCCTGGGAACTTGCCCGCTGCATAGTCCTTGACGACCGTCTCGACAGCAACGTCCGTCCGCTTGATCATGCTGGTCAGCACGGCGCCGGGCGCGACGCCATCCTGATCGGTGTCGACGCCGATCGCGTAATGGCCGGTTTCCTTAGCTGCCTGGATGACGCCAAGGCCCGTGCCGCCTGCGACCTGATAGACGACATTGGCGCCGCCGTCATACATCGCCTTGGCCATTTGCAGGCCAATTGCCGGATCGCCGAAATTGTTGGAATAGGCGACCTTGACCTCGACTTTCGGGTTCATATCGCGGGCGCCCTGGATGTAACCGACAATGAATTTGTCGATGCCGACCGATTTGGTGCCGCCAATCACGCCGATGATCGGCTTGCCGTTCATGCCCTTGACCGACGTGTCGGTCGCGACAAGCGCGGCCAAAGCGCCGGCGAGATAGGAGCCTTCCTGCTCCTGGAACAAGACAGAGGCGACATTGGCGCCCGGCTTCACCTGGTTGAGGATCACGTAATCGGTGCCGGCGTAATCCTTGGCCACGGTCGCCAACGCATCGCCATGCGAATATTCAAGATCGACCACGAGGCCGAAGCCGGCGTCCGAAGCGCGGCGAAGAATATCAGCGGCCTGAGCGACCACGTCTTTCGATTCGACCGGCTTGCCCTCAAGCTTGGCCTCGGCGACCGCTTTCTTGAAACCGGCATAGGCCAGGTCGTTATAGGATTGATCGCCGAGGCCGCCCTGCGCGATGATCAGCGCGACGGGCTTTTCAGCCGCCAGCGCTGTCGACATCGCCCCAAGGCCCAAGACGAGGACCGAAACTCTGCTCACCATTCGCATGCGAAACATTATCGTTCTCCCGTGAAGTTTGAGGATGGCGGTTGGAAGGGATCAAGCCAGGAGCGCGCCGGATTTCAGCCTCATAGGCGTAGCGGCGGGCGTCATAGACAGCGTCGACGACATCGAGAATTGTTCCATCGGCCGCAAAAGTGCATCGGCAGACGGCCATGACCACCCGGCTGTCGTCGAGGCGCAGCAGCCTGGATTCCTCAAGGCTGGCGCCGCGCGCCCGCAATGTCTCGACGCCGCGGTCGACGAATAAGCCCGTCTCGTCAAAACGGCGATAGAGCGAGAAACTGGGGCTCGCGACGACGTCGGACGTCAGACCGATGCGTTCGGCTATGGCGGCGGAAATGATTGAGCGATGAATTGCTGTCGGCACGCGATCGACGAAACGCAAACGATCAAGCGAAATTAAGGGCTCGTCCTCGCGATAAGGCAGGCTCTCGCGCCAAGGGGTCGGCCCATAGGCGAGCACGCGATGCGACGCGACGCGTCTGGCGGACGAAACCGCCTCCGAAAAGCTTGAGAGATAAGACGGCGCCCGCTTCAGCGCCGGAGCTGCGACGAAAGTCCCCAACCCCTGGCGACGGCTGATTAAGCCCTCGTCGACAAGAATTTCGATCGCGCGCGTGACGGTAAAACGACTGACGCCAAAACGCCTTGAGAGCTGCGGTTCGCTGTCGATCCTGTCGCCGGGCGTCTTGTTCGCGATATCGATGCGAAGGCTGTCGACCAACTGCAAGTAAAGCGGCCGGTCAGAGGAAGCTTCAGAAGTTGCGAAGTTCGCACGCGCCATCGGGGCCCAGTCATATGGTTGACTGGACAAGCTATGACACTTTCATGTGCCCTTTGCAAGCGACCATGGCTGCATCGCAACATCGCCAATTTGCAAAGGGCTCGGGAACCCACCCGAGAAAGCCGTGCATGTCCAAATCAACGCTGCCGCGGCTTTTTGAGATGATGATTGCGATCGGCGGCCTTGATGCGCCGCCAGACGGCGCGCTTGGCGCGCAAGCCCCTCTTGCGCGCCCTCAAAGTCGCCGATGATTCAGCGTTAAGCGGCCTTGGACACGATGCCGTGTGGATCAAGGACAAATTTCGCCGCCGCGCCCTGATCGAAGGTCTCGTAGCCCTTGGGAGCGTCCTCGAGCGAAATCACCTTGGCGTTGACGATTTCGGCGATATTGAGCCGCCCATGCAAGATCGCCATCATGAGTTGGCGATTGTAGCGGATCACCGGCGTCTGGCCGGTATGGAAAGACTGCGCTTTCGCCCAGCCCAGACCGAGCCGCAGACTGAGGCTCCCCTTCTGGGCCGCAGGGTCGACGCCGCCCGGATCCTCGGTGACATAAAGGCCCGGTATGCCGATCGAGCCCGCCGCGCGCGTGATTTCCATCATCTGGTTCAGCACGATGGCGGGCTGCTCGGCGCCCGAATGACCGCGCGCCTCGAAACCGACCGCGTCGATCGCCGCGTCGACCTCAGGCGCCCCAACCACTTCGGCGATCATCTCGCCCAGACGATCATGCTTGCCAAGATCGATCGGCGTGAAGCCCATCTTGCTCGCATGCGCGAGGCGCTCCTTGTTGAAGTCGCCGATCATCGTCACGGCCGCGCCCAAAATCCGAGACGAGGCGGCCGCGGCCATGCCGACTGGCCCAGCGCCGGCGACATAGACGACGGAACCGACGCCCACCCCTGCCCTGACCGCGCCATGAAAGCCGGTCGGCAGGATATCCGACAGCATAGTGAGATCGCGGATTTTCGCCATGGCCTGATCGCGATCGGGAAATTTCAACAGATTGAAGTCCGCGTAAGGGACCATCACATAGCGCGCCTGTCCGCCGATCCAGCCGCCCATGTCGACATAGCCATAGGCGCCGCCGGCGCGCGCATCATTGACGTGGAGGCAAACGCCGGTATCGCCCGACTTGCAGGTTCGGCAACGGCCGCAGGCGACGTTGAACGGCACCGAGACGATATCGCCTTTGCGCAGGAGTTCGACGTCCGACCCCGTTTCAATCACCTCGCCGGTAATCTCGTGCCCGAGCACCAGGCCCGGCTGCGCGGTCGTGCGGCCGCGCACCATATGCTGGTCCGACCCGCAGATGTTGGTCGAGACGACTTTGAGAATGACGCCATGGTCAATCTTTCGCCCATGCGGATCTTCAAACTTCGGATCGTCGATGTTTTGCACCTCGACCTTGCCAGGTCCGAGATAAACCAAACCGCGGTTGTCGCCCAAAGCATCCTCCCTTTTTCATTTTTCTGAATCGAACGGAGCCGATGCGCAACAGTCTATGCCTCGGCGCTTGGGGACGCCAACGCATTCGAGATATGGACGCAAGCTCAAAATTGCAGAGGAAGCCCGGCAGGCGAATTCAAGCCTGATTCATCGAACGCGTTTCAGGCGAGGCCCCGCCCCTCCGCGAGCAAACGGCTCGGCGTTGCGCGATCACAGATCCTTTACAAGCCTCAAGGCGTCGTAGATGGCGGCATGAGTGTTGCGGGCGGAAACCGCATCTCCGATGCGAAAGAGTTCGAATTCGCCATCGGAATTGCGGGCGCTTTTTTGCGCGCGGCCAGCGACGAGGTCGTCGTAGTCGATCGCCCCGAGATTGCGGGAGAGCGGCTTCAGCTCGAAATAGAGCGCGTCCATCGGGATCGTTCCATGATTGACGACAATCTGATCGAAACGCCGTTCCTTTCGCACGCCGCCATAGTCGCTGCCGATCAGAGCGATCAACTCGTTGCCGCCGCGACGCACGGTTTCAACCCTATAGGTCACGGTGAACGTCACGTCGAGCTTTTGCAAGCTGCGCATATAGGGCACCAGATTCATGGCCATGACTTCCGGCGCGAAAGCGCGGTCCGGCGTCATCACCTCCAGCTTTGCGCCACTTCTCGCGATGACCTCCGCCGCCTGCATTGCCGCATGATCGCCCGCGTCGTCAAACAGCAGGACATTCATGCCGGGTTTCACATCCCCCGATATGATGTCCCAGGTCGATACGACGAGGTCATTGCCGGAAGCCAGGCTCTCCGTGTCAGGGAAGCCGCCCGTCGCGACGATCACGACATCGGGATTTTCGGCGAGCGCCACACTCGCCTCCGCCCAGGTGTCGAAGCGGAAAGCGACTCCTCGCGCTTCGCATTGCGCCATGCGCCAATCGATAATGCCCATCATGTCGCGGCGCCGAGGGCTTTGCGCGGTGAGCCGCACTTGACCGCCAGGTCTGCTCGCCGCCTCGAAGACGACGACCTCGTGGCCCCGCTCGGCTGCGACTCGCGCCGCCTCCAGACCAGCCGGGCCGGCGCCGACGATGACGACCTTGCGCCTGACATTGGCTTTGGCGATGTCGTGCGGCATCGTCGTTTCGCGGCCGGTCGCGGGATTGTGAATGCAATAGGCGGCGCCGCCCTGATAGATTCGATCGAGGCAATAATTCGCGCCGACGCAAGGGCGGATATCGCCTTCGCGCCCCTCGACGATCTTTCGCACAATATGCGGATCGGTCATGTGCGCGCGCGTCATCCCCACCATGTCGAGCTTGCCCGCCGCGATCGCGTGCCGCGCTGTCGCGACATCGGCGATCTTGGCGGCGTGGAATGTCGGGAACTTCGTCGCCTCGCGAATTTCGCCTGCGAAATCGAGGTGTGGCGAACTCGCCATTCCCTGAACCGGAATGACATCGGTCAGTCCGGCGTCGGTATCGATGTGGCCGCGAATGACGTTGAGAAAATCGACCAGGCCGCTTTCTTTCAGTCTTCGCGAGATCTCGAAGCCATCCTGTTTGGTCAAGCCGCCGTCGAGAACTTCATCGGCCGTGTAGCGTACGCCAACGATGAAATCGGACCCGACACGTCTGCGGATCGCCGCCAGAACCTCAAATGTAAAGCGCAGCCGATTGTCCAGGGAGCCGCCATAGGGCGCATCCAGCTCATTGGTCAGCGGCGACCAGAACTGGTCCATCAGATGCCCATAGGCCTCCAACTCGATCCCATCGAGGCCCCCGGCCTTCATCCGTTCCGCTGCGTTCGCATAGTCCTCAATGATGCGCTCAATATCCCAATCTTCGATCTTCTTTGGAAAGGCGCGATGAGCCGTCTCTCTTTTATGCGAGGGAGATACGACCGGCAGCCAATCGCCATTGTCCCAGCGCGTGCGCCGACCCAGATGGGTCAGTTGAATCATCACGGCCGCGCCGTGTTCGTGGCAGGCGTCGGCCAGTTCCTTCATCCACGGCACCACCTCGTCTTTATAAGCGAGGATATTGTTGAACGCGGGTGGACTGTCGCGCGACACCGCCGCCGATCCCGCCGTCATCGTCAAGGCGATTCCACCCTTCGCCCGCTCGGCGTGATAGGCGCGATAGCGCTCCTTCGGCATTCCATCTTCCGGATAGGCCGGTTCATGAGCGGTGGTCATGATCCGGTTTTTCAACGTGAGATGCTTCAGTTGATACGGCTGAAGGAGCGGATCATTCGACATAGGCGACCTTCTCGCGCGTGACGGAACTGTCCCGAAAGATAGCGGCGCATTCGGCTAGCATAGGGGCTTTCTGGCCTCGTTTCACTTCGATGGTCTGGCAGGGTCAATTTGCGCGTGACCGTTGATAGGCGGTCACACCTCTGACTGGGCTCAAGCGTTAACGCGATGGCGTTTTCTATAGGTGATCGCGGGGGATCGTCTGCTCCATGTCGCGTCCGCCCGCCAGAGTCCCGTTCTCGTACGCTCGAACGCTCGCCTGCACGACGAAATCCGTCGCCGTCGCATGCATCGAAGTCCGGGTTTCGATGAGGATGCGCCAGCCCTCGCGCCCGAGCTCGTAGTTCTGGGTGATCTGGTAACGGGCTGTGAGAGGATCCTCAGCGCCGATCGTCAGCTCGCGCTTGAGGTCATGCGAGACCGTCGTGTCGATCTCATCAAAGCGATGGGCGCCCTCGCCGAACAAGCCCCCCTCGCCATGAGTCACATAGGTCGCGACGCCAGTCAGGAGATCGAGGGCGGCGGCGCGAGTCATGCGCCCTTCGGCCACTTTGGTGACCGGCGCCAGGCTGCCGCGCAGCGGCGGCGCGAAACCTGCCGCCGCATCCTTCGGGTCGGGCGGACGCACCGGCAGGACGAGCTTGGCGGGAGCCCTCAGCTTCAATGTCGCAGCTTCCGGCGCTGGCCAGACCAGCGGCCAATAGGCGCTCGAGAGCGCCAACCGCACGACATGGCCGGGAGCGAAGGCGTAGCCGCAATCATTGAGCTTCAAGCGGACATTGTAGAACACGCCCGGCGCCAGCGCGCTTGGTTCGGCATGGCTGTCTCTATGGGTGAGGTTGAGCACGCCATAGGAGACCCGGCGCGACGAACCGTCCGGCGCCACATCGCAGAGCCGCGCGCAGAGCTGCGCTGCAGGTTTGTCGGAGGCGATCGTAACCACGATCTCGGGGGCGCCAAGCAGTTCCATGCGTTCGTTCAGGGGCTCGCTGTCGAAGACGAGCGAAAAGCCGTCGTCATGGCGCTGGTCGGCCGGTCCTTCGCCGGCCACGCCCGTGCCCATCCATTCGCCGACGGCCATGCCGGTCCAGCAAGGCGAGCGGATCGCGAACTCTTCGACTGGACCCGGCAAGCCGCGCAAACCATCGCCAGTGAGATGGAGCGCGCGGCGCTCGATGCGCGGCGAAGGCCATTGCGCTTCGCCGACGAAACGCCCCGGCGCCGGGTCGCGATCGCCGGGCTTGGACCAGTCTTCGACGAAGGCGCGGAGCATCGGCTCCGCCATGATTCCGCGATCCTCGTCCTTCAGCCAATGGTCCCACCAGCGCAGGGCTTCTTGCAGAAACCCGATGGCGGGTCCAGGCTTGCCATCCTGCGGATAGATGTGCGCCCATGGGCCAATCAGCCCAAGCCGCGGCGCGGTGAGCCCTTCGAGCAAGCGCGGCACGGCGTTGGTGTAGGCGTCGGCCCAACCGCCCACAGCGAATACCGGGCAAGCGATGGCGGAAAAGTCCTCGCATACGGAGCCATGCCGCCAATAGGCGTCGCGCCGCTGATGGGCGAGCCAGAGCGCCGGAAAGAACGGCAAGCTCTTCAGTCGTTCAAGCCATTGATCTCGCCATTCCTCGCCCACGAGAGCGGGATCGGCGGGCCGGGCCTGATAGGCGAGCATGATCGCGCCCCACCACAGATTGTCGTTCAGCAGCGCGCCGCCCATGTAGTGGATGTCGTCGGCGTAACGATCGTCCGTCGAGCACACCGTGATGATCGCCTTCAGCGCAGGGGGGCGCAGCGCAGCCGTCTGCAGCGCGTTAAATCCGCCCCAGGATTTGCCCATCATGCCGACGCGCCCGCTGCACCAGCTCTGCCGGCTGAGCCAGGCGATCACCTCGCAGGCGTCTTCCAACTCCTGGGCGAGATATTCATCCGCCATGTGCCCGTCGGACTCGCCCGAGCCGCGCATGTCGACACGGATGGCGCCGTAGCCTTGCGCGGCGAACCAGCCGTGCATCGGTTCGTCGCGACCACGGGTTCCGTCGCGCTTGCGATAGGGGATATATTCGAGGATCGCCGGCACCGGCTTCTGGACTGCGTCCTTCGGCAGCCACAGACGCGCGGCAAGACGGGCGCCGTCCGAGAGCGGGATGAAGAAATGCTCAATAATTGTGACATCCATCATTGGAACCGGGGCTTTCCCTAAGTTAAGTCTCGCGATGCTGCGCGGAATTCAGCGCGCATTCGTCGCCCTATTGGCGTGATCCGCCAAATGCCAACCCTCAACCGCATTGAGGTTGGAACGGAAAGCGGGAAGGGATTGATAAGTCTTCGCAGGACGCCCGGCAGTGGGCGGTCCTAAGCCGCGACTCCCCTTCTCGCCAGCACCTGATCGAGCCAGGTCGTATCCATCTCCGGCACGGAGGCGATGAGCTTTTCCGTATACGGGTGGAACGGCGGCGAGAAGATTTCCGCGGTCGCCCCTTGCGCGATGATCTCGCCTTTCAGCATCACGGCCGTCCGGTGGGCGATGCGCCGCACGGTGCCCAGATCATGCGTAATGAACATATAGGCGAGGCCGAGTTCATCCTGAAGCCGCCTCAGGAGCTTCAGCACTTCTTCCGCCACCAACGGATCGAGCGCCGAGGTCGGCTCGTCGCAGATGATAACATCCGGCTCGGCCGCGAGAGCCCGCGCAATGCATACGCGCTGCTTCTGACCGCCGGAAAGCTGACCGGGACGGCGGCCGGCGAAATCCTCGGGCAGGCCGACCAGTCGCAAAAGCTCGGCGACGCGTTCTCTGATCGCCGCCTTCGGACGGTTGAAGAAGAACGCCACGGGGCGCCCGATAATGTCCTCCAGCGTTTGGCGCGGATTGATCGCGACATCCGGCATCTGATGCACCATCTGGAGGCGGCGCAAGACATCGCGCGGGCGCTGCGCGAGAGCGGGCGCCAAGGTTTGACCCGCGAGTTGCACATCGCCGCGCCAACGCGGCAATAGTCCCATCACGATCCTCGCCACGGAACTCTTGCCGGAGCCCGACTCGCCCACAACCGCGAGCGTTTCGCCGCGCGCGATCGAGATATTGATGTTCTTGACCACCGGAATGCCCGCGCGATAGCCGGCCTCGAGGTTGACAATGCTGAGCACTGCGGTCGCGTCCGAAGGCGGATCGATGAGCGGAACATGCGTCGCATCGCGCCGCTCGTTCACAAGAGCGGTCGCATAAGGGGTGTTCGGCTTTTCCAGCACCTGGCGCGCATCGCCGACTTCGATCATTTTTCCATGACGAAGCACCATGATCCGTTGGGCGATCTGCGCCACAACCGCCAGATCATGGGTGATGTAGAGGCCAGCCGTGCCGAATTCCCGGATAAGATCGCGCAATAGCGCCAGCACCTCGATTTGCGTCGTGACGTCGAGCGCCGTCGTTGGCTCGTCAAGCACGATAATGTCGGGGCGGCAGCTCATCGCCATGGCGGCCATCGCGCGCTGCAACTGCCCTCCCGACGCCTCGTGCGGATAGCGGTCGCCAAATGTATCGGGCTCGGGCAATTGCAGCGTGCGGAACAGGCGCCGCGCATAGGCCTCGGCCTCCGGTCGACTCATGACGCCGTGGGTGACGGGCGCCTCGCAGACTTGATCCATCAGAGTCATCGCCGGATTGAACGAGGCCGCCGCGCTCTGGGCGATATAGGCGATGCTCTTGCCGCGAAAATTACGCCGCTGAACCGCCGTGCTGGCGCGCAAATTCGTTCCGTTGATCGTGATGCTGCCGCCGGTGATGCGGCAACCCGCGCGCGCATAGGCCATGGCGGCGAGGCCGATCGTCGACTTTCCGGCGCCGGACTCGCCGATGAGGCCAAGAATCTCCCCGCGCTTCAGCGTGGCGTCGACATGATCGACAAGCACGGCGCCTTTGATGGTCTCAACTTTGAGACCCACGAGGTGGAGCACGAGGTCGTCGCTCATTGGCGCGATATCCTTACATTTCTGCTTGAGATCCGGAGGGTCTGGCGTCGATTGACAAGAGCCAGTCGACGACGAGGTTGACGCCGACTGTCAATGTCGCGATCGCGAAAGCCGGATAAAGCGGCGCGTAAATGCCGAAGTTGATGGCGGCTGCGTTTTCACGAACCATGCCGCCCCAATCCGCATAGGGGGGTTGGACGCCGATTCCGAGGAAGCTCAAAGTCGCTACAAAGAGAAAATTGAAGCAAAATCTTAAGCCAAATTCCGAAATGAGCGGCGCCGCGGCGTTGGGAAGGATTTCCCGGCTGATGACCCACCATAGGCCTTCGCCGCGCAGGCGCGCCACTTCGACAAATTCAAGCACGACAAGATTCTTGCCGAGCGCTCGCGCGAGACGGAACACGCGGGTCGAATCCAGGACGGCGATTGTCACGATCAGAACTGGAATCGAGGAGCCGAACACACCCAGAATGATCAGAGCGAGCACCAATGACGGGATCGAAAGAATGACATCGACCAGGCGGGAGAGCAGCATGTCGACCCAGGCGCCCATCACCGCGGCGG
>NZ_LMUI01000059.1:217916-243950 GCF_009765995.1 Methylocapsa sp. S129
CGTGATCGCGCCGCAGGGGGCCAGCGCCGCACGCGAGCTGGCGGGGCTGGTCGAAGCCTGCGACGAGAGCTTGCCGATCGCGGTGTGCGCCGCGCTGGCTGAGATGATCGTTCAACTGCATCGTCTGGATGAAGCGATCGACCGGTTGGACAAGGGCTTCGCCAAGGCGGCGAAGGCCAATGCGACGGCGCGGCGGCTGATGACGATCCCCGGCGTCGGGCCGATCACGGCCTCGGCGATGACCGCCAGCATTCAGGACCTTTCGGTCTTTTCCGGCCCGCGTGAGTTCGCGGCCTTTCTTGGTCTGACGCCCAAACAGAACTCGTCTGGCGGCAAGCCAAGGCTCGGGCGCATCTCGAAGATGGGCAATCGATACTTGCGCAAATTGCTCGTCGTAGGCGCACACGCCGTGCTGCGCCATCGCAAGGCGTATGACGATGCGATGCGGACGTGGGCCAAGAGGCTTATCGAGAAGAAGCCATTCAAGCTGGTGGCGGTGGCGCTAGCCAATAAAATGGCGCGCATCGCCTTCGCGGTCATGAAGGCTGAAACGAGCTATCAAGGTGTTCCGGCCTAACGCGCCGGGTTGAGATCGCGGCCGAGCGCTCGCAAGAGCCAAGGGCCGCACTGGACGAAGCTAAGCTTCGCCAGGAGAGGTCGAGGGTGACCAAGAGGTGATGCGAAGGAAAGCGGATTGATCCTAAAGCCCGTTGCACTGTCTGCGCATCAAAGCGCGATACGGTGATGGAGGGCTAGGGATCAGCGGACAACATCAGGGCCAGAATTACGGTGACAGGCCCGTCATTTCCCTATTATTTTCGTGTCTTGACGGTCTGGCGCGCCAACTTCGCCTTCGGCTTAGGCCCGCGCTTGCCCGGCGTCACGCTGCGCCCGAGCTGGCGGCCGATCGCGTCCAGAAAGGCGGGGGCGCCGAGCGGGCGCCCGATCAGTTCGCTGCGGCGCAGCGGAATGAAAGCGTCGTCGTCGGCGGGCCCATCGAGAAGATCGGCGAAGCGCGGCGCGCGTTCAAGCAACGGCCGCACGTCGACGAGGCCGTCGTCGCGCCCTTGAAGATGCGCCCGCACGCTCGAATGCGGCCAGTCCTGCGCCCGCGCCGCCAGCCGCGCCCGCACCGGGTTCAGCGCGACATAACGCGCGGCGCCCATCAAATGGTCTTCGTCCATCGCCACCGAACCGAAGCGCCCCTGGAACAAATGCCCGGTCTGGCGCGCCCGCGCGTTGACGTAGCCGGCATAGAGCCTATGCGCGCGCGCCAAAGCGAGCGCGAGACCAGAAGCGTCCCGCGGCGTAAGGATCAGATGCGTGTGATTGGGCATCAGGCAATAGGCCCAGCAGGAGACGCCAAAGCGGCGGCAGGACTCGGCCAGCCAATCGCGATAAAGCGCGTAATCGCCATCCTCGAAGAATATTTTCTCGCGCCGATTGCCGCGCTGGGTAACGTGATGGGGCAGGCCGGGAACGACGATGCGGGCGATGCGGGTCATGAGCGGAGGTTCGCATAGGCGAATGAAAAGGTAAATACGGGCGTGTCACCGTAATATCGGCATCGACATCTGAGTCAGGGAGGAAACTAAACCGGGCTGCAAGGCTTTGATATCGCACGATTCGAAGGACTAAACTCGCCCGGCGAGAGCGCGCCGCCCCTCGTCCAGCCGAGGGCGGCGGAAGGCGCGTCGACCTCCCCTCACTTCTCCTTGGGCTTCTGATAATCCTTGATGTCGGTGAAGGCGATCTGGGGCCAGCGTTCGGTCTCATAGCGCAGGTTGAACGCCGAGCTCGCCATGAAGACGGGCGAGCCGTCGAGATCGGCGGCCATCGACGAGGGATAGGCGTTGACGAACTTGTCGAGTTCGATGCGGTCCTTGGCGCTGACCCAGCGGCAGATTTCGAAACGGCTCTGCTCGAAGGAAACCGGCAGGCCATATTCGGCGTTGAGCCGTTCGGTCAGCACGTCGAGCTGCAGGGCGCCGACGACGCCGACGATCGCGCTAGCGCCGTCATGGGGCAGGAACACCTGCACCACGCCTTCCTCGGCCATCTGCTGGAGCGCGTCGCGCAGCTTCTTGGCCTTCATCGCATCGGCGAGCTTGACCCGGCGCAGGATTTCCGGCGCAAAGCTCGGCACGCCGCGAAACACGATATCCTCGCCCTCGCTCATCGTGTCGCCGATGCGCAGCAGGCCGTGATTGGGAATGCCCACGACATCGCCGGCATAGGCTTCCTCGGCCAGCGAGCGGTCCTGCGCGAAGAAGAATTGCGGCGCCGACAGCGTGATCGACTTGCCGGTGCGCACGAGCTTGGCGCGCATGCCGCGCGACAGCTTTCCCGAGCAGACGCGCATGAAGGCGATGCGGTCGCGGTGGTTCGGATCCATATTGGCCTGGATCTTGAAAACGAAGCCCGTCATCTTGGGCTCGTTGGCGGCGACGATGCGCCCATCCGCCGCTTGCGCGCGCGGCGGCGGCGCGAACTCGGCCATCGCATCGATGAGGTCTTTCACGCCAAAATCGCGCAACGCGCTGCCAAACAGAACCGGCGTCAGATGGCCTTCGAGAAACGCCTGTTTGTCGAAGGGACGGCAGCCTTCGACCGCCAGCGTCAGCTCTTCGATCGCCGCGGCGCGCTCATGTTCGGGCAGCAGCGCGGCGATCGCAGGATCGTCGGGACCGGAGACAGAAATGTCGGGACTGTCCTTCTGCACGGCGCGCAAAGTCTTGTTGCGGATGTCATAGGCGCCGGCGAGCGCCCGGCCGCGCCCGATCGTCCAGGTCAGCGGCGCGGTGTCGAGCGCCAGCGTCTTCTCGATCTCGTCGAGCAGATCGAAGGGATCGCGCGTTTCGCGGTCCATCTTGTTGATGAAGGTGACGATCGGAATGTCGCGCAGGCGGCAGACTTCGAACAATTTGCGTGTGCGCGCCTCGATACCCTTGGCCGCGTCGATCACCATGACGGCCGAATCGACCGCCGTCAGCGTGCGATAGGTGTCTTCGGAAAAGTCCTCGTGGCCGGGCGTATCGAGCAGGTTGAAGACGCAATCGGCATATTCGAAGGTCATCACCGAGGTGACGACGGAAATACCGCGCTCGCGCTCGATGCCCATCCAATCCGAGCGCGTCTGGCGCCGGTTGGCTTTGGCGCGCACTTCGCCGGCAAGCTGAATGGCGCCGCCAAACAGCAGGATCTTTTCGGTCAGCGTCGTCTTGCCGGCGTCGGGATGCGAGATGATCGCGAAAGTGCGCCGGCGTGCGACGGGGTCGGGTTCGTTCATGATTCCAGGGGGTGTGGGGGAAAGGCTTGGCGCCTCCCTTATCCCGCCAGCGGCGCGAGGGGAAGGGCGGGCGTCACAGCCACAGCCATAGCGCGCCCAACGCCAAGGTGATCAGGGTCAGCGGCGCGCCGATTCTGAAATAGTCCCAAAAACTGATCGCGATGCCCGACGCCGCCGCCTTTTGCACGACGATCAGATTGGCGATCGACCCCAGCACGGTGAAATTGCCGGCCAGCGTCGAGGCCATGGCGACGGTCAGCCACGCGCGCGTGGGGTCGGCGAGCGGCTCGACGAAAGGCTTCAGCATCAGCACGGCGGGCACATTGCTGACGAGGTTCGAAAGCACGGCCGTGACGCCGGTGAGAACGGGCAATTGATCGAGATGCAGCCGGCCGACCGCTGCGACGATATCGGGGGTGAGCAGCGCATGCTGCGCGCCCGCCACGATGATGAACAGGCCGGCGAACATCAGCAGCAGCGACCAGTCGATCTCGGCATAGACGCGCTGGCTCTTCACCCGCCGGGTGAGCAGCAGCAGGCCGCCGATGATGATGGCCGCCTTGGCCGGCGGCTGGCCGGCGAAAAACAGCGCGATCATCAGCGCCGTCGCCAGGAGCGACCGGATGACCAGCGCGCGATTGAAGCGCAGAACCGGGGGGGGCGCGGTCAGCGGTTCCCGGTTGGCGAATTCCTCGCGATGAAAAAGAGCCACCAGCCCGATCGTGATCGCCAGGCCCGCCAGCGCGACCGGCCCGAGCGCCCGGGCGAAAGTCACGTAGGGGATATGCGAGAAACTACCGATCATGATGTTCTGCGGATTGCCGGTGATGGTGGCGGTCGAGCCGACATTCGACGCCATCGCCACCGCCAGCAGATAGGGAACGGGCTTGCGCCCCATCGCGACCGTCAGCCGCAACACGAGAGGGGCGAGCACCAGGCAGATCGCGTCATTGACCAGAAAGGCCGAAAGCACTCCCGAGGTCAGGACAATGCCGCTGAGCAGGATCAAAGGCCCCTTGGCGCGCGCCGTCACCCAGGCATTGGCGATCGCGAAGAAGCCGGAAAGGCGCAAATTGGCGACGACGATCATCATGCCGAGCAGCAGGACGATGGTGTCGAGATCGATCGCCTTATAGGCGTCGTCGAGCGGAAGGGCGCCCGATCCGACCATCAGGCCGGCGCCGACCAGCGCAATGCCGGCCCGGTCGATGCTGAGCCCGGGAATCCTGCCGATCGCCAGCGCCAGGTAGCTGCCGATGAAAATCACAGCGGCCGCGACGCTGCGACCCTCGACGCCGAGGCGATCGCCGGCCGGAAGCATCTCCGGCGCCAAGGCGGCGGCGACAGCGCTCAGGACGACGAGTGCGACGACGAGAATGCTGAGGATGCGCGGCCAATGGCTTCGGTTGGGCGTCACGATCCGGCCGGCGGTTTGATCATTGCCGGCATGTTAGGCGCTCCCACCCAGCGATGAAAGAGCGCTTTGCAACGTTTGCGCGAAAGGAGAGTTTGGCGCATGAAGCGCACGGGAACGCTCGCGCCGTCAGGGAGGTTCATGCCGATGTTCGCTCCGTCTCGCCCGCAGGATCGACCCGTCTTCGACGCGTCGTTTCAGGCGAGCTTCGTCGAATTGCTGGCCTGGCGGCGCGATGTCCGTCGGTTTCGCCGAGACGAAATTCCCGAGGCGCTGCTTGGTTCCCTGCTCGATCTCACCGCACTTGCGCCGTCGGTCGGCAATTGCCAGCCGACCCGCTGGGTGCGCGTCGACGATCCCGGCCGCCGGACGGCGATAACAGCCAATTTCGAGACGGCCAACAAAGCCGCGCTCGGGACCTACGATGGGGAGCGGGCGCAGACTTACGCGCGATTGAAACTCGAAGGGCTGCGCGAAGCGCCAGTTCATCTCGCCGTTTTCTGCGACGAGGGGACGCCGCAAGGGCATGGGCTCGGCGTGCTCACCATGCCCCAGACGCGGCGCTATTCCGCCGTCTGCGCTTTGCACACCTTCTGGCTCGCTGCGCGCACGCACGGGCTTGGCGTCGGCTGGGTTTCGATCCTCGACCCCGCTTCTATCGCCGCGACCCTCGATATTCCCGCCGATTGGTCCTTCATCGCCTATCTCTGTGTGGGATGGCCGCAAGAGGAGCATCTGGCGCCGGAGCTGGAGCGCGAAGGCTGGCAAGCGCGGACCGCCCATTCCCTGCTGCGGCGCTAGAGCCGGTCTTTGGGAGGCCGGCGCGTTCAGGCCTAGCGAACTTATGAGAATCCCCTCGCCCAGCCATAAAGGGGTCGGATTCTGCCGCCACGGATGCTAGAAACGAATCAATTCCCCTTATAGAGAAGTGCTGAATGTCCGCGCCATCGCTAGGCTTTTCGGTCTCCCGGCGAGCGGGCCGCCTCGCAGCGACGCTGGTCTTTCTGACGAGCGCCGCCGCCCATGCCGACACCTGGCGCGCCACCTATAGCGTCAGCCTGCTCGGACTGCCGATCGGCACGGCCGGCGCCGTCGGGGAAATCAGCCGGACGGCCTATCACATCGACGCCAACGCCAAATTGTCGGGCCTGGCGACGCTGGTCGCCAATTCAAAGGGCGCGGCAAGCGCCACCGGCGCCATCGTCGCCGGCCATATTCTGCCGGCGACCTATGCGGTGACGGCGGCCAATCCAACGTTGACGCGCACGATGCGCATGAGTTTGGCCGGCAACGCGGTGACGGGCGTCGATATTTCGCCGCCCTTCGAAAACAAGCCCGACCGCATACCCCTGAGGGATCAGGACAAGCGAGGGGTGATCGACCCGGTCGGCGCGTTCATGATCTCGCTGCCCGGCGCCGATCCGCTCGTCGGCCCCGCCGCTTGCAATCGCACCATCCCGGTATTCGACGGCTACACCCGCTTCGATGTGCGCCTTGCCTATGTCGGCCAGAGACATGTCAAATCGACCGGCTACAGCGGGCCCGTCGCAGTTTGCGCGGTCCGCTATATCCCGATCGCCGGCCACCGCCCTGATCGACCGGGAACGAAATTCATGGCCGAGAACAAGAACATCGAGCTCTGGCTGGCCCCTATGGAGTCAGCCCGCCTCCTCCTGCCCTATCGGATTTCGGTGCGCACGATGATCGGCACCGCGGTGATCGAGGCGTCGGAATTCAGCATTGATGCGCAGAAGTAGCGCGAGCGGGAGCGACGCCCCTACCCTGTTGGTACTTCAGTTGAATTCGTCGGGGAGGAATGGCAGCGGCATGACGCCGACGCCGTCTTCGATCAGCGCGCGCGCCTCCTCGGGCGTCGCCTGTCCGCGGATCGAACGCGCCGGCGCGTCGCCGTCATGGATTGCGCGGGCCTCCTCGGGGAACTTCGCTCCGACATCATCGGTATTGGCGATGATCTCCTGACGCAAATGGCGCGCCATTTCGCGCAGGCGCTGCTGCCGCTCGTCGAGAAGCGCGACCGGGGCGGCGGCTCTGTCAGGGCGAGGCCGTTGCGCCTTCTGGCCGCTGACGATCGCGGGCGCCATCATTGCTTTGGACACCCGCGTCGAGCCGCAATCGGGACAGGCGATCAGGCCGCGCCGCGCCTGCGCGTCATAGCTGTCGCTATTGGGGAACCAGCTTTCAAACGAATGGGCTTTGTCGCAACTCAGCGCATATTTGATCATGCTTCAGCCTGCGAGCAGCGGGGCAAGCTCGCCCGCCGCATCAAGCGCATGAATGTCGTCGCAGCCGCCGACATGGCGCTCGCCGATGAAAATCTGCGGCACCGTCCAGCGACCGCCCGCCCTGACCGCCATAGCGGCCTGCGCGTCGCGATCGCCATCGACGCTGATTTCCTCAAACGTCGCGTTCTTTTTGCGCAACAGAGCCTTGGCGGAATCGCAATAAGGACAGGTAGCCTTTGTATAGATCGTGATCGGCGGCATCGGTGGGCCTTCGCTCCAGCGCGTAAAGTCTACGGGAAACATATCATTATATGGGGCGTCACGGTGATGTCACAACCCGCGCGAACACGAGCAAATCGACCTGGGCCGCCCCGCCGCGCAGCAGCGCGCGCGCCGCCGCATTGGCGGTGGCCCCCGATGTCAGGACATCGTCGACAAGGACGATTCGACGCCCTTTCAGCCGCGCTTGCGCCGCCGCGGGCGCCCGAAAGGCGCCCTGGACATTCTCCGCCCGCTGTGCGCGGCTCAGGCCGACCTGGCTCTGCGTCGCTTTGACGCGGGTCAGAAGAAACGGCTCGCAGGGCGCGCCGGTTTCCCGCGCGACCGCGTGCGCCAGGGCCGCCGCCTGATTGAAGCGCCGCGTCCACAGGCGCAGCGCATGCAGCGGCACCGGCGCAAGCGCGTCGGCGCCCGCCAGAATGTCGGCGCCGGCGCGCGCCATCCAGCGCCCCATCGGCTTGGCGAGTTCGCCGCGATCGGAATATTTGAGCCGATGCACGAGCTGGCGCGCCGGTCCATCCTCAAAACGCGCCACCGCGCGGGCCCGGGCGAAAACGGGCGGGTCGGCGATCGCCTGCGGCGACAGCAGGCCGGGCCCCAGATCCTGTTCGAACGGCGTTCCCAGCCGCTCGCAGAACGGCCGCTCGATGAAGCGCATCCGGCGCCAGCATTCCGGGCAGAGCGCGCCGGTTTCGGCGATGGCCGCGCGGCAGGCAAGGCAGGTCGGCGGATAGATCGCATCGAGCGCGATGCGTCCGAGAGAGGCGATCGCGCCGGCTAGACGCGGCCACGCGCCCGCCTGCGGCTGGCGAGGATCGGCTTCAGCAAACGGCGCATGCATGTCTGGAGCCTAGCCGAGGCGCGACCTTTACGCGAGAGGCGCACGCGGCCATAAACGCTCCCGTGTCCGCGCCCGGCCAGCCCATTGCTCACGAGATATTCGACCGTTCTCTCGCCCGCGCCCGGCTGGAGCGGGCTCTGCGGGCGTTTACCCAAGAGAGCGGCGCCGATTTTCTGTTGCAGCGCGCGACGGGCGAGCTTGCCGACCGGCTCTCGCTGGTGAAGCGCACGTTCGGCGTCGCCGTCGATCTGGGAACGCCCGGCCCTCATGCCGCCATGGCGCTGGCCGGCGACACCCGGATCGGCTTTGTCCTTCGCGCCGCCCCGACCGCTGAGGGAATTGGAGAGGGAACTTATGCCCGCATCGTCGCCGATGAGGAACGATCGCCGCTTGCCGATGCAAGCTGCGATCTCATCGTCTCGATCCTGGCGCTCCAGGGCGTCAACGATCTGCCTGGCGCATTGATCCAGATCCGCCGCGCTTTGCGGCCGGACGGCCTGTTTCTTGGCTGCGTTATGGGCGGCGAAAGCCTGAATGAGCTGCGCCAGAGCCTAACCGCCGCGGAGAGCGAAATCCGGTCGGGCGCTTCGCCGCGCGTCGCGCCATTCGCCGACGTGCGCGTCTTGGGCGCGCTGCTGCAGCGCGCCGGCTTTGCGCTGCCCGTCGTCGATCTTGACCGCGCCGTCACCCGCTATGGCGATATGCTCGCCGTGATGCGCGATTTGCGAGCGATGGGCGCCGCGAACGCGCTGGTCGCCCGCAGCCGTGCGCCTCTGCGCCGCGACGTCCTGTTTCGCGCAGCCGAAATCTACGCCGGGCGCTTTGCCGACGCGGACGGCCGCCTGCGCGCGACATTCGACATGGTCTGGCTCGCGGGATGGGCGCCCCATGAAAGCCAGCAAAAGCCGTTGAAGCCGGGATCGGCGACGATGCGGCTGGAAGATGCGCTGCGCGGACCGGGAGAAGGCGGCGGACAAGGCTTCGGCTAAGTCGCTTGTCTTTTACGAGCGACAGCATGCTCCAATGTCTGCCGAATGAACCGTTGATAGGGAATGCCTCGTTCTTTTGCAGTCTCCCGGACAGCACGAAGAAGGGACTCAGGCAATCGCATATTGATCTGCGCATCTTTGGCTTCGAACTCGAACCCGGCTGGTTTGAAACCTGAGAGGTCATATTCCGAAAGATCGGCCGTATCGATGAATGTCTCGGCCTCTTCATCTGTCTTGAAGATCGGGATTGTTTTGCTCATAGCGATTGACTTCCTTGGCGTGCATGTAGCGGGCACCGATCGGTCTTATGAATATTTTTCCTTCGCGCTCCCTCATCGTGAAAACAAGAAAAACGTGACGTCCTTGCACCGTCTTTCCTATGCCCTGGAACCGCAGCTCGACCACTGAATGGGCGCGGTCAGGTCGTATGGCGAATGCCGGGCTGCGACAGAGCGCTTCGATTTCTCCAATCGAAACGCCATGTTTCTGACATTTGTCTCGATTGCCCGCGTCCCATGCGACGCCTGCTATTTCAAGAGGCGCGTTCAAAGAATATGTCATTTGTATATACAAAAATCAATCATGAAGTGCGCGCGCCGCAATTTTCTAGTTTTGGTCAATGAAAGTTCCGTCCGCCCGGCATCGCGCGGATGAGATCGCGTTCTTCGATGTCGGTCGTCTGCGCCACGGGCGCCGGCGCAGCGATGGGCGCCGCGCGCGGCGTTTTGCTCCCTCGCCTGTCCCCGCCGGCGGGCGGCGGCCGCCGCGCCTCGTCGGCGGGGCCGGTTACGTCGAGTTGCGGACCGCGCTCGGATAAAAGTCCGAGCATTGAAGTCAAATCTTCCAGCCTATCGGCAATAAGGTGAATGACGCCGGCTTCGCTTTGCAGCTTGCCGGTCACGGCGACAAAACGTGCGCCGATGACGATGGGGCGCAGCCTCTCGAAGACCTTCGGCCAGACGATGACATTGGCGATGCCGGTCTCATCCTCGATCGTCATGAAGATGACGCCGCTGGCCGTGCCGGGGCGTTGGCGCACCAGCACGAGGCCTGCGACGGCGACGCGCGCGCCGGACTTCATCTCGGCCAGCGCCTCGCTGCGCAATATCCCGCGCGCCTCCAGTCGCCGACGCATGAAAGCGACGGGATGAGCCTTGAGGGAGAGCGCAAGGCTGCGATAATCCTCCACCACATGCGCGCCCAGCGGCATGGGCGGCAGCTTTGCATCGGGCTCATGCTCGCGTGTGGGACGGCTCGCCGAAAACAGCGGCAGATCGTCCTGATCGCCGACCCGATCCAGGCCCCGCACCGCCCACAGCGCCATGCGCCGGTCCAGACCCAGCGAGCGAAACGCGTCGGCGTCGGCGAGCCGTTCCAGGACACTGGCGTTGAGCCCCGTGCGCAGCCAGAGATCCCGGACGGAATCATAGCCCGCGCCGCGCCGCTCGACGAGGCGCTTCATATCCGCCTCGCTCATACCGAGTATCTGGCGAAAACCCAGGCGCACGGCATGGGTCGTGCGGATATCGGGCGCCATGGAGGCGTGGCGGCGGTGAATGGGGAACCCCTTCTCCCGCACGGCGGGACGGACGAATGCCTCGCATTCGCCTTGGGAAAGGGGCTCGACGAAGTCGGGTCGGATGAGGGCGGTTGCCATATCCACGACGCCCGAGGTCTCGATCGAACCAACCGCCCTCATCCGACCCTCGCTAACGCGAGGGCCACCTTCTCCCGCGCAGCGGGAGAAGGGATCGCTATCTCTCTCCAGCGTGCAATCCCAATCCGACAGATTCGCATCCGCCTCCCGCACCTCCACCCCATGTTCCCTAGCGTCGCGCACGATCTGCGAGGGCGCGTAAAATCCCATCGGCTGCGCATTGAGAAGGCTCGCGCAGAACACATCGGGATAGCGGCATTTTATCCAGGCCGAGGCATAGACCAGCAGCGCGAAACTCGCCGCGTGGCTCTCGGGAAATCCATAGCTGCCAAAGCCCTCGATCTGCTTGAAACAGCGCGCGGCGAAATCGCGGTCATAGCCTTTGGCGACCATGCCTTCGATCATCTTCGTCTCAAACAAGCCGATCGTGCCAACGCGTTTGAATGTCGCCATCGCGCGGCGCAATTGGTCGGCCTCTTCGGGCTTGAAACCCGCGACGATAGCGATTTTCATCGCCTGTTCCTGAAACAGCGGTATGCCGAGCGTTTTGCTGAGCACGGCTTCGAGTTCTTCGGAGGGATAGCCAACCTCATCGATCCCCTGCCGCCGCCGCAAATAGGGGTGCACCATGTCGCCCTGGATCGGGCCGGGGCGCACAATGGCGACCTCAATGACGAGGTCATAGAATTTTTCTGGCCTGAGCCGCGGCAGCATGGACATTTGCGCGCGGCTTTCGATCTGAAAGACGCCGATCGTGTCGGCGCGCTGGATCATCGCATAGACGCAAGCTTCCTCTGGAGGAATATTCGACAGCGTCAGGCGCCGATCATAATGCTTGTCGATCAATTCGAAGCCCTTGCGCAGAGCGGTCAACATGCCGAGCGCGAGCACGTCGACCTTCAGAATGCCCAGCGCATTGAGATCGTCCTTGTCCCATTCGATCGTCGTGCGGTTGTCCATCGCGGCGTTCATGATCGGCACGACTTCGTCGAGCCGGTCGCGCGTGATGACGAAGCCACCGCTATGCTGCGACAGATGACGCGGAAAACCGGAAAGCTCACCGGCAAGTTCAATCGCCATAGCCAATGCCCGATCGCTAGGATCGAGCCCGAGGCTGCGCATCTCCGCGTCTTTGATCTTCCCTGAGCTTTGCCCCCAAGTGGTGCTCGTCAAAACGGTGATGAGATCGTCCGAAAGCCCAAACGTCTTCGCGACTTCGCGGACCGCCGAACGCGTGCGATAAGTGATGACGGCGGCCGCTAAACCCGCCCGTTCGGGCTTATAATGCCGGTAGATATATTGTATCACCTCCTCGCGCCGCTCATGCTCGAAATCGACATCGATATCGGGCGGCTCCTTGCGATCGGTGGAGATAAAACGCGCGAAAAGAAGGTCGTGCTTTGAAGGATCGACCTCGGTGATGCCCAGGCAATAACAGATGGTGGAATTGGCGGCCGAACCGCGCCCCTGAGCCAGAATGCCTACATTTTCTGAGCGCGCATAACGAACGATATCATGCACGGTCAGAAAATATGGCGCATATTCGAGTTCTGCGACTAGCGCGAGTTCATGGTCAAGGGCTTGCGTAACATTGGGCGGGACGCCGTTGGGATATCTGGCGCGCGCGCCTTCCCGCGCGAAGGCCTCCAGCGCCTCTTGCGGCGTGGAATAGCCTTCGCGCAATTCCTCGGGATAATTGTGCTTGAGTTCGTCAAGACTGAATTTCAGACCATCGAGAAAATGAACCGTCGCTTCGAGCGCTTCCGGCGCTTCGCGAAACAGCCGCGCCATTTCGCGAGCGTCTTTCAAATGGCGTTCCGCATTGGCTTCAAGAAGGCGGCCGGCGTCGTCGATTTTTACGCCTTCGCGAATACAGGCGACGACATCGGCGAGCGGACGCCGTTCGGGGCCATGCATGAGGACGTCATTGGTCGCCAACAGCGGGATTCCAGTCCGGCGCGAAAGCGCGACGCGCGTCGCCAAGTCGCCGCGCATACTGGCGCCATATGTCATGGACGCCGCGAGCCACAGGCGGTCGGGGAAAGCCTCCCGCAAACAGGAAATGAAGGATGCGTCATGGCCCCCTTCGGGCATTGCGCCGCGTGCGACGCTTTTTTCCGCAGGGGCGGCGGGGCTCGCCTCCGCCATCGCAACAATCTGCAAGCCCTGCCCCCATTCAAGGAGGTCTTTAAGCGTCAGATGGCATTGGCCTTTCTCGGCCCGCAAATTGCCGACCGTCAAAAGCCGGCAGAGCCGGCCATAAGCGTCGCGATCCCTGGGATAGGCCAGAATGTCGGGCGTTCCATCGGTAAAGACCAGCCGCGCGCCCGTGACGACCCTCATCTTGCCGATGGCTTTGGCGTTCTCGCGTGCAAAGACGTGAGCGCGGACAACGCCAGCAAGCGAATTGCGGTCGGCTATCCCAATCCCCGTCAGTCCAAGATGCGCCGCCTGGGCGACCAGTTCTTCGGGGTGAGACGCGCCGCGCAAAAACGAGAAATTCGTCGCCGTCGCGAGTTCGGCGAAGCGAGGCTCGGCGCGGATCATGCGAATAATCCGTGCAGGAACCATTTCGCACGGATCGTCTCGCGCCCATACAGCCCTTCGCGGTAAAGCCAGAAGCGGCGCCCCTGCATGTCCTCGGCGCGGAAATAATCCCGGGTCAGCGCATCCGCGCGCCGCCACCATTCGGCCGCGATGCGCTCGGGACCTTCGATCGCGACGATCTCATGCAGGACGCGGCGCCATTTGAAACGCAATGGCGGCCCGTCGGGGATTTCGGCAATCGCCTCGATCATCTCCGGTCGTTCGAACAGACGAAGCGGGCGGGTCGGCGGCGCCGCCTGCGCCTCTCTCTCCTCCGCAAGAGAGAGAAGGGCGGCTCGAACCTTCGGCGCCGCGCGCGCCGATGCGGGAATGGCGGCGACGGCGAATTCCGGAATATGCGTATCCATGAGCTCCAGCCGCGTCACGCGGCGGGCGCCGAGCCGCGCGCTGAGCCGGTCCATGAGGTCGGCAAGATTGCGTTCCCGCTCGCCTTCATGGGCTTGCTCAAGCTCCCTTTGCGAGGACGCGAGCGGCTCGGCGACAAGGCAGGAAAGGCGCACGATATCGATACCGTAACCGGCGTCGAGTTCGTCTTCGCCTGGCGCATCGAGACGTTCGCGAAACAGCCGCGCGATGGTTCCGGGATCATTGAGAGGCCGGCCGGCGCCCACGCCAATGCGGCGCATCGCGCCATCGACGCGGAACAGGCGAACCTCGAACTGCCGACCGCCTTTAGCCTGGCGATCGAGCAAAACAACAAGATCCTGCGCGAGTCTGGCGATTGTCCCCTCGACATCCTCGCGCCTGGAGATCGCGCTTGCAAAACGCCGTTCGGCGGAAAAAGCCGGCGCGGCGAAGCGGGGAGAAATGGCGCCGCGCTCCAATCCAAAAAGCGCGTCGAGACGGTTCATCACATCGGCGCCAAAGCGCGCGGCAATCGGCGCACGCGGGCGCAGCGCGATATCGCCGATGCGCCGCAGGCCGGCGCGGTTCAAATCCGCGACGGTCTTGTCGTCAAGCCCAAGCGCGGTCAGCGGCAGGCCGTGAAAGATTTTGGCCAACAGCCCGTCCGATGCGCCGGCCGGCGCGATGCGCCGATCGGAGAATCGCGCCAAAGCCCAGGCTGCGCGCGGCGTATCGGCTATGCCCACAACGACGCCAAAACCTTGCGCGGCGAGACGCACCTCGATCTCATCGGCCATTGTTTCTTCGCCGCCAAACAGATGCGCGACGCCGGCAATGTCGAGCATGAGCCCGTCCGCGCCGTCGAGCGCGACAAGCGGCGTGAATCTGGAGCACCAATCGGCCAGCCTTGCGAGCAGCCGCGCCTCTTCTTCAGGCGCGGCTTCGACGGCGATGAGATGGGGGCGGCGCGCGCGCGCATCGGCGAGAGAGAGACCGGGCGCCAGCCCCAGATTCGCCGCCAATCGATCGACGCAAACAAGCTTTTGTGCGCCCTTGATTTTGGCGATGGTGACGAGCGGCGCGGTTCTTTCGCTTTGTCGCGAGGCCTGCCGCCGCGGGACTTGTTGTCGTGAGACTTGGGCTGCTTCAGCGTCGCGCAACGCTTTCGCCCGATCCGTCGGCAGCCGCACGAACCATAGGGAGAGAAATCGTCGGGTCACGAAAGCACCTTTCAACGCCATTCCACTCGAGGCGGATCACGCGCGCCTCATCGAAGCCGCGCGTCGGCGGCCCTTGAGCGGAGGGGCGCAGTCGCGCTTTGAGCAACCGCGCCGCGAAGGCGGGCGCGCCAGGCAGGCCAAGCCGGCCGCCAGCCGGCTCAAGGCGCCGGCTTGAGGCCGCAGCAATCTCGAAACGCGTTTCAGCCGCACTCGAGATGGCGTCGGCCCGCCCGAAGGCCCCGCCATGAACGAGCAGGGCGGGCGCGCGGCCGGCCCTTGCCGCCAGCAGCAATCGACGGGAGGCGGCAAGGCCGTAATGCCGCGTCAGACTCCACATTTCTCCGACCACAACCGCCAGTGCGCCGCTTTTGAGCGCTTCCTCCATCGCCCAGAGCAAGGCTGGCGCGTCGGGCGCGCGGACGAAGACGAGCCGGCCAAGGCCAAGCCCATAGGCGGCGAGTCCCGGCCCATAGAGAGCGCCTGTCTCGCGCGCGCAAAAATCTTCGCTGACGAGCAAGGCCGTCGAAGAGCGACGCGATGCCGCGGTAAAACGCGCCGCCAAGGCCATAGCGAAACCGACCGCCGCCGCCCCGTCGCCAGCCTGCGCGGGGGCGATCTCGTGCAAGGAATCATCCGACAATCCGCCGCCAAGCGCCGGATCGAGCGCCCGCGTCACAGGGAGCTTCAAAGGCGCGCGCTTGTGTGCGGGCCCATAATGAGCCTCGATCCCATCGATGGCGTTGCGTAAACGCGCCATGCTTTCCGTTTGGTCGCCTTGCGACATTCGTTCCGTCACCCCTATGTTCCCTATTTGTTCTAATGTGACTGAACGCTAAGAAGAGTCAAGGGGACGAACGCTATGGCCAGGATTCCCAATCTTGCGAAGCGCGTAGATTTGAGCGGCGCAGCCTGGCGCAGCGGGACGCCGCGCGACAGACTGACCGCCAAACCTGGCGCAATCTCCATCCCCAGGACGACGATAATCCGCGCTGGACAAGGCTTTCCGCGCTACCTATAAACCGCCAACCGTCGCATCTTCACGCGAGCGGAACGCCCAGGTAGCTCAGTTGGTAGAGCATGCGACTGAAAATCGCAGTGTCGGTGGTTCGATTCCGCCCCTGGGCACCACGCCTTTTCCCATTTAGGCTACGAAGTCACGGCAAAATCAATCACTTGTAGGTGATGTCCGTACGACGTGGCTACGCAGCTTTACGCCAAACTATCCGGCGACTTTTCCACCACGCCTTGTTGCGGGATTCTGTTGGTGCGAGATTCGGCCGCTGGTTCCTTAGAGTCCGTTTGAGAACGGTCATTGGTGAACGGCGCGTCTGAGGAGCATGCTTCCGAGGGCGACGTGGATCATGGCCTGGGAACAGCCGATGCGCTCCTCGCAGTCTCGCACGAGCCGGCGCCAGAGGGGCATCCATCCGGAGGTGCGCTGACGACCTAGCGGCGCGGCACGACTTCGAAGCCCTTGGCGGTATCGGACCGTCTGACGATTTCGATGGTGAAGTCGAAGACGGCGGCCTTGTCCATGAGTTTGGTGCGATCATAGGCGCTGTCGCGTCGATGGGGGCCACATCCCAAGCTTGAATTACGACCAACCAAACCGTTCAATGGGTTCTCAAACGGACTCTCAGCTCTCTCTCATTCAAAGAAGCCAAGTTCAAGGGCGGCCAAGGCGCTCGCGTCCACCGCTACGCC
Organism: Methylocapsa sp. S129; assembly: GCF_009765995.1. Taxonomy (GTDB): domain Bacteria; phylum Pseudomonadota; class Alphaproteobacteria; order Rhizobiales; family Beijerinckiaceae; genus Roseiarcus. Next base: position 234,505 of record NZ_LMUI01000059.1, read on the forward strand.
CTTCCTCCGAAAGCGGCGCGACCATCGTCAAACGATCGACAAGTGAGCCATCTCAAGAAACGCGCCTGTAACCACACCGATCTAACCATGCTCGATGCGTTGGAGATAGGTTTTGATCAAATACCGACTTCTTCACCAGCAATGTCGCCAGGGTTTTCCATTACGCGCGACTCAACTGCCTGCTTCAAATGTTCTTGCTCCTCGGCAGCGATATTGCGTGCGTCGGTGATCGCCTTAATGGCAAGGCCGACGATCGCTAACGCCCCCAAAAAAGCGATCGCCAAATCCAACTTTGAAGGGCCGTTCGCATAGGATTCGTGAATCCCCACAACGGCGCCTAAAAGCGCCCACGCCACCATCAGGATACGAAATTCGGTGGCGCCGAGGCCAATGTAGGCCATCTGATGAACATTTTCGACGGCGGCGCGAATGTAGGTGTACGAGGAGAACAGCAGATAGCAGAGCAGAACGACTAAGGCCGCAATGAGAGAAAGAAAGGGCGAAAATCCAAAACAAATGATGATCACGATTTGCGAGAACAAATCGCAGGTGTGATCAACGAGAAAGCCAAATCTAGGACGTTCCGCCTTGCGGTAACGCGCCAGACTTCCATCGAACGAGTCCCCGAACCAGTTAAGAACGACCCCTAAGACAAACAGGGGAAGCCAAAAAAAGGATCCGTTGCACCCAATCAGCGCCGCGCCCGCCAAAACAGACCCAAATAAGCCCAATAATGTCAGGTGTAGCGACGTGACAGATCTAGGAATTCGCGGGAGAATCCAATGAATCGCGTCTTGTTCGGCATTTGCCAAGAAGCTTCGATTATGGCGGCGGACATTATCGGGTGAACCCATACACGCCCCCAAAGGGTAAGTTGCTGCACGCCCAAACGTACCCAATGAAGACGTTAGCCAAGAGAGCCAGCGCGGTCAAATCAACGGAAGGTCAATTTGTGCGTCGCAATAAATTTCTGCTCGCTGCGACTTTCTGGCCACACCGGGCAAAACGCGCCGCGCCGCAGCCCGGTCAATATCGGCCGCCGGACGGCGCGCCGCCCTCCGCCCGTTGCTGTCGCGGGCGTTGTGAGCAGGGTGCGATGAGATAGCGTCCTTCATCGTGCTTAATCGTCAGGTTGCCGCGCGTCGGTGATTTCGGCAGGACGGGCGACGTCGTTTTGCGAACCGACCGCGGGAGCGGTGTCCCAATTTGAAGCAGGCATCTCTTGGTTTGCAGAGGGCTGCTGCACATCCGCTTTCAAAGTAATCGAGCCAGAGCCCTTCACTTCCCCTTCGTCAACGCTAGCGTGAACGCGAGCAAGCAAAATCGTCTCGCCTTCGTCCTTGGTGGCGGTTGCGATGCCGCCCTCCATCATTACTTTAGAACCGGGAGGATAAATCTTAGCAATCCATTGATTTGTAAAATAATATTTGACAAGATAGCCTTTATATATTGCGTTTCTCAATTCCTCCTCCCGATCGCTACTCGACCGCAATTGTCGTTTGCACTGTCGCCAAGGACGACTTGAGCATCCCAGAAAACCGCACGACACAGAACCAATGCCTATCGACCCCCACAGACGGCGATGAAGACGCGCGGCTCAATATGGCCGTCCGGATCGGTAACATGCATTTACCCTGCCACGTTGCTCATTGGCGGTTGTGGAATGTCTTCAAGTTCCCGACGACCGATTGCGCTTCAGCGCTAATCGGGTTTGAAGACGAGGAAGCCTGAGGGGTTGCGGCGCAAGGATCGGAAGCCGGGCATATTCGGGAGCCCTTGGTTGCCGCGACCTCCGACGTTTGCGCCACAACCTTGCTGACGACACAGTGAAAGCTACGGCAGGCGTTGGTCGGCGCGCCGCAGCCGGCTTAATCGGTTCCCTTGCTGGCGCCCAGGCGCGGTTCGCGGTCTGGGCTTGGCGGGCGGCAATTGAATGCAGACGGCGGCGGGCGCCGCCGCGACGGTCAACAAGCATCTCTTGGTCATGGAATGTCCTCCTGTGAGGAAAACGGGGAGGCGCAATTCGATCGCGCCGCCGTTCGCCTACGCTGCGGCCGACCAATGGCGGCGCGCCATGGCTCCGTCGCCGAGGGATAGGAGACGAACGCTCCGGCCGAAAGCCGACGCGTCAAACGCGATTACGGCTGCGAACCGCCGAACCATTGGCTGACGACGCCTTGCGCGGGCAGTCCCTGCGGGCTGAAATTCACGCCCTGGCCGGGCCCGACCTCCGCGGCATTGGGGTCCCAGTTCCAGAAATAGACGCCGGCGAAAGCCGAATTTCCCGCCTGCTGCCAAGCTTCGAAGAAGGCTTGGTAGAGCGCCGCCTGCAAGTTCGAATCGACGACGTTGGTCGAAGATTCGGCCGGTTGCGAGGCGGCGTCGGTAGCGTTCTCATAGCCGAGTTCGGTGAAGAGGAGCGGCTTACCGACAGCAGTGGCGACGCTTGCGAAATAGGCGATGAGCGACTGGCCGCCGGTCACAGCGAGCGAAGTCGAATCGGTTGGCGGCTGCGTCCATCCGGCGATCAATTGAGCGAGCGTCGGATTGGCGGCGTCGGAGATCGGCGCATAGCAATCGACGCCGAAGAAATCGAGTTCGCCGGCGAAGCTCACCTGCGTCGCCAGATTGCCGGTCCCCACCGCCAGACCGGCGCCGCCCCATTGCCAAGGCGAGAGGTTATCGTCCCAAATGGAGGAATAGGTCAGTTTGAGCGAGGGATAGTCGGCGCGCAGCGCGCTGATGATCGAATCCCAATAGCTCTTATAGGCGGGCCCGGTGAACTGATCGAGTTCGGTACCAATCGACAGGCTCGTCGCGCCATTCGCCGCGGCGACCTGCGCCTGCTGCAATATCATCGCCTGGTAGCTGGCGAAGAACGCGTTGGCGCTCACCGAACCGGGGGCGCCGGGATTGTAATAGGCGCGCCATTCGCCCAGGCTGTAGGGCGTGCCGTTCAGGTCGGTTTGGTCGACGAAATCGACGAGCGGGCGGACCATCACGGTAAGGCCGAGGCCGGCCGCCTGCTTGATCGTCGCGCCCAGCGCGGTCAGGCTGTCGGTGTAGTTGGCGTCCGTGTAAATTGTCGAATTCTGAGGATCGATTCCATATTCGATGGAGGCTTCGATGGCGTTCGCGCCGGTCGCGGCAAGAGCGGCGAGCGAATTGGCGTTCTCATAGGCGCCGTTGTAATAAGCGACATAGTCGAAGCCTTTGTACGCCAAGGAGAAGGGCTTGACGCTGGTGTTCAGCGGCGTTCCGCCGACATTCGTCGCGTTGCCGTTGATGCGATTATCGAGATAGGAATAAAGCGTATTCGCCGTCGTATTGTTGAGAGCCCCATCGACGCTGTTCGATGCGATCACCGATCGATTGAGGTACGCGACAGCGGCGCCGGCGACGACAATCCCATATTGGTTGTTGTCCATGTAGGACGAATCCACCGTCGCGGCGACTGCGCCGCCGATGGGGGAAAGCAACAGCCCGGCATACGAATTGTTGCTGGCGACGCTGTTGACGATGGTGGCGGCGAGCGCGCCGCTCGCGCCGGCGGTGTCGACGGCGACGCCATTCAAATTATTGAAGGCCGCAAGGTGGTCGATGACGACTCGGGAGTTGGCGGCGCCGCTCGGCGGCAGATAGGACAATCCGGAAAAGCCATTGTCCGACGCGATCGTGTTGGAAACGACAAAATTCATCGAACCGGATGTCGGCGCGATGAGGACGCCATTACCCGTGCCGTCGCCTATATTCTGGGCGGCGCCGTCATAGGCGAAATGACGGATGACGCAATTGACCACGGCGAGGCTGGCGCCCGAATTGAAGACGATTCCATTCGCGCCGACGCCGAGCCCGTCGATATTGAGGCCGCGCAGGGTCACCGCGTCGCTCGATCCGGCATTGATCGTGATGGCGTTGGCCCCTGCAGTCGACTGCTGCACCCCCGCCGTACCCACGCCGTCGTTGACGATGCTGAGCGCCTTGGTGATCGTTATCGCGCCGTAGCCGGCAGGATCGAGCACGTCGATCTCGCCGCCAGCGGCGATGACGTTGTCGTGGACATATTGGAAGCTGCGGCAGGCGTTCGTCGGCGCGCCGCAGCCGGCAGCGTCGGCTCCCTTCCCCGAGACCCAGGCGCGGCTCGATTGCGCCTGCGCCGGCGCGGTGAACCAAAGGACGAGCAGGGCGCTCGCGATGGCCGAATATGTCTTGAGTATGATCACGAAATTCCCCTGTAGGCCGGGCGAAGCTCTCGCTTCGTCCAGTGCGGCCCTCGGCTCTTGCGAGCCTTGGGCCGCGATCTCAACCCGGCGCGTTCGGCGATATGAGCAAAGACGCGTTCGATGAAGATGACGAGAGCGCGGCAGATACCAGAATACCCCGCACAGCCGCGCTCGACGCGCTTATTTATCTATCTCACTGCGGCTTAAGATTTGTAGCGAGTGCGGTCCCAGAAATGTCCGGATTGTTGCCGTTTATACGGTTGTCGCCATACGTATAGAAGCTATTCGGAGATGTGTTGTTCGTGACACCAGTGAGATTCGACGCAATTACGGACCTGCCCATAAGAACAAGAGGCGTGCCGGACACAACGATGCCGTTATTGTTATTGTTCATTTCCGTCGCATCCAACGTCACAGCCATTGTGCCGCCGCCGTTCCCGATCGAGATCCCAAAGTCGTCGTTGTTGCTGCTCACGCTGTTGGATATCGTCAATTTGGCGGTAGAACCGCCGGCATTCTGGCCCAGAACAATTCCATATTTATTAGCGGTGGCCAGCGTGTGGTCGATGACAACAAAGGCGTTTGTCGCTGCAGTCTGATAAAAGAGAATGCCGGCATAGCCGTTATCCGATACTGTCGCGCCAGAGATGACGAAGCGGGAGGAACTCGTCGTCGGCGATATATAGATTCCGTTACCTGTGGACTGAGACCCAGTATAGGCAAAGTGCCGGATAACGCAGTTGACGACAGTCATGGAGGCGCCCGAGTTGAAAACGACGCCATTTGCGCCGATGCCAAGACCATCGATATTGAGGCCGCGCAGGGTCACCGCGTCGCTCGTCCCGGCATTGATGGTGATGGCGTTCAGGCCTGCGGTCCCTTGTTGCACGCCGGCCGTGCCGACGCCGTCATTGACGATGCTGAGCGCCTTGGTGATGGTGATCGGGCCATAGCCGGCCGGATCGAGCACGTCGATCTCGCCGGCGGCGGCGATGATGTTATCGTGGACATATTGGAAGCTGCGGCAAGGCGACGCCGGCGATCCGCAACCGGCGGCGTCGGCTCCCTTGCCGGAAACCCAGGCCCGGGTGGCGGTTTGGGCATAGGCGGGCGGGAGGGCGAGGCCGAAAGCGGTGAGCGCCGCGGCGGTCAACAAGCATGTTTTGATCATAGAAATTCCTTGAGTTGGCGGAGACGTGGAAAAGCATTCTCAAGCTTGAGCATATCGGGGAAAATCGGAAAGCGCGCCGCTCGAAGCCGAGAGCGAGCTTCTGCCCTTCATCGCTGGCGTTTTACGACAGGGCGATCCAGGCTTCTTGACCTGCCACCCGCCGGCTGCGACCGCCGGCGCTCGCCCGGGTAAGCCTATCCGGTCGCGTCACTGCGGCTTGAAAGTCGTATTCAGTGCGGTTCCGTAAAGGTCGCCGCTCGGGTTTCCGTTTATGCGGTTATCGCCATAGGTATAAAAGGTATTCGGCGATGTCATGTTGATAACTCCGTTACCAAAGTTTCCTGTTATCACAGACCTACTCAGCAATACTTTCGCGGCGCCGTTGCCGAAAATACCATTTCCGTTATTGCTCATAGATGAAGAATCCACTGCCGCATAAATGGCAGTGTTTCTTGTAGAAAAAAACATTCCATAAGCTATATTATTACTTGCTACGCTATTGGTTATGGTGAAATAGCCGTCCCCTGTTGTCCCCCCCACAAAGATGCCAATTAAATTGTTGATGGCCACGACATGATCGATGACGCCATCGCCGTTGGGGGCACCGCTCGACGGTAAGTAGGAAATGCCGGCAGCGCCATTATCGGAGGCGATCGTGTTGGAAATTGCGAAGTATGTGTTGTTGGATGCCGAGGATGACGGCTGCATCAGGATGCCGTTGCCCGTGCCCGAAGCGCTATTCGCAAAATGCCGGACGACGCAATTGACGACGGCGAGGCTGCCGCCCGTGTTGAAGACGATACCGTTGCCGCCCGTGCCGAGACCGTCGATATTGAGGCCGCGCAGGGTCACCGCGTCGCTCGTCCCCGCATTGATGGTGATGGCGTTCAGCCCTGCGGTTCCCTGCTGCACGCCGGCCGTGCCGACGCCGTCATTGACGATGCTGAGCGCTTTGGTGATCGTGATCGCGCCATAGCCGGCGGGGTCGAGCACGTCGATCTCGCCGCCGGCGGCGATGATATTGTCGTGGACATATTGGAAGCTGCGGCAGGGCGTCGCCGGCGATCCGCAGCCGGCGGCGTCCGAGCCCTTGCCGGAGACCCAGGCGCGGTTCGATTGCGCCTGCGCCGGCGCGGCGAGGCAAAGGACGAGCACGGCGCTCGCGATGGCTGAAAATATCTTGAGTTTGATCATGGAATTCCCCTGTATGCCCGTTGATGAGAACCTGCGCATGGCGAGTTGGGAGCGCGGATCGTCTTTCGACGTTACGGCAGATCGCCCGCAGAGATCGCACGGTGGAAGACCCGCCCGATTGTCGCGGGCCGTCGTCCGCCGATGGGATCGAGCGCCCCAACCGACACGTTGCAGGCTACCCACAGCGGCGCGCGGCCGCCTCCCCCATATTGGGGAGGCGAGCAAGCCTTCTGGATTCCCTAATGAGGCTGCGCCAGCCTCGCGCCTTCAGATGGCTTCGCCGCGTTCGCAATGGCGCGCCTTGTTGGCTGGCTCTCTGTGGGATCGCGACTATGGTTTCGTCCACGGTCGGGACTCCGTCCGCCGGGCTCGCGCAAGCAAGCCTGTCCGGTCGCGTCACTGCGGTTTGAAAACCGTATTCAGCGCGGCTCCGGCAACGTCCGCCGACGTGTTATAATTGATAAGGTTGTTGCCGTAGGTATAAACCCTGTTTGGTGATGTCGCATTAAGAATTCCAGTGACATTCGAGGTTAACACCGATCGATTGAGCAAGACAACGGGATTACCTAAAGCATAAACACCCCATTCTTCGTTGCTCGTATACGAAGAATCCACCGTTACTGTAACAGTGGCGTTGGAAGAGGCAATTTCTATTCATATGGTTGAATTATTTCTTGCTATGCTGTTGGATATGGTGACAGGAACTACGCCTCCACTCGTGGATTGAGTATCGATGAAGACGCCAACTCTATTGTTGGTGGTCACGACGTGGTCGATGCTGCCATAGGTGTTGGCGGCGCCGCTCGGCGGCAGATAAGAAATGCCGGCGTTGCCATTCTCCGACGCGGTCGTGTCGGAAATGACGAAGCTCACCGGACCGGATGTCGGCGCAATAACGATGCCATTGCCCGTGCTCAGAGTGCTGCCGTCATAAGCAAAATGCCGGATGAAGCAGTTGACGACGGTCAGCCCGCCGCCTGAATTGAAGACCACGCCGTTTTGTCCGGTTCCAAGCCCGTCGATATTGAGGCCGCGCAGGGTTACGACGTCGGCTGGTTGGGCATTGATGGTGATGGCGTTCAGCCCTGCGGTTCCCTGCTGCACGCCGGCCGTGCCGACGCCGTCGTTGACGATGCTGAGCGCCTTGGTGATCGTGATCGCGCCGTAGCCGGCCGGATCGAGCACGTCGATCTCGCCGCCGGCGGCGATGATATTGTCATGGACATATTGAAAGCTGCGGCAGGGCGTCGCCGGCGATCCGCAGCCCGCGGCGTCCGAGCCGTTGCCGGAGACCCAGGCGCGGTTCGATTGCGCCTGCGCCGGCGCGGCGAGGCAAAGGACGAGCACAGCGCTCGCGATGGCTGAAAATATCTTGAGTTTGATCATGGAATTCCCCTGTATGCCCGTTGATGAGAACCTGCGCATGGCGAGTTGGGGACGCGGATCGTCTTTCGACGTTACGGCAGATCGCCCGCAGAGATCGCACGGCGGAAGGCCCGTCCGCTTGCCAACGCCGTAGTTCCATGGATGGGATCGAGCGCCCCAACTGTCAGGTTGAAGGCTACGCACAAAGGATTGCGGCCGCCTCCTCCATATTGGGGAGGCGAGCAAGGTTTCTGAACTCCCAGATGAGGCTCCGCCGGCCCCGCGCCTTCAGACGGCTTCGCCGCGTTCGCAATGGCGCGCGCTGTTGGCTGGCTCTCTGTGGGATCGCGACTATGGTTTCGTCCACGGTCGGGACTCCGTCCGCCGGGCTCGCGCAAGCAAGCCTGTCCGGCCGCGTCACAGCGGCTTGAAACTCGTATTCAGTGCTGTTCCCTCAACGTCCGCCGAGGTGTTATAATTGATAAGGTTGTTGCCGTAGGTATAAACCCTATTCGGCGATGTGCCGTTATAGACGCCCTCGACGTTCGATGTGAACACCGATCGGTTTAATAATACGATTGCCGAGCCTATGGCATAAATACCAAAACTGTTGTTGTTCATATCCGAAGAATCCACGGTGGCGGTAAGAGTGCCGCTGCCGGAGTGAGTATGTATTCCAGAGCCTGAATTATTGCTTGCTATGCTGTTGGATATGGTGACAGAGACCACGCCTCCGCCCGCGCTGCTCGTATTGAGGTCGATGCCGCTATATTGATTATTGGCAGCCACCACATGGTCGATGGCGCCCTGGGCGTTGGCGGCGCCGCTCAGCGGGTAATAAGCAATGCCTTCAAAGCCATTATCCGAGGCGATCGTGTTGGAAACGACGAATTTCATCGAGCCGGATGTCGGCTGGATCAGGATGCTGTCGCCTGTGTGCTCAGAGCCGTCATAGGCAAAATGCCGGATGACGCAGTTGACGACGGTCAGGCTGCCGCCGGTGTTGAAGACGATGCCGTTTTGGCCGGTTCCAAGCCCGTCGATATTGAGGCCGCGCAGGGTCACCGCGTCGCTCGTCCCCGCATTGATGGTGATGGCGTTTTGGCCCGCTGTCCCTTGCTGCACGCCGGCGGTGCCGACGCCGTCATTGACGATGCTGAGCGCTTTGGTGATCGTGATCGCGCCATAGCCGGCGGGGTCGAGCACGTCGATCTCGCCGCCGGCGGCGATGATATTGTCGTGGACATATTGAAAGCTGCGGCAGGGCAACGCCGGCGATCCGCAGCCGGCGGCGTCCGAGCCCTTGCCCGAGACCCAGGCGCGGTTCGATTGCGCCTGCGCCGGCGAGGCGAGACAAAGGACGAGCACAGCGCTCGCGATGGCTGAAAATATCTTCGGTTTGATCATGAAATTCCCCTGTATGCCCGTTGATGAGAACCTGCGCATGGCGAGTTGGGGACGCGGATCGTCTTTCGACGTTACGGCAGATCGCC
>NZ_LMUI01000059.1:243960-272941 GCF_009765995.1 Methylocapsa sp. S129
GTATTGGGGAGGCGAGCAAGGCCTCTGAATTCACGAAGGCTTTCAATCATGGCCGGGATTGCGGCGGTTCGTCTCAACCTTCTCCGCCGTCAAAAACCATTTCGTCCACACCAGCAAGTCACGAATGTCCGAGGCGCCTGGAACAATCGCGCCTTTGTGACGACAGTAAAAGACGCGACTGCAAACGGCGCCGCGACGACGCGGTTTGCGGCGCGCCCATCAGCGGGGATAGCGCGCCTCGGCGCGCGCCTGGGACGGCGAGAGCCCGTAGAGCTTGCGAAATGCGTGATTGAAATGGGAGAGATCGCCAAAGCCCGCCTCATAGGCGATTTGGCCGATGCTCAGGTCGGCGCAGCGGACATCGCTCAACATGCGGTGGGCGCAGGCGAGACGCCGGCGGCGGACGAAATCGGAGAAGGTGGTCCCCTCGCTCTCGAACAGCAACTGGACATAGCGCGGCGAGACCCGATGGCGCCGCGCCACGGCTGCGACCGTCAGGTCGCCGCGCGGAAGGCTACCGAGTATGTAGGCCTTGATCGCGCTCAGGCGCGCCGCGCGCAGTCCGCCGCCTTGGGCGATCTGCGTTGCATCGCGCGTCGCGCCGAGCGTCAGAGCCAGAAGATCATGAATATGCCTCACCGCGAGATGCTGCAGCTCCGGCGTCGCCGTCAACTGTCCATCGTCCTGTAGGGCTTCGACATAATGCTTGAGCAAGGACAGCGCGGCCGTATTTTCGCGCAATCGACCCATCGGAACCGCGTCGACATCGCGCAAAAGCGGGCGCAGCGCCGCGCGGGGCGCACAGAGATAGACGCCATCCGAAGGTAAAAGGTGGGCGCATACGCTGAGTTCGCGGCTTGCCAGTATGACGGGTTCGCCAGGGCCGAACGCGACCTCGCCGCCTGGCCAGGAGGCATGGCCGGCGGCCGTCGACAGCGCCAGGACCAGGCTGTCGTGGCCATCGGCGAGAAATTCCCGCGTCCGGGCGACGCGCAGGGGCGTGCGCGTCTCCTTGTGGATGCGCAGGCCGGGAAGGCTGCGGACCGTCGCCTTCGCGCTGAACGGCAAGTCCGACAGCCGCTCCGTCTCGCTTCGCTGCAGATTGCGGCCGATCAGCTCTCGCCAGGCGTCGAACCGCTCGCGTTCGGGGAACGCGTCGGTCGAGAAATGCTCGGTCGCGGGATCGTTCATGTCCGTCTCCGCGAGCGATTTTCTCGCCGGCCTGCCGTCGCCCAGCCGGCGGACCGCCCGCACGGCCAAATTTTATAGCGTGAGATTTCGTTTCTGACCAAGTCCGACTTCGCTTGCGCCCAAGCTTCGCGGCCCCGGCCCCTCTATTCTCGCCATGCGCTCAGAAAACACCGCGGGCTGTCGGCTCACGAGATCATCTGGCGTACGCCGCGGGCTCGCGCTTGCCGGGATCGCATCATTTTGGGAAGGAGCCATGATCAAGCTCGTATCATCCTCGGTCATCGCGAGCGCCTTGCTTGCCCTTGGCCTCGCGGCGTCGCCGGCTCACGCGCAGACGGCCACCCGCGCCTGGGTTTCCGGCCACGGGACCGACGCCGCCGGCTGCGGCGCGCCGACAAACGCCTGCCGCAGCTTCCAATATGTCCACGACAACATCATCGCCGCCGGCGGCGAGATCGACGTGCTCGATCCCGCCGGCTATGGCGCGGTGACGATTACCAAGGCGATCAGCATCGTCAACGACGGCGCCGGCACGGCAGGCGTTCAAGCGGCGTCGGGAAATGCGATCACCGTCAACGCCAGCGACGTCGTCACGCTCCGCGGCCTGAACATCGACGGGCTGGGAACCGCCTCGAACGGCGTCATGTTCAATTCGGGCGCCGGTTTGACGATCGTCGATTGCGTCATCCGCCATTTCGGCGGGAACGGCGTGTATCTCTCGATTTCTCAAGCCACCACGAAGCTCCTCATCTCAAATACGATAGCGTCGGATAACACCGCTGGCGTCGAAATCAACACTTCCGGCAGCAGCGCGCTGATAGAGGGGACCTTGGACCACGTCACCCTCGACAACAACGGCTCCGGCATTCACATATTTAACGATCCCGGCGCGACGCAACTGGCCATTTCGAACAGCGTCATAACGGGGAGTCCCTATGGGGGCGTCTACGTCTACGGCTCGAAGCAAACCATCGTCTCCATCGACTCGTCGCAAATAAGCAACAACCTCGATCCGGGCGTCGAGGCGGACAACTCCGCCGTGATCTTGCTCAAAAACAATATGATCATGAGCAATAAGTACGGCGTCTACGCGGCGAGTCCGAACGTCGCCTCGTACAGCGACAACGCCATCAACGACAACAGCACGGCAGATATCCAGGGAACGATCACGTCGTTCGGACTGCGGTGACAGGGGACCCTTCCATGACAAGGAACGCATCATTATTCGCCGCGACGACCGTGGCGCTGTTCGCTACGCTGTGTCTGGCGCCGCCGGCTCTCGCGCAGACGGCCGCCCGCGCCTGGGTCTCCGGCCATGGCGCCGATGCCGCCGGCTGCGGCGCGCCGACCAATCCCTGCCGCAGCCTGCAATATGTCCACGACAGCATCATCGCCGCCGGCGGCGAAATCGACATTCTCGATCCGGCTGGCTACGGCGCCGTCACGATCGCTAAGTCGGTGAACATCATCAACGACGGCGTCGGCACCGCCGGCGTTCAGGCCTCGTCCGGCAGCGCCATCACGATCAACACGGCCTACAGCGACATCGTGACCTTGCGCGGCCTCAACATCAACGGCCTGGGAACGGCGACGAACGGCATTTCATTCATATATTCCGGGACGCTCAACGTGCTTGGCTGCACGGTGGCTGACACGACCGGCGATGGCGTCTCGATCACGCCAAGCAACGCCGGAACGGTGGTCATCGCCGACACGACGGTGACCAACAACAATGGCGCTGGAATTTCTTCGACGGCGAGCAACTCGGGCGCCCTCACCCTCACGCTCAGCCGCGTCAAGGTCATCAACAACGGCTACGCAGGCAGCGCAGGCAGCGGCTATGGCGTCAAACTGACAGGGTCGGCGGCCGCCATCACATGGGCTGCCATCGATTCGACGCTGATCGCGGAAAACGCGACCGGACTCGCCACCGTGTCCGGCAGCTCCAACCTCATGACCGTGTTCGTCGCCAACAGCAACATCGCCAACAACATACAATCGATCAACGCGGGCGCGTCGACGACGGTCAAACTCGAGAAAACGTCGGTCGCGGCGTCCTACTTCGGCGGCATACAAAATAGCGGGACGATCGTGAGCTTTGGCGACAACGCCATCGCGGACAGCGTCTCCGGCAACGCGATGCAGTCGCAGGCTTTGCAATAAGCGCCGAGATACGGTGACGAAACGGCTGGCCCGGACATCCAGAGACATACCCGGCTGTCCGTTGCGCGGGTGACTTTGGTCCTTGAGAATTACTCGCATCGCTTAATTCAGCGGCGCGTTGCGGCGTTACCTAGAAACGAATCTGGAGGTTTCCATGCTCAGGCCCCTATCATATTCGATCGTCGTTGCGCTCGTCCTTGGCCTCGTCGCTTCGGCTCACGCCCAAGCGAACCGCGCCTGGGTCTCAGGCAAGGGTACGGACGCCGCCGGCTGCGGCGCGCCGATCTCACCCTGCCGCTCGTTCCAATATGTCCACGACAACATCATCGCCGACGGCGGCGAGATCGACGTGCTCGACGGGGCGGGCTACGGCGCCGTCACGATCACCAAGGCGATCAGCATCGTCAATGACGGCGCCGGCACGGCGGGCGTTCAGGCTTCGTCGGGAAGTGCGATCACGATCAACGCCAGCGGCGTCGTCACGCTCCGCGGGCTGAACATCGACGGGCTAGGAACCGCCTCATATGGCGTCCAATTCTATTCGGGCGACGGTTTGACGATCGTTAATTGCGTCATCCGCCATTTCAGCGCAGCCGGCGTGGATTTTGAGCTCGATCAATCCGCAGCGAAGCTCCTCATCTCAAATGCGATCGTGACGGATAACGGTTATGGCGTCAAAATCCTGTCTACCGGCGCCAGCGCCAGCACCCTAATCGAGGGGACCTTGGACCACGTCACGGCCAGCGATAACGGCCGAGACGGCGTCAACGTAACGGGTTCGCCCGGCGAGGCGCAGGTGGCCATTTCGAACAGCGTCATGTCGGGGAACGGGGGCAACGGCGTCAACGTCTACGGCTCGCAGCAAACGATCGTTTCCATCGACTCGTCGCAGATGAACAACAACAACAACAGCTCTTATGGCGTCTACGCGAACAGCTCCGCCGTGGTCTTGCTGAGAAACAATATGATCATGAACAATTCAACCGGCGTCGGCGCGGTAAGCCCGTACGTCGCTTCGTACAGCAACAACGCTATCAACTACAACAACAACACGGATATCCAGGGAACGATTACATCGCTCCCACCGCGGTGAAGGGGGCGCTTCCATGACCAAGAACGTTTCGTTATTCGCCGCGACGACCGTGGCGCTATTCGCGACGTTGTGTCTGGCGGCGCCGGCTTTTCGGATGTCTCCTATTTCAACCGCTGTTTTCGCCGCCGCTTCGGCGACACGCCGACAGGCGCGCGGTCGAGCGCGCCCCAGGCGCCTCGCGGCCGCGATTTACTCCGGCGCCCCGGCATCATATATTGTGTCGGCCAAACGATGTCATCGCCGAGCCGGCGCGGCGCGCCGGCGTGGGGTTTTCGCGAATTTGGGGCCGGATCGGCGCGTTGTCGGCGTCCTGAAGACGGCCCCGCAACGAGGCGCGGGCAGCGTCATGGAGCTTTTACGCCTTTCCAGCGACGCTCTGCCGCAAGCGCAGCGGGTCGAGATTTGTTGCGAGATCTTCGGCCGCAAAATCCTCAAGACCGAGATCGAGCCGACGCCGGGAGCGCCTTTCGTGGTGGACCTGACGCTGGTCTCGCTGCCCGGCTTGGCCATGGGCCTTGGCGCGATCCCGCCGATGCGCAACAAACTGACGCCCTCGCTAATCGATAACGACGATCTGGTGCTCTGCATTCTCGCCGTGGGAACGGGGACGGCCTGGCAGCACGGTCGCGAGGCGTTTCTCGGCGACGGTCAGGCTGTTCTGACGAATAATGGCGAGCCGGCGGGCTTCGACGTGCATTCGCCGACGCAGGTCATCAATCTGCGCTTTCCTCGACGCGACCTGGCTTGGCGGCTGGCGGCGCCGGAAGCGCAGGCGCTCCGACCGCTGTCCCGCGACAATCAGGCCTTGCGCCTTTTGATATCCTATGTCGGGCTTGTCAGCGGAAACCTGGAGTCTTTTTCCCCGGATCTTCGGCGCGGCCTGGTCGACCATATCCAAGATCTGGCCGCGCTCGCCCTTGGGGCCAATCGGGACGCTGCCGAAATCGCCAGGGGCCGCGGCGCCAAGATCGCTCGGCTGCGCGCCATCAAGGCGGATGTTGTCGCCAATCTCGCCTCGGACGTCGTCTCGACGGAGACTCTTGCCGCCCGCCATCGCCTGTCGCCGCGCTACATTCGGGGACTCTTCCAGAGCGAAGGGGCGAGCCTGACGGACTTCGTTTTAAACCAGCGGCTGGCGCAGGCTCATCGTCGCCTCAGCGCGCCTGGCGCCGACTATCCCGGCGCCGTCAGCGCCATCGCCTTTGAGACGGGCTTCGGCGACCTGTCCTATTTCAATCGCTGCTTCCGCCGACGCTATGGCGCGACGCCGTCGGACATTCGCGCCGCCGCCGTCAGGGCGTAAGCCGGCGGGCGTCATCCTCGCGGGGCGTTGGCGGCGACGGAGCCGTTGAGCCGCGACCCAGGTCCTGGACTCCATGGCCTTGAGACGCGTCGAGCGCCGAGGGATTGGCCGGCGCGATCCCGTCGTCGCGGCGGCTGCATTCGGCTTGTTCGCCTTGCTGCACTCCTCGATCGCGCCTCCGGCCCACCAGGCCATTCCGTTCCGCGCTCGCCGCGCAGGTCGCGCTTCAGCCGCGCTTTGCGCCGCCGAGTCCAAGCCTCGTGCCGTTCAGTCCAAGACATGCGGTCCGCGCATCCCTATAGGCCTGTTCAAGCGCCAGACGCCGCGCCGCGGCGAAGACGCGCGTTTGAACTTCCTAGCAAGGATCGGCGAGATGATCGTAGGTTTGTTCTCCCGCGGCGCGGCCGCCAAAATTTCATCGTCCGCCGCCGTCGGCCTCTTCCTTGCCTTGGCGTTCGGCGCGCCCGCCCAAGCGCAGACCCTCAATCGCGCCTGGGTTTCGGGCCATGGCGCGGACGCCGCCGGCTGCGGCGCGCCGGCCAATCCCTGCCGCAGCCTGCAATATGTCCACGACAATATCATCGCCGCCGGCGGCGAGATCGACATTCTCGATCCAGCCGGCTATGGCGCGATCACGATCACCAAGGCCTTGAGCATCGTCAACGACGGCGTCGGCGCCGCCGGCGTGCAGCAGCCGACCAGCGGTCTCGATGCGATCACCATTAACGCCGGCGCCAATGACGCGATCATCTTGCGCGGATTGGAGATCAACGGCCTCGATACGGCGCGGTTCGGCGTCAACGTCCTCTCGGCGGGATCGCTGACGATCGCCAATTGCGTGGTGGAGCGCTTCGGCGGTCCGGCGGGGATTGTCATCGAGCCGTCTGGCGGCTTGATCGCTCTGGTGGCGACCGATATCGCGGTCAGCAGCAACGATCTGGGCGTCGTGGTTCAGCCAACCGGCTCGGGCAGCGTCTCTGGCGTCATCAAGAAAGCGATGCTCGCCAACAACGTCATAACAGGCCTCCAGGTCAACGGCGGCTTAACTAGCGGCGCCGTGGATTTGACCGTCATCGACAGCGTAGCGACTTTGAACCCGACCGCTGGCTTCGACATAGAAAATCCTGGCGCCGCAACGAATACGACGGTCTTCCTCGACAATGTGGTGGCGACCGACAACGGCTCCGGCCTCCATGTGGCGGGCTCGGCGGTCGCGCGGCTTCAGCGATCAAGCTTCACCAAGAACAACATTGGCGTTCAGCTTGGTTTGTCCGGCAGCGGGGCCGCGCAGTCCTTTCAGGACAATGCGATCTACGGCAATGCGTCGGATGTCTCCGGCCTCGGCGTCATTTCCAACGTGACGCTCAAATAAGCCACGCGCCAGCCTGCGCCGATGCTGCGGAGACAGATGATGTTTCAAATGGTCCGTCGTGCGATCGTCTTAGGTTGCCTTCTCGCCAGCGCTCTTGCCGCGCCGGCCGGGGCGCAGAGCCTCAATCGCGCCTGGGTGTCGGGCCGCGGCGCGGACGCCGCCGGCTGCGGCGCGCCGACCAATCCCTGCCGCAGCCTGCAATATGTGCACGACAGCGTCATCGCCGCCGGCGGCGAGATCGACGTTCTCGATCCCGCCGGCTATGGCGCGATCACCATCACCAAGGCGATCAGCATCGTCAACGACGGCGTCGGCACAGCCGGCGTGCAGCAACCGACGGCGGGCCAGAACGCCATCGCTATCAATGCCGGCCCGACCGATACGGTGACCCTGCGCGGCCTCAATATCGACGGTCTCGGCAGCGGTTACACCGGCGTCGAGCTGAACAGCGGCGGCGTTTTGACCGTCGTCAACTGTGTGACCCGGCATTTCGGCCTCGCCGGCATCTACATCAATCCAACGAGCGGCACGACCACCGTGTCCATCTCCAACACCATCGCTTCGGACAATGTCCATGACGGAATCGAGTTCGGCCCGGGCGGGACAGGCGTCGTCAACGGCGTCATCAGTCGGACGACCGTCGCCAACAACGTGGATTCCGGCGTCGCCATCATCAACAATGGCAGCGGCAGTGCGTCGGCAACGATTGTCGACAGCCTGGCGTCCAACAATGACGACGGCTTCGTCGCCGCCAACGCCGGAGCGAGCGTGTTGCTCGGCCATTCCGTCGCAACCGGCAACAGCGCAGGAGTCTATCTCGGCCCCTCCGCCATAGGACAGACCTACGGCGACAACAATCTGAGCGGAAACCCCTTCGGCAACTCGCCGCTTTCCCCAGTTGCGATGCAGTGACGGTCCGTCGCAGCGACGCGGGCCATGACGCAGAGGTCGTAAGAAGAAAGGCCGCGATGGCCTGAAACGGAGGATCGAGTGATCAAGACTCTTTTTTTAGCGGCCGCGGCGCTTTCTGCGGTCTGCCTAGATCTGGCCACGACGCAAGCGACGTCGGCGGCGACGCTAAACCGCGCCTGGGTCTCCGGCCATGGGAACGACGTCGCCGGTTGCAGCGCGCCGACAAACCCGTGCCGCTCGCTGCAATATGTGGTCACCGACGTCATCGCCCCTGGCGGCGAGATCGATATCCTGGACCCGGCCGGCTACGGCGCGGTGACGATTCCCTTCGCGCTCAGCATCGTCAATGACGGCGTCGGGACAGCGGGCGTGCAGGCGACTTCGGGCGCTGCGATCACGATCAACGCCGGCTTGACCGACACGGTGACCCTGCGCGGCCTCGATATCGATGGCCTCGGCAGCGGCGCCTATGGCGTCCTCATGAACAGCGGCGGCGTTTTGACCGTCGTCAACTGCGTGATCCGGCATTTCACCAGCACTGGCGTCAACATCGCTCCAGGCAGCGGCACGACCACTGTGTCCATCTCCAACACCATCGCTTCGGACAACGGCTATGCTGGAATCGGGTTCGACCCAAGCGGGACAGGCATCGTCAACGGCGTCATCAGTCAGACGACCGTCGCCAACAACGCGCATTATGGCGTCTCCATCTTCAACTACGGCGGCGGCAGTGCGTCCGCAACGATCGTCGACAGCCTTGCGTCCAACAATGTCTTCGGCTTCGGCGCTGAAAACGCCGCCGCGAGCCTGTTGCTCGGTCATTCCGTCGCAACCGGCAACAGCCAAGCCGGAGTCTATTTAACCGCCAGCGCCACGGGACAGACCTACGGCGACAACAAGCTGAGCGGCAACGGCGCCCCCAGCTCGCTGCTTTCCTCCGTTGCGATGCAGTGACGACGAAGCCCTCAATCCGAAGAGCGCTTTTTTTCCGCTGAGTCCAAGTCCTGTGCCGTTCCGTCCAAGACTGCGGGCCTAGGGCGGGCTTATAGGCACTCGGTCGCCGCGGGTCGCGCCACGACGCCGAAGCGATGGCGATCAGCCGGCTTCTGACATGGGAACTGTCCGCTAGCGCATTTCGCGGATCAATACGAGGGCCGGCATGATGATCGACGACCTACTTTTTCATGACGCATTCCATAGCGTCAGCCCGCAGTCGCATGCGCGCCTTGAGGGTTGGCGACAAGCTGTCCCCCTCCTCATCCTCGGCGTCGTGAGGCGGGAGCGTCGCGCCAGACGTCCGCGGCGCTCGGCGCTCGTCAAGACGATATCGCTATCGACGATCACAGGCGTTTTGCTTGCATCGAGCATCCTCATGGCGGAGGCGCAGAGCCTCAACCGCGCCTGGGTCTCGGGCCATGGCGCGGACGCCGCCGGCTGCGGCGCGCCGACCAGTCCCTGCCGCAGCCTGCAATATGTCCACGACAATATCATCGCCGCCGCCGGCGAGATCGACATTCTCGATCCCGCCGGCTATGGCGCGATCACCATCACCAAGGCGATCAGCATCGTCAACGACGACGTCGGCACCGCCGGCGTGCAGCAGCCGACGACGGGCCAAAACGCGATCACCATCAATGCGCCGACGAATGCGGCGGTGACGCTGCGCGGATTGAACATCGACGGACTCGGCGTCGCGAGCACGGGCATTCAGATCACTTCGGCCGCCGCGGTGACGATCGCCAATTGCGTCGTCCGGCATTTTGAAGACTCGAACGGCGGAATATTCGCTCAGCCGAGCAGCGGAACCGTCAGGTTGCAAATGACCGATGTTGTCGTCTCCGACAACGGCGGAGAGGGAATCTATGTTGCGCCAACCGGCTCGAGCAGCGTCACCGCCATCTTCAAAGGCGTGACGGTCGAAAACAATGGAAGTACTGGCCTCGTCGCTTACGGGGGATTCACCAGCGGGTCCATCGATGTCACCGTCGTCGACAGCATCGCGAACGCCAATTTGGGAGCAGGTTTCGGCGTGGACTCTCTAACACCCAACACTGCTGCGCTCTTCGACAATGTCACGGCGAGCGACAATGGGTTCGGCCTTTATATCCAGGGCGGCGCCATCGTGCGGGTCACGCGCTCCACTTTCACGAAGAACGGCGACGGGGCCTATATCAGCGTCGGCGGAGGCGGCGCCGCCCTGTCGTATCAAGATAACATTGTCGCCGGCAACACGACCGACTTTGACGGCTCGTTCACGCCCGCTTCTCTGCAATGACTTATCGACGCTCGCGCGCCGCGCCGCGGCGGAGGCGTGGCGAAATCGGTCGACCTAGGGAGTCTCACATGGCCAAAGTCCTCGGCGTGATTGTCGCGATGATTGCCGGAATGTGCTTGGGCGCGTCGAGCGCGTGGGCGCAGAGCCTCAACCGCGCCTGGGTTTCAGGCCACGGCGCCGACGCCGCCGGCTGCGGCGCGCCGGCCAGTCCCTGCCGCAGCCTGCAATATGTCCACGACAATATCATCGCCGCCGGCGGCGAAATCGACATTCTCGATCCCGCCGGCTATGGCGCGATCACGATCACCAAGGCCTTGAGCATCGTCAACGACGGCGTCGGCACCGCCGGCGTGTAGCAGCCGACGGGGGGCCAAAACGCGATCACCATCAATGCGCCGACGAATGCGGCGGTGACGCTGCGCGGATTGACCATCGACGGACTCGGCGTCGCCAATACCGGCGTTCAGATCACTTCGGCCGCCTCGGTGACGATCGCCAATTGCATCGTCCGGCATTTCAGCAACGGCGGCACTGGCACTGGGATTATTGTCGGGCCAAGCGGCGGATCGCCGATCAAGCTGGCGATCACCGACACGGCATCCTCCGATAATCGTTACGACGGGATCGAAGTCCAGCCGACCGGCTCCGGCGGCGTGATCGGCATCATCAAAGGGGCATTGATCGACAACAACTCAAACCATGGCCTCTATATTGACGGATCGCATACGACCGGCCAAATCGCCCTTGCGGTGGTCGACAGCGTCGCGAGCAACAATTCTAACGACGGTTTCGGCTTCGATGCGGGGAATGCAGGGGCCGGGGCTGCCGCGCTCTTTGACCATGTGACGGCGATCGGCAATGGGACCGGACTTTCCATCACCAATTTTGCGGTCGGAAGCGTGAGGCGCTCGAATATTACGGGCAACACCGCTGGAGTCTTCATTCAAATTGCGACGCAGGGCGTTGCGCAGTCGTCTCAAGATAATCTCGTGACTGGCAATGGAACTGATTTCTCTTACGGCTCATTCGCCCCTATCTCGCTGAAGTAATTCGTCGTCAGCCGCAGCGTCCTTCCACGCCGGCGGGCGTCGGACGCGTTTCAGCCGCGCGGGCCTCGCGCGGCGCTCGGCGGTTGGCGTTTGTGTCGGGCGGCGCCATGCATGTTGACGCGGCGTCGCCGGCTCATAGCCGCCGTTCTCATACCCGATCGGCAAACCCTCGTCGGACTTCGCCATTCGATTTTGAAGGACGGCCCAACCTCCGCTATCATGAGGTCCGCACCGCGGCGTCGCCGTCTCGGGCGCGACGGCGACGAGGGGAGTTGCGCTGTGATCGATCATTCGGTGTCGCCTCAGGACGCTCGCAAAAGCTATTCACGCGGGCGGAAGCCTATTGAATGGCGGAAAGCGTTCGCGAGCGCGGCTTTGGCTCTTTCGCTCCTGCTTACCGGCGCCGGCGCGAGCGCCGTCGCCGAGGTTTCAGGGGCCGATGCCTTCGCCCGGCGCGATTATCCGCGCGCCGCGGCCGCCTTCATGCGTCTGGCCGAGCGCGGCGACCCGCAGGCGCAAACCTATCTCGGCTATCTCTATGCCAAGGGACGCGGCGTGCCGCACGACGATGTCCTCGCCGCGCAATGGCTGACCCGCGCCGCCAATCAGGGCCTTCCCACCGCGCAGTTCATGCTGGGCCTCATGTATGACAAAGGCTTGGGCCTGCGCCAAGATTTCACGGAGGCTTATTTTTGGCTCGATCTTGCGACCGCACACGCGGGCAAGAGAGAACTGGACTACTGGACCCGGATCCGCAACGCGATCGGCTCCAAAATCATGCGGTGGGAATTGACGGAGGCTCAGGAGCGGGCATCGTATTGGCGGCCGCTCCCCGAACGCTAAGCGCCGGCGCGAGTGCACGGATTTGCATTGCCGGCGATCATCGCCAGAGACGGTCGCGCCGAGGGCGACGTCCCGATCAGCCGAGATAGCCCAGCGCCTCCAACAGCCAACAGATCCATATGGCCGGCCCGAGAAAGGCGCCGAAGGCGATTCTGGCGTCGGCGCTGATCGGGCGCTTCTCGATCGCCTGATGCGCTGAATATGCGAGAAGAGCGGCGCCCGCAGCAAGCTCGACGACGATCGGCAAGCTCGGCCAACTCAGCCAGACGCCGGCGACGCCGGCCAGTTTGACGTCGCCGAGCCCCATGCCTTCCCGCCCGCGAAGCCGGCGATAAGCGATGCGGAACGCCAAGAACGCCGCCGCCGCGCAGCCCGCGCGCATCGCCGCTTCGGCCAGGACGAATGGCGCCTCGCGGCCATATTCGAAACCGATGTCGATGACGCCCAAGAGGAGCGCCAAAAGCGTCAAAGCATTCGGAATGCGCAGCTCGCGCCAGTCATTGACAGCGACGGCGGCCATGAGAAGCGCGAGGCCGCCTCCGAACAGTCCGCCAAGGCCCGGCGATGCAAAGGCGCTCGCCAGGAAGGCGCCGCAACAAATGACGCCAATCATGAGACGTGTTGGGTCGCCGAGGCTCAGAAGCACAGACGCACTCGGTCTTCCGCGCCGCCATGGCGGCCGCTCGCGGTTCACTGAACGGGTCTCACTCCGACATTGAGCGCATTCGGCAAAGTCACCGCGCCGATCTTGTCGCCACGCATCTTCGAGCGCAATTCCTCGGCGACCATGGAGGCGTCGACAGCGTCGCGGATGATCTGCGGCCGGATGAAAAGGACCAATTCGGTGCGCGCCGTCGATTTGCTCGTGGTCGAAAAGGCGGCGCCGACATAAGGAATCTGATCGAGGATCGGAACGCCGAGCCGGGAATTGTTCTGCGTATCGCTGACCAAGCCGGCGAGCAGGACGGTCTGGCCGCTAGCGACCGAGATCGAACTCTTAACGCGACGCTGCGAGATCGTCGGCGTCAGATTCGCGGTTGTGCCGGGCGGCGTGCTGCTGATCTCCTGCTCGATGTCCAGCAGCACATTGCCGTTGGAGTTCACCCGCGGCTGTACATGCAAAATGATGCCCGTGTTCCGATAATCGATCGTGTTGACAATCGTATTGTTGGCGCTGAGCACCGTCGCCGAGCCGGTCGACACCGGCACTTGGTCGCCCACTTCCAGCGTCGCCTCCTGATTGTCGACGACAACCAGCGACGGGTTGGAGAGGATTTTGACATCGGTCAGACTATGCAGCGCGCTGATGATCGCATGCGGCGTCATCTGGCTGCCGACCAGCACGTTGAAGCCGGGCAGCGTCGGCGAAACCGGCTCGCCTCCCGCTGAATTGATGATCGAGCCATATTTGTTGGCAAGATAGAACTGCACGCCGTAATTCAAGGAATCGTTCAGCGTCACCTCGGCGATGGTCACATCGATCGCGACCTGTAGCTTAGGTCGATCAAGTTGGTTGAGCGCGCTTTCGATCGCGCGATAGTTCTCTGCGTCCGCATAGATCAGCAAGGCGTTGTTCGCGACGTCGGGCGTGATCCTGACGCCCGGCAGGACGCCGGCGCTGCCGTTGCCGCCACTACCGGTCAGAGACGCGGTGGCGCTATTGGCGGCGCCGGCGGCCGGAATATTCGAAGCGCCAGCGGCGACGGATGGCGGCGCGCCGGACGAAGCGCCGCTCGCGGCCGATGACTGGCTCGCGCCGCCGGCGGACCCATTGGCGGACAGGCGGTCGAGCGCGCTCAGCGTCTTGGCTCCCGACGAGGGCGCAATAGCATTGGTCGCCGAATCGGACAGGCTGGAGCCGCCCACAAACATGTCGTTGAGCAGTTGCGCAAGCTGTTTGGCGTCGCCGAAGCGAACCTTGTACACCTTGACCGCGGCGGCGGAGACGGACGATGAATCGAGTCGCGAGACCCATATCGCGGCCGTTTTCAACAAATCCGGCCGCGTCGCGACGACGAGAAGCGCGTTCTGCCGCTCGATCGGCTGAAGCTTGATCAGGTTGCGGTTCATCCCGGTCTCGCCGGAGTCGAAGATCTTCTCAAGCTCCGCGACGATCGGCTCAGGCGTGCTGTTATGGATCGGATAGATGCCGACCGATTGACCGCTCATCCAATCCACGTCGAAATTCCGAACGGTGTCGATCGCGGCCTGGCGTTCGTTGCTGTTACCCTGCACGATCAGTAGGGTTCCTGCGGGGTTGGTACGCACCGAGCCGGGCTTGCCGGCGAAGCCTTCGAGCAGCTTCGCCATCGTCGCGCCCGACACATATTGCAGCGGAACGATGGTGGTGCCGTAGCCCGGCTCCGGGCCGCCGGCTCCGTCGCGATCCACCTGGCCGACGACAGTCTCGCCAGACGGCGCGATTCTATAGCCGGCCGCGTCTCGCACCAGCGCCAGATTATTCGCCCGCAACGCGCTTTCAAGGACGAAAAGCAAATCCTTCTTGGCCAGCGGCCGGCCGGAGGAGAGGCTGATCGTGCCCTGCGCGCGCGGATCGATGACATAACCGACACCGAGGATATCGCCGAGGACGACCTTGGCCACCGTCGTGACCGGGCTGTTCTCGAAGTTGAGCGTGAACCCGTCCTTGTCGTCGCCGGTTGCGTCTTTCTGCGGCGCCGGGCCAATCGACCCGGCGTCTAGCGGCGTCTTGCCGAAGAACGACTTCCCGCCGGCTGAAGCGGCTCCCGCGCCGGGCTCTAGGGTTTGCTGCAGAGCGCGCGGCTGCAAGTCCGCCGACTTAACGGCGTCGGAGGCGTTCGGCGCCTCGTCGTTGCGCTGGTCCAGCCATGCCGGAGAACAGCCGTCAAGCGCCGCGACCGCCAACGCGATAAGCACGCCCCCCAGGATCAGGCGTAGTTTCTGAACGCCAACAAACAACGGACGCCATCCGAGATAAAGGATAATTCAAACCTTGAACGACATTGAAAAAGTCACTATAATTTCTGTAGTGTCAAGGAAAAAAGTCAGGAAAACCTGGCAAATAATGACGCTTCTCCTTGTCGGTAAGATGATCGAGATTGAAGAGCCGCGATGAATGCCGATCTGACGAGCGAATTTGCGCGCTACCTTCAGACCAAGAGTTTTCTTGGCGAGGACACCGATGATCGCGACGAAGCGGCGTCCGGTCGCAAAACGAAGATGACCCTCCGCCAATTGTGGGACGCGAGCGACCTGCCGGCGCATCAGTTCGCCGATGAAATCGCGGCCTTCTGTTGCTTGCCCCGGATTACACTGCCACAGCTCATCGCCGCCAAGGCCTTAACCGGGCGTTTTAGCCGGCGCTTTCTGCGCGAGATGACGATCTTCCCGCATGAGGGCGCGAATGGCCAGTTCAGACTGGCGGTCGGCGATCCCGCCGACATGGCGACGCGAAAGGCCGCCGAACTCGTCTTGGGCGGACCGGTGGAGATCGAGATCGCGTCTTTCGAGGATATCGCCACGGCGCTCGGCGAGCGGCTGGGGCCGGATCACGACAAGAAATCGGCCGAGGCCGAAGAGACGACTGCCGGCGCGGCGGAGGATGTCGAGAGCCTACGCGATTTAGCCAGCGGCGCACCGGTCGTGCGGGCGTTCAACGATCTGCTCGAACAGGCGGTGGAGTTGCGGGCGAGCGACATTCACATCGAACCGTCTCGCAATGGACTTTCCGTGCGCATGCGGGTCGATGGATTGCTGCGCGCGGCGCCGGCGCCGCGGCACGCTCCGCCGTCAGCGCTGGTCTCCAGGATTAAGATCCTCGCCGGGCTCAACATCGCGGAGCGGCGTTTGCCGCAGGACGGCGCGGCGCGACTTCGCGTCGCCAATACCGACATCGACATTCGTGTGGCGACAATGCCGGTGCAACATGGCGAGTCGGCGGTCATCAGATTGTTGCCGCGCGATCGCGGCCTTCTCGACATCGGCAAGCTCGGATTTGGTCGCGTCGACGAGAAAAAGCTGCGGAAGCTGCTGGATTTGCCGCATGGCATGATCATCCTCACGGGCCCGACGGGCAGCGGCAAGACCACGACTCTCGCCACCATGCTGTCTGCGCTCAATACGCCGACACGGAAGATCCTGACGATAGAGGATCCGATCGAATATGAGATTTCGGGGACCAACCAGTCACAGGTCAAAGCGTCGATCGGCCTCACTTTCGCGACTGCGATGCGAGCCTTCGTACGCCAGGACCCGGACGTTATCATGGTCGGCGAGATTCGCGACGCTGAGACCGCCAATATCGCGATCCATGCGGCCTTGACCGGCCATCTTGTACTGACGACGCTCCACACCGAGACGTCGACGGCGGCGGTGCCGCGGCTGCTCGATCTCGGCGTCGAAGGATTCTTGTTGAAATCGACCCTGCGGGCGGTGATCGGCCAAAGGCTGGTGCGCATCCTCTGCGACCGATGCAAGAGCGAACGCCGGCTGACCTGCGACGATCTCGCCGCGGAGCCGCAATTCGAAGCCTGCGGGCTTGGCGCCGGCGACGTAGTTTGGGAGCCGAAGGGCTGCGAGCGTTGTGGCGGCTTCGGCTATCGCGGCCGCATCGGCGTCTTCGAAATCCTTGAGATGACCGGCGAGATGCGCGAATTGGTCGGTCCGACGACCGACTCCAATGCACTCGATGCGGCGGCTCGGCGCGCCGGCATGACGACGATGATGGAGGACGCCATCGCCAAATGCCGGGCCGGATCGACCTCGACGGCCGAAGCGCTGCGCGTCACGACGGTCCGGTGACGCTGTGCCGACCTACCGATATCGCGCGATGACGCAGGTAGGCGAGGTGGTCAGCGGTTCGTTGGACGCGCCCGACAGCGCCGAAGTCGCCCATCGCATCGAATATCTCGGGCTCATCCCCATTGAAGCGGTGACCGAGGAGAGCAGGTCTACGATCCGCCGTCGCGGCCGCTTCGCGCTGTTCTCCCAACCCCGCAATGAGGACGTCACGATATTCACCGGCGATCTGGCGCTTTTGTTGCGTACCGACGCCCGCATCAACGAGGCGCTCGAGCTCCTGAGCGCCGACGCCAGCGTCGGCCGAATGCGCGCGACGATTTCCTCGCTCGCAGCCGCCATCTTGTCAGGCGAGAGCTTCGCCGAGGCCATTTCTCGCCATCCTGATGTGTTTCCGACGATCTATGTCTCGCTTGTCCGCATCGGCGAAAGCTCGGGGACGCTAGTTCCGATCCTCGAAGCGCTGAGCGTCGAGCGCCAGCGGGCGGAAGCGCTCCGCCGCCGCATGGGCGACGCTCTGCGCTATCCTGCTTTCCTGCTCGTCTCGGCCGGCGGCGTGCTGATTTTCTTCCTGACCGTCGTGCTCCCGCAATTCGCCAATGTGTTTCGCGACTTCAACGCCAAGCTCGATCCGGTCCTCGTCGCCTTTCTGGGGCTTTCCGATTTCGTTCGCGCCAATGGGCAGGCGCTAGGGGCGAGCGCGCTATGCGCGCTCCTTGCGATCTTGCTCCTGTCGCGCAGCCCTTCCGTGCGCGCCGGCTTTATGAACGCCGTCTCCCGCTTGCCGGTGATCCGTCCGATCATCAGTGATCATCGCGCCGCGCTGTTCTGCCGTAATCTCGGCCTGCTTCTTTCGAGCGGCGTCACTTTGACGGCGAGCTTGCGCATTCTTGCGGATATGATGGTCGCCTCCGGCGCTTCGGCGACATGGAGCCGGATCGTCGACAAGGTCCGTCAAGGCGACAAACTCTCAGACGCCCTCTCGGCCTATCAGGCGCTGCCGCAATTGGCGGTCCGCACGCTGCGCCTCGGCGAGGAATCGGGCCAGTTGCCGATGCTCGCCGGCCGCATCGCGACATTCTACGAGGCGAAGCTTCAACGAAGCCTCGATCGTCTGATGGGGATCGCCGGGCCGTTGGCGATCGTCGTGATCAGCTTAATCGTTGGCGGTTTGATTGTCTTGGTGGTGACGGCGCTGTTGTCGGTCAATCAGGTCGTCGACTAGAGCCGCAGGGAGCGTGACATGGGACAGGCAAGGACAAAGTGTGGCTCCGGTAGGCGCGATTCGAGCGAGGCCGGCTTCACATTGATCGAGATGCTCGTCGTCATCACCATCATCGGCCTGATCGTCGGACTGGTGGGGCCGCGGGTCCTTAATTATCTCGGCGAGTCCAAGGTCAAGACGGCCCGCATTCAGATCGAAAGCTTCTCAGCCGCCTTAGACCTCTATTATCTCGACAACGGCCGCTATCCTTCAGGCGACGTCGGGCTTTCGGCGCTGGTCCAGCGGCCGGCGTCGACCGAGACCTGGAACGGACCTTATCTGAGGACGCCCTATGTTCCGGCCGACCCTTGGGGGCATCCCTATGTTTATCGGACGCCGGGCGACCACGCGCCCTACGAGATCGCGTCTTACGGGCCGAGCGGTCAGGAAGGGGCGGATTCCTCGTCGACTATCAAAAGCGCAGGCGGCAGTCGTGACGCAGGACGGTGAGTCCGGCTTCACGCTGCTCGAGACGGTCTGCGTTCTCACCATCGTCGCCTTGCTTGCCGCTTTGTCCTTGCCGGCGCTGCCGAGGGCGACGTCGCGTCCGCGCCTGGAGGCCTATGCTTTGGATGTGGCGGCGCTACTGAAGGCCGATCGTTTTGCCGCCATGCTCGGCGGCGCGCCGGTCGCCACGGCGCTCGACCCGCTCACGATGACCGTTCGCTCCGGCGCGAGCAAACGAAGCGTCGAGCTGCCGCGCGACGTCGGCTTCGACGCGCTTCTGCCGCAACGCTGCGGCGCGCGCGCCGTGGAGGCGACGATCGACTTTTTTCCGTCCGGCATGTCCTGCGGCGGCGCGATCGCCCTGTCGCGGCTCGGCGTCGTCTATCAGATTCGCGTCAATTGGCTAACCGGAGGCGTCGAGGTCGTTGCAGTTGAAAAGCCATAGAAAGCGCCCGAGCGAGGCGGGTTTCACGCTGATCGAGACCCTGGTCGCGCTGACGATCCTCGCCATCTCGCTCGGCGCCATCGGCGAGCTTGCCGGCGGCAGCCTGCGCTCCGGCGCGGCGCTGGGGCGGCATGTCGCGGAAGTCGAAACGGCGCGCAAGATCGTTGCCGGACTGCCGGGCCGAAACGAATTGGCCAGTGGCGCGTTGACCGGCGCGCTTGAGAATTATCAATGGCGGGTCGACGCCAAGCCCTATGTGCCCGCTTTCGCCGCCGCGTCCGGTCCATGGGCGGCGCAGGCGATCGCGCTGCGCGTCCTGTCACCCGAGGGATCGATCGTCGAGGTCGATACGATCCGCCTGCGCAAGAGGCCGCAAAAATGAGCGGGCTCAGCGAAAAGGCGAGGGCTGGAGACGGCGAGGCCGGCTTCACGCTGCTCGAAGCTTTGCTCGCCCTCGCGCTCTCCGGCGTCATCATCTACGCGCTGACGATGATTTCAGCGCAGTGGATGCCGAACTGGCGCCATGGCTTCGCCGATGTCCAGCGCGCGGATACCTTGAGCCTGGGGATTGAGCGGATCGTCGCCGATCTCGAATCCGCGGAATTCGTCACGCTCAACAACTCAACTAAGGATCTCGTCTTTCAAGGCGGCGAATTATCGGTGATTTTCGTGCGTTCGGCGCTTGGACCGAACGCCGCGCCGCATCTCGAGGTGGTCCGTTTCTCCGAGACCGTCGACGATCGCGGCTTCGTTTTGGTTCGCAGCAGGGCGTCGTTCGCGCCATTGCCGAACGGCAGCAGCGCATCGAGCTTCAATTTCGTCGATCCAGTGGTCCTGGTGCGCGCGCCCTTCCGCGTCTCGTTCGCCTATGCCGGACCCGATCGGATATGGCGGAACGCTTGGGGTCCCAGTCCGCTCCTGCCCACGGCGGTCCGCATCACCGTGCGCGACGCCGTGACCCAGCAGGTGCTCGCCGCCTCCACCGCCGCCCAGATTCACGCTGACGTTGCGCCCGATTGCATGCGCGAGAAATCGCCAAGCCAATGCGCGACGAACGTCAAGCCGGGCGGCGAGGGAGCGGCGGCGGCGCAGCAGACGTTGTGAGGAGGCACGGCGCGACGATGAGCCACCCCCGTGGCAAGAACGAGACGAGCGAGAGTGGCTTCATCCTGGTCGCCGTCTTGTGGATGATCATGGCGCTCGCCACGCTTGCGTTGATCTATTCGGTCTACGTCTCCCGCACTGTCGCGACCTCCCATGTGACGGATGATCGCCTGCAAGCGGAGGCGTCGATCCGCGCCGGCGTCGAACTCGCCGCCTATCAACTGCTGAACGCGCCGGAGAGCGCGCGTCCGACCAACGGGCTCTTCACGGCCCATGTCGGGAAGGTCAATATTGCGGTGCAATATCGGTCGGAAGGCGCTCGAATCGATCTCAACGCCGCGCCGAAGGCGCTGTTGGTTGGACTGTTCGAGGCGATCGGGGTCGGCGAAGGCGCGGCGACAAGCTACGCCGATCGTGTCACCGGCTGGCGGCAACGGCCGCAACCGGAGGGCGCCGACGGCGACGAAGCGGCGTTCTACAAGACCGCGGGCGCGTCTTATCCGCCGCGGCAGGCTCCCTTCGCCAATGCGCTTGAATTGTCGCTGGTGCTCAACATACCGCCCTATGTCGTTGAGCGGGTCCTGCCTTTGGTAACGGTCTACAACGGCCGCGCCGAGATCGATGCGCTGAACGCCGCTCCCGAAACGCTAGCTGCTTTGCCGGGTATGACGCCGGAGATACTCAACGGGGCGCTGGCGCAGCGCGTGCGACGCCCCGACGATGGACCCGCCTTGCTCCAGGCTCTCGGCGACGCAGCGAAATACACCACGATCCAAGGACGCAGCGCCTTTCGCGCGCTGATGAGCGTCGACCTGGACCACAAGCGGAGCATCCACGCCGAGGTCGTCTTTCTTCTGCTCGACAATGGCGACGAGCCCTTCCGTATGCTATATTGGCGCGATGACTTTGACGGGCCCCTCTGATCGAGTGCCGACTCGCGCGGGAGCGCTGGCAGGTGCGTCTTGAACGAACTTCGTCGGATTTTCGCCTGGCTGTCGAGCACGCTTAACGATGCAGCGCTGGCGATCGCTTGGTCCGGCGAATGGCTCCGCCGGCCGCACAAAGCGCAATTCGTGGAACAGGCGGACGGATCCTTCGTTCTGTTGGGAGCGACCGGCAATTCAGGGCCCGGCGGCGGAACTCTGCTGCGCGTCGCCGACGGCAAGCTCGTCGGCCCGATGCCGGCGAAGACGCGGTCGAGCCTCGCGGGCAGCCAGATTGCGATCGAGCTCCAGGCCTCGCGTTTCGTTTTCCGTCCCTTGGAGTTGCCGCGACGCGCGAGCGAATTTCTTGAAGGAATCGTGCGCGCCCAGATTGACCGGCTGACGCCATGGACGGCGGCCGAGGCCGTTTTCGGTTGGAGCGATTCGCCACCGTCCGCCGGCGAGCGGATCGAAATCACCGTGGCCGCGACTGCGCGCGACGCGATCGTGCCGATCCTAAAAGCCTTTGCTGAATTCGGGGCCGATTCGATTGCGTTGGCGACCGTCGCCGAGGCCCCGGGCGCGCCAACGCCGATCCGGATTCTCGCCCAACAGGCCGGCGGCGGTTTGCACACGCGCCGGATCAAACAGACGCTCGTTGCGATTCTACTCATCGCCTGCCTTACGCTCGGCGCGGCGATCGCCGCCGCGGTCATCGTCGGCGCTCGCCTCGATGCGGAAGCGCTCGATCTGACCCACCGCATCGCGGACAGAAGGATCGCACTGCTCAATAGTCGTGGCAGCGCGGCGGACGAGGCGCTGGCCGGGCTTGAGGCTCGAAAGCGATCGACGCCGGCGAGCGTAATCGTTATCGAGGCGCTTTCTCAGACGCTTCCCGACAATACGTTTCTGACGGAGCTTCATATCGAGCGCGGACGCCTGCAGATCGCCGGCTTGACGCGCGACGCGCCTGCGTTGATCCGCCTCATTGAACAATCGCAGCATTTCTCACGTGCGACGTTTTTCGCGCCGACCACCAAATCGCCGACCGAGAACGGTGAGCGCTTCCACATCGAGGCTCAGATCGAGCCCGTTTTCCCGACGCCGCCATGAGCGAACCCCCGATCCGTCGCACAAACCTAACGCGCCGACAGGCCTCCGCCGCCTTGGCCTACGCCGCCGTCGTCGCTTGCCTGATCGTCCTCGCCCTATGGCCGCTTTCGAGCCTCGCCGACCGCGCTAGCGCGGTTTCGACGCAGGCCGAAATGCTTGACCGGCTCGACAGCCGCAAGAAGCCTGCCGACGGCTCCGGAGAGCTCGGCGCGACGGGATCGCCCTTTCTCGACGGACAGAGCGTTACGATCGCGGGGGCCACCCTTCAGCAGCGGATCGGAGGGGCCGTCATGAAGGCGGGCGGCAATGTTCTCTCTTCCCAAATCGAGCTGGATGGCCCAGAATCGAAAGAGGGTTTCGTCAGGCTGACGACCAATTTCGAGATCGCCCAGCCCGCTGTGCAGCAGGTTCTCTACGACCTTGAAGCGGGCATGCCGTTTCTTTTCGTCGACGTGCTGTCCGTTCAAGCTCCGCAGGCGGTGGGAGAGACGGAAACCGAGAGGGTGAGGGCGTCCATGGGGGTCTATGGCCAATGGCTGCCGGCAAAGTGAAGCGCGTCAGGCTCCTCGCGCTCGCCGTCGCGCTCGGCCTGGCGCAGAGCGTCGCGGCGAGAGAATCCGGTCGAGCGGACCCGCTGCTTGCGCCGCTCTCGGGCGGGGCGGCGCCGGATGTCGACGTGGCCAGCCCGCCGAACCCAACCCCCACCCAAGCCAAGCCGGCGCCGATCGGCAATCCGCTCTGGGCGATTCCGATTCGCACGCTTTCGGCGACGCGCGATCGCCCTTTGTTCTCGCCCTCGCGCCGGCCGCCCACGCCGGTTGTGGCGGCGGTCGCGGCGCCAGCGCCCATGCCGGTGGCGCTCAAGCCGGCGCCGCCTGAACCGCCGCCGCTGATCCTTGTCGGCACGATCGTCGGCGATAGCGACCGGTTCGCACTGCTGTACAACACCAACACCAAAATCGTGAAACGCCTGAAAGAAGGCGAAGAAGAATCCGGCTGGCGGGTGAGTTCGGTCGCGTTCCGCTCGGCCGTCGTGGAGAAAGACGAGCGGTCGATCACCCTGGCTCTGCCCAAGCCCGGCGACACCAACCCGGCGACGGCGCTGCAAAACTTGACGCCGCGACCGGCGACCGCAGCCGACAATCTCTGACCGCCGCGGGCGTTCCGGCGTTTTGACGGCGCTCACGCCCCGCCCGCTCAGAGCTTCACTTTGGAGATGCTTCCAGTCATAGACGCGACACCATCGCGGGGCTGGCAGGGTTCTCGACAATGTGATATAATTTGATTTAAATTGAAGTGGCCCGGCCTATCCGACGGTCATTCGGGGCGATGGCGTTACGATCGTATCCGGCGGCGTTGATACACAACTACATTGCTGTCTATGGGGGGATCACAATGAAACGGCTTTCCTTTTTCTTGACTCTCATCTTCGCGCTCGGCGTCGGGCTCGCCGCCGAGCCAGCTTTCGCTCAGGCGACGCGCACCTGGGTTTCCGGCGTCGGCGATGACGCCAATCCCTGTTCGCGAACCGCGCCATGCAAGACTTTCGCCGGCGCAATTTCAAAGACGGCAGCGGGCGGCGAGATCGACACGCTGGATCCGGGCGGGTTCGGCGGCGTCACCATCACGAAGAGCCTCACGATCGACGGTAGCGGCGGCGGCTTGAGCTCGGTTCTCGTCGCTGGCACGCCGGGAATCACGATCAACGCTCCCGGCGGCACCGTGATCCTTCGCAACATCCAGATCAACGGCCTGGGCTCCACCACCACCCCCGGCACTTATGGCGTCAACATCGTCGCGGCAAATAACGTCAATATCGAGAATGCGCAGATTTTCGGCTTTCAAAATATCGGCGTTAACTTCACCCCGTCGGGCGGCACGCAGGCCGTCCTCAAGATCGTCGATACGATGATCACGCAAAATGTCGGCGGAGGCGTCCTCGTCGCGCCGAGCGGGCAAAGCGCCGTCGCGACTTTGGTCAATGTGACGGCAAGCCAGAACAAATATGGATTGCGCGTCCAGGATTCCGGCAAGGCCACCGTCTTCCGTAGCCAGATGAGCGAAAGCTCGTCCAACGGGATCATCGCCGCCTCGACGAGCCTTGCCTGCGAGGTGAATGTTCAGGACTCGATCGCCGACAACAATGGCGCCTACGGGGTGGCTTCTTCGGGAACTGGGGCGACGCTCCGGATTTCCCGCGTCGGGCTTTATGACAATGTCACCGCCGGCATCGGCGCATTGGGCGGCGCTGTGCTATCCTACGGAAACAATTCCAACTCGAACAACGCCAGCGGCGCCCCGACAGGGACGATCACGGCTCAATAATCGCGTCTCGCGTCGGCGCGGCGTCCCCTCGGTCGGTCGCAGCGCCGCCGTTATTCTGCCTTGCTTGCAGCAGCCTGCCTTGAGCCGGCCGCTGTAATCGTGTTAGGTTACAGACCGAAATCGGTTTCGCCTGCGAGACCGCATCGAGCCGGATCTGGCGGTTGGCGAGAATCGGCTCTCGATGGAGCATGCGCGGCGGTGAAAGTCTTAATATGCACGCGAGCTCCCTTGAGAACATGCGAGCGTGCTACCACCGATTTGTCGAAAATGGCCCGCTCGCCGCGGCGTCCGATGTCATCGTACTCGACATCGGCGCCGCGGACGTCAACGGAAGCTATCGCGAAATTTTCAGCGACAGTCGCTTTCACTATATCGGCGCAGATCTCGCCGCGGGCGACGGCGTCTCCCTCGTTCTGGAGAACCCATACAAGCTGCCGATTGACGACGCCTCGATCGACGTCGTCCTTTCAGGACAGATGCTTGAACATTGGGAATTCTTTTGGCTCGCATTCGCCGAAATGGCGCGCGTGCTCAAGCCCGGAGGCTATATCTTCCTTGTCGCGCCGTCGGCGGGGCCGATCCAGCGCTGCCCGGTCGATTGCTATCGATTTTATCCGGACGCCTATGCCGCGCTGGCCAAATACGCCAATTGCCAATTGGTCGACGTCTGGCTTGACGAACGCGGTCCGTGGAACGATCTGGTCGGGGTTTTTCGCCGGCATGCGCTTCCGCCATCGTCGCCATTGGGAAGACCTGCGGCCAACGCCGCCTATGGTCCGGGCGATCCTCCGAATTCTCCGGAGGAAGAGGCGACCAAGGGCGATGCATCCTATCTCGACGTGCTTGCGGGCCTCCACCGCGATCTCGCGCCTTCCCTCTATCTGGAGATTGGAGTGCGGCATGGCCACAGCCTGAAGCTGGCGCAATGCGAAGCGATCGGCGTCGATCCAAAGCCTGACATCAAGGTCGGTCTTCCGTTGACGGCGCGAATAGAGACCAAGACCAGCGATGATTTCTTCGAAGATCTCTCGCACACGCCGCTGGAGAACCTCCCGGATCTCGTCTTCATCGACGGCTTGCATCTTTTCGAATATGCGTTGCGCGACTTCATGCATGTCGAACGCCTTACAAAGCCAGGTGCGCTGGTCGTCTTCGATGACATTTTTCCGAATCACTCGACGCAGGCGGCGCGCGTTCGGCGGAGCCGGGTCTGGGCAGGCGACGTTTGGAAAATCTACGCCTGCCTGCGTCAATGGCGTCAGGATCTCTTCCTTCTTCCTATCAATGCTTCGCCGACTGGGCTTTTGCTGGTCGCTGGTTTGGACTCCGGCAATCGGGTATTGTGGAGCAACTACAATTCGATCGTGCGGTCTTACGCCGATGAGCGGCTAAGCCCGCCAGACGAGATCCTGAATCGGGCCGAGGCGAGATCGGCCGCTTCGTTGACGTTGCCGCTCCTGGCGGAGACGCTCAAGGCTGCACGCGCCGAAGCGCGGGCGTCAGACGAGGTCGTCCAAATGTTGCGCCTGCGCCTTTCCGATCAAGGCTCCTAACTAAAGATCGGTTCGCCTCTCCAATGACCTCCGGCTTGAAGAAACTCTCCGTCATCGTCGTCAGCTACAATATGACGCGCGAACTGCCCCGCACCATTCGCTCGCTGTCGCCGAGCATGCAACGCGACATCGCCGCAGAGGATTACGAAGTCATCGTCGTCGACAACGGCTCGGTTCACCCGTTCGACGAGGCCGAATGTCGCCGCTGGATTCCGGATCTCATCGTCCATCATATCGAGCATCCAACGCAATCCCCGGTTCCAGCGATCAATAAGGGTCTGGCCATGGCGCGTGGCGAGATCGTTGGCGTCTTCATCGACGGCGCTCGAATGGCTTCGCCTGGCATGCTCGCGGCGGCGCGGCTGGCGTTCCGTCTGCATGAGCGGCCGGTCGTCGGCACCTTGGCTTTCCATCTGGGGCCTAAGGTTCAAATGGACAGCGTCAAGAACGGTTATAATCAGGCCGTAGAGGATGAACTCCTCAAATCGAGCAAATGGGAGGAGGATTCCTACCGTCTCTTCGAGATTTCCGCTTTCGCCGGCTCGTCCGACAGAGGGTGGTTCGACCTGCCAGCCGAAGCGAACGCCTTGTTTCTCAAGGCCGGTCACTGGCGCGAAATTGGCGGTTACGACGCCGCCTTCGTGACGCCGGGAGGCGGCTTGGCCAATCTTGACATCTGGGAGCGTCTATGCGCCGATCCGTCATCTTGCGTCATCATGCTGCTCGGCGAGGCGACCTTCCACCAAGTGCATGGAGGCGTCGCCACGAATTCTCTCAATCCGCCCCAGGCGCTCTTTGCCGAGGAATACCACCGGATACGCGGCCACGGCTATGTCCGCCCGAATCGGCAGGCGATTTTCTTGGGCTCGGCGCCGCGCGCCGTCCTTGCCTCGATCGAACTGTCCGCCGCAATGGCGCGCGCTCATGTGCGCAGCGAGTGATGGATGACGCGGCGCCGCTGAAATGACGACGACGATCATCCACGCCGGGCCACATAAGACCGGAACGACAACGATCCAGGACTTTCTCTCCGCCAATCGGGATTGGCTGACAGCCGAGGGCGTTTGCTATCCGGTCGATCCGATTGGATTGACCGGCCATCACGGATTAGCGTGCTGGCTCAGCGCGCCACGCGATTTGACGGGGCCGAACGATTTATTTTTTCCGGAACGCGAGATCTTCACCGCGGGGAACGGCGCGCGCGCCCTCGCCGCTGAAGAGCTGCGTCGCATCGCGTCGACGGACCTGCCGATCAGGCTCGTATCGTCGGAAATTTTCAGCACCTTCGACGGGAAGGACTTGCTGAATCTGGAATCGTTCCTGGGCCCCGTCGACCGCGTCGTGCTTTATATCCGCAATGGCCTCGAATATCTGCATTCCTGCTGGGCGACCAAGGTCCGCTGGGGTCACCAAGGCGCTTTCGACGTTTTTCTGCGCGACGCGCTCAGCTCACAGACGCTCAGTCCGATATTCGGGCCGATTCGCTTTGCGAACGCCGTCGCCGAGATTTTTGGGCCGAGACGCCTGTCGATTAGGAGCTTCGACGCAGCGCTCACCCATCCCCGCGGTTTGACTGCCGATTTCCTCGAAGGAGAGCTCGGCCTCCCCTCGCCGGCCGCCGCCGACGCTCAGTCCATTTCCAATGCCTCGCCCGAGCCTTTCGTGACCGAGCTTCTGCGCGCAATGAACATCATCGCCGCAAGAGCCGGGGACGCAGACGGCTACGGGCTGCTGCATAAGAACGTCTATACCGCGCTGGAGCGGGACGGCGGTATGCTGCGCGTCGAGATCGGCGCGACGCTTGGGCCGCTGATGAGATCGATTTCGATCAGGGATGTTGGCGCGCTGGCCATCGACGAAATTGGATCGATTCGAGGCCTGGGGACGCCGACGCTGCCGGCTTTCGAGGCCTGGAAGTTTCCTCTCGACGAGACGATGTCATGGATTGACACGGGGGCGCTCATGCTTTCTCTCGACCGCCTGCCTCGCGGGATCGACGGCTGCGCCATCTGGCGTGTCGCCGTTTGAGACGCGGCGCGGAAAGCATTCCGCGCTCCCAATCCCACCATGGAGACATCAGCACTCAGAAAGAAGCGTCCGGGATCGCGAGCGACGCCTGGCGGCAAGCGAACCTCCATCACCGACAACGACATCTTCGAACCGCTCGGCTGGCGCGCGCAACTCACCACCAAGCAAATCGTCGCCTTCGATCGCCGCTATGAGAGCAAGACCCGCAATCGCCTGACCGATCTCTACCACGAGGCGGATGGCAAATGGCCGGGTGGTTGTTCAACGCCCTGAGCCCATCATCATGTCCGGCCACCGCATCACCGCGCTCGCCCGCACCCCGAGCCACAACGCTGAAGGTATGCTCCTAGCGATCATCGATTTGAGGGAACGAATTCCGGTTCGATCCAGTGCGTCGGCGTGACGAAAAGGCCGTTGTTCGCGCGTCCGCCCGTCACGGCGAGGTCGACGCCAAACACGTCGGACAGCAGGCCTGCGGAGAGGACGGCGGCGGGCGGGCCGCATGCGACAAAGGCGCCGTCGCGCATGACCGCCAGCGTGTCGGCGTAACGTGCGGCGAGATTGAGGTCATGGAGGACGATAAGAACGGCGACGCCCCGCGCCGCCGCCAGACGCGCCGCGTCAAGCAAGGCGAGTTGGTGACGTAGATCGAGATTTGCGACCGGCTCGTCGAGCAGCAACGCTTGCCGGTCGGCGATCGACCGGCCTGCCTCAAGCTGCGCCAGCGCGCGGGCGAATTGAACCCGCCTCTGCTCGCCGCCCGACAATGTATCGTAGCGGCGGGGGGGGGGGAGGGGGG
>NZ_LMUI01000059.1:273047-344812 GCF_009765995.1 Methylocapsa sp. S129
TTGCGCGATGAGCTGCGCACGCCGATGCGCCGAGAGGCCTTTGCCGATGCCGTCAAGCCCGAGCCGCGCGACCTCGTAGACCGTGAAGGGAAAGGACAATTGAGCGGCTTGCGTCATCACCGCGCGCTTGCAAGCGAGCAGCCGTGGCGCCAAGCGCTCGATAGCTACGCCGTCGCAGCAGATCGCGCCGGCGGTCGGCGTCAATTCGCCGCTCAGAATTCGCAAAAGGGTAGATTTCCCAGCCCCGTTGGGGCCGATGACGATCGTGACGCGGCCAGGCGCTATCTCGAGTGAAACCGCGTTGACGAGCGCACGGCGGCGCCAATGATAGCTCGCGCCCCGCGCCGACAGGAACCCGTTCAAGAGCGAAGGCTCCAGTCGCCGCGCAGCAGCAGCCAGAGAAAAAAGGGCGCTCCGATGGCGGCGGTCAGAATGCCGATCGGCATTTCAGCGGGCGCGACGAGCGTGCGAGCCAAAATATCCGCTCCCGCCATCAGAGTCGCGCCGGCGACGGCGCTGAGCGGCAGCAGCGCGCGATGATCCGGGCCGATCGCCAGGCGCAGAAGATGCGGCGCGACAATGCCGACAAAGCCGATGACGCCCGCGGCCGCGACGCTCGCTCCGACCGCGATCGCGACAAGAAGAATGATCGCGATCTTCAAGCGCTGCACGCGAACGCCGAGATGGAAGGCCTCGGCCTCGCCGAGCGCCATCGCGTTGAGGCCGCGCGATAGAAAGGGGGCGACGGCGACGAGCAAGACGCAGACCGGTGCGAGGACTTCGACTTTCGCCCAAGTCGCTCCGCCGAGCGAGCCCATCGACCAGAAGGTCAGATCGCGCAATTGCCGGTCGTCGCTCACATAGGCCAGCAGCCCGGTGAGCGAACCGGCAAGAGCGGCGAGCGCAACGCCGGCGAGCAACATCGTCGCAATCGAGGTCCGGCCGCCGCGCGTCGTCACCGCATAAAGGAACGCGGTCGAGGCCAGCGCGCCCAGGAAGGCCGCGGCGGGCAGAAGCGAGAAGGACGAACCGCCGGTCAAGCCCGCGGGCAGCTTTTCGCCCAACACGATTGTCGCCGCGGCGGCAAGACCGGCGCCGGCCGAGACGCCGACGAGGCCGGGATCGGCGAGCGGATTGCGAAAGAGGCCCTGCATCAGCGCGCCGGAGCCGCCGAGCGCCGAGCCGATCATGGCGCCGAGCAGCAGGCGGGGCAGCCTGATGTTCAGGACGACGAGCGCGTCTCTGCCGATATCGCCGGCGCCATAGGCGCCCGACCGGAACAGGATATCGAAGACGCGCGACGGGGCGACCGACATTGCGCCATGCGTCAGCGACAGGATCGCGATGACGGCGAGCAGCGCGGCCAGCGCCACGCCGACCTGCGCCGTTCGCGGCGGTTCGTCCATTGTTATACGCGCGCCGGAGCGCGCTTCGTCCCCTTGTTCGCTCACCGCCACGCGGTCGCCTTGGGCAGAGGCGGCAGGGCGAGATCGGGATAGAGCGCCGTCATCAGATCGCGCGCCGCGTCGGGCGTGCGCGGACCGAATCCGAGAAGATAGAGCCCGTCCATCCCGATCAGCGTCTTCTTTGTCGCGGCCGGGGTCGCGGCAAAGCTCGGCAGGGCGAACATTTCATCGGCTGCGCCGACAAGATTGCCATTGGTCATTTTCAAAATCGCATCAGGCGCGGCGGCGATCACCGCTTCGTCGGTCATCGGCTTGTAACCCTCTATGCCTTCGGCCGCGTTCACCGCGCCGGCGAGCTTGATGATCGCATCGGCCGCACTGCCGTGGCCGCCGACCATGGGCCTGCCGTTCTGCAACGAAAGCACGAAGAGAACGCGCGCCGGCTTGACGATCTTGGCGCGCATCGCGTCGATGAGCGTAAAGCGCGCGCGCGTCTCGTCCGCGAGTTTGGCGGCGCGGTCGCTCTCGCCAAGCAGGCGGCCGACGGCCTCAATCTTCTGGGCTACGCCGTCTGCACTCGGCTCGTCATGCACATAGGTCAACGGGACGCCCGCATCGGTCACGAGCTTGAGCGCCGCGGGCGGACCCGAGCCGTCGATGACGATCACCGAACGTGGCTTGAGCGAGAGGATTCCTTCGGCCGATAGCGCCCGCATGTAGCCAACGTTCGGCGCGTTTTTCAGCGCCTCGGTCGGATAGACGCTCGTCGTATCCAGGCCGACGATACGATTCTGAAGACCCAGCGCATAGACGATCTCGGTGATCGATCCCCCGATCGTCACGACCCGATTGGCGCCGACCGTCTGGGCGCGCGCCGTCTCGACGGGCGCGTTGATCACGCCGATCGGTCCCGTCCAGAAAAGACAAGCCGCCAGCACGACCGGAATGGCGCAACATTCAGCGCCCGACAGGATATGAGCAATGCGCGCGCGACTTCCAGCTAGCATTTCGAACCTCGTCATTTCGTAAGAATGAGTTTGTCTTTCGCCGTGATGCGCAGTCGATAACGCTCGCCGGCATGGATGATGGTCGCCTCCCGACCACCGGCGAGGAGATCGCGGACGTCGATGACGGGCGCGCCCGGTCGCTGCGGACTGTTCTGGCTTCCAGCCGCGGGCGGATTTAGCGTCTCGCCGATCATTGTTGCTTCGCAAGTTTAGAATGTGTCAAAACTACGATTCCTTAGAATTTTTCTCAACAACGTTCAGTTTAGAATTGAATAAAAGTGGATTTCGTAAGTCGTGTTGACACGAATATTATGAGTTAGTAAATCCAGTCAAGCCGCATGGATCGTCCAACGCGGCGGCGAGCCAGCCAGCGACGCTTTAGAAGCGTCAAGCCAGCCAGCAAATATTCAATAAAGCTGGGGGTTTAAGGGCTATGGATTCTGTTCGCCGCGTATCGTTGCTCATGTCTTCATCCGCCGTG
The DNA here is from genome assembly GCF_009765995.1 of Methylocapsa sp. S129. Lineage (GTDB taxonomy): Bacteria > Pseudomonadota > Alphaproteobacteria > Rhizobiales > Beijerinckiaceae > Roseiarcus. The sequence continues at coordinate 275,942 of NZ_LMUI01000059.1, forward strand.
TTGGCGGCGCTCGCGCTTTCCGTCGGGGCGGCGTCAGCGCAACAGGCCGGCAGCTTGGCCGCAAGCGCACCCGCGCAGGGCGGCGTCGACGTCAATCTCGACACGATCACCGTGACCGCGACAAAGACGGAAGAATCGGTCGTCGACACGATGGCGGGCGCCAGCGTCGTGACAGGCAAGCAGATCAAGCAGCAGCAGCCGGGTTCGATTTCCGAGATGCTGCAGAACGTTCCCGGCGTCGCCGCGCAGGTGACGCCAAACGATCCCGGACAGTCGATCAACATCCGCGGCATGCAGGATTTCGGCCGCGTCAATGTGCTCGTCGATGGCGCGCGGCAGGATTATCAAATCTCCGGCCACAACGCGAACGGCACGTTCTATCTCGATCCGGAATTTGTTGGCCAGGCCGACGTCGTGCGCGGCCCGGTGTCGAACATTTATGGGTCAGGCGCCATCGGCGGCGTTGTCTCGTTTCGCACCCGCGACATCAACGACCTCCTCAAGCCAGACGAAAATTATGGCGTGCAAGAGCATGTCGTCGTCGGCACGAACGGCGCTGGCGTCGTCACCTCGACATCAGCCGGCGCCAGAATCGGCACGGCGGCCGATATTTATGGGCAGCTCATCTACCGCAACGCCGACTCTTTTCAGGACGGCGTGGGAGACACGGCGCCCGATACCGGCAGCCAGTTGCTCGGCGGATTGCTGAAGCTTAACGTACGGCCCTCCGACGGACAACAGATCTCCGCGACCGCGCTGACGCAGAACAATCGCTTCACGAATGATGGCACGAGCACAGCCGGCCCCCGCTTCGACAACAACGTCACGACCGGCACTTACACGCTGGGCTACAAGTTCGCGTCGCCAGACACGCCGCTGATCGATTTCGATTCGAAGATCTATTATTCGACGACCCAGAACCGCCAGACCTTCGTCGCGCCCGATGCGCTCGGCGTTTATTCGGCGCTCGGCGTCATGCCTGGCGACGCTCTGGACGACAAGGTCGACACCTACGGCTTCGACATTCACAACACGTCACGGTTCAGCACGGGCGCGGTCAACCACGCTCTGACGATTGGCGGCGACGGCGTGCTGGACAACGTTCATACATTCGACGACGCTGGCGGCTACGTCGCGGCGTTGACGCCTTCGGGGCGGCGCACGCTTTCGGGCGCCTTCATCCAGGACGAGATGAGTTATGGCGGCTGGCTGCGCGTGCTGGGCGCGATCCGCTATGACGATTATCAATTGCACGGCGGCGATGTGGAATCGAGCGGCGAGCATGTTTCGCCCAAACTGACGATCGGCGTTACGCCAATCAAGGGCCTGGAGTTCTACGGCACCTATGCGGAAGGCTATCGCGCGCCCTCGGTCACCGAGACCTTGATCGAAGGCGTGCATCCCTTTCCGGCCTTCGACATCCTGCCCAACTCAACGCTGCGGCCGGAGACGGCGCATAATCTGGAGGCCGGCGTCAACTTAAAGTACGATGACGTGTTCAAGTCCGGCGACAGCTTTCGGGGCAAGATCACGGCCTTCACCAACCGGGTCGACGATTACATCGACATAGAGCCGGTCGGCTCGCCCTATCTCGTGCCGTTCATCCCGGGAGCGCCCGCTTCGCTTTGCGGGGCGGAGCCATTTCTCTGTTTTCCCATCACGTCGTATCAATATGTCAACGTCGCCAAGGCGCGGCTTCAGGGCGTCGAGCTCGAAGGCGCTTACGACTGGGGCCGTGGCTTCCTTTCCGTCGCTGGCTCGGCGATCGACGGCAAGAATCTGGTCGACGGCCTGGCGCTCGCCACCGTCCCCCCCTATCGAGCCAGCACGACGCTGGGGTTCCGCTTCCTCAACGACAATTCGCTAACCGTCGGCGGTCGCTTCACGCTGGTCGGCGCCAGTGCGAAAAACGTGCCGATCGCTGCGGACAGCGACGGAACGACACCCCTGCCGAGCGCCGCCTATGGCCTCGTCGACCTCTTCGCGTCCTATGCCTACAACGATCGGGTCAGCGGCGACCTGAGCATCACCAATCTGTTCAACAAGCAATACACCCAATTTCTCGACGTCGAACCCAACGCCGGCATCACCGTCAAAGCCGGCCTGACCATCAAATTCGCTTCGAAATGATCTGATCCCCAGCGCTATTTTACCTCACGGAGTTGCAAGATGTTTATCGCCATGAATCGGTTCAAGGTCATCAAAGGCGAAGAGAAGGCCTTCGAGCATCTCTGGCTTTCGCGCGAGACCTATCTCGATCAATTGCCAGGCTTCATCGAATTCCGACTGTTGCGCGGACCCGAGCGAGACGATCACACGCTCTACTCTTCGCACACGCTCTGGGCTGACAAGGAGATGTTCGCCGCCTGGACGCAATCGGAACAGTTCCGCGCCGCTCACGCCAAAGCTGGCGGCAATAAACCGCTGCATCTCGGCCATCCCGAATTCGAGGGTTTTGAGACGATCCAGCTCATTAGGAATCCTCGCCTGCAAGATGTCGCCTGAGGATATGACCATGTTCGCCCTATCCGCCGAAACAGACCAGGCGATTCGCGCGGCGCTGGCGGTCGAGCCCGATGGCGTCCTCGATGAGATCGCGCGCCGCCATGGCGCGCCGCTGCGCGCGGTCTTCGATCGTCTGCCGGCTGGCGCGGCGTTCGCCGCGGCCGGCGCGCGATTCGAGGCCGTCTGGCGTGAACTGACGACCTGGGGGCCGGTCATGTTCATCGTCCATACCGAGGACGGCGTTTTCGAAACGAAGGCCGAACTGCCGCCGGGAGAGGCGGGGCGAGGCTATTTCAACATTCATGGCGACAGCCCGCTCGGCGGGCATATCCGCGCCGATCGCTGCGCGGCGATCTATTTCATCGACAGGCCTTTCTTCAAGCGTCGCTCCTGCTCGCTTCAGTTCATCAACCTGGACGGCGGCGCGATGTTCAAGGTCTTCGTCGCGCGTGACAATAAGCGGGAGCTTCTCGCCGATCAGCTCGATCGCTTTGAGCGTCTGCGCCAGACCGAGGCGCTGAGCGCGAAGACGATGGAAGAGGCGGCGGACGCGTGAACGGCGCACGTGCGAGTGGGCGACGGACAAATCCGCTCTGGCGCCTCGCCGCAGCGTCGTTGAGTTTGCTCGCCCTCGTGATCTCCGAGCGCCTTGTCGCATCATCGGGCGATCCCGCGCTTGACGCGGAGGCTGTCGCGCTGCCCCGTCGCTGCAGCCCGGTTCCGTTCCCGCCGCCCGAATTTGGTCACGGCCACGTCATTACGCTGACTGTGCCGATCCGGTTCAATCGTTAGAGTGACGCGCGACGAGGCGGGCTTGGCAGAGAGCGCCTGAGTCGTGCGATTCACGCTCGCTATCGTATTTCGTCGAGGACGTCTGAGCCCTTTTTCAAGCTGATCTTCCGATCAAGTTTTTGTCTGACGGCCTCGTCAAACATCGCTCTCGCAATCGAGAGATCGGAGGCGCTCCCCAGAATTTCCTCAGACTCGCCTTCGGCGTCGGCGGCAACGATGCGAAACCCATGCTCGACGATCGTTCGCCGCGCCGCCTCATCGCTATCGTAATGGGTATGGATGACGCCAAGCAGAAGCTCGGTCGAATGTGGCGACAATTGAGCGCCCGCGCCGGCTTGAGCGCATTCCTCAAGCTGATCCGCCAATTTTCGCAGGTCGCTGATTGAGGTCATTGTCGAATCGGCAGTCACCCGCCGCAGTCCGTCTGCGCCGCGTCGAATATTGCGGCGATGATTCGTTCCCAGCGGCGTTCAGGGTCATAATCTGGAACGAGGTCTCCTGTGCCCAGACTTGACATTCCGGCTCCCCCAAGCCGATTGAATGATATGGGCATCGGTTCCGACGCGCTGATGAGCAAGGCGCATTCCCCGCGTAATCCCGGCTCTTGGCCGCGACCAAATCGCCGTGTCCCGGCGCGCCATGCTTTCGCCCCGCGCCGCAGATAACAATAATGAGTTAAGGCATGAGCTTTCGTATCGGAAGCGATCCATTTGAACAGCGACTGTTCAAAAATGTGCATCAATCGCCAACGCCAGTCTTTCACACCCCTCAAAGCGCCAACCGAAACCATCCATCGTGACTTTCGACTGGCTGCGCTATGCGCGGTGAAGATTGAGAGACGGCCGTGAGCCAGATCGAAACGCCGCACGGCAATGGATCGGAAACTCTGCGAAAACAACTGATCGCGACTTGCTAGGAAGCACTCGATTTCCGGCTTGCAAAGCCGGACCACTGTGAAGGTCGCCGCAACCGCCAAAAATGGCATGAGGGCGCCAACGCCCGTCCATCGGGCGAGCGCCGTGAAATAAATTACTTGTGGATCAAGCATTTAATTTGAATTAACCATTTCATTTTCTCGCCGCCAGCATGTGTTCTGTTAGAACGCGTATACTTAATTCGACTGCCAGGAATTCTGCGCAGCGAAGCCGATATTTGGACGTCGCCGCATCGTTCGTCAGCGGCGCCCAACCGATTGCCGGGAACATTGTCATGGACCATCCCTTCAGGACTGGAGCACCGTCCATTAGCAAATTGGCGATCGAAGACGGGAGTCTGCTAAGCGGTCGCTACTGGGGGGAATTGCGCACTTTTCTTGCGGTGGCGAAGGCCAAGAGCCTGAATCGGGCGGCCGACGAACTAGGCGTCAGCCGGATGACCGCGGGGCGCGAGATCAGGCGGCTGCAGGACGCGATCGGCGCTCAGCTTGTCGTGTTCAGCAAGACCGGCGCGGCCCTCACCCGAAGAGGCGAGGGATTGGCTCAGGCGCTGCAACGAGTCGACCAGGAAATCCATACGCTCACCAACGATCTTCGCGCCGAACTCGGCCAGGCGGAAGGCACCGTGCGGCTCAGCGTTACCGATGGGATCGGCGTCATATTCGTTGTTCCTGGCCTGAGGAGGTTGGCGCTAGACCACCCTCGCATTCGCGTGGAGTTGAAGAGCCCCCAGAACTATCTCAGCCTGGTCGAAAACCAGACCGACCTGATGGTCGGATTTGCGCGGGAGAGTCATCAGGATTTGACGTCGGTGCGCATGGGGACGTTTCGCTACATGCCGCTCGTCAGCCGATCCTATGTCGAGAGAATGGGTCTGCCGACGCCCGACAATCTTCAGAATCATCTGTTCATCGATTCTGATCGATATTCGTCGAAGGTGGAGGTTTGGAGCCCGTGGCGAAACCTCGTTGAACGCGGGACCGTCTCGCATCGCTGCGATGCTCCGATCACCTACGCCATGATGGTCAAGGCTGGCCTCGGCATCGGCCTGCTCGCCAGCTATAACGTTCAGGAGCCCGCATTCATTCGGCTCGACCTCGACTGTACGGTCGCGATCCCGCTCTATTTGACGGCCTTGACCGAGCGTCTCCAGGCCAAACCCGTGCAGGTCGTCTTCGATTTGCTTTTGTCTCTTCTGAGCGCGGACAATCCGTGGTTCGCCAAGCAGATGACTCTCGAAGTGGGCCGCGACTCTCCGTTCAACGAAGGCTACCAGAGGCTTTTCAATCTTTAGCGGCCGGCGCGCGAGCGGTTCATGGTCTTGGCTTGTTATGTCCGGGATCAAGGTGGATGGAGAATTGAAATCCGCCGCCTCGCCAGCGGATCGGAGCTCGTCTTCGGGGTCCGGAGCCCACGGGCTCCGGCGCAAGGCGTCAACCATCACCGCCTTCGAATGCGCTGGGCACATGCCAGGATCCCTCCACCCGGAAAAGAACGTTCGGATCGGTATCGATTGAAATTGCGTCGGCGGGCAGCGACAGGTCTTTAACCAATTCGAGAAACGGCTCCCCGTCTCCCGACAATGTAGGCGGTCGATCCCTGACCTCACGGAATCCGAACATACGAACCCATATCGTCGCATATTTAGGCTTGGCCAGCGTCACCACCTTAGAATAGCCCTTGCGGGCGATGTGCGCGAAGATGAAGTCCGTCATCTGCTTGATCACACGCACATTGCGGTAGGCTTGACGGAACCCCGTCCGCTCGACCTTGGCAAAACCATTGAACCAACGTATTCTGCAGGCTCCGATGGGCTCGTCTTCCGCATAGACGACGATATGCGTCGCCTGAAAATCATTGCCATCGAAAGCTCGCCGTGCGGCGAGTCCGGTCTCCTCCATAAAGCAGATGCTCCGCACGGCATAGGCATGTAGAAGCTGCTCGTTATTCGTGACGATGACGACGCGGATCGTATTGTCGGATTTATGGGCTGCTGGGCCGCTCATCTTGGCGCTCTGGATTGTCGATTCGCTCCGCCAAACATGGGTGAGTCGGCGGCATACCGGAAGCGATTGATTTGAACCGCCGTTGTTCATATTTGTGCATCAGCGAGTAAAAGCGGATTCGTCATGCCTCCCGAAGAGATCAAATTGAATTTACTTAATAGGTTTTTCGAAGAGGCTGTTTGCCTGCACGGAGGCGATTGGAAAAAGGTCCTCGGTTATGTCAAAGGGCGGATAGAGGCCCTGGCCCCCGGAGATCGCGCTGCGATCGATGGCGCATTCAAGCGGCTGTCGACGTTCCACGCGCCCGATTTCCGAGGCGGGCCGCCTCACTGAGCAGCGCATCCTCGACTAGGCCGTCAATCACGGCCGCCTTGACGCGGCCGGAGCCCCCACCGCCGGAATTTGGCGATCTGCGCTACCGCCGTCGACGATTCTGATATCGTTGTTCATGTCGATGGCGACGGGGTTCGGATTATCGGCGCGCGCTCAGGAAACCGCGAGACCACTTGCTCATGGACCACTCCCGCAGCGCTCGCACGATCGTCATCGGCGGCGGCCCCGCGGGGCTGATGGCGGCTGAAGTCATCGCGCGGGCAGGCCGCCGCGTCGCCATATTCGATCAGGCGGCATCGCCCGCGCGCAAGTTTCTGCTGGCGGGACGCGGCGGCCTCAATCTGACGCATAGCGATCCGCCCGACCACTTTTTGAAGCGCTATGGCGCGGCGGCGCACCATCTTGCGTCCGCCATCGAGGCCTTCCCGCCGGAAGCTTTACGCGACTGGTGCGCGGCGCTCGGTGAGCCAACCTTCGTTGGCACGAGCGGGCGCATCTTTCCCAAAAGCTTCAAATCCTCGCCGCTGCTGCGCGCCTGGCTACGTCGGCTTGCAACGCTCGGCGTCGAGCTGCGTCCTCGCTGCCGTTTCCTCGGTTTTGGCGAAGCCAGCAATCCCATTCTGGACGGACCGCAAGGGCGGCTTGATGAGAGCGCCGATGCGATCGTTCTCGCCTGCGGCGGCGCCTCGTGGCCGCGTCTTGGGTCGGATGGCGCCTGGGTGGAAGGGTTGCAGAGGGTCGGTGTTGAAACCACGCCGTTGCAGCCGGCCAATTGCGGCCTTGAGGTGGGTTGGTCGGCGCCGTTCAAAGAGCGCTTCGCAGGGACCCCGCTGAAATCGATCGCCATGAGCTTTGATGGCGCCCGCGTTCGCGGCGAAGCTGTCGTGACAGCGACGGGGCTGGAAGGCGGCGCCGTTTATGCGCTTTCCGCGCCGTTGCGCGAGGCGATCAACGCGCATGGCGAGGCGCTGCTGGAAATCGACCTCAAGCCGGATATCGCCATAGACGCGCTGACGCGGCGACTTGAGCAGCCGCGCGGCGCACAATCCTTTGCGACTTTCCTGCGCAAGGCGGTCGGCCTGGCGCCGATCGCAATAGCGCTTCTTCGCGAAGCGGGCCCTCCGCCCTCGGACGCCGCCGCGCTGGCGCAGCGTATCAAGCATGCCGGCGTTCGCCTCACCGCCGTCGCGCCGATCGCGCGCGCGATCTCAAGCGCCGGCGGCGTCGCATGGAGCGAACTCGACGACAATTTCATGTTGCGCCGCCTGCCTGGGGTCTTTGCGGCTGGCGAGATGCTCGATTGGGAAGCGCCGACAGGCGGCTATCTCCTGCAGGCGTGCTTTGCAACAGGCGCGGCGGCGGGCCGAGGCGCGCTGAAATGGCTGGAAAGGTAAGCGCCGCGCGACGCGTTCGCTATTCCGCCGCTTCCTTCACTTCGCCAACAGAAGAAGGCCGCAAGGGATGCGGCGCATCGTCGGCTGGCGCGGCGTGAGAGTCCGCCGCGCCATGCCCCAGGCGATGATCGCGCGCGACAAATGTGTAGACCGCCGGCGTCACGAACAACGTGAACAGCGTGCCAATGCTCATGCCCGCAAAGATCGTCAGCCCGATCGAAAAGCGGCTGCGGGCCCCCGCGCCCGCCGCCAGGATCAGCGGCAGCATGCCCACCACCATCGCCGCCGTGGTCATCAGAATCGGGCGCAGCCGCACGCCCGCCGCCCGCTCGATCGCCTCGCGGCGCGACAAGCCCTGGTCCATCTGCAGGTGATTGGCGAAGTCGACCATCAGAATGCCGTGCTTGGATATCAGGCCGATCAGCGTGACCAGGCCGATCTGCGTGTAGATATTGATACTGGTCGCGCCCAGGACGCCGCCAATATTGAGCGGCAATAGCGCGCCGAACATCGCCGTCGGCAGCGCGATCAGAATAATGAGCGGATCCCTGAAACTCTCAAATTGCGCGGCGAGCACGAGATAGATGATGATCAGCGCAAAGATGAAGGTATAGACCAGCGCATTGCCTTCCTGCTCGTATTGGCGGGAATCGCCCTGGAAATCATAGGTGTAGCCCTCAGGGAATATTTTCTCGGCCTTCTCCTTGAGGAAATCGAGCGCCTCGCCGAGCGTGCGGCCGGGGAACGGCACGCCTGAAAGGGTCGCGGAATTCAATTGCTGAAAACTCGTCAGCGCATTGGGTTGCACCGATTGGGTCACGCTCGCCACTGTCGAAAGCGGCACGAGTTCACCATTGCTGGTGCGCACTTCATAGCGCGTCAGCCAATCGGGCGTCAGCCGGAATTCGCGCGGCGCCTGCGGGATGACCTCGTAGCTGCGCCCGTAGAGATTGAACCGGTTGACGTAATTGCCGCCCAGAATCGTCGACAAAGCTGTGCCGATGTCCTGCATATTGACGCCGATGCGGTTCGCCTTGTCGAAATCCACCTTGAATTGATATTGCGGCGTGTCGAATTTCAGATCGGTATCGGTAAACAGGAACAGGCCGCTTTCACGCGCTTCTTTCTGCAATTGGGCGGTCACGTTGGCCAGAGTCTGAAAGTCGCCGGTCGTGCGAATGACAAACTGCATCGGCGGCCCGCCGGTTGAGCCGGGCAGCGCGGGCGGCGAGAAGGCGAGAACTTGCGCGCCGGCGATTTCCAGAAATTTCGGCCCCATCGCGGCGAGCAATTGCTTCGCGCTGCGGACACGCTCGTCCCAGGGCTTGAAGAGAATGCCCGCAAAGCCGGACCGCACGCCGTTTAGACCATTGATGGTGAAGACATGCGCGACTTCGGGAATGTCGCGCACTTTTTCGTACAGCGTCTGCGTCGCTTGTTCGAGATAGTCGAGATTGGCGACTTGCGGCGTCTTGACGAGCGCGAGGGCGACGCCTTGATCTTCCTCAGGGGCGAGTTCTTTTGGAGTCGAGATATAGAGGAGGCCGGTCAGCCCGAGAACGCCGACGAGGATCAGCAAGGTCAGCGCGCGAAAATTCAAGGTGCTGTGCAGCCGGCGCTGATAGACGCGGCGCAAGCCCTCGAAGCGACGATCAAGAAAACGCGCGAATCCGCCGCTCTCCCCGGTCTGATGCTTCAGCAGCCTCGAACACATCATCGGCGTCAACGTCAGCGCGATAAAGCCGGAGACCACGACGGCGCCCGCCAGAGTGAAGGCGAATTCGCGAAATAGCGCGCCGGTGACGCCCGAAACGAAGCCGATCGGCGCATAAACCGCCGCCAGCGTGATCGTCATCGCGATGACAGGCAGTGCAATTTCATGCGCGCCTTTTATCGCCGCATCGAACGGCGTCATGCCGTCTTCGATATGGCGGTGGATGTTTTCGACCACGACGATCGCGTCGTCGACCACCAGGCCGATGCCCAGCACAAGCGCGAGCAGGGTCAGCAGATTGATGGAATAGCCAAGCGCAAGCAGCGCAATCATCACGCCGACCAGCGACAGCGGGATCGTCACGATCGGGATGATCGTCGAGCGGAAATTGCCCAAAAACAGGAAGATCACGACAATGACGATGACCGCGGCTTCGGCGAGCGTCTTGGCGACTTCATAGATCGAGGCGCGAATGAACTGCGTCGAATCATAGGCGATCGCCGATTGCAGTCCGGTGGGCAATTGGCGCTGGATGTCGGGCATGGCGGCGCGAACGCCATCGATAACCGTTAGCGGATTGGCCTCGGGCGTTCCGTAGATGCCGATAAACACCGCCTTCAGCCCGTCGAAGACCGACGAGCTGTCGGAATTTTCCGGACCCAATTCGATTTTCGAGATATTGCCGAGGCGGATCAGCGCGTCGCCGCGCGTGGCCACGACGAGCTGCCCGAAGGCCTGCGCATTGTCGAGCGACGTGAGCGCATTGACGCTGACCTGCGTATAGTCGCTCTTGATCTCTCCCGCCGCCGTCGTGAAATTATTCGCGCTGAGCGCCCGGCTCACGTCGGCGGGCGTCACGCTGAGCGCGGCCATCTTGGTCGGATCAAGCCAGATGCGCATTGCGAACGTCTGGCCGCCCAAGATCTGCGCCGTGGCGACGCCGTCGATCGTTTGCAGGCGCGGCTGGACGACGCGCGTCAGATAATCGGTGATTTGCGAAGAATTCATCACCTTGGAGTTGAACGATATATACATCAGGGCGAAGCCTTGGCCCGTCTGCTTGATGACGATCGGGTCGTTGGCGTCGCGCGGCAGAACGCCGCGCACCTGATTGGTCTTGGCGAGCACGTCGGCCACGGCGCGGTCCGGATTGGCGTCCAGCCGCAGATTCAAGGTGATCGTCGAGACGTTTTGCTGCGAATTCGAAACGAGGGTGTCGATGCCCTCCGCGCTGGCGACGGCCTGCTCAAGCGGCGTCGTGATGAATCCCTTGATCAGATCCGCATTGGCTCCGGGATAGGTCGTCGTGATCGTGATTGTCGTATTCGACATCTCGGGAAACTGGCGGATCTGCAATTTAAGGCCCGCCATGGCGCCAACCAGCAGAACGAGCAGGCTGACCACGGTGGAGAGAACCGGCCGGCGAATGAAAAGATCGGTGAAGCGGTTCATGATCGCTCGAGGCTCACGGCTTGGGCGTTTGCGCCGGCGTCGGCAGGCCGGCCGTGCTGTCGATCGTGACCGGCCCATTGGGCTGGAGCTTGATCTGGCCGGAGGTGACCACGAGCTCGCCTGCGTTCACGCCTTCGAGGATCGACACGCGCTCGCCGCGGGTGTCGCCGACCCGCACAAAGCGCCGCTCGGCGATGAGATTGGGTTTGTCGTCTTTCCCCGCCGCCTGCGCTTCGCTAGCCTTAGGCGGCGCCGGCTTGACCACGAAAACATTGTCGCCGTAGAGGCTGAAGATGATCGCCGTGCGCGGCAAAGTCAGGACATCGGCGGGCGCGCCGGTCGTCACCGCAATATTGGCGAACATGCCAGGCAGAAGCTTGTGATCGGGATTGGGGAATTCGGCGCGCACCAGCAGGTTGCGGGTGTCCTGGCTGATGCGCGCATCGATCGCGGCGATCTTGCCGGTAAATGTCCGGTCCGGAAACGCGTCCAGCGTCATCGTCGCCTGTTGGCCGACCGCCAATGTGCGCAACGACTGTTCGGGCGATTGAAAGTCGACATAGATCGGATCGAGTTGCTGCAGGGTGACGACGCTCGTGCCGACCGCCAAAAACTGCCCGACATCGACTTTGCTGATGCCAAGGCGTCCCGCGAAGGGCGCCGCGAGGGCTTTTTGGGCGATGATGGCGCGCGTGCGCTCGACGGTCGCGGCGGCCGAATCGCGAGCGGCGACCGCCGAATCGACTTGCGACTTCGCGGTATTGCCGCCTTGCACCAGCGTCTGCTGGCGTTCGAGCGTCGCGTCGGCATTCCTGAGCTGCGCCATTCCGTTCTTCAAATCCGCCTGGTCGACAGAATCATCGATTTGAAGAAGGGGCGCGCCGGCGGCGACATCGTCGCTCGACTTGAAGTGAATCGCGCTGATGACGCCGGCCACCTGCGGCGCGATGTCAATGCCCTGGTATGCGCGCAAGCTGCCGATGGCCGGCATCTGCGGCGTCCATTTTTCCATTTTCGCGGGCTCGGCCGACACCGCCGACGGCTTGGGCGCGAAGGCGGCGGAGATGAAGCCTTTGACCATGTCTGGTTTGATGACAAACTGAAAATAATAGAGGCCGCCGCCGAGTCCCGCCAGAATCGCCAAGGTCAGCAGAAAAACCACGGGCCGGCGCACCCCCAGAGGCAACAGCCTCAAAACCAGGAGCAGCGCCAACACGCCAGCCAGGACAAAAAGAACCGCGGCGGGAAAGGGAAGTTTGAAAAGATTCGAGCTCGCCGCGCCGCCAACGGCGGCGGCCAACACCACGAGCGCCAAAAGAATTCGATTCATGCGGCGGACTGTCCTTCGTGCCGATGACGCGCGCTCTTGGCGTCAACTTTTCGTGATTGGAGCGCCCTCATATAGGGAGCCGGTCAAAAGATAAACAAGTCCGAGCCGAGCGAATGTTTCGCTGCGACGATCGCATGTGGCATCCGTACCGCACGCTCGTTTTCAATGGGCGATTCTCATCGCACGCGCATATTCTCGCCGACCGGCTCGGGCGCCGCGCTCCAGTAGCGCAGCGCCAGATTGCCGTTGCGGCCGATCGACATGCCTGCGAACCATGCCGACAAGGCCGCCGCGAGCAGCTCGATCGGCAAAACCTCGGTCCATCCGGCATGCGACTCAACGCCGTAATGGAGGACGAATTCGAAGACGAACGCGCCCAGGATGATGGCGAGCATCATGACGTCGCCGGGCGTTGCGATCGTCTGCGCGCTTCTGTCGATCCCGATGGCCCAGCGCCCGGCATGGCGCCAGCCGATCGCCAGCCCGATCGCGCCGCCCGCCAACGCCGCCGCGAGATCGGCGAGAACCGGCGCCGGAAACAGGCCGAAAAACCCTCGCACGCCTAGCACGACCATCAGCGCCGGCAGAATGAGGAGACGTTCGACGCGGATGGTGCGCGGATAACAACGCGCGACGCCCATCCACAACAGCGCCAGGAACAGCACATAAACATAAGCGGGAATATGCGACATGGCGGCGTCCCGTGTTTTGTTTGACGAGCGACGGCGCTTGATAGACTATCATCCTAACGATGTAAAGATACGGAGCGCCCCAAGCCATGCCGTCCCCCGCGACGCGCGCTGACGACCGCTATCACCATGGCGATTTGCGCAAGGCGCTCCTTAACGCCGCGCGGACGCTGCTGGAGGAGCGCGGGCCGGCGGCGCTGAGCCTGCGCGAACTCGCGCGGCGCGTCGGCGTCTCGGCACCCTCTGTCTACCACCATTTCTCCAGCCTCGATGCCATCGCCGTCGCTCTGGCCGAACAAGGATTCACCGAGCTGACTGAGGGGCTTGAAGCCGCTCCGATCCATGCGGAGGGCCAGCTCGCCCCGACCGGGCACGCCTATATCGCCTTTGCGCGCGCCAACCCCGGGCTCTACCGGCTGATGTTCGGCGAGGGATTTCGCGACGCCTCCAAAGGTAGCCAGGCCGTTCACGCGCTGCGCGAGCGCGCTTATGAAAAGGTGGTGGCGGGCTTGCGAACGCGCCTGCCGGCCGACGAACTCCCCGTCGCCGCTCTGTTCCTGTGGTCCCTGGCGCATGGCCTCGCTTTGCTGATGATCGACAGGCAAGTCGACGCTGGCGCGGACGCGGAGGCGGTGATCCGCAGCGTCTTGCGCCTCGCGGGCGTTGGCCTGCCGCCTTCGGCGTGAAGGGTTCGACGGCCGCGAGGCGTCTCCCGGGCCGGTCGTTTGACGCCAGCGTCCGAAAGAGACAATGACATCATACAAACGCTCTCATCGAGGCTCGAAACCTATGGCGCTTTCCGACGCTCCCATACATCCGATCATTCCCGACCTCGCGGGCAAGGTCGTGCTTATTACCGGCGCTTCCACCGGCATCGGCGCCGCATTGGCGCGGGGTTTTGGCGCGCAGGGCTCGCGCGTCGCGATCCATTATCATTCCAGCGAGACGCCGGCCAAAGCGCTCGCGCGGGAGATCGCGAGCGCGGGCGCCGAGGCGCTGCTGGTGCAGGGCGACGTCACCGACGCCGCCGCATGCGCGCGCATCGTCGGCGAGACCGCCGCTCATTTTGGCCGCATCGACGGCCTCATCAACAATGCCGGCCTGATGCTGGGCCGGCTGCCCTCGCTTGAGGCGAGCGACGAGCATATTCAGGACGTCATCGATCTCAACGTGCGCTCGATCCTCCGGGTGACTCGCGCGGCGGCGCCCTGGCTGGAACGCCAGGGCGGCTTCATCATCAACACGACCTCCGTCGCGGCGCGCAACGGCGGGGGCAATGGCGCCGTCATCTACGCAGCGGCCAAGGGCTTCGTCTCAACGCTGACGCGCGGTCACGCCAAGGAATTGATCGGCAGGAAAATCCGCGTCAACGCGGTCGCGCCCGGCGTGATCGCGACGCCGTTTCACGACCGCTACACGAGCGCCGCGCAGCTCGAGACGCAGCGTCTCACAATACCGCTCGGCCGCGTCGGGACGCCGGAAGAATGCGTTGGCGCCTTTCTGTTTCTCGCTTCCGAAATGCTCAGCGGCTATGTCGTCGGCCAGATCATCGAGGTCAATGGCGGGCAGTTGATGCCTTGAGGCCGGCGCGGCGGCGCTTGCAAGCGCCCTATCCCGCCCGCCCCATCTTCTCGAACCGCTTCGCCACGCGATCGCGCTTCAGCTTCGACAGCCGCTGTATCCAGAACATGCCGTCGAGCTGGTCGATTTCGTGTTGCAAGCAAACCGCCAGCAAGCCGTCGGCCTCCTCGACGCGCGTCGCGCCGGTCAGGTCCTGATAGCGCAGGCGCACGCGCGCCGGCCGTTCGATCGTCTCGATGACGCCCGGCATCGAGACGCTGCCCTCTTCGTGGCGGGCGCGCTCGGCGGAAGCCCATTCGATGCACGGATTCGCATAAATCCGAGCGCCGTCGGCGGCGGAAAGTTCGATCACGACGAGCCGCAGCAGAACGCCGATATGGGGCGCCGTAATGCCGATCCCCGGCGCGGCGCGCATCGCGGCGAGGAGTTCGTCCGCCAAGGCGGCGAGCGTCTCGTCGAAGGCGACGATCGGCGCGGCCGCCAACCGCAGCCGGGGATCGGGAAACCGCAGGATCGCGCGGATGGTCACGCGCCTCGCCCTAGAGATCCTGGCAGACGTCGACCCATTGCGCGCCGACGAGGTCGGCGAGGCGCAGCGCATCGATGCGCAAGGCGGCGTTCACCGCGCCCGCCGCAGGCACGACCTCGCCAAGATCCCGCAACGAGGAATCGCAATAGATCGGCAGCGGCCGCGCCAGGCCGAACGGACAGACGCCGCCGACGGGATGACCAGTGATATCGGCCACCTCGACCGCGTCAAGCATGCGCGGCTTGGCGCCGAAGGCCGCCTTGAATTTCCGGTTGTCGAGCCGCGCATCGCCCGCCACGACGATCAGCGCAACCTGCTCGCCGATCCGCAGCGACAGCGTCTTGGCGATCTGGCGCGGCGCGACGCCATGCGCCGCTGCCGCCTGCGCGACCGTCGCGGTGCTCGCATCGCTTTCAATGATGTGAAGGTCGGGCGCATTCTGCACGAGAAAGGCGCGGACGGACTCAAGGCTCATGTTGGGGGATCGCTCGGTTTGATGCTGAGTTCTCGGCGGGACGCACGGAGCGCGCAGAAATATAGCACCTTCTATGGGTCCGCTTATACCGACGCTCCGCCCCACCCCTAACCCCTCCCCGTTGCACGGGGAAATCTTGGCGCCTCCCCTCCCCGCATTTGCGGGGAGGGGCTGGGGGTGGGGGGATTCACAAGACTCGATCATCGCCGCTTCCCCGTCCCCAACACGTCGCGAAAAACCTCCCGCGCCTTCTCGCGCGCCTCGACGATCGCGCCCGCCAGCGCGTCGAAATCGGGCAATGCGGCGGCGGCGGCGATGCGGCGTTTGACGCCGCCGGCGGCCAAGGCCGGATCGAACGGCCCATCGACGGCGAGGCGCATGATCTGCGTCGTGTCGGTGAACAGGCGATGCGCATTCGTCAGGGCTTCGGCCTGCGCGGGCGTCAGCAAGCCTGCCGCGCCGGCTTTCACGAGGACGGCGCGCGTCGAGACGTCGCGAATCGCGGGCCGGTCATACGCGCAGGCCAGCACAAGAAATTGCGCGATGAATTCGATGTCGAGCAGTCCGCCCGAAACGAGCTTCAAATCCCAGGGGTCGGCATCGCCCTTCTCCCGCGCGATCAGCGCGCGCATGTCGCGCACGTCCTTGGCGAGAGCGGCGCGGGCGCGCCTCGCGCAGAGTGTCGCGGCGATCGCGCCCTCGATCTCCCCGGCCAATTCCGCGTCCCCAGCGATCACACGGGCGCGCGTCAGCGCCATATGCTCCCACGTCTCCGCCCCGTCGCGCTGATATTGCACGAAGCCGGCGAATTGCGTCGCCACCGGCCCCTTGCGTCCCGAGGGACGTAGGCGCAAATCGACCTCATAAAGCCGCCCGGCCTTGGTCGGGGCCGTCAGCGCGGCGAGCAAGCGCTGCGTCAGGCGCGAATAATATTGCCCCGCGCCGAGCCGGCGCGGCCCGTCCGACTCGCCGTCTTCCGCAAAATCATAGATCAGGATCAGGTCGAGGTCCGAGGCGGCGGTCATCTCGCGCGAGCCGAGCTTGCCCAGCGCGAGCACCGCGACGCGACCGCCCGGCAAATGGCCATATTCAAGTGCGAAAGCGGCCATGACATGGGTGAGAAGCACGCCCGTTATCCCCTGAGCGAGCGCGCTATAGGCGCGCCCCGTCTGATCAGGATCGAGCACGCCGGAAAGCAGCCGGACGCCGATCAGAAACATTTCCTCGGCGGCGAAATCGCGCGCCCGGTCCAGCACGCCCTCGATCGTCGCCGCGCTGGCGACATAGGCGGCGATGCGGCGCGCAACCAAGGATTCATCCAGGCCTTCGGCGATCAGCGTCGCGCGCGCCGGATCGATCGCGCCATCGAGCACATGCGGGCGCGTGGCGATGACATTGGCGAGGCGAGGCGCGCTGCCCAGGATGTCGCCGAACAATTCGCGCAACTCGGCGTTGGAGCGCAGGATCGAGAATAATTCCACCGCCGCCGTCATCCGGCCGAGCGCGGCGTCAAGCGCCGCCAGCGCGGCGTCGGGATCGCCCGATCGCGAAAAGGCGTCGAGCAAGGCGGGCGTCAGCTCGGTCAGCACTTCGCGCGCACGCGCGCCGCGAACGGCGAGCCGGCGCCCGAAATGCCAGCCGCGGATCGTCTCGGCGGCTTGCTCGGGTCTTCGAAAACCAAGGCGCTGCAAAGTCGTCAGCGTCTCGGGATCGTCGACGACGCCGGTGAAGACCAAGCTGCCGGCGCTCACATCGAGGCCCGGCGCATGTTCGAACAGGCGCGCATAATGGGTCTCGACGTCGCGCAAATGCTTGACGACGTCGTCGCTGAAACGACTGAGGCTGTTATAGCCGCAGAATTTGGCGAAACGCGTCAGTTCGAGCGCTTCGAACGGCAGGCGCTGCGTCTGTTCGTCGGCGACCATTTGCAGCCGATGTTCGACGCGCCGAAGGAATTCATAAGCCTCCGACAATTCCTTCACCGCCTCCGCGCTCACCCAACCGTCGGCGTGCAATTCAGCGAGCATGTCGAGCGTGCGAGCGCCGCGCATGCGCTGCCGGCGCCCGCCAAAAATGAGCTGCTGCGTCTGCACGAAGAATTCCACTTCGCGAATGCCGCCGCGCCCGAGCTTGATGTCATGGCCAGGCACGGTCACCTGCTCATGCCCGCGGAAAGCATGGATCTGGCGCTTCATCGCGTGAATGTCGGCGATCGCGGCATAGTCGAAATATTTGCGCCAGATGAACGGCGACAATTCCCGCAGGAAGCGCTCGCCGATCGCCTTGTCGCCCGCGACCGGCCGCGCCTTGATCATCGCCGCGCGCTCCCAGTTCTGGCCGAGCGTCTCATAGTAGGAATAGGCGCTGGGAATCGAGAGCGCGACCGCCGTAGCGGCGGGATCTGGTCGCAGACGCAGGTCGACGCGCAGCACATAACCCTCGCCCGTTCGCTCTTGCAGAAGGCGCGCCAGCGCTTTGGTGACGCGCACGAACAGCGGCCCCGGTTCGACGCCTTCGGGGATGGCGCGCGCCTGCGGATCGAACAGCACGATCAGATCGACGTCGCTCGAATAGTTCAATTCGCGGGCGCCATGCTTGCCCAACGCGAGCACCACGAGCCCCGAGCCGCGCTCGGGATCGGCCTCATCCGCATCGATGGCGAGCCGGGCCGCGGCGGCGTTCTCGCGCAGCAGAAAACGTAACGCACAGGATACGGCGGCATCGGCGAAGCGCGACAGCGCCTCCGTCACCTCCACAAGATCCCACACGCCGCCGATATCGGCGAGCGCGATCAGCAGCGCC
The DNA here is from genome assembly GCF_009765995.1 of Methylocapsa sp. S129. Classification (GTDB taxonomy): domain Bacteria; phylum Pseudomonadota; class Alphaproteobacteria; order Rhizobiales; family Beijerinckiaceae; genus Roseiarcus. Next base: position 294,479 of record NZ_LMUI01000059.1, read on the forward strand.
GATTCGCGCTTGGCCAGACGCAGCGCGCGCATGAGATCGCCTTCGCTTTCGTCGCGCCGCCCGGCCATATCAGCGACGAGACGATCAAGCGAAAGCTGCGGCGGCGCGCCAAGCAGACGTGCGAGCCGCGCGGGATCTTCCGTGACAAGGCCCCACAGATAGGGCGAGTGATCGGCGAGACCCAAAGCGAGATCGCGCAGCAGCGCCCGGGCGAGAAATTCAGCGAGCGGCGCGGCGCCCGCCTCCCGCATGAGGCTGGCGAGGCGACGCTTGGCCGTCGCAGGACTCGACAGACGCGGCGACGCGCGGATCAGGTCGGCGAGAACGCCGCTCATCGCGGCGGCTCCAGTCTCGCCATCGCAGGTTCGGGAAGAGCGCGGGGACGCACCGGCAAGGCGAGGATGAAGCGCAGACCCGGCGCATTGTCTTCCAGCCGCACGGCGCCGCCATGCATGCGCGCGACCGCCGCCGCCAGCGACAGGCCAAGGCCCGAGCCGGGCCGCGAACGGGCGCCCTCGAGCCGAACGAACCGGCCGAGCACGCGCGTGCGGTCCGCCGCCGCGATTCCCGGTCCATGGTCGGCGACGGCAAGCTCAACCTCAGCGCCGACGCGATGGACGCTGAGAGTCACATCCGTTGGCGAAGCGGGCGCCGCGTCGGGCCTGCTGGGCCCCTCCCCGACCTCAGAAGCGGGGCCCGGAAGAGAAGGCAGGGCGTGCGGCAGCGCCGGCGCACCGTATTTCAAGGCGTTGTCGAGTAGATTGGCAATGGTCTGGCCGATCAGTTCGCGGTTTCCCACGACCGTCAGCCCCGGCTCGACATCGATGCGCAACGCGACGCCCGCTTCCTCGGCGAAAGGCTCGTAAAGCTCTGCAATGCCGCGCGCCGCCTGGCCGATATCGAATTCGCTCATCCCGGCGCGTTCTGTGCCCGCCTCCGCCCGCGCGATCATTAGCAGCGCGTTGAACACTTTGATGAGCCCGTCGGATTCCTCGATCGTCCTCTCGAGTGCGGCGCGATAGTCGGATTTGTCGCCTTCGCGACGAAGCGCCGCTTCGGCGTGGTTGCGCAACCTCGTCAGCGGGGTGCGCAGATCATGGGCGATATTGTCGGAAACTTCGCGCAGGCCCGCCATCAATTCGTCGATGCGGCCGAGCATTTCATTGAGATTGAGCGCAAGCCGGTCGAGTTCATCGCCCGAACCGATGACGGCGAGCCGCTGGCTCATATCGCCCGCCATGATCGCCCGCGCCGATGTGCTCATCGCGTCGATGCGATGCAGCACCCGGCGCGCAACGAACAGGCCGCCGAGGCCGCCGAGCGCCGTCAGAAAGATCAGCGAGGTCGCCAAGGCGCGAACCATGACGGCGCCGATGCGGGCGCGATCGCGCAAGTCATGACCGACCAGCAGCCGGAAGCCGCCAGGCAAAAGAAAGATTTTCGCCAAAGCGCGCCGATCGGCCGTCGGCTGGTCAACCGTTTCATAAGGCGTCTCGACAAATCCCGGCCGGTCCAGCACGCCTTGCGGCAATCGCGCGACATTGCCCGCCAGCGGCTGGCCGGCAAAATTGGTCAAGAGATAGACCGAAGATCCCGGCTCGCGCGAGCGCCCATCGATGATAATGCCGAGTTGCCGGATGCCGCCCTGTGCATATTGCTCGGACAGGCCGGCGGCTTCCGCATCAATCGTGCTCGCCGTCTCCTGGTCGACCAATTCCTGCACCTGCCAGGCGACAACGCTGAGCACCAGTCCGGCGCCGATCGCGCTGAGGACGAGAAAGGCCAGCGACAGCTTGAAAGCGGTCGTGCGGAAAAGCTTACCGAGCGCTGTCACGAATCATATACCGTGACGGCAACCAGGACCGCGGTCAGATCCCCCGCGATCGCGTGTCCAAGGGCCAGAGTCGCAGGCTCACGATTTGACGCCGCCATTCTCCGTTCCTCACCACCCACCGCCGCATCTAGTGACTATCGATCACTATAGCCAGACATGACGCGCTTGCGAGCCCTATCTCCCGAAAAAGCCCCTGATCGGAGATTGGCGTTGAGGTGGTTGGCCCACTGGGCCTTCATTCTGGGGTTGGAGACGAATTGCGACGACCCAAAGCGGCGGCGATAGATCCGCTGCGACAACGCGACGCGCCGCCAGTCTGAACCTCGTTCCGTGCACAACATTATGCGAATCGCAGGTGCGGCCCGAGCGTCTTCGGCCGCCGGGCCATATACCTTCGAATGCGAGCCGCTCACCTATGGATCCGTTAGCTCATCCGCGGAATGCGCAGCACGACGAAACGGAGTGAGGTGGAAGGCCTACCTCGTCTCACGCCGAGAGCGAAAGAAGTCGAGATGCTGTTCGCCCACCGTAAATGCATCCTTGGGCTCGACCGCCTGCGACTGCGAGGTCCCTGCGGCGCCCGCGACGAGTTCCCCCTCGCCTCCATCGCCCAGAACCTGCAGAAACTGGTCAAGCTGATCCCCGTCGAAGCGTCAATCATGGCGGGGTGAGGCGCAGAGAGCTTCATCGACCGCGACAAAGGCCATCAATGCAATACGCCGAACTGACCAATGATAGTGTTTTTCAACACTATTGACCGATTGATGGCACTGCATGCTTTAGGAGAGTCGATTGCGGAATGAGCTCATTGACCGTCTCCTTGACAGTCTCCACGAATTCCCTTGCGACGATCGAGAGCGGTCGATTGGGCGGAAACGCGATCCTTGGGCGCAGTTGAACAGCCGGCTTGATGGGGAATGATCATCAGTGACGGAAACATGTCCGACAGCAACAGAAATGGGTCGATCAGGCTAAGGCCAGCCCCGATCGCAGCAAGCGTACACGCGACGAGCGCTTGATTGGTCGTGATCGAAATATTGATCGGCGCATCCAACTGCCTGAGCCGTTCCCGCAACAGGAAGCCAATGACGGTCGTTTCCGCAAAGGTGATCAGAACCTCGCCGCGCAAGTCTTCCGGCTCGATCGCGACATAGCCAGCGAGACGGTGGTTGCGGGGAACGACGCACCCGATATCGGCCACGCAAAGCTCATGGAAGGCGAGATACCCCTCACCGAGCGCCCGAGCCGTTCGGGGAATGGTCGGCGAATTTTCTGCTCGGCACGGACCAACTAGGCCGCGACATGCTGAGCCGACTTATCTATGGCGCGCGCAATTCGCTGGGGATCGCCCTCGTGACCACCATCGCCGCATTTATCCTCGGCGGGGTGCTCGGAATATTCGCGGCCCTGTCGCGGGGCTGGGTCGATCATCTCCTGTCACGGGCCATCGGCATACTGATGGCTATCCCGCAACTGATCTTCGCCCTCGTCCTCCTGGCGATCTTTGGGGCGTCGATCCCAAATCTCATCATGATCATTACGGTTCTGGACGCGACGCGTGTGTTTCGCCTCTCGCGCGCCGTCGCCATGAACGTGGTCGTCTTGGAATATGTCGAAGCCGCGCAACTGCGCGGCGAACGACAATGGTGGATCCTCTGCCACGAGGTGCTGCCGAATATTCTTCCGACACTGGTCGCCGAATTTGGGCTGAGGTTCTGCTTTGTCTTTCCGATTTCGGCCCTGTCGTTTCTGGGCGTCGGCATCCAGCCGCCGACCGCAGACTGGGGCTCAATGGTCCGGGAAAACGCAACACTGATCACCTATGGAGACATTACCCCCTACTTCCGGCCGCCGCCATCGCAGTTTTGACGATCAGCGTCAATGTGGTGGTCGACTGGTATCTCCATGTCATAAGTGGACTTCGCGATGAGGCGTGAGCAATTGGTCGAAGCGCCCCTGCTCTCGATCCGCAACCTAAACGTGACCGGTGAGGTTGACGGCGTTCACCATCCGATCCTGCGCGATATCAGCCTTGATCTTCATCATGGCGAGGTTCTGGGCCTGATTGGAGAATCCGGCGCCGGCAAGTCGACGATCGGGCTCGCCGCCACTGGAATCTTTCGGCCCGGCTGTCGAATCACAGGCGGCAGCATCGAATTCGACGGCGTCGATCTCGTTCGGTCGCCCGACGCGGTCACCCGCAAACTGAGAGAAACGCGGATCGCCTATGTAGCCCAGAGCGCCGCGGCTTCATTCAACCCTGCCTATCGCCTGCTTGACCAGACCATCGAAACCACAGTGATCAACGCCGTGGCAACACGCGCTGACGCCACCCGGCGTGCAATCGCGCTCTACCGACAGCTTCAGTTGCCGGACCCGGATAACTTCGGAAAGCGCTTTCCTCACCAGGTCTCAGGCGGCCAGTTGCAGCGAGCGATTATGGCGATGGCCATGATGTCAGATCCCGACCTCATCGTTTTTGACGAGCCGACGACTGCCCTCGACGTCACGACGCAGATCGAGGTTCTTGTGGCGATCCGCGACTTGATCGCCGCACGCAATCTCTCGGCGATCTATATCACGCATGATCTGGCGTTGGTTTCCCAAATCGCGAATCGGATCATGGTTCTCAAGAACGGCGAGACGATCGAGGAGGCCCCGACGCGAACGATGCTGGCCGCGCCCCGAGAAGAATACACTAAGTCATTGTGGGCGGTGCGGAATCTGTCGAAAGATCCGGTTTCGGAGTCGGCCATCCTCCTGAGAATCGAGAACGTTTCCGCCGGCTACGCGGAGCAGCAGGTCCTTCAGAACGCCACGATCGACGTCCCCAAGGGACATACGGTCGCCGTCGTCGGTGAGTCCGGCTCTGGCAAATCGACACTGGGCCGGACCATCGCCGGCCTTCTTGCGCCATCCAGCGGAACCATCAAATTTGACGGCGAGACCCTGGCCGACGACTACCGAGCACGAGATCGAAGCCTTCTTCGACGCATCCAGATGATCTATCAGTCCGCCGACACAGCGCTCAACCCTCGCCAAACGGTGAGGAAGATCATCGGGCGGCCGCTCCATATCTATGGCTCATTGAGAGGCGACGCGCTCGAAAGCGAATCGCGGGAACTGCTGCGGCTTGTCGAGTTGCAGGACAGGCATTTCGACCGCTTCCCCAGCGAACTGTCCGGGGGTGAAAAGCAACGCGTCGCGATCGCGCGCGCGATCGCGGCGAAACCGGACCTGATCATCTGCGACGAAGTAACCTCCGCCCTCGATCAAATCGTAAAGCGCGACATTCTCCTGCTCCTGATGCGGCTGCAGCACGAGCTTGGTATCGCCTACATATTCATCACTCATGACATCGCGACGGTCCGCGCAATCGCGAACGAAGTCGTCGTGATGCACCGGGGCGTTGTTGTTGAACAAGGAAACAAGAACTTTATTCTCCAACCACCGCACGCGCCCTACACGGAATTGCTGCTATCGTCCGTTCCGCAGCTGGATGCGGCCTGGTTGACGACCCTGCTAGCCAACCGCAACCCAAACAAATCCCAGCCCTTACAACGAATCTGAAGCTGTTTAGCGCGGTGCAACGATGCCCATGGGCCACGACTAGCTTCTATTCTACATAGGCATTAGATATGTAACATTGACCTAAGTTAGGAAACATCAATTTTTGGTCGAATCAATAGGATACGAAAATAAACTGACCCATGTGGCCACCTCCCGATCGGTGGTCGGAGTTGAAGTTTAATGAAGGGCCTGGGCGCTATGGTTGGGATGGCCGGCGCGGCCGTGATCTACGCGCGAAGGTTCCCGTTCAACGGGCGCAGGTCAGAGCTGGACGCGATCTCCTGCGATGGCCCCGCATTAAGCCATCTATTAAGGCGCAAACCATAGAATCTTCGCTTTCGACTTTCGAGCGCGGCTCGCGAACCCCCAGGACACCGGCATCGAGTTTATCGACGGCGTCTCTGGCGCAAGGCTGAGGAAGACCGAGTGATGAAGACACGAGCCCAGACCGCTGATGAAAGGAAACGAGCGCTGAGCCGCCGCGTTGTGATCGGCTTGAATTGTGTGGGCGCCGTCGTCGTGGGCTTGTTGGCTTGCGATGGGTTCGCACCTTAAGGTGCGGGCACGAGGCTTAGGAAGAGGAATTACGATACCGAAGCGGTTTGATTCAGGCGCTTTCGATCCAGAACTCGCCAAGTTGATGAAAGACGCTTTCGCCAATGTATGGGCCAGAGTTCATGTCGCGCCGGAGGATAGCGCGGCGGTTAGCCATCATCTCGCTGGCGCCATCGTCGAGATGGTCGGCGCGGGAACGAGGGGTAGCGAGCAATTGACGGTAAGGGCGCTTGTGGCGCTCGCGTCAGCGAAAGGCATCGCCGGCGAGTGGATGATCAAGCGCGATCTGGATAAAGCGCGGTAACTCGGGAGCCCCGCCCTCGCCACTCGACCAAGGCCGCCTTCGCATTGATCCCGCCCGACGCCGAATGCTGCTTGCAAGGCTCTATGGGCTAAGGGAGAGGGTGATGGCGGCTCTACGGGATAGTCCAACTCGAAGCCGCAACACACGCAGTCCCGTTGACCTTGTCGACCCGCAATTAGTTTGTCGCGGCTGGAGGCAGAGACAAGCGTGGTCCTGCGGGTTAAGGCGAATCGCGATCCCGTCGCGCGACAGATTACTTCGCGATCTTCGCGATCAATCCATTGACGTCTGCGGTACTCATCTCGCCCGTCGTCGTCACCTTGCCGTCGGCAATCTTCCACAGCCTGAACGGTCCGGTGATGTCGCCGTATTTATCGAACGACACCGGACCGATTACGCCTTCATAGCGAATCGGCTTACCCTCTTTCAGTAGGCTGAGCGCCCTCTCGAAATCCGCCTTTCCGGCGTGAATAACCGTTCCGTTCGGGTCCTCGATCTTAAAGATGGCGTCGCGAATGGTGAGCGGTTCCTGTGTGGGGGCGGCGGCGATGGCAAGGCCAACGATCGCACCCGCGTCATAGGAGCGGTCCGCCGCGGGATTGGCGGGGTCGATGTTGGAGAAGGCCTTGTAGTTGGCGTTGAAATATTCGGTTGAAGCGGTCGGGCTTGTGCCCGAGGACGTGCCGTAGGCCTCGTTGAGATATTTAGCGCCGACGCTCGTGATGAAGTCCGGGCTGTTCATGCCGTCGTTAAGCAGGAATTTCGCGACGCCGCCCTGGCTGATCCACGCGCGCGCGATGGTTGCGCCATCGACCGGCGTGCTGATGAGATAGAGCCCGTCAGGATCACCCGACATCGCAGCGGTCGCCTCGGCCTGGTAACTCGATTGCTTCTCGTTGTAGGGCGTGACAGAGACGATCTCGCCGCCGAGGGCTTTGTAAGCGCGCGCGAATTCCTTGAAGAGATTGGCGCCGAAATCATTGTTGACGTGGATGACGGCGATCCTCTTGAAGCCTTGATCAAGTGCGTATTTCGCCGCCGCGACGCCTTGCAATGCATCGGAGGTAATGGTGCGGAAAAAGATGCCATTGCTCTTGCCGTCGCGCCCAAGAGCCGTCAGCGTCGGCGAGGATGACGCAGGCGAGACTTGCACGACCTTCGCCGGCGCCGTCACCGAGGTCAGGATCGGGATCGACACAGAGGAAATGATGCCGCCGATAATGACGGGGACCTTCTTGACCTGCACGAGTTGCGTCGCGACATCTACCGCGACGTTGCCCGCGCTCTGCGAATCGCGCGTGTCCGTGACGAGCTTGCATCCATGCGCACCACCCGCGTCGTTGAGATCGCGGAAGGCCATTTCGACAGACTTCGCGCCCGCCTGACCATATTCGCCCGCAGGGCCGGTCAGCTCCATAACGACGCCGACCACAATCGAGCAGTCGGCGGCGCGCGCAGGCGCTGCGCCAAGCAGCAAAGCCAAAGCCGCTGTCGTTCCCATCAATTTCACCATCACGCCCTCCGTCTCATGTCTTCGCATTATTGTTGTAATGCATGATTGAGCCATGCCGCCCGGTCAAATCGCGTTCCAGCTCGTAACAATCGCCGAGCGGCCCTGTTGCGCGCGCAGTCACCGGCGATATCTCCGCCTCGTCGGCGTCGCTGAGCGCTATGGCCATGATGCGCGCGTTGTCATCGACATGCGCACGATTGCGCGCGCCGACGATCACCGCGGCCGCGCGCGGTCTGTCGAGGACATAGCGGCTCGCGATCGTGGCGATATCGACGGCGTGCCGATCCGCGACGCGGCGCAGAGCGCGCAGCAGCTCCTGAAATAGGTCCCAGCCACCGAAATCGTCGATAATGAGCTTGTATTTGACGAGCGAACGGTTCTCCAAGGGCGTTACGGGTTCGGGCGCGCCCAACCAGCGATCACTCAGGAAGCCACCCGCCACCGAGCCGTAACAAAGCAACCAGACGCCATACTCTTCGCATAACGCAGCGACGCCGTTCCCCGGCCGCCCATCGAGGACAGAGTATTGCGTTTGCACGCTCAGGATATCGACACCGGACAACAGCACTTCGCGCAGATGCGCTGTGTCGAAATTCGTAAGCCCGACATGTCGGATCTTCCCCGCGCGGCGGAATTCATCCAGCCAACCAATGACATCCATCATTCCCGGCGCCGCGTAGCGCCACCAATGAAACTGCACAAGATCGAGCCGTTCCATTCGCAGCCGTTTGAGGGCGCGATCGACTATGCGCTCGACATAGGCCTTGTCGATGGATTCCAGCGTGGCGAGATCGGGCACGAGCTTGGTGTGAATATGGATAGAACGCGCCGCCTGCGTTCCGCGCGTTGTCGCGACGCGGGCGCGAAAGGCGCCGATCAGTTCCTCGACGCCGGTGTAGATGTCCGCGCAATCGAAGGTGGTCACGCCGGAGTCGAAGGCAGCGACAAGATCGTCGATCGCCGCTTCGCGATCGATCGGGCCATGGCCGCCCGCCAGTTGCCAACCGCCGCGGATCACGCGCGTTATCTCGTAGTCCGGCCGAAGATTGATCTGCGCGATTGCGCTCATGGGACTTCGGCTCCCAGCATTGGCGTCGCCGTTGTCTGCGCATGACTGAAGCGTCTGAGACCCATGCGGGTGATCCGCAACCGGCTTGGACAATTCGGGTCTGGACAAGCGATTTCCGCGTCGCTGGTCATCCAATCGTGCGCATGCGTCGGGCGCTGCTTGGCCGCCAGGAACGGGATGACCGAGGCGATCGAATAGATCGACATGCCTTGACCCGGCGGCAGCGTCAGCATCTCACCGCGCAATTCGAAATAGTCGCCGGGCGCCGCCCCGCAAAAAAGCTTCGTTCCCGCCGGCGCGACGACTTCGACGCGCAGGTCGTAAAGTTCGAAATAGTCATCGATCGGCGCGCTCATCCCGCTGCTCCCGCCTGCGGCGTCTTCACCCCGGCGCCTCGCCGCTTGTCACGCAACAGGTCAAACGCTCGCCCGATGTCCGAGGCCAATGCAGCCCGAGCGGCGGGAATGTCCTTCGCCCGAAGGGCGCCGACGATTTTGGCATGAAAATGCGAGGTCGATATCTCGCTATTGGGATCGAACGCCATCGCAGCAGCCCGGATATAGGGACCGGACTGTAGCCAAAGGCTTTCGATGATCGGGATCATCACGGTCGAGCCCGAGGCCTGATAGATGCGGAAATGGAAGGCCTGATTGAGTTCAAGCTGCAAATCAATCGCCGCAGGCGCCCGCGGCTGCGCGTCGTGCCGACGTACCAGCGATTCGAGTTCGTCAAGATCCGGAGACGACAATCGGGGCGCGGCCATCGCCAGCGTCGCCCCTTCAATGACAATCCGCGCCTGCAATAGATCTTCCAGCCGCGTCGCGTCGACCGGGGGCACGCGTACCGAACGGTTCGGCATCGCCTCCAGGCCCTGCTCGGAAATCAACCGACTCAGCGCTTCGCGCACCGGCATCGTGCTCGTTTCCAGCGTCGTAGCGAGTTCCTGGATCGTGAGCACTTGGCCGGGATCGAACAGACCTTTGATCAGCGCGCGGCGCAATTCGCCATAAACGCGATCGTTGACAGTCTCTCGAGGCACGGGCGTGAGCCTCGCCGAGGTCGCGCTGTTCAACCGAGAGGGTTGCCGACCCGATCGCCTCACGCCTGTCCCTCCGTCCGCGAGCATTTTCCCTCTTCCGCCGCGCCACGCGACCTGTTATTTGATCATAACAAGTGTGATCACAAAATGTAAGCTGAAAAATTGAGCGAGTCGCCAAAAGCGGAAGAGGCCATGCCGATCCTGGTGGCGGAGAACCTCGTCAAGCGCTTCGGCGGCTTCGCGGCGGTCGACGGCGTCTCGCTGAGCGTGCGCCCCGGCGAAATCGCGGGACTGATCGGCCCTAACGGCGCCGGCAAGACGACGATGTTTGACCTGCTCGCGGGCAGCCTAACTGCGAATTCTGGACGCATCCTCATCAAAGGCCGAGAGGTACAGGCCGCCCCCGCGTATCATCGCATCGCCACGGGGCTGGGGCGTACATTTCAGATCCCCCGGCCCTTCCCTGAGATGACCCTCGTTGAAAACGTCATGCTGGGACGTCAGCGACAGATCGGCGAGCGCATCCTCCCTAACTGGCTCGCCCCGCGCCGCGTGGCGCGCGAAGAGCGCGAGACGCGGGACAAAGCAATGGCTCTGCTTGATTTTATGGCGCTCTCGCGCCTCGCTCGTGAACCCGCGCGCACCCTATCGGGCGGGCAGCGCAAACTGCTGGAACTCGCCCGGGTGCTTATCGCCGAGCCCTCGATCATCCTTCTCGATGAACCAGCGGCGGGCGTGAATCCGAGCCTACTCGAGACGATCATCGCACGCATTCTCGACATCAACCGACGAGGCGTGACGTTCCTCGTTATCGAGCACAATATGGACATGGTCGTCCGACTCTGTGGGCGCGTGATGGTGATGGCGAGCGGCAAGCGGCTCACAGAAGGCGCGCCGGCCGAGGTCTCGCGCAATCCGGCCGTCATTGAGGCGTATCTAGGCGGGAGCGCCGCGTGAGCGCGGCTCTGGCTGTCACGGACCTCGTCGCGGGCTACGACCCCGGCGTGCCTATCGTCAATGGGGCATCCCTGACGGTCGCAGCTGGCGAAATCGTTGCGGTGCTTGGCCCCAACGGCGCGGGCAAATCCACGCTGATCAAAGCTATTGCGGGCGTGACGCCGGTACAATCGGGCAGCGTTTTTCTCGGCGAGGAAGATATCACCCGCCTTCCCGCCCATCGCATGGTTCGCCACGGCCTCGCGTTCGTGCCGCAGACCGAAAACATCTTCACGGGGCTCTCGGTCGAGGACAATCTGCTGCTGGCGGCTGGCATATTGAAGCCTACGGAGCGCGCTGGGCGCATCGCCGAGATCTACCGATTCTTTCCCGATCTGGCGCGCCAGCGGCGCCTTGCGGCAGGGCGTCTTTCTGGCGGTCAGCGTCAGATGGCGGCGATCGCTCGCGCGCTGATCGTCGCGCCGCGCGTGCTGATGCTCGACGAACCCTCCGCCGGGCTTTCGCCCAAACTCGTCGAAGGCGTATTCGCACGACTCGCCGAAATCCGCGCGCACGGCGTCGCGATCGTGCTCGTAGAGCAGAACGCCCGCGCCGCGCTTGCCATCGCCGATCGCGGCTTGATCCTCGTCGAAGGCCGCGAGCGCCACGAAGGACGGGCGTCGGAGCTGTGGGGCGATCCTCGCGTGGCCGAACTCTATCTCGGAGGCGTTAGGGCGTGAACCTGCAATTCCTTGCCGACGGGATTCTCACGGGCGCGATGATCGGCCTGGGCGCGATCGGCGTGACGCTTACCTATTCAATCCTGCGATTCGCCAATTTCGCACATGGCGAATTCATCGCCTGGGGCGCCTATCTCGCGCTCGGCGTTGCGAGCGCTTCAGGGTGGCTCGTTGCCGGCGCGGCGATTCCAATTGGACCGCTCTCGTTTGGTTGGGGGCTTGTCCTGGCGTTGCTCATCGCGATGCCGCTCACCGGGCTGCTCGCGCTCGCGTTGGATTGGGCTTTATTCGCGCGGCTGCGCGACAAGGCGAGCAGCATCACCGTCGTGATGGCGAGCTTTGGCGCCTCGATGGCGCTGCGAAACCTGCTCGAATTCCTGTTCACCTCGCGCCCCGCATATTTCAGCCGGGAATTGCAGATCGCGATCCGCTTGGGTTGGGGCGTACGGGTGACGGCGGATCAACTGGCGCTCGTCGCCCTGACGGCGATCCTGGTCATCTCTCTGAATCTGGTGCTTTCGCGCACGCAGATCGGGCGCTCGATGCGCGCGGTGAGCGAGAATCGTGCGCTCGCCCGCGTTGCGGGCGTGGATGTAGATCATGTCGTGCGCGTGACCTGGCTGATCGGCGGCGCGCTCGCCTGCGCGTCCGGTGTGATGATTGGCCTCGTCGTCCAAATCCGGCCGTTCATGGGTTTCGACATGCTGCTGCCTTTGTTCGCGGCGGCGATCCTGGGCGGCATCGGCAGCATTCCCGGCGCACTGATGGGTGGCCTTGTCGTCGGCATCGCCGAGGCGCTGTCGGCCGCGACGGTCGGGGCGGAATGGCGCGCGGCGGCGGCGTTCGTGCTGCTGATCGGCATATTGTTGATCCGCCCAGCCGGCCTGTTTGGGGCGCGCGAATGATCGGCTTTGCGAGCTATGCCTTCTTCTTTCTGACGACTGCGCTTTCCTACGCGATCATCTGCCTCGGTCTGAACCTCCAATGGGGGCAGACGGGGCTGTTCAACGTCGGCGTCGCGGGCTTCGTCGGCATCGGCGCGTACGCATCAGCGTTGTTGACGACCCCCGCGACGGACGCGCACCTCATGGGATGGGGATTGCCGATCGCTGCCGGCTGGCTCGGTGCGATGCTCGTATCGGGGACCGCCTCGGCCTTGATCGGCTTCGCGACCCTACGGCTGCGATCCGACTATCTGGCGATCACAACCTTCGGCGTTGCGGTGACGATCCATCTCATCGCTCTCAACGCCCAGAGGCTGACCGGCGGTCCCTATGGCATCGCCTTTATTCCGAGGCCCTTCAATGAAGTCGCGGATCGACCGCTGCTGTTCAACGGCCTCAATCTCGCGTTAGTCGCGGCTTTGACGTTCGTGCTCTACATCGCCAGCGAACGGCTCGTGCGGTCTCCCTGGGGGCGTGTGCTGCGTGCGATTCGCGAGGACGAACGCGCAGCCGCCTCGCTTGGCAAGAGTCCGAGCCTCTATCGCCTGCAAGCCTTCGCGCTGGGCGGCGCGGTCATGGGGCTCGGGGGCGCCCTGCAAGCGCATTTCATCGGTTTCATCGCGCCCGACAATTACCTCTCGAGCCTGACGTTTCTGGTCTGGACGATGCTGATCATCGGCGGCTCCGGCAACAATCGTGGCGCCATCCTCGGCGGCGTCCTTGTCTGGGCGCTGTGGAGCGCGTCGGGCGTCGCGATAGGCGCGATTGTTCCCGCCGAGCAACAGGCCCGTGCGGCGGCCTTGAAGATCGTTGCAGTCGGAGTCTTCCTGGCGCTGGCGTTGCTGTTGCGCCCGCGTGGGTTGATTGGAGAGCGGACGGTGGTTTCGCGGCATTTGGATGAATGAGAAACATTGGCGATCCCACTTCGCGACGCTCGACTTTTCTCATCCATCATGCTCTGCGCAGTACCTTTCTTCGCGCGGCGGCCCGCAGGCGAGAAAGACGCGGGCCAGGTTAGACGATTTGAACAAGGCGAACATGCGATGACCCACCCTTTGCGCTCCCTGCTCGCTCCCGATTTCGAAATCAGCAGCATCGTCACCGGACTCTGGCAGGTCGCAGACCAGGAGCGCGCAAACGGTCCGCTCGATCCAGAGTCGGCGTCTTCCACTCTGCTGGACTATGCGCGCGCGGGTTTCGACAGCTTCGACATGGCTGATCACTACGGCAGCGCGGAGATCATCGCCGGACGGTTCCTGCAACGCGTCGCCTCGGGCGAGCCGGCCGGCGGCGCGCGTCCCGCAGTGTTCACCAAATGGTGCCCCGTCCCGGGATCCATGACGCGCGAGATCGTCCGCGAGGGCGTTGACCGCGCGAGGAAAAGACTGGGCGTCGAGACGATCGACCTGATGCAATTTCATTGGTGGAGCTTCGATCACCCGGGCTATCTCGACGCGATGAAAGAACTCGAGGCGCTTCGGCGGGAAGGCCTCATCCGCCATATCGGCGTCACCAATTTCGACACTGCGCATTTGCGCGTGTTGGTGAAGCATGGGATTCCGGTGGTCTCCAACCAGATTTCGTTTTCGCTGCTCGATCGTCGCGCCGCCGGCGAGATGAGTGCGTTCTGTTTGGAGCATGGCGTTCGCCTGCTCGCCTACGGAACTCTCGCGGGTGGGCTCATCTCCGAGCGTTGGCTCGGCCAGCCCGAACCGGCTCCAAGCGCCATCGCCGATTGGAGTAAGTCAAAATACAAGCGCTTCGTCGATGCGATCGGTGGTTGGTCCGCGCTTCAGGGTATCCTCGAAGCGCTAGCGAAAATCGCTTTCAAGAACGACGTTTCGCTCGCCAATATCGCCACGCGCTGGACTCTTGATCACCCTGCCGTCGCCGCGGTCGTTGTCGGGGCGCGGCTGGGCGAGCGCGATCACAGCGCGGACAATGCGAGGGCTTTCGCGTTCACCCTGGATGCGCGAGACAAGGACGCGATCGCAGCCGCATTGGCCACGACGAGGCCACTTCACGGCGATTGCGGCGACGAATACCGCCGTCCGCCCTTTCTCACGGCTTCGGGCGATCTCAGCCATCATCTCGAAACTTTGCCGAAGGTGTACAAAGCCGAACGCGTCGAGGGGCGCGCGGACCGATGGCGCGTCGACTCGGGCAGCGTTTGGGAGCCCATTGCTGGCTACAGCCGGGCCGTGCGGGTCGGCGAGCGGATATTGGTGAGCGGCACCACGGCGACGAATGGATCGGGAGAAGTTGTTTGTCCCGGCGACGCCGCCGGACAGACCGTGTTCATTCTCGACAAGATCGCCGCCAGCCTGGCGGCATTGGGCGGTAAGTTGGAGGACGTGATTCGCACGCGCGTCTACCTCAAGGATGCCGATCAGTGGGAGCCTGTCTCGCGCGCCCACGGTCGATATTTTGGTCATATTCGCCCGGCCAATACATTGCTCGAAATTTCCCGGCTCGTCGGTGACTACGAAGTCGAGATAGAGGCGGAAGCCGTTGTCGCGCCGGGACGCCCCATCGAGAACGACCCGCTTTGATGAGCTTGTTTTTCCAGGCCGAATTGCCGTTAGAGTTCGGTCGGAGGTCCTGCGGCTGCGTTATCGCGAATCGGCCTCCAACTGTGACCCCAAGCGCTTCTGAGGAATCCGAACGAATTCTTTTCGGTCAAAGCGCCGAGATTGTTCGGCCGCAGGTTTCATAGCGGACCGATCGAAAATATCGCAGCCCGCCGACAGCGCTGCGATCGTTTCGCATCGCGGGAATTCATCCCGAGCATAGCCGGCCTATGTCCCTAATCCGCCGCCGCCAAACGCTCGGCGATCACTCGGTCGGTGATCGCAAGAAGAAGCTGCTTTGACATTTCGGGATCGAGTCCGCTCTCGGCGCAATGGCGAAGGAACCGAT
Organism: Methylocapsa sp. S129; assembly: GCF_009765995.1. Taxonomy (GTDB): domain Bacteria; phylum Pseudomonadota; class Alphaproteobacteria; order Rhizobiales; family Beijerinckiaceae; genus Roseiarcus. The sequence goes on from NZ_LMUI01000059.1 coordinate 309,902, forward strand.
CGCGCTGGCTTTGAACCCTGGAGGGATCGACGGGCGGTTGCGCCGCGCTTTTCTTGATGACGCCGATCCGCCTCGAATGCTCGAAACGCCGCCTCAAAAGCTCAATGAGTTGATCGTCGATCTGATCAATCGCCTGCTGCAGCGCCAGAACTTCGTTCACTATCATAGTGCTTCCTCGCGTCCGATCGCACTTTGCTGGCGCTGATAGGTTCGGGATCACCCGACGCCGATGATGTTCCAGCCGCGTCCGTTGTCGGCGAAGGCTTCGCTGCCATCCGCTGTCACTGCGAGCGTATCCTCCATCTTGATGAAACCTCGCGTCGGGTGGCGGATCGATGTTTCCACGGACAGCAGCATCCCGACTTCCAGGGGCCGCTCCGCGTCGTCGGCGGGATAGGGCAACGGGCGGCCGCTTGCAAGACGCGGGGCCTCGTGCAGCACAAGTCCCATGCCGTGGACAGTGAAATCCATTGCCGAACGATGCGGCGAGGATTCGACCGCGGCGTCGCCGGCGGCGATGAGGCTGCCGCCCGCGACCCCGGCGCGTATTGCGTGGCGTGCGGCCTGTTGGATGATGTCGACCTCCTCCAGCAGATCGATGAGCTCCGCGTCGGGTTCGCCGGCGACGCCCATGCGGCAAAGATCGCCGGCATAGCCTTTAAAAGTGCCGCCGGCGTCAAGCGAGACGATCTCTCCCTCTTTCAATATCTGGTCGGATGGGACCCTGTTGAAGCTCGACCCGATAGCTATCTGACAGAAGGCGAAGTCCACGCCGCGAGCGAATTGCTCTGCGCGGACCTGCTCGACGAACTGATGCCCGTTCATGCCGGGACGCGCGGATGCGAAGGCCGCCAGAACTCCGCCTTCGACGCCCTCGGCGACCTTTTTCAGCAGAGCCAGTTCCTCTGGCGTCTTCATCGCGCGCAGCAGTTCGAGGACTCGCAGCGCGTCGACGATTTCAGCGCTCGGAAAAGCCGACGTCAGCGCGTCCTTCGAATCCGCGGGCATGAAGCCTGCCTCGACGCCAATACGGTGAGCCGGCAAACCTGACGTTTTGATATGGTCGATCGCGGTCGCCATCGCATCGGTGGAACCCCAAGATCCAGCGACGCAATGCGGTGTCCAGAAGGCGCCGATGCTCCAGGCGTGTTTTTCCATCACGGAACCGACGTAGAGCGCCGCGTCAGGTCGTCCTTTGAAATAGACGACGATCGGCAAATAACGGCTTACCCCAATCGCCGTGATCGTCTCGAAGAAAAAGAAACGATAGCCGCCCAGCAGATATTGAACGTTGTGCGGGGATGTGGCGAGGATCACATCGATCCCCCTGTCGTCCATCAGCGCGTCAAGACGCGCGGCGTCAAACGGGACGAGCATGCCGGTCTTCTCGGGATGATCAATCACGGGATGTGCCTCCTTTATTGAGGTTGATCGAGAAGAAAGCGCTTCAGTATTTCAGCAACTCGGTCGGGCGCCTGGATGACGCCGACATGGCCGACGCCGTCGAGCAGAGCGAATTGCGTCCGCGGGACGCCTTCGGCGAGCGCGGCGGTTGCGTCGTGAGGTATGACGCGATCCTCGCTGCCTGATAGCAGCAGCACCGGACGCGGGAACGTCGAGATATCGGCGCTCATTGTTTGTGAAGCCAAGGCGGCCCGGCGCCCGCGCTTCTGAGGACTACGGCTATTGGAACGGAACATGCCGACGATCGACGGGTTGTCGCGGACGAAGTCCGGCGTAAAGAACAATTCGGCAATGTTCTGCGCGTTCGCGTCGAGATCGCCGCGCAACTGCACGAGGCGCGCGACGCCCTCGGGGTTAACCTCCTGCACACTCAGTCCCGCGCGCCACGTATTGCCCAACACCAGCCGGTCGACGCGGTCAGGAAAGCGCGCGGCGAAGAATTGCGCGACAAGGCCGCCAAAAGAGCTGCCGTAGATATGCGCCCGGGAAACTCCGAGCGCTGCGACAAGCGCGGCCGCATCATCGGCGAGATCCGCGAGCGTGCAGGGTTCTTCGGGATTTATCGTCGCGCCGCAGTCGCGCTGATCGTACGCGACGATCGTGAAATCGCCCTCGAGACGTTCGGACAACGCGTCGAACATCGAGTGATCGGCCTCTTGCCCGTGCATGAGGACCAGCGGCGGCCCTTTGCCACGTCGCGTAAACGCGATCGTGACGCCATTGACTTCAATCGTGTCCACCATCGACGCCTCAATTAAGCAAGGTTGATAGGGCGCCGGCGAGTTCCTTGGCGGGATCCGACGGCATCCACGGCATGCGCCAGGCGACATGGCCGTCCGGGCGCACCAACGCGACGCCGCGTTGCCCCATGCGAACGCCATCGCGATGGTCGGCGCGCGGCAGGGCGCGCAGTCCGAGCGGGACGCCTGTTTTCGCCGAGACGTCGCGCCCCGCCTCCAGCCATCCGGAACCGAGGGGGCCGGCGACGACGACAAATTCGGTGTCGAACCAATCGAGAGTCGTGCGCTTGCGGCTCGGATCCAGCCACAGATGCGGAAAGCGCGATCCGGCGCGATCGTTGGGGGTGTAGACGCGGGGGTTGTAGGGGGGCGGAACGGTCCCGTCGCGGATCACGGCGCCCTCCTCGTAGATGACGCCCAGACTCTGGCCCATGCTGTGGGTGTGATTGTCCATATCGTCGGTCCAGAACTGGATGCGATCTTGGTTGTTCGATCGCACCGCCTCTTCGAGCGCGTTGAAACGTTCGAGATTGCCGAGACTGAAATTGGCGTTGGATTGGGCGACGGGCTTGCGCTCCGCTGTGTAGGTGTCGAGAAGCCGGTCTGTCGCGAAACCCTTCACCACGAAAGCGAGCTTCCACGCGAGATTGTGCGCGTCCTGGATGCCCGAATTCATGCCATATCCGCCATTGGGAGGAAAGCGGTGCGCCGCGTCGCCGGCGATGAAGATGCGCCCTTTACGAAAAGTCGCCGCGACCTGCTTGCTCACGCGCCAGATCGAACGATTGATCATCTCGACGCCGAGATTGGGGAGTCCCACATAGCGGCGCGTCATCGCTACGAACTCGGCCTCCGTCCACGGCCGCTCGCGCTCGTCTTTGACGTCGCCGATCTTCATGACCGACAACCAACGGTCGCGGCCGTTCGTGTTGAGGATGGTGAGCCGCGGCTCATTCCTGTCCTCGGGAAACAGCAGCCAACCCGCGCAATCGCTGGAATGGCGGATGCTGGAGAGATCGCCCTTCCAATAGTCGTTTGACATCACCGCGAGCGTCGGAGGGCCGCCCATCTCGATGCCCGAGGCGCGCCGCACGCCGCTTCCCGCGCCATCGGCGGCGACGACGTAGGTCGAGCGCCACAAAGTCTCTTCACCGGATTCCACCGACCGGGTTCGGACGGCGACGCCGGCGCCATCTTCCTCAACGGAGACGACCTCCGTGCTAAAGCGAACGCGGACATGGCGAGCGTTCTTCAGTTTCTTGAAAAGCTCCTCTTCAACCGCGTCTTGCGCGACGATGCTCTTCCAGGACGGCGTCTGATCGAGGTTGGGCTCGGGTCGCGAGCGGCCGTATTCCGTTCCCGCAATGCTCGAGGCGACCGAGAAGACATCGGCGTCGCTCGGCAGGCCGCGGTCGCGGATTGCGTCCTCGACCCCCCATTGACGGAACAGCTCCATCGTGCGCGCCATGCAACCGCGCGCCTTGGGGTGCTCTGTCGTCGCGGGGCTGCGTTCGGCGACGACACAATCGACGCCGAAGCGATCGAGCAGCAGCGCCGTCGAGAGGCCGACCGGGCCGCCGCCGACGATCATCACAGACGTGCGTTCGTTGTTTTTCATGAGACCTGTTCCGTTGATGAGCGCAGCTCTAAAGCTTGAAAGTCTTGGCCTGCTGGATGATCGCGGCCTTGTCGAAGGCGTTGACCTCCTCGATGAGATCGTTGGTGAAGAGCTTATGCGGATCGCCAATCTTGGCCGCGAATTGCGGATCGCCCACGGTCTCCGCGGTCATCGCGATCAGCGCATTCCACGCCTCGACATCGGTCGCGCCCATGCGCGGGTCGGGATTGTCGGGGCTCGGCATCCAGTGATCGATCCGCTTGCTCAGCAAAAACAGCATGTCTGCCTTCGCCTCGGCTTCCGATTTCGATTTTGGCTTGCTTTCGGGATATTGCTCCCAGTGCATGGAAATGCAGGGTTCTGGGTTTGTGTGCGCGAAGATCGTCGACTTTGCCATCGCGCGCAGAAAGCCGACCATCTGGCGGCGATGCTCGGCTAGGAAGCTCTTGTTGAAGCCGAGAAATCCGGAGGGCGTCGCCGCGAATTTTGGCGTCAGCGGGAGATAGCGTAGCTTAAAGCCGGCGATTTCGACTCGCGCCGCCGAAGTATCGTAGGTCACGATCACGTCGACGCCATCCTTGTAGAGCGCCGCGCCCGCGCCTCCTCCCTCGCCGATCGCGATGTAATCCGCGCCGCCGTCGTCGAGACCCAATTCGCTCCACATGGTCTTGGCGACGTATCTGCCGATGTCGCCCTGATTGCGCACGCCGATCCGTTTACCGCGTAGATCGGCGATCGATTGATAGGGCGCATCGGGCTTCACCGCGACGACCGCGACATTTCGCGGTAGCCAGCAATAGGTCGAGATCACCGGGAATGAGGGGTCTTTGGCGACGACGGGGAGGTAAATGCCGGAGGCCAGCGTCGCCACCGTCGTCTCGCCGGTCGCGACCGATTGCATGCCTTGCGAGGGGTTAGCGACGCCGACAAATTCAATGTCGACGCCCTCGGCCTGATAATAGCCGAGGCGAGGATGGCGCCCGGCCGTCGCGAAGATTTGCTGCGGGTCGTTGACGCCTGCGGCGTTGCCGATGCGAAACATCATCGGAGCGTCCGCGCGCGCGCGCCGCGGCGCGGCGGCCGACATCGTCAGTGCGAGCGCCGACAGGCCGAATTCTCTGCGATTGATCATATCACCCTCCTTCAGCGCTCGAACAGATGGGCGTTCACAGGTTGATGCTCCGGCGCGCTTGATCCTTCGGCAGCCAGTAGAGGACCCGCGCCTCGACGACCCGTATGACGGCGCTCAACCCGACGCCGATCAGCGACAGGATGATGAACACCGCGAAGCTGCCGCCGACATCCATCGCGCTGTCCAATTGCAAGATCAGCACGCCCAGTCCGGACTGCGCGCCGATGAATTCGCCGACGATGGCCCCGACCACGGCGAAAGCGGCGGCCATTTCCAGGCCGGCGAAAATGAAGGGCAGCGCGGTCCAGAATTTGACCTTCGTGAAAATGTGCCAGCGGCTCGCCGAAAGCGATCGCAGCAGGTCGATCCGCTCCGGCTCGACCGCCTTGAAGCCGGCGAGGCAGGTGATCAACACGGGAAAGAAGGTGAGCAGCGCGATAATGGCCACTTTCGAGGCCAGACCAAAGCCCAACCAAAGCACGATGATCGGTGCGACGGCGACCTTGGGCAGGCTTTGAAACGCGACGACATAGGGCCGCAGCACCGCCTCCAGCTTGTCCGTTTGCGAGATCGCGACGCCGAGCGCCAGGCCGAGCCCGCAGCCGACGAAGTAGCCGAGCACCGTCTCCGAAATAGTCACGAAGCTATGGAGCCAGAACCCGTCGCGCGCCAACGGACTGACCGCAAATCCATTCCAGAGCGCCACGACGATGTCGCTCACCGAAGGAATGAGCCAACTCGGCACGTGGAAGAGACGAACGCTCCCCTCCCAAACCGCGATCAGGAGGACGAGCAGGATCAGAGAATAGACTTTCGCCGGAATCGATCGCCGGCGCCTGCGTTTCGTCGCTATCGCCTGACCCGTGCGCGGGGCGGAAGCGTCGAGCGTCGCTATCTCGGCCATATTTCGCTCCGTGGAATCGTCGGGGTCAGTCAAACGATCCCGCATGGTTGAAGAACGCCCGGATTTCTTGCGCCCTCTCGCCAAATTCTGGCGTCGCCGTCAGCGCCATCGTGCGGGGTCTGGGTAGATCGATGGGCACGACGCGCCGCAGCGCTCCCGGCCTGGCCGTCATCACGAGAACGACGTCGCCGAGAAAGACCGCCTCGGGAATCGAATGCGTGATGAGGACGATGGTCTTGCGACTCTCGGTCCAGATGCGTTGCAGTTCGAGGTTCATCTGTTCGCGCGTCATCGCGTCGAGCGCCCCGAAGGGCTCATCCATGAGCAGGATTCTCGGATCGTGCAGCAACGCGCGCGCGATCGACGCGCGCTGTTGCATGCCGCCGGACAATTGGCTCGGCAGCCGGTTCTCGAAACCCTCCAGGCGAACCATCGCCAACAGTGCCCGGGCGCGAACGCGCGCGGCGTTCATGTCGAGGCCGAGCACCTCGGCGGGCAACAGGACGTTGTCGAGGATCGTGCGCCACGGCAGCAGAACGGGGTTCTGGAACACGACGCCGATGTCTCGGCGAGTCCCCTGCACTGGCGCGCCGTCGAGGGTGACCGACCCGTCGGAATAATCGAGCAGGCCGGCGAGGATTCGCAGCAGCGTGCTCTTGCCGCATCCGCTCGGCCCGACAATCGACACGAAATCGCCCTCCTGGATCGAGCAACTGACGTCGTCCAATGCGAGGAGTTCGTTAGGGGTTCCGTCGCCGAAGACTTTGCGCAGATGGTCGATGCGGATCAGATCGCGTGGGCTGGGAGAGGGTCCAGGCTGACGACTGTCGTCGCCGTCGGGCGGGCGGCTCGGCATCCTGTCGGAGTATGGAACAGAGGGGGTCAATATCATCCCGCCGCACGCCATTTAATTCGTGATCACAAGTTTTGCTCAGCACCGCAATTCTGTCAACAGAATTCTTGAAGAGACCTCATTTTAGAGTATTGTCGTGATGAATTGCCACGAATTTGTACACCGGCGAGCGGCTTATAGATATTTGTGATCAAAGATATCGCTCTGGCGCGCCTAGCCCAAATCGGCGAGGATCAGTGCGAGCGATCGAGGAGCAAAATGCGGCAAAGTTCAGATAGGCGACGGGGGGCCCTTTCCGAGCCTAATGTCGAAGCGCCGGAGGAATTGGCCTCAGGCGGCCGCGAACACGGCCCCTTTACCTCGCTGGCGCAGAAGACCTACGAAGCCCTGCGAGCCGCGCTTCTGAACGGAGAATTCCGGGCGGGCCAGACAATCAGCCTGCGCAGCGCCGCCGAGGCGTTGGGCGTCGGCCAGATGCCGGTTCGGCACGCCTTGAGCCGGCTGCAGGCGGAAGGCATTTTCGTGATGCAGCCGAACCGGTCGCTGGCGGTTCCCACCGCCACGCGCACGTCGATCATCGAAATTCGCGACGTGCGCATCGCGTTGGAGGGTCTGGCGGCCGAACAGGCGGCGCAGCGCGCGACGCAGCGCGAGATCGACGAACTCGCAGGCCATTTCGAAGTCATGAAGCAAGTCGTCCAAAGCTCGGACATCAAGCGATATATCGCTGTCAATCTCAAATTCCACATGACGCTCTATCGGGCTGGCCGCTCCGCTACGCTATTCCAGTTGATTGAATCCATCTGGGTGAAATCCAGCGCGAATAGCCGCCTGGTTGCGGTCGAAGAAGCGGTCGGAACCCTTCCCAATCATGCCCGTGCGTTGGAAGGCGTGCGGAGCCGCGATCCAATCATGGCGCGCGCGGCCATCGTGCAGGATTGTTGCGCCACTTATGAGATCCAGTTGGCGCTGCTGGCGGCGAGTGACGCGGAAGCCAGCAATGGCTCGCCGAGCAACGTCGCCCATCTCGTACGTAAACGCACCCTTCCCGCCGGCGCGCTGGGCAGCCTCGTCGGCTCCAAGCGCAGAGGCCGCCCGCCCAAGGCGCAAACCTAAGGCCCTTCAGAAAAGAGGAATCCCGATGAGCACGGCGAAGCCTGCTTCCTTCACGACTCGCCCCGAGATCGAGGGCACGTTCGGGGTCGTCGCCTCGACGCACTGGATCGCCACGGCGGTAGGCATGGGCGTGCTCGAGAGAGGCGGCAACGCGTTCGACGCCGGGGTCGCCGCCGCATTCACGCTGCAAGTCGTCGAACCGCACCTGAACGGTCCGGGCGGCGACGTTCCGATTATTGTCCACGATGTTTCGCGCGGACGCACGGAGGTGATCTGCGGCCAGGGGCCGGCGCCTGCGGGGGCCACGATCGCGCATTATCGGCGCGAGGGTCTCGATATGATCCCGGGGACGGGCCTGCTAGCCGCCTGCGTGCCGGGCACGTTCGAAACTTGGATGCTGCTGTTGCGCGACTACGGCTCGATGTCTCTGCGCCAAGTGCTGGAGCCGGCGATCGGCTACGCCAGAAACGGCCACCCTCTCGTCGAACGCGCGAGCGCGACGATCAGAACCGTCGAAACCTTGTTTCGCCAACATTGGACGACGTCGGCCGAAATCTATCTGCCGGGCGGCGAGGTCCCGGCGCCCGGCTCCCTCTTCACTAACGCCAAGCTCGCCGACGCCTATGGGCGCATCCTGATCGAAGCCGAGAGCGGCGGCGGGGATCGCGTCGCGCAGATCGAGCGCGCCCGCAAGGCATGGTCGCAAGGCTTCGTCGCCGAGGCGATCGATCGATTCTGCCGAACCCAAGCTGTCATGGATGTCAGCGGCTCGCCGCATCGGGGCGTGTTGACAGGCGAGGACATGGCGCGCTGGCGGCCGACGATCGAAGCGCCGCTGACCTACGATTACGGCCGATTCACGGTGTGCAAGGCCGGCGCCTGGAGCCAAGGGCCCGTTATGCTGCAGCAACTGGCGTTGCTTAAGGGCTTCGAACTCGATGGGCTCGATCCTGCCGGCCCCGAGTTCGTGCATCTGCAAGTCGAATGCGCCAAGCTCGCTTATGCCGATCGCGAGAAGTTTTACGGCGATCCCGACTTCATTGAGGTTCCGATCGAGGTGTTGCTTACCGATCGCTACAACGACGAGCGGCGCAAACTGATAACGCGCGAAGCATCGCTGGAGTTTCGCCCCGGCTCTGTCGAGGGCTTCGGCGCGCGCGTCGAGATGCGCGGAACCGGTTTGCAGAGCGGCGCGGGAGGGATGGGCGCGGGCGAGCCGACGGTGGGGCGGCTCGGCGAGGTGCGCGGCGACACGGTGCATTTCGACATCATCGATCAAGCCGGCAATATGATTTCTGCGACGCCGTCGGGCGGCTGGCTGCAGTCTTCGCCGGTGATCCCTGAACTGGGCTTTTGTCTGGGCAGCCGCGCACAGATGTTTTGGCTCGAGGAGAACCACCCGGCAGCTCTGGCGCCCGGCAAGCGTCCACGCACGACGCTGAGCCCGACCATGGCGCTACGCGACGGCGAGCCCTATCTGGCCTGGGGAACGCCGGGCGGCGACCAGCAGGATCAATGGATCACGCAGTTCTTCCTGCGTCACGTCCACGCGGGCATGAATCTCCAGGAAGCGATCGACGCGCCGGCCTGGCACTCCGAGCATTTCCCGATCTCGTTCTGGCCGCGCACCGCGCGGCCCGGCGTGCTGGTCGCCGAAAATCAATTGCCGAAAACGACCGTCGAGGCGCTGCGGGCCCGCGGCCATATCGTGGAGATCGGTCCCGATTGGTCGGAGGGCCGGCTGACCGCCGCGTCCAAGGTGGGAGCCCGCCGCCGCGCCGCCGCCAATCCCCGCGGAATGCAAGGCTACGCGATAGGACGATAGCGCGGAGCCTCATTCAAAGGGCGATTGGAGACGCTCGAGTTCGAGTCCGTCTATCCAAGGACCGCAAAAGCGCGCCCAGTAAGGACTCTGACGCATATGTGGCCCGCAAACGACCCTTGAGGTCGCGCACGCCGTGCTCGACGAACTTGAGGCCGGCGCCTGCGGTCAATTCTGTCGCGATGCGCGAGACCCAGACTTCGCCGGGCGATGACTGCGCCATGACGCGGTACGCGGCGTGGACTGCGAGACCGCCGACGTCATCCCAACGTATTTCAATCTCACCGGTGCGCAGGCCTGCGCGCAGCAAGAGCCCGGTTGGACGTAGCTTCCGCCGGGCAGAAGACCCCAACGGATTACGCGACCTTTCGCCAACGCACCGGCAAATACTTGTACGACGGCGCGCCGCTTTGCAGGTCCCGATAGGTCGGCGGACAGTGGTTGTTCGCCTCGGAGCAATGGGCTCCGATCGAACCCCGGGGCGATGTCATGCGCGATCGCTGTGAGGCCAATGCGCCTGTGTTCCTGGCCCAGGACGGCGGATGCTATCTCCACCACGTCGCGATGCGCCAGGTTCTGGGCGGACAGATCCTGCTTGCTGACGCGGATCTCCGATTGACACGTCGATGCACATTTATGCTGACTCTCTCATGATTAGCCGCGCCTCGAGCAGGTCGGTCGAATTTTGATTTGTTCTGTCGGAAATGCCCTGCATCACGCGCTCCAGGCTTATTGTCGCCAACCGCTCGACGTCTTGTGCGACCGTCGTCAGTGATGGGCATGCGTATTGGCTCAAGGGGTGGTCATCGTGTCCCGCAATACGCAACTGCAAGCGACGGCCGACAGATATTCCTGACTGACAGGCCGCCGACATGACCCCGAAGGCGACGCGATCATTGGCGCAGAGCACCGTCTCCCCCACGGGGGCGCCCGCCTTGAAAAGACGCGTCGCCTCTTCGAAAGCCAGGCGTTCGAAGTCCCAGTCGAGCGAGCGAACGGAAAAGATGCGGGGTTCGACGCCGCGCTCCCGCATTGAGGTTACATAGGCCTCGCGTCGCTCACGTGCGTTTTGATTGACATCGGGCATATCGAAGTAACTTGGCGGTGCGCCGGATCGCAGGAGATAATCGACCATGAGGCTCATGCTGAGGTAGTTGTTCGTCCCAACGAACGCGCCGTCGGCCTCCGCGCGCGCATCGAGGAACACCAACGGCATGGCTGTCGCCATCTGGCGGTAGAGATCCTTGCGTGAAGCTTCTCCGAGGGGAACCACGATGGCTCCGGCGCTCTTGATCGACATCAAAGTGGCGACCGCTTCTGCTTCCCGTTCGGGCTCGCCCTGGCTGCTTCGGATGACCGTCCAGTAGCCGGAGGACGAAGCCTGCAATTCGATTCGCTGCACGAGCGCAGCATAGAACGGGTCCATCAGAGTGGGGACTAGAATGCCAAGCGTTTTCGGATTGCGTCGGTTGAAGTTCACGGCGAGCAGATTCGGGCGATAGCCCAATCGCTCCATCGCCTCTTCGATCTTTTCGCGAGAGGCCGGCCGCACGCTGGTTGGATCATTGAAGAACCTCGACAAAGTCGGACGTGAGATTCCGCTCGCGGCGGAAAATTCCTCCATCGTGCGAATGCGGCCTGAGATGTTGGACTCACCGTCGTGCATAAGTTTCTTTCTCTCACTAATTTTTACATATGTAAAAAATATTTGTTACATATGATTGACGTGGTCGATACGTACTGCCATAGAGGTCACAAGGACTGGAGCGTCGTCAAGTCCGACAACGAGGAGTGAACGTCATGGTGGGATTGAAGACCTTTGCGGCTGGTTTAGCCTTGGCCTCGGGTGTTGTTACTGTTGCAAGCGCCGAGAATCTGACAATTGCTACGGTAAACAACGAAGACATGATCATCATGCAGAGGCTTTCTTCCAAATGGGAGCAACAGACCGGCAATAAAATTAATTGGGTCATCCTGGAAGAAAACGTTCTTCGTCAGAAAGTGACCACCGACATTGCGACCAAGGGCGGCTCTTATGACATTATTACCATCGGCGCTTATGAAACGCCGATCTGGGGCAAGAAGGGCTGGCTGACCGAACTCGACGATTTCAAGGACTATGACTACGACGATCTGCTTGCGCCGGTGAAGGCGGGACTGTCGGTCGACGGGAAGCTCTATGCCGTCCCCTTCTATGCCGAAAGCTCCTTCACGATGTACCGCAAGGATCTGTTCCAAAATGCCGGCTTCACCATGCCGGAGCACCCGACTTACGACCAGATCAAACAATTCGCCGACAAGCTGACCGACAAGGCGAACGGGACCTACGGCATCTGCCTGCGCGGCAAGGCCGGCTGGGGCGAGAATATGGCGTTTCTCGGCACCCTGGTGAACACCTATGGCGGCCGCTGGTTTGACATGGACTGGAAGCCCCAACTGAATTCCGAGGCCTGGAAGACGGCGATCAGCTTCTATATCGACTTGATGAAGGCTGACGGACCGCCCGGCGCCGTGGGGAACGGTTTCAATGAAAATCAAGCATTGTTCGCGGGCGGCAAATGCGCGATGTGGATCGACGCGACTTCCGCCGCCGGACGCGTCTCCAATCCCAAGGAAAGCCACGTCGCCGATAAGATCGGCTTCACTGCATCCCCGACCGCGGTGACGCCGAACGGATCGGCCTGGGCGTGGTCCTGGGCGTTGGCCATTCCAACCTCCTCGAAAAAGGAGGCGGCCGCCAAGGACTTCGTCCGTTGGGCGACGTCGAAGGATTACATCAAGCTGGTGGGCGAAACGGAGGGATGGGTCGCCGCGCCACCCGGCACGCGCAAGTCCACCTACGACAACCCGGAATATCAGAAAGCCGCGCCGTTTGCGTCCATCGTGGTGAACGCCATCCTGGCCGCCGACCCGACCCACGCAACCAAGGATCCGGTTCCCTACACCGGCGTGCAGTTTGTCGCCATTCCCGAATTTCAGGGCATTGGCACGAGTGTGGGCCAGAGCATCGCCACCGCGCTGGTCGGCTCGGAAAGCGTCGCGGACGCGCTGCAGAAGTCGCAGGCTTCGACCACGGCGACGATGACGAAAGCTGGCTACATCAAATAGCGCCGGCGCGGGTCACGGTCGGCGACGACCGCGACCCGCTCTCAAATCCGAGTTCTCCGCAACCGCCTGGCAAAGTCAGCCGCCGCCGAATGGATCGTGGCGTCAAGCATATCGGGGACCATGGCGACAAACAGACCCGGGGTCCAACCGAGAAAAACCGAGGTACGTTAGATGTCTCACGAAAATTTGGCCGACGAGAGCGCGTTAGAGTTTTCGCGCGTCTTCGACTTCTCAGGCAAGGTCATCGTCGTAACCGGAGCGGCCAGCGGAATCGGAAAGGCGATCGCGGAATTGTTCAGCGAGCGAGGCGCTCGGCTCGCGCTGATTGACAAGTCGCCGCATATCCAATCAGTCGCAGGCGCGCTAGGCGGCGACGCCCGATCCTGGGAGGCAGATATCACCGAGGATGCGCAGGTGGCGCGAGTAGTCGGGGAGATCGCCGCGACGTTTGGCCGGATCGACGTGCTCATCAACAATGCTGGCGTCGGAGGAATCTGGCCGGCCGAAGCGACGCGAAGCGAAGACTGGAATCGGGTCGTCTCGATCAATCTCACCGGCCAATATTTTGTAGCCCGCGAGGTCGCCAAATACATGCTGGAGGCTGGACGCGGGCGTATCGTGATGATGGCGTCCCAGGCGGCGCTCATCGGCCTAGACGGACACGCAGCCTACGCGGCGTCGAAAGCGGGCCTGCTCGGAATGTTGCGATCCATGGCAGTTGAATGGGGGCCGCGTGGAATGACGGTCAACGCTATCTCCCCAACTGTGGTCGATACGGAAATGACCGCGATTTATTGGGGCGGCGAGAAAGGCGAGCGCGCCCGAGCGGAGATCCCGGTCGGTCGCTTCGTCAAACCCAGGGAAATCGCCTACGCTGCGATGCTTCTTTCGAGCGACGCCGCGGCGATGATCAATGGCGCCAACCTCCCTGTGGATGGCGGAAACACCATTCGCTAATTTGACTCGTGTTACCCTGGCCGAACAACAAGCAACCATCATGAAACTGAACAATAAGGTCGCCATCATCACAGGAGCCGCCCGCGGCATCGGCAAGGCGATCGCGGAACGCTATGTGAGCGAAGGCGCAAAGGTCGTTGTCGCCGATCTGAACGAACAGGGAGCAGACGCCGTCGCTGTGGCGCTGGGGCCGAACGCTATCGGTCGCAAGCTCGACGTCACCGATCAGACTTCGATTGACGCTATGGTGGCCGCTACGGTTTCCAAGTTTGGCGGCATCGACATTCTCGTCAACAATGCCGGGCTCTTCGACCTTGCTCCGATCATCGAAATCACGCGCGAGAGCTACCATCGCGTCTATGCGGTGAATGTCGAGGGCCTTCTGTTCACGCTGCAGGCGGTCGCGAAACGGATGATCAGCCAAGGCCGCGGAGGCAAGATCATCAACTTCGCCTCCCAGGCCGGCCGCAGAGGAGAACCGCTCGTCGCGGTTTATTGTTCCTCGAAGGCGGCGGTCATCAGCCTCACCCAGAGCGCGGGCCTCGATCTTATCAAGCACCGCATCAACGTGAACGGCATCGCACCCGGCGTCGTCGATAACGAACATTGGGATCACGTCGACGCAATGTTCGCCAAATACGAGAATCTGAAGCCCGGCGAGAAAAGGCATCGGGTCGGGGCATCGGTGCCGTACGGGCGAATGGCGCGCCCCGAAGAGATTGGCGGGCTGGCGACATTTCTCGCGAGCGAAGACGCCGACTATATCGTCGCGCAAACATACAATATAGACGGCGGCAACTGGATGAACTGAGCGATGAAATCGATCCTCACGATCGGCGAGATTCTCGTCGAGATCATGGCGACCGATAAGGGAGACGGCTTCCTTGAGCCGGTCTCGCTGGTTGGCCCCTTCCCGTCCGGAGCGCCGGCGATCTTCATCGATCAGGCGGCGCGATTTGGTCAGCCAAGCGCGATCATCAGTTGCGTGGGCGACGATGATTTCGGCCGAGTGAACCTCGATCGTCTGCGTCGTGACGGCGTCAATGTTGAAGGCGTTCGCATCGATCCCGAGATGGCGACCGGCAGCGCATTCGTGCGATATCGGCCCGATGGCTCGCGCTCATTTGTGTTCAACATCAAACACAGCGCATCGGGCCAGCTTGCGCTTGATGGGGCGGCCCGCGCGGTTCTAAGCCGCAGCGACCATCTTCATGTGATGGGCACGGCTCTGTTCTCGCCGCGCATTATCGATATTGTCCTCGACTGCGTTGTGGCCATACGGGCTCGTGGAGGGACGATTTCGTTCGATCCCAATCTTCGCCCGGAGATTTTGAACCTGCCAGGGCTCCGGCAAGCCTGCGAAACCCTGTTCCGCCGCTGCGACCTCTACTTGCCAAGCGGAACCGAACTCTATCTCTTCACCGACGCCAAGGAAGAGAAAGCCGCCATAGCAGAAATTCTCGGCCACGGCGTGCAAGCGATCGTCCACAAACGCGGCGCGAACGGCGCCTGCTATTTCGACGCGGCTGCACATTTGCAGCAACCAGGATTTCAGGTCGACGAGGTCGATCCGACCGGCGCCGGCGATTGCTTTGGCGCAACATTCGTCAGTTGCTGGCTTCGCGACATGCCCCCAAGTCTTTGCCTGGCTTATGCGGCGGCGAGCGGCGCTTTGGCGGTAACTCGGCAAGGCCCCATGGAGGGCGCCGCGAGCCAAGGCGATCTCGACGCCTTTCTCGCCGCTCATTCTCAGAAGCACCCGTCATGAGCCGGCCGTTGCCGGCGCTCGTTAGTCAACGCCTGACCGACGGCCATGCCGGCGTTACGTCGGTCTGTACAGCCCATCCCACGGTTATTGAGGCGGCGCTCTCCCTTGGGCTTCGCAGCGGCCGGCGCGTCCTGATCGAGGCGACCTGCAACCAGGTCAACCAACACGGCGGATATACCGGAATGACGCCGGCTGACTTCCGGCGGTTCGTGGAGGCCATCGCAGCACGCGTCGGCTTTGATCCCGCTCGCATCATCCTCGGAGGCGATCATCTCGGTCCCAACCCGTGGAAACATCTGGCCGCGGCCGATGCCATGGATCGGGCAAGAGCGATGATCGAAGCCTATGCCCAGTCCGGCTTCACCAAGTTACATCTCGATACCAGTATGGGGTGCGCAGGCGAACCGGCAGCGCTTGCCGACGAGTTGACCGCCGAGCGCGCCGCTTCATTGGCGAAAGTCGCGGAAACTGCCGTCGTAGACAGTCCAGCCCCCGTTTATGTCATCGGCACGGAGGTGCCTGTGCCCGGCGGCGCGCAGCACGCATTGGCGTCCGTTGCGGTTACGCGGCCGGAAGCAGCGCTGCAGACCGTCGCCGTGCATCGACAAGCCTTCAAAAAGGCCGGGCTGGAGGCGGCTTTTGGCCGGGCCATCGGCGTGGTGGTGCAACCGGGCGTCGAATTCGCGAGCGCCGAGGTCGTTCCATACCAGCCCGAGAAGGCAAAAAACCTGACGGCGGCTCTGTCCGACCTACCCGGGTTCATATTCGAGGCGCATTCCACCGATTATCAACCCACCGACTGCCTCGAAGCTTTGGTCGGAGACGGGTTCTCAATCCTCAAGGTCGGCCCTTGGCTAACGTTTGCGCTGCGTGAGGCGCTCTACGGACTCGATTGTATCGCGGATGCCCTCAATCCGGCTCCGCGCGAGGACAGCCTACCGGCCGCTATGGAAGCCCTGATGCTGAAGGAGCCCGAAAACTGGCGCAAATATTATGACGGGAGCGCAGATCAACTCAGGCTTCAGCGTCACTTCAGTTTCAGCGACCGCATTAGATATTATTGGCCACACCCAGAAGCGCGATCCGCCGTTGAAAGGCTTTTCACCAAGCTTGGCGACGAACGAATTCCTGAGCCGCTAATCAGCCAATATCTAGGCGCCTTGTACCCGGAAGTTGTCGACGGATCGTTGACCGCAAGACCCAAAAATCTGGTGGTCGGCGCTATACAACAGGTTCTGATGCGGTACGAGGAAGCTTGCAGTCATCGCTAGACTAGATCTCTCACCG
Organism: Methylocapsa sp. S129; assembly: GCF_009765995.1. Lineage (GTDB taxonomy): Bacteria > Pseudomonadota > Alphaproteobacteria > Rhizobiales > Beijerinckiaceae > Roseiarcus. The sequence continues at coordinate 326,671 of NZ_LMUI01000059.1, forward strand.
GCGATGTCTGCGTCAGATCGCGTACTTGCTCTGCATGGCGATGGCCGCTCTCCCGAGCCAAATCGGCGCGGCAGCGTCGACAGCGGCCGGGTCAGAGCGAGGAACGAAGGCCAGCTTTCATGTGCGTGGGTCCGAAGCCTGTGACGCCGCCAAATCTTGACCTTCGACTTTGGCGGTGGGATCGACTCTCCACGTGCCACAAAACAGTGACGCTTGGTTCCATAAGTCTCCTTATCCGAATCTGTTCAGGCCGCCCTCATATGCTTCGTCGCGGCGCATAGGATGGAGCGGCGCGGGATTTACGCCTCTGGCAACTCGCCGAGCGTCTCGACATGCTGCTCGATCACGTCGGCGAGCCGGTGCAGGAGCTTGCCGCTTCGATCGCCCGCGCTGTCTCTGCGTTGCCGCAATCGGGAACGGCTCCCAACCGCTCGCCCGTCGCCGGATTGTCGATGGTCAGCGATTTGCCGCTATCGGCGGCGATCCACTGGCCCGGACAAAAGCCTCTTCGCGTTTGAATTCGAGCTTCTTCAACATGGGGCGGCTCTCCTCGTCCCAACTAGGCTGGAGCTCACGTCCGAGCATATACCGCCAACGAATGATATTGGATGTGCCGATTTAGAACTCCAGTGGGATCTAGAGCCTTTCGTATCTTGTTCATGACAGCGATCTCCGAAGTTGACCGGCTGCGCCAGAGATGATGGGCCTTTTCTTGACCGATGCCGTGCTCCGCCGAAATCGAGGACGGCCAGTAATGCGACAGGGGCCCATAAACGCATTCCTCGATCATCGCCGTTGCGTTCGGAACGGTTCTGTCGTGGCCAATCATAAAGTGGACGTTTCCATCAGCGAGGTGCCCGAAGTAGTATGGCGCCGCGTCTGGTATCCGCCGTTTCAATGCCCTCTCAACCTCCGCAACGTAGGACGAATAGTGTTGCGGCCACATGCCGACATCGAAAGACAAAACAGACGGATGGCTACGCTCCACAAATTCGGAACCATCTCGAATAGCCCAAAGCACTTTCTCCTGCTCGGTAGTCTGCGCAAGGGCGCTGTCGGCGATGCACTCCGCCCCAACCAACGCGTTCACGAGAATTTCCTCGGCTGGCGTTCCTTCTTCACTCTCTTCCACCTGCGCCAGAAGATAGACCGGATATGTATCAGATAGAGGCGGCGGAGAGCTGTTCATCACGGCCGACCCGGCTGCTCTGAAATATCGATTCCACATGATTTCCAGCGCCAGCAATGAACCGCCGCATTTAGCCTGCAGCATATCCATCACCATCAGCGCATCTTCGACAGAGTTCAGGGCCATCAACAGGCTGGCCGTCCCCGCCGTAGCACGAACGAGCTTCAGGAGCGCTCGGGTTACGATTCCAAGCGTGCCCTCCGATCCTATGAACAGCTCTTTGAGATCGTAACCGACGTTGTTCTTGACCAGTCCGCCGAGGTCCGAAATCACGCTACCGTCGGCAAGGACAACTTCGAGGCCCGCCACGTTCGCGCGGGTCATCCCGAAACGCACGACGGAATTGCCCCCGGCATTGGTCGCGACGTTGCCGCCTATCGTGCAACTGCCTCTAGCCCCGAAATCGACCCCATAGCGCAGGCCGCGTTCGGCGACATAACTGTGCACTTCTTGCAATTTGACGCCGGCCCCGACGAGAACCTGCTTTCTGATTGGATCTAAATTCTCGATTTTGTTGAGGCGCTCGGTCGATAGTCCGATGAAGTCGGGAGAAACATCTGTTCCCCGAACGAGACCGGTCAACCCGCCAAGGGTGACGACAGGAAGCGATCGTGAATGCAAGATCGACAGACATTGCGCTACTTCCTCTGTCGAACCGGGCCGAACGATCAAGCCCGGCCCCGTGGCCTTGTTCGTCAGCACGTTTTTGCCGCCGACAATCATCTCAAACTGCCCCTTTACCTCGCCCGAAATCATCCTGCCGGCGCCTCTGAGAACATAGCGGCTCCGGAGTCGATTTCGATAAGCGTGGGCTTTCGGCGACTAAAGGCGCCGCGCAACTCTGATTCGAGTTGGTGAAAGGACTCGATGTTCACCGCATGGCAACCGAAGCCCCGCGCAATCATCTGGAAATCCGGCGTGTACAGATCGACGCCGATTGTCGGAATATCGGCCGAGCGCATGGCGTCGCGAATCTCGCCATACGCCCTATTGTTCCAGAGAATGATAGGTAAGCTCACCTCATTCTCCACGGCTGTCGTCAGCTCTTCGATCGAATATAAGAAGCTGCCGTCGCCCACGATGGCGATGACTTGCCTGTCTGGGCAGCCGATTTTCGCTCCGATGGCGGCAGGCACCGCGCTTCCAAGCGTTCCATAGCCATTGGGAAACAGCCACGCGCCGGGTCTGGCCGAGGGGAAGTAATGATTGCCGGTGTATGCGAGCTGCGTAGAGTCGGCGCAGATCAGAGCGTCCGGCTCGAACACCTTGGCCATAGTCCGTAACACCAGCTTGTGCTTCGGCGCTTCCGCCGACCAGCCGTGGCACGATTCCAGGCTTGCTCTGACGGCAGCGACGCGTCTTTTCGCATCATTCTCCGCCCGAGGAAGCTTTTCGTCGCAGGCGAGACAAATCGCTCTGAGCCCTGCGGTCGCGTCCGCCAATATCGCGACCTCGGGAAGATAGTTCATGGTCAATTGTTTTGGGTCGATATCGAGCCTGATCAGCACCCCCTCGATCCTGTATCTGTTGCAAGTGTAGAGCAGATCGGTTTCGCTGAGTTCAGTGCCGACGGCAAGCACCACGTCGGCTTCGGCTATGAACTCGGCGACTGCCTGAAAAGGCAGACTCGACCCGAGAGAAAGCGGATCGGATTCCGGCAAGATTCCCTTGCCGGTGTTTGTCGTGACAACCGGTGCGCCTAAGCGTCGAGCTAGACGGCCTACCTCTTCGCTAGCTCCTCGAGCGCCGCCTCCGGCGATAATCAGAGGGCGCCGGGCGGATGTAAGCAGTTTTGCCGCCTCCAGAACCGCCGCGGGCTGCGGTCCAGGCCGATAGACGACGGGTTTGCGCGCCGCTGGAACGTCGACAGGGGACGCAAGCAGGTTGCGCGGGACTTCGATGAACGATGGGCGCGGTCGACAGATCTCCATCAACGACATCGCGCGGTGAAAGATTTCCTCGATATTGGATGCTTCGAGCAAGGTGTGGGAGAAGGCCGCGATCTGTTCTTGGACTGCGGACTGAGACTTCGTCTCGTGAAGTGCGCCGCGTCCGACGCCGATCTCAGCAATCAGATTGTTCGCAACGATTACCAGCATCGGAATCGAATCCGAATAGGCTTCCGCGATGCCGGTCGACGCGTTGAGGACGCCAGGGCCGGTAATCAGCATGCAGGCTGCGACACGGCCCGTGGCGAAAGCGTAGCCGTACGCCATGAACGCTGCGCCCTGTTCGTGACGAGGCGTGATGTGCCTGATCCGACGGTCTGGCAGAGACCGGTAGAAGTCGACGGTGTGAATGCCCGGGATCGAAAAAATGGTGTCGACCCCATAGACCTCCATCAGCCGAAGGATCGCATCTGCGACGGTCGTTTTCTTTGCCACTGCGGGGGGCGTAGTCAATTGGGCGCCCCACCCTTTGTGACCGCCAGGATCGTGCGCGCGATCTTGCGAGTCGCTTCGATCAGATCGGCTGTCCCGATGTGCTCTTCGGGCGTATGAGCCCACTTCTCATCGCCCGGCCCGAGCCCAATCGTCGGAATGCCCGCCTCGTTCATAAAGGTGCCGTTGACTCCAAAACGCCATGCCGAGACTGACGGGCGGGCGCCGTCAACGTCTGCCGCCGCGACGATGGCGGCCTGCGCGACCGCGCTGCTCTCGGGCGTGAACATCAGCGGATAATGGTTCGTCGCCTCTATGCTCCACCTGGATCCTTCAAGATCTCCGTAGGTGGATCGAAGGATCAACTGAAGCTCACTCAGGCATGTCTGTGGGGTTTCGCCCCTTACATATCGACGATCCACCCGCATCTCGACCAGATCGGGAACAACGGCCGTCCCATTATCTGGATATGAGTGCATCCCTGTGATTGTGACGGTCGCGGGGCCAAGCAATTCGTCGTTTGCGAGACCTTCGGCATAGCTTTGCAGCCGCTGGATGAATTCGGTAGTCAAATAGATCGCATTGAGCCCGTTCGACGGCTCCGACGCGTGAGACGTACGGCCAATGAGCTTGACTTTGCATTCGAGCTTTCCGCGATGCCCGAGATAGACCTGCCCTCTCGTCGACTCCACGGAGATACCGAAGTCGGCTCGGAGTCCGCCTTCGATGACTGACTTAACCCCTTTGGGGGAGTCCGTCTCTTCCTCAACATCTGCAACGACGACCACATTCCCACCGGGCCGCAAACCAGCGCGCTTGAGCGCTCCAACTGCATGGACGGCGGCAATGACGTTGCACTTCATATCGCAGGAACCCCGACCGAAGATCGCCTGCCCGCTTTCGCCCCACCGGCCAGCATCGACGAGTTCGCCAGAAAACGGAGTCTTCATTGCGCCTACAGGGACGTGATCGATGTGGCCGTTGACCATTACCGACGGACCCGTCCCGCTGCCAAACAGAGATCCGATCACATTGCCATTTGCATCGATCCTCACGTCATCGAATTGCTGGCTTCGCATCTGTTCTGCGACGAACTGGGCGACACGAGCCTCCTCTCCGGTAAGGCTCTCGATTTGAACGGCTCTCCGGCAAGCGTCGATCAGCTCAACGGGGTCAATGGCCGCATCGATAGCCGCACCGATAGAGTTATTAGACAACTGGTTCTCCTCTTGGTCAGCGCGATGACAGATATGGATTCACGGAAATTGAAGGTGGCGCGATCGCCGAACCGTGTGGCCGCTCGTCATCTTTGCGAGTACTTCTCCAGCGAGCTCATGATATGTGTGGTCAAGGATCGAGCGGCTTCGTCGGGGTCGCCGGAGGCGATCGCTTCGACGAGGGGTAAGTGCTCGCGCGCAACATCCGCGAGATTGACATATCCGCCATTGTCCAGGATCAGCGCGAGCCTCATGTGATCGAAGAGCAGGTTGGACATTTTTTCGATGTAGGGATTTCCCGCCATCCGCCAAAGCGCTTGGTGGAACTCTAGCTCGGCTTCGACGAGGCCGGCTAGGTCGCTGCTCCGGGCCCGGTCCGCCATCTTTTCGATCAGTTCTCGGAGTTCGAGGAGATCACGGTTGCTATGGTTGAGAGTCACGGCGCGTATCGCCAACCCCTCAATCGCATTGCGCACGACGTAGAGTTCTCGGATTCTCTCCAAGTCCATTTGGATGACTGAGGGTCCATAATGAACCCGATTTTCAAGAAGCCCTGCTTCCGTAAGTCTGTTGACTGCCTCACGAACAGGCGCACGGCTGACCCCGAGCGACTTGGCGATCATCGCCTCAACGATCCGCTCACCCTGCAGGAATTGACCAGTTAGAATCTTGTTTCTGAGGTCGAGATAGACCTGGGATGCAACTGATTGTCGTCGAATGACCGAAACGGTCTCGTCGTCTGACTTTAAAGATTTCATTGAGCATCCTTGGTTCTTGCCCCAAGGTCCTTTCTTGGAATTCCGAGATCAGACTGCGTTCATCGCGAGTGGTCGCACAGCGCGGCCAACGCGGTGAGCCGCCCGGTCCAGAGCTTCAGCGATTTCGGTCGCTTCAGCGTCGCTGAGGATGAGTGGAGGAAAAAGTTTCAGACTGGGCGGATCGATTTCGGCAACGCTGTGGCAGAAAACGCCCTCAGCGAATATCTCTCGATAGAGCGCGCGGCCGATCTCGCGACTGGCCACCTCAACTGAAACGGCGAGACCGAACGAGGACACAGCCGTGAGCATGTCCGGGCGCCGCTGGCAGACGGCCTCGAGTCGTTGCTTAAGCAGAGCGGCGACGCGCCTTACGTTCGCAAGAAGCTCTGGACTCGACGCAACGTCGAGTACCTTCGCCGCGACAATACAGCTAATTTCATTGCCCCCGAGGCTGGAAATATAGGCGAAGCGATGCTGGTTCATGCACTCTTCGTAGATCGATTCTCGCATGAGAACCGCGCTGGCGGGATAGAGTCCCCCAGACAGGCCCTTGCCCGTGATCATCATGTCAGGCTCGACGTCGTATTGCTCGGTAGCCCAAAGGGCGCCGGTCCGCCCAAGGCCCGTCCGTGTTTCGTCTATGATGAACAGAGCGCCACGCTCCGCGCACAGACGCGCCGCGGTTTCGAAGAAGTCCTTAGATGCCGGCCGGAACGTCTCGTAGTCCATGGGCTCAATGATGAACGCCGCAATTTCACTGGTAAGGAGCCGATCCAACTCGGCAATGCCGCCAAATCGCTCCAGGAACGTGGCGCAACCGGGCAAATTGTAATGATCGATGACGCCTTCCTCCGGTGATCCGGTGACGGTCGCCGCGAAACCGGTATGTCCGTGATAGCCGTGCCGATAGGCCAGCATGCGCCGCCGCTTGGTGACTCGGAAGGCGAACATGGTTGCGAGATCGACCGACAGCGTCGAGCATAGCGTAATGACGCTGCGATTCAGCGAAGGCTTGGGGGCCAGCGCCGCCAGTTGGTCCTGCAGCTTGAGATACTCGGAATTCGGAACCGACCACAATCCGGTATCGCGTCCGTCATTGAGCGCCTGCTGCAGAGCCTTCAGGACTTCTGGATGACGGTGGCCAAGCCCATGCACGCCTCCGCCCACGCCGCAGTCGATCAGCCGGCGTTTCCCCTCGACGTCCCAGATGTAAACGCCTTCTCGCTTGCCGATGACGAACTCGGCCCCCTTCGCCCGCTGCCGCTCGGCATTGGATCGCCATGACCGCTCAATGAACGCGTTGAAAATCTCCGCGCTGGTAGCGGCGGGTGAAATCGGAGGAGTGGTCATGCTGCTGTCCTGTTGCAATCAAGCCTGCCGGAGCGTGAAGTGCCAAACTTTCGAAACGATCTTCCAACCTTCGGCCGTCTTCACGAGGGTCAATTCGTCTGTGAACTGCTTCGGCAAGAAAATCTCACGAACTCGGAGGTGAGCGGTCGTCGGCGTCGGTATTTCGATTGAGACGATCCGGTCTTCTCGGGGGTCATCACGCGACGCGGGAGAGGCTCGACCTCGAACAATCTCCAAATACCGCTCGACGTTCATAATGACAGGAGTCACTTCGGTGAAGCAGTACAGCATGGCCGCGGGATGGAATATTTTTTCAAAGAGCATAGCATCGCCCGTGTAGAGCGCATCGAAATATTTGTTCGCGAGATCTCTCAACTCGCTCTCGTTCGACATCTCTCTCTCCGTTTGAAAGACTATTTTGGCGTGAAAATCTGGCGGCTCGTCACTTCGCCTTGCGGCGGTCATGCGCCACCGCGGCAAGACACGTGAGCTCGAACATTAGATTTGCCGCGTTGATACAGGTGATGCCGGTCGGGTCGAGCGAAGGAACCACCTCGCAAATGTCGCCGCCGATAAAGTCGATGCCTGTGAGGGCGCGAAGGATCATCTGGGCGTCGCGCATCATGATGCCCCCGGGCTCGGGGACGCCCGTGCCCGGCGCCTCCTTGGGGTCTAGGCCATCGATGTCGATCGAAACGTATGTTGGCTTGCTGCCGATCGTGCGCTGTATCTCTTCGATGACCCTAGCGCGACCGATCTGCTCGTATTCGTCCATAGTGACCATGCGGATGCCCACCTGGGCCCCGTAGTTGATGTCATCGTCACCATAGCGGGTTCCGCGCAGGCCTATTTGGATGATCCTTCTCGGATCGAGTAGTTTTTCTTCGACGGCGCGCCTTACGAATGTCGCGTGGTTGTACCGCGTTCCCATGAACTCGTCGAACGTGTCGGAGTGGGAATCAATCTGGATGAGCCCGACGGGGCCGCTCTTCGCAATCGCGCGCAGAATAGGAAGGGGAACAGTATGGTCGCCGCCAACTGAGACGGGCACAGCCCCGGCCGCGTAGATGCGGGAGTAGAAGGCCTCGATGACTTCCACGCTTTTCTCGACGCTCAAGGGGTGGGTTGGCGCGTCGCCAATGTCAGCGATGTTGGCCAACCGATACGGAGCAACGCCGGTCGTCGGATTCACCTGTCTTATGAGACGCGAGGCCTCGCGGACGCCCGCAGGCCCTTGGCGCGCCCCCGACCGATAGGTTGCCCCTAGGTCCAACGGCACGCCCGCCAACGCTATGTCGATCGACGACGTGAGTTCCGCGCGCGCCGCCCGCATGAACGTCGCAATTTCCGCGTATCGCGGTGTCACGGATGAGTCCACCGGTTGAAATTGCGATTCAGACATTTTGTCCCTTCTCGTCGACTGCCGACAGTTAGCGATGATATTCGAGGATCAGTGTCGGGGTTTAATGGCGGAGCAAATGCAGCATCCGTCTGCGGTACTGAGTGAACTCTTCGCTCGCTACAACTTCCGCAAAGCGAGGACGCGGGAGCTCGATTTTGAAATCTTCGATGATTCTGCCAGGACGCGTGCTCATGACCAGAACTCGATCAGCCAAATACACGGCCTCCTCAATGTCGTGGGTGACAAAGATCACTGTGTTTCTTTTGCGAGACCAGATGTCGAGCAGGAGTTCCTGCATGCGAGAGCGTGTCTGCGCGTCGAGCGCGCCGAATGGTTCGTCCATGAGGAGCACATGAGGCTCCATAGCCAAGGCGCGGGCGATGGCGACTCGTTGCCGCATACCGCCTGAAAGCACCTTTGGGTATTGGCCCGCATAGTCTTTCAATCCGACGATATCGATCAATTCATCCGTAATGGTCGCGATCTTCGCAGCCGGCCAATTGTTTAGACGAGGGCCGAATTCGATGTTTCCGCGCACCGTCAGCCACGGATAGAGCGAGTAGTTCTGAAATACCATTCCGCGATCCGGTCCGGGCTGCGAAACGGATTTTCCGCCCACCGAAATCTTACCCGTCGAGGACGGGAACAGCCCACCCAGGACATTAAGCAGGGTCGACTTACCGCAGCCGGACGGGCCGAGCAGGCACACGAATTCGCCTTCTTCAATCGACAAGTTCGTATGGTCTAAAGCGATTTGGGGAGGCTCGCGGTACCTCAAGAACTGCACGCTGACGTTTTCTAACAGAACCTGTGTCATAGATCGCCTCAGTACATGTATGGGAACAACTTGCGATGGGCGAGTCTGAACAAAAGATCGGTGATAACTCCCAGAATGCCAACGGCAGCGATGCCCGCTATGACCTGGTCGGTCAGAAGGAAGCGCTGGGATTGTAGAATCGCGATACCCATGCCTTTGTCGGCGCCAACCAATTCGGCGACGATGACATAGGTCCAGGCGATACCCGCAGTGATGCGCAGCGCATCGACAATGCTGGGCACGCAGGCAGGCAAGAGCACGCGGAAGAAGACTTGGCGGGAACTCGCCCCGAGGGTGTAGGCGCTGTTCAAGAGGTCGTTGGAAACGCCTTCAGAGATGTTCGCAATGAAGAGCGCAAGGGGGAAGAATGTTCCGATGAAGATGACCGCAATTTTCTGCGATTCGTCGATTCCGAGCCAGATGATCATCAACGGCACGAACGCGGTGGCTGGCAGATATCGTGCGGTGCTGAGCAGGGGTTCAAGCAGCGATCGGAAGAAGGGGAAATTCCCGATGAGAACTCCCGTTGGGATTGCCGCCAGTGCGGCGATTATGAAGCCCCCAAAAACCCTGTAGACGCTCGCCCAGACGTCGATAAGATACCCTTGGGAGGCAACCATCTCGAAGAGTCGTTTTGTGACGGAAAGCGGACTGGGAAGAAAGAAGGGTTGTATCCAGCCCGCCTCGGTCACCAGAAACCAGACGCCGAAGAACAGCAGGACTCCGAAAGCCGAAATGGTGAGCCGTTCACCTGATGAAAGCAGGGCGCGCGGACGCAGGTACGTCACTATGCGCTGGGTCACCAAGTTTTGAGGGCGCCTCTCGGAGGAGCCCTGCATTTTTTCCGCTTCCGACATAGCTATCGTCATCGATTTTCTCGCGATCCTCCCTTCGCATTCACTTTGAGAGATCGGGCGCTATCCCAACGACCTTGGCGGGGTCCGCAGTCGCACGCAAGACGCCGACGCGGTTATAAAATTTACCTGCTTCGGTGACGAGCTTGAGACCCGCGCTTTCGCTGCCCGAGAAGAAGTCAGTATTGTCTCTCTTGGCGAAGAGCCTCACGTCCTTGAGGGACGCCTCGACTGACTCTTTGGTCATCTTCAGATTGCGGGCGATGATGTCTTTGGCGGCGTCCGGGTCCTTATTCATAAAATCAACGCCCTCAAAATAGGCGTCTACGAACGCTTTGAAGTCGGACTGATGCTCCTTCGCGAAATCGCTGCGTGCGGCCAGTGCGTCGACGATGAGGCCGGGCATAGAGCGCGTATCGATGAGGATCTTGCCGAAATTGGTAGCGGCCGCCTTCGATAGCCAAGGTTGCCAGCTTACTGCCGCATCGACCCTTCCGGCGACAAAGGCGGCTCCGGCGTCGCCGGACTTCATGTCGATCGTTTTCACGTCGCCGACCGTGAGACCGGCCTTGTCGAGCGCCTGGGACAGCATGAATTGAGAGACCGACCCCATCTGAACGGCCACCGTGTGGCCCTTTAGATCGGCGACCGACGAGATGTCTTTTTTGGAAACAATCCCGTCACCGCCGGACGACTCGTCGGTTGCGACGATTAGCGAGAGGTCCGCGCCGTTTCCGGCAAACAGAGTGAAGTTATCAATTGTCGAGGCGACGACGTCGATCCGCCCGCCCAGCATCGCGGCAAGAGCGTCTGAAGAGGCCTCGACAATGCGGAGATCGACGTCCAGTCCGGCCTTTTCAAAATAGCCCTTTTCCTTAGCGATGTAGAGGGCGCCGTATCCGATCCACGTTGAATGGGCGACGGTGAGCTTTTGCGCTGCGTAGCTCGTGACCGAACAGACTGAAGAAACTGCGATAGCGCTCGCAATAGCGAGCGTTCTGAAAACCGTCATGTCTTTGTCCTCTCGTTTTCATAATTTGCCTACTGTCTACTGTCGACAATATCGATGCATGGCAGAAACCTTGAAGTCGTTCTTTGGCGCTCCTTGTGCCGTTGGCACGCCACCCCCATGCCTACTGCATTAGCCGCTTTTGCTTTCGGCGCTCGTCCCCGACAAGGGCGCTAATTCCTAAAAACGGATTTTTAATCCGATAAAAGGAATGTTAACATTGCCAAGCGCGGTGTTGTCAAGCCAATAAATTGGGGACGGGCGAGTTTCAGGATTGGGGGTCCCTGCCGAGCTGGAAGGCCGCATTAGCGCAGCAGGCCGCCATTACGCCGTTTCTCGTGGCGGTACTCGTCCATGGAACCTCGCAACGGCCACAAGGTGCTCTCAACATGATCGAAGGAAGCTTTCTATCTCGCCTACTCATTGCTGGGGCGCTTCAGCCGAACGCGACGCTCCGGTTTGGATGTAACTGGGTCAACATCCATCAGAATCTGGCGCCGAAAAATGCCTCAGGGCGAATGAAGCGTCGGGTTATGGGAGCGGCCTATCCATTCACGCGCTGGAAGATTACACAGTGCGGCGGCACGTAATGTTCGCACATTAATCAGGGCAATTCCGAAAAATGTCTAACCCCCTGGAGCGCGCTTTTACGATCCTTGATATCGTGGTGAGCGCAAATCGCGAGGTGGCGCTGATAGAGATTGTCCAGGCGAGTGGATTACCGCAGTCCAGCGTGTTTCGCCTCACGGCGAATTTGGTCGATACAGGGATGCTTTCGTTCGACGCTCGGAACAAAACCTACCGTGCGGGCGCGCGCGTTTATCGACTGTCGCTCTTTTCTATTGGCCAAAAGAGGTTCGGCGAGGTCGTCCGGCCGTCTCTTGAGGTAGTCTCGCGTATGACGGAAGAAACGGCGTTCTGTGTCCTATGCGGGGCAGAAGGCACGCGTCTCTTTGACTACCTTATGCCAGAACTAGGAGCGCGGGCCTTCATTCATCCCGGCTTTGCCTTTCCAACTCATGCGACAGCTTCGGGGAAGGTTATTGCGGCCTTTGCGAAGAGCGACGCCATTGCCGCGCTCGGCGATGCCCCGCTTGAACGATTTCGAGACGGGACGATTACCGATAAGTCCGAGCTATCGAAACTCCTTACTCGCGTGCGAGAACAAGGATTCGCGACGAATGATAACGAGCTCGATGCCGACGTATATTCAGCGTGCGCTCCGGTTTTTTTTGCGGGTGAAATAGCCGGCGCTTTGGGCTTTGTCGGGCCACACGATCGGCTCGTGATTGCAAAGGAGGCGGAACTACCGGCGATGCTGCTAAAACTCAAGGAAGAAGCACACCATCTTTCGACCTTGATGAAAGAATAACGGTCAACGAGGTTACCTAACGTCCGACCTCATTTGGCGGTTCGTCGAGGGGCGCATTTGAGTGGACTGGCGCCGACGGCGAGGGATCAGCACTCGTAGTGCCAATCAGTTTTAAATTCTCGTCCACAACAATCCGTCTTCAAACCATTCTGCACGTTCGCTCACGGACTGTCACTGCCGCGCAGGGACTGGAGGCGATGCCGCCAGGCTTTAGACTCCAGGCGAATGTCGAATACCTCGCGGAAAAGGAAAGTGAATGTCCTTGTCCGCTGCCATTTGCGCCATGCGAAATATCGTTTTCATTTGTAGAAGTCGCGATCAGACGGTTCCGCCCAGTTCGTCCGCCAACTGCTGTAACTCTTTGCCTCCGGCCATCAAGTTCTGCAATTCGTCCATCGCGATCCCGGCTTTCGTTTGGGTGCCGAGCGTCTTGCCGCGGTTCAGCACGGTGAAACGGTCGCCAACGGCGTAAGCGTGACGGACGTTGTGCGTGATGAAGATCACGCCCAGACCCTTCTGCCGCACCTGATGAACGTATTTCAGCACCATCGACGTCTGATGCACGCCGAGCGCCGATGTCGGCTCGTCGAGGATCAGCACCTTTGCGCCGAAATAGACGGCGCGCGCGATGGCGACACATTGCCGTTCGCCGCCCGACAGCGTCCCGACGGCTTGGTTTGGATCACGGACGTCGATGCCAATCTTCGCCATCTCCTCGCGCGTTACGGCGTTGCAATGTTCGAGGTCGATATAGCGGAACGGTGGGAAGCCCTTCAGAGGTTCGCGGCCCATGAAAAAGTTGCGTGTGACCGACATCAAGGGGATCATCGCCAGATCCTGGTAAACGGTGGCGATGCCCGCGTCGAGCGCGTCGCGCGGGCTGGAGAATGACTTCGGCTCGCCATCGACGAGGAAGTCGCCGGTCGTCGGCCTGACGACGCCCGAGAGCAACTTGATGAGCGTCGACTTGCCGGCCCCATTATCGCCAAGGAGGCAATGCACCTCGCCACGGTTGAGAGTCAACGATATGCCGGAAAGCGCAATGACCGACCCATAATGCTTGGCGATGTTGCGGACATCGATGACCGGCGTCGTGACTGGCGATGCGGCGTCGGTCATGGTCAGCGCTCCCCGGTCACTTTGCGGCGGATGTAGTTGTTGAACAGCACGGCGACCAACAGCATCGTGCCGAGGAATACTTGAAACCAGTCCGAGTCGAACGAGGTATAGGAAAGGCCGATCGAAACCATGCCAAAAATGATCGCGCCAAAGAAGGCGCCGATCGCGGAGCCGTAACCGCCCGTGAGCAGACAGCCGCCGATGACGGCGGCGATGATCGCCTCGAACTCCTTCTGGAAGCCGCGCCGCGCGTCGGCCGAGCCGGCGTCGAGCACAGTGATGATGGCGACGAGCGCGGCCGCGCAGGCGGTGACGACAAAGAGGCCGGTCTTTACACGATCGACAGGCACGCCCGAATTGCGCGCGGCATTGGGGTCGCCGCCCACCGCGAAGATCCAATTGCCGACCCGCGATCGCAAGAGCACCCAGGTCGCAAGGGCGGCGAAGGCGACGAACCACACGACCGAAACCGGGACGCCCGCGACTTTCGGCAGACCGTTGTCGAACTTCTCGATGAGGTTTTGGCTGGCGAGCCACGAGAAAACGCCCTCGAACGCGAGTCCCGAAAATAGATTGCGGAGCACGCCATCGGGGACCGCATCGCCAACGCCGCGCAATTGAGTGGACCCTCCCGTCACCGCTTTCAGACCGACTAGAGTCAGGCCGCGCAAAATGAAGAGAAACGCCAGCGTAACGATAAACGACGGCAGCCGCGAACGTATGACGATCTGCCCATTGATCGAACCCATCACGCCGGCGACGAGCATCGTCGCCAGGATCGCGAGCCATAGCGGCATAGCGAAATTCGTGACCGAAGCCCCAAAAACGAGGCCGGTGAAGGCGACCATCGAACCGATTGAGAGATCGAATTCGCCGCCGATCATCAGCAGAGCCGCCGCAACAGCGAGAATGCCCAGTTGCGACGCCGGCGCCAGAATAGTCATCGCCCCGGAGAGCGTGAACATCTCGTGGTTGGCGAAGGCGAAGAAGAAGATCGCGACGAGCACAAGGCCGGCGACCGCGCCGAGTTCGGGGCGGCGCATCGCCCGGGTCAACAGTCCGACCTTGATAAGGCGCTCGTCAGCCCTCGCGGTCGGTTCAGCCGTCTGTCCCTTGGACGTCATGGGTCCCTCCCGACAGCGCGGCTCAACGGCGCGCGCCCGTCAATTCAGACAGGTTCGTTGGTAGAGCGCCCCTCCCCGTCGCCGGGGAGGGGCGCTTTGGGCGCCGCCGATTGGGAGGCAATCAGCGGATGCCCTTGGCGGACAGTTCGACCACTTGGGCCGCCTTATCCCGAGTGATCAGATTCGGGCCCGAGGCGACATTGCCGCCTGGGATCAAACCGTAACGAGCGAAATTGGCGAGGAACACCACCGGCAAGTAGCCCTGAAGGAACTGCTGCTGGTCGATGCAGAACGCGGCGTCGCCGGCGGCGACGGACTTGAGGAAGCCGGCCGACATATCGAAAGTCGCAACGTTGATCTTGCCGGCCTTGCCGGCGTCCTTGACCGCGGCGACGCTGGGCTCTCCCGCCGTGCCGGCGCCGAGCGCGAGAACCGTGTCGACGTCCGCATTCGAAGCCAGCGCGGCCTTCACCTTGGCGCGAACTTCACTGGGCTCGTTCGAAACGGGCAGCACGGTGACTTTGCCGCCGAAGCCCTCGGCAAACCCTTTGCAGCGCAGATCGAGCGAGACGTTGCCGACTTCCTGATTGACGCAGAGGCCGACCTTGCCGCCCATCGCCTTCAGCTTGGCGCCCGCCGCCTTGCCGGCGTCGAGTTCGTCCTGCCCAACGTGCAGCAGCGCGCCCAACGACTTGGACACGTCGGAGCCCGAGTTGATCGAGATAACCGGAATGCCGGCGGCAACCGCTTTCTTGATCGACGGGCCGAGCGCAGAGACGTCGGGAATCGACACGATGAGGCCGGCCGGCTTCTGATTTACGGCGGCGTCGATCAGCTGCGACATAGCGACCATGTCGAAGGTTTCCGGCGCACGGTACTCGACCGTGACGTTCATGTCCTTGCCGGCCGCGGCGACACCGTTCTTGACCACCGACCAGAACGGATCGTTCGCCTGACCGTGGCTGACGACGATGATGCGGGCATCGTCGGCCTTGGCCGGCGAGTAGCCAAGCGTCGCTGCGACTATCATGCCAGCGGCGGCGAGCGCTTTCGTAAAAAAGAGGCTCTTCATTCGTTTCCCCCTGTCAGGGCGAGATTGCCCTTTGTTGGCCGCGGCGGCCGATCCGCCGCATGTCCGACATTGCGTTTGGGCAGAAATGCACCCGGGTGCACGAAGCGACAAATTTCAACGTTCGCGTGCAATCTCTATCGAATTGAGGAGTCTCGCCCTGCGTTCCGCCCAACTGTCCCAGGTTCGCACTCGGGAGCAGCGCCGCGATCGGTAATGGATATTCCAGATCGAGTCAACTTCAGAATTTTTATTCCAAAATGGGCAAAGCATGTCATGTTGAGCCGCGCACAATCAGGCGCCCCTCAAAATTGACCGAGGCGCGCTTCGCCCGTCCGACGATCATATCGACCAGACGGTTGACCATCGCCCCTATCGGTTGCTCATAGGTCGTCAAATCGTAGGACGGCGCGCTGGCCCCATCGATGCCATCGTAGCCGACGAAGGCCATGTCGGCCGGGCATTTCAGGTCAAAGGCGAAACGCGCGACATCCATGGCGCCCATCGCCAACGCGTCGTTCTCGCACATCAGCACATCGACGCGCGCGACCGCCGGGGTCGCTGCTAGATAGCGCGCCATCGCCTCGCCTGCCGCAACGCGATCATAAGCGCCGGCCGGCAGTTCAGGCAGCGCTCCTGCGCCATGATCGCGCCAGAACGTCTCGAACTCCCGCTTGCGGCCAAGCGCTGTCGACAATGTGCGCGGCCCTGACATGAATGCAGGCCGTCTATAGCCTCGCGCCCAAAGATGTTCACAGATTTCGCGAATCGAATGAACGGAATCGCAGGAAATCGCGGTGACACTGTCCAACGTGCTCTCCCGCGCGAGCACATAGAGCGGCGGGCCATGAGGGTGCAAAGCGTGGTCGCGTAGGATCTCGTCGCGGAACGATGTGCCAAGCAGCACGACCGCGTCGAGTTGCCGCTGATCGGCGTTGAGGATTGCATCGACGTGGTCGCTCGGCTGGTCGATGTTGATGAGCGCCGCGACGAGACCTTCCCTTTGTAGGCTCGCCGTCAGCGCCTTCAGAGCGGGCAGCTTGTGCGGATTGCCGAAGTCGTCGACCAATACGGCCACCTGCTGCGTCGTCTTGGTGGTCAGGCTTCGGGCCAGGAGATTCGGACGATAGCCAAGGCTTCGCGCCGCCTCCATCACGCGTTCTCTGCTTTTGTCGGCGATCGATGCGTCGGGCTTGAAAGCGCGGTTGACTGTCCACTTCGAGACGCCAGCCTCCTTCGCGACGTCCTGCGCCGTCGCTCTGCGCCCCGCACCCGCCGCTCGACGTAGAATGTTCATTCCATTTTGCCGCCGTTTTGGAATTACCCGCTTGAACCTCGCTTCGGTTCATGTCAAGAACAAGTAAATGCACCCGGGTGCAAGCCTGCATAGCGGCTGATCAAGCGTCCAGCGGAGCGCTTGTAGGAAGGAGCGCTCGGCTCACCGCCCGCGCAGAAATGGCGAGGCAAGACGATGCGAACCCTCTCGATCCCATTGCCTCGGTCACAACGCATCGCGGGTCGACGCGCGGGCTCTTCGACGTCGGTCGTCCGCTTCGCGCTCGCTCCATGTTTCCAGAGCTTTCCGCGACATGCGGGAATCTTTCCGCCGGCCCTTCGCGGACCTGTCGATCCCACTCGGCGAAGATAGCGTGAGCCTTTCTTCGCCTGACCCGCAATCCCGTCTCAAAAACATGGTCGAGAGTTGAAATGACACAGCCCTTCAAGCTTTCCGCCTGCGCCGAAATGCTCTGGCGCGACAAGCCGATGGAATGGCGTCTGCGCCGCTTGAGCGAACTTGGCTTCGAAGCCGGAATCTGGAACTGGCAGGCGCACGACCTGGACATGCTGGAAAAGTCTGGCGCGCGGTTCTCGTCGATGACCGGATATATCCGCGGTCGCCTTGCCGACGATGAGGGAGCGTCGGAGCTTCTGGCGACAGCGCTCCAGTCGATCGAGATCGGCAAACGCCTGAACGTCGCCCGCCTCAACCTTCACGGAACCGGCCTCGGCGATGGCGGCCTTCCCGTCACGCCTTGCGAGGTCGTTATCGGCGCCATGTGGCTGAAGGCTCGCGATACGCTCTCCCGCATCGCCGACCTTGGCGCCAAACACGGGGTCACCTTCATGATCGAGAATCTGAACTTGCCGGTCGACCATCCGGGCGTGCCGTTCGCGCGCATCGAAGACACGCTGGCGCTCGTTTCGTCGATTGATCGGCCGGAATTGCGGCTCAACCTCGACCTCTACCACGTCCAAATCGGCGAGGGGAATTTGATCGAGTGGTGTCGCAAGTGCCAGCCATGGATCGGCGAGATCCAGGTTGCCGACGTGCCAGGCCGTAAGGAGCCGGGAACCGGCGAGATCAACTTCCCCGGAATTGCAAGGGCGCTGAAGGCCATGGGCTACAGCGGCCCGGTATGCATGGAGGCTTTCGCATCGGGCGATTCGGAAGCAGCGCTCGAAGCCTTCCGGAACGCATTC
>NZ_LMUI01000059.1:344939-407342 GCF_009765995.1 Methylocapsa sp. S129
AAGGGAATGCTAAAATGCTTAAAGTCGGTCTCCTTGGCGCCGGTCGCATCGGCAAGGTTCACGCCAAGGCGATTTCCTCGCATCCGGAAAGCCGTCTCGTCGCGGTGTCTGACGTCGACATGGGCGCCGCTGAAGCGCTCGCGGCGCAATATGGCGCGGAGCCGCGCAGCAACGAAGCCATCCTCTCCGACCCGTCCATCGACGCTGTCCTAGTCGCTACCTCGACCAACACGCATTCCGATTTCATTGAGGCTGCGACCCGAACCGGGAAGGCCGTGCTCTGCGAAAAACCCGTCGACCTCAGTCTCGCGCGAGCAAAGGCGTGTCAGAAGGCCGCCGCCGCGACCAGGCGCCCGGTGATGATCGGGTTCAACCGCCGCTTTGATGTGAATTTCGCCGCCCTCAAGGCCGCTTCCGACCGCGGCGAAATCGGCAAGAGCGAGCTTCTGTCGATCACGTCTTTCGATCCCGCACCGCCACCGATCTCCTACGTGAAAGTATCGGGCGGGCTGTTCCGCGACATGATGATCCACGACTTCGACATGGCGTGTTGGATCATGGGAGCGACGCCGCAAAAGGTGACTGCGATCGGTTCGTCGATCGTGAATCCCGAGATTGGCGCCGCAGGCGACGTCGACACAGCGGTCGTCACTTTGCATTTCGCCGCCGGTCGCATCGCCGTCATCAAGAACAGCCGGCGCGCGGTTTACGGCTACGATCAACGCGTCGAATTGCTCGGCTCAGAGGGCCTGCTCTCGGCGGGCAACGTGATTGAAAACACCGTCGTCAAGGCGACGACGGCCGGCGTCGTCAGCGCCAAGCCGGAATTCTTCTTCCTGGAACGCTACATGCGCGCCTATGCCGCCGAATGGGCGGCGTTCGTTGAAGCTGTCACGAAAGGGACGGCTCTGCCAGTGACGCTCGACGACGGCGTCAACGCGCTCGCGATCGCGGAGGCGGCGACCCGCTCCGCGAAGACGGGAGCGACTGTCGATATGGCCACGGTCATGGGCTGAGCACCCTTTCCGCTGGCGTCGTGATATTCAAGAAGGACCCTGGCGCTGCTCGGCGCCGGAATCTAAATTCTTGGGCAGTTCTTTCGTGCGGACTATCCCCGTCTCCGGGGCAAGCGCCTCCGCGCGTTCTCTGAGGGACGGCTTCAGGCCGCCGGCCAACCAAACTCGCTCGGCGCGGTCACGATCACGCTTCCGCATCCTGCTGCTGAAGGCGCAGACGATCGCGCGCAGCGACCGCACCCAAGGGAATCGGCGACACAAAGTTCGCAGTTTCGTTCAGCCCGGGAGAGCCAATTCGGAATGAAACGGCGAACGCCGTTTGCGCGAAGTTCCACTCCAGTGTCTCCGCCGAACTTGGTGACCATGTCGATATGCATGATCTCGCACATGGCTCGCTCTTCATGATCGACCCTGATCCTAACCGAGGAAGAACATAATTCGGCTCGCCGCCTTGGGAATCTGCCCTATTCTGCGATGGCGAGAACCTCGATCTCGCCATCGCCCAAAACGACGACATCACCGACAGCCTTGCCGATGAGCGCGCGCGCCACGGGGGAGACGTAGGAGATTGATCCATTCCGAGGATCTGCTTCGTCTTCACCCACAATTCTGAAAACCTGGCGCCGGCCGTCGTCGCGACTGAACGTAACGCGGTTTCCAAAAGCAACGGTGTCGCCCAATGCCGGCGGCGCGACGAGCTGAGCGCTCCGCAGACGCTCGGCAAAATACCTCAGATCCCAATAAGCGGGCGCGGCGGCGCGGCGACGTTCGTTCACGTCCTCAATCTGCTGCGCGGCGTCGTAGGCGGCACGAGCTTCTGTCATCGCCGCGCCCAGCGCTCTTAATCCGGACGCCGTCACCAAATTAGGATGTGGCGAGACAGGTCGATCGGGAAGTCCGACCTCCGCGGCGGTTTCGGCGCTCTCCTCCCGAGTAAAGGCGACGCTCATTGCTTCTCTCTCTTCTTGATCCAATCCAATACCCGCTCACAGCACAGGGGCGGGATCAAGGCTAAGGCCGTTAAGAACGCTCGACGCTTTGGCCAACCTGGCGCAATAATCTTCTTCACAACTCTCTGCGAACTGCTTCCCCGGTGCTTCCGCGAGAATTTCACGGATAGCCATATCGATCGGACCGTGCTTCGACGGCTTGTGCCCGACGAGCCTCTGCAGTTTAGTTTTGATACTGAACGGAAATATCGGTGAACTCCATCGACCCGCCCTCGACGAAAACTCCAATTCGCTGCCGAGCGCCGGAGTAGATGCGATAGCTTAGCGCGACTCGCCGATCTACGAAGATCTCGACGACGCTGCCAGTCGCCAGCAATTGGAACTCCGGACCCGATCCGTCGGAACGCCACTCGAAGGGATGTTCCACAAGACGCGGGCCGTCGACTTCGCGCGTCTCGCCCGAGCGGTCAACGAGATCCGCCCAGAACGAGTCGAGCGGCGCCGGCCAACGCGTCAGAGACACCGAGCGCCGCGCGGAATCGAACACCACCGCGAAAGCCGTGAGGTCGTCATCGGGGCGCAGCAGCAGCCCGAATCGCGCCGGAGCAGGATGAAAATGGAAGCGTCCCGACAGAAGATAGTCCTCGCGATCGAGTTCGAAGACCTCCCAAGCGAACCCTCCGTTTGACTCTAACTTCAGCGACTTCCGACGAGGCGCTTCAGTCCCTTGACGGGATAGGCTCACGACTTTGAGCGATTGACGGGGGCCGAACGCATTTGCGACCTCGTCCGCCAGCCTCATCGTCAAAGCGCCGGACGGCGTCGATGCAAGCAACCTCGGCGCGGCGAAATCGCCGCCCCACAGCCATTCGCCTGTATCGACGTCGCCGGCGCGATCATGCACCCACCCGAAAAAGACGCGGCCTTCGCCATAGGGAGCGGATTTAGCGGCGTACCAGCGGCGGCCATCGAAGGCCTCGCGACTTGGAATGCGCCACGGCCCGCGCGGATTCTCCGACACGCGGCAGATGGTCGCGGCATCCTCGGAATAGCGCGAATAAACAAGATGCCAGTGGTCGTTCAATTGGAAGAGTTCCGGGCACTCCGGACAGAAGATGCTCATCGGGGCGTAGAAGGGCATCGGCTCAACCGACCAGGTCTTGAGATCGCTGGACGTCGCGAGCGCGATGCAACCGCGACGCCATTTCGGCCCATTGCGCAGCCGCGCGGCGATCAGCATCCAAAAGACCTGCTCCGCCTCATTCCACATCACGAACGGATCGCGCCAATCGATCGCTTCATATTCGGCGGTCGGAGAAAGGATCGGGTTCGCCGCGTCCTTCTCGAAGTGGACGAGGTCGCGACTGGTCGCATGGCAAATGGTCTGCGGATGCTTCGCGCCCAGCTTGTGGCCGGTGTAGAAGAGATGAAAGACGCCGCCGCTTTCGATCACCGAGCCGGTCCAGGCGCCATCGGCGTCGGGCGCGCCTCCCTCGCCTGGAGCCAGCGCCGCCGGAAGCTCTTCCCATTCGACCAGGTCCTTCGAGCAGGCATGACGCCAGGTCGTGCGCACGCGCTCAGGATATTTGACCGTGTTCGCCGGCGAAGCGAGGTGGAAGAGATGAACGACGCCCTGATGCGCGAATGGTATCGCGTCGCCCGCGGCGACGCCGTCCTTCGGCCGTCTGTAGATCGACATTGCCCGTTCCTCCCTCGCAATGGTCTTGACTTTCCGCGCGGCGCCGGGCGCCCAGTCAGGCGACCGCCGCCTCTAGTTGCGCCGCGATATACGCTCGCGCATGGCTGGCGATGCCGCCGCCGTCGGTCCACAGATCTCGCCAGATCGCGAGGTCGTTGGACAGACCCTGAGCGACCACCGTCGAGGAGAAGGATTCGAATGTGATCGGCCCTTTAAAACGAACGTCGGCGAGCGCATGGAAAAGCGAGGCGAAATCGATGTGACCCGACCCCAGCAGTCCGCGATGATTTTCTCCCACATGGACATAGCCCAACCGCGCTCCCGTCTCACGGATGGGGCGCGCGAAGTCGTCCTCCTCGATGTTCATGTGGTAGGCGTCGAGATGAATGAAGACATTGTCGCTGCCGATGTCGTCGGCGAGCGCAATCGCCTGACGCGCAGTATTGACGACATTCGTCTCGTAGCGGTTGCATACCTCGAGACCGAGCGCGACGCCGAGCCGCTGCGCCTCTTCGGCGAGACTCCGCAGGACAGCGACGGCGTTTTGCCGCCCGCGCTCGGTTACCGGCCGCCCATATTTGCCAAGCGCGCTATAGAGGGCGCCCGTCAAAATGCGCGCGCCGAGGCCGGCGGTCGCCACGAGCGAATCATGGAGCAACTTCGCGCCGCGCTCGACGACAACCCTATCCTCACTCGATACGTCAGCGTCGAACGCCAACCCACGCGAGCACGCGACTTGAAGGCCATGCCGTTTCATGACGTCTCGCGCATGCGGGACGTCGAGATTGGCAAGATCGTGCAGCGAGAGTTCGAGCAGGTCGAAGCCTGCTTCCGATGAGCGCTTGGCCGCGATCTCGATCGATTCGCGCGACGTATCGCCCGCCCACACCAACGCATGGACGCCTACCAGATTGCCGCCGGACTTCTTGTTCATGCTCCGCCTTTCACACTCATCGCCTGTCACACGGCGCTAGTTCACGCGGCGAGGATTGTCTTGACGATGTCCCCAACCACCTTCTCGCCGTCTACGCCGACGCAAACACGCATGTTCGCTTTGCCGCCGGGCCTCATCACGGTCTGCCCGAGACCGGGCCCTGGCTCCAAATTCACGGAAACCGACAGGTCCTGAAAGGATGCGACGCCTGGATCGGCGGCGACCGCCACCGCCAAAGGATCGTAAAGCACGCAACCGTCGCCCCAATCGAACATCGGCGCATCGAGATAGGTCATGCACACCTCGCGGAAGATCGGGGCGAGCAGCGCGGATTTCGGATCCACCGCGCGGATGGCGCTCTCGCGCAACATGAGGCCGGTGGTCGGATTGGTGACGTCGAGACTGACCATGGTGAGCTCGACGCCGGAACGGAAGACGATGTCCGCCGCCTGCGGATCGAACCAGATGTTGCATTCGGCGAGCGGGGTGATGTTCCCCTTCCCGTAGCGCTGCTCAAGACCGAGGCCGCCGCCCATGAACACGACGGCGCCGATGTCCTTACGTAGCCGCGGCGCCTTCTCGAGAGCGAGCGCCAGATTGGTTTGCGCGCCGATCGCGACGATGGTCACCTCGCCGGGATGGGCCGAGACTGTTTCGATGATGAAATCGACCGCGCTGAGGATTGTGCGCGGATTGACGATTTCGGGCAGTTGGACGCGGCCGGGTCGGCCGCGCGCGCCCGCATAAGCGTCCTTCAACGGCTGCGGCAGTTCGCCATTCATCCGCGTTCCCATTCCGATCGCGACCGGAACGTCCTCGCGCCCCGCCGCGCGCAGCACCGCCGCCGCGCATCGCGCGCCCAGCGCTGGCGGACAATTTCCGAATATGGTCGTTACGCCCAGCAGCTCAAGGCGCGGGTCCTGCAAGGCGAGCATCAGAGCGAGCGGATCGTCGGCATCCGTGCCGGGAATGCCGACCGCCGGATCCGTGTCGAGGATGATCTTGCGACGATGAGACGCGCCCATCTTATCCCTCCAAATCGCCGGCGCGCCCAGGATTGCCCGCGGCGGCGCCTGGCAGTGAGTCCGCGACGGAAATCGCCCCGGTCATGATCGCCACCGCCTGCGGCATCGTGTGGGTCTTCGGCGTGATGACGCCCGCGCATCGCCCGAGCCGCTGGATGTGGATGCGGTCGGCGCTCTCGAAGACATGCGGCATGTTGTGGCTGATCAGGATGACGGCGAGGCCTTGGTTCCTTAGCTTACGAACGATCTCGAGCACGACCCCGCCTTCGCGCACGCCGAGCGCCGCGGTCGGTTCGTCGAGCACGATGACCTTGCCGCCGAAAGCGACGGCGCGGGCGACCGCCACCGCCTGCCGCTGGCCGCCCGACAGCGTCTCGACAACCTGTGTGATGTCCTGGATCGTCTGAATGCCGAGCGTCGCGACTTTCTCCGCCGCTTCGCGCCGCATGCCGCGCTTGTCGAGCATGTGCAGCCATCGCCCCAGAATGTTGTCGCGCCTGCGCTCGCGTCCGAGAAACATGTTGGAGGCTATATCAAGCGCCGGTGAGAGCGCGAGCGACTGATAGACCGTCTCGATGCCCGCGTCGCGCGCGTCCTGAGGCTTGCGGAAGGCAACCGGCCGGCCCTCGACCCTAAGCTGACCGGCGTCGGGGATTTCGGCGCCGGTCAGGCATTTGATGAGCACCGACTTGCCCGCGCCATTGTCGCCGATGATCGCCAGCACTTCGCCGCTATAGACATCG
Organism: Methylocapsa sp. S129; assembly: GCF_009765995.1. Taxonomy (GTDB): domain Bacteria; phylum Pseudomonadota; class Alphaproteobacteria; order Rhizobiales; family Beijerinckiaceae; genus Roseiarcus. Next base: position 351,307 of record NZ_LMUI01000059.1, read on the forward strand.
ACGTCGACGCCATCGAGAGCGACGACGGGGCCGAACGTCTTGACGAGGCCGCGCGCCGATAGAACGGGAACGCGCGCTGAATCCGCGTCGATGGCGATGGACGCGTTCATCGTTGCGCCTTTACGCCGCGAATCCATTGGTCGAGCGAGACCGCGGCGATGATGAGCAGGCCGATGGCCAGCGTTTGGTAGAGGACGTCAAAGCGCGCGAGCGCCAGACCGTTGCGGAAGACGCCAACGATCACCGCGCCGAGGAACGTTCCCAGAAGGCTGCCGCGGCCGCCAAACAGGCTGGCGCCGCCGATCACCACCGCGGTGACCGAGTCGAGATTGGCGTCAACCGCCGAGCTCGTCGTCGCCGCGCCGACGCGCCCTATGAGCACCCACGCGCTCAGCGCGACGATCACCCCGGTGAGCGTGTACACGCTCAGCAGCAACCGTTTGACCTGAATGCCGGCGAGCCGCGCAGCGGACGAGTCGTCGCCAACCGCATAGACATGACGCCCCCATGCGGTCTGCGACAATGCGAAGCCGACCGCGAGATACATTGCGATGACCAACACGGCGCCGACCGTGAATTGGAACGGACCGACCGGAAAGGAAAGATTGGTTGCGACCAGGAAGGGACCGAGGTCGGCTCCGGGAATCGAGCGCCCGCCGCTCATCAGGAGCGCAATGGCGATGAAGACGTTGAGCGATCCTAAAGTCACGATAAAGGGCGGCAACCGCACCTGAGCGACGAGCACGCCGTTGAGAAAGCCTGCGAACCCGCCAACGCCGATGCCGATTCCCAACGACAGCCAGCCCGGGACGCCAGCTTTGCCAGCGAGAACGCCGATAACCATCGTCACGAGCAGCATCATCGCGCCGACTGACAAGTCGATGCCGGCGGTGAGGATGATCAGCGTCTGCCCAATCGCCAGCGAGCCGACGACCGACACCTGCTGAAGGATCAGCGACAGGTTGGACGGTTGGAGAAAGCGTGAACTCGCGAAGGAGAATGTCACCAACGCGGCCAGCAACACGCAGAGCGGGCTGATTTCCGGATGCCGATGCAGCGCGCGTTGGATGCGCTGCATCGTCGTAAGCTCCCGCCGCCGAAAGATTTCGGCGGCGGTCATTGGCGTGATTCTTGATTCACTCATTGGCGATCAGCCTCAAATGGGACTCGCGTCACCAGCAAAGCTCCGCGCCTTTCTTGGAGTCGATGCTCTTCATCTCCGCGACGGGCTTGTCGGTGACCAGCGTGATGCCGGTGTTGACGAAGTCAACGCCTTTCGAATTGACCGGCTCGGCGTGATTGCGGATGTGGTCGATGACCGCCTTGACGCCGAAGCGACCCATCGCGCTCGGATATTGCTGGGAGAGCGCGCCAAAGTCGCCCGAGGCGACCGCCTTCACGCCCCTGCAACTGCCGTCGATCGAGACGACGAGCGCATCCTTGATCCCGGCCGCCTTCAGCGCCTGTACGGCGCCGACGCCGGAAGTTTCATTGGCGCTGAACACGACGTTGATCTTCGGATTGATGGACAGGCAATTCTCCATCACGGTGCGGCCGCCATCCTCCGCGCCATTGGTCGCGCCATTGCAGATTATTTCGTAATCGCCGCCTGAATATTTGCCGGTCTTGTCCTCGCGGCCGTTGACCTGCGGATCCTTGGTCTTGACGCCCATCCCATTCAGAAAGCCGTGGTCGCGCTGCCAGTCGATCGAGACGACCTTGTCGGCGAACAGGTCGAGCATGGCGATCGTCGCCTTCTTGCCGCCCAGCGTGGCCGCGGTCCATTTGCCAATCAACTGACCCGCCTCGTAATTGTCGGAAGCCAGAGTTGCGGCGACGAGTTTGGTCGGCGAGAACGGCGTGTCGAGCGCCAGCACATAGAGACCAGCCGCCTGCGCCTTCTTGACCGCTTCGTTCACCGCCGGGCCGTTATTGGCGATGAGGATCGCGTCGTCGCCTCGCGAGACCGCATATTCAATCGCCTGGATCTGGCCGTCGGCGTCGCTCTGGTCACGTCCGGCCGCGACGGTGATTTCGACATTCTGGCCTTTGGCGGCCTCCTTGGCGCCTTCGACCATCGCGGTCCAGAAGTGGTTGTCCGGATCCTTGGTGATCAATGTGATGTGGATTGTCTTGTCCGTCGCCGACGCGCCATTGGCGAACAGCAACGCCGCGGCCACGACGGCCGACGAGATAATTCCTAGACGATTCATGGCTTTCATTTTCATCCTCCCTTGCAACTTGCGGCCATTGCAAGATCGGCCGCAAGAAACTCCATCTGGCCCAAGCCTCGTTCGTTTTGCGTTGGCCCTGTCGATTGACAAAGCTGCGCCGTTCGCGCGGGCGTCGCGCCGCGCGGTTTTGATAGATCGCCTGTTGGTTCATATCCCGGTCGTCGCGCCCAAAGCGGACGCCGACGGCCTATTCAATTGCTCTTGGCAAGATCGTCGCGGTCTCTCCGAGAAGGGCGTTTGATGTCAATGGTCGTTCCTGGCGGACAGGTCGCGGTCGAGCGTCTACGCTCCAACGTGCAAGCGAGGCGAATGCCTTCGGGCGGCTCGCTGTCTCCCTCGATGCGTCGTCTGAGAATGCGCCAGGCGCGACGCCCCATTTCCTCCACCGGCTGCCGGATGGCGGTCAGCGGCGGCGACACCGCGCGCATCCAGGAATAGTCGTCGAAGCCCAGCACGGACACGTCGTCGGGAACGCGTGCATTCCATTGCTGCAACGTGGCGAGCACGCCAAGGGTGCCGAAATTCGTCAAAGCGAGAAAAGCCGTCGGCCGGCGTCTTTCCGTCGCCAGTTGCTCCAGACGCGCGGCCGCTGACTCGAAGCTAAATCCGAGCTCAATGAGCGACAGCGGGGCGGAATCGGTTTCGCGAAGGACGGATTCGATTCCCGAACAACGCTCCCGAATATTCTGCAGCCTCATGCTCGACGCGGCGACGACGATGTCTCGGTGCCCAAGTTCAAAGAGGTGCCTGGCCGCCTGCAAGCCCGCGTCAAAATTGTCGCTGGACACAGCGTCGCCGGTAAAGTCCTGAGGCACGCGATCGACGACGACGAACGGGAGGCCCGCCTTCTCAAGCAGGCCTCGACTGGGAAACTCATCGCTGGCCGGCACGATCACCACGCCTGCCGGTTTCCAGGCGAGCAACGTTCGCAGCCTTGCGGCCTCTTCGCTGTCGTCGTCGCTCGAACTCGCAACGAGGATGTCGAAACTCTCGGCCCTGGCGGCGGTTTCGATCGCCGCGACGAGCGACGTAAAAAACGGGTTGCTGAGCTCGGGAATGACAATCCCGACCACCCGCCCCTTCCCGCCGCGAAGCTGCGAGGCCGCGCGATCCGGCTCATAGCCAAGCGCGGCGGCCGCTTCGCGGACCCGTTTTGCGAGCCCCGGCTTCACCGGCCGATTGCCGCTGAATACGTTCGAAACAGTGCCGGCCGACACGCCCGCGCGTTTGGCAACGTCTTTGATGGACGCCGGCGGGACTTTCACAAGTTCACTCCCTTTCTACGTAAAACGATTTACGTTTAAATCGTTTTTCTCACAGACTACGCATCGACGCAAGAGGAATCTTGGCCAATTTCGAATCCCTTGTCGGGCTCAGCGATCTTCAACCTGCTCCGCGTGAATCGTGACTTTGGGTCTAGGCTGTGTCAACGCGCTTATGTCGTCGTCGGAATCGGGCGGGCGTTGAGGCAATTTCTTGGTTCAACAACATCGCAAAAGTTCGCCGAACCCTCCGGCTCGCCATACCGCGCGATACCCGCTGCTTTGACAGAGTTGGCCGTCGCCTCCTCCGAGCGGCCGACCACGGCATGCGCCGACAATTCAATTTCGATTGCCGGACGAACCGCACCAGAAACGGCCCCGCCAAAGCGCAACAATTTATTTGGCCCCATCGCGGATCATATATCCCGCGCCCCGGATCGTATGCAAAAGCGGCGTCTCGAAATCCCTGTCGATCTTGGCGCGCAGGCGCGAGACATGGACGTCGATCACATTGGTCTGCGGATCGAAATGATAGTCCCAGACATGTTCGAGCAACATGGTGCGCGTGACCACTTTGCCCGCGTGCTGCATGAGATATTCGAGCAGCCGAAACTCGCGAGGCTGGAGGATGATTTCTTCGCCCGCCCGCGTCACCTTATGCGAGAGCCGGTCGAGTTCGAGATCGCCGAGGCGATAGAGCGTTTCTTCGCTCGCGCCCTTGGGGCGACGGCGCGCCAGCACTTCGACGCGCGCGAGCAGTTCAGAAAAGGCGTAGGGCTTGGCCAGATAATCGTCGCCGCCCGCTCGCAGGCCCTTGACGCGGTCGTCGACCTGGCCGAGCGCCGAGAGGATCAACACCGGCGTCTCGACGCTTTGCGCGCGCAAGGCGCCGATCAGCGACAGACCGTCCATCTTGGGCAGCATGCGGTCGACGATCGCGACGTCATAGGCGCCCTCGCGCGCCAGATCGTAGCCGTTGAGGCCGTCGGCGGCGTGATCGGCGACATGGCCGACTTCGCGGAAAGCCTTGGTCAGATAGGCCGCCGCGTCACGGTCGTCTTCGATAATGAGAATGCGCATGGAGGACATATAGCCTCTCCGCCAAAACGGCAAAAACGTAAAAAGCGGCAGGCCAGGGGGGCGCCCGGCCTGCCGCCCGATATCCCGCGCCATATCCCGCGGGGGCTGGAAGATGGCGCTGGACGCGGCTCCAGATGCGGACCTCTGGAGCCAACTCCTGCAGGCTTTTAGGAAGCCGCCTGGGTGGACAGAGCGACGAAGCGGAAGGCGTCGCCCGATTTCACGCGCAGCAGCACAGCCTTGTGGCCGCTCGCCTTGGCCGCATCGAACGCCGCCGTAATATCGGCCGCACTCGCCACCGGCTTGCCGCCGGCGTCCAGAATGATGTCGCCCGTCTGGAGGCCCTTCTGCCCGGCGAGACCGTCGGGATCGACTTCGGCGACCGTTACGCCTTCACGGCCGGCGCGCGCGGGCTCGACCGTCAGGCCGAGCTTGGCGAGCTCGGTCGGCCCGGAGGGCTGGGTCGTTGTGGCGTCCGCCTTGGCTTCCTTTTCGCCGGCCATCGCGCCGAGCTTCACGCTGATCGTCTGCGCGGCGCCGTTGCGGAGGATGCCAAGCTCCGCGGTCGTCGTGGGGCCGAGCAGCGCGATCTTGCGCGCCAGCTCCTTGGGATCGGCGACCTTTTCGCCATTGACCGAGGTGATGACGTCGCCGGTCTTGACGCCCGCCGCCAGAGCGGGGGAATCGGGTTGCGCCCTGGAGACAAGCGCGCCGGACGCTTCCTTGATGCCGAGGCTGTCGGCGATGTCGGCGCTGACCGGCTGGATCTCGACGCCGAGCCAGCCGCGCGCCACCGAGCCGTGATCCTTCAGCGATTGCACGACGGATTTGACGACATCGCTGGCGATGGCGAAGCCGATGCCGACGCTGCCGCCTGACGGCGAGAAGATCGCCGTATTGACGCCGACGACCTCACCCTCGGAATTGAAGGTCGGACCGCCCGAATTGCCGCGGTTGACCGGCGCGTCGATCTGCAGGAAATCGTCATAGGGGCCCGAACCGATATCGCGGCCGCGCGCCGAAACGATGCCGGCCGTCACCGTGCCGCCCAGGCCGAACGGATTGCCGACCGCGATGACCCAATCGCCAACGCGCGGCGACTGGCTGGCGAAATTGACGAAGGGATAGTCGCCGCCTTCTTTGACTTTCAGCAAAGCGAGATCGGTCTTGGGGTCCGTGCCGATAACCTTGGCCGGGATCGTCTTGCCGTCGACCGTGGTGACGGTGACGTCGGTGGCGTGATCGACGACGTGATTATTGGTGACGACATAGCCGTCGGCGGAAATGAAGAAGCCGGAGCCCTGCGCCATCGACAGATGTGGCGCATGCGGATGTCTCATGCCGGGCATGTCCCCGTCGCCGTCCTGCCCCTGGCCGAACTGCTTGAAGAAGCGGTCCATCGGGCTGCCTGGCGGGAAATCGGGCATATGCGGCCGGTCGGACTGATCGTCGCTGGCGTCTTCGGAAATCTTGACCTTGACCGAGACGACGGCGCCCTTCACGCGATCGACGACATCGGCGAAAGAGGCGGGGCCGGCAGGCGAGGCGCTGGTCGCGGCGAGCGCAGCCTGTGAGAACTGGGGCACGCTTTCGAGCGCCACGCCGCCGATGGCGAGAATGGCGACCGCGCCGAGCAAGGCGCCGCGCAGGGAGCGCGGCCGGAAATCGGCGGAATGGGGGAATGACATCTTTCTTCTCCATCTGTGGCGGCGCGCCAGCATCGAGGACTCGGCTGGCGGCATGGCCGACAAGATGGACGAACGCCCTTTACCGCTCGATGGCGCGGACGTGAAAGGTTGGTAATGTTGGGGGCCGCGCGGCCAACCAGAGCGCGCTTCGGCCGAAATTTGTGAGACAGCCATTGGATTGCCGAGCGGTCTCCCGTAGAATAGCGCATGGTTCGGCCTTATCGAGGAGCGATCATGCCTACAAACGCCGAAGCCTTGATGACGAAGATTCAGGCCCTGCCTGTCGAGCGTCTCGCCGAGATCGAGGATTTCGTGGATTTCATCGCTTCCCGAGAACAGGAACACGCGACCTCACGCGCCACCGCAAGCGCGCCCGCCTTCGCGGCTATCTGGAGCAATCCGGAGGACGACGTATACGATGCCCTATGAATTCGGGGACATCGTCCTCGCGCCTTTCCCTTCGCGCGGATGGCAAATCCCTAAAGATTTGCAAGGCTGCGATCGCTACTCGCCCGCACTCGCTTTCTGACGTCGAGCCACAATAAAAATGAGGCCTCCGCTCGATGCCCGCCAAGAAACACCAAATCACTGACGCCGAGTGCGCCGCGAACATCGGTAAGCTGGCGCGCGAGGTCGAGGCCAGCAACGATCCGGCGATGCTAGACAGCGCCGTTAGGAAGATCGTCCAGCATAGGCCGGCACCGGCCGAACCGAAACCGCTGAAGTTCGGGGGCGGACCAAAATGAAGAAATCTAATAAGGCTTTGCCTTTCTTCCTAACATGGTCTGTTTGTACAGGGGCTGGCGTAGTTTACGGAGGCATCAAAGAAGGCGGCTCTATGTGCGCAGATGTCTGCGGCTTGGGTATGCTCTTCTTCGGCGTCCAAGGTTTCTTGATAGGTCTGACTTTGGCCTTGGGCGTAATCGTCGCTTTGGATTGGCCAGTAAAATAATGGCCCAGCACAAACGAAGACCGGCGCCGATGATGCATGGTCCCTTCAATTACAATATCGCCGCCGCGATTTCACGGCGCGAGGCTCTCCAGCAGCGCCTTGCGAAAGGCGTCGGGGTCCTGCATTTGCGGCGCATGGCCAAGGGTCGGAAATTCGATCAGTTTGGCGTTGGGGATCAATCGCGCGGCGTTTTTGCCGAGTTCCGGATAGTCACCGAGCTTGGCGCGCAGCTCCGGCGGCGCGAGATCCTTGCCGAGCGCCGTCGTGTCCTTGTCGCCGATGAACAATACGGTGGGAATCGCCAGCTTGCCGAGTTCGTAGATGACGGGCTGGGTGTAGATCATCTCGTCGATCAGAGCCGAATCCCGGGCGACAGCCTCGCGTCCCGGCCCGCGATACATCCCCGCCAGCATCTCGACCCAGCGATCATAGGCGGGTTTCCATTCCCCGGAATAATACGTCGCCTGTTCGTAGCGGCGCACGCTTTCGGCCGAGGTTTTCAATTCGCGCTCGGTCCATTGATCGACGCTGAGCGACGGCACGCCTTCGGCTTTCCAGTCTTCAAGACCGATCGGATCGACGAGAACGAGCTGGCGGACCTGTCCTGGGTACATCAAGGCGTAACGGATCGCGAGCATGCCGCCGGTCGAATGCCCCATGATCGTCGCCTTTTCGACGCCAAGCGAGGCGAGCAGCGCGCGGGTATTGCCGGCGAGTTGCTCAAAGCTGAACAGGTAGTCGCCGGGTTTGCTCGATTTGCAGAAGCCGATCTGGTCGGGAACGATGACACGATAGCCCGCATCGCTCAGCACCCTGATCGCGGCTTCCCAGGTGGCGCCGCAAAAGTTCTTGCCGTGCAGCAGCACGATCGCGCCCCGCGGCGCCTTGGCGGCGGCGACGTCCATATAGGCCATATGGAGATTCTGGCCCTGCGAGACGAACGCGAATTGCTTCACCGGATAGGGATAGTCGAAGCCCTCAAGCTCGGGGCCGTAGACTGGCGCTTCGGCGGCGAGAGCCGGAGCGAAGGACAGCAAGGCGACGATCGGGAGGAACAAGCGGGAGTGACGGAACATGGGGGCTGGCTTTCATAGGAATGGCGCGGTCGGCAAAAAGCCAAGGCAAATGGCTCTATCATGGCATCGCCGACGTTTTCGCGATCTTCACGCCGCTCTTTTTCCCTTGCGCGTCGATTCCAGGATACGCGCGACGCCTTGATGATCGCGGCCGATCATCATCAAGTAAGCCCTCACGCCGCCAAGCGGCCGGCTGCGCGCCTGCTCCCAGGCGCGAATTTGTTCGACCGTGAAGCCGAAGGCATAAGCGAACGCCTCTTGCGACAAGCCGACCTTCTTGCGGATCGCCTTGACGTCGATCTCGGCCGGCACATGGAGGCGGGCGGGCGAGACCTCGCCGCGCGCAATGCCGATGGCCTCTTCAAGGCCTGCAGCGATCTTGTCGAAAGCTTTCCTGGTCATAATTCATCCCTCGCTTGTTCGATCGCCGCGCATGATTTTCTTGCCGTAATCGGCCGCCAGGATTGCCGTAAGCTTGGCCAGGCCATTGCGCTCGGCGGCGCTCAAATTCGCCTTTTCACCCTTCGCAAAGACGGTCAGCAGAAAGATCGGCAAGTCCTCACCGGTGAAAAACGTGACGACGCGATAGCCGCCGCTCTTGCCCCGGCCTTCGCCGGCGACGCGTATTTTCCGGCAGCCGCCCGAGCCTTGGATTTCATCCCCGGCGTCGGGATTGGCTGCAAGAAACCCGATAAAGGCATCAACCTCCGCTCGGGACATGCCAGCCCCCGACGCGGCGCGTTCGAATGCCTTGGTTTCACAAACGGCATGCATCGTCCGACCCGAAGGCGACTATGGAATAGCCATATATGGAAGTTACATAGTTTTGTCAATATTTCGAGGAACGAAAATTGATCTCCACGCCGCGCCGGCGGCTATCCGTCCAGGCCCGGCGCTGTGCGCCATGCGTTACAGTCGAAATGGATATGTTACGCCAGCGAGCGCCAGCGCCAAAACAGCAGGCGCCGCCGCAAGCGCGACGACGACGCGTTTGTCGCCCCATTGTTGGCGCAGCCATTTTCGGGAGGGCGTTTCGCAAAACGAATAGAGCGCGCGCGAGACCAGAAGAACGATCGCTATGACGCCGACGAGCTTTACGACATCGAACGCGAGGCTGTGCGGCCGCTGGCCCGACAACCGCACCGCGATCAAGAGCGCGACATCGTGCACCAGATAGATGGAGTAGCTCGCTTCTCCCAAGGCGATCGCCGACCGCGCGTTCAGCAACCGACCGCCGAATCCGGTGTAGCGCGCCGCGCAAAAAACCAGCACGGCGGCGGGCGGCGCCAGTCCAAAGTTCATGTTCATCTTGCGGAAGAGATTCACGCCGACATCGGGATCATACATGAGATAGGTGATATAAAAGACGCTCAGCGCCGCGGCGAGCATGACGCAAGAGCCGATGAAATTTTCGAGTTCGGTGACCATCCGACCGCGCATTTGAACATAGAATTGAGCGACAAGCGCCCCAACAACAAACTCTCCCATCCGCAGATAGGGAGAGAAGTAGAGCAGCCATCGCACGAAAGAATCCTGCTGATGGTCCTGCATTCCGGCAATCGATCCAAACCGGTCAACCGCCCACGCATCGATCGCCGGGGACCTGTCGTAGAGACCGGCGGCGAGCGCGATCCAGAGGGCGCACCAAAGCGCCAATAGCGCGGCCGCGGTCCCTGGCCGCCGTCGCCGCAGAATGAACCAGGCCATGCATGGATAAGCAAAGTAGAAAAACCATTCCGCGCTGATCGACCAGGTCAGCGGAGAGCCGCCGCCGACGGCGGTAATGAGCGAACCGCCCTGGATCGGCGCGTAGAACCAGCTCTGAATGGACACGAGGAAATAGGGAAGCGCCCGAAGCGTGCTTTCGAATGGTTCGACATGCCCATTCCACAAATCGAATAGCCTGCTGCTCAGCAGCACATTGACCAGCAGCGTGAGAAGAAAAAGGGGGTAGAGGCGCGCGAACCGCGCCCACAGATAGGCGGCGACGCCGCGAAGCCCGTCCCTGCTTATCAAGCTCGCATAATTGTAATGAATCACGAAGCCGCTGAGCACGAAGAACAGCGTCATCCCGAATCCAGACGCCTGCCTGAGCCAATAAACGACGCCGAGCGGCGTCTCGTGAACCGCCAAAAGCGCGGCGGCGGCGTGCGCGATCAGCACGGAAAAGGCGGCGACGAAACGGAGGCCCGTCAGCCCCGGCAATTCTTCGTGATGCGAGTGGCGCGCTTGCGCGCTCACATCTCTTTCAGACAACATTGCGGGTGTCGCCGCGCGGCGCGTCAGGCCGCAACGCCTGTCGCGCCAGATCCGAGATCACTTCGCCCAGGCTCTTGCGCTGTTGGGACGCCAGACTTTTGGCGGCCGCCAGGACATCGTCGTCAATAGCGAGCGTCGTGCGCAAGCGAGTCTCCAAAAACATCAACCATCAGACATCACACATCAATCAACCCGCCATGTCATGCCTGACAAAGGCTGCTCCATCTCTTTTTATAAAACAAAATCTTTCTGAAAAAGAGAATACTCGTTATAATCGCCCATCATGCGTCCGACCCGCACAACCTCTTTTTCAGGAACAGCCCCTATGTCCGAGCCCGATCTCGAATCTAAGCCCTCCCCGACCGATCCTGACGCCGCCGGCGGCCCGCGCGAAAAGCTGCGCGCCGGGCGCAAAGAGGCCGCCTTGCGCAAGGAGCGCATTTTCGAGCGGCTGGTCGAAGGCGCCTCCTATCTGGCCATTGCGCGCGAGGAAAATTGTTCGGTTCAATGGGTGAGAAGAATCGTCGCCGAAGCGCTCAGCGCGCGCGACATCGACCCGCCGGAGCAATTCGCGCAGTTGCAGATCGCACGTCTCAACCATGTGCTGAGCGTGGCCAACGCGTATATGATCAAGGGCAAGCTTGGGGCTGTCGATCGCTATCTCAAGACCGTCGAACAGCTCGACCGCTATCACGAATGAAGAATGCGCCACCGCCGAGCGCCAGAGCAGGGCTTTCGCCTGCGCAAGCGGCTCCCACGCCGCATGCCCTGCCCGCGCCCGAAGCGGCCCCGAAACTGACCGTCGCGCAGGACGCATGCGAGACGGCGGGAAACTAAACCGCCTTGCAAGCCGTTGGAAAAGCTCGATTCGCGGGACTAAAGTCGTTGGCCGTCATGCAAGCGGCGACCGCTCCCCCTTCAGCCCCGTTCGCCCTCCTCCGCGATCGCCGCCAGCCGCGCCTCCTCGGCTGGGCTCAATGCCGGCGCCGCCTCTTCCCGGCGCCGCGCCGCGCGCCATAGGGCGAGCGCGCCCAGGATCAGCGCCAGCGGCGCGCCGGCCCACAGCAGCAAGGTCTCCGGTTTGAACGGCGGGTTGAGCAGGATGAAATCGCCGTAGCGAGAGACAAGAAAGCCGCGCACCGCCTCATTGCTCTCGCCCTTGGCGATGCGGTCGCGGATCAACAGGCGGATGTCGCGCGCCAGCGGCGCGTCGGAATCGTCGATCGACTGGTTCTGGCAGACCATGCAGCGCAGCTCCGCCGAAAGCGTCCGCGCGCGCGCTTCCAGCGCGGGATCGCGCAGCACTTCGTCGGGCTGCACGGCATGGGCGAGAGGCGCTGCGATCATCAGGACGAAAAGAAGGGCGAGCCGCGCGCGCTTCATCGTTTCAACGCGCCGCTATCGCTGGCGAGCCGCTCCGCGCGGGCGCCGGGGCGCCGATGCGCAGACGCCGATCGGCGAGCGAGAGCGCGCCGCCAAACGCCATCAAACAGGCGCCCAGCCAGATGAAGGTCACCAGCGGCTTCCAGTAGAGCCGCGCCGCGACGGCGCCGTCGCCAGTCTGATCGCCGATCGAGATATAAAGCTGGCCGAACCAAAGCGTCGCAATGCCCGCCTGCGTCGTCGATGTCTGGCGCGCCGAAAAGAAACGCTTGGCCGGCTCGACCGAGGCGACGATTGTTCCGCCCGAACGGATGTCGGCTTTGGCGACCACTTCGCTGTAATTGGGGCCGGGACGGGAGGCGACCGATTGAAACGTCACCTGATAGGGTCCGACGTTCTGCGGCTCGCCGACGCGCATGCTGGCGATCGTCTCGGCGCCGAATGCGGTCGCGGCCAGCCCAAGCAGCGTGACGCCGACGCCGATATGAGCCAGCGCGCTGCCCCATGCCGACAGCGGCAGGCCGCGCGCACGGGAGAACAATACGCCGAGCGACGCGCCGCGCCGCCAGACGCGCGCGGCTATTTCGCTGAGCGAGCCCAGGATAATATAGATTGCGAGGCCCGCTGCGATCGGCGCCAATACCGGGCCGCCGCGTAGCGTCGCGAAGAGAGCGATGAAGATGCAAAGCCCGATCGCCGCCGCGACGCTGAGGCGTTGCGCGACGCCCAGCAGATCGCCGCGCTTCCAGGCGAGCGACTGGCCGAACGGCACGACAACGCACAGCATCAGCAGCAGCACGCCGCAGGTCATGTTGAAGAAAGGCGCGCCGACGGTGATTTTTTCGCCGGTCAATTGCTCGAGCGCCAAGGGATAGAGCGTGCCGATCAGCACGCCGGCGCAGGTCGTCGTCAGCAGCAGATTGTTGAGGACGAGCGCGCCCTCGCGCGAGATCGGCGCGAACAGGCCGCCGCGCTTGAGCATCGGCGCGCGCCAGGCGAACAGAGCCAGCGCGCCGCCGATGAAGAGCGCGAGGATCGCAAGAATGAACACGCCGCGCGAGGGATCGCTGGCGAAAGCATGGACCGAAGTCAGCACGCCCGAGCGCACCAGGAAAGTACCGAGCAGCGAGAATGAAAAGGCGAGGATCGCCAGAAAGATCGTCCAGACTTTCAACGCGTCGCGCTTTTCCATCACGGCGACCGAATGCACGAAGGCGGTGCCGGCGAGCCAGGGCATCAGCGAGGCGTTCTCGACCGGATCCCAGAACCAGAAGCCGCCCCAGCCCAAGGTGTAATAGGCCCAATAGGAGCCCATCGCGATGCCGAGCGTGAGGAAACACCAGGCGACCAATGCGAAGGGCCGCACGAAGCGCGCCCAGGCGGCGTCGATGCGTCCCTCGATCAGGGCCGCCGCCGCGAAGGAGAAAACGATCGAGAAGCCGACATAGCCGAGATAGAGCAGCGGCGGATGGATGGCGAGGCCAAGATCCTGCAGGACGGGATTGAGATCGCGCCCCTCGAACGGCGCCGGCGACAGGCGCGCGAAAGGGTTCGACGTCAGCAGAATGAACGCGAGGAAGGCGGCCGAAATGAAGCCCTGCACAGCCAGCACATTGGCGCGCAGAATGAGCGGCAGGCCGCGCCCAAGGCCGGCGACCAAGGCGCCAAAGAAGGCGAGGATGAGAACCCAGAGCAGCATCGAGCCCTCATGGTTGCCCCAGACGCCGGAGATTTTGTAAATCGTCGGCACGGCGCTATGCGAATTCTCGGCGACGTTGAGCACCGAGAAATCGGACGCCAGATGCGCCTGGACCAGCGCGCCGAACGACAGCGCGATCGCGACGAACTGACCCAAAGCGCAGGATTGCCCGACGGAGGCCAGGCCTTCGTCGCCCCGCAGCGTTCCCCAGAGCGGCACGATCGCCTGCACCAGCGCCAGAGCGAGCGCGAGGGTCAAAGCGTAATGTCCGATCTCGACGATCATGGCTTGGCTTCACCTTCTTGCCAGCGGCCCTGTTTCTTCAGGGCGTCGACCACTTCGCGCGGCATATAGCGCTCGTCATGTTTGGCGAGCACCGTATCGGCATGGAAGCGGCCCGGCGCCTCCAGCACGCCTTCGGCCACAACCCCCTGCCCTTCGCGAAACAGATCCGGCAGCAGCCCTTGATAGGTGACGGCGACATTATTGGCATTGTCGGTGATCGTGAAAGCGGCCTTTTGATCCTCAGTTTTAACCAGCGAGCCCGCCTTGACGAGACCGCCGATGCGCAGACGCGTCCCCGGCGTGGGATTCTTTTGCAGAACTTCGGTCGGACCGTAAAAGAACACGATGCTGTCGCTGAGCGCATAGAGCGCCAGCGCCGCCGCAAAGGCGATGATGGCGAGCGCGGCGCCGATCAGCGTGAGACGTCTGCCCTTGCGCGTCAAACTTCAGCTCCCAAGCCCGAACTCCCGCGCCAGCGCGTCAAGATCGCGGCCTGCCGTTTCATTGCCTGTCATCGCCTTGCGCGCCTGGACCAGCGCATCCCTCGCTTTATCCGTTTCATGGAGGACGCCATAGGCGCGAATAAGGCGCAGCCATCCCTGCGCGTCGTCGCCGTTTTGCGCAAGTCGCTCGGCGAGCCGCTCCACCATGCCGCGAATGGCCGATTGCTGAGCGGCGGGATCAAGCGCGGCGATCGCCGCCGCTTCGCCGCCCGGCGCCGCGGGCGCGGCCTCAAGGCCGGCCAGACGCTCGCGCACGTTGGCGAGCCAGGGCGCGCCAGCCGGCCCGTCCGCCAGCAGCTTCTGATAGATGGCGGTCGCCTTCGGCTTATCCCCGTCCTGCTCGGCGGCGAGGCCGATATAATAGCGCGCCTTGGGCAGATCGCCCCGATCGGTCAAAGCCTGCTCGAAGGCGGCGCGGGCTTGCGCGGTCACGATTCCGCCGGCGGCGGCGGTCAGCGCCTCGCCATAATCGGCGCGCATCGGCGCGTCTTCGCCGAGCAAGCGCAAAGCTTCGCCAAAGGCTTTCGCCGCATCATCGAAGCGCCCCAGACGCATATAGACCGGGGCGATGACCTTGAAGCCGCGACCATCGTTAGGGTCAGCGATCAGATGCGCTTCGATCTTGGCAAGCGCGGCTCCAAGGTCGCCGTTCCCAGCAGCGCCGGCGCGCGCGAGGATCGGCTGGTCCGGCAGATTGGGGCTGCCAAGCTTGAGGTAGAGGCCGAATGTCACCAAGGGAATGGCGACGAAGACGATGACGACGGCCGCGCGCGCGCGCAGGGACGCGCGCCCGTCTCCTGCGCCCGCCGTGGTTTTGGCCACGTCGCTCGCGGCGATGAGCCGGCGCGCCGCCTCCGCGCGGGCACCCGCCGCCTCGCTCGGCGGCAATTGCCCACGCTCGACGTCGCGATCGATCTCGGCGAGTTGCGCCTTGTGGAAAGCAATGGCGCGCGCTTGTCCTTCGGGGCCGGAGCGCCGACGCGACAATGGCCAGAGCGCGCACAAAATAGCGGCGCCGGTCATCAAGGCGAAGGCGACCCACAGCATTTCAATTGGCCTTTGAACGAACCCGCCCTGAGAACATCATGACGATGGCGATGGCAAGGCGAAATTTCCTCGCTTGCCGCATCCCGGCGGCGCAGCAGAGTTTTAGTGATGCTAAAAAGCTACTCTCGGGCTCGCGCGCTCAGCCCGCCATCCGCCACGCACCGTCCGACTGGCGACAACCGAGGCCATGGCCGCGTTGCGGGCGCCCGGCGATATAGATCGTCTGCGCGTAGCTCCGGCAAAAGCCCTGGGCGCTGTCGGCGCCGGGACCAGGCTCTACATAGCCAAAGGCGCCATGCGCGCCGCGCCATGTGCGCCGCTCGCCGGCGTCCAGCGCGGCGACCTGCGCGTCATAGGCCGTCTGCCTGTCGGCTTCGTCAAGCTGAGCGCCGACAGGCCCGCCAAGAATGCCGCCCAGAGCCGCGCCAGTGGGCAAAGGAGCGGGAGCGGCCGGCGCCGAGACCGCTGGGGTGGTCGCTGCGCCCGAGCCCAATAGGGAGCCGCCGCCCGAACAGCCCCCGATCAAGAGGACGCCAATGCCGCAAATGGCGATCGATAGGGCGCGGTTCATGAGAAAGCCCTCAATGAGTCAAAGCCTAAGGCGGAGACGGGATCGCTTGGGCGCCCCGCCGCAGACGCATTTACGGTCTCGCGCGCCGCGCCGCAACCTCCGTGACCCGCATTTTTGGGCGACGCCAAGTTCATAGCGCGCTCACAGCGCCGGCAGGCGCAGGGTGGCTCGCAGGCCGCCGAGCGGACTGTCCTCGAGCAGCAGCGAGCCGCCATAGATTTGCGCGAGATCGACGATGATCGACAGACCAAGGCCCGAGCCCGGCCTCGATTCATCAAGCTTCTGGCCGCGGCGCAGCGCGGCGGTCCGCGCCTGCGGGTCAAGGCCCGGCCCGTCGTCATCGATCCGCGTAATGAAATAGGCGCGGCCGCCAGAATCGAGATTGGGATCGCGCGCAGCGGATATATCGACGCGCGCGCGCGCCCATTTGCCGGCATTGTCGAGGAGATTGCCGATGAGATCGTTCAGATCCTGCGCTTCGCCGCGAAAGCGCAGGCCGTCGGACGCATGAATCGCGAAGGTCAGCGCGCGTTCGGCATAGACTTTGTCGAATGCTCGGGTGAGGCCCTCGATCACCGGCCTGACCTCGGTCGCCGAGCCGATCGACCCCGCCCGCGCCGCCGCCCGCGCCCGGTCGAGATAGAAAGTCACCTGACGGCGCATGACCTCCGCCTGCTCCTTGACCTTTTCGGCGAGCGTGGGGCTGCCGGCGTCCGCTTCGTTCAGGATGACGCTGAGCGGCGTTTTCAGCGCATGCGCGAGATTGCCCACCTGCGTGCGCGCCCGGTCGACGACCTCGCGATTGGCGTCGAGCAGCAGATTGACCTCGGCGGCGAGCGGCGAAATGTCCTGCGGGAAATCGCCGCTGATATGCTCGGCTTCGCCTCGCCTGATCGCGGCGACGCCCTCGCGCAGCTCGCGCAGCGGGCGAAGCCCGAAACGGACCGCCAACGCCATCGAGCCGAGAATGGCGGCAAGCAACACCACGAAGGTCGCGCCCAGCGTATATTCAAAATCGCTGATTTCCGCCTCGATCTCTTCGGAATTGCCCGCGACCTGAATGAGATAGCGTCCTTCATCGCCCGCATCGATGACGCGCTCGATCAGGCGCAGGCTCCGCTCGTCGGGGCCGGTGACATAGCCGCTGCGCACGGCGCCTGATTCGGGATTGGCCGCGGCGGCGTCGACGCGGGGCAATTGCGCCGCAAAAAGCGAGCGCGAACTCTTGATGTCGGCCGGCTGCGAATCGAGCCGCGTGACTTGCCAATACCAGCCCGAGCGCGCCAGTTCGAATTGGGGGCCGATAAATTGTCCGGGCCCGCTGAGCGCCTCCTCGCCGTTGGAGGCGACCTGGGCGACGAGCGCCTTCAGATAGACCTCCAGTTGTTCGTCGAACGCGGCCTCCGTCGAGCGCGCATGAACCGCGGTCAGGCCAAGACCCGCGACCACGAGAATCGTCGCGCTCAGGAACGCCGCCGACAGGAACAGGCGCGCCGCGATCGATTGCGCATTCAGCGCCTTAAGCATTTTGCGATATCCACAAGCCGAGACGCTCACGCATTCGGTTTCGCCTCAGCGAGCCGGTTCCCCCTCGACGCCAATGAGATAACCAAGTCCACGCAGGGTCTGGATAATGTCGACCCCGAGCTTCTTGCGCAACCGGCCGACGAAAACCTCGATCGTGTTGGAGTCGCGGTCGAAGTCCTGATCGTAGAGATGCTCGACGATCTCGGTGCGGGACACGATCCGCCCAGCATGATGCATGAGATAGGACAGAAGGCGATATTCGTGCGAGGTGAGTTTGACGACGACGCCTTCGACCGTGACGCGCCCCGCGCGCGCATCGAGGCGCACCGGACCGGCGACAAGTTCGCTCGTCGCATGGCCGGCGGCGCGGCGCAGCAGCGCTCTGAGGCGCGCCAGCACTTCCTCCATATGGAAAGGTTTGGCGACATAATCGTCAGCGCCCGCGTCGAAGCCCTGAACCTTGTCGCTCCATCGATCGCGAGCGGTCAGAATCAGCACGGGCATCGTTCGCCCGGCCCGGCGCCAGGCTTCGAGGACCGCGACGCCATCGCGCTTGGGCAGGCCAATGTCGAGAACGACCGCGTCATAGGGCTCGGTATCGCCCAAAAACCACCCCTCTTCGCCGTCCAGCGCTCGATCGACGGCGTAACCCGCATTTTCGAGGGCCGTCACGATCTGTCGATTGAGATCGCGGTCGTCTTCCACGACGAGCAGACGCATATTCGTTCAGGTCCTCGGCGGCGCTTCGCGCGAAATGCGCGTATTCACGACTTTGCCGGTCACGGCGCTCATGACGACATGCACCAACCGACCGTCATGATGCAACAAAGCGATTTCATAGACATATTCGTCGCCAAGCCGGCAAAGCTTGGCCGACAGAGCCTCGGCCTTGTTCTTTGGCGACGAGATGGCCACGGCCGCGCTCTTGAGCACGACGAACGGCTCCAGCAGATGGTGCGATTTGATCTCTTCGCGCGTTTCGCTGGTCGCCAGGCAAACGGCTTTCACCGCCGGGGGCGCCTGGGCGCGCACGGGCGCGATCGCCGGCGCGCAGATGAGGGCGCCAAGCGCCAAGACGATCGGAGGAATAGACTTTCGCGCCATGCCCGGACCCTCACCCGCCCCGCCTGAACGACGAATGAATGGTCAGCCCGCGCCCATAACCTGGCCACGGGCCAATGTCGTGAAGCCAGTTGACGGACATTTCCACCCCCGCGCGCATTCACGCTTCAAACCGACTTCGACCGCAAGGCCGTTTTCAGATCAAGACATCAACTTGTCTTGATCCTTTCTGGGTCCGCGCTCTCATCGCCGAAGCTCGGAATAATCCGAAACTGGATTGCTGGCGAGCCGGCTCTTGCCTTGGGCTTGGCCCGCGCGCTAACGCTGGACGCCATGCAGGCGGGAAAGCGCAATCTCATGATCAAGACGCAATGGCGGCGCCGGCTCCCTTTCTGGCTTCTCCTCTGCGCCGGAATCTGTGCAATCAGTTTGCCCGCTCTCGCCCTTGTCGGACCGGCGAGCGAGGATCAAAGCTTCGCCGCCCATGTCGTGATGGTGCTCAAACGCGGCGGCGACCGAGCGGGCTTTTGCACAGGCGTCGTCTTGGCGCCGCAAGTCGTGCTAACGGCCGCCCATTGCGTCGCGCCGATCAAAGACATGCGCATCCACTATAAGGACGACACGGGGCGCCCGGAGATCGTCGAGGTCCGGGCCGTCGCCGTTCATCCCGGCTTTCGCGCCGATGCCCTGAGCAAACGCGTCGTCTCGATCGATCTTGCCCTTGTCGAGACGCAAGCGCCGCTCGACGCGCGTTTTTCGGCCGCCGAACTGGACGAGGCCGGCGCGGTCGCGGTGGGGCAATCGGTACGGGTTGTGGGTTATGGGCTTGGACGCGAAGGCGAGGGAACGAGCGGCGGCGTGCTTCGCAGCGCCGCGCTGCAAGTGCGGGCGCCGCTTTCGGCGATCCTGCTTTGGGCGGAGGACCCTAACGGCGCAGGCGCGGGGGCCTGCAGCGGCGATTCGGGCGGTCCCATTTTGTCAGGCGACGGCGCAAAGGTGCTGGCCATCACGACCTGGTCGGCGGGACCGAACAGGGGAGTACATTGCGGCGCCGTCACCCAGGGCCCGCTCATCGCTCCGCAGCGCGCCTGGATCGATGGCGTGCTCAAACGATGGGGTTTGTAGGCTCCATCGGACGTTCATTTTGGCGACCGGCAGCCCCCGATAGCCTGGTGACGCCTCCAGGTCGAATTTGAGAAAATCTGGATCATCATGCTCCGCTTGTAGAAGCGGGCGCCGCGGGCGGATAGCACGGTTTTTTTTGCACTATCCGATCTATCTCTATTAAATAAGTAGAATTACTATTGATCTAATTGTGGCGGCGTGCCACAATTGGTTACTGGCGCTCTTGTCGCGCCGACAGAAATTCAGGACGGCGGATGACCAGACGGCGCCTCAAAGCGTCAGCGCCGCCGCCCTGAACCGGGGGCGTATAATGAAAATATTTGGTTCAATTCTTGGGGGCTCGGCAATAGCGCTCGCCCTTGCAGGCGGCGCCCAATCGGCAGACCTCCCGACCACAAAGGCGCCTGCGGCGCCCCCGCCTACTCATTCCTGCTTCGCCAGCTTTTACGACTACTTCAACGCGAGCGCGCAAGACTGCCCGCTGACCTATATGGGCATAACTGCTTATGGCGTGATTGATGTGGGCGGAGGCTGGGCCGAGCACGCCTCCAAGTTCAACCCATCTTACAATAACGGCGTCTTCTCGGTCATATCCAAGACCAACCAGGGGGCGGCGTTTCAATTGGTTCCCAACGGCCTGAGCCAATCCAACATCGGCATCAAGGGCAGGGAGGAATTCGCGCCCGGATGGGCGTTTGTCTTCGACGCGAATACGAGTTTTGATCCTTATTCGTTGCAACTCTCCAACGGACCAAGGTCGCTGGTCGAAAACAACAACACGCCGCTTATCGGCCAAAATACCAATTCCGACTCGAGTCGGGCAGGTCAATGGGACAATACGCGCGGTTATTTGGGAATCAGCAGCAGCACGTTCGGCACGCTGACCGCCGGTCGCGAAACTGCCCTGTCCAACGACCTGGTGACTGTTTACGATCCGATGGGCGGCTCCTACGCGTTTTCCTTGATCGGCTTCTCGTCGTCGCTCGCCAGCGGCTTGGGCGACACCGAGACCTCCCGCTACAACACCTCGGTCAAGTATCAAGTCGCCTACAACAATTTCCGCGCCGCCGCGGCTTGGCAGTTCGGCGGCTATGAACAGGGCAACGGCTCGGACGGCGCCTATCAGTTTGACCTCGGCGCCGATTACGCCGGCTTCTCGGTCGACGCGGTCTACAGCTATGCGAAAGATGCCGTCTCGCTCGGCACTTACAGCTTCGGCGCGCTTCCCAAAGGCGCCACCGTAGACGACCTGAAGGCGACGCTTGCTGACATCAACGCGGGGATTATTGGCCTCAAATATGTCAATGGACCGTTCAAGGCGTTTGGCGGATACGAATATGCACGCTATTCGAACCCGACCGATTCCTACGCGGCCAATGCCGTCGCGAACGGGTTTTCAACGCTTGGAGGTTACGACGTGCTTCCAGGCGCCGCGAACGTAAGCATTACCTCTTACAGCAATAACAAGATATTGCAGGTCGCATGGCTCGGCGCGACGTATTCGATCCGTCCGGACCTCGATATAACCGGCGCTTATTATTACGCCGAGCAAAATAATTTCTTCCCGTCTACCGTGATCACACCGACGGCTCGGGCGGCCGCCTGCGCGCCCAACACCACGAAGCCGTCCGCCGCGACGGGATTCCAGCAGCTTCAGGGGGCGACGAACACCTATTGCGCCGGCCACGAAAACGCCGAGTCCGCCCTGCTCGATTGGCGCCCGTTCAAGCGTCTTGACGTCTATGCCGGCGTGATGTTCTCGCAGGTTACCGGCGGCCTCGCGAGCGGCTTTTTCCACACCACCAACATCGCTCCGACCGCCGGCCTGCGCCTGACCTTCTGAACGAACCGGCTTTTCCTTCCAACACAGCCCCGGGCCTTGCGCCCGGGGCTTTTATTTGCGTCGTCGCACGGGCCGGTTCGGCCATTTGACGATGCGGTCGGGCCAAAGCTCGACAGGCACGTCCTCCTCGCTGGCGCTGACGCGCCCGCGCACAGACACGCCGGCGTCATGGACGGTCTGATCCGAACCTGACACCAGCGGATGCCACCAGGCGAGATCCCGCCCCTCCGCGACAACGCGATAGGCGCAGGTCACCGGCAGCCAGGACAAGGAGCGCACCGCCTCGGGCGTCAGTTTGACGCAATCGCGCACCCGCCGGCGCCGATGGGAATAATCCGTGCAGCGACAGCTTTCGCCATCGAGCAGCTTGCAGCCGATATCGGTGAAATGAATCTCGCCGCTGTCCTCGTCTTCGAGCTTGACGAGGCAACAGCGCCCGCACCCGTCGCAAAGGCTCTCCCATTCCCGTGTCGACATGTCCTCAAGGGTCTTGGCGCGCCAGAACGGTACTGGATCGGCCGGTAGGCTCGTCATCGGCTCAGCCTCATGAAATCTGCGCCAGAGGAATTCTGCCGGCCGCATCGCGCCAAAAGCCATAACACAGCGCCGCCGCGGACGCTCATCGGCCAGCCGGCCCTGCAAAAACCGCACAGGTTCAATTATATGGTAGTTTGAGACCCAGGGAGAGGGCGCGCAGGAAGCCAGTGTCGAAAAAATCGAAAACAGCGGTCTTTGTCGAAATCATCGGGCGAGCGTTTCTCGCCCTGGACGCGTTTATCGATTCGTCGCTTTTTAACGGCAAGCGCCGCGCTATCGCCGCCTATACGTCCTATTCCGCTTTTCTCGATCGCTTCCACGTTTCGGGGTTTGGGAAGTTCGCCGTCGAAATGGCCTGCGAAGGCCTGACCCTGGGTCTGGCCGGCGCGCTTGTCGCGCTCGCGCTCGCCCTGCCCGCCTTTCGCGAGACCAGCGACGAGGATTGGTTGAAACGCGAGGATCTCGCGGTCACTTTCCTCGATCGCTATGGCGTTGAAGTCGGACGCCGCGGCATCAAGCATGACGATTCGATTCCTCTGGAGCAATTGCCTGATCATTTCATCAAGGCCGTCCTGGCCACCGAGGACCGCCGCTTCTTCAGCCATTTTGGCATCGATGTCGTCGGCACGTTGCGCGCGCTGACCGTCAACGCACGCGCCTCCGGCGTCGTCCAGGGCGGCTCGTCGATCACCCAGCAGCTCGCCAAGAACCTGTTCCTGACCAATGAGCGCTCTCTCGATCGCAAGGTCAAAGAGGCCTATCTCGCGCTCTGGCTCGAACATCACCTCACCAAGAGGGAAATTCTCAAGCTCTATCTCGATCGCGCCTATATGGGCGGCGGCGCTTTCGGCGTACAGGCGGCGGCGCAATTTTACTTCGGCAAGTCGGCCAGGGACATCGATCTCGCCCAATCGGCGATGCTGGCTGGCCTGTTCAAGGCGCCGACGAAATATTCGCCCGAGGTGAATTTGCCGGCCGCCCGCGCGCGCGCCAACGACGTGTTGAGTAACCTCGTCGATGCGGGCTTCATGACCGAAGGGCAAGTCTATGCGGCGCGCCGCAATCCGGCGACGCCGGTCGATCATAGCGCGCGTGGCAGCCCGGACTGGTATCTCGATTTCGCTTATGACGAGGTCAAGGGGCTCGCCGACGAGGGCAAGCTTGGCAATGAGCGCGTGCTCACGGTGCGCACCGGCCTCGACACGGGACTACAGCTTCACGCCGAAAGCGTGATCGAGGATATGCTGCGCGTGAAGGCGCCGGCCTATCGCGCGCATCAGGCGGCCACCGTGGTGGGGGAAACCAATGGCCTCGTGCGGGCGATGGTTGGCGGTCGCGATTACGGCGCCAGCCAGTTCAATCGCGCCACCGACGCGCTGCGCCAGCCCGGCTCGTCATTCAAGATCTTCGTCTATCTCACCGCCCTGCTGACGGGCAAATATCATGGCAATACGCCAATCGACGCTTCAGCCGTCTGCATCGGCGATTATTGCGTGCATAATTATGATGGAGAGAGCGGCGGTTCGATGCCGATCTACACCGCGCTCGCGCAGTCGTTCAACACTGCGGCGATTCGTATGTCGATCAAGATCGGCGAGTTCTATTGGCCGGCGAAACAGAGCTACCACCTGGGCAAGATCGCGGCTCTCGGGCGCAGCAAGATCGTCGAGACGGCGCGCAAGATGGGCATCACAACGCCGCTTGTCGACACCGTCTCGCTGCCGGTCGGCGCCGATGAGGTCAAGATGATCGACATGTTCGGCGCCAATGCGCTGCTCGCCAATGGCGGCAGGCGCGCGACGCCCTATGCCGCGATCGAAATCCGCAATTCGGCCGGCGCGCTGATATATACGCACGAGGCCAATGGGCCAGATCCCCTCCAGGTGATCCCCGCCGACAAGATCGCCGAAATGAACAATATCATGACCCATGTCGTGACCGAGGGCACCGGCCGCGCCGCCCAGATTCCAGGCATCGTCGCGGCGGGAAAGACCGGGACGACCAATAACTCGACCAACGCCTGGTTCAATGGCTTTACCGGCAATCTCGTCGGCAGCGTCTGGTTCGGCAATGACGACAATGCGCCGATGGAGAATTTGACCGGCGGCATATTGCCCGCGCAGACATGGCACGACATCATGATCTACGCCCACCAGGGGCTCGACATAAAGCCGCCCTATGGCGTCGCGCCCGGACCCGCCAAAGCCCCCGAAATCGCCGCCGCGCCGGCGGCCGGCAGCGCGGCCGATGCGACGGCTCCGCGGCCGATTATTGGATTGTCGCCGCGCGCGGCGCGCGCGCTTGCAGAGATCGGGGATCTCGCGCGCACGGACAAGAGCCGTAGCGCGGAGCTGACGACGCCGGTCTCGGTCGCCGCGCAAATGAGCCCCGCCGCCGTGAGCGCCGGCCAACCATAAACGAGCCCGCCGGCCGCCAGGCGGCCTATTGAAAAACCGGGATTGCCAACACAAGTGGGCTCGGCGCCCGTATTGGAAGGTTGCAGATCGCGGAAGGCCGTCTATCGTTGTCTGGAATCGTCACGCGACCCCAATGGAGTTTTGGATGTCCTCTCTCTCCGCTTTTCCGATCGCCGCGCGCTGGCCGGCCCAACATCCAGAGCGCCTTCAGCTCTATTCCGTACCGACGCCCAATGGCGTCAAGGTCTCAATCGCGCTGGAAGAGATCGAACTGCCTTATGAGCCGCATGCGATCGACATCGGCAAGAATGAAAGCTGGACCCCCGAATTCCTGTCGCTGAACCCGAACGGCAAGATCCCGGCGATCATCGATCCCGACGGACCGGGCGGCAAGCCGTTCGGCCTGTTCGAATCTGGCGCGATCCTGCTCTATCTCGCCGAGAAAACCGGCCTGCTTCTGCCGCGCGGCGCGGCGGCGCGCTACGAGACCATCCAATGGGTGTTCTTCCAGATGGCCGCCGTGGGGCCGATGTTCGGCCAGGTCGGTTATTTCTATAAATTCGCGGGCCGCGAGATCGAGGACAAGCGCCCGCTTGAACGTTATAGGGCCGAATCCAAGCGCCTGCTCGGCGTCCTCGAGACGCGCCTCGATGGCCGGCGATGGATCATGGGCGACGAATATACGATCGCCGACATCTCCCTGCTCGGCTGGGTGCGCAATCTGATCGGCTTCTATGGCGCACGCGATCTCGTCGCATTCGACGATCTGGAGCGCGTCCCATCATGGCTGGACCGCTGCCTGGCGCGGCCCGCCGTGCAACGTGGGCTCGAAATCCCCAAACGCCCTTAAAATCGTTGGGCGCAGGTCGCGCATCCTATCGTCGCGCTGTCAGCGTGCTGCGCCCACAGCATTCAAGGCCCTATTCTTGCTCGCCGATCAATCGGCCGGCCGCCGGAATTCGGTCGCGAAGAGAAGCAGCGCGATCAGCGGAAAGGCGAGGCCGATCCAGCTCACGCGCTCCCAGCCGCCCAGCGTATAGGCGAGGCTCGCGATCGACGAGCCGACGGCGCCGCCCACAAAAAATATCGCGATATAGAGTCCGTTCAATCGGCTCCGGGCTTCCGCGCCAAGCCCATAGATGACGCGCTGACCGACAACCTGATTGCCCTGGACGCCCGCGTCCAGCAGAATGCCGGCCGCCAATAGCGCGATCATCGATCCGTGCCCGCCGATTCGGGCAAGCAGGAAGGCGACCGCTACGACAGCCATCGACACGCCGGTCGAAGCGCGGCCCCAGCCTCGATCGGCGATGCGTCCGACGACGGGAGCGGACAGAGCGCCGCCCGCCCCGGCGAGCGCAAAAAGCGCGATTCCCCGCTGGCTCAATCCGAAGGTCGGTCCGGCGAGTTCGAGAGGAACGGCCGTCCAATAAAGACTGAACGCGGCAAAGAGCGCCGCTTGATAGGCCGCGCGACGGCGCAGCAGCGGCGTATCGCGCAGCAACGCCCACATCGATGCGATCAGTGCGACATAGCCATGATCGACCTTTGGGCGCCGCCGCGGCAGCAGGCCGCGCAGAGCGAAGGCCAGAGCCGCAATGGCGAGGGCGGACACGCCGAAAACCGCGCGCCATCCGAAAGCATCGGCGATCAGGCTGGAGATCGGGCGCGCGAGCATGATTCCCAGCAACAAGCCGCTCATCACATTGCCGATCGTGCGGCCGCGCGTCGCGTCCGGCGCCAGATGGGCGGCGATCGGCAACAGCATTTGCGCCGCGACCGAGGCGATTCCGATCAGAAGAGCGGCGGCCAGAAACATCGGCGCTGAGGGCGCGAACGCGGCCGCCAAAAGCGCGACGACAGCGGCGCAGAGCGTCCAGAATGTCAGCGAGCGATTTTCGACGAGATCGCCAAGCGGAACGAGCAACACGAGGCCAATGCCGTAGCCAACCTGGGTGACGGTGACGATCAGACTGGCGGCTGTCTCGCCAAGCCCGACGGCCGGCGCGATAAGACCGATCAGAGGCTGCGCGTAATAGATGTTGGCCGCCGTCAGGCCGCAGGCGGCGGCGAGCAGGAACGTCATCCCCGCTGACACGGGCTTTTCAGCGGCGCCGCTTTTTGCCGCCGCCGCGGTCGCAATTGTCATCAGGCAACAACTCCACATCGCGATGATCGCGAATCTTTTCCTGGCCGCCGCGCCAGTTCTTCCCGAAACTGCGCAACGAGCGCCCGCCACACAAGATAGGACGGCCCGACCGCTGGCCTTCGCCGAGAATCTGGCGACCGGTTTGAACGAGCGAACCTAGCCGCGGTTCATCGCCTATCCCAGGCCTCGGCGCGGATTTGAGCCGCATACCACGCCGGCCGCAAAGCAGATCGATCGCGCATCGGTTCCGATTCCCCCGCGCACGGGATCGCGCTTAGGAAGGCTGCGAGGCGCCACTGTATAACGACGGGCGTCTCAGATCGCCATGCGGCATTAAGACCGCCCGCGGCAATAAGGCGGCGGCCGCCTGGCTTGCGACCCACAGTCCGCCGGCGCCGCGTCGCTTGACTTGGGCGCACGCCATCGCGCTTTATCTGCCGCGCCCTCAATACACCCTCATCGGCCCCTTGTTTTGGATATGCTGATTAAAGCGCTCATCGCCTGCGTCGTCGGTCTGGCTCTCGGTCTGTGGGCGACGGCGCTGAGCTTGCGCAGCGGGCGCGGATTTGACGCGACGACCATCGGCGCGTGGACGGTGTCGGAGAAGGCGGGCGCCCCCGACGCCGACCCCTACACCCGCGCTGGTCTGGAGCGCAGCGGCGAAATTCCCCTGGCGGCAGGCGAAGGGCTGCAATTCATTGCGCGCGCGGACGACACTGGCGCGGCGCTCAATTCACGCTGCACCTATCTTGTCGGTCGTGTGACGCCCCCTGCCCGCTACTGGACCTTGAGCCTGGTCGATCGACAAGGTTTTCCGGTTGAAAATCCGGCGGCGCGTTATGGATTTCGGTCGAGCGAGATTGTGCGCGACGCCGACGGCGGTTTCGTCATCGCGGTTGCGGCAAGCGCGCATTCGGGCAATTGGCTGCCCATCGGATCCGAAGGCCGCTTTGCTTTGGCGCTTCGCCTTTACGATTCGCCTGTCAGCGCGACGGCGGGGGCGATCGAGAAGACCGCGATGCCGCGTATTTCCAGGGAAAGCTGCCGGTGAATCTCAAGCGGCGCGCGACCGATATCCTGATGATCGCGCTTGGCGCGGCGATGATCGCCGCGCTGGTGCATATTGTCGCCATCCTCATCATTCCGCTCTATGCTTCGCGCGACGCCTTTGCGCGATTGAGTCAGCTTGGGCCGGTCAATGCGACGATCCTGTTGGCGCAGCCAGGCCCGCAAGCGCGGCTGCTTCCTTACGGCGACCCCGCGGTCGCCAGCGCTTTCTGCCGCTTCGACCTCGGCGCCGGCCCGTTGCGGGTGAAGGCGCCGGCGGACCCATCGGGTTTTGCTTCGCTGTCGTTCCATACGCGGCGCGGCAGCATCTTTTATGCGATCACCGATAAAGCGGCGACGCATGGCGTGCTGGAGGCGCTGGTGCTTACCGAAGATCAATTGCGCGCGGTGGCGGCCAAGGACGACGAGGACGTCCCTGTGCAGGAATTGCGCATCGTATCCCCCACTAATGCGGGCTTTGTGGCGATGCGTTCCTTCAGCGAGCAACCGAGCCTCTATCCGCGCGCGGAAAGCACCGTGCGCGCGCTGAACTGTGCGACCGAGGCCAGCCCGGAATGATCGCGCCGACAGCCTGTGGACAGGGGTTCGCGTTAGCGCGATGCTCGCGCGACTGACCGCTCGATGACAAACGCCGCCGGGATACTGCTGACGTGACAACGCTTCTCTTGACCCATCCTGCAAGCTACGGCCACCAAATGGGAGCGGGCCATCCTGAACGACCGGACCGGATTCGCGCGATCGAGCAAGCGCTTGAGCACGAGACGTTTCAGGCGCTGGCGCGCGCGCAGGCCCCCCGCGTATCACGCGCCGCGTTGCTGCGCGTGCATCCTGAAGCCTATGTCGCAGCCATCGAGGAGGCGGCGCCGAGCGAAGGATTCACCCGCCTCGACGCCGACACTTCGATGTCACCCGGCACGCTAGAAGCGGCGATGCACGCAGCGGGCGGCGCGACTTTCGCCGTCGATGAAGTGATGAGCGGGCGCCGCGCCAACGCCTTTGTCGCGACGCGGCCGCCCGGCCATCATGCAGAACGGGCGACTCCAATGGGCTTTTGCTTTTTCAACAGCGCCGCCATCGCGGCGCGCCACGCCCAGGCGGCCCATGGCGCCGGGCGCGTCGCGATCGTCGACTTCGACGTTCATCACGGCAATGGCACACAGGATATCTTCTGGGACGATCGAAATGTGATGTATGGCTCGACCCACGAAATGCCGCTTTATCCCGGCACAGGAGCCTTGGGTGAGCGCGGCGAACACAATCAGATCGTCAATGCGCCGCTGCGCGCCGGCGATGGCTGCGAAGCGTTCCGCGAGGCGTTCGAAGTCGCGATCCTGCCGCGCCTGGAGGCGTTCAGCCCGGACCTGATCGTCATTTCGGCCGGCTTTGACGCGCACCGGCTCGATCCGCTCGGCCATCTCGATCTGGTCGAGGCTGATTATTCCTGGGCGACGCGGCGCCTGATGGCGATCGCGGACAAAAGCTGCAAGGGGCGCGTGGTTTCCCTGCTCGAGGGCGGCTATGATCTTGACGGCCTGTCGCGCTCCGTCGCCGCCCATGTCGCCGCTTTGATGGGAGCGTGAATGGCGATGCGCGCCGAAGTCCTGCTCGACCGCACCCGCAGCGGGAATAATTGGCGAACCGCCTTTCGATTTGGGGACGGCCGCATTATTTGACGTTTCGCCCCGCCAGCGTAAACCCGTCGCGCCGATCCAGCGCCTCTTGAGAAACAGGAGCAAAAATGCCCACCGCACCCGCTAAAGCCTATGACGCGTCCGCCGCCGAGATTTTCAAGCGGCCGATCGATCCAAAGGTCGGCATCGGCCACGTCCACCTCAAAGTCGCCAACATCGAACGGGCTTTGGCGTTTTACTGCGGCGTGCTCGGTTTCTCCCTGGTGGCGCGTTATGGCGCGGAAGCGGCGTTCATCGCGGCGGGCGACTATCACCACCATATCGGCCTCAACACCTGGGAAAGCCGCGGCGGATCGCCGCCCGCGCGCGGGACCACGGGACTGTTTCACCTCGCCATTCTCTATCCGACCCGCGCCGCGCTCGCCGACGCGTTGCGCCGTCTGGCGACAGCGGGAATCCCGCTGGACGGCGCCTCCGACCATGGCGTCAGCGAAGCCCTCTATCTGCGCGACCCCGACGAAAACGGCGTCGAACTCTATTGGGACCGTCCGCACGAAGAATGGCCAAAAACAGCCGAAGGCGGTATCGAGATGTATACGCGCCGCCTTGACCTCGAGGGGCTGCTGAAGGAAGGCGCTTAAGACAGCGGCTGAGCCAGGCGGTCGTCTCCGTCGGCCGCGCCCGTCAGGCGCGGCGTGAAACTGGCGCCTGAATTCCGATCTGGCGCACGTCCCGCTCCTCTTTGAGGCAGCCCAGTCCCACAAGCGTCTCGCGCACCGCTGCATGGAGCGGCGTCGCCGGCAAGTCGTCGCCGAGGAAAGCTTTGAGCTTGCCGCCGTCGAGCGAAATCGTCTCGCGCCAGAGGTAGCGCATCTCCGCCATTTCATGGAACAGCCGTACGAAGGGCTGCAGTGCGACGACGAGCGGCCAGGGGAAGGGCCAGGCGCGCAGGCGAGGATTGCCCGTCGCCGCACGGATCGCCGCCGCCATTTCGCCCGGCGCCAATTGATGGCCGGCAAAATGAAACACTTCGAAATCGCCAAGCTCGCTCTCGCGATCCATCAGGCGCGCGATCGTCTCGCCGACATCGGGGAGATAGCCCCAGGCATGGCTGGCGCCGCGGCGCGCGGGATCGATGATCCGCTTGACGGGCGCGCCCGGCTGCACCATCGCTGCCGAGAAAAAGCTGTTGCCGGTCGTGTTCGGCCCAAAATAGTCGCCCGCGCGCACGATCAGCGCCGGCGCGCCCGCCCCGGCCGCGGCCTGCAGCCGCTTCTCCATCTCCACCCGGATCGCGCCCTTGCGGGTCGTCGGACGCTGGGCTGAGTTTTCGCGCAGCACGGGGAAGGCGTCTGGACCGTAGTTGTAGATCGTTCCCGGCAGCACAATGCGCGCGCCGACCGCTTTGGCGGCGGCGATCGTATTGTCGACCATGGGCAGCACCTGGGTCGCCCAGTTGCGATAGCCCGGCGGGTTGGCGGCATGGACGATCAGACCAGCGCCTTGCGCGGCGCGCAGCACATCGGCCGCGTTCATCGCATCGCCGGGTATCCATTCAACGCCGGCCTTCGCCGGCTGCGGGCGACGGGTGAGGCCGCGCACCGACCACCCGTGACGAACGAGCGCGGCGGCCGTTTCTCCGCCGACGCCGCCCGCCGCGCCAATGACGAGCGCGATCTTTTTGCTGGATTGGGACATGAGGAATCTCCTTTGCGCCCGGTCAAACGACTTTGACGTCGACTATCCCTCTTCCCGAACCATCCGTGAATTGCCTAATATCATGCAGTTGATATACATATATGTATGACTGAGCCGGACTGGAGCCATTACCGCGCGTTTCTCGCCGTCTTGCACGAGGGCAGTCTTTCGGGCGCAGCGCGGGCGCTGGGGCTGACCCAGCCGACGCTCGGGCGTCAGATCGCCGATCTCGAATATAACCTGGGCGCCGCCTTGTTCATCCGCTCGCAACGCGGCCTGGTACCCACCGATGTCGCGCGCGACATCTCCCCGCACGCCCGGGCGATGGCGGCGGCGGCGAGCGCGACGATGCGCGCCGCCTCCGGCGGGGCGCGCGAGAGCGCGGGAACCGTGCGCATCACGGCGAGCGAAATCATCGGGGCCGAAGTGTTGCCCGCGCTGCTCGCCGGTTTTCATCGCGCCAATCCCGCCGTGACCATCGAACTCGCGCTCTCCAATCGCGTCGAGGATCTCTTGCAAGGCGAGGCCGATATTGCCGTGCGCATGGTGCGCCCGAGCCAAGCGGCGCTGGTGGCGCGGCGCATCGGCGCGGTCGGTCTCGGGCTTTACGCCCATCGGCTTTATCTCGAGGCTTTCCCAGCGCCGGCGACAGCCGTGGCGCTGCTGACAAGCGATCATGCGCTGATCGGCTTCGATCAGGAGACGCCCTTCTTACGCGAGCTTTTGACCCGCATGCCGATCGCGCGCGAATCCTTCGCATTGCGCACCGACAGCGACCTCGCGCAGATCGCAGCGATCCGCGCCGGCTTTGGCGTCGGCTTCATCCAGCACGGCGTCGCGCGCCGCGATCCCGATCTCATCCCTCTCTTCCCGGGCGAGATCGGCTTCAGCCTGGAAATGTGGCTCGCGCTGCACGAGGATTTGCGCGCGAGCCGGCGATTGCGGCTGATGATGGATCATCTGGCGACGGGTCTGGCCGAATATGTCGCGCGATCCCAGTCGTGAGCATGGTCAGGCCAGTCCCATGCGCTGCTCGGTAAACGCGAGATATTGCTCGTCGGTCATCGTCTTGCGCGCGGCGACCAGGGCGACGGCGTCCTCGCCGGCGACATAGAGCGTCTTTCGAGTTCCATCCGTGGCCGCCGCATAGATGCATTCGGCAAGATATTCGCTCGTCGAACGGGCGCTCTGCCGCGCGCGAAAAGCCGCGACCACCTTGGCGATAGCGTCCGCATAAGGCTGGCCGTCGCCGCTAAAAGTGAGCGCGAGCGAACGTCCGCCGAAATCGGTCGCGACGCCGCCCGGCGCCACGACTTTCACGCGAACGCCAAACGGCGCGAGCTCGAAATTCAGCGATTCCGAGAAGCCGACCACGGCGTATTTGGTCGCATGATAAAGTGAATTCAGCGGAAAGGTCGTCAACCCGCCGATCGAGGAAATATTGACGATGACGCCCGAGCGCTGTTCGCGCATTGTCGGAAGCACCGCGCGCGTGACGTCAAACAGGCCGAACAAATTGGTCTTGAACTGTCGTTCGATGAGTTCGTCGGACGCCAATTCGAAGGGGCCGAAAAGGCCGTAGCCGGCATTGTTGACGAGCGCGTCGATCTGGCCGAAAGCGGCCAAAGCGTCCGCAACCGCTTTGGCGATCGACGCCTTATCGGTCACATCGAGCGCGAGGAGTTTGATGTTTGGAATGTCCTTGAGATGGGCGGCCGCCGCCGGATTGCGCATTGTCGCCGCGACGCTCCAGCCCTGAGCGGCGAAATGTCGGGCGCAAGCTTCGCCGATGCCGGAAGAACAGCCAGTGATGAGAACGGTTTTCATTTAGCGAATCCTTATTCGGTTAAAGAGCAAGCAATTCAAGGGGCGCCATTGGACTGTGTCATTTATGCCTTGATGGCGTCCCAGCAGAGAGCGAAAGCAATATCCAGGGTTTGCTCGTCGGACTTAATATCCTTTCGGCGTATAAGCTCAGCGGTCTCGCGGGTTGAACCCATGAATAGCGCCGTCATCAGCGAAGACGGCGCATTCTTCAATATTTCCTGACGCTTTCCCTCTTCAAGGAAATCCAGCCACTCTTGCATCAGATTTGAAAACAGAGCGTGATTGCTCGCGCTGCGCCATTGCGAATTGGAATATTGCTGCTGGAATATGGCCTCCGCATAGTGATCGAGGCGATTTCTCATCGAATTTCGCCAAAGTGTGCGCGCCCGCCTGCGAAAGGGAAGACGGGCGTCGTACCCCTTGAGAAGACGGTTCGCCGTCGCCGTCTTCGACTTTCGGTAGAGGTCGTTGATCAATTCTTCCTTTGAAGAATAATAGACATAAAGGGTTCCTGTCGCGATGCCCGCGGCGCGCGCAATATCGGCCATCGTCAATCCGCTGAGGCCGACCTTTTCCACAAGGCCGAAAGTCGCATCGACAATCGCCTGAAGTTTCTCGTCATCCTTAGGTTTCATCCGCCCCTGCGTTTAGATGAATATATATTCGGAGTCAAGGCGATCTGAAAGTCCTCATTGGCCCATCCGCCGTGATCGGACGACGCCGTCTGATCGAAGGGCCTGAAGGGCATAAGGAAACACCCTGCCGCGGCTATCGGCCGTATGGAAGCGGACATGAGGCGCGTCTGCCTGGCTGCAAATTCTTCACGTCTCTCGTCGCGCTTCGACTGGCGCTGCGGCGCAACATAAATAGTGCATTGCAATAGTCATATTTTTGCTTGACTGATAATAATCTTGTCCGCTCTATTAGCAATAGGTCGGCCGAACACGGCGACTGGGGAGACGATCAAGGAGAACTTAGATGGTATCTATCTCGCGCCGTATGGCGCTTATGGCGACCGTGGCGATCGCCGGTTTCGCCGTCACCGCGGCTATGGCCGATGGCCTGCCGCCCCTCAAGCAGAAAGCAACCTACAAGGTCGGCTTCGCGCAGACCGAAAGCAACAATCCCTGGCGCCTCGCGCAGACGGCGAGCATGAAAGACGAAGCCGCCAAGCTCGGCTGGCAGCTTGTCTACACCGATGCGGCCGGCTCCGCGGCCAAGCAGGTGGCCGACGTCAACAGCATGATCGCCCAGGGCGTCGATGCGATCTTCCTTTCGCCTCGCGAAGAGAAGCCGCTGATCCCCGCCGTCATGGCCGCCAAGAAGGCCGGCATTCCGCTGTTCCTGATCGATCGCAGCGTCGACCCGAACCTCGCCAAGGCTGGCGTGGACTATGTGACCTTCATCGGCTCCGACTTCCTGCTCGAAGGCAAGCAGGCTGCCGACTGGCTCGTCAAGAAGGTCGACGGCAAAGGCATCATCCTCGAAATCGAAGGCTCGACCGGCTCTTCGCCCGCCAACGACCGCAAGAAGGGCTTCGACGACGTCATCGCCCAGAACCCTGGCTTGAAAATTGTCGCTTCGCAGACCGGCAACTTCAACCGCGACGAAGGCCGCAAGACCGCTGAGGCGCTGTTGCAGGCTCATCCCGAGGCCAACATCATCTTCGCGCACAATGACGAAATGGCGATCGGCGCCATTTCGGCGATTGAAGCGGCGGGCAAGAAGCCCGGCAAGGACATTCTCGTCGTGTCGATCGACGGAGAGAAGGATGGCTTGCAGGCGATCATCGACGGCAAGATGGGCGCGACCGTCGAATGCAATCCGAAGTTCGGTCCGGCCGCTTACGCCGCCGCGATCAAATATTCGAAGGGCGAAAAGATCCCTGCGACGATGACGAACACCGATCGCTTCTATGACGCCAGCAACGCAGCGGCGAGCATCGCCGACTCGTACTGAGGTCATCTAAGTTCATTGGCCTCCCCAGGTCCGCCCGCCACTTGACGAATCTCGTCGGCGGGCGGACCATTTTGTTGTCCAGGCATGAGACGGGCTGATATGACCGCGTCGGCGACTTCCCCATCGGTTTCTCCTTTGCTTTCGATGCGTTCGGTCAGCAAGGCGTTTGGCGGCATTCCAGCCCTCTCCGAGGCCTCGCTTGAGGTCGCTCCGGGCGAAGTCCAAGCGCTAATCGGTCAGAACGGCGCCGGCAAATCGACCATGATCAAGATCCTGACCGGCTATATCGGTCGCGATAAGGGCGAAATTCTTTTCGACGGCGCCCCTTTCGAAGCGCGCTCGCCGCAGGATGCGCAGAACAACGGCATCAGCACGATCTATCAGGAAATCAATCTCGTACCCTTTCGCTCCGTCACCGAGAACATCTGTCTCGGACGGGAAAGCCGCCGCTATGGCCTGCTCGATTGGCAAGCGATGCACGAGCAAGCGCGCAAACTGCTGGCGCGATTCAAAATCGATCTCGATGTGCGCAAGCCGTTGCTGCGGTTCAACACCGCGACCCAACAGATGGTCGCCATCGCAAGAGCCATTGGCTTCAAGGCGAAGCTAGTCATCATGGACGAGCCGACCTCCTCGCTCGACGAACGCGAAGTCGCAGTGTTGTTCGACGTGATCCGCCAGTTGAAGGCTGAAGGCGTCTCGGTTGTTTTCGTCAGCCACAAGCTCGACGAGCTTTATGCGGTGTGCGACCGTGTGACGATCATGCGCGACGGGCGGACGGTGAAGACCGCCGACATGGCTTCCATCGGCAAGCTTGAACTCGTCGCCAGCATGCTGGGACGCGACATCGCGCAAGTCGCCAAAAGCGCCACCGCCTTTGGCGATCGGCGCGGACGCATCGGCGATGTCGTGCTCACCGCCAACAGTCTGGCCGCCGGTCATAAGGTTCACGATGTCTCTTTCAGCGTGAGGCGTGGCGAAATCGCCGGTTTCGCTGGCCTTCTGGGCGCCGGCCGCACCGAAACGGCGCGGTTGGTTTTCGGCGCTGACCCGTTGCAATCAGGCGCCTTGTCCCTCGACGGCGCGGCGATTCATCCGCGCGAGCCGATCGAGGCGATCAAGGCCGGCATTGGCTTTTCCTCCGAAGACCGCAAACTGGAAGGCATTGTGCCGGAAATGTCGGTGGCGGAAAATCTGACCCTCGCTCTCATGCCGCAGCTCGCCAGGGCCGGCATCGTCGACGACGCCAAGCAGCGCGCCATTGTCGAGAAATTCATTCAGCGGCTCGGCGTCAAATGCAGCGGGCCCGACCAGAAAATTCGAGAGCTTTCGGGCGGCAATCAGCAAAAGGTTCTGTTGGCGCGATGGCTCGCCATGAATCCGAAGTTGCTCATTCTTGACGAACCGACGCGCGGCATCGATGTCGGCGCAAAAGCGGAGATCCAAAGCCTCATCAAGGAACTTGCCGATCAAGGACTTGCCGTATTGATGATTTCTTCCGAACTCGAAGAAGTGCTCGAAGGCTCCGATCGCGTCTTTGTCTTGCGCGAGGGGCGAAGCGTCGCCGAATTTTCCCACGCCGAGGCGACCGAAAGCGCCGTCATGACCGCTATGGCGCACGGCGATAGCGACCTCGTCGCCGAAGGGAGCGCGTCTTGAGCCAGGTCCAGACTCAAGGGCCTACAGCGGCGACCCGGCGGATCGATGCGCTGGCTGCGGTCATGCGCTATTCGACGTTAGGAGCGCTTGTCGCGCTTCTTATCTTCAATGTCCTTTTCACGCGCCATTTCCTGGCGATGCAGACGCTCGACGTCAATCTGACGCAAGTGGCGGCGATCGTCATTGTCGGCGTCGGCATGACGCTGGTGATCGCGACCGGCGGCATCGATCTTTCGGTCGGCTCGCTTATGGCGATTTCAGGCGCGATCGCGCCGATCATTTTCCTGAACAAGGTCTTCAATATCGGCGAAATCCACCTCGCCGTCGCGGTCGCGATGATTGTCGCTGTTTTGCTCGCCGGCGCATTCGGCTGGTTCAACGGTTGGCTGATTACGCGTTTCCGCATTCAGCCGATCATCGCGACCCTGGTGTTGTTCATCGCCGGGCGCGGTATCGCGCAGGTGATGACCAACGGGAATTTGCAGCCCTTCAAACTGGATGCGTTCCAGTGGATCGGCCTTGGCCGCCTGTTCGCTATAACGGACGTGTATCGCGGCCTGCCGATCCAAGTCGCGATCATGATCGTGCTCGTCGTGGTCGCCGCCTGGGTGCTCAAGCGCAGCCTGTTCGGCCGACAGATACTCGCCATTGGCGGCAATGAGCGCGCCGCGCGCCTGTCAGGCGTGCCGGTCGCGCAAGTCAAGCGCTGGGTCTATTGCATCAGCGGCCTTTGCGCCGGCGTCGCCGGACTGGTGGTCATCGCCATCAACTCGTCGAGCGACGCCAACCAGGTCGGGCTCGGCATGGAGCTTGACGCCATCGCCGCGGTCGCGGTCGGCGGCACGCTGCTCAGCGGCGGGCGCGCGACCATCACCGGCACGCTGATCGGCGCGCTGATCATTCAACTTGTGCGCTACACGATGCTCGCCAATGGTGTCCCCGACGACGTCGCCAAACTCGCCAAGGCGGCGTTGATTGTGGCCGCGGTCTGGCTCCAGGGCCAAGGGAGGGCCTGAGCCGTGAAAAAAACATCGATCGCATCTGTTCTCTCAAGCCAGGGCGTGCTGATCGCTTTGGCGGCGCTCATCCTGTTCGGCTGGCTGCGTTACGATCATTTTCTCGGGCTGTTCAACATAACCTCGGTGCTCCGTTACAATTCGATGTTCGCACTGGTGTCGCTGGGCATGTGCTTCGTCATCATGACTGGCGGCATCGATTTGTCGGTCGGCGCCACCGCGGCGCTCGGCAGCGTCGTCTCGGCGCTGCTCAGTCCCTACGGCACAATGGCCGGAACGCTCGGCGGCGTCGGCGCGGGGCTCTGCATCGGCCTCATCAACGGCTTTGTCATCGTCAGGCTGCGCATCCTGCCCTTTATCGCCACGCTCGCCGCGATGCTGGCGGCGAACGGCGCGGCGCTGTTGCTCGCCGGGGATCAATCGGTCTCGGTGTCCTACGACAGCGGGTTCACCGATCTCGGCCAGGGCGACTTTTACAATATTCCGATCCCCGCGCTGATTGCCGCGATCCTTTACGTCGTGGGTTCGATCGTTCTCAATTTCACCAGCTCAGGCCGTACGGTGCTGGCGATCGGCGGCAATGAAGATGCGAGCCGCATGATGGGTCTACCGGTCAACCGCATCAAGTTTCTGGTCTATGTCGTGAGCGGCGGCCTGTCGGGATTGGCCGGCGTCATCCTCGCGTCCCAATTTGGCGCGGGACAGCCGATCGAAGGCGTCGGTTGGGAATTGTTCGCCATCGCCTCGGTCGTCGTCGGCGGCACCTTGCTGACCGGCGGCCTCGGTTCGGTCGGCGCCACTTTGGCCGGCGTGATGCTGCTCGGTCTGATTTTCAACGTGCTGAATTTCGAGAACGGCATGGGATTCATCTCCCTATCCGCCTATTGGCAGTCGGTGATCCGCGGCGTGTTCCTGTTGATTGTCGTTATCCTGCAATCGCAACTCACAGGGCGGGCGGAGCGCGTGGAAGCCCGCTAAATTCTAGCTGTCGATCCCCTCCACCGCCGAAATCTCAATGCCAAAGCCCGCCAGCCCGACATATTTGCGCGGGCTGTCGGTGCGCAGGCGGATCGAGGAGACGTCGAGGTCGCGCAGGATTTGCGCGCCAAGACCGATCTCCCGCCATTGATTGGCGCGCGCGCCCTCCGAACCCGCCGGTTCGGCGCCGGCGAGATTGGCGGGCACGCCCGCCGAACCGTCGCGCAAATAAACCAGCACGCCGCGCCCCTCGTCCTTGAAGCGCTGCAAAGTGCGCGGGATAATGCCGCCGCCGAATATGTCGCCCAGAATATCGGCCCGATGCAGCCGGGCGGGCACATCGCGCCCGTCGCCCACATGGCCATGAACGAAGGCGAAGTGCAGGACGGAATCGAAAGGCGTGCGATAGGCATAGCCTGAGAGTTCGCCGATCGGCGTCTTGACCGGGAACGTCCCAACGCGCTCGACCAGCTTTTCGCGCGACTGCCGGTAGGCAATCAGGTCGGCCACCGAAATGCGCTTGAGATTGTGCTTGGCCGCGAATTCCGCGATCTGCGGTCCGACCATCACCGTGCCATCGTCATTGGCCAATTCACAAATCACCGCGACCGGCGGGACAGCGGCAAGTTTACAAAGATCGACGGCCGCTTCCGTATGGCCTGAGCGCATCAGGACGCCGCCTTCCTTGGCGATTAGCGGAAAGACATGGCCGGGGCGGACGAAATCATTCGCGCCCATATTGCCGTTGGCGAGCGCGCGCACGGTATTGGACCGCTGCTCGGCCGAAATGCCCGTCGTCAAGCCGTGGCGCGCGTCGACGGAAACAGTGAAGGCGGTGCCAAGCGGCGCATCGTTCATCGCCACCATCGGGTTGAGATTCAAGCGCTGCGCGTCCCGCGCGGTGAGCGGCGCGCAAACGATGCCGCAGCAATTGCGGATGATGAAAGCCATTTTCTCGGGCGTGCAATGCGAGGCGGCGACGATCAGGTCGCCTTCGTTTTCGCGATCGTCGTCGTCGGTGACGACGACGATTTCGCCCCGCGCGAAGGCTTCGACCGCCTGGGTGACGTTATGCGACATTTCAGTTCCCTGGTTTGGAGCGGGGGCAAGCGCGAGAAAATCGTTGGGCGTAACGGCGCCGCGCGTCTGGGCGAGGATTTGCTCGGCCGTCTCGCGCGAAACCCAGGCGCCCTCGTCCTTGCAGATCTGCGTGACCGCGCCAGGCGAAACGCCGATACGGCGCGCAAAATCCGAACGCTTGACGCCATTGCGGATGAGCCAGTCGGCGAGCTTCATGGCGAAGACATAGGATGAAAGAGTCTTTAGTTCAACTAAAGATATGAAATAATTTAAATGAAAACGAAATTTCCCAGTAAATTCATTTCTCCTCGGTCGTGACGCCGACGCCCCCTGTTGTAAGCGGGCGCCCAGCGCTTTGCGCATCCTCGACCTTATCAAGGCGCATCAGGGCCAGCGCCCGCCCGTTCGCCGCCGAACCCAGCGTTCCGATGGACGTTTCCCCCGCCAGAACCGGCGTCCCCCGCTCCGGGGCGGCGCCCGCGAGCGTCAGGCGCACGATCCGCTTACGCGCGCCGCCACGATGGTGCATGCGCGAGACGACTTCCTGGCCGACATAGCAGCCCTTTTCGAAATCGACGCCATGCAGCAGGTCGAGATTCGCGTCGTGAGGAAAAATGTCGGCATAAGCGAAATCGACGCCGCCCTTGGGCACGCCCAGCTTGATGCGATGCGCTTCGTAGTCGTCGACGTCACTGTTGGCGAGGGCGGCGGCTTGCGCGCGCGGCAGAATCGCCCTTGAGCCAAGCCGTGGGTCGCGCGGATCGACGTAGCATAGGCCTTCAGCCGCCCCATCCGTCATGGCGGTGGACTGTTCGAGACGCTGTTCGCCTTCCTTCCAGACTGCGATCACAGCATGATCCGCGCTCTCATCCGAGATCGTCACTTTGGCGCGCAAGCGATAAAAGCCGAGTCGCTTGGCGAGTTCGCCAGCCTGCGCGGCTGGGCAGTCGACGAGAAAGGCCTTCCCAGACTCGGCGCCGACGCGCAGGACAAGAAAATCAAACAGGATTTTGCCCTGCGGCGACAGCAGCGCGGCATAGCGCGCTGCGCCGACCGCCAGGCCTTCCACGTCATTGGTCAGCAAGCCCTGTAGGAAACTCGCGGAATCCTCGCCCGCGACCCGCAAAACGCCCCTATCTTCGAGCAGGGTCCTATGGATTGTCATTCTGTCAGTCTCCGGGGGCGCTTGCATCTTGCGTGCGCCTTAGTTAGTCCGCCAGTCGTCGCACGCAAGCTTGGGAAACGTCTATGCCGCAGATCTTCGATCTCATCCTTCGCGGCGGAACCGTCGTCAATCAGGATGGAATCGGCGCGCGCGACATCGGCGTCGCACGCGGCCGGATCGCGGCGATCAACGACCTCGCCCAGGCTTCGGCCGGCGAAATCATCGACTGCCGCGGCCTGCATATCCTGCCCGGCGTGATCGACAGCCAGGTGCATTTCCGCGAGCCCGGCGCGACGCATAAGGAGGATCTGGAATCGGGCTCTCGAAGTGCGGCGCTTGGCGGCGTCACCGCCGTGTTCGAAATGCCCAATACCGATCCGCTGACCGTTTCGACCGCCGCGCTCGAAGACAAACTGGCGCGCGCCAAGAACCGCATGCATTGCGATTATGCGTTCTGGGTCGGCGGCACGCATGACAATGTCGGCGACATTCCCGAACTCGAGCGCCTGCCGGGCGCGGCCGGCATCAAAGTGTTCATGGGCTCCTCGACAGGCAAGCTGCTCGTCGCCGACGATGCGGGCGTGCTCGAAATCCTCAAGAAGACGCGCCGCCGCGCCGCCTTCCACAGCGAGGACGAAGCGCGGCTCAACGCCCGCAAAGGACTGCGGGTCGCCGGCGATCCCACCTCCCACCCGGTCTGGCGCGACGAAATCGCCGCGCTCCAATGCACGCAGCGCCTCATCGCGCTCGCCCGGCAAGCGCATGCGCGCGTCCATGTCCTGCATATTTCGACATTGGAGGAGATCGATTTTCTCCAAGACGCCAAGGATGTCGCGACTTGCGAGGCGACGCCGCATCATTTGACGCTGGGCGCCGAGGATTAT
This sequence comes from Methylocapsa sp. S129, assembly GCF_009765995.1. Taxonomy (GTDB): domain Bacteria; phylum Pseudomonadota; class Alphaproteobacteria; order Rhizobiales; family Beijerinckiaceae; genus Roseiarcus. The sequence continues at coordinate 392,971 of NZ_LMUI01000059.1, forward strand.
GCGCGCCTTGGAGCGAAATTGCAGATGAACCCGCCGGTGCGCGGCGCCCAGCATCGCGAAGGAATCTGGCGCGGAATCGCGCAAGGGATCGTCGACGTGCTCGGCTCCGATCACGCGCCCCATACGCTTGCCGAAAAGGCCAAGCCCTATCCCGATAGTCCGTCCGGCATGACAGGCGTGCAGACGCTTGTTCCCGTCATGCTCGACCATGTCGCCGCTGGACGCCTCACTTTGCAGCGTTTTGTCGACCTGACGAGCGCCGGCCCGGCGCGCATCTTCGGCATCGCCAGCAAGGGCCGCATCGCCGCCGGCTATGACGCCGATTTCACCATCGTCGACCTCAAGCGCGTCGAGACGATCCGCGACGCCTGGATCGCCTCGCACTGCGGCTGGACGCCCTATGACGGGAAGACAGTCATCGGCTGGCCGGTTGGCACGATTGTGCGCGGGGCCCGCGTGATGTGGGAAGGTGAGTTGACAGCGCCCGCGCAAGGGGCGCCGGTGCGTTTCGGCGAAGCGCTTTAATCGGAGAAACTCGCAATGGCGCGCAAACTTATTCTGGACTGCGATACCGGCACTGACGACGCGGTCGCCATTATGCTCGCGGCGCTTCATCCCGATCTTGAACTTCTGGGCGTCGCCACCGTCAACGGCAATGTCGAAGTGGCGCGATGCACGAATAACAGCCTCCGCACCCTCGACTGGATCGGCCGCGGCGACATTCCCGTCTATGAGGGGCTGGCCAAGCCGATCGTGCGCAGCGACTTTCCCGTGCCGCGCGCGCTAAAGCGCGACGCGAAGGTTCATCTCGCCACCCTGCCCTTTCCAGAAGCCCGCTCCATCAAGCAGCCGCTTTCCGCCCCCGAATATCTCGTGCACACATTCGCCAAAAGCCCGGGAGAAATCGTGCTGGTCGCGGTCGGACCGCTGTCCAATCTCGCCGCCGCCACCGCCCTCGATCCGGCTTTCGCGGGCAATGTATCGGAACTCATCATCATGGGCGGCGCGATCGACAAATCGAACATCACGCCTTCGGCCGAGTTCAATATCTGGGCCGATCCCGAGGCCGCGGCGGTCGTGATGGAGGCGGCGTTTCCCAAGATCACGCTGGTCCCGCTCGACGCCACCCATCAAGCCCTCATTTCCCTCGATCAATGCGCGCAATTGCGCGCGCTCGGCACCAATGCTGGCGAGGCCGCCGCGCAACTCGTCGAATTCAGGATCGGGGGCTATGAGGCGAATCAGCCGACCGGCGTGCCGCAAACCGCGCCCGTCCACGACGCCGTCTGCATCGCCGCGCTCGTCGATCCCCAGGTGATCGATACGAAATTCCTCAATGTCGTGATCGAGACACGCGGCGAATATACGATGGGCCGCACCGTAGTCGATCACGAGAAGCGGACGACGCGCGCGCCCAATTGCCATGTCGCGCTCAACGCCGACCGGGCGAGGTTTTTCGATATGCTGATGACGACGTTCGCCAAACGTACGACATAGCCGCCAGGCCGCTGCCGCGCGCGCGATCGATCAGAAGAATCGCATAAGGGGGGGGACAACTTGGCTGGCTATGATTACATCGTCGTCGGCGCGGGTTCGGCCGGATGCGTGATCGCCGCCGGGCTCTCCGAAAGCGGCGACGCGCGGGTGTTGCTGCTTGAGGCGGGCGGGCCCGATTCCAATCCTGATATCCATATTCCGGCGCATGCCTGGCGGCTCTGGATGACGGAAGATGACTGGCGGCTGCCGACAGCCCCGCAAGCGGGCGCCGCCGGCCGCGCGCTCTATCTGCCGCGCGGTAAAGTCCTGGGCGGCTCCAGTTCGATCAACGGCATGATCTATATCAGGGGCAATCGCGCCGACTACGATCACTGGGCCTATCTGGGCAATGCCGGCTGGGACTATGAAAGCGTCCTCCCTTATTTCAAGAAGTCGGAAGATTATTGGGGCGGCGCCGGACGCTATCACGGCGCCGACGGATCGCTGAGCGTCTCGCGGATCGAAGCGCCCAATCCGCTGACCGAGGCTTTCCTCGACGCGGGGCGCGCGCTCGGCATCGAACGCAACGACGATTTCGCGGGTGAATCCGCCCTCGGCATCGGGCTCTGCGATCTGACCGTCAGGGACGGCCAGCGTTGCAGCGCCGCGGCGGCGTTCCTGCGGCCCGCCATGAATCGCGGCAACCTCACCGTCCTCACCCAGGCGCACGTTCGCCGATTGGTTATCGAGGGCAATCGCTGCATGGGCGTCGAATATTGGCATGAGGGGGCTGTGCGGCGCGCCGAAGCGAGCGGCGAAACCATCCTCAGCGCCGGCGCGTTCGGTTCGCCCAAACTGCTGATGCTGTCGGGCGTGGGCGACGCCGGTCATCTCAAAACGCTCGGCGTTCCCATCGTACAAAATCTGCCCGGCGTCGGCCGGAATCTGCAAGATCACTTCCTGACCTTCGTCATCCACGAGGCGAAAAAGCCCGTTCCGCCGCCGCGCCACAATATTCTGGAGGCGCATCTTTTCGCCAAGACGGATTCGCGCCTGATCGGCCCCGATCATCAGCCGCTTTTCATGAATATGGCGCCGCCCCTGCCCTATCTCGACATCCCGCCGAACGCTTATGCGATCGCGCCTGGAATCATCCGGCCGATCTCGCGCGGCGAGATGCGTCTGACCAGCGCCGATCCCGATGCGGTCCTGCATATCGATCCCGGCTATCTCCGCGAGGAGGCCGATGTGAACGCTCTGGTGCATTCGCTAGAAGTTTCGCGCGAGATTCTCAACAACGCCGCCTTCGCCGAATGGCGCAAAGCCGAGGTCTGGCCGCGCAAGAGCGACAGGCAATCGCTGCAGGCCTATGTGCGCGAAGTGTCGGAGACCTATCATCATCACGCCGGGACGTGCCGGATGGGCGTCGATGCGGCCAGCGTTGTCGATCCGCAATTGCGCGTCCATGGCGTCACAAGTCTGCGCATCGCCGACGCCTCGATCATGCCCGATGTCGTCAGCGGCAACACCAACGCCCCTTCCATCATGATCGGCGAGAAAGCGTCGGACCTCATCCGCGCGTCGGCGAGATAAGCGACGGCGCGGCGAACGCATGCTCGTGATTCCGGCGTCCGCGCAAGCGCGCCGGATCAGCTCCCCGAAGCGTTGGGGTTACGCCAAGCGCGCTCGAAGGGCAATCGCCAGGCATGGGGAGCGACGAGCTGGTGGACCGACTTCGGCCCCCAGGAGTCGGGCGCGTAAAGACGAACCGGCGGCGGCGCTTCCAGCAGGGGGATCGACACTTCCCACAGCCGCTCGATGCCCTCGGCGGTCGTGAACAAAGTATGGTCGCCGCGCATCGCATCGAGAATGAGGCGCTCATAGGCTTCGAGCACCTCGCCGATCAGGCCCGTCTCGTTCAGTGCGAACTGCATGCTCAACTTGTCGAGCCGCATGCCGGGGCCGGGCCGCTTGCCGTAGAAGGACAGCGACACTTTCGAAGCGTCCGCGAGATCGAACGTCAAATGATCCGGGCCCTGCGCGCCGACGCCCGACCCCACCGGAAACATGCTCTTGGGCGCTTCCCGGAACGCGATCGAAATGATCCGCTGCCCCTCGGCCATCCTTTTGCCCGTGCGCAGGAAGAACGGCACGCCGGCCCAACGCCAATTGTCGATCATGCATTTCAGCGCGACGAAGGTTTCGGTGTCGGATTCGGGGTCGACGCCTTCTTCAGCCCGATAGCCCGCATATTGGCCGCGCACGACATCTTTGGGCTCGATCGGCAGCATGGAGCGGAAGACCTTGTTCTTTTCCTCGCTGATCGGCTCCGGCAGCAAAGCGGTCGGCGGCTCCATCGCCATGAAGGCGAGAATCTGGAACAGATGGGTCACCACCATGTCGCGATAGGCGCCGGTCGCCTCGTAGAAGGCGGAGCGTTTGCCCAGGCCCAAGGTCTCGGGAACGTCGATCTGCACATGGTCGATGAAATTGCGGTTCCAGATCGGCTCGAACAAGCCGTTGGCGAAACGGAACGCAAGGATATTCTGCGCCGGCTCCTTCCCGAGAAAATGGTCGATGCGGAAAATCTGGTCCTCGGAAAAGACCTCGTGCAGCCGGGCGTTCAGCACTTTCGCGCTCGCCAGATCCGTGCCGAACGGCTTTTCCATGATGATCCGCGACCGCTCGACGAGACCCGCTTCCGCCAGCAGCTTCACGGCCGACAGGGCCGCTGCGGGCGGCACGCTGAGATAATGCACGCGGCGGCTTTCGCCGCCCAAATCCCGCTCCGCCTTCTCCACCGCCGCCTTGAGGGCCTCGGGACCGGAGGCCATCGGCACATAGTCCAATATCCCGGAAAAGGCCGCCCAGTCGGCATCGCTGGCCTTGCGGGGGGAGAATTTATCGAGCGCGCCGCGCGCGATCGCGCGAAAACCTTCGACGTCGATGGAATCCAGCGAGACGCCGATGATCCGGCAGGCGGGAATGAACCCGGCGCTGCATAGATGGAATAGGCCGGGCAGCAGCTTGCGCTGAGACAGGTCGCCCGTGGCGCCGACGAGCACGAGAACCTGCGGATATTTCGGACCTACTCCCGGAGGAATCTTAGCCAAAGCGCCCATCCTGTCGTTGCGATGCCCCGCCGCGCCGGCGGTCGGATTTGATCGATATCATGCAATGTCGGCGCCGCTTGCAACCTATTTCGTCAGCGCCCGGGATTACCGCTAACGGCGCCTATTTGCCGATTTTCGTTCGATTTAATGCGCAACTGTGACGAGATGAACTCATTGCGACATTTCCCGAACCGAGGCCGCCTGCGCCTCGCTCCGTCCTCACGCCCCAAACAGCGCCACCAGCCTCCGCCTCATCACGCCCGGCTCGACATCCACCCCGGTCCAGTGCTTCACGCCAATCACGCCCTGATTGACGAGCATGCCGAGACCGTCGAGCGTGCGGCAGCCGCGCGCTTGCGCCTCGCGGATTAGCAAGGTGCGCGGCGGATTGGGAATGACGTCGGCGACGATCATCGCGGGGCGCAAACTCGCCAGATCAAGATCGAGCCGGCCTTCGACATCGGGAAATAGGCCGATCGAAGTGGCGTTGATCAGAATGTCGGCGTCCTCGGCCGCGCGATAGGTTTTATCCCAGGCGACGAAATCGCCGCGGGCAGGCGTCTTGTCGTTGATCAGCGCGACAAGTTCGCGGCCGCGCGCGGGATCGCGATTGACGATGGTGATCGCGCTGGCGCCGGCGAGCGCCGATTCCACCGCGACGGCGCGCGCGGCGCCGCCGGCGCCAAACACAATGAACGTCTTGCCCTTCGGGTCGGCAAGCGTGCGCAAAGATTCGACAAAGCCCTTGCCGTCCGTATTCTCGCCGACAAGCCGCCCCTGCCGGCGGACAACGCAATTGACGGCGCCGATCGTCGCGGCCGATTCGGCGAGTGAATCGAGATGCGCGATGACCGCGATCTTGTGCGGGATCGAGCAATTGAAGCCGAGCCAACCCATCGCCTTGGCGCCGCGCACGGCGGCGCCAAGATCGGCCGGCGCGACCTCGCAATTGATATAGCGCGCATCAATCCCATGATGCGCGAAAGCCGCTTCGACCATCGCGACCGTGGGATTCTCCGCGGCGGGCACGGCGAAGGAGCCGACAAGCTGGCTGAGGAAATTATGGGTTTCAGGCATGGGCGCCTCGGGCTTTGCTTGTTCACCGAACAATCGATCGGCGAGCAACGCAACAAAAATCTCTGGTCTTCGCAATAGCAAAGATAAAGAAATCCTGCGTCGCCGAGGCCCGCCAGTCGAAGGCGCCGTCAAATTGCATCCAACGAAAATCTACGCGACATCGCCGGCGGTCTGTGCCAGCGCCGCAGAGCGTGTTAATTTCTGAATTGATCTTGCTCTGGGGTTGTTCATTCGCCCTTAGTCGGCAACCACATAAAGAGACGGCCAAGCAGCCACTCCTCGAAGGGAGGAATTCGTGAACTTGAGGTTTGGCGTCAAGATCTACGACAATGATTGGTTTCTTCGTCACCGAATGAGCGCTGTTCAGGCTGCCGACCTCCTGGCGGAATGGGGCGTCACCTATGTGATCGCCCAGAGCAAGTTCCTTCCCATGTCGAATTCGGCGGTGGCGAGCGCGATCGCCGAGGCCGACAGGCAGGCCTATGACGCACTCGACGACGCGGCCTTTCGGAAGCTCTTAGGGGAGAGAGGCATCGCCTATTTCGCCTGCCTGAATATTTGCTTCGATCCCGCCTTTTCCGATGCGCATCCAGGTTCGGTTGCGATCGACCAGTGCGGGCGCGCCGCCCGGCAGGAAGATTGGTACATTGGCCTGCCCCCGGATCGGGAAGAAAACCTGACCCACAAGATCGATCTTCTTCGCCGCGGCGTCGCCGCGCTGCAGCCGGACGCCGTGCATCTCGGCTTCATTCGCTGGCCCGGCTTCTGGGAAACATGGCTGCCGGGAGACGCGCGCTCCGAGAAACCGGAATATTGCTTTTCCAGTCGAACGGTCAGCGCTTTCAATCGCGATCTCGGACTATCGGTCGACGCCAGCGATCCCATCGTCTCGGCGCGGATCATCCACGAAAGTCATCGCCGAGCCTGGACCGATTGGAAATGCGCCAGGACTGTCGCGGCCATCGCACGCATACGGCGCGAACTCGCATCCGTGCGGAGCGGGCTCAAATATTCGATAAACACCCTGCCGTTCTTCCAATCCGACTTCGACAATGCGGTCGAGGAAGTTTTTGGCCAGGACATCGCTGCGCTTTCCAGCGTGGTCGATATTTTCGAAGTGATGGCCTATCACCAGATCCTCATGAAGCCCCCGACCTGGCCGGCCGCGGTCGCGGAGGACATCCGGAAGCGCAGCGGGCGCGAGGCGATCTGCACGCTGCAGGCGAAGGCTCTCTATCTCGAAGGAATGCACGCCGGCCGGGGCCGCAAGAGCGAGCTGACCGCGGAGGAGTTCAGGCTGGCGCTGAACGCGCTTGAGGCTTCGGATGTCGAAGGCGTCTGCGTCTTCACATTCACCGACCTTCTCGACATGCGGGGCGGCGAGAAGGGCGACGCGATGCTGGCCGGACTCAAAGCGTTCAGGACCTGATCATGCGCGGCCTGGCAACCTGCTCATATTGGCCAGAAGGCTGGCGCGGGTCAGTTCGGCCTTGCGGAACGATCCGCTCATCGCTCCCGCGGTCATGACGACGATGCGGTCGCTGAGGTCGAGCAGTTCGTCCAGATCGTCCGAAATGACGAGGATGCCCGCGCCCTGCTGCGCCGCCAGCCTGATCTGGTTGTGCAGTTCCGCCTTGGCGCCGATGTCGACGCCAGCCGTCGGCTGATCGAGAACCATGACCTTCGGCCGCGACGCGACCGCGCGTGCGAGCAGGACCTTCTGAGCATTGCCGCCGCTGAGCTGGCCGACGATCTTCTTTCGCGCGGGCGGGCGGATCGCGAAGCGCTGGATCATGTCGAGAGCCATGCGCGCCCGACTACCTGGATGAACGATGCCCGCGGTCGCCAGCAGTTTGCCAAGGGCGCTCGCCACGATATTGGCTTCGACGGAGGAGGTCAGCGCCAATCCGGATGCTTTGCGGTCTTCCGGCGTCAACACCAAACCATATCGGGTCGCGCGCTCGGGATTGCGCCGCTTCATGAGCCGCCCGCCAACCTCGACGCGGCCAGCGCTACGAACGTCCCCTATCAACGCCCTTGCGAAACGCGTGCGTCCCGAGCCTACCAACCCGGCGAGCCCAACGATCTCGCCGCGCCGGATCGAAAGATCAATCGGAGGCCGGCCGTGAATGCTGAGGCCCCGGACGTTAAGCGCCTCCCGCGCCCCGTCCGCCGCGCCCCCCGCCTGTGTGGGCCTCAAGCTTGCGACAATCTCATGGCCCACGAGCAATTTGGCGAGGCTGTCGACCGTGTAGGACGAACCGGCGCCAGTTTCTACGACCGCGCCATCGCGCATGATCGTGATGCGATCGGCGAGCCGGCGGACCTCGTCGAGGAAATGGCTGATGTAGACGATGCCGACCTGCTGCTCCGCGGCCATCCTGCGCATAGTGGCGAACAGAAGCTCGCGTTCGGCTGGAGCGAGGCGGGCCGTCGGTTCGTCCATCACGAGGATACGGACGTCCTGCGAACAAGCGCGGACGATTTCCGTCATCTGCTGCGCGCCGACGCCAAGCCGGCGCACGGGCATGTCCATGGGCAGAGCAATTCCGAGCCTCTCGGCTTCCTGTTTCGACCGGTCGCGCAGCCGCCCATAGGCTATTGTGCCGGAGAGCCGGCCGCGCGGCTCTCGTCCGAGCGCAATGTTTTCGGCCACCGTCAGATCGGGAACCAGCGAGAAATCCTGATAGATGATGGCGACGCCGCGCTGCAGAGCGTCACGCGGCGCGCCCAGCCTGACTTCCTCGCCGTCGAGCCGAACTTCGCCGTCGTAGTCGGCGTAGTTCCCGCCGAGCACTTTCATGAGCGTGCTCTTGCCAGCCCCATTGTGGCCGACAAGAGCATGGATTTCACCGGCTTTCAGCGAGAAGTCGACGCCTCGGAGAACCTGAACTCCGGAAAAGCTCTTTCGGATGTCGCGCATCTCCAGAAGCATCGGCCGTATCCCTGTTCAGCCGCCCCAGGCCGCCGGATATTTCTCGACATTCTCCTTGGTGATCGTGGGCAGGTCGAGATAGTGATTGGGCGAGGGAATCTGGTCGCCCTTGCCGGCGAACGAGAGTATGGCGTCCTCGATGGCGACCTTGCCTTGCGGCGCCGGATCCTGATCGACGGTGCCATAGACCGTCCCCTTAATGATCGCATTGCGAACATCCAGCGGATAGTCGCCCATGATGAACTTCACATCCGTACGACCGGCTCCCACGGCGAAGTTTGCGCCGTTCACCCCTTCGGGACCCTGGTCGACGATCGCGTTGACGGCGCCTTGCGGATATTTGCTCAGAAAATCTTGGGTGATGGCGAGCGCCTTGGAATTATCCCAGTCAGCGGCCTGCTTCTCGACAACGACGATGCCGGGATGCTTCTTCAGCGTGTCCATCAGACCCGCTTCGCGATCGAGTTGAGCCGATGTGCCGAGCTTGCCGAGGATATAGGCGATCTTGCCATTCTCTCCCACCGCTTTGACGACGAGGTCGCCCTGGCGCTGGCCGAAGACGAAATCGTCGACGCCGACATAGGTCACCACCTTGGCGCCGGTGCTGATGTCGGCCTTGGTGTTGACGGCCATCACGGGAATGTTGGCGGCCGTCGCCTGCCTGATCACGGGTACGATGCCTTTGGGATCGCTTGGCGCGATCAAGATCATATCCACCTGCTGGGCGATGAACTGCTGAACGATCGAGATCTGGGTGGCGAGATCGCCATTGCCGCTCTGAAGGTCGAGCTTGAGGCCGTTCTTCTCGGCCGTCTCTTTCGCTGTCTTGATGAGGTTGGAATAGAAGGGCACGGACGTGTTCCAGATCATGAATCCGATCCGCTTGCCCTGCTGCGCCCAGCCGAGGCCCGCGCTCGCCGCCAAGGCGAGGCTGGCGACCCCTGCGAGAACAAATCGGCGTGTGTAAAGCGTCATGACTTACTCCTCCCTATGATCAGCGCAACTCGCGCTGCTTACGTTGATAACTGTCGAGTCCCACGGCCACGAGAATGACCGCGCCGGTCACGGCAGGCTGCCAGAATGGCGACACGCCGATGAGGTTGAGGGCGTTGGCGATGACGCCAAGCAGAAGGGTTCCGAGGACCGCGCTCCAGACCTGGCCAACGCCCCCGCTCAGCGGCACGCCGCCCACGACAACGGCGGCGATCGCGGTGAGCGGCCAGTCAGCCGCGCTGGCGGGCTGACCGATATTGGTCTGGCCGAGCAGCACGACGCCCGCAATCGCGGCGAAAAGGCCGCCGAGCGCGTAAGTTGTCAGAATGACGCGGTCGACATTGATGCCAGCGAGCCGGGCGGCGGTCTTGTTGCCGCCGACGATGTAGATGTAATGGCCGAGCGTCGTGAACCGCAGGATCGCCCAGGTGACGGTCGCGACCGCTGCGAAGATGATGGTGGGGATCGGGATCGGTCCAATGCGCCCGAGCCCGAGCACAGTGAAAGATTCGGGAACGCCATAGACCGGCTGCGCGGCGGTTCCCACGAAAAGAAAACCGGTGACCAGCACCTGCGTCGCAAGCGTCGTGACAAAGGGGTTGATGCCTATCTTGGCGATGAAGAAGCCGTTGACGACGCCGACCGCGAGCCCGAGAAGGAGAGCCGCGACGATGCCGAGCGGCATCGACACCTGAACGATCAAAGCCGCGGCCACCACCGACGACATCGCGCCGACCGCTCCGACGGAAAGGTCGAACCCTCCGGTCACGATCATCAACAACATGCCGCAGGCGACGATGCCGATGATGGAGTTTCGCTGCAGCACATTGGCGAAATTGGCCCAGGTCGCGAAATGCGGCACCCACAGGCAGAAGCCGATCAACAGCAGCACGAAGATGATCGCCAGCGCATAGGTGGAAAGCGACGCCCATCGCCAGGCAGCCTTTTCCCGCCGGATAGCAGCAGAATCGCCGTCGACCGGCGTCATGATGATTGTCCTCTCGCCTTTCGACCCACAGTCGCGGCAGACGTCGGCCGCGCCTCGGCTGCCCGCGCCTTTTCGCCCGCAAACAGCAGTGTCCCGATGAGTTCGGCCTGTTCGCCAAGCATCGCCGGCACGACCCGGACATTCTCTGTCGCGCGCGCAATGGAAAACCGGCGCATCGCCTCCTTGAGCGGCGCAAACAGGCTTTCGCCGGCGCGCATCAGTTCACCGCCGACGATGATGAGTTCGGGGTTGAAGTAGTTGCAGAGATGACCGACCAAACGGCCGACCAGAGCGCCGGCGTCGGCCACGACTCTGTTCGCGCCCACGTCGCCAGCGACGGCCTGGCGCAGCATTTCGTCTGACGAGATGTCGCCATGCGAAACGCTCAATGCCTTGGCCAGGGCGTTCACGGAGACCAAAGCCTCAAGACAACCGCGGCTGCCGCAGCGACAGACGGCGCCGTGCTCATCCACGACGACGTGGCCGAGTTCTCCCGCTATGCCGCTCGATCCTCTGAAAACCTGTCCGTTGATGACGATGCCGAGGCCGACGCCGACGGACAAAAGCACATAAAGCGCCACGCCTGTTTCGCGAGCGGCGCCGTAGACGCTTTCCGCAAGTGCGCCGAGATTAGCGTCATTGTCCATGTAGACGGGAAGACCGAGACGTCGCGACAAACCGCCCGGCACGTCCGTGCCGACCCAACGCGCGAGGATCGAGCCGGCGTGAAGTTCCCCTGTCGCAGCGTCCACCGGGCCGGGAACGCCGATGCCGACGGCCTTGATCTCCGCTCGATCGATTCCAGCCGCCGCGATGATCGTCTCGACATTGGCCGCCGCGAGGTCCAACGCCACGTCGGCGGGCACGTCGATATCGAAATCAGACGAGACCTGCTCCAGGATCCGATAATTCGCATCGGCGATCGCCGCCTTGATGAACAGGCGGCCGAAATCGATGCCGATGAAATAGCCCTTCGGCGCCGCGAGCGCGACGCGCGTTCCGGGCCGTCCGGCCGCTTTGGTCGCGTGATGTGCGCCATCCGCTTCTTCGACGAGTTTCTCTTCGATCAGAACCGCGATCACGGCGGATAGGGTCGATCGGGAAACCTCGAATTTTCGCGCGAGTTCAGCGCGCGACTGAGCGCCGCTCGCCCTCAGCTCTTCCAACACGCCGGCGCGAAGTCTTGCTTGTGACGGTGTCATCGACGCGGCGCTTCCCCCTTGTTGCGGGGCCTTTGACACGTCATCGCGGATATGTCAAATCCGAACAATAATTGATGGTAATTAATCCAAAAATAGACAAATAGGGAGATTGTCGTGCCTGACCGATTGAGGCTGAAAGCAGGATTGGTCCTCGCAGGAAGCGACCTTCAGCCGATCAAGGACGGCGCGATCCTGATCGAGGCCGGCCGGATAGCCGCCGTCGGCGGAGATGACGGCGTGCCTCATCCCGAAGAATGCGAACCGCACGATCTCGGCGATGTCACGCTCATGCCGGGCATGATCGACGCCCACATGCATACTTTCGGCGTCGATAGCACCCAGTTGCACCTGCTCGCCACGGAGCGCGAGCCGTATCGCGCGGCCCGCGCGCTTAACGAGCTTGCGGGCATGCTCCGCGCCGGCTTTACCTCCGCCCGGTGCCTCGGTTCGACCATCGGGCCGGACGTCAGGCGGGCCATCGACGACGGGCTGGCGGAGGGGCCGCGCCTCAAAGTCGCCGGTGGGTTCATTTCGTCCACCTCCGGCACCTGGGACAGCCGGTCAGTCTCCCTTTCAGCGGCCAGACTGAGCGGCGAAGTCGCCGACGGAACGGACGGCCTGTTACAAGCCGTGCGCCAGCGCGTACGGGAAGGCGCGGATTTCATAAAATTGGGCCTCTCAAAGGGCGGCGTGCATGATCGGTATCACGCCTGGGGCGATGATCCGCTCCGCCAGGTCGCTACCTATAGCCTGGAGGAAGTGGCCGCGGCTGTGGAGGAGGCCCATCGAAATCGGCTGCTCGTCAGCGCGCACGCCATCGGAGAGGAGCCCGTGCGATTGGCGATCGAAGGCGGCGTCGACATCGTTGAGCATGGTTACGGCATATCGCCGGAAACCCGGAGCACGCTGGCGGCGAAGGGGACGATCGTAGTCTCCACAATCTCGCAATTGCATTTTCATCGCGCCGCTTATGAGGCCTATCGTTATCCGCAATGGGAGCGAGATGTCTACGAACGCCACTGGACCATCATGCAGCGCGATTTCAAGCTTGGGCTGCGCGCGGCCGTGCGCTACGCGCTCGGCACGGACCTGATTGGCGGCCCCACGCATCCATTGCATGAAGCGGCGACAGAATTCCTGCTGGCGGTCGAATGGGGAATGACTGAGCGTGAAGCGCTGCGTGCGGGAACAATGCTGGCGGCCGAAGCGCTCGGCATCGCTTCGCAGACGGGCAGCATAGAGGTTGGCAAAGCGGCGGATATCGTCGCGCTCAACGGCAATCCTCTGATCGATATCAAGGCCGTTAAAAATCCGGTTCTGGTTGTGAAAGAGGGGCGCGTGCTGCGCCTCACAAGTCCCGCTTGAACGCATGTTGATCGTCAGGCGGCCGCTGAGAGCGACGCAGCCGCCCCAAATCAATCCACAGCAGGATCGAGGAGCTTGGCCTCGGCCATGACCTTGCTCCCCAATGCGATGACCTCTTGAATCAAACTTCCGCCATCCGCAAAGCGGTAGATGGCGAACATGCGCGAGGGATGCAGCGCGAGTTCGCTCTCGAGGCCGCACACAATCCCCGCTTCGATCGCGCTCTGGATAAGGCGCCGGGGCAGCAAACTCACGCCGAGGCCGGCCGTCACAAGCTGGGCGACCACGGTTGGACTGCTGCAGCGGCAGACGGTGGACGGCTCCAACCCGGCCTGTCGAAACCAGTCCGTAATCTGCCGCCACATCGGCGCGGGATGCGGGTTCGTGATCACGGGCACCCCGAGCAGATGGGAGGGGTGGAGGGGAGAGCGGAGATTGAACGAGCGGGCCGCCGCCCAAGTGAGGGGCTGGATGCCGAGGGGCACCAAGGTGAGCTTCGGATCGCCTGTCGGATTGATGACGAAGGCGACGTCGAGCTTGCGGTCCAAAATGTCCTGTTCAAGCTGTGCGCTGGTGCTGATCACGAATTCGAGTTGAAGAACGGAGTATCGCGTTGCGATGGCGCGCATATAGGCCGGTAGGCAGGCTTGGGCGAAGGTTTCCGTGACGCCAATTCTGAGGATGCCTGTGTTTTGCCCGCCGCCCTCAACGGCCGCGCGGATCTTCCCATATTCCTCGATCACCGACGCGACGCGCGGCGCCAGGGCTTCGCCGCGCTGGGTCAGAACAAGACCGCGGCCGGCGCGTTCGAACACGGGGCTGCCCAGTTCAGCCTCGAGGTGGTCGATGCGCAGCGAAATCGTCGGAGGCGCCACGCGAAGATGGCGCGCCGCCTCCTTCACCGATCCGAGGCGCACGATCCAATAGAACGCCTCGAGCTGAACGAATGTTGGCCGCACAGTTTTGAAAACCTGAATTGAGAGAACGAAAATTTCCTAATTGTCCTATCCTTCCGGTTCCGCTTCTATTTGCAAACAAAAAAACAAGGGCGGAGCGCGAATTGTGAAACGGAGTGCATGCAGAGCGGAGGCCGGCGGACCGCTGGCGTCGCCGTGTGGCCGCTTCTGCGCCCGGGCCTCCCGCCTCGCATAGGAGCTGAGCCGACCATGATGGCTGGATATCGCGCCGACTTTTCGCTTGAGCTTCGAGCTGGCGTCATCGAA
>NZ_LMUI01000060.1:0-17980 GCF_009765995.1 Methylocapsa sp. S129
TTCGACGGGCCTGGGGTTTTCGTGGTCGTTGAGCAAATATTTCGTCGCCGAAGTCAGCGCCGGATTCCCCCTCGATAGAGTCGTCGACCCCCAGGCTCCCTATCAAATCTACTTCAGACTCACCGCTAAATTGCAGTGATGGCGCTTCATCTTGCATTGCGAGGCCGTGTCGGGCGGCGGCTATTTCATGTCCGCTCCCCTCAATCAAGCCGCGTTAGATAGCGCGCGATCGATTGCGGTTCGGACAACACCGCGACGATCTTAAGCTGGGCGATGCTGCGGCGCTCAGCAGCCGCCAGATGCGCATCCAGCATGGCGGCCGCAGCCGGGACCGCGTCCTGAAGCAACAATTCGATAATCAACCGGTGCTCTGTGATCGCCGCGCGATCGCTTGGCAGGCCAAGTTGTCGAAGCGCGCGCTCGGCGGCGAGGACCGGGAGAAGATTGCGCCTGATCTGTTCGCGCAAGCGCTCGTTGGGCGTCGCAAAGACGCAGGTGTCGATCAGCAGCGTCTCGAAGGCTTCAAGATCGCGCGCCAGCGGATCGGTCGCGCTATCGTCATCGAAGGTCGCTTCGGCTTGCCGGAAGCGTTCGAAAACGGCGGCGAGGCGCGTGCGGTCGAGCAGCGGCGCCGCGCTGATCAACGCCTGCGGTTCAAGGATCCTGCGTAGCGCGAAATGCTCGCGAATCGACTGAGCGGTGAGCGGCTCGGCGATCCAATGCGAACTTTGGTTTTTTTCGACGAGGCCTCGTTCCTCCAATCGTCCCAGCACGTCGCGCACGACCGTCCGGCTGACCCTGAAATGCACGGCGAGTTCGGCCTCGATCAGGCGATAACGCCCGAAAACGAGACAGGCGGCGACGTCGCTCTCGACCGTCTCATAAATGCGCTCCCAGGACGCGCGACTCTGCAGGGCGTCGTCAATCGCTTTGGGAATACGCAGGCCGATTTTCAGGAGATCAAGCCTGATGGGCTCAAGGACCTCGCCAGGCCTCGCCACCAGGAAGCCGCGACCGCTGAAACGCCGGATCATCCCCTGCGCTTCGAGGCGTTGCAGCGCCGTCTGAACGGGCGCGCGGCTCGTCTGCATCAAGGAGGCGATCGGTCCTTCAAGCAGCACCAGGCCGCGCGGAATAAGGCCGCCAAGAATGTTTTGGCGCAGCACCTCCTCAACCATCTCGTAGCGGCGCGAGGCCGGGCGAGGATTGGTGGGACGTTTCATCATTCGCTGTCGTTTAGCCGCCGCAAGAGGATCATCTCAGGGCCACATCGCGGATGGGAGCCAGGGTCGAAACATTCATTATTTTGTGATTGTTGCGTACGATAGTCATTTTATGCGCTGAAACTCACGCAGTCTTGAGGCCTGTTCGATTTGTCGAGACGTCGACTTTGCCCTATGACGCCTCCGCATTGACCGCGCGTCTTTGATGAGGTTCTCTGAAATCGCTCTTCTATTCGGTAAATATTGGGTGAGGCTCGCATTTTTGCAATCGCGGTCAGTAGTAAAGAACGGATGCAAATCTTTTAGCCATAAAGCGTAAATAAATTACTTGAATACAAAAGGCAATCATTTAGTCTAGCGCGACGGAGCGAGGCGCGGCCTTCTCCGGCCTGGCGTTTCGGCGGTTTTAGGAGTGCGTCAGTGGCTGCCGGGGTTCTGCAGATTGCCGGGCTGGCGAAGCGCTACGGCGCGACCGCGGCGATCGACAATGTCAGTCTCGATGGACCAAGCGACGGCTATGCGTCGCTGCTCGGTCCTAGCGGTGTGGGCAAGACGGCGCCGGCGTTTAGCCACGGCATCGGATTCGTCCTCCCGAGTTTTGCGTTGTTTCCGCATCTGTCCGTCTATTCGAACATTGCTTTCGGGCTTGAGAACCGCGCGGAAGGCGCGCCTCTGGGTAAGGGCGAGCCGCGCGATCGCGTTCACGCCATGAGCGAGCTTGTCGGCGTGGCCGGTCTTGAATCGCGCCGCGTCCACAAAATGCAACCATCATCGCCGCGTGAATGATCACGCGAGCGCTTAGGGAGGACCGGTTCTTGACGTCACAGTCTCCGAGTGTCGACATCCGCGGCCGGTCGGCGCAGCAACTCGCCGCATTGATGAGCGCCGGTCTCCTTTCGCCTGAAGAGGTCGCAGAGCAAACGCTCGCGGCGATCGCCGCCTGCGAGGACCAGGCGGTCTTCACGCGGCTGACGGTCGAGCGCGCCCGCGCCGAGGCGCGCGCTGCGACGCAGCGATTGCGCGCGGGTCGTTCCGCCAGCGCGCTCGACGGCGTTCCGATCGCGTGGAAAGACCTGTTCGATCTCGAAGGCGTCACGACCACGGCGGGTTCGCGTGTGCTTGAGGCGGATGCGCCGGCCAAAATGGATGCGACAGTGGTCTCGCGGCTCACTGCCGCCGGAATGGTTTGCATCGGCCACGCGAATATGACGGAATTCGCCTATTCAGGCATCGGCCTCAATCCGCACTATGGGACGCCGCGAAACCCTCATGGACGCGAAGAAGCGAGGGTTCCGGGCGGTTCGTCATCCGGGTCGGCCGTCGCTGTGGCGCGGGGCCTCGTGCCGGTGGCTATTGGCACGGATACAGGCGGGTCTGTGCGCATTCCCGCCGCCTTCAATGGGATCATCGGCTACAAGGCGTCCTCGGGCCGATATCCGATGGACGGGGTTTTCGCGCTTTCGCCGACGCTCGACACTTTGGGCATTTTCGCACGGACGGTCGAGGACGCTGTCGTCGTCGACGCTGCAATGCGCGCGCTCGTCGCCCCCAATGTGCGGAGGGAGCCGCTAACAGGCTTGCGCTTGATCGCGCCGACGAATGTCGTCTGCGATGATTGCGATCCGGCTGTGATGAAGAATTTCGAAGCGGCTCTCGCACGGCTTGCGAAAGCCGGCGCCATAGTCGAGCGCGCCGTCATGCCGGCTTTCGACGAGATTCTCGCTCTCTCGGCTCGGCATGGAACGATCGTCGCCGCGGAGGCCTACGCAGCCCATAAGGCGCGTGTTGAAGGCCCCGAGGCTGGTCGTATCGACCGCCGCGTCGCCAAGCGCATCGCGCTCGCCCAGGCGATGCCGATGGTCGACTATATCGCGATCATGCAGGCGCGCTCCCGCTTAATCCAGCAAACGAGCGAACGCCTTTCCGGCCGCTGCCTCATCGCAATGCCGACCGTCGCGCATACGGCGCCGCCGATTGCGGCGCTGGAGGCGGATGACGACCTCTTTGTTCGTATGAATGCGAAGACCTTGCGCAACACGATGCTCGGAAATTTTCTTGGATGGTGCGGTGTGTCGTTCCCGACGGGAACAGACGAGTTCGATTTGCCGACGGCGTTGCTGCTTTCTGGCGCACCGGACGCCGACGAGCAGCTTTTGTCATTCTCGCTTACAGCGGAAGCGATCGTCCGGGAGGTCGTCGACTCAATGCTTTAGCGCGGTTCCCAGTCGTCCAGTGTTCGGAAGTCGCGGCTGCCGCCGCGAAATGTTGCGAGAGGAAAATTCAATGGCTAAGGAAATTCTTGTTGGATTTGGCGTCGATGTCGATGCGGTCGCCGGGTGGCTCGGCTCCTATGGCGGCGAGGACTCGCCCGACGATATCTCGCGCGGCCTTTTCGCTGGCGAAGTGGGTAGCCCACGATTGCTCAAGCTGTTTGAGCGCCTCGGGATCAAAACGACATGGTTCATCCCGGGCCATTCCATTGAAACCTTTCCAAAGGAAATGCAGGCTGTCGCGGACGCCGGCCACGAGATCGGCATCCACGGCTACACCCATGAAAACCCGATTGCGATGACGCGCGAGCAGGAGGTGGTCATCCTCGATAAGTGCATCGACCTCGTGACGAAACTCTCGGGAAAACGTCCGACCGGCTATGTCGCGCCTTGGTGGGAATTTTCAACGGTGACCAACGAATTGCTGCTTGAGCGCGGCATCAAATATGACCACTCGCTCATGCATAATGACTTCCATCCCTATTACGTTCGGGTTGGCGATAGCTGGACGAAGATCGACTATTCGAAGCATCCCTCGGCCTGGATGACGCCGCTCAAGCGCGGCGCTGAGACCGATCTCATCGAGATCCCGGCGAACTGGTATCTCGATGATCTGCCGCCGATGATGTTCATCAAGAAGAGCCCGAACAGCCATGGCTTCGTCAATCCGCGGCACCTCGAGGAGATGTGGCGGGATCAGTTCGATTGGGTCTATCGCGAAAACGACTATGCGGTGTTCCCGATGACCATTCATCCCGACGTTTCTGGGCGGCCACAGGTGCTGATGATGCTTGAACGGCTTTACAAGCACATCGCCTCGCATCCCGGCGTCAAATTTGTGACCATGAATGAAATGGCCGACGATTTCGCCAAGCGTTCGCCTCGCAAGAAATAGCAACCCGGCGGCGGCCGGGAGAACACACGATGTGTTCGCTATGCGGCGTAATCGGAGGCAACGAGCATTGGGCCGATGCGCCCGCGCGCGAAGGCGTATATACGCGCAACGCCGATCCGGTACGGCGTCGGCGCGAACGCGCGGAGCGCGTTCGCATCGCCAATTGCGTGCTGAAGCTCTACGGCATGAAGCTTTCCGACTGGCAGGGCGTGGCCTTCCTCCTTTCGACGCTCACCGGCAAGAGCGAGATCGTCGAGGATCTCGGCCATCTCTGGCCCGTGGCGGAGAAACTGTCCGGCCGGCTTTGCGATCCGCTCGCGGTCGACTTCCTTGCATGGCTTGAGGCCGACCATGGGTGAAAGCCTGCCAGCCTTCACGCCGGTCACGCTCCTCACGGGGTTTCTCGGCTCAGGCAAGACGACGCTGCTGCGCCGTCTGCTCGCCGATCCCGCGCTTGCGGATACGGCCGTCATCATCAACGAGTTTGGCGAAGTGGGGATCGACCACCTCCTCGTCGAACGTCTCGACGATCAGATGGTGCTGCTCAGTTCGGGCTGTGTGTGCTGCACCGTCCGCGGCGAACTAGCGACGGCGATCCGCGATCTCCATTCCCGGCGCGAGCGCGGCCTCATGCCGCCATTCCGGCGGCTGGTTATCGAAAGCACAGGGCTCGCCGATCCCTTTCCCGTGCTGTCGACCCTTAAAGCCGACCCCGTTCTGCGGCACCATTTTCGCGCCGCCGGGGTCGTCACGACCGTAGACGCGGTGAACGGGCTCATCCAATTTGAACGCCATATCGAATCGGTGCGCCAGGCGGCGATCGCCGATGTGATCGTCCTGACCAAGACGGATATTGCCGAGGAGGCGGCCACAGCGCGGCTCGTTGCTCGGCTGGGCGCGATGAACCCGTCCGCTCCGTTGCTACGCGCCGCCGAAGACCCCCTCGACGCGGACGCTCTCTTGAAATCGGGCGGCAGCGGCTGGTTCAAAGCGATCGCCGAACCTCACACGGAGATGGCGGCTCACAGGGGCGTCCGCGCCTTCTCGATCGTCGTCGACGAACCGCTCGATTGGACCGCTTTCGGTGTTTGGCTGACAATGCTCCTCAACCGGCATGGCGCGCGCATTCTGCGCGTTAAGGGGATACTGGCGCTGGAAGGCGAGGAGCGGCCCATCGCTATCCACGGGGTGCAACATCTCGTGCACGCGCCGACCCATCTGAGCTGCTGGCCAAGCGACGATCGTCGCTCTCGCCTCGTCTTCATCGTAGAAGGAATCGAGCCCGACTTGATTCAGCGTTCCTTCTCGATATTCAAGCGCCTGAACATCTCCGTCGCCGCTTAACGATCTCCCGGCGGCTCCATAAGAACTCCGATCGTCGCGAGCCGCCAATGTCCATACCGAAAGCTGGATCGCCGGAATCTACCGCGACGCCCGCGCTGCATCTTCATGGACGACCGATCCTGCGCGTTCTCGGGACTGAAATCACACTGCTGGAGTCCATTCGCCTCCGCGCCGAAGCCGATCTCGGAATCACGCTGATCTTTGAGAATCTCGATTTCGTGAGCGCTCAACGCAAGGCGGCTATCCAGCCGGAAACCTACGATGTCTACGACCAGTGCTTCCACAATCTCGATATCGTCTGGTTCTGGCGCGCCATTCAGTCGATTGACCTCAAGCGCATCGCGCGCTGGGACGAAGTCAGCGACCTCACCAAGACGGGACGCATTCACTCTGGCGCGGCGATCGGCCGCGGCGACGCACCGGTCACCAAATTGTTCGTCCAGCCGAACGGCTCTCTCGGCTCGGCGCCTTCAGGGCGTATTAGCATGCTGCCGACGGCGCATAATCTCGACTCGTTCGCCTACAACGCCAGCCTCGTCAACGGCCATCTGGAGCCGAGCGCTTCCTGGGGCGCGCTTTTCGACGATCGCTGGGCTGGGCGGGTCGCCTTGGTCGATGAGCCCGCCATCGGCATTTTCGACGCCGCCCTCGCAGCGCAGGCCAGGGGCGAGGTGCATTTCAACGATATAGGCGCCATGTCGACGACGGAGATCGACCGCCTGATCGGGTTTCTGGCGGAGCGAAAGCGGGCGGGCTACTTCTGTGGTTTCTGGAAGACCGCGCTGGAAGCCGCCGACATGATGCTGACTGGGCAATCGGCGATCCAGAGCATGTGGTCGCCCGGCGTCAGCTTGCTGCGCGGACGCGGCTTTCCCGTTCGCGAAGCGGCGCCGCAAGAAGGATATCGGGCCTGGCACGGAGGGCTTTGCCTCGCGGGCCATCTGACGGGGCGCACGCTGGACATCGCTTACGAATATCTCAATTGGTGGCTCGACGGTTGGGCCGGCGCGGTCGTGGCGCGGCAGGGCTACTATATGTCGATCCCCGAGCGGGTTCGACGATACCTCTCCTCGGCCGAATGGAATTATTGGTATGAGGGCGAGCCGGCAGCGGAAAACTTGCCCGGTCCAGATGGTGAAATGACCATTAGCAGGGGCGAGGTTCGAAGCGGCGGCGCCTATCGCCAGCGCGCGAGCCGCATTGCCGTCTGGAACACCACAATGGACGAGCACAACTACCTCGTCAGGCGCTGGGCTCAACTGATAGGTTCGGCGCCAAAGGCGCCGCTGCATTGACCTTGGCCGAAATTACGGGCTCGCCGTAGAGATCGAGGATCGCTGGCGAGCCTCTCTTTTTACGATGAGAAGCGGCTATCTATTTTATCATCTCGATCTGATCGTGACTCAGCACCCATGTGTGAGCCGGCAGAGCGATGAAATGAGCGTCGTCGAGATATTTTTCGTTGGCCTCATCTGGCGCAATGGCCCAGAGCAGGAATTTGCGGATCGCCGCGGCGGTCGCGGCGTTCGCCTGTTTGGTCGAGACAATCGCATATTCGTAGTTGATGAGGGGATAGGCGTTGGCGCCCGGCGCGTTGACCAGGGTGAGGCGCTCGTCCGCCGGCGTCCGCGGGCCGAGCGCCGCCGCCGCCGCCGCTATCGACTCAGGCGTCGGCAGCAGGAATTCGCCGGAATAGCTCTTGAGCGCCGCCGTGCCCAGTCCGGCCTTGGCGATCTCGGCGTAGAGACTGACGCCGACATAGCCGACGGAGTAGGGCGTCTGCTGAATCTTCTCGACCATCCCGGGATTGCCGGTGGCTTCAAGGGCGCCCGACACGGCAGGCCACGCGATCGTCGTGCCAAAGCCCTGGCTGTTCTCCCAGGATTCGGTGGAGAAAGTGAGGTACTGAGTGAAGACGAACGTATCGCCCGATCCCTCGGCGCGATGGATCGGAATGATGTCGTTGTGCGGCAGTTTCGTATCCGGGTTGAGGGTGGCGATCGCCTTATCGTCCCATGAGCGGATTTTGCCGGTGTAGATGCCGGCGAGCGTCGGGCCGTCGAGCTTCAGGTTCGCAGCGTTGAGGCCGGGCAGATTGTAATTGACCGTCTGCGCCGAGATCGCCATCGGCACGTTGACGATCTGGGGGCTCTGCTTGATCTGCGCGTCCGACATATAGGCGTCGGAGGTCCCGATCTGGGCCGCGCCCGAAACCGCTTGCTCGATGCCCGCGCCCGAGCCCGCGCCAGCCGTGGCGATTTTCACGCCAGGATGCGTCTTGCCATATTCGGCCACCCAGACATTGAACAGGGGGTAGAGCAGGGTCGAGCCGGTTTCGACCAAGGTTACATCATCGGCGCGCGCCGGCGCCGCGGGCAGCGCGAGCGCGCCAAGCGCAAACGCGGCGGCGAAGCAGGCTGCGCGTGTGGGGCGCAGGGAGTTCAGACAATCAGTCATGCTATTTCCTCTATGACGGCTAAGCGCGACGCCGCGCCACCGGCTGATGCGGGAGGCGCCGGTGTGTGCGATCCATTGGTGTCTTCATGTCGACCAGGTTTTGGTTGGGCGTCGGCCGGAGAATGGCCATGGGAATGCCCTTCGTCTTCGCGCCCTATTGTTCAAGGCTGTCGAGGTTCACGCCGGTGGTCTCGATCCGGTACATCCATGTGACCACCGCGCCGAGGATCGAAGTCACGATCAGGCCGTAGAGGAGCGCTTGCGTGCCGATCGCGACAAGAAGAATGGGGAACAGGAACGCCGTTGCAACCGCGCCGATCTTGGCGAACGCCGCTGCGAAACCGGCGCCCTTGCCGCGGATCGCGGTAGGGAATACCTCGCCGGCCAAAAGATAGGTCTGCGCGTTCGGGCCGAGGTTGGTCATGAAGTTGAACAGCATGAAGCCGGCGAAGATCAGCAAGGTCTGAGTCCCGCCGGTGAAATTCGCCGAGAGCGACGCCAGGAACAGGCCCGCCGCGCAACCGATGAAACCGAGGACTTGCAGCCAGATCCTGCCCACGACATCGGCGAGCATGACGGCGAAGATGATGCCGACGATCAGCAGCGTCGTGATCAACGCCGCTCCTTTGGCGGCCGTGATATCGTTCGCGATCAGATCGGTCACGCTGCGAGCGTGGTCCGAATTCGCGCCGACGGCGGCGGCTAAGATCGTGGGCGTGAAAATGCCGATGCCGTAGGTCCCGAGATCCTGCAGGAACCATGGAACCGAGGCGAGGATCGTCGCACGCCGGTTGGCGCTGTTGAACAGGGACGCGTAGGTCTGTTTGGATTGAACGGCGGCTGTGGCCGGCGTGTCGCGCGACACAAGCTTGATCTCGGTGGGATATTGAGGCTTGCGCACCAGCAGTTTTTTCGCCGCCTGTTCGGCCTTTCCGATTTCGCCGCGCGAAGACAGCCAGTTGGCGCTCTCGACAATATAGAAGCGGCCGATCGTGACGAGCACAGCGGGAATGATCGCGCTGGCGTACATCCAGCGCCAGGCGCTGATTTCGGGCAGCGTCGAAAGAACGAGATAGCCAACCGCCGTGCCGCCCAGAGCGCCGACAGCCTGAAAGGCGAAGGCGCCGAGCACCAGCTTGCCACGGCTGGTGCTGGGGATGCTTTCGGAAATGATCATATGCGCGGTCGGATAGTCGCAGCCGAGCGAGAGCCCGAGCCCCAGCAGGCAGATCACCAGTTCGATGTAATTGGTGCAAAAGCAGAGCGCCACCAGGAACACCACGAAGATGATCATCTCCGCGACAAACATCGGCTTGCGGCCGAAACGATCCGACAAGCCGCCAAGGCCGACGGCGCCGACCAGAATGCCGAACAGGCTCGCCGCGCCGATAACGCCGTGTTCGGCCGCGCCGATATTGAATTCGCTCGACAGCAGCGGCAGCGCGACGCCGGTCATGAAGACGACAAAGCCTTCAAAGAACTTGCCCGCGGCGGCCAGCGACCAGATCAGCCATTGCATGCCGGTCATCGGCGCCGAGGGGAGGCGCGTTCCGTCGGCCCAGATGGGTAATTCGTCGATGTGGTCCTGAACGGACTTTGCGCGCAATTGGCCGACCGGTTCAGATCTTGCGAGATTGTCCATTCCTAGGCTCCACATCGTCAGGGCGATAATCTACCGGACCATGCTTTTGCGACGGCGATATTACACAGGTCGACGCCGTCGACGTTTGGGCGTCATGAGCCCGCCGATCAAAGCGGCAGGGTGACGCCTTCGGCTTCGGCCATGACGCGGATCGCCGCGTCGAACGAAATCTGATCCGCGTTCGACGTGGATTGCCGCATGAGGGCATCCACGAGCGCGTCCTGTTCGAGCAGCGTCGCGGCGCCGTTGCGGGGCTGAAAATAGGCGGCCCAGGGAACAAATTTAGTGAGCGGAAAAGGCATGCCTTCAGGCGGCGAAACGTCGATATTCAGACCGGCGAGGAACAGCAGATTCTTGCCGCGATATTCCGGCGCGCTCTGGATGCTGCGATAGGTGCGATCGAATTCGACCTGGGTATGGTAGCGCGCCGCGTCAAGCGCCGGATTGGGGGACGTCACCAAAGCCGGCATGACGGGAGCGAGGGCTGCTTCCAGAAGATCGTGGCCCTCCGGCCCCTCGATCGGCGTGCGGCGGAAGAAGAACATATCCGCCGCAAGCCGCGCGCCGATCGGCGTGCGACCCTGCTTCCAGACATCGGTGGGCAGGCGCGCGACGAGATCCGGCGCCGCCGAAAAGGCTTTCGATGTGCTCAATATCTTCAGCGGTTCGTCTAGATCTCCGGCGATCAATCGATCGAGGCGGAGGAACAGACCTTCGGGACGGTCGGGCGTCAGCAAGTGATTGTCGACGTAAACGGCGGACTTGTTTTCGATGGCGCCGCAGAGAATATTCCGGCAGGCGTAGTCATATTCCTTTTGATACCAATGCAGAACCGCGCAAAGCTTGCCGCAATTGTCGCCGAAGCCGCAATCGGCGGTCCGCTGTCTCTGGTAGACGCCGAAGCGCCCGCTCGCCGGATCATAGCCCACGTGGCTGGCTTGAATGATGACGAGATCTTCGCCGTGATGAGCATGTGGGCCGTGCCGGTTGGTTGCGACCTTGCCGCCAACACGCCCATGATCGAAAGGAAAGGTTCCGAAATGCTGCATGAGCAGGATGACGGGATAGCCCTGGCTCTCATCTGAACAAAAGGCCCGCGAAGGCATCATATGAGCCCGCCGGAATCCTAGCGACAGACAATAATTGTAAAGCCTTGGCGCGAACAGGGAGTAGCGCATCGCCCTTTCGCCGAGTCGAAAGTCATCCACCACATGGCGCATAATATTTCCTTTCGCGGGCTGAAGTTCGGTAGTGCTGCTTCCAGGCGCTTTAGATAGCAGGCGACGCGACGATCCAGATAGAACGTCGCCGCTATCGTTGGCATATGGGGTAGAATGACGGCCTATTGCGACGGCGGTACAAAGCCGAATCTATGCGACGAACAAGCTAGCCAAGCCGGTGGCTTCGCGCTGAACCGCGCCGAATAGGCGCCGCCTGCTTTGAAGCAGTTCGTACGTTCCGCCGACGTCCAAACGGCGCCGTATCCGGCCCCGGAGAGGCGATTTGTCGCCTGAGTGTCACAATACGCCTCTACTACCTAGGCGTAGTTGATCTGCGGTCCGCCGAGCACAGCGCGTTGCGTTCGGCCTTTTTGGCCTGTGTCCGATTCCCGGGAGTCCTTGAAAATGACAAAGACCAAGCTGAACGGCGATATCAAAGACGAAGAGATTGATCTTCACGACGCCGAAAGCGCGGAGCAAGCGCCGGGCGCCGCTAACGGCAATCGCGACGCCGCCATTGCAACCGCCGCGACCGTCGGGGTCGTGGCCGTTGGCGCCGTCATTTTTGAAGCTGCGCTGATCCCCGGACTGGTTCTCGGCGTCGCCGCTGTTCTGGCGCCTCAATACCTGCCCAAGATCGGCTCGGCCCTCACCCCGTTGTTTCGGTCCACTGTGCGCGGGGCCTACAAGCTAGGTCAGAAGTCGCGCGAGGCTTTCGCCGAGGCGCAAGAGCATATTCACGACATCGCCGCCGAAGTGAACGCCGAGGACGGCGCGAAGGCGAAGGCGTCCGACGTGAAGGCCGCGGCTGCTTGAAATATCAGACGGGATAGGGCCGGCGGTCGCACGGCTGTCGCGCTATTCCGGGATGTTGGGAGCCTCCGCCTGAATCAGGCAGTTTGAGGCGGACATTCAGACGCCCTGAAGCGCGGCTCGCCCCGGAGATTGGCGGTCGGACGCTTGAGCGCCGCAGACCAAGGCCGATGATGACGAAACTCAATCTTGAAATCGCGCACCAGGTTCGCGGGCGGATTCGTATGAAGATTCCGGCTGGCAAGGGCAATCCAGAGCTGCTCGAGCAGATCAAGCAGACGTTTGGAATCATTCCCGGCATCGAACAGGTCATCGTCAATCCGACGACCGGCAGCGTTGTGTTGCATTACGACGAAGACCGGCACGACGAATTCCACGGCGATCTTCAGCAGCATCTGCCGCCCGCCCATCGGCCGCCGTCGAACGAAATCGACGAGATCGCCCGCAAGTTCGAGGAAGAAGCCGAATTCCTCGCCGAACATTCGCACACCGCCCGAGCGGTCGTGGATTTCTTCAAGGATCTGGATCGCCGCGTCAAAGCTGCGAGCGGCAATGTCATCGATCTGAAAATCGTGCTGGCGGTCGCGATCATCGGATTTACGGTTCTCGAAGTGGGCGCCGGCGCCGCGACGCCGGTTTGGGTCACGTTGGTGATTTTCAGCCTGAACCATTTCATTGAAATGCATCCGCCTGGCGCAAGAACGGCGCAAAAGCCGACCGCTGCCCCAGCCTGAAGCGGTGGCGCGGAAGACGGCGCCTTCGAAGGATGCCGCAAGCGCGTCCAGTCAGTGGTCTGAGAGGGATCGCCTGCAAACACGAGGCCGTGGAAGTGGACTTCGGCGCGGACGCGTTTGGGTCGGCGATTGACGGATTTCAGACGGGGCGCTGATAGTCATGGACTTTCAAGTTCGTCATTTCATGCCGGGGCGCCTGCGCCTGCACGTACCGGCGCTTTGTCGCAAAAAATCGCTCGCCGACGCCTTTGTCGCATGGCTGCGGGCGCAGGCCGGCATCAAGCGCGCGCGCATCAATTATGAGTGCTCGTCGCTCGTTGTCGAATATGACGTCGCCAATCATAAGTTCTTCGAGGGCATGTTGCGGGAACTGCAGCACACGCCCCTCAGCGAACTGCGGGCCATTCTTGCGCTGGCCAAGCCCTCGAGCGAAGCGCCGCAGACAGAGGCCAACGCGCCCGTGGCGAAACCGCCGTCTGTCGTCTCCTGGCGCTCGCCTCTCGCCTTGCCGACTCTTTCCTTGCTGATGGCTTTCAGCAGCAATCCTGTCGTCATGGCGGTCAATCTGCCTCTCATGCTGTGGAACGGCTTCCCCATAGCGGTCCGGGCCTGGCGGGTCTGGCGACGCGAAAACCGGCTGAACATCGATTTTCTCGACACGCTCGCGATCACCGCGTCGCTGATGCAAGGCAACCCGCTCGCCGGTTCGATCGTGACCTGGCTGATCAAGCTCGGCGACTGGATCCGCGACCTGACCGCCGCCGGGGCGCGGCGCGCGATCACGGAGCTACTGGAGTTCCAGTCCAAGACGGCCTGGGTCGTCCGCGAGGGCGAAATCGTCTCGATACCGGCGCGCGAGCTGGCGATCGGCGACCTGGTTGTCGTCTATCCCGGCGAAATGATCTCCGTCGACGGGGAGATCGTCGAAGGACGCGCGACGATCGACCAGAAGACGATCACGGGCGAAAGCCTGCCGGTCACCCGCGGCAAAGGCGAAGCGGTCTTCGCCGCCACCGTGCTTCGCGATGGGCAATTGCGCGTGAAGGCGCTGCGCGTCGGCGTCAACACAACAGCGGGGCAGATCGCGCATCTCGTGGAATCGGCGCCGGTCGGCGATACGCGCATGCAGAACCACGCGGAACGTTTCGCCGACCGGCTTGTCCTGCCGACCCTCGCGCTGGCGGTCGGAACGGCCGCGGTCACACGCGACTTCAATCGGTTCCTGTCGCTGGTGATTATCGACTACGGCACCGGCATCCGCGTCGCCGCGCCGACTTCTGTTCTGGCGTCGATGACCCATTCGGCGCGCGCGGGCATCATCATCAAGAGCGGCGCCCATATGGAGCGTCTCGCGCATTGCGACACCGTGGTGTTCGACAAGACGGGGACCCTGACCCACGGCAGTCCCACCGTCATCGACGTCGTTCCCTATGTGAAGCATATTACATCAGGCCATTTGCTCGGTTTGGCGGCCGCGGCGGAGACGCGGCTGCACCATCCGGTCGCGGAGGCGCTGCGCAGCAAGGCGAAGCAACTCGGCGTCAACATTCCACCCTGCGACGAGACGCAATACCGGATCGGCCTTGGCGTCGAAGGCCAGGTCAACGGCTATTATCTCCATGTCGGCAATGAGCGCTTTATGCGGCAAAGCGAAATCAATGTCGGCGAGGCGGCGGGCGATCGCGCCGCGCTCGATGAGCGCGGCTATTCCTGTCTCTACATCGCGGTCGACGGCGCCCTTGCCGGACTCGTGCCTTATGCCGACCAGATCCGGTCGGAAAGCCGGGCGGTGATCCAGAAGCTCCATGCGATGGGCGTCAAGAATACCGTCATGCTGACCGGCGACAATGCGGTGGTGGCGCGCGCGGTCGGGAGAAGTCTGGGGCTCACGCGCCAATATGCCGATATGCTGCCGGCCGACAAAGCCCGAGTCATCCAGGAGCTTCAGCGCGGCGGCGCCATTGTCGCCATGGTCGGCGACGGCATCAACGACTCGCCGGCGCTCAGCTTCGCCGACATCGGCATTGCGATGAAATATGGCGCCGAAGTTGCGCAGGAATCGGCGGATGTCGTTCTGATGGAAGATTCGCTGTGGAAACTGGTCAAGGCCGTGGAAATCTCCCGCGGCGCCGTTAGTCTCATTAAGCAAAATTACGGGATCGTCGCAGGGCTGAACACATTGGCCTTGGCTCTGGCGTTGCCCGGCGGCTTGATCACGCCTGAGGTGACCGCGCTGATCAGCAACGGCTCGGCAATTCTGGCCAGCGTCAACGGGATACGTCCCATGCTGCGGCGTGGCTGATCATGACGGAACTGAGCGTCAAGCTAAGCGAGGCCAACCAGAAGGCGCTGCAGCGCGCTGTGCGGTCGCTCGAAAATCCGCGCTTGGCGGCGCGGCTCGCCGATTATGCCGGCCAGCCGGTCAACCGCATTTTGCGCCTGATGCCGCAGGTCGCCAGCGACAGGCTGAACGATATCGTCAGGACGACCATTCTCAAATGCCTCGAATTGGCGATCGATTCTCTTGACGAAGTTCCCTCGCCGCCGGCGACCTGGCTGTCCTCGGCGATGGCCGGAATTACCGGCGGCATCAGCGGCGCCTTCGGCTGGATCGCGCTGCCCGTCGAATTGCCGCTGACCACCACTCTGATGCTGCGCAGCATCGCCGACATCGCAAGGCATCAGGGCGAGGATCTGTCCGACGTCGCAGGGCGGCTTGCCTGTATGGAGGTCTTCGCTCTCGGCGGCAACCGCACCGAAAACAAGATGAATGTCGGCTATTACGCGGCGCGGGCGTTCCTCGCCAGACTGACCGGCGAAGCTTCCGCCTATTTGTTGGAGCGCGGCGTCGCTGGCGCCTCGGCGCCTGTCGTGACGGGTTTCGTCACCGAAATCTCCTCTCGCTTTGGCCTCGTCGTCTCGGATAAAGTCGCGGCCGGCGCTCTGCCGGTACTCGGCGCGCTGGGCGGCGCCACGGTGAACCTCATTTTCATGGATCATTTCCAGCGCATCGCCCAGGGGCATTTCACGGTTCGCCGCCTTGAGCGTCAATACGGAACCGAAACGATCCAACGCCAATATGCCGCGCTTGCCAAACAGCTTGCTGGCGCGGAGGCTTGAGCTTGCCGCCGCCGCCGCCAACGCGGGCGACCAAGGGCAGAACCCTGCCGGGCCTGGCCGCGGCGGACCAGAATGTGGATCAAAAGATCCGCGACCTCAGACGCATGCGCATCGCCGCGACGCTTCTGCTGGCGCTGATGACGGTCCTTTTCGTCGCGACCTCACTCGCGATGACCGCTTGGCCGCAGCTTGCCTATATCAGAGCCTTCGCGGAGGCGGCGATGGTCGGCGCCTGCGCCGATTGGTTCGCGGTCGTGGCTTTGTTTCGTCGTCCGCTTGGCCTGCCCATTCCGCACACCGGCATCGTTCCGCGCAACAAGGAGCGGATCGGCGGAGCTTTGGGCCGTTTCATGTCGAACAATTTTCTCAGCCCATCGGTGCTCGCCAAAAGGCTCGATAAGGTCGAGGCGGCGCAATGGGCGGCGGCGTGGCTGAACAATCCGGGCAACGCGCGTCAGATCGCCGGCCAGGCCAGCCGTTTTCTGCCGCAGATTCTCGGCGCCCTTCCGCGCGATCAACTCGTCGACTGGTTCGCCAAGGCGGCGCTGCGCGGCATTGAGGCGCTGCCCGCGGCGCCGCTCGCCTCCAAAATCCTGTCGCTGCTGTGGGCGCAGGGCGAAACCCAGGCCTTGCTCAATCGCGCCATCGAACTGGCCGAGGCTTCGTTGGTTAGTCATAAGGATCTCATCCGCGCCAAAGTGACGCAGAACTCTTCGCGCCTGATCCCCAAATGGATCGACGGCATGCTCGCCGACAAGGTCATGAACGGGTTGCAGTCGACCCTTGCCGAAATGCGCAATGCCGAGCACCCATGGCGCGTTGAATTGCGGGGCGCGATCGAGACCTTGATCTTCGATCTGGCCAACAATCCCGACATGCGCGCGCGCGGCGAGAGCATGAAAGCCGAATGGCTCGCCAA
Source organism: Methylocapsa sp. S129 (assembly GCF_009765995.1). Lineage (GTDB taxonomy): Bacteria > Pseudomonadota > Alphaproteobacteria > Rhizobiales > Beijerinckiaceae > Roseiarcus. The sequence goes on from NZ_LMUI01000060.1 coordinate 16,638, forward strand.
CCCTGTCTTCGTCGCGCAGGTCAACGAACTGTGTCAGGATGTCGAGGCGCAATTGAACGCCAATGTTTCCGTCCACGCCGCGTCCGTTGCGGCAGGACTGGAATTCGCTCTCCTCGCTTTGGGCGAATGGCTGCGCGAGGACAAGAAAATTCAGGCGCGGCTCAATCGCTGGGCGCGCCGCGCCGCGCTGCGCGCTTTGGCGCCGCGCCGCGCCGAAATCGGCGCCTATATCGCCAATGTCGTCGAAAACTGGGATGCGACCACGCTCGTCAACAGGCTGGAACTGCAGGTCGGCAGAGACCTGCAATATATCCGCATCAACGGAACGCTGGTCGGCGGCCTCGTCGGGTTGCTCATCTTCGTCGCGTCGAAGTGGCTCACGCCGGTTTAGTCAAAGCCGCGTCGCATGGCGCCCAAATGTCAACTGGTTCGTTCGCATCATTTTTCAATGCGCATTCCGGAAAACCTTGGAAATTCGACCTCTATCCGATCAAGAGGCTAGCAAGCATTTTGGAATGGCGGACGCACCTGATTCTGGCGATTGATCGAGGCGCCTCTTCGAGGTCTTAGCAAGTCGTCGGGGGGCCATGCCGCTCAGGCGATTGAGAGGTAGCGGTCAATCCTATCTCGTCGTCCGTGAAGAAAGAGATTTAAGCGATGGCGGGCCAGTCCGGCATTTGTTGGCGGCCGACGATTTCTTCGATCCACAGGCGCAAAGAGACCGCTGGCCAGGCCCGCAGTCGGCGGAAGTTGTAGCCGGCGGCGGCAAGCACTGCGTTGGTCGCGTCGCCAGCGGCACGGGCGAGATGGTTTCGTCTCATTCGATGTTCGGATTTGAGATGGCCGATGCAAGGCTCGACGGCGGATCGTCGTCTGAGGTCCCGTTTGATAGCTTCGGTGACGCCGCGCTTCTGGCCTCAAAACCGGCAATATCGAATCCTTGCGGACACCCCGAACGCCTATGAAAATCAGGCCGCTCGGGGATCCTCACAGACCATCGATCCAGACCGCTCAATGTATGAAAATGGAGGTTTGTCGAGCCCACCGCGATTGAAGCGAGGCGCCGCTCTCAATTGAGGCGGTCCAGGACCAAATCCACCCCGTGCTCGTGCCGTACGAGTTGAACGATTTTCGCTTGCTGGCTCTCCACGAAACTGATTTGCGCAGGGAACGTCGTCGCGAAGAAATCATGAGCCGTGTAGGGATAGACTCGGTATCTGGTGTATCCCAGAACCTGAGCGTACAAGCGATCGCCATTCCGCGTAATCGTCATCGATATGATCGGCCCCGTATAGTGACCGACGTAGCGATCCAGCACGCTCTGATCGACGGGCACGGCGGTT
>NZ_LMUI01000060.1:18217-258969 GCF_009765995.1 Methylocapsa sp. S129
GGAACGTCAACTGAGCCGCCACGACCGTGTAGAAGAAGTCCTGATCGCTGTAGGGATATACCGCGAATTTCTTTTGATCCGTCCCTTGCGCGAATAGCTGATCGCCTTCGCGCGTGATCGAGAAATAATATATCGACGTCAGCTGATAAATTCCGACATAGCGATCAAGAACGCTTGCATCCACTTTTATCGGCGTATGCGGCGTGAGTTCTTCCGCGACGCGACGGTCAAAATCCGCCTCGAGCTGAGCGGCCGCTTCCGGCGTAATGCGTTCAAAAACCGTCGTGAGCCCATATTTGCGGTGAATTGCACGCGTGACGTTTCCCGATGCGTCCGTGATAAAGGCGTCCTGTTCGACGGCGACGGCCTGGAAGAAATCATGCTCGGTGTAGGGATATTCGGCGACAGGCGATTTGCCGGTGCGCCGGGTTAGCAGATGATCGTCTTCGCGCGTGACGGTCATGACCGACCCGCTCGCCCTATCCTCGTAGAAGCCGACGTCGGCGTCGAGAAGCTTGGAATCGATCGTGATGCGCGGGTGAGGCGCTTGTTGCTGCTCCATGGTCGTCGCTTCATCTTGCGTCACGCCTGTCGAACTCGCCGCCAGAGGGCTCGCCACGATAGCGGCGATCGGCAGGATCGCAGCGAGCAGCACGGCGCGAGCGCGCTTATCGAACGGCGTCGGAGCGCTCGGATCGGCGAGAATACGCTCGATCCGAGCGGGCAGCGTAGCGGGGCGCGCCATCGGTATGCCGCTTGGGAGAATTGGCGAGCCGGAGGCCATTTCCAGGAGGATTTGCGCATAGAGAGGCCGATCGCAAAGATCGCCGATCGCCTCGTCGTCGCTGACCGCCTCCGCGAGTTCGGACAATCTGCGCCGCAGCCACCAACTCAAAGGATTGAACCAGAAAATCGCTCTGTTCACGCTGGCTGCAAGCTGAACGTAGAAGTCGCCGCGCCGGACATGCGCCGCCTCGTGCGCGACAACGGCGGCGCGCTTCACCTGCGGCCACTCGGCATAAGCGAGCGGGAGCAGAATGATCGAACCGAAGGTTGCCGGGCCCTTGATGTCGAGGCTGACGCGGATGTCGCGCCCGCCTGTCCAGGACTCGCGAAGGGGCGTCGCTTTCCAGACGATGCGTCCGGTGATCGCGAGTCCTACGATCAATCGTGCGAGGAATATGCCGGCCGCCGCCGCATAGGCGAACAGGGCGAGCGACCGCCAGTCGAAGAACGATGGGTCGCCCGCTCCGGTCGCCTGCGGCAAGGCCCCAAGATTCGCAGCGCCTCCTGCGGCCGCCGAAGCGTTGGCCGCGGCGGCGGACGTCGCGGGGGGCGCCATTTCGGGTCGTATATCGAGGCCGCCGAGAAGGCTCGGAAACATGCGATCAAGGCCCGTCGCGCTGAGAGGAACGGGAGGCAATATAGCCGCCACAATCCTGCTCGCGATTGGCATGGACAGGGAGACGATAAGAACGATCGTCCAGGCCGCCAACTGAACGCGGGGATTGCGCAGAGGCGGCGTCCTGAGGCCAAACCAGACGACGATCGTCAGCACGAGAGTTCGCAGAGCTGCCTCCAGCAGCGCCTCCACCATCACGCCCTCCGTTGTTTCGCCTTGGCGATTTTCTCGGCCAGTCGCTGAAGCTGCGCGGAATCTAGCACAGCCGAATCGACCATGCCCACCAGGACCTCCTCGACCGACCCATTGCACATCCAATCGATGATCCGTCTCACCGCCCTCGCCGCGACTTCGCCTCGGCTTTCCGCTGCCGCGAAGACATAGGTGCGCCCGCGAACCGAGTGGGTGACAAATCCCTTGTCTTCAAGCCGCTTAAGGACGGTTCGGACGGTCGATTCCTTCAGTCGTCGCGGCAAGCGCTCGCGGACCGTATCGGCCGTCAACGGACCCGACGCCCATACGAGCTGCATCACTTCACGCTCCAGGCCGCCCAAATCGGTTGAGATTTCCATCATTGCTCTGCTATCCTCTGTAGTGCTACTTACCGTAGCGGATAGTTGTGGGCCGCACAAGATTGGGCAATGGCGTTGGACGGAGCGAGGTCGCTATCAACGATGCGGGGCGCTTTGGTCATCACTGGACTTCTGGCCCTGATCGCCGGGAGCTGGGTTTATCTCGACGAGAGACCTCTCGTCTGGGTCGCGGGCGTCTGGCGTTCAACGTCGACGGACGCCGTTGTGACGCCGCCGCCGCCGATCTCAGTTACGGTCGAGGCCGCCCGAAAGGAACTCGCGCCCATTTATCTATCGACCATCGGCACCGTGCAGGCCTTCAATACCGTCAGCGTCAAGACCCAGGTGGATGGTCAGATCACGGAGATATTGTTCCAAGAGGGGCAGGACGTAAAGGCCGGAGATAGACTGGCGATCATTGATCCCCGGCCATACCAGGCTCGCCTGGATCAGCAAATTGCCGCCCGGATGCGCGACCAGGCGCTGCTGAAGGGCGCTGAGCTTGATCTGGCTCGATACGAAGAACTGGTGAAGAAGAGCTTCGCCACGCAGCAACAGGTCGACCAGCAACAAGCGCAGGTCGGACAATATCAAGGCTCGGTGCTGAACGACGAGGCGCAAATAGACTATGCGCGCACGCAGCTCGGTTTCACCACGATCGCCTCGCCGATCGATGGGCGGGTCGGCATCCGCCAGGTCGACATCGGAAATTTTGTGCGCGCCGCCGATGGCGCCTCGATCGTCGTCATCGCCCAGTTGCGGCCGATCTCGGTGATCTTCACGGCATCGGCGGATGCGGTGGCGCGCAGCAAGCTAAGCCTCGGCGCGATGCATGTCCCCGTCATCGCTCTTGGCCAGGACGGCGTCACGGAGCTCGATCGCGGATTTGTCGAGATGGCCGACAATCAGGTCGATCAAACGACGGGAACGATCAAGCTTAAGGCTGCCTTCCCCAATGAGGTGTTGAAGCTCTGGCCAGGTAATTTCGTCAATGGGCGGCTCATCGTCGAGACACGGCGCGACGGCGTGACCGTTTCGTCCGCGGCGGTGCGTCACGGCCCACGCTGCGACTTTGCCTGGATCGTGCGAGCCGACGAGACCGCTGCGACACGGTGCGTGACGGCCGGGCAGGCGTTTGCCGGCCGCACCTTGATCGAAAAGGGTCTGGCGGTTGGGGATCGGGTGGTCGTGGATGGACAGTATCGCCTTGAGGAGGGCAGCAAAGTTGAGGCGCGACCGCCGGCGCCGACGAAGCCGACGGGGTAGCGCGACGTGAACCTCTCTCGCCCCTTCATCCTGCGACCGATCGCCACCACGCTGCTGGTCGCGGCGACCGTGCTGCTGGGGATCATCGGCTATGCGCTCTTGCCTGTCGCGGCTTTGCCGGAAGTCGACTTCCCAACGATCCAGGTCGTGACCGGCTACCCCGGCGCATCGCCGGACGTTATGGCGACGTCGGTGACGGCGCCGCTCGAGCATTTTTTCGGCCAGATCGCCGGCTTGACGTCGATGAATTCGACGAGCTCGGAAGGCGTGAGCCAGATCACGCTGCAATTCAATCTGTCTCGCCGCATCGATTCGGCGGCGCAGGACGTGCAGGCCCAGATCAACGCCTCTGCCGATTGGGTGCCGACCGCCGAACTCCCCAATCCTCCGACCTACCGCGAGGTCAACCCGGCCGATACGCCGGTGCTGATCCTTGCTCTGACCTCCGACACGCTGCCGCTGCACATTGTGGACGATTACGCCGAAACGGTCCTCGTGCAAAAGCTGTCGCAGATCGACGGCGTCGGCGAAGTGACCGCGGAAGGCGGTCAAAGGCGCGCGGTGCGGCTGGAGGTCAATCCCGCCAAACTGGCGGGGCTCGGACTCTCGATGGAGGATGTCCGCCTTGCGGTCGCGGCAACCACTTCGGACCTGCCGAAGGGCAGTCTGAATGGCGAGCGCCAGGCGTTTCAGATCGGCTCCAATGATCAGCTTTTCGTCGCCGACGCCTATCTGAACGCCGTGATCGCCTATCGCAACGGCGCGCCGGTCCTGCTGCGCGACGTCGGCGTCGCCATCGACGGCGTCGAGGACGCCGAATTGGCGGGGTGGTACGCTTCAAGCCGGGCGCTCAGGGACGGAAAGCCGGCGATCATCCTCGATATTCGGCGCCAGCCCGGCGCCAATATCATCGAGGTCGTCGACGCCATCCACGCGCTTTTGCCGAGGCTGCGGTCGTCGCTGCCGCCAGGGCTCAAGATCGATGTGGTGACCGACCGAACGACCACCATCCGGGCGGCGATCGCCGACGTGAAATTCACGCTGGCGCTGACCGTGGCGCTGGTCGTGATGGTGATCTTCGTTTTCCTCCGGAAACTTTGGGCCACGGTGATTCCCAGCGTCGCGTTGCCGGTGTCGCTCGTCGCCACCTTCGGCGGCATGGCGTTATTCGGCTTCAGCCTGGACAATCTCTCGTTGATGGCGCTGACGGTCGCGTCGGGTTTCGTAGTCGACGACGCGATCGTGATGATCGAAAATATCGTCCGGCACATTGAGAACGGCGAACCTCCTGTGGAGGCCGCGCTGAAGGGCGCGCGACAGATCGGCTTCACGGTCGTCTCGCTGACCATATCGCTGATCGCGGTGTTCATCCCATTGTTGCTGATGGGCGGCGTGGTCGGCCGGCTGTTTCGCGAATTCGCCATCACTCTGTCCGTGGCTGTCGTCATCTCCGGCGTCGTGTCATTGACGCTGACGCCGATGATGTGCGCGAAACTGCTGCGCGCCGAAGAGCAGGAGCCCCATCGCGGCGCCTTATTCCGCTGGACCGAGCGAGGCTTTGCGCGAATGCTGGCTGGCTATGAAGTCGGCTTGAACTGGGTGCTTCGCCATCAGGCGCTGACGCTGGCGTTCAGCATCGCCACCCTCCTGGCGACGGTCATTCTGTACGGCGCTGTCGCCAAGGGTTTTCTGCCAGAGCAGGACACGGGGCTTTTGGTCGGCGTCACCGACGCCGCGCAGGACATCTCCTTCCCGGCGATGCAAGCGCGGCAGCAGGCCGTGGCGGAGATCGTGGCGCACGACCCGGCCGTGATCGCGGTGGATAGTTTCGTCGGCGCCGGCTCGGTCAACCCGACGTTGAATAGCGGACGGCTCTACATCAACATCGGGGCGCCGGACCGGCGCGCCGACCGGCTCGCCGCGGTGATGACGCGGCTGCAACTGGCGGCGGCGCAGGTCCAAGGCGTCACTCTTCATCTGCAGCCAGCGCAAGACATTCAGATCGAAACGCGCACGTCGCGCACCCAATATCAATACGTGCTGCAAGACCTCGATGCGACGGAGTTGCGGTTATGGAGCGGCAGGCTGCTCGCGGCGCTGCGAACGCGCCCGGAACTCGCAGATGTCGCGAGCGACTCGCAGGACGACGGCCAGCAGATGACCTTGTCAATCGACCGGCAGGCGGCCGCGCGTTATGGGGTGACGCTCGCTGCGATCGATCAGACTTTGTATGACGCCTTTGGCCAGCGTCAGATCGCCACCGTCTATGCGCAGGCCGAGCAATATCACGTCGTCATGGAGGTCGACCCGGCGTTCCGACAGGATCCCGGCGTTCTGGATAAGCTGTTCGTCACCGCCTCCGCCGCTCAGGCCTCCGGCGCCCCTGATCAGTCGGCTGGCGTCGGGCCGGGCTTTCATCAGGCGTCGGCGCCCGTGCCGCTCTCCGCCTTCGCCCGGATGGAGCGGAGCAACGCGCCGCTTCTGATCACCCACCAAGGGCTCTTCCCCTCGACGACTTTGTCTTTCAATCTTGCGCCCCGGGTCTCCCTTGGTCAGGCGGTCGCGGCGCTTCATGCGGCGGAGGCGACTGTCGGAATGCCCGACAGCGTCGCCACCAATCTCGCGGGTAGCGCCGCGGCCTTCGCGGATTCGCTGACCAGCGAAAAGGTGCTGATCGCAGCGGCGATCGTCACCGTCTATATCGTGCTCGGCGTGCTCTACGAGAGTTTCATCCACCCGATCACGATTCTCTCCACCTTGCCTTCGGCTGGCGTCGGCGCGCTTCTCGCCCTGATGGCGTTTGGCTATGACCTCGACGTGATTTCGCTTATCGGAATCATTCTCCTCATCGGCATCGTCAAGAAGAACGCCATCATGATGGTGGATTTCGCTCTGGAGGCGGAGCGCGAGGGCGGCCTTGCGCCGGAGCAGGCCATTCATCAAGCCTGCATCCTGCGCTTTCGGCCGATCATGATGACGACAATGGCGGCGCTGCTCGGCGCGCTGCCGCTGGCGGTCGGTCAAGGCGTCGGAGCGGAACTGCGGCAGCCGCTGGGCGTCGCCATCGTCGGCGGGCTCCTCGTCTCGCAGGCGCTGACCCTCTACACGACGCCGGTCATCTACCTCGCCTTCAGCGGCATGCAACGAAGCATAGGCAAGCGCGCGCGCCTCCTCGCGCGCCTGACGTCATGATCGGCGCGCTCTGCATAAGGCGCCCGGTGGCGACGATTTTGCTGACGCTGGGCGTTCTGATGCTCGGCGTGCTGGCCTACGCCAGCCTTCCGATCGCCGCGCTGCCGAGCGTCGACCGGCCGACCGTGAGCGTCTACGCCTATTTGCCGGGCGCGAGCCCCGACACGATGGCGACCTCCGTCGGCGTCCCGCTGGAGCGTCAGCTTGGCGTCATTCCCGGCATCGCAGAGATGGCGTCGCTCAGCTCGGCCGACGGCGAAGAAATCGATATCCAATTCACGCTGCAGAAGACGCTGGATAGCGCCGCTGGCGCTGTGCAGGCGGCGATCAACGCGGCGCTGCCCAATCTGCCGCATGACCTGCCCCAGCCTCCCACCTATTACAAGGCCGATCCAGGCGGCGTCCCCATGATCGTGCTCGCCCTGACGTCCGATGTGCTTGAGCCGGGAGAGGTCTACGACGTCGCCGATAGCGTGGTCGCGCAAAAGCTGTCGCGGATCGCGGGCGTGTCGCGCGTGGTGATCAGCGGCGCGGAACGCGCCGCGGTGCGGGTGCGCGTCAATCCAAAGCGCCTGGCCGATATGGGATTGTCGCTTGAGATCGTCCGGACGGCGATCGACACGGCGACCCGTGAAATGCCTAAAGGCCATATCGACTACGGCGGACAAAGGCTTTCGCTCGCCGCCAATGATCAACTTTATCGCGCCGACGACTTTCGGCGCATAGCCGTGACCTGGCGGAATGGCGCGCCGGTGTTGCTTGGCGAACTCGCCGAGGTCACGGACAGCGTGCTGAACGATCTGCAGGCCGGATGGTTCGATCGCAAGTCCGCCGTGACCGTGCTCGTTTTTCGTCAGCCTGACGCCAATATCGTTGCGACGGTCGATCAGGTCCTCGCGGCGCTGCCGGAACTCCAACATTTCATGCCGCCCTCGATCAAGGCGGATGTCGTATTCGATCGCACCGCCTTGATACGCGCTTCGGTGGCGGATGTGCAGCGCACCATCGGCATCGCTATCGTTCTCGTAATTATGGTCATCGCCTTGTTCGTCCGCCGCCTGTCGGCGACAATGATCCCGGCGGTTACAATCCCCGTCGTCCTTGCAGGCACGCTCGCGGCGATGTCGGCGCTCGGCTACAGTCTCGACAATCTTTCGCTCATGGCGCTGACTATCGCTGTCGGCTTCGTTGTCGACGACGCGGTGATCATCATCGAGAATGTCATCCGCCGCATGGAGGAGGGGAGTGCGGCGCCCCAGGCCGCCTTGGCGGCCTGCGCGCAGTTGAGCTGGACCATCGTCTCGATCACGGCGGCATTGATCGGAGCGCTCATTCCGGTGCTGTTCATGCCGGACATTGTCGGGCGCTATTTCAGGGAATTCGGATTAACGCTCGTCACCGCGATCGTGCTGTCAGCCGTTATCTCTTTGACGCTCACGCCGATGATGTGCGCTCGGCTCCTGGGGCGCTCTCAGGCCCGCTACGCTGCTGGCCGCGACGAGGCCCGATGGGCTCGGATCGCTGGATTGCCGGAAGCGGCCTATGGCCGCTGCCTCGATTGGTGTTTGCGCCGCCGCGCCACATGCCTTGTGGCGACCCTGCTGATCGCCGTGGCCACATTCTCGCTCTATTGGATTCTGCCCAAGGGATATATGCCGACGCAGGACACCGGGGTGTTGCACATCCGCGCCATCGCCAACCCCAGCATTTCTTTCGTCGAGATGGAGCGGCTTCAACAGGAGGCGAACGATATCGTTCTGGCCGATCCCGCGGTCGACGCCGTAAGCTCCTATATCGGCGGCGTGATGAGCTGGGGCGATCTTTGGATCGGTCTCAAACCTCCGAATGTTCGAGGCGAATCGATCCAGACGGTGATCGACAGGCTTCGCCCTCGATTGCAAAAGATCGAAGGCCTGCGCGTTTTCCTGAATCCTGTGCAAGACCTGAATGTCGGGCTCGGCGGCTCGGCCTCTCGCTATCAATATCGGGTTACGGGGACCGACGTCGACGAAGTCGTTCGCGCCGGCGAGGCGCTGCGCCAACGCATGATCCATATGCCTGAGCTCGTTGACGTTATCAGCAACGTCGATACGCGCGCCGGACTTCAGGCTGGCCTGGCGGTCGATCGCGTCCAGGCGGGCCGGTTCGGCATCACGCCGCTGGCCATCGACAATGCGCTGTATGACGCCTTTGGTCAGCGTCAGGTCGGCCTCATCTATCTGCCGCTGAGCTATTCCAGGGTCGTGATGGAAGTCGATCCGCGGTTCCAAGGCGATCCGTCGAGTTTCGACAATCTTTTTGTGCCCGGCGCGAGCGGCGCCCAGGTGCCTTTGGCCGAACTCACCGAACTCTGGCGGGCGCATGCCCCGATGTGGGTGCGTCACGCTCAGCAGTTCCCGACGATGACCATTTCCTTCGACACCAAATCGGGCGTGTCGATTGGCCAGGCGATCGCGGCGATACGCGCCATGCAGGCGAAGCTCTCAATTCCCGACGATCTCAAGACGGAGTTTACCGGCGAAGCGGGCGAGGCGAGCAAGTCCGGCGCGGCTCAGCTTCTGCTGTTCGTGGGCGCGGTCTTCGCCATCTACGTCGTGCTTGGAACGCTCTATGAGAGCTACGCCCATCCGCTCACCATTCTGTCGACTTTGCCGTCAGCTTCGTTCGGCGCCGTTCTCGCCCTGTGGGCGACGCGCACGGAATTCAACGTCATGACGGCGATCGCCTGCATTCTCGTGGTCGGCATGGTGATGAAGAACGCCATATTGATGGTGGACTTTGCGATCACCGCGGAGCGCACGGATGGATTGTCGGCGATCGACGCCATGAGGCGCGCCGCGCCTCAACGCCTGAGGCCCATTGTCATGACCATGCTGGTTGCCATACTGAGTGCGCTGCCGCTTGCCTTGGGGCAGGGCCCCGGACACGAACTGCGCCAGCCTATGGGAATTGCAATTGTGGGCGGCCTGCTTGTTTCCCAGTTCCTGACGCTCTTCACCACGCCGCCGATCTATGTGCTGATCGATGAAATCGGCGCCGCGTCGTTTGTCCGGCGGAGGAAGGTCGCTAGAAATCTGGTCGGCGCCGCGGCAAGTCATATTTGAAGTCAGAGTGTCGGAGCTTTGATCTTGGCGACGGAGATATCGACAGCGCAAACCGAAAGTCCGTCTGACGAGGCGATCCGCGCCATTCTGCGCGATCGCATCGACGTCGGGCTTCGTCGCGTTTCTTGGCCGCAATGTATCCATAGCCAGGACGTTGATCGCGATGGCCTGGCGTCGCCTCGCCTCATGCGCGTAAAGCGGTCGGACGGGCGAACTTCGTGTCGAGGAGAAGAAACCGCCGCTCCGTAAGTTCGACTGCCGGGAAACAAATTCTGGAGATTCTGCGTTTTCGGCGTATGCTGTTCGGACGATCGATTGGCCCCGCAGCGCCGCTTCCGTCCGGCGCCGCGAGAAAAAACGAAAAACCCCTTGCGGAAGGAAAACCGGATCTAAGTCTTTGGCATCTCACGAATCGCGGAAGCGTCCCGGAAGCCGTTCGCGCAGATATCAAGGACTTAGCCGGCATTTGGAGCGACGCATTTCCCCATTTTCCTTCCCCGGGAAGCCAAAATCCCTTCCGAGGAAATCGCGGGCGCCGTCCGTGAGCGTACGTCGCGCCAAGCTCGCCCATCACGGCGGCTGCAGGCTTGAGTTAGAGCCTGATGACTTTTGATCGAAGCTGTCGCCGATATCCGTTCGATTCAACCCATTCTCATCTGGCGCTAACGCGACGCGCCAGCCCGTGTTCCCGCGATGCGTCCGAACACGACAGCCGGCAGCAGTCCGTTGCCGGAGAGATAGCCGGCGGCTGTCGAGCCCGAGATCCCCGCCGCCGCCCCGCCCACCGCAAAGAGGTTCGGCAGGGCGTCGCCGGAAGGGCGCAGCACGCGGGCGTGTTCGTCTATCGCGAGCCCGCCCTGGGTATGGAACAGGGCGCCGGTCACGCGCACCGCCTTGTAGGGCGGCGAAAGCGCCGGAACGCTCGCGAAGATGCGTCCGAACGGGTCGGTCCCCGACAGCTTCTTCAGGCGTTCAACCTGTTCTAAGGTTTCGACGAGCGTCGCCTCGGGCAATTTTGCGAGCCGTGCAAGCGCCACGATGGAGTCAGCCGACAGCACCGCGCCAAGCGCTTCCGCTTTGCGGAAATCGTCAAACTGCCGGGCGATTCCGGCGATGCGTTCGTCGAAAATATCGAACGCGATTCCATTCGCTTTGATCAGAACCACGGCGGCCTGCTCCGAATAGCCCTGCGATTCATCGGAGAAGCGTCGCCCCGACGCATCTACCTGGAAACCGCCTTCCATGATCGCGGCCCAGGTGATGAGAATCCCGTGGGGATGAGCGACCGAGCCATGCCCCTGATAAGCCGACATGAAGCGCAATTCGGCGCCGAGCTTCTCGCCCCACAGCACGGCGTCGCCGCGATTGCCGGGATGGCCGAAATAGAGCGCGTCGTTCATTTCGGGAATGTGGCGGCGTACGAGATCGCGATTGCCGCCATAGCCGTTGCAGGCGAGCACCAGCGCGCCGCAACCGATGCGTTCGCCCGAACCATCGGGACGTTGGACGTAAACGCCGCGCACCCTTCCGTCCGCGGCCGCGTAGAGGCTTGTCACGGTCGCTTCGGTCAGAATCGGCAGGCCAGCGGTCTCCACCGCTGTGCGCAGACGGTCGATCAGTTCGGCTCCCGAACGTGAGGGCAGGCCATGCATGCGGCGGGCGCCATGGCCGGGGTAGTCGAAATCATGCACCACCGAGAACGGCAGGTCGTATTTATCCGCCAGCCATTCGATGGTCGCCGCGGCCGATTGCGTCAGCGCGGCGACTATGACGGGATCGGCTTGGTTGTGCGCCTTGCGCTGGATATCGGCGGCAAATAGCGCCGGCGCGTCGGCGATGCCGCGCTCCCGCTGAAAACGCGTTCCCGCGGCGGGAATCAGGCCAGCCGAAAGCGCCGTCGAGCCGCGCGGCAGCGGATCGCGCTCGATGACGAGAACCTCGCGGCCGGCTTCGTTCGCCGCCAGCGCCGCGCATAGCCCGGCGGCGCCGGCGCCGATGATGAGCACGGGAACGTTGGTCTCGAAAGCGATCCCCGCTGCATCCAGTACAAGGCTCATGGCGCGCTCAATTCGGCGACGGCCTCGGCGACTGTCATCACCGGGCTTACCGGCCTGAGAGCAGCGACGGCCGTTTCATGCACGGACGTCGAAAACGCCGCGCAGCCGTCCGATAGTAAGACGGTGGCGAAGTCGCGCACATGCGCTTCGCGCAATGTCGAGGCGACGCCGCCATTGGTGACGATCCCGCCGATATAGAGCTTCTCGATTCCCGCTTTGCGCAGGACCCATTCGAGCCTCGTCATATAGAAGGCGGAATAGGCGATTTTCTCCACCGCGAGATCGGCGGGCGCGAGTTCGTCGACGAGCGCGTGCCCCCAGGCGCCGGGCGCAAAGTCGCCCTTGCCGAGGAAGGGGCGCAGCGCTGTGAGATGCGACGCGATCATCGGCTCGCCGCCCTTGGCTGGAACCAGCGTGAATTGCGTGGCGACTATCCATCCTCCGCGACGGCGAACAAGATCGGCGAGCGGCTTGAGGCGCGCAGGCAGCGCGGCGATTTCCGGCGCGCTCTGTCCGGCGCGCCCATAGGCGCCGTTCGGGTGCACGAAATCGTTTTGCAGATCGCAGAGCAGCAAGGCCGTGCGGGCGATCGGAACGGGCAGCACGCTCATTTCGATATCCTTTCGATGATGAGATTGCCGAAGCGATCGACCAGCGCCGTGAGGCCGGGATCGAGCACGGTGGTCGCATCAGGCTGCTCCAGCACGGCGGGCCCCTCGACGACGGCGCCGATCGGCAGATCGAGCCGCGACCAGATCGCCGCTTCCCGCCAGCCGCCGGCGAACCAGACCTGCCGCGTTCCGCGCCGCGCGGCTTCAAGCGACAGATCCGGACCCGGCGCCAGCGCCGCGAGATCGAAGACCGGCCGCCGCCCGATCGCCGCCGTTCGCAGCGAAACGATGCGGACCGGAATTTCCGACAGGATTTGGCTGAACTGCTTGCGGTAGGCCGCCTCGAAGGCGGTGCGGACGATCGCCTCGGTCACTTCGACGCCATTGTCGTCGAGCGTCACAGGCAAGGGCGTGGCGACGCTATGCGTCTGGCCGAGGTAATGCATGTCGAGTTCGTAGACGACATCGACGCTGTCCACGGCGACGCCAGCCGCGTCGACGACTCTTTTTGCCTCTCGTCCGGCCTCGACCATCCGCGCTTCGAGCGCACGTGCGTCCAACCCTGCGAGATCCAAGTTCACGGTCAGCACCTGATCATGCCGAAGATCCGCGATCACGCAGCCGAGCGCGCTTGTGATGCCCGGAAAGCGCGGCACAATGGCGCTGGAAAGACCGACTTCGCCAATCAGGGCGCCCGCGTGGAGCGCCCCGCCGCCGCCGAACGGCATGATGGCGAAACGCCCGGGATCATGTCCGCGTTCGATCGAGACAAGCCGTATCGCTCCGGCCATGCGCGCATTGGCGACGCGCACAATCGCTTCGGCCGCGTGGATGGCGCCAAGCCCGAGCGGTACGCCGATATGCCTAGCGATCGCCGCTGTCGCCGCCTCCACATCGAGCCTCGCCTGCTTGCCGCCGATCGGGCGATCCGCATTGATGCGCCCGAGCACGACATTGGCGTCGGTCAGGGTTGGACGCGTCGCGCCCTGGCCGTAGCAGACCGGTCCTGGCCGCGAGCCCGCGCTTTCGGGTCCGACCTGTAGCAAGCCGCCTTTATCGACGTGGGCGATCGATCCGCCGCCGGCGCCGATTGTCGTGATTTCGATCATCGGCGTACGGATGACGAGGCCGAAATCGATCGTCGTTTGGGCGGCGAGCGACGAGGCGCCGCCGGCGATCAGCGAAACGTCGAACGAGGTGCCTCCGAGATCGGCGGTGATGACGTTGGAATAGCCTGCCGCTCGCGCGATCGCGGCGGCGGCGATGACGCCGGCGGCGGGACCTGAAAGCGCAGTCCGGACGGGCAACCGGCGCGCTGTGGCCGTCGACATGACGCCGCCGTTCGATTGCACGATATGAAACCGGCCCCCGAATTGATCGAGAGCCAAGGCATCGCCGAGTTTATCGAGGTAGGAGCTGACGACGGGCTGCAGGTAGGCGTTGATCGCCGTCGTCGAACTTCTCTCGAATTCCCGAATTTCGGGCAGAATCTCATAGGAAGTCGCGATGTTCTCGTTCGGCCAGACTTCGCGGGCGGCGGTCGCGGCGGCGCGTTCGTTGGCTGGGTTGGCGTAGGCGTTGATGAAAACGATCGCCAGCGCCTGCGCGCCCTTCGCGACCAGTTTGCGCGCGGCGTCCTCCACGGCGGCGAGATCGACGGCCTGGCGTATGGTTCCATCCGCCAGGACGCGCTCGTCCACTTCGATGCGCATGTCCCGATCGATCAGGGGAACGAAATCGCCCCAGAGGCCCCAGGTGCGCGGCCGGTCGCGCCGGCGCATCTCCAGCACGTCGCGAAAGCCGCGCGTCGTGATGAGGCCGACGCGCGCGCCTTTGCGCTCAAGCAGCGCATTGGTGCCAACCGTGGTGCCGTGAACGATCGCGCCCATTTCCCGGATCGGCCCCAATCGGCGGAGGCCCTCGATAAAGCCGACAGCTTCATCGCCGCGGTTCGAAGGCGCCTTGGCGGTTGCAAAGCGCCGCTCGGCTTCATCAAACCAGAAGAGATCGGTGAAAGTGCCGCCCACATCGACGCCGACGATCGTCGGCGGCGGCTTCTTCGGTCCGGTCATGCGACGCTCCGCGCGCGCAACGCCTGAGTTTGCTCGGAATCGAGTTCGCCCTCGGGCGTAACCTCGATCCTGTAGTCGGTGCGCGCCGCCGCGGCCGAGACATAGCCGAGCCGGACATCGCGCGCGACGATGGCGCCTTCGCGCCCCAGCGGGTGGCCCCAGCCGCCGCCGCCTGGCGTCTCCAACCTGACGCGTTGACCCTGGCGAACCCGGACATCCGTGACCTTGGAGGCGAGCGGCGGATGGGCGTCGCCGCTGTCGGTCTGCCACGAAAAGACGTTGAGGGCCGCCGGCCCGCCGCCGTTGACGCCGAATGGCGCGAACCGGCCGCGCTCGCCGAGTAGGAATGCGTCGGCGCCGTTGGGCGCAAGCGCCTCGATCTCATAGATGGCTCCGAGGCCGCCGCGATGGAGCCCGGGCCCGGCGCTGTCGGGACGCAGAGCCCATTGAGTGAACAGGATGGGATAGGCCGCCTCCAAGATTTCGGCGGGCGGGATCGTCGCCATCGAAATCGGGTTGTTGCCGTGATTGAGCCCGTCGGTCTCCGGATTGCCGCCGAGGCCGCCGCCGAAGAAGGAGAACATCACCCAACGCTGGCCGCCGGCGCGATAGCCCGCGAGCGAAAGCGCATTGATCGTGCCGAAAGGCGCCGCCGTCGCGCGTTCCGGCATGATCGTCGCAAGCGCGCCGAAGACAACGCCGATGACGCGCAGGATTGTTTCGGTATAGCCGCCGACAGGCTTTGGCCAAGATACGCCGAGCAGCGTCGTGTTCGGAATGATGAATTCGATCGGCGCGAGGCAGCCGGCATTGGCGGGCACGTCCGTGAAGACATGTTTCAGCGCGACGTAACAGCAGGCGACGGCGGTCGAGCGCGCGATGTTGAGCGGCCCGGCGCATGGCGCCGACGATCGCGAGAAATCAAGGATCATCGCGTCGCCCCTGATTGTCAGGTCGAGCGCGATCGTCAGTTTTTCGTCAGTGACGCCGTCATTGTCGAGATAGTCCTCGAAGCTCGTCCGGCCGTCCGGCAGCGCTGCTATGTTTTCGCGCATCAAGGCTTCGGCGCGTCGCATGAAAGCGTCGAGCGCTTCGGAGACGATTGCCTCGCCATATTGGTCGAGCACGTCGGCGAGCCGCCGCTCGCCAAGGTCGAGCGCATTCAACTGGCCGTGCAGGTCGCCATAATTCGATTGCGGCACGCGGCTGTTGGCCGACAGGATCGCAATGATGTCATCGTTGAGCCTGCCTTGCGCGATGAGCTTGACCGGCGGGAAGCGCACGCCCTCCTGCAGGCTCTCGGTCGCGCGTGCGTTGAAGCCGCCCGGAACGTTGCCGCCAATGTCGAGCCAATGGCCGACCGAGGCTAGCCAGCAGAACAGGACGCCCTTGCGGAACACGGGCCGCACCAGCCGGAAGTCGTTGAGATGCGTGCCGCCGTCATAGGGATCGTTGAAGATGAACGTGTCGCCGGGCTCGAGGCCGCCGTCGCGGGCGACTTTATCGATCACTGCTTTGACGGCGAAAGCCATCGCGCCGACGAAAATCGGCAGGCCCGTTGTTCCTTGCACCAGCGTTGCGCCTGTCTCAGCATGATAAAGGCCGTGGCAGGCGTCGTGCGCCTCGGCGATGATCGGGTTGAACGCGGAGCGATAGAGCGTCGCGTCCATTTCATCGGCGATCTGCTCCAGCCGGCCCTTGAGGATGGCGAGCGTGACGGGGTCCAACGCGCTCATCGGGCAGCCTTCGACGGCGCCTGATAATCTTCCTCGTAGCCCTTGCCGCGCTCCAGCATCGCCGGCGTGCCGACGATTTCGTTGATTGCCTGAAAGTCGAACATCCGGTTGCGGAATCCGTCGGTGGTGCCGTCGCGTCGGAGGACTCCGTAGAAGTCCTGCGCCGTGAAGGCCAGTGCGCGCACGATGGCGCCGGGAAAGATGACGAGCCGGAAGCCGATCGCCTGCAAATCGGGGCCGGAAAGGATCGGGGTCTGGCCGCCTTCGACCATATTGGCCATCAGCGGCGCGTATGGCCCGAGCGCTTGCGCCACAACGCTGAGCTGCTCGCGCGTGCGCGGCGCTTCGACGAACAGGATATCCGCGCCCGCCTCGGCGTAACTTTCCGCCCGCTCGACAGCCGCCTCGAACCCTTCGACGGCCAAGGCGTCGGTGCGTGCGATGACGAGGGTCTCGTCGCTGCGGCGCGCATCGACGGCCGCGCGTATCTTGCCGACCATCTCCAGCATCGGGACCACGCCCTTGTCGGCGAGGTGACCGCAGCGCTTGGGAAAGGTCTGGTCTTCGATCTGAATCGCGGCGGCGCCCGCGCGTTCGAACAGGCGAACGGTCCGTTGCACGTTCAAAGCATTGCCGTAACCCGTGTCGGCGTCGACGATGACGGGCGTCTCCACACGTTCGCATATATGCGCCAGCGTATCGGCGACCTCGGTCATCGAGACGAGGCCGATGTCGGGCTGGCCAAGCTTGGTATAGGCGATGGCGGCGCCGGAAAGGTAGAGCGCCTCAAAACCGGCCGCGGCGGCGAGCGAAGCCGTCAGAGCGTCATAGACGCCTGGCGCGACGATGATGTGGCTTTGCGCGATGCGCGGCTTAAGCGAGGCCGGCCGGAGAGGCCGCCCGTCGCGGGCGCGCGCCGATGGAGCGTGGGAATCATTCGTCATGGTCACATCCCAAGGTAGGTTTTCTCAAGTTCGGGGTCGCGCGCCAGGTCTTCGCCGCGTCCTGACAGCGCGAAGCGGCCGTTCTCCAGCACATGGGCGCGCGTCGCGATCGCCAGCGACTGCATGACGTTCTGCTCGACGAGAAGGATCGTCATGCCTTCGGCGTTGAGGTGCACAATAAGCGCGAACATTTCCTCGACCAGCAGCGGCGATAGGCCCAGCGAGGGCTCATCCAGGATGAGCAGGCGCGGCTGGCCCATCAGCCCGCGGCCGATCGCGAGCATCTGCTGTTCGCCGCCCGATAGCGTTCCGGCAAGCTGCGCCCGCCGTTCCCGCAGGCGCGGAAATGTGTCGAAGACCTTTTCGATATTCGCCGCTCGCTCGGCTTTGCCGCGCCGATAGCTGCCGAGCTCGAGATTTTCCCTGACGCTCATATCCGGAAAGATGCGCCGCGCTTCAGGCACGTGGATGAGGCCGGCGGCGACGATCGCCGGCGGAGCCAGATGATCGATGCGCTGGCCGCCGAAATAGATTTCGCCGGCCGCGGCGCGGATGACGCCCGAGAGCGTCTTGTTCAAGGTGGTCTTGCCGACGCCGTTCGAGCCGAGCACGGCGACGATCTCCCCGGGGCCCACTTCGAGATCGACGCCGCGCAGCACTTCGGTTTCGCCATAGCCGGCGACAAGGCCGCGAACGCTGAGAAGCGCTTCAGCCATGCGCCACGTCCCGCGCGGCGAGCCGTTTGGCGGCGCCATGACCGAGATAGGCCTCGATCACGTTCGCATCCTTGGTGATGGCGGAGGGCGAACCCTCGGCGATGATTCGGCCCTGCGCCAGGACGAAGACCGTTTCGCAAAGACTCATGACGGCCTGCATCACATGCTCCACCATCAGCACCGTCACGCCGCCTCGCCGAATGTCCTGGATGATCGGAATGACGTCGCGCACTTCCGACGGGTTGAGGCCGGCAAGAACCTCGTCGAGCAAAAGCAGCGTCGGCTCGGTCGCGAGCGCACGCGCAAGCTCCAACCTTTTGCGGCCGGCGATCGTCAGTCCCGAAGCGGGCGCATTCAGCCGGTCAGCGAGGCCGACGCGCTCCGAGACCGCCTCGGCCTTGGCGAGCGCCTCGTCGCGGCGCGCGTGCCGCAGATGAGCGCCCACGGCGATGTTTTCGCGTACGGTCAGGCCGGCGAAGGGCTGGACGATCTGGAACGTGCGCGCGACGCCAAGCGCGGCGCGCTTGTGCGGCGCCAAGGCGCCGATATCGACGCCTTGGAAAGCGATGCGCCCGCTCGTCGGCCTCTCGAAACCAGAGATCAGTGTGAACAGCGTTGTCTTGCCGGCGCCATTGGGTCCAATCAGGCCGGTGATGCCGCCCGCATTGATGGTCAGCGACACGGAATCGACCGCAAGCACGCCGCCGAAGCGTTTGGATGCGTTCTGCACTGACAGCAGCGGCGCGCTCATGACGCCCAACGGGTCGAGAGCCCCCGTCCGAGCCGAGCCGCCAGCCCGCGCAGACCCTTTGGAGCGAAGGCGATGACGAGCACGACCAGTGCGCCGTAAAGCGCGACGTCGATTCCGGGAATGCGGCCCGTCAGGGCTTTGGCGCCTTCCGCAAGGCCGTGCAACGCCAAGGTGCCGATCAGCGGCCCGAATGCTGTTCCCAAGCCGCCGATGATCGGCGCCAGCAGCGCCTCGACGGAAACCGCGGCGCCATAGGCGATGTCGGCGTTCACATAGAGGAAATATTGCGCGTAGAAGGCTCCCGCCGCCGCCGTGACGGCGGCCGATAGCGTGATCGCCTGCAGCTTCACCTTGAATGTGTCGATGCCGAGCGCCTGCGCGGCGCTCTCGTTCTCACGGATCGCGACGAGATAGGCGCCGAAGCGCGAACGCTCGATCGCGCGCGTGAGGATCAAGACGAGGGTCACGAGCGCCAGCGCGATCCAGAAGAAGATCGCGCGGCTGGCGAACTGGAAGTTCCCCGGCGCGACGTCGAGCTTCAACAATGTTCCCGCGGCGCCGCCGGTAAAGGGCGAGGCGTTGGCAACGATGCGGAACACTTCGGCGAAGGCGAGCGTCACCAGCGCGAAATAAGAGCCGCGCAGCCCTGAGCGAAAGCTGAGGAAACCGATCGCTGCGCCGACCGCCGCGCCCGCGCCAATGGCGGCTGCGAAAGCGACATAGGCGTTCAATCCGTAGCGCGCCTGCAGGAGCGCCGTTCCATAGGCGCCTGTCCCGAAGAACGCCGCGTGTCCGAACGAGAACTGGCCGCCGTAGCCGCCTAAGATGTTCCAGCCCTGACCGGCGAGGGCGACCAGCAACGCCAGCACCATCGCATTGAGGACCGTGTTCGCCGAAGTCGCCAGCGGCGTCAACGCGAGGAGCGCCGCGACAACGAGAATCGGCGCATAAGCCGAAAACATCCCCCTTGCGCCGGAGACCGTCATGCCCGCGCTCCGAAGAGGCCTGTCGGGCGAACCAGCAGCGCGAGAATGAAGATGACGAAAATGCCGAGCTGCCCGAGGCTCTCGCCGAAATAGAGTCCCGATAGGCTTTCGACGACGCCGATGAAGAGGCCGCCGATCATCGCGCCGGGCGCTGAGCCCATACCGCCCAGCACGACTACAGTGAAGGCCACGAAAACATAGGCGTCGCCGACGCGCGGCTGCACGTAATAGCTCGGCAGCAGGACGCAGGCGGCGATTGCGAGGCAGGCGGCGCCGAGGCCGAAGGTGACGGCATAGACATGCGCCACGTCGATGCCGACGAGCGCCGCGCCGAGCTTCTCCTTGGCGACGGCGCGGATGGCCTTGCCGGTGTCGGTTTTCTTGAGCAGCGCCCAGAGCAGCGTGGCCGTCACGCACGTCACTGCGAACGCGATCACCCGCGGCGCCGGCAGAAAGACGAATCCGAGATCGACCGTCGAAAAGCCGTAGGGCACGTCAATGGTGCGCGTGTCGGATCCGAAGGCGGCGAGCAGCGCGTTCTCGATGAGAATGGAAAGCCCAAGCGTCACCAACAGGGTGTTGCTGTCTTCGCCATGGCTCGCCGGTCCGATGATATAGCGCTGCGCGCCATATCCGAGAACGAAAAACAGCGGCGCCAGGCCAAAGACCGCTATGAGCGGATCGACGCCCGCCTGCTCAGCGAAGAAGGCGGCGAACATCGCCGCCGTGAGGATCGCCCCATGCGCGAAATTGATGATGTGCAGGACGCCATAGACGAGCGTCAACGCGACCGAAACGAGCGCGTAGACCGCGCCCGTCAGGAGACCGTTGATCACGGCGGCGATGACAATCTCGGGCGCGAACATATTTGGCGGCTATGCCGGCACAGGGAAGATCGGCTTGGCGTTGGCGAAGGCGTCGGGGAAGACCACCTTGATGTCGCCGCCCTGGACCTGGGTATTCACGGGCGCGGCGCCCGTGTTCTGGCCGTTGACGAACTTTGTCGGTCCATACGGCATAATGTGCTTGGAGAAGGTCGAGGTCTCCAGCGCCGCTGTGATCTTCGCACGATCGACCGAACCGGCGCGTTCGATGGCGTCGACGAGCAGCAATACGGCCGAATAGTTCAACGCCACGTTATAGGTGAAGAACTTGCCCATGCCGTCTACTTCTTTTTTGAGGGCGATCGCCGTCTCGTTGCGCGGATCGTACCAATGGTTGGTGTCGATCACATTTTCCGCAGCCTCCGGGAATTCCTTGACGAAGCGATAGTTCGAGGCGGCGCCGTTCAATATGGCGAAAATGCCCTTGGGTTTGATGCGCTGTTGTTGCATCGTCCGCGCCAGCAGCACGAACTCGCCGTAATAGCTCGACGGAATCACGAGATCGGGGTTCTTCGCCTTGATCTGCAGAGCGACATTGGACATGTCGCGCGAGGGCGTCGGGTGGGCGATCGACTCGATCACTTCGAAGCCGCGTTTGGGAAGCTCGGTCTCCAGCAGCTTGGCGAGGCCCGAGCCGAACAGGCCGTCCTCGTGAACCAGCGCGATGGTCTTGATCGGTTTTCCCGCCGCGTCGTTCAGCTTGACAAGATTGTCGAGCGCCTGAGCGCTCACGATCGAAGACCCGGGTCCAAAACGGAATGTGTTCTTAAGTCCGCGATTGACGATCTGATCGTTGACGCCGACATCGACGATATAGGGCAGATCGTAGCGCGAGGCAGCCTGGCTGGCGGCGAGGCAGATCGGGCTGGCGAAGCCGCCGACGATCGCGCAGACCCCCTCGGCCTGCATGCGCTCGACCTCGCTGACGCCGCCTTCCGGCGTCGATAAGGCGTCGCCCTTGACCGCCTCAAGATTCACGCCACCGAGCGCCTTGACGCCGCCCGCCGCGTTGACAGCCTTGATCGCAAATTCGGCGCCGAGCTGGCCGGCCTGGCCGTCGAAGGCGAGCGCGCCGGTCAGCGGCTGCAGGATGCCGATCTTGATCGACGTCGCCTGCGCGCGCGCGAGCCCTGGCAAGGCGAAGGCGCCGGTCGCCAAGCCCACGCCCGCCTGGAGTGCGCCGCGGCGAGAAATTCCGGTTCTATGCTTTGTCATCGCCTCTTTCCCCTCTCCTCGCGGGCGTTTCCCGCTTGCGTCTCTGAACCCTTGGTCGTTCCGGCCTCGGCGTGGCCATTCTCCACCGGCGACCAGCGGCGGCCGCCATTCCTGCCCGTGCGCGCGAGATCCATGCGGAAAGCGTAGCGGTCGGGTCGATAGAGCGCGTGAAGATGCTCCACGCCGCGACCCTTGCCGTCATAGACGACGCGCGTCAGCGCGATCAGCGCCGAACCGATATCGACATTCAGCGCCGCGGCGGCTTCCGGCGAGGCGAGAACCGCGCTGATTTCCTGCGTCGCACGGTCGACGGACACGCCCGATCGCTCGAGCAGCGCGAGGAGCGGCTTCGAGGCGAGCTCAGGTTCGGTATAGGTGACGCCGATGCGCTCGGGGACATGGGTCGTCAAATAAGAGAAGGGTTCGCCATCGACGATTCGCACCCGCACCGAGCGCTGCACGCGCTCGCCCTTGACCAGGCGCAGCGCATCCGCGACCATGGCGGGAGCATCTTGATAGCTGAAAGCCAGGAGCCGCACATCGGTGGACCGGCCCATGGCGATCAAATTGCTGAGCACATCGGCGAGGTCGGCGACCACCGGTTTGACGGCATTTTGCAAGGCGATGAAGGTTCCAGCGCCCCGACGTCTGTCGATCAGGCCTTCGCGCTCCAATTCGGCGAGGGCGCGCCGCACCGTCACCCGCGAGACATTGTGCTCGCCCGCCAGTGCTTGCTCGCCTGGAAGCGTGTCGCCCGCATTGAGGCCGCCGTTGGCGATACGCTCGCGCAGCACCAGATAAACCTGACGGGCTTTTGGGAGTTCGACGCCGACCAATTCAGACTCGCAAATAGTGCTTTTAATTGTCTACATTATAATACAACATGAGCGAGTCAAGCGCGTCTACGGAAGCGTCAGCCTTTGCGGAATGATGAGATCGGAATGGCGAGATAGGACACGATGAGCCGAACAATCATCGACAAGCTTTGGGACGCCCACGCGATCACGACGCGCGAAGACGGCATGAGCCTGCTTTGGATCGACCGGCACTTGCTTCATGAGGGTTCGTTCCATGCGTTCGATCAATTGGATAAGCGCGCCGCCGCGGTGGCCCATCCAGAGGCGACATTCGGCGTCGCCGATCATTACGTGCCGACCCGCGGCAGGGCGAAGGGAATCGCCAATTCCGAGATCGCGCGCATGGTCGATCTCCTCAAGGAGAATACGCAGCGGCATCATATCCGCCTGATCGGTCTCGACGACTCTCGTCAGGGCATCGTTCACGTGACCATTCCCGAGCAGGGGTTGACGCTGCCGGGATTGACGATCGTCTGCGGCGACAGCCACACATCGACCCACGGGGCCTTCGGCGCCTATGCGTTCGGGATTGGGGCCTCCGAGGTCGCCCATGTTCTCATGACCCAGACGCTGTGGCAGAAAAAGCCCAAGCGCATGCGCATTACTATCGAAGGCGCGCTCGGTTCCGGGATAACCGCCAAGGACGTCGCCCTCACTATTATCGCCCGCATCGGCGCCGACGGAGCGCAGGGCTGCGCGATCGAATATGCGGGATCCGCCATCCGCTGCCTGTCGATGGAGGGCCGGATGACCCTTTGCAACCTGTCCATCGAGGCGGGCGGACGGCTCGGACTGGTCGCTCCGGACGAGACCACTTTTGCTTGGTTGCAGGGCCGCTCGTTCGCGCCGCAAGCCAAAGCTTTCGACGAAGCAGTTGAGGCGTGGCGTGCGCTCGGCAGCGATAGCGACGCCAAGTTCGACCGCGAGGCGAGCTTCGCGGCGCGCGAGATCGCCCCGACTGTGACCTGGGGCGTCAGTCCCGAGCACGCCGCCCCGATCGACGGTGCGATCCCCGATCCCGCTAACATCCGGGACGCCAGCCGCGCCGCGGCGGTGCGCGATGCGCTGGCCTATATGGACCTCAAGGCCGGCACTTCGCTAGCGGCCATCCGTATCGATAGAGTCTTCATCGGCTCCTGTACTAACGGTCGCATCGAGGATCTGCGCGCGGCCGCGGCAGTGCTGGCGGGCCGCCAAGCCGTTGTGCCCGGGCTCGTGTCGCCAGGTTCGTCCAGAGTGAAACGGCAGGCCGAGGAAGAGGGGCTCGACCGCATTTTCCGGGACGCCGGCCTGGAATGGGCCGATTCCGGTTGTTCGATGTGCGTCGGCATGAATGGCGATGTCGTCGCCGCGGGCGAACGTTGCGCCTCGACGACCAACCGCAACTTCAAGGGCCGGCAAGGTCCAGGCGCGCGCACCCATCTGATGTCGCCAGCGATGGCGGCCGCCGCCGCTGTCAGAGGCCAATTGACAGATGCGCGCGAGCTTCTGGCAGGACGGACATAGGGGGAGGGCCGATGGAGCCGCTCAACATCATCGAGACGCCGGCCATCCCGTTGGCGCTCGCCAATGTCGATACGGACCAGCTCATCCCGGCGCGATTCATGAAACGCCCGCGCGCAGCGGGTTACGGGCCGTTTTTGCTCTACGATCTTCGCAACATCGGGACGGGCCAAGCAAGCGACAGCCTTCTCGACGACCCTCAGCGCGCCGGCGCCGCCGTCATGATCGCTCGCCGCAATTTTGGCTGCGGCTCGTCACGGGAGGCGGCGGTCTACGCCCTGCTGGATTACGGCATACGCTGTGTGATCGCACCGAGCTTTGGCGATATTTTCGCGTCGAACGCCATCAAAAACGGCGTGTTGCCTGCTCGCGTCTCGGAGGCCGACGCCGAAGAGCTTCTGGCCTCGCCCAGCGCGACAGAAGGGCGCGCCATACGCGTCGATCTCGCCGCCCAGACGATCATCGCAGGAAATTTGGTCGTTCTATTCACAATCGACCCTGTGTGGAAAACTCAGCTCCTCAACGGCTGGGACGATATCGATCTGACCATGGCCGAGCGTCCCGCCATCGATCGCTTTCGAGCGCAGGATCTGAGAGCGCGCCCGTGGGCGGCGGTCCCCGACGGTGAAAACACGTTCAATAATGACCCGGTCGAGAATTGAACGCATATTATTGTTTTGTAACATGAATCTTGGTCTCGATAGGGAGCCGCAGACGCCTTTCCGCTCCTGCGTCTAGCCCTGATCAACTGTCGAGCGACAAACATGCGGCGCCCGAAAATGGTCGGGTCAATGGGTCAACCGATTGCCGTTTTGCGCGTCGAAGAAATACATGTTCTTGGCCGGCGCGGCGAGATTCAAGATGTCTCCCGGGCGCCTCTCGATACGCTCGCGAAAGACGCCGACTAGACTCTGTGCGCCGAAGCGGGCGACGATATGGGTTTCCGAACCCGTCGGCTCGACGACGATGATCTCGGAGGGAAAACCGCCTGCATCGACGATGAGATGTTCCGGGCGGATGCCGAGCGTAACCGGGCGACCGTCCGACGCGGGCGGAGCCGCGCCGAGGGGCATGCTGAGGCCATCCTCCGTGACAAAGGAGGGAGCGCCGTTGCTGATGACGACGCGTCCCTGGAACAGATTCATCGAAGGCGAACCGATAAATCCCGCGACAAAAAGATTGGTAGGACGATCGTAGAGATCGAGCGGCGCGCCTATCTGCTCCACAACGCCGTCGCGCATGACGACAATCTTGTCAGCCATGGTCATAGCTTCGATCTGGTCGTGCGTCACATAGACGATCGTTGTTCCGAGCCGGTGATGTAGCGACTTGATTTCGGCGCGCATCTGGACGCGGAGCTTCGCATCGAGATTCGACAGGGGCTCGTCGAATAGAAAGACCTTGGGATCGCGAACGATTGCGCGTCCCATAGCGACGCGCTGACGTTGGCCGCCGGAAAGCTGGCGCGGAAAGCGGTCGACAAGACTTTCCAATCCCAGAATCTCCGCGGCTTTGGCTACTTTTGAGGCCATGATCGCCTTCGGCGCGCCTTTGAGCTTGAGCGCAAAGCTCATGTTCTCGGCGACGGTCATATGCGGATAGAGCGCATAATTCTGAAACACCATAGCCACGTCCCGCTCCTTTGGCGGAACATTGTTGACCAGGCGGTCGCCGATGAGGAGTTCGCCGTCCGTAATGCCCTCCAGCCCCGCCAGCATGCGAAGCAGCGTGGACTTGCCGCACCCGGAGGGGCCCACCAAGATGACGAATTCCCCGTCGGCGATATCAACCGAAACGCCCTTGATCACTTCGACTGCGCCAAACGCCTTGCGCAGGTTGCGGATGGCGACTGAAGCCATGTTCGTTCTCCTCATAGAACCGGATGTTCAGGCGTTGGCCAGCGCGGGACGCCGGGGAGAATGGACGGGGACGCCCGCAAGAGGCGCTACTTCCACCTGATCTGTCGATAAGGCGCCCTCCGTGATCACGAGGCCGATGCCGCCGTTCTCGAAAGGCGTGTCGCTTTCGTCTGTTGCACGCAGAGTCAGACGCTCGTCGACCATGCCGACGATCTCTCGACCACGAAGTTGAAGGGCCAACGTTACGGGCTTTTCGAGACTCCAGTGGAAGGAGCCTTCCGCCAGGATCGTGCGTGCGTCGTCGCGCACCTTCACTAGGCGCACACGGTCGCCCGCTTCTAGCAGCAGAGCGTAGTAGCGCCGCAGACCCTGGACGCGAGCGGCGAGGCCCGCACTCGACCCGAGATGCACTGCGACCGCGCTGGAGACCTGATAATCCATCCATTCGCGCGTGCCGTGCACGATGATGCCGCTGCCGCGGTCCTGTGAGATGCGGAAGGCCGCTGCGAAATTTTTGCTGAAGAAACTCACATTGTTGACCCAGGACTGACGCCAGAACGCGCTTGGCTGTTTCGGCCGCCGCAGGTTCAATTTCGGGGCGCCGTCCCAGCCGAGATAGTCGAGCCAGACCGTTCCGTCGGCTCTCGCGCCGCGCGAGGTCAGCGCGACGCCGATTTGCTGGATCGGCTGCCCGTCGAGGTCCGGCAGGGTCCAACTCAGAATGCCGTCGGCGCCTGGCGCAAGATCGACGAATGGCCCATCGAAATCGAAGAGGCGATCGTCCAGTCCGTAAACCTTGATTCGCAGGCCGGCGGAGACCGCCGATGTGTTGGCGGCGTCGGCGACCACGCGCGCCTTGACGGTCTGACCGGAATAGACGCGCGGGCTGGCTTGCAGATCATAGGTGCGCATGTCGACGACATTCGGCGGCGAGAAGGTCGGCGTCAGCGCCGCCGCCAAACGCCCGCGCGCCAGCCCCTTGAAGCGTAAAGCGAGCGCTGGCCCTCCCGGACTCTTGCCCTGTTCGATGGACATGAGGTCGGGTTGAATGGCGTCGCGATCGGCCATGAAGCCTTGCACGCTCCCAGGCAGAGAGAAATGGAACTGCGCGCCAGCCTTGGGCGGCGCCAGCGGCGCCGATCCGGCAAGCTGGAGGCCGAGATTGGCGATATCATACGCGATCCGCGCGGCGTCGTTGACGGCATAGCCGCCGTCGCTGGCTGAAATCAACGTACGGTCGGCGAGCGGGCCGCGCCAATCGGGGCCGCCCTCGAGGCCTTTGAGGCCGTGCATGATTCCGATCAGGCAACCGACATTGCCGGAATTGCAGTCCGTATCCCAGCCAGCGGTATTGACGATCATCATCGCCTGATGGAAATCGGCGCGCGAATAGAGCAGGGAGAGGATAATCAGCGCATGATTGGGCACGACATGGCAATTGCCGGGAAATTTGTCGTAACCATATTGATCCTCGATTCTTTGCCGGGCGTCGCGCCAATCCGGAAGCTCCGCATGCCAGGCGCGCACATCGGCGACGAGCCGCGCGATGAGCGAATTGCCGGGAATGACGGATAGGCCGACGTCGATAAGATGGTCGATGTCGGTGGAAAGGAAAGCCTCGGCCTCCATAGCCGCGAGAAGCTTGGCGGCGTGGACGGATTCGCCGTCATGGCTGACGCTGCCCGCCGCTTCGGCGAATTGCGCGGCGAGCTTCGGTTGGCCCGGCGCCACCAGCGCCCAGCCGTCGATGAAGATCTGTGCGCCGATCTGTTCGGCGACTGCTTGCCCGTTCGTGGCCATCGAGCCCGAGTGCGGGGCGGGCACGCCGCGTTTGAGGTTCAGCCACGCCGTATGTTCGGTCGAATTGCCATTGCCGCCCCACCAAAGGATGGAACGTTGCTCGACGATGGAGTTGAGCCAGGTCTTGCCGATTTCTTCGGCCGAGAGATCAGCTTTGACGCCATGTTCCGCGAGGGCGCGAACGAAAGTGAACGTGCCGGACACGTCGTCGTCGGTGACCACCAACGGCGCATTGAGGCGGTCGTGGACATAATATTCGATAGGGCCGAGTTCGTTCATGATGCGCTGATAGGTCCAGCCTTCGAAGGGTCGCCCGAGATAGACGCCGATCAGCTTGCCAAGCACGCCAGCGTAGACGCGTTCGAGATAATCTGCAGGAATGGACATGGGCTCTGATCCTTTTCGTTCAGAGAGGTGGAAGATGGAACGCGTCAGCCTTTGACCGAGCCGCTCGCCATGCCTTCGATGAAACGGCGTTGCATGAGCAGGAAGAAGACCAAAGCTGGCGCGACGATGAGGATTGCGGCGGCCATGATCTCCCCCCAATCGCTGCTGTATTGGCCGCCAAGCGTGTAGAAGCGCACGACGGCGGTCTGCGCGTCGTGGCTTTGCAGGAAAGTCGATGAGATCAGAAATTCATTCCACGTGTTGAGGCCGGAAATGACGGCGACGGTGAGGATGCCCGGCGAGACCAGCGGCAGACAGACCTTGTAGAAGACCTGCCAGCGATTGGCGCCGTCGACGATGGCCGCTTCCTCGATTTCCCTCGGGATGGCGAGGAAATAAGTTCGCAGCAGGAAGATGGAGAACGGGCTGAAGATCGCGGTATAAACGAGCGATAGGGCGAAGACATTGTCGATCAGCCCGAGATGCGCGTAGCCAAAATAGAGCGGGAAGAGATAGAGCTGGATCGGCAGAGTTGTGGTGGCGAGCAGATAGGCGCTGATCCACCGCCATCCCGGCGTCGCTTGCCGGGCGAGCGCATAGGCGGCCATCGAACAGGTCGTACAGATCAATACGACGGTCAGCCCCGTCACCTCGGCGCTGTTCAGAAGCGACCGCCCTAATTGCGCGTCGGTCCAGGCGCGCGAAAAATTGACCCATTGTAGAGCGCTCGGCAGAGCGAGCGGATTGGCGACGATCTCGGCGCTGGTCTTCAACGCGCTGACGACCATCAGCGCCAATGGGAATATCGCGATGATCGCGCCTATCGCCAGCACGAGATAGGAGAGGGCGATCGTGCTGCGTCCGAGCGTCTGATTCATCGGGCGCCCTCTCGCTGCTGTATCCGCACATAGAAAACGGTCGCTACAAGGCCGAAGAAACTGATGACCAAGGCGACTGCGGCGGCAGGCCCCACGGTGTAATTATAGAAGGCGTAGCGATACGAGAGCGTCGAGAGCACCTCGCTCGAATAGGCCGGTCCACCCTGCGTCAGGACATAGACGAAGTCGAACGCCAGGAAAGACCATATGACCGTCATGATCATCATCAGGGTGATGGTCGGGCGGATCGCAGGAAGCAGCACATAGCGCATCAATTGCGGGAAGTTCGCGCCGTCGAGCATGGCCGCGTCAATCTGCGCCATATCGACTTGGCGGAGGGCTGCGAAGAAGATCACGGCGAGAAATCCCCACCAGTGCCAGACATCGACCGACGCGACGGCGTAGAGGGCGGTCGGTGGGTTGGCGAGAGGATCGGAGAGCGCGACGCCATAAAGCTTCAGCCAACCGACAAGGCCGGATTCCGGATTATAGATCATGCCTTGCCACACGCGGGCGACCACGACCGTCGCGATGATCACCGGCAGGAAATAGACGATCTGAAAAAATGTGCGTCCGCGCCGAACGACGAGCAGGAGCGAGCCCGCGACGAGCCCCATTGCGATAGGAATGATGAGGAAGATCAACGTCCATTTGATATTGTTCAGGAGCGCTGAAAAGAAAACAGGGTCGGCGAAAATAGTGCGGAAATTATCAAGGCCGACGAACGTTGGGGTCGATACGCCGTCCCACTCGACGAACGCCATCGCGACGGTGAGAAGCGCCGGGATCAAAATGATCACGATGTTAATCACGAGAGCTGGCAATAAAAAGGGCATCGACATATCCGAGGAGGGGCGAGATAGGCAAGGAAAAGGGGCGGCGGCGCGCCGCCCCTTTAATTACAAACGTTGTCTCAGCGCGCCGCCAGCGGCGGCACTTTGCCGTCCGCCATTTCCTTGGCGAAGGTCTCCTGCATTTTCTTCAGATAGTCGTCGGTTGATATTTGACCCAACCACACCTGCTCGATCCCGTGGATGAGATAGTCTTCCGTCGCGGGCGGCCAGAAAGTCCACGTGGTATAGCCGAAGTTTCCCTGTGCAACCGCTTTGGAGAACGACGTCACGGTCGCGGCAAATAGGGGCGATACATTTTTAGAGAGCTTGGCTTCATCGATCGACGTCAGCGGCAGGTTCCAGTCACCGGGCCAGTCCTTGCTAATGAGATCGTAGAATGAGTCGGAGTAGAGATAGTCGAGGAATGCGCCTGCGCCATCAGGATTGGCCGAATTCTTGTTGATCGACATCGTGCTGCCCGTGCCGATGGCGTAGATCGGGTAGGGGACGCCATCGCGCAAGCTTGGGAACGCCGCAACGCCGAGTTCTTGGCCCGTTTGTTTGAATGCGGCGACCATGCTGTCAAACGAGAAAGTTCCGTTCGGCGCCATGCCTGCCTCGCCCTTGGCGAGAAGAAGCGCTTCCTGGTCGCCGGTCAACGAAAAGTAATTCTTTCCGAACCATCCCTTCTGATACCAGTTCTTGAGCACGTCGATCGCTTGCACGAATACCGGGTCGGTCCAGGGAATCTCGCCTTTCAGAGCTTTGTAGATATTCTCTGGCCCGGCGTAGTGGTTGAGCACGACGGTGACGTGCCATTCATTGGCGGCGCGCCAGTCGCCGTTGCCGACCGAGAACGGCGTGATGTTCTTGGCCTGCATCGCTTCGGCGATCGTATTCAACTCCGCCATTGTTTTGGGTGGCGTCCAACCATTCTTGTCGAACAGGGTCTTGTTGTAATAAAGGACCATCGTCTCGAACGTTCGTGGCAGGGCATAATTATGTCCCTTGTATTCGCCGGTCTTCAAAACCGGAGCAAGGATGCGTTTGTCGAGATTGTATTTCTTGATGTAATCGTCGAGCGGCAGGAGATGATCGGATTGCACGAGGGCCAAGGTCGTGCTCGGGCCCGGCGTCATGACGATATCGGGTCCTTTGCCCGAGATGACGGCCATGCGAATCTGTTTGTCGCCATTGCCGCTGGCGCGAACGTCGAGCGTGAGAGGCGATGTCGGGTGCGCTGCGTTGAATGGCCCAACCAGATCCTTCTGCAGAATGCGCTGCTGTTCTGGCGTGCCGCCGCGCTGATACCAAAGTGTGATTGGTCCGTCGGCGAAAGCCGGCGGCATGGTCGCGAGCATTGCAGCGATCGTCAGGGCGCCGGTGAGCGCTGCAAACGTCGATTGGGGTCCCTTCGACAAAAGCATTTCCATCCTCCTCTTCGTTTATGGTTAGGCGGCGTTCCTCCGCTCATGCGGATTGGCGTATGACGAGTTCGAACGGCATCTCCCGATGTCGCCCGGGTAGGTCGGCGGGCAGTTCGTTCAGCCGCTGCAGAACCATCTCCGCGGCGACGCGGCCCAACGTCTGTTGAAACTGATTGATCGTCGACAATGCCGGTGTAACGACGCTCGCCGCAAAAATATCGTCGAAGCCCATCACCGCGATATCGTCCGGAATTTTCAGGCGTTCCTCGCGGATCGCCTTCATCGCGCCAAGCGCCATCAGATCATTGGCGGCGAATATGGCGGTTGGGCGAGGGGAGGCGGCGAGAATGTCCTTGGTTGCGCGATAGCCGCCTTCCTCGTTGAAATCGCCGTAGTTCGCGAGCTGCGGCGCCAGGGCCGCCTCGCTCAAAGCTCGGAGATAGCCGCTGACCCGATTGCCCTGCGGGCCGCCGATGCCGGCGATCATGGCGATGCGGCGATGGCCGCGTTCCATGAGATAGCGCGTCGCGGCGGCGGCCGCCGCCATATTGTCCACGAATAGATTGTCGATCGGCAGGGGGCCCTGTCGTTTGGCCGAGGTCTCGATGCGCACGATGCCGATGCCGGCCTGCGCGACGGCCGCGAAATCGGGCGCTTTAATCGTGAAGAAGACGCCGACGACGCCGTCGATCATCCCCCGAAGGCTCCAGGCGAGGAATCTTTTCTCGCGAGCGGCCAATCCGTCGGTGTTCAGCGCGATCACGTCATAGCCGGCGGCGTCCGCGACGGACTGAATGCCGCGAACAAGAGACGGGTAAAACGGGTTGGCGACATCGGGCACCACGCAAGCGATCGTCATCGTTCGATTGGTTTTCAGCGCTTGCGCATAGCGATTGGGAACGTAACCGAGTTCATTGGCCACCTGCATCACGCGTTCGAAAGTCTCCGTGGGGATGCCGTGCCCCTGGGCGCCGCCGAGCGCGATGGACACCGTGGCTTGGGAAACGCCGGCGACCCGTGCGACTTCGCGCTGTGTTATCCGCCGGTATTTCATTAAACTTCCACCGTCGTTTCCCTTTAGGTTATACGTATAACTAAATCGGCTGCGCCGCAATAGGGATCCACTTTCCGGATGCAGATCACCTCCTCATTCGATGATGCTCGCGGAGATGGCGTGGCGACGGTGACGCGCCTGATGGACGACGCCGCGCTGGGGATTCGCATAAGTGCGCCTAGGAACGTGGCGTTCTGTTCTCGGCGTTGATGTGTTCTCTTGGCCTTCGCCTGTCGCCTATTCGAGGGCGCTTAGAATGGTATCCGCTCGAGATGAAACGATTTTTGATTGGTTGGATTCACAAGGGTGCGGGATTGGATGTCCGCTCGGAAACGCCACGCAGTTTCACCACTCGGAAGCGATGGTCAACGATGCCTGAGGTTGTTTGTGGCGCGACAATGGCGGTCGCCGCGCTTAACGCATCGCAACAAGCCGATATTATTGTTTACCTCCGAACCATAGGCGCTCAGAGAGTTCGATTCGCATAAGGTTGCGCGGGGAACGGGACGTTTTCTCTCCAAGAAGGGTTGTTCTCGGCGTCAGGACCTTGGGCCTATGGCGGCTTGTTGGCGGGCGTCACGACCTCGCCGCCGCCGTGGCGGGCCTTTGCCGCCGGCGCGTCGAGAAAGGCGACGCGCCCGCGCGCGATGCTGTTCACCGCCAGCACGGCGTAGAGCATGCCGGGCTGATAGTCTTGTCGGCTGCGTAGCGCGCGTCTCCGGCGACCTTCAGGACGCCGTCGCGGCGCGTGATCGGCTGCCCGACTTACAAGCCATGTCGGAGACGAGCGGGAGCTTGTGCGAGCGCGATCTCAGACATTGAGAAGAGCTCCGGGATTGTGAGCGAACGGAGAGGCGGGCAACGCAGGCGTGCGCTCAGGGGTTCCCGCGGCGGCCAACGCAAGCGCCCGCACCACGATTCCTCGCGCGAGCACGATCTTGAAGTTATTGTCGCCGGATGGTTTCGCGTCCGCGAGCGCGAGTTCCGCCGCCCGGCGGAACGCCGTCTCAACCGAACGCTCGCCGACCAGCATCTCCTCGGCCGCCCGAGCCCGCCAGGGTTTCAGCGCGACGCCGCCGAGCGCGATCCTCGCTTCGACGACGGCGCTTCCATTTATCCGTAGCGCAGCCGCGGCCGAAACGACCGCGAAGGCGTAGGAGGTGCGCTCACGAACCTTGAGGTAGCGAGCATGAGCCGCAAAGGGGGCCGCTTCCGCGGGCAGACGGACCGCGACGATCAGTTCGCCGGGCTCGAGTACGCTGTCGCGTTCGGGCGCGTCTCCAGGCAGACGGTGGAAGCTCTCGAGCGGAACTTCACGGCGCCCTGCTTTGCCCTCGATTTCCACGATAGCGTCTAACGCGACGAGCGGCACGCAGAAATCGGAGGGGTTGGTCGCGATGCAGCTCTCGGTCCAACCGAGCACCGCGTGCAGCCCGGTGTCGCCGCCGCGCGCCTCGCAGCCTGCACCCGGTTCGCGCTTGTTGCAGGCGCTCGCGGTGTCGTAGAAATAGCCGCATCGCGTGCGTTGCAGGAGATTGCCGCCGACTGTCGCGGCGTTGCGAAGTTGCGCCGAAGCGCCGGAGAGCAACGCCTCGGCGACGGCCGGAAAGCGCTGGGCGAAGTCTGGGTCGTGCGCCAAATCGGCATTGCGCACGAGCGCTCCGATCCGGACGCCGCCGGCCGGGAGATGTTCGATCTGGTCGAGGCCTGGAAGATGATTGACGTCGACGAGACGGCTCGGGCGGGCGACGCCGCCCTTCATCAGGTCAAGAAGGTTGGTGCCGGCGGCCAGATAGGCGGCGCCGGGTTCCGCGGCGGCGGCGACGGCCTCGGAGATCGTCGTGGGCCTGAAATAATCGAATGTGTTCACGCCACTTGCTTTCGATCGAGTTTGGTAAGGCGTTTTTGTGCATCGAGCACCGCGTCGGCGATGTCGACATAGGCGCCGCATCGGCAGAGATTGCCGCTCATGCCTTCGCGGACGCGCTCAGGATCGTGGCCTGCCTGGCCTTCCTGGATCAGGCCGACTGCACTCATGATCTGACCCGGTGTGCAGAATCCGCACTGAAAGCTGTCATGGGCGATGAAGGCGGCCTGGACGGGGTGGAGTGCGTCGCCTCGCGCCAACCCCTCGATCGTGAGGAGGTCCGCGCCATCATGGCTGAGGGCAAGAGCAAGGCACGAATTGATTCGTCGGCCGTCGATGAGGATCGTGCATGCGCCGCATTGCCCGCGATCACAGCCTTTCTTGGCCCCGGTCAGGTCGAGGCGTTCGCGAAGGAGATCGAGGAGCGTGACCCGCGGGTCGTCAAATGCGACTTTCCGCGCCGCGCCGTTCACAGTAAGCGAAATTGAAAAGCTCATACGGCCTCCGATCAGCGCGATGTTCGAATGAGATTCCCGCCAGGGTGGTCCTAGGCGATTGGAGTAGGGACGACGAGGCATCCGCGCGATTCGCCGTTTGCCGGGATTCCGACCACCCAACAGGGTCAGAGAAGACGGGGGCGGGATCGCTTTGTTTTGGCGCCAACTCCAGTATTATACGGAGGGTTCCTCCGTTTTGCAAGCAGCGGAAGAACCATTAGCACCGGGACCATGACACATAGTCTGGGCGGCCATTTGACCGCGATCTCGGGATCGAGAGCCGCCATGAGCATGGTCGACGGAAGAATAACCGAGCTGAAAACTCACATCAGCCAACCTAGCGAAAGGAGCGCAAGATGCAGCGCTTCAAGAGCCCGGACTCGGCGCAAAAATTCCTTTGCTTTCAACGTCCAACGCCATCTTACCTCTGCCCGAACGCACTGAAGCTTCCGCGCCGCCGCGATGAATTACTTGGGGTGCGGCCGTCACGGTCGCCTGAAAATTCACACGTCGTAGCCTCACCGCGTTCCTTGCTCGGCAGCGTGACAACGCTCTGTCGAAAGCGAGGCGTATCCCAAAGATCAACTCGGTCTCAGCCTAAAACCAATCGCCAAGGACGCGGACCCAGGGAAGGGGTTAGCGGCGTGGCGCGTCATATCACCGCTTCCTGAATAGACGTGACCTCGAAGGCCCACAGGTCATGAGGTTCCAGCGCTCCGCCGAATTTCTGCTTTGCCAAGCGCAAAGTGCGGATCGCGCAGGCTCCCCTAACAGGTGCGCCTTAAGTCATTGTTATCGTGTGGTAAATATCCAGAAAGTGATCGCATCGGTCGGGCTCCAGGGCTCCGGCCGCGGTGCGAACTCGTGACAGGGGCGTTGAATGTCTTGACTTTTGTCAATAATAAGTATACAAATATCAAAAATCGACAAGCGGCGCTCGGGGGGAACGTGGGGGTCTTGCTGAAAGTGGAAGGGCTCAAAAAGTCGTTCGGCGGCATTGCCGCGCTGCGCGATGCTCGCTTTGAACTTGAGGCTGGTAGCGTTCACGCCCTGTGCGGCGGCAACGGCGCGGGCAAATCGACCTTTCTATCGATATTGATGGGGATTTACCGGCGCGACGCCGGCAAAATCTGGCGCGACGGCCGCGAGGTCGAGTTCGGCAGCCCTGCGGAGGCGTTGGCGGCAGGAATCGCCATCATCGAGCAGGAATTGAGTCCGGTGCCGCATATGACGGTGGCCGAGAACATCTTCCTCGGCCGCGAGCCGCCGGGCCGGTTCGGCGGGGTCGACTTTCGCAAGATGAACGCCGCGGCACAGGCGATCCTCGACGATCTCGGTTTCGCGATCCCTGTGACGCAGCACATGCACGGTCTTTCCGTGGCCCAGATGCAACTGGTCGAGATCGCCAAGGCGCTCAGCCACGACGCCGAAGTGATCTTTATGGACGAGCCGACGTCGGCGATAGGCGAGCGCGAAGCGCACCAATTGTTCACGGTCGTCAGACGCCTGCGGGCGCAGGGGCGAGGCATTGTTTATGTCTCGCACCGCCTGTCCGAAATCTTCGACGTCGCCGACCACTACACCGTGTTCAGAGACGGGGCGTATGTCGCCTCGGGCTCGCTCGCGGATGTCGATCGCGCAGGTCTCATCCGGATGATCGTCGGGCGGGAAGTCTCTGAGGAATACACCAAAGTCAATACGCCGACCGACGAGGAAGGGTTGTCGGTCGCCGGCCTCACTTCGCCGGGCAAGATCGCCGATATTTCCTTCACCGTGCGCAAGGGCGAAATCTTCGGCATCTACGGCCTCATGGGCTCGGGCCGTAGCGAGATCTTCGACTGCCTCTTCGGTCTCGACCGGTCGTCGAAAGGCGCGGTGAAACTGTTCGGCAAGCCGGTCTCGCTCGCCACGCCCGCTCAGGCGATTGCGGCAGGCGTCGCGCTCGTCACAGAGGACCGAAAGCTCACAGGCCTCAACCTCAGCGACAGCATTCGCGGCAACATCTGCGTCGCGAGCTTGCCGGAGCTCAGCCCCAATTTCGTGGTCAGCGCGGCGCGCGAGGCCGCGGCGAGCCGCGAGACGATCGAGCGCTTCCACATTCGTGCAGGCCGCGACACTGATCTCGTCTCCAGTCTTTCCGGCGGCAATCAGCAAAAGGTCGTTCTGGGCAAATGGTTTCTGCGTAACCCGCGCATGTTGTTGCTCGACGAACCCACGCGCGGTGTCGACGTTGGCGCCAAGCGCGAGATTTCGCGGATCGTCGGAGACTTTGCGGCAGCCGGCGGCACGGTTGCGATGATCTCTTCAGAGATCGACGAACTTCTCGGCGTCGCAGACCGCATCATGGTGATGCGCGACGGTCGCGCGGTCGGCATTCTCGATCGATCGGAAGCGAACGCCGAGAAACTCGTCCATCTCTCAGTCTAATGATTCACAAAGAGAATCGAGCAAAATCCGTGCAGGAATCGTCCATCAAACCTCATCGGGCCATCGGCTCCGGGACGTTAAAGCGGATCGCCCGCGAGTATGGCATCTACCTCGCGTTCGCCATTCTCGTGATCGTGCTCTCTTTCGCCAACCAATATTTTCTCACGCAGAGCAACATTTCCAACGTTCTGTTGCAGACTTCTATCAACGGCGTGTTGGCGTTCGGAATGACTTTTGTCGTTATCACGCGCGGCATCGATCTGTCGGTGGGTTCGGTTCTGGCCCTCGCCGGCATCGTCTCTTCGAGCTTTGCTACGACATCCTCGATCGCTGCGGTGGCCGGCGGCCCCTATCCCGTTTTCGTGGCGCTCGCGATCGGCGTCTTCATCGGAGCCGCTGCGGGCGCGATCGTTGGCGTCATCGTCGCCCGTTTCGCTGTTCCGGCATTTGTCGCAACCCTCGGCATGCTGTCGGCGGCCCGTGGCCTCACGCTCATCTATGCGGGGGGGCGACCCGTTCCGGCTCTGACGCCGCAGTTTCGCTGGATCGGAACCGGCAACCTGTTCGGCATTCCGGCGCCGGTCATCATCTTCGGCGCGGTCTTCCTATTCTCGTGGTTCGTTCTCTCTCGCACCCGGTTCGGCCGCTATGTCTACGCGGTCGGGGGCAATCCACGCGCCGCCAAGACGTCCGGCATCGATGTCATCCGCATTCGTTTTGCCGTCTACGTCATCTGTGGCGCGCTGGCCGGCCTTGCCGGCATGTTGCTCGCGGCGCGCACCGGTTCGGCGCTGACGCAGGCAGGGATCGGTTACGAGCTCGACGCTATCGCGGCGGTGGTGATCGGGGGCGTCAGTCTTTCTGGCGGCGTCGGCCGAGTGACCGGCACGCTGATCGGCGCGCTGATCATCGGCGTCATGAACAACGGTCTCGATCTTATGGGCATCGAATCCTACTACCAGCAAGTGCTCAAAGGCATGCTGATCGTCGGCGCCGTGATGCTGGATCAAAGAGGAAATCAGGGCGAATAACCCTGAGGAGAAGGACGCCAGACCACTGAGGCGACGTCCAGAATGCGGCGAAATTACACGCCGCGAAGCGCAGAGGAGACGGGTATGAAACTCAAGGGCATGTTGTTGACGGTGGTTTCGGCGACGGCGCTGTTCGCCTCGCCGGCGATGGCGGAGAAGATCAAGATCGGAGCGGCGGTATATGGGCTGAAGGCCGAGTTCATGCAGATCTGGTCGGCCGCATTGAAAGAGCATCCCGCTGTCAAGAGCGGCGATGTCGAAGTCACGGTCTTTGACGGAAAGTATGACGCGCTGACGCAACAGGATCAGATCAACACGATGATCACGCAAAAATACAACGCGATCATCTTCGTGCCGATCGATGCCGAAGCCGGCGCGACACCGGTGCAGGCCGCGCATGACGCGGGAATTGCAGTCATTGGCTCCAATACGCGCGTTCACTCGGATCTGCTGTCCTCTTATGTCGGCTCCGACGACACAGTCTCGGGTTATCTCGAAGGCAAGTCGGTGCTCGATCGCATCGGCTGCAAGGGCAACGTGGTGATCATCGAAGGTCCGATCGGTCAGTCGGCCCAGATTTCGCGCCTCGAAGGCAACAAGAAAGCCCTGGCGGAATGCCCGAAAGTCAAGGTGATCGAAGACCAGACAGCCAATTGGTCGCGCGCCGAAGCGCAGAAGCTAATGGAGAATTGGCTGACCGCGCATCCAGGCCAGATCAACGGCGTCATCGGCCAGAACGACGAGATGGCGCTTGGCGCGATCGAAGCGGTTAAGGAAGCCAAACTCAATCTGAAAGACTTCGCCATCGCCGGCATCGACGGCATAACCGACGGGCTCCAGGCGGTAAAGGCGGGAGAGATGACATCGATCCTTCAAGATGCTCGAGCGCAAGCGCAGGGCGCCCTCGACCTCGCGATTTCTTCTGCCAAGAAGGGCGACTACAAGCCTCAGTCCGACATCTGGGCCCAATACAAAGACATGCCTTGGAACGGCGGCAAGGACAAGATCTACAATGTCCCGTGGACGCCGGTGAGCACTTCGAACGTCGACGCACTATTGGCCGCGCGTTCAAAGTAGACGGCCTCAGACGAAGCGTGAGCTTTCTAATGATAGGGATACACGCGCTTGAGCGCGCGTGTATCCGCTCTGCATACGTCCCAAAGGAAGTTGAGAGATGGCCGACACCCCAAGAATCGACATGGACTTCTCATTGAAAGGTAAATGCGCGCTGGTGACCGGCGGCGCGTCGGGGATCGGCGCAGCGATCTGCAGCGCATTCACCGCCAAAGGCGCGAGGGTCGCCGTTGTCGACCTGAATATCGACGCTGCACAGACCAAGGCGAGCGAAATTGGGAACGGCGCGATTGCGCTCGCCTGCGATGTCGCGGACCCGACTTCGGTGAACAAGGTGGTTGAAGGCGCGCTCGCAGCTTTCGGAGGCCTCGACATTCTAGTCAACAGCGCCGGCGTCGTGTTTCTGGCTCCCGCGGAGGACCTGCCGCTCGACTATTGGGACAAGACGATTGCGATCAATTTGAAGGGCACGTTTCTCATGTCACAGGCCGTCGGCAAGGCGATGATCGCCGCTGGTCGTGGCGGCAAGATCATCAACCTCGCGTCCCAGGCAGGCTCGGTGGCTATCGATCAGCACGTCGCCTATTGCGCCTCCAAGTTCGGAGTCATCGGCTTGAGCAAGACGCTTGCGGCCGAATGGGGCAAGCACGGTCTCTGCGTCAACACGATTTCGCCGACGGTCGTGCTCACCGAACTCGGCAAGAAGGCGTGGGACGGGCCGAAAGGCGACGCGCTGAAGGCGCGCATCCCCTCCGGCCGTTTCGCCTACCCAGAAGAGATCGCCGCTGCGGCGGTGTTTTTGGCGTCCGGCGGCGCCGATATGATCAACGGTGCGGATCTGCTCGTCGACGGCGGGTACACGATCGTTTGATCGGCCTTGTCGATTCGCGAAAGCCTCAGGAGGCCATCTTAATGCAACGATTTATCAACGATCCGGACTTTGTCGTCGAAGACACGCTGCGGGGATTCGTCAAGGCCCATAGCGATCTTGTTAAGCTCGCCGACAATCCCAAAGTGGTCGCGGCCGCGGATGCTCCGATTCTCGGCAAAGTCGGCGTAGTGACCGGCGGCGGATCGGGCCATGAGCCCGCCTTCATCGGTTATGTCGGCCGGAACATGCTCGATGCGGTCGCTGTCGGTGAGATTTTCTCCTCGCCAACCGCGAAGAGCTTTTATGACGCGATAAAAATGGCCGACGGGGGACGTGGTGTCGTTTGCCTATATGGCAACTACGCCGGCGACAACATGAACGTCAAGATGGCGGTGAAACTCGCGGCCAAGGATGGAATCGATGTGCGGACCGTGGTGGCCAACGATGATGTCTGCTCTGCGCCGCCGGACGAGCGTGAAAAGCGTCGCGGCGTCGCCGGCGAGATCTTGATGTGGAAATGCGGCGCCGCCAAAGCCGCCGCGGGCGCCAGTTTAGAGCAAGTGCGCGCGACCGCGCAGAAAGCGATCGACAATTGCCGCTCGATCGGCGTTGGCCTCGGGCCCTGCACTCTGCCGGCGGTCGGCCATCCCAATTTTGCTATCGAACCCGGAACCATGGAGGTCGGTATCGGGCATCACGGCGAACCGGGAGCACGGGTCGAGC
Source organism: Methylocapsa sp. S129 (assembly GCF_009765995.1). Classification (GTDB taxonomy): domain Bacteria; phylum Pseudomonadota; class Alphaproteobacteria; order Rhizobiales; family Beijerinckiaceae; genus Roseiarcus. Next base: position 58,814 of record NZ_LMUI01000060.1, read on the forward strand.
CGTTGAAGAGGGCGGCGGATGTGGCGCGCGACATGGTCAAGACGGTTCTCGACGACCACAATCTGCCCGCGGAGACGGAAGTCGCCATCTTGATTTCCGGCCTTGGCGCGACACCAACCAACGAACTCTACATTCTCAACGACACCGTCGAATCGGAAGTCCGCGCCCGGGGGCTGAAAGTCGCCCGCACCTATGTCGGCAACCTCTTCACCTCGCTGGAGATGGTCGGGGCGACGCTGACGATCATGGCGCTGGATGAAGAATTGAAGCAGTTGCTTTCCGTCGAAGTAGCGTGCCCGGTGCGATTGTAGAGGGTTTCCTGCAATGCAACAGTTTTCCAATTCTGACTCCGGCGACATCGTGCTTGCCATCGCCCAGCGCATCGTGGAGAACCGCGTCCATCTCAGCGACATCGACGGGTTGATCGGCGACGGCGATCATGGCGTCAACATGGCGAAGGGCTTCGGCATCGCGGCTGAACGGCTGCGCGGCAAGGCGCGACCGCTGTCTGCGTCTCTGACGGTCTTGGGCGATGTCCTGATGACGGAGATCGGCGGCTCGATGGGACCGCTTTACGGCGTAATGTTTTCTGGCTTTGCGGAGTCGCTCAATGATGTCGTCGAGATCGACGCGGCAGCTTTCGAGCGAATGTTGCGCACTGGACTGGCGGAAGTCCAATCGATTGGCGACGCAAAGGTCGGAGACAAGACTTTGATCGACTCGTATGCGCCCGCGCTCGAGGCATTTTCCGCCGCGACCGCAAAGGGCGACGGTTTTGCCACCGCCCTTGATGCGCTCATCGCTGGAGCTGAAAAGGGGCGCGATAGCACGATTGAACTGGTCGCCAAAATTGGCCGCGCCAGCCGCCTCGGTGAGCGCTCGCGCGGCGTGCTCGACCCGGGCGCTGCATCTTGCGCAATCATCCTGCGCTCCCTCGCCGAGGGAGCAAAAGCGAAGCTGAGGGTAGTTCCCTAAGGGAAAAGGCCGCTTTGGCGCGCGGATCGTCGAGCGAGCGTATTGAAATGTGGCCCTGTTGGATTTTGCGAGGTCGTTTATTGTTTGATCCGCCAAGTGGTTTCGCGTTGGTGCGATAAGAGCGAGGGGATGTTCGAGGTGCTACGATGAAGATCGCTCTCGGCGCAGATAGTGCTGGAAAACCCTTGCTCGACGTGATCGCCGCGTATCTGGCGCCGCGACCTGGCCTGACGGTTACGGACTTGAGCCAGGACGGCTTCTACGCAGATATCGCGGCGAAGGTGGGGAGGGCGGTGCTTGCCGGCGACCACGAACGCGGCGTCCTTTTCTGTGGAACCGGGATCGGTGTCTGCATATCCGCCAACAAAGTGCCGGGAATTCGTGCTGCGCTGACACACGATACCTACTCAGCGGAGCGCGCGGCGAAGTCCAACAACGCCCAGATCATTACCATGGGCGCACGCGTCATTGGCCCCGAGCTCGCCAAGGCTATCGTCGATGCTTGGTTGGCGTCCGACTTCGACCCGTCAGGTCCTTCTGCGGCGAACGTGGCGGCGATCGATAAACTCGGCGACGCGAAGTATGTGCGCTGAAGCGTCAGACGCCTCGGCTCAGAAGGTGCGCCGATTTTGGCTGGCGGAAGGTTTGGCGGCCGGAAAAGGCCGGCAGCGTGTTGTCTTTGCGCTAAGTGCGTGTCGACGCTGGTCGCCAGGGGATAGCGGTCGTCAGTCGAACGCGATGAACGCACTCGACACTCCTAGCGTCCACCCTCTATCCTCGTTACAGCGGCGTCGGTTGTCCTGCGTCGCCGCGGGAGAGGGAGCTCGGCGTGCCCGAAGGTGAAGGTGAGTTTCGCAGCGCTACGCGATTGCGCGCCGTGCCCAATGAGGTTGCCGAAGCGACGCCGTTGCGTTTCGGCGACGACCCGTACGTTTGGGTGAGTTGGCTCTATTACCAGGAAGGCATGACCCAGAACGATATCGCCCAGATCATGGGGATATCGCGCGCCACCGTGATCGCTTACCTGACCGAGGCGCGTGAGCGTGGGATCGTGAACATCTCGATTGAACCGGCGCGCCTGGCGTCCCTGACCCTGGCTCAATCGATGAAGAGTCATTTCAGTTTGCGCGATTGCTTCGTAATTCCCAATGGCGCCGATGGCCGAGCGCTCGGAGAAGGGTTGGGCGCGGCTGGCGCCCTGGCTTTGCGCAAGTTCCTGAAGTCGGGCGATACGCTGGCCGTGACGGGCGGTAGAACCGTCATGGCGGTCGGTTCCAAGCTGAAGATCGCGGCGTTGCAGGACGTCACCGTCGTTCAGGCGGTCGGTGGAGCGATGGCCAGGAATCCCTTCTCACCCGAGTTGTGCGCGTCATCGATTGCGTCTGCCGTAGGCGCGGCATGCGTGAGCCTGTCTGCGCCCGCCGTCGCCTCGACGGCCGCCGCCCGTGCAATTATGTTCGCCGAGCCTCTGGTTGCAGAGCAATTCGCGATTCTCTCACGCGCCAACAAGGCGCTGTTTGGAATAGCCTCATTGAGGCCGAACGCCTCGCTTTACAGCGATGGCGTGTTCGGCGGAGCCGATCTCCAGCGGTATATCGATGGAGATGCGGTGGGCGTCCTTGCGGCCCGCTTCATCGGCGCATGGGGGCAATTGGTCGAAGGGGTGCTTGACGACCGTGTGATCGGTTTGTCTCTCGCGGATCTTCTTCGCATCGATTTGCGTATCTGCGTCGCCGGCGGATTCGACAAAGTGCCTGCGATTCTGGGGGCGCTCCGCGGCGGCTACGCCAATGTTCTTGTCACTGATGCGGCGACCGCACGCGGCATCCTGCGCGCCGACGGCGTGGCGGAACTCGGTCGCCGCCCGAGCGATAAGCAAGCGGTTAAACACCATGGGCGCGAGCCAAGGCAACACGTCAAGAAATTCATCAACGAGCCTGACGCTGTTGTCGATGAGATGCTGGATGGGGCAATCCGGGCCCATCGTACATTCCTAAGACCGCTCGCGGGGTCGAGGCGCGCACTGGTGTCGCTGGACGGTCCACGGGCGGGCAAAGTCGGGCTTGTGATCGGGGGCGGCTCCGGTCACGAACCTTGCTTTCTTGGATATGTCGGCAAGGGGCTCGCCGATGCGGTTGCGGTTGGCAATATCTTCTCGACCCCGCCTCCCGATCCGATTTTTCAATGTGCGAAGGCAGCGTCCGGGGGCGCGGGCGTTCTCTTCGTTTACGGAAACTATGTCGGCGACGTGATGAACTTCGACATGGCGGCGGAGATCGCCCGCGATCATGGCATCGAAACACGGTCGATAATGACGACCGATGACGTAGCGTCCTCTCCGCGCGAAAATCGCGATTCACGCCGTGGCGTGGCCGGGAACGTGTTCGTCTTCAAGGTCGCCGGCGCTGCGTGTGACAAAGGCTGGACTCTTGATGCCTGCGAGGCCGTCACGCGCAAGGCCAACGCGCGCACCTTCACGGTCGGCGTTGCTTTGGAACCGTGCTCGTTGCCGCAAACCCGCCGATACAATTTCGAGATCGGCCCCGATGAAATTGAAATCGGCATGGGCATCCACGGCGAACCGGGTGTGCTACGCGGCGCTCTGGCGACGGCGGACGAAACGGTGGACATGATCCTGGATCAGATCTTCGCCGAAATGAGGCCGGCATCTGGCGACAGGGTCGCTGCGCTGGTCAATTCGCTCGGGGGGACGCCGCTCATGGAGCTATACATCCTGTACCGCCGCGTCGAGCAGCGGCTGGCGGCAAAAGGCATCGAGATAGACACCAGCTTTGTCGGTCACTATTGCACTTCGATCGACATGGTCGGGGCGTCGATCTCGCTTCTGCATCTTGATCGCGAATTGCAAGAGCTTCTTCATCACCCTTGCCGAGCCGCATTCCTACAGGTTGGCTGAGAGAAGTGATCGAATAACGGGGAAAACAAATGGTCGAGCTTCTTTCCCATTGCTTGGGCCGAATGTTCCACAACATTTCCGATGCGATTGAGGAAACGAAGGATCATCTATCCGCGCTCGATGGAGCGATCGGCGACGCCGACCACGGCGTCACGATGTCGATCGGATTTCAGGCGGTGAAGATCGAACTCTCCAAGCGAAATGTCGACGCGATGGCGCCTGCCGATTTGATGAATATAGCGGCGGCGGCGTTTCTCAACTCCGTCGGCGCGTCGACCGGGCCGCTATACGCCACCGGCTTCCGTAGCGCCGCGCAAGCGCTTGCGGGCGCGACCAGAGCGACATCGGAGGCTCAAGCGGCGCTAATTAAAGGAATTGCTGCGGGAGTGCGAGAACGCGGAAAGGGGCAGCGTGGGGACAAGACGATGCTCGACGCTTGGATTCCCGCCGCGGAAGCTGCCGCCAACGCCAACCGTCGATCAGCGGGTAGCGAAGAAATGTGGCGGCTAATCCTAACTGCCGCGGAAGCAGGCGCCGCTTCGACATGTTCTATGGTCGCCGCCCGAGGACGCGCAGCGCGGCTCGGAGAACGCGCAATCGGCCATGTCGATCCCGGCGCTGCCAGCGCTGTTGTCATTCTCAAAGCCATGGCGTTGGCGTTCTGCGAGGATGGCACAGAGCAAAAGAAAAGTCTTCGTTAGCGAGGCCAGCGAATTTGCGGACCAACGTCTCAACGCTGACGCCACGAAGAATCGCGATGATGGACGACGCTCCTAAGAGCCTTTATGTTGAGGTTCGTTGGCATCCGCGCCGCGAATGCGCCGAAATCTGATGCGCGCGCATGTTGCATGCATCTCCCCAACATCGAGCGTAGCGCTCAGAGAAGCTTCGTCAACGCGACAGCGCAGGACGTGGCGCGCGATCGCGCGCGGAGCTATCCGTCGATTCGCATAAGGTTGTGTTTGAAACCAAGCGCGGCGTCGATCGTCATCGAGCCCGCGCGGGCGCGGGCTCGAATATCGCGATCAGGGAGAGGCGCCATGGCGAGCCTTGTGAAGGGCCATGAGCTCCGCGAGCGATGTTACGGTGAGGTCCGGCTCCGCACTTGTGGCGAGCGTGGCGCCGCTGCCCTTCTTATCGTGTCGCCGATTAACCCAAACCGAAGTCAGTCCGAACTGCCGAGCTGGGTTGATGTCGTGGTGCTTACTCTGCGCGACATGAAGGATCTCGTTTCTGGAAATTCCCCTGCGACTGAACTCCTCGACCGCGCGTTCGAAATGCGGAAGACCGGGCTTGTACGACGCAACGTCCTCGGCCGTGATCGTGAATTCAAAGGGGACCTCGAGTAGGCGGAGGGTGCCGCGCAACGATCCGTTGTCCACGTTCGAGAGGATCGCGAGTTTGTGCGAGCGCGAGAAATATCGCAGGCTTTCGATCGTATCCGAGAACGGAGTCCAGCTCGGGACCGAGGATGCAAAGGCCTCTGCGCGATCCAAATTCTCGTCCCAACCGAAGGTTCCCTCGATGTCTCGCCAGGTTCGGCGTAGGACCTCTGGATAGAGGAGCGCCGGACGCGCCTGTTGGTGCTTGGCCTGCATCAGCGCAAAAGCGGTAACGACCAAATCGGGCGGGACTGGCGAACCGATCTCATCCATCCAAGGTTTGACCAGGCGGGTGATGCCGCTCTCCCAATCGATCAATGTCCCGTAACAATCGAAACTGAGCGCTTTGAAGTTTTGCAAGTCCATCACGAACAGACTCCGTTTTTCATCTTGAATGTGAAGATAGAGCCGGTATCGGCCGCGAAAGGGGGGACGCGGGCTTGTTGCAGCTTCACAGGCGTCTCCCGACAGTCGTCGGCATCAACTTTGATTATTGCGAAATGCCAAGCGATGTAATTCGTCGTCGATGCGATGCGTCGTGTCTTCGCCGACGCGGATGCAGGCGGCGCGATGCATAGATCCGCCAACGGGCGTAAGCTGCGGCGCTTCTGTTGCGCAGGCGGCTATGGCGAAAGGGCAGCGCGTGCGGAACACGCACCCGGACGGCGGATCGAGCGGGCTCGGCGGATCGCCTTGCAGCACGATGCGATGGCGCCGGCGCGCGACATCGAGGCTGGGCGCGGCGGACATCAGCGCCGCTGTGTAGGGATGGGCGGGACGGGAGAACACGGCTTCGACCGGGCCTTCCTCCATCACGCGGCCGAGATAGAGCACGACCACGCGATCGCAGAGATGACGCACGGCGCCGAGATCATGGCTGATGAACAGAATCGCGAGGCCAAGCGATTGGCGCAAATCGGCGAATAGTTTCAGCACTTGCGCCTGGACCGAGACATCGAGCGCGGACACAGGCTCGTCGGCCACCAGGAAGACGGGTTCTGTCGCCAGAGCGCGCGCGAGGGCGACGCGCTGACGTTGGCCGCCGGAGAATTCGTGGGGATAGCGGCCGGCGGCGCTCGGATCGAGCCCGACCTGGCGTAGTAGCGCGTCGACGCGCGCGGGAATTTGACGCGATGGCAGCAGGCCGTGAATGACGATTCCGTCGGCGATCTGCCGCCCCACGGTGCGGCGCGGATCGAGACTGGAATAGGGGTCCTGAAACACGAGCTGCATCTTCTTGCGCAAGCGGCGCCTTTGGGCGGACGAGGCGCGCGCGAGATCGTCGCCGTCGAAACAGACCCGCCCGGCGCTCGCCGGGATCAGGCCAAGCAGCAGGCGGCCGATCGTGCTCTTGCCCGAGCCGCTCTCGCCGACAAGCCCGACGATGTCTCCAGGCGCGATCGAGAGATTGAGATCGACCACCGCCTGGACGCCGGGGCGGCGGCGCAAGAACCCGCCGGAGGAGAAGCGGCGGCCGAGTTTTTCCGCCGTCACCAGGGGGGCGCTCACATCTCGCTCCATCGGATGCAGCGGCTTGTCCGGCCGCCGCCAATTTCGACGAGCGGCGGCGGTCGCTCGCATGCGGCAAGGCGCATCGCGCAGCGCGGCGCGAAACAGCAGCCGGACGGCAGCTCGCCTGGCGAAGGCACCGAGCCCGGAATGCCCTCCGGCGGCGGGCCCTCCTCGCGAGGCGCGCTTCCCAACAACGCCTTGGTGTAGGGATGGCGCGGATGCGCGAAGGTTTCGGCGGCGTCGCCCTGCTCCACGACCTGGCCGGCGTAGAGAACGACGACGCGGTCGGCGATTTCGGCGACGACCGGCAGGTTGTGCGTGATAAACAGCAGGGCCACGCCCGTCTCGCGCTTCAGGTCGCTCATCAGCGTCAAGACCTGCGCCTGCACCGTCACGTCCAGCGCCGTCGTGGGCTCATCGGCGATCAACAGGCGCGGTCCATTGGCGACGGCCATGCCAATCATCACGCGCTGACACATGCCGCCGGACATTTCGTGGGGATAGGCGGCGGCGCGGCGCGGCGGATCAGGCACGCCGACCTGGCGCAACAACGCGACGGCGCGCGACCTGGCGTCTGCGGCGCCGACATCGCGATGCGCGAGGATGACTTCAGCAATCTGGTCGCCGACCCGATGAACGGGATTGAGGCTGCTCATCGGGTCCTGAAAGATCATCGCCACGCGATCGCCGCGCAGGCCGCGCACAATGTCGGGCGCGCTATCGAGCACTTCGATTCCATCGAGCCAGGCGCGGCCCGCCTCGACGCGCGCCGCGGGGGGCAGCAGCCCCATCAGCGCGAGACCCGTCAGCGACTTGCCGGAGCCGCTTTCGCCGACCAGCGCCAAAGTCTCTCCGGCCTTGATGTCGAAGCTGACGTCGCGCACGGGCTGGATGGCGCCGCGCGGCGTATCTATGGCGACCGAGAGGCCGCGCAGGCTCAGGACCGTGTCGCGGCTGGGCGGCGCCGCAAGGCCTGGGGCGGTCCGGTCTGCTAGACGCGTCGGCCGCCGCGCCGCAGGCTGTGGGTCGACATAGTCGCGCAACCCGTCGCACAAGGCGTTGATCGACAAAATAGCCGCCGTCAGCGCGGCGCAGGGCCATAACAGCAATTGCGGCGCCTGGCTCATGGTCGCGCGCGCCGCGCCGATCATCAAGCCCCAGGACGGCGCCGGCGGCGTGACGCCGAGGCCAAGGAAAGACAGGCCCGCCTCCAGCACCATCGAGGCGGCGACTGCGAGGCTGAACTGGACGAGGACGGGTCCCGCGATATTGGGCAGAATGGTCCGGGCCATGATGCGCGGACGCCCGGCCCCCAGCGCCTCGATGGCCGTCACATAGTCCAGCGATCGGATCGTCAGCGCGCCGGCATAGGCGACGCGGGCGAAGCTTGGGGCATAGACGATGGCGAGGACGGGAATCAGCGTTCTCGCGCCGGGCCCGAACAAGGTCACGATCAGCAACGCCAGCAGCATGGGGGGAAAGCAAAGCAGAATATCGGTCAGCCGCAGCGTGACGAATTCGGCGCCGCCGCGCAGATAGCCGCCGATGACGCCGAGCGTGACGCCGACGACGGCCGCGAGCAGCGCCGCGCCGAGGGATACGGAGAGCGAGACGCGCGCCCCCCACACAAGGCGCGAGAGCACGTCTCGCCCGTATTCGTCTTGGCCGAGAAGATGACTGGCGTGGGGCGCCGCAAAGCGGCCTGCGAGGTCCATCCGGGTCGGGTCCGGCAGAGCGAGATACGGAGCCAAGAGCGCCAGGATGACAAGGAACGCGACGGCGCTGGCGGAGACCCAGGGAAACCTTCTCATCTTGCGCGCACGCGCGGATCGAGGAGGCCATAGGCGATGTCGACCAGCAGATTGAGGCTGACGAACAAGGTCGAAATGATGACGATGCAGCCGACGACCATCGGATAGTCGCGATTGTTCACGGCTTCGACAAGCGCCCCCGAAAGGCCCGGCCAGTTGAAGATATATTCGACCAGAACGGTTCCGCCTAGCAGCGAGCCGACGTTCAGGGCGAGCACCGTGAGGATCGGCGCCAGCGCGTTGCGCAGCGCGTGCCGCATGATCACCGCATGCTCGCGCAGCCCCTTGGCGCGCGCGGTCCGAATGAAATCGCGCTGCAGCACGTCGAGCAAGGACGATCGGGTCATGCGAAATATCTGCGCCCACAGCCCAAGCGCGATGGTCGCCGCCGGCATCGACAGCAGCAGAAGATGGCGCAACGGATCTTCGCCGAAAGCGACATAGCCGCCGGCAGGCGCGAGGCGCAGCCATTGAGCGAAGATCATGACCAGCAGGGAGCCGACGACAAACACCGGCGTCGAGAGAGCGAGGCCCGACAGCGCCGAAAAACAGCGTCCGAGCGGCCCGCCGCGGTTGACCGCGGCGGCGACGCCCGCAGGCACGCCCGCCGCCGTGCTGATGAGCGCCGCCGCGCCGATCAGTTCAAGGGTCCTGGGCAGTCGCCGCAACGCCTCGGACATCACGGGCGTCCCATCGCTCAAGGAATCGCCGAGGTCCCCGACGACGAAATGGGAGAGGCTGTGCAAATATTGCGTCAGGATCGGTTGATCGAGCCCGAGCTGCGCGCGCAATGCCGCGACGCTGTCCGCATCGGGCGCGCTGCCGCCGAGCGAGAGCAACACTTCGGCCGGATCGCCGGGCACCAAATGAATCGCCAGGAAGACGATGCTGGACACCACCCAAATCAGGAGGAGCGAGATCGCAATCCTTCGGAGGATCCAGCCCATCGCCGACCCGACCTAGACGGTGGTTTGTTCGAGGGTCGTGCCGGAATAGAAGGTGATCGGCCCGGGGATGTTGACGAAGCCCTGCACCTCCTTCTTCATCGCATAGCCTTGCGATCGCCAGGCGAGGCTGACGTAGGGGCATTTCTCAAGCGAAATCCTCTGCACGTCGCGATAAATCTGCTTGCGTTTGGCCGGGTCGAATTCGGAGCGGCCCGCCGCCAGCAAGGGCCCCAGTTCGGGGATGTCGATCCCATAGCTGCGCGCCGCCGACGGGGCGAGCGCGCCGTCGATGAGTTGCGAATAGCTTTCGGGATCGGCGTTCTCCCAGGCGGTGCCTTGCACCGCGATGTCGTATTGGCCTTTGTTGCCCATCGTCACGCGCGTCGCCCAGTCCGGCAGCGTCAGTTCGGCTGCAATGCCGATCTCGCCAAGGTGTTGCTGCACCACTTCCGCGGTGTTCTTATGCATGCCGTATTGGGCGGTGGAGAGCAGCGTGCACTTGAGGCCGTCGCCGACGCCCGCCTCGGCGAGCAGCGCTTTCGCCTTTTGCGGATCGTAGCGCCAATCATGGGCGAGGTCCGGTTCGAAATAGGGGGAATTGTCCGGCGTGGCGAAACCTTCCAGAGCGGCGCCGCGGCCAAAAAAAGCAGCCTTGACGATCTCGTCGCGGCGGATCGCATGCGCGACGGCCAGACGCACGCGCGGGTCGTCGAAGGGCTTTCTCTGGAAGTTGAATTGCAAAAACATGAAGGGGCCGCTGGTGCTTTCCAGCTTCAGCCTAGCGTCGGCTTCGATCGCCTCCATAGCCTGCCACGGCACATAGTCGATGATATCGACATCGCCGGCCTGCAGGGCGGCGACGCGCAGATTTTCGTCGGGATAGGCGATGAAGCGCACCTTCTTCAGCTTCGGCTTGCTCTTGTCGTAAAATTTATCGAAGGCGGCGAATTCGATCGACTGGCCGCGCTCGACATCGCCAAGGACGAAAGGTCCGGCGCCTTCGCCGGGGGCGTTCGCCTTCCACGACCCCTTGCCGATGATCGGCAGATAATAGCTGCCAAACCACAGCGGCAGCGTGACGATCGGCGTTTTGGTCGTCAGCGTCAGGGTGCGCGGATCGGGCGTCTCGATCTTGACGATGTCTTGCATCTGCGCACGCAGATAGGCCGTTGATTTCTCGGCGCCGACGGTCTCGATGGTGTAGCGCACGTCGTCGACCGTCACTGGCGCGCCGTTGTGCCAGAAAGCCTCACGCAGACGGATCGTCCATTTGACGCCGCCGTCATTCTCCCAATGTTCGGCGAGTTCGCCGCGTAGCGTTCCGTCCGGCGCATAGCCGAACAGGCCGCGATGCATCATCAATCGCATCGTCGCCGGCGACGTGCCGTTATTGAGGAAGGGCTCAAGGCTCGTTGGAAAGGCGGAGAGGCCGAATTTCAGCGTATCGCTGGTCGCCGCCGCGGCCTCCGCCAAGTGCAGGAACGGCAGACTGACGGTTGCGCCGAGAAGCCCGCGCCTTGAGATCAACATCGTCATGTCATGCTCTCTCTCTCGCTTGGCCGGCGACGCGGCGGTCGGGTCGGACTGGCTAAATGTCGATCCCATAGACGCTCCGCGCGGTGTCGCGGGATATTCTCTGTTCGGCGACGTCGCGCGCGACCTGCCCGGGATCGCGATCGCCCGGCGGACCATAACCGCCGGCGCCGGGGGTCATGATCTCGATGATCTCGCCGGAGCGAAGCTGGCCCTTGCCTTGCACGAACGGCGCCACTCCGGCGCCGAAACGGAACGCGCCGCGTCCGCCGGGTTTGCCCCCGAGGAGTCCCCACGGCGACGAATGGAGCCGCGAGCCATCGACCCTCACAAGGCAGTCGGCCTCCGCGCGGTAGACGCGGCGCAGACCCATGCCTCCGCAAAAGGCGCCGCCGCCGCCCGAATCGTCGATCAATTCGTAGCGCAGCAGCGTCAGCGGATATTCGAGTTCGAGGGCTTCGGCCGGCAAGTTCGACGTGTTGGTCATATGGACGTGGACGCCGTCCAATCCGTCCTTGCCGGCGCGCGCGCCGGAGCCGCCGCCGATCGTCTCGAGATAGACCCAGGCGCGGCCGTCCGCCGGATGCACGCCGACGAAGGTCGCCGAGGCGCAGGCGCCGTTGGCGGCGGCGGTCACCTGGTCGGGGACCGCCTGGGCCAGCGCTCCGTCGATCAGGTCGACCACGCGCTGGCAGGTAGCGATGCGGCCGTTGACCGCGGCCGGATGAACGCAATTGAGCACGCTGCCCTCTCGCGCCGTCACCGTCAGCGGCCGCGCAAGGCCGGCGTTCGGAAGGATTGACGGATCGACGATGCTCTTGACCGCGTAATAAACCGTCGAAAGCAGCGCGGTATAGACCATGTTGACGCCCGCGCGCACCTGAGGCGGCCCATCGAAAGCGAGCCGCATCTCGTCGCCGCGCACTTCGATCTCGACCGACAGGGTCAGATCGTCGTCGAGCTCCGGATTGTCGAAGCGGTCGGTGAAGCGATAGATTCCGTCGCGGATGGCGGCGATGCCGGCGCGCATCTTGCGCTCCGCATAATCCTGCAGCGCTTCGCCCGCCGCCAGCACGACGGACGCGCCATATTTCGCGCATAGAGCCTGCATGCGCTGCACGCCGAGGCGATTGGCGGCGATCTGGGCGCGTAGATCCGACAGGCGTTCGCGCGGCACCTGACAATTGAGCAGGATCAGCTCCTGCACATCCTTTTGCAACTCGCCAGCCGCGTAGAGGCGGATCGGCGGGATGCGCAAGCCCTCCTGATAGATATGAGCATGGCCTCGATCGGCGAAATCGGCATGATGGGCTGTGTTCACCGCCCAGGCGATAATGGCGCCGTCGAAGAAGATCGGTTCGGCGATGACGATGTCCGGCAGATGCGTGCCGCCGCCTTCGTAGGCGTCATTGCCGATGAACATGTCGCCCGGGCGCATCTGCGCGACCGGATGCCGCTTCAGGATATGGGGAATGATGCCGATGAAGCTGCCAAGATGCATCGGAATATGTTCGGCTTGGCACAAGGTGTTGCCGCGCGTATCGAACAGAGCGGTTGAGCAATCGCGGCGCTCCTTGATATTCGTCGAATGGCTGGCGCGAACCAGCGCCTCGCCCATCTCCTCGGCGATCGAGGCGAAGGCGCTGCCAAGAACCTCGACGGTGATGGGATCGACAGCGACAGGCCCTGGCGAAGGTGCGTTCACGGTCATGCCGCCTCCAAGATTAGATTGAGATAGGGCTCGACGCGCGCGCTCCAGCCGGGTGGCACTACAGTTGTGGCGTCCATCTGCTCGACGATGGCCGGGCCGGCGATGCAATTGCCGGCGTCGAGCTTGGTCCGGTCATAGATCTTGCACATGACCCACCCCTTCGCTTCCGGCATCCAGACCTCGCGGCGTCCGACCACGGCGGCCGAGGCGTCCGGTCCGGCGTGCGGGCGCGGCGCGAACGACGCCTTCGCGACAAGGCCCGCCGCTTCGAGGCGAAACGTGACGAGTTGCACGGTCTCGCCCTCAGCGGCAAAGCCATAGAGGCGCTGGTGCGCGGCCGTGAAGTCGTCTGCGAGCGCCTTGAGCGTGGCGGCGGCGATCGGGCCGCTCGCGATCGGCACGGCGATCTCATAATTCTGCCCGGCGTAGCGCATGTCGACGGTGCGGACGATCTTGCGGGCGTCCGCGGCCACATCCTCAGCGCCAAACCATTGGCTGGCGCGATCTTCGAGTTCTCTGAAAGCGGCGACCATCGGCGCCGCGGCGTCGGCGTCGAGCGTCAGCAGCTTGGTCGTGGCGAAGTCGGCGCGCAAATCGGTGAGCAGCAATCCCATCGCGCATAAGATCCCCGGATTGCGCGGCACGAGAATCTGTCTCATTTCCAGCTCGCGCGCCAACCGGACCGCGTGGAGCGGTCCAGCGCCGCCAAAGGCGATCAGGGTGTAGTCGCGCGGATCGTGCCCGCGTTGGACGCTGATCACGCGGATCGCCTTGGCCATATTGGCGGTGACGACGGAGAGAATGCCCTGAGCGGTCGCCATCAGATCGAGCCCGAGCTTCTCGGCCAGACCCGCTATGGCGGTCTTGGCGAGGTCTTGGCGGATCGGCAGACGCCCGCCCAGCAGATGCGTCGGATTCAATGTCTGCAGCACGACATTGGCGTCGGTGACCGTCGGCTCGGCATTGCCGCGGCCATAAGCGACCGGCCCTGGATCAGCGCCAGCGCTGCGCGGTCCGACTTTCAGCAATCCGCCATTGTCGACATAGGCGATCGAGCCGCCGCCGGCCCCCACGGTGTGGATATCGAGCATCGGGGCTTTGATCGGATAGCCGTGAATAGTCGCCTCGCCGGCCAGCCGGCATTGGCCGTCGGCCAGCAGCGCGACATCGGTCGAGGTGCCCCCCATGTCGAACGTGATGAGATTGGGAAGGCCGGCGACGCGACCGATCGCCTGGGCGGCGACGACGCCCGTGCTGGGCCCCGACAGAATGGTGCGCACAGGCAGCCGCGCCGCCGCCTCGAAGCTGATCACGCCGCCATTCGACTGGGTCAGATGCGGCGCGGCGGTTATGCCAAGGTCAGCGAGGCGTCCGGCCAGACGCTTGATGTAGCCCTCCATCACCGGGCCGAGATAGGCGTTGACGACGACCGTCGACAGGCGTTCGTATTCGCGAAATTCCGGCGCCACCTCATGCGACGCGCAGACGAAGGCCTCGGGAAATTCCTCCGCGAGAATGCGCAGCACCGCCTTTTCATGCTCGGTGCGAACGAAGCTGTAGAGAAACGCGACGGCGACCGCCTTGACGCCCGCGGCGCGGAGCTTCCGCACAGCCTCGCGCGCCGCATCCTCGTCCAGCGGCAATTCGATCGCGCCGTCATGGCGGACGCGTTCAGGCACGCCGATGCGCATGTCGCGCGTCACCAGCGTCTCGGGTTTGTCGGCCTGAATGTCATAGAGATCGGGACGTTTCTGCCGGCCGATCTCCAGGAGATCGCGAAATCCGTCCGTGGCGATGAGGCCGGTCTTTACGCCCCGATGCTGGATCAGCGCGTTGGTGCCGACCGTTGTGCCATGGCCAAAATAGCCGACGGCGCCCGCTTTGGCGGCGACCTGGGCGAGCCCCTCCTCGACGCCTTGCGTGATGCCGCGCGAGGGATCGTCCGGCGTCGAGGAAACTTTCCAGACATCGACCTGTCCGCTGGAATCATCGAAGAGGCAGATGTCGGTGAATGTTCCGCCGGAATCGACTCCTACGCGCCAAGCCATGCTGCCTTCCTTATGTCTCGTCGGAATGTCGTCTCTTGCGGCCAAGCGCGATGAAAGACGCGCCAGAGACTTCTGTAAACGCCAGGATCGCACTAACTGTTATGACAATATCGTCGTCGCCGCAGGGCCGGCCGCGCAACGATTCGTAAAAACCAAGTCCCAATAGCGGCTTGCCTTATTCCGACGCGCCTGGTCGCGGCGGCGTGCGGCGCATCCGCATAGCTGCTATTCACAATGCCGCGACGCCTCGATGTTCCGCCGCAGCGTAGACTGAATGTTGCGCGCGTTCGCCGGCAGCCTGACGCGGCGGCGCGTTGAAGATTTGCCCAGCAGAAGAGGTCCCTCATGGCGCCCCGTCCCGATCACGTCGCCTCGAGCGCGACTTGGCCTCAGCATGTCGACGTCGTCGTCATCGGCGGCGGCATCGTCGGGGCGAGCGCCGCGCTGTCTTTGGCCGAAAAGGGGATCAGCGTCGCCCTTTGCGAGAAAGGGCAGATCGGCGCCGAGCAATCCAGCCGAAACTGGGGCTGGTGCCGCAAGATGGGACGCGACATATCGGAAATGCCGCTCGCTTTGGAAAGCCTGCGCATGTGGGAGCGGATGAACGAGCGGACCCAGGCCGAAACGGGGTTCCGCAAAGCGGGCATCGTCTATCTATGCGAGTCCCAGGCGGATATCGACCAACACGAAGCCTGGCTGGAGCAGGCGCGGCAATTTCAGCTCGATTCCCGGCTTCTGAGCCCCGACGAGGTGGATCGATTGCTGCCGGGCTCGTCTCGGCGATGGCCGGGGGCCCTCTATACGGCGACCGACGGCCGGGCGGAGCCGCAAAAAGCGGCGCCGGCTATCGCCAGCGCGGCGGCGCGCGCAGGCGCCTACGTCTTCACCAATTGCGCCGTGCGCGGCGTCGAAACCAAGGCTGGCCGCATTGCGGGCGTCGTCACCGAGCGCGGGCCGATCCGCTGCGAGTCGGTCCTGCTGGCCGGCGGCGCCTGGTCGCGGCTGTTCTGCGGCAATATGGGCGTCAATTTCCCGCAATTGAAAGTGTTGGGCTGCGTCGCGCGCACCGAACCGATCGATGGCTTGCCCGACTACGCTGTCGGCGCCGGCAATTTCGCTTTCCGCAAGCGTCTTGACGGCGGCTACACGATTGCGCAGCGCAACGGCAATCTGGCGCCGATCGTGCCGGACAGCTTTCGCCTGTTCTTTGACTTCGCGCCGACGCTGATCGCGCAGTGGCGGGAGCTTCGGTTGCGCGTCGGGCGCCGCTTCCTCGAGGAATGGCGCATCCCCCGGCGCTGGTCGCTCGACGGGCCGACGCCGTTCGAGACGGTGCGCGTGCTGGATCCGGAGCCGAGCGACGCGATTCTCGACCAGGGCGCCGCGAATCTCGTTCGGAACTTTCCGGCCTTCAAAGGCATGAAGATCGCCGAACGCTGGGCCGGGCTGGTGGATGTGACGCCGGACGCCGTGCCGGTCATCTCCGCGGTTCCCGGACAGCCGGGATTTTTTCTGGCGAGCGGCTTCTCCGGCCATGGGTTTGGTCTTGGTCCGGCCGCCGGCAGACTGGCTGCCGACCTTGTCGCCGGCGATGCGCCGATCGTCGATCCGGCGCCCTTCCGGTTTGAGCGCCTCGTTAAAGGAACCCGGCCTTCGGCCGCATGAAGGAGGACGTCTTGTTCTGCGCGCGGTTCGGCGGCGGAAGCTGCTCGATCGTGGCGATCGCTTGCTGAAGTTCGGCGACAATAGTGGCGACTCGTTCATGATTCAAATAGGACAACGGCGCTGACACAGTGATGGCGGCGGACGCGTGCCCGTCGCGATCGCGGATGGGGAGCGCAACGCCGCCGCAATCGGCGACAAAATCAGCGCGATCGAAGGCATAGCCGCGCGCCACGGCGTCTTCAACGAAGCGTCGGATTTGCCCGCCCGTCTAGCCGAGCGCTTGATAGTTCGCAGCGTTCTGGACGAAGATCAGGGTGATGAACCAATCCGACCTCGAATATTTCGTGAAAGTCGTGGAAGCTGGGAGTTTCTCCCAGGCGTCGATCCTGCTCGGCGTCGCCCAACCCGCTGTCAGCCGCCACGTCAAGGAGCTGGAGGCGGAGCTCAAAATCAATCTGCTCTATCGCAATGGCCGCGGCGTCGTGCTGACCGAAGCAGGCGAGAAACTTTATGTGCGCGCCAGAGCCATTCTCGAGCAGATGACCGACGCCCGTCTGGAAGCGCTGAGTCTGGCCGGCGGCAGCATCGAAAGCGCCGCCATCGGCTTGCCCGCCTCCGTCGCGCGGTTGCTAGCGGCGCCGCTGTTCGAAACACTGCGCACCGCCTATCCCAACGCCAGACTCCGCCTCATCGAAGCGTTCAATGGGCACCTGCTGGAGTGGCTGGCGGCCCAGCGGCTGGATGTCGCCATTTTATACGCGAGCGAAGCGACCCAGCGCTTGAACGCGGATCCCCTTTTCGTCGATCGGCTGTCGTTGGTCGTGGGCGGCGGCAGGGCGCTGCCGCCCGAAACGCCGGCGGCCGCGCTCGGCAATCTGCCGTTGGTCTTGCCGAGCCGGTTGCACGGCCTGCGTCACCAGCTTGAGGTCTGGGCCGCCAGGAACGGAATCGAGCTGAATGTCCGTGCGGAATGCGACGCCTTCTGCGCCTTGCTGGAGCTTGTGCGCCACGGTTCCTATGCCACGATTTTCCCCGGCGGCGCGATACGTGAAGAAATCGAAACTCGGAGGCTCGCCAGCTCGCTGATCGTGGACCCGTATGCCGAGCGCTCTCTGGTGCTCGTCACCCCGATCAATCGTCCCGTCACCGCCGGCACAACGGAGCTGCTGCGCATGGTGAAGCAACTTGTGCGAACCATGGACGCGGCCGCGGGCTGGAGCCCCGCCGCATCGCACGCTGCGCCACAGCCCTGAACCAGAGCGTGTTCAGCGTGGGAGCTCGTTCCTCGCGCCTCCGACAGGCGCGCAAGTTATGAAGACCGGGCGGCGCGTCGCCCTTCAAACCGGCGCGGGTGAAAATTCGCCAGCAGCGGATGCGGCTCGCCCGTCGCGATCTCATCCGCCAGCAGCTCTCCCGCGATCAAGCCGAGCGTCGCCCCGCTATGACTAAAGGCGACGTAATAACCCGACACGCCGTCGAGCTGTCCAAAGGCCGGCTCGCCGTCTTCCGGTATCGGTTTAGGGCCGACGCCTAGCGAATCGAGCGCGAGCACGGGATGGCCTTCGAGGACGGCCGATGCGGCCTCGAGGAGGCCATGGACTGTCGATTCTTTGACGTCATAGGTCCCGTCCGGCTGGATCGCGACCTCCGCTTCCGACCATGCGGAATCCAGCACGAGCGCGCCAGTCGGCGTAGGTCTGACAGCGACGCGCGGCGTATTCAAAACGGCGCGCAGCAGGACTTCGGTGGGTTTCGTCCTGACGAGGAGGGCGATCGGCGTCGCGTCTGGCACATGTTTCCCCACCTTCGCGACGAAGGCCGGCACGGCGGCGCCCGTCGCGACGAGGACTGCGTCCGCGCCGAAACGCCGGCCATCGGCCGTGCTTACGCTATCAAAGCCCCCGTTGGCGACATTGACGGAGGCTGGTCCGGCGTTGGAGACAAGTTCGCCTCCGAGCGCCGCAAATTCGCGGAGCAGAACCGTGATCAGGGATGGCAAATCGACCCAGCCTTCGCCGGGATTGAAGATGGCGCCTTGCGGTGTAATCGCGCGAGGATCGACTCCCGGCGTCACCGCGGCCACGTCGTCAGCGGTGAGTAGTTGAGCTTCGTAGCCGATGCTCCGTTCGTGTTTGAGCGCCGCGGCGATGCCGTTCGAATCGCCGTCGGCGTCCCAGGTCAGGCCGCCGTCGAAACGCAGCCACCCCGCGTCGGGATGTCTTGTCGCCAAGGTGCGGTAACGGTCTATGCCGATCATTCGCAGCCGATGGTATTCGGCCGAGCGCATGCGCGAGGAGTTGATCCACGAGAGCGAACGGCCAGAGGCCCCGTTTGCTGGAGGCCCGTCGGTGACGAGGATTGCGCCGACGCCGCGGCGCGCCAGGTGCAAGGCGGTCGAGACGCCGAAAATGCCGCCGCCGATAACGACGACGCGGGAGACAGGAGCAGAGAATGCCATGACTATGCTTTCATTGACCAAACGAAGACAAGTTGCGAGGCCGTTTCGATCGAAGAACGAACCGGCGCCGCGCGATGATCCGCCTCACAGCATTTCCGACAGGAAGCGTTTCAACCGAGGGCTCTGCGGGTTGTCGAAAATCGCCTCTGGCGAACCGGTCTCGACCACGACGCCCTCATCCATGAAAACGACCTGATCCGCCACGCGTCGCGCGAAGTTCATCTCATGGGTCACGACGACCATGGTCATGCCGCTGCGGCCGAGCTCGGCCATGAGGTTGAGAACGCCTTTAACGAGCTCAGGATCGAGCGCGCTTGTCACTTCGTCGAACAGCATCAGCTCTGGCTGGAGCGCGAGCGCGCGGGCGATCGCGACGCGCTGCTGCTGGCCGCCGGACAGATCGATCGGACGGTGATGAATGCGCGCGGATAAGCCGACTTCCGCGAGCCGCTCGGTGGCGATCCGTTGCGCCGCGGCCGCCGGCATGCACTGCACCTTGCGCAGCGCAAGCGCGACATTGCCAAGCGCGGTATGATCCGGAAACAAGTTGAAATGCTGGAACACCATACCTACTCTGCGGCGCAGGGCGTCCTGCTTCACCCCGAGCACGCTTTGCCCGTCGAGACGGATGTCGCCGCCGCTCGGTTCGACCAGCCGATTGATACAGCGCAACAGCGTCGACTTGCCCGAGCCGGACGGGCCAATCACGCATGTGATCGCGCCCGCTTCGACTCTCAGGTTGACGCGCCGCAATACCTGGAAGTCGCCATAGGACATATCGAGGTCGTTCACTTCCAGGCTTGCGCCTTTGCGGGCGCCGACTGCCGAGCGTCCGCCGGAAGCAGCGACTTTCTGCGGCATAGCCTGATCGAGGAGCGAACCCGACGCCGACGCCGACAACGCGTTCGCCCTCCGCGCGGCGTCCGCGACCTCGCTGACTTCCTCAAGCCCGCTCGATACCGCCTTGATCCGCCGGCCAGCGCGAAGCCGGTTGTCGATCGCGTTGACGACGTGGGTCAGGGGTACGGTGATGAGGAGGTAGAATATGCCTGCCAACATGAGCGGCGAGAGGTTGCCCGACACCACGGCTTCGTCTTGTCCGACCCGGAAGAGTTCCCGTTCGGAGGCCAACAGACCTAGAAAATAGACGAGGCTCGAGTCCTTGATGTTCCCGATGAACTGATTGACGAGAGCCGGCAGCACGCGCCGCACGCCCTGCGGAATGACGACGAGGCGCATACCAAGGGCATAGGTCATCCCCAAGGCGCGGCAGGCTTCCAACTGGCCTCGTTCGACGCTCTGAATCCCAGAGCGAAAGATTTCGCCGATATAGGCGCCCGCGATGAGGCTGAGCGCGAGGATGCCAAGCGGGTAGGGCGAAGGCCCGAAGATCTGGCGTCCGAGGCGGGCGAGGCCCTGTCCGATCAGAAGAATCGTCACGATCGCCGGCAAACCGCGGAAAATATCGGTATAGACTCGCGCCGGCGCTCTGATCCATGCCGAGCGCGATATCCCCATCACAGCCAGAACCATGCCGATGACGATGCCAAGAAGCGTCGAGGCGATAGCCAGCAGCAGTGTGTTCTTCAGCCCGACGAACACCATGTTCGGCAGCACATCCGCCATGGCCCGCCAGTCGAAGAAGCTCCGACTGATCACTTCGAACCAACTCATCGGCAGACATCCTCAACAAGCGGGCGAAGGTCCTTCCAACCGAGGCCTCACCGCGCGAAAGTGAGCCGCTTCGCCTTGTGCTCGCTCATAGTCGCACACAGGGCCGGCTACTTCTTGGGAAGATATTGCTCCGGCATCGGCGAGCCGGGGAACCACTTGACGTAGAGGGTCTTCCAGGTTCCGTCCTGCATGGCCTCGTGCAGCGCCTTGTTGAGCGCCTCGCGGAGAGCGTCATTGCCCTTCTTGACGACGAAGCCGGCTGGCGCGTCGAATGAGGGAATGTTGATGGCCAGACCCAGCCCCTTGAACCGTTCGGCATATTGTTTGGCCGCTTCGTAATCGAGGAAATGCGCGTCGATCGATCCGCTATTGAGCGCGGAGATGGCCGAATTGTTGTCGGGGAAGTTGACGATGTCGGCTTTGACGAAATGGGCCTTCGCATAGGCTTCCTGCAGCGTGCCTTGCACGACTCCCAAGCGCTTGCCGGCAAGATCGTCGGCGCTCTTGATGGCGTCGCCGGCCGCCAACACCGTCAAATAGCCCGCGAGATAACCGTCGGAGAAGTCGACCGTCTTCTTGCGGGCGTCGGTCGTTCCGATCGCGGCGACGGCGACGTCGAACCGACCATTGGCCACGGAGGGCAGCAGCGCAGAGAAATCCTGGCCCGTGAAGGTGACGTGATCTTTGTCGAAGCCCAATCGCCGCGCAACATCGCGGAAAAGTTCGACGTCGAATCCGCTGAACTGACCGTTCGCATCCGTGAACGCATAGGGCTTGGCGTCGCCCATGCTGCCGACGCTGATCGTCGTCGGATCAAGAAGGCCGTAAGGGTTGCTGGCCGGCGCGCCAAAGCCGGCGCCTGGCGCCGCCAGCGCCAAGTAGCCAAGGGCTGCCGAAAATAATGCTCTTCTACGGTTGACCTTGTCCATTTAGTCCCTCCGACTATAATAGAGACCGGTCTCAATACCAAATGAGACCGGTCTCATCAATTCATTTCTGCAAACGCTAGAGATGTGGCCCCAATAGAGCGCCCAATGCACGAAAGGTTCGCAGCAAAACGCCCCGCAACCGTCGCCGATGTTGCGGCGGCGGCGAATGTCTCAAAGGCCGCCGCCGCAAGGGCGCTAGGCGGCTATGGCTCGGTCAGCTCCGCGGTGAAATTGAAAGTTCTTGAGGCTGCGCGGCGTCTCGACTATCGCCCCAACGAACTCGCGCGCACCATGGCGACCGGCCGTTCGGGCACGATCGGCGTCATTATCGGAGACATCGAGAATCCTTTCTTCGGATCGGCGGTGCGGGGGCTCAGCGACTGCGCGGCGCAATCCGGCTTCGACGTGATTCTTTCCAATTCCGATGAAACGATCGCCACTGAACGCGCGGCCGTCGCGGTGCTTTTGGCCAAGAGAGTGGACGGATTGATCGTTGCGCCGGCCACGATGCATGACAAAGCTCATCTTGAGGATGCTCGAGCGCAGGGCTGCCCTCTCGTTCTTCTCGATCGCGAGGCGCCGGGACTGCTGGTCGACGTGGCGATCGTGAATAATCAGGAGGCGGCGCGCGATGCGACGCAACTTCTCATCCTGGCGGACCACCGCCGTATCGCCTATGTCACCGCCACGGCCGCGGCGGATGTTTCCTACGAGAGCCCAGAACAAATCGCGCTCGCGACCGTGCGCAGCCGGATCACGGGCTTTTTGGAGGCGTCGACTTTGGCCGGGTTGCCCGAACCTGGCCGCTACATCCGACTCGGCGCGAACAATACCGCGACCGCGCAGGCAATCATTGCCGACCTTCTTAGCGCGCCAGATCGGCCGACAGCGATCGTCGCATCCGACAGCAAGATCGCTTTGGAGGTGTTCCGGGCGGCAAAAGGGCTGGGATTAGCCATTCCTCGGCAGCTCTCGCTCGTCGCGTTCGACGACGCCGACTGGACGAGCGTAGTTTCGCCTGCTGTCACAGTTGTTGCGCAGCCATCCTACCAGCTCGGGTTCGAGGCCGCTCGCATGCTGATCGAACGCATCGGCGGAACGCGTACGGAGCCACGTCGTTGCATCCTCGCGACCACGCTCATCAAGAGGGAGTCGACTGCTTCGCCGCCGATGCGCGGAGACTTTTAATTCGTAATCGGAAATCCGACACCCTATCGCAGCGCCAACTTTTATGAATGGATAGGGAAGCTTGTCGAGCGCGCCCGCTTCCCTTGCGTCCGCATGCCAGTTGCGGCCATAATCGCTGCAGCGGTGAGGAGCATGAACCCATGATGAAAATTTTTGGAGCAACACTCGTCGTCGCGGCGCTCCTGGCCGCTGGCGGGGCGCAAGCGCAGAAAAAGACGCTCGTGATCGGCATGGGTTCGGCCGACGCCGGTAAGCTCGATCCGCATGTCGCCTCGACGACGCCGGACAAGGGCTTGCTACAATATATCTTCAATGGCTTGGTGCGCATGAAGCCTGGCCAGATCAGTCCCGACACGATCGAGCCCGACCTCGCCGAAAGCTGGACGTCCAATCCCGCCGGCACGGAATGGACTTTCCACATCCGCCAAGGCGTGCAATGCCATTGGGGTTATGGCGAGTTCACCGCCGAGGACGCGGCCTATTCGATCAAGCGCGCGGCGAACAAGAACACCTCATCCTATTCGAACGACTTCTCCAGCATCGCCAGCGCCGATCCACTCGACAGATACACGCTGAAGATCACGTTGAAAAACCCGGTTGCGGGCTTCCTTGGCTATGTCGCCAACATCAACGGCGGCAATATGGTGTGCAAGAAGGCCGCCGAGGAGATGGGCGACGGCTTTTCAAAGAAGCCGATCGGCACCGGCCCCTTCATGTTCGCAGAGTATCAGCCGCAGCAATATGTGCGCCTCGTTGCCAACAAACAGTATTTCCGCGGCGCGCCGATGCTCGACGAGATTATGTATCGTTATATCCCCTCCGATTCGAGCCGCGATCTCGCCTTTCAGTCAGGCGAGCTCGACATGATCTACGGCAAACAGGACCAGTCCTGGGTCGATCGCACCAAGCAGTTGGAGGGAGTCAAAGTGCTGGCCATGGAGCCCGGCGAATTGTCGACTTTGTTCCTCAATATCACGGTCAAGCCGCTCGACGACATCCGCGTGCGCGAGGCCATCGCCTACGCCATCGATCGAAAGTCGATCGTTGCCTTCAAGGGCGCCGGCTCGTCGCGCGAGGCGGTCTCGGTCGTGCCATCAGGCTATCTCGGCACGGACGAGCATGCGCCGCTCTTCCCCTATGACCCCGCCAAGGCGAAGGAGCTCCTGACCGAGGCCGGCTACCCCGACGGCCTGCCTGTCAAGACCATCCACACGACGCTGACCGGTATGGAAACTTTCATCGAAGCGGCTCAGGCGCAGTTGAAGAAAGTCGGCGTCAATCTCGACATCCAACTCGTCGAGCACGCGACCTACCACGCCCAGATCCGTAAGGATATGTCGCCGCTCGTGCATTATCAGGCGGCGCGCTTTCCGGTCGCCGACGTCTATCTCACCCAATTCTATGATTCGGCCTCGATCGTCGGCACGCCCAAGGCGGTGACGAACTTCTCGCATTGCAATGTCGCGGACGACGAGATTCGCGCCGCGCGCGTCGAGCCTGACTCAGTAAAGCAGAAAGAGCTCTGGAAGACGGCGCAGGAAAAGATCATCAAGGCTGTCTGTGGCATCCCCGTCTACGAACAGCTCCAGCTCTGGGCCTGGAAGGACAATCTCGATCTTGGCTACGAGCTGAAAGGCTCGCTCAATCTCGCGCCGCCGGTCACGGAGAAGACGCATTTCCTGAATTGAGCGGCCCCTTCGCGGGCGGCAAGGCTGGATGATCGACCATGACCGCCTTCCTCATCCGCCGTATCGCCTTCGCTTTCGTAACGCTGTTCTCGGTGCTCACGCTCGTTTTCGTGATCGTGCGCATCCTGCCGGGCGACCCGGCGCAACTCATCCTCGGCGACCAGGCGTCGCGCGAGGCGATCGAGGCGATGCATGTCAGGCTCGGCCTCGATCAGCCGATCCTGCTGCAATATGCAAGCTTTCTCGGCAATGCGCTGCGCGGCGACTGGGGCGTGTCGATGATGACCGGACAGCCGGTGCTCGCCGAGGTCCTCAACGTTCTGCCCTGGACCATCGAACTGACGCTTGTCTCGCTCGCGCTCGGCATTGCCATCGGCGTGCCGCTCGGCGTCTGGGCGGCGGTGCGGCGCAACCGCTTGGCCGACTATATCGTGCGGATAGCCTCGCTCGCGGGGCTCTCTTTTCCCGCCTTCGTCTCCGCCATCATTCTACTGTTCCTGTTCGCCATCGAGCTGCGCTGGTTTCCGGTAATCTCGGCGCATAAAGGCAGCCTTCAGGCGTGGACGCAGTCGATCACCCTGCCGGCGATCAGCCTCGGCCTGAATAGCGCCGCCTACATCACGCGCGTGACGCGCTCGGCCATGCTCGAAGTGCTGTCGGAGGATTACGTGCGCACGGCGCGCGCCAAGGGCGTGCCGCAGCGGATCGTCGTTTGGCGGCATGCGCTGCGCAACGCGCTGATCCCGATCATCACGGTGGCCGGGCTCTATCTGTCGACCCTGATCGGCAATTCAGTGCTGACCGAGATCGTGTTCAGCCGACCGGGCCTCGGAAAGCTAATCGTCGGCGCCCTGAACCAGCGCGACTACACGATGCTGGAGGGGATGATGGTGATCTACACCCTCGCCGTGGTGGTCGTGAATCTTCTGTCCGATCTTGCGTACGGCCTCGTCGATCCCAGGGTGAAGCTCGCATGACGGAGATTGTTCTAACCCCCGCGCCGTCGCGGCCGCCGACTGGCCTCTCGGCATTGTTGCGCGCTTTCAACGCCAACAAGGCCTCCTGGATCGGTCTCGTGATCGTCATCCTGGTGGTGCTCGCCGCAATCTTCGCGCCGCTGCTCGCGCCCCATGATCCGCTGGAGCAAGACATCCTTGATCGGCTGAAGCCGCCGACGACCGATCATCTTCTGGGCACTGACTATTTCGGCCGCGATACGCTCTCCCGGTTGCTTTACGGCGCCCGCGTCTCGCTCATCATCGGCGTCGGCGCGACGCTGATCGCGATGGCGCTCGGGACGGCGATCGGCATGCTGGCCGGCTGGCGCGGCGGTCGTTTCGATGCTGTCGCGATGCAGGCGATGGACATGCTCCTCGCCTTTCCCTCGCTGATCCTCGGGCTGATTATCGTAGCAATGCTCGGCCCGTCCATGCCGAACATTATCGCTGCCATTGCGTTGACATCGATACCGACTTTCGCCCGCATCGCGCGGGCGCCGACCATCGCGATGAAAGGGCGGGACTTTATTGAGGCCGGCCGGGCGCTTGGCTTTTCTGACACGCGCATTCTTACTCGCCACATTCTGCCGAACATCTTCCCCGAAATCCTGGTGATGGCCACGCTCTGGCTGGCGAACGCGATCCGCACCGAGGCTTCCCTCGCCTTCATCGGACTCGGCCTCAAGCCGCCGACGCCGACCTGGGGCGGCATGATCCGCGAAGGTTTCGAGAACATCCTCGATTCGGCATGGCTCGCGATAGCGCCCGGCGTCGCGATCCTGATCGTGGTGTTCGCCTTGAACCTTCTTGGCGACGGACTGCGCGATGCGATCGATCCCAAGCTCAGGAATGAGACGTGAGCGCCGCGTCCGAGTCTGTTCTTTCCATCCGCGATCTCTCGGTCTCCTTTCGCGCGGACGGCGTCTGGCGGCCGGTCGTCGAGGGCCTGTCTTTCGATGTCGGTCCTCACGAGACCGTGGCGGTGGTTGGCGAATCCGGCTCTGGCAAGAGCGTCACGGCGCTTTCCGTCATGCGCCTGCTGCCACAAGCCAACAGTCGGGTCGAGGGCGTAATACGCCTCGACGGGCGCGACATCCTGAAGCTGTCGGAAAAGGAGATGCGCGAGGTGCGCGGCGATGTCGCCTCGATGATCTTCCAGGAGCCGATGACGAGCCTCAACCCGGTGCTCACCGTCGGCTTCCAGATCGCGGAGGCGCTGATCTATCATCGCCAGCTCGACCGCAAAGCGGCCGAGGCTGAAACGCTGCGCATCCTCGAACGCGTGCGCATGCCGGCCGCGCGCCAGCGCTTAAATGAATATCCGCACCGCTTTTCGGGCGGCATGCGCCAGCGCGTCATGATTGCGATGGCGCTCGCCTGCAATCCAAAGCTGCTCATCGCCGACGAGCCGACCACTGCGCTCGACGTGACGGTGCAGGCCCAGATCCTCGAACTCATCAAACTGTTACAGGACGAGGAGGGTATGGCGGTCGTCTTCATCACCCATGACATGGGCGTGGTCGCCGAGATCGCCGATCGCGTCGTGGTGATGTGGAAGGGCAAGAAGGTTGAGGAAGGCGCGGCCGCGCAAGTGCTGGAGAAACCACGGCATCCTTATACCCAGGCGCTGCTGGCCGCCGTTCCCCGCCTAGGCTCGATGAAGAGCGAGCCCTTGCCAAAGCCCTTTCCGGAGATCGAAGGCGCAGAGGTCGCACCGAACTCCGTCTTCGCGCGGGTGGACAGGGAGAGCGAGGCGGCCCGCGCCTCTCCCCCCGCTCACCGCTCGATTCTCGAAGTGACCAACCTCGTTACGCGCTTTCCCGTCCGTTCCGGAATCTTCGGCCGGGTGTCGGGCCGCGTGCATGCGGTCGAGGATGTGTCCTTTTCGCTGCATGCTGGCGAGACGCTTGCCCTTGTCGGCGAATCCGGTTGCGGCAAATCCACAATCGGCCGCTCGCTTCTGAGGCTAGTCGAGCCGAGCGGCGGGCGTGTGCTATTCGAGGGGCAGGATGTTCGCGCCCTCGATCGAGAGGGCCTGCGTATGATGCGTCGGCGGATGCAGATGATTTTTCAGGACCCGTTCGCGAGCCTCAACCCCAGGAAAAGCATCGGGGCCGCCATCGCCGAACCTATCATCGTCCATGGAATCGCCCCGCCGCGCGAGGCGCCCGACCGCGTGGCCGATCTATTACGCAAGGTGGGCCTGACGCCCGACATGGCGGAACGCTACCCGCATGAGTTCTCGGGTGGCCAGCGCCAGCGCGTCGCCATCGCCAGAGCGCTCGCGCTGGCGCCGAAGCTGATCGTCGCGGACGAAGCGGTGTCCGCCCTCGACGTCTCGGTGAAGGCGCGCGTCGTCAACCTGATGATGCGCCTCCAGGCGGAGATGGGCCTCGCCTTTTTGTTCATCTCTCACGACATTGCAGTCGTCGAGCGCATCAGCCACCGCATCGCGGTGATGTTTCTCGGCGAGATCGTTGAGATCGGTCCGCGCGCCGCGATCATCGAGAACCCTTGTCACCCCTACACCAAAAAGCTGATCGCGGCGGCGCCGGGGCTCGACCCGGCGCGCCGAGCCGCCAGGCGCGGCGTCTCGAATGAGGAGGTTCCGAGCCCGCTGCGACCGGCCGATTACCTGCCGCAGCCGCGTCTCTACCGCGAGGTGGCGCCAGGGCATCTGGTGCAAGATTTCATCGCGTGAGCGAGACAGCACGCAAAGCAGCGAAGTCCGCGGGTCTGTGGGCTCCAAGTTCGCCTCAATTCGAAGGTTCGCGGAAGGATGATTATGGCATGTCGCCTGCCAGCAGGCGTTCGTAGAAGCCGCCGAACGCTTTGTCAGACGAAACCAGGTGGATCTCCAGGATCCAGTGCCGCACACGACCGTTGGTGTCGAGATCGCGCATAGGCTCTGGGTTCTCGGGGCTGACATGGTGGATCTGCTTGACGCCGGGGATACGGGCGTGGGGGAATTCGGCGACGATATGGCCGGCGATTTTGCCGCCGAACTTCCAGCCGGCCTCCTCGGCCGAAGCGCACGCAAAGGCATAGAGCTCGGCGCCGGTAATGCCTGGACTTGTGTCGAAATGGCGCTTCACTTTCTCGAATTGGCGCGGCAACTCCTGGCAGAGCGCATGCTTGCTGGGATCGCCGCCCACCGCATAGCTGCGACCGACGTCGGCTTCCCATTCCTCGAACACCGGGCCAAGGTCGAGAAAGACGATATCGTCATCCTCCACCATCCGGATCGGCGGATTGTCGGCGGCGACAGAGAGCGTATTGATGCCGGCGCGCACGATGCGCTTGTGCCAATCGCGCTCGATGCCGAATTGCTCCTTGGCGAGGGTGCGGATATCCAACTCGATCTCGCGTTCAGTCCGCCCCGCCCTGATGAATTCGGCCGCCTCAATCGCATCGAGCAGCCTCAGCGCCATGCGCTCGGCTCCCATCAGCGCCTCGGCGCGTGCTGCCTCATCATGATGGCCGAGCGGCTGGTCCATGGCGTCCTCGTTCTTTTCGCGATATATCCATCCGAATACAGCGGCGGCAACGCCGACTCAAGCGCTTGTTCTCGCGACAGGAACCAACGGCGGTGCAGAGCACCAGACGTGCACGACGGACGAGACCTGTGACGGGCGATCGATCTTCCGTGTCGCCGATGTTCGCGCGCATCATCGAACAAAGCGTTCGCATGGTCTTGCTCGCGGAGACGACCAAGGGCGTCCACATCGAAGCCTGCACGGGATCGGCTTCAACCGTCAACGGCAATCAGGCGATCGATCGACTGATAAACCTTACTGCCGTCTGCCGAGCACGGCGGTCCCGAGCGCCATGGCGTTTTCGTCGACACGGAGCCCAGCCCCACGGCGGTATGTGCGCCATGATTGTATGCGTGCGTGACGCCAAGGCGGGTCGAGGCGAATGAGAGACCGCTTGCCTCTACAATCGGCAAGGCGTCGATGTCTGCCCGCAGCGCAAGCTTTCGATTGGATAGCCCCGCTTCGCCGACGACATCGACGACAATGCCGGCGCCCGGGACAGGCCGCGGCGTGAGCCCACGTTCACATAACCGGTTACGGATGAAGGCTTGGGTTTCCCGCTCCTCGTTCGACAGCTCGCGATGGGCGTGCAGATGTCGTCGCGCGGTGATCATCTCGGCGAGCAAAGCCTGGTCGAGCCCGGGAACATTGGTGGTCCGGTCCGGCATTTTCGTTCCTCAAGCTTTGACGAAGATGTCGCGCGGCAGGTTCGTCAACGTCTCGCAGCCCGTTTTGGTGACGAGGATCGTCTCGCTGATCTCGATGCCCCAACCATTCATCCACATGCCGAGAATCGCATGCAGGACATGGCCGGGCTCCAGCACGGTGCGGTCGCCCTGCCGCAAGCTGATGGTGTGCTCTCCCCAGTCCGGCGGATAAGCGACGCCGATGGAATAGCCGATCCGCGATTCCTTCTTGAGGCCATGGCGTCCGATCGCGTCGCGCCATGCCGCCTCGACGTCATGGGCGTGCGCGCCGGGTTTCATAGCGCGGAGGACGGCGTCCATGCCTTCGAGGACGGCGTTTTCCACATCGGCGACCTGACGTGGCTTGTCGCCGAGCTGCATGGTCCGGGCGAGGCCGGCGGTATAGCGCCGACACGCCCCGGCCAGTTCCAACGCGACCGTCTCGCCCTTTGCAAACCGACGATTGCTCCACATGACATGCGGCGCAGACGCGTTCTCTCCGGCCAGAATCGTCGGCGGCAACGCCGTAATATCGCCGGCAAAGTCCGGATGGCCGCCATATTGAGCCGCCTGAATCGCCGCGACGGCGTCGCATTCTCGAACGCCCGGTTCGATGATCTCGTAAGCCTTCCGGACAGCGGCTTCGGCCAGACAGGCGCCCTGGCGCAAATACGCAATTTCGGCCGGCGACTTTACCGCGCGAATCCAATTGACGAGCAGATCGGCATCGATGAATTGCGCATTCGGCAATGCCGTCGTCAGCCGCGCATGCGCCTTGGCCGAGTAATAATAGGCTTCGAGCTCGATGCCGATCCGGCCGCTGCCCCAGCCTTTCGCGGCGATCCATTGTCCGATCCAGTCCATTGGATGACGGTCCGGCTGCTGAACATGGTCTTCCGGAAATCCCACAATATTTTCGGTTTTCATCCAGGCGGTGAGCCTGCCGCCTGCCGCATCCATGGCTCGGCCGATCCAGACCGGCTCGCCGACCGCCGGAACCAGAACCACCTGCGGCGTATAGAACGACCAGCCGTCGTAAGCGGTGATGTAATGCTGATTGGCGACATCGTTGACGATCAGCAGATCCAGTCCTCGATTCGACATCTCCCGTCGAATCTTAGTCAGACGATTCTCATATTCGAGGGGCGCGAAGGGCAACGGCGCCATGGACAGGTCCTCCAGCGGCGAGATTGAAGCGTCACTGCGACGAAGTGTGTGACTCAACGTCGATCCGGCCATTAATCGGCGGGGAGCTCGACGCCAATCGACGTTGTAGGTCTTTGACCGAGCTAATGATAGAGCGTTCGAGAGGCGGCGCCGAGGGATAGCCTATGGCCGTTGCGACTCGTATAAAATTGTGAGTGGAATGCCTGCGTTTCGTCCGGCTGCGCCTTGGTGAAAGGGCGTTATTAAACCGCGCTGTCGCGCGCACGAGGCCGCAAATTACTGGATGCGTTGCGATTGACTAGCGCGCCGCCCGCTTATTCCCCGTTTCGTGCCCGAAGAGATCAAATATCCAGTACGATAACTCTACTTTTAGATCGCGAACAGCAGACGGCTATTCTGTCGTTCTCGGCTTTCTCCGCATCTGTCAGCACCATATCGCGGTGATCCGGCCGACCCTCGATAACGCGCGTCAGGCAACTACCGCACACGCCATTCCGACAACCTGTCTCAACGCGATAGCCGGCTCGAGTGACCGCCGCGAGAATGGTCTCGGCCGGGCCAACCTCGATTCGGCGCCCTGATCTTGCGGCCATGACGGTAAACGGGTCGCCGTTGACGTCGATCTCCGCCCCAAAGTGCTCCTGGCGCACTTGCTCGGTTGGGATTCCAGCAATGCGCGCGGCTCCCGCGACGTAATCCATATAGCCGCGAGGGCCGCAGATATAGATCAGCGCGCCGGCCGGCGCATTTCGTATTTCCGAGGCCGCGTTGAGCGCCTGCTCGGCGCCGCCGTCGTCGAAATGTAGTCGAATGTCTTCCCGGAACGGCAGCGTCTCGATTTGTTCGGCCCAGGCCAGCCGAGATCTGCTGCGCGCCGAAGCGTGCCAGGTGAACGCTCGCCCGAGTTCGTGCAGCCGCCAGGCCATCGCGAGGATAGGCGTCAGGCCGATGCCGCCGGAGAAGAGGAGGTAGCGGCTGGCTGTTTCATCGAGCGCAAAATGATTGCGAGGGCGCGACAGCCTGACCGCGCCGCCGGTCTCAAACTTCGCGTGGATGGCCTCGGAGCCGCCGCGTGATTGGGGGTCGCGCTGCACCGCGATAAGGTAGCGCCCGAGCTTTGTCGGTCCCGTTAAAGAGTATTGCCGAACGACCCCGTCCCGGACATGGATATCGATGTGCGCGCCGGGCGACCAAGATGGGAAGACGTCGCCGCCCGCCGGCTCGATCTCGAAGCTCATCGTGTCGTCCGTCAGCCGCTCGCGCGCGATGACGCGACCCATGAGCGGCGTTAGCTCCGCCCAAGGGGCTTCGAGGGCTTGTTTCGACCTCCAGCTTTCCGATGCTGCCGATAGGGGAATGAACTTGGTCGGCAAGGATGAAAAGCTGTAGATGGTGTTGTTGAGGCCGACAATGGCTTCGCCGACCTCAATCGCTTCGACGCGCGGGATCATGGCTTCGAGAAGCGCGATCATCTCCATTTGCGCCAGATGCATCCCGACGCACATGTGAATGCCGCTGCCGAAGCCGAGATGGTGGCGTGGGTTGCGGGTAATGTCGAAATCGTTCGGCCTCTCGAAGACAAGTTCATCCCGATTCGCCGAAGCGAACACCATCATGACGCGCGCGCCTTCCGGGATCATCGTGCCGCTCACCTCGACGTCGCGCGCTGTGTGGCGACAGAACGAGCGTACCGGCGAGGCCATGCGGACAGCCTCGTTCGCCGCACTGCGCGCCAATTCTGGACGCGCGCGCAGCAGCGCCCATTGGTCCGGATTCTTCCCGAGTCGCCAGATCAACTGGCCCGTCGCCGAGATCGTCGTGTCCAGGCTGGGGTTCAGATAATCTCGCATCGACACCGGCGCGAGTTCGGCGGGTAGGGCGCCCTCATCGACAAGATCGAATAGGCGGCGCGTCCAACTTCCTGATTTGAGCATTGCAGGCGTTTGCGTCTGTGCGAACCTGCGTTGCTCGAGGAAAACGGCGAGCGCGGCCTTGCCGCGAGCGTTCTGCACGCCGAGCAAATCGAAAGTCGCATTGGCCCAGCGCAGCATGTTCTCGCGGCCGTAGTCGGGTAGCCCGACGAGGTCCCGGACGATGGTGAGAGGCAAATGAGTCGCCAAGTCGCGCATCGTTTCGAAGTCGCCTACGGCGACAAGTCGATCGATTAGCTGTTCCGCCGATTCGTTGATGAGCGGGCGAATTTGATCAAGCGCGCCTGGCAACAGCGGAGCAGAAGTCGCTTGCCGGATGGCGTGGTGCCGCGCTCCGTCGGATGCCGCGGAGTTTCCACGCGTGACCTCGTTGGCGAGCGGATCAGCGGCGACGCCGCGGCCGCTGATGAACGTGTCATGATCCCTCAAGGCGTCGGCCACTTCGGCATGACGGACCAGCGCGAAATTCTCGTGTCGCGGCAGCCAAACCACCGGCCCGAGTTCCCGCATCCGGGCGTAGTGCGGCCAAGGATTTCGTATGAAATCGTTTGAGTAGAAGTCGGCGTCATAGATCGGAGCGTCGGGCATAAACTCAGTCCGCCGTCGAAACAATGGTCCGCCGTACGACGGCGACGCACACCGATGTCGACATAGTCAATCTCCTTCTCGGCAACTAGCGGGCCGAACTTGCGGGCCAAACCGGACGCGGCATGGAGAAAAGGTCCGTCGTGCGAACGTACATGTCCGCGCCGTGCATGCGCCCGATGAGGTTCATCGCCTCCGTCTGCACGCGCGGTCGGTCGCCGACGATCAAAACCGCCTCGGCGAAGTGCGCCATGACGACTTGACCCAGGATGAGCGTCTGGCAGGGGCCAGTTTCGATCAATTGGAGCGTCCGGCATTCGAACGCCACAGGCGAGTCTCTGACGCGCGGCGGCCCGACCTTCGTGCTGCGCGTCGTCTCGATTCCGGCGTGAGCCAACTCGTCAATCTCAGGAGGGGCGTCGATGCACGTGGCGTTCATCGCTTCCTTCATCTTGTCAGGTACGAGATTCACGACGAACTCGCCCGTTTCCATGACGTTGGCCACCGTATCCTTGTGTCCGATGCGACCAGGCAGCGCGCCGATGGCCAGGATCGGCGGCTCCGAGCCCATCATATTGAAGAATGAATAGGGAGCCGCGTTGAGCACGCCAGCGCCCGATCGGCTGACAACCCAGGCGATAGGCCGGGGAACGATGCTCGAGACCATAAGTCTGTAGCAGGCCTCGGCGGTCATCGATTCGAAATCGAAACTGCGCATCCAGGTACCGGCCCTTCATTGCTGTGAAGTGAATCGTCAGGCTCTGACAACCGGATGGCGGATCGACCCGATTCCTTCGATCCCAGCCTCGACGACATCGCCGGGCCATAACCATTCCTGCGGCGTCCGTCCCGCACCAACGCCATCGGGCGTTCCTGTCGCAATGATGTCGCCGGGTTCGAGCGTCATGACGGATGAGAGGTCCGCGATGAGTTCGGGGATCTTAAACAGCATATGTCGGGTATTGGATCTTTGCTTCTCCACGCCATTGACTCTGAGCCAAAGTTCGAGACCGTGCGGCTCGGTCATTTCGTCCGCCGTCACGATGCAGGGGCCAAACGGTGCGAAAGTGTCCTGTCCCTTCGACACGATCCACTGACCGGCGCGGCGGCAGTCACGCGCGCTGATGTCGATC
The DNA here is from genome assembly GCF_009765995.1 of Methylocapsa sp. S129. Taxonomy (GTDB): domain Bacteria; phylum Pseudomonadota; class Alphaproteobacteria; order Rhizobiales; family Beijerinckiaceae; genus Roseiarcus. Next base: position 93,288 of record NZ_LMUI01000060.1, read on the forward strand.
ATCACGCTATAGCCAAAGACGTGATCGAGAGCTTGGTCCACACCGACCCGCCGCGCTGTCTGGCCGACGATCACCGCCAGTTCGACCTCCCAATCCAATTGCTGCGTGATGGCCGCGTCATGCTGGATGGCGTCCCCCGGGCCGATGACGGTCGTGGGCGGCTTGCTGAAGACAACCGGCTGCTTGGGCAGGTCTTTGGACGTGTCGAGGCTGCGACTCGATTCCGCGACATGCTCCACATAGTTCAACCCAATCCCGAAGATGTTCTTGCGCGGGACGGGGATAGGCGCGAGCAGCCGGACATTGGAAAGGGGCAGGACCGCTTCGATCGGCCAGTCATCCAAACCTTTCTGCAGAATCCGGGCAGTCGCTCGCGTCACAGCAGGGCCTCTGCTGATGAATTCAAGCATGTTGGACGGCAGCTTTAAATCGCTGCCGGCCCCAAGCGCCTCGACATCCACGACGAAGCCGTCGGACAGCGCTCCGAGCCTGGCTCGGCTTTCGATCGATCGTCGGTAAGTAACAAGTTTCATCTGTCCCACATCGTCTGGATCGGCTTCAGATCAATCGGAAGGTCCGCGCCGCGAGGTTCAAGGCTCCTCGAAAAGGCGCCAGCGTTCCGTCTCGGCCCAGAGAGATTTTCGCCGCTCACTGTGGTTGATGACCGCCGTTGTCGCCGTAGGCTTCCTCACGATACAGCCCCAACGCCGTCATCACGGGAAGGTCGTTGAAGCAGAACAGACAAGCGTCCTCGCTGTTCGAGGCGTTGCCATGTTCATGGAACGTCCATGCGGGGAGACAGAAGATGTCGCGCTCGCCCCAATTGAACCGCTTGCCGTCGATGATCGAATATCCTTCGCCCTTAGCGCATTGGTAGAGGTAGCTGCCGGTGTGCCGATGCGCCTTGGTCCGTTCTCCCGGCCGCAACAATTGCATGCTGGCGCCGATGGTCTGCATTACCGGACCGCCGGTTCTTGGGTTGATGTAACGCATCATCACGCCGTCGTAGGGCGAACCGTCGGTCGATTTGGAGTAGCGCAGAAGCGCCTCATATGTCGGGCCCCATTCGTATTTGAGAAGGGGCGAATAGCCCTGCGACCACGCATTATCGATGGGCTGAAGGCCCGGAGCCCCCCACGCGTGGGACATGTCGTCGACCGGAAAAGTTGCCGGCTGGGTCAAATCCGGATGAACGACGTAGAAGTTGGCCTCCAGGCAATTCACGAGCGGGATGTCGAGTCCGTCCTGCCAGATGCACGGCGTCCCGCTTTCCTCCACGGCATGCTCGTGCCACGTGCCGTTGGGCGTGAGAACGAAATCATTCCGGCCGAGCGTCATCTTGTGCCCGTCGACGATCGTATAAGCGCCGGTTCCTTCCATGATGAAGCGAAGCGCGGAAGCCGAATGGGCGTGAGCGGAAGCGCGCTCGCCGGGATTCATCACCTGAAGACCAGAATACAGCCAGCCGACGGCGGCGGACACATCGCGACGACCGGGATTATTGAGATAGATGACCCGCCGGCCCGCCTTCTCCGGCGTCACCAGATCCACCGATCGAAGGACATGCTCGCGCAGGTCCTTGTAACGCCACAGTACCGCCTCAGAACTGGATTTTGGCTGCCACGGTTCGATCTTGTTGGCGACGGTCCAGAGCGCGCCGGCGTCGAGGCTATCGAGTTCATTGTAATAGGCCAGCAACTCGGGCGTATCTTCGACATTGGCCCTGCCGGCAATATCTTCCCGGTGGTTCTCGCGCTCGCTCGACATGATCATCTCCTGAGATCGCGGGCAGTGAAGCACGGCAGCCCCCCATTATGTCAACATATTTTATAAAAAAATGATATTGCATAAAATATTCAATGGCCGTAAGCCGGGATTCATGGAAGCGATAAAATGAGCGTTATTCAACGGAGCTTGGCCGACAACCACGAAGTCTCGCTCGCGGACCGGGCCTATTCCGTACTCCGCAGGGACATCCTTGACGGGGCGTTCGATCCTGGCCAGCCCCTGCGCCTCGAAGCCTTGAAGGAGCGATACGGGTTGAGTTTCTCCCCGATCCGCGAGGCGTTGACGCGCCTAAGCTCGGATCATCTGGTCGTGCTGTCGAGCTTAAGAGGCTTCAGGGTGGCGCCAGTGTCGCTCGACGAGATGTGGGACCTGATCTCGACCCGTCTTCTGATCGAACGCGAAGCTCTGCGGCGGTCCATCGCCAAGGGAGATGATTTCTGGGAGGCCGCGATTCTCGCCGCCTTTCATGCGCTCCGCCGGAGTTCGGAGCGGATCAGTTCGGACGCGGCGGCCCATGAAGAGTTGGAGCATCGGCATGCCGACTTCCACACCGCCTTGATTGCAGGATGTGGCTCGCCGTCGCTGCTGAAGATCGCCGCCAAGCTCTACATGCAGTCCGAGCGTTATCGCCGACCCACCCTGTTTCGAGAAAACAGCTCGGCTAGGGACGTCATGGGCGAGCACGAAGTCATCATGGCGGCGACAATCGGCCGTCGATCCGCCGAAGCGCTGAGCGCTCTCACCGGTCACTACGAAAAAACTGGCCACACCATCGAGGCCGTGCTTTCGAAAACGGCGGTCGCATCCAAGCCGCATGGGCGCAGACGCTCCAAAGTTGCGTCAGCGGAAAGCCAAGCGTCCTGAAAGCATGATGATCTCCTCGTTTGTCCGCACGCCGGAATGGTGTGCAGAAAAGTGGTAGGGAGGCGGACGGCCTAACGGAAGACGCTGAGCCAGCGAGTGAGGCCGGAAGTGATCGCGATGCGATCGGAATAGCTCGCAAGATCATGGCGGGCATTGACTGGCGCCTCGACGGGCCGAGGCGTCACATCGGTTTGCTCCGCACATCCGCTGGTGATCGAGGCGCCGCTGCGCCAGGCTATGGGGAGTGGCGCGCCAGCACTGATCGAGGCGACCTACAATCAGGTCAACCATCGCGGCGGCTACACTGGCATGGCGCCGGCCGACTTTCGAAGATTGGTGGACGGCACCGCTCACAAGGTCGGCTTCGATCCCTCGCGCCTGATCCTTGGGGGCGATCACCTAGGTCCAAACCCCTGGAAGCACCATGCGGCGGAAGAGGCCATGCATGAGGCGGCCATGATGGTCGAAGCCTACGTTCGGGCGGGGTTCGAGAAGATTCATCACGACGCCAGCATGGGTTGTCTTGGCGAGCCCCCAGCACTCCCAGACGAACTCACCACCGGGCGCGCGGCAACGCTAGCAGCCGTCTCCGAGGCCGGTGCTGTAAGCAAGCCGATCTATGTCATCGGCGCCGAAGTCCCTTTCCAGGCGGGGCAGTCAGCGCTTCCCATGCAATCGATATCACCAGCTCCGATGCCGTCCGCCGGACGATCGAGGTTCATCGAGATGCCTTCGCGAAGCTGAATCTCCAAGGCGCATTTTCGAGGGCTATTGCGGCTGTCGTGCAGCCAAGTGTCGAGTTTGGGGATAACTGGGTCCATGTCTTTGACCAGACGACAGCGCGCGATCTGAGTGCTGCACTCTACGACCTGCCCGGCTTCGCGTTCGAAGCGCACTCCACCGACTATCAGCCGCAATATGCGCTTGACGGTCTCGTCAGGACTGGCTTCGCAATCTTGAAGGTCGGACCCGAACTGACCTTCGCCTTACGGGAAGCCCTATACGGCCTCGATATGATCGCGACTGAACCGACCGGCGATGCGCGTTCGAATTTGCGGCAAGCAATGGAAGAAGCGATGCTCGCGGACCCTCGCCATTGGCAGCCTTACTATCAAGGCGACGAGCGCGAGCTTGGCGACGGCAGGCGAGAGGCTGGGCTCGCGCGTTCTCAACCTATAGCCGCGTGCGTCGGCGACCAACGGCGGCTGGTTTCCTTCGAACTGTCGTACTGAGCCTCGAAAATCGACGAGGCAAGCGTCGCGCGGACGTGCAACGTTTCAGTTCCGATGTTGCGAAAGCCATGCGACGCGCCTGCCGGTATAAGGACAGACTGATTTGCGCCGGCGACCGACTTCTCGCTGTTCACCCATATTTCGGCGCTGCCCGAAATCACTTCCAGGACTTCTTCGACGGCGTGGACGTGCGTGGGGGCCCCGAGACCGGGATCGCAGAACTGATCGAAGATACAGAGCTGACGGCCGCCGAACAGGTGTGACATCCGCATCTGCGTCATCACGCCATCGCGCCATCGTTCGAGTGGATGGTCAGCGTGGTTGAGGACTTCCATGGCGGCGACCTTTCGATGACGTGTTCCAATTGATGATCTCAGTCGGGTCGGGCAGTCACTCCGCTGGAGCCGCCCCCCGCGCCTACGCTAGGCCACGCGAGGCAGGTACAAGTCGCGCACCCGCTCATCGCCACGCAGCGTATCGGCCGGCCCCGCGCAATGCACGCGACCATGTTCAAAGGCGTAGATAAAATCGGCGATCTCAAACGAGAGGTCGACGTTCTGCTCGACCAGGATGATCGAGACGCCGCGTTCGGCAAGCCGGATCACGATCTCGAATATCTGGTGGATTACGATGGGCGCGAGCCCGAGCGAGGGCTCGTCGAGCAGCAGAAGTTCGGGATTGCCCATCAGCGCCCGGGCGACGGCGAGCATTTGCTGCTGGCCGCCCGACAGACGGCTTGCCGATTGCGTCCGCCGCTCGCCCAGCATCGGGAACAGGCTGTAAACCTCTTCGAAGAGCTCCGCACGGCTCTTGCCACGACCCGGCAGAAACCCCGCAATCAGGTTCTCCTCGACCGAGAGGTGCTGGAACACGCGCCGTCCCTCGGGACAATGGCCAAGACCCCGGCGGGCCATCTGAAAGGGCTTGGCGCCCTGAACAGGCTCGCCCTTGAAGGCGATGCGGCCGGCGATCGGGCGGCACAGTCCGCTGACGGTGCGCAGCAGGGTCGTCTTGCCGGCGCCATTCGGGCCGATAATGCAGACGACCTCGCCTGCAAAGAGTTCAAGACTGACCCCATGCAAGACCTTCACCCGCTCGTAGCCGGACTCGATTGCGTCGACCGCGAGCAGCGGCTTCGATGTTCCCCATCGCTCCGGGTTGGCCAAGATATGCCTCCTGCACTTGCGGGTTGTCGCGAATGGCTTCAGGATTCCCGTGGGCCAGAACCGCGCCGCGATTCATGACGTAGATATCGTCCGACACCGACATGATGAGCCTCATGTCGTGCTCGATCAACACGATCGCGAGTTCGGGTCCTCGCAGAGTCTGGATATGGGCCTTCAACTCGTCCGTTTCGCCGTGATTGAGGCCGGCAGCCGGCTCGTCGAGCAGGATCGCGCGCGGGCGCGCCGCTACCGCGCGCGCCAGTTCCACGATCTTTTGCTGCCCGTAGGCGAGGCTTCCCGCCTGCCGCTCCGCAAGATGAGCGATGCCCAGCCGCTGGAGCACGGCCATGCAGGTGTCGCGGACCTCCGCGCCGGCGCCCGGGCCAAGCCAGAACGCCTGCGCGATCAGCGTCGGCAACGAGCGCGGGACCAAGGCGACCTCGAGGTTCTGCAACACCGAAAGGCCATCGAAAAGCCGGATGTTCTGATAGGTGCGGCTCAGACCCGCGCGGGCGATCTTGTATTTCGGCAGACCCTGCAGTTCGACGCCATCGAGGAGGATGCGCCCGCTCGTCGCGCGAAACGAGCCTGCCGCCATATTGACCAGGGTCGACTTGCCAGCTCCGTTCGGGCCGATCACGGCGGTGATCACGCCGGGCCGGATCGTGAGCGAGGCGTCGTCGATCGCGACATTGGCGCCAAAGCGCTTGGTGACATGATCGAAGATGAGCATCGTCAGCGCGCCATCAGCTTGCGGGCGAACCAACTCGGTCCGTATTCGCGACGGATGAGGCCCATCGGCCGGGCCAGGATGACGAGCACGAGGGCCACGCCGAAGAGGAGCTGCCGGTAATCGGCATAGGCGCGCAGCAGTTCGGGCACGAGGACCAGCAGGCCGGCCCCGAGCATCACGCCGAATGGATTGCCCAGACCGCCCACGACGACGACGAGCACGATCGAAAGGGATTCCCAGAAGGTGAAACTCTCGGGGCTGACGAAACGCTGCATGGACGCGAAGACGACGCCGCCCACGCCCCCAATGGTGGCGCTGGTCGCAAAAGCGATGAGCTTTACCCCGGTGGTGTCGATGCCGCAGCCGCGCGCTGCATCCTGATCCTCGCGGACAGCCGCCAATGCGGTCCCCAAGGCGCTCTCTTGCAGGCGCCAGACGAACAGGAACGTCAGCACCGCAAGGCCCACCAGGAGGTAGAGAAAGTCGACCGGCGTCGACACACGCCAGCCGAACAGGCTCGCCTCATCGATCCGGGCGATGCCTTGCGGCCCGTTGGTCATCCAGTCGAGATTGTTCATCAGCACGCGGATGATCTCGCCGAAACCAAGGGTCACGATCGCGAGGTAATCGCCGCGCAGCCGCAGCACCGGGATGCCGAGCAGCACCCCCGCCAGCGCGGCGAGGCCTGCGCCGATCGCGAGGATCAGCAGAAATGGCAGGTGCAGATCGAATTGAGGCGACGCCAGCAGCGCGTAGGTGTAGGCGCCGATCGCGTAGAAGGCGACGTATCCGAGATCGAGCAGGCCGGCGTAGCCGACCACGATATTCAGCCCCATGCCGAGAATGGCGTAGAGCAGGACGAGGTCGAGGATGCGCAGCGGATAGGCGGGAAGGAAGACGCCGACAACCACCACCGCGATCGGCATCAGCGCCATCGCGGCTAGGGCGCGGATGACGGGTCGGCGGCCGATCGGGGCTATGGCGACTTCAGAAGTCACGCTTGTAGACCATGGTCTCCTCGCTGACATGCTCGCCGAGCAGGCCGGAGGGGCGGAACAGCAGTATGAGGACCAGCACCGAGAACGCGAAAATGTCGCGATATTCAGTGCCGATGACCCCGTGGGTCAGAGCCGGCATCCAGGCGGTGGCGAAGGTCTCGATGGCGCCGAGCAGCAGGCCGCCCAATACGGCTCCGGGGATCGAGCCGATGCCGCCCAGGATCGCGGCCGTGAAGGCCTTCATCCCGATGACGAAACCCATTGAGAAGGTCGCGACACCATAATAGGAGGCATAAAGAATGCCCGCCACCGCGCCGAGGCCTGGCCCGACAAAGAAAATAAGGGCGATCGGCAGGTTTGGGTTGATGCCGACGAGCGAGGCCGTTTCGGCGCTCTCGGCCACCGCACGGATTTTCACGCCAAGGCTCGTGCGGTTGACGAGAAGCTCGAGCCCGACCATCAGCACCAACGCCACGGCGAGGATCGCGAGCTGCTTGTAGCTCACGATGGCGCCCGCGACGTTGATGACGCCGCGGGGCAGGAAGGAGGGATAGATGAGCGGGCGGCGCCCGCCCGCCAGCATCACGACGTTCTGGATCACCACCGCCATGCCCAGCGCCGACAGCATCGGCGCGAGCCGCGACGTGCCCCGCAGCGGCCGATAGGCGACCGCCTCGACCGAGACGCCGAGGAGACCGATGGCCACGAAGGTGGCGAGCCCGGCCAGCAGCGCGACGCCGGGATGACCCGTGACGCCGCCTAGCAGGCCCGCCGCGAAGAGGGCGACGAAAGCGCCGGCGGTGAACATTTCGCTATGGGCGAAATTGATCAGCCGCAGAACGCCGTAGACCATCGTGTAGCCGAGGGCGATCAGCGCGTAGATGGCGCCGACCGTCAGCGCATTGATCAACTGCTGAAGGACGAGCGTCGCCATCGCTGACCCCCCTTACTTGAGCAGCTCGAACTTGCCACCTTTCACCGTGTAGAGAAAGATGAAGGGCTGCTTCAGCTCGCCGTTGGGCTGGAAGGAGACGTGGCCGACGAGGCTGTCGAAGTCGCTCTTGGCGATGGCGGGGACGATCGTGTCGCGTTTCGGCGAGGCTCCCGCGGCCTTGATGCCGTTGATCACGACCTGGGCTTCCATGTACCCATAGGCCGAATAGGGGCCGGGATCCTCCTTGAAGGCCGCTTTGTAGGCCTTGGCGAAATCCTGCAGCTGCGGCGAGGAATCGTAGGGCGGGGCCTGGAAGGACACGATGGCGCCCTCGGCGTTCTCGGGGCCGGCTCCCTGGATGAAATCTGGCGTGAAGGCGGAATCGGCTGCGAACACCTTGGCTGTAATGCCAAACTCGCGCGCCTGCTTCACGAACAGGCCGACGGCCGGCATGATGCCGCCGAAATAGATGACGTCGGGATTCTCGCTCTTGATGGTGGTCAGCAGCGCGCTGAAGTCGACATCCGTCTGGGCCACGCCGCTGAACGAGGTGATGGCGCCGCCGCCCTTCTTGAAGACGTCCTGGAACACTTCCGCGACGCCCTGCCCAAAGGCCTGCTTGTCATGCACGATGGCGGCCTTCTTGGCCCCGAGCGTCTTCAGCGCGTAATCGGCCGGAGCCGCGCCCTGCGAGAGGTCGTTGGCGATGGGCCGGAATAAATTGGCGTAGCCGCCCTTGGTGACTTTCGGATTGGACGAGTTCGTCACCTGCGGCATGCCGCAGCGGTGGTAGACGTCGGAGGACGGTATGGTGACGCCGCTATTGAAGTTGGCGATCACTGCGAGCATGCCAGCATTGTCGCACTGCTTCTGGGCCACCAGGGTGCCCTGCTTGGGGTCGCCGCCGTCGTCCTCCCGCTGAAGCACGAGCTTCTGCCCGCCGATGCCGCCGGCGTCATTGGCTTGGCGTAGGGCCAGCTCCATGCCGTTCATCCAGGTGGCGCCAAAGAGGGCCTCCGAGTTGGTGAGCGGTCCGGCGCTGCCGATCGTAATGTCGGCGTAGGCTGCGCCCGATAGCGTCGCAAGGAGCGTGGTGGTCAACGTCAAGGTCACGAAACGCATGTTGGATTTTCCTTTCCATTCGATACGAAGCGACCGCCCGCCGGCGAGGCGACCAGCCGTCAGGCGATATGTTTCAGGCCTTCCTCAGCGCCGCGGGACAGCGACGCCATCAGGTTGCGGGACACGCGCGCGATATGGCGGCGCAGCATATCGACACCGCGCTCAACGTCGCGCAGGCGCGCATAGGCCAGCATTGCGTGGTGGTCCGACAATTCTCGCTCGACGTCCTGCATGACCATCAGCTGCAGATTGACGTAGCGCGCCGCATTGTCATGCACAGAGCGCAGGAGCTTCAACGTGATGCGGCTTCCGCTCGCCCGGTAGAGGGCCTCGTGGAACCGCCAGTTCAGTTCGCCCCAGTTGCTGACGTCGCCGGTCTTCGAGGCTTCCTCGATGAGGGCCTCGGCCTGGTCGAAGTCGGCTTGCGACATGCGCGGGATCGCGGCCTCGAACAACCAGGTCTCGAGTCGCATGCGGATGCCGAACAATTCCTCAAGTTCGTCTGGCGACAAGCAGGAGACGATTGTGCCCTTATGCAGTTCGGAGACGACGAGGCCTTCCGCCTCGAGATGACGGATGGCCTCCCTGAGGGGGATGCGTGAGACGCCAAGTTCCGTCGCGAGCCGCTCCTGACGCAGCGTCGTTCCCTCGGCGAGCTGGCCATTGAGGATGCGACGGCGCAGCTCGGTCGTGATCTGCTCGGTCAACGACGTGCGCACCGACTTGGGGACAATTTCTTTCGCCATATTGGATATCATATCGATGGCCTTGGCCGTATCAACCCCAATTTATGGGCATTTTCAGCATAAATTGCCTATTTTATGCACTTGAAACACGGAAATCTCGAGACTATTCTCGAAATAGTATCCAATTATGAGGAGAGCGTCGTTGACTCAATCTACTGTCGCACAGGCAGCCGACGCGCCGGTTCGCGGTACGTTGGGGGAGATACTGGTCGTCCAGCCCGGAACCGCTGAAAGCCATTGGCAGCCCGTTCCTGCCAACGGCCACATTGAGGTGATCTTCGCGCCGCATCGGGTGGCGATGGAACATCCGATCGGGCTCGGCACCCAGACAGTGGCGGTCGGCGGCTACGTCCGCGAGCACGCGCATGACCGCAACGAGGAAGCGATCTATGTGGTGCGCGGCAAGGGCCGCGCCGTCATCGATGGCGAGAACCATTCCATGGCGCCCGGCTCCGCCTTCTTCATCGGCAAGAATCGCCGCCACATGTTCATTAACGAGGGCGAGGAGGAGATGAGCTTCGTGTGGCTGATCGTCCCCAACGGCCTGGAGGATTTCTTCCGCATGATCGGGCGGCCGCGCCAGGACAACGAGCCCGATCCGGAACCGTTCCAGCGGCCAACCAACGTTCTCGAAATCGAGCGGCGGACCGTTTTCGCGGCCCAGCCCGCCGACCAGCGTCAACCCTGAGCCCGCCATGCGCCTCAAGAACAAGATCGCCCTCATCACGGGCGCGGCGGCCGGCATTGGCAAGGCCACGGCCACGCTTTTCGTGCGCGAGGGCGCCAAGGTGGTGATCGCGGATCGCGACGGCGACAAGGCCGCGGCCGTTGCGCGAGAACTTGGCGACGCCGCGTCCGCCTTCACAGTGGACGTCAGCAACGGCGCCCAGGTAAAGGCCATGATCGACGACACGTTGGCGCGCCACGGCCGCCTCGACATCCTGGTGAATAACGCCGGCTACGGCATCCGCGGCAACGTCGTTACCACGCCGGAGGACGAGTGGGACGCCCTCATGGCCGTGAATTTGAAGGGCGTATTCCTGTGCTCGAAATACGCCGTCCCGCCTATGATTGCGCAGGGCGGCGGCGCCATCGTGAACACGGCTTCCACGATCGCCAGCGTCGGCATTCCCGACCGGGTCGCCTATGTCGCATCAAAGGGCGGCGTCGCGGCGCTGACCCGCGCGATGGCGCTCGACCATGCGACGGACAATATCCGCGTCAACAGCGTGGCGCCCGGCGTGATCTGGTCGAGCTATTACGAGAAGATGGTCGAGACCCATGAGGATCCCACCACGTTCCTGGCCAAGCTGAAGGCCCGGGCGCCCACCAACCGCTGGGGCGAGCCGCACGAGATCGCCACTGCGATCCTCTGGCTGGCGTCGGACGAGGCCTCCTTCGCCACCGGCAGTTCGATGACGATCGACGGCGGCTACACAGCCTGGTGACCAACCCTATGGCGACGCGGACCTCTGTGGGCATCATCGGCTTCGGCGCGATCGGGCGCGACCTATCGGCCCGTCTGACCGCCGAGGGTTACGCCGTGATCGTGCAGCTTCGCGCGGGCTCGACCTCGCGCCCCACCGTGCCGGCGGAGATCCGGGTTGTTGAGAACGTCGAGACGCTGATGGCTGCATGCCCAGTCGTCGTCGTCGAGGCCGCGGGGCAGGCGGCCCTGCGCGATGCAGCGCCCGTACTGCTCGGCGCCGGCATCACGGTCGTGGCGGCCTCCACCGGAGCGCTGGGCGATCCCGCGCTCTTCGAGCGCCTGGAGGCAGCGGCGCGACGCGGGGGCGGGCGCTTGATCGTGCCGGCTGGGGCGCTCGGGGGGCTCGACTATCTGGCAGCGTTGCGCGGGTGCGCCGGCGCTACCGTCCGCTACACCACACGAAAACCGCCGGCCGCCTGGCGTACCGAACTCACCGCGGCGGGCCATGATCCAGAAACTCTCGCCGCGGAGGTCGTCCTGTTCGAGGGCGGGGCCTTCGAGGCGGCGCGTTTGTATCCGCGCAATCTCAACGCCGGCCTCACCGTGGCGTTGGCCGCGGCGCCCGCGCCCGTGGTTGTCCGGGTGGTGGCCGATCCGGCCGTCTCGCTCAACACGCACGAGATCGAGGCGGAGAGCGAGCTCGGGTCGGCCGCCATGCGCTTCGCCAACCGGCCCTCGCCGGCCAATCCCAAGACGTCGGCGCTGACGGCGGCGAGCCTCGCGGCCGCCGTGCGGCGCCTTCTCGCGCCCGTGGTCCTGTGAGCGCCCCCTCGCACATCGTGGTGATCGGCGCCGGGATCATCGGCCTGAGCGTAGCGCGCGCGCTGCTTCGCGACGGCCACAGCGTCACGGTGATCGACCGCGATCCCGCCGGCGACAAGGCCTCGTTCGGCAATGCAGGTGGATTGGGCGTCACCGAGATTCTGCCGGCCGCTGCGCCCGGCCTGATCTGGCGGATCCCGAAATGGCTCGCCGATCCGCTTGGTCCGCTGTCGCTCCGCCCCGCCCATCTGCCGCACCTGCTGCCCTGGCTCGCGCGCTTCCTGCGCAGCGGTACCGCCGCCGAAACGACGCGGATCGCTGGGGCCCTCGCGGCTCTGCTCGCGCCCGTCTATGACGACATGCTGTCGCTGCTGGAGGAACTCTCCCTCACGACCGACCTGCACCGCGTCGGCGCGCTCTGGGTCTATGATACCGAGGCCGGCTTCCAACGCGATGCGCCAGCCCACGCGATGCGTCGGCGGCATGGCATCGAAGTGGAGACGATCAGCGCGGCGGAGGCCCGCCGGCTTGAGCCCGCGCTCGCCCCTATGAGCGCCCGCGCGGTTGTCACGCCGCAATGGTCGCATGTCTCCGATCCCAAGCGCATCGTCGACCGGCTGCGCGAACAGCTTCTGGCCCGAGGGGTCGCGATGCTGCCGCTGGAGGCGACAGGCATCGAGGGCCGCGCCGTCGTCACCGCGCAAGGCGATCGCGTCGCATTCGACACCCTGGTCGTGGCGGCTGGCGCCTGGTCCGGCCGCATCGCGCGCACGGTCGGCGACCCCGTCTTGATCGAAAGCGAGCGCGGCTACAATGCGACGCTTCCTTCACCCGGCGTCACGCTGTCTCGAGAGGTGATCTTCGCCGAACGGCAGTTCGTCGCCACGCCTCTGGCGATCGGCCTGCGCATAGGCGGCGCCGCGGAATTTGCGGGGCTCGACGCCAAGCCGAACTTCCGGCGGAGCGACGCCCTGGTGACGCTGGCGCGCCGCTACCTGCCCGATCTCGATCCGCGCGGCGCCGTGCGCTGGATGGGTCATCGGCCCGCGACGCCCGACAGCCTGCCCGTCATCGGCCGCTCGCGGCGGCGGGGCGACGTCGTCTATGCCTTCGGCCATGGCCATCTGGGGCTGACCCTCGGCCCCACCACCGGCCGGCTCGTCGCCGACATCGCGATCGGACGCGCGCCATCGGTCGATCTCTCCCCCTTCTCTGTCGCACGGTTCGCCTGACCATGACCGCTCCCACCCATCCTCACACCTTCCTTTGCATCGACGCGCACACCTGCGGCAATCCAGTCCGCGTGGTGGCGGGCGGCGCGCCGGTCCTACCGGCCGTCGACATGGCCGAGAAGCGCCAGATATTCCTCGCCGAGCACGATTGGGTGCGGCGCGCCCTGATGTTCGAGCCGCGCGGTCACGACGTTATGTCCGGCTCGATCCTTTACCCGGCGTCGCGGGCGGACTGCGACCTGGGCGTTCTGTTCATTGAGGTCAGCGGCTGCCTGCCGATGTGCGGCCACGGCACGATCGGCACCGTGACGGTGGCGCTCGAGGAGGGCTTCGTGACTCCGAAGGTCGAGGGGCGTCTCGCGCTGGAGGTCCCGGCCGGCCGGGTCGAGGTGACCTATGAGCGTAATGGACGCTTCATCGACAGGGTTCGGCTCTACAACATCGCGAGTTATCTCCACGCTGCGGAGGTTAAGGTCGCGGCGCCTGGCCTCGGCGAACTCGTGGTCGACGTGTCCTACGGTGGGAATTTCTACGCCATCATCGAGCCACAGAAGAATTGGGCTGGACTCGACGCGATGAGCGCAGACGACATTCTGAAATGGAGCCCGATCGTCCGCACGGCAGTGCAGGACGCGGTGGCCCCCGTCCATCCGGAGGATCACCGGATCGCCGGCGTCAGCCATGTCATGTGGGCCGACAAGCCCAAACATCGTGAGGCCCATGCCCGCAACGCGGTCTTCTACGGCGCCAAGGGAATCGATCGATCGCCATGCGGCACGGGCTCCTCGTCCCGTATGGCGCAGCGCGTCGCCAAGGGCCTGCTCAAGATTGGCGATGATTTCGTGCACGAAAGCATCATTGGCACCCTGTTCCATTGCCGCGTCGAGGGCGAGGCCCGCGTCGCGGACCGCCCCGCCATCCGTCCGAGCATCGGCGGCTGGGCGCGGGTTATCGGCCACAACACGATTTTCGTGGACCCGCGCGACCCGCTCGCTCTGGGCTTCCAGCTTGCCTGAGCCTGCCGCCCCACTCGATCGTGCGGCGCTTACGCCGCCGAACCTGCGCCCCGGCTGGGAACTCGTGGCCGAGGGCCGCGCGCTCGCGCGCGACTGGCGGGTCGGCCGGACGCCCTTCCTGGATCGGGCCGGGGCGGCCTGCGAGGCCGACTACAAGCGCGCCGCCGCGGCCGAAGGGCGGATCATGCAGCATGCCCATATCGGGTTCCGAAGCGTCGATCGGACCGTCGGCGCCATTGCGGAGGTCTTCGACACCTGCGGCGCCCGCGGCGTGACGGTCGATCGTTTCGGCATCACGCTCGACTGGTCGATGGGCTACCCGGCCCTGAGTCGCGCCGGTCGTCCCAAAGGCACCGGCATCGTGCTCGACGGCCCGGAGGATTTTGCGCGCATCGCGCATGCGGCGCCGGCGGCGGCCCATTTCGGCGATTTCATGCTCGGCCTGCCCGGTGCGCTCGACAATACGAAACACGCGCTCGCAGCCGGCGCCACGGCGATCGGCAACCTCGGGCAATATTTCACGTTCCGTCTGCCTGAATGGGACGATGACGTGGCCACGACCGAGGCGACCGTGCAAGCGCTCGGCCTGATCGCCGCCCAGCCCGTCGAGATCATGGTCCACTCCAACCTCGACGATGGTTTTGCCGGGCTGTTTGCCGACATGAGCGCGACGCTCGGTATGGTGCTGATCGAAAAGCACATCGTCGAAACCCTGATCGGCGCGCGCACGAGCCATTGCTTTGGCCATCACTTCACGGCGCCCGCCATGCGGCTCGCCTTCCACCGAGCGCTGGCCAAGGTGACCGCCGGGCCCGGCACCATGATTTTCGGAAATACTGTGAGCTACCGCTCGACCCCGGGCGGCAATTTCGCCAGCCTCGCGAGTTACCTCCAGGCGGATATCTGGGCCTTGCGCCGCCACCATACAGGCCACGCCATCAACCCCGTGCCGGTGTCGGAGAACGAGCGCATTCCCGACGTCGAGGAGATCATCGACGCACAGGTCTTCGCGGCGCGAATGGTGGCGCATGCCGCCGATTCGTTCGACCTCGTCTCGTTCGCCGAGGTCGATCGCAACGCCGACATCCTCGTCAACGGCGCGCAAAGATTTGCTGGCCGGGTTTTGGACGGCCTCCGAGCGGCCGGCGTCGACACTGCCGATCCGGCTGCCCTAATGCTCGCGCTGCGCCGGATCGGACCCAAGCGGCTGGAGGCGCTCTACGGCCCCGGCGCTTCCGATTCCGACGCTTGGGGCGGCCGCAAAGCGCTGATCCCCGCCGAATGGGTCGAGGACCTACGCCGCGCGGCCGGCGGCTGGGTGGCGCTGACCCCAGCCCCCGTGCGCGAGCGCCTGCGTGCAAGCGGCATCAAAGTCTGCGTCGGCGCCAGTGACGTCCACGAGCACGGCAAGATGCTGATCGACGAGGTTCTCGCCGGCCTCGGCCTCGCCATCATCGACGGTGGGACCTCGGTCGACGCCGCCGACCTCGTCGCGCGCGCGCTGCGGGGCGGCGCGGACGCCGTCGCTGTCAGCACCTACAACGGCATCGCGCTCCGCTACGCCCGCGAAGTACGGGACGCGCTGGCGGCGGCGGCCGCGGATCTACCTCTCTGTATTGGCGGCCGCCTCAACCAGGTGCCGGACGACAGCAATTCGGGCCTGCCGGTCGACGTCACGCGCGACATCGCGGGTGTCGGCGCCACGCCCTGCGCCACGCCCGAGGCCCTGATCGCCGTACTCGACGGCATCGCCCGGCGGCAGGAGCGCGCTGGCGCGCCCCAACCCTCCCCATCCACACTCAATACTGAGAGGTCACTATGCGCTTTTCCCGAATGATCACCGTGGTCGGCGCCCATGCCTGCGGCGAGCTGAACGAGGTCATCACCGGCGGCGTCCGCGACGTGCCGGGCAAGACCATGTTCGAGAAGATGCAATATGTGGAGAAACACGCGGACGACCTCCGCCAGTTTCTGCTTAACGAGCCGCGCGGCAAGGTCAACCAATGCGTGAACCTCGTGCTGCCGCCCACAAATCCAGCGGCGGACGTGGGCTTTGTGATCATCGAGGCCGACTATTACGTGCCGATGTCCGGCACCAACACGATCTGCACGGTCACGGCGCTGCTGGAGACGGGGATGATCCCGATGGTCGAGCCTGTGACGAAGCTCACCCTCGAAGCGCCCGCTGGCCTCGTGCCCGTCACCGCGGAATGCCGGGACGGCAAATGCGTCAGCGTCACCTTCGACAATGTGCCCGCGTTCGTCTTCGCGCTCGACGCCGAGGTCGATGTGCCGGGTCTAGGGCGGATCAAGGTCGACGTGGCCTATGGCGGGATGATCTATTGCATCATCGACGCACAGAGCCTCGGCTTCAAGATCAACAATTCGGAAGCCGCCAAGCTCGTGGAGGTTGGCGAGCGCATCAAGCGCGCGGCGGCCGTGCAGATCCCCTGCGTCCACCCGGAAAACCCTGAGATTCACACCATCAACCAAACCCTGTTCGCCGGTCCGCTGCAAACGACGCCGGAGGGCAAGCGGGCGCGCAACACGGTGATCGTGTCGCCCGGGCGGCACGACCGCTCGCCCTGCGGCACGGGTACCTGCGCGCGCCTCGCCGTGCTGCACGCGCGCGGGCAGCTCGCGCAGGGCGAGACCTTCGTGCACGAGAGCCTGATCGGGACCGAATTCATCGGTCGCATCCGCGGCGTCGCCGAGGTCGGCGGCAAGCCCGCCATCCTGCCGACCATCACGGGCAAAGGGTGGATCACGGCCTTCCATCAATACGTCCTCGACCCATCCGATCCGTTCCCGCTCGGCTTCCGGGTCGGCGACACCTGGCCGACCTCCGGCTGAGGAGCCCGCCATGGCGACGATCACGGCAGCCGACGGTTGCGAACTCTACTACGAACGGACGGGGTCCGGGCCGCCGGTGGTTCTCATTCCCGGGCTCGGCGGCGACGGTCGGTTCTGGACCGGAGTCGTGGCGCGGCTCGTCGGCCGCTTCGATCTGATCGTGGTGGATCACCGCGGCGCCGGCCGCAGCGCCCGCCCGCCGGGCCCGTACAGCATCGGCGGGATCGCCCGCGACGTCCTTGCGGTGCTCGACGCGGAGGATTGCGACGCGGCGCATCTCATCGGTCACTCGACGGGCGGCGCCATCGTCCAGACGATCGCGCTCGACGCGCCCGGGCGCGCGCGCTCCCTCGTGATCAGCGGCAGTTGGGACCGGTCTGATGCGCGGTTCCGAGCGGCCTTCGAGGCCCGCGCCGCGCTGCTCGATGCTGGGATGAGCGCCGCCTACCAACAGCTCACGCATGTGTTCGGCTACGATGCCGCCTGGTTCGACGCCCATGAGGCGGACCTTTGCAAGGCGGTCGTGGCGGCCGGCGCCGCTCTTGCTCCCCTCAAGGTCGCTGCGGCGCGGGTCCGCATGCTGCTCGACTTCGACCGGTCCGCGGAGCTCCACCAGATCGCCCAGCGGACGCTCATCATCGGCGCGCGCGACGACGCCCTCATTCCCATCCACCACGCGCGCAGACTGGCGGCGCTGATCCCGCATGCAGCCTTCAGCGAACTCCAGGGCGCGCATTTCCATCCCCGCACCGATCCCAGTCCCTTCGCCGACCGCGTCGCCGCATTCCTGAACGAGCAGGGCGGCTAGCGATGTTTCCGATCGACTGGCGCACACTCCATGATTGGGCCCAAACCAGTAGGGAGCCGGTCCGAGCCCGCGCGCCGTTCCATGCCGCGACGGTTCAGGTCGCACGGCGCATCCGCGCTCTTCGTCGCTGGCGGAGCCGACCGTCCACGGCGGCAGACTGGACTCTGAAGGAAAGGACGAACCCGTGATCGTTGAGGAACGCGACTACACGATCAAGCCTGGCAAGCTCGCCGCCTTCGTGGAAACCTATCGAGAGCATGGGCTGCAGCTCCAGCTTGAATATCTCGGCGCATTCCACGGCTATTTCACCACTGAGATCGGCGAGCTGAATCACGTCGTCGCCTGGTGGTCTTTCGAGAGCCTCGACGACCGACAGGCGCGTCGCACGAGGATGCTGGCCGATCCGCGCTGGCAGGCCTATCTCGCTATGGTCGGCGATCTTCTTCATCTGCAGACAACGCGGATGTTGTCGCCCGTCTCCTTTTCCCCGCTACGCTGAGGAACGCCATGCTCATCCAGCAGACCGCCATTGTCGGCAGCGGCATCATCGGGCGCTCCTGGGCCATCGTCTTCGCCCGCGCGGGCGTTCCGGTCCGCCTCTACGACCACCTCCCCGACAATCGCGCGAAGGCGCTGGAGCACATCGGCGAGGCGCTCGCGCAATCGGCGCCCCTGGTCGGGGACGCCACGGCACAGAAAGCCGTGTTGGACCGCATCGCCGTGGCGGACCGCCTGGCCGACGCCGTCGCGGACGCAGATTTCATTCATGAATGCATCGATGAAAAGCTCGACAGCAAGCGGACGATTTTCCGCGAACTCGATCAATGCGCGAAACCCTCGGCCATTTTGGCGACCACCACGTCGAGCTTCCCCGTCTCGACCTTCGCGTCTGAGCTGCCCGGCCGTGGCCGCTGCATCGTCGTGCATCCAGCGACGCCGCCCCATCTCCTGCCTGTAACCGAGATCTGCCCGGCGCCTTTCACGGACCAGGCGGTGACGGACGCGACATTCGCTTTCATGGAGCAGTGCGGCCAAACGCCGGTGCTGATCCGTTTCGAGCAATCGAGCTTCGTGCTCAACCGCCTGCAGGCTGCGCTCGTCGTCGAGATGCTGCGCTGCCTGAACAGCGGAATTATCTCGCCCGGCGACATCGACAAGATCATCAGTCAGGGCTTTGGGCTTCGCTGGGCGTTCCTCGGCCCGTTTGAGGGCGTTGACCTCAATGCGGCCGGCGGCATCCGCGAATATCTCGAGCGCTTCGGCTTCATCTTCGACGATATGGCCCGGCAAAATGGACTCGAAGGCGCGGTGGTCACACCCGAAGCGATCGCGATGCTCGAAAAATATGCGCGCGACCAGCTTCCGCTCGAGGCGTTAGGCGAACGAACGGCTTGGCGGGACCGTTCGATCGCTTCGCTCCGTGAGCTCAAGAAGGAAAGCGCCCGACATCGGTGATTGACGATCATTCCCCGCTATCGCAGTTCAGCGCAGACGCGCCGCCAGCCGTAGCGTTCGAACTCGTCGCAAATCGTTTGCGATGGCCTTGATGATCGCGGCGCCGTCGAGGCCGGTGTAACGCACCTTGACGATCGCCAGGGCCTGGCCGAACGCAGGATCGACATCAGCCATGAGAGCGTCCGTTTCTGGTGGAACCGCTTTGGTCCGATGTTCTCTGCTAAGCTCAGTAAGAAGCGGGTTAATCGCATGCGTGGCTTCGCGCAATGGCGGTGGCATTTGGACGAAGTGTTTGTGAAAATCAGTAGCAAACTCCGTTATCTCTGGCGCACGGTTGATCAGGAAGGGGCGGTTCTGGACTCGGTTGTCACCGTGAATCGAGACAAGACTGCGGCGCTGAAGTTTCTCAAGCGTATTATCAAAAAGTACGGTCGACCGCGCGGCGTGGTGATCGGCGGACTTTGCTCCTATTCAGCGGCGATGAAGGAAATTGGCTCCGCCGATCGTCATGAACCTGGTCGCTCGCTCAACAATCGCGCCGAAAATTCGCATCAACCATTTCGACGGCGAGAACGGGCCATGCGGCGGTTTCGAAGCATAGAGACGCGGCAGAGGTTTGTCTCAATTCACGTCGAGGTCCGCAACCAATTCAATCATGAACGTCATCTGCTCAACCGCGAAGTCTACAAACGAAGGCGCTCCGCGGCGATGGAGGAATGGCGCGTTCTTCTCCGTCACCCATCCTGCGCAGGGTGCTCTCGGCGCCAATGCTCGGCGATGTCGCGCCCGGTGCAAAACCATACTCTGTCATGCTTGCGCGCATGTTCGAGGAACTTGATCAAGCCAGTCGCCTTGGCAGGTCGGCCGATCAGCCGGTCATGAAGGTTGATCGCCATCATCTTGGGTTGTTCGGCGCCCTCATCGTACAGCAGGTCAAAACAATCGATCATGTAGCGCGCAAACGCTTCGGCCGTACGGAAGCCGCTGTTGCGGTCGAAGCGATTGTCGTTCGTCTCGAACGAGGTCGGAATGACAAGATGGCGGCGTTGGCCGAGTTTGACCCAGAAAGGCAATTCATCGCCAAGATAGTCGCGATCGTAGAGGAAGCCGCCGTGCTCGACCAATAAGCGCCGGGTATTGTTGCTCGGTCGGCCGTTGAACCAACCAACAGGCGCTTGGCCGGTAAGGTTCTTGATGCTCTCGACCCCCAGCCGGATATGCTCGCGTTCGGTTTCCTCGTCGATCTCGAGATAGTCGAGCCAGCGGTAACCATGGCTGACGATCTCGTGGCCCTCGTCGACGAAGGCCTGCGTCAGTTCGGGACATTGCTCCAACGCACGGACGACGCCGAGCACGCTAATCTTGACGTCGAAGCGCTTGAAGATGCGCAGCAGACGCCAGCACCCGCTGCGCGGTCCATATTCAAAGACCGATTCGACGCTCGGGCTGCGCGCGCCCTGATAGGACGGCAGGCCGATGTCATTGAGCGCATCTTCCGAGCGCGCGTCGCCTTCGAGCAGACAATGCTCACCGCCCGCCTCGACATTGAGGTTGATATTGACGGCGATGCGCGCGCCGCCGGGCCATTTCGGATCGGGCGGATTGGGGCCATAGCCGTAGAAGTCGCGCGGCGGTCCAAGATCGACGGGGCGCGGTCTTGCAGCGCGCGATTTGGCGGCGGAGCGGGTGATGTTTCCAGGATTCATCGCTGATCCTCGGCCGCAGCTGGCCTCAAGCGCGCGCCCTGAACGGGCGGTATTCGACCTTGTAGCCGAAATAATTCGGGCCAACCAAAGCCAGTCCCGCTCGCGTGCGCCATTGCGGCGCGCAGGGAATGGCGATCGCGACGATCCGAAGCCCGAAGCGGAGCGTTTCGGTGGTGATCGGAACGCCGGTGTCGGCGTCAAGCAGGGTAATAAGATCGGGCGTGGTGACGATCGGCTCGCCGTCCCGTTCGGCGATCAGGAACTCGTTCTGGAATTCGATACGATAGGTATGATTGCGATAATCATCGACGCCGACGAATTTGGCGTCGCCGCGCGCGAATCCGGTTTCCGTGCGCCGGGCGATATCCGTCACCCGGCCTTCGAAGATCGTCGCGGCGTTGAGCTTCGACTGGATCGCTGCGATCGCGTCGGTATGCGCGGCGCGGCTCTCGCGCAGGATTTCGCCAAGGCGGCGAGCGAGCGTGAGCGTGCCGCGCACCGAGGCTTTTTTCGCGACCGCGCCGGTCATCGGGTAAAGGGCGATCAAAACCGACCCGCCCATTTCGATGGTCGCGGTGCGGGCCAGGCGTTCGGTCCACCGGTTATCGATACATTCGAGCAGAATGCTATTGCCCTTGTCGTCCACCACCACCATCGGTGTGGCCGAGACGCCATGCAAGGTGAACGTTACCATCTGGAGCTCGGGAAAGGCGCGGCCCATGCCATCGCCGTCGATGACGGGAATGCCGGTCATTGCGCCGATCACGAAGGGGATGGTTGAATTCAGTCCGCCGGCCTCGGCGCACAGGATCGCGCCGATCTTCTTTCCAAGGAATCGTTCCAGCTTACGGAAAGCCGTCAATATCTCGTCGCCTTGCGGGATCTTTTCGACCATTACTGTCGGGGCGCCCATCATGGCGCAGGGAACGACCAGATCGTCGTCCCTGATCTCGGCCACGTCGATCATCCGTACGGGGCCGTATTTGCGGATCGCCTGCTGGGCCATCAGCTTGCCGATATAGGGATCGCCGCCGCCGCCCGTGCCAAGTATCGCCCCGCCGACTGCGATATCGTCGAGATCGGCGACGTCGATCATCTTTACCGGGGCCGTCTTGGCGAACTTGGCGGACGCTCGTGCGCTGATTGCGGATTTTCTGGTCCTGCCGCCGCCTGTTTTGGCGCCAGGCGACGCCTTCTTGGATTTGGCGCGAACAATTGTCCCGCGCTTCGTAGGCTTCTTGCTCATTGCCTTATTCTCCAGACCCTGCCGGGCATTCGGATCGATCCGAGACTTCTAAAGAGCGAGTTCGCCAACGGCCTTGACGCGAATTCGGGTGGCGTTGCCGGGGATATAGGCGAGCGGCACGTCTTCGACGTCGACGATCGTCACGGAATCGGTGCGGGCGCCGGCCGCGACAGCGGCGTCGGCAGCCTTCTGCTTGGCGTCGGCCAGCGCCTCCTCGCGGCTGGACTTGCCAAGCATATAGATGCGGTCGACCTCACCGCTCACCTGAGCGATGGCGGCGCCAACCGCGTTTGCACAGGCGAAGTGCTCCGGCTTCACCACATCAAGGTCGCCGATCTTCGAATCGATGAGGACGCTGCCGCCGCCGACCACAATCACCGGCAACGGCTCCGACGACAGACGCGACCGTTCGACGGCGTTATGCGTCATCTCCATGATCCGCGCTCTTGTATTGGCGATCAGCGCAGGCGGCAGGTGTGCGACCTTCGATCGGTCGCCGAATTTGGCGCGACCGGCGGCCACGACGATGTCGCTGGTCGTCAGCGTCTTGCCGCCAAAAATCAGCGCGTCCATGGTAAGCCGGTAGCCGACGGAACGCGGCCCGACGGTTACCTTGCCGCCCGGTTTCTCCTCGACTACCAGCGAGCCGCCGCCAAGGCCGATCGAGAACACGTCGGGCATGCGGAAATTGGTGCGCACGCCGCCGACTTCGACGGCAACGGTGGCTTGGCGCGGGAAGCCTTTGTGCAGCGAGCCGACGTCGGTGGTGGTGCCGCCGACATCGATCACGATCGCATCCCGCACGCCCGATAGGAACGCGGCGCCGCGCATCGAGTTGGTGGGGCCGCTGGCGAAGGTGAGTACGGGGAAGCGCTCGGCGAAATCGGCGTCCATCAGTGTCCCGTCGTTCTGCGTCAGGAAGAACCGCCCCGTGACGCCGGTTTGATCGAGCGCGCCGCGAAATGCGCCCATCACGACACGCGACAGATCGCGCAGACAGGCGTTCATGATGGCGGCGTTCTCGCGCTCGAGCAGCCCGATCCTGCCAATATCGCTGGACAGCGTGATATGCGCGCCGGGCGCTTCAGCGGCGAATATCTCGCCGGCCTGGCGCTCAACCTCGGTATTGACCGGGCTGAACACCGAACTGATGGCGATCGTGCGTATTTTCTTCTTGACGATATCTCTCGCGATCTTGCGCAATTCATTGGGATCGAGCGGGGTGATCGGTCGCCCGTCGAACTCGTGGCCGCCATGGGCGAAATAGGCGTGGCCGCCGATTGCATCGCGCAAGTCCGGCGGCCAGTCGACCATCGGCGGTAGCGCCTGCGTCGCGGGCAAGCCGAGCCGCACTGCCGCGGTCGGCGCAAGATCGCGCCGCTGGACCACCGCGTTGGTGAAATGGGTGGTGCCGAGCGCCACCACGTCGACCGATCGGGCCGCGACGCCCGATTGTTTGAGCGCGCCGGCCAGAGCCTCGCGGACGCCAGTCGTAACGTCGGGTGAGGTCGTCGCCTTGACGCTGGCGACTACGCGTTTGCCCTCCATAATGACGGCGTCGGTGTTGGTGCCGCCTACGTCGATTCCGATTCTGATCACGATCGTGCGCCCCTTTCGACTTCCGCTTTGTTGTGAGACCGGGCTGACGCCCGCGCCAGGCTGCGCCGACGGGAATGGCAGGCCTCGATCCGATGCGGCGCCGCGGCACAGCATATGCATCTGTAATTTCGGGGTCGCGGGCCGCCCGTTCTCGTATTATGCTGGCCGCGACTGCGACGGAATGCCCGTTTGGAAAGGGGACAAGCCCGGTGACGTGGTCGTCCTTGGACAGCGATCCGGCGTCGAGCGTCGATGCGCGTGCGCGGCCGCCGCACAGCTTGGCTCGCACCCTCGAACGCCACTTCCTGCTTGAACGGCTGAACCATTGCCTCGAGCGGCAGGTTTTGGTGGTGCAAACGCCGGCTGGCTTCGGCAAGACCACTCTTCTCACCCAGGCCATGCGGCAGTTCCGGGCGCAAGGGGTCGATTGCGCCTGGCTGACGCTCGATCAATCGGATGGGATGCGCGCCCACTTTCTTCATAACCTGGCGAGGGCCCTGGCGCTGGCCGGCGAGGCTGACGGTCGGTCCTGGCCGGCGGCTTTGCGCGCTCTCGCCGAGACCGACGATGAGGCAAGCTGCGCGATCCTTATGCGGACCATCGCACGCCGAGGCAATAGAGTGGTGTTGGTGCTGGACGATTGCCATCTCGCCGACACGACCTCGTTCAACTACGGACTCGAACGCATTCTGCGCGCGCTGCCGGACAACGCCAGGATCGTGCTCGCCGGACGGTCGCGTCCCCGGGTGTCGTTGTCGACGGCGCGCGCGCGAGGGCTCCTCGCCGAACTCTACGCCGCCGACTTGTCGTTCTCTCGCGCCGAAACTGAAGCGTTGCTCGGAGCGCGCACGACCACCGCCGATCTGATCAATCTTCTCGACCGCTGCGAAGGTTGGCCGGCGCCGCTGCAACTCGCGTTGCAGCTTGGCGAACCCGGCGTCGTCGGCGGATCGGGGCGTCGGATGCACCCGGTTTTGCACGAATACATCAACGACCAGGTGCTTCTGCCGCTCTCGCCGCGGACGCGCGAACTGTTGGTGAAATGTTCGATCGCGCCGCAATTTTGCGGCGAACTGGCTGAGGCGGTGACGGGAGGGAGCCTCGACCGCAGCGTGCGCGCCGAACTCGCATTGCTGACTCCGTTGCTGACGCCGATCGACGGACGGCCCGATTGGGTGAAAATGCATCCCCTGCTGCGCGACACGCTTACTGCTGAATTGGTGCAGGGCGGCCGCGCGGCGATCATCCGCCTGCACGCGTTGGCGGCCCACTGGTTCGGCGCGCAGAACGATCTCGAGGCTGCAGTCCGACATGCCGGCGCGGCTGGCGATTTCACGCTTGCCGCTGCGACGATTCAACGCGCCGGCGGCGTTCGTCTGTTCATCCGGGTCGGCAATGCGATGTTGGCCGATCTTTTGGACAAACTGCCGCCGACGGCGATCCACGCGACCTACGGTTTGCGGCTGGCGCGCGCAGTGGTGCTGGCGAAGAAGGGCCGATTGAAAGAGGCGCGCCGATTGGCTGACGAAGTGCGGCGCGCTTTCCAGGGCGCACCGGTGGCGCCCGACGCATTGCCCGGCGATGCGCGCGACGACATCGAGCATATCGACGATCTGATCAAGATTTACGAGGACCGCGAGGTCGACGCAGAAACCATCGCCAGCCGCGAACGCGAAGTCGAACGCGTTCCGGTAAGCGATACCTGGATGCGCGGTTGGATCCACAACCATCTGACCATCCAGCTTTGCCGCTACGGCGATCTGGGGCGCGCGCAACAGGCGGCGCATAGCTCCCTGGCCTGCTATCGCGAGGAAGGGCCGACTTACGCCCAGGTGTTCATGTTGATTCATCTCGCGCTGATCGGAATCGCTTGCGGCCGCATCGCCATTGCGCTGGAGCCTGCGCGCGAGGCTGAGAGCCTGATCGACTTGGCGCACACCAAAGACGAAGGATTGCGTGCGATCGCCCAGGTGCCGTTGGCCGAAGGGCTTTACGCGCAGAACGACCTGGTGGGCGCGCGTCGGCGGCTCGACTTCGCGATCCCGACAATGGCCGCGGGCGAGGGCTGGGTCGACATCTACGCTCGCGCGCTCGAAACGCGCATTCGCATCGCTTTGGTGGAGGAGGGGCTCGGCGCGGCGATCGGTTTCCTCGATCGCGGCTATGAGATCGCCGCTGCGCGCGATCTGTGGCGACTGCGCTGGACCATGGACGCCATGCGCCACGAAGTCATGTGCCGTACCAATCTGCTGGTCGAAGACGATCAGATCGGACTGGCGCTTGCGCGCGACGTGGCTGCCGGCGCCGCGCCAGAGGGGCGGAAGCTGACGTGGCGCGAGCTGTTGGCGGGCCGGATCACGCTCGCGCGCGGCGCCCTGTTCCGCAATAATCCCGCCGCCGCGCTCGCCTGGCTCGACGCGGCGGTGGCTCAGGGCGAAGCGCTGGGCGCCTATCATTGGGTGATTCCAGCGCTGGTCCTCAGGGCTATCGCCCAAGGCCGCAGCGAGGATTCCGAAGGCGGTTTCAAATCGTTCCTGCGCGCGGTGGCGATCGCCTCGCCGCAGGGCGTGGTGCGCCCGTTCATCGACGAGGGAAGAGCGATGTCCTCCTTCGTCCGCCAGGGGCTGCGCCGTTTTGGCATCGCTTCGCTGTCGGCGGCGAGTACCGAGTTTGTCGCCCATATCCTGTCCGCGGCCTCGAACGACAGCCGCGCGACGGCTGGCGGAGCAGGGGGACTGCTGAGCGAGCGCGAGCAAGAGGTGTTGGGCCTGCTCAACCACGGGCTCGCCAACAAAGAGATCGCCCGTTCCGTCGGACTGAGCGAGGCGACGGTGAAATTCCACCTCAAGAACCTCTACGGAAAACTCGGCGTGAACAGCCGGGTGATGGCGCTCACAGTCGCTCGCCAGCAACATCTGCTGCACTGACGACGTCCAAACGTCGCGCTGGCGCGCGCGAATCCGGAGCGGACCGCCATTGGCGCTGAGGCGCCTTGCGATCATGGCCGACCGCCTCTGAGACAATTGTTCATGTCAGTTGCTCAATCGGCGTATAGGGTTCGTTGATGTGAAAGCCTTTGGGGCCGAACACTTCGAGCGCCTCGGGCGTACGCATCATGGGCGGCACCGCGACCGAGACGACCACGACGCGCTGGCCGTAGCGAAGATATTCGGTGGTGATCGGCTCGGCGGTCTCCGCCTCCATGATGCAAATCAGATCAGGCACGATTGCGCGAACCTTTCCGTCGACGCGGGCGATGAGGTTCTCGTTCTGGATCTGGATTTCCATCGTGCCCTTCCATCCATCGACGCCCTCGATCCTTGCGAAGCCGAGCGCCCAACCCATCTTGGTTTCACGGCGCACGTCGATCACTTTGCCGCGCCAGATCACCTTGCCGTAGGAATAGAGGGTGTCGGGCAGCATCTGCAGCAGGGCTTCAATCGGATTCTTGTGGTTCGTCTTGGCCTCGCGCAGGCAGCGCCCGATGCGGATGCCGAGCGAGAGCGTGTTGGGCACCGCAGTGCGCTTCACGTCGGCGCCGCTCATGGAATATTCGGCGATATAGGCGGCCCCGCCCATGCGGATGGTGACCCCGCGCGAAATCCATTCCATGAACTTGTCATCGCGCGCCTCGATCAAGGCGCTGTCGCCGTATTCATTGGTGACCACCATCGGCGAGCCGCGCACCCCAAGCACGCTGAAGGTTTCCATCTGCAATTCCGGAAAGGCGCGGCCCATGCCATCGGCGTCGACCACGGGCAGGCCGGTCAACGCGCCGACCAACAGAGGGATTGTGGAATTGATGCCGCCGCATTCGATCGGTATGGTGGCGAATGCCTTCCGGCCGAGATGGGCCTCAAGCCGACGCAGCGACGCCACCGCCTCATCGCCGCTTGGAATCTTTTCGACCAGCACCGTTGGCGCGCCCATCATCGCCGTGGGGATCACCAGGGCGTCGTCCGGAACTTCGCTCGGATCGAGGATGGTGACTGTCTTGCCCTCGTCCATCGCGGCCTGCACCATCAGCCGTCCGATATAGGGGTCGCCGCCCCCGCCGGTGCCGAGGAAGGCCGCGCCTACCGCGAGGTCCATCAGGTCCTGCCGGGTGATTTGCCGCATGTTCTTGATCCTTGCCTCAAACTTTAACGCATCAGCAGGTCGCCGACCGCCTTGACGCGGATGCGGGTGGCGTTGCCCGGGAGATAGGCGAGCGGCACATCCTCGACGTCGACGATCTTGACCGACGATTCGTCGGCGCCGGCGGCAACCGCGCGATCGGAAGCCTCACGTTTGGCGACATCGAGCACCGCATCGCGGGTCGTGCCCTCGACCGCGAACACCCGGTCGACCTCGCCGCCGACCTGGGCGACGGCCGCGCCGATGGCGTTGGCGACAGAGGAATAGGGCGGATGGACGACTTTCGACGCCGAGGGCAGTCCGCGCGACACCAGGATCGCGCCGCCGCCGACCAGGATGACCGGCATCGGCTCGGCGCTGGTCTTCATGCGATCGACCGCGATGTCGGCCATGTGGTGCATGGTGTCGAGCGCGGTCTCGATCAACGAGGCAGAGAGGTGCTTGACGCGGGAGCGGTCGCCGATGTCCTGCAGCCCGGCCGCCACGACAATGTCTGTCGTCGTAAGCGTGTCCCCGCCGAACACCATCGCGCGGCTCGTGAGTTCATAGCCGACCGAGTCAGGGCCAATGCGCGCGCCCTCGTCGCGCACCAGGCTGCCGCCGCCGAGCCCGACGGCGAGGACATCGGGCATGCGGAAATTGGTGCGCACGCCGCCGATGTCGACCGACACGGCGGCCTCGCGCGGAAAGCCATGCATCAGCATGCCGACATCGGAGGTGGTGCCGCCGATATCGACCACCATCGCCTCTTTGAGCCCGGCCAGCAGCGCGGCGCCACGCATCGAATTGGTTGGACCCGAGGCGAAGGTGAGCACGGGATAGCGCTCGACATGCTGCGGCGCCATCAGGGTGCCGTCGTTCTGGCTGATGAAAAACGGCGCCGCAATCTTCAGTTCGTGCAGGGCCCGACGGAACGACGATACGACGGCGAAGGCGAGGTCCACGAGACAGGCGTTCATTACGGTGGCGTTTTCACGCTCGAGAAAGCCGATGCGCCCGATCTCGTGCGACAGCGATAGACGAATGTCCGGAACCTCCTCAGCGAGGATCTCGGCGGCGCGTTTCTCCATATCGCCGGTCACCGGCGAGAAAACCGAGCTGATCGCCGCTGCGGTGATCCGCTTGCGCCGGATGTCCTTGGCGACGTCCCGCAGGCCGAGTTCATCGAGCGGCGCGATCTCGCGCCCATCGAATTCGTTTCCGCCTTTGAGCATGTAGCGGTGTCGGCCTACCGCGGAAGCAAGGTCGGCGGGCCAGTCGGTCAGCGGCGGCAGCGACCGGGTGGCGGGTAGCCCGAGGCGGATCGCGGCGACTTCGACGAGCCGGCGGCGCTCGACGATGGCGTTGGTGAAATGGGTTGTGCCGATCATCACCGCCTGGACGTCGGCGGCCGACACTCTGGTTTCGGAAAGCAGATTGCGCAGCACTTTGACGATGCCGTCGCTCACATCGGGCGTCGTGGGTGTCTTCCGCCAGCCGAGCACATCGAGCCCGTTCATCAGAACAGCGTCGGTATTCGTGCCTCCAACATCGATGCCGATGCGCATTGCAAAACGTCTCCGCGTTCGTGAAAACTGATCTACGGCGTGAGCTGCTACTCCACCGGCAGCACCTCGGTCCGCTCCGGATGCCAGTGCGCCGTTATTCGGCTGCCCGGGTCGTACTGCGTATGCCCGATTTGATTCTGCACTTCCGCAACGATGGATTGGCCCGCCGCGCTGAGCCGGTAACGGATCAGTGCGCCCTGATAGATTTTCGCCTCCACGACGGCCGGCAGACCGGCAAGGCCGTCGATCGGGGCGCCGTCGAGCAGGATGTTTTCTGGCCGTATCACCAGCTTGACCCGCTGGCCGGCGATCAATCCTTTTCTCGGAGGCGCCGAAACTTCGCTGCCGTCGCCCAGCGCGAGACGGATGGAATCAGCGGTGGAAAGCCGGACCGTTCCGTCGAGCAGGTTCGATTCGCCGATGAAGGTGGTGACGAACAAGTCGCCCGGGCGCTCATAGATTTCGGTAGGCGTGCCGACCCGAACCACGCGGCTCTTGTTCATCACGCCGATTCGATCGGACATGGTCAGCGCCTCCCCCTGGTCGTGGGTCACATAGATGGTCGTAATGCCCAGGCTTTTTTGCAGGTCCTTGATCCAGTATTTCATCTCTTCGCGCAGATTTTTGTCGAGTGCGCTGAGGGGCTCGTCGAGCAGGAGGATGCGCGGCCGGGTGACGAGAACGCGGGCGAGCGCCACGCGTTGTTGTTCGCCGCCGCTAAGTTCTTTCTGGAAGCGCCTCTCGTATCCCGCCAATCCCACCTGCTGGAGCGCTTCGCCCACCCGAAGTTTGATCTCCGTCTTGTCGACCTTGCGCATCCGCAGACCGAACGCGATATTGTCGGCCACGTTCATATGCGGGAAAATGGCGTAGTTCTGGAAGACGATGCCGACGTCGCGCTTTTCCGGCGGCCGGTCGACGATATCGTCGCCGTCGATGAATATCCGGCCGTCGTCAGGCGCGACGAAGCCAGCCACCATGCGCAGCGTCGTCGACTTGCCGCAGCCCGACGGACCCAGAAGGGAGAAGAATTCACCCGAAGCTATCTTGAGATTGACCTCCGACACCGCGACATGGCCGTTATAGGCCTTGGTCAATCCGACTAGCTCCACGACGGCCAATTCGCTTCTCCCTTCGTTAACGCCAATGTCCGGTCGATCAACCGGCGAAGATGCCGTTGACGGTTTCCTCGATCTCATCGGAATGATCCAGGTATTTCTGGTAGTCCGGAATCCAGAATCCCTTGATCGAATCGGCGGTGTTGGTGATGCCCTTGGCCGTCATTTTCGGCGTGACGTCCATGTTCTTGCAGGTCGGTCTGAGATAGAAAAGCTCGGCGAACTTGCTGAACACTTTGGGATCGAGCGTGCGGTCCATCAGGGCGAAGGCAAGTTTCTTCTGCACGGGATCGGCGTATTTGCTGATCGTGCGGGTCTGGGTGAGCAGCGGCTTCTGCTCCTCCCAGATATATTGCGCCGTCTTCACGCCGCGATCCTCCATCGCCCACATTTCGCCGTCCCATTGCACGCAGGCTTGAATCTCGCCGCGCTCGAGCAGCGCCTGCATGTTGCCGGTGAAATCGCTGGTCTTCACCGGCGCCAGTTGCTTCATGGCTTCATAGCCTGCCTTGGTGTCGTATTGGTCCTTGCCATACACTGCGCAGGCGGTGAGGAAGAACGTCATTTGCAGTTCGTTGACAGTGACATAAGTGGCCCGCTTGCCGACCAACGACGGACGCCAGAAGTCCTTGAAGGTTTTGATTGGCGCGTCGATCAGGTCGGTCCGATAGCCGAAAGTGTAACGCCCGTAGGCCCA
The DNA here is from genome assembly GCF_009765995.1 of Methylocapsa sp. S129. Lineage (GTDB taxonomy): Bacteria > Pseudomonadota > Alphaproteobacteria > Rhizobiales > Beijerinckiaceae > Roseiarcus. The sequence goes on from NZ_LMUI01000060.1 coordinate 124,536, forward strand.
GGTGATGCCGAGGCCCGTGACCTTGGCGAAGTCCCAGAGGTTGGCGGCATTGGGAATGTTGGGCAGAACGTCGTCGAGCGGCAGAAAATAATCGCCGGCGCGCGCCGTTTTGTGCATATCGGCGAGGTTCCAGTTGGCGAGCGCGAACGGCGGATTCTTCGGCCCGCCGGCGGCGAATTTCGGAAACCAGGGAAACGAGGAATCCCAGGCGATCTTGCAATTGAAGTCTTTTTCGAAGTCGGGCAGCAGATATTTGCGCACCGACTCCTCCCAGAATCCGCCCCATTCGGCCATATGCAACTGGGCGCCACCCGCGTCGAACGGCTTGCCGTCCCAGAGCACATCCTTCGACCAGGCGTGATTGATGTTGAACACGCTGGTGGAGGCGGCGGCCGCCACGGCGCCCTTGAGAATTGTGCGGCGATTCAATTTGGCCTTGGATCGGTCGTCCATGATAATCTCTCCCACTCCAGAGTCGCTCTACCTTCGATCTTCATACTGCGCCGCAATGCGGGGCCGTATCCTTTGGCGCGGTCACGCTCTTGCGACCAGCTTGCGCAGATTGATGAGGCGCGAAGACAACACCATCGAGAGCACCACGAGCACGATCGCGAAAATGCCCGCGGCCGCCGCGGTCGGCTCGAATTTGTAACGCAGGGAGATGTACATCGCGTAGGGCAGCCCGGTCAGATTCTGCGCGCCGAGATAGAGCGACAGATCGAACTGGCCGAATGAAATGATGAAGGCGAAGATGGAGCCAGCGCTCACCGCTGGCGAGATGATCTTCAGCGTCACCAGGCGAAAAGCCTGCAACGGCCCGGCGCCGAGGCTGCGCGCCGCTTCCTCCAGCGAGGGATCGAACCCGACGAGCGAGGCTGTCACCGTGGCGATCACGAACGGGCAGGTGACGAGGACATGGCCGATCAGCAGGCCGGTGAAAGTCCGGGCGAGTCCGATGTCGGTCGACACGTAGAACACATAGAGCGCTATGCCGAGCACAATGCCCGGCAATACGATCGGCGACATAAAAAGACCGCGCATCGCCTTCGCGCCGCCGAATCGCGTGCGTGCGAGATAGACGGAGGCCATCGTGCCGATGATTGTCGAAATCACCATGGTGATGGCTGCCAGTTCAAGGCTGAAGAGATAGGCGTCGAAGAAAGTCTCGGACTGAATGAATGCGATCACCCAGCGCAACGAGAGGCCTTGCGGCGGGAAGGTCAAGTAATCCCCGGCGTTGAGCCCGGCGAGCACGACGATCACAACCGGCAGCAAGAGGACGATCAGCGCCATTGCGGCGCCGATCTTGATCGGCCAGGACAGGCGCGCGGCGTCGCTCATATCCGCCCCCCAGAGGTGCGCGCGGCGACGGCCTGGTAAACGAAAATGGCGGAGATGTTGACGACGAACAGGATGGTGGCGATGGCCGCGCCGAATTGCCAATGACCGCCATTGCTGACCTGTTGGAAAATGTGGACCGGCAGCACCCATACTTTCCAGCCGCCCATCAGCGCGGCCACTACATAAGAGCTGCTGGCGAGGGCGAACACGAGCAGCATTCCAGCGAGGATGCCGGGCATGCTGAGCGGCAGGATCACGCGGCGGAAGGTCTGTCCGGGCGACGCGCCCAGACTGCGAGCCGCCTCTTCAAGCGAGGGGTGAATGCTGCGGATGACGCCGATCAGCGACAACACCATGAAGGGCAACGTGATCTGCACATCGCCAACGATGACGCCGAACACGTTATACATCAAAGGAAGTGGGCTTCCGATCACATGCCAGCGGATCAGTGAGCCGTTAATCAGGCCGTTGTCGCCGAGCAGCACCATCAGGCCATACAGCCTGATGACGCCGTCGAGCTGCATCGAGGCGAGGACGAGGATCATCAGGAACGTGTTGCGCCCAGGGTGTTCGGTCTTAGCGATCAGATAGGCGAGGGGATAGCCGAGCACCGCCGCGATCACTGACGATGCGATCGAAATCGCGACGGTTCGGAAAATCGATTCGTAATAGAGCGGCTGGCTGAAGAAACGGATGAAGTTGGTGAGCGCGAAATCACCCTTGGCGGCGACCGTCCCGGCTGCGGGCTTGTCGAGCGAAAGCGCGAACATCGACAAGACCGGCAACACGAAAAACACGATGAAGAACAGCGTCATCGGAACCACAAGCAGCCACAGCCGGTTCCAACCAAACCCGAAAACGCCGCGCCTGGAACGGGCGGTGAGCTGTGAAGCGGTTCCTGCGACAGCCATGTCCAATTCGGTTTCCCAGCGCCTCGGTTGCCTACTCGGCGGCTGCCCGGCTTTCGACCCCGATGCCGATGTTCGTGTAGCCGACCACGGTTTTCCTCGGCGGCTGTTGATAAGTCTGTTTGCTATGCGCGAGCCGCGAACGCACCAGCGCGGCGGCGACATTCACCGCGGTCGGCACGGGATCGATCACCGGCACGTTGAGGCCGTCTTTCAGAAGGCCTTCATGCACGGCGTCGGCGCAACCGAGCATGCCGGTGCAGCCGAAGATGATGTAATCGGCGCCATCCTCGATCACCGCCTTCCTGGCCTCGGCGATCAGGGCGCGTTTGGTCGCGGCGAGATCCTTCTCCAGCTCCAGCACCGGAATGTTGACCGAACGCGCCGAAGCGAGCTTGCCGGACAAGCCATAAACCGCCGCCTGGGTCGCGATCATCGGCAGAATGCGGCTGAGCACGGTTACGACGCTGAATTTGTGACCCATCATCGCCGCAACGCCCATCGCGGTCTGCATGGGTCCGAGCACGGGAATGGCCACGCATTCGCGGGCGCCGAACAGGCCGGGATCGCCCATGCAGTCAATCACCACGGCGTCGGCGCCATGACGTTCCGCTTCGACGATCCGGGCGACCGTGCCGGGCTGAGCGAGTATGATCTCGTAGTCGCATTCGATCGAGGCGGGACCGGTGTCGATATTGACGAAGTCGACCTTTACACCCTCGCTCTCAAGCGGCGCCGCGTCCGCGGAAATGCGGAACCCCTGGGTGGTAATCGGCGTGACAACACGGATGTGAATAGCCATCGCAAACCTCCATTGGTTCGAGCCGCAACCCATTCGCGATCCCTCGGAATCCACCATTGCGAAAATATGCGGAGCGGCGCCCGATTTCCGCCGCGCAGTCGCGTTCGAACACACGGGATCATCGAGCGATCAGCGAGGACGCCAGCATAAGCATGCCCGCCACCCCCGGAAAGCCCGACGGCGGATAGGAATACTGCTGATCGGGACAGGCGTCGGCGGAGCCCAATCTCAGGCGCTTATCCGATCGGATAGGCGCCTAGGCGGCCGGCGGCTCAGGTCGCGGCAGTTCGAGGAACGAAGCGGCGCCGTCTGCCAATTCTCGCGCCATCGTTGCTGCATAACCGATCACGGCGCGTGTCGTGTTCGTGAGGATCGCGGTCTTCCCTTGCATAGGAAGATGTGTCTCAATGTCAGGGAACGATCCGGGAGGAATGCGATGAAGGCGATCGTGATCGACGGTCAGTTCGGACTCGATCATCTCAAGCTGATCGACCGGCCCAAGCCAGAACCGCGCCTCGGCGAAGTAGTGATCCGCACACGGGCCGTGTCGCTCAACTATCGGGACACGGACATCGCTGCGGGCACTTATCCGTTCAATTTTCCGCTTCCGCTTGTGCCGACTTCGGATGGCGTTGGCGAAGTGGTCGCGGTGGGTGAAGGCGTCACGCGCGCCAAGATCGGCGACCGGGTGCTGGGCACGTTCTGGCAGAGTTGGCTCGGGGGCGATTTCGATCAAACCGCCGATATCGGGCAACTCGGCGGCGACAGGGACGGAATGCTCGCGGAATATGTCCGCTTGGATCAGGAAGGCCTGGTGCACGCGCCCGAACATCTTACGGACGAGGAGGCCTCGACGCTGCCATGCGCCGCGCTGACCGCGTGGCAGGCGCTCGTCGCAGAGGGGCGTTTGAAAGCTGGCGAGACGGTTCTGGCGCAGGGAACCGGCGGCGTGTCGATCTTCGCGCTTCAGTTCGGCGTCATGTTCGGAGCGCGTACGATCGTCACCTCGAGCAGCGACGCCAAGCTCGAACGCGCCAAGCAACTCGGCGCAACTTACACGATCAACTATGTCAAGACGCCGGTTTGGCATCCTGAAGTGCGCCGGTTGAACGGCGGACGCGGCATCGATCATGTGATCGAGGTCGGCGGCCCGGATAGTTTCATGCAATCGTTGCAGGCGATCCGCATGGGCGGACAAATCCATATGATCGGCTATGTCGGCAGCAAGAAGGGCGAGATCAATCCGCTCGAAATCCTCTATCGGCGCGCGGTGGTGCGCGGCATCCCGATCGGCTCGCGCGAATCCTTCGACCACATGAACCGCGCGATCGCGCTTCACAGAATGCGCCCGGTGGTCGATCGCGTATTCGCCTGGACCGAGTTCCGCTCCGCGCTCGAATACATGCGCGAGGGCAAGCATTTCGGCAAAATCGTGCTGAAGTTCTGAGGGAGATTCATCGCCCTTGGGAATGTGATTTACCGACGAGAAAGCCATGCATAGAATTGAGATCGCGCAGCAGGTTATCGATATTTCGCTGCGCCGTCGCGGGCAGGTGCAGCCCTTCGCCACGATCGAGCAGTGCAAGACCGCGCTTTTGGCGGTGTATACGCAGACCGGATTCGTAGGGTCCGACGCCGCGGCCGAGATTCCGGCAGCGCGCGAGATTGCGCCCAATATCAATCGCCTTGCGGCGCGCGCTCCGACGCGCGGGAGGAACGGTGGTATGGATCGTTTCGACCTATGGGCCCGGCGCGGAGAAGGATTGGCCGACGTTCTTCAACTTCATTGTCACGGGCGAGACATCCGATCGTTTCGCCTCGCTTTCTAAGAGGGCGGGCTGGAACATGAAGCTTACGCCATTGGCCGATAGGGCCCCCGCGTACTTGCAAGCGTGGCTGTTTATTTCCGCCGCTGCGAATTCGGTTTGAGGAGAGCGAGCGGATGGTTTTCAAGAAAAGTGCGGTCGCCGGCCCCGCGAGGTCCAGATCGCGCGCCAAATCGGCGCCAGTCGACGCCGGGTCAGACTTGGGTCCAGCGCGGGACTTTCTCGGCTACGGCGCCGATCCGCCACGCGCGCGCTGGCCTGGCGAGGCGCGCATCGCCGTTAATTTCAACCTGAACGTGGAAGCCGGCGGCGAGCATTCAATCCTCGAAGGCGATGCGCATTCCGAGGATCTGCTCACAGATATCGGTTTCCCGGCCTATGAAGGCAAGCGCAGTCCGATGGTCGAATCGGCGTTCGAATATGGGCCGCGCGTCGGCTGCTGGCGCTTGTTGCGTATCTTCAAACGTTTCGATGTGAAGATCAGCGTGCTGGGCGTCGTGCGCGCGCTGCAGCAATGCCCGGAGCTGACGCAGGCCTTCGTCGCGGGAGGTCATGAAATCGTCAGCCATGGATGGCGTTGGCTCGACTATCATAAGATGGACGAGAAGGAAGAGCGCGACCACATCAGGCTGGCGGTCGCAGGGATCAAGAAGCTGACTGGCGCGCCGCCGGCGGGATGGTTTAACGGCCGTTCAAGCGTCAACACGCGTCGCCTGCTGGTCGAGCACGGCGGCTTTGAATACGACCGCGACTATCTGGGCGACGAATTGCCCTTCTGGATCAAATTCGGCGCCCGCAGCCATCTTGTGATTCCCTATTCGCTTGAAACCAACGACAATCGCTTCGATCGCAACACCGGTTTCAGCACGGCCGACGAATTCGCGCAGTATATGATCGACTGCTTCGACCTGATGTACGAAGAAGGCGCCGAGCGTCCGAAGATCATGAGCGTGGCGCTGCACGACCGGCTGATCGGCCGGCCGGCCAAGGCGGTTGGGCTGATCAAGTTCCTCGAACATGCGCGCAAACACGACAAGGTGTGGTTCTGTACGGGGCGCGACATCGCGGAACATTGGCGCCGGGAGCATCCGCCGCAGGACGGATGACCAGAGCGGTGGGGACCCGCCGAAAGCGCGCAGGCAGGTTCTTCGTTTTCATGTTCGATGGTCAGCGCGCCCGCGATGACGTAAATCACATGGCTCTTCGAGCACCAATGATCCCTGAGATAGCCAGGCGCATATTCAACGATCGGCTGTAAGAATGATGGGCCGTGATCGAGCGTGAAGATGGGTACCGAGAAGGACTATTATGGATCAATACTCAAAGAATAGATGCCGTTTATGAACAATGATCTACAACAATTTAAATCTAACTGACTGAGGGAAGGCAGCGCTGCCATCTTTCTCGTAGAGCCTCGCGGCAGACGAGCATGAAAGGTCAACTGTTTTCGTTTTGCTCCTGGGCCGCATCGGGCAAACTGACGGCGTGATAGGCGCGGCCGAAATACAAAAGCGCCTTGCGCGTCGGACCTTCATGGACGCCGACCACTTCGCAGAACAATACGGCATGGGTTCCGACATCAACCGTTTTGGCGATGTGGCAATCGAAGGCGACGAGGGCGCCCTCGAGCATGGGGGCGCCGGTCGTGGTGTCCAGCCATTGCGCGGCGGCGAAACGCTGCGCCATCGGAGTCTTGCCGCCGAACAGGTCGGATATTTTGTGCTGTCCGTCACTCAACGCGTTGACGCAAAGCACGCCATTCTCATGCACGGCCGGGCTCGCTGAAGCGCCGCGGTTAAGGCAGACGAGTAGCGTCGGCGGCGAGTCGGTGACGCTACAGACCGCCGAAGCGGTGAAACCGGCGCGGCCGGCGGGTCCGTCTGTTGTAATCACGTTCACGGCCGCGACGAGGCGAGACATGGCGTCACGGAAGCCCTGGCGTGTGACGGATTCCCTCGGGGCCGCGTTCGCGGCCAGGCTACGAAGTGGCGGCATCGACTGCTCCTTGAGGCTGCTAAGCAAACGCATCAAGCGAATAGACAGGCGTCGTCGAAATCGAGACGCGGCAGTCGCGACAAGACGCCGGCCGGGTCGCCGTAACCGAGATTGACAAGGAAATTAGTTCTGTAACTCGTGCCCGCGAAAAAGGCCTCGTCGACGAGATCGGGTTTGAAACCGGACATTGGGCCCGCGTCGAGGCCGAGGGCGCGCGCCGCCATGATGAGATAAGCGCCTTGCAGCGAAGCATTGCGAAACGCGGTCTCTTTCGCCATGGCGGGGCTGGACGTGAACCAGGACTTTGCATCGGCATGAGGAAAGAGCCGGGGAAGCTGCTCATAGAACAGCGTGTCTTCGGCGACGATGACCGTAACCGGCGCGCTCATTGTCTTTTCAAGGTTGGCGCTCGAGAGCGCCGGTCGGAGCTTATCCTTCCCCTCTAGGGCGCGCACGAAGACGAATCGCGCCGGACAACAATTGGCCGAGGTTGGTCCCATTTTGACAAGATCATAGAGTTCGCGCAGCAGGGCGTCGGAGACCGGGAGGTCCCGCCATTTGTTCTGCGTGCGCGCGGTGCGAAAAAGCGTATCGAGCGCGCTGTCGCCGAGAGGTTGTCGAAAGTCGAGAGGAGCGTCAGAATTCACAGAAGGTTCCTTTCCGGCCTGGCGAGCGCGCTTGGCTGTTTGCGAAGGACCTGCGCTCGCGGCTGCCCAAGATGTCACACCAATCTCAAGCGGAGACGACGAAAATTTGCGGATGGGCGCCCTGGGGAGTGGTCCGCGCAACGCGGAGAGCAGGGGAGAGAAGCGTCCTCTTCAAATCGGCGAAGATCGAAGGCAAGTCTGCGACCGCGGGGCCGAATAAAGCGAGCGTGGCAATCCGCCCGGCTATCACGCCGATGCGCTCAATGATTGTCCTGCGGGCTTGCGCCATCAAGCGTTCAATCGGGCTCATGTTCGCCTCTCGATGGGTTCGCCACGCGCAGAATCGGGAGCGAAGGAGATTGACGGAAGGCGCGATGAGAACATTCAGGCGCCGCAGCAAACTCTATGCCAAGTCCGGACATATACAATGAAGTGCGGCGTGGTCGGCGAGGCCACTACGACCGGATCGCAGCGCGGAATTGGCGGGCCGGGCGACACTCTAGCGGAGTGCTCGCCGCCGGCTCAATCCGGCCGGAACGTCATGGAATAGGCGAAACGATCGGCCGGCAGCAGGGTCTTCGAGAGCTGGATAAGCCGGCCGCCTGAGGCGATGTAGCGGCGGGTGATCTCCAGAGCGAGATCGCCGTCCATCGCCCCCATCCAGCACGCGCGCTCCGCATCGATGACCGCCGGCCGTATATCTTGTTTGATTTCAACGATATGCTCGCCGGATTGCTCCTGCACAAGCACGAACACGGCGAGGCGGATGACGTCGATCTTGCGCACGATCGGCGCCAGCCGCCCGTCGAGATAGACCTCCGACCAGCAGAAAGCGGTCGCATTAGGCACGTGATAGCGCGGGCCGGCGAAATGTAGCCATTTGCGCCCGGGCCGGCAGGCGAGCTCCACGGCGAGCTTGCCGCGCGCCTCGATCTCCTCGCGCGCGACGATCCGCATCTCGGTTTCACGCGCCAATTCAACGAGATCGGCGACCGACTGGACCGAAAAGCTTGACCGCGAGTCGCGTTGCGAGGCCTCCACCCGCGTGCCGACGCCTTTACGCGCCGACAGCATTCCCTGATTGCGAAGATGGCCGATCGCGTGCCGCACGGTTTGCCGGCTGACGCTTAACGTCCTAGCCAAATCGATTTCAGTCGGCAGCAACGATCCGATCTTAAGCGATCCCTCGCGAATTTTCCGCTCGATCAGGCGCGCGACCTGAAGATAGAGCGGCACGCTGGCGAGAGGCTCCGATCCAAGCGTCGCGGCAAGGTCGGCCTCTCGAAACAAAGCGGGGGCGACCGCGAATTCTTCCAAATGACTCAAGCTCATCCCTAGCCTGCCCCCTAGCGCGACTCCCGACGGCGGCGATCGTCCAGCCGTTTTTTGTCCGTTGATCTCGCCTATCCCCGGCCGCCACGGGACGCAAGTCTAAGGCCACGGCGACTCACGCTTTTGCGCTTCTCGCCGCCGGCGCCCATCTCGCAAGCAGATGAACGGGGTTTGAGCATCCCATGCTCCCTCCGTCAGCGTCAACATCATGTCCGGACATACACAAGTCGCTGGCGCCCCTCTTGCATTGAAATATTTTCATTCTTGCGTCAGGAGCCAAACTCGATGGACATGGGCGTTTTCATCCCGATTGGAAATAATGGCTGGCTGATTTCCACCGCCTCGCCGCGATATATGCCGAGTTTCGAGCTTAATAAGCAGGTGGTGCAACTGGCCGAGGGCTACGGGCTGGATTTCGCGCTGTCGATGATCAAACTGCGCGGCTTTGGCGGCGCCAGCGAGTTCTGGGATTATAATCTTGAGTCCTTCACATTGATGGCTGGCCTCGCCGCGGTCACCGACAAGATCAAACTGTTCGCGTCGACGGCGGTGCTGACGCTGCCGCCGGCAATCGTGGCGCGCATGGCGACCACCATCGATTCGATTTCGAACGGACGCTTTGGCATCAACATCGTCTCAGGCTGGCAGAAGGCGGAATACGATCAGATGGGCCTGTGGCCGAGCGACGATTATTTCGGCTACCGCTACGGCTATTCGACCGAATATGTCCAGGTGATGAAAGAGCTGTGGGAGAAGGGCGAGTCCAACTTCAAGGGCAAGCACTTCACGATGGACGACTGCCGCATGAAGCCGACCCCGAAGGGCGACGTGAAGATCGTCGCCGCCGGCCAGAGTCCGGTCGGCATGGAGTTCGCCGCCAAATATGCCGACTACAATTTCGTTCTCGGCAGCGGCTGCAACACGCCGACCGCCCATATCGCGCTCAACAAGCAATTGCTCGCCGCGGTCGAGAAAACCGGCCGCGACGTCGGCGCCTATGTGCTGTTCATGATCATTGCCGATGAGACGGACGAAGCGGCGCAGGCCAAGTGGAAAAAATACAAGGACGGCGTCGACGTGCAAGCCCTCGCCTGGATGGCCGATCAGGGCGGCCAGGACAAGACCGCCGATTCAAGTTCGACGGCCAAGACAATCAACCTGCCCGAGCAGGCGGTCAATTTCAACATGGGCACGCTGGTGGGCTCTTACGCCAATGTCGCAAGCATGCTCGATGAAGCGGCGACCGTCCCTGGCACCAAGGGAATCATGCTGACCTTCGACGATTTTGTCGTCGGCATGGAAGATTTCGGTCGGCGCGTTCAGCCGCTGATGTCGTCGCGCGCCGATCGCCTGAAGGCGGCCGCCTGACGGCGTCGCCGGCGCGCAAACACGGCTTGCGCGGATTACCCAGCGCTTCGGCGCTGCATTACGAAAACTTCGACCTCGTTCGCCGGGGCGTTCGATGCAATCATTTCAAAGGGGAAGAAACGCGACGGATTGTTGAGGGTCGGCGCCGATTGGAGCTTGACGCATGCGGACCTACATCCCCTTGAATGCATTGCGAGCGTTCGAGTGCGCCGCCCGTCACCTCAACTTCACGCGGGCCGCGTCCGAACTCTGCGTCACGCCAACGGCCATCAGCCATCAGATCCGTTCCCTCGAGGAGTTCCTCGAAACCAGCTTGTTCGAGCGCAAGGGCGGCAAGCTGGTCCTCACGGCGGCGACGTCGAGCGCCCTGCAGGAACTCTCCGACGGGTTCAACAAACTCGAGTCGGCTTTTCTCGCGCTTAATCGTCGGGGCGGGCGGCAGAAGATCACGGTGGCGGCCTCTCCTTCCGTCGCCGCTCTTTGGCTGATGCCCAAGCTTCAACGTTTCTTCGTCAGCGCCCCCGAGATCGACGTCAGCATCTCGACCGTGATCGCCCAGCGCGACTTCGACGACGGCCCGTTCGACGTGTCGATCTGCTGTTCCGATGACCATCCGAGCCGCAAGGTGGAATATCTCATGGACGAGCAGATATTACCGGTCTGCTCTCCCGCTCTGCTGTCGGATGCGGGTCTCAGCCACGAGGCCGCCCTGGCCGAACTGCCTCTCATCCACGACGACAAGGCCAGCGATCAGTTTCCAACTTGGCGACGCTACTTCGAGGCGACGCAGACGGCGATGCGGGACGTGGCCGGCGGCCTGCGCTTCAACCAGTCCAGTCTGGCGATCGACGCCGCCATCAAGGGCCACGGCATATTGCTGGGGCGGAACCGGCTGATCGCCGCCGCCCTTGCGGATCGGCGGTTGATCCTGATCTCCGATCAGGCCTACCCCGTCTCGTGCCGTTACTACACCGTGCGGCAGCGCGGCGCGGAGTCACGGCCCGTCCGGGCCTTCCTGGATTGGCTGGGCGCCGAGGTCGACGTCGAGAACGATGCATGCCGCGTCGAGAGCGCAAGCCCGTCGGCCGGGCTTTCCTCAGTCCGACAAGGCGTGAGCATCCCTCTCAGACCAGATCAGCGTGACGGCGTGGCCGATATCGACCGGCGCCGTGAAGAACAACTCGTCGGGGATCAAGGCCGCCGCGTCCAGACCGTTGTCCGTCGCCACCGAAACGCGCACCATCGGCCCGAGATACTCGATATTGGCGGCGTGGCCGCTCAGGCTCGTCAGGCTGCCCGCTGAGCCCAAACGGCACCGGTCGGCTCTCACCGCAACTTGGCCGCCGGGGGTGGCGATCACATTGTGACCGCCGATAAAGCGGGCCACGAAGGCCGTGTTCGGCTTCTCGAATATCTCCCGCGCCGAGCCCGTCTGCCGGATATGGCCGGCTTCCATGACCACCACCATGTCCGCGAGCGCCATGGCCTCTTCCTGGCTATGGGTCACGTGGACGAAACTGATGCCGAGTTCGCGCTGAAGGCGCTTGAGTTCGCCGCGCATGTGTTCGCGCAGGAAGGGATCGAGCGCCGACAGAGGCTCGTCGAGCAGGAGGACCTGCGGCCGGGTGATCAGGGCGCGCGCCAGAGCGACGCGCTGCTGCTGGCCGCCGGACATCTGGGCTGGCAGGCGCTCGGCGAAACTGCTCATCCGCACGAGGTCGAGGAACTCGCGCGCTCGCGCGCGCCGCTCTACCTTGGCGACCCCTCGCACCTTGAGGCTGTAAGCGACGTTATCGACCGCCGTCATATGGGGAAAGAGCGCGTAATTCTGGAACATCATGGATGTTCCGCGGGCGGCCGGCGGCGCATCGGTGACATTGCGATCGCCAATCAGGATGTCGCCCGCGCTGACCTGTTCGTGACCGGCGATCATCCGCAGCGTTGTCGACTTGCCGCACCCGCTCGGCCCGAGCAGGCAGCAATAGCTTGCCTTCGGAATCCGCAAAGAGATTGTCTCGACAGCCGCGGCGCCAGCGTAGCTCTTGCTCACGGCGACGAGTTCTACGTCGTAGCGGGACGGAGCCGCGGCGGCTTGGGCGAGCGGGGTCGCCGGGGTGTTGATGGGGTGTCGCGCGTTCATCGATCGGCGCCTTTCTCAGGACGTCGCAGGCCGGCCGCTGCCGGCCCTGCGCCGCATAATGACCCCGATCGTGACCAGGGCCGCGGTCAGCACGCAGAACGACACGACGGTCGTAACCGTACCGAGGGCGAAGAGGACCGGAGAGGTGGCTGCGGTCGTCATGGCCCAGATTTCGAGCGGCAGAGTGTTGGCCGTTCCCACGGTCAGCGACGATCGGGCGAATTCGTCGTAGGACAGAGTGAAGCCGAATAGTGCGACCCCGATGACGCCAGGCAGGATGATCGGCAGGATCACGTCGCGGAAGCGTTGCCAACTGCTTGCGCCGAGATCGGTTGCGGCCTCCTCGTAGCGGCGATCGAAACGGCCGATGGTGGCGAAGGTGATCATCAAGCCGAACGGCAGCGTCCAGGTGAGCTGGGCGCCGAGCCCGGATGTGAAGAGGCTCGTTTTCCAGCCCAGTTCCTTGAAGCCGAGCGCGATGCCGAACCCGACGAACAGGCTCGGCATGACGAGGCTCGAAACGGCGGTGTAGAAGAGCAGTCCAGAGCCCCGGAAACGGCGCCGGAACGCCATGCCGGCCGACACGCAGATCGCCGCCGTGAGGGCTGCCGCGACCAGGGCCATCTCCAGCGAGCGGACAAAGGCGCTGGGGATGTCGCCGATCCGGCCTGTCCCCGATAGCAGTTGCTGGAACCACAAGGTCGAGCGCCCGACCATCGGGAAGCTCATCCCGCCATCCGGCCCCTGGAACGACAGGATGAAGATCACGATCATCGGCCCGTAGAGAAAGGCCAGGAACAGAAGAAAGAAGAACCCAAGCACGTAGAAGGATTTCGGGCGCGGCTGGCCCACCTCGGTCATCATCGGCGGCTCCTCATGCGGCGAGTTCCTTGCGCACGTCGACGAGGCTGAAGATGCCCACAACGAGCGTGATCACGACGATCAGGAGCACTACGGAACTCGCTGCCGCTGGCGGATATTCGAAGGCGTTGAGCTGGGTCGCGATGCCGGTCACGACGCCGGCGCTCTTTCCGCCGCTCAGCATGCGCACGATGTAATAGTCGCCCATCACTTGGGTGAGCACGAGCACGGAGCCGAGCGCGATGCCCGTCTTCGACAGGGGGATGATGATGTCGCGCACGATCTGCCCCTCGGTGGCGCCGGCATCCCGTGCGGCGGCGATCAGGCCGCGGTCGATCTTCGCCATCGAATTCACGACAGGCGCGACCATCATCAGCGTGAAGATATGGACATAGGCGACTACGACTGCGAAGTCGGAAAACAAGAGGAAGTCGAGCGGTTGGCTGACCAGATGCGTCGCCATGACGGCGTCATTCAGAATTCCCTCGCGCCCGAGAAACGGAATCCAGGAAATCATGCGAATCACATTGGAGGTGAAAAACGGGATCGAGCAGGCGAGGAGCAGCACGATGCGCCACCGCAGCGTGCGCACATGGAAGGTCAGGTAGTACGCGACGAAAAATCCGAGGACGAGCGTGATCGCCTCGACCAGCGCGGCATATTCAAGCGTCTTCAGATAAAGCCGACCCGTGACTTCCGACGTAAAGACCTCGACGTAATTGTCGAGCATGAAGGCCGGATAGATATCCACCCGGCCGTAATCGAAGAAACTCACCACGACCACGAAAGCGAGCGGCGCAACGAACATCAGCAGCAAGACGAGAGCAAGCGGCGCGGCCTGCAGCCAGGAAACGATCGCGCCCGGCCATGGCCGTTTTGTCCTGAACGCGATGGGCGCGCCCGTTTTTGCGGTTTGCTCGAGGCGCGCGGCCAGACTCATGCCGAAATGAATTCGTTCCAGCGCTTCGTGAGGTAGCGCTGCTCGTCCATGAGGCAGTTCCAGACCGCGACATTGCCCATGCGATCCCAAAGGGCGCCGCCGTCACGCTTGTTGCCGGCTTTCTCCATCAGCTTGCCGAACGGATCCTTGATGTCCTGCGCGGCCGCCTTGCCCTCGTACCAGTAATCCCACTCATAGGGTTCAAGGAATTTCTTGGTGGTCTCCGGTACGGTGCCGTAATAGCCTTGTCGGGCGATGAAGGCGCCCTGCCAGCCGGAATTGTACCAGTTGAGATATTCCATGGCCGCGTCGAGCTTGAGCCCCGACAGATGCTTTAGTGGCACCAGGGTGACGCCCCAGCCGCGATAGCCTTCCTTCAGCGGCACGAACTCGCAGGCGATGCCGCGGGTGCGCACGGCGGTCACGGCCGGCGACCACATCGACTGGATCACCACCTCGCCGGAGGCCATCAAGCTGACGGACTGATCGAAGTTCTGCCAGAAGGAGCGGAACTGCCCACCCTTCTTGAGGTCGATCAAAGCCGCAATGGTCTTATCGATTTCGGCCTTGGTCAGGTTGCCCTTGTCGCCGTATTTCATGGCGCCGGAGGCCTCGAGCGCCATGACGGCGTCGAGAATGCCGATGTCCGATTCATCGACGAGCGCAGCCTTGCCCTTGAATTGCGGGTTGATCAGCTCCGCCCAACTGTCGATCTTGCGGCCGATGAGATCGGGCCTGATTCCCAGCGTGTCGGCGTTGGTGAGGCTCGGGATGCTGGTCAGATAATCGGTGGGGGTGGGCGACAGCGTCGTGCCCTCCTTGTCCGCGTAATACTGGAATTTGATCGGCGCGCCGCCCTCGACCGAGGCCTTCTTTCCGTTGGGATATTCGCCCTTCGAGAAGAGCGGCATCGTCTTGTCCCACCATTTGTATTTGGACACCGGGATCGCCAGGCCGATCTTCTGCTTCATGATGTCTGGCACGACGTTGATTGACAGATCCGCGATGTCGATCGAGTCGGGCTGGGTGAACAGGCGGTTGAGCTGGGTGGCGTAGTCAACGGTCTGCATGTCGATCTTGAAGCCGAGATCCTTGCTGGCCTGCTCGCCGATCTGCGGGATGACCGAGAAGGACTGGCCGACATGCGTCAGCGTGACGTCCTTGATGTTCTGAGCCCAGATCGTGGGGAAGCCGGTGATCGCTCCCGAGCCCGCCGCAACGCCCGCAACCGTAGCGGCGCCCTTGAGCAGGCGCCGGCGCGTCAAGCCAGAATCGCTTATTCCTTGTCGGTTTGTCATCTTCGTCCCCGCTCTTGAATGCCTGAGCGTCTCACCGCGGCGGGCGACGACCAAGCGAGCTATTCTCATCTTCCGATGAAATCGCCTCGCGATGAAAACGCAGGCATCTGCCGCTCGACTAGGCGCAGCGGCTCGGCGCGGCCGCTGCGATGCGCGGGGCGATCAGACCGCAGTCGAGGCCGCCGCCTTGGCCCGGCTCTTCATGCGCGGCTGGATATGCTCGCCGAATTGCTCCATCCCGATGATGAAGTCATCGAAGGTCAGCATCACGCCTTTGAGGCCCTGGATGGCCGCGAAGTCGTCGAGCATGCGCGCAACGCTGGCGTAGGAGCCGATCAGCTTCAGGATGCCGGTCGGCTGAGGGTCCTTGATCACCCGCGCGAGATTGGACGCGGTCGAGCCGTCCTGGGCCTTGACGTCCGCGCCGGCCTGGTCGGCCTGCCATTGCAGGGCCTGGACGTCAGTGCCGTCCTTGTAGTGCTGCCATTTCGCGAAAGCAGCGTCGTCGGTTTCGGCGGCGATGATCATCAGCAGCAGCAGAGCGCCAACGTCGCGTCCCGTCGCCGAAACAGCCGCCTGGAGCCGGTCGACGACGCTGGCGGCTCCCTTCGTGTCGTTGAGGCCGGGCGCGCCCACGAAGTTGAAATCCCCATATTCGGCGACGAACCGCATGCCGCGATCGCTCTGACCTGCGCCGACGATGGGGATTGGGCGCGACGGCCGGGGGCTGAGCACACAATCGTCCATCTGGAAGAAGTCGCCCTTGAAGTCCGACCGGCCGGTCATCCACAACTCCCGCATGATCTGCACATATTCGGACACATAGTCGTAGCGGCGGGCAAAGTGCTCGTCGCCCGGCCAGAGCCCCATCTGCTGGTATTCCTTAGGCTGCCAGCCGGTCACGATGTTGACGCCAAAGCGGCCGGGCGCGATGGAATCGACGGTCACCGCCATTCGAGCGACGAGGGCCGGCGGCATGGTCAGCACCGCCACGGAGGCGAAAAGCTGGATGCGCTGCGTCACTGCGGCGATCCCCGCCATGAGGGTGAAGGATTCGAGGTTGTGGACCCAATATTCGCTGGGCCCGTCGTAACCGCGCAGCTTGATCATCGAGAGCGCGAAATCGAGCCCATAGAACTCGGCGCGCTGCACAACGGTCCGGTTGAGGTCGAAGCTCGGCATGGTCTTGGGCGATGTGGTCGATATCAGCCAGCCGCGGCTGCCGATCGGGATGAAGACGCCGATCTTCATGAGGGGAAGGCCTCCTTGCGTTGCGGTCGCATTCAGGCCGCCGCCATGGGGATATGGGCGCGGCTTTTCATCAGCGGTTGGATGTGGCGTCCGAACTGCTCCATGCCGAGTACGAAGTCGTCGAAGGCCAGCATGACGCCGGCCACGCCGTCGATCGAGGCGATCTCGTCGAGAGCGGCCGCGATCGTCGCGTAGGACCCGCACAGCGTCTGGAGGTAGCTTGGCTGCGCATTCTGCTTGGCGTTGGCCAGCAGGGCCGCGGTGGACTCCTTTGAGGCCTTCTTGTCCATGCCGCTTTGCGACCCCATCCAGGCGAGGGCCTCGAGGTCGGCGCCGGCGTTGTAGTATTGCAGCTTGGCGTTGGCGGCTTCGTCGGTCTCGTCGGCGATGATCGTGATGAGCACGAGCGCGCCGATCGCCCGCGCAGCTCCGGCCGTCGCGCTGTTCAGGCGCGCGATCGTCGGCGCGATGGCGCCGGGATTGTTCACGCCGTTGGTGGCGACGAAACTATAGTCGCAATAGTCGGATACGAAGCGCATGCCGCGTTCGCTCTGGCCGGCCGAGACGATGGTGATCGGCTGGCTCGGATGCGGCAGCAGCCGGCAATCGCTCATGGCGAAGAAGCGGCCCTTGAAGTCGGACGCGCCCTTCTCCCAAAGGTCTTTCATCACCGCCACGAACTCGCTGGAATAATCGTAGCGGTGGCCGAAATATTCGTCGCCCGGCCACAGGCCCATCTGGTCGTATTCGGCCTTCTGCCAGCCCGAGACGATATTGACGCCGAAACGGCCGGGCGCGATCGAATCGATCGTCACCGCCATGCGGGCGACAAGGGCCGGCGGCAGCGTCAGCACGGCCACGGAGGCCAGCAGCTTGATGCGGCTCGTCACCGCCGCGAGCCCGGCCATCAGCGTGAATGATTCGAGATTGTAGTCCCAGTATTCCGTCGGGCCGCCATAGCCGTGCAGCTTGATCATCGACAACGCGAAATCGAGCCCGTAATGCTCGGCCTTCTGGACGATCGTGCGGTTGAGATCGAAGGTCGGCATGTATTGCGGCGAGGTCGCCGAGATGATCCAGCCATTATTGCCGATCGGAATAAAAACACCGACGTCCATTGTCCAAACCTCTACTTTCCCCTTGCGCGCGGCGACGCGACCTGCGCTTCGCGACCCACCATGCTCGGCGGTGGAACGGCCTTCGCCAAATGACGATTTCTCATCGCTTGTGGACAAAAGATGCTTGGGCGTCGATGCAATTCGTCGGCTAGATTCGCAGGCTTGACGATTGGGATGCTGGATGGGGTGGGTTCATGGCGCGTAAGAAGGTGGCGTTCATCGGGACGGGCGGCACGATCTCCTCGATTGGCAAGGGTCCGCTCGACATCTTGGATTACACCGCCAACAACACGATGCTGCACGCCGAGGAGATTTTGGCGGCGGTTCCGAGCGTGAACGAGGTCGCCGACCTCCTTGTCGTCAAGTTCCGGAACATTCCGAGCCCCGCCATCTACTTTCCCGAATGGAAAGAACTCGGAGCGCTCTGCGAGCAGCTCGTGCGGGAGAATCCTGATCTGAGCGGCATCGTGATCGGCCACGGCACTGCGACTCTCGAGGAAACGGCGTATTTCCTCAATCTCACCGTGCGGGTTCCCGTGCCGGTCGTGGTCGTCGGTTCGCAGCGTCCGCTGAGCGGCCTGTCCACCGACGCCGCCATGAATCTGGTGGCGGCTATCCGGACGGCGGCCAGCCCAGCCTCACGCGGACGCGGCGTGCTCGTCGTGCTCAACGACGAAATCCAGGCGGCGCGCGAGGTGACGAAAACCTCGACCTTCCGCCTGCAGACCTTCCGGACGCCGGACTTCGGCGTGCTCGGCAGCGTCGACGGCGACCATGTCCGCTATTATCGCCGGACGGAGCGGCGGAACGCGCCGGAGGCCGAATTTGACATCCGGCGGCTCGACGCCCTGCCGCGCGTGGACATCGCCTATGCCTATGCCGGTTCGGATGGTTCGGCGATCCGGGCTTTCACGGCGGCCGGGGCGAAGGGGATCGTCGCCGCCGCCTTTGCGCCGGGCATGGTGACGCCGGGCGATGCGGAGGCGATCAGGGAGGCTGTCCAGGCCGGCGTCGCCGTCGCGCTCTCGACGCGGGCGGGAAGCGGCGTGGCGCTCGACGGCTCCAAGGCGAAGGCGCTGGGTATGCTTCCTGCCGACAACCTCAATCCGCAGAAGGCGCGTCTGCTGCTTGCGCTCGCTTTGACGGTCACAAACGAACCCGACGAAATCAGGCGGATATTCGCCATCTATTGACGCTTTTGGGGCCGTCCCCCGACCTATTTTTCGGAGTCCATTATGGAAAGCGCCAACGAACTGACCGCGACCCAGGCCCTGGGTCTCATGCGGGAGGGACTGCTCTCCGTCGAGGAGATGGCGCAGGCCTGCCTCGCGCGCATCCGCGCGCGCGATCCCATGGTGAGGGGCTGGGTCCATCTCGACCCCGAGCTCATTCTGCGCAACGCCCGCGAACTCGACAAACGGGAGGTCAAGGGTCCGCTGCACGGCATACCCATCGCGGTCAAGGACGTCATCATGACAGCCGACATGCCGACGCAGCACAATTCGCCGCTCTACAAGGGGAGCTTCCCCACCGTCGACGCGGGCTGCATCAAGACGTTGCGCGCAGCGGGCGCCCTGATCTTCGGAAAGACCGATACGACGGAGTTCGCGTCCGTGACGCGCGGCGGCACGGCGCGCCATCCGCTCGACCCCAGCCGCACGCCCGGCGGCTCGTCGAGCGGCTCGGCGGCGGTCGTCGGCGACTTTCAGGTCCCGATCAGCCTCGGCACGCAGACCGCCGGCTCGACGATTCGCCCCGGTTCGTTCTGCGGCGTCTACGCGATGAAGCCGACCTGGGGCGCGATCAACCGGGAAGGGCTCAAGATGCTGTCGGTGAGCCTCGACACGCTGGGCCTTTTCGCCCGTTCGGCTGAAGATCTTGATCTGCTCGCCGATGTCTTCGCCCTCGAGGACCGTGGCCCCGTCAAGCCCTTCGCACTGCGCGGCGCCCGCATCGTGGCCTGCCGGTCTCCCGCCTGGGACAAGACCGAACCGGCAACGTGGGAGGCGTTCGACCGTGGGATCAACCTCTTGAGGGACGCAGGCGCCGAGGTCGCGCCGCTGGATTTGCCGGCGGCCTTTTCGGCGCTCCCCGATAACCACGCGACCGTGATGGCTGGCGAGGCCCAGGTGAGCTTTCTCAGCGAGATCCGGGCGCAGCCGGAGCTCCTGCATGAGGATCTTACTGCCATGGCCAAGAACAGCAAGGGCGTCACCAAGGGAGCGCTGGTGGCGGCCTATGATTCCGCGGCGCAGTGCCGGATAGCCTTCGACGAGCTCGCCGCCGGTTTCGATGCCGTGTTGACGCCGAGCGCGCGGGGCGAAGCCCCTGTCGGAACGGTGACGGGCGATGCCGCGGTCAATGCGATGTGGACCCTGCTGCATGTTCCCGTCATTCAGGTCCCGGGCTTCAAGGGTCCCTTCGGCCTGCCGGTGGGCTTGTCGCTGACCTCGCCGCGCTATACCGATCGTCATCTCCTCCAAGTGGCCAGGGTGATCGGACCGTTGTTCGGCGCCCGAGGCGCGGCCTGAAGCGCCGGGCGGTCGAAGCAGTAGAGGGAACGGTTGAATGGCGCGCATTTTGAACATTGCGTCCGCGCAGATGGGCCCGATCGCGCGGTCCGAAACGCGCAAGGACGTCGTGCAGCGGTTGCTTGCGTTGATGCGCCAGGCCAAGGCGCGCGGCAGCGATCTGGTCGTCTTCCCCGAGCTTGCGCTGACGACTTTCTTTCCGCGTTGGTTCATGACCGACCAGGAGGAGATCGACAGCTTTTTCGAACGCGCCATGCCTGGCGAGGACACGGCGATCCTGTTCGAGACCGCGGTGCGGCTTGGGATCGGTTTTTATCTTGGCTATGCCGAACTCGATCTCAGCGAAGGCCGGGCGCGCCGTTTCAACACGGCGATCCTGGTCGACAAGACGGGCGTGATCGTGGGCAAGTATCGCAAGATCCACCTGCCCGGACATGCCGAACACGAGCCCAAACGCGCCTTCCAGCATCTCGAGAAGCGCTATTTCGAACCGGGCGACCTCGGCTTTCCCGTCTGGCGGACGTTTGGCGGAATCTTCGGCATGTGCATCTGCAACGATCGGCGCTGGCCGGAAACCTACCGCGTCATGGGCCTGCAGGGCGTGGAAGTCGTAATGCTCGGCTACAACACGCCGGTGGGACACACGGGCTATCCCGATGTCGACGGCCTGTCGCATTTCCACAATCATCTTTCCATGCAGGCCGGCGCCTACCAGAATTCGACCTGGGTGATCGGAACCGCGAAATGCGGGATCGAGGAGGGTTCGTTGATGATTGGGCAGAGCGCGATCATCGCGCCCTCCGGCGAGATCGTCGCGACCTCCCTCACGCTGGAGGACGAGGTGATCGCCGCCGCCTGCGACCTCGATTTCGGGAGGCGCTACAGCGAGACGATCTTCAATTTCGCCAGGCATCGCGAACCTAGCAACTACGGTCTCATCGTGGAGCGCAAGGGCGCCATCCCGCCGCCGGCATAGATTCACAATGGCGTCGTCATGCTGGAGCATCGCGATGTACGCCGCTTAGTCGTCCCGCGGCGCCTCATGCTGAACGGCATTGTCGCGTGAGCAAATTTTACTTGTCGCTCAAGCCTTTTTGCCACTGGCCTCCCCAGGTGAAATCGAGGGCTTATGCCGGAGTCCGCGGACCGACAGCGACTTCGAAATCGTCTATACTTGAGCAATGCGACAGCGCCGTCTGTCGTAGCTGAGGACAAACAGCCGACCGACAGCAGCGCGGACGATACAGCGAACGCTAAGAACGGCAAAACCGATCAGTAGGCAAGCGATTCGCCTTCTTAACTCGTGCGCGTTGCGCTGGCGAGACGAGCATGGTAGTCGCGAGAGAGGCAGCCAAACGCCGACGGGGTTGGCTTCTGATGGATTGGGCGGAGACCCGTTAGATTTCAATGTGCTAGAGAAGCTCGTGTGCAAGGAATGCGCACGGTGGTTCTACTTTTCTTTCTTTCTTTTTGGTTCGCGCACGGGGCATCTATTTTCACCGCCAACTGACACTGTGATGATCGATCGCTGCCAAATGGTCGTGAAATTGCGGGGTCAATATTGTTGGACGACTCGTCGAAGCGGCGAATCTAAGTCCGCGCCAGTTCAGCCGCGCCGCGACAGGCCAATCGCCGGCCAAAGCGATCGAGAACCTGCGAGTCTAGGTCGCTCGGTTGTCGCTCCACATCTCGGAGACACCTGACCAGCGCGTCGCTGCCGCGCAGGTGTTTACCTTCAAAGCGAAATTGTCACACTTCAGTTATATTCAGCCGCTGAGGCGCTGGCCCATGACCAGAAGCTGGCGGCCATGCTTCGCGCGACGAGGATATCGAATATGGCGGGGCGGTCGTAAGGCTGCTCATCGACGCGCCAGAGGTGAACGCCGATATGGGCGATGCTCGTCATCGCGGCGGCGCCGGAGGGGAAGGCTGCCGGATGCAAATCGATCATGCAGCCCTTCGCCAGCATGTCGCGGACATTGGGGCCGCTGAGCCGCAGCGCCGCGCGCCCGTCGCTTTGGTCGCTCACCGCGGCCAGTTCTGAAAGCTCCGCGAAGCTCTCTTTCTGCTCGGCGACGAGCAGCCATTGTCCGGGGCCCGCCCAGACGAACGCATGCGCCGCGTCGCGGACAGCGCGGGGCGTGGTCGGAAGTTCGAGACCGTAGCGCATCTTGACCAGCGCCGAGAGCGCGGCCTTGCGACCGCGTTGTGCCTGGATGCCGGCGACGCCAAGGCCCTCGCGGGCGACTACATTCACGCCACAGGGCCGCGCCGCATCGGATGGACTCGCCGTGAGAATGTCGGCCCAGGCGCTGTGCCGCGACCATTTCGTTTTCAGCGACGGATCAGCCACGAAGCCGCGCTCCTTCCACGTCGAGAAACAACGCGTTGCAGATTTCGACTTCCACATCGCCATTGCGAACCGGATCATAGGCGCGCACGCGCTCACCGATGCGCTCCGCGCCGCGCTTGATGAGCCCGAGGCCGATCCAATGGCCGAGATTGGGGGAATAGGCGACGGAGGTCATGTAGCCTTCGTCATTGTCCAAATCGGCCGACCGGCCGAGGCCAAGGAAATGCGCGCCGGCCCGCAGCCTCTGTGCGCGATCGACGGGCTTGAATCCTGCGAGGATCGGCCTGTCCGGCTCGACCAAGGCGGGACGGCCCGCCATGACGCGGCCGATGAAATCCTTCCTGCCGGACATCATGCGCGCGAGGCCGAGATCGCGCGCCGTTGTCTGGCCGTTCAGCTCGCCGCCGGCGACATGGCCTTTTTCGATGCGCATGACGCCCATCGCTTCGAGGCCGTAGGGCGTGACGCCGAAAGGGCGGCCCGCCGCCATCAGCGCACGCGCCAGGGCGTCGCCATAGCCGGCGGGGACGGCGAGTTCATAGGCGCGTTCGCCGGAGAAGGAGACGCGAAACAGCCGCGCCTCGACGCCGCCGCCCACTGAGACCATCCGCGCGGCGAGATAGGGAAAAGCGTCGTCGGAGATGTCGTGCTCCTCGTCGATCACGGCGCGCAGCAGATCGCGCGAGCGCGGCCCGGCGATCGCCATTTGCGCCCATTGTTCGCTGACCGATGCAATCTGCACGTCGAGCGTGGGCCAGAGAACCTGAAGGCAGAATTCGAGATGCTGCATGATCTTGACCGCGTTGGCGGTCGTCGTTGTCATCAGGAAATGGGTTTCGCCGAGCCGCGACGCCGTGCCGTCGTCCATGACGAAGCCGTCTTCCCGCAGCATGACGCCATAGCGCGCCTTGCCGATGGGCAAGTTCGACCAGTTGTTGATATAAACGCGCTCGAGCAGGGTCAGCGCATCCGCGCCTTGAATGTCGATCTTGCCGAGCGTCGAGACATCGCAGACGCCGACGCCGCCGCGCACCGCGAGCGTTTCGCGATTGACGGTCGTCAGCCAATCGTTCTCGCCCGGCTGAGGATAATATTGCGCGCGGCGCCACAGGCCGGATTCGACGAAGACGGCGCCAAGCTCTTTCGACCATTGGTGCGTCGGCGCGAGACGCACGGGGCGGAAATCTTGGCCGCGATGATGCCCGGCGAGCGCGCCGATCGCCACCGGCGCATAGGGCGGGCGAAACATCGTGACGCCGGTTTCGGCGATCGTCTTGCCGGTGAGTTCGGCCATGATCGCGAGGCCTGCCAGATTGGAGGTCTTGCCCTGATCGGTGGCCATGCCGAGCGTCGTGTAGCGCTTGAGATGTTCGACCGAGCGAAAGCCCTCCTGGGCGGCGAGTTCGATGTCGCGATCGGTGACGTCGTTCTGGTAGTCGACGAACGCTTTGCCCCGGCTACCGGCGACGCGCGAGACCGGCGCGACCGCGACGGCTTCCGGATCGGTCGCCGGCGCGGGCGCGCTTTGCTTCGTCGCCAAGCCGCAATCCTGCGCGGCTTCCGCGCCGAGCTGGGCGCCGTCGAGGAGCGCCTCGCGCAGGGAAAAGCGACCGGCCGCGCTCCCGGCGACGCGCATGCCATCGGGCAGGTCTCCCGCGACAAACGCATGGATCGCGGCGTTCCAAACAGGACGATGTCCCTGATGCGAGGCGAGGTGGATTGTCGGATTCCAGCCGTTGGAAACGGTGAGAAGATCACAAGCCAGCGTCCTGACGCTCCCATTCGCCTCGCGGATCGCCAGGCGCCGCAAGGATTTGCCGCCCGATGCGCCAAAGACGCTTGCGCCTGCGTAAAGTGGCGCGCCGAAACCCTCGCATAAAGTCCGAAGGTTGGGATCGACTTGCTCCCGGGAATCGACGACGGCGACGATCTTCACGCCCGCCGCCGCAAGATCGCGCGCCGTATTCCAGCCATCGTCGCCGGCCGTGAAGATCGCCGCTTCGCGCCCGGGCGCCACGCCAAAGCGATTGACATAGGTGCGCACTGCGCCGGCCAGCATGACGCCGGGCGTATCGTTGCCACCGAACACGGTCGGCCGTTCGATCGCGCCGGCGGCGAGAATCGCCCGTTTGGCGACGATCCGCCAGGCGCGCTGACGCGGCTGATGCGGTGCTGGAGCCATCACATGATCGGCGACGCGCTCCAAAGCGCCGTAGACGCCGTGATCATAGACGCCAAATATCGTGGTGCGCCGCATGACGCGAATGTCGGGAAAGCTTTCGAGCTCCGCGATTGTTCGGGCGAGCCATTGCGAGGCGGGGAGGCCATCGATCTCGCGCCGCTCCGACAAAAGCCGGCCACCGAGCGCGAAATCGTCGTCGCAGAGAATGACGCGCGCACCAGCGCGGCCTGCTGCGAGCGCGGCGGAGAGTCCAGCCGGGCCGCCGCCAATCACCAGGATGTCGCAAAAGGCGAAGGCCTTTTCATAGGTGTCAGGATCTTCCGCATTGGCGGCGCGACCAAGCCCCGCGGCGCGGCGGATCGCAGGCTCGTAAAGCCGTTCCCAGAAGCTCGCGGGCCACATGAAGGTCTTGTAGTAGAAGCCCGCCATCAACGCGGGCGCGAACAGCGCATTGATCGATAGAAGATCGAAGCCGAGGGAAGGCCAGCGGTTCTGGCTCGTCGCCTCCAGCCCGTCATAGAGTTCGGCGACGGTGGCGCGGGTGTTGGGTTCGCGCCTCGCGCCGGTGCGAAGCTCGACCAGTCCGTTCGGCTCTTCCGGGCCGGCCGTCAGCAAGCCGCGCGGGCGATGATATTTGAACGAACGCCCGATGAGGCGCGCGCCATTGGCGAGCAGCGCGGACGCGAGCGTGTCGCCGCGAAATCCGGACAAGGCCTGGCCGTCGAACCGGAACGTCAGCGGCGCGTTGCGATCGACGAGACCGATTTGGGGAAGCCGGAACGGTTGCGTTGCATTGGCCACGGCGGTCAACTCTGAACCAAAGGCTTGGCCGGCTCGGCCGATTCGATCCGATGCGTCCTGGTATCGCGGGTGACGACGATCCACGCATGGCAGCCCGAACTGTGATGCCAATATTCGCGCTGGCGGCCAGCCGGATTGTCGCGCTCATAGACATATCTCGTCATCGCGGCTTCGGACATTTCGTCTGCGCCGGGCCGCTTGACGTTCGCGTCGCCAAGATAGGTGAATTCTTGAACGTCGCGGGTTCCGCAATGAGGGCAGGGCAGGCGCATCTCACAAGACCCCGTGCGAGTTCAATGAAGGTTCGGCTGGGCGCCCGCGCCCTTTTCGTCGATAACATGGCCCGTCGCGAAACGATCGAGCCGATAGGCGGCGGCGACGGGATGCGATTGGTCGCGCGCGATTAGATGGGCGAAGCACCAGCCGGAGGCGGGCGTCGCCTTGAAGCCGCCATAGCACCATCCCGCATTGAGATAGAGGCCGTGAACCGGGGTGTGGTCGATGATCGGCGATCCATCCATCGACATATCCATGATTCCGCCCCAATGGCGCAGGACGCGGATGCGGCCGAGCCCCGGCCACAGAGCCATGCCGGATTCCATTACGTCTTCGATCACCGGAAGATTGCCGCGCTGCGCATAGGAATTGTAGCCATCGATATCGCCGCCGAACACCAGCCCGCCCTTGTCCGATTGGCTGACATAGAAATGGCCGGCGCCGAAGGTTACGACCGTGTCGATCAGCGGCTTCAGGCCTTCTGAGACGAAGGCCTGCAGCACATGACTCTCGATTGGCAGGCGCAGGCCCGCCATCGCCGCCAGCCGCGAGGAGCTTCCCGCCACTGCGAGCGCCACTTTCCTCGCCCTGATGGGCCCGCGCGACGTCTCGACGCCGTGGATGCCATCGGCGTCGATCGTGAGCCCGGTCACTTCGCAGTTCTGCACGATGTCCACACCGCACCGGTCGGCGGCGCGCGCATAGCCCCAGGCGACCGCGTCATGGCGAACCGAGCCGCCGCGCTTTTGCAGCAATCCGCCCTGAATCGGAAAGCGCGCGTTGTCGTAATCGAGGAACGGCAGCATTGCGCGCACCTGCTCGCGATCGAGCAATTCGGCGTCGGCCCCCGCCAGCCGCATGGCGTTGCCGCGCCTGGCGTAGGCGTCGCGCTGGGCATCGGAATGATAGAGGTTCAGCACGCCGCGCTGGCTGACCATGGCGTTGTAATTGATGTCCTGTTCGAGCCCCTCCCAGAGCTTCATCGACAACTCGTAGAAAGGCGTATTGCCCGGCAAGAGATAGTTGGAGCGAATAATCGTCGTGTTGCGCCCCACGTTTCCCGAGCCGATATGCCCCTTCTCCAGCACGACGATATTGGACAGGCCATGCTGGCTCGCCAGATAATAAGCGGTCGCCAGTCCGTGTCCGCCGCCGCCGACGATGATGACGTCATATTCGGGCCTGGGGTTCGCATCGCGCCAGACGGGTTTCCAGCCCCGGTGTCCCCTGAGCGTTTGCGCCGCGAGCGTGAAGATTGAATAGCGCATGACGAATCCGATGGCTTTTGCGGGCGAGCGTCTAGCTGACCTTGGTGATTTCCATCAGGCAATGGACATAGTCCATGCGGTGGCCGTCGGGCGCCTGCGCCACATCCGCCTCATAGGCCCCGTAGAAATCATCAAGGATCGCCGCGCGCATATCAGCGGGACGGGCCGGATCGAGCGCGCCGGCGAACACCGTCTCCGACCAGGAGCGCAATGTCGGCACATAGGCCTTGGCGAAAGCCGCGGCGTCGCGATGATTGAGGTGGTCGGCGGCGTAGGGGCAGGGCGTCACGATCGTTGAGAGATGCCCAAGCCGCAATCCTGCCTTGGATACCGGGGAGTTCGCGTCGCGGAAAGGCGCGGCGAATTCGTCGGGCGTTTTATAGAACTGCTGGAAGGTCGCGTTGACATATTCGGCCTCGTTGATGCGTCCGGCAGCGAGCAGGCCGCGCCAGCGCCTTGCAAATTCGTCGAACATGTTGACCCCGACCGTGGCGCCGAGATAGCGGCCTGCTTCGTCGACGCAGAAATTGGCGAGTAGAAGCTTGCCGCCCCGGCGCAATTCCCTGGCGCGACGCAAGAGGATCGTGTCCCAATCCGCGAGCCCCTGCGCGCGGAACTGCTCGCACTCGGCGGGAGCCGCGCCGACGGCCTGGACGTGGTCCTTGATCATGCAGGGGCGCGCGCTGATCCAATGCATCGCGGTGGCGGAGAAGCCGAAGGACAGGCTGCCATCGGGAACGATCTGCCGATAGAAGCTGGTGCCGCTGCCGAAAATGAACAGGCCGGGAATATCGGCGAGCGGTTTGTCCGCTCGCTGGCCGAGCAGGCCTTGCGTCAAGCGGAACAGAGCGGCGAAATCGTTGTGCGGCAAATCGGTGTAGGTGATCGTGATCTGGCGATCGGGTTCGCGCGCGCGTATCGCCTCGACCATGCGGCGCATCAAGTCGATCGACGTCCCGCCATCCGCTGCGCCGAAATCGGCGATGGAAAAGGGCTGCGCATCTGCGATCGCAGGCATGCGGCCGATCGCCTCGACGACGAGATCGCCGACCTTGTCGATCACCGCCTTCGCGCCGACCGTGTTGGAGGAATAATAGCCTGCGCCCCGCATGGCGATCTTGGTTGCGCCCGTCGTATTCATCTTGATGCTCCCCTCAGCGATGGCGACGGCTTCGGACTCGTCGTCGATGGAACTGTGACGCGGATACGCAAGCTCATATTTCTACTCTTCATCGACGCTGCCGCCTCCAGCGCCCATGGCGCGCGAACTCTCGCTCGCCGGCACGTTTACACGCGCGGCGAAGGAGCCGAGGGCGGTCAGGACTACGTCATCTACGATCGTGCGCCGTGGCGGCCGCGTTTCTCTCGACGGGGCCGCGCCTGGCGAAATCGTGACATCGGCGGCCGGCGTCAGCCAGGCGCCACCTGGCGCTTTCGGCATGACGCCTTGCCGGTCGACCCACGCCGACGCCGTCGGCCAGGCGACCTCGAAACCGCCTGCGGCGCTCGGCGCGGCGAGCACGCCGACGATCCAGATGGGAAGGCCGACGTTCCTGAGATGCATGAGCGCAGCTTGCAGGATCGCAGGATCGTCGATCAGCAGCGCCGCGGTGCGCACCGGGCACAGCGTCGTCGTCGAGTCCGTTTCGGATCGATGCACTCGCCATTGTTCCGCCTGGGCCGGCGAAGGCGCCTGCATCGCTTCAGCTTTCTCGGCCAAGGCCAAAAGCGCATCCGCCCAGGGGAAGCCGCCCTGCGCCAATCGACGCGCGCCTCGTCCGATTTCCTCCGCCAGACCCCATGAGAAGCCGGCGCCGCGGCCGACTTTGGCGGCGAGGGACTCCACTTCGTTGAGCGAAAGCTCGGTCATGAGGCCGCTCCGCATTCCCGCGCGATGTCTTCCGGGAACGGCTCGCCGGCAAAAAGCGAAATGCGCAGCCAGCGGTCCGATCGCGGGTCGAAACGGCTAGCGCCGAAGAAGGCGAGCTTGCTGCGCAAAAGATCGATCGGCCGCATGCCGGCGTCGATCAGATTATCGCGAATTTCAGCATAGGGATGCCGCGCGGCGATCTGCGCGCGCCTGACGACGTGACGCCATTCGGGATGGCGCAGAAGGAAATCGGCGACGGCGATTGAAATGGGCTCCACTTCAAGCGCGCGAGAAAGCTTGGCAATGTCGCGCGCGATCGCCAAAGGCTGCTCGCGTTCGGCGCCCGGCTCGTTCAGGCGCTCGCCGAGGCGCGGCTCGAGCTTTTCGGCCGATACGTACCAGAAACGCGCATTCGCCTCTTCCGAGCTGAAATCATAGCGCCGCGTCCAGGCATAGTCTCGCGCGATCAGCGCCCTCAGCGCGCCGCAACTCATGGCGCCGTCGATGCGGAAGGATTGGCTTTCGTCGGCCCCCATGCTTTCGGCGAGGTCGTCGATCAGTTCGCCATGCGGCTCCAGGATCAAGGCGACGGTCGCCTCCTGACCCTCGAGCGAAAAATTCGCTTCGGCGAAACGATAGAGCGCGTCCCAGGGAAGGGCGGCGCCGCGGGTGACGTCGGCTGCGATTCGCTCAAGGGTGGCGAGGTCGGCGTCGAGCGCGGCGATCGCCTCCGCCTGGCGCGTGTCGGCGGTGCGCCAGGTGCGAACCTTGCTCTGCATGGCGGCGAGGGCCGCCAGAAAGCCGGCTTGCGTGGCGCCGCTGGCCGCAGGTTGCGCGCGCACGCGGGCGAGCGCGGCTTCCCGCGCATGAAACCAATTGTGCATCAGCACGGGGTGGCGCACCAGAAATGGGGCCATGCCGAGCCCGGTGGCGTTGCCGACGCCGAGGCTGCGCTGCAGCGCCGGGTCTAGCTGCGCCGCGTGTCCTGACGCGCGTCGCGCGGCGACATGTTCGGCAAGATCGATCGTGAAGGAACGGATGAGCCAGACCGTCAGCATTTCGGCCTGGAACGGGCCGGACAATTCGGGACGTTCCGCGATCTCCTCGCGATCGGCGATGCCGAACTTGCCATTGCCGTAAACGGCGGTGGTGCGCATGAGATAGCCGACGCTCGCCAACAGCGCGGCACCCGGCTGTTCGCCTTTCGCCAGGGCGTCGACGACGGCGTCAAACAGCCTGACGCTCTTGTTGGCGCGGGCCAGCACAAGGTCGCGCGCGCAATAGCGGCCGGCTTCCTGCAACGGAGCATTCTGACGCAAGCGCGCGATCTCGTCCGCGTCGGGGACGCCGTCGTAAAGGACATAGCTCGTGTCCCAGGCTTCGGCGATGACGCGATCGGTTCGCTGCGCGTCCTCCAATGGCGTTGAGAAGGCGACGAGGCAGTAAGTTCGGCGCGGCGTCGCCACGCTGTAGACGGCATGGCCATAGCCCGCGTCGCTTATCGCCCATTCGGCGCTCCTGACCCGCCAGCGCTCTCGCGCCGCCCTTCGCATCAGAGTTCGCAAGAAACTCAGACGTGTCGGATGCGAAGCGCCGAGCCGTTCGAGCCGCATGACGACGTCTGGAGGTCTCAATGCGATCGCGTTCAATTCAACCGACCCCGGCGAGGTTCAGCAGCGTGGCGTGCGCGGCCTCGCCGATGTCGACGCCATCCCGCTCGCTGTTCATTCTGGCGGCGCGGCGCCGGCCGCCGGGGAGGCGCCCGTTGGTCTCGGCGCCGAAAGCGGCAACGACAATCTCCAGGCGGTCGGCGAAAGCGCCGCCGGAAGAGGCATTGGGGGCGATGGCGATGAAGAACTGGCCGGTGCCTGGCGGTCCGCCGGCGGTTCCGGAAAACGGGCTCGCCACGACGCCTGGATTGGCGCCGGCGAGGCAAGCCGCGAAAACTTCAACCATCAGCGCGGCTCCGACCCCTTTGTAGCCGCCGGCCGGCGCCATCGTCCCGGTCAAGGCGGCGGCGGGATCGATGGTCGGCTTTCCCTCGGCGAACGCCCAGCCTTCCGGGATAGGCTCGCCGGCGCGCGCGCGTTTCATGACTTCGCTCTTGGCGACGACGCTGGCGCTCTGGTCGATGACGAAACGCGCCGCGCCGTTGCCGTCGGGAACGGCGAGCGACCAGGGATTGGTGCCGAGCGCTGGTTTTCGCGCGCCCCAGGGCGCGATCGAGGCGGGCGCATTGGTGAAACCGAGCGCGACCACACCCGCCTTCGCGAGGCGCTCGGTGTGATAGCCAAGGACTCCACAATTATAGGAATTGCGGATGGCGAGGCTCGCGACGCCATTGGCCGCCGCCGCGGCGATCAGCGCGGGCAGGCCAAAGTCGATGGCGGCATGGGCGAAGCCCGAATGCGCATCGACGACGAGGCTTGCCGGCGCCGCCCTCGACAAGACCGGCAGCGCCTCGCCGACGACCTTGCCGCAGGTGAGATGCTCGCAATAGGTCGGCAGATACATCAGGCCATGCGATCGCAGGCCGTCGCGCTCGGCCGCCGCGATGCCAGCCGCCAGCGCCTCGGCCTGGCTTTCAGAGGCGCCGTGATTGCGCAAAGCCCGGGCGGCGAGCGAGGCGATCTCGGCGACGGATAAGATGTGAGCGCTCATTCGCTTTGGCCTCCCTCGGATGCGACGCGCTTATCAAACCGCCGCATAGCCAAATTCCTTTGCGCATTCGCGCGTCAATTCGCGAATGTAGTTCAACAGTTTGGCCGTCGCGGGCTGCAGCGCCCGGCCCTCCCTGGCGATCCAGCCGACCGTGCGGCTGACGGCGGCGTCGGCGAGCGGCAGGAAACGAAGCTCGCGGCTGCATTGCCAACGGCACAGACGGGGCAGAATCGTCACGCCGAGACCAGCCTCGACCATCGCGAGGTTCGAATTGACGTTGCTGGCGATCAGCTTCGAATTGGCGGCGAGCTTTGAAACTTCTGGCAGCCCGAGCGCGGAGACGCTGCCATTCAGGATGAGGCCGCAGCCCTCGAGTTGCGTCCATTTCAGCGGACCCTTCTTTTTCGTCAACGGGTGATCGGCCCGACAGACGAAATCCAACGGCTCGCGAAAAAGCGCTTCAAAAGTCAGTTCGGGGCGTTTGTTGGCGAGCACGCAAAGCCCTACTTCGACGACGCCATTCTCGACCGCGTCGACGATCGCGGAGGAATCGATGTCGCGCACATGAATGTCGAAGAGCCCCTCGGCCTGCCTGACCCGCGCAATCGCCCGGGGCAAAAGCGTCACGGCGACGGACGGCACGCTGGCGATGTCGCAGCGCCCGAGGCGATCGGCGGCGAAAGTCGTCATCGCCGAGCAGGCGCGCTCGTAATGGGCGAGCACGCCGCGCGCCTCCTCCAGCACCACGCGGCCGACATTCGACAATGCGGATTTGCGCTCGCTTTCAAACAAAGGCGCGCCAATATCGAGTTCAAGCTGCTTGAGCGTCATCGAGACGGCGGAAGGCGTGCGATGGATATGATCGGCGGCCGCGCGAATGCCGCCGGTCTCGACGACGGCGACAAAGCTGCGCAAACCCGTCAGGCTGATCATTATCGCCTCTGTTCAGGCAAACTGAACATTTATCAAAATAAATGAACTTGATTGAAATTGTGCCGATTGATTAGGTGAAGTCAATGAAATTCTGGGAAGCGCGCCAATGATCGCCGGACGAAATCTCATCGCGGGACTATGGAGGGAAGGGGCGAGCGAAATCGAGGACCGCAATCCCTCGGACCTTGCCGATCTTGTCGGCTTATTTTCGCAAGCGTCTCCCGCTGATGTCCATGAAGCTGTCGCCGCCGCGCGCGAGGCCCAGCCGCAATGGGCCGCGACGGGCCTCGAGGCGCGCGCCGCCGTGCTGGACGCGATCGGCCGGGAATTGATGGCGCGCTCAAAGGAGCTCGGTGAGCTGCTATCCCGGGAGGAGGGCAAGACCCTCGCCGAGGGGGTGGGCGAGGTCTATCGCTCCGGACAGTTCTTCACTTATTTCGCCGCCGAAACGCTGCGCATTCTTGGCGAGACGGCGGATTCGACGCGGGCTGGCGTCGAGGTGCTGGTGACGCGCGAGCCGTTAGGGGTCGTCGCGGTGATTTCGCCCTGGAACTTTCCGATGGCGACGGCGTCGTGGAAAATTGCGCCGGCGCTCGCATTCGGCAACGCCGTCGTTTGGAAGCCCGCCAATATCACGCCCGCCAGCGCCTGGGCTCTCACCGAGATCATCCACCGCCAGGCCATCCCGGCCGGCCTGTTCAATCTCGTGATGGGGCCGGGCTCGGCGATAGGGCGCGAGCTCGCGGCCAAGGCGGAAATTCAAGGCCTGAGTTTCACCGGATCTGGCGAAGTCGGCAGCGGCATCGCCGGCGCCGCGGCGGCGCGTTTCGTCAAACTGCAACTCGAAATGGGATCGAAAAATCCGCTCGTGATCATGGACGACGCCGATCTCGATCGCGCCGTCGATCTTGCCGTAAACGGCGCTTTCGGCGGGACGGGGCAAAAGTGCACGGCCTCGTCACGGCTCATCGTGCATCGGCCGATCCATGACGCCTTCGTCGAGCGGTTCCTTGTGAAGACCAAGGCGCTGAAAGTCGGCCATGCGCTCGGGGAAGGCACACAAATGGGGCCGGTCGTCAGCCAGGCCCAACTCGACAGCAACCTCGCCTATGTCGCTTTGGCGCAAAGCGAAGGCGGAGAACTCGCGACCGGCGGCCATCAGCTCGAGAGAGCGGAAAAGGGCTATTACATGGCCCCAACTGTCTTCCTCAATACGACCCCTCGGATGCGCGTCAATCAGGAGGAAATGTTCGGTCCGATTACTTGCGTCCTGTCTGTCGCCGACCTCGACGAGGCGATCGATGTCGCCAATGATACGCTCTATGGCCTGACGGCCGGGATCGCGACGCGTTCGCTCGCCCGGGCGAGCAAATTTCGTCGGGCCTCGCGATCGGGCTGCGTCATGGTCAACCTGCCGACGGCCGGCACCGACTATCACGTGCCGTTCGGCGGAACCCGCGCATCCAGTTACGGCCCGCGCGAACAGGGGCGCGCCGCGGTGGAATTCTACACGCAGATGAAGACCTCCTACATTTACGCGGGTCCCGCACTATGACGCGGGACACCGCCGATGCGGCGACGCTGATCGACGGGTTGCAATATTGCAAATGGTCGCGCGAAATCTTTCAACAGATGCGCGAGGGCGGCATGTCGGCCGTGCACGCCACTGTGAGCTATCACGATGGATTTCGCGACACGGTTCGCAATCTCGTGGAATGGAACTGGCGCTTTCGCGACCACGCCGATTTGATTCTTCTGGGGCGCGATGCCGACGACATCGCCGCCGCCAAGGCGTCGGGACGGACCGCGATTTTTCTCGGCCTGCAAAACCCGATGCCGATCGAGGACGATCTCGGCCTGGTCGAGATCCTGCATGAACTCGGCATCAGATTCATGCAGATCACCTACAACAATCAGTCGCTGCTCGGCGCCGGATGGATGGAGGCGGTGGATGGCGGCGTCACGCGCATGGGGCGCGAAGTCATCGCCGAAATGAATCGGCTCGGCATGGTGATCGACATGTCGCATTCGGGCGAGCGGACGACGCTGGAGGCGATCGAATTGTCGACGCGTCCGATCGCGGTCACCCACGCCAATCCGTCGTGGTGGCGCGAGACCGGGCGCAACAAGTCGGCTGAAGTGGTGAAAGCGCTCGCCGAGACGGGCGGCATGCTCGGACTGTCGATCTATCCCCATCATTTGCGCGACGGCGGCGCGACGACCTTGCAGGATTTTTGCGCGATGGCCGCCGAAGTCGCTGTTATGATCGGCGTCGACAATCTTGGAATCGGCTCCGACCTCTGTCAGGGTCAACCGGACAATATCGTGCAATGGATGCGCGAAGGCCGCTGGACCCGGCCCGACCGGCGCTCCGCCAGAGCCGCATTCCCTGCCCAGCCGGAGTGGTTTGGCGACAATAGAGACTTTGCGGGCCTTGCGGCGGGTCTGAAAGCGGCGGGCTTCAGCGGCGCCGACACAGCAAAAATTCTCGGCGAGAACTGGCGGAATTTTATGCGCAAAGCCTTCAAGCCAGGAGACTTGAGCTGAATTCAAGCCTGGAGTGCGGCCACGCGACGCGCGGTCTGCGACAACTTTAACACTCGCGCCGATGTTTCGTCATCAACCTTTGACAGTGCGAAGAGGGGGCTGCGGGTCCTTCACCTCGGCGTATCGGCCTCGACAGAATGCGAGGGGCTTCAGGGCGGTTGTAGCAAAAGCCTCGACGCGTCCCAAGAGAACTACGTGGTCCCCCGCGTCCACCCGCTCATGCACCGTGCAGTCAAACCAGGTCAGACAGTCGCTGAGCACCGGCGCGCCGGTATGGAAGATGTCGTGATCGATGTCCGCGAATTTATCGACGACCTTTGATGCGAAGAGAGACGAGATGCGCCCCTGTTTCTCATGCAGCAGGTTGACGGCGAAGGCATCGCAGCCGCCAAACGCCGGAAAGCTGGACGCCATCTTGCTTACGCAGACAAGAATCAAAGGCGGGTCGAGCGAAACCGACGTGAAGGAATTGGCGGTCATTCCACGGGGGTTCCCTTCGGCATCGCGCGTGGTGACGATGCTGACGCCGGTTGGGAAGGAACCGAGCGCGCGCCTCAATTCTTGGGGGTCGATATGCAGGCGATCCAACGCCGGACATGAAGCCATTTGCGAACTCCGAAGCCATCGCCCACACGATACTCCGCCAATCGAGCCGCGGCTTTCTCCGACTTGGAGGATTTGGCGAGGTCGAGCTTCCTACGTTGCAGAGCAGATCATCTGCGGAGAGATCGGGCGAGCGGCGAGGACCCGCTGAGGGACGCATAGAGTCGGATCGCCAACTCGAGTGAAAACCGCTGTTCTTGCGTTCCGAATTCGATACCGAAAAGCTCGCGGACACGAGCCAATCTATAGCGCAGAGTCGTGACGTGCAGGCCCATGACATCCGCACAGGCCTGGCCGCGACAGCCGGTCCCCAAATATTTCGACAGCGTCTCCAAATAGGCCGTGCCGCGCTTAGCATCGTGCCGCACCATGGCGCCGACGCTGCTTTCAACGAAAAGTTTCACCTCACTTGTGTCCGCGGCGGCAAGGAGCTGCGGGAACGGGCCGAAGTCCTGTGCGGTTAGGGCGCCGCGTCGCCCGAATCGTCTAGCGAGCGACACGATTCGTTGGCATCGCACCCAGGCGACCGGATAGTCGTCCAACCCTCCCCGAAGACCGACTTCGACGAGGATCGGCTCTTCGCCGAATATTCTTACCGCCTCATCAAGGATGCTGCGGATCAGCGGATCTGAGCGGTCGGTCCTTCCGGGCTGACGGGGCGGCGCGTGGCATATGATCGTGTCACCCAAAGTGACGACCCGTCCGTCCTCGTGGTGGTGCTGGACTATGCGAGCGACGGACCGATGCGCGTCGATCGACAAGCCTTGCTTCGCTTGGGCGTCGCCCGTCGAGCTGATGGTTATCAGCCGCGCCGCAAGCGACGGGTCAATTCCAAGACGACGCGCGCGCGCCGCTACATCTTCTGCGTCGCGCCAGCGGCCGTCGAAAATCTCCTTAAATAGATCCGTGAGCGTCCGAGTTTCGTTCTGAAAGCGAATATAGCTACGCATCATCTGGACACTGAGCGCAAACTTCGCGCTCTCCAACATCAGATGGTCCAACTCTTCCAAGATCTCCGATTGCGGGAACATTATAAGCGCGCCTACAGCCTCGCCATCGACAGAGAGGGGCTCAATGTTGGCAGTGATCCTGAGGCGTTTATGCCCATCGTCGAGAAAGAGATCGCGCGGCCCCTCTCGAGACACATCGATGGCGAAGCGCGCGGCATGCATGAATTGTTTTCCGAAGCCCGCTCGGACGGCCGCCTGCCAGGCCGCGTCGTTATAGAGCTCTGGCCGCGGGGAACGGCCGGCAACAATGAGGCTCGCGGAAAAGTCGATTGCGATCACCGGATTGGGGAAGAGCTGGCTGATCATCGCCGTAGCCGAACTCACAGACCCGTCGGAAAGCACTTGGCTCAATAGCCTCGAATGCACGGCCAACGCCGTCTGAAGGCGCTCGGTCAGCAGGCGGTCGGCTCGCAGACGGTGAGATTTCTCAACCGCAATGACGCCCAGGTGAACGATGGAGCTGAGGAACGTCAGCTCTTCCTCACCGACAGCAACGACCTCCCTGGATTGCACGGTGAGGACCATCGAACGACCTTCCGCATCGGCGCAGCCCATCGGCAGCACAACGACGGTGTGATAGCCGCGTTCAACGGCCTCCTTTCGGTAGCCCGGAAACTCCTTAGCCAGGAAAGCATCGGCGATGACGACGGGTTCGTTGCGGCTCAGCGCCACGAGCGTCGGGCTGGTGGCAAGATTCCAACGCCCCTCCAGCCTGGTTTCCAGAAGCGTTGGATCATATCGCGTCATGACCTGAGCGTGGCCGTTCTTCTGGTCGATGCTCATGACCGAGCCCATCACCCAGGGCGGATTTTGGCAGGCTGCGTAGACGAGTTGTTGGAGCGTGAGGTCGAGATCGCCGCTGGAGCTGATGAGACGCGCGACGTCACGTAGCGTGCGAAATTGCGAAGCGGCGTCCAAGGCGACCTGAACCTTATGGGGACCTGTTTGGTCATAGCCGAGTCGGCGCAAGGGAAACTCCATCGCAAAAGAGGATCGCTGCCAGTTATCTTCCTATGAATCATAGGAAGACGCCACCCGCATGCCTTCATAGGCTCAACCGTCTTGTGTCTCAGGCGCCGCTGCCTGCTGTCCGAAAGTCTCCATGCCAACTGACATTCACAAAATTACCTCGGAAGTCTCAGGGCGGCGGACCATCAGCGGCGGATCGTCGCTCAAAAATAACGCTGGCTTGCGCACTGCGGGCCGGTCTTCGGAGGAATTTTGAAGCGATGACCAAACGCCAAATGCATTTGATCGCCTACCTCAAGACAGGCCCGACCGCTCAACACACTGGTGGCTGGCGGCACCCCGAATCGAGGCTGGACGATATTCTGGATGCGAGCCGTTACGAGCATATCGCCCGCGTGCTGGAAGATGCGAAGTTCGACGGGTGCTTCTTCGCTGATCTCTTCGGTCTCTATGACATTCACGACGGAAGCTACGACGCCTATGTGCGAGGCGGCGGGCAAATCAGCTTTCTCGACCCGACCGTCGTTTTGCCGGTGATGGCGGCGGCCACGCGCAATCTCGGACTCGGCGCTACGCTGTCCACGAGCTTTCATACCGCCTATCATCTCGCGCGCTGGTTGGCGTCGCTCGATGTGATGAGCAAGGGACGGGTGGCCTGGAACGTCGTGACCTCCGCTACCGATCTCGAGGCGCAAAATGCAGGCCTCGACGGGTTGCCGCCGCGCGAACTGCGCTACGACAGAGCCGACGAGGTCTTGGAAGCCTGCTTTGCGTTGTGGAACGGCTGGGAGGAGGGGGCCTTCGTTCTGGACAAGCAGGCCGGCGTCTTCGCCGACCCAAGCAAAGTTCACTACGCCAATTACGAGGGGCGATGGATCAAGACCCGCGGACCTCTCTCTATACCTCGCAGTCCCCAAGGGCATCCCGTGATCATGCAGGCCGGCAGTTCGGATCGCGGTCGCGAATTCGCTGCGCGCTGGGCAGAGGTGATCTTCACGATCCAGCGCGGGCAGAAGGAAATGAGCGAGTTCTATCAAGATATCAAAGGGCGCATGCAGGCGAAAGGACGCGCTCCCGCCGAATGCGCTATCCTGCCGGGCATCTCTGTCGTGCTCGGCGAAACCGAGTCGATCGCGCGCGAGCGAGCCGACTATTTGAACAGCCTGATCAATCCTGAACTGAACCGGGCGGCGACGTCCAGCAACCTTGGCGCCGATATCACCAAGCTCAGAGAGGGCGTCACCTTGGCCAGTTTGCAAGGTAATCAGGGAATGCAGGGCTCGGAGGACATGCTAAACCAGACAATGAAGGCGCAAGGGCTGACCTTTGAACAGGTGGCTGTGCAGCGCGGACAAGGGCGAGAGTTCGTCGGCACGGCGTCGATGGTCGCCGATCGCATGCAAGACATCTTCGAATCCGGCGTGTGCGACGGCTTCGTGGTGTCGCCTGTGACATTTCCCGGAATGTTCGAACAATTCTGCCGCAGCGTTGTTCCGGAACTGCAGCGCCGCGGACTGTTCCGGACCGATTATGCAGGACGAACCCTGCGGGAGAACTTGAGGAGCTGAGGAATACCGCTTTCCATCGCGGCGCGTTTTTTGCAGGAGAATTTCATGACTTCATCTCCCCGGATCAGCCTTTCTGCGAACAACAGCCTCACGCGGCGCTCCATGCTGATGGGCGGCGCCGGATTGGCGGCGCTTCCACTCGCGGCGTGGGCGCAGGGAGTTCCGGATTTGAAGGGCACGACGGTGGTCTTCGCGAGTTTTGGAGGGGCCTATCAGGACGCCGAGCGGGCGAGCTACTGCGATCCCTTTGAAAAGGCGACCGGGGCGAAGGTTTTGCAGGACGGGCCGATGAACGTGGCCAAATTTCGCGCGATGATCGAAAGCGGCTCGCCGGACTGGGACGTGGCCGATGTCGTGGGCGGCTTCCTCGAAGCGGGCATCAAAGACGGACTCTTCGAGAAGATCGACGCCAGGCTCGTCAATACGGGCCGAATTGATTCGCGCTTCGTGAACGATTACGGCGTTGGATGCATCGTTTGGTCGTACAACCTCGCCTTCAACACCGCGTCCTTTGATAGCGGCGCCGTGCCGAAAACCTGGGCCGACCTGTTCGACCTTAAGAAATTTCCCGGCAAGCGGACTCTGCTGGATCAGCCGGTGTCCTCGCTCGAGATCGCGCTGCTTGCCGATGGGGTCGCGCCCGACAAGCTTTATCCGCTGGATGTGGAGCGCGCGTTCAAAAAACTCGACATCATCAAGGAACAGACGATCTTCTGGGCGACCAATTCGCAATCCCAGCAGCTTTTCGTCGATCGCGAAGTATCGGTGGGCGTGATCCTCAACGGCCGCGCCTACGACGCTGTGCAGAAAGGCGCGAAGATCGGGATTTCCTGGGAGCAGAACATACAAGCCGTCGACTATCTCGTCGTGCCGCGCGGCAGCCGCAACCGTGACGCCGCCATGCGTCTGATCGACACGATGACTCTGCCAGAAAATCAAGCGAAACTCGCCAATCTGATCGCCTATTCGCCGACCAACGCCGCGGCGTTCAATTCGATCGATCCGAAGATCGAGCCATGGCTTTGCACGAGCCCTGAGAACATCAAGCGTGGCTTCGTGATCAGTCAAGTTTTCTGGCGCGACAATCTAACCAAGCTTACCGAACGCTGGACCTCCTGGAAGCTTTCATGATCCTTCGGAGAGCAATTGTGCCGACGCCATATCAATGAGGGTCATCGACCCGCGCGCCTGGCTGGTCCTCCCGGCATGCCTGTTGCTGATGGCGGCCTTCATCCTACCCGTAGGATGGTTGCTGGCGCGCGCCTTCACCTTTCCACAAGCGGGGATGCAAAATTTCGAGTTGCTGTGGGGGCGGCCAGTCTATCTTCACGTCATGGGCAATACCTTGTTCATCAGCGCCGTCGTGACGCCGATCGTGTTGCTGCTTGGCTTCCCGGTTGCGCATGCGATGGCGAATGGTCCCGCACGCCTTCGGCGGTGGCTGGTGTTCCTGGTCCTGGTCCCGTTCTGGACGAGCCTTCTCGTGCGCAGCCTTGCGACGATGATCCTGCTGCAGCGACATGGCCCCCTGAACTCCTTTCTACTCGGGGTTGGCCTTGTCGATGAGCCTTTACCGCTGCTTTACAACATGATGGGACTAATGGCCGGCTCGGTGCAGGTCCTGCTGCCTTTCGTGATTTTCCCTTTGTATTCCGCGATGGCGCGCATCGATCCGTCTTTCATGCAGGCGGCGATGACGCTTGGCGCATCGCCCGCACGGGCCTTCGCCCGAGTGTATCTGCCGCTGACGCTGCCGGGCTTGATGACCGGGGCGACCTTGGTCTTCATCAGCACGCTGGGCTACTACGTCACCCCCGCTTTGCTGGGCGGAGCGCGTCAACAGATGATTGCCCAGATGATCCAGGATCAGATCGCCCAGTTCGGCAATTGGGGCATCGCGGGCGCGTTGTCGCTTTTGCTCCTGTTAGCGACCGGAGCGCTGCTGCTGCTTCTCCAGTTCACCGTCGGATTAAAGGAAATTACGCGATGAGGGGGTCATCGCCTGATGAGCAATGACGGGACGAGACGCTGGCGTATTCTGCGCGGCGCGGTCTGCGTTTTCGTGGCCATCTATCTCTTGGCGCCGCTCGCGGTGGTGCTGATCATCTCGTTCAGCGCCGCTCCATTCCTGCAATTCCCTCCCCCCGGCCTCTCCTTGCGATGGTACGAGCAATTGTTCACAACGCCGGCATGGACGGACTCGCTGCTCGTGAGCGTCGAGATCCTTGTGCCGTCGTCTATCCTGGCGACGGTCATGGGGACCGCCGCGGCTCATGCTCTGGTGCGCGGACGCGTGCCCGGAGCCTCGTTGATCATGGCCTGTCTCATGCTGCCGATCGTCGTGCCCGGCATGATCACCGCCGCTGCGCTCTTTGGCGTTTATCGCGGTCTCGGCCTGAATGGCACGCTCACCGGACTCATCATCGGCCATACCGTCTTGAGCCTTCCTTATGTCGTCGCGACGGTCGCCTCTTCCTTGCGCGTGCAGGACGAGCGATTGGAGCAGGCGGCCTCGACCCTCGGAGCGCCGCCTTGGGCGACGTTCCGACGGATCACCTTGCCCCTGGTGTTGCCCGCTGTGCTATCGGCGCTGCTTTTCGCGATGATCCTCTCGTTCGACGAATTGATCGTGTCGTTGTTCGTCA
Organism: Methylocapsa sp. S129; assembly: GCF_009765995.1. Classification (GTDB taxonomy): domain Bacteria; phylum Pseudomonadota; class Alphaproteobacteria; order Rhizobiales; family Beijerinckiaceae; genus Roseiarcus. The sequence goes on from NZ_LMUI01000060.1 coordinate 166,580, forward strand.
GCTCCGCTCGCGTCCGCCCGGTCGCGGTGCAGATGTGGTCGAATCTGATGGGTGATTTTGACCCGACGATCGCTGCGATCGCGTCCATTTGTTTCCTGGCCGCCTTGATCGTGCTGCTGGCCGACTTGGCGTTGCGAGGACGGCGCGGCCCGCGATTGACCTGACGAGGAGAATGGGATGGGTGGCGTCGTCCTGGAATTGTCCGGCATCCGGAAGCACTACGGCGCGGTTGTGGCCGTCGATGAACTGGATCTCCAACTGCGTACCGGCGAGTTTCTAACCTTCCTCGGGCCGTCCGGATCCGGCAAGACGACGACCTTGATGATGGTCGCTGGTCTGCAGCAGCCCGACGCAGGCTCAATCATGCTGAACGGCGCCTCCGTCGCGCAAACGCCGCCCTATCGGCGGGATATCGGAATGGTGTTTCAGAACTATGCGCTATTCCCGCACATGACGGTCCGCCGCAACGTCGCCTTTCCGCTTGAGATGCGTGGCAAGAACCATCAGGAAATCGGGCGCCTGGTGGACGAAGCCTTGCGTCTGGTGGGCCTGCCCGAACACGGCGACCGCCTGCCCAAACAGCTTTCGGGCGGCCAGCAGCAACGCGTTGCGCTCGCTCGGGCCATGGTCTATCAGCCGGCGCTATTGCTTATGGACGAGCCGCTGGGGGCGCTCGACCGCAAGTTGCGCGAACAATTGCAGCTCGAGATCAAGCGGGTGCATCGGCAGCGCGGGATTTCTGTTCTCTATGTGACGCACGACCAGGAGGAGGCGCTGACGATGAGCGACCGGATCGCGGTCTTCAATCACGGCCGCATCGAGCAGATCGGCACGCCAACGGAACTCTATGACGCGCCGGCGACACGCTTTGTGGCGGGCTTCATCGGCGACACGAATTTCCTCAGCGGTCGTGTGCGAGACATATCGGATGGCGTCTGCGAGATCGAGACCGCGGCTGGCCGCGTTCAGGCGATGGCGAGCCCTGGGCTGATCACCGGAGCGCTCGCTTCGGTCGCCATCCGACCCGAGCGGATCGTGTTGTCGTCGGTTCATGTGGATGGGGCGGGGCTGCACGGCAACATCTCCGATGTGATTTATCTGGGCAATGCGCGCAAATATGTAGTGCGTCTGTCGGACGGTAGCGATTGCTTCGCCCTGCGCCAAGCCAACGCGCCCGCCCTTGAAACAATTGACGAGAAAATTTGCCTCTCTTGGGAGATACAGCACGCCATAGCGTTCCCCACCTAAGATTGCATAGGGTCATGGCGCCGCTTGGCGCTCAAACGAGCTCCAGGTCGAAGTTGGCGCTCCGTGGGTGTGGCGAGTAGTAGCCCACGGGTGCGGAGTAGGTCGGAGCCGGCCCACCAATCGCTCACGCGGAGCGCAGCAGACTAAACGCCAAATACCATCTACTGCTGACACTAGCCGCTCAGATGTGGACAGAGGACCGAGCTATCGACAATGAATATCCGGCCACGCAAGAATTGTCTCGATGATATGGTCGATCAGCGCTCGAGCTTGGACATCAAGAGCAACATTGCAGTTTGCGACATCCATTCCGCGAATGTTCTCGAGCTTCTCCTCTGTGAGCTGACGCATATCGCAGACCGTCATCCCGCGGGTAGGGCCGCGACCGAGTTGAATCTCGACCGGGCATTGCCGGCAGGTCATCAATTCCGCCGCGATAAGCGGCACAAGCGCGCAAGGATCGTGCAGTGAGGCCGTTGACAGGCGGTGAACCTTTCGGAGCCGCTCGCGGAAGAAGGCGAAGAGGTCTCCGAAAGCCCTCGCAACTCGCCCCCCCGATCATCAGCCGCGCGATGTCGTCTTCAGTGATACCGACTTGACGGGTCACGTTCAGGCCGACCATCCACAGCGGCGCGCCGCTTCAGAAAACGATGTTGGCCGCCTCCGGATCGCACCATATGTCGAATTCAGCCGCGACCGTGGTGTTGCCGATCCCGCTCGTACCGCCCATTACGCTGATACCTTTCAGCCAGCCCGCGAGTCGGGGTTCTTTTCGCATGACAGTCGCTACGCCAATCCCGGCCAGCAATCCCATCCGGCGGGTGCGGGCCGCCGCCGCGCGCGCATGGAGATACGAAAGCAGACGTGAAACCTTCACGATTGAGACGACAGGCGTGGCCGGGGGAGCTCCTATACTGAGTGGAGCTCGACGATAACACATCCATACGCCGGCAGGACCAGAGCGCCGTCGTCGACCGGAGCGTCGGCGACAAGCAACGCGCCGGCGGGGACGCGCTCGAGGCGGACAGGCTCGTCCTTAGTGTTGAGGATGAAGAGCAATCGAGTGTCGCCGCTTTGGCGTAGGGTCACCTCGACACCCTCGGGCAGGTTCGGCAACAATGGTTCGACGCCGGCTTGCGCGATGAGGTCGGCAATGAGGACGCCGACGAGATTTTCGGTCAGATAGGTGCCGACATAAACGATGCTGCCCTTGCCAACGCGCCGGGAGGTAACCGCGGCCCGACCGGCGGCGAAGCGGTTAGACCAGGCGCCAAGTATCTCGGTCCCGGCGGCGAGATCGAGCAATTCATACATATGGGCGGCGGCTATCTCGTGATTGCCGATCTTCAGCAAATAGCGCCGCCGAGCCGATTCGGCGGCGAACATCTTCCGGGCAGCGCCGCCGCCATAGCGGCCCGCGAGCGCGAACAGTCCATCACCATCGATGGGCGCGAGGCGGCCAAACTCCTCAACGGTGATGCCGGCGAGCGCGGAAAGTGAAGGACCGGGGGCCGGATCGCGGATGATGTGATTATTCTCGTCACGTGAGCCAGTGCGGGCGCTGAGGATAACGGTGCCCCCGTTGCTCGCGAATTTCTCGATGCGCGCCGTCCAATCGTCCTTCCACATCAGCCAGTGAGGAACGTAGAGCACCTTCAACGGCGATAGGTCGTCTTCGGGGTGGATGTAGCCGCAAGCAATGCCGGCCCGGTAACAATGCCGATGGAGGATTATCGCATCATCGTGTGGGCTCGGCAGCCCGATCGGATAGGTGCGATGGGCCTCCTGATTGTCGAAGTCCGATCCCGCAATGCCCACGTCCATGCGTACGTGGGTGCCAAGGATTTTGTCCTTGATGGCATTGATTTCACCAGAAAATTGCTTGGCCTCGTCATAGCGCCGGCGCGGAATGTCGTCGTGATCGACGATCCCCATCCAATATATTTCGGCGCCGAAATGGGCCGGTCGCCAGCGGAAGAACAGCACGCCATCGGCGCCGCGCGCGACCGATGTGTACGCCATGCGGCGCATCTCCCCGGGCTCGGGCGTCATGGTGGAAAAGGTCGGCTGAGCGCCGAATCCCGACTGTTGTTCGGGCACAATGAAATTGCCGGAAAAACCACGACAGATGTCGAGATGCAGAGCCTGGATTTCGGCGTGGCCGCCGACCCGCTGCATCTCGTCGTAAAGCATGGGGTAGATGTCGTAGCCGGCGAAGTCGAGATCGGTGGAAAACTGTCCACGGAAGTCGATATCATGGAGGCGTCCCAGATTGTGAAAGATGAACCACGCGGGATTGCTGGCGCGTAGTATTTCGACCTGGTCGTGCTGGAAGCACGCGGTGGCGACCGCGAGGAACCGGTGATAGTCCTGAACGTGCCCTGGGCTCAGGAACCCTGGCGCGTGGTCGAACGGCAGCACGATTTGATCGAAGTTGTCATAGCGGGTGGCCCAGAAATCACCGCCCCATGCGAAATTGAGCGCATCAATCGTGTTGTAGCGGTCCTGCAGGTAGATCTGGAATTCGCGACGCGTAGCCGGCGAATAGGATTCCGACGCGGTGGTGTTGAGCTCGTTGTCCGTCTGCCAGCCAACCACATTAGGATTGTGCCGGTAGTGCTTCGCCATCGCCCCGGTTATGCGGCGGCTGTGGGCGCGGAATACTGGGCTCGAGGTATCGGCATGCTGGCGAGAGCCGTGACTAGCCTGCCGGCCATTGCCGTCGACCCGCAGCACTTCTGGATAATGCGCCGTCAGCCAGCGCGGTGGGGTGGCGGTCGGCGTGCACATAATCGTCTTGACGCCGCGCCGCCCAAGAACGGCGATGGCGCGATCAAAGAGTTCGAAGTCGAACTGACCCTGGCGCGGCTCGAAGATGTGCCAGGCGAACTCGCCCATTCGCACCGTGTTGAAACCCGCCGCCGCCATCCGCTCGGCGTCGCGCGCCCAATAGCTTTCGTCGACATGTTCGGGATAGTGCGGCGCTCCCAATAGGAAGGTATCGGTATCAATCGGCCGCCACACCGAAATCGCAGCGGGACTCGTTCTGGTCTTCACGTCAAAAACTCCGGGATTTGGGTCGTCAGATGGTCTTGGGGGCGCTGAGCGTTCGCTGCTCCGCCCCGCCGAAAAGGTAGGCGTTGGCCGGATCAAAGGCGATTTGTAGCGACGCTCCGGTCTCTAGCTGGGCGATCCCGGGGAGGTGAATGGTCACGTTGCCGGTGCCGGTATCTGACCCGATGCAGCGAAGAGGGGCGGCATCGGCGTAAACGATGGTTTCTCGCCCCAGATATTCGACAAGTTGGGCGGCGCCGCTGAAATGCGCGCCGTCGCGATTTCCCACAAGTTTCAAGGCTTCGGGGCGAATGCCGATGGTCGCGGTATCCCCAATCGCTAACGGCGTGTTGGCGACGACAGGCATTGCAAAGCGGCCGAGCCCGGCCGTTTCGACGCTCACCTGGCCCAGTCGGGCTTCGACAATTTTTGCTTCAAAGAAGTTCATGCGCGGCGCCCCGAGAAATCCGGCGACAAAGCGATTCACCGGATTGCTGTAGAGATCGCGCGGGGCGCCTACCTGTTCGACGCTGCCGGCATTGAGCACGACAATGCGGCTCGCCATGGTCATGGCCTCGACCTGATCGTGCGTGACGTAGACCATGGTGGCGCCGAGTGCTGCGTGGAGCGTCGATAGCTCGACTCGCATCTGAGTTCTGAGCGCGGCGTCGAGATTGGAGAGCGGTTCGTCGAACAGGAACACTTCGGGCGAGCGCGTGATGGCGCGGCCGATGGCGACGCGCTGGCGCTGGCCGCCCGAGAGTTGCTTGGGGAGCTTATCCAGCTGATCGGTGAGCCGCAAGATCTGCGCGGCCCGCCCGACGGCGGCGTCAATCTCGGTGCGAGGGCGCTTGGCCATGCGGAGGCCAAAGCCCATGTTTTCGGCAACCGTCATATGCGGGTACAGCGCGTAGGACTGAAACACCATCGCGATGCCGCGGTCGCCCGGCTCGGCTTTGGTGACGTCTCGGCCGTTGATCAGCATCTCTCCGGAATCGACTTGCACGAGCCCGGCGATCGATTTCAACAGGGTTGACTTGCCGCATCCCGACGGCCCAACCATGACGATGAACTCGCCGGGCTCGACCCTCAGATTGATGCCGCGCAGCGCGCGATAACCGCCGTAGCGCTTTTCGATCTGCCGAAGTTCGAGGCTGCTCACGGCGATGAATTCCTGAGGCTTGCGGGCACGGGCGGTGGAGGCATGTTCATCCCTTGACGGCGCCCATGGTGAGGCCTGCGATGAAGTGGCGCTGCATGAGGAAGAACATGACAACCGGCGGAACGGCGACGATCATGGTGGCCGCCGAGATGATGTTCCATTCGGACACGTATTGTCCGCGCAGGTTCGCAAGGCCCGCCGTCACCGGTTTCACAGTGTCGCTGATGGTCAAAACCACCGCCCAGAAATAATCGTTCCAAATGAAGGTGAAGGTCAAAATGGCGAGCGCCGCGAAGGCTGGGCGAACCAGGGGAAACACCACGTGCCGGAGGATCTGGGCGGGGGAGGCGCCCTCGGCTCGCGCCGCTTCGAACAACTCGTCGGGGAGGGCCGCGACGAAATTACGCATGAACAGCGTCGCAAAGCCGGTCTGGAAGGCGACGTGAAAGATGATCAGCGCAAAGGTCGTGTCGTAGAGCCCGAGGCGCACCATTAAGTCCCGGACGGGGATCATCATGATCTGGGCCGGCATGAAATTGCCGCCGACGAACACGGCGAACAGCGCCATGTTGCCGCGAAACCTGTACTTTGCCAGCACGAAGCCCGAAAGCGTCGAAAGAACGAGGACGCCAATCACCGACGGGACAGTGATGAGGAGGCTATTGAGAAAATACTGCGCCATCGGCGTCCGGGAGAAGACGCCAGTATAGTTATCGATGAGGTTGAACTGGGTCGGCCAGCCCCAGAGATTGCCGTTCGCGACATCCGCCGATGAACGAAATGAAGTGAGGATGATGGCGAAGAGCGGCGCCAGCCAAACTACGAGAATGGCGATGACGAGGACGAGGTAGAGCCGGCGCTCGGTTCTGGCGGTCGGCGGAATCGGGCGCGGATACATCAGGATCTCGCCTCGGCGCGAATGATGCGGCTCAGATACCAGGCGATGAACACGGCCATGATGGCCAGCAGCACGGTCGCGATCGCCGCGCCATAGCCGAACCGGTACGAGAAGATCGACTGCTCGTACATTTGGTAGGCCAGCACCGAAGATGAGCCGAAAGGGCCGCCCTGGGTCATCACCGAGACCATGTCGAAGGAGCGCAATGCGCCGATCGCGGTAATGGCAATGGCGATGAAGGTGACCTGCGTCAGTTGCGGCAGCACCACGTGGCGCAACATGTTCCAGCCCTTGGCCCCGTCGACCCGCCCGGCCCCGATCAAGTCGCTGCTGAGGCTGTTGAGGCCGGCCAGGTAAAGCACCATGCAGAAGGCGATCTGGGGCCAGAGCGCGGCGAATACGACGGCGAAGGTCACAAAGTGTTCGTCGGAAAGCAGCGCCGGCGCGGTAGCGCCGAAGGCGGAGAAAATCAGCGCGAGGAGACCAAAGCCAGGGGTGTAGACCCAGGTGAACACCACCCCGACGGCGACCGAGGCCAGGACCAGCGGCACGAAGAACAGCGACTTCAGAATGCGCATGCCGGCGATCTGCTGGTTGACGAGAAGCGCGATGCCAAGACCGGCGGGCGGCGCCGCCATGAAGATGATGAGCCAGATGAGGTTGTTCTTGAGCGACACGAAGAATTGCGGATCGCCGAACAGCTCCCGGTAGTTGTCGAGGCCGACCCAGGTCATCGCGCCCATGCCGTCCCAGTCGTGCAGGCTGATCCACAAGCTTTGCAGCGACGACAGCACGATGACGACGCCGAACAGAATGATGGCGGGAAGAATGAACAGGGTAGGCGTAGCCCATCCGCTTTGTCGGCGCCAAATGCTGGTCATCTCTATGTCTTCGCGTGCGAACGCGAAGGGCGGAACGGGCCCACCCTTCGTCCGTTGCCGGGATGGGAGGTCAGATCTTGAAGATGCGCTTCCGCGTTTCGTCCAGGCGCTTCAGGATGTCGGCACGGCGCTCGGGATGGGTCATATATTCCTGGAACGCGTTGAGACCGACCTGCGCCATATCGGGGTCGGTGTCGCGATCGTAGTACTGCGACGTGCCCTCGACCGTCTTGAGGCTTTGCAAGGCCTGGTTGATGAGGGGATCGGCGCTTGCCGGCGCATCGGTGCGCGGCGAGATATTGCCGGTCGGCTCAAGATAGGTCGACAGGTTTTCGGGCCTGTAGAAAAAGGCCAGGAAGTCGCGCGCCAATTCCTTGTTCTTGGCATTGGCCGGAATGTGCACCGAATCCACTGAAAAGTCCTCGAAGCGGCCTATATCGGCGATCTTGGGGAACGGTGCGAAGGTCAGATTGGGTTGAGCGTCGGCGGGAATGGCGTATTTGATGAAGTTCCCCAGGTTCATCATCCCGGCCTTCTTCTGTCCGAGCAAAGCGCCCGCTTCCTGCCAGCCATAGGACGACCCGTTCGGGAGGAAAAAGCCCGCCTTGATCAACTGGTCCCAATGGTCGAAGACGGGCGCCAGCAAGGGATCGAGATAGCTGAGCTGACCGTCCATCAAGGCCATGTGGGTCTTGAGGCCGTTGATGCGCAGGTTCATCTCGTCGAAGAACCCGGCCGCTGGCCAGAGTTCCTTGGTGCCCATGGCGAGGGGCACGAGGCCCGCGGTCTTGGCTTTTTCGCCGTAATCGAGCGTCTCTTCCCAGGTCGTCGGCACGGTGAGCTTGTTGGCCTCGAACACGTCCTTGAGGTAGAAATTGCCCCAGAGCGTGCCTCCCATGGGCAGGCCGTACTGCTTGCCGTCGACGGTGACGGAACCGATCGTGCCGCCGAGCGGTCCTTTGAGGTCTTCGCGTGCGATAAGGTCGGAGATGTCGTCGAAAAGGTTGCGCTTGACGAACGCCTTCATGCGGTTGCCTGAAAACCAGAAGCAGATGTCGGGCGCGCCGGCCACCAGATAGTTCCGGATGGCTGTCTTATTGGCCTCGTGATCCATATTATTGATCACGACTTTGACGCCCGACTGCGCCTCGAAGGCGGTGGCGATCTTGGCGAAGACCGCGTTGGCGTTGGCGTTGCTCTGGTCGTTGATGATGGTAATCTGCTTGGTTTGCGCAATGGCGGGCATGGGGAAACCGCCCATGGCCGCGAGCGTGGCGCTGCCGCCGACCGCTTTCAGAAAGGCGCGGCGATTCGCCGTCGACCCGAGCGGGGTGTGCTCCATAATGTCTCCTCCCAGAGATAATGCGATCAATCCTGACCGTTGATCGCGGGGTAGTGTAGACATTCTCGAAGCGTGGATCAATAATTAATTTACAAAATTAACAATGGAGACAATGTGTGCGACTGAAGGGCGACCCGAGCACCTCGCGAGCGATGAATCGGCGATTGATACTCAATCTCCTGCGGGCCGACGGCCCCAGGAGTCGGGCGGACATCGCCATCGCTACCGGTCTCAGTCGGGCGGCCGTGACGTTTGTCATCGCGGACCTGCTTAGCGAGAATTTCCTCATCGAAGGAGAAACGCGGGTGGGCAATAGCGGGCGGCGTCCGATTCCGCTCGACATCAATTATGCGGGCCGGCTGGTGGTCGGCGTACAGCTGCGAGTAGGCGCGATCGCCTGCGTTTTGACCGACCTGGCGACCACGCCGATCGCCTCGCTGCAACTGCCGCTACCCGATCACCGACCTGAGACGGTAGGGAAGGTTGCCGCCGAAGCGTCGCGGCGCCTTCTCGCCAAAGTCGTAGCCCCCAATGCCGGCATTACCGGCATCGGCCTTGCCGTGCCGGGCATTGTCGACACCGCTAGCGGGGTATGCCGCCGATGCCATCGGTTTGATTGGACGGATGTGCCGATCGGGGCGATTCTGGCCGACGAGGTGCGCGTTCCCGTGTGGGTCGACGACGACACCAACGCCTTTGCGTTATCGCAGCAACTGTTCGGGCCGGCGCGCAATCGAAAGACCGTCGGGGCGCTGGCGATCGGCGCGGGCGTCAGCTGCGCGGTCATTGTGGAAGGCAGCGTTCACCACGGCGCCAATGGAGCGGCGGGCAAGCTCGGGCACATCACAGTCGATCCAGAGGGGCCGATGTGCGAATGCGGTCGGCGAGGATGTTTGCAGACCTTGTTCTCGGAGCCGGCGTTGGTGCAGCGCTGGCGTGAGCGCCGCTCGCTCGGGCCCGAAATGACGCGTCACGATATGCTCGCGGCGGCGCAGGCCGGCGATGCCGACGCGATCGGTCTGCTCGCCGAAGCGGGTGAGGGGATAGGTCGGCTGCTCGGAGACTTCTGCAATATCGTCGATCCGGAAGTCATCGTCGTCGGCGGCGAGGCGGTCGTCTTCGGCGACCTGTTGTTCGACCCGATGCGCGCGGCGCTCAAGCGCTTCGTTCTATGGGCGCCGCCGCCGATACAGCCGGATTGGACCGATAATTCGTGGGCGCGGGGCGCGGCAGCCCTGGCGACCCAGCAGCTCTTCGACTTTGAGGCCGTATCAGGCAATGTTCGCGCCGGCTGAGCAGATTCCCAGCCGATGCGGCGTTCCTCTACCAATGCGTCGAGCGAGCTATTTGCGCCACACCCCGCGGACGGCCAAACGCTCCATCTCAGGAGAAAAACTAACGATCGGGCCTGGAAGGCTGCAAGTCGTCAGACTGCCGGGACGTTGCGGCCGGCGCCCCGTGGTTTAATGCGTTTCGACGGCGTCCGGGCTCCGTCGCTGGCTCTCACGATGAGTCGCGCGCCGACCAGTATCTTGACGGCTGGTTGGGCCTCAGAGGCGTTGATAAGGTCATCCAGCATAGCGACGGCGAGATAGCCGATCTTGCGCTTGGACACGTCGATCGTGGTCAACGGCGGGTCGAGCGTCGCGCTCAGTGGCAGGTTATCAAATCCGATGATCGAAACGTCCTTGGGGATGCGGATGTTGTGCTCCCGGAGCGCCTTGATGAAGCCATAGGCGATCACATCGTTTGTGCAGAAATAGCATTCGGCCAGGTTCGGCCGCCCTTTGAGCCATGCCATCGCATCGGCATAGGCGCCGTCCAAAGTGGACTCGAACGAGACGACATCCGCCTCTCGCACGTCCAGTTGGAGGCGATGCATGTTCTTGAAGAAGGCCTCTCGACGTAAGCGGAAGTTGGTCGTGTCGACGTGGCTGGCGACGAAGCCAATGCGGGAAAACTGCCGGCCCTTGAAGTGGGACAGCACCTGGAACACCGCGTCCTCATTGTTCATGTTGACGAAGGTGGCGTCGAGCACGTCAAAGAAGGTGTCGATGAATACGGTCGGCAGCCCGGCACTCTGAATGGCTTTGACATCCGCTTCCGAAAGCTCCGTGCCGAGCGCGATGATTCCGCGCGCGGACGCGCCAGCCAGGGAGGCGACAATGGCGTCGATCGACTGTTCCTCGTGGCTCACCACTTCCAGCGCATAGCCACGCCGCCCCGCCTCGACCGACATGCCGTCAATGTAGTCCGAGATGAAATGGCTGTGGTCGCGGTTGACGGTATGGGCGTGCTTGGAGATCTTCAGGAATCGGAGCGAGTCGCTCGGCTCGGCCCCGCCTTTGCTGCTCCGCGGACGGTATTCGAGGCGGGCCGTCGTCTCGAGAACGCGGGCGCGAGTCGTGCCCGAGATTTCTCCCTTGCCGTTCAGCACCAGGGACACAGTGGCGGGCGACACGCCTGCAGCGTCGGCGATGTCGCGTAGCGTCGGCTTTTTTCTATCTGTCATCAGGGAGATGGCTTCGCAGGGCGGAGTCGAGCAGCGCAAGCGCGTCGCCAGATACAGAACGACTTTGTAGGCGAAACGCAACCGCGATTTTGCCCGCTTGCGCGAGGCGCAGGGTCGTGTTATTTTTTTCACTAAAGAAACGCAAGTTTTACTAAACTTAAAAACCGCAAACATGTTGCGGAGCGGGGATCATCCGCATGACGGCCGACTGTCCGTCATGCGCGAGCTCCCGTAGCGAAGGGAAAAGTCGGGAAACGCTCATGAAGAAGTTTCTGAACGAAGCGGTCGACTTCGTCGACGAGATGCTGGAAGGCATCTATCTCGCGCATCCGCAACTGACCTCCGTGAACGACGACAAGCGCTGCATGGTCGTCGCCCGGCGGAAGAGCGGCAAGGTGGGGATCGCCACCGGCGGCGGCTCAGGACATCTTCCCCTGTTCCTCGGCTACGTGGGCGAGGGAATGCTCGACGGCGCGGCTGTGGGAGGGGTCTTCCAGTCTCCCAGCGCCGAGCAGATGACCGAAGTCACTAAGGCGATCGATCAGGGCGCGGGCGTGCTCTACATCTACGGCAACTACAGCGGCGATCTCATCAACTTCGGCATGGCGGCCGAAATGTCCGAACTCGACGGCATCGCGGTCAAGCAGGTCGTCGGCAACGACGATGTCGCGTCCTCGGTGGTGGGCGAAGAGCACAAGCGGCGCGGCGTCGCCGGCATCTTCTTCGTTTTCAAGGCCGCGGGCGCCGCGGCGGCGGAGGGCCTCTCGCTCGACGAGGTGACGCGCGTGGCCGACAAGGCGCGCGCGAGAACCCGCACTATGGGCGTAGCGCTCAGCTCCTGCGTCGTGCCAGAGATCGGCCATGCCACCTTTTCGATCGGCGAAGACGAGATGGAAATTGGCATGGGCATCCATGGCGAGCCCGGGATCAGCCGCAGGACGCTGGCCAAGGCCGACAAGGTCGTCGACGAGATGATGGGCCGCGTCTTCGCCGAGCAGACGCTTGGGCGGGGCGACGAAGTCGCCGTGCTGATTAACGGGCTTGGCGGCACCGCCAAGGAGGAACTTTACATCCTGTTCCGGCGCGTCTCGCAGTTGTTGACGGAGCGCGGCGCCGCGGCAAAGCATGTCTGGATCGGCGAATATGCGACGTCGATGGAAATGGCGGGCGCCTCCATCTCGATCCTTCACCTCGACGAGGAGCTCGACCGCCTGATCGCCGCCCCGGCCAACACCCCCTTCTTCAGCCACAGCAAAGCCTGAGGAACGCCGGCATGGACGCGATTTCTTCAACCGATCTCGTCGCGCTGTTCGCCGCTTGGCGCGCGACGTTCGCCGCGCAACGGGAGTTCTTGATCTCGCTCGACGGTAGGGTGGGGGACAGTGACCTTGGCATCACCATGGCGAAGGCGTTCGCCGCCGCCGCCGAGGCGGTCGCCGCCGCGCCGTCAGGCGCGCCGATCGGCAAGATTCTCATCACGGCTGGCTTGGCCATGGCCAAAGCGGCGCCTTCCACCATGGGCACGCTCACGGCGACCGGTTTCATGCGCGGCGGCAAGGCGTTGGAGAGCGCCAGCGCCATGGGTGTGAGGGAAGTCGCTGCGTTCTGGCGGGCATACGGTAACGGGGTTGCAGAACGGGGAAAGGCGAAGTTGGGGGACAAGACGATTCTGGATGTGATCGACCCTGTCGCCACGACCCTTAAGGGCGCGGTGGAGACCGGCGACGCCTTGGCGGCCGCGCTTTCGGCCGCCGCGAGCGTCGCGGAGGAGGCGCTCGAGAATACCAAGACTATGGTGGCCCAGCACGGCAAGGCCGCGGCCTTCCAGGAGAAATCCGTCGGGCATCAGGACGCCGGCGCCACCGTCGGCGTGCTTATGATCCAGATCATGCGCGATTTTACTGTCGCACGGTCCAGCGCCGCCGGCTTGCAAGCGGGTGGCGAAACGGCGCCCGCCCTCAAAGACTCGACTGCTTCGTTTTTAGAGTCGACCGACCCTTCGGCAGTCGCCCGGCGGCTTGTTTTGCGGCGGCCTTTCGGAATTTCGGTTCGAAGGTCGCTTGCGGCTGTCCCTTCTCTTTTCGCGGCGCGCATTTCGTCCGTCTTGGCGAGATGGATGCAAGTCCCGTTTACTTCTAACGCGCGGTAGCCTGCGTCGTACGTCAAGAACCGCCGATGATGTTTCCAATAAACAATCAATCAGGGAGAACCAAGGTGAGAGAATTTCTTTTCGATACAGCCGCGCGGCTGAGGACGATCGCCGGTACGGCGATCGTCGCTGGATCGATCGGCGCGGCGCCGATCGCGAGCGTTTCCACCGCCGCGGCGGCTGACGACGGCGTGCTCCAGGCTGCGCGCAGCATGACGCCGCCCGACTATGCCGGCCCCACGATTCCCGCCAAGGCGCCCAAGGACATCAAGATCGCCGTGGTGACCTGCCTGTCGGTGCTCCACGGCTGCGTGTCCCCGGCCGATGGAATTCAGCATGCCGGTGAAAAGCTCGGCTGGACCGTCAAGGTTTACGACGGCGGCGGAACGCCAAACAAGCAGAACGCTGCGATCCTGGATGCGATCTCATCCGGCGCCAACGTGATCGCGACAATCGCCATCGACCCCAACCTCATCCAATTGGCGCTGAGCGAAGCCAAGAAGGCCGGCATCCCCGTGGTCGCTGGCTCAAACGGCATCGACACGCCCAATCCGGTCAAGGCCCCGGCGAACGGGGGGTTGGGCTTCGCGTTCGACGTATCGCCCGATTACGGCACGCTGGGCGTGCACGCCGCCCAGTGGATGATCGCGGACTCGAATGGCAAGGCGAACATCGCCCTGTTTTCCGACAGGGAATTCCCCTCGATCATGGCGCAGGAGGCCGGCATCCTTCAGGGGCTCGCCGACTGCAAGACCTGCACGGTCTCCAAGCAGATCTACTTCACCGCGACGCAGATCGCGAGCCAGCTCGGCCAGATGACGGTCGATTACGTCCGCAGCCATCCGGACGTCGATTACATCTACGGCGCCTTCGACCCGCCGGTCGCCGCGCAGGTCGCGGCTCTGATGCAGGCCGGCATGGCCAACAGGGTGAAGATTGTCGGTGCGCTCGGCAATCAGCAAAACCTGAACTTCATCCGCGCCGGCCGCCTGCAGGTCGCCGATATGGCCTATGACAACGAATATATGGGATGGGCCATGGTGGACCAGACCATCCGGCTGTTGAACAAGCAGCCGCTGATCGAGCCGCATGGCGAGAACCTGCCCTTCGTCATCCTCGACAAGACGAACCTTCCGGCGCCGGGCGCAGATTGGCAGGCCAAGACGGGGTACCAGGATAAGTTCCTCGCGCTCTGGAAGTAGACTCCAATGGCGGTGACTGCGACGGGCGTACGGAAGGTGTTCGCGGGCTTGAAAGCTCTCGACGATGTCGCTATCGACCTCCGCAATGGTGAGATCCACGCGCTGCTGGGGGCGAACGGCAGCGGAAAGTCGACCCTGGCCAAGGTGCTGACCGGGGTCTACCAGCCCGATCGCGGCGAGATCACGGTCGGCGCGGCGCGCGTGAGCCGCATTGCCTCGCCCAGTCACGCGAATGAGCTTGGAATAGCGGTGGTGCACCAGGAGGCGCCCCTCATCGACAGCATGACGGTCGCGGAAGGCATGGCGCTGTTCCGCGGCTATCCCACGGCGAGCGGACGAGTACGGTGGGACCGGCTGCGGGACGAAACGACCGCGCTGCTCCGAGCCTTCGACGTCGATGTCGATCCCGATCGCCTCGCCGGAACACTCAGCCCGGCCGAACGGGCGCTTGTCGCGATGGTGATCGCGCTCGACCAGGTGAAGATCGGCCTCGAACTGCTGATCCTTGACGAGTTGACCGCCTCGCTGCCCGAAAAGCAGGCCGCGACCTTTCTCGATCGCGTCGTCGCCGTCGCACGCGCTGGCACGGCGGTTCTGATGGTGACGCACCGCTTGGCGGAGTTGCAGGGGCGCGCCGACAAGGTGATGGTGTTGCGCAATGGCCGGGTGGTGCACAGCGCCCCGGCCGACGCAGTCGATCACAAGACGCTTGTCTCGATAATGGTTGGTCCGCACGACGCCCCGACCATGCCCGGGGACGCCGCCACGAGCGACATCGTTTCGCGGCTCTGGGCGACCGTGTCGCGGTTCGGCGCCGGCAAGGAGGAGCAAGGACCGGTGCTCCAGGCGCGGCATCTCGCGGGCCGGTTCATGCGGGACGTCTCCTTTGATGTTCGTCGCGGCGAGATCGTTGGGGTCGTTGGGCTGATCGAAAGCGGCATCAACGAGCTGCCACAGATGCTCGGCGGCATAGTGCAACGGCAGGGAGGCACGCTCGTGGTCGGCGACCACGACCTGCCGCGCAGCATGACGCCCCGCGCGGCCATTCGAGCCGGCCTCATGCTGCTCCCCGTGGATCGGCTCCGTTCGGGCGGCATCGGCACGCTCGATCTGACCGAGAACGTGCTTCTCCCCGAGCTCGGCGACTTCTGGCATGCGCGGTCCCGAGAGTGGCGGGTGATGGAGGAGATCATCGCTTGCTTTGACGTGCGGCCTCCGCATCCCGAGGCGCTGTTCGGCCGGCTGAGCGGCGGCAATCAGCAGAAGATCCTGCTCGGGAAATGGCTGCTGCTGCGGCCTTCCGTTCTGGTTCTCGAGGATCCGACCTCCGGGGTGGATCCGAACGCCCGGGCGAAGATGTTCGAGGCCCTCGCTGATGCGGCCCGCCAGGGCGTCTCGATCCTGTTCTTTTCGACCGAGCCCGAACAACTGGCCGCCATGTGCTCTCGCGTCCTCGTTCTGCGCGATGGGGTCGTGGCGGCGGAGCTGACGGGCGGCGACCTCGACCAAGAAATCATCAGCCAGTGGTCTTACGCATGAGCTCCAGGGAAACCGCCCGCGCCGGCATCGCGCCCAACGATAAATCGGACGTGGTCGCCGGCCCGTCGTCGGTGCTGCGGAAGGCCGCGACGATCGTCTTCACGCGCTATGCGACCGTCCTCCTGTTGGTGTTGTTCGCGATCGTTTTCTCGGCGACCAGCCCTCAGTTCCTGACCGCAGCCAACTGGCAGAACCTGCTTGTCGTCCAGGCGGTGGTCAGTTGCTCGGCCTTTGCGGCCATCCTGCCGCTGGTCGTCGGCGAGTTCGACCTGTCGCTGGGCAACATGATCGGCTTCCTCACGATGCTCGGCGCCTTCCTGAGCGGGCAGGGCTATGAGGCGCCCACCGTCATCCCCGTGATGCTGCTGGGCGGTGTGCTGGTCGGTCTGCTGAACGGCTTTCTCACCGTCTACTTCCAGATCAGCTCCTTCATCGCGACGCTGGGCATCGGCATCCTGCTCAGCGGCGTCACCATGGGGCTGAGCGGCG
Organism: Methylocapsa sp. S129; assembly: GCF_009765995.1. Classification (GTDB taxonomy): domain Bacteria; phylum Pseudomonadota; class Alphaproteobacteria; order Rhizobiales; family Beijerinckiaceae; genus Roseiarcus. Next base: position 183,056 of record NZ_LMUI01000060.1, read on the forward strand.
GCCAGGTGCTGTTTGACGGCATCCCGCAGATGATCCTGTCGGTCGGCCAGGGTCATTTCCTGGGCCTGGGCGTCACGGTCTGGCTTACCGCGATCATTGCCGTCATTCTGCTGTACGTGCTCGAGCAGACCCCCTTCGGGCGGAAGCTCTATGCGGTGGGCGGCTCGGAGCGGGTGGCCTTCCTGGCCGGCATCCGCACCGGGCTCCTGAAGATCGCGGCTTTCGCGCTCGCCGGCCTCCTGATCGGCATCGGGGCGATCTTCGCCCTCGGGCAGAACGGCGCCGCCAATGCCGGCTTCGGCCCCGAACTGCTGCTGCCTGCGTATGCAGCCGCCTTTCTGGGCGTCACAACCTATCGACCCGGCTACTACAACATTCCTGGGGCCGTGATCGCGATCCTGCTAATGGCGGTCGGTTTCAACGGCCTCAATCTGCTCGGCGCGCCGTTCTGGGTGCAGCCCATCTTCAATGGAACGGTCCTCGTCGTAGCGGTCATCTGCGCGCGGGCCGAGTCGCGTCGCACGAAATAGCGAGTGGAGGACGGCATGGCGGAGACTGCAGCGATGGATGGAAAGATCTGGGAAATCTTCGTGCTCGAATATGCGCGCAGCAAGGACCAGCCGGTCGCGACACTGATCCAGGGCGCCTATGACGCAGGCGCCATCGACCTGCCTTTCGCCTTCGTCCTGGCGCGGAGCGGAAGTCGCAACATCCTGGTCGACTGCGGCTTCATGAAAGAGGGCAACGGCGTCGCGGTCGCAGAGAAGTTCGGGATCCCGAAATGGATCTCGCCAGTCCGCATGGTGGAGGCGATGGGCGTCCAAGCGGGCGACATCACCGACGTCGTGTTGTCTCATGCCCACTTCGACCACATGGGGTCGATCGAGAAGTTCCCCAACGCCATGCTGCACCTCCAGAAGCGGGAGTTGCTGAGCTGGGTGGAGCTGATGGCGCTGCCTCCAAGGTTCGGCTTTCTCACGCTCGTGCTCGATCCGGACGACATCTACAGCGCCCTCGATGCCGCAAAGGAGCACCGATTGTCGTTGATCGAGGGCGATGCGGACGACGTCGTGCCCGGCGTCCACGTGCGCTCGGGCGAGGGGCACACATTTGGCCAGCAGTTCGTGGTCCTGGAGACTGCGCGGGGCCGCATCGTCGTGGCGGGCGACTGTGTTTACGGGGCGCAGAATCTGACTGGGCACAATCACGATGGTGTCTACATCCCACTCGGCTCCGGCATCGGCAGCGCCTGGGATCAGTTGAAATCCCTCGATCGCATCAACAAGGAGATCGGCGGCGACCTCAACCGCCTCGTCATCTTGCACGACTTCGACCGCTGGACACGCTACCAGCAGATCAACGAAATTGAGGGCTTCCGTATTTTCAAGGTCGCCTGACGTCCAGTGCAAATCGCTTGCCCCGGGGATGCATTTGCAGAGCGTCGCCGCCTCGACGCAGGCGTGACGATGGTCGGCGCAGGTCCGAGTCTGGAGCGAGTTCTCAGGCGCTTCGAGAATGGGCGCCTCGCTCCAAGACGCCGTGTCGGACGACGGCTACGCGAGCGGCGGGGCGGTCGTTCGACGCTCAATCAGCGTTGGCGAGATGATGACATTCGAAAGGGCGCCGCCGCCGCTCAAGCGCGCGAGAAGGTGGTTTGCCGCCAGCCGGCCAATCTCAGCATTATCGACCCTCATCGTGGTCAGGGCGGGATCGAATTCTCCTGCCATGCTGATATCGTCGAAACCCGTTATCGATAGATCGCGGGGAGCCTCGATGCCCATGGCTCGGGCCTCTAGCAGCGCGCCGATCGCCAGCAAGTCGTTGCCGCAGATGATCGCTGTTGGACGCGGACCGGCGTTGCCAAAAATGCACCGTAACCCTTTGCGGCCTGCGGCTATCCCGTATTCACCTTCGCAGAGATGCTGTGGGCGCAATCCTAGCCCCTGCTCCGCGAGAGCGTCACGTACGCCGGCGAGGCGGGCGACAACGCGCTCATTATTGAGCGTCGGCTGCAGGATCATTCCAATGACCGAGTGTCCCAGTGCAAGCAGATGCCGGGTGATGGCGTGGAACGCCGCGCGATTGTCGAATCCGATGCAGGGATGCGATGTGCCCGGCGCGGATCCATATGTGATGATATATGGCACGCGCCGGGCCTGGATAACTTCGAACAACCGCGGCTCCGGCACATCTCCAAGGATCGCCAGCGCTTCGACGCCGCGCGCGAGCATAGCGTACACCTGCGCCGCCGCCTGCTTTGGGTCATAGTTGGAGCAACCGATTAGCAGCGTGATGTTCTGCTCGGCGAACGAGGCCTGCATAGCTCCCACCTGGGTTGCGAAAACCTCTTGCCCTAGTGTCGGCATAACGACGCCGGCGATTAACGTACGACGCTTAGCCAGGGCGGAACCGGCGGCATGCGGTAGCCAACCGAGCGACGCCGCGGCTGCGAGAACGCGCTCTCGAACCGCTGGCGCAACTTTTGTCGGCGTGTTGAACGTACGGGACACGGTAGCCGTCGACACCCCGGCTGCTTCCGCGACGTTTTGGGCGCGGGCGGCCCGAGGTGGATGCTTGTCTGCGTGCATATCCGTGCCCTGTTTCAACTCCCACTGTACCCGATAAGCACGATGCAAACCGTTCTTTTATCCTGCTTCCCCAGCGGTTACCAGCAATGTATGCGCATACTCATATTATTTATCCGTGATCGCCACAATAATGTGGCGACTTTCTAAGTTATGGTCTTGAATGGCGAGATTATGTGAAAGCGCTTGCATACTCTCTTGAGCTTGGCTACTTTCCTCGCAACAAAGATGGGTGGAACGTCGATAGGAAGAGGCTCGGGTGCTCTATTTCCTGCTCAGTCGACAGCAATCTAGGCCGGGGCGCGCTTGCAATCCTCAGCTCAGATTCGCCGCCTCGCATAGGAGCTGAGCCGACCATGATGGCTGGATATCGCGCCGACTTTTCGCTTGAGCTTCGAGCTGGCGTCATCGAAGACCTGCCGGAGTTGCGGCTCATCGCCGATCAAGATTTGCGCGAACAGGCCATCGACGCCTGGGCCATCGCTCTTGCACAGTCGAGCTTCCGCCGGATCAAGGATATTCCGGGCGAAGCCATTCCCGGCGTGCTGGTGCTGAATCGAGGCGGTCAGGACATGCACCTGCGCGGGGTGACTCGTCTTGCCCTGAGCTATGTCGAATATTTCGCCGACGCCTTTCCTGAGGCCGACATCGACCGCGACATCGTCATTGCGGGCGGCTTATGCCACGACGTCGGGAAGACCTTCGAGTGCGATCCCGAGAATTTGCGGCGCTGGAGGGCCGACGGCAGCCGCGTCGGTCGGCCTTCTCTGCGTCACCCGGTTTATGGCGCCCACATCTGCCTGTTGGCGGGGCTGCCCGAGGCGGTCGCCCATATCGCGGCTTGCCATTCGCCCGAAGGCGACAATGTGCGGCGGAGCCTCGAATGCCAGATGGTTCACGAGGCGGACGTCGCCTGGTGGAGGATCGCCGCTGGTTCCGGCCTGGTCCGACCCGACACGGTTCCCGACGAATTCGTCCGGATGTTCGATCAGAGAGCGGTGCGCAAGCCATGACGCGCGCGACGCTGCAAATGCTTTCGCCGAAACGCCCGCCGTAATGGGGGGGGCAGCAAGCGACATGACCGACAAAACGCCGTCAATACGAAAAGAAGGGGAGGTATTTATGGAACAACGCACACCGTCACGCAGGCAAGCGATTAGCCGACGCGCTCTGCTCAAAGGCGCGGCCGGGGCATCGGGAGCGGCGGCCCTCGGGACCTCTTTCCCATGCCCGGCATTGGCGCAATCGGCGACCATCAATGTGCTGACTCTCGGCGAAGGAATCTTCGGCCAGCCATTCGTCGATCTTGCTCCGGAATTCACGAAAGCCACGGGGATCAAGGTCAACGCCATCACGATGGGTTACAATGAGGCGATTCAGAAGCAGGCGGCGGCCTTTGCTGCCAAAAGCTCAGCTTATGATGTCGTCCAGGTCGACTCGATCTATATTAAAGGGTTTGCACAGGCTGGCCATTTGCAACCTCTCGAAACCCTGATCCCGAACGATCAACTCGCGGACTATTTCAGCGACATCCCCGCCACGTTCAAAGGCATGTGGTCGTTCGATGGCAAGACCTACGGCTTGGCCACGATCGGCAATTGCCAACGTTTCATCTATAACGAAGGGCACCTCAAAGCCGTCGGGCTGTCTGCGCCGCAAACTTGGGACGAGTTGCTGGCCGCCGCGCAAAAAGTTGTCGACCCGTCTGCGAAACGCTTCGGCTTCGTCGCAGGGACGGAGCGTCTCGCCAAGGCATTCTCAATATGGCTGCCGATCTTCTGGGCCAATGGCGGCGTCCTACTCGACGACAAGATGAAGCCGATTTTTGCCGATCAAACAGGGATAGACGCGCTGGCGTTTCTGCTGGAGCTGGTCAAAACCATGCCGACCGGAGGCCCGGCCTATACGGAGGCCGACGAGACGAAAGCCATGGCGACGGGCCTCGGCACGCTCGATCCCGTCGCCTGGATCCCAGACGCCATTATAACCGCCGATGCCGCCACCAAAACGCAGCTCGCAAGCGGCGTGTCGCCAAAAGGGACGACGACACGCGCGCCCGTCATGGGCGGTTTGGGCCTCACCGTTTCCAAATATGCTCATGATGCGCCGGCGGCCGCGCAATATGTCGCCTGGTTCAACAGCCGAGAGGTTCAGACTGGCAAAATCGTGCAGCACGGCGGCCAACCTTGCCGGAATTCGGCCTGGGCTGCGAACGCCGCCTTCAAGCCATGGTATCCGGCAGTCGCCGACAGTCTTAAGGTCGCCAAGGTCAGGCCGCAGATCCCCGAATGGGGACAGATCGACGGCGAAGTCGGCGCGTGGCTCAGCCGTGCTTTTGTCGGCGAGATCTCGCCGAAAGAAGCTTTGGAGGGCGGGCAAAAGTCTGTCGACGGCATCATGCGCGACGCTGGCTACTATTGATGGCGGTACGGTCGCGGGGCGCCGCGCTCGCCTTCGTGGCGCCCAGCCTTCTGTGTCTTGCGGGCGCCGTCGGATACCCGCTTGTCGATGCAGTCACGACCAGTCTCTACCGTTGGAACCTGATCTCCGGGCACAAGCGGTGGTATGGACTGCAAAATTACATCGACATCGCGCAAGATCCGGGGACCGCGCGGGTCGCGATCGTGACCGCCTTGTATTCAGGGCTCTCGGTTGTCCTGGAGCTGGCGCTCGGCTTCGCCCTGGCCCTGATCTTTCGTGAGGGACTGTCACGACGACTGCGGGGCTTTGCCGGCCTTCGCGTGATTCTCTGCGTTCCAATCGTGATCGCGCCCTTGATCTGGGCCTTCTACTTTCGAAGCATGTACAGTCCGCAATTTGGCGCATTCAACGTTGTCCTCGGCTGGTTCGGCGCGGCGCCAGTGGCCTGGGTTAACAGCCCGGCACTCGCTCTCTACAGCTTGGTCGTCGCCGACGTCTGGCAGTGGGCGCCTTTCATGTTCGCGGTGATTCTCGCCGGCATGTTGACCTTGCCGGGCGACGTGGTCGAAGCCGCTCGCGTCGATGGCGCGAGCTGGACGCAGGTTCTCTGGTGGATCGAGCTGCCGCTCCTTCAGCCGATCCTCTTGGTCGCCGTTCTCCTGCGGCTGATCGACTCGATCAAAAACATCGACTTGATTCTTGTCATTACCCAGGGCGGCCCGGGGACGAGCACTGAAATCCTGAACTTCTTCGCCTATCGGACAAGCTTTCAGGATTTCCAGATCGGACGCGGCGCCGCGCTTGCCGTCATCGTCCTGGCGTTGATCCTGGTTCTGGTCATTGTCCTGCTCGGCACGCTGCGCCGTCTGAACCTGACGGAGAAGGAAGCGTGAAGATACGGCTGCTCTATGCCGTGGCGCTTCTCGCCTGCGTCCTGACGATCATCCCGCCTCTTTGGGCGCTGTTCGTTTCTCTCTCGGTTCAGGCCGACGGGGCGACCGGGCTTGGCATAGACAATTACCGGGAGGTTCTCTCTCAGCCACAGTTCTGGACGTCGCTTTGGCATTCCTTCGCAGCCGCCGCCTCCAGCACGATAATCTCCGTAACGCTCGGGTCGATGGCGGCTTATGGAATGACGCGGTTCGGGATCAATTTCGATCGCCTTGCGCTGGGCATCCTCGCCATCCGCATGATTCCAAGCATCGTTCTCGTCATTCCGTTTTACTTGTGGTTCCAAAGCGCCGGAGCGCTGGATAGCGTCGCCGGTCTTTCGGTGACCTATCTGACCTTCTCGGTTCCCTTCGCGATCTGGATGATACGCGGCTTTTTCGCCGCGATTCCCATCGAGATTGACGAGGCGGCGCGCATGGACGGCGCGAACGCCTGGACAATCCTGTGGAGGATCATTCTACCGATCGCCGCGCCGCCGGTGCTCACGACGGCCGTTTTGATCTTCTGCTTTTGTTGGAATGAATTCCTGTTTGCGCTCGTGCTGACCGACCAAAACGCCCTGACGTTTTTGCCCATGCTGATGCGTTACGTGCCGCCGCAGGGTCCGCTCTATGGCCAGATATTCGCGGGATCGACCATCTACTTCACCGTTCCGATCATTGCGATCGCCTTGATCAGACGCCAATTGGAGGGAAGCTTCTCGGCCGGCAGCGTCAAATAGCCGAACCGATGCGCCTGTAAGCGCGGAGGCGATGGGTGGATGCGGTTCCGATCGGGCTTTCATAAAACAGGCTGGCGTCTGGATGCTGGCGTAGCGCCGCCTCGACAGAGCGCTTGTTGAGGAGAAGACGACAATAGAACGTATTCGTCCGATGCGCCGGCGAACGTTGCGTCCTGCCCAGCAAGCGGCGAGGATGCGCGCAGATTCTGTTTATTTGCTTTAGGATATGTCGCGCACGGCGATGTTTTATTTTCGCGCCGTGGGCGGCGAAGAAAATTTCAAGCAAGCAGATAGGGAGAGAGCCAGCATGGAGACCCAGTACAGCAAGGTCGCGCAGGATGGCCGAACGGCGGGTGCCTCCAGCGCCGCCGATGCGCATGGCTTGGCGCAAACAATAAGCGCCGGCCTGGTGGGCGGGTTGGCAGGCGCCGTCACGATCTGGATCTACGAGGCTGTTGTCTGGGTCGGCGTGGAGCGCCTGATGCCGCTAGCCGGCATTCCACGCAACGCGACAGGCTTGGTGTTCGGCGCGGACGTGCAAGAATCGCTGGGGCCGGCAGCCTATGTCCTCGGCACGGCGATACACGTCGTCTTCGCATGCGCCTGGGGCGTGTTGTTCGCTTTCCTATGGCCCTTCTTCCGACGCCGCGGGTTCGAGGCGACGCTGGTCGCTTTGTTTTATGCGATGGCCGCCTGGATCGTGATGCATCTCGCGATCATGACGGTCTCCTCGAACCACCCCAATTATTATGATCCGAACGTGATCATTGGCGGCTTTATGTCGCATTTCTTCTTCACAGTACCGCTCGCTTTGATCGTCAAGCAGCGTCTTGCCCCCGCCTCTTAAAGCGCGGCATCGGGACGCCGGCATACGCTTTGGGAACGGCTCGGTGCGGATCGACTTCAACCGTTTTCGCCTTGTCGGCGAAGTTCGAGCGCTTCGCCGACCCTGATCCGGCCGCGATTATGTGAGAACAAATCTCGCTTTGGGAGGACCTCATATGCCGATCACTGGCCGCAGAACTTTGCTGCAGACCGCAGCGACGCTTCCCCTCCTGGCGGCCACCGCAAGCCCGGTTTTCGCGCAGGCTTCGGAAGCCGCGTCTAGCCCTCCCGCAAAAGCAGTCCCGGCGAAAGACGTCACGCGCACCCTCGCGCATTATCTTGTAACCGCCGCCTATGACGATCTACCGGCCCCTGTTCGCAAAGAGGGCGTCCGAACGCTGTTGAATTGGGTGGGCGTTGCGATCGGCGGATCGCGTCATCAGACGGTCGACATTGCGGTCGCCGCGCTCGCGCCCTTCTCCGGCCCGGCGCAGGCTTCGCTGCTGGGTCGCCGCGAGCGATTCGACATTATGAACGCGGCGTTCGTCAATGGCGTGTCGAGCCATATCTTCGACTATGACGACACGCATCTGAAAACGATCATTCATCCAGCCGGCCCGGTGGCCTCCGCCATTCTCGCGCTGTCGGAAATGCAGCCGGTTTCGGGCAAGGACTTTCTCAACGCGCTGGTCCTCGGCGTCGAGACCGAATGCCGGATCGGCAATGCCGTTTATCCCAACCATTATGATGTTGGTTGGCATATCACCGGCACCGCCGGCGTATTCGGATCAGCGGCCGCCGTCGGAAAATTGCTGAACCTCAACGAACTGCAAATGGTGTGGGCTCTTGGCCTCGCGGCGTCACAACCGGTGGGGCTGCGCGAATCTTTTGGCTCGATGAACAAGAGCTTCAATCCCGGGCGCGCCGCGAGCAACGGCATCTTCGCGGCGATGCTGGCGTCCAAGAACTTCACATCCTCAGACCAAATGATCGAAGCCAAGCGCGGTTGGGCCAATGTTGTCAGCACCAAGCAGGATTATAGCGAAATTCTCGGCGATCTCGGCAAACGTTACGAGGCGGCGCTGAACACTTACAAGCCGTTCGCCTGCGGAATCGTGATGCATCCGGCCATCGACGCCGCCGTTCAATTGCGCGATGAAAACCGACTCGCCGCCGACCAGATCGAACGCGTCGATCTCAAGGTGCATCCGCTGGTGCTTGAGCTGACGGGCAAGAAGACGCCGCGCGACGGTCTGGAGGCCAAGTTCAGCATTTATCATGCCGTCGCCGTCGCGCTGGTCGAAGGCGCGGGCGGCGAGAAGCAATTCAGCGACCGGGCCGCCAACGATCCTGTCGTCGTCGCTTTGCGCAGCAAGGTGCTTCCGGTCGTTACGCCAGGGATTGATCCCGCGCAGGTCGATATGACGATCGTGTTGAAGGATGGGCGGACGCTGCGCCGCTTCATCGCTCGCGCCATTGGCAGCACGGAAACGCCGATGACGGACAAACAACTGGAAGCCAAGTTCGCCGATCTGGCGGAGGGCATTCTTCCAGCCTCCGCCATCCGGCGGGTCATGGACGCTTGTTGGAACGTTGAAAGTTTGAACAGCGCAGCCGAGATCGCGAAAATGGCTGTTTCAGTCTGAAGTTTGCTCGTCATCTCCGATGAGCCATCGGCCCGTTCGCAGGATGGATCGGCCATCTAAGGCTCCCGGCGCGCCTGATCGCGCGCCGAGCGCGAAACCGATCGCTCTCCCGCGTCTTAACGTGCAAACGACGAACATCATTTCGGCAAACGCGTCGCGAGATAAGCGTCGAACAGCGCTTTCCGCTGAGGATCCAGCACCGATATCGGCCGCGTCGCGTCGCCCAGTTCCATGACGTCCTGCGCCGAGGCGCCAAAGCGCGGCCACTCAGGCAGTCCGGCTCCATTGGGATTTCCGGTCTTTGCGAAATTGGTCCAATATTGCTGCATCTGCTCCGACAATGCCCGGTCGCGATCGAACCATGGGCGATCTATGGAAGTCTGTGTCCCGAAGACATAGGCGAGTTCCGCGGAATGGAAGGCGCCGACCTTGATGGGGTCGGATCCCGGCGCAAGCCGTGTGAAGCGATAGACATAGACGGACCTGCCCGGCTCCGCGAAAGCCTGCGCCTCGCGCGCCGACGCGGCGAGCAAATAGTCGCTCTGCATCCGGTCCTGCGCCGCGGTCGCGTGCTCGTCGTCGGCTCCGGTGTAGAGCGCAGCGACCGGGTCGCCCTCGGCGCCGAAGCGCCGGCGGGCCAATGCCGTCAAACCGTCAGGCGTCGTCGCCTTGAGCAGTTCCGTGCCTTCGTCAAAATTCGCCCCAATCAACAGGGCGGCGCCATTGCTATCGTGAGCCGCGATCATTTCCGGCAGGTCATGGGGAAGCACATGCCCGTCTACGTTAGGCCGCAACCCGAATCCGACGGCATTGGCGCCCATCGCCCGAACGAGACCGGCGCTCGGGACCATACGCAGATCGGCCAAAGTCTCGCTGCCGGCAGCGCTCGCGAATTTCTCGCCTCCCTGTTCGGCCTGCGCAAGCGTCTGCAAAGGATCGGCCATGCCGAACATCGGATAGCTCTCGACGATGGCGCGCCGGAACAATCCGTGCGCGAGCGGCGAAGCCATCATTGCATTGACGCCAAAAGCGCCCGCCGACTGGCCGAAGATCGTCACATTGTCGGAATCGCCTCCGAACGCCGCGGCGTCGTCTTGCACCCAGCGGAGCGCCGCGATCATGTCGAGCAGGCCGTAATTGCCCGACACATGGTCCGAACTCTCCCGATCCAACGCGGGCAGCGCCAAAAAGCCGAGCGGACCGAGGCGATAATTGATCGTCACCACGATCACGCCCCGACGCGCCAGAGCCTCGCCGTCGAAACTCGGAAGCGAGCCGGACCCTTGCACGAAACCGCCGCCGTAGAACCAGACCATGACGGGAAGCTTTTCGTCCCGCCCATGCGCCGGCGTCCAAACGTTGAGATACAGACAGTCCTCGCTCTGTCGCTCGGAAGTGCGAAAAAATTCGTTCTGGTAGAACGAGCCGGGCGGCGGCAGCGGTTGCGGGCAGGCGGGCGCGGCATGGATCGTCTCAAGCACGCCCTGCCAAGGCGCGACAGCCTGCGGCGGCCGCCAGCGCAGCCCGGCGATCGGCGCGGCCGCAAACGGCACGCCGAGATAATGCGCGACGGCGCCATCAGCGCTTGCGGCCCCGAGGATCGCGCCGCCCTGCACCTGCGCGGTCGCGGCCTTGGCGCCTGAGGTCAACAACAAAAGCAGCGCCGCGGCGCCACAGAAGGCGGCCCAGACGCCCAACGAGCGCATAACGAACCTCCCCGCGAACTTCTCGTCGGAAGCTATACCTTCTACCTACACGCGGCCATGGGATTGGCCGGACAATCTCGTTGGGTCTCGCAATTGTGACCGAAGCGCCAAAGCTCGCCAGCGCCTTTTCGAGGCGCGCGACATCGCGCGCCTCTCCTTCACGGAAGCATGTTTCAAGACTTCGAAGGTCACTTCGCGGCTTCGATCGCCTTGACCACTTCGGCTTGCGTATATTCCACGTTGGCGACGCCGCCGACCGGCGTCGTGGCAAGATATTTGTCGAGATCGCCCTGTTCGATCGTCAGGATGCCCATCGGCACTTCCTTGGGAACTTTCTTGCCGTCGAGGATCTGCTGGGCGACCCAGAAGGCGAAAGTGACCATGCCGGGCGCTTCCGAGCCCGACCATGAATCGTAGCCGCCGGCCTTGGTCTGCTCCTTCCACCAGACGAGCTCGTCCTGCCGATTGCCGAGCATAATGAGCGGCAGCGCGCGCCCGGCGGATTTGAAGGCCTGCGCCGCGCCATAGGCGTCGCCGCCCTGGTCGATCACGGCGGCGATCGGGGGCAGCGAAGGAAGCACGGTTGCGACAGCCTTCTGCGCTGTGGTCTGGTCCCAGTTGCCGTTGACTTCGCCGACGATTTTCAGGTTGGGGTGCTTGGCGAGTTCGCTCTTCACGCCTTTGGTGATGTCTTCGTCGATGCTGGTGCCGGCCAGACCATGGATATAGAGCAGATTGCCGCCGCTTGGCGTGCGCTTGGCGATCTGGCGGACTTCTTCGGCGCCGTAGGTTCCTGCTAGATCGACGGTGACCTTGGTCGCGCAAGGTTCGGTGACGAGGCCGTCGAACGCGACGACGACGACGCCCGCGTCGCAGGCCTGCTTCACCGCGCCGTTGAGCGCTTCGGGCGACGCAGCGTCGATTACGATCGCGTCATAGCCTTGCAGGATAAGATTCTGGATCTGCGCGGCCTGGGTCGGCGCTTCCTTGTCAGCGGTGGTGAACGCGTCGGCGGCGCCGACGACTTTACCCTTCACCGCCTGCCCGCCGACTTTCGCCCAGCTTTGCAGCATCGCCTGCCGCCAGGAATTGCCGGCGTAATTGTTGGACAGCGCGATCTTCTTGCCGGACGTGTCGGCGAAAGCCGCCGTCGACAAAGAAATGGCGAGCACCGACGCCAATGTTGTCGCTCGTTTCATTTGATCCTCCCACGAAATTCATTGTTGTTCGAGATCGACCCCGCCCGGGTTTCGGTCCGGTCGCGGCGACGGCCTATGCCAGCCGCTCTGACTGCTAGCGACGCACGCGCCCTGCCCCGACTTCGGGGCTGCAACGAACGGCTGTTTAGTTAAGTCTCTGAGTTCGCTTGGCTCCTCCCCCTTTTTGGCTGCCCGCCGGACGCTTTGCGCGCCCGAACGGGCTGCATCCATTTCGCGCCATTAAGGCGCAATCAGACAGGATATTATGAACCTAAGGTACAATATGGCGCAGCATCGCGCAAGGGCGGCCAGGCGGCGCTCGATTCATGTCGGCGCGCCGACATCGGGAGAATGCGCATGCAGGCGAGTTGCTTCGAGATTTTCGACGACCGCTTTCGCCGTCTATTCGCGCTGGCCGGCTCGTCGCCTGCGAACATGGCGGTCGGCGGGTTTCGCAGACGGAGTCCGACGGAACCTAACCCTCGCCGATTCCTGCCGAGGCCGCCGGCGCCGCGCCACGCGGAGGCGCGCCGATCAAGCCCTGTTGCAAGGCCGCCAAATAGGATTCGCGCGTGCCCAGGATGTGGCGGACGAGGATCGATTCGATGCCGACAATATCGCCCACCGCAAACGCGTCCCTGATTTGCCGGTGCTCGACGAATGAGCGGTCTTGCACCCCGACAAGCGGCCCCGACAGATGGGTCCGCAGCGTCGCGATCGGCCCCGAGGCGAGCGTATAGCTCTCTTCAAGGTAACGATTGCGGCAGTTCTTGATGAACGCTTCGTGGAAAGACGTGTCCGCCCGGGAATAGGCGATGGGATCGTTGCGTCGCCTCGCCTCCTCCATGGCGGCGAGCGCCTGCTCCAGCATCGCCAGCGTCGCATCGCGTCGGCGCGCCATGGAAAAGCTCACGGCCCGCAATTCGATGACGATCCGGTATTCGCAGACATCGAGGATGTCCTGCTCGGTCGGGAAAAAGACGTAACTGCCTTTTTGCGGGATGATGTTCACCATGCCCTGCAATTGCAGCATGCTGAGCGCCTCGCGCACCGGCGTCCGGCTGACGCCAAGCTTCGTCGCCAGGCCGACCTCGGACAATTCGCTGCCCAGCGGCAGTTCGGAGTCGATAATGGCCTGCCGCAACCGCTCCGCGACAGTGACGGTGAGCGAGCGAGGCCGATTGATGGACAGTTCGGTTGGCGAGGTCATGTCCCGTTCTAAGAGCCAAATGCGCTGACGCCGACCGAAACAGGCGGAACTCCGACGCTTATGCGTTGACCGCGGCGGCGGAGACGCCCTCGCCAGCCGCGATAACCGAGGCCTTCGGGCCAATTTTCTGAATACCATATGGAAGATACATTATCAATCCGCATGCCGCCGGGCATCGACCGCACAGGCCGCCATTGGCCGGATTATACGAACAACTGCCAAAAATGAGGCTTCAAGTTCTCGCTCACGCCTAAAAGTCTTCACCTCGCCGGCAATTATTCACTTCACGCATGTCAATTGAGTTCCATTGTTTACAAAAGCACTGCACCTCAGTTATGGAAGAGGCCGTGCCGTCGGGGCGATCCGACAAACGGCGAACGGATCAGACTGCGGCCGCTCTGCGACGCCACGACGCTTGGCCGGCGATGAACGCCTGTCGCGCCAACATCAGGCTTTGCGACCGACCGCGCCAGGAGAGATGGGATGTCCAACGGCAATATACTGAAGCAGCGCCTGGCGCGGAGCGAGGCGCTGTTTGGCGCCTGGCTCGAGACGGGGAGCGCCATCAACGCGGAAATCCTCGGCCATCAGGGCTTCGATTTTCTCATTCTTGATCTTGAACACGGGCACGGGGATGTCAAAGACGCGGTCGACATGCTCCGCGCCGCCGAGGGGGCCGGAACGCCCTGCATCGTTCGCGTCCCCTCGACCGATCCGGTCTTCCTCAAACGGATTCTCGACGCGGGCGCGAATTCCCTGATGATTCCTTCGGTCGAGACGGCGCAAGAAGCGGAGGCCGTCGTGCGCGCCTGCCAATATCCGCCGCAGGGACGCCGCGGCTATGCCGCGCCGCTCGTGCGAGCCTCCGCTTACGGCAAGACCGCCGATTATATGCAGCGCGCCAACAGCGAATTATTGCTGATCATCCAGATCGAGTCCGCCGAAGCCGTCCGGCGGGCGGCGGAAATCTGCGCCGTCGAAGGCGTCGATGTTCCCTTTCTCGGCGTCAACGATATGGCGGGGTCGATCGGCCGCCTGGAGCAACTGGATAACCCGGAGGTGCGCAAACTCGTCGCGCAAGCCGAGACGGCGATGCGCGCCTGCGGTAAGCCGATGGGCACGGTGCCCAGCGCGGGCGCGACATGGCGGGAACTGCTGGAAAGCGGTTACCGCCTCGTGCCCGTGGCGAGCGACGTCAGCCTGATGCGCGACGCCGCGCTGGCCTGCGTGCGCGAGCAGCTCGGCTTCCGCGCCGGTCGCGCCAATCCGACGACGAACGCCGCTTGAGCCAGGTTTGCCGATGACAAAGACCGCTCCGTCCGTCGCCATGACTGCCGGTCAGGCCGCGATCGCACATCTTCGGGCCGCGCTGGGGGCGGCCGCGGTTCTCTCCGGCGACGACATCCCCGCGCGCAACGAACAGGATTGGAGCACGCTCGGCGCGGTCCGGCCGCTCGCCGTCGTCAGGCCGATCGATCCGCAAGGCGTCGCAACCGCGCTGCGAATTGCGTCCGAACACAAAATCGCCGTCGTTCCGCAAGGCGGCCTGACCGGGCTGGCGGGCGGGGCCACGCCCGTCGAAGGCGCGATCGCGCTTTCGCTGGAGCGGCTTGTCGGCATCGAAGAGATTGATCCCGCGACCGCGACGATGACGGTACGCGCCGGCACGACGCTCGAGGCGATTCAACGCGCGGCCGAGGAAGCTGGCTTTTTTTGCGCCCTCGATCTCGGCGCCCGCGGATCCTGCTCGATCGGGGGCAATATTTCGACCAATGCCGGCGGCAATCGCGTCATCCGCTACGGCATGACGCGGGATATGGTGTTAGGGATCGAGGCAGCGCTACCCGATGGAACGCTGCTCACCAGTCTGAACAAGATGCTGAAGAACAATGCCGGCTACGACCTCAAACAATTGTTCATCGGCAGCGAGGGAACGCTCGGCGTCGTCACGCGCGCCGTTCTGCGGCTTTTTCCCGCACCTGCCTGCACCATGGCGGCGCTGTGCGGCCTGGCGAGCTACGAGGCGGTGCTGAACCTCCTGGCGAGCGCACGCAAATCGCTGGGGCCGCTATTGTCGGCTTTCGAGGTGATGTGGCCGGACTATTGGACGGTGGCGACCGATCGGGTGCCCGGCGTGCGCAAGCCTATCAGCGGCGCCCATGCCTTCTATGTCCTGGTTGAGGCGCAGGGCAGCGACGACAGCGATCAGACGCGATTTGACGCGTGGCTGGAAAACCTCGCCGAGACCGGCCTGATCGAGAACGCGGTGGTCGCGCGGTCGCTCGCCGACGTGAAGGCGTTTTGGGCGACGCGCGACGCGGCGGCCGAATTCAAGCAGGTCCTTGGGCCTCATTCGTCCTTCGACATCGGATTGCCCACTGCGAAAATGGACGCCTATGCGAAGGATTGCCGCGAGGCGCTCGCGGTCGAGATTCCCGGCTGCCTCAGTTTCTTCTACGGCCATATCGCCGACGGAAACATGCATATCATCGCCTGTGCGCCAGGAGGCAACCTACAGCCCTTCCACGCCATCGACGCCATCGTCTACCGGCTGGTGAAGCAGCACCAAGGGACGATCTCCGCCGAACATGGAATCGGATTGAAGAAAAAACCCTTCCTGCATTTTTCAAGGAGCCAGGAAGAGTTGGCCCTGATGAGAACCCTCAAGCGCGCGATCGATCCGGATGGCCTGCTCAATCCGGGAAAAGTGCTCTAGCGAACGTTCAGGCGCTTTGCTGACCGGTCGATTGCTTTGGTGGCGGTTTTCTCGGTGAATTCGAGCGCGGGCCTATGGCGCCGCAAGAGGGATTCGAGCCCCCGCCCCTCATTACGAGCTACAGATAAGATACTTTC
Organism: Methylocapsa sp. S129; assembly: GCF_009765995.1. Taxonomy (GTDB): domain Bacteria; phylum Pseudomonadota; class Alphaproteobacteria; order Rhizobiales; family Beijerinckiaceae; genus Roseiarcus. The sequence goes on from NZ_LMUI01000060.1 coordinate 199,173, forward strand.
CGTTGGTCATCATTTGGTCACCAGCAGTCGTAACGAAACGCGCCGGAGGACAATGGCGAAGCGCGCCAACACAAAACTCACGAAGCGATCGATCGATTAGGCCGAGCCGGTTTCTCGACGTTATTTCGTCTGGGATGCGAACTCAAAGGCTTTGGAGCGAGGAAAGACCTTAGTCGCACATAGCAGCAATCTCGGCTGCGCCCTCGAAACTCCGCGACTGGCGGAGAATAGAAGCGAGCAAAACTTCCAATACGGAGAGCTGAACATAGTTGCGTTGCGGCTTTCGCTTGGCCTCATTTTTTCTCGATAATGGCCACCACCTCGCTCGTCACATGAAACCGGTTTACTAAACCGGTTTCATGTGCTTAACTGGCGCTATGAAGCAGAATTCAGCCACCATTCGCGACGTTGCGAGCGAGGCCGGCGTGTCCCCAGCGACGGTGTCTCGCTATCTCAATAAGTCGATCGTCCTGCCGCCGGACACCGCAGCGCGGATCGAACAAGCCTGCAAGAAACTCGACTACCGGCCGAACCAATTGGCTAAGCGCCTCAGCCTCGGCAGTTCCGAATTGATCGGTCTGGTGACGCCGGAGATAGCCAATCCGTTCTTCGCCGCGCTCGCCGCCGCCGCCGAGGACGAGGCGCGCCGCGCCGGCTATGCGCTGCTGATCGTCAGCACGGGCGGCGATCCACAGATGGAGATCGCCAACATCCAGCGGCTCGATTCCCATCATGTCGATGGTCTGATCGTGCTCACCAATCGCCCGGACGACGGCCGCTTACGCCAGATGATCACCGGCCGCAAGGACGTGGTGCTGCTCGACGAGGACGTGCCTGGCGCGGAAGTCGCGCGGATATTCGTCGACAACGAACAGGGCGCCTATGCCGCGACGCGCCATCTGCTCGACGCTGGCCACCGCCGCATCGCCCATATCGGCGGACCGAAGGATCTGTTCAGTACGCGCGAGCGCTTCGAGGGCTTTTCGCGCGCGATGAGAGAAGCCGGCGCGCGCCTCGACGAGGCGCTCATTCGCTTTGGCGCTTACGATCGCGATTCCGGCCTCGCCGCGATTCGAGACTTTGCGAATCTGAAAGCGCCCACCGCAGTCTTCACGGGTAGCGATTACATCGCCATTGGCGTGCTCGCCGGCTTGCGCCAGATGGGACTTTCGGCGCCGCGCGATCTTTCGATCGTCGGCTTCGACGATATGCCGTTCGTCGACATGATGCATCCGCCGCTGACCACCGTGCGCCAGCCAATCGAGGGAATGGGTCGGCTCGGCGTTCGCACGCTGCTCGCTCAGATCAAAGGCGAAGCGACGGCCAGCCTTGCGCGATTGCCGGTCGAATTGGTCTTGCGAGATTCCGTAGGACCGCCGCCTTCCCCGCCATCGTCCGGAACCGCCAAGTCCCGAACGACACGACGAGCCGAGGCCCTCGGCTCGCTTGGATCCTGACCGCAACGCCAACCTGTCCACGCTAACGTCAACTGGGAGAGTGTTATTATGAGTGGTTCGAAGATACTAATTACCGCCGCGCTCGCAGCCGTCATCGCCGGAGGGGTTCACGCCGCCGCCGCCGCCGCGGAGAAATTCAGCGCCGTATATGTCATGAGCGATAATCTCGGCGACAAGGGCTTCAACGATTCCGCCGCGGCGGGGTTCCATCGTGCAGAAAAGGAGGGGGTGCGCATCAAGCTGCTGCAGGCCTCTCCCAGCGATCCGCAGCTCTGGCGCCAGAATCTCGAAGCAACATCGAACAGCGAAACATGGAGCGTCATCTTCACCGGTCCCGGCATGCATGACAATCTGGCGGCTGTGGCGCCCAAGCACCCGAACCAGAAATACGTCTATTTCGATGACGAACTGCTGCTGCCGAATGTGCTCTCCGTCAAATATGCACAGAACGAGGGCTCCTATCTCGTCGGCGCGCTCGCCGGCGTCGTAGCCTCCGACAAGACGACATTTCCGCTGGGGACCGGAGCGAAAAAAGTCGGGATCGTCGCAGGTATGGATCTGCCGGTGATCCAGGACTTCATCCTAGGCTTCAAGCAGGGCGTCGCCACCATCGATCCGTCGATTACCGTCCAGGTCTCGTTCATCGGCAACTTCAACGATGCGCAGAAGGCTTACGAGCTGACCCGCAACATGCTGAACGGCGGCGTCGACGTCGTCTACAATGTCGCAGGACCGGCGGGGCTCGGCATTTTGAAAGCCGCCGCCGACGCCAACAAATACGCGATCGGCGTCGATTCCGACCAGAACGGCCTCTACCCGAAGAACGTCATCGCCTCGATGCTGAAGCAGATCGGCAATTCGATCTACGACACAAGCAAGCAGATCGAGGAAGGCAACGCGCCAATGGGAACGCTCGAAGTCTACGGCCTGAAGAACGACGGCGTCGCGCTCGTCTATAACGACGCGCTCGTCCCCGCCTCTGCCAAAGCCAAGGTCGAAGCCGCCAAGGCGAAAGTGCTATCGGGCGAGATCAAGGTCGACACCGCGTTCAAAAAGTAAGGCATTGTTGCAGGCGGGCGTTTTCGCACGCCCGCCTGCGCCCGATTGGAGCCTTGCGCCATGTCCGAGCCCATTGTCGTTCCGCTGCTGCGGCTTCGCAACGTCGCCAAGAGCTTTGGCGACAAGGTCGCGCTTTCGCATGTCGATCTCGATGTCGAAGCCGGCGAGGTCCATGTGATCTGCGGCGAAAACGGCGCGGGCAAAAGCACGCTCATGAATATCCTGGCCGGCATTCTGCAACCCGACGCCGGCGAGATGCTGCTCGACGGCAAGAGCGTGCGCTTCAGCGACCCGATCGAGGCCGGACGCGTCGGCATCGGCATGGTCCATCAGCATTTCAAGCTTGTCTCCTCGATGAGCGTCGCCGAGAACCTGTTCCTCAACCGGCAGCCGCTGCGCTTTGGCTTTATCAGCGACCGCCGCGTGATGCGCGAGCGCGCGCAAACGCTCATCGCCCGCTATCGTTTCGATCTTGACCCCGACGCATCGATCGCCCAGCTCTCAGTGGGCCAGCGACAGCGCGTCGAAATCCTCAAGGCGCTCGCCTTCGACGCCCGCATCCTGATCCTCGACGAGCCGACCGCCGTGCTGACGCCTCCCGAAGTCAGCGAACTGCTCGGTGTGATCGCCGATCTGAAAGCGCGCGGCCGCACGATCCTTTTTATCACCCACAAGCTTAAGGAAGTGAAAGCCGCCTCCGATCGCGTCACCGTGCTTCGGCACGGCGCCAGCGTCTCGACACGGCCGACCGCTGGTCTTTCCGAGTCCGACATCGCGCATGACATGGTCGGGCGCGATCTTGCGACGCCGCGCCGCCGGGCAGGCGGTATCGGGTCGGGCGCGCCTAAGCTGAGCCTTTCGGGCCTGACGATGACCAATGCATCGGGTCGCCGCCTCCTCGACGAAATCAACCTCGACATAAGGGCGGGCGAAATCGTCGGTGTCGCCGGCGTCGACGGCAACGGCCAGACCGAACTCAGCGAAGCGGTCGCCGGGCTACAAAATGCGCGCGCCGGCGCCGTCGCTATCGACGGCAAGGACGCGACGAACGTCAGCCCGCACGAGCGACGCGCCCGCGGTCTCGGTTTCATCCCGGAGGACCGGTTGGATCGCGGGCTTTGCGCTGGAATGACGATCGCCGAAAATGTCTCGACGGACAATTATGCTGCGCGGAAACTTACTTCTTGTGGTCTCATTCGCATGGCCGCGCGCGACGCGTTCGCCAGCGAAAAGATCCGCCAGTTCGACATTCGCGGCGCCAGGCCGGGTTTGCCCGTCGGTCAGCTTTCCGGGGGCAATATGCAGAAGGTGGTGATCGCGCGCGAGATGGAGAAGGCGCCGAATGTGCTCGTCGTCGCCCAACCGACGCGCGGACTCGATGTCGGGGCCGCCGAATTCGTGCACGGCCAGATTCTCGCGGCGGCCGACCGCGGTTGCGCGGTTCTGCTCATCTCTTCGGAGCTCTCGGAGATATTCGCGCTGTCGGACCGCATCGCGGTGATGTATCGCGGCGCCGTCCTGCGTGTGCTCGATCGCACCGACGCCACCGAACATTTGGTCGGTCTGCTGATGAACGGCGTGGACGAGGCGGCGTGATGCGCGATTCGCTACAAACCCTCTCCCGCTCGCTGCTCGGGCCTGTTGGGGCGATCGTCGCCGTGATGGCGTGCGGCTTTCTCCTGGTGCTGGCGGTGAGTGACGAGCCGGTACTCGCCTATCGCGATCTGCTGTTCGCCAATTTCGATTCCCGCTCCAATTTCGCGTTATTCGTCAACCGAATGACGCCGCTGCTGCTGATCGGCCTCGGCGTGGTGTTTTCATTTCGCGCAGGCGTCTTCAATGTCGGCGGCGAGGGTCAGCTCTATCTCGGCGCGATCGCCGCGACGGCGACCGCGCTTGCGTTTCCTCACGCGCCCGGTCCCGTGCTGATCGGCCTTTCACTTATCGCAGGAATCGCCGCTGGCGCGGCGTGGGGTTGGATTCCCGGCATCCTCAAGGTGCGACTGGCGGTCAACGAAGTCGTGACGACGCTGATGCTCAATTTCGTCGCGCTGCTGCTCACTGAATATCTCGTGATCAATGGGATGCGCGACACGACCGCCTACGGCGCGGTAAGCTACGTCCTGGCAGAGCAAGCATGGCTGCCTGATATTCCCGGCCTGCCCGGCGCGACGATCGGCGCGGTGATCGCTCTTCTGTTGGCGCCGCTCGCCTGGGTGGCGCTGTTCCGCACCGAATGGGGCGCGAACTTGCGCGCCGCCGGCGCCAATATCCGCTTCGCCGAGGCGGTCGGCGTGCGCGCCGCGCGCCAGGTCGTGATCGCGATGCTGATTTCTGGGGGTCTTTCCGGCCTCGCCGGCGCCTTCTATGTGCTCGGCATCGGTCATCGCTTCGAACAGAATTTCTCACCCGGATTCGGCTTGATCGGCATGACCGTCGCGTTGCTGGCGCGGGTGCATCCGATCGGCGTGGTGGCGACGGCGGCTTTCTACGCGCTAATTCTCAACGGGGCTGGCTATATGCAGATCGACGCCGACGTGCCGCGCTCCCTGGTCAATCTCCTGGCGGGCTTTCTGGTGCTGTTCATGACCGCGCGGTTCCGCCGCGGACAGGCGCCGGCATGAGCGCGTCGATGCAGGCTTCACAATTTCTCGCTTCGGTATTAGAGCAGACGACGCCATTGCTGCTCGCCGCGCTCGCCGCGATGATCACCACGCGCGCCAATATTCTCAACGTCGCCGTCGAGGGCATGATGCTTGTCGCGGCATTCACCGCGATCGCGGTCGGCGAGGCGAGCGGCAGCGCCAGCCTCGCGCTGATCTCCGCGATCGGCGCCTCCGCCATGATGTCGCTGATCTTCGGGTTCGTGTCGATCGTAATGAAAGCAGATTTCATCGTCGCCGGCCTTGGCCTCAACATCCTGGCCGCCGGCGGAACGCTGTTTGTTCTCGAACAGGTCTATCAGGATCCCGGCGGCTTGCGGCCGGAGGTCTTTCCCGATCTCTGGCGGGTCCCGAGCGGCGCGCTTTCGTGGTTCCCCATCGTTGGGCCGGCGTTTGAGCGTCAGAGCGTGATCGTCTTCCTCGCGCTCATCGCTGTCCCCGTTTGCTCGTTCGTCCTCTACCGCATGCCGATCGGCTACGCCCTGCGCGCGGTCGGCGAAGACGAACCGGCCGCCATCGCCGCCGGCGTGCATGCCGCGCGCATGAAACTGCTCGCGGTGCTGGCGAGCGGCCTGCTCGCCGGGCTCGCCGGCGCCCAGCTTTCGATGGATCGGCTGCATTTCTTCCTGCCCGACATGACCAGCGGACGCGGCTTCATCGGGCTTGCCGCGACGCTATTCGGCGGTGGTCTGCCGTGGGCGACCGCCGGCGCCGCCTTCCTCTTCGGCGCCTTCGGCGCGCTCGGCGACCGGCTGCAGACTTTTCAGGCGCCGCCGCAATTCGTGCTGATGGCGCCCTATATAGCGGCGGTATTGGGCCTGATCCTGTCGCGCGTGCGCGCCGCGGCCCGCAGCCGCCCCGCCCGCATCGGGGGAAGAGCGACGTGACGATTTCCATCCTTCATGATTGCGATCCCGGCAATGACGACGCGCTCGGCATTCTCGTCGCGCTCGGCTCTCCCCATCTTTCGCTCGCCGCCGTCACCACTGGCGCGGGGCATCTTGCCGCCGATCGCACGGGGCGCAACGCCGCGATCACGCTCGGCGTCGCCGGCGCCCGCGCGATTCCGGTGACGCGCGGCGCGCCGGCGCCGCTGGTGCGCGAGCGACTGATCGCCGGCGTGCTCGATCTCGACAGCGCGCTTGATGGAGAGCGTCCTGATTTGCCCGCCGTCGCGATCGACGAGACCAGGACCTCGGCCGAGACAATCGCCGATCTGGCTTCGCGCATGGCGGGTTTGACGATCGTCACGACCGGACCTTTCACCAATCTGGCGCTCGCGCTACGCAATCGGCCTTCGATCGCCGGCAAGATTGCGCGCATCGTCGCACTCGGCGGCGCCTGGGGACTCGGCAACAAGACCGCGGCGGCCGAGTGGAATGTGCTCTGCGATCCAGAGGCCGCGTCGATCGTCTTCGGAGCGGGCGTCCCGATGACGCTTCTGCCGATCGACGCCACGGCGCAGGTGATGATCGATGACGCACTGGTCGAGTCCGTCGCAGCGCTGCGCGGGCGGGCAACGCGTTTCGCCACCGAGCTTTTGCGCTCGCTGCGCGCGACCTTCAAGGGCGGCGGCCCGTTCGCAGCCCCCGACATGCCGCTCAACGATCCGCTGGCCCTGCTTGTCGCCGCCGAACCGGCGCTCGCGCGCACGATACCCGCGCGCGTCGATGTCGAACTCGCCGGGCGTTTCACCTATGGCCGCACGGTAATAGATTTCGCGGGCAAATCGGGTCTGCCGCCGAATTGTGAAATCGCGATTCAATTCGATGTCGCCGCCACGCGCCTGGCGTTTACTCGATCGCTGGCGCATCTGTCCGAAAATTCCTCGTCCTTTTCTTCCTGAGTCAACTGGAGCTTTCGCCAATGGCTAAAACGCCGCGTGTTCTCATCGCCGGGGAATCCTGGACCGTGCACAGCATCCACCAAAAAGGCTTCGACAGTTTTACAACGACCGAATATGCCGAAGGCGTCGGTTGGCTGAAGACGGCGCTGCTGGAGGGTGGTTGGCAAGTCGACTATCAACCAGCGCATGTCGCCGCCCGGGATTTTCCAATGACGGCCGCGGCGCTCGCCGCGTATGATTGCGTGATGCTTAGCGATATCGGCGCCAATACGCTGCTGATCCATCCCGACACATTCGTCCGCGCGAAGGCGCTTCCCAACCGGCTGGAGGCGGTGCGCGACTATGTGGCCAAGGGCGGCGGGTTGATCATGGTCGGAGGCTATCTCACATTTCAGGGCATCGAGGGCAAGGCGCGCTATCACGATACACCCATCGAACAAGCGTTGCCGGTGACGATCGAATCTACCGACGACCGTTGCGAAACGCCGCAAGGGGTTACGCCAATCGTCGCGTTGCCGGGCCATCCCATCGTCGCCGGCCTTTCATCGTCCTGGCCCGACCTGCTTGGCTATAACCGCTTCGCGGCGAAGCCTGGCTCGGCGATTGTCGCCAGCGTCGGCGCCGATCCGCTAATCGTCGCGGGCGCTTTCCACGAGGGACGCGCTGTCGCCTTCGCCTCGGATTGCGGGCCCCATTGGGCGCCGCCAGCGTTTGTCAACTGGCCCGGCTATGCGCCGCTTTGGCGTCAAATGGCTGGCTGGGCGGCGAAGCTTTCATGATCGCCCCGCTCAATATTATGCAATGGGGCGACCCGAGCGCCAAGAAAATAGCGGTCGCGCTGCACGGGATCACCGCCAACGGGGGCGCCTTCTTTCAGCCCGCACGCCTGCTCGCCGAGCGCGGCTGGCTGGTGATCGCACCCGACATGCGCGGTCACGGCGAAAGCGGCCGCGGCGACGGCGATTTTTCAACTGCGAGCCTGCTCGCTGACATCGCCGCCGCGGTTCCGGTCGATCCTGACGTGATGATCGGCCATTCCTTTGGCGGCTATCTCGCGCAGGCAGGCGTGCTCGCCGGATTGTTCCACCCGCGCGCGCTGGTGCTGGAGGATCCCGTTTCGCATTTCGCCGATCAGGCGGGGCCGGCGGCGATGCTCGCATGGGACGAAGCCAATCTGCCGCGCAATATCGAAGGCCTGCTCAAGCTCAATCCGAAATGGTCGCGGCTCGATGCGGCATGGAAGCTGCTGTCGTTGGAGCAGATCGATTTCAAGGACGCCGCGGCGGCTTTCGCCGGCAATGCGCCCTGGGATTTGCGGCCGCGCGCCGCGGAGATCGCCGCCAGGCAGCCGACCGCATGGGTGCTCCCTGAAATCAGCCGCTTCGTGCCCGCCGACGATCAGGCGTGGCTCAGAAGCGACGTTGGCGCAAAGGCGATGTTCGTGCTGCCTGATGTCGGTCATAGCGTGCACCGCGATGCGCCGGAGGCTTTCGTCGATATCGTGACGCAGCTATGCAAGGGGGTCGCGCCGCGATGACCGACGAGAGTTTCCCTTACGTGTTTCACTACGGCGCCGGCGAGCCGCGGATTCGTGCGAGACTTGGCGAACCGCTGTGCGTGTTCACCGAGGATTGCTTTTCCGGCAAGCTCGTCGCGGTCGATGGCAAGCCGCGCGAAGTGGCGCCGTTCCCGCGCGTCAATCCGCTGACGGGCCCGATCGCCATCGAGGGCGTGCGCGACGGCGATACCCTGGCGATTCATCTCGTCTCGCTCAAGCCGGCGCGTGATTGGGGCGTCTCGACCGTGTCGCCGAATTTCGGAGCGCTTTCAGGTACGCGCAACAATCCCAACCTGCAACCGGAACAGGCCGAGACGGTTTGGATCTGGCGCGTCGGGCTTGACGGAATGCTCACGACGACGACCACGAATGGCCGCGAAATCAGCGCGCCATTGCGGCCGTTCCACGGTTCGCTCGGCGTAGCGCCGCCGCATGGCGAAGTGCGCCTCAGCGTCGTGCCGGATTCGTTCGGCGGCAACCTCGACATTCCCGATCTCGGCGCCGGCGCAACGTTGTATCTTCGCGCCAATGTCGATGAGGCGATGGTCTATATCGGCGACGGGCACTTCGCGCAGGGCGACGGCGAACTTGCCGGCACGGCTGTAGAGGGCGCGCTCAACACCGAACTGATTTTTGCAACCTGCGGCGACGGCGAGGATATGCTATGGCCGCGGCTTGAGACCGATACAGAGATCGCAGTGATCGGCTGCGCGCGCCCCCTGGAAGACGCCGTCCGCATCGCCGCGCATGGCCTCGTGCATTGGGTCAGCCGGCTGTGCGGGCTTGAACCTGGCGATGCGCATCAGCTCGTTTCACAGAACTGTCGCCTGCGGATCGGCAATCTCGTAAATCCTCTCTACACGGTGGCAGCGTTTATCGATAAGAAACGGCTACCTCGTGCGATCTCAGATTTCGAAGATACACACCAAATGCTTCGCAGCGCGAGCAAATCCTCGACGCAATAGTCATCGTTTCGTCAGACATCGCGTCGATGCGCCACCAGGATCCTCCACCCCGGCGAACGAAGCGGTTCCAGCGTTTCTCGTATTCCGGGACATAGCGTTGGATCCAGCGCGTGATCGTGGTGTGCGCCACGGAGAGCCCCCGCAGAACCGGCCTAATCAGCAGGAGTTGTAATATCAGCCCTTGCGCCGTGACGGCGGGGGGACGCCGTAGAATTCGCAACGAATGGCGTTCCAGGCTGTTTGAATGCCGGCTCTCACGGCGCGCAGGTCGCGGCCGGCGAGGCGGACGCCGAGTCCGGCTGTCTCGTCGGGCAGTAGGCTCGCGGCGGCGTAGAGGTCAGGAATCGTCGCTAGAGTCGCGGAGAGAGCGTTGGCGAAGGCGGCCATGCTATCCCAGCGCCTGCCGGGAGCTGCTAGCGTCATCGCGCCGAAGGCCCTGAATTGTGCGGTTCTTCCCTGGCCGAGGCTGCGGATATCGATGCGATCGACCAGCACAGCGTCGTCGCCGCCGCAACGCAGGATCATGGTCGAAGCGAGGCTTCGGAAGCCTCGGCCGCGCGCTTCGGGGTCGTGGGTCGTGAAGGCGTCGGAGATCAGCGCGACGCCGCCGACGGCGCAATCGATCTCGATCGTCTGATCAAGCGCCGCGTCCGGGAACAGAATGCGCGGTTCGGGGAGATATTCGAAATAGCCGCCCTCTTCGATCCGGATGGCGATCTTCTCCTCGGTCGTGACGCCAGGAGCGGCGCGGTGGATGAGCGACGCGCCTTGTGTGGCGACATGGGCCGCTGCGCCGCCGCCGACGTGGAAGCGTTGACGCAGGCGATCTTCGCCATGCGTGGCGCCGCTGCTCGTCTGCAGAATAACGGTCAGCATATGCGAAGGCGCGCGGTCGAGCGCGAAAGTCCGCGTGAGCACGAAGGGCCAGCGGAACAGCCGGCGGTCGAGCACCGTTCGGTCGCCACGCCGTGCGAGGGCGAGATCGAGTTGCGCGCGAACCTCCGGTTGAGGCCCCGTCACGCGCGAAACAGCACGTCGCGTTCAATAGCCGAGACCACGGCGTCGATTCCCTCGCCCTTGCGGCAATTGGTGAGAAGAACCGGGCGATTGTCGCGCACGGCGAGCGCCTGCTGGCGCATCCGTTCAAGATCGACGCCGACATAGGGCGCGAGATCGGTCTTGTTGATCACGAGCGTGTCGCAGCGGATCACGCCGGGGCCGCGCTTGCGCGGAATGTCGTCGCCGCCGCCGACATCGATCACGAACATCCAGAAATCGGTCAAGTCTCGCGAGAAGGTCGAGGCGAGATTGTCGCCGCCGCTTTCGATCAGGATGAGTTCGACCCCAGGAAAGCGGCGTTCGAGATCGTCCGCCGCCTCGATGTTCAATGTCGGGTCCTCGCGGATGACCGTATGCGGACAGGCTCCAGCCTCGACGGCCGAGACGCGCGCAGGATCGATCAGCCCGGAACGCCTAATGCGTTCGGCGTCCTCGGCCGTGACGAGGTCATTGGTGATAATTGCGAGGTCGACGCCGCGCGCCATCAAGGCGGGGATCAGCCGCTCGACGAGCGCCGTCTTGCCTGAGCCGACGGGCCCGCCGATGCCGACGCGCGCCGCTGCGATTCGCGACCCGGCGGCCCTTTGCAATGGGTTCATCGCAGCATGTATCTCCGGGTGAGCGGCGCCTTCACCGCGGGTGGGCACATCAACAGCTTGCCGTCGGCGCGCACCTCGAAGGTTTGCGGATCCACGTCGACATGCGGCATGGCTTTATTTCGCACCATATCGGTCTTGCGCAGCTTGCGGACGTTCTTGATCGGCAGCATGCGCTTGCCGAGGCCGAGTTTGCGCCCGACATCGGCCTGTTCGGCAAGCTTGGAGATGAAATTGACGCCGAGCTGTTGCGGCGCGGCCCCTAGGGCGCCCCACATGCGCTTCTGGATCATCGGCTCGGCTAGGCCAAGGCTGCCGTTGCCATCGCCCATCGCGGCCCAGGCGATGAAGCCGCTCTTGATGACCATATAGGGTTTGATGCCGAAAGAGGCCCGCGGCCAAAGCACGAGGTCAGCCATTTTTCCCACTTCGATCGACCCGACATGATGATCGATGCCGACCGCGATGGCGGGATTGATAGTGAGTTTGGCGACATAGCGCTTGATGCGCTCATTGTCAGCTTTGGCCGTGGTCTCTTCAGGCAGGCGGCCGACCCGCTCCTTCATGACGCTGGCGAGCTGCCAGCAATTGGCGACATTCTCGGCGAGCCGCCCCATGCCCTGCGTGTCCGTGCCGAAAATCGAAATGGCGCCCATGTCGTGCAGAAAATCTTCCGCCGCCGCCGATTGGGCGCGCACACGCGCTTCGCCGAACGCGACATCTTCGGGGATGTTGTAGTTGAGCTGGTGGCAAATCATCGTCATCGCCAAGCCCTCCTCAAGCCCGTAGAGCGTGTAGGGGTTGGTCGGGTTGGTCGAAGACGGGATGACGTTGTCGTAGGACACCACTTTCAGCAAGTCCGGCGCATGGCCTCCGCCAGCGCCTTCGACGTGGTACATGTGGATCGTCCGCCCCTCGACAGCGGCCATTGTGTCTTCGCAAAAGCCGAATTCGTTGATCGAGTCTGTATGCAGGTGGACGGCGAAATCGTTGCGATCGGCGGCGACGAGGCTTTGATCGATGACGGCCGGGGCCGCGCCGAAATCCTCGTGAATCTTGACCGACATGCCGCCAGCAGCGACCGATTCCTCGACCGCTTCGGCGTTCGATGATCCGCGTCCGAACAAAGCGTAGTTGAGCGGCGAGAATTCGGTCGCCTGCAGGAAGCGGCCGAAGGTCGTCGTGCTGCCGCTGCCGACATCGAAGAGCGGCCCCGGCCCATTGCCGACCATGGTGGTCGTGCCGCCCGCCAGCGCATGGTCGGATTGTTCGGGGGAACCCAGATGCGCATGCGATTCGACCGCGCCCGCCGTGACGATGAAGCCGGCCCCCGACACAGGGGACGTCGTGTTTCCAACCACCATGTCGGGATGCACATTCGGCATCACGTCGGGGTTGCCGGCTTTGCCGATGCCCACGATCCGGCCGTCGCGGATGCCGATATCGGCCTTGATGATCCCGGCGATCGCGTCGACAATCGTCGCGTTCTTGATGACGATGTCGAGGATTTTATCGGACGATTTCAGATAGCCATTGATGCCCTCGCCGTCGCGCAGGTTCTTACCAGCGCCAATGAGCAGTTCATGCCCGTAAGTTGTGAAATCGTGTTCGATCTCGGCAAATAATTCGGTGTCGGCGAGACGGACGAGGTCGCCCTTCGTCGGTCCGTAGAGATCGGCATAGGCCTGCCGGCTCAATCTTGCCATGTCGCTCCCCTATGCGCCGAGATAGCCGCGGGCCTTGGCCAGCACGAGCGATTTGTCCTTCGCGCCCACCTCGTCCAAGGGTCCGTTGACGAGCCCGGCCTGTCCGCGTACGACCCGATGGCCTTCGATCGGCACGAGCCGCACCGATTTGACCACGCCGGGTTCGAAGCGGATGCCGGTTCCGGCGGGCCGGTCGATCTTCATGCCCCAGGCGGCGGCGCGGTCGAATTTCATCGCCCGGTTGACTTCGAAGAAATGCGTGTGGCTGCGCACCTGCACGTCGCGGTCGCCGGTATTGACCACGTCGATCGTCACCGCCGGCAGAGCGGCGAACATTTCGATGTCGTCCTCGGGCGAGATGATCTGGCCGGGAACGATCGTGTCGAGCAGCGGCTTCTCGCCCGGGCCGATCGGCTCGAAGAGGACCATGACCTTGGTGCCCTCGGCGAACAAGCACTCGATATAGAGCATGGGGATCATTTCGGCGACGCCCGGCTCGACGTCGTCCGTCGTCAGGAAGCGGCTCGCCATGTCGCGAATCTCGTCGTAGGCGATGTCGCGGCGGGCCGCGACCATCACTTCGTCGGTCAGGAACGCGACGGCCTCGGGATGGCTGAGCCTGATCCCGAGCCGCCGGTTGCGCCGGGCCATTTCAGCGGCCGTGAAAATGATCAGGCGGTCCATTTCCGTCGGCGACAGGTTCATCATGGCAAGGTCTCGATTTCAGGTCGTGAACAGGCGCACAGCGCGCGATCCGCCGCGCGACACCGCAATATCGATCAGCGGCGTGAAGCTGGACGGCGCCAGATCGTCGGGCAGCGGCTCCGCCAACACGTCCACGAGAGCACGGCGGGCCGTTTCAAGGGATTGCTGCGCCTCGACATGGCCGATGACGCCGAGCCGGACCGCGGCGCTGACGAGGCCATTGACGAGCGTCCAGCCAGAGACGAGTTCGGCGGCGCGGAGGTCCAACGCGGCGTCGCGATAGACGAGCGCCTGGACGACCGGCAGATGCCCCAGGCGTACGTCGCTCGACAGCAGGGCGCGGTAGCGCACGCACAGCGGGCCGCCCAGGCGTGCGGAGACCCCGAGCAAAGCCCGCCCCGCGCGGCGCGAGCCGTCGCGCATCTGCGCTGAGGGCGTGGACGCTTCGGCGAAGCGGTCGATGGCGGCGACGGCCGCCGGATCGTCGGCGCGGTGGGCGCGCGTCAGGAGGGGGCGGTCCATGCAGTTCCAGCGGAAGGCGAGATGCTCGCCAATGAAGGCGTCGAGGTCGGCTTGGCCATCCAGCAAGCCATCGGCGGCCAGACCCTCGACGCCCCAGGAAAAAGCGAAGCCGCCGGCCGGATAGGCGCTGTCACCATATTGCATCAGCGCCAGCGCCGTCGCGGTCTCAAACATCGGCGAGTTCCACGATGTCGCCCGCATCGAGGAGATGGGCGATGCGGGCGCGATAGCCTGCGAGCGGGCCGTCGAGGAGAATGGCGAGACAGTCTTCCTCGAAGCGCACCCGCCAGTGCAGGTTGCCGGCGTTCCAGCCGAGCTTCAGCGCCGCCGCCGCATGGGCTGGGCGGAGCCGCCAGACACGTTGTCGGCCGAACCGAGCGACGATCGCTTTCTCCTCATCGATGTAGAGCAGTGCGCCGTCGACAAGCTCCTCGCCGCGCGCAAGGCTCACGGCGCAGTCAGTGCCGCGATCCGTCGCGAGGCGAAAGCGCTTGCGCCCCGCTTCCTCGGAGGGAACGAACAGCAATTCGATGCCGTCATGATGCTCCAAAGCGTGCAGGCGCGCGTGATAGAGCGTGTCCGATTCATGGCCGAGAACGCCGTGGAGCCTCAACATGGGCGCGCGCTCCGCGGCTGCGGCTCGTCAATGCGTGTCGAAGACATGCTGATACTCTGCAAGAGCCGCTTTAAGCGCCACAATTTCGCTAGGAGTGGGATGGGCCGGGTCTGCGGCGGCGGGGAGGCTGCCGAACTTCATCAGGCAGGCCATCAGAAGCAACCGCGCTTTGGTCGAGGTGAGGTTCAGGCCCGCGATCGCGAAGGGGTCGAAATCGGCAAAGCCTTCGGGATAGCCGCGCCCGACCCGCACGACAGGCGCGCCGCTGAAACTCGCCCGGCGCAGCATGGCGGCCCGCAGTTCCGACGTCGCGGCGCCATAAGGCACCAGGCCTTCGATCACGAAACCGCAAAGCCGGCCACGAACGAGCCGGTCGCGGATCAGGAACGCGAGATCGGCTTCCGCCTCGGGATCGTCGCCGAAGGCGTCTGCCGCAAAGCCGCCGTCCTTGACGATGGAGACGAGGGGAATAGCCTCGGCCAGCAGACGGCCGTGGTCGTCCTTGATCGCAATGTCGACCCGGCTCAGGCCGTCTTCGCCGAGCCGGGTGGCGGAGACTGTCTTCGGCAAGCGCGTGATGTTGACTTCGGAATCGGCCGTGTGCCGATAGGCCGGAACATACATCAGGTAAGGCGCGCCCGCGTGGGTCACCTGACCCAAAATGCCGCCGTGGCCGCCGGTCGCGACATAGCCGCCGGGCCGGGCGTCGACTTTCGCGACTTCGCGCGCGGCGAAAAACTGCTGTTCCTGGATCACGACGGTACCGGCCCGGTTGCCGCCCTTCCCATCCTCCCAGATGCGCGACTGAATATAGGTGACGGAGTCGACGATGTTGGCGGGGCCGTCATTGCTGATCTGCCCTTGTGGGCGTTGCGCCGCGTTACAGGCGATCGGCAGCCGCGTATCGATCAGCAGATTGAACCAATAGGCCACCTCCTCGATCTGCGGACTGCCCTGCGTCCAGATAGCCCCGTCGTATTGCCCCGACGAGAGGATCGCCTGCACGTCGTTGGTGATCTTGGCGAGGACCGGGCGCGGCGGCGATTTGGCGAGATGGAAGGGTTTGTAGGCGAAGAAGTCCCAGCCGAGCCTTTCCGCGGGCGTGTCGCCCTCGCCCTTATCCGCGCGGCTGGCAGCCGCCAGGCCCTTGGTGAAGCCGCCGGGCGGAGCGACGCGGTAGAAATCGACCTCCGCGCGTCCGCCGATGAGATTGACCTTGCCGTCCATGCCGATGGAAAGGCGATCGATCTCCTCGAAGCTGCGCGATCCGTCAGGAAAAAAGCCTTGCCGCGTTGTGGCGCTGCCAGGCGCAGTCGCTTCTTCTTCCCATGGGGACCCGTCGCGCTGCACGGCCATGTAAGGCAGCGGGTAGAGGCCGTCTTCGGGCGTGAGTTCGATCGCATAGACGGCCTTGTCGTCGGCCGCTTGCCGAGTAGGGCTGAAGGCGCCGTCTTTGTCGATATAGCCGTCCGGCGGTCCGTAAAGTTCGGCGGCGTCGGCCTCCAGCGGATGGGCGGAGAATTGCTCGACATAGACTTTGACCGGCGCGGCCAGACGCTGCGCCCGAAGCGCGTCGAAGGCGAGGGCGCTGCCATCATCCGCCGTAAGCGGCGACAGTCCCTTCTGCACGCGCGCCTTGTTGGACGTGACGAGCGGCGGCGTGTTCTGGATCGTCGCGGTCGGCCCCGCCAGATGAGCGATACGGATCTTGGTCATGATGCGCGTCTCCTCAAATCCGGAAATTTTTCTTTTCCATCATCATGTGGACGCCCTTCGAACCATTCACGGTCTGAGTGATATGAAGGTCGCCGGCGAGGCTGCACAGCATATAGGCGTCGGCGTGCGAAAGGCCGGCCTTCTCGCCGAGCAGCGCGATCATCTCGCGAAGAGCCTTGATCGCGCATTGATCGAGATCGGGGTCCATGCCCATCGTGATGTGATGCGTTTCGGTTTCGGCCCGCGGATACGTGAAGCTCAAGTCGTTGCGGACGATGAATTCGAACTTGCCGCGCAACGCCGTCTCGATGGCCGTGATGCAAACTTCGCCATCGCCCTGGGCGCCGTGTCCGTCGCCGCATGAAAACAAGGCGCCTTCGACGAAGACGGGCAGATAAAGCGTGGCGCCGGCCATCAGCTCTTTGTTGTCGAGATTGCCGCCCGTCGCCTGCGGCGCGGTGGAGGTGATGCGTCCCCACCCCTTCGGCGGGGCGACGCCCATGACGCCGAAGAAAGGCTTCAGCTCAAGTTCAAGTCCCCAAGGCATGACGCCGACGTTGCGCGCGATGTCGAGCGGGATATTGACCTTGCGCGGCTCGTTGTAGTCGTGCGGCAACGTGCCCAGCAGAGGGAGGATAAGGTTGAAGCCCCAATCCTGCAGCAGCGATACCTCATGAATGCGGACTTCGAGCACGCTTCCCGGCTTCGCACCCTCCACGAAGACCGGGCCCGTCAGGATATGCGGCCCCTCCTGCTTCACATTCGCGTGGATGCCCGCGAGCGCTTTCGGGATATGGAACTTGGCCGGATCGGGGAGGACGTCGGGGCCGCCCGTCACGGTGTCGATCGTGACCACATCCCCGCTTGCGACCGTCATCACCGGTTTCAGGGTCGCATCGAAATACCCCCAGTGGCAATTCTCCACGCTCGGCTCAAGATGATGATTCGCCAAATCTATACCCTCCCTCTGTCGGAGATCCGCCGCCGCGACAATAGCGGCCCCGTGCTGCGTCGCCCGATAAATAGTTAATTATTCAATTATTCATATTTCAATGATTTCTCACTCATCGACCTGTGTGACATTGCCCTCAGGCTGGCTCTGCGACCCTCTCGTCGAAGGCCAGCGGGCCATCGGCGGCCTCGACCTTGAAGCAGCGCGCCATATGGCCTCGGATATCCGTGACAGGCGGCGGCATCGTGACGATGCAGTCCGGGCCCGCATATTTACAACGAGGCGCGAAACTGCAGCCGTCCGGCAAGGCTCGCAGATCCGGAGGGTTGCCGGCGATGGCTTCGAGCGGCAGGTTCCGATCCTGATCCTTGGCGGTCGCAGCAAGCATCGCCTTCGTATAGGGGTGCTGCGGATTGAGCAGGACGTCGCGCGCATTGCCATATTCGATGATCCGTCCGGCATACATGACCGCGACCTGGTCGGCGATCTGCGCCGCGACGCCGAGATCATGCGTTACGAAGATCATCGACATGCCCATCTCCTGCTGAATTTTACGCAGAAGAACGAGGATCTGAATCTGTACCGAGGCGTCGAGCGCGGTCGTGGGCTCGTCGGCGAGCAGCAGGCTTGGACGGCAGGACAGAGCCATCGCGATCACCGCGCGTTGGCGCAGGCCGCCCGACAATTCATGCGGATAGGCCTTCAGCCGCCGTTCGGGCGACGGGACGCGCACGAGTTCAAGCAGCTCCAGGGCGCGCGCCCACGCCGCTTCTTTGCTCAGGCCCTCGTGGCGTCGCACCGTCTCTGCGATCTGATCGCCGACGGTATAGAGCGGATCGAGCGCCGTCATTGGCTCCTGGAAGACCATCGAAATCAGCGAGCCGCGCAATTGCGTCATGGCTCGGTCGCTGACCGCGCCGATGTCGTGCTCGCCGACCATCATCGTGCCTTCGATGACTGTCCGCTTCTTCGGATGCAGGCGCAGGAGCGAGCGCATCATGACCGACTTGCCCGAGCCGGATTCGCCGATCACGCATAGAACCTTGCCGCGCTCCAGATTGAACGAAATGCCGTTGACGGCCCTGACGGTTGCATCCCGGCTGACGAATTTGACCCGCAGGTCTTCGACGCGCAGGAAAGGGGCCGGATGCGGCGTGGCCTGCGAAAGGTCAGGCGATGTCATGGCGTTCATCTCGCTTGGTCCTTGCTGATCAGGCTGCGGTTGCGTGGGCGGGCGCACGGCTGTGCCCCGAGTCGGGATGGACCATGTGGCAGGCCGCCAAATGCTTGTCGGCGGAAAGTTTGAGCACGTCCCCGAGCTTGGGCGTCTTGGCTTTGCAGACGTCTTCGACGAAGGCGCAACGGGTGTGGAACCGGCATCCCGAGGGGGGACTGACAGGGCTCGGCGGATCGCCGGCGAGCGGGGCGGCGTCGACGCGCGCTTCTGGGTCCATGCTGAGGCGGCACGCCAGCAACGCCTGGGTATAGGGATGTTTGGGCGCTTCGTAGATTTGGTCTGCGGGACCGATCTCGACCAATTGCCCGAGATACATCACCATCACGCGGTCCGAAATGTAGCGGACGACATGCAGGTCGTGCGAGATGAAGATATAGGTGAGGTTGAGCTGCTTCTTGATGTCCCCCAACAGATTGAGAACCTGAGCCTCCACCGATTTGTCGAGCGCCGAGACGGCCTCGTCGAGGATCAGCAGGCGCGGGGCGAGCGCCAGCGCGCGGGCGATGTTGACGCGCTGTTTTTGGCCGCCGGACAATTCATGCGGGTAGCGTTGGCCGAAGAGGTTCGGGTTGAGGCCGACCTTCTCCATCAGCGATCGGGCTTGCGCCTTGGCGGACTTGCCGGACGCCCCCTGAACCTTGGGACCATAGGCGACGGATTGTTCGATCGGCAAGCGCGGATTGAGAGATGAAGAACTGTCCTGAAACACCATCTGCAGCGCACGGCGCAGCCCGTCCAAAAGAACGCCCGTCGATCCGCCGACCAGATCGCCGTCGAGAATCAACTCACCGGCGTCTTTCTCGATCAGATGCATGAGCAGCCGCGCGAGCGTGGACTTGCCGCAGCCCGATTCGCCGACGATGCCGAGAGTTTCGCCCTTCACCACATAGAAGGACACGTCGTCGACGGCCTTGACCTCGGCGACCTTGCGGTTGAACACGCCGGCGCGGATGGGAAAGTATTTCTTCATGCCGTCGACGATCAGCATCGGCTGAGCGGGGCCGCCGCGGTCCCTTGGATCGACGGGAGCGGTCCTGGGCGTCATCATGTGGTCTGTCATCGGTCAGCCGCTCCTCAAGCTCTGACGTCCATCGCCTGACGCAACCCGTCGCTCAGCAGGTTGAAGGCGATGGAGGTGATGAGAATGGCGACGCCGGGAATCGCGCTGACTATGGGCTGGACATAGATCGACTGGCGCAGCGTCGATAGCATCAGTCCCCAATCGGCTGTCGGCGGTGAGACGCCAAGCCCTAGAAACGAGAGACCTGAAGCCAGGATGATGGAGACCGAGACGAGCGTCGAGGCGTAGACCAGCACCGGCGACATCACGTTGATCAGCACATGGGTGAACAGGATCGAGAGGGTCGAAGCCCCCGTCGAGCGCGCGGCGTCGACGAAATCCATCGTCCGCACCTGACTGGTCGCGGTTTCCGCGACGCGGCAGAGCGGCGGGATCAGGACCACCGTGAGGGTCAGCAATTGATTGGTGATTCCACCTCCGAGGCTACCCGAGATCGCGACCGCCAGAAGGACGGAGGGAAAGGCGAAGAAGACGTCCATGGTGCGCATGATCAACATGTTGACCTTGCCGCCGAAATAACCCGCCACCACGCCGAACAGGCCGCCGATGATCGTCGCGAGCGCGACCGGGAGGATGCCCATAGTGAGGGACACGCGGCCGCCGTAGAGCATCCGGCTCAGAATGTCGCGGCCCTGTTCGTCCGTGCCGAGCAGATAATTGTGGTAGCCGATAGGTCGCAGCCGATGCGCCATGCTGGACTTGTAGGGGTCCATCGGCGAAATCAACGGCGCAAACACCGCCGTCAGAACGATCGCGATGATCAGGACCAGACAGAACAGCGTGACATAGTCATAGCGCAGTCGATGCCATACGCTGCCCCAGTAGCTGCGGACCCGGACCGCAGACGCTGGACGGCTGGCGGGGGGCCTAAGGGACGAATCTGCGACGGCGTCGGTCATGGGCGCGGCCTCCATCAGCTTCGTTTGAGACGGGGGTCGATCAACGACTGGGCGAGGTCGACGACGAGATTGATCAGAACGAATGCCGTCGCCAGGACGAGGATCGTTCCCTGTAGCAGCGGAATGTCCCGGGTCAGCACGGCCTTGTTCAAGAGATAGCCGGTGCCCGGCCACGTGAAGACGGTCTCCACGAGCACCGAGCCGCCGATCAGATAGCCGAGCTGAAGGCCGAGCATCGCGACGGCCTGCGGCATGATATTGACGACGGCGTGAACGATGACCTGCGCTTCGCTGAGGCCTTTGGCGCGCAACGTCTGAATGAAATCCTGATTCAATATCTCGGCGATCGAAGAACGGGTGGTCCGGGTCATGATGCCGAGCGGCGGCAGCGCCAGCGCGATGATCGGCATGATCGCAAATTTGAAATCGGCCCATCTGAAATAACTGAAGGTCTCGGAGCCGCTTGCGCCCATGCCTGTCGCGGGAAGCCAGGACAAATCGACGGCAAAGAAGATCACCAGGATGACGCCAAGCCAGAAAGGCGGAACGCTGATGCCGAAGACCGCGACCGCCGTGATCAGCCGGTCGGCAAGAGACCCTGTGCGATAGGCTGCGATGACGCCGAAGATCATGGACACGACGAACGCCAGAACGACAGAGATCAGGGCGATGACGATAGTATTGACGAAGGCGTGCAGCACCTCGCCCGCCACCGGCACATTATCGGAGATCGACATGCCGAGGTTGCCGACGCAAACCTTGCCGAGCCAGATGAAATACTGGACCATCAGCGGTTGATCGAGGCCGTAAGCGGCGCGGAGCCGGGCGGCGTCTTGTGCGGTTGCGGTCGGAGACAACAGGTTTTGGATCGGATCGCCTGGAGCGATCTGAACCAAAGCGAAGCAGATGATGGTGACCCCGAGGAGAATCGGAATCGTTAGGACAATGCGCCGGCCCGCGTAAAGCCACATCACACGTCTCCGCAGTCACACAAAGAAGCAATCATACAGAAAAAGGGGGCTTGCCGCGGGCGAATGGAAGCCCGTGGCAATCGCTCGTTCGATTAAGGCGAAACCACGATCGGCGTGAGATCCTGGAACCAGCTCTGCGCCTGGACGAAGCCGGAGAGCTTGGGCGACAGGGCGCGCGGGTTGAGATCGTGCACGATATAAAGTTCCGCCGCATCGGCCACAGCTTGCTCGTTCATCTTCGTGAGCAACGCGTTGCGCTTGGTCGCGTCGAATTCGCCCAACGCCTCGTTGCCGAGCTGATCGACTTTCGGGTCGGCGAAGAAGCCCCAATTGCAACACGCTGGCGGGGCGTAGGCGGTCATCCATTTCTTGAGGATGCCTTGGACAGGGTCGATCGGCGCCATGGAGAAATTAATGGCGTTGAAGTCGTATTTCTTCGCGCCTGTGAGGAAGACGCCGATTAGCGCGTTCCAATCCATAGGCGCCAACTGAACGTTGAAGCCCACCGCCTCCAATTGCTCTTTGACAAGTTCATTCATGGGCAACGGTTGCATCTGGCCGGAGCCGGAGGTCGAAATGCCGACCTTGATCACGCAGGGCGTGCAACCCGCCTCTTTAAGAAGCGCCTTCGCCTTGTCTGGATTGTAGTCGTAGCTGACCGGCTTGCCATACCAGGGCTGCGAGTCGATCAGCGTCTGGGTCGCAGCAACCGCCACGCCCTGGAGCATGTCGACCATGTCCTGTCGGTTCATCGCGTAATTGGCCGCTTGACGCACGCGGATGTCGTTGAAGGGGGGAACATCCATCCGCAGCATATAGTCCCAATTATGCGGATAAGGCACGGTGATGATCTTCATGCCCGCGTCCTTCAGGCGGGGAATCGTGTCCGGCGACGGCGCTTCGACGAAATCGACCTGACCCGAGAGCAAAGCAGCAGCGCGCGTCGAGGCTTCCGGCATCGGCAACAGCACGAGGCGGTCATGTTTGGGGATGCGTTGCGGATTCCAGTATTTATCGTTTTTCACCAGTTCGAGCCGCTCGTGCGGCACGACCTTGTCAAACTTGTAGGGACCGGTTCCGGCTGGCGTCTTCATATAGACATTGTAGTCGTTGCCCGCTTTTTGCACCCCACAGTTCGAAATCATGTAGTACATCGCCATTTCATAGGGAAACAACGAGCTCGGCGCCTTGGTGTTGATCGCGATCGTGTAGTCGTCGATTTTGTCGACACTGGCGATGTTCACAACATAAGTGCCCATCTGCCCGACGTGGCGCGCGTTGAACTGCGGCGCTTTAGGGTCCATCACGCGCGCAAAATTCCAGATCGCCGAATCCGCATTCCAGGCGCAGCCGTCGTGATAGGTGACGCCTTGGCGCAGTTTGTATATCCACCGCTTGTTGTTGTTGGGATCGATGGCCCAGCTCGTCGCCAAGCCTGGAACGACATCGGCCGCCTTGGTCGAACTGGACAGATCCCAAAGCCCCAGCGCGTCATAGAGCGTATAGCCTGCGAAACGATAGCCCTCGTATCCCTGATCGGGTGCGCCCGTGTAATCGGGAATGTCCGCCGCGGTCATAGCGACGCGCAGAACAGACTCGGCGGACGCGCGTCCGCCGATGGCGCCCCATGCAAGAACAGCTATTGCGGCAATTTTCACTGCGCCGCGAATTCCACGTGACAGCATCGGCTCTCTCCCGTTCGTATCCGCAGCAAGCGGCCGGGAGGCGTTTCGCAAGGGCCGTGCCAGCCGGCCGCGCCAAGGCTTCGACAATTGCGCCAACTGATCGCGGCGCGCGCCTAAGCCGCTCATTTTTTATGATTATTCTCTCTCGCAAGAAAAATCGAAAAGAGAAATTTTTTTCGGATTCGCTGGCAAATGTGGCGAAAATCAAGCGGATCGCCAGCGCGCAAAAATGCATCAGAGTGGTCAATTGTTGTTCATTCAATATTATTGTTTGAAACTATTTTTCCGCCTATGGTGACGTCCGTAGCTTTCGGGGATCGTGAGCCGATGATCGCGCAAGACCGCCATTCCTCATCTGACGAGGCCGATATCGAACGGCGCTTTCTCAATGCGGGCGTCGTCGTCCCCGCCGATCGGGCGGAAGGCGCTTATGCCGCCGCCGTCCGATTGCTCGCCACCCTGCATTGGCTGCGCACGCCGCGCACGGCCGCTGCGGAGCCCTCCCATATTTTCGCGCCTGGAAAGAAACGCTCGTGAGCACGCTCGGGCCTCTGCACGAACTCTCGATCGCCGAGGCGGGTCGGGCGCTCCGGTCGGGCCAGGTCACCTCGCGAAATCTGACCGAGGCGGCGCTGGCGCGAATCGATGCGCTCGATCCGATGTTCAACGCCTTTGTCCTGATCACGCGCGAACGCGCCATCGTCGAAGCGGAACGCGCCGATGCGAGCTTCGCCAGTGGCGTAGACGCCGGTCCGCTCCAGGGCGTTCCCTATGCGCTGAAGGACATTTATGCGACGGCCGGCGTCCGCACGACCTGCCATTCGAATCTGCTGCGTGATAACGTGCCTGAGAACGATTGCGCGGTGCAGGAAAAGCTCGCGGCGGGCGGAGGCGTCCTGCTCGGCAAGGTTGGGACCTTTGAATTTGCGATCGGCGGTCCGAGCTTCGATCTGCCGTTTCCCCCCGCGCGCAATCCCTGGAATCCCGATCACTTCACGGGCGGATCGTCCTCAGGCTCGGCGGCGGCTGTCGCCTCCGGCATGTTGCGCATGGCGATGGGCTCGGACACGGGCGGTTCGATCCGTGGGCCGGCGGCGCTTTGCGGCGTCGTAGGGTTGAAGCCGACCTATGGACGCGTCTCGCGGCGCGGCGTTTTTCCGCTCGCCTATTCGCTCGACCATTGCGGCCCCCTGACTTGGAGCGTCGAGGACACGGCGCTCACCATGCAAGTCATCGCGGGCTACGACTCGCAGGACCCCGCTTCGGTCGACGTTCCCGTGCCGGATTTCAAAGCCGCGCTTGGCCGCAATCTCGACGGCGTCAGAATCGGTTACACTAGAAAATTCTTCATCGATAACCCGTTCTTGACAGCAGAATCCCTTAAGGCGCTCGATGCCGCGGCCGAACAGATGGCGGCGCTCGGCGCGGCCGTCGATGAGGTCGATATCTCGTCCTACGAATTGTTCGACGCTTGTGCGCAGGTCATCATGTTCGCGGAGGCCTTCGCCATACACGAGGCCGACCTGAAGACGCGACCCTACGCCTATGGACGCTATGGCTACCAGCGGCTTGTCTCGGGCGCGGTGCTCTCGGCGGCCGATCTCGTTCAGGCGCAGCGGCTGCGCCGGGAGCTGACCGCGGCGTTGAACGACGGCGCGCTGTACACGCACGATGCCCTGTTGGCGCCGAGCGGGCTGGCGACGGCCGCGCCCTTCTCCGATTTCGGCAAGGATGCGGCGCGGTGGGGCGGCATGCTGACGAACCCATTCAACGTCACCGGCAGTCCCGCGCTCGCGCTGCCCATCGGCTTTGGCGCCAACGGTCTGCCGCTCGGCGCCCAGATTGTTGGACGACCATTCGATGAACCGCTGGTGCTTCGCATCGGCGCCGCCTACGAGGCGGCCGCCGGCGTCTCCCTTCGTCGCCCCCGGATCGTCGAGACGGCGCAACCTTCCTGAACAGAGAGCGAAAATCGATGGACGCCGCGCCGCACTATGCTTCTCTGCTCGACATTGCGGCTCTGATCGCCGCGCTCGATCTGTCGCCGGTCGCGCTCACCGAACGGATGCTCAAGCGCATCGCTGAGGTGAATCCCGCGCTCAACGCCTATCTCGCTGTGACCGCCGACCGCGCATTGGCCGAAGCGGAGGCGGCGCGGGCGGAGATCCGGTCCGGGCGCTATCGCGGGCCGCTGCATGGCGTGCCGATCGCGATCAAGGATATCTTCCACACCAACGGAACGCCCTCGACCTTCGGCTCGATCGCCTACAAGGATTTCGTCGCCGAGAAAGACGCCACCCTCGTTCATCGCCTGCGCATGGCGGGCGCCGTGATCCTCGGCCGCCTCCATCTGCACGAAGGCGCTTTCGGCGAGCATCACCCGGACCTTGGGCGCTGCCTGAACCCGTGGAACAAGGCCTATTGGCCAGGCGGCTCCTCGTCGGGTTCGGGAGCGGCGACAGCGGCCGGGCTCTGTTTCGCAAGCCTTGGCACGGATACGGGCGGCTCGATTCGTTTTCCCTCTGCGGCCAACGGCGTCACGGGCTTGAAGCCGACTTGGGGCCGCACAAGCCGCGCGGGCGTCTTTCCGCTCGCCGATTCTCTCGACACAATCGGCCCGATGGCGCGAAGCGCGGCGGACGCCGCGGCGATGTTCGACGTCATGGCCGGGGCCGACCCCCTCGATCCCACCAGCCTTTCCGCGCCGGTCCCGGCCTATCTGGCTGGCCTCGACGGCGTGCTGGGCGCGCGAGGGTTCCGGCTCGGCGTCGACGCCGCCTATGTCGAGACAGGCGTCGATTCGGAGACGATCGCCGCCATCCGCGACGCGATCGCAGTCTTCCACGATCTCGGCGCGACGATCGTGCCGGTGACCGTGCCGGACCGCACCGACGCCGTCGCCGCCCAACTCATCATAACCGACACGGAGAGCGCCCGGTTTCACAAACCGGTCTATCAGGCCGACAAAGCTAAATTCGGTCCACAGCTTGCGGCCGCGATGGAGCGGGGCCTCGCCGCCGACCCAATCGCGCTGGCCAAAGCCTATATCGCGCGCGACCGATTCAAGGGCGAAATGGCGCGGTTGTTCGCCGATGTCGACGCCTTGATCTCTCCAGTCTATCCGATGGTGGGCGCACGCTACGACGAAATGGAAGCGCTTTTGTCCGACCTGCCGCGCTTTCTCGGCTATACCTCTCCGTTCAATGTCAGCGGCAGCCCGAGCCTCACCCTGCCGTGCGGCGTTGCGCGCGTCGGCATGCCCATCGGCGTGCAATTGATTGGCCCGCATCTTTCGGAAGCCGCGTTGCTGAAGGCAGGCCACGCTTATCAGCAGGCCACCGACTGGCACACCCGGCGCCCCACAGATTTTTGACCCCCGACCCGCGGAGCATAAATCCATGTCCCTGAACGACATCCACTATCAGCCGTTGACAACGGTGGCGAAGCATATCGAAGCGGGCGATATTTCGCCGGTGGAGCTCACCAAGGCCATCCTGGCGCGGATCGAAGCCCTCGATCCCGGCCTCAAGAGCTATACGACCGTGACGGCCGATCTCGCGCTCAAGCAAGCCAAGAAGGCCGAAGCCGAAATCGCAAAGGGCATGTATCGCGGGCCGATGCACGGCATCCCGATCGCGGTCAAGGACCTCTGCTTCACCAAGGGCGTCAAGACGACAGGCGGCATGACGATCTATGCCGATTTCGTGCCGACGCATGACGCCACGGTGGTGACCAAACTAGCCCAGGCCGGAGCGGTTCTGCTCGGCAAACTCCACATGACCGAGGGCGCGACGCTGGAACATCACCCCGACCTGCCAGAGCCGGTCAATCCCTGGAAGAAGGATCTCTGGACCGGCGTGTCTTCGTCTGGCTCCGGCGTCGCGGCGGCTGCGGGTATGGCCTATGCGACGATCGGCTCAGACACCGGCGGCTCGATCCGCTTTCCCTCGGCCTGCAACGGGCTTACCGGCGTGAAGCCGACCTGGGGCCGGATCAGCCGCTACGGCATCTTCGATCTTGCCGCCACCTTCGACCATCTGGGCCCAATGGCCCGGTCCGCAGGCGACGCGGCGGCCATGCTGCAATGCCTGGCGGGATGGGACCCGAACGATTCGACCTCCCTGTCGATGCCCGTTCCCGATTATCTCGCCGCGCTCGATGGCGTCTCAGGCGCGCGCGGCGTGTCGATCGGGCTGGACTGGAATTACGCCGCCGCCGATGCGGACGCTGTCACCATCGGGCTGATCAAGGACGCCGTTGCGGTGTTGGCGGATATTGGCGCGCTTACCCAACACGTCAAATTCCCTTCGGTCGACGCCCTCCTGCAATACACGATGCCCATGACCATGGCGGAAATGGCGGCCATCCATGAAAAAACCTATCCGTCACAAGCCGAAAAATATGGAACCTGGATCAAGAGCGGTCTTGAAGCCGGCCGATCGGTCAGCGCCGTCGAGCTCGGCAAGGGCATCATCGAACGCTATAAATTCCGAGGCGCCGTCACACGTATGTTCGATGATATCGACGTTTTCGTCATGCCCGTATTCCGCAAGGGCACCCCGACATGGACGGAGGTCCGCGAAGCCGTCGCGGAAGACTTCAACATCATCGGTAAATTCACCTCGCCGTTCAACGCGACGGGAATCCCCACTGTCACGCTGCCCTGCGGCTTTACCGACGACGGTCGTCCCGTCGCCTTCCAACTCGCCGGCGCGCATGGATCGGAGGCGCTGCTCTTGCGCGTGGCCCATGCCTACCAGCAGGCGACGGATTGGCATACGCGACGCCCGCCGGGGTACTGAGGGCTAAGACTGACGGCGCGCGCGAACTTGCCGCGGCCCAATCAGCCTTGATCGTGGAGGGCTCAATTCATATGGCGAAACGCGCCCGGGGAGCGGCGTTTCGCCCCCGTCTGCGCAACACTCCGCCCTATTGCAGGAGCTCGCGCAGCATGCTCTTCAATTCCGCCGCCTTGTCCGATTCCAGCACTTCGACGATGCGACGCTCTTGCGCGCTCGACACGCCGCGCAGACGCTTGAAGAGGGCCTTGCCGTCTCGTGTCGTGAGGATGAACACGCGGCGGCGGTCATTCGGGTCTGGAGCGCGATAGACCAGCCCCTCCGTCGTCATTCGGTCGATGATCTTGGTCAGAGTCGGAACCTCGATCAGGGCCTCGGCGGCGATCTCCCCCATGGCGCGCGGTTCGCGTGCGTCAAGAACTTCGAGAATGCGGAAATACTCGATCGGAACGCCGCCGGGCCGCAACCGTTCGGTGAGGTCGGCCTCGAACTGGCGGTTGAGGCTGGCGATCAAATAGGCCAACTGGTCCTTCATGCGCACTGCAGCCATAGCCTCCCCCTATCTTTTTTCGCCGTTTCTTATTTCTTCAAAATTATTGAGAAAATCAGACATCGAAATGGGGCTCTGCTACGTCAGGATCGACACGACACGCCCGTTCCGAATCTGTCTGTCTGTCCGCCTACAATTAACCGCGACAACTAGCATAATTGTCTGTGGATGACAATGTATCGTTTTCAAGCAATCAGGCACCCAATTCGGCGATTACTTTGAGCGTGACTCCATCCGCCTTCCCCAGATAGACGCAGGGCGATTGGCCGACCGGCATATCCCCCAGCATGTTGCGGGCGGCCGAACGAGAGATCGGATTGTTCAAATAGCGCGCCAGATCCTCGGCCTTCCGGGTGCCCAGATCCCGCGCCATTCCCGCGAACACGTGCAACCCCTCATAATAATAGACGCTGGCGGCGGAGACCGGCGGCGCCCATTCGCCGAAGGCGTCATGATAGCGCTCAAGAAAGCAATCATTGGAGCGGGAGTGCCGGGCCGCGAAATAATGCGCGGCGGTGAACAGATTCGTGGAGGCCTCCGCTCCGATGCCGCAAAGCACGGTCTCGTCGACGATCAGCCCAAAGCGCAGCATCTTCTCGTCGAGGCCCGCGGCGGCAAACGCACGATTGAATTCGATGGCGCATTGCCCGACCAGCGCTTGGATCACGACCTGCGCCCCGCTCCGGGCGATCCGCTTCAACACGTCGTCATCCTCGACGACCCGGTTCGGGAGAAAGGCGTGGCCGACCAGTCGTCCGCCCTGCTCGCGCGCGAGCCGCTGCGTCGTCGCCAAGGCCATCCGCGGCCAGACGTAATCATTACCGACAAAAAAGAAGCGCTCCGCGCGCTTCCGATCGCGCAGCCAATGGAGCGCGGGGCCCATCAACTCCTGATCCGTGCTGCCGATTGCAACGGTCGACGGACCGCAGGCGGTCCCCTCATATTGTGGGGTGTAGATATAGGGCGCCTTGCCCGCGATGCGTTGACTCACCGCATCGCGGAAATTGCTCGGGTGGCCGCCGATGATGACGTCCGCGCCCTCGATGTCGATCAGCGTATCGACGGCGCCGATCGCCTCGTTGACGGTGAAACCGCAATCACCGAAAACAAGTTCGATCTCCTCGCCTAAAATGCCGCCGCTGGCGTTGATCTCGGCGGCGCCAAGAGTCGCCGCGGCGTCCATCGATGGGCCCCAGATGCCGGCGACGCCGTTTCGAGCATGCAGCAAGCCAACTTTCATGACTTCACCTCTTCTGCGCGACGGGCGACGTCTTGCGGGGCTTTCGCATGGCGTGCTCCCTCGGCCCTATCGGCCGAGCAGCCACAAACAATTGCATATGCAAGGAATGATCTCATCAGATTGGTAAACCTCGCATCGGCGGGCCGGGCCTGTCAAACGAGAGATGTATTCCGGAGTGACCGCCGCACACTAAAAAGCGCCTGCACACAAAAAGGTTGATTTCGATATATTTTCGGATTTGAATGTCTGGTGTGGCGCGCGATGCGCCGTCTTCATTTCCCGACGTTTGGTCGCGGCGGCCCTCGTCGCCCTCTCCACCAGGACAAGGAACTGCGATGCACAAGATCTCCATTCCCGAACATGTCGTCGCGCGGGGCCGACGGATGCGCGACGGCAGGGAACACATTTTCGAG
This sequence comes from Methylocapsa sp. S129, assembly GCF_009765995.1. Taxonomy (GTDB): domain Bacteria; phylum Pseudomonadota; class Alphaproteobacteria; order Rhizobiales; family Beijerinckiaceae; genus Roseiarcus. The sequence continues at coordinate 229,468 of NZ_LMUI01000060.1, forward strand.
ACCCTCGACATGAGCAAAGTCGCACATATCATCGTTGATTTGCAGGTCGGCTTCGTGGCCGAGGGCGCGCCCGTCGAAGTTCCGATGACCCGCGAGATTTTTGGTGAAGTCAACGGCATTGCGAGCGCCGTACGCGCGGCCGGCGGCTTGAATGTTTTTCTTCGCTATACCTACGACGGCCTGGAAAAAATGCCCTGGAATGTCTGGTTCAACAATTATATGAGCCGGTCTCATAGCGACGTCATGACGAAAGCTTTCGCCCGCGGCGCCGATTACTGGCAGTTGGCGCCGGAACTTGAGGTGGAAGGCGGCGACCTGATCGTCGACAAGACGCGCTTCTCGGCTTTTATTCCAGGCACCTGCGACTTGGACGAGACGTTGAAGGCGCGCGGCGTCGACACACTCATTATCACGGGCACTTTGACGAATTGCTGTTGCGAGAGCACGGCGCGCGATGCGCTGCAGATGGGCTACAACATTATTTTCGTCAGCGACGGCAACGCCACCTTGAGCGACGAAGAGCACAATGCGACTCTGATCAGCATGTCCGCCATCTTCGCCGACGTGATGGACACCAAGCATCTGTTGGGGTTGATCGGGAGCTCCGGCGCGACCAGGGCGGCCGCTTGATTGTCGATGTCGATTGAGATGCCGGACGCGCGTCACGCAATGTTCGCCGACGCCGCGCGTCCATGAACCGAACTCCTCCAGCCGAGGCCCTCCGATGAACGCTTCATCCAAGCTCTTCAAGGATATCGTCGAACTCACGATTGCGGATGTCCAGAAGGGCTTTGCCGAGGGCCGCTTCACCTCCGAAGAATTGACGCGCCTTCATCTCGCACGGATCGAGAAATACGAGCCCTCCTACAACGCCTTCACTTCGATGAATCCGGCAGCCCTCGCTGACGCCAAGGCGATCGACGCACGCCGGACCGCAGGCGAGGCGCTGGGGCCTCTGGCCGGCGTGCCGGTCGTCGTCAAAGAGGCGATGGATTTTGCTGGGCTTCCGTCGACCGTCGGCTGGGCGCCGCTCGCCAGCGCCGCGGGCGGCGTCGACCTGATCCCGGAGCGCGATGCGCCTGTCGTCGCCCGGCTGCGCGCCGCCGGCGCGATCATCCTCGGCAAAACCAACATTCCGGCTTTCAGTCACGACGGCGCGCGCGCCAATACGAGCTGGGACGGCCCCACCTTCAACGCCGTCGACCGCGCAATCGCGCCCGGCGCGAGTTCCAGCGGCACCGCTACGGCGGTGGCGGCGAGTTTTGCGGTCGTAGGGCTTGCCGAAGAGACGGGCGGCTCCATCCAGAATCCCGCCGCCGCGCAGAGCCTCGTCAGCGTCAAGCCGACCTTCGGTTTGGTTCCGAACACCGGCGTTGCGCCGCTCGCAGGATCGACCCGCGACGTCGTCGGCCCCCATGGCCGCACCGCGACGGATACGGCGATCCTGCTCGACGCGCTTGCCGGCTACACGGTCGAGGATCCCAAGACCGTTGCGTCAATCGGGATGATTCCAGCGGGCGGCTATACCAGCGCGCTCCGCACCGACGCGCTCAAAGGCGCGCGGTTGGGTCTCTATGGCCTCGGCTGGCGCAAGCAGCCCCTCTCCGCTGAGGCGCAAGCCTTGTATGACGCTGCACTCGCCGAATTGAAGGCGCAAGGGGCTATCCTCGTCGATGACCCGTTTGCGGGGACAGATTTCGCCGATCTTGCGCAGGGAGGCGAATTCGACGATCGGGGCCTTGAGTCGATCGCTTATGACATGGAGAATTACCTGCACAGGCTCGGCCCTTCCGCCGCCGCCCATTCCTTCGCCGCGTTGAGAGCGCTCGTCCCGGAAGATCCCTTTGCGTCCGAGGGCATTCTCGGCACGCACGTCAAGACGCTGCCCGTTTTGCGGAAATCGCTCGAAGACCCAACGGCGCCGCCCGATCTCAGCGCGTTTCTCGCCTTGCGGGAGCGCCATCTCAAGATATTCAACGCGGTGATGGCGCAGCATCGCCTCGACGCGCTCGCCTTTCCTCAATCGTTCGCCGAATTGCCCGGCGTCTTCGACGCCGCGACCTATCCGGCCACGACAGTCTCCGAAATCAACATCGCGGGTCTTCCCGGCGTGACCGTCCCGGCTGGGCAGTTCCGCAACCGATCCCCGTTTAGCCTCATCTTCGTGGGCCCGATGTGGAGCGAAGCGCCGCTTCTCGGCCTCGCCTATGCTTACGAGCAGGCGACCCACCATCGGATCGTGCCGAAACTGGTCGAGAAAAGCCTCTGAACCGCGTTGCGGTCTTGAACGAGGGCTCGAAGCCGATGAAGATCGAGAGCTGACCGACCTCATGCGGATTCGCCAATATCTGGATGGCGAGCGGGGCGGTTGGCGATAGACATCGCCGCCATCCCCTTTGCCGAGATGAAATGGCAGAGCGCGGTCCGGATTATCCTCAGCATCTTTCCCCCGATCGACCTGTTCGAGGATATTGCAGTCCCAACCGCCTGACCGCTCCTGATCTCCGCCATCGGGACGACTATGCGGAAAGCCATACCCTCAGCGCGCGTCTGTGGGCTTGCGGCTCCGATGGTCTCGCCTATCCGAGCCTTCGTGCCAAGTGTGTTGGGTTCCCATCCCGATCACGTTGCAAATCCGGTCCAGGGTCGGCGGCTCGACTACCATCGGGATGGAGTGCGCGTGGATTTGCGCCGAGATTTGGGTAGCGGGGCAGGTCTATTGGATTGTTTGGATAAGTCGTGTCAACGCTCAAACGCGTCTTCCGACGCCTCCGTGCAGCAAGCTCGCCTTTCGTGGATTGCCCCTTTTTGAAATTGTCGGCTTAGATAACTCGCTGCCCAACCCCAATTGCCTTGATGAAGGTTCCACGTTTCGATTTGCATGCTTCTGAAAGTCTTCTGCCAATGACCCCTATCCGCCCATCGCGTTCCGGTCTCGCGCTTGCACATATCCGCGCGTTGCTCGACGCCAATCTGGAGCAGCCGGAATGGCGCCTGCCCTCAGAACGCGATCTCGTCGAAAAGACTGGCGCGGGTCGACGCGCCGTCCGAGTGGCGCTGGAGGTGCTGGAGGCGGAGGGGCGGCTGTGGCGACATCAGGGCAGAGGCACTTTCGCCGGGCAGCGGCCCGACATCCGGCCGCATCTCGTCGCGACGATAGCGGACCGCACGAGCCCTTTGGAAGTCATGGAGGCGCGGCTGGAGATCGAGCCGGGATTGGCGAGGCTCGCCGCCGCAAAAGCTTCCCCTGAAGTCCTGTCGTCGATGCGGCTCATCTTGCGGCGGCTCGGCGCCAGCGAGGACCACGATTCGATCGAGCGCTGGGACGGCGCGTTCCATCGCCTGATCGCGGAGACAGCCGGCAATCGGTTATTACTGACGATATTCGATATCATCGACCACATTCGCTCTTCGCCGTCGTGGCAGCGGCCCCGCGCTCTGGCGCGCAACACCGATCGTCTCAAGACTACGCAGATGCAGCATGCTGCGATTGTCGACGCGATCGGGCAGCACGACGGCGCCGAGGCAGAACGGACGATGCGACATCATTTGCTGACGCTGCAATCCAATCTCCAGCAGGTTCTGCTCGGCAGGCGCGCCACGGCGCCTGAACCCTCCCTTTCGCCAGAATCCTGATCGGCGTGGCCGCGTTTTGTTCCTCGTCTCAACCTGACGATCTGGGCGCCGCGCGGAGCGCTGACGCCAGCAATAGACGCGTATATTCGTGTTGAGGATCGGCGAAAATGCGTTCGGCGGGCGCCTGCTCGACAATCTGGCCGTGGTTCATGACCGCGACTTCGTGCGCGATGGTCTCGACCACCGCAAGGTCATGCGAGATAAATATGTAAGTCAACCCGAGCCGCGTCTGCAGCTCGGCAAGCAATATGAGCACCTGAGCTTGGACCGACACGTCGAGAGCGGAAACCGGCTCGTCCAACACAATGACCTCCGCCTGCGCCGCAAGCGCGCGGGCGATGCCGATGCGTTGCGACTGGCCGCCCGAAAACTCATGCGGATAACGGTCGGCGAAGTCGGCGCGCAGGCTCACGAGATCCATGAGTTCTGCGACGCGCTTATTGCAGGCGGTCCGATCCATCCCATGCAACGCGCGAAGCGGCGCCGCGAGGATCTCGCGCACCGTCTTACGTGGGTTAAGTGAGCCGAGCGGATCCTGAAACACCATCTGCACACGCCGATGCAAGGAGCGCCTGTCGTGTCTGGCGAGGGCTGGAATGGACTGCCCGTCGATCTCCAACCGACCAGCGCTCGGTTCCAGCAGACCGACCATCATCCGCGCCAGCGTCGATTTTCCGCAGCCGGATTCACCTACGATTCCAATCGTCTGGCCGCGGTTGATAGCGAGCGACACACCGTCTACCGCACGCAACGCTGGCGAGCGCGGTCCAAACAGCCTCCGGCCTCGAGGAAACTCCCGCACCACAGCATCCGCACGCAGAATAATATCGGTCATGCGTCGTTCACCCGAATACACCGAGCGTAATGGTCAGACTCCACGGCATCGAGCGTAATCTCTCCAATGCTACAACGGGGCGCCGCGCGATGACAGCGCGGGGCGAAAGCGCAACCAGGCGGCAGCGCATCCGTCGAAGGGGGCAAGCCAGGGATGGGCGTCACCTGCCGGCCCCGGCGGCCCAGTTCCGGCACGCATGCGAGGAGGCGTTGCGTATAGGGATGGCGCGGTCGCTCCAGCACCTCGGCGACCGGGCCGCTTTCGACAACGCGGCCGCCATACATCACGTGGACGCGATCGCAAACGGCCGCGATGACGCCGAAATCGTGGCTGATGAAAAGCAGCGCGGCGCCTCGCTCCCGTCGAAGCTCATTGAGGAGTTTCAACACCTGCGCCTGGGTCGTAACGTCCAGCGCCGTCGTCGGCTCGTCGGCGATGATCAGTTCGGGATCGTTGGCGAGCGCGATGGCGATGCCGACGCGTTGCCGCTGGCCGCCGGACAGTTCATGGGGGTAGGCGTTGGCCTTATGCTCGGGGTCAGGAATATGTACCGACTCCAACAAGGCGACCGCCAATCGCATTGCCTCGGCGGCGCTCTTTCCCTGGTGTCGGCGGATGCTTTCGGCGATCTGCTCGCCTATTCGAATCAGAGGATTGAGCGTGCTCTGCGGGTCCTGGAACACGTAAGCGATGCGTCGGCCGCGGATCTCCTGAAGGCGCGACAGCGTCGCGCTCGCCAGTTCCTCGCCGTAGTGAAGAATCTCACCGCCGACGATTCGCCCCGGCGGCGTCGCGACAAGACCCAGTATCGACAGGGCGGTGACCGTCTTGCCAGAACCGGATTCGCCGACGATGCCGACCGACTCGCCGGGCGCGATCGCCATGTCCACCCCATCGACCGCCGCGTAAATTGCCCGGCCGATTCGGAAATGCGTGCGCAGGCCGCGAATGGCCAGCGGCAAGCGGGCCGCGGCGCCCGGAAGCGGCAAGCCCTTGCTTCGCTCCTCCAACGAGACGGCGTCGGTGCGAGCGTGAGTGCGGGCAAGGCCTCCAGACTTCAACTTAGGGTCCAAGACATCGCGCAGACCATCGCCAATGAGATTGATGCCGATCGCCAGCAGCAAGATGACGAGGCCGGGAATCGTGGCGACATGCGGCGCGACCTGCAGAAGATTGCGACCCTCGCCAAGCATGCCGCCGAGATCGGCCTGCGGCGGCTGCGCGCCAAGCCCGAGGAAGCTGAGACCGGCCGTCTCCAGAATCATCCAGCCGATCGTCGTCGACAGGCCGATGACGATGCCGGGCATCACGTTGGGAAGCAATTCCCAAAAGACGATGCGCGCATCCGAAAGGCCGGAAAGCCGAGCGGCCGCCATGAAGTCGGTACGCACGATCGACAGCGCCGCGCCACGCACGCCGCGTGCGAAAAACGGGACGTTGACGATGGTGATTGCGATCATCGCATTCACCAACCCAGGGCCAAGCGCCGCGACGATGGCGAGCGCCAGCAGCAGATACGGGAAGGCCATCAGCATATCGATCCCACGCATCAGCAGCGTGTCGATCCAGCCGCCCCGAAACGCCGCCAGCAATCCGATCGCCGAACCGATCAAGCTTGCGATCAGCGCCGCGAACACGCCCACCGCGAGGCTGAGCCGCGTACCCCAGATCAGACGCGAAAGAATGTCGCGTCCGACCTGGTCAGTGCCGAGGAAGTGGCCGGGCGTTAGTGGCGGACGCAACCGCTGCGCGACATTCGCCACATGCGGCGGCGCCAATGGCAGGATTGGCGCCGCGACAACCACGACTACGATCAAACTGAGCAGCAACAAGCCGAAACTCGCCATCCGATTTTGAGTCAGGCGCGCGAAAGCGGATGGTCGGTCGCGCGGGTACGACAAACGCGCGGGCATCGTGGCGTTTAACGCGGGTGCGCTCACGACGCGCGTATCCGCGGATCGATCAAGCTCTGAGCCAAGTCGGTCAACAAGTTGATGAGCACATAAGCGGCGGCCACGATGAGCACGCCACCCTGAACCAGCAGGATGTCACGGGTGGAGATAGCGCTTACCAGCATCCGGCCGATGCCTGGCCATTGAAACACCGTTTCGACATAAACCGCTCCGCCCAGCACGAAGCCGGCTTGCAGACCGATCACCGGAATGATGCCGACGAGCGCGTTGCGGAAAGCGTGCACGAATATGACACGCGATTCCGTCAATCCCTTCGCGCGTGCGGTGCGGACATAGTCTTGCCGCAACACTTCAAGCATAGCGCCACGGGTCAACCGGACCAGCACGGCGCCCGCCACCGCCGCCAATGTCGTCGCCGGTAGAAGCAGATGGCGCGCGATATCGCCGATCCCGCCGCCGCCGAACATCTCGGACATGCCGCCGACCGGAAGCCAAGCAAGGCGGACGCCGAACCACAGGATCAGCAGCATGCCAAGCCAGAAGGATGGCGTGGAGATTCCAATCAGAACCGAAATAGTGATCAGTTTGTCCGGCCATTCATTCTGACGCACGGCGGCGACAATCCCCAGCAGAATGCCGCCGGCGCTCGCCATCACAAGAGCGGCTCCGGCAAGAAGCAGGGTGGGAAACAGGCGCGCCATGATCTCGTCCATCACGGGTTTGTGAAGGATATAGGATCGTCCGAGATCGCCGTGCAGGAGATGGCTGACCCAGACGACATATTGTATCGGGAGCGGCTGATCGAGCCCGAGCTGACGCGTAACGTCGGCGATGTTTTCAGGCGTCGCGAAAGTTCCAAGAATGGCGCGAGCCGGGTCGCCGGGGATCAGCGAGATCACAAGAAACACGATCACGCTGACCCCGAGCAGAACGGGGACAACCATAAGCAGCCGTCGGAAAATCAGACCAGGCATTCCTTGGCTCTGTCTAGACCTTGCTCGCGCCATAGAAGCGGGTCGTGAACGAGGGATGCAGTTCGAATCCTTTCACGCGCGCCGAAGATACGGCGTTCTGTTTCCAGTTTGCGACAAACACCCACGGCGCTTCATCATAGACGATATCCTGAAGCTGCTTATAGATCACGGCGCGCTTAGCGGGATCGGTCTCGGCGCGGCCCTGGTCGATCAGCGCGTCCACCTTCGGATTGGAGAAGCCGCCAGAATTGACGGCGCCGCCGGTGCGCAGAGCCAATGCCGGATGCATATCCGGATCCTGGGTCATGAACGACAGTTCCGCCACCGCGACCGTCGGCGGCAGGCTCGGGATAATCTTGCCAAGGAAGGTGTTCCACTCATAGGTTTCGATCTTGGCGCGGATGCCGACGGCCTCGAGATCCGCCTGGATCGCCGTCCCCATCAGCACCGGCGAAAGCATGCCCGATCCGCTTTCGGTCACGTAGAAAGTCACATCGACGCCGTTGCCGTAGCCTGCTTCGGCCAGCAATTGCTTGGCCTTAGCGGGATCATAGGGATAGGGTTTCAACGCATTGTCATAGGCCCAGATGAACGCGGGCGGCGTCACGCTGCTGGCGACAGTCGCCGTATCTTTGAGCACGTCCTTGACCATCGCTTCTTTGTTGATCGCGTAGTTGATCGCCTGGCGCACGCGTTTGTCGTCGAACGGCTTGGTTTTGGTGTTCAGCACAAGATACCAGAGATGCGGTCCTGGCTGCTGATAGTAAGTGAACGCTTTCGAAGCCGTGAAGGTCGCGATATTATCGGGGGGCACCTCGATGGTGACATCCGTCCCTCCCGATAGCATCTCGCTGACGCGCGCGTTCTCGTCGACAATCGGCCGGAACACCAGACCAGAAAGCGCCGGGGCGCCGCGCCAGTAGGACTTGTTGGCCTCCAGAACGAAACGCTGGCCGCTGACCCATTCGACGAATTTGAACGGTCCCGTTCCGCCGCCGTGGCGGGCGAAATCCTTGCCGTACGTCTTGACCGCCGCCGGCGAAATCCCGGCCAAGCCGCCGATCGCGCCGGCGAGCATCGACAGAGCGGGGGCGTAAGGCTCCTTCAAGTGAAGAATAACTTGATAAGGTCCAACAACCTCGGTCCGTTCGATCGGACCGAGCGTGAACACAAACGGGAATGGCCCGGTGTCGTGGAACGGATGGCTCGCGTCGAGCACCCGATCGAAGTTGAATTTTACAGCGTCGGCGTTGAAATCGGTTCCGTCGTGAAATTTGACGCCCTTGCGTAGATTGAAAGTGTAAGTTTTGCCGTCGGGAGAGATTACCCAGGATTCCGCAAGCCCGGGCTCTACATCGAGACTGCCGTCCTTGTAATGCAGCAGGCTGTCGTAAATGTTGCACAATATCCGGAAGTCGCTGATCGTCACGGCCTGCGCGGGATCGAGCGTCTGCAATTCGGCGACGTGGCCGACGATCAGAACATCCGTAGGCGTGTCCGCCAGCGAAAACCGCGGAAGACCGACCGTCGAAATGGCGGCGGCTCCAGCGAGCAAGGTGCGGCGTGTCAGCTTGGCATTGTACATCGCAAAACCTCCAAACAAAGCTATCGGGACTACGAACTTTCAAGCATCCAGCGGCGGCCGGCGCGCGGCGACGCCAAGACGCGCCTCCAGCGCCGCGCCGATGCGGATGAGAACGCCCTCGTCGAAAAGCCGGCCGTAGAGGCTGATCGCGTGGGGAACGAGAAACTCCTCGCCCTCGCCATCGACGCCTTGGTCCAAGCGCGCCTTGGCCAGAGAAAGGCGCTGACGTGTCGGCGACTTGCGGAATCCGCTGCGCATCGCCAGGCAGGGATGACCGGTAAAATTCGTGATGATCAGCATGGGTCCCGCAAGACATGGCCCGATGATCGCGTCGACGCTGTGGAACGTCGCATCCATGTCTTGCATGATGCGGCGGCGGAGCCGGTCGAGCTGGATATGGTCCACGGCCGACAAAAATCGCGCCTTGCGGAAAGTGTTCGGCCACGCCCCTGGTTCCTGCCAGGTCAGTCGATCGTCCAGATCGTCCAGCGTCAGTCGTTCGAACGAAGCGGCGGCCTCGGCAAACAGTGTATTCATCAACGAATCGTAAGGCAGGTCGGGACGCGTCAGCTCGACCAACGTCAATCCGAGCGCGCGCGCCTCGTCGAGCATCGCGCGGTCCAGCGCATTGACGCCCTCGCCGTCGAAATCGGTGGGATAGTAGCCAAGGCGCAATCCGGCGATCGGCGCCGACGCGTCATAGCCGAACGGCGCATCGATGCTGCAGGGGTCGGCGACGTCGCCGCCATTAATCGCGGCGAGCACCAGCGCGGTGTCGGCGACGCTCCTGCACATCGGGCCGATCTTGTCGAGCGTCCAGCAAAGAGGCATGGCGCCGGTCCGCGGCACCCGGCCGAAGGTCGGCCGTAACCCCGTCACGCCGCAGCGGAGAGACGGCGCCACGATAGACCCCAGCGTTTCCGTGCCGAGGCTGAATCCAACCAGTCCGGCTGCAGTGGCGGAACCGGAGCCTGCGCTGGAGCCGCTTGAGCCTTCAGCGAGATTCCACGGATTGCGGGTGACGCCGCCGTACCAGATGTCGCCATAAGCGAGAGCGCCAAGCGTGGTCTTGGCGACGAGCACGGCCCCTGCTTCGGTCAGGCGGCGGACCACCGTGGCGTCCGTTGTGGGCACCCGCTCGGAGAACGGCTCCGCGCCCCATCCGGTGACGATCCCTCTTGTATCGAGGAGATCCTTACAGCCCCAGGGAATGCCGTGCAGCGGTCCCAAATAAGTTCCGGCGGAGAGCAACGCATCCGCCCGGCGCGCCTGCGACATCGCGAGATCGGCGGTGACGGCGGCAATGCATTCCAACCGTGGCGCGAGACGTTCAATGCGATCGAGATAAAGACTGGCCAGACGCTCGCAACTGATCGCCCGCGCTGCGATCCACCCCGCCAATTTGGTCACCGGCGCAAAGGCGATGTCCTCGGCCTTATCGGGCAACGGTCCAGGATCGATCGCAGTGGCGCGAATTGACGTTGAAGACGGCGCCGTCCAGCCGAGCAGTCGAGGATCAAACCGGGTTGCCGGCGCAAGATCATAAGGTAGCGGCGTTTCGCGCCGTCGCACGGCGAGATCGATCTGCCCGGCGAGATTGTCGACCATGGCGGCGCGTTCTGTCTCGGAGTAACGTACACCCAAGGCGTCCTCGGCCGCTGCGATAGCCTCAATGCTCAGAGAACGATCAACCAAAGCAGCTCTCACTCAACATTTGTTCGCAGGATTCCGGCGCGACGCCGGACCGCGGCCGAATGTTTTTGGTCAAGCAAAGCGTGTGCCATCTTTAGGAGACCATTGCCATATTGGTCCCCTAAATATCAAATATTATACAGACTACTAGAATTAAATCATCACGAGACGAACTCTCCTTACGCCCCGAGCGTTCAAAATTACGTGCCATGTTTGGGCGATCTCGCTTGATCAACAGGAGCTTATGACATTCCTGAATTCGGCGGCCGATAAGGATACCAATATAGAATTGGTTACGTTCATAAGACCGTGAGCGCATGGCGCGCCGAAGGGGCGCTTGAAAATTTATCTCGCGGCAACGAAGCTGAGAATGCCACCGCGCGTGGCATGTCGTTTGCTACCAATTTTCTGAGAGTGGCGAGCCGCCGGGTCGACGCAAGAAATCGCAACCCGCGATCTTAGCAACTGGCGGTTTTTTTCTCATTGTCGCGTGCGTTTTGGCTTAAATGTTGCGCTTCGCGCGCCGAGACGATTTTGAAATCGACGCCGTCCGTCACAGGATTCAAATGGCCCTGCATAAGATTCAAGCCTCTCCGGAAAATGTAAGGATCGGGGTGTTTGACGCTGCCATCCCGCCGATTCTCACCGTGGCGTCCGGCGACACCGTCGTTCTCGTATGCGTGTCGGGCGACGCGAGCACTTATCCGCCAGCGAGCTCCGGTTTCGTCGTGGGGCCCGCGCTGCGCGCGATCAATGACGCGGCGCCGGTCAGACATCCCGGCCACATCATCACCGGTCCCATTGCGATCGCGGGAGCGGCGCCAGGCGATACGCTCGAAGTGCGCATCGACGCGATTGAATATGGCGCGGACTGGGGCTTTTGCGGCTTCCGTCCATTAGGCGGCACGCTGCCCGAAGACTTTCCCGAGAAATATCTCACCCATATAGCGGTGGACTGTGCGCGGGGCGTGGGGCGTCTTGCCCACGGGTTGGAGCTGAAGCTTGCACCGTTCTTCGGTGTGATGGGTGTGGCGCCGCCCCCCGCCTATGGCCGCATTTCGACGATCGAACCGCGCGAGCATGCGGGCAACATCGACAACAAGGAACTGGTCGCGGGAACCACTCTGTTTCTCCCCGTCTGGGCCGCCGGCGCTCTGTTTTCGGCGGGCGACGGCCACGGCGTTCAAGGCGACGGCGAAGTCTGCATCAATGCGTTGGAAATGTGTTTGACCGGCACGTTTACGCTCATCTTGCACCGCCGCGCCGACGGGGCGGAGCCAATGCTTTATCCGCGCGCGGAGACGCCAAGCCACTTCATTTCCATGGGCATGCATAGCGACCTGGATCAGGCGATGAAGCAGGCCTTGCGAGAGATGATCCGCTTCATTTGCAGCCGAACAACCCTGTCGCGCCAGGACGCCTATCAACTCTGTTCGCTGGCTGTGGACTTTCGCGTCACGCAGACCGTGAACGGCGAGAAAGGCGTTCACGGCATGCTGAAACGGGGCTTGCTGTTCTAACCCATGCTACCAAGCAAGGGCCTGCCCATCCTTGCGCGGATCGGAACCGCACACGTAGCCGTCCGCGTTACGCATCACGATCTGGGCGCCGCCGAACGCGAATAGCGCTTCCGGCCGTTCGACGGTGATTTCATGGCCAAGCGCTTTAAGCGCCTCGATCAGGTGCGGGTTCATTCCCGGCTCCACCGCGACGCGACGGCCGGCAAGGACGCGCCAGCGGGGCGCGTCGGCCGCAGCCTGTGGGTTTTGCCGATACGCAAGAATACGAAGAGCGAGTTGCAGATGCCCTTGCGCCTGCATCGGTCCGCCCATGAGGCCGAAAGCCATCAGGGGGGTCCCGTCTGGGTTCATGATGAAACCTGGAATGATCGTGTGAAACGGACGCTTGCGCGGCCCGACCTCGTTAGCGTGCCCAGGCCGTAGATTGAAACCGGCGCCTCGGTTCTGCAGGCTGATTCCGGCGCCGGGAATCACGACTCCCGAACCAAAGCCCATATAGTTGGACTGAATGAACGAAATCATCATGCCGTCGCGATCGGCTGCCGACAGGCAGACCGTGCCGCCGCGCGCTGGCGTTCCATGGCCGGGGTCGCCGGCGCGGGCGGGATCGATCAGCGCAGCGCGTTGGGCGAGATAGGCATCGTCGAGCAAGCGTGACGCAGCAATTTTCATCGCCTTCGGGTCTCCAAGATATTCGTCAAGATCGACCATCGCCAGCTTCGTCGCTTCGATGGCCAGGTGAACCGTCGCCGGGTCGTCGACGCCATGCGCGCCAAAGCCAATCGCCTCCAATATTCCGAGCCCGATCAGCGTGCCGACGCCCTGTCCGTTCGGCGGCAGTTCATGCACCACAGCTCCGGAAAAGGCGCGCGACAACGTGCCGACCCAATCGGCGCTGTGCGTGGCCAGATCCTCCAACGTCATGGCGCCGCCTAACCTTTGGGCATTAGCGACGATCGCGCGCGCCAGTTCGCCGCGATAAAAGGATTCTCCCGCAGATTCAGCAATACTTTCCAGCGTGCGGGCGTGCCCTTCGGAGCGGAAGATCTCGCCGGCGCGCGGCGCGCGGCCGTGAGGAAGGAAACATTCGGCAAATCCGGGCTGGCCGCTCAACGTCTCCGCGGCGCGCGCCCATAGCATTGCGATGATCGGCGTGACGGCGAAGCCCTCGCGCGCATAACGGATCGCCGGCGCGGCGATTTCCGTCAACGGCAAGCGTCCGAAACGACGCGCGAGCGCCGCCCAACCGGCGACAGCGCCGGGAACGGTCACCGCCTCCCAACCCAGGGCAGGCATCGCGTCGCGCCCGAGGAAGCGGGCGGGCGTCCAGGCGGCCGGCGAACGGCCGGAGGAATTCAAGCCGTGAAGTTCAGAGCCATCCCACACGATCGCGAAGGCGTCGCTGCCGATGCCGCAGCCCGTGGGCTCCACGACTGTCAGCGCCATCGCGGCGGCGATTGCAGCGTCCACGGCATTGCCGCCGCGCATTAGCATCGCCATCCCAGCCTGAGATGCGAGCGGATGGGAGGTTGCGATCGCATCACGTCCGAACACCGGCGAGCGCGCAGAGGGGTAGGCGACGTTGAAATTGAGCGCGTGCATGAAACGATCCCGGTTGGACGGCCGCGCAATCCAGAATACGCCGGCGCCCGATGCGCCTGAAGAGCAAAATAGGCGCCGCGCAACGTGACGCCGCCCGACGGCGCGGTCGACAAATCTAGCCCCGATGTGCGGCTCGCAGTCAAGCGAGCATGGTCGGCGTGCGCAATCTGGACCAAAGCGCATCGTCGTCGACTGGGATCGCGCAGCATCGGCGCGAGCGGCGCGGATAGGCAAAGGTTAAGAAGTGTCGTCGAGGAACAGGGCGGAGGGCATGGGCATCGTGCTACGTGGTTGCGAGCGCTCAGCGAAGTTGTGCGGCCATCTTTTCGCCGATCATGATCGTAGTTAGGGCGGTATTCGCGCGACAATCCCGCGGCATGATGGACGCATCGATCACGCGCAGACCGTCAAACCCATGCACGCGGCATTCGGGGTCTACTACAGCGAAGGTCGTTCCCTTGGGTCCGATGCAACACCCGCCGGCGCCATGCTGGCCGTCGTTGCAGTCGGTGAGAAGCCACGCATCGATGTCGCTGTCCGTCGCGGCCACGAGATCGGATAGGGGCCGTCCAGTATTTCCGACTTGGATGTCGGTGCAGATATGCTGGAAGGGCGGCTGCTGACCGAAACTTGCAATCCGGCGCGCGCCGTCCCGCATGCGGGCGAGATCGAGGGCGTCCCCCAGCATGTTCTCATCGATATCGGGATGGCGAGAGGGGTCGGTCCCCGTGATCTGCACTGTTCCGCGACTGCGGCATTCGTAGAGCATGACATGAAGGCCAGCTTCCCCGAACTGCGCCATGTCCTGGGCAACGCCGACTCCACCGTGATTCACCGCAACCAAGAACATGTCGTTGAACGCGGCGCCGGGAAATCCCGAGCTGTATTTGACGCAGCAGTTGATGTGCCGGGCATTGGGATCGCTCGCCCGCAGGTCGGGCTTCAGCTTGAGCTCCAGGCGGACAAAAGGATGATCGAAGAACCCCTGCCCCACCGGAAGGTCAGCCCGCACAGGAATTCCGAGTTTTGATAGCCAGGTAGCGGGCCCGATGCCCGAGCGCTGCAATATCGCCGGCGAATGGATGGCGCCCGCCGATAGGATAACCTCGTCGGCTTGGAATGACTGCGGGCCGGCAGGAAGAACAACTGCGACGCCAGTACAGCGCGTTCCGTCAAACGAAAGGCGATCGACCAGCGCATCTCCCAAGATGGTCAGGTTGCGCCGACCGCGCGCGCCTTCGAGGTAGGCGTCGTTGTTGGAGACACGCCGGCCGCCGCGGCTGTTCATAGCGAAGGTACATACCCCCGCGGCGTCGGGCGCATTGAGGTCGTCGCGCCACGGGTAGCCTTCGGCCAAAGCTACCTCGCGTAGTGCGAGATCGACCGGGCCCCAGTCTGACAGCGGCGCCCGATAGATTGGGATCGGACCGCCCGAGCCATGCCCAGGCTGGTTGCCGAACATCAGGTCGTCTTCGAGCGCCGCGAAATAGGGCAGCACCTCTTGGCTCGACCAACCAGATGCGCCATATGATGTCCATTCGTCGAAAGATTCCAACACTCCCCGAATCGCGAGCTGGCCGTTGACAGCGGTGCTGCCGCCCACGCCTTTGCCGCGCCAATAAAGACGGGGCTCCTGACAGTGCGTGCGGCGCGCCATCAGGTCGTCGAACATGTAGCGTCGCTGGAAATTGGCCGGCAAAAGCAGGTTGAACGGGTTTGGGCTTGCCATTTCATCCGGCTGCTCGGCGCTGCGGTAGTCCGGCCCGGCGTCCAGCAGCAGGATGTTGCGCCGGCCGCTCTCGCTCAGGCGGGCGGCCAAAACGGCGCCGGCCCCACCCGCGCCCACGATGATCACGTCGAAATGTTGCCCGTCCTGCATTGCCTTGCCCTTTTTGGAGGTTGCGTTCGGAAGAATGAACGACGTAATAGCGACGGCTCAGCTCAAAATCTGCGCTAGCATGCCGCCATCGACCACGAGATCCGTCCCAGTGACGAAGCCGCTGTCCGGTGACGCCAGAAACAGGGCCGCCGCAGCGATGTCAGCAGGTTTGCCAGGAGCGCCCGCAGGCACGACACGTTCGATCGTCTGCCGGACCTCAGGCGTATCGAAACGCTCCTGCGTCGCCGGCGTAGCGATCGGTCCAGGCGCGATCATGTTGACTGTGATGCCGTAGCGGGCGAGGTCGATCGAGGCCGACCGCGTCAGCATCCGGATCCCGCCCTTGCTACTGGCATAGGGTGCGGCGAACCGCTCAGACGCGAAAGAATTGACCGAACCAACCAGGATCACGCGACCGCGCGTTCCGGTCGCCACCATGCGGGAGGCTGCGGCGCGGGAGGCGAGGAAAGCGCCGGTCAGGTTAGTGTCGATGTAGCGCTTCCAGACCTCTAGCGTGAGCTCATGGAACGGACCACTCAAACCGAGTACCGCTGCGCAATGAACAAGGATCTCTATGGCTCCGCAATCGGCCGTGACCCTATCGAACGCGGCCTCGACCGCGCCCTCGTCCCCTACGTCACAATGATAGCGGCGGATCATCCCGAAGGGCTGCTCGCCATGTGGCGCCTTGATATCCAAGACAGCCACGTGCGCACCCTCGCTAGCAAAAGCGTTCGCCACAGCCGCACCGATGCCGCTCGCGCCACCGGTGACGACCACGACCTTGTCTTGGAATTTCGGCATGGAATCGGTCCTCGGTTAGAGCGGAATGAAGTCGACGGCGCGCGGCGTCTTGAGCTGACTCATATGCGTGATGGCCGCCTCGACGTGGCGGCGTCCATCGGTCCGCACGAACAAGCCGTGACCAGGGAGCAGCAAATCGAAGTTGAAGGTCGCCAAGCGCCGAATGCTTTCGGCGGAATGACCGACATCAAAATCGTAGGTGGCCTGATAGATGATCCGCCCGGAGTGCATCATCGCGTCACCGGTCACCAGTGCTGCGCGGTCCGGCTGCTCGACCAAGAAGGCGGTATGGTCGAGGCTATGGCCCGGCGTCGGGATTGCGGTGATCCGGCAATTGCCGATGTTTGTCGTCTGGTTGGACGACAAGGCAATGTCCGGCGCGGGCCGCCGGTAGACATAGTCCGGTGGGTACACCCCAGCTTTTCGGGCTGCTGCGAGACTGAAGGCGTCTTCGCCCTTGCCGAGAAGTTCCACCGTCGGCGCGCTGCAAAGCAGTTTGCACCCAGTCCTTTGCTTGATTTCGGCGGCGCCGCCCGAATGGTCAGCGTGGGCATGGGTAAGGAAGACATGCGTCAGCCTGTCTGGGGAGAGCCCGTCTTCGCGCAATACTGCGAAAATGCGGTCCACGTCCAAGCCGGCGCCCGTGTCGAAGAGGACCAGATCCTGCCCGGCGTCGACTAGCCAGCAATTGCAATCAAGGTCACCGGTCAAGGAGCATCCCTGAACTCCGGAGGCGACTAGATAGATGTTCGGCGCGACGCGCATGCCGGCTCCTTGTCGTTATCCTATCCGCGGGCGCAGTATTCGATCAGGCGGCGCAGGAAGATCATGCAGTCTTCCAACTGGTCGATTGCGATCCACTCGTCCGGCGTATGGGCCTGCTGGATGTCCCCGGGACCGCAGACCGCAACTGCATGTCCGGCCTCCTGATAGATGCCTGCCTCAGTGCCGTAGGACACCGCCATGGTCGCGTTGCGCTCAAGAAGTTTCAACGCGAGCCCCGCCGCTTCTGATTGAGGATCGGCCACGAGGGGCGGTGTATCGTAGATACACCGCGTCTCGATGGTGGGAACGAAGCCGCCGTCGCGCCGCAGACTCGCGATACGGTCTTCGACATGGACGTCAAAGGCATGGCGAATTGCCGTGAGCTGCGACGGCAGCACGGGCCGGATTTCCCAGTCGAATGCGCAGGTCGGGGCGACGATATTGCGGACCTGGCCGCCGTGGATGGTCCCTACGTTGATTGAAGGAAACGGATAAGGGAAATGAGGGTCCGGCGCTCCTAGCTTCTGGTCGATGCCGAGCTTGACAAGGAACCCGACCAGTTCGGCCGCGAGTTCGATCGCGTTGAAGCCGAGATGGACCTGCGACGAATGTGACGATCGACCGACGACTTCCGTCGTGAAGCCGACCGACCCTTTGTGACGGTCAACAACCGCCATACCTGTCGGCTCACCGACGACAATAACGCCCGGCCGAAATGTCTCGTCCTCCATGAAGTCGACGAGTTCTCGCGCGCCGATGCAGCCCACCTCCTCATCGAAGGTGATCGCGACGTGAATGGGTCGCGAAAGTGTCGTGGGATCGATCCGCGAAGCCGCCGCCATGACACAAGCGATAAAACCCTTCATGTCGGTTGTGCCGCGACCGTAAAGCCGACCCGCCTCACGCGTTAAAGTGAATGGCGGCCGCGTCCAGTCCTGGCCGGTCACCGGCACGACATCGATATGGCCGGACAGGACGACCCCTTCTGCAGCGGCCTCCCCGAACGTGACCCACAGGTTCTCCTTGTCCGCCCCACGGCTCGGTAGCCGCCGCACCGAGGCGCCGAGTCGATCAAAATGATCGGCGATATAGGCGATCGCTTCGCGGTTCGAGACAGAGGTGACGGACTCGAAGGCGACGAGGCGGCCCAGGATGTCGATCGCCATTTCGATCGGCTCGCCCGTCTGGTTGCCGGCGGGCGATGTTTTACTCGGACTCATCCAATCGCTTCCTTGAAGATCCGGCCTCTGAGGCGGGTGATGCCGACGTCGCAGACCAGGGCGGTGATCACGAGCGCGCCCTTCATGAAGTCCAAGCTCGACGGATCAATGCCGACGACACGCAGGGCGTTCGAGAACAGGCTGACGATGAGGGCCCCCGCCACGACCCCGACGACAGTCCCCCGCCCCCCGAAGATGCTTGTCCCCCCGAGCACGCAGGCCGCGATAGCGTCGAGAAGCAGCGACTGACCGCCAAGGTTCGGCGTGACGATGGGGGTGCGGGCGATCAGCATGACGGCAGCCAGGAACGTGAAGCAGGAGGCGGCGACGTACGAAAGCAGCAGGACCGCCCGAATCGGAACGTTGGCGAGGGCCGCGGCGGCGGCGTCGGACCCGGTCGCATAGACACGTAGACCGAAGCGCGTATGGTGAACCAGGACATAGGCGATGGCGACAACAACGACTGCGGCAATGACCGAGATGGGTAGGCCGCCGAGCCGGCCGGTCCCGAGCTGCTTTAGCGAGGGCTGTGAAAGAACATAAACACCACGCGTCGCGAGGAGGAGCGACACGCCCTGGACGCCTGACATGGTGGCCAGAGTGGCGACGAATGCCGGAATCCGAAAAATCGTGACCAGGGCGCCATTGACCGCGCCGACCCCGACAATCGTCGCAAGCCCCGTGCCGAGCGCAATCGGGAGCGCCGCGCCCCCGCTCAGGACGCTCGCGACGACAATGCTGCCCAGGGTGACAGAAACGCCTGCCGACAGATCGATGCCACCTGTGAGCAGGACGATGAAGGCCCCTAGCGCAAGCATCAGCACTGGCACGCTCTGACTCAGCACGATGATCAGGTTCTGGGCGCTGAGAATCCTTCCGTCGAGCAGCCCGCAGGCGAACAAGGTGACGAGCAGCAATCCGACTGGCCCGGCATTGACGGTCAGCTTCTTCAGCGTGGTCATGACGCCGCCCTCGGGCCCCGATCGGCTGTCGCCTCAGGAGATGTCGCGAAAGCCAGCTCCATCACCGCCTGTTCGCTCGCGCCTCGAGCCAATTCACCCACGGTCCGCCCCTCGCGGATCACGATGATTCTGTCGGAAACGCCCAACAGTTCGGGGAGCTCGCTCGAGACGAGTAGGATGGCCGCGCCCGCAGACTTCAGCTCGCCGATAATCCGGTGGATTTCGGACTTGGCGCCGACGTCGACCCCACTGGTCGGCTCGTCGAGCAGGATGATTTGTGGACCAACAGCGAGCCACTTGCCGATGACTACCTTCTGCTGATTGCCGCCCGAAAGCGTCCCGGCCAGTTTCGAGGAGACCGGTGGGCGCACGTCGAGCCTGCGGATTAGGTCAGCTCCGGTCCTGCGCAGCGCGGAGATCGAGACGATGCCAGCCACGTTGTTTCGCCGCATCCAGACCAGGCCGAGGTTATCCCCGACGCTAAGGCCGCCGACCAAGCCCTCGGCTCGCCGATCTTCCGGGATGAACGCGACGCCGGCCCTGGCGGCGCGGGCCTGCGCACGAGACGGCAGGGTTTCGCCGCGCAGCCCGATGTGGCCGCCGGTGAAGCCGTCGAGGCCCGCGATGCAGCGCAGAATGTCCGTGCGGCCGCTCCCCATGAGGCCCGCGAGACCGAGGACCTCCCCTTGCCTGAGCGTTAACGAGACCTCGCGCAGCAGGCCGGTGGTGCTGAGGTCGCGAACCTCGACCAGCGTCTCGCCAAGCTCGGCCTGAACCCAGGGGAAAACTGTCCCAAGCTCGCGGCCAACCATCAAGTTGACGAGGTCCCGGTCGCTCGTCCCGTGCATCTGCAGATCGCCTACGAGGCGGCCGTCACGCAGCACGATGGCGCGGCCAGCGAGCTGTCGAACCTCTTCCATCTTATGAGAGATATAGAGCACGCAGCATCTACGCGCCGCCAGTTTGCGGACAATAGTGTAAAGCTGGTCGCGCTCGCGATTGCTCAATGCGCTCGTCGGCTCGTCCATGACGATCAGCCAGGCCGAGGCGAGAAGGGCTTTGGCGACTTCGAGCATCTGCCGTTCGCCGACTGTCAGATCGCGGACCGGCGTGTCGACGTCACGGTCCAGCCCGACATCCCGCAACACCCCCGCGGCGCGGCGGCGCATTACCGAGCGTCGCAGGATTCCGAATGTCGCGGCTTCGCGTCCAAGCGACAGACTTTCAGCGATCGTCAAGTCCGGCACTAAGCTGAAATGCTGGTGAATCACAGCGATGTCCGCCGCGAAGATGTTATCATTGCCGCCGAAGGCAATGCTGCCGCCGTCGGGTTCGTAGACGTTGGAGATGCATTTGACCAAGGTCGACTTGCCCGCCCCATTTTCCCCCATCAGGGCCACGACCTCGCCAGCTCCCAGGTTGAACGAAACGTCGCCTAACACCGTTATTCCTGAGAACCGCTTGGTCAGACCCTCGATCCTTAGCGAGCGGCTCGCGCCGGTCGCCCTTGTTGTTGTTGTCGCGAACGTCGAAGACCGCACCTTAAACAAAGACGTCCAAGGGAGGTCGCCGCGTAGCAACACGGCAATCAGGATCAGGGCTCCCGACACCATGTAATTGATCTGCTGGGAGACCTGTAGGAAGGCGAGGCCGGAGTTGATCGTCCCGATGGCGATCGCGCCAAGCAGCGTTCCGATGACCGATCCCCGCCCGCCCGCCAGGCTCGCCCCCCCGACGACGGCCGCGGTGATGGCTGCGAACTCCAGCCCGGTCCCGGCCAGCGGTTGCGCCGACCCGAGTCTTCCGATTGCTACGACCGCGGCTACCCCGGCCGAAGCGCCGCAAACGATGTAGGTGAAGGACTGCACCGACTTGACCGGCGCCAGCGAAGCTCGGGCGGCCACGTCGTTGCCGCCGACCGCAAAAATCGAGCGCCCGATCACGGTCCGCCGAAGCATGAAACGCCATCCGGCGCAGAAAATCAGCACGAGGATGAACGCCGCGGGAATGCCGAACACGTTCGCTTGCCCCGGCCAGAGCATCCAGGGATCGGAGACTGCAATACTCGAGGCCTTGGACAGACTCAGCGCCGCACCTTTGCTCAAGGCCATAGTGCCCAGGGTCGCCATGAACGAACTGACGCCGAGTCCGGCGATCAGCAGTGCGTTCAAGGCGCCAAAAGCCGCGCCGGCGAGGATGGCCAATAGCATCGCCAACGGACCCGAGCCGGTTTCGGTGAGAGCCATAGCGGCGACGACGCCCGCAGCCGCCATAACGCCACCCACCGAGATGTCGATGCCGCGGGCGATGATCACGCCCGTCATGCCGAACGCCACGATGGCGACGATCGCGCTCTGCTGGCCAATGTTGAGCAGGTTCGACAAGGTAAGAAAGTCTGATCGGACGGCTGTGAAAGCACCGACCGCAAGCACGATGAGCACGAGCAGGAGCAACTCGTCACGAAGCTCACCAAGGAACGCCCGACAGCCCGCCGCGAACGAGCGGCGAGGTTCATTCGCAGTGACCCCGCCCATGATCGCGCCTCCGGCCGATGGTCAGTGACCGACGCTAATCGACGAGGCAGGCTTGGACGGACCGAATTCGTTTGAATAGTCCGCCGCCACCGCAGCGGCTTTGGTGGGCGTGATCGTGTCGATCGAATTGTTATCCTTTGGCAGCGAGGCGGCAACTGCGTCGGTTGCGATGAAATAGGTCGGCATGTAGAGGTCCTTCGGCAACTTTTCGCCCTTGGCTAGGCGCGCAGCAACGGCGATGTTCCAATAGCCGACCCGGTAAGCGCCGGTGAGGACATCGATGACCATTGAGCCGTTGTCGAACAGAGGCGCCATTTCAGCGTCGCCATCGAATCCGGCGAGTTTCAGCTTTTTGCCCGCGGCTTCAGCGACGGACGCAGCGCCCAGCAACTGCGTGTCCGACATGCTCCAGATTCCCTTTAGATTAGGGTAGGTTGAAATCCACGTCTGGGCGACGTCCGCCCCCTTCGATGGATCCCAACCGGCAGGTTGTACGCTCACCACTTTGACATTCGGAAAGTCCTTGGCGAGTTCATCGGAAAAGCCCTTTTCCCGCGTGTCCGATACGTAGTTGCCCCGTGCGCCAATCAGCATGGCGATTTCGCCCTTGCCGCCAATGGCGGCGCCGAGCGCCCGAGCGGTCGCGGCCGCGTCAGCAGCGTCGGGATAGAGTGTGGAATAGTTGCCGTCAGCCAACACCTTGTTGCCCATGGTAATGACGTTGACGCCGGCCGCCTCGGCCTTCTTCAGAACGGGGATCAGCGCGTTCTTGTCGAGAGGGTCGACCAATATGGCGCTCGCATGCTGGCTGATCAGGTTCTCGATTAAAGAGACCTGCTTTTCGAGGCTGCCTTCCGCGCTCTGCCATGTCGTCGTGACGCCATAGTCCTTGGCGGCCTTGTCGCCCGCCTCTTTCATGCGAACGAAGAATGAGCTCTGAAGGTCGATAGCCACTACCCCGATGAGCTTGTCTTCGGCGCGAGCAGATGATCCAAACATGGCCGCGCCGGCAACCGCGGCGAGCAGCAGACCCCGAACAGTGCGTGTCGACATCATGACAAACCCCTTTGGTTTGAAGCAACTGAGCCGACGTATCCCAGAACAATCCCGCGGGATGCCGGCGATCGCGCTCCAGATGAGCGCAAGGCCAGACGACCACATATCGCTTTACTTGTAAAGCGCGATTTCTATATAAAACGATATCTTAGATGAAAGCGAGGAATCATCGTGTCCGACGAGGAGCTAGCGGGCGAAAAGTCCTATTCGGCGCCCGCCCTGGAAAAAGGTCTCGATATTCTCGAAGGACTGGCGGAGCGCGCCTCAGCCATGTCGGTTCGCGACTTGGCGGATCAGGTGGGGCGGAGCAAGAACGAGATCTTCCGGATGATCCATGTGCTGATCGCCCGGGGGTACATCCAGCGCGACTCGGATACCGATGAGCTTGCTCTTACAAACAAGCTCTTCACCTTGGGGCTGCGAACACCGCAATCACGATCGTTGCTCGAAGCCGCTCTGCCCGAGATGATGAAACTGGCGTTGGACGTCGGCCAAAGCGTGCATCTCGTCGTCGTCCATAAGGGGATGACGGTAACGCTCGGTCACGCCCGGGCCGAGTCGGACTTCACGTTCAATCTGAAGCCAGGCTATGGGCGCCTCGCAAGCGAAGCGGCGACTGGCCGCGTGATCATGGCCTTTCAAGCCGCCGATCGACGCGAAAGAATGCTGGCGGACTGCGCGCTGCAAAGCAAAAAGAAATTCGACCGGCCAATCGTTGAGCAGGCGCTGGCCGACATTCAAGCGCGCGGTTACGTACTTGGAAAGAGCACCGATTTCGTCGGCATAACGGACATCTGCTGTCCCATCTTGAGATCGGAGGGACATGCGGCGGCCTGCCTCATCATGGCTCATGTCGACCGCGTCGGTCAGGACATCGAAGAAGGTAGGCTGCTCACGGCCGTCCAGTCAGCGTGCGAACGGATCGGGAAGCTGATCTGATTACGTAGGCCCGCTAGGCGCAGCGCCCAGGCGCTTTTGTGCCAAGGGATCCGATCGATAGTTTGTCCGGATGGGAGCAGCCTACTCGGCGAGCCCGAAACGCGATCCCCACCAAACAAACAACTACACCAGACTTGGCCGAATCCCTGCGAAGCGGCGCAACTTCCTTCCGCAAGCACCCTCCTCAATCCGCCGCGTCATTCGGCCCCATCGCGTTGCGCCTATTCCCGGCGCCCCAGCGCGGCGTGCAGCCGTCGCAACGCCCTGACAGCTCACACCCGCAAGCTTGCCGCGTTCCGCGTTCCACAATGCGGCAAGATCAGACGAACGCCGGTTTATTTCGGCGTCGACGCTGGAGGCGCTATGCTTGCGCGACCGCTCATCCCGGCCATCAGCTCAGGCGCATCGGCGGTGATCTCGCCGATCACCTTGATCGATTGGCTGACAGGATCGACGCGGCCGCCAAGACGCGTGATCCTCGCCGGATACGCCTTATCGGTCTCCTCGATATGGACCTGAAATTCGTATCCCGGTTTGAGCAAATTGAGCCACCGGGAAGGGACTATCAGTTCGACGTCAAGGCCGTGATCATCGATGATGTCCAACAAGGGTTGCCCAGGCGTCGTGTATTGAAACTCGCGCGCCTTCTGCTCTACGGTCACCCCGGTAAACGGCGCCGCGATCGTGCACTTTGACGTGGTCGCTTCAGCGGCCGCGACCTCGGCCCTCGCCTTCTGCACGTCGGCCGCTGCGACGTCGAGTTGAAGCTGCCCCATCGACTTGAGAGCCACGAGGCGCTGGTCGATCGCAAATGTTTTTTGGGCTTGCGTAAGCGCGGCTTGCGCCCGCGCTTCCTCGGCTCGCTGCAAGGCGCAGTCAAAGACAATCAGTACGACGCCCTTTTGAAAATGTTCGCCGACGCGCGTCGCGATATGGTCGATGCGGCCCGCCATCTCGCTTGACAGCGTCGTGAATTCACGCGGGGTCAACTGGGCGCGGATTTCTGGCGTAACGCCGGTCTGCGCGAGCGCGGGGCCGCCGGCGCCCGGCGTCGTCTCCTGAGCGAAGGCGGCTCGGCCAGACGACGCCGCGAGAAGCGCCGCCAGAGGCAGAAAAGCGAGCCGACGACCCGCGGATCGATACGCTGCGCCAGTGGCCTTCACGCAGTCTGCTCCCTTGTCGAAATTACCGCCTCCTTTGAGGCCAAAGCCGCCGGAAGGCGCGCTAGCGGCGACCCGTCGTATCGCCGGGGCTGGCGGAGACCGGAAGCGGCTCGCTTTGGTCCGGCGCGGCGATAGCGGTTTGCTTCAAATCGAGCGGCGTCTCGACGTGGCCGGAGGCCAAAACGGCGGCGGAAACATCCACCGGCGCGTTCGGCTGCGCGGCGTCGTTCGTCGCCGCCAGGGCGAGCGGGTTGTCCTTGTAGGCGATGAGAGCGCTGCGGACTCCCTGATCGATCGCCTCGACGTCGAGTAATTCGATCTCGGAGGGTGGCGGCTTGATGCCGAGCGTCGCGTAGAGCCGGCCCAACGCCGCCTGGGCTTCAGCGTAACTCTGGTAGCTGCGCAGCAACGAGAACACCGCGCTCACTTGCGCCGACACGCGTTCGAGATCGCCCTGGACCTGAACGTCAGTTTCGGCGCGGTTGGCGATCTGTTGATAGAGGCGTTGATCAACATCGGCGAGCTGCATCGCCCAATGATATTCGGAGGCGGCGGCGAGATATTGATCGTAAGCGATATGCAGTTTGGCGAGCACGGCCATGCTGACCGCTTCTCGACGGCGATTGGCGAGTTCGAGCGTCTCGTCGTCGCGGCGCATGGTCGTGGGCAGCAGCAACAGATTGTTGAGATAGCCCGCGATTTGAGCCGAGCCGGACAGCCAGTCGTGGTTCACCAGGAAGCTGTTGCTATCGTAATTCGGATTGACGGAGAAGGTCAGGCCGGGCAGCAGTTTCAACAACGCCTTACGCGTTTCGTCAACGCTGATGCGGGTTTGATAGCTCTGTTCGCGGACGTCCGGGTTGAAAATAAGCGCCGTCTCCTCCATTTCGCGGATCGGCATCGGCACGGATTTGATGCGAAGCGAATGCTCAGACGGCGCGGCGAGCGTATAGCGCTGGCCAAACGGCAGATTGATTAACGAAGCCAGCTCCACCTTAGAGACGTCGAGTGTGTGCTCAACGGTTTCGAGCTGACCGATCAAGTCCAACAACGCCTTTTGATAGCGCAGCGAATCGACGGGCGAGCCGAGCCCCTCGCTTTCGACCTTACGGGCCGCCGGAAGCGCATTCTGAGCGGCGCGGATCGCCGCCTCCACCTGGCCGTGCAGACGTTGCGCGCCGGCCGCGCGCCAATAGGCCCGGCGCACGTCCTGCAGCAAATTCTCGACAACCTTGCGCCGCTCTTCATCGGCCACCAGAACGCGGTTGGCTTGCTGGCGCGCATTGAAATAGCTGACGCCGAAATCGAGGATGTTCCAGGATAAATTCAACTGCGCCGTTCGTACGTCACGGTCCGTCGACGTCGACGGCGGCACCGTCGTCGCGCCGGTGGTGACCGACTGGCTCGAAGAGGCGTCGACATTGTTGCGATCGGTATTCGCGGCGCTGAAATACGCTTTGGGAAGAAGATCGTACCGACTGAGGTCAAGATCGTTCTGGGCCAAGGCCTCTTCCATGACCTTGACGCGCGAATCGAGGTTGTAAGCCAAGGCGCGCCTGAAGGCCTCCTTCAGCGTCAACGGCCGCGTCAACGGATCCTGATTGGCGAACATGTCGTGACGATCAATCGCCGCCTCAGCCGCCCGCTGAGCGTCGGTCAGAGGCTCGGGACTGAGAGCGCAACCCGCCAGTGCGAACGCCAGAATCCCCCCCGACATCAGCACCGAACTCGCTCGCCCAAACCGGCGACTCATCTCACTTCCCCGCCCGCGACTACATGCCGCTAGGTCTAACAGCGATGCCAGACGATTGATGTGTCAATTATGCCACCGACGCCAGAAATTTGCTCAATTCCCTGATATATACGAAATTTACTTGGCAGGTCGGGACGCTAGTTGCACGATTTTGAACAAGCGATACTCGTATCTGAACAAGCGAGCGACAACGATGATCAAAGCCGCGCTTGCAACCGCCATTCTGCTGTCGCCTTGGGTAATGGCCGGCGCTGCGTTGGGCGCGGCCGCGTCGATCCCGGAGTTCTCGCGGTCAACACAGATCGCCCAACTGCCGAGATACTCGGCCTCGGGAATACATCGGTGCGGAAATGAGGGCGGCGACAAGCACAGTTGCATCGTCACCGGCTTGTTCAGCGATTGCAACGAGGCGGCGATGTCGCTGCGGACGCGCGACTGTTGCCCAACCAGCAAAGGCGGGGGATCCTCGACCGGATTCGCTGTGACTTATTGCATTCCCGATGTGTCGGGGCGCTGAAAGGTTCTGACGATTTGGCGTCGCGGCCGGCGCCGGGGATCAGGCGCCGCTTTCGCGTATATATACCGCTTGGAGCGAACGCCACATTCTTTGCGCGATGCTGACCGCCTCTCCGCGCAACGCGACATGGCCGCTCAGAATGCGGGTCGGCGGCGGCGCGGCGCCCTCTGGAGCAAGCGTCACGCGATAGAGCGTGCGGTCTGGGACGAACTCATTCGGTTTCGGCGTGCGCACAGTGATCGGGCCGCCGTAGGTCGAGGCCAGATACGGATCGGGAAGCGTCCGCGTGCTCGCTCGCGCGATCTCTACGACCCGCAGGCGCGATTCGATGCGGCTGTCGGCGTCCGCGCGGAATGTCGCCTCGTCGCCGGGCGCGATTCGATCTAGGTCGGCCTCGTCGACATAGGCCTCGGCCGTAACCGTCTTGGGATCGACGACCGACGCCAGCCGTGACTTGGCCGGCGTCCACAAGCCGAGTTCGAGGCCTTCGGTCATATCGACAACTTTGCCCGCAATGGGCGCCGTGAGATCGAGTTGCGCCTTCTGATCAAGGAGCCCGCGGTATTCCGCAAGCGCGCTCTCGTACTCGCTCTCAGTGACCCGGCTGCGCGCGAGCAGCTCGGGGTCGAGACCCTTAGCGTTCATTTGCCACTCGAAAATGTCGAGTTCGGCGCGCGCGTGGGCGATTTTATAGTCGAGGTCAGGCGAGACAAGACGGATCAGCAGCGCCCCTTTCTCCACCGACTGTCCGTCGCTTACGCCGATTGCGGCAATCTGGGCGCCAAATTCGGGTGCGAAGACATCGACCCGCTCCCGGCTTTTCAACAAAGCCGGCGCATCAATTGTCGAGCGCCAAGGCGCAACCAGAAGGACGACGAGAGCGGCGGCGGCAAGCGCCGTGAACAGCGGACGAGGGCCAAAGCTTATATCGACGCGCCGACGCCACCATGTCGCGGCTTCAGCGGCGATCGGACGAAGCATGAAATAACCGATCTCGACCACGACCATCGCGACACCGACGGCCTTGACAGCGAAATGATAGACAATCCCGGCAATGCCGAGAAACAGCGCGAACCGGTAGATCCAGGTCAAGAAGGCGAAGAACACGAGCAGCCGCTGGCGAGGGGCCGGCAGGTCCTCCGGCGGCGGATCGCCCAACCCGAGCAGCTTTTCACGCATCCACCATCGGGCCAACGCAAAGGCCCGAAAGTGCAGATTGGGGGTCTCGAGCCAATCCGACAGGACGTAGTAACCGTCATAGCGCATGAACGGGCTGAGATTGATCAGGACGGTCGTGATCCAGGTCGAGGTCGCGACCAGAAACGCCGCGCTGCGCGCCGGACCGGTCGGCAGGAACCCCCACATGCTCATGGCGATCGCCGCGCAACAGAGCTCCGCGGCGACGCCCGCCATCCCAATCATCAGACGCTCGTGGCGGCTAATCAGTTTCCAGCTCTCGTTCACATCGGTATAGAGCACCGGCACCATCACCAGGAGGGCGAGCCCCATGGTGGGTACGCGGCAGCCGAACCGCTTTGCCGTGTAGGCGTGGCCGAGCTCATGCACGACCTTGAGGCAGGCGAGCGTCATCGCAAAGGCGACCGCCCCTTTGAGCGTCAAGAGATCGACGAAAGTATCGCGAAAGACGTCCCATTGGCGGCCGATGAGATAGAGTCCGAAAATTCCAATCAACAGAATTGTCGTCGCGAACCCCTTGCTGAAAACGCCGCGCACATAAGGATAGGTCGCCGTCAGGAACCGATCGGGCC
The DNA here is from genome assembly GCF_009765995.1 of Methylocapsa sp. S129. GTDB lineage: Bacteria > Pseudomonadota > Alphaproteobacteria > Rhizobiales > Beijerinckiaceae > Roseiarcus. The sequence goes on from NZ_LMUI01000060.1 coordinate 258,586, forward strand.
GAACCAGCGGAATTCGCGTGAACAGGTAATTGTGCAGCAGCCATCGCCCGAAACTCTGGCGCAAGCGTTGCGCCTTGTTCGTGAGATACGCGGTCGCCTGCGGACCGGTCAGGCGCAGTAGGTCGCAGGAAAGCAGGAAACGCCGCAATTGATCGACATCGTCGGGCTCGACTTCAAGGGGCGTCTCGGTATTGACGCGCGCCGCCACGGCGTCTGTCGTTTCGGCTTGCCAACGCGAGAGGATTTCGAATTCGAGCCAGCCCAGGCGATAGAACCGGTTGATCGAAGGATCGTGCAAGGTCCAGGTGGGCGATCCGTCAAGCGCGGCGGGCCCGGGAAAAATGCCAATCTCCTCCCGCAGCGGCGGCAGGCGGGCGGCATGGC
>NZ_LMUI01000060.1:259051-264103 GCF_009765995.1 Methylocapsa sp. S129
TGTTGCGAGCGTCATCACCAGCCGAAGAATTGTCGGGCCGCCGCAAGCGGCCGGCGCGCCAGGTAGTAGAACAAGGAGACCTCGTCGCCGTAAATCTTCGCCGTGCCGCGCAGCCCGATGCGCGGGGCCGCAGCCGGATCGTCGAGCGTCGCTTTCAATCGATAGCCGAGTAGATTGGCGGGCGAAGGCGTGGCTTCGTAGCTCGCTTGACGGAGTTTCGCCTTAAGCGGCGCCCCGGGTGCGACATTAAGGAAGAGTTCCACATCGGCGCCAGCCTGCAGCGTGATCGCATCCGCCGCCGGCAGCCAAATCTCGAGTTCGGCTTGAGTTGGGTCGGCTATTTCCAAGAGCCGTTCGCCGATGGTCACCGGCCGGCCGATCCAATCGTTGGGATCGTCGAACAACGCCAGCCCGGCGCGACTGGCGGTCACGTGGATGCGCTCGAGCAGCGACTGCGCGTAGGCGACGTCGGCGCGACGCTGATCCGTGCGGCCCTTCAGAACGGTGAGCTTGGCTCGGCTCTTATCGTCGAAGACCGCCTCCTGGGCGGCTTGGCGATACTCGGCTTCCGCGACCGCCAGCTCCTTGCCAGCGACATCGAGCTTATTCTGAATCGCGCGAGGATCGAGGTCGAGCAAAGGTTGGCCAGCCTTGACGCTAGCGTTCGGCTCGACGAGAAAACGATCCACCACCCCGTCGAGCGGCGCGCGTACGATGGTCGGCTTGAACGGCACGACTTCCGCCGGCGCGAGCGCCGAAAGCCGCACCGGCAGGCATAGGCCAGCGCAAACCGCGGCCAGGATCGCGAGCTTGTAGGCATTGCGCCAGCCAAGGAAGCGCATCAGCAGCGAGCGCCGGCGTCCGCCGAGAAAACTCTGCCAAGCCTGAGCGAAGCCATCGGCGAGTTCCTGGAGCAAATAGCGTTCGCCGTCGCCCCACGGCTGCTCGCGCGCGAGCAGCAAGACGCCGAATTTGCCGTCTCTATTCAGCGCGAGAGGGACGCACAACGCATGCGCCGGCAGCCATTCGCCCCATTCCTCGGCAAGCTTGGCGGGCAGGTTGGACGCGCTAACCGGCTGGGGCGTATCCATCGCTTCCTTGTCGAGCCGACTCAGCACCCGGTTGAACCAAAGGATCAACGGGGCATTGCGTTCGACGACGGCAGCGCCGGAAATCGCCGTCACCCTCCCGACGCCGCGACGATCGCTTCGCCACAGCACGGCTTGCCGGTAGGGCGTCAACGCATGGGTCTCGTTGACCATGATGAAAGCGAGCTCCTGCTCGCTCGAGGCATGGCGCGCGCGTTTGACGAGTTGGATCAGAGTGCTCAGCCCGAAGAGCTGCGCCTCGAGATTGGGGGTCGGCGCGTGCTTCATGACGAACTGGCCCACGACCAAGCCGCGGCCCGCCCTTGGACGCCTGTCCTCCAAAAGAGCAAGCGACGGTCAGCGGTCCGCAGCCCCCGTCCTCTCAAGCCGAATGACTTCATCGAGCGACCTTAACGGAAAACCGCGCCGAACGCCGCCCTTTGTTTTGCGGCCGCCACGCCCCATACAGCGGCGTCAGCGGCCGCTTGCGGCCCCTTGCACGCTTTCTAGGAGCGCCATCCGCTCGGCATGCATGCCGCGCCATCCCAAACCGGCAAGCTGCGCGCTCAACCCGGCGCGCCCGGCAAGACCATCGGCCGCGCCGCCGCGACTGGCGTGGGGGCGGGCGAACTCGGCCGCCTGATCCGCCGTCGCACGGTGGTAATCATGGCCTGGAATGAGCGCGAGGTTGTGGCGCGCCTCCATCGCCCAAGGAGCAATGCTCCCGTCGAGAGGCGAGATCCACGCGTGCTTTCCGTCTGGCTTCAAGTTGATGGTGAATTCGATGATCGAGATATTGCCTTTGGAATCGCGGGCGATGATCTCGATGGCGAGCGTGTCTGACGACGCCGGGCCGGTCGAAACATCAGCCGGGACCTGGCCTGTGAATTTGCCGGTCGCGACGTCGAAGCGAAGCCAGCTCGGCAGCGGCCGCCCGTCCGCCAGTTGCCCCGTGACAGATACAATGTCGTGGCCAAGCGCCGCTTCGAGGGAGCCGAGCGGCACGTTGAAATCGACCTGCCTCTTGTCCGAGACGGTCGCGTCGATATCCGCTTCGACCGGATAGACCTGCGCGCCAAGACCAAAGCCTAAATCAAGACCCTGCTCGTCGAATGCGCCTGAGCCAGATTCGGTGTGGACGCCCGTCACCACCTCGAAGAAAACCGGCGGCGGACTGACGCCGGTGCTGGGGGATGGAGGTCCAGGATTGCCCTTGTCGACGAGAATAGCGCCGAAAATGCCGGTCACATTGACCTGGCTGGTTGCGACCGCGCTCGCCTGATTGTTCTGATCGGTGATTTGCCAATCGATCGCCACCGTGCCGCCAGATGTCTGAATGCTGCTGAATTTGATGCTCTGCAACACCTGGTCATAATGAGCGAGCGTATCGTTGCCGGTGAGCGTCAATACGCCGTTTAGGGCGTTATAACTGGCGTGGATGTTCGTGCCGCCCGTATCGGCGGTGAGCAGGTCGCCGAGCGTAAAGCCGCTGGCGACGCTGACGGTGGCGTTCTTGAGATTTGCACCGTCATAGACGCCGATCGATTGGTCGAGGCTGACAGGTAAATCAAGAACCGCTCGGTAGTTCACATCGGCGCCGGCGACAATGGTCGGAACGGCCTGGATATCGACCGTACTGGTCGCAGTGGCGCTCGTGCCGTTGCTCGCATCGCCGTCGGTCGCCGTCCAGGAGACGGTGCGCGTGAGATCGGCGCCGAAGTTGGTCGGATTGATGGAGGTCGAACTGAAAGTAACGCTGGCGAGGGCCGCCTTGTAATTGCTGATGCTGGCCGCGCCGGTGAGCGTCAACGTACCGTCAGCGGCGTCATAGCTGCCGGTAATGCCATTCTGATTGACGAAGTTCACAGTGTCGCCGGTGAGCAAACCGGACGTTATCTTGACCGTCGCCCCGGTCAACAATCCGCCGCTGTCCACGTCGCTCACGCCAAGGCCGGCGTCCAGCGCGACCGGCGACCCATTCTGAATGAAGGTGACGGCCCCTCCGACAGTCAGCGTCGGCGCCTCGTGCACCACGTCCACCGTGAACGACGGCGACGACGCCGTGCTGGTCAGGCTCGCAGCATCTGTCTCGGTCGCCGTGAACGTGTGCGTCCCATCGCCGAACGTCGCCGTGGTCACAATGTCAAACGCGCCGCCGGCGCCGACCGTCCCGGTCCCGACAATCGTCGTCGCATTGCCGTCCGCATAAAGATCGACCGTGTCGCCCGCCTCGCCGGTTCCTTGAAGCTCGACAGTTTGATTGGTCAATGGCGTTCCGACCACGGTCGCGATCACCGGCGCGCGTGGATCGACGTCAACCGCGAATGCCGACGACGATGCGCTCGTCAGGTGCGCCGAATTCGTCTCAGTCGCCGTGAACGTGTGCAGACCGTCGGCGAACGTCGCCGTCGTGGTTATATCGAACGCGCCGCCGGCGCCGACCGTCCCGGTCCCGACAATCGTCGTCGTATTGCCGTCCGCGTAAAGATCGACCGTGTCGCCGACCTCGCCAGTCCCCTTCAACTCGACCGTCCCGCCGTTCAAGGGTTGACCAACCAAGACAGCGACCGTCGGCGCGCTCGGATTGACATTAACTGTCAGCGGACTCGAGTTGGCGCTCGTCTGCGTCCCATCCGCGCTCGTGTCCGTCGCCGTCAGATGATACGTCCCGTCCGCGAATGTCGCCGTCGTCGCAAAGTCAAACGCCCCGCCCGCTCCCGCAACGCCGGAGCCAACCAGGGTCGCGCCGTTGTAAAGCTTGATCGTATCCCCGGACGCATCCCCCGTCCCCGCGATCTCAATCGTCCCGCCGTTGGTCGAGGTTCCCTGCTGCGCCAGGCCCGTCGGTGCGAGCGAACCCACAATTGCCGTCGCCGCCGTCGAAGCCGTGCTCGTCTCCGTCCCGTCCGCGCTCGTGTCCGTCGCCGTCAGATGATATGTCCCATCTGCGAACGTCGCCGTCGTCGCAAAGTCAAACGCCCCGCCCGCTCCCGCAACGCCGGAGCCGACCAAAGTCGCCCCGTTGTAAAGCTTGATCGTATCCCCCGACGCATCCCCCGTTCCCGCGATCTCAATCGTCCCGCCGTTCGTCGACGTTCCCTGCTGCGCAAGGCCCGTCGGCGCGACCGAAGCCACAATCGCCGTCGCCGCCGTCGAAGCCGTGCTCGTCTCCGTCCCGTCCGCGCTCGTGTCGACCGCCGTCAGATGATACGTCCCATCCGCGAACGTCACCGTCGTCGCAAAGTCAAACGCCCCGCCCGCTCCCGCGACGCCGGAGCCAACCAGGGTCGCGCCGTTGTAAAGCTTGATCGTATCTCCGGACGCATCCCCCGTTCCGGTGATGTCGATCGTCCCGCCGTTGGTCGAGGTCCCCTTCTGCGCCAAACTCGTCGGCGCGAGCGAACCAACAACCGCCGTCGCCGCTGTCGATTGAGCGCTCGTCTCCGTCCCGTCCGCACTCGTGTCCGTCGCCGTCAGATGATACGTCCCGTCCGCGAATGTCGCCGTCGTCGCAAAGTCAAACGCCCCGCCCGCTCCCGCGACGCCGGAGCCGACCAAAGTCGCCCCGTTGTAAAGCTTGATCGTATCCCCGGACGCATCCCCCGTTCCCGCGATCTCAATCGTCCCCCCGTTCGTCGACGTTCCCTGCTGCGCAAGGCCCGTCGGCGCGAGCGAACCCACAATCGCCGTCGCCGCTGTCGAAGCCGTGCTCGTCTGCGTCCCGTCCGCGCTCGTGTCCGTCGCCGTCAGATGATACGTCCCATCCGCGAATGTCGCCGTCGTCGTGATGTCGAAGGCGCCGCCAACGCCCACCGTCCCGGAGCCGACCAGGGTCGCGCCGTTGTAAAGCTTGATCGTATCCCCGGACGCATCGCCCGTCCCCGCGATCTCAATCGTCCCGCCGTTCGTCGAGGTTCCCTGCTGCGCCAGGCCCGTCGGTGCGAGCGAACCCACAATCGCCGTC
>NZ_LMUI01000060.1:264154-264530 GCF_009765995.1 Methylocapsa sp. S129
GCCGGACGCATCCCCCGTCCCCACGATCTCAATCGTCCCGCCGTTCGTCGACGTTCCCTGCTGCGCCAAGCCAGTCGGCGCGACCGAACCCACAATTGCCGTCGCCGCCGTCGAAGCCGTGCTCGTCTCCGTCCCGTCCGCGCTCGTGTCCGTCGCCGTCAGATGATACGTCCCATCCGCGAATGTCGCCGTCGTCGCAAAGTCAAACGCCCCGCCCGCTCCCGCAACGCCGGAGCCGACCAAAGTCGCCCCGTTGTAAAGCTTGATCGTATCTCCGGACGCATCCCCCGTTCCCGCGATCTCAATCGTCCCGCCGTTCGTCGAGGTTCCCTGCTGCGCCAGGCCCGTCGGTGCGAGCGAACCCACAATTGCCGTC
>NZ_LMUI01000060.1:264540-337702 GCF_009765995.1 Methylocapsa sp. S129
CCCCGCGATCTCAATCGTCCCGCCATTCGTCGACGTTCCCTGCTGCGCCAAGCCGGTCGGCGCGACCGAACCCACAATTGCCGTCGCCGCCGTCGAAGCCGTGCTCGTCTGCGTCCCGTCCGCGCTCGTGTCCGTCGCCGTCAGATGATACGTCCCATCCGCAAACGTCGCCGTCGTCGCAAAGTCAAACGCCCCGCCCGCTCCCGCGACGCCGGAGCCAACCAGGGTCGCGCCGTTGTAAAGCTTGATCGTATCGCCGGACGCATCCCCCATTCCCGCGATCTCAATCGTCCCGCCATTCGTCGACGTTCCCTGCTGCGCAAGGCCCGTCGGCGCGAGCGAACCCACAATCGCCGTCGCCGCCGTCGAAGCCGTGCTCGTCTCCGTCCCGTCCGCGCTCGTGTCGACCGCCGTCACGCTATACGAGCCATCCACGAAAGGCCCAGGCGCCGTGATGTCGAACGTCCCGCCAACCCCCGCAGTCCCGCTGACCGTGGCGACCGTCGTCGCCCCGCTCTTGAACACAAGCGTGATCGTATCCCCGGACGCATCGCCCGTCCCCGCGATCTCAATCGTCCCGCCGTTGGTCGAGGTTCCCTGCTGCGCAAGACCCGTCGGCGCTACTGAGCCGACAGCGACCGAAAACGCCAGCGAGGCGGGGATTGTCGGATTCGATGAATTCGTCTCCATCGCCGTGAATGTATGCGCCCCGTCGGCAAAGTCGGCCGTCGTCGTGATGTCGAAAGTGTCGCCCGCGGTGACGATACCGGTTCCGACGATCGTCGTCGTGCTGCCGTCCGCGTAAAGGTTGATGGTGTCGCCCGAGGTCAATCCCGTTCCATCGAGCCGCACCGCGCCGCCGTTGACCGGCGTGCCGACCAAAGTCGTGATCTGCGGCCCGAACGCGGCGTCGACATTGGTGGTGAAAGAATTGCTATCGTTCGTATTCCCGCCAGCATCGTCGTTGAACGACCAAGTCAGGGTGCGCGCACCGTTGTTGGGGCTCACAGCCTTGAATTGCACTTCGTCGAGCGCATTCTGAAACTGCGCGGCGGTGGCGCCGCTGGCGCCTGTCAGCGTCAGCGTCGCGGTTTCATTGCCTGTGACAGTGATGGTCGTTCCCAGGATTGTGCTGCCCGACAGATCGGCGGAAGGGATAAAGAGCTCGTCGCCAGACAGCGATCCGCTGCTGATCGTCACCGTCGCGACCGGAGCGCCGCCGAGGGTGTTGTTATCGGCTACGGTCAGGCTGGAATCGGCTGTGACCGGGCCGCTGGTCGAGGTCACGGTCGGGGCAGGCGTGACCGCCCCGGCAAGCACGGCCGTCATAAACACGTCGAGCGCGCTGGCGCTGCCGGCGGCGCTCATTTGGCCGTTGGCGTCGATCACCGACCACGCGACGGTGCGGGTCTTGTCGGCGCCGAGATTGGTCGGATCGCCGGCGAAGCTATAGGTGACGCTCTGAAGCGCCGTCTGGTAATCGGCCGCAGTGGCGGGGCCGGACAGCGTCAGCGTGTCGCCGCTTTGCGTAGCGGTGATAGTGTCGCCGCCAAAGATCTGGGTGTCCGTGCCATTGTGGAAGGTCAGCGTGTCGCCGGAGAGGTAGCCCGAGCTAATGGTCACCGTGGCGCTGTTGATGTCGGCGCCGGCCGGATCTGTGACCGTGATGCCGCCGTCGAGCGTCGCCGCGGCGCCGCCCTGGTAGAAGTCGACGGCGCCGCCGGTACCGCCGATGACCGGCCCCTTGACCAGGCCGATATCGAGCGTGCCGGTGGTGTCGTCGCCAGGATAGCCGGCAACGGTCGGATGCGGGCTGTCATAAGCGATGACGATGGGATTGGTGACGACAAAGCCGCCCGACAACTGGCCGTAATTGCGGCCGCCCAGATAATCGTCAGGCGTGGCGTCGACCACCGACGATGCATTGGAATAACCGCTCGGCAGAGCGTTGATCCGCACATAATAGCTTCCGGCCGCGAGGCCCGTGAGGTCGTAAACGCCGCTGCCGTTGGTCGTAACGGTTCCCATCAGGGTGTTGGTCGCGCTGGCGAACACCGAGACAGAGACGCCGCTGATCGCACTGTCGCCGGCGTCGAGCAGGCCATCGGCGTTGGAATCGTCGAAAATCTCGCCGCTCAGCGTCAGAGAGTCGAGCGTGACGGTCGTCGTTGGGATTGTGACGGTCGTGAAGTTCCCGGTTACGCTGCCATTGGTATAGGTCGGGTTCACAATGAGCTGATCGCTCTGGGCGTTGACCGTGGCCTCCCAGCTTACGGTGACCGCGTCGCCGACCGGTATCGCGCTGATCTCGACGTTGGACAGGCTCTGCGCGAGGGCCGCGACCGTCCCGGTCGCGCCGCTGGTCTCGCTGACGTTGCCGCCATGCGGGTCGGTCGCGGTGGCGACGACATCCAGCGTGTCGCCGACGTCGGCCGCCGTCGCCCGATAGGTCTGGCCGGTGGCGCCGGAAATGTTCACGCCGTCGCGCTGCCACTGATAGGTGATCGTGGCGTCGCTGTTATCGGTGGTGGGAGTCGTCGCCGTAAGAACTTGGCCGACCTGGGCCGTCCCGCTGACGCCCGGCGGCGTCACGGTGAGATTATCGGCGACCGCTGCCGCGGTCGCGGCGCTCGCCACGGTGTCGACCAGGCCGTCGCTGTAGACCGACGTCTCGACGACGCGGAGCGTGGCGCCGATCTGGGCCTCGGTCAGCGTGAAGCTGGACGAGTTGGCGCCGGAGATATCGACCCATTCCCCGTTCGAGAAGGCTTCCTGCCACTGGAAGGCGGCGCTGGCGCCAAGCGCGGACGCGGACAGCGTAGCGCCTTCCGTGTCGGCGCCGAGGACGGTGGGCGTGCCGAAGGTCGGCCCGGTCGTCGGCGCCGTCGCGGACGGCGACGCGTCGCCGTAACCATTGCCGGTGACGGCAAGCGCAAAGTAGCCGCCTGTGTTGCTGGGTGTACTGTTGTTGTTTGCCAGAAAGGTCTCGACTTGCTGGCCGCTATCATCGCCCGGGCCGCCGTAGAGGCTGAGCACGCCGGCGGTCCCCGTCTCCGCGGTGAGATTTATTGCATCCGGCGTATGCGTATCCTCGTCTTGGGTTATTTCGATGTCGTCGCCGTTGGTACTGTTTATCTCGCTCTGAGGAACACTGATTGTATTCTGTTGGCTAGCGACGCTGCCGCCTATCGTCAGATCGAATGCATAGGAGTTGACCGCGCTATGGTTGGGGCCGGGTTCGACGTAGATGCCGACCTGCAAGGCCCCTTTTAGTGCGGCCGCGCTGCTTGGATCCTCGATGGTGTTACCGATCACGGTCGCATTCAAGGTACCGGCCGCGTTGCCAGTGGCGGCCAGGCCGCCTTGGAACTCGATGCCGTTGGTGGCAAATTCATAAATGTCATTGTTGGCCACCGTGGCGTTCATCGTGCCGCCGTTGAACTGGACCCAGAGCCCTATGCCACCCGAGGAGCCAAAGCCGTCTGTTGTCGAGGGGTTGTGAGTTCCCGCCGCGGCGCCGATCGTGTTGCCGCTGAAAGTGAGGTTGAGTGTCGCGGTGGTGGTGGGGGAACCGGCTTCGTCGTTGGCGACGATCACGGCGCTGCCGTTGGCGCCGGTGAATGCGTTGTTCTCGATGTCGAAGGTGCTGGTGGTATTGGAGACCGAACTGGCGATCGCCTCGACAATGCCCGAGCCGCCGTCGCCGCCCGATCCGCCGAGATCGTCGCCAACGGTATTGCCGGTGAACGTGAGATTGGAGCCGACCGCGGCAGTGCTGTTGACGTCGAAATAGAAATTGCTGCCGCTGGCGACCCCGGTCCAGGTGCTGTTGGTCACCGTGGCGTTGATGATCGAGATGCCGTCCGGATCGATGTAGACATTCTGATCGCCGGTCGTCGCATTGTTGTCGCGGAACGTGTCGCTGTTCAGCGTCAGGTCCAGCGAGCCGCTCCAATCGAACACGTCGACGTTGTCGTAATAGCCGCCGCTGATGGTCGAGTTGGTGATCGAGGCGACGCCGGTAATGCCGTTGACGACGCTTTGCCCAGTATATTCGCCGCTGCCGAAGACAACGCTGCCTTCGCCGACTGCGCTGCCGTTGGCGCCGTTGACCACCGTGTGGTCCATACTGAAATTGGTGACGATCGTACCATAGATGCCGTCGTAGGCCAGACCGTTGAGCTGCATATAGGCGATCGACACATCGGCCGTATCGTTCAGATAGATGCCGGCGCCGCTGGTCGCGCTGCTGCCGGTCTTGTTCTCGATGGTCCCGCCTGAGCCGGCGGTCGAGCCGTCGCCGGTGACGGTCAGGCCGCCGCTAAAGCCGGTGCTGTCGAGGATGATGCCGTCGCCGGAACTGCCAGTGCCCGTGCCGTCCGAGATAGATTTGAACGTCACACCGCTCGAGCCGATGGTGGTATTGGCGATGTCGAGCGCCGTGCCCGACGTTGTATCGAGGGTGTTGCTGGCGCCGGTGATGTTCACCGTGCCGCCATCGGTCAACAAGATGCCTGTTCCCGAGCCGGTGCTGACGACGATGTTGGACATCGTCAGCGTACCAACAGTGCCATCAGCAACGATGCCGTCGCCCGAACCAGTGTCGGTGATATTGATGCCGCTGATCGTGTTGCCCAAATAAGTTGGCGAGTTGCTGGTGTTCAGCGCCACCGCGTTGCCGCTTGACACCGTAAAAGTCGTGCTGCCGCTGCCAGCGCCGATCAGCTGTTCGCCGCTCGCCAGCGTGATGCCGCTGCCCGAATAGGTCCCGGCAGCGACCGTGATCGTGTTGTCGACGCCGGCCGACGAATCGGCCGCGGCGGTGGTGACAGCTTTCTCGATCGTTTTGAACGGGCTTGCGGCCGTGCCGGTTCCGGCAGTGTCGCTGCCGGTGGCGCCGTTGACGTACCAGTCCGGCGCGCTCACGGTCAGCGTCACGGTCGCGGTCTGATCGCTGTTCCCTGCCGCGTCATGCGCGGTATAGGTGAACGTCGCCGTGCCGGAATATCCGGTGTCGGGCGTGTAGGTGAAGCTGCCGTCGCTGTTGAGCACGACCGTGCCGTGCGTCGCGGCGTCGCTTTGCACCAGATTGGTCGCGGTCAGCGTATCGCCGTTGAACTCGATGTCATTGGCCAGCACGCCATGGACGGCGCTCTCCGTAATCGGCGTATTGCCAACAAGCGCATAGGAATCGCTGACCGCGATCGGCGTGATCTCCACCGAATTCGCGACCACCGTCAGACCGTTGGCGGTCTCGCTGAACGCAACGCCGCTGGCCGCGCTAGCGCCCGTATTGGTGAGGGTGACCTCGCTCGTCACCGTATCGCCCGGGCTGACGCCGCCGTCGCTGTCGGCGTCGAATGTCAGCGTGGTGGTGATCGACGACGCCGTCACCGTCGTATTGGCGAGCAATCCGTCATAATTGGCCAGCGCGGCGGCGGTGAACGGCGTGTCCGCGTCAATCGCGCCGGTCGAGGCGTCGAGCGTCCAATTCTCGAAAGTCCCGTTGGTCGTGTGCAGCGTCCCGATATCTTGGCTCGACGCCGCGACATGGGCGCCGCCGGCATAGGCGGAGAGATCGGCAATGAATTGCTGGCCCCCGGCGCCCCCGGCGGTATCGCAACCATAGAGAAGAATATCGCCGCTCGGCGCCAGCGATTTGCCGATCGCCGCGAGATATTGCGCCTCGCCGGCGAGGTTGGAATCGGTGAGATTCAAGGAGCCGACCGTGAACTCGCCCTGCTGGCCGTGGCCGACGATCGAGATCGACGAGAGATGGGTGAGATCGTTGGCGGCGAGGATGTCGGCGATCTGCTGCAGGCCGTCCTGGTTAGAATTGAGGACGTAGACCTGTTCGCCGGCCTTGACGCCGCTGAGGAGGTCCTGCAGGTCCGGAACCTGCGCGTCGATGAAAACGACCTCGTGGATGGGCGAATCGTTCTTCGGAGCGGGGCTCGCTGTCGCGGCGTCGAAATTTGCATGATTGCCGCCAAAGACCGGCTGGACCGGCGCGGCTACGGACGTCGCGGGCTGATAGCCGAGCCACGCCTGGTGATTTTGTCCCGCGGTCGGATTCGAATGATCGCCGCCGAGCCCATCGTGATGATGGTGAGCCGCCGCCGCGGTGGCGGCTGCCGCGCCGTCGTACATGATGCGCGGCTCAAGCGGCATGAAGCCCACCGCGCGTCGAGCGCGGCGGCGCGGCGGCTTATACCCCCCATCATTGAAGATGCTCAAGTCCCTGCCCCCGCCACTGCGAACCCGCCGCCCCCCCGGTTGGCTCGCTTCTCATTCGTTCGACGACTTTATTTAAGCTTCATGGGACGGAGGTGAGGTCGCCTTCCCGCGTTGGCCTCACTTTTTTAACCTACCATCCCCCGCCGCGAATACAAGAAGGGGTTAAAAAGTGGTAAATAATACTCGCAGAGAGCGGAAAATCGTAGCGTATTGAGGCTCGCTAAAATTCAGGATTCGACGCCGAATTCATTCAGGAGCGGTCCGAGCTGGCCAGCGTGGGCGCGCCAGCCGCCGACCGAATCGCGATAGATTGGCCGGCGCACCTGAGGTCGTGACGGCTCGGCGCGTTTCGTAAAAGGCGCTGCAGCGCTCGTCCCATTCGAGACCGCAATAGGCGACGAGGCGGCGCGCCTCAGCCGGGAAATCCGCGACCGGCGCCTCGTATTGGACCTCGAGCATCGCGCCCTCGGGAAGCACGGAACGCCAATGGGCCATGAGTTCGGCATAGGCCCGGTAATAGCGGCCGAGCTCGGCAAGGTCGCAAGCAAAAGGCAGATCGCCGCCAAAATACCTGAAAAAGCACGACAGACAGGCGCCGGCCGGGTTCCGCCGCACATGGACGATGCGCGCGTTCGGCAGCGCGGGACGGCTAGGACAACGAATCGCGGCCAGACGCTTCTGGACACGAGATTCACCAGGCTGGCGCATGACCTGGTCTCGCAGTTTCGAATTGTGTGCGAGAGATTTTTAAGGCCGCTAAGCGCTGTTCCAAAGGAGCGGGCTTTACAATTTGAGCCTGGGACAATTTTGACGCAAACATTGAGGTCATCGGGGAGCCTCGGCGTCCCGATTGTCACAAAACTTAATATCATCGGGCGCGACGATTGATGCGCACCTCTGATATTGAATTGCCGTCGCGATGATAGCCCCCCAGCCCGTCGCGGCCTGGGCCGCCGCGGACAATCAGTACGTGGCGGCCCGCCTGCGCCTGCGCCATCGATAAGCCCGGCGCTACGAATACGAGGGCCCCCCTGCGACTCAAGGAGGCGACGAGATGACCATTGCGCCTGCGCGGATCAAGGCCGCGCGCGGCGTCTTGGGCTGGACTCAAGCCGAGTTAGCCCGCCGATCCAACGCACCCAGTTCCGTCATCGCGCTTCTTGAAACCCGCAAGCGGTTGCCGGCCCCAGCAGTTCTTGATGACCTCAGGAGCCCTTTGGACTCCTTCGGAATCAAGTTCGTCGAAGGCGAATCCGACGTGAAATTACCGAGGGGCGATCATGAGAATGCGGCCCCGGCGGTCTGACCAAGAGCGCCAAAGCGCGACGACATTCTATCTCTGCCTCGTCGTCGTCGCATTGAGCAGCTTGCTCGCTGTCGCTTTGGCTCAGCGTTTTTGGTGATGGCTGAATATGCGTGCTCGAGCGATCCGAATGCCGATTTGAATCGACCAGCCTCTCAGGACCAAGACAGCTCGCAGAGCCGGCAAACCGCTACGTGCGCTGGCGAAAGCAAATTGCGAGCCAACGCGCACAAGCCAGATCGCGCACCGCACCGCTTACGCTGGGATTGGCCTATCGTACGCGATTTAGTCGCGCTGTAATCGAGAGCGGCTAAGCGTTTCTAACTAGAAATGCAGCGTAATTTTTTTCCATTGATCGAATTGCGCCACATATTGGGGCGGTACGTGAAGGGGGTTGCATTTTGTCACTGCGCGCACCGCGCTATCGGCGTAGGGGCGCCATACGGGATCTATCGGAGGATTCACGAGCCGGGGCGCCGTTGCGAGCGAGCCGTCGACTTTATGGACGACCCTAATTTCTGCGCCATATTTTTCGCCTGAAGGGAGGTTCGCCGGCGGCGTCCAGCATCTCAGATATGAGGCGATGAACCAATTCTCGAGCGCCGGGTCCCGCGCCGCCGAGATCGACCTCGCCAAGGCGACATTCGTCGGAGTGGTCGACGCTTTGTTGTCCTTGTCCGGGCTTGGCGGCGCTGAGGCGACCGCCTGATTTTGGCGGGGACTTTGGGTCTCCGATTGCGCCACAGCAGTCTGCCCCGCCTGCGCGAGCGCTGTGGGGTCAATGTGATGCGCCCCCGACCCACCGGACCCGAAATAGCCAAATAGACAGAAACCGATCAAGGCTGCAACGGGCAACGCGACAAACAGCCCAGCGTATCTCGGACTGCGCGCGATCAATGTCGCGAAGGCCGCGATGGGGCCAAGTGAGATCAGAAGTTTGGCCGGCGAAGCTTTCTTGCGCGATCTGAAGCCGGAATTCGGCGGATGACGTGCAGCCAATTCGCATTTCCTTTCTCAACCAGGCATTGAGTCGCTCTCGCCGCGCTCATGCGAACGCAGGCCGCTCAGAACTTGGCGCTCCGGCGGGCTCGGAACGTTCCGGATGCGAGTTTCATCCGGAGAATTTGGACTCCATTCGTTTAAAAATTGGCGCCTAAGATCGAGCGAAGGCGTTCTCGGGCATTTTCATCGAACGGCGACACCGACAAATTCGCGAACATCGATCACGATGTCTTCCATACGGGCGCGCCGGCGCTCAGCGACGGCCTGACCTGGTTTGACTGCACGGTACATCGGGTCGACGCGGGAGACCCCATGGTTCTCTTCGGACGCGTCGAAGCTTTTGCTGCAACCTCGCTAAAGCCGCTCGCATTTTGCCGGGGGCAGTATGCCGAAGTGAAGGCTCCGCGGCCCTCACTTCGCACTGTCAAAGGTTGACGATGCAACATCCGCAACGGCGATCGCCGGCATTGAACTCATGCATCGGATCAAAAAGAGTCAGTTCAAACTCGGCCAGCTTCGCGCCAAGAGCAAAACCGCACCTGAGATTTGGAATGCGGCGCTCACCGCGTGATCGCCGATGACTTCCAAGCCGCGGATCGGCTCGACCTCCAACGTTTGCGCCACAACCTCGGATCCCGCGATGGTCGCCATGCGGTCGCTCGTGGCGACATCACGTCGCAGCGTCAATCAAATTATATCGTATCTATTTGATTTTGCTGGTGCCGCAAGAGGGATTCGAACCCCCGACCCCCTCATTACGAATGAGGTGCTCTACCAGCTGAGCTATTGCGGCATTCCAATGGGTTAGCTTCTTTTGGAGCTATGCCCAGGCGCTTCATAGGCGCCGACCTTAATTAAGGCGACGCGGACGCGGCCTTATAGGACAATGCTGGACGGGTCGGCAAGCCTTCAAACGCCGCTCGGCGCTGCGATCTCCGCTTGGTATGGAAGAAACGATTGACGCAGGACGCCTGCCGCCGCTTAGAGCCCGATCGTGCTGGCGGCGGAAAGGACTCCGCCGGCCGTAATCGGCAGAACCCCAGAACCCTCCGCCCTGCCCCACTAAGACTACTGGAACAGTTTCAAGATAAGCTGGCTGCTCTGGTTGGCGATCGACAGCGACTGGACGCCGAGCTGCTGCTGCGTCTGCAGGGCCTGCAGGCGGGTTGAGGCCTGGTTCATGTCGGCGTCGACGAGGGCGCCGATGCCGGTCGTGTAATTGTCCGACAGCGCGGAATTGAAAGTCGCCGCATTGGTCAGGGTGTTGGTGATGGAGCCGATGATCGAGGAATAGCTCGTGATCGCCGTCAACGCCGCGCTGACATCCGTCATCTGCTGAGCCGCCGCCGTCGTGCTCGTGACGATATTCGTCAGGTTAGTCGTGCCCTGGGTGAACAGACCAGCCGCTGGCGTCGTCGTGACGCTGACGCTGAGCGAGCCGCCGCCCGTTCCCGCAAGAGCGATCGTGGTCGCATTGCCGTTGGCGTCGAGACCGCTGTAGGTGGTGGTGGTGGTCACGCCGGAGAGGCTCTTGGAGGAGACCGTGGTGGAATCCGCGGTTGTCGTGATCGCGTCGACGCCATAGCTGGCGGTGTAGGTATTGGCGACGAGAGCCGCGATGCCGGCGATGGTGGTGGCGTTGGTCACATTGGGTTGCACGGTCGTCGATGCGACGCCGCCGGTACCGGTCAGAGCCTGCGCCGCCAACGAAATGGTGTCGAAGCTGGCGACGCCGGCGCCGCTCACATTATAGCCGGAGACAAAGCTCAGCGCGCCTGTCTGGCTACCGTCGAGCAAGTTGACGCCGCTGTACGAGGCGCTGTTGACCGCCGAGGTCAACTGCTGGCCGAGCGACTGCAGGGTGGTGTTGAGCGTGGCGATCGTGGCGCTGTCCGAACTCGGATTTTCCGCTTCGCCAAGAACGGTCTGGATGCTCTGGATGGTGGTGATGACATTGTTGATCGCCGCTGTCGCGGCGCCCAGGATCGACTGGCTCTGGGCGATCGAATCATTGACCGCGCCAAGGACGCCGGTGTCGGACGACATGCTCTGGGCGATCGACCAATAGGCCGCGTTGTCCGACGCGCTAGCGACCTTCAAGCCGGTGGAAATCTGATTCTGGGTCGTCGCCAGATTCTGCTGCGTCATATTGAGCGACTGCAATGCCGTAAGGGCGGCTGAATTTGTAAGAAGTGAAGACATGGATGGCTTCCCCAGACCCTGAATGACTCGCGCTGGCGCCGCGAATCGGCTTGACGATCTAAAATCCCGGCTCTTCGTTTTTCCTGACGTTCGCACGGCCCGATCCGGCGCGCGGCGTCAATGTGTCGATCCGGCACACCTGTTATTGGTTATTAACCTTAATACTTGGTTAATTTGGGGTTTTTGCCGTAACGCGCCGCAACATTTCTGCGCTCGGACCGATTGGGGCGCCCATCGCCGTCGCCCGCCGGGGACGGAGCGAGAGGAAGCGGCATTTTCATTTCTGAAAATAGGAATTTATGCTAATCTTCTTGTCTCTATTTCCAAAGCGCGCTTCCATGGAGGAACGGTTTGATCGGCCCGTCCCATTCACCAGAAAGCTTGATCGTCTGGTCAAGGCGCACGGCTCACGCCAATGCCGCCCCGGCGGCGCCGATGGGCGCGCTGCAAGGCGCGTCGCGCCTGTTCCACGCCCCGAAAACGCGATGGGGAAGGCAAAACGGGCTTAACCCATTGATATCGCTCGTTTCGCGGATGGAAATGCGCTTCCGCGCCGGCGAGAATCAAGGACTTAGCGAGGATTTTGTTGGGTCCTTCGAGCGCCCCGGCTATTCCCCGGCTATTCCATCGCCAGTCTCTGCGCCGTTCCGCTCTGGAGGCGATGGCGCGCCTGAGGCCCGGCGACGAAGCGCCTGCCGCTTCATGAAAAAAGCCGGAATCCGCTTCGTTTGGCAGCGGCCGGCGGCGCGCCGGGGTCGTCCGGCGGTTTGGGGGGGATATCGGGAAGCGCGGGGGCGTCGACTTTCGGGCTGACGGGGATCGGCGCGGCGTCGACGACCAACGGCGCCAAAATCGTGGTCGCGATCGCCGGAACCGGCTCGACGATATCCTCCGCCTCCCTGGAGGGCCCGACAAGCGCCGGGGCCGCGGCGACTGGCAAAGGCGCGTCCGGCGCGCTCAGGCGCTCCTCGGGGGTGCGCCAGACGAAGGCGTCGAGCTTGCCGGCCGGCGAGACGGGCGCCCAGAGGTCGCTGACAAAACCGTCGGCGATCCAGGCGCGATCGCGCGGCGCGCGCGCGGCGCGCGCCAGCCATTCGCGCACGGCGCCGGGCGCGCCCTGCGTCTCCTCGAGATCGGCCATCAGCAGGCACGCGCGGACGCTGGGCCGTCCCGACGCGGCCTCCGGATCGAGCAGGGGCGCGACGGCCGCGCGCGCGCTGTCAAAATCGCGCGCCTCGAGCGCGGCGCGCGCGATCGTCAACCGGCTTTCGGGATCATTGGGGGCGAGGCGCGCGAGACCGCGCGCGCGCGTCAGGCGGTCGGCGGCCGAATCGCCGGGCCGCATCCGCAAATAGGCGGCGGCGAGGTCGGGATGCGGCGTCTTTTCGTAGGCCGTCTCGAGGATCCTGGCGGCGCGGCGGTAATCGCCGGCGGCGGCGGTCAGGCGCCCGTTCAGCGCCGCGGCGGGGACGAGGCCCGGCGCCAGACGCGTCGCCTCCTGCGCGAGCGCCAGCGCGGCCTGCGGCTCGCGCTCCGCGCGCTCCTGCGCGATCGCGGTCTTGAGCACCGCCCGCAGGCGATTGGCGGCAGGCTTGTCGATCAGCTTGGCCGCGGCGTTGGTCTCGACCGCCGCCAGCGCGCCCGCCCAATCGCCGCGCGCCGCGCGGTCGTCGAGAACCGCCTGGCCCGCCCAGGGAAGAGCCGCGTGTTTGTGCGCCTGGGCCGCATAATCGAGAGCGGCCTCATGGTCGCCGCGCCGGCGCGCCTCCACATGCAGGCCGCGCAAGCCGAGCGCATGCGTGTGGCTGCCGTCCAGCATGTCCTTGAACGCCAACTCGGCGCCCGCGCGGTCGCCGGCCAGTTGCGCCGCTTGCGCGCGCAAGAGACGCGTCAACGGCTCCGCGCCGATCAGCCGGTGCGCTTCGGCCGCATGGCGGCTCGCCGCGCGCGCATCGCCCGAGCCGACCGCCACCATGCCGCGCGACAAGGCTGCAAAGCCCTTCTCACGGCGGCGCGCCCTTTTGGCCAGCGAGACCAACGAGGGAATGCGGAAAACAAACCGGATGATCCCCCAGAGGAATGCGATGACGATCGCCAGCACAACCACAGCCAACGTCGCATAAAAAAGCGACGTTTCCACGTGATATCGCGGCAAATTGAGCGTAACCAGCCCGGGCTGATCGGCGAACCACGCCAGACCGAGACCAGCCAGACAGAGCAGCGCGAGAAACACCAACAGGCGAACCATATCTTCTCCGCTTACAGATCAGCTTTATGCCGCGCGCCGGCCAATGGGGAAGCAAGCAAAGAGCTCGCCAAAGTCAAAGCCAATCGGACGTTTCAATTCTTCGTCGAGGCGAGCAGCCCCATCGCATCGTCAAGAACGCTCTGCGCCGCCTTGTCGGCGTCAAGCCGGGATTGGGCTGCGCTCGCCCATTCCTGCGAAGCCTGCCGAGCGGATTCGGGCAAGCGCGCCCAGGCCGCGACAGCCGGCGCGATCTCGCCGCGCCCGAGCGCCGCGCGAATCTGCGAAACCAGCGCCGCTGGATCATCGCCCGCGACCTCGCCGACTGGCGTCACGCGCACCACCTTGCTCATATTGGCGAGCAGCCGATCCACCACGCCGCCAGAGCTTTGCGGAGCCGTCGCCGCCAGAATGGCGGGCGCTATCTTTCCGAAATCGATCGCCAGGACGCTCGCCGTCGGCGCGCCTTTTTCGGCCAACGGCTTCAAAATCGCCAGTTTGGCGGGATCGGCGCCCAAATGCTCCAGCGCCGTTTGCTCCAACGCGAAGGGAGCGCCGGCGCCAAGACGATCGATCAAAGCTTGCGCGACCACGGCCAGACCCGCGCCATCGCGGCGCGGGGCGGCGGGTTCGGCGGGGACGCGGTTCTCGCTCTTGGGCGCGGCGAGCGCGCTCTCAAGCTTATCGAGTCTCTGATTGAGCGGCGTAAGATCGACGGGGGGATGATCGAGCGCGCCCAGACCCGCTTCCAGCTTGCCGACGCGGCCTTCGAGCCCGCTGGCGTCCGCGCTTGGCTGAATAGCCGGCGCGGCGGCGCCCGCGGCTCCATTCGCGCTATTGGCGGCTGCGGTCGCCAGCGCGAGCGCCTTGGCCGCATCGTCGCGGGCTGCTTGCGCCGCGGCAAGCGCATCTTTGTTGGTGTCCGCTGCGGCCTTGGCGCTGAGCGCCGCCGATTCCAACGCCGCGATGCGTTGCCCATAGGCGGCCGTCGCGGCTTTGGCGGGCGCGCCGCTCAACGTCGCTTCAAGCGCGCCGACGCGCTTGTCCAGCGCAGCGAGCGCCGGGGGCGGATTTCGCTCGAGATTTTCGAGCCGCGAAACGACATCGGGGTCGGCGGCGGACCGTTGCCCGAGAAACCACAGCCCGGCGGCGGCGACAACGGCGCCGACAATGGCGCCAATCGCCGCCGACAGGATCGGACGCGCTCCGGCGGGCGGCGGTTCAGCAGGCGGCGGTTCGGCGGGCGGCTCCCCGGCAGGCTCCCGATCGACAGCCATCGCCTCAACGACAGGAGGCGCTTCGACGCTCTCCGGCGTCTCAACGGCCTCGCCCTCGATAACGACCGGCGGCTCCGGCCGCCGGTCGCGATTGGGAGTCGCGGCGCCGTCAAGATCGGGGGGCTGGTCCTGGCTCGTCTCGTCCGCCATGCGCTCGTTTCCTTGCTCGCCCCATCCTATAAGGGAGGCGGCAAGGGAAGGAAACCCGCGCCGGACGCGCCCTTTGGACGCGCCGAATCAGGCCGAGAGTTTCGCCGCGATCTGCGCGACATGAGCGCCCTGAAAACGCGCCGCCTCAAGCTCGACCGCCGAAGGCTGACGAGAGCCGTCGGGGCCGGCGATCGTCGAGGCGCCATAGGGCGAGGCGCCCTTGACCTCTTCATGGCCGAATTGCCCGCTGAATGTATAAGGCAGTCCGACATAGATCATGCCGAGATGAAGAATTGTCGGGATGAACGTCAGGATCGTCGATTCCTGGCCGCCATGCTGCGTCGCCGACGACGTGAAAACCGAAGCGACCTTGCCCACAAGCTTGTTCTGGAACCAGAGGCCGCCGGCCTGATCGAGGAAATTGCGCATCTGCGCCGCCATATTGCCAAAGCGTGTCGGCGTCCCGAAGATGATCGCGTCATAATTGGCGAGTTCGTCGATGGTGGCGAGCGGGGCCGCCTGATCGATCTTGAAATGCGAGGATTTCGCAACTTCGGGAGGCACGAGTTCGGGGACGCGCTTGACATCGACCTGCGCCCCGGCGCCGCGCGCGCCTTCGGCCGCCGCATGGGCCATCGTCTCGATATGGCCATAGCTCGAATAATAGAGGACGAGAACTTTCGTCATGATCTGCTCCTAAGAAATTCTGGTCGCTAAGCTCAGCGCATCGATCAGCAGGGATTCCTGTGCGCCAGCCGCGACGACAATCCGCTTTGCGCCGATCGAGCGCAATGGCTCGGCCGCATCCTTCGATATGCAGCCATGCAATGTCGCGCGCAGGCCTTCGCCAAGGCCGGCGCGTTCGGCCAATGCAATGGTCAGTTCAGCGCTGCGGCGCGAATAATGCAACGCCGCAGCGCAGGAGGCGAACGTCTGCGTCTCACTGGCGCTCCATGCGGGCCGCGCCTCGGCGGCATAGACTTCGATGGCGACGACGCCGTGCCCGGCGGCGCAGAGGACTGATTCGATGTCGCTTTTGCGATCGCGCGCGGCCAGGTAAAGAAAGCGCGACGGGCGCGGCCGCGCGGCCAGCAGCGCCGCCAGCGAGCGCGCGTCGGCGGCGATCTCATCGGTCCCGGCGAATCCGGCGGCCAGCGCGGCCGCGGCTGTCCGTTCGCCCGCGACATAGAGCCTGAGCTTGGCCAAACGGTCGCGCGCCTCCGCCGAAAGGAAGGCGAAGGCGTTGGCGCTTGTCGCGATGACGGCGTCGAAATTCTCGTCGGGCGGCTCGGCGCCCGTCGCCACAATTTGCATGACAGGCGCAAAAGCCGGCTCGAACCCCCGCGCGCGCAACAGCGTCGCGCTTCGTTCAGCGGCGGCGATCGGCCGCATCAGGGCGACGCGAAGGCTCAACGCGGGGCCATGACAAGCGGCGCCAGGGGCTGCGATCGCGCGGGCGGCCGCGACAAGTTTTGGATCAGGGGTCGCAATCGCGCTCCAACTGGACTATTCGCCTTAAGATGCAGGGCTGCAATGATTATAGGATGCGACCGCGCGGCGCGAAAGCGAAGCGCCTCGCCATGGAGTTTGCGGAACCAAAATGCGCGTTCTGGGCATAGAGACGACTTGCGACGAAACCGCCGCGGCGGTTGTCAGGCTCCGTCCCGAAGGGGGCGGAGAAATTCTCAGCGACGAGGTGATGAGCCAGATCGCCGCCCATGCCGCCTATGGCGGCGTCGTGCCGGAGATCGCGGCGCGCGCGCATATCGACGCCATCGACCATCTGGTCGCGCGGGCGCTGAAAAGGGCGAAACTTGAGGTCAAGGATCTCGACGGGATCGCCGCGGCGGCCGGCCCCGGCCTCATCGGCGGCGTGCTGGTCGGGCTGATGACGGGCAAAGGCCTCGCTCTGGCGGCGCGCAAACCCTTTGTGGCGGTCAATCATCTGGAGGCTCATGCGCTGACCGCGCGCCTCACCGACAATGTCGCGTTCCCTTATCTGCTGTTGCTCGCCTCGGGCGGACACACCCAGATTCTGGGCGTAAGAGGCGTGGGCGACTTCGACCGGCTCGGGACGACGATGGATGACGCCATAGGCGAAGCGTTCGACAAGACGGCCAAAATGCTCGGCCTGCCCTATCCCGGCGGACCCGCGATAGAAGCGAGCGCGAGGGCGGGCGACCCGACGCGCTTTGCCCTGCCGCGCCCGCTGCTTGGCCGCCCCAACGCGGATTTTTCGCTGTCCGGCCTGAAAACCGCGACGCGCCTCGCCGCCGAGAGCGTTGCGCCGCTGCGGCCGCAAGATATCGCCGATCTCTGCGCGTCTTTCCAGGCGGCCGTCGTCGACGTGATCGAAGACAGGATGCGGGTCGGCCTCAAACTGTTCCAGGAAAGAGCGGGCGCGCCGCACGCCTTGGTGATTGCCGGGGGCGTAGCGGCCAACGGGGCGATTCGCGAGGCGCTCGCGCGTTTCTGCGCCCAAGCGGGCATCAGACTGGTCGCTCCCCCGCAGAATCTATGCACGGACAATGGCGCGATGATCGCTTGGGCGGGAATCGAGCGCCTCCGGCTCGGCCTTAAAGACGATCTTGGCGTCGCGGCCCGCCCACGCTGGCCGCTCGACCCCAAGGTCGAACGATCGCTCAACGGCAAGGCGTGAGGGCCACGGTGGAGGCGGCGTTTTGAATCCCATTTCGACGATTGGCGTCGCCGGCGCCGGCGCATGGGGCGTCGCATTAGCCAATGTCGCGGCGGGCGCCGGGCGGCGCGTGATCCTTTGGGGGCGCGGCGCGGACGCGATGCGGGGCCTCGTTCAAACCCGTCAGAGCGCGCATTTGCCGAGCGCCGCCCTCGCGAGCAGCGTTGTCGTCAGCGCGGACATCGGCGCCCTCGCGCAATGCGAGGCGGCGCTCGTCGTCGTTCCAGCTCAGGCCACGCGCCTTGTCGCCGATCAATTGGCCCGTATCCTGCCAAGCGGCGCGCCGCTGGTGGCATGCGCGAAAGGCATCGAACTTGGCTCCGACCTGTTCATGACGGAGGTTCTCGCGCAGGCGGCGCCGGGCCGCCCCGCCGCGATTCTTTCCGGACCGAGCTTCGCCAGCGACGTCGCCGCCGGCTTGCCCACGGCCGTGACGCTCGCCTGCGCGGACGAGCCGCGGGCGCGCGCGCTCGCGCTGGCCCTGAATAGCCCTAGCTTCCGGCTCTATCACTCGACCGATGTGCGCGGCGTCGAGATCGGCGGCGCCGCGAAGAATGTTCTCGCGATCGCCTGCGGCATCGCTTCCGGCCTCGGACTGGGACCGAGCGCGGGCGCGGCGTTGATCGCGCGCGGTTTTGCGGAACTGTCGCGTTTTGGCGCCGCCTTCGGGGCGCGGCCGCAAACGCTGATGGGTCTGTCGGGTCTTGGCGACCTTGTGCTGACCTGCACATCGCCGCAATCGCGCAATTTTGCATTTGGCGTGGCGTTGGGGCGCGGGAAAAGCGCAGCGGAAGCCTCCGCCGGCAAGCTCGCCGAGGGCGCGACAACCGCCCGCGCGCTGCTGGAAATGGCCCGCGCGCGCGGCGTCGAAATGCCGATCGCCGCCAGCGTGGAGGCGGTGATGAAAGGCGAGCAGGATGTGCGCGCGGCCGTCGGCGCGCTGCTTGCGCGGCCGGCCAGAGCGGAAGACTGAACTTGAACTTTACGGGCGAGCGACGTTCCAATAGCCTGCGCCGCGAACGGGAAACGCCTATGGCTCACTGGCTCTTCAAAAGCGAACCTTCCGCCTGGTCTTTCGCGCAGCAGATTGAAGCAGGCGCCAAGGGCACGACCTGGAACGGCGTGCGCAATCATGCGGCCAAGCTGAATATGATGGCGATGAAGCTCGGCGAACAGGGGTTCTTCTATCATTCCAACGAAGGCAAGGCGGTCGTCGGCATCGTCGAGGTCATCAAGCTCTATCATCCCGATCCCACCGACGAGACGGGCAAATTCGGCATGGTCGACATCCGCGCGGTCCGCGCCCTGCCCCATGAAGTGACGCTTGAGGCCGTCAAGGCTGAAAAGCGCCTCGCCGAAATGGCGCTGGTGAAACTTTCCCGCCTTTCCGTCCAGCCGGTGACGGAGGTGGAGTGGAAGATTGTTTGCAAGATGGGCGGATTGTGAAGGTCGACGAGCGGGTGCTGCGATCGATCCATGGGTTAGACCAAAGGATCATGAGGCGCCGCTTGTCGCAAATCAGCCATCTTTGACATAATAGCTGAAGCAGCGAGCAAGACGCGCACGAAGCGCGACGCCCAGGGAGGTGCAGATTGTCCGGCAAGGTGTATGACGTTCCCGCGCAATGGGAGAAGCGCGCCTGGGTCGACGAGGCGAGTTATCAGGAGCTTTACGCCCGCTCGATCAAGGACCCCGATGGGTTCTGGGGCGAGCAAGGCAAGCGCATCGACTGGTTCAAGCCCTTCGCCAAAGTCAAGCGCACGTCGTTCGACTCCAAGAACGTCTCGATCAAATGGTACGAAGACGGGCTGACCAACGTCGCCCATAATTGCATCGATCGTCATCTGCCCAAGCGCGCGCAACAAACCGCTATTCTGTGGGAAGGCGACGATCCCGCCGAGTCGAGGCGCATCACCTACGCGGAGTTGCACGTCCAGGTCTCGCGCCTCGCCAATGTGTTGCGCGCGCACGACGTCAAAAAAGGCGACCGCGTCACAATCTATATGCCGATGATCCCCGAAGCCGCCTACGCCATGCTGGCTTGCGCGCGGATCGGCGCGATCCATTCCGTCGTGTTCGGCGGTTTTTCACCCGATGCGCTCGCCGGCCGCATTCAAGGCGCGGAATCCGCCGTGGTGATCACGGCGGACGAGGGCCTGCGCGGGGGCCGCAAGGTGCCGCTCAAGGCCAATGTCGATATCGCGGCTGACAAGGCCGGCTGCGTCAAACATGTGCTGGTCGTTAAGCGCACCGGCGACGAGGTCGCCTGGAATCCCGTTCGCGACGTGTGGCTCAACGAGGCGATGGAGCGCGCCTCGGACGATTGCCCGCCCGAACATATGGGCGCCGAAGATCCGCTGTTCATCCTCTACACCTCTGGATCGACCGGCGCGCCCAAGGGCGTCGTGCATACGACCGGCGGCTATCTCGTGTTCGCCTCGATGACCCATCAATATGTCTTCGACTATCACGAAGGCGACATTTACTGGTGCACGGCCGATGTCGGCTGGGTGACAGGGCACAGCTATATCGTCTATGGCCCGCTCGCCAATGGCGCGACGACGCTGATGTTCGAGGGCATTCCCAATTACCCGACGACCAGCCGTTTCTGGGAAGTCGTCGACAAGCACAAGGTCAACATATTTTATACCGCGCCGACCGCCATCCGGGCGTTGATGGGTGGAGGCGAAGCGCCCGTCAGAAAGACCAGCCGCGCCTCTTTGCGTCTGCTCGGCTCGGTCGGCGAGCCGATCAACCCTGAAGCGTGGGAATGGTATCACCGCGTTGTCGGCGACAACCGCTGCCCGATCGTCGACACCTGGTGGCAGACCGAGACCGGCGGCATTCTCATCACGCCACTGCCCGGCGCGACGAAGCTGAAGCCGGGTTCCGCGACGCTACCGTTCTTTGGCGTGCAGCCGCAAATCGTCGACGCTGACGGCGTCGTGCTCAACGGCGCCGCCGAAGGCAATCTTGTCATCGCCGATTCCTGGCCCGGCCAGATGCGCACGGTCTATGGCGACCACGAGCGCTTCGTGCAGACCTATTTCAAGACCTATCCCGGCAAATATTTCACCGGCGACGGCTGCCGGCGCGATGAGGACGGTTATTACTGGATCACCGGCCGCGTCGACGACGTCATCAATGTCTCGGGCCATCGCATGGGCACGGCGGAAGTCGAGAGCGCGCTGGTCGCGCACGCCCAGGTGTCGGAAGCCGCGGTCGTCGGCTATCCCCACGACATCAAGGGCCAGGGGATCTACGCCTATGTCACATTGATGGCGGGCACGGAGCCCACCGAAGCTTTGCGTAAAGAGCTGATCGGCTGGGTGCGCAAGGAAATCGGCCCCATCGCCTCGCCCGACCTCATCCAGTTCGCTCCGGGCTTGCCCAAGACGCGCTCGGGCAAGATCATGCGCCGCATCCTGCGCAAGATCGCCGAAAACGAATATGGCGCGCTCGGCGACACCTCGACTCTCGCCGACCCCGGCGTGGTGACCGACCTGATCGACAACAGGCAGAACAGAGGGAAGAGTTAGATCGCTGCGCGGGGCGCTATGCGCCGCGCCGATCCTCCAATTGCGCGATATAAGCGGACAACGAGGCGGGCAGGCCGACGGAAGTCTTGGCGGCGGGCCGCTTGAACGAGCCGAGGGGCGCCTTGCGGGGCGCCAGCGCGATCAGCGCTTCGGCCTGTTTAACCGCCGCGGCGATGGGATCGATGATCGGCGCGGGAATTCTCTCACGCACTTTCCGCGCAAGCCCGGCGAGCGGTGCACCGGCAAAAATAATCGAGTCGGCGTCCTGAGCCTCGATGGCGCCCTTGGCGAGCGCCACCAGCGCCTCAAGATTCTCATCCTGAACATCGGCGATCGACGTGAAAGACTGGTCGAGACCATAAATTCCGGCGCAGCGCCCAGTCAGGCCGTGCATCTCGACGCAATCGCGATACCAGCCGTTGAAAGCCGTCGAAAGAGCGACAAGAGCAAAGCGCTGGCCGAGCATGCAAGCCGTCAGCATCGCGGCTTCCGATATCCCAATTACCGGTATGTCAAACAATTCGCGCGCACCAAGCAAGCCTGGATCGCCGTAAGCGGCGATAACGACCGCATCGACGCTGCGATGCGCCTCGGCGATCATTTCGAGCACGATCGCGCCGCCGATCTGCGCTTCGGCGCGCGTCGAAATATACGGCAGGCCACGTTTTGCAGTCATGGGAACCAGTTCCGTCCCCGCGGCCGCCACGGATTGGCTAGCCTCAATCATCAAGGCCGTGACCGATTCGGTGGTGTTGGGATTCAAAACCAAAATGCGCAAAGGCGCCTCCGCTTGAATGTTTACCGCTTTCGTGTGGCGTATCGAGAGGACCGAATGGCCATCCTTTGTTGCGGCGCTATGAGGAGCCTTCCCAAGCGCGCTCGAGCCATGCCGCCGCTTTCAGGAGACGCGCATCCTGGCGCGTTCCGGCGACGAGTTGGACGCCGAGCGGCAGGCCCCCGGCGCCTTTCAATAGCGGCAGCGTGATGGCGGGCGCGCCGATCAGCGTCCAGATTGTCGCGAAAATCGGGTCGCCGGTTCCCTCCGAGACAAACGGCGCGACGCCGCAAGCGGCGGGCGTCAGGACGGCGTCATAGGCAGCCGCGAGTGCGTCGAACAAACGCCTCAGCTCTTCACGGGCGGCAAACGCATCGAGCAATTCGACGGCGGAAATGCTTCGCCCATGCTCGATGATGCGCACCAGCACATCCGCCATCAGCGAGCGTGCGCTGGCGAAATCCTCGCGATAAGCACGGGCGATGCCGGAATCCATGATGACGCCCAAAATTTCCACCGCGCTATCGAAGGCGGACGGCAAATCGACAACATCGACCTCAGCATCCAACTGACTCGCGAAGGCCTCGTAAGCGTCGCGCGTCTGCGAATCGGCGCGGCGCCAATATGGACCGCGCACGAAGGCGAAGCGCGGGCGAGGCCCTTTCTGGAGCGCCGCCTCCAGCAATCCGGCCGCCGATGAACCCAAAGTCTGCTCGTCGCCGGTCTCTTCGCCGCCGATCGTCTCGACGACCAGAGCGGCGTCCGCGACGTTGCGCGCGACGATCCCGGGATGGTCGAGAAGAGTCGATTGTTTCAATATTCCGGTGCGGGGCAGCAAGCCGAGACCGGGTTTATAGCCAACAACGCCGCAGAATGACGCCGGCCGGATTATCGAACCGTTCGTCTGCGTCGCGAGCGCGACCGGCGCCATTCCAGCGGCGACGGCGGCGGCCGAACCGCTTGAAGATCCCCCTGGCGTGCGCGCGATATCCAGTGGATTGCGCGTCGGCCCCGCTACATACACCGCATGCTCCGACGTGACCGTCTTGCCGAGGATGATCGCCCCGGCGGATCTGAGCCGAGCGACGATCGTCGCATCGGCTTTGGGCCGTCGCCCCTTATGGATCGGCGTGCCGTATTCGGTCGGCATATCGGCCGTGTCGATGATGTCTTTGACGCCGATCGGCAAGCCATGCAGCGATCCAAGAGTGGCCCCGCTCGCACGGAATTTGTCCGCCCGCGCCGCATCGGACATCGCCTTGTCGCGATCGATCCATGCCCAGGCGCGGACCGCGGATTCGCATGTCTCGATGCGGGCGAGATAGGCGGCCATCACATCGGTCGCGCGCCATGCGCCCGAGCTAAGCCCGCTCGTCAATTCCCTTGCCGAAAGCCGCAACAATTCTCTCGTCATCGAATCACCGGCGTTGCGAAGGAGGAGCCCAGGCGAGCAGACGGGCGGAGAGCCGGCCAATCGCCCAATAGCTGATCGACGTGTAGAGAATGAACAACAAGGCGATGAAAAACATGCGGTCGAGATAGGCGAATTGCTGGGCGTAGACGATGATGAAGCCCAATCCCGACTGGGCGCCCAGATATTCGGCGCCGAGCACGGCGCTCCAGCCCGCGCCCAGACTGAGCAGAATCGTCGAGCGCATTGCGGGGAAAATCGCCGGCAGAATCACAGTCCGGTAGAGCGTCCACCGCGAAGCGCCGAGGGAGCGCGCATTGTCGATGTAGATCTGCGGCACATTGCGCACGGCATTGACCGCGCCGGCGAAGACGATAACCGCGATGCCATAGGCGACAAACAGAACTTCGCCAAGAAAATACGTGCCGAACCAAAGCTGAAACAACGGCACCATCGCCAGAAGCGGCAACGTCCGCAGAAACTGCAGTGGCCAATCGAACAGCCGGCGCGTCCACCGCGACCACGACACTGCGAGCCCCAACAACAAGCCAACCGCGCCGCCCAGCAAGAGGCCGAGCGCCATCCGCCCGATGGTGTCGGCCGAATGCGAGAGAACGGAAAGGAGCGCCGCAAGATAAGATCGTTCGGCGCCGTCGGCGACAGTGGGAACGCCGAGGCCGCCCTGCCAATAGTCTGAAAGCGTCAGGAACGTCTTGGTGAAGAGAATCTGCCAGCCGGCGATCATCGGTTCTCCGGGCTGGGCTTCGACCGTGTAGACCATCGACAGAATCTGCCAGATCACGGCGAGCGCCAGGAACACCGCCACGGAAATCCATCGACCGCGCCGCGCGCGCGTCGTCGCAATCATACCCCAGCCTCATGGCTCGCGGCGATCCTCGAGGCCGCTGACCCCTCTTCGAGGCCGAGATGGGCCAGTAGCTTGCGTTTGATGGCGACCATATCCGGCAGCAACAGGCTATCGACGGTGCGCGGTCGTTCGGCGGTCACCGCGAGATCGTCGACCTGGCGCCCGCTGTGAAAAACCAAAATGCGGTCGGCGAGCGCCAGCGCCTCGTCGACGTCATGCGTAACGAATAGAATGGTGCGGCGCGCGGCGGATCCGCCCTCGTCCCACAAGTTGAGCAGGACGGACTGAAGCTGGCGCCGCGTGACATAGTCGAGCGCGCCGAACGGTTCGTCGAGCAACAAGACGCGGCCGCCATTGGCGAACACCGTGGCGATCGCCACGCGCTTGAGCATGCCGCCAGACAATTCACGCGGCCACGCTCTTTCGACATGCGCAAGGCCGACACGTGCGAGATAGGTGCGCGCGATGTCGCGACGCTGCGCGGCGGCGACGCCTCTGCATTTGAGGCCATATTCGACATTGTCGATGACGCGCATCCAGGGAAACACGCTGTCTTTCTGGAACACCATGCCACGCTCGCGGCCTGGGCCCGAGATTTCCTTTCCCGCGACAGCGATGCCGCCGTCGGAGGGTTCGAGCAGACCGGCCACCATCTGCAGCAGCGTGCTCTTGCCGCAGCCGGACGGACCGACAAGACAGACGAACTCCCCCTCCTCGACAACGACGGAGACATCCTGAACGGCTTTAACCGTTTGGCCATCCGCGCGTTTGAACGATCGATTGACATGAACGAGTTCAATCATGCGAGAATCGACGCGAGTGTTCATGCCATACCTCTAACGCGCCGAGGCGCTCCAACTCGCGGCGCGCGAGACCGCCAAAGCGGCGAGCGCGTCGACAATGATCGCCGTTAGCCCGAGCGCGAGCAGCGTCGCCATAATGCCCTGCGGGTCCGTGGCGCCGGCAAGCGCTTCGAGCACTTTGCCGACGCCCGATTGCGAGCCGAGCAATTCCGCGATCGCCTCAAGGCCCCAGGCGCCCGCCAACGCGATTCTGAGGCCGCCGAGGATTTCTGGAACCGTCGCGGGCACGAGAATGTCGCGCACCATCTGGCGTGGCGTGGCGCCAAGCGTGCGCGCGGATTCTTCGTAAACAGGATCGAGATTGGTCGCGGCGCGTTGCGCGAACACATAAAGGATAACCGCGACATAAAAGACGACGAGGCAGACGGCGCTCGCGCGCCCAACGCCGAACCAGATCAAAAGAAATGGCGCGGCGACGAGGATAGGCACCGTGCCCGCCGTCATCATGATGGGGTCGACGATGGCGCGCATCAGGCCGAAGCGGGCGGAAAGCAGGCCGGTCAAAATGCCAATGACCGATCCTGCAATCACCGCGACGGCGACATTCTCAGCGGTGTAGATGAGGTTGCCATAGAGATTGGCCTCGCTGACCCCGTAATACGAAAGCGCCGGCGCAGACAGGAAATCAGCAAACAGGCGCTCCACGACCCCGAGCGGCGTCGGCAGGATGATCGCGGGCAAGCGGAGCGTCAGCGATTGCCAGATAGCGACGAAGAGGATCACGCCGGCGATCTGGAAGGGATCAAGGGCCGCCAGCATGGTTTTCAGCCGGGAAAAGAGCGAACCCGATAGGTCGGACTGCGTCTTTGATCGAGCGGTCAAACTCATCCGATTGCGCCTCTCACGAACGTCACTATTTACTGCGAAGCCGCGAGCGCCAGGCGATAGGCGTCGAGGAAGTCATAGTCGGCGTAGAACGTTTTCGCCTTGTCGGCCAAAGCCTGCTTGTCCGAAGCAAGCGTCATGCCTTTGAGCTTGGCCATCAGATCATCGGTCTTCGCCCGGTAATCGACAAGCTGCTTCCAGATCGGGCCGCCCCAGACGACATCGTCCGGCGTGACCTTGCCGGCCGGGATGATGCCGTGCGCTTCAAAGTCCTTGATGATCGCGCTCCAGACATTGGCGTAATAAACCGTGCTGTCCTTGTCGTCGTAATATTGCTTGTCGGCGTCGAACGTCGTGAAGGGATGCAGGATGTTGACGGTGCTCTCAACGCCCTTGCCGTCGAGACTCGTTCCGGCGAACGAGTTCAGATAAGGAGCCTGAAGCTCATAAAGCGAGGGGTCGGCTTTGGTCGCGTCGATGATCCGCCAGACAACCGACATGAAGCGCAGAACCGTGTTCTGATGGGCGTTGACATAGTCGGAATTGGCGCCGAGACCGACGATGCCGATCAGCGGCTCGATCGGCGATTCAACGCCGCCGGGGCCGTATTTGATGAGATCGCCGATGTCGACGAGATTGGTCCAACCGTCCTGACGCAGGGTGTAGACGATCGGCGCGCCCTCTGGATTGACGAAATCCTCACGGCCCGCCTTGGCGAGCACCAGCGATTTTGCGTCGTCCACGACCTCGAGCTTGAAATCAGCGCCGGAGGTCTTGTTGATATATTCCTCAAAGGCGCGATCGCTGAGCTGCGGCGCCCCGACCAGCGTCTTGCCCTTCATCGGCGCGAGCGTCGCTTTCAGCGCCGCATCGAAACTCAGGCCGTCGGCGATATATTCCTTGAACGTCTTCAGTTTGAGCTTGGGATTGGCGAGGATCGCATTAGCGAGGAAATTATCGGTGAAGCCGATGCATTTGAGCTTGTTCGCGTCCTTGTATGTCGGCAGCATCAGCGGACAGAATTCGGAGATCAAATCGAGTTGCCCGTTGAGCAGGAGCGTCGTCACGTTCGAGTCATTAGCCTTCAACCCATAGGGCGCCGGATCGAAGCTGATGCCGACGTCGGAGAACCAGCCCTTCTTCATGCCGATGATGTAGAATGTATTGTCGGCATAGGGCCGCATGCCGAACTTGATCGTCGCCGCCGGAATTTCGACCCCGGCCTCGGGAGCGGCGGGAACGAACCGGTCTTCAGCCGATGCGGCGTGCGGCGGGGCCAGCGCCGCCAGACCGATCAGGCCGGCAGCGAGAACCGAAGCGCCTCGCCGTTCAATGGGCTCAGCAATTCTCTGGAAGAATGTTTTCATTGCAGTCTCCTGGTTGTCAGGCCCATTGGCGGCCCTCAGATGCTTGCTTTCAGGAACCCGCTGACCGATGCGCACCCAGGCGGCGGGGGACGAGACGCTGCGCCAAACGCAGCCATGGCTTAGACGGCAACCCCTTGCATCCACCGTGCCAACGATAGCGTTGATATTAGTAGATTGATATTATAAGAGTTTTCCGATAGCGATCATAAGAATGCATGCAAAAACTGTAATTTCTGCATGCAAAAATATCAGAAACTGTTCAACTTGCTCAACATCTGGGCACAAGAGCTGACGCATAAGATGACGACTGAAAACATCTTGAAACGGCGGCCGCCGACCGAAAGGCCAGCGCCCAATGTGGAGAAGCGGCCGGCGCGGCAACGCCCGTTACATGAAGCGGCGGTGGATCGTCTGCGCGACATGATCATCGAAGGCGATCTTGCGGTGGGCGAAAGGTTGCATGAATTCAATCTGGCCGAAGCGCTCAACGTGTCGCGGACGCCTGTGCGCGAGGCCGTCAAGCTGCTTGCGACGGAGGGATTGGTGGAGCTTCTGCCAGGCCGCGGCGCCCGCGTCGCGGCGCTGTCCGCCAAAACGATCAGCGAGCTTCTTGAGGTGATCGGCGGCATCGAACGCCACGCTTGCGAACTCGCGGCCGAGCGCATGACGTCGCGCGAACTCGCCAGGCTCCAGCGCATGCATGAGCGCATGGCGCTCCATCATCAGGCTGGCAATCTCCATGAATATTTCAAGCTCAATAACGAGATCCACGTCGCCATCGTCGCTGCCGCCAAGAACGCCATTCTGGAGGCGACCCACGCCTCGCTGATACTCAAGGCAAGGCGCGGCCGTCACGCGGCTTTGGCCTCACAGGCGCGTTGGACCGAGGCGATGGCTGAACACGATCTCCTGATGAAAGCCTTTGCCGAACGCGACGGCCGCAAGGCGGGCGAGATCATGTTCCAGCATGACCTGCGCACCGGCGAAGTGGTCCGGCAGATGCTGAAAGCTTCGGAGGGTCATTAGCGCTGTCCGCGCCCATGCAGGAACGCTTCGAAGGCGCGCAGCGTCGCGTCCGACACGTAATGTTCGATGCCCTCGGCGTCGGCCTCCGCCGCCTCGCGCGGCGCTCCGACGGCGATCAGGAGATCAACGACGAGCCGATGGCGCTGACGCACGCTATTGGCCATAGCGAGGCCCGCTTCGGTCAGAAATATCCCGCGATAGGGGCGCGCCGTCGCGAGCCCTTCGCGCTTCAGCCGCGCAATGGTCTTGCTGGCGGTCGGATGGGCGACGCCAAGCCGGCGCGCGATGTCGGTGGTACGCGCTTCGCCATTGGCGGCGATCAGGTCGGCGATCAG
The DNA here is from genome assembly GCF_009765995.1 of Methylocapsa sp. S129. Lineage (GTDB taxonomy): Bacteria > Pseudomonadota > Alphaproteobacteria > Rhizobiales > Beijerinckiaceae > Roseiarcus. The sequence continues at coordinate 292,664 of NZ_LMUI01000060.1, forward strand.
TTCGGTATAGTCTTCAAGCATCGAGGCCGAGCGCGCTGAACGCGCCTTGCTGAAGCGGTCGGCCTGCACGGGCTCGGTCGCCAGTTCCGTGCTGGCGGATGCCGAACTCTTGCTGCGCTTTTTCGTAACCAAACCGCCCCCGCTCGCGACCCGCCGCAACGTTATGCCTTCGGCCGCCGTGACAATATGTGATCGCGCTTCTTGATATGCAGCCTTGGCTGCAAAATGCAACTGCGGTTTTGCCGGACGACGGCGTCCAGCCCTGGCGCAGTTTCACAGCCTATTGACTATGGTGTAGCAATGGCTACATTGTGCAGGAGAGACGTTAAGGAGCCTGAGGATGACGATGAGCGAGGTCATGGCGCGAACGGGGATTACGGATCGCACCGTCGAGGGCATTCGCGATGTGCTGGCGGGCAAGGCGCGTCGGTTCAGCCCGCTGCTGTTCGCCGGGCCGGCGGTGATCGCCTCGATCGCCTATATGGACCCCGGCAATTTCGCCACCAATATCCAGGCGGGTTCGAAATACGGCTATGCGCTGCTCTGGGTCGTGCTCGCCGCCAATATCATCGCCATGCTGTTCCAGGCTTTGTCAGCCAAGCTCGGCATCGTTACGGGGCGCAACCTCGCCGAACTCTGCCGCGAACATTTTCCCAAGCCCGTCGTCTACGCCTTGTGGATCGTCAGCGAAGTGGCGGCGATGGCGACCGATCTTGCCGAATTCCTCGGCGGCGCCATCGGCCTTTCCCTGTTGCTGCACATCCCGTTGATCCTCGGCATGGCGGTCACGGCGGTGCTGACCTATGCGATCCTAATGTTCGATCGACGCGGCTTTCGCCCGATGGAGATCATCATTGGCAGTCTCGTCGGCGTGATTGCGATTTGCTATCTCCTCGAAATGTTTGTCGCACCGATCGATTGGGGCGCGGCCACATTCCATACGTTCGCGCCGCAACTGCCTGACGCCGGCGCCCTGACGATCGCGGTCGGCATCGTCGGCGCGACGATCATGCCGCATGCGATCTTCCTGCATTCCGGCCTGACGCAGGCGCGCGCGCCGGCGCGCGACGACGGCGAGCGACGCAAACTCGTGCGCTTTTCCAACATCGAAGTGGTCATCGCGCTCGGCGTCGCGGGCCTCGTCAATATGGCCATGCTGCTGATGGCGGCGAGCGCCTTTCACGAGGGTCATAGCGACGTCGCCGAAATCGAGACCGCCTATGCGACGCTGACGCCGCTGCTCGGCGCGGGCGCGGCAGGCGTGTTCATGGTCTCGCTGCTGGCCTCGGGCCTGTCGAGTTCGGCGGTCGGCACGATGGCGGGGCAAATGATCATGCAGGGCTTTGTCGGCTTCCGCATTCCGATCATCATTCGCCGTCTCGTCACGATGATCCCCGCTTTCATCGTCGTCGCGCTCGGCGTTAATTCGACCAGTGCGCTGGTCGTCAGCCAAGTGATCCTCAGCCTCGCCCTGCCCGCGCCCGTCATCGCTTTGCTGATGTTCACGCGCCGCAAAGACATCATGGGCGCTTTCGCCAACAGCCGCCTGACCAATGTCGCCGCGATCCTCGGAACGCTGCTCATTCTTGTGCTGAACACAATCCTACTGCTGCAGGCTTTCGGCGTGGACATTCCGGGGCTGCCGAGTAGCTGAGGCCAAAGCTCTCACCGGGCGACTCTTCGGTTGCGCTGATTTTACGAACCACGTACCTCATGGCCGAATTTGGCCCGGCTATGACGAAGACGAGACTGCCAGCGGCAGATGACGCTCATCATCATGGCGGGCGGAGCGCCGCTATTGCACGCCGACGAAGACCCTGAAATCGCGCGTCAAATAAGAATGACGGTCGCGGTGCGGAGCCTTTTCGACCGCTTCGCGTTATTGAGCCGCGACTTCCAATCCGTCGCACTTCACCCATCGCCATTGAGGCGCAAACGGAAGGAAAAGTCATGTCTATACGTCAATTATTGAGCTACTCGGCCGCCACCGTCGTCGGCGCCGGGGCAATATTGGCCTCCGTAGCCAGCACCCAGGCGACGATGCTGCCAGTTACGCATTACGCCGCGTCCAACGTTCAACGTGTCGACTGCGCGGTCGGCGCGCATATCGGGCCGCTCGGCGCGTGCGTTATCGGCACCGATAACCCGCCGCCTGTCGTGGTTCAACATGACCAGGCCCCCGTCGTGATCGAACGGCGCGCCGCCGACGCCCCGCCGCCCGACGCGAACGGCTGTGCGTCCAAGTCCGTCACCAGGACGGACGGAATGGGCAACAGCGAAACCAAGACCAAGACCGATTGCTGATATTCGGGCATCCACGGTCTCAGCCGCTCGCGGATAGCCGCGAGCGGCGAGTGGCGCATCGGCAAAACTCACCAGGCGATGAGGGGCGCGCGGCGGAGCCATGTATCGTCGGTCAGTTGCTGAACGACGAATTTGGCGACATCCGCCCGCGCGATGCTCCCGCCATGGATATCTGAGAGATCGGTTTGCGCGCGCACCGAGCCTTTGGCGGGCTTATCGTTCAAAACCACGGGCCGCACCAGCACCCAGTCGAGATCGCTGGCGCGCACGACAGCCTCCTGGCGATCCTTGTCCGCATAGACCTTGCGAAGGAACAGCGGCATGACCAACATGTCGAAAGCCAGGCCGCCGTGTCCGCGGCTGTCGCCGGCGCCCAGGCCCGTGATGCAGACGAGACGGCGGACTTTGCCGCCATCCATCGCCCGCACAAGCGCACGCGTCGCGGTTGAAAGAAGCGTGACTTCCTTGAACGGACTCACCGGCGTGCCCAGAGAGCTGATCACAGCGTCGCAGCCGACAAGGGCGCGCGACAGAACCGCTTCGTCGCGCGCGTCGCCCTCGACGAGTTCGGCGCCGGCCAGTCCCTCCGCCTTCGCTTTCGAGCGCACCAGCGCCACGACGGAATGACCCTGCGCCGTCGCTTCGCGCAGGATTTCACGGCCTGTGCCACCCGTCGCGCCCAGAACCAGGACCTTCATACCAGAAACTCCGTACGATATTGGGCGGCGAGCGCCTTTGCGCGTTCGCGGCGCTCGGTCAGCTCAGCCGGGTTGAGTTTTGGCGGTCGCGCCGCGCGGCTAGCGATAGGATCGCCGACGGCCATGAAATATTCCTCCTGGCCCGGCGGCGCGCATAGGCACAGAAGATGCGCGGGCTTGTCCGATTTGTTCTTGAACGCGTGCGGCGCATTGGCGGGGATGTTCACAGTGACGCCGGCGCCCGCCTTGTGAGTCTCGCCACGGAAAGTCAGCTCGATCTCGCCTTCGAGGATCGTGAACATCTCCTCAAAATCGTGACGGTGCGGTGGCGGTCCGCCGCCAGGCGGCACAAGCATGTCGATCAGGCAATAGCGGCCGCCCGTCTCAGCGCCCGTCAACAGGATCGTATAGGCGCCGCCCGCCAGCGAGATGTGGCGCATGTTCGGATCGTCAAGATCGGAAACCGCGAGTCGGCGATGGGGATCGTCGGCGGGGATCTCATTTGTGGAAGGGGCGGCGCCGGGGGCGATATCGGTCATCAATATTCCTTCATGATGAGGAACGTAGGGCCACGCTCGAAGCCTGGCGGCCGCAGTTTGAAGGCGTTAGGCGCATCCCGCAATCTTCATGGCGACCGATGAGTCGCTTCCTGGCGCAATCGGCTCACCGGATCGGCTTCGAAGGGGTTTCGGCGAAATGCCAGAGCACCCCTGAGGGATCAGACACATAGGCGACATTCAGCCCCCAGCTCTCCAACTTCGGGGGGCTGGGCGCCTGGACGTCAAAATGTGACGAAAGATCGAGCTCTTTTATGTGCCACCACCATCTTTGAAGGTCGTCGACCAGGACATGCATCATGAAATTCGCGGCCCATTGTTCAACATAATAGTTTTGCAACAAGAACGCATGTTGCTCCAAGCGAATCTCGGCGAGGCCTTCGCCAAGGGGATGCACTTCGAAACCAAGCGCCGAATAGAATTTCTGGCTGACGGAAAAGTCTCTGGCCGGCACGAAAGGACGAAGCTGTCTCACAGTTAGACCCGGGGCTTCGCCAGCGATCATTTCCTCATCCTCCATGGGCGAAAAAACATGGAGTGTCCCGACAAGCGAGGCGGAAATGGGGCGGCGCTTCGCTTTGCTTCGGTTGGCCGAAACCGAATTGCGGGCCCATTCCGCGCGCGTTAAGCTTGATACCGTTTTGGCTAATGTGGCGCCCTCGATGAACAAACGAGAACCCGAACGATCCGGCTGCGTCGCCGGCCAATGCCTGTGCGGCGCGGTCCATATCGAGATTGGCTTTCCCGCACGCTGGGCTTGGCACGATCACACGCGCGCCAGCCGGATCGCGCATGGCGCGGCTTACGCTACTTATGTCGGGAGCTGGCGCAAGCGTTTCCGCGTCACCGAAGGCGAGGACGAGATCGCGCGCCACGAAGACAAGGCGACGCGCACGGCGCGCAGCTTTTGCCGCCGCTGCGGCACGCCGCTGTTCTACGAGCGCGCGCATTCGCCGCATATGGTCAATGTTCCACGCGCGCTGTTCGATCAACGAACCGGCCGCGAGCCGCGCTATCATGTGGGGATCGACGAGCTGCGCGACTGGACCTATGCGGGCGAGCCGCTCGCGCCGCTCAAGGGTTTTCCGGGAATCGTCTGGGAGCGTCCGACGCGCAAGAAGCATCGCCAGAGAGCCGCGATGTTCTGAAGCGGGGCGCCACACGCCGCGCGCGTTTACTGCGCCAATTTTTCCGGCCGCAATGGTTTCGACGCCAGCCTCGATCCATTTCTGCCAATCGGTGGATTCGTTGCGCTCGCGCGTTCGATCGCCAGCAGGGCGGCGCGATTGTCGCCCGGCATCGGCGCTTGCATCAGGGCGACAAAATCCTCGCGCGCGAAGGGCAAATGTTTCTGTCCCTGAAACACCACGAAGCCTTTTGGCGTCATGACGGAATCGCCTTTGCGCAGCGTCAGGTCGTGCAGCAGGGAGCGGCTGTAGCCTTGGGCGATCGAGCGATGGCACGTGCAAGTGTTATCCAAAATCGTTCGGTTGCGGAGCGCAACGGGCAGCGCGGTATAAGGAGCGCCGGTCGTGGAGACCGCGTCTTCGATCCTGTCTGAACCGGTGGGCTCAATATAAAGGGCGGTCGGCGCGTCCGGACAGGTCTCCTCGCAGCTCGCCTCATGGCCGGCCAAATCTGCGCTGCTGGAAACGGGAGCGATGGGGAAGAATGCGCCGTCGCAAAGCCTGACGCAGACGGAGCGGCCCGACATCAGAGTGGCGCCCGCCACCATAGTTTTGCTTTTGTGCGCCGGCGATATGTCCAGCGCCGCCGCCGGGCTCGAAGCAGTCGCGGAAGGCGCGGAGCCGCCAGAATTGGTCAGGAATTCGACGGCAGAATTGGTCGCCGGGCCGCGAGCCGCCGCGCCCTTGCCGCCGGGCTGAACGACCGCCCATCCAGCCGCCGCGAGGGCCGCGCCAACCATGAATGCGGCCAGCGTTCGGCGGTGGCGGCGACGCGAGGGGGGGTGAATCGCGGCATATCGGGACGGAATCTTTGAGGAATGATCGATCAAAGCAGCCTCCCGACGTAAGAAACGCAACAGAATTGAGACTTACGGTCCGCTTTCACCCAACAAATTATCCGTCCTGCGCGAGATCGCACAATCAAAGAAACGTTATTTGGTTACCCGACTCGCGAAACTTTGAGCGTCATTTAAAGCGCAAACCTTGGCGAAGATTATGCTTTGAATTTGCAACAGATTTATGCAGCGGGAAAATAAGGTTAAACGCGCCGGTCGAACTTGTTGAAAATGCCTTGAATTGCGCATACTGGCGGAGCATTCAATCGATCGAATGCGGAACGGGACAGTCGGCGATCCCCACCTTCGGGGTCACTTGCGCATGCACGGGTCAAGGTTCGGCCCTGTTTCGCCAGTATCGCTTTGTCTCATTGACTTTGGCGAAGCCAGCGTCCCCTTTTGTGGGGAGATGCTCCAGGGAGTGCAAAGCCGATGGTTCTTGCTCGCTTTATGAAAATGACGCCGCTGAGAACCGCGGCGCTCGCCGGCGCGGCGGCGATAATGCTTGGCGGCGCGCCGGCGCGCGCCGCGCAATGTGGCGACAATGGCGACGGGTTCGATGCCTGGCTCGCCTCGTTCAAGCAGGAGGCGAGAAGCCAGGGCATTTCCCCATCGGCGATCGAATCCGCGCTCGCCGACGTCTCCTACGACGAATCGGTTATTTCGCATGATCGCGGCCAAAGGGCCTTCCATCAGAGTCTCGAGCAGTTCTCCGCGCGAAGGGTGACTGCCTATAGCGTCAAGAAGGGCAAGAGCCTGCTACAGCGCTACGCCGGCCCGCTGCATCGGATAGAACAGCGCTATGGCGTGCCAGGATCCGTGCTGGTGGCGATTTGGGGGTTGGAGACGAGTTTTGGCGCCGGCTCCGGCAACTTCCAGAGCTTCAGCGCGCTCGCCACGCTAGCCTATGATTGCCGCAGGTCGGAGCGCTTTCATGCGGAATTGCTGGATGCGCTGAGAATCGTGCAACGCGGCGATCTACAGCCTTCGGAAATGCGCGGCGCCTGGGCCGGCGAAATCGGCCAGACCCAATTCATGCCCTCGTCCTACTTGAAATACGCCGTCGGCATTGATGGCGGCGCCGGCGATCTGATCAACAATCCCGCCGACGCTCTCGCTTCGACCGCCAATTTCCTGCACGCTAACGGCTGGCGCGGCGGCGCCGGCTGGGACGAGGGTCAGCCGAATTTCGCCGCCCTGCTGGAATGGAACAAGGCGCCGGTCTACGCCAAGACCATCGCGCTTTTCGCCGACAGGTTGGCGGCCGCGGCAGGGAACGATAACGACCAATAGGCCAGGAGACGCAGGTCGGGATTTGGGAGCGACAGGGCGCCAAATTGGCGCGCTGATCGGTGTCGCTGGCAATGCGTGGAGGAAACATCCGCATGCTTCTATCGAATTATCTTTTCTTCACCACCGCCTGCGAGCAGGCGCTCGACTTTTATTCGCAATGCGGTTTGGGAAAAACTGTTGAAGCGATGCGCTATGGCGCCAATGGCGCGCCGGTGAAAAACGAAGCGATGCGCGGCAAAATCATGCATGCGAAATTCGAAGGGCCGGGCGTTCTTTTCTACGCTTCCGACAATGACGACGCCGAACCGATGCGCGGTTCGGCGCATATCCTCATGATGGACGATCGCGATCAGACCAGGCAATTTTTTGATCGTCTGGCCCAGGGCGGAAAAATCACAACCCCGCTCGGAATACAGCCCTGGGGCGCCTATTATGGCAAGCTGACCGATAAATTTGGCGTCCAGTGGATGCTGAATTGTCCGGTGTGAGCGGCGCTCGGGCGACGGCGAACAAGGGCGGCCATCAGAAATAGCGAGCGAGGTTTTTCCGTATCCTGTCCAACGGCGCCTCGCCCGGCGCCGGCGGTTCGAAGGCCCTGCCGGCGATGGTTTCGAAAGCGCGGATATAGACCTGCGTCGTCTGCGCAATCAGCGCGTCGGGAATTTCGGGGATTGGCTCTTTGTAGGGATCGCAGCGCGCGGCGACCCAGTTGCGCACGAAATCCTTGTCGAAGCTCTCAGGCCTTTCGCCCCTCGCGAAGCGCTCAGGATAAGTCGCCGCAAACCAATAGCGGCTGCTGTCGGGCGTGTGGATTTCGTCCGCGAGCACGATACGACCTTCTCGATCCGTGCCGAATTCGTATTTCGTGTCGGCGAGGATGAGCCCGCGCTCGCGCGCCATCGCCTGGCCGCGCGCGAAGAGCGCCAAGGCGTGACCGGATGCCGTTCGCCATTGCGCCTCCGTCAAGAGCCCGCTGCTCATGATTTCTTCCGCAGATAGCGGCTCGTCATGCCCGCCGTCGAAAGCCTTGCTTGTCGGCGTGACGATCGCTTCGGGCAGCGCCTGGTTGTCGCGCAATCCATCGGGAAAGCGGGCGCCGTACATCTCCCGCTGGCCTTGCTTGTACAGGGTGAGGAGCGACGTGCCGGTGGCGCCGGCGAGATAGCCGCGCACGATGAACTCCACCGGCAGGATGTCGAGCCTTTGCCCGACGACGACGTTGGGATCGGGATATTCGAGCGCATGGTTCGGGCAGAGATCGGCCGTTTTCTCGAACCAGAAGCGCGCCATCTGCGTCAGCACCTGACCTTTCAGGGGAATCGACGCGATGGCGCGGTCGAAGGCGCTGAGGCGGTCGGTTGCGATGATGATGCGGCGCCCGTCCGGCAGATCGTAATTCTCGCGGACCTTGCCGCGATAATAATTCGGCAATTCCGCGATCACCGCTTCGTGGATCGGTTGAAACCCGGACATGGACGGCATCGCTTCATGAGGGCTGGGAGGGTGATCAGAGCGGCGTTTGTTTGCCGCTCCTCGTTCCTTCTAGCCAAAAGCATGGCCGCACGCCATTACCGTCATGGCCACGCTTTGCTGGTCATGACGGCCGAGGTTCACAGACGGACTTCACTCGGTCGGCGTCGCATCGGCCTGTTGCGGGGCGCCCTGCAGCACGACGACGGTGGCGCCGACTTTGGCGCGTTCGTAGAGGTCGATGACGTCGTCGTTGGTCATGCGGATGCAGCCCGAGGAAACCGCTTGGCCGATCGTGTCGGGCTCGTTCGAGCCATGGATGCGATACAGCGTTCCCGCAAGATACATCGCGCGGGCGCCGAGCGGATTGTCGATGCCGCCTTCCATATGGGCCGGCAGGTCGGGGTGCCGGCGCAGCATCTGGGCGGGCGGCGTCCAGTCGGGCCATTCGCGCTTCATCGCGATATGCGAGACGCCGGACCATGCAAAGCCCGGGCGGCCGACGCCAATGCCGTAGCGGATCGCCTGATGGTCGGGCAATATGAAATAGAGCCGCCGCTCGCTGGTGTCGATCACGATGGAGCCGGGCCGGTAGGAACCGTCATAGGCGATTGTTTCGCGGGGGATCGGGGCGGCAAGCGGACGGTCGTCGGCGTAATTATCCGTCTGCGGCGGGTAGGAGAAAACGCCGATGTCCGGCAATGCGGACGCGCTGGTCGAAAAGGCGAGCAGGCCGGCAAGAATGCCGACGCCAAGGCATAAATTGCGAACCATTTGTCAACCCTCCGATCAACAAGCCCATATGATTCATAAACGAGGAAGCGCGATCTTGGTTCCCAAGATCGATCGCGGCTCCGCTTGGCTGTTACGGGATGGTTGGACAAGGCTCCGGCCGGCGTTGATTACACGCGCGGTGTCCGGACTTCATACTTCAAGCCATTCCTTGCGAATGGCCGAGGCGGCTTCGAGCGCCGCGGGCGTGCCTTCGTAGACGATCTTGCCGTGCCCCATGACATAGAGCCTCTTGCTGATTCTCAGGGCGATCGCGAGCTTCTGTTCAACCAGCAGTATCGCGACGCCGCGCTTGGCGATCTCCTCCAGGAGGCGGCCGACATGCTCCACCATCAATGGCGAAAGACCTTCGGTCGGCTCATCGATCATGATAAGGTCCGGATCCCCCATCAGCGTCCGGCAAATCGTCAGCATTTGCTGCTCGCCGCCGGAGAGAACGCCGCCCGGCGTATCGGCGCGCTCTTCGAGCCGCGGAAACATGCCGAACATGTCCGGCATCGTCCAGCGCCGAGCGCCCTTGCCGCCTTTTTCTCCGAGCATCAGGTTTTGCCGCACGGTCAGCGCGGGAAAGATGTCGCGCGTTTCCGGGACATAGCCCAGCCCCTTGCGCGCGATCTGGTGCGGCTTCAGGCCGGCGATCTGTTCGCCCTTGAAGCGGATCGAACCCTTGGGCGGCACGTCGCCCATGATCGCCTTGATCGTCGTCGAGCGCCCGACGCCGTTGCGCCCGAGCAGGCTGACGATCTCGCCCTCGCCGACGCTGAAGGTGGCGCCATGCAAAATATGGCTCTTGCCGTAATAGGCGTGGAGGTCCCCGACTTCGAGCAGGCGCGCCCTCATCAATGGCCTGCCTGTCCGAGATAAGCCTCGCGCACGGCGTCGTTCTCACGAATGCGGGCCGGCGTGTCGCAGGCGATGATCTGGCCATAGACCAGCACGGAGATGCGGTCGGCCAGGCCGAAAACCACGCCCATGTCATGTTCTACCATGACGAGGGTCTTGCCCTCCGTGACCTTGCGGATCAGCGCCACCGCCTGTTCGGTCTCGGTGTTGTTCATGCCCGCCGTCGGTTCGTCCAGCATGATCACATCGGCGTCGCCGGCGATCGTCACGCCGATCTCCAGCGCGCGCTGCTCGGCGTAGCTCAACACGCCCGCGGGCGCATCGCGCCGCGCCGTCAGCCCAATGCGCTCCATCAGCGATTCGGCGCGCGCACGGGCGTCGCGCAGTCCCTCGATGCGCGTCCAGAACGAATATTTGTGGCCAAGCGACCACAACGCGGCGCAGCGCAGATTCTCGTAAACCGACAATTTTGGAAAAATATTCGTGACCTGAAAACTGCGCGCGAGGCCGCGCCGGTTGATCTCATAAGGGCGCAGCCCGCCGATGCGTTCGCCGTTCAGCCGAATCTCGCCCGAGGTCGGCTTCAGGCGGCCGCTGATGAGGTGAAACAATGTCGATTTGCCCGCGCCATTGGGGCCGATGATGGCGTGACGCTCGCCCGCCGCAACCTCAAGCGAAAGGCCGCGAATGATCTGCGTCAAGCCGAAGCTCTTATGCAGGTCGACGAGCGAGAGCGCCGCGCTCATGCCGCCGCCGCCCGGTTGAGCCGCGCGGCGACGACGCCCCAGGCGTCTCCGACTCGCGGCCAGAGCAGCCGGCCGAGGCCGATCCCGGCGCCAAGCAGCAGCAACGCGACAAGCCACGGCGCCATCGAAGCCGCATCGACGTCAACGCCAAAGAGGCGCATCGCCGAGCCTTCGTCAAGCGCCTGGTCGAACAGATGATGCGCGAGTTCGACAATCATGACGGCGCCGATCAGGCCCGCGGCGAACGCCGGCGCGATCAGCGCATAGGCGGGCGCCAGCCGCCACAATTCGCCCCGGCGCGCCGCCTCGGCATGCAACATCAGCCAACCCGCCACGCCGCCGGGCGCATAGAGCACCACCGCGATAAAAAGCAGGCCGAAATAGAGCTGCCAGGCGCTCGTCAGGTCGGAAAGCGTGATCTGCAGAAACGTCATGATCACCGCCCCGATGATCGGACCGAAGAAAAAGCCGGCCCCGCCGACATAGGCCATCACAAGGACCAGGCTCGATTGTTGCGCGCCGAGCTGCTGGGCGTTCATGATCTCGAAATTGAGCACCGCCAGCCCGCCGGCGACGCCCGCGAAAAAGGCGGCGAAGCAGAAGGAGATGAAACGCAACATGCGCGGGGAATAGCCGATGAACTCGGCGCGTTCGGGATTGTCGCGCACCGCGTTGCACATGCGCCCGAACGGCGTGCGCGTCAGCGCATACATTGCAACGATGCAGACGAAGCACCAGACCGCGACGAGATAATAGACTTCAATCTGCGGGCCGAACTTGTGCCCGAAGAACGGCGCCAGCTTGGTGCGGTTGGTGGTGATCCCCTCCTCGCCGCCAAAGAAGCTGCGCAAGATAAAGGAGCTCGACGAAACGAGCTCGCCGAGGCCGAGCGAGATCATCGAAAAGACGATGCCCGCGCGCTTGGTCGAGACGAGGCCGAACAGGGCTCCGAACGCCAATCCCGCGAGGCCGCCGATAAGGGGAAGGAATGGCGCGGGCAGGTTGAGCTTTGCGTGGATGATCGCGTTCATCGCATGGATCGTGACGAAACCGCCCAGGCCGTAATAGACGGCGTGGCCAAAGGACAGCAAACCCGTCTGGCCGAGCAAAATATTGTAAGACAGGGCGAAAATGATCATCACGCCCATCACGCTCATCATCGTCAGCGCCGACGCCGATGGGAACGCCTGCGGCGCCAGCGCAAACAGCAGGGCCAGAAGCAACCAAGGCGAGAGCGCCCGCAGGATCGTCGAGGTCATGTTTCGCGCGTTCCCATCAGCCCGGTGGGACGCAAGATCAGCATCAGGACGAGCAGCGCATAGGGGATGATCGGCGCCAGTTGCGCGATCGTCACTTGCCACAGGTCGCCCAGCAACGGCGGCGCATTCGCGCCGAAAGCCTCGGCGAGGGAATAATTCATCGCCACGGCGAAGGTTTGCACCACACCGATCAACAGGGATGCGAAAAAGGCGCCCTGCAGCGACCCCAGCCCGCCAACGACGATAACGACGAACAGGATCGGCCCGAGGGAACTCGCCATCGACGGCTGCGTCACCAAGGCGGGGCCGGCGATCACGCCGGCAAGTCCCGCCAGCGCGGCGCCCACGCCGAACACGATCATGAAAATGCGGGGCACGTTATGGCCCAGCATCGCGACCGTATCGGGATGCGTCAGCGCGGCCTGGACGATCAGCCCGATTCGCGTGCGGGTGAGGATCGCCAGCAGAAACACAAACATCGCAATCGCCGTCAGCAGCATGAACATGCGATAGGCGGGATAAGTGGTGTCCAGCAGGCGAAACGCGACGAAATCGAGCGAGGGCGGCACGCGATAGTCCACCGGCAATTTGCCCCAGAACATTTGCGTGAGTTCTTCGATGATAAAGGCGAGCCCAAAGGTGAACAGCAGCTCGGAGACGTGGCCGAACTTATGCACGCGCCTCAGGCCGTAGCGCTCGACCAATGCGCCGAGCGCCCCCACCAACAGCGGCGCGACGAAGAAGCTAGGCCAGAAGCCGAGGCGCCGGCTGATCTCGAAGCCGAAATAGGCGCCCAGCATATAGAAGCTGGCATGAGCGAAATTGAGCACGCCCATCATGCTGAAGATCAGTGTCAGGCCGCTCGCCATCATGAAAAGCAGCATGCCGTAAAGCACGCCGTTGAGCGTCGAGAATATGACGAGCTGCAGCATCGTAAGCCAACCGACTGGAGAAGCGCGCGGACGGCGCCGGACGGATGGCGCCGTCCGGCGGCGAGAATTACGGACGCTCCATCTTGCAGGTGGTCGGCAAGATCGTATCCGCGCCCTTCACCACGCCTTGAGTCTTCCAGCCCCAGCCCGTGCCTTCCTCATCGAATTTGGCGCCCGGATCGAGCGGCCCGAAGCTGCCGATGTAGATGTCCTGGAAGAGCTGATGATCGTCCTTGCGCATTGTGGCGGGATCGCCGTCGAGGGCCTCCGTCGACATGCCCTCCAATTGCGCGGCGACGGATTTTGCGTCGTCGGCCTTGGCCTGGGTGATCGCCATGGCGAGCATACGCATCTCGTTCACGGCGCGCGGATACCAAAGGCCGATGCCGACTTTGGCGCGAAAATCGGTCTCGAACTTTTGCGCGGCGGCCGGCGCCGAATTCGGCAGGCCTTCATTGATCTGGAACACCCGATGCGACAGGCCGGTCTGCTTGATCGCGGTCGGTCCGCCGGCGCCGCCGGCATAATAGGTGTACCAGTCCGTCTGCAGGCCGGCGTCGGCCGCGGCCTTCAACAGAAGCGCGATGTCCTGGCCCCAATTGCCGGTGATGACCGCGTCCGCGCCAGAAGCCTTGATCTTGGCGATGTAAGGCGAAAAATCGGTGATTTTGAGCAGCGGGTGCAGTTCGTCGCCAACGATCTCGATATCGGGACGCTTCTCTTTCAGCATCGCTCGAGCCTGGGTGCGCACGGACTGACCGAAAGAATAGTCCTGGTTGATCAGGTAGATTTTCTTGACGTTCGGCCGATCCTTCAAATAGGTCGTCAACGCCGCCATCTTGATGTCGGAATTCGCGTCCCAGCGAAAATGCCAATAGGAACATTTGTCATTGGTCAGAACAGGATCGACCGCGGCATAATTGAGATAGAGCATCTCCTTGCCAGGATTGCGATCGTTGAATTTGGTCACCCAATCGGACAAGGCGACGCCGACTGATGAGCCGTTTCCCTGAGTGATGATGCGGATGCCCTGATCCGCGGCTTTCTGCGCCTGGATGAGGCTTTCCTGCGCATTCGTCTTATTGTCCAGGCCGACAATTTCGACCTTCTTGCCATTCAGCCCGCCGGCGGCGTTGATCTGCTCGGCGAGGTACTGGAAGGTCTTCAGACCGCCTTCGCCGACGGAGGCGCCGCCCCCGGACAAAGGATCGATGTAGCCGATCTTGATCGTATCGTCGGCGAACGCCGGAACGGCGATAAGACCAACCGCCAGCGCGAAGCCGGCCACCTTGAATTGCATGGCGTCCTCCTATGCCGGCCTTTTGCAAGCTTGGCCGGTCATGCCCCAAGTTATGGGGCGTTCTTCATTATTGTCCAGCCATTTGTGGAACGCCGCCTCGCGGAGATGAGACGCTCTGTCTGCACATTTAGTCTAAGATGGTTGATCGTATTACTTATCGAGAATCGACGTGCCTGAAAAAGAGGCGCGCACGGCGACGACCACGAATGCGGCGGCGCTGACAGCTCGGCGCGAACAACCCTCGTCCCGACCCGACATCGCGCCACGGAGGACGGCCCTCAATCGCTCAACACCCCGTCACAATCGGCGACAGGACGATATGGCCGTCTTTGGTCTGGTAGAGGTACTGCACCTGTCCGCCCAGACGCACAAACGTCGCCATGATCGGCTCGCTGCAAACCGAGCCGCGCATGTTCGATTCCACCTGCGAAGCAAGATCGCGCGCGGACATGCCGGAGGCATGCGAGGAGGCGTCAAACTCCGATTTGCTGAGTCCCCAGTTCGCTGTGATGACAACGCGCGTCCCCACCGCCCCGACCTTGGTGAAGATAACGTTCGTCTTCATCTGGATGGGCAGCAATTGCGCGATTTTGGCCTGCAAGGCGCGCGCTTTTTCGCAGACATTCAGATGAGCGTCCTGAGAAAAACAGTCTTTGCCGTCTTGCGCGGCGGCGGCGCCGATCGTCATCGACGCAGCGAGCGTCAGCATATTTCTGCGCCAATGGTTTGCTGCGAGCGTTCGGCCCCGCTTGAGCGAAACGCTTGGCCGTCTCGGGCTCCATCCGATGATGCAGCGCCGTACGGCCACGCGCGCCAGACCGCCCCGCCCTACCTCAGTTCCGCCGTAAACCGCTGGATTTTCCGGCATGCGTCCTCCAGCACCGCGGTCGAGGTCGCGTAGGAGATACGGAAGTTCGGGCCGAGGCCGAAGGCCGAGCCATGCACCACAGCGACGCCCTGCGCCTCCAGCAATTCAGAGACGAAATCCTCGTCCGATTGAATAACCTTGCCGGACGGGCCTTTCTTGCCGATCGCCCCCGCGCAGGAGGGATAGACATAGAAGGCGCCTTCCGGCGAAGGGCATTTCAAATGCTGCGCCTGGTTGAGCATGGAGACGACGAGATCGCGCCGCTCCTCGAACGCCTTGCGACGCACAGGGATGAAATCCTGCGGCCCGTTCAGCGCCTCGACCGAAGCCCATTGCGCGATCGTGCAGGCGCCGGATGTCTGCTGACCCTGCACCATATCCATCGCCTTGATGAGCTCGGCCGGGCCGGCGGCATAGCCGATGCGCCAGCCGGTCATCGCATAGGCTTTCGACACGCCGTTCATCGTCAGCGTGCGATCCATCAGGCCGGGCTCGACCTGCGCCGGCGTCGTGAACACGAAGTCGCCATAGACGAGATGCTCGTACATATCGTCGGTCAGCACCCAGACCTGGGGATGACGCATCAGCACATCGGTCAACGCCTTCAATTCGTCGCGCGTATAGGCGGCGCCGGACGGGTTCGAGGGCGAGTTCAGCACCAGCCATTTCGTGCGCGGCGTGATCGCGCGCTCGAGGTCCTCGGGCTGGAGCTTGAACGAATGCGCCATCGTCGTGGCGACGAACACCGGCTCGCCGCCATTGATCAGCACCATGTCGGGATAGCTGACCCAATAAGGCGCGGGGATAATGACTTCATCGCCCTTGTTGAGGGTGGTCAAAAACGCGTTGTAGAGGATCTGCTTGCCGCCGGTGCCGACGACCGTTTGGGCGGCCTTATAGTCGAGGCCGTTTTCGCGCTTGAACTTGGCCGCGATCGCCTCGCGCAGGGGCATGATGCCAAGCACCGGGGGATATTTGGTGTCGCCGCGTTCGATCGCCGCAATCCCCGCCTTCTTGATGTTGTCGGGCGTGTCGAAATCGGGCTCGCCGACTGACAGGGAAATAACATCGCGGCCCTGCGCTTTCAAATCGCGCGCCTTTTGCGTCACCGCGATGGTCGCAGAAGGCTTCACGCGGGCAAGGGCGTCGGCGATAAAGGCCATGATCTTGGGGTCCTGATGGGGTCGAAGGGGTTCGAAAGCGGCGCACCATAGTTTCAGGCGCGGGGGGCCGCAACCCTGCTACGCCACTTCAATATCCGTGTAGACGAAGTCATTTCCCTTGAAGAGCAGCGACAGGTCGCGCTCCCGCGCGCAGGCATAGGCGAAGCAATCGCCCATGTTGAGGCTGGCTTTATGTTTTCCGCGACCGAAGCGCCCGAACGTTCGGGCGGCCTCTCGCGCAATTCCGACTGTGATGTCAATCATGCTGGCGCGAGCCTCGTCAACGAAGAGAGCGACTAGCTTCTCCGCGTCCTCGATGGAGCAGGCGCGTTGGCGCGCGAGACCTGTTGTGGCTTCATAGACAACGAAAGGCGACACATAAATTTCGCGCGCCTGGGCGAGACGCGCGGAAAGCGAAAGCCGGTCCGGTTCGTCGGCGATGATCGCGATGATCGCCGAAGCGTCGACGAACATTACGCATCCCCCGACATTTCATCAAAAAACGCTTTGTCGGCCGCCAGACCGGTTTCGGGAAACGTCTGGTATCGAGCCGAAATGGCCGCAAGACGGTCGATCAAAGACGCTCCGCCCTGAATGCGCCGGTGCTCATTTTCAACGGCTTCAAGAATCGTGTCGGTCAAGGTCTTGTGCTTGAGCTTGGCCAAACGGCGCACCGCGGCGTCAACCACCTTGCTTCTCACCGAAAAAGCCACTCTATAACTCCTTGTCTATACGAGCATATAGAAACGTATATACACCTGACGGCATGCGCCCGCAACCGCGCTGGTCTTTTCTGGAGTGTGCGCTTACATAGGCCTTGCGGAGCTGTGGGGTTCGTCAGGACACTTTTCCCCGGGGCCATACGATCCCAACGGGAGCTGTCCCTGGCCTTGTCCGTGGACTTGGTCATATGGCGCCCACCTACTT
Source organism: Methylocapsa sp. S129 (assembly GCF_009765995.1). Taxonomy (GTDB): domain Bacteria; phylum Pseudomonadota; class Alphaproteobacteria; order Rhizobiales; family Beijerinckiaceae; genus Roseiarcus. The sequence goes on from NZ_LMUI01000060.1 coordinate 309,839, forward strand.
ACGTAGGTACCCGGGATCACCGTCCAACGGCCATCGCGGCCCCGCGCTTTTCTTTTCGGATTGATCCCCAGAGATGCCGACAGCCCCCGCCGCCCGCAAGGACAGCTTGCGCCAACAAGCCTTGCAGCGGCGCCGCGCGCTCGATTCCAAAGTCCGGGAATCGTTCTCCGCCCGTCTTGCCGAGGAGGGCCTGGCCATCGCGCGGCGGATCGGCGCGCGCGCCGTATCGGCGTTCTTCCCTATTCGCGGTGAGCCTGACACGCTGCCGCTGCTCGCAGCACTCGCGGCGCACGGCTTTTGCACTGGGCTGCCAACCACGGTCTCACGCGCCGCCCCCCTCGTCTTCCGGCAATGGCGTCCCGGCGATCTCACCATTCCCGGCGCGATGAAAGTTCCAGAGCCCCTCGCGAGCGCCAAGGCGCTCGATCCCGACCTGCTTTTCGTGCCCCTCGCCTGTTTCGACCGTCGCGGCCACCGCATCGGCTATGGCGCGGGCCATTATGATCGAACCCTGGCCGCGCTGCGCGCCGCTGGACCTGTCACGGCCGTCGGAGTCGCTTACGACGCCGCGCAGGCGCCCGCCATTCCCGACGAGCCCCATGATCAGCGCCTCGATTTCATTCTGACGGAGCGCGAATTGATCGATTGCAGGGACGGCTGAACCGATGCGTCTTCTCTTTGTCGGCGATGTCGTCGGACGATCCGGCCGCACCGTTCTTCTCACGCAATTGCCGCTGCTGCGCGCCCGATGGCGGCTCGATTTTGTCATCGTCAACGGCGAGAACGCCGCCGGTGGATTCGGCATCACCGAAGCGATCTGCGAGGAATTCCTCGACGCCGGCGCCGACGCCGTCACGCTCGGCAATCACGCCTTCGACCAGCGCGAGGCGCTCGTCTATATCGAACGCCAGCCGAGGCTGATCCGCCCGGCCAATTTTCCGCCGGGCACGCCGGGGCGCGGCGCCAATCTGATCGAGGCGGCCAATGGCGCCAAAGTGCTCGTCGTCAATATGATGGGCCGCGTCTTCATGGACGCGCTCGACGATCCCTTCGCGCGCATCGAACAGGAACTGAGCGCCTGCCCGCTGGGCCTCGCCTGCGACGCGGCGGTGATCGACTTCCATGCCGAAGCGACCAGCGAAAAACAGGCTTTTGGGCATTTTGTCGATGGGCGCGCCAGTCTGGTGGTGGGCACCCACACCCATACGCCCAGCGCCGATCATCGCATCCTGCAAGGGGGCACCGCCTATGCGACGGAGGCAGGCATGACCGGCGATTACGATTCGGTCATCGGCATGGACAAGGAGGAGCCGCTGCGCCGCTTCACGCGGCGCATTCCGTCGGGCCGTTTCGAGCCCGCCAGCGGCCCGGCGACGCTGAGCGGCGTGGCGGTGGAGATCGGCCCCAAGGGCCTCGCCCGAAAAATCGCGCCCGTGCGGATCGGCGGGCGGCTCGCGCCGGCCGAACCGGATTTCTGGGGAGCCGATCAGAACGGATAGATCGTGCCTCTGACGCGGATTCGGGCTCACGCCCAACCTAGAGTCATGAGCCGGTAGCGGGTCGTCGCCCCTTCAAGGCGTCGCCCTTGAGATCTGGCGCATCCCGTAAATATGACCCGTCGACCTATCGACCGGCGACCTGTAATATCGCGTCGGGATTTTCCTGCTGATGGCCTAGACATTGTCCAATTGTCCTAGCCCGCGACGTCATGGGAGTGCGCCTTGGCCCCATCTCACGGTTCACAGTCACGCCGCGGATGGACGCTCGTCATTATCCTGGCGGCGGTCGCGCTCGGCGGCTATTTCGGCTGGCGGCATTTCACCGGAAACGGCGCAGAGATAGCGGCCTCGGACGCCGCCAATAAAGGCCAGCCGCAGCCCACGGCCATTCCGGTGACCATCGCACAGGCGCAAACGGCCGACTTTCCGGTCTATTTGAATGGGCTAGGCACGGTGGAGCCTTACGACACCGTCACAGTCAACAGCCGGGTCGATGGCGAGATTGTCAAGATCGGTTTCAGACAGGGGCAGATGGTCAAGGAAGGCGATGTTCTCGCCGAGATTGATCCGCGACCCTATCAGGCGGCGCTCGACCAGGCCCAGGCCAAAAAAGCGCAGGACGAGGCGAACCTCAAGAATGCGCAGCTCAACCTCGAACGCTACAACACGCTCGCCAAACAAGACTTCGCCTCACGCCAGCAGCTCGACACGCAGCAGGCGATGGTCGATCAACTGACCGCACAGATCAAGGGCGACCAGGCGGCGGTCGACAACGCCCAGACGCAACTCGACTATACGACGATCAAGTCGCCGCTGGCCGGGAAAACGGGCTTTCGCCTTGTCGACCCCGGCAATATCGTGCATGCGAGCGCCACCACGGGCATTGTAACGATCGTCAAATTGCAGCCGATCTCCGTCGTGTTCACAGCGCCCGAAGAGGATGTGCCGCAGATCAACAAGGCGCTCGCCGCGGGGGCTGTGCCTGTCACTGCGCTAAGCTCGGACGGGTTGAAGACGCTGTCGCAGGGCCATCTTGCTCTCGTCAACAACGCTGTCGACCAGGCGAGCGGCGACATCCGCATGAAGGCCACCTTCGCCAACGAGGATAACGTCCTGTGGCCCGGCCTGTCGGTGGCGACGCGCCTGCTGGTTGATACGCTGAAGCAAGTCGTCGTCGTGCCCGAAGGCGCGGTAGAGCGCGGACCAAACGGGCTTTATGCCTTTGTGGTCGGCGACGATAACAAGGTTGAGATACGCGACATCAAGGTCAGCCAGGAAGGGAACGGGCAGTCGGTGGTCTCACAGGGATTGACCGCCGGTCAAAAAGTTGTGACCGCGGGCCAATACCGATTGAAGCAAGGCGCCCTGGTCGAACCGACCGACGCGACTTCTTCCGCTACGGCTCAAAACGCGGCGCCGAATGCGCCGGCCAAGGCGCCCTGATCATGGCGGGCGGCATCTCCGCGCCGTTCATTCGGCTGCCTATCGCGACCTCCCTTCTGATGGTCGGCATTCTGTTCGTCGGCATCATCGCCTATCCAAAATTGCCGGTGGCGCCGCTGCCGCAGGTCGATTTCCCGACCATTCAGGTGTCGGCCCAGCTTCCCGGCGCCAGCCCTGACACGATGGCCTCTTCCGTGGCCCAACCGCTCGAGACGCAATTTGCGCAGATATCGGGCGTCTCCGAGATGACCTCCGTCAGCACGCTTGGGTCGACCCAGATCACCATTCAGTTCGACCTCGACCGCAACATCGACGGCGCCTCCAACGACGTGCAGGGGGCGATCAACGCCGCCGGCGGCCAATTGCCCAAGGATCTTCCGAGCCCACCGACCTATCGCAAGGTGAATCCCGCCGACTCGCCTGTTCTTCTGCTCGGCGCGACCTCCGACACGCTGCCGTTGACCGAAGTCGACGACAATGTCGAGACCAAGCTCGCCCAGCAAATCAGCCAGGTTCCGGGCGTCGCCCAGGTCACCATCGGCGGACAGCAGAAGCCGGCCATCCGTATTCAGCTTGATCCGGCCAAACTCGTCGCCAAGGGGCTGTCGCTCGAAGATGTACGCATACCCCTCTCGGTCGTCACCGTGGATAACCCAAAGGGCACGATCTACAGCGGCAATCGCGCGTTCACGATCTACACCAACGACCAATTGATCAAATCCAAGGACTGGAACGACGTCATCGTCGCCTATCGTAACGGCGGCGCATTGCGAGTGCGCGATATCGGCCAGGCGGTGACTGGTCCGCAGGACACGACGCAGGCCGCCTGGGCCGACGGCAAGCGGGCCATCTTCCTGGTTATTTATAAGCAGCCAGGCGCCAATGTCATCGATACGGTCGACAAGATACTGGCCGAACTGCCGCACATAAAGGCGTCGATGCCGCCGGCGATCAATGTCTTCACCTTGAGCGACCGTACGCAAACGATACGCGCCGCCGTCCAGGACGTGCAGTTCACGTTGCTGCTGACGATCGCGCTCGTGGTGATGGTGATCTTCATTTTCCTACGCAACTTGTGGGCCACCATTATCCCGAGCGTAACGGTGCCGTTGGCGTTGCTCGGCGCCTGTTCGCTGATGTGGGTGGCGGGCTATACGCTCGACAATCTGTCGCTGATGGCGTTGACGATTTCGGTGGGCTTCGTCGTCGACGATGCGATCGTCATGCTCGAGAACATCACCCGCTATATCGAAGAGGGCGAGGCGCCGTTGGCGGCGGCGTTGAAGGGCTCAAGCGAGATCGGCTTCACCATCATGTCGATCAGCGTTTCACTGATCGCGGTGCTGATTCCCCTGCTGCTGATGGGCGGCATCATCGGGCGGTTGTTCCGCGAATTCGCGGTGACCCTGTCGATGACCATCGTCGTTTCAGCCGCGGTGTCGCTGACCTTGACGCCGATGATGGCCTCGCGCTTCCTGAAACCCCACAACGAGACCCATCACGGACGTCTCTACGCGTTGAGCGAACGCGGCTTCGACGCCCTGCTTAAAGGCTATGAGCGCGGTCTCGACTTCGTGCTCAAATTCCGCTTCCTGACGCTGCTCACGTTCCTCGCGACGGTGGCGCTATCGATCTATTTGTTCATCATCGTCCCGAAGGGCTTCTTTCCCCAGCAGGATACGGGGTTGCTCACCGGCATATCCGAGGCCGCGCAAGACATTTCCGTCGCCGACATGATGCGCCATCAGGTTGAACTCGGCGAGATCGTCCAGAAAGATCCAGCCGTCGCGCATGTGGCGATGTCGATAGGAGGCGCGGGAAACCCATCCAATAACGGCCGGATGTTCGTCACTTTGAAGCCGCGCGATCAGCGCACCGTCAACGCCGACCAGATCATCGCGCGCTTGCGGCCGCAACTCGACAAGGTCGAAGGCGCGAAATTATTCCTTCAATCCGCGCAGGACGTGCGCGTTGGCGGGCGATCTACGCGCACCCAGTATCAGTACACCTTGCAAGATTCCGATATCAACGAGCTCAACGAATGGGCGCCCAAGCTGCTCGCCAAGATGCAGAGCTTGCCTGAACTGCGCGACGTGGCGACGGATCAGGAAACGGCGGGCACGACGCTGACAGTGACTTTCGACCGCGATCAGGCCTCGCGTTTCGGACTGACCGCGCAGACGATCGACGATACGCTCTACGACGCCTTCGGCCAGCGCCAGATCGCCCAATATTTTACACAGCTCTCAAGCTACGAAGTGATTATGGAGGTCTTGCCAAGCCTGCAAAAGGACATGGCGACGCTCGACAAGATATTCCTGAAATCGCCGACGACGGGCGGCGAAGCGCCGCTTTCGACCTTTGCGAAATGGACGACGACGCCGGTCCAGCCGCTATCGATCAGCCACCAGGGTCAGTTCCCGGCGACCACGATCAGCTTCAATCTCGCGCAAGGCGTCGCGCTCGGTCAGGCGACGGACGCGATCCAGCGCATCCAGGACGAAATGAAACTGCCGGCCTCCGTCAGCACCAGCTTCCAGGGCACAGCCCAGGCGTTCCAGGATTCGCTTTCATCGGTGCCGCTCCTGATCCTGGCGGCGCTGGTGGTCGTCTACCTGATCCTTGGCATCCTCTATGAAAGCTACATTCACCCGTTGACGATTCTTTCGACTCTGCCTTCGGCAGGCGTCGGCGCCCTGGCGATGCTGATGTTGTTTCATTTCGACTTCAGCCTGATCGCGCTGATCGGCATCATCCTGCTCATCGGCATCGTGAAGAAGAACGGCATCATGCTCGTCGATTTCGCCATCGTCGCCGAGCGCGACGACCATTTGTCGGCGCATGACGCCATTCGCCGCGCCGCGCTCTTGCGTTTCCGGCCGATCATGATGACCACCATGGCGGCGATGCTCGGCGGCATACCGCTGATGCTGGGGACGGGCACCGGCTCGGAAATCAGGCAGCCGCTCGGCTATGCCATGGTCGGCGGCCTCATCGTCAGCCAGGCGCTGACCCTGTTCACGACGCCGGTGATCTATCTCTACCTCGACCAATTGTCCGATTGGATTCTAAGCTGGCGCAAGGCCGCCCCCAAGGACAAGCCAGACACAGCCCCGAAGGACGACGCCGTCGCCGCCTCGCCTTCCGTCCCCTCATGATCCGACGCAGAGGCCCAGTCTTCCCATCCTGATCCCGCCAGCGTATAGGTCGCCGTTTTCAATCAGGCGCCGCAGGCGCATCGTTCGGGGCGGGAAATGGCCGGTCATAGCCAATTCAAGAATATCATGCATAAGAAGGGCAAGCAGGACGCGATCCGCTCCAAGCTCTTCTCCAAACTGGCGCGGGAAATCACCGTCGCCGCCAAAATGGGTCTGCCCGACCCCGCGATGAATGCGCGTCTGCGCGCCGCGGTGATCGACGCGCGGGCTGAGAACATGCCCAAGGACAATATCGATCGCGCGATCAAGAAGGCGTCGGGCAGCGAAAGCGAGAACTACGACGAAGTGCGTTACGAAGGTTATGCGCCCGGCGGCGTCGCGGTCATCGTCGAGGCGCTGACCGACAATCGCAACCGCACGGCCGGCGACGTGCGCTCGAACTTCACCAAAGCAGGCGGCGCGCTCGCCGAAACCGGCGCCGTCTCGTTCATGTTCGATCGCGTCGGCCTCATCCTGTTCGACAAATCCGTCGCTTCGGACGATGCGATGCTGGAGGCGGCGATCGAGGCGGGCGCGGACGACGTGGTGTCCAGCGCGGACGGCCACGAGGTGATAACGGCGCTGGAATCCTTGCGCGACGCACAGAAGGCGCTGGAGGCGAAGTTTGGCGAGCCGCGCAAGGCGTCCCTTGTCTGGCGGCCGCAAAATACGATCGCGGTCGACGACGAATCAGGCGAGAAAATCCTCAAGCTGGTCGGCGCGCTGGAAGAAAACGACGACGTCCAGAACGTCTACGCCAATTTCGAAATCTCCGACGCGCTCATGGCGAAACTGCAGGGTTAGGCCGTAAGGCCCGCTTCAATAAAAATCCGCGAAAGCGGAGGTCGCTTTCGCGGATCGGGATTGCGCGTCGCCGCCAATCGATTCACATCAGGCGGGATCCCTGTCTTCGCGTTGCGCTTACCAGCCGCAACGCAGATGACCCCAACGATTGCGCCAGCAATGGCGGTGATGATGCCACCAGACTTTCTGAATTTGCCCCGAAGCATAGGGTTGCTCGAGCGAGGGCGACGCCAGCGTGAAGGCCGATGCCGGGGCCATCGAGAATGTCAACATTGCAGCGCCCGCAAGAGCGGCCAATGAGCAGCTTACCAATTTACGTGACAGCACGGTGTTCTCCTTCGCAGTTCACGAAACGGTGAAAGAAGAACACGCAAGAGATGAACGGAAGATGAAGCAAGAGGCGCCCGTGCGCAGCCGCGGCGCCAGACAGCCGCAAGGCTCATCGCCGTCCGGCCGTGACGCCGACAAGGACGCCTAGCGCGTCGAGCGCCACGCGCAGACGGTCGGTAACGATCGCGTCGGCGCGCCAAACGGTCGTCACCTCGGCAATATGGGCGCGGCAGTCGCGAACGCCGCCTCCTTCGATGACGATGCGCCGCACAATAGGCCAGGCGGCGGGGCCGGCGAGTCTCTGGGCCTCACGCAATTTGTCGCGCGCATGGAGCGCTATTTCGGTCGTCGGCAGGCCCGACCGCGGCCCGAAGCCGCCGCCACCGATTCGCTCTGGCGCGACGGCGCGCAAGGAATCGAGACACGCGCGCTGATGCAGCCGGCGAAGCGCTTCGCCGATCAGCCAGCGCAAATCGTTGAGCCGAGAATCATGGGGGGCCAGCGCGCGATGAACGCGCATGACGTCGAAGGGATCATCGATGCGGCGCGGGCGATCGATCCCGCGCTCCGTCGATTGTCCGCTCTCGGCCGCGCGGGCGAGGCGTTCCGGGGTGGCGTCGAGCTTTGCGTCAACGGCGGGCGGCGTTTTGGAATGGTGGGCGGCCTTTCGCTTCTTCATCGCACAAGCTCCGCACAAAGCGCGCCCGGAGAGGTGCAAAACGAACTGGTCGGCTCGGGCGAAAGGCGCGCAGGGACCGAACGTCGCGGCACGATGACATCGGGCGGCGCGCAGCCGTGAGCGCTTTGCAGATCGCGGAGATGCGCGGCGCAAGCGCCCGCGCTTTCGCTACGTGGGGTCTGGCTTCTGGGCGCGCGTCGGCGCGCGCGGGCGTTGCCCATCGCTTGGCTCCAATCGGGTTTGAGACAGTAAGACGCGGTTCGGTGACGCGTTCACGTTATGTTCTATATTTCCGAACTTTTTGTCAAGAAATATTTCTGAAATTCATGATTGCCATTTGTTCTGAAAAGCAGAATAGTCTTGAAATGACAGTCGATTGGATTCGCAAAGCGCTTGTGGAAACCGGCAAGACCCGCAGCGGCCTGGCCAAGGCCCTGGGGCGTTCGCCCTCAGCGGTGACCGACCTGCTCAACGGCTCACGCCGCTTGCGCGCCGAGGAAATCGCCGTCGCCGTCGAATATCTCGGCGTCGAGCCGCCGCGCCTTGTGGGCGGCGGGCGGGCGCCGCCGCGCGATGGGCGCGTGCCGCTGGTCGGCTATGTCGGCGCGGGCGCGGTGGCTCATTTCTACTCCGACGGACAGGGGCCGTTCGACGAAGTGCCGGCGCCCGATGCGGCAAGCGGCCATACGGTGGCCGTGCAAATACGCGGACATTCGCTTGGCGCCCTGTTCGACAATTGGTTGGTGTTCTACGACGATGTGCGCGATCCGCCCGGCGATGACCTTGTAGGGCGCATGTGCGTATGCGGATTGGCGGATGGGCGGATTCTCATCAAAGCGCTCAAACGCAGCCAGAGCGCCGGCCTGTGGAACCTTCTCTCCAATCTGGAGCCGCCGATCTACGACGTCGCTCTCGACTGGGCCGCAGTCGTGCGCGAAATGCGGCCGCGATAGCAGCGTGACCTTTTCGCAATGAATCAGGAAAAACAAACCCGACGCGCGATGCCTGCCGATCAGCACCGGAAGCGCGTCCGGTGAGCCCTCCCGATGCTGTTGAAATCGCACGCAGGCTGATCGCGCGACGTTCGGTGACGCCGGCCGACGACGGCGCATTGCCCTATCTGCGCGGGCTGCTCGAGGCGGCTGGCTTCGCGGCTGAAATTGTTTCCTTCGCCGAACCCGGCATGGCGACGATCGACAATCTCTATGCGCGCATCGGCGCTGAGTCGCCGCATATCGTGTTCGCCGGTCATACCGATGTGGTGCCGACCGGCGATCCCAACAAATGGCGGTTCGATCCGTTCTCGGGCGAAGTCGCCGAGGGCATGGTCTGGGGCCGCGGCGCCTGCGACATGAAAGGCGGCCTCGCCGCGGCGGTCGCCGCCGCGTTGCGCGTCGTCGACGGCGGCGGCCTCAAGGGTTCGATCAGCTTTCTCGTCACGGGCGATGAAGAAGGGCCGGCTGTCAACGGCACGGTGAAATTGCTCGAATGGGCGCGCGCGAAAGGCGAGCTTTTCGATCATTGCATCCTTGGCGAGCCAACCAGCCGTGAAAAGCTCGGCGATATGATGAAGAACGGACGGCGTGGCTCGCTCACAGGGCGCCTGACCTTGCTCGGCAAACAGGGCCATGTCGCCTATCCCCATCTTGCCCGCAATCCGATCCGCGCCTTGGCGCCGATTCTCGCTTGTCTGCAGGCGCCCGCGCTCGACGCGGGAACTTCATCGTTCGAGGCGTCCAATCTCGAAATCATCAGCGTCGATGTCGGCAATGGCGCGACGAATGTCATTCCAGGCGAAGTCCGCCTTGTCTTCAATGTCCGCTTCAATGATTTGTGGTCGCCCGAGAGCTTGAGCGGAGAGATCGAAAAGCGAATCGAGGGCGCAGCCCATGGCGCAAGCTACGATCTCAAATTCGATTCCACCAACGCGGTCGCGTTTCTCACGCCAAGCGGCGCTTTCACGACGCTCCTGAGCGATGCGGTCGAGGATATCGTCGGGCGCCGGCCTGTTCTCTCGACGAGCGGGGGCACCTCGGATGCGCGCTTCATCAAAACGGCCTGCCCGGTTGTCGAACTCGGGCTTGTCGGCCAGACGATGCATGGCGTTGACGAGCGCGCCTCCATCGAAGACATCGAAATGCTGGCGCGCGTTTACGAGCGCGCGCTGACGCTTTATTTCCCGGCGTTCGCGCGGAAATAGTCGCCCCGGACTGAACGACGCCTTCGACAACCCAAACCCGTCGGCGAGCCGCCGCTTCGCCCGCCATGACCGCTTCCGGGCGAATGTAGGGCCGGGCGCAATACTCCTTAGCCTTTCCTCAAGACTCGCGCCCCAGCAGGCGCGCCATTTCCGCCTCGAGCGAATCCAATCCGGCGAAAGGGTCGCCCTTAGCGCCGGCGGCGGGCGCCGGCGGCGCTGGAGGGTTCGGGGCCTTCTGAGCAGACGCAGCAGGCGGCGGCATAGGAATGACCAGCGACTTCGTCGGCGCCGCGGGAGGGGTCGACGGCCCGGACGAAACGACGATCGGGGGGGGCAAAGGCGACGGTTTGGGCGTCGGAGGCGGAGGCGCGCCCGGCCGCAACGGCAAGACCAAAGGCTTGGCTGGCGCGCGGGTTTCGACGGGGTCGATCGCAGGCTGAACCTTGGGGGCGTTGGGGGCGATAGTCGGCGCGGCAGTCTGTTGCGGCGGCTGCGCTGGAATTTGCGGCGGCTTGGGCGGCGGGACGGGAGCCGGCTCAGGTCGAATCGCGGCGCGAACAGGCGCGGGAATGACGACAGGCGCCGGCTGCGTCACGGACCGAAGCGGCGGTATCGTCGGCGCGGCGGCGGCTTTCGTGGGCGCTTGCGCCTGGACTGGCATTGGCGCCGGCGTCGCTGGTTTGGGCGCGGCTGGCGCGGCCCCCGAGGACGTGGCGGCCTCCTTATCGCGCGGCTGGGCCTGTTCGCGCGGCAGGGCCTGAGGTTGCGCCCGTACGATTTGCGACTCGACGACAATGTCGTTAGGGCCGCCGATCATCAAGAGATGCTCGACATTGTCGCGCCGCACAATGACAAGCTGGCGTTGCCCGTCCAGAGAAAAAGCGTCGACCAGGCCCAACCGCGGCTGACGCGCCTTGCCGCCGCCTGAAAAGCGCAACCGATGGCCAAACAACACGCGATAGGCGACGATCAGTATAGCAATGGCGACGATCGCTATTCCCACCAGCGCCGCGATTTGCAGTAGGGGTTTGTCGCCAAGCGGAAGATTAGTTAACCATTGCATGCGCTATCCTAATATCCCAAGCATTCGCCTTGCGTCTTCGGAAACGACGCCCCTTGGAGCGTTCAAAAACGTCCATATCAGATGAAGCGGCGGCGCGCGACTGGCGACATGCTCCTATCACAATTTTGGACGCAGACCGCCGATTTATTCGGTTAAAAAGCCGCCCATCCGCCTCGCGGCGGACCCGGGACGCCGGAACCTCGTTGCAAAGGCGCCCCCGGAGCCGCATTCTTGTCGAATCGGCCCGTTCGGCGAATAACGCCGCGTCGAGAGCGAGAGAGAGTGCGTTATAAATTGGCCGAGGAAAGTCTACCGATGAGCCCGTTGACGACGTCCGCCGCCATTGACCGCACCGATCGGGGCGCCAACCCCGGCTTGCTTGTGCTGCTGATGGTTTGTCTGCTCGGCGCCGTCGGCTTGTTTTATTTTCTGCCAAGCGGGCAAGGCGCCAAGCTTCTGTTCTGGATGATCACGGCTCTGGCCATGTTGGGAATTTTCTCAACACTTCTCTATACGTTCGGCATTTTGCAATTTGCCGGACAGACCGCCCGCAACGATACGACAAAGGCCATCGCGGACACCAATTCCGATGGCCTCATCGTCATGGACGCGGAATCGCGCATCGTCTACGCTAACGAAGCCTACATGACGTTTTCGGGCGCCCATGGCGCAGCGGATCTGCGCGTGGTCGAGCGTCTCTTTTCCGGCGCTCCTGAAGTCTCCGAAGCGATCTATCGGCTCGCGCAAGCGGCGCGCGAAGGCAAGCGCGGCGCCGAGGAATTGCGGATGTCGCCGCCTCTCACCGGCGAGGCCGCAGTCGCCTGGTATCGCATTCGCGTGCGCCCTTTGGAGAATCTGGGTCGGAGCCGCTCGACGCTATGGACCGTTTCGGACATCACGCGCGAACGAGAGCGTCATGAGAACGTCTTTCAGGAGCTTCAGCACGCGATCGACTATCTCGATCATGCGCCGGCCGGCTTCTTCTCCGTCGAACCCGGCGGCGCGATATCTTATTTGAACGCGACCCTCGCCGGCTGGCTTGACTATGATCTGGCGCAGTTCGGCTCGGGCGGCCTCAAACTTTCCGATATTGTCGCGGCCGACGGCGTCGCGCTTATCGATGTCGTGTCCGGACGGCCAGGCGAAGTAAAGACCGAACAATTCGATGTCGACCTCAAACGCCGCACCGGGCGCTTCCTGCCGGTGCGCATTCTGCACCGCGTCGCTTATTCGAGCGACGGTTCGCCCGGCCCTTCGCGCACGCTTGTCATCAATCGCGCGCCCGGCGAGGAAAAGGCCGAAGACTTGCGCGCCGCTGAAGTGCGTTTCGCGCGCTTCTTCAACTCGACGCCGATGGCCATCGCCTCGGTCGACGCCGATGGCGTCATTTTGCGATCGAACGCGGCATTCGCGCGGCTCGCGCCGTCAGCTTTGCGAACCGTCGCGGGTGAAGGCGGCCCGACAATCTATCGCGGAATCATCGAGCGCGATCGGGCGGAATTGCGCGAGGCGATCGCGGCGGCCGGCGAAGGCAAAGGCGACATCAACCCGATCAACGCGGGGCTGTATGGCGCCGGCGAACGCTCGGCGCGCTTCTTTGTTTCCGCAGCCGATCCCAGCGGCGATGAAGGCGCTAGCGCGACTGTTTTCGCGCTCGACACCACCGAACAGCGCATGCTTCAGGAGAATTTCGCGCAGAGTCAGAAAATGCAGGCGATCGGACAATTGGCCGGCGGCATCGCGCATGACTTCAACAACGTCTTGACCGCCATCATCGGTTATTCCGACCTGCTGCTGGCCAACCATCGGCCGACAGATCCCTCCTTCCAGGACATCATGCAGATCAAGCAAAACGCCAACCGGGCGGCCGGTCTGGTGCGTCAGCTCTTGGCCTTTTCACGCCGTCAGACGCTTCGCCCGCAGACTCTGCAATTAAGCGACGTTTTGTCGGAACTGCAGATGCTACTGCGTCGTCTGGTGGGCGAGACGATCGATCTCGACATCAAGCATGGCCGCGATCTCTGGCTGGTCAAGGCCGACCTCAATCAATTCGAGCAAGTCATCGTCAATCTGGTCGTCAACGCGCGCGATGCGATGGCCGAGGGAGGCCGCATCTATTTGCGCACGCGCAACGTCACGCCCGCCGACTGCGCGACGTTTCAGGAGAAATCGCTGGTTCCGGCCGAATATGTCCTGATCGAGGTCGAGGACAATGGCCATGGCATACCGGCCGATGTGCGCGACAAAATATTTGAACCGTTCTTCACCACCAAGGAAGTCGGCAAGGGCACTGGCCTTGGCCTTTCGATGGTCTATGGCATTGTGAAGCAGGAGCACGGCTATGTTTTCTGCGAAAGCGAGCCGGGCCGCGGCGCGACATTCCGTATCTTTTTGCCGCGTCACTTCCCAACTGTCGCTGACGAACCGCCCAAGAAGGAAATCGCCAAGCCAGCCGCCGATCTTACCGGGCGCGGCGCGATTCTGCTCGTGGAGGACGAGGAGGCCGTGCGCGCCTTCGCCTCACGCGCGCTGGCCTCGCGCGGCTATACCGTATTGGAGGCGGATTCGGGCGCGGATGCGCTCAAGGTCGTCGCCAATGCGGGCGGCGCTATCGATCTCATCGTTTCCGACGTCATCATGCCGGAAATGGACGGCCCCAGCATGCTCACCGAATTGCGCCGAAGAGGACTGACCGCCAAGATCATCTTCGTCTCCGGCTATGCCGACGACGCCTTCGCCAAGAACCTTCCCGAGGGGGAGGAATTTCTGTTCCTGCCCAAGCCGTTCACGCTCAAGCAACTGGTTGAGGCAGTGAAGGGCGCGATGAGCTGAGAGGAGCGCCGCGGCGCGCGGATGGCGAGCGGCCCCGCCAGGCTTTGCGCCGCGTCCTCCGCGCTGATAAGCGTGCCGTTCCACGCCGCGAGGTTATCCATGCTTTTTGAGGGCACCCAGACCTATATCGCCACCGAGGATCTGAGAATCGCAGTCAACGCCGCCATCGTTCTGGAGCGGCCGCTGCTCATCAAGGGCGAGCCCGGCACCGGCAAGACGCTGCTCGCCGAAGAGATCGCGGGCGCGCTCGGCGCGCCGCTGCTTTCCTGGCATGTCAAATCGACGACCAAGGCGCAGCAAGGCCTCTACGAATATGACGCGGTGTCGCGCCTGCGCGATTCGCAATTGGGCGATGCCCGCGTCTCCGACATCCGCCACTATATCAAGCGCGGCAAGCTCTGGGAGGCGTTCGCGGCGCCCGAGCGCCCGGTTTTGCTGATCGACGAAATCGACAAGGCGGACATCGAATTTCCCAACGATCTGCTGCTTGAACTCGATCGGATGGAATTCTTCGTCTATGAGACCGGCGAGACGGTCCGCGCGGTCCGCCGCCCGATCGTCGTCATCACCTCGAACAATGAAAAGGAATTGCCGGACGCTTTTCTCCGGCGCTGCTTCTTTCATTACATCCGCTTCCCCGATCCCGAGACGATGCGGGCGATCGTCGAGGCCCATTATCCCGGCATCAAGAAGCGTCTCGTCGAAGAAGCCCTGCGCATCTTTTTTGACCTGCGCGAGGCGCCTGGCCTCAAGAAAAAGCCTTCGACATCGGAGCTTCTCGATTGGCTGAAACTGCTGCTCAACGAGGATATTTCGCCCGAAATGCTGCGCGAGCGCGATCCCAAGAAACTGATCCCGCCATTGCATGGCGCGCTGCTGAAGAACGAACAGGATGTGCATTTGTTCGAGCGGCTCGCTTTCCTCAATCGCCGTGAACGGTAAAGCGCGCTTGAGGGGTGCAAACGCGCCGCCGTCTTGCTATCGTGACGCCATGCTTCGCCTTCTGCTCCTGCGCCATTCCAAGGCCGTCCCTTTCCAGGGAAGCGGCGATCATGAGCGCGCTCTGACGGAGCGCGGCAGGAGCGACGCCGCGCGGCTTGGTTTGTATATCGCGAGCGAAAGGCTCGCGCCGGACCTGGCTGTGCATTCGGGCGCCCGGCGCACCAAGGAAACGCTCGCCATCGTCCTTGGCAAGCTGCGACCGGGCATAAAGGCCTCCGCGGAACCCAGCCTCTACAACGCCGCCAACGCCACATTCCTGGATGTCTTGCGCCATAGTCCCGACAAGGCCGGAACGCTTCTTCTCGTTGGCCACAATCCGACGATGGCCGAAATGGCCGATCGGTTGGCCGGAACGGGCGAGAAAACCGCGATGGCGCGGATGGCGATCAAATTCCCGACTTCGGCATTGGCGATCGTGGATTTCGACGCCGATCATTGGGCGGCGGTCGATGAGGGCATGGGCCATCTTGTCGACTTTGCGACCCCCGCAAGCCTCGGCGGCAGGGACGATTGAAGACGGCGGCGGCAATCCCCAATCGAGCGGTTAGAGGAGAGCGGCCCGAACCTTCCCGCTGGGAAAACCCGCCCAATCACCCTAAATAGGGCGATTGCTTCACCCGGCGCCTCCTGCTTGTCCCTTTTCAACGATCTTGTCTTCGAAGCCGGCATCGCCGCGCGCAGCCTCGCCGAATATCTGGGCGGCGGCGGATTGCGGTTGGGCGTCACCGGTCTGTCGCGCGCGGGCAAGACTGTCTTTATCACCGCGTTGGTCAACAATCTCATCGGACGCGCGCGCCTGCCGGTGTTAGGCGCTTCGGCCGAAGGGCGCATCGCGCGCGCCACGCTGGAGCCGCAGCCCGATGACGCGGTGCCGCGCTTCGCCTATGAGGACCATCGGGCGGCGCTGACCAGCGAGGAGCGGCGCTGGCCGCAGTCGACGCGGCGCATTTCGCAATTGCGGCTCACCATAGAGTTCGAGCGCGCGAAAGGCTGGGGCGCCAGAGCCTCCACCCTGACGCTGGACATTGTCGACTACCCCGGCGAATGGCTGCTCGACCTGCCGTTGCTGGGCAAGAACTATGCGCAATGGTCGCGCGAAACGCTGGATGCGAGCGCAACGGCGGCGCGCGCGGCGCTGGCCCAGGATTGGCGCGGCTATCTCGCCGGCCTCGATCCAACCGCGCCCGCCCAGGAGGAGATGGCGAGAAAGAGCGCCGAACTCTTTACCGCCTATCTGCGCAAATCCCGCGAGGACGTCTACGCGCTCTCCACCCTGCCGCCCGGGCGCTTTCTGATGCCCGGCGATCTCGAAGGCTCCCCAGCCCTAACCTTCGCGCCGCTGCCCGTTCCAGAAGGCGCCGACATCGGTCCTGCCTCGCTCGCGGCGATGATGGAGCGGCGCTACGAGGCCTATAAGACGCATATCGTGCGCCCGTTCTTTCGCGACCATTTCTCGCGGCTCGACCGGCAGATCGTCCTCGTCGATGCGCTCGCGGCGTTGAATTCCGGGCCGGCGGCCCTGCGCGATCTCGAAAACGCGCTGGCCGAGGTTCTGCAGGCCTTTCGCGCCGGCCGCTCGTCGCTACTCTCGACCCTGTTCCGTCCGCGCATCGACCGCATCCTTTTTGCGGCGACCAAGGCCGACCATCTGCACCATGCGAGCCACGATCGCCTGGAAGATATCTTGCGTTTGCTAACCGCGCGCGCGATCCAACGCGCGGAGGGGGTCGGCGCATCCATCGACGTGATCGCGCTTGCCGCCATCAGAGCGACACGGGAAGCGCAGGTTCGCCACGACGGCCGGACGATGGACGCCATCATCGGCGTGCCGGAGGCGGGCGAGCGGCTCGACGGCCAGATTTTCGACGGCAAGGCCGAAGCGGCGGTGTTTCCCGGCGAGTTGCCCGCTGACCCCAAGGCGGTCTTTGCAGGAGATGCGATCGCGTTGCCGGAATCGGAAAACGACTGGCGTTTCCTACGCTTTCGCCCACCGCTGACTGCGCTAGGCGCCTGCCCGCCGCATATCAGGCTGGACCGCGCGCTGCAGTTCCTGATCGGGGACAAATTGGCATGAACGAACCGCGCCCCCGCCCCCGCGCGTTCCGGCTGGACGATGTTGAGGTCGTCATCGAGTCGCAAAGCGAACCGATCCCCGCGCTCACGCACGAAGTCACGCTCGACGAAGGCGAACGCGAGATCGAGATCGCCCAGCAAAAAGGCATGCTCGCGCGCTGGCGTCCGAGCCTTGGCGCCTTGTTCTGGTCTGGCCTCGGCGGCCTCGTCTCGCTGGGCCTCGGACTGTGGTTCACAGAACTCGTCGAAACCCTCTTCGCTAAAGCGCAGGCTTTGGGATGGATCGCCGCCGGTCTTGGCGCGCTCGCGGCCATCGCGCTCGCCGCAATCGCTGCGCGCGAGGTCGCGGCCATCCTGCGCCAGAGCCGCATCGCGCGTCTGCACGCCGAGCTCGCGCAAGCCAGGGCGAACGACGACGGCGACGCCGCGCGCCCGCTGATCGCCCGCCTTATCGCGCTCTATGAGCGTCGACCGGAGACGGCGGCCGGGCGGGCGGAGACGGCGGAAGCCGTGCGCGCGATCATCGACGGGCGCGATCTCATCGATATCGCCGAGCGCGCCTTATTGCGCCCGCTCGACGCCAGGGCGCAAGGGGAGATCGCCGCCGCCGCCAAGCGCGTCTCGATGGTGACGGCGATCAGCCCGCGCGCCGTGCTCGACGTGATTTTCGTCATCGCGCAGATCGTCTTTCTGATCCGGCGCATCGCCGAAATCTATGGCGGCCGGCCGGGGCTGCTCGGCTTCTTCAAACTGGCGCGATCAGTCGGCGCCCATATCGCGATCACCGGGGGCATGGCGGTCGGCGACAGCCTGGTGCAGCAGGTGGTCGGCCATGGCATCGCCTCGAAGATTTCGGCGCGGCTCGGCGAGGGCGTGCTGAATGGCCTGCTGACGGCGCGCGTTGGGCTCTCGGCGCTAGCCGTCTGCCGGCCCGCCCCGTTCGGCGCGCAAAAACCACCCGGCGTTTCCGATGTCGCGCCGTTTCTGTTTGGCGCCGGCAAAAAGCCCTGAAAAGCTGACGGCTTTCGGGGTGCGCGGCTCCGGTCGAGAGGATCGCGCGGCGCCGCTCATCCAGCCAAAAGGCGCCTACTTCACCGGCGGCGTGCAGACCACATATTGATCGGCGATGATTTCGCGATCGCCCTGCTTTTCCTTCTGGAAATACAGATAGCAGATGCTCAGCGAGCCGGTCCGGTAGTCGACCCGGAAGACGCCGCCTTCCTGCTCATGGCGGGTGGCGATCAGGCCATATTCGCCAGGATCCAGTTTGGTCGCGCCTTCGCCGGCGCGGTAGCAGACGGTGATGCCGAAAGCGCCGGGCTCGATATCGGTCTTGCCAGGATTATGCCCGTATTGGCAGGCGATGACTTCGCCGGTCAGTTTGTCCAGCCGGTATACCAGACTGAGATTGATCTGCGGGGCGGCGAGAAATTCATAGTTCGAGGCGCTGGCGGGCGCCGGAAAACCTGCCGCCATCAGGATCGTCGCCGCCAGTATCGGATTCCGTACGCGCATTTTGGCCTCGCTGAAGATTTTTCGGTTCGCATCGTTATGCGAATCATGTGGCGGCATTCTATCCTGACAAGGACGATGCGAAATGTTTCCGCGACCGGAATCGGGCGCGCGGCGCGGCCGGAAATCTGCTTTCCCAAATCGCCGCGCTTGAACCTCGCGCCGGCATCCCTTATCGACTGCGCCCATGATCAAAGCAGCGCCCGTTCTCGTCTTCGATCTCGACGGCACCCTGGCGGAAACGGCGGGCGACCTGATTGGCACGCTCAACGTCATTTTGGCGCACGAAGGCCTCGCGCCCGTGCCGCTCGCCAGCGCGCGCCATCTGCTAGGGGCCGGCGCGCGGGCGCTGATCGCGCGCGGTTTCGCACACGCTGGCCGTTCGCTGGCGCCCGAAAAACTGCAGCAATTGTTCGGTGATTTCCTCGACCATTATAACGCGCATATCGCCGATGACAGTTGGCTTTTCCCCGGCGTCGAAGCCGCGCTCGACCGCGCGGCCGAGGCGGGCTACGCGCTCGCCGTTTGCACCAACAAGCTCGAGCATTCCTCCCATCTTCTGTTGCGCGCGCTGGGGATCGCCGATCGTTTCCAGTTTGTTTGCGGCCAGGACACCTATGGCGTCGCCAAGCCCGACCCGACGCCGCTGATCGAGACCATCGCCCGGGTCGGCGGCGACCGGGCGCATGCGATCATGGTGGGCGATTCGCGCACCGACATCGACACCGCCCGCGCCGCTGGCGTGCCGGTCATCGCCGTCGATTTTGGCTATACCGACGTTCCTGTCGCGGAACTGCATCCCGACCGCGTCATTTCCCATTTCGATCAATTATGGGCGGCGGTCGCCGCCATCGGCGACAACCGCGCCAACGCGCTCGCGCTGTGAATTTGTCCCTACGTCCGAAAGCGCCGCGCCGCCTTGACTTGCCGCGCGCCCCTGCCGTAAACGAAAGTCCCGGTCTTTAAGGGCGATTAGCTCAGCGGGAGAGCACTCCCTTCACACGGGAGGGGTCGCAGGTTCGATCCCTGCATCGCCCACCATTCAGTCCCGCACAGCCGCGTTGATTCGCCGCTAGTGCGAATCTCTCGACATTCCCGTGAGTTACCGGACCTCAGCACGGTCTGTGTAGGGGGTCGCAGGCTGACGCGCATTGGACGGTCCAAGGAGACCGAAAGTCTCCACGTACAAAATTTCGCTTCCCGACAGGCGGGAGGCCTCCTCCACAGAACAGCCCAATCAATACCGCATGACCGCATCAGCAAAGATTCGCGTTATTGAACGATGGTCATTTTTTTGACCGGCGCGCGGAAGGCGCAGGTAGCCGGCGTGTTTGTGCCGGCGGCGCCAACCCGAGAACGGTTCATTGCTCGGACCTCACCATCGGCAGGTCCATCAGGCGCTTGACGCCGAAACCACGGGGCAATCGCCCCTCGATCGCAGCCTCGACAATGGGCGGCGCGACAAAAGCAAGAGACAGCGTCATGCGGATCGAACGTTCGGTTTTGCCCTCACGGATCGAAATGGCCGCCAGGGTCCGATGAGGATGGCGCACCTCGCGAAATCCTCCTCACTTTTCGATTTTCTTGTCATCTGGCGCCAAAGCGCTGGATTCGTCGCCAAGTAACGAGCAGCCAGCCAAATCGGCGAGAAGCACCTGCCGCTCCGCAGCCTTTTGGCCGATTTCGTCTAGGCGCTCCATGCCGCCAGGATCGTCGAAGCGCCGCAACTGCGCCAATTCCGCCGGGGCGAGCGTTACGCCGAGTTTTTCTTTCAACCAATCCGCCTCGAGTCTCACATCGTAACGGAAATAGCGAAACAGCGAACCGAAGGGCGGCTCGCAATCTGCAAGGTCGCCGATCTCCGAATTGATCGGCCAGGGTGAACCGCCCTTGCCAAGCCAGGACATCAATGTCAGCGTCAATGCTTGATTTTCGGCGATCTGCTGCATCAGCGAGCGCAAGGCGATGCCGATCGATCCAGCGCGCCGCCAATTTTTCTTTGTGACGATCGGGCGAAACGAGCCGGTGCCGATCGAAACCACGGTCAGCCGATCGACCCCCAATGGCCAGTTGATGCGGTGGCCCGGAAGGATTGTGGTCAGCAACAACGCCAAGGCCGGATCGTTATGCGGCGTCAGCCCGCCGTCCACGAAAACCGCCGGCGGCGCGCCTTCGACGATCGAGATTTCCTGCGGATCGAAATAATGCGGCGCGGCGGTAGAGGCGCGCACCACGTTGGCGAGTGAATAATGGCGGTTGCCAATGAAAGAGCCGTCCTCCGGCGTCTCCCAAAATTGGCTCTTTGGATTATTGGTCAAAATCCACGCGCCGCCCTTATCGATCCTCTTGAGCATCACGCCAAGTCCGGTTTGCAGATCTGGCGAGTCCAGCGTACGACGGTCGAAGACCGCAAAAATTTCATCGCGCAACGCCTGTGCGTCGAATTTTGCCTGCCACCCAGGCATGCGCAGCCATGGCCGGCGAAAGACGCGCGGTCCCATCCGCAGGTAGAATTCGCGGATTTCGGCGGCGGGGATTCCGAGCGCCAGGGCGGTGGCGACGATTGCGCCCGTGGATGTGCCTCCGATGAGATCGAAACGATCGCACAGCCGCACCTTCGCGCCGGCGCGGTCGGTCAGCAGGCTCTCGAGACGCGTGAGGAAACCAAGGGCGACAAGGCCGCGTATGCCGCCGCCGTCAATCGACAAGATAGCTTTGCGGCCCGGTGCAAACAGATGCCGGTCGCGCGCCAGAGGAGCTTTGTCTGAATTCAGCGTTTCCGGCATGGCTTGTCGATTCTGCTGTTGTTACAGAACTTCAACGACATTACGCCAACGGGCGACATCGTCGCGCATGATATGCGCCGCCCTGACAGCGGCGGCTTGCGCAGTCGCTGCGGTCGGAGGCGTTTCGGCGATCGCCTTGGCGAGACTTTTCAACCTTGCAGCGAGAAAATCCGAACGCTCCGCTTGCCGCACCACGTCGAGATCGCGACGCACGCCGTTGAGCAGGGCGTAAAGCGTGGGCGCCGCCGTCAGCGCCAAGCCGATAGCCGAGGAAAGCCCGAATTTATAGCTGAAACGCGTGCTGAAAGCCAAAGCCGCGAAAATGACGCCAAGCGCGACAAAGAGGAAAAGCATGGCGAGAGCCGCATGGCGAAAACTGCGGTCGAGACGATGAAAACGCAGCGACGCGGAATCGTGATAGGCGACCTGCTCGGCGATTTCGACTTTCAGCAGGTAGCTCAAAACGGCAGGCGCCGCCGACTCGGACAATGACTCGGCCGGCGAAGCGGCGCGAGCGACCCGTTGGACCATCCAGGCGACCCAGTCCAATTCGGCAGGCGGGATCGGGGCTGCCCCGCATAGGACGAGGAAGCGTTGAACGCGAAGAGATTCGGCAAGGCGCCGGTAGTCGAGCCATTTTTGGCGCCAGCGACGACCGCGCGCGATACGGCTTTGATAAAAGATCGCCCCCGTCACCAGAATTTGGATGGGAATCGTCACCAGCGACGCCGCTGGCGCGAGCGCGCCGATCAGGCCGGAAAGGGCGTTCATCATCAGCAGCAACATCGACCGCGACACCAACGTGCTGCGCCAACGTTCGCCATAGGCGAGCGCGAGGGCGTCCGCCCGGACGTAGGCGGCGTGAATCGCGTCGATGGACGCATACGCGCTGGGTCGCGCCTGCTCGGCGATGGAGAAAGCGTGATCCCATGACATATCTGGCGCGCGCAGCGGATTCTTGCGCTGACCGATCAGCCAGAGCAGAAGATCATATGCGCGGCGACCCACCGGCGCCCCGTCCTGCTCTCCAAAAAATTCCGTGAGATTTTTCGCCTCCATCGGATCGGACGGCGGGGCAAAGGCGGAGGCGATCGCCTCTGGCGCGGCAGACGGCAAAATGTCGTTCTCATGGCGGCGCTCCGGCGTCAGCGGATGGGCGCGGCCGACCGAAAAGGCTAGATCGCCATCCGCAGCGGACGGCAGGATCAGCGCCGGCGTCAAGCCGGCGAAAGAAAGATCCTGCTGCTGCGCCACGACAACGAGATCGCAAAGTCGCGCAAGAATTTCCGATGTGGCGTCGATTGTGTCGACCGCACAATCATATTTTTGCGCCGCCTCGGTCAATCCGGCCACTTGTCCGGATACGGCGGGACGAAGAATCCGCAGACGCGGGTGGCTGCCGTAAACATGCGGCCATCGCGCGCAGGCCTGCGCGGCGCTGTCTCGAATGCACGCCAGAGCGGCGGCGATTGTGGCCGATTGTTCCGCTGGCGTGTCAGCCGCCCACAGAATTGCGAAACTGCTAATCGGGACGGCGCTCAAAACAGGCATTTTTGGCGGTTACCGCAGGGTCCTTTGAGGTTTCAGCAAAGGCAATTGCCTCGTCGCTGTCAATGTTTCCGGTCGCCGAGTCCACGTCGTGACGGGTGCGAACTTGTATACCGTGATTGGAACGGTCATTCTTGCGGAGTAGCGGACCTGCCGGGAGGAGGCGCGCGGTGAGGACAGAGCCATTTCGGATCGCAACGCTAGCGCGGTGGGCGACGGCGCTGTGGTTCGGATTGGCGACCGCGAATTCCCCAGCGTCTGCACGCGAACTTTCCGCCATGAGTGGCGAGGAGATCACGGTATTGCAGCAGCGGCTGACCGACGCCGGCTGCTACACGGGCGCGATCGACGGGAAGGTGAGCGAGGCGCTGGCGGCGGCGAAGAAGGCATGCCCAGACCAGGAGCCCGTGCTGCGGATCGAGACTGGAATGCACGTGGCGGCGATCAAGCGAGCTGGCGTTGACGCGAATTGCCGACTCGCCGTCACGGGTTCCGACGACAAAACCGTGCGAGTTTGGTCGTTGCCGGAGGGCCGCCTGTTACGGACGGTGCGCCCGCCCATTGGCGAAGGCGATTTAGGCAAAATCTACGCTGTTGCGATAACGCCGGACGGTCGACAAATCGCCGCGGCAGGATACGATGCGCATTCGGCTGTCGACGACAAAATGGGCGTCTATCTCTTTGACGCCGCCGCCGGGGACGCAGCCCGGAAAATCGGCGATTTCGACGAAGTCATCAACGATCTGGCCTTCTCGCCTGATGGAGCCAGGCTCGCAGTCGCGATTGACGACAATAAAGGCGTTCGTGTGTTGGACCTCGCCAGCGGCCAGCAAATCATGGACGATACTGATTTTCATGGCCCGAGCTTTGGCGTCGTCTTTGGACCCGACGGATCGCTTTACGCGGCCGGCATGGATGGTTTCCTTCGCCGTTACGGACCCGATCTGAAACGCGCGGTCAAGATAGCTGCGCCCAGCGGAAAGGAGCCCTTCAAAATTGCCGTCGATCCGTCGGGTCGGCTGCTCGGGGTCAGTTATAACAGGAGCGTTGCGATCGACATTGTCGACGCCAAAACGCTGAAGCTTGTTGTTCGCGCCGATACCCATAGCGTCTTGGGCGATGACCTCGGTTCTGTCGCGTGGGCGTTTGGCGGATCGCGGCTCGCGGCGGGCGGAACCGCCGTGCTGCCGATCGGCGGCAATCAGTCCGGCGTCAGGACGTGGCTCCCGAACGGGCGAAAGGTCGAGGCCGACGTTCCAATCTCGAGCCAAACAATCACGTCGCTCCGCGAGTGCGCAGACAAAATCCTATTTGCGACGGCGGTTCCAAGCTTCGGTTTTCTCGGGGCTTCAGGAGACGCGACAACATTGCGTTCGGGCGTCACCATCGATGCTCGCAATAAACTCGGGGCTGCGTTCACAATATCGAAAGACGCAAAGAAGGTGAGATTTGGACTGGGCAACGGCATCGAGCGGCCGGTCTTATTTGATCTGGCTGGCGGAACGCTTATTGACGAACCGGACTCAAACGCAACCTTCCTCGAGCCGAAGGTGACTGGACTGCGTATTCGATATTGGAAGGACAATTTGAAGCCCCTGATCGGCGACAGACAGCTCGACCTTCATCCTCATGAGGGATCGCGCTCACTTGCCATACGAACGGACAATAAAGCCTTTGTGTTGGGGACAGATTGGGCAGTCTATTACACATCCGCCAATAGCGCTGCTGGCTGGCACAAAAGGGGCCCAGGCATAGCCTGGGGCGTCAATCTCGGGAAAGACGACAGGCTGGTGGTCGCGGCTTTCGGAGACGGCACGATCCGCTGGTATCGCTCCACCGACGGACAAGAGCTATTGTCTTTGTTCATAAATGCTGTGGACCGCCGCTGGGTCGCTTGGACGCCCACGGGCTATTACATGGCGTCGCCCGGCGGCGAGGATCTGATCGGCTGGCACGTCAATCGCGGCTGGGCGCAGCAGGCGCAGTTCTTCCCAGCCTCGCGCTTTCGCGATCGCTTCAACCGCCCCGACATCGTCAAGCTCGTGCTCGACACCCTCGATGAGGACGCCGCGGTCAACCAGGCGAACGCCACCGCGCACAGGAACACGGATACGACGCCGCTGCTCGCCCGCCTGCCGCCCTTGATTCGCTTCCCCCCTCCCGCCGACGGCGGCCGCGTCGCGACTCCGGAGGCGACGCTCGACTATGCTTGGCGCTCGCCGTCCCGCCTACCTGTCGATCGCATCGACGTGCTGATCGACGGCCGGCCCGTGAAGGAGGTTGCGCTGCCGCTGCGTCTCGCCGACGCCAATACGGAGGTTCAGGGTTCGCTCAAAATCGCGATGCCGCCGCACGATATTGAGGTCGGACTGATCGCCTGGTCCGGCGAAATCGCGAGCGAGGCGGCGCGGGTCACGCTCACATGGACCGGGCCCGCCGCGCCCAAGCCGCAGGGGCGCAAGCTGCGCGCGCTGATCGCGGGAGTCAGCGATTACGAGGCCTCCGACATGGCGCTCGCCTATGCCGCCAAGGATGCGCATGATTTCGCCCACGCGATTGAAGGCCAGAACGGCGGCTACTACGCCGAGGTCGAGACGCGCGTGCTGGTCGACCGGCAAGTCACACGCGAAAATCTGATCGACGGGCTCGACTGGCTCGCCAAACAGGAGAATGGCCCGGACGACGTCAGCGTGCTGTTCCTCGCAGGACACGGTCTCACCGACGAGAAGCTGACCTATTGGTTCCTGCCCTCGGACGCGACCGAGGAAAAAGCGCACAGCCGCGGCCTTTCGCAAGACGACGTGCGCCGCGCGCTGACGAACGTTCCCGGCAAGGTCGTCTGGTTCCTCGACACCTGCTACGCCGGCGGCGCGGCGAAACGGACGCCGGTCGACATGAACGTGTTGCTCAATACCATCGCGTCGTCCGAAAACGGCGGCATCGTCGCCTTCGCGTCCTCGAAAGGCGAGGAAACCTCGATTGAGAGCAGCGCCTGGAAGAACGGCGCCTTCACCAAAGCGCTGGTCGAGGGCGTCGAACAGGGCAAGGCGGCGGCGTTCGGCGGGGACGCGATCACGACCTCGATGCTCGACGCCTTCCTCCAGGCTCGCGTGAGCGCCCTCACCGACGGCGAGCAGCATCCCGTGATGAATCGACCGCCGCAGGAAGCGGACTTCACGTTCGCGCTGGCAATGAAGCCCTGATTGCTATCGCGGGAGCTTGAATCCCCTATGCCTTCGGCCTAAGAATTTGATAAGTTGCTAAATCGTTAACGGGCGGGGCTTTCATCGGCATCTCTTGAACCGATGAGTTCAAACTCGATTCGCCGATCTAAGGCGCATCGAGATGAAGGAGCGTTGCCTGTATTTTTTTGCCGAGCGGTTCGGAAGCGATCTGATTGTCGAGGAAGGTATTTCCGCGCATTTTTTGCACAGGGGCGCCAAAATGACTGTTCTGCGTCGAAGCGCTCATGGTTTGCTCTCAACTGCGCTTGCGTTTTTGCTGGCGAGTTGCGCCTATACCGACCATTTTGAAGATCGTTCTGGCGCCTATGGCGCAGTGGCGGCGCAATCGCGCGACAGAATGATCTTGACCAACGTGCTGCGCGCCAGCCATGGCGAGCCATTGAGTTTCGTGTCGGTCGGCGCCATCAACGGCATCAGCTCGGCGCAATCGACCTTTGGCTTACCGCCGCTGGTTTTGGGGCCGCATGTCGCGGCGGCCAGCAGCGGCCTTAGCCATGCGTTGCAGGGGGAAACAATTTTCGGCGGCAGTGTCGGCGGCGGCAATGGTTTTGTCGGAAACTCCGTCAATGCGTTGGCGTCGACGAATTTTCAGGTCACTCCAGTTGAAACCAAGGAGTTTTATGAGGGCCTGTTGCGCAATGTCGATCCGCGCATCCTGCAATTGTTCGTCGAACAGGGTATTGCCCGCGAGCTTTTATTCTATCTATTCACCGACAGAATTATCGTCGAAAAAGCCGGAAAAAAAGCGGAGTTCCGCAACGACCCGCTCGATCCGAAATTCGGCGCCTTCCAACGCTATGTCAAGCTTGCGATAGACTACGGCCTTGCGAGCGAACCCCAACCGCATCGCGCCAAGGTGCAAGTTGCCGATTCTAACAAGAAGACGACGGCGGATGGGCCGGAGGTTTGGCAACTTTGTTTCGATGATCTCCATCGTGCGCAGAACGTCCCCGAAGCAAGCGACACGCCGAAATGCGGAGGGAAGATCAATTCGGTTGAAGAGCGCACCGTGAGCTTCAAATCTCCAGCGGGCGAGTTAGAGAAGCTGACAGTCATGCCCCGCTCGCCGTTCGGCATCTTCCAATATCTTGGCCGGATCGCGGCAAGTGGCGAGAAAGGCCAGATAAGGTTGCAAAGCGACGAGGCGATCGACAAGCCCCCGTTCAAGGACGAAGTGCTGTTTGAAGTCGTCAGCGGTACGCAAGCCGACTGCTACTTGTCGGTATCCTTCAAAGGGCAGGATTATTGTATCCCGGAGACGGCGATCAATTCTAAGAGAATTTTAGGGTTGCTGACGCAATTGATCGCCCTCAACACGGCCATTTCCGACGTGCCCGTCACGCCGAGCGTCCGCGTCATTCAATGAGACGCCGGCGTGACGCGAGGCTTTGGTTCGCCGTGCTTTTGCGGTAGCTCGACAAATGCCGCGCCGAAGCTTTCGAAGTCGGGGCGTCGACATATTTTGTACGAGATTATCGGCCGGCCAGGCCGCCGCCAGAGATGTCACGAGGCCAAAACAGAAGGCCCGGAACGAGCGCGCAGCCGCGAAAAGGCTTCTTCGAATTTTGGTAAGCGATGTTTTGATCCCACCTTTCGCGTGAGGGGATGATCTGAGAGTCTTCGGCGGGTTGGCCGTTGGACTTAGAATGAT
>NZ_LMUI01000061.1 GCF_009765995.1 Methylocapsa sp. S129
AAAAGACTGAGTCGGCGCCTATTCATAACCGATCTATTCCGCCTAGAGCCCGATTTTTTTGGCTTTTTGCTCGTCCCACCACCAGGTGTCGGGGGCGCCGGTGCCGAGCCTTGGTTGACGCTCGGGTCTTGAAAATGCGTCCCAATAGGCAATCCAGACCTCGTCGCGATAATACATCGGCACCCAATAATGGCCGGCTCGCAACACGCGGTCGAGCGCTTTGGCCGCGGCGTTGAGGTCGACGCGCGACTGTGCGTTGGCGATTTTTTCGATCAAAGCGTCGACGACCGGATCTGCGACGCCGCCCATGTTCCGCGAGCCTGGTTGCGTGGCCGCGGCCGAGCCAAAAAAAATGCGCAGCTCGACGCCTGGCGTCGGGCTGCCGCCAAATCGCGCGGGCACAACGTCAAAATCGAAATTCTCGGTGCGCGCCTTGTACTGCGCGGAATCGACGATGCGCAATCGGGCGTCGATGCCGAGCTTGTGCAAATTGTCGATAAATGGCGTTGTGACCGGTTGCAAAAAGTCCGAGAAATCCAGGAACTCAATCACAAAGGGTTTGCCATCCGGCAGGCTGAGCGCGCCGCCCTGGCGTTTGCAGCCGGCGCCCAGCAGAAGATCATTGGCGCGCCGGAGCAATTGGCGGTCGCTACCCGAACCGTCAGAGACCGGCGGCAGATAAGGCTCGCCAAAGACCGCATCGGAAACTTTGCCGCGAAAGGGCTCAAGCAATGCGAGTTCGTCAGGGCCAGGCGGCCCTTTGGCCTCCATGTCAGTATTCTGGAAATAGGAGACCACGCGCTTGGTCGAGGAATATTTGACGTTCTTGTTGGTCCATTCGAAGTCGAAGGCGAGGCCGATCGCCTCGCGCACCCTCGGATCTTTGAATTGTTCGCGGCGCAGGTTGAAATACCAGGCTTGGTTGCCGGTCGGCGCCCCATTGTGCAGAACTTCCTTCTTCACCCGCCCGTCGCGGAGGGACGGGAAATCATAGCCGTTCACCCAAATTGGGACGTTCAATTCCTCATGGAAATTGATCGATCCGGCCTTGAACGCCTCGAATGCGACTTGCCGCTCCCGGTAATATTCGAAGCGGAGGCGTTGGAAATTATTGACGCCGACATTGACCGGCAAATCTTTCGCCCAATAGTCTTTTACGAGTTCGAATTCGATGAAACGGCCTTGCTCGAAAGTCTTCATCTTATAGGGTCCGGAGCCGAGCGGCGCTTCCATCGTCGAAGCGTCGAAGTCGCGCGTCTTCCACCAGTCCTGTGAGAAGATCGGCATGCCGGCGACAATGAGATGGGCGTCGCGGCTGCGCTCTTTGATGAATCGAACGGTCGCGACGTCCTCGGCTTCGGCGGCGACGCTCTCGACATCCGTGAGAAGTTGAGAAAAAGTTGGATGACCTTTCTCCTTGAGGGTGTTCAAGGAGAAGGCGATATCGCTCGCCGTCAGCCTGGAGCCGTCGCTGAACCGGGCTTCGGGGCGCAGGAGGAATCGATATGTGAGCTTGTCCTGGCTGTAGCGGACGGCGCGCGCGAGGAGGCCATAAACAGAATCGGGCTCGTCGCCCGTTGACGTCATGAGATTGTCGAAGGTCGCAGTCATGCCTGCCGCGCCGTCGCCTTTTTTCGAGAACATGTTCAGCGTGTCGAACGTGTCGAAGTTCTGGTTGCCGCCGGTGCTGGTTATCTGGAGCGACAATAGGCCGCCCTTTGGAGCGTTCGGATTGACATAGTCGAAATGTTTAAAATCGGGGGGCAGGGCAAGATCGCCGAAGGCCGAAAGGCCATGCGTTTCGATCTCGCCCTCCGCAAAGGCCGCCCGGGCGGTCAAAGCCCACGGCAAAGTGAGGCCGGCGGCGGCGATTTTCAACGCCGAACGCCTTGTGATTCCTGACGCCATGAGGCTTTCTCGCAAGTTGAAGTCCTATCCCGATTCGCGGCGATTTAAGCTGCTAATCTCTTTCCTGGCCAGCGCGCTGGCGTAGGGGCGTTAATTGGAGCGTTGAGGGCATGAATGAGGCTTTTTTTAAATCGCCCGATCGGCCGATGGGGTTCGGCTTTGCCGTCAATCCGCTCGATCGGGTCTCCGAGCGCCGCGAGGATGAAGCCTTTCTGGGGAGCTTGCGCGCCCGGCCGGACGCCCGCGCGCTGCTCATCTGCCGCGACACGCCAATCCTGAAAAAACGCGTCGATGGTCTCGATCCTTTATTCCCCTTGAGCGAAATCGACGGGGTCGGAGCGTCGCGTCAGGCCGCGCTACTCGGCCTCCTTCCCGGCGGCGCTCCCGTTTTTGCGTTTCTGCTGGACGATGGCGCGGTCGAATTGCGCTCGGACGCCAGCGATGGCTTTCTCGATCGGCGCGTGATGATCGTCCCAGGGCGCGGCGACCTCGCCCTGATCGATATGCGCTCGATCGCAGTTCAGGGCCTGCTCGCGCCCGATCTCGTGGGCATGTTGGGGCAGGCCAAGGCGCTGATGCATTGGCATACGCGCCACAGCCATTGCGCCAATTGCGGGGCCGTGACGCGCGTTGCGGCGTCGGGCTGGCGCCGTGAGTGCGACGTCTGCAAGGCGCAGCATTTTCCGCGCACCGATCCTGTCGTCATCATGCTGGCGGTCGACGGCGACAATTGCCTGCTCGGACGTCAGGCGCGGTTCCCCAAATCCATGTATTCGTGCCTTGCCGGCTTTCTTGAGCCAGGCGAGACGATCGAGGATGCGGTGCGCCGGGAAATCTTCGAGGAGGCGGGGATCGTCTGCGGGTCTGTCTCCTATCTCGCCTCGCAGCCCTGGCCGTTTCCCGCGTCCCTGATGATCGGCTGCATTGCGCAGGCGACGACGCTTGAACTCCATGTCGACGGCATCGAGCTTGAAGATGCGCGCTGGTTTTCGCGCGCCGAAGCCGCTTCAATGCTGCAGGGGCGCCATTCCGACAAGCTGCTGGCGCCTCATCCGATGGCGATCGCCCATCACATTTTGCGCGCATGGACACAGGGTTAGGCGGGCCTGTGGGGGGCAGCGGGTATGCGTGATTCACTTTCTGAAAATGATTTGGGGGGAGGCTCATGGCGGGCAAGATGCGGCCGATCGCCACGCAGGCGCGCCATCTTGGCGGCGCGCGGCGCGGAGGGTGGCTCTACGCTGCTGTTCGTGATAGGGGAACGGCGCAAGGACTGAGGGCTCGTTTGTGCTGAAGGCGTTTCGTTTTAATACACGGGGGCTTCTTCCGGTCTTGGCTTTATTGAGCCTTGGCGGGTGTTCCGGGATACCCACATCGGGCCCTAGCGCCGGCGATGTCGCCGATCAAGCCGGCACGGCGGTTGCCCAGCAATATGAATTTGTCGATATTGATTCGTCCGTCATAGACACATTGCGCCATCGCGCTCCTGACAGTTTTTTGGCTCATTTTGGAGACTATCGGCCGTCGGTTGAGCCTCATATCGGCGTTGGCGATGCGGTTTCGGTGACGATTTGGGAGGCGAGCGCGGGCGGGCTGTTTTCCGCTCCCCTCGTGGCCGATCGGTTCACCACGGGATCGAATAGCGCAACTATCCCGGAACAGATCGTCGGACGCGACGGATCCATCAGCGTTCCCTATGCCGGCCGCATCCAGGTGATCGGGCGCACAACCCAGGATATCCAGAAGGTCATTGAAAAAGCGCTCGAAGGCAAGGCGATCCAACCGCAGGTTCTCGTCAATGTCGCGCATTCGGTCAACAATACCGTGACGGTGACCGGCGAGGTGACGAACGGCGCCCGTGTGCCGCTCTCAGTCAGGGGCGATCGGTTGCTTGATGTCGTCGCAGCGGCTGGCGGGGTGAAGGCGCCGGTCAACGAAACTTACGTTCAGCTATCCAGGGGTTCGGCAAGCGTTCGCGTTGCATTAAGCCGGGTCATATCGAACCCGCGCGAAAACATATTCATGCGACCCGACGACGAACTCACCTTGATAAGGGATCCCCAGACTTTCCTCGCCTATGGCGCGACCGGCCGGAACGCTGAAATTCCTTTCGACGCCGAAGGCATAACGCTCGCGCAGGCGTTGGCCAAGGCGGGGGGGCTGCTGGATTATCGTTCGGACCCGCAAGGCGTCTTCATCTTCCGCTACGAGCCCGAGAGCGTGGTGCGTGCTTTAAGGCCCAACAGCACCTTGATTCAGCATGGCCGTTTGACGCCTGTCGTTTACCGGCTCAATTTGCGCGACGCGAGCAGCCTATTCGCGGAACAGAGCTTCCACATCGTTAATAGAGACTTGCTCTACGTGTCCAACGCGCCGCTCACGGAAGTTAATAAAGTCGTCAATATTTTCAGCACGGCGTTGTCGCCGGCGGGCTCGGCGGCAAGCGTCTATGCGGGGGTCAGGTGAACGTTATCGATCAACCGCGCGCTTGGTTCTCCGGGCGCGCCCAGACCTTAAGGTAAAAGCCATTCGCTGCTGAGGGGATGTGCGCGGCGCCATTTCAAGAAGTGGCGAAATCCGCGCAGCCTATGGCCGCAATTGAAGCATGTTCAGTGTCCACGACCTCGCAGGCGCTTGCACGTTCCCGCGCAAGAACCGAAGACGCGCAATGGCGTTCAACGGTTCAGCGGTCGCCTGAGCGATCATCAACGCGACTGTGTTCTCGTGACAACGCATCCGAAGTCACAGTCTCTTGAGGTAATCATCTATCGCAGACAAGTAGGCGGTCTCGGAGGACTCTCCCGCCCGGTCGGTTGCTGGCAAGCCCGAGCCCGATTTTGGCCGTGCAACAGCCAAATTAAGGATGGCTTCGCGCCACTCCTGCTCTGAC
Source organism: Methylocapsa sp. S129 (assembly GCF_009765995.1). Taxonomy (GTDB): domain Bacteria; phylum Pseudomonadota; class Alphaproteobacteria; order Rhizobiales; family Beijerinckiaceae; genus Roseiarcus. Next base: position 4,799 of record NZ_LMUI01000061.1, read on the forward strand.
AGAGGATCGAGATAAGTCACGCGGTCGCCGCTCTGTTCGCGGAACGGCGGGATGTCGGACGCGATGACCGGCGTTTCGGTCGCGAGCGCCTCTGCAACCGGCAGGCCGAAACCCTCCGCGAATGACGGCGCGAGAAGCGCCCGGCAATGATCGAGCAATCTTTTGTAATCGCGCGTCGGGAGACCCGCGACCTCGATCACATGGCCGCGTGGGGCCTCCCTTTCGAGCGCTGCGACGATTTTCTCGCTATTCCACCCGCGATTGCCCACAATCACGAGCTTAGGAGCGTCCGCGCCTTGTCTGGTCACGAGCTCACGCCAGACGTCGAGCAGCAGCAGGTGGTTCTTGCGCGGCTCTATAGTTCCGCATGTGACGAAAAATGGAACGTCGACCAGTCGAGGATCAGGCTCCGCAGGCTCTGAAAAAATCGGCGAAACGGGTAATCCCTTTCGAAAGATAGGCAACTCACCCCGCCCGCTCTGATCGAGATGTCGCCGCAGGCTTTGTTCGACGTCGGCGCTGGCGACAATGGCCGCCGCGCCGCGCCGCGCCAATAAGTCCAGACGGCGGGTGTGGCGAGACGGCTCGCTCGCCCAAAACCATTCCGGCCTCTCGAGCGGCAGCAGGTCGTGGATGAAAAAGACCGGACGAATATCAGAGCGCCGATCAAGCCACGCGACGTGTCGCTTCCAATCGAGCGGGAAATTGGCGGCGTTCAGATAAAATGAGCCTTTCGGAGCCCCTACCCGAGGCGCCCGGCCGAGGCCGGGGCCGTACCGCAGCAACGCTTGCGCCACATTGAGGAGGCGCTTGGGTCGCGGTTGGACGATGCGGGCTGTGCGTCCTGGCGCCTCGTGTTTCGTGCGAAGACGCTCGATAATTTCTTCATAAGCGGGGGAACGACGGTCTTTTGCGGATATCTCGTTCCAGGCCGCCGCGACCCGGTCAGTAGCGCCGCGCGAGATTCTGTTGGAGAGCAGCCGCGGACCGGTGAAGCCAAGTCCCAACGCAAAGGTTTCGAACTGCCGGTGGGTCAAGAAATGCCGGGCCAGCAGCCAATCGACCCGATCAATGCCGTTCGGCGTGGCGTTCAAGACGCGCGTGATCAGCCTGGATAGATCGTAAATAACGGAAACTGACATTTTATTTTATTAACGTTCCCACTGTTCGTTGTCCCCAACTCGTTTAGCAGCTCGAGCGCAATTCGCCGCCGGCAACTCGAACACATTGCGCCACCGCCAATAGCGCGAATCTCTCCCTCCGAAGGGCGCGGTATTCATCTGACTTTCCAGCCGTGTGGCCCATCGTCGGCGCTTCTCGATTGTAAAAGGTCCCCGGCTCAGACAGAGTTGGCACGGACGAGCGCAATTAGCGATTATCGGATAGGATCATCTCAACTTTATCGTAGGCAGGCACCCGATGCTGGATCAACCAACCATCCCTTTAGTTGAAATCGAGCCAGGCGGCCCTTCGAGGACGGAGAATTCGACAAGCGAAGCGCGGCGCATTCTCTGCGTCTTTCCACGCTACGAGCCTTCGTTTGGCTCCTTCGAATACGCCTATGACATTACGGGCTCCCTGCGGGCGTTTATGCCGCCGCAGGGCTTGCTTGTTATCGCCGCCGCCCTCCCGCAAGGCTGGGAGGTCAAATTCGTCGACGAAAATATCGTCAAGGCGAGGAAGAGAGATTTTCGCTGGGCCGACGCCGTTTTCGTCAGCGGCATGCATGTGCAGCGGCGACAGATCGACGACATCCGGCGCCGCGCGCACGCGGCCGGGAAGCCGGCGATTCTGGGCGGATCCTCCGTCTCGGCAAGTCCCGAATATTACCCCGATTTCGACTATCTCCACATCGGCGAAATGGGCGATGCGACGCGAGAGCTATTCTCGCGGCTCGCCGAGGATTGTTCGCGGCCGCGCGCGCAAGTCCGATTCGAAACGCGCGAACGTCTGCCGCTCAATGACTTTCCGATACCGGCCTATGAACTCGTCAGTTTCGACCATTATTTTATCGGCTCGATGCAGTTTTCGAGCGGCTGCCCTTACGAATGCGAGTTCTGTGACATTCCAGCCCTTTACGGGCGCGTGCCGCGCTATAAATCGCCGCAACGCGTCATCGCCGAACTGGACAAGCTGCGCGCCTGCGGATTGTCGACCGCGGTCTATTTCGTCGACGACAATTTCATCGCCAATCGGCGCGCGGCGCGCGAGTTGATCCCGCATTTGATCGAATGGCAGGAACGCAACGCATTTCCATTGTCTTTTGCGTTCGAGGCGACGCTCAATATCGCGAAATACGAGGACTTGCTCGCCATGATGCGGGCCGCCTGTTTCACCGCAATCTTCTGCGGCGTCGAGACTCCGGAGCCCGAGGCGTTGCACTCGATGTCGAAAGATCAAAACCTGACGTTGCCCATCCTTGAGGCTGTGCGACGATTGAACGCGCATGGGATGGAGGTCATCGCGGGCATTATCGTCGGGCTCGACACCGACTCTCCGGAAACCCGGGAAAGAATCATAGATTTCGTCGAGCAATCCCACATTCCCATGCTGACGCTCAATCTGCTGCAGGCCTTGCCGCGCACGCCGCTTTGGGATCGGCTGGCGAAGGAGAAACGCCTCTCAGAGGACGACACGCTCGAGTCCAACGTCGTCTTCAAATTGCCCTATGAGCAGACCATCGGCATCTGGCGCGCCTGTCTGCAACACGCCTACGCGCCGGCGCGACTGTATGAACGCTACGATTACCAGACCCGCCACACCTTCCCCAATCGACGCCCGCGGCCGCGTCC
>NZ_LMUI01000002.1 GCF_009765995.1 Methylocapsa sp. S129
AAGCCCTGTTTTTAAGTACCCAGGAAGCCAGAATAGTCTTGAGAAGGGAGGAAATTGCTGGGCAGCATTATGAGCATTATCAACTCTTTTTTTCATGGAGGAAGTAAGTACAGGCAAAGCCAGATGAATTACGTTTAGAGCTGTGGAGGTCATTAAGACCCTGAATAATTGCTTTGATGGACCCATGCTGCCACAAAAAAAGATATAGGGGGCTGCCTTTATCCATGACATATAGCCACATCGGAGACATTTAATGATGCAATTTGAGCCCTGTGCCGAAGCTCAGTACCATATTACATGCCTCAAAGTGGTATCCAACCGTTAACTACAAATTAGAAACGTATACGGATCCCCCGGGCCATACT
>NZ_LMUI01000062.1 GCF_009765995.1 Methylocapsa sp. S129
GCCTAAGCCGAAGGCGAAGTTGGCGCGCCAGACCGTCAAGACACGAAAATAATAGGGAAATGACGGGCCTGTCACCGTAATTCTAATTCGTAATTCAAGGCTCGATGGCGCTGGCGTTTGCGACGATTCGATCAAAATAGCGGCTCCAATCATTGTCGTTGCAGCCGCTATGGTCGGTATTGCAACTCCTTGATATCGCGCGTTTCCAAATAAAATTTGGAAATTCCGTGGGAATCCAAATTTTTGAATTTACGGCGACAGGCGACCTGAGCCTTACCACCGGCCCTTCGCGTTTATGCGCGCAGCTAGCCGCCGGGTTGTTGGTGACGATGAGATTTTGTGACGCTGGACAATGGAGCAGCGTTCCTGTCCGGGACCGCCTCGATCGAGGCGCCTAGGCCAATCTCACTGTCGAATCTTTCCATAGCGTCGTCGCTGACGACGACGCGGGCATCCGCGTCGACATTCTTGCATCCATCGGGATGTTTTGCGCCTGTGATGCAGATCTTGAACTGAAAGGATTTTATGATCACCGTGGCGTGCGCCGCCTGCGGATCGCCAACGAGAGCGACTGACGCGAGCGTGAGCAGAGAATCCAAAAGCGCCAGTCTTGGCATCGCTTGCTCCCCTTTACTGGGGCGTCTCGGCGGCCATGACCGCCACGGCGAGAGGGTCCCGACCGCCACCGGAATCTCCGTAGCAAAAGTCCTGATCAGTCGTCACTCGCGATCATATTAAGTTTTGTGACTATCGACGCGCTTTCCTCAGCCTCCCCCCGGCGCCGCCGCCGTTCTCGGCATCGCAATTTCATGGTTCGCTCGAACCGCAGCGAACTCCGCAGCCGCTTACCTGCAAAACACGGCCCAGGCCCAGATCGAGCTTTGGCATTTCTGGCGCGTCGCGGCGACTTCGGTGGCGACATGGGTTAAATCTGCCTGGGAATCGTTAACGAGGGCCGGTCCGTCGATCGGGGTCTGCGATATATTACGGTGACACGCCCGTATTTACCTTTTCATTCGCCTATGCGAACCTCCGCTCATGACCCGCATCGCCCGCATCGTCGTT
>NZ_LMUI01000057.1:0-403 GCF_009765995.1 Methylocapsa sp. S129
GATCCTTGGACCGTTAATTCATATATCGAAGTAGCAGGTTGTTGCCCCGCCTGATGTTGCCACTACTTGCTCATGACAGTTTTTTTAGGCAATGCAAACTACTATTTGATATTTTTTTCCAAGTACAGTTGTAGGGTACTCCTTATACTGATTCTTCTGAGCCTGTACGGGGAGCATTAGGTACTGATGTAGTAGGAGTTGAGCTTCACAAATTCACCAGGTAAGCCCAAATTTATTTTCTGCTTGGACAGGTCCACCTCACATGGGTCTGTCTAATATATTAAAAGAGGGATTTTCTTTGCTGTATTGCAGCCCAGTATATCTGTTACTTACAGTAGTAGTCCATTATTGCTGGCCTAGGGGCTTTTGCTCCTACACGAACACCACTCTGTAAAATTTGAGG
>NZ_LMUI01000057.1:427-619 GCF_009765995.1 Methylocapsa sp. S129
CTATTTTTTCACCCAGGGAAGCCTACTTTAGTTATAGCTTGCCAGAGATTTTCTGTGTCATGTAGAAGTCATCCACTTTTAACACCAGGAGGTGGATGTGGGGCCAGGAAATATGTCAATAACGATACGGGACTTCTAACAGTGACTCGCGGCCGCGATATCCTGCAGATGCATCCAGTACTAGTATGGCCC
>NZ_LMUI01000050.1:0-116741 GCF_009765995.1 Methylocapsa sp. S129
TCGGCAGCTCCTCGAATCAGGCTGCCCCCAACAGGAATCATAACCGATTCATTCGAATCGAGAAGTTTCGAGACGGACACTAAACGACCAAACCTATCATTTGGGGCAGTTGTTCTCGCGCCATCCGCAAATCGGCAGTGGAGCCGCTATGGCCGACTCGGGCGCGATCCATGATGAGGTAGCGCGTGGCGAGATCGAGCGCGACGTCGATTCGCTGCTCGACCAGAAGGATCGCCAATGAGCCGTCGTCGACCCGCGCGCGCATCGCATGCGCCATTTGCTCGACGACGATGAGAGCGGGGCCCTCCGAAGGTTCGTCCATCAGCAACACGCGGGGGTTCCCCAGCAATGCGCGCCCGCAATCGACATAATTGCATCATTCCCAAAATCGTTGAATCCGTCATGCAGTGGGAGCATTGCTCACTGTCATGATAGGACGGCAATAAAAACCCGGGATGGCCCGGAGAGCTGCAACAACGATTGCCAGCATCAAACCCATGCATCGGATTAGGAAGGGTCAGTTTGGATTCGGGAAGCTTGGCGTCCGAGACAAATCGCGTCTGACATTTGGTACGCAGTTCGCGTTGCATAATCTGCGTTAAGTTCCCGAGCGCCTAATTGCGCTGATTTTCAACGCTTGCACCACAGGCCCCGCGGCTACGGCAGCGCCCGAAGATTTAGCCCCGGCACGGTGGGGACGAACGCCTCATACCGATGGGACGATCGCCAGTGCTCGCAACGGACTTCCCGACCCGCGCACGATCTTGAGCGGCGCGGCGATCAGCAGCGCTCCGGTGGGCGGAAGTAGGTCGAGGTTGGTCAGGCATTGAAGGCCATAGCGGCCGGCGCCATGCAGAAACGAATGGGCGGGATAGGGCGGCAAGAAATTATGGGCTTGTCCCGCGTCAGTGCCGATGGTCTCCGCTCCGAAACCGAGGATGCCGCGACGCTCCACCAGAAATCGGATCGCCTCGGCGGACGGCCCTGGCGTGTGGGCGCCATCCGCGCGCAGGTTAGCGTAAAGCTCTGGGGAGCGCTTCGACCAATCCGTCCGCATGAGAACCCAGGAGCCGGCGGGAATTGGCCCATTCGCGGCCTCCCAAGTCTCTATGTCTTCGATCTCGAGCAGAAAGTCCGCATTCACGGCGGCTTGCGCCGAGCCATCAATCACGCAGGCGGGCGCGATGAAATTTTGCGGGTCGATCGCGTCCACAGTTCCTTTGGCCAGATCGCGTCCGGTCACCCAATGCGCCGGTGCGTCAAAATGCGTGCCGGTATGCTCACCCATGGAAATGTTGTTCCAATACCAGGCGGGACCGCGATGGTCGTAGCGACTGATCTCCTCGATACGGAACGGCGCGGACGGACCTAGCTCCGGCGGCAAGACAATTGTGGGAAAATCGGGGTCCAGGGTCAACGTGAGATCGACGATCCGCAAACGCCGATCAGCGAGCGCAGCGGCAATCGCCGCGATGCCGGGCAAATCGCCGGCGGTCATCACAAGGTCTCCTGATAGGACAGGCGGGGGTCCTCCGCCCATTTGGCGTATATTTCCTTAGCGATCTCGCCGACGACAACCTCCTCGCGGCCCTCCCGCAAAGCCGCGATCAGCGCGGTCGCCAAAGCCGTCGGCGCAACTTTCGGCGGCCTGATTGTCTGGCGCCACTCGTCGTCGATCGGTCCTGTCAGCACATCGACGACCTTCAGTCCGCTTGGCCGCATCTGAGCGCGCAGCCCGTGCGAGAGACTGCGCAGCGCGGCCTGCGACGCGGCGTAGGCGCCATATTCCGGAGCGCCTGATAGGCTCCAGGCGGAAATGATGTTGACGAAGGCGGCGGCGGCGCGGCCCGTCTCGGCGGCCCGCCCGCGCATCACCGGACCGAAGGCGGCGGCGAGACGCATCGCGCCCAGGCAATGGGTCTCGAAAGTCATGCGCGCCTTCGCCGCGTCCTGTCCGTCAATCAAGCCGCCGGGTCGGAAATAGTCCGAATTGTTGACGAGGATGTCGACTTTATCGCCGAGGCGACCAGCGAGATCGGCGACGGATTGGGGATTGGTCACGTCCAAGGGCATGATTTCGACGGCGGCTTGGCCGCCCGGATTTGCATGCGGTTTCCATGTTTCGGCGACGCCAACGAGGACGCGCGCGGCGCCCGCGTCAAGGAACGCCTGGACTAGACTGGCGGCGGTCGAGGCGCGGCCGTCGACGATAAGCGCATTGCGGAATTTGGGATCTGCGGTGAAAGCGCGCAATTCCGGATCGTCCTCTTGATGTGGCGTGGGCCGCTCAGGCATCGCGAATATCGCGCCACGCCCGGCGGGATCTAGCTTCAAATCCAACGTCACGCGATCGCCGGAGCTGCAATCGCCATGCAGATGCGCGACGATACGCACGCCCGCGTCGATTTCCACCAAGCCCGTGCGCCATGGCTGGCGGTCGCGGAAGTAGGGCTCGCTGGAGATCCGCGTGACCGTGATCGCATTGACGGTTCCGCCTCGCGCGACCTCGCGCCATTTGAGCGCGCCAGAGAGGCATCCGCCGCAGAGGTCGCGCGGCGGATATTGCACCGCGCCACAATCTTCACAAATTTGCAAACGGAAGCGCCCTTCCGCGGCGCCGACCGCGAGCCCTAGCGCGGCGCGGCTGCGCGCCGACGGTAGCGGCGTCGGCGCCCGCGAGGGGACCAGCGGATTCTTTTTTTCGGGCGGGTCGAGCGGCCGCGTCATGCCCTAACGCCTTCGATAATGGCGGCGCCCGAGCAGAGCCCCCGATCATAGTTGATCATGCCGAACCCGCTGACGACGGCGCGGCGCGCATTCAACACGGCCGCGCCCAGCGTTAGCCCGGTGACCTGCCGCAGAGCTTCGACGATTCCGAGATGGCCGCCGGCGGCGCCGGCTTGCCCCGTTGAGAGCTGGCCTCCGCTCGTGTTCTGCGGAAACGCGCCACCGACCGTCAGATCGTGTTGGCGCACGAAGGCAGGGCCCTCGCCCTTGGCGCAGAAGCCCAGATCCTCGAACTGCATCATCACGATGACGGGATAGTCGTCGTAGGTTTCGAGCACGTCGATGTCGTCGGGCTTCAGACTCGCCATCGTCCACATTTCATCGACATCGAGCGCCCAACCGCCGCGATATTGAACGATGTCGTCGGCGAAGGCGTTGTGCCGCTCTATGGTTGAGAGCAGACGCGCGTGCGGCAAGCGTGCAGCGAGCGCGTCTTCCTCGCGCATCACCAGAAACGCTTCGGCGCCGGCGCAGGGCATCACGCAATCAAACAAAGACACGGGATCGGAAATCGGCCGTCCCGCCATATATTGCTCCAGGGTCAACGGTTTCTTCATCAGCGCATTGGGATTGGATAGCGCGTTAAAACGTTGAGCCACACATATCGCGCCGAAATCCTCGCGTTTGGCTCCGAACTTGCGCATGTAATGATCGGTGATCAGCGCAAAGCTCGCGTTCGGCCCCCCCGATCCATAGGGATAGCTCGCGTCCTGCGCGAAACGACTGAACGCCGGCAGCATGTCCTGAAACGACGTCACGCAATTGGCGTCGCCGGCGACCACCGCCACGACCGATGCGTCACCGGACTGGACAGCGCGCGCCGCGCGCCGCAGTGCGACGATTCCGGACGCCCCGCCCATGGGAATATGATCGAGCCAACGCGGCTTGAGGCCGAAATGTTGCGTGAGCCCGACCGCGCTGTCAGGGCCCAAGGTAAAGCTCGAGACGCAGAAGCCATCGATCTCGTCCTTGCCGACGCCCGAGACGCGAATGAGTTCGCGCAGCGCCGTTCCGATCCACCAAGGCGCGGCGTGCAGCGAATAGCGTTCGTAGGGCACGGTCACGGGCGCGCACAATACGACGCCATCATAGGGCTGGCGCCGCGAATGGACCGCCATCAGCGCGCGACCTTATAGCCGATCGCGACGCTGTCGAAGGTCGTGGCGGTGACGCCGCGCTCCCTTAGGCGAAATTTCTGCACCTTGCCGCTCTCCGTGGTCGGCAAGATCTCAACAAAATCGAGAAAGCGCGGCACCGAGAAATAGGGCATGCGCGGCGCACAAAAGTCGAGCAACTCTACTGGCGCGAGGGCGGCGCCCGGCTGCAAGATCACGGCCGCCATCACCTCGTCCTCGGCGAGCTCAGAGCGCACCGGGAACACCGCGGCGTTGGCGACGGCGGGATGGCCGACAATCACCTGCTCGACCTCGTAGGACGAAATGTTCTCTCCCCGCCTGCGAATGGCGTCCTTCATGCGATCGAGAAAGCGAAATCGGCCATCCGCCTCGCGGATGACCCGGTCGCCGGTGTGGAACCAGAAGTTCCGCCAGGCCTCGACGGTCTTGTCGGGCATCGCGAAATAGCCGGTGGCGAAGGAGAACGGCTCGTCGGGGCGCAGGGCCAATTCTCCCGTCTCGCCATCGGGCAACGGATTGTCCTCAGCGTCGAGCACGGCCGCCTCGAACCCGGCGCGCAGCCGGCCCATGGTTCCCGGCCGCTGATCGCCGGGCATGTCGCCGATGACGAAATTAGTCTCGGTCGAACCATATCCGTCGATGATCGCGATGCCGAAGCGACGCGTAAACGCCGCGTGATGCTCCGCGGGAACGCCCGGCGCCAAAGCGACCCGCACGCCGTGGCGGCGCTCGTCGTTGGAGGGTGGACGCGAGAGCAGCATGGGGACCATCGCCCCCAACAGGAACGTCGCCGTTGCCCGATGTCGATTGAGCGAGGCCAGGAAATCGGAAACCGAAAATCGCTTTTCGACGACCAGCGTCGATCCCGTCAGAACCGCCTGATAGAACGAGTTGAGCGCGTTGGTGTGGAACAGCGGCAGCGTCGTCAGCAAAATCTCGTCTGTCCCCAGACCCAGCAAAGCGGCCGTATGCGCGGCCCACCAGAAATACTGCGCTTGCGGGCAACAGACGCCCTTGGAAGGCCCTGTCGTTCCTGAAGTATAGAGAATGGCGACCGTGTCGCCTGGCCGAGAGGGATGCGGCTGCGCGGGTTCGCCGGGCTGAGGCAGCGGCGCGGCGACATAGGCGGGTGGAATCTCAAGCGCTGTTTCGCCGACGATCCACAGCCGATCGAGCGGCGCGCCCGAGCGCTGCGTCGCCAGAACCGCGGCGAGGAATTCCGCGTCGACGACGGCAACGCGCGCGCCGCAATTTTTCAAAATATGCTCGAGTTGCGCGCCGCGCGAGGCCGTGTTGATGGGCACGGCGATGATCCCGGCCCAAGCGCAGCCAAGATAGGTCCGCATCAGCGCCGAGCCATTGCCGCACAAAATCGCGACCCGGTCGCCTGGCTGCAAACCGGCCTGAGTCAGCCGCGCGGCCATCCCCGCCGCAACGTCGCGCGTTTGGCGAAACGTCCAGGCTGCATCGGTGGATCGGAACAGCCATCTGTCGCCGAAACGCTCCGCTTGGCGGGAGAGCATAACGGGTAGAGTTCGCTCCGCCGGCCCGAAGTCGCTCGCAAAACGCGTGAGCGCATCGTCGGCTGAGAGCGACGCGGAGCCGGCCTCGATAGGAGATGAAGTCACGAGCGGCGTCCGTTGCAAATATTATGAGCTTAAAGCATTATGGTCCGAATCCAGCGAGGGTCAATACGATCCGGCGGAAACGCGGAGCGGTCAAACGCGCATGATTCCGACGCTGTTTATCGTCTATCGCGACGCCGAAGCTCAACTCTCCGACGCCGATTTGCAAAGCGTGACCAGCGTCGTTCAGACGTTGTCCGGATTGCAAGACGGCTTGGCGTTCACGCCCCTAGCGACAGGCGCGCAACCCTTCGCAAGAGATGGTCGCGGTCCGCCCCTGGTTCTGCAACTCGACTTCGCGACGGCGCAAGATCTGGACGCGGCGCTTACGGGCGCGGGCCCTCTCGCACAAATCCTTCGCCCCGGCGCGTTGCCCAGCCTCGCCACTGCCGCCGTCGCATGTCAACGCATGATCGGGCGCCGCTTCGCCACGCCCGATCCGACCTTCAGGTTGGCGCCGAACGCCCTACCCTGCACATTTCTCGTCGACTATCCCGGAACTGCCGACAATCTGGAGGCTTGGCTCGACCATTACGACGCGCACCACCCGCCGATCATGACGCGATTTCCCAACATCCGCGAGGTGGCGACTTTCCGTCCCGCGCCGGAGACGGGCGCCAATCTGCCGTGCGCGCGAGGGACCTCGATGCAGCGTAACAAAGTCGTGTTCGATTCATCCGATGCGCTCGTAGCCGCGCTGGCCTCGCCCGTCATGGATGAGATGCGAACGGATTCCTCGGCTTTTCCGCCCTACTCACGACGCGCAACTCATTTCGTTATGGCCACGCGGCGGCTGCGGCCCCTCGTCGAGATCGGCGGTTGACATGTCGCTCATAGATATTTTAGCTTTCAAATAATTAGCCGTCTTATAGCGAGGTCCGTGTTGCAGCGCCGTGGTCCCGCAGATGATCGCAAGGCCCGGTCCGGCGCGCAAGCGTCCGCCCTCAACAACGCAGCGGCAGCCCAAACGAACACGAAGAGAGAACTCTCATGAGCGGTACGCGCGCACGATGGATAATCAGCCTGTCGGCCGCGCTGATCGCAGCGGCGGTTACTCCCGCCTCGGCGGAATACAAGGTCGGCTTCATCACTTCGTTGAGTGGTCCGGCGGCGACGATCGGCGTACCCTACGGCCACGGAATCGCGGCGGCCAAGGAATACAAGGGCGATATCGATGGGGAAGCGATCACGCTGATTCAACTCGACGACGGGTCTGATCCCTCAGCCGCAACGCGCGACACACGCAAGCTCATAGAGGAAGACAAAGTCGACATACTGATCGGCACCGCGACGTCCACTTCGTCGATGGCGATGGCCACGGTCGCCAATGAACTGAAAGTGCCGTTCATCGCGCTCTCGCCAATCAAACCGCCGGCGGCCGAGAATGGAGAGCGCTGGACGCTCGCGGTCACCCAGCCGCCGCCGCTGATGGTCAAGGTCGTCACCGACCGCATCACGCAAGATGGGGTGAAGAGGCTCGCCTATATCGGTTATTCCGAGGCGTGGGGGGACTTCGTCTACAACGGCGCGAAGGCGGCGGAGAAAGAAGGCGGCCTCCAGATCATCACCAACGAGCGATATGCGCGCACCGACACGACGGTTACGGCGCAGATCTTGAAGATCATGGCGACGCAGCCGGAAGCCGTTCTGATCGGCGGCTCGGGAACGCAAGGCGCGCTGCCGCTGCTGACGCTGTCTGAACGAGGGTTCAAGGGCAAGATCTATGGCACGCCGGCGATCGTCAACGCCGATTTCATCCGCGTCGGCGGCAAGGCGGTCGAGGGGATACTGGCCTCGGGCGGTCCTGTCATCGTCGCGGATCAATTGCCCGATTCGCACTACGCCAAAAAGATTTCGCTTGCGTTTCGCGAAGCGCATTTGAAGGCGAATGGCGTTCCGAGCACCGACAGCTTCGCCCCCTACGCCTTTGATGCATGGCTCATATTCGCCGACGCCGCCGCGCGCGCCAAAGCGAGGGCCCAGCCGGGCACGCCCGAATTTCACGACGCCTTGCGCAAAGCGCTGTTCTCGGTCAAGGACCTCGCTGGCACGCAGGGCCTTTATAATTTCACCCCGGATTCAAGTTACGGCGTGGACGAACGTTCGCTCGTGCTGATGCAGTTAGTGGACGGAAAGTGGAAATACGCGCCGTGATGATCGTCGCGGCGGCGCCGGTGGGACGGGAGATATCGGGCCGATGACGCCTGACATCGCGGCGATTCTCGCCGTCGACGGAATCGCCAATGGCGCCATTTATGTCCTCGTGGCGATTGGACTGGTGCTTATCTTCACGGTGACGCGCGTCATCTTCGTGCCGTTCGGCGATATTTCGGCATTCGCCGCTTTGACCCTGGCGGCCATCAATGAGAAACGGCTGCCCGGCACGGCGGGACTTGTTCTCGCGCTGGCAGCCATTGCGACTCTGATGGAACTCGTTTCGTTGGGTCGCCGTGGACGTTGGCGCGCCGCGCCGCGTGCGATTGGGTTCTATCTTTTGCTGCCCGTATTAGCGGTGGCGAGCGCTCGCATCGGCTTAGCCTACGATCCGCCGATGCCAGCGCGCGTCGCCATAGCCTTGCTGCTCGTCCTGCCGATCGCCCCGCTGCTAGACCGCATCGTATTTCGCCCCATCGCCGACGCGACGGTGCTGCTGCTTTTAATTGTCGCGGTGGCGCTGCATTTCGCGCTGGTAGGCCTGGGCCTGTTGTTCTTTGGCCCCGAAGGCGTTCGCACCGATCCGTTCACCGACGCCTCGTTTGAGATAGCGGGCCTGTCGGTTTCCGGTCAGACGGCGTTGATCGTCATCGCCGCGATCGTGTTCAGCGCCCTGCTCTATCTGCTGTTCGATTTCACTTTGACCGGCAAGGCGCTACACGCGACCGCGGTCAACCGAACGGGCGCGCGCCTGATGGGCATTCGGCCCGAAAGATCGGGCGCGATCGCCTATCTCCTGGGATCTCTGATGGCCGGCGTCTCCGGCATTCTCATCGCGCCTGTCAATACGATTTTCTATGATTCCGGGTTTCTTATCGGTCTGAAGGCGTTCGTTGGCGCGATCATCGGCGGATTGATCAGCTATCCCGGCGCGGCGATCGGGGCGGTTTTCGTCGGAATGCTCGAGAGCTTCGCCTCCTTTCAGAGCAGCTCATTCAAGGACGTCATTGTGTTCGCCCTGCTGATTCCGGTTCTGCTCTGGCGCTCGGTCGCCTCGGTCTCCCAAGAGGAAGACATCGAGGAATGAGCGCGCTCCCGATGAGGATAGCGGCCGTCCTCGCCATTCTCGGGATCCTGACCGCGCCCCATTTCGTATCCGCGTTCGACGTGACGCTGTTGAACTTCATCGGCATCTACGCCCTCGTCGCTATCGGCCTTACTCTGCTGACCGGCGTCGGCGGCCTCGTTTCGTTTGGGCAGGCCGCGTTCGTCGGCATCGGCGCCTATTCGACCGCCTGGTTGACCACGGTCGAGGGACAATCGCCCTGGCTCGGCCTGGCGTTCGCGATCCTCTTGACTTGCGCTGTCGCCGCCGTGCTGGGCGCCGTGACGCTGCGTCTCAAAGGTCATTTCCTCTCCTTGAGCACGCTCGCCTGGGGCCTCGCGATCGGCTTCTGTTTTGGCAATATCGACGGACTCGGCCATTTCACCGGCATCGCGGATATACCGCCCATTCGCGTGGGATCGCTCGCGCTTATAGGTAGCGGCCAGATCTATTATCTGATCTGGGCGTTCGTAATCGCCGCCGTCTGCCTCACCCATAATCTGCTGGACTCGCGTGCGGGACGGGCGATGCGCGCCCTGCGCGGGGGCAATCTTCTGGTCGAGAGTCTTGGCGTCGACGCTTTCCGCGTCCGGCTGACCCTGTTCGTTATTGCCGCCTTCCTCTCGGCTCTGTCAGGTTGGCTCTATGCGCATCTGAGCCGATATGTCAGCCCTTCGCCGTTCGATGTCGGCATGGGCATCGAATATTTGATGATGGCGATGGTGGGCGGCGCGGCAAGTCCGATCGGGGGCGTTGTCGGCGCCGCGCTCATTTCGATTCTCAAAAATTCCATTCAGGACTATCTGCCGTTGCTCGCCAAGGGTCTGTCGGGCCAATTGGAGATCGTCGTGTTCTCGGTTCTCTTCATCATCTTCTTGCAGCGCGCGCGCGACGGCGTGACGCCCTTCATCGCCAAAAGACTGCCCAAAGCCAAACCCATCTCTCCCGCGCCGGCGCCGCCGCTCGCACAACGATCTCAACCGACGCCCGGCGCACCGCTGCTTCAGGTACGCAACGCCGAACGGCGGTTCAAAGGGCTGATCGCTGTCAACCAACTCAGCTTCGATGTCGCGGCAGGCGAAATCGTCGCGCTCATCGGCCCAAATGGGGCCGGCAAAAGCACGATGTTCAACCTTCTGACCGGCGCGCTCCGCCTCACCTCCGGCTCTATCATCTTCAACGGACGAGAAGTCCGCTCGATCAGCCAATGTCGGATCGCGCGCGCCGGCGTCGCGCGAACTTTCCAACATGTGAAGCTCCGGCCGCAGATGACGGTGCTCGACAACGTGCTGCTGGGCGCCTACGGCCGGCTATCGTCCGGCGTCCTCGCCGGCGCGCTCCGGCTCAACCGCGCCGAGGAGGCCCGCGTGCGCTATGAAGCCTTACGCCAACTCGAGCGCGTCGGCCTCGCGGAGCGCGCCTTCGATCTCGCGGGAAACCTGCCGCTCGGCGAGCAGCGCTTGCTCGAAATCGCCCGCGCGTTGATCGCGGATCCGATTCTTCTCGTGCTGGACGAACCCGCCGCCGGATTGCGCCGCCAGGAAAAGCAGGCGCTCGCGGAACTCATGCGTTCTCTGCGCGCGGAGCGACTGACGATTCTCCTCGTCGAGCACGACATGGACTTCGTCATGAACCTCGCCGATCGCGTCGTCGTGATGGAATTTGGCGCCAAACTCAGCGAAGGCGCGCCCGCGCAGGTTCGCGACGACCCGCGCGTGCAAGAGGCTTATCTCGGAGGCGTCGCGTGAGCTCGCTACTCGAGATCGAGGGCGTCGGGGTTTGCTACGGCAAAGCCGAGGCGGTGCGCGACGTCTCGCTCAGCGTGCCGGGCGGGCGGATCGTCACCGTCATCGGCCCCAATGGCGCGGGCAAGACGACACTGCTGATGGCGGCGATGGGGCTGCTGCCCTTCAGCGGGCGCATGATCTTCGATGGCGCCGACCTCTCGCGGTTCGGGACAGAAGAGCGGGTCGAGCGCGGCCTTTGCCTCGTGCCCGAGAAGCGCGAGCTGTTCTCGGAAATGTCGGTCTGGGACAATCTGCGATTGGGCGCCTTCAGCCGCCGGGATCGCGACGTCGCCGTGGATTTGCAGGGCGTCCTTGCGCGCTTTCCTCGCCTCGCCGAGCGGCGGCGTCAGTCGGCGGGAACCTTGTCGGGCGGCGAGCGCCAAATGCTCGCGCTGGGACGCGCGCTGATGATGAGGCCGCGCCTGCTCATGCTAGACGAGCCGAGCCTCGGTCTGGCGCCGCTGATCGTGCGCGAGATATTCAAGGTCATCGCGTCGCTGCGGCAAACCGGCGTCTCCATCCTACTGGTCGAGCAGAACGCTCGCGCAGCGCTGGAGACGGCTGATTTCGGCTATATCCTGGAGACCGGCGAGATCGCGGGATCGGGACCGGCTGACGCCTTACTGCGCGACCCCAAACTCATAGAGACCTATCTGGGCCATGTTTCGGGCGTTTAGCGCGCAGAGGTCGGCTTTATCGGCGCCAACATGGCCTGAAAGTCCGCCTTCGCGCGCTCGGGCGCCAGCGCGAAACTCGGGCCGCGGCTGGGCTCGATCCCATCGAGCGCGCGAATCTGCATCCACATTTCCGCGCTCTTCAGCGCAATCGAAGCGCAATTGACCACGGGGGCGTGTCCGATGCGATAGGAACGCTCGCTCGCGACGAGCAATCCCGGCAAGACGCCCGCCGGCACGATAACGTCAGCGCCCGACGCGACCATCGGCTCCGCGCATTCGGCGAACCGACGAAGCAGGCGGTTCTTGGCTTCGACATCCCCGTCGAAGGCGGCGTTGAAATCCTCTGGAACGAAGCTCAGCCCCTTGACATGGGTGATCCGTCCGCCGAGCCCGTAGCGGTCGGCTTGTTCGTAGTGCCAGACCTCGAACACCGGATCGAGCGTCACCAGGCCGATGCGGCGACCGAGCTGCGCGGCGGCGAACAATGTCGACTCGCCGACGCCGATGACGGGGATGGTGAGCGCGGAGCGCAATTCGTAGAGGCCGGGGTCCTGAAAATGCCCAAGGACGAATCCGTCGTAGCCCGCACGCTCCGCGTCGATGCCATTGCTGATCGCGCGCATCGAACAGCGGGCCTCGGAGAGCCGGCCGAAGTCGCGAACGGACGGCGATAGACCGCCGCGCACGTCGATGGTCACGCCCGGCGCAGCGATTTGGGAGAGATAGGCCGATAGCCGCGCGAGATAGGGCGCGCTGGCCTCCTCATCGACAAAGCTCTGCCAATAAATGCGCATGATCGCCCTTCCCGGCGCCTAGAGGCTGATCGAGCCGATGCCCGCGCGCCCGCAGACATAGAGTACCTGGCCGATGAGAAAGCCCGCCTCAGGCGCAACGAAAAACTTCACCGCCCGCGCCACGTCATAGCCGCGACCAAGCCGACCGACGGGAATGGCCTGTGTGAGCTTTTGGGCGCGCTCGGATTGCGGCGACATCACGCTCTCAAACATTCGGTGTCGGCGATCAGGCTCGGCGCGACGACATTCACGGTGAGGCCGGACGACCCTATTTCCAATGCCCAGGGCCAACAACGTCCAACGAACTTTCATCTTGGCGCAAAAAAGTTTAGGGTTCAAGCGTCTGCGCGCTCGGCAGCGGCAAACAGGGGAGGCGGCGATTGGCGATTCTTGGACATCCAAAACATCGCCGTTCATAGCCCTCGCCCGTCTCCATCCCGGTTGGGCGCCATGAGCGACAATTCCCTCGATCTCGCGACGCAGGCGGTCGATCTCGAAATCATCGTTGACCGCGCGCGGGACGGTCAGAAGCTGCAATTGCGGCTATGGTTGCGCATGCTGTCCATCACCAAGATGATTTCGCAGGAGATTCGTCGAAGGCTGCGGATCGAATTTCAGGCGACCTTGCCTCAATTCGACATTCTGGCTCAGCTCTATCGTGAGCGGGACGGCCTTCGGCTCGGCGAATTGTCGCGTCGAACCATGGTCACCAACGGCAATATCACCGGCCTCGCCGACCGACTCGAGGCCGACGGTCTGATTGTGCGGGAGATTCTGGACGGGGATCGCAGGGTGACCGTCGCCAAATTGACCAAACAGGGCCGGGAAACCTTCGCCGAAATGGCCAGCGCTCACGAGGGCTGGCTGCGCGAGCTCATGAGCGACGTCGACCAGGACACGCTGGCGCTCGTATTGAGCCAACTCGCGACCGTCAAAAACTCGGCGAGCCGCAGTCTCGTCGAGAGCGAAGACTGAACGTCGCACGCCCCGCGAAATCCTCAGCGAACATCGCCGCGGCCAGCGGACCAAAATACGGTCCTTGCCGCTTGATCGGCGGCGAGTTCCTGGCGCCTGCTTGGCTCGACCTCCAACGTTTGCGCCACAACCGTCAATATGACATCGCCCGACAAGCTAACGAATTCGCCTCAAGCGGCGAAAGGATCGGCTGTGAGCGGCCATAGCGGACGAGTGAGCTTGGTGTAGCGCGTGTCGTCGTGGCCAAGCGCGCCGGGACCGGCCGCGTAAAGGATCGCGGCCGAGATCGGAGCGAAGCCGGCGTGGAAATGCTGCGTCGACTTCACGACGATGATCTTGCGGCTGCGCAGGTCGAGGCCGGTCTTCTCAAACCCTTCGGGGTGAAATACCTGCGTTCGGTGCGTATTCAATACGAGGTCGATGCCTTGCGCCGAAACCCAGGCTGCCGAGCCCATGGGCGCCGGCGACGCGCCAAAACGCTGCATCACGTTCTCGGCGAGACCGCGCACAGTGACGACGAGATCGACCGGATCGCCGGAGCTCTTGCCGGTCTTGCCGCCGATGCGCAACGCGAAAGTGGCGCCCACGCCCGCATCCACACAGAAGCGGACGGCGACCGGATCCCAATAGTAGCCACTGACGACGTCGGTCACGCCGCGTTCGAGCATACGGCGCAGGACGAAGGTGGAATCGCCCGGCGCGCCGCCGCCGGCGTTGTCCGCCGTGTCGGCGATGACGACGGGGCCGCCCTCGATCGCCAGCGCCCGATCCAACGCCTCGTCGATGTTCAGAAATTTCGCGCGGATCGACTCGCGCATGGCGAATATCTCCTCGCCCAGCCGCCGGGCGACACTCGCGGCTCGCCCGGCGTCGCCGTCCACCACCGCCAGCGTCTTCATGCCGACATCCGCCACATCGGCCCAGGGAAAGCCGTGGCCGAGCGACACCGATAGCACGCCATCCTTACCCTCCATCGCGTACATGCGATCCACGAAGCCGCGCAACGGCTGTTCGGTGGTGCGGAATGCGCCGATCATCCGGCAATCCCAGGTCGCCATCACGGGATGAGTGCGCCCCTCCGCGGCATCGGCGATCAGCGTAAACAGTTCCTCCGCGCGGTCGCCGATGTCGGTGTGCGGGTACTCCTTGTAGATGACCAGAGCAGTGGCGCAGCGGATCATGGCGTCGGTGAGATGGCAGTGCAGGTCAAGCTCCGCGCCCACCGCCGCGCTATCGCCGACGATCGCGCGCACGCGCGCCAGGATGTCGCCCTCGCAATCGTCGACGCCCTCCGCGGCCATGGCGCCGTGCAGCGCCAGGAGGACCACGTCCACCGGCATCGCCCGGCGCAGATCCTCGAGCAACTCGTCGCGCAGCCGCTCATATGCGGCGGCGACGATGCGCCCGCCGGGTTCCGCGTAGGTACAGAGGCTCTCCGCCACTTCCCAACCCCGCCCCTCGGCCCGCCGCCGCCAGATGATGAGCTGGTTGGAGCAGTAGTTGGACGGGCGCCGGGTCGCATCGCCATGCGCGAGAAACGCGTCAGCGAAGTTCTGATAGCCGGTCGGGATCGGTGCGAATGTATTCGTCTCCGTATCGAATCCCGCGATGAAAACCTTCAAACTATGTCCTCCACAAGATCCGCCGCCCGGTGGCAGCGGGCGAGATGATTATCGGCCGTGAGGCCGGCGAACGGCGCCAGCGACTGTGGCCGTTCGCAGCCGTCGACGACGAAGGGGCAGCGGTCACGGAAGAAGCAGCCGGCCGGCAGACGCCGATTGCTCGGCAATTCCGTGTCGGCAATGGCGAGGCCCGCGTCGAGCGAGCGGCCGATCTCGGGCACGGCGTCAAGCAGAAGCCTGGTGTAGGGATGCGCCGGACGGGCGAGCACGTCCGCGGCAGGTCCAAGCTCGACGATCTGGCCGAGATACATCACGGCGATCCGGTCGCAAAAATGCCGGACCACCGATATGTTGTGCGAAATCAGGATGTAGGTGAGACCACGCGCGCGGCGCAGGTCGGCAAGAAGATTGAGGATCTGCGCCTGCACCGAAACGTCGAGCGCGGAAGTCGGCTCGTCGAGCACAATCACATCCGGCTGCGCCGACAAGGCGCGCGCGATGGCGATGCGCTGGCGCTGGCCGCCGGAGAATTCGTGGGGATAGCGCCCGATCTGTTCGCGCCGGAGCCCGACCTGCTCGGCGAGGTCGCCGGCAAGGCGTTTCAGATCGGCGACCGTTCGATGTTCGCGCAGGAACACAGGCTCGGTGATGATGCGCCAGACCGGCAGGCGCGGATCGAGGGAAGACTGCGGATCCTGGAACACGATCTGGAGCCGTTGGCGCGCGCCCACGGTCCATGCGAGGCTGCCTGCTGTCGGCTTCACAAGACGGGTCAGTACGTTGGCGAGGGTCGACTTGCCGCAACCCGATTCGCCGACGACGCCGAGAACCTCACCCGCCTCGACAGCGATGTCGACGCCGTTCAGCGCATGGACATGAGCGATCGGACGGCCGAGCCAATCCATGCCCACGGGAAAGCGCACGCTGACGCCGTCGAGGACCAGGAGCGGCGAATGGGTCATTGGACGGCCTTCGCGGCAAGCCAGCAAGCGGCGCGATGGCCATCGGAACCAGTCGGGATGAGCGCCGGGCGCCTCTCGCAGACCGCCGAGGCCTGCGCGCAGCGCGGCGCAAAGGCGCAGCCGGAAAGCTCTGCGGTGAGATCGGGAACCGAGCCGGCGATCGATCGCAGCCGCTCGCCCGGCGCGGCCCGCTCCGGCAAGGCGTCGAGCAGCGCTTGCGTATAGGGATGGGCTGGAGCGCCCAATACTTCCGCGGTTGGCCCCTCCTCGACCACGGCGCCGGCATACATGACATAGAGGCGATCGCAGAACTGCGAGGCGACCGCCAAATCGTGGGTGATGAACAGAATCGCCGTGCCGAGTGAGTTCGCCTTGGCGCGCAGAAGGTGGAGAACCTGACGTTGGACCGTCACGTCAAGCGCTGTGGTCGCCTCGTCGGCGACGATCAGCTTTGGCTCGCAGGAAAATGCGAGCCCGATCAACACGCGCTGGCGCATGCCGCCTGAGAGTTCGAAGGGATAGCGCCCGAACACTTGTTCGGGATCAGCGATACGCATATCGCCGAGGAGCCGGATCGCCAGATCGCGCGCCGCGCGCCCGGACAAACCCCGATGGAGCCGTATCACTTCCAGCATCTGTCGCCCGATCCGTCTGGTCGGGTTGAGCGCCGTCAACGGTTCCTGAAAGATCATCGCAACGTCGCGGCCGCGGATATTGACCATCTCTTTTTCGCTCGCTGCGAGAATGTCGCGCCCGCAAAGCGCGACCGACCCACCCGCCACTTCGAAGCGGCCTTCGGGCAAGAGACGCATGGCCATCAGGGAAGTTACGGACTTGGCCGAGCCGGACTCGCCGACGATGCCGACTCTCTCACCTGCGTCGACGCGGATCGAAGCGCCGTTCACGGCATGAACCGCGCCGCCGTAAGTCGGAAACCGTAGGGTGAGATTGCGGATTTCGAGGACGACGCGCGATGGGTCCGCCATGTCAGCGCCCCTTCTGTCTGGGATCGAGCAAGTCGCGGACGCCGTCGCCGAGAAGGTTAAAGCCCGTCGCGGTGAACAGGATCGCGAAGCCGGGAAAGGCGGAATACCACCATTGGTCCAGGATGAAGTTGCGGCCGGTGGAGACCATCGCCCCCCATTCGGCCGTCGGCTGCTGGGCGCCAAGGCCAATGAAGGAGAGCGCCGAAGCCATGAGGATGGCCCCGCCGAGATCGAGAGTCGCCTGAACGATAAGCGGCGGCATGGCGTTGCGCGCGACGTGCCAGCGCAGAACCTGCCAATTCGAAGCGCCAAAGATATAGGCGCCCTTCACATAGGGCATTTCGCGGATGACAAGCGCCTGGCCGCGGGCGAGCCGGACATAGAACGGGATGCGCACGATCGCCATGGCGAGCATGGCGTTGAAGAGACTCGGACCCAGCGCCGCCGCCAGCGCCATGGTGACGACCAGCGACGGCACGGAGAGGACAACGTCCATGATGCGCATCAGCACTGTATCGACCCGGCCGCCCAAGATGCCGGAGAGGCAGCCGACCACGGCGCCGACGCCGCCAGCGATAACAACGACAAAGAACCCGACGCCGACCGAAAGCCGCCCCCCAAAGACGACGCGGCTGTAAAGGTCGCGGCCAACTTCGTCGGTGCCGAACCAATGGGCGCCCGAAGGCGGAGCGAGACGCGCTCTCAGGCTTATCGCATTTGGGTCATGGGTCGCGAGCCAGGGCGCGAACGCCACGAAAACGAGCACCGTCAGAATCATCAAGATCCCCAAAACCGTCAGGGGGCTCTTGCGGATGCGGTAGAATAGGAAGCCCCAATCGGAGATGGCGACGGGAGCGGCGACGATGGGTCCGGCGGCGCTCACGTCAGTTGACGCCCGTGATGCGCGGATCGATCGCCATGTAGATCAGATCGACCGCCAGATTGACGAGCACATAGGCGAAGGAGACGACGACCGAAAAACCCATCACGGCGGGAAAATCGAGTGACTGGATCGAGTTCACGACATAGGCGCCCATGCCCGGCCAGGCGAACACCGTCTCGGTCAAAACAGCACCGTAAAGGAGGTCGCCAAGCGCGAGGCCGAGCACTGTGATCGACGGGATCAGCGCATTGGGGAGCGCGTGACCGCAGATGACGCGCCATTTCGCGATTCCGTTCGCCCGCGCTGTGCGGACATAATCCTGCTGCAGTTCATCAAGCATGGCCGAGCGAATCTGGCGGGCGACCACGCCGAGGTGGATGAAGCCAAGGGTGAAGGCAGGCAGGACCAAGTGGCGCAACGTGCTGCCGAACGCGGGAAGATCGCCGGCGAGGAGGCTGTCGACGAGGTAAAATCCGGTCACGCGTGAGGGAATCGCAAGGTTCGGATCGATGCGCCCGCCCCCAGGCAAAACGCCAAGCGCGCCATAGAACGTCACGATGAGGATAAGGCCGAGCCAGAAGGCTGGCGTCGAAATGCCAATGACCGCGAGGGTGCGCACCACATGGTCGATCGGCCGGTCGCGGTAGACGGCCGAGAGCACGCCGAGCGGCGCGCCCATCAACGTAGCGATCAGCAGCGCGACGAGAGCGAGTTCGAGGGAAGCAGGAAAGAAGGCGACGAGATCCTCGATCACCGGCCGGTTGGTGCGAAGCGAGGCGCCGAGATCGCCGCGCAGGATGCCTGTGAGGTAGCGCCAATATTGTTCCGGCAGCGGGCGATCGAGGCCCATCTGCTGTCGGATGCTCGTTACGATTTCATCGCTCGCCCGATCGCCAGCGACGAGGCGGGCGGGATCGCCGGGGATGATGTGCGAGATCGCGAAGGTGATCAGCGAAACGCCGAACACCACCAACACCAGAAAAATCAGGCGCTTCCGAATAATATTGACGAAGGGCAACGCGCTCTCCCCCGGGCATGGGTTGCACGGCGCGACAAGGGGCGAGACCGACCGTCGTCAGGACGGCCGGCCCCTGAATTGGACAGGTTTATTTGGTCTTCGACATGGCGCCGATATTGTAAATTTGCTCGAGCATCGGGTTGAAGACGAAGCCGGCGACGCTATCGCGCAGGGCGATCTGGCTATTCTTCTGCACGAGGTAAACGTAAGGCGCCTCATCGACCACGATCGCCTGCGCTTCCTTGTAGAGCTTCACGCGCTCGGCCTGATCGGTCGCGCTGGCGGCCTTGCGCACCAGTTCGTCAACCTTCGGATTGACGTAGAAGGCGCGGTCGCCCGATAGGCCCTTGCGATTCGAATCGAACCAATAGTTCATGAACATGTAGGGGTCCGCGAAGTCCGGGCTCCACTTGCCGACGCCGATCTCGAAATCGCCCTTGCCAAGGCGCTCGCGATAGGCGGCGTTGGCAAGTTTCTCGAGTTTCACCTCGATGCCCAGAGCGGCGAGATTGGCCTGGACGGCTAGGCCGATCGGCTCCCAGTTCGGATCGCGTTCGGAATAGAGAAAGCTGAGCTTGGGCGCCGTCACGCCAGATTTCGCCAGTTCCGCCTTGGCCTTGGCGAGATCCTGCGTGTACTGCATCACATTCGGGTCCTGGCCCCACATGCCGTCCGGTATCGGTCCGCGCATCTGCTTGGCCTGGCCGTCGAAGATGCCATCGACAATGCCTTGGTAGTCGATCGCCCAGGAAATGGCGCGGCGGACTTCCGGCTTGTCGAGCGGGGGTTTTGAATTGTTGAGATAGAGATAGGTCACTAGCAGGCTCGGATATTCCTCGACGCGAATGCCGGGCTTCTTCTTGATCGCCTCCACCTGATCCACGGGCAGATCTTCGGCGATGTCGAGATCGCCGTTCTCGAGTTGAAGGCGTCGCGCGGCGGCCTCGCCGACGATCTTCACGCGAACCTTGGAAAACGCTGGCTTTTCGCCGGCGTAGTTCGCATTCGGCTCAAGCACCAGCGACTGGCCTTTGTCCCAACTCACGAGCTTGTAGGGGCCGGACCCCGCGGTGTTCGCCGCAAGCCAGGCCTTGGCCATGTCGCCGTCCTTGGCCTTTTCCTCTACCTTCGGATTGACGATGCCGCAGCCGTTATTGGCGAGCGCGTAGAGAAACGGCGCGTAAGGCGAAGGCAGTTGGAAGCGGACTTCCATTGGGCCGATGACGGTCACCGTTGTGTTCTCGGGCAGCGCTTCCGACGGCCCCTGCTTCAGCTTGAACAAACGATCGAAGGAATATTTCACCGCCGCGGCGTCGAGAGAGGAGCCGTCGTCGAACTTATTGCCGGCCTTCAGCTTGAAGTCCCAGGTCAAGCCATCGGCGGAAACGCTCCAACTGTCCGCGAGTTCCGGCTCGACCTCGGTCGATCCCTTGCCGTTGATCGTCTTGTAATGAACCAGCCTTTGGTAGGCGTAGTAGGTCACCGTCCAGTCGTTGTTGTCCACTGTGATGTCCGGATCAAGCGTTTGCGGATCGGCCGCCTTGCCGATCGTCAGAACGTCCTTGGCGGAATCCGCGACCGCGGGACCTGCGAGCACGGCGGCGAGCGTCGTCGCAAGCGCTGCGGCAAAAGCGATGGTCTGGAATTTCCGATTCGATGGGCCCGTGGCGATAAACATGGTCACTCCTCTTCCGATCACGAGTCCGGCGCCTTCGCCGCGGCCCTTTCAATCGTCGATATCATCCCATTGCGCGGGCGGCGTTCATCATCCGTCCGCGCACGATTACAGCTTCAAATTCCGTGACAGGCAATAGCGCATCGCGTGTGGTCCAAGTAATAAAGCTCGGTTCGCAAGACTCTCCATGGCGTAACCGCATGAGCGGAACGCGCGGAATGCGAAGTCCTGAATTGGATGTTCGGGCTCACGAGCCGACGCGAACGGCGCCAACTCCTGCGGATCGGCGATCTGTTCGGCGAAGCCGGCAGCCACCGAGGCAACGACTTTGTCGCGAAGATCGGCCTCTTGCATGCGTATCACTTAAGCTTGATCTCCGGTGGGCGGTCAGGCCGGCGCCACGACTGGCAGGCGCGTTTCGACGAGCCGCGCAAACAGGCTCGCGCCGACCGGCAAAATTCCGTCGTCGAGAATGAAACCGGGATTGTGAACAGGCGTCGAGCCGCTGTGGCCGAGCCAGAAATAGGCGCCTGGCACGGCGCCCAGCATATCAGCGAAATCCTCGCTGCCCATCTTCGGCTTGGGCGTCGTCGAAACATTCTCTGCGCCCACAACGTCGCGCGCCACGTCGGCGACGATCTTGGCGTGCTCCGCAGTATTCACAAGAACCCTGAAGCTATCGCGAATATCGACGTCAATTTCGACCTCGAAGCTTACCGCGACGCCAGCGCAGATGGTCCGCATGCGTTCCCGCATCAAAGCGCGGCTCTCGTCGGAAAAGCCGCGGATGGTGCCGCAAAGCTTCGCATCGTCGGGAATGACGTTGTAGGCGGAGCCGGCATGAATCTGCGTGATCGACATCACGGCCGCTTCGTGCGGATTGACGTTGCGGCTGATGATTGTCTGCAGGGCCTGGCCGAGCGCCATGGCGATGACGACCGGATCCTTCGATTGATGCGGCATGGCTCCATGGCTGCCGTAGCCGCGGATCGTAATGTCGAAGAAATCCGCCCCGGCCATGCCCGGTCCGGCGAACGAGACGACCTGTCGCGGCTCGAGATCGGGCGCGTTATGCAAGCCATAGATCTCGTTGCAGGGAAAGCGCTGGAACAGCCCATCGGCCAGCATGGCGCGCGCGCCGCCAAGCCCTTCTTCCGCGGGCTGAAAGATGAAGACCGCCGTGCCGTCGAAATTACGCGTTTCAGCGAGGTAGCGCGCCGCGCCGAGCAAAATGGTCGTGTGCCCATCATGGCCGCAACCATGGAAACGATTGGGGATCGTCGAACGCCACGCCAGATTGGTCTTCTCTTCCATCGGCAAGGCGTCCATGTCGGCTCGCAGGCCGATGCGGCGGCCGTTATCGCCGCGCCCCTTCAACAGGCCGACAACGCCGGTTCCGCCGATGCCGCGATGGACCTCGATGCCCCATTGCGTCAGTTTGTCGGCGACAATGTCGGAGGTGCGGTGCTCCTCGAAGCCAATTTCCGGATGGGCGTGGAAATCCCTACGGATAGCGGTCAATTCATCAGCGAATTCTTCAATGCGAGCTATGGTTGGCATGGGTCTTTGTCCTCAGCGGGTGGGAGATTATCGATGGCTCGCGCGTCCGAAGACGGGACCATTCGGTTTGATGCGCATTTCCGGGCGCAATCGCCTCCAGGGCAACGCCGCCGGATCGGCCGGCATTGCGCCGGGCGCGGCGCATATCAGGATCGTCTCGGCGATCGGTTCGAAATCGGCGCGGAAATGAACCGAGCTTTTGTTGACGAGAATGGCCTGCTCGGTTGGTTCGATGCCGACATAGCGAAACATGGCCTGGTCCGCGAGTTGCGCCTTGCGTGAAGCGACGACGACCCGCACGCCGCCGATGCGCAGGCAGGCCGATGGGCCCAGATTCATTCGACTGCCGCCGAAATAGGGGCCCGACGCCGTAAAGCAGCCGTCAGACAGCGTTTCCACGGCGAAGCTTGCTTCCAGGGGCGCATCGCCTGGAATGCCAGACTTGCCGCCCAGCGCCAGCGTCACAGTCTGGCCTGCCCCCGCCGAATGCGCAACAGCCGCAGCCTGCGGGTCGACGATGATTCCGAGCGCGGCTTTCGAAGCGCCGTTAGCCAAGAGAGCGCGCAGCATGCCAGTCGTGTCGGAATCGCCGCCGGCGCCAGGGTTGTCCTGCGTATCGGCGATGACGACAGGTTTTTTAGCTCCCGATGCAATCGCCATTGCCTGACGAACGCCCTCGTCGGCTCCAAATATCCGCCCGTCGAAGGTGGCTTCACTATCGGCGACGAGCTTTGCGATCGCGTCCGCCGCGGCGTCCGCATCGGCCTGGGTCTGGCCATAGGCCATAACCGAAGGCCCGCAACCCGAGAAATCAGCCGCTGGAAAGCCAGGCGCGAACGAGAGCGTCGGAACCGCCGCGCTCTCAAGCCCGGCGAGCCTCGCATATATGTCTTTGCAAGGCTCGATGGTCGTGCATTGCCAACTGATCGGAATGAGAAACGGCATCTGCCGAAAGGCCTTGGCGAAGCGGCGCCCGGAGCGCAGCAGCAGCGCCATGTGCCGGGCGCAGGCGCGACCGGTGTCGGCCATGTCGACATGCGGGTAGGTGCGATAAGCGATCAGCGCATCCGCATGTTCGATCATGGCGTGGGTGACATTGGCGTGCAGATCGAGGCTGACGACGAGCGGCGCGTCCTTGCCGATCGCGTTGCGGACGCGCGCCAGCAATTCGCCCTCGCCGTCATCCAAATGTTCGGCGACCATGGCGCCATGCAAGTCGAGATAGACGCCGTCGAGCGGGCCGGCGGCGGCGAGGCCGTCGCCGATCGCCTTGGCGATGCGTTCATAGGCGTCCTCACGCACATGCGCGGAGGGGCTTGCGGCGCACCACACGGTCGGCGCAAGTTCCCAGCCGGCGGCTTCCGCGGCTTCGACGAAGCCGGACATGCCGATATTGACCTTGCGCGTCGCATCTATCAGCGCGGCCCCTTTCGACATGGCGGGCCAGCCGCCGCCTTGCACAAAGTCTTCATAACTCGCTTTCGTTGGCGCGAAGGTATTTGTCTCGTGCAGGAATCCACCGACGCCAATGCGGAACGCCGCCATAATCTCACCTCATGCTCTCGCGTGGCCTCGGATTGGCGCCAACGGTTCTGTCTCCGCATCAATCGAGCGTGGTCAACAGGCCCGCCATCAGGCGAGCCCGCTCAACCAGACTGTCGATCTCAATATGTTCATTGAGCGTATGGGCGTCGGCCCCGCGCAGGCCAAGACCGTCGAGCGTCGCGATTCCCATGGCGCCGGTAAAATTTCCGTCAGAGCCGCCGCCGGCGCTGCCGTGGGTGATGTCGAAGCCGATCTCTTGCGCAATGGCGCGGGCTTTCTCGTATAAGGCGAGTGTCGCAGCATTTGGCTCCCAGACCGGCCGCGTCACGCCGCGGGTCACCATGAACGTCACCTCATCCTTAGTCCCGGCTAGGGCGAGCATCCGCTCGACGCCGCGATCGAGGTCGGCCTGCCGCTTCGCCATGCTCAGAGCCTCGCCGCGGCAGCTCGACGAGACGCAGTTCACCCATTGGCCGCCATGCACGATTCCGACACTGAACGTGCAATCCTCGCCTGTCATCCCGTCAATGACGAGAATCTGGCGCGCCATTTCGCGGATCGCCGAACGGCCGGCCGCCAATCTCGCACCTGCGTGACTAGGCTTGCCGGTCGCTTCCAGGTTGAACCGCGCGATCGCATAGCGGCCGGTCACAACGCCCACGTTCGCCAGCGCCGGCTCTGGCACCAACACATATCTGTTGCGGCTGGCTTCCGCCTCGATGATATCCCGCGTGCTGGGAGTGCCGACCTCTTCATCACTGGTGAAGAGTATGGTGATCGGCAGCGGCGTCTCCAGCGCGGCCCGGCGAATCTGCCGGATGGCCTCGAGCGAGGCGTAATTGCCGCCCTTCATGTCGATAATGCCGGGCCCGTAGCATTTGCCGCCCTCGCGCCGCCAGGGAAGCTTCTCCAATGTGCCGACGGGGTGAACCGTGTCCATGTGGCCGGCGATCAGAACGCCAGGCGCGTCCGAGCGCGGATGCGGAAAACGCGCACGCACGCATCCGCCAAATCCGCCGCGTCCGGCGATGCGCTCGATCCGGGCGCCGGCGATCGCCAGATCGCGCGCCGCGAGATCGAGCATCCGGTCGACGGCCGCGGCGTCCCATGTCGGGCTTTCGCATTCCACCCATGGCCGCAGACCCTCAAGCATCGCGTCCGTATCGAAGGGAAGACCCGCAAAACTCACGATCATGTTCCTCCACCTTGCGACGCCGCGCATGGTTCTGTCGCGCTGCCGTATTTAACCAGGGTCAGACATATTGGCGATGGCGGGCGCCCGCCGCAGCGCCTCTAGGTCTGGGCGCGGCCGACAGGTTCGTGGATCGCCGGCCAATTCGCGCTCCAATGCGGCGGCCGCCGCCAACACTTTCGCATCGCCGTTGCGCGGGCCGACGATTTGCAATCCGAACGGCATTCCCGCTTGGTCCAGACCGACAGGCAACGAGAGCGCCGGGTGCCCCACGACGGTCACCGCATAGGCGAGCGCCAGCCAATGGAAGTAGCTCGCAGTCGGTTTGCCGTCGATTTCCTTCGGATAAAGCTCCGACCACGGACGGGGGGAGATGGTGATCGCCGGGGACAGAATGACGTCATAATCTGAAAAGAATGCCTGCCAGCGCTGATAGATCGCGGTCTGCGTCACGAAAGCGCGGGCGACGTCGGCGGCCGAATAGCGCAACCCTTCCTCGATATTCGCATGCAGGTTCGGGCCGCATAGTTCGGGATAATCCCGGACTTTCGCGCTATGCGCGGCGAGCACGCCGACAGCCCTTAGCACCGCGAACGCTTCGTCGGCGCCGCTGCAATCGGGCGTCGCAATGTCGCATCGCCCGAAGAGATGACGGAACAGCGCGAGCTTG
Organism: Methylocapsa sp. S129; assembly: GCF_009765995.1. Classification (GTDB taxonomy): domain Bacteria; phylum Pseudomonadota; class Alphaproteobacteria; order Rhizobiales; family Beijerinckiaceae; genus Roseiarcus. Next base: position 25,154 of record NZ_LMUI01000050.1, read on the forward strand.
GCGCCAAACGTCGCACGGATTTCCCGCGCCGTCGGGGCAAAACCAAAATCCTCGGTAATGGCGACGCGCAGACCGGCGAGATCGCACTCTGCAACCATCGTCGTGCTAGTCCGACTCAACATATCCCGGCCGTCGTCGCCGGCCATGGCCCCAAGAAGAAGCGCAAGATCGGACACTGTGCGCGCCATAGGCCCAAGCACCGGAAGCCCGGATTCGCCGATGCTGCGCCTTTCGTTCGCGACCAATCCCGGCGTCGGCCGGAAGCCGACGACGCCGCAAAAAGCCGCCGGGTTGCGAAGCGAGCCGCCGGTGTCCGACCCCGTCGCCAGCGGCGCCATGCCGGTCGCCAGTGCAACGGCCGAGCCGCCCGACGAACCCGCGGCGGAGAGACGCGGGTTGAACGGATTGCCGGTTGGGCCGTAGACGAGATTGCGGGTATTCGCTCCAAGCCCGAATTCCGGGACATTGGTCTTCCCGAGCACGATAGCTCCCGCCGCGCGGGCGCGGGCCACCGCGCCCTGGTCGGTATCGGGAACGTGGTCACGAAATAATGGGCTTCCCCAGGTTGTGCGGAGACCCGCCGTTGGTTCGAGGTCTTTCACCCCGAGGGGCAAACCATGTAACGGCGGCAGCGCATCGCCTCTGGCAATCGCCTCGTCCGCCACGACCGCCGCCGCACGCGCGCGTGCAAAATCGCAGGCGACGATGGCATTCACGGCATGATTCACAGCTTCAATTCGGCCGATACAGCTTTCCAGCAACTCGGTTGGCGCAAGCTTCTTCGCCCCGATCAGCCGACGCGCGGCGACAGCGTCAAGATCGCAAGGTTCGGTCATATTCTCCATCCCTGAAGAAAAAACAGGCGCCCGGCGATCATGCGGCTGCCCCCGCCTGGGCAAAGGCGAAATGGCGCCCCGGCGCCGCATCAAGCAGCGCACGCGTATATTCGTGCTGAGGCGCGGTGAATATCTGCATCGCGCTGCCGTATTCGACCACCCTGCCTTTGCACATCACCGCCACGAGATCGCAGACCTGAGCCGCCACGCGCAAATCATGGGTGATGAACAGCACGGCGAGGTTGAGAGAGTGACGGATTTCTTCGAGCAGTCGCAGCACTTGCGCCTGCACCGACACGTCAAGCGCTGACACCGCCTCGTCGGCGATCAGCAATTCCGGCTCCATCGCCAACGCGCGCGCGATACAAATCCGCTGACGCTGGCCGCCGGAGAATTCGTGGGGATAGCGGTCCAGCGCCGAGGGTTCGAGTCGCAAGATGTCCAGCAGCTTACGGGCGCGCTGCATCGCCTCCTCGCGACCGATGCCATAGTTCATCGGCCCTTCGATGATCGAGGCCCCGACCGTGCGCCGCGGACTGAGCGAGCGATAGGGGTCCTGGAAAATCACCTGGACCTTGCGCCGCATTGCATGCAACTGATCGAGGCGCGCGCTGGCGAAGTCTTTGCCGCCAATCAGCACCCTGCCCTCGCTTGGGTCGATCAGGCGCGCGATGCAGCGGGCGACGGTCGACTTGCCCGAACCCGATTCGCCAACGATCCCCAACGTCTGGCCACGGCGGATCTCGATATTCACCTCGCTGGCCGCGGCGACCGAGCGCTTGCGGCCCAACAACGAAATGGTGTTGTACGATTTGGCGAGATCCACGGTTCTCAACGCGAACGGCTCGGTTTCGGCAATCGGCTGGCGCGCCGGGGGATCATGGGCGGGCACCGCGTCGATCAGCATCCGCGTATAAGCCTGTTGCGGGCGCATCAGCACTTCAGTCGCGCCGCCCATTTCGACCAAACTTCCGTGCTTGAGCACGATGACCCGGTCGGCGATTTCGGCCACGACGCCGAAATCATGCGTGATGAACAGCACCCCGGCTCCCTTGGTCTGTTGCATCTCCTTGATCAGCTTCAGGATTTGCGCCTGCGTCGTGACGTCAAGCGCGGTGGTCGGCTCATCGGCGATCAGCAGCGCCGGTTCCAGAATCAGCGCCATGGCGATCATCACGCGCTGGCGCTGGCCGCCCGACAATTGATGCGGAAACGACGTATACATCCGCTCGGGATCGGGCAGCCGCACCTGGCGGATCATCTCGAGAACTCTCGTCTTGCGCATGCTCGCCGACAGATCGGTGTGTTCGCGCAGCACTTCATCGATCTGCGCGCCGCAGCGCATCACCGGATTCAGCGCGGTCATCGGTTCCTGGAAGATCATCCCCATCCGCGTGCAGCGCAGCGCCCGCAATCGCGCCTCGCTCGCCCCGACCAGGTTTTCGCCTTGCAGCGCGATGCCGCCCGACTCGATCTCCAACGCCTTGGCCAGCAGGCCCATCACGGAAAACGAGATCACCGATTTGCCAGAACCCGATTCACCAACGAGGCAGACGACCTCGCCGGGACTCACAGTAAAACTGACATCATTCACCGCATAGGCGCGGTCACCGCCGGCAGGCAACCGAATCCTCAGGTTGCGGACATCGAGAACAGGAGCGTTCATCACAATTGCTTCGACATTCGAGGATCGATCGAATCCCTCAATCCGTCGCCGAGCATATTGATGGCCAATACTGTGACCGCCAGAAAAATGCCGGGGAACAGGATCATGTGCGGGTATATCTGGAATAGCGAACGTCCCTCCGCCATGATGTTGCCCCAGGTCGGCACGTCGCTGGGCATGCCCACTCCCAGAAAGCTGAGGATAGCTTCGAGCAGGATCGCCGAACCGCAGAGGAAGGTCGCCTGCACGATCAGCGGCGCAAATGTATTGGGCAACACATGACGCCAGAGGATCTTCGGCGTCGGCGTGCCGACCGAGATTGCCGCTTCGACATAAGGCTCCTCCCGGATCATCAACACGATCGATCGCACCAGACGCACGACCGTCGGCACCTGGGGGATCGTGATCGCGATAATCACGGTTGTCAGACTAGCGCCCGAAAGCGAGACCAGAGCGATCGCCAGCAGGATCGCAGGGATCGCCATCAGCCCATCCATGAAGCGCATTACAAGGCCGTCCAGCCATCGAAAGTAGCCGGCGACCACCCCCAAAGCCAGGCCGATCGCAACGCTAAGCGCGGCGACCGACACGCCAATAACCAGCGACACGCGCGCGCCGTAGAGGACCCGCGTATAGATGTCGCGACCCAAAGTGTCGGTGCCCATCAACGCCCTATATGCGACCTTGTTGCCGTCATCGTCGCGAATCGTGGTTTCGTAACCAGGGGTCTTGTTGCGCGCCGCTGGGTTGATGCCGTCCGGATCCCAAGCGCTGAGCAGCGGCGCGCCGACGCCCATCAATACGATCACCGCGATCAGCGCGGCGCCGATCTGTGCGCTAACGTTCCTGCGGACGCGCGACCACACGCCGAGATTGCGCTGGACTGGCGGCAACCCTTCGGTCGGCGCCACAGGGTCTTCCGCCGCCGAGTCGGAGGACGAAGGCTCGTGGACAATAGCAGAGCTCACCGCGTCACTCCGAGGGTTCAATACCGGATCCGGGGATCGAGGACCAGGTACAGCAAATCGATAGTCAGGTTAATCACGACATAGGTGAGTGAAAACAGCAGAACCACCGCTTGAACCGTCGGATAGTCGCGCGCCAATACCGCGTCGACGGTCAGACGACCCAAGCCGGGAATATTGAAAACACTCTCCGTCACGACGACCCCGCTGATCAGCAATGCGATGCTGACGCCGATCACTGTGACGATCGGCACGGCGGCGTTACGCAACGCATGGCGCACGAGGACCTTCATCGACGACAAACCCTTGGAGCGCGCGGTGCGAACGTAATCCTCGTTGAGCACCTCCAGCACGCTGGTGCGCGTCATCCGCGCCAGAAGCGCGATATAGACGATCGAAAGCGTAATCGACGGCAGTATGAGCCGGTAGATGAATCCGCCAAACCCATCCGATAGCCTTTGGTAGCCCTGTACGGGAAACCAACCCAGTTTGACCGAAAAGACATAGATCAAGAGATAGCCGATCACGAAAACCGGCGCCGAGAAGCCGAGCACCGAGAATCCCATCACGACACGGTCGACCCACGAGCCCTGTCGGTAGGCGGCCAACGCGCCGAGCGGCACCGATATCACGGTGGCGAGGATGATCGTCAGCACAGCCAGAGCCAACGTCGGCTCCAGACGATCGACGATCAGCGAAGCGACCGTTTTCTTGTAGAAGAACGATTCGCCGAAGTCGCCCACGACCATTTTGCCGGCCCAGATGAAAAACTGGGCGGCGATCGGCTGATCCAGGCCGAGTTGCGAACGAATTTGCGCGATGTCTTCGCTCGAGGCCGAGTTGCCGGCGATCACCGCCGCGGGGTCGCCGGGAGTCAGCCGCAACATCAAGAACACCAGCACGCCGACGATCAAAACCACCGGCACGATCGCGGCAATCCGCCGGCACAAGTACATCAGCATGATGACGTCCTCAGCCGCGCGTTCCGTTCAGCCGCCTGCCTTTTCGACGTTCCAGAAGACGGCGACCGGCGCCGCGATCACGCCGGTGATAGTCTTGCGCATCGCATAGGGTTGGTACCATTGACCGATATTGATGTAGGTCGGATATTCGGCCTCCCGAACCTGCACCGCATCGACGATCGCCTTCTGCTTGGCCGGATCAATCTCACGCGCGAAATCAGCGCGCAGTTTTTCGAGTTCCGGGTCGCAGGGCCAGCCGAACGGCGCCTTATCGCAACTGGCGTTCACGAAAGCTGAACTGACCGGGTTCAAAATATCGGCCGCCACCCAACTCGTGAGCATCGCATTCCAGCCCCCTTTGTCTGGCGCATCCTTCTTCGTGCGCCGGGCCACCACCGTCTGCCAGTCCATCGACTGCATGTCGACCTTCATGCCGATTTTTTCCATTAACGACTTCGCCACAGGCGCCAGATTGGTCAACGTCCCCAAATCGGTCGATTGCAGCAACACCACGGGCTCGCCGTCGTAGCCGCCTTCCTTGAGCAACTCGCGCGCCTTCTTGAAATTCGACTCAAGCTTGTCCGTCATGCCAGCGTCCGAAGCGAACGGCATGCCGCACACAAAGAGGGCCTTGCATTCCTTGTAATAAGTGGGATCGCCGATCGTCGCCTTCAGGAAGTCCTCCTGATTGAAGGCGTAAAGCAGCGCCTGGCGAATTTTTGGATTGTCGAACGGCTTGTGCAGAACGTTGAAGCGAAAGGCGTACTGATAGCCCAAGGGATTGCCGTCGACCAGCTTGAGGTCTGGGCTTTTTGTGATCTCCGGCAGCAGATCGATCGACGGCTGCTCGATGAAGTCGATTTCGCCAGCCTTGAGCGCGTTGACCGCAGTCTGCTGGTCGGTCATCACGATCCATTCAACCCGGTCAAGCTTGACGACCTTGCCCCCAGCCATCGCGGAGGGCGGCTCCGACCGCGGTTTATATTTGTCGAACTTCACGAAGACAGCCTTCACGCCAGGCTTCCATTCATCCGTCTTGAATACGAACGGGCCGGAACCGATGTAATCCTTGATCTGTTCGTTCGGCGGCGTGTCGGCGACTCGTTTGGGCATGATGAAGGCGGGATTTGACGAAGGCTTGCCGAGACCTTGCAGCATGAGACCGGTGGCTGCGTTGAGGCTGATGGTAAAGGTCTTGGCGTCGACGACTTTCATCTCTTTGACGAAGGTCATCAGCATCTGGCCAACCGCGTCCCTCGCGCCCCAACGCTTGATCGAGGCGATGCAGTCTTCCGAAGTCACAGGCGCGCCGTCATGGAACAGCAACCCATCGCGCAACGTGAAAGTCCACGTCAGATTATCGGCGCTCACCGAATAGGTGTCGACCATCTGCGGCTTGATGTCGCCCTTCGCATCCATCGCGAACAGCGTATCGTAGACCATGTATCCATAGTTGCGAACGATATAGGCCGTGGTCCAGATCGGATCGAGAATCTTCAAGTCGGACTGCATCACGGCGTGCAAAGTTGTCTGCGCGTTGGCGAGCGCGGGAGCAGCCAAGCAAATGGCCGCCGCTAACAAAACGGTTGCACGTTTGCGCGTGGATTCTAAGAGCATTGACTCTCCCCTTTCACCTGCGACGCCCGCGAACAAATTCACATTCATTTGAGTGGCCACAAGCGATGGACAGCACGCATTTGCGCCCCAAGATCGAGCAACATCGAGTCAGCCGCGTTCCGGCTGAGGCGATGCGAGCCTGCAACGCCGGCCAGTTAGCAGCGCCCGCAGCGCTATGCGAGTTTCATGCCAGTTTCCAACTCATTGCCAGCCCACGGCCGGAGGCGATTCGCTTCGATGACTTCGTCGCCCGCCCCTTTGCGATTTATCGATTTGAAAGTCCTCGGACTCGGCCTTGCGAAAGCGACGATTTGCCGCAATGCAATGTAACCCGACACCTGTCACCGCGTCTCCGCTGAAGCGATGGCGTCCAAACCGAACACCCGGCCTTGAATCACCTCGGGTTGTTCATCTAGGCTCCACGCATAATCTGAAAGTGAGCGACGCGAATATGAAATTGGCGATGAGCTGGGACGAGTGGGCCGATCACGACGCCGTAGCGCTGGCTACCCGCGTCCGAAAGGGAGAGGTGACACCCGCCGAGCTGGCGGCCCAGGCCGCCGCCGGCATCGCCAGGATCAATCCAGCCCTCAGCGCCGTTGTCGAGGTGTTTGACGATGTAGTGGACGACCCGTTGAAGGATGGGATGAACGCCGGCGGCGCCTTCGCCGGCGTTCCCTACCTCATGAAAGATCTCGGCCCGACCCTGCAGGGGCGCCTACAGGAGATGGGTTCGCTGCTCATGCGGGGCAACCGCGCCAAGGCGGACAGCCACCTCACTGGCAGGATCCGCCAGGCCGGGCTGAACATCGTTGGGCGCACCACCACGCCGGAATTCGGCGTCTGCAGTTCGGCCGAGAACCCGGCGGTCTATATCACGCGCAACCCCTGGGACTTGGACTACACGACATGCGGCTCTTCCGCCGGCACGGCGGCGATAGTAGCGGCCGGCGCCCTCCCCATCTCGCACGCCACCGACGGTGGCGGCTCCATTCGCATCCCCGCCGGGGTGAACGGCAATATCGGCCTCAAAGTGTCGCGCGGCGTGTTCTCCATCGCGCCGAACGCGTCGGACCTGACGGGACTTGTCTCGATCCAGGGCTGCCACACCCGCACCGTGCGCGACACGGCGGCCTTCGTCGATAGCTGCCGTGGCGGAGCGCCGGGCGAGTTCATGCCCTATTGGCTGCCGGCCGAGCCGTACTCCGATCTCATCCAGCGCGATCCGGGCCGCCTTCGCATCGCGCTGTCGCACGAGTGGGGCGACTACCGCGCCACGCCGCAAATCGTGGCGGAGTTGGAGCGGGTCGGCCGCTTCCTCGAAGGTTTGGGCCATCACGTCGATTGGGCGCTCCCCGCAGTGGATTTTCGTGTCGCCTTTGCCGCCCAGACGACCTGCTACATCAGCAATTTCGCACAGACCATCGCCAACTTGCTCGTCCAGCTAGGACTCGACCGGCCGCCCGTCGATTTGGTCGAGCCTGTGAACGTCAAGATCTGGGAAGCTGGCCTAAACGCCTCCTATGCGGAGCGGGCGCGGATGCAGGCGGTGTTCAATACGACGTCCCGCGCCTTCGGGGCCTTCTTCGAGGATTGGGACATCATCCTGACCCCGATCACGGCGCTCCCCACCCCGAAGATCGGCGCTACGGAATATCTGACGACCAGCGACAATCCGTCGGTGCTCGACTGGTTCGGCAATCTCTGGCGCAATTTCGCCTATACGCCGCTTGCCAATCTCTGCGGCATCCCGGCCATTTCCTTGCCGCTCGCCGAACAGGAGAACGGATTGCCGCTGGGCATCCAGGCGCAGGCGCGCCAGGCCAATGATGGGCTGCTGCTACAATTGGGCGCCCAGATTGAGCGTGCGATCGACGGTCGGTGGAACGCCGGACGGCTGCCGCGCGTGCATGTCACCGCCGATTGACGCGCAATTGCGGGCGCCCGCGAGGGTCTCATCATGAAGAATTCAAATAGCGACGAATCGCGGCGCGTCAATTCGTGGTCTGGGGCTTCATCGAGCGTAGCCATGCTAGCATTAGTCCGACTAATCAATAATTTAGAGGATTATGCCGGGATTCCGATGGTCATCGACGAGCGATAGATTTATGACTGATTCTGGGGGCCAAGACGACAAAATGCGGGAGGTCAAAGATGTCCATATCAACTCATCAAACGCCCGCCGGAGGCGCCCCTTCGGCAGCATTTATCCCAGAGGCGGGGCACTTCTATCGCTTCTATTCGATCGACGTTGGCGGCCGTATCGCGCTCGCGGAAGACCACGAGTGTGAGAGCGACGGCGCGGCGATTGCGCTCGCGAAAAAGCTTCTTTCGGAGAAAACCTGCCCGACAATCGAGGTCTGGCTCCATAAGTCGCGCATCGGCGTCATAGAGAGCCGTTCGTGGCGCGGCGCCTGACAAAAAAGCCCGCTCGAATCTGAGCGGGCTTTTCACTCTTACGGCTTGGGCGTCGTGGTCGGCTCAGGCGGCGGCGCGGGCGGTAGGCGCAAGGGGCCGGCTCATGCTCATATCTCGACAAACACGCGTTTGTTTCCGACGCGCACGGGATAGGTTCTGAGGTTTACGCAGACGGGCGCGCCCTTCGCCTCGCCGGTCTTGTAGTTGAAGCGGCCATTGTGCTTGGGACATTCGATGATGTCGTCCATCACGAGGCCGTCGGCCAGATGCACCTTTTCATGCGTGCACAAGCCGTCCGTTGCGAAGAATTCGTCGTCCGGGCTGCGGTAAATGGCGAATGTCCTGCCGCCATGATCAAACCGGATCGCCTCTTCGTTTTCTATGTCATCCGCCGAATAGGCGTCAACCCACTGCGCCATCTGCACCACCCCGGTGAATTCGAATTTCGAGAACGGCGCCGGCGGAATTTCTCACCCTTGCCTTGAGGCGCCGCGGTCATCCCCCGACGCGCGGCGGATGACCTTCGTGTTTTGTCATGTAGCTCTCGATTTCGGCCTCGAGCTCGGCCATCTGCTCGCCGCCAGCCATCAGATCGGTGATCTCTTCGCGGCTCTTCTCTCCCTTGCGGAAGTCGGCGGCCTTCGAGCCACGGATCGGGACGGCGAAATGGTCGCCCACCGTCAGGGCATGGACGACATTGTGGGTGATGAAGATAACGGCGATGCCTTTCTGACGCGCTTGCAGGACGATGCGCAGAACATGCGCCGCCTCCTTGACGCCGAGCGCGGCGGTCGGTTCGTCCAGGATCAGCACGCTCGCGCCGAAATGGACGGCGCGGGCGATCGCCAGGGCCTGGCGTTCGCCCCCCGACAGGCCGCCGACGAGGCGGTTGCCGTCGTCGATGCGCGTGATCCCGAGTTGCCGCATTTCTCTGACGGCGATCTCATTGGCCCGCTTGCGGTCGAAGATGACGAGCGGCCCCCAGCGCTTTGTCGGCTCGGCCCCGACGAAGAACGAGCGTCCGATGCTCATGAGCTGAAATGTTCCGCCAAATTGGTGGACCGTTGCGATCCCGTGGTCGCTGGCGTCGCGGGGACTGTCGAATGAGACGGGCTTGCCGTCCATCTCCATGACGCCGGACGTCGCTTTGTGGACGCCGGAGAGAATCTTGATGAGCGTGGACTTGCCCGCGCCATTGTCGCCGAGCAGGCATAGCACCTCGCCGCGGTTCACGTCGAGCGAAATGTCGCGCAGCACGTCGATCGGACCGAACGACTTATTGATTCCTGTCAATTTGAGGAGGGGAATGGTCATGAGCGCGTCCTCGTTTTCGTACGTGCGGCGTAGGTCAGCGCCATGTTGCGGAACGTGTTGTTCATGACGACGGCCAGAAGCAGCAGGATGCCGATGATCAGGCTGGCCCAATTGGCGTTGAAGCCCGTGTAGAATATGCCTTGGTTGACGACGGAGAACGTCACGGTGCCCAGCACGATGCCGACCACCGATCCGTATCCGCCCGTGAGCAGCACGCCGCCGACGACGACGGCGATGATCGAGTTGAAGATGAAGGACTGCCCCGCGGCCACTTGCGCGCTGTTGTAGAGGATCGCCTGCGACAGGCCGACGAAAGCGGCGCACAGGCCGCTGCCCATGTAGAGCGCGATCGTCAGTCGGTCCGTCGGGATGCCCGCGTTGCGGGCGCTCACGCTATCCCCGCCAACGGCCAGGATCCAATTGCCGTAGCGGGAGAGATTCAGGATGTAGCCGACGATCGCCACGATGGCGATCCACCAGAAGAGCGTCACTTCGAACTTGCCGCCGATATAGTCGCCCAAAAGCAGCTTGGCGATGGGCCCGCTCTTGAGCGCAACGCTCGTGCTTCCCGTCAGAATGATGGAAAGGCCAAGCGTGAGACCCGCCAACGCGAATAGCGTCGCCAATGTGACCACGAAGGATGGCACCCTGGTCCGGATCACCAGGAGACCGTTGACGAAGCCGACGACGAGGCCGAGGCCGAGAGAGGCGAGGACTCCGACGATGATCGGGGCATGGAAGTGGCCGGAGATGATGGCGACCGTCATGGAGCTGGCGGGCACCATCGAGCCGACGGAGAGATCGAGCTGCCCGGCGATCATCAGCAGCCCAACCGGAAGCGCAATGATCCCGAGTTCGGCGGCGACATTGAGCCAGCTCGCGGCACCGCCGACGGACAGAAAATCCTCGCCGCCGAAGATCGAGAAAAAGACGAAGACGGCGATCAGGCCGATGACCGAGCCCATCTCCGGCCGACGCACGAGGCTGCCGAACGAGGGCCATTGCGAGCGCGAGGCGAGCGGCGCGATCGCGGCCTCGGAGGGCTGCATGGCTGTTTCGGATTTCATGGACATGGCCCCCGAGTCTTATGGCCTGAATAGGGAACGGTTCGCGCCGAGGTCCGATGGCTGACGGCCGCGATGGGGAAAGTCCGGCCCAGGGATGCTCTCTCGGGCCGGACGGTCAGTTTGCGGCGCTTAGCGGGCGCCCGCCGCGGCGCCGGGGATCGTCGCGTCCGCGTTTGCCGCGTCGACGATCCCCGGTCCGGTCAGCACCGGTTTCGTTGGAAGGTCGAGGCCATAGGCGACGAAGCCGTTCAGCAGAGACACGGCAAGGTAGCCTTGCAAGTAGGGCTGCTGATCGATCGCGAACAATTGCTTGCCATCCTTGATGCGGTTCAGGCCGGTTTCGTCCATATCGAACGAAGCGAGCTTGACCTTGTCGCCGACGCCGGCCTGCGCAATGGCGTTGGCGGCGCTGTTGGCGTCACCGGCGCTGATGGTGATGGCGCCGTCAATGGTTTTGTCTTTCAATAGAGCGGCCTTGATGGCCTCGGCGACCGCGGTCGGGTTGCCGAAGCTTGAAGAAGGCAGCGGCAGTTGGCTTGATTTGCCGCCGTTCTTGCCCATGGCGTCGGCGATGCCCTTGCAGCGGTCTTCGGTGTTGGTGGCGCCCGGCAGTGTGTTGATGCAGAGCACGTTCTTGGCGCCGTGGCTGCCGTAATATTGGCCGCCGCCAAGGCCAGCCGCGTATTCTTCGTTACCGACATAGTTCATGGCGCCCAGCCGCTTGGCCGCATCCATCCCGCCGGAATTATAGATGATCAGCGGAACATGCGCGGCGACAACCTCTTTGAAAGCATCATCCATCGCCTCGGGGACCCAGTCCGGGCCAACGATGGCGTCGGGATGTTGGCTGAGCGCGGCCCGGATGAGCTTGGCTGCGTCCGGGCCCAAATTATCGTAGGTCTGCGGACCGAGCCAGATCACCGAGCCGCCCGACGCCTTAACAATCAGGCCGGCTTCGTCGGCGCCCTTCTTGACCTTCGACCAGAACGGGTCGTCCGCCTTGCCTCCGATAACGAAGATTTTGGCGCCATGGGTCTGCGCCATTGCGACGTTAAAGCTTGTCGCCATCAGCGCGACCGTGGCTATCGCCCTCGCGAAATCCTTCATGCATTTCATTTTTGTCTCCTCTCCCCAGTTGCGGTCCTCTGACCGATTTATTGAATTGACCGTCAGCTTGTTGTTGACGAAGTCGGCGCACCTCCCTCGGCGGCGGCCTTGGCGTTGAGACGCGCCCGCTTTTGCTCGAACCGCGCCTGCATCAGCGCGTCGCCTTCCTTCGTACCGTCGTGCAAGGTGCCGAACCAGCGATCGAGCGGGAGCACGCCGTCGCCGCCATAGTTCACTTCGAAATATTTGTGGTGCAGGTAGTGCGCCCAGGCGTGGCTATCGAGCGCCGACTCTTCCGTGAGTTCGAGCCTGTCGAATCCGATATGGCCGTTCAGCGCGCCAAACCCGGCGACATGGAGCTGGAACAGAGCCACGATGGGATTGGAGGGGATGATGAGATGCCATAGCGCGACGGCGTGATAGAGGAACGCCTCGATTGGATGCATCGACAGCGAGGACCAGGGCGAGGGATTGATCGAGTTGTGGTGGACCGAGTGAACCCACCGATAGAGCGGCGCCCAGTGCATCGCGCGATGGATGAAGAAGAAATGCGCCTCATGGATCGCCGGAGCGATCAGCACGAGTGCGGCGAGATACACCGGATGATCCGACCATTTCAGCCAGGGCGCAAACCCGTTGGCGAAAGCCCAAAGTATGAAAACTTCGACCGCGGTCCATAGCGGTATCGAGATGAGATAGCTGCGCAGAAAATTATCGATGTTCTGGCTCTTGAACCAGAAGACGTCGGACGGGTGATCGGCAGGAAACCTGGCGTTGAATTTGAAGCGCGCGCCTTGCTTGCGCTTGACGTAGTAGAACAGCTCGACGGACCCATAGAGGACGAAGATCGCCGCTGCGTTCACGGCATAGAGCCACAGCGCCCAGCCCCAACTTATCGCCTTCATCGTCTCGACGTCGGGCACGACGAACCGCCAATAGGCGAGCGCGGTCGCCATGTGGAAGGCGTTCCACGGCCAGATGTAGCCGGGGATCCAGGCGATGATCTTCGTGAGACGGGGCGGCCACGCCCACAAAGGCGCGATCTCCACTCTGGCGCTTGGCGTATAGTCGCCTCGCTTGTTGCGGGCGCCGAATTTAAGGTCGTCCATGTCAAGCCTCCGCCAATCTGGATGGCGTTTTCTGTGCATCTCGGAGGGAATTCAGGTTCCGTGCGCCGCGGCGGGCCGGGCGTGAAGACGCGCCCGCCCTGCGCGAAACCAGCCATGCCGGCGGTTCGCTTGCTCGCGCTGCAAAGCTTGGAAGTCCTGAGCTTTCCTCCGTCAGCCTCCGGTCGAAGCTCTTCGCCGGACGCCCTGCAATCTGCGGTGAGATAATCGGCTTGACCTGAATCAAATCAAGTGCAGAAATCGGTTATGGAATAATTCGTCTCATCGATGTCAATTGTGACTGCGGATATGAAATAAAATGAGATAATTAAAATCCTATGGCCCGTCCCACCATCAACGATCTCGCCAAAGCCGCCGGTGTATCCGTTTCCACGGTCAATCGGATCGTCGGCGGTGTCGGCAGCGTACGTCAGGCCACGATGCGGCGCGTCAGGGACGCCGCCGCCGAGATCGGTTTCTATGGGCTCGGCTCGATTGAGAACCGTCTGGGCGCGGCGCGTCCCAAATATCGCTTCGGGGTGCTCCTTCAGCAGCCGACGCGGACCTTCTACCAGAACCTCGCCCAAGCCTTGCGATCGGCGGCGGAACGATTGACCGACTGCGACGTCGATCTTCAGATCGAATTTCTCGAAGAGCTTTCGCCCCAGAACATTGCAGCGCGGATGCTCGCGCTCGGCGAAAAATGCGCCGCGATCGGCGTCGTCGCCGCCGTTCATCCTCTCGTCACGCAGGCCGTGGAAACCCTTCAACAGCGCGGCATTCCCGTCTTCGCCCTCATTTCGCAACTCGCCGCCACGGGCAACGTGCATTACGTCGGTCTCGACAATTGGAAGGTCGGGCGAACCGCGGCCTGGGCGGTCGAGCGCATCTGCGCGGCGCCGGGCAAGCTCGGCATTCTGGTCGGAAACCATCGCTATCGCTGTCAGGAAATGAACGAGAGCGGCTTTCGCTCCTACTTTCGCGAATACGCGCCGGCGTTCACGCTGCTGGAGCCGCTGACGACCTTCGAGTCGAGCGCCGTCGCCGAGGAGATGACGGAGCGGCTATTGCGCGAGAACCCCGATCTTGCCGGCCTCTACGTCGCCGGCGGCGGAATCAGCGGCGCGCTCGCGGCGCTTCGCGCGAGCGACAGGGCCGGAAAAATCGTCGTCGTCGGATATCAATTGATGGACAACACCCGGGCCGCCCTGCTCGACGGAACGCTGACGCTGGTCATCTCGCACCCGCTGACCCACCTGTCCGACGAATTGGTGCAGGGCATGATCAGTGCCTCCAACGACAGATCCAAGGGTCGAACTTACACTTGCGTTCTGCCTTTCGACATTTACACACGCGAGAACATCTAGCCGATCCGCAATCCGATGGCCGCAGCCGCCTCGTTGGGCGCCGCCGGAGAGCCGGTCGAATGAAACTTAGGCCGCCCAGCGCTCGTATAGGATGAAGCGGCAACCGGAGGGTCGGGACATGGCGCGTAGCATTCTTAGGTTTGGCGCATTGATCGTCGCTCTCGGAATCAGCCTAGCGGGCTGCATGCCGACGGAAACCTCGAACCCTTATCAAGCTCAATATCTCTCATTCCGGACCATGTGCCAGCAAGGCACGCACGCGATATCCAGGATGAGAGGAAGCGGCTACAGGTGCGTTCTCGATTAGAGCGCCCTTTTTAGCCTGACGCGCATCCTGCATTGACGAGGCGTCCAGACCGTAAGCGAGCCTCAGCCAACGCCGGACCTTATGGAGACTCCTATGTTCGTGGCCATCGCGCTTTCCACCATCGCCGCCATTGTCGCCGTCTTGGCCATTGCGCTTTGGTGCGACGCACGGGAAGCTTTACGGTAACCTGCGGACGCCGCCGCTCCCTACACGGAAGGGTCCGCCCGCACGGAGAACCGACGCGCCTGAATATCGAGCGATTCGGCGCCATTTGCCGGTTTCACGGCCATTTGCCTCCCGCGATTCATGCCTCGCCACGATGGGCGCATCAAGCAGTGCTGGATGGTCGCCGGCTGGCGAGGATGGTGCGCGATGCGCCGCTGGCTGAGGATTGGACGCAGGAAGCGCTGTTGGCCGCCATCGAACCTTGGCTCGTGACAGGCTTGCGTAAAAACCTGGCGCCTGACTGATGGCGGCCGCTAAGCGCAAGGCCCCGGATCCTTTGCGCCGCCCCGCCGCGGTTTATCCTCGGATGCCGATGGGCGCCCTCGGATCACTGAGACGCCGCGACTGAGGCCGAATTCGACAGGAGCGACGCCGGTCCGCCCGACGGGTCTTCGGGTGCGGCCGCCACTTCCATCGCCCAATAGACCCGCAAGCGGGTGCGGGCGTCCTTTGCGATGGCGATGCCAAAGCGCGTCGCCTGCGGCATCAGAAGATTGGCGTTGTGCTCGGGCGAATTGCGCCAGCCGGTGAACGCCGATTCGGTGGAATAATATCCGCCGCCGATATTCTCAGCCGACCGCGGCGTGTCGATGCGCGCGGCCTCGATCCGTGCGGAGAAACTCCCGGCGACATCGTGTGAGAGCGCGTTGGCGGCGACCATGGCATCGGCCTGGCGCTGCGCCATCGCCGTCAGCGCCGCATCGAGCCACACCGGGCCAAGGCCATGGCTCGCCCGGTAGGCCGTCAGCATCGCGGTCGCCGCAGCTGGATCGACATGAACGCTGGCGACCGCGCGCAGCGTCTGCGGATCGATCGGACCTGTCCGCAGCGGCTCCCCGCCGCAACCTGCGAGAGCCAGCGCCGCCACCAGCGTGGCTGTCCTTCCAAAATGCATCCTCAGCCTCACGTCTCGAACGCCCTCTCCAGCCTATTCAGTCTATCGCAAATCGAAACGGAATACCCGATTTGTCGATCGTCGCCATGAACTTGACGGGAACAGCGGCCCATTGCGGACCGTAAGCCTGTCGGATTGGCGGCATAGCGCGTCGCTTCACGCCAACAAGGAGAAAACCATGTCGATGCTCAATCTCACAAACTGTTCCCTCGCGGCGCTCGCCGGCGCCACGATGCTGGCGCTCTCGATGAGCCCGGCGTCCGCCTTCACCCTTTCCGGGCCGTCTCTGGGCGAACCGGTCGCTTCGGCCGAGATCGAAAAAGTATGGTGGGATCGTTGGGGGAACTGGCATCGGAACCATCATCGCGTTGACGATCCGAGCAATGGCTCCGACGGAGATCGGCGTTGCTGGGCGCGCTTCAACGGCGAGGTCCATTGTCGCCCCTGACGCCTGCGCGTCATAGCAAAACGACCGCCGGCTCAGAGCCCGGCGGTCGTGTCCTCGCGCGCAGGTCTTGTGCCGCGACATTTCCTCGACAAACGTGGCGGCCGCGCCAAAGCGATCTCGCTTGGCGCCGCGAGATAGCCTATGCTCGTTTTCCCGCCATAGGCCTCACGAGAAAACGTCCATGCTCTCCCTTGCCGTCGCGATCGGCGTCGCCGTCCTGATGTTCGCAAGCGGCGTCGCGGGACTGTTCCTGCAGAAGCGTCTCGCCGAGCATCATACGTCGGATCGCTCGCGCGACATGATCGGCGGCGTCGTCGGGCTTCTCACTTTGCTGCTGGCGCTGGTCCTCGGTCTGCTCATCTGGACCGCCTATGGCGTCTTCACGACGCAACAGAATGAACTGAACCTTTTGTCGGCGCGCGCGCTCGAATACAATCTCGAACTGACGCAATATGGGCCCGAAGCCAACAAGGGGCGCGACCTGCTGAGAACCGATCTCGTTTGGGCGCACGAGCAGTTCTGGGGGGACGAAGACGCGAAGGCGGAGGCTTATAACGCCTCCTACGCCAATATGGGCTCGGTGAGTAGCTTTCTCGGCGCTCTCCATCCAACGACAGACGTTCAGAAACAATTACTGGGGGCGGCCGGACAGCACTATGCGTCGATTGGAGAGACCCGGTTGCTGATGTCGCTGCAATTGACCAATCCGATATCCTGGCCGCTCATCATCACCGTAACGGTGTGGTCGTTCTTTTTGTTTTGCGGCTTTGGAATGCTGTCGCGCCTCAACGCGACGACGCTGACCGCGCTGGCGCTCGGCGCCTGTTCGGTCGCCAGCGCGATCTTCCTGATCCTCGAACTCAGCCAGCCCTATACGAGCATGATCCGCATCTCGCCGGCCGTGCTTGAACAGGTGATCGTGGAGCTGGGCAAGTAGCAGCGCAAGCGGCGGCGTCGACAGGCGCTACGCCGAGGGCGTTACAGGCGCGGCGAGGATTTCGGACGCCAGCTTCCTGTCCGCGCGGCGGGTCGCCTCGGGGGCGACCAGAAGCGTGACATGCGCCGGCTCTTTCAGCAGCCGGCGAACCTGTTCTTCGAGCATGCGATCGGCGTTGGTGACCCGTTCGCGCGCATGCATCAGTTCCAGCCATGATTGGATCAGGAAGGTCTCGAGAAACCGCCCTCTGTCGGCGGCGTCCTCAAAAACATTCCATGCATAGGCGCCATCGCGCTTTCGCTCCTGGCCCAGTTCATCGAGAACGCTGAGGAATTCATCGCGGTTTTGCGATTCGAGGCGATATTCAATGGTCACAAGGACCGGCCCCCGGTCATCGTCAACTCTCTGCGTGCCCGGGGGCGCCTGCCAATGCAAGGAAGGGGTCAGATCGATCTCGGCGGCGGTCTGAAGTTTCCAGCGCCACGTCAAAGGAATGGCCAATAAGGCGCCGGCGGCCGCCGCAAAATGCGCAATCTGCAGCCCCTCCAAGCCGGCGATATGCCCCCATGCCGCGCTGCCAACCGTCATCGCGCCATAGACGACAGTCAGCAATATGGCGAGCCCGCGCGCGCGCACCCAATCGGGCAAGGCGACCTGGGCCGACACATAAAGGCTCGCCAGCACGATCGTCCATGAAGCGCCAGCGACAAGGCACGCGCAGAGCGCGGTGATCGGATCGCGGGCGAGGCCAAACAGTACGAGCGCGAACGCGGTGGCGAGCGTGCCCGACGCGACGACGCGATCGGGCCCGAGCTTGGCCTTCAGCCAATTCAGCGCGATCGAGCCGCCGATGGCGCCTGCGCCAATCGCTCCCAGCAGGAGGCCATAAAACTCCGGCCCCTCGATCATCTGCCGGCGCGCGACGAGCGGCAGCAGCGCCCAATAAGCGGCGGCGAAGGGAAAGAACGCCAGCGCCCGCATGAATGTCGCGCGCAGATGGCCGCTATTGGCCGCATAGCGCAGACCGGTGCGGACGGCGCTGGTCAAACGCTCCGCCGGCAGGCTCCCCGCGCTCTTTTGCGGCGAGCGCCACCAAAGCAACGCCGCGATCATCGCGAGATCGCCGAGGCAAGCGATCCAGAAGGGCGCGGCGACTCCCAATCCGGCAATGGCGAGGCCGCCGAGCGCTGGTCCCACCGCGCGGGCGATATTGTAGCCGACGCTATTGGCGGCCGAGGCGGCGTCCAATTCTGGCCTGGTCACGAGGAACGGCGTGATCGACAACCACGCCGGCGCCGTCAGCGACAAGCCCGCACTCAGCAAGAAGGTCGTCGCCAACAAGGAAGTTGGCGTGGCCAGGCCTAACGAAACCACCGTCGCAAAAACCGCGGTCAGGATCGCGATGGCGATCTCGACGATAATGAGAAATCGCCTGGAATCAATGACATCGGCGAGCGCGCCCGCCGGCAGGACGAACAGAAAAATTGGCAGGCGGGAGGCCGCTTGAACCAGCGATACCGCCATCGGATCGGCGTTGAGGCTCGTCATCAACCAAGCCGAACCGGTATCGAACATCGCGGTGCCGATATTCGAGACGATGCTCGCAGTCCATATGATAGTGAAGGCGGCGTGGCCGAACGCCCCCCATCGTGAGGGCGCCAGCTCCGCCGGCGTCGCGGAGAGATTCTGGTCGTCGCTCAAATCAATCTCCCCGCCATCTCATGACGTCGCCGTCGAGGGCGCCTGGAGCGGTTCACGCTCGCGACTCTTCCACGATCGGCGTTTGCGCTCGGAGGCGACCAGATGGTTGATCTGAGGCGCGCTCGTCAGGAACCCGCGAATATGTTCTTCGAGTATTCGATCCGCTTTGGTCACCCGTTCATAAGAATGCATCAGCTCCAGCCAGGATTCGATCAGGAACGTTTCGAGGAAACGGCCAGGGCTGGCGGTGTCCTCGAAAACGCCCCACGCGAACGCGCCGTCGCGCTTGCGCTCATGTCCCAGTTCGTCGAGGGCGGCGAGGAATGCGGCGCGGTCTTTGTTGTCGATACGATAATCGACCGTCACAAGGACGGGCCCGTCATTGTTTTCGACCTTTTGGGTGACGACAGGCGCCCGCCAGTGCATGGAAGGGGTGAGATCGAGCCCGGCGCCGGTCTGAAGTTTCCAACGCCATGTCAGCGGAATGGCCAATAAAGCGCCGGCGGCCGCCGCGAAATGGGCGACCGGCAGCCCCTCCCAGCCCGCCACCTGCCCCCATGCCGCGCTGCCCGCGGTCATCGCGCCAAAGACAACCGTCAGGAATATGGCGAGCCCGCGTCCGCGCACCCAATCAGGCAACGCAACCTGAGCCGATACGTAGAGATTGGTCAGAATCACAGTCCACGAGGCGCCGGCGACGACGCAGGCGCAGATCGCGATCGCGGGGTCGCGCGCAAGCCCAAACAAAAAGAGGGCGAAAGCAGTCGCGAGCGTCCCCAAAGCGACAGTCCGATCCGGCCCGAACTTGACCTTTAGCCCATTGATCGCAACCGAACCGCCGATTGCGCCTGCGCCGAGCGCGCCCAGCAGAATGCCATAAAGCTCCGGTCCCTGGGTCATCTGACTGCGCGCAATGAGCGGCAGCAGCGCCCAATAAGCGGCGGCGAAAGGAAAGAACGCCAGCGAGCGCACCAATGTTGCGCGCAAGTTGCGATTGTTTGCGGCATGGCGGACGCCGGTGCGGACAGCGCTGGTCAAACGCTCCGCCGGCAGGCTGTCCGCGCTCCTTTGCGGCGAGCGCCACCACAGGAGCGCCGCGATGATTCCAAGATTGCTGAGGCCGAATATCCAGAACGGCGTGGCGATTCCAAATGCGGCGATGATGAAGCCGCCGAGGGCCGGCCCCACGGCGCGGCTGAGATTGAAGCCGACGCTATTGGCCGCGACCGCGCTGTCGAGATCCCGCCGCGGCACCTGGAGCGGCGTAATCGACAGCCACGCGGGCGCGCTCAGCGCCCCGGCCACCCCGAGCAAAAAGGTGGTCAGCAACAATGAGGCCGGCGTGGCGAGGCCCAATGAAACCAGCGTCGCGAAGATTGCGGACACGACGACGATCACGACTTCGACGATGATCAGCATCCGTCGCGAATCGATGACATCGGCAAGAGCGCCGGCCGGCAATGTGAACAGGAATAATGGCAGGCTGACCGCCACCTGAACCAGCGACACAGCCATAGGATTGGCGTTGAGGCTCGTTATCAGCCAGCCTGAAGCCGTGTCGAACATCGCGGTTCCGACATTCGAGACGGTGCTCGCGGCCCATATCACCGTGAACGCCGCGTAGGCGAACGCGCCCCATCGGGAGGGGGTGAGTTCCGTTGGCGTCGCGGAAGCATCCAGGTCGGTGCTCAAACCAATCTCCGTTTGTCTCCCTGTTCGAGGGCGCGTCCGTATGCGCTCCGGAGCGCCTTGTCCATCAAATCGCTTGGAAAGTCAGCCCTTCTTTCATCAGACACCGACCGGGGGCGCGCTTTGGGACGGCTGGACGCCCACGCGTTCGATCAGCCCGAACGATATCAAGGACGGCAAAGCGCGTTGGTCAACAAACCGCTGATCTGCCATATTACCATGGGGCCGTCGTTGGCCGCGCAGATTTCATTGGACCAAAAGCGCCTTGGCGCATGTGCGCCACTCAGCATGAAGAGCGGTTCGGGAAATGCCGTGTTTTACTCCTCGCGATTTCGCAATTCTGTCTTCCCTCGCTATCTGCGTCGGGGCGATATGCCCCGCCGGGCAAGCGAACGCGCAACCGGGATTTGAGATTTCAATGCCAAAGAGCCTTCAACCGGCGGCGGATGATTCCGCCTTTGCGTCAAGAGAAAGCGCGGAAGAATTCCTGGCGCGATACCTGCCGATCGCGACCGCCGGCAATCCGAAATATCGCTCCGGAACCGCTGGGGTCGCGATGGCGTGGATCACCAAGGCCATCACATTTGGGCCCGGCAAGAACGCCGATGGAAGATTGGTGTCCATGAGCGAAGAAGTCCTGGAGTTTCGCAATGGCGTGCGTAGCGCCACCGGCAGTCATGAGGCCGAATTTTTGATCGAGGATGTTCAGGCTTCAGAACACACAGATAGCGCCGCCCTTACGGAAGGCGGCGAGATCGGGCTCGGAATAATCTTCAATTGCAATTCAGGGAAATGCATCCAGTCGAAATATGACGGCGTCCCATCATCGGCTGACCAGACGGACATTTCCATTCAGGACGCCATCTTGCGCGGCAGAATCCTCAAGGCTTTCCAAACGCTTAAACAGGCGGCTGGCGACCGGAAAGCGCCGCCTGACGCCAAGTGACGGCGACGCCTTCGCCACGATCGAGACTTGACGTAGCGATCAGCGCTCCACGTCCGAATTGACCATCGACAGGAACTCTCCGCGCGTCATCGGATAGTCGCGAAAGCACCCCAGCATTCGGCTCGTGACAAGGTCCGTGCCGCGCTTGTGAACGCCGCGGCTCACCATGCAATGGTGCGTCGCCTTGATGACGACCGCCACGCCGCGCGGCTTCAACACGCTTTCGATCGTATTGGCGATCTGAGCCGTCAGCCGCTCCTGAATTTGCAGGCGCTTTGAATAGGCTTCGACGACGCGTGCGAGTTTGGATATTCCCACGACGCGCCGATCGGGCACGTAGCCGACCCACGCGCGGCCGATGATCGGCGCAACGTGATGTTCGCAATGGCTCTCGAAAGTGACGCCGCGCAGCACAATCATCTCATCATAGCCGTCGACTTCTTCGAAGGTCTTTTTCAGAATCTCTTCCGGGTCCTCGTCATAACCGCAAAAATATTCGCGAAACGCGCGGACAAGCCGCTTGGGCGTTTCATGCAGGCCGTCCCGGTTGGGGTCTTCGCCGATCCAGCGAATGATCGAGCGAAAGGCGTCCTCCGCCTCCGCGTCGGTGGGCGATGAATCCGCCTTGTCGGGAACGAGGCGATCCGATGACGGCGCGACGAGCTTGGTGGTGTTCCGCATGAGGCATCTTCCCCTAACGCGGACCACGCCACGCGTTTACCGCTCGATTGTAGGCGCTCCGCGATAGCGAAGCGAGCCAAAAATTTCGTCGCCGAACGCGGCCCACACGCCTCTTGAGCCCGTTTTGACTTTGCGGACGCATTCGCCATCGCGATCGAGAGGCGGCTTAAGCCTCAGGTTGCCCAGTTTTGTCAACAGGCCCTAATATGCGCGCCGGTTTGGCAAACGTCTGGAGAATCCTCATTCATGCTCGCGTCCTATCGCATTGAGGGCTACGTCATCGCTTCATCCGACTGCATGATCGCGGACGCGAACGCAGTCATGCCGGAAACGCTCAAGATTGAAGCGGACCATCGGTTCCTGGACCATGAACTCAATCGCTTCGATGTGCTCGTTCACGGACGCCATTCGCACGAAGGTCAGTCAAACTCGCCGCACCGGCGCCGGTTGGTTGTCACACGCCAGGTCGCGGCGATTGCGCCCAATCCCCGTCATCCCAAATCCCTGCTATGGAATCCGGCGGGCGCGTCCTTTGAGGCGGCGTGCGGCGCGCTCGATCTTGCCGCGGGCGCCGTGGCGATTCTTGGCGGCACCCATGTCTATGACTTGTTCCTCGAAATCGGCTACGACGCTTTTCACCTTTCTCGCGCCCGCAATGCAAAATTACCCGGCGGCACGCCTGTCTTTTCGCAAGTTCGATCCGGCCGCTCCACCCATGAGGTGCTGGCGCGGGCCGGCCTTGAGCCGGGGCCGACGCAGGTTCTTGACGAGGTCAATGCGGTGAGCGTGGTGAAATGGACGCGCAAGGCGTCGGCTTGAGCCCGAGGCGAACGCTCATTTCTGCGGGCGCGCCGATCTCGGCGTCTGATCAACCGATCATCCGCCGCGCGTCTCCAGCGCCGCCGCGATCTGTTCTCGCGTCCACACGCACATCTCTCTTTGCGGATACGGGTGGACATAATCGGCGATGCGAAAAAGCACGTCTCTTGGAAGGCCGAACGGTTCGCTGTAAAAATCAACGAGCCGGAATTCTCCAGCCTCGATGTCGGTATTGCGGAATCCGGTCGCGTTGATGTGATTGGTCATCATCAACAGCTTGATTTTCGAATCGCAAAAATTGCGTAGAGCCTGAAATATATAAGCGTCGGGCAGATGAAACAGGCAATCCCGACAGAACCAGACGTCGGCTTCCGGAAATTTGTCGGCGACGATATCGAAATTGAAAAACTTCCTTGATTCTCTGGCATATTTCTTGACGTTTTCCCTGATCAGCGAGTTGGCGATGTCGCCGCCAAGATACAGGCTCCCATCGGGAAAGCCGACTTCCTTCATCCAATTGAAGTCGCCGCATGGCGCATCGAAGAAGGTCTTTATCTCGAATTGCCTGACAAACACCTCGAGCTGATTTCGTATGTTGCAGGTGTACGATAGCGTTGAGCCAGGGCCGCTTCGGCTTTCATCGCCGCTCCATCGGTTGAGCGCCATGATCTTTTCAAAAACATTCTCAAGCTCTGACATGATGTTCGGTCCTAATGTCGCGCAACGAGGAGGCGCACCCCTGCCCCGCCGGCGTCTGGATAGCTCCGATGGTGGCGTCAAGCCGACCGAACCGCCGGGTTCGAAAGATCATCCTGCGGCATCCATTTGGCCATCAGGCTGCGGAGTTCGCGCTCATCATAGACGCGCTTGAAGCGATGCAGCGTTCCCAGGCGTTGAAAGATTTCATGCAGGAACGATCCCACCGGCGGGCATACGGTCTTGTCATAGCCGGATCGCCCAAACATCTCGCCCCACAGATGCAAGAAAGTCGCTTGTTTGACGGCGGCGGCGACGTCGTCGCGATAGGCGGGCGCCAGCATCTTCCAGAAATCATCGGGTTCGATCGGATAGAAAGCGAAGAAGTCGCGGGCATAGGGCTCGACGCCATGCCGCACGACCAGCTCGGTCAGCAGAAACGGACCAATTGCGCCCCATTTTTGGTCGATGTCGACGGCGCCTTCAGCTTTTTGGATGAGTTCGTTCAACACCGGATGAGCGGGCGGCAGCTTTAGAACCGCATTATTGACCAGAAACTCGCCATACGGGTTGGATTGACGGCCGAACACGATCGGATCGCCAGAGAAGTCCGGCTTTCGTAGACAGATGATGTCGGTATCGACCCAGCAGCAGCCGGTTTCGCGGATCAGCTTGTAACGGAACATATCGGCGAAACTGGCGAGCGACGGCTTTCCTCCCGTGAGATAACGCGAGAGCAGCGATTCATCAGGACATATCCGCCTGGCGTCCGCCACTTCGACGCCGCGGGGCGCGTCGATCTTGTCGTCATAACTGTAGACGCACAGACTCGCGCCAACCGACGCAAAGGACGCCAGGCAGGAATAAGCGATCGCATCGAGCGGTCCATGCCAGAACGTCGCAAATTCCGCGATCGGGCGCCGGGCGGCGCTCGGGACGATCTCCTTATCCGTCATATTCATGTCCCGGGATCGGGCGACAAAGGCCGTCGCATCGAGCGGCGCGGAAACGCGATGAGGACGAGTGCACGAAGAACGTCAAAGAATCCTGGCCAGGACGTTGCGATTGTCATCCTCCCAATCGCCGAAGAACGTTTCTGTCGTGAGATGGCCTTTCGAAACGAATTCCGCGTAAACATCGAAAATCCAGCTCGCGTTGATGTCATCCAGAAGCAGATGTTTTCCAAAACCTCTTTTCGCGAGGCGAAGACAATTGGAGACGTCGGCGTGACAAATTTCGGTCGTATGTCCGCCATCGACGTGGAAAATGTCAAAATCCAATTCCGCGCGATGAACGGCCAGATAGGGCAGAACTTCTCGGGAATCGCCGGGAAAATAATGCACGCGACCCGGAAACTCTTTTGCCAGGTAGTTCACACAATTGATCGTATACTTATGATGATCGATGTCGACGCCATAATATACAAGATCTGGATTGGCGGAAAGCGCGAGCAGAGCGCTGTGTCCAGCATTAACGCCAATTTCGATCATGGACTTCTTGAATCGCGTCGCGCGCCAAAGATTCCGCCTTGCCGGAGCTAAACTGGCTACCGGCAAGTTGTCGCCATATTCGCCGTCACGGTCCCAATAAAATATTCCGCCCTCCAGAACTTCTCCTGATTCCTTGACGAGATTATTCAGCGCCCTCAAATGCTTGATAAAAGCATCCGAATAAATCTCAGAGGAATCTTTGCGATCGATCAGATAGTCCCGGATTTCAGACGGCAATAATTCTCTTCCGGGTAGGAGCTTGCGGCCGGTCATTTTAAACGCCTTGATGAAGTGGAAATACTGCGGAAGAGCCCTTTTCGGGGCGATTGATATCGCGACCGGACCCTTCGCGACTTAAGCCTCGCCGACAACGCCGCAGCCCGTCAACGGCCCAACTCTCTCGCTGTGGTCGATCCGGCGGCGCCCGACGGCGTCGAGGCAAGAAGGTTGGCTTACTTCATACTCAGGAACCTGTGCGCGGCGTCGCTGATCTTGGACGCTATTTCGATATCGGCGTCGGTAATTTTATTGCCAACGTCATGGGTGCAGAAAGAAAAAGAGACTTTATTGTAGGAATTATAAAATTCCGGATGATGATTGAGAACCTCCGCCTCGATCGCAACCTGAACGATGAAAGCTATGGCGTCGCGAAAGGTTTTTAATTCAAATGAAGCCTCAATGTTCGTTCCTTTAACGGACCAATCGGGCAAGCGTTTCAGTTCGGTTTCTATTTCCGACTTCGTGAGTATCTTGTGCTTTGTCATCGTGGGTCTCCTTGATGATCTGAGTCGCGTTCAAAAATCTCTCCCGATTCTTGAGGAGAGACCTTCCGCGCGGCGCATTGATCTGATCGGCGCGGTTATCCCTAGAGGCGCCAAGGGGCATGTGCGATAATGGCGCATGCGCGCCGCTGGAACAACGGATAACCGGCGGCGCCGTTCCCAAACGGATTGTGACTTGCGGCCCGGGATTGGGGCCCATAGGACTTGGCCGGCGCGTCGTCGAACAGGCGCCCCGTTGCCAGCGCGGCCAAATTGGGCAAGTCTCAAATCCTCAATCAACCGGGAAATGGTAGTTTAGAAACTTCCATCCGATTTTGAAAGTGAATGGCTAATGGAGTTCAATAAACGGGAAATAGCCCGCGGCGCTGTCCTGACAAAGCTGGGGCTTTCTTCATTGGTCACCACTTCGGCGGTTGATATCTCAGCCTTTCATCACGCGCATGTGGAGCGACAAAACATTCCCGCACGGTTCATCATCGATGGTTTGACGATCGATGCGCCGGCGGGAATTTATCATCCGACGCCCGATTCCAGTTCGCTTCTTTTCATTCGCAACATGATGGCGATGGATTCGACCAAGATCGCAAAGACCCTCGAAATAGGCGCGGGCTGCGGCGCCATTTCTCTCTATGTCGCTGCAAGATGGAACTGCGAGGTCACGGCGTCCGACATATCCGCCGACGCCGTCGAATCGGTGAAACGAAACGCCGAAACGAATGGGCTCAAGATCAATACGCTGACGTCAGATTTGTTTAACAATATCAAAGAAAAAGATTTCGACCTGATCGTATTCAATGCGCCGCTCATCGATAAACAGCCCGAAAGCAGCGTAGAGAAATACAGTTTGTGCGACCCCGAAGGGCGCATCGTCGGAGCGTTTTTGCGGGAAGCCGGCAATCACATTAAAAAGAGTGGGTTGATAATCTTTTCCCTATGCAGCAATTCTGCTTATGAAGTGATGGACGGCCTCGGACTGAGGTTCAAGATTGTCGCGCTTGAACTGGGCTATAGCGGCTTCTGGCGGGCGATCGTCGGGGCTGAAATCTGATTGGACTGGCGACGCCGTTACGCGATCGCAAATCCGGCGAGGTGCTCGGGAACCTGCCATTTCTGCGTCGGATCGGGTTTATGCCGAACCGGTGAAATATCCCCGCGCCAGGCCACGCCCATCATTTGCGCGGTCTGATAGGCCATCGTATTCCAGCCTTTCGCGTCCAGCGCGCGCAATGCGGCGGAGACGTAGGGGACCACCAGATCGTGGAACACGATCATCGCCGTCGGCTCAAGGTAGCGCTCGCACGCGAGCGCGTCACGGGTCGGCGCGTCCCCGGAATGATCGCCGTCGATGAAGGCGAATGACCAGCGGCTCCCGCTCTCGCCGAGCCGGATGACCTCCTCAGGGCTTGGGCCGGGGATGAGAATGGCGCGGTCGGCCTGGCCGGAGCCGTTCACCGCCGCGACAAATTCACGGTTCCATTCCGGGTCGGCGAGCAAGGGCTCGATGACGTGGAGGGAGGCGAGCCCCGATACGAGAAGGTGGCAGGTCGACCATCCCCGCCACGCCCCAATCTCCAGGCCGCGCCGGCCGGAGAAAAGCTGCGCATTGGAAAACAGGATCGCCGCTTCGTCCCGGTTGATGAACCCGACCTCGGGGTTTCGACGATCAACGTACCAGGTGTGATCGATTTCCTTTCTGAAATAAGGCCATGTCACGGCCTCTTTGTCGCCGACGATCATATTTGGGAAAAGCGAATTGAGATTCGGAACATTGAGATTGTCCGACACGTAATCCTTGGCCATTGTCATGCGTTCCAGCAGATCTCATTGCGGGCGAGTCCCTTTTCGGATCCGCCCGCGCCATATCTTCCCGCGCTAAGAGCGAGGCAAGCTCAAGTCCTTGACCTAGCTTCCCCGGGCGATCGCCGCAAGCCGCTCGGATGTCGACGGCGACCTGAGCAGCCGTCAGCTTGACCCTGCCATGGACAGGCTATCGATGCCCCGAAAAAACAACTGGCTGCCTTTGAAAGGCCGCAAATTTTTGGACTAGCCGTTTGGCGCCTTACACCCCATACTATGTTGATGACCGATCTCAAGCCCCATGTGGAATTCGAACCGGTCGAGACGAAGACCGGGGCTGAATGGCAAGTGCGAGCGACTCTTCCCTCCGGGAAGCAAGTCTATCTTGGCGTCTTCAATACCCAGGCTGAAGCGAGAGAATGGATCGCGCGCAAGTCGGATGCATGGCTGCATCTCAAGGCGTGCGAGGCCAGCCGAAGTGGCTGAACCGCCCGAGCGCCCGACCGGTCCCGGTCAGCGGGCAAAGCCTTATCGGATCGAAGGCTACGCCATTATTTCGTCCGACGGGATGATCGCCGACGCGGCCTCGGCCTTCCCGACTGCGCTTATTTTCGACGCGGATAAACAATATTACGAGCGCGAGCTCGACCGCGTCGATGCGGTGATCCAGGGGCGCAATTCCTACGAAAGTCAGGCGAACTCGCCACGGCGGCGGCGGCTGGTTTTAACGCGCAAGATTGCAGCGCTGGCGCCCGATCCCGACCATCCGAACTCCTTTTTATGGAATCCAGCCGGCGCGTCGCTGGACGACGCCTGCGTCGCGCTGGGGCTCGCTGCGGGCACGCTTGGCGTTGTCGGCGGGACGCAGGTGTTCGATCTGTTCCTCGAAATCGGCTATGACGCGTTTCACCTTTCCCGCGCCAGCAAGGTGAAATTGCCTGGCGGGCCGCCGGTCTTTTCGCGGGTCGGGTCCGGCCGCTCGCCCGAGGACGTGCTGGCGAAGGCCGGGCTCTCGCCGGGCCCTTCGCAGATTCTTGACGAAGCCCATGGCGTGACTCTCGTCAACTGGACGCGCAAGGCGGCGGGCTAAGCCAGCCCGTTCACTTGGGCCGAAGTTCGAGACCGACGCCTTTATTGACGAATTGCATCGTAAAGGCCTTTTTGTAATCGGTGTCGGCTTTTACGATGCCGGTTTTCACCATTTTGTCGAAGAAATCCTTCACCCGCGCTTCGGTCATCGCACCAATGCCCAATTTGAGCGTGTCGCCGGAATCGACGATGCCATATTCCTTGAGTTTGGCGACCGAGAAGGCGATCTGTTCGTCGGTCATTTCAGGATTGTCTTTCTTGATCATCTCGTTGGCTTTTGTATTGTCGCCATAGAGATAATGATACCAGCCGATCGCCGAAGCGTCGACGAAGCGCTGCACGAGGTCGGGGTTCTTGGCGACGAGTTCGCGGCGCGCCTCGATCAGCGTCGCATAAGTCGAATAGCCCTGGTCGGCGAGAAGAAAGACATTGGGCTTGAAGCCTCCCTGCTTTTCCACTTCGAAAGGCTCCGACGTCGCATAACCCTGCTGGATCGAATCCTTGACGGCGATGAACGGCGCCGAATTGAAGGTGTAGGGCTTGACGTTCTCGTCCTTGAACCCCCAGGCGAGCCGCATCCACGCGTAATAGGAGGCGATGCCGCCCTGGCTGACAAAGGCGGTCGCCTTGGGCAGATCGGTCCATTTGTCCAGCCCGACGCCCGGATGCGACATGAAGACCAGCGGGTCTTTCTGGAAGTCGGCGGCGACCGCGATGATTGGGATATTCTGCTCCACCTGCAGGAAATCGCCGATCATGTCGCCGCCCATGAAGAATTCGATCTTGCCGGCGACCAGCAGCATGCCCCCGTTCGACTGCGGCCCGCCGGGCAGGATCGTCACGTCGAGCCCATATTTGGCGTAGGTGCCGTCGACAACGGCCTGATAATAGCCCCCGGCTTCCGGGTCGGCGAGCCAATTGGTGCCGAACGTGACCTTGTCGAGCGCCAGAGCGGGACCCGACAGAAACATGAGGCCAGCCAGAGCGGCCGAGACGGCGATGCGCATTATGATCTTCCCCCTTGCTTTGATCACCGGAGATTTCGATCGCAAGCCGAACGCCGAACCGATCGTCGCTTGATGCGACCGGTCCTATGCGCAGCCCGTGAGCGTCTCCAATCCCTTTGGAACGCAGCATAAAGCAACATCGCCAACAGTCCGAATCCATTTTCCAACCAACGGCCGGCAAGTTTGACGCCGACCCTTTGTCGGCTCGCTAGCAATTTCCGCGCCGCGTCATATTGAAACTCCTGGGCGCGGTCGCCGCTATCGGCGGGCGTTTCATGACAGGTGGACAGAGCCCAGACCTTCATCCATCGTGGCGCCGGATGAGCCTGGAAGGCGCCTGTTCTGATGCGTTTGTGGATCAAAGACCCGCTGGCCATTCTCGGCGAAGGCGCGGAATGCGGCCTCGTGATCGAGGGGACGCGCATCGTCGAGCTGGTGGCGCGCGGCGGGACGCCATCCGCGCCGGTCGACGCCACTTTCGACGCCTCGCGCCATGTCGTCCTGCCCGGCCTGATCAACACGCACCATCATTTCTACCAGACGCTGACGCGCGCCCATCCGGCCGGGCTCAATACGGAACTGCTCCCCTGGCTCGTCGCGCTCGAACGCGTCTGGGCGAAGATCAAGCCCGCGCAATTGCGCGTCGCGACGCGCCTCGCTTTGGTCGAACTCATGCTTTCGGGCTGCACGACGGCGGCCGATCATCACAATCTGTTCCCGCGCGCGCTGGAAAACGCGATCGACATCGAAGTCGAGGAAGCGCGCAAGCTCGGCCTGCGCATGACCGTCACGCGCGGCTCGATGGGCCTTTCGGAAAAGGACGGCGGCCTGCAGCCCGACTCGATCGTGCAGGATTCCGATACGATCCTGAGCGACAGCGAGCGCGTGCTGAAGCTCTTCCACGATCCAAAACCCGGCGCGCAAATCCGCATTGCCTTGGCGCCGTGCTCGCCTCTGGCCGTGCCGCGGCGTGTGCTCGCTGAATCGGCTCAGCTTGCCGAACGTTACGATTGCCGGCTGCATACGCATTTGTGCCAATCCCCGGACGAGGACGTCTATGCCCAGGCGACCTTCGGCATGCGCTGCGTCGACCTGCTCGAGGAAGCCGGCTGGATCGGCCCGCGCACCTGGGTCGCGCATGGCATTCATTTCAACGCCGAAGAAATCGGCCGGCTCGGGCGGGCCGGCGTCGGGATCTGCCATTGCGCGGCGTCCGACATGACGTTCGCCATGGGCATCTGCCCGACCAGGGAGCTCGAAGCCGCCGGCGCGCCGATCGGTCTGGGCGTCGACGGCTCGGCCTCGAACGATTCGTCCAATATGATGGAGGCCGTGCGCCATTCCCTGATGCTCGGGCGCTTGCGCTACGGCCCCTCGGCGTTGACGCATCTCGATGTGCTGCGCTGGGCGACGGAAGGTTCGGCGCGCTGCCTCGGGCGCGACGACATCGGCCGCATCGCGGTCGGGCTGGAAGCGGATCTGGCTTTGTTCACGCTCGACGAGCCGCGCTTCAGCGGCGCCCATGATCCGATCGCCGCGCTGGTCCTATGCGGCGCGCATCGCGCCGACCGGGTGATGATCGCCGGCCAATGGCGGGTGGTCGATGGCGCGCCCGTCGGCGTCGATCTCGCCGCGTTGATGGCCGAGCACAAGGCGGCGGCGCGCGCTTTGGCCTAGTGGTCTGCGTCAACCAAATTGAAAGGACGCCAATATTCCCTCCCCCCTTGTGGGGGAGGGTTTGGGGAGGGGGGTCGCACCGCTCTATCCGGTTGAGGCGCAAATCCTTTTATCGGCAAGGTCTGCGCGACCCCCCATCCCGGCCTTCCCCCACAAGGGGGGAAGGGGAAAGCAGGCGTCCTTTCAATTTGGCTGACGCATAGCACTGGCAACCCGCGCCTAGAGGGATTCCCCGCCGTCGATCGTCAGCGTCGCGCCGACGATATGGCGCGATTGCTCGCTGGACAGGAACAGCACGAGATTCGCGATATCCGTGACATCGGCGATGCGGCGCGCCGGTATGGCGCGCATCATTGCGTCATGGTCGAGCCTGCCGGATTCGAAATCCGCCAGGACGCCGTCGGTATTGACGTGGCCCGGCGCGACGCCGTTGACGCGAATTCCTTTGGGCGTCCATTCGAACGCCATCGACTTGGTCAGGCTGTTCAGCGCCGCCTTGGTCGCGGAATAGAGACCGCAACCGAAGGCCGGCCGCGCGCCGCTGATGCTGCTCACGTTCACGATCACGCCGGTTCGGTTGTTCGTCGTCGCCCAGCGCGCCAAAGCCTGGCCGCAAAACAACGGACCGCAGAGATTGGTGGAGAGGAATTGCGAAGCGTCCGCGGCGCCCGCGTCGAGCAACGGAACCAAGGCAAAATAGGCTGCATTGTTCACCAGGATATCGACGGCGCCGAACCGCCCGACCGCCGCCTCGATCAAGCCGTTGCAATCGGCGACGAGGCTGACGTCCGTCCGGACGGCAAGCGCCTCTTTTCCGAAGTCACGCTCGATGTCGGCGACGACATGGCTTGCCGCTTCAAGATTTCTGCCCGCGACGACGACTTTCGCGCCGCGCCCGGCGAAGGCAAGCGCGATGGCGCGGCCGATGCCGGCGCTGCCGCCGGTGACGACGACGACTTTCCCGTGGAATTCCGACGGATCGGTTTGGTCTAGCGCCGGCATGATATTTCTCAGGTCCGATGTTCGTAGAGCAGCCTGGCGCGGATCGTTCCCTCCAGCGCCCGGATTTCCGCCAGAACGCGCTGACTATCCGTGGCCGAAGCGTCTGCGTCCAAGACGACATAGCCGATATCGGCATGGGTCTCGTAATATTGCGCGGCAATGTTGATCGCGTGCCGCGCGAGCGCCTCATTGAGCCGCCCGAGCATGCCGGGCAGATTGCGCTGGACCTGGATGAAGCGGGTCCCCACCGGTCGGGCCGGCAATTGCACTTGCGGAAAATTGACGGCGCCCATCGTCGAGCCGTTGTCGCTATAGTCGATCAGCTTGCGCGCGACTTCGGCCCCAATGCGCTCCTGCGCCTCCTCGGTCGAACCGCCGATATGGGGCGTCAAAATGACGTTGTGCAGCCCTTGCAGCGGCGAGGTGAATCGCTCGGCGTTCGAACTGGGCTCGACCGGGAAAACATCGATCGCCGCGCCGCGGAGCCTTCCCTCGCGCAGCGCGGCGGCAAGCGCGTCGAGGTCGACCACGGTGCCGCGGCTGTTGTTGATGAGATAGGCGCCCGGCTTCATCGACCGGATCTCCTCAACGCCGATCATCCCATGGGTGGCCGGCGTCTCGGGCACATGCAGGGTCACGACATCGCTCTGCGCCAGCAATTCCTGCAGGGTGGCGGTCGGCTCGGTATTGCCGCGGCGGAGCTTGTCGGTGTGGTCAAAGAATATGACCCGCATGCCGAACGCTTCTGCGAGATAAGAAAGCTGCGAACCGATGTTGCCATAACCGATGACGCCAAGGGTCTTGCCTCTCACTTCGAGGCTGTCGTTGGCCGACTTGTCCCACCGGCCGTCATGCGCGGCGACGGATCGCGGAACAATGCGCCGCAGAAGCATGACAATCTCGCCGATCACCAGTTCGGCGACGCTGCGCGTGTTGGAGAAGGGCGCATTGAAGACAGGAACGCCTATTTGCCGCGCGGCGTCAACATCGACCTGGTTGGTGCCGACATTGAAACAGCCGATCGCGATCAGCCGGTCGGCGGCTTCGAGGATTTCGGCGGTGATCTGCGTGCGGGACCGAATGCCAAGCAAGTGGACGCCTTTGACGGCCTCCTGAAGCGCGGCGCCGTTGAGCGCTTTGGGGAGGCGCTCCACGCTGGAATAGCCCGCCGCGCTCATCATCTCGGCCGCGCTGTCGCTGACGCCCTCGAGAAGCAGGATCCGGATCTTGTCTTTCGACAGAGAAAGCTGTGGCGGAGATGAAGCGCTAATGGGCACGATTGGCGAATCCTTCGGCAAGAGATGGGCGGGCCAGACCGAAACGCTGCGCAGAGCCTATCAGACGAAAGGCGCGAACCATTATTTCCTTCAGCGGCCGTTTCACGCCTCTTCACCCATATACAGAGGACCGCCGCAAGCTTCCATCCTTGCGCTCGCCGCAGACCATCGGATTCAAACGGCTCCAAACGAAGGCGTCGCCGTCTCACAATCGCGTTGATAAACTTACAAAATCTCGCTTTGCCCCGCTTGGTCAGCCTCGCGACGCTACATAATGTCGCTGGATCGCCGACGCGGCCGCCCAGACGAGACGCGTTCCGCTAGCGCCCCGCGACTTCTCGCGTATAAATCCCCTTATGCGCCCCGCCTTGCTCGATCCGCTGTTCGCTCCCGCCGCCACTCTCCCCGGCGTCGGTCCCAAGATCGCCAAACTGCTCGATCGGCTGCTCGACCGCCCGGCCGGCGCGCGCGTCATCGATGTTTTGTTCCATTTGCCCTATGCGACGCTCGACCGGCGGGCGCGGCCAAAGATCCGCGACGCGCAGCGCGACGCGATCGCCACGCTCGAAGTGCGCGTCGCCGAGCACCGGCCGCCGCCCAACGCACGCTCGAAAGCGCCGTTCAAAGTGCTGGTCGAGGATGAGACGGGCGATGTCGAACTGGTGTTCTTCCTCGCCAATCACGACTGGATCCGCAAGCAATTGCCGCTCGGCGAAACGCGCTGGGTGTCGGGCAAGCTTGAAATGTGGGACGGCCATTTGCAGATGGTCCATCCCGACCGGGTGATGGACGCCGCGGCGCTCGCCAACATGCCGGCCGTCGAGCCGGTCTACGGGCTGACCGAAGGTCTGTTCCCCCGCGTTCTCGCCAAGGCCGCGCAAGGGGCTCTGGCGAGATTGCCCAGACTGCCCGAATGGATCGCCGACAAGAATGCGCAGCGCCTGCGCGCGCCGACTTTCGCCGCCGCGCTGGCGGCGATGCACAATCCGCAGCAGCCCGGCGACATCGATCCCGCCGGTCCGGCCGGGACGCGGCTCGCCTATGACGAATTGCTCGCCAATCAGCTTGCGCTTTTGATGGTGCGCGCGCGCATGCGCACGCTGGCGGGGCGCTCCAATATTTCGGATGGGCGCCTCGCGGCGAAGATCGAAGCCGCCCTGCCCTTTCGCCTCACCGGAGCGCAGGCCAGGGCGTTCGCCGAAATACGCGCGGACCTGGCTTCGCCCAAGCGCATGTTGCGGTTGCTGCAGGGCGATGTCGGCTCGGGAAAAACCATCGTCGCGCTGCTCGCTATGGCTGATGTCGTCGAATCCGGGCGGCAGACGGCGTTGATGGCGCCGACCGAAATCCTCGCGCGCCAGCATTTCGAACGCATGCGCCCGCTCGCCGAAGCCGCCGGGCTGCGCATCATCATTCTGACCGGGCGCGACAAAACCTCCGAACGCAACCGCACCCTGGCCGCGCTTGCCGCCGGCGAAATCGACATCGCGCTCGGCACCCATGCCCTGTTTCAGGAAAGCGTCGCCTTTCGCGATCTCGGCCTCGCCGTCGTCGATGAGCAGCATCGGTTCGGCGTTCGTCAGCGCCTCGCTTTGGCGTCCAAGGGCGAAGCGGTCGATCTCTTGGTGATGACCGCGACGCCGATACCGCGCACGCTGGTGCTGACTTATTTCGGCGATATGGACGTCTCGGCGCTGACCGAAAAGCCGCCCGGCCGCACGCCGATCGACACGCGCGCGATCCCGCTGGATCGCCTGAGCGACGTCATCGCCGGCATCGGCCGCGCGATCGCGTCAGGCGCCCGCGCCTATTGGGTCTGCCCGCTGGTCGAGGAGAGCGAAGAGCTCGACGTGGCTGCGGCGCAGGAGCGGGCCGAGGCGCTGCGCGCGATATTCGGCACGGCGGTCGACGTCATTCACGGCCGCATGAAAGGCGCCGACAAGGACGCGGCGATGGAGCGGTTCCAGCGCGGCGAGACGAAAATTCTGGTCGCCACCACTGTCATCGAGGTCGGCGTCGACGTGGCGGAGGCGACGATCATGGTGATCGAACATGCCGAGCGCTTCGGCCTCGCGCAATTGCACCAATTGCGCGGCCGCGTCGGGCGCGGCGCGGGCCGCTCGACCTGCCTCTTGCTCTACAAGGCGCCGCTCGGCGAGGTTTCGCGCGCCCGGCTCGAAATCCTGCGCGAGACGGAAGACGGCTTTCGCATCGCCGAAGAAGATCTGCGGCTGCGCGGCGAGGGCGAAGTGCTTGGCGCGCGCCAAGCCGGCGCCCCCGGCTTCCGCCTCGCCCGCCTCGACCTGCACGGCCAGTTGCTGACGCTGGCGCGGGATGAAGCGCAGGCGGCGCTGGAGCGCAGCCCAAGGCTGGCGGGCGATGAGAACCGGCCGCTGCGGACATTGCTCTATCTGTTCGAGCGCGATGAGGCGGTGCGGTTGCTGGAGGCGGGGTAGCTTGAAATCAAACGCTCGGCGTCCAAATCACGGGGGCTTCTTCGGGTGGACGGCGGGCGTAAATGCTTTCTCGAAAGCCGCCGCAACAATATTGTTGCGCGTTCAGCGACGATGGTTGGAATCGGACCTCCATCTGGATAATCTCGCAAGAGAGGCCGGAGGGTTCCTGCATGCGTCTTCTTTACGTGGCGACGCTCTTGGGCGCGTTTGGCGTTGGTCAAGCTTCGGCCGAAGACAACGGCGAGAGACTTCTCCAGATTTTCGAGAAGACGTGCGCCGGGAAGCCGGTCTCCGGCGAGGCGCTGGATGCGCAGGCGCGTGGCCTTGGCTATGTCCATCAAAACGGGGCTGTCGCGCCCGACGACCTCAAGCGGGACCCCGATGACATCCATGACTGGAAGCTCCCTGAGCAGGGATCGAACTTCGCCCTCGATGCTTATTTCGCCGGGCCCCGGACGCACTATCGGACTGTTTGCGGAATCCATGCCGACAATGTCGACATTGCCGCCTTCGTCGAGCGCCTCATGCGCGAGACGACATTGCCGCAACCGCAAACGAAATCAGATCCGAAGACGGGCGCGCTGAGCTATATTTGGACGGCGGAGGCCGACGGCGGGAAGGACACGCTGGAAGTCGACGCCTATAAGAATGGCAGGGTCAGACTCGCTTTCTCATACGACGTGATCGCACGTTAGAGCCGTCCGCGTTCGTATGACTGCCGACTATGAAAGCCGTCAAGGGGCGATCTTGGCCTTCGCTTCAAGGAATGCCGCAGCGGCCGCCGCCGCCGCCACCTCAACTCAGCGCCAAGTTCGCATCCCCGCGCGAAGGCGTCCGCGAGGAAATCGATGAAGACCCGGACCTCGGTCGGCAGCCGGCGTCCGGCGGGATGGACGGCGCTGGTCGCCGGCGCGCCTGGCTCATAGTCGCGTAGCGCGAGGCGGACCGCGCCCGAGGCGATTTCGGGGGCGAACAAAATAACTCGGCGCATGTTTGCGGTTAAGACCTCGCCGCCTGCGCCAACATGGTCCGCACGATGACGCGGTGGAACGGCATGATGAAGGCGAGATAGGCGCGGCCCATCCAGTTATGCGTGCGCACCAATGTCGTCGTCGTCACCTGCTGGCGATCGGCGCCCAGCGAGAGCACGTCGACGACGACGCGAAAATCGAGATGCCAGTCGTCAAAGCCCATCACGACGCGATCCGGCGTCTCGCTGACGACGGGAAAGAAGCCGATGCGGCGTCGCCTCTCCGGCGGCAGGTCTTTATCGATGGCCGTCTCGTCGGCGCCCTTCAACCCGATCAAGGCGACGAGCCGGTTGCGCAAGGCGAGAAGCGCGCGGATCCAGCGCGGCGTGCGCCCGAAAATGCGCTGAGCGGCGGCGGCGGCGTCAAGCGCCGGAGTCGCGACGATCAGTTGGTAGGCGTCGGCAAAATCGGCGCCGGCGAGAAGCGGCGCGGTCGTCGCCCCCGGCGCCATGGCGTGAACGGACATATTCATTCCGCCGCCCGCCCCTGCTGCCCGATCGCCTCCAGCGCCTGCTCCTGCCGCGCCGCCTGGGCCATCGCGGCCAGCGCCGCCTGGCCTTCGGGCTGGACGACGCCCGCCGACACGATCAGCTTGACGGCGTCTTCGGGCGTCATCGGCAATTCGATGACGTCGCTGGTCGGAATGAAGAAATAGAAGCCGGTGGTCGGATTGGGCGTGCAGGGCAGGAAGACCGAGGTCATATCGCCCGGCGGCAACACGCCGGCGACCGCCGCGGCCGGTTCGGCGGTGATGAAGACGATCGACCAGGAGCCTTTGACCGGGAATTCCACCAGCCCCACTTTACGAAACTGCGTGCCGCTCTGGCTGAAAACGGTTTCGAAAATCTGTTTGACGCTCTTGTAGATGCCGCGCACCACCGGCGTCCGGTCGAGCAAAGCCTCGCCGATGCGCACCAAAGTGCGCCCGGCAATATTGGCCGCCAGAAATCCGAGCAGCGTCAGGCCGACAAGCGCGATGACGACGCCAAAGCCCGGCACGTGAAAGGGCAGATAGGAATCGGGCCAGAAGCGAGCCGGCAGCAGCGGCTTGACCCAATTGTCGACGGTGTCGATGAACCACCAGGCGATATAGACGGTCACCGCGACGGGGCCGAAGATCACGAGGCCGGTGAAGAACCATGTGCGTAGCCGCGCGCCCAGGCTGCGCGGCGAAACCGGCGCCGGCTCAATGGCGATATCGCTCGTTTTGGGCGCTAGGGTCATGGCGGTCTCTGAAGGAGCATTACGACGCGAAATGGCCACGGCTTCGCGCAAAAACAAGGCGGCGCGCCGCGACGACAATCCTCCCCTGGCCCGCCGCTCGTCACTGGGCCTGGGCGAACCATGGCCACTCGCGCCGCCAAATGCAAGACGGCGGCGACAGGCTTGTCCCCTTACGCCGCCATTGCCGATTTCGCCAGATTGCGCGGCCGGTCAGCATCCCTGCCCATGATGACAGTGGTGTGATCCAGCGACGATGTGCTTTATCACGGCAGACGAAACAGGATATGCTGACTCATGAAGAAAACGCCGCCGAACGCCATTGAAGACGCCCGTCAACGAGTCCTGACGATTCGCCTGCTGTTTGTCGTGGGCGCGCTTGCCGGCATGGTGGCGTGCGTTTTGGTTTCCCGCATGCTTTGAAACGGCCGCCCTATTCCACCGTCACCGATTTGGCCAGATTGCGCGGCTGGTCGGCGTCTTTGCCCATGATGACGGCCGTGTGATAGGCGATCATCTGCACCGTCGCGGCATAGACGATGGGCGCGAATTCATGGCCCATTTCCGGCATCGCTAGGAAATGCGCGAGACCCACCGCCGCCTCTTCCGCCGCGCTCTTGTCGCCGATCAGGATGATGCGCCCGCCGCGCGCGGCCACTTCCTGCATGTTCGACACCGTCTTTTCGAAGACGGGATCGCGCGGCGCGATGACGATGACCGGCATCGCCTCGTCGATCAGCGCGATCGGTCCGTGCTTGAGTTCGCCCGCCGCATAGCCTTCGGCGTGGATATACGACAATTCCTTGAGTTTCAGCGCGCCTTCAAGCGCCAGGGGATAGGCGGTGCCGCGTCCGAGATAGAGAACGTCGCGCGCCTTGGCGAGCGAATGGGCGATCGCTTCGACAGCCGGCTCCAGTTTCAGCGCCTGCGCGATGAGGCCGGGAATGGCGACCAGTTCGGCGACGAGCGCGGCCGCGCTCGCCTCGTCGAGAGTTCCGCGCGCCTGGCCGAGGCTGATGGCGATCGCCGCCATTACGGCAAGCTGGCAGGTGAAAGCCTTGGTCGAGGCGACGCCGATCTCCGGACCCGCCAGCGTCGGCGCCAGACTGTCGCTGAGGCGCGAAATGCTCGATGTCGGCACGTTGACGATGCCGACGATCTTGCTGCCGTTCTCCTTGGCGTAGCGCAGAGAGGCCAAAGTGTCGGCCGTCTCGCCCGATTGCGAGATGACGATGGTGACGCCTGATGCGTCGACCGGCGCCTCGCGATAGCGATATTCGGAGGCGACGTCGATCTCGACGGGCAGGCGCGCGAAACGCTCGATCCAATATTTGCCGATCAGCCCCGCCATATAAGCCGTGCCGCAGGCGCAGATCGTGATGCGCGACAGCTTGGCCGGGTCGACCGGCCAGGCGAAGGGGCGCACGCGCTGCTCGCTCATATCGATGTAATGGGCGAGCGTATGGCCGACGACTTCGGGCTGTTCGTGAATTTCCTTGGCCATGAAATGGCGGTAATTGCCCTTCTCGATCAGCAGCCCGCCCGCCGGACTCCTGATCTTGCGGCGCGTGACGACCTTGCCTGTCGCATCATGGAACACCGCGCCCTCGCGGGTCAGAACGACCCAGTCGCCCTCTTCGAGATAAGCGATGAGATCGGTGAAGGGGGCGAGCGCCAACGCGTCCGAGCCCAGATACATTTCGCCTTGGCCATAACCGACCGCCAGCGGCGCGCCGCGCCGGGCGCCGATGAGGAGGTTGTCCTCGCCGTCAAAGAGATAGGCGAGCGCGTAGGCGCCGCGCATGCGCGGCAGAGCGGCGGCCACCGCCTCGATCGGGCTCTTGCCGGCGGCGAGTTCGTCGGTGACGAGAAATGCGGCGACTTCGCTGTCGGTTTCCGTCTCCAGCTTGTGACCCTTTGCGCTAAGCTCCTCCCGCAATGCTTTGAAATTCTCAATGATTCCATTGTGGACCACGGCGAGCTTCTCGCTCGCATGCGGATGGGCGTTAGCCTCGCTGGGCTTGCCATGCGTCGCCCATCGCGTATGGCCGATGCCGATCGCGCCTTCCAGCGGCGCCGCGGCGAGCCGCGTCTCCAGATTGCGCAGCTTGCCCTCGGCGCGCCGGCGCGTCAGGCGCCCTGCCTCCAATGTGGCGATGCCCGCCGAATCATAGCCGCGATATTCGAGCCGCTTCAGCGCATCGACGATCTGCCCCGCGACGGGGCCTGTCCCGAGAATGCCAACGATGCCGCACATACGAGTTCCTCAAGAGGGCTGAATCGAAACGAAGCAAGGGTTAGACCAGCCCGGCGGCACGGCTCAAGTCACGTTGAATGTCCGAAATGTCTCATTTTGAGAGACGCGGAGCGGACGCCAGACGCGGCAATGGCCGGCGCGGCTTTGAATATTTCGACGCAGGGATATAGTCGCGGCCGGCGCCGCAAGGACGATCAACTATCCGGCGCCAGACGGAGCGGCGATGAGAACGTTAGTCCTTGGCGCCCTGGCCGTGTTCTCCGTGCAAGC
Source organism: Methylocapsa sp. S129 (assembly GCF_009765995.1). GTDB lineage: Bacteria > Pseudomonadota > Alphaproteobacteria > Rhizobiales > Beijerinckiaceae > Roseiarcus. The sequence continues at coordinate 66,279 of NZ_LMUI01000050.1, forward strand.
GGCAATGGCTGGTCAGGTCAAACATCGACTCTGCGCGCCGGCTCATCTTTTCGTCCGCTGCGTCATCGACCCAGCCTCCCTGCCCGCCAACGCGCCCGCCGCGAGCTGCGACTACAATGGCGGCGGAGACCCGAGCAACCGATGCCTATGTCCTCCGATGCCCGGCGTCGCCGCGCAATCGGGACACGTGCGATGCAGCGAGTTCTAAAGCCCGGAATGATCGGAACCTTCACGGGCGGCGGGCGCCTGTCCATCGTGGCTCAGCAAAGCCGCGCAACCAGTTCGGCGAGTTCGCCCAGATGATCGAGGCGGTGGAAGCGCGAAGCGGCGGGCGGCGGCTCGCTATGCTCCTCGGCCCAGACCAGCGCTTGCGGCACATAGACGCCCCAGGCGCCCGCCTCGATCGCAGGTATAACGTCGGACTTCAGGGAATTGCCCACCATCATCGCGCGCTCGGGCCCATCGGCGTGGCGCGCGAAGACGCGCGCATAGGTCGACGCCTTCTTGTCGGAGACGATTTCAACCGCGTCGAAGAAGCTGGCGAGCCCGGATTCTTCCAGCTTGCGCTCCTGATCGAGAAGATCGCCCTTGGTGACGAGGATGAGACGGTAGGCGCCGGCGAGCCGGCCCAGCGCCTCGCGGACATGGGGCAGAATCTCGATGGGATGGCGCAGCAATTCGCGGCCGGCGGATAGAATCTCGCCGGTCAACGCCGCCGAGGCCTGGCCGCCGGTCGCCTCGACAGCGGTTTCGATCATCGACAAGGTGAAGCCTTTGACGCCGAAGCCATAGAGCGGCAGGTTTCGCCGCTCGACTTCCCGCAATTTCAACAAGATGTCTTCGGCCGAGCCATGGCCGGCAAGAAGCGCGGCGAAGCGCGCCTCCGCCCGCTCATAAAAATCCTGGTGCCGCCAAAGCGTGTCGTCCGCATCAAAACCGATCGCTGACAATCTCAAATCGGCGGACATGCTCAAATCCATGGCTTCGCCCATCGGCGCTTCGCTCTCATGTCGGGAGTGGGATCGCTGGTCAAGCGCCGCGCAACTCAATTGCCGGACGTTCGCGGTCCCTGATAAGAATTTACCTCATCGGGACAGGTTGGGAACGGCTGATGCTAAGGGGAGCGACGGTTGCGCTGGAGCCGCTGGAGATGTCGCATCAAGCGCAACTCGTTGAGGCGGCGTCCGATGGGGAATTGTGGACCTTGCAGGTCACGGTCGTCCCCGGCCCCGACACCGTCAGATCGTATGTCGAGAGAGCCCTGGCCGGCAGAGACGCCGGAACCGTCATGCCGTTCGTCATCGTCGAACGGGCGACGGGGCGGGTCGTCGGCAGCACGCGTTTTTGGAAAATCGACCAAGCCAATCGCAAGCTGGAAATCGGCGCCACCTGGCTGGCGCGATCGGCGCAGCGCAGCGGCGTCAATACCGAGGCCAAATATCTCATGCTGTCGCATGCATTCGAGGCCATGAAATTCATCCGCGTCCAGTTTACGACGGATGAGCTGAATGAGCGTTCAAGAGCCGCGATCCTTCGCCTGGGCGCTGTCGAAGAGGGCGTCATCCGGCACGAACGCATCATGCCCGATGGACGTAAGCGGAATTCCGTGCGCTACAGCATCATCGACGCCGAATGGCCCGCCGTGAAGCTACGCCTAGAACAGAAGATGTCGTTGGGCCGGACATAGTCTTCCGAAGCGGTTGGGCCTGGTTGCGGCGCATATCATGCCTTCGCCGCCGCTACCGCGCCGGCCAACGCCAGGCCGGCGCATCGTCGTCGCCATCGACAAGCGTCTCTCCCAATCGCTTGGTCAACACGATCTCCCGCGCCCCCTCCTCGCGCAATGCCGCCGCCAGGCTTTGCGCATGCGAGACGACGACGATCTGCGAGCGCGCCGACGCCCGCGCGATGAGACGGGCGAGCGGAGCCAGAAGGTCGGGGTGCAGGCTCGTCTCGGGCTCGTTGAGGATCATCAGTTCGGGCGGGCGCGGCGACAGCAAGGCTGCGGTGAGCAAAAGATAGCGCAAGGTTCCGTCGGAAAGCTCGGCGGCGCTCAAGGGTCGCAGCAGGCCATGCTGCCTGAGCTCGAGCTCGAATTGCCCATCGGCGCCGCCAACTTCGAGCGTCGCGCCGGCAAAAGCGTCGGCGATCGCCTCGTCCATCTCGTCGGCGGCGCCGATTTCGCGGATCGTCGCGACGGCGGCGGCAAGATCCGATCCGTCGCCGGCGAGCACCGGCGTGCGCGTGCCAATCTGGCGCCGGCGCGCGGGCGCTTCGGCGTCGGTGCGGAAATAATCATAGAAGCGCCAGTTGCGCAGGCGTTCGCGCAAGCCGAGCAGCTCCGCCGCCTCACGTGGATCGCTGCAATGAGTGAGCATGCTGTCGAAGGGCGCGAGATTATGCATGGCCTGCCGCCATGCGCCCGTCGCGTCGCGAATGCGCACGGAGGGGCCAGCTCGCTCCGCGAAGACATTGTTCCTGCCGAGCGTCCCGCCGGCCCACAGACTTTCGCGTTTGATTTCCGGGTCTCTGGAAAACCTGGTCGGCGGCGGCGGCGGGATCGGCAGGCCAAGATCAATGGCGTAGCCGACGGTTTCCGACGAGAACCCCAGCTTCAGACTAACCGGATTGTTGCGCCGCGTGCCTTGGACGGGCTGGACGCCCTGCTTCATGCCGCGCGAGAACGCCTCCGGCCCGGCCCATAGAACGGAGGGCAGGCCGCCTTCGATCGCCAGCGATTGGATGATGCGGCCCTGGGCGATATCGGCCATCAGCCGCAGCGCGCGGTACAGGCTCGACTTGCCGCTGCCATTGGCGCCCGTCACGACGTTCAGCACATCGAGGCTGAGCGTGACGTCGCGCAAGGAGCGATAGCCCGAGATGGAGACCTGCGTCATCATTCGCATCGCGTCATCCTGCCCGCAGTCGGCCGCTTTCGCCAGACATTATGACGCTCTGTGTTTCGGCCGATCGCGTAACCAAAGCCGCGTGAAATACGACTCCTTGCTCCTCCTTCGCTAACATGTCAGTCTTTCCGTTCGGCGACGACACCCGACTTTAACGGGCGGATTTCGCCGAATGGGAGGAGATCGCATGCTTAGAAAACTCACGCTGCTCGTTTGCGGAGCGCTTCTGGCTTTGGCGCTGCCCTTGGCCGCGCAGGCCAAGACTTTTTTCTGGATTTCGCACGGTTCGCCCGCCGATCCCGTCTGGACCTATTTCCTGGCCGGCGCCAATCAATGGGCGAAGGACACCGGCAACACCGTGAAAACATCGTTCCATAACGGCGATGTCGCCTCGCAGCAGGAAGCGGTGCGTTCGGCGATCGCCGCCAAGGCGGACGGCATCGTCACCACCAGCCCCGATCCTGGCAGCCTCGTGCAGGTGACCAAGGAAGCCAATGACGCCAAAATCCCGATCATCAACTTCAACACGCCCGATCCGAAAGCCAGCTTCAACGCCTATGTCGGCGGCGACAATGTCGTGTTCGGCCGCCACTGGGCCCAATATCTCGTCGACAAGGGCTTGGTGAAATCAGGAGACTTCGTCTGGGCCCCTGTGGAAGTTCCCGGCGCCACCTATGGCGTCCAGGAAATGGAAGGCATTATGAGCGTGTTCAAACCGCTCGGGATCACGGCGGAAGTCACGGAAACCACGCTCGATCAGGGTGAGATCATCACCCGAATGGCCGATTATCTCACCGCCAACCGCAAGAAGATCAAGGCGATCATCAGCCTGGGCGACCTCGCCGACGGCAGCATCAAGCGGGTGTTCGATCAGGTGCATGTCAAGCCCGGCGAAATCCCGGTCGTCGGCTGGGGCAATTCGCTCGACACCACGCAAGAAGTGCTCAACGGCTACGTGAACGCCGCGCAATGGCAGGATCCGCAGGCGACCAGCTATGTCGCGCTTTCGCTCGCCGCGATGGCCGCCAGCGGCATCCCGCCCGGCTTCAACATCATCACCGGCGCGCTCTATGAGAAGGATAAGGCGTCGATCTACGACCATATCCTGTCGGGCAAGTAGGCCGGCGACAGCCAACGTTCGCGGTCGCTTGGCCGCGAACGCGAACAGAAGAGATGTTGGGAATCCCCTCCCCCCTTGTGGGGGAGGGTTAGGGAGGGGGGTCGCGCTGACCTGTCGGATCATGGCGCAACGATCTTCGGGATAGTCCTGTGCGACCCCCCACCCCGGCCATCCCCCACAAGGGGGGAGGGAGGATGGCGCCAACCTTTTCAAGGTGGTTGACGCACGCCACTCATTCCAATTTCGATCGGCGGGTTCAGGTGCAACAACGCTCTTTCATTGCGCGGGCGATCGCGCGGCCCGAATTCGGGCCCTTCGTACTGCTTGTCGTCGAACTCGCAGGATTCTGGGCGATCAATCCCGACTTCCTGTCGGGACAGAACATCAGCAATACGCTGGCGTTCACCGTCGAACTCGGCCTCATCGCGCTGACCATGACGCTGCTGATGACCTCGGGCGAGTTCGATCTTTCCGTCGGATCTTTGTTCGGCTTCTCGCCGGTGCTGATGTGGACGCTGTTCAACAGCGGCTGGACGTCGCTGGACGTCGCGTTCGTGGTCGCGCTGATCGTCGCCGCGCTGATCGGCCTCGTCAATGGCTGGTTCGTGACGCGACTGAAAATTCCCTCGTTCCTGGTGACGCTCGGCATGCTGCTGGTCGTGCGCGGCACGGCTCTGTTCGTCACCGACGGTTTCCCGCAGCGCACCTGGAGCGCGGGCGGCCATTGGCTGGCCCAAGCGCTAGTCGGCGATTTCTATATCGGCGGCTTCCGCATCTATATGTCGCTGTTCTGGTTCATCGCGGCGGCGGTTGCGCTGAGCTACACGCTGACGCAAACCAAGGCAGGCAACTGGATCCTCGCCGCCGGCGGCAATCCCGGCGCGGCGCGCGCGCGGGGCGTCAACGTCAATCGGACCAAAGTCGCTTTATTCGTTCTTTCCTCCCTCATGGCCTCGCTGGCGGGCATCATCAGTTCGATCCGCACCTCGGCCGCCAATCCCAACAGCGGCACAGGCTATGAGCTTGAGGTCATCGCCATGGTCGTCATCGGCGGCACCGCGCTGACGGGCGGGCGCGGCACCATTATCGGAACGGTGCTGGGCATTTTCATCCTGCGCGTCATGCGCAACGGCATCGTTCTGATCGGCGTGCCGGGACTCGCCTATAACATCTTCATCGGCGCGATCATCCTGGGGATGATGGCGCTGCACTCCTGGCTGGAACGCCGGCATCAGGCGGGGACTTAAGCCAATGGCCGAAGCCCTTGTTCGCATGGAAAATATCAGCAAGTTCTACGGTCGCGTCCAGGCGCTCGAGGGCGTCAACCTGACCGTCGACGGCAGCGAAATCGTCGGATTGCTCGGCGACAATGGCGCCGGCAAATCGACCCTCATCAAGGTGCTGTCGGGCGCGGTGCCGGCGACAAGCGGCGACATCTATGTGCGCGGACGCAAGGTCAACATCCGCAGCACAACCGACGCGATCGCCCAGGGCATCGAGACGATCTACCAAGATTCCGCGCTGGTCATCCAATTGTCGATCGCGCGAAACCTGTTTCTCGGCCGCGAACCGATCACGGGACCGCGCTTTCTCAATCGGATGGACCATACGCTGATGGAGCAGGTCGCGCGCGACCTCCTCAAGAAGGTCGGCATCGGCAAGGACATTCCACCCGACACGCCCATCTCTTCGCTATCGGGCGGCGAACGGCAAGCGGTGGCGATCGCGCGGGCGATGCATTTCGACAGCGACCTGATCATCCTCGACGAACCCACCAACAATCTGGGCGTCGCCGAGACGCAGGGCGTCCTGCGTTTTGTGCGTAACGCACGCGATTCCGGTCATTCCTGCATTTTCATCGCCCATAATATCCACCACGTTTTCCAGGTGGTGGACCGCATCGTCGTCATGCGGCGCGGCAAGATCGTCGCCGACGATATCGACCCCAAGCGAACGACGGTGGCTGAGGTCGAGGGGGTGATCACCGGGGAGTGAGGGGCGGCCTCGCGCCATCAGGCCTCGGGCGCCGGCGACGAAACATATTTGTTTCTGAAAATAAGAATTTATGATAATCTAGCGACCAATTTCCAAAAAGTCGGCCCGCGGGAAGCTTATCTTACCCTCCCGCCCTCTCCGTCCGAGAGCCCCGATCCAGGTTTGCGCGTGGAAAATTACGATGTGGAAGTCCAAACGAGGTTAAGTCCTTGATATTCCCCGTTTCGCGGATAGAATCGCGCTTCCCCACGCGCGAAAATCAAAGGCTTAGCAGGGATTTTGACGGACCGTATCGGGTCATTCGGGCGCTCCGGCTATTCCCGGGCGCTTCCAGGGCCCACTCACTCCGCCGCCTTCTTCGGCTTCTGCCTTGCCCGGAACGCTTTCGCCCAGCCGGGTTTGGCGACCTGTCTGCCGCGGCCGATGGCCAGCGCATCCGGCTCGACATCCTCGGTGACCACCGACCCGGAGCCGATATAGGCCCCTGCCCCGATGGTCACCGGCGCCACCAAAGCGGAATTGGAGCCGACGAAGGCGCCGGCGCCGATGTCGGTCCTGAATTTCGAGAAGCCGTCGTAATTGCAGGTGATCGTTCCCGCCCCGATATTGGCCCCCGCGCCCACGCGGGCGTCGCCGATATAACTGAGGTGATTGACCTTGGCGCCGGCCTCGACGGAAGCGTTCTTGATCTCGACAAAATTGCCGACCTTGGCGCCGGCCGCGATGTCCGCCCCTGGGCGAAGCCGGGCATAGGGACCGATCGAGGCTTTTGCCGCGACCTTCGCGCCTTCGAGATGGGAGAAGGCGTGGATAATAGCGCCTTCCGCGATCTCGACGCCTTTGCCGAACACGACGTGAGGTTCGACAAGAACGTCGCGCCCCAGCTTCGTGTCATGCGAAAAGAACACGGTGTCCGGCGCGATCAGCGTCGCGCCCTCGCGCATCGCGTGCTCGCGCAAGCGCCGCTGCATGACGGCTTCGGCGGCGGCCAACTGGACCCGATCGTTGACGCCCATAACCTCGTCTTCGGACGCGATCCGCGTCGTCGCCAGGAACCCGCGCGCGGCGGCGACGGCGACGATGTCGGTGAGATAGAATTCGCCCGCCGCATTGTCCGAGCCGATCTGATCGAGCAATTCGAGCGCGCGCGCGCCGGCGATGGCCATCGGCCCGGCATTGCACAGGACGATCGCCCGCTCGGCTTCGCTGGCGTCCTTGTGCTCGCGGATCGCAACAAGGCGACCGTCCTTCTCGACCAGTCGGCCGTAGCCGGCAGGATCGCGCGCGGCGAAGCCGAGCGCGGCGACATCGGCCCCATGAGCCAGACTGTCGCACAAGCCTTCGAGCGTCGCGGCGCGGATCAGTGGAATATCGGCGTAAGTCATCAGAACATCGTCATAGCCCCTGGCGATCGCCTCGCGCGCCGCCAGGACGGCGTGAGCCGTGCCGAGCCGGCGCGCCTGAACGAAGATCGCGGCGGCGGGCGCGACTCTCAGCGCCTCGGCGGCGACATCGTCGCGATCCGGTCCGATGACCACAGCGACATCCAGCGCGCCGGCCGCCGCGACCGCGCCAAGCGCGTGGGCGAGCATCGTCCTGCCGGCGATTTCGTGCAGCACTTTCGGGCGCGCCGATTTCATGCGGACGCCCTCGCCCGCGGCAAGAACGAGCGCCAGGCGCCGGCGCGGCTTGGGTTTGGTCATTGCTTTTTTCCTGTCCGCACGCCGCTTGGGTGAACCATTCTTCACCCGAGGCGTTGAGTTTGGCTTAACTTCAGCGGCGCGGGAAAGTCCAGATCAGCGCATTCAATTAAAGCTCCAAAAAGCGTCTCGCCGCGCTGCAATAATGCGATATAGAAGGCGTGCCGCTCGACGGCGAGTCATTGCTCCTCGAAGGGATAAGACTTGCCGCCAAGCGTTTGTTTTAACGCGGTTTCAGAGGAAGGAACGCGCCTGGTTTCGAGGGCCATGCCCCAGAACCGCCCGGCGCGCGACCCGATCATGATATGTGAAGACTCGATGCGCCAGCGCCGCGATTTTCTGAAGCTCGCCGTAGCCGGCGCCCTATCGGGGGCAGGGGCGACCCTGGGAGGGGCTATGGACGTCGCGCAGGCGGCGGACGCGGAGCCCGCGCCGAGCGCGCCCGCGCCGCCTGCCTTCGCCGCCGACAATGTGATCGAAATGGCGCGCCAGCTCGCCAAATCCCCCTTCAAGGCGCCCAAACCCGCCCTGCCCGATCCCTTCGCCAATCTGACCTACGACCAATATGTCGCGATCCGCTCCCAGCCCGGCGCCGCGCTATGGAACGGCGACAATGTCGGATTTGCGTTGGAGCCGCTGCATCGCGGCTTTATTTTCTCAACGCCGATGGACATCAATATCGTGGAGAACGGGACGCCGCGCAGGGTCCCCTACAGCCGCACGGCCTTCGACTTCGGCAAACTGCAATTGCCGACTGATTTGCCCGATATCGGTTATTCCGGCTTTCGCGTCCTGACGGCGGTGGAAGGCCAGGGCTTTCAGGAAGTGGCGATCTATCAAGGCGCGAGCTTCTTTCGCGCCAAAGCGCGCGGCCAGACCATGGGCGTGACGGCGCGGGGCTTGTCGATTCGCACGGGCGATCCCGATGGCGAGGAGTTTCCGCTGTTTCGCTCGGTCTGGATCGAAAAGCCGACGCTCGCATCGAACGCGCTGGTCATTCACGCCTTGCTCGATTCCGTCAGCCTGACCGGCGCTTTCCACTTTACGCTCCGTCCGGGCGAGGCGACGATCATCGATACCGAACTCACGGTCTTCGCGCGCGCAGCGGTCGATCATATCGGCCTGGGCACGATGAGCGGCGTCTATCTCTTCGGCGATCTCGATCGGTCCAAAATCGCCGACGTTCGCCCCAACGTCTATGAGATCAACGGACTGCAAATGCTGACCGCGAAAGGCGAGTGGATTTGGCGGCCGGTCGCCAATCGCGACACCTTGCAGATATCGGCTTTCGGCGACCCGAATATGCGGGGGTTCGGTCTCCTCCAGCGCAACCGTTCGTTCTACATGTTTGAAGACGACGATCAGCACTGGGAATCGCGGCCCTCGTTATGGATCGAACCTATCGGGGACTGGGGCGAGGGCCAGATACAATTGCTTGAAATTCCGACCGAGTCCGAGAATAACGACAACATCATCGCCCAATGGCGCTCCAACGCCGGCCTTGCCGAAGGGGCGACGAAGGTTTTCGCCTATCGGCAATTTTGGTGCTGGACGCCGCCGGCGCGCCCGACTCTCGCCACCTGCACCGGCGTGCGCATGGGAAAGGTCGGCAAGAACACGCGTTTCGTTCTCGAATTTTCGAGCGAAACGTTCAGCGATGCGACGCGGTCTTCGCAAATCAAGGCCAATATTGTCGCGCATCCCGGCCAAACCGTTTGGAGCCGTTTGTTTGTGTCCGCCGAACGCAAAAGCGTGCGCGTGGCGTTCGACCTCGACCCAGGCTCGGAGCTTTTCTCGGAATTGCGCGTGGTGCTCGAGCTTTCCGGCCAGCCCGCCAGCGAAACATGGCTCTATCGATGGACAGTGTGACCGAGCCCCCTGCTCTGGCTTCATCCGCGACGCCGCCTGAGGCGCCGCTGGCGATGCCTGTGCAATCGCTGACCCGCTTTTCGCGCAAAGAGCGGCGGCCATGGGCGGCGCCCTTGCTCGCCTATAGGCCATGGGCCGCGCGCCTTTTCGTGTTCGGCGGCGCGCTCGCGCTCACCTTGTATGGCGCCTACCAGATGTACCGGGTTGTCGAAGTCGGCGTGATCACGCTGCTCGAATGGGTGCTGGTCGTTCTCTTCGTCGCCAATTTCTCCTGGATCGCGGTCGCCTTCACTTCGGGCATCCTGGGTTTCGTCTGGCTGCTGTTTCGCACGCCCGTTCCCGGACTTCTGCCAAAAAGCCTCGCGAAGAAAACCGCCGTCGTCATGCCGATCTACAATGAAGCGCCCGCGCGCGTCTTCGCGGCGGTTCAGGCGATCTGCGAGGATGTCGAAGCCACAGGCCTGGGCGAGGCCTTCGACTATTTCTTCCTGTCCGACACGACCGACCCCGACATATGGATCGCCGAAGAGCGCGCGCTTGTGGCGATCCGCCAGAGAATGCCGGAGGCGCGCCTCTACTATCGGCATCGCCGCAGGAACACGAGCCGGAAGGCGGGCAATATCGCCGATTTCGTGACCCGCTGGGGCGGCGCTTATGAACATATGGTGGTGCTCGACGCGGACAGCCTGATGACGGGGGATTCCATCGTGCGGCTCGCGGTCGCGATGGAGGCGGACGCCGACGCCGGCATCATCCAGACCTTGCCGCTCATCATCAATCGCAACACCTTGTTTGCGCGCGTCCAGCAATTTGCCGCGCGTATCGCCGGTCCCGTCGTCGCGGCGGGACTGAGCGCCTGGATGGGACGGGACGGCAATTATTGGGGGCATAATGCGATCATCCGCACCGACGCCTTCGCCGCCCATTGCGGCTTGCCGGACCTGCGCGGCCGCCCTCCATTCGGCGGCCATATCCTCAGCCACGATTTTGTCGAGGCGGCGCTCATTCGCCGCGCCGGGTATGCGGTCTATATGCTGCCGACGCTGGGCGGCTCCTATGAAGAAAGCCCGCCTTCCCTGATTGACTTGGCGGCGCGCGATCGACGCTGGTGCCAGGGCAATTTGCAGCATCTGCGCATCTTGCCGACGAAGGGCTTGATTCTGGCCTCGCGCCAGCATTTTGCAAACGGCATTATGGGCTATCTGGCGTCGCCCTTGTGGATGGCGCAATTGCTGGTGGGCATCGCCCTCGTGCTTCAGACGAGCTACATCCGACCCGAATATTTCACCGCCGACTTCTCGCTTTTCCCGGCCTGGCCGCGTTTCGACGCGGCGCGCGCGTTGCAGCTTTTCGAGCTGACGATGGGCGTCCTGCTCGCGCCAAAATTTTTCGGTCTCGTCGCCGCGCTGATCGATCGGCGCACCAGGGTAGCGTGCGGCGGCGCGATTCGCTTGATCCTTTCCGCCCTACTGGAAACGATCATGTCGGCCTTTCTGGCGCCGATCATGATGCTGATCCAGTCGGGCTCCGTCGTGCAAATCCTTTCGGGGCGCGACACCGGCTGGAACCCGCAACGACGCGATGACGGTTCGATCCCGTTCCGAAGCATCGTGCGGCGCCATCGCACCCATATGGCGCTTGGGGTCCTGACGTTGTTCGCGAGCATGCTGATCTCGCCCTCCCTCGTCGCCTGGATGTCGCCCACGATCGCCGGCCTGATCCTCGCGATCCCTCTATCCTGGGCGAGCGGCCAATTATGGATCGGCGTCGCGCTGCGCCGCGTCGGCCTGTTGACGACCCCAGAGGAAACCGCGCCGCCCGCCATCGTTCAGCGCGCCAATGCGCTTTCGATCGAGCTCGCCCGCACAGGCCACGATGGCGACGATGGACTACGCGCCATCCATGACGACGCCGCGTTTCGCGTGCAGCACGAGCTTTTCCTGCCTTCAGCCGCGCGCCGCCGGCGCGGCGAAGTCGATGTCGAAGAGGCGGTGGCGACCGCCAAGCTCAACGATGCGAAGTCTCTTGAGGAAGTTATCGGTTGGCTGAAGCCGAAGGAACGGATGGCGTTGCTGAACGATCGCGCGTTGATTTCGCTCCTGGTGCGCCTGCCCACGGCCGTTCCGCAGCCGGAAAAGGAGGCGAAAACGGAGACTATGGCGGCGCTCAACGCCTGACGGGCGCCGCGCGACGATCAAACAGCGGGAACAGGAAAAGTCCAAGGGCGAAGCCGCCGATATGGGCGAGCCAGGCGACGGGCGCTTCCGAAAGGCCAAAGCTTTGCGCGCCGGCGCCGAATATGAAATTCGTCGCCAACCAAATGACCAGAAAGATCACGACGCGCCGTTCGCGCAACAATTGCAGCAACGGCGGCGCCGGAACGTTATAATCGGCGCCTGGCGATGAGCGCGAATAGCCGCTCGGCCCGCCTAACGGACCGCCTGGCTCGAACATGAAGCGCGCCGCCGCCGCCATCAGTCCGGAATCGGCCGCCGAAGCGCCGATGAGCGGGGTAAAATCCATCATGTTGAACGCCCAATGGAACAGAGCGCCGGCGATCGCGGTCGCCGCAAACAGGGCGAGAAATCGCAGGGGGCCCAGACGCCGCGCCACCGGCGGACCGAAGGCGATGATCCAGATCGAGTTCAAGCCGACATGGCTCCAGGAGCCGTGGATAAAGGCATAGGTCAGCAGCCGCCAAAGATTCAGACCGCCTCCTTGTTGCAGAAGAAAATCCCGAACGATTCTGGCCTGCTGCAGCGCTCCGGGATCAAGGTTGACATGCGCCTGCAGGTCGCGGAACCGTTCGGGCCAAAAAGCAAGGGTGAGCTGGCCGGGGACAAAAGCAAATCGGCCAACGATCGCCTCTTGCGTCGCCTCGGAGCAAAGACTCAGCGCCGCATGAATGACGATCAGGATCGCAACCAGCGCGACGACGACGAGCGGCGCGTCGAATATCGGCTCCCTGACTTTCAGGGCAACATTCGGATTTTCCGGCGGCGAATCGTCAGATGGCATCGGAAAACCCGGTCTTCGAAAGGGCTGTTCCGATAACACAGCGCGGCGCGGCGCGCGACGGCAATTGAGGAAGATCCGGGGGCGGCGTCGCTAGAAATAGAAAGGGAGAGCCTGGAGCAAGGCCCTCCCCTATCCTATTCCACCGTCTCCTCCGTCGGTCCGCGACGGGAGCACGCCACGGAACCTTCAGATGAATCCATCGCTTCAAACGGGCAGCAACCGCGAAACAAAAGATCCCAGGAAACGCACCGCCTCCTGCAGCAAATCAAGCGGCTTTGTTTCAACCTCAGTAACGACAATCTGGCGCATCGCCGACCGACGGGCAATCCAATCTTTAGTCTATTGTTAATTTCGTCAGCCGGCCTTTCGCAGGCGAGCCAAGGACCGCGCGAATATCCCTAACAAAGTGTTGGCATGCGCCCTGCTTCCTTGAGGTCATGGCCGTCCAGGGGCCTTAGCCCTGTGTCATATTCGGACAGCGGCCTTAAGTTGGGATTAGGGGACGCGGGTGAAATTAGCGGCAAGTCGAGAATTGCATTCCTATTGGAATCTGTTGCGCGGCGGCCGCAGCGCGCCGGAGCGTTCCGAGATCGATCCGGGCGCGATCCGCGGCGTTTTGGCCGATACGTTCATTCTCGAAGTTGACAGGTCCAAACGCTACCCGATCCGCATTGCCGGAACGCGGACAAATTCCTTATTTGCACGCGAGCTGAAAGGCGCAGCGTTTCTTGACCTTTGGCAAACGCCGGACCAACGCGAGATAGCCGCAATACTCGCCAGCGTCGCCGACGAGACGGTCGCCGTACTGGCCGGCGTTTCGACCCATCCTCCGGGCCTGCGGCCGTTGGACCTCGAACTCCTTCTGCTGCCACTTCGTCATCACGGCGACACGCGGGCTCGCATCCTCGGCGCTTTTTCACCGGCATTCCTGCCGAGTTGGATCGGCCTGTTGCCCGCTGCGCCGATGACCCTATCGTCGCTCCGAGTGCTCGGACGTGCGGAATCATCGTTCCGGAAACAGCTTTCCGCGGCTCGCGACGAACCCGCCAGGGCGATGGATTTCGGCCGAACGCCTCATTTCGACCGTCGTGGACATCTTTTTGTATTCACGAGCGCAGCTGAGCAACGCTGAACAGCCTCAAACCGCATTGCGGTAATCGGCCATTAACCCAAAGGACAATATGGTCGCGGAGCCAAGGTCGAGCACGCAAGGCATTCAGTCGGTCCAGGAAGGCGTCCACGTGAACTCCAGCGCAATGCCTTTGATAGAGGCCAAAGTCCAGGAGCGTCGCCGCCACCAGCGCGTCAAAGTGGTCCTGCCGGGCCGTTATATGCTTGAAGATCGACGCGAATATCCGTGCCAGACCATCGACATTTCGCCCGGCGGCGTGGCATTCGCCGGGGTCGCCAAAGGCGACGTCGGAGAGCGAGTCATCGCTTATCTGAATCAGATCGGCCGGGTTGAAGGAACCATCGCGCGCCATTTCGGGCAGGGCTTTGCGATCCAGATGAAGCTGCCGGTGATCAAGCGCGAAAAGCTCGCCGATCAGCTTACGTGGCTCGCCAACCGGCAGGCGCTCGGCATGGCCGAGGACCGCCGACATGAGCGCATCCCGCCGCGCTTTTCGCATAGCACGCTGAGACTATCCAACGGCCAGGAACATCTCGCCAAGCTTGTCGACATTTCCATTTCCGGCGCCGCGCTTACCGTTGCGGCCAGACCGCCGATCGGCTCCGCCGTCGTCATCGGCGAAACCCCCGCGCAAGTGGTCCGTCATTTCGAAGGCGGGATCGCGGTCGAATTCAACCGGCTCTTCCCGGCCGAGACTTTCGACGAGAATATAACGCTGTAACTTATCCGGTCGCGATACGACCCCGCTCACGCGAGCTCGACCACCAACCCGTCCTGCAGCGTCACGCGCCGGTCCATGCGAGCGGCCAGATCCAGGTTATGGGTAGCGATGAGGGCGGCGAGGCCGCTCGCTTTCACCAGCCCCGTAAGCGTCCCGAACACATGGTCCGCTGTTTTGGGATCGAGATTGCCCGTCGGCTCGTCGGCCAGCAAAAGACGCGGGCCATTGGCCACGGCGCGGGCGATCGCCACTCTCTGCTGCTCGCCGCCCGATAATTCCGCCGGGCGGTGGTTTTCGCGGGCGCCAAGCCCGAGATAGGCGAGCAACTCGCTTGCCCGCTTGGCCGCATTGGCGCGCGTCAGGCCGCGGATCATCTGGGGCAGAATGAGGTTTTCGGCGGCGGAAAATTCCGGCAGCAAATGGTGAAACTGGTAGACGAAGCCGATCTCGTTGCGCCGCAGCGCGGTGCGCGCATCATCCGACATCGAGGCGGTCGCGGCGCCTCCGACATAAACCTCGCCCGCGTCAGGCGATTCCAGCAGGCCGGCAATATGCAGCAGCGTCGATTTGCCGGCGCCCGACGGCGCGATCAGGGCGACCGACTGGCCCGCCCACAGCGCGAGATCGGCGCCGCGCAGAACCTCGATCGTCGCCTCGCCGCGCCCGAAGCGCCGCTCCACCTGATGCAGCCACAACGCCGGCGTCCCAGCGGGCTCATTCATAGCGAAGCGCCTTCACGGGATCGAGCTTGGCGGCGCGCCAGGATGGATAGATCGTAGCGGCGAGCGACAGGAATAAAGTCATCACGACGACGGCGACGACATCGCCCGTCTCAACGCGCGAAGGCAGCTGAGACAGAAAATAAAGCTCGGCGGGAAACAGATTCGCGCCCAGCAGCCAGTTGAGGCCCTGCCGGATCGTCTCGACATTATGCGCCACGACCAGCCCGAGAATGAGGCCGACCAGCGTGCCGACAATGCCGATCGTCGCGCCGGTGATCAGGAAAATACGCATCACGGCGCCCTTCGTCGCGCCCATCGTGCGCAGCACGGCGATGTCGTGCGACTTGTCCTGCACCAGCATGATGAGACCGGAAATGATGTTGAGCGCGGCGACCAGCACGATCAGCGTGAGGATCGCAAACATCACATTGCGTTCGACATTCAGCGCGTCGAAAAAGGTCTTGTCGCGATCGCGCCAATCAACCTCCATCATCGGGCGCTGCAAAGCGGGCTCAATCGCCGCGCGCATGCCGTCCATGTGATCGGGGTCGTGGACGTAGACCTCGATGACATTGGCCTGCCCATCCATATTGAAATAGGCCTGCGCCTCATGCAGGGGCAGAAAGATGAAGGCGCTGTCGAATGTCGACATGCCGACCTGGAAAGTCGCGGCGACCGTATAGGACTTGCGCCTGGGCGTGACGCCGAACGGCGTCTGCGCGCCTCCCGGCGCGAGAAGCGTGATTTTGTCGCCGATGCGCAGGCTCAGGTTTTCGGCGAGCTTTGCGCCCACCACCGCACCGTCCCCCTCGTCAAAGCCATCCAGCGTTCCCTGTTTGATATTGGCGCCGACGCCTGGCAAGCGCTTCAGATCGGCTTCGCGGATGCCGCGCACCAGCGCGAAGGACGAACTGTAAGGCGATGAGGCGAGCGCATGACCCTCGACGAGCGGCAGCGCGAAACTGACGCCGGAAACCTTGGAGACGCGATCTGTCACCGCTTCATAATCGGTCAGCGGCGTATCGACCCCTTGCAGGAATATGTGGCCGTTAAGGCCGATGATCTTGTCGAGCAGATCATGACGGAAGCCGTTCATCACCGACATCACTACGATCAGCGCAAAGACGCCGAGCACAATGCCCGCGAAGGAAAAACCGGCGATAACCGAGATCGATCCCTGCGAGCCGCGAGCACGCAGATAGCGCAGCGCGATCATCCATTCGAAGGGCGAGAACGGGCGCGTCGCCAACAAACTGGGCTTCGTTTCGAGGGCAGCGTCAGTCATGCAGCGAAGACTTCTGGAGAACAGGAGAACAAGTCACGCGGCGCCGCCGAATCGCACAATGGCGTCTTCGACGCTGATCAGTTCGCGTGCGCCCGAACGCCGATTCTTGATCTCGACCTTACCCTCGCCAAGGCTTTTCGGCCCAACGATAACCTGATTGGGCAGGCCAATCAGATCCATCGTCGCGAATTTCGCGCCGGGACGCTCGTCGCGATCGTCATAGAGAACATCGACGCCCGCCTTGCCCAGAGCGCTGTAAATGCGCGCGCAGGCTCCGTCGGTGGCGCTGTCGCCGACCTTGAGATTGGCGAGGCCAACAGCAAAGGGCGCCACCGCGTCCGGCCAAATAATGCCGGCCTCGTCATGGCCTGCTTCGATCAACGCCGCAGCCAGCCGAGAGGGGCCGATGCCGTAAGACCCCATATGAACCGCATGCTCCTTGCCGTCAGGACCGTTGACGACGGCTTTCATCGGCAGGGAATATTTGGTTCCGAAGTAGAAAATATGGCCGACCTCGATTCCACGCGCAGAAACCTGCAAAGCTGGATCCAGCGCGCCGAACGCCGCCGCATCGTGTTTTTCAGAGGTCGCGGCGTAAAGCGACGTCCATTTGTTCACAACGGCCTGCATGGCGTCCGCGTCGTCGAACGCGATATCTGCTGGCGGCGGCGCAAAGCTCAGAAAGTCCTTGTGGCAATAGACTTCGCTCTCGCCAGTCGAGGCCAGAATGATGAATTCATGGCTGAGGTCGCCGCCGATCGGCCCGGTGTCGGCGACCATCGGAATGGCGGTCAGGCCGAGGCGCGCGAAGGTGCGCAAATAGGCGACGAACATCTTGTTGTAGGAGCGACGCGAGCCAGCCGCGTCGAGATCGAAGGAATAGGCGTCTTTCATCAGGAATTCGCGCGATCGCATCACGCCAAAGCGCGGCCGCACCTCGTCGCGGAACTTCCACTGGATGTGATAGAGATTGAGCGGCAGGTCCTTGTAGGAGCGGACGTAGGCGCGGAAAATCTCGGTGATCATTTCTTCGTTGGTCGGCCCGTAGAGCATTTCGCGGTCATGCCGATCCTTGATGCGCAGCATTTCCTTGCCGTAATCCTCATAGCGTCCGGACTCGCGCCAAAGGTCGGCGGATTGGATCGTCGGCATCAGCACTTCGATGGCGCCGGCGCGATTCTGCTCTTCGCGCACGATGGCGCTGATTTTAGTGAGCACTCTGAGGCCTAACGGCAGCCAGGCGTAGATACCCGCCGCTTCCTGGCGGATCATGCCGGTGCGCAGCATCAACCGGTGCGATACGATTTCCGCCTCTTTTGGCGTTTCGCGCGCGATGGGCATGAAATAACGGGAAAGACGCATGAGGCGAAGACTCTGAAAATGGCGGGCGCCGAATCGAACATTCGGCGCCCGGATTGATTTTATGACGCCAAATGAACCCAACAGAGGCGAAATGACAAGTTTGCCTTGCGGCGCCTCGCGTCGCCCAAGACGGCTCCGCCAACCGTATTCACGTTTTCGTGATCTTAGCGCCGCGTAATCTTCTCCGATCGCCCACGAATAGCTCTCTGTCAGGCCCAACCAAAGGCATGGCGGGCGCGGGACAGATTTTGCGCCCTTCTGTCTCAACCATTCACGAGGACATTTCCATGAACTCCAAGACCGCACTCACCGCCATGACGCTCGCCGGTTCGCTTGCCGCCGCCCTCGCTTTGGCCAGCGCCGCCAAGGCTGGCCCGGCGCCCGTCCAGGCCGGCGCCGACAAGTGCTACGGCGTTTCCCTCGCGGGCAAGAATGATTGCGCCGCCGGCGCCGGCACAAGCTGCGCTGGCACCTCCGCGGTCGATTACGACGCGCACGCCTGGAAATATGTCGCCAAGGGCACTTGCGATGCGATGATGACCCCGAAAGGCCACGGCTCGCTGACCCAGATGTGAGAAGCGACACTTGATTTAGGCAGCCCTCCCCGGCGACGGGGAGGGCTTTTTTGCGGCCCGATCGTCACGCCGCCCTTGCCTCCGTTGAAGCGATCGGCGACTTTTGCGCCCTTGCATAAGGGGCCGAGATGAACGACGAGCCAATGACGTTTGCCGATTTGAGAAGCGCGTTTGGAAGCAGCGCTTCGAGCGCGGAGGAAATCGCTCGCAGCGCCTTCGCGCGCATTGAGCGCGACAATGGAAAATTGCACGCTTTCGTCGCGCTCGATCAAGAGCGCGCGCTGGCCGATGCGCGCCACATCGATGCGCTGCGCAAACTAGGCGTCAAGCTCGGGCCGCTCGCCGGTGCGCCTATCGGAATCAAAGACCTTATCGACGTAGCGGGCCTGCCGACGCGGGCTGGCTCTCTGACGCGCAGCGATGCAGCGCCCGCGACGCATGACGCGCCCGTCGTTAAGCGCTTGCGCGCGGCCGGCGCGATCATCATCGGCAAGACGCATACGGTCGAATATGCGTTCGGCGGTTGGGGAACCAATGAGACGATCGGCACGCCGCATAATCCGCGCGACATGAGCCGGCCGCGCGCGCCGGGCGGCTCGTCTAGCGGTTCGGGCGTCGCGGTGGCGGCCGGATTATGCGTCGCGGCGCTTGGCTCAGACACTGGCGGTTCGGTCCGGCTGCCCGCATCCTTCTGTGGCATTGTCGGCCTGAAAACGACCGCCGGGCTCATCGATAAGAGCGGCGTCCTCCCTTTGACGCCGATGCTCGATACGATCGGACCCTTGACCAATTGCGTCGCGGACGCGGCGGCCCTGCTTGAGGTTCTCGCGCCCGCGCAAGATGAGCGCAGCCCCGGCTGGACGCATCGACTCAACACGATCGCATACGGTCAGGAGGTTCGCATTTCGGGCCTGCGTATCGGCGTCGTCGCCAATCTCGGCGTCAATCTTCACCCCGATACGGCGCGCGTCCTCAAGCAAACGCGCGCACGGCTAGAGGCGCTGGGCGCGATCCAGACCGAAATATCGTTGTCGCAGACGTTGCGCGATCTCGCAGCGCCATGCGGCGACCTTCTGGCGATCGAAGCCTATCGTCTTTACGGCCATCTTGCCGAGGCCGAATCCAGCATTCTGGGCGCCCCGGTGCGCAAGCGAATATTGGCGGGTCGCGATATTCCCGCGCATCGGCTGATGAGCCTGTTCGAGGATCGCGAAGAAAAGAAACGCGAGCTGGCGCTTCTCTTTGAACGGTTCGATGCACTCCTGACGCCGACAACGCCATTCCCGGCGCCGCTTGTCGCCGAGATCGATGAAAGCGTTTCTCCCGGCCTGCTGACGCGTTTCGTCAATTATCTCGACCTGACCGCGCTATCGCTGCCGATGGGCGCGACACAAGACGGGCTGCCGATCGGCATGCAAATCGTCGTTCCCGGCTATGGCGAGCCAACGGCGCTCGAGATCGGCGCGGCATTGGAGGCTGATCGCGGAATATTGCGGTTCGGGCCAGCGGGCGCGTGAACAAGCGCTGGGCGCGATGAGCAAGGTCGCTATTCTCGCCCTTGTCGCCGGATTGATCGGCGCGGTTGCGCTCGTTGTCGGGTTCGGCGCAGGCGCGATCGCCGCCGCGATCGTTGATCTGGGCTGGCTCGGCTTTCTCCTGCTTTGCATCGCCCATGCGCCCGTCGCGGGGCTGCTGGGAATGGGTTGGCGCGTTTGCCTCAAACCGGTCGCAACAGCTTCCTCGTTGGGCCTGATCTGGGCGCGCGTGCTTCGCGACGCCGGCGCTGAAGTGCTGCCCTTTTCGGAGATCGGCGGCATGATCATCGGCGTCCGCGCCGCCATATTGGCCGGCGTCTCGGGCGCGGAGGCTGCCGCTTCGACCCTGGTCGATCTTACGACCGAGTTCGTCGCGCAGCTCGCATTCATTGCGCTGGGCCTCCTCGCGCTTGAAGAGATCCGGCCCGGCGCCGCGATCATCCGCCCCGCCCTTTTCGGCATTGTCGCTTGCTTGGCGTTCACCGGCTTGTTGGCGTTTTCACTGCGCCGCAGCCCATGGCTGTCGCGGCTCGTGCGCGCCGGGGCGAAACGCTGGCTCAGCGCCTTTGGCGAAGTGGACAATGCGCTGACCGCGTTGAGCGAAGTCACGGCGCGGCCTGGCGCGCTCGCCGCTTCCTTCGCGCTGCATTTGCTGGCGTGGCTGGGCGTCGCGTTCGAAGCCTGGCTCGCGCTGCGGCTCATCGGCGCGCCGATTTCGATCGAAGGCGCCGTTGCGATGGAAAGCTTGCTGTTCGCCTCGCGCAGTCTCGCTTTCTTCATACCCAATGCTTTGGGCGTGCAGGAAGGCGCCTATGCCCTGCTGGCGCCGCTGGTCGGCCTCACCCCCGCCGACGCGCTCGCGCTGTCGCTGATCAAACGCGCCCGCGATCTCGCCATCGGCGCGCCGGCGCTACTGATCTGGCAAAGAGCCGAGGCGGCGCGGGCGTGGAGCAAAAGAAGCGGCCCCGCTCATTGAGCCGGCGCGGCGAAGCGGCAAGCTTGTTCGGCCTTGCGCTACCCCTTATTGTCACTAGGCGCTAGGCCGTTTTTTATCTCGGTTGAGACTCCCATGAACCGTTTCGTCGTTCTCGTCGCTTTGGCCTGCTTTGTCGCGTCTGCGGCAAAGGCTGACGATTTCGCGGCGTCCACGCGCCAAACGCTCGAAAGCGGCCAGCTTGCTGTCGGCGAACTGGCCGCAGCGGCGCAGCTTTCCGCCAGCCCCAACAATAATGAAGCGCGATTCGGCCTCGGCCTTATCCGATTCGCTCGAGCCATCGAACGTTATGGCCAGACCCAGTATCGCTATGGCTTGCGAGCCCCGCAGAGTGTGAGCATTCCGCTGCTGCGCTTTCCCGTTCCAGTCAATCCGGCGCCCGAAGAATTATCCTACGAGAAACAGCGCGATGCGTTGAAAGTCTTTCTTGGCGACCTCGCCGATGTTGAGGCGACGCTGGCGCCGATGACGGACAATCCCGTCAAGATCGTCCTCGATCTCAACGCGATCAAATTCGACCTGCGAGGAGACGGCAAGCCCGACGATGCGGAAAAGCTCTCGGCGATTCTCGCCAGCCTGAGGATGACGCCGAGCGACGGCGCGAGCAAGACGGAGCCGTTCGAGGTGGCGTTCGACAATGCCGATGCGCTTTGGCTGCGCGGCTATGCACACCTTCTGTCCGCTTCGATCGAATTCGTGCTCGCTTATGACTGGCGTTTGACGTTTGAAGAGGCGGGGGAACTTTTCTATCCGCGCATTGCGCCGACGCCCTTCGCCAAAGCGGCTCCCGATCCCGGCCTTGAAAGAGACGGAGGATTCCTTGGCTCCCAATTGCAGATTGCGGACACCATCACGCTCGTTCACGAGATTCGTTGGCCTGTCGTCGAACCTTCTCGCCTGCAAAACGCCCATGCTCATCTCAAGCAGGTCATCGCGCTGAATCGTCGGACCTGGAAGGTCATCCTCGCCAGGACCGACGATGATCGCGTGTGGATACCGGGGCCCCAGCAAAAACACGGCGTCATCGCGGGCATGCCGGTCGGTCAGGAGCAGGTGAACGCCTGGCTCAAAGCGCTTGACGAATTTGACGACGTGCTCGACGGCAAGAGGCTTCTTCCGCACTGGCGTTTCGCCCAGGGCGTCAATTTCAAGAAAATTTTCTTCGAACCGCGGCCCTTCGACCTGGTGCTCTGGGCGACAGGCCAGGCCGCGGCGCCCTATCTTGAGGCCGGCCCGATCCTGTCCGCGGCCGAATGGACCGAGTGGCAGCGCATTTTCAACGGCAATTTCCCAGGTTATGCATTCTGGTTCAATTGAACGCGGCGCGCCCCTTTGCGGGCGTCGCTTCCAACCCACAGGCGCCGGCCTCATGAGCGATCCCTCAAATCATCATCATCACGACGATCACGATCACAGCGACAACAATCTTTCGGAAATGGATTTGCGCGTCAGGGCGCTTGAATCGTTGATGGTCGAGAAAGGCTATGTGGACGCTGGCGCTATCGACGCCATTGTCGAGACTTATGAGACGAAGATCGGCCCGCGCAACGGCGCCGCTGTCGTCGCCAAAGCCTGGAGCGACCCGGCCTTCCGTGACTGGCTGCTGCGCGACGCCACAGCGGCGATCGCTTCGCTGGGCTCCACCGGCCGGCAGGGCGAACATATGGTCGCGGTCGAAAATACTGCGGAGGAGCATAACCTCGTCGTATGCACGCTCTGCTCCTGCTATCCTTGGTCGGTGCTCGGCCTGCCGCCGACCTGGTATAAATCGCCGCCCTATCGCTCCCGCGCCGTGATCGACCCGCGCGGCGTCCTTGCGGAATTCGGCTTGAACTTGCCGCCATCGACGCGGATTCGCGTTTGGGATTCGACGGCGGAGCTGCGCTATCTCGTCATTCCCCGCCGCCCGGAGGGCGCCGAGGATTTAAGCGAAAGCGCGCTGGCCGCGCTTGTTACGCGCGACTCGATGATCGGCGTCGGTCTGGCGCGACGGCCCTCGGAGATCTCCAAATGAACGGCGCGCAGGATCTGGGCGGCATGATGGGCTTTGGCCCGATCGCGCGCGAGCCGGAAGATCGCCGCTTTCATGCCGATTGGGAAAAGCGGGCGATGGGCCTGACGATCGCCATGGGCGCTACCGGAAGCTGGACGATCGACGCCAGCCGACATGCGAGGGAATCCCTCAATCCGGCCGATTATCTCGCCTCCAGCTACTACGAAATCTGGATCAAGGCCGTCGAGCGGCTATCTGTGGCCAAAGGCCTGATTACGCGCGACGAACTCCGTCTTGGCAAAGCTTTGGCGGCGCCGGCCCCGGTCAAACGCGTCTTGCGGCGCGACGAGGTTGCGGCAGCGTTGGCGCGAGGAACGCCTTGCAACCGACCCGCGGCTTCGCCGGCTGCGTTCAAGCCAGGCGATGGGGTGCGCACGCGCAATATCAACCCAGCGGGACATACCCGACTGCCGCGTTACACCCGCGCAAAAAAAGGCGTGGTCGAACGCGTCCATGCCGCATTCGTCTTTCCCGACGCCAATGCGCATGGCGGCGGCGAGCAGCCGCAATGGGTTTACACCGTCAATTTCTCGGCCCGCGAATTGTGGGGCGACGCGGCCGATGCCGAGCATTTCGTATCGATAGACGCGTGGGAGAGCTATCTTGAACGCGCCTGAACAAGTCCGCGGCCACAGCGGCGCGGCTGATGAGCCGGTTTTTCAGGAGCCTTGGGAGGCGCAGGCGTTCGCGCTTGCGGTGGCGCTGAGCGAGCGCGGAATCTTCACCTGGGCGGAATGGACCCAAACGCTGGGGGCGACCATCCAGGCGGCGACTAAGCCGCAAGACAGCGACGGCTCCGCCTATTATCAGTGCTGGCTCAAGGCGTTGGAGCAATTGGTCGCCGAAAAGCAGCTTGTCGCCGCGACGACACTGGCGACGCGCAAAGAGGCGTGGCGCCGCGCGGCGCACGCCACGCCGCATGGATCGCCGATCCTGCTGGAGAATGACCCGCTGGCGCGTTCGTGAGACGGAGCTTGGCGCCGCTTTCTCACAATTCATTTCACGGGAGACATGCATGACGACGCCTGGAATTTATCTCGCCGGGCCGGATGTGTTTTTTCCCAACGCGCTTGATGTGCTTGCGGCGAAAAAGGCTCTCTGCGCACGCTACGGTTGCACCGGATTGCCGCCGCTGGATGTCGAACTCGGCGCCAAGGGCAAACCGACCTCGATAAGCATTTTCGAACGCAACCTCGCGCTGATGCGGCGCGCCGATATCGTCATCGCCAATCTGACGCCGTTTCGCGGCGTCAGCGCCGATCCCGGCACGGTGTTCGAACTCGGCTGGTTTCACGGCGCCGGCAAGCCGGTCTATGGCTATTCCAATGTCGTGACGCCCTTCGAGACGCGCGTCGCCGTCGCCTTCGCACCGGTCGCGGATGGGCCGGCCGGCCGCAAACTCGCCAATGACGGCATGTCGATCGAGGGGTTTGGGCTCGGCGACAATCTGATGATCGACGAGGCGCTGCGCCCGCTCGGCGGCCTCATCCGGCCGACAGACGGGAAAAACCGCCCGATCGACGATCTCGTCCTCTTCGAGGAATGTTTGAAGCGGTTCGCCAGGAGCTAAGAATATTCTGCGGAAACTTCTTCCGCCGGGTGTGGCGCGCGGCGCCGCTTCAAGGAAACGTGTTCCCCGAGAACCGTCGCCAACTGCGCGCCGGCGAAGGAGAACTTCGCCCGCGCCACATCTTCGCCCCATATGGGATAAATTAACGCTTCCTTTCCGATCTCATTGGGGGGCGGTCAACAAAGGGGCGACGGGTGTTGGAAACGATCGAAATCCACTCGCAGCCTTCCGCGGCGTCTGCTTGGAAGCGTCTTCCAGTCTATGAACTATCGCGAACAAGTCGTTGATCCCTAAAGCTCAAACCCGGCCAACGCGCACGCGCAGCGTCCAGCCATGACCGCGATGGGCTGAGGGAGATGCATGTTTCGTGAGAAATTCTGACTCTCAGTTCGTCGTCCCGCTTGGCTACGAGCCGGCGCTGAGCGCCGCGCCGCCTTCGGATTTCCGATTCGATCGCCATGCCGTCTTCGTCAGGTGGTTTGTCGCGGTCGCGTTGATGGGCGCCATAGCCTCCGTCCTGATGGTCGGCGCCATCTATGCGGCCTTTGGCCGGATGGCGCGCTCTCCGATGGCCGCCGTGGCGGCGGCGCCGCTTCCTTCACAACCGGCTGCGCCGACCGGCGGCCGCGCAGCTCGGTTCAACCCTGCGGCGGCGCCAGACCCCAGCGACGCGCGGATTCAAGTGGAGCAACTGAATTCTTCGGGATCGCGCATCACCCATTTCACCCATCTTGTCGCCGACCTCGCCCATATCCCGGGCAGTCCGACCCCGAATTCGCCGCCGACGACGACCGAAGGCGATGAACCGGGAGGACGGGGACGAGACGATCGCCCCCAACAGCCCGCTTCACCCTTCGATCTTATGATCGCCGCCTCGCAACTTGCCGCGCCGACCGGCGCCAGCGCCTATGCGCCGATCGAAGGCCAGCGATCGACCAGACCGGCGCCGTTAGGCGCGCCGATCAACGTAACCGTTATTGCGAAAGCGGCTCCCGCCGACGCCGATGTGGAGAAGGAACGCGTCATCATCGCCAAGCCCGGCGACGGGCTGGCGCTCATTCTCCAGACGCTGGGCGCCGCGCCCGCCGACGCCAGCGCGATCACATCGGGGCTCCTGGGCGGCGCAGGGGACGGTTCCCAAACGCTCGCGGGAGGCGAAAGGATCGTCATCCTGCAAGACGCCTCGCAAGAGGCGCACGGCGCGGGCCGTCCGCTGAAGGTGAGCCTGGAATCGCCTGAGGCTCCCACCGCGGCGGTCGCTCTTTCGGATGACGGCCGCTATCTTCGCGTGGCGACGCAAGAGGACGGCAAATCAGATCTGGCGCGCGCGTCCGATCCGCTGAACAAAAGCTCCAACGCCACGGTAATTTCCGCGGGAAGCATCCGCGTCAATCTTTACAATCTGGCCGAGCGCGGCCATGTCGACCGGTCGCTGGTCGACGAATTCATGCGCGTTTGCGAACATGATCTCGATCTCGAACTGCCGGTGTCGGCGGACGATTCGGCTGAGTTTCTCTATGATTCAGACGATGGCGAGGGATCGCAACTCGCCTTCGCCAAACTCACGGTCGGCGGCAAGGCGCGCCAATATTACCGTTTCGAAGCGCCTGATGACGGCAGCGTCGATTATTACGACGAGAGCGGCCATTCGGTAACCCGGTTTCTTCTGCGCAAGCCGGTCGCCGCGGGGCGCCTGGGCGATGGTTTTGGCTGGCGCATTCATCCGGTGCTGGGGGACCGGCGGTTTCACGAGGGGACGGATTATGCCGCGCCATTCGGCTCGCCGATCGTGGCGGCGGGCGCCGGCGTCGTTGAGACGATCGGCTGGCAATGGGGCTACGGCAAATATATTCGCATCCGGCATGATTGGGGTTATGAGACGACCTACGCCCATGTCGCCGGTTTCCCCAATGCGATGAAAGTCGGGACCCGCGTGCGCCAGGGGCAGACCATCGCTTTCGTCGGCTCGACGGGGCTTTCGACGGGATCGCACCTTTATTACGAGGTGCGGATCAATGGGCATAACGTCGATCCGTTGCGCATCAAGCTGGCCGCCGGCCGCGTTCTCCAGGGCGACGCGCTCTCCGCTTTCGAACGCCAGCGGCAAAGCATCGAAGGACTGATCAAGGCGGCGTCGGTCGTCGCATCGAGCGCTCATTGAGCCTTCGCCGCGCGTGGTGGAGCGCCAGCCTCTTGTGCCCAAGCGAGGGCGTCAGGCGCGACATCCGGCCCCTGTTTGCGACAGTCGGGCCATGCTATGCAGCCCCTTATCGTCACAGAGCCGCCACCATGCCCACGCCGATCCGCCCCCTTCGCTCCCCGGCGTCCGAGCCGCATCCAGCGCCCCGGCTCGATCTCGCGCATCGCCCGCGCCGCAATCGCAAGGCCGATTGGACGCGCCGGCTGGTCGCTGAGAACGTGCTGACCGCCGACGATCTGATCTGGCCGCTGTTTCTCGCCGACGGCGCCCAGCGCCGCACGCCGATCGCCGCCATGCCCGGCGTCGATCGCCTGAACGTGGACGAGGCGGTTCGCGAAGCCGAGCGCGCCGTGGCGCTCGATATCCCGGCCATCGCTTTCTTCCCCTATACGGATGGTGCATTGAAGGACGAACACGGCAGCGAAGCCTTCAACGAAAACAATCTGGTCTGCCGCGCCTGCCGCGCGATCAAGAAAGAATTTCCGCAGCTCGGCCTCGTCACCGATGTGGCGCTCGACCCCTATACGAGCCATGGTCACGACGGCCTGATGGCCGGAGACCGCATTCTCAACGACGAGAGCGTCGCGGCGCTGGTGCGCCAGGCCCTTGTCCAGGCGCGCGCCGGCGCCGATGTGATCGCTCCCTCCGATATGATGGACGGCAGGGTCGGCGCTATCCGCGCCGCGCTGGACCGGGAAGGCTTCGAGGATGTGCAAATCCTCGCCTATGCCGCCAAATATGCTTCGGCCTTCTATGGCCCGTTCCGCGATGCGATCGGCTCTTCGGGCGTGCTCAGGGGCGACAAGCGCACCTATCAGATGGATCCGGCCAATAGCGACGAGGCGATCCGCGAAGTCGCCGCCGATCTCGACGAGGGCGCCGATATGGTCATGGTCAAACCCGGCCTGCCCTATCTAGACATCGTTCGCCGCGTGAAGGACACGTTCGCCGTCCCGACCTTCGCCTATCAGGTGTCGGGCGAATATTCGATGATCATGGCCGCCGCGCAGAACGGCTGGCTCGACGGCGAAAAGGCGATGATGGAAAGCCTGATCGCGTTCAAGCGGGCCGGCGCGGACGGCGTGCTGACCTATTTTGCGCCGCGCGCCGCCCAGAAGCTGAAAGCGGAGCGCTAAGGCGCCGCCGCCTTCCCTTCACCGCCGCCATGGCTCATTCTTGGCCTTGTGTTCCGCTGTCTCCTGATTCTCGCTTGCGCGGCCCTGCTCGCCGGCTGCGCGCCGCTTCTTGAAACCGATCAGGCGCGCTTGTGCCGGATGGCCCTGCCGGCCATTGAGGACGGCGACGCTGCGATTCGGATCCTGAAGCAGACCGCCTTTGCTGACGGCCGGGGCCTGCGCGTCGATTATCTCGCGGGCGCGCCCGGCGAGACCCTGACGCCGCACTTCGCCGAATGCCGCTTCCTCGCGCCGGGGCGCCCGAGGAAATCCCAGGATCTGATTTCCGTCGTGACCGATCGCGGCCAGCTCAGCGACTATCAACTGGCGACGCTCATTCGCTTCTGGCTGGCGACTTCCGAAGCGCGCGCCAACGATCCTTTGCCGCTGGCGGGCGCGGAATCGGTGTGGAGCGCGCCAAAGTCGCTGGCCTATGGCCTGCAGCAGGCGATCAACGGATTGCCGCTCGCCGCCATCTACGCCCTGCTCGCGGCGGCCTATTCGCTGGTCTATGGTCTTGTCGGGCGCATCAATCTGGCCTTTGGCGAGCTCGCGGCGGCGGGCGGCTACGCCGCCTCATTCGGCGTGCTGTTGGCGGCCGGTTATGCGCCAGCCGCGATGCTGGTGCTGGCCCTGCTTCTGGCGATATCGACCGCGAGCGCTTTTGGCGTCGCGTCGGGCCGGCTGGTTTTCGCGCCGTTGCACAGGGCCAGCGGGCAGCAGGCGCTGGTCGCGACCGTCGGCCTGTCGCTATTCCTGCAGGAATTCCTGCGCCTGACCCAGGGCGGGCGTCTTCATTGGGTCAACCCGATTCTCAATGAGCCCTTCGCGCTTCTGCGCGCCGGCGACTTTTTTGTCGCGGCGACGCCGATCGCCTTTCTCATCGGCGCCTTCGCGCTCGCCGCCGCCGCGGCGCTGCTGGCGATCATGAAATGGACCCGTTTCGGGCGGCAATGGCGCGCCTATGCCGACGACCCGATCGCCGCTGAAATGTTCGGCGTGAACCCCCGTTCGATCTTCGCCAAGACCTTTGCTTTGGCCAGCGCCTTCGCGGGCCTGTCGGGCTTTGTGATGACGATCTATTACGGCGGAGTCGGCTATGGCGCTTCGACAACGCTCGGCCTGAAGGCGCTGATCGCCGCCATCCTTGGCGGCATCGGTTCGATTCCCGGCGCGTTTCTGGGCGGCCTCATCATCGGCGCCTTTGAAGCGGCATGGTCGGCCTATCTTCCGATCGACTACCGCGACGTCGCCGTTTTCAGCCTGTTGGCGGTCTTGCTCGTGCTGCGCCCGGGCGGCATTATGAGCATCAACGCGTTCACGCCCCGGCGGTAGCGGCGCGTTCCGCCCTTGAATTGGCTTTTCGCCCGCCCCACATCGGGGCGGCCGGATAAGGGATCCGAGGAGTTTATTCGATGTCGAATTTTCCTGGCGCCAATGGAGCGGCGGCCATGTCGCCGCCGGCGTTTCGCGCCGACGCCCTGGCTGGGGTGCGCACGCGGCGAATCCTAGCTCTTTGCGTCGACCTCATCATCGTGTCGATCATCGCTTTGGTCTTATGGCTCGCGCTTCTCGTCATGACCCTTGGCCTGTCGCTTTTCCTGTTGCCGCCGATCTATCCGCTGGTGGCGTTTTTCTACAACGGCCTGACTGTTTCGGGCCGCAAGATGGGGACGCCGGGCATGCGCATGATGGACCTCGAAATGCGTTTGTATGACAGCGGCGGGCGCGTCCCGTTCATCAATGCGGCGGCCCACGCCCTGTTCTTTTATCTGAGCTGGATGTTGCCGCCTATTTTCCTGGTGACGCTTGTCGATCAGGAAAAGCGCTGCGTCCACGACATGCTGGCCGGGGTCGTCGTGTTGCGCCGGCTTTGACCGCACGGCCATTTGATAAAGAATTTGCCGCAGGCCATTCCCGTTCGAGGCAATCCGTTCTAGCCTTGCGGTTCGGACCCGAGGCATGGAGTGGGAAAGGGTGACAAAAGAGCCGCGCGACGCCCCGCAGTTCTACCTGACCGCCCCATCCCCCTGCCCCTATCTGCCGGGCATGGAGGAGCGCAAAGTCTTCACCCATCTGGTCGGCCGAAGAGCGACCGCGCTCAACGACATGCTGACGCAGACGGGGTTCCGGCGCTCGCAGACCATCGCCTATCGCCCGGCCTGCGAACAATGTCGGGCCTGCGTTTCGGTGCGGGTTCTCGTCGACGATTTTCGCCCCAGCGCCAATCTGCGCCGGATCGCCAGCCGCAACAGCGATCTGATCGGCGCGACGGGCCCGGCCAAGCCCAGCGCCGAGCAATATTCCTTATTTCGCGCCTATCTCGACCATCGTCATCCCGACGGCGGCATGGCCGACATGTCGGTGCTC
The DNA here is from genome assembly GCF_009765995.1 of Methylocapsa sp. S129. Classification (GTDB taxonomy): domain Bacteria; phylum Pseudomonadota; class Alphaproteobacteria; order Rhizobiales; family Beijerinckiaceae; genus Roseiarcus. The sequence continues at coordinate 96,581 of NZ_LMUI01000050.1, forward strand.
GATTATTCCATGATGATCGAAGACAGTCATATCGAGACGCGCATTATCGAATATCGCCGCAAGGGGCCCGACCATTTCATCACCCATCGCGGCGAGGGCCGGCTTTACGGCGCCTGCCTGACCGACCAACTCGCCGACGGACTGTCGATGGTCTATTCCTATTTCGATCCCGATGAGGAGCATCGCTCGCTCGGCGCTTTCATGATTCTCGATCACATCGAGAAGGCGCGGCGTCTGGGCCTGCCCCATGTCTATCTCGGCTATTGGGTCGAAGGCTCGAAGAAGATGGCCTATAAGGGCCGCTACCTGCCGCAGGAGCGGCTGGGGATGGACGGCTGGAAGCGGGTCGAGCGGGCGTAGCGGCCCAAACCCTCAGTGCAGGATCTGGCTGAGAAACAGCTTCGTGCGCTCGTGCTGCGGGTTCTCGAAAAACTCCTTCGGCGCGTTGATTTCGACGATCTCGCCATTGTCCATGAAAACCACGCGGTCGGCGATTTCGCGGGCGAATCCCATCTCATGCGTGACGACGATCATCGTCATGCCGTCCTGCGCCAATCCGGTCATCGTATCGAGAACCTCCTTGACCATTTCGGGATCGAGCGCGGAAGTCGGTTCGTCGAACAGCATGATTTTCGGGTTCATGCATAGAGCGCGCGCGATCGCCACGCGCTGCTGCTGACCGCCCGACAATTGGCCGGGATATTTGCCGGCCTGCTCGGGAATCTTGACGCGCGTGAGCAGGCGCATGGCGAGCTCTTCGGCCTCTCTCTTGGGCATCTTCTTCACCCAGATCGGCGCCAAAGTGCAGTTTTCGAGGATCGTCAGATGCGGAAACAGATTGAACTGCTGGAACACCATGCCGACATCGCGGCGAACCGTATCGATGCGCTTCAAATCAGCCGTCAACTCGACGCCGTCAACCACGATGCTTCCCTGCTGATGTTCTTCAAGGCGATTGATGCAGCGGATCAGGGTCGATTTGCCCGAACCCGAAGGGCCGCAGATGACGATGCGCTCGCCGCGCCGCACATCGAGGTTGATGTTGCGCAGCACGTGAAAGGCGCCGTACCATTTGTGCACGCCGATCATGGCGATGGCGAGGCTGTCTGGGTCGAACGCCAGCGGAACGCCTGGCGCCGGCTCAACCGTCATGGATAGCTCCTGGTCCGCCATCAGCGCCGTCGCCCCCGGCCAAGCCGCCGCTCCATATAGGCCTGATAGCGCGACATGGCGAAGCAGAACACAAAATAGAACAATGCGGCGAAGGCGTAGCCGGTCGGCGCGATGGTCGGCCCGATCCACACCGTATCCTTGAACGCGTTCTCAACCGTCGCCAGGAAGTCGAGCAAGCCGACGACGGAAACCAGCGTCGTATCCTTGAACAGGCCGATGAACGTATTGACGATGCCGGGGATCACCAGGGTCAAGGCCTGCGGAAGAATGACCAGCCCCATCATCCGCCAGAAATTCAGGCCAAGCGCCATCGCGCCTTCGAACTGACCCTTGTTGATCGATTGCAGGCCGCCGCGCACTTCCTCCGCCATATAGGCGGCGGCGAACAGAACGGTGCCGACGAGGGGACGCAGCAAACGGTCCGGCGCCCAGCCCTCGGGGAGGAACAGCGGCAGCATGAAATTGGCCATGAACAGCACGGTGATGAAAGGCACGCCGCGCACGAATTCGATATAGATGACGCTGGCGAGTTTCACGACCGGCAGATGCGAGCGCCGCCCGAGCGCCAGCAGCACGCCGAGCGGCAGCGAGAAGACGATGCCGACCAGCGCCGTCAATAGCGACACGAAAATGCCGCCCCACAGCACCGTGTCGACGATGGGAAGGTCAAACCAGTCGGAGCCGCGCAGCAGGATGAAGGCGAGAATCGGGAAGGCGATGAAGAACAGCGCCGCGCCGATGGCGCGCCGCGGCGCGCGCGGCCATAGCAGCCAGACGACCAATGCTGCGCCGACGATTTCCGTCAGGTCGACGCGCCAGCGCTCGGTCTGCGGATAGGAGCCGTAGCGGAAATAATCCATCTTTTGCGCGATGAAAGCCCAGCAGGCGCCATCCTGATGGGCGCGGCAAAGCGCGCCGTCGGGCGCCGACCAGACCGCATCGATCGTCGCCCAGGCGATCAACGGCGGGACCAACCAGAGGCACAGGGCGAGCGAGACAAGGGTGAGAGCGCCCGATATCCAACTCGAAAAAAGATTGGCGCGCGTCCAGGCAAGCACGCCACGCGAAAAGATCGGCGCGGGCAGGATTGGCTCGGGCGCGACGCGCACATAGGCGGCCAGGACATCGAGGCGCGCATCGGTCATTTCAGCGCTCCTTCAGCGCGTGGCGCGCATTGGTGACGTTGAGCGCAAGGGCGACAGCAAGCGAGATGACGAGATAGACGCCCATCGTGATCGCCATCACCTGCACCGCCGCCTGCGTCTGGTTGAGCACCGTGCCGGCGAAGACCTGCACGAGGTCGGGATAGCCGATGAAAACGGCGAGCGACGAGTTTTTCACAAGGCTGAGATATTGGCTCGTCAGCGGCGGCGTGATCAGGCGCATCGCCTGGGGAATGACGACGAGCTTCATCGTCAGGCCCGAGCGCAGGCCTAAAGCGCTCGCCGCCTCGCTCTGGCCGCTCGACACCGCCAACACGCCCGAGCGAACGATTTCGGCGATGAACCCGGCGGTATAGGTGATGAGGCCGAAGGCCAGAGCGGCGAGTTCGGGCGACACTTGCACGCCGCCGCGCAAATTGAATCCGACCAGTTGCGCCAGATCGAACTCGACCGGCCGGCCCGCCGCGAAATAGGCGATGGCCGGAAGTCCGAGACAGAACGCCGCGGCGATAATGCCGACCGGCGCCTGCGCCCCCGTCAGAGCCTGACGGCGGCGCGCCCAGAGGCGGTAAGCGAACGCGCCGACGATCCCCAGCGCCAGGGCCAGCGCCAGCCATTGCGAGCCGGGGCCGAATACCGGCTTCGGCACATAGAGGCCGCGGTTATTGAGGAAAACCAGACTCGTCAGCGTGATCGACTGGCGAGGGCCCGGCAGGGCCTTCAAGACCGCATTGTACCAAAACAGAAGCTGCAACAGCAGTGGCGTGTTGCGCATGATCTCGACATAGACCTGGGCGATCCTGGCCAGAATCCAGTTGGGCGACAGGCGCGCGACGCCAATCGCAAAACCCAGCGGCGTCGCCAGCAGAACGCCGAGCGCCCCCACCAGCGCCGTATTGAGGAGCCCGACCCAGAACGCCTGGCCATAGGTCGACAGCGAGGAATAAGGGATGAGTTTCTGGCTGATGTCGAAGCCCGCCGTCTGGTCCCAGAAGCCGAAGCCCATGGGGATGCCGCGCGCCTCCATATTGACGTAGGCGTTATAAGCGGCGGTCCAGACAAGCGCGACGAGAGCGGCGACAAGAAGCGCCTGATACGCGTAGCCCCTGATCCGAGGGTCGTTGAAGAACGACGGCCGGCTTTGCTCGACAGTCTGGGTCATGACATCCGGGTTTCGCGCAGACAGGCGATGATCGCAGCCCCCCCGCCGCAATACAAGCGTTTGCAAACCGCCCCACCCTGGCCCCTTCCCGTTTCACGGCGAGCGGAAATGCGCGCGCCTCCCCTCCCCGCATTGGCGGGGAGGGGCCGGGGGTGGGGACGGTGCAGCAGCCCATTCCGGCGCGCGCGTTTTTCCGCTAGGAAGGCGCGGCATGACATCTTTCTCGCTGGAGCCATAAAGCCATGAAAACGCGCGCCGCCATTGCCTGGGAGGCGGGAAAGCCGCTGACCATCGAGACGATCGAAGTCAGCGGCCCGCGCGCCGGCGAGGTTCTCGTCGAGGTGATGGCGACAGGCGTCTGCCACACCGACGCCTATACTTTGTCGGGCGCCGATCCCGAGGGTCTGTTCCCGGCGATCCTCGGCCACGAAGGCGCCGGCATCGTGCGCGAGATCGGCGCGGGCGTGACGACGCTGAAAGTCGGCGATCACGTCATCCCGCTCTACACGCCCGAATGCCGGAATTGCAAAACCTGCCTGTCGCAGCGCTCGAACCTGTGCACCGCGATCCGCGCGACCCAGGGCAAAGGCGTCATGCCCGACGGCTCCAGCCGTTTCTCCTGCGAGGCGCCCAGCGACAAAGAGCTGTTCCATTATATGGGCTGCTCGACCTTCGCCAATTTCACCGTGCTGCCCGAAATCGCGCTCGCCAAGGTGCGCGAGGACGCGCCTTTCGACAAGATCTGCTACATCGGCTGCGGCGTCACCACCGGCATCGGCGCGGTGATCTGGACCGCCAAGGTCTGGCCCGGCGCCAATGTCGTCATCTTCGGCCTGGGCGGCATCGGCCTCAATGTCATCCAGGGCGCGCGCATGGCCGGCGCCGACAAGATCATCGGCGTCGACCTCAATCCGGCGCGCCAGGCCATCGCCAAAAAATTCGGCATGACCCATTTCGTCAACCCGGACGAGATCGGCCGCGACAAGGTCGTGCAGGCGCTCGTCGATCTGACCGGCGGCGGCGCCGACTTCTCGTTCGAATGCATCGGCAATGTCCACACCATGCGCCAGGCGCTCGAATGCTGCCATCGCGGCTGGGGCACCAGCGTCATCGTCGGCGTCGCCGCCTCGGGCCAGGAAATCGCGACGCGCCCCTTCCAGCTCGTCACCGGACGCGTCTGGAAAGGCACGGCGTTCGGCGGCGCGCGCGGGCGCACCGACGTCCCCAAGATCGTCGACTGGTATATGGAGGGCAAGATCAACATCGACGATCTCATCACCCATAAAATGCCGCTCGCCGACATCAACAAGGCGTTCGACCTGATGCACGAAGGCAAGTCGATCCGCTCGGTGATCGACTACGCGATGGGATGAGCGGGGTGCGCCCTTCTCCCGAGAATCGGGAGAAGGAGCGACCGCGGAACAGCCCGGACGCTCAACGGTCCCTGCCCGGTCCGTCAAAACCCGCGCTAAGTCCTTGATTTTCGCTCCGCAGGAACATCAGTTCTATCCGCGAAACGAGCGAAATCAAAGGCTTGACCCTCATTGGGCTTCCGCATCGAAATTTCGTCGCCCCTATCCGAGCCGATGAAGCGCGCGGCGACCGCGGCGCGGGTCGCGGCGATGCGGTCGATGCCAGCCAGCATGCCCGCGCTTTCCCAGGGGTCGCGACGGGCGAGGGACGATGGAGCCTCCGTTTGCGCATAATAGAGATCGAGCCTTTCGAGCACTTTGACCAGACGATCGATAGCGTTAAGTTTTCCCTCGAGCATTTTCTGCTCGATCAACCGCAGCGCGCCCTCGAGCCGCGCGATCTGCACCAGGACGAAGTCCTGCTTGGGATCGACATTGTCCTTTTTCAGCGCCTCCTGGACGATCTTGCGCACGTGGCGCTGCGTGATCCCCTCGGCGGCGGCGATCGCATGATAGGGCTGGCCTTCCAGCATGCGCGCAAAAATGCGGTCGCGGCGGATGACGCGATCGTGGGCGGTTAGGCGGGGCTCTTTGGGAATGGCGGGGGCGGGCGTGTCCAATGCGGGGCTCCTTGCATATGCGCTTTTTGGGAAAGCGAGGGAAAGAAAGGATAGCATAAATACTGATTTTCAGAAAGAATTTGTTACGTCGATTCCTTTTCTGCCCGGCATTTGGCCCACGCTGAACACCATCATTCAGCGAGTTTGAACTCGCCGTCAATGAGAGAGACGCTCTCGCTGCGACCGTTTAATTCGCGGATCAGGATGCGAGGCTCCGTCGGATCGGCGCGCTAAAACGGAATATTCCTCGCCCGCGACAGCCTCACGCCCGGTTTGGGGAATGCCTCCAATGCACGCTCAAGAGCTGAGTTTCCAGACGCGATGTTGCGCCGTATCTCCTCGACGGGCAGTGTGGCCCGCTTGATCATCACCGATCCAAAGGTAATCGTAGTCCGCTTGGAAAACCGTTTGACGTGTGTCATGGCGACGCCACCCTGCGACAACTCAGCCGTTAGCGAGCGACCTTCGATCCGCAATCGACCGCTCGTACTGTGTCCGATCGCCATTCATGGTGGGGGCTTTTGTAGGTTGACGGATACTACATGATCCGCGCGGGTGCATATTGACAACCGGCACGAGTATGCCACGCCCTTTACGTAAACCGTATACTCGAATCAACGGCTATTCGAGGAATGCCGATTGAGGAGGCTCAAGGATGAGCGTTTTAGAAGCCGGGCCAAAGGCGAAGTACCTAAACCGCAAATGGCAAGTAAACGCGAAGCACGCACTTTATAGTAACACTGGGAAATTTTATCGCGAACTAACGGAATTTCCTGGCGCACTGTTTGACGACCATGGCTATATCAAATTTGAAACCGAGACTGAGTTCCGCGATTGCCCGCAACTTCGCATTGGAAAGAGGGTCAACGTCGACAAGGGAGGTATCGCCGCAATCTTTGGCTACGTCCAAAAGGACGATAGTAACGAATATTCGAGCGCCGTTGACGGTCTGATCGAGAACCCGAATGATGCTCCCAACATTTATCAGCTCGTTCGTGCGAGGGGAGATGTGCAGCGCGCGTTCAAGAGTGCGCTCCTCAGGATATATAGCTCCAAGTGCGCCTTTTGCGGCTTGAGCTTCGAGTCATCGCTTGAGGGTGCTCACGTTAAACCTTGGAGCGAAGCGAAACCGTACGAGCAAATTGACCCTAGAAACGGCGTTCTTTTGTGCGCTACGCACCATCGCATGTTTGACGGGTCCGGCGAAATCACGATCACATCATCTTACCGAATTGCATATTTCGATCCTCTTATGAAAGAACGTCGCTACACCGTGGCGGATAAGGCCTTAACGGTAGACTTGCATGGCAAATTAATAACCCGCCCCAAGAATAGGCAACTATGGCCCACGAAGGATTTTCTCGCTTCTCGCCATGACTCTGACGGTTGGGATGGTACAATATGACCAAACATTCACGTCCGGTGCCTAGCTTGGATTGGTCCCACGGAGCCAAAAAATGGCAACCACGGTCACGGTGAAAGGCCAAGTCACCCTATCCAAAGCCATCCGCGACGCTGCGGGGATTCGACCCGGCGACCGCGTGACCGTGCGTGTTCGGCCTGAACGCGGCGTGATTATCGAAGCGGAGGCTGTCGTCAGCGGCGAGGATGCCTATCGCCTGCGGCTTGAGGATATGAGTCGCCGACGGCCCATTTGCGACGTCTCGACCGAGGACATCATGCGGATGACGAGAGGCGACGATTGAGCTTCGTCGACGCGAATGCCGCCGCTAGGTCGTCATTGCGAGCGGAGCGAAGCAATCCAGAGGTCGTGACGGTTGCTCGTCTGCGCCGCGTCCATTGGGAGTTTCGCAGTCAGGCTCGCGGCATCGTCTTCCCGATGTAATCATTGCCTTTGCAAGCGTATCGAACAATCCAGTGACCGTCTCGATCTCTGGATTGCTTCGCTCCGCTCGCAATGACGATAGGGCGCCGCCTGATAATTATCCGGCGCCCCCGCGTTTTACCTCGCCGGCGCGGTCTTCGCCTGGAAGGCCGGTCGCGTGCGTTGGCCCTGGCGGGCGCGGTGCGGCTGGCCGGGGCGGCCGTTCTGGGCGCGTCGGGGATCATTATGGGGCGCGTGATGCGGTCGGTCAGGCGTCGGAGTCGTCGTCGCCTTGCGGATGACCGGCGCCGGGGCCGGGCCGTTGACGCCGCGCCGGTCGATCGTGAAGATGCGCTGGCGCGTCAGGCGTTCGATGTTGCGCAGCAGATCGCGCTCCGTCCCATCGCAAAGCGAAATCGCATTGCCTTCATGGCCAGCGCGGGCGGTACGCCCGATCCGGTGCACATAGGCTTCGGCGACATCGGGCAATTCGAAATTGACGACATGGGTGACGCCATCGATATCGATGCCGCGCGCGGCGATATCGGTAGCCACGAGCGCACGCGCATTGCCGGCGCGGAAGGAGGCGAGCGCGCGTTCGCGCTGGCCCTGGCTCTTGTTGCCGTGAATGGCGAGCGCGCTAATCCCCGCTTCATCCAAAGTCTGGGCGACGCGGTCGGCGCCGCGCTTGGTGCGCGTGAAGACGAGCGTGCGCGACATTTTCTCGTCCTTGAACAATTCGACGAGCATGTCGCGCTTGCGCGGACCGTCGACGAAAATGATCTGCTGTTCGACGCGGTCGGCCGTCTTGGCGATCGGCGTCACGGCGACTTCCAGCGGATCGTGCAGCAATTCGCCCGCGAGTTTGCGAATGTCGGTCGGCATGGTCGCGGAGAAGAACAGGTTCTGGCGCTTTTTCGGCAGGTCGCGCACGACGCGGCGGATCGATTTGACGAAGCCGAGATCGAGCATCTGGTCGACTTCGTCGAGGACGAAGAATTCCGTGTCGCGAAGCTGCGCGACGCGCGCGTCCATATGATCGACGAGACGGCCAGGGGTCGCGACGAGAACATCGAGGCCTTTGGCCAAAGCCTTGATCTGCGCGCCATGCGGCACGCCGCCAAACACCACGGCGATGGCGAACGGCAGGCCCGCGCTCAGGTCGCGAAAGCTCTGGGCGATCTGGCTGGCGAGTTCGCGCGTCGGGCTCAAGACGAGCACGCGGGCGCCGCCGCGCGGCGCGGCGCGGGGATGGGTCAGGAGGTGGTTGAGGATCGGCAGAGCGAAAGCGGCGGTCTTGCCGGTTCCGGTCTGGGCGATGCCAATGAGATCGCGCCCCGCCATCAGAGCGGGAATGGCCTGCGCCTGGATCGGCGTCGGCTTGGTGTAACCCATTTGAGTCACAGCGGTGACGAGCGGCGCGGCAAGGCCGAAGCCGTTAAAGTTTTCCAATTTAATTTTCTTTCAAACAGCCGCGTAGGGCGCTGGAGGATTCCAGCGCTGCGGCAAGAGGTTTGTTGAGAGGGACGCCCTGCGTGTCTGGGCTGTCGAGCGGCATTCAAACAGGCGCTCAGCAGGAGGACGTTTGGACATCCTTCACGCAGCCGGCGCGCATCGACCGCCATCAGGCGGTGACGTCCTCATGAATGATGCGGCGCAACAAGTCAAGGAAAATGCGTCACTCGCCCTCCCAATCGTCATGGCCGTGCTTGTCACGGCCATCCCCGAGCGAATGCGCAGCATTCGTCCGCACGCGGCGCCGTTGCAAACAATTTGCAAGGTTAGCGGATACGGCTCGGCGTGGATGGCCGTGACAAGCACGGCGATGACGGCAAGGCTGAGGAGACTCTTGCGCGATAGACACCGTTCACGTCGAAGAATCCGTCGATTTGATCAGCACGCAGCCGTTGATCAGCCAGGAGCCGTCGGGCTGGCGCGCGAGCTTGTAGAGCGCTTTCCACACCACATTGTCGTCGTCGACGATCGTCAGGATCTGCGAAGCATTGTCGCCCTCAACCTCCGCTTCGCCAAAATCGACGCTGCGATGGCGGTAGACCGGCGCATAGCTGCCGCGAACCATGGCGAGGAAAGTATCGGGATCGGCGAACATCGTCTTGATCGCGGGGGCGGCAAGCGCATAAGCCGCCGCGGCGTCGTCATGGGCGAAGGCGTCGAGCTGCCGCTCGATCAGCGCGCGTGCGCCCTGTGCGCCGCCCGAACTGTCGCCGGCCGAAGCGGGCGCCGCGAACAGAGCAAACGTCAAACCGATGAGCGAAAGGATGCCAATGCGCGCGCTTGCCATGATCGCCTCCTGCGACGGCCCTGCGCGAAGTAACGAATCAAAGGCGCGAAAGTTTCAAGCGCCATAAGGAAGAGAGGCGTCAGAATCGGCGGCGACAGCGCTCCTCGTGGGGAGATCGCTGTCGCCGCGCGGAGCGACTGGAGGTCAGACCATCTCCACGACAATCTTGCCGAACGGGCCGCGATCGAGATGGTCGAGGGCCCGCGGCAGATCGGCGAGCTTGTAGCGCGCGTCGATGACGGGCTTCAGCGCCAGGCGGTCGATCGTGCGGGTCATATCTTCCAGAGCCCGGCGGTGGCCGACGCCGATGCCTTGAATCGCAACGCCTTTCAGCATCAGCGGGCCGACCGGGCCCGACACTTCGAAGCCTTCCAGCACGCCGATGACCGAAATGCGCCCGCCTACCGCCGCCGCCTCGATCGAGCGCCCGAGATTGGCGCCGCCGACGGTTTCGAGAATATGGTCGACGCCGCGCTCCCCCGTCAGTCCATAAACCGCCTCGACCCAATTGCCCGCGTTGCGATTGACGCCATGCGCGGCGCCAAGCGCCTTGGCTCTGACGAGTTTGTCGTCGCTGCGGGACACGACGATCGCCTCGGCCCCATGCGCTTTGGCGATCTGCAAGCCGAACAGGGCGACACCGCCGGTGCCATGCACGAGGACGGTTTGGCCGACGCGCAGGGCGCCGCGTTCGACAAGCGCGAACCAGGCCGTCAACGCCGCGCAGGGCAAAGTGCTGGCCTCGGCGTCGCTGAGACTCGTCGGCGCCGCCGATAGCCAGTCTTCTGGGAGCGCGAGATATTCGGAAAGGACGCCCTGGTAAAAACCGCCGAGCGTCTGGTAGGGCGGCCTCCGCGCCGTGCCGGCGTTGAGCCCGTCGATCCAGCCGGGCGAGAAGGTCGAAATCACGCGGTCGCCGCGTTTGAACCGCGTCGCGCCGCCGCCGACGGCTTCCACGATTCCCGCCATGTCGGAGGCGGGAGAGAAGGGAAACGACAGCGCCAAGCCCATGCCGGTCTCGATCGCCATCTTGTCGCGATAATTGAGCGAGACGGCCGAAACCTTGACCAGAATCTCGCCCGCCGCCGGTTGGGGAACGGGGGTCGCCGCCAGCGTCAGCCGGTCGCGGCCGAGCGCATCCATGGTCCAGCGTCGCATCGTCTCGGTCATATCCATCTCCATTGTTGGGGGCGCCCTTTGGGCAGTCTGAACAGAGGATACCGTTGCTTTTTGGTCGGCAGTGGCGATAATCTTTCCATCTATTGTAGCTGCAAGATCGACAATCGAGACCCATGAGCGATCGTTTAAACGGCGTATCCGTCTTCGTCGAAGCCGTGGAAGCGGGAGGTTTTTCAGCCGCCGCCGCCCGGCTAAACCTGTCGCGCTCGGCGGTGGGCAAAACTATCGCGCGCCTGGAGACGCGCCTCGGCGCCCGCCTGTTTCATCGAACCACGCGAAGCCAGAACCTGACCGAGGACGGTCAGGCCTTTTACGAACGTTGCTTGCGGGCTCTTGATGAGATCCGCATGGGCGAAGCGATGCTCGATTCGGGACGGCGGGAGGTCGCTGGGCGGTTGCGCGTCTCGGCGCCGATGTTGTTCGGCCGCCGCTGCGTCGCGCCGATCCTCACGGATCTGGCGCGCCAGCACCCGAAACTGGAGCTCGATCTCAATTTCAGCGACCGGCTGGTCGATCTGAGGGAAGACGGTTTCGATCTCGCCATCCGCAACGGCGCGCCAGGCGATGGAGCGGGACTGATGATCCGCCGGATCGCCTATCAGCGCATGACGGTCTGCGCCGCGCCGGCCTATCTCAAGGCGCGCGGAACGCCGCGAACCATCGACGAGATTCGAGATCACGACGCCATCGCCTATGGACGATCGGGATACGATCTCCACTGGCGGTTTCCGGTCGAAGGCGCGCCGCCCGTTGCGATCATGCCGAAGGCCCGGCTACGCTTCGACGATCTGGAGGCGATCGCTGACGCCGCCGTCGCCGGCATGGGGCTCGCATGGCTGTCATGCTGGCTGATCCGCGAGCGCGTCCTTTCCGGCGAACTCGTCCGCGTGCTCGGCAATCGGCCGGGCCTCCTTTTCGATATTCACGCCCTTTGGCCGCAAACGCCGCATCTGCCGCTTCGCGTGCGCCTCGCGGTCGACACGCTCGCCAAAGCGCTGCCGAAAATCATGAATTGACCGCCGGCCGCGTCACCACAATCTCCCGACGCCATAGGCGTCGAGGATTTGCTCGTTCGAGACGAGAACAAGATTTTCCAGCATTGCCTGGGCGATCAGCATTCGGTCGAACGGATCGCGGTGAGGACCTGGCAAGGCTCCACCGACCTGGCCGTGTCGAAGGCTGATCGGCAGGCCAAGGAATCCCTGGTCGGCGATTGCCCTTTCGAGATCGCCGACAATGGCGGCGAGGCCGGGCAGTTTGCCGATGCGATGTTTCGTCGTTATTTCCCAGGCGGACGCGGCGCTGACGAATATGCCATTGCCTTCGTCCGCTATCGCCGATTTAGCGGCGGCGGACAGTGCGTCGTCGCCGGCCAGCCACCAAAGAAACGCGTGTGTGTCGAGCAGCAATTGCACGTCACTGCTCCCACGCGGCCAACTGCTGCTCGGGCAGCGGATCGAAGAATTCGGGTCCGACGCTGATGATTCCGCTGAGCGCGCCAAACCGGCGCTTTGTCGCGGGCGGTTGGAAGGGCGTCAGCTTGGCGATCGGTTTCTTGCCGCGCGCCAGCACGATTTCCTCACCCGCCTCGACAAGTGCAAGAAGCTGCGACAACGTCGTCTTTGCCGTGTGAATCGTGACAGTTTTCATGGCCCCTCGCTTAGCTAAGATTATTTAGCTAAGAAGCCTTCGCTTGTCCACTTCGTGCGCGGCGAGATCAAGAGTACGGTTGGGACCGTGAAGTGAGATCGGCAACGCGCCGATTTGAGCAACTGCCGTTGGTTTGACTCGAAAGCGAAGCAGGTTGCCGCGACCGACCCATCGTGAAGTTCTTCCTGAAATACCGTTGCCAATCAACCACAAGAAGTGGAGATCGCGCCCTTCCGGCCCTCACATGGACTTTGCCCACGCCATGCGCTACAAGGTCGCATCACGTTTAGGCCGAAGACTTTGCCGCGCCCCTACCATGGCCCTGCTCAAGACCTCTATCAAACGCGATCAACCCGGCCCGCGCGAGCAGGCCAAACTCGATACTGACGTCAAGGAATGAATATGGCTACGGGAACTGTGAAGTGGTTTAACGGCGAAAAAGGCTATGGCTTTATTCAGCCGGACAATGGCGGCAAGGACGTATTCGTCCACATCAGCGCCGTCGAACAGGCTGGATTGCGCAGCCTGAATGAAGGTCAGAAGATCAGCTACGACGAGACCGCCGACAAGCGGACCGGCAAGTCGTCGGCGACGAATCTCAAGGCCGTCTGAACATTTTATCGAACAGCTTTCGCCGGCGGGATTTTTCCGCCGGCGAGGTTGTGACTCTATGCCTTAGAAGTGAAATTTCCGCCGCGGCAATATCCGAAACAGGCTGCCGCGCCGCCGATGAGCTCCAGGAACGATCCTCGACCGTGGAAACCCCGGTCGCGCATGCTCCGCTTCATCCTCCATCGATACGATCCTGATACGACCGGGCCAACGAGCGCGGCGGTCTGATTGCGCCCTCCCCTCTGCCGATCGCCCCGGCCGTAGCGCGATGACAAATTACGCGCTAACCTCGGTATTGGACGACCCGTCAGGGCGGCCCAACATAGAGAAGCGGGGCCATTTCAAACCCGGGGGCGTTTACAGGGAGAAAAAATATGTCGGGCACTCTCATCAATATCATCATCCAATTGATCGGCGGCGCGATCGGCGGCAATGCCGCAGGCGGCGCAGCCAGCAATGTGAGTCTGGGAACCGCCGGCAATACGGTCGCCGGCGCGGTCGGCGGCATCGCCGGCGGGACGCTGCTGACCTCGCTCATTCCGATGCTCTCGGGAGGCGCCGGCGGCGTGGATATTGGCGCCATGGCCGGGCAACTGGTCGGCGGCGGCGTAGCCGGGGCCATCGTGACCGCGGTCGTCGGCCTCGTCATGAACAATATGAAGAAGACGACCTGAGAATTCCACGGTCCATTCGGATCGCCGCCGCCGCTGCGGGCGCATCGAAGCCGGTCAGGGAAGAATGAACCCCGGAAAGGCTTCGTAGCGCGCGCAGGGGCGCGCCCGATACAATCGCGCAAGGCGCTCGCGCGCGCTATGAAGTCGGCGCGGCCCGATTTGCCGCGCCTCTGTCGCGAAACTGTCAAACTCTGCGGCGACGGTGATTTTTTATCGGGGAATCGGGCCGCATGGATTTTTTCAGACATCTCACCGTGCTCGTCTGCGCGCCCGCCTTCGATCCCGACGATCTGGAGGGCGCGAGGGTCCAACAGATCGTCACGGCGGTTGAGAAGCTTGGCTTCGAAGTCATCAGGGCGCGCCGGTTCGAGGACGCGGCGATTGCGGTTCAGACCGACGCCGCCATTGGCTGCATGGTGGTCGATTGGGGCAAGCGCGGCATCGACGGCAAGGCGGCCGCGCTCATCAATCTGATGCGCAAACGCGGCCTCGAAATGCCGATCGTCATCATGGTGCGCCGCAAGCGACTGGAGGATATCCCGGTCGAAGTGCTGGATTTCATCGACGGCTATGTCTTCCTTGCCGAGGAAACGCCCGAATTCATCGCGCGCGGCCTCGTCAGCCGCCTCAAGCAATATGCCGAAACCTTGAAGACGCCGTTTTTCGGCGCCCTCGTCGACTATGCCGAGGAGGGCAATCAGCTCTGGACCTGCCCCGGCCATAACGGCGGCATTTTCTACAACCGCAGCCCGATCGGCCGTATCTTCGTGCAGCATCTGGGCGAAGCGGTCTTTCGCGACGATCTCGACAATTCGGTGCTCGAATTGGGCGATTTGCTCGTCCATGAGGGCCCTGCGCTGCAGGCGCAGAAAGAAGCCGCCGTCATTTTCGGCGCCGAGAAAACCTATTTCGTGCTCAACGGCACGTCGGCCTCCAACAAGGTCGTGCTTTCGGCTTTGGTGGCGGAGGGCGATCTCGTCCTGTTCGACCGCAACAATCACAAGGCCGCCCATCATGGCGCGCTGTTTCTTGGCGGCGCGATTCCAATCTTTCTCGAAACGGACCGGAACGCTTACGGCCTGATCGGGCCGATCTATCATGAGGCGCTCGACGAGACGGCGATCCGCGAGAAAATCCGCGTCAATCCGCTGATCGAGGACAAGGCAGCGTGGAAACGCGAGCGGCCGTTCCGCGTCGCCGTCATCGAACAATGCACCTATGACGGCACGATCAATAACGCCGCGATGATCCTCGAAAAGATCGGCCATCTCTGCGACTACATCCTGTTCGACGAGGCCTGGGCGGGCTTCATGAAATTCCACCCGCTCTATGCCGGCCGCTTCGCGATGGGATTGAAAAACCTCGGCGCCGACGCGCCCGGCATTATCGCGACGCAATCCACCCATAAGCAGCTTGCCAGCTTCTCGCAGGCATCGCAGATCCACACGAAAGACAGTCACATCCGAGGGCAGGAAAGACGCGTCGAGCATCGGCGCTTCAACGAAAGCTTCCTGCTGCACGCCTCGACGTCGCCCTTTTACCCGATCTTCGCTTCGCTCGACGTCGGCGCGCAGATGATGAAAGGGCGATCGGGCGAAATCCTGTGGGACGATACGATCAAGCTCGGCATCGAATTGCGCAAGAAAGTGCGCGCGATCCGCCGCGAATTTGAGGAAAAGGAAAAGGATCCGGCCCGGCGCTGGTTCTTCGATCCTTTCGTCGCCGATCGCGTAACGCCGGCGGCCAGCGATGGCGCACACGACGCCAATCCAGAAAGCGTCGCGTGGGAAAGCGTGCCAACCGACGATCTTGCCGCCGATCCCCGCTATTGGGAGCTGACGCCGGGCGCGGCCTGGCACGGCTTCGCCCATGTCGCGCCGGGCTATGCGATGACCGACCCGAACAAATTGACGCTGCTGACGCCCGGCTTCGATCGCCAGACCGGCGCCTATGCAGAGAAGGGCGTCCCGGCGCCGATCGTCGCGCAATATTTGCGCGAGAATCGCGTGGTGCCGGAAAAGAACGATCTCAATTCGCTGTTGTTTCTCCTCACGCCCGGGGTTGAATCCAGTAAGGCCGGTACTTTGCTGAGCGCGCTCGTCGCCTTCAAACGGTTGCATGACGACAATGCGCCGCTCGAAGACGCGATGCCCGAATTCGTGCGGCGCCGGCCGCAACGCTATCGCGGCGCGCGCCTGCGCGATCTATGCGCCGACTTCCATGCCTTTCACCGCGACGCCGACACCTCGGCCTTGCAGCGCGGCCAGTTCGCGCCGCAGCATTTGCCCGAAATGGTCGTGCCCCCGCATGAGGCGGTGCGCCAGCTCACGCGCAACAAGGTCGACTATCTCCCGATCGAACGCGCCGAAGGGCGCATCGCCACAACGCTGATGCTTGTCTATCCCCCGGGCATCGGCACGATCGTGCCGGGCGAGCGCATCGACGCGCGGGCCCAGCCGATGCTCGATTATTTCAAAGTGTTCGAGAAAAGCGCCAATCTTTTTCCCGGCTTCGAAGCGGAAATTCAGGGCGTTTACCGCGAAGTCGAAGCGAGCGGCTTGATCCGGTTTTACACCTATGTCATGCGCGAATAGTCCGCGAACCTTGTGAGCGCCATGTTGGAACTATCCCGAAATATCGTCATCCGCCCTTCGACCGACGCGGATGTGCCCGCGATGCTCGCCATCTATGAGCATCACATCACGCGCGGCGTCGAGGATCTCGGCGATTACGAACCCGAGCCGCTGAACGGCGAGGATCTGAAGCGGCGGCGCAAGACGATGCGGCGCAAGCGCCTGCCGCATCTGGTCGCCGACATCGACGGCGCGGTCGCCGGCTACGCCTATGCCGTGCCGTTCCGCAAGCGGCCGGCCTATCGCTACACGATCAAACATTCGATCTATGTCCACCCCGACCATTTGCATGAAGGCATCGGCCGCCGCCTTCTGCCGACGCTGATCGAGGCTTGCGCGGCGGCCGGCTATCGCCAGATGATCGGCTATATCGACGGCGCCAACGAGGCCTCGCTGCGCCTCCATGAAGCCTGCGGCTTCCGCCGCGTCGGCGTGCTGCCCTCGATCGGCTTCAAATTCGGCCATTGGAGCGACAGCGTCATGGTGCAATGTCCGCTCGGCGCCGCCGACACGACCAAGCCCGGCGCCTGGGTGAGGTCGCCCGACAATGGCGCCGCATGGGATGCGGCGAAATAACCGCCCTACCCTGTTTCAGCGGCGTGACGCTGCTTGGCTTGGCGCTGTCACAAGCGACGTAATTGCCCGCGCACGAGATCGCCTGGAGCGTCCCGTAAATCGCCACCGATAGCAATGTCTCAGGCGAGAGCCGGCGGCAAGGTAGGGATGGGGCGCAGAATGCGACATGTCTGGATTTTCGGGGCGGCTTTGGCGTTGATGGGCTGCAACGGCAATGTCGACAGCGCCACTTTCATGGAAGGCGTCGATGGCGTGCGTTGCTCCGCCAAGGTTCTTGTTGTGGCCGACACCGGCGAAACGATCAACGAAGACCCGGTCGCGCGTCTGACCATGCGCGTCAGCCCGCCCGCCGGGGCAACGCCTTTCGACACGACAATCGAAGCCACGGTTTCGCGTCTCGCCGTCCCGCGCAAAGACGACACGCTGGCGGTCGTCTGTGATCCCGCCAATCCTGAGAATACGGCGCTGATGGAATAGTCCGTATTGCAGCGGCTTCACGACAATGATAGGCGGCGTATGCGTCCTTGGACGTCAGGAATACGCGCATGCCGCAGGCGGACTTCGTTGAAATTCCGGTGATCAATATCGCCGCGCTCATGGGCGGACGATCCGCTGATGTCGACAAGATCGCGGCGGAGATCGCCCTCGCCTGCGAGACCGCAGGCTTCTTCTACGTCGTCGATCACGGCGTCCCGGCCGCCATGGTCGACGCGGTCTTTGAGGCAGGGCGCTGGTTCTTCGCACGGCCCCAGGCCGAGCGCGACGCGCTCGACGTCGCCACCTCGCCGAATTTTCGCGGCTATGTGCCGATAGGCATCAAAGGTCCGAACGTGCCGCGCCGCATGCTCGAAGCCTTCCAGATGATGCTTGAGCTTGGTCCAGACGACCCTGACGTGCGCGCCGGCAATGTGATGGTCGGCCCCAACCGCTGGCCCGCCGAGGCGCCGGCTTTCCGCGCCGCGATGGAGGCCTATTACGGCGCCGTGACCGCCCTTTCGCACCGGCTTCTCGGCGCCTTCGCGCGCGGCCTTGGTCTGCCCGACGATTATTTTCGTCCCTTCTTTCGCAAGCCCCTGACCCAGTTGCGGCTCCTGCACTATCCGCCGCAACGGCCCGATTCGGACGCCGAGGGTGTCGAGGCGCATACCGACACGGGCGCCTTCACCATTTTGTTGCAGGATCAGGTTGGCGGCCTCGACGTGCGCAATCGCGCCGGCCGATGGATTCGCGCAACCCCGATTCCAGGCAGTTTCGTCATCAATATCGCCGACATGATGCAGCGCTGGACCAGTGGCCGTTTCATCTCGACGCCG
This sequence comes from Methylocapsa sp. S129, assembly GCF_009765995.1. GTDB lineage: Bacteria > Pseudomonadota > Alphaproteobacteria > Rhizobiales > Beijerinckiaceae > Roseiarcus. Next base: position 114,875 of record NZ_LMUI01000050.1, read on the forward strand.
CACCGCGTCGCCAATCGCACCGGCCAGGATCGCATCTCCGTGCCCTTCTTCGCCAATCCCGATTACGACGCGACGATCATTCCGCTGACGCGCGATGTCGCCGCCGGCGAGAAGCTCTATGAGCCGCTCGCCTGCGGTCCCTATGTCGAGAAAGCCTATCGCGCCGCCTGGCCGCGCGCGGCCCGCTGATTCCTTAATAACCGACGGTAAACCGCTGGCGCGAATGCGCCGGCTTTTCCAATTCGTCGACCGCGGCGATCGCGTAATCCTCGAAGGAAATGCTGCTGCCCTGGTCGTTGGTCAGAAGCTGATCCTTGCCGAGCCGGAACTTCCCGGTGCGCTCGCCGGGCACAAACATCGCGGAGGGCGACAGGAAGGTCCAGTCAAGGCTCTTCTCCTGCCGCAGAAGGTCGAGGAATTCGCCGCCCTTGCCTGCTTCCGTCTTGTAGATCGCGGGAAACTGCGGCGTGTCGATGAGCTTCACGCCCGGCGCAACTTCCAGGCTGCCGGCGCCGCCCACGACAAAGTAGCGCTTGACGCCCGATGCTCGCATCGCCTCGATCAGAATATGGGGATCGCTCGCGGAAAAGTGCACCGAGCTGATGACGACATCATGCCCCTTCAGCAGCGCCGCGAGGCTGTCTTTATCGAAAACATCGCCCTTCTTGACCGTCACGCCGGGAACGGCGGCGATCTTTTCAGGATGACGGGCGATGCCGGTCACCGTGTGGCCGCGACGCACGAGTTCGGTGAGAAGGCGCGAACCGGCCTGGCCGGAGGCGCCGATCAGGGCAACTTTCATTGTGGTCTCCTTTGTGGTATGTTTTAGATACTAGATGTCGATGAGGTATCAAATGCTGCAAAGAGACCTCGCTGTAAAGAAGGCACCGCCGCGAGACCTGATTTCCTCGGCGAAACCGCGCGCCGCGCACCAGCCTCCCGACCCCTATAGCGAGAAATGCCCGACCCGCGTGGTTCTCGATCGGATCGCCGACAAATGGACCGTGCTGGTGCTCGGACTGCTCGCCGAGAATCCGTTGCGTTTCAATCAATTGCGCCGCGAGATCGAAGGCCTGACGCAAAAAATGGCTTCGCAAACGCTCAAAGCGCTGGAGCGCGACGGCCTTGTCGCACGCAAGGCGACGCCGACCGTGCCCGTCACGGTGGAATATTCGATCACCCCGCTGGGACGCACGCTCGCGGCGACGGTCGAGGCATTGCAGATATGGGCGCAAATGCATATCGGCGACGTGATCAAGGCGCAGAAACGCTATGATGGAGCGAACCGCTAGGAAGGATGGCGGAAAATTGTCGTACGGTTTTCCGTAAGAATCCGGCTTCTTCAAAAGACCTTGAGCGGGCCGCTGCCTGATCGTTGCAACAAGAGTTCAGCGAAGATCAGGTTGGGAATCCAGGAGAGAAAGGAAATCGCCCGATAGGCCGTGTCGAAATCAAGATGCGTCGCAATCGCGAACGCCAGATAGATCCGCAGCGTAACGGCGCCGAACGTGAGGGCGTAGCTGCGGATCATCCAGCGGCGATGCGCGTCAAACCGGCGTTCCACAGCCGCCCTGTATCCAAGCGCGGTGACAGCGAACCACACGATGGAAAGCAAGCCGAAGCCCGCGGTGGCGATGGGGCCTGTCGTCGCGCCGAAGGCGAGAACAAGCCCCAGAGGCGCCGAAAGCAGACAGCAAATCACATAGATGCGCCCGCGTAGCCTATGCCAGCCACGCCCGCGATCCGGACCCGCCAGGATCTGGAACGGACCGATCAGCAGGGCAATCGCAGAGAGCGCCGCATGCGCGGGCAGCAAGACCACGAAAGGATTGCCCATGACGTTCGGCGGGGCCGCCGGCGGTTGGGG
>NZ_LMUI01000050.1:116847-119259 GCF_009765995.1 Methylocapsa sp. S129
TTCATTGCGGGACGGCGCTTTTGGCGATCAAGACATAGCCGCGCGTCTTGCTGTCATTGACGACGTCAATCGTGTTCATCGCATCGAAGAGATCGGACGCCTTCACCCAGACGGGCGGATATTTGTAGCGCGCGACATCGAGGACGAGAAACCGGTCCGCCTTCTCGTCATAAGCCGCTAGGGGCGATATATGACCCCCGATCTCCTGCCCGATTGCTTTGCGCAGATAGTTCACGATGACGAAATGGTCCTTCGCGCCGAGATAATCGCGCGCCGCGGCGCGGAAGGCGTCGAGACCGCCGTCGGCGGCGTGATGAACCTCGATCGCAACGGAATGGAGCGCGAGCAATCCGCCGAGCTGATCAAGCGTCATGCCTTGCCTGGCGAGGAGGTCGCGGGGCAGCACGGCGTCCGTATGTTCGTCGAGAAAATTATCCTGCGTGAAGGTATGGTAGGGCTGATATTCGGGCGTCGAGGGGGCCGGCGCATGCAGCGCATTGAGCACCATGACGATGCTGGCGACGCCGCAATAGGCCTGCGTCTTCTGCGTCACGAAATTGGCGGCGATCGGGAAATAAGCCTCCAGCGCTTGGCTCTCATGAAAGAACCTTTCTCCCTCCTCGGAACTGAGATCGGTCAGGTTCGCCGGCAGCCGCAGCGTGTCGGCGCGCGCGCCCGTCGTCAGCAAATGAAGGGCGCATGCGAGTCCCAGAAAAAAGCGGCCTGACATCGCGAGTCCTCGAAGCGGAAATGCGCAGCCCATTCTATGCCAGGCGGGCGGCGGCGCCATGCGAATTCTTGACGGGGCTTGCACGCTCATTGCCTCTGCCGATACAATCGGCGTCGAGGAGGCCGCCTCATCGATGGAGTGACCATGAAAATCTGGTCGATCGGCCTTGCAATCGCTCTAACTTTCGCCGCGCTCGATTCGGCGAGCGCCGGCTTTGCCATCGTCGCCGGCGGGCATAGCGCCATCCCAACCGTGCGCGCGAGCATGGCCAATCATATCCGGGAAGCGGCGCGCTTCGGGCCGAGGGATTCCAGGGCCTTTCGCCAGGGTCGGGATCGACAGCCCCAGTTCATTTCCCTGGAATCTCAAGATGCGCCAATCCCCTCTCCCGCCGCCGACAGCGAACCGTTCGGCTTCGGAGGAAGCGCGCCGATCATCAATGTGACATTCGCCGCGCCAGCGCCGGGCCAAGCGTATCTCCCGCCGCAAACCTACGCGGCGGCCGGTCCGAAAATCATCATGATCGGCACGCGGCCGCGATCGACGCATTTCTCAAAAATGCCCCTCGTCGTCTACGGAACGACTCAGGCCGGGCGAAGCTATTAGCGCCGATCGCGACTCAACCGCCGCGCATGCGGGCGCCGAGCCGCTTCTGTTTGGCGCGATTGCCACAAACTTCCATCTCGCACCAGCGGCGGCTCTTGTTCTTGGTCGTATCGAAGAACAGCCAGCCGCATTTCTCGCCCTCGCAGCGCTTGACGCGCGTGAGGTCCGCCTGGCCCAGCGTGGCGAGCGCGGATAGGGCGATCGGCCCCAGCACCGCCTCGACAGCGGCCTCGCGCGGCGTCCACGACCAGATGTAGCGGCCGCCGTCGGGCGTCAGCTTCGCATGGGCGACGCAGGCCGCATGCTCCTTGGCGAGCCGATCGACCTGCGGCGCGGGCGCAGGACTCCCCGCCGCGATCTCGACGCCAATGGCGTAAAGCGCTTCGCGCAGATCGAGCGCGCGCCGTAGCAATCGTCGCGCCAACGCCTCGTCGGCGGCCACCGCGCCGCGCAGCCAATCGGCATCGGCCGGCCCCAGCACTTTGGCGTGCCGCGCCCAAGCGACGACATTTTCGGCCGAGCGCAAATGTTCCGTAGGCGCCGGCCATCCGCGCCCGGAGGATGTGTTGGTGAAATCAAAGGCAAGCTCGCCGCCGATCAGCGTGAGCGAGCCCGCCCTGGATTCCTCTGGAGTCGGAATGCTAACCATCAAAGCACTCTTTACAGGTTATAGCGCCCGCGCTAGCTTGCGGTCGCTACCGGTCATATCGCTTTTGGAGGTTAGTATGAAATCCCTGTTTCTCAAAGGCGCAGCCATCATTTTTGCGGCCGCCCTCGTCAGCGGCGCCGCGAGCGCCCAGATCAAGCTCGGCGTCGCCGGCCCGATCACCGGCGCGAACGCCTCATTCGGCGCGCAATTGACCAATGGCGTCGCGCAGGCGGCCAAGGACATCAACGCCGCCGGCGGCATTCTCGGCCAGAAAATCGAGGTCGAACAAGGCGATGACGTTTCTGATCCCAAACAGGGCGTTTCTGTCGCCAATAAATTCGTTGGCGACGGCGTCAAATTCGTGATCGGCCACTTCAATTCGGGCGTCACGATTCCGGCGTCGGAAGTCTATGCCGACAACGGCATT
>NZ_LMUI01000050.1:119500-149129 GCF_009765995.1 Methylocapsa sp. S129
GATTCTTCACGACAAGACCACCTACGGCCAAGGCCTCGCCGACGCCGCGCGCGGATTCATGAACGCCGGTGGCAAGAAGGAAGTCTTGTATGAGGGCGTAAACACCGGCGAGAAGGATTATTCAGCGATCGTCTCGAAGATCAAGGCGTCCGGCGCCGACTATCTGATGTGGGGCGGCCTGCATACCGAAGGCGGCCTGATCATCCGCCAGATGCGCGATCAGGGCGTGAAGACGATCGTGATTTCGGGCGACGGCATCACCGACAATGAATTCGCCTCGATCGGCGGTCCCGGCGTCGAAGGCACGCTGATGTCATTCGGCCCCGAGCCGCGCAACAATCCGGCGGCGGCGGACATTGTCGCCGCCATCAAGGCGACCGGCTTCGACCCGGCGGGCTATACGCTCTATTCCTATGCGGGCGTGCAGATCATCAAGCAGGCGGCAGAAAAGGCCAATTCGCTCGACCCGAAGAAGATCGCCGAAGTCATGCATTCGGGCATGACGTTCAAGACCGTCATTGGCGACATCGCCTATGACAAGAAGGGCGACCGCACCACCGTCGACTATGTCTGGTACGTCTGGAAGAAGGGCGACGACGGCAAGATCACGTTCAAGCAGATCTGAGCGGCGCAACGATCGAATCGGGCGCCCGGCGATTCCTGAAAAGCCGGGCGCCCTTCCCTATGGCGCCGTCTCATCAGAGACGTGCGCCGGTCTTTTGAGGCATAGCAGCAGCGCGACGAGCAAAAGGGCGATCGGCGCGGCAAGCGCGGCATTGGCGAGACGGTCGGTTACGAAAGCGCCGACGCCCGCCCCAAGGCAAAAAGTCGCGCAGATCGTCGCAAACACCCGGGCCTGATGAAGCGCGTCGCGCTCGCCGAGCCCCATAGTCCCGTCGAACAGCGCCTCCGCCGTCCGGCGCAGATTGCCTGTCGTCATCACGGAACTGTAGGACCAATCCTCCACGATCGTGAAGCTACACGTCTGAAGCGTCGCGACAAAGGCGATCCCAAGGACGATCGGCAGATCGGGAAAGCGCGACGGCAGCGTTGCGATGACCGCCAGCACAACGATTTCGAAAGACAAGCTGAACAAGGCCGCGCGGTGCGCGCCGCGCCGCGATCCATGAACGCGCAAGCGATGCGCGACGAACACGCCGAGCAGGAAGGCGATGATCGGCGGCACATGGCGCATCGCCTGCGACCATTGACCGGCGGCCGCGAAAACGCCCAGCAATACGACATTGCCGGTTTGCGCATTGGCGAAGACGCCGCCATGTGCGAGCCAGGTGAAAGCATCCAGAAACCCGCCCGCCATGCTGAGCAGCATCGCTACCTGCAAACTGGCTTCCGGCCTCGCAAGCGGGATCGAGGCGTCATTGCCTGGCTCTGGGGTGGCCGCGTGTTGAGTCATGATGAACTGCCGGGGTTACAGGCGCCAACGCCGTTCATCGCATAGGCGCCAAAAGCCTGATCTTATCCCTTAGCCCGTTTGTGGGAACGCCTGCGCGGCCAGCAGCGCGGACCCCGGCGTGTCATCCTTCAGCAGGACCCCCGTCAGTTTGCGCCGAAGCGCTTCCGCGCAGAGATGCAGCAACCGCTCGGCGGCTTCCGCATAGGACATGCCTTCGGGGCGGATATTCGACAGACAATTGCGTTCGGAATCGTTGCGCCCGATCGCCGGCGCGAAGGTGATATAGGCGCCAAGGCTGTCGGGCGATGTGAGCCCCGGGCGCTCGCCGATCAGCGCCACGACAAGCGCGGCCTCAAGCGTCTGGCCGATCTCATCGCCGATCGCGACGCGGCCTTGTTCGACGACGGCGACTGGCCCGATCCGCCAGCCGCGACGGCGCAATTCCGGCAGGACCTGATCAAGAAGCGGCGGCGCATGACGCTCGACCGCGAGCGCTGAAAGACCGTCGACGACAGCGAACGCGATGTCATAGCCGCGCGGCGCGGCATCCAGCTTTGCCCGCGACGGTTCATCGAGGCGGCGGCCGAGATCGGGGCGCGCGAGATAGGCATGGCGATCGGGCGCGGCGCTGTGCAAGGCCATGGGCCCAAGACCGCGTTCATGCAACCCCGCGACAAGCGATTGGACGTCGAGCGGTTCATGCACGGCATCCCTGGCGCGCGCATGCGCAAGCTGAAAAGCCAGCAGAGCCGAGGTTGCGAGGGAAGAGCCGGCGCGGGGCAAGCCAATGCGGGCCGATGTCGCCGCCCACAGGCGCACCCAAAGCGGATCGATCTCTTCGGGCAGTTCCACCATCGCCTAAAACCTCCGCCGTCGCATTTTTTGTAATGCGGCGGCGGCGCGCCGGCAAATGGCGCGCGGCGATCACCAGGGCTGCGGTCCTTCACCCATCAGGATCAGAATTCGCCGTCGGTCGTCACTGAAAGCGCGCGCCACGCCTCCAACTCGGCCTTGACGCTGGCGATTTTCGTCTCGAACATCGCCGCCGCGTCCGAGCCCGCGACGAAGCGCAGCGGCGGTTTCTCGTGGCGCGCGAGATCGACAAGGACTTTGGCGAGCTTGGCCGGATCGCCCGCCTGCTGATGATTGCGCGGGCCGTAGAACTCTTTGAGCCTCGTGGAAAGCGCGGCGTAGTCGGCGATCGGCCTGTCATTGTAGCGGATGGAGCTTTCATCGAGAAAATCCGTCCGGAAAAAGCCCGGCTCGACCAGCGTCATCTTTATGCCGAACTCAGCGACTTCAAGCGCCAGCGATTCCGAAAAACCCTCGACCGCGAATTTGGTCGCGCTATAGAGCGAGCCGCCCGGCCCGCCGCGCAAGCCGCCGATCGAAGTGATGTTGAAGATGCGTCCGGCGCGCTGCCGGCGCATGACGGGCAGAACGGCGCGCGTGACATTGAACACGCCGAACACATTGGTTGCGAACTGCCGCCCGATTTGCTCTGGCTCGCTTTGCTCGAAGGGGCCCAGCAATCCATAGCCGGCGTTGTTGACGAGCACGTCGACGCCGCCGAACCGCTCGAGCGCGGCCTCGACGGCCGCCTCGGCCTGCGTCTCGACGGCGACGTCGAGCGCCGCGATCAGCAACTTATCCGGCGACGCCTCGAAAGCCTGCGCCACTTTCGCCGGATCGCGCCCGGTCGCAACGACCCTGTCGCCGGCGGCGAGCGCCGCTTTCACGATTGCCGCGCCAATGCCGCGCGAAGCGCCGGTGACGAACCATGTCTTGCTCATGAGATTCTCCTTCTGTTGGACGACGGGAATGCCAGACGCAGGCGCCAAAGCGGTAGAAGAATGCCGCCAGGTTCTTGCACAATCCTCTCACAATCCCGATCTGAGAGCGGACGAACTTGCCTGCGATCCGGCACCGACGGCAGGTCGGACTTGGGAGCCCAAATGGAAATGCTGAACGAATTGCGCGATTTGATCGAACGGCATTGCGACGCCCCGCGATGGCCAACGGCGATCCCGAGCGTAACGCTGATGCGCGCGAACGCGCCAACTGTCCCGGTGGGATCCTTGCATCAACCGTCGCTCTGCATCGTCGCGCAGGGACGCAAACGCGTCATGCTCGGCGAAAAGCGCTTCGAATATGATTCGGCGAAATATCTCATTGGTTCGGTCGATTTGCCCATCAGCGCCGAAGTCTGCGAGGCGAGCGAACAGACGCCCTATCTCGCGATGCGCATCGGCCTCGATCCCGCAACGCTGGCGGCGATGCTGCTCGACATGCCCGAAAGCGCGGACGAGGGGAAACCATTAGCCGGCTTGGCGGTGAGCCCGCTGACGGCGGACTTGCTCGATCCTGTCTTGCGGCTTGTGCGCCTGCTCGACCGGCCGCGCGACATTGCGATTCTGGCGCCGCTGGCGGAGCGCGAAATTCTCTATCGCCTGATGCTCGGCCCGCAGGGCGCGATGCTGCGCCAGATCGCGCTTCGCGACAGCCGCCTGTCGCAGATCAACCGCGCGATCAAATGGATCAAGGAGAATTACGAGCGGCCCTTCCGCATTGAGACGCTCGCGGCGGTCGCCAATATGAGCCCCTCCTCGTTTCACCGCCATTTCAAAGCGGTGACGGCGATGAGTCCGCTGCAGTTTCAAAAGCTGATCCGGCTGCAGGAAGCGCGCCGCCGCGTCCTCGCCCAACAGGACGACGCCGCGAGCGTCGGCTTTGCCGTGGGTTACGAAAGCCCCTCGCAATTCAGCCGCGAATACTCTCGCCTGTTCGGCGCGCCGCCAGGGCGCGACGCGGCGCGATTGCGGGCGGCGGCAGTCGATTCAGCGGAGCTGACGCAAGCGGTCTGAGATGGAGGCGACAACAACGGCGCAGCTTTCTTTGCCCGAGGCTCGCAGATAGGATGAGGCGACGCCATTCATCCATCGAGGAGTGGTGAACTTTCTCATTGGAAGCAATTGGGCGAAGCATTCGCGATGGCGACAACGGACACAAGCTTCTTTCGCGCGATCGATTTGGCCGGCACGTTTGTCCTGTCGATTCAGGGCGCATCGATAGCGGCCGTCAGCGGACTGGACGCGCTCGGCGTTCTCGTCATCTCGCTCGCCACTGCGATGGGTGGCGGCGTGATTCGGGATATTCTGGTCGGCGAACACCCGCCCGAAGCCCTGCGCGGCTGGCCCCTTGTCACGGTTGCGCTGCTTGGCGGCATTTTGACTTTTTTCGCTTATCACGCCGTCGAACAGATTCCAGAGAGCCTTCTGGTTGTCGTGGATGCGGTCGGCCTTTCCCTGCTGGCCGTCTCCGGCGCCGAAAAAGCGTTGGAATACAAGCTGACCCCGATAGCGGCGGTGATGATGGGCGCGATCAGCGGCGCTGGCGGATTCACCATTCGCGACATCCTGCTGGCCCAGATCCCCGCGGTGCTGCGCGTCGACTTTCTCGCAACCGCGGCTATCGCGGGCGCCGCCGTGCTTGTCATCGCACGCCAGATGCAAATCGGGCCGAAAATGGCCGCCCTCTTAGGGGGAGCCGTTTGCTGTATCCTGCGCGTGGTCGCCGTATGGCAGCATTGGCATTTGCCGACGGCCAATTTGCACTGATCTATGAATCGTCAGCCGCCGTGATCGCCTTAAGCGGCCAGCAGTGCGCAAAAGCGGGCGATATCGACATTGCCGCCGCTTAGGATCACGCCGACCCGCTTGCCTTCAACCGGATAGATATTGCCCAGCGCCGCCGCCGCGCCCAGACAGCCCGTCGGCTCGACGACCATCTTCATGCGCTCGGCGAAGAAGCGCATCGCCTCGATAAGCTGCGCATCGGAGACCGTGACAATGTCGTCGACGAGGTCCTGAATAATCGGGAAATTATGATAGCCGAGATGAGTGACGATCGCGCCGTCGGCGATCGACTTCGGCGGTGGGATATGCACGACCTCGCCCTTGCGAAAGGATTGGACGCCATCGTTCCCCGCCTCCGGCTCGACGCCGATTACCTTGACGGAGGGCGAGAGATGCTTCGCAGCGATCGCCGAGCCCGCAAGGAGGCCGCCGCCGCCGAGCGGCGCAATTAGAATATCGAGTTGACCGACGCTCTCGATCAATTCCCGGGCGCTCGTGCCCTGCCCGGCGATGACGTCGGGATGATCATAGGGCGGGATCAGCGCAAGACCGCGGTCCGCCGCCAATCGACGGCCGATCTCCTCCCGGTCTTCGCTATAGCGGTCATAGAACTGCACATGCCCGCCATAGCCGCGGGTTGCGGCCACCTTCATCTCGGGGGCGTCGTTCGGCATGATGATCGTCGCCTCGACGCCCTGCAATTTGCCGGCATAGGCAAGGGCCTGAGCGTGATTTCCCGAGGAATAGGTGACGATTCCGCGCCGACGCTGCTCGCTGGAAAGCGCCGCGACCGCGTTATAGGCGCCGCGGAACTTGAAGGCGCCGCCGCGTTGAAAATTCTCACATTTGAAGAAGAGTTCGGCCCTGGTGCGTTCATTCGCCGTTCTCGACGTGTGAACCGGCGCTCTATGCGCAACGCCCTCAAGCCGTTCGGCCGCGCGTACGACGTCGTCGTAATGCGGACGGACGAGGGATTCCTCACGGCCGGATGGAGGCAGGCTCATGGACTTTGCTCCGGGCATGGCTATTCCTAGGCGAGACAGGGGCCATCCCGTAAACTCCTAGCCCATGAACCGTTCGCAATGAAGGCCCTTCCCGACATGCCCAGCCCTCAAAAGACTTTGCTATGGGCGGCCGCGATGGCCGGACTGACCCTCGTTCCCGCATTGGCCGAGGCTCAATCGTCGCTCTGCGCGCGCGACGAGCGTGTGATTTTTTCCTGTCGATTGACTGAAAGCAGGAAGATCGTCTCGCTGTGCTCTTCGCGAGATCTCTCGCCGTCGTCGGGCTACATGCAATATCGGTTCGGCAAGGCGAACGCCGTCGAGCTCGCTTATCCCCCCACCAAAATCCCACCCAAGGGACATATCGATCTCGTCCATACGCAGTATATAAGATCGGGGGCCTATGGCGTTTCTTTTTATATCGGAACTATGCATTACGCGCTGGAATATGTCGCCACCGGTCCAGACTCGAACGACGATTTCTACCAATTGGCCGCCGAGACGCCGAAAGCGGAAAACACGACGTTTCGCGATACATGCGACAAGCCAAGCATTCAGGGAAAAGACGCCTTCTACCCGCTCGAACAATTATCGAAGGCGACAGGCATCGGCGTTCTGGAAAAGGAGGACGATCAGTGACACGAGAGCGAACTATTTGTCACGGGGATGATCGGTCATCGTAACCCTCCCTTCAGACGCGATCAGCCCGGGCCGCATAGCATCCGAACTTCGCAAAATGAATGTGGACATACGAAACCTTCTCGATATCGAAAAGCTTGTCCAGCGCCGGCCCGAGATTTTCTCCATCCAGCATGAGTTCGGCGGCGACAATCATCGCCTCGCTGTCAAACGCTCGCAACGAAAGCGCCCTCGCGCGGAAAAATTGAGGCGTCTCGCCGATCATCGGCTTTGCGGTCTCCACTCCTTTTCGAACGAAAATCGCATGAGAAGCCCGGTAGGGGGAAGCGTGAGGCTGATGCATATGGTTTATGAGAATGAGCTCATCGCCGATCTCCGCGTCGGCAAGACTAACCCGGCAAGGAAAGCCTGGCTTGGCGGTGGCGATGCGACGAACGGCGCCATGATTGGCCAACTCGCCATCGGACATGGCGAAGAACCCTAGGAAAGCGTCCTGATCGAGCGCTCGGATTTGAAAAGTCATGAGTGTCTCCTTTCCGGCAAGGAATAGCCGGACGGTTCACCCATGGCGCTCCGGTTCTTGCTTTCGAAGCCTTTCCCCATCTACCGTTTCGATCGATGCTTTCGGCGCGTCATTCAGTCTGACGGGGGAACGGGCGGGGAAGATGAAGGACGGGAAAGTGAGCGATGCCTTGGAGCTACGGCGCGCGATCGCCGCGGACGCCGCATCGATCCGGAAATTGACGCGGGAGGCTTACGCCAAATGGATTCCGATCATCGGCCGCGAGCCCCAACCGATGACGGCGGACTATGACGAGGCGGTGCGAAAACACCGATTTGACCTCCTCTACATCGAGGGGAAGCTGGCCGCCCTCATCGAGACAATCCCGAAAGCCGATCACCTGCTCATCGAGAATGTCGCGGTGTCGCCATCCTTCCAACGGCGCGGTTTCGGCCGAAAACTGATGGCCCACGCCGAAGAGGCGGCGAGGGCGTCAGGCTTCCGCGAAACGAGACTCTACACCAACAAGCTTTTTGCCGGGAATGTGCGGCTCTACGAGCGCCTCGGCTACCGCGTGGACCGCGAAGAAGAGTTCAAAGGCGGTGTCGCGGTCCACATGAGCAAGTCGCTGTGATCGCACGTTAGCGCGAAAGGTGGAACCGCCGATCGTCATTGCGAGCGGAGCGAAGCAACCCAGGGGTCGTGGCCTCTCCCAATGAGCCTTGCCGCCCGGCTTCCCTCGCACATCAACGATCGAACTTCAAAATAATCTGGCAAAAGTCACGGCGCCTGGGTTGCTTCGCTCCGCTCGCAATGACGATAGATCGATTCGCTCAAGAATCATTCCGCTCTATTCGCCAGCCTTCGCCCGAGCGCCCGTCAGCGCAACGGAAGCCTCCGCCGTCAGGACGAGGAAGGTGAACGTCTCCTCAAGGTAAAGCCGGACCTTCTTGTCATCGTGGCTGAGATAGCCGATCGACACATCCTCGCCGATATACAGGCCGAAATCGCCGCCGCGGGTCGTGAGCACATAGGCGCCGGAAATCGCTGGAGCCCAGATGATTTGTCCTTCCACGAGGCGCTTGATGTGCTCCAGGACGGGATAGCCGTGGTCGCTGGTCTCGCTCAAGCCCGTATAGGCGTCGGCGCTCAGCAATACGGAATAGGGACCATTGACGCCGACGAGCCGCAATTGACTGAGCGCCTGGGCGATGGCGTCGGGATAGGCGCGTATGTCAGCCGGTAGCGGCGCCACGGGATTGCTGGTTCCCTGGCGAATGCCGCCGATGCCGGCGGCGGCATAGCCTTCGAAGATCGCTCGGTCTTCTGCAAAGGCCAACAGCCGCGCCGCATCTTTCACGGGCTGCCAATCCGAATCGTTAGCGCCGCGCTCCACGTCATCGATCTGTTGGCGATCGAGTTCGAAGGGAACGCGCAGTTCGACAAGCGCTTTGACCTCGCGCTGTCGGGCGAGGATTCCCTCGCCTGGCGCCGCGACATTGCGCAAATGGCCCGTGCCGATGGCGGAGGTGGCGACGCCGCTGGGGCCCTCCACATCGACGACGCGCCTGCCGGCGAGATAGCGCTTGATGGTGCGCGACGCCTCCTCCTCGATCTGAGACCAGGTGTCGTCGGATATCGGGGCAAGCGCGCGGTGAAGGTTATTCATGAGCCGGGTCTCCTTTAAGCGAACCGATGCCGAGCGAGCCGTCGCGTTTGGGTGTTGGCGGCGACGTCGCAACGGCGGGCGCAGCCGAAAGTTCTTGCGAGGCTGGCGGCGCGTCGTCTCCGACGTTTTCCAAAAAAGTCGCGGACGGCGCGAAGAACAGATTGCCGGTCTTGGCGACGCTGAAATCGAGCAAACGATCGTAATTGCCGGGAGGACGGCCGACGAACATATTTTCCAACATCTGCTCGATCGTTCGCGGCGAACGCGCGTAGCCGATGAAATAGGTGCCGAATTCCTTCTCGGCGACGCGGCCGAACGGCATGTTGTCGCGGATGATCTTGATTTCCTTGCCATCCTCGACGATCGTCGTCAGCGCGTTATGGGCGTAAGTCGGCTTCACGGAATCGTCAAGTTCGATGTTCGAATGTTTGGCGCGCCCGATAATGCGCTCCTGCGTTTCGGTGGGCAGCGCATTCCAGCCGGCCACATCGTGCAAATATTTTTGCACGATCACATAGCTGCCGCCCGCGAAAGGCGCGTCTTCGGGGCCGAGATAAGCGGCGTCGATCGCCGTTTGCGCCGTCGGATTCTCCGTGCCGTCGACAAAGCCGATGAGATCGCGGTCGTCGAAATAGCGAAAGCCATGCACCTCGTCGACCGCAGTCACCGCATCGCCGAGCCGGGTCATGATCTGCGCCGCCAATTCGAAACAAAGATCCATGCGTTTGGCGCGAATGTGAAAGAGCAGATCGCCTGACGTCGCGACAGCATGGCGCGCGCCGGCCCTGATTTCCCGAAAAGGATGCAGTTCGGCGGGCCGTGGTTGGCCAAAGAGCCTATCCCACGCTTCCGATCCAATCCCCATCACGCAGGAGAGGTTTCCCTCAATATCGCGAAAACCAACGGCGCGTAACAGCGCCGGGAGGTCGCCGCAAAACGATCGGACGGCCTCACGACTGGCGCCGCCGGAATTTACGGTTGCGACGAGAAAAATCGCGGCGCGAGTCAAAGGCTGAACCACCGCCTGTGGTTCGGGAGGCAAGCCAGATTGTGCGTCGGACGCGACCAATGAATTTTACTCCATCAATGACGCCCCCCTTAAGAGAGGGCGCCCGTCATGCGCCCAACATTGTGGGATCGCGGCGAAAAAGACAACTGGCGCGCCAGTCAATCCACGCCCTAGCTAAGCAATGGCAAAAACCGCGCGGGCAGCGCCTCCGGCCGGATCAAACCGCGTTCATCCATGAGCCCCACGCTCGTCAGCCAGTCCGCAAACTCGGGCGCCGGTTTGAGGTCGAGCATCTGACGCGTCGCCAGCACATCATGGTACGAGGTGCTCTGGTAGTTCAGCATCACATCGTCGGCGCCGGGCACGCCCATCACGAAAGTGACGCCGGCCACGGCGAGCGACGTGAGCAGGATGTCCATATCATTCTGGTCCGCTTCGGCATGGTTGGTGTAGCAGACGTCGCAGCCCATCGGCAGACCGAGCAGCTTGCCGCAGAAGTGATCCTCTAATCCTGCACGGATAATTTGCTTGCCGTCGAACAGATATTCCGGCCCGATGAAGCCCACGACGCTATTGACGAGCAGCGGCCGGAACGCGCGCGCAACGGCATAGGCGCGCGCCTCCAGCGTCTGCTGGTCGCAGCCGTGATGCGCGCCCGCCGACAATGAACTCCCCTGCCCCGTCTCGAAATACATGCAATTGTCGCCCACCGTCCCGCGGCGCAGCGACAGCGTCGCCTCATGCGCTTCGCGCAGCAGCGCGAGATCGATTCCAAAGCTGCGATTGGTCGCTTCAGTCCCGCCGATCGACTGGAACGCAAGATCGACAGGCGCGCCCTCGCCGATCAATTGCAGCGTCGTGGTGACATGGGTCAGGACGCAGGATTGCGTCGGCAGATCGAGCCGCTGACGCAGATCGTCGATCAGGCGCAGCAATTCGCCGCAACGCTGGGGGCTGTCGAGTGCGGGATTGACGCCGATCACCGCGTCGCCGCAGCCCAGCAACAACCCGTCGATGACGCTGGCGAGAATGCCTTGGGGATCATCGGTCGGATGATTGGGCTGCAGGCGCGCCGACAGGCGGCCCGGCAAGCCGATCGTGTTGCGGAAGCGCGTCGTCACGCGGCATTTGGCCGCGATCAGGATCAAATCTTGGTTGCGCGCAATCTTGGCGACCGCCGCGACCATTTCCGGCGTCAATCCCGGCGCCAGCGCAGCCAGGCTTGTATCGGTCGCCGCGTCCGACAGCAGCCAATCGCGAAAAGAGCCAACGGTCAGCGATGCGACGGGCGCGAAAGCGGCGGCGGCGTGGCGATCGATGATCAGCCGCGTGATTTCGTCATCCTCATAGGGGATGACGACCTCGTTGAGAAAGGTCGCGAGCGGCAGATCGGCAAGCGCGATTTGCGCGGCGACGCGTTCTTGCGCGCTATCGGCCGCGACGCCGGCGAGGCAATCGCCCGAGCGCGGCGGCGACGCCTTGGCGAGAAGGGTTTTCAGGTCAGGAAAAACGAAGCGGGCGGCGCCGAGCGCAGTTGCAACCATGGAGCGAGCTTCGCGCGCCTCTCGTCGTGGAGCAAGCCCAAGATTGTCCGGCCCGCGTTCTCCCCTGCGACAGGCCAACGGCAATCCCGTAAGGTCGCGAGACGAGAAATCTCGCATCGAAGCGAAACTGGAGGGCGATATGGCATGGGTTGGTAAACTAGGCGCGGCGCTTGTCCTGGCGATGCTTGCTAGCGCTGGCGCGGCCCAGGCGCAGGATCCGCCGGCCGATTCCGCGAACGCCAACACGAATGAAGCCGGCCTCGAGGCGACCACCGCCAAGTTCAACGCCTATGTCGAGTTCATGAACCGGACCTTGCGCGCGGTTCAGTCGATCGATCGCTACAAGAGCTGGGTCAATATGAAGACCGGCCCGACCGGACATGAATCGATCATCTACGGCCTCTACAGCGTCTACGACACGACGCGAGAAGCCGCCGCCGCTACCGCCGCCTTAACGCAGGAACCCCTGCTGCCCGAACTCGACAGCGCGATGCGCGACTATATCGCGGCCAATGCGGCGCTCGGCCCTATCCTCAACGAGGCTAGCGCCTATTACGAGCGCAAGGACTACAAGGACGACAAGATGGGGGGCGGCAAGGCGCTGCACGCGAGAATCGTCGCCGCCGCCGAACCCTTTCTCGCCACACGGGCGCGGCTCGACAACATCGTCACGGCCGAGAAGGCGAAGGTCGACGCGGCCCGGCTCGCCTCGATCGAAAAGCGCGAAGGCCGCAAGGCCAATTGGCATGTCGCCAATGTCATGATGCGCGCGCAGCACGTGATGGACCTGCTGCCCTCCACCGCCAAGCCTGTGATCGACGTCGCGCCTTTCGACGCGGCGATCCTCGACTATTCCGCCGCGGTGAAGGACATGGATACGTATGGCGCGAGCAATCCGAACGCTTTCTTCGTGTTCGAATCGCAGCCGCGCTCATTGCTGGGCAAGCTGCGCGATTTCCAGGAGAAGATCGACCGCGCCAAAGGCGACGCCAGGCGCGCCGGCGGCGGCGATCTGACGTGGATCGTCAATGACTATAATACGATGGTGACGACGTCGCAGAACGCGACGCAGTTCAATCATTGAGGGGCGACAGCCGAAATTGAGTTTGGGTCATCGCCACTCAAAACAGGACCAACCGCGATGAGGTCACGCACGATCTCATCGCGTGGCTGAAGGGCATCGCGGCCTGAGTTTTGTTTTCCCCAGGCCGCCCTCCCCCTCAATACACCTGCAACGGCAGCAAGCCGCCCGGGCCGACCATGACGCCCCAGGTCTCGTCCGCGCCGACTTCCACCTCGTCGGCATTGGCCGGCTGCCCCGCGACTTTGAACGCGATCTTATATTTGCCCGGCGGCAGATCGAGCTTGGGGCCGTCCGGTCCCTTGGCGCCGACGCCAGCGGCGACTTTGATCGTCTGTTTGTTGATGGTGAGGATGGCCTCGCCGCCCGTCACGTTGCCGAGCATCAGTCTGACCTGGCCTGGTTTAGGCAGCATGCCGGCTTTGGCAGCCTTGTCATGGTCGCGCACGACGAGCGAAATGCTGGTGTCGTCGTCCCTATGGACCAGCTTGAGAAGGGCCGGCCCATCCGGCGTGGAGAAGGCAAGCACGGCCTGATCCGGCTTGAGGATCGCCCCTTCGGTCAGTTCTTTCCAGCCGAGCTTGCCGAGTTCGCGGCGATAGAAGGCGAGCACGGCGGCCATATCGGCGGGGACGTCGGCCGTGAGCCCATGGCGGAACGGCGTCTGTTCGTTTCCGCTCGCCGTGTGGCTCCTGGGAACCGGGAAGCCCCCGCTATCTTCCGATTCAAGCTCGGCTGGCGCCGCGGGCGCGGCGGCCGCTTCGGAGCCGGGCGTGGCGGCGCCGTTGACGAGCCCCTCGCCGCTGCCGGTGACGCTCGTCTGCTTGCCCATTTGCATGATCGTGAGCGAGATATCCTTGCCCGCTTTGGCGAAGTCGAGTTGGACCATATTGGGTTTGTCGATGACGGACGGCTGTTCTTTCCAGCCGAGCGGCTTCATCGCCGCGCGGAAGAACGCCGCCACGGATTTGACGTTTGAAGCGCTGTTGAATTCGAGCTTGCCTTCCGCCCCGTCGAAATCCACGTCTTCGGCGGTCTCGGGCAATGGAATGGAAGCGTTGCTCCCCGCCAGCGCGGCCAAGGCCGCGACGGGACTGCTGGGCGCCGGCGCGGCTGGCGCCTTGGCGGCCGCCAGAGCCTGCGCGATCGCCTCGTCCTGCATCTGCTGCGCCTGTTTGAAGAGCGCATCGCCCGCGTCGTCGGCAGGCGCTTTCGGCTTCTCGATCTCCGCGGCCGCCGGCGCAGGCTTTGCCGGCAGGCTTTCCGCCGCCAGGAGTTCGGCCGGCACGCTCTTCAGCTCCACTTTGCTTTTACCGTCGTCGCCGCGCTGCACGACAAGCAGAAGGGGCAGATGATCGGCGCGAACGAAATAGGCGTGCGCCGCTTTCGCGCCAGCGGCCGCCGGCTTCGCGCCTTCCGCCATCGGCGCCGGCGACCACCCCAGGGCGCCGAGCCCATTGCGGAAGAAATCCAGCATCGCCTCGATCGGCTGAGCGCTGACGCAGGAGAGATAGGGCGTATCCGGACTATACGCGATATCGCTCGCATCAGGCGGAAACGGCAGGTCGTTGGCGAGCGCCAGGGCGACATAATTGACATTGGCTGTTTTGGCGCCGCCCGGCGGGACCGTGATCAGCGCCGTCAGCGCCTGCGGTCCCTTCTTGAAGGTCAGGATTTGCTGGTCCGCATTCTTGATCTGCTCTGCATTGGGCGGCAGATATTGTCGCCAGCCGTCGGCGGCGAGCGCCTTGTCGGTCTCCTCGGCCGTCTGCGCGACGGGATCGGGGACGGCATAGATCGTCGTCGGCGCGCTCGCATAGATTTGCTTGGCGCCCGCCGCATGCGGCAATTGGCTGGTATCGAGCGCTTGCGCGCCCGCCGCCGAGGCGAAACAGCCGCCTGCGAGCACGGCCATCAAGAAATAAGTCGCTCTCGCCGCGCGCGGCGTCTGTGACGGCGCCTTGGCCGCGGATTGGATGTTGCGCATTGTTGATTGTCCCCGTCGATGTTGAACGCCCGCGCCGCGCGAAATCGCCGAAGATCCCGGACCGCATGCTGTCGAAATCCGGCGTTCCGGGCAAGCGTCGAAAGCCGCCCGGGCGCAGGATATCGTCAGGACTTACGGGATTGTCGCGGCGCAGGCGCTGTGGTCAAAATCAAACGCTTGGTACCTCCCTCGAAGAGCCGCTGTGGGGGGAAGCAGACGTCTGCCCCTGATTTCTGCGCAGCGTAAGTTGCTGATTTTTCGAGACCGAAGGAAGCGAGCGAAATTCTTGCAGCCCGTGCGAAAACTCGCGAAGGGGCCAAAATTGACCGCGCTGAGATCGAATACTTTCGATTGTAGAGCCCGTAATGGACCAGAATGCCCCAAAACAGCGTCCACTTTCGAGTCCGAGCGAACGGCGCCGACTTTTCGCACGGTCTCTTTGATATCTGCACGCTGTCACAAACAGCTTTTGAGAGCTGCCCGCCCCAAAACCCCGATCAAATCGAGGGTTCCCGTGGGTCGGCTTCGTTAATGACGGGCGTGCTACAATAAAACAAAAGTCCCGCCAGGATTGGATGAGCGCGATGCCGGATCGTAGGCGCGGTATGTCAATCCTGGTCGTCGCGTCGGTCGTTGGGGTCTTGGCGGCCGGGCCGGCGCAGGGCAAGACCGCTTGCGCCTTCAAGGCGCAGAGCGCCGACAAGAGCGCGCGGGGACTGGCGCTCCATGAGACGCCGAACGCCAGCGCGAAAGTGCTCGGCTATATCTCCAACGTCGAAGAAAAAGACCAGGGTCCTGTCGGGGCGAGCGTCCAGGTCCTCGGTGCCGAGGACGGCTGGCTGCTGATCGAAAGCGCGGTCGGCAAAGGGTGGGTCGAGGGGCGATCTTTGACGACGCGCCTCTTTCGCGAGACGCTCAAAGCGGCGCCGGACAACGCTGCGCCCGACCTCGCCTATCTCATCGGCAACTCCGAAAATAGCTCGACCGCCTATTTTGAACCCTTCACCGTTCCCGTCAGTCGCATCGTCGATTGCGCAGGCCCGTGGCTCGAGGTCGAGATTCGCCAGCCCGGGGTGAAAACCGTGGCCGGGGCGCCGGCGTCGCGCGACGGAACCGTCATCGGCTGGACCGACCGATCGTGTCCCGATTACGACGATGAAGGCTGCCGGTTGCGGCAGTTCAACTACCCCTGGTCGCCGCTACTAGCCGGAATCGCCGAATGCAACTTTCTCGCCTACAACGACGACCGCCGTGGCCTGGACGTACGCGCCGAGCCGGACGCCAACGCGCACATTGTCGGACGCTTGCCCGCACCGATCAAAGACGGCCCCCATAGCGGGTTTTTATCGACGGCGCAGGGCATCGGCTACAAGGACGGCTGGTTTCTGATCGAGGGAGCCCCGGAAGGCGAGGAGCAATTCCCTCCAGAAACCATCCGCTTTTCTGGCCGCGGCTGGGTCCCTGCCGATCGGATCGCCGTGCAGGTCCTTCGCGAGAAACTCAAAGCGTCGCCCGACGCGGGCTCGGCCGATGTCCTCAATCTCAAGGACATCATAGGCGAACCCCCGGACAGTGATGTCGTGAAGCCCCGCCGCGTGCTGGCCTGTTCCGGCGATTGGCTGCATGTCGAGTTCGCGCGCACAAGAGGCATGAGGCCGCTCGCCAAGACGGATGGTCCGCCGGACGCGGTTCGAGGGTGGGCGAATTAGGTCTAAAGGGAGCGCTGCCGATCCAGAGGCCCCTGAAAAAACATTTACCGGCGAAGGCATGATTGTCGGGCTTGTCAGGGCGGGACCAAGCGCCAGGTTGTCACCGCTAGGAGGCCGCCGCGAACCGGGGCTTGGAGGACAGTTTTTGCCGGCGCCAGAACAGCCAGCCGACGACCGCGAGATTGACCCCGTTCCACATCACCCCGTTCAGAAAGGCCATGCGGTAGGAACTTGTAAGATCGTAGATCACGCCGGAAAAATAGCCGCCGAAAGCCATGCCGACGATGGTCGCCGACACGACAAGCCCGATCTTGGCGCCGGCTTCGCGCGGCGGCAGAAGCTCGCGGCAGATCACCGCATACATCGGCACGATGCCGCCCTGAAACAGGCCAAAAATGCCGGAGACGACAAACAGCGACGTCAGTCCGTCGAAATAGAGATAGAGCAGCAGCGCCAGGCCCTGCATGAAGGAGCCGATCAGCAAAGTCGCCGTGCCGCCGATCGCGTCCGAGACAATGCCCGAACCGATGCGCGAGACGATGCCGAGGAACAGCATGAGCGAAAGCATCTCAGCGCCGCGCGCGACGCCGTAGCCGAGGTCGCCGCAATAGGCGACGATATGCACCTGAGGCATGGACATCGCCGCACAACAGGCAAATCCCGCGACAATGAGCAGAGCCAGAAGCAATCGCGACGATAGGCCGACATCGGCGCCGGCGATTTTGGTCGCCTCTTCGGCTTGCGCCATCGTCCGCGCCGAGGGCCGTCGACGCATGAACAGGGCGAGCGGAATCACCGTCGCCGCGATAAAAACGCCGATCCCGATATAAGTCTCGCGCCAGCCGACGAGCGGCATGGTCCAGTTCATCAGCAAGGGCCAGATCGTGCCGGCGAGATAATTGCCCGACGCGACGACGACGACCGCCAATCCGCGCCGCTTGACGAACCAATGCGAAATGTCGGCCATCATCGGCGCAAAACCTGTGCCCGTGCCGATTCCGATCAACAGGCCATGCGCCGCCGAGAAAACCAGTAGATTGGGCGCGAGTCCCGCAAGAACGAAGCCGACGCCCAAACACGAACCGGCAATGAGCACGGGAACGACAATGCCGGTCCGGTCCGCCATGCGGCCGAGCACGATCGTGCCGAAGGCGAAGCCCAACATCATGAATGTATAGGGGGCGGAGGCGGCCGAGCGGTCGATGCCAAATTCGACCTGCACCTGCGGCAATACGACGATGACCGCCCACATGCCGGCGCCGACGATCGTCGCGATCAGCAGCGATACCGCCAACCGCCCATAGGCGTAGGCGCTATCGGGCGAATAAGGATCGGCGGCTCTGAGATCGGCGGCGGGAGAATTGCTCATTTGCCGACCTTGTTGGAAGCAGGCGTTGAAGGCAAGCGCGAACCGTCGGCGCGGCTCGCGGTTCAAAGGCCTAGGTGCTACAATTGGCGAGACGCCAATAGGAGGCCGCCATGTCGAAAATGCGCGCGATGATTGTTCTCAAGCCAGGCCAGCCCCTGCAGATGCAGGAGCGCGATCTGCCCGAACCCGGCGCGCATGAGGTGCGCATCAAGGTTCAGGCCTGCGGCGTCTGCCATAGCGATTCCGTCACCGTCGAAGGCCATATGCCGGGGCTTAGATATCCGCGGATTCCCGGCCATGAAGTGATCGGGCTGATTGACGCCATCGGCCCTGACGTTGGCGGATGGGCCGTGGGCGCGCGCGTAGGCGTGGGCTGGTTCGGCGGCGCCTGCGGCTATTGCGGTAATTGCCGGCGCGGCGATTCCTTCGCCTGCGAGAACATGCGCGGCGCGACCGGCGTTTCGCGCGACGGCGGTTACGCCACGCATATGCTGGTGCATGCTTCGGCGCTGGCGCATGTGCCGGAGGCGATGAATTCGGTCGAATCCGCGCCGCTGCTGTGCGCCGGGATCACCACCTTCAACGCTTTGCGCCATTGCGGCGCGGCTCCCGGCGATCTCGTCGCGATCCAGGGGGTCGGCGGTCTCGGGCATCTGGGCATCCAGTTCGCAGCGCGGCAAGGATTTCGCACGGTCGCGGTGAACCGCGGCCGCGACAAGGAACAGCTAGCGCGCTCGCTGGGCGCCCATGACTACATCGACAGCGCCGCCGACGACCCGGCCAAGGCGCTGCAAGCGATGGGCGGCGCCAAGGCGATCATCGCGACCGTCACCAACGCCGAAGCGATGCAAGCAATCGCGGGCGGCCTCGGCGTCAACGGAACGATGATGATCATCGGCGCGGTCGGCGCCCTGACCGTCAATTCGCTGGATCTGCTCGGCAAGCGCGCCGCCGTGAAAGGCTGGTATTCTGGCACGGCGTCCGATTCGGAAGACACGCTGCAATTCAGCCAGCTCAACGCCATCGCCTCGATGAACGAGGTCTTCCCGCTGGAAAAAGCGCAGGAGGCCTATGATCGGATGATGAGCGGCAAGGCGCGCTTTCGCGTGGTGCTGGAGATGGGAGCGTAGCCTCGACCATGTCGGCCCGATTCGCCCTGTTGTTCGGCGCGCTCGTTCTTGGCGGCGTCCCCCCAACCGAAGCCGCCGATTGCGCGAAAACGGTCCCCGGCCAGCCGTGGACGAGCGGCTATGTCCCCGCCGGTCCTGTGCCCTTCGTGCTAGGCTGTTCGGGCAATGCGCATTGCCTTGCCGCCGCGCCCAAACGCGACGACGTCAAGTCGGGCAGCGCCGCGGTGAACCTGTCCTCTTATTCCGAGGGCGCGCTGATCGTCGGCGTCGACGAGCGCCCGCAGCGCTTCGGTTTCATCGACGACAAGGGCGCCTGGATATCTCCGCCCCTGTTCTTGAACGCCAAGCCATTCTGCGGCGGCCTGGCGCCCGTCATGGCGGACAACAAGCTGTGGGGCTATGTCGATCGCGGCGGCAAGCTCGCCGTCGAGGCGCAGTTTGGCGACGCCGCTCCGTTCGCCGACGGCCTCGCCGCGGTCAGGGGCGTGGGCGAAGCGGGCAAATGGGGCTTCATCGGGCGCGACGGCGCCCTCGCCATCCCCGAGCAATTCGACGCGGTCGGCGACTTCTCGGAGGGGCTGGCGCCGGTCAGGATCGGCGACAGATGGGGCTATCTCGATCGCAAGGGAAGCGTCGCGATCCCCGCGAAATTCGCCGCCGAAGGCGGCTCATTTTCAGGCGGGCGCGCGATCGTCTCCTATGGTTCCTACAACCGCAAGCGCGGCTCGTACACGATGAGCGGCGCCGCCGCCGGGATCATCGACGAAAACGGCGCCTTTGTCGTCTCGCCGCCCAATGACGACATCGAAGCGCTCGGCGGCGGCCTGTTCGCGCTGGACTCGCTCGACCCTAAGCGATCCGGCGGCGAGGACGTTTATTACCTGCACAAAATCGTCGACAAGGACGGGCGCGCGATCGCGCCCGACCAGTTCGACAGCGTCGGCAAGGTCGAGGAGGATCTCCTGTGGGCGTGCCGGAACGACCGCTGTGGCTTCTTCGACCCGCACGGACGCGCCGCCACTCCCTTCGATTTTCTCCAGGCCGCCGACTTCTCGGAGGGGCTGGCCGGCGTCCAGTTCAAGAACAGAAGTCTGGGCTTCATCGACAATTCAGGGCGCGTCGCGATCCCAGCAAGCTTTATCGCCGGCAACGCTTCCTTTAACTACGGCGATGCTTCCGGCCTGCCGCAATTCCATTCGGGCCTGGCGTCGGTCGCCTGCGGCAAGCTTTGGGGGATCATCGACAAGCAGGGCCGGTGGACCGTCGCGCCGGTGTTCCCGGGTTTGGGCGATTTCCAGAACGGCATCGCGATCGTGACGCTGGCGACGACGCCCGAGCAGCGGCATATCGGAACCGATGGCGCGCCCATCGATTTCACCGCCGCCGACATCGGCAAGCCGCCCCGGCTCGCCGCCAAACCCTGCGGCGCGCCCTTCGCGCCCGGCGCAGCCTTCGCCGCCGGATCGGCGATGCCGCAAAAGCCGGCGCCCTAGCGGACCCCTCGCGCAAGAACCGCGCGACCGCCTCAAAAACGACGGGCGAAGAGCGTTGACTCGATGTTGGCGCGGCCCTCACATGATCGTGAGCGGCATGTCCCGCAACTTTCATCCCACCGCCAACGTAATTCAGGTGAAGGCGACAAAGGAGATGAAAATGACTCGTCAAATCTTGAAATGCGGCGCGGTCCTGACCTTGCTGCTGGCTTCCGCCAGCGCCTACGCCGACGACCCCACGGGCGTGCTCTTGCAGGAACAAAGGGCGTATCAGCCGAGAGCTTACGGAGCGGTCCCCGCGTTTTCCGACGTAGGGCCGTGCCAACCTGGGACGCAGTCCGAGCCGTTCCCCAACGGCCAGGGCTATCGCTGCATCGCCACCCAACAATAGGCCGGCCGAGGCGCTTTGGGGCTGATATCCCAGCGCCTCCGCTATTGATGCGCGCGCGATCGAGACGACCGCCAAGCGGGCGCATCGCGCGCGCCAACCGTTCCGCGCGGCGATCGCCGCGCATTGAAGACGATTAAAGCCGAGCGGGCGAGCGATCTGTGGGATCGTTTGGCGGCCCGCTCGATGCAAGCCTTGAAAAGCAAAGCAGCCCGCTTTTCGCCCTCCAAACATCGCCGCGCTTTGCCAAAAGGGCGAACCTCGTTATTGACGAGGCGATCCGTACTTCCGCGACAGGATGCTACGAAGACGGAACGGAACGGAGAAGGCATGCCGCAATATCTGGAATTCGGGCTGGATACGTTTGGCGACGTCACCGCCGGACCCGACAAAAGCCTCCTGCCTCACGCGCAAGTCATCCGCAACGTCATCGACGAGGCGGTTCTGGCTGACGAAGCGGGCGTCGATTTTTTCGGGATCGGCGAGCATCACCGCGCCGATTTCGCGGTGTCCTCTCCGGAGATCGTGCTTGCCGCGATCGCCGGACGCA
This sequence comes from Methylocapsa sp. S129, assembly GCF_009765995.1. GTDB lineage: Bacteria > Pseudomonadota > Alphaproteobacteria > Rhizobiales > Beijerinckiaceae > Roseiarcus. Next base: position 140,624 of record NZ_LMUI01000050.1, read on the forward strand.
CGAAGCGGATCCGCCTTGGCTCCGCCGTGACGGTGCTCAGCTCCGACGATCCTATTCGTGTGTTCCAACGCTTCGCGACGCTCGACGCCGCGTCGAACGGGCGCGCTGAAGTGATCCTCGGGCGCGGCTCGTTCACCGAGTCCTTTCCTTTGTTCGGTTTCAAGCTCTCGCAATATCAGGAGTTGTTCGAAGAAAAGCTCGATCTTTTCGCCGCGCTCCTCAAACAAGGCGCGGTGACCTGGAAGGGCAATCTGCGCCCGCCTCTGACCAATCAGCGGGTTTTTCCGCCGATCGAGACGGGAACGCTGAAAACCTGGATCGGCGTTGGCGGCAGTCCGGAATCGGTCATCCGCGCCGCCCGCTATCAACTGCCGCTGATGCTCGCCATCATCGGCGGAGATCCCCTGCGGTTTAAACCCTTCGTCGAACTCTATCACCGCGCGTTCGCGCAGCTCGGCGGAACGGCGCAGGCGATAGGCGTGCACTCGCCCGGCTATATCGCCAACACCGACGAGCAGGCGCGAGAGGAGCTTTGGCCCGATTATAAACAGATGCGCGATCGGATCGGCGCCGAGCGGGGCTGGCCGGCGATGGAACGCGCGGAGTTCATTTCTGAAATCGAGCGCGGCTCGCTCTATGTCGGTTCGCCGCAAACGGTCGCGCGCAAAATCGCCGCGACGGCGGAGGCCCTCGGCATTTCGCGCTTCACCATGAAATATAGCGCGGGGGCGCTGTCGCATGAGAAGTTGGCGCGCTGCATCCAGCTTTATGGCGGGTCGGTGATTCCGCTTGTGCGGGAGATGCTGGGCTAAGGGTTGCGCCGCCTCTCACACGAAATATTCGCCTCTACTGAGACGGCGCCGGCTGCAAATCGAAGCCGAAGACGATCTTTTCCGGATTCTGTTTGAAGCTCGCCGCGACGGCCTTCTCGGTCGCCGCGGCCAGCTCCTCGACAGATTGCGCTTTGGGGAGCCTGGGAAAGGTGACGGTCACGGACAGAAGTCTGCCGTTGCTCCAATTGAAGCCGACTTCCGGTTTCATTCCCGATGATTTTTCTAAGGATTCGGCGACTTCGTTTGATTGTCGAAATCCGTCGAACGCCGCGCTGAACCCGTCGCAGGACGACAATACGAGGGCCAGCAGCCATACGATGGGAATTTTTCGCATCAATGGCGCCTCGCGATCCATCGCCATTGAACCCGAAACCGCCGGCCGCGGCAACATCGAGCGCGAGCCGAGGAGGATGAGCGATAATCATCGGCGAACCGTCATGGTTTCGCGGATGGATGGTCCCTCTCATAGCTGCGGCTCGGAGTCGGCACGAAGCGCCTGACCTGCGCGGCCAGCTCCTCGCTATGGTACAGGTCGAGGCACTTCATCAAATCGAGCCTGGTCCCAGGCCCCTGGACCGACGGATAGTCGCGCGCGAGATAACGCGTGATCAGCGACGCGATCGCTTCGTGGCCGGCTTCGGGGAAGTTCGACCTTTGGTCGATCCCGCCGGCGGTCGCATTGGCGTCGTGGTTCGCGCGCGGCTCAGACGCATAGGCCTGCGCGACGCAGAGCGCGAGGGCGATATCCGCATAGTTCTGCCCGTAACTCCGCCGCGCAAATTCAGGAGACGTTTGACGCTGCGCGCCCGTCGGAGCGTCCAGGCAAAGCGCGGGGCCGCTGACGAGGAGCGCGAAGGCTGCGAAGACGCGGCGAATGGCGATCAAGAGCGTTCCTTGCGAATGGCGTGCGATCGCCAGCAACCGATCCGATCGGCGCCCCCTCCAGTCGCGCTCAGCGCCGGCGGGGCGGCTTCTGGAAGAGATCGTGCAGACATCCCATCCGCGCAACACGGGACAGATCGCGCACCCCTCAGTCCAGACGCGCCACAACGGCCAGACGTTTCACCTGGCCCGACTGATAGGCCTGCAAGAAGGCCTCATAGTTCCTGAAGGACACGCATCCATTGGAATCGCCGTTTGGGCCCAGCATGTAGCTATGCGCGAGGAGACCCGCCCGCCCGAAGACGTCGCCGCCGCCAACGGGATTGAGACGCAACGCCTGCACGCCGTGGAAGGATTGCTCCCGGGGCTCAAGTTCGTAAACATGGGGCGGCGTCGCCCCGCGATTGCGTTCGTTGACGTGATTGGGATCGTCCAGCCTGTCGCCGAGGCCCGAATGCGCTTCCAGTCGCGTTCCATTGGGCAAATAGACGGTGTGCGCGGCAAGATCATAAACGGCGGTCCATCGATCGTAACGGCTCGACGGGCCCGATGCGCCGCTGAACGCGGCGCCAAGCAGGCCGCCTTCCGCGGATGCGTAGGCGAGCGGCGGTCCCGACGGTTTGCTCGCGCCAAAGATCTTCTCGAAGAAGCTTCGATTGTCGGGCGGCGCGGCGGCGGGGACAGCGTCCTTGGCGCTCTGCATGACATGGCGGACGGCGACCGGAGGGCTGGCCGGGGCCGGCGCGGGACTGGCCGGCGCTGCGAATTCGGCGGGACGATGCGGCGGCAAAGGCGCACTTTCGCTCGTCAGGGAAGCGGTCTGCTTTGTCGGCGGCGGGGGGTTTTCCGGCGCAGGGAGCGCGGCCGAAACAATGGGCGCGGCCGGCCGAACGTTCGATCCGGCGACAGGGCTGGGCGTCGGCGAGAAATGCCCCGGCCCTGCAAAAAACCCGGGGTCGAACAAGGCGCCATAGGGATTAGCGGCGACCTTCTGCGCCGGCGCGATCGCCAGGGAGGTGGCCGGCGCGCGCATAGCTTCGGGCGCGGCGGCGGGAGGGAGTCTCTGAAGTATCCAGGCGACCCCCACCGCGCTTAAGCCGACAGCAAGGGCCCCCGGGACGACGCAGGAAAGCACTTGTCGGGCTAAACGACGGAAATCCAGCGCAATGAAAGGATCTGACGCAACGCTATCGTATATCATTTGCTCTGCTTATGCCTCGCTTTCGAAATGATTTTGCCGCGCGTGCCTTTAGACTTCATTAATGACGTCGGCAACGCTGGAATAATATTCAATCACGAGGAAGAACGGTTTCACGAGCGCCTCCGTACCGGGAAGGCGCCGTTGCGCCGCCTTGCTGGAGGCACATTGGGGCGGTTTTGCGTCCGAAGCCTTCTGGCGACGCGGCCGCGCCTAGGGCTGAGCGGCCTGCGCCACGAAGGGGTAGGCGATCAACTGGCCATAAGGCGAGAAGGGATAGGCGATCAATTCGCCGTAAGGCGATGGCGGTTCGGCCGCCCGCGGGCGCTCGACCAATCGCGCGACGACGGTTTCGCCCCGCGCGGGCGCCGGCGGCGCGGATGCGGCATCGTAAGACGGTCGCAATTCAATCCCTCGCGAGCGCGCGACGACGGTCTCGCCCTCGTCCAGCGGCGGCGCAGGCGCAGCGGCCGGCGCGTCGCCCGTTCGCAGGCTCACCAGGAGCGCCAGGCCATTGGACCCAGCAAGCGGCGAAGGCGCGGCGAAGGCCAGCGCCTCGCCCGTTCGCAGGCTTGCCGGCCGCACTGGACCGTTGGCCCCCGCGAGCGGCGCGACGGCGGCGACGACCGGCGCGCCGCCCGTTCGCAGACTCGCCAAGAGTGCGGGCCCATCGGACCCTGCCGGCGGCGCTTTGCCGACATAGTCGAGCCGAATCTTCGCAACGCCAGCATGATTGAATTCGAGCAGGTCGGCGACGCGCGCCGACACGTCGAGCATCCGCCCGCCGACGAACGGACCGCGGTCGTTGACGCGCACGATGACCGAACGGCCGTTGGCCAGATTGGTGACGCGCGCATAGCTCGGCAGCGGCATCGTCCTATGGGCCGCCGAAAGCGCCCGCATGTCGAAGGTTTCGCCGTCGGCGGTCATGTGGCCGTGAAACTCGCGCCCGTACCAGGACGCCAAGCCGACGGCGCTGGCGCTCTGGCGCGCCGGCGGATGCAAGAGAAGCGGCGACAATTCCTGCGCCGACGCCCCGACAGCGCCCAACAGCCCGATGCCCGCCAATGCAGCGCGACGCCCGATCATGCGCCACCCCTCCCGCGGCGAGATTAGCGCCGGCGCGCAGGGAAAAGCAATATGCGCCCGAACGGAGCCGCGGGCGCAAGCCAGGGCGCCTTGCTAAAATTGACGAGCGTTCTATTTATTAGTACTATAGCCGGATGATCAGGACATTCCGGGACAAGCGGACTGAACACTTGGCCGGCGGCAAGACGCCAAGGAACATAGCGCCTGACGTCGCTAAACGCGCCGTCAACAAATTGTTCCTTCTTGACACGGTCACGCGGCTTGAGGACTTGCGCGTCCCGCCTGGCAACCGGCTTGAAGCGCTTTCGGGAAGTCGACGCGGTCAGCACGCCATCCGCGTCAACGACCAGTGGCGAATTTGTTTCGTTTGGCGCAACGGCGATGCGTATGACGTTGAGTTTGTCGACTACCACTAGGAGACTTCCGTGACTTCAGACATTCCCATGCCGCATCCGGGCGTCATCCTGCGCGAGGAGTTCATCGAACCGATGGGCCTGTCGGTCTATGCGCTCGCCAAGGCGATCCATGTCACGCGCAGCCGCATCCATGAAATCTGCCACGGCCGCCAAGGCATTACGGCCAATATCGCGCTGCGCCTCGGACGCTTTTTCGCGGTCGATCCGCAATGGTTCATGAACATGCAGGCCAAATACGATCTGAATGCGCAATCGAAGCTGCTGGCGCAAGAACTCGCCGCGATCGAGCCCCGCACGGCGGCGTGAAGGGGTTGCGGAAAGCGCCGAGGACATAACGCAATGCGTATCTTTCCCCGCGCCGCCAGCTCAATCCAACCGCGCGACGACCGCCAAGCGCTTCACCTGCCCCGTTTGATACGCCTGCAGGAAGGCGTTGTAGTTCCGGAAGGCGACGCATCCGTTGGAATCGCCTCGCGGCCCGAGCATGTAGGTGTGGGCGAGGAGACCGTCGCGGCCATAAATGCCGCCCTCGCCGACAGGATTGAGGCGCAAAGCCAGCACCCCATGGAAAGGCTGGCCTAGCGACGCGAGTTCGTAGAGGTGGGGCGGCGTCGCCCCCCGATTGCGTTCGTTGACATGGGCGGGATCGTCCAGCCGGTTGCCGAGGCCCGAATGGGCCTCCAATCGCGCGCCATTGGGCAGGTAGACGGTATGGGCCGAGAGATCATAAACCGCGGTCCACTGGTCATAGCGCGCCGACGGGCCCGATGCGCCGCCGAGCGCGGCGGTGGACACGCCGCTTTCCGCGGATGCGTAGGCCTGCGCGGGCGCAGCCGGCTTCGCCGCGCCAAACAGCTTCTCCATGGTTCGGCCGTCGGGCAGAGGCGTGGCTGGCAGAGCGCCGTTGCCGCTCAAGGCCAGAGCGCGGACGGCGACCGGCGGGATGGCGGGCATGGCGGCTTCGGCGAGACGCGCCGGCGGCGCGGGCGCCGCCTCGCCAAGCACGGAAGCCGCCTGCTCCCAAGCGGGCTGCGCGTCCTTTGGCGCGGCGAGCGCCGCGACAAGCAGGCGCGATTCCGGTTGGACGCGGTATGCCGCAACAGGGGCGCGCGCCGGCGAAGACAGCGGCGAAGCCGCTGCGAATTCAGGATCGAACAAGGCATTGTCGGCAAGCACGGCGACCGGCGGCTTTGGCGCGATCAGCGCGGCGATCGCCGCCTTCCGCGACGCGGCCGCGGCGGCGACAGCCGCTGGCGGCAGGACGAATGCGGGGGCGGCGACAGGCAGGGAAAGCGGCTGCAGCATCGAGCCAACCGCCAACAAGCCCAGGCACAGAGCGAAAGCGCCGGGGAAAACGCCAACGAGAACGCCGACCAGAAAGGGCCGGAATGAACGACGACGCCCCCGCGGAATGACCGCGCCTGACGCAACGCTATGGTTTATCATTTGACGTGCTTTTGCTTCGCTTTCGAAATGATTCTGCGGCGCCGGCCTTTAGACTTGATTAACGACGTCGGTGGGGCGGGAGCATTTGATCGACGGCGCGCGCTGTTGGGCGGGCTCGCCGTCATGGCGAGGGAAACGCTCAGCGCCTGTATCTTTTAGTTGACAGCAAGGACGCGCCTGTCTCTTATAAGATACGGATGATCGAAGTTCGCCAAACCGCCGCTTTTCGCGATTGGCTGGCCAATCTCGCTGACAGGCGCGCCGTCGAGCGGATTGCGCAGAGGATCGTGCGCCTGCAAGGCGGTCTGTTCGGCGACGCCAAATCGGTTGGCGGAGGGGTCAGCGAGCTTCGGATCGATTATGGCCCCGGGTACCGGGTCTATTTCGCGCGTCGCGGCGGAGCAATCGTCCTGCTGCTGTGCGGCGGCGACAAGCGAACCCAGGCGCGCGACATTAGAGCCGCGATTGTGCTCGCGGACGGCATCGAGGAGTGAATTCATGGCGACCGAGACCTTCCCGTTCGATCCCGCGAAATATTTTCCCGATCCCCAATCCCAGGCGCGTCTTATCGCCGATGCGCTCGAAACCGGCGAGGCTGGCTATATCGCCGCCGCGCTCGGCACTGTGGCGCGGGCGCGCGGCATGGCGCAGGTGGCGCGCGCCGCCGGCGTGACGCGCGCCGCCCTCTACAAGGCGCTGAGCCTTGAAGGCGACCCGCAATTGACGACGCTGCTCGGCGTCATGAAGGCGCTCGGCGTCAAGCTGACGGCGAAGACGGATGAAGCGGCGTGAGCCGCCCGGCCGCGAAAGTTCGGACGCGAGCCGGCTCCGGTGTATAAGCTCAGCCGACTTGCCCCCCGCTTGTGCGAGACGCCGGCATGAGACCCTTCCGCGTTGGCTTATCGGCTGCGACCCTCGCCTGCGGCGCTTTCGCGCCATGGGCCGCACTGGGCGCCGAGGCCGCCGCGCAGGCGTTTGATCTGAAATCGGGGCAGGAGTTGACCTTCGCGGTGACGATCGCCGACGGCAAGGTCACGCTGGGGCCGCCGCGCGCCTCCAAGCTCGGCGCTGCGCAACCGGCGAGCGGGGAGATCACCGTCGGCCTCACGACGCGCGACAAGACGCTGATCGAGCAGGTGATCGTCGTCGAAAAAACCCCCGTCCCCATCGACTTCCTCGCCACCGGCCTTGTCGGCGGCACGAAGATCGACGAAGCCGTGCTCTGCGGCCGCCTCGACGGCCCCGCCTCCGCCCATATCGGCGCCGTCTCCTGGCGCGTCAGCCTGCACGCTTTCGAAGCGCGGAAGGACGGGGCGACATGTGAGTGAGCGCGGCGCGCCAAGCGCCGCGGAGCCCTCTGTTAAACCCGCCTGCGCCGGAAAAACAAAATCCACACGGCGAAGCCGAGCCAGATGAGGCCGGCGATCCCGGCGAGCGGTAGGGTGAGAAACATCAACCAGCCCATGACGAACATGGTGTTGAGCAGGCCTCCGACGTCGGAGCCGAGGACAAGGCAGGGGTGGACGCCCGCCTCGTCGACCCGGCATCCCATCGACGCGCCGAATTCGCCGGCGCCGATCGCCGGCGCGAGCGGCGATAAAGCAAAAGCCACGATCAGCGCGAGGCTGATCCAAAGCCATGTCGATGCGCGAAGTTTCATAGTGGGCGGCGCTACGCGCGCGCGATCTGGGCGAAAACGTCATAGCCGCTGGTCGAAAGCCGCTTGCCCGCCTCGGCCGCATAGCCATCGGGCAAGGCGAGCCCGACGCCTTCGACGAGGCGATTGTAGAAATTGAACAGCGCGGCCACCAGCGCTGTCGCATAGAGCGCGTCATCGCCCCAGCCGGCGTCGTAGACCGCCGCGGCGTCGGCCGCCGTGATGCGCGCGGGGCTCAGCGTCAGCTTTCTGGCGTAGGCGAGGATCGGCTTCATCTTCGCCTCGACCGGCGCGGTCTCGACATCGGCGAGCAAAGCCTTGAACAGTTCAGGCGCGACGCCGCAGGCCGCCGCCACGGCGACATGCGTCGTGTGGCAATAGGCGCAGGCGTTGAGGCCCGAGACATAAGCGGCGATCAGTTCGCGCTGCCCTTGCGTGAAGGGCGACGGGCCGCGCATCGCCGCCTCCGTGAGCTCGCCCAGCGGCTTGCAGGTCGCCGGATAGGCCTTGTAAAGATCGCGCATCGTCGGTTGCGCCGGCAGCGAGCGGAGTTGCGGCATCGTTCCCCCCTTTAGCCGAAGTTCGGCTGGCGGCGACGTTACACTTGGGGCTCCTCGCCGCAAAGGCCACCCGAGAGTGGGCGCGCGCCAACGGTCATGGCGAGGGAGCGCCTAGTTCGAGCTGAACCAACGTTGCGATGCCACCGCCGTACGGCGGCTCGGCGGCGTGGCTGAGCGAACAGTGACACGTGGAGTGCGAACACATCCTTCGCCCGCGAAGCGGGAGAAGGTGGCCCGACGAAGTCGGGTCGGATGAGGGCCGCGAAGCTGGGCGCCACAGAAAAAGGGCCTTCACGCCGAGAGGCCCTCATCCGGCGCTGCGCGCCACCTTCTCCCGCGAAGCGCTACGGGATTCACACGAGTGATTTGCGTTGAGCGATTGCATATCCTTCGATCAAGTCGGCCAATCGTCGCCATCCCTCAGC
>NZ_LMUI01000034.1:0-255 GCF_009765995.1 Methylocapsa sp. S129
GGGGGATCCTTAAGTCGTGTCCTTCTCCTACGATCTTGTGAACGATGGATATTTTCTTTCTAAACTTTAAACAAACAGTGGAGAGATGTTGTTGTGTGTGGAACGACGCTTAGCCTACCGAGGAAGATCCAGACTACAATAGAATATGTGGCCAAAACTCTCCGCAACTTCAGCAGCAAAAAGGATATTATTGACATAACCTCCTCACAAAAAGTACACAAATGGCTAAATAACAGAGCCCCTCTTTTTACTAGG
>NZ_LMUI01000034.1:389-568 GCF_009765995.1 Methylocapsa sp. S129
GGTGGGGAAGTAGATCAGTGAGGATGCTTCACATGTGTGGGCACTGGGAACAGAATGCTTCAATAACACGAGCTGACGAGGGCCCGCTATGAAAAAAAAGATTCTCTGTGCCCCCTGGCGCCTCCGCACTTAAAGAATTGATGACCGTGCGGCCGCGATATCCTGCAGATGCATCCAGT
>NZ_LMUI01000007.1 GCF_009765995.1 Methylocapsa sp. S129
TTGCGCTTCGCTAGTGCTTCACCTCCATCAGGTTGCACAGGGGACTTTCACCCCCAAGACGCCGGCCATGCCCGGCACACAGGATCGCCTTTCAGGCGACCGCCTGCGGCGGCGGCCCTTCGGGCCGTCCTTGAGTTCACCTTCCTCTCGCGCATAATCGCCTCCATGCCATCAATGGATAGGCGACGCTGAGACCAACGCTTGTCTCACACGGGTCCGAACCCGGACAGAGCGGAAACTAATCTAGTCCGGTGATCGACGCGGTGCCAAAGACGAAAAGCGTCGCGGCTTTCGACGTCTCAGTTTAGCCTCGTCCCGTAAAGCCTTGCGTCCAGCACTGGGGGAAACTCATGGCCTGCGTCGTCGTCAGCGCAATTCTGCTGCCCCTCGTCGTCCTGGGCGCATCGATCGCGCCGGCCTTCGCAGACGCCACTTGGGACGCGTGCCTGAAGGCGCCGAAGCGCGCCTGCGTGTTCGACCAAGCGCTACGCGCGGCGCAGACAGTTGCGGACGGCGCGCCTCGCGCCGGGGCGCTCGCAAACCTCGCGCGGTGGGAATCCGCCGCGGGTTTCGCGGACGCCGCCGCCGTTCGGCAACGCGCGGCGCAGGCGGCCCGATCGCTGGAAAACGAGAGCGATCGGGAGGATGCGCTGGCGGGGGTCGCGGAGGCGGCGGGGGCCGCCGGCGCGCCTTCGGGGGCGATGCAAATCGCTCAATCGATCAGGGACGCCCGCGCACGCAGCGAAGCGCTCGCCGCCGCTGCGGCGGGGCTGAATAAATTGGGGCTCGTCAAGGAAGCGGGCGAAACTTTTGCGATGGCGATCGCGGCGGCGCGGTCGCTCGAGTCGGAGACGGATCGCCTCTTGGCCTTGCTTTGGATCGCCCGGGAGCAAGGGCGTGGGGGCTTCGCCAACGAGGCGCGGACAACTCTCCAATCCGCGTTGCAGATCGCACAATCCGAGGAACCGCGATTCGCGCGGCCGAACGATCTCGCGAACATCGCCAGCGCGCAACTTGCCGTCGGCGATATCGACGAGGCTCTGCGGATCGCGGGCGCCATCGATGATGCGCGCAGGCGCGCGCAGGAGCTTGGCGCCGTCGCCGAGGCGCTGGCCAGAGCCGGCAGGCTCCCGCAGGCGCTCGAAGTCGCAAGCGCTCTTGAAATGGGCAGGCCGCGCGCGACAGCGTTGGCGACCATCGCCGAGGCGCAGTTCAAGGCCGGGTCGGCCAAGGAGGCGACCGGCCATTTGGAGCAAGCCCATCAAGCCGCGCTAGCGGCGCCGACGCCGCTGGATCGCGCCTGGGCGATGTCGCGTATCGCCGCGGCGCTGGCGCGCGCTGGCCTTGCAAAACAATCGGCGGCGGAATTCACGATGGCGCGCGAAAGCGCGCAGGCGATGGACCCCGGGAGTTTGCGCGACCTCGCCCTGTCTCTGGTCTCCGGCAATCTGGCTGAATCGGGTGAGGTGACGGAGGCGACCAAGCTCGTGCTGTCGATCAGCGATGCGATGGGCCGCGCCCGGGCGCTTGAGACGATCGGCTTCGCACAGGTCAAGGCGGGCGAGGCGCCCGAAGGGCTGCGGACGACACAGGCCATCGAAGACGTCGGCGTTCGCGTCGGAGCGCTCGCCCGCATCGCCGAGGCGCTGCCGAACTGACGGCTGGGCGGAGTCGGCGATGCGCATCGTGCAAGATCGTACACGTGATCCCGCATCGCCTGAAGTATAAGAAGTTTTCGCAGCAAGGGTTTCTCCCGGCCGGCGTTGCGCTCGTCCCGTAAGCCGCAGGGGTTACGCCGAGGAGAACAGCATGACCCGTATTGTCGTCAGCGCAGTTCTGCTGCCCCTCGTGCTCCTGGGCGCATCGATCGCGCCGGCGTTCGCGGACGCGGCCTGGGACGCGTGTCTGAAAGCGCCGCAGCGCGTCTGCATATTCGACGAAGCGCTGCGCATGGCGCAGACCATCAACGGCGACAATTCTCGCGTCGAGGCGCTCGTGATCATCGCGGCGGGCGAGTTCAGGGCGGGATTGACGGACGAGTCCGCGACCAATCGGCGCCTCGCCATGCAGGCGGCCCAATCCGTGAAAAACGAGAGCGATCGCGAGGCGGCGCTGGCCCGCGTCGCGTTCGCGGATGGAGTGGCCGGCGCGTCTACGGAGGCGCTGCAGATCGCGCAGTCGATCAACGGCGCCCGCGACCGCAGCCTGGCGCTCGCGGCCGCCGCGGTGGCACAGAAAAAAGTGGGGCTCGTCAAGGAAGCGGCCGAGACTTTTGCAACCGCGATCGCCGCGGCGGGGGCGGTCGAGCCCGAGACCCGCCGCCTCTGGGCTTTGCTTCGGATCGCCGGCAAACAAGCAGACGAAGGCTTCGCCAAGGAAGCGCGGACGACTCTCGAATCGGCGTTGCAGATCGCGCAATCCGAAGAACCCGGATTCGGGCGCGCGCTCGCTCTGGCGGACGTTACTTATAAGCAGCTCGCCGTCGGCGACATCGACGGGGCTTTGCGGATCGCGCGCACGATCGATGACGCGACCAACCGCGATTTCGAGATCGGCGCCGTCGCCGAGGCGCTGGCCGGCGCCGGCAGGCTGCCGGAAGCGCTCGAAGTCGCAGGCGCCCTTGAAATGGTGAGGCCACGCGCGATCGCTCTGGCCGCCATCGCCGAGGCGCAGGCCAAAGCCGGGCTCGCCAAGGAGGCGGCCGCCGATTTCGAGCAGGCCCATCAAGCCGCGTTGACAGCGCCAGAGCAACAGGATCGCGCCTGGGCGCTGTCGAGCATCGCCACGGCGCTCGCCGGCGCTGGTCTTGCGCAGCAATCGGCCGCAGAATTCACAACAGCTCGCCAAGCAGCAAAGGCAGTCGACTTTGAGAGTTCGCGCAATCTCGCTCTATCCATCGTCACGAGAAATCTGGCGGAAGCGGGCGCGGCGCCGGAGGCGACCGAGCTGGCCCTCGCAATCAGCGACGCGATGAGTCGCGCGCAGGTGTTGGCGTCCATCGCCGTTCAACAGGCCAAAGCGGGCAAAGCGTCCGACGCGCTGCGGACGACGCAGGCCATCGACGACCCCGGCGTACGCGTCGGCGCGCTCGACGGAATCGCCGAATTGCTGCCGGATTGAGGGCTGGGCGGAGCGCATAGCGCAAGGCCTTCGTCTCATCGAGGCGGCGGGGGTTCTGGACCTCTTGGGGGCGCCCCGCCTGATAACGAGAGATCGACCGAGCGTCATCCGTTCATTCAAGGGCTGCTTAAGATGCTTCCTGAGCCCGGAACCAATGGGGTCGTCGAAGGGCGCGCGAAGTGGCTATAAGCCGCCGCGAATGTCTTCGATTTGATGTATAAGCGAAACGGAGTGGTTCATATCACAGCGAAGGCTGAACCGTCACTAGAGTGAACATTAGTGCCAGCCAAGACAGTCACGTTAACCGAAGCCCATCGCGCCGAGAACATGCGCAAGCTAGCTCGCGAGGTCGAAGCCGAGAACGACCCGGCAATCCTAGACGGCGCGCTTAAGAAGATCATCCAGCATCGACCAGAGCCGGCCAAGCCGATTGTGGGTGAGAAATGAAGCGGTGGCGGTGGCCATGGCCCCCTCCCACGCGCAACGACGTTACGGGAATAGCCGCCGCGATAATTATAGCAATCGCTGTGATTGTCGCTTCGATTTTCGGCCCAGAAATATCCCGAAGAATCAACTACGGCTTCGGGTCGGAATGGGATTGCCTCAACCCTGGCAAGCTCGCCGGGCTCTCATGTATCAAGAAACCGGTTCCCCAAAAGCCCTGACGAGCAGACGACGCAAAGGCAACTGAGGCCAAGAAACAGGGGTCAAACATGCCGATAGAACTGGAATGTTCTGAAGGGTACGATTTCGACGCCACCTTTCAAGAACAATTGCCAGCCCTTGAAAAGACGATGATTGAGCAAGGACTAGATCCTTCCGCATTCACGTTCACCAAAGGCCCCAACAACTCCTATCGGCCATACAAGGGAGTAGGCCTTTATTACGACTATATTGTTGATGCTGGTGAAGATTCTTTCACGGTTACCTATGCGACCGATGCCGCGTTTTTAGAGTATTTTCTGCACGCGTGCCTCTCTCCCGATGAGAGCGGCGATTCCAACGAACACGTTGAAGAGAAGAAACAGCGAAAAACGAACGCTTCTCTCCTTGGCAGATTGAAGCAATGGATTCATCCTAGCCGCTAGCTACCCTTATGGCTGGTCCCGTCAGGTATAATACCCCTATCAGAAAACAGGACATAACAAGAACGTACTATCGAAGAAATGTACGCTTGGATGGGGGCGAGATTGACAGCAGCGTGGCTTGATTGGGCGGCCGCTCAATCCCGCGCAGCCCGTCCGCGTCATCGCGCGGCAGGCGCCCGAGCGCGCTCTCACGCCCCAAAGATCGACCAGCCCATTCGTTTGGCCAGCATTTCCAGCGCGATCCTTCCCAGATGCGAATTGCCGTTGGAATCGAGGCCGGGCGACCAGACGGCGATCGAGGCCTTGCCGGGCGCGACCGCCAGAATGCCGCCGCCGACGCCGCTCTTGCCCGGCAGGCCGACGCGATAGGCGAATTCGCCCGAGCCGTCATAATGGCCGCAGGTGAGCATCAGCGCGTTGATGCGCCGCGCCCGCTGCGCCGAGACGACCGACAGGCCCGTCGACGGATCACGCCCGGAATAGGCGAGATAGCGCCCGGCCATCGCGAGCTGGCGGCAGGACATCGCGATGGCGCATTGATGGAAATAAACGCCGAGCGTGAAATCGACGGGATTGTCGAGCACGCCGAAGGATTGCATGTAATTGGCGAGCGCGACGTTGCGAAAGCCCGTGCGCTTCTCCGATTGCGCCACCGCCTCGTCGATGAAGATCGAATGGTCCTGCGCGACAAATTGCATGAAGCGCAGGATTGAACCGATCGCCTCGCGCGGCTGGTGGCCGGAAAGGATCACGTCGGTCACCGCGATCGCGCCCGCGTTGATGAAAGGATTGCGCGGCACGCCGCGCTCGCGTTCGAGCTGCACGATCGAGTTGAACGGATTGCCCGAGGGTTCGCGCCCGACGCGCCGCCAGAGCCGGTCGCCGACCATGCCCAGCGCCAGCGTCAACGTGAAGACCTTCGAAACGCTCTGGATCGAGAACGGAACCTCGCCGTCGCCGGCGACGATCGCGCGCCCGTCCGCGTCGATCACGGCGATGCCAAACGCGCCGGCATCGACACGTGCAAGTTCCGGTATGTAGCTCGCAACTTCGCCGCGATCGGTCCGCGCCTTCATTTCGGCGGCGATTTCGCGCACGGCGGCGTCAAGATCGGTCAAAGCTTTTCTCGCTTCCGCGGGACGGGATCGACAGCCTCTTATCGCATCGGCGGCGCGGCATGAAGTCCTCGCACCGAGGCGCGCTGGCGATAAAACAGGCAGGCCGATAGGATGAAAGCGGGTTGAGGAGCGCGTTGGAGGAGGGTCTCGTGGCAAGCAGCGACGATCTGAGGCGCATCGCGCTTTCGCTCGAAGGCACGAGCGAAGCGCCCCATTTCGACCGCGCGGCGTTCAAGGTCGCACGCATTTACGCCACGCTTGCGGCGGACCGCCAGACCGCCAATTTCATGTTCACGCCGGAGGAGCAGGAGTTCAAATGCCTGCTCGCGCCGGAGGCGTTTCGCCCCGTCGCCGGCGGTTGGGGGCGCAACGGCGCGACGACCGCCATTCTCGCCGCGCTGAGCGAGGACGAATTGCGCGCGGCGCTGGAGACCGCTTGGCGCCGCGCGCTGCCCGCCAAGCGCAAACGGAAATGATCCGCTTGAATTCGCCGTCATGCCGCCCTACCCATTGCGAACGATATTGATCCGCGCAAATGGCGCGTTCCCCTGCACGAGAGCCTTTGATGAGCAAGCCGCTGATTGTCGTCGACCCGCAGCCAAGGGGCCTCAACGAGATTTTCGACGCGCCGACGCGCGCGAGATTCGAACGGCTCGGCGAACTCGTCGTCCATGCCGGCGCGGGACGGATGCCCGCCGATCTTATCGAGCGCCATCTGCCGGACATGACGCTGTTGATCGGCCAGACCGACATGCCCAAACAGCGGCTCGACCGCGCCGGCAAGCTGCGCGCGATCATCAATGTCGAGACCAACTTTCTGCAGAACATCGATTATGAAGCCTGTTTCCAACGCGGCATTCATGTGCTGGCGCCGAGCTCGGCTTTCGCGCACCCGGTGGCGGAGATCGCGCTCGGCATGGCGATCGATCTTTGCCGCGGCGTCACAACCGCCGATCGCGCTTTCCGGGCGGGCTCCGAGAAATGGCTGCTGGACGGCGCCGAGGGATGCTTTTCGCTCTATGGCGCCGCCATCGGCCTGATCGGCTTTGGCGATCTCGCCCGCGCCTTCGCGCCGCTGACGGTCCCGTTCGGCTGTCCCATCAAGGCTTACGACCCCTGGGTGTCGGACCATTTCATGAAAGGATTTGGCGTGACCGCAGCCTCGCTCGACGAGGTCCTGTCGACGTCGCGCGTGATATTCATCTTCGCGGGCGTGACCAGCGAAAACCAGGGATTTCTTGGCCGGCGCGAGTTCGAACTGATCAAGCCGGGCTCGGTCGTTCTGTTGATGAGCCGGGCCGGCGTCGTGGACTTTCCCGAATTCCTGCGCCAGATCGAAAGCGGGCGCTTCCGCGCCGCCAGCGATGTCTATCCGATCGAGCCGGCCCCCGCCGACGATCCCGCGCGCAGGGTCGAAGGCCTGCTGCTGTCGCCTCATCGCGCCGGCGCGCTCCCCGATTCCCTGTTCGAGATCGGCCGTCAGACGGTGGCGGACGCCGAATTGATCCTGCGCGGCCTGCCGCCGCTGTCGTGCCGGCGCGCGCAGCGCGAGACGGTCGGGCTCTCGCGCAGCAAGCCGATCGAAGCGCGCTGACGGCGCGCCTCCTATCGGCGCGTGAAAGCCGCCAGGCTCGCAAGCGCCTCGGCGGGCAGTTCCCATTGGCGCGCGGCCGCAATCACGGCCTGAAGATAGTCTGTGCGCACGACGCCAGGACCCACATTCGCGCCGAAATAGACGAGGGCTTGTTTGGCGCCGGCCTCCGTGACGACGGCTTGCAGAATCTTGACATAAAGCCCTTCGCGCACGCCTTCAAAGCGATCAAGCGCCGCGACATCGGCGAGCGCCACGTCCCACAGGATTCCATGCACCGTCGCGCGCGCATCGCGCGTGACATTCAGCCAGCCCTCGCGCATCGCCACAAGACGATGGCGCATTAGGCGCGCAACGCCGAGCGGCTTCGAGCGGGGGCAGCGCAGCGCCATCGCCGCGACATCCATATTGGCTCCATAGGAGAAGGTGAGCGGCATTCAGGACTTCATTCGCTCACGCGCTCGACCTTGCTGACGACGCTCTTGGCCCGCAACTGCGACAGGATCGCATTGAGATGTTTGATGTCCCACACTTCCAGGTCGATCAGCATTTCGCGAAAGTCCGTCGCATGCGGCACGAAGGCTATATTGTCGATATTGCCGCCGGTCTCGCCGATCGTCGTTGCGACGATCCCAAGCGCGCCGGGCTCATTGAGCGCGGTGACGACGATCTGCGTGGGGTAGAGCTCCTTGCGCGCGTTGTCGATATCCCAGCGGACGTCGAGCCAGAGTTCGGGCCTGTCGTCAAAGGCGGTCAAGGCGGGCGAATGGATGGGATAGATCGTAATGCCCTCGCCCGGCGTCATGATGCCGATAATGCGCTCGCCCGGCACGGCGCCCCCCTTGGGAGCAAAGCGCACAGGCAGATCGCCGCGCGCGCCGCGGATCGGAATCGAGCCTTCCGCATCACCCGGCCCCGGCACTTTGAAGATGAGGTTCGCCACCTTGTTCAGGCCGAACCAGCCGCTTTCGCTTTTGGCTGGGGCGGGACCGGACGCGCGCTCTTCCTTGAAATCGGGATGGATGGCGCGAACGACATCGCCCGAGAACATTTCGCCGCGGCCCACCGCCACGAACACATCGTCGAGCGAGGCGCGCGCCAGGCGCGGCAAAGCCGCCTTGAGCTTGTCCTCGACAAAACTGCGCCCGGCGCGTTTGAAAGCGCGCTCAATGATCTGGCGCCCGAGGCCCCCATATTGCGCCTTGACCGCTTCGCGCGTCGCGCGGCGTATGGCGGCGCGCGCGCGTCCGGTGACGACAACGGATTCCCACGCGGCGGGCGGCGTCTGCGTGTCGGAGCGCGCGATCACAACCTCGTCGCCATTGTGCAGCTCTGAGATCAGCGGCGCGATCCGGCCGTTGATCTTGGCGCCGACCGCCGAATTGCCGACATCCGTATGGACGGCATAGGCGAAATCGATCGCCGTCGCCCCGCGCGGCAAAGCGATCAGCCTCCCCTTGGGCGTGAAACAGAAAACCTGGTCCTGAAACAATTCGAGCTTGGTGTGTTCGAGAAACTTCTCGGAATCATCGCCCGACAGCGCCTCGATTGTCCGCCGCAATCCGCGATAAGCGCGGCTCTCGCCGGTGCGTGAGCCATCGGGCGCGCCCGCAACGTCTTTGTAGAGCGCATGCGCCGCGATGCCATATTCGGCGATTTCATGCATCTCCTGCGTGCGAATCTGCAATTCGACGCGCTGGCTGCCCGGCCCGATCACCGTGGTGTGGATCGAGCGATAATCATTCTGTTTGGGCGTCGAAATATAATCCTTGAAGCGGCCCGGCACTGACGGCCAGGTCGTATGCGCGACGCCGACGGCGGCGTAACAATCCTCGACCGAATCCACGATGATGCGAAAGCCGTAGATGTCGGAAAGCTGTTCGAAGGCGATCGAGCGGCGCTCCATCTTGCGCCATACGGAATAGGCCTGCTTTTGCCGCCCCTTGACCAGAACCTTGATGCCGCGCTTGGCGAATTGATCGGTCAGCTCCTTTTCGATCCGCGCAATGATCGCGCCATTCTTGGCCTTGAGCTCCTCAAGCCTGGCTAGAATCATCGCATGGGCTTCCGGCATCAGGTGCCGGAAGGAAAGCTCCTCAAGTTCGCCGCGCAGGCCCTGCATGCCCATGCGCCCGGCCAGCGGGCCATAAATATCGAGCGTTTCCTGCGCGATGCGCGCCCGCTTTTCGGCCGGCATGAAATTCAAGGTGCGCATATTGTGCAGCCGATCGGCCAGCTTGACGAGCAGAACGCGCACGTCGTCGGCGATGGCGAGCAATAATTTGCGGAAATTCTCGGCCTGCTGGGCCGGTTTGGTGACGAGATCGAGCTTCTTGAGCTTGGTCAGGCCTTCGACCAGGGCGCCGATCTCCTTACCGAAGACGTTGTCGATCTCCTCGCGCGTGGCGGCGGTATCCTCGATCGTGTCGTGCAGAACGGCGGCGACGATCGTCGCGTCATCGAGCTTGAGATCGGTCAGAATCGCGGCGACTTCGAGCGGATGCGAGAAGAAAGGATCGCCAGACGCGCGCTTTTGCGCGCCATGCGCCTTCATCGCATAGACATAGGCGCGATTGAGCAAATCCTCGTCGGCATTCGGATTGTACTGACGCACGCGATCGACAAGTTCGTATTGTCGCATCATATCCTGGGCGGACCTCGCTGGCGCTCGGGCCAGGCGGCCTCGATCGCCCTAGTATCAGGGCTCCGCGAAGTCCACGCAAGCTGGGCGTCGCCGGCGCAATAAAAAACCCCGAGGCGCGAGCCCCGGGGTTCTTATTTCTCAAATCAGCCGCGATCAGAAGTTGCGGGTGATGTAGAAGCGGCCGGCGAAGCCGTCTTGGTTGTTCTTGAAGCTCGAAACGACGCCATCGATCGTTCCGGTCGTGCCCCAGTTGAGGGGGGTCGACTGATGGGTGTTCTGGTACATCAACTCGAAAGCGAAATCGAGAAGCGGGACCGGATCCCAGTGCGCCACGGCGCCGACGATCCAGCTCTCCGAGTTGGACGAAAGCTCGCCAAGCGAACCGCTCCAATGCAATTGCGCATAAGAGACCTGCGGATCGATCGAGAAGACCGGCGAGAAGTGATGCTCGAGAGTTGCGCCGATCGACCAAGCGGTCGGCGTCGCCCACACAGCTTGTCCGGCGGCGTTGAGGCCGGCGAAATAGGTGTCGCCGACCGTCATGGCGAGACCATTGCCATTGACCGCGCCGTTTTCACCCCACATGCCGTCCGGAATACCCGAATACCAGATGGCGTTCTTGGTATAGACGCCCTGGAGCTGGACGTTGTCGCCCGCGCCAAACGACGGAAGGTTGAACTTCACGCCGCCGTCGATACCCCAGCCCCACTTGTTCTCGCTGAAGGTGGCGACGCCCGGACCAGGCGTAACGCCCGCTTCGTAGACATGCACCTGATGGACGACGCCCGACAATTGCGCCGAACCCCAGCTCTGGTCGACGCGGACGTTGGCGACGAAATCGGGAGCCGACTGGCCGTAGTTGGTCGTGTCGACGTTGAGGTTCGTGCCGCCGCCGCTGGCGCCGTTATTCGTAAGACCGGTCGCGGCGAAAGAATTCGCGCCCGCGCTCTGGATGGCGATCGTCGCCGAGAATCCGCCGCCGAACGTAGCGGTATAGGCCAACACGTCAGGCTGGTTGAAGCCCTGCTGATCGGGCGAGAAAATGTTCGCCCAGCCTTCGCCGCCGCCAAAGAAGGAGAAGAACGAAGGAGCCTTACCAGCCGTGATGCCCGCCCATTGAACGTAGGCAAGGTTGATGTAAGCGCCCGAACCGGTGGTGTCGAAGCCGTTGCCGTTTTCGAACTGCAGTTCCGCATAGCCGCGCAACACGCCATAAGCCGTATTCTGGCGGGCGTCGAACGAGATGTTGGCGCGGGTCGTGAAGCCGAAGTCGGAACGCAGGCTGGCTGGCGTCGAAACCAGCGCAGTGCCGGTCCTGCCGCCAGCGGGACCCACGGCAAGCGGAGCCCAAGTATAACCCTTGGTCGTGTTGCCCGCTTCGATCTGTCCGGTGATGTAACCGCCGATCTTCAAGCAGGTGTCGCTGCCCGGGATGATGAAGCCGGCCATGCCGCCGACGTTGCAAATCTTGACGTATTCGGCAGGAGCGGCCTTCCTTGTGGGAAGATCGGCAGCCTGGGCGCTGGCCACCGCCACAATACCGGCGGCAGAACCGAGCAGAATGCTCTTCATGAGCGTCATTATAGACCTCCAATGATTGACCCGATGGGAGTTGGTTTAGACTTTACACCCGAAGCTCGCTGGACCTCGATGACCCACCGCAGAATCTGGTTTTTAGCGCCCCTATTCCCGTTGATCCGGACTTCGTCGCTCCGCCCCGGTTTCCCCCAGCTAGAAGCGCTTCGATCCGACTCGCGGCCGGGAATCTCCCGTTCGCGCCAAATCACCATACCCATAAGCGGCCGCGCTACAAACCAACAAATGTCCAAAATCCGCCTGAAATCGCCTTTCTCGAAACCATGTTGCATAAAGGTCACGAAAGCGACCGCACCGACGGGGGCAGGACCGTTGTTTTCGCCCATCGACTCGCTCGTTAATACTCTGTTAATACAGATGAATATCCGATAGCACGATGCGCCTTCCCGATAGCGGACATCGCCAATCCGGCGCCCCTCCGCCGGCCTTTAAAGGCGCTCGTTTCACGGCTTGTCCGCCTTATTGTCGGCCTAGCCGCAATCGTCGATCGGAGGCGAACTATTTCGCGGGGCCCTTTTCACGCGCCGCGGCGCGGTTTTATCCCGTCATCTGAGATCAGGGATGACGGGGGGCCGGAGAGGGCCCGAGTTCGGCGAGCAACGGCCCGAGAAACGGCTCATAGGCGCGCCAACGCCCCACGGAACTGTTGTAGATGGGCTGGCGCACCTGGGTCGCACTGGACGTGCGCACCGGCCGCGCCGTTTTATGGAAATCGAGGCAACGGGCGTCCCATTCGAGGCCGCAATGAGCGACGATCCGGCGGGCCTGCCCTTCAAGATCGGCGACCACCTCCTCGTATTGCACTTCAAGCATAACGCCTTGTGGCAGGACGGCGCGCCAATGCGCCATCAACGCCTCATAGCCGCGATAATAGCGGCCCAGCTCTGCAAGATCATAGGCGTATCCGAGATTTCCCGCGAACAGGGTCGAGAAGCAGGACAGGCAGGTGTCGACGGGATCGCGGCGCGTATGGATGATCCGCGCATTCGGCAGCGCCAGGTGGATGAGGCCGGCCAGGCGGAAGTTATCCGGCATTTTGTTGGCGATTCGCTCCGCCACCGCCGGCGCACCGCTTCTGATACGGCCAAGATAGGCCGCGCCGAGTTGATGAAATTGATCGCCCGACATCAGCGGAACCGCTTCGGGATAATTGCCGAGCAGCGCCGTCGCCGCCCTGCCGAAGTCGTCGATCTCCCCGGCGCCAAAGACCTTGGGATGGCTGGCCAGGATCTGCTCGGCCAGGGTTGTGCCGGACCGCGGCATGCCGACAATGAAAATCGGAACGGAGGAAGACTCGCCCACCCCGGCGCGCGCGCGCGTCAATTCGCCGGTGAAAATCGCCCGAATGCGCTCGAAAGTGTCCAGACTAGCCTTTTCATCGTAGCTGATTTGGCGCCGTTTCAAGGAATTGCCTTCAAGCAGGCGCGCAAATGACATGTCGCGATCCCCCGCATCGGCGAACGCCTTGCCCAGGGCGAAATTCAACTCGACCTGTTCATCGGCGGCGAGCGAGGGCATGTCTCGCGCCAATTCCTCCATCGCCCGGACATGAGGTTCGCCTGGAGTCAGCCGCCGCGACATCGCCAGATTATGGTAGAAACGGATTCTTCGCGGGGTGAGCTTGATCGCCTTCTCGAATTCATTGCTCGCAGCGTCGAGACGGCCGAGTTCGAACAGCGCCCTTCCCTTTCGGTCATGAGCCTCCGCGAAATCTGGTTTGAGCGCGAGCGCCTTCTCATAATTCGTTAGCGCCTCGTCGGGGCGCGTGCGATCGAGAAAGACATGGCCGCGACCAAGCCAGGCCTCCGCAAGGCGGGGGTTCAGGGCAAGCGCCTTGTCGTAGCTCGCGAGCGCCTCTTCGTAGCGCTCGCATTCCCGAAACGCATTGCCGCGACCCAGCCAGGCCTCCGCAAGACCGGGATTATGCGTCAACGCCTTGTCATAAGCGGCGAACGCTTGGTCGTAACGCTCAAGTTCGCGAAGGCCATTGCCGCAACCGAGCCAGGCGTTGGCAAGGTCAGGTTTGATGGCGAGCGCCTTTTCATAGGCGACGAGAGCCTCTTCATAACGCCTGAGCGCGCTATAAATATTGCCTTTGTTGAGATGCGCGTCGACGTATCCGCGGTCAAGGCTCAACGCCTTGTCGATACTCGCCAGCGCGGCGTCATATCGCTCCATTTGCGCAAGAACATACCCCCGCTCATTATGGGCCACAACGTAATCGGGTTTGAGCACAAGGAGTTTGTCAAACTCTATAAGCGAGTCTTGAAATCTATCGAGCCTCAGCAACGAAACCGCGTTGATATAAGATAAAGAAACGCTGCTATTTGTAAGTTTACGACCATCGCGACACACATGCAAAGCAGATTTATAGTCCCCCGTCTGGTATAATATTGTCGCATAATTTTCCATGAACTGAATATTGGGAGGTCGTATCGACAACGAGCGCGCCATGAGAAGCTTGGCCTGAGCGACATTTCCAACGTTTGCCTCGACCAGCCCTAGAAAATGGAGGGCGTGGAAATTGTTGGGGTTTTTCTCGATGAGCTCACGGTACGATTGAGCGGCCTGGCTGAAAGCGCCCCTTTGATGCAGGGCGAACGCCGCTTGCAATTTCCGCTGATCCTCAGCACTCGACATAGAAAACTCTCTTCAACGTCAAACTGGCCCGCCAATTTCGGCGCAAGCGCGCCTCGCGTTCCCCTGACAGCCGCCCGTTTCGCGGTCAATCCGCTTTGGCCAATCCCGGGGCCTGAATTCCTAACCGGAGGCGATGATTGCGACGATCCCGCCAATCATGCGACTATTCCAGCCACAAGGCCTATCGCGCGAAAGCACGGCTGCGGCTTCGCAAACTGGCGCTCGCCGAGCTAAAAGCAATCCCGCTTCATCAATCGCCTCCCGACCGAGCCCTCAACCCTCTGCGAAAGCGCCCGCGATGACCTATGTCGACAGCATCCTCGAGCCCGGCGAAACGGTCCGCTACCACACCACCGTCAGTTGGACGATTTATACGCCGGCGATTCTGCTGGCGATTTGCGCGCTGGCGTCGCTGCTCGCTGGCGTGAACTATGCCGATATGGTGAATATAGGCTGGTTCGCCGCGATCGTCTTCGCCCTCGCCGCCATCGTCGCGGCCATTCCCGCATGGTTTCGCCGCTGGACGACGGAAATCGCCGTCACCGATCGCCGCATCATCCTCAAACGCGGCCTGATCCGCCGGCACACGGTCGAAATGAATATGCAGAAGGTGGAAAGCGTCGACGTCGATCAAACGCTGATCGGGCGGCTGTTCAACTACGGCAACGTCACGATCCGCGGCACGGGCAGTAGTTTCGAGAAACTCAACATGATCGACGCCCCGCTGAAACTGCGCACGACGGTGACCGCCGGCTGACGTTGAGGCCTGGCGCGGAACGCAATTCGCGGAGCGCCCTACGTGGCGCTGGAGGGAGCAAGATGAGCCAAGAGATGACGCGACGCTCGGGCGCTCCCCGGCGCGAGGATTACGCGATCGTCGAGGGCTCGCGCGGGCCGCGCCGCGATTTCAGGATCACGGTCGGCCTGCGCGAGGGTTGGGACGCCGAGGGGCGGGTTTTCGATGTTTCAGAGGCAGTGCGCACAGCGCGCGCCTGGATGGGTCGCCGGGTCGGCGCGAGCCAGCCCGCCCTGTCGGGCATGTTCACCCGCGCCGAGGTGACCTATGCGTGGCCGCGCTCCGACGGCTCGGTCGGCTCCGACCGCGAGCCTGTGGCCATCTTCACTGGCGAGGCGGTCCATGCCTATCTCGGCCATCTGCCCGATCAGGAAATCGAGGCGCTGCTGAATGAACTGGCGGTCGAGCTTGGCGCCGCGCTGGGGCAGGAACGCCTCTATGTCGCCTTCTGCGACCGGACCTGGATTCTCGACGCCGGCGCCCGCAAAAGCTAGCGCCCGCGCGGCGCCGATCTCGCGGCCCGCTACTGGACATCCCGGCGGCAGCGTGCGAACTAACCTCTTGTCAATTGGGAGCGGATCGCCCGGCTAAAACCGATGTGTTTCGCTGTCGTCGCAATAAGGCGCCTTGCTGGGGCAGGTTAGCATCATGGTCGACAATCCACTCTTCTATCAGTCCATCGTTCCCCTTAATCGCGAACGGCACCGCAGCCTACGCTTGAAGCACGATGGGCAGCAATTCGCCTTCGCCGCCAAGACGCATATTATTCCCGCGGTGATCGACGAGTTTCCGGCTGCCTCGCGGCACCTGCCGATCGTGTTTGTGCCGGCCTCGCCGCTGCCAACCTCCGTTTTTCTCGTCGGTTTGCGCCCCGGTCAAAATGTTTTCGTCGACGGCGACGGCAAGTGGACGGAAGGCTATATTCCGGCGTTCGCGCGACGCTATCCGTTCATGCTCGGCGAGATGGAGCAAGGCGGCCCTGTCGCGTGCATCGATGAGAAATATGACGGGTTCGGCGCCAAGACGGGCGAGCGGCTGTTTGGCGACGACGGCGGCGACTCGCCGTTTCTGCAGGAGCGCATCAAGCTCACGACCGACTATTTCGCCGCCGCTAAAAGGACCGATGCGTTTCTGCGTACGCTCAATGACTTGCAGTTGATGCGGCAGGTGACCATCGAATCCAAGGCCGAACTCGGCTCCAGCGCCATTTTGCATGGCTTCCTGACCATCGATGAGGCCAAGCTCAACGCCCTGTCGGATGAGGATTTCCTGCGTCTGCGAAAAGAGGGCCTGTTGCCGGCCATCTATGCGCATCTTCTGAGTCTTGCCTCCATCGATCGGCTGCAACGCGCGTCCGCCGCCAGTGACGCCGAAGCCAAAGCGCTTGGCGAACTGGCGAAGGCAAGCCCGGCGCCCAAGAAAGCGCTGCAACTGCAATGAAGCGCGGCGCCTGATTTCCCGCGCGTCTTTTGATTGCAGATACGCTCGTCGAGGCGTGCGCGGACTTTCGAGCCTGGCGATAGAGTAGCGGCGCGCAAGTGTGAGGCTACGAACCTTGCCTCGCCTTATCAGGCCTCGGCGCTGTGAAGCCAATTGGCGCGCAGACCGACATAATCGTCGCCGCTCGGCTTGTCAGCCACGACCTGGAGGGCCCGGCGCGACTCGGCGAACGCGACAACCTGCGCGCCGACGAGCGCGAGTTGCGCCTTGAGGTCGGGATTGACGCAGACGCCCTGGTCGAATGCCGCTTCCGAACTATTGAGACTGACGCCAAAAGGCGTCGGCCAACCGCGCAACGCATGCACGATCGACCGCAAAGCCGCGAGCGTCGAGCCCGTCGCTTGCCAACCCGCCGCGCAGGCGATGCAGCCGACGGCGCGTCCGTCAAAATACGGCTGCGGATCGTTGCGCATATCTTCGGTGTAATCCAACGCGTTCTTGATCAATCCGGAAATCGAACCGTGATAGCCGGGCGAACTGATGATCACGCCGTCGGCTCTGCGAAGACTGGCGATGAGGGCGAGAGCTTCCCCGCTGCGTTCGGGGCGTTCAGGCGCGAACAGAGGCAGCAGCAGACTCTGGCCGGCGAAGATTTGCGTTCGTGCGCCGAGAGCCTCGGCCCCCGCCAACGCGATCCGCAGGGCGGTTTCCGAAGACGATCCGGGGCGGGTGGCGCCGCCGATCCCGACAATCAACAGATCGCGCACTTTCCCTCTCCTTCGTCTCAAGACTATGAGGCTCAATCGCTTGCGAGCCGCCAAAACGGTCTTCGTGGCTCTTCCGCTTGATCGAAGTTCGCCATCGAGCGTCGATGACGAGAGAGAGTATTCGCTATCGATTGTCGCGCATATCCGTGATGCAAACTATCACATCTGTAAATTCGTGGCGGGTGGGCCTGGAAAGACTATCCTTCCGAGGCGTCGCCGACGGCGCCGAACGCTGTCCATCCGCCATCGACAAAAAGAGTGGTCCCCGCGATATAGGACGCCGCGTCCGATGCGAGAAAGGCGATCGCATCCGCAATATCCTCCGGGCGCCCGAAATCGCCCATCGGAATCCGCTTGCGGATCGCGATGGCGTCGATCTTGCCCGAGGTTTCAAGCGCGGCGACGCCGGGGGTTTTGATATAGCCGGGCGCGACCGCCACGACGCGGATATTGTCCGACGCGAGTTCGGCCGCCATGCATCCGGTCAGATTGATGAGAGCCGCCTTCGACGCGCTATAGGCGTTGCGTGGCGACAACGGCAGGCTCCCGGCGATCGAAGCCAGATTGACGATCACGCCGCCGCGCCCGGCCATCGCCTTGACCGCCTCACGGGCGCACAGCATCGCGCCTGTGAGATTGACGTCGATGACACGGTCGAACTCGGCCTTGCTCTGGTCGAGCGTCGGTTTGAAACTGTCGGCGATGGCGGCATTGTTGACGAGGAGATCGATCGCGCCGAAATCCCGCGCAACCGCCGCGAAGGTCGAGACGACGGCGGCTTCGTCCGTGACGTCGACTTGGTAATCCCTGTGTCCATCGCCCAGATCTCGGGCGGCCGCCGCCACGCCCGCCGCGTCCTGGTCCGCCAGGGCGAGCTGATAGCCCTCCTTCGCGAGGCGCGCCGCGACGGCGCGGCCGATGCCGCGCGCAGCGCCCGTCACGAGCGCCACGCGTCGGAACGGCCGATGCGAAGGCAGCGCCAACTCTTCCGGCGGGATTGTCGCCGCGTCGGAAGCGGCGCCAGCGGCGTTGAAAGCCTGCCAACCGCCGTCTACGACAAGTGTCGCGCCGGTGACATAGCGTGCGCGATCGGACGCGAGAAAGCGGATCGCATTGGCGATCTCGTCCGGCCGGCCGATGCGTCCCATGGGGATTCGGCGGCGCACCGCCATGAGGTCCGCCAGTCCTTGGCGCTCGAGATCGGCGACCATGGGAGTGCGGACATAGCCCGGCGCGACCGCGCAAACGCGAACGCCAAAACGCGCCCATTCAACAGCCAGCGCGCGCGTCAACGAAATCACGCCGGCCTTTGAGGCGGCATAAGCGTTGCGCTTCGGATTGGGAAGAATGCCGGCGAGGGACGCCGTGTTGACGATGATTCCGCCGCCATGGCGCGTCATGAAGCGGGCCGCCTCGCGCGCCATAAGGAAGGGGCCGCCGAGATTGACCGCGAGAGTCCGGCGGATCAACGCCGCCGACATCGCCGCCGTCGCGGTCATCGTCGGCCCCAGCGCGGCATTGTTGACGACGACATCCAGGCGGCCAAATTCGGCTGTCACCTTTTCCATCAACCCGACGACCGCTTCTTCCGACGCAATGTCGCAGCCAAGACCGCGATGGGCGTCGCCGAGGTCCGACGCGAGCGCTTCGACCGCCGCCCGATCAAGATCGATCGCAATGACGCGATCGCCCGCTCGCGCGAATGCGTCGCAAATCGCGCGGCCGATGCCGCCGGCGGCGCCGGTCACAAGGATGATGCGCATTCGATTTCCTTTCCGGGCGCGCGCCGCAAAGCCGCGCCGCGCCTCAGCGCTGGGCGGTCATCTGCGCGAGCAAGTCGTAATAAGGATCGTGAGGTTTGGCCCCGCCTTGCGGCTTGCGCACGCCGAAACGCTCGCTTTCTTCGCTTTTTGGAGCGCCAGACTCATGAATCCAGTCGTAGACGACGGTGCGCGCAGCGACTCGCCACTCATCGCCGCGCTTCTCGAATCGGTCGACATAGCGGCCGGCTAGAAACACTTCGATGTTCCTCCCCGAGGCGTCCGGGCCGCGCTGCAACGCCGAGAAATAGGATTCGACCGCGGCGACCGATCCCGACAGCGCGATTGCGATGTTGCCGATCATATGAACGCTGCGTTCGCTCTTCTTCAGCGCCGCCAGCGCCCAGGCGATGAAACCTTCCGCGGAGCCGCTGTAGGGGCCGTGCCGGTCGGTCGCGTCAGGCCAATAGGACGCGCGCAGCGCCTCTTCGTCCTGACGGTCGATTCCCCGGCAATAACGGAACAGGCACTCGCGTATCGCATCCTTGTCGAGAAGGGCTTGAACGGCAGGATCGGTCATGTCGATAATCCCTCGAGGAATGAGCAGTGTTCACACGCCGGACAAAAGGCTGGGCGTCGAGTCAAGCGGAGCGGTCACAATGAGCGCGTCGAGCGCGACGACTCCCTCGCCCCGGGACCGCACGAGAACAGGATTGAGATCGACGCTCAACACGTCGTCGCGATGGGCGGCCGCGAAGCGGGAAAGCGCTGCAAGCGCATCGGCCAGCGCGTCAATGTCCGATGGCGGCATGCCGCGCACGCCTTCCAGCAAGCGGTAGCCCCTGATGTCCCGGATCATGCGATGGGCTTCGGCCTTATCGAATGGGGCGACGCGGAAGACGACGTCCTTGAGCGCCTCGACGAAGATTCCGCCAAGGCCGAACATCACCACCGGGCCGAATACCGGATCCCGGCTCGTCCCGATGATCGTTTCGACGCCGTCTTTCAGCATGGGCGCAACGAGGACGCCATCGATGACGGCGTCTGGCCGCGCACGCCTGGCGCGATCGAGAATTAAAACGGCCCCGGCGCGCACTTCATCCTCGCCGCCAAGGTCGAGCAGCACGCCGCCGATTTCTGTTTTATGTGGGATGTCGGCGGAGGCGATTTTCAGCGCGACTGGCCAGCCGATTTCGCTGGCGAATTGAGCCGCTTCCTCGGGCGTCTTCGCCAGCGCCTCTCGCGGGAACGGGACGCCGGACTCGGCAAGCACGATCTTGGCTTCGCTCTCGCCGAAGCGCCGGCCTCGCAGACTCGCCGCCGCGCGTTCGATGACGGGATATTCGGACTCAGCGACATCAAAGCCTTGGCCGATCTGGATGAGCGCGGCGAGGGCGTTGACCGCACTATGCCCGTCCTCGAAGATCAGAAAGCCTTTCTCTTCATAAGAACGAACGACGTCGCGGGGCGCCGATATCGTGAGGACGAGAAGACGATCGGAAAAGCCGGCGATCGCCGCTTCGAGCGCGCCGCGCAGAGGCGCTGAGAATGTCGGGCTGGCGGGGGTGCTGCCGAAAATGCCGACGATCGCGTCATAGCCGCCCCTTTCCAGCATCATCGTGAGATAGCGGCTCATAAGCTTCAGATCGGTGAGCGCCTGCGCCGTGGCATCGACCGGGTTTCTCGGCGATGCGTAGGGCAACAACGCTTTCAGCTCCGCCTGCGCTTCCTCAGACATCGGCGCGACATCCAGACCCGCATCGGCGGCGGCGTCGGCCATCTGGATGCCGAAACCTCCCGAAAGCGTAAAGATGCCGAGCCGGTTGTGTTTGGGATAGACGCCTCGCGCGCAGGCATAGGCGATGTCGATCTGTTCGGCCGTCGTGCGCGCGCGATAAACATTGAACTGTCGAAATACGGCGTCATAGACATTGTCCGAGCCCGTCAGCGCCGCGGTATGCGACTCCGCCGCCTTGGCGCCGACCGCCGAGCGGCCGACTTTCATGAAGATCACCGCTTTGCGGTTCCGCCGCGCGAGCGACAGCGCTTCGAGAAAGATTGCCGGTTGCTTGATCCCTTCGGCATAGGCGAGGATGACGCTGACATCGGGCCTCCCGGCCAACCAGAGCAAGCCTTCCGCGACATTGACGTCGGCTTCATTGCCGGTCGTCAGGAAATAGCGGATGCCAAGCCCGCGTTCGCCCGCGAGATGCGCGACATGCGAGCCATAGGCGCCGCTTTGCGAGACGATCGCCACCGGTCCGGGCTTCGGCAGGCCGCCGTCGAGAATTTGCGAGAACGTGCCATAGAAGCCGGTCTCCGCATTGAAGGCCCCGAGGCAATTGGGGCCGAGCAGCCGCACGCCATATCCGCTGGCGACGTCTGACAGCCGCTTCTGCAAGGCGATTCCCTCTTCGCCCGTCTCGGCAAAGCCTGCGGAAAATATGATCGCCGCCTTGGCGCCGCGTTCACCGCAAGCTTGCAAAGCGCCGAGAACATGGGCGGAGGGCACGGCGATCAATGCGATGTCGGGCGCCTCCGGAAGATCCCTGACGCTCGCATAGGCCTTCAGCCCCTGCGCTTCGGCGCGGTTGGGATTGACCGGATAGATCGCGCCGCGAAAGCCGCTTTCCCGGAGATAGCGCAGCGGCCGGCCGCCGATCCGCGCCGGATCGTCCGAAGCGCCGACGATCGCCACGGAGCCCGGCAGAAAGAAACTGTCGAGACTTGCCGGCGAGCGCGGGTAAGGGGCGTTCATGTCGATTCCTTGAGCGAGGCGAAGCGCAGTCGCGCTTCCGGCAATCCGCATACGCCGAGCCCTTCGATCGCGAGAAGCGCGCCGCCGTCCGGGACTTGCGAGACTGCGCGCCCTGAGCCGGAATCCTTGATCGAGGTGACATAGAGAACGTCCAGATCGCCGCCGCCAAAGGCCGGGCATGACGGCAGATCGACAGGCAGGTCGATCAAGGCCTCGACGGTCCCCCGCGGCGAGACGCGCGCCAACCGGCCAACCTGCACAAGCGCCACCCACAGGAAACCCTCCGCGTCGACGGTTGCGCCATCCGGACCCGATCCGAGCGGCTCCGTATCGAGGAAGACGCGAGGGGGACCCACCCGTTCGCCGGCGGGCTCATAGTCGAAGGCCAGAATCTGTCGGCTCAGGCTGTCGGCAAAATACATCACATCGCCGGCGGGACTGAAGCACAGACTATTGGCGATGCGGACGCCTTCCACCAGACGATCCGTCCCGCCCTCCGGGCGGAGGCGATGAAGAACGCCGAGCGGCTCGGCATGGAGGCCCATGCTGCCGCAGAGGAATCGCCCGGAACGATCCATCTTGCCGTCGTTGAAGCGAATGCGCGCGTCTGGAGGTTCAGCGCGCCACAGCAGGGTGATCTCCGCGCTGGCCAGGTCGAGGAGATGAAAGCCGTCCCGCAGCGCGAGAATCAGCCGGCCTTTGTCAGCAAGGCCGATGGAGCCGACCCAGCTTGGCGTCGACCACGAATGCTCGACTCCCGACGCCGGGTGATAGGAACGCACCATCGACCGCACCGTGTCGACCCAGAACAGCGTCGCGGCGTCCGGATCCCATAGCGGGCTTTCGCCCAATAGAGACGGGCCGAGGTCGAGCTTGCTGATCTGCACGTGGGTGTTCCGGAGGTTTTGGCTAGAGGATGGATCGTCGCCGGTGCAGGCGGTCATTCCCGAAAGAAAGCGCCTGTCGGCACGGCGAAGAATTCGTTCAAATCCGTTTCAGCAATGGGCAGACGCTTTCACTCGCCGGCCGCCAGGCCTCTTCGGCCGGGATCGTGCTTTTGATCGCGTAATAATCGTAGGGGTATTTTGAATCTTCCTTCGCCTTCACCTCGGCCAGATACATCGGCCGCATCACCTGGCCATCCTCGCGAATGCGCACGTCCTTCATCGAGAAATCGTTGATCGGCAATTCATGCATCTTCGCGACGACCGCCGGGCCGTCCGTGCCGCCCGCCGCCTCGACCGCTTTCAAATAATGCGTGACCGCGCTGTAAGTCCCCGCCTGCGCCTCGTTGGGAACTCGGCCGTTAAAGGCCGCCATGAAGCGCTTGGCGAAAGCGCGCGTCCCCTCATTCTGATCCCAATAGAACGGCGTCGTCAGTGTCAGACCTTTCGCCATATCCAGGCCCAGCGCATGCACCTGGTTGATGTAGAGCCCGAGAGGCGCGAGCGTCTGTCCGCCCTGCGTGATCCCGAATTCATGCGCCTGCTTCACGGCATTGTTGAAATCAGCCCCGGAATTGGCGAGCGCGATGACTTTGGCGCCGCTGTTCTGCGCCATGAGCAGAAAGGACGAGAAATCGGCCGTGTTGAGCGGATGGCGCACCGAACCGACGACGCGCCCGCCGGCCTGGCTGATAAACCGCGTCGTGTCGGCTTCCCATTGCTTGCCGAAAGCGTAATCCACCGTGACGAAGAACCACGTGTCCTTGCCTTGCTTCACCAAGGTCTGCGCCGTCGCCTTCGGAAGCGAATAGGTGTCGATGACCCATTGCTGTCCCATCGGAGAGCAGGCGCTGTTCGTCAGTTCGGAACTCGCCGTTCCCGCGAGCAGGTAGGGCTTGCTATGCTGCTTCATCAAATCCTGAGTCGCCAGCGCGATGGAAGAGGCCGAGCCGCCGACGATCACATCGACGCCGTCCGCGTCGAGCCAACGCCGCGCGGCCGCCACGCCTATATCAGGCTTGTTCTGATCGTCAGCCACCAGCAGTTGGATCGCCTTGCCGAGCACGACGCCGCCACGGTCCTCGATCGCCATACGGGCCGCGAGCGCGGAGCCGGGGCCGCCGTTGTCGGCGTAGGGGCCTGACTGGTCGGCGATGACGCCAATCTTGACGACGCTTGAGGCCGTCTGCGCCAAGGCCCTGGGCATGGCCGCCGCCACGAGCGCAGAGCCGCCTAAAGCGAGAAGGCCGCGCCGGTGAAGCATTGCAAAGTCGAAATTCATTGTTTCCTCCTCCAGGATTTTCCGGCAGATCTTCGCCGCCTTTTTGTCGATCAGAGATGTCCGGCGCGCTCAGCCGCATGTCATGAGAATGCGTAGGTGATGCCTCCATCGACGAACATCATGTCGCCGGTGACGAACGAGCTCTCGTCGCTGGCGAGGAAAACCGCGGCGTTGGCGATGTCGGCGACAGTGCCCAACCGGCCGAGCGGCGTGCGGGCGCGCCGCCTCTCCCAGGCGGCTTCGCTGACGACGAGATTGGCGCCCTCGGTCGCGGTCGGTCCGGGCGCGATGGCGTTGACGCGAATGCCGCTCGGACCAAATTCCGCCGCCGAAGCGCGCGTCACGCCCAATACGCCAGCCTTAACGCCGCAATACATGACGCCGTTCGCCATCGCGAGCACTGCCGAGGGCGAACCGATATTGATGATCGAGCCGCCGCCCTTTTCGCGCATGTCCGGCGCAATCGCCTGAATGGCCCAGATCACGCCCTTGAAGCCGACGTCGATCATGCGGGAGACCATCTCTTCGGTCGCTTCCTCCAATGGGCCGTAGCGGTTCCACATGGCGTTGTTGACGAGAATGTCGATTGGGCCATAGGCGGCGCGCAGAGCCTCCGCCGCGGCGAAGACCTCCGCGCGCTTGCCGACATTGGCGACGATCGCGACGGCGTCGCCGCCCGCCTCCCGGATCTCTGCGACCGCCTGGTCCGCGACCTCGCGCTTGATGTCGAGGACGCCGACCCGGGCCCCTTCGCGCGCGAAGGCGTCGCAGATGGCGCGCCCTATCCCGCGGCCGCCGCCGGTGACCAGCGCCACGCGCCCTTTCAGTCGTTCAGCCACAGCCGGTCATCCGACTTTGGCGGCTTTGGCGAAGGTCTCGCGATTGGCCATCGGAATGGCGCCGCCGCGAGTCGGATCGGCGTAGACGCCGCCGGCGGAGGCGTAATCCTTGCCGGCGCGACGTTCGAGAACGATGCCGATCGCTTCGACATTCGGAATCTCGCTCTCTTTCAGCGGGGCCATGCGGGTCTTGCGGGCGAGCGCGGCTTCCACGAAAGGCGCAAGCTCCTCCGCTTTTTTCTTCTCGCGCTCGGCCTCCCGCTCCTTGAGCCCGGGCATGACCTCGCGCGAGAACAATTCCATCGCCTCGCAGATATGTTCATGACGATTCATCCCCGATTGCTGGATGAAGATCATCTGGTCGACGCCGACATCGGCATAGCTCTTGAGATGTTCGAAGACGCTCCTGGGCGTGCCGATGCTGCCTGAGCCCGGCGTCTCCTTCATGTCGCCCTTGATCGCCTGGAAACGCTGCCAAAGATTGGTCGCGCCGGGCCTGTGCTCGCCATAGACGGCGTAATGCGCGATCGAGAACCCGAAGAATTTGAATCCGTCGAGACCGCGGCGCGCCGCCTCGTCGCCGTCGCGATGAACCATCATCCCGTTCAGCGTCGCAAAATTGGCGTTGACGGTGTGGCCGATGGGGACGCATTCGGCCGATTTGATGATCTGATAATATTCGTCGCGCCAGATCTTCGCCTGCGTGGCGTCGACGAAGCCGAAAACCAGAGCGCCGACCCCGTTGCGCGCCGCGCGCAAAATGCTCTCGCGGCGCGAGCAGGCCATCCAGATCGGCGGATGCGCCTTCTGCACGGGCTTGGGCACGACATTGCGCGTCGGCATTGAGAAGAACTGGCCTTTGTAGCCGGGGTAAGGCTTCATCGTCATCATATTGGCGGCCTGTTCGACGCCCTCGCGCCACGCCGCCGTCTTCTGCTCGGGCTCGAGGCCAAAGCCATGCATTTCGATCAGCGAGCCCGACTCGCCGGTGCCCCATTCGACGCGGCCGTTCGATACGAGGTCGAGCGTTGAGATGCGTTCGGCGACGCGAGCGGGATGATTGTAATTGGGCGGCGCGAGGCAGATGCCGTGACCGAGCCGAATATTTTTTGTGCGCTGCGAACATGCGCCGAGAAACACTTCCGGCGCCGATGAGTGCGAATATTCTTCGAGAAAATGATGTTCGACTTCCCAAGCGGTGTCGAAGCCGAGACGGTCTGCAAGCTCGACCTGATCGAGGGCGTTTTGAAATAAAGTGAGTTCGGCGCCTTCGCCCCAGGGCTGCGGCAATTGATGCTCGTAGAATATGCCCAATTTCATGCGTTTTCCTCTGAGGTCTCATTCTTGTTTCGGAGGGAAACTGCCACCCGGGCGACTTGCGCGGCAACGAATTTTTATGGATGGATGTGATTATCACGTATGTGGATATTCCTTTCGCGGAAGAATCCGAACCGGCGGAGTTGGGCGTCCATGGGAATTCTGGCGGTTAAATCGGCCGCGCGCGCAATCGAGGTCCTCGAATGTTTCGGCGCGGCGCGTGAGCCGAAATCGTTGAAGAGCATTTGCGAGATGCTGCGCTATCCCCAGTCCAGCACGAGCGTGTTGTTGAAGACGCTGACGGTGATGGGTTATCTGAACTACGATCGCCGGCGGCGCGTCTATTTCCCCACCCTGAAGGTCACGGCGCTCGGCGACTGGGTGCCGCAGGCCTTGTTCGGCAACGGCCGCGCGCTGGAGGCGATGCGCGACGTTCACAGCGCCACGGGCGAGACGGTCTCGATCGCCGTCAAGAACGACATCTATTTTCAATATATCAAGGTCATCCAGTCGATGCATGCGCTGCGGTTCCATGTCAGCGAGGGTACGATGCGTCCGTTGACCCAGTCGGCGGTCGGTTGGCTGCTGATGTCGACGTTGAAGGGCGACGATCTCGACAATGTCATTCGCAGGGCCAATATCGCAGCGGGCAAAGCGGAGGCAGTGAAAGTCCCGGCGATGGTCGCGACGGTGGCGCAAGCGCGGCGGCAGGGTTACGCTTCAGCGGAGAACGTGCCGTTCCTGGGCGGCGCCACGCTCTGCGTGCTGCTGCCCATGACCATCCAGGGCCAGCCGGTTGCGCTGGGCCTAGGTGGTTCGCTGGAGCGCATCCGCGCCAACCGCACGCGTTATCTCGCCGCCTTGAAGCGCTGCGCCAGAGAACTGCGCGGGATCGGCGGGGGCGAGTTGGGATTCGACATCGAATTTTAGGCCGCAGACGGCTCGCGCGCCCTCCCTCGCAATCGCCCTGACGAATTCACATATGAAATATTGTCCATCACGGGTTTACGCCGACGGGGCTGCCGATGGAATGTCCCCGCCGATAAGCAAAAAAGGGAGGAAGCGTGCTTGGATTGATGCAGCAACGGCCGCTTCTGGTTTCGTCTTTGCTCACCTATGCGGAGACCTATCATTCCGACACGGAGATCGTTTCGCAGACCGCCGAAGGCGCTCTTCACCGCTACGATTATCGCGCGCTCGGCCTGCGGGCGCGCCGTCTCGCCAACGCCCTGATCGGGCTCGGCGTGAAGCCCGGCGACCGGGTCGCGACGCTCGCCTGGAACGGCCACCGGCATCTCGAACTCTATTTCGCGATTTCCGGCATTGGCGCGGTTCTGCATACGATCAATCCGCGCCTGTTCGGCGACCAGATCGAATATATCGTCAACCATGCGGAAGACAGCGTCATCTTCTTCGATCCCTCGTTCGCCCCGCTTCTGGAAGGCCTAGCGCCAGACCTGCGCGGTGTGAAGGGCTATGTGGCGCTCACGGACGCCGATCATATGCCGGCGACCGCTTTTGGCCCGCTCCACTGCTATGAAGAATTAGTCGCAGCCGCGTCCGACATCTATCAATGGCCGAGCTTCGACGAAAATACCGCTTCGTCGCTTTGCTACACATCCGGCACCACCGGCAATCCCAAAGGCGTTCTCTACAGCCACCGCTCGACCGTGCTGCACGCCTTTTGCGCCTGCGCGCGCGATGGCTTGAGCCTGTCGAGCCGCGACAGCGTCATGCTGATCGTGCCGCTGTTCCATGTGAACGCCTGGGGCATTCCCTACGCCGCGGCGATGTGCGGCGCCAAGCTCGTGCTGCCCGGCCAGGCGCTCGACGGCAAGAGCGTGTTCGACCTGATGGTCGCCGAGGGCTGCAATTTCTCGCTCGGCGTGCCGACCGTCTGGTTGAACTTCTTCCGCTATGTCGAGGAAACGCCGGGCCTGCCTTTGAACGACGTGCGTCTCGATCGGGTGGTCATCGGCGGTTCGGCGGCGCCGCGCGCGGTGATCGAAAAATTCCACAGGCTGTTCGGCGTCTTCGTCATCCATGCCTGGGGCATGAGCGAGACGAGCCCTCTGGCCACCATCGGCAACCTCCTGCCCAGGCACCGCGATCTCTCGACGGCTGAAACCGTCGACATCCAGGTCAAGCAGGGGCGCGCGATCTATGGCGTCGAACTCAAGATCGTCGACGCCGGCGGCGCCAAACTCGCCCACGACGAGGCCGAATCCGGCGATCTCCTGGTTCGCGGACCCTGGGTGACCGCCGGCTATTTTCGCGACGAGGGCGGCGACATCCTCGATCAGGACGGATGGTTTGCGACCGGCGATGTTGCGAAGATCGACAGCGACGGCTTTGTTCGCATCACCGACCGTTCCAAGGACGTCATCAAATCGGGCGGCGAATGGATTTCATCCATCGATCTCGAAAACGTCGCGGTCGGCTGTCCGGGCGTCGCGGAGGCGGCCGTCATCGGGATGAAGCACGACAAGTGGCAGGAACGCCCGCTGCTGATCGTCGTTCGCAAGCCAGACGCCGAAGCCGACAAAGCGGCGATCCTCGCCTTTCTCGCCGGCAAGATACCGAAATGGTGGATGCCGGACGATGTCGTCTTCGTCGACGAATTGCCGCACACAGCCACCGGCAAACTGCAAAAAATGAAGCTGCGCCAGCTTTTCGCCGACTATTCCCTGCCGCAAACGCGTGACCAGACCCGCGCAACGGCGACTGGCTGAGCGGCGATAGGCGGCCGCCGCGCCGCGCGGTCGCCCATCCTGCGCGCCACAGAATTCGGAGGATCGAATGCCCCAGGTTGCGTTGCGTGACGAGGATGGCGCGCTCGCCATTTTGCGCGATAGCGTCGCCGCCTTCGCCAGACAGAACCCGGGGCCGGCTCGGCTGCGTCTTCTGCGCGGCAAGGGCGGCATGAACCAAGCCGTCTGGCGAAAGATCGCCGAAGCCGGCTGGATCGGGCTTCTCGTGTCCGAAGAGGCCGGCGGACCCGGCCTCTCCGTCCGGGAGCAGGTTGTGGTTTCAGAGTCGCTGGGCGGCGAACTCGCGCCCGAGCCCTATGCGATGCTCTCCGTCTTCGCGCCGGCTGTCCTTAGTGCTTGCCCAGCCTCGCCGCGGCGGGAGCTTTTGCTCACGGGCGCGATATCAGGCGAGCGCCTTGTCTCGGTCGCGTGGCAGGACAGGCGCGGCGGGCGTGAAATGACGGCGAAAGAGGACGCTTCGGGCGAATGGATCCTCGACGGCGAGAAAGCTTTCGTCGAGGCGGCCGGCGACGCGACAGACTTGCTCGTCGTCGCCTCGCATGGCGCGCAGACTTGTCTATTCGCCGTCGACCCATCCTCTCCAGGCGTCACAATCACACAGCGCGCCGGCGTAGACGGCGGCGCGCTATCCAACATCGCGTTCCACGATGTCAGAATCGGACAAGATCGGAAGCTTGCCGTCGCGCCATCGGCCGGCGCCCTGCTCGACCAGGCGCTTGCGCGGACCCGCCTGGCGATCGCCGCCGAGCTTGCCGGGCTCGCGAACAAAGCCCTCGAAATCACCGTCGAATATACCCGGCAGCGCGTGCAGTTCGGCAAACCGATCGCCAGTTTTCAGGTCATCCAGCATCGCCTCGTCGATATGTGGATGCAGGCCGAGCTCGCAAGCGCCGCGGTGCGCAATGCGGCCGAGCTCTGCGTCGGAAATAGCGAAGCGGCGGCCGCTAGCACAGCGATTCTGGCGGCCAAGGCGCGCGCCAGCGACGCCGCCTCGATGATTTGCCGCAACGCGATCCATCTGCACGGGGCGATGGGCTACACCGACGAATGCGACATCGGCCTCTATCTCAAGCGGGCGATCAATCTTGGGGCGCTGCTCGGCAATGCCGACGCGATGCGCCGCCTTTTCATCGAAAACAATTCTCATCCGCGTCACTGAATCGGGAAAGCCATGGAACAGCTCATCAAACGTGAAATCGTCGACGGCGTCGCCATCGTCACGATGGACGCGCCGCCGGTCAACGCCCAATCGCGGCCCTTCATGGAACAATTGACGACCTGCTTTGACGAGATCAACGACCTGCGCGAGGCGCGCGTCGTCGTGCTCACCGGCAAGGGAAAAATCTTCTCCGCCGGCGCCGACATCAAGGCGCGGATGCAAGGCCATCCCAATCCCGGCGACACTTACGCCCACATGCGCCGCGTGCGGGAATCGTCGAACAGCATCATGGAATGCAACAAGCCGGTCATCGCGGCGATAAATGGGCCCGCGCTCGGAGCGGGACTAGGCCTCGCAATCGCCTCGGACATTCTCATCGCCTCGGAGAACGCCACGGTCGGCCTTCCCGAAATCGATGTCGGCCTGATGGGCGGAGCGCGCCATGTCATGCGGCTGTTCCCGCATTCCATCGCGCGCGAAATGATCCTGACGGGTCGGCGCATTTCCGGCCCCGAACTCTACCGTCTCGGCATCGTGTCGGCCTGCGTGCCGCTGGAGGAGCTGATGAACGCCGCCATGGCGATGGCGCGCAATATGGCGCGCAAGAGCCCGGTCGCCTTGCGCCTCGCCAAACGCGCCATCAACACGGTGGAGACGATGGGATTGCGCGAGGGCTATCGCTTCGAACAGAATCTCACCGCCGAAATCACCAAGCACGAGGATTCCAAGGAGGCGATGCGCGCCTTCGTCGAGAAGCGCGAACCCGTCTTCAAGGACCTCTAGGGATGGCCGAGGACCTCAACGATCTCACCGACGAGGAATTTCGTCGCGTGTTCGTCGCATGGGTGGACGCCAATTGTCCGCCGGCGTTGCGGCGCCTGCGCAAGCAACGCCCGCTGTTCGACGAAGTGAAGGACTGGTATCTCGCATTGTCCCGGAAGGGATGGCTGGCGCCGACTTGGCCGCGCGAATATGGCGGCATGGGCCTCTCCCCCGCCAAGCACATGGTCTATGTCGAGGAATGGGGCCGGCTCGGTTGCCCGCGCATTCCCGATCACGGCGTCGGCCTCGTCGGGCCGCTACTGATCCGGTTCGGAACGGTCGAACAGAAGGCCGCCTATCTCCCGCGGATCCTCACTGGCGAACACGTCTGGTGCCAGGGCTATTCCGAACCCAACGCCGGCTCCGATCTCGCCAGCCTGCGCACGGAGGCTTTGCTCGACGAGGACGGTTTCGTCGTGACCGGGCAGAAAATATGGACCACGCTCGCCAATTGCGCGAACTGGATTTTTGTTCTGGTACGGACCGACAAGATCGCCAAATCCCGCCAGCAAGGCATCAGCGTGCTTCTCGTCGACATGACCTCGCCCGGCGTGCATGTGCGCCC
Source organism: Methylocapsa sp. S129 (assembly GCF_009765995.1). Taxonomy (GTDB): domain Bacteria; phylum Pseudomonadota; class Alphaproteobacteria; order Rhizobiales; family Beijerinckiaceae; genus Roseiarcus. Next base: position 31,018 of record NZ_LMUI01000007.1, read on the forward strand.
GATCCCCAACATTCGCGGCGAGGAGGAGTTTTGCGAAGTCTTCTTCGATCAAGTGCGGGTTCCGCGCGAGAATCTGGTGGGGGCGCTCAACGATGGCTGGACGCTGGCCAAATCGGTCCTCGGCCACGAGCGTATTTTCCTCGGCGCCCCGACCCGCGCGGAATATGCGTTGAGCCGGCTCGAGACCCTGGCGCGCGAACTCGGCGCATTCGGCCAAGCCGATTTCGACGCGCGCTATGCGCAACTCCGGTTGGACATCTATGACCTTGCCTCGGCCTTCGAGCGCTTCGCGGATGTGGTGCGGTCGGGCGGCGAACTCGGCCCCGATGTCTCGATGCTCAAAATCTTCGCCACAGAGCTTTATCAGCGGATCACCGAGGAGATGATCCGGATCGCCGGCGACGAAGCGCGCTTCTTCGAAGACATCGTCATCGGCGGCGAGGCGATCGACGCCATGAATCTATTCCTCGATTCGCGCGCGCCGGCGATTTTTGGCGGGTCCAACGAAATCCAGCGCAATATTCTCGCCAGGGCGGTGCTGCGCCTCCCCGGCTAGCGGACTCGACGACGCGTTGAGGGGAAAGCCGGATGCGCAACAGAATCACAGACAGAAGAATTGTGACATTTCAATAATTTAGGAAAAAGAACTGGCGGAGACGGAGGGATTCGAACCCTCGATAGGGCTTTACAACCCTATAACGGTTTAGCAAACCGCCGCCTTCAGCCTCTCGGCCACATCTCCGCGCGCGCTTGAGCAACGCCCAATGCGCGACATATGCCCGACGGGCCGCGCCTTTGCAAGACCGCGCCGCGCGCCACCCTATAAACGATCCGCCATCGCCTTGCCCCGCCGTCCGTCGCGCCATAATTTGGGGCCGGAGAGATCTGATTGCTCCTTCGCTTGAAAAGGCGAGATTGGGAGGCCGCCATGCGCGCAGCGAAGATCGTTCGAACCACATGTCTCCTAGCGGCGCTCGGCCCTGGAATGATCCCGCCCGCGACATCGGCCACCGCTCCGCCCCAGAGCGCGGGCATCAACGGCGTCTGGATGACGGAGCATGCCGACGCGAAAATTCGCATCGCCGCCTGCGGAAAGACTCTATGCGGAACGATTGTGTGGCTTGCGGAGCCCAACGATGCAAGCGGGCAGCCAAAGACCGATGTCAACAATAGCGATGAAGCCAAACGCGCGCGTCCGCTCATGGGGTTGATCATTTTCACGGCTCTAACGCCCGACGGCCAGGAGTGGCGCGGGCGCGTCTATAATTCCGAGAATGGAAGAGACTATGATGTCGAAATCGGGTTTCTCGACGAGCAACACGCATTCGTGAAAGGCTGCGTTCTTGGCGGGCTCATTTGCGGCAGCGAAACCTGGACGCGAACGGAACCGCCCGAAGGCCGTTTGAAAGGGAAATAATTGCTGGAACGTTCGTCGATTTCAACTTCCATGCACGCTTCCGGGCGCGCGCGCCCGATCGAATGGATCGTCGCGCCCGGGGTCGTTGGCTATGCGGAAGCGGTCGCCGAAATGGAGGCCCGCGTGGCGGCGATCGCCGATGGCGAAGCCGCCGAGCGGGTCTGGCTCGTCGAGCATCCCGCGCTTTACACGGCAGGGACGAGCGCGCGCGAGGGCGATCTTCTCGATGCGCGCTTTCCCGTGCATCGCACCGGGCGCGGCGGACAATTCACCTATCACGGGCCGGGGCAGCGGGTCGCCTATGTCATGCTCGATCTCAAGCGTCGGCGCCCCGATGTGCGCGCCTTCGTCGCGGCGCTGGAGGCCTGGTTGATCGAGACGCTGGCGGCGTTCGACATAACGGGCGAGCGGCGCGAGGATCGCGTCGGCGTCTGGGTTCCCCGCCCCGACAAGCCGGCGGGAATCGACGGCGCCCCCGCCGAAGACAAGATCGCCGCTTTGGGCATTCGCGTGCGCCGCTGGGTGTCCTTCCACGGCGTCGCGCTCAATGTGGCGCCCGATCTCGCGCATTTTTCCGGCATCGTGCCCTGCGGCATCGCGCAGGCCCATTACGGCGTGACGAGCCTGCGCGATCTCGGGCTGAAGGCGACAATGAGCGACGCCGACCGCGCTTTACGCGCGACCTTTGAAGCGCGGTTTGGCGAGACGACCGGCTGAAGCAACGGAAAAAGCCGCCGCCCTTCCCTTAGCCCAGGAACCCCGCCGCCGGCGTATAAGCGAGCCCATGCGCATCGGCGACCGGCTTGCACGCAATCTTGCCGTCGTGGACGTTGAGGCCGGCGCGCAGATAAAGATCGTCCTTCAGCGCCTGCTTCCAGCCTTTGTCGGCCAAAGCCAGCGCGAAAGGCAAAGTGGCGTTGTTGAGCGCGAAGGTGGAGGTGCGCGCGACCGCGCCCGGCATGTTGGCGACGCAATAATGCACGATGCCGTCGACGACATAAGTCGGGTTGGAATGGGTCGTCGCCTTCGACGTCTCACAGCAGCCGCCCTGATCGATCGCGACGTCGACGATGACGGCGCCGGGCTTCATCGTCGCCAGCATCGCGCGGGTGACGAGCTTGGGCGCGGCGGCCCCGGGAACCAGGACGGTGCCGATCAAAAGGTCAGCGCGCTTGACCAATTCCTCGATAGCCGCGCGCGTCGAAAAGATCGTGCGAACGCCCGTGCCGAACTGCGCGGACAGGCGGCGCAAGGCTTCGGCGGAACGATCGACCACCACGACATTGGCGCCCATGCCGAGCGCGATCGTCGCGGCATGGGTGCCCGAGACGCCGCCGCCCAGGATGATGACTTCGGCGGCCGGCACGCCGGGCACGCCGCCAAGCAGGATGCCTCGCCCGCCCGCCGCCTTCTCCAGCGCATGCGCGCCGACCTGCGGCGCGAGGCGCCCCGCGACTTCCGACATCGGGGTCAGCAGCGGCAAGCCGCCATAGGGCGAGGTGACTGTCTCATAGGCGATGCAGGTCGCGCCCGAAGCGACGAGATCCTCGGTCTGGGCGAGGTCGGGCGCGAGATGCAAATAGGTGAACAGGATCTGGCCGGGGCGGAGCTGCTTGCGCTCGGCGGCGAGCGGCTCCTTGACCTTCACCACCATTTCGGCGCGCGAGAAGATTTCGGCGGGGCCTTCGACGATCGTCGCTCCAGCCTGGACATATTCGGCGTCCGACAGGCCGGAGCCGATTCCCGCCGCCTTTTCGACGAGAACCTGATGGCCGTGATGCACGAGTTCGGCGGCCGATGACGGCGTCAAGCCGACGCGAAACTCATTGTCCTTGATTTCCTTGGGAACCCCGACCAGCATTTTCGCCTCCACGACAGAATATGACGATAATCCCCGCTTCCACGCGCAATGTCCCACGATTTTCGAGACAAAACCCTCATTGGATGGCAGATTATGCGGCGGAAGACGTAAATAGAGAAATTTTATGCGTATAGAAGATATCGACGACCGCGACCGCGCCATCCTGCGCGAATTGATGCGCGAGGGGCGGCTGACCAATGCCGAGCTCGCCGAGCGCGTTCACCTGTCGCCTTCGGCCTGTCTGCGCCGCGTGCGCATGCTGGAGGAAAGCGGACTGATCGCCGGCTATGTCATGGTGCTCGATCCGGCCGCCGCCGGCCTGCCCGGCGCCGCCTTCGTGTTCGTGACGCTCGACCAGCAGGGCCGCGCCATGCTCGATCGCTTCGAGGCCGACGTGCGCCGGCACGCCGAGATCATCGAATGCTACCTACTCGCCGGCTCGGCCGATTACCTCCTGCGCATCGCCTATCGCGACGCGCGCGATTTCGAGCGCATCCATACCGACATCCTGACCCAGCTCCCCGGCGTCTCGCGCGTGCAATCGACGCTGGCGCTGCGGACCGTAAAGAAGACGACGGCATTGCCGGTTTGAAGCGGCGCCAGGCGACCGATTGCGCAGGCGGCGCGACAAGCGCTTAAGATGAGCCGCGCCATGCGCCGGCGCAACGTGGTTGTTGGGGGACGAGACCGAAATGGACGATTTCATTCTGCTCGGCCTGATCGGCATTGTTTTCCTGCTGCTCGGCCCTATCGGCTTCTTCCTGACGCTCGGCGCCCGTTCCCGCCTGAGAAATGTCGAAGCCCAATTGGCGACGCTTCTCGCGCGCGCCCCGGCTCAAGAGCTCGTCAAGAGCGATAGAGTCTCGCGCGAAAGCGCTGGCGCCGTCCCCCTCGCGCCGACCCTGCCCCTGCCGCCCAAGCCGGACAGCACGATCGAGACGATGGAGCAAATACGGCTGGCGCTCACGAAGAGTGACCCGCAGCCGGCTTCGGCTTCAGAGGGGGCCTCTACAGATGGAGCGTCTGTCGATGAAGCCGCGACGACGCCCGCACCCGCCGCTTCTGAGCCCGTCGACCAGGCCGTGCGGCTTCCCGCGGCGCCGGTCAGGAAAATCGGCATCGAGGAAAGGCTTGGCGCGCATTGGGCGGTGATCGTCGGCGGCGTCGCGCTGGCGTTTGGCGCTCTGCTGCTGGTCAAATATTCGATCGAACAAGGATTTTTCGGCCCCGGCCTGCGCGTCGCCGGCGGACTTCTGCTGGCCCTCGCCTTAGTGGCGGCGGGCGAATATTTGCGCCGTAAGGAGCGGCCGGGCGAAGAAGCGGCCCAGGCCGCGCCGATCCCCTCTGTGCTGACGGGCGCCGGCACAGTCGCCGCCTTCGGCTCGCTTTACGCCGCCCACGCGCTTTATGGCTTCATCGGCCCCGGCCCCGCCTTCTTGCTGATGGGCGTCGTCGGCGTTGCGACCATGTTCGCAGCGGCGCTGCATGGCCCGGCGCTCGCCGGCCTCGGACTGATCGGCGCGCTCGGCGCGCCCTTGCTGGTGACGTCGACGGAGCCCAATCCCTGGCCGGTCGTGCCCTATGTCGCCATCGTCTGCGCGGCGGCCTATGGCCTGGCGCGCATCCGGCGCTGGCTCTGGCTGGCGATCGCGGCCGCCATCGGCGCGGCGATCTGGCAGGGCCTGTTTTTGCTGAATCTCAACGGGATCAACAGCATCGACTTCACCCTCGCCAGCTTCGCCCATCTGGTTATCGAGACAGCGCTCGTCATCGTGGTTTTCGCGCTCACGCCGCATTGGATGGTCCCGCAAGGCGAACAGCGCACCGACTCGATCGCTTCGGAGGCGATGCTCGGCTGCGCCGCAATTGCGTGCCTCGTCCTTGGCGTCGCGTCGCAATATGCCGGCTCCGGTCCGGGCTGGATCGTCGCCGCCGCGCTTGTCGCTGCGATGCTGGGCCTGACCGGAACGCGCCTGCCCGCCGTCGCCGCCGCTAGCGCCGCCGCCGGCCTCGTCATTCTGGCGGCATTGGCGAGTTGGGGTACTTACAGCGGGCTGGTCGTCGATCCCTATTCCTTCTTCGCGCAATGGCCGACGATGGACGCCGAGCGCCTGTTCGTCAGCTTCGGCCTGATCGCCTCGATCGCCCTCAGCGCGCTGAGCTTCTGGCGGCTGCTCAGCCCGACGCCCTTGTCCTTCGCCAAATCGGCGATCTATGCGGGCGCCGGGGCGCTGACGCCGCTCGCGGCGGTGTCGATCCTTTATCTCAGACTGACGCATTTCGAGGCGAGCGCGCCGCTCGCCGCCGTCGCCGCTGGAATCGCCGCGGCGATGGCGGTCGGCGCCGCAATCTTCATGCAGCGCAGAACCGAGCGCGCGTCGCCGGCGATCGAGCTCGGCCTCGGCGCGCTTGCCGCCGGCGCCATCGCGGCGCTGTCGCTCGGCTTCGTTTTCGAATTGTCGGAGGGCACGCTGACCGTCGCGCTGGCGCTCGCCGCATTAGGTTGCGCGCTGGTCGCGGATCGGCTCGCCATTCCCGCCTTGCGCTGGTGCGTGCTGGGCCTCGGGCTCGCCGTCGCCGGACGCTTTCTCTACGAGCCGCGCATCGTCGGCGACGCGCTCGGCAAGACGATTATCTTCAATTGGCTGCTGTTCGGCTATGGCGTTCCCGCCCTCGCCTTCGGACTGGCCGCGCGGATCATGCGTCGTTCCGCCGAGGACGCGCCAATGCGCGTCGCGCAGGCTCTGTCGATCCTGTGCAGCGCGCTGCTGGTCTCGTTTGAAATCCGTCATGCGCTGAACAGCGGCGATCCCTTCGCGCCGACCAGCGGCCTGATCGAACAAGGGCTGTTCGCGATCGTCGGCATTCTCTTTTCCGCGATCCTGATGGAGCTCAATGCGCGGCGCGCCGACCCGCTCTATTTCTATGCATCGCTTGGCTTCGGCGCGCTGACGCTGGCGCAGGCGCTCGCTGGCCTGTTGCTGTGGCAAAATCCTTACATTTCGGGCGAACCGGTCGAAGGCGGCGGCGTATTCAACGGTCTCGTTCTCGGTTATTTGCTGCCGGCCGCCGCCGCCGCGATTCTCGCCATCCGCGCGCGCGGTCGTCCGCCCGAATGGCGGCGCATGGCGGCGGCGGCCGCGGCGATCCTCTTGCTGTTCGCCTATGTCAATCTGGAGCTGCGGCGGCTGTTTCAGGGCGGCCCGGCGATCGGCTATGATTTGTCGACCAGCGACGGCGAATTCTACGCCTATTCGGCACTGTGGCTCGGGCTCGGCATCCTCCTGCTCGCCTATGGAATCGTCACCCATTCGAAGCCGGCGCGGCTCGCCTCCGCGGCGCTGGTGTCGCTGACGGTGGTCAAGGTCTTCCTGCTCGATCTGGCCGGCCTTGAAGGCGTCTTGCGCGCGCTGTCCTTCCTCGGCCTTGGCGCCGCGCTGATCGGCATCGGCCTCGTTTACCAGAAGCTCGTCTTCGCGCACCGCCCCGAGGAGGACGCCGAGGCGAAGACGGCTGCGCCGCCCGCCGAGATATGATAGGAGGGCGCGACTCCATGTAAAAGGCCGCCCTGTGACCGACACGCCCGCCGATATCGCCAAACTGCCCTTCGAAGCGGCGCTCGCCGAACTCGAGGCCATCGTCGAAAAGCTTGAGAAAGGCGCTGTGGCGCTTGAGGAATCGATCAAGATCTATGAGCGCGGCGAAGCGCTGAAAGCCCATTGCGATAAATTGCTGAAGAATGCTGAGATGCGGATCGAAAAGATTACGCTCAGCGCCGACGGCAAGCCGAAAGGAACTGAGCCGTTGGATGCGGGCTAGAGGAGACGCCAGAAGACTTTGCGATGCTCCGCCGGCCGAGAACGTTTGCTTTCAACACAATCCACCCGACGCGGATTCTCGCACGCGACGCATCCTTCGCCTCGACCCTGAACAGTCCGGTCACCCCGCGCGTCGGCGCCTCCGCGATCGACGCGCTGTTTTCACACTCGCGCGGCTTTATTGGCTATATGCGCAACTGCAGACCTTGCGAATATGGCGATAGACCGTGGTCGGCACCTGCTCGGTCCGTTGATAGGTCTGATAGGTCGTCACCGGAACCTGGACCTGGGTCGTGACCGCCCGATAGCTCATCACGGGCACATAATGGGTCTGTTCCTCGGTGCGGTAGGAGCGCACCGGAACCGTATATTCCCTTGTCACCGGACGGTAGACAGTGGTCGGAACCGTATAAGTGTGGGAATACGTCTGCGGCGCGTAGGAATAAGCCTGCGATTCATTGGAATAGGTCTGCGGCGCGGCGGCATAGGTCGGGGCCGCATAACCTTCCGAATAAGCCGGCGCGGCCTGCTGCGTTTCATAACCTCCGGCATATCCATTGTCGGAATAAGACGTCGCGGCGCCGTAGAGCGCTCCCCCGGCGAGATAGCCGGCGCCATTGTAACCATAGCGGGATTCGCGTTCATGATAATAGCGTAGCCCGCCAACGGGGCGATAATCGCCGCCCATCCGTCGATAGCCGCCGGCGGCGTAACCGCCATGGCCGTAGCCGGGCGAGGCGTAAGAATGGCCGTGGCCGGGGAGCCAACCGGCCTCGGCGTCGATGGCGAGCGTCAGAGAAGATAGGAGAGCGAGCGCGCCGATCCCTGCGAGTCTGTAAATGGGACGCATGAGAGAACCCCTGTCGCGATTTAGGTCGTCGAAACCGGCGCCGCCGGGCTCTCCGTCCAATTCTGAGACGCGCGATGGCGTCGACGTCAGGATGTTGCAAACCTCGTTCCGGACATAGCCGCGCCGGCGGCGTCAGTCGGCGCCAGCCGCCTGCGCGTCTGTGGAGCGTACGGGATCGCTCGTCGCATACCGCCGCGCCAACGCAGCGCAGACCATCAATTGGATCTGATGGAACAGCATCAGCGGCAGCACGATCATGCCGACTTGGGCGAGCGGAAAGAGGACGCCCGCCATCGGCACGCCGCTCGCAAGACTCTTCTTCGAGCCGCAGAAGACGATGACGATCTCGTCGGCGCGGTTGAAGCCGAGTCGCCGCGCGACGATGACGGTCGCCAGCAGGACGATTGCGAGAAGAACCGCGCAAACGATCAGCAGTTTGATCAGATCGCCCGCCCCGAGCACATGCCACAGCCCGTTGGCGACAGCCTCGGAGAAGGCGAGATAGACGACGAGCAGGATCGAGCCGCGATCGACAAAGCCGAGCGCGGCGCGATGGCGCGCGACAAAGGCGCCGATCCAAGGGCGCAAGAAGTGGCCGGCGAGGAACGGCAACAGCAATTGCAGGATGATCGCGCCGACCGCGTCGAGCGAAACGCCGCCCTTGAGATTCATCAAAAGCGCGACCAGCGCCGGCGTCAGGAAAATGCCGACGAAATTGGACAGCGAGGCGCTGCATACGGCGGCCGCGACATTGCCATGCGCGATCGAGGTGAAGGCGATCGAGGATTGCACCGTCGATGGCAGCAGGCACAGAAACAACAGGCCGACGAGCAAAGATTCCGGCAGCACGCCGCCCAGCGCATGGCGTAAGCCAAGCCCGAGCAGCGGAAACAGCACAAAAGTCGCCGCGAGCACGATTAGATGCAGGCGCCAGTGCAGCGCCCCCGCCAGCGCCGCCTCGCGCGATAGACGTGCGCCGTGCAGGAAAAACAGCAGCGCGATCGCGAAAATGGTCAGGATATGCACGGCTGCCGCCGCCGAGCCGACTGCCGGAAGAAGGCTCGCGACGACGACCGTCGCCACGATGGCGAGCGTGAAATTATCCGGCCTAAACGCCGCAAGCGAACGCAGCAAAGGAACCTCTCAATCTCCAGCCCGCGCTCTTTGCATCCGATCCGTTTCGGATGCGTCTGCGAGGCTCAATGAACGTTCGCCCAAGTTTCCTTGGGAACCCAGATCGCCGAATCCTCGTCGCCGAACGCTTCGGCGGCATTCTCGAGGATTGTCGTTCCAACCCAGGCGGCGACAATCGCGTCGATCATATCTTCGACGGGCTTCAAAGCGCTGAAAGTCGCGGGCCGTTCGACATCGACGGTATCGAGAACGCCTGCGACGACCTCGTCAAGCCGTTGCGCAATCTTTCGCAACTCGCCGCGGACGTTCGAAAGCCTCTCTCCCGGCGAGGCGCCGCGCCAATAGATACTTGTCTTCGCCACTTTGTATTTGACGCGCATAGGGACGGCCATCAGTCGCAGCAGAGCCGGATGGGGATAGATTTCCGCGAGCGTCCATGGATGAGCCGGAGACGTCAAGGTCTTGAGCCGATAGCCCCGGGCCTTGCAATGCTCATGAAGCTGATCGCTCACTTTGCCCGGGCGAACCGCCGATGGCGAATGGGTCGCGCATTTGGCGGCGCCAAAGCGGCTCGACACCTTGATGTCCGAAGCGCGGCGGCCTGTAATCGGATGGCGCGACAGCGGCATGTCGACCGCGATGAGATCGGGCAAACGGCCGCCAAGCATGCGCTCGGCGCAGACGATGGCGAAATCGAGACCGGACTCCTTCGCCGCCTCCAGGCTGGACGCGCACGCAAAATCCTGAATATTCGATGCCGCGGCCCCCAGCCGCCAATGCGCGCCGACCTTTTCGATCAGCGCGAATCCGCTCGGATTGTGTCTCGTCCACGCCGCGTCGATTCCCAGCACGGCGACCATGGCGCCTTAAGCCGCCCTATCCGCCGCCTGTTCCGCCTTGATGTCGGGCGGCATCGCTTCTTCGATCAGCGCCGCAAGCGCCTCATCAAGCGTCGATGCGCGCTGCTCGTTGGAACCAAGCCGGCGTATCGAGACGGTGCGTTCCGTCGCCTCCTTGCGGCCGACGACGACCAGCGCCGGAACCTTGGCCAGCGAATGTTCGCGCACCTTGTAGCTGATCTTCTCGTTGCGCAGATCGCCCTCGACTCTCAGGCCACGCTTGCGCGCTTTGGCGATGATCTCCATCGCGTAATCGTCGGCTTCCTGCGTGATCGTGCAGACGACGATCTGCAGGGGCGCGAGCCAGAGCGGCAGAAGGCCCGCATGGTGCTCAAGCAATATGCCGATGAAGCGCTCCAGCGAGCCGCAGATCGCGCGGTGCACCATCACCGGCGTTGTCTTCTCGCTGGCCGCCGAAATGTAGAAGGCGCCGAAACGTTCGGGCAGGTTGAAGTCGACCTGGGTCGTGCCGCATTGCCAGTCGCGGCCGATCGCGTCGCGCAGCACATATTCGAATTTCGGCCCGTAGAAGGCGCCCTCGCCCGGATTGAGCATCGTCGTCACGACATTGCCGTGCCGCGCCTTGATCTCCTCAAGAACGCGCAGCATCACCGCCTCGGCGTGATCCCACGCCGCATCCGTGCCGACGCGCTTTTCAGGCCGCGTCGAAAGCTTCACGATGATCTTGTCGAAGCCGAAATCGTGATAGACCGACAGGATCAGCTCGTTGATCTTATGGCATTCGGCGGCAAGCTGTTCTTCGGTGCAGAAGATATGCGCGTCGTCCTGCGTGAAGGCGCGCACCCGCATCACGCCATGCAGCGCGCCCGAGGGCTCGTAGCGATGGACCATGCCAAATTCTGCGAAGCGCAGCGGCAATTCGCGATAAGAGCGCAAACCGTTTTTGAATATCTGCACATGGCCCGGGCAGTTCATGGGTTTCAACGCATAGATGCGCTCGTCCTCGGTCTCGGCATCGTCGCCGGCCGGCCGCGCCATGAACATGTTCTCGCGGTACCACTGCCAGTGGCCGGAGATTTCCCACATATGCTTGTCGAGCACCTGCGGCGCGTTGACTTCCTGATAGTCGGCAGCAAGGCGCCGCCGCATATAGGCGATCAACGTCTGGAATAAAGTCCAGCCCTTCGGATGCCAGAAAATGGCGCCCGGGCCCTCTTCCTGGAAGTGGAACAGGTCCATTTCCCGCGCCAGCTTGCGATGGTCGCGTTTCTCGGCTTCCTCGATCTGCTTGAGATAGGCGTCGAGATCGGGTTTGCTCGCGAAAGCCGTCGCATAGATGCGCGACAGCATCGGCTTGGTGGAATCGCCGCGCCAATAGGCGCCCGCCACTTTCATCAGCTTAAACGCGTCGCCGATCTTGCCCGTCGAGGTCATATGCGGGCCGCGGCAGAGGTCGAGCCAGTCGCCCTGAGCGTAGATTTTCAAGCTTTGGTCGGCGGGAATCGCGTCGATCAGCTCGATCTTGAACGCCTCGCCCTTCTTCTCGAAGAAATTCTTGGCCTCGTCGCGGCTCCATACCTGTTTGGTGAACGGCTTGTCGCGCGCGATAATCTCGCGCATGCGTTTCTCGATCGCCGGAAAGTCTTCGGGCGTGAAGGGCGTTGCGCGGAAAAAGTCGTAATAGAAGCCGTTCTCGATCACCGGCCCGATCGTCACCTGCGTATCCGGCCACAAAGACTGCACCGCTTCGGCCAGAACATGCGCGGAATCGTGGCGGATGAGTTCAAGCGAACGCGGGTCTTCGCGCGTGACGAACTCGATCGTAGCGTCCCTGTCGACCGGATCGGAAAGGTCGCTCAAGACCCCGTCGAGCACCATCGCGACGGTGCGTTTGGCGAGCGAGGGCGAAATGGATTTGGCGATATCGAGGCCGGAAATCCCCGCCTCAAAGGCGCGCTTCGCGCCATCCTTGAAAGTCACGTCGATCAAAGCATCCTCCTTGCTCACTCGCCGATACCAATCGGCGTAAGCGTGGTGTGGAGGAGCGATATAAACGCGGCGCGCGGCGAGGGCAATGGGTTTGCGGGACCTCAGGGCCGCGCTTTGCGGTCGATCTTCTCAAGCTCCTCGCAATCCAGGACGGACCCCCGGGGGATCCGTCTTGAACCGGTTTTCTCCCTTCTTTGGAATCTCCGAAGGCGGTCCCGCGCACCGCCCTGCTTCATCCCGCTCTCTATGAGGCGTTTTGGGGGAACATGGCGCGGCGGGCTTGCTCATCGAGTTCGGACTTGAACGTGTGCCGCTCCTTGAGTTGAAGTGCGCGCGAAACGGCGGGCCGCGCGTTCATCGTCTCCATGAACCGCTTCACGTTGGGATAGTCGTCGAGGCCCTTCGCGCCGAGAATATAACCGGCGGAGGCCGCCCAACCGAACAGCGCCATATCGGCGATCGTGTATTCGTCGCCCGCCAGGAAATGCGACGCAGCGAAGCGCTCATCGAGAATACGATAATGTCTCTCGACCTCTTTGACGTAGCGATTTTTGGCGTACGGAATGTCTTCCGGCGCGTAGTGCAGGAAGTGAACCGCCTGCCCCGAGAAGGGCGACAGGCCCGTCGCGACGAATTCCAGCCACGAGAGCGTCGCGGCCCGCGCGGGCCTGCCCGTCGGCAGAAATTTGCCGTGCTTTTCGGCGAGGTAAAGCAGGATGGCGTGGGAATCGAAGACCGCCACGCCGTCGTCGACGATCGCCGGGACCTTCGCGTTCGGATTGATCTTGCGAAAATCGGCGGCATGCTGCTCGCCTTTGAAGATATCGACGCCGACGACGTCGAACGGCTCCTGTAGCTCTTCGAGAAGTACGGCGACTTTCATCGAATTCGGGGTGGCGTGAAAATACAGTTTTAGCATTGGCTTGTCCTTAGGCATGGCAGATTGACCTGACGCAAAACGTATGCGCGATCCCTGCCATGCCGACTAACAAGACTCGTCGATGCGACCCATGTCTCTCTTTGCTGTCTCTCGAGGCGCCAGCGCCTTTTCCTCACGAACGGGGCGTGCGGGCGCTCTGGATGACGTGCTTGCGCAGCCACACATGCGCGGGGTCGCTTCGCATTCGCGGATGCCAGAACAAGTTCATCTGGAACGGCGCCAAGGACAACGGCGGCGCAAAGAGATCGAGAACGTTCGTGAAGCGTTCCAGGAAGCGTCTCGGCAGGGTGCAGATGCAGTCGGTGGCCGTCAGCACCAGCGGGGCCAGAGCATAGCTCTGGATCGACACCGACACGTTGCGCTCCCGTCCGACTTCGGCAAGCGCATTGTCGATCATGCCGCTGAAATGGCCGCCGCTCGTGGAGATCAAGAGATGATCGAGCAAGCAGAATTCGTCGAGCGTCAACGCCGCTTGGCCTCGCGGATGGCCGATGCGCTGCGCGGTGACGAACTCCTCATTGAACAGGGTTTTGGCGATCAGCCCGCCCGCTCCGTCCTCGGCCGCGCCTACAAACAAATCGACGTCGCCCTGTTCCAGATGCGCGGCGATCTGAGCTTTATCAGGCAGCGTAAAGGCGATTCGCACGTTCGGCGCCTGCGACTTGATCAGCGGGATGAGCTCCGGCGCGAGTATCGCCGCGGGATTGTCGGTCGCGGCGATGCGGAAGACCCGCTTGCTTGTCCGCGGGTCGAAGAAATGCGCGGTCTGCACGAAATCGTTCAGACGCTCGATCAACTTCGTCAACTCCGGCTGAAGAGCGGCTGCATGAGCTGTGGGAATCATCCCCCGGCCCGATGCCGCGGGAATGAACAACGGATCGTTCAGGAGCTGGCGAAGCCGGGTCAGCCGCGCGGAAAGAGCCGATTGCGTGATGTTGAGACGGGCCGCCGCGTGTGTGACGTTCTGGTCTCTGAAAAGGGCGGCCAACGTCAGCAGGAGGTTGGTGTCAAAATCCGAAAAGCCTTGGGACAATTACAGTCTCCGTCGATCCCGCCGATTGAAGCGTCTGTTGCGCGCAATCTACAGGAAAAAGACGCGTCTCCTCACTTCGCCCGGAACCGCCAGCGCCCATAGCGCCACGGCTGGGTCCAGGACGCGCCTTCCGGCTTCTTCTCCGGCGGCGGATCGTAGCCGGAGCCGCCATAGGGATGGCAGCGGCAGACCCGGGCGGCCCCCATCCAGCCGCCGGCCCACAGGCCATGGCGGGCGATCGCCTCGTCCACATAATCCGAGCAGGTGGGGAGGTAGCGGCACTGGCGCCCGATGACAGACGAGAGCGTCAATTGGTAGAACCGGATCAGCCCATGCGCCGCGCGCCGCGGAGCGAGGGCGAGCGCCCTCATCGCGCGGGCGCCAACGCCGCCCTGTCGGCTTCGATCTGGGCGAGCGCATCGGCTACGGCGTCGAAAGTGAGCAACGTCGAGGCATGGCGCGGCTTGTAGTCGCGCACGGGCTCGAGCGCCGCGAAATCCGCCCATTTCCCTGACGGCGGCGGGCCGTTGTCCTTCAACATGCGGTGCATCGTCTCGCGCAGTGCGACGAGTTCGGCCGGCGTCGCGCCGATCACATGGCGGGCCATCAGGGACGACGAAGCCTGCCCCAGCGCGCAGGCTTTCACATCATGAGCGAAATCGCTGACGCGGCCGTCCTGTAACAAAAGATCGACCACAACCGTAGAACCACAGAGGCGGGAATGGGCCTTCGCGCTGGCGTCGGGCGCCGCCAGCCGGCCAAGACGGGGGATGTCGGCGGCTAATTCCAGAATGCGCTTGTTGTAGATGTCGTTCAGCATGGGGACGCGGGGCCTCAGGCCCCCGGGTGGCGCGGGGGCGCTTGGCTCCTATATAGGATGGCGAAACGGCAATGAAGAGGGCGCGGTCGGGGGCATGGCCCTGAAATCGCCGGCCTGCTATGAGGCGATTGATGAATGACTTTGTGAAGCCCCCCGCCCTTGACGGCGCGGAACTGCGCGCCAAGCCGAGCCGCGAGGAGGCTGAGGCCGCCGTGCGCACGCTCATCGCCTGGGCGGGCGACAACCCTACGCGCGAGGGCCTGGCCGACACGCCCCGGCGGGTCGTCAAGGCCTACGAGGAATTGTTCAGCGGCTATGGCGAGGATCCCGGCATCGCTCTGTCGAGGGTTTTCTCACAGGTCGACGGCTATGCCGACATTGTCGTCGTTCGCGACATTCCGTTCTTTTCGCATTGCGAGCACCATATGGTGCCCTTCTTCGGCAAAGCACATATCGGCTATTATCCGAGCCACGGCGTCGTCGGCCTTTCCAAGCTGGCGCGCATCGTCGACACTTTCGCGCGCCGGCTGCAGACGCAGGAGGCGATGTCCGCACAAATCGTCGAGGCGGTCGACGCCGCCCTGCATACGCGCGGCGTCGCCGTGATGATCGAAGCCGAGCACATGTGCATGTCGATGCGCGGCGTGAAAAAGCATGGCGTTTCGACGGTGACGACCCAATTCTCCGGCGTGTTTCGTCAGGACGCCAATGAACAGGTCCGTTTCCTCACGCTTTTGCGCGCAGCCCAATGATCGATCATGAGTCTCGATAAAAAAACCCTGGAGGAAGGCGCGCTGTTTGCGCCGCGTTTTTCCAGCGACGGGCTGATCGCCTGCATCACGGTCGACGCTTCCTCGGGCGACGTTCTGATGCTCGCCCACATGAACCAGGAGGCGTTGGACAAGACGCTGGCGAGCGGAATCATGCACTATTGGTCGCGCTCGCGCGGAACCTTGTGGCGCAAGGGCGATACGTCCGGCCAGATTCAGAACCTCGTTGAATTGCGCGTCGATTGCGATCAGGACGCTTTGCTGGCCCGGGTCCATGTCGGGGGCGATGGCGGCGCCTGCCATACGGGCCGACGCTCCTGCTTTTATCGCCGGGTGGAGGACGCCGATGCTGGCCCCAGCCTCGTCCCGGCGGTCTGAACATTTCGTGAGCGGCCCGATTTTGGCCGCTTTAGACAGGCTTAACCCTTTTTCAGTTTTGGTCCTATCGTTAACGGGCTGGCGATATCAGCGGTCTAATTTGTCAGAAATTCGCTCGCATCCTCGTGCGGGCGACCTGTAAACTGCGTCAGGCATTGCAATGTTTGGCTATCCCACACGCAAGGCGGCCGAAGATCCGGTCGGGGGCAATATGAAGCGCCGCCGCCCCTCCATTGGAATCGTCCTTGGCGCCGGCGCCGCGCGCGGCTGGTCGCATATCGGGGCGCTTCAAGAACTCGTCGCCATGGGCGTCGTTCCCAACATCGTAGTCGGCGCATCCGCCGGCGCGGTGGTCGGCGGTTGTTTCGCGGCGGGCCGTTTGGAACAGCTTGAGGCCTTCACCCGCTCTCTCACCAAGCGCCGCGTCTTCGGATTGATGGACGTTTCCTTTAGCGGCGGCGGTTTGATCGGCGGCGCCAAACTGCGCACGCGGCTGGAAGAATCGCTCGGCGGCATCAATATCGAGGACCTGCCCATCCGCTTCGCTTCGGTGGCGACGGAAGTGGGCACGGGCCATGAGATATGGCTGAAGAACGGCCCGCTGATCGACGCGATCTGCGCTTCCTATGCGCTCCCCGGCATATTTGCGCCGGTGCGCTGGGGCGGACGCTGGCTGATGGACGGCGCGCTCGTCAATCCTGTGCCGATCAATGTCGCGCGCGCGCTCGGCGCCGATAAAGTCATCGCCATCAATATATCCTCCGACGTCCTGACGCGAGGCACCGCGATCCAGGATCCCCTGTATTTCGCCGAAAAAGCGGAAACCGGAGTAGAGGCCGGAAAAAAGAGCGGAATCATGGGGAGCCTGAGCCGCGGCGCGCGGCTGTTCCATCGTCCGTTCGCCGGCGGCGAGGACGGCGTGCCCGGCATCGCCTCGGTGATGGCCGACGCCTTCAACATCACACAGGATCGGATCATGCGCTCGCGTCTGGCCGGCGATCCGCCCGACGTTCTCATCACCGCGCGTATGACCAAGATCGGACTGTTCGAGTTTCATCGCGCGGATGAGTTGATCGCGCTCGGCCGCGAAGCCGCGCGCAAGGCCATCGACGAGATCCGCGA
Organism: Methylocapsa sp. S129; assembly: GCF_009765995.1. Classification (GTDB taxonomy): domain Bacteria; phylum Pseudomonadota; class Alphaproteobacteria; order Rhizobiales; family Beijerinckiaceae; genus Roseiarcus. The sequence goes on from NZ_LMUI01000007.1 coordinate 48,010, forward strand.
ACACATCGATTTGGACCCGCCGGCGAGCGCTTCGCTCCCCGCGCCATCGGCGGTCGCGGCGCGCTGAGAGAGTCTTTCCTTCTCCCGCTTCTCGCTACGGGATTCACACGAGTGATTTGCGTTGAGCGATTGCATATCCTTCGATCAAGTCGGCCAATCGTCGCCATCCCTC
>NZ_LMUI01000008.1:0-31100 GCF_009765995.1 Methylocapsa sp. S129
GAAGTCGAGGATTGCCTCGCTTGGTCCGGCGCCCGGCCCGTTGAATGGCTGCTCGACAACGCCCCTGTCGATGCGCGCTGGTGTCTCATCCACGCCACCCATATGGATGAACGCGAGACCGAAAGATTGGCCAAGGCGGAAGGGATCGCCGGCCTCTGTCCCGTTACGGAAGCGAACCTTGGCGACGGAATATTCAACGCGACCGCCTTTGTCGGTCGTGGCGGTCGCTTCGCCATCGGTTCGGATTCGAATGTGCGGATTGGCGTCGCTGACGAATTGCGCCAACTCGAATATGCGCAGCGCCTTTTCCATCGCGCCCGCAACGTCATGGCGGTTGCGGGCGGCTCGACCGGAAGAGCGCTGTTCGACGGGGCGATTGGCGGCGGCGGCGCGGCGCTTCAGGCTGATCGCGGGGGACTCGCGCCAGGAGCCCCGGCCAATTTCATAACGCTAGACTCGACGCATCCAGGGTTTGCTGGTTGTGAAGGCGACGGGCTGCTCGATTCCTGGATATTCGGCGCCGCCGCGGGCGCCATCGATTGCGTTTGGGTACGTGGGCGCAAACTGGTCGAAGGCGGCAGGCATCGCGAGCGCGAACGGGTCGTCTCCAGGTTTCGCGCCGTCATGAATGAACTCAGCGCCGCGTGATCCCGGCTTGAAAGGCAGGAGAACCGTGACGAGCGTAGACAGCGCAGGGGCGTCGAACGGGTCGGCTACGTCTGCGAAAACGCCGCCGCCTTCGCTGCATCAGCGAATCCTGAACGACATCAGGGATTGTATTCTGTCAGGCAAGTGGCCTCCCGGGCGCCGCATTCCGTTCGAGCATGAATTGCAGGCCCATTACGGCTGTTCGCGAATGACGGTGAGCAAGGTGTTGACCGAACTCGCCAATGCGAAGTTGATCGAGCGGCGACGCAAGAGCGGCAGCTTTGTCCTGCGTCCGCCCAGTCAATCGGCAGTGCTCGAAATCCAGGATATGAAAGCGGAGGTTCTGGCTCTCGGCCTTCCCTATCGTCACGAGATTATCGCCCGCAATAAGCGTCGGAGCACGCGCGAGGATCGCGATCGCCTTGATCTGGCTTCGACAGGGCCAGTCCTCGCACTGGTGTGCCGTCACTTCGCAGGGTATCGCCCATTCTGTCTTGAAGAGAGGCTTATCAATCTGACCGCCGTTCCCGAGGCGATTGAGGAGAGTTTTGTGGAGGCCCCGCCGGGCGCCTGGCTGGTCAGCCGCGTGCCCTGGTCGGCGGCCGAGCATAAAATCAGGGCGATCGCGGCGGATGGAGCGACCGCGTCGGCGCTCGAAATCACGCCCGGAACCGCCTGCCTTACGATTGAACGACGCACATGGCGCGCCGAACGTTCCGTCACTTTCGTTCGGCTCACCTATCCCGGCTACGAGCATGAACTTGTCGCGCGTTTCACACCTTCGCGGAGCTGAACAAACTGTGCTGTGCCTTGGAGGCGGCGGCCTGATCAATCGTGTCGAGCGTCTGCGCGAAGTCGGCGGGGTTGACCGCGGCGCCCGTGACGGACTGGACTTTCGATTGGGCTGTTGTCTGCGTCGCCGAGGTGCTCGCGCTGGCCTCAGACGCGGCGAAACCGGCGAGAATCTTGCCGACGATGGGGACCGCAAAGAACATCGTTGCTTCCTTTGATTTAATCGTTGAGAGTTCAGCGAAAGGGGATATCTCGCACCGAAAGATACGACCGACATACGGCGGCGTTCCTTTTGGTCCGGCTTGCCAAGCCGTCACATCGCCGTCCGCGGCTAAGATACGATCGGTACCTTGCCTGAACCTGTTCCCCTTGGGCGATGATATTTCTCAGCGTTTCATCTTCATCTCTCGGGCGGAAATATTTTCCACGCCAATGACGCGCTGCGGGTAATATGTCCTGGCGAAGCTTGGAGTCGGTGGCGCATGCGATACCATTTTGTCTCCCCGCAGAGGCCGCTTGCGCAGGCGGTCATCGCCTGCGCCGCGCTATTCGTTCTGGCCGGCTGTCAGCCCTCGCAAACCGCCAATGTGAAAGTCGCCACGCCAGTCAGGACGGTTGTGCTCGCCTTGACGGACTATGAGCCGGACGTAAGCCTTACCGGCGAGATCAAGCCGCAGTTTCAAAGCGACGTTTCTTTTCGCGTCAGCGGGCGCATTCTGGAGCGCAATGTGGATGTCGGCGATCACGTCAGCGCCGGCCAGACGCTCGCAAAAATTGATCCGCAGGAACAGAATGCCGATGTCGCAGCGGCTCAGGCCGTGCTCGACTCGGCCAACGCGCAACTTCGCCAGGTGACGGCGACCTTCGAGCGCCAGAAGGAGCTCTTCGCGAAAGGTTTCACGACTCGTCGGGAATACGACCAGGCGGAGGCTGGCGCGCGCACAGCGCAGGGATCGGTAGATTCGGCGGCGGCGCAATTGGCGGCGGCGCAAGAAAGATTGGGCGACACCGAGCTTAAAGCTGGCGTCGCAGGCATCGTCACGGCGCGCAATGTCGAGGCCGGTCAGGTCATGCAGGCGGCGCAGGCGGCGTTCACGATCGCGCAGGATGGTCCGCGGGACGCCGTTTTTGACATTTATGAGTCCATCCTTGGCGGGGGCCGCGTCGTAAGCAAGGTCGAGGTAACGCTGCTTTCAGACCCGAAAACTGTGGCGTTCGGCGAAGTTCGCGAGATTGCGCCGACCGTCGATATGACCACCGGGACCATTCGGGTGAAGATCGGTCTCGATAATTCTCCGCCCGCGATGACGCTTGGAGCGCTCGTGCGGGGCGTCGCCCATATCCAGCCCCGCAAGGTCATTAGGCTGCCGTGGAGCGCCCTCTCTTCCCTGGACGATAAACCCGCCGTTTGGATCCTCGATCCGAAGACAGGGGCCGTTTCATTGCGGAATTTCAAAATCGATCGCTATCGAACCGGAGAGATCATTGTCGCCGAAGGGTTGACGCCCGGCGAGATTGTCGTGACGGACGGATCCCAATTGCTGCGTCCGGGCCAGACCATTTCTCCGTCTGAAAGAGGTGGCGCGTGAGGGGCGGTCGGAGATTGCCGCTTGCTGCGGCGCTCGTGTTTCTCGCCGGTTGCGGCGACAAAAACGCCGCCGCGCCGCCGCCGGTTCGCCCGGTGCTCTCCCTCGTCGTAGCGCCGACTTTGGGCAGGACCGTCAGTTTCGCCGGCTCGATCGAGCCGCGCTACAGCGCCGTTCTCGGCTTCAGAGTTCTTGGCCGCATGATCGCAAGAGACGCGAATGTCGGCGATGTCGTGTCCAAAGGCGCCCTATTGGCGGCTCTGGACCCCGCTTCGCTCGAATTTGCTGTCCGCTCTGCTCTGGCCGCGGTCGCCAACGCCCAGGCGCAACTTGCCAACGCCAGCGCGACGGAGGCGCGCCAGCGCACTCTTCTGGAACAGAACAATACCGCGCAGGCGCAGTTTGACACGGCCCGTCTGGGGAGGGAGACAGCCGAGGCGGCGGTCACTCAGGCGCAGGCGAGTCTGAATAAGGCTCAGGAACAGCTCGGCTACGCGCAATTGCAGGCTGACTTCGACGGCGTCATCACGGCTGTGGACGCCGAGGTCGGTCAGGTCGTTTCGCCCGGACAGAAAGTCATGACCCTCGCCAGACCGGACGTGCGCGAGGCCATTGTCGATGTGCCCGACGACCTTGCAACCAGCCTGGCCGACGGCGCCCGCTTCGAAGTGGCTTCGGAGCTTGATCCGTCGATCAAGACGACAGGCCGGGTCCGCGAGATCGCGCCACAGGCCGACGCGGCTACGCGTACAAGACGCCTGCGGATCGCGCTCGAAAATCCGCCACAGACTTTTCGCCTTGGCGCCATCGTGACGGCGACGCTTGAAAGCGGAGCGACGCCTCATATCGAATTGCCGGCTTCAGCGATCCTCGATGCGGACGGCAAGACCAGCGTCTGGATCGTCGACCCCGTCGCCAATACGGTTTCGCTTCACGCCCTCACGATCGCCGCAAGGAGCGGAGGGTCGGTGCAGGTGGCGGAGGGACTCGCGCAGGGAAGCCGGGTCGTCACAGCCGGCGTGCATAGTCTCACATCGGGCCAATTGGTGCGCGTTCTTGACGGAGACCCGCGGTGAATTCCTTCAACCTCTCCGATTGGGCGCTGCGTCACAAGTCTCTCGTCTGGTATTTCATGCTCGTGGCGTTGATCGCAGGCGTGATGTCCTATCGCGGATTGGGCCGAGAGGAAGATCCGGCTTTCACAATCAAAACCATGCTCATCCAGGCGCAATGGCCAGGCGCATCCGTCGAAGACACGGTCAACCAGATCACCGATCGCATCGAGAAAAAACTCGAGGAGCTGGATACGCTCGACTTTACCCGCAGCGTCACGACGCCCGGTCAGACGACGATCTTCGTCAATCTGAAAGACACGACCAAAGGTCCGCAGATTCCGGCTATCTGGGCGCAAATTCGCAATATGATCGCCGATATTCGCGGGCAGTTCCCCGACGGCGTCGTCGGCCCCTTTTTCAATGACCGTTTCGGCGACGTCTATGGAAACGTCTATGCCTTCACTTCGGACGGACTGAGCCAACGGCAATTGCGCGACTATGTCGAGGGGGTTCGCGCCAAGATTCTGACCGTGCCGAACGCCGGTCGCGTCGATCTCATCGGCGCTCAGGATGAGGTCATCTTCCTTGAGTTCTCGACACGGCAAATCGCGGCGCTGGGCCTCGATCAACAGGCGGTCCTGGCGACGCTGCGGGCGCAGAACGCCATTTCGCCTTCGGGCGTTATTCAGGCCGGGCCCGAACGCATCAGCGTGCGGGTCAGCGGCCAGTTCACGTCGGAAGACAGTCTTCGCAATATCAATCTGCGCGTCAACGACCGCTTCTTCCGTCTCAGCGATGTCGCGACCATCTCGCGCGGCTATGTCGACCCGCCGTCGAGCCTGTTCCGGTTCAACGGCCAGCCAGCGATTGGGCTCGCCATCGGTATGAAGCCGAATTCCAATCTGCTGAATTTCGGCGACGCCCTTGACAAGCAGATGACCAGAATTACCGCTGATCTGCCGATCGGCGTCGGCGTTCATCTCGTTTCGGATCAGCCGGCCGTCGTTGAAGAGGCCGTCGGCGGGTTCACCAAGGCGCTTTTCGAGGCCGTCGCCATCGTTCTTCTCGTCAGCTTCGTCAGCCTGGGATTGCGCGCGGGTCTTGTGGTGGCGCTCTCGATCCCGCTTGTGCTCGCCATCACCTTTCTGGTCATGAACTATCTCGGCATTTCGCTCCAGCGCGTCTCGCTCGGCGCCCTGATCATTGCGCTTGGGCTGCTCGTCGACGATGCGATGATCACGGTGGAGATGATGGTCGCCAGGCTGGAGGCAGGCGACACGCGCATCAAAGCGGCGACCTTCGCCTATACCTCGACGGCGTTTCCGATGCTGACCGGAACGCTGGTCACTATCGCCGGCTTCATTCCCATCGGGCTCAACAGCAGCAACGCCGGCGAATACACGTTCACGCTGTTTGTGGTCATCGCGGCGGCGCTGATCATCTCCTGGATTGTGGCGGTGCTTTTCACGCCGCTTCTGGGCGTGAATCTCATGCCCGCTTCCATGGCCACGCATGACGAAAAGCCTGGCTGGTTCAATCGACTCTTTGCGCAGGCGCTGGAAGCGGCGATGAGCTGGCGCTGGGCGACCATCGGCCTTACGCTGGCGATCTTCGCGGCCTCCCTTTATGGGCTCGGCTTTGTCCAGCAGCAGTTCTTTCCCTCGTCCGATCGCCCCGAACTCGTTGTCGACTTCACCCTGCCCGAGAACAGTTCGATCGCCGAGACCAGAGCGCAAATGGATCGGTTCGAAGCGACCTTTGGAGGGGATCCCGATATCGACCGCTGGTCGTCCTATGTCGGACAAGGCGCGGTGCGTTTTTACCTGCCGCTCGATGTGCAGCCCGCCAATCCCTATTTCGGCGAGATGATTATCGTCACCAAGAGCTACGCGGTGCGAGACAGAATCGCGGCGAAACTCAGTGCGCTGGCGAAAAAGGAATTTATCGGCACGGACGTCACCGTGCAGCCGCTCAACCTTGGGCCGCCCGTCGGCCGGCCGATTCAATATCGCGTAAGCGGTCCGGAATTGGCGGGGGTCAGGGAACTCGCGATGAAGCTGGCAAGCATCGTCGGCGGCAATGGGCATGTCGGCGATGTCGTCTATGATTGGAACGAGCCCGCCAGAGTCGTGAAGGTCGATGTCCTTCAGGATCGGGCGCGTCAGCTCGGCGTCAGCTCGCAGGACATAGCCTCCGCCTTGAACAGCACGGTGGGAGGGGCGACGGTCACGCAAGTGCGCGACAGCATCTATCTGGTCGACGTCATTGGCCGGGCGCGTGAGGACGAGCGCGGCTCGATCGAAACCCTGCAGAATTTGCAATTGCCCGGACGCAACGGAACCGCGCTGCCTCTGGCGGCGGTGGCGACGTTTCACTATGAACTCGAGCAGCCTGTCGTGTGGCGTCGGGCGCGCCTTCCCACGATCACCGTCAAGGCCGGCCTTATCGATTCGACGCAGCCGGCGACCGTGGTGAAGCAGCTTGAGGCATCGGTAAAGGACTTCGCAGACGCCCTGCCCGTGAATTATTCGGTGGCGACTGGCGGCGCCGTCGAAGAAAGCGGCAAGGGACAGGGCCCGATCGTTCTCGTGGTCCCGCTGATGCTGTTCACGATGGCGACGCTGCTGATGATTCAGCTTCAGAGCTTCCAGAGGTTGTTTCTTGTCGTCGCGGTCGCGCCTCTGGGTCTTATCGGGGTCGTCGCGGCCCTGTTGCCGAGCGGCGCGCCCCTCGGCTTTGTGGCGATCCTCGGGGTTCTCGCATTGATTGGCATTCTGATCCGCAATTCGGTCATCCTGATCATCCAGATCGAGACCATACGAAGCGAGGGGGTCGAGCCCTGGCGCGCCGTTCGGGAGGCGACCGAGCATCGGATGCGGCCAATCCTGTTGACGGCGGCCGCGGCGAGCCTCGCTCTCATCCCGATCTCGCAGGAAGTGTTCTGGGGACCGATGGCCTATGCGATGATGGGCGGGATCATTGTGGGAACGGTCCTGACCCTGTTGTTCCTGCCGGCCCTCTATGTCGCCTGGTTCAGGATCAAAGAACCCGCCGCGCCTGAACCGGTGTAAGGCTCAGACCACCGCCGCCGCGTCGGCGCGGATGCGCTGGATCATCGCCCGCACCCCATTGGACCGTTGCGGCGTGAGGTGCTGCTCAAGGCCCAATTCGCGGAACAGCGCCTGAGCGTCGGAAGACAGGATTTCACGAGGGGTGCGGTCCGAATAGAGCGCAAGCGCAATGGCGATAAGGCCGCGCACCAGATGGGAATCGCTGTCGCCCCGATAATGGAGCACCCTCTCGCCGCCCGCGCGCGCTTCGTCGTCAAGCTCCAGCCACACCTGGCTGACGCAACCGCGAACCTTGTTCGCATCGTTATGAGCGGCCTCGCTCAGGGGCTCGAGCGCACGGCCGAGTTCGAGGATATAGCGATAGCGGTCTTCCCAGTCGTCGAGGAAAGCAAAGTCGCTGCGGATCGTGTCAATGCTTGTCAGTGAGGGCGTCCTTCGGCTCGCGTCGCCCTCTTATATCGGGCGTCGCTCCATTGGCGCCAGAGCGCTTCTCAGGAATCAGGCGCCGGATTTTGTCTGTCTGCCGCGCCATGGCGTCGCCAGATCAGCGGCGCTGAGCGAATTGGCTGACGGCCGGGCGCCTTTAACGGCTCCGGCGCTGCGCGTCCGGATTTGTGCACTGGAGGAACGTTCGCCGCCAGCCGAAAGGACTGCTCCGGCGCCGGCGCTCACGATCGCACGGCACGAAACGGGGTCCTGGGCGCATTTGGTTTTGACGATTGCGGCCGCGCTCGCAACGACAGCGCCCTGAGCCTCGTCGGCGACGCGAGCGACCTGGCCGCCATCGAGCGGCATGTGGGCATAGACGATGCTGAGCCAGAAAGCCGAGCGGACGAGAAACATCATAGCGGAGCCTCACATCACCAAACCGCCGCACGCCAGCGTCGATGACGCCTGAACAATAGGCATAGGCGGCCAAAGACCGCGTCGACATTTCGAGTCGAATTCGCCCGAGGGACTTAACCTTTGGTCAAGGCGGCAGGCCGCGCCATGGCAACGCTTTGTCAACCATGTCGGCAAGCATAGCGCCCGAAAGCTGGGGACCGCCGCACAGTCCGGCTTCGGCCCGCCGATTCTTAGGGTTGATTTAAGGCGGGACTGGGATCGTTGCGCCCTGATCGTGGAATCGACCCGGGATCTGGGAGCGCGGCCTTGGTGTCATCTTTCCATGCCATCCGGCGGCAAATCGTAGGTCTGCTCTATAGGGATACGGCGAATTCGCAAATGGATGTCGCAAAGCGCGAGTTGATCTTCGGCCTCCCCTTTCCATGGCTGCTCGCCAGTCTTTTCGCGACGGCCGGCCTTCTTGGTCTTGTCGGCGCGGAATATGCAGCCCTCATGACGACTGGCGGCGGATTATCCGGTCCTCTGGCGGTGGGGCTCGCGGCGTGGATCGCCATCTGCGGCGTCGCGCTGGCGGTCGGCGCACGGAAAATTCGCGCGATGGGGCGCCGCACAGACCTGGCCGGCGCGACGCCTTACGACGCCATCGCCGCGGCGACCGGCGATCTGATCCTACGCCTTGATTCGTCGGGCGGAGCGCTGTCGATCAGCCTCGGCGCGCGGGATGTGTTTGGCCGCGATGTCGGGGAATTGACGGGGCGCGGCTTTTTTGACCGCGTTCATGTCGGCGATCGCCCCTCTCTCCTGCAGGCGATTGGCGCGGCCTTGCAGCGCGAGGGCGCGATTGGCGTCACATTGAGGTTGCGCACGGGATCGCGGGCTGACCCGGGACAAGAGTTCGACGAGCCTGTCTTCTCTAACGCGGAAATGCGCATTCACCGCTTGGGCGACGCTCTGGCGAACGCCAACGACCGTAGCGGAGCCGCGGTCGTCTGTGTGGTCAGGAGCGTCGCGAAAAATAATGGCGAGAAACACGCAGCCGCTAGCGCGGAAGCGGAAAGCGACAGTTCATGGAAAGATCGTCTGCTCGCCAACGTCAGTCACGAGTTGCGCACGCCGCTCAACGCGATCATCGGATTTTCGGAAATATTGGGCAGCGCCGAACTCGCGCCCCGCGACGCCGCAAAACAGCTTGAATATGCCGGCATCATCCATGCCTCCGCCGAACATCTTCTCTCCGTGGTCAATCTGATTCTCGATATGTCGAAGATAGAAGCGAGGCGCTTCTCGATCATGCCCGAACCATTCGACGTGGGGCCCTTGATTGCCTCCTGCTGCGATATGCTGCGCTTGAAAGCGGATGAAGGCGGCGTCGAGTTGGTTCAGGCGCCGCTTGATATTCCAAGAGAACTCATCGCCGACAAGCGCGCCTGCCGGCAAATCCTGATCAATCTGCTGTCAAACGCGGTGAAGTTCACCAAGCCCAATGGACGCGTGACGATCGGCGCTCGCGTCGAGGGCGATTCGCTGGTGATTTACGTCGACGACACCGGCATCGGGATTGCGCCCGGCCATTTTTCCAAGCTCGGGAATCCCTTTTTCCAGGTGCGATCGTCTTATGACCGGATGTTTGAAGGCACGGGCCTCGGCCTTTCCCTTGTGCGGGGCTTGGTTGGGTTGCATGGGGGGTCGCTATTGCTCGAAAGCGTGGTTGAGGAAGGCACGCGCGTTGCGGTTCGATTGCCCCTCGATTGCCGCGGCAAGGCGCCAACCGATTCGGCGCCCGCGCCTATCGAGATTTTGCCGAGCCTGACCCGATCCTCGCCCGACCCTCTTGCGTCCTATCCTGCATCGCATCACGCAACGAAAGAGAAAAGAATTGCCTGAAGCGCTCGCCCGCTCCCAGAACGATTCCGTTCTGTCTCGCCCTGCGCGATCCGCGCGGCGCAAAGACAGGGAAGGCTTGGTATGGGTCGCTATCCGCCCGCTTCTGTCGCGGCCGTCGCGCACCATCGCGGGCGCGACTCTGGCGGCCATCCTCACCGGCATCGTGGTCAATGCGCTGGTCATGCAGAAAGAACGGCATTCGGCGCCTTTTTTCGCCGCTCCCAAACCTGAGCCGATCGCGGTTGAGCCGCCAGCCAGGCCCGCGCCGGCGATGGCCGAAAGCGCGCCTGTTATTGCGCAGCCGCCCGCCCGTCCTGCCGATCTCGGCGCCGCGACCGATTCTATCCCGGTTCCTCCCGCGCGATCCGGCGATCCCATTCGCGACCTCTTGCGCGGCGACGCGGCCAAGGATGGGACGCATCTGACGATCGCCGCTCAAAATGCGTTGATCAAACTCGGGTTTGCCATCAAGGCGGACGGCGTCGAAGGCGCATCGACGGAACAGGCGATCCAGCAGTTCGAGCGCACGCATGGCCTGGCTTCGTCTAGCGAAATCACCGCCAAGCTCGTCAAGCAGCTCAGCGCGGCGGCGAACGCCGCCGCCCATTGAGCGCCATGCGGCTTCGCGCCGATATCTGGGTCTCGGCCTATCTCAGGCGATGCGCGGTCGAAGGCGCCGTCGCAACATTGCGTCGGCGCGGCGCGGCGGAAGCGGGCGCCATATTCGTCAAGATCGATCGGCTCGACGGTCGCGCGGCGCTGTTTGCTCCGGCGCCTCAATCGGAGCTTGCCGAGCATGGCGTGGAGCGCCTGTGGTCGCGCGCGCATAAAGACGATTGGATTGAGCCCGCGGATGTCGAAAAACGGCTGGCGCGTGAAATTGGTTTCGATTCCGATCTCTGGATCGTCGAGGTCGAGGATCGTCACGGGCGCCATTGGCTCGACCTGGCTGAGGAATCGCCGATTTAGCCGTCGCGCGGCGCGATCTTTCGCTTGTCGTTTCTCTTGCTTCATCCCCACGGCGACAACGATCGTATGGGAATCGTCGAGCCAGTGAACGGCGGGATGGAATCAACCGATGAGCGTGAATCTGAAAGCAAACCTGATCGGCTATGTCGCCGCTGCGCTCGTCATGCTCGGCCTTGATGCGGTCTGGCTTACCCTGACGGCAAATAGTCTCTATCGGCCGCGTATCGGAGACATGATGCTCGATGGCTTCAGACTGACCCCGGCGATCGCGTTTTACGCCCTGTACCTCTGCGGCATCGTCGTCTTTGCGATCCGCCCGGCCTTTGCGAGCGGCCGATGGACCACGGCTCTGGTCTCTGGCGCTCTGTTCGGCTTATTCGCTTACGGGACTTATGACCTGACCAATCAGGCGACATTGAAAATATGGTCGACGACGATCACCGTCGCGGACATGGCGTGGGGCGCGTTCCTCACAGCCGTCTCGGCGGCGGCGGGTTATTTGGCCGCTTCGCGCTTGACGAAATTCAAAGCGCCCTGAAACAGGAAAGCCACCGCGCGTCGACCGCGCCGATTCCCCTATCGCCGACCATTGACGATCTTTGCGTAAGCATTGGAATATTGAAGCGCGACGAGACCGGTAAGAGCGGCCACGCTCCACGCATTCAAAGAAAGGAAGCGCGCATATTCCTCCTCGGAGAAAATATGCAAAGGGACGCCCAGCTTGTTCTGGACAAACGCAAAGGCGGCAATCGCTAAGCCGATAATCCCGAGCATGATCTTTCGCTCCTGCGCCCTCAGCGCCATGCCAGCGATCATCGCGCAGGGGACAAGGAACAGCGCCACGCCTGAGGCAAAGCCAAAGGCCTTTGCGCTCAGGATCGTATTGGCGATGCCGACAATCGGCAGCATCGCGCGCCCGGCGCGCGATGAACGACGCGCGACCCAGGGAATCGCCAGAAAGAAAGGCGTCGACAGGAATGTCAGGAACGACGTCCGACCGTCATCGCCGACGGCCCACCAGACATAAAGCGGATAGAAAGGCTGATTGCCGACGACGCATAACGCAATGAAATTGCTCGCCGTGGTCAACGGATCGTCTGAATGGGAATAGGCGGCGATCGCGGCACACAGCCGCTTGATTTCACGCATCGGGCGTCGGCCTGAGCCTATAATGGCTGACGCCCCATTCGGCGCCTCCGCTATCGCCAAAAAGACCTGCGGTCGCGAGAAAGAACAACCGCCAGCGGCGGCGCCAGAGCCATGCCTGCGCGCCATAGACATCGCTCAGGATGACGTCGATTTCATCCCGGCGCGCGTCGAAATTGGCGAGCCAATCAAGCGCCGTTCTCTCGTAATTGACGCCGCTCCACCGCCATTCCTGCTCCACTGCGAACAGATCCGGGAATTGCCGGATCAGCTCTTGGCTTGGCATAACGCCGCCGGTGAAGAAATGCTGAGCGATCCAGTCCGATTTATCCGCGTGATCGAAGCGATAGGAGCCGGTCCGGTGCGTGAAAATATGAATGAAGAGCGCGCCTTCCGGAGCGAGCCATGAGCGGATGCGCGCCAGCAGCGCGCGCCAGTTCGACATATGCTCGAACATTTCCACCGACACGATCCGGTCGAACCGATCTTGCGTTGCAAAAGCATTCATATCGGCGGTGACGATTGTGAGATTGCGCAGGCCGCGGCGGACCGCTTCTCCTTCAATGAAAGCGCGCTGCGTCGCCGAATTCGAAACGGCCGTAATGCGCGCGGCGGGGTAGCGCCCCGCCATAAACAAAGAGAGCGAGCCCCAGCCGCAGCCAAGCTCAAGAATCCGCTGGCCGTCGCGCAGGTCGGCGCGCCGCACCGTCGCCTCCAGGGCGCTGACCTCAGCCTCGCCGAGGCTCTTCGCGCCGTCCTCATAGAAACAGCATGAATATTTCCGGTTGGGTCCGAGTGCACGCGCAAAAAACGCCGCGGGGAGCTCATAATGCTGCGCATTGGCGGCTTGCGGGTGCTCGGCGATCAGCCGCGACGCCATCTCCAGAGCGAAGGTCTCGTCGGCGGCCGGGGCGGCGGCGAGCCGGCGGCGCGATTGTGCGACGAGCCAACCGACGCCCGCCCGCGTCACGGCGTCAGGCAACGGCGCGCGTTCGGCGGCGCCGATCGCAGAGGCGATCAAATTCATGGTCTAAGCCCTCGACTTGCTGGGGCGTTCTTACGCGCCGGACCCGGGAAAAAGGCGTTGACGCGGCTTTGATAGGCTCTGAAAGCCTCGCCGCGCGAGCGCGCCATATGCGCCTCAAGCGGGGGAACGCCGGATACGTGAACGAGTAGCCAATACATGAAAATAGGCCCGACGAGTGCGATCAGGCCAATGGCGTTGGCCGGGGGTAGGCCGACAGCGATGATGGGGTAGGCGACCCAACCGAGCCATTCGAAGAAATAATTGGGATGGCGGCAGACGCCCCAAAGTCCGACATCGCAAACCCGGCCTCTGCTGCTCGGCTCCGCCGCGAAGCGTCGGAGCTGGCGGTCGGCGACCGCTTCTCCCGCGATGGCGATGGCGAGAATCGCGACGCCCAGAAAATCGCCGGGATTGGGAAACCGAGAGGGGTTTTGCGCGGCCGCGCAGATCGACAACGTCAGGAGAAAGGCCGAAGCCGCCTGAATCTGCAGGAACCAGAACAAACGTCTGGGAAAATCCTCGCCCCATTCGTTGGCCAGGGCCTTGTAGCGCGGGTCCTCGCCGCCTCGCAGTGTGCGGCCCATAATGTGAAGACCCAGCCGCAGCGACCAAAGGAGCGCCAGGGCGGCGACAAGGCTCTGGCGGGTCGTCGGCCAATCGGACGCATGGATTGGCGCCAACGCAAGTCCTGCGCCGACCACGCCGACGGCAAACGACCAGATCGTATCGACCCATCCAGACTGGCCAGTGCGTCTTTGCGCGAGCCAGGCCCCCGCCATGAAAAGCGCGAGCGCGAGCGCCGCGGCAAACAAGACCAGAACAATCATCGCATTCTCTCGTTGCCCGTTCCTCAAGCCGGGATCGTCGCGCGACGCAGGCGAACAATGATCCACTTGAGGGGACAGCGCTCTTGGAAACCGGACCGTCGGCGCGTCTGCGAAGCCTATACGGGTCGCGGCTCCCTATGGATGCGCGGCGAGGCGAATAATTTTTGGCTGCGCGGAGCGCCGCAATGACAATGACGGGAGGACGAAGCGACTGATTCGACAAAGGTAAAAGAATTTTCAACCGAAAACCGATTGGCTACGTATAGGGTGGAGAAGCATCGAATGCGTCCTCCTCGGGCCGCAAGCGCTTCGGGGGACTGATAATGTTCGTCGACGCCAGCACATCCCTGGAACCTGCGGGCCGCTTGAACATTGCGGTGGTGGGAACAGGCATATCGGGCCTTTCGGCGGCCTGGCTGCTCAGCCAAAAGCACGACGTGACCGTTTTTGAGGCCGAAGGGCGGCCCGGCGGCCATAGCCATACGGTCGATACCTGCTCGAAGGCGGGATCTGTCGCGGTCGACACGGGCTTCATCGTTTATAATGAGGCGACATATCCCAATCTGACAGCGCTATTCGCTCATCTGGGGACGCCCACCAAGGCATCGGAAATGTCGTTCTCGGTCTCGATCGATGATGGCGATCTCGAATATTCTGGCGCCGATATCGCGGGCATTTTCGCCCAGAAGAGCAACGTCCTGAACCTTAGGTTCTGGTCGATGCTGCGGGACATCCTGCGATTCTATCGCAACGCCCCGCGCGATGTCGCCAAGCTTGGCCTGACGACGCTTGGCCAATACCTCGATCAAAATGGCTATGGCGAGGCCTTCCGCCAGGATCATCTCTATCCGATGGCCGCCGCCGTCTGGTCTCTTCCCGCTAAGAGAGTCGCCGATTATCCCGCCGCCGCCTTCGTGGGCTTTTGTCAGAATCATGGGCTGCTTAAAATCGCAGACCGGCCGTTGTGGCGAACTGTCGATGGCGGCGCGCGGACTTATGTCGACGCGCTTTGCGCGCCGTTCAGGGACAGGCTGCGGCTCGGCGCCCCTGTGCGGTCGATCCGGCGCGAACTCGGAGGCGTTTTCATCCGTTCGGAAGCTGGCGAAGAGAAATTCGACCAGGTCGTCATCGGCGCCCACGCCGATCAGGCGCTGGCGATGTTGAGCGATCCGACGCCCGATGAGCAGAGAATTCTCGGCGCCTTTCGTTACAGTCGCAACGAAGCGGTTTTGCATGAGGACGTTTCGTTGATGCCGCGCCGCCGCAAAGTCTGGTCGAGCTGGAATTATGCCGCCAGGCGCGCTGATCCCTCGGCGCCCGTTTCGGTGACCTATTGGATGAACCGCCTTCAAGGCATTCCCAATGGGACGCCGCGGTTCGTCACCCTCAACCCGATCGTCGAGCCGCGCGCGGGCCTGACGATCCAGCGCCAGATTTGTGAGCATCCGATTTTCAACGCCGAAGCCGTCGCCGCTCAGGATCAGCTTTGGTCGCTGCAGGGTCGTCGGGGGGCCTGGTTTTGCGGCGCGTATTTCGGGTCCGGCTTCCATGAGGATGGTCTGCAGGCGGGCCTTGCTGTCGCCGAGGCGCTCGGAAGCGTTCGCCGCCCGTGGCGCGTCGCCAATGAATCCGGGCGCATCAAGCTTGAGAGACCGGCGCGCGAATCGACAGGAGCGCTCGCGTCGTGAACGCGCTGAAGTCTGGTCTTTATGTCGGACAAGTCACGCATCGGCGCCTGCGGCCCCGCAAACATGCGTTGCGCTATCGCACCTTCGCCCTGCTGCTTGATCTAGACGAATTGCCGGAGCTTGTCGGCCGGTTGCGCCTATTGTCGCGCAATTCATTCAATCTGTTTAGTTTTTTTGATTGCGACTATGGTTCGGGATCGAAGTCTTTGCGCGAGCAGGTTGAGGGCCACGCGCGTCAGGCCGAGCTGGATTTGGATGGCGGTCCCATTCGCCTCCTCACCATGCCTCGCATTCTCGGCTATGCCTTCAACCCGATCAGCCTCTATTTTTGCCATAGCCGCGGCGGCGAACTCCGGGCCATTCTCTATGAGGTCAACAATACGTTCGGCCAGCGGCACAGCTATTTTATCCCGGTCGAGGAGGGGGAGGTTGGCCCGATCAGCCAGTTCTGCGCCAAGCAATTCTATGTTTCGCCCTTCATGGCGATGGATATGACTTACGAATTCACGGTGACGCCTCCAGGTGAGAAAGTGTCGATCGCGATCGTCGAGCGTGACAGACAAGGCGTGGTGCTAACCGCTACGCAGGCGCAAGATCGTCTGGAATTGACGGATGCGGCGCTTGGGAAAGTCTTTTTCAGCCATCCTTTGCTTACTCTCAAAGTCATTGTAGGAATCCATCTGGAGGCGCTGGTTCTCTGGGTCAAAGGGATGCGCTTGCAAGTTCGGCCGCCGCCGCCCGACCAGCCTGTAACCCATGTGGTGCGGCGCGTTCATAAATGAGGAGTGCGGATATGGCGTCGCCGCCAGGACCGACCGACGCCGAGGCGGGCGTAAAGACTCGGTCAAGCCAGAAATTGGCGGGGTTCGCCGGTTTTGCGCTCGGGAAGGTTTTGTCCCTTATAGACGTCGGTCGACTTGTGATCGAGCTGCCGTCGGGAGCAAAACTCGAACGCATCGGCGCGCACCCGGGCCCGCAGGCAGAGGTGAAACTCAATAATTGGCGCGCCCTTCGCCGCCTCGTGCTGGGAGGCGATGTCGGCGTTGCGACGGCCTATTTCGACAATGACTGGTCAAGCGTCGATTTGACGGCTCTGTTCGAACTTGCGGCGCTCAACGGCGCCCGCTTCATGGATGCGCTTGAGGGTTCGGCGCCTTTCAGAGTTTTCAATTGGCTGGCTCATCGCGCCAAGGCCAATACGCGACGCGGCAGTCGGCGCAATATCGAAGCGCATTACGATCTGGGCAATGAATTTTACAGGCTCTGGCTCGACGCCAAGATGATCTACTCCTCGGCGATTTTCGGGTCGGCGAACGCGACGCTTGAGCAGGCGCAGGACGCCAAATTGCAGCGCATTGTCGACCGCCTGCAGCTTGCCGGCGGCGACAGCGTTCTGGAAATAGGCTGCGGCTGGGGCGGCCTCGCCACCACGATCGCCCAGAACAGCGCCGCGCGCGTCACCGGCGTGACGATCTCTCCCGCTCAACTCGACAGCGCGCGCGCTCTTATCCAGGAAAAGTCGCTTGAGGATCGAGTCGAGCTGCGTCTGCAGGATTACCGCGACATCGAGGGACGCTTCGACAGGATCGTTTCCGTCGAAATGGTCGAGGCGGTCGGGCGAGAATATATGCCCAGATATTTCGATATGATCCGCGAGAGGCTCAAGCCCGGCGGCCTTTGCGTTTTGCAGGCGATCACCATCGCGGAGGACCGGTTCGCCGATTATTGCCGGAGACCGGATTTCATTCAGCGCTACATCTTCCCCGGCGGCTTTCTTCCCTCCAAGACATTCCTGCGTGAGACGATCGAGAGGGCGGGGCTCAGACTCACCGCGGTAGAAAACTTTGGCGAAAGCTACGCGTTGACCTTGCGCGAATGGCGTCGCCGTTTTCTCGACGCATGGCCCGAGATCGAGAGGCTCGGCTTTGGCCCGTCCTTCAAGCGGTTGTGGGAATATTACCTGTGCTATTGCGAAGCGGGCTTTCGTTCCGGCACGATCGACGTGGGCATTTATTCGCTCGCTCATGCCAGCGGCGCCAAGAGGCTTGCGCCGCCGTGAGATCGACCAGCATAAGGCTGGCCGGGGCGTCTCTTATCGCCTTGGGCGGCATGTTGGCGTTGGCGCGCGCCGACGCCGCCGGCGATGCGAATGGAAACTGGGCGCGCGATGACGGCCTCATCCGCACCCATATCGCGGTTTGCGGCAAAGCCATTTGCGCGACCAACACCTGGGCGAAAAATCCGCAGGGCGATGAAAAGGCGGGCGATAAGTTGATCATGACTTTGAGCGAAACCGCCGCGAATCATTGGGCAGGCTCGGCCTTCGATCCTCAGCGCAACCGCAATTATTCGATGGAAATGAACGTGGCGGGAGACCGCTTGACGACGCGCGGCTGCATCCTGGGCGGCCTTCTATGCCGCAGCGTCGGTTGGACGCGGATCGGGCGTTAGCCCGCTGACCGATCGGAAAAGCCGCCAAGCGCCGCGCGCCAGGCTTGGGGATGAGGGGCCCGCGCCCGAAAGCTCGTCCGTCCCCCGCGCGCGCCGGCGATAAGGTCGAGGCCTTCGGGATCGAGGCCAATGGCGCGCCATCGGCGCTTGTTTTCGCCATGCGCGTCGCCCGCCAGCCGCGCCAGACAGGCGCCGCCGCGAGCGTTGACCTCCTCAAGCAAAGCCGATTCCGCCTCAATCAAGGCGTGAGCGTCCGCAAGATCGGTCAGGATATCGGTAGGCGTCAGCGCAGCGGCTCGTGCAAAGCCGCCGTTGAAATGAACCGTCGATATCTCCATCCGGAACAGAGAGAAGTCTGTAAAGGACGCATAGAGTTTGGCCTTTGGATTGCGCGCAAGGAAACGCGCGCGGGCCTTGGACGCAGAGTGGGCGACAATTTCGCCGCCGATTGTCAGGCGCGGTTGGTTGAGCGGATCGCCGCGCCCCGATGAACTGGTCAGCAGCAAAGAGCCGCGCCGGTCCTCGGCGAGATTTCCCGTATGCCGCGCCAGAGCGGAAAGGAGGAAGAGCGGCGCGCCGTCATAGTCGGAGCTGACCGACACAAGCGTCGTCAGGGGCGCGCCCGAGGCGCGCTCGATCGTGGCGAGCGCGCCGGTGCGGGCGATGCGAAGCAGGAGTTTGGCCTGCGCTGGGGCATCGAATGGCGAGGCGGTCGAGGTTGGCCCGGCGCTCATGCCGGGCTGTCCCGACGAGGCCGCCCTACAACGGTTGAGAAGGGCTGTTTCACGCGCTCGCTCTTGTTTGATCGGATCGTTGGGCCTCGAGGGCCGTCGCACCATCGGCGGCGGGACGAACCGAGGTCAATACGACGGTGAGAGGAACATTGGCCGAGGTTCCGCGTTTGCCCTATCTTGCTAAAATGCTGGTCCGACAAGTCTATTGGGTCTATTAAGCTTGTTTTAGTTGCAGAAAGGTCACATTTAGGCCTTTAACGGTCTTAATGGTCCGCCGCGATGAGCTGGGCCCGGCGGCCAAAACGTAGACTGCCGCCGCAAGCTCAGGAACGATTTATCAGGTTGGAGCCTCATGCCGACGATTGCCCTGGTCGATGACGACCGCAACATCCTCACCTCCGTTTCGCTTTCGCTCGAAGCGGAAGGCTATCGCGTCCAATCTTATACGGATGGAGCGAGCGCCCTGGAAGGCCTTAAAACGAGCCCGCCGGACCTAGCCATATTCGACATCAAGATGCCGCGCATGGACGGTATGGAATTGTTGCGCCGCCTGCGCCAGAAATCGGATCTTCCGGTGATCTTCCTGACTTCGAAGGACGAAGAGATCGACGAATTGTTCGGTCTGAAGATGGGAGCCGACGATTTCATCCGCAAACCGTTTTCACAGCGATTGCTGGTGGAGCGTGTCAAGGCGATTCTGCGCCGCTCAAACCCCAAGGAAGCGGCGGCGCAGAAGGAAAGCGAAGCGAAGATACTTGAGCGCGGCCGGCTCAAAATGGATCCCGAGCGCCATACTTGCACCTGGAACAACGAGCCCGTGACGCTGACCGTCACAGAATTTCTGATTTTGCAGGCGCTGGCGACCAGACCCGGCGTCGTCAAGAGCCGCAACGCGCTCATGGACGCGGCCTATGACGATCAGGTCTATGTGGACGATCGAACGATCGACAGCCATATCAAGCGGCTGCGGAAAAAATTCAAAGTTGTCGAAGACGAATTCGAAATGATCGAAACGCTCTACGGCGTGGGCTATCGCTTCCGGGAGGCGTGAGCTCAAAAATCGGGCAACGCGAAAGAAGCCAGGCTTCGATATGGCCAAAGGCAAGGTGCGGCAATGAGCGCCGGGGCGCGACGGGGTCGGGTGGTTTCGCCGGCTTCGGCCCGTGTGCGCGGCGCGCGCCTGAAATTGCGCGCCCGACTTGCGTGGCGCGCCATTGTTTCGCGTTTCTCCTCGTCGCTGACGCGGCGCATCGTCGTGCTCAATCTGGGCGGCCTTCTCGTGCTGGTCGTCGGCTTCCTCTACCTCAATCAGTTTCGCGCCGATATTATCGATGCGCGCGTGCAGAGCTTGCGAACGCAGGGAGAGATCATCGCTGCGGCGATCGCCGCCTCGGCAGCCGTCGAAACCAACACGATTACCGTCGACCCTGAGAAGCTGCTGCA
The DNA here is from genome assembly GCF_009765995.1 of Methylocapsa sp. S129. Lineage (GTDB taxonomy): Bacteria > Pseudomonadota > Alphaproteobacteria > Rhizobiales > Beijerinckiaceae > Roseiarcus. The sequence goes on from NZ_LMUI01000008.1 coordinate 20,168, forward strand.
ATTGGCGCCAGGCGAAAGCGCAGCCCCGACCGAGGGAGAAGATGAGTCGATCGAGTTTTCGATCAATCCGGAAAGAGTCGGCCCGGTTCTGCGCCGGCTGGTGACGCCGACGCGGACCAGGGCGCGCATCTACGATCGCGACGGGCTGCTCTTGCTCGATTCGCTTGCGCTCTCGTCGCGCGGCGTGATCATGCATTCCGACCCCGGAGAAGCCGGCGCCGAAGACACGACTGGGCTTGATCGCGCGTGGATCGCGATCAAGCGCTGGTTCGTTCCCGCTAAGAAGCGGCGCGTTGACGAGCCATGGGTTGGAAACAGCAAGTCTCATCCTGAAGTCGCCGACGCCTTGCGAGGTCAGACACAGTCCGTCGTCCGGGTCGACGCCGACGGCGAAACGATTGTCTCGGTCGGCGTGCCAATCCAGCAGCGGCAAGCGGTTCGCGGCGCGCTGCTGCTTTCGACACAAGGGGGCGACATAGACGCGGTCATCGCTTCGGAGCGATGGGCGATCCTGCGCTTCTTTCTTGTGCTGGCGGCGGTGATGTTCATTCTCTCAATGTTTCTAGCCGGAACGATTGCAGAACCCGTGCGCAAACTTGCCGAAGCGGCCGAGCGCGTGCGGCGCGGCATCAAATCGCGCCAGCAAATTCCCGATTTTACGGCGCGCTCCGATGAGATCGGCCATCTTTCCCACGCTTTGCGCGATATGACGCAAGCGCTTTACAACCGCATCGACGCGATTGAGAGTTTCGCCGCCGATGTGGCGCATGAGCTGAAGAATCCGCTGACCTCTCTGCGCAGCGCGGTCGAGATTTTGCCTCGGGTCAAAGCGGGGGCGTCGCGCGATCGATTGCTTGAAGTGATTCAGCACGATGTCCGTCGCCTCGACCGGCTCATTAGCGATATTTCCGACGCCTCGCGGCTCGATGCGGAGCTCGCGCGCAACGACGCCCAACCCATTGACATGATCGCGCTGCTTCGCGCGGTCGTCTCGATGGCGGAGGATTCGTCGCGTCACAAGGGCGTCAAAGTACGGTTGTCCATCGACGGAGCCGTTCACGCTTCGGACAAGGGCGCCCCGCGCTATTGTGTGCTTGGCCATGATTCGCGGTTGGCGCAGGTCATGACCAATTTGATCGACAATGCGCGCTCATTCTCCGAACCTGGCGGCGAGGTTCGTGTCGCCCTGCGTAGGCTGGAGATTCTTCCCGACGATGACAGCGAGGATGAGGGCGCGCGGATTCTCGTCACCGTCGAGGACGACGGGCCAGGAATACCATCGCACGCGCTCGAGCGCATTTTTGAGCGTTTCTACACCGATCGCCCTAGCCAAGGCTTTGGCCAGAATTCAGGGCTCGGCCTCTCGATTTCGCGGCAGATCGTGGAGGCCCACGGGGGACGCATCTGGGCGCAGAACCGTCCGGCGCCGGTTGACGCCGCCCCCCCCGTTCCTCACGCGAGCGCGCTCGTCGACAGCGCCTATGCCGAAGAAACGCCAGGCGACGACGGGGACCAAGAGGACGAGATCGTGCGGCACGGAGCGGGCGCGCGCTTCGTGATCTCGCTGCCCGCCGCTGCGTTGTGAGCAGATTGGCGGGCGGCGGCGCCCCAGACTCGGAACAACAATATCGCTCCAGAGACGCGATTCATGCCACAGCGCTGATCGTGGGCGAAGCCGGCGTGCTCATTCGCGGACCCTCTAGTTCTGGCAAGAGCGGCTTGGCCCTCGCGCTTCTGGCCTTGGCCGGCGATCGACAATTGTTCGCGAGGTTGATCGGCGACGACTGGGTGCTGATCCACTTGAAGAATCAAAGGATTCTAGCGATCGGCGCGCCCAATATGCGTGGCCTCATTGAGAGACGCGGTTACGGGATCGTGCGCGCGTCGGCGGAACCCTGCGCAATCATCCGATTGGTCGTCGACCTTTTGCCCGACGGCGTGCGCGCCGCGCGCCTTCCTGACGAAGGCGCTCTCAAGGCGTCTTTGGACGAAGTCGAATTGCCCCGCTTGACATTTGACGGCGAAACCGGCCCGGTCGAGCGGGCTTTTGCGGTGCTGGAATACCTTGACAAGATTGGCGACAAGATTATGACCGGATTTGCTCATTTCGCTTGAATAATTCGCCGCAGTGCACAAAAATGCCGCCGCTTGACCAATTGGTATGCGGCGCCCTCGCGTCGGGCGACTTGGGCGCATAAAGCAATGGATTTTTGATGATTGGAATGGTCCTTGTGACCCACGGCCAGTTGGCGACGGGTTTTCGCGCCGCTTTGGAGCATGTGGTTGGGCCTCAGTCGCAATTCGAGACCGTTGCGATCGGCCCCGAAGACGACATGGAGCTGCGTCGCGCTGATATTCTGGGCGCAGTCTCGCGCGTTCAGGACGGAGCGGGCGTTGTATTGTTGACGGATATGTTCGGCGGCACGCCTTCCAACCTAGCCATTTCCGTCATGGACGGAGGACGCATCGAAGTGATCTGCGGCATCAATCTTCCGATGTTGATCAAGCTCGCTTCGCTGCGCGACAATGCGGGCCTCGACCAGGCGGTCACGGAGGCGCGCGACGCCGGGCGCAAATATATTACGGTGGCCAGCAAAGTCCTGACCGGAAAATGACGGAATCCGAAGGCGAGGAACGCGACGACGATTGCCCGCCCCCGCCACAATTTGCGGGCGCGCGCGTGCGCGAAATGCACATTGTCAACCGCAAAGGCCTGCATGCGCGCGCGACCGCCAAATTCGTCCAATGCGTTGATCGTTTCGCCGCCGAAATCAAGGTGACCCGGTGCGGGGAAACAGTGGGCGGCGATTCTATCATGGGAATACTGACCCTCGGCGCCGGCATGGGCACGACGATCACGGTGTCCGCTCTGGGCGAGCAGGCGGAGGCGGCGCTTGATGCTATTGCGGAATTGGTCGCCAGTCGATTTGGCGAGGACGAATAGGCAGGGTAAGGGCGTTTTCTGTCCCCGACCGTTCTCGACCGGCGCACGCTACATTCTGAAGTCTTCGCCCAGATAAAATCGCCGCACATCGGGATGCGCGACGATCTCGTCAGGCGCGCCCTCGGTCAAGACGTGGCCGCTGTGAATGATATAGGCGCGATCGATGAGGCCGAGCGTCTCGCGCACGTTGTGATCCGTAATGAGCACGCCGATGCCGCGCCCTTTGAGATGGCGCACCAGATCCTGAATGTCGCCCACCGCGATGGGATCGATGCCGGCGAAGGGCTCGTCGAGCAGCATGAACGAAGGTTTGCCGGCCAGCGCTCGCGCGATCTCGCAGCGCCGCCGCTCGCCCCCCGATAATGCAATCGAGGGCGCCTTGCGCAGCCGCGCGATGTCGAATTCATCGAGCAGGGAATTGAGCTCTCTCTCTCGCGTCGCGCGGTCGGGTTCCGTCACTTCGAGTACGGCGCGTATATTATCCTCGACATTGAGGCCGCGAAAAATCGACGCCTCCTGAGGCAAATAACCGATGCCGAGCCGAGCGCGCTGATACATCGGCAGGCCGGTGACATCGTGACCGTCCAGCTCGATTATGCCTTTCTCTGGCCGCACCAATCCAGTGATCATATAAAAGACGGTCGTTTTTCCCGCGCCATTGGGGCCAAGCAGCCCGACTGCCTCGCCTCGCCGCAACGCGATGCTAACGTCCTTGACGACAGCGCGTCCCCCGTAGCTTTTGCCTAGGTTGTAAACAGCGAGCACGCCGGCGGCTTCCTCGCCCAAGGCGCGGCGCCCATCGGCTTCAATCGGCGCCGCGGTGGCGTCGGCCGGCTCTTCGCCCCTCTCAGCCCGCTTCACGCCCCAGCCTGTGAGGCGACCGATAAGCCCGCGTGAGTGCGCGAATCTCGCATCGCGGGGAATTGCATCGTCGCTCAAGGGAAGCTTTTCCTTGCTTGGCTTTTCTCGCGCCGCGGCGCCCGATCATGGTGATAGGACGATGATGCGCTGCTCGCCAGTCTCTGGTTCACTGCGTCTTGGGCGCCGTGTTATCCGCTGGAACTTTCTTCTTTGCCGCCTTTGGCTTGTCAGTGGCGTTTGAGCCGGCGTCTTTCTTTGGCGTCGCCGATTTGTCAGTCGTGTCGGGGCCGCTGGAGCCTTGGATGAACTGGCCGATAACGCGACCAGAAGTCTTGCCCACCTCGACGACGGCCTCACCGGTCGTCAGATCATAGGTGAGCTTGTCGCCTTTGGTGACGTTGCCGCCATCGCTTAAAGTCACATTGTCGAATAGCCAGACCTTGTTCTGTTCCTTGTCGTAAGAACCGCGGTCGCCGGTGGCTACTTGCGTCTTCGAGACGAGCGTGACAGGGCCTGTCGCGTCCATATGTTTGACCTGACTCCCGCCCGTTCCCACCTCGGGGCCCGCGCTGGCCGCTGGCGCCGCGGCTGCGCTCGCGGAAGCGTCGGCGGCCGGGGCCTCCGTCTTCGCCAGGAAGATGGTCAGGACCGAGCAGGTGAGCTTGCTGTCGCCCTGGATGGCCACCACGTTGCCGGTGTAAACGGCTTTCTGCTCCTTGTCGAAATAGTTAAGCTTGTCGGCTGCGATCGAGATCGGTTCCTTGGAATTGCCGCCCGGCAAGACGGGTGACGAGGAGACCGTCTTGCCGACAGCCAGCCCCGGCGCGCAGACAAGCGCGGCGATGATCAAGGCGATGGCGCGGCCGCGCCGCCAGGAGGCGTTCATGGATTGGCGCCTTTCAACTGGGCTTGCGTCTCATCCGCGGCCGACGCGGGCGGAATCGTCGTTTTCACATGTCCCTCAAGGGTCAGTTCTTTGCCGTTGTCGACCGCCGAAATCGCATCTCCGGCCAAGGTCGTCCCGGTGCTCGTGACAATGGTCACCGGTTCCTTGGAAACATAAAGCCCGTTATGGAAGTCGATGCTGGCGCTTTTGAGCCACATGTCATATTGCGGGCTTTTGAGGCGAACATTGTCCGATACGTCCATATGCTCTTTTGAACTATCGTAGAGACCGGAGTTTGCGGTCATGTGAGCCAAACCGCCCTCCGCTAGCGCGATATCGGCGTCAATTTCATGTAATTCGACCAATGTCGGGTGCAGCGCATCCTGAACCGCCTTGCGTGCATTGACCAGATAGGGTCGCCCGTCCTTTCGGAAACCGGCGAGCCTGGGATGCTCCATCGTCACTTTGGTTCCATCCACGCCGATGCCGCTCATCGAGACGCCGCCGGCGAGCCTGCCGAACGGATCGAACAAAGCGATGCTGATGAGCAGGGCGACCGTCCCGACGGCGCCGCCTAGGAGGGCTACCCGAAGAAAGCGGACATGTGCGGAATGCCGGGCCGCCGCCGCAAAAGCTTTGGCCTGCTGTGTCCTTTTCCGGCCGCTGGCCATTTCCATTCCTGCGGTCATTTCAATTCTGGCGGCGATGTCTGCCATGCGGCTCCATAATGATCTTGGCGGCGTTGGGCCACTGTCGATCACACAATATGACACTTTTGAAAGATGATATCATTGAAAGATAATGGATGGCGAAGTTATGGCGGCCTCTATTTGACATGTGGCTGAGGCCAAAACTCCGTTCGAACTAGGCTGCTTTCAATCGAGCGACAAATCCGCGAATCGTCGGCCGCTCTACGGCGAGGCGTGCGAAAAGATGTCCATTTCGGCAAACCCGGCCAGATCCAGCCGCACGCGATCGGGAAGATAGGTGAAGGCGGCGCGCGCAAGAGAGTCGCGATTCTCGCGCGTGAGCATGGCGTCGAGCCTAGAGCGCAGCGCATGCAGATGCAGGACGTCCGAAGCGGCGTAAGTCAACTGAGCTTCGCTCAAGGCGGGGGCGCCCCAATCGGAAGATTGCTGCTGCTTTGAAAGATCGACGCCGATGAGTTCGCGCGCGAGATCCTTCAAACCATGACGGTCAGTGTAAGTGCGGGCGAGCTTTGACGCAATCTTGGTGCAATAGACAGGCTCCGGCATGATCCCGAACGCATGGCACAGAACCGCCATATCGAAACGACCGAAATGAAAAAGCTTGAGGACGTTGGGATCGGCCAGCAATTTCTCAAGGTTGGGCGCTCGCGTCTGGCCGTGAGCGATCTGAACAACTTCAGCCGAGCCGTCGCCGCTCGAAAGCTGGACGACGCACAAACGATCACGGTGGACGTCAAGCCCTAGCGTCTCCGTGTCGATCGCCACCGCCGCGCCAAATCTGAGGCCAGCCGGCAGGTCGCCATTATGGGAACGTATGGTCATCGCAGACGCGAGCCGAACGAATTCAAGCCGGGTTGCTTGTAACGAGATAATCCATTGATAAAATTCATCTATTCTATCCTAAAAGATGTCAACATGATTACCAGTGAGGTCGTAGCTCGTCAAGTTGGCGGCCAGGCTCCGTTGCACGAGCCTGAAGCGTTTCGCCGGTTCCGCGGCGGAACCGGCGCTCGGCGAGTGTTTTCGGATATAGAAGTCGCTCAACCCCTCAATCGATCTGAGATGCATCCGAACTCGCCCGCGCCGGCATCACAAAGATCCTGGTGCGCTTTGCCCGGCGGTGCGCGCGGAGCAATTGACCGCATCCTCAGCGCAGCCGATCCGATCGCCATCATCGTCACACAGGCTTTGTTCATTCTGTTCCCCGCTATCCTCGTTGACTCGGACGGCGATACCGGCGCCTACTCGTCAAACGCGAGGCGGCGCAATGCTGGGCGATTTCGCACTTTATCTGATCAAACCATCGCACTACGACGATGACGGCTATGTCATTCAATGGGCTCGCTCAGCGATTCCGTCCAATACGCTTGCCGTAATTCATGGGCTTGCCGCCGACTGTCGCGCCCGGCGCGTGCTTGGCGACGCGATCGATATCGAGATCTTTGCGATCGATGAAACTAACGCGCGAGTTCGGCCAGAGCGCATCGCGCGCGACATCGCGGCGTCAGGCGGGCGGGGCCTCGTTGGCCTCGTCGGCGTGCAATCGAACCAATTTCCTCACGCCGTCGATCTGGCCCGACGCCTGCGCGCCCTTGGGGTGCAAGTCGCGATAGGCGGCTTCCATGTGTCTGGCTGTCTGGCGATGCTGCCGGACATGCCGGACGATCTGAAGGAAGCGCAGGCGCTCGGCGTGTCGCTATTCGCCGGCGAAGCCGAAGGGCGCCTCGACGCCATTCTCAAGGACGCTTACGCCGGCCAGTTGAAGCCGCTCTATAATTTCATGAGCGATCTGCCGGGACTGGAAGGCGCGCCCATGCCGATGCTGCCCGCCTCCGGCATCAAACGCACCGCGGGGCTCGTCACCAGCTTCGATGCGGGGCGCGGATGCCCGTTCCAATGCTCCTTCTGCACCATCATCAATGTGCAGGGGCGTAAATCGCGCTATCGCACGCCGGACGATGTCGAAGCGATCATCCGGGCCAATCTTGCGCAGGGAATCAGTCATTTCTTCATTACCGACGACAATCTCGCTCGCAACAAGAATTGGGAGCCGATGTTCGACAGGATGATTGCAATGCGGCGCGACGATGGTCTCAACTTCAATTTCGTCATCCAGGTCGATACGCTCTGTCATCGCATCCCCAACTTCATCGACAAGGCTGCTGCCGCCGGCGTGCGTCGCGTATTCCTCGGTCTGGAAAACATCAATCCGGACAGCCTCGTCGGCGCCAAAAAGAAGCAGAACCGCATCGCCGAATATCGCGATATGCTGTTGCAATGGAAGAAGGTCGGCTGCTTCACCTATGCCGGCTATATCCTTGGCTTTCCGGCCGATACGCCCGAATCGATTGTGCGCGACATCAAGATCATCCAGCGCGAATTGCCGCTCGATCTCCTGGAGTTTTTCTGCCTGACGCCGTTGCCTGGATCCGAGGATCACCAACGGCTCGCCAAGGCGGGGGTCGCCATGGATCCCGATATGAACAAATATGATCTCGAACACGTCGTCACCAGCCACGCGACAATGTCGAAATCCGATTGGGAGCGCGCCTATCGCCTGGCCTGGGAGACCTATTACACGTCCGAGCACATGGAAACCGTGATGCGCCGTGCGGTCGCGACCGGCATCAGTCCGGGTAAGATGATGTTCCTGCTGATCTGGTTCTATGGCTGCGTGACGATCGAAAAGATCCATCCGTTGGAAGGCGGGTATCTCAGGCGCAAAGTACGGCGCGACCGGCGGCCTGGCTTGCCCATTGAAAGTCCCGTGACTTTCTACCCCAAATATATCTTCGGCGTCGTCGCCAAGCATTTGGCCATCGCACGTATCGTTTGGCGCATGGCCCTGGTTCGCCGCGCAGTGAAGCGCGATCCCGAAGCGCGCAAATACATGGATCAGGCGTTGACGCCCGTGACCGGCGACGACCTTGACGGGCTTGAGATGTTCAATGTCACGGCATCGGCGCGCGCAGCCGCGGACAAGGCAAAGCGGCGCCTTGCGCCCGCCTAAAGCCGTCGGTCGCTTGCTGGCGGCGAATGCCGCGTTGGCGATCGTCCGCGGAACCCGACTTCAAATACCCGCGTACCATTCATAGCCGCGATCCTCCCAAAAGCCGCCACGACCGCGACCCATCTTGTCGAAGGATTCAATAGCCTCGATCCGCATCACATATTTCGCCATCTTGTAACCGAGCTGGCGTTCGACGCGCAGACGCAGCGGCGCGCCATGAGCGACCGGCAGCGGCTCGTCATTCATGTCATAGGCCAATATCGTTTGCGGATGAAAAGCGTCGACAAGATCGATCGTCTCGTAATATTGCCCCGTCCCGTCGAGCGTCTGCTCAAGAGTATCAGCGCAATAAAAGGCGATATAGCGCGCCGAAGGCTTCAGTCCGGCCGCGGTGAGGATCGGCCCGAGCGGCGCGCCCTTCCATTTGCCGATGCAGCTCCAGCCCTCGACGCAATCGTGGCGGGTGATCTGCGCACGCGCCGGCAATTGTCTGAGATCGGCGAGCGAAAGCTGTGTCGGTTTGTCGACGAGGCCGCCAATGCCGAGCTTCCAGTTGACGAAATGTTCGTCGCGCGCCTGAACGTAATCGGGATCGTCGGGATCGACCGAGCCATTGGGTTTAAAGCCTGGCGAAAGATCGGCGGGTCCATATTCGGGGGCCAGCGCGTCGCGCGGCGCGAGCAGCGCCCGTTGCGCGCCGCGCGTGAGATTTTCCGCGGCGTCGAGCACCGATCGGCTCCCGGTCGCGTTCGACAGGCGGTCGCATCCCGCCAATCCCAGCGCCGCGCCGCCCATGGCTGCGCGCGTCAGCATCTGTCGACGACTGAGAATGGCCTCACGCTTCACGACGGCCCTCCTCAATCGCGTAACGACCGGTAATCATGGAAATCATATTGTTGAGAAAACCTGAGATCAGCACCATGACGATGTGAACAATGACAAATCCGACGAGATAGAAAGCCATAATGAAATGGATCGTGCGCGCCGCTTGGCGTCCGCCAAACAGAGTGACCAGCCAGGGAAAGGCTGCATCGATCGCCGGGGACATCGTCAAGCCCGCCAACACCAGGAGAGGCAGTGCGACGATGACGGAGAGATAGGCGAGTTTCTGAAGCACATTGTAGTGCAAGGCTTCATCGCCCCTGGGAAAGCGCAGCCGCGCGTGCTCCCGGATCGACGCCGGGATTGCGCGCAATTCGCGGCCCGAGGGCAGGAAGTCTTTCAAGTGACGGCGCGCGAATAGATTCGTCACATAGACCACGCCGTTCAGCACAAGCAGCCAGGCGAAAAAGAAGTGCCAGCGCCGGCCGGTCGCGAGGTCCTGATAGGAAGGAATCGTCATCCAACTGGGAAACCCACGCTCCGTAAGCTGGCCGCTCTCATCGCGCGAGGCCCCCAGAATGCCGGTTGTCGTGAAAGATTTTCCGAAAATCGTGGTCACGCCCTGGATGGAATCGTCGCTCCCTTGTTGCGCGGTCAGAGCCAGAAGTGGTTTGTCAAAAGTACTCTGGGCCCCCCAATAGAGCGCAGGGTGGGCGTTGAATATCTGCAAACCGCTCATCAGAAGAAGGACAAAACAGAGCGCGTTGATCCAATGCGTGGCGCGAACCAGAAGCGTGTGACGATAAATGATGCGCCGTCCATCTGAGTGGGGCGCGCCGACGTTCGGAGAAATTTCGCTCGCCGATACAGACATTTGATTCCCCACGACAATCTTGGTCGCTCTCACGAAAGAAACGGAAAGCCGTAGGAGAAGTTTCGCGCTAAATTTTCAGGAGGGCAATCAAACTATTATCGCATGCTCTGAAACTTGCGCCATTTCGCTCCGTTTCCATCACATCCCGATCAACGGGGTTGCTCATTTCAATCAAATGAAGAAACGCACAGGAGAACAGAGATGAACGCCAGGATCTCTCTTAAGACCGTTATGCTTGCCGCGGGCCTTTCGCTCGGCGTTGTCATGGCCGCGGCGCCCGTTATGGCTGCGATGGCTGTGATGGTCGGCGGCGCCCCGATGTATCCCACCAAGAACATCGTCGAGAACGCCGTCAATTCGAAGGATCACACGACGCTTGTCGCCGCCGTCAAGGCGGCCGGTCTGGTCGACACGCTGGCCAGCGCCGGCCCGTTCACAGTTTTCGCGCCGACCAATGAAGCTTTCGCTAAATTGCCCAAGGGCACGGTTGCAACTCTGCTGATGCCGGAAAACAAGGACAAGCTTACCGCCGTTCTGACCTATCACGTTGTGTCGGGCCATCTGACCGCGCAAGACCTTGCCGACAAGGTCGATCAAGGCGGCGGCAAGGCGACGTTGAAGACGGTCCAGGGCGGAGATCTGACCATCGAGCGCCGCGGCCGTTCGCATCTCACCGTGACGGATGCAAAGGGCGATGTCGCCCTGATCACGATCGCCGACGTTCTGCAATCGAATGGCGTCATCCATGTCATCAACAAGGTTCTGATCCCAGGCTGATTCCCCCGCGGTCCCCGATCAGAAGCGGGCGCCTTCGGGCGCCCGTATT
>NZ_LMUI01000008.1:31231-69227 GCF_009765995.1 Methylocapsa sp. S129
TCGCAGCCGGCGATCGCGCCGCTTTTGCAACGCTCTATAGGCAGACCTCGGCGAAACTCTATGGGGTGGTCGCCCGTATCCTACCTCGTAGCGATTTGGCCGGGGAGGTTCTTCAGGAGGCCTATGTGCGCATCTGGCAAAAGGCGGGAGACTTCGATTCTGCGAAGGGCTCGCCCATGGCCTGGATGGCGACGATCGCCCGCAATCGCGCGCTTGATGAAGTGCGCCGCGCCAAGCCGCTGGCGCTTGAGGATATGCCGGAGAGTTTTGAACCGGCGGCCGAAGAAGTCGATCCGCTTGGTTCGCGCGATCGCAGCGAGCGACTGGCGGCTCTGATGCGCTGCCTGTCGCAACTCGACGCTGAAAAGCGCCAGATTGTTTTGCTTGCCTATTATCGGGGAGCGAGTCGCGAGGCTCTTTCCAAACGTTTTGAGCGTCCGGTCCCTACGATCAAAACCTGGCTGCATCGCAGCCTTGCGCAGCTCAAGGACTGCCTGTCATCATGAGCCTCAACCCGGACGACGACTTCAACGCGGCGGAATTCGCTCTTGGCACGCTGGATGGCGGCGAGCGTGCGAGCCTTGCCGCCCGTCGCCTGCGCGAACCCGAGCTGGACGCCGCGATCGTTGCGTGGGAGATGCGCCTCGCGCCCTTGTCGGAGAGCATTCCGGCCCTGGCGCCGCCGCGCGATTTTCTTGGCGATATCGAGGCGCGCATCCAGGCAAGCGCTCAAAACGCTGGGCAGTCTGGCAATGTGGTTGATCTCACACGCCGCCTGCGCCGATGGCGCTTCAACGCCATCGCCGCCTCAGCGATCGCGGCGGCGCTGGCGATCGGTATCGGCCTGCGCGAGTCCACGCGCGTCTCCACGCCCCACGAATTCGTCGCCGTTTTGCAGAAGAGCGCGGATTCGCCGGCCTTCATCATCACGGTCAATCTCGACTCGCGCGACCTAACGGTGCGTCCGGTCGCGGCGCCGCCGCAGCCGGACAAGGCTTACGAATTATGGATCATTAACGACAAGCTCGGCGCGCCGCGTTCTCTCGGCGTCATCGATAATGCGAACCTCACCGCCAATCCAAGCCTCAATCGGTTTGACCGCGCCATCGTAGAGAATGCAACTTATGCCGTTACGATCGAGCCCCCCGGCGGTTCGCCCACCGGCGCGCCTTCGGGCGCGCCCGTGTTTGTCGGCAAACTCTTCCCCACGGGACCGTGACGTCGGCGGCGCCGATACCCGTCAGCGTCGTCACGGGTTTTCTGGGGGCGGGCAAGACGAGTCTTCTGAACAGGCTCCTGCGCGAACCGGAGCTTGCCGACACGCTCGTCATCATCAACGAATGGGGCGAAATCGGCCTCGATCATTTGCTGATCGAGAGGGTCGACGGAGATGTCATCCTTCTGTCCTCGGGCTGCCTTTGCTGTTCGCTGCGCGGCGATCTTGTGGATGCCTTGCATGATCTTGCGGCGCGCCGCGATGCAGGGCGGATCGCGCCGTTCAATCGGATCGTCATCGAAACGAGCGGCATCGCCGATCCGGCGCCCGTTCTTCGCGCCATCATGGCCGACCCGGAACTCGCGTTGCGTTATCGCCTCGCCGGCGTCGTCACCTTGGTCGACGCCGTCAACGGCGCCGCGACCTTGCAAAACATCGGCGAATCCATGCGCCAGGTCGCGCTTGCCGATCGGCTCGCGGTCACAAAGAGCGATCTTCTGGCCGCGGCGGATCGACCCGACAGGCTCAAAGCCCTGACCAAAAGCCTGCGCGCACTCAATCCGGTCGCGCCGATTCTGGATATTGCGGCGGGCGAATTCCGCGCCGCTGATTTGATCGCGCTCGACCCTTTCGAGGGCGTGAGCGATCTCGCATCAGGTCGCGAGCAGCCTCCCGTCGATCCCCATGCGACTGCGCAAAGCGCGGATACGTTCGGCGTTAACGCGCCGGGGGCCGGGCGTCATAGCCCGTCGATCGGCGCCTACAGCCTGCGGCTGCCCGATCCGATCGGCGCTGCGGCCTTCGCTTTGTTCCTCGATCTGCTTTGCGCGACGCTCGGTCCCCGGCTATTGCGCGTCAAAGGATTGGTCGCTCTAGCCGAGCATCCCGCTGAGCCGCTGGTCATCCATGGAGTCCAGCACATCTTTCATCCGCCGCGTCGCCTGAAAGGTTGGCCTGACGAAGATCGCGCGACCAGGATCGTCGTGGTCGTCGATGGTCTCGAGCGCTCAACCGTCGACAAGCTCTGGGCCGCTCTGAGCGGCGCACCGCGGATCGACGCGCCGGATATGGCGGCGCTCGCCAATAGTCCGCTGACGCCGCCGCGCGGCGGGCTTCTGGCCTGACCCGTTCTTGCCAAGCGGCCTTTTTCTCGCCCGCTCTTGTCATTTGAGAGAATAAGTTCATCTATTCGAGCCAAGAATCGATGATCGGAAACGGGGGCGGATACCATTGTTCGACCGGATCAAAAGCGAAATCGCCTATTTGAGCGGCCTCAGACGCGCCCTTGCCCGCACTACGCCGGTCGGCAAGAACCCGACCCGAACCTATTGCGACCTTGCTGATGAATTGGCGATCCAATACGGCGACCAGACTGCGCTCCTCAGCGATCGCGAGACTTTCTCCTATCGCGAATGGAACGGGCGCGCCAACCGTTACGCGCGCTGGGCGCGGTCCCAGGGCCTTGGCAAAGGTGATGTCGTCGGCCTACTCATGCCCAACCGGCCAGAATATCTGGCGATCTGGCTCGGCCTCGCCCGCGCCGGCCTCATAACGGCGCTCATCAACACCAACGTATCGGGCGCCTCGCTCGCGCACAGCGTCAATGTCGCGGCCGCCAAAGCACTGATCGTCGACGCCTCCCTGGCGCCGCAACTCGCCACTGCGCGGGACCAGCTCAACCAGCCGCTGCTTATCCTGGCGCATGGCGCGCCGCCGCCCGGAATGGCCGAGCCGCGGATCGATGAGATCATCGAGACTTTTTCCGATGCGCCGCTGACGCCTGGCGAGCGCGTCGCGCTGACCATCGATGACGGCGCCCTCTATGTCTACACGTCCGGCACGACCGGCATGCCAAAGGCGGCCAGGATCACCCATTCCCGGCTGCAGCGGATGATCTATGGCTTTTCCGCTGTGATGAACGCGCAAGCCTCGGACCGCATGTATCAGTCCCTACCGATGTATCATTCGACCGGCGGCGTGCTGGCGACCGGCGCCGTATTGTCGGTCGGCGGCTCCTGTTTCATTCGCGAACGCTTTTCGGCGAGCGATTTCTGGGCCGATATCGTTCGTCATCAATGCACGATGTTCGTCTATGTCGGCGAATTGTGTCGCTATCTGCTCAATGCTCCTCCGACGCCGAACGACAAGGCTCACCGCATCAGGCTTTGTTTTGGCAATGGCCTTCGGCCCGATATTTTCACCCCGTTCCGCGACCGTTTCGGCATCAAGCAGATTCTGGAATTTTACGCGGCGTCGGAAGGCAATGTCGCGTTGTTCAATCTTGATTCGCATCCTGGCGCTGTCGGACGCATTCCGGTCTGGGCCAAGAAAAGCTTTCCGTTCAAAATCGTCGCCTATGATGTCGAGCAGAACATCGACCAGCGCAATGCGGAAGGGCGTTGCATCGAATGCGCGCCCAACGAAGTTGGCGAGGCGATCGGCGAAATATTGGACGATCCGAACAAGCCCGCCAGCCGATTCGACGGTTATGCGGACGCCGCGGCGACGAAAGCCAAAATCCTGCGCGATGTGTTTCGCGAAGGCGATTCCTGGTTTCGCACGGGGGATCTCTTGCGCCGTGACGCGGCCGGCTATTTTTACTTCGTCGATCGCATCGGCGACACGTTTCGCTGGAAAGGCGAAAATGTGTCGACGACAGAAGTCAGCGAAGCGATCGCGACATTTCCCGGGGTGCGGGAAGCCAATGTTTATGGCGTCTCCGTCCCTGGTTATGAAGGGCGCGCGGGGATGGCCGCAATGGTCGTCGACGACGCCGATCATTTCGATCTGTCGGGCCTGCGCGCCCATATAGCGGCGCATCTGCCGACCTATGCGCGCCCGGTGTTTTTGCGGTTCCGGCGCGATCTGGACACAACTGGAACGTTCAAGCAGAAGAAGACGGAGCTTGTGGCGGAGGGATTCGAACTTCCGCCGGGCGCCGATCCCGTCTATTTCGACGATCGGACGATCGGCGCTTACCGACCGATCGCCGCGGATTTCACTTCCGCCTTGCGCGCGGGATCGGTCAAGCTGTGAAGACGGCGCGCTCGATCGGACTGGAGTTCGATGTCCGGCGCTTGCGTTGAAGTCGTGGGGCTGGAGGGCGCCGCCGCCTCTGAGAACGCTTGGCGTGATCTGAGCGTCCGCGCGATCGAGGCCAATGTCTTTGCCGAACCGGCTTTCGTTCTCAATGCTTTGCGTCATTTCGCGCGAACGGATCGCCTGCGTCTCTTGTTTGTCTGGGGAGACGAATCCAGAGAGCGATTAATCGGTGCGATTGTTCTGGAGTTTCCGCGAATCTCGGTCGGATTTGGCGTGGCCCGGGCATGGCAGAGCAATCAGGCCGGGCTCGCGGCCCTGATGCTGGATCGCGAGGCGACCGAGCAGGCGCTGGGCGCCATCATGGATTGGCTTGCGCGAGAGCGGCCGAAAATTGTCGGCCTGCTCCTGCCGACACTCGACGTCGCGGGGCCGACCGTTCTGGCGGTTCGAGCTCTTTGTTCACGCCGGAGCGCGCAATTCCACCTGTTCGGGCAACGCGGACGCGCCTCCCTGGCCGCCGCGGCCAAACTTGCGCGCGGCTTTGAAGGGGCCTTGCCCAAGAAGCGGTTGAAGGAATGGAGCCGGCAAATGCGCCGTCTCAAGGAGCGTGGCGAAGTTGCATTTCGCGTCGCCAGCGACGGAGCGGCGGTCGAAAAATTCCTCGCGCTTGAAGCGAAGGGATGGAAGGGTGCGCAGCATACCGCGCTTGGCGCCGACGTTGGTCTTGCCGCTTTCACGCGATCGACGCTTGCGAGCCTGGCTGGGGAGGGCAAACTCGCCATTCAACTGCTTGAACTTGACGGCGTGGCCATCGCGATAGGCGTGATGTTGCGCGCTGGCGACCGCGCCTTTTACTGGAAGACGGCCTATGAGGAATCCTACGCGGAATATTCGCCCGGGCTGCAACTGACGCTTGAATTGTCGCGCGCGCAGCAGCGCGACCCGGCGATCGCAACAACCGATTCCTGCGCGATCGAAGGCCATCCGATGATCGAAAGGCTGTGGACGGCAAGGCTCGCGCTTATCGATGGCATCGTCGCATTGCGGCCCGGACCCGCGCGCGGCCTGAGGCTCTGGCTGGCTGGCGAGACGGCGAAACGCCGTCTCAGGGAGACCGCCAAGCGACTGATCAACCCGCTGCGAGGACGCAAGAGGTCATAGGATCATTCTTCGAGCGCGCGCGCTTCTTCGGGCAACATGATCGGAATGCCGTCGCGGATGGGATAGGCGAGTTTTGCTGCGCGGGAAATCAACTCTTGCCTCTTCGAATCATATTCGAGCGTCGCGCGCGTCACCGGGCAGACCAGGATTTCGAGCAATCGCGGATCGATTCTGGTCGGCTCGGTCGGAGCCGGCGACCCTGGCGCGGCGATGTTCGCTTCATTCATGGCGGCGTCTCTCAGCTTCATGCAGCGTTTATGTCGCCATTGATATAGCATTTCCCTGGGTTGAATCGCCATTGCTGGAGCCCGATGTCTTCACTCCAAATCCAGATCCATGGCTACGCCATCGTCTCCGATGACGATCGCATCGCCGATTCCGACGGCGCGACGCCAAAATCCCTACGCAATGACGCCGACTGGGCCTATTTTCAGAGCGAACTCGATCGCGCGGATATTGTCGCGCTTGGCCGCCTGGGTCATGAGGCTAACGCCAATATCAAGCGCCGTCGCCGGCTGATTCTCTCCAGCGCCGCGCGTGGATTGGAACAGCGTGACGACGCCTGGTGGTGGAATCCCGCCAAGACGCCGTGGCGAGACGTGACGGCGAAACTTCTGCCGAACGGCGGGCGCGTGGCCGTTCCCGGCGGGCAGGCTGTCTTCGACCTGTTTTTGACGATCGGCTATGACGCGTTCCATCTCTCGCGCGCGGGCGGCGTGCGGCTGGCGCGAGGCAGATCCCTATTCGCGGCTTGCGGCCGCGGGTTGAGCGCGGATTCGGTGCTGAGCGACGCGGGGTTGAACCCCGATGGCCCACAAATCATCGACGCGGCGGCCCATGTCACGCTCAATGTGTGGCGGAAATGACCTGCGTCTATTGCGCCTTCGCCTGCCGGCAGACGATCGGCGTCGGCTGACAAGCGATGCCGGGGGTCGAGCAGCGCGCGGCGCCTTTTTCGTCGCGCAGACAAATGGCGCAGCCGTCGCTCCATTCCCGGCAGAGCGGATTTTGCATGCCGAACCCTTGTAAAGTGACGGCCTCGTTCGAAATTGGCGGGGCACTAGCGGGTGGCGCGACCGCTTCGTCAGCGTCCGCTAGGGATAGCGAGGCCGCGAAGCCAAAGGCGGCAACGCCAAGCCTGACGAAGGTTCTCTTGCGTTTCATGCGCAATGATCCCCCACGCCCAAGCCTTTGGCAACCTCTCTGGCCCGTTCAGAATTTCAACGCTTTCGCCTGCCTGACGCCCGCGATCTTTCCGACCTTCGCCAACACGCCCTCGGGTGCTGGGCCGTCGATGGCGACGAGCGCGATGGCTGAACCGCCCTCTTGATCGCGCCCTAGGGCGAAGGTCGCGATATTGACGCCCGCTTCGCCGAGCAGGCCGGCGAAACGGCCAATGAAGCCCGGCTTGTCGTCGTTGGTGACATAGATCATCGAGGGCGTGAATTCGGCGTCGACCTTGATTCCCTTGATCGAAAGGATGCGCGGCTTGCCGTCGTGGAACACCGTGCCGCCCACCGAACGCTCCTGCGTGGCGGTCGTCACGGACAAAGTGATCAGGCTTTCATAATCGCCCTGCACCGCGCGCGTCATTTCCTCAATCACAATGCCGCGCTGGGCCGCGACGGAGGGCGCGGAGACGACATTGATGTCGGCGAGCAAGGGGCGCAACAGACCGGCGACCGCGGCGGAGGTCAGCGCCTTGATTTTCAGGCCCGCAACCGCTCCTTCATAGGTAATCGTGATTTTGGCGATCGGCGCGTCGGTTAATTGGCCGGCGAAGGAGCCGAGCTTCTCGGCCAGCGCGATGAAGGGTTTCAGCCGCGGCGCTTCTTCGGCCGTGATCGAGGGAAAGTTGACGGCGTTGGAGATGGCGCCGCGCATCAGATAGTCCGACATCTGCTCGGCGACCTGCAGCGCGACATTTTCCTGCGCCTCGTTGGTGGAAGCGCCCAGATGCGGCGTCGCCACGACGTTGGGATGCCCAAACAACGGATTGGCGGTCGCCGGCTCCTCGATAAAAACATCGAAAGCGGCGCCCGCGACATGACCGCTGTCGAGCGCCGCGCGCAAAGCGACTTCGTCGACGAGGCCGCCGCGCGCGCAATTAATGATGCGCACGCCCTTCTTGGTCTTGGCGATGTTTTCGGCCGACAGAATATTCTTCGTCTGCGCGGTCATCGGCGTGTGCAAAGTGATGGCGTCGGCGCGCGCCAGCAGATCGTCCAGTTCGACCTTCTCGACGCCGATCTGCTCGGCGCGTTCGACGCTCAGGAAAGGGTCGAACGCAATGACCCGCATCTTGAGGCCAATGCCGCGCTCGGCGACGATCGAGCCGATATTGCCGCAACCGACGATGCCGAGAACCTTGCCGGTGATCTCGACGCCCATGAATCGGTTCTTCTCCCATTTGCCGGCCTGGGTCGAGGCGTCGGCGGTGGGGATCTGACGCGCGAGCGCGAACATCAGCGCGATGGCGTGTTCGGCGGTGGTGATCGAATTGCCGAACGGCGTGTTCATGACAATGACGCCGCGTGCGGTCGCGGCGGGAATGTCGACATTGTCGACGCCGATGCCGGCGCGCCCGACCACCTTCAGCTTTTTGGCCTGCTCGAGAAGCTTGGCGGTGACTTTGGTCGCCGAGCGGATGGCGAGGCCATCGTAGTCGCCGATGATTTTCGCCAGTTCTTCCTTGTCGAGGCCGGGTTTGACGTCGACCTCGACGCCGCGCTCCTTGAAGATGGCGACGGCGGCGGGAGAAAGTTTGTCGGAGATGAGAACGCGGGGCATGGGGTCTCTCTTTCTCGTTCTCCCGCTTTGCGGGAGAAGGTGGCGCGAAGCGCCGGATGAGGGCGGCGCCGATAGGCGCCGTTTTTGATGGATTGCAGAGGATGCAGGCAGGGTGGGGGCGGCCCCCCTGAGAAAGTTCGAGAATGTTGGCTGCCGCCCTCATCCGTCATGCTTCGCATGACGCCTTCTCCCGCGAGCGGGAGAAGGGGGGCTAGGCCGCTTTGGCGAGCTTGGCTTTTTCCTGCGCGAAGGCGAAGTCGAGCCAGTGGGTCAACGCCTCGACATCGGACGTCTCGACCGTGGCGCCGCACCAGATGCGTAGACCTGGAGGCGCATCGCGATAGGCGCCGATGTCGAGCGCGACCTTCTCCTTTTCGAGCAGGCCCGCAAGACCCTTGGCGAACGCCGCTTGAGCGTCCGCGGATAAGGACGTGACTTCAGGATCGACCACTTTCAGGCAAACGCTGGTGTTCGAACGAGTCGCGGGAACCTTGGCGAGGAAATCGACCCATGGGGTTTTGGCCGCCCAATCGGCGATCGCCTTGAAATTGGCGTCCGCGCGCCCGATCAGCGCGTCCAATCCGCCGATCGTCTTCGCCCATTGCAGCGCGTCGATATAATCTTCGACGCAAAGCATCGACGGGGTGTTGATCGTTTCGCCCTCGAATATGCCTTCGATCAGCTTGCCGCCTTTGGTCATGCGGAAGAGCTTGGGCAACGGCCATGCCGGCTTGTAAGTCTCCAGCCGTTCGACCGCGCGCGGGCTCAGCACGATCATGCCATGTCCCGCTTCGCCCCCCAGCGCTTTCTGCCAGGAGAAGGTGACGACGTCGAGCTTGGCCCAGTCGAGGTCCTGCGCAAAAGCGGCCGAGGTCGCGTCGCATATTGTCAGGCCCGCGCGGTCGGCAGCGATCCACTGCGCATTGGCGACGCGCACGCCCGAAGTGGTGCCATTCCAGGTGAAGACGACGTCATGATTGAAATCGACCTTTCCGAGATCTGGAAGCTCGCCATAGGGCGCCTTGAGCGCGCGCGCATCGCCGAGCCTCAATTCCTTGATGATGTCGGAAACCCAGCCCTCGCCAAAGCTCTCCCAGGCGAGGACATCGACCGGGCGCGCGCCCAGCATCGACCACAGCGCCATTTCAACGGCGCCCGTATCCGAGCCTGCGGTAATGCCGATGCGATAATCGGCGGGAACGCGCAGAACTTCGCGCGTCAAGTCGATGGCGAGGTTGAGTTTAGCCTTGCCGAGCTTGGCGCGGTGAGAGCGGCCGAGAGCCGCGTCGTTAAGAACTTGGGGGGTCCAGCCGGGCCGTTTGGCGCAAGGGCCGGAAGAAAAACGCGCATTATTCGGCCGCGCGGCCGGAGCATTCGTCATGTGCCATCCTTTCAGATGAGCGCCTCTCGTTGGGGAGAGGTGTCCCGCTGCGGGCGATACGGGTTTGGGCGGAGGTGGTCAAGTGGAATTTCCGCTTCGGCGTGACCGAATAGAAGATAGAGGCGCCATCGCGAGCCGCCCGTTTAAGGGATTGCTTATACCTTTGGGTTACCATGTTGGGCGATGTTCTTAAGCTACCGCCAATGGGGGACCGCCGGGATGGGTCGGCTGAGCAATTTGTTCCGATCGGACAAGAAACGACGATCCCACGCCCAATCTCTTGGAAATCCTCAATTTGTCATGAGCCTTATTGAGCACATGGTCGTGCCGCTGTTCGTACTCGACCGTGATGGCAATGTGATCGTCTGGAACGAAGCGTGCGAGAAACTCACCGGTCTTTCGGCGTCCAGCGTCCTTGGCACCAAGAACCACTGGAAGGGATTCTACACAGCCGCCCGGCCCTGCCTCGCTGACCTCGTGCTCACGGGCGGGGGCGCGGAAGTCGGCGCCCTCTATGTCGCGCATGACAAGCAGGCCTCCAGTCATGGGCGAATGAAGGCTCAGAACTGGTGCGATCTGCCGATCGGCACGCGCTGCTATCTGGCCATCGACGCTGGTCCGGTCCGCGACCCTAGCGGCGAATTGGTCGGCGTGATCGAAACGCTTCAAGATCTGACAGCTCTGAAGGAGGCCGAGGCGGCCGTCGAGGCCCAGCGCGAAGCGCAAGCGCATAATCTCGACACCATCAGGTCCTCCCTGGGCGCAGGCCTCGATCGGCTGGCGCGCGGAGATTTGGAGGCGCGGGTCGAGACGCCTTTGCCGGAAGCGGCGGACGAGCTGCGGTTGAATTTCAATTCCGCCGCGCATGGCTTGCAGGAACTCTTGCTCAATATCGTCATGACGTCGGAGACCATCGATCGAGGCGCAACCGAAATCGCCGCCACGACCGAGGAACTCTCTAGACATAGCGAGCGTCAGACGGCCGATCTCGATGAAACCACTGCGGCTCTGGGCGCGATCACCTCAACCGTGCGCAGGACGGCCGAAGGCGCCAATCAGGCCCGCGACGTGGTGGCCGCGGCGAAGGCGGATGCCGAAAAGAGCGGAATCGTGGTGAGCGAGGCGATCGCGGCGATCAATGGAATCGACAAATCGTCCAAGCAGATCAGTCAGATCATCGGCGTGATTGACGAGATCGCCTTCCAGACCAATTTGCTCGCGCTCAATGCCGGCGTAGAGGCGGCCAGGGCGGGCGACGCTGGTCGCGGCTTCGCGGTCGTCGCATCGGAAGTCCGCGCTCTGGCGCAGCGGTCGGCCGCCGCCGCCAAGGAAATCAAGGGCTTGATTTCGAACTCCAACGCGCAGGTCGATCAAGGCGTCGATCTCGTGACCAAAGCCGGCGCCGCGTTGGAGCGTATTGTGATCCAGGTGTCCGAGATCAATGAGGTCGTCTCAGCGATCGCGGCAAGCTCTCAGGAGCAAGCCGTTGGTCTCCAGCAAGTCAATACGTCGATGAGCCAGGTGGATCAGGTGACGCGCCAGAACGTCGCGATCGTCGCGCAATCGACGAAGGCGGCTCATTCGCTCGCGCGGGAGAGCGAGGACTTGCAGAAGATGATCGGCCGCTTCCAGATCGGCCGAGTCGCGACGGTCGATGCGACGCGACGCTCCCGAGCGCCCGCGAATATTCCACGGGCGGCGCTGAAAGTCGTTTCCGCGCGCCAGGGTTCCGCCGCCCGCCGCCGCGCGGAGCCGGCGATGGAGCGGGACTGGGAAGAGTTCTAGCGCTCCGGTATGCGCCTCATGTCGGGTTCGCCGCTAGCCTCGGCGCTTGCGCCGGCCGCCGCCCGTTCCGTCCATCCCGCCTTTCGGCGGGGCGTCCTGCTCGGCCGCGGCGGGGGTCGGCTCTGTCTCCCGCTTATAGCGAACGCCCGTGAAAAAAAGGATGCGCGCGTCTTGCGAGGGCGCCGCCGCGGTGTTTGAGCGCGTGGCGTTCGGGGACGGTCGAAATAATATCAAGTCGCCCATGACTATGCTCCGGAGCGGCTCCGATCAAAAGACGCGCCCCACAGCCCATTTACGCTGGGGGAAGGTTAACACTTGGTCAACGCAATGGAGGTAATTTGAATATTCAACGCCATCGTTAATGGGCTCCAAGCGACCATGTTGCATCAAGAATCCACCTCTCTGCCGTTCCTGGCGTCTCTCAGGACCGCCGACAACGCCGAGTCCCGGCGAATCCTGCTGCGCATCACGACGGACCATTTCATCTCGCGGCAGGACCATTCCATCCAGCAGCTCGCGCAATTTGAAAAGACCATGCTGCGGCTGATCGCCCGAGCGGATCCCTTCACTCGTCTCATTGTCGCTCGGAAACTCGCCTGTCACCCCATGGCCCCGCCGCGCGCGCTAGAAATGCTCGAGGAAATGGGCGGCGAGGGCGCGCTCCATCTGCTCGAATGCGCGCCGCTCTCGCGCGATCGCCTTGTCGCCGCCGCATCGGGCAATGAGAGCCGAGCCTGTGCGCTCGCCAGACGGGTGGACCTTGACGCCGAATTGGTCGCCACATTGAGCCTGCGGCCGGAGCCCGGCATTGCGCTCGCGCTTGCCGCCAATGCCGCCGCTCCGCTTGATGCGCAGGCATGCGCCGCGCTGGCGCGGCGCGCTGAGCGGGAAAGGCCGCTCGCCGACGCCCTGCTGTCGCGCCCGCCGGGCGGCATCGATGCAGCATCCTTATTCCTGTTGGCTTCCTCCGAGCAGCGCGCCGCGATTTTGGCCGCCGCACAGCGCGCGGAGCTGGCGAGAGCAAGCGTCGCGCGCCAAGAGCCCGATCGCGATGAAGCGCTCGCCCGTCTCGAACGACATGCGCTCGCCCGGCAGCCCGAGCTTTTCATCAATGTATTGGCTCAAGCGCTCGGATGCAGCCGCGATCTTGCCGAACGGATCGCCAGGGAGCCCTCCGGCGAGCCCTTGGCGGTTGCGGTCAAGGCGCTCGACGCGCCCCAGGATTCCGTCGTTCGAATCCTGATTTCGGGCGATTACGTGCGCATCGGTTCGCTGATCCGCCTTACGGACGGATTGAACCCGGCGGCCGCGCGTCGCGTGATCGGCGCATTGACCGGCGCGCGAGAGGAGCGCGGCGCGCATTACCAGCCGGTCCTCGACCCCCATGCTCACCCGTCGCCAAGCCGGGTCGCTTCCGGGAGCTCGGCGCCCGTCGCGAATGTCAGCGCAAACGCGGCGCGTCGTCAACGCGCCTTTGCCTTTGCGCTCGCCCAATCGCGCGTCCAGAAGTCAGGTTGAGACGCCGTCGATCGGCGTCTTATTGCTCATTGGCGCTGATTGACGCGCCTCCCATCGTCACATCGCGATCGGCCGGCCACTTGAGGCGATAGACGAGGCGAATGTCCTTGGCCTCATTTGGGGCGAGATCCAGCGTCCAGCTCATGACGCCGCGCTTGTCGGCAATCTGCTTTTCGGTCGGTGGGGTCGTTGTTGGCAGCATTTCGACGGTGATGGCGGTATTCTCCGAAATCGGCAGCCTGTCGATCACCTGAACCTTGACCGGAAAGTCGTGCAGGTTCCTGACGGTCGTCTTGAATTCCCGCGTCTCGATTTTGGTCTGATTGTACCAGGTCGGCTCGTTTTCCTTGCGATTGACGGGCGCGCGCTGAATCTTGATTTTGTCGTCGGCGCCAAAACCCATATCGAGTCCATCGCCCGGCGCGACGAAGGCCATGCGGCTCTGGCCGACGAACGCCCCGTCGCGATGCAAAGCGACCTCGCCAGGCAACAATGGGGCTTCTTCGGCGTCGACGAAATGAGCCTGAAGATAGGCGGTCTGATCGAGCCCTGGCGCGGCTTTCACGAGAATCGTCGGCTGAGCGGAGACGCGCGTCAGGACGAACGACTTTTGCGCGCCGCCGCTCGCGAGGCTGACGCGACCCGGCGTCTTGAATTCCGCGCTATAGGCGCCCGATTCGGTTTGCGAGACGACCTCCTCGGCCTTCACCTGCTGGGCCAGCTTCGGCATGAGCGGCGGCGATGGCATGGATTCCACGGTCGGGGCGGCGCGCGCCATCGGCGCTTTCGGCATCGCGCCGTCGAGCGGCGCCGCGCTATCGGGCTCGGGCGGTTGCCAGAAATCGATCTTCAGCGGTTCGACGTCGGGTATGTCGGAGGCGCGCGCGACCCGCGCGGTCGAGACGATGAGCGCGACGTCGCTCCAGTCTTCACCCGTGTGCTGCGTCAGACTGGCGCGCCTTGTCAGCGAAAGCGTCTTGGCGCCCGCCGTCGTATCGAGCGATGCGTCGTAGGTCGGACGCCAGCCGACCCCACCGATGCGATAGGACAGTTTGATCCGCGCTTGCGTCTGCGAATCAACCGTGACCGTCACCGTTGCGCTGCGTTGCGCGCCTTGTCCCTCGACGGGCCGTTGGCTCTGCGCCTCCAGCGATTTGATCTGATCATCCAGTTGGCGCGCCTTGGCGACCGCGGGGCGCAGGTCGTCGCCAAGCTTGGCGAGGCCGACGGCGACCATATCCCAGGCGCCGTTCCACTGGCCGATATCGAGCGGCTTGGCTTCCGACGATAGTTTTTCCGGTCCAGACTGTGAAAATCGTATGATCATGGCGCGCTTGGCGGCCAGCGCATCAATGGTTGACTGCCAGCCCTCCTTTTCCGCGCGCAGACTCGTCAATTTGGCCTCGATGGAATTGTCGGGCGCCCCGATCTCGGCGGGGGCAACCTGCGTGTCCACCGCGCCAATCGTCACTTTCGCCGATCCCTCACCGTCCAGCCTGAGGGATGCGGGGTCGAGCGCGAGCGGCAGGTTTCTGAAAGTCAGCACGCTCTCGCCCGGCGGCAGATCGACTTCGGCGATACGCCAAATGATCGCCGCGTCAGGATAGACGGTCACCGAATCGATCTTGGAAGCGACCTCAATTTCTCCCGCCAAGGCTGGCGCCGCGAAGAGGAGCGCGACGAAAGAGCACGCGGAAAGTGAAAAGATGGTGCGCATAAAGCCGTCCTTTGGTGTGAGACCGATCGCGGGGCGCAAGAGCTGATTGTCGCATTTCGCGGCGCCAGTCTGGCAAATTCGCGATGCAATTGCGGCGCGGAAGCGGCGGCCGAGAGCCGTTGCGGCATTGGGCGGCATGGCGCCGATCGTTTAGGCGCCAGCGCCCTTGCTCCGCACGGCGCTGTCGGCCACAAGTGTTTTTCACACCCCGCTGGGGCGCTCGATGCCGAAAGGTGCAGCTATGATCGCGACCCTTCAATCCCGTATTGGCGAAGTCACCGAGCGAATCGCGCGGCGCAGTCGCGATAGCCGCCGCCGCTATCTCGACGGCATCGACAGGTACGCGACGAAAGCGCCGACGCGCAAGCGCCTGGGCTGCGCCAATTTCGCCCACGGCTTCGCCGCTTGCGGGCCCGCCGATAAGGAAGCGATCCGCGACGGCGAGGGGCCAAATCTGGCGATCGTCACGACCTATAACGACATGCTGTCGGCGCATCAGCCTTTCGAGCGTTTCCCCGAAATCATCAAGCGCATCGCGCGCGAGGCGGGCGGCACCGCGCAGGTGGCCGGCGGCGCGCCGGCGATGTGCGATGGCGTCACCCAGGGCGAGGCGGGGATGGAGCTGTCGCTGTTCTCGCGCGACGTGATCGCCCTTTCGACGGCGGTCGCGCTGTCGCATCAGATGTTCGACGCCGCGGTTTATCTCGGGGTCTGCGATAAGATCGTGCCGGGCTTGCTGATCGGGGCGCTTTCGTTCGGCCATTTGCCGGCGGTGTTTCTGCCGGCGGGCCCGATGACCTCGGGTCTGTCCAACGACGAGAAATCGAAGACCCGCCAGCTTTTCACCGAGGGCAAGATCAGCCGCGCCGCATTGCTGGAGGCCGAGGCCCAAGCCTATCACGGACCGGGCACCTGCACGTTTTATGGCACCGCCAACACCAATCAGATGCTGATGGAAATCATGGGCCTGCATCTGCCCGGCGCATCTTTCGTCAATCCGAATACGCCGCTGCGCGACGCGCTGACCGAAGCGGGCGTGCGGCGTGCGCTGGCTCTGACTGCGCAGGGCAATTCCTACACGCCGATCGGCCATATCATCGACGAGCGGGCCGTGGTGAACGGAGTCGTCGGACTGCACGCCACAGGCGGATCGACCAACCATACGATCCATCTGATCGCGATGGCGGCGGCGGCTGGAATCGCGCTCAACTGGGACGATTTTGCCGATCTGGCGGAGGTCGTGCCGCTGCTGACCCGCATCTATCCCAACGGCAAAGCCGACGTGAATCATTTTCAGGCGGCGGGCGGCATGCCCGTGTTGATCCGGTCGCTGCTGGGCGCCGGGTTGTTGCATCGCGACGTCCGGACGGTGTGGGGCGAAGGGCTCGGCGATTACGTCGTCGAGCCGGGTCTCGGCGAAGAGGGAGAAGTCGTCTGGCGCGAGGCGGCCTCAAAGAGCCACGACGAGACCGTGCTGCGCGGCGCGGAGCATCCGTTCCAGAGCACAGGCGGCTTGCGCGTGCTCGACGGGCCGCTTGGCCGCGCGGTCATCAAGACTTCCGCCGTCGCGCCCGAGCGCCATGTGATCGAGGCGCCGGCCCAGGTTTTTCATAGCCAGGAAGAACTGCACGCGGCGTTCAAGGCGGGCGGATTGTTCCGCGATTGCGTGGCTGTCGTGCGCTTTCAAGGGCCGAGCGCCAATGGCATGCCCGAATTGCATAAACTGATGCCGCCGCTCGGCATCGCGCAGGATCGCGGCTTCAAGGTGGCGCTGGTGACGGACGGGCGCCTCTCAGGCGCGTCGGGCAAGGTTCCCGCCGCTATCCATGTGACGCCGGAGGCGGCGAATGGCGGCGCCATCGCGAAGATCCGCGATGGCGACCTCATCCGTCTCGATGCGCCGAACGGTCGCCTCGAAGTGCTCGTCGATGCGGCGGAATGGGCGGCGAGAGCGAACGAGGATCACGATCTGTCGGCCTCGCATACGGGCATCGGGCGCGAACTTTTCTCCGCCTTCCGCGCCACGGTATGCCGCGCCGATCAAGGAGCCTCGATCTTCGCCATGCACGAGTGAGCGGGCGCTTTCAGCCTTTCAGCCTGCGCCAGGCCGCGACAAAAGCCGCGGCCTTCTCCGCCACGCGCGCCGCGCTGTCGCCAGGGCGATAGAGCGCCGATCCGAGGCCAAAGCCATTGGCGCCCGCCGCCAGATAGGGCGCCATATTGTCGGGCGTGATTCCGCCCACCGGCATGATTGGGACGCTGGCGGGAATGACCGCGCGCCAGGCTTTGACGATGGAAGGCGTGATCATTTCAGCGGGAAAGGCCTTGAGCCCGTCGGCGCCGGCGCCAAGCGCGGCAAAAGCCTCCGTCGGCGTCGCCACGCCCGGCAGCGCGATCAGGCCGCGCGCCTTGGCCGCCGCGATGATCGCGACATCGGCATGCGGCATGACAATCAAGTCGCCGCCAGCCGTGGCGACCGCTTCGACCTCGCTGGGCGTCTTCACCGTGCCGGCCCCGACAAGCGCCTCGGGCGGCGCGATCGCGCGCATCGCTCGGATGCTTTCATAAGGTTCGGGCGAATTGAGCGGCGCCTCGATCAGCAAAAAGCCCTCGCCGACCAGCGCCCGCAGGATGGCGGGCGATTCAGCGGGCGTGATTCCGCGTAGGATCGCCACCAGCGGCAGCGTGGCCATCGCGTCGACAAATCGGCTCGTCATAGGGGATCCTCTCGATCGGCGCCTGTTTTGGCCGCAAACATCCGATATCGCAACTGGGGCGCGCGCATTGTCCGGGTAAAACGGTGCGCCGAGGGCCGCGTGGCGATGAAAAATCGCGATTGTTCAGGGTTCTTTCACCATTTCAGGGTGAAGCTGGCCCAAAGGCGCCGCGTCCAATGGCAAAGGGCTCGTGCGTCCGCGTTAGCCCTCTGAAAGGCTCAGATTCGATGTTCCGTCGTTCGCTTCTGTCGTTCGCCCTTGTATTGAGCTTCGGGCTGGCCGGCGCGCAAACGGCGGCGAGCGCGGCGGCCGCCGCCGCTATGCTGAGCGTCACGATTGACGAGGCGAAGATCGCCCGCATCCCTGATGGAACCGTCACCCTCGTCATCGGCAATCCCATTGTCGCCGATGTCACGATGCTTAAGGGATCGGGCGCGATGGTGGTGACCGGCAAGGGATTCGGCGAGACCAATCTGATTGCGCTCGATGGGCAGGGCAACGTTCTTGACGAGAAAACCATCCGCGTCGTGCCGACCGGTTCGGTGCTCATCGTGCAACGCGGAATGGAGCGCGAGTCCTACTCCTGCACACCCCAGTGCATGCCGACGGTTCAACTCGGCGACGGCAAGCAATTCACCGACGCTTCCGGCCAGATCACCGCGCGCAACGGGTTTCTCCAGAGCACGCAGAGCGTGCAGACCCCGCACTGACGATAACGAATCCTCCGATCGTTACGACGCGGCGGATGCGCTCGACGCCCGACGTTGGCGCGTGGACATTCCAGCCGCCTGCATGAGCGCCAGCATCGCTAGAATAGTCGCGGCGTAAGCGATGAGCTGCATGCCTGTCGGCTGGTCCATATAGCCGATCAGCGTATGGAGGATGCGGCCGAGGATGCTGTCCTGCGAGAGGATGGCCGACGTGTCCCAGATCGGATCGGACCAGGCCTCAAGCCAGCCGCCCTGTTGAAGAAAATTGACCGCTTGCGCCGCTAGGCCCGCAGCGAGCAGCATGATCAGGGTCGTCAGAGCGCCGAACAGATAGCGCAGCGGGATGGCGATCAGGCCGAGATAGAGGAGAGCGGAAACCAGACTGCCGCCGAGAATCCCGAGGGCGCCCCCGACGACGATATCGATCGCCGTCGCGCCGCCTCCGGCCGCGACGCCATAGAGGAACAGCACGACTTCTGAGCCTTCGCGCAGGACGGCGACGCCGCAAACGACGGCGAGAGCCGTAAGAGGCCGCCGCCCTTCGGCGACGTCGCGTCCCACGGCCTTCAGATTGCTGGCGAGTTCGCGGCCATGGCTCGCCATCCATGCATTGTGCCAGCCGAGCATCGCAACGGCGATGAGGAGCACGGCCGCGTTCAGTGTTTCCTGACCGGAGCCCTGGAAGAGCCCTGCGATCTGTCCCGCGAAAGCGGCGACCAGACAGGCGCCCGCCAGGCCGCCAACGAGTCCCGCGCTGACCCAGAAGCCGCGTCCGGCGATGCCTCGCGTCGCCGCGAGGACGACGCCCACCACCAGGCCCGCCTCGAAGACCTCACGAAAGACGATAATCAACGCCGCCAGCATGCCTGTTACTCCGAAACGATCACGCCCTGCGCCGTTTCCCGATGGAAGTCGCCAAAGAAGGGAAAACGGCCTGGACCAAGCGGCCGCATCCTCACTTTGCCCTGATCGCCAGGCGGGATCACCTTTTCGATCGCCGGGTTGCTCATTTCGAATTCGTCGGCCGTATCGTCCTGATTGGTGACGATGATGAAAAACGGCTTGCCGCTTGGGACGTGAATTTCGGTGGGCGTGAAGCGATGGTTCTTCAGCGTTAGCGAATAGGTGGCGAGGTCGTCGGCGCGCGCGGCGCCCGCAGCCGCCATGCCGAACGCCAGAATGAAAGCGACGTCACGAATTGAAAGGGTCACGATTGTCTCCTTGTTGCGAGGAAAGCGTGTGAGTGCGAGCCGCTGACTACGCGGCCGCCTCGAACAGCCGCTGGCCGATGAACTCGCCCTTGGCGGCGCCGGCCGGACAAGCGAAATGGCCGCCTCCCGTATTGGTGACAAACTGGTTCATCATGTCGAAGCGCGACATTCTCTCGAAAATCTTGATGAAGCCGGTGCGCAGATCGCGCTGGTAGCACATGAAGATAAGCCCGGCGTCGAATTCCATGCCCTGGCGCCACGGCGGCCAGCGTTCGGCCGTGATATTCGCTCCATCATTGTAGGAATAGGAGCGCCGCAGGACG
Organism: Methylocapsa sp. S129; assembly: GCF_009765995.1. Classification (GTDB taxonomy): domain Bacteria; phylum Pseudomonadota; class Alphaproteobacteria; order Rhizobiales; family Beijerinckiaceae; genus Roseiarcus. Next base: position 50,803 of record NZ_LMUI01000008.1, read on the forward strand.
CGCGAACCTTCAAGGCTCGCCTGATGGGCCAGCCGGACATGCGAATTCTCCGGGACGACCGGATTGCCGTCGGGATCCTTGGCGTCAAGGTCGATCGGATCAAATTCTCCATCGGCGCCGAGCGGCGCGCCCGAGAGTTTTTTGCGCCCGAAAGTCTGTTCTTGAAACGCGACCTGTACGCGATCCCAATGTTCGAGAGCGATACGGGCGCGCCGGACGACGAGATAGCTGCCGCCGCGCATCCATGGCGGCGCCTCGTCTCCGGCCCATACGACCGCGTCCATCTCCTTGGGATCGTTCGTCGGGGGATTGCCGGTGCCGTCTTTGAAGCCCATCAAATTGCGCGGCGTTCGCTTGGCGCCATAGTCCGAGATGAAACCGGCCTGGACCCAGCGGATCTGCGCGACGCCATAGGCGAGGCGCGCCAATTGGCGGACGGCGTGGAAGGCGACCTGCGGATTGTCGGCGCAAGCTTGCACGAGCAGGTCGCCGCCCGTGCGCGCCGGCGCCAATTGCTCGCCGGGGAAATTGGGCAGGTCGACGAAGGCCTCCGGCCGATGGGCGCGAAGGCCGTAGCGGTCGTGTCCGTCCTTGACGAAGAGCCCGGCCCCAAAGCCGAAAGTCAGCGTCAAGCGCGACGGCGACAAGCCGAGCACATCTGCGGGATCGGGTTCAGCCGCGTAATCGCCTTCGGCGGCGATATCCACCGGCTGGCCGATGCTCAGCAAAGCGGCGGCTTCGGTCCATTGGCGCAATAGTTTTTCGACATCGGCGCGTTTGGCTGTCGTGAGATCGAAAGCCGCGAGATAAGTCTGCGCCTGGGCTGATGTCACGATGCCGCCCTGACGAGCGCCCCAGAAGGGCTCCGTAGCATCAGGCGTCTGAGCGCCGGCCTCCTGCGCGGCGGCCAGCGCCGGGGTTGCGGGAAAATGCGAGCCGGCGACGGCGGCCAGTCCCGCCGTCGCCGCAAGAAAGCCTCGGCGCGTCGCCTTTGGCCGGTCTCGATCGCGTTCCGTCATGGCGTCGCCTTGGCCAGCATGTTGGTGTCGTCCTCGACGTAATAAAAGCCGCTGCCGTCCGGCGCCATGGCGAGGCCGAACAGGTCGCCGTTGCCAGGCGGGGATTGCGCCTGGTTGGAATCGATCCATTGCGCCGCCAATTGCTTGCCCGACGCCGGATCGAACTCGACAACCTGGCCATTCTTGCCGTTGCAGGCCAGGATATGGCCGCTACCCGTCGCGGCGAGCGCAAGCGGGCGCTGCAGCAGGCCGTCCTTGGTTACCGTGCGGCCGGCTCCAGCGCTGCCCCCGCGCGTCGCCGCATCGGGAATCGCAATAATGCGGTTTTCGATCGCATCCGACACATAGAGCGTGCCGCCGATCAGCGCGAGGCCGGTCGGTCCAATCAGGAAAACATCCTTGTCGGCGCGCTGGGCGAGGCCGCTCGCAATAACGGTCTGACTGGTGACTTTCGGCGGCCCGCTCGCCGGAATCGCCAGTTGAATGCGCAGCACCGTCGCCTTGTTGATGACGACAGGCAGGCCGGTGGCGGGATCGAGCTTGGAAGGGTCAGGAAGGTCGTAGCCTGACATGCTGACGAACAGGGTCGCCTTCGAACCATTGTCGATGACGGCCATATTGCCCCAGGGACCGTTGATATGCGAGCCCGACCATATGGTGGCGAGTTGTCCATTGGAATCGAACACCAAGAAGCAACCATTGCCCTTGGTCGCCGTCGTGCCGTCGGTGCTCGGCGTGCTGCCGACAATCACCCACCCGCTGCTCAGCATGGTCATCGCCGTCGTAAGGCCGATGCCGCCCGGGCATTGTGGCAGATGCTGCGGCAGTTTGGCGAAGAGCGTCGTCGACCTCGTCGACGGATTGAAGTCGATGATCGTCCCGCCGGTGCCCTGCAGGTTCGACGAATTGTTGAAATTATCGACCAGCACGTCGCCTTTCTGAATCTTGCCGGACGAGGCGGGCGCGACAACGACGGCATAAGGATTGAGATCGCCATTGTCGGTAATCGTGGAAGTCAGCGTTGGGTGACGGTGCAGGCCCTCAAGCACGTTCTGCGCGCGCGCGGGAACCGCGCCGATGACAGATAATCCGACCGCACACGCAATGACGCCCATGGCGCTGCTTCGTCCAATATTCAGCATTGTAGTTTCCTCGTCTCTGTCTTCTTCACGCGCGCGGAGGGCGTTCTAGAAAGTGATGTTGGTGCGTATGCCGAGGACCGCTTCGTTCTTCACCTTTTGGGTCGGATTGTTCGGATTAACGATTCCGCCTCCAGGATTGAAGACATATTGAATGTCCGGCTGGATCTGCCACCACGGCATGACCTGATATTGATAGGTCGCCTCAAGGAAGGTCTCGTTGTGGCGCGCGGGCGAATAGACGCCTGGATTATAGACGGCGGTATCGACGTCGAGGCCCGTGGCGCTATTGCTGACCCGCGCAAAGCCCATGCCGAGGCCTGCAGTATCGTCGTCGCGCCCGAAAAATGGCTCATGCATGGTGAGGCCTGCGTTCAGGCTGAAACTGATGAGGTTGCGATCCTGCAACGGCGAGAACATCGGGCGAACGAAGACGTTGATGTTGCGGTCGGGATCGTCTTGAAAGCGATAAATCATCTGATCGGCGACGGCGTAGAATGCGTAATTGCCGCGATGGGTCGCAGCGATTCCATCGCTCGCCGGATTGGCGAGCGATAGACCGGTGTTGTCGTAGTGCAGATCGGCGAAGTTTTCGCTGTCGTACCACATGCCGATCTTGTAAGTGCGCGAAAGCGGGTCCGTCTCGTTGGCCTGGACGAGCGTGCCGGAGGAGGGATAAGCGAATTGCAATTCGGCGATCGCGAGCGCGCCCCCATTGAGCGGGAAGCTCGTTCCGGACGGATTGCGCATCTGCGGATCGCCGGAATTGTTGGAAACCGGACTGCCGTTGAAGACGCCAGCGAGAAGGGTGACCGAATCGGTCACATGCACCCTTGCGCGCACGCCCAAAGCCGAAAGCGGATAAGCGGGGCCGCCGCCGGGCAGGTCGGCCGAAGGCAGCATTGGCCAGCCGAACATCGTGTTAACGAAATAGCCGGCGTTCGCGCTGCCCATGAACTCATTGTCGAGGCTCTGCTGGCCGATCTTGATGTCGACCTTGTCGTCGAACATTTTCTGCTGATACCAGAGCTCCCATAGACGGGTCGAGCGGTCAGCTTCGATGCCGCTCGCCGTTTGCAGGGTCAAAAGATTGTCGGCGCTCAGGCTTCTGCCATGCACCTGCAAGGCGCTGACATTGAACAGGCCGCCGTAAAGACCGAACGCGCGCTGCGTATCCAATTGGAGAGTGGCTGTCGTCAGGCCGTCATAGTCAAAGCCTTGACGCTGGCCGCCGCTCACATTGCCAAGAACCTCGCTTGTCTCGGTGATGTTGAGCGTCATGCCATATTTGGCCAGCATCGGCCTCAGGCCCCACATGTCCCCGAGCAGATTGGAGCTGCGCGGGGCGGTAGCCAGGAAGCCGAAGGGCCCTGACCCGCCAGCGCCTGACGAGGCGGCGGTCGCAGCGCCGGCGCCAACCGGCTGCTCAATGAACTCGCCCGAACTGGCCGCCGAAGCTGGAGCCGCCGCAGTTCCTGTCCCGACCGGGGTCTGAGTGAATTCACCCGAATTGCCCGCCACCGGCATCGAACCCGGGATGGGAGCAAGCGCGGCGCCGGGCGCCGACGACTGGGCAAAAGCGCTGGAGGCGCATAGGGCCGCCAAGGCGGTGGCGCACATCAGCGTCAAACGGCGCCGTTTTCTCTCAGAGAGTCGTTCAGTCGAGTCAAATTGGCTCTCAGGAAGAAAAAGCAACGCAACCCCCAATGTATCGGAATGTCGGATATCGGCTGCAATAATCAGTCGCATGTGCAGTGTGTCAACGAATATACGACACTTTAGAATGGCGCTAAGCTTCAAATTACTGTATTAGAATTAGTCCAATGTAAAAATTGCATTTTTATAATTGTTCTAATCAAGAAGGCGCCTGGCATGACCGCGCCTGGCGCGCCCATTCCAGGCGCCTATGCCGACCTGTTCCTCAAGGGTCGAGGAGCACAGGCGCGCCTCGAGCAACTCGCTCGGCGAGGCGCCCGCTTTCACCCGCGCGCGAGGCGTGGACGGATTTCGCGTGGGAATGGATTGGGACGACGCTTGCCTATTTCGGCCATATGGCGTATCGCTAGCGCTGTTGGTTTCTCATAGCTTCTCATTTGTTCGATGAGGAGATGGTTTGAGAGTGGGCCCCGGCCGGGACCCGCTCTTTTTTATTGCCGACGGGACCTATGGCCGAAAGACAATTGACCGACAAGCCAAGTCTAGCGGATGAAGCGCTCGTCAACGCCCTCGACGAGCCGCGTCTGCTGAGCGACGGCGGCGGCGCGCGGCGCATCGCTGCGATCGCCGCGCCGGTATTGCGCGATCTGGGGTTCCGACTGGTGCGCGTGAAAATTTCGGCCGCCGATGGCAGCACCGTTCAAATCATGGCGGAGCGGCCTGACGGCTCGATGACGGTCGAAGATTGCGAACAGGCGAGCATCGCGCTCTCGCCGGTCCTCGACCTCGAAGATCCTGTGAGCCAGGCCTATCGCCTCGAAATTTCGTCTCCTGGCATCGACCGTCCGCTTGTGCGCATTTCCGATTTCCAGCGTGCGATCGGCCACGAGGCAAGAATTGAAATGGCGATTCCTGTGGGAACGCGCAAGCGTTTTCGCGGGGTTATCGAGGGGGTGGAAGCAGTAGGGCCGCATATGAACGCGCGCCTTCGCCTAGTCGGCAAGGACGACGGACAGGCCGAGCTGGCCGACTTGCCGATCAAGGATATGGACGAGGCGAGGCTCGTCCTGACCGAAGATCTGATCCGCGCGACCTTACGTCGCGAAAAGGCGGCCAAAAAAGAGCGGAAGACGCAAAAAGCCAAACCCGTACGCGGCAAGATCTTGCCCGAAAAGAGCGGCAAGACGATTTGAACGACGACTTGAACAGAACGACCTGATGCGCGGCGACAAGCCGGCTCAGCACCATAAAGGAGAATTATGATGGCCGTCAGCGCCAACAGGCTCGAACTCTTGCAGATCGTCGATGCGGTCGCGCGCGAAAAATCGATCGATCGGTCGATCGTGCTCGCCTCGATGGAAGACGCGATGCAGAAGGCCGCGCGTTCGCGCTATGGGCAGGAGACCGAGGTTCGCGCCGATATCAATCCCAAGACCGGCGAGATTCGCTTTTCGCGCCTGCTGCTGGTCGTCGAACAGATCGACAATGACGCCACGCAGATCGCCTTGGCTGACGCGCACAAAAAGAACCCGTCCGCGCAGATCGGCGACTGGATCGCCGAATCCTTGCCGCCCTTCGATTTTGGCCGCATTCCGGCTCAGTCCTCCAAACAGGTGCTGGTCCAGAAAATTCGCGAAGCCGAGCGCGACAAACAATATGACGTCTATAAGGATCGCATCGGCGAAATCATTAATGGCGTCGTCAAGCGCGTCGAATACGGCAATGTCGTCGTGGACCTCGGCGGCAGCGGCGCCGGCGAGGCGGTGGTGCGGCGCGACGAAATGATCCCGCGCGAAATGTTCCGGCCTGGCGACCGCATTCGCGCGTTTGTTTATGACGTGAGGCGCGAACAGCGCGGGCCGCAGATTTTTCTATCGCGCACCCATCCCCAGTTCACGGCCAAGCTGTTCGCGCAGGAAGTGCCGGAGATTTATGACGGCATCGTCGAGGTCAAGTCGGTCGCCCGCGACCCCGGCTCGCGCGCCAAGATCGCCGTGATCTCCAACGATTCGTCGATCGATCCGGTCGGCGCCTGCGTCGGCATGCGCGGTTCGCGCGTTCAGGCGGTGGTCAATGAACTGCAGGGCGAAAAGATCGACATCATTCCCTGGTCCGCCGACGCGGCGACGTTCATCGTCAACGCCTTGCAGCCGGCCGAGGTGATGAAGGTCGTCCTTGACGAAGATTCCACCAGGATTGAGGTGGTTGTCCCTGACGATCAACTTTCTCTGGCGATTGGCCGGCGCGGGCAGAATGTGCGTCTGGCGTCGCAATTGACCGGCTGGGACATCGACATCCTGACCGAAGCGGAAGAATCGGAACGACGCCAGAAGGAATTTGTCGAGCGCACCAATGTTTTCATGGGCGCGCTGGACGTCGACGAAACCGTTGCCCAATTGCTCGCCTCCGAAGGGTTCCGTTCGGTCGAGGAATTGGCTTTTGTCGAGCCTGCCGAACTGGCTACGATCGAGGGTTTCGACGCGGACACCGCCGCCGAGATTCAGGCGCGCGCGCAAGGACATCTGGCGCGCATCGAGGCCGAGTTTGACGAGCGCCGCAAGGCTTTGGGGGTCGCCGACGACCTCAAGTCGATTGAAGGCGTGACCACGCCCATGCTGGTCAAGTTGGGCGAAAACGACGTGAAAAACGTTGAGGATCTCGCGGGTTGCGCGACCGACGATCTTGTCGGCTGGACGGACCGCGGCGAGGGCGAAAGCAAGAGGCACGCCGGATTCCTCGACGGTTTCGACATTTCGCGCGAACAGGCCGACGCGATGATTATGAGCGCCCGCGTGCAGGCGGGATGGATCGAGGCGCAGCCGGAACCGGTGGAAGTCCAGCCGGACGAGGCCGGGGAGGGCGAATAGCCTCCCTCTTGGACGCAGTGGAGGATCGATTGGGCGCTCGCTCGAAGCCGGACAAGCGCGGATCGGAGAGGACGTGCGTCGTAACGGGCGAAAAGGGGCCGCCCGAGGGGATGATCCATTTTGCCTTGTCGCCGGGCGGGGATGTCGTGCCCGATCTGCGCCGAAAGCTGCCCGGCAGAGGCGTCTGGACAAAGTTGAGTTCCGCAATTGTCGCGGAGGCCGTGCGAAAACAGGCCTTTTCGCGGGGGTTCAAAACGAAAGCCGCGGCGCCGCCCGACCTGGCGGCTAAGCTGGATTCGATGATCGAGCAGGACGCGTTGCAATTCCTGTCGATCGTCAACAAGGCGGGGCTGATCGTGACGGGCGCCGCCAAGGTCGAAGCCGCGATCCGGGGGGGCGATATCCTCGCCCTTATTCATGCGCTCGACGGCTCGCCCGACGGGACAGCCAAGCTGGAGCGGATCGTGCGCGGCCGCTTCGGCGACGCGGCCGATCGGATCGCGCGAATAAATCTCTTCTCCTCCAGCCAATTGGATTTGGCATTGGGGAGGACAAATGTGATACATGCAGCCCTTGGCGCGGGCGAGGCGAGCGCGGCGTTCCTATATAGGGCTCGCCGCCTGGCCCAATATCGATCGAACGGAGAGGGCGTTCCGCCCATCGCGGCCATGACGGATGATGGCGGCGAGCCGATCGTTGAAGCCGAACAGACAGATGGGCAGAGCCCGGGCACTTGGAAAGACGCATGACAGATACGAACAATACTGGCGAAAAAACTTTGGGCGCGGCCCCCTCGAAGACCTTGCATTTGAAGCGTCCGGTCGAGCAGGGGGTGGTCCGCCAAAGCTTTTCGCATGGAAGAAGCAAGGCGGTTGTCGTCGAAAAGGTAAAACGGCGCATCCCGGGACCGGGCGAGGCTCCTTCTCGTGAGGCCGCGCCTGCCCCGACCGTCGTCCTTCGCCCGGCGGCCGCCACGCCGGCTGTCGCTCCAGTCGCGCCGCGCGGTCCGACCAGTCAGGCGGCCGTCGCCAAGACGACCCCAACGCCGATCGCGCCGCCAAAAACCGGCGTCGTTCTGCATACATTGACCGAGGAACAGCGCGAGGCGCGCGCCAAGGCGCTTGTCGGCGCGCGCGCTCGTGAGGACGAAGATCGTCGTCGGCAGGAAGCCGAGGCGAAATTGCGCGCCGAACGCGAGACGCGCGAGCGCGCCGAACGCGAGGCCGCCGACGCGCGCAAACGCGACGAAGACACCCGCCGCGCGCAAGACGCTGATTTCAAGCGCAAGACCGAAGATGAAGCGCGCCGGCGCCTGGCTGGCGGCGAGCCTTCCGCGACGCCCGCCGTGACGATGGCGCGAAAGCCGGCGACAAGCGCCGCCGCTCCTGCTTCGCCCGTTGGCGCTGCGTCGCCCACCGCTCGAGCCCTTGTTGCCGATGAGGAAGAGACCAAGCGGGTCATTCGCCGCCCGGGCGCCGTGATCCAGCCGGCAAAAGTTGTCTTGCCGCCCCGGCCGACCCGCGGCGCCGAACAGCGCAACCGCGGCCGATTGACGGTCACCAGCGCAACGGCGGGCGAGGAAGAGCGGACCCGTTCGGTCGCCGCCTTCCGCCGCCGCACCCAGCGCCTGAAGGGGCATGGCCTCAAGGAAACAAAAGAGAAGCTCTCGCGCGAAATCGTCCTGCCCGAGACCATCACCATCCAGGAACTCGCCAACCGCATGTCCGAGCGCGCGGTCGATGTCATCAAGCTTCTGATGAAACAGGGCCAGATGGCGACGATCACCGATGTGCTTGAAGCCGACACGGCGCAATTGATCGCCGAGGAATTGGGGCACACGGTCAAGCGCGTCGCCGAATCCGACGTCGAGGAGGGCTTGTTCGACCGGCCTGACGAAGACGGGGCGCCGGTTCCCCGCGCGCCCATCGTCACCATCATGGGTCACGTCGATCACGGCAAGACCTCTTTGCTCGACGCAATCCGCAAAGCCAATGTGGTCGCCGGGGAAGCTGGCGGCATTACGCAACATATCGGCGCCTATCAGGTGACCGCGCCTGGCGGCGCAAAAATCACTTTCATCGACACGCCAGGCCACGCAGCCTTCACCGCCATGCGCGCGCGCGGCGCAAAAGTGACCGATATTGTGGTTCTGGTTGTCGCCGCTGACGACGGCGTGATGCCGCAGACGATTGAGGCGATCCGCCACGCTAAGGCGGCCCACGCCCCGATCATCGTCGCCATCAACAAGATCGACAAGCCGGACGCCAATCCCGACCGCGTTTCCCAGGAACTCCTGCAGCATGACGTTCAGGTCGAATCTTTCGGGGGCGACACGCTGGCGGTCGAGGTTTCCGCCACAAAACACACCAATCTCGACAAATTGCTTGAAGCGATCGCGTTGCAGGCCGAATTGCTGGATCTGACGGCCGATCCCGACCGCAGCGCCGAAGGCACGGTTGTCGAGGCGCGGCTCGATCGTGGCCGGGGTCCGGTCGCCACCGTGCTTGTCCAGCGCGGGACGTTGCGGGTCGGCGAATTGATCGTGGCGGGGTCGCAATGGGGCCGGGTGCGCGCGCTCATCGACGATTCCGGCGCCAATGTCGAATCCGCTTTGCCCTCGACGCCTGTCGAAGTCCTCGGCTTTTCCGGCGCGCCGGAAGCTGGAGACCGGTTTGCGGTGGTCGAAAACGAGGCGCGGGCGCGCGAAGTCGCCGAATATCGCGATCGCCAGAAGCGCGAGAAGCTTTCCGCGCGAGGCGGCGTCGTCCGCACGTCGCTCGCCGATATGATGAGCCAGTTGAAGACGGCCGGCCGCAAGGAAATGCCGATCGTCATCAAAGGCGACGTTCAGGGCTCCGTCGAGGCGATTGTCGCTGCGCTCGACAAGCTGGGCACCGATGAAGTTGGCGCGCGCGTCGTTCATTCGGGCGTCGGCGGCGTCACAGAATCCGATGTCACTTTGGCCGAAGCGTCGAAGGCGGTGATCATTGGCTTCAACGTGCGTGCGCATAAGGAAGCGCGCGACTTGGCGGAACGCCAGGGCATCGAGATCCGCTATTACAACATCATCTACAATCTCGTGGACGATGTGAAAGCGGCGATGTCGGGCATGCTCGCGCCGACCTTGCGCGAGGAAATGCTGGGCAACGCCACGATCCTGGAAGTGTTCAACATCTCCAAAGTCGGCAATGTCGCGGGCTGCCGCGTCACCGACGGCAATGTCCAGCGTGGCGCGCATGTGCGCCTTATCCGCGACAATGTCGTTGTGCACGAGGGCAAGCTGTCCACGCTCAAGCGCTTCAAGGACGAAGTCGCTCAGGTCCAAGCCGGGCAGGAGTGCGGTATGGCGTTCGAGAACTATCAGGACATGCGCATCGGCGACGTTATCGAATGCTACAATGTCGAGGAGATCCGACGCACGCTTTGAGGCAAGCCTTTGGGCTTGCTCGCCTGGTTGATGCATGGCGTGAGCGGAACTCCAGGCGACCGGCGTCAAGCGCCGGCGCTGATGTATTCACACGTGGCCAAAAGCGGGAGCGTGCACGAACGGCTGGCGGCGCCATGATTGCGCTCGCCGCCCAGACTCGCAACTCGAACCATCGAATTCAGGCAATTATCCTCCATGCCCCGTCCAGACCAGAAGAACGCCGGACCATCGCAACGCCTATTGCGCGTTGGCGAGTTGGTCCGTCATGCGGCGGCTGATTTCCTGGCGCGTGGCGAGATCGAGGATCCCGCCCTCGCCAAGCAGGTGGTGACGATCCCTTCGGTGAAAATGTCCCCCGATCTCAAGCTGGCGACCATTTCGGTCATGCCGCTTGGCGGCAAGAATGTTGAAAAGATCATCGCCGCGCTGGATCGAAACAAGAAAGTGCTGCGCACGCTGATCGCCCACCGGGTCAACCTGAAATACGCGCCTGACCTGCGGTTTGTCGTCGATGAGAGCTTTGCCGCCCAAGCCAGAATCGACGCGTTGTTGAAATCTCCGCAAGTGGCCCGTGATTTGGAAAATGGCGACGAGGATTTGAAATGAGCGACGCCATGATCGAAGAGGCGCCCGCAAGGCCCAAGGCCGAAAAGCGCGAACAACGCCGTTCGACCCGCGTTGAAGTCAATGGATGGGTTTGTCTCGACAAACCCATCGGACTCACTTCGACGCAGGCGGTCGCGCAGCTCAAATATCTCTTCAACGCCAAAAAAGCGGGCCATGCCGGCACCCTCGACCCGCTCGCCTCCGGCGTGCTGCCGATTGCGTTCGGCGAAGCGACCAAAACGGTTCCGATCGTGCAGGACGGCGTCAAAATCTATCGTTTTGGCGTCAAATGGGGCGAGGAGACCGACACCGACGATGCGGAGGGCCGTGTCATCGCGGCCTCCGAATTGCGCCCGGACCCGGCGGCGATCTCAGCTCAATTGCCGCGTTTTATCGGTGTGATCAGCCAGGTTCCGCCAATCTATTCGGCGATCAAGATCGCCGGCGAGCGGGCTTACGATCTGGCGCGCGAAGGCGCCGCCCTCGTTATGGCGCCGCGCGAAATTGTCGTTCACCGGCTGGAGCTCATCTCCAGCGAGCCGGGCTTGGCGATTTTCGAGGCGGAGTGCGGCAAGGGCACTTATGTCAGGGCGATCGCGCGCGACCTTGGCCGGCTTTTAGGATGCTACGGCCATGTCGTCCTGCTGCGACGCACGCGCGTGGGGCCGTTCTGGAGCGAGGGGGCCGTGACTCCGGACAGCCTTGGCGAAGCGCCCGACCTGGTGCGGGCGATGTTGCCGGTTGAGGCCGGACTTCGGGAATTGCCCAATATCGCGCTGGATCGCGATGGCGCCGCCATTCTGCGGCGCGGGCAGAAGCTGCTGCTGCGCGGCAGCCACGCGCCCCACGATGGGCCGGCCTATGCGTCGTGTTTTGGCGCGCCTATCGCATTTGGCGTTGTCGAGGCGGGATATTTCGTGTCGACGCGGGTGTTCAATCTGCCGGGGTGACCGGCGAGCTGCGCGGCCGCCTCGCCCAACCCCCCTGCACAATTCGATAGCGCGGCCGCTTAAATCCTGTATAAGCCGCCCAGCCTGGGCGTCTGCGCCCTCGCTTGCCATGACCGACCTGGACGACATCCCGGTTCGGCCAATTCCAGAGGAAAGCGCCGTCGAAGACGGGCCGCGCCTCGCAACGAAAGGACTAACCCGATGTCGATTACCGTTGAGCGCAAAGCTGCGCTCGTGAAGGAATATGCCTTGAAGGCCGGCGACACAGGCTCGCCTGAAGTGCAGGTGGCGATCCTGACGGAGCGCATCACCAATCTGACTGGCCATTTTAAAACTCACGTCAAGGACAATCATTCGCGCAGGGGCCTTCTGAAGATGGTCTCGCAGCGTCGCACGCTCCTTGATTATGTGAAGAAGGACGACGAAGCCCGCTACAAGTCGCTCATCGAGCGTCTGGGGATTCGCCGCTGATCCAGGCCCAAAGGCCTGATTGATAGACGACGACGGCGGCATGGGGCCGCTGTCGCGATTTAAGGTGAAAGCTGCGCGTCATGGCAGGATCGCCGGATGCTGGACCACCGCCCGACAAGCGGGCTCGGGCCAGCCTCTCGCCGTCTTGCCCATGACCGACCTCATGGCGAAACCATATGATGGCAAGACCACTTGGCCGAGAAGCTTTCACCATCTGAGAAAGATGATGAGAGATGTTCGATATTCAACGTGAAGAACTCAATTGGTGCGGTCGCGACCTCGTGCTGGAGACCGGCCGCATCGCCCGTCAGGCCGACGGCGCGGTATTCGCGAGCTGGGGCGAGACGACCGTGCTGGCGACAGTGGTCTCCGCCAAGACGGCCAAGCCCGGCATCGATTTTTTCCCCCTGACCGTCCATTATCAGGAGAAGGCCTTTGCCGCCGGGCGCATCCCGGGCGGCTTCCTCAAGCGCGAGGGACGCCTTTCCGACAAAGAGACGCTGACCTCTCGCCTGATCGATCGCCCGATCCGTCCGCTTTTCCCCGATGGCTTTCGCTGCGAGACGCAGATCATCGTCACCGTTCTCAGCCATGACCTCGAGACCGATCCCGACATTCTCGCGCTGATCGCCTCGTCCGCCGCCTTGACCCTGTCGGGCGTCCCGTTCATGGGCCCCATCGGCGCTGCGCGGGTCGGCTACATCAAGGGTGAAATCAAGGTCAATCCGACCATTGAGGAATTGAAGGATTCCGCGCTCGATCTCGTTGTCGCGGGCACGGGCGAAGCGGTGCTGATGGTCGAATCGGAAGCCAAGGAACTGTCCGAAGAGATCATGCTCGGCGCTGTCATGGCGGGCCATAAGGCGTTCCAGCCGGTGATCGATGCGATCATTCGTCTGGCCGAGCGCGCCGCCAAGGAGCCGCGCGAACTCAAGATCGCCGACAAGTCGGCTGCAGAAAAGGCTGTTCTTGAGATCGGCGAAGCCGATCTGCGCGCCGCCTACGCCCATACCCAGAAGCAGCAGCGCTATGCCGCCATCGACGCCGTCAAGGCGAAGGTGATGGCTGCGCTGGCGCCGGCGGAAGGCGAGGCGAAATTCACCAAGGAAGAGCTTGCCGAAGCCTTCCATGATGCGCAGGCCAAGGTCGTGCGCTGGAACATTCTCGATCACAAGACTCGCATCGACGGGCGCGATCTGACGACGGTTCGCCCGATCCTCAGTCAGGTCGGCATCTTGCCGCGCACCCACGGCTCGGCGCTCTTCACGCGCGGCGAGACCCAGGCGCTTGTCGTCGCGACTTTGGGCACCGGCGAAGACGAGCAGTTCATCGACGCATTGGACGGGACCTACAAGGAGCGCTTCATGCTCCATTATAACTTCCCTCCCTATTCGGTCGGCGAGACCGGCCGCATGGCCGCGCCGGGTCGGCGCGAAATCGGTCATGGCAAGCTTGCCTGGCGCGCGATCCGTCCGATGCTGCCGACGGCTGCTGAATTCCCCTACACGATCCGCATCGTGTCGGAGATCACCGAATCGAACGGTTCCTCCTCGATGGCGACTGTCTGCGGCTCCTCGCTCGCCTTGATGGATGCGGGCGTTCCGTTGAAAAGACCGACCGCGGGCATTGCGATGGGTCTGATCCTTGAGGACAAGCGTTTCGCCGTTCTCTCGGATATTCTGGGCGATGAAGATCATCTGGGCGACATGGACTTCAAGGTCGCCGGCACCACCGAGGGCGTCACTTCCCTGCAGATGGACATTAAGATCGCCGGCATTACCGAGGAGATCATGAAAGTCGCCCTCGGCCAGGCGAAAGACGGCCGTCTGCATATTCTGGGCGAAATGAGCAAGGCGCTGACCGGCGCGCGCGCGGAGCTTGGCGAATTTGCGCCGCGCATCGAGACGATGAAAATCCCGACCGACAAGATCCGGGAAGTCATCGGCACGGGCGGCAAGGTCATTCGCGAAATCGTCGAGAAGACCGGCGCCAAGATCAACATCGAAGACGACGGCACGATCAAGATCGCTTCAGCCGACGGCGCCAAGATCAAGGCCGCCATCAACTGGATCAAGTCGATCGCGTCGGATCCGGAAATCGGCCTGATCTATGATGGCACGGTCGTCAAGACGGTCGACTTTGGCGCTTTCGTGAATTTCTTCGGCTCTAAGGACGGTCTCGTCCATATATCGCAGCTCTCGAAAGGCCGCGTCGCCAAGACGACCGACGTCGTCAAGGAAGGCGATAAGGTCAAGGTCAAACTGCTCGGCTTCGACGATCGCGGCAAGGTGCGGCTGTCGATGCGCGTCGTCGACCAGCAGACCGGCGCCGATCTCGAAAAGCAGCAGGCGAGCGAAGAAGCTAGCCACGCGGAATAATTGCGCCGCGCCGCGCGCAGGCCTTCTCCCTGAGAATGGGAGAAGGCGTTCGGCTTAGGGCAGTTGGCCCCTCCCTTGCTTATCCCTCGGTTGCACGGGCGCTCTCGTCTCAATCAGGCGAGCGCGTCCGCGCATCCCGTAATCCTTCAGCAGGCGCTGACGCAGGGCGCATTGTTAGAATTTTAATATTTCGTCAACTCAACGGCCACAAAACGCCCGCTATTTCGGAACGTTAAGTTCTGAGCAAGCGATGTTCGCTATGCCCTTTGAGGCAGGCGGGCGAGCGTAACAAGAAAACGGTAGAAGTAATGCAAGTTAGTCATACTCATGAACTCGAAGACGGCCGGAGCCATTATTCCATCGGCCGCATCAAGGCCTCCTCCGGTTGGCGCGCCGCCAATGCCGCAGGCGGCGAGGCGGATCGTCTGGCGGCCGTCCGGGCGCTGATCCGCGAGGCGCAGGAATATGACGCCGACGCGATTATCGGCCTCGACTTTGAAGTGGACGCGATCAAGCGCGCAGACCTTGACGGCGCCCCCCTGCAGCGCGTCGCCGCCACCGGCATTGCGGTCAAGTTCGCCCAAGCGGCGTGATTCTCGTTTAGGAGAAATCGGGTCGCCGCCTCTTTCGTCAGGGCGGCCTCTCCGTCTAGGATGGCGCGAAGTTGCGACATCAACGGAAGCGCGAATGGCGAAGAAATCGAAGAAGCGGCTGGCGCGCGGCGAGAGCGTCATCGCGCTTGATTTGCCAAGCGCCGAGCCGACGCCGGCCATCGCGGCCTATTTCGCCAAATGCCGAGAAAAGCTCGGCTTCGTGCCCAATGTGCTGACGGCCTATGCGCATGACATGGCCAAGCTGGAAGCCTTCGCGGCCTTCTACAATGACCTGATGTTGGCGCCCTCCGGTCTTTCCAAGCTGGAGCGCGAAATGATCGCGGTGGCGGTCTCGGCGGACAACCGTTGTTTCTATTGCCTGACCGCGCATGGCGCGGCGGTGCGGCAGATCTCCTGCATTCCCCAACTTGGCGAGCTGATGGCGATGAACTGGCGCGCAGCGGGCCTGCCGCCGCGCCAATATGCGATGCTCGTCTTTGCTGAAAAAATCACCCGCTCCAGCGCGCAAATCGAGGAGCGGGACCGACAGGCCTTGCGGGAGGCGGGCTTTTCGGATCGCGAAATCTGGGACATCGCCGCCGTCGCCTCGTTCTTCAATATGTCGAACCGCATGGCCTCGGCGGTCGACATGCGGCCAAACGACGAATATCACGCGCAGGCGCGATAGGGCGGTTCCGCAGTACGGCTTGGCCGTGTCTTTGTTCGACCGCACTCCTGTGTTTGAAAGTCGCGAGATCGAAGAGTGCTGAGCCCAGACTCTATCGCGCGAAAGCGCCGTTTATGCGCAAGGAGATGTCGAAATTTCTCTTCTGTCTTCGCTTGCTTGGCCGATTCTGCGAACCCTCGTGGCGTTGGCGACGCTATCTCTAGCCTCCGGCGCGTTGGCCGAAGAGGCTTGTCTCTATCGGCCGGTTCCGCATGAGGGTCTCGCGGCCGCGGATTCCGTCGCCGACTATCTCTCGACCTTGCAGACATGCCGCAATTCCGATGGCCGCAATCTCGTCGCGATCAGAACAATGACGATCGACAAGACGCCCCTGCTGCTGCTCGCCGATTCCGACAAACTCACGACCAGGATTGAGCGCGCCGCTTGCTGGACGTGCCAGGCGGCGAGCGAGGAATCACTAGCGGGCACGCGCTATCTGCGAACAGTGGTCAAAGCGGGTGAAATGCCGGGGATCGCGCATCGCACATTCCTGCAAAACGCCGGCCTTACCCATGGCGCGGCGCAGGGCGCCTTCGTCACCGGCGATCTCTGCCCCAGCCGCAAGCCGCTCGATCGCCGTTTCTTCGAAAAGCTGATGACCACAGGACAGGGAGCTCCGGTGGCGCTGTCGGTCTCCGGCCTCTGGCTGCTTCATCACGCTGCCGATTTTCATTGGCTGATGGAAAAACAGGCCGATGGCGCGCTCGACATCATCTGGACCAATCACAGCTATCACCACCCCTATGCGAAAGGGCGTCCCGACGATCAGACGTTCATGATGACCAAGGGTCTCGACGCCGATTATGAAATTCTGCAAACGGAGCGCCTGCTGATCGCCAATGGCGGAATCCCCTCGGTTTTCTTCCGGTTTCCCGGCCTTGTCTCCAATTCTCCGCTGATGGACGCGGTGCGCCGCCATCATCTGATCGTGCTGGGAACCGATGCATGGCTCGCGGAGGGCCAGCGGCCGGGAGAAGGTTCGATCGTGCTTGTGCACCCCAATGGCAATGAAGAGGGCGGGATCGACCGGTTTGCGCGCTATGTTGACCAGGGGACGATCGCGCGCCCGTTCGAGCCTGTGCTCGCAGCGCCGCCCTGAGAGGGCGCAATCAGGCGCCGCTCAATTTGCGCGCCACATCCTCCGGCAGAACTTGGGATTTCAGCCGGCCGTCCCGCGCGTCGCGGATCGTCCAAACCCGCTTCTCATGCCCCTCGACCGCTAGCTCCGCCTTGTTGAACAGCTTATGGGCGATCTCGAAGCTCGAGCGCCCGACCGCGGTCACGCTTGAGACGATTTCGATCTCCTCGCCGTACCGAGAGGGACGCAGGAATGTCGCTCTTGTGTCGACCACCGGAATGCCCACGATGCCATAGGCGGCGACCATGTCGGCTTTTTCCACGCCGAGCGCGGCGCGTACGAGCAGCGCCGTCGACCAGTCGAAAAATTCGAAGAAACGCGGATTGAAGACAATGCCGGCGGGGTCGCAATGACCCCATTCGATCGTCAATTTGCGGGTGAATTGAAAGCCCATACTGATCCCTCTAAACGTCAATTGGCGCCGGCGACGTTCTCGATCAGCATCGCGATGCCCTGTCCCCCGCCGATGCAGGCCGAGGCGACGCCATAGCGCAGGCCGCTGCGCGTGAGTTCGCGCGCCAGGGTCAGCGTCAGGCGCACGCCCGTCGCGCCGAGCGGATGGCCGATGGCGATCGCGCCGCCATTGACATTGAGCCGCGTCTCGTCGAGCCCGAGTTCGCGCACGCAGGCCAGTACCTGCGCGCCGAACGCCTCGTTGATTTCGATGCGATCGATCTGGCTAAGCGCCAATCCCGTGTGCTCGAGCAGCGCGCGGATCGCCGGCGCCGGGCCGATGCCCATGATGGCGGGCGGGCACCCCACCGCGACGGCGCCGATCAGCCGCGCGAGCGGCTTCTTGCCCGCGCGTTTGAGCCAGTCGCCGCTGACGACGACCGCCCCCGCCGCGCCATCCACGACCGCCGAACTATTGCCGCCGGTCTGCACCCCGCCGAAGGCCGGGCGGATTTTGGCCAATGTCTCCAGACTGGTCGCGCGCGGATGGCTGTCCTGCGTCACTGCGTTGATTTTCCGGTCGAGCCTGATGCCCCGGTCCTTACGGCCGGGGGAAGAAAAAATCTCGGAACCGACGCTGATGATCTCGTCGTCGAAAAAGCCTTCGGCCCGCGCCTTGAGCGCCCGCGCGAAAGAGCGCTCGGCATAGGAATCGACCTCGGCCCGCGTGATCGCATATTGCGTCGCCAGATTTTCGGCCGTACCGCCCATCGTCGTGGCGCAGGACGGGTCGAGCAGCGCCTCCCAAAGGAAGTCCTTGAATTCGACCTGCCCCATGCGAAAGCCGTTGCGATGGGTATAGGCGGCGACCGGATTGCGGCTCATCGATTCCGCGCCGACGCAAAGCGCGACATCAATCTTTTTATGCGTGACGGCGTCGCAGGCTTGCGAAAGAACCTCGACGCCGGTGCCGCAAATGCGTTGCACGAGATGGGCGGGAACTTCCTCGGGAACGCCCGCGTAAAGGCCGATATGGCGGGGGACCATATAAGCGTCAAAAC
>NZ_LMUI01000008.1:69291-224033 GCF_009765995.1 Methylocapsa sp. S129
TCAAAACTGGCCTGGGCCATCGATCCCGCGATGACTGTTCCAACCTCGCGCGCATCGACGCCGGCCTTTTCCAGCGCCGCTTTCGCGGCCTTGACGCCAAGGTCGATTGGCGAGACCGACGACAGGGCGCCGTTGAGATCGGTGAACGGCGTTCGCGCGCCGCCAAGCAGGAAGGCGTCGTCCCATTTGGAAAAGACGCCGGGATTGTCGAACGCCATGATCAGGCCTCTTCCATCGTGACGATGCGCGGCGAATACGGTCTTGCGTAAAGCTCTTCAACGAGATCGGCGCGGTGGGTCAGCACGGCGCGTTGATTGATCGAGCCCTTGTCGGTGATCTCGCCTTTGTCGAGCGAGGGCGGCGCCTCAAGAAGAAGCGCGCGCGCGATGCGGGTGGACGATCCGGTCGCGCCGGCGGCCAAAGCGACCAAAAGGCGGCGGATTTCCTTTCGCACGCGCGCATCGGCGAAGACCGCGCCGGGATCGTCTATACGCGACAGATCCGGGCAGAGCGCGCGGCACGCGTCGATGTCCGGAAAGGCCAGCACGGCAAGGTCGTCGCGATTGATTCCGG
Source organism: Methylocapsa sp. S129 (assembly GCF_009765995.1). Taxonomy (GTDB): domain Bacteria; phylum Pseudomonadota; class Alphaproteobacteria; order Rhizobiales; family Beijerinckiaceae; genus Roseiarcus. Next base: position 69,865 of record NZ_LMUI01000008.1, read on the forward strand.
CGATGGCGACGTCGCGAAAGTACGGCGCGAAATGGGCGATGATCTTCGCGCGCATCGGCCCGACGCTGACCCAGGTGCCGGTGGAAAGCTTGAAGTCCTCGGTAATGCGGCCGTCGAATTCGAAGCCTTTGGTCGGATCGGCTTCGTCGATCCACTTCACGGCGTCGCCAAGGCAGTAATAGCCTTCGTCGTCGTATGACCTGGCGTTGGCCTCGGGGTCGCGCCAATAGCCCCGCGTGATCGAGGGGCCGCGCAGGCGCACTTCGAGTTTGCCCTCGACGGGGGCGAGTTTCAGCACGACGCCTGGCACAGGCAGGCCGACATAGCCGGACCGGCAATGTTCAGGCGCGCAGACCATCGCAAAGGGGCCGCTTTCGGTCGCGCCTAGGCCTGTCATCATGGGTACGCGCTCGCCCACGGCTTCCACAGAAACAGCGTCCAGCGCGTCCCAGACATGCTGAGCGAGGCCCGCGCCGGCGAAGAAATTCATGTGGAGGCGCGAGAAGAATTTTTCGCGCAACGCGGGTTCGGCGCGCAGGAACGGAACCAGTTCCTCGAAGCCTTTGGGCACGTTAAAATAGGCGGAGGGCGCAATTTCGCGCAAATTCCTCACTGTCGCCAGAATGCCCTTGGGCGTTGGCCGACCCTCGTCGATATAGAGCGAGCCGCCATTATAGAGCACGAGGCCGAAATTGTGATTGCCGCCGAATGTGTGGTTCCATGGCAGCCAGTCGACGATAACCGGCGGAACATCGCGCAGGAAGCGGAAGTAATTGGCGATCATCTCCTGATTGGCGGTCCACATCGCATGAGTATTGATGACGCCCTTGGGCAAAGCGGTTGAGCCCGAGGTGAACAGAATTTTCGCGACATCGTCGCCTCTGACCGCGTCATGCGCGCGGGCGATCGCCTCTTCGTCGATGGGGAATTCCAGCAATTGCGCGAATGGCGTCGTCGGAAGGCCGGGCGGCGGATTGCGCGAGACGACAACTTCCGTATCGCCCGGCGCGACGGCTTTCAACGCGGCGGCAAAGGCGTCGCCGTCGTTTGCGAAGATGAGACCTGGCGTCAGCCGTCGCGCGATATGCCGCAGCTTCGAAAAATCGCTCGACGCTGCGGAATAGGCGGGCGAGATCGGGGCGTAGGGCAGGCCGACATGGAGGCAGGCGAGGGCGAGCAGCGCATGGTCGACGTCATTGCCCGACAGGATCATCAAGGGGCGCTCGGGCGAAACGCGGCGTTGGAGGAGCGCGCTGCCGATCGCCTTGGCCGCATGAAACGCCTGCGCATAAGTAATTTTGCGCCATTCGCCGGTCGCATCACGCTCGGCGATGAAGACGCGCTCCGGGGCTTCAGCGGCAAAGCGAACGAGGCGTTCGGTCAATCTGGCGGGATAGGGCCCCAGCGGCTGCGAAGGGCGCACCACGATGACCCCATCGGCGCGCCGTTCGATCGTGGCCGCGTTGGAGCCTGTCTTGAGCTTGCGTAACGGCGCGGCTTTGGGTTTGTCCTGATCGGGAGCCGCAGGGCTCGCTTGCATGATCATCCTCCCGATACCTGTCCGTCCGCCGCGCTCAAACGGAATCAAAATTGCGGCGCGACTTTGTCGGCCCGTTTTTCGAGAAAGGCGCGTAGGCGCGATTTTGCTTCCGCGTCGTCCTGGGCGATCGAGGACATCAACGCCTCCATCAGATAGCCGGCGGCGCGGTCGCCATCCGCGATGCGCGGCAACGCCTGGATCAGCGCAAAATTGGTGCGCCCGGCATTGCCGGCGATTTTGCGGGCGAGTTCTTTGGCCTTGGCGAGGCTTTCCCCGACCGGCGTCACATAATGGGAGAAGCCAAAGTTGTAGCCCTCCTCGGCGCGATAAACGCGCCCTGTCAGCATCATCTCCATCATCCGGGAAACGCCGATCAGGCGCGGCAATCGCACGGAGCCGCCGCCGCCGACGAAAATGCCGCGCTGGCCTTCGGGCAGAGCGTAAAAAGCCGAAGTCTCGGCGACGCGCACATGGGTGGCGCAGGCGAGCTCCAGCCCCCCTCCGACCACTGCGCCATGCACCGCCGAGACGACTGGCACTCGGCCAAATTCGATCGCCTCGAATGCGCGATGCCAAAGGCGCGAATGTTCGATGGCGCCGTTAAGGTCGACCTCGACCAATTCGCTGAGGTCGAGGCCGGCCGAAAAATGCTCGCCAGAGCCGTGAATCACCGCCGCCTTGACCTGGCCGGGGAGTGAGCGGAACGCCGCTTCGAGCCCGAGAATCGCCTGGTCGTTCAGCGCATTGCGCTTGGCGGGTCGGTTGAGGCGCACGACTGCGATGTCGCCCTCGATTTGTGTGACGACAACAGCGTCCCCAACCGGGGCGGTCCCTGCGGACATGGCGGCGGCTCCTCCAATTGTTATCTTACATAACAATCGGCGCGAAGCCTGTCAAATGGAGCGTTCCCGTCAACGCTATCGCCGCGCCCGCGCGGCGCCCTCGACTGGCGAAAGAAAACAGCCGAGCTTGTGATCTATGAGTCGCACCGCTCAACCCGCTGCCTTCAACGCGGTCATTTCGACGGGCCGGCGCTCCAAGTCCCCCAGTCGGCGACGATAGCGTGCGCCAGCGCGCCCGCGACACGATAGGCGTTGGTCACCGACGGCAGATAGCCGCCTGACTTCGCCGCCAAGGATTCCGCCGCTGTCTGGCCCGGCGCCTCGCGATCGAAATTGGAGGCCGTTCTCAGCACGGCGATCCGGTTGAAATCCAATAGTTGCGCGTCGGCCCCGCGCTTGAGCGCCGTCAGCGTCGCATTATCCTCCTGCTGGGTGGTGCAGACATTGGCGGCGCCGTCGGTGATCAGCTTCGCCCAGGCTTGCATGGCGTCGTCCAGCTTCGACCCGTGCCACCAGGTGTCGGACGAAATGGTATCGCAGATCGTCACCTGTGGAGGCGAGGCGGCGGGCCCCGATTCATATCGCGCCCGATAGGCTTTGGCCGCGTCGCCGTCGCTCAAACCCGCGTCTTTGGTCAGTTTGAACGCCGCCTGCAACAAATCTTCGTTGAGGCGATAGATCTCGCTGCCGTAGCGCAAGTCGGCCTTCCGCCCCGGCGCGCCGGCGCCGATCGTCAGATAACCCGTGCTCCAATCGCTCGGCATTTCGCGCGCGTCGATCTCGTTTTGCAGGCCGCCGTCAATCGCATAACGCGCCCAATGCGCGGAGCCGAGCGTCCCTTGCGCGGGATCGACGCCGGCGATTCCCGCGATCAGAAAGTAAGTTTTCGAAAGGTCGAACCGACCGGAATAGACGAGCGCGGAGACGGAGCTGGCGGCGTTCGCATAACCCATGCCGGTTGTCATGAGACATAGCGCGCCTTCTGTGCAGGCAACGTCGGGATAGGCTTTTGGGAAGCCGGGAATCGCGATCTTGCGCGTGAACTCCTCGCCTTCGAGCCAGGGTTTCGCCTCGCCGCCAAACATCGTGATCACGAGAACCTTCGGCGCGAACGGCGACGCCTGGGCGCAAGCCTGATTGGGCGCCGCGATCCACAACAGTCCAGCGATGCTCAAGCCGATTTCGCGCAGCAAGCCGACATCCCTCTGTTAGCCGATTGCGTCACGATGTTGCGCCCGGTCGAGCGCTCCCGGCAAGCGCGAACTGTTGCGCCGCCGGAGCTAGAAGAAGTCGCCGAGCCAGCCCGATTCGCGCAGCCAGTCCGTCGGAACGCAGCGGTAGCCGTTGCCGTTTGGAAATTGGACGGCGAACAGGCCGGGCGAGCAGCGGCGGCTATAGTCCATGGAATCGACGCAGAGCCCTGAAACGTCGAGATGATAGCCGTAGCTGCAGGCGGCGCCGGCCAGCGCGATATCCGATGTCGCAGCAGTCTCAACCACAGGCTTCATCGCCGCCTGCGCCGGCGCTGCAAGGAACGCGGCGGCCAAAAAGCAGCCGGCGAAATAACGATGCAACATCGGATCTCTCCTTCAACAATTCGCCGCCGATGGCGCCCCAATAGCAAAGGTGGCCATGCAGGCGCGCCGCGCCAGCCTACACGATTTGGCGATTCCAGTCGCCTGATGCAAGGCGGCCGTCATGCGCGCCTAGCGGGCGTCCTGATCGAGTTCGGGATAATGGCGGAAGACGCCTGATTCGTTGAACGGGATGCGGCGTTCGGAGGCCAGATAAAGCGCGATGCGCGGCCGCGTCCGAACGGCTTCGCGCAGAGCGGCAAGCGCGGGATAATGCGCGACAAAGCTCTTCATGGCGCGCGGAAAGGCGTAGGACAGACCCTCGATCAGTTGAAACAGCGACAGATCGACAGCGGTCAACGAAGCGCCGACGGCATGTTTGTCGCCCTTCGGATTCTGCTGCAGCACGCGTTCGAAATAGCCCATGAATTTGGGCAGGCGATGCCCAAGGAAATCGGCGGCGCGGGCCTTGGCGGCGTCTTTCTGGTCTTCGTAATAGAGATTCGTGGAAAGCGGATGATGCGTGTCGTGGACCTCGGCGACGATGTCCGTGACGGTCAATTGCAGGCCGTTGGCGATAGGACGCAGCGCCGCCGGCTTCGGCGCGAGGCCGAGCTTCGGCGCCAGATACATCAGGATATTGGCGACCTGCGCGATAATCAGATCGCCGTCTCTCAGGAAGGGCGGCGCAAAGGGTATGTGCGGCTCGCTGTTGCTTTTGAGCACTTTCATCATCGCGGCGACGCCGCGCCCCGCGCCGGAGCCGCGCGCGACGTCGATATAGTCGGCTCCCGCTTCTTCCAGCGCCAGCCGCACAAATTCGCCGCGGCCCTGCAGACCCGGCCAGTAGTAGAGTTCATAGGCCATCGGGTCTCCCTATCGTGTCGAAACCTTCAGTTCTTGATTCGCAGCGACGCAAATCGTTCACCCCTTGCTCCCCGCCGTCAAATGCGCCTCCAGCGCCGCCGCATCCGTCAGCAGCGCGGCGCTCGGCCCCGTATGCACGATCGCGCCGCGGTCGAGGATGACGGCGTCGTCCGTGAACGGCAATATCTTATGCGCCTTCTGTTCGACGACGATCATCGACAGGCCCTCTTCCCGCGCGAGCCGGCGCAGCACGCCGAGCAATTCGTCAACCAGGATAGGGGCGAGGCCCTCGGTCGGCTCGTCGAGCAGCAGCAGGCGCGGATTGAGCATGAGGGCGCGGCCGATCGCCAGCATCTGTTGTTCGCCGCCCGACAATTGGCGCCCGCCATTGCGCGCCCGCTCCTTAAGGCGGGGGAAAAGCGCATAGACCCGCTCCAGATTCCAGGGGCCGGGTAGCGCGACGGCGGTGAGGTTTTCCTCGACGCTGAGTGAGCGAAAGATATTGCGCTCCTGCGGCGCCCAGCCAAGACCCAGCCTGGCGCGCCGGTGCGGGGCGAGCCCCGTCACATCCGTCCCGGCAAAGCGAATGCGCCCGGCATGGCGGGTGGTGACGCCGATCAGCGAATTGAGCAGCGTCGTCTTGCCGGTTCCGTTGCGCCCGAGCAGGGCGAGCGAGCGCCCTTCCTCGAGCCGCAGGTCGAGGCCGGCAATGACCCGCGCCTCGCCATAGCCGGCGCTCAAACCTTCGACAATGAGCAATTCAGCCATGGGCGTCCGCCCCCAGATAGACTTCGCGCACGCGGCTGTCGGCGGCGACTTCGGCGGGGCTCCCCTCCATCAGCATGCGACCAGCGACCAGAACGGAAATGCGCTGGGCGAAGCGGAACACCAGATCCATATCGTGCTCGATCAGTAGGATCGTCACATCGGCGGGAAGCGCCGCCAGCGCGGCCAAGATATCGGCGCGCTCGCCTTCGGGCACGCCGGCGGCCGGCTCGTCGAGCAGCAGCACGCGCGGGCGGCTGGCCAGCGCAAGCGCGATCTCCAGCAGCCGCTGCCGCCCATAGGCGAGCTGGCGGGTCGGCTGGTCCATCACGCTCATCAGATCGAAGCGCCGCAGGAGGTCCTCGACTTCGCTCGCCATCGCACGATCGGCGCCAGCGATTCCGCGCCAGTTTCCGCCTTCGCCGAGCCGCTCGCCGACCGCCAGGCAAAGCTGCTCGGCCGGCGTCATATCGGGGAAGAGCTGGTTGATCTGGAAGGTGCGCGACAGGCCGCGTCGCACCCGCGCATGGGCCGAGAGGGCCGTCACATCCTCGCCTTGCAGCAAAACCTGGCCGGATGTCGGCTTGACCATGCCGGTCAGCAGATTGACGAGCGTCGTCTTGCCCGCGCCATTGGGGCCGATCAGCGCATGCCGCGCGCCCGGCGCCAGATTCAGCGAGACATTGTCGGTTGCGATCAGGCCGCCAAACCGGCAGGCCAGTCCGCGCGTTTCCAGGGCGGGCGCGTTCATGCCGCGCTTCCACGTGCGCGTCGCGGCAAGAGGCCGGCGATCCGCGCGCCGATCCGCTCGCGCCCGGCCAGGACGAGCGCGACCAGCAACAGGCCGATCCAGAATTCCCAATATTCAGGGGTAGCCGTCGAGAGGCCATCCTTGATCGCGATGAACAAAGCCGCGCCGATGATGCCGCCGTAGAGAAAGCCGGTTCCCCCGATGATCAGCATCAGCAGTGCGTCGGCGGAGCGGTGGAAATCGAAGACGTCGAGCGAGACGATCTGCGTCGTCTGCGCAACCAGCGCGCCCGCGGCGCCGGCGTAAACGGCGGCGAGCGCATAGATCGCGATCAGGCGGCGCGGCGCGGAGATTCCCAGCGCGCCGGCGCGCAGACGGTTCTCCCGCAAGCCGCGCAGCGACAGGCCGAACGGCGATTGTACAATCCGCCGCGCCAGCGCGAACAGGAGAAACAGGACTGCGAGACTATAGAGCGCCGCATTGCGCTGGCCGGTGAAGCCGATCGGGAACAGGTGGAAAATCGGCGTCAGCTCGAGGCTCAGCCCATCGGCGCCGCCGGTCGCCCAGGAATTCTTGTTGGCGAGTTCGCCCAGCATCAGGCAAATGCCGAGCGTCACCATCAGGCGTGTGAGATCGGAGCCGCGCAGCACAAGCGGCGCGCTCGCCAGTCCGACGAGCCCGGCGATCAGGCTGGCGATAACGAGCCCAACGATCGGATCGTTGATTCCATGGCTCGCCAGAATCGCCGCGCCATAGGCGCCGACGCCAAAAAAGGCGGCATGGCCGAGCGAGATGATCCCGGCATAGCCGAGGATCAGATCGAGCGACAAAGCGAACAGGCCGGCGATCAGGATTTCATTGATCAGCAGCGCCCGAGACGGCGCGACGAAGATCAGCGCGACCAGCCCGATCCAGAAGGCGATCTCGCCGGCGCCCCAACGCGCGCGGCGCGTCAGATGCGCCGAGATGCGCGCCGCTTCCCCGCTCATCGTCCGCCGCTCCGCGCGAACAATCCCTGCGGGCGAATGAGCAAGGCGGCGACCATCACGGCATAGATGATGAAGGCGCCGATCGAGGGGACGTAATATTTACCGGCGACGTCGAGAACGCCAAGCAGCAAAGCGCCCAGCAGCGCGCCAAGCACGCCGTTCGATCCGCCGACCGTCACGACGATCAGGAACGAAACCATGAATTTAACCGGGAAGGTCGGATCGATGCCGCCCACGACATCGGCGGCGAGCGCGCCGCCCAGGCCCGCCAGGCCGCAGCCGATCGCAAAAGTAATGGTGAACAGCCTGTCGACGTCAATGCCAAGGCCGCTCGCCACGCGCGCATCGTCGACCGCCGCGCGCAACTGGGCGCCAAAGCGCGTGCCGATCAGAAACATCTGCAGGGCCGCGGCGATCGCGCCGCAGACCAGAATGATAAACAGTCGATAGATGCCAATGCCGACGCCGCCCCACTCGACGCGCCCCTGCAGGAACAGCGGCAGATGCACCTGCTGCGGCTGATCGCCCAGGAAATAATTGGCGATCGGCATGGCCATGAAGACGAGGCCGATGGTGAACAGGACCTGGTCGAGCGGGCTCGCGCCATAGAGGCGCCGGTAGAGCGTTCGCTCCAGCGCGACGCCGAGAATGGCGGGGGCGGCGAAAGCGATCGGCAGCGTCGCCAGGAATGGAACGCCGCAACGGTTCATCAGCAGCGCGGTCGCATAGCCGCCCAGCATGGCGAAAGCGCCGTGGGCGAGATTGACGAAATTCATCAGGCCGAGCGTAACCGACAGGCCGCAAGCCAGCACGAACAGCAGCATCCCATAAGCGATTCCGTCGAACAGGATGGTCAGCAAGGGCAGGCTTTCGGGTTAGCAATAGGTGGCACTGTCGGAGGATTGCGCCGCCCCTCATCCGGCCGGCTCCGCCGGCCACCTTCTCCCCGCTACGCGGGGCGAAGGGGCGCGCGTATCCCTTCGCCCCGCGTAGCGGGGAGAAGGTGGCGCGAAGCGCCGGATGAGGGGCGGCGCAGTCCTTTGACAAAGATTCCGCGCGTCAGTTCTTAGCCGCTTTGAACGGATCCTTCACGGCCTCGATCGTCGAGAATTCCACATTATAGAGTTCGCCGTCGACCTTTTCGACTTTCCGGACATAGATGTTCTGGATGATGTCGCGCGTCTGCGGGTCGATCGAGACGGGGCCGCGCGGGCTGATCCAGCTTGCGCCCTTCATCGCCTCGATCAGAGCGTCGCCGTCGGTCGCGCCTTTGGTCTTCTCCAAAGCGCCATAGACAAGCGCCATGCCGTCATAGGCGGCGACCGCCATGAAATTGGGGCGCAGGCCGCCATTGGCTTTTTTGAACGCCTCGACGAAAGCCTTGTTCTCGGGCGAGGGATGGGCGACCGAATAATGATGCGTCGTCACCGCGCCGAGCGCGGGGTCGCCGATATCGGCAAGGAGATCGTCGTCCGTCACGTCGCCCGTGCCGATCAGCTTGATTCCGGATTTGTCGAGGCCACGCTCAGCGAATTGCTTCATGAAGGCGCTGCCCTGGCCCGACGGCACGAAGACGAAGACGGCGTCCGGCGCGTCATCTTTCACGCGCTGCAGGAACGGCGCGAAATCGGGATTCTTGAGCGGCGCCCGGATTTGCTCCACCACCGTTCCGCCGCCCTTGGTGAATGTGTCGCTGAACCATTTCTCCGCGTCATTGCCGGGGCCGTAATCGGTGACGAAGGTCACGACTTTGTGGATGCCGTTCTTGAGCGACCATTCGGCCATCGGCGCGGCGGCTTGCGGCAGCGTGAAGGAGGTGCGCACGATATAGGGCGACTTCTCGGTGATCATCGCGGTCGCGGCGGCGGTGACGATTTCCGGAACCTTGGCCTCGGTCGCGACCGGCGCGACGGCGAGCGCCAGCGGCGTCAGCCCGAAGCCCATCAGCGCTTTCGCCTTGTCGTTGCCGATCAGCTCTTGCGCAAGGCGCTTGGTGACGTCGGCGGCGCCGCCGTCGTCCTTGATGATGAGCGCGATCTTTTTGCCGGCGACGCTGGCGCCGTGTTGCTGGAGATAGAGCTGCGCGCCGGCCTGTTCCTGTTTGCCAGTGCTGGCGGCCTGCCCGGTCATCGGCAGGATCAGGCCGATATTGACGACATCGTCGTCGGCGAAAGCCGCGCTCGCCGCGACGATCGCGCCCGCCGCCAGGCCCGCCCTCAGAATGGCTCGAAGCATGTTCCGTCTCCCCCGCTATGCGCCCTTCGAGGCGCCAATTCGACGAGGCGAACCATCCACGACCCCCAGTCAATAGACAAGAGCCGCCGCGTCATTCTTTTGTATTGGGACAAGCCCAGAATCCCGATGCGCCCGTTCATGGACAAGCGCCGGCAAACGCGATTGACTACGCCGCGACGGCAAAGGGGAATCTCGCGCCGACGGTTCAACCCAGGGAGGCCCCATGATCGTTCGTCTGCTGAAATGGGCGTTGATTCTCGTCGTCGCGCTCGTCGTTCTCGCCGCGGGCGCCGTCGCCTTCCTCTTCTACCGGGCGATGCCCGATTACAGCGGCGCCGCGCGCTTGCCGGGCCTCTCGGGCGAAGTGCGGGTCTATCGCGACCTCCACGGCGTCCCCCATATTTTCGCGCCTTCGATGAACGATTCCGCGCGCGCGCTAGGCTACATCCACGCGAGCGAGCGGCTCTATCAGATGGAAATCCAGCGCCGCGCCGGGCAGGGCAGGCTTGCCGAGGTCGCGGGCGCCGATCTCGTCGGAATCGACAAATTCATCCGCACTCTGGGCTTTTATCGTCTGGCGACCAGCAGCTTTGCGGCTCTCAGCCCCGAAACGCAAGCCTATTACCAGGCCTATGCCGATGGCGTGAATGCGTTCTTGACAAGTCACAAGGGCCGGCTGCCGCCCGAATTCCTGATTCTCGGCGACGACCCCGAGCCGTGGCAGCCGGCCGATTCGCTGGTCTGGGGCAAGCTGATGAGCCTGCAGCTCAGCAATAATTACGCGCTCGAGGAAGCGCGCGCCGAACTCGCGCAAAAAATACCGCCCGATATGGCGCGGCTGCTGTTTCCCGGCGCTCCAGCCGGTTCTCCAATCACGACGCTTCCGGTCAGCAATTCCAGGCATTCGGAGCTTCCGTCGGCTCGCGATCAACTCGGCGCGCTTATTTCGCTTGATCACGGCGCCTCCAACGAATGGGTCATTTCGGGCGCCCGCACGCAGACCGGCAAGCCGATCCTCGCCAATGATCCGCATCTCGGCCTGGAGGCGCCGATCCTGTGGTATCTCGCGCGCATCGTGACGCCGGAGCTTTCAATCAAAGGCGCCACGGTGCCGGGGGTGCCCGGCGTGCTGCTCGGGCAGAACGATCATATCGCCTGGGGGTTCACGACGGCCGACACCGATACGCAGGATCTGTTCATCGAGACGATCGATCCGAAAAGCCCCACGCAATATCTGACGCCCGGCGGCTCCGAGCCCTTCGCCACGCACGACGAAATCATCCATGTCAAAAATGCGCCCGACATCGTCCTGAAAGTGCGCGCGACCCGGCACGGGCCGGTTCTCTCGGATATTGAAAAAGGGTTGGCGTCGCTGGCCGGCGATGGCAAGGTTATTGCGCTCGCCTTTACCGGTCTTGGCGATCACGACACGACGACCGAGGCGCTGATGCGCGTCAACCGCGCCGAAAATTGGGATCAGTTTCTCGAAGCGCTGAAATTATATCAGACGCCGACTCAGAACATCGTCTTCGCCGATATCGCGGGCAATATCGGCTTCATTAGCCCCGGCCTCGTGCCTTTGCGCAAATCGGGCGACGGGCTGACGCCCGCGGACGGGGCGAGCGGCGAAAAAGACTGGATGGGCTTCGTGCCCTTCGCCCAATTGCCGCAAGCCTATAATCCGCCGACCGGCTTCCTGTTCAACGCCAACAACGCCAATGTGCCGGACGATAATGTCCCCACGTTCGGGCGCGATTGGGAAGAGCCTTATCGGGCGCGCCGCATCCAGCAATTCTTCGATACGATCGACAAGCATTCGCTCGACACATCCGCCGCGATGCAGGCCGATCTTGTCTCGCTGGCCGCGACCGATTTTCTGCCGCTCCTCAAACGCATCGCGCCTACCGATGAGCGCGCCAAACAGGCGCTCGCTTTGCTGGCGGGTTGGGATGGCAAGATGGACAAGGATCGGCCGGAGCCGCTGATTTTTGAGGCGTGGCTCAGCGCCCTGCGCCGCATCATGATCGACGAGAAAACCGGCCTCCATCTGGCGGAAAAAGGTCCCTATGCGGCGATGACTCTATTCTCGCTGCTGACCGACCATCCGCAATGGTGCGACGTTGCGCAAAAGCCCGATCCCGATTGCCGTCAGACGATCGAACGCGCGCTCCACGAATCCCTGGCTCTGCTGGCGCAGCGCGATGGCGAAGATATGACGAAATGGCGCTGGGGCGCCGAGCATATCTCGCAATTGGCGCACAAGCTCTACAGCCATGTGCCCCTGCTCGATCGTTTGAGCGATCTCTCGCTGCCCGCCAGCGGCGGGTTCTATACGCTCGACCGCGGCGAGGGGTTCAACCCGAAGCCGGACCATCCCTTCGCCCGCGCCCATGCCGCCGGCTTCCGCGGCCTCTATGACCTTGGCGATCCCGACAAGACGCGTTTCATTATCGCGACGGGCGAGTCCGGGCATATCTTCTCAAGCCATTACGGCGATCTGGTTCCACTATGGAGCGCCGGCAGGACGATCACGCTGACGGGCTCGGAGGCTGAGCTGAAACAAAGTGGGGCGGAGGAATTGGTGTTCTCGGGGAGATAGGAAGCACCCGCGGGCCGCCAAGCGGCCAAGCCGCAGTCAAGCGAAGCGATGCTTCTCCGCCTCAAAACCTTTCTGTTCCCGGCGTCATCCCGAGAAACACGCGCCCGAACACTTCCAAGTTTCGTTGTGCGAACGCCAGGTGCTGGCCGGCGGCGTTTACGTCGCGAAGACAAGCGGCGAATGGCAGCCGTTCATCGAGGGCGCTGCCGCCGGCCGCCTCATACATCAGCGTCACCGTTTGTTTGCTGGCCCGCAGCGCATTCCAACACGCGAGCCGCACCAGCGCCCGCAATCGGACTTCGCGCGCGTTTCCCGCCTGCGCCGCCTGCCACATTTCCCCGACCGCGTCGAACAGGAATGCGCGCGCCGAGCGCAATTCCGCTTCCGCTCGCGCAACATCGGCCTGCACGCCCGGCTGTTCGCCTAACGGCGCCGACGCGCCGGATGGCGTCTTGCGGCCGGCCAGCGCCATGAGCGCCTCGATCGCCGCCCGCGCTACGCCCAGCGCCACCGGCGTGATGCCAATGGCGAAGGCGGTGATGAATGGCAGCGCGTCGAGCGGGCCTCTTATCGGCGCGGCGGCGTCAAAGCCCCGCATCGGAATCGTGCGCTCGGCGGGCGCGATTAGTCCCTCCATCTCGAAGTCATGGCTGCCGCTAGCGCGCAGGCCGCCGGCGTCCCAATTGTCGTGGATGCGTACGGATTCCGTCGGGACGATCGCTGCAAGAAGAGCCGGGCGACCGGCTTCATCCCGGCGCGGCGCGCCGTCCGTCTCCCGGATCGTGCACATGCCGATCGTCCAGGCGCTGTGGCGGATGAAGCTGCCATAGCTCCAGCGGCCGCTGACGCGCCAGCCCCCGCCTGGAATTTCAGTCGCCGCGCCGACGGGATTGCCGCTACCGACCAGGCAGCCCCGGCCGGGGCCGAACATCGAAGCGGCGACCTCTGGCGCGAGCAGACCCGCTAGCCGCGCATTGCTCGCTGCGACGGCGGCGCACCAGCCGACCGCGCCATCCAGCCGGCCGACCGCCTCGATCACCCGGATATAGTCTTCGGGCGACAGTTCCGCGCCGCCGAGCGCCCGCGGCAGCCACAGCCGGGTCAGCCCCGCTTCCTCCAGCGCCGCGGCGAGCGGCGCCGGCAGGTCGCGCGATCGGACGAGTTCCGCTCGATGCGCCGAGACCAGCGGCGCTAGCCCCTCCGCCGCTGCAATCAGCGCCGCCGTAGAAGTTTCCGCCGCGCGCCGCATCGTTCGTCCGCCTGCCTCTGTCGCGCGGAAGGCTAACATTGCGGGAAATGGCGCGGTAGCGCGTCCGCGCCAATGCGCGCATATGGCGCAGGGCGCCACGACAAGACCGGCGCGTCTTCTCTTTGATTGGAATCGAACGATCGCGATAGAAATGCCCGCGATTGAGGCGCCGTTGCTTTCGCTCTGGCCTTGGCGAGCGTTACACCTTCGCCACCCGCAGCAGCGATCCTTCCTCGACCCCCGTCACCCGCACTTTCGCGCCCGCGCCCATATCTTCGCCCGTCACGCGCCAGACGCTGTCGTCGACGCGGATATTGCCAAAGCCGCGTTCGATCGGCTGGTCGAGGAAGAATTCCTTGCCGACGAGGCCATGCGCGCGGCTGAGCGGTTGCGGCGCCGAGCGCCGGTCGAGCGAGCCATAGACTCGCCGCCCGATAATCACGAGGACGACAACCAAAGCAGCGAACAGGAAAAGCTGCGCGGTGAATTCCAGCGGCCAGACGAATTCGACCGCGCCAAGGATCAGCGCCGCCGCGCCGATCCAGATCAGAAATGCGCCGGGCGCGATTGTTTCGGCCGCGCAGAGAATGAACCCGGCGACGAGCCAGACGATATAGTCGCCATGCGAAAACAGGCCGATGTCGGACATCACAGGCCTGTCAGGTTGGAGTGGTCGGCCCAAACGGCGTGGGAGCCGGCGGGGTTGGCGGCACGACATTGCGCAGTGGCCGCGCGGGTCGCGACGCGTCGGCGGCGCGTCCCTCGCCCAGCGCGCTCGCCGCGATCTCGGAAAGCCCCCCCAATGTGCCGGCGAGCGAGGCCAGATCCAGCGGCACGATGAACACCTTCTGGTTCGGCGCTTCCGCCAAGGCCTGAATCGACTTCACATATTTTTCGGCGATGAAATAATTGAGCGCGGCCAGATCGCCCTCGGCGAGCGCCTTGCTCAGCATATTGGTCGCGGCCGCCTCGGCCTGGGCCGAACGTTCGCGCGCTTCGGCGTCGCGGAAGGCGGCTTCCTTGCGCCCTTCGGCCTCCAGTACGACCGCCGCCTTTTTGCCTTCGGCGCGGGTGATGTCGGCCTGGCGCATGCCTTCGGCGTCGAGGATGACCGCGCGCTTTTCGCGCTCGGCTTTCATCTGCCGGCCCATCGCCTCGATGAGGTCCTTGGGCGGTTCGATATCCTTGATCTCGATGCGCGTGACCTTGATGCCCCACGGCAAGGCGGCGGCGTCGATGACGGTGAGCAGCCGCACGTTGATCTCGTCGCGATGCGACAGCAATTGGTCGAGATCCATCGAGCCCATCACCGTGCGGATATTGGTCATCACGAGATTGAGCAGCGCCTGTTCGAGATTGGACACTTCGTAGGACGCGCGCCGCACGTCGAGCACCTGAAAGAAGGCGACGCCGTCGACTTTGACGGTCGCATTGTCCTTGGTGATGATTTCCTGGCTGGGAACGTCGATCACCTGCTCCATCACGTTCAATTTACGGCCGACGCGGTCGAAATAAGGGATAATGACGCCAAGACCCGGCGTGAGGGTTTTGTTGTAGCGGCCGAACCGCTCGACCGTGTAATTATAACCCTGCGGCACCTGCCGAATCCCCATCATCACCGTGATGAGGACGAATAGAACAAGGATGATGGCGAATACGCTGAATCCGGCGAGCATCGGCATAGGAATCTCCCCCTCGCCCGAAAGCGGGCGCGCGAATCGGGCGGCTCAGGCTTACGGGACGGGCTCTTCTATCGCTTGCGCGGGGGAAAGACTATGGGCGGAGCGAACGGATCGAGCTGCTGTCATGGCTTCGCTCCGCTCTCATTGACGGCAGAATGAACTTAAGGATTTCTCATGGAATATCGTCGGTTGGGCGCATCGGGTTTTACGGTTCCGGTGCTGAGTTTTGGCTGCGGCACGTTTGGCGGCAAGGGTGATTTTTTCCAGGCTTGGGGCTCGACCGACGATAATGGCGCGCGCCGGATCGTCGACATCTGCCTTGAGGCCGGCGTCTCGATGTTCGACAGCGCGGATATTTATTCGGCCGGCGAGTCCGAGCGCATCCTCGGGACCGCCATCAAGGGACGGCGCGACAAGGTGATCGTCTCGACCAAGGCGACGTTCCGTTCAGGTGAGGCCGCCAATGATGTGGGCTCGTCGCGCTTCCATCTGATCCAGGCCTGCGAGGCCGCGCTTAAACGGCTTGGCACCGATTATATCGACCTCTTCCAATTGCATGGTTTCGACGCGCTGACGCCGGTCGAGGAAGTGCTGTCGGCGCTCGACGATCTCGTGCGCGCGGGCAAGATACGTTACGTCGGCGCCTCCAATTTCTCCGGCTGGCATCTGATGAAATCGCTCAGCGCGGCCGATCGTTACGGCTATCCCCGTTATGTCGCCAACCAGACCTATTATTCGCTGGTCGGGCGCGATTACGAATGGGAGCTGATGCCGCTCGGCCTCGACCAGGGCGTCGGCGCGGTTGTCTGGAGCCCGCTCGGCTGGGGCCGGCTGACCGGCAAGATCCGGCGCGGCGCGCCGCTGCCCGAACTGAGCCGCTTGCATAAGACGGCCGACAACGGCCCGCAGATGAGCGACGACTATCTCTACGGGGTCGTCGATGCGCTCGACGAAGTCGCCAGGCAGACCGGTAAATCCGTGCCGCAGATCGCGCTGAACTGGCTGCTGCGGCGCCCGACCGTCGCGACGCTGATCATCGGCGCGCGCGACGAAGAACAATTGCGTCAGAACCTGGGCGCCGTCGGCTGGAGCCTGACAGCCGACCAGATCGCGCTGCTCGACAAGGCGAGCGCCGCTCCGCTCGCCTATCCCTATTGGCATCAGCGCGGCTTTGCTGAACGCAATCCGCCGCCGGTGTGAGGCGGCGGCTCCTTGTCCTTAGGGGCGAGGGGCGCCAGCGCAACAAAACTGTCGAGGGTGGATTAATCTGGCGGTTTCTGTTTTTTATGATACAATACGCCAATGTTCTATTTTAAAGAATTGATCCAGGGAGATCGCCGGACGTTCGAAGGCAGTTCTGCAGGCGGGCGCCAAAGGATCGCGGGCGCTCATCATCTCGTCAATTGGGCTGTCGAACGGCGGCTCAAACAGCGGCCGGCTTGGGTGCTATTTTTTCCCGTTTTTCGCTTGCAAGTCCTTGATAACGCTCATTCCTGTTAAATAAAATTTTCGAGGGCTCTGGAAAACGTCAATCTTTACAAAGGGGCAAATCGCCGGCTATCTGCATGAGCCGGCTGATTGGGCGTTTTCCAAGCAAATTCCCAATCAGATCAGCTTCACCAATTGCTTGCCGAAATTGCGGCCCTTGAGCATGTCGATAAAGGCCTCCGGCGTCTTCTCCAGCCCCTGCGCGATCGTCTCGCGATAGCGGATGCGCTTTTCCGCGACATGGCCGGCGAGTTCTTTGAGGGCCTGCGGCCAAAGCGCGAGATGGTCGGACACGATGAAGCCCTCGATCTTGCTGCGCGTGATCAACAGCGTGCCGACATTGTCGAGGCCGGTCGGCGCGCCTTCGTAAGAGGCGATCAATCCGCAGACGGCGATGCGCGCGAAAGTGTTGAGCCGGCTCATGCAGGTGGCGAAAGGCACGCCGCCGACATTCTCGAACAATCCGTCGACGCCGTCGGGCAGCGCCGCTTTCAGTTCAGCGACGAAATCGGGCGATTTGTGATCGACGCAGAGGTCATAGCCGAGCTCTTCGCGCGCATAGGCGCATTTGTCGGGGCCGCCCGCGATCCCCACCGTCTTGGCGCCCGCGATCTTGGCGAGTTGGCCGACGACGGAACCCACCGCCCCCGTCGCCGCCGAAACGACGATCGTCTCGCCCTTCTTGGGCGCGATGATCTTGTTGAGGCCATACCAGGCGGTGACGCCCGGCATGCCGACGGGTCCAAGATAGGCCTGGATCGGAATGCGCGTGGCGTCGACGACATTGAGGCCGCTGCCGTCGCTCAGCGAATATTCCTGCCAGCCGCCCATGCCGACGACCTTGTCGCCGGGCTTGAAGCGCGGATTGTTCGAAGCGACGATCTCGCCGACCGCGCCGCCGCCCATGACGGCGCCCACTTGCTGCGGCTTGGCGTAGGATTTGGAATCGTTGAGCCGCCCGCGCATATAGGGATCGAGCGAGAGATAATGATGGCGCACCAAAGCCTGCCCGGCGCCGGGCGTCGGGATCGGCGTCTCGACAAGCCTGAAGTTCGAAGGCGCCACATGACCCGCGGGCCGGGAATCGAGAACGAATTGTCTGTTGACGGGCATGGCGATTTCCTCCGAGGCCTTAGCCTGTTGTTCGCGGCGCAACTTAGCCGGTTCTCGCGGCCAAGGGGAGGATAAGGAGTCGGGCGGCCGTCAGGCGCCGCCAAACAGCTTGCCCAGCAGGCTCCTGTCGCGCTGCGGCGAGGCGGGTTTGGCGCCCCCGACATTGGGAATTGAAGCGGGCGGCACGGGGATATCGGGCGCGTTCACCGGCGCGATGTCGCGCCGCGCCGGGGCGACCGGCATTGGCGCGCTCTGCATCGGCGCGCCTTGCAAGGCGATGCCGCCCCTGTTGATCGTCAAGGGTTGTCCGGCGGCCAGAGGGATCGGAGCGGCCGGAGGATCGGGCGGTGCGGTCGGCGGCGCGCTTTCGGGGACCGGCGTGTCGGCGTTGCGCCAGACGCCGGAGGGCAATGCCGCGACCGGCACGCCCTCGTGGGCCGCCTTCATGAAGCGGCTCCAGATTTCGACCGGTAGATTGCCGCCCGAGACTTTCTTGGTCGGCGTCCCGTCGTCATTGCCGAGCCAGACGCCGGCGACGAGATAGGAGGTGTAGCCGACGAACCAGGCGTCGCGCCATTCCTGGCTGGTGCCGGTCTTGCCCGCCGCCTGCCACCCCGGCAGTTCCGCCTTATGCGCAGTGCCGGTCAGCAGGGTCTCTTCCATCATTTCGTTCATCATCGCGACATATTGCGGATCGATCACCCGGCCAAAGCTCGCATTCTTGCGCGCATAAAGCTGTTTGCCGTTGGCGGTGCGCACGCGCGAGATCACATGCGGCTGCACGCCGATGCCGCCATTGGCGAAAGCGGCATAGGCCGAGACGAGTTCGAGCGGCGTGACTTCGGACGTGCCAAGCGCGATCGAGGCATTCGGTTCGAGATCGCTCGCTATTCCCAGGCGATGCGCGGTTTTCACCACCGTTTTGGGGCCGACTTCAAGGCCGAGCCGCACCGCCACCGTGTTGAGCGAAAGCGAAAGCGCCTTGGTCAGCGTCACCGGACCGAAATATTCCTTGGAATAATTCTCCGGGTTCCAGCCCTTGACGGTGATCGGCCCATCTTCGCGCACCGTGTCAGGCGTCAGACCCTTCTCCAGCGCGCTGAGATAGACGAACGGCTTGAACGCCGAACCCGGCTGGCGTTTGGCGGCGACCGCGCGATCGAATTGGCTGTCGGCATAATTGCGCCCGCCGACCAGCGCCTTGACGGCGCCGTCGGGGGTGAGCGCGACCAGCGCGCCCTGGCCGACGCCATATTTTTCGCCCTTGGCGTTGAGTTCGTCAGTCAGCGCATGTTCGGCGAGCGCTTGCATCTTTTCATCGAGCGTGGTGGTGACGACGATGTCTTCGTCGATCGCGCCGACGGTGTCGTCGAGCATGTCCATCACGTAATCGGCGGCGTAGTTGATCGATCCCGAGCCTTTTTCGCGGACGACCGTCGCGGGCTTCGCCAGCGCCAATTTGGCCATCGCCTCGGTGATATGGCCCTGTTCGGCCATAGCGGTAATCACCTGCGCGGCGCGCGCATTGGCGGCGTCGAGATTGTGGTTGGGGGCGAGCTTGGAGGGCGATTTCATCAGCCCGGCCAGAACGGCGGCTTCCGATAGGTTCACCAGTTTGGCGCTCTTGCCGAAATATTTCTGCGCCGCCGCCTCGACGCCATAGGCGCCCGAACCGAAATAGACGCGGTTGAGATAGAGTTCGAGAATCTGATCCTTCGAATATTTGCGCTCCAGCCAGAGCGCGAGGATCGCCTCCTGGATCTTGCGCGAGAGCGTGCGCTCCTGTGTGAGGAACAGGTTCTTCGCGAGCTGCTGGGTCAGCGTCGAGCCGCCCTCCATGCCGCCGCGCCCGCTCACGTCGCGAAAGATCGCACGGCTGATGCCAATCGGATCGATGCCGAAATGCGAGTAGAAACGCCGATCCTCGATCGCGACAAAGGCTTTGGGCAGGTAGGGGGGCAGGTCGCTCAAATGCACCGCCGCGCCGCCGGTGTCGCCGCGATTGGCGATCAACGCGCCGTCATCGGCCAGAATGGCGATATTGGGCGGCCGCTTGGGCACGGCGAGCTGGTCGATGGGCGGCAATTGGCTCGCGTAATAGATCAACAGGCCGGCGAGGCCTATGGCGCCCCAGACGCCCAGGACAAAACACCAATAGAACAGTCGCCCGAGCCTAGAGCGCCCGCCCTCGCGCTTGCCCTTGCCGCGCCGGCGTTCCTTGCTCGCCGGTCGTCTTGGCTTGGGCGCGGGCCGGTCGTCGGGATCGGCGCGCAGGTCATAGCGCCCGGCGCGGCCCCGCCCCGAATCGTCGAGACGCGGCTCAATTCGCTCCCCGTTTCGCCTGCCCCCTAGGCCAAACATGCCAAGATCCCGCTGCTCCGGTCGTCGTTCGAAAAGCACTTCGACGCTCGCCGCCCGCTGACATCGAAACTAAAGGCGGCGATTTAAGGGCCAGTTAAGGTTGTGGGGCTGGACGAGGGGTGGCGCGAATAATGCTTGAAAACCTTGCCCGAGGCGCGCACCGCCCTTGCGGATTGGCCGACGCCTTGGCAAAGTCGCGCCCCCACGCGATGGGGCCGGACTTCATTCGCGCGGCTTGAAAAGCTGGTCGGGGTCGAGACTGTCCGGGTTGATTGGCAAGGTTGGGATGTTGCGATGAAGGTCACGTTGGAGCGGACGGCCCTGCTCAAGGCTCTGGGGCATGTGCATCGCATCGTCGAGCGGCGCAATACGATCCCGATCCTGTCGAATGTGCTGATCGAGGCGCGGGAGCGCCAGTTGACGCTCAAGGCGACCGACCTCGATCTGGAGGCGACGGAATCGGCGCCGGCCGACGTCGCGCAGGAGGGCTCGACCACTGTGCCCGCCCATGTCCTTTATGAAATCGTCCGCAAACTGCCCGAAGGCGCGCAAGTCTCGCTCGAAATGTCGGGTGAGGTCGGCCAGCTCCTGCTGCGCTCGGGCCGCGCGCGCTTCCATCTGCAATGTCTGCCGGCCTCCGACTTTCCCGATTTGACCACAGGCGATCTTTCGCATCGCTTCGCTTTGTCCTCCGGCGATCTGAGGAAGCTGATCGACAATACGCAATTCGCCATCTCGACCGAGGAAACGCGCTATTATCTCAACGGCATTTTCCTGCATGTGACGGAGGTCGACGGCGCCGCGATGCTGCGCGCCGTCGCCACCGATGGGCATCGCCTGGCCCGCGTCGAATTGCCCGCTCCCCAAGGGGCCGCGGGCATGCCCGGCGTGATCGTGCCGCGCAAGGCCGTCAATGAAATCCAGAAGCTGATCGAGGATTTGGCCCAGGAGATCGTCATCGAATTGTCGACCGCCAAGGCGCGCTTTCGCTTCGGCGACGTCGTGCTGACGACCAAGCTGATCGACGGCACCTTTCCCGATTACGGGCGCGTCATTCCAGCCAATAACGACAAGCGGCTGGTCGTCGACAAGGAGCCGTTCGCCAAGGCGGTCGACCGCGTCTCGACCATTTCGTCCGAGCGCGGCCGCGCGATCAAATTGTCGATCGGCGACGGCAAGATGGTTCTTTCCGTCAACAATCCGGATTCCGGCTCGGCGAGCGAGGAGATCGAGGTCGATTACGATTCCGCGCCGATCGAAATCGGCTTCAACGCGCGCTATCTCCTCGACATCGCTGGCCAGCTTTCGAGCGATACGGCGCTGCTCAAACTCTCCGATCCGGGTTCGCCGACCATCATCCAGGATCGCGATGGTGCGGCGGCTCTCTTCGTGCTGATGCCGCTGCGGGTCTAAACCCGCCCCGAACGTAGCGCGCGCAGCACCAAAGCGATAATCCGTTCGAAGCGATCCTCGATCGCGGGGCCTGCAGCCTCCGCGTCGAGGCGCATGGCGAGCGGATGAATGAAGCGATGCGCGGCGTCGAAGACCAGCGACAGGGCGCGGCGCCGGTCGGCCATCGCGAAGGCGCCCGACGCGACGCCTTCCTCGACGACGCGCTGAATTTCCGACTGCACTCGCGCGCGATGTTTGCGCACGCTCCCCTTCGCTTTATCGAGCGCGTCGACGAGCAGGTCGAACAAAGCCGGGTCGGTCTCCAGTTTTTGCCGGTAGACGCGATGGATGGCGAGCAGCATGCGCTCTAATTTATCATAGGCGGGATCGGCGCCGTCGGCGGCTTCGCGCAGGCGCGCTTCGAGCGGGCGCAGCCATGACGCCGTGACTTCCTCTAGCAAGGCGTCCTTCGAGGGGAAATAACGATAGACATTGGCGTGCGTCATGCCCGATTCCTGGGCGATGCCGACGATCGTCGCGCGCGCCGCGCCAAACTTGCGCACATGCGCACGGGCCGTTTCGAGGATGCGGGCCTCGACGGGTTCGCTGGATGAGGATCGAGGCAAACGAAGGGACTCCCGCGCCCATGCGGGGCGAGGCGCAAATGCTGGCATGGAATGCGAAAGAGCGCCACTCGTCGACCGGATTCATGACCCGAAGCGCTGAGGCGGAAATCGGCCCCGCCGTCCGCTTCGGGACGGTCGGGGTCGAACGAGGTCATGGGGTCGAAGGCTTGAGCGTCTTCCTTTTCGACCCCTCGATATTGGGGAGGAACAAGGTGAGGAGGCCGAGCGCCGGCAGATAGGAGCAGACGTTATAGACGAAGTCGATGCCCTTGATGTCGGCGACTTCGCCGAGCACTGCCGCGCCAATGCCGCCAATGCCGAAAGCGAAGCCAAAGAACAGGCCCGCGATCAGGCCCACTTTGCCGGGCACCAGTTCCTGGGCGAAGACGATGATCGCCGAGAAGGCCGAGGCCAGGATCAGGCCGATCGCTACGGTGAGCGCAATCGTCCATTCGAGGTTGGCGTAGGGCATGGCGAGGGTGAAGGGCAGGACGCCGAGGATTGAGCCCCAGATCACGTATTTGCGCCCGAACCGGTCGCCGATCGGGCCGCCGATGATCGTGCCGGCCGCCACTGCGCCGAGGAAGACGAACAGCAGGAGCTGCGCGTCGCGCACCGACAGGCCGAACTTGTGGATGAGATAGAAGGTGTAATAGCTCGACAGGCTGGCCATGTAGACATATTTCGAGAACACCAGGACGCCAAGCACCGTCAGCGCGATCAAGACCTTGCGGCGCGGCAGCGCGATCGTGGCGCTAGGGCTTCGCTGCTTGCCCGTCGCCGCCCGGTGAGCGCTGTACCAATTGCCGACCTGCCACAGGATGATCATCGCAACGAGCGCGGCGAGCGAGAACCAGGCGACGCTCGACTGCCCACGCGGCAGCACGATGAAGGCTGCGACCAACGGCCCGAGCGCCGAGCCGAAATTGCCGCCAACCTGGAACAAAGATTGGGCAAGGCCATGGCGCCCGCCGGACGCCATCCGCGCGACGCGCGAGGATTCGGGATGGAACACCGACGAGCCCATGCCGACCATGGCCGAGGCGACGAGCAGCAGCCAATAGCGATCGGCGAAGGCGAGCAAGATCAATCCGACCAGCGTAAAGCCCATGCCAACCGAGAGCGAATAGGGTTGCGGCCGTTTATCCGTATAGACGCCGATCAACGGCTGCAGGAGCGAGGCAGTCACCTGGAATGTGAAGGTGAGCAGGCCGATCTGGCCAAAGTCGAGGCCATAATTGGTCTTGAGCATCGGATAGAGCGCCGAGATCAGCGATTGCATCATGTCGTTGAGGAGATGACAGAAGCTGATCGCAGCGATGATTGTGAAGGCAGTGTTGTTCGCGGCCGTACGATCGGCCGTCACAGTGGCGTTGGTCACGGGTGGCTCCATAAGTCCGCCGGGCGCGATCTCGTAGGGCGCCGCCGGACAGCGGCACAATACGCCTTGCCGCGTGACCTGCTTTCGTGATTTGGTCTAATTCTTTCGCAACTGGGCCACAAAGATGTGCGAAAGCCGCGGCGCCGCCCAGCAGAGGATGCGCCCTAAAGACGACGAACGGGACGGAGCTGGACTGTCACCCCAGATGAGACTGCAGCCGAGATGACCGACGGGACCGCACTCAAATCGTTGGACCGCGATATGGAAACGGCCGAGATCTTGCGTCATCCGCCGGCCGGGATGGATATCGGGGCGCTGCACGAACTCCGGATAGGTTGGCTGGAGCGATCGCCTGGCCAGGTTGTCGCGCTGGCGAGCGACTATCCGGCGGGCTATCTCGTTCCCCTGCACCAGCACGGCCGGTCGCAATTGCTGCATGCGCTTTCGGGCGTGGTCACGGTGGCGACGAGCGAAGGCCGCTGGATGGTGCCGCCCGAGCACGCGCTCTGGATTCCGGCCGGCGTCCCGCATTCGGTCGAGATGCTGGGCGCGGTGATGATGCGTTCCCTCTATGTCGTCGCCGATGCGATCGCCGGGCTGCCCGAGCGATGCCGCGTCGTCGGCATGACGGAACTGATGCGCAGTCTCATCGTCGAGGCCGTGACGCTGCCGTTCGACTATGAGTCAGGAAGCCGGGCGGCCCTCGTCATGGCGCTGATCCTGCAGGAGATTCCGCGCCTGCCGGAAAAGCCGCTCGGCCTGCCGTTTCCCACCGATCCGCGTTTCGCAGAGCTCTGCCGTGGCTTCGTCGAGGCGCCCTCGCCGCGCGCCAGGATCGACGACTGGGCCGATGCGCTCGCCATGAGCCGCCGCACCTTTACCCGCGCCTTTCGCCGCGAGACCGGCGTCAGCCTGTCGACATGGCGTCAGCAGTGTTGCCTATTCGCGGCCTTGCCGCGCCTTGCCCGCGGCGAGCCGGTGACGAGCGTCGCTTTCGATCTTGGCTATGACAGCGTCGCCGCCTTCACGACCATGTTCAAACGCATGCTCGGCGCGCCGCCGCGCGACTATCTGCGTGAGGGGCCAAAAATCGAGGATTGAGCGCGCTGGCGGCCCTCGCCCGCTCTATGTTTCGATCAATCCCCCCATATCGCCTGACGCGCTCGATCCGGAATGGCCATGAGCGAGCGCAAGATAGTCGGCGGAGCGCATTTCGATGAGGCGCGAGGCGGTCCGGTCGAATTCGAAGACCTCATAACCGTCCTCGCCCAAAAACAGCGCATTCGGCTCCGCCTCGGCCGAGGCGATCAGCTTGACGCGCTGATCGTAGAGCGTGTCGATCAGATTGATGAAGCGCTTGGCCTCGTTGCGCTGGTCGCGGCTCATCACCCGGATGTGGTCGATCAGCACGGTGTGGAAACGCTGGGCGATGGCGAGAAAATCGGACGAGCCAAGCGGCTGGCGGCAGAGATCGTCGAAGGAGAATCGCGCAACGCCGTCCGACGCCTCGGGAATCTTCAGGGAGCGGCCCAGTAGCGCGATCTCGGCGGGCGCGCCATGTTCATGGCCCGTCAAGCGCTTGAACGCATCATCGAGCGCGGACTTGGCCGCCGCGTCGGGCGGGCAGTAATAAACCGGCGCGCGCGCGAGCTTTTCCAACCTGAAATCGGTCCGCGCCTCGAGCGCGCAAATCTCGAGCCGCTGATGCAGCATCGCGATGAAGGGCAAAAAAAGCGCCCGGTTGAGCCCGTCCTTGTAGAGATCGTCCGGCGCCACGTTCGACGTGGCGACGACGACGACTCCCGCCACGAAAAGTTGGGTGAAGAGACGCCCCAGAATCATGGCATCGGCGATGTCTCTGACGCTGAATTCGTCAAAGCACAGCAGCCACGCTTGCGCCGCCATGTCGGCCGCCACGGGCGCGATCGGGTCTTCGCCGGCGACCTCGCCGGCCCTGCGGTGCGTCCGCCATTGATGGATGCGCGCGTGGACGTCGGCCATGAAAGCGTGAAAATGCACGCGGCGCTTAGCCTTGGCCGGGGCCGCCTCGAAGAACAAATCCATCAGCAACGTTTTGCCGCGTCCGACCGGGCCGAAAATATAGAGGCCGCGCGGCGCTTCGGCGGGCCGGACGCCGATCAGGCGCTCAAGCGCATTGGGCGGCCGCGCCGGAACATAGTCCGCAAGGCGCGCCAGGAGGGCGTCCAGCCGCTCGATCAGCGTCATTTGCGCCGGGTCAGGCTCAAGCCGGTTGGCGGCGACAAGTTCGCCATATCGCTGCTGAAGGGAAAGGCTCATTGCGCGCGGGGCCGCTTCCTATGGCGCAAAAGCCACGTACGCCGAATTATCGAGCGAGATCAGGCAAGTCAAACTTGACATTTTTGTTGCAGTATTAATCATGCGTCTCAATCACAAAAATGTGTGCTTCCCGACAGGTCGGCGCGCAAGAGGCCGAATGGCCCGATTTTTGCTAGCCCTGGTTCGCCATGGTGGGAGGCTCTCTTTTGATGTTTCATATCATCCGTGCGGCAATTGCATCAGGTTTTTGTCTCTTTGCGTGCATCGAGGCCCAGGCGGGTCCGGCGCATCCGATGGATTTGGAGGCCTTGCATACGCTTCCGCTTGTGCCCGTCGTGGTCTTTGGCGACCATCCGCGGCTGACGGCCGAGCAATTCGCCAGCGAAAACCATCTCGACCTTGGCGACGTCAAACGGCGACACGCCGCCTCCGGCGTCATTCATTGCGGCAATGCGCGCGGCGCGGGCCAATTGACGCTTGCCGACAATGTCATCACGACCGCCGCCCATGTGCTGTTCGACGAGCATGGCCAATTGCGCGGCGACAGCGCCCATTGCTTCTTCACCGCGACGGTCGCCGACCAGGAAGTCACCACGGCGATCGATGTGGCGTCCGTGGTCTCTGGGAACAAGGACCCCTATTCCAAACCGGCCGTGCATGATTGGGCGGTCGCGCGGCTTCTTCGCTCCGTCAAGGGCGCCACGCCTTATGGGTTGGGCGCTCCGGCCCAGGCCGCCGAAGACATTCGGTTCGTTGCGCGCGGTCATAGCGACTGGGGTTCGGGCCATGTCATGTCGATGGAAAACTGCCGGCTGCATGATGCGCTCTCTTCGGGATCGGAAGGCACGCGCGAATTTTCTTTCGATTGCGACGCGGGCGTCGGCGCCTCGGGCGGCGCCGTTCTCAATGCGAGCGGCGGACGTCTGCTCGGGGTCTTTGTCGGCTATCGCTCGGTCGCGCCTGACAGCACAATGCCATTCTCGGCGCAGCACTATAATTTCGCGGTGACGCTGGAGGGCGCTTTCCGCCGTGCTGTCGAGGCCGCCGCAGGAGGGAGCGCGACCGCCGCGCGCTGATTGCCGCGCGAGGCTCGCATTGTCTCGCGCGAATCGATGGCGCCAGTGGGCAGGTTTGTCTAAACTGGCGCTATGACTCAAAACCCTCGCCCCGTCGGTCCCGGCGACCATGTTTTTCTGGTCGACGGCTCGTCCTTCGTCTTTCGCGCCTATTTTCAATCGATCCGCCAGGATCAGAAATATAATTACCGGTCAGACCGTCTGCCGGTTGGCGCCGTTCGCCTGTTCGCGACCAAGCTGCTGCAATTCGTGCGCGATGGCGCGGCGGGCATCAAGCCGACGCATCTGGCGATCATTTTCGACAAGTCGGAAAATTCGTTCCGTAAGGAGCTTTATCCGCCCTACAAGGGCCATCGGCCCGATCCGCCCGAAGATCTCGTGCCGCAATTTCCGTTGATGCGCGACACCGTCCGCGCTTTCGGCCTCGCGCCGATCGAGCAGGACCGCTACGAGGCCGACGATTTGATTGCGACCTACGCACGCCAGGCGCGCGAACGCGGCGCTGATGTGCTGATCGTTTCCGCCGACAAGGACCTGATGCAACTCGTCCAGCCGGGCGTCGCCATGTACGACCCGGCGTCAGGCGATCGCGAGGAGCGGCGCATCGGCCCCGACGAGGTCTTCGCCTATTTTGGCGGCGGCGCCGACAAGGTGATCGACATCCAGGCGCTCGCGGGCGATTCGACCGACAATGTGCCGGGCGCGCCCGGCATCGGGGTGAAGACGGCGGCGCAGCTCATCGCCGAATATGGCGATCTCGAAACGCTGCTCGCGCGCGCCGGCGAAATCAAACAGCCCAAGCGCCGCGAGGTTTTGACCAATCCGGATTCCGTCGCGTTGATCCGCCTGTCGAAGACGCTGGTGACGCTCATTCAGGATGTTGCGCTCGAAGTGCCGCTCGACGATCTGACGCTGGCCGCGCCGGACGCCAAGCGCCTTGTCGCGTTTCTCAAGGCGCTCGAATTCACCACGATCACGCGGCGCGTCGCCGAAATCTATGGCGTTGAAGCGGGCGAGATCGAAGCGGCCCCTGAATTCGTCGGCGCCGGCGGCTGGCGCGGGCGCAATGGCGAAGCGGTCGAGCCTCGCGCGCAGAGGCCGCCGCCTGCCGATAAAGCCGAAACCCCGGCCGCATTGCCTGGCGCATTGAATCCAAAGGTGTTCGCCGCCAGCCGCCTCGCCGAGGCGCGCGAGGCGAAGATCGACCGCGCCGCTTACGCCACGGTGACAACGCCGCAAGAATTGCAGCGTTGGATCGATGAAGCCTTCGAGGCCGGAATCGTCGCGTTCGACACGGAAACGAGTTCGCTCGATCCCATCCAGGCCGATCTCGTCGGATTCTCGCTCTGCGTCGCGCCGGGCCGCGCCTGTTACGTGCCGCTCGGCCATCGCAACGCTGGGCAGGGCGATCTGTTTGGCGGCGGCGAACTTCTGCCTGGCCAGCTCGCCGAAAGCGAAGCGCTCGCTCTGCTGAAGCCGATGATGGAGGCGCCGGGAATCCTCAAGATCGCCCAGAATGTGAAATTCGATTGGCACGTCTTCGCGCAGCGCGGCATCGAGGCGGCGCCCATCGACGATACGATGCTGCTTTCCTACGCGCTTGACGCCGGCGCCACCAATGAAGGCCATGGCATGGATGCTTTGGCCGAGCGCTGGCTTGCTCATAAGACGATCCATTTCGCCGATGTCGCCGGTTCGGGCAAGAATTTCATCGGCTTCGCCCGTGTCCCCATCGACAAGGCGACCGAATACGCCGCCGAGGATGTCGATGTGACGCTGCGCCTGTGGCGCGCACTCAAGCCCCGCCTGCCTGCCGAAGGCATGACCCATGTCTATGAGACGCTGGAGCGACCGCTTGTCGTGCCGCTGGCGCGGATGGAGCGGCGTGGCATTGCGATCGATCGCGACATTCTCTCGCGCCTGTCGGGTGAATTCGCGCAAGGCATGGCGCGGCTCGAAGCGGAGATTCATGGGCTTGTCGGCGCGCCTTTCAACCTCGGCTCGCCCAAGCAGCTTGGCGATATTCTGTTTGGCCAGATGGGCCTGCCCGGCGGCAAGAAGACCGCGACGGGCGCCTGGTCGACCTCGGCCAATGCGCTCGATGATCTGGCCGCCGAGGGCCATCAATTGCCTGCGCGCATCCTCGAATGGCGTCAGATCGCCAAGCTGAAATCGACCTATACCGACGCGCTGCCGGCCTTCGTCAATCCGAACACCAAGCGCGTGCACACCTCCTATGCGCTCGCCGCGACGACGACCGGGCGACTGTCGTCGTCCGATCCCAATCTGCAGAACATTCCGGTGCGCAACGACGAAGGGCGCAAGATCCGCCGCGCCTTTGTGGCAACCCCTGGCCATGCCCTGATCTCGGCCGATTACAGTCAGATCGAATTGCGCCTGCTCGCCCATGTCGCCGACATCGGCCAGCTCAAGAAAGCGTTCGCCGACGGGCTCGACATTCACGCGATGACGGCCTCCGAAATGTTCGGCGTGCCCGTCAAGGACATGCCGGGCGAAGTGCGGCGGCGCGCCAAGGCGATCAATTTTGGCATCATCTACGGCATTTCGGCGTTCGGCCTCGCCAACCAGCTCGGCATTCCGCGCGAGGAGGCGGGCGCCTATATCCGCAAATATTTCGAACGTTTTCCCGGCATCCGCGACTATATGGAGACGACGAAAAAAGCGGCGCGCGCCGACGGCTTCGTGCGCACCATTTTCGGCCGCAAATGCCATTATCCCCGCATCAACGCCTCCAACCCGTCCGAGCGCGCCTTCAACGAGCGCGCCGCGATCAACGCGCCGCTGCAGGGCTCGGCCGCCGACATCATCCGCCGCGCGATGATCCGCATGGACGACGCGCTCGGCGCTGCCAAACTCGACGCGCAGATGCTGCTGCAGGTGCATGACGAACTGGTGTTCGAAGCGCCGCTGACCCAGGTCGAGGCGACGATCAAGCTCGTCGCCAAAGTAATGGTCGAGGCGCCGATGCCGGCGCTGCAGCTCAGTGTGCCGCTACAGGTCGATGCGCGGGCGGCGGACAATTGGGACGAGGCGCATTGAGCGGGGGTTTGGCGGCGCCGAAGCCGATTTGCGCCCCTTGCAAAATCCTTGTTTGGCGCGCTTTGGACGAGATTCAGGCCATCGCCCTTTAAAGAAACCCCAATGATTTCAATACAAGACTCCCGCGCCTCCAAATTTTTTCCTATCCCCATCGTGCGATTTCAATAGCTTGCAAGCGAAAAACTTGAATTCGCGTTTCTTGAGCCGACCGATGCCGTCCGCGTCCCGTCCGCCGCTTCCACTTCGCCCGGCGGTTCGACAGAAGACGCTTGCAAGCCCGACCACCCAAAACCATACCACAGAAAGACAGAAATTTATAGAAAATACTTCTCTAAATCAGAAGTCGCTACAAACATTCCGTCCACCAGTGAATGGAGGCGCGCGTCCGAGATTGGCGGCGGATTTGCCTATTGTTTGCACAATCGCCTCCAAGCAATCAATGAATTTCCGGCGCTGCGATCAGCGCTCCCCATGCGCCCCGACGAACACCGTTTCGCCCGCTTTGGCGCGATCCGCGCGCGCTCCGGCGCTGGCCGCGACGCGCCTCTCACACGTTTTGACGCGAGATTTCACGAGAAAGGCGCCGGCCGCGCGGATAGCTATTGTATATCAGCGTCCGGCGTCTTTGCGCTTGTGCAAGCACGGACCAGTATCGGTGGGCAGATCTTTTTCACATAAGCAGCTAAATGGCGTCCATCGTAATAAGGAACGGACGGAGCCGGTTTCCTACGCCGCTCAATCGAAGCGCATCAGATGGCAGGCGGCGAATGCCCAGTGCAACAGCGCCGAAGCCGAGTAACAGAAGCTCAGATCGCGGTGGCCCGCGCGCCGTGACAATATCGCGGCCGCGACATAGGTTGCCGCTTGAGACGCGTAGAGAACAGTCAGAGGACTGCTCGAAAGACGAGCGAATATGTCGAACATTGCCGGACCTCACATTTGTGGTTGCCGGCTCGCTATTGACGCCAAGGTTCTGGAAATCGCGACGTGCGCGTCGGAAAAGCGGAAAGGTTTGGAAAGGTGACCCCCGCGCCTCCGCCCGCTTCCGCCGATGATCGAGAGCGACGGTCCTTCGCCGAACTCCTGGACAGCTATTTGTCGCAGGGTGCGCGGCCTTCCGGCCGGCCGGGCAAACCGGGAAAAGCCTGGACGAGCAAGGAATTCGCCGCCCAATGCGGTGGACTTACCGACCGCACGGTCCGCAACTGGCGCAGGGGCAGGACGGCCCCGCCGGAACTTGGCTCGATCGAGCGGGAGTTGTTTGGAGACAATTCGGCGTATGACGATTGGCGGCAAGAACTGCGGGAGGCGTATCGATATGCGGTCAGTCGCAATCCAGGCAATGATTCGAAGGCTCTCGCCGAAGGGCCTCATCGTAAGCCCCGCAATCTCCCCTTCGCCTCGCTCGGTCCGCTGTTCAAAGGCCGCGAGGAGTTCCTCGGGAAACTGCATGAAGCTTTGAATTCGAACGAAAGCGCCCATGCCGCCGCCGTCGTCGGCAAGGCGCTGCATGGGCTAGGCGGGGTCGGCAAGACGCGGCTGGCGGTCGAATATGCGTTGCGCCATGACGCCGAGCATTCGGCGCTGCTGTTTTTGCGCGCCGCGACGCCGGCGCAGCTCGATGCGAGCCTGGCGGCGTTGGCTGGGCCGGATATTCTCGATCTCCCAACGCAAAACGAGCGCGAGGACGCGTTGAAAATTCCAGCCGTCCTCAACTGGCTGAACAATCATCCGGGCTGGCTGGTGATCCTCGACAATGTCGACGACGCGCCCGCCGTCGCCGCAGTCGAAAAACTGCTTGCGCGGCTGCGTGGCGGGCAGGCGATCATCACCGGCCGCGTCGCGAATTTCTCGGGCGCGGTGCGCAAGCTCGAACTTAGCGTTCTCGACAAGGACGCCGCCGTGGTGTTTCTGCTCGAGCGAACGCGGGACGACCGCACGCTTTCAGTCGACGATCCGGAGTTGGCGCGAGAACTCTCTAAGGAATTGGACGGCCTAGCCCTCGGGCTCGAACAGGCGGCGGCCTATATCGCGACCGAGCGTATCGGCTTTGCGCGCTATCTCGCGCTGTGGCGCGAGAACCGTCCGAAGGTGCTGAACTGGTTCGACAAGAACCTGATGACCTATGACCACGACACCGGCCTCGCTGCGACCTGGGCGACCTCGGTTGCTCGGCTGACGCCGCAAGGCCTCCGCCTCATCGAACGACTCGCCTTTCTCGCGCCGGAGCCCATTCCTGACACGCTGCTCGACGTGAGCGCTCCGGGGGATGGACGGGATTTCGACGCGCATAGCGCGAGAGCCAATCTGTTCGCCTATTCGTTGGCCGCGCGCGCAAACTCGGAGGCGGGTAAGACGTCGGCGGCAGGCTTTGTCGTGCATCGGCTGGTGCAAGATTTTTGTCGACGCGGCATCTCGGGGGAACGGCGCGGTGCGGCACTCCGGGAGGCGTTGGGATGGGCGAGTGAAGCGTTTGTGGGTGACCCTAGCGACGTCAGGACATGGTCCCTTCTTGATTCGCTGGCGCCGCATGCGTTGGCTGTCGCCGAGCGCGGCGACGAGGCCGGAATTGCTGCGCCGACGGCCAGGCTTTATGGGGAACTCGACATATTTTTCA
Source organism: Methylocapsa sp. S129 (assembly GCF_009765995.1). Taxonomy (GTDB): domain Bacteria; phylum Pseudomonadota; class Alphaproteobacteria; order Rhizobiales; family Beijerinckiaceae; genus Roseiarcus. The sequence goes on from NZ_LMUI01000008.1 coordinate 102,370, forward strand.
GCGCCAAGGCGCAGTATTCCGAAGCAGAGCGCGTTTCGCGCCGCGCACTGGCGATCGACGAGGCGAGCTATGGGTCGGATCATCCCCATGTAGCGCTTAACCTCAACAACCTTGCTGGACTACTTCGCGCGACGAACCGGTTTGCCGAAGCCGAACCGCTATTCCGGCGTGCGCTCGCCATTTTTGAGGCGAGCTGTGGCCCGGATCATCCCGACGTGGCGTTAAGCCTCAACAACCTAGCGCAATTGCTCAGCGACACAAACCGACTTGCCGAGGCCGAACCGCTGATGCGTCGCTCACTCGCAATCGACGAGGCGAGCTATGAACCGAATCACCCGAGAGTGGCGATCCGCCTTAGCAATCTTGCAGAACTGTTCCGTGATACGAATCGGCTTGCGGAGGCCGAGCCGCTAATGCGTCGCTCGCTGGCCATCGATGAGGCGTTTTACGGACCGAATCATCCCAATGTCGCGATCCGCCTCAACAATCTCGCTGGATTGCTTGGCGACACTGACCGACTTGGCGAAGCCGAGCCGCTTTATCGGCGCGCGCTTGTGATCGCAGAATCGAGTTACGGGCCAGATCATCCGAGAGTCGCGAATCCGCTCAACAATCTCGCGGGATTGCTTGGCGAGACGAACCGGCTTGGCGAGGCGGAACCGCTCTATCGGCGTGCGCTGGCGATTGACCAGACCAGTTACGGTTCGGATCATCCTAATGTAGCGATCCGCCTGAGCAACCTCGCGACCTTGCTTCTTGCAACCAACCGGCTCGATGAGGCCGAACTGCTAATGCGTCGTGCGTTGGCAATCGACGAGGCGAGTTACCGGTTCGGTCATCCCAATTTGGCGATCCGCCTCAGCAACCTCGCGACATTGCTCCGAGCAACCAACCGATCTGATGAGGCCGAGCCGCTGATGCGTCGCGCGTTGGCGATTGACGAGGCAAGTTACTGGCCGGATCATCCGACAACGATGCGGATGAGAGCAAACCTTGCCGCGCTCGAAGCGCGGAAGAGCTAACCCAACTCACCGCACCCGCCACCCCACCGCCTCCGTCGCATGCGGCCGCCGACCAATGACACTCGCCTCAAGCCGCCCGCCCGCTTTGTCGGCCGCCCGGATTTCCGCCCAGCCGATGCCCGCGAGAGGAATCTTGATCCGCCAGGCCCAGGGTGCGTCGCGCTTTCCCTCGCGCTTCCAGCTCAGATAGAGAAAGCGGGCCGCCGGCGGCCCATGAGCGAAGGGGCCGGCGAACACAGGCGCGCTCGCGCCGCCGCCGAGTTTGATCGTCAATACACAATCGAAATGCAGCGTCCCGTCCGGCTGCGCCGCGCCGGAATGAACCTCGCCTTTCGAATCCTGCAGGCCGAAGCGCAGCGGCTCGCCCGCCGCGCCCGGCGGCGCGCCGTCGTGGATCAGGCGGAGACGGAGCTGTTGGGGTTGGGCCGCCGGCATGGAGGAATATTAGCATAGAAGGGCCGCCCCGCGCCGCATCCTCCACAATGCCGCGAAGGGCTCCCCCTTCCCCCCTTGGGGGAAGGTGTCATGCGAAGCATGACGAATGAGGGGGGGTCGCGCGCAGCGCGACGGCTTGCTGCGTCGCGTTGAACGCTGCGCTTACCGAATGAGCCACTCGTCACGGTAAGGCGTGCCGCTTTGCTTCTTGTGGCGTGCTCAACCGATAGGTTCAAAGCCGTCGCGCTTTGCGCGACTCCCCTCATTCCAAGGCGAATGCGAAGCATTCGTCCGCGCCCTCGCTTCGCGAGGCCACCTTCCCCCAAGGGGGCAGGGGTGCGCGCAGCGCGATGGCTTCGAACCTATCCGCGCAACGCCGCGCGAATGCGCGCGACCGCGAGTTCGGTCGAGGCGATGACCAGTTCATTGGGTAAGCGCAAGATTCGATATCCCTGTCCGCAGAGCCAAGCGTCTCGCTCGCGATCTTTGGTTTGTTGCTCCGCGATTTCATGGCTTGGGCCGTCAATCTCGACGATGAGCCGCTGCGCGAAACAAAAAAAGCCGACGATGAAATTTCCTATCGGCGCTTGTCTGTGGAATTTCGCGCCCTCGCAGCGCCGGTCGCGGACCGCGCGCCAGATGATCGCCTCGGTTTGCACGGCGTTGGCGCGCTGTTCGCGCGCGAAGCGACGCAGGACGGAGCGTGGGATTTCGGCGGCCATGGCGTGAGGTTTGCGCGCGGCGTGGACTTAGGCAAGGTACAAAGCCGTCGCGCTGCGCGCGACTCCCCTCATCCGTCATGCTTCGCATGACACCTTCCCCCGAAGGGGGAAGGAGTTGCGGCGCCCTTCAAACACCCGGCGCCCCCGTCTCTCCCCTCGCCCGGCTCCCATCCAAAAACAGCCGCACCGCCGCGCGCAGCCGGCGCGCCTCCTGCTCGGGCGTGTCGCGATAGCCGAGCATCGCCAAACGCTGCGGCACGCCGATGACGAGCATGGCGAATTGCTCGGCGGCGAATTGCTCATCCTCGAAGCGCAGCGCGCCGCGTTCGACGTAGACCGACAGAAAGCGCGCAATGCCGTTGAGGCCGCGGCGGGGAAAGGTTTCGGCGAAATGCTTGGCGAAGTCGCGCATGCGCGGCGCCTCGGCGAGGAACAGGCGGATGATGGCGAGCGTCTCCTCGCGCATCGCCAGGTCGAACATTTGCGTCGCGAGCGCGAGGAGGCTCTCTTCGACATCGTCGGGCGGCGCGCCAAGGGCGCCAAGCGCGCCGATCTGCTCGTCGCGAAACTGCGCGACCGCGGCGAAAAACAGCGCGTCCTTGTCGGGATAGCGCGCATAGAGAAAACGTTTGGCGACGCCGGACTGGCGCGAGATTTCGTCGATCGACGTCGCCTCCCAGCCGCGCTCCAGCAGCAGGCGCTTGGTCGTCTCCAGCAGCTCGCGATGGCGCCGCTCGGCCTCCTCGCCCCGCCTACATCTTCCGAACAGGCCCCAAATATTGAGCCACCAGCGGGTCGGCGGTGAGGAGCGTCATGCCTTCGACCATCGCTTGCGCGACAAGGATGCGATCGAATGGGTCTTTGTGGATGGCTGGCAGGCTCATCACACAGATGGCGTGCGCACTCCGCACAGGCAGTTCGCTGTATGAATTGTTGAGCAGACCGTCGTGCAGGTCCGATACATCGACCTGAAAGTCTTCACGGCCAAGCGCGCGCTTGATCGCGAGTTCCCACAGGCTCGCGGCGCTGAAGAATCTTTCGTTGTCGGTGTCGGCGATCAGGCGCCGGGCGGCGGCCGAGAGACGCTCCGAATCCGCGGCCGCCCAAAGAAGAAGATGGGTATCAAGAAGTAATTTCATCCGACGCCATCGAACAGGCGTTCGATGGCGTCCTCGCCCATACGGTCAAAATCGTCGGGTATTCGGATGCGTCCCTTCATGAATCCAATCGGTTGGATTGCGCGCGGAGCGGGCGCCTCCAAGGGCACGACCTTGACGAGGGGCTTGCCCGCCTTGGCGATCACGAACGCTTCGCCCTTGGCGGCCCTCTCCACCAGCCGCGAAAGATGCGTCTTGGCGTGGTGGATGTTGAAGGTTTCCATGGGACGTTCTCAAAATGGACTAAGTCTCGTGAGTTTAGTCCAATAAACCGAGCACCACAAGCGGGCGCTTCTGCGAAAGGCTCCCCCCTTGAGGGAAGGCCCCTTGCTTCCTTCAAGCATCCGCCGCCCCCGCCTCCCGCGTCGCCCTGCTCCCCTCCAGAAACAGCCGCACCGCCGCGCGCAATCGCCGCGCCTCCTGCTCCGGTGGGTCGCGGTGGCCGAGCATCGCCAGGCGCTGGGGGACGCCGATGACGAGCATGGCGAAATGCTCGGCGGCGAATTGCGGATCCTCGAAGCGCAAGACGCCGCGCTCGGCATAGATTGCCAGAAACCGCGCGATCCCGGTGAGGCCGCGGCGGGGGAAGCTTTCGGCGAAAAGCCGGGCGAAATCGCGCAGGCGCGGCGCTTCGGCCAGGAACAGCCGAATGATGGCGAGCGTCTCGTCGCGCATCGCCAGGTCGAACAATTGCGCGGCGAGCGCGAGCAGGCCCTCCTCGACGTCCTCGGGGGGCGCGTCAAGCCCCCCCCCCAGCGCGCCGATCTGCTCGTCGCGAAATTGCGCGACCGCGGCGATGAACAAAGCCTCCTTGTCGGGATAGCGCGCATAGAGAAAACGCTTGGCGACGCCCGACTGGCGCGAGATTTCGTCGATCGACGTCGCTTCCCAGCCGCGCTCCAGCAGCAGGCGCTTGGTCGTCTCCAGCAGCTCGCGATGGCGCCGTTCGGCCTCCTCGCGGTTCGGCCGGCCGCCGGGGCCGCGTCTGAACTGGCCGGTTTCGAGCGAATTGGTCACGCTTCGCAATACCTTGCTTGCCGCCTGTTGGCGATTATGATAATGCAACACTCTCGTTTCGTTGCAATAGGTCAAGCTCGTGGATCGGCGCCTCCTCCTCCTCATCGCCGTCTGCGCCGCCGCCTTTGCCGGCTGGTGGTTCGTCCTGCGGCCGCAAGCCGTCCAGCCTGTCGAGTGGCAGGGTTATGCCGAGGCGGATTTCATCAAGCCCGGGCCGACGCAGCAAGGCCTGATTACGCAGGTTCACGTCGCGCGCGGCGACAGGATCGCCAAAGGCGCGCCTTTGTTCGATCAGGATGACGCGGACGACCGCGCCGCCGTCGATCAGATCGCGCGCCAACTGGCGCAGGCCGAGGATCAACTCGCCAATCTTCAGAACGGCGGCAAGCCGACCGAAATCCAGCAGGCGCAAGCCAATCTCGCGGACGCCGAAGCGGCGCGCGACAAGACCCAGACCGACCTCGCGCGCAATCAATCCCTGCTCAAGACCGGCGCCGCCGCGGCGCAGCTTGTCGACCAGGAGACGGCCGATCTGCGTTCGGGCAACGCCAAAGTACGGGCGCTGGAAGCCGCGCTCGCCCAATTGCAGGCGCCGATGGGACGCGAGGGCGAGATCAAGGCTCAGAATTCGGCCGTCGAAGCGGCGCAAGCGGCCCTCGTCATGGCGCGCTGGCGGCTCGACCAGCGCCATGTCGCCTCGCCGGTCAGCGGCGCGATCGCCGACGTGCTGGCGCTGCCGGGCGAAACGCTCGCCGCCGGCGCGCCTGTCGTCTCGATCTTGCCGCCGGAAAATATTTTCGTGCGCTTCTTCGTGCCCGAGCCGGCGCTCTCCAGCATTCATCAGGGGGACCAGGTCGCGATACTCTGCGACGGCTGTCCGCCGGACCTGACGGCGACCGTCTCGTTCATCGCGCCGCAGGCCGAATATACCCCGCCCGTCATCTACAGCGAATCGACGCGCGGCAAATTCGTGTTCCAGGCCGAGGCGCGGCCAAAGCCGGATCAGGCGCCGCTGCTGAACCCGGGCCAACCGGTGTCGGTGCGTCCGAAAATCCAGGCGCCACGGCGATGAGTGATGCCGCGGCGATGAGTGATTATGTCATTGACGTTCGCGACCTGCGCAAAAGCTTTGGCGCGCGCAAAGTCGTCGAGGGGCTGACGCTGCAAGTCGCCAAAGGCGAAATCTGCGGCTTTCTCGGCGCCAATGGCAGCGGCAAGACGACGACGATCCGCATGTTGTGCGGCCTGCTCATCCCCGACGGCGGCGCCGGCGAATGCATCGGCCTCGACATCATCAGGCAAGCGCCGCTGATCCGCCAGCACGTCGGCTATATGACGCAGAAATTCAGCTTCTACGAGGACCTCACCGTCTTCGAAAATCTCGATTTCGTCGCCAGCGTCTATGAAATGAAGGACCGCGCCAAGGCGGTTCAGGACATTATGGTCCGCATGGGCCTGGCCGACCGGCGCGATCAATTGGCCGGCCAGCTTTCCGGCGGCTGGAAGCAGCGCCTGGCGCTCGCCGCCTGCGTGCTGCATCAGCCCAAATTGCTGCTGCTCGACGAGCCGACGGCCGGCGTCGACGCTCTGGCGCGCCGCCAATTCTGGGACCTGATCCATGACATGGCGGGCGAAGGGCTGACCGTCCTGGTTTCGACCCATTACATGGATGAAGCGGAGCGTTGCAAACGCATCGTCTATCTCGCCAATGGTCGCATCGTCGTCCAAGGCAGCGCCGACGAAGTGTCCAGTCAGTCCGGCCTCATCACATTCGAAGCGAGCGGCGAGGGAATCGACGACGCCGCGCGCGCCTTGCGCCATTTGCAAGGCGTCGAGGCGGCCGCCGTGTTCGGGCGTTCGCTGCATGTGGCGGGAACCGACCGCGCGGCGTTGCAGACCGCCATCCATTCCATCGACGGCGATCTCAAATGGGAGGAAGTCCCGCCGCGGCTGGAGGATGTTTTCATCCATATGCTCAGTGCAAAAGGAGGCGAGCCATGAAAGGCTATTCCTGGCGCCGGTTCTTCGCGCTGCTGCGCAAGGAATGGATACAGGTGCGGCGCGATGCGATGACGCTGCGCATCATCATCGCCATTCCGATCATGCAATTGTTCCTGTTCGGCTACGCCATCAATTCGGATCCGAAAAACCTGCCGACCGGCCTGTTGTCGAGCGATCATTCGAAATACGAGCGCACCATCGTCGCCGCGCTGAAGAATTCCGGCTATTACAACATCGTTCCGCTGGCCAGCGAAGCCGAAGCGGAAGAAGGCCTCGCGGCCGGTGATCTGTTGTTCGTCATCGCCATCCCGCCCGGCTTCGATCGCGCCGTCGATCGCGGCGAATCGCCTTCCATTCTCGTCGACGCCGACGCCACCGACCCCTCGGCGATCGGCAACGCCACGGCGGCGCTCGCCTCGCTCGGCGCCGATCTGCAGCGCGACCTGCCCGCCATCCGGCAGAGCGAACCTCAGACGCCGGCGTTCCAGTTCGTCGTTCACGCCCGCTACAATCCCGAGCAATTGACCGTGCTCAATATCGTGCCGGGCCTGATCTGCATCGTCCTCACATTTTCCACTTTGTTCGTGACGACGCTGTCGATCACCAAGGAGCGCGAGCGCGGCACGATGGAAAACCTGCTCGCCATGCCGGTGCGCCCGCTGGAAGTGATGGTCGCGAAAATCTCGCCCTATATTGTCATCGGCTATGTGCAGGTGGCGCTGATTCTGATCGCCTCGGCTTTGTTTTTCCACTTGCCGATTCGCGGCTCGATCCCGCTGTTGCTGTTCGCGCTCGGCCTGTTCATCGGCGCCAATCTGGCGCTAGGCGTGCTTTTCTCGACCATTTCAGCCAATCAGATGCAGGCGACGCAATTGGCGCAATTCACGCTGATGCCGTCTTTCCTGCTGTCGGGCTTCATGTTTCCCTTCCGCGGCATGCCGCTATGGGCGCAATGGGCGGGCGAAGTCTTCCCCACCACCCATGCGATGCGCATCGTGCGCGGCATGTTGCTGAAAGGCAACGGCTGGCACGAGATCGCCCCCGAGCTTTGGCCGATCGCGCTTTTTGCGCTGATCGTGGTGACGATCGCGGTGCGGTTCTATCGCGAAACGCTGGATTAGCGGGGCGCTCAGCGATCTGCGTCGGGCTTCCTCCATCCCCACCCCCGGCCCCTCCCCGCAAACGCGGGGAGGGGAGGCGCGCGCATTTCCCCTCCCCGTTCTTACGGGGAGGGGCCAGGGGTGGGGCGGCGGCGTTCGCTTTGGCCGACGCCCCCCAGGACCAAAGCACATCGTTTGGCCGTCATTTTACGGCAAATTAGCCTCAATTGTTCATCGCCCAGTCATCGACCCTGCGTCATTGTCGATTCGAGTCTCGGATAAGGCCGGTCGCCGGCGAATCATCGAATGGCTGTGGGGATGTTGTCTCGTTTCTTGGGTTTCCTGGTCCTCGCTCTTTGCGCGGCCGCCGGGTCGGATTCTTTGGTGGGGAGCGCGCAATCGCTGCCTGTGTCGACCTATTGCATCAGCGCCGACCAATGCGCCGCGCTCTGCCGGCGCTTCGTCGAGGGCGATCAGGGCCCTGAAGATTTCATCCGCAAGGCGTCGCTCGAACTCGGGCCGCCCGAGCGCTTTCTCATTGCGCCCTCGAATGCTTCGACCATGCCGCCGGTCGTCGACCCGACCAATGTCTATTCGGAAGTCGGCGCCAATCATTTCAGTCCGGCGGTCGCCGACGCTCTGCCGCGCATCTATTCGCCCAATCTGATCACCGGCAAGGTCGACGTTATCGACCCCCAGACCTTCACCGTCGTCGATCATTTCGCCGCCGGCGCCAGCCCGCAGCATATTGTTCCCTCCTGGGATTTGCAGACCTTGTGGGTGACGGGCGACGTCAGCGGCCCGGGCGCGCATGGCTCGCTCGTGCCGATCGATCCGAAAACCGGCAAGCCGGGAACGCCGGTCAAGGTCGACGACGCCTATAATATGTATTTCACGCCCGACGGGCGCTCGGCGATCGTGGTGGCCGAGGCGATGCGCCGGCTCGAATTCCGCGATTCCCACACGATGGATCTGCAGGGCTATATCAACGCGCCGCAATGCGCGGGCATCAACCATGCCGATTTCGCGATCGACGGCTCCTACGCGATCTTCACCTGCGAATTCAACAATGCGCTCGTCAAGATCGACATGGTCAAGCACGAGCTGATCGGCACGCTGCAATTGGCGCCCGGCCATATGCCGCAGGACATCCGGATTTCGCCCGACGGCTCGGTGTTCTTCGTCGCCGATATGATCGGCGACGGGGTCGTCGTCGTCAACGGCGAGACTTTTAAGGAGATCGCCTTCATCCCGACTGGCGTCGGCACGCACGGGCTCTATCCGAGCCGCGACGGCAAGCGCCTCTATGTGTCCAATCGCGGCACCCATAATCTGGCCGGAATCAAGCGCGGCCCGGGCAGCATTTCGGTGATCGATTTCAAGAGCCGTGAAGTCGTCGCCAATTGGCCGATCCCCGATGGCGGCAGCCCGGACATGGGCAATGTCAGCGCCGACGGACAGACTCTCTGGCTCTCGGCGCGCTATGACGGCGCGGTCTATGCGATCAACACGACCGACGGCTCGGTCAAGACGATCCCCGTCGGCGGCATGCCGCATGGCCTGACCGTCTGGCCGCAGCCCGGCCGCTATTCGCTGGGGCATACCGGCAATATGCGGTAGGCCGCCGCCTCAGCGGACCGCCGCGCGCAGGATGTGAGGGCCGCCGCCCGAGGCTGGGCTGGCGTGGCCCGGAAAGTAACGCGCCGCGATCTCGACCGCGCCGAGGTCCTCGATTTCGCGAAATCCGAGAGTCTTCAGCCTGGCGCCGAGCGCCTGTGTGTCGAAAGAACTCCTGAACGCCTCGCCGGCGGCGGCGACCCGCGCGGCCAAAGCTTCGTGGAAGGCGCGCCGCTCCGGCTGCTCGATCGTATCAGGCGGATTGACATAGTCGAACACGACCTCGCCGCCGCCGGGCAGGCCGGCGATGAAGCCGAGCGTCGCAAAGACCGCCTGTTCCGTCAGATAGGGCGTGACGCCGAGCCAGGTGAAGAAGCTGCGCCGCGCTGGGTCGAAGCCGGCGGCGGCAAGGCCCTCCGCCAGGCCCTCGCGCTCGAAATCGACCGGCGCGAAGGTGAGCGCATCGGGAACCGCGATTCCCGCACTGGCGAGCCGCTCGCGTTTCCAGGCCTGGGTCGCGGGATGGTCGACTTCGAAGACGCGCAGGCGGCCGCCCGGATCGGCGCGATAGGCATAAGTGTCGAGCCCTGCGCCAAGCACCACGAGCTGGCTCGCGCCCCGCGCGATCGCCGCGGCCAGAGCGTCCTCGGCGAAACGCGTGCGCACCGCGATGAATAGCCGCAGACCGCGCCTGGCCGGCTCCCGCTCGGCCTCGGCGAGGGCTTCTTCAGCGTCCGCGCCCAGAATGCGCAGCGCGAGCGGATCGGCGAAGATGCGCCCCTGCTCCAGCACCTGATGCGCGGCCCGATGTCCCGCCGCGCCGAGCGCCGTGCGGCTGGCCTGTCCTGACTGCATGGCGGATGTCCCGGGGTTCTGTTGCGCGCGGGCGAGAGAATCGCCGTCGCCGGGCCGCTCGTCAATCTATTGCTTTTGGCGGCTGGTCGTCACACGTCACGTCCCTCTCGGCTTCGCCCTTGCTGTCGGCGCGGCGGCGGCGGGGTCTTCCGGCCAGGAATGGCGGGGATAGCGGCCGCGCAAATCGGCGCGGACGGCGGCCCACGAGCCGCGCCAGAAGCCGGGCAGGTCGCGCGTGATCTGGATCGGCCGGTGGGCGGGCGACAAGAGATGCAGCGTCAGCGGGACGCGGCCCCCCGCCAGCGCCGGATGGGCGGCGAGGCCGAACAATTCCTGCACCCTGAGCGCGATCGCCGGGCCGCCCTCCGCCTCATAATCGACGGGGATCGCCGAGCCGGTTGGCGCGGTGAAATGCGTCGGCGCCTCGGCGTCGAGGCGGCGGGCCAGCGCATAGGGCAGCAGCGCGCGCAACGCCTCGCCAAATTCCTCTGCGGAAAAATCGGCGAGACTCGTCTTGCCGACGAGATAAGGCGTCAGCCAGTCCGCGCTCGCCGCCAGCGCTTCGTCGCCAAGATCGGGCCATGCGGCATCGCCCGCCCGGCGCAGGAACAGGATCCGGTCGCGCCATTGCCGCAAACTCTTGCTCCAGGGCAGGCGCGCGACGCCGAGCCCGAGCAGGCCGGCCGCCAGCGCGGCGGCGCTCGCTTCGTCAGCGGGAACGGGCAGGTTCTGTTCGGTCAGCGTGATCGCCCCCAGCCGCCGGCGGCGGCGCGCGCGCAGCGCGGCCGAGGCGCGATCAAAGACAACCTCCTCAAGCGTTTCGATCGATGCGCCCGCGACAGCCTCGATCTCCTCCAGCGATAAAGGAGCGGCCAGCAGGATGCGCGCGGCGGCGGCGCGGCCGACGATCTCACCGACGGCGAGATAAGACGCGCCGCTCAAGCTATCGTGCGGCTCGACGGCGCCGGCGCGGCCGTTGGCCATCAGGAACTCGCCGCGTTTGCCGCGCGCCTTGGCGATGCGATCGGGAAAAGCGAAGGCGAGCAGCGGCCCGACGTCGCCGGCGCTCTTGTCCGCAGGCGCTCCGGCCAATGCCCGCGCCTGCTGCGCGAGGCGCTTGGCGAGACGTCGCGCGTCTTCGGCGCGCGGCGAGCGATCCTGTGCGAAGCGATCGAGCCGCGCGGTCAGATCGACGCTGTCGCCGCCGAGCCCACGCTCGGTCAGCATGATCGCGATGCGGCTGGCGAGATCCGCATGGCCCTGCACGGCCGCCGACAGGACCATGCGCGCCAGACGCGGCGGCAAAGCGAGTTTGGCGATCGCCTTGCCCTCTTCCGTAATGCGTCCGGCCTCGTCGAGCGCGCCGATCGCCCTCAGCAGCGCGCGGCCCTCACTCAGCGCCGGCGCGGGCGGCGCGTCGAGAAACGCCAGCCTCGAAGGGTCGCTGACGCCCCAGGCGGCCAGATCGAGCAGGAAGCCCGAGAGATCGGCGGACAGAATTTCGGGCTTGGCGAAAGGCGCCAACGCCCCATTGGCGCCCGCCTCCCAGAGCCGGTAGCAGATTCCCGGCTCCGTGCGCCCGGCGCGGCCGCGCCGCTGGTCGGCGCCGGCCTTCGAGACCCTTTGCGTCTCCAGCCGCGTCACGCCGATATCGGGCTCATAGCGCGGCACGCGCGCCAGGCCGCTGTCGACGACAATGCGCACGCCTTCGATCGTCAGCGAAGTCTCGGCGATCGAGGTCGCCAGCGCCACCTTGCGCCGGCCGGGTCGGGCCGGCAGCACCGCCCGGTCCTGCGCCGCCCGGTCCATCGCGCCATAGAGCGGCGCTATGTCGATCGAAGGGTCTTTGACGCGCGCCTCAAGCAGCGCCGCCGTGCGTGTGATCTCGCCCTGGCCGGGCAGGAAGACGAGGATCGAGCCGCGTTCGGCGGCCAGAGCTTCCAGCGTGACCTTCGCGACTTCGTCCTCGATGCGCGCGTTTGGCGTCCGCCCGACATAACGCGTCTCGACGGGATAGGCGCGGCCTTCGCTTTCGACCAACGGCGCGTCGCCCATCAGCGCCGCGACGCGCGCGCCATCGAGCGTCGCCGACATCAGGAGCAGGCGCATATCCTCACGCAGGGCCGCCTGCGCATCGAGCGCCAGCGCCAGGCCAAGATCGGCGTCGAGCGAGCGCTCATGGAATTCATCGAACAGCACCGCGCAGACCCCCTCCAGCGCTGGATCGTCGAGAATCATCCGCGTGAACACGCCCTCGGTGATGACTTCGATGCGGGTCCGGGCCGAGACCTTGGCCTCCATCCGCACGCGCAGGCCGATCGTCTCGCCGACTTCCTCGCCCAGCGTCGCCGCCATGCGCGCCGCCGCGGCGCGGGCGGCGAGGCGGCGCGGCTCCAGCAGCAGGATGCGCCCGGCGCTGGCGAAGGGCTCGGCCAGCAAGGCGAGGGGAACCCGCGTCGTCTTGCCGGCCCCCGGCGGCGCGACCAGAACGGCGCGGTTTTTTCGCGCGAGTTCGGCGCAGAGCCGTGGAAGAACGGCGTCGATCGGCAAGGGCGCGTGCGGCATGGCGGGCTTGCTTGTCAGGAACGGGCGACGGCGGCAAGGGCGCCGCGGCCCGCCCTCAAAGCCAGCGCGCGACGCAGGTGGCCGGGATAGGTCTGCCAGCGACGGTGAATTGTCCCTATGGGGCCTCTCGCCGCGCCCCCTTCCAGCGCCAAGCGCAACCCTGTATAGAGCCGCCCGAGCGAGACCGGATCGCATTCCGGCGACAGACCCCCTGATTTAGAGATCGTGTAAATGCAAGATGCGTTGCCTGGCGCTCACGCGCCCGCGGCCAACGGCCATGACGCCGCCGCCGCTCATGGCGCGGGCAATTTCTGGCTGCTGGCCTTGGGTTCGGTCGGCGTCGTGTTCGGCGATATCGGCACCAGCCCGCTCTATGCGCTGCAGGCCTGTCTGTCCCATGTCAAGGACGGCGGCGGCCTGACGCCGGGCGAGGTCGTGGGCGTCGTCTCCTTGATCGTCTGGGCGCTGATCGTCACGGTCACGGCCAAATATGTCCTGTTCCTGATGAAGGCGGACAATAAGGGCGAAGGCGGCATCCTCTCGCTGATGGCGCTGGCGCAAAGCGCGCTCGGCAAACGCACCATGCTGATCTTCTTCCTCGGCGTCGCCGGCTCCGCTCTGTTTTCGGGCGACGCGGTCATCACCCCCGCCATTTCAGTGCTTTCGGCGCTTGAGGGGTTGAAACAGATTTCGCCCAATCTCGCCCCCTTCGTCCTGCCCGCGACGATTCTCATCCTGATTCTGCTGTTCATGGTCCAGAGCCGGGGGACAGCGGGGATGGCCGCGTTCTTTGGGCCGATCATGGTGGTGTTCTTTTTCACCATCGCGGCGCTGGGCGCGACCCATATCGGCGAGGCCTGGAACATTCTTCGCGCGCTCAACCCGATCCACGGCGTCTTTTTTCTCTATAGCCACGGCGCGATCGGCTTTGTCGTGCTCGGCAGCGTTTTCCTGGCGGTCACCGGCGGCGAGGCGCTTTACGCCGATATGGGCCATTTCGGCCGCGCGCCGATTCAGGCCGCCTGGATATGCCTGGTGCTGCCCGCCCTCATCCTCAATTATCTTGGCCAGGGCGCCCATATCATCGCCGATTCCAGCGCCGCCGAGAATCCCTACTATCTCATGGCGCCGACCTGGGCGCTGCTGCCGCTGATCCTGCTTTCGACCATCGCCACCGTCATCGCCAGCCAGGCGGTGATCACCGGCGCTTTTTCGCTGGCGCGCCAGGCGATCCAGCTCGGCCTGCTGCCGCGCCTCGAAATCGTCCACACCTCCGATACGCTGGAGGGGCAATTGTTCATCCCGCGCGTCAATCGCGTGCTGCTGTTTGGCGTTCTCGCGCTGGTGCTGATGTTCCGCTCGTCGGACGCCTTGGCCAACGCCTATGGCATCGCGGTTTCCGGCACGATGGTCGCCACGACGGCGCTCGCTTTCTTCGTCGTCTGGCGTCTGTGGCGTTGGCCTCTATGGGGAGCGCTGGCGCTGGTCAGCGTCTTCTTGTCGGTCGACGTCAGTTTCCTCGTCGCCAATCTCTACAAAGTGCTCGACGGCGGCTGGGTGCCATTGCTACTCGGCGGCACCATGTTCACGCTGATGTGGACCTGGATGCGCGGCAGCGCGATCCTCAGCGCCAAGACGCATCGCGATTCCATCCCGATGGTCGATCTCATCAAAATGCTCGCCAAATCCAAACCGGTGCGCGTGCCCGGAACCGCGATCTTCCTGACCAACGACCCGCAATCGGCGCCTTCCTCCTTCATGCACAACCTCAAGCACAACAAGGTTCTGCATGAGCGGGTGGTGATGATGTGCGTGCGCACCGAAACGTCGCCGCGCATTCCCGCCAAGGCGCGCTTCGAGGTCAAGATATTGTCGCCCGATTTCATCCAGGTGACGCTGCATTTTGGCTATATGGAATCGCCGCGCATTCCCAACGCGCTCGCCGTCATGCGCAAATCGGGCCTGAAGTTCGACATCATGACGACGTCGTTCTTCGTCGGCCGGCGCACGTTGAAAGCGTCCTCGACATCGGGCATGCCGCAATGGCAGGACAAACTCTTCATCGCGATGACCAAACAGGCCGCGAGCGCCCCCGACTTCTTTCACATTCCCTCGGACCGCGTGGTCGAACTCGGCGCGCAGATGAAAGTTTGAGGCGCGCGCTTATCGCGGCTTGTGACCGTCGCCGCGCCGCCCGTGCAGGCCGCGTCTTGCGCGAGCGCCTGGGTTCGCCCAATCATCACGCGATCGTGATGCGCTGAACGGCTGGCGGAAAATAAAAGGCGCGCGGGTTTGGAGCCCGCGCGCCTTTCGTGGCTGCATTTATTTCAGATTGCCCGAGACTTCGTTGAAGGTCGAATTGAGCTGAGTGCCCAGGGCGGTGAGCGAAACGATGATCGCCACGGCGATCAGCGATGCGATAAGAGCGTATTCAATGGCGGTGGCGCCTGATTCATTGGCGACGAGCTTCCTGATGGATCCGATCATTCTCATATCCTCGTGGAAAAAATTCATTTCCTTGCTTTGATTTCTGTTTACCGGAGCACGGAAAGAATTATATTTTTCACGTTGCAATTGAGTTAATTCGATCTCAGAGAATCAGCGCTATCGTCCGTTGTCTCGCGTATGGTTAAATCGCGCGTCGCCGGCTCTATCGCCTTTGAGTCGCCATGAATTGGCGCAGCGCGGCCAGCCATCGGGCGAAGCCTTCTTGCTCGAAATACTTCGTCCAACGATCGTACTCCTCGACGGCGCAGTCGAATGTCGCCCACCATTCGACGAAGGCTTTCCCTGTCTCGACAATCGGCGCGACGCGGATTGTCGCGATGTAGTTACGCAAGGGAAGGGGCGACGGATCGCAGAGTGCGTAGGTGTAGGAGCGGTCGATGTCGGAATGGGCGAGCAGAATCTGTCGGATGATCTTCTCGCCCACAGCGACGCGGCGGATGGCCGCGACCTGATCGCCAGCCTTGCCGGCCTCGATGACGGTCTGGCTTTCGACGCCGGCCCAGGCATAATGATCGAAGGGACGTATGACCGCCCAGACCGCTTCGGCGGAATGATCAAGCACGATGCTATAGTACGATTTCGCCATCTCTTCCTCTTTCGGTGGCCGCGGCGCCAACGCCATCAACAGGATGAAGACAGCGCGGACACTCCGATTCTTGCGCTGTAATTTTTTGCCGCCTGTCGAAGGCTAGGCTCTGGCTATGTCTGGCGAACGTCGGAAGAGGGCGCGGCTGGAGCCCGCGCGGCCACGCGGCTCCTGACGCACACGATCATCGACGCGACGACCACGCCCGCGCAAACCAGCGCAACGTTCGTGACGCGCTCGCCAAGGAGCAGCGCCGACCAGAGGAGCGCCAGAAGCGGCTGGATCAGGTTGAGTTGGCCAATGCGCGCGATGCCGCCGGCCGCGAGCCCGCGATACCAGGCTATCGAGCCGAGGAACATGCTGATCACGCAGGCATAGACGAGGCCCGCCCAGGCCGGTCCCGGGATGGGCTGTTCCCAATCGTGATGCAGCAAGCCGAGCGCGAGAGGCGCCGCCGCGATCGGCGCCATGGCGATCATCGCCCAGCACAGCGTCGTCGCGCCGCCCAGCGCGCGCGCTGCTTGTCCTCCCTCGACATAGGCGATTCCGACGCTCAGCATGGCGGCGACAAGCCAGCCGTCCGCCAAGCTGACACGGCCGCCGCCTTGATGCAGGGCGAAGACCAACACTGCTGCGACCCCGATGAGGCAAGCGATCCAGAACGCCCTTGGCGGACGCTCGCCGGCCCGCACAACCGCGACGACCGCTGTAGCGGCCGGCGCCAGTCCGATCACAACAGCGCCATGCGCGGCGGGGGCGCGCTCAAGGGCGAGGGCGACGAAGAGGGGATAAGCGACGGCAAGGCCGAAGCCCATCCAGAAGACGCCCGGCCAGTAGCGGCGATCAGGCAACCGCCATTGGCGGCCGACAAGGAGCGTGAGGACGCCGAGGATGGCGGCGACCTCGATCCGCGCGCTCGTGACGAGCATGGGGCCGAATGCCGGCACGGCGAGGCGCGTCGCCGGCAGGGTGCCGCTGAAGGCGAGCATGCCGAGGCCGCCCATCAGAAGGCCGTCCCGCCAGTGCGGCGGGGTGGCGATCATACGCAGAGGAGGCGGCCCTTCGCTGTCGAGGCCTGGTCGCGGGGAGGCGCGCATCATGGGCGATTTTGCATCCGCCGGCCTTCGCGGTCGATGCGCGATGGAAGGCGAAACGGCTATTTCGTCTCCTGATCAAAAGCCGAAAGCCATTCCGCGCCGCTTTTCTTGAGTCCGCCGCGGCGTCACCGTCATTTCCCCATTTCGTATCTTGGATAGGGGTAGCGCGAGCGTGACATGTGGCGCGCGCCACATCCTCCGGGATGGCGTAGGTCTAAAAAGGCGTCTTCTAGGGGTGGGGCGCGATCCGGCGCGAGCTTTCCAAGCCGGAGCGCCCTCGGGGCGAATGCGAATTTGGGGACTAGCCGTTATGCGCAGGTCGCTTCTGTTTGGCGTCATCGCCGTCGCCCTCATCCTCGCTTTGGGCGCCGCCAACGCCCTTGCGGCCACGCCCAGCGACCAGTCGGTCTTCGTCGCGCGCGGCCAACAGGCGCAAGCGGCTGTCGCCGGCGCCGGGTTGATTGAGGGGCGTTCGGCTTACAACGGCGACCAGGCTCAGGCGGAGCATCGCGAGGATCTGGCGGTCATCATCCGCAGCGTCATCGTGCTGGGAATCGCCGGCCTCGTCTTCAGCCTGAGCGCTGTCGGCGCCAAAGCTCTGTGGGTTCTGGATGAGGCGGAATCCTCGTCGCACGGATGGCCGCGTTGGCCTAACGGCTGATCGCCCGGTCGGCTTGAGCGCCGCGGCCGGGGGAGCCCGGGGGAGGGATCTTGTTTTGCCGCAGATTGGCCCTCTTGTTCCGCTCTGGACTTTCTGCATCGTCCTCGTCGCGATGGCGCTGAAGCATTTTGTCGCCGATTTCGCCCTCCAACCGAAATGGATCGCCCACGGCAAGGAGCGTCGCGAGGGTTGGTTGGCGCCGCTGGCGCTTCACGCGTTCGGCCATGCCGTCCTGACGCTGTGCGTCGTGTTGGTGGTCGCACCCCATTTGTGGTGGCTGGCTCTCGCCGACTTCGTCGTCCATGCGGCGATCGACCGCGGTAAGACGCTGATCGCCCAACGAGGCGGCTGGTGCGTCGACAAGGCGGGTTTCTGGTGGTTGCTGGGTTTCGACCAGTTCTTGCACCAAGTCACCAATGTGGCGATCGTCGCGGCCCTCTTCACGCTTTGATCGCGGCGCCCGCGGCGGCTCGAACCTCGCTTCTAGCCCGCTTCGGCGACAATCCGGCGCAAGCGCGCCGGGTTCGTCAGGACGATCGCGCCGCGCGTGCGGGAAATCGCGTCTTCCCGCTCCAGCGCGTTCAACATTTTGGTCACGAGCTCGCGATGCGAGCTGATGCGCGCCGCCAGTTCGGCGTGCGTCGGCGGCGGCGAGATGACGACGCGGCCGTCCGCTGTGGTGCGCGAGAGCCGAAGCAGCTCCGCGCAAAGGCGCTCATGGGCGTCGAAATGCGCCTGTTCGTGCGCGCGATTGTTATGCGCGCGGATGCCGGCCACCAGCTTGGTGAGAACCTGGTCGCATACGCTGGGATAGCGATGGATCATTTCGCGAAACACCGTCGCCGACATGCGTGCGACCGCCGCGTCCGTAATCGCCAGAATGCCCGCCGACCGCGGTTTTCCATCGATCGCTGAATATTCGCCGAAATATTCGCCATCGAGAATGTCGCCAAGAATGATCTCACGGCCTGACGTTCCGATGACGACGCGCGCATGCCCGCCGATGACGAAGAACACGTCCGTGCCTTCCGCCTGGTCGTCGATCACCCATTGGCCGGCGCTGACCATACGCCAGGTGCAGCGCATATCGAGCGCGCGCACGTCCTCCGGGGCAAGCGAAGCGAACAGGGGCGCCAGCGCCAGTGATTGCCGATCTCGATTCATGCGTTCAGTCCCCAGCTACCGCGAGCCGTCTCATTGCTTTTCTTCGCCACAAAACCTTCCGCGCGGCCGGCGGCGACATGTGGCTGACGCCACATCATCCGCGCCGACGCAGGATTATAAACAGATCATACAGCGGGATGTCGCGATCCCGAACCGCCCTCCGACGTGAAATTGGATGGGGCAGGGACCAGGAGGGTTCCATGGACCATGCATCGAGCCACAACACGTTCAACATCCTGTTCATCGTTTCCTTCATCGCCAGCGTCGCGGTGGTGATGTTCCGGTTTGGATGAGGCCGCGCGCGCATTCGAACACGGGCGGGCCGGCGCGGGCGCCGCGCGGGGCCCTTCTCCGTCGAAGCTTGGTCCCGAGGGGTTGCGCGTCCGCTGAGCCAGCGCGGCGCTTTCTGCAAACGCAGTCACGGAGCCGATGCGGCCGCGCGCGTCCCCAAGTCCGGCGCTGCCGCCAAAGTCCTTGTCCACATAGATGAGGTGGAAGCCGAAGCCCTGGTGGCGAGCGGCGTCGCAGCTATGGACGTGCGGCGCGCCTTACGCCGTCAGGCTCTATCGACACGCTGCATGATTGGAGGGTGAGCGGGCGCGGAGGGCGGCGCATCGTTGCGCGCCACGACGACGCCATCATCAGCAGCGGCGGCGCCGCCAACCTCCTCTACCGGCCTCGTTGCGCAAGCGTCATAGCAATTTCGCACATCCGCGGGGTCGTTATCGAGAAAGAAGAATGCGGCGTCTACCGTCTGCGAATAGCCGTCGGTGGTCCGGGCCTGCATCGCCTTCCATGGCGCGGCCGCAAAGCCGCCGCAGGCGATAAGGACGAAAACGGCGAATCCAGATGCTGAACGATTCATGTCGCAACTTTCGCCAACGTCATTTTCTTCTCGTCCGCCGCTCTTCGGTTCAGGATCTGAAAGATTGGATGGGGTCCCGAATCACGCCGGGGCTGTGGACGTCGTCCTCGCCCACGAGAGAATCTCCGTCAGCGACACGGTTTTTACGGCTAGCTCCTCGCGCGCATAAATGACCTGGGCTGGCGCTGTCGTAGCCACGCGCCTGACTTCAACGCGCTTGCACGATCCCATATGGGCTTTCGCGATCTTGGCCGCTTCATCGGCGTTGTCGGCCTGAATCGTCGCTGTTCTGACCGACCGAACCGCCTTGTCGACGCCGTCGAAGCAATCCGCGCGCCATTTAAATCTGGCCATCAAATCCCCCGCTTGAATTCAGCCGTAAAATTCCTTGCAGGGGGAACGCATTCCCGCGCGGAAAGTTCCTTCCGGTTGTCTTCGATTCAAATGTTGATGACGTCGCGCTCATCATAAGGCTTCCCCCAGCGCGGCGATCACGGACGGTGAGCTCCTGCGCGCGCTATAAGCTGCACAGCGCGAATGTGTTGGAGCCGCCGCGGCGGAGAACAAATCAATGATCGACCACGTGTCCATTGCTGTTCGCGATCTGGCGGCGAGCGCCGACGTCTATGAACGCCTCCTGGCGCCGCTCGGCCTCATCCGTCTGGTCGAGCGTCCCGGCGCGGTCGGTTTTGGCAAGCGTTATCCCGAATTTTGGCTTAACCATCGTCCGCGCCAGGCGCCCGCGCCGCCGGACGCTGGCGCTCACGTGTGCCTGCGTGCGCCCGACGAACAGGCCGTGCGGACCTTCCACGCAGCGGCGTTGGCGGCCGGATGCAAGGACGCTGGCGCGCCCGGCCCGCGCCAGGGGGCGATGACGATTTATTTCGGCGCCTTCGTTTTCGACCTGGATGGCAACAAGGTGGAGGCGGTCAGCTTTCCACGCGACGCCGCCCAAAGGTCTTGAAATACGAACAACTGCCGTGGTTATGCGTTCGGCCTCAATTTGCGCCTGGCGCCATGAGCGAAATCGACGATCCGCGCGATCCGCCAAAAAGGAAATTCAAAAACGACGGCCGTCACCCGCCGATATTGAAGCTCGCCAGCGCCGCCATATTGACGATGTCGGAATCCTTGGCGCCGAGCGCCACGATCTGCACCGGCCGCTCCAGCCCTACGATCAGCGGGCCGATCACCGTCGCGCCGCCCAGCTCCTGCAGCATCTTGGTCGAGATCGAGGCGGAGTGGAACGCGGGCATGATGAGGACATTGGCGGTGTCGGTCAGGCGGCAGAACGGGTAGGAGGCCATCGTCTCTTTGTTGAGGGCGACATCGGCGGCCATCTCGCCGTCATATTCGAAATCGACGCGCTGGGCGTCGAGAATGCGCACCGCCTCCTGCACGCGCTGCGTACGCTCGCCCGGCGGATGGCCGAAGCTTGAAAAGGCGAGCATGGCGACGCGCGGCTCATAGCCGAGCCGCCGGGCGACGCCCGCCGCCTCGATCGCGATCTGCGCGAGATCCTCAGCGTCGGGCATTTCCATGATCGCGGTGTCGGCGACCACGATCGGACGCCCGCGCGCCAGCACCAGCGAGACGCCGATCACCCTATGGCCAGGCTTATGATCGATGACGCGGCGCACTTCTTCGAGCGCGATCGAGAAATTGCGCGTGACGCCGGTCACCATCGCGTCGGCGTCGCCTTGCGCGACCATCGCGGCGGCGAAATAATTGCGGTCCTGATTGATCAGGCGCTGGCAATCGCGAAACAGGAAGCCGCGCCGCTGCAGGCGCTCATAGAGGAATTGGGCGTAAACGGAATTGCGCGAGGAGAGCCGCGCATTGTGAATCTCGATGCCTTTTTCGGCGAGATCGAGGCCGGCGTTGGTGGCCGCCAGCCGCACACGGTCCTCGCGTCCGACCAGAATGGCTGAGCCCAGCCCCTGGTTGACGAAGGAATAGGCGGCGCGAATAACCTGCTCTTCCTCGCCTTCGGCAAAGACCACGCGTTTGGGATAGCGGCGCACGCGCTCGATGATGCGTTGCAGGGCGCCGGCGATCGGATCGCGCCGCGCCGACAGCGCCGCCTTATAGGCGATCATGTCGGCGATCGGCCTGCGCGCGACGCCCGAATCCATCGCCGCCTTGGCGACGGCGGCCGGGATGACGGTGATGAGGCGGGGGTCGAAGGGAACGGGGATGATGTAATCGCGGCCGAAACGCGGCCGCGCGCCCTGATAGGCGGCGGCGACCTCATCGGGCACGTCCTCGCGCGCCAGATCGGCCAGGGCATGGGTGGCCGCGATTTTCATTTCCATATTGATCGTCTTGGCGCGCACATCGAGCGCGCCGCGGAAGATATAGGGAAAGCCGAGGACATTATTGACCTGGTTGGGATAGTCGGACCGGCCAGTGGCGATGATGACGTCGTCGCGCACTTTCATCGCGTCTTCGGGCGTAATCTCAGGGTCGGGATTGGCCATCGCGAAAATGATCGGATGGGGCGCCATCGACCTGACCATTTCCTCGGTCAAGGCGCCCTTGGCCGACAGGCCGAAGAAAATATCGGCGCCAGCCATCGCTTCTTCGAGCGTGCGCAGATCGGTGTCGACGGCATGGGCCGACTTCCATTGGTTCATGCCCTCCTGCCGGCCGCGCCAGACCACGCCCTTGGTGTCGCAAAGCAAGACGTTGTTCGGCTCGAAGCCGATCGCCTTGATGAGGTCGAGGCAGGCGATGCCCGCCGCGCCCGCGCCGTTGCAGACAAGCCGTGTGGTCTTGATGTCGCGGCCGGTGAGCAGAATCGCGTTGATCATGCCGGCGGCGGCGATGATCGCAGTGCCGTGCTGATCGTCGTGGAAGACAGGAATGTCCATCAATTCGCGCAGGCGCTCCTCGATGATGAAACATTCGGGCGCCTTGATGTCTTCGAGGTTGATGCCGCCGAACGAGGGGCCGAGATAGCGCACGCTGTTGATGAATTGCTCGGGGTCTTCGGTATCCACCTCCAGATCGATGGAATCGATGTCGGCGAAGCGCTTGAACAAAACCGCCTTGCCTTCCATCACGGGTTTGGCGGCGAGCGGGCCAAGATTGCCCAGGCCCAGGATCGCGGTGCCATTGGTGATGACGGCGACCATATTGCCGCGCGTGGTGTAATCGAAGACGGTCGAGGGATCGGCATGGATCGCCTTGACCGGCACTGCGACGCCCGGGGAATAGGCGAGCGACAGATCGCGCTGCGTCGCCATCGGCTTGGTCGGCATGATCTCGAGCTTGCCCGGCCGTCCGCGCGAATGGAACAGCAGCGCTTCCTGATCGGTGATCGAGGGGCGCTTCGAGCGGCCTCCCGGTTCGTTGGCCATGGCAATTCCTCATCTGGACGCCGCGCGCGAAGCGGCAGGCGAAGCGAACGATTCTCTAGACCTCGGGCGATTTCCTCGCCGTTCCTACGCCTCGCCCCAGACTTCGCGGGCGACTTCGACGGTGCGGGCGAGCTTTTTCCATTCGTCCGCTTCGGTCAGATCATTGCCGTGCGATGTCGACGAAAAGCCGCATTGATGGCTAAGGCAGCATTGTTCGAGCGGCACATAGCGGGCCGCCTCGTCGATGCGCTTCTTCAGCGCGTCCTTCGATTCGACGGCCGCGCTCTTGGAGCTCATGATCCCCAGCACGATCATCTTGCCCTTGGGCGTGAAGCGGAGCGGCGCGAAATCGCCGGAGCGCTCGTCGTCATATTCAAGGAAGAAGCCGTCGATCGCCATTTCATTGAGCAGGATTTCGGCGACCGGCTCATAGCCGCCCTGCGCGACCCAGGCGCTCTTGAAATTGCCACGGCAAAGATGGACGGAGACGGTCATGTCCTTGGGACGGTCGCGAATCGAATCATTGATCAGCCGGCAATAGAGTCGCGTCAGATCGTCGGGATCGTCGCCGCGGGCCTTTGTCGATTCGCGGATCGCCGGGTCGCAGAGATAGGCCAGATTGGTGTCGTCGAATTGCAGATAGCGGCAGCCGCGCGCCGCGAGATCGGCGATTTCGGCGCGATAGGCGGCGGTCAGATCGTCGTAGAAACTTTCGAGATCGGGATAGATCGCCTTGCTGATCGCCTGGCGACCGCCGCGAAAATGCAGCATCGAAGGGGCCGGAATGCATACTTTCGGCGTCTGCTTGGTCTGCGATTTGAGAAAGTCGAAATCGGCGCCCTGAATGGGCTTTGTGTGGCGGACGAGGCCTTCGACATGCATGGTCGGCGGCTTGAAGCCGACCTCGCTGCCATCATCTTTGCGGAATTTGGCGACGAATTCGCCATAGGAGACCGAAACGCCGGCCAGCTTCTCAAGAAAATCGACATGGAAGTAAGTGCGGCGGAATTCGCCGTCGGTAATGCCGCGTAAGCCGACATTTTCCTGGGCGCGCACCACTTCGACGATGCATTCGTCCTCGACCGCCCGCAGAGCTTCGGGCTCAATTTTCCCGGCAAAGAAGGCTTCGCGCGCGACGGCGAGGCGCTGCGGGCGCAAATAGCTGCCGACATGATCGGCGCGAAATGGCGGTCGGTCGACCATAATTCCCTCCCTGATTTCTAGCGACGCATTTCTAGAGTAAGGCGGGCGTTTGGCAACCTGTCGCGGTGTCACATGCGCGACGACGGAAGCGAAGGCCGGACAATAGCGCTGACCATTTGCCTTTTTGAAAACACAAAATTAGCGGATTCTGTTTTGTCAAATATCGCCGACTCTTAGGCCGCGATCCCAAACATCGGCTACGGGCCGTGCCGCGAGATTCGCGCCCATCCGCCCGGCGCGCCCTTGCTATCATATAAAGACATCTTTATGTTATTATATCAGCAGTAAATCTGTGTGAGCGAGCTTTCGAGGGCGTGAATGACGACGGGTTTGGACTCTCTATTCGACGCGGCTCCCGGACCGGCCGATAGCGCTGAGGCGCTCGTCGCCGCGGCGCGCGAGCGGATTCTGATCCTCGACGGCGCGATGGGCACCCAGATCCAGGGGCTCGGCTTTAACGAGAACCATTTTCGCGGCGAGCGTTTTGGCGCCTGCGAATGCCATTTGCAGGGCAATAATGATCTTCTGACCCTCACCCAGCCGCAGGCGATCGAGGACATCCACTTCGCCTATGCGATGGCCGGCGCCGACATTCTGGAGACCAACACGTTCTCCTCGACCTCGATCGCCCAGGCCGATTACGGCATGGAATCGGTCGTCTATGATCTCAATCGCGACGGCGCACGCCTTGCCCGCCGCGCCGCGCTGCGGGCCCAGCAGATCGACGGGCGCCGGCGTTTTGTCGCGGGCGCGCTGGGGCCGACCAACCGCACCGCGTCCATGTCGCCCGACGTCAACAATCCCGGTTTTCGCGCGGTCTCGTTCGATGACCTGAAAAAAGCCTACGCCGAGCAGCTCAACGGCCTGATCGACGGCGGCGCCGACATCATTCTCATCGAGACGATCTTCGACACGCTCAACGCCAAGGCGGCGATCTTCGCCTGCGAGGAGATTTTCGCGGCGCGCAACATCCGCCTGCCGGTGATGATATCGGGCACGATTACGGACCTCTCCGGCCGCACGCTTTCGGGCCAGACGCCGACTGCGTTCTGGCATTCGGTCCGGCACGCCCGCCCCTTCACGATCGGCCTCAATTGCGCGCTCGGCGCCGCCGCCATGCGCGACCATATGGCCGAAATCGCCGCCGTCGCCGACACTTTCACCTGCGCTTATCCCAACGCCGGCCTGCCCAATGAATTCGGCCTCTATGACGAGAGCCCGGAGGCGATGGCCGCCCAGATCGGCGGCTTTGCGCGCGAGGGCCTCGTCAATATCGTCGGCGGCTGCTGCGGCTCGACGCCCGAACATATCAAGGCGATCGCCGAGGCCGTGCGCGGCGTCGCGCCGCGCGTCCTTCCGACCATCGCGCCATTGATGCGCCTGTCGGGCCTCGAGCCCTTCACGCTCACCGCCGACATCCCCTTCGTCAATATCGGCGAGCGCACCAATGTCACGGGCTCGGCAAGGTTCCGCAAACTGATCACCGCGGGCGATTACGCCGGCGCGCTCGCGGTGGCGCGCGACCAGGTCGCCAATGGCGCGCAGATCCTCGACATCAATATGGACGAGGGTCTGATCGATTCGGAACGCGCGATGGTCGAGTTCCTCAATCTCATCGCCGCCGAGCCCGATATCGCGCGCGTGCCCGTGATGATCGATTCGTCGAAATTCTCGATCATCGAAGCGGGCCTCAAATGCGTGCAGGGCAAGCCGCTCGTCAATTCCATCTCGATGAAGGAAGGCGAGGAGGCGTTCCTGCGCGCCGCCCGCCTCGTGCGCGCCTATGGCGCGGCGGTCGTCGTGATGGCCTTCGACGAACAGGGCCAGGCCGACACGTTCGAGCGCAAAGTGAGCATATGCACGCGCGCCTATAAGCTGCTCACCGAGCAAGCCGGTTTCCCGCCCGAAGACATCGTTTTCGACCCGAACGTCTTCGCCATCGCCACCGGCATCGAGGAGCATAATGGCTATGGCGTCGCCTTCATCGAGGCGACGCGGGAAATTCGCCAGACCCTGCCGCACGCTCATATCTCCGGCGGCGTCTCCAATCTGTCCTTCTCGTTTCGCGGCAACGAGCCGGTGCGCGAAGCCATGCACGCCGTGTTCCTCTATCACGCGATCCAGGCCGGCATGGATATGGGCATCGTCAACGCCGGCCAGCTCGCCGTCTATGAATCGATCGATCCGGAGCTGCGCGAGGCCTGCGAGGATGTCGTGCTCAACCGCCGCGACGACGGCACCGAGCGCCTGCTCGCGCTCGCCGAGCGCTATCGCGGCGGCGCCGGCAAGGAAGCCAAGGCGCAGGATCTGAGCTGGCGCGAACAGCCGGTCGACAAGCGCATCGCCCATGCCCTCGTCAACGGAATCACCGATTATATCGACGCCGACACCGAAGAGGCGCGCCTTGTCGCCGACCGCCCGCTGCATGTGATCGAAGGCCCGCTGATGGCCGGCATGAATATTGTCGGCGATCTCTTTGGCGCGGGCAAAATGTTCCTGCCGCAGGTCGTCAAATCCGCGCGCGTGATGAAACAGGCCGTCGCGCTGCTGCTGCCCTATATGGAGGCGGAGAAGAAGGCGAACGGCGGCGAGGGCCGCCAGAGCGCCGGCAAGATCTTGATGGCGACCGTCAAGGGCGACGTCCATGATATCGGCAAGAACATTGTCGGCGTCGTGCTCGCCTGCAACAATTACGAGATCATCGATCTGGGCGTGATGACGCCCGCCGCGAAAATATTGCAGGTCGCGCGCGAGCAAAAAGTCGACATCATCGGCCTCTCCGGCCTGATCACGCCTTCCCTTGACGAAATGGCGCATGTCGCGGCCGAGATGGAGCGCGAGGGTTTCGACATTCCGCTGCTGATCGGCGGCGCGACCACCAGTCGCGTCCATACGGCGGTCAAAATCCATCCGCGCTATGGCAGAGGCCAGACCGTCTATGTCAATGACGCGAGCCGCGCCGTCGGCGTCGTCTCCAGCCTGCTGTCGCCCGAAGCCAATGCGCCCTACGTCGCGTCGGTGCGCGCCGAATATGCGAAGGTCGCCGACGCGCATGCGCGCAGCGAGGCGGACAAGCAGCGCCTGCCGCTCGCCAAAGCGCGCGCCAATGCGCATAAGGCCGATTGGGCTTCCTATGCGCCAACCGTTCCAAGCTTCCTCGGAACGCGCGTGTTCGAGACTTACGATCTCGCCGAACTCGCTAGGTACATCGACTGGACGCCGTTCTTCCAGACCTGGGAATTGAAGGGCCGCTATCCCGCCATTCTCGAAGACGAGAAACAGGGCGCCGCCGCGCGGCAACTCTTCGAAGACGCGCAGGCGATGCTGAAGAAGATCATCGCCGAGAAATGGTTCGCGCCCAAGGCGGTGATCGGCTTCTGGCCGGCGGGCGCCGTCGGCGACGACATCCGCCTGTTCACAGACAAGAAGCGCGGCAAAGAACTCGCGACCTTCTTCACGCTCCGCCAGCAACTCAGCAAACGCGACGGACGGCCCAATGTCGCGCTATCCGATTTCGTCGCGCCCGTCGACAGCGGCAAGGGCGATTACATCGGCGCCTTCGTCGTCACCGCCGGCATCGAGGAAGAGGCGATCGCCCATCGCTTCGCATTGGCCAATGACGATTATTCCTCGATCCTCGTCAAGGCGCTCGCCGATCGTTTCGCCGAAGCCTTCGCCGAGGCGATGCACGCTCGCGTGCGCCGCGAATTCTGGGCCTACGCGCCCGCAGAGAGCTTTTCGCCTAGCGAACTGCACGAGGAGCCCTATCGCGGCATCCGCCCCGCGCCCGGCTATCCCGCCCAGCCCGATCATACGGAGAAAGCGACTCTCTTCGCTCTGCTCGACGCGGAGGCGAAGATCGGCGTGAAACTCACCGAAAGCTTCGCCATGTGGCCCGGCTCGTCGGTGTCCGGCCTCTACATCGCCCATCCCGATTCCTATTATTTCGGCGTCGCCAAAGTCGAGCGCGACCAGGTCGAGGACTATGCCGCGCGCAAAGACATGCCCGTCCGGGAAGTCGAACGTTGGCTCGGCCCGATCCTCAATTATGTGCCCGCCCCCTTCGCCGAGGCGGCGGAGTAAAGTGTCTTCCTTCCCCCCTCGCGGGGGAAGGTGGCCGGCGGAGCCGGCCGGATGAGGGGGCGGCACAGACGGTGCAGGATGAGGACGTGTGGCGCCACAAGATCTGTGCTCACGCTTAGCTCACGAACCGGACCTGGAGCGCCTGCCGCGCTCAACGAGCGCGGCTACAGAGCCTATGGCGCGATTTGTCCGCTGTTGGTCCCGATCGGGCGTTTCGGAAACGGCCCTATAGGCTAACATGGCTCTCATGCGCTATCGTCCACCGCGCGATGGGAGACATGAAATGTCCGCTTCCGACACCGTACTGCTTGTCATCGACGCGCAGGAATCCTTCCGCCATCGGCCCTATTACGAGGATTCCGGCGTCGCGGCCTTCGCCGAACGTCTCCAGGCGCTGGTCGACGGCGCCAAAGCCGCGGGCATCCCGGTCGTCCAGATCTTCCATGTCGAAGACGCCGGCGTCTTCGCCGAAAGCTCGGGCTATGTGACGACGCTGGCGCCGCTCGTCATCGCGCCCGACGCCGTCTTCCGCAAGCGCCGCCACAGCGCGCTGGTGGGTAGCGGGCTCGACGTCTGGCTGACGGAGCACGGCGTCCGCCGCCTCATCGTCTCCGGCATCCGCACCGAGCAATGCTGCGAGACGACGACGCGTCACGCTTCCGATCTCGGCTATGCCGTCGATTACGTCGGCGAGGCGACGTTGACCTTCCCGATGAAAGACGCCGCGGGCCGTCAATGGAGCGCCAGCGAGATCCTGGCGCGCACCGAACTGGTGCTCGCCGGCCGCTTCGCGCGCATCGCGACGGTCGAAGAGGCGCTCGCCTCGCCGGGCGCGAAGCTTGCCGCATGAAGCAGGCCCCGCGCCCGGTCGAGATTCCCGTCTATGTGGTGACGCCGCCGCGCGTGCTGCTACTCGACGTGGCGGGGCCGATCGAAGTGCTGCGCAAGGCCAATCTGGAACAGGAGTCTTTGCGCTTTGTCGTCGCCTATGTCGGGCCGGCGGCTGGCGTCGGCAGCTCCATCGGCCTCGACTTGACCGGCGTTTCTCCTTTGCCGGAGCGCTTGCCGGAAGGCGCGCTCGTCGTCGTTCCCGGCAGCGCCGACGCGCCGCTCGGCGAGGCCGCGACCAGCCGGGAGGAGGATGCGGCCTATGAGTCCGAGATCGTCGATTGGCTGAAGCGGACGATTCGCCCCGGCGTCCGGCTTGTGTCGATCTGTTCGGGCGCGTTGCTCGCCGCGCGCGCGGGTCTTCTCGACGGCCATGAATGCACGACCCATTACGGCTGCACGGCCGAACTTGCCCGTATGGCGCCCGCCGCCCGCGTCCGGGAGAACCGGCTCTATGTGGAGGACGGCGAGCGCCTGACCAGCGCTGGCGTCACCGCGGGCATCGACCTGATGCTGCATATCGTCGCCAGCATGGCGGGACGCGCCTGCGCGCTCGCGGTGGCGCGTTATCTCGTCGTCTATCTCCGGCGCGGCGGCGCCGATCCTCAGCTTTCGCCCTGGCTCGAAGGCCGCAACCATATTCATCCGGCGGTGCACCGCGCCCAGGACGCGGTGGCTGCCGATCCCGCGCGCGATTGGGCGGTGAGCGCGCTCGCCCGCGCGTCGGCGACCAGCCCGCGCCATCTCTCCCGCCTCTTCAACGAGCACGCCGGCATGAGCGTCACCGACTATGTGAACCGGATTCGCGTCGCACTGGCGCGCGAATTGCTGACCGGCTCCCGTCTCGACATGGAGAGCGTCGCCGAGCGCGCCGGCTTCGCCTCAAGCCGTCAATTGCGCCGCGCCTGGGGACGCGTCCACGACCTACCGCCAAGCGGGATGCGCAGCCACAACGCCGCCTCGCCGCAATCCCCTCGCGCCTGATCGCGTGGGCCGCGCCCAGCTACATGCGCGATTGTAGCCGCGGTCGCTGACCGCGGCCCCTCTCGGCTTGGCGCCAGCCGCGCTCAACGAGCGCGGCTACAGGGGCGTTGTAGCCGCGGTCGCCGACCGCGGCCCTTTCGGCCCGGCGCTGGTCGCGCTCGGCGCGCGCGACTACAATCCCTCATCGTCGTCGCTAAGGGGGCCCCATCATGAGCATCGTCAACCATCAGTTCCGGCTCGCCGCGCGGCCGGTCGGCCTGCCCAAGCGCAGCGACTGGACTTTCACCGAAGAGCCATTGCCCGAGCCGGGCGATGGCGCGTTCCTGGTCAAGGTTCTCTTCATCTCGCTCGATCCGGCGATGCGCGGCTGGATGAACGAGGGTCGCTCCTATGTCGCGCCTGTCGGCATCGGCGACGTGATGCGCGCCGGCGCGATAGGCCGGGTGATCGCCTCGAAACATCCGGGCTTCGCCATCGGCGATCATGTCTATGGCGGCTTCGGGGTGCAGGAATATGCGCTGTCCAAGGGGGAGGGCGTCGCGAAGGTCGACCCGAACCTCGCGCCGCTGCCGGTTTTCCTCGGCGCCCTCGGCATGCCGGGCATGACCGCCTATTTCGGCCTGTTCGACATCGGCAAGCCTCAGCCAGGCCAGACCGTCGTCGTTTCCGGCGCCGCCGGCGCGGTCGGCATGGTGGTGGGACAGATCGCCAAGATCCACGGCTGCCGCGTCGTCGGCATCGCCGGCGGGGCCGAGAAGTGCCGCTATCTTGCCGCCGAACTCGGCTTCGACGCGGCGATCGATTACAAGACCGACGATGTGCGCAAGGCGTTGCGCCAGCAATGTCCCAACGGGATCGACGTCTATTTCGACAATGTCGGCGGCGACATTCTCGACGCCGCGCTCGCCAACCTCGCGCGCCATGCCCGCATCATCATATGCGGCGCGATCTCGCAATATAACAATACGACCCCGGTCAAGGGCCCGAGCAATTATCTGTCGCTGCTCGTCAACCGCGCCAGCATGACCGGCATGGTCGTCTTCGATTATGCCGACCGCTATCCGGAAGCGGCGAAGGCCATGGCCGGTTGGCTCGCCGCCGGCAAGCTGAGGTCGCGCGAGGACATCGTCAAAGGGTTCGAGACTTTCCCCGAGACGCTGCTCAAACTCTTCGCCGGCGAGAATTTCGGCAAGCTGGTGCTCCAGGTCGCAGAGTAGAACGCCCCTTCTCTCACAAGGACAAGGTGGCCGGCGGAGCCGGCCGCGGACGAATGCAAAGCGTTCACCCGCGCTACGCCAACCTTACGGCCTCTCCGCGTTGATCGTCATCGTCGCGCGCGGGCCGGTGTCGACCGGGCCCTTTTTATTCGTGTTATTCGTGACGATCGTCACCGCGTTCTTCGCAATGCTCGCCTCGCCCTCCCAGCGGTCTCCCAGCGCGACGTCGCGGACGTTGGTGAGATTGATGCGTTGATAGATTTTGCCGTCTGAGTCGAAAGCGCGCGCCGCGGCGATGTCGAGAATATGCAGGGTCGTGAAATATCCTGTGCCGCCGCCATTATAGGTGGCGATCACGACGAGGAGCCCGTTGGCCGTCGCGCCGACGAAATGATAGGCGGTTTCTTCCGCGCCGTTCATGCTCTGGTTGGCTTTTTTCTGGCTGACCCAGCCGTGGTCCTGTTTGATGTCGTCGAAATAGAGGTTGCTGCCGATCGCGGCTCCGGCGTCGACCGTGACCAAGATGCCGCCCGAATCGGCGATGTCGCCGTCGCCCATGTCGCGCAGAATCTCGGGCGGAATCGGCTTGCCATGCAGCGTGAAGGCGCGCCTGGCCTCAACCACGAGCGCGGCGGCCGCGGCGGCGGTCGGGGGCGCCTCGTCCGCGGCGGCGGGCGCGATCAGCGCCGCGCTGGAACAGGCGATCATCCAAAGCGCGGCAAACGCTCCGGCCGGCCAGGCTGAGGATTTCGTTCGCATGAGCGCCTTCTTGTTTGGAGCGCAACCCCGTCGGTGAGACGCGTCGCATTCGACGGGGCGACAACGCGCCGCGTATTTCGCTGGCGCGCCTCTTTGTTTGGCGCGGCGTCTCGCCAATCCTAAAGCGAGGCGCCGTCGCCGTCGATTCTATTCGACAACGGCCTTCTGGTTGACACAGGCCCGCATGAACATATCGAGATTGTAGCCATAGAGGTCGTATTGTTTGGCTTCCCAGGCGCATCCGTTCCGACCAGCGAACTGGGCAGGGTCCGGGCGAATATGAGCGGGAGGCAAGCGGCCGATTGGAACGAGTACGGCGTCGATCGAATTAATCCCGCCGCCGCCGCCCGACGTGGAGGCGCCCGGGGCGCTGGCGCCGGGCGCGCTGGCGCTCGGGGCGGCGCCGGGATGGCCGGTCGTTGAGGCGCCATAGCTGGCGGATGCGCCGAACAATAAGGCCGCGCCGGCGACCATAGCGAGGAACGTTTGGTGTTTCACTGAAAGTCTCCCTGGTTTGCGAAAGCTCGGCCTCGCGCCATTCTGGCGTGGGTGGAACCTGATGGGCTGTTACGGGACGGCGCCGGCGGTTCGGGAGACCATCCCCGACCGCGATCTCCCAACCTGCTTCACGCTTCGAAATAGCCGGGATGGCGGCGAAGGCGTCCAGCGCGCTCGGCCGGCGCCTTGGTCGCGACGCTCATCGAAGATTCCACCGGAGATTGAGGGGGCGAATGGCGTCGAACGAAGACCGCCGGAGGAAGGCCCCGGCGAATGCCGCAAGCCGCGTCACGTCGCGGGCGGCTTGCGCTTCCAGTGCGATCGATGGGCGCGCGGCGAGGCGATTAGGAACGTGACCTGCGGCTCGGCGGCGAGCAATTGACGCACATGGTCTTCGATCACCCGGTCCGCGTTGGTTACGCGTTCGCGCGCATGCATGAGCTCCAGCCAGGATTCGATCAGAAACGATTCGACGAAACGCCCGGTGTCGGCGGCGTCTTCGAATAGGCCCCAGGCGAAAGCGCCGTCGCGCTTGCGCTCGTGGCCGACTTCGCTGAGCGCGCTGAGGAATTCGGCGCGGTTTTCGGCATTGACGCGATATTGAACCGACACCAGGACCGGTCCCCGATTGTTCTCGATCTTCTGCGCCAGAACAGGCGCGCGCCAATGCATGGACGGCGTGAGGTCCAGATTGGCGCCGGTCTGGAGCCTCCAGCCCCATGTCAGGGGAATGGCGATCACGACGCCGGCGGCGGCGACGAAATGCGCGATGGCCAGCCCCTCCATGCCGGCCAACTGCCCCCATACGGCGCTGCCGATCGTCGTCGCGCCGAAGATCGCGGTCAAGAAGATGGCGAGCCCGCGCCCGCGCACCCAATCGGGCAGAGCGACCTGGGCCGAGACGTAGAGCAGCGTCAGCACGATCGTCCATGAAGCGCCGGCGATCAGGCAGGCGACGATCGCCTCGGCAGGATCATGCGCGAGCCCGAAAAGGACAAGCGCGAAAGCGGTCGCGAGCGTGCCGAAGGCGACGACGCGGTTGGGTCCGAGCTTCTCTTTGAGCCAATTGAGCGCGAACGAGCCCGCGATGGCGCCGACGCCGATGGCGCCCAGCAGAATGCCGTAGAGTTGCGGCCCCTGGCTCGTCAGGCTGCGCGCGACCAGCGGCAGCAGCGCCCAATAGGCGGTGGCGAAGGGGAAGAAGGCGAAAGCGCGCACCAAAGTCGCGCGCAAATATTGATTGTTGGCGGCATAGCGGACGCCGGCGCGCACCGCGCTGGTCAGACGCTCGGCGGGCAGACTGTCGGCGGCCTTTCGCGGCGAGCGCCACCAGAGCAGCGCCGCGATAATGCCAAAATTGCTGGCGCAGAAAACCCAGAACGGGATCGCAATGCCCAAGGCGGCGATGGCGATGCCGCCGAGCGCCGGTCCGACCGCGCGGCTGAGATTGAAGCCGACGCTATTGGCGGAGACGGCGCCGTCCAGATCCTGGCGGGGCACCAGAAGCGGGGTGATCGCTTGCCAGGCGGGCGCGCTGAGCGCCCCGCCGACGCCCAGCAGGAAGGTCGAGATCAGCAGGGCGGCTGGCGAGGCTAATCCAAGGGAAACCAGCACGGCGAGAATGGCTGAAATGACGATGATGGCGAATTCGACGACGACCAGCAGCCGCCGCGAATCGATGACGTCGGCGAGCGCGCCGGCCGGCAGCGTGAACAGGAACAGCGGCAGGCTGACCGCCACCTGGACCAGCGACACGGCCAGCGGACTGGCGCTCAGACTCGTCATCAGCCAGCCCGAGGCGGTGTCGAACATCGCCGTGCCGACGTTGGAAACCACGCTCGCCGTCCAGATCACGACGAAGGCCGCGTGACTGAAAGCGCCCCATCGGGAAGGCGCCGCTTCGCTCGCCGCCGCGCTGGGTGATTCTGTCGCCTCCGCCATCGCGGTCCTACCCCCTTGGAATATCAAGAATGTTTGCCGGCTTCGGCTTTAAGTCCTGTTCGCGCGCGCCTGCCGCCGGAGCCGAGAGCATCGTGACGAGAATCGCAGGCGGCGTCCATAGCCGCGGCAAGAGGAAAGCCGCGCGGGCGGCGACAGTGACGCTATCGCGCGCCGCAGGCGCACAGTGGAGCAAAGCGTCAGCGGCGTCTGCGACAGCCAAAACGGCCCGTGATCGCATCGCGCCGCGCCGCCGAAATTTCCAGACCGTAACGATGGTTCGAGGGCGCCTGGAAGCGTCCTGATCATTTCTTCTCGGACATCATCATCAGGAGGCACCCATGCGTTCATCCCATTCCCGCTTCATTTCCCGCGTCGTTCTTCTCGCCATGCTTTCGGCGAGCTTCGCCGCCCCCGCAATGGCGGCGGCGGTCGGCGCCGCGCCTGGCGGCCCGGCTGGCGGTCCTGGCGGCGGCGCCCCCGGTGGCGGCGCTCCTGGCGGCGGCGCTCCTGGTGGTGGCGCTCCCGGCGGCGGCGGCTCAAGCGGCTCCGGCGGCAATGGCGGTCATGCGGCTCCGGCGGTGTTCAGCGGCAATCGATGCGCGCCCGATACGATCAGCAGAGGCGGGCGGTTCGGAAGCTTCGTCGCTCAATATGACATGGCGCCCAACGGGCAGCCGTGCACCGGCGCTGGCTATTGAGCGTTTCCGCTTAAACCCCCTCATGCAATGTTGCGGCGAAGATCGATCCGCCGCGTCGCGGCGCGCTGACGGCCGTTGAAGCCGTCCGGCGCCGCCCTATCGGCGCACGGCTCCTGTCCGGAATCTCCGCGGCGGTCGCGCCGCTCCCATTTAGCGCCGCGCGGCGGATCTGAGCGAAAGCTTGGCATGCTTCTTGCCCTATTTGGGCAATGGCGATCGACGGCCGGCAATCCCCCTATCGAACGCGGCCAGAATCGCCCGGAGCCCCAACTGCAACAACTGGCGCTCAGCCATGATCATAGGAGCGTTCGATGCTCAAAGCTGCTTTTGCCGTCGTCCTCGCACTGGCGCCGGCCGCGCCGGCGCTCGCAGCGGACGAGGTTCCCGCTGCGCCGTCCTGCCTGACCTACGAAAACGCCAAGGCCATTGGCGAGGATCGCGCCAGCGCCGAAGACAATACGAAGTTCATGGATTTTGGCGGCGAGGACGCGACCGCTCTTATCAAAGCGATCAATGAGACGCCGCCTGCGAGCGATTTGGCCGCCGAACGCGTTCTCGTCCTCGAACGCCCGGATATCGACGAAGTGAAGCTCGCGCTGGTAGTCGCCGGTTGCGTCACGCACGCCGCCGTGACCTCTGAACAGGAGTGGACGCGGATGAGAACGCAGGCTCTTGTCGAGTCTCGCTCCTGAATCTCAGGCGCACGTCAGCGCCTCTTCCAAAGAACAGCGACGGCGCGTCAATTCTGACCCGCCTTGTCCACGGTTGATGGGACGCGAGTTCGTTGGCCGCGCTATTCCCTTATGCGCCCCGCCTTGTCGCTGCTTCAAGCTTTCGCGAGAATACGCGCCCTTCATTTCGGGAGCGCCGGCCTTGCCGATACTTGGCCGAGGACGCTGGAATCCCGATTGAATCTTTGGCGGGCTGTTCCTGCGCAAGCGATCAAGAACCGCGAGTCATCCGCGCTTGCGTCTGTTATAGCGGGCGCTCTCGCCCATTGTTTCACCTCGCGATTCCGACGGTCCCATGGAACGAAAAATCAGGCTCATCACCGGGCTGACGCTTTTTGCCTACGCAGCCAGTCATTTTCTGGGTCACGCGACGGGATTGTTCGGCCTCGCGGTCATGGATTCCATCGGCCGCAACGTGATCCTGGCGCCGTGGCAGACGCAGGTTGGCCGCATGGCGCTTCTGGCCTCGCTTCTCATCCATGCCGCGCTCGGCCTGCGCGCCCTCTATCGGCGCCGTCATCTCAAGGCGCCGGCGCTCGAAACCTGGCAATTGGGCCTCGGCCTCCTCATTCCGCTGCTTCTTGTCCCGCATGTCGTCGACGTTCGCGGCGGCTCCGCCTTCTATGATCTTGACGACAGTTATTATCGCATTCTCTATCGTATCTGGATCGCCTATTCCGCCACCGCTCTACCCCAGCAGCTTGTTCTGCTGACGCTGGTCTGGGCGCATGGCTGCATCGGCCTGAATTTCTGGCTGCGCGGGCGCGCCTGGTTTCAGCGTGCGCGCCATTTCCTGTTCGCCGCCGCCGTCGCCCTGCCTTTCCTTGCGGTTCTGGGCATCGTCAACGCCGGTTGGGACGAAGCGATGACGGCCAGGCTGCAACCGGGCTTTGCTGAAGCGCATGCCCCGGCTGCGCCCGGCGCGCCTCAGGCGGCAGCGCAAGAGACGATCGAGATCTGGGCGCATCGCCTGCAGATCGGTTATGGCGCGCTTGTCCTTGCCATATTGCTCGCCCGCGCCGTACGCAATCGGCGCGACCGCAGTCGCTTGGCGGTGCGCATCACCTATCCCGGCGGCCGGGTCGTCGCCGCGCCGCCCGGCTTTTCCATTCTCGAGACAAGCCGCTGGGCCGGCATTCCGCATGCCTCGGCCTGCGGCGGGCGGGGCCGGTGCTCGACCTGCCGGGTCGAGATTCTCGCCGGCGCCGACAGCGCGCCGGAGCCCTTGCCGGCCGAGACCGAGACGCTGTCGCGCGTGAAGGCGCCCCCGACGGTGCGCCTCGCCTGTCAATTGCGGCCCGTCGGCGACATCACAATCATGCCGCTCGTGGCCGCCGCCGATCGCGCGTCAGGCGTGACGATCGGCGATGGCGAGAGTCATGAACGGCTCGTCACCGCAATGTTCATCGATTTGCGCGATTCCACGCGCTTTGCCGCCGGCCGTCTGCCATTCGACGCATTGTTCGTCATCGACAGCTATGTCCAGCGCGTCACTGCCGCGATCGAGGCGCATGGCGGCGAAGTGACGAGCGTAGCGGGCGACGGCATTATGAGTCTGTTTGGCACGCGGTCCGATCCGCCGACCGGCGCGCGCGACGCGCTCCGTGCGATCGGAGCCGCCTGGGACGCCATTGATGGCATTTCCCGCGACCTTGCGGGCGAACTGGAGCGCCCACTCGCCTTTGGCGTCGGCGTTCACGCGAGCCTCGCGGCGGTCTGGGCCGCCAATATGCTCGGGCGCTCGTCGCTGCAATTCCTTGGCGAGGCCGGTAATGTCGCGGCGCGCCTCGAAGCGGCGACCAAGGAACTCAAATGCGTTTGCGTCGTGTCCGAGGCGACGTTCAATGTCGCGGGAGCGATCATCCCGCCCGGCCTCGCACGCGAGGAACTCGCGATACGCGGTCTCGACAGCGCGATGTTCAACGTCGCGGTCGTGCGCGATCGCCGGGAAGCGAATTTCGAGGCCGCCGCGCCTTTGAAAGAGCGCAGCGAGCCATGAGCGCTGTCATCGACGGGGCGCCAATCTCAGCGCGGGCGGCGAAAAAGTGGATGCCGGTTTTTCGCAAATGGCGCGCCTTTCCAGAGAATCTGGAGCCGGCGTCGTTCCGATGTCCGGCTTCTTCTTGACGTAGAAAAAGCCAGTGCGACCGTCGCGTCGTCGACCGGCTTTTCGCGCGATGTCTCGGAGAAGATCACCCCGCGGCGTCCAGCCGCTTGCGAATCCTTTCGGCCAGTTCGTGGAAAGCGAATGGCTTGCCGATCAAATCAACGCCGGCGTCCAGGCGCCCGTGATGAACGATGGCGTTGCGGGTATAGCCGGTCATGAATATCACCTTGAGGCCCGGCCGTTTGCGCCTCGCTTCATCGGCGAGTTCACGGCCATTGAGGCCGCCCGGCATCACCACGTCGGTGAGGAGAAGGTCGACCTCATCGCCGCCGTCCAGAATTTCCAGGGCGGCTGCGCCGCTCCCCGCTTCCAGAACGCGATAGCCGAGTTCATGCAGGATTTCGCTGGTATATGTTCTGAGAGCTTCCTCGTCCTCGACGACAAGAATGCTCTCTGTGCCGACCAATCGCGTCGTATCGACAGGCGCGTCGACTTTGACGCCCTCCACGGCGCCCAGATGCCGCGGAAGATAGATTTTGACCGTCGTGCCTTCGCCCGCCTCGCTGTATATCTTGACATGCCCTGACGATTGCCGTGCGAATCCATACACTTGGCTTAAGCCGAGGCCAGTGCCCTTGCCGACTTCCTTGGTCGTGAAGAACGGATCGAAGGCCCGCTCGCGCGTCGCCTGGTCCATGCCCTCGCCCGTATCGGCGACCGCGATCATGACATATTGACCTGGCGCGACTGGCTCGGACAGCAAAGCGACATAGCCATGATCGAGAAAGCAGTTCGCCGTCTCGATCGTCAGCTTGCCGCCGCCAGGCATCGCGTCGCGGGCGTTGAGCGCGAGATTGAGCAGCGCATTTTCGAGCTGGTTGGAATCGGCGAAGGCGCGCCACAATCCTTCAGCCAGCGCTGTCTCCAACGCGATGGTCTCGCCCAGAGTGCGGCGCAGCAGGTCGCAAACGCTGGCGACGAGCATGTTGGCGTCCAGAGGTTGCGGCGTCAGCGCCTGCTGGCGCGAGAAAGCGAGGAGTCGGCTTGTCAGCGCCGCGGCCCGTTCCGCGCCCTGCAGCGCCATGCCCCTGGCGCGCTCGATTCGCGCCAGCGCATCCGTCGCCGGCAATTTCGGAATCTGCCGGTCGATCACGTCGAGGCCGCCGATCACCAGCGTCAGCAGATTGTTGAAATCATGCGCGACGCCCCCCGTCAGTTGTCCCACCGCCTCCATCTTCTGCGCCTGTCGCAATTGCTGTTCGAGATGGCGGCGCTCGGTCACGTCGCGGGCGCTGACAACGAGGCGGCGACGCGAGCCCGCCTCCTGGGGAACCGGCGTTGCGATCGCCTCGACCACGGCGCCGCCCTGCATTCTCTCATATCGATAGGGCGCGCCAGCGCGCAGGCACGCCGTCAGATGCCCGTTCACCTCCGCTGCATTCTCGGCGCCGAACAATTCGTCGACGGTAGAACCGATCACCTGCCGCCTCGTCATATTATAGAGCCGCAGGGTCGCCGGATTGACCTCTTCGTAGCGAAAACGCCCCTCATCCGCCTCGACCATCACGGCGTGGCACTCGGAGGAATGGCGAAAGAACGTCTTGATCAGGGCCTCTGTCGCAATCAATTGCGCGGTCCGCTCTTCGATGCGCCGCTCCAGCGTTTCATTGAGCTGCGTCAGCTCCTGCTCCGCTTCCTTCGACGCAGTCAGATCATGCGCGACGCCGATGAAGCCGGCGTGCTCCCCCGCCGGATTCCAGCGCGGTTGCGATTCCGAACGCAACCACCGCCATTGGCCGTCGCTGCGTCGGTAGCGCGCTTCAAGCGCGAATGGCCGGCGCGATCCTTCGCCCACGCGCTGTTCGTCGAGGATCCGATCGAGATCGTCCGGATGAAGCGCCTTGCGCCAATCGAGATTCAACGCCTCGGCGAGAGGAACTCCCAGAAAATCGACATAGGCGCGGTTGACGAATTCCCGGCGGCCATCGAGACGGCTGACCCAGATCGGCACTGGAGCGCTATTGGCTATGGACCGGAACCGCGCTTCGCTTTCGCCGAGCGCCTTTTCGGCGAGCTTACGATCCGTGATGTCCTGAACGACGACATACATGCCCAGCACGCGTCCCGCCTCGTCGCGATGCGGGACATGCACAACCTCGGTGATGAGGGCTCCGTCGGGGCGAGCGAAATCGGCCTCGTAGGACACCG
The DNA here is from genome assembly GCF_009765995.1 of Methylocapsa sp. S129. Classification (GTDB taxonomy): domain Bacteria; phylum Pseudomonadota; class Alphaproteobacteria; order Rhizobiales; family Beijerinckiaceae; genus Roseiarcus. The sequence goes on from NZ_LMUI01000008.1 coordinate 142,421, forward strand.
TCTCGCCGGCCAGCGCCCGGTCGACGAACGAGCGCCTGGCTTCATACATCGCCGCGCTCATGACATCGCTGATCTTGCGGCCGACGATCTCGCTGACCGGACGATCGAACCAAGCCTCATAGCGCTTGTTGGCGAAGCGAAAAACCCGATCCTTGTCGATATAGGAGATCAGCAGAGGCAGCGCGTCGGTCGTGGCGCGCAACCGTTCCTCGCTCTCGCGCGCCGCGCGTTCCGCCTCCTTGCGATCGCTGATGTCGAGATGCGCGCCGATCAATGTGAGCGCGCGGCCCTCCTCATCGCGTTCGATTTCCGCGACCGCCCTGATCCAGCGCATCTGGCCGTCGCTTGGCCGGATGATCCGATATTCCGCCTTGTAGTGTTTTTCGAGGCTCGCGACCGTGTCGAGAAAATATTTCTCGACCCATTGCCGATCTTCAGGATGAATCCGCTGGACCCATTGCTCGTGGGTTTCGTTCACTGCGCTCGCGGGAAGGCCGTGCAGATGCAGATATTCGGGCGAGCGGCGGCTACGGAAGCCGTTGCGGAGATCGACCTCCAGGCCGCCAATGCCGCCGATCTGCTGGACCCGGGTAAGCTCCAATTCGCGATCGCGCAGAGCCTGGTTGACCTTCCGGCGATGAGTGATGTCGCGGAAGGCTACGCCGATGCCGTCGCCAAGCGGAAAGGCGCGCACTTCGTGATAGCGGTCGGGTTGAAGGGCCGAGTAGCTCTCGAAATCCTGTCTTATGCGCTCCGACATCACCCGCCGGTAGCGCCGCTCGAACTCGGCGCCCACGACCGTGGGCGACACGTCCCAGAGCAGCCTGCCGACAACATGGGCGCGCGGCATGCCGAAAATCTCTTCGGCCGCTCGGTTGAAAGCGGTAAAGCGCCAGTCTGGACCGAGCGCGAGAAAACCCTCTCCGATCCCTTCGAGGATAGCGTCCACGGACAGATTTGCGTCGTGGAGTGAGGCGGGCTCCGTTCCGCCGGTCTGCGTGTCCTTTGCGCCGATCGTCTCGTTCACCTGTTTTATCGATTCCTGGAGCGCCGCCCCTGCGTCAGTTCGGCAATGGCCGCGGACGATAGGGCAGAAAGTAATCCAGGAGAAGGCCATAAGGCGAGGACGAGACCGATAGGCAATTCGCAGACGTTCAGCGCGCTTGCCGCATGGGCTCATGATCTTCAAGATGCGCGAGCTTTGAAGTCGGCTTCGCGATTCCGTGAGCCTTGTCGCGCTCGCCCGCAGATAGTGCTATGGATGGCGCTTGGCTCAGGAGGCCGAAGGCGGTTCGGGCCACGCTCGCAAAAGCGAGGAGAGCGATATGACTCGCTTCAGCTATCGTGACGAACGGCTGCGTAATGAAATCCTCGACGTCATCGCCGGCGTCTCCTGGGGCGCGATTCATGCCTGGCAGATCGCTGATGGCGTGAGGCCGTGGCTGACCGCCCAGCGCGTTCGCGACGAAGCCGACAATTGCCTGTTCGCCATCAATGAGGCGGAAGATTGCGAATGGGTGACGTCGACCGCCGTCGATATCGTCCTCTTATCCCTGGGGCGCGGCGAAGCGGAGAACTATCTGTGAGGGGCGACGGCGCCCTTTAGCGGCCTGCAACGCAAGGAGGCCGCCATGGAGAGGGATGTTGCGCCGCCGGCCGTCGCGGGCGACAGGCCGGTCTTCCCGTGGGTTCAATATTCCCGCTCCGGGCAGACGCCGAAGACCATGCCCCAGGCATGAACGCCGGCTCTCGCCTCGCTTCACGAAACAGGCTAGGGAAAGTTGATGAGAACCAAGCAGCCAAAAGTGCTCTTTCCCGCCAGCCGCGAGAAGCGCCCCAGGCAGGAGATCCCGACCGAGGCGGCGCGGATCAAGGCGCGCATGGCCCGCATGCCGCAGAAATCGCCTCAGGACGACGAGCCCGCAGCGGGCCGATCGGACCCGAAGCCGAATTCCTGATTTTTGCAGCGCCCGGAATCGCGCCGGAACGGGAAGTCTATTGGCGCGCTTTGCTGAGCCAGCGCTCCGCCTCCGCTTCATTTTTGGCGACGCCGACGCCGTTCCGGTAGGCAAGGCCAAGATTGTTCATCGCGTATACGTTGCCCGCCTCCGCCGCCTTCTGATACCAGCGCACGGCTTCGACTGGGTCCCGGGCGACGCCCTTGCCGCGCTCATAAGCGAAGCCGAGATGATTCATGCCCACGGGATTGCCCGCCTCCGCGGCCTTGCGGAACCAGCGCGCGGCCTCCACGGCGTCTTTTGCGACGCCGGCGCCCTCGGCGTAAGCGAGGCCGAGATTGACCATCGCTCGGGTTCCTCCAGCCTCAGCGGCCTTGCGGAACCAGTTCAAAGCTCGCCCGAGGTCCTTGGCGACGCCAAACCCATTGGAATAGGCGAGGCCGAGGCGATTCATGGCGGGCGTGTCGCCGGCCTCCGCCGCCTTGCGGCACCAAAGCATGGCGACCTCAGCGTCCGCCTCAACGCCGACGCCCATTTCATAGGCAAGACCGAGGCTGCTCATGGCCGCGGCGTTTCCCGCATCCGCCGCTTTGCGATACCAATGCGCGGCCTCGGCGGGATCCTTGGCGACGCCGGCGCCATTGGCGAATGCGAGGCCGAGACTGAACATGGCGCCGGCATGCCCCGCCTCGGCCGCCTTGCGAAAAAGTGTGGCCGCCTCGGCCTCGCCGCCGGCGCGCGCCCGCGCGCGGCCCAGATTGAACATCAATCGCGGGTTGCTCGGCTCCGCCGCCAGCGCGGCCTGACACGCCGCCACGGCCCGGTTCGCCTCGCTCCGGTCGAAATCGAGAGCCGCGCTATCGGTCGGCCGCGAGGAATCGACGCGAAACGAAGCCAGCCGGTCGCAAGCGCCGGCCACGGATTCCGGTTCCGCGTCCGCGCGCGCTGCGTCCACAGGCGCGATCTTGGGCGCGTCGGCGTCAAGCGCCGCGATCTGCTTTGAATTAGCGGGCGGCTGCGTCGGTTGTTGGGTGCGCGCCGGCGAGAGCGCGGCGACCGTCATATTCGCCGCCGGTTTCTTGTCGGGCGAAGGCCGCGCGACGACCTTGTCGTCATTGGCCGCGATTAACGCCGCATTGGCCGCCCCGCCCGTGAAATAAAAGCCGCCCTCGATTGGCGATGACGACACCCAGGGTTGCTGGGCGCCGCCGGTGGCGCGCTTCACGGAGAGCCCGACCTCATTGAAAACGTCGAACAGGCCGACCCCCGGCTGGCGGATCGTCTGAACGAGCGCTTTGGTGTAGGGGCTGTCGCCGTCGGCGCCGTCCTGCGCCACATTGCCGGGCTGGGTCGCGTAAGAGATCAGCGTGCCCTCCGGCGCCTGCATCTGCGCGAGGCCGCCGGCGATCGCGCGCAGGGTGCTCCCGCCAAAAGGATTGTTGCGGCAGGCGTCGAGAATGACGAGATTGAGCTTGGCGCCCGATCCCTCCATCTGGCTGAGCACCGCTTCCGCGTCCACCATTTGAACGAAGATGTCGGCCTCTTTCGTCAGCTTGGCTTCCACGGGCGCCAGAAAGTTCTTGCCGCGCACCTGCACGCCATGGCCGGCATAATAGAAAAGATCGACGTCGGCCCCCTGCGCCTGATCGCCAAAACTCTGCAACGCGCTTTCGAATTGCGCCTTGGAGAGATCGAGCTGCGCGCCGCCGCCGACCAATGTGAAGCCAAGGCTGCGCAGCGTATCGGCCATCAGCTTGGCGTCGTTGGTTGGGTTGTCGAGCCGCGACACGCTGCGATAGGCAGAATTGCCGATGACGAGGGCGACGCGCTTGTCGGCCATAGCGGGCGTTGCGGCGATCGCCGCCATGACCGGGACTACGAGCGCAATCGCAAGGCGCCGGAAAATCAACTGATACCTCCCGCGTCTCATGGAAAGGCGCTCCTTGAAGAAAGATCGCGGCTCCAGAATATTCGGCTTGGCTCTGGTTGCAAAGCGGCTGTGTCGCCAAGCGCCAGTCTTTACGGGACGGGCCGAGGCGACGCGCTTGGCTAGGCGGCAAAGTGCGAGAAGGCTGGCCTTGGCGTCTTAGCCTTGACGCGCCCGGCGTAGGGGGGAGGCTTTAGCCGCTCCCGCACCCAAAGCCCGCTCCGTCGCGGCGGCGTACCATTCGACGAATTGCATCACGCCGCCTTCATGCAGGGCGTTATAGGGCCCCGGCTCGAAAGCGGGCGAAGAGACGCCGCGCTGGTTCTCCTCAACGATGCGTCGGTCCTGATCGTTGGTGGCGTTCCAGACCGTCGTGAGTTCGTCAATTTGATAATCGACGCCTTCGACGGCGTCCTTATGCACCAGCCATTTGGTGGTGACCTGGGTTTGCGTCGGACCCAGCGGCAGCACGCGGAAGCTCACGGCATGGTCGCCCAATATGTGATTCCATGTCGTGGGATAATGGAACAGCAGCAGCGCGCCAATATTAGGCTCAAGCACATCCTCGCTGAGCGGCCGGCGCACCGCGGCTTTGCCTGACATCGTATAGCTGACGGCCTCGCGCATCAGCGGCACGCGCGTTGCGCGATATTGGCCGTCGGCGGAAAGCTCGAAGCGGCTCGGCAGGCCGAGCGCCTCGCAGCGCGCCCAATGGTTCGCAATAAAAGGATCGCTCATCGCGCCTTCCACGCCCGTCACCGTCGGCGCCTCTGGAAAGGTGCGGCAGAGTTCGGGATGGTTGGGCGCGCAATGATAGCATTCGCGATTGTTTTCCCACACCAGCTTCCAATTGCCGTTCTCGACGATCGTGCTTTGATAGGCGATCTTGGCTTCGCTCAGCCGGTGCGGCGCGAAATAAGGCTCCGCCTTGGCGCGGAATTCGGCGATGTCGGGCGCCTCGGGGGCAAGGCACAGCCAGAGATAGCCGGCGATGCTCTCGCAATGGACCGGTTTGAGGCCGAGCGGCTTGGGGTCGAAGCCCTTGCCCATGTCGCGTGCGAACAACAGCCGGCCGTCGAGATCGTAGCTCCAGTTGTGATAGGGGCAGACCAGCCGGACGGACGATCCTTTTTCCGCCGCGCAGACGCGCGAGCCGCGGTGCCGGCAGGAATTGTGAAAGGCGCGGATGGCGCCGTCGCGCCCGCGCACCACGACAATGGGATAATCGCCGACCTGAAGGGTGAAATAATCGCCGGGCTGTTTGACTTCGCAATCATGGCCGATGAACAGCCATTCGCGATAGAACAAGTTCTCCAGGTCGGCCTGGTAGAAGGCCGGATCGGTATAGAATTTTCGCGGCAAGGTATGCCCATGCCGCCGGCTTCCAAGCGCGCCGAGCATTTCCGATTGTGCATTCATGGCGAAGTCTCTCGTGACATCGTTCGCGAATAAGGGTTTGAGCGCATTAGACCATGGCGAAGCGCGCGTTGCCAGAGCGCCGGCCAGCGAATTTGTCGGTTACGGCAAGGCGCCGTTCGATGGCGCGCCGCCGCTCTTGCCCAACGGACGCCAATCGGCCTATCTGCCGCGGAGCAAACGAGGGGAGCCCGGCGTGAAATCCTACAGCATTGGCGTCATCGGCATTGGCAAGATTACGCAAGATCAGCATTTGCCCGTCATCGCCAAAGACCCGCGCTTCCGGCTGGCCGGCCTCGTCAGCCAGCGCGGCCTGCAGCAGCCTGACGTTCCCACCTTCCGCACGCCGGCCGAGCTCTATGCGGCGCTGCCCGATCTCGACGCCGTGGCGATCTGCACGCCGCCCAGCGTGCGCCACGCCATCGCACGCGAGGCGCTGGACGCGGGCAAGCATGTGCTGCTGGAAAAGCCGCCGGCGCCGACCATGGCCGAGATGAACGATCTGACGTCCTACGCGGCGGCGCGCGGCAAGGTGATTTTCGCGACCTGGCATTCGCAATATAATGCGGCGGTCGACGAGGCCAAAAAGCGCCTGGCGGGGAAGAAAATTCGTTCCTTGCACATCGAATGGAAAGAGGATGTGCGCCGCTGGCATCCCGGCCAGGAATGGATCTGGGACGCCGGCAATTTTGGCGTGTTCGATCCCGGCATCAACGCGCTGTCGATCTTCACCAAAATCATGCCGGCGCCCGCCTTCGTGAAAAGCGCGGACCTGGTCTATCCCGCCAACCGCGACACGCCGATCGCCGCCTCGCTTGTTCTCACGAGCCTGGCATGTGAAAATGCCGCGAGCCGCCTCACCGCCGAATTCGACTGGCGCCAGGAGGGCGACCAGAGCTGGAACATCAATGTTGCGACCGGGGACGGCGTCGCCCTGCGCCTGACTCATGGCGGTTCGAAGCTCCTAGTCGATGGCGCGCTGACGGTCGAAGCGCCGATGGCCGAATATGAAGGCATCTATCGCCATTTCGCCGAATTGCTCGACGCCGGCCGCGGCGCGATGGACGCCGCGCCGTTTCAGCTCGTCGCCGACGCGTTTCTGGTGGGGCGGCGGACGACGACGGAGGCGTTTGTCTGGTAGCGGCGCGGACCGTGGTCTCGTCATGGCCGGCATCGAGGCCGAGGGACGTCGATCAGACTATTATTTTTATAGACTGAACGCCTTTCTTGAGGTTTAACGGCCGCTGGAATGGAGACCCTCTCATGACCGCGAGCGCCGCACCGATCCATCACGACATCCGCCTGCCGAGCGGCCGGCGTCATCATTATGTGAGCGTCGGCGCCAAGGGTCCTCGAATCGTCCTACTGCACGGCTTCACCGATTCCTGGCGCAGCTTCGAATTGCTGTTTCCCGCCCTCAGCGCGAAATTCCAGCTCTTCGCGCTGGATCAGCGCGGCCATGGAGCAAGTGAACCGGCCGAGAGCTACGCGATCCCCGATTTTGTCGCCGACGCCATATCCTTCATCGAATCTCTGGGCGGCGCGCCTGTCCATCTTATCGGCCATTCGCTCGGCACGATCGTCGCGCAACGCGTTGCAGAAAGCCGTCCTGATCTTCTGGCCAGCCTTATCCTGATCAGTGCGGCGCCCAGCACGGGCGGCCATGCCGGCCTCAAGGAAATGCGCGCCGATCTCGCCGGCTTCGCCGATCGCGTGCCGCGCGACTATGCGACAGATTTTCAGGCGAGTACGGCGCATCAACCGCTCGCGCCCGCGCAACTGGCCATTTTCGTCGACGAGAGCATGAAACTTAGCCTCGACGCCTGGCGGCGAACGGTCGACGGCTTGTTGAACGATGCCGCTTTGTCGACGCCAATAACGCTTCCCGCTCTGTCGATCTGGGGCGTTCGCGACGGCGTGTTCGACGCGCAGGCGCAAAAAGCGCTGGCGCGCAAGATCCCCGGCTTGGTCGCTATCCATTACGAAGACATCGGCCATGCCCCGCATTGGGAGAGCCCGGCGCTTGTGGCCAAAGACATAGAAAACTTCATCCTCTCCCTTCCCGCCAAACATTGAGGAGCCGTCTATGGCCAGAGATCAGCAGGGACTGGAACTCGCCGGCGCGCCGGCCTCCGCCGACGCCCTCGACCGCGCGGTCAGCGATTATTACGCCTGGAAGGGCGATCCGATCGCGACGCTGCAGGAGGCGGTCGACAGCGATCCCGCTTTCAACCTGGGCAGCAGCGCGATCGCCTCGCTATTCCTGCTCAATGGCTTTCGCGGCGACAATCCGGCGGTGGTTAAGGCGATCGGCGCTGCCGAAGCCGCGCTGTCAGGCGCCTCGTCGCGCGAGCAGCGGCATCTGGCCGCCGCCAAGGCCTGGGCGGCCGGCCAGATCATCGGCGCGACCGACATCTGGGAGGACATACTCGTCGATCACCCGACCGACGCGCTCGCCCTGCGCTTCGCCCATGACAGCTATTTCTATCTCGGCCATTCCGTCAGCATCCGCGATTCCGTGGCGCGCGTCCTGCCGGCCTGGGATCGCGAAAACCCCAATTACGGCTTCGTGCTTGGCCAATACGCCTTCGGGCTGGAGGAAGCGGGCGAACTGCGCCGCGCCGAGGAGTTTGGGCGCCAGGCGATCGCGCGCAATGCCGAAGACGGCTGGGCGGTGCATGCCATCGCCCATGTGCTGGAGACGGAGAGCCGCCAGAGCGAGGGCATCGACTTCTTGAAACGCTCGCGCCCGTCCTGGAGCAAGGCGCACGCTTTGTCTGTGCACAATGGCTGGCATCTTGCGCTCTACCTCATCGAAGAGGGGCGTTTTGCCGAAGTGCTCGCCGATTACGACCGTTTCGTCGCGCCGAAAATATCGGGCGATTCGCTGCTTGATCTCGTCGACGCCTCGGCGGTGTTGTGGCGTCTCGAACTCGCGGGCGCCGATGTCGGCGACCGCTGGGCGCCGCTGGCGCGCCAATGGCTGACCCATGTCGACGACCACGTGCTTGTCTTCAACGACCTGCATATTGCGCTAGCGGTGTCGCGGGCGAACGATCCGGAGGGGGTGGCGCGGCTGCGCCGCTCTCTCGACGATTACGAGCGCGATGGAAGCGGCGACAACCTCGAGTTCACCGTCGATGTCGGCCGGCGTCTGATCGATGGCGTGCTCGCCTTCGCCCAGGGCGATTATGCGCGCACGGTGGAATTGATCCTGCCCGTTCGCTACAAGGTGATCCGCATCGGCGGCAGCCACGCCCAGCGCGACATCGTCACGCAAACGCTGATCGCCGCCGCCGAACGCTCAGGCCAGACCAGCCTCGCCCGCGCCCTCCTCGCCGAACGTCTCGCCGTGCGCCCGACCGAGCGCACGAAGGCGGCTTATGAGAAAGTCGGCGGCGTGACGGCCGCGCACTGACGACGCGGTTCACGCGCGCGCCTGGTTGGTCGAGAACAACACCGCCGGCAGCGGTTCGCGACCCCGCACCAGATCGGCGGCTTTCTCGCCGATCATGATCGTCGGGGCATTGGTGTTGGACGACACGATTTTCGGCATGATCGAGGCGTCGCAAATGCGCAGATTTTCAATGCCGCGCACGCGCAGATCGGGCGTCACGACGGCGAGCGCATCATGCCCCATGCGGCATGTGCCGACGGGATGATGATCGGTCTTGGCGTGACGGCAGCCATAGTCAAAAAGGTCGTCGTCGCTGACCTTGTCGGGGCCGGGAAGATATTCGGCGAGAATAAACGGCTTGAGCGCCTTCTGCCGCATAATCTCGCGCGCGATTCTAAGGCCCGCCAGCGACATCGCGCGATCATAAGAATCGGCCCAGTAATTGGGGTCGATCAACGGCGCCGCTTTTGGATCGTCGCTTGCGAGGCGCACTGTGCCGCGCGAACGGGGCCGCAGAAAAGCGGAGTTCAGCGTCACGCCGGGATGGTTCATGCGCGCCACGCCCGCCTCGATGCCCGAACCCAGGCCAAGATGAAACTGGATGTCGGGCGAGCGCGCGTCCCTATCCGCATACCAGAAACCGCCGGTTTCGAAAAAACTGGACGCCACCGGCCCCTTTTTGAACAGCAGATATTGGAGCCCCGCCCAAGCGGATCGATGCAGCTTGGCGACATCGTCATAAGTGTGGTCGCCGGTGCATTCGGCGATGACATAAAGATCGAGATGATCCTGAAGGTTGGCGCCGACGCCAGGCAGATCATGCGTCACGGGCACGCCGACCGCCTTGAGATGATCGGCCGGCCCGATGCCCGATTGCAGCAGCAGCTTGGGTGTGCCGATCGCGCCCGATGTGACAAGCACTTCGCGTTCAGCGCGCAGAACCTTCGACGCGCCATTCTTACCCAGAATTTCAACGCCGACGGCCCTGCCATTCTCAATGACGACGCGCGTCGTCAGCACGCCGGCGCGGATCGCAAGGTTGGGCCGGTCGCGCACGGGATTGAGATAGGCGACGGCGGCCGAAGAACGTCGGGCGTTGCGCTGGGTGAGCTGATAGAAGCCGACGCCCTCCTGGCGCGCGCCATTGACATCGTCATTATAGGGAATGCCCATCTCCTGCGCCGCGCGAAAGTAGGCGTCGCAGATCGGTAACGGCGAAATCGGCATGGAGACGCCAAGCGGACCGCCGTAGGAATGATAATCGTTGACGAAACGCTGATTGTCTTCGGCGCGCTTGAAATAGGCGAGGACTTCGCGATAGCTCCAGCCTTCGCAGCCCTCTTCCCCCGCCCATGCGTCGTAATCCAGCGCATTGCCCCGTGTGTAAATCTGCGCGTTGATCGTCGAACCGCCGCCGATCACCTTGGCCTGGGTATAGCGAAGCACGCGCCCATTCATATGCCGCTGCGGCACGGTCTCCCAACCCCAGGAGCCGATGCCCTTGGTCATTTTGGCGAAGCCCGCGGGCATATGGTAAAATGGATGCCAATCGCTGCCGCCCGCTTCCAGCAGCAGGACGGAAACGTCCTCGTCCTCGCTCAGCCGGTTCGCCAGCACGCAGCCGGCCGGCCCCGCGCCGACGATGATGTAATCGGCCATCGTCTTCTCCGATTGGCTCACAGGCGCGGCAACGACAGGCCGCCGTCGGCGGCGACGACGCTGCCTGTCGCGAAAGCAAACCGCCCCGAGGCGAGACCGGCGACGATGGCGCCGACATCGGCGGCCTCGCCCCAGCGGCGCGCGGGAACCAGACCACCCGCGATCACCGAATCGTAGCGACCGGCGACCGGCGCCGTCATATCGGTGCGGATAATGCCGGGGCGCACTTCGAATACGGCGATGCCTTCGGGCGCAAGGCGCGCGGCGAAGGCTTTCATCGCCATCGAAAGTCCCGCTTTCGAAACGCAATATTCCGCACGGTCGGGCGAGACCATCTCGGCCGAAACCGAAGTGATCGTGACGATCGAGCGCGGATGGCCCGTCTCTCCCGCGCCAAGCATCGCGCGCGCCACTGTCTGGGTCAGGAACAGCGCGCCGCGCAGATTGACGCTCATCACGGCGTCGAAATTCTCCGGCGCGAGCGCGAGAAGGTCGCCGCGTATGACGGCGCCGCGTCCGGCATTGTTGACGAGGCAATCGAGGCGCTTGAAGCGCTGCAAAACCGAAGCGACGAGCGCGGCGTGGCTGTCGATCGCCGCAAGGTCATGCGTAAAGAACGCGGCGCTCGCACCGGCCGTCTCGAAGGCCGCCTGCGCTTCGCGCGCGGTCGCGTCGATGACAAGGTCGGTGGCGGCGATATCGAAGCCCGCGCGCGCCAGCGCCTCGCCGCAGGCGCGCCCGATGCCGCGCCGGGCGCCGGTGACGAGGGCGACAGGCCGCGCGGCGCTCATGCCGCAAGCTCCGTTGTTCTGACATGTTCGGCGGCGCGCAACGCGAGCGCGGCGACGGTGAGCGAGGGGTTGACGCCCGCCGAGGTCGGCAACACGCTGGCGTCGACGACGAACAGATTGGGATGGTCGAACGCGCGGCAATGGGGATCGACGGCGGCTTTGGCCGGGTCCTGGCCCATGCGGATCGTGCCGCATTGGTGGGACGGCGTCCGCCGGTCGAAGGGCTTGACGAGAACGACCGGAAAGCCCGCCGCGCGCAACACTTCGCGCATCCGCGCGACAAGGCCGTTCTGGGCGCTCATATTGGACGGGCGCCAGTCCAGCACGACGCGCGATCCATCAAGCCAGACGCGGCTGTCGGGCGAGGGCAGGTCTTCGCTCATCAGGTAGAAATCGACGGCGCGGCGCGCCATCATCTCCAGCGCGAATTCAGGCGCAAGGCGCAATTGCGATTTGAGGATCGCGCCCGAAATCTTGCCGAGCAATTGGACATTGCCGAGCGGCGGGCCGCCACGTCCGTCGTCGAGATAGAAATCGTTGAGGCCGATCGTCTTCTGGTAGATCGAATCGTTGCGCCTGAATGGGTCGATGGCGAGCGCGGCCGAACTATTGTGATTCATGAAATGCCGCCCGACCTGATCGGCGCGATTAGCGAGGCCCTTGGGCATCGCGCCATTGGCGGAGGCCAGCAGCAGCAGCGCGGAATTGACCGCGCCCGCCGCGAGCACGACGAGTTTCGGGCTCAGGCGCCGCGTCTCGCCCGCGCGCTCATAGACGATGGTCTCGATTCTCTTCCCGGCGCTATCGGTCTCCAGCCGCACGACGCGTGCGCCGGTCTCAAGCGTGACATTGTCATGCGCCAGCGCGCCTTTGAGGCCGCAGGTCTCGGCGTCCATCTTGCCGGTATTGGTGTCGGGGAAGGCGTCCCAAGGGGTCTTCGCCCTGGCGAGCCAGCGGTCGATATCGACGCCAAGCGGCAGCGAGAACGGATGCATGCCCGCCTTCGCCAGCCGTTCGCGCACCGCTGCGATCGCAGGTTCGTCCGGCACGGGCGTAAAGGGATAGGGGGCGGAATGAGCCGGTTCGGTCGGATCTTCGCCAAGGCGCCCGCGCACCTGATAGAGGGCTTCGGCGCGGCTGTACCAAGGCTCCAGTTCTTCGTAGGCGAATGGCCAGCCCGGCGTTTGCCCATCGGCATATTGGACCGGCGCAAAATCCTGCGCGCGATAGCGGATCAGCACCGCGCCATAGAGCTTGGTGTTGCCGCCGACGTAATAATAATTGCCGGGATTGAAGGATTCGCCCGCGGCGTCGAACCAGGTCTCCTTCGGACGGAATACGCCCTTCTGGAAGATCGCGCGCGCATCGCGCGTCTCCGGGCGGTCCACGAGCCGGTCGCCGCGCTCCAGAATGAGAATGCGCGCGCCCGAAGGCGCGAGCCGCGCCGCAAAAGTCGCGCCACCCATGCCCGAGCCGATGACGACGACGTCTGGATCGTCAGGCGGCGTCATCGGCGGCCTCAACGTGAGCGCCGCCCCTCAAAGCCTCGCGCCCGACGCCGGATCGAACAGCAGCGCCTTGTCAAGATTGAAGGCGAAGGGAACCGTCTGCCCGGGCTGCACGATCGTCTCGGCGCGCATGCGCGCTGTCACTTCCTTGCCGGCGATCTTCGTGACGACAAAAGTGTCGGAGCCCGCCGGCTGCACCACATCGACCCGCGCGTCGACCATCGATATGCCCTTGGAATGGCGATCGGCGCCGTCGAGATCGGTGATCGCCTCGGGGCGTATGCCCATAATGACCGCCCGCCCGTCGGTGAGCGCGCTGATATCGGCGCCGCGCGGCGCGGGCAGCTCGATCGGCGCGCCGTCGACGCGCTCCAGCAGGACGGAAGCATGGCCGTTGGCCCGCGTCACTTTGCCCGTCATCAGGTTCATCGACGGCGAGCCCATGAAATCGGCGACGAACAGATTGGCCGGGTTGTTGTAGATTTCGTACGGCGTCCCGACCTGCTGCAGCACGCCCTCCTTGAGGACGGCGATCTTGGTCGCCAGCGTCATCGCCTCGATCTGGTCATGCGTGACATAGACGATCGTTGCATGCGTGCTTTGATGCAGACGCTTGATCTCGGTGCGCAGGTCGACGCGCAGTTTGGCGTCGAGATTGGACAGCGGCTCGTCGAATAGAAAGACGCGCGGCTTGCGCACCAGGGCGCGGCCCATGGCGACGCGTTGGCGCTGGCCGCCCGACAATTGGCCCGGCCGGCGCTTCAGAAGATGGTCGAGCTGCAGCGTTTTGGCGACTTCCGTCACGGCGGCGTCGCGCTCCGCCTTCGGCACGCCGCGCATTTCCATGCCGAACGCCATATTCTGCTCGACGCTCATATTGGGATAGAGGGCGTAGGACTGGAACACCATGGCGATGTCACGCTTGGACGGATGGAGATCGTTGACGACGGAGCCGTCGATCGAGATTTCCCCTTCGCTGATGGTCTCGAGGCCCGCGATCATATTCAGCAAGGTCGACTTGCCGCAGCCGGACGGGCCGACGAGTACGAGAAACCCGCCCTTCTCAAGCGTGAGATTGACGCCCTTGATGATCTCCAGCGCGCCGAAACGCTTCTTTAACTTACGGATTTCAAGAAAGGACATCGATTTTACCCTTTGACCGCGCCGGCCATCAGGCCGCGCACGAAATAGCGCCCGGCGACGACATAGACGAACAAGGTTGGCGCGGCGGCGATGATCGCCGCCGCCATATTGACGTTATATTCAATGATGCCGGTCGAGGTGTTGACGACATTGTTGACCGCCACCGTCATCGGGCTTTGATCGCCAGCGGCGAAGGTCGCGCCGAACAGAAAATCGTTCCAGATGTTGGTGAACTGATAGATCACCGTCACGATGAAGATCGGTCCGGAATTGGGCAGCATGATGCGGCGAAAAATCTGAAAGAAGCCGGCGCCGTCGATCATCGCCGATTTGACGAGTTCGGTGGGGAACGCCTCGTAAAAATTGCGGAAGAACAGGGTGGTGAAACCCAGTCCATAGACGGTGTGGACGAGAACCAGATTGACGGTCGGATTGCCAAAGCCGAGCGACACTCCAAGATTGTCGGTGAAAAAATTGCCCCATTCGCCGAGCATTCCCAAAATCACCGCCATGGGAATGATCACGGACTGGAACGGAATGAAACAAGCGAACAGCATCAGGCCGAACACCAGGCGGTGGCCGGCAAAACGCCATTTGGTCAAGACATAGCCGTTGAGGGCGCCAAGCAGCGTCGAGATCAGGACGGCGGGGATCACCATCTTGATCGAGTTCCAGAAATAGCCCTTGATGCCCTCGCAGGTGAGGCCGACGCAGGTCGTGCCCCAGGCCTTCGCCCAGGCGTCGAAATTGGGTTCCTTGGGCAGCGCGAACATATTGCCGCCGGTCACTTCGTCGAGCGGCTTCAGCGACGTCATCACCATGACGACGAGCGGTAGGAGATAGACGATCGCGAAGAAGCCGAGCAATCCATAGATCACGATGCGCGTCGTCATCGAGGAGCGCGAGGGATCGCGCCTCGGCTCGGCGGCGAGCAGGGCGTCGGCGGCGCTCATTGGCTCTTCTCCCGCAATTCGGAATAGAGATAGGGCACCATGATCGCCGCGATGGCCATCAGCATGATGATGGCGCTCGCCGAGCCGACCGCCATCTGGTTGCGCGTGAACGTGTAGGAATACATGAAGGTTGAGGGAAGTTCGGCGGCGCCGCCAGGGTTCTTGCCGGTGACCGATAGAACAAGATCGTACGATTTGATCGCCAGATGGGTCAAAATAATCAAGGCCGAGAAGAACACCGGCCGCATGATTGGGATGATGATGCGACGGTACATCATGAAGCCCGAGGCGCCGTCGATCTGCGCGGCCTTCAATATTTCGCCGTCGATGCCGCGCAGTCCCGCCAGAAACAAGGCCATGACGAAACCGGAGCTCGCCCATATGCCGGCGATCGCGACGCAATAGATCATCATGCGAGGATTGACGACCCAGTCGAATGAGAAGCTCGTCCATCCCAGATCATGCACCGCCTTTTCGAGGCCGATGCCCGGATCGAGAAACAGTTTCCATGCCGTGCCGGTCACGATGAAAGACAGCGCCAGCGGGTAGAGATAGATCGGGCGCAGGAAACCCTCGCCGCGAATCTTCTGGTCGAGCAAGATCGCCAACGTCAGGCCGAGGGCGAGGCAGCAGACCACATAGAGCCCGCCGAACAGCCCCATATTGATGATCGCGGTGTACCAACCCGAGGGCGGATCGGTCTCGAACGTCCACGTCCAAAGCTTTTGGTAATTGCTCAGGCCGACGAGATGGTCGTTGGCGAACGCCTTCGAATTGGTGAAGGATAGATAGAACGTCCACAGGATGAAGCCGTAGACGAACAGAAGGATCGCGGCGAACGAGGGCGCCAGCACCAGCTTGGGCAAGGCGTCTTGCAAGCGCCCGCGCACCGACCCGCGCGGTCGCGGCATAGTGACATCGGCAAGCGGGGCGACAGTGATCTCGGTCATGGGCGCGTTCGTTCAAGCGAAGGAGGGACCGCCCCCGCGCGAGCGGGGGCGGATTGGCGTTGGTTACTTCGCGGCGTTGATCGCCTTGACGAGCTCCGTCACGGCGCTGTCGGAGGTCTTGATCTCGCCATGGAAGAACTTGGTCACGACGTCATGATAGGCGCCGGCGACGGCCGGCGGCTGGGCGTAGTTCTGGGCCATTGAACCGACGAACTTGCCGTCGGCATTGGCGGCCTTCACGTCGGCGATGCCCTTCTTGCCGCAGATGTCGAACGCGGTGTCGGGAACGTCCATGCGCGCCGGCACGGAACCCTTCACCACGTTGAACGCCGACTGGAAGCTGATGCTCATCGTCGCGTCTGCAAGCGCCAATTGTGCGGCCTTGCGATCGGCGGGAACATTGAACATCGCGAACATATCGGTGTTGTAGATCACCGAACCGTCGGTGCCGGGGAAGCGATAGCAGAGGAAATCCTTGCCGGCTTCCTTATTGGCGGCTTTGAACTCGCCCTTGGCCCAATCGCCCATCACTTGCACGAGCGCATCGCCCTTGATCACCATCGCGGTGGCGAGGTTCCAGTCGCGGCCCGCAAAGTTCGGATCGGTATAGGCCTTCAGCTTGGCGAGATTGTCGAAGGACTTCTTCATCGTGTCGGACTTCAAGGCGCTTTCATCGAGATCGACGAAAGCCTTCTTGTAGAACTCGATGCCGCCGGTCGAGGCGACGACCGAGTCGAACATCGTCGCTTCCTGCCAGGGCTGGCCGCCGAGCGCGAGCGGAATGACGCCCGCCGCCTTGGCCTTATCGAGCAAAGCGATGAACTCGTCGAAGGTCTTCGGCTCGGTCCCGCCGATCTTCTCCAGCACCGCCTTGTTGATCCAGACCCAATTGACGGAGTGGATGTTGACCGGGACGGCGTCCCATTTGCCATTGGTGGTGGTGAATTTCTGCAGGGCCGTCGGCACGACCTTCGCCCAATTTTCCTTGGTCGCCAGCGACGTGATGTCGCCCAGCTTGCCGGCCTCGGCATAGTCGACGGCGAAATAGCCGAGGATTTGCGAAGCGGTCGGCGGGTTGCCCGCCGCCACCATCGCTTTCAGCGCGGTCATGGCGCCTTCGCCGCCGCCGCCCGCCACGGGCACGTCTTTCCAGGCGAAGCCTTCCTTCGCGAGATCCCCCTTGAGGACATTCAACGCGGCCGCTTCGCCGCCTGAGGTCCACCAGTGCAGCATTTGCACGGTCTTGTCGTCTGCGGCATGCGCCGAGGCGGCGAAACCGGCCGCCGATGCGAGCGCGACGCCCGCCATAAGCATGGTGCGGAACTTCATATTATTGCCTTCCAAATAAGCGACATCTCCCCACCGGATTCGGTCCGGCGCCGTCGTCATCAAGGGCCGAAATCTCGACCCCCGCCTTCCTTCACGTCAGCATCGCAGCCCGGGCCGTCCATGGGCGCGCGGACTTTGTGGACGTGGAAAGTCTTGTCATCACTGTATTCGGCTCCCGTGCTGTGGCCAAGCGCTCCCGAAGCCTTCGATTGCCAGAACTGTCGCGCGCCTCCTGCGTCGTTCTCATCATCATCGACCCTCGAAATGCGGCGGACGCTTGTCGTTGAAGGCGGCGACGCCCTCGCCAAGATCTCGCGTCGTCGCCGTGAACGCGCCGGCGAGCGCCTCGATCGGCGCATCGCTGTCTTCGCCTTCGGCGGCGTTGATCATCGATTTGACGATCTGCGCCGCCACCGGCCCGCGCGCTGCGATAGCCCGCGCGATCGCTTCGGCGCGCGTCAATCCCTCGCCCGCTTCGACCACTTCATCGACCAGTCCAAGCGCCAGGGCCTCTTCAGCCTCGAACATCCGCCCGCCCAAAGCCATGCGGCGCACGACTTGCGCGCCAAAACGCCGGACGAGACGCTGCGTGCCCGACCATCCCGGCGCCATGCCGAGGCCCGTTTCGGGCAGGCCAAGTTTGATCCCCGTCTCGGCGATGCGAATGTCGGCGGTCGCTGCGAGCTCCAGGCCGCCGCCGAAGGCATGGCCTGTTAGCGCCGCGACGAGAGGCACGCGCAGCCGCGCCAGAGCCTCGAATGCGCGATGGCCAACCCGCGTCCAGTCGCGCCACAT
The DNA here is from genome assembly GCF_009765995.1 of Methylocapsa sp. S129. Lineage (GTDB taxonomy): Bacteria > Pseudomonadota > Alphaproteobacteria > Rhizobiales > Beijerinckiaceae > Roseiarcus. Next base: position 160,247 of record NZ_LMUI01000008.1, read on the forward strand.
TTCGAGCGGCGGCAGATTGCTCCAGGCGGCGATGTCGCCGCCCGCGCAAAACGCCTTGCCTTCGCCCGACAGGATGGCGACACGAATGTCCGACGCATCCTCGATCGCTTCCGCGGCGCGCGCCAGCGCAACGATCATCGCACGGTCGAGCGCATTGAGCTTGTCAGGACGCTTCAACGTGAGCCTGGCGATTGGCCCGTCAAAGGCGAGGCGAATCCGGTCGTCGGTCATGACGCGCACTCCAGGCGGCGAGGCGGCGATGGCGGCAGTTTGAGGCCGAGCGGCCCAGGATGAAACAGCGTCACATCCATCGCCTTCAATTGGTCGGAGACGACAAGCGGAAACTTCGCCTGCCCCAGAATGTCGCGGTCGAGGTCGACGCCCGGCGCGATCTCGGTCACCGTGACGCCCTTTGCGGTCAAGCGCATGACGCAGCGCTCGGTGACATAGGTAATATCCTGGCCTTGGGTGATGGCGCGGCCGCCGGAAAAGGACACTTGTTCGACTTCCTCGACCAGTTTGGCGATCTTGCCTTCCCGCGCGATCCGCAGCCTGCCCGCCTCGACGGCAAGGCCCGCGCCGGCGGTGAAAAAGCCGGAGAAGACGATTTTCTTGGCCCGCGCCGTGATGTCGACAAAGCCGCCCGCGCCCGCCGTCACATGCGGGCGCGCGCCAAGCTTGGAGACATTGACCGAGCCGCGCTGGTCGATCTCAAGGAAGGAGAGCAGCGAGCAATCAAAGCCGGCCCCCTGGAAATAGGTGAACTGATAAGGCGAGGGCATGATCGCTTCGGCGTTGGCGGCGCAGCCGAACTGGAAGTCGAGCAGCGGCACGCCCCCAACCGCCCCTTGCTCGATCACCCAGGTGACGGCGCCGTGCTGGCCTTCCTCGATCAGGATGCGCGGCACATTGGCGGAGACGCCAAAACCGATATTGACGGCATCGCCCTGACGCAGCTCCTGCGCGACGCGGCGCGCAATGACTTTGGAAATGTTGAATTCAGGCAGTTCGAAAGTCGAAAGCGGCCGGAAGATTTCACCCGAAATTGCGGGATCGTAAACCGTCTGCGTCGTTTGCATCTGTTCGGGCGCGACGACGATCGCATCGACGAGAATGCCGGGCACGAACACATCGAGAGGCTTGAGCGTGCCCGCCTTGGCGAGCCGCTTGACCTGCGCGATGACGATGCCGCCATTGTTGCGCACGCTCAGCGCCTGATCGAGCGGGCCGAGATAGCCGCCTTCATGTTCATAGGAAAGATTGCCGCGCTCATCCGCTGTCGTCGCGCGAATGATCGCAACATTGGGGATGATGGCGGGAAAGAACAGCCAGTCTTCGCCGGCGAAGGCGACGCGGGAGACGACGGGCCTCGCCGCCGCCTTGGCGTTCATCGCGCAGCCCTGGCGGGCGGGATCGGCGAATGTGTCCATGCCGATCTTGGTCAGCACGCCAGGCCGCTTAGCCGCCGCCTCGCGATGCATGTCGAACAGGATGCCCGAAGGGATGTTGTAGGCGGGGATTTGATCGCCTGAGACCATTTGCCAGATCTTCGGCGGCTCCGCCTTCGACGGACCGGAGGGATAGGAGCCCGCGATAATGCGGGCGAGGCAGCCAGGCTTGGCCAGATGATCGACGCCGCCAATGCCCCACATGTCGCCGGCGGCGATCGGGTGCAGGGTGGTGATGTCGCGCGGATGGCCGGCTTGGTCGAAACGCCGGCCGATCGCCGCGAGCACGGCGTCAGGGCAGCCAAGGCCGGAAGACGAGGATATCGTCACGATAGCGCCGTCCGGAATCAGGCGGGCGGCTTCGTCGGCGGTGAGGACGCTCGGAAAGGCCATCGGCTAAAGCCCCGGCTCGACGGCGGTTTCGCGCGCGGAATGAGCCGCCTCGAGCGTTGCGATCGCCATCGCCATCGAGCGCACGCCATCCTCGCCCGAAGCCGAGGGCAGGCCTTGGCCGCGGATCGCGGCTTGGAACGCGCGCACGGAACGCTCGTAGAGATTTTCCTGCGCGAGCGGCAGCAAAGCCTCGCCGTGCTTGTCGCGCAAGGTCACTGTGCCGATTGGGCGTTGCGTCATGCAATCGGCGCCGAATAGCGAGCCGTCCGATCCATGCACTTCGAACGTGGTTTTGGCGTAGCGGCTGGTGAAGGCGTCATGGAAATGAGCGATGAGGCCCGATTTAAACCGTGCGACGCCCATCACGCCGTCTTCGATGGCGCCTTCGCCCATCCCGGCGCTCTGGATCATGGCGGTGACGGCGATGGGCTCGTCGCCGAGCACGAAGCGCAATGTGTCGGCATCATGGACGGTGATGTCCATCACGACGCCGGCCCCCGTTTTCGGGTCCTTGATGCGCCATCCCTGCAAATGCTCAGGCAGATAGACGGCATGGCAAACCCGGGCGAAAAGCGGGCGCCCGATGCGCCCCTCCGCGATCGCCCCACGCATCGCGCGATGGGTCGCCGCATTGCGCAAATGATGGTTGGTCGCCATCGTCACGCCCGCCGCCTTGCAGGCGGCGACCATCTCGCGCGCCTCTTGCAGATTCAGCGCGAGAGGCTTTTCGCAAAGCACATGTTTGCCCGCCTTGGCGGCTGCGAGAACCTGTCCGTAATGCAGATCGTTGGTCGTTGCGACATAGACCGCGTCGACCTTGTCGAACAGCGCATCGAGCGATGTCGTCGCCAGAGGAATATCGTGCTCGGCGGCATAGGCGGCGCCGCGTGCGGCGTTCGTGCTCATCACGCCGGCGATGACGCCGCCTTCGGCGCGGATCGCGGCGATCATCCATTCGCGTGCGATTGTCGTCGCGCCGATCAGACCCCAACGCAAAGCTCCGGTCATGACGCCTTCCTTTCACGCCGGGCCGCGCCGCAGCTTTCCCGCACAATCAGCTTGGTTTGCCCCAGGAACGAAAGGCCGGCCGGGTCTTCGCCGCGGATCAGCCCAAGCAGGCTTTCGGCGCATTGCGCCCCCAGGAAACGTGTGTCGGCGTTGACCGTGGTCAGCGGCGGCGCATTGTGCTCGGCCTCGGCTATGTCGTCGAAGCCGACGACGGCGATGTCGACGCCGGGGATGATTCCGCGGCTGGCGAACGCCCGCGTCGCGCCCATCGCAACGATGTCATTATAGCAGGCGACCGCGGTGGGCGGCCGCGGCAGAGCCAACGCCCGGTCGACCGCTTGGCGGCCGCCTTCGCGGGTCGGCAGGGTCTCGAAAACGAGCGTCTCGTCCGCCAGAATGCCAGCCCCCGCAAGCGCGTCTCGCCAGCCGCCGACCCGCTCCTGCTGCGTCGTCATCGTGGCGTCGCCGCCAAAATAGCCGATGCGCCGATGTCCTAGCCGCAGCAAGTGCTCCACGGCCTCGCGCGAGCCGGTGCGGTTGTCCGGCCCGACATAGGGCAGCGGACTGCCGATCATCCGCCGCATGGTGATGACGCCGGGAATCGAGGCCGGCAACTGGCTCGCCAGGCTCCAGGCGTCGGAGCCGCGCGCCGGGCTCATGATGACGCCGGCGACGTGATGTTCGCGCAGCGATCGCAGGACATGGGCCTGCCGCTCATGATCTTCATTGGTGTTGGCGAGGATCGGCACGAAGCCGAGGCGGTAAAGCGCATCCTCGATGCCGACGGCAAGTTCGGCGAAGAACGGATTGGTCAGATCGCTGATGATCATGCCGACGAAGTCGGACGATGCGGCGCGCAGACTAGCGGCACCGCGATTGTAGACATAGCCGAGGCGCTGCATCGCCTGCTCGACGCGCTGGCGCGTCTCGCCCTTCACCTGGGCGGAATCGCGCAAGACCAGCGATACGGTCGACTTCGACACGCCAGCGGCGCGCGCGATATCGATCATCGTGGGCGACCTGCGCTGAGCAGGTCTCGCATCGGCCAAAGCCTGTCTCCTCCCGAACCCATGCCAAAGGCGGTATTCATCCGCCATTATTGATTTGGAACGTTCCTATCGAACAACCCAGATGATGTCAACGACGAGTGTTTTACCCCAAGAATGCAGCGATTTATATGACATTTGCGCGCCTGTCTTGAATTTGGAACGTTCCGATGCTATGATCGGCCAACGCTCGCAACAAGAGCATGGTCGGTTTGCTGGTCGGCGCCGCGCCAAAGGGAGGAGAGCGATGGTCGGTCTGAAATTGCTTGCCGGCGATGGCTCGCTTCAGTCCTTCGAACTTTCGCCGCCCTCGCCCTATCCGGCGAAGGAAACGCGCGATTTCCCGCGGATCGTCTATGCAGCGGCCCATGTGGTCGCCGATCCGCTCTCAGGCGCGGATTCGCTGTCGCGCTCGGCGGTCGATTGGGACCGCACGCTTGCCTTTCGCCATCGTCTTTGGGATCTCGGCTTTAAAATCGCCGAGGCGATGGACACGGCGCAGCGCGGCATGGGTCTGGACTGGAATGGCGCGCAGGAACTGATTGCGCGCGCGCTCGCGGAGGCCAAAGCGCGGCCGGGCGCCGACCTTGCCTGCGGCGCCGGCACGGATCATCTCGACCCCGCCGCCGCGCGCACGCTCGGCGATGTCGTCGCCGCCTATGAAGAGCAGGTCGGCTTCGTCGAAAAGCATGGCGGCCGCGTCGTGATGATGGCGAGCCGCGCGCTCGCCCGCGTCGCGCGAGGCCCCGACGATTACGCCTTCGTCTACGACCGCATTCTGTCCCAGGCGAAAGAGCCCGTCATCCTGCATTGGCTCGGCGACATGTTCGACGCCGCCCTCGCGGGCTATTGGGGCGCCGGGGACATCGAAGGGGCGATGAGCGGCGTTCTCGACATTATCGCGCGTCATCAGGCGCGCATCGACGGCGTCAAGATTTCTCTGCTCGACGCTGGCAAGGAAATCGATCTGCGCCGCCGGCTTCCAGCCGGCGTGCGTATGTATACGGGCGACGATTTCAACTATGCGGAACTGATCGCCGGCGACGGCGCGCATCATTCGCACGGCCTGCTCGGCATTTTCGACCCGATCGCGCCTGCCGCCGCCGCCGCGCTTGTGAAGCTCGGCGCTGGCGATCGCGCCGGCTATGATGAGATTCTGGCGCCGACCGTGCCGTTGTCGCGCAAAATATTCGAGGCGCCGACGCAATATTACAAGGCGGGAATCGTGTTCTTGGCCTGGCTCAATGGCTTCCAGGACCATTTCATCATGCTCGGCGCCATGCAATCGGCGCGCAGGATTCTGCATTATTCCGACGTGTTTCGCCTCGCCGACCGTGCGGGGCTGATCGTCGATCCTGAGCGCGCGTGCAAGCGGATGAAAGCGCTTCTGGCGACCTATGGGATCGAAGGGTGATCGTGGGCGAAAACCATCGGCTGTGACTCCCGTGGCGGGTAAGGCGATGCGCCAGCCTGAACGGGCGCTTTGTCGTCGGCCTTCTCTATAAAGACCGAGTCGCCAAATTCGTGGGAGCGAAAGTCGCGCGCCTCTAATTCCGCATCGATGCGGCTGAGCGTTTCATTCCCCGCGAAGGCGCGCAAAAGCTCATAATGGCTCGAGCCTTGCTCGTGCGCTCCCGAAAGAATGGCGTCCACCACGCGCAGTCTGGAACAGGAATCGATTTTCTGCGTCGCCAAGCGCTCGCCGGCGGGCGCGTCGCCGTCGAACATCGCGCCCGCGTGCTCCAGCGCCCGCACGACGCTTGTGCCGATCGCAATGACGCGGCCGCCGCGCATGCGCGCCTCGGCTATGATCCGCGCGGTCGATCGCGGAATGCGGTATGGTTCATCGAAGGGCAGCAGCGCGTCCAGTTCCGCATCGCCCGTCGATGAAATTCCGGCAGCGTGCGTGATCGCGCCAAAGCGGATGCCGCGCGCCGTCATCGATTCGATCATGCGCCAATCAAGCGCGAAGCCGGCCGACGGCGCCTCGAACGCGACGGGCGGACCGGCGATCGCCATCCACACGTCCCACAGGGCAAGCGGCGTCGCGATATGCGCATATTGGATCGGGCGGCCATGGCGCGCCAAGCCTTCCCAAATCTCTGCCGGCGAGCCCTCGAAGTCGAGCGCGACGTAGCGAGGGTGATTCAGCACGCGCGCGACGATCGTATTGAGCGGGCCAAGGGCCAGCCGGTCCCCCGGATGGATCGGCGGCGGCTTTGGCCGATCCTCGGTGCGCGTGCGAAAGTCGCCCTCTCCGAATATGACGGCGAAAAATTGCTTGATCTCCTGGAGCGAACGACGGCCCGCAAGCCGCACTTCAATCCGGCCGCCGCTGGGGCCATGCCGGCCAAACAGGCTGGCGGGCAAGACCGCCGCATTATTGGCGATGACAACGTCCCCGGGATTGACAAGGCTTGCGAATTCCGACCGTGCGCGCCGGCCGATATTGCCGCGCTTGTCGGCGTGCAGCAGCTTCGCGCCCGGCGGGCGCTGGACTGGCGCGCTGGCGGCGATCACATTGCGCCCTCTCGCGTCGCGTCGCTCGAAGTAGGCTTCGGCCGCGCCATCAAGGCGGCGAGCGTATCGAGGAGTTTGCGCGCCGCAATCTCCGGGCGCTGAAGCGCCGAGCGATCCGCGTCGGGCGCCGCCGCCGCATGCAACGGCGTATCCATATCGCCCGGATCCAGCGAGAGAACACGCACGCCGACGCCGCCAAGCTCGTCGTCCCAGATACGGCTCAAATGATGCAACGCGGCTTTGCTGGCGCCATAGGCGCCCCATTTCTGGTACGCATTGATCGCCGCGTCGCTCGAAATATTCACCACCACCGCTGTGCGCCCCTCCCACGCGGATTCCGCCAGTGAGCCGAGCAGTGTTTTGGCCAACCGAAACGGGCCGAGGACGTTTGTGGCGAGCGCGCGCTCAAAATCTTCGCATTCCGTGTCCGCCAGCAGCGCCAGCGGCGTTGGCCCCAGATGCGAAGCATTGTTGATGAGCACATCAAGACCGCCAAGCGTGCCCAGGATCTGCATGGCGATGGGATGAACGTCGTCCTTTTTCGAAATGTCGCCGACAACGCCATGCGCGCCCGTCAGCTCACGTATGACGCGCTCAACGCCATCCCGCCGGCGCGCGACGAACGCGACCCGCGCCTGGCGATGCATCAATTCCCTAACGAGGGCGAGGCCCAGGCCCGACGTGCCGCCGGTAATGGCGATGCGGAGGCCGGCGAATGGATTGTCGGGCCGGCCCTCCGCCAGCACGAGCCGTAGAACTGTCATGGACGATGAAGAACTGGCGACTTGTCGATCGTTCGGCATGATGCTTTCCCTGTGCGAGAGGCGATTGCAATGGACGAACGCTCAAGCTACAAGTTGAAGTGAACTTTAAGTCAAGCGCCAATTCCACGTTCTCTAGACATGCCCGACCTCATCACAATTTCCGAGTTCTCGCGCCGCAGCGGCGTCGCCGCCTCGGCTTTGCGATTCTACGAAACGCGCGGCCTGATCAAATCAGAGCGCGCCGGCTCAGGTCACCGCCGCTATTCCAGAGCGGTGCTGCGGCGGGTCGCGTTTATCGTCTTCGCCCAGCGCATGGGCCTGACGCTCGATGAGGTCGGCGCCGAACTGGCGAAACTGCCGGAAAATCACGCACCCGGACCATCCGATTGGGCGAAAATCTCCGGCAGTTGGACACGGCGCATCGATGAACGGATCGCCGAATTGCGCCGCCTCAAGGCGGGCCTTACCCGCTGCATCGGTTGCGGCTGCCTGTCGCTCCGGCAATGCCAGCTCGCCAATCCCGGCGATCGCGCCAGCCGGCAGGGTCCTGGTCCCCGTTACTGGATGAGCGACGCGCGCCGTTCGCGGTAAGCGGGCGACGCCCGCCCGGAAGCGGCTCTGAAGGATCGGCCTAGTGAATCTGCGGCGAGGCATGCTCGCTTCGCGCGAGCTCCATCTGCGTGATCGCCACGAGCATGTCCGCGCGCGCCTTGAGATCGGAGGCCTCCAGCAACGCCTGCTTTTCCTTCGCGCCATAGGGGCTCAGCATCGACAGGCCATTGACCAGCGCCTCATTGGAAGCTTTCTGGATGTCGTCCCAATCGATCTTGAACTTCCTGGCTTCGGCGAATTTGCGCAACGCGGTCAGCAGGCCCGGTCGATCGACGGCGTTCTCACCCTCGCCTTCGCGAAAATCGTTCGAAAATTCCGAGAAATCGATGCGCGCCTGGCGATAGAGCGTCGAGGCCGGAGCCTCGCCGATGACGCGAAACCGTGCGATGCCGGTCAGGGTGACGAAGCACCGGCCGTCGCCCGTCTCGGCAAATTGCGTGATGCGGCCAACGCAGCCGATTGCGCAAAGCTCGGGCCACTTGTCCGAGGCTTCCTCGCCGTCGCTGGGCTGGATCATTCCGATAAGCCGCTCGCCGGAAAGCGCATCGTCGATCATCGCGAGATAGCGCGGCTCGAAAATGCTCAGAGGCAACGGCCGGCGCGGCAGCAGCAGAGCCTCGGCCAACGGGAATACGGGAATGGTCTGAGGCAGTTCGGAGGGGCGCTCATAGCTGCGATTCAATTTCATGGCACGAAACCTCAAAGGACGGGCGCCGCGGCGCCTGTCCGCTAAACACGCGATCTGAACCCACCTTGTGGCTCAAATACCGGCAAATTGCGGCCGGCGCGGACTAGAAAATCAATGCCGACAATTTGCGCCGCGCCTGAACGGCGGCGGGATCCATCAAGCCCCAGGCCTCAAAGAACTGCACCAATTGCTTGCGGGCGGCGTCGTCGTTCCATTTGCGGTCGCGCTTGATGATTTCCAGCAGGCGGTCGGCGGCCGCGTCGCGCTCGCCGCGCGCATTGAGCGCCAGCGCGAGGTCGAAGCGCGCCTGATTGTCGTCCGGATTGTCGGCGAGCGCCTTTTCCAGCGGGCCGAGATCGCCAAGCGCCGCCGCCTGTTCGGCGACATCGATCGCAGCTTTCACGGCCGAGATCGCGGGGTCGATATCCTTGCCCGCCGGAGGCGCCGGCGCCAGGGACAGAACCGCCTTGGCCTGATCGAGATCGCCGCTGTCGACATGCAGCTTGGCCAGACCCGCGATCGCTTTGATGTTGCCCTCGTCTTCGGTGAGGACGCGCGAATAAAGCGCCGCCGCGCCCGAGGAATCGCCGGCGGCGGCCGCGGTCTGCGCCTGCGCGATCAACTCATCGGCGCCCGCCGTCAGCGGACCGACGAGCCGCTCGATAAAGCCGCGCACCTGACCCTCGGGCAGCGCGCCCATGAAACCGTCGATCGGCTGGCCCTTGTCGAAGGCGATGACGGCGGGAATCGATTGAATGCCGAGCTGGCCGGCGATCTGCGGGTGATCGTCGATATTCATCTTGACGAGTTTCACCTTGCCGCCGGAATCGGCGACCGCCTTTTCCAGCGCCGGCGCCAATTGCTTGCAGGGTCCGCACCAGGGCGCCCAGAAATCGACGAGCACGGGCTGGCGCTGCGAGGTGGCGATGACGTCCTGTCCGAACGAGGCGGTCGTCACGTCTTTGACCGTCGCGGGCGCCCCGCCGCCTGAACCATTGCCGATCGCCATCAATCCGTCTCCGTCAGTGGAATTTTCGCTGTTATACGCAAAGATGGGGCCGTGCGCAGCCTTGTGCAATATCTGGCCGACGGTCGCGGGAACTTTGCGACGACGGTCGCCGTTTGACGGTTCGCACGAACGGAGGGTCTGTCATGCCGCGCGGAGACAAATCCAAATATACGGATAAACAGGATCGCAAGGCCGATCATATCGCCGAAAGCTATGAGAAACGGGGCGTGCCGGAGGAAGAAGCCGAGCGCCGGGCTTGGGCGACGGTCAATAAAGACGACGGCGGCGGCAAGAAAGCGGGCTCAGGCCGAGGCGTCGAGACCGGCCACCCGGCCGCGCATAAGGGCGGCAGGATCGGCGGCGCGGCGGCGGCGTCGCGACCCAAGGCGGCGCGCTCCGCCTCCGCGAAAAAAGCGGCGGCGACCCGCAAGAGCCGGGCGGAGCATCACGCCGCCCGTTGAGGCGGGGCGTCAGCCGTCGGCGCCGCCCAAGGCGACGACGACAGGCTCATGCCCAGTCGCGCGCAGGAATTTGACGAGATCGGCGCTGGCGAGACCTGTCGTTCGGGTATTGACGAGCGGGTGAAAATTGAGGCGTTCGTGCGCCATCATGGCCGCATCGAGCACAACCGTGACCCTCGCGTCGCGATCGTTGATCGCGCCGAATGGGGTGACGGAGCCCGGCTTGACGCCCCAGACTTCCTCCAGAAGCTCGGCGGACCCGAATGAAACCCGCCCCTGGCCGCCGATCTTTTCATGCGCGCGCTTGAGATCGATTTGCGCATTTTCGTCGAGCACGAGCAGAAACAAGCGACTCTTCTTGTCCTTGACGAAGAGATTCTTGGTATGGCCGCCCGGAATGTCGCCGCGAAAAGCCACGGAATCCTCGACCCGGAACAGCGGGGGATGCTCGACGGTATGCGTAGGGATGGTGAGGCTTTCGAGGAAAGCGAGGAGGTCTTCGGGTGTGGCGGGCATGTGGGGGTCCGGGAATCTGTGGAGGCATTTAGCGGGGGACGGACAGGGCGGCAAGCGAAAGCGGCGTTGTTCAGGCCGCCTTGACATTTTCGATCCAAAAGTGCAATAGTTGCACTATGGCATTCGATGGATTTATATGCCGACCTTGCAACGTTTTGGCTCCGTCAGCGTCCGCATGTACGCCGACGATCATCGCCCGCCGCATTTCCACATCGTCGCGCCCGACTTTCAGGCGCTCGTGAGGATTTCTGATCTGGCGGTGATCGCAGGGGAAGCCCGCCCGACGGAGATCGCAGAGGCGCTGGCTTGGGCGCAAGTCAATCGGGAAATGTTGGTCCTCAAGTGGGCCGAACTCAACGAACGGAATTGACTATGCCGAAGAAGAATTTGCCGCGCATCGCCGCCGTGGCGGCCGGCAAGAAGCCTCTGACCTTGCGCGTCCGCTGGGACAACGGCGATGAAAGCCACGTTGACGTGTCCGGGCCGATTGAGACCTTTCGCGTTTACGAACCACTGCGTCGATCGCAGGATTCCTTTGCCAGCGTAAGCGTGGGGGAACACGGAACGGATGTCGTCTGGTCTGACCAGATTGACATGTCAGCCGATACTTTATGGCGGCTTGCGCAAGAGCAGACGGGCGCAACTATGTCGCCGGACGCCTTCAAGAATTGGCGCACCCGCAAGGCTTATACGCTGGATGCGGCGGCGCGCGCGTTGGGCCTCAGCCGCCGCATGGTGGCCTATTACGAGCAGGGCGCGAAGCCCATTCCACGGGTAGTCGCGCTTGCGACGCGCGCGCTGGAAAGTGCGTGAGGCAAAATGAAACCGCGCCGACGCGTCATGTGTGCTTTGACATGATAGCTGCGTCTCAAACAAAGCGATAAGAAAACGCGCATCATTCGGCGGGCGCGGGCGCCAGCGCCTTGGCCGTCTCCTTCGGGCTGGCTCCGAGATAGCCGAGCGCGACAAAGCCGGCGCCGCCGATGACGTTGCCGAGCGTCACCCACAAGAGATTGTAGGCCATGCCGCCAAAGCTGACGCTCGCGGGATGATTGCCGAGCAGAGCGATCGAGAAGATCGTCATGTTGGCGATCGAATGTTCGAAGCCCGCGGCGATAAACGCAAAGAGGCACCACCAGATGAGGATGCATTTGGCCGCATCGCTTGTCGCGCGCGCGCTTGTCCAGAGAGCGAGGCAGACGAGCCAGTTGCACAGAGCGCCGCGCGCGAGGAGCGCTAGAGCGGGCGCGTTCATTTTGGCGGCGGAAGCGGCGAAGACCAGGTCGGCGCCGTCCTTGAGAATCTGGCCGCCGCCGCCAAGCCAGAAGACAAACGCGAGCAGCGCCGAGCCGACGAGATTGCCGACCCAGGACAGGACCCAGCAGCGCGCGAGCGCGGCAAGATCGACCGAACCGCGCGCGACGCCGATGGTCATGAACATCGTATGGCCGGTGAAGAGATCGGATCCGGCGAATACGACAAGCGTCAGCGCGATGCCAAAACACGCCCCCATCACGAGGCTGCGCAGGCTGGGATCGATCTGCTGGCCCAGCGTGAAGATGAGAATGATGCCGATGCCGACATAGGCGCCGGCCATCATCGACGAAATGAAGAAGGCGGAGGGCTTTTCACGCGCGAAAGCCGCCTTGTCGGCGGCGACCTGCGCGAAATGATCGAGCGTTTTTGCGAACATGGCTTGCGTCCTGTCGGCCTCATTGGGTCAGAGACCGGCGTCGAACCGACGGCGCTCTCACCCTTGCCCGGAGAGATATCTACGCAAAGGCCATGCCAGCCCGCGGCGCGAAAAATGCGAACAGAACCAACGGCGACGATCCGTTAGGCTCGCGCCGGCGCCCAGATTTTGCGCATTGCGCCCGGTTTCAACGCGCCTATCCGCCGCCGGTCGGTCCGAATAGCAGCAGCGCGAGCCCATAGGCGAGCACGCAAAGCGCCGCCGCCAATTCCAGCGCGCGCGCGATCAGGGTCGCCCTCGCGGATTCGCGCGAGGCCAGGCGCATGGCGGCGTCCTTGGCGAAAACAGCAAGGCAGGCCAGGGCGCTGGTGGTTATCGCCGTGCCGAGCGCCATTGCGAAGGTCGCGATAATGCCGGCGGGAAATAACCCCTGGGTGAGCGCGAAAGTCAGCACGACAATGGCGCCTGAACAGGGCCGCGCGCCTGCCGCGACGACGGTCGCCGTGGCGCCGCGCCAGGAAAAGCCGGCGCCAAGCTGGGCGGGATCGGGCGCATGATAATGACCGCAATCGGCTTCCGCGACGATATTGGCGCCCGGCGTCTCGACGCGAAACTGCGAGGCGACGCCCAGAGCCAGCGCGGGCCGCCAGGGCGCGTTGGCAAAAAGAGCGGGTTGCTTGGCGCGATCCGCGATGGCGCGGCGCAAGGCGGCGGCGAAGGCGCGGCCTTTGGTCCAGGCGAGCCAGGCGCCGATGGCGGCGATAAGGAGGTAACTCGCGATTTCCACCACATCGCTGGCGCTGTTCATCTGCGCGCCGGTCGCCCGGAAGATGAGCGCGGCGATGCCGATAAGCGCGATCGCGACCAGTGCTTGCAAGATCGCCGCGAGGAAGGACAGAACCATTCCGCGCCGCAGCGCCCGCTCGTTGGCGAACATATAAGAGGCGATCAGAGCCTTGCCGTGGCCCGGCCCGGCCGCATGGAATACGCCATAGGCGGCGCTGAGGCCGATGAGGCCCCAGATCGCCGAACGATCGCTATGCAGCGCTTTGACTTCGCCCGCCATCAAATGGTTGAGCCAGGCGGCGACGCCGAGAATCCAACCGGCAAAACCGGTCGGCGCGCCCCCGGCCTCGCCGCCAGGCAGAGCAAAAGGCCGCGCGGCCGATTGCGCCAGAGCGGGATCGGCGACCAAAGCTAGCAGGATCGCCAATGCGGCGAGCGTGCATAGCGCGCGCAGATTCAGCAAATTTCTCACGGACAGGCGATGATGGCGCGGCTGGCCATTTTGAAGCCGAAATTGGCGCCGGGGGCCAGGCCGCTGAAAAAGGACTCGGTCAGCTTGCTCGATTCGTCCGCCTCCAGCGGTTTGGGCTTGGCGAGGGAAAGCGAACACCCCGCCGGCGCGCCGGCCAGTTTGACGCCGTCCTTGTCGTCAAATTCAAAATCGATGAAAAATTCGGGATCGGCGACCAGCAGCGAAAAGAATTTTCCCGGCGCCGTCGCCGTCTTGAGAGGCAGGACGACGTGAAAGGTCACGAGATGGTCCGGACGCTCTTCCATCCAGTAATCCGTGACATCGCCGAAATCGACCGCTTTGCCGCCGATCTTGAGGGTCGTGAAATAGCCGATCTGGGCGAGCGAGCCGGCGTTTTCCTTGGCCAGCGGCGCAAAATCCTCGCGCTTGACCAATTGGCCCGCCGGAGCCAAGCCCTGTGTGGCGAAGGAGGAATACATTTCGTCGAAAGTCCAGTCGTGGATGATTCCGCTTACTTTGCCGTCCGGCGTGAAGGCGACCTGACTGCGCATGGTCACCCAGACATGGGGATGGGCGAGGGCCGGACTTGGCGCCGCCCAAAAGACAAGCGTGCCCAGCGCCGCGCCGATCGTCCCTTTCCAGCGCCGCCTGAGGGCCATGCCCGCCGCTCCAGTCCATAGAATCGAGAAATAGCACATCCCAAACGCCCAGATGACGGCAAACTTGGGCGCGAACATGGCCCGCGCGTCTTTGGCCGCTCGCGTCATCGCAAAAGCGCCCGCGCCGCCGTGCTTTAGTTTTTGTTAAAAGATTGCGCGCACTTCTAGCCAATGGCATGTCGCGTTTCGCCATTGTTCCTGGGTGCCTGCGCCCTTCTGTCGCTGTCCGGTTGCGGGTTCCTCGAACACGCCGAGCGGCCGGCCTGGCGCACCCAGGCTGAGAACGCGTGTCTTGCTCGCGGGCTGGTTCAACCCTCCGCTTTCATTACGCCGGCCCACGAAATCGACGGGCCCGGCATTTGCGGGCTTACCCATCCGTTCAAGGTTTCGGGCCTGGCGAACGGGACGGTCTCTGTCGAGGGGCCGGTGACGATCGATTGCTCGATGATTCCCGCCCTGGAGGACTGGCTCGCCGATGTCGTGCAGCCGATCGCCCAGGCGCATTTTGGCCAAAACGTCGTGGGATTGACCACGTTCGGCGCCTATAGCTGCCGCGGCGTCGACAATCTTGCCGGCGCGCGGCTCTCGGAACATGCGTTCGGCAATGCGATCGACATTTCTGGCTTCAAACTGGCGGACGGGCGCAACATCGTCATCGTTCAGGATTGGAAGAAGACGGATACGCAGGAATCAGCCTTCCTGCATGAGGTTCACGCCGGCGCGTGCCAGCATTTCACTACTGTGCTCGGGCCCGGCGCCGATGTGTTCCATTACAATCATTTTCATCTGGATCTGGCGATGCATGGCGCGACAAATACGGGGCCGCGCCGCTATTGCAAGCCCGCTCCCGCCCCGAATCTGACGCCCGCGCCTGGGCAGCCCGATGGCCTGCCGCCCGCGCCCGAGATTGAGGAGCCGCAGGATATTGCGCAAGCGGCGCCCGGCGTCGGCGGCCCGATGGCGCTGCACGGTCCGACAGGAGAATTGCCGCCGCCCGTGCGCGCCTATAGTCCCGCGCCGCTGGTTCCTCCCCAGCCGCTGCCCGAAGGTCGCCCGCTCGATTGGGACATCACATCCTCAATCAACGCGTCGCGGGACAATTAACACGGGCGCGTTCTCTCGCGCGGCGCTCATCCCCGGCGAAAAGCGAACGCCGCTTCGGGCGCTTCGCCGCCTGAGGCCGTGGCGCCAAAACGCCGATGAATGCTCACGTCCGCGCCGGGCCCGGGGACCACGCGCATCTCGCGCGCCACGAGCGGCCGGCCGTCGCGGGCGCACACGCGCAGCCGCGCGATTTCCTCGCCGGTCGCCGTATCGACGACGCGAACGGGCGCTTTTGCCTCGCCCGCGATCCAGCGATCGCCCCATTGCATCAGCGCGATGAAGGCGGGCAGAACGTCTCGCCCCTTCTCTGTCAGCCTGTAAAAGCGCGGATTGCCGCGGCCCGGCGCGACATTGCGGGTCAGAATTCCCGTCGCGACCAGTTTGTTCAGACGCGCGGTCAAGATGTTGCGCGCCACGCCGAGTCTCGCCTGAAAATCCGTGAACCTCTGCATGCCGAAAAAAGCTTCGCGCAGGATCAGCAGCGTCCATCTTTCCCCAATCTCGCCCAAGGCTTGGGCGACTGAGCAGGGCTGATCTTCAAAAGGGGGAGTTTGCATTCTGGATTGTTAGACTTTTTGGTTGCGTTTCGCAACCAATCGTGGTTGGTTTCGATATGAACTAAATCGACGGCGCTCTACGGCGTCGGCGGGAAGCCAAGGAGCGAAATCGACATGAGCGAGCAAAATTCCACGGCCCTTCGGACCGCTCCGGGCGCTTCAATCGCGACGAGCGAAGAGGTGGACGGCCTCGAATTTCTCAATCGGATCAAGGATGGGCGCTGGCCCCCACCCGCGATGGCGGTGCTGTTGGGTTTCGATATCGTTGAAACCGAGCGCGGCCGCGTGGTCTTCGCGGCGATTCCGACCGCGGCTCATTACAATCCGGCGGGGGCCGTCCATGGCGGATTTGCCGCGACTCTGCTGGATTCCTGCATGACCTGCGCCGTGCAATCGACGCTCAAGGCGGGACTCTCCTGCACGACGCTCGATCTGAACATTCATTACACGCGCGGCGCAAACGACAAGACAGGCGTCCTGCGCGCCGAGGGCAAGGTCGTCCATGTCGGCCGCCAGATCGCGACCGCCGAAGGGCGCGTCACCGATCCGCAGGGGCGGGTGATCGCCCATGCGACGACCTCCTGCCTGATCTTTCCCATTCGCCCGCCAAACGCTTAAAGGACACTCAGCCCCGCGGCGCGAGCCGTCCGCGAAAGCGGAATTCCGGCGCGCGCTTGGCCCGGGACGCGGATCGCGCCTCGGCAAAGTCCTCGCCCGCCGCAGCGCGTTCCACCAAGGCTCGGAAGGCCGGGCTTTCCTGGTCGAGACCGCCGGCGATTGCATCGATCGCCATTTTTCCGCCCCGGACCGAATATTGGCTCAAGCTGGCAAGTTCGCGCGCGTAAGCCAAGACCGTCGCCTCCAGTCGCGACGGCTCGACCAGGCGATCGATCAACCCCATCGTCAAAGCCTCGGCGCATTCGACCCGCCGCGCGCTGAACAAAAGATCCTTCGCGCGCGCCGGGCCGATCGTCTGAACCAGCCGGCGCGTCTCGACAAAACCGTAGAGGAGGCCATGCTTGGCGGGCGGAATCGCCAGAAAAGCGTCGTCGGCGCAGAAGCGCAAATCGCAGCACAGCGCCAACGCCATGCCGCCGCCAATGGCGCTGCCTCTGACGGCGGCGATCGTTGGGCGATCGAGCGCAACAAGGGCGTTGAGACTATCCTGAATCGCCTGATTGTAATCATGCGTCGCCTCGGCGTCGCGAAAGACGGTCTCGAACTCGCTGAGATCGGCGCCGGCGCAAAAATGCCCCTCGGACCCCTCCACGATGACGACCAGAGCCTCGCTCGCCGAGGCGATGTGCGCGCATAGAGCGGGCAAGGCGCGCCACATCGCGCGCGACATGGCGTTGCGTCGATCGGGCCGATGCAGCCGAATGCGCGCAATAGGCGGTTCGAGAACAAGGGAAATTTCGTTCATGCGTTCGCCGCTGGATGCCTGGAGCCTTGCATGAAGCTTTGGCCCAAACGACGCGCCTGCGCAAACGGCTGGATTGGCGTGCGCCGCGCGAAGCAGTTTCGCCCATATTTGGAAGGAAGCGCCGGGCGCGTTACGCTTATATCGACGCCACTCGGGGAACCCATCGATGACCGAAGAAGCCTATCCGCGCGACCTTGCCGGCTATGGACGCACGCCGCCTTTCGCCGATTGGCCCCGTGGCGCGCGCATCGCCGTGCAATTCGTCATCAATTACGAAGAGGGCGGCGAAAACAACATTCTTCATGGCGACGCCGCCTCCGAGGCCTTCCTCTCGGAAATCGTCGGCGCGGCGCCGTGGGTCGGCCAGCGCCATATGAACATGGAATCGATTTACGAATATGGCTCGCGCGCCGGCTTCTGGCGTCTGCATCGGATGTTCACCGAGCGCGCGATGCCGGTGACGGTCTATGCCGTCGCGACGGCGATGAAGCGGAATCCGGAGCCGGTCGCCGCGATGAACGAGGCCGGCTGGGAAATCGCCACCCATGGCTATAAATGGATCGATTATCGCGACGTGCCGCTCGAAGTCGAAGCCAGGCACATTGCCGAGGCCGTAGAGATTCACACGGCGATCGCCGGCGCGCGCCCGCTCGGCTTCTATCAAGGCCGTTCCTCGATCAACACGGTCCGGCTCGGCATGGCGGAGGGCGGCTTCCTTTATTGCGCCGATTCCTATGCCGACGATCTGCCGTATTGGATCGAAGGGCCCAAGGGCCCCCAACTCATCGTCCCGTATACGCTCGATTCCAACGACATGCGTTTTGCCGCCGCGCAGGGGTTCAATTCGGGCGACCAATTCTACGCCTATCTCAAGGATTCCTTCGACACGCTCTATGCGGAAGGCGGGACCGCGCCCAAAATGCTCTCGATCGGCCTTCATTGCCGGCTGGTTGGGCGCCCGGGACGAGCCGCTTCGCTGGCGCGCTTTCTCGATTATGTCAGCGGGCATGACCAGGTTTGGGTCGCCACCCGGCTCGATATTGCGCGCCATTGGATCCGCAAACATCCCCCCAAAGGCGGCTGGAAGCCCTCGCGCATCAGCCGCACGCTGTTCGTCGAGCGCTTCGGCGGCGTCTATGAGCACTCGCCCTGGGTCGCCGAAGCCGCTTTCGACGCGGGGCTTGGCGCGGATGCGGACACCTCCGCCGGTCTGGCCTCGGCGATGGCGCGCGCGATGCTGGCGGGCGGCGACGTCGCCAAACGCGCCCTTATCGACGCGCATCCCGATCTTGCCGGCAAACTCGCTCTGGCCAAGAGCCTGACGGCGGAATCGACAGGCGAGCAGGCCGGCGCCGGGCTCGATCGATTGACCAGCGACGAACTCGCCAGATTCACTGTGCTCAACGATTCCTACCGCGCCCGGTTTGGCTTTCCCTTCATCATGGCGGTCAAGGGCAAGACGAAGAGCGATATTCTCGCCGCCTTCGAACAGCGGCTCAAAAACGAGAAGCCAACCGAGTTTGAAACGGCGCTGGCCGAGATCAACAAAATCGCCGCGCTTCGGCTGAAGGATATTTTGCCGTGAACGATGTTTTGGCGGCGCGGATCATCCGCGGCCGCATCCTCAGCTTTGACGACGAGCCCCGCCTTGCCGGCGCCGGCGCGCTGAAAATGATCGAAGACGGCGCCGTGCTTGTCGAAGACGGACGCATCGCGGCGGTCGGCGAAGTGGGGGCGATCCGTGCGCGCGCGCCGCGCGCCGCAATCGACGACCATGCGGGCAAACTCGTCATGCCCGGTTTCATCGACACGCATATCCACTATTCCCAGACCCGCGTCATCGCCTCTTACGGCGCGCAGCTCCTCGAATGGTTGCAGAAATATACGTTTGTCGAGGAGCAGAAGCTGCGCGATCGCGATCATGCCGATATTGTCGCGCGTTTTTTCCTCGACGAAATGTTTCGTCAGGGCACGACGACGGCGATGGTCTATTGTACCGTCCATCCCGAATCCGTCGACGTATTCTTCGACGAAAGCCTGAAGCGCGGCGCCCGCATGATCGCGGGCAAGGTGATGATGGACCGCAATGCGCCCGAGGGCCTGACCGACGATCCCCAGCGCGGCTATGACGAAAGCAAGGCGCTGATCGCGCGCTGGAGCGGGCGCGGCCGGCTCGACTATGCGGTCACGCCGCGCTTCGCCATTACTTCGACCGAAGCGCAGCTTGAAGCGTCCGGCGCGCTGCTGCGCGAAAGTCCCGGCGCCTATATGCAAACGCATCTCGATGAAAATCGCGCCGAGATCGCTTTCGTCAAAGAGCTGTTCCCGTGGGCGAAAACTTATCTTGAAGTCTACGAGCGCTACGGCCTGCTCGGCCCGCGTTCGGTTTTCGGCCATTGCGTTCATCTCGAACAATCGGAGGTCGCGGCGCTGGCGGCGAGCCGCTCGGTCGCCGCGTTCTGCCCGACCTCTAATCTCTTCCTCGGCTCCGGTCTGTTCGATATGAAGCGGCTTCACGATCACGAGGTGCGCGTTTCGCTCGCCACCGATGTCGGCGGCGGCACCAGCTATTCCATGCTGCAAACCGCCAACGAGGCCTATAAAGTGCTGCAGATGGGCGGCCAGTCCTGGCCGGCGCTGCAAGCTTTCTATCAGATGACGCTGGGCAATTCCCGGGCGCTTGGGCTGCAGGATCGCATTGGCGCGATACGCGAAGGGCTTGAGGCCGATATCATCGTGCTCGATTCGCGCGCCACGCCCGCGATGGCGCATCGGATGGAAAGCGTCGAGGGCGACATCGCCGAGGAATTGTTCATCCTGATGATGATGGGCGACGATCGCGCGGTTCAAGAAACCTATGTGGCGGGGCGGCCGGTCAAGAGCGGACTCGCGAAATAGCGAGGCCAGACAACCCCT
The DNA here is from genome assembly GCF_009765995.1 of Methylocapsa sp. S129. Lineage (GTDB taxonomy): Bacteria > Pseudomonadota > Alphaproteobacteria > Rhizobiales > Beijerinckiaceae > Roseiarcus. Next base: position 180,322 of record NZ_LMUI01000008.1, read on the forward strand.
CATGACGTCGCGAGCAGCGCAAGCAGGGAACGAAACGTTCGCCCGCGCATTTAAGAGGCGCTCCCCTCCTGCTCGGAACATTCATGAAAATCGCCCAGATTGCTCCGTTGATGGAGAGCGTTCCACCGAAGCTTTATGGGGGCACGGAGCGCGTCGTCTCTCATTTGACCGAAGAACTGGTGCGGCAGGGCCATGATGTAACGCTGTTCGCGAGCGGCGATTCCGTGACATCGGCCCGGCTCGTCGTCGGCACGGCGCAGGCGATACGGCTCAATCCCGCCATCCGGGATTACATCCCGCACTATATGATCATGCTCGATAAGTTGCGCCGTAGCGCCCATCTTTTCGACGTCCTGCATTTTCATATCGATGCCTTCCATCTGCCTTTATTTCGCGATATCGCCGCCAAGACAGTCACCACGTTGCATGGACGCCAGGATTTGCCTGACTTGCTTCCGATGTACCGCGCCTTTCCAGAAATGCCGCTCGTGTCGATCTCAAACGCGCAGCGCCAGCCGATCGCAGACGCGAACTTCGCCAAAACGATCTATCATGGACTGCCGCTCGATCTGCTGCGCCCCAATTACGAGCCCCGCGGCGGCTACCTCGCCTTTCTCGGCCGCATTTCGCACGAAAAGCGACCCGATCGCGCCATCGCCATCGCCAATGCTTTGGGGCTTCGATTGAAGATCGCCGCCAAGGTCGACAAAGCGGACGAAGATTATTTCCGCGAGGTGATCGCCCCGATGCTCGATCGGCCGGGTGTGGAATTTATCGGCGAGATCAATGATCGCGACAAGATAAAATTCCTCGGCGATGCGCTTGCCCTGCTGTTTCCGATCGATTGGCCCGAGCCCTTCGGGCTCGTCATGATCGAAGCGATGGCGTGCGGAACACCGGTGCTTGGCTTCCGCTGCGGGTCGACGCCCGAAATTATCGACGAACGCATCACCGGACGTGTGGTTGGATCGGTCGACGAGGCGGTTCGCATATTGCCCGCGGTGATCCGTCTCGACCGGCGCGCGGTGCGGCGGCGATTTGAGGAACGTTTTTCGGCGTCGCGCATGGCGGCCGACTATCTCAACGTCTATCGCGGCGCGACCCGAAGCGCCAAACACGGTCTCGTTCAAGGCGATCAGGCGCTCGGCCCCAATGTCATCCCCCTCCCCGTAAAAAGCGGCGTCCTGCATCATGCAAGCTGAGGCCAAGCCTCGAAAAACAGACAGCGGCGCCCGCACGCTCGACACGATCGCGGAAGCGCCGTTTTACATCCCCTCCACCGGCCCTTCGGCGCGGCCGCGCCGCACGCTCAAACATGGAGACACTTTCGCGGTCTTCGACAGTCACGGCGATATGGGCGCCTCGGCCGGCGGTCCCGATGGTCTGTTCGATCACGATACGCGCTTTCTCTCGCGGTTCGAACTCCTGATCGACGGGATGCAGCCGCTGCTGCTCGGCTCAAGCGTTCGCGACGACAATCTCACGCTGACCGCCGATCTCACCAATCCCGATGTTTTCTACGAAGTGCGCATTATTCTGCCGCGCGATACGCTTCATATCGTGCGCACCGCCTACCTCTGGAAAGGCGTCGCGCACCAGCGCATCGCGGTGGGCAATCATGGCGAGACGCCTGTCGCCTTCACGCTATCCCTGTCGTTCGGCAATGACTTCGCCGACCTGTTCGAGGTGCGCGGCCAGCAGCGTCAGCGGCGGGGCCAATTGCGTGAACTGACGCCCGGCGTCGGCGAAGTCTCGTTCATCTATCAAGGTCTCGATGGCGTGACGCGGCGCACGGAAATGCGTTTCGACCCGGCGCCGACCGAACTGATCGCCAGCGCCGCGACCTATAGTCTGAAGCTGGCGGCGGGCGAGTCGCTCTACATATATTTCTCCGCCGAGTGCCACGGCTTGCATCCTCCCCGCCGGATGACCTTCTTTAAAGGTCTCATCGCCGCCAATCGCGACCAGCGATTCGCGTCCCGGCATGCCGGCGCCGTCGAGACGTCGAATGCGGTGCTCAATGAGGCTTTGTGCCGCGCCATGGCCGACCTGCGCATGCTGATCACGGAAACCCCGGAAGGCGCCTATCCCTATGCGGGCATCCCCTGGTACTCCACGACCTTCGGCCGCGACGGGCTGCTGACCGCTTTGCAAATGCTGTGGTGCGATCCCACGATCGCCAAAGGCGTGCTCAAGCGGCTGGCAGCGTTCCAGGCGACCGCGGTCGACGCGGCCGCCGACGCTGAGCCGGGCAAAATCGTGCACGAAATGCGTGGTGGCGAAATGGCGGCGCTGAAGGAAGTGCCGTTTGGCCTCTATTACGGTTCGGTCGATGCGACGCCGCTGTTCGTGATCCTGCTTGGCCTTTACGTCGAACGCACGGGCGACGAAGCGACATTGCGCGAATTATGGCCGGCGGTCGAAAGGGCGCTGCACTGGATGGATTCGTCGGGCGACCGCGATGGCGACGGTTTTCTCGAATATAGCGGCGCCGGCGCCGAAGGCCTGCAACAGGGGTTGCGCAATCAGGGGTGGAAAGACTCGTTCGACGCCGTATTCCATGCCGATGGCGAACTGGCGCGTGGCCCGATCGCGCTCTGCGAAGTGCAGGGCTACGCCTACGCCGCCAGGAAACTGGCCGCCCAATGCGCGCGCCGTCTGGGCCGCGGCGATATGGCTGAAGAGCTCGAGGGCGCCGCCGATCGTCTGGCCGAGCGCTTCGAGGACGCGTTCTGGTGCGAGGACCTCGGCCTCTATGCGATCGCGCTCGATGGCCAGAAGAAACCATGCCGCGTGCGTTCTTCAAACGCCGGTCATCTCCTATGGACGGGCGTTGCGCGCCCGGATCGGGCTCGCCGCGTCGCCGACGCGATGATTTCGCCCGACTTTTTTTCCGGCTGGGGCGTTCGTACGATCGCCAAAGGGGAGCCGCGCTACAACCCGATGTCCTATCACGACGGCTCGATTTGGCCGCATGACAATGCGCTCATCGCGCTGGGCCTTTCGCGCTATGGGTTCAAAGAGCATGCGGACAAGATATTCGAAGCGGCGTTCGCCGCCGCCAGCTACATGGATCTGCGGCGGCTGCCGGAGCTCTATTGCGGCTTTCGCAGACGACGCGGCGCCGGCCCCACGCTTTATCCGGTGGCTTGTTCCCCGCAGGCCTGGGCGAGCGGCGCGCTGTTCCTGATGCTTCAGGCGACGCTTGGCCTCGAATTCGCGCCGGACGCAAGCGAGATCCGATTCAGGAATCCGCGGCTGCCCGCTTCCTTCGATCGGGTCATATTGCGTCAACTCGGCATGAGCGGCGCAAGCGTCGATATCGAACTCAGACGCTCGGGAGGGCATGTATCGATGCGGGTGTTGCGCAACAGCGGCGCGGTTCAGGTCTCGATGATCGTCGGCTAAACCGGACGCCTGTTCGCAGCCTTGTGCAACGCGCGCGACAATTGCTCGACCGAATAAGGCTTGTGCAGAAGCTCGAACCCGTCAGCGCCGTTGCGCGCCAACGCATGGCTGTAGCCGCTTGTCAGCACGACGGGCAGATCGGCATAGCGTCGACGAATTTCCCGACCGAGTTCGACGCCATTCATGCCCGGCATCACGACGTCGGAAAACACGACGTCGAAACGTTCCGCGTTCTTGGCCAGTTCGGCAAGCGCCTCCTCGGCATTGGCGGTCCGGACGCTGGAATAGCCAAGTTCCGTCAAGGTCTGGGCGGCGAGGGCGCCGACATCCGCATTGTCCTCGACCACGAGCACGCAGGCGTCATGACCGTCGGCCGGCGGCGATTCGCGAGTCGCTTCGTCCGGGCGGCTGTCGGCCGCCGCCCTCGGAAGATAGAGCGTGAAGGTGGCCCCCCGACCGACCTCGCTTTCCACCGTAACCTCGCCCCCCGATTGCTTGGCGAACCCAAACACCTGCGAAAGGCCCAACCCCGTGCCGTGGCCAATTCCCTTGGTCGTGAAGAACGGTTCGAATATCTGCTCCAGTTTGTCCGAGGCGACGCCGGCCCCGGTGTCGCTCATCGCCACGGCGATATAATCGCCCGGCGCGGCTGGCCGGGACCGCAGGGCGGGAATCTCGCTGACCGCCTTTACCGTAATGGTCAGGCGTCCTTCGCCGTTCATGGCGTCGCGCGCATTGACCGCCACATTGACAATGGACGTATCGAACTGACTGGGGTCCGCGTTGATGTAGAGCGGCTCGTCGGGAAGATGAGTTTCAATCGCAATGCGCGATCCCGTTAGCGCGCGAACCATTTCGATAATTTTCGTGACATTGTCGACAATGTTGAACGCTTCGGGCTTGAGCGCCTGCCGGCGCGCGAAGGCAAGCAACTGGCCTGTGAGCTTGGTTGCGCGGGTCGTCGTGTCCGAAATGGCGTCGAGGTAGCGGCGGCGGCGGTCATCGGCGAGATCCGGGCGTCGGAGCAAGTCGATCGAGGACCGGATGACGGTCAGCAGATTATTGAAATCATGGGCGATGCCGCCGGTGAGCTGCCCGACCGCCTCCATCTTCTGGGCCTGGCGAAGCTGGTCCTCGGCCAATTCTCGCCGGGCCATCTCCTCGCGGACCTGGGCCAGGGCTTCCTGTTCGCGCCGCGCGCCGCGAAGCGTGGCGAGCGTCACCAGGAAGAGGGCTAGCGCGCCGGCTACGCCCACCGCGAGATAGGCGAACATGCCGTGCAGCCATTCGCTCGTCACGGCGCCGAATGAACGCCCCGCGACGATATAGATCGGATGTCCGGGAACCTTTCGAAATGCGTACAAACGTTCGGGGGCGTCGCTGTCGATCACGGACCGGTTCACATACGCCCCGCCATTGGGATCCGTGTGAATCGCAGCGAAGAAAGGATTGGAGGAGGAAATCGGCGCCGGATTGCCTTCGAAGGCGGGATAGCGCACGAGAATCTGCCCGTCGTCACGGATCATCGTCACGACGCGGCCGTCGAGGCCTTCGCCGACTTCCCGGACGAGCGTGTCGTAAAATCGCATGAAGAAGCTTGGCGAGATCGCGATGTCCACGACCCCGGCCACGGCGCCGTCGGGGCCCCGTCGGGCTTGGCCCCAACCGAAAAATGTCTTGCCGTTGATGCGGCTCGTCTGGAGCTTGCTGATGTAGGTGACGGCGCCGCCTTTCGTCAAAGCGCCGAAATAATCCCGGTCCGAAAAATCCTCTGAGGAAGCGACCGGAAAGGCGGCGGTGGCGACAAGAGGGCGAGCGTCGCGATCGAGGACGATAAGGGACTGAATTTGTGGAAGGTCGCGAATGATCTCGACAAATTTATTATGGAGCGATTCCTCGGACGCGGTAATGGCCTTGTCGTCAAGCCTGTCAAGGAGCCCTTGTACGCGATCGGACACCAATGCGAAGCTATCGAAGACTTTTGAGGCATGTTCGCGTGCAACTTCGCTGGTGCGAATGATCTCATGCTTCGCATCCACGAAAGCGGCCTGATAGGTCAGCCAGGCCACCGCGGCGAGAAGGATCGCCGGGCCGGCGATCGAGGCGACAAGGAGGAAACGCAGCAGCTCTATCGTGCGCAGCTTCCCCGGCATCCGATTGACCCTTGCTGTGAGCTTTGACGCCTGCAAGATATGCCCCAAGCCGAGGCTTATCGCAACGAATGCGCAATGCGAGGGCGCTATCGGATTTGATGCGGACTTCGGATCGCGGCGGATTATACTGGCCGCCCCGCGTGGAGGCGTCGACTTGTGAAGACGGAAATGCCCAATGCCCCTCATGCGCAAGTGCGCGACACGCAGGAGGGGCGCCGCCTCGCCAGCATCGCGTCCGGCGCCGCATGGCGTCGATGGGGCCCCTATCTCAGCGAACGGCAATGGGGAACGGTTCGCGAGGATTACAGCGCGGACGGGTCGGCCTGGGAGTATTTTCCTCACGACCACGCCCGTAGCCGCGCCTACCGCTGGGGCGAGGACGGCATCGGCGGCTTTGCGGACGATCAGCTCCGGATTTGCATGAGCGTCGCCTTATGGAACGGCTGCGATCCGATCCTGAAGGAGCGGCTGTTCGGCCTGACCAACGCCGAGGGCAATCACGGCGAAGACGTCAAGGAGCTCACCTACTATCTCGATGGCCTGCCGACGCACGCCTATATGAAGATGCTCTACAAATATCCCCAGGCGCCCTTTCCCTATGCCGACCTCGTCGCCACGAACGCGGCGCGTGGGCTGCGGGATCGCGAATACGAGTTGATCGACACCGGCGTGTTCGACGACAATAAATATTTCGATGTCGAGATCGAATATGCCAAAGTCGCGCCAGACGATATTCTGCTGCGCATCACGGCGCATAATCGCGGCGCGGCGGCTTCGAGGCTGCATGTGCTGCCCCAAATCTGCGCGCGCAATATCTGGTCGTGGACCGCGGTCCTCGCCAAGCCCCGGCTAGAAGCCAAAGGCGACGACAATATCCTGATCGACCATCCCGATCAGCCGCCGATGGCGATGGCCTGCGAGGGCGCGGCGGCGTTGCTGTTCTGCGATAACGACACCAATACGAATCGCTTGTACGGGACCGATGTCCAGGGCTGGTTCAAGGACGGCTTCAATGACGCGCTGGTCGACGGCAAGACTTCGGCCGTCAACCCGGACCGCTGCGGAACCAAAGCCGCCGCGCATTACGCCCTGGACATTCCCGCTGGCGGCAGCGTGTCCGTCCGGGTGCGGCTGAGGCCGCAGGATGCGTCGGCGCCGCCATTCCTTGATTTCGATTCGACGTTTGCGGCGCGGCGCGCCGAGGCCGACGAATTCTATGCCGCTCTGCAATCGGGCATTGCGGACGAAGATCAGCGGCTTGTGCAGCGTCAGGCGCTCGCGGGCATGCTCTGGTCCAAGCAATTCTATGGCTATGACGTTCGCCGATGGCTGCAAGGCGATCCGCTGCAACCGGCGCCCGCGCCAGAACGCGCCAGCGGGCGCAATGCGAACTGGAGCCATCTTGTGCTGGGCGACATCATGTCGATGCCCGACACTTGGGAATATCCCTGGTTCGCCGCCTGGGATCTGGCGTTCCATTGCGTCACCTTCGCGCTGATCGATCCCGCTTTCGCTAAGGCGCAGCTCGTGCTTGTCACGCAGGCGCGATCGCAAAATCCGAACGGTCAATTGCCGGCCTATGAGTGGAATTTCAGCGACGTGAATCCGCCGATTCAGGCCTGGGCCGCCTTGCAGATCTATGAAATCGACCGCAAGCGTTCAGGCGTCGGCGACACTCTGTTTCTCGAGCGCGTCTTTCATAAATTGATGCTGAATTTCACCTGGTGGGTGAACCGGGAGGATTCGGAGGGACGCAATATTTTTCAGGGCGGTTTTCTCGGCCTCGACAATATCGCCCCTTTCGATCGCAGCGCGCCGCTGCCGGATGGGGGCCATATCGATCAGTCGGACGCCACCGCATGGGTCGCCGCCTTCGCCCTCGACATGATGCGCATCGCGCTCGAATTGTCGATAGAGAACCACGTCTACGAAGATCTCGCTACAAAGTATTTTGAACATTTTCTTTACATCGCCGAAGCGGTTCACGCGAAGGGCGGCGCCACGCAGACCGGACTTTGGGACGAACAGGACAGCTTTTATTATGACGTCCTGCAGACGCCCGGCCACGCCAGCGAGCAATTGCGCGTGCGCTCGCTTGTCGGCCTGATTCCTTTGCTCGCGGTCGAAGTGCTGCACCAGGATTTCGCGCGCACGCTTCCTCATTTCGCCGCGCGCCTCAACTGGTTCATGGCCCAGCGTCCCGATCTGGCGCGCCTCGTATCGAACTGGCGCGAGCCTAACGAACTCGACTATCAATTGCTGTCGCTGATGCGCCGCCATCGGTTGAATTGCGTGCTGTCGCGCATGCTCGACGAGACGGAATTCCTGTCGGATTTCGGCATCCGGTCGCTTTCGAAATATCACGAGCAGCACCCTTGCGTCTTCGTGCTGGGCGATCGAAGCTTCACTGTCGCTTATACGCCAGGGGAAGGAGACACGCGGCTGTTTGGCGGAAACTCGAACTGGCGCGGCCCAATCTGGATGCCGATCAATTATCTGATTGTGGAAGCGCTCCATAAGCTTCACAAATTTTACGGCGACGCCTATCGGATCGAATGCCCCACGGGGTCGGGCGTTTTCCTGTCGCTCGAAGGCGTCGCCGAGGAGCTCACCCGGCGATTGCAGCGCCTGTTCCTGAAAGACCCATCCGGCCGCCGTGTCTATCTCGGCGAGTCCAGCCGGGAGTGGGAGGACGTCAATTTCCGCGACCGTCTGCAGTTTCATGAATATTTCCACGGCGATACCGGACGCGGCCTCGGCGCTTCGCATCAGACCGGCTGGACCGGGCTGATCGCGCTGCTGCTTCATCCGCGCGACGAAACGGATTCGGCGCATGTCACGCCGGCCGACACGACCAATGCGGGCGCAAAGGGCTGATCGCGTCGATGCGCTCGGCCTTTATGCGGACGGCGGAACGATCAGCAGGCGATGGCCGTCCGGATCGATCAGGCTATGCGGCGCGATGCCGCCCGCGTCGGCCGACGGCGCGCGCGTCTCCAATACAAGACGCGTGGCGGCGATGTCATTGCTTTGCGCGACGGCGCCGTGGTCACGGGCGTCCGCGCGATAGCGCAGCAATTCGATATGCGGGGTATCCTGCGCTGGGGCCAGCGCGATGACGTCCACAGGAGGCTCGCGCGCGCCGTCGAGGCGCTCCTGCTCGGGACCGCGGTTGAGCGAGCGCGCGGATACGCTCAGGCCAAGCCCTTCATAAAAGGCGATGCTGCGGGCGCTATCGGCGACGCTGATCGCGGAATGATCGATGCCCAGGCAGGGTTCGCCAGCCACGTCTGCGCGCCAGCGCGGCGGCGCTTTGCCGACGGGAAAGCTGAGAAGTTCAAGCGGGTGACCTTCCGGATCGCGAAACTTGAACGCCGTGACGCCGCCGGAAGTCTCGGGCAGGCGCTGCGGGCCTCCGCTTGAGATGGCGGTCCAGCCTGCAACTGTCGACAGCTTGCGAAAGGCGGCGCCCATATCGGCGACGATAATCGCGAAATGCTGGAAAATGAGGTCCGACGACGACGCCTTTTCGGGATAAGATCGGCCGGGCCGATCGAACTGCAAGAGTTCGACGGTTTCGCGTCCAAGGCCGAGCGTGACGCTTGTCGCTCCTCCCGTCACGCCCATGAGACTTTCAAAACTCCGCCCCGACAGCCTGTTCGCGGCGCGTCGGCGAAAGCCCAACGCGCGCTCGTAGAAAGCGGCAAGATGGTCCGCCTTGGCGGCGACGAGGACAAACCGCGCCAGCCTGCCGATCTCTATGCGATCGCGCGCGCTCACGCGAATGCGCAGGGCGCCGATGGGGCTGGCGCATTGTCGAACTGAACGATCATCAGCACGGCGGGCGCGTCGCCGACCGTCCCCGAGCGATGGCCGCGCTTTCCCGCGATGTCGCGGCAGTTCTGATCGCCGCCGAAAGATATTTCTCCCGGGCCCATCTCGACCCGCGCGCCATCCATCGATTCGACAAACCAGCGTCCCGACAAGGGAATGATCCATTGCGGCTTGGGGTTCTCGTGCCACTCGCCGATCCAGCCGACGGGAAGCACCGTGATCATGGTCGACATGGCGCCGCTGGTCTTGTCGCCCTGCCATTGCGGCGTGGCGGGCTCCTGAATCGATTTCAGCGCGAAACGGGTCATTGCGCATTGCTTCTGGCGGCTGACCCCATCCGAATCCGTCCACAAATGCCAATAGGGAACGATCGGCTTGTCGGTCATCGCCCGTCTCCCGCGTCGCTGATGGCGTAAGGGTGCGATGACGCCAGCGGATTGCCGAGGAAGCGCCGCACCCCGGATGCGTCGGCGCCGAAGGCGAGCAGAAGAAAGCCTCCGGCCAGCGCCAGATTTTTCAAAAAGTCCCAGAAGACGTCCCGTCCGCCGCTCTCGCCTTTCAACCGGAAGTCCGAAGCTCTCCAGAATTGCTTCCAGAGCAAGGCGGTGACGATGCAATAGCCGGCGAGGATAAACGCGGCGAGGCGGTCGGCGACGCCGGCGAGGATGGCGAGCGACATGAAAACCTCAACGCCAAATCCGCATAAAATCAAGATGGTGGCGAGCAAATTCGATCGCACGGCCTGTCCGGCTTGCCCGACCGCTTGCCTAAAGTTCAGAATCTTGTCGAGCGCGCTGAAAGGCAGAAACAGCGCGACCAGCAGGCTGCGCACGGCGAAGGTCACGAAAACGCTCAGCAAAGCCTGCCTCCTGTCGCCGTCCGATAAGACCGCGGCTTCGCATTCTCGCGATAGAAGCAACGCTAGAGGATTCCCTCGCCGTCCGCTACGCTGGCGCCTTCAGCGTCCCGAACAGGAGCCCCGCGTGACAACATCCGAGCCGACGACGCCCACTGAATCGACCGCGCCCGCACTTGCCCCGCAAAAGCTTCTCGCCGGGCAGAAAGCGCTGGTGACCGGCGCCAATTCCGGCATTGGCCGCGGCGTCGCGATCGCCTTGGGGCAGGCCGGCGCCGATGTCGTGGTCAATTATGTCGACGGCGACGATTCCGCCAGTGCGGTGGTCGATGAAATTCGCCGGTCGGGCGCCAACGCGTTCGCCTACAAGGCCGATGTGTCCTCGGAGGATCAGGTCGCGGGCATGTTCAAGAGCATGATCCAGCAATTCGGCACGATCGACATACTCGTCGCCAACGCCGGCCTGCAGCGCGATTCGGCGTTTCACCAGATGACGATGGCGCAGTGGAACATGGTGCTCGGCGTCAATCTGACGGGTCAATTTTTATGCGCGCGCGAAGCGATTCGCGAGTTCCTGCGCCGCGGAATCGTTCCTTCCGTGTCCTGCGCCGCGGGCAAGATCATCTGCATGAGTTCGGTCCACCAGCAGATTCCCTGGGGCGGTCACGCCAACTACGCAACGTCCAAAGGCGGCATCAAGCTGATGATGGAGAGTCTCGCGCAGGAGGTCGCGCCCAAGCGCATCCGCGTCAACGCCATCGGGCCCGGCGCGATCCGCACGCCGATCAACACTTCGGCATGGAATACGCCGGAAGCCTATAATCAACTGATGACGCTGATCCCTTATGGGCGGATCGGTGAGCCCGAAGACATTGCGCGGGCGGCCGTCTGGCTCGCCTCGGATCACTCGGACTATGTGGTCGGGACGACCCTCTTCGTTGACGGCGGCATGACGCTTTATCCCGGTTTTGCGACCGGCGGCTGAGCGCGGCCTGACCTCTGGGATTTCTGCAAGGGAGCGGCGCATGCCCGATGATCGCTACGATGTCATTGTGATTGGCAGCGGGCCCGGCGGCGCCGCGCTCGCCCAAAAACTTGCCCCCACCGGCAAACGAATATTGCTGCTGGAGCGTGGCGATTATCTGCCGCGGTCGCCCGCCAATTGGGATGCGCAGACCGTGTTCGTCGATGGCGCCTATCAGGCCGACGAGACCTGGTACGGCGCCGACGGCCGGACCTTTCACCCCGGCCTGCATTATTATGTCGGCGGCAATTCCAAGGTCTTTGGCGCCGCGCTGTTTCGGATGCGCGAGCGTGATTTCGACGAGATCAGGCACAGCGAGGGGATTTCTCCCGCCTGGCCGCTCAAATACGACGCGTTCGAGCCTTATTACGCGGAGGCGGAACGCCTGTTCCATGTACATGGGCAGCGCGGCGAAGACCCGACCGAGCCGCCGTCGAGCGGACCGTTTCCTTTTCCGCCGGTTTCGCACGAACCGCGTATTCAGGCGCTCAGCGACAGTCTGGCGAAGGAAGGCCTGCGCCCCTTCCATCTCCCCTTGGGCATTTTGCTCGACGAAAAGAACGGCAAGCCGACGCCGACCAGCATTTGCATTCGCTGCGACGCCTTCGACGGATTTCCCTGTCTGCTGAACGGCAAGGCGGATGCGCAGGTCGTCTGCGTCGATCCCGCGCTCAAGGCGCACCCCAATCTGACCCTGCTGACCGGCGCCTATGTCACGAAACTGGAGACCGACGTGGAAGGGCGATCGGTCGCCGGCGTCCATGTGACGAGGGAGGGGCGCGAGGAGCGCTACAGCGCCGACATCGTCGTCGTCGCCTGCGGGGCGCTGTCTTCCGCGCTGCTTTTGCTGCGCTCGGCCAATGACAAGCATCCCAAGGGCCTCGCCAATGGTTCCGATCAGGTCGGGCGCAATTACATGCGCCACAATCAATCGATCCTGATGGCGCTGATGCGCGAACCGAACGACACCATCTTTCAGAAGACGCTCGCCGTCAGCGATTATTATTTCGGGTCGGATGATTGGGAATTTCCGCTCGGCCTGATCCAGATGTGCGCGACCTCGCATGGCGCCCAGATCCGTGGCGAAGCTTTGCCGAGTTGGCTGGAATGGTTTCCCAAAACGCCATTCGAAGAGATGGCGCGCCATTCCATGGATTTCTGGCTGTCCAGCGAAGACCTGCCACGCCCGGAAAATCGTATCTTTTATGATGGCGACCGCGTGGTGCTGGACGTCGTCGAGGGCAATATGGAGGCGCATCGCCGCTTGAGGAAAAAGCTGGAGCAGATTCTCAACGCCGCCAACGCGCATCCGATGCTGCTTGATCGAAGCCTCTATCTTGGCAAAGGCATCCCGATCGGCGGCACCGCGCACCAGGCGGGAACGGCGCGCTTTGGCGCCGACCCTGCGACCAGCGTCCTTGATCTCGATTGCAAAGCTCATCAGCTCGACAATCTCTATGTCGCCGACGCCAGCTTCTTTCCCTCGATCGGATCGGTCAATCCGACATTGACGATCATCGCCAATGCTTTGCGCGTCGCCGACAAGATCAAGGAGCGGATAGGGGTGGGCGCGGCGCCGCCTCCTGGCGCGTGATGCGGCCGGTACGGGCGTAGTCACATCAGAAAAGCCAGCGCCGCCTCGCTTGCCCGCTCCACCTTCAGTGCGAGAAGCCCGTCCGCGCGGGTCCGGCCGAGGTTGACCGCGGCGATCGGCTTTCCAGCGCTCGCCGCCATTTGGGCGAAGCGGAAGCCCGAATAGACCATGAGTGAGGAGCCGACGATCAGCATAGCGTCCGCTTGCGCCAGATGGCGCGCGGCTGCATCGACCCGGTCGCGGGGAACGCTCTCGCCGAAAAACACGACGTCGGGTTTGAGCACGCCGCCGCAGCGCCGGCAGCACGGCGCGACAAAGGAGGAAAAGTCGACGTTTTCGAGATCGGCGTCGCCGTCCGGCGCATCGGCGGCGTCGAGGCCGAGCCAGTCGGCGTTTAACCGATTGAGTTCGTCTTGCAAGTCATCGCGCGGCGTTCTTTCCTCGCAACCCATGCAGCGGACGAGGTCGAGCCGCCCGTGCAAATCGATCACCCGCTTGCTGCCGGCCGCTTGATGCAACCGGTCCACATTCTGGGTCAGAAGAAGCTCGCTCCTACCCATCGCCTCTAACCTGGCCAAGGCGCGATGCGTGTCGTTCGGCCGCGCCCGGCTGAAGCGCCGCCATCCGAGCATGCTGCGCGCCCAATAGCGCCGGCGCGTTCCTTCCGCGCCCAAGAAGGCCTGATACGTCACCGGCTGCATCCTCTTCCATTTGCCGTCGGCGTCGCGATAGTCGGGGATACCCGACGTTGTGCTGCAACCGGCGCCGGTCAAGATGAAGAGACGTCGATGCCGGTCGACGAAGTCATGGAGACTGATGTATTGCGTCATGAGATCAAGGTATCGCCCGCTCGCTGCATAGGCGAGCTTCCCTATTATCGGGTGGATCGAATCTAAGGCGTGGCGGCGTTCGGACAAGGGTTGGCGAGAGCGGAGCCGACAATGGAGTTGTTTTGAGAGTGCGGGTAGAGAGTGCGCCCTCGGCGCCTGATGGAGAATGAGATCGTCTTACCGGACAGGCCGATCTGTCCGCGCCTCATCGTTCAATGATGCGCGTCGGCTCTGCCGCCCAACGTTCCCGTGACTAGCCCGATGCCGGCTTCGTTTCCGCAAAACCTTCGTCTCACGCAACCCGCGCGAACCGCATCCTGGGAAACGGAATTTCGCGCCCAGAGATTCGGTCAAAACGGGAGGCTCATTGAGCCGGCAGACCGTCCAATCGCCATGGAAAACTCGACCGCGCCCCGCCAACCTGCGGAACCGTCGGGCTTTTTCAAACCCAGGGTCGTTATGCCAGTCCGGGGCGACTGGCTGGTGGAGCTGAGGGGAATCGAACCCCTGACCTCTGCAGTGCGATTGCAGCGCTCTCCCATCTGAGCTACAGCCCCGCTGCGCGGGTCTTTACGTGCGCGCCCGGGGCGTGTCAACGAGGGAAAAGGGTCGGCCCGTTCGGGCTCGGCGTCCAAAGAGCCGCCTCGCGGTCAAGGAGTTGGAATGCGCGCTGTCCTCTATGTCGTTCTCGAAGCCCTCAACCTCTACAAATATGTCGTCGTCGGCGCGGCGGTCCTGTCGTGGCTGATCGCCTTCAATGTGGTCAATATCCGCAATGAATTCGTCCGCTCGATCTGGAACATGCTGGACGCCCTGACGACGCCGCTGCTGAGGCCGATCCGCAATTTTCTGCCGAATATGGGCGGTATCGACATTTCGCCGGTCATCTTGTTGTTGGGCATCATGCTCGTCGAGCAATTGATCGTGCTTTACGTCTATCCCTATGTGTTCTGAAGCTTGCCGGCTGCGCGGCGCGTTGACGCCGCCGGGCGAATGATTGTGTGGGGCGAATGATCTTGTAGGGGAGGCGCCGATGACCAAAACCCCAGCCGCCAAGACCGGCGCCGGTCGATTCTTCGAGGATTTTTCGGTCGGGCAGGTTCTCGTCCATGCAACGCCGCGCACCTTGAGCCATGGCGACGTCGCGCTTTATGCGGCGCTGTTTGGCGCGCGCTTCGCCGTTCAGTCGGCCGATACGTTCGCCGCGGCGATCGGCTATCCCCATAGCCCCATCGACGATCTGCTCGCCTTCCATATCGTGTTCGGCAAGAGCGTCGCCGATATCTCGCTCAATGCGATCGCCAATCTTGGCTATGCCGCTTGCCGCTTCCTCGAGCCCGTCTATCCCGGCGACACTGTGTCCGCCGTGTCGGAAATCATCGGACTGAAGGAAAACGCGAACCGCGAGAGCGGAATCGTCTATGTGCGCACGCGCGGGTTCAATCAGCGCGGCGTTGAAATTCTCGACTACGTGCGCTGGGTAATGGTGCGCAAGCGCGATCCAGCCTCGATCGCGCCGGCGCCGGTTATTCCCGAACTCATCAAGGCGTTGCCTGCCGAGAGTCTGGGCGGCGCTTGTCCCGCGCTCGATCCGGCGCGCTACGATTACGCTCTTTCGGGCTCGCCGCATCGCTGGGGCGATTACGCCATCGGCGAGAAAATCGATCATGTCGACGGCATGACGGTGGAGGAGGCCGAACATCAGACCGCAACGCGCCTGTTCCAGAACAACGCCAAAGTCCATTTCAATCAGTTCAGCGAGGGGCAGGGCCGGTTCGGGCGCCGGCTGATCTATGGCGGCCATGTCATCTCATTGGCGCGCGCGCTGAGTTTCAACGGCCTCGCCAACGCGTTCCATATCGCGGGCATCAATGGCGGGCGCCATGTCGCGCCGCTGTTCGCCGGCGACACGGTTTTCGCCTGGAGTGAGATTGTCGACAGCGCGCCATTGCCGGACCGCGCGGATGTCGGCGCCTTACGCGTGCGGACGATCGCGACCAAGAACCGCCCCTGCGCCGACTTTCCCTTGCGCGACGGCGAGGGCTATGATCCCGCCGTCATTCTCGATCTCGACATTTGGCTTCTCGCGCCGCGCTGAGAGGAGAGCCATGCGCCTGCCCTGCGACGCCGCCCTTATCGTCATCGACGTGCAGAACGCAATCGACGATTCGCGCTGGGGGCCGCGCAACAATCCCGGCGCCGAGGCGATCATCGCCGAGCTCCTCGCCGCCTGGCGCGCCGAAGCGCTGCCGATCTTTCATATCCGCCATGATTCGACCGAACCCCATTCACCCTATCGCCCGAACACGCCGGGCCATCCCTTCAAGCCGGAAGCTACGCCGCTGGCGGGCGAGGCGGTGATCGGCAAATCGGCAAACAGCGCCTTTGTCGAAACCGCGCTCGAAGAAGCGCTCGATGCGATTGGCGCGACGACGCTGGTGGTCTGCGGCGTGCTCACGAACAATTCAGTCGAGACGACGGTGCGCCATGGCGGCAATCTCGGCTATCGCATTTTCGTCGTCGCCGACGCCTGCTGGGCGGTCGACAAGCGCGATCTGACGGGGCGCCTGTGGCCGGCCGCCGATGTCCACGCTTTGTCGCTGGCCAATATGCAGGGCGAATATGCGGAAGTGGTCGACAGCGCAGCGGCGCTGCGCGCGGCGGCCATGGCCAATGCGCGCCGGCGCAAGCAGCGATGAGTGGATCAAGCGAGCGCTTTGTAAGCCATATAGAGCGCGATCGCGGTGACAAAACCGACTAGAGCGCGGTGCAGCGCGGTCTCGCTCACCTTGTTGGCCATGCGCGCGCCAAGGTCCGTTCCGACCCATAGCCCGAGCACTACGCCGCCGATCACCGGCCAGGACGCCGACCATCCTTCGCGCCAATAGACCCAGGCGGCTGGGATCGTCGTCGGAATCATCGACAGGACAAGGCTCGCCAATTGCGCCTGGCGCTGCCCCACGCCGAACCCGGCGCTGAGACCGACGGTGATGGCGAGGCCTCCGCCGATGCCGAGGAAGCCCGACGAAAATCCGGCGATGGCGCCGATTCCAAGCAAAGCGCCCCAACCCATGTGCGGCGTCGCGCGATCGGACGAATCCTCCTGTCGCCGACGCCGGAAAATCAGCAGGCCGTCCAATGCCGCGAGATAGACAACATAGGTCCAGCGCAGGACGCCGCTGGAAGCGCCGCCCGCCGCCAACGCGCCCGCGACGCCGCCGACAATAAAACCAGCGGCCAGCAGCGCCAGCCAGTGCATCGGGGTCCGGCTTCCACCTTGCCGATAGCGCTTTATTCCGGAAATGCTGGTCGGCGCTATCTGGGCGAAGAGAGAAACGCCCTGCGCGACATGCTGCTCGAAGCCCAACAGAAGGATTGAAAATATCGCCAATCCGCCTCCGGGACTGACCCCGAGAAGCCCCGACGTGACGCCGCCGACAAGGCCGACGCCGACGCCCACGAGGAGCTCGCTGAGCGGCAAGTTCAGGCGCTCCCGCCTGGCCTGGCTTGCCGATCGCCTTGCGCGAGCCCTTGCAGCATGCGGTCGATCACAGCGACGCAGGCGGCGACGTCGATCTCCTCTCCCCAAGCGACTTGCAGGACGAAGCCCTGGAAGACGGCGATGAAGGAACGGGCGATTGCGTCGGCGCCTAGGTCATCCGGCAACCTGCCCATACGCTGAGCTTGTGCGACCAGTCCGGCGATCATCGAACGGGGAATGTCGATCCCCTCGACGACGCGCGCATGAACGCGTGGGCTGCGCAGCGCTTCCGCCCAGCCATGGACGCCGACGCGCCGTCTTGGCTCGCCAGCCGGATCGGTCAGTCCATGCGCATAGGCGCGGACAAGCGCACGGAGTCCTTCGATCGGGTCCTCCGCTTGTTCAGCCGCGGAATTCAGGATCGCTTCGCTTCTGTGCCGGTCGTCGGCGAGCGCTTCGATAATGTCGTCCTTGCTCTCGAAATAGCCATAGACGGCGCCATGGCTCATGCCCGAGCGCTGCACGATGTCGGCCATGCCGGTCTGGTGGAATCCATTCTCGGAGAAACAGCCGAGGGCGGCTTCGAGAATCTGTTGGCGACGAGACTCGCGCTGGCGTTCGCTGATTTTGGGCATTGGAGCGCTCGATCAATAAAACTGACTGATCAGTCTTTTTATCAGGAAGAAGAGCGCCAATCAAGACGGAGCGGTTGGGGCGCGTATCACGCCAGCGTTGGGGCGGGGATGATCGATCGCAAAAGCGTCGACTACTACGGACGCGGCGGCCGGACAAACGCCCGGCGTTCGTATCGAGAACCAATCCTGACGAGGATTATCAGAGCCTCGGTCTGGATTGCTTCGTCGCTACGCTCCCTCGCAAAGACGATGGAGCGCTTCGAGCATCTCGATCTGGCCGGCGCCCTCCGTCAACGACAGGATTTTCGCGCTGGGCTGGCCGATCGGAACCGGCGCGAGTGTTCTCGAACTCACGTCGCCGGATAATCTTCCAGCCTCCCCAGCGCGGGCCCTTTCTCCTTCCGCAATCGCTCGCCCACCCGCTCCACTTCCCGCATCGCGCGCAAAAAGTTGCGCGATGCGATCTTGGCCAGTGCGCCGTCGGAAAACCCGCGGTGGATCAATTCGGCGAAGAGGTGGGGGAAGCGGCCGACATGTTCGAGGCCGAGCGGCTGGGCGCCGCCGAAGAAATCCGAGCCGATGCCGACATGGTCGATTCCCGCCGTCGCAACGAGATAAACGATGTGATCGGCGAGCTCCTCCAATGTCGCGCGCGGCGCGGGCCCGTGCTGTGTCTCCAGCGCCGCGAGCGCCGCCTTCGGGTCCGCGACGACGGGCGCGGCGCCGGTGCGGCCGCGCGAATGCGCGAGCCAGTCGCGCAGTTTTTGCGAGATGAAGCCGGGCACGAAAGTCGCCATCACGAGCCCGCCATTGTCCTTCAGGCGGCGCAGCACATCGTCGGGCGCATTGCGCGGATGATCGCAGAGCGCGAAAGCGTTGGAATGCGAGAGCACGATCGGCGCCGCCGTCACATCGAGCACGCGCCGCTGCCCGTCATGCGAGACATGCGCGCAATCGACGACCATGCCGAGCCGGTTGAGTTCGCCGACCACCGCGCAGCCAAAGGCGTTGAGGCCGCCGACGCGCGGCTTGTCGGTCGCCGAATCGACCCAGTCGAGGCTTTCATTGTGGCACAGCGTCATCAGCCGCGCGCCCGCCGCCTGCCAGATGCGCAAGGGGCTCAGCGAATTCTCCAGGCCGACGCCGCCTTCGACCGCGATGAACGAGGCGATCTTTTTGGCGCGCCGCGCCTTGGCGACGTCGCCGGCGCGGCGTGCGGGCAGGAACACGTCGGGATAGAGGTCCTCCATGCGGCGGATAAGATCGATCTGCTCAAGCGCCGTGCGCGCGGGATGAGGCGCGCTGGTCGGCTGGAACGCTGCCCAGAATTGCGCGCCGACGAGGCCTTCGCGAAGTCTCGGAATATCGGTGTCGCCGCTTTGATGCTCGCGCCTGAGATCATAAGCCGCGATGTCGCCGCGCGCTTCTCGATCGATGCGAATGACCCAAGGCAGATCGTTATGGCCGTCGAGAAGGGGAATCCGTTCGAGCAAAGCGCGCGCCTGCGCCAAAGCCTTGTCCTGTCGCATGCTCGTCATGACCCTCGATCAAAATATGAGATTCGAGACAATCATCATTTCCGGGCCGGCGACAAGTCACGACCCGTTGTTTGTGGTTGCTGCGCCATCCCTTGAAGCGAAGGTTTATCGATGCGCATTGCGATGGTTGGGACGGGCTATGTCGGGCTGGTGTCTGGGGCGTGCCTGTCGGACTTTGGCCATGAGGTGGTGTGCATCGACAATGACGGCGCCAAGATCGAGGCGCTGCGGCGGGCCGAGATTCCGATCTTCGAGCCGGGATTGGGCGAAATCGTCGCCAATAATCTGAGCGCCGGCCGGCTGTCCTTCACCGACGATCTGGCCGCTGGCGTTCGCGGCGCCCAGGCGATCTTCATCGCGGTCGGCACGCCCACCACGCCGGGCCAGGAGCGCGCCGATCTGTCTTATGTCTTCGAGGCGGCCCGCCAGATCGGGCTGGCGATGGAGAATTACGCGGTTGTGGTGACCAAATCGACGGTTCCGGTCGGCACGGGCGACGCCATCGCTGATATTATCAGGCAGGCGGCGCCCAAAGCGCGGTTCTCGATCGTCTCCAACCCGGAATTCCTGCGCGAGGGCTCGGCGATCAAGGATTTCAAACTGCCCGACCGCATCGTCATCGGCGTCGAGGACGATGAGGCCGCGCGCATCATGAGCGACATCTACCGCCCGCTCTATCTCAACCAGGGGCCGGTGATGTTCACCGGCCGGCGCACCGCCGAACTGATCAAATACGCCGCCAACGCCTATCTCGCGATGAAAGTGACGTTCATCAACGAAATGGCCGATCTTTGCGAGGAGGTCGGCGCCGATGTGCAGGAAGTGGCGCGCGGCATCGGGCTCGACAATAGGATCGGGCGCAAGTTCCTCAACGCCGGCCCCGGCTTTGGCGGCTCGTGCTTTCCCAAGGATATGCTGGCTCTGGCCGAGAGCGCGCGCGAGGCCAACGCCCCGTTGCGGCTTGTCGAGACGGTGATCGACATCAACGAAAAGCGCAAGAGGGCGATGGCCGACAAGATCATCCGCGCCTGCGGCGGGTCGATCGCGGGCAAGACGATCGCGGTGCTTGGGCTGACGTTCAAGCCCAACACCGACGACATGCGCAGCGCGCCGAGCCTCGTCATCGTGCCGGCGCTGCAGGGGGCGGGGGCGACGGTGCGGGCGTTCGACCCGAAGGGGGGCCGGGCGGCGCAGGAGCTGCTGCCGGGGGTGGCGTTTGCGGAGGGTCCCTATGATTGCGTAGCGGGCGCCGATGCGCTGGTGATCATCACGGAATGGGAAGCGTTTCGCGCGCTTGACCTGGCCCGCGTCAAAGCCTCGATGCGCCAGCCGATCGTCGTCGATCTGAGGAACATCTACCGCGCCGAGGATATGACCGCGCTCGGCTTCGTCTACGACAGCGTCGGACGCGGCGCGCCTGGAGCGACTGGCGTCACGGGGCGTCCGCGCCGGGCGAAATAAGCTTTTCCGGCGCTAGGCGGCCGCGATCTTCTTTTGAAACAGGTCCGGCAACGCCCTGGCCGGGCAGGGCCGGCCGAAGAAATAGCCCTGCACTTCATTGCAGCCGTGCACGCGGATCTGATGGAGTTGTTCGATAGTTTCGACGCCTTCGGCCGTGGTGGTCATGCCGAGCGCCGCGCCCATGCTGGCGACGGCCTTGACGATCGCCGCGCAATCGCCCTTTTCGCCGAGGTCTTTGATGAAGCTGCGATCGATCTTGATCTTGTCGAACGGGAAAGACCGGAGATAGCTGAGGCTGGAATAGCCGGTGCCGAAATCGTCCATCGCGATCCGCACGCCGAGCGCGCGCAAATGATTGAGCGTGGCGATCGTGCTTTCGCTATTGGCCAGCAGGGCCGATTCGGTGATTTCGAGCTCAAGCCGGAGCGGCGAGAGGCCCGAGGCGTCCAGGGCCGAGACGACAGTTTGAACGAGCGTCAGGCCCTTGAATTGCGCCGATGACAAATTGACCGCGACGCCGATATGCTTTGGCCATGTCGCCGCCTCGCGGCAGGCCTGCTGGATGACCCAGGCGCCGAGCGGCACGATCACGCCGATTTCTTCGGCCACGGGGATGAATTCGGCGGGCGGCACCATGCCGCGCGTCGGATGATTCCAGCGCAGCAGCGCCTCGCAGCCGGTGATGGCTTCGGTTTGCGCGTCGACCTGGGGCTGGTAGTAGAGTTCGAATTCTTCGTTGGCGACCGCGCGCCGCAGGCTCATCTCAAGCAGGCGCCGTTCCTGAATGCGCGCGTCCATCGCGAATTCGAAGAAGCGATAGGTGTTGCGCCCTTCCGACTTCGATCGGTACATCGCCATGTCGGCGTTCTTCAACAGCGTATCGACGTCCGCGCCATCGCCGGGGCAGACCGAGACGCCGACGCTGACGCCCAGATAGACTTGCCGCCCGTCCAGATCGAAGGGCTCCGCCATCGCCTCGATAAACCGCCGCGCCAGGCTTCCGGCCTGCTCCGGTTTCTCGATGTCGTCCTGCAGCACGACAAATTCATCGCCGCCGAGGCGGGCGAGCGTGTCGGTCTCGCGCAGGCAGCGCCGAAGACGCTCGGCGACCTGCTTGAGCAGGAGGTCGCCGATGGGATGGCCATGCGTGTCGTTGACCGTCTTGAAATTGTCGAGATCGAGATAGTGGATGCAGAACATGCCGCCGCGGCGAATCCGCGCCATCGCTTCGCCGATGCGATCGCGCAGCAGGCTCCGGTTGGGCAATCCCGTCAATCCGTCGTGCGATCCCATATAGCGGATCTGTTCCTCCGCCCGGACCGCCTGGGTGATGTCCTCATGGGTCGCGACATAGGCGCCGCCGCTCATCGGATTATGGGCGATCCGCACCGTGCGGCCGTCGCGCAACGGCACGCGCGTGCTCCTTGCGCCTCCCGCTGCGTTGGCTTCGTCGGCGACATCGAAATAGGTCGCCATCTCGATCGGCGCATTGCCGATCGCGGCGCGATAATCGAGGATGCGCTGCAGCGGCGTGCCGGCCAAGGTCAGTTCGGGCGGCAGCGCGTAAAGCTCCCGGTAGCCGGCGTTGCATAGGATGAGGCGCTTGTCGGCGTCGAACATGCACACGCCATGCGGGATGTTCGTCAAAGCCGCGTCGAAACGTTCGTTTTGCTCGGCTAATGCTTGCTCGGCTTTGACCCGCGCGGATACGTCATCGTAAGTGATGATCCAGCCGCGCTCGCCGTATGGGGCATAGTTGATCTCGATCGTTCGGCCGTCGGAGAGGCGGCTGAGATGTTCGCCGGGCGTGCGATCGGCGAGCCGTTTGCGCCATTGCTCGTAGGCCTGCTCGACGCCGCGTCCGAAATAGTGACCGAGCGTCGCCGCCGCGACGATCAGATCATAGGCGCTGACGCCTTCGCGCAGCGCGCCCGCGGGATAGCCGACAAGTTCGGTGAGCCGGGAATTGAAGTTCCTGACGCGCCATTCGTCGTCCAGCATCAGGAAGCCTTGATGCATGTTGTCGAAGGTCGCCTTCAGCATTTCCGTGCCGGCCGCCAATTCGGCTTCCTTGGCCCGCAATCTCTCGCTCTCTCGCTCCAGATCGCCGTTGGCCAGACCGTCGCTTCGATGAGTGGACAGCGACGGCCAGCCGGCGCCCTCATGGGGCGCCCGCTTTGCGGCGCGAACCCGATGGAGCGCGCGCACCAGCCGGGCGATCTCGCCTTCCGGCATCGGCGACATGACGAACAGACGGTCGGACCGCTCCGCCAGCGAAAGGAGAGCCCGATGCGCGGCGGGCGCGACGCAGGCGATCACCACGACATCGGGCGCCGCAGACAAAATCTGCTCGACCATGGGCGCAGAGGCGGCCGATCCCTCGACAACGACGAACTCAAACGGCTGGCCCTGACCGATGGCGGCGCGAATGGCCTCAAGCGCCTGCTCGCCGTCGCAACGGATGGTCAGATCGAAGGAGGCGGACACCGGAAGCGGGGCCGTCGCGATGGGGGCGCGCCCATCGGCGACCGCAAGAACTTTGGCCGTATATCCAGGCATACCGGTTCCCCCCGAGGAACGGCCGGCTGTCTGAAAAAGCGGCGGGCGCGACTCGAATGGAAGATTTATTGTCTGATATTTGTTTATCGTGCGTTAAAGACAGGCAAAATCGCCCGACGGGCAAGCAGGGCTTCCCGAGGCGCGGCGCTCCGCCAAAAACGGCTGGGATATTCGCCTATTCGCCGTCCATCAGGCCCAGGGACATCATCACCGAAGCGACCCCCGCCAAAGCAAAGACGCCGCCGGCGCCGGTCCCGATGGGCATCACCATATTGGAGCCGAACGCGAGCATTGCCGCGCCGCCGAGCCCGCTTACGATCGCCAGCCAATTCATGGCCCTCTCCCATGCCTTTTCGCTCTCGACCGCCGCGAGGCGAACTGAGCTACCCCCAAAACAAGCGGCGGCGAAGAACGTTCCCGCCTCTGATCGTTTTTTTAGAGATGGGGGGCGGGGTTTCGACGAGAGGGTCTAAACTTGGTGGCGCGCGAGAACTTCGCGCACGCGCGCCACCAGTTCCGCCTCGGGCGCAAGCGCCTGAGCGCGCTGGCGTAATTCCAGATAGTCGGCGCGATCCTTGCTCGCCTTGGCCAGTTCCGCGCCCAGAACGAGATCGCGGATCACGACCTGGCGACCGTTCGCATGGTCGCGCTCGTTCGAACCCTGGATGATCGCGCAATGGCTGCCGCGCTTGTCGGCATATTTGAGCTGGGCGTTGAGGCCGCTGGAGCCGAGATAAAGTTCGGAGGCGATCTCCGCCGCGCGCAATTGCGCGACCAGGCGCTGGTAATCGGCCATATGGTCGCGATCGAGCACGACGACGATAACCGGGCCGGGCTTTTTGGCGGCGGCGACGATCGGGCTGTCGATCGCGCGCAAGGCGGAGAGCAGCCGCGACACGCCGATGGAGAAGCCGGTGGCGGGGACCGGTTCGCCGCGAAAGCGCGCGACGAGCCCGTCATAGCGCCCGCCGCCGCCGACGGAGCCGAAGCGCACAGGGCGGCCGGCGTCGTCCTTGACCTCGAAGGTGAGTTCCGCCTCGAAGACGGGACCGGTGTAATATTCGAGGCCGCGCACGACGGAAGACTCAAAGATGATGCGGCCGGGGCCATAATCTGCCGCGCGGCAAAGCTTCGCTATCGCCTCAAGTTCGTCGATGCCTTCTTGGCCAATGGATGAATCGCCTACATCGTTTCTCCAGGCTCCAAACGACGCGCGTTCGTCAGGGAAAGTCTCTTCTCCGGGTATCTGCGAATATGTGGGCACTTCACCTCGACGCCTTGCCTCGGCGCTCGCGTTGACGCTGCCCGAGTGCATCCTCGTGTCGAGGTAGGACAAGACTTTGTAGACAACTTCGTCTTCTAGCCCGGCACCCTTCGTGAAGTCTCCACTTTCGTCCCTCCTACCATTGCCAAGTAGAGCGCGAACGCCATCACGTCCCAGCCGGTCTAGCTTATCGACCGCGCGCAGCACTGTTAGGCGACGACCCACATTTTCATCACCGCCGAGGCCGATCGCCTCCATCAATCCATCCAGCACCTTGCGGTTGTTGACCTTAATGACATAATCGCCGCGCTTGATCCCCAACGCCTCCATGCAATCGGCCGCCATCATGCAAATTTCGGCGTCGGCCGCGACACTGCCCGCGCCCACCGTATCCGCGTCAAATTGCATGAACTGCCGAAACCGGCCCGGGCCCGGCTTTTCGTTGCGAAACACCCAGCCCGCGCGATAGCTCCGATAGGGCTTGGGCAATTTCTCGAAATGTTCGGCGACATAGCGGGCGAGGGGGGCGGTCAGGTCGTAGCGCAGCGACAGCCATTGCTCGTCATCGTCCTTGAACGAGAAGACGCCTTCGTTCGGCCGGTCGAGATCGGGCAGGAATTTGCCGAGCGCCTCGGTATATTCGATGAACGGCGTCTCCACCGCCTCGAAGCCATAGAGCTCATAGACGGCGCGGATCTTCGCCATCATCGCCTCAGCGGCGGCGATATCGGCCGGGCCGCGATCGATGAGGCCGCGCGGCAGAGCGGGGCGGACGAGAGGGAGCGTTTTTTCGTCGGACATGAAAATTCCTGGCAGGAGCGGCTCGGTTCGAACCCCCTCCCCCCTTGTGGGGGAGGGTCGGGGTGGGGGGTCGCACGAACCTTACCGATTTATGGGGTTTTGCGAAGACCTGGAGAGGTCAGCGCGACCCCCCTCCCTAGCCCTCCCCCACAAGGGGGGAGGGGATTTCCGCGCTCTCATTCTATCGACCTGCCCTAAAGGCACGGCGCGGCGATGGCAAGGGTCGGTTCGCGCCGGCCTAGAAAAGGCCGGCGCCGATATTGATGGTGAGGGCGAGGATGATGGTGTTGAAGAAAAACGCGACGATGCCATGCGCCAGGGTCGTACGGCGCATCGACGGGGAGATGGTGTTGACGTCGGCCGTGGCGCAGGCGCAGCCGATGACGAAGGCGTAATAAAGGAAATCGCCATAGGCGGGCTCCCGGTCGCCGGGGAAGCGCAGCCCCTTGCGGTCCTGCATCGCATTGCTGGTTTCGTCGAACCTGTCGCCGTAATATTCATGGGCGTAATGCAGGGCGAACAGCAGGTGGATGAACGCCCAGGCGCTCAGAATCGTCACCGCCGTCAGGATGATATGCTCGGCTTTGTTCAATCCGGTGAGGTCCTTGACCGCGACAAGTTCGGCGACGATCGCCGCCAGAGCGGCGCATGCGGCGACCGTGCCGACCACGAGCAGCACCCATTGATTCTCGTCTTCCTGCGCCGCATGCGCCTGCATCGATTCGACGCTCGCCCGCGCCGCCATCCATCCCGCCAGAGCGATGAACAGCAAGGCGCCGGCGTTCCAGGCGAGCAGAGCGCGGGTGGCGATCCGCAGGTCGCTTGGAATCAAGAGATAGACGACGACCATGACGACTGCACAGATATAGATGCGCGGCCGATGCCGGATGGCGCCGATAAGGCCGCGGCGTCCGCGCGGGCGGCTGGGATCGGCGGGAAGCGAAGGGCTGGACATGGCGCGAGGGCTCCTGATGGGCGGGCCTGCCTTGCCCGACGCCCGATAGGGGGTCAAGCGCCGCCGCGACGGTCGAACGTCAATCGTCTCCGCCCGCCGTCTGTTGGCGCGGCAGATCATGGGCCGCCCAATCGCGTTCGGGGATTGAATCGCCGGTCGCAAATTCGAATGCCGACACCTTTTTCTGGCGCGGCGATATCCGGCATTTGAAGGCCAGATTGTACCATTTGCCATGGCTCCAGAAGGCGGCGCCGTCGGCGATAATGAGATCGTCGTCGCTCCTTGTCGCTTTCATCGCATAGGCGATCACCGTTTCCGGCTGGAACTGCGTTTCCCTCTCGCCGATCTGCAATATCGCCTCGAGATTGCACAATTGCTCCAGACGCGTGTTTGCTTCGAGCAGATCGAGCTTGGCCGCCATCTTCTTGTGGCGCGGATCGGCAAGCGCCGCTTCCGAGAGAATCTGCGTCGCTTGCCGCCATGTACGAGCGCTTTCGCGGGGCGCCGGATCAGGCCCCGGTAGCGGCGGCGCGAGCAAAACGCCGAAATCGGCGGGCGCCTGTTGCGCAGGATTGTTTTCGGCCGGCTTTTCCGCCGCATGGTCCGGCGTCTTCGCCGCATCGACGATCGCGTTGAATTGCTCGGGCGACAGGACGTCGACCGAGGTTTCCTGCGTCGGGGGCAGGTTCGCCTCGTTGGTCAGCGCAGCGGCGAGCGCGACGATGAGAAGGATATGAAGAAGGGCGGAAAGCAGCCAGGGCGCCGCTCTTTCATAACGCTCCATCGTGCGGCTGACGACGACCATCGCGTTGCAGGCGTTCCAGAACGGGAATGACGATGCAGGCCTCTTTATGGGGAAATCGGCCCGGGAATGAGGCGCTGGCGTCGGCGCCCCTATCGTCCAAAAAAGTCCGTCGCGCGCGCGCCGCGCCTTTGCGCGCGCAAATGACGCGCCCGCGCATCGCCGATCTCCGTCGCCGTCTGCCCGAGTCTCCATTTTTGTTTAAAAGAATCATAATGTTAGCTGTTTTTGCCCTGTTCTTGACACGCCATGGCCTCGACAATATGTTGCGCGCGGCCTGCAGGGGCAGGTTGACTTCGTCTCGATTTCGTCAGACGGCTTTTTTCAAGGCCGTTCATTTGCTGCTCGCCTGGCATGCCGCGCGTACAGCGATCGGTCCTCGCAACCGCATTGCGGCGGAAAGGGTCCGATGGCGGAGCGTGACGGGGGCGAAGACGACGACCGGCTTTTGCGGGCGCGGCTTGAGAAACTCTCAGGCGATCTGCGAAAGAAACGCCTGGAGTCGCCGCCGCGACCCGGCGCGGACGATGGGGACGGCTCCGGCAAGTTTGGCTCTGCAATGGGGCTTGGGCTGCGCGCCGCGAGTGAATTTGCGGCGGCGATTGTGGTTGGCGGCCTGATCGGCTGGCGGCTTGATGCGTGGTTGGGGACGAAGCCGGCTTTCATAATTATCTTTTTCATGCTTGGCGTTGCCGCCGGAGTGTGGAATGTGATCCGCGTGACATCGGCTTTCTCGCGCGGCGCGCCGGCGGCGCCGGGACAAACGGCTCCGCTGAGGGCGGAACAAAGCGCTCCGCCTGGAGCGGATGAGGACGAGGACTAGGAAACGTGGCGACATCCGGACCGGCAATCAATCCCATCGAGCAATTCTCCGTCTCGAAGCTCGTGGACGTTCATATCGCCGGGCACGATTTCTCGTTCACCAATTCGTCGCTCTATATGGCCATCGCCGTCGCGATCGTCTGTATCTTGATGATGATCGGCGCCAATGGCGGGACCGGCATACCCGGCCGTCTGCAGGCTTTGGCCGAAATGGCTTATGAATTTGTCTCGGGCATGGTGCGTTCGGCGGCGGGTGAGCACGGGATGGTGTTCTTCCCGCTTGTTTTTTGCCTGTTCATGTTCATTCTGATCTGCAATCTCGTCGGCCTGATCCCGCATGCCTTCACGGTCACCAGCCACATCATCATTACGGTGTCGATGGCGCTGCTGGTGTTCTTCACCGTCATCATCGTCGGGATCGCCAAGAACGGCCTGCATTTCTTCAAGCTGTTCGTGCCTTCCGGCGTGCCGATCTACATTCTGCCGCTGGTCGTGGCGATCGAGATCATCTCCTTCCTGTCGCGCCCTTTAAGCCATTCCGTGCGCCTGTTCGCCAATATGCTGGCCGGCCATATCACGCTGAACGTGTTCGGCGGCTTCTGCGTGATGCTGCTGGGCGCCGGCGCCGTGACCAAGGCCGTCGCCGTCCTGCCGTTCGCGATGACCATCGGCCTTGACGCGCTCGAACTGCTGGTGGCTTTCCTGCAGGCCTATGTCTTCGCGATGCTGACCTGCATGTATCTCAACGATGCGCTTCACCCCGGTCACTGACCGGCCCCTCAACCGCAACTGATGAAACCGTTCAACAACAGGAGTTTTAGATGGATCCCGTAGCAGCCAAATATATCGGCGCAGGCCTCGCCGCGATCGGAACCGGCGCCGCCGGCATTGGCGTGGGCACGCTGTTCGGCCAGTTCCTCAATGGCGCGCTGCGCAATCCGTCCGCCGTCGAGGGCCAGTTCGGCCGCCTGATTTTCGGCTTTGCGGTGACCGAAGCGCTCGGCATTTTCGCACTGCTGATCGCCTTCCTGCTGCTGTTCGCCGTCTGACGCGAAAACGTAGCTGTTTGAGCGGGGAGGGGCCACGCGCACCTCTCCGCTGTGAGGCTTGTAAGGTTTGTAAGAGATGACAGAGCCCACAAAGGCGACCCAGACCGAAGTTGGCCATGAAGCGGGCGGTCACGCCAACTTCCCGCCTTTCGACTCCTCGACCTTCCCCTCGCAGCTTCTCTGGCTGGCGATCACTTTTGGCGCGCTCTATTACGTGATGGCGAAGATCGCGCTGCCCAAGGTCGGCGCGGTGATCGAGAATCGCAAGGCGCGGATCGCCAAGGACCTCAATGACGCGGCCGCCATGCAGCAGCAGGCGGATGCGGCCGCCGCGGCGCATGAAAAAACGCTCGCCGACGCGCGCGCCAAGGCGCTGGGGGTGGCGCAGGAAGCGCGCGACAAGCTCGCCGCCGAATCCGACCTCAAGCGCAAGGCGCTGGAGGACGAACTCGCCGCCAAAATGGTCGTCGCCGAGGGCCAGATCGCGGCGACGCGCGCGCAGGCGATGAGCAATGTCGAGAGCATTGCAACGGAAGCGGCGGGCGCGATTTTCGAGCGCATTCTCGGCCGGCCCGCCGACTCCCATGCAATCGCCGCGGCGGTCGCTTCCGTCAAGCCGACCTGATCTGGAGCCGGACAAATGGAATTCGACGCCGAATTTTACGTCACGCTAGGCTTCATCGTCTTTCTGTGTCTGCTCGGATATCTGGGCGTGCATCGGATGGTGCTGTCCTCGCTCGATGCGCGCGGCAAGGCGATCGCCGACGAACTCGCGCAGGCCGCCAAATTGCGCGACGAGGCGACCGCGCTGCTCGCCAGTTTCGAGAAGAAGGCCGTCGAGGCTGAGGCCAACGCCGCCGCGATCATCGCCGACGCGCGCGCCCAGGCCGAGCAATTGGCCAAGGAAACCGCCGAGCGCATGGCCGACTTCATCGCCCGGCGCACCAAACAGGCCGAGACGAAAATCGCGATGGCCGAAGCGCAGGCTTCCGCCGATGTGCGCGCCGCCGCCGCCGATCACGCCGTCAAAGCGGCCGAGCTGGTGCTGCGCGATCAAACGCAGGGCGCGACCGGCGCCGAACTGGTGACGCGCGAAATTTCGGGGCTGAAGGATCGGCTGAATTAATTCCTTCTCCCGCTTGCGGGAGAAGGGAAACGCGGCCTGTGTCATAAAAGACCGCCATGCGCGGATTAAGTTCATGCGTCAGCTTCGCCTCTTGACCCTGCCTGGGGCGGCAAGCATTGTGGCTTTTCTTTTTCCTGGAGAGATCGACGGCCATGAGAAGCTTCGCGGTTGCGATTGTCGCCTTGCTGGCTTTGTGCGGGGCCGCTCACGCGCAAGGTTATTCGACGCCCGCCGAGCAGCGCTACAGCCCCTATAGCGCCAATCTGCCGACCTGCGACGATCCTGGCGTGCTCTCGACGATCACCGCCCGGTTCGAGCACAAGGAATCGTCCTATTGGAATTCGACGCTGCAGATCGACGGCTAT
This sequence comes from Methylocapsa sp. S129, assembly GCF_009765995.1. GTDB lineage: Bacteria > Pseudomonadota > Alphaproteobacteria > Rhizobiales > Beijerinckiaceae > Roseiarcus. Next base: position 210,879 of record NZ_LMUI01000008.1, read on the forward strand.
GATCGCGTGCGCGAGATCGGCTTTCGCGCCAATGGCCTTGGCTATATTCCGCGCCGCTATTGCGTGGCGCGCGCGCAGGTCAATGACCTGAAGCCGCGCGCTGTCATCTATGCGATCCAGGAGGATCTTGGCATTATCGGTTGGGGCTATGGCGTCGAATGGTGCGTCGTCGGCCTCGACCGGAATCTCGCCTATGCGCCGGGTTGCCAGGCCGTGCGGCCGTTCCTTGAGCGCGAACTTGGCGAGAAAGCGTTGCGCGAGCTGTATTGAGGCGCTCCTTCTCCCGCGAAGCGGGAGAAGGTGGCCTTCGCGTTAGCGAAGGTCGCGGACGAATGCTACGCATTCGCCTCGGGTTGAGGGCCTTTCGGCGTGATGGTGCGAAATTAAGATACGGTGTTTAGGTCGGTATCCGGGGCAGCCGCCCTCATCCGTCATGCTTCGCATGCCACCTTCTCCCGATTCTCGGGAGAAGGATTGATCGTCGTCGGCTGCATGGAAACGAAAATGGCGTTTGGGCGGATCGGAATTGGTGTGGCCTTCGCCCTCGCCTTATCGGTCTGCGCGACGGCGGGCTATGCGCAGAGTTTTTGGGACAATTTTTTTCGCGGCCCCACGACGGCGCAGCCGGTCCAGACGCCTTGCGTGCTCGACAAATGCCTGAACGGCGCGGCGCAAAAGCCCGCGCCGGCGCAGGCGGCGCCCGACGCGGCGCCGACGCCCATGGCTCCGCCTGCGTCGGCGGGCATGATCGCGCCGGGCAATTTCGATTTCTACCTGCTGACTTTGTCGTGGTCGCCCGGTTTCTGCGACACGGGCGGCGCCAGCAAATCGCCCGACCAATGCAGCGTCGGCTCCAACCTCGGCTTTGTCGTGCATGGTCTGTGGCCGCAATTCCAGCACGGCTATCCCTCCGATTGCGATCCGAGCCGGCCGGTCTCGAGCGTCGCGCTGCAGGAGACCGACGGCGTTTTCCCGAACGAAGGCCTCGCGCGCTATGAATGGCGCAAGCATGGCACATGCACGGGGCTCAGCCCCGAGGCGTTTTTCTCCAGCGTGAAACGGGCGCGCGCGTCGATTGAAATTCCCGATGCGTTCAATGCGCCGCGCGAACAGCAATCCATGGCGCCGCTCGACATCCAACGCGCCTTCGTCGACGCCAATCCTGACCTGCGGCCGCAAGCGATGGCGATCGGCTGCTCAGGCGGCGAATTGCAGGAGGTGCGGCTCTGCTTCTCCAAGGATTTGCGCGATTTCGTCAATTGCCCCGAAGTCGCGCGCGCGACTTGCCGCGCGCAATCCATCACGATCGCGCCCGTCCATTGAGCGCGCGCTTTTCCCGCGCTTGCGCGGAACGCCGATGAACTATCGCCACGCCTTCCATGCCGGCAATTTCGCCGATGTGTTCAAGCACGCGATGCTCGCGCGCATCCTCGTCTACCTCACGCGCAAGGACGCGCCGCTGCGCTTCATCGATACGCATGCGGGCGTCGGGCGCTATGATCTGACGGGCAAAGAGGCGCAGCGCGCGGGCGAATGGCGCTATGGCGTCGCGCGGCTGAAGGACGCCAAGCCGCCGCCCGCCATCGCGGCTTTGCTGGAGCCCTATTTGAAAGCTGTGGGGCCGCTCGACGCGCAGGGGCGCAGCAAGACCTATCCCGGCTCGCCGGCGATCGCACAAGAATTGCTGCGCGTGCAGGACCGCATCGCCTTGTGCGAATTGCATCCGGAAGATCGCGCCGCGCTCGTCGTGCATATGGGCCATGACGCCAGGCTGTCGATCGTTGAGCTCGACGCTTATGTCGCGCTCAACGCCTGGCTGCCGCCCAAAGAGCGGCGCGGGCTCGTCCTGATCGATCCGCCTTACGAAGAGGCCAACGAGCCTAAACGCGTCGCGGAAGCGCTCGCCCGCGCTCTGGGCAAATGGCCGACGGGAACTTACGCGCTCTGGCGCCCGATCAAGGATCGCCGCGACGATGCGCGTTTCCTGAATGCGATCGCGGCGATCGGCGCGCCGGACATTCTGCAAATGGAGCTCGATGTCGGCCATATCGCACCGACGGCGCATTCGCTCGATCCGCTGACGCGCACCGGCCTTCTCGTCGTCAACCCGCCGCATGTTCTGATCGATGAGGCCCGCGCGCTGCTGCCCTGGCTCGCGACGCTGCTCGCGCGCGAGGGGCATGGCGCTTCGACATGCTCCTGGCTGACGCCGCCAAAATGAATGCGTCGGCGGCCTCCGATCCCCGCCACGCGTGGATGTTGCCTTTGGGCGTGAATTCGGTTCCGATCTAATAGTCTGCGTCAGCCAAATTGAAAGGGCGCCAATATTCCCTCCCCCCTTGTGGGGGAGGGTTAGGGAGGGGGGTCGCACTGCTCTATCCGGTTAAGGCGCAATCCTTTTATCGGCAAGGTCTGCGCGACCCCCCATCCCGACCTTCCCCCACAAGGGGGAAGGGGAAAGCAGGCGTTCCTTCAATTTGGCTGACGCAGACGACTAGATGGACTCGAAAGGAGTTCGTTCGTATGGCCCTGCCGCCCCTGTTACGCGATCGCCTGCGCCTGCCGGCGATCGGCGCGCCTTTGTTCATCGTCTCCAATCCCGATCTCGTCATCGCGCAATGCAAGGCGGGAATCGTCGGCGCGTTTCCCTCGCTCAACGCGCGGCCGGTCTCGCTGCTCGACGAATGGCTGCATCGCATTACCGAGGAACTCGCCGCCTGGGATCGCGCCCATCCCGACAGGCCGGCGGCGCCTTTCGCGGTCAACCAGATCGTCCACAAGACCAACAATCGCCTCGAGGAAGATGTCGCGCTTTGCGTGAAATGGAAGGCGCCGGTGGTCATCACCTCGCTGGGCGCGCGCGAGGACGTCAATTCCGCCATCCATTCCTACGGCGGCCTCGTCATGCATGACGTCATCAACGACCGCTTTGCGCGCAAGGCGATCGAGAAGGGCGCGGACGGTCTGATCGCGGTCGCGGCGGGCGCCGGCGGCCATGCCGGGACGCATTCGCCCTTCGCACTCATCCAGGACATTCGCGCCTGGTTCGACGGGCCGCTGGCTTTGTCGGGCGCGATCGCCACCGGCGCCTCAATCCTCGCCGCGCAAATCATGGGCGCGGATCTCGCCTATATCGGCTCGGCCTTTATCGCGACCGAAGAGGCCAATGCGGCGGCGGCCTACAAGCAGGCGATCGTCGACGGCCGTGCGCAGGACATCCAGGGGACCAATCTGTTCACCGGCATTTTCGGCAATTACCTCAAGCGATCGATCGTCAACGCCGGCCTCGACCCCGACAATCTCCCTGAAAGCGATCCCTCGAAAATGAGCTTCGGTTCGGATCGCAACGCGCCGGCCAAAGCGTGGCGCGACATCTGGGGCAGCGGGCAGGGGATTGGCGCGGTGCAGGCGGTGGTCCCGGCGGGGGAGCTTGTGGCGCGGCTCGGGCGGGAATATGCGGCGGCTAAGGCGAAGATTGCAGGGTGAATCCGCGCTTGTCGTCAAGCGATCTGATGTGTATATACTCAATGGTCTATACACATCAGGTGACGGCGCATGCGTACGAACATTGACATTGACGACGATCTGCTCGCTGAGGCGATGGTCGTCGCGGGGCTCACGACGAAGAAAGCGACGGTCGAGGAAGCGCTGCGAAGACTTGTTCGGCAATATCGTCGCCGCGAGGCGATCCGGGAAATGGCAGGCATCGGATGGGAGGGCGACCTCGACGCCATGCGGCAAGATCGGCTGGACGATCAACTCCTGTGATCGTCGTCGACAGTTCGGTTTGGATCGCCAATCTGCGCAATCTCGACATCAGGCAGGTTCGCGCTCTAAGAGCGCTTGACGATCCAGATGAAGTTCTGGTCGGCGATGTCGTGCTCCTCGAAGTTCTTCAAGGCGCGCGGGATGATGCGCGCGCGGACCAGCTTGAGAAGTGGCTGCGTCGCTTTCCGATTGTGCGGATGCTGGACGAGGAGCTCGCGGCTCGCGCGGCGCGAAATTATCGGTTGTTGCGCAAACGTGGGGTGACGATTCGCAAGACGATCGATGTCATCGTTGGCACGTTTTGCCTTGAGCACGACCACATCCTGCTGCACGCCGACCGCGACTTCGACGGAATGGCCATGCATTTGGGGCTGCGGGTGGCGTGACCTGCCCGCCGCGAGGGGCTGAGGTCGCGAACCCGGAGGAATTCAACCGCACATGAGCTGAATCCGGTGGGCTTTTATCCCCTCACCGCAACCCCGCCGGAATCTCGCGCACCGCGCCGCGCGCGGCGCTGGTCGTCAGGGCGGCATAGGCTTTGAGCGCCGTCGTGACATTGCGCTTGCGCGGTTTGGCGGGGCGCCAGGCGTCGGCGCCTTTGTGCTGCATCGCGGCGCGGCGATGCGCCAGCACTTCGTCGGACACGAGCAGCTTGATGGTGCGCGCGGGAATATCGATCTCGATGCGGTCGCCGGTCTCGACAAGCCCGATCGCGCCGCCCTCGGCGGCTTCCGGCGAGACATGGCCGATCGAAAGGCCCGAAGTGCCGCCGGAGAAGCGGCCGTCGGTGATCAAGGCGCAAGCCTTGCCGAGGCCGCGCGATTTCAAATAGCTGGTGGGATAGAGCATTTCCTGCATGCCCGGTCCGCCGCGCGGCCCTTCGTAGCGGATGACGACGACATCGCCGGCGACGACCTTGCCGCCGAGAATGCCGGTCACTGAATCGTCCTGGCTCTCGAAGATCTTCACCGGGCCGGTGAATTTCAGGCTGCCGGAATCGACGCCCGCCGTCTTCACGATGCAGCCATCCTCGGCGAGGTTGCCGTAGAGCACGGCAAGGCCGCCATCCTTCGAGAAGGCGTGCTCGAGGTCGCGGATGACGCCGCCGGCGCGATCCTCGTCGAGCTCCTCGTAGCGCGAGGCCTGGCTGAAGGCGATCTGGGTCGGCACGCCGCCCGGCGCGGCCATGAAGAATTCGCGCACCGAGGCGCCGGCGCCGCGCTTGATGTCGTTGCGCTCCAGCGCCGCGGCCAGACTCTCGGCGTGGACCATCGGCGTGTCGCGATTGAGCAGGCCGGCGCGATCGAGTTCGCCCAGAATGCCCATGATGCCGCCGGCGCGATGCACGTCCTCGACATGAACGTCGGGCACGGAGGGCGCGACCTTGCACAAAACCGGCACGCGGCGCGACAGGCGGTCGATGTCGCTCATCGTGAAATCGACCTCGCCCTCATAGGCGGCGGCGAGCAGATGCAGCACGGTATTGGTCGAGCCGCCCATGGAGATATCGAGCGTCATGGCGTTTTCGAAGGCGGCGAAATTGGCGATTCTGCGCGGCAAGACGCTCTCGTCGTCCTGCTCGTAATAACGGCGGGCGAGATCGACGATGAGGTGGCCGGCCTCGACGAACAGGCGCTTGCGGTCGGCATGGGTGGCGACGATCGTGCCATTGCCGGGCAATGCCAGGCCGAGCGCCTCGGTCAGGCAATTCATCGAATTGGCGGTGAACATGCCCGAACAGGAGCCGCAGGTCGGGCAGGCCGAGCGCTCGATCACCGCGACGTCTTCGTCGGAAACCGAGGAATCGGCCGCCGCCACCATTGCGTCGATCAGGTCGACCTTCTTGATCTTGCCGGCGACCGTAACCTTGCCGGCCTCCATCGGGCCGCCCGAGACAAAGACGGCGGGGATGTTGAGGCGCAGGGCGGCCATCAGCATGCCCGGCGTGATCTTGTCGCAATTGGAGATGCAGATCAGCGCGTCGGCGCAATGAGCGTTGGCCATATATTCGACGCTGTCGGCGATGATTTCGCGGGAGGGCAGCGAATAGAGCATGCCGTCGTGACCCATCGCGATGCCGTCGTCGACCGCGATCGTGTTGAATTCCTTGGCGACGCCGCCCGCCTTCTCGACCTCGCGCGCGACAAGCTGGCCAAGATCCTTCAGATGGACATGGCCGGGCACGAACTGGGTGAAGCTATTGGCGATCGCGATGATCGGCTTGCCAAAATCGCCGTCCTTCATGCCCGTCGCGCGCCAAAGACCGCGCGCGCCCGCCATGTTGCGGCCGTGGGTGGAGGTGCGAGAGCGATAGGCGGGCATGAGACGGGACCTTGGGGTTGAAGCTTCGGCCAAGCGGACAAAACGCCGAGCGAAGAGAGCCTTTTCGCAAAAACGCGAGGGCGCGGCAAGGATTATGCGATATTTCCGATCGAAGACGCGGTCTATAGCACTCGCTCGCGGTTTTTTGATGGAGCGGATTCTACCAAAATCTCAAGGTTCGGGACATGCAAGCGCTTCGGCGACGTGTGCTGGGTCGATCGAATCCTGAGACGCGAGGGGGGTCAAGTTCAGCCGCAAGCCAAAGCTTATCTATCATCAGCGCCGCGAAGTAATTAAACAGCGGGAAAAGGGCGAAGAGACATTGCGCGAGATCGCGGAGCAATACAACGTCTCGCATCTGACGATTTCGAGGCTGCGTCAATGATTACAGACGAGGAACTCTCTCAGTTGCCTGTCGATCCAGAATTGGCATTTGTTCAATTTGAGAAGATCGTCAGAGAGCGATTGCAGATCGAAGAGAGAAACGCTGCCCGCGGAGAATATGATCCCGACCCCTATCGCCTTGAGTATATGAACAAGGTCGCCGCTGCGGCCAAAGTTTATCAGATCGACACACTCTCGCAATTGGAGGTGCCAAACGATGCCACGAAAAAGCTCGACGGCGATCTTCAGCGGTTCGTGCGTGACGTCGATCATGTGACAATACAGATCAGAATCCATTTAGCTCGGAGCGACCGGACTGGGTCGGTCGCGCTTGATGATATGTCCAAGTCAAAAATACATCATTTTATCCAGCAAATTCGGGAAATTATCGGCAAAGCCGAACTTCCAGACGATAAGCGGGACGCGCTTTATGAAAAGCTGAGTAGGTTTGCCAAGGAGGTCGACAAAGCCAGGACTGCGTTACAGACCGGAATGGTGATATACATTGCGGTCTGCGACGGAATCGGCAAAGGCTTCACCAAGCTTGAGCCTGCGCGAAAATGGATCGACTCTATCGCCGGTGTTCTCGGGCTGGCGAAAGACGGAGAAGACCATGCTGATCACAGATTGCCACCGCCCGCGGAGCGGAAGCGTTTAGAGCCTCCCTCGCAGAGAAGGCTTCCCAAACCACAGACAGAAATAGACGACGACATTCCATTTTAGGAACCGTTGCGCCGCCATGCGAACAATGGCTCAATATCGAAGCGGATGCTGAGCGAGATGCCCGCGTTTCGGCGGGCAGCGCTCGACCTGCGGCCAAGCCGGCAAGCGTCACGACCTCTGGATTGCTTCGCTTCGCTCGCAATGACGGCTGGCGTCGACCGCATGTGATCTTGCTCTAACCCTGAAGCTCCCTCAACCTCTCCGCAAACCCCGTCCTGCACACAAACCCCAACCTTCGCTCCGCCTTGCCCGCGTCATAAACCCGGTCGATCGTCTCAAACATCGTCCATCCCAGCCGCGCATAAATCTCGGCGTAGTGCGGGAACAGCCGCGCGACGACGGCGGGGGCGTTGGCGATCAGGGCGGGGCAATCGTCGCGGGTGAAGGGCGTCTTCGCCGAGATGATGAACGTGTCGAAGCCGATCTCCGGCGCCTTGGCGAGCGCGACGATATGGGATTCGGCCATATCTTCGACGCTGGCGCGGCGGAACAGCAGTTCGTTGGTTTTGGCATTGTCGGCGCTCTGGCTCATCGCATGCGCCATATCGTCATCTTCGGGAAAGAAGCGGGCGGTGCGCAGGATGAGAATCGGCAGGCCGTGGAGTTCGTGGAACAGGCGGCAGAGATGTTCGGCCGAGAGTTTGCTGATTCCATAGATGTTGCGCGGCAGCAGCGGCGCCATATCCTCGTCGATCCACACCGCCTTGTCGGCGCCGCCCGCGCGGCCGGCGCGCGTCTCCTTGGAAATCATCAGCGACGTCGTCGAGGTCATGACGAAGCGGCTGACTTTCGATCCCGGCGCGACGGCTTCCTCCAGTAGGTTGAGCGTGCCTTGCACATTGACCGCGATGAAGGCGGCGCGCTCGTGCGTCTCGACATGCGGCTTGTGCAGCGCGCCTGAATGGATGATGGCCTCGATTTCGAAGTCGCGCATCGTCTTGGCGACGCAAGCGCGATCGGCGATCGAGCCGACGACTTGCGTTGTGGCTGAGGGAACCGGGTCGAGGCCGATGATTTGGTGGCCGTCGCGGGCGAGGCGAGGGGCGAGCGTCTGGCCGAGCCAGCCGGAGGAGCCGGTGAGGAGGATGCGCATGGGGGGTTCCAAGATAAGCTTCGCGAGAACGGGGCGCCGGATTAGACGGGCTCGAAGCCAGGCATTCGAAGCGCCTTTTGATCGAACGTCACCGTATGAGAGCAACCAGATTTGGCGCCGAGTGCTTCGATAAGCGCGTCGGCGAAGCCCAGTCCTGAAGCGAACGCCACCGACGCGATAAAAACTTCACGTTCTTGCTCGACGACGAAAGCATCAGCTTGAAGAATGCGCTCGATCGCCGCGCCGACGCTTTCTCGGTCAAGTCGGTAGGTGCGTTCGAGCACCCAGACCATTTCGACCATCGTGACGATGCTGATGAAGCCCGGATTTTCAGGCGTGAGGCTCCACTCAATGAACCTTGTCGCTTTTGGCGATTGAACGGGATCATCTTGCGTGAAGTAACGAACGAGGACGTTCGTATCGAGGCCGATCATCTGTGGTCGGGGAGAGCGGCGTCCGTCGCGCCGGCCGCAATGGCCTCATCCATCTCTTCGATTGTGGCCGGCCTCTTGCCTGCCTTCACCATCCCCCGCAATTGCGAGACCGGAATCTTCGGCAACAAGACGACACTGCCGTTGGGATGCATGAAGAACTTCACGCGGTCGCCGGGCTTCAAATGCAAATGATCCCGGATGGCTTTGGGGATCGTCGCCTGGCCTTTGGTTGTGATCGCGGATTCCATGACGCGCCCATTACATTGTTACTAATGTAATACCGGAGCGGACTCCTGTCGTCAATCGGACGTGGTCGCCTTCGACCCGCCGATATCCATTTAGTGGATGTCTAATTCTGCCAATTGTTTTCCAATCGAAACAGTGTTCCCGTGTCCGAATGACGTCCGGGTAGACGCCAGATTGCTCGCCATGGCGTTTTCGAGTGATAGCAACAAGATCGGAGTTCTCCATGCTTTCAATCCTAGCGGATGGTCTCTCCATCCAGCACGGGCCGATCTCTTGCCTCTCCTGTTTCCCCAACGGTAGCGTTCCGGGCTGCACTCGGAAGGTGGATGGATGGAGGATCGACAACGATCCGGGTTACTGGGGCGCAGCGCATCCGGAAGTGCTTGTTCTGGGTTTCAGCAAAGGTGCCAATCAGCGCTCTGCCCGTCGGTTCGATGAGATTGCTTTTCGCAATGCACGCTCAAACCTAGCGGAAATTCTTGGTGCGCTTGGCCTTATCAAAGCATCGGCTAACATCGAGGCTTGTTTTACCGCGGCTGAACCGAGACTGGGATTCGCCTCGGTCATCCGCTGTGGCCTTGGCAAGGAGGTCGGACCCGGCAGATACGCGACATCTGGCCCCGTGGCGCGCGCTGCGATTGCCAGAGGCAGTCCTGTACGCCGCTTCTTTGACGGATGCACGGAGCGTTTTCTGGGGCGCCTTCCGTCCACCGTTCGCGTTGTCATTCTTTTGGGACTCGACCAGCCGTACGTCGAGGCTCTCTTTGAACGAGTACGGGAATTGTATCCGTCGGTTCGTCGCTTGAGCCAACTCGCCTACGCCACAGCGACTGTTACGTTCGCGCACGTCATCCATCCCTCTTCTTTGGCGACGAGCCATCGCAAAAAATGGCTTCGTGACGACCAATCGTCTCTCGCGGCGAAGCGTCGGCAAGCTTGCACCGCGCTAGGCATGGCGCCAAACGAAATGGTGGTTCGTTATTGTCCGACTGTTGTCGTAAAAAAGTCTGAGGTCCAGAAAGTGCGCGCTCCCTCTCACATTTGCTCGTCAGCGAGGATTGAGGACCTCGTCGACTTGCTCCGCTTGGCGATGAGGAAGGGAATTCTGATCGCCTCCGTGATTGAAAATCAACGGACCGCGGGGCGTGATCTCAAGAAACTATTCCGACTTCGTCGCGCCGACGGAGAAGAGTTCGCCATTCAGCGCGATGGCTTGGATTTTTGTATTTGGTCCTCTGTATTGCCTGCGGACAGCACCCCGCTCGCCGAACCAATGAAAGAATATCCGCCAACAAAGACTAGGCACGCCAATCTAGGGGCTATGCCAAAGCTTCGGGGTCCGAAGAAAGATGGTACGCTCGGAGCGCGTGCCTGGATGCTGCGGTTCAGCACGCCGTTGGATGCGTTGAACTTCATTGTTCAACGGCGAGCTTCAATGAGCTGACCGCAGACTCCGTCACAAATCCGGAGCGGCGTCCCTTCACACATCCAAATTCGCGACACTCAGCGCATTGTCCTGGATGAACTCGCGGCGCGGCTCCACCACATCGCCCATCAATTTCACGAAAATATCGTCGGCCTCGTCGCCTTCCTTGATCTTCACCTGCAATAGCGTGCGCGCCTCGCGGTCGAGCGTTGTTTCCCAGAGCTGGTCCTTGTTCATTTCGCCAAGACCTTTGTAGCGCTGGAAGGTGACGCCCTTGCGGCCGGCCTCGGTCACGGCTTCGAGAAGGCCTGAGGGGCCGGAGACCTGAGTCTCGTCGCTGCGCCGCGCGAAAACGGCGGGGGCGTTGAAGGCTTCGCGCAACACGCGCGCGTGTTCGTCGAGCCGGCGCGCTTCGGCGGAGGCGAGGAGGCCCGCGTCCAGCGTCAGCGCCTGGCGCACGCCGCGCAATTCGCGCGTCAGGACATAGCCGCCCATCTCGGTGCGGCCGCTCCAGCCGCGCTCGGTCTCTTCCGAAATCGCGTTGAGCCGTTCGGCGATGAGATGGGCGCGCGGTTCGGCGTCGACATCGTCGACGGTGGCGAGCGGCTTCAGCGCGCCCGCAAGCGCGGCTTGCTCCACCGCGCGCCGGTCGTAGCGCGTGTGCAATTGCTCCAGCACATGGCGCAAAGCCCGCGCTTCATTGACGAGCGACAAGAGATCAGCGCCCGCGCGGCTCTCGCCGCCGGCGAGCCGCAGAACCGCGCCCTCAAGGCCCGTATTGACGAGATAGTCTTCGAGGCCGCGCTCGTCCTTGAGATAGAGTTCCGACTGGCCGCGCTTGACCTTGAACAGGGGCGGTTGCGCGATGAACAAATGGCCGGCCTCGATCAGCGAACGCATCTGGCGGAAGAAGAACGTCAGCAGCAAGGTGCGAATATGCGAGCCGTCGACATCGGCGTCGGTCATGATGATGATCTTGTGGTAGCGCAGCTTTTCGAGATTGAAATCGTCGCGCCCGATGCCGGCGCCGAGCGCGGTGATCAGCGTGCCGATCTGCTCGCTGCCGAGCATCTTGTCGAAGCGCGCGCGCTCGACATTGAGGATCTTGCCGCGCAGCGGCAGGACGGCCTGGAATTCGCGGTTGCGGCCCTGCTTGGCGGTGCCGCCGGCGGAATCTCCTTCGACGATGAAGATTTCGGATTTGGCGGGATCGCGCTCCTGGCAATCGGCGAGCTTGCCGGGCAGGCTGGCGATATCGAGCGCGCCTTTGCGGCGCGTCAGTTCGCGCGCTTTGCGCGCCGCTTCGCGCGCCTGCGCCGCCTCGATCACCTTGCTGACCACGGTGCGCGCGTCCGCCGGATGCTCCTCGAACCATTGCGCGAGCAATTCGTTGACGAGGCCTTCGACGACGGGACGCACTTCGGAGGAGACGAGCTTGTCCTTGGTCTGCGACGAGAATTTCGGATCGGGCGCCTTGATCGAGAGCACGCAGGTGAGGCCCTCGCGGCAATCGTCGCCGGTCAGGTCGATCTTTTCTTTCTTGGCGAGGCCTGAGCGTTCGGCATAGCCGGTGACCTGGCGGGTCAGCGCGCTGCGCAGGCCGATCAGATGAGTGCCGCCATCGCGCTGCGGAATGTTGTTGGTGAAGGGCAGCACGTTCTCGTGATAGCTGTCGTTCCACCATAGCGCGACTTCGACGACGATGCGGTCGCGCTCGCCTTTGATCAGGATCGGCGCGCCGATCAGCGCCGTCTTGGCGCGGTCGAGATAGCGTACGAAAGCTTCCAGGCCGCCTTCGTAATAAAGCTCCTCGCGCTTGATCTCGGCATGGCGCGCGTCGGTCAGAATGATGCGCACACCGGAATTCAGGAAGGCGAGTTCGCGCAGGCGATGCTCGATCGTCGCATAGTCGAATTCGACCATGGTGAAAGTTTCGGACGAGGGCGTGAAAGTGACCTGCGTGCCGCGCTTCGGCTTGCCGTCGATGACGGGCGCCGGGCCGACGATGGTGAGCCTGTCGACCGCGTCGCCATGCGCGAAATGGATGACGTGTTCGAGACTGTCGCGCCAGATCTCCAGCTTGAGGCTCGTCGACAGCGCATTGACGACGGAGACGCCGACGCCGTGCAGGCCGCCCGAAACCTTGTAGGAATTCTGGTCGAATTTTCCGCCGGCATGGAGCTGGGTCATGATGACCTCGGCCGCCGACACGCCTTCTTCGTCGTGGATGCCGGTCGGAATGCCGCGCCCGTCGTCGCTGACGGTGCAGGAGCCGTCAGCGTTGAGCGTCACCGTCACGAATTTGGCGTGGCCGGCGAGCGCTTCGTCGATTGCGTTGTCGACGACCTCATAGACCATGTGATGAAGGCCCGAGCCGTCGTCGGTATCGCCGATATACATGCCCGGCCGTTTGCGCACGGCGTCGAGGCCGCGCAGGACCTTGATCGAATCGGCGCCATAGGCGTCGCTGGCGAGGGATTCGGGGCTCTCTTGCGGGTCAGTCGGGATCGGCGTTTGATCGTTCAAAGGGCGGCCTTTTTTGGGCTGGGTGGGGGTCGAGGCGGCGGGGCGCGCGCCTCGATTCGAATTGTCGCCTATTATAGCGCGCAAGGCGCACAAATTGCACGATTTTTAGCCGCGAAAGTCGGGGGGTGAGGCGATTCAATTTGGGCGGTCTTGCGGGGCGCTAGGCGGGGGCTGTTTGGGGCGGCAAGGCAGCGTTTTTCGGCTCCCGCGCGTCATGGCCGGGCTATGTCCCA
>NZ_LMUI01000008.1:224043-283548 GCF_009765995.1 Methylocapsa sp. S129
TACCTACGACAGCGTGGGACGCGGCGCGCGCAAAGCCTATGACGCCATCGCCGCGCCGCGCGCAGCCGAATGAGGCTGCCGCGAATTTACATTTTGCCGCGCCGTCCTTTTCTTTGAAAAGGCGCTAGTCGCCGGCGGGCGCCTCATCCTTGTGGGGCGGCGGCTCGGGCGAATCGGTGGGCTGGCCTTCCGCTGGACTGTCGAAGCCAAAATTGGGGCGAACGCGACGCCTGCGCCCGCGCGCGGGAAAGCGCGGCTCCGCCTCGCCATTCACAAACGGCGCCGCGTCTATTGACGGCGTCTCCGTTACGGCCTGCGGGGCCTGGTCGGAATGATTGGCGTTGGAGAATTGCGTCTCCTCGATGTCCGGCGTCGCATTGACGCGCGGCGGCGCGGTGATGAACGAGGGCAGCACGGGCGCGAGCGCCGCCTCGGGCGGATTGGCGATCTCCCGCGGAGGATTCGGGTCGCGATAGGGGCGGAATTCACGTGGCCGATTGTCGCGCGGGAAACGATTATCCCGGGAATCGCGATTGTCGCGCTGCCCGTCCTGGCGATCCTGATACGGCCTGTTGTCGCGCGGTCCGCGATCCTGCGGACGATTGTTGGAGCGTTCCGGCCGTCCCTGATAGGGCCGGTCGCCCTGCGGCTGCCGGTCGTTCTCGTAGGGCGCCCGGTCCTGATAAGGCTGGCTCTGGGGTTGCGGCTGCGCCTGCTGGACAGGGGGATTAAAGCCGGGCTGGGGCTGGAAGGGCGCCGGCGCCCGCTCGGCCGGCGAGGCGAAGCGATCGGACAGGCCGCCCACATCGTCATCATCGTCCATCTCATCGGCGTCGCCTTCTCCAGGCGGCCGCGCGGTTCCATTCTGCTGCTGCAATTGAGCCGCCTGCGCCGAGGCGATCAGGCGAAAATAATGTTCAGCGTGCTGGAGATAGTTTTCCGCCGCGACGGGGTCGCTGCTGGTATGAGCGTCGCGCGCCAGTTGCAGATATTTTTCCGCGACATGGTGGGCGTTGCCCCGAATTTTCACATCCGGCCCGTTCGATTCATAGGATCGCGTCAGCGGATTGGGGCCCCGGCGATTGTTGTTGGGGCGGCCGCGCATGCGCTTGTTCTGACCAGGTCTCATTTATTGTCCTTAACTTTCGAAGGTTCGGAGCTTCCTGAAGGTTTTGAGCTTTCCGAGGGGTTGGCCGCTAAAAATATCCGCCCGTTCCGAACATTCGCGGCGGCGCGCCGGCGAAGCCAGGAATTGCGGTTATCCACGAGCGACAGGGATCACGGACGGCTTCCCTGATGCTCAGGACGTTTGGATGCGTCAGCAAGCCGCCTCTCGTGGCCAAACGAAATATGGCGGCTAAAGTCTCTCCGCTTGCCGTCAATCTGAAACGGTTGATGGTGCGGCCGAACCTTGGAGCCAAGCTCCGTAGGCGGCTGCGCAACTCTCGCCCGGACAACGACGCGAAGACGATTCTGAAGACGAGTCTAGTCTTTTTTTCACTCCGCGCCAAGAGGCATGTTTTGAGGGCCGTTTTTCAATTCGGCGGCCCTCTTTTCGTAATCGGTCCAAAACCGCGAGCGGAAACGCCGCCGCTCACCACGCGGGCCACGCCCGCCAGATCGGCATAGCGCGCCAGTTTCGCCAGCCCATGCTCGGCAAGCGCCGCCATGACGTCGTCGGCCTGTCCCGCGCCGACTTCGAGAAAGAAACGTCCGTCCTCGTAAAGAAGAGGCCCAAGCTGCGGCGCGATCGCCCGATAGGCGTCGAGCCCGTCCGGACCGCCATCGAGGGCGAGAGCGGGGTCGTGATCCCTCACTTCGCGCTCCAATTCGCCGATCTCATAGCTTGGAATATAGGGCGGGTTCGAGACAATGACGTCGAAGGAACCCAGGATGGCCTGCCCCCATGAACCGACGATGACGCTTGAACGGCCGGCAAGGCCGCAAGCGGCAAGATTCGCGCGCGCCTGGGCCGCGGCCGGCGCCGAGAGATCGATGGCGATTCCTGTCGCCGCGCCAAATTCCTTCAGCAGGGCGCATAGAATGGCGCCCGAACCCGCGCCCAGATCAAGAATGCGCAACGGGGCTTCCCATCTCGGCGCCAATTCGCGCACAACGGCCTCGACAAGGGTTTCCGTGTCGGGGCGAGGATCGAGGACATCGGGCGAGATCGTCAGAGGCAGGCCCCAGAACTCCCGCCGCGCCAGAATGCGCGACACCGGCTCTCCCGCCGCCCTGCGTTCGGCCATCGGCGCCAGCCGTTGAAGCGCCCCCAGGCTTAAGGCGCGTTCGGGCGCGCGGATCAAATCGGCGCTGTTGAGGCCGTCGGCCGCGCAAAGCAGGAGGCGCGCATCGACCGCGCCATTGTCAATTCCGGCATCGGCAAACAGCATCCGCAACGCCTTGAGCGCCTCGCTCCGCGTAACGGCTAGCTGCAGCGCTTGCGCCATCCTCAGCCGAGCGTCCCGTGACAATGTTTGTATTTCTTGCCCGATCCGCATGGGCAGGCCTCGTTACGGCCAACCTTGCCCCAGCTCGATGGGTTGTTGGGATCGCGCTCGGCGGCTTCGACCAGCGTCGGCGCAGCGAGGGCGACCGTGGCCGCCGAAAAATCCCCAAGGCCCAGAGGCTCGCCGATGGCCCCGAACGGCTCCTCATTGGCGCCGGTCAACGGGTCCAGATGCTGGAACTGCATCGGCGGTGGCGCGGGATCGGGCGCCTGGAAGCGCACTTCAATGCGCATCATCTGCGCGATAACGGCTTCGTGCCAGCGCTCGATCAGCGTCTTGAACAGATCGAAGGCTTCGGACTTGTATTCGTTGAGCGGATCGCGCTGGGCGAGCCCGCGCCAACCGATCACCTGGCGCAGGTGGTCCAGCGTCACCAGATGATCGCGCCAGAGGTGATCGAGCGCCTGCAGGATGACCTGTTTTTCGACATAGCGCATTGCTTCGGGCGTGTTGCGGTTCACGCGCTCCGCATAGGCTTCGTCGGCCGCCTTATGCAGGCGCTCGTTCATTTCTTCGTCGGCGATGCCTTCTTCCTTGGCCCAATCGGCGACCGGCAGGTCGAGGTTGAGCATGGCCTGGACGCCTTCCTTGAGGCCCGTGATGTCCCAGGCTTCGGGATAGGCGTCGGCGGGAATGTGCTTGGTCACGAGATCGTCGACGACATTGGCGCGCATCTCGGCGATCGTCGGCTCCAGCGTTTCCTGAGCCATCATCTTGCGCCGGTCCTCAAAAATGACTTTGCGCTGATCGTTCATCACGTTGTCGAATTTCAGTACGTTCTTGCGCATGTCGAAATTGCGGGCTTCGACTTTCTGCTGCGCCTTTTCCAGCGCCTTGTTGATCCAGGGATGAACGATCGACTCGTCCTCCTTCAGCCCGAGCCGCTTGAGCATCGCGTCCATGCGCTCGGAACCGAAGATGCGCATCAGGTCGTCTTGCAGGGACAGGAAGAATTTCGAGCGTCCCGGATCGCCTTGGCGTCCCGCGCGGCCGCGGAGCTGGTTGTCGATGCGCCGGCTCTCATGCCGCTCGGTGCCGATGATGTAGAGGCCGCCGGCCTCGATGGCCTTCTTTTTAAAATCGTCCACTTCGGCGCGAATCTCGGCTTCCTTGGCGGCGCGCGCGTCTCCCGGCGCCAGCGGATCGCATTCCTGGCTGACGCGCATCTCGACATTGCCGCCAAGCTGGATGTCTGTTCCGCGTCCCGCCATATTGGTGGCGATGGTGATGGCGCCCGGCACGCCGGCTTCGGCGACGATATAGGCTTCCTGTTCATGAAAGCGGGCGTTCAGCACCGCGAATAGTTTCGAGGGCCGGCCGGCGCGGGCGCTGGCGTAAAGGTCGGCGAGCGCCAGCGGTTTTTCGAAGTCGATCTTCGTATAGCCGTTCTTTTCCAGCAGTTCGCCAAGCTGTTCGGACTTCTCGATCGATGTCGTGCCGACCAGCATCGGCTGCATTTTCGTGTTGGCGGCCTCGATTTCGCGCACGACGGCGCGCAGCTTTTCGACGCCCGTGCGATAGACTTCGTCGTCCTCGTCGCGCCGGCTGACAGGCCGGTGGGTCGGAATTTCGACGACTTCGAGCTTGTAAATTTCGGCGAATTCGTCCGCTTCCGTCGCCGCCGTGCCGGTCATGCCGGCGAGCTTCTTATAGAGGCGGAAATAATTCTGGAACGTGATCGAGGCGAGCGTCACGTTTTCGGGCTGGACCTGGACATGCTCCTTGGCCTCCAGCGCTTGGTGCAACCCTTCGGAATAGCGCCGGCCCGGCATCATGCGGCCGGTGAATTCGTCGACGATGACAAGTTCGCCGTTGCGGACGATGTAGTCCTTGTCGAGCTGGAACAATTTGTGGGCGCGCAAAGCCTGATTGACGTGGTGGACCAACGTCACGCTGGAGGCTTCGTAGAGCGAGCCTTCCTTGAGCAGGTCGGCCTCGCGCAGCAATTCCTCGACATGCTCGTTGCCCGCTTCCGTCAGGTTGACGGTGCGTTGCTTTTCGTCGAGCTCGAAATCTGTTTTCAAAAGACGCGGAATCAGTTCGTTGACCGATTTATAGAGGTCGGACCGATCGTCGGAGGGGCCCGAAATGATCAGCGGCGTGCGCGCTTCGTCCACGAGAATGGAATCGACCTCGTCGACGATCGCGAAATTATGGCCGCGCTGCACCATATCGGCCATGTCGTATTTCATATTGTCGCGCAGATAGTCGAAGCCGAATTCGTTGTTCGTGCCGTAAGTAATGTCGGCGGCATAGGCTTGGCGGCGCTGATTGTCGTCGAGTCCATGCACGATCACGCCGACGCTCATGCCGAGGAAGCCGTAGATCTGCCCCATCCATTCGGAATCGCGCCGCGCGAGATAATCATTCACCGTGACGACATGGACGCCCTTGCCTGCAAGCGCGTTGAGATAGCACGCCAATGTGGCCACCAACGTCTTGCCTTCGCCCGTGCGCATTTCGGCGATCGCGCCCTCATGCAGCACCATGCCGCCGATCAATTGCACGTCGAAATGGCGCTGCTTGAGCGTGCGTTTGGCCGCCTCGCGCACCGCTGCGAAAGCGGGCGCGGCTATGTCTTCGAGGGTCTTGCCGGCGGCCAAAGCCGCGCGAAACTCCTGCGTCTTGGCGCGCAATTGCTCGTCGCTGAGCGCGGAAAATTCGCCTTCGAGAGCGTTGACGGCGACGATATTGGGTCGATATCCCTTCAGCCGTCGTTCGTTCGACGAGCCGAAAACCTTTTTTAGCACATTGCCGAGCATATCAGACCTTTCCGACCGCCGACCGGCGCCAATCCAAATTTCCGGCCGTTTCCCGGGAAGCAAAAGCCCCACCTCAGCGTGACTCGCATGACCGGGGATGTCTACTCATACGGGACGCCGTCGCGCGACAAGGGCGCGGCGCCCGAGCATTCCGTCAATCTTCCGGATATTGCGCCCGCCTGCGTCCGGACTTTTGAAGGCCCAAAACAGGGGCGATCCGTAAACGCGCACCGGCCTCGACAGGCTAAAACCCGCCTTTGCCGCGCAAGGACAGACGCTCGACGCTGAGATAGGAGGCGGCGCCAGCCTTGTCAATGTGGGGATCGCGGCGCCAAACGGCCCAAATCGGGCGCGTCGGGCCCGGTTATCGCGCCGGCGACAAGGCGCTCCGTATCTCCGCCTTCGCCTCGGCGAACTCCTTTTTGAACGCGGGATCGCGGAACATCGCGAAGGCCTCGATGGCGCCGGCGCGCTTCCCCGCCTCGATGTCGCTCGTATAATGGACGCCGCAGATGACGCGATCCTGGGCATATTGCTGGGCGCGGGCGAGGATGCGCAGCCTCTGCTCGGGCAGCATGCGCGCCAGGATCTGGGCGTAGAGCATGCCGATCGTCGCGTGATTGGACGGGTAGGAATTGGTCGGCGGCTGATCGACGCAAGGATGAATCCGAGCCGACGTCACGAAGGGGCGCGGGCGGTCCCAATAGGTTTTGGCCGCCGCGCCGACGAGGCGCTCGTCTCCCGCCACTTCGTCAAAGAAATGCACCGTCAGGGGTAGGCGATCCTTGGCGAAAGAATCGCCCAAAATGACGCCGAAGCGGAACACCGACCGGTCCGAGTCGGCCTGGGCGAGCGCTATCATCGCTGGCGTGCGCCGCGCCTGCCAGGCGAGGCTGATGGCCATGTCCTTATTCTGGGCTTTCGAGCCCAGTTTTGGCGGCGCCGGCAGAATTTTCGTCAGATCGACCTGGCCGGCGCTGAGGAAATGAAGGGAGGCATGACTCTCCTCTTGCGCGGCCGCGGCGGAGGACAGGGCGGCGCCGACCGCCAGCGTGCAAAAGAACAGGCGAAGCATGGATTCTCACAAGAATGGAGAAGAGAAGGGCGGGTTACAAAATAAATTGAACAGGGCGTTTTTTATCATTTTCCGGGGCGTTTTCGTTCCTAAAGCCGCCTCGACTCGATCAAAAGAGAGTGAATCCTGACAACAACCTTGAATCCGCGTCGCGACGACCATAGTTTCGACATAAGACTTGTCCGGCTTTCCCGCTTGCGTATCAAGCCTCGGATCGCCATCAGCGGGGGCTGCGTCATGGGAACGCTTTTTCGAACCTTTCTGTCCACCCTGATCCGGCTTGGACATCTTGAGGTCGAAACCGCCGACGGAATCGTCCAGGTGTTCGGCGACAGAACGGGTCCGAAGCTTGGAGTCAAGCTGAACGATCGCGCGGCCGAGCGGGAATTGATCTTCGATCCGACCCTCGCCATGGGCGAACTCTATATGGACGGCCGCCTCGTGGTGACGAAGGGCGATCTCTATGACGTGCTGGCGCTGGGCGCGCGCAATATCGCCGAATTCGGCGGCCCGCGCTGGCTCAAGCTGCTGGAGGACGCGCGCATCGCAACGCGCCGGTTTCGCCAGCGCAACGACCGGCTGAACGCCAGGAAAAACATCGCCCATCATTACGATCTCAACGTCAAGCTCTACGACCTGTTCCTCGATTCGGACCGGCAATATTCCTGCGCCTATTATGAGCATCCGGGGGCGACGCTGGAGGAGGCGCAACTCGCCAAGAAGCGGCATATCGCCGCCAAGCTCCTTGTCGACGACGACCATAGCGTCCTCGACATCGGCTGCGGTTTTGGCGGCATGGGATTGTATCTGGCCAAAACCGCCGGCGCCCGCGCGACGGGCGTCACCTTGTCGAAAGAGCAGCATGCCGTCGCGGTCAAGCGCGCGGTCGACGGCGGCCTCGCCGATCGCGTGAATTTCCAGCTTGAGGATTACCGGGACGTCAACGACCGTTTCGATCGCATCGTTTCGGTCGGCATGTTCGAACATGTCGGGATCGGCGGCTTCGATGAATATTTTCAGCACGTCCGGCGCCTGTTGAAAGACGACGGCGTGATGGTGCTGCATGCGATCGGGCGCAGCGGCAAACCCAACGCCACCAATCCCTGGATCTCGAAATATATTTTCCCCGGTGGCTATATTCCCGCGCTTTCGGAAGTGTTCGCGTCGATCGAGCGCGCCGGTCTCTACGTGACCGACACTGAAATCCTGCGGCTGCACTATGCCGAAACGCTGAAAGCCTGGCGCGAGCGCTTCATGGCGAACCGCGAGGAGGCGAAGGCGCTTTATGACGAGCGCTTCTGCCGGATGTGGGAGTTCTACCTCGCCGGTTCGGAATCCTCATTCCGCGTCGACGCCAATATGGTGTTTCAAATCCAACTGGCCAAGCGCCAGGATGTCGTGCCGATGACGCGCGACTATGTCGGCGAGCGCGAGGCGCGGTTGCGTGAGCGCGAAGACCAGAAACCGGCCCTGCAACTGGCGGGCGAATAAAGCGCGGCCTCGTTCGGCCGACGGGCGAGGCGGGCGATGCGCGACGATCCGGTTTTTGTCATGGAGGCGGCGCCCAATCAGTCGCCGCCTTTCGCGGGCCGTAATCTATTTCTCGAAGATCGCGCCTTGCAGGATGGAGCGAACGCCGCCGGGGTCGACGCCGGCCGCGAGGCGCTCGCGGAGTTCGGCGCGGCCTGCGGGAGCGCCGAGGCGATGGAGTTCGGGCGTCTCGCCAATGAATTCTCACCGCGCCTGCGGCTGGTCGATTCCAGGGGCAACCGGCTCGACCAGATCGAATTTCATCCCGCCTATCACGCGCTGATGGCGCGCGACATGGCGGTGGGCCTGCATGGCTCGATCTGGGATCACGCCCGCGCGCCGCGGATGGCGGCGTCCGGGCAGGCGGCCAGAGCCGCGCGCCTGTTCATGGCGACGCAAGCCGAGAGCGGCCATATCTGTCCCCTGACGATGACCAGCGCGAGCGTCGCCGCGCTGCGGCGCGCGCCGGAACTGGCGGAGAAATGGCTGCCGAAAATTCTCGGCCGCGTCTACGATCCCGCGTTAAAGCCGTGGTGGGAAAAAAGCGCGGTCACCCTCGGCATGGGCATGACCGAGCCGCAGGGCGGCACCGACGTGCGCGCCAATACGACGCGCGCCGAGCCGGTCGCGGGCGGCTATGAGATCACCGGCGCCAAATGGTTCATGTCGGCGCCGATGTGCGATGCGTTTCTGGTGCTCGCGCAGGCGCCGGGCGGCTTGACGACATTCCTGACGCCGCGCTTTCGTCCCGACGGTGGCAAAAATGAGATTTTCTTCCAGCGCCTTAAGGACAAGCTCGGCAATCGATCCAACGCCTCCTCCGAGGTCGTCTTCAGTTCCGCCTTCGCCGAACGTGTCGGCCCCGAGGGCGAGGGCGTGCGCACGATCATCGAAATGGTGCAGATGACGCGTCTCGACTGCGTCGTCGCCTCGGCGGGATTGATGCGCTTTGCACTGGCGCAGGCGACCTATCATGTGCGCCATCGCCGCGCGTTCCAGAAGTTCTTGATCGACCAGCCGCTGATGCGCGCGGTGCTCGCCGATCTCGCGCTCGAAGTCGAGGGCGCGACGGCGTTGGCGTTCCGGCTTGCGCGCGCGTTCGATCGGGCGGCGGCGGATCCCGACGAGGCCGCCTATGCGCGCCTGATCACGCCCGCCGCCAAATTCCTCGTCTGCAAGGCGGCGCCTCATTTCGTCTATGAGGCGATGGAGTGCCTGGGGGGCAACGGCTATGTCGAGGAATGGCCGATGGCGCGCGCCTATCGCGAGGCGCCGCTGAATGCGATCTGGGAAGGGCCGGGCAATGTGATGGCGCTCGACGTGCTGCGCGCCGCCGCGCGGGCGCCAGACGCGGCGAAGGATGTGGTCGCCCGGCTCAACGCGGCCTGCGATCTGCCGCCGGAGACGCTCAGCCTCGAAGCCGATCTCGTCGCTGGCGCCGAGCGGCTGGCGCGCCGGACCTGCGAGCGCCTCGCCCGCCTCGCCGCCGCCGCCGCGCTCGCCGAGCGGCAGCCGTCGCTGGCGGAAGCCTATGTCGCGACGCGCCTGACCGGCGAAGCCTATGCGCAGTACGGCGGCGCCGATCTCGTTGGCGCAGAACATGCGCTCCTTGACCGCATCTTGCCGCCGGAGGATTGAACGCCCGGCCAAAGCCGGCGCTCTTCCGTCATGGCCCGGCTCGCCCTGGCCGTTCGCGCCGGAGTTTCGCTAATGGAAACAGGCCAGCCGTGAACAGCGCCGCAGCGCAAGAGATCGTGTTCCGCCGGGTGGAAGAGCATGACTTTCCGACGCTCGCCGCCTGGCTCGCTGAGCCGCATGTCCGCAGATTCTATCAGAAAACGCCGGTCACGCTCGCGCAAGTGTTGCAGGAATATGGGCCCTGCGTCCGCGCCGAGGAGCCGTCGATCTGCCACATGGCGACCAGCGGCGGCGCGCCGTTCGCCTACCTGCAATGCTATCGCAACGCCGACTATCCGGAATGGGCCGATCTCATCGGCGTCAGCGACGGGATCAGCGTGGATCTCTATATCGGCGAACCGACATACCTCCACAAAGGCTTCGGCCGCGCCGCGCTGAGCGGCTACCTGCGGCGAGTCGCTTTTCCATCCTATGCCGAACAGACGCGCGCCTATATCGCCCACGAATTGACTAATATTGCCGCGCTGCAATGCTCGATGGCGGTAGGCTTCCTCCCATTACGCAGGTTCTGGGAAGATGGCGTCGAGACCATGCTGCTTGTGATCGACCGACCGTAGGTTGGTCAGGCGGGCATAAGAGCGTCCCACTCGCTCCTATCCCCCTCAAAACAGACTCAGCTGCTTCGGCCCTTTCGCCTCGCCCTCCGGCGGGTGAAACAGGTCGCAACGCAACCGTGTTGGCGTTTCGTTATAGCCGAGCCGCGCAGCGGCGATTTCGAAGCGGCGGCCGATCATCCAGGCATAGGGCCCCGAGCCCGCCATGCGTTTTCCCCATTGCGAATCGTAATCCTTGCCGCCGCGGGTGGACTGCACGAGCGACATGGTGTGGCGCAGTTTGTCGGGATAATGAACCAGCAGCCATTCGCGGAAAATATCGCGCAGCTCCAGCGGCAGACGCAGCATGACATAACCGCCCTCGCGTGCGCCGGCGGCGTGAGCGCGCGTCAGGATCGCCTCGATCTCCGAATCGTTGACGGCGGGGACGATCGGCGCAACCAGCACGCCGACCGGAACGCCTGCTTGCGCGAGACGTTCGATCGCCTCCAGCCGGCGAGCGGGGATAGGCGCGCGCGGCTCCATTTTGCGGGCTATCTCCTTGTCCAGCGTCGTCACGGAAAGATAGACTTTGACCAGCCCCTTGGCCGCCATCGGCGCGAGAATGTCGAGATCGCGCAGCACCAGGTTGGATTTTGTCACGATGCCGACGGGGTGGTCGTAACGCGCCAGCACTTCAAGGACGGAGCGCGTCACGCGATATTGCCGTTCGATCGGCTGATAGGGGTCAGTGTTGGTGCCGAGCGCCATCGTCCGCGGGCGGTAATTGGGGGCCGCCAGTTCGCGCTCGAGCAGCGCCGCGGCGCCGTCCTTGACGAACAGCTTGCTCTCGAAATCGAGGCCGGGCGAAAGCCCCATATAGGCGTGGGTAGGCCGCGCAAAGCAGTAGACGCAGCCGTGCTCGCAGCCCCGATAGGGATTGATCGAACGGTCGAAGGAAATGTCGGGCGATTCATTGCGCGAAATGATGGTGCGCGCACGCTCATGGATCACTTCGGTCTTGAACGGCGCCAACGTCTCGTCCGTATCCCAGCCGTCGTCGAATTCCTCGCGCTTCGTGCGTTCGAATCGCCCCGTCTCGTTCGATGCCGCGCCACGGCCGCGCCGGCGCTCCGGCGCCACCAACCCGTCGCCAAGCGCCACGCCAAGCTGGCGCGCCACAACGACACGCTCCGAATAATCCCTCGCCTTGGACTGTTGCGCCTGCATGTTCGGTCTCCAGGAACAAAAAGAGAACAAACATCTAGGCGACGGCGCCGCGGGCGTCAAGGGCGGCCAAGCGAAGGCATCGCTAGCCTGGCGTTGTGAAATATTCTCAGAAATAAAATTTTGATAAATTCAGTTTTTCAGAATATTGTACGACGCTTTTGCTTCTCCTCTCGTCGGTCGCGCCATGCGGTCGGAGGGTTCGGTGCGGCTTCGCGTCGTCAACAGGGAAGCCGGCGCCGCGAGGCTTGTCGCGCCTGTCTTCCGCCCTGAAATTTCGATGCGGAAGGTCAAAGGGGGTCAAGTCCTTGATATCGCTCATTTCGCGGATGCTCATGCTCTTCCGCGGGGGCTGGAATCAAAGACTTAGCGTGGATTTTGACGCGCCCTGTAGGGTCTTTTAAGCGCCTGGGCTATTCCGGGACTATTCCGCGGCAGCCCATCCGGCCGGCGGATGGGGACGATCGTTTTGCACGCCCCGCCTGTCCGCCGCCTTGTGGCGGCGAAGAGCTCTTGGCCCGCAACGGCCGCGATGTCATGAATGAGGGCGCACGCGGGAGGCGTCAGATGAGCGAAGAGCCGGCGCCATTGTCGGAATCGGCAGCATCGCGATCCGGCTGGCCCGAAGGCCCGACCGGCGATGCGCAGACTGTCGCCGGCGTTTCAGGCGCAATGCGATGAGCGTCTCCGTCGAAACCTGGCGACGCAAGGGCTACAGTCTGGCGGCGATGCGCGATCTCGCGCGGCGCGGCTTGCCTCGCCCGGTGTTCGATTTTGCCGATGGCGGCGCGGAGGACGAAGGCACGTTGCGCCGCAACGCGCGCGCCTTCGAAGACATCGCGCTGGTCCCGCGCCCGCTGAACGGCGCGGCGGAGCGTGATCTTTCGATCGAATTGTTCGGCCGCCGCTTGTCGATGCCCGTGCTGATCGGGCCGACCGGCCTCAGCGGTCTGTTCTGGCCTGGCGGCGAAATCGTCGCCGCGCGCGCCGCGACGGCGGCGGGAACGGCATATTGCCTCAGCCACGCCTCCGTCTGCACGATCGAGGAACTGGCGGCCGCGGGCGCCGCGCCGCGGTGGATGCAGATTTTCATCTATCGCGACCGCGGCTTGACGCGCGAATTCGTGGAGCGCGCCCAGGCGGCGGGCTATGACGGCCTCGTTCTGACGATCGACAACCAATTGCTCGGCAATCGCGAGCGCGATATCCGCAATGGTTTCACCATCCCGCCGCGCTTTGGCGCGCTGGATCTGGCCGCCATGGCCGGCAAACTCCCCTGGCTGATGCGCATGCGCCGGGAATTGCCGCGCGTCACCTTCGCCAATTATGTGCGGCCCGGAGAAGCGTCCGACATCGGCGCCATCGCCGCGCGCATGGGGGCGATGCTCGACCCCGGCATGTCCTGGCGCGATGTCGAATGGCTGCGCGACCTCTGGAAAGGCCCGTTTCTGCTGAAGGGCGTTCTGCATCCGGGCGAGGCGGCGGAGGCCGCGCGAAGCGGCGTCGACGGCCTGATCGTCTCGAACCATGGCGGGCGTCAGCTCGATGGGGCGCTGGCGACGATTGAGGCGCTGCCGAGAATCGTCGCCGCCGTCAATGGCGCGATTCCGGTTTTGCTCGACGGCGGCGTTCGCCGCGGCGCCGATGTGGTGAAGGCGCTGGCGCTCGGCGCCGCCGCCTGCCTGGTCGCCCGGCCGCAACTTTGGGGCCTGGCTGTGGCGGGCGAGCCCGGCGTCGCCCATGTGCTCGACATCCTGCGCCGCGAGATCGATCGCGTCATGGGTTTGATGGGCGCGGCGCGGATCGGCGACATCGGTCCCGATCAATTGTTTCGCCAATCAAAGGGAAGCCGCGATATCGCTTTGGGCTAGCGCGCAGATTGCTCGCGGTTGCGCGAAGCCAAGAGCCGAAAAATCGAAGGAGGAAGATTTGACGCAATTATCCGGGGTCGTCATCGTAACGGGAGCAGCGTCGGGCATAGGCAAAGCGGCCGCGCTCCATTTCGCCGATTGCGGAGCGACCGTGGTCGCCGCCGACATCAACGCCGAGGGGCTTGCCGCTCTCGCCTCGGATCATATTCATGGCGTGGCCGCCGATATTACGAAATCGGCCGAATGCAAAGAAATCGCCGATAAGGCGGCAAGTCTTGGCCGCGTCACGGGATTGTTCAATTGCGCGGGCCTTGAACTGCACGGCACCGTCGTAAGCATGTCCGAGGACGATTGGGGCCGCGTCGTCGCGGTCAATCTGACGGCGATCTTCCTGCTCTCGAAACATGTCGTTCCGCATATGGAGGCGGGCGGAGGCGGCGCGATCGTCAATATGTCCTCGGTGCAGGCGCATATCACGCAGGCCGATGTCGTCGCCTATGCCGCCACCAAAGGCGCGGTCGTCTCGATGACGCGCGCGATGGCGATCGACCACGGACCCCAGAACATTCGCGTCACGGCGATCTGCCCCGGAACGATAGAAACGCCGTTGGCCCGATCGGCGGCGCGCCTGTACAATCCGGAAAATCCGGCGGCGAAAATCGCGGAATGGGGCGCCAAGCACACGCTCGGCCGCATCGGGCAGCCCATCGAAGTCGCCCGGCTCGCCGCGTTCTTGTTGTCCAGCGACGCCAGCTTCATTACGGGATCCTTCCATCTCGTGGATGGCGGCATGCTGGCGATGCTTTGAGCTAAGCTTCAAAACACAGGAAACATAGCCATGATTGTTGATCCGCCCGTCCTGACCATCCGCGCCAAATTTCCGCGCCCCGCCAGGGAAATCGTCGAGGGCTTCGCCGGCGCTCCGACGGGAAATGTCGTCGACGCCATGGGCGGCGGCGGCGCGCTCGACCATCGCATCAAGCCGCTCCCTCCCTCCGCCAAAATCATGGTCGGCGTCGCGCTGACCTGCGATTGCGGGCCTAGCGACAATCTTGCACTGTTCGGCGCTCTTTCCGTTGCGCAGCCCGGCGATATCCTCGTCGCCGCGGCGCACGGCCATACCGGCGCGGCGGTCACCGGCGATCTGATGCTCGGCATGGCGCGCAATCGCGGCGTCAAGGGATTCGTCACCGACGGCATGGTGCGCGACATCGTCGGCATTCTCGATGTCGGCCTGCCCGTCTATTGCGCGGGCGTTACGCCCAATTCGCCGGCGCGCAATGGCCCTGGAACCGTCGGCCAGCCAGTCGACCTTGGCGGCCTGCGCATCGAATCGGGCGATATATTGATCGGCGATCGCGACGGGATCGTCGTCGTGCCGCGCGACCGCGCGGCGGCCGTGCTCAAGGCGCTGGCGGAGGTTCGCGCGGCGGAGGCGGCTCTCGAGGCCAAGGTGAAAGGCGGCCTTGAGATTCCCGATTTCGTCGTCGCAATTCTTGCCTCCGATCGCGTCCGCAATATTGAATGATCAAGCGGGACTTCATCGCGTCGACGCGCCCGGCATGATTCGATCGACGCCTGGCTCGCCTATTCTTTCATTCTGCTGAGCGCCGAGGCGATATCCTTCTGAAAGGCCTCGGCCAAATTATCGCGATAATGGGTCTGATCGAAGAAATTCTCCGCCAGCAATGTCTCCGGCCGATCCTCGGCCCAGTCGACGATCGTTGTCCTGGGACGCTGCGCGGCGACGGCCGAAAAGGCGCCGTGACAGGCGCGCATGGTCGCCTCGGCCTCGCTCCCCCGCTGAGGCAGCGCAGTGATATAGACCGGCGGCCAGGCGAGAACGACGGCGGTCGATGGCGAAAGGGCGGCGAGAACCACTTTCAGCCTGTCGGCGGCGGGGAAAAGATTGCGCGGGTTGATCGAGGCCGTCGGCCGCTCTTTGGCCAGTTGCTGGCGGAGCACGCCGGGGTCGACGGTGCGCAACTCGTCGTCGTAATCCCGATAGCCGTCGGCGCGCGCTGGTTTCGCAGAGCCGAACAGCAGGGCGAGCCTGCCGGGAATGCGCTCGAGCGCCGAATAGCGCATCATGCCGCCGAGATAGGCGAGCGGACTTTTCTCATAGAGCCAGAACGGAAACGGCTCGACGTTGTATAGCGCGTCGAAACACCAGCTCACATCGAGCCCGATGACGATTGCCGCGGGACGAGGATGATGCCGCAGGAACCAGTCGATCAGGACAAATTGCTCTTTGGGGTACGTCCCCGGCACGATCATCGAAACGGCATCCAGGCCGGTCTGCGCGTTGAGCGTCTCGGGCCGAATGAGTTGCATATGCGAATTGCCGAAGATGGCGGAATCGAAGCGGGGGTCGCGCCCGCGGCTGGCGTCGGCGGTGCGCGGGCCTTGCTCCGGCACGCCGGCGCGCGCCGTCAGCGCGAAGCGGCCGGTGTCAAAAGGATCGACCGCCGCCAACACGCCGGCCAGTGCAGCGAACAGCAGCACCGCCGTCGCCGCGAACGCCACAGCAAAGCCGCGCCAGCGCCGATCCGCCGCGTCAGAACTGGAAATAGATGAACTCATAGGTCTCGTCGTTACCCATCTTGAATAGAGTCAGCACGAACAATATCGCGAAAGCCACGGCCGCCCATCGGGAGGGCGTCGCCTTGCGCACGGCGTCCCAGGTCGTTGGACCGATCATCGCGACCGCGGCGGCGACCGCGATCGATCGCCATTTCAGGCCGTGGCCGACGGGCGCGAAGCCGATCAGCCCATCATAGATCCGCAGCGCGGCGTGAAATGTGGGCGCCCGGAACAACACCCAGGCGAGCACGACGAAGGCGAATGTCAAACCCCATCCCAAGAAAGCGGGCATCGGCCGGGCGACGCGTCGCCACAATACGCCAACGCATAATCCGAAGCCGTGCAGCGCGCCCCAGGCGGCGAAGGTCAGCCCCGCCCCATGCCAGAGCCCGCCAAGGACCATGGTTGCGAGGAGGGCCAGAAGCTGCATGGGCAGGCCGCGCCTGTTGCCGCCGAGTGGAATATACAAATAGTCGCGCAGGAATCGTGAGAGCGTCATATGCCAGCGCCGCCAGAAATCGGACAGGCTTGTTGCGCGGTAGGGGATACGGAAATTCTGCGGCAGCACGATGCCGAACATCAAAGCGACGCCCACAGCCATGTCGGTGTAACCGGAGAAGTCGCAATAGATCTGGAAGGTAAAACCCAGCGTAGCCTGCCAGGCGTCGACAAGCGAAACGATCTCGCCATTCGCCGCGGCCGCGAAGATCGGATTGACGTCGGCAGCCAGCGGGTCGCCAAGGAAGACCTTCTTGGCGAGGCCAATCACGACGAGCATCATGCCCCATGCGAAACGCTGCGCGGCGTCGGAGCGTTCGTAGGGCCGCTCTTCGAACTGGTGCATGATCTCGCTCCAGCGCACCAGGGGGCCCGAAAGAACCTGCGGGAAAAACCCGATGTAAAGAGCGTAGCGCGTGAGGTCGTAACGCGGCGCCTTCCCAGCCTTGAGATCGCTCAGATACATGACATGGTGGAAGGTGAAGAAAGAGATGCCGAGCGGCAGCGCCGTCCCCATGCCAAAGATGTCGGCGTTAGGCAGCGACA
The DNA here is from genome assembly GCF_009765995.1 of Methylocapsa sp. S129. Lineage (GTDB taxonomy): Bacteria > Pseudomonadota > Alphaproteobacteria > Rhizobiales > Beijerinckiaceae > Roseiarcus. The sequence goes on from NZ_LMUI01000008.1 coordinate 240,877, forward strand.
CGCCGGGGAGAAGCGTGGAAAAGAAATTTGCGTATTTGAAATATCCGAGGACGAGAAGATTGACCGCAATGGCGACTGCGATCAAAAAGCCTTGTCGATTTCTCGCGAAGAATTCCGCGAGCGTCCAATTGATGAGAATGGATAGCGCCAGAAGCGGAATAAAGCGCCAGTCCCAGTAGCCGTAAAATACGAACGACAAGAACACCAGAAGGTGCAACCGCCAGCCCGGCTGAAAGCGCTCGACCAACCAATGCAGCGACAGGGCGGAGGGCAGAAACACCAGCAGAAACAAAAATGAATTGAAGAGCATCGCAACTCACGAAAATCGCCGCGGCGGCGGCCGGGAAGGAAGAACGGACTCCCGTTGGCTGAGATTTCCCGCAAATGAGAAGGCGGGCTCCGCCGGTTTTTTCCTGGTTGCGGGGAGTAGCGGCGAAAAATTCACGCCGCCGCGAAGGCGTCGGATGGAACTAGGCCTTCTCCGGGGCGCCCCGGTCAAGAGAACAGTGAGGCCTTTCGGCTTAAAGACGCTCGACGAGCGCCTTGTGGCGCCGTGCGCTCTCGCCGTCCATCCAAACAAAGACAATATTTTCGTGGGCGCCCGGCAAGGCCTCGCTTGCGTGCGGCGAAGCTTCATCCGGTCGTCGCGACGACGCCCTTGCATCGCGCCGAGATTTCCGGCCATCCTCGCCGATGATTCCGTCGCGATCCAGAACCTCGCCAGTGATCGTCAAAAAGGGCAATCATGGTGGATGTTGGAAAACCAAGACTTGTTATGGTGCTGACGGAGGATTGGTTCTTTTGTTCGCATTTCCTGGAGCGGGCGATCGCCGCCCGGGACGCCGGTTATGAAGTCACCGTGCTGGCGAACGACAATGGCAAGTCGGCGCAGATTCGCGCGGCCGGCGTCGATTTCATAGCCATCCCGCTGAAACGGCGGGGCCTGAACCCACTCGTCGAGATCAAAACCTTGCGCGCGATACGCGCCGCCTACCGAAGGCTTCGTCCCGCCCTGGCGCATCATGTCGGACTAAAGCCGATCCTTTATGGATCGCTCGCGGCCCGCTCGGCCGGAATCCGGGCCGTGCTCAACGCGCCGATCGGCATGGGGTTCGTCTTCACCTCCCAAAGTCTCCAGTCGCGACTGCTGCGGCCATTGGCGTGGCTGGCGTTGCGGCTGTTTCTGAATCCGCGCGGCAGCAAGGTCGTGTTCGAGAATGTCGACGACCTGAAAAGCCTTGTCGAAGATCGAGCTGTGCGTGCGCAGGACGCCGTGTTGATCCGGGGCTCTGGCATCGACGTTGCTTCCTTCGCGCCCGCGGTCGAGACGGATGGCCCGCCGATTGTCTCGCTGGTCAGCCGCATGCTTTGGGACAAGGGGGTAGGGGAATTCGTTGAGGCGGCGCGAAAATTGCGCGCCGAAGGCGTCGCCGCTCATTTTTGGCTCGTCGGCGCAACCGATCCGCAGAACCCGGCCGCTATTTCCGAAGGCCAGTTACTCAAATGGCGTGCAGAGGGCGTGGTCGACTGGCTGGGCCAGCGCGACGATATTCCAGCGCTTTTGGCGCGCAGCCAGATCGCCTGCCTGCCGTCCTATCGCGAGGGTCTGCCACGGAGCCTGCTCGAAGCGATGGCGGCCGGCCTGCCAATCGTGTCCACCGACGTGCCAGGTTGCCGCGAGGCGGTGCGGCATGGCGAGAATGGTCTATTGGTTCCGGCCCGCGACAGCCTCGCCCTCGCCTCGGCGCTACGCACCCTGATCGAGGATCCGGTTCTGCGCCGTCGTTTCGGCGTCGCCGGGCGGCGTCGAGCGGAGCGCGAATTCGCCTCATCCATCGTGATTGCGGAAACGCTCGCTGTCTACGCCGATCTGCGGCGACCCGCTGCGTCCGCGCGCTAACCAGACCGTCGCATAAATGAAAACGGCCCAGCGACAGTCATCCTCGTCGGTCGACACGGATCGCGCTGGCAAGTCAGCCCGCATGGTATGCGCTCAAAACCGACTCCACCTCGCCAAATGCGCCGACCACGCCTTGGTTCAACCAGATCGCCTTGGTGCAGAGACGCCGAATGATATCGTCCGAATGCGATGAGACGACGAGTATGTTGGCGCGGCTGGCGATCTTCTCGAGCCGGCCTTCCGCCTTCTTCATGAACTCGGCGTCGCCGACGCCGATGACTTCATCCAGCAGCAGAATTTCCGGCTGCCGCAATGTGGCGATTGCGAAGGATAAGCGCAGCAACATTCCGGCTGAATATGTGCGAACGGGAATGTTGAGATAGTCGCCGAGTTCCGTAAAGTCGACGATGTCGTCTATTCCAGCTTCAATTTCCTGTTTGCTCAATCCCCAGAGAGCGCCGCAAATCTTGATGTTCTCGATTCCCGTCGCATCGACGCTCATCCCTAGCGAGATGTCGAACATGGGAGAGACGCGGCCAACGACATTCACTTCCCCCTTTGTTGGGGGATAGACGCCCGCAAGCACACGCAGGAGACTGGTTTTGCCCGAACCGTTATGGCCAACCAATCCAATTCGTTCGCCATCATGAATGTCGAGATCAATGCCAGACAGCGCGGTGATAATGACATTTGAGCCCGATCGCCCGAAACGGCCGCCAACCGCTTTACGCAGAAGCATCGTCTTAAGGGAGTTATTCCCTACCGCATAGACCGGAATCTCGACCGACGCATCCCTCAGATTTATATGTGCCATCGTGAGATTCCGACCTCAGAGCCAATATACGATGCGGCGGTTCCCCCGCGACAACAACAAGATCGCGATGAGATAACCTACCGCGCACAAGCCAATGACGACCAGCCATGACAAGAGAGGCGGCGCCTCCCCAAGAAGAGGGGAACGGACAATTTCAATCAAATGATACAACGGGTTGACCTGTGCGATTATCTGAGCCGTTCCCAGCGAGCTTGCGGGCCACATAATCGGTGTGGCGAACATCGCAATTTGGATTGCAGTCGCTATAAGTTGGACGACATCGCGATAGCGAGCGCTGAGAACGGCGACAACAATGCCGACCCACATCTGGTTCGCGAAGAGGAGAATGAGTCCCGGGAATATCAAAATATCGGCCCAGGAGAATTTCAGTCCAAATATAATTCCTATCGGGATGATAAGGACAATAGTATGAAGAAATATAATAAGGCTGCGCCAAAGGACACGAAATACGTACACCGTAAATGGTAGGCGAATCTGCTTGATAATGCCGCTGCTATCGACAAAGGCCGAGCAAGATTCGATGGTCGTCCCTGAGATAAACCCCCAGGTAATAAGCCCTACGGCTATGTAGGGAAGATAGAGCGCGATTTCCATTTTGAAAATGCGACTATAAACCACCCCCAGCAACATGACATAAAGCGCCATGCTGAGCGTGATCCAGAACGGCCCTAAAACCGAGCGTCGATAGCGCTGCAGAATGTCGTTCCAGCCTAACATCGTCCATAGACGCCAGGCCTTCAGGCCGGCGCTCAGATCATCGGCGCCAATGCTGAAAGGGCCCCGGGCTTTCATGTGAGGGTGCGCATTTTGGTCAATATCATCGCCATAGGTTGCCGACTCTAACTGCATGCTTGTGGGATCCCGGAGAGTGCGTGCGGTCTGGCCAAGCCATGGCCGAGATTGCGATCAGGGCGTCATCATCGCCGCTTGCCAAGAGAGCCGTGGGGTAGACGCCGTGGTCAGTCAAGAGAAATTGCTCTGAGGGCTCGAACCGGGCCGCCGCTTGTTCCCGAGCGCAATCCAGCGTCTGACGACCGCGGTCTTAAACAAATCCAACAGCCGATAGGGTTTTAAACGCATCGTTAATAGCGCCAAAATCAGCCAGCGAACCGGGCGATAGCCGATCCCGAGAGACAGGAACCCAAGGAGCCGCTTATCCACGGCCGAGGTCGCTCCCATTTCAAGAAGTAGCGACAAGCGTGGCGGAGACGCTCCCAAAGCCAATCGCGCGACTCCAAATCGCCATCGCCGCCGGAAAGCCGCCGCGTACCAAGCAGGAAAGTCGCCGTCCTGTTCGATAAGGACCGGGAGTTCGGTGAGCGCTTTTCGAGCGCGCTCGATATCCAGCGCGGTTGTTCGAGACAAGCCTTGCGAGAACACATTCCAAACCGCAAACAGCCGCGGTTCGAAATAAAAGCCATGCGTTAAGGCGATTTTACGATTCAGCAATCCGTCCGCGAAGGATCCGGCGCGCGCGTCAAATCCGCCTTTTTCCATGACGATATCCCGGCGAAAGACGGCGCTGCCGGTTAGAAGGAAATTGTCGGCTCTCCGCAAAAGGCGGTGCGCCATCTCAGAAGTCACCTTCCCGCCTCGCAGAATGGGCCACACGGGCGGACGATAGCCGAGCAATTCCCCGGTCTCGCCGCTCAGAAGCATGGCTTCCCCACAAACGAGGCCGCAATCCTGGTTGGCGTTGAGAATGTCCAATGCTCTTTCAAAGAAGCCAGGCAGCACCCAATCGTCGGCAGCGGCAAAATAGACGTAGCGCTGCGATGCCCTCTCCAATCCGCGCTGCAATGCGGCAATAGCGCCGCCGGTGCGCTCGTTCGCGAGCACGATCAACTGCGGCAATTGTTGGCGATGCCGATCGAGGATCGCCCGGCTGTCGTCGGTGGACCCGTCGTCGACCACGATGATCTCGTCGGCGGGCCGCCCCTGGGCGGCCAAGGCGTCCAGAGCATGGCTGATAAGATGGCCATGATTGAAGTTTGGCATCACCACCGAGAGAGACATCACGAAATCCTCAAGCGCTGACAGGCGCGCGCTCTGTAAAGACGACGCAGGGCTTTTGCCATCAGCGCGTCGCCAGCTCGGCCAACCAGGTTTGGATCGCTTGCGCGGCATTGTCGGCGACGCGCGCCGAAAAGCCTCCCTGCCGCCATCTTTCGCGCGCTTCGGGAAGGCGTTTCCTATCGCGCTCGCCGTAGCCGGTGCGCACGATCGCTCCGTCCAACAACCCAGCGCCATGGCCAGCTTCGAGATCGGTAAGGCGGTCGCCGATGATCAACGACCTGCGAAGGTCAACGCCGAGCAGCCTATGCGCCTCCTGAAGCATCCCGGAGGCCGGCTTTCGCCAGGGGTGATCGGCAATCGCCAATGGGCCCTCGCCCTCGCAATGATAACCACATGCGAAAGTCGCATCGACCGTGGCCGCGATGGATGCGAGTTGATGGTTTATTTCCGCCTGGACTCTGGCGAAGGCCTCCCAGGTCAGCCGGCCGCGCGCGACTCCCGACTGGTTCGTGACCACGACAACCGCGATAGAAAGCCGGTTGAGTTCCGCGATCGCTTTTCCCATGCCAAAAGTCAGTTGAACGTCCTCCGGACGGGCCAGAAAATGCACTTCTTCGACGAGGACGCCGTCCCTGTCGAGGAACACCGCCGGACGATTCTCGAAATTGACGGCGCTCCGTCGTTCAACCCATAATCCGACGCCGTCAATTAAGAAGGGTTGGATTTCCGCAGCGGCGTCCATCGATATGCTTCCAGCCCGCGCAATAGGCTCTTTTCTTTGTCCCGGCGGCCAAAATTTGGCGGGCGCGGGGCACGCATAGCGAAAACGAGCGCCAATGTCACTCTTGTCAGGCGGTCGCCATTTTGCGGTCGGTTCGTTCTGCCGAGCCGCCGGTTAGCGTGTGTGGCGGCGTCGCTGCAAACAGGGCGGCGGCGCGGCGCGGGCGCAGGAACTCGGGGGCCGGCGCCGTTCCCCGCGAGCTTGACTTTGCTAATCTTTATGTGGATGGAGAGGCCTTGTATCCCCCTAGAGGACCATAATAATGCTCGATCTCGTCACGGGCGGAGCAGGATTTATCGGAAGTCATCTGGTCGACCAATTGATTGCTTCCGGCCGCCGCGTGCGCGTTATCGATAATTTCGCCGTGGGTCGCCTCGCCAATCTTGAACAGCATCAGCAAAACGACGCGCTTGAAATCATCGAATGCGATGTTTCCGATAAGGACAAGGTCGACAAGGCATGCGCAGGCGTGGAGCGCATCTTTCATCTTGCCGCTCGCGCCGACGTTGTGCCCTCCATCCAAGAGCCCGAAGATTATTTCAGGGCGAATGTGGATGGGACGTTCGCGATCCTGGAGGCGGCGCGCAAACGGCAAGTCAAGCGTCTGGTCTATGTCGCGTCCTCGTCTTGCTACGGCATTCCAGACGTCTACCCCACGCCCGAAGACACGCCCGCTGATCCGCAATATCCCTATGCGCTGACCAAATATCTCGGCGAACAATTGGTCATGCACTGGGCGCAAGTCTATGGATTGCCTGCGGTTTCCGTTCGTTTCTTCAATGTCTACGGACCGCGGGCCCGCACCAGCGGGACATATGGCGCGGTATTTGGCGTGTTTCTTGCGCAATTATTGGCTGGAAAGCCTCTGACCATTGTTGGCGACGGCGAGCAGACAAGGGACTTTACGTTCGTCAGCGACGTCGTCGACGCTCTGATGACTGTCGCCAAGAGCGATCGTGTCGGAGATATCTATAACGTCGGCAGCGGCCGTCCCGTCAGCGTCAACGAGCTGGTTCGCCTTCTTGGCTCGCCCGAGAGCGTCCATATTCCCAAGCGCCCCGGCGAGCCCGATTGCACTTTTGCCGACATATCCAAGATCGAACGCGATCTCGGCTGGAAACCCAAAGTGCCCTTCGCCGAAGGCGTCAAGGTGATGCTCGACAACATGAAATATTGGAAAGACGCGCCTGTTTGGACGGTCGATAGCATTAAGGACGCAACGACCGACTGGTTCAAGTTTCTGGGACCGCAATCTGTTGCAAAAAGCGCGCAGGGAATTCAGTGAATGGCGTCAAATGCTGCGAGTTTTGAAGGCGCCGCGCCGGAGCGTCTGACGACGCGTTCGAAAATCCTCACTGTCGCCGAGGTTGGGGAAGCCGTAGAAAAGCGGCGCCGGAAGGGGCTTGTTGTCGTTCAGGCGCACGGCACCTTCGATCTTCTCCACCTTGGGCATGTGCGCCATCTGGAGGCCGCCAGAGCGCTCGGCGATGTCCTTGTCGTCACCATCACCGCGGATCGTTTTGTCAACAAGGGTCCCGGCCGGCCGGTCTTCACCGAAGCCCTGAGAGCCGAAATGCTGGCGGCCCTGCATTTCGTCGATTACGTCGCCATCGCCGAGGCGCCTGATGCGATCAGCGCCCTGGAGACGATCCGTCCGGCGATCTACGCCAAGGGGCAAGACTATCAAAATCCCGACGGCGACGTGACGGGGAAGATCGCTCTCGAGCGTCAGACCGTGGAAGCGCATGGCGGCGAAATCCATTTCACCGATGAGGTCACCTTTAGTTCGAGCGAGTTGATCAATCGGCACTTCAATTTGTTCGAGCCTCACGTCCGCGAGCATCTTTCCGATCTTCGCGACGACGGTGGTCTGGCCACCATTCTGGCGTTGATCGAGAGCATAAAGGACTATCGAGTCGTCCTTGTCGGCGATGCGATTATCGATGAATACGAATACGTGCTTCCGATGGGAAAACCGCCCAAGGAACACATCATTGCGACTCGCTACCAGGATAGCGAGATTTTCGCTGGCGGCGTGTTTGCTGCGGCCAATCACGTGGCGTCGTTCTGCGCAGAGGTGGACGTCATCACCTGCATCGGAACGAATAACAGCCACGAAGAACTCATTCGCAAAAATCTCAAGCCGAATGTGCGCCTCCATGCGTTCAAGCGACCAAACTCGCCCACGACGCTCAAGCGGCGTTTTGTCGATCCCTCGTCCATAAGAAAACTGTTTGAAGTTTATCATATGAACGATGAACCGCTGACGGATGATCTTGAGAAGCAACTTAAGGCTTTGGTCGGCCGGCTCTGTCCGAAAGCGGATGTCGTGATCGCGACGGACTTTGGCCACGGACTCATTGGGCCCAAGATCGTTCAGCAATTGACGGCGCTATCCCCATTTCTCGCGGTTAATACGCAAAGCAACAGCGCAAATATGGGTTACAACCTCGTGACCCGCTATCCGCGGGCCGACTACATCTGCATTGATGCGCCGGAGGCGAGGCTGGCGCTTAGCGATCGCCTTTCCACCGTTGGCGATATCGCCCACCGCCTTGCGGAACGGATCGCCGATTGTCCGAAGTTTATCGTAACTCACGGCAAACATGGGTGCGTCACATTTGAGCGCGGCGGCGTGGTTCACACGATTCCGGCTGTCGCGCGCAAAATCGTCGACACCGTCGGCGCGGGCGACGCTTTTCTCGCTGTCACCTCTCCTCTGGTCGCCGCGGGAGCGCCGATGGACATCGTCGGCTTTATCGGCAATGTAGTCGGCGCCCTCAAGGTGGAAATCGTCGGACACCGCTATTCCATTGAAAAAGCCTCTCTCATCAAGGGCGTCACCGGACTTCTGAAGTAAATAGAGGCAAGCGCAGTGCGCGATAGAATCACGGCCTATTTCGATACCCTGGACCGCGTGACGCGAAACGCTGAATGCACGACGGCGAACGGCGAGACGCTTTCGCTCGGCGAAGCGTTCGAGCGCGTGCGCGACATGGCGCATGCGACGCATGATCGCGGCGACAAAATCATGTTCATCGGCAATGGCGGCAGCGCCGCCATCAGCAGCCATATGGCGACTGATTTTTCCAAAAACGGAGGCCTGCGGTCGATGACCTTCAACGAAGGCTCGGCGCTCACCTGCCTGGGAAACGACCTCGGTTATGAAAATGTCTTCGCCAAGCAAATCGAGTGGCATGGACGGCCGGGCGATCTGGTGATCGCGATCAGCAGTTCGGGACGTTCGCCCAATATCATCAAGGGCGTGGAGGCTGCGCGGGCGCAAAGCTGCAGCATCATAACGTTGTCAGGCTTCAGCCAGGACAATCCGCTGCGCAACAAGGGCGCCGTGAATTTTTATGTGCGTTCGCCCGAATACGGATTCGTCGAACTCGCACACCAAGCCCTGATTCACGCGATCCTTGACCTCGACAGGGGCTGGCGCCCGGAACATTAAAGATTCGACCTCTTTGCGACAGGTGGGAAAAGTGGAAAATCGTTTCAAGCGCGTGATGGTGACCGGCGGCGCCGGCTATGTCGGATCGAGCCTCATTCCGAAGTTGCTTGCCGCGGGATATGAAGTCTCGAATCTGGATCTCTATCTTTACGGCGACATATTCGCGCACCTTGCCGATAATCCGGCTCTCACGCAGACCAAGGGGGATCTTCGCAATCCAGCGGATGTGAAGCGCGCGCTCGCAGGCTGCGACGCGGTCATTCATCTTGCGTGCATTTCGAATGATCCATCCTTCGATCTTGATCCGAATCTCGGCAAATCGATCAATTTCGATTGCTTCCGGCCGTTGGTCAAAGCCAGCAAGGATGCGGGGGTCAAGCGATTCATTTATGCATCGTCGTCCTCGGTCTATGGCATCAAGAACGATCCTGAGGTCACGGAAGAATTGGCGCTGCTGCCGCTCACGGATTATTCGAAATTCAAGGCGATGTGCGAGGATGTTCTCGAACAGGAGCGCGAACCAGGTTTTGTGGCCGTTACGATTCGCCCGGCGACCGTCTGCGGCTATGCGCCCCGGCTTCGCCTCGACCTGACCGTCAATATTCTCACAAATCTGGCGATCAACAACGGCCGCATCACGGTTTTTGGCGGCGAGCAGCTTCGACCGAACATTCACGTCGAAGACATGACGGATCTCTACCTCCTCCTCTTGCAGACTGAGAATTCCCAGATCGATGGCAAGATATGGAACGCCGGCTACCATAATCTAAAAGTTCGTGCGATCGCTGAGATGGTGCGCGAGCGGGTTGGGCCTGCCGTCGAGATCGTCGTGACGCCGACCGACGATCATCGCTCGTACCATGTTTCATCCGAGAAGATTCATCGCGAGCTTGGCTTTGTCGCCAAGCGAACCGTTAGCGACGCGATTGTCGATCTGAAAGACGCATTTGCCGCCGGGAAAGTGCCGAACTCGATGACCGATGACCGCTATTACAATATCAAGCGCATGCAGTCGGTTCACCTGCGTTAATGCCGCGGACGTAGCGCTTAGACGCCAAGATTTGAGCGTTGAGGACGATGCCGTTGTCATGCGCCCGCCAATAAGCGCCGTCCGCATTCTCCTGCCGGTCTGGGGAAAGGAATATGTCGAGCAGTTTCTCGATTTCTGCCTGCCGACTCTCCTGGCCGATGGAAACCTACCGTCGCTGTGCCGTCGCACCGCCTGCACCTTCGTGCTTTTCGCACGCACGGACGATGTCGAAGCGATCCGGGGCAATCCGGGTTGGCGCGCGCTTGAGGACATGTGTGCGGTCGAAATCGCCACGATCGATCATCTCATAAGCGCTAGCCATTCCACCACCATAACCCTCGCCTATGTCAGCGGCATCAGGTCTTGCAAGAGCGACTTGCTGGATACGTGTTTCATTTTTCTCGTGTCTGACTACGTTCTCGCCGACGGCGCCTTGAGCAATGTGCTGGCGCGCGTTGTCGCGGGCGCGAGCGGCGTTCTCGCAGGCAATTTTCAGATTGTCGGCGAAGGGGCGGCGCCGGTTCTGGCGCAGGCGCGCGCCGGCGGGCCTTATCTGTCGATTCAGCCACGCGACCTTATTCGTTTAGCGCTGGATCATCTCCATCCCGCGACGATCGCGAATTTCGCGGATTCGCCGGTTCGTCACGACGCCGCGAGCAATCGTCTCTTCTGGCGCGTGGATGATTCCACCATTCTCGGGCGGTTTTACCTGATGCATATGATCGCGATCCGCCCCGAAACAGCGGAGTTTATCATTGCCGCGCCGTCCGACTATTCGCTGATTCCCGAATTATGCCCGTCGGGCGCCGTGGCGACGATCGAGGATTCTGACGAATATTGCGTCGTCGAACTGCAGTCGCGACGGCAAGGTCAGACAAATCTGCGCCTCGGCCCGCTGACGCCTGCGGCAGTGGCGACCTCGCTGAGCAATTGGGCGACCGGTCAGCATCGGGAAAATGCTGGTCACGCGATCGTCTTTCATTCCGACAAAATCAAATCCGAGGTGGCTGAAACGATTGCCGCGTCGAAACGGTTCATAAGCGAGGTCGAGCGGCATTTGCCGTCTGCTCCGCAACCTTTTCGCTATCATCCCTATTGGTGCGGCGCGATCGATCATCATGAAAGAACTTCGCCGACCCCTGTCGATTTTCCCGCTTTGAGCAAGATTCTCGGCGATCCGAATTTCGCGATCGCGGTGAAGTCTGCGCGTGCGATCCGGCTGCGCGCCATGCTTTTGGGTCGTGCGCCGGATTTTCGTCCATGGCATCCGCGATGGCTGGATGTTCAAAGATTCTGGATCGCGCTCAAGCAAACGGCTGGTGGCGCATCGATCATCATTGTCGGCGATATTCCAGCGCTGCTTCGCCGGCCTATCGAATTGCGGGCGCAGGCTTATGGCGCGCGGCGCGTCGACCATGCAGACCTGCGGGAAATCAGAGATTTGACAGGTCGAAGCGCCGCAAATCCAGGGGAGCGATTTGACGTTTGCGTTTTGATATTATCCCCAAGGAGCCTTGAGGCTCACGCGGCAATCGTGGAGCAATTTGTTCCAATTATTCAACCTGCCGGGCGCATTTTGCTTGTCATCGGCGATCTTTTTGAAGAAGCCTCGCGCTCCTTCGGTCCTGACCGACTGACGCTGTTGCCGATTTCCGCGACTTCGGGTCTACAAGTGGAAGAATTCAGAGTCGTAGGGGCGAGCCCGGGAAGATTATTGATACAATCGACGATGATGGCGCTCGCCCGTTCGTCTTTTGGCGGCGGCTTGCGTAGCTTACTGAGAATAGCTGGCGCCGGGATGCTTGCAATCGTCAGTGGGGGTTTGAATGTTGGCGCGCTCTTGCGGTCCCAAGCGTCCGAACAGTCGCAATGTTCAAGCGTCGCACTGACGCTGCGGCTGAGATCGCCCGAAGGTCACAATGACTGTTAATGACTGTTCTTGAGCCGAGCGACGCGTCGGCGCCCATATCCTGATTCAGGGCGGGAGCGGCGACGACGTTGGATGATGCGTGGCGCCTTCTTTGCCAGCCGCGTCGCCACATGTCAGAATCCCGCCCAATCCCATACTTCGTGACATCGAGAAATTCGCCGCTTGGACCGACCTCATTTTCCCCCCGATCGTCTCGTCGATGCGCCGACGCCAAGCAGCATGCGCGGGCCGCCAAAATATGTGCGCTGTCTCTTGCCGATTTGGGGGGATCGCTACGTCCGACAGTTTCTCGACGTAGGTTTGCCAACCTGGCTCGCCGAAGGAAATTTGCCGGCATTGGCCAGGACTCTTCCAACGAATTTTGTCCTCCTCACCACGAGAGAGGATGAAGGCGTCATCCAGCGTCATCCGATGTTCGAGCGGTTGAAGACACTGTGCTCTGTTGTGGTGCATCACATCGACCATCTCATTACGAATTTTGGTCACTCGACGACAATTACCTTGGCGTATGCCGAAGCCGTTCGCTCCGTCGGTCCGCAAATGCTCGACACCTGCTTCTTTTTTCTGGTGTCCGACTACATCGTGGCCGATCGTTCGTTTTCGAATGTACTCAAGCAAATGATGAGCGGATGCAGCGGCGTTCAAGTCGGCAATTTCCAGGTTGTCCAGGAGGACGCGACCCCTTGGCTATCGGCTAAACGAGACAATGTATCGGGCGTCATCAGCTTTTCGTCTCGTGAGTTGATGGGTTGGGGCTTGTCGCATCTTCATCCGGCAACCGTCGCGAACATCGTCAATGACCCGTCGAATCACAACGATCACACCAATCGACTGTTTTGGCGCGTCGACGATCTGACGTTGATCGGGCGTTTCTATCTCATGCATATGATCTGCATCAGGCCGGAGAGAACCGACTTCGTCATAGGGTCCTCTTGCGACTATTCCTTCATTCCTGAGATGTGTCCGAGCGACAACGTCGCCATCATCGACGATTCGGACGAATACCTTGTGGTCGAAATGCAGCCCCGCGCCCATGAGGCCGCGATGCTGCGAGCGGGGCCGCAAACGATCGCGAGACTTGCGCGGACGTTGTCGAAATGGACGACGGCGCGACATCGCAAGAATGCCGACACGACCGTGGTTTTTCACGCCGGTGAAATTTCATCAAATTTGCCGGACGCTGAAGAGGAGGCAAGCCGCTTCATTGCTTCGGTTCGCAAACGACTGGGCCAGCCCAGTCCCTTCCGCGATCACCCCTACTGGCTGGGCGCAATCGCATCGTTCAAGGAAGCCAAAGGCCTGCGTCTGACTCGCCGCGAAATGCGCTACGTCATCGGCCTGGAACATCCCGATTTCAGTCGAGGACATATCAGGGCATGGCTGTCTGCGGCGGTGCACTTTGGCCTCTTGGGCGCCGGTCTCAAATTGCGCCCATGGCACCCGAGATGGCCCGACCATGAACTCGTCTTGGAATCGATTTCCTCCTCTCTCCAAAACAAAGACGAAAGGCGCCTGTTCGTTGCGGACCGTCCCACCGTGTTCACAACGTCGATGCCCGACGACGGACGGCGCAATTTTCGAGCCCAGCGAAATATATTCATGCGGCAATCCCCAGATGCTTTTGGGGCGGCGCACGGAACGTTCGACGCCTGTCTCATCGAGATGGAGGAAAGCGATATGCCGAGCGGCGACGAATTGATCGATCGCATCGCGCCGCTGATGAAAGATGGCGCGACGGTTATCGTGTCGGTCTACAATCGAAGGAAAAAGTCCAACGCCATTGATTTTGCGAAAATGATGGGCGCCGAGAGCGCCAAGCTGTTGAGGCCAGCGGTAAGATCCAGCAAGTTCTACTTTGTTCGGTCGCCAAAGCTGCAATGGCGCTCTTTCGACGTAGCGACGCGAATGGCGCGGTTTGCCCGCAGACGGCCGATCGTCGGTTTACCTCTTCTCGCCTTGGCCGGATTGCCGCTGGCCCTTTGCATCCTCGTGAGTAACAGATTCAGCAGCGTTATCAAGGATCAAACCCCCGTTGCCGTCGTTTCCAGTTTTCTGATGGTTATGCATATCGGGTCAAATGCGAATCTCGACATACGCGCCGATTCATCGGACCGCCTCGATCAAAACAGCCGACGATTGCGCGATCGGCTCGGCGACGATAAGACAACGGCTTCTAATCCGGACGTCTGGTTCACTCCCGATCTCGCTTCCATCGTCGGCGAGACCCGATCGTCAGCCGACGCCGCTACGAGCCCAGAGGCCCTATCGTGACTCAAATATCTGCGAGCGCCGCGGCGATAACCCCTCCCCGGGAGGACGGCACCCGGGAGCCTCAATACAACAATTGTCTCGAAATTCGCGACGCCGAGGGACTTACCCCGCTCGGGCTCATGACCAACCAGGTGTGGCATGACGACCCGCGTCGCCTGACATTCCTGCTCGCCCGCTACAAATTTGTTTCAAAGATGCTCGGCGGCAAAAAATTCGTCGGCGAGCTTGGCTGCGGCGACGCCTTTGGCACGCGTATCGTGCAACAGGAAGTCGGCAAGGTCGTCGCCTATGATTTCGATCCGGTTTTCATTGAAGATATAAAACAACGTCAGTCGAAAAAATGGCCGATCGAAGCTCATTTCCACGACATCGTGGAAGCGCCGCTGCCCCACAAACACGACGGCGTTTACAGTCTCGATGTGATCGAACATATCAGCGTAAGCAATGAAGACGCCTATCTCGCCAATCTGCGCCGTTCGCTGACGGATGACGGCGTCCTGATCATCGGCACGCCGTCGCTGGAATCGCAAGAATACGCCTCTCCTCCGAGCAAGGCGGGCCATATTAACTGTAAAAGCGGCGCTCAATTGAAAGCGCTGCTTGGCAAGTATTTCCATAACGTTTTCTTGTTCTCGATGAATGATGAAGTTGTACATACCGGGTTCTATCCGATGGCGCATTACCTGTTTGCGGTTTGCTGCCAGAAGAAGAACGACCAAGCGTAAATATGCGACGCATTGGTCTCGACTTCGACAACACCATCATTTGCTATGACGACGTATTTTTGTCCGCCGCGAAGGAGCGTGGGCTATTGCCAGCCGATTTCCACGGCGGCAAGCAGCTTGTGCGGGACGCCATTCGGTTGTTGCCCCACGGCGAGGTGGCCTGGCAAAAGCTGCAAGGCTTCGTCTACGGTCGGGGGATTGGCGGCGCGCAGGCTTTCGAAGGGCTCGGCTCCTTCTTGAAGCGCACCCAGGCAGAGGGAGATACGCTCTTCGTCGTCAGCCATAAAACTGAATATGGACATTTCGATCCCGACAGGATCAATTTGCGCGTCGCGGCGCTTAATTGGATGAAAGCGCGAGGCTTTTTCGACGCCAGCGGTTACGGTGTCGCGGTCGAGAACGTCTTTTTTGAAAGCACGCGCGACGAAAAGCTTCGCCGGATAGCGGCAACCGGCTGCAACGTGTTTATCGATGACCTGGAGGAGGTTTTCGCCGATCCGAATTTCCCGCCGGGCGTCGAGCGCATCCTGTTTTCAGACAGGCCCGCCGTCGCCGCGGCCGTCCAATTCAAGGTCTGCGCGAACTGGCCCTTGATAGAGGAAGCCGTTTTCGCATGATCCATTCCGACGCTGCGGTTTCTCCAGAAGACGTTGCGCGCGGACTGGTCGGAGGTCCCGTCGAGCAATTGCGCCATGTCGGGGGCGGACGCAACAGTCGCGTCTATCGCGTCGACGCGCATTCCGGGACTTTCGCTCTCAAGCAATATCCGTCCCGCGAGGATGATGCGCGCGACCGGCTTGGCGCCGAGGTCGCCGCCCTCGATCTGATGGCGAGACACGGTTTTGCGATGGTTCCCCGTGTCGTCGCCGTGGATCGAAAACGGAATTTCGTTCTTCTGAGCTGGGTCGAAGGCGAACTCGTTCGCGCCGTCAGCACGGAAGACATCGACCAATCCGTCGCTTTCCTGTCCCGATTGCACGAGTTGCGGCATACATCGGCGATCCCAGCCTCTCATTTGGCGGCGGAGGCCTGTCTGTCGGGGCTGGAGATCGAGCGCCAGGTCAGGGCTCGCCTCACCGACCTGCGCGCCATCCAGGACGAATCCGCCCTGGAGGAATTTATGCAATCGGCGTTTTCGCCTGCGCTGGAGCGGCTGGCGGCGAGAGCCCGCCGGACGCTCTTTGAAGGCGGTTTGTCGTTCGAGCAAGAGCTCGCCCAGGAGCGCCGCAGTCTCGTGCCCTCGGATTTCGGCTTCCACAATGCCCTTCGCCATCGTGACGGGCGGCTGACTTTCATCGATTTCGAGTATTTTGGCTGGGACGATCCGGTCAAGCTGTCCGCGGATATATTGCTTCATCCAGGGACGCCGGTCTCTGAGGATTTGCGGGCCCATTTTCGCCGTGGCGCGCAACAGCTCTATGGCTCGGACGGGACCTTTGCACACCGTCTGGATGCATTTTATCCGCTGTTCGGGTTGCGGTGGGTGTTGATCCTGTTAAATGAGTTTCATCCTGAGCGCTGGCGTCGCCGTATTTTGGCGGGCGCCGTCGAAGATTGGAGCGACGCGAAGGCGCGGCAGTTGCAGGCAGCGCGAGATTTGCTATCGCAGCTGGCGATCTAGTGGAGAATTTCATGGCGTCGATGCTGAAGGCGGTGAATCAAGTTTCTCCGCCGTTGGATGAGCGATCCAAATATCTGCGTCGCCTGATCGTGAGAGCTTTGGACAAAGGCGAGCGGGGACATATCGGCTCGTCGATGTCGCTCGTTGAAATATTGCGCGCCCTCTACGACGACGTCCTGCGTTTTCGCCCGGTGGAGCCAAAATGGCCTGACCGCGATCGCATGATCCTGAGCAAGGGTCATGGCTGCATCACATTATACGTCATGCTGGCCGACAAGGGCTTCATTCCTGTGGAAACGCTCGACACGTTCTGCCATCGGGATTCGATCCTTGGCGGTCATCCCGAATCCAATAAGATTCCGGGCGTGGAGGCGTCGACCGGCGCGCTCGGCCACGGCCTGTCCATCGGCGTTGGGATGGCGCTGGCCGCCAGGATGCAGAAACGCGACAGCCGCGTTTTCGTCGTGATGGGAGACGGGGAAATCAATGAAGGTTCGGTTTGGGAAGCCGCGCTGAGCGCCGGTAAGCACAAGCTCTCCAACCTCATCGCGATCGTCGACTATAACAAAATTCAATCGGCTGGACCGACCCGCGAGATCCAGGATCTGGAGCCCCTCCTCGACAAATGGCGCGCTTTTGGGTTCGCGGCGATTGATGTCGACGGTCACGATCTTCCGCAGCTTCGCGCGGCGCTCCAGAGCGCGCCGCTGGAGCGGGATCGTCCGACGGCGATCATCTGCCATACGGTCAAGGGGAAGGGCATTCCCTTCGCCGAACACGATCCCAACTGGCATCACAAGGCCAAGGTGGCCCCGGATGTCATCGCCAAAATGTACGCGGCTTTGGAGTAGGACATGCGCAAGACTTGTCTCGATTGCGTCTACAAGCTTGCCAAGGAAGATCCGCGGATCGTCTTTATCGGATCGGACCTGAGCCCGGGCCTCCTTAGCGGAATGCAGAAGGAGATGCCGGAGCGCTGGTACATGGAAGGGATCATGGAGCAGAACGTGGTCGGTATGGCCGCGGGAATGGCGCTGGAAGGGTTCATTCCCTACGCGAACACGATCGCGACGTTTTTCACCCGGCGCAGCTATGAACAGGTCGCGATCGACCTCTGTCTGCACAATCTGCCCGTGCGGCTGATTTCCAACGGGGGGGGCCTCGTCTATGCGCCGCTTGGTCCGACTCATCTCGCCATTGAGGATTTAGCGACCATGCGCGCATTGCCCAACATGACGGTGGTGGCGGTGTGCGACGCCGATGAAATGACGCGTTTCATGGACGTGTCCGTCGACTGGCCCGGTCCGATTTACATCAGGCTGGCGAAGGGCGGCGATCCGATCGTCAGCAAGGCGGAGAATGGCTTTGCTATCGGCAAGGCCATCGTTATGCGGCGCGCCGGCGCGCATCGTCCGGTCGTTTTCATGACCACAGGCGTCATGACGACCAACGCGTTGAAAGCCGCCGATGCGCTCAAGAGCGATGGCGTCGATAGTTCAGTCGTCCATTTCCATACCGTCAAGCCGCTCGACAAGAGCGCGATCCTTGAGCACGCGAAAGACGCCAGGCTGGTTGTTACGGTCGAGGAAGGAATCGCCATTGGCGGGTTCGGAAGCGCCGTGACGGATATCCTGGTTGAGGAAATGGGTCCGGCTATGCCGAGGATGAAGAGGATTGCTCTGCCCGACGCCTTTTCCAAGAATTACGGCGTGCAAAACGATCTCTTCGACGTCTATGGTCTGACGCCGCGCCAGATCGCGGCGACCGTTCACAATACGCTTGATCAGTATAAACTTGTCGCCTGAAGGTCGGGAAAAGCCAGTCGGCGGGACCGAACCGTCTCGTTGAGAGTGGAATTGCGCGAATTCAGGCCATTGTCATGTTTCTCCTTATCGGCGGCAATTCTGAAATCGGCGCCGCCACGGCTCGCCGCCTGAGAGAGCAGGGTCAGCCGGTCGTAACAACGACGCGTCGCGCGGCCGATCTGGGCGAGGATGAATTGTTCCTCGATCTCGAACAGCTATCGGATGATTGGCGGCCTCCCGAAGGAGTCGAGGCGGCCTGTATTTTTGCGGCAATAGCCCGGCTCGCGGCTTGCGAAGCCGATTGGGCGGGCTCCTATCGCGTCAATGTCGCGCAGACATTAGCTTTGGCCGAGAAGCTGGTGGCGAAGGGTATATACACTTTGTTTTTGTCGACCAATCAGGTCTTTGACGGAACGCGCGCCCAGGTCCCTTCGGATGCGCCGCTGTCGCCGGTCAGCGCCTATGGTCGCCAGAAGGCCGCGACGGAGACCGTCTTCAAGACGTGGATTGCGGCAGGCGCCCCGGCTGGCATTCTGAGGCTTGCGAAAGTGGTCTCACCGGATATGGCGCTTGTTCACGGCTGGCGGCGCAGCCTCTCGATGGGGGAGCCAATCAGGGCGTTCCACGACATGACGATGGCGCCGACGCCAACCGGACTCGTCGCGCAGGCGATTAGTCGCCTGATCGAGGATCGGGAGCCGATCACGGCCCAACTGACAGGACCCGAAGATGTCAGCTACGCCGCCGTGGCGCGCTTTATCGCGAACGCAATCGGCGCTGACGATGATCTCGTCAAGCCTGTCTCGGCGCTCGACAACGGCATGCCCGCGAGCGCCGTTCCTCTCAATACGACACTGGACAGCTCGTATCTCGCCAAGCGTTATGGCCTCATCGCGCCTGACCCATGGACAGCGCTCAGGGCTGTTCTCGACGCTTGAAGTTCAAGCTCCGGCCGAGCGACACCGTATTGGCTCGCGAGCGCGCCGTTGAGAATGGTCGATGGGGGAATAAGGCGCCGGGTTGACTGAACCCCAATTTCCGGATGGAAGATGGGTTGCGACGGATCGCGCAGGCGTGACGGGGAGGCTCTCAGGAATGGAGCTGGACGATTTAAAATCCCGCGCCGCGTCCTTGGCGAGCGACCAGCGCGGATCGGCAAGCTTGGGACCCGAAGGCAAAACGCCACGATCCGGCGTCTGGGTCATGCTATTGAAGTTGGCGATTTCTGCGTCGGCTATCGCTTTCGTGGTCTATAGATTGAACCTGTCGGCGGTTATAGACCGAACAGCGCATCAGAATCTCGGCGACCTCGGCGCGGCCGCTGCGGTGATGCTGGCGCAACTGGCGTTAGGCGCCCTGCGTTGGCACGTCATCCGCCTCAAGATCGGCATTCGGTCGAGTTTCCTCGATACCTTCCGAATCTACTATATCGGCTCTTTTTTCGCGAGCTACGTTTGGAGCGGGATCAGCGGCGACATTGTCAGGGTCTGGCTGTCCTGGAGATATGGCGCGAGCCGTGGCGCGGCTCTTTACTCCACCATTCTCGACCGCGTGGCTCTGATCGCGGGTATCGCCGTGCTGATAATCTTGACGTCGCCGTGGTTCTTCGTGCGTTTCGGCTTCAGCGTTGAAGGTTGGCTGCCGTTTCTCGCCGCTGTGACGCTCCTCGTGGGGATTGTTGGCTTAGCGCAGTTCGATCGTCTGCCGATCACGTGGCGACAATGGTTGCCGCTTCGCCTGCTCGGATCGCTCGGCGGAGCAGCGCGCGAGGTTTTCCTTCGTCCTAGGACTGTGCTGCCGGCCATCGGGACCGCAATGATTGGGCAAGCGGCGCTCGGGCTCGCCACCTATATTCTGGCTCAGAGTCTCGGAATCAATGTGATGCTGACCGATTGCATTGTGGTGATGCAGATCGTTGCGTTGCTGACCGCGGTGCCGATATCGATCGGCGGGTGGGGGGTGCGGGAGATGAGCATGGTGGGTCTGTTCGGCCTCGTTGACATTCCAGCAAGTTCTGCTTTGGTTCTATCTGTGCAACTCGGGCTAATCGGGCTTGCCCTGAATCTGCCCGGTGGAATTTTTTGGCTGATTGCGCGCCCGCAGGCCCGATCCGCCGGCGATTTCTCGCTCTCGGCGCTTTATGGACGATCGGCGCAGCCGTGAGCGAGCGTCGACCGGCCCTTGCGGGCTCTGCGAGTCCAGATAAGCTTGTTCTTCCTCGAATGGTCGCGTGAGGTTCTCTTTGACAGTCTCCAAGCAGCCAACGAGCAAACCCGACCAATATTGGGAGCGCGCTGGCGAGGTGAGCTATGCCCAGCACATGTTTTCCAGCGCGCTCGTGGAAGAGCATGTGAACCGACGGCTCTGGAATGTCGCGCTCGCTATTGCCGACGAGCTTGGCGCGCCTGCTTCCGGCCACGTTCTCGATCTGGGCTGCGGCGATGGCGCTTTCGCAATTCAGGCGCTTGCGGGGCGCTATCGGCAGATCGATGGCTATGACAAAGCCGAGGCGGCGATCGAGCGGGCCAACAATGCGGTTTCGGGGCCGACCTTGCATTTTGCGGCGGCCGATCTGGTGAAGATGGACTATTCCACCCTCCCTCGCTACGACGCAGTGTTCATGATCGGTTTCCTCCACCATGTGAAGGCCGCGACACCCGACATCGTGAAGAAGATCGCAGGCGTCACCGACCGCGTCATCGTTTTGGAGCCGAACGGCAATCACCTGTTGCGCAAAACCCTCGAGTTGACGCCCACGTACCGCAGCGCCGGCGAGGATAGTTTCAAAACCGACGAGATGAAGCAGATTTTCGCAGCGGCCGGTTTCAAGACGGCGGTGTGGCGGCGCATGAACCTTTTCCCGAACTTCACCCCGGGGTTCCTCTATCGCCTCCTCGCCCCACTGGAGACGAAGGTCGAGTCGAATAATGTGCTCAAAGCCCTGTGTACGGTGAACATGTTCGGCTTCGATAAGGCTGCGTCGGCGCAGGCCCGCGGCTGATGCTCGTCACCAATTTCAAGCTCAAGTATTTTCTCTATAAGCTGATCGGCGGCTTTTATCAGGTCGCTGATGTCGGCCGCGTCCATCCGATGCGCGAGCGCTCGCTGCGCGCGTTGCAGCGAACGGTTGATTACGTCGAAAAGGTCATGCCGGATGCGCTGGGCCTCGAAAGCCAGCGGGAGCTGATCGAATATTCGCTGCGCGCGATCGGGAAGGACGGCCATTGTCTGGAGTTCGGCGTCTTTACCGGCGGCACGATCCGGTTCATGGCCAAGCGCGTCGGCGGCCGCCTTATTCACGGCTTCGACAGTTTTGAGGGTCTGCCGGAGGCCTGGAGCGGTTTCAGCCTTGGCGGGCGCGCCTTCGACGTCGGCGGTCGACTCCCGCGCGTTCCGGCCAACGTGCGCCTCTATCGCGGCTGGTTCGACCAAAGCCTACCGAAATGGCTCGCCGAAAATCCAGGACCGGCCGCGTTCATTCATGTCGATTGCGACTTGTACAGCTCGACGAAGACCATCTTCGCGCTGTTGGGCGATCGGATCGCGCCCGGAACGGTGATTCTGTTCGACGAATATTTCAACTATCCGAATTGGGAGCGTCACGAGTTTCTGGCGTGGCAGGAATTCGTCAAAGAGCGAGGCATCGCCTATACTTACCTGGGCTACGCGCGTCAGCAAGTCGCCGTGCGCGTGGACGCTGTGGGGGAGACGCGCCCATGACTGCGGGGCTCGAGCTAGCCAATGACGCGCCGACGACCGCATCGCCGCGCGTCGTCGGCGATGTCGTGATGACGCCGAGCGCGGCGAAGCTGCACGATGCGCAGGCGATCGCCAACCCCGGCCAATTGGCGGCGCTGGATCTGACAATTTTCGTGTCCTGCTACAATGAGGAAGCGTTTATCGTCGGCACGCTGGAGACGATCCGTGATTCGCTCGCGCTCGTTGGGCGATTGAGTTACGAAATCATCGTCATCGACGACCGTTCGACCGACAGCTCGGCGACGCTTGTTGAATCCTTTATTTCCGCGCATCCCGAGGAGCGCATTCTACTTCGGCGCAATCGAGTCAATCGGGGCCTTGCCCAGAACTATCTGGATTGCGCCTTTATCGGCAAGGGGAAATATTACCGGCTGATCTGCGGTGACAACGCCGAGCCGCAGGATACGATGATCGCGGTTTTCAGCGAGGTCGGCCAAGCGGACATGCTCATTCCCTATTATGTGAGCGCCGAGGGCAAGAGCCTGTTTCGCCGCTCGTTATCGAACGCCTATTCGCTGCTGCTGAACTTCATTACGCGATACCGGCTGCATTATTACAACGGTCTGGCGGTCCACCTCCGTTACAACGTCATGCGCTGGCACCCCAACACGCGCGGCTTCGGATTCCAGGCCGATATCATTTGCATGCTGCTGGACGAAGGCTTCACCTATAGGGAAGTGCCGGTCCGGACGATTGAACGCAAGAAGGGGGATTCCAAGGCTCTCACCTTCAAGAACATGCTCTCGGTGACCCATACGATCCTCGACATCGTCATCCGGCGCATCTCGAACAGGGTTTATCGGCCTGCCCCGTCTGGCGCAAACAGGTAGGGCGGCGCGGCGTCGTCAACTATCATTTCTGATCTTGCGCGCGGGGATCCGTCGCGCAATCCGGAGCAATCGGATATGTCGGTCGAACCGGCAGATCGCTGTGTGGCGATTGCCAGCCAGAACGCTGCGCCGATCGGCCCGCTCGCAGCGTCTGTAAACGCCCAATCTCGATGAGACCCTGACGTGAAAGTCCAAGAGACGCGAAGCCAGCCAATGAATGTCGATGACGCCAAGATCGATCGTGCGGCCCAAACCTCCGTGATGCGGACGGCCCGCGCAAGCCTCTCGCCTGCGATATTCTCAATCTGCTTGTTCGGCTGCGTTGTGCTTTGGTTTATCGTGGTCGATGTCTATCACCGCCACTTTTTCGAGGCCGGGGCGATCGGCGTCGTCGACAATGCCGTTCGCGTGGCATTCGTGATCATTCTTTTGTGGTTGATCTATGCGCCAGGAGCCGCCCTAGTCGCGATCGTTTCGCCGGAACGGAGCCGATCGGCGCTGCCCCTTGCCGAACGCCTCGTGTGCGGATTCGGCGCCGGGGTCGGCCTTTGGCATGCCGTCATGTTAGTCCTCGGTCTACTCGGCCTCTACTACTGGGCTTTGGTGACGAGCTTATGCCTGGTCGTGCTGCTCGCCTCGGCGGCGCATCTCGGCACGATCCTATCCGAGGCGCGGCGTCACGCAGCGAGCAGGCTAGCGGAACTGCGCCGCGGGAGATCGATTGCACAGACAATTGGCGCGGCGCTCGTTGCGGTCGCGTTATTCTGGCTGCTGATCATGCGTGGGCTCTATCCAGGTGGCGGCGGCGACTATTACACTCACTACTTTTACTATTATCTCGCGGTGCTGAAAAACCACAGCCTGGCGCCGAATGACGTCTGGTATCACTATTACTACTCTAAGGGCGCTGGCCTCGCCTTTCTGAGCATGCTGCTGACCGATCCCGAAGGGCCCGCGTTGGCGACCTATTGTTGCGTGGCTGCAGCTGCGATGGGAATTCTGACGCTGTCGAGGCGGATGGCGCCGAAGTCGTTCTGGCCTGTCTTGGGCACGCTTCTCTACGTGTTCGTGAACGTCATGAGTGTCCATGCGAACCAGGGCGGCGAGTTCCAAAAGGACCATGAGGAGGCGACGGCGCTGATCGTTCTTGTCGGCTGGGCGCTATGCATGCAACCCATTTTGGGTCGGCGCGCATCGCTCATAATCGCCGCCTCATGCTCGGTCGCCGCCGCGATAATCACTCAAGCGATCGGCCTCGTTCTCGCCGCCTTCTTCGCCGTTCTGCTTGTCTGGTCTTTCATGCGCCGGGATTGGCGCGGCGTGGCGATGTATGGAACAGCGGCCACCGCGTCGGGCGCCGTAGCGCTTGCCATGCTTTTGATCAGCTTTCTCGTGACCGGCCTCGCCACGGACCAGGCGCTTGAGACGATGCTGCGCTTTGCGAACTTCTCGCGCCTCGATCAATGGGGTGTGATTCCCCAATTGCCTATTGTCGCCTGGATTCGCGACAATTATGGCGCGGTAGCTGATCCCTATGGCTGGAACACGGTCAACCAGGTCGCCGGATTCATGCGGCTGGATATCCTTGGGGTTTACGTCGCGGGCGTATTAATCGCGTTGAGCGGCGTTGCGATCCTCGCCGCCGCGCCGTGGCGCTGGGACTTGCCCGCGCGGCGAACCCTAGTGGTCCAGGGCGCGCTCGTCGCGATCATTTTTGCTGTGTCGATCTTTACTTTGCGCACACACGTCGCCTTCATCAACGAAACTGCGATCTTCGTCGTTCCGTCGCTCGCGATTGTCGGACTTGCCTGCTGCGTCGCGCAGCCGGGGCTGAGCCGATATCGCGCGCTCAATTGGGCGTTCCGCTTTGCGCTTGGGCTCCTGCTTGTCGGCGGCGTACTCGCCTCGTGGCGGATAAAGCATGATTGGCTGCGCCGCCTGCTGTGGAATATTGCGAGCGGCGAACGAGGCGATCTCGGTGTGATCACGGCTGCAGGCGTCTTGCTTGGGGTCGGCGGCTTCGCCACGCTCGCCGTCATCTCATCGCGGCGAGGCGCAAGGGACGGCGGAGCAACGCGGTCGCCAGCCGGTTCGGCCGCGCTACAGACATTGAGTATCCTGGGCGCATTAACCGCTATGCTGATTGTGATTTCGGCTTTTGCCGGTCACGTTCAGAGCACTTCTTTCGAGCGGTTGAGCACCTTCTTCGTTCCCCTGCTGGTGCTGCTAGGGGTGGCTTGTTGCGGCTGGCTGCTCACTTGGCCTAACCCGCGCTGGTTCGATCGGTCTCTGCGCTTCGCCCTGCCGGTCCTGCTCTTCGGCGGCGTGCTGCTCGCATGGGAGAGCGCGGATGGTTGGGGCGGACGCGTATCATCGGCAACCGCAAACGCCGTTCGCTTTCTCGACGGCCGGTATAGTCTAGCCGACGCCTATGTCCACATGGTCGATAGTGTATTTCCCTTCGGGGCGATTAATCCCGGCGCATTGGCCGCTTCACGCCAGGTGCCCCCGGGGACGCCGATCTGGAGCACCAATGTCGATTCATATTGCATGGCGCCCGGCTGCCTCATCGAAAGCGTCGCATCCTTCACACTGTCGCCGCGGCTGGACGAAATTCTGACTGGCGCCCCCGACCTTGCCAAGACGCTGCTCACCGAAGCCGGAGTCAATTATTTCCTGTTCATGCGCGACAGTCGGATGATCGATATTCTTGTGCATAGTCGCCTGTTTGCGCCCGGCGTCATCGACCAGTATCTCGGCGTCAAATGGACCGACGGGTCAACGTATCTGCTCACCTGGCGCGGACCAGACACGGCCGAACTCGATCCCGCGTTTCTTGACGCCTATGCAAGCCGCCTCGCCGAGCCCGAACATCCTCTCTGGTTTCGATTTGGAGGCCTCGTTCCATATATGGCCGCCGCGACCGCCCGACTCAGGTCGAGCGTCGGGGGGATGGCCGTGAGTTTCCCGTGGCGGGAGCGCGCAGCGGGCGACGTCGATGTTCTCAGCGCAACCTATGGCGGAAACTGCCGCGAGGCCGAGAACGACGCATTTGCCGCGCACCCGTTCGGCGACGGCAATGTGACGTCGATCGTGCAGCACGCTTGCAGAACCGGATCGACCTGCGCCTTGGACCTTGACCCGGCCCTATGGGGGCGCTTGGCGCCACGTTGCGCGAAGACTCTGTCCGTTGATTATCGTTGCGCCCGGGAGGATTTCCGCCGGACTTTGAGGGTCGAAGCGGAAGCCGAGGGCAAGCGGATCGATTTCGGGTGTCCCTAAGCCGTCGTGCGTAACGTATCTTGAACGCCATTGTTCTGTGGGCGGTCGCAAAGTTTGGCAAATATTTGCTTTTCAAGGATGTCCGGCCGACCGACCTGCGGATAGCGCGTTTTGCACCCAGCCGAGCAAGGGATTGGCTCAACAAACATGCCGGAAAGATGGCTCTGGTGCGAGAATTCATTGCCGCGATCTCGGTTCCAAGTTATCGACCCGGGGCGCCGATGCGTCGGATACGGTCAATTGGTCTGGATTGGGTTGTGTTGATGGGCGCCGTTGATCTCCGAGATTCCCGGTCAACAATCATGTCGCGGGCGGCTGCGTGGACCCGGACAAAGGTCGGTCTGCTGGCGAATGTTGTCACTTTTTGTCTATGCACAGGGATTGCGTTCCGACGGCATATGTGGGCCCTTTTTTTCCACTATGACGGTGCATATGCGCTCCTCCTCGCGCAGAATCAGAACCTGCACCCGAATAGATTATTGGAATTTCCCAATGATTTTTTGCAGGGGATCGGCGGCGTCGCATTCCTCATAAATTATCGAATGCTTCCCTTCTTCTGGCCAATCAGGTTCATTTCCGATCCACTCGGAGCAAAACTTGCTGTCTATGTAGTAATTGCAGCAGCGATTTTTATGTTTGCCTACGGGTTGACTCGTTTATTGTCGCCAAGTCGTCCGGCCGCGATCGTCGCGGGCTGGTTGTTGGGACTCATTGCGACACCCGTTAGTCCGTGGCTGCCGATTTTCTATCCGATCCTCTACTCCGCGCCTGTATTCGTCCTCGTGGTGGTCTGGCCGCTTCTCGCGTTTTGGCTGATCTGCGCCATGGGGCGAGGGAGCATCCGTACCGACGTATTGCTGGGAGGTCTGCTTGCAGGGTGGTTGTTGTATTTGCTCGGCACGTGCCCATTCCTCGTACCAATCGTGGCCATAGGGACGCTTCCGTACCTCGCTCTGAGTTTGGCTCTCGCTCGAAGCGGCGTCGAACTACGACGCAAGGTGGCCGTGTTGACGGGAGTTCTCTCGATATCTCTTGCCCTCCGTTGGCCATGGTACGTAATCGGCTTGTTCCGCTACACCGCGCCCTCTATGTTTCCGGACGACTTCAACATTGTATACACGAGCGCCGAGTATGTTTCGATTATGTTCCAGCGGCAGCTTTTTGGCTGGACTGGACCTTTGCTTGTTGCTGCATCCGTCGCCGGCGCTGTTCTATCCATCCGCGCCGGAGCTGGGGGGCTACGCGCGGCGGCATGGACGCTGCTGATCACTATCGGAGCGTTCTTGTGCTTGGGAGTTATTGTACCAAACGTACGATGGATATTGCCGCCGCCGATCTACGTGGAAGTTGCGCTCTGGCCGCTCTATGCGATGTTTGCCGGATTAGCGCTCGTTGGCGCCGCCCGCGCGCTTGGCGCGCAGTTCTCCCGCTTCGCGCGAGCGCCAATCTATAACATCCGGTCGGAGTGGATATTGCCGTTGCCCGCGGCACTGGCGACTTTCATAATCGCGCATCATCCGCCAACACGCTCTGGCTTTCCATACCCTCCGCACAGCGCTGGAATCGTTGACATACTGCGCAAGAACGTTGCGCTCGGACCGGAAGCGGAGTTTCGCGGCCGCGTCGCCACAATTCTGCCGGTAGATTCGCAGGGCGGAGACCCCTGGACCCAACAGCAAACGCAGGCCGCTGAAGTCGCCACGGCGACCGGCAACGATTACTTGTCGATCGGCCTTTGGTATTATCTCGTGCCGACTCTCTTCGAGTACAATCAATTCATTTCGCCCGGATTCCACGCACTCATTAAACGCGCGCTACAAATCCCCCCTCTGCTGCATCAGCGAAACATCACAGTGATTACGACCCCGAATTTGCGCGTCATGGAGCTACTGGGGGTGCGATACATTATCGCGCCTGCGGCGGGGAATTCATTGGGCGCGATACGACAGGTCGATTCGGTAGTCGGGAAATCTTTGCAGCTTTCTGAACTACCCCGACCCAACCTCGCCAGCTACTCTCCGACCACCGTTGTGATACGGCACGATTTGAAATCCGCGCTGGACATTGTTGCGGACGACGACGTCGATCTTGCCGAGACGGCTGTGGTCTATGACGATGTCCCAGGCCCGCTCGTTCGGGCAAATTCAACATCGCTGTCCATGGTCGACGGCGACCTGCACTTAGCTGCGACAAGCACGGGTCGATCGCTCATCGTCGTGCCGGTCGAATATAGTCATTGCCTGGAATTGAGCCCCGCGCGAGGCGATGAGCCAGGAACAGGCGTGAGTCTAAAGCGAGTGCAAGGCGTCCTTACGGGCGTGGCGTTTGAGCATCAACTCGACGTCGTCTTGGCATTCCGGATGGGCCCATTGCACAATCCGCTGTGCCTCTTTGAGGATTATCAAGACTTCAAGATGCTGTCGCCATCGGCGCCTTCGGCGGGATCGCGCCAATAGCTAAACTATATGGGGGCTCGTGATGACGAAATCGTCAAGAGGCTTCGAGCGCTTCGTCACACGCAACGCTTTTGCGATCCGTGACGAAAGCCATCAATGGGTCATTTGCGACGCGTCGCAAGGCTCGGATTGCGGACTGTCAGAACGCCGTCATTCGTCTCAAAGCTTCCCAGCGCAGTCTCGAATCGGCTGTTGGGAGCGAAGTCGAAGACAAGCTCCCATCCGCCTTGCAGGAAAAGGCGGCGCAGTTCGGCATGCACTTCGGCGCCATGCGTGCCAATGTGGATCCGGCGCACCTTCGTCTTCAGGAAGTCGATCGCGGGCGGGAAAACCAGAATCTCGGATTGCTGGATGTCCGACTCGATATAATCGACGATATCGAACGGCGCGACGATGTCCCGCAGGGTGACGCAACTGACGAGCTTGATCTCGGCGGGCAGGTCATGGCCGGACACAAGATTTGTGATGAGGCCGGTGGTGTTGTGGAGAAGCAGACTCCGAAGGGCCGGCTTGCTTCGCCCCCATTGCGTAAGCTCCCGCGCATAGTTCTCGCGGGCGGCCTTCTCATTGGTGGCGAAGCTGTTCTGCGATCCGCTCCCCGGCGAGCCGATCGGGAAAAGCACCGGCTCGCTATTGCCGCCGATCGCCGAGCTCACGAGCCAATGGTCGGCAGGATTGACGCCATTGTCGCGCATATGCTGTTGCGTCCACGCGAGATTCTCGGGCACGGGTTCAACGGCGACGAGTTTGCAAGGCATGGGGTTCAGAGCGCGCAAAGCCATGCAAGCGCCGACCGCCTGGGCGCCGTAATTGGCCCCGAGCGTGATCATCACGAAGCGATCCCGGGCGTCTCTTGCGGCTTCCACCCAGTTCGCGGCTTCAAACCAAAGCTCGCCATCCTCGATTCGGGGAAGACGCGTGCGCACATCGCGTTCGATCTTGTCTTCAGGGGGGAAATTCGTCAGCGGCAAAAACTTGTGGTCGGTTTTTATCCCAAGGAAATCCGCGGAATAGCCGCCTGCCAGGCGGCCCGACCAAGGCGCGATGCCCGAAAAGACGTCGGCATATTCCACCAGCAGCGTTGGCTTTAGATCGGCGCTAGCGGTCTCTTCATGGCGAAAGCCGACAAACGTGCGATCGCTTTCGGGCCGCTTGATCACCAGACCCTGGCCGGTCGGCAGCTCCAGCACGGTATAGCCGCGCTTGGCGAAGAACGCATCTTCGGCGTCCTTCTGTCCGCGCAACACCAGCCAACCGTAGTCGTCGAGGATCACGGCGCCCGAAGGCACGACGCGGTCGAACAGGACCCCCAGCGTCTCCACCTCGGGTATTGCCGCATTGAGATCGATGTGAAGCCAGGCAATCTTTTCCGGCGTCCGTCCCTGCAACGCCTCAGGGAGAAAGCCTTTATGGACCGAGACTTCGGGCATTGAGGCGAACCGATCGCGCACCGATTCATAAAGCCCGGGACGCTGATAATGGACATTCGATTCAGCAATATAATTCGAACTCCGGCCGTATTCGCCATCAGCGGCGCGCGCCGGATCAATGCCGTCGAATGAATCGAAGAGATGCATGCGGCGACCGGAGCCTGCGATTCCGGCGGCCTGGTAAACCACGAACGACATATCGCCCTGGAAGACGCCACATTCCACGAAATCGCCCTCGGGGAGTTGCAAGGCCTGGCGGGCGGCCCAAACCAGCGTGTGCATACGCCATGCGATCGACTGGCGATTGTCGTATTGATCGTATTCATGCGCGCCGCGAACGCTTTCCCAAGCCTTGGCGAAAGCGGGGTCTTCGAAGAAGCCCATCGCCTTATCGATCGTGAGCAGGCGATCGCCCCAAAAAATGCTATGATGGTCATGCGCCAGGATTTCGCGGACAAAGAAATCAGTAAACGCGGCGCGCGTCTTGGGATCGGCCAAACGCTCAAGGAAAACGCGCTTCTTCTTGTCGTCGAAGGGAAGCGCAAACGGGTTGACCGCCGTTCGATTGAAAACAGCGGTAGCGCGATTGGCGGCGCGTGCGAAGAGTGATCTCGTCATCGGCTATGTTCAAATCCCACGGCTAACCATCACGGCTGGATCATGCCTTCTGCACGCCATCCATCGTCGCACTGCGATTGCCGCATGCTGCAATCACGAAATATTCAGAAGAATTCGCCCCGACTTTCCGCTCCGCATCAATTCCAGCGCGTCGTTGATCTTCTCAAGCGGAAATTCGTCAGTGATGATGCCGTCGTAGTTGATTTTCCCGGCTTCCGCGAGGCGCACCAGGCGGGGAATGTCGCGAGCGGGCTGGCACTGGCCGCCCTCCGATCCCTTCAGCACTTTGTCGAAATGCAGCGGCAAGGTATAGATTTCAACCTTCTCGCGCGGCACGCCGACGAGAATGCAGCGGCCCTTCTTGGCGGTGAGGTCGTAGCCAAGTTCAATCGGGCCTTTGACGCCAGTGGTCTCGATGACTTTGTCGACGCCGTCCGCTCCGACGAGCGCGCGGATTTTGCCGGCGACGTCGGCCTCCATCTCCGAATTGATGATATGCGTCGCGCCGAAGCGCTGGGCCATCGCGAGCTTGTTGTCGAGCCGATCTACGGCGATGATCGGATAAGCGCCGACCATCGCCGCGAACTGCACGACGTTCAGGCCGACGCCGCCGACGCCAAAGACGACCACGGATTCGCCCACGCCCACTTGCGCGTCATTGTTGATGACGCCGAGCGCCGTTGTGACCGCGCAGCCGAGTAGCGGCGCACTCCGTTTATCGATCGAGGCCGGCACTGGCGTGACGCGGTTTTCGGAAACAACGGCATATTCGTTGAATGTCGTCACCCAGCCCGCATTCACCTTGCGCCCGTTCCAGGAATAGGCCGGCGGCGTCGACTGCATGCCTTTGCCCGGCCGCCAGTGCATGATGACCAGATCGTCGCGCTTGCAACTGGTGACGCCTGGTCCCGTGTCGATCACGGTGGCGAGCGCTTCGTGCCCCAACAGGTGCGGCAGAAACTTGTCCGTCCCCTTGACGGCGTCGATCTCGTTGATCTGCGCGCCGCAAATGCTGGATGTGTGCACTTTGACCAGCACTTGCAGGAATGACAGCGCGTCGGGCAGCGCGATCTCGTCGACAACGAGAGGCTTGCGCGATTCGACGAGAATCGCGGCTTTGGCGGTTTTCACATCCATGGGTTTGTCCAGATCACTCGAAGTAAATGAATTCGTAGTCGCCGGTAAATCCGAACATATTGTAGAGCCATATCCACTCGGATGTGTGGAGAATGGATTCGGCGGTCAACGCCCAGCACTCAAGATTGTGCATCTCGGCGACATTACGGTAGCCTTCGACCATGATGTATTTGTTCTTGCCGACGCGCTCGATTTCCTGGACGGCGGTTTCAAGCTCGAACAGCCGCAGGTTGTGCAGCGTGCCTAACGAGATGACGAGATCGAAATTGTCGTCGCCATAGGGATAGGGGTCCTGAGCGCGGTAGGTATAAAGATAGGGTTTGACCTTTTCGTGCGCGTTCTTGAGGCCGTGCTGCGAAACGTCGAAACCGGTCACCTTCAGCCCCGGCAGTATTTTCTGCATTTCATAGAGCAGGAAGCCCTTGCCGCAGCCCACGTCCAGCACGCTGGAGCCGTCTTTCAGGCCATAGGTCTCGATCAGCGCCTTGGCGACGGGCGCCCAGCGTCCCTCGATGAACCGGTAACCGCCATAGCCGAAACGGCGATCGCCGTCCCAATAGTCGGCCTCGTATTCGCGCGCCTTGAGCGAACAGGCGATCTTGTCGTCGTTCATGCGCGCCATATAGTCGCGCTTCGTCGCCGTATGCAGTGGCGTGACAATTTCAAGCAAACGTCCCATTGAAATCCTCGATTGGAATGATCATCCGCGTCAAAAGCGAACGGCGCGGCGTATCGCTTGAGATTGGCGATGGCGCGAGCTGCGCCCGTTCAGGCGCGATCCCACCCCATAGCCAAGCCGCGAGCCTTCTAGGTGATCGAAGCGTGCTTGGCAAACCCGCTTATTTCGGAGGCTCGCCGCTCGGTTCAGTGAACGGACCATGCGGCGCTTGATGCCGGGCGACTGGAATAAAGCGGTTTGATCAGTGGAAAAAGGATACGCTTTCCATTGCAGGGGGTGAGCTCATAAATCCGGGTTGCGGACAGTCAGGACGCCGTCGTTCATCGAGAAATTGCCATAGGGGGTCTCAAAATCTGTGTTTGGCGCATAGGTGAAAATGATGTCCCAGCCTTCACGCCGGAACAAGTTTAAGAGCTTGCTATGCACGTCCTTGCCATGCGTTCCCAGATGGATGCGGCGGACCTTCCTCTTCAGGAGATTCATGAAAGGCGGAATGACGATGATTTCCGATTGCTGAATGTCGACCTCGAGATAGTCGACAAGATCGAAGGGACTGAGAATGTCGTCGAGCGTCACGGCGCTGACGAGTTTGATTTCGGCATTGAATTTGCCATCGCCTGTCAAGTTCTTCATCAACCCGGTGCTGTTCGAGAGCAGGAGGTTCTTGAGCGCTTCATCGCGCTGACGACTTGAGCTCAAAGCTTTGACGTAATTCTCGCGGGCTGCGGGCTCGTTGGTGGAAAAGGAGTTCTGCGCGCCTGTTCCCGGCGCCCCCACGGGAAAGAAAACCGGCTGGCGCGTGTCGCTGATCGCCGAGCCGACGATCCAGTGATCGTCCGGGTTGATTCCGTTGTCGAGGAAATGTTGCCTGACCCATTTCAGATTATCAGGTTCGGGTTCGACCGCGACGAGCTTGCATGGCATAGGATTGAGTTGTTGCAACACGCGATAGCTCCCCACGGCTTGCGCGCCATAACAGGCCCCGAGCGTAACCATGACGAACCGGCCGTTCGCCTCGCGCGCCGCTTCGACAGAATCGATGGATTCGAACCAGCCCTCCCCATCCGCCATCGTGGGAAGCCGCGTCTCGATGTGTTTGCCGCCGACTTCGTCACGCTTCATTCCGGTCCATTCCCGGAACATGGCGTCTGTCATCGCGCCCGTCCAGTCGGGATAGAAACCTTGTTTCGGCACGCCCGAATAGGGCGTCAGGCCATCGAAAGCATGGACATAGCTTGCCAGATCATTCACCTCTTCTATTTTCCGGCGCTGGTAGAGCGGCGTTCCGCTCTTGGCGCTCGATGGCCCCAAAGGCTCAGTCGGAATAGGTCTTCGGACGAGCGCGTCTGCGTTGTGGGCGGCAATGCTTGAGGGCTCAGCAGCGCTCCCATGCTTCAATCTCCGATCGATCACCGCTGCGAGATTGCCGATTTCATCGCGGATTTCGCCCAGCATATGAGTGGATTGGTCGAAACTCGCAAAAAAACGCTTCAGCACCGCGATGGGATTCATATCGCCCTGTCCTTCAGAATCTTTTGGCGAGCAACAACATGCGGGCGCACCCGTCAAGTTGGACTGGCGGAGGGGGCGGGATTCGAACCCGCGATACGGTTTCCCGCATACACACTTTCCAGGCGTGCGCCTTCAGCCGCTCGGCCACCCCTCCGCATTGCGCTTTTTGACGCAAGCAGCGCGCATATCACCGCGCCCGGTCGCAGCGCAAGTCGACAAAGGCGTTGGCGCGGGCAATCGGGGGACAGATCAACGCTTTGTTAGGTTGAATCGGCAGCCGAAAGTCGCCTGCCGGCGGCAATTGCTCGATTGGTCCGCATTGGAGCGCTCATTGCGCGCATCATGAGCGTAGACTACGATTCCATCGGCGCTCCAAAGCCGACGCCGCGTCAAGGCGAGATTCTGGAATATTCTGTCGATGAAGAAAATTCCTAATCCGATCGACAGACATGTTGGCGCCCGTTTGCGAATGCGGCGCATGCTGATGGGCCTGAGTCAGGAAAAGCTTGGAGTCGCCCTCAGCATCACGTTTCAGCAGATCCAGAAATATGAAAAAGGCGCCAACCGCATCGGCGCGAGCCGATTGCAGGAGCTCGCCCGGATCCTGCAGGTTCCTCCAGCTTTTTTCTTTGAAGGCGCGCCGTCGGGAGATGCGCCAGCAGCCGGCTTTGCCGAGCCGGAGGCCAGTTCTTACGTCGTCGACTTCCTTTTGACCTCGGAAGGGTTGCAGTTGAATAGAGCTTTCGCGCTTATCCGCGACCCCAAGGTGCGTCGGAGGATTCTCGATCTGGTGACCTCGCTCGCCCAGGATTCCGAAGAGCCGGCCAAGGGCGGTCCCGCCAAATCCTAGCAACCATGGGCAGGGCGTTCGTTATAAAGAACATATTCTATAGAATCGCTTGACCTGACGAACGACGCCTGTCAGAAACACGCCCTCTTTGGGCGCCTGCCGCGAACCCAACGCGTGAAATCTGACGCGTTGAGGTGGACCTGTTGCGCTTCAAGCCGACGCAATTGGAGACCTTTCGGTGACCCGCAAGAACTTTCAATTTACCAGTGAATCCGTTTCTGAAGGCCATCCCGACAAGGTCTGCGACCGGATATCGGATGAAATCGTCGATCTCTACTTTCGCGAAGGCGTGAAGGCCGGCATCGATCCCTACCAGATCCGCGTCGCCTGCGAGACGCTGGCGACCACCAACCGTATCGTGATCGCAGGCGAGGTTCGCGGCCCTAACCTAGGCGCCGGGGCTGTCGAAGACGCCGCGCGCGCGGCGGTCAAAGACATTGGCTACGAACAGGACGGCTTTCACTGGCGCAACGCCAATGTTGAAATCCTGCTGCACGCCCAATCGGCCGATATCGCGCAGGGCGTCGACGCCTTGGGCAATAAGGACGAGGGCGCAGGCGACCAGGGCATCATGTTCGGCTACGCCTGCAACGAGACGCCCGAACTGATGCCGGCGCCGCTCTATTATGCGCATAAAATCTTGAAGAATCTCTCGGACGCTCGCCGCTCGGGCGCCGAAAAACACCTCGGGCCCGACGCCAAGAGCCAGGTGACGGTGCGCTACGAAAACGGCAAGCCGGTCGAAGCGACGCAGATCGTCGTCTCGCACCAGCATACCGACGAATCCCTGTCGTCAGACGACGTCAGCCGCATCGTGCGTCCCTACGTCGAGAAGGCGCTGCCGGCCGGCTGGATCACGCCCAAGACCGTCTGGCACATCAATCCGACCGGCAAATTCTTCATCGGCGGCCCCGACGGCGATTGCGGCCTTACCGGGCGCAAGATCATCGTTGACACCTACGGCGGCGCCGCGCCGCATGGCGGGGGCGCGTTTTCGGGCAAGGATCCCACCAAGGTCGATCGCTCGGCCGCCTATGCCGCCCGCTATCTCGCCAAAAACGTTGTCGCCGCGGGTTTTGCCGAGCGCTGCACGATCCAATTGTCCTATGCGATCGGCGTCGCCCGGCCGCTGTCGATATATGCCGATCTGCACGGCACGGGGCATATCGACGAGGGCAAGCTCGAGACGGCGCTGATGGACGTCATGAACCTCTCGCAACGCGGCATCCGCGAACATCTCGGCTTGAACAAGCCGATCTATGCGCGCACCTCCGCCTATGGCCATTTCGGCCGACAGCCCGACGCCGACGGCGGCTTCTCATGGGAAAAGACCGATCTGGCGAGCCAGTTGCGCGGCCTCGTCTCCTGACGGGCTTTGACGCGGACGAAGCGCCGCGGCGCGCGCTCTATGGGCGCAGCCGCGGCAAGACGCTGCGCACCTATCACGCGTCGCTGATCGCCGAGCGCCTGCCGAAGCTCGAGATCGATCCGGCGACGCTCGGCGACGGCGCCGGGCTCTTTCCCTTTACGCCCAAAGAGATCTGGCTTGAGATCGGTTTTGGCGGCGGCGAGCATCTGCTGGCCCAGGCCAAAGCCCATCGCGATGTCGGCTTCATCGGCTGCGAGCCTTTCATCAACGGCGTCGCCAAGGCGCTGGCCGGCGTCGAGGAGGAGCGGCTCGACAATATCAGGCTGCGCGCGGGCGACGCGGGCGCGCTGATCGCCCATTTGCCGGCGGCTTCCCTGTCCCGCGCCTTCATCCTCTACCCCGACCCTTGGCCCAAGCGCCGGCAGAACAAGCGCCGGCTGATCTCAGAGCCTATGATCGGCGAACTCGCCCGGGTGCTGCGTCCCGGGGCCGAATTGCGCTTCGCCACCGATATCGACGATTACGCGGGCTGGACGCTGCGGCGCTTCCTCGCGTCGCCGGATTTTGTCTGGCGCGCCGGCGAGGCCGACGATTGGCGCCGAACATGGCCCGATTGGGAGGGTACGCGCTATGAAGCCAAAGCGCTGCGCGAGGGGCGCCGGCCGGTTTATCTGACCTTTTCGCGTATCTGATCGCGCAGCGCCTTGTCGATCAGCGCGGCGATGCTTTCGCCCAGAATCGCTTTGGGATCGGAATCCTCCGCGGAATTAGCGAAATGGCCGGAATGGACCAGGCTCGCCACGCCATGCGCGACCGCCCAGATCTGCGCGCCGAGCCGGCGCCCGTCGGCGTCCGAAGCGCCGGCGCCGCCAAGCACCGCCGCGGCGGCGGCGCGCAGCGCGCCGAGCGCGGCCAGGCTTGAAGCCAGCGCCGAGGGATCGCCGAGCACGCGCGCATCGCCGAACATCGCGGCGTAATAGCCGGGCTCGTCCCGCGCAAAATCGAGATAGGCCTCGCCCATGCGCCATAAAGCTGCGACCGGGCCGGGCAGTCCGCCGCCCCAGGCCTGGTTGAGGCGCGCGCCGAAAGCGTCGAAGCCGCGCCGCGCCAGTTCGCTGAGCAAAGCGTTGCGGTCGGTGAAATGCCGATAGGGCGCCGCCGGCGTGACGCCGGCGAGCTTGGCCGCTTCGGCGAGGGTGAAGCCCGCGGCGCCGCGTTCGGCGATCAGCGCGCGCGCGGCCTCGACCAGCGTGTCCTTCAGGCTGCCATGATGATAGCCGCGCCGCGCCGCCGCGGCGGCGAAAAAGGGGTCGCGGAAGCGATGACTCATATCCGGTAGATTACAGATTCTTGCATGGCTCGCGAGTAAATTGGCGCAAGACCGCGCGCCGATCCAGTTTACTCCCGCGAATCGCGATTTATCAAAGGTTTACGAGGCGGTTTAGTTTCGCGCGCCGCGGAATGCGCGGTCTCAACGCGCGCGAATCGCTGAATTGACATATTGAACGAATTTCGTATGGTTCGTTCATGTCCAATTCGCCCTCACGTCCCGAGACTGACGAAAACGCCCGGCTCAAGCGCATCATCCGCGCCGCCGAGGAGGCGTTCAAGCGGTTCGGCTTCCGCGCCGTCACGATGGAGCTGGTGGCGCGCGAGGCCAGCGTCGCCAAGGCGACCCTCTACAGTCATTTCGAGAACAAGGATGCGCTTTATCTCGCGGTCTGCGCGCGTATGGCGCGCCTGCTGCGCTGCGCGGTCGAGCGGGCGCTGGCGCAACCCGAGACGCCGCTCGATGCGCGCCTCGCGCAAAGCGTGATCGCCAAGCACCGGATGGTGTTCGCGCTCGTGCGCGGCTCGGCGCATGCCGCCGAGCTCTTTTCCGCCAAGGACGCGATGGCCGGCGACATTTTCGCCGCGCTCGACGAAGCGATCCTCAAGGCGCTGGCCGATGCGATGGCCGCCGACGCCGCGCTTGCGCCGAGCGCCGCGCGGCTCGCGCGCGCGCTTTATCTGGGCGGCGCGGAGCTGGCGAGCCGCAGCGCCAGCGCCGCCGAAATGGAGAACGAACTTGCCGCCTTCGCCGCCGTGCATCTGGCCGGCGCGCGGACCCTTGCAGGAAAGGAAAGCCAGATATGACCGAACCCACCTTCGCCTCCAACCGCGCGCGCCTCGAGCATGTCTTCGCGCAAACCGCCAAGGGCGACGGCCGTCCCTTCCTCGACGCCTTGGCCGAAGACGCGAACTGGACGATCAGGGGGACGACCGGCTGGTCGAAAACCTATCGCGGCAAGGCCGCGATCCTCAACGATCTGATCGCGCCGCTGCGCCGCGTCCTGGCGCAGCCGATGAAGACCCATGCGCGGCGCTTCATCGCCGAAGGCGACATTGTCGTGGTGGAGGGGCGCGGCCAGAACGTCACCCGCGACGGCCGGCCCTATGAGAACGATTATTGCTGGCTGTTCGAATTCCGCAACGGCCAGGTCGCCGCGCTCACCGAATATGCCGATACAGAGCTGTTCCGCTCCGCGCTTGGCGAGCCGGGGTGAGCGTTTGAGCATCGCGAGCCTGCGGCCAAGTTTGCCGTCACGGATGTCGACTCAATTCCCACTTGCTGGCGGGCTATCGGCATTTCCGTTGAGGCCAAGCTCGATGGCGCCCTTTCGACGGCATGCCACAAACTGGTCCTGGAAAGTACGTCGTCAAACGAATTGGTGTCTGGTTAAGGAGCCACGCATGGGGCGAATACTGCCGCCCAGCGACAACGCGCAGGTGCAGCCGATTCCGCCATGGCCATTGCCGGGCGTGAACCCTGCGGCAAGGCATTCCGGATTCATCTCGAACGCGAATGACGGCGTCGAGAGCGCGAGCGCGGACACTATGATGGCAATTTTCAACATCGCACCCCCCAGGTCTCGAACGGCTCAGCCATTGAGAGTTTTAGGCGGCGAGCCGCCAAGCAATAATCCCTTTTCGCTTTCCATACTCAATGATCTGCCCACGTTTGGCGCGCATCCCAAGTGTCCAGATGGCCGCCATCGCGACGGCATGACGAAGTACGCCGTCATGCTCGTCTAGCAGGCTGTTGAAAAAGGCCCTGGCCACGGGAACGGGTCGCGGAGCCATCCGACCCCGGCAGAGCTTCGTCAGGCGGCTTTCCCAAGTCGGCGGAGCGGTCTGCCCGCTTACGCCTTCACCATTTCGGTCCGGTATTTCGGCAGCAGCGTAGCGAGAAGCCGGCCCTTCTCTGCTTGCTCTTCCTTGCTGGGCTTCGGCGGCGGCGACGTCCGGCTGTCGACGGGGAAGCCGACCGCTAGGAAGAACTCCTCTTGCCCAGCCGGCGTGCACATGCAGAGCATATGCGCCATCTTACCGGACTTGTTTTTGAACACATGCGGAGCGTTCGCTGGGACATTGACGGTAGACCCAGCGCGGACGGTTTGTGTCTCGCTGCGGAAGGTGAACTCCAACTCGCCCTCCAGCAGAGTGAACATTTCCTCGAAATCGTGGCGGTGCGGCGGTGGGCCGCCGCCGTCGGGAACGAGCATGTCGATGAGGCAATAACGCCCGGCTGTCTGAGCGCCCGATACCAGAATCGTGTAGTTGTTGCCGACGACTGAGATGCGCGGCATTCCGACCCCGTCCGGATCGGCGACGGTCAATCGACGCTTTGGGTCGTCGGGCGGAATTGTGGGGATCGGTTGCGAAGTCGTGTTTGGGGTGTCAGTCATTTCGCGTCTCCTTGCTCGGCTCACAGGTCAGGAGCCTCTCCGGGCGGTCAGAATGACGGGTCGGCCATTTGGGGTCGCCGCCAGTCCGATAATGAAGTCGAACGCTGTCGAACGCGACGGTCTGCCTCCGAAAACCGGAAATCGCTCCGTGCGCGCGCGGCGATCATCCGATCGGTCCTCAATCGACCGGAAGCATCGGCGGATTGGCGGCGATCAAAGGAACGAGCTTCATGCCTTGTGGCGTGGCCCAATTATGTACCAGTTCCGCGACCATCGTGTTGGTCGACGTCAACCAGACGCCGGCCCGCTCCATCCTCCGCCGTGACGTTTCTTCGCCGATCTCGAAACTCGAACCGCTCGCATCGAGCACAGCCTGGACCTCAAAGCCCGCTTCGACCGCGCTGATCGCTGGAAAGACAAGGCAGATATCGGTGGTGACCGCGGCCATTATCAACTGACGCCGGCCGGTCGCCTCGACCGCTTTCTTGAAGTTAGGGTCGTCCCAAGCATTGACTATGCCAGTCCGTTTGATTCGCGCGGCATAGGCGTCGGACAGCGCGCGCTGGAGGGACTGATGGAGTGGCCCTTGCATATGATCTTCCATGCTTGATGTCATGACGATCGGCATCTCAAAGGCGAGCGCGGCCTTGCCGAGCACGACGGCATTGCGAATCGACTGATCGGAAGTGATATTCTTGATCAATTGTATCGTTCCAACCTGATGATCGATCAGCACGAGGGCGCAGGTATCCGGCTTGAAATGCGGTGAGCTCGTCATTGAATATCCTTCCATTTCTCGAACAAACATTGTGCAAGCGAGTAGCGGTCCCCCGGCGCGACTTTTGAGCGTTAAGCCACAGCGCTCCTTGCGCTGAGGCGCTCCACGCTCAGCGCGTCGACCCGGCAGTCGACCATAGCGACATTTCCTTTGTGGACCGTCACGACAGGTCATTGGTCCGAGACCGCCGCTCCTGCCTATGGGTATGAGGTTCGTCGGCGATGTTTGTTCGCCATCCGAAAGGTGGGTTGCGCGCTGCGCAGAGCCTCTCCCGAAACTAGCGGTAGCAGTCTTCTGGCTCACTGACGTTCAAGATTCCGCAAGATGTTCAAAATCAAGGAAGGAATTTGATCGTGCCGCCGGGTTGTTGCGGATCAGTTCGCGGACACTCCTCGCCAGGAGAGTCAAGCGACTGGGTGATCTGCTATCGTCGCAGCAATAGCGCATCGGCCTCACCCAATTAACGTCAGAGACCCATTCTTGGGTGATCGAGAATTAGGCATTGCGCTTCCGATATCTCGTCGCATGAATGCGCGAGGCAGCGAGGCGAGGAAGGGGCCGTACTCAACGGCAAGCCGATTACACGGACAGGACCCTGGACTAAGATTTCCAGTCCCGCCGATAGGCGCCCGGCGTTGTTCCAAGCTGCTTCTTGAATGCGGTCGCGAAGTGTTGCGATGAAGAAAACCCACACTCTAATGCGATTTCGCTCATCGCATGCTGGCTCGAAGCCAACAGGCTCTTTGCTCGTTCGAGCCGCCGCAGCAACACAAATTGCCATGGAGAGGTTCCGGTGGCGGCGCGAAGGCTCGAAGTAATCTCCGTTGTCGAACAACCGATCGCGCGGCCCAGGTCAACAACGCTGAGATCGTCCGCAAGGTGACTTTCGACGTATTCGAATAAACGGTTGAGCTGACGGTTGTTGAGGGCGCGAGGCCCATCCGGCCTTTGGAAATCGGATCGCGACGCGCGAACCAGAAGAGTCACTAGGGCGATGCTAAGCCCGTCGGCCTCGAGTCTTGTGATTCCTTCGGCGCTTTCTTGCCAAATGCGTTCAACGAGTTGCATGACCAACTCGTCTCTCTGGCATTCGGCGTGAAGACGACCCAGATCGCTGCGGTCGCCGAGATGCTCTTTGAACGCGTCGGGCGAGAACTCTAGCGCCAGGAAGTCGACTTCGGATGAAAGTTCGCAGCTACTGACCAAATTCGCAGGCGCCACGTTGTAATGTCGGTCAAGAGAGCTCCTGATTCGTCCAGCGCCGTAATCCACTATCTTGGAGCCATCCCTGCGGGAGCGGTTCATGCGGATCGAGATTCCTTTCACAGGAGGCGTGCTAAAATGGTCAGCCAAGCGGCGAGGCGCGCGGAAGAGCGCCAGCGACCCTGCCATTCTATGTTCTTGCTGGAACGGGCAAGAACGCCAGAAGTGTTCGGCAAACGTGTCGGGTCCCAGGCGTTCCGTAAGCGTCGAGTTCGATTGTGCTACCGGCTGTCGCCGCAGCGCCGAATGCTCAAATCCTGAGCTTGAAAGCTTCACGTCTCGGTTCCCCTTGATCGCATGCTGCGTCGTCGAATGTCTAAAGAGTTTAGATTCTGCCATAGCTTTCCTCTCGAGGTCACGCGCTATTCGGATCAATCTCTCACCCTGGTGACCCTCACTAGCAGGCTATTCAAAAAAGGCTCTGGCCACGGGAACCGTGGCGTGATTCTGTACGTCCGCGCTGCTGCGGGGACTGAATCATGCGAGGCGGGGACGAACGGTCTGGATCTCTCTTCAGTTATGTGATCTCGAATCTCGGGTTGGAAAGAGCCACCCGTTGCGCACGATCTGAGCTATCGTGAACGAGGCCCTTGCGGCGCTGGCGGGTGAG
>NZ_LMUI01000009.1 GCF_009765995.1 Methylocapsa sp. S129
GCCATGAC
This sequence comes from Methylocapsa sp. S129, assembly GCF_009765995.1. Lineage (GTDB taxonomy): Bacteria > Pseudomonadota > Alphaproteobacteria > Rhizobiales > Beijerinckiaceae > Roseiarcus. The sequence goes on from NZ_LMUI01000009.1 coordinate 9, forward strand.
CCATCGCGCCCCGCAACAAAAGGCGCTTGAATCACACATCGACCCTAATGGGAATCACTCGTGTGAATGCCGTAGCTTCGGGAGAGGGGAGCCGCGCTTTACTCGGCCGCCTCTTCGCGTCGCTTGCGTTCCGGCCTTCGCGCCAGCACGGCGCGCAGATATTCGCCGGTATGGCTGCGTTTGTTGCGCGCGATGTCTTCGGGCGTGCCCATGGCGACGACTTCGCCGCCGCCGTCGCCCCCTTCCGGACCCATGTCGATGATCCAGTCGGCGGTCTTCACCACTTCGAGATTGTGCTCGATCACCACCATCGAATTGCCCTGGTCGACGAGCTCGTGCAGCACTTCGAGCAATTTGGCGACGTCGTGGAAATGCAGACCGGTGGTCGGCTCGTCAAGGATATAGAGCGTGCGCCCGGTCGAGCGGCGCGACAATTCCTTGGCGAGTTTGACGCGCTGAGCCTCGCCACCCGACAATGTGGTCGCCTGCTGGCCGACCTTGACATAGCCGAGGCCGACCCGCACCAGCGTCTCCATCTTGTCGCGAATGGAGGGCACCGCCTTGAACAGCACGGCCGCCTCTTCAACCGTCATGTCGAGCACGTCGGCGATCGAGCGGTCGCGGTATTTCACCTCCAGCGTTTCGCGATCGTAACGCTTGCCCTTGCAGACATCGCAGGTGACATAGACGTCGGGCAAAAAGTGCATTTCGATCTTGATGACGCCGTCGCCCTGGCACGCCTCGCAGCGCCCGCCTTTCACGTTGAACGAAAAGCGCCCGGCCTGATAGCCGCGCGCCTTGGCTTCGGGCATGCCGGCGAACCATTCGCGCATCGGCGTGAAGGCGCCGGTATAGGTGGCGGGATTGGAGCGCGGCGTGCGGCCGATCGGCGACTGGTCGATGTCGATGACCTTGTCGAGTTGCTGCAATCCTTCGATGCGATCGTAAGGCGCGGGATGTTCGCTCGCGCCATTGAGATTGCGCGCCACCGCCTTATAGAGCGTGTCGATCGCCAGGGTCGATTTGCCGCCGCCGGAGACGCCGGTCACGCAAGTGAACAGGCCGAGCGGAATGGTTGCCGAAACGTCCTTCAGATTATTGCCGCGCGCGCCGACGATTTTGATCTCACGGCCCGGCTTGGCGGCGCGGCGGCGTGCGGGGGCGGGGATCGCGCGCGCGCCGGACAGATACTGGCCGGTCAGCGAATTGGGATTGGCGATGATCTCCGCCGGCGTGCCTTTGGCGACGATTTCGCCGCCGTGGATGCCGGCGCCGGGGCCGACATCGACGACATAATCGGCGGCGAGAATCGCATCTTCGTCGTGCTCGACGACGATCACGCTATTGCCGAGGCCGCGCAATCGCCGCAGCGTATCGAGCAGCCGCGCATTGTCGCGCTGATGCAGGCCGATCGACGGTTCGTCGAGCACATAGAGCACGCCGGTCAGGCCCGAGCCGATCTGCGAAGCGAGCCGGATGCGCTGGCTTTCGCCGCCCGACAGCGTGGCGGAGGCGCGCGCGAGCGTGAGATAGTCGAGGCCGACGTCGCGCAGGAAGGTCAGACGGTCGCCGATTTCCTTGAGGATGCGCTGGGCGATTTCGTTGCGCTTGGAATCGAGTTTCTCTGGCAGCCCGCGCGCCCAATCGACGGCGGCCTTCACCGACAGCAGGCTGACTTCGCCGATATGCTGGCCGTCGATTTTCACCGCCAGCGCTTCGGGCTTCAGGCGATAGCCTTTGCAGGCGGCGCAGGGCGTCGCGCTCATATAGCGCAAAATTTCCTCGCGCGACCATTCGCTTTCCGTCTCGCGATAGCGGCGCTCGAGGTTTGTGACGACGCCTTCGAACGGCTTCTTCACTTCGTAAGAGCGCAAGCCGTCCTCATAGGCCATACGCACGTCTTCGTCGCCCGAGCCGTTGAGAATCACGTCGCGCGCTTTGGCCGGCAGTTCGGCCCAGGGGGCGTCGAGGCGGAATTTGTAATGGCGGCCGAGCGCCTCCAGCGTTTGGGCATAATAGGGCGAGGTCGATTTCGCCCAGGGCGCGATGGCGCCCTTGCGCAGGGTCAGGCGGCTGTCGGGAACGACAAGATCGGGATCGACCTTCATCTGCGACCCGAGGCCGCCGCAGGTCGGGCAGGCGCCGAACGGATTGTTGAACGAGAACAGCCGCGGCTCGATCTCGGGAATCGTGAAGCCCGACACCGGACAAGCGAATTTCGAGGAGAACATGATGCGGCGCGGCTCGCCGCCTTCGGCGGGCGCATCGGCGAATTCGACGATCGCAATGCCGTCGGCGAGCTCCAGCGCGGTCTCGAAACTCTCGGCGAGCCGGCTCGCCATATCGGCGCGCACGATCAGGCGGTCGACCACCACGTCGATGTCGTGTTTGAACTTCTTGTCGAGCGTCGGCGCGTCGGCGATCTCGTAGAACTCGCCGTCGATTTTCAGGCGCTGGAAGCCGCGCTTCATGAAATCGGCGATTTCCTTGCGATACTCGCCCTTGCGGCCGCGAATGACCGGCGCGATTAGGAACAGCCGCGTGCGCTCAGGCAGCGCCAGCACGCGATCGACCATCTGCGAAATCGTCTGGCTCTCGATCGGCAGGCCGGTCGCCGGCGAATAGGGGATGCCGACGCGCGCCCAGAGCAGGCGCATGTAATCGTGGATTTCGGTGACGGTGCCGACCGTCGAGCGTGGATTCTTCGACGTCGTCTTCTGCTCGATGGCGATCGCCGGCGAAAGCCCGTCGATCTGGTCGACATCGGGCTTTTGCATCATTTCGAGGAACTGCCTGGCGTAGGCCGACAGCGACTCGACATAGCGGCGCTGGCCCTCGGCATAGATCGTATCGAAAGCGAGCGACGACTTGCCCGATCCCGACAGGCCGGTGAACACGACGAGCTTGTCGCGCGGGATCGTCAGATCGACGTTCTTCAGATTATGCTCGCGCGCGCCGCGCACTGTGATGGCGCGGCCGTCGAACAATCTTTCGACGGCGGTGACGACGGGCGCGGCGGACTTGACGCGCGCGGGCTTCTTAATGGGTTTGGGGCTCGCCATGGGAACCTTCACGGGGACAAACGAATCGCTGCGGGCGGGCTTGCGCCGCGCCGGGAGCGATGCTAGAACAAAAAGAGAACGGTGGGAAGTCGTTCCCCTAATGTAGTGCGAAAGCGCGCTGCGCCAAATGACGGCGGGATGCGCTGACTGTGGACAAGTGCGATCGGGGGCGGCATTGGCGGCCGCAAAGCGTTAGTTTGGGCGAAGGCTGAGCAAAGATTATGAGCGCGCGTCGTTGGACGGCGGTAGGAGAGCGATATGTCGGGCAGCGTCAATAAAGTCATTCTGGTGGGCAATCTGGGCCGCGACCCCGAGGTGCGCCGGCTCAATTCCGGCGATCAGGTGGTCAACATCCGCATCGCGACGTCGGAGAACTGGCGCGACAAGACCACCGGCGAGCGCAAGGAAAAGACCGAATGGCATAATGTCGTGATCTTCAACGACGGCATCGGCAAGATCGTCGAGCAATATTGCAAGAAGGGCAGCAAGGTCTATGTCGAAGGCCAGTTGCAGACGCGCAAATGGACCGACGCCTCGGGCGCCGAGAAATATACGACCGAAGTCGTGCTGCAGCGCTTTCGCGGCGAACTGACGCTGCTCGACGCAAAGGGCGGCGGCGGGGGCGAGAGCTTTGGCGGCGGCGAAGAGCGCTCGTCCGGCGGCTCCAGCTTCGGCCGCTCCTCGCCCGTCGACCGCAAGCCCGCGCTGGCGAGCGGCGGAGGGGATATCGACGACGATATTCCGTTCTGAGAAGGCCGGCGCGCGTTTCCCTTCTCTCGCGAAGCGGGAGAAGGCGCCCGGCGGAGCCGGGCCGATGAGGGGCGGCGCTATCCTTTGACGCTCTGGCGGCCACGGCTGCTATAGGGTACCCGTTTTGCGCTTCTAGTGGTTCGCGCCCTACTTCCCCGGCACAGGGCACCCCGTATCCCCCACCTCGCATTTCAGATAGGCGCCGAGCGCCTTGGTCCGCTCTGTCGTCACCGCCTCCAGGCAGATCGTGACGACCATCGGATAGATGGTGCCGCCGGCGCTGGCGGAGCTGGAGAAGGCGCATTCAGCGTCGCGATAGGCGATCCACGCTTTTTGCGCCGTGACCAGCAGCTTGGTCGTCGCCGCATCGTCCTTCAGCCGCCGGATGATTTCCTTATAGACGCTGTTGAGCGCCGCGTCGGCTTTGGCATAGGCCACGCCCGCGCATTTATCGAGGCCCTGTTGCGTCTGGTCGGCGCAATCATCGGCGTAAGCCACCGGAACGGTTGACAATATCATCAGGATCGCAGAGGCGAACAGCCGCATGAATGGCTCCTCATTTCGCTTGGCGGATGGAGGCGAAAACTATAGATGAAATCATGCGTTTTGCCGCTCCCGCGGTCTTTTATTCGCTGAATTCCCCTGAGGCTTCATGTCCAAGACCATTCTCATCACCGGCGCCTCGCGCGGCATCGGCCGCGCCGCCGCTTTGCTGGCGGGCCGGCGCGGCTGGTCGGTCGGCGTCAATTATGTGCGCGACGAGGCGGGCGCGCTGGCGGTGGTCAAGGAGATCGAGCGCGCGGGCGGCAAGGCGGTCGCGCTGCATGGCGATGTCGCCTTCGAGGCGGATGTGCTCGAAATGTTCGAAGGCGCGGTGCGGGCGCTTGGCCCGCTCGACGGCGTTGTCGTCAATGCCGGCGTGGTCGCGCCGCGCGCGCATCTTGCCGATATGAGCGTCGAGCGCATGCGGCGCGTTTTCGACATCAATGTGCTCGGCGCCTATGTCTGCGCGCGCGAGGCGGCGCGCCGCCTCAGCAAAAGCCTGGGCGGCGCCGGCGGCTCGATCGTCCTCGTTTCTTCCGCCGCGGCGAGGATTGGCGGCCCCGGCGAATATGTCGACTATGCCGGCTCGAAAGGTGCGATCGATACGCTGACCCTCGGGCTTTCGAAGGAACTCGGCCCCGAAGGCGTGCGCGTCAACGCCGTCCGCCCCGGCCTGATTGAGACCGACATTCATGCGAGCGGCGGCGAGCCCGATCGCGCCCAGCGCCTTGGCGTCACCGCGCCGCTCGGGCGCCCGGGATTGCCCGACGAGGTCGGCGAGGCGATCATCTGGCTGCTGAGCGACGCCGCCTCCTATACGACCGGGGCGATCCTCGACGTGACGGGCGGCCGCTAAGCGCAAGGCGCTTCAAGCCGCGTTGGGCGCGCGCCGATAGTGGTAGCGATAAAGCTCGCTCGTCAGGCCAAGGCTGCGATAGAGCGCGCGCCCCGGCCCATTGTCGGCGGCGACCTGCAGGCAGACGTCGCGCGCGCCTTGTTCGGCGGCCCAGGCGAGCAGCGCTTTCATGATGCGCCGCCCATGGCCCCGCCCGCGCCGGCGCGGATGCGCGACCACCGATTCGCAACAGAGCAAGCGGTCGCTTACCGCGCCATAGGCGAGCGCCGCCCATTCGCCGTCCTCGCGCAGGCTGGCGAAACCCGCCGGGATCGCGATAGATCGGACGACGTCGCCGTAGATCGCAGCGTGTTCGGGTGTCTGACCCTGCAATTCAGCCATCGCCGCGAGCCAGGCGGCGTCCGGCCGCGCCGATATCGAAACTTCCGCATCGCGCGCGCCCGGCGCAAGCGCGGCGCGCAGCGTCACGGTCTCGCCCTCTGCGACATAATTCAGGCGGGCCAGCCGTTCGTCGGCGGCCGGCGCCGCTATGCCGGGCAGGCGAAACATCGCGGGCAGCCCGCGCGCGCGATAGGCCGCCTCGCAGGCCGCGATATCCGCATCGATATTCCGCAAATCGGCGCGCGTCGGATTGGCGGAATTGGAGCGCCGCGAAACCCCCGGCGCGAAGCGCGCCAGCCAATCGCCGCATCTCTGCTCATCGAGGGCGGGCCACGCCATTTGCAGCGCGCGCTCGACGCGCCATGCGAGAGAATTGTCACGCTCCGTCACTTGCCCACCGTCAGCACGCCATTGATCACAAATTGCACGGCGAGCGCGGCGAGGACAACCCCGAGCATGCGCGTCAACACCACATTGCCGGTCGTCCCAAGCAGACGCGAGACGCGTTCCGCCATCAGGAAGGTAAGCATGCAGAGGATCATCACCAGAGCGATGATCGCCATCAGCCCGGTCAGCGCCAACCAGTCGCCGCCGGCCCGTCCGGCCAGCAGCATTGTCGCGGTGATCGATCCGGGGCCGCTCATCAATGGGATCGCCAGGGGAAACGCCGCGACATTGCGAATATGATCGATCGTCATCGCATCGCTGGCCAGCTCCTGCTTACGTTGGGCCCGCAGCTCGAAAATCATGTCGAAGGCGATATAGAACAGCAGCAGGCCGCCGGCGATCCGGAAGGCCGGAATCGAAATGCCGAGCAGGTCCATCACTGCGCCGCCGCCGAACGCGAAGGCCGCGAGAATGGCGAAGGCGATGATCGTCGCGCGCACCGCCACCTCGCGCTGCGCCGCTCTGGTCATCCCCAGCGTGAGCCCGATGAACACCGGCGCCAGCCCTGGCGGATCGAGCGTGACGAGCATGGTCACGAAAGCCGTCTTGAGATAGTCCAGCAGCATCGCGCGGCGTTCCGTTCCCAGCGTTCTTATTGAGAAAATTGACGTGGCCGCACAACCTTTATGCGTCCGGACGGAGTTTGTCCCGGCGCCTCGCGCCCGCGCCCGTCCCGGTCGCTTCTTCTCGCTTCTCTGGCTCGATCTCCAGCGTCTTAAGGGCGGGCGGTGCGCCCGCGTTCCTGCAAATAATTTAGCTCGTTGAAATATAACGAGAAAATCGTCATTATTTATCGCGTTCGGGAGGTGGCGGCGCGCGACGGAATCGTCTACTAAGACGCTTGAAATTTCTTGCCCTAGGATTCGCAACACTTGGCCGACAATAAAGACGAGAGGCCGGCCGGCGGCGGCCCCTCCGATATCAAGCCCGTTTCGATCACCGACGAAATGAAGCGCAGCTATCTCGATTACGCGATGAGCGTGATCGTCAGCCGCGCCTTGCCCGACGTTCGCGACGGGTTGAAGCCCGTGCATCGGCGCATCCTGTTTTCGATGCGCGAAAACAATTTCACGCCGGATCGCCCCTATAACAAATCGTCGCGCGTCACCGGCGACGTCATGGGTAAATATCATCCGCATGGCGATCTCGCGATCTATGACGCCTTGGTGCGCATGGCGCAGGATTTTTCCATGCGCGTGCCGCTGCTCGACGGGCAGGGCAATTTCGGTTCGGTCGACGGCGACCCGCCCGCGGCGCAACGTTATACCGAGGTGCGGCTTGAAAAGGTCGCGATGCAATTGCTCGAGGATCTCGACAAGGAAACCGTCGATTTCCGTCCCAATTATGACGAGAAGGAGCTGGAGCCCGTCGTTCTGCCGGCGCGCTTCCCCAATATTCTGGTCAACGGCGCTGGCGGCATCGCCGTCGGCATGGCGACGAATATTCCGCCTCACAATCTTGGCGAGACGATCGATGGCGCGCTGGCCCTGATGGACCGGCCCGATATGAGCTTCGAGGAACTGCTCGAAATCATCCCCGGTCCCGATTTCCCCACTGGCGGCTCGATTCTCGGGCGCGGCGGCATCCGCTCAGCCTATGCGACCGGGCGCGGCTCGATCGTCATGCGTTCGAAAGTGGCGGTCGAAGAAATTCGTAAAGATCGCGAAGCGTTGATCGTCACCGAAATTCCCTATCAGGTGAACAAATCGACCTTGATCGAGAAGATCGCCGATCTGGTGCGCGAAAAACGCGTCGAGGGCATCTCGGACCTGCGCGACGAATCCGATCGCGATGGCATGCGCATCGTCATCGAAATCAAGCGCGACGCCGTGCCCGAAGTCGTGCTGAACCAACTCTGGCGCTTCACCGCGATGCAATCGAGCTTCGGCGCCAATATGATCGCGCTGACGGGCGGACGCCCGCAGATGATGACGCTGAAAGACATGCTGACGGCGTTCCTCGAATTCCGCGAGGAAGTCGTCACGCGGCGCACCAAGCATCTCCTCACCAAGGCGCGCGACGGCGCGCATTTGCAGGTGGGTCTGGCGATCGCAGTCGCCAATATCGACGAAGTCATCCGCCTCATCCGCACCTCGCCCGACGCCGCCGCGGCGCGCTTCGCCTTGATGGATCGCGCCTGGCCGGCGCGCGACATGGCGCCGCTGGTCGCGCTGATCGCCGATCCCCGCCACGTGCTGGCGGAAGACGGCACGGTGCGCCTCTCCGAAGCGCAGGCGCGCGCGATTCTCGAATTGCGCCTGGCGCGCCTGACCGCGCTCGGGCGCGATGAAATCGCCGACGCCTTGAACAAGCTCGCCGCCGAGATCGCCGAATATCTCGATATCTTGGGTTCGCGCGCACGCGTGATGGGCATCATTCGCGACGAACTCGTCGCGGTGAAGACGGCTTTTGCGACGCCGCGCCGCACGATCATTCTCGACAGCGACGCCGATATGGAGGACGAAGACCTCATCCAGCGCGAGGATATGGTCGTTCTCGTCAGCCACGGCGGCTATATCAAGCGCGTGCCGCTCTCGACCTATCGCGCGCAAAGGCGCGGCGGCAAGGGCCGGTCGGGCATGCAGACGCGCGAGGAAGATTTCGTCGCGCGGCTGTTCGTCGCCACCACGCACCAGCCGGTGCTTTATTTCTCCTCGATGGGTCAGGTCTATAAGGAAAAGGTCTGGCGATTGCCGCTGACCGCCCCGCAATCGCGCGGCAAAGCGCTCGTCAACATGCTGCCGTTGGAGACGGGCGAGCGCATCACCACCATCATGCCGCTGCCTGAGGACGAGGCGAGCTGGGAAAGCCTCGATGTGATGTTCGCCACCACACGCGGCACGGTTCGGCGCAACAAATTGTCGGACTTCGCGCAGGTGAACCGCGCCGGCAAGATCGCCATGCGGCTCGACGAAGGCGAGTCCATCGTCGACGTGCAGATCTGTTCGGAGAAGGACGATGTGCTGCTGACCACCATGCTCGGCCAGTGCATCCGCTTTTCCGTCGATGAAGTGCGCGTGTTCAAGGGGCGCGATTCCATGGGCGTGCGCGGCGTGTCGCTCGCCGAAGGCGACAGCGTCATTTCGCTGGCGATCCTGCGCGAGTTCGACGCGACGGGCGAAGAGCGCGCGGCCTATCTCAAAATGCGCCGCGCGATGGCCGGCGAAACTGGTGAGGAAGCGGTTGTCGAGCCGGACGCGGAGGCCGCTCCCGCAGCCGATGCGCCGCTTGCGACGGACCGTTACGCGGCCATGTCCGCCGCCGAGCAGATCATCCTCACCGTTTCAGAAAACGGCTATGGCAAGCGCTCGTCGTCGTTCGAATATCGCCTGACCGGGCGCGGCGGCAAGGGCATCGTCGCAATGGCGGTCAATGCGCGCAACGGCAAGCTGGTCGCCTCCTTCCCGGTGGAGCATGGCGACGAAATCATGCTGGTGACCGACGGCGGCCAGCTTATCCGCTGCCCGGTCGAAGGCATCCGCGTCGCCGGCCGCGCCACCCAGGGCGTCATCGTTTTCGACACCGCTGAAAAAGAGCGGGTGGTTGCGGTCGAGCGGATATCCGAGCCGGAAGGCGAAGAGGGGACGGAGGACGAGGGGGAGGCGTAAACGCTGAGGTTGCGCCGCCCCTCATCTCAAGGCGAATGCGAAGCATTCGTCCGCGCCCCGACTTCGTCGGGCCACCTTCTCCCCGCTACGCGGGGCGAAGGGACGCACGTTTCCCTTCGCCCCGCGTAGCGGGGAGAAGGTGGCGCGCAGCGCCGGATGAGGGGCTGCGCAATCCTCTGGCGTTATCCTTCGCAATCGCAGCCCAGACGCACTACATAGCCCCATCATGCAACCCATCATCTCCGTCAGCCATCTCTCGAAGACCTACGCGTCCGGCTTCGCCGCGCTGCGCGACATCACGCTCGACATTCGTCGCGGCGAGATCTTCGCTTTGCTGGGGCCGAACGGAGCGGGCAAGACCACTCTCATCAGCATCATTTGCGGCATTGTCACGCCGAGCGCGGGGAGCGTGCAGGCCGACGGACATGACATCGTCCGCGACTATCGCGGCGCGCGCGCCCGGATCGGTCTCGTGCCGCAGGAGCTCGCCACCGACACTTTCGACACGGTCTGGCGGACGGTCAGTTTCAGCCGCGGCCTTTTCGGCAAGCGCCGCAACCCCGCCTATATCGAGAAACTGCTCAAGGATCTGTCCTTGTGGGATAAGAAAGACAGCAAGATCATGACGCTTTCGGGCGGCATGAAGCGTCGCGTCATGATCGCCAAAGCTTTGTCCCACGAACCGCAGATCTTGTTCCTCGACGAACCGACGGCGGGCGTCGACGTGGAATTGCGCCGCGACATGTGGCGCCTCGTGCGCTCGCTGCGCGATGCGGGCGTCACGATCATTCTGACGACCCATTATCTCCAGGAGGCCGAAGAAATGGCCGACCGCGTCGGCGTGATCAGCAAGGGCGAGCTGATCCTGGTCGAGGACAAAAAGGAATTGATGCAAAAGCTGGGCAAGAAGCATTTGACGCTGATGCTCACCACGCCGCTGGCGCAGATTCCGGACGCGCTCGCCGCTTATCCGCTTGCGCTTTCGGCGGACGGCAAGGAACTCGTCTACACCTACGATACGGCGGGGGAGCGCGACGGCGTCGCGACGCTGCTTCACGATCTCGTCGCCGCGAACGTCGCCTTCAAGGACCTGCATACGGAGCAAAGCTCCCTGGAGGACATCTTCGTCAGCCTGGTCAGGGGCGCGCCATGAACGTCTACGCTCTACGCGCCATCTATGTTTACGAGATGATGCGCACGCGGCGCACGCTGCTCCAGAGCATCGTGTCGCCGGTGCTCTCCACCTCGCTCTATTTCGTGGTGTTCGGCGCCGCGATCGGTTCGCGCATGTCGCAGGTCGGCGGCGTCAGCTATGGCGCGTTCATCGTGCCGGGCCTGATCATGCTGGGCCTGCTGACCCAGAGCATTTCCAACGCCTCGTTCGGCATTTATTTCCCGCGCTTTGTCGGCACGATTTACGAATTGCTGTCGGCGCCGGTTTCGCCCCTTGAGATCGTGATCGCCTATGTCGGCGCCGCGGCGACCAAATCGATCATGATCGGTCTGATCACGCTGGCGACGGCGGCCCTCTTCGTCGACCTGCGGATCGACCATCCCTTCTGGATGCTGGGCTTTCTGCTGCTGACGTCCGTCACGTTCAGCCTGTTTGGTTTTGTCATCGGCATATGGGCGGATGGTTTCGAGAAGCTGCAGATGGTTCCGCTTCTCATCGTCACGCCATTGACCTTCCTCGGCGGCAGTTTCTATTCGATCGATATGCTGCCGCCCTTCTGGCGCGCCGTGACGCTCGTCAATCCCGTGGTCTATCTCGTGAGCGGATTCCGCTGGAGTTTCTATGGCGTGTCCGACGTGAATGTCGTCGTCAGCTTCGGCATGACGCTGGTGTTTTTGGCGGTCTGCCTGGGGATCGTGACCTGGATTTTCAGGACAGGCTATCGGCTGAAGACGTGAACGGCGCGCATCAGCCTGGTCGATGAGCCGCGCGTCGCCACTTGCTCATGCCCTCTTCGCCGGTTAACGCTAGCAGACCGCGTCAGCCAAATTGAACGGCGCCGCGTTCCCCTTCCCCCCTTGTGGGGGAAGGCCGGGATGGGGGGTCGCGCAGGCCTGACGGAAAAAACGGGGAATGCGCCTCAGCGAGATACGTCTGCGCGACCCCCTCCCTAACCCTCCCCCACAAGGGGGAGGGGATATGAGCGCCCAGGTCACGAGGTCCATGTCGCGCACCGCTTTTTACTCCGGCTCGTTCGACCCGCCGACCAATGGCCATCTCGATGTGATCGAGCGGGCGACGCATCTTTGCGATCGTCTGGTCGTAGGGATCGGGGCCAACGCGACCAAAGCCGGGCTTTTCTCGACCGACGAGCGCATGGCGATGATTCATGAGGCGGCGGCGCCGATCGTCGCCAAAACAGGCGTCAAGCTGGAGGCCGTGGTTTTTTCGGGCCTCGCCGTCGAGGCGGCGCGGGCGGCGGGCGCCGGTCTGATTGTCCGTGGTCTGCGCGACGGCGCCGATTTCGACTATGAAATGCAAATGGCGGGGATGAACGGCCAGATGGCGCCGCAATTGCCGACCGTCTTTCTGCCGGCCTCGCCCCAGGTGCGCCACATCACCGCGACTTTGGTGCGCCAGATCGCGGCGATGGGCGGCGACGCCTCGCCCTTCGCGCCGCCCAATGTCGCGGCGGCGCTGGCGGCCAAATTCGCGGCGCAGTGAAGGCGGGCAGCCTGCCGGCGCTTCAGAGTTTGATCGTAACTTCAATCCAGGCCGCGAAAGCCTTCATAAAGCCGCGCAGGAATTCGCGCGTTCCCTCATTGGCGATGGTCCCGTCGTCGGAGACGAGGTTCGCGGCGTGGCCGATATAAGCCTCGGGCTGCTGCAGCGTCGGCATGTTCAGGAACACCAGCGACTGGCGCAGATGGTGATTGGCGCCAAAACCTCCCATGGCGCCGGGCGTCGAACTGACCACCGCCGCCGGCTTTGCGTTCCAGACGCTCTTGCCATAGGGGCGCGACCCGACATCAAGGGCGTTTTTCAGCACGCCCGGGACGGAGCGGTTATATTCGGGCGTGACGAACAGCACCGCGTCGAAGCCCTTGACCTTCTCACGGAACGTCGTCCAGCCGGCCGGCGCGTCGCCCTCGCTGTCCAGATCCTGATTGTAAAGGGGCAAGTGGCCGATTTCGATGCTCTCGTAGCGCAACCCCTCCGGGGAGAGTTTGATCAGCGCCTCGGCCAGCTTTTTGTTGAAGGAGCCCTTGCGGAGGCTCCCGATTAGAACGGCGACATGTCTCGTGGTCGTCATCATGCTCTCCCGTCGTGCGCCGTCGTCCGCCGCCTTTTCGCCAGGGCGCCGCAGACGTTGCTTTTGCGGCCGATTTCCCTGGGCCGTCAAGGCGTCGCTCTCAGCCTGCATGGGTCTGGCGGGGCGCGAAAGCCAATTGTTGCGGACCGCTTGCCTTGCTTCGCGCCGCGGTCCGCTTTAAGGCAAGGGCCGGCGCCCGGCGCTCCCCAAATCAAGAACAGGACAGCAGGAACAGATGGCCGAACCGCGCCGCGATGTCTCCAAACCGCCCGCCATGTTGAGCGGCGGCAGAATTCTGATCGTCGAAGCGCGATTCTATGAGGCGATCGGCGCCCAATTGCTCGATGGCGCGCAGCGCGCGATCGCGGCGGCCGGCGCTTCCAGCGAAATCATCAATGTGCCCGGCGCCCTGGAAATTCCCATCGCCATAGCGATCGCGCTCGACGCGGCGGCTGAAGCGGGCGAGCCCTATGACGGCGCGGTCGCGCTGGGTTGCGTCATCCGGGGCGAGACCTATCATTTCGAGATCGTCGCAGGCGAATCCTCGCGCGCCTTGATCGAACTGGCGGTCGCGCGCCGCTTGGCCCTAGGCAATGGCATACTCACGGTCGAGAACGAGGCCCAGGCCGAGGCGCGCGCCGACCCCGCGCGCGGCGACAAAGGCGGCGACGCGGCGCGGGCCGCCATCGTTCTAGCCGCGCTCAAGCGCGATCTTGGCGCGAAATTTTCCGGCGCGAAAAAACCGGGCGCCGCCAAATGAGCAGCGCCGACCAACGCTCCTCGGCGCGGCTCGCCGCCGTGCAGGCGCTGTATCAGATGGAAGTGGCGGACAAGGGCCTCAACGACATTCTCGCCGAATTTGAGGCGCATTGGATCGGCCAGGAGGTCGAGGGGGACCAATACAAGCCCGCCGAACTCGCCTTCTTTCGCGACGTCGTATCGGGCGTCCTAGCCGACCAACTCGCCATCGATCGCAAGCTTGACGAAGCGCTCTCCGAGGGTTGGCCGCTGCGGCGCGTCGAAGCGCTGATGCGCGCGATATTGCGCGCCGGCCTCTATGAACTGAAGGCGCGCGCCGATGTGCCCGCGCGCGTTGCGATTAAGGAATATGTCGATATCGCCGGCGCCTTCTTCGCGCGCGAGGAATCGGGCATGATCAACGCCGTTCTGGACAGCCTGGCGCGCGAGACGCGGCCCAGCGAATTCGCGGAGGCGCGCTGAGCGCGCGTCAATGGACGAGAGCGTCGGCCTCGAGCAAAGCATGCGTTGAAAGAACGGCGCCGCAGCCCAATTCTTCGTAGCAAATCACCTGATTGCGGCCTTGCCGCTTGGCGGCGTAGAGAGCGTCGTCGGCGCGGCGAAAAGCCGCCGTTCCGTCGTCCGCGGCGCCGACGCAGGTATAGCCGATGCTTATCGTGACGGATCCGACCCGCGGAAAATCATGGGCTTCCACCAAAGCGCGAAAGCGTTCCAGGACGCCCGAGACATATTGCGCCGCCATCGGCTCCAATAGGATGACGAATTCCTCGCCGCCGTAGCGGAATAGGCGGTCCCCCTCGCGGAAGGAGATGCGCATCAGCCGCGCCATCGAGACCAGAACGTCGTCGCCGCATTGATGGCCGAAGCGGTCGTTGATGCCTTTGAAAAAGTCGATGTCCAGCGCCGCGAGCCATCGAGGCTGGTCGGGGTCGATTGGGCGGCGACGTTCGATACGCTCAAACCGAACCGCGCCGACCCGGCTCGTCGCCTCCATCCGCGTCAGATGGGCGAATGCGGCCTCAAAAGTCCTGCGGTTCAGCAGACCCGTCAGCGCGTCGCTTTCGCTGTAATCGAGAATCTTGAGATGGTTTTGATAGATGCGCAGAAGGCCGGACACCAGCCGCTGGCGATGGTCGCTCAGAGGCGTGGCGCGACAAATCTCGAGAAAGCCGACGACTCCCCTCGCGCTCATGATCGGAAATATATGACCGCGCCGCCCCTTCTCGCTGGGACTGGCGGGCAAGGGCGTTTGGCGGTCATAGCAAAGGCGCAAATCGCGACGGGAATCGAGCGTCGGCAGATCGTTCGCGTTCGAAGGCGCGTCGGATATGGTGACGCGGCGATCGGCCAGCAAAGCGCGCTCATGCAGCCGAAGTTCATCCGAATAGCCTACGAGGCGCCACAACTTCACCGTCGTCGCCCCGAGCAGGTCGGCCGCCGCCAGCGCCATGATGATTTCAAGTTCTTCCCTATCGCGAAGGGCGGTCAGATCGGCGACCGAATTGACGAGCTTGATCATGTCGCAATACCGGCAAGCACGGCGTTCACAGGACTTTCACGAGGCGTCGCGGGGCCGTCGGGAAGTAAAATCGCCGCCATCAACGATCGACGCATGCCGTTTCCCAAGCCCACAAGAATCTCCGACCACATCTGGCGTTGGCGGCGCGACGTTCTTCGTCGACGCACTCTCTGCCGGTTGGGGAAGACAATGGACAAACCTTAAGACAAAATAGATAAGAGGTCTAATCTGTTTCCATGATAATCACCGCAACACTATGTTAGAGAAAATCGAGAATTACTTCGATAAAATCAATTTTCATAAATATGTAATTTCGGCTTTGAAGCTCTCCTGTCTGCTTCGACTTTCGCGCAAGCGTTGCCGCGCAAACCATTCCGGGAGGGAAAGGACAGGGCCGTCGAGGCACGCGGCCAATGCGGCGCGGCTTGCCTCGCCGCGACGGCCTCACTCGGCGGCGAGGAGTCCGACGCCGGCGCGCAGGAAGCGCGTGGGATCGACGGGTTCGCCGTCAACCCGCACTTCATAATGCAGATGCGGGCCGGTCGAGCGGCCTGTGGAGCCGAGGCGACCGAGCGTCGCGCCCGCTTCGACTTCCTGGCCTTCCTCGACCAGGACCTCGGACATGTGGCCATAGCGGGTCGCCAGGCCATTGCCATGGTCGATCTCGACCATATTGCCGTAGCCGCCCATGGGACCGGCGTGAACGACACGGCCAGCGCCGGTCGCTTTGACGGTCGAGCCATAGGCCTGCACCAGATCGACGCCGGGATGCAGGGCGGGGCGGCCCAGGAACGGATCCGGGCGATAGCCGAATGGCGAGGAAACCTCTGCTTCGCCGATCAGCGGACGGCGCACCGGCATGAAGGGAACGGCGCGGCGAAGGCGATCCTCCAGGAGCAGGCTGCGCTCGACGCCCGACACCGCCTGGTCGAAGGCGGGCGCGTCCCTGTCGACCTTGACGGGGATATAAGGCCCGCCGACGCCGCCCGCCGCCCGGGGCGGCGGGAGCCTATCGACGGCGATGCCGGCGTCTTCCATGACGCCGCTCAGACGCGATATCGTCTCCGTCGCCGACGATCCGATTTGGGTGAGCGCGGCGAGCTGCCGCTTTTCCATGCGGTCGAGCGAGTGAGAAATGAGGTTGAGGCGCGTCGGCGCCGCGACGTCGGGATTATTGGCGGCGTCGTTCAGGTCGGCAAACGCGGTTTGTTCGCGATCGTCCGCCGGGAGCGCGCTGGCGCGCTCGGGCCGCGGCTCTTCGAGTGGGCGAGGCTTGGCGGAGGCGGGCGGCGTCCGGTCGCCAGGCTCGACTGGCGCGAAGGCTTTCACCGAATCGAGGACGCTATCGGCGGCGGGCTGCGCGTGCGCGGCCCCAATCGCCATCAGCGCCGTCGTCGGCGCTTTTACATTGGCGGCGGCTTGCTTGAGGCGGGCGCGCTCGGCGAGCGAGGCGTTTGTCTCGGCTCCTAGGCCCGCTTGCCCCGCCATCGAGGCGACGATCGAGGTGCGCTGTTCGAGCTGGGCCTGCCGCGACAGCAGCTCGTGAACCTTGCCTTCGAATGAGTTCTGGTCGAGCAATTGCCGGCTGGTCACCCGATCGAGCTGGGCGCGCGCGTCGGCGAGGCGGTCTTCATAGGCATATTGCATTTCCGCCTCGCGCGCGACGATCGCGCCAAGCATGTCGTCATGAAAGGCGATAAAAAGAGATGCGCTCAGACTCCAGACCGCCAGGATCGGCGTGAGCGAAACAATGCACCAGAAAAGCGCGGGCCGCAGCGCGAAAGTGCGCATGCTTTCGCCGCGGGCCAGCGAGAAGAAATAGTGCGAGGTCGGTAGTTTTGGCCTTGGATACGCGTTTGGCGCCGCCATTGAACAGAACTCCGGCCCCTTCCGCAGGGGAAGTCGACGCCGGCGATTACACCTCATTAGGGTTAACCCTTCGCAAACGGACGGGGGACCACCCGCTCGGCGCGTGCGAGGGCTTGTTTACAGGGCGCGGGCCGCTTCCAGCACTTCCTCGGCGTGGCCGGCGACCCTGACCTTGCGCCAGACGCGCGCGATCTGGCCCTGCCGATCG
Organism: Methylocapsa sp. S129; assembly: GCF_009765995.1. Taxonomy (GTDB): domain Bacteria; phylum Pseudomonadota; class Alphaproteobacteria; order Rhizobiales; family Beijerinckiaceae; genus Roseiarcus. The sequence continues at coordinate 17,277 of NZ_LMUI01000009.1, forward strand.
ATCAGCAGGGTGGTGCGTTCGACGCCCATATATTTTCGGCCGAACATGCTTTTCTCCCGCCAGACCCCATAGGCTTCAAGCATGGCTTTCGTCTCGTCCGAAGCAAGCGCCAGCTTGAGCCCATACTTGCGCTTGAACTTGTCATGGCTGGCGGTGGAATCGGGAGATATGCCGACGATCCGCGTCTCGGCGCGGTCAAATTGGGCGCGCAGGCCGTTGAAGGCGATCGCCTCGGCCGTGCAGCCCTCGGTGTCGTCCTTGGGGTAGAAATAAAGGACGACCTTGCTCCCCTTGAGGGCGCGCAGGCTGACGGGTTCGGCCGCGCCGATCGACAGACTGAAATCTGGGGCCCGATCGCCCGCTTGCGGCTGCGCCGTCATATCGCCCTCGTTTCACCCCAATTGAATGGGCAAGCCGTCAATCTTTCGGAAGGTCATAATTGACTGAAAAAGCCTTCCCGTCCAAGACCTCTGATGCCGATTATGCGATTCTGGTTTTCGTGTGGACGATCCGCGGCGGTTCGTCTCACGCCAGGGAACGGAGGAACGGAACGCTGTCGACACGCATTGAGTTGAACCCACAGCGATAAGGGACGTCACCGGATTGGTCCACCGCTTTGATGCCGCGACAAAGGCCAAAGCTCGGCTGGCGATGAAAGCCATGCTCGCCGAGTGCGATGGCCCTCGCCTGCGCTCCAGGTGGCGTGGCGTTTCCGCGCGCCGGTTAGGCTTCGCCCTGCTGAGTCTTTGCGGCGGCTTGCTCGTGCTCTCGCTCCTGGGTTTTGGCGTCCTTGCGCTACGCCTCGCCCACGGTCCGATCGGTCTCGATTCGCTGACGCCGCGAATCGCGAAAAGCCTCGAAGAGAAATTTGGCCATCGCTATTCCTTTGCGCTCGGCCCCACGGCGCTGGAGCGCGGCGAAAATGGCGTCACGATCGGCTTCCAGGGAGTCGCGATCAAGGATCGCGCGGGACGGACGCTCCTTGCGGCGCCCAAAGGCGATATCTCGCTCGATTTGCCGGCGCTCGCCACGCTCGATGTCAAGGCCAAGCGATTAGAGCTCGTCGGGCTGGATCTGCGGCTGACCGTGCAGCCTGATGGCTCCTTGTCTGTCGAGGGCGCCAAGGAGCCTGATGCGATCTCCATCGATCTGCCGGCGCCCAAGCCGCTGAAAGGCGCCGCGGCCGAAGACCCGAACAAGACCGCGGCGCCCGCTTTTGCGGCGCAACTCGGGCCTCTCGTCTGGAACCTGATCGAGGCGGTGACAAGCCAGGATCAGGCTCTCGACAGGCTTGGCGTCGCGCATGGCCGCCTCGAAGTCGAGGACGGCGCCACCCATCAAAAGGTGGTTTTCGAGGATCTCAATCTGGCTTTCGACAAATCGGCCGCGGTCGCCGGGCTTACAATGTCGGCGCTTGGTCCGGCCGGCCGCTGGTCGATTGCCGTAAAGGCGCAAGGCGTAGGCCTGCATGCGCTCAGCGTCGAAGTTCACGACATCAATCTCGCCGATCTGCTGTTGGCGACGGGGCGGAAGGTTCCGTTCGAAGCCACAATGCCGGTTTCGGCCAAACTCGACCTTGAACTGGCGGCCGACAAAAGCCTCGCGGCGATGCGCGGCCGTTTCGGCCTCGGCGCCGGTTATTTCAAGCTCGACGATCCCGATCATGAGCCGTTTCTGGTCGACGAGGTCACCGGCGGCTGGAGTTGGGACGCCTCCAGCCAGCGCTTTCTTATTGATAATGTGCAGCTCTTTGCCGATGAAACGCATGTGTTTTTTGATGGCTCGGTCTCGCCGCCGTCGGCGGACAATCCAGCATGGGCCGCCGATCTGAGTTCGAGCGATACCGTGCTGGCCGGCGAACGGCCGGGCGAGCAGGCGGTCCATCTGGATAAGGCCGTTTTTCAGGCGCGTTATCTTGTCAATGAAAAGCGTTTCACCGTCGATAATTTCGCGATCTCGGGACTCGGCGCCAACGGCACGCTGAAAAGCGAAGCCGTCATCACCCCCGCTGGGCCGACGCTGAAACTGAAACTCGATATGGCGAACACGTCCGCTGTCAATATCGCACGCCTCTGGCCAAGCTTCATTGCCGCGGATGTGCGCAACTGGTGCATCCAGAATCTGCGTGGCGGCGAACTCGTGGCCGCGTCCCTTTCGCTCGATTGGGATGCGCCGACCTTCGCGCTGGCGCTCAAGAAGCAGCCCGTTCCCGCTGACAGCGTTCACGGCGAGTTCTCCGCCAGGGATATCTCCGCGCAATTGCTTCCCGGCGTTCCCATCGTGTCGGGCCTCGAAGGCGGCGGCGTGTTGACGGGGCACGATTTCACGATGACCGGCAAGCGCGGCTTTATGGACGTATCGCCCGGGCGGCGCATCGTGGCGAGCGATATCGCATTCGCTGTTCCCGATACGTCGCCCAAGCCGCTCAATCCGGCGCGGGCCAGCGCCCATCTCCAGGGATCGGCCGATGCGCTCGCCGATCTCATTTCGCGCGACGCCCTGAAGCCCTTTGTCGGACTGCCGATCGATCCAGGGTCGGTCAAAGGGCAGTTTGACGGCGACCTTGTCCTCGATCTCAAACTCGGAAAGACCGCTCGTCCGGAAGATGCGGTCGTTCACGCCAATGCGACGCTGTCGAATTTCCAGGTCGACAAGTTTCTCGGCAACGAACATTTTGAACAGGGCGCGCTCAATGTCACCGAGGACGCCGGTGTGCTGAAAATTGTCGGCGACGGAAAATTATTCGGCGTCGCGGCGAATGTTGAGATCGACAAGGGGCCGACCGACGACGGCGCCGTGCAGTTGAGCTTCACGTTCGACGATGCGGCGCGCGCCAAGCGCGGGTTCAATCTTGGGCCGACCTTGACCGGCCCGATGGCGTTTCGGGTGAAAGCCCCATTGTCGCAGAAGGGCGCCGCCGACGTCGAAGTCGATCTTTCGCGCATGAATATCGACAATCCGGCGCCCGGCATCGTCAAATTGGCGGGCAAACCAGGCAAGGCGACATTCAGCGTCAAATCCGATCCCGATGGAACGACTGTCAGCAATCTCGTCATCGACATGGGCGCAACCTCTATCAAAGGGGGCGTGCAATTGTCGGGCGATGGGGCCTTCACATCGGCTAAATTGAGCCAGCTCCGTATTTCGAGCGGCGATGAATTGAAGGCCGACGTCAGTTCCGCCGACGGCGTCCTGAAAATCGCCGTCCGCGGTTCGGTCGTCGACAGCCGGCCGATCGTGAAGGCGATGCTGGAGCAGGGTCCGTCCGAAGCGGCGGCCAAGGACTTCGATGTCGATTTGAAGGTCAATAGCGCCACCGGCGCCAATAAGGTGTCGCTGAATCAACTGGAGATCGGCCTTTCGCGCCGGGGAGGCGAACTCAGTCAGGCGAGGGTCGATGCGCGGCTTGGTTCTGCGGGGTTGACTCTGCGGCGCGACGAAAGCGGCGTCCTGCGGCTGGAGACCGCAGACGCCGGCTCGCTGGTCCGCTTCTTCAATCTCTATTCGCATCTTGAGGGCGGCGCGCTCGATCTCGTGATGCGCAATGTCGGGGGACGTCAGGAGGGCGAAGCGGTCGTCAAGGACTTTGTGCTTCGCAATGAGCCGGCGCTGCGCCAGCTTGTCGCGGCCGGGCAGCAGCCTGCGCCAGGCGCCAATGGCGTGATCTCCAGCGGCCCGACCGCCAATGGCGCGACGCGGATCGATGCGGAAGCGGTTCCATTTCAAAAAATGACGGCGAAATTCGCGCGAAGCAGCGGGCGCATCGATTTGCGGGAGGCGGTCATCTACGACATCCAGATGGGCCTGACGACCGAGGGCTACATCGATTACGCGCGCGACCATATCGATCTGAACGGGACTTTCGTTCCAGCCTACCAGGTCAATAATCTCGTCACGCATATTCCTTTTGTCGGCCTGCTGCTCGGCGGAGGGACCAACGAGGGGTTGTTTGGCGTCAATTACCGCCTCGCGGGGCCCGGCAACGCGCCGGTCCTCACCATCAATCCTTTTTCGGCAATGACGCCAGGATTCCTGCGCAAGGTCTTTGGCGCGATCGATGGCACAACGCCGCCGCTGCCGCAGGGGGATATCCCGCAGGGGCAATCGCCGGCGGGCATCCGGTAAAGGCGGCTATGGCGACGGCGTTCTTTTCTGACGTGAACCGGCGCCGGCGCTTTTGAACGGCTGCTCAGTTCGGCCGCAGAAGCACGTGTTTCTTGCGACCGAACGAGAGCTTGACGACGCCCGCCGCGCCAAGCGCGTCGCGTCCGATGATCGCCCGCTCGTCGGCGACAACTTCGTCATTCACCCGGAGGCCGCCGCCGCGAATCTGTCGCCGCGCCTCGCCAGTCGAGGCGACAAGACCGGCGCGCACGAAGGCGGCGAGGACGCCGAGGCCGGCGTCAAATTCCGCGCCGGGCACGTCGACAGTCGGCAGGCTTTCGGCGAGCGCGCCCTCTTCAAAAGTGCGGCGGGCGGTTTCGGCGGCGCTCTGCGCGGCTTCCGCGCCGTGCAACAAGCCGGTCGCCTCGTTCGCCAGGATCTTCTTGGCTTCGTTGATCTCAGCCCCGCCAAGCGTTTCGAGCCGGCTGATTTCATCGAGCGGCAGCAGCGTGAACAGGCGCAGGAAGCGGCCGACGTCGCTATCTTCCGTGTTGCGCCAGAACTGCCAGTAATCGTAAGGCGACAGCAAAGCGGCGTCGAGCCAGATCGCGCCCGCCGCCGTCTTGCCCATTTTGGCGCCCGAGGCCGTGGTGATCAGCGGCGCGGTCAGGGCGAAGAGCTGCGCCGCGCCGAGCCGCCGCCCGAGTTCGACGCCCTGGATGATGTTGCCCCACTGGTCCGAGCCGCCCATCTGCGCGGTGCAGCCATAGCGTCGATGCAGCTCGACGAAATCATAGGCCTGCAGGCACATGTAATTGAATTCGAGGAAAGAGAGCTCCTGCTCCCGCGCCAGGCGCAACTTCACCGAATCCATCGCTAGCATGCGATTGACCGAGAGATGGCTGCCGATTTCGCGCAGGAATTCGATATAATTGAGCTTGGCGAGCCATTCGGCGTTATCCGGCATAATCGCGTCGGTCCCGCCTTCGCCAAAGGTCATGAAGCGCGAGAAAACTTTGCGAATCCCCGCCTTGTTGGCGTCGATCTGCGCGACCGTCAGCAGCTTGCGGGTCTGGTCCTTGCCGGAGGGGTCGCCGACCATGCTGGTGCCGCCGCCCATCAACGCGATCGGCTTGCCGCCGCCCTTCTGCAGCCAATGCAGCATCATGATCGACACCAGATTGCCGATATGCAGCGATGGGGCGGTGCAATCATAGCCGACATAAGCGATGAGAGAGCCCGACAGAGCCTTCTCATCCAAGGCCTCGAAATTCGAGCATTGGTGAATGAACCCGCGCTGCTGAAGCGTCGCGAGAAAATCGGATCGCGGATGGAAAGCGTCGGTCAAAACTGCGGTTCCTTGCCAGAATTGGCCCGAGGTTTAGGGACACGGGCCCGGATATGCAATAAGCGTCGCGAAGCGACGGCGGGGCGGTATGAATGGCGGTTGGCGACGCGCGCCGGCTTTCAAACGGGACGGCCGGCCGCCGCCACAAAATCCGGCCGCGAAAATGTCGCCTTGATCGGCAACTTCACGAGGCCTGCGGCGCCGCGACCGATCTATGCTGGCCGTAGAAGATTTGAATTGCGGTCACGACGCCTGCGATCAACGTGATCATGCCGGTTATCTCGGCTGGCGTTGGCCATCGACTATGCGCCGCCAGTCCAACTATCGCGCCGAAGACGGCTTCCAGCACGATCAATTGCGCCGAGAGGGCCACGGGCAGCCGCTGCGCGGCGATCGTCCAGGCCCACGCTCCGCCGACGGAAGCGAGGATCGCCAGCGAGGTTCCCCAGAGGTAGAGGGGAGCGGCGGTGGGCCACGCAAGGCCGAGGCGAGGAATCTCGAACACGTTCATTGCGAGGCCAATCGGTATGAAGACGAGCATTCCCAGACCGCCTCCGGCCATGATGAGCGCCGTCCAGACGCCAGCGTCCATATCCGGCCGTCTGGAGAGGGCGCTCTGGTTCAGCAGGCCGAACCACGTCCACAGCGCCACGGCCGCGATCGCGAGCGGAATGCCCGATGCAAGCGAGCGCGTCGTCGCCATGCTCTCTGGATCGAAGGCGCTGCCGTTGATGAGCAGCAGCCCGACCGTCGCCAGCGCGAGCGGCAATGCGAGACGCCGCCAGGAAACCGTTCGCTGGCGCAGATTGCCGGCGATTGCGAGCGCCACCGGCGCCAATCCCAGGAACGCCGGGGCGATCACCGGACCGGCGAAGATAGCGGCTCCGACGACGGTGAGGAAATAAACGACATAGCCGATCAATCCCAGCCAGAACGCCATCAACCAGTCACGAGGCCTCAGGAAGCGGACGATATCCATCTTGAATGCAAGAAAGCCGAGGCCCAGAAATCCCGAGATCAAGAACCGGAACAGGGCAAAATCGAAGATCGAATAGTCGCCGATCACGAAGGGCACGATGAAATTCAGGGACCATGCGAAAGCCGCGGACAGCGCCGCGACGATGCCGATCAGCATCGAATATTTCATGGAAAACCGATCGAGGCTCGCACGCGCCCTTTGGCCAACGGAATTACAACAGGGCTTTCCACTCGCGCGTTTTCGCCCAAGCTGGCAAGATTGGAGCCTCGATGAATGAAGTCGCGCCCCTGAAGCGTCGCCAGAAAATCGGATCGCCGGTGGAAGGGGGCGGTCAAAACGCGATTCCTTGGCCAGAATTGGCGCGAGGTTTAGGGGTAAGGGGCTGGATATGCAACAAACAGCCTGCCCTCGCAAAGGTCGGCCGCGAACGGGCCGCTTTGGTTGGGAATTCAGCAAAGCCCATGTGAATCGCCAATATCGTTAGGTTTGCAGCAATGTCTTTGACTGTTCGCGCGATGCGCCAAGAGGATAGCCGAGCCTTTCTGGAAGTTCATCACGCGGCCGTGCGCGGCGTCGCCGCAAAGGACTATTCATCAGCCGTGATAGAGGCCTGGGCGCCGCTGCCGCTTACTGACGCCGCCATAGAGGCGGTTCGATCAAACGCGGATGGCGAATATAGGCTGGTCGCGGAGATGGATGGCCAGATCGTCGGCGTTGGCGCTCTTGCCGTCAGGACCGCGGAGCTGCGCGCCTGTTATGTCGCGCCAGAGGCGACCCGCCAAGGCGTCGGTTCGGCGCTGGTGCGGGAAATCGAGCGGGCGGCGCGCGAGCGAGATCTGACGTTTCTCGAACTGGACTCATCTGTAACGGCCGAACCGTTCTATAGGGCGCACGGCTATGAAGTCCGCGGGCAGGGCGAGCATATCCTTGGCGCGGGACGATGCATGGCCTGCGTGAAGATGCGCAAGGATTTTGCGTTGCAGAAGAGCTGATTTTCAGACATTTCACAAATCAATCGCAGAAAGCGTGTGAAAGTCGGTGGTTTGGCGATTTGCGTCTCCTTCCTGGCGATCGATCAGCGGGCCCCAGCCGCACGCCAAACACACGCGTTTTGGAAGACAATCTATGATGATAAGGCAAGAACGAGAGGAAGACTTTGCCGCTATCGGCCGTATCGTGGCTGAGGCCTTCGAGCATCTCTCCTATAGCAATCAACGGGAACAATTTCTGGTCGACGCTTTGCGAAGCGCCGGCGCTCTTACCGTGGCTCTCGTCGCCGACGACGACGGCGAAATCGTCGGGCATATCGCTTTCTCGCCAGTCTGGATCGACGGCCGTTTTCAGGATTGGTATGGCTTGGGGCCCGTTGCCGTTCGTCCGGACCGGCAGGGAGCAGGGGTTGGGCAGGCGCTGGTTCGCGCGGGCCTTGCGCGCCTCGTCAATCTTCATGCGGGCGGCTGCATCGTGCTGGGCGCGCCCGCTTATTACAGCCGCTTCGGCTTCGCCGCGCATCCGCGACTGAGATTTGCAGGGGCGCCGCCCGAGCATTTCATGGCGCTGAAGTTTGGCAACGCTTTTCCCAGCGGAATCGTCACGTATCACAGCGCGTTTTCCCAAGTGACTTAGTCCGTTCGGCAGAGTTTCCAATGTCCATCGACAAGCAAAATGCATGGTCATATCGGCGGGGTCGGCCGGGTATCGCGCTTGAATATGCATTCTGGCGCGGCGCCGCCGCTCCTGATCTGGCGACGCATTTTCACGCCGACGCGCAATTGACGATCGTTCTGTCCGGACGCCGCGCCTTTGATGTGGGATCAGCGCGCGTCACGGTTCTAGCCGGACAATGCCTCTATATTCCTGCGAAATCACCGCACCGGAGTTTGCCGCTCTTTTGCGAGGGAACGCGATGCCTCAATATTTATGCGGCAATCGGGGGCGTCGGCCGGTCTCCTATCGTGATCGATGTTCCCGAATTGGCGGGCGAAGATGACAATGTCGATCGGGCGATGCTGCTGAGCATGATCGCGCCTCGATTGCAGGACGACGGGCGGCGAGGACAGCAGGAAAACGACGCGCCGCCTTGGCTTGGCATTCTTCCGGGCGGGTCTGAGGCGATCGGCGATATCGCTGCCCGCATCGGTTTGAGCCGGGAAGGGTTCAGCCGCAAGTTCGCTCGCGATGTCGGCATGGCGCCGCACGCCTGGTGCATCGTCAATCGGTTGAACGAGGCGCGCCGCCGCCTTCGGCAAGGCGATTCGATCGCGGGCCTCGCGGCGGAACTGGACTTTGCCGATCAAAGCCATTTCGGCCGCCAGTTCCGGCGGGTGTTCGGCATAACGCCGCGCGCCTATCGCGAGGGCATGCGATAGTCACAAACGTTCCAGATTCCAAGGCCTCCGAAGTTTAGCCTGTCCCTGTTCGGGGGCGGCTTCTTATGGATGGCATGATGGCGTTTTTGTTGTTTCTGGCGGGCGTCGCGGGCGGAATCGTCAATGCGGTCGCCGGCGGCGCAACCCTGATCACATTTCCGGCGATGCTGGCGGCCGGACTTCCGCCGATCGTCGCCAACGCCTCCAACGCCGTCGCGATCTCCCCCGGCCACCTGATCGCGGCGCTGGCGGACCGGGAAAAGCTGCCGCCCTTCGACCGCCTCCTCGCCCTGGCGCTCGCCACGGCGGTTGTCGGCGGAATCATCGGCGCTCTACTGCTGCTGGCGCTGCCGGATCGTCTTTTCGTTCTGCCGGTTCCCGCGCTCATCGGCTTTGCGACATTGCTGTTCGCCTTCGCGCCGCAAATCCAGGCATGGGCGGAACGCCGGCGCAATGGCGCGGCGCCCTCCGCGGCCGGTGGTCTGGCCGCGCTGGCGGCGGCCTCCGTCTATGGCGGATTTTTCGGCGCGGGGCTCGGCGTAATCCTCACCGCCGTGCTTTCGATCGCCGCGCCGAATGATATTCGCAAGGTGAAGGCGTTGAAAAATCTACTCGCCACCGGGGTCAGCCTCGCCGCGATCGGGATCTTCGTCTTTCAGGGCGTCGTGCAATGGCGGGAGACTGCGTTCATGCTGGCGGGCGCGCTGCTCGGCGGCTATGCCGGCGGCCATCTCGTCCGAACGCTTCCCGCGAAAATTGTGCGCGGATTTGTGATTGTCGCGGGCGCCGCCATGACGATCGTCTATGCTCAACGCTATTGGCTATGATTGCGAGGAACTACGGACATGGACGGCGAGCGGATCGTTTATTTGTTTTCTTACGGAACGCTGCAGCAGGAGAGCGTCCAGATCGCCTCGTTCGGCCGCCTGCTCAAGGGCGCCGATGACGCTCTCCTGGGCTACAAACAATCAATGATCGAAATTACCGACCCCGATGTCATCAGGAAAAGCGGCAAGAATTTCCATCCGATCGTCGTGGCGACCGATAATCCCCGCGATGAAGTGCCCGGCAAGGTTTTCGAGATTACGGAGGCCGAGCTTGCCGCCGCCGACGCCTATGAAGTTTCCGACTACAAGCGCGTCTCGGCGCCTTTGAAGTCGGGCGTCGACGCCTGGGTATATGTCAGGGCATAGGCCCAGTGGAGGGTATCCATGGTTGAACTAACGGACGCCCGGATTGATAAAACGATGGAGCGCGGCAGGATCGCGCGGGAAACTGAACCTCGGGCCGCTTCCGCTCGCTACGATAGGCAGCTTGGCCGCGTTATCGTCGATTTGACCAATGGCTGCACCTTCGCTTTCCCGCCGCGTCTGGCGCAGGGATTGGAATCGGCAACGGACGATCAACTCGCCGAAATCGAAATTCTCGGGGCCGGCTATGGCCTGCATTGGGAAGCGCTGAATGCCGATCTTTCGATTCCCGGCCTGCTCGCGGGCATCTTCGGCACCCGAACATACATGGCCCGACGCGCTGGGCAGGCGACGTCGCCGGCGAAAGTGGCCGCGGCGCGGGCCAATGGCTCCAAAGGCGGCCGCCCGCGTAAATCTGCGAACGGTTGAAACGAGCAATCCCGTCGCGGAACGGCGCCTGTTCAACTGGCTCGCAGCCGTCACTTTCGCTATAGATCATGCTTCGGTTCACTCAATTTGTCGGATGCTCGATGATCGCGCTGCGCACGCTATACCCGCCGATCGAACCCTATGAGACCGGCATGCTCGATGTCGGCGACGGACATTCGATTTATTACGAGCGGTCGGGCCGGCCGGGCGGCAAGCCCGCGGTCTTTTTGCATGGCGGCCCCGGCGGCGGGATATCGCCGGATCATCGCCGGCTGTTCGATCCCAACCTCTATGACGTGCTGCTGTTCGATCAGCGCGGCTGCGGGCGCTCGACGCCGCATGCCAACCTCGAGGCGAACACCACCTGGCATCTCGTCGCCGATATCGAGCGGTTGCGCGAACTTGTCAAAGTCGAGAAATGGCTGGTGTTCGGCGGCTCCTGGGGGTCGACGCTGGCGCTCGCCTATGCTGAAACGCATCCAAGCCGCGTCAGCGAACTCGTCCTGCGCGGAATCTACACCCTGACGAAAGCCGAGCTCGCCTGGTACTATCAATTCGGCGTGTCGGAGATGTTTCCCGATAAGTGGGAGCGTTTCCAGGCGCCGATCCCCGAGGCCGAACGTGGCGACATGATGGGCGCCTATCGCAAACGCCTGACCAGCGACGATCCCGCCATCCAGATCGAAGCGGCCAAGGCCTGGAGCGTCTGGGAAGGCGAAACGATCACGCTGCTTCCAAACCCCGAATTTTCAGCCGAGCACGGCGACGAACATTTCGCGCTCGCCTTCGCCCGGATCGAGAACCATTATTTCGTCCATGATGGCTGGCTGGAAGAAGGCCAGCTCCTGCGCGACGCGGGAAAGCTTCACGGCATTCCCGGAGCGATCGTCCACGGGCGTTACGACATGCCCTGTCCCGCACGCTACGCCTATGCTTTGCATAAGGCCTGGCCTGATGCCGACTTCCATCTGATTGAAGGCGCCGGCCACGCTTATTCGGAGCCGGGGATTCTCGACCAATTGATGCGGGCGACCGACCGTTTCGCGGGTAAGCGCTGAGTCCGCCGTGAAAGCGGTTTATAGACAAGAGGCACAATGGCGAACCGGCCGAGCGAAGACGATCTGATCGCCCGTTTCTTCGCGCCCATTGCAGGGCCCGAAGGCCTCGGCCTGCGCGACGATGCGGCTTTGCTGACGCCGCCCGCCGGATCGGATCTCGTCCTCACCAAGGATGCGCTTGTCGCCGGCGTGCATTTCTTCGCCGATGACCCGCCCGCCGCGATCGCCTGCAAGGCGTTGCGCGTCAATCTTTCCGATCTTGCGGCCAAAGGCGCCGAGCCCGTCGGTTTCCTGCTCGCGCTCGCGTTGCCAGGCGATTGGACCGCTGATTGGCTTGGCGCCTTCGCGCGAGGGCTTGGCGAGGATGCGGCGACCTATCGCTGTCCTTTGTTCGGCGGCGATACGGTCAAGACGCCGGGGCCGCTGATGGTGTCGATCACGGCGCTTGGCCGGGTGATAAGCGGGCGCATGGTCGCGCGCGCCGGGGTCAAGCCCGGCGATGTCCTCTATGTCAGCGGCACGATCGGCGACGCGGCGCTTGGCCTCAAGCTGCGGCTCGGCGGCGGGCCGCCGCTGGGCGCCGTGCATCGCGATTTCCTGCTCGATCGCTATCTGCTTCCTCAGCCGCGCCAGAAACTGGCGCCGGTGCTGGGCGAATTCGCGCATGGTGGTATGGACGTTTCGGACGGATTTGTCGGCGATCTCACGAAAATGCTTGGAGTCAGTGGCGTCTCGGCCGAGGTCGAGCTTGTAAAATTGCCGCTGTCCGCCGCCGCTCATGCCGCAATCGCGCTTGATCCTGCTTTATTTGAGATTGCGGCGACTGGCGGCGACGATTATGAAATCCTCGCGTCGGTGGCGCCGCAAAAGGCCGCCGCCTTCGAAGCGGGGGCGGCCAAGGCCGGCGTCGCGGTCACGCGGATCGGGCGGGCGCTCGCAGGCGCCGGGCCGCCGCGGTTTTTGGGCCGCGACGGCGTCGCTGTCGCGTTCGAGCGTGGCGCCTTCAGCCATTTCTAGCAGCCGCTCGCCGGCCATGGAGAAAAGTTTGACCGACAACGCGTCCGCGCTGCAAAACCGTTTCCTCGTCGCCTGCGCGGTCGCCCGCGAAGCCGGCGCTCTGGCGCGGCGCCGCTTCCTCGACCGCGGCTCCTTCACGATCGGCTTCAAGGGACCGCAGGATTTCATCACCGAGGTCGATGGCGAAGTCGAGCGGCTGATTCAATCGCGCGTCACCGAAATATTTCCCGACGATGGATTCATCGGCGAAGAGGGCGACGGCCTCGTGGGCAAGCCGGGCGCGCCGGTCTGGGTCGTCGACCCTATCGACGGCACATCGAATTTCGCGCGCGGCACGCCCCATTGGTGCGTATCGATCGCCTGCGTCCTCGGCCGCGCGGTGGAGGTCGGCGTGATCTACGATCCGATGCTCGACGAGCTTTTTTGCGCGCGACGCAATGCTGGGGCATGGCTCAATGGCGCGCCGATCCGCGCGGCGGCGACGACGGAGCTCGGCAAAGCGACGATCGAAGTGGGTTGGAACATGCGCTACGGCCTGGAGAAGTTCCTCGCTTTGCTCGCGCGCACCGCATCGACCGGCTCTGGCGTGATTCGCGCCGGGTCGGGCGCGCTCGGCCTCGCCTATGTCGCCGCCGGGCGGCGCGACGGCTATGTCGAGAACCACATCAATTCCTGGGATTGCCTTGCCGGTAATCTTCTCGTCGCCGAGGCGGGCGGCTATGTCAGCGATTTTCTGGCGGGCGAGGGATTGCGCAAAGGCAATCCGTTGGTCGCCTGCGCGGCGGGCGTCAAAACCGCGCTGATCAAAGCGGCAGCTATCGAGGGGCTCGCGCTTTGACAACAGCCAATGTCGTAACCCTCTCGCATGGCGAGGCCAGCGCCGAAATCGCTCTGGCCGGCGCCGAGGCGCGCGCCTGGCGCGTCAATGGGCGCGATCTTCTCTGGCCGGGCGATCCTGCGACCTGGAGCCAGATCAGCCCGATCCTGTTTCCGGTCGTCGGCTGGACGCGGGATGGCGCGCGGGTCGATGGGCGCCAATATGCTTTGGGGCTGCATGGCTTTGCCGCCGCGCAGACTTTCGCATTGGAGGCGCAGTCCGCGAATGCCGCGCGCCTGACGCTGAGCGACAATGCGGAAACGCGCGCGGTCTATCCCTTCGCCTTTCGTCTGACGGTCGATTATCGGCTTGGCGAAAGCGCGCTGGAAATCGCCATCGAGGTCGAAAACAAAGACCAGGTGGCCATGCCCTACGCCTGCGGGCTTCATCCGGGCTTTCGCTGGCCTTTCGCCGACGGGCCGCATGAGGGTTGCGAAATCCAATTCGAGAAGCCGGAGCGGCCCGAAGTCCCTGTCCTTGTACCGGGCGGCTTGATTTCGGCGCGCACGAGGCCCATTCCCATCGATGGATCGGCGCTGAAGCTCAACGACGAACTCTTCGCGCACGATGCACTATGTTTCATCAATCCCGCCAGCCGATGGCTGCGCTTTGTCGAGCCAGGCGGCGCGGCGATCGAACTGGCGCTCGGCGGTTTCCCGCATTTTGCGCTATGGATGCGCCCTGGCGGGCCCTTCCTCTGCCTGGAAGCCTGGACCGGCTACAGCGATCCCGAAGGCTTTGCCAGCGAACTTCAGGAAAAGCCGGGGATGCGTAGCCTCGCCAGCGGCGAGATCGCCAGGCATAGCGCGACCTATTCGTTCATCCCGGCTTGAAGGAACGCTCATGAATCCTGTTTCGGCGCCCAGCCTGACCGCATTGCCCAAAGCGGCGCTCGTTATCGATGGCAAGGCGGCGTCGAAAGGCATCATCGTCCGCGTCGCCGAGGAAGCGCGCGCGCTGATCGCCAGCGGCGTCAAGCCGGGTCTGGCGGTGGTGCTGGTCGGCGAGGATCCGGCAAGTCAGGTCTATGTGGGCGCCAAGGGCAGGGCGGCCGTCGATTGCGGCTTTTATTCCGTGCAGCACGATCTCTCCCGCGACACATCCGAGGCCGAACTTCTCGCGCTTGTCCATCGCCTCAACGCCGATCCGGCTGTGCATGGCATTCTCGTGCAATTGCCGCTGCCCAAGGCGATCAATTCGGCGCGAATTCTTGAAGCGATCGCGCCGCATAAGGACGTCGACGGGTTTCATCCCATCAATGTCGGGCTGGCGTCGATCGGCGAGATGAAGCGGGCGCTTCTTCCCTGCACGCCGTCCGGTGCGATGATCCTGATCGAACAGGCCTGCGCGGCGCTTGGGCAAACGCTTTCGGGCAAGGAGGCGGTCATTATCGGACGCTCCAACATCGTGGGCAAGCCGATGGCGCAATTGCTGCTCGCGCAAAACTGCACGGTGACCATAGCCCATTCGCGCACGCGCGATCTGCCAAGCGTTGCGCGGCGCGCCGATATTCTGGTCGCGGCGGTTGGCCAGCCCGAACTGGTGCGCGGCGACTGGATCGCTGAGGGCGCGATCGTCATCGACGTCGGCGTCAATCGCATCGCGGCGGAGGGACTGAACGCGGCGGGCAAGCCCAAAACCCGTCTTGTCGGCGATGTCGCCTATGCCGAAGCCTCCGCGCGCGCCGGCGCCATTACGCCTGTGCCGGGCGGCGTAGGGCCGATGACGATTGCGATGCTGATGGCCAATACGCTGATCGCGGCATGCCGCGCGAACGGACGGGCTGAACCAAAGTTTTGATCTATCCGGCAATCGCGAAAGCGCAAGAGATTCTTCGCGATCCCCGGACGATGTCAGGCCTCGATGTCATCAGCGTCGGGGCCTTGCTGCTCCTCCGTCCGGCCGATCGATGCGAGGTTCCAGCGACCATTGGCGCCGCTGAGCCTTGTGAGAGACAGAGGCGCGACGTCGATGCGCCAGAACGATCGCGGCGGCGCTTCGATCGCATGGACAATGGCGGCCCGGATCACTGAGGCATGCGTGATCGCGACGATGCGCCCCGGCGCATTCTGCGCATCGAGCCAGGCCGCGACCCGCTCGATCAGGCTGAGCGTTGATTCTCCTCCATGCGGCGCCGACGCGGGATCGCGCAGCCATTCCGCGATAGCGTCGGGTTCTTGCGCCGCCACTTCGTCGAAAGCGCGGCCCGCCCATCGTCCGTAATCGCAATCGCGCAGCATCGGTTCGACGGACGCCACTAGCCCCAGGCCTTGCGCGGTTTGGCGGGCGCGCAGCGCCGGGCTCGTCCAAGTGCGATCCGCGTGGCCCAGGCGAAAGGGCAGGGCGGCCAGCTTTCGTCGCCCTTGCGAGTCGATCGGCTCGTCGGCCGAAAACGCTGAGGTTCGCACGGCCGAGGTCGCGGCGTGGCAAAGCAGTCGCAAATGCGTCGGCGCTGGCATCCGGCTCAACCGGGCCAGAGTTTGCGTCGGACGCCCAACCACGCACAGCCGAGCATCGCCATCGCCAGACCCGCGAATGTCATCAGGCTCGGGGGATGGGAGGGAATGTCGCGCCAGTGCGGACTGATCACTTCGGCTATATTGAACGGCTCGTCGCTATAGCGGCACAGGACCAGCGATGCGCCATTGCTTAGCATTTCGAGCTCGATCTTGGCGACGAGGGCGCGGACGGCGGTGCGGTCGCCCGTCATGTCCTGCAGATGCACGAGCAGCGCCCGCGTCGCCGCGAGATAAGCATGGCTGCATTCGTTAAACGGACTGTTCTCGTCGTCGAGGCTGCCGGGCGCGAGTCCCCACATGCAGGCGAAATACTGGAGATTGACGAAGGACTCCAACCGCCGCATGACCGGATCGGTCGGCGTCTGCTGCGCGGCAAGGTCGAGGATCGCCGCCCGATTGTCCGCGATGACGGCCATCTGGCCGTGCGAAAGGCTGGGAATGGAAATCCCGTCGGTCGGCGCAGCCTGCGCCGACCCCTCATGATGGGCCCAGGCCGGCGCCGTCGGCGAGACAAACAGCAGGGCGCGCGCGACCAACAGGAGAGCGCCGAGGCGATAACGCCATTCGTTCCCGCCGCGCATCCCGATGCACCGCTCCTTGCTGTCTCGCCGCGTTTTTCAACGGGCGAGCGTCCGGCCTAAAACCCTGCCGCCTTCAGCCGCAAACCGCTCCGGCTTGTCTCGGCGCGTTCGGTCCATGCGCCGAACGCCAGCCCGATCGTCGCCCACATGATGATCTGCGCGCCCATCGACGCCGTTCTGAACTGCCACAGCACGACGGCCGGGAACCCCTCGGGCACTTCATTGACGGTCGGCAGCGCGAGAGCCACGATCACGACAACGACGAGATAGGCGGCGCCGGCGATCAGCGCCGCGTTCCAATCGCCATAGCGCGCAACAAGCCGGTTGCGCAGCATCCATGCGGCGATCATCGCGGCGAGCGAAATCGCGATCATCGCGAAATAGAGGCCGGTGCGCATGCTGATCGTATCGGGGTCGCCGACCGAAGGCGGATTGGCCGGATATTTCAGGTTGGGCGCGATATAGACCGCGACAATGCCCGAAATCGCCAGCAAGGCGGCCGTCGTCCTTGGACCGAAGTCGCCCATCCGGCGATAGGTCAAAGCGAACGCCAGGGCGAACAGGCCGCCGAACGCGGTATTGTAGACCGTGACGCCGGTGAACAGGCCGATACCCGCCTGCACCGGCCGGCTCACCAGTTCGGGCTCGGGATCTTCCTTCGGCATCGACATGCCTTTGGCCATCGCCTCATCCGCTTTGGCCTTGTCTTTTGCCTCGTCCATCTGGGTTTCAAAGGCTATGGCGCGGTCGACCGCCGGTTCGCCGACGGTTTTCAAAAACGCAAAGCTGAGAATTCCCGCGACGATGCCAATCAGCATCCCGCGGATGAGCAGGGTTCCAACCATGGGTGTATTCCTTTAAAGGCGCGGAGTTCGGGCTAGTCGCCTGGCGAACTGAGCCGCGAACCGCACGTGTTTCCGTCGAGACCGGATCGGCGTCAGCCGATCGCCTTTAATGGCAGGGGAAGCCGAGAAGGTGGCGCCCGTCATGCACGAACTCATGCACATACATGCCTTTGATCAGCGAGGTCGCCCCTTCTTCGGCGCCGACGAAATAGATGGCCAGCATAAGAATGAGACCAGCAAAAACGACCCAGGGAAGCGCTTCGCGAATCGGAATCGCGATCGGCTCGGCGGTCGGTGCGAATGTAGCGCTCGTCATCATAAAACTCCTGGGATTTCGCGTCCCGTTTGAGATGTGCCTGATCACGAGGGGGTCTGACTCTCAAACCCGACGCCGAAGCGCGTGGGCCGATTACAGTGGCGCGACCGTGCCGGAATTTCACCGGCTTCCTTAACCTCGTAACGATGCAGAGCCGAACATAGCGATCGATGTCCGGCATTGTCAATCCGTTCGGCCGGTTCGAAATGGCGGCGTCCGCGCCGCTGAAATCCGTTTAAGCCGTCCTGTTTCGAGCAGGATTGGCGGCCATTCGTCGCAATTTATGACAATTTCGCCGCCGCGCGTTGCGGGAGCCCGATGTTTCTGGCAAGAGGGCGCCGGAATGTTGGCGGAAGACGCCTAATCGCTGATCCAGCGTTAAAGCGCGCCGATCGGGCTCAAGGGGACGGAACTGAAATGATTATCGGGCTCATTTTGCTGAGTGGCGTGCTGTCGCTGGTCTATGGAGGCGTGACGGTCAGCCAATTGATGGCGTCGGACGCTGGCTCGCAAAAAATGCAGGAAATTTCGGGCGCGGTGGCTGAGGGCGCCCAAGCCTATCTCAAGCGCCAATATACGACGATCGCCGGGGTTGGCGTGGTCGTTTTCGTCGGCCTCGGCCTGCTTCTGTCTTGGGATGTGGCGATCGGCTTCCTGATCGGCGCGGTTCTCTCCGGCGCCGCCGGCTTCATCGGCATGAACGTTTCGGTGCGCGCCAATGTGCGCACGGCGCAAGCGGCGACCAAGTCGCTGGCGGGCGGTCTCGATATAGCGTTCAAGGCGGGCGCTATCACCGGTATGCTGGTCGCCGGTCTCGCGCTGCTCGGCGTCACCGGTTATTTCTGGGCGCTGACGGGTCCGATGGGCTATGCGCCATCGGATCGCGTCGTCATCGATTCCCTTGTCGCGCTTGGCTTTGGCGCTTCGCTGATCTCCATCTTCGCGCGTCTTGGCGGCGGCATCTTCACCAAGGGCGCCGACGTCGGCGCCGATCTGGTGGGCAAGGTCGAAGCCGGCATTCCCGAGGATGACCCGCGCAACCCCGCCACCATCGCCGACAATGTCGGCGACAATGTCGGCGACTGCGCCGGCATGGCGGCCGACCTGTTCGAGACCTATGCCGTGACGGTCGTCGCGACGATGGTGCTCGCCTCGATCTTCTTTGCGGGAACGGCGGCGCTTCTGCCCTCGATGATGTATCCGCTGGCGATCTGCGGCGCCTGCATCGTCACCTCGATCATCGGCGCCTATTTCGTCAAGCTCGGCGCCAACAATTCGATTATGGGCGCCCTTTACAAAGGCCTGACCGTCACAGGCCTGCTGTCCATCGCCGGTCTGGCGCTGGCGACGCAATATATCGGCTGGGGCGAGATCGGCGTTGTCGCCGGCAAGTCGATCACCGGCGTGAACCTCTTCATTTGCGGATTGGTCGGCTTGATCATCACCGGACTGATCGTCGTCATCACCGAATATTATACCGGCACGGGCAAGCGCCCCGTCGTTTCGATCGCACAGGCTTCGGTGACCGGCCATGGCACCAACGTCATCCAGGGCCTGGCGGTTTCGCTTGAATCGACAGCGCTGCCGGCGATCGTGATCGTCGCCGGCATCATTGCGACCTACCAGCTTGGCGGCCTCTACGGCACCGCGATCGCGGTGACGACCATGCTTGGCCTCGCCGGCATGATCGTCGCGCTCGACGCTTTCGGCCCGGTCACCGATAACGCCGGCGGCATCGCGGAAATGGCGGGCCTGCCCAAGGAGGTGCGTCAGTCGACCGATGCGCTCGACGCGGTGGGCAATACGACCAAGGCGATCACCAAGGGTTATGCGATCGGTTCGGCGGGCCTCGGCGCGCTGGTGTTGTTCGCCGCCTATACCAACGACATCAAGCATTTCGTCGACACCGGCGTCCCGTATTTCAAGGATGTCGGCGTCATCGATTTCGCCCTCTCCAACCCCTATGTCGTCGCCGGCCTGATCTTCGGCGGCATGATCCCGTATCTGTTCGGCGGCATCGCCATGACGGCGGTTGGCCGCGCCGCGGGTTCGGTTGTCGAGGAAGTGCGCCGTCAGTTCCGCGAGAAGCCCGGCATCATGCAGGGCACGGACCGGCCCGACTATGCGCGCGCCGTCGACTTGCTGACCAAGGCGGCGATCCGCGAAATGATCATCCCGTCGCTGCTGCCGGTGCTGGCGCCGTTCGTCGTTTATTTCGGCGTGCTGCTGATCTCCGGCTCAAAAGCTTCGGCTTTCGCCGCGCTCGGCGCCTCGCTGCTTGGCGTCATCGTCAACGGCTTGTTCGTCGCGATTTCGATGACGTCGGGCGGCGGCGCCTGGGACAACGCCAAGAAGAGCTTTGAGGACGGCTTCGTCGACAAGGACGGCGTCAAGCATCTCAAGGGTTCGGACGCCCACAAGGCTTCCGTGACCGGCGACACCGTCGGCGACCCCTACAAGGACACCGCCGGCCCCGCCGTGAATCCGGCGATCAAGATCACCAATATCGTCGCACTGCTGCTGCTGGCGATTCTGGCGCATTGATTTTGGAAGACGCTCCTTCTCCCGATTCTCGCTACGGCATTCACACGAGTGATTCCCATTAGGGTCGATGTGTGATTCAAGCGCCTTTTGTTGCGGGG
>NZ_LMUI01000010.1 GCF_009765995.1 Methylocapsa sp. S129
CATCCCAATAGCCAAATCGACGATCTCTTGCCCTGGGCCTACGCCCCCGCCATCAAAGCCGTGGCCTGAGAACATCGCTTACGATTCGTCGCGACGGGATCTGGCGTCTACGCCACAGACGCCGAATGCAGAATATGGCGCGGATGAAGGCGCGACGCCGGCGTTCATGCCGGAGGTGGGCCTGCGCCCTTACGCGAAGCGCGATGCGTTTGCCGGCAGGCGGGAATTGAAAAATAAAACAAAAAAAGGGCCAAGCTTGCGCTTGGCCCTTTTTATTCTCGCTGAATTTGGTTGCGGGGGCAGGATTTGAACCTGCGGCCTTCAGGTTATGAGCCTGACGAGCTACCGGGCTGCTCCACCCCGCGACAGAGCGCTGAGAATACTCCAGCGCCGCAAAAAACAAAAGCGGCCGCAAGGCCGCTTCGAAAAGAGGAGGTTTCTGCCCTTCGCAGGCCTGGCGACGACCTACTCTCCCAGGTCTTGAGACATAGTACCATTGGCGCTAAGGCGTTTGACGGCCGAGTTCGGGATGGGATCGGGTCTAATCACCTTGCAAAAGCCACCAGGCCGGCGAAAGGCAGAAACGAAGCAAAACTGGAATTCTCATCCTGACGGGATGAGCGTTGGTAAATGAGAGCAATCAAGCCAAACGAGCTATTAGTACCGGTAAGCTACACACATTGCTGCGCTTCCACACCCGGCCTATCAACGTGGTGGTCTTCCACGGCTCTTCAGGGAGAAATCGTTTTGAGGCTGGTTTCCCGCTTAGATGCCTTCAGCGGTTATCCATTCCGTATATAGCTACCCTGCACTGCGGCTGGCGCCACAACAGGTCCACCAGAGATACGTTCACCCCGGTCCTCTCGTACTAGGGGCAAATCCTCTCAATTCTCCTACACCCACGGCAGATAGGGACCAAACTGTCTCACGACGTTTTGAACCCAGCTCACGTACCACTTTAATCGGCGAACAGCCGAACCCTTGGGACCTTCTCCAGCCCCAGGATGTGATGAGCCGACATCGAGGTGCCAAACACTCCCGTCGATATGGACTCTTGGGGAGTATCAGCCTGTTATCCCCGGCGTACCTTTTATTCGTTGAGCGATGGCCCACCCACTCGGGACCACCGGATCACTATGACCGACTTTCGTCTCTGCTCGACTTGTATGTCTCGCAGTCAGGCTGGCTTATGCCATTGCACTCAACGACCGATTTCCGACCGGTCTGAGCCAACCATCGCGCGCCTCCGTTACTCTTTGGGAGGCGACCGCCCCAGTCAAACTACCCACCATGCGTTGTCCCGGCCCTGGATGACAGAGCGCGGTTAGACATCCATAAAAGTAAGGGTGGTATTTCAAGGGTGGCTCCACCTGAGCTAGCGCCCAAGCTTCAAAGCCTACCACCTATCCTACACATACCGTCACGAATGCCAACGCAAAGCTATAGTAAAGGTGCACGGGGTCTTTCCGTCTGACCGCAGGAACCCCGCATCTTCACGGGGACTTCAATTTCACTGAGCTGACGTTGGAGACAGCGGGGAAGTCATTACGCCATTCGTGCAGGTCGGAACTTACCCGACAAGGAATTTCGCTACCTTAGGACCGTTATAGTTACGGCCGCCGTTTACCGGGGCTTCAATTCAAGGCTTGCACCTCTCCTTTTAACCTTCCGGCACCGGGCAGGCGTCAGACCCTATACGTCATCTTACGATTTCGCAGAGCCCTGTGTTTTTGTTAAACAGTTGCCACCCCCTGGACTGTGCCCCCACGGCCTACTTGCGTAGACAATGGGCCTCCTTATTCCGAAGTTACGGAGGTAAATTGCCGAGTTCCTTCAACGTCATTCTCTCAAGCGCCTTGGTATACTCTACCTGTCCACCTGTGTCGGTTTCGGGTACGGTCTGATGTGGGGGCTATTTCCTGGAACAACCAGGCCGCAAGGGAAATCCATTAATCCCTCACAGCTTTCGTCATCCGTCACCACCCACTGGCCCACGAATATTAACGTGGTTCCCATCGACTACGCCTTTCGGCCTCGCCTTAGGGACCGGCTAACCCTGCGAAGATTAACTTTACGCAGGAACCCTTGGACTTTCGGCGACACTGTCTTTCACAGTGTTTATCGTTACTCATGTCAGCATTCGCACTTCCGATACCTCCAGGATGCCTCACGGCTGTCCCTTCACTGGCTTACGGAACGCTCCGCTACCGCGCTTGCGCGCCCAAAGCTTCGGCTCATGGCTTGAGCCCCGGTACATCTTCGGCGCAGAAACCCTTATTTAGACCAGTGAGCTGTTACGCTTTCTTTAAAGGATGGCTGCTTCTAAGCCAACCTCCTGGTTGTTTTGGGATTTCCACATCCTTTCCCACTTAGCCATGAATTGGGGGCCTTAGCTGTTGGTCTGGGTTGTTTCCCTCTCCACAATGGACGTTAGCACCCACTGTGTGGCTCCCGCGTATTACTTCCAGGTATTCGGAGTTTGGTTAGGTTTGGTAGGGTTTTGGCCCCCCTAGCCCATCCAGTGCTCTACCCCCTGGAGTATTCACGCGAGGCTATACCTAAATATATTTCGCGGAGAACCAGCTATTTCCGAGTTTGGTTGGCCTTTCACCCCTAATCACAAGTCATCCGAGTCTTTTTCAACAGACACCGGTTCGGTCCTCCAGCAAGTGTTACCTTGCCTTCAACCTGCTCATGACTAGATCACTCGGTTTCGGGTCTAATCCGACGAACTGAACGCCCTGTTCAGACTCGCTTTCGCTGCGCCTACGCCTATCGGCTTAAGCTTGCTCGTCAAATTAAGTCGCTGACCCATAATACAAAAGGTACGCCGTCACCCTTGCGGGCTCCGACTGTTTGTAGGTATCCGGTTTCAGGAACTGTTTCACTCCCCTCGTCGGGGTGCTTTTCACCTTTCCCTCACGGTACTAGTACGCTATCGGTCGCTGAGGAGTACTTAGGCTTAGAGGGTGGTCCCCCTACGTTCAGACAGGATTTCACGTGTCCCGCCCTACTCATATCTTCTGCATACCTTAAATCCATACGGGGCTATCACCCACTACGGCCCGACTTTCCAATCGGTTCTGGTTGGATACGCAAAAGCATTGGCCTGGTCCGCGTTCGCTCGCCACTACTAACGGAGTCTCGTTGATGTCCTTTCCTCCGGGTACTTAGATGTTTCAGTTCCCCGGGTTAGCTTTTGTTCCCTATTTATTCAGGAACAAATACCTTCTTTTGATATCTGCAAGTGCGAAATCATCATGAAACAGTCGCCCATTTCGCAACAATCTCACAATTACAGATATCGAAGGTGGGTTTCCCCATTCGGAAATTCACGGATCAAAGCTTGTTCGCAGCTCCCCATGACTTATCGCAGCGTACCACGTCCTTCATCGCCTCTCAGCGCCAAGGCATCCACCGGATACCCTTAAGACACTTGATTGCTCTCATTACCAACGCCCATCGCTCGGCAGCGACCCCTCGCTCCACGTCGAATGCTTCGCGCATTCTTCGCTGTGCAGGAACTTGGGAAGGCGTTGATAGATATTATAAAGACCAGTTTTGCTTCAAACACATCCGGGAGCTTTGCGGTCAAGCGAAGCCCACGACTGAGATGCTCGCGAGATCACGAGGCTAGTAGCCCCACGATCCTTTGACCGAATGTGTTTCCTCTTTACAATGTCAGATATTTCTACAACGCAACACGCACGAGGCGCATTGCGAAACTGTTTTATAAAGGACGGCCGTATGGCCTCGGCGATCGCGGCGTCTGGTGGAGCCAGACGGGATCGAACCGACGACCTCATGCTTGCAAAGCACGCGCTCTCCCAACTGAGCTATGGCCCCGAGACAGCGCCAGTCAAATGGTGGGCCTGGGAGGACTTGAACCTCCGACCTCACGCTTATCAAGCGCGCGCTCTAACCAACTGAGCTACAAGCCCGAGCTCTTAAGCTCGCATCGTCGCAAGCGACGACTGGCTCGTCCTTTATGGGAAGAAAGAGAAACGAAGACGGCGGCGTCCCGCAAAGACGGCCTGACTGGCCGTTTGATTCCAAGAATTCCAGTAGAGAGGCCAGAAGGCTTCTCGTAGAGGAATATCCTTAGAAAGGAGGTGATCCAGCCGCAGGTTCCCCTACGGCTACCTTGTTACGACTTCACCCCAGTCGCTGACCCTACCGTGGTCGCCTGCCTCCTTGCGGTTAGCGAAACGCCTTCGGGTAAAACCAACTCCCATGGTGTGACGGGCGGTGTGTACAAGGCCCGGGAACGTATTCACCGCGGCGTGCTGATCCGCGATTACTAGCGATTCCAACTTCATGCACTCGAGTTGCAGAGTGCAATCCGAACTGAGACGGCTTTTCGAGATTTGCTAGGGGTTGCCCCTTTGCGTCCCGTTGTCACCGCCATTGTAGCACGTGTGTAGCCCAGCCTGTAAGGGCCATGAGGACTTGACGTCATCCCCACCTTCCTCCGGCTTATCACCGGCAGTCCCCCTAGAGTGCCCAACTGAATGATGGCAACTAAGGGCGAGGGTTGCGCTCGTTGCGGGACTTAACCCAACATCTCACGACACGAGCTGACGACAGCCATGCAGCACCTGTGTTCTCGGCTCCGAAGAGAGGAAACCATCTCTGGTATCCGTCCAAGACATGTCAAAAGCTGGTAAGGTTCTGCGCGTTGCTTCGAATTAAACCACATGCTCCACCGCTTGTGCGGGCCCCCGTCAATTCCTTTGAGTTTTAATCTTGCGACCGTACTCCCCAGGCGGGATGCTTAAAGTGTTAACTGCGCCACTAAGCAGCAAGCTGCCTAACGGCTAGCATCCATCGTTTACAGCGTGGACTACCAGGGTATCTAATCCTGTTTGCTCCCCACGCTTTCGCATCTCAGCGTCAGTACCGGGCCAGTGAGCCGCCTTCGCCACTGGTGTTCTTGCGAATATCTACGAATTTCACCTCTACACTCGCAGTTCCACTCACCTCTCCCGGACTCAAGATCTCCAGTATCAAAGGCAGTTCCAAGGTTGAGCCTTGGCATTTCACCCCTGACTTAAAGACCCGCCTACACGCGCTTTACGCCCAGTAATTCCGAACAACGCTAGCCCCCTTCGTATTACCGCGGCTGCTGGCACGAAGTTAGCCGGGGCTTCTTCTTCAGGTACCGTCATTATCGTCCCTGATGAAAGAGCTTTACAACCCTAAGGCCGTCATCACTCACGCGGCATGGCTGGATCAGGCTTTCGCCCATTGTCCAATATTCCCCACTGCTGCCTCCCGTAGGAGTTTGGGCCGTGTCTCAGTCCCAATGTGGCTGATCATCCTCTCAGACCAGCTACCGATCGTCGCCTTTGTGAGCCATTACCTCACCAACTAGCTAATCGGACGCGGGCCAATCCTTCGGCGATAAATCTTTCGCCTCTCGACCGTATTCGGTATTAGCTCAAGTTTCCCTGAGTTATTCCGAACCGAAGGGTATGTTCCCACGCGTTACTCACCCGTCTGCCACTCCCCTTGCGGAGCGTTCGACTTGCATGTGTTAAGCCTGCCGCCAGCGTTCGTTCTGAGCCAGGATCAAACTCTCAAGTTGAATTGAGATATTTTGACCTGACTGGTCACTAGTGCGGAAACTCTCGTTTCCGCGTCTCTTTGACGAGTTCCGAACACATCCGCTTTTGACCGAAGCCAAAAGCGCGATGAATTCATCACGTGACCGTCAGTTATCTCTTCGACTGCCCTTTTGAGGGAGCAGTCCGCAAGGAAACCGCCGTCCACGTTTCTCTTTCTTCCTATTCAATTGTCAAACAGCAGAAGTGTCGGCGAGGACTTTCGTCCCCAAAAAACCGGACCGGAATTGCCCAACCTTTCGGTCAGGTGGCTTGATGCCCGAGAAACTCTCGAAAACCAGATGGCTTTTCGTCCGCCCAAGGCGTCGTCGCCGTCGGTGGCGCTGATATACGGGGGGCCCTCCGGCCTGTCAAACACTTTTTCAAAAAATATTCACAATGACGCCGCCGGCCCGCCGCCTGTGGAAAACTCTCACGGATATCGCGCGACGGTTCGGACCCGCCCGCCCTATAAGCGCCACGGTTTGCTTGGATTTCAAGAGCTTCTCGCGTTTCCAGGCCCGACGCCGGTTGACGTGGGAGCCGCGGCGGTTAGTTTCGCATCCCGGCCCGAATTGGCGACGCGCCCGGGCGTTTCGATTTTTTCTGGTGGAGCAGCGACATATTGGCCGCCCAAACCGCGATAGCGCCGCGTCGGCCCGACCGATCGCACGCTTTCATTGATCTGGGGCGGGAACAGCCCATCGATTCCGGCGTCAGGCGGCTTCAGGCTCAGGATCGGCGCGCCATCTCTATCCGCTGGCTCGTCGGCGCGGTCCTGACCGGGCTATGCGGCGTCGCCCTGATCGGCTCGGCCCTCTATCTTGGCCTCGACAGTCAATCCAATTTCGCCGAAGCGCCGGAAATCGCTGCGCCGCCGCGCCATGAAGGCGCGCAGGAAGAAGGCATGAATCCGGGCAAAGGCGACCGGCTTGTCCGGCCCGTCGACATTATCGCCGCCAAACAGACCTTCAAAGCGCCAACAACCATTCGCATCGGCGACAAGGAAGTGGTCAAGGCCCGCACCTTCACCCATGTCGCGACGACGCTAACTTTGACCCCGACCGGATTCGCCGACGCCGTGCCGGAATTCAACCCGTTGAAACTGACTGCGGGAGCCGAACAACCGGACGCCGCGCCCGACCCCGGCCCGGTGCAGGACGACGCCGAAGTTGCATTCTCGACGCGCGACCTGACGGGCGCCGACGCGGCTTCGCTCACAGGCGACCTGACGCTTGCGGAGGCGCAGGCGCAAGTCGTCGAATCGATCCACGCCGCCGCGGTCGCGGGCGCCAAGGCGCCCCTGCCGCTGCCCCCGCAAATGCTGCTCATGCGCACCAGCCGGGCCGGACTCGATCCTTCCGCCCCGCTCGCCTATGCGACAACCGGCAATGTGGGCGCCAACGCGCTTTTCTCCTCGATTGAAGTGCGGATGGTGCCTGAAAACGTCACCAATGCGCCGCGTAGCCGGACCTCTGACGGGCAATCGGGCTCGGAGCGTCTCGTGCTCGTGCGCCACGGCGAAACGATCGAGGACATTTTGCGCGCGAATGGCGCCTCCAAGGACGCCGTCGGCGCTATCGTCGCCGCTTTTGGGGCCAAGAAGGGCGATACCCTCGTCACCGAAGGACAAAAAATCATCCTTCAATATGACGAACCGGCGGCGGCCGGCCAGACTGGTCAGATCGGACGCATTTCGCTCTATTCGGACGAGCAACTCAAAGCGACGATCGCCGTCAACGACGCTGGCGCCTATGTGCCGGTGACGATGCCCGCCGCGCCGGCCAAGCGCAAAACCACGAGCAACGACGACCCGGATTCTGGCGGGATGAGCCTCTATCAGAGCTTCTTTGAAACCGCGCTCAAGCAAGGCATCCCGCGCCCGATCATCGACGAGATGGTGAAGGCCTTCGCCAATGACGTGGATTTTCAGCGCGCGACGGCCGCGGGCGATTCGGTTGACGCTTTCTATTCCGAGCCCGACGACATCGATGCTCACGCCGAACTGCTCTACGCGACCGTGACGGCGCGCGAACAGATTTTCAAATACTATCGCTTCGAGACGCCCGACGACGGCCTTGTCGATTATTATGACGAGAACGGCCGATCGGTGCGTAAATTCCTCATCCGCAAACCGATCGCCGCTGGCGAATTGCGATCCGGATTCGGCATGCGCTACCACCCCATCCTGCACTATGCGCGCATGCACACGGGCGTCGACTGGTCGAATGCGATCGGCACGCCGATTCTGGCGGCCGGCAATGGTTCGATCATCAAGGCGGAATATACGTCCGGCTACGGCAACCACGTCGAAATTCAGCACGCCAATGGCTATGTCACGACCTATTCGCATATGTCGGGCTTTGCACGCGGCATCGCTCCGGGCATACGCGTGACGCAAGGACAGGTGATCGGCTATCTCGGCCAGACCGGCCTCGCCACCGGACCGCATCTTCATTACGAAGTCATCGTCAACGGCCGCTTCGTCGATCCGATGGCGATCAAACTCGCCAGGACGCGCGAATTCGACGGCAAAATGCTCGCCGCCTTCAAACGCGAACGCGACCGCATCGACGGCTTACTCGCCCAGGCGCCCAATGCGACGCCCACTGTGCAGGCGAAGGTCAACTGATCGTCACGACGAACGGCGGCGTTGCCCGCGACTCGCCAAAACCCAACGCGGCGCGAACTTGGTCAGCGGTGAATCCCCGCTCGCGCAGAGTCGCCAGCGGTTGCGAATGCGCGCTTTTTGACATTCTGGCGCCGCTCGCATCGCGCACGAGACGATGATGCCGATAGCGCGGCGGCTCGACGCCAAGCAGTCCCTGCAACAGGCGATGAATGGACGTCGCGTGATAGAGATCGCGGCCGCGCACGACATCGCTGACGGCTTGAACGGCGTCGTCGACGACAACGGCCAGATGATAGTTTGCCGGTCGGTCCTTGCCGCGCAGAATGACGTCGCCCCAAGCGGCCGGATCGGCTTCAACGAGAGCCTCTCGCGCGCCTTCGCCATATTCACGCCAGGTCAAGGCCCCGCCAATGCGCGACAAGGCACGCGTCATATCGAGGCGCAACGCGGCGCGCTCACCTGCCGATTGGCGTGCTTCTATTTCTGCGTCAGACATCGCGCGACACGCTCCGCGATGAAGCGGCGCGCCATCGGGATCGCGCAAGCCGCCGCTCGCGCGCTCGATTTCGCCACGGGAGCAAAAACAAGGATAGATAAGGCCGCGCGCTTCGAGCGACGCAAGCGTTCGCACATATTCGTCGATATGCTCGCTCTGGCGGCGCGGCGCTTCAAAGACCAGACCCAGCCAGGCAAGATCGTCGATGATCGCCGCCTCATATTCACGCTTGCTGCGCGTCGGGTCGATATCCTCGATGCGCAGCATGAATCGCCCATCGACTGTCGCCGCCATCGCCTCATTGAGCAGCGCCGAATAGGCATGGCCGAGATGCAGGCGACCATTGGGCGATGGCGCGAAGCGAAAGACCGGGCGGACGAAAGCTGCGTTCATCTCAGAACTTGCATGTCAAGATATGCCCGTCAGGATTTGCGTGTCAGAATGACGCCTCGGGCGGCGCCAGATCGCGGAAGGGGATGAGAATGAACGGCAATCTCGCCAAAAAAGGCGGCGCCGGCAAGTCAGACAAGCGCAAGCCGGATGGACGCTCGCCAATCAAAGCGAAGGCGCAGCCCTCATCCAAATCGAAAAAAACAACGAAGACCGCGCTCGTAAAACTCCCCCGCAAAGCAACGCCGCGCAAGGCGCCAAAACACAGGCTTCCACAGCGGCCCAAGGCGCCGATTCTCTATCATCCCGGGCCGTCCATCGATAGCCAGAGCGCGCTGGAGGCCGCCGCTGCCCAGCTTCTCGCACTCGATCCCGAGCTTGTCGGCAAGCTGGTCGCGATCGGCGGCGCGACGCTCTTGCGCCGGCAGGAGCCTGGCTTTGCCGGCCTCATCCGCATCATTGTCGCCCAACAGGTGTCGACCGCCAGCGCCAATGCGATTTTCAAACGCGTCGAGACCATTCTGGCGCCGTTGAGCGCGCGGACTGTGCTCGACGCCGATGACGACAAGCTGCGCGCCTGCGGGCTTTCCATGCCCAAGATGCGCGCCTTTCGCGCGATCGCGCAGGCTGTCGCGGATGGGCTCGATCTCATCGGGCTTGGCGCGCTCGTCGCCGAAGAGGCGCATCGCGCGCTGGTCGCGGTCAAGGGCATCGGCCCGTGGACGGCGGACGTTTTCCTGCTGTTCTGCCTTGGCCATCCCGACGCCTTTCCATCAGGCGACATTGCCCTGCAGGAGGCCGCGAAAATCGCGCTGGAACTCAAGCAGCGGCCCGATGCGCGGCGGCTGGAGGAAATAGCCGAGCGCTGGCGGCCGCTGCGCGGCGTCGCGGCCTATATGCTGTGGGCCTATTATCGCGCTGCGCGTCAACGCGTAGGGATGGCGCTCGAAGGCGCGCCAGAGTAGACCCGCCTTCTCAAAAAGACTTTTCCGGAGCGCCGCATGGCAGAAACGATCAATGGTCCCCGCCTCGAGCCCAAAAGCGGTCAGGCCAAGCAACTTGTCGTGTTTCTGCATGGCTATGGCGCCGACGGCAAAGACCTCATCGAAATCGGACGCCAGTGGCGCCCCTGGCTGCCGGACGCCGCCTTTGTCGCCCCCAATGCGCCCGAACCTTGCGGCATGTCGCCCATGGGCCGGCAATGGTTCGCCTTGAGCAATCGCCCCCCCAATGATCGCGAAGGCGGCGATGAGCGCTGGGCTGGCGTCGTGAAAGCGCAACCGACGCTCGACGCTTTTCTCGATTCGGAGCTTGCGCGCCTCGGCCTCGACGAATCGCGCCTCGCGCTGGTCGGCTTCAGCCAGGGCACGATGATGGCGCTGCACGTCGGCTTGCGCCGCAAACGCGCGCCCGCCTCGATCGTCGGCTATTCCGGCGTCTTGATCGGACCCGAACATCTCAGTGAAGCCGCCGCCCGTGACATCCGCGGCGCCCGCCCGCCGATTCTGCTTGTGCATGGCGATCAGGACGCGGTCATCCCGCTGGAAGCCTTGTTCGTGTCATCGGAGGAACTCGCCAAGGCGGATATCCCCAACCAATGGCATTTGTCGATCGGCATCGGCCATGGCATCGACAATGGCGGCCTGCGCCACGGCGGCTTGTTCATCGCCAAAGGTTTTGGGCTGAAGGTCGGATGAGAGAATTGGCGGCGCGGCTGTTTTTGCGCGCTCTTGCGCAACGCGTCGATTGCGGGTCAACTCCGGCAAGAAACAGGACTTCTGGGAGGAGCGTATGGACCTCGGCATTACCGAAAAGGTGCGCCCGCTGATTGGCGCCGTGCGCGCCATGGTGCGCGACGAGATCATGCCAATCGAGGCGGAATACGAGGCCGAAATCGGCCGCGACGGCGATCGTTTCAAGCCGACAGCGCGAATGGTGGAAATATTCGCCGATCTGAAAGCGCGCGCGCGCGCGCAAGGTCTTTGGAATTTCTGGCTGACCGATTCCGATAAGGGTTTCGGCCTCACCGCCGTCGAATATGCTTATCTTGCGGAAGAAATGGGCTGGTCGCCGCTGGCGTCCGAAGTGTTCAACTGTTCGGCGCCGGACACCGGCAATATGGAGGTGCTGGAGCGCTTTGGCTCGGCTGAGCAAAAGGCGCGCTGGCTGCCTGATCTTCTCGACGGGCGCGCCCGCTCGGCCTATCTCATGACGGAGCCGGGGGTCGCCTCGTCGGACGCCACCAATATCGCGATGGCCGCGCGTCTCGATGGCGACGAATGGGTGCTGAATGGCGAGAAATGGTGGTCGTCGGGCGCCGGTGATCCTCGTTGCTCGCTCTATATTGTGATGGCGGTGACTGATCCCGACGCGGCCACGAAGCACGCGCGCCATTCCATGCTGCTTGTCCCCGCAGCAACGAAAGGCATCGAGAAACTGCGCGCCATGAAGGTCTATGGCGCGGATGACGCGCCGCATGGCCATTTGCACATTCGCTTCACCGATGTGCGCGTGCCGCGCGAGGCCATGATATTGGGGCGCGGGCGCGGCTTCGAAATCGCGCAGGGGCGGCTGGGACCGGGACGCATCCACCATTGCATGCGCGCGATAGGCCAGGCCGAGCGGGCGCTGGAGGCGATGTGCCGGCGCGCCCAGGCGCGCGAGGCTTTCGGGCAGAAGCTCGTCAATCTCGGCGCCAATCACGACATCATCGCCGAGGCGCGGATGTCGATTGAAATGGCGCGGCTGCTGTGCCTGAAAGCCGCCTGGACGATGGACACGCAGGGCGTGCGCGCCGCGGCGCCGCTGATCTCGCAAATCAAGGTGATCGCGCCGCGCGTGGCGCTCGAAGTGATCGACCAGGCCGTGCAGATGCATGGCGGGGCGGGCGTCAGCCAGGACTTCCCGCTCGCCAATATGTGGGTTCATGTACGCACACTGCGTCTGGCTGACGGACCCGACGCCGTTCACCGGCGCGTCATCGCCAAGAACGAATTGAAGCGCTATTCCAACAAGCCGCCGCAATGACCAGCGAAACGCTCGCGCTTGACAGCGCGCGTCTTGAAGCCTGGGCGCACGCACATATCGATGGATTCGCGGGGCCGTTGAAGGCGAGCAAATTCCCCACCGGCCAATCGAACCCGACCTACCTCATCGAGACGCCGGCGCGACGCTATGTCATGCGCCGCAAGCCGCCGGGGAAATTGCTGAAATCGGCGCATATGGTCGAGCGCGAATATCGCGTGCTTCGCGCTCTGGATGGCGCCGGCTTTCCCGCGCCGCGTGCGCTGGCGCTTTGCGAGGATGAAAGCGTCATCGGTTCCGTGTTTTACCTGATGAACCATGTCGACGGGCGCATCTTTTGGGATCCCTCTCTGCCCGACTTGACTCCCGATGAGCGCGGCGAGATTTACGATTCGATGAACGCGGCGCTCGCCAGACTGCACGCCGTGGACGTCGTCGCGGCGGGCCTTGGCGACTATGGCAAGCCCGGCAATTATTTCGCACGCCAACTGCAGCGGTGGGGCGAGCAATATCGCGCGAGCGAGACGACGGTCCATGCGGATATGGATCGGCTGATCGAATGGCTGGGCGCCCATGTTCCCGCCGATGACGGCCGCGTGGCGCTGGTCCATGGCGACTGGCGCATCGACAATATGATCTTCGCCCATGCCGATGCGCGCCTGCTCGCCGTGCTCGACTGGGAATTGTCGACGCTCGGCCATCCCTACGCAGATCTCGCCTATCAATGCATGCAATGGCGCCTCCCGAACGCGGGCGAGTCGCGCGGCCTCGCCGGGCTGGATCGCGCCGCGCTAGGCATTCCCAGCGAAGTCAATTACGTCGCTGCTTATTGCCGGCGAACGGGGATCGCCTCCATCCCGGACTGGGCGTTCCTACTCGCCTTCAGCTTCTTCCGCGTCGCGGCGATCGTCCAGGGCGTCTACAAGCGTTCGCTCGACGGCAATGCGTCGAACCCCGAACGCGCGCGAAAAATGGGCGAGGCCGTGCCATTGATGGCGCGGCTGGCGATGGAAATTGTCGAGAACGGCGCGTGAAGGCGTAGTCCGTTCAGCCCTTGCTCTTCTGGTAGACGTCGACATAGACGGCCGACAGCAGAACGATGCCCTTGACGACCATCTGCCAATAGATGCCAAGGCCATAGATCGACATGCCGTTGTTCATGACGCCCATCACGAAGGCGCCGATGACGACGCCCATCACCTTGCCCACGCCGCCAGACGCCGAGGCGCCGCCAATGAAACAGGCGGCGATGACGTCGAGTTCGAAGGATTGGCCCGCGCTCGGCGTCGCCGAATTCAGCCGCGCGGCGACGATGAGCCCGGCTAGACCCGCCAGCAGGCCCATATTGACGAAGGTGAGGAAGGTCAGCCGTTCGGTTCTGATGCCCGAGAGCTGCGCCGCCAACCTGTTGCCGCCCAGCGCGTAGATACGCCGGCCGATCGTCATGCGCGTCGTCACGAACGCATAGATAAGAATGAGCACGCCCATGATGATCAGCACTTCGGGCAGCCCTTTATAGGACGCAAGCTGGTAACTGAAGAACAGGATCAGAAGCGCGAAAATCGCGTTCTTGCCGATGAAAAGAACGAAGGGCTCCGTGTCCATCGCCTGCGCGCGCGAACGGCTCCAGCGACGCACGCTCGTGTAGATCAGCACCGCGGCGCCGATGATTCCGACCAGCATCGAGCCCCAGTGAAAGTTGGAATCGCCAGTCAACGGCTTGAGGAAGTCAAAATCCCCGAAATCCGGGATGAAGCCGGAACTGATGTTTTGGAACGACTTGGGAAACGGACCTACGAACTGGCCGAGCAGCATGTTCCCTGTCAGGCCGCGGAAGATCAACATGCCGCCCAGCGTAACAATGAACGACGGTATTTTGCTGAAGGCGACAAAATAGCCCTGCGCCGCCCCGATCGCCGCGCCAAGGGCTAACGCGATCACGATGACCGGCTCCCACGGAACCTTGATGTCCGTATCCAGCCCCAGAAACTGGAGATGGAACCCGACCATCAACGTCGCCGCGATGGCGCCGACAAAACCGACGGTCGAACCGACGGAAAGATCGATATTGCCGCCCACGATGATCAGCAACATGCCGAGCGCCATGATGACGACGTAACTGTTTTGCAAGATAAGGTTGGTGACGTTGAGCGGCGCCAGCGAAATGCCGTCCGTCAGAAAGTAGAAGAAACCCATGATCACGAGCAAGGAGAACAACAGCCCGTAATCACGCAGGCTGTCTTTCCAGAAGCCCGTCCTCACGCCGGCCTGCTCTGGGCCGGGAGCACTGATTGCTTCGTGTTTCATTGCACCGCCCCATATTGCTTCATGATGGAGGCCATAATTTTTTCCTGGCTGGCCTCGCTGGCCGGCATTTCATCGACGAACCGCCCCTCGTTCATCACATAGATGCGATCGCAGATGCCCAGCAGTTCCGGCATCTCCGAGGAAATGACAATCACGCCTTTGCCGGTCGAAGCCAGCTCGTTGATGATGGTGTAAATTTCATATTTGGCGCCGACGTCGATGCCGCGCGTCGGCTCGTCGAGGATCAGCACCTGCGGATGCGCGAACAACCATTTGCTCAGCACAACTTTCTGCTGGTTGCCGCCTGACAGATTGAGCGTCTTTTGAAAGATGCTGGAAGAACGAATTTTCAGCATGCCGCGATATTGGCTGGCGACGCTCGCTTCCTTGTGGTCGTCGATGATTCCACGCCAGGCGATGCCCGGCAGATTGGCGAGCGTCACATTGTTCTTGATGTCCTCGTTGAGGATGAGCCCGAGACTCTTGCGATCCTCCGTAACATAGGCGATGCCGTTGGCGACCGCCTTCTGAATGGAACCGACGTCGATTTCCTGGCCGTCCATGAACGCCTTGCCGGTCACATTGCGCCCGTAGGCGCGGCCGAACACGCTCATCGCCAGTTCGGTGCGCCCGGAGCCCATCAGGCCGGCGATGCCGAGAACCTCGCCGCGATTGACGTGAAGACTGACGCCTTTGATGACTTCGCGTCCGGCGTGCAGCGGATGCTCGACGCGCCAGTCCTTCACCTCGAACAATTTCTCACCGATCTTGGGCTCGCGAGGCGGATAGCGATCGGACATTTCACGGCCGACCATGCTTTTGATGATGCGGCCCTCGCTGATCTTCTCGGCATGGGTGTCGATCGTCTCCACCGTTGTGCCGTCGCGCAGGACCGTGATGGAATCGGCTACTTTGGCGAGTTCGTTGAGCTTGTGGGAGATCAGAATCGAAGCGATGCCTTGCGTCCTGAACTCGAGCAAAAGATTGAGCAGCGCATCGCTGTCGCTCTCGTTGAGGCTGGCTGTTGGCTCATCGAGAATCAGCAGTTGAACTTTTTTGGCGAGCGCTTTGGCGATTTCCACCAATTGCTGCTTGCCGACGCCCAAATTGGTGATGAGCGCATTGGGAGATTCTTTCAAGCCCACTTTCTGCAGGAGCTCGCGCGTCTTGCTGAACGCCGTAGCCCAATTGATGACGCCCATTGTCGCGGGTTCATTGCCCAGAAAGATATTTTCGGCGATCGAGAGCAACGGCACCAGCGCCAGTTCCTGATGGATGATGATGATGCCGAGATGCTCGCTGTCGGAGATGGTCGCAAAGCGCCTCTCCTCGCCCTTGTAGATGATTTCGCCCTCGTAAGAGCCGAACGGGTAGACGCCGCTGAGAACTTTCATCAGCGTCGATTTGCCAGCGCCGTTCTCGCCGCAAATCGCGTGGATTTCGCCGGCCTTCACCACGAGATTGACGTCTCGAAGCGCCTTCACACCCGGGAAACTCTTGGAAATCCCCCGCATTTCCAGGATTGCGTTCATCGCAAACTCTCTAGGACACGACAGGAGCCATGATTGACGCAAAACATCAGGCGACGCCAGTCAAAAAGAAAGACCCCCGCGCCTTGAACGCGCGGGGGCCGGTTTTCAAGCCAAGCTCACTGGAACTGTTCGGCCTTGTAATAACCGGTGTCGATCAGCGCGGCTTTCCAATTGGTGGCGTCGACGGCGACCGGCTTCAGGAGATAGGACGGAACGACCTTGACCTTGTTGTTATAGGTCTTGGTGTCGTTGATTTCCGGCTTGCCGCCCGAGACCACCGCATCGACCATGCCCGCCGCAACCTTGGCGAGTTCGCGCGTATCCTTGAAGATCGTCGAATATTGCTCGTGGGCGATAATCGACTTGACGGAAGGCACTTCGGCGTCCTGGCCGGAGATGATCGGCATGGGCTGATCCTTGGAGCCATAGCCGACGCCCTTGAGCGCGGAGATGATGCCGATGCTCAGGCCGTCATAGGGCGACAGCACGGCGTCGACACGCTTCTTGGTGTAGAAGGCGCTGAGAAGATTATCCATGCGCGCCTGGGCGACGGCCGCGTCCCAGCGAAGGGTCGAAACCTTGTCCATGCCCATCTGCTTGCTCTGCACGACGAGCTTGCCGCTGTCGATGTAGGGCTGCAGGACCGACATCGCGCCATTGTAGAAGAAGAAGGCGTTATTGTCGTCGGCCGAGCCGCCGAACAATTCGATGTTGAACGGGCCCTTGCCCTGATCGAGGCCAAGCCCCTTGACGATGGTGCCGGCCTGGAGGACGCCGACCCCGAAATTATCGAAGGTCGCGTAGTAATCGACATTGCCCGAGCCAACGATCAGGCGATCATAGGAGATGACCTTGATGCCGGCGTCGGCCGCCTTCTGCAGCGCGTCCGACAGCGTCGTGCCATCGATGGCGGCGATCACCAGGACTTTTTCCTTCTTGGTGATCATGTTCTCAATCTGCGCGAGCTGATTGGGAATGTCGTTGTCGGCATATTGCAGGTCGGTCTTGTAGCCCTTGGCTTGCAGCACCTTGACCATATTGTCGCCATCGGCGATCCAGCGCGCCGAGGACTTGGTCGGCATCGCAATGCCGATCGTGCCCTTGTCTTGTGCCTGCGCCGTTCCGGCCAGGGCGATCAGCCCAAGCGCGACGGCGGCGGCGAAAGTTTTGAACTGCATCACTTAATTCCTCCCGGATAAAACAAAGTTTTGTTGCGAGTGCACGTCGCGCGCCCGTTAAAGCAGGTCAGGGGAGCCAGCATCTGACGTCGCATAGCCAGCCGCCGGCGCCAACGCGCCCGTGGACTTTACGTTGTTTGATATTGATATGACAGTCAAATGCGTTACGCGTCGTCAGCTATGATTAATTGGTATATCATCACTGTCGACTGAGAGGCCATTTACATCAACGAGACGTTCAATGGACGATGAGAGCAGAGCGTCGCCGGGCTTCGATCTGGTCGCCTCGTTGCCGCGCGCCAGCAAGCCGCTGCCGACCGGGCGGTTGAAAATGTCGCATCTGCGCATGATCGTCGCGCTCGAAGAGCATGAGATGGTCAGCGCGGCGGCCAATGCGATGAATATTTCGCAGCCTGCCGCCTCGCGCATGATCGCCGAAATGGAATCGCTGCTCAATGCGCAGCTTTGCGAGCGGCTGTCGCGCGGCGTACGCCTCACGCCGTTGGGCCAATCGCTTGCGCGGCACGCCCGCTCGGTTCTGTTGCAATTGTTGCAGGCGGAACAGGAAATCACCGATATGCGAACGGGCCGAAGCGGCTCGGTAGCGTTGGGCGCGGTGACCGCGCCCGCGATCGATCTGGCGGCTCCGGCCATCGGCAAGATCCGGTCGATCTTTCCCAAAATCGAACTCGCCATGAAAATCGACACCAGTAACGCCTTAGCCAGGGAGCTTCTCGCGTCGCGGCTCGATTTCGTCATCGCGCGCGTGCCGGACGAACTTGATCCCACATTATTCGATTGCTTGACGATCGGCGTTGAGGAGGCGTGCCTGATCGTGCGCAGCGGTCACCCGCTCTTGGCCCATAGTCCGGTTCAGCTTAGCCAACTCAACACCCATGATTGGGTGATGCAACCGCGCGGGACGCCCCTGCACCGCACGATCGAGAATATGTTCCTGACGAAAAACCTGTCTCTGCCAGAGCGGCTATCCAATACGTCCTCTCTGACGCTGACAATAATCCTCGTCGCGAAATCCGACGCCATCGCCCCGATTTCCGTCGAGGCCGCGAAGTTCTTCGCGACGCAAAAGGGCGCCGCCGGCGCGATTGAAATCCTGCCGACCAATTTCGAGATCGTCGTCCAACCGTACAGCCTGATCAAGGTGCGCAATCGCGCGATGTCTCCGGCGGCCCAATCGGTCTATGATTTCGTGCGCAATGAAGCTGTCGCGCGCGGCGCATGATCAGAAATCGTCGACGCCCAACGCCCGCCACGCTTCGGTGAGCTGCAGGGAAATCGGCAGGTCGATGAGTTCGCCGGTAGGCGTGCGCTGCAGGAACCATTTGTGGTAGTTCGCCACGAGATGGCCATCCTGCGCCATAACGGAATAGGCGCGCGCGACGGCGGAGGCCATTTGCGGATCGTCTTTCCGAAACATGAGGCCATAGGCCTCATAGGTGATGAAATCGCCGACCACGGCCATCGTCGCCTGGGATTGTTTGCGGGCGATGAAACCGTAGAGCAGCACGTCATCGGTCGCGAAAGCATCGGCCTTGCCGTCGGCGAGCATCGTGTAGGATTCCTCGTGATCCCTCGCCGAAACGATCGCGATGCCGAGCTTGTATTTATCGTTGAGCAGCTTCATCGCAATCTCGTTGGTCGTGCCCGCCGTCACGACCAGAGTCTTGCCTGTCAAATCCTTGTAGGAATTGACGCCCGAATTGCGCTTGACCATCAGCTTGGTGCCGGCGACGAACATGACCGGCGAGAAGGCGACGCTCTTTTGCCGCTCGGTATTGCCGGTGGTCGAGCCGCATTCGAGATCGACCTTGCCGGAAGTGACCGCCTCCATGCGCGTGTCGGACGTCACTAATTGATAATCGATGCGGACGGGCGCGCCATTCAGCTCCCGGACGATTTCGTCGACGACGCCCTGGCAAAGATCGACGGAATAGCCGAGCGGCGTCGGCGATTCCTTGCTGACATAGGAAAACGGAAATGAGGCCTCGCGATAGCCAATCGCGATGGCGCCGCTTTCACGCACCTTCTTGAGCGTTCCGGCCAAAACATCGGGAGCATTATCGCCGTTGACGGCAGGCGGCGCGGTCAGGTCGGCGCCGTTCGTGTCCTCGGCAAACGCCGAAGACGCCGTCAGCGCCAACAATCCGGCAGCGAGCGCCAATGTCATTCTCATCGCCAGATCTTTCTCATCTCAACATGTCTCCCATCCCGTGGCCGCGAGCAAAGATGCGCGCGACACAACGAGCGCGGCGCAACCGTCCTCAAGCGTGGGCGGGCAGCGGCACAGGGCTGTCATCGGTCGCACCGTCTTTCGCCGGCCCAAGGTCGTTCTCGAATTTAGCGACCGCCGCCGCCGCCAGCGAATTGCCGATCACATTGGTGGCGCTGCGGCCCATGTCGAGGAATTGGTCGATGCCCAGGATGAGAAACAGCCCCGCCTCGGGGATGCCGAACTGTTTCAGAGTCGCAAGAATCACCACCAGCGACGCGCGCGGCACGCCCGCGACCCCTTTCGAAGTGATCATCAGGATCGCCGCCATCAGCAATTGCTTGCCGATCGGCATGTCGACGCCATAGGCTTGCGCGATGAACAAAGTCGCGAAAGTCGTATAAGCCATCGTGCCGTCGAGATTGAAGGAATAGCCGAGCGGCAGAACGAAGCTCGCAATCCTTTTGGAGACGCCGAAACGCTCGAGCTGGTCGAGAATCTTCGGATAGGACGCCTCCGAACTCGCCGTCGAGAAGGCGAGCAGAAACGGCTCGCGCATCCGCTTGACGAGATCGACCATGCGCGGCCCCAGCGTGAGATAGCCCACCGCAACCAGAAGCAGCCAAAGGATGACAAGCGTAAGATAGAACCCGCCCAGGAATTTGGCGAAATTGAGCAGAATGCCCGGTCCTGATTTAGTGATGACCGACGCCACCGAGGCGGCGACCGCGACCGGCGCCATCTTCATGACGTAGCCGGTGATTTTCAGCATCATTTGCGAGACGCTTTCGGCAAGATCGATCAGCGGCTTGCCATGCTCGCCCATCGCCATAATGGCGATGCCTGCGAATATGGAAAAGACGACGATTTGCAGGATTTCGCCCTCGGCGAGCGATTTGAATATCGAGGTCGGCACGACATGGTCGACAAAATTATCGATGCTGAAGGCCTGCGTCGAAACATTGGCGGTGTTGGCGCCCTGGTCGGCGATGACGATGCCGACGCCGGGCTGCAACAGATTGACCATGACCAGGCCAAGAAGGAGTGACACGATCGAGGCGCTGACGAACCACGCCATCGTCTTGGCGCCGACGCGGCCGACGGTCGCCGCGTCGCCCATATGACCAATGCCCACGACCAGGGTCGAGAGGACAAGCGGGCCGATGATCATCTTGATCAGCTTGAGGAAGACGGCGCTGATCAGCGACATATATTTGGCGACGTCGGCCGCTGTCGCCTTGTCGGGGAACGAATAGAAACAGGCGACGCCGAGCACGATGCCGATCAGCAGGCCGATCATCACGTAAATGAAGTTCCTGTTCAATTTCCCCTCCTGAATTCATACTCCGACGCGGTCGATGCGCCGGCGCGATCGACGCGCATGGCGAAAATGTGACGAGGGGGAAGGCTAGAGCCGCCTTTTGATTCCAGCAAGCAGTAAAATAGAGGCGGGCAAGCTTCAAAATCAGGCACGGTCGAATAGGCCGGGCGCAAAAGCGAGGGGCGGCCGCGCTGCTCGATCGCGCATGGCGCCGCTGCTCTCGACGTTAGGCCTTCACGAAGGGGCAGCCGCCCTTGTCGAGCGGGCGCCACGCGTCTTCGGGTTTGATAGCGGCGAGCACCTTGAAATAATCCCAATCGCCCTTCGATTCCTCGACCGTCTTGGTCTCCAGCAGATACATCGGATGCAATTTGCGCCCGTCGACGCGGATCGAACCTTTGCCGAACAGCGGGTCGTCGGTCGGCATCGCCTTCATCTGGTCGATCAGCTTCACCCCGTCGGCGGCGCTCTTAAGAACCGCCATCGCCTTGATGAGGTGCGCAGTCGCCGAATACATGCCAGCGTGCATATCATTGGGCATCATCTTGGTCGGATGCGCGCTCTGGAAGCGTTTGGCGAAAGCGCGCGTGTCGTCGTTCATGTCCCAATAGAAGCCGGTGCAGATCGTCGAGTTCTGAACGGCCGCGAGGCCGAGTGCCGGGATGTTGGTGACGTTGAGGATAAGGCCGGCGAGGCGCTGTTTCTTGGAGAGGCCGAATTCGGCCGCCTGCTTGAAAGAATTGTTTAGATCGCCGCCCGCATTGGCGAAAGCGACGACATCGGCCCCGGAAGCCTGCGCCTGCAGAAGGAACGATGAGAAATCGGCCGTATTGAGGGGATGGCGCACTGTGCCCAGAACCTTGCCGCCCGACGCCTCAACGGCCGCGGCGCAATTGCTCTCCAGGTCCTTGCCGAATGCGTAATCAGCCGAGATGAAGAACCAAGTCTTCGCCCCCTGCCCGACCAGAGCTTTGCCAAGACCCGTGCCGAGCGCGTAGGTGTCGTAGGTCCAGTGGATGAAATTGCGCGAGCATTTCGGCCCGGTCATGATCGAGGAGCCCGCGCCCGATCCAATCACCGCCTTGTTCTTCTGGTCGGCGACGCCAAGCACAGCCAGCGCGACAGCGGAATTAGGCAGATCCATCGCGACATCGACGCTCTGATTGTCGAACCAATCGCGGGCGATGCCGGCGCCAATATCCGGTTTGTTCTGGTGATCGGCGAATATGATTTCGACAGGCACGCCCAAATGAGCTGAATAATCGTCGACCGCGAGTCTGGCGCTGACGACCGACCCGATACCCTGATAATCGGCGTAAACGCTCGACATGTCGTTCATGATGCCGATTTTGAGGGGCTTGGCGGCCTGGGCGTTCGCCATGCGCGGCGCCAAAGCGAATGCGGCGCCCGATAGCAACATCTGTCTGCGGTTCATCGACGTTTCCTCCTCGGCCAGTTCTTATCGCCCTATGCTGGGCGCTTGTCGTGCGCATGATCATGAGAATGAACCCGCAGCGATCGCAGGTTTTTCCAGAAAATCTCGATGCGATTATTATGTCGCATAACAATGCCGCGCGTCAATGTCGACGGCGCAATGCTATGGCTCGGCCCCCGCGATAACCAGCCGCCCGCCAAGATCGGCCAACTCCGCCATGACGTCCGGCGTTGGCGGCGACGTGATGATCGAATCAAATTGATCGACGTTGGCGAAATAGGCCGATTTGACCTGACCGAACTTACTGGCGTCGACGAGAAGATGTTTTTCAAGCGCGATGCTCATCGCCGCCTGTTTGACAGCGACTTCATGAAAGTTCGAGCAACTGACGCCTCGCGTCGGATGGACGCCGCCAGCCGACAGGAACGCCTTATTGACGCCAAGGCGCGCGAGAGTCCTCAAGCCGTCGTCGACCGCAAAGGAGGCCGATGAGGCATTGTAGAGACCGCCAAGCAGAATGAGTTGGACGTTCGGATTGTCGGCGAGCGGCTCGGCGATATTCAGCGCATAGCACACCACGGTCACTTTCACTTCGGCCGGCAGGCGATGAACGAGGTGCGGCGTCGTCGTTCCGCAATCGACGAAAATCGTATCGCCGTCATGGATCAACCGCGCGGCATGCGCACAGACAATCGCCTTGGCGGAGGCGTGATTGTCCCGCTCCCGCTCCAGCCTATAACCCTCAGGACCGGCGGCGACGATGTAGCCGCCCAGATAGGTGAAATGTTCAGGCGCTGTTGCAATATCGCGTCGCACTGTCATAGGCGAAACGTCAAGCAGCGCCGCCGCCTCGTGCAGGTGCAGCGCGCCCCGGCCATAGAGCGCGCCGGACAGACGTCGCAATCGATCCTTCTTTCGCTTGACCATTTCTCCGCTGTCCCGAACCATCGGCTATCTTGACTTTGCGGCGCCGAATTGTAAAGATCGAAACACTGATGTTACGATCATAACAAATCCTGTGGAGGGAAGCTCGGAATGCAGAGCGCCCATGCCCAAGCCTCTATCGATCTGCAGCGCGCTTTCTTCGGTGAAAAAGAGCGTGCTGTCCTGAATTATGGCGGGATGAGCGCGAGCCTGTTTCGCTACGATACCGGCATCGAAGCGATACGTCTGTCGAACGCGCGCGGCTATGTCCTGATATTGCCGTATATGGGCCAGATCGTCTGGAGCGCCGTTTTTGATGGGGTCGAACTCGCCATGCAAAGCATGTTCCGCGCGCCCCGCCCCGCCAAAGTCATCGTCGAAACCTATGGCTGCCTTCTCTATCACGCGGGCTTGTTGCGCAATGGCGTGCCCTCGCCGCAGGATTCCCACATCCTGCACGGCGAGATGCCCTGCGCCGAAATGGATAAGGCAGGCCTTTCCTGCGGAACGGATGACCAGGGTCCATGGATCGCCGTCACCGGGGAGCGCGAATATGCGATGGGCTTTGGGGCGCGCTATCTAGCCGCGCCGCGCGTGCTGTTGCGCCCGGACGTCACGGATTTCGATGTCGTCATGGAGGTTGAGAATCTATCGGCCGCGCCGATGGACCTCATGTATCTCTGTCACGTCAATTTTGCCTTCGCCGAAGGCGGCCGCATCGTCCAACCGGTTCCCTTCACGCCCGAGCATGTTGTGACTCGCACCGCTATCCCTGGCCATGTCACGCCCAATGACGATTATCGCGCGCTGCTCGGCGAACTCGCCAAGGATCCGGCTCGCATGCAGGTTCTTGATGAACCGCATCGCTACGATCCCGAACAGGT
This sequence comes from Methylocapsa sp. S129, assembly GCF_009765995.1. Lineage (GTDB taxonomy): Bacteria > Pseudomonadota > Alphaproteobacteria > Rhizobiales > Beijerinckiaceae > Roseiarcus. Next base: position 23,957 of record NZ_LMUI01000010.1, read on the forward strand.
CTTCTACATCAAGGGCCTGCGCCGCGGCGCGGACGGGCTGGTGCATTTCATGATGGCGCGGCGCGAGGGCGACGGATTCACGATCGCCTGGGACCCTGCGGTCATGCCGCATACGATTCGCTGGATCCTCGCCAATAGCGACCAGCGCGTCGCCGCCTTCGCGATGCCGGCGACTTGCGAGCCCGAGGGCTATCTCGCCGAGAAGCGCAAGGGCAATGTCCGCAGCCTCGAGGGCGGCGCGAAAGCCGTTTTCACGACGCATATCGGATACGTCGATTCCACACGGGCCGCCGCGGCCGCCCAAAGCATTGAAGGCGCACGCCCATGAGCGCGAACAAGGGCCGCATCGCGGTCATCGGCAGCAATATGGTCGATCTCGTGACCTATGTGACGCGCATGCCGGTCAAAGGAGAGACCGTCGAGGCGCCAAGTTTCGAGATGGGCCATGGCGGCAAAGGCGCCAACCAGGCGGTCGCCGCCGCCAAGCTTGGCGCATCCGTCCTGATGGTCACCAAAGTCGGCGACGACATGTTCGCCGACAATACGATCAAGAATCTCGCCGGATTCGGCGTCGACACGAAATATGTGACGCGCGCGACGGGCCGCTCCAGCGGCGTCGCGCCGATCATGGTCGAGCCTTCGGGCGAAAATTCGATCCTGATCGTCAAAGGCGCGAACAACGATCTCTCTCCCGCCGATATCGAGCGCGCGGCGGAGGATTTGAAGAGCTGCGACCTGATCCTGTTGCAACTCGAAATTCCAGTCGAGACTGTTTACGCCGCGATCGACTTCGGCAAGCGCCACGGCGTCAAGACTCTGCTCAATCCGGCCCCGGCGGTCGCCAACCTCGATCCCGAACGGATACGTCACGCCACTTTCCTTGTGCCGAATGAAACGGAACTCGCGATCCTCTCGAACCTGCCGGTCGGCAGCGAGGCCGAGATCGAGACCGCGGCGCGCAGCCTGACGGCGCGCGGCGTCGAGACCGTCATTGTGACTATGGGATCGCGCGGCGCCATGCTGCTGACCGCCGACGCGGTCAAGCGCATCGCGCCGGTGCGCGTCACCCCGGTCGACACCACCGGCGCCGGCGACGCCTTCGTTGGCAGCTTCGCCCGCTATTATGTGGCGGGCGCCGGGCTCGACGCCGCTTTGAACAAAGCCGTGCGCTACGCCGCCGATTCCATCACCAGGCGCGGCACGCAAAAGGCCTATGCGACCGAGGCCGAGTTCGAAGTCTTCTGCGCGGCGCATGCGGCCGCCGATCGTGTAGCGTGAGGACCCCATCCATGGACGATCGCAGCAAGACTGCTCTTGCCGGCCACAATATCGAGCGAAACCCCGGCGCGCCCCTCGATCCCTCGTGGTTTGAGGGCGTCGGCGTGAATTTGAGCGCCGTCGAGCGGCGCACGGCGACGCTCACGGCGCGACGCTCGGTCAAGAAAGAATATCAGGCGGCCTGGCTGGTGAAGGCGCTGACCTGCATCGACCTGACGACGCTGGCGGGCGACGACACGCCGGGCCGCGTGCGCCGGCTCTGCGCCAAGGCCCGCCGACCCCTAAGCGACGAACTCCTCGACGCGCTCGATCTCGCCGACGATCCCCCAACCGTCGGCGCGGTATGCGTCTATCCGACCATGGTGCCGCCGGCCGTCAAGGCGCTGGAAGGCTCAGGCATTCCCGTCGCCTCGGTGGCGACCGGCTTTCCCTCCGGACTGACGCCACTCAAGCAAAGGCTCGCCGAAATCGCCTATGCGGTCGGCGAAGGGGCGGGAGAAATCGACATCGTCATCACCCGCGCCCATGTGTTGAACCGCGACTGGGCGGCGCTTTACGACGAGGTCAAGGCGATGCGCGAAGCCTGCGGGCCGGCGCATCTGAAAGCCATTCTCGGCACCGGCGACCTCAAGACGCTGCGCAATGTCTACGCGGCCAGCATGGTTGCGATGCAGGCCGGCGCCGATTTCATCAAGACGTCCACCGGCAAGGAAGACGTCAACGCCACCATGCCGGTCAGCCTCGTCATGCTGCGGGCGTTGCGCGACTACGGCGCGCTGACCGGCCACGAGATCGGCTTCAAGCCGGCCGGCGGCCTGCGCACCGCCAAGGACGCGCTGAACTGGCTGTTCCTGATGAAAGAAGAGCTTGGCGACCGCTGGCTTCAGCCGGACCTTTTCCGGATCGGCGCCAGCTCCTTGCTCAACGATATCGAGCGCCAGCTCGATCATTATGCGACTGGCCGTTATTCGGCCAGCTACCGCCACGCGATGGCGTAAGGACAAGCCATGGGAAAGATCAGGGATATCTTGCGCACGATGGAATATGGCCCCTCGCCGGAGAGCAACGATCACGTCGTGGCGTGGCTCCAGGCGCATGCGCAGGGCTTCGGCCATTACATCGACGGCGAATTCACCAAGCCCGGCGCCCTGTTTGAAGTGACCAATCCCGCCACCGGCAAGCTCCTCGCCAAGGCGACGCAAGGAAGCGCGGCGGATATCGACGCCGCGGTCTCGGCCGCGCGCAAGGCCTTCGCTTCCTGGTCGACGACGCCAGGCCACATCCGTGCGCGCCATCTCTATGCGCTCGCCCGCCATATCCAGAAGCGCGACCGCTTCCTCGCCGTGCTGGAGAGCATGGATAATGGCAAGCCGATCCGCGAATCCCGCGATCTCGACGTGCCGCTCGTCGCGCGCCATTTTTATCATCACGCCGGCTGGGCCGAATTGATCGAAACGGAATTTCCCGGCTACGGCCCCGTCGGCGTCTGCGGCCAGATCATCCCGTGGAACTTCCCGCTGCTGATGCTGGCGTGGAAAATCGCTCCCGCGCTGGCGGCCGGCAATACGGTGGTGTTGAAGCCTGCCGAATTCACGCCCTTGACCGCGCTCGCCTTCGCCGAAATCTGCCGCGACGCCGGCCTGCCGCCTGGCGTCGTCAATATCGTGACGGGCGACGGCGCGCCGGGCGAGGCTTTGGTCTCCCATCCCGGGATCGACAAGATCGCCTTCACCGGCTCGACCGAAGTCGGCCGCCTCATCCGCAAGGCGACGGCCGGCACGGGCAAGAAACTGTCGCTGGAGCTCGGCGGCAAGTCCCCCTTCGTGGTCTTCGAGGACGCCGATCTCGATAGCGCGGTCGAGGGCGTCGTCGACGCCATCTGGTTCAACCAGGGCCAGGTCTGCTGCGCCGGCTCCCGCCTGCTCGTGCAGGAGGGCGTCGCCGAACGCCTCTACGGCAAATTGCGCGCCCGCATGGCGCATTTGCGGGTCGGCGATCCCCTCGATAAGTCGACCGACATCGGCGCCATTGTCGCGCCCATCCAGTTGCAGCGCATCACGAAGCTGGTCGATGAAGGCGCGCGCGACGGCGCGACGGTCTGGCAGCCCAAGACCGCCCTGCCGAGCCAGGGCTGTTTCTATCCGCCGACGCTAATAACCGATGTCGAGCCGGCCTCCACTCTGGCCGAAGTCGAGATTTTCGGCCCCGTGCTCGTCGCGATGACGTTCCGCACGCCCGACGAAGCCGTCGCGCTCGCCAACAATATCCGCTACGGCCTTGCCGCTTCGGTCTGGTCGGAAAATATCAACCGCTCGCTCGAAATCGCCGCGCAGATCAAGGCGGGCGTCATCTGGATCAATTCGACCAACCTTTTCGACGCCGCCGCCGGCTTTGGCGGCTATCGCGAAAGCGGCTTTGGCCGCGAAGGCGGCCGCGAAGGCCTGAGCGAATATCTCGCCCCAAAAAAGTCGGCGGGTAAAGCCGAACGCCAGGAGAAACGCCCGGCGCCCTTGTCGGCGCTTCCCGGCCAGAGCGCGGCGGTGGGCGATGGCGCGGTCGGCATCGACCGCACCGCCAAGCTCTATATCGGCGGCAAGCAGGCGCGGCCCGATTCCGGCTATTCCTATTCCGTCGTCGACCCTCATGGCGAAGCGGTCGGACAGGCGGGCCTTGGCAATCGCAAAGACATTCGCAACGCGGTAGAGGCCGCCGGCAAGGCCGCCTCATGGGGCGCGGCGACCGGGCACAACCGGGCGCAGGTGCTGTTTTACTTCGCCGAAAACCTCAACGCCCGCGCCGCGGAATTCGCGGCGCGCCTAGCCGGAATGACCGGCGTCTCGGCGAAGGAAGCCAAGGGCGAAGTCGACGCGGCGATCCGCCGGACTTTCTTCTACGCCGGCTTTGCCGACAAGTACGACGGCGCGGTCCATTCCACGCGTTCGCGCCACATCACGCTGGCGATGAACGAGCCCTGGGGCATCATGGGGATCGCCTGCCCCGACGCGGCGCCGCTGCTGGCTTTTATCTCGCTGGTCATGCCGGCCATCGCGATGGGCAATCGCGTGATCGTGACGCCCTCGCCCGCCCATCCGCTCGCCGCGACCGATCTCTATCAAGTGCTCGACACCAGCGACGTCCCGGCGGGCGTCGTCAATATCGTGACGGGCGAGCGGGACGCGCTGGCCAAGACGCTCGCCGAGCACGAGGGCGTCGACGCCCTCTGGTATTGCGGGACGCCGGACGGCGCCAAAATGGTCGAGGCGGCCTCCATCAGCAATCTGAAGGCGACCTGGACCGACGCCCATGCACGCGACTGGCTGTCCGGCGAAAGTCAGGGCCGCGCGTTCCTGCGCCGTGCGACGCAGGTCAAGAACATCTGGGCGCCCTACGGGGAGTGAGCGGCGGCGACTGATCCCGAAGAGACGCAAGCGGAATATTTGGAAAAGCGCGCCTTCGGCATGCGAATGCGCGGAACCGCAAAATGGCCGCCTCGCTAAGTCCTTGATATCCTATGATCCAAAAAAATCTCCTGCAAATTTTTTTCAGGTCACAACAAGCAAAATCAATGAGTTGCAAGCGAAAATCCGAAAAAAAAATTGCGCTCTTCGCCCAGGATATGTCTCAGCGGCCGCTTTGTATGCCGGCCGTTTCGAAGGGGCCAATATAGCACGAATTTTGATTTTCAGAAAGAAAATGCAGGCTCTTATCGCGTTAGCTGTTGGTATGGCCCCATGCCAATGGCGCTGGAGATCCAGTTCTCCGGATTGGCCTGTGGTCCCCAC
>NZ_LMUI01000011.1:0-118172 GCF_009765995.1 Methylocapsa sp. S129
CCCGCAACAAAAGGCGCTTGAATCACACATCGACCCTAATGGGAATCACTCGTGTGAATGCCGTAGCGCGAAGCGGGAGAAGGGTTTGCCGCGCCTACCTCAGCTCACGAGCACCCCGTCGTCCCCCCGCACGTATCGCACTTCAGGCACGTCCCGTTGCGCACCATCGTAAAGTTGCCGCACTCAGGACACGCCTCGCCGACGTACCCTTTCATCCGCGCTTGCGCGCGCTTGTCGGCCTCGCTCTCGCGCGCGGTCGGCGCCGGGGCGGCGAAGGCGACGCCGCCGAGCGTCGCGGGCGCCTCATCCACGTAGCTCGCGACATCGCCCTTCAGCGCCGTCGCGCCTTGCGTCGCATAGCCATAGGCCCCTGCCCCGCCATGGCCTTGCACGACAGCGGCTTCCCCGCCGGCGCCGCCTTGCACCAGCATCAGCTTGTCCGTCTTCGAGCGCACCAGACCTCTGGAGACGACAGAGGCGCGGGGGGCGGCGCCTTCGGGCGCCTTGCTTTGGTCGACGCCGCCGCCAAGCGCGTCATGGGCGAGGTCTTCGGGGACGACATGGGCGAGGTCGTTGCGGCCGAGGTACGAGATCGCGAGTTCCCGGAAGACATAATCGAGAATCGAGGTCGCGTTCTTGATCGCGTCATTGCCCTGCACGAGGCCGGCCGGCTCGAAGCGCGTGAAGGTGAAGGCCTCGACATATTCCTCGAGCGGCACGCCGTACTGAAGCCCGAGCGAAATCGCAATCGCGAAATTGTTCATCAACGAGCGGAAGGCGGCGCCTTCCTTGTGCATGTCGATGAAGATTTCGCCAAGGCGCCCATCTTCATATTCGCCAGTGTGCAGATAGACCTTGTGGCCGCCGACGGTGGCCTTCTGGATGTAGCTCTTGCGGCGGTTGGGCAGGCGCTCGCGCTCGCGCTGGCGCTCGACGCGCTCGATGATGCGCTCGACGATTCGCTCCGCCACCGCCGCCGCGCGGGCCGGCGTATTGGCGGCGACGATCGCCTCGACGGCGTCGATATCCTCCTCGTCGTCGTTCTCGATGAGTTGCGAGTTCAGCGGCTGCGACAGTTTCGAGCCGTCGCGATAGAGCGCATTGGCTTTGAGGCCAAGGCGCCAGGACAGCATATAGGCGTCCTTGCAATCCTCGACGCCCGCGTCATTGGGCATGTTGATCGTCTTGGAGATCGCGCCCGAAATGAACGGCTGCGAGGCCGCCATCATGCGGATGTGGCTCGCCACCGAGAGATAGCGCTTGCCGGTGCGTCCGCACGGATTGGCGCAATCGAACACGCTATAATGTTCGGCCTTCAGATGCGGCGCGCCTTCCACCGTCATCGCGCCGCAGACATGGATATTGGCGGCGTCGATCTCTTGCTTGGAATAGCCGAGCGTTGAGAGCAGGTCGAAGCCCGGCTCCTCGATTTTTTCGGCGGGGATTTTCAGCGCGCCGGTGAGGAAATCGGCGCCGAGCGTCCATTTGTTGAAGACGAAGCGCAGGTCGAAGGCGCCGGCGAGCGCGGCATCGACTTTCGCCAGCGCGGCGGCGTCAAAACCCTTGGCGCGCAAAGTCGCGTGGTTGATGCCCGGCGCCTGGCCGAGCGAGGCATGGCCGACGGCATAGGCCTCGATCTCGGCGATATGAGACTCGTGGTAACCGAGCGCGCGCAAGGCCTCAGGGACGGCGCGGTTGATGATCTTGAAATAACCGCCGCCCGCCAGCTTCTTGTGCTTGACCAGAGCGAAATCGGGCTCGATGCCGGTGGTGTCGCAATCCATCACGAGGCCGATCGTGCCGGTGGGCGCGACGACCGAGACCTGCGCATTGCGATAGCCGTGCTGCTCGCCCTGAGCGAGCGCCTCGCGCCAGACGCGGCGCGACGCTTCGGACAGACCAACCCAGGCGATTCCCGCCTTTTCGAGCGAGGAATGATCGAGCGGCGTCGGCGCGACCGCGAGCGCTTCATAGCCGGCGGCCTCGCCGTCGGCGGCGCGCGCGTGGTTGCGGATGACGCGCAACATCTGCGCGGCGTTGGGCTTGTGGCCGGGGAAGGCGCCAAGTTCGGCGGCCATTTCGGCCGAGGCGGCATAAGCGCCGCCGGTCATGATGGCGGAAAGCGCGCCGCAGATCGCGCGGCCCTCTTCGCTGTCATAGGCGATGCCGCAGGACATCAGGAGGCCGCCGATATTGGCGAAGCCGAGGCCGAGCGTGCGGTAATCGTAAGAATTGCGCGCGATTTCCTTGGAGGGGAACTGCGCCATCGTCACCGAGATTTCGAGCACGATCGTCCACAGCCGCACGGCATGTTCATACGAGCCGACATCGAACGTGCGCGTGTCGGGGTCGCGGAACTGCAGCAGGTTCAGCGAAGCCAGATTGCAGGCGGTGTCGTCGAGGAACATATATTCCGAGCACGGATTGCTCGCGCGGATTGGGCCGGAAGCCGGGCAAGTATGCCAGTCGTTGATCGTCGTGTGATATTGCAGGCCGGGATCGGCGGAGGCCCAGGCGGCATAGCCGATCTTTTCCCACAGGTCTTTTGCTTTCAGGGTCTTGTGGATCTTGCCGTCGAGCCGGCGCGTCAGGTTCCAGTCGCTGTCCGCCTCCACCGCCTGCAGGAAGCCGTCGGTGACGCGCACCGAATTGTTGGAATTCTGGCCCGCGACGGTCAGGTACGCCTCCGAATCCCAATCGGTATCGTAAATGTCGAAATCGAGATTCGTATAGCCCTGCTTGGCGAACTGGATGATGCGCTTGATCATGCCATCGGGCACGTCATTGCGGCGCGCGGCTTTCACTTCGCGTTTCAGCGCGGGGTTCATCTCGACCGTGAAGCAATCGTCGCCCGAGCCCTCGCAATTGACGCAGGCTTTGAGAATTGCTTTCAGATGGCGCTTGACGATCTTGGAGCCGGTGACGAGGGCGGCGACTTTCTGCTCCTCCTTCACCTTCCAGTCGATATAGGCCTCGATATCGGGGTGATCGACATCGACCACGACCATTTTGGCGGCGCGCCGCGTCGTGCCCCCCGACTTGATCGCGCCCGCCGCGCGGTCGCCGATCTTGAGGAAGGACATCAGGCCGCTGGAGCGCCCGCCGCCCGAAAGCTTCTCATTCTCGCCGCGCAACGCCGAGAAATTCGAGCCGGTGCCCGAGCCATATTTGAACAGGCGCGCCTCGCGCACCCACAGATCCATAATGCCGCCCTCGTTGACGAGATCGTCGGCGACCGACTGGATGAAACAGGCATGCGGCTGCGGGTGCTCGTAGGAGGACTTCGACTTGGTCAGCTTGCCCGTTTCGAAGTCGACGTAATAATGGCCCTGCCCCGGCCCATCGATTCCATAGGCCCAGTGCAGGCCGGTGTTGAACCATTGCGGGGAATTGGGCGCCGCCATCTGGCGCGCCAGCATGAAGCGCATTTCGTCATAGAAAGCCTGCGCGTCTTCTTCCGTCTTGAAATATTTGCCCTTCCAACCCCAATAGGTCCAGGCGCCGGCGAGCCGGTCGAACACTTGTTGCGCCGAAGTCTCCGAGCCGTAGCGCTCCGCCTTGGGCAGCAGGTCAAGCGCCGCCTCGTCGGGGATCGAGCGCCACAGGAACGAGGGCACGGAATTTTCTTCGACGCGCTTCAGCCGCGCCGGGATTCCCGCCTTGCGGAAATATTTCTGGGCGAGCACGTCGGCCGCCACCTGGCTCCAGCTCGCGGGCACCTCGATATTGTCGAGGGAGAACACGATCGAGCCGTCCGGATTGCGGATCTCGCTCTTCGTCTTCTGAAATTCGATCAAGGCATAGGGTGAAACATTGGCCTTGGTGTAGCGCCGCTCGATCCGCATCTCTTCATTCCCAGTTTGGCGGACGCAAGTCCGCTATGACCGCAATGCGGCCCCCCGATTTCCAGATATGACCTGTCTAGACATGCTCAAGCCGCATGCGGCGGCCACCCGTTCCCGCAGCTCTTCAAGCGGAGGAAAGATTACGCCTTTGTGACGAAATCGTCAATCCCTTGTGGCGACAATATCGTCTGACACAAGATATTGTGGACGAAAATGTATAACACGGAATTAACGCTCGGCTCAGGTTGACAGGATCGGACGAGTCGGCTCGCCAGCGCAAGCCCGAAATTTTGTTGCCCACGATTCCTCGCCCCGGCGCACGGCGCGCGGCGAATTGCGCGCTGGACAGCCTCGCCGCGCCTCGTCATAGTCCCGCGCGAAACGATGAAACGCCCTGGGAATAGACCCATGAAACAATTCTTTTTGCGGTTCTTCACCTGGTGGAGCGGGGCGACGCTGAACACGTTGTTTTATACGCGCCGCCATGGCGAATTGGTCGGCCAGGACGAATTCGGCAATCAATATTATATGACGCGCGGCGGCGCGGTCGACCCGGCGCTTGGATTCGTGCGGCGCTGGGTGATTTACAACGGCCAGTCGGAGGCCTCGATGACGCCGCCCGGCTGGAATGGCTGGCTGCATCACACCGTCGACACGCCTCCGACCAAGGAAGATTATCGCCCCCGCGACTGGCAGCTTCCACATCTGGGCAATCGCACGGGAACGCCGTTCGCCTATCGTCCGGCCGGCTCGACGATGAACACCGGCGAGCACGAGCCCTCTGAGGGCGATTATCACGCCTGGACGCCGGGCGGCTGAGGGGCGGCTCCAGACCCTCGCGCGCCTTCATTTGGCCCCGCTTTGTCCAGATAGAGGCGCGTGCTATGGGGCGCGGGGTTCAGTGGCGGCGAGTTCGAATCAAACAATGAACGCGAAAACGCGCGGCCGCGCCGCCTCAATCGTCCTGGGCGCCCTGCTCGCCGCTTTGCCGCTCGCAATCGGTTCCGCCCGAGCCGACAAGATCAAGCATCCGACCGCCGTTTTCGAAGGCCTCGACAAGATCACCGGGCGAATCATTTCGTTCGAGGCGGCGATCGACGAAACCGTGCAATTCGGTTCGCTGCAGATCACGCCGCGCGTCTGCTATACGCGGCCGCCGACCGAAGCGCCGCGGACGGATGTCTTTGTCGAAGTCGACGAAGTCACCGAGAAAAAAACCTACGACCGCATTTTCAGCGGCTGGATGTTCGCGGCGAGCCCCGGCCTGCACGGCATCGAGCATCCGGTCTACGATATCTGGCTGACCGACTGCAAAGGCGGAACGCAGATCATCCACGAAGCGCCCGAAGTCGCCGACGCGCCCGATTCGGCGCCGACCGACGCCGATCCGGCCAATGCGTCGACCGATCCCAAGATCGCGCCTGCTCCCGCTCCCGCGCCCAAAAAGCGCAAGCCGCCGCCCAAACCGATCGACTCGGTCCTGCCGCCGAGCCCGCTCGATCTTAACAATGCCCCGCCGATCGCGCCTTCGCAGCGCGGCGGCATCATCCGGCGCTTCTTCCCGACCGACGACCCGCCGATTCCGCCGGGCAATGTGGGGCAGTGAGCGGGCTTACGCCTAGACGCGTTGGTCATGTTCTGGGGGCGATCTTCACATCGCCGAATATGACGCCCCGCGTCATCGGGCGCGCCAGGAATTCGTGAGGAAAGCCGAGACTGATCGCGCTCGCAGCGTCGAGACGCGCACGCTGATCGTCGGTCATCGCCACTTCAAGCGCGCCAAGATTGTCCTCAAGCTGCGCCAATGTCCTGGCTCCCATGATCGGTGACGCAACCGCCGGATTGAGGAGCGTCCAGGCGAGCGCCACCTGCGAGGGCGTCCTGCCGGTCTCCGCCGCCACCGCTTTGACCACCTCGGCGATCGCGAGTCCCCGCTCGCTCAGCCCGCCATTGGCGGCGGCGATATTCTTGCGCGTGCCAACGGCGTCGGCGCTTCCCCCGCCATGGTCGAGATCGGCCTTACTGTATTTGCCGGCCAGCACGCCGCTCGCCAGCGGCGACCACGGAATCACGCCGAGGCCCATTTCGCGCGCCATCGGGATGAGATCGCGCTCCACCGTGCGCTCGATCAGGCTGTATTCGACCTGCAAGGCGATAAGCGGCGACCAGCCGCGCAGGTCGGCGATCGCCTGCATGCGCGAGACCTGCCAGGCCGGCGTATCGGAAATGCCGATATAGACGACTTTGCCGGCGCGCACGAGATCGTCCATCGCGCGCAGCACCTCCTCGACCGGCGTCGTGAAGTCCCAGGCGTGGAGATAGAGAAGATCAATGTAGTCGGTCTTGAGCCGATCGAGGCTTGCCTCGACGGAGCGCACCATGCTCTTGCGGTGATTGCCGCCGGAATTCGGATCGCCGGGCCGTGAGGTCAGCGTGTATTTGGTGGCGATGACCAATCGCTCTCGCCGGTCGCCCGTAAATTCGCCGATGAAGCGCTCCGACGTTCCGTTCGTATAATGATTGGCCGTGTCGATGAAGTTGCCGCCGCGATCGACATAGGCGTCGAAAATGCGGCGCGCTTCGCGCGCGTCCGAACCCCAGCCCCAGTCCATGCCGAACGTCATGGCGCCGAGCGCCAGCGGCGAAACCCGAAGGCCCGAACGACCCAGAAGGCGGTAAGCGTTCAGGGAAAGTGCGTTGTTCATGGAACCATCTCCTGCGGTTGACGCCACCAAGATGGCCTTCTGGCATTCTTTCCTCAATCCGATATGATCTGCATAAGCTATTTAGAAACGAGTACAGAATGCGCGGCAGCGACTATGCCGAGATGCGGGCCTTCGCCGCCATTATCGAATATGGCGGCTTCGCCCGCGCCGCCTCTCATCTGGGCGTCTCGCCTTCGGCGCTGAGTCAGACCATCCGCGGCCTGGAGGAGCGGCTTGGCGTCCGGTTGCTCAATCGGACCACCCGCAGCGTGGCGCCGAGCGAGGCGGGGGCGAGATTTCTCTCACGTCTCCTTCCCGCACTCGCCGATCTCGATTCGGCCATCGCCGACGTAAGCACGTTACGCGACGCGCCGTCGGGCTCTCTTCGCATCAACGCGCCGCGCATCGCGGCCGTTCATTATCTCGCGCCGCTGATCGGCCCGTTCCTTGAGGCCTATCCCGACATTACGCTCGACATTGTCGCCGACGACAGGCTGGTCGACATCGTTGCGAGCCGTTTCGACGCGGGCGTCAGGCTGGGCGAAATGGTGGAGAAGGACATGGTCGCCGTAAAATTTGGCGGCGACAGGGAAATGATGGTCGTCGCCGCGCCCGCCTATCTCGATCGCTTGGGCGCGCCCGAAACGCCGCGCGACCTGCGGCGCCACCGCTGCATCAATTTGCGCTGGCCGACCGATCTCAGCCTCTATCGCTGGGAGTTCGAGCGCGACGGGGAGAAGCTAGAGGCAATGGTGGAGGGCCCCCTCATCGTCAACGAGCCGGACGTCGCAATCCAAGCCGTCCTTGACGGCGTCGGCGTCGCCTATCTCTTCGACCATCAGGTCCGGCCCCTGATCGCGGCCGGGAAGTTGACGCATCTCCTCAAAGAATGGTCGCCGGCCTTTCCGGGTTTCTATCTCTACTATCCCAGCCGGCGCCAAATGCTCCCGGCGCTGCGCGCCTTCATAGATTTTATCAGCCGACCCTCCGGAAAAGAGCTGACGAACAGAATCAGGTCGAACAGTCTCATGCCTGTTCCGGCCCATAGGGCGGACGCGGAATAGCGGCATGGGCGGCGCGCAGCGCCGCCGACCAGCGCTCGCGCAAATCGCGAAAGTAGGGATCGGACGCCTCGATGCGCGCATCGACCTCAAAGGCGTGTGTATCGCGCCGCACCAAGGCGATGTCGATCGGCAGGCCGACGCTGAGATTGGATTTCAGCGTCGAATCCATCGAGATCAGGCCGATCTTCAGCGCGTCATAGAGATCCGTCTTATAATTGACGGCGCGATCGAGGATCGGCTTGCCATATTTATGCTCGCCGAGTTGCAGGAACGGCGCATCGGGCGAGCATTCGATGAAATTGCCGGCGGAATAGACCATGAAGAGACGCGGCCGCTCCTTGCCGATCTGGCCGCCGATCAGAAACGTCACCTGAAACGCGACGCTCTCCTGCTGATAGGCGTCGGTGTCGATGCGCCGGACCTGACGCGCCGCCCGGCCGACAAGCTGGGCGACCGCATACATATTGGGGGCCTGGTCGATCGTCGTCACGCCGGGGGCTTCCGGCCCGGGCGCTTCATGGTTCTCCACACCCTCGGTGAGAAGGTTGATGACATTTTGCGTCGCCGAAAGATTGCCCGCGGTTGCGATGGCGATCGCATGGCGCCCCTCGCCATGAAACAGATGCAGCTTGCGATAGGTCGAAATGTCGTCAAGCCCCGCATTGGTGCGGGTGTCGGCGATCATGACCAGTCCGTCGGCCACGAGAATCCCACAGCAATAAGTCATCCGATTCGCTCCCGCCGCGCACGTTAGCCGGATGAGGCGCCCGCGGAAACAGACGCATAGCATTTATGTGTATGGATCCCGCGACGGCGAAGGCCGTCTGGATTCAATCGCTCCCACGACGATATTGCGAGGGCGCCTGCCCGACCATCGTCTTGAAGTCGCGCGCAAAATGGGCCTGGTCGAAATAGCCGAGCTCCTGCGCGAAGCGGGTGAGATCGAGGGTTTCGGCGCCGGCAAGGCGAAAAGCCGCCTCATGCAGGCGAGAGCGGCGGATCGCCCATTTTGGCGAGACCCCGACATAGTCGCTGAACAGGCGCTGGAGCGCGCGCGGGCTGAGATTGAAGGCGACGGCAAGCTGGTCAATCCTGGTGATGTCCCGATCGGCGTCGATCCTGGAGACGATCCGATTGACGAGATCGGCGTTCGCGTCGGATTCGGGGATATTGCGCCGCAAGATCGCCTCGGCGGCGGCGACCATGCCTTCGTCGTCGGGCGCGGTGAGAACGCCTGTTTCGGCCTCCGCCCCATCGAGACCATAGATCGGGGCTAATGGCGTCGTCCGGTCGGTGATCGTGATCAGCGGCGCGCGCAGCAGGCCGCGAAATCCGCCGGGCAGGAATCTCACGCCGAGCACCCTGCCCCGATTTTCCTGGCGATACTCAAAGGCGCCGCGCATCACGCCGAAAATCGCGGTGCGCCCGGCGTCGAAAACCAGATTGACGTTGGGATAGGGAAGCGTGCGCTGGAGATGAGGCGGCTGACCGCATAGATCCCACGCCACAATCCAGTAATGTTCGATAAATCCCGCCAGGTCCTGACCGGGGAGATAGCGCGCCAGCCGGAATTTCTGTTTCGCCAAAGCCGGGTCCAGGACGCCCTTGGGTTCGGCGGCGACAGTGCGCAAATTCGTTTCCGACGCCGGTTCGATGGGCATGAATCAATCGCCTCTCGCGTCGCGTTTTTCCAAGGCGGGCAGCCAACAGCGCTCTATAGGCCTCCCGAGCGGTTCGCGGTACGCTTCTTCTCCCAGCCGCGTCAGGAGACGAGCCAGCATGCTTTCAAACGACCCGATCATTCTGTTCCATTCGCCGCAGTCGCGCTCGGCGGCGACAAGAACCCTGCTCGAAGAACTCGGCGCGCCTTATAGACTTCGCATCCTCAACATGAAAATGGGCGAGCAACGTCAAGCGCCCTATCTCGCGATCAATCCGCTCGGCAAAGTGCCCGCGATCCATCATCGCGGCGCGCTCGTCACCGAACAGGTGGCGATTTTTCTCTATCTCGCGGACCTGTTCCCGGAAATGGGCCTGACGCCTGCGCTAAACGATCCCCGGCGCGGGCCCTACCTGCGTTGGATGGTCTATTACGCCGCCTGTTACGAACCCGCCCTTGTCGACCGCGCCATGAAGCGCGAGCAAGCCCCGCTCGCCATGTCGCCCTATGGCGCCTTCGACACGATGCACGACGCTATCACAGGGCAATTGTCGAAATCGGCTTATTTCCTTGGCGAGGATATCACGGCTGTCGACATTCTATGGGGCCTCGCGTTGAAATGGGGCGCGATGTTCGGCATCCTGCCGGCAAACGCCATCGTCGCCGATTATGTGAAACGGGTGACCGCGCGACCGGCCTTCGCCAAGGTGGAGGCGATGGACGCCGAACTCGCCCTTGGGCACGAGGCGGAAAAAGCGCGCGCGGCGGCCGCTGCCCAAGAGGTCGCCCAGCGATAAAAAGCTGACGCTTGATACCCGCTAGGAAATGGCCTGAGTCGACCCGAGACGGTTATGGGCCAGGGCCGAGGCGTCACCCGAAACTAGGCGTTCAGTCTTGGGCTGTCGGTCGGATGACAATGCTGCCGACGTCGACATCGGCTGGCTGCTCAATCGCGTAGGCGACGCCGCGAGCAATCGAAGACGGTGGGATTGCAACATTGGAGACGCGTTCCCCAATCGCCGCCTTCACTGCGGGATCGGTTATCGAGCTTGCAAAGTTGGTCGAGATCATTCCCGGCGAAATCTCGGTGACCCTCAGATGCGGTCCCGCTTCCTGCCTCAACGCTTCGCTAATGGTCCGCACCGCGTTTTTGGTCGCGGCATAAACACCCATGGTTGGAAGGATTTTAATTCCCGCAGTCGAGACGATATTGATGACGTGGCCCGATTGTTGAAGCTTGAAGACGGGCAACGCGGCAGCGATGCCATACAGTGCGCCACGCAGATTGACGTCGATCATGGCGTCCCAGTCCTCTACGCGCAGCGCATCGAAACGGGATATGGGCCCAATCCCGGCATTGTTCACAATGACGTCGAGTCTGCCGCCACGCTCAATCGCCAGTTCGACGAGCGCTTCAAGATCGCTCCGGTGGCGGACATCGGTCACCTTGTACACGGCCTTACCGCCTGCAGCGGTAATCTCGTCCACGATCGCCGCGAGCGCTTCCTCGTTGCGAGCCCCTAACACGACAAAAGCCCCGCGTTCCGCGAGCAGTTTCGCCGTCGCGCGGCCGATCCCGCTGCTTGCGCCCGTGATGGCGACGACCTTGCCTTCGATGCCCAATGCGATTCTCCTTCATCGAAGAAGATGTGCGCTTGGCTCAAGATTAGCTATGCTAGGACGTCTATGGATTTGTCGCGATCGTCTAAAGCCATGACTGACCCGCTATCGGATGTCCTCAACGTTCTTGGCGCAAGGGTGACCCGCCGCACCCGGCTGGAGGCCGCAGGACGATGGGCGCTCACATTTCCAGCTCTCGACCGGCTTAAGTTCGTGGCGCTGCTGCGGGGAACCGGCTGGATGATGCTGCCGGGGCGCCCCCCGCGGCTCATGAGCGCAGGGGATGTCTGCCTACTCGGACGCACGACCTATGCGATAGCCAGCGACCCGGCGCTACCGCCCCTCGATGGCCAAACCTTCTACGGCGCGCCCGGCTGCAATTCGGCGCGCCTCGGAGGCGACGATGCGGTTGCGATCGGGGGAACCATCGCGTTCGCCCCAGGGAACGCGGACTTCCTGCTCGGCATGCTGCCCGATTTCCTGTTCATTCCCCGATCCTCGGCCGCATCTGGAGCGATGGCGACGATCCTTGAGCTCATGAATGGCGAGGTCGGGCGGGACATCATCGGTAGCGAAATCGTAAGCGCCCGGCTCGCTGACGTTTTGCTGGTGGAGGCGATCCGCGCCTATGCGGGAAGCGCTGAGCAGATCGAGATCGGGTGGCTTGGCGCTCTGTCAGATGCCCGGCTCGGTCGGGTGCTTCGCGTCATTCACGGAGGCATCGCGCAGCCGTGGACGGTGGCCCATCTCGCTGGCGTGGCCGGCATGTCGCGGGCCGCCTTTTCTGCGGAGTTCACGCGCCGAGTAGGACAACCGCCGCTCGCCTACGTGCGGGCATGGCGTCTCACCATTGCTCGTGCGGCGCTGGCGCGTGGCGATGAGACTGTCGCCGGCATAGCGAGCAAGGTTGGCTATACCTCGCAGAGTGCATTCGGCCACGCTTTCAGGCGCGCCTTCGGCTCACCTCCAAAAGCTGATGCTCGATCGTGAAGAGCGGCGGCTCGCGAGCCCATGATCCCGGAAGCCCGGGATCAAACAACGAGTGATGAAGAGCTGACGCCTGATACGGGCTGGGAAATGGCTGGAGTCCACCCGGCGTCGACATTCACGCGGTCTCAGCGGCGCTCAAACCGGACCTCTTTCGATAACGGGAGAGGGACGATGAGGCTGGACTGCGGCGGCCGGTTGCGAAGGAACTTTCGCCGCCTCCAAATACGAGCGGCACATGAAGATGAGCTGCTGTTGGACGCCGCATGCCCACGGCTTCGGCAAGCTGCGATCAAACAGGCTCCGGACGGTCCCAAAAAGCGAAGTGAGGAGCGTGAGGTTGACGATCGTGAGATCGGCGAATTTGGCGTCCGGGGCGCTGGCGAACATCGTGGAGGTCGCGAGTTCAACGCGCTTGGAAAAAGCCTCGACCAAGGGCGTGGTGTCGACTTCCGCGGCAACCAGGTAGAGGGCGCGGGTCACTTTGCATCGCACGATCTTTGCGCGCCAATAGGCCTCCACGAGCGCTTCGGCCATCTGGCCAACCCGCGCGCCATGCTGCTCCCGGCACACTTGTTCCACGCTGGCCGCCACGATGTCGAAATAGCGCTCAGTCACCGCGTAAAGCAGCGCCTGCTTGTTGGGGAAATACTGATACATCGTGCCAACGGAGGCGCCGGCTCTTGCCGCCACGCGCGTCGTGGTCAGCCGAGCAGGTCCCACCGCGACTAGAACCTGAATGGTTGCCTCCAGAATGGCTTCCAATGTCGCGGTTGCACGCGCCTGGCGCGGCGTTTTCCGGGCGGTCAGGCGAACTTGAGCGGTCGAAGCCATAAGCGAATCCCGTAGCTGAAGGATCGTTCATATATTTAGCGTGGGGACACAAACCAACCCACGGAGTTTATATGACCGGCACTCATCGCATCGCGCTCGTCACCGGCGCAAACAAGGGCATCGGATTGGAGATCGCGCGCCAACTCGCGCAGGCCGGCGTCTTCGTCATCATCGGCGCCAGAGACGCCGAACGGGGCAAGGCTGCGGTCAAGGATCTTTCATCGCAGGGGCTCGACGCCTCGTTTGTTCATCTCGACCTCCTCGATGAAGCGAGCATAGCCGCCGCTGCCGCCACGATCTCGGAGGAACACGGCCGCCTCGACATTCTCGTCAACAACGCCGGCATCGTGGATTGGGATGACGGCGTTCCGAGCCGCGCCTCGCTGCAAGCCGTCCGTCGCGTAGTCGAAACCAACTTCTTCGGCGCCCTGGCGGTGACGCAGGCCATGCTGCCGCTGCTGCGAAAATCGACGGCGGCACGGATCGTGAACCTGTCCAGCGCTTTGGCGTCGCTGGCTGGGAACGGCGATCCGACGTCCTCTTATTATTCGGCGCAACTGATCGGCTACAACGCCTCAAAGGCGGCGCTCAACATGCTGACCGTCCAACTCAGCGAAGAACTCCGCGGCACCCCGCACATCGTGAACTCGGTGAGCCCAGGATATGTGAAGACGGACCTCACCGGGGGCAACGGTTTCTTGACTCCAGAACAAGGAGCGAAGACGCCAGTCAAATTCGCGTTGCTCGGAGATGATGTTGTTTCCGGCCGATCCGTTTATGCGGACGGCGAAATCGCGTGGTGACAGCCTGAACGGCCGGAGAACACGCATAAGGCGGGGCGGCTTTCCAGCTTCGACAGCGGAAAGCCGTCAGTCCGGAATCCACCCCCAGCGGCCCTTCGGCAAGGGCGCTAAGTGCGTGATTTTCACCACTAGCCCTGACTTTGACTCTGGCTTTGGCCCTGCCATTGCGCCGGGGCGATGCTCAGCGAAACGTCGAGCGTTTCATTGCCAAATCCCGCGCGCGCGCCGCGAACAGGCGCCGCGCTCTGATAATCGAAGCCGACGGCGACGCGCACGTAATGCTCGTCGGTGCAGGTGTCGTTGGCGGCGTCAAAGGCGACCCAGCCAAGAACGGGGACGTAGGATTCCGCCCAGGCATGGCCGGCGTTTTGCGAAGCGCCGTCCGGCCGCACGAGATAGCCGCTGACATAGCGCGAAGGGATGCCCAGCCAGCGCGAACAGGCGATGAAAATATGCGCGAAATCCTGGCAAACGCCGCGGCGCAGCGCGAAGGCTTCGGCCGCCGTGGTCGTCGAGAGCGTCGGCGCGGGATCGAAGGTCATCGTTTCATGAATGGCGGCCATCAGCGGATGCAGGCGTTCGAGCGCCTCGCTCTTGTCTCCCGCCGCGTCTTCCGCAAATTTGCGCAAGGCGCCATTGGCTTCGGCCAAATGCGCGGCGCGCAGATAAATTTCAGGCGGCAACGGCTCGACCGCGCCGCGCACGACGCCCACTGAATCGAAGGTTTCGACCTCGCCCTCGGCGATCACGCCGATCCGCTCGATCGGACCGGGATGGGAGAAGGAATGGACGATATTGCCCAGCGAATCCTCGCTTTGCCGCAAGATGCAATCGACATCCGTCGAGATGCGCCAACGCACGACATGTTGCCCCTCGAAGCTGCGCGGCGTCAGACGCAAGATCTGAATGATCGACCGCGCGGCCGGTTCATAGGTATAGGCGGTTTCGTGCGAAATCCTGATCCGCATCGCGCGTTCTCAACTCTCTGTTCCGATAGATCCTGAAAATGGTCCGCTTCACGGTTGCGCCTCGGGCCCGTTCGCCTTCGAGGTTCCGCGCGGCGGCGCCTCAAGCGCGACGCCGCTATGTGAACAAATATTGCTCCGATATCGTCGTCGCGAGCTTGGCGTTGTCCTCCAGAAAGACGGTGATGAATTCATGGAGACCGTTCTGGAATATTTCCGACATTGTCGCGCGCTCGAGGCGTGAGAGCATCGCGCGCGCCTGACGCTGCGAAGCGCCGCTGCGGCCGTCGTCGCGCGCCAGGGAATCGAGCGCCCGGTCGATGCTTTCGTAGCAGGAGATGAGGGAGCGCGGCATCGCGGGCTTGAGGATCAGCAGGTCGGCGATCAGCCAGGGCTTGACCCGGTCGCGATAGACCCAGTGATAGGAAGTGGTCGCCGAAACCGCGCGCAGAATCGCGACCCATTGAAAATAATCCAGCGAGCCGCCGACCTCCTCGTCCGAGGGCAGCAGCAGGTGATATTTCACGTCGAGAAGCCGCGCGGTATTATCGGCGCGCTCGACAAAAATGCCGAGACGATTGAACCAATAGGCATCGTTGCGCAGCATGGTCCGATAACAGGCGCCGTCAAAATCGAGCGAGGCCTTTTTGACGTAATCGAGGAACCGCGCGAGCGACTCGCGATCGAAATCCTTGGCGCCGCGGCGGCGCGATTCGAAACGTTTGAGCTCGAGCCACGCGTCGTTGATCGCCGTCCAGGTTTCAGCCGTCAGCGCCGTGCGCACCGCGCGCCCCGTCGCTCTCGCATTCTCCAGACAATTGCAGATCGACGAGGGATTGGAGCGGTCGAAGGTGAGGAATTCGACGGCGGCGGGCTCATCGAGCGTTTCATGGCTCGTGTGAAAGGCGTCGAGGGCGCCGACGGAGGACAGGGCGCCCTCCCATTCCGCCATGTCCTCAGGCCCGGATTTGGGCAGGATTTCGAGGCGCAACGTCGCCTCGATCGTGCGCGCGGTGAAATCGGCGCGCTCCATCGAGCGCGCCAGCCAGAAAAGGTTGTCCGCGGTGCGCGCCAGCATCGTTCAGGCGCTCCCGCCAACGCCGGCGTCAATATCGACGATCCAGGTGTCTTTGGTGCCGCCGCCCTGGCTGGAATTGACCACCAGCGATCCTTCCGTCAATGCGACGCGGGTCAGGCCGCCCGGCACGATCTTCACGCCATTGGTCCCCGACAAGGCGAAGGGGCGCAAATCCACATGGCGGGGCGACACGCCGCTGTCGAACGAAGCGGGGCATGTCGACAGCGCCAATGTCGGCTGGGCGATGAAATTGGCGGGATCGGCCTTCAGCTTGGCGGCGAAGATTTCGCGCTGGGCGGCGCTGGCGTGCGGGCCCACCAGCATCCCGTAGCCGCCCGAGCCATTGACCTCCTTGACCACCAGATTGCTCAGATTGTCCAGCACATGGGAAAGCGCCGCCGGCTCGCGGCAGCGGAATGTCGGCACGTTCTGCAGCAGCGGGTCCTCCCCCAGATAAAAACGGATGATATCAGGCACATAACTGTAAAGCGCCTTGTCGTCGGCGACGCCGGTGCCCACTGCATTGGCAATGGTCACATTGCCTGCCAAATAGGCGCCCATCAGGCCAGGCACGCCGAGCATCGAGCCCGGATTGAACACCAGCGGATCGAGGAAGTCGTCATCGACGCGCCGATAGATGACGTCGACACGCTGCGGACCCCGCGTCGTGCGCATATAGACGACCTCTTCGGCGACGAACAGATCGCGGCCCTCGACAAGTTCGACGCCCAGTTTGTCGGCGAGAAAGGAATGTTCGTAATAGGCCGAATTGAAGGGCCCGGGGGTCAGCAGCACGATGACGGCTTCCCCATAGCCGGCGCGGGGCGCCACCGAGCGCAGGCACGACAAAAGCGCGTCAGGGTAATCCTCGACTGGCGCGACGCGGTGCTGGGCGAAGAGATCGGGCATCAGGCGCATCGTCACTTCGCGATTTTCCAGCATGTAGGAAACGCCGGACGGCGTGCGCGCATTGTCCTCGAGCACGTAAAACGCATCGCCGTCGACGCGCACGATGTCGATGCCCGCAATATGCACCCAGATGTCGTGGGGCGCGCGCCGCCCGATCATTTCGGGCCGGTAATAGGGATTGCGCAAGATGAGTTCGGGCGGGATCAGGCCCTCTTTCAGGATCGCGCGCGGTCCGTAGACGTCGCGCAGGAAGAGGTTGAGCGCATTGACGCGCTGGACGAGGCCGGCCTCCAGCCGGGTCCATTCGGCGCGCGAGATCAGACGCGGAATGATGTCGAAGGGAATGAGGCGCTCGGCGGCGTCCTTGTCGCCATAGACGCCGAAAGTGATGCCGATCCGGCGAAACATATATTCGGCCTGCGCGCGGCGCGCCGCCAGCACATCGGCTGGCGTATCCTCGAGCCATTGCTCAATATGCCGGTAAAGCGGCCGCACGTCCTTCTTTTCGAGGCCCATTTCATCAAAGAAGAGCGGCGCCGGCATTCATGACCCCCCGATGGCGACCAAAACCAAGCTAAGACTAGCAAAAGCCATACCGTCACGACGCAAGCGGTCCTCGTCTTCCATCAGCATCGCCCTAGATGGGCCAGAACCTCGCGCCCGCTCATCGGATGCGAGACCGGCCATGCAGTGAAATCGGCGTCAATGCTGAGCGCTTGTCCGAGCATTTGCAAGTAGGCTTCCCTGTCGACCTCGACGGCGCCGAGGCTGGCCAGGTGCGGCGTAACGAATTGGGTGTCGAGCAGGCGGTAGCCGCCAAGGCGCAGACGCGCGATCAGATGGGCGAGCGCGACCTTCGAGGCGTCGCGCGCCAGATGGAACATGCTCTCGCCAAAAAACGCCGCGCCGAGCGATACGCCATAGAGGCCGCCAACCAGCGCGCCATCTTGAAAGACCTCAATCGAATGGGCGCGTCCAGCCTCGAAAAGCTCCCGATACAGGCGGCGGATTTCGGCGTTGATCCAGGTTTTCTCGCGGCTCGCGCAGGCGATGACGACCGTATCGAAATGGCCGTCGGCGCGAATCTCGAAACGATCCGAACGCAGGGTCTTGACGAGGCTCCTGGAGAGGATGAGGCCGTCGAGCGGAAATATGCCGCGCTCCTTAGGGTCGACCCAGAACAGGGTCGAGGAATCGCTGCTCTCGGCCATCGGAAACAAGCCGATCGAATAGGCCCGCAGCAGAATATCGGCTGTGATTTCGAAGGATTGGGCGGGGCGCGACATCGCGCGATGGTGCGGCGCGATTCCAGCCGGGTCAAGCGGCGCGGCGCTCGCGCGCGCGCAAAGTTTGCCTTTCCCCGTTCCGCCCAATCTGCGACCATGGCGCCTATCAGCAGGGAGGACGATATGAGCGACCAGGAGCCGGGGTTTTCGACCCTTTCGATCCATGCCGGCGCGCGGCCCGACCCGACGACGGGGGCCAGGGCGACGCCGATCTATCAAACCACCGCCTTCGTTTTCGACGACGTCGACCATGCCGCCTCGCTGTTCGGCCTGCAGGCGTTCGGCAATATCTATACGAGGATCACCAACCCGACGACAGCCGTGCTGGAGGAGCGCGTGGCGGCGTTGGAGGGCGGACCGGCGGCGCTCGCCGTCGCCTCGGGCCATGCGGCGCAGGCGATCGTTTTCCACGCCCTCATGCAGCCGGGCGACGAATTCGTTGCTTCGACAAAGCTTTACGGCGGTTCGATCAATCAGTTCAACCACGCCTTTAAGAGCTTCGGCTGGCAGGTGAAATGGGCCAATCCCGACGATCCCGCTTCGTTTCAGGCCGCCATCACCGAAAAAACCAAGGCTATTTTCGTCGAGTCGATCGCCAACCCTGGCGGCGTCGTCACTGACCTCGACGCGATCGCGGCGATCGCCAAGGGCGCCAATGTGCCCTTCATCGTCGACAACACGCTCGCCACGCCCTGGCTGACGCGCCCGATCGAGCATGGCGCCGACATCGTCATTCATTCGGCGACCAAATATCTGGGCGGCCACGGCAATTCGATGGGCGGCGTGATCGTCGACGGCGGCTCGTTCAACTGGGCCGGCGACAAGCGCTATCCCATGCTGTCGGCGCCGCGGCCCGAATATAACGGCATGGTGCTGGCCGAGACTTTCGGCAATTTCGCCTTCGCCATCGCCTGCCGGGTGCTGGGCCTGCGCGATCTCGGGCCGGCGATCTCGCCGTTCAATTCGTTCCTGATCCTGACCGGCATCGAGACGCTGTCTTTGCGCATGCAGCGCCATTGCGACAATACGCTCGCGGTCGCGCAGCATCTGGAAAAGCACGAAAAGGTCGGCTGGGTTTCCTACGCGGGCCTGGCGGGCAATCGCTATCACGCGCTGGCGCAGAAATACTGCCCGAAGGGCGCCGGCGGCGTCTTCACTTTCGGCGTCAAGGGCGGCTATGACGCGGGTATTTCATTGGTGCGCAACCTGAAATTGTTCTCGCATCTGGCCAATATCGGCGACACGCGTTCGCTGGTCATCCACCCCGCGTCGACAACGCATCGCCAGCTCAGCGACGCGCAGAAGACGGCGGCGGGCGCGGGGCCGGACGTGGTGCGGCTGTCGATAGGGATCGAGGATGTGGCGGATTTGATCGCGGATCTGGATGAGGCGCTGGCGGGGTAGAGTATCCCGATCACGATTGCTGCCGGGCGTGGGCCTCATCGCCCGTCGCCTTCCAATTCACCACCGCCATGCCGAACAGCAGCATTGCGAAAGCCTGGTGCAGCAGCCCCGCCCAGATCGGCACAACCAGCAGCAGCGCGAGCACCCCGAGCGCGGCCTGCGACAGCGCGAGAGCGCCAACCGCCGCGGCGCGGCGCGCCAATGCCGTCCCCGGCGCCGCCCGCGCGACGGCGAAAGCCTGCCATAGCGCGAGCGCAACGACGACATAGGCGAGCAGCCGGTGCTGGAACTGCACTGTCGTCACGTCTTCAAACAGATTGCGCCACCACGGCGACAGATTGAACAGTCCCTCGGGGATCAGCCTGCCGTCCATCAGCGGCCAGGTGTTGTAGATGAGCCCGGCGCGCAGGCCGGCGACCAGCGCGCCGAAGCCGATCTGACAGAAGACAAGAATGGCGATCAAGCCACTCAAGGCGGCAAAGCGCCGGCTCGCCGCCGCACGCGGGCGCTGACGCAGGCCGACCGCCGCCCAGAGCAGCGCGCCAAAAGTCGCCGTCCCGATCAAGAGATGGAGCGTCAGCCGATATTGCGACACTTCGACGCGTTCGCTGAGACCGGAGGCGACCATCCACCAGCCGACGATCGGCTCGAGAGCCAGCAGGCCCGTCGCGACGAGAACCTGCCGCCCGAGCGCGCCGGCAAGCTGACCGCGGCGCCAGAACCAAAGCAGCGGCAAGATAAAGGCGAGGCCGATAATGCGCGCCAGCAGTCGATGGCTCCATTCCCAATAGAAAATGGTTTTGAATCCATCGAGATCCATGTCGGGATTGAGCTGGGAATATTGGGGAATCTGCTTGTAGCGCGCAAATTCCGCCTGCCATTCGGCCTCGCCCAGAGGCGGCACGACTCCGGTCACCGGCTTCCATTGCGTGATCGAAAGGCCGGATTCGGTCAGCCTTGTCGCTCCGCCGACCAGAACCATCGCAAACACCAGCGCGGCGACGGCGAACAGCCAAATCCGGACGTCGCGCATTTTCGGGCGCGCCAACGTGGCTTCGGCGATCGGCGCGGCGAGGCTTTCCATGGCGGACATGCAATACTCCAAAACGGCGCGCTTGAAACGCCAGCCGCCCCGAGACATAAACGCCCCTGTCGTCCGCCACAAATGACTTGGCGCCGCAGTCTTTGGAGAAGCCCATGACCCGTCGCTCCCGCAAATTCATCGGCGGCGCCGTCATGCTCGTTTTTGTGTGTTTTTATGCGTTGATCGCCATGGCGCTCGCCCAGGCGCGACCGCTGCAGGAGGCGCCCGCTCTCGTCCAGAGCCTCGGCTATGTCATTCTGGGTCTCGCTTGGACCTTGCCGCTGATGCCGCTCATCAAATGGATGGAGCGGCCCGACCGTCAGGCCTGAGCCTCACGCCGCATTGACCCGCCGCCCCCGGTTCCAAAGCGCGAAGGGCGCGCCCGACAGCAGCACCTCGAAATAGCCGATATCCTGCCAATTGCCGTTGACGGAAACGCGCGGCAGCGCGGTCAGATGATCTCCATGGCCCGGGAAAATCATGCCGGGCCGCGTCGTCACGGCGCTGGCGAAACCGAATTCGCGCGCCAAAGCGAATTCGCGCTGGCCAGCGCTGGTCGGATCGCCGACGGGATAGGCAAAATGACGAACGGTCTGGCCGAGCTTCTCCTCGATCCGCTCTTTCGAGCCCAGCATTTCGGCCCGCACGACGTCATCAGGCCATTTGGCAAGCATTTTGTGGCTGATCGTATGGGCGCCGATCGTCGCTAGCGGGTGCCGGGCGAGCGCGGCGATCCCGGTCCAATCCATGCACAGAGCCGAGACGATCGCGGCGCCGTCGACGCCGTTTCGCGCAGCCAGCGCCCCGACGATCCGCAGCAACCGCTCTTCGGAGCTGGCGCGCAACGCCCAATAGATCCGGGCGAAGGCCTCGGACTTCTCCTGTGGCGTGCGCGTCGGCATGGCGAGCGACAGATCGCTATCGGCGATTTCGACGCTTTCGGCCGTGCGCAAGGCTTCCTCAAGTTCGAGCCACCACATGCCGGCGGTTCGGTCGGCGAAACCCGTCGCGACATAGACCGTGAACGGCGCTTGATGGCGCTCCAGGATGGGCAGCGCAAAATCCACGGTGTCGCGATAGCCGTCGTCGAAAGTGAGCGCGACAAACGGCCGGGCGCCGCCCTGGGCGAGCCGGTTCAAGGCCTCATCCAGCGTGACAAGATCGAAACCCATCCGCTTGACGAGTCCAAGCGTCGCGTCGAGGAATTCCGGCGTGATCTCAAGCAGCCGATTGGGCGTAAAGCCCGGCGTCGGCGGCCGCCAGGGGCGGACATTGTGCAGCATCAGCACGGCGCCCTGCCCTTGCGTCGCCGCGGCGGCGAGCCGGTGCAGCCCGGTGAGGCGAAAGGCGGTAAAACCGGCCCCGATGATCCTGTCTTTCAAACCCATAGGCGCTCCGCAGCCTCGCTTAGCAGAGCAAGATTGCCAAGTGCTTACGCTCGGTCAGACGCTCTCGGAATCGCCGCCGCGGGCGCCGTCAACAAAGCCTTGACGGTTTTCGGACATAAAAGTCCCTACGCTGGAAAAGGGAAATATGTTGAACCACGCGCCTCGCCTCGCGACAGATTCGATGGCGTTCGCCGCGGCGCGCGACAGCGCCGGAGCGCCCGCGCCCTTCGCCCATTGTGAAGTCTTCGACGATCTGGACAGCGCGCGCGCGCCCTGGATGGAGATGGAAAGACTGGCGCTGGCGTCGCCCTATCAGCGCTATGGCTTTGTCGAGGCGTGGCAGCAGACAACCGGCCGCGCCCGCGCGATCGCGCCGATGATTGTCGTCGCGCGCGACGCGGCGGGCCGCGTGAGCGCGATTCTGCCCTTGGGCCGCTCGCGGCGCGGCCCCGTCTGGGTCGCCGAATTTCTCGGCGGCGCGGACGCCAATTTCAAGATGGGATTGTTTCGCGCAGACATCGATGTCGGGCGCGAGGCGATCGTCGATTTGTTGCGCCGTGCGGCGCGCATGACCCGTCCGCATGTCGATGTGTTCTGGCTGACCAACCAGCCCGTTTCCTGGCAGGGCGCCGCCAATCCGATGGCCGTCCTGCCGCGGCAGCTCAGTCCAAGCTTTGGGCACAAAAGCGCCCTCACCAAGGATTTCAACGGCTGGCTGAGAGACCATCACTCGAAAGAGGCGCAAAAGAAATTGCGCAAAAAAACTAAGCGCCTCAATGAGATCGGAGGCGTTTCGCACGTTATCGCGCAAGATGAGGCGCGCGCTCGCGCCATCCTCGCCGCGTTCTTCAGCCAGAAGCAAGCGCATACGCGCGCCGTTGGCCTGGCGAACCCCTATCAGGAGCCGCATACGGCTCGGTTTTTTGACATCGCAGCGACGAGGGATATGGCTGAAGGGGCGCAGGTCCTCGAACTTCATGCGCTGATGAGCGGCGAACGCATCGTCGCGACCTTCGGCGGCGGCGCACAAGGCGACCGTTTCTGCGGCATGTTCATTTCCTATGACGCGGACCCCGAGATATCGCGATGCAGCCCCGGCCAATTGCTGATCCTCGAAATCATCCGCGATCTGAGCGCGCGCGGCTTTGCGACTTTTGACCTCGGCGTTGGCGAGGCGCGCTACAAGGACGCCAATTGCGAGACCGACGAACCCTTGTTCGACGCGGCCGTCGCCGTCACGCCCGTCGGCTTTGCCGCTGGCGCAGCCGCGCTGCTGCAGCAGCGGATCAAGCGCTGGATCAAGCACACGCCCTGGGCCTGGAGGCTCGCCGACCGCCTGCGTCGCCGCGCCTTTCTTCTGTCTGGGCGAGCGGCCCAGCCCCAGCGCCACGATCTCTGACGCTGCTCGCTGCAAAGGCGCCGCGCCGCCTCAGGCGGCTCTGTCGACTTGCGGGCGGTCGCTGGCGGGAACAAAGCCGAGGACGTCGCCGGCCGCGCCGCCCATCGCCTCTCGCACATGAGGAAGCGCGCTGTGCAACCGCGACGCCGACGCGACCACAACCGCCTTGTGCACATGCTCCATCGCCGCCAGCGCCAGATCGGAACGCCAATCCGACGCATGGATCACGACGAATGCGTAAGACGCGACAAGCGCGTTCAGGACCTCGTCGAGACCGTCGCTTGAGATGTCGCCGGGGCCGGCGGGGATGACATCGAGGTCGGACGACAGATCGCGGTGCATGACCTCGGCGAAAGAAGCCTCGCCCGCCATCAATTCGCTCATGCCGAGCGGACCACGGTCGACCTCCGCATCCCGATAGAAAGCGTCGGCGAACCAATCCTGGGTCTCGCCGAGGTCCACGAGAATCGCGCGCCCATGCCGGCTCAGATTGCGTGCGACCGCGAGCGACGTCGGCAGGCTCCCGCTCGATCCTTCTCCCGCGATCAGCGTCAGCAGGGCGACGCCGGGCTCGGCGATCGCCCGGAGATGAGCGACCACCGCTTCGACCGACGCGAAGTCGCCGTGCAAGGCGTCCGGCGCAAGGGGCTCGTCATTCCCCGGATCGCGCTCCAGATCGCGGTCGGACGCCTCCTCATCCTCGCGGCGGCGCGCCGCAAGGGGGAGATCCGCGACGCGGGCGACGTCCGAGTCCGGCGTCAAAAGCGCCTGGGAAACGACGATCCCGGTCGAGAGAAGAAGTCCGGCCAACGTTCCCAGCGCGAGGGTCTCGATCTTCTTGGGGAAGGTCGGGCTGCGCGGCGCGCTGGCGACCGAAATGACGCGCGCGTCGGCGGGCGATGCGTTGTCGGCGTCGCGGGCGATCGCTTCGCGATATTTCTGCACGTAGGATTCAAGCTGGTCGCGGGCGGCATGCGCATCGAGCTCCAGCGCGCGCAATTGAACCTCGTCGACATTGCCGGTGGCGACAGTCTTGGACTGCGCCGCCAGCGCCGCGTTGAGGCTGTTCACCTGCGCAGCGGCGAGGCGCGCGTCATTCTCCAATCCGCGGGCGGCCTTGTCGACCGCAATGCGTATTTCTGCGTCGAGGCCCTCAAGCTGCGCCGCCAGTTCCTTCATGCGGGGATGGCCGGGCAGCAGCGTTCGCGATTCCTGGGCGATCTGCGCCTTGAGAGCGACGCGCTGTTCGCCATAGCGGCGCAGCGATTCATCCTTGGCGAATTCGGGCGCATCCATCAACCGGCCATCGCGCAGCAGCGAACGCATCATCTGCGCCTTGGCCAAAGCTTCCGATTGCGCGGTGCGGGCGGCCGACAATTGCGTATTCATGTCCACCAGTTGCTGCCCCGGCACCGTCATATTATTGCTGCCGGCGAGCAGTCCCGATTGCGCGCGGTAATTTTCGACCTTTGCGTCCGTTTCGGCGACCTTGCCGCGCAATTCGTCAATTTTGGAGGCGAGCCATGCGCTGGCGGCCTTGGCCGAATTCTTCTTGGCGCTTTCCTGCGCTTCGAGAAAGAGCTGCGCGACGACATTGGCGCCGCGCGCCGCCAGCTCCGGATCCTGGCTGACAAATTCGATTTGCAACACGCGCGTCCTCGCAACAGGAAACGCCGTGAGGCGAGAGAGGAAAGCCTCGACGATGCGCTCCTCGCCCGCCTGACCCGCAGCCGAACCCGCCAAGCCCACCGTCGATAATATCAGCGACAACGGGCTGGTCGAAACAGTCTTGTTGAACTCGGGACGGTTGACGAGATCGAGCTTGGCGATCGCCTGGCGCGCCAGGTCCGGCGACGTGATCGTTTCGGCCTGGCTTTGCACCGCTTCCGGATCGAGCGCCGGGATCTGTTCCGCGCCAGCCTTATCGGGTCGAGTGTAATAGCTCTCCTGATTTTCAAGAAGAACCTTGGCGACGCCGGTATAGCGGGCGGGGAGCAGAGCCACGACAGCGAGCGCCAGCCCAAAAGCCGCCAGCGTCGGAAGGATAATCCACCATTTGCGGCGGGCGATGGCGCGAAAGAGTTGCGGCATGTCAATAGCGCCGTCGCGCGGCTGACCGGCGCCGTCCTCTTTCATCCAGTCCCCTTCCATCAATCGACTCCCGCCAAGCGAACGCAACGCCCCCGCGAGTTTATGCGCGATTAAGGTTGCTGGTCGGTTAAGAGCGCCGCACGCCATCGTTGGCTTTTCGTTAACCATGCGCCGCTACAAACAAGGCTCAGTTCGAATTCCTGACGCGGCCAATCAAATGCGGAAATGCTCCATCGCGATCGTCCTGCTAACGAGCGGCTTGATGGCGGCTTGCGCGGGGCCGCAATATCCCTCGGATCTGCTGCGCGCCCAGTTCAATGCGCCCTATCTGCTGGCGAGCGGCGATCGTGTGCGCATTATCGTGTTTGGCCAGGAAAACCTGTCGAACTCCTTCTCGGTCGACGGCGCCGGCAACATATCCATGCCTTTGATCGGCATCGTTAGGGCGAATGGCCTCACGACGACCGATCTCGAGCGCGTCGTCGAAGAGCGCCTGCGCAATGGGTTCATTCGCGAGCCGCGAGTGTCGATCGAGGTCGAGGCGTACAGGCCTTTCTTCGTGTTGGGCGAAGTGACGACAGCGGGCCAATATCCGTTCATCAACGGAATGACTGTCCAAAACGCGGTGGCGGTCGCCGGCGGCTACACCCCGCGCGGATCGCAGAGCGATGTCG
Organism: Methylocapsa sp. S129; assembly: GCF_009765995.1. Taxonomy (GTDB): domain Bacteria; phylum Pseudomonadota; class Alphaproteobacteria; order Rhizobiales; family Beijerinckiaceae; genus Roseiarcus. Next base: position 25,797 of record NZ_LMUI01000011.1, read on the forward strand.
ACGTCACGCGCATCGTTAACGGACGCGCGGTCACATTCGCGGCGCCGATCACATTTCCGGTGCGGCCGGGCGATACGATCAAGGTTCGGGAACGTTTCTTTTAGGTTATCGGACTATTCAGGGACTCGCGCTGATTGAGTGGAGTCCTGAAGGATGAACGCGGAGCAAAACGCCCAAGCCCATAAATTACGTATTCTCCATGTGTTCCGGGCGCCGCTGGGGGGATTGTTTCGTCATGTCATCGACTTGGCCAACGAGCAGGTCGCTCGCGGTCATGACGTCGGGCTGTTCTTCGACAGTCAATCAAAGGGCGACCATGTCGCCGCCGCCCTGGCGCGCATATCGGGCGGATTGAGCCTGGGCGCATCCGGCTGTCCCATTCGTCGCAATCCGCATCCCAGCGACGCGATCGCCATCGCGCGCTTCATGAAGAAAATTGACGAGGTCAAGCCGCACATCGTCCATGGCCATGGTTCGAAAGGCGGCCTTTACGCCCGGTCGCCCGGATTGCTGCAGCCGGCGGCCGGTCCTGTGCGCGCCTACACGCCGCATGGCGGCAGCTTCAATTATCAGCCAGGCAGCCTGATGCACCGCGCCTATATGGCGACCGAAAAGCTCATGACCCTGTCGACCGACGTGTTCCTGTTTGAAAGCGCCTATATCGCCGGCCGCTTCGACGCATTCGTCGGCTCGAAGACCGGCATAAGACGGATTGTCGCCAACGGCATCAGTTGCGCCGAATTCGTGCCTGTGGCGCCCGATTCCGACGCCGCCGATTTTCTTTATGTCGGCGAATTGCGCGCCGCCAAAGGCATCGACACATTGCTCGACGCGATCGCGCTCGCGGGATCGAAACTCGGCGCGATCCCGCGCGCGGTGCTGGTCGGCTCGGGGCCGGACAAGGAAGTCCTGCTCGCCCACGCACAGAGACTTGGCATCGCGCACCGCCTGTCGTTTCCAGGACCCATGGCCGTGCGGGAAGCCTTCAAACTCGGGCGGATCATGGTCGTGCCCTCGCGGGCCGAATCGCTACCCTATGTCGTGCTCGAGGCGGCCGCGGCGCGCGTGCCGCTGGTCTCGACGGATGTCGGAGGAATCCCGGAAATATTCGGTCCCTATCGTGATCGCCTGGGCCCGAGCGACAATGCGGCGGACCTTTGCGCGCGGATGCTGGCGACCATGCGCCTTCCCAAGGTCGAGCTCGAGCGCCAACTCGCCGAACTCGCCGCCTATGTCGAAAAACACTTCTCGATCCGCACAATGGTCGATTCCGTCATGGAGGGCTATGGCGAGGCGATGGCGCGGCGCGCGCCCGACCGGCCCAGAGCCAGACTCTCCAACATGCCTTCGAACGCCTGAGAGAAATCATGGCCGCCTTTTCAGCACGAGACATGCAACGCCTGGAAGCCCCAGCGCCGGTGGACGTCGCGCGCCGCGACACCGCCAAGGTCGAATTATTGAACAGATTGGCGGCTGAGCCGGCCAGGGCCGCTTATTCGCCGATCGTCCTGGCGGGATTGGTTCGAGCCGCGGAATTCGTCTTGGTCCTGGTGACGGGAGCGCTGATTTATCAATTCTACGTCGCCGCCGCTGTCGGCTATCAGCCAGGCTATTTTATCATGACGCCGACGGTCGCGATTATGTCGATCCTCGTGTTCCAGGTCTTGCAGACCTATAATCTGGCGGCGTTCCACCAACCGTTGCGGCAGGTTCTCCGGCTTGCGGGCGGCTGGGCGTTCGTCTTTCTCGTCGTGTTCGCGGCGCTGTTCTTTCTCAAGCTCGATGGAATGGTGTCGCGCGTCTGGATCGCCAGTTGGTTTCTCACTGGCGTCGCCATGCTTGCGATGGAGCGCGCGCTTCTGGCGCGCATCACGGCGGGCATGGCCAGGAGCGGACGCCTGGCGCGGCGCGCCGTGGTTGTCGGCGGAGGCGAGTTCGGCCACGAATTGCTGCGCGATTTTGGCGCGGCCAAGAGTCCTGAGATCAGCATGCTGGGCGTTTTCGACGACCGCAACGACGACCGCTCACCCCTGACGGTCGAGGGATTTCCCAAACTCGGCAATGTCGACGATCTCGTCGAGTTCGCCCGCCACACGCGCATCGATCTCGTGATCTTCGCGCTGCCGATCACCGCCGAGCAACGCATCCTGCAGATGCTGCGCAAATTATGGGTGCTGCCGATCGACATTCGCCTCGCCGCCCACGCCAATCGTCTGCGCTTTCGCCCGCGCTCCTATTCCTATGTCGGCCAGGTTCCGGTTCTCGATCTTTTCGACAAGCCAATCGCCGATTGGGACGTCGTCATCAAGCTGGCCTTCGACAAGATCGTCGGCGCGCTCGCGCTTATCGCGCTCTCGCCCGTTCTTCTGGCGACTGCGATCGCGGTCAAGCTGGATTCGCCCGGCCCCGTTTTATTCCGTCAGCGGCGTTACGGGTTCAACAATGAACTGGTCGAGGTGTACAAATTCCGGTCGATGTACGCCGACAAAACCGATGCGACGGCGGCCAAACTGGTGACGCGCAACGATGCGCGCGTGACGCGGGTGGGCCGGTTCATTCGCAAGACGTCGCTCGACGAACTGCCGCAATTGCTCAATGTCGTGTTCAAGGGCAATCTGTCGCTAGTCGGGCCGCGCCCGCACGCCGTGCATGCCAAGGCCGCCGACCGACAATATGACGAGGTCGTCGACGGTTATTTTGCCCGCCATCGCGTGCGTCCCGGCATTACAGGCTGGGCGCAGGTCAACGGTTGGCGCGGCGAAACCGACACGCAGGAAAAAATCCAGCAGCGCGTCGAGCACGATCTCTATTACATCGAGAACTGGTCGATCCTGTTCGATCTCTACATTCTTGCGATGACGCCGCTCTCGCTGATCAAGACCAAGAACGCGTTCTGAACAGCGGAAGATCATCTGGCGGCGCGAAGGGCGACCTCCAACCATCTTATGACATGGCGAGCAGCGACAACGCATGCTCGCCTTGAATAGTAATTTTCGCGAAGGCGCCGCCTGAAATGGCCGCGACCGAGCGCGGCGCATCCCATGAAAGCCACGCTCGCCTTCATCATTCAACAAGTAAACGCAGGATTAGCAAATGCTTGGGCATAGTTGATTGAGCAAGACTTATGGTTTCAGGAACATTCGAGCATGCATCAAGCTCTCTACTCTGCGAAGTCATCTGTCACAATTTTTGGCTCGGCCCGGACGGTTACATGCGCCGTGATGGATTATTCGCGGCGGCTGTGCGACGCGATCAACGCGCACAGACCAGGCTTCGCCGCCGTGGAGACGATCGAACCGACGCGTCCCGTCGCCTTTGTCGGGGCGATCGTCGAGGTTCTGCGGCGTGGATCGATCGTGCATTTTCAGCTTCCCATCGAAGGCTGGGGCAATAGTCTCTTGCCGGGATCGGCGCTGATGGCGGCCCGGGCCGCGACCCGAAAGGGGCGCATCATCATCACTCTACATGAATGGACCTCGCTTAACCAGTTGCGCTATCTCTCGATGATCCCCGATCTTCTGGCGTCAGACGGCTTCGTCTTCGTCTCACCGAAGCAGCGCGCTTCGTTTTTAGGGACGCCGCTGGTCGGACGCGCAAAAAAACAGGCCACACGCGTCATCCCGATCGGGCCGAATATATTGCCGTCCCGCATCGATCCAGACCGCGTTGCGCAGGAACGAACCAAGACCCGGGGCATTGGAGCAGCGCAGGCCGAGATCGTCATCGGCTATTTCGGCGTTCTCTATGCGAGCAAGCGACCGGACATGCTCTTGCGTGTCGTTCGGGAGCTACAGGATCGCGGCATTAAGGCGCGGCTGTTGGTTTGCGGCGATTTCCTCTGGGACAAGCCGAAGGACCGGGAGGCCTTTTTCGCCTTAGCCAGTCAGCTTGGCGTCGTGGAGTGGCTCGATTTCCGGGGCCGCATCGACGCGGAGGACGAGCTCATGGCGACTCTTGCCGCGGCGGACGTGTTTCTGCTGCCCTTCACCGATGGCGTCAGCGTGCGCCGAGGCAGTTTCCAGGCCGTTAGCCAACTCGCCATTCCGTTGGTCTCGACCGTCCCCGAGGATCAGGCCGAATTCGATCTCTCCCCATCGCTGAAAACCAAGATCGGCAATCCGGCGACCGTCCTTTGCCCAGTGAACGCGTCAGCGGAAACCTTCGCCGACGCCATCATTGCAGCTATCGCCCACAAGGAGGACGCCGTGGGAGTCTCTTTGACCGGTTTGTGGGATGAAGCAGCGATTGCCCATCTCGATATCTACGACACTTTCAAAGCGCGCGGCGACGTGCAGCGCCTCTGAAGTCACGGCGAAATCCCGAGCAGCTTGGGCCTTGGGCGCCGCACCCTGGACGCCCCGCGGCGTTGACGGTCTCTTAACGCTACGCGTGGAATTATCGAGAGCTAAAATGAGCGGCCCGAGCCGTCATCGCTCCCGATCCGCGAAAGGCCGAGCCATGAGGGCCGCAAACGTCATCCCTCGTCCGCCAATCTGCCGAACATTGGCCGCGCGCGGTCCGTGCCAACGCCGCATGCCGGCCGGCGACATGACGAGGTCGACCATGACTCCTTGTCCCCTATCAAACACAACAGCGCCCGTCGGACCGCTATGAGCGATGTCGCGCTTCCCCCCAAAAGCGGCGCGGCGCGTAACGCGCCCCTCAGGCTTTCGATCTCCGGCGCGCTGCGAGGCGTGCTGTGGCTATTCGTCGCTTGCGGCGCATTCGCGAGCATCGAGCCATCGCCTTACGAGATCATGTTCTTGATTGCTTTGCCGGCGTTCGCCGTTCGCGGGCTGCGGTTCGACCGCACCCTGATCCCTTTGATCTTTGGACTTGCATTGTTCAACGTCGGCGGTGTCCTGGCGCTGATTCCGTTCCTCGACGATCGCGATAGCGTCATCTTCATCGCGATCTCCGTCTATATCTCGATCACGGCTGTATTCTTCGCCGCGCTCATCGCCAAAAGCCCCCTGGAAAGCATGGGAACGATCCGTTCGGGCTATATCATGGCCGGTTGCATCGCCAGTTGCGCTGGGATCGTTGGCTATTTCGACATCGGCGGCATGGCCGAGCATTTTACACTCAATGAACGCGCCGCCGGGACGTTCAAGGATCCGAACGTGCTCGGCTCGTTCCTTGTGCCGCCGCTTGTCTGGCTGACGCAGGACATCATGCTCAAACGCGGGCGAATGCTGCGCGCGATCGTTCCGATTCTTGTAATACTGACGGCGCTGCTGCTCAGCTTTTCGCGCGGCTCGTGGGGCGTGTGGGCGGGTTCGACGGCGCTGATGATCGGCCTGACGTTTTTCACCACTCGCTCGCCCGCGCTGCGCCAACGTATCGTTGCACTATCGATCCTGGGTGCGGTCGCCGTGCTGATACTCCTCGCGATCGCCCTATCGATCCCATCCATTCGAGATGTTTTCGAAATACGCGCGTCGTTGAACCAGTACTACGATGTCGGCGAAACCGGGCGTTTTGGCGATCAGTTGCGCTCGCTGCCGATGTTGCTGGATTTGCCGTTCGGATTCGGTCCGCTCCAATACCGCAATCACTTCCAGGGAACCGATCCGCATGACGTCTATATCAACGCCTTCGCCTCCTACGGATGGATCGGAGGTCTGTTCTTTGCGGCTCTCACAGTCGCCACGGTGTATATTGGCTGGCGCCTGGTCCTTCAGAAAACGCCGTTCCAAACGGAGGCCATTGCAGTCTGGTCCTGTCTGTTCATTCAGATGTTGCAAGGCTTCCAGATCGACACCGACCATTGGCGCCACCTTTTTTTGCTGATGGGCGCAACGTTCGGCCTCGCCGCCGCTTCGCAAAGCTATTTGCAGCGGCAAAAGGCGGCGATCATGCGACCAGCGCCGGCGTATGGACGCAAACCATAACCGCATAGCCGCCCTTCTTTTCAGATGGACGGCGCACAGCGTCAACTCTTGGCCACAGACGGACGACCGCTCAGACGTCGAGTCACCCTCAGGTAGGCGCGTTCATTCCCGCGGTCCCTAGCCCATCACCGGCGGGCCAGCGTATAGGCGTAGGTCGTCAGCGCGCGCCAATCGTTCTTTTCCGCCAGATGCTGCAAAGCCGCGTCCGCCTCGCGCAGCAAGGGAATGTGGCGGAAATAGCCATGCCGCCAAAACGGCGCGATCAGAATCTGCGAAAAGCCGCATTCGGCCAGGATCGGCTCGACCTTCGACGGTTCGGTGAAGCACATTTCATAACGCGCGGGAAATTTCGGGTAACCGCCGTCATGGCGATGGCGGAAGAACAGGCGCAGGATGCGCGCTGTCAGCGTCTCGGGCAGCAGCCAGTTGACAACGAAGGGCGGCGCGTAGAGCGTCGGATGAAAGGCGAGCGCGACGCCGCCGGGCGCGAGCAAGCTATGCATATTGGCCCAGGCGCGCGGCGCATTGCGCACATGCTCGAACACCATGCGCGAAATGATGAGATCGAAGCGTCCCGCCCAAGAGGGGTCGATGTCGCCCGCGACATCGAACTGCGCCTTGTTGAATTCGGCCGGCGCCAGCGATAATTCGCGCGCGTCGATATCGTTGACGGTCAGGTCGATTCCGGCGGCCGTCGCTTCGGCCGGCGTCAGAAGCGGGCCGCGACCGCCGCCGATTTCGAGCAGGCGCACCCTTCCCTCGCTATGGCGCCCGCTCTGACGGCAGGCCTGCGCGAACGCCAGGACGGCCGGACGATAATTGTCCCAGGCCCAGCCCTCGGAGCAATCGTAACCGAGCCGGCGCAACGGCTCGGCGAGAAACGGCGCCTGGCTCAGACGCTGTTCCACCCTCAATTCACGTTCGGAAACTTCGCCCACGAACGGGCGGGCCCATTGCGTCGCATAATCCATCGTTCGCACTCCCATCGAACGACGAGCCTTGATGATTACATCTGGAGACGCAATCGTAACCTATTTTTAACCTTACCTGCGCGCCGACGGCCTCGCCCGCCGCCACAATCAACTCGTCGCTGCGCTGCATGAAAGGCGCGCCGCCTTCATCTCTTGTCGCCGGGGACGAGCCCCCGTCGACATGGTATGATAGGTTAATGTCGTCCGCGGCCGCCGCGCCGCCACCAGGGAGCGCGATCATGAATGTATCGGCGCCATCTCGCGTCACCCGCGCCGCCGAGGGCCTGCCGCGTCGTCGTTTCACGGTGGCCGAGGTCGAGGCGATGGTCGCGGCCGGCGTGATGGAGGAAGACGAGCGGATCGAGCTGATCGGCGGGGAGCTTGTGCCAATGTCGCCCAAGGGAAATCAGCATGAGGTCGTCAAAGTCGCCTTGCTCCGCCGCTGGTATCGGGCGGCGCCCGACGATTGCAACCTCGCCCCCGAAACAACATTTCGGCTCTCCGACGACACCTATCTGGAACCCGACGTCGTCATTTATCGCCGCGCCGAAGGCCTTAGGCGCCTTTCAGGGCCGGCCGCTTTGCTGGTCGTTGAAATCGCCGACTCGTCGCTTCGCTATGACATGGGCCGCAAGGCGGCGCTCTATGCGAGCTTTGGCGTGCGCGAACTCTGGGTCGTTGACGCAGTCAAGCTCAGCGCACGGATTTTCAGGGCGCCTTCCGACAAGGGTTACGGCGAGACCCTCGATTTCAGCGCGGCCGACCGGCTCGTCCCGCTGGTTGCGCCGGCGGCTTTTGCATTGCAGCTCGATGAACTTGAGATCGAGTGACGGTGGATGAAAATTGCTCCAGCGATGCCTTGGGGCCTGTACCGCGCCGTATGCGCCCACTCACCCGGGCGTCCGGCGTAGCGCATTGAACGGGACGAGCCCTCCCTTTTCAGCAATCTTCTGGCGACGGCGCTGCAATTCCTCCAGGAATTCGGGCTCCGCATCACCTTCGTCATCTTCGCTAGCGGCCAAAAGCAGGAGATAATCCTCCTCGGGCAGCACGGCCAGCCGCTCGCCTGAAGGGGTTACGATGATCTGAACGGCCTTATTCATCTCACGACTCCGATCGATAAACTTCTCGTCGATGGGCGATGGCCAAAACGGTGATCTCGGCAGAACGGACATCAAATATGATACGCCAGTCTCCGACCCGCAGGCGCATCGCCGAATCGCCCTTTAACCGCTTGATCTGATTTTTCAGGGCCATCGGGTCGAGAGCAAGTTGATCAAGCGCCTTCTCGACCCTCTGCCGCACCATCGAATCCAACGCGTCGAACTCCCGCGCCGCTTCCGGCGCCAAGACAATCGTCCTGGCTGCGCTCACGCCGGCTTCTTCAATTGCACGACATTGTGCAGCGTCGCATCGGCTGTCTCGAAGAAGCGCCGCACGCCGCGCGCGGCCTGGCGGATGCGCTGTTCGTTTTCGACGAGCGCGAGGCGCACGTAATCGTCGCCATGTTCGCCAAAGCCGATGCCGGGCGCCACCGCCACCTCCGCCTTTTCGATCAGCAGTTTGGAAAATTCGAGGCTGCCGAGATGGCGGAATTTCTCCGGCACCGGCGTCCAGGCGAACATGGACGCGCGCGGCGAGTCGATCACCCAGCCCGCTTGCGCGAAACTCTCGACCATGGCGTCGCGGCGGCGCTTGTAGATCGCGCGCATCTCCTTGATGCAATCGTCGGGCCCATTGAGCGCGGCGGCCGCCGCGACCTGGATCGGCGTGTAGGCGCCGTAATCGAGATAGGATTTCACGCGAGCCAGCGCCGCCAGAAGCCGCTCGTTGCCGACCGCAAAACCCATCCGCCAGCCCGCCATCGAAAATGTCTTCGACATCGAGGTGAACTCGACTGCGACGTCGAAGGCGCCCGGCGCCTGCAGCAGCGAGGGCGGCGGATCGTCGTCGAAATAGACCTCGGAATAGGCCAGATCCGACAGAACGAAAATCTCATGCTTCTTGGCGAAGATCACGAGGTCTTTGTAAAAATCGAGCGAAGCGACCATCGCGGTCGGATTGGAGGGATAGCAGACCACCACCGCGATCGGCTTGGGGATCGAATGGACAAGGGCGCGCTCCATCGCCACGAAGAAATCGGGCGTCGGGTCGGCCGGGATCGAGCGGATCACGCCGCCCGCCATCAGAAAGCCGAAGGCGTGGATCGGATAGGACGGGTTGGGAACCAGCACAACATCGCCGGGCGCGGTGATCGCCTGGGCCATATTGGCGAAGCCCTCCTTCGACCCGAGCGTCGCAACGACCTGCGTTTCCGGATTGAGCTTCACGCCAAAGCGGCGTGCGTAATAGGAGGCTTGCGCGCGGCGCAGGCCGGGAATGCCCTTGGAGGCGGAATAGCGATCCGTGCGCGGCTTGCCCACCGTCTCGATCAGCTTGTCGAGCACATGTTTGGGCGCCGGCAAATCGGGATTGCCCATGCCAAGATCGACGATGTCGGCGCCTGCCGCGCGAGCCTTGGCCTTGAGCTTGTTGACCTGCTCGAAGACATAGGGCGGCAAACGCCGCACGCGGTGGAAGTCGCTCATTTCAAACAATCCCTCTCATCCCTTGCCGACGCCAAACCTCGGCGATCGGCCTTGATATAACATTTTCGAGCTATTGAACGCCTATTTGCATGGGGAAAGCGGCAAACTGGATTATTGGGCGCCGGCCGATCTATTGGGGGCTGGCGGCGGCCGGCGGCGCGACCGGCGGCTTCTTTTTCTTTTCCGCCTTAGCGGCCTTGGCCGCCTCCGCGTCTGCGACCGCTTTCCGGGCCGGAGCAAAATTGGAGCGGAGGGCGTCGTGGCGCACCTTCACCGCATCGAAGTCGGCCTCAATGGCTTTGAGCTCCGCCGGGGTCTTGACCTTGATCGTATGCTCAAATTCTTTTCGACCGACCGGGATATAGTCTTCCTCGCCCGCGGGCCGCGACTTGACGACAAAATCCTGCGGTTCGCCGGGATCAGTGGCCATGCCGATCTTCTTGGCGATCGTCCGAGTGACGGGAATCTTGGACGCGCTAATCGTCTCGATCTTCTTGGCGACATTTCGGACGATTCCCTCGTCGGGCGGCGGCGCGGCCGGCGCGCTGTCGTCGGCGCGCGCGCCAACGCCCAGAAAGGCGAACGCCAAAACCACAAGGGCCGCCGTCAGCGCTGTTTTGGCGCGGTCACGCTCGCGACACATCAACATGAACAGAGACCTGTCTCCAAGGAGGCGCGCCGCAAAAGCGCATTTGGCGGACTATCGCGAAACTTCGCGAATATCACGCTAATAAATAGCCTGTTTTGGCAATATCGTCCTATTATGTCTGAAACAGGACAGCCCTTAGCGGCGCCGCGCAGACAAAGCCCCGGGGAAGATTGATGGCCAGCGATCCGCCAGACCGCCCGCGCAGGCGACGCCCGGCGCGTCAGCCCTCGACAGCCAAAACGCCATCGCGGCCTGGGCGGGCCGCCGGCTCCGCCTCCCCGCCCGCCAAGACACCGACTTCGGGCAAAAAAGCCGCGCCGGAGAGGCGCGAGGCAGCCGCCAAGGTCGCGGCGCCCGAATCGCCCGCCGCAAAGACCGGATTCGTCGCGGAGCCGTCTGCGCCGCCGCCGCTCGCCGCCGCGCCCGCCCCGCCCCCGCCGTCCCCTGGCGCCGGCGGCGCCCTGCCGTTGCCCAATATCGAGGCGCTGTCGCGCAATGTCGCGCGCCTCATCGAGGAAGGCGGCAAGGTCGCCGCCGCTTTTCTGGCGCCGCGCGAGTCCGGCGAGATCAAATCGACCTTCAGCGACGACATGTCGGATGCGGTCGCGACGCTGGGCAAGGTCGCCGAACATTATTATTCCGACCCGCAGCGCGCCTTCCAGGCGCAGGCCGCTCTCTCCACGCAATTCATGGCGCTCTGGGCGGCGACGCTCCATCGGTTGAATGGCGAGCAGGCCCGCCCAGTCGCCGCGCCCGAGGCGAACGACAAACGCTTCGCCGACCCGGAATGGCGGACCAATCCCTATTTCGACTTTCTCGCCCAGGCCTATGTGATGACGACGCGCTGGGCGGGCGATCTCGTCAAAAAGGCCGACGAGCTCGATCCGCGCACGCGCGACAAGGCGCAGTTTTACCTCCGCCAATTGTCGGGCGCGCTGTCGCCTTCCAATTTCATCGCCACCAGCCCCGAACTAATGCGCGCGACCCTCGCGGAAAACGGCGAGAATCTGGTGCGCGGCATGCATATGATGGCGGAGGACATCGAAGCCGGGCACGGCAATCTGCGCATTCGCCAGACCGATTCCAGCAAGTTCACGCTGGGCGAGAACATGGCGGCGACGCCTGGCAAAGTCGTCTTCCGCAACGAGTTGATGGAGCTGATCCAATATGCGCCCTCGACGGCGCGCGTCTATAAGCGCCCCCTGTTGATCGTGCCACCGTGGATCAACAAATTCTACGTTCTCGATCTCAATCCGGAAAAATCGTTCATTCGCTGGGCCGTCGCGCAAGGTCTGACCGTCTTCGTCATCTCATGGGTCAATCCCGACGAGCGGCATGCGCAAAAGGGCTTTGACGCCTATATGCGCGAGGGGATTTTCACGGCCCTCGACGCGATCGAACAGGCGACCGGCGAACGCGAGGCGGCCACGATCGGCTATTGCGTCGGCGGCACGCTGCTTTCCGTCGCGCTCGCCTATATGGCCCAGACCGGCGACAAGCGCATCGCCAGCGCGACCTTGTTTGCGACGCAGGTCGATTTTTCCGACGCGGGCGATCTGAAGGTTTTCGTCGACAACGAGCAGCTCAAATCGGTCGAAGAGAAAATGTCCGCCAAGGGCTATCTCGACGGCGCGCAGATGGCGGGCGCTTTCAACATGCTGCGGCCCAACGAACTGATCTGGTCCTATTTCGTCAACAATTACCTCAAGGGCAAAGAGCCGATGCCCTTCGACCTCCTGGTGTGGAATTCCGATGCGACGCGCATGCCCGCCGCCAACCATTCGTTCTATCTGCGCAATTGCTATCTCGACAATAATCTGACGCGCGGGCGCATGGAGGTGGGCGGCAAGACGCTCGACCTGTCGAAGGTGACGATCCCGATCTACGAACTGGCCGCGCGCGAGGATCATATCGCGCCGGCCAAATCGGTCTTCGTCGGCGCGCAATATTTCGGCGGTCCGGTGCGCTACGTGATGGCGGGCTCGGGTCATATCGCCGGCGTCGTGAACCCGCCGAGCAAGCCCAAATACCAATATTGGACCGGCGGCCCGGCGCGGGGCGAGTTCGCCACGTGGCTCAAGGACGCGGTCGAATATCCCGGCAGTTGGTGGCCGGATTGGGCGGCATGGATTGCCGAACAGGCGCCGGAACAGGTTCCCGCGAGGCAGCCAGGCGAAGGCAAGCTGAAGGCGCTTGGCGACGCGCCGGGCGATTATGTGAAAGTGAAGGTTTGAACGCGCCAGGATTTCGCGCGTTCGTCAGGACGCCATGACGATTAACAAATCTTTCGCGTCGACCGGCTGGCCCGGCGAGATCAATATCTGGCTCACGACGCCATCGAGCGGCGCATGAAGCGCGGTCTCCATCTTCATCGCCTCCATCGTCAGCAGCACGTCGCCCGCCTTGACCTGCTGGCCTGATTTCACGGAGATCGTCGAGATCGCGCCGGGCATCGGCGCCGCCACATGGGAATCGTTGCCCTCCTCGGCTTTGCGGCGCGCCGGCAGTTTCGCGGTGGCGGCGCGATTGGGCACTTTGACGACGCGCGGCTGGCCGTTGAGTTCGAAGAAGACGCGGACCTGGCCCTCTTCGTCCGTCTCGCCGACCGCCTGCAGGCGCACCACGAGCGCCTTGCCTTTTTCGATGGCGAAATTTGTCTCGTCGCCGACCTGCATGCCGTAGAAATAGATCGGCGTCGGCAGGACGGAGACGGGCCCGTATTTGCGCTCGGCCGCCGCAAAATCCGTAGAGACCTTGGGGTAAAGCAGATAGGAGGCGAGATCCTGCCCGTCGATGTGCCGGCCCAGGCGCTTTTCCGCCTCCGCCGACTGCGCCGCAAGATCGGCGTCGCCGAGCAGCGAGCCAGGACGCGCCGTCGACGGCGTCTCGCCCTTCAGCGCCTTCTTTTGCAAAGCCTCCGGCCAGCCGCCGGGCGGCTGACCGAGGTCGCCGCGCAGCATTTCGACGACGGAGCCGGGAAACGCGATCTCGCGATCGGGATCGAGAACGTCGTCCGGCGTCAGCCCCTGCACCACCATCATCAGCGCCATATCGCCGACCACTTTGGACGACGGCGTGACTTTGACGATGTCGCCAAACATATCGTTGACCGCGCGATAGGCCTTGGCGACTTCGCGCCAGCGCCCGTCGAGGCCCAGAGAGCGCGCCTGTTCCTTGAGATTGGTGAACTGGCCGCCCGGCATCTCATGAAGATAGACTTCCGAGGCGCCCGATTTCACGTCGTTGTCGAAGGCGGCATATTGCGTGCGCACGCCCTCCCAATAGGCGCTGATCTGGCGGATCGCTTCCGGATCGAGACCGGTGTCGCGTTCGGTATGCCGCAGCGCTTCGACAAGCGAGCCAAGGCAAGGCTGCGACGTCGCGCCCGACATCGAATCCATCGCCGCGTCGATCGCATCGACGCCGACTTCGACCGCGGCCAACACGCTCGCCGCTGAAATGCCGGAAGTGTCATGGGTGTGGAGATGGATGGGCAATCCGACCTCCTCCTTCAACGCCTTGACCAAAGCGCGCGCCGCGGCGGGCTTGAGCAGACCCGCCATGTCCTTCAGGCCGAGGATATGGCAACCCGCCTTCTCCACCTCCTTGGCGAGGCCGACATAATATTTCAGGGAATATTTGGCGCGATCGGGATCGAAGATATCGCCGGTGTAGCAGATCGCGCCCTCGGCGAGCTTGCCCGTCTCGCAGACCGCGTCGATCGCGACGCGCATATTCTCGACCCAGTTCAGGCAGTCGAAAATGCGGAACAGATCCATGCCAGCGTCGGCGGATTCCTTGACGAAGTGACGCACGACATTGTCGGGATAATTGGTGTAGCCGACGCCATTGGCGCCGCGCAGCAGCATTTGCGTCAGGATGTTGGGCGCCTTCTCGCGCACCAGCGCGAGACGCTCCCACGGGTCTTCCGTCAGGAAGCGCATGGCGACGTCGAACGTCGCGCCGCCCCAGCATTCGAGCGAAAGCAATTGCGGCAGGCCGACGGCGTAGGATTGCGCCGCCGCGGCGATGTCGTACGTGCGCATCCTCGTCGCCATCAGCGACTGGTGCGCGTCGCGCATCGTCGTGTCGGTGACGAGCACGCGTTTCTCCTCGCTCATCCAGGCGGCGAATTTTTGCGGCCCGATCCGATCGAGCCACTGCTTGGCGCCTTCCGCCACGTCGCCCTGCCCTGTCGGGAAAACCGGCGGCTCGGGCTTGCGCGCCCCCGCCGGCGGGCGGGCGCGCCCTCTCGTTTCGGGATGGCCATTCACGGTGACGTCGGCGACATAGGTCAGCAGCTTCGTCGCGCGGTCTCGGCGCTTCTTGGCGGCGAACAGTTCCGGCGTCTCGTCGATGAAGCGCGTCGTATATTCGTTGGCGCGGAATTTCGGGTGGTTCAGCAGCGCTTCAAGGAACGTCAGATTGGTGGCGACGCCGCGGATGCGATATTCCCTGAGCGCGCGATCCATCCGCGCGATGACCTCCGCCGAAGACGGCGCCCAGGCCGTGACTTTCTCGAGCAAGGGATCGTAAAAGCGCGTGACGACGGCGCCCGAATAGGCCGTGCCGCCGTCGACGCGAATGCCAAAGCCGAAGGCGCCGCGATAGGCGGTGATGCGCCCGTAATCGGGGATGAAATTGTTGTCGGGATTTTCCGTCGTGATCCGGCACTGCAGCGCATGGCCGTTGAGCCTGATCTGATCCTGCGGCGGAATGCCGGTCTCCTCAATGCGCCCGAGGCGCCCGCCCTGCAGGATCTTGATCTGCGCCTTGACGATATCGAGCCCGGTCACCTGTTCGGTGACGGTGTGCTCCACCTGGATACGTGGATTGACCTCAATGAAATAGAAGGCGCCGGTATCGGCGTCCATCAGGAATTCGACGGTGCCGGCGCCGACATAATCGGTCGCCTTGCCAATCGCGAGCGCCGCGTCGCACAGGTCCTTGCGCGTCTTCTCGTCGAGATAAGGCGCGGGCGCACGCTCGATCACCTTCTGATTGCGCCGCTGGATCGAACAGTCGCGCTCGAACAGATGAACGAGGCCGCCATGCGTATCGCCCAGCAATTGCACTTCGACATGCCGGGCGCGCTGGACAAGCTTTTCCAGATAGACCTCATCCTTGCCGAAAGCGGCCTTCGCTTCGCGCTTGCCGGCGCTCACGGCGTCGAGCAGCTTGTCCTCGCCGTCGATCGGGCGCATGCCGCGCCCGCCGCCGCCCCAGGACGCCTTGAGCATGACGGGATAGCCGACCTCAAGGGCGAGGCGTTTCACCGCGTTGCTGTCGTCGGGCAGCGGACCGGTCGCCGGCATGACGGGCACGCCGACCGAGATCGCGAGATTGCGCGCGGCGACCTTGTTGCCGAGCGTGCGCATCGTCTGAGGCGTGGGGCCGATGAAGACGATGCCGGCCGCCGCGCAGGCTTCGGCGAATTCCGGACTCTCCGACAGAAAGCCATAGCCCGGGTGGATCGCGTCGGCTTTGGCCGCGACCGCGACGCGGATCACTTCGGGAATCGAGAGATAGGCCTCCAGCGGCCCCAGATGCAGTTCGCCCGCCGCGCCGCGCCCGACCTGATAGGCCTCGTCCGCCTTAAACCGGTGCAGCGACAGCTTATCCTCTTCCGCGTAAATCGCGATCGTGCGGATGCCGAGTTCCGACGCCGCGCGAAAAACACGGATCGCGATCTCGCTGCGATTGGCGACGAGAAGACGCTTGATCGGCGCCGATGTTGCCTCCGTCGTCATCCTGGTTTCCTATCCTGCGGGTCTGGCCCGCGAGGTCGCGGCAGCTCCATTCACGGTGCAAATCCGGCGCCATGGTTTAGCCGGCAAAGCGCGCTCAATTGGCGTGCGGACCAAGGTTTCGTCAACGGGTAAGGACAAGCACATGCGCATTCTTGTGGTCGGCGCCGGCGCCATCGGCGGATATTTCGGCGGCCGTCTCCTGGCGGCGGGACGCGACGTCACATTCCTCGTGCGCGCCAAGCGCGCCGCGGCGCTGAAACGGACCGGCCTTTCGATCCGCAGCCCCGCCGGCAATCTCGATCTGCCCGAGCCGCCGACCGTCGCGGCCGAGGCGCTGCGCGCGCCTTTCGACCTCATCCTGCTCAGTTGCAAAGCCTATGATCTCGAAGGCGCGATCGAATCCTTCGCGCCGGCGGTCGGGCCGGAAACGGCGATCCTGCCTTTGCTCAATGGCATGCGCCAGCTCGATATCCTCGATCGGCGCTTTGGCGAGGGCCATGCTTTGGGCGGCCTGTGCCTGATCTCGGCCTCGCTCGACCCGGAAGGCCGCATCTTGCACCTCAACGAACTGCACGGCCTGACGTACGGCGAGCGCGATGGCGCGCGCTCGCCGCGCGTCGAGGCGATCGCGGCGGCGTTCGCGGGCGCGCATTTTGACGCGCGGCTCAGCGAGACGATCGTGCAAGAGATGTGGGAGAAATGGGTGTTCATCGCCACCGCCGCCGGCTTGACCTGCCTGATGCGCGCTTCGATCGGCGACATTGTCGCGGCGGGAGCGAGCGGCCTCGCCCTGGCGCTCTTCGACGAATGCGCCGATATCGCCAGGCGGCAAGGCCATGCGCCAAGCGGACCGGTCACGGAGCGGATCCGCGCGATGATCACCGCGAAAGGCTCCGCCACTACCGCTTCGATGCTGCGCGACATCGAGAATGGCGCGCCCGTCGAAGCCGATCACATCATTGGCGATTTGATGCGCCGCGGCGAGATCGCACAGGGCGCCTCGCTGCTGGCGATCGCCTATGCCCACCTCAAAGCCTATGAGGCGAGACGGGCCAGAGGCCAGGCGCCCGCGAAGCTGTCTTAGCGTCGTCCCGGCGCCTGCACGTGTTCAGGAAGCTTTGGAAAGATCGACTGCTTTCGCCGCCCTCGCCTCGGCGCGGGCGGCGGCGATGATCGAGTCGAGCAGGCCCGGAAACCGCGCGGCGAGATCGTCGATGCGCAGCGAGATCCTGCGATAGGGTCCGTCGATGCGCGCACGGGTCACGCCCGCCTCGCGCAACCGCGCGAAATGATAGCTAAGGTTCGTTTTCGGGGCGCAGGCGTCAAAGGCCATGCAGGCGGCTTCACCGTCCTCGAACAGTCCCAGCACGATCTGCCGCCGCGTCGGTTCGCTCAGCGCTTCGAGAACCGCTGACAAATCAATCTGGTCGCGGTCGGGATGATGAATCTCTTTCGCCATGGCGGGACAATAAGGCGGCGGCGCTATTAATTCAAGACTTATTGAACTCATTGACAAGGCATAGCGAGATCGATAGTTCAATAGATATTGAACTCATGGAGCGACCATGCTGCTACGCCTCCTGCCTCTCGTCCTCGGCACCTTCGCAATCGGCACCGAGACATTCATGATCACCGGTGTTTTGCCGACCATCGCCGCCGATCTACAGGTCTCGCCCGCCGCGGCCGGCGGCCTGGTGACTATTTTCGCCCTCACTTATGCGGTCGGATCGCCGCTGGTGGCGATCGCATCGGCGGGCATGGAGCGCAAACGCCTGCTCACCCTTGCGATGGGCGCTTTCGCGCTCGCCAATCTTGCCGCCGCCTTCGCCCCGAATTTCGGCTGGCTGCTCGCCGCACGCGTCTTGCTGGCGCTCACGGCGGGCGCCTTCGTGCCGGCGGCAACCGCCTTCGCCACCGCGATGCATGAACCGTCGCGGCGCGGCCGCGCGGTCGCGTTCGTCTATGCCGGCATGACATCCGCAATGGTCATTGGCGTGCCGGGCGGGACGCTCGTCGCGGCCGCCGCCAATTGGCGCGCGACCTTCCTCGGCGTCGCTTTGCTCGCCCTCCTCGCACTTGCCGGCGTCGTCGCCATCCTGCCGCGGCTGAAGGGAATGGGAACGGTAAGCTTGCAGGCGCGCCTTGCGGCCGCGCGGCGGCCGGATGTCTTGCGGCTCCTCACCCTGACGACGCTCACGCTTTGCGGGGCCTTCGCCGCCAACACCTATCTTGGCGTCCTGCTGCAGGCGACGTTCGGCGTCACGACCAATCAACTTGCAGGCCTGCTGATGCTGCTTGGAATGGTCAGTTTCGCCGGCAATCTCATTGGCGGCTATGGGGCCGACCGCTGGAACCGCGAGCGCTTCATCGCCGCGATCCTCGCGGTTCTCATCGTTGCTTTCGTTCTGTTGTCGGTCGGCGCTCAACTGGGCGGCGCCGCAGGCGGCGCGATTGTCCTCGCGGGGCTGACGATCTGGGGTCTGTTTGGTTGGGCCTTTCCCGCCGCGCAGCAGGCGCGGCTCATCTCGCTTGATCCCGCGCTCGCGCAGGTGACGCTCTCGCTCAATGCGTCGGCGCTCTACATCGGCGCCGCCGCCGGCTCGACTTTGGGTGGACTGGCGATCCGCCAATGGTCGATCGGCGCCCTTGGATGGGCGGCTGCGCTCTGCGAAGGCGCGGCCCTGACGTTTCTCGTGGCGACAGAAATGCGCATCCGCGCGACCAGGGCGCAAGACAAGGCGACGTCATGCCCGAGCGCGGAGGGAGAAGCGGCGAGCGCCGTCGCGCGCTGAGACGCGGAGGGGGATGGGAGCCCCGCTCCACGTCCTCCGCCACGACCGCGCGACCCGACAGCTTGTGCGCGCGCGAGGCTTCCATGAACGGATCGAGATCGCCGGCTTTCGGCGCTAATGCGCGTGAACCGGCTGGGTGAGGAAGCGTTCGCGCGAAACGGGAATGGACGGTTCACCCGCGACATCGGAAGCCGCCGCCCGCTCTTCCAACATCGAAC
Organism: Methylocapsa sp. S129; assembly: GCF_009765995.1. Classification (GTDB taxonomy): domain Bacteria; phylum Pseudomonadota; class Alphaproteobacteria; order Rhizobiales; family Beijerinckiaceae; genus Roseiarcus. The sequence continues at coordinate 44,659 of NZ_LMUI01000011.1, forward strand.
GCAGGATATCCAGGCCGGCTTCGAAATTGCTCCGCACAGTCGGCCAGACTTGCTCGAAGAAGGCTAAGTCTTTCGGCTTCGGCTTGGCGAAGCGGAGCTCGAAACGCGTGCCGCCGTCCGCCCGTCCCTCGAACGCATAGGTGAACAGGATTTTCGAGGCGCCCGGGATCGGCAATAGCGCCGTCAAGGTCACGTAATCGAACGGGCGCCAGTCGAGAATGTCCTCGATGATGGCGTCCTTGCCGTGTACGCAATGGTTCCGCGTGCCGGCCCCGCGGCGGCCGTTTACGGCCGCTTCAACGAGGCTATCGCTTCGCTGCCAGCGAGAGTGATGCGCGGGCGAGGTGACGAACTCCCAAACGGCCGGCGGCGGCGGCGCAAAATCCCTTTCGATCACTCGGAACGCGCGGTCGCGATCGACGATGATCCGCGTGGCCTCGTTTTCCGTCGTCCAGGCCTGTTCGAGGTCGCGAATCCAGCACTTTGTTTCGCCGATGATGTCGATGGCCTCATCATGCTCGGCAAGGCCTTGCGCCGCGGGATCAATCTCCATCGCCCGCACGCAGGCGTCGGAGTAAAGCGCATAGGCATGTCGGCCGAACTTCTTGTTGACTTCGTTTTTGAGGAGGCGATGCACGAGAATCACGTCTCGCCCTGCGAGCTCCTCTTGGCCTCCCATCCTCTGCTTGATGAACTCGCCGTAATGAACGACGAACTTCACATCCAGACTCTGCATCAGGCTGCACGCCTGACACTCGCAGCTATTCGCCTGCTTGATGCTGCGCAGCCGCTTGCGGAAAGCGAAATACGCCGACTCGATCGCATCCTGCAGGAGCGATCCGTCGACCTTATTCGCGAGCGCGTAGACGAACGCCGCGTCGCCCTCGAATTTGGCGAGACGGAACGTCGGACGGAGCGCTCGCAGCAGCGTATCCATGATGTCGGCGATGATGTCCTGAGCGTGGTCGAGCTCAGCGCCAGACATGAAGTTTGTATAGCCCGAAATGTCCGCGATCACGAAACAGGCTGATTCTGTCTTCGGAAGCATCGCACCCCTCTCAGCTCGGCGACACGCAGCGCGCTACGATCTTTGGCCACCCCCGGCCTTCTGGGCTAACTTATCGTTACCATGCGACCACGGAAAGACGAACGACCGCTTTCGACCCGAGGCGGTCGCTCGACCGTCCGGTCGCCTATCCGAACAACGGACATTTCGTGATGACCGCAATAGGCCGGTTTGCGCCGTTGCCGACGGCGACGGACCTTTCGCCGCTGTCCATACGCACAATAGCGGCCAGCTTCCGCTCGGGCGCGCCTGCATCATCTGCCAGAAAGACCACCGATCGCTTCAACCAGAAAATCGATGAACAGGCGCGCACGCAACGGAAGTTGACGTCCAAACGGGTGCAGGACGTAAACCGGCTCCGTAGACATGGGTATCTCCGGTAACACGATGCGTAGGCGACCGTTTGCAAGATCGTCCTGAATCGCCAGGCGCATGAACTGCGTGATGCCGGCACCCTCCAGGGCGGCCACAATCAGGTAGTGAGCGTCATCTGTATCGAAGGGCCCCTCAGGGACAATTCGCGTCCCATCGGCAAATGTAAAGGCGAGGGGCCGGCCGGCGCGCAAATAGCGAAGGCAGGCGTGTTGCTTGAGGGCATCGATCGACCTGGGCGCGCCTCGACGATCGAGATACCCGGGCGATGCGGCCAGGACATAGTGCAGGGCGCCTAACGAACGGCCGATCAGACTGGTGTCTTGCAGTTCCCCAAAGCGCACCGCGATGTCGAAGCTTTCGCGGATCAGGTCCACGCGGCGATCCGTGACGCTCAGCTCGAGCTTGATATCCGGATAGCGGTCGAGGAAAGAACCGGCCCACGCGGCGATCAGCGGGCGTCCGAACGTCGTTGGCACGGTCACCCGAAGCAAGCCCCGCACGTTCTCGGGAACCTGGACGATGTCTTCAGCTTCTTCGATGGCGCGCAGATGGGGAGCCACGCGTTCGTAATACGCGGCGCCCTCGGCAGTTGGGCTGAGCGTGCGCGTCGAACGTTGCAGAAGGCGCACGCCGAGACGCTGCTCGAGACGGGCGACGCTTTTTGACACTGCCGACGGGCTGGCGCCCATCAACCGGGCGGCGCTGGCAAAGGAACCTGCGTCTACCGTCCGTACAAAGGCGACAAGCCCAGCGGTCTTCTCCAAGATCGTCGCCATTCCGGACATCCATTCATGAAAGAACTGAACTTTGGCTGTCTATTCAGCCACGCGCGATCGAATATATACACCCTGTCTTTGACCTCTGCCTCCGCGGCACACCAGCCCAACGAAGATCCTCATGGACGCACGTGAGATCGAGTCACTCATCGCAAGACGGTTCGGATTGGCGCGCGCGCCAACCTTCGTGGCGCGCACATCCGTGTTGAAGCATCCGATTATATTCACACATCTGCGGAGTACAGAAGCTCGGCACCGGCGATCGATGGACGTTCCACGTGAACAATCCTTTTCGTTCCAAGTGCCTCTGCATACCTCTTTTCCTTGGCAGGCATGGTTTTCCGGAAAGCAAAGGATTGTCTCCCCCGCCACGCCGGGCAGCGCCTATCTCTTTGACCTGACCAAGAATCCAACGGTTGCTCTTGATACCGCTTTCAACACGGTTCGTTTTAACATCTCTCAGGCTGCGCTTGACGAACTGGCCTATGATGGCGGGCTTCGCAGAGCAAAGGGGCTGTACTCACCTTCGTTAGGGCGCCCGGACCCCATTATGGTCGGCCTGGCCCAAACGCTCGTCGCAGCGATGGAGCAGCCCGGCGCCGGAACAGGTCTATTTGTTGATTACATTGCATTGGCGTTCCATGCTCACATCCTTCACGCCTATGGCAATGTTCCCGTCGAGCAAGTTTCAGGGCGCGGCGGCCTTGCACGTTGGCAGCTTCGTCGAGCCTGTGAGTTTATCGAAGCAAACCTAGCTGGCGATCCCTCAATTACGGATGTGGCGGCTCTATGCGGCTTGTCGAGCGACTATTTCGCCAAGGCGTTTAAGCAGACCACTGGAGCGCCGCCTCATGCATGGCTTTTGATGAGGCGCATCGAACGCGCGAAACGGCTCTTGAGCGAAACAAACCTTGAAATTGCTGAAATCGCATTCGCATGCGGATTTGTTGATCAGAGCCATCTCAGCCGCACTTTTGTGAAACGCGAGGGGTGCAGTCCCGGAAAATGGCGTCGTCTTCGTCGGAATTAACCAAGATCCCGCACAGTCCGGCAGCAGAAGATAGCCGGCGAGACTTTCATCGACCGGGCTAAGATCCGCCGTTCGCACGCCTGCCAGATCCAGAGACTGACTTCTACCGAAACGCCAGGATCATCCAATTCAATCGTCGCCTCGTCTTCTACATTTTTGACGCTCCTAGTGGTCGCCGCAAGACAAGGAAAAGCGGCCTGAAGCGAACCCCATCGGGGACCGTTGACGCCTTCCCTTAGCGGGAACGGGAGGCTGAAGGTCAGTTACGAACCCATAGCTAACAGGTTTTCACCTTTAACTGAAAAGGAGAATGGTCATGACACAGCATGTTAAGAACGTGGTCCTGGTGCATGGGGCTTTCGCGGATGGCTCCGGCTGGAAGAGGGTCGCCGACATCCTCATGAATGATGGCTACAAGGTGTCGGTGGCGCAGCCTCCCGAGACTTCGTACGCCGACGACCAAAAATATACGAAGGCCGCAATCGACGCTATGGGCGGCCCAGTGGTTCTGGTCGGCCACAGCTATGGCGGGTCCATCATCACCGAGGCCGGCAATCATCCAAACGTTAAAGCTCTTGTCTATATCGCCGCCTTTGCCCTCGATGAAGGTGAGAGCTGTGCGTCGATCGAACAGGCCGTGCCGCAAGCCTCCAAAGCGTTCAAACCGGACGGCAACGGGCTTTGGTGGATTGACCAGGCGCATTTCGCCGCCGACTTCGCGGCGGATATTCCACGGGATGAGGCGGAGTTCATGGCTATATCGCAGGTGCCGATCTCTACCGACTCGTTCACCCACAAGGTTACAAATCCCGCCTGGAAGCACAAACCCACCTGGTACATGGTCGCCACCGAAGACCGGTCGATCAATCCGGAGCAGGAGCGCATGATGGCGAAGCGCGCCAAGGCCAAGACGGTCGAAGTAAATGCCAGCCATGTAGCCTACATGTCTAACCCGAAGGAAACAGCCAAGCTCATCGAAGAGGCTGCCGCGGGCGCCAATCAGTAACGTGAACCGTCCCCCTTGCGGTATCTGCTATCGCAAGGGGATTATTTGCGCGACAGAGGATCACTCGCTTTGATGACCTAGTGAAAACCGACATCAATGGATCACGAAGGGAAAAAAGATGGAAAATCAAACCATCATCATGTCTGTGGATGGAACGTTCGGCGCCTACACCGCACGGCCGAAGGGCTTGCGGGCTCCCGCCGTGGTCGTTCTGCAAGAGCTTTTCGGGGTCAACGCCGACATCCGCAAGACCTGCGACGAACTGGCCGAACAAGGCTTCCTTGCGGTCGCGCCTGACCTGTTTTGGCGTCAGGAGCCGGGCGTCGATCTCAGCGTCACCTCCGAACCCGACTGGCAACACGGTCTCCGGCTCTATCAGGCTTATGACCGCGACGTTGGCGTAAGGGACGTCAAGGACACCGTCGACATCGTGGCCAAATTGCCCGAGTGCACCGGTAAAGTTGCGGTCCTAGGCTATTGTCTTGGCGCGCTGATAACCTTCCTGACCGCCGCGCGCTACGACGTCGACGCTGCGGTCGCCTATCATGGCGGCGACACCGAGAAATATCTGGGCGAGGTCAGCGGCCTCCGCGCGCCGCTGCTCATGCACCTGGGCGAAGAGGACGAGTTCATTTCCAAACCCGCGCAAGCCGAGATCAAAGCGGCGCTTGCCCGTAAGGCAAACGCGACGATCTACAGCTATCCAGGTCAGCGTCATGCCTTCTCTCGGCATAACGGGGCGCACTACAACGCTGCGGCGGCAGCGCTTGCCAACAGGCGGACAAACGAATTTCTGCATCAACAACTGCAATGACCTTCGCGCCAGTCGCTTCGAGCGGCTGGCGCGCATTTATACGGCAGCTTGGCACGGCGATCTGCAGGAGGCGGACCGTCGCCTCTTCACCCGCAGCAGTCGATTCGGCCCGTCGTCTGAACGTCCGCTTCGGAGGATCGGAGACCGTCGGCTGAACGGCTATTTTGGGCGCAAAGCAGGCCTCGAAGGGGTCCAGCTCAGCGCAGAAAACCGAGCGCCGCCTCCATGAACTCGGCAGGATATTCGACGTTCGACAAGTGAACCGCGGGCAGGACAACCAGCTTTGCTCCGGGCAACGTCGCCGCGATGAGCTCGCTGTGGCTGAGGGCTGTCACAGTGTCGTGCTCGCCGGCGATCACCAGCGTCGGCCGGGAAATCAGCGCTATGGTGCGGCGAAGGTCCGCATCGCGAACCGCCGCGTACAATCCAGCGAGCCCGTGCCGGTCGATCGCCTGCAGCATGGCGCGGAATTTCTCAACGACGGGCGCCTTGCCCGTCAGCATAGGCGCAGGGAACCAGTTGCCCAGGAACATTTCGGCGGTTTCCGACATGTCCGGCGCCTGCAACACGGCGGCGATCCGCTCGTCAAACAGCCTGGCCGGCCCGAGATAGGACGAGGTGTTGCTCAGGATCAGACGGTCGATCCGCTCGGGCGCATGAACGCCGAGCCATTGCCCGACGAAGCCGCCCAGCGACAGGCCGAGGAAGTGCGCGCGCTCAATGCTCAGGGCGTCGAGCAGTTCGATCATGTCGCGGCCAAGCCGGTCGAGCGAATAGGCGCCGACGGGAACGCTTGACGCGCCGTGGCCGCGAAAGTCGTAGCGCAGAACGCGGAAATGTTTCGACAAGTCCTCGATCTGCATGTCCCACATCCGCAGCGTCGTGCCGATGGAGTTCGATAGCGCCAGCACTGGCTTGTTAGCTTCTCCTTCGAGGCGATAGGCGATGCGGGTCCCGTCGCCGACGGTAACGAAATTCAGATCATTCATGATGAAGGCGCCTTCCTTGTGGACCGCTATGGGAAGGAAACCGTAGTTGCTTCGCGTTTTCGGTGATATTACAAAGATTGGATAATCTCTGTAAGAAAATCTGACATGTCCGAATTCACCTTGCACGACTTGCAATGTTTCGACGCGGTCGCCCGCGCCGGCGGCTTCCAACCTGCGGCGGCTCTGCTGCATCGCTCGCACCCGGCGGTGTTCGCCGCCGTCGCAAAGCTGGAGCGACAACTCGACTTTATTCTTCTGGATCGCAGCGGCTATCGCGTGCGCCTCACCGACGCGGGGCTATCGTTCCACGACCGGGCGCAATCGCTGCTGCGCGAGTTGGAAGGCCTGCGCATCCACGCTGCTCAATTGTCGATGGGCGAAGAAAGCGAGATCCATGTGGTGATCGGCGACCTCTGCCCGCGCCCACAGGCTCTGGGGATGCTCGGACGGTTCTTCGCCCAGCGCCCGGGCACGCGCCTGCATCTGCACTTCGAAGCAGTGGGCGGCCCGTGGGAGCGCCTCTTCGATGGCGAAGCCGATTTGATTCTGCATTGGATCGACAAGAGCGACCCGCGGGTGGAATGGGTCGATCTGTGCAAAATTCCGTTCGTTCCCGTGGTCGCGCCAGGCTTTCTGCCGGAGCGGACCCAGCGCCCCATCACGCCGGATCAGATGCGCGCGTTCACCCAATGCGTCATGCGCGACACGGCCCGCCATTCGTCGCAACAAGATTATTTCATGATCGAAGGCGCCCCTCAATGCATGGTCGCCGATCAGGGCATGAAGAAGGAAATCATCCTGCAGGGCCTCGGATGGGGCCACATGCCCCGCTTCTTGATCGAAGAAGAACTGCGCAAGGGACGCCTGCAATCCATCGCCGGTCGTCATCTGCCAGGCAGCAATCAGGAGCTGGTGGCGGCGCGCCGCTGCGACCGGCCGCAAGGACCGATCTCGAACCGTCTGTGGGATTACATCCAGCAGCAGGCGCCGACGTTGCGCGGCGCGCTCGAAACCGGGAAACGCAGCCAGCGCGCAAAACCGCGGCGCGGCGGCAAGTGAGCTCTTCGAGGCCGTTCAAGAAAGCCGAATATTGGCGATTCTCAACCCATTTGGCGGACTCGCCCACTCAGCGCCTAGACGATTCCTCGCCTGCATTCTGCTGATAAATATGGGTCGCGCGGACGACGAAGATCAGGAGCACGACCAGAGATGGCCACTGGAACCAGAAGTGGCCACTCCAGGAGAATAGGTTGATCGCGCCGAGGAACGCCACGATCGCGCCGGACCGGATCGCGGTCACGATCAGCGCCTGCTGTCTCGTCCGCGGCGTAACGCTCTGGGCGCCCCTGATGTCGACAGGCGGCCTGACGGCGTCGACCATGACTGCGCTATAGACGGGCACTTCGGCGTCGATATTCTTCAACCGCTGAGGCCCGAGGAAATTGAAGCTAAGGCTGAGCTTGTTCTTTACCTGATCGAACACAGTGCCCGAAATTAGAAGGCCGCCAGGTTCCGCCATGGACTGAAGCCGCGCCGCGATATTGACGTCATCGCCGAATATGTCGTCGCGCTCTACGATCACGTCGCCGAGATTGATGCCGATGCGGAACCACATCTGCCGGTCGGGCTCGAGCTTCTGATTGTGCTCGGCAAGCTGGCGCTGGATTTCGACGGCCGTCTGAACCGCCATGACGGAGCTCGGGAACTCCGCCAGCACACAGTCGCCTGCGGTGCTCACCACCCGCCCACGATGCTGGGCGATAAGCCCGGTCATGACGCCCTTATATTCGTTGAGCAGCGCCAGCGTCCCGGCCTCGTCCAGCCCCATTAAACGGCTGTAGCCAAAGACGTCGGCCGAAAGGATATTGGTCAGCCTGCGTTCGATCTGGGTGCTCATGCCTGATACTGCTTGGACGATCTTGTGGAGATCATAACATTTCGTGGGTGGTCGAAATCCTGGACCGGAACGTTCTGGTCCCAGGCGCTCACAAAGTCACGTCCGTACAGCCTCAACTATGACCGCCTCCATAACATTGTTGCCACCGCCTGGGGGCGGACCGGCGACCTTGCTGAACGCGGCGCATAAGTCCGGAGACTAATCGACCGGCGTGCTGGCTGGCAATCGGAAACTGCCCGAAATCCTGCGCCAGAAAGGCCTGAGGCGGCAGCCCTCGACCAGCCCTGGGGCTCTTACTCCACATCCTCGACCACGACCGTGCGGCCGGACAGCTTATGGGCGAGCGAGGCTTCCATGAACGGATCGAGATCGCCATCGAGCACATCGCTCGGCGTGCCTGAGACATGGCCGGTGCGCAGGTCCTTGACCATCTGATAGGGTTGCAGCACGTATGAACGGATTTGGTGGCCCCAGCCGATTTCGGTTTTGGAGGCGGCGTCGGCGGTGGCGGCGGCTTCCCGCTTTTCGAGCTCGCGCTCGTAGATGCGCGCGCGCAACATGCCCCAGGCGGTCGCGCGGTTCTTGTGCTGCGAGCGTTCGGACTGGCAGGCGACGACGATGCCGGTGGGGAGATGGGTGATGCGCACCGCCGATTCCGTCTTGTTGACGTGCTGGCCGCCGGCGCCCGAGGCGCGATAGACGTCGATGCGGCAATCGCCTTCGTTGACGTCGACGACGATGCGGTCATCGACGACGGGATAGACCCAGACCGAAGCGAAGCTGGTGTGGCGGCGCGCATTGGAATCGAACGGCGAGATGCGCACGAGGCGGTGGACGCCCGATTCCGTCTTCATCCAGCCATGCGCGTTATGGCCCTTGATGATCAAAGTCGCCGATTTGATGCCCGCTTCATCGCCTGCCGTCTCTTCGGCAAGGTCGACTTCAAATCCGCGGCGCTCGCCCCAGCGCATATACATGCGCAGCAGCATGCGCGCCCAGTCGCAGCTCTCCGTGCCCCCGGCGCCCGAATGGACCTCGACATAGGTGTCGTTGCCGTCCGCCTCGCCCGACAGCAGCGCCTCCAACTGGCGGCGCTCGCCCTCGGCTTTCAGCCCTTTGAGAATATTGACGCCTTCCTGTTCAGCGTCGGCATCGCCCTCCATTTCGCCCAGTTCGACGAGCGTGACCGCATCGTCGAGATCGCGCTGGATTTTGGCGAGCGAACCGAGGCGATCCTCCAGCAGGGTGCGCTCGCGCATCAGTTTTTGCGCGGCCTCCGCGTCGTTCCAGAGGCCAGGATCCTCGGCTTTGGCGTTCAGTTCGGCGAGACGGCGCGTCGCAGTCTCGACGTCAAAGATGCCTCCTCAGCAATCCCATGGATTGCTTGATGTTTTCGACAAGGGACTCGGCTTCGGCGCGCATGGGAGGGCTCTGGGACCGGGAAAGAGAGAATCGAAGAAAGTCATATGGGATCGACCGGGCCGTTGGCTACGCCCTATTGGCGACGGGTTCAAGGCCGGGCGCCCAAACGCGCCGATTCAGGCGACGCGGCGCAGAGGCTTGCTCGACACGCTGCGATCAAGGTCGAAACGATCGACGAGATGGGCGAGCCCCTCTGCGTCGCCCGCGAGCGCCTGACTGGCCGCGGCGGCTTCCTCCACCATCGCGGCGGTGCGCTGGACGGCCTGCTCGACTTCGTTGACCGCTGAATTGACCTCATTGAGGCTGCTCGCCTGATCGCGAACCGCGGCCGCGATCGTCATCGCCAGGCCATTGATTTCGGCGACTTCGGCGACGATCTGCTCCAGCGCCGCCCCCGTCTTGCTCACGAGATCGACGCCGCGGTCGACCTCGGCCTTGGAGGTGTTGATCAGCGCCTTGATCTCTTTGGCCGCCGCCGCGGAGCGCTGCGCCAAAGCGCGCACTTCCTGGGCGACCACGGCAAAGCCCCTGCCCGCTTCGCCCGCGCGCGCCGCCTCGACGCCGGCGTTGAGCGCCAAAAGATTGGTCTGGAACGCAATCTCGTCAATGACGCCGACGATCTGGCCGATCTTCTGGGAGGATTTTTCGATGCCGACCACCGCCGTCACGGCTTCCCGAACGATTTCTCCGCCCTGCTCGGCGCCGCGCCGCGCCGAAGCGGAGACTTCGGCGGACCTTTGGGCGCTTTGCGCCGTGCGCGTCACCGCGGCTGCGACCTCGTCCAATGTCGCGGCGGTTTCCTCCAGGCTCGCCGCCTGCCGTTCCGATTGTTTGGAAAGATTGCCAATCGTGACGCCAATCTCGCCGGCGCCCGCCTTCAGGCTGTCCACCGCGCCATCAACCTCCGCCATCGCGTTGCTCAGCGCGTCGGCGGCGGCGTTGAAATCGGTGCGGATCTGTTCGTAGCCGGAATCAAATTCCGCATCGAGCCGGACGGTCAGATCGCGGTCGGCAAGGCGGCTGAGCGCGGCGGCCAGAGAATCGACGACCCGCGCCTGCTGGCGCGCCAGGTTTTCCTGGACCTCGCGCGCCTTTTGCTCGGCCTCGCGCAGCGCGACGACGGCCCGCATGTCGCCCCAGAACGAGATGACCGCCTGCCTGCCGCCGATCGTCGCCGCCAGCAGCGTCACCATGACCGGCAGCAACGCCCCATCGAGCCGCTGGTGCATCCATTCGAACCGGTAGATGCGGTCGCGCAGCACCGCCGTCATATTCTCGGGACCGATATCGGCCGACCGGCGGCCGTTCGGCTGGAATTCGGGCGAAAGCAATTCGGGTTTCAGGCCGATCAGCTTGTCGCGGCCGCAATTCATCAGCTTTTCCAACGCCGGATTGCATTCGGAAATCACCCCGCCGTCGATGACGAAATAGGCGTCCGGCGAGTTCTCAAAGACGAACTCGGCTGCGTCCTGACGAATGGAAGGTTTCCGTTTCCCCAACCCGAACATCGCCGCCCCAAGAATTGAGAATCGATCGAGGAACGTAGTCACCGAAAGATTAAAATTATGCTAGGATTCACACAGACTTGAGCGCTTGTGAGCGGGCGGGATTCGATCAGTCGCCGCCAAAAATCCCGTTGTCTTCCACGGACTTGCCTTGCTGGTCACCCGGGGCGGCGTTTGCGGAACGACCGTCCCGTAAAGCCAAATGCGAGGGCGCCTGATGCGTCCCTGGAACTTCTGAACCCTCGCTGCGTTATCACAATATCGGACTTGGCCGAGGACGCGAAAATGGCAAACGTTGAATATTTCGACGATGAAGGCGCGGCGGCTCTCAGCGACGGCGAGATTCAATCAGTCGCCCGTCGCCAGCTCATCGGCTCGCTCGTCGTGGTCGTCATCATCGCCGCGGTTGCGGCGCTTACGGCCCTCCGGCCTGTGCATTTCGATATAGCCGGCATCGCCCCCCAAAAATCCGCGGCGATCCAGCAGCCCTCCTTTGTGACCCTTCCAGGACAGCGTGTCGCCGGTCTGGTGCGGCATGAGGTCGAGCTGCCCTAAGAGGCCTTCAGGCCGCCGGCCCGCCGTTCAATTCCGGACGCGCAAGGACTTCGGTCGCGCAACGTTTTAACCCCTCATTGCAGACGGGACTGGCGCCCGCTGGTCTGCCGCCTTCCGCCATCGCCGCTTTCACGGACCACGCCGCTCAAACGGTCGCGACGGGGCCGAAGAGAAAGCGCGTTCGCTGATCGGTCGCGATAAATCCGGGGGCGCAGCGCGCTTAACCTGGAACCAGATATACTCGTATATCTATTCCTCTTATATCCGGCTGCGATTGATGAGAGATTGGGGTCTCGTCACGGGGTCCCCAGGTGTCCGCGCTCGCAATGCCTCAGTCTTCTGTTCGCTCATGAGCGCTCGCCCGGCAAATCCGGTCGCGGCTCCCACGGCCGGCGTCGAGTCGCAATATTGGCTCCGCAACATGACGGTCTGCCTGGTCGGCTCGTTCACGACGATCGTCGCGATGACGCTGATGCTGCCGTTTCTGCCTCTTTACGTCGAGCAGCTCGGCGTCAGGGATCAGGCGGCGATCGTGCAATGGTCGGGCATCGCTTATGGGGCGAGCTTCTTCACGGCGGCGCTTGTCGCGCCGCTTTGGGGCTGGCTCGCCGATCTCCATGGACGCAAGCTGATGCTGATCCGCGCCAGCCTCGGCATGACGATCGCGATGCCGCTGATCGGCATGGCGCAGGATGTCTGGCAATTGGTGGCGTTGCGCCTCCTCGTCGGCCTGCTCGGCGGCTATTCCTCGGGATCGATGGTGCTGGTGGCGACCCAAACGCCCAAAGACCGCTCGGGATGGGCGCTCGGCATGTTGGCGTCGGGAATCATGGCGGGCAATCTCGTCGGCCCGCTGATCGGCGGCGCGCTGCCGCCGCTGATCGGCATCCGCGATACGTTCTGGGCGGCGGGAGCGGTCATCTTCCTGACTTTTCTGGCGACCACGTTCCTGATCAAGGAGGAGCGTCGTCCGCCCCGTGCGAAATCAGCCCGGCGCGGCGGATGGGCGGCGATCCCCGACAAACGTCCCGCGCTGGCGATGATGTTCACCGGCATGCTGCTGATGTTCGCCACTATGTCGATCGAGCCGATCATCACGGTTTATGTGGCGCAGCTCGTCCGCGACCAGAGCGAGGTGACGCTGGTGTCGGGAATTGTCATGTCCGCGGCGGCGCTGGGCAGCATTCTGTCGGCCTCGCGTCTCGGCAAGCTCGCCGACCGCGTCGGCCATTGGAACGTGATCGTCGGCGCGCTCGCCGCCTGCGCGCTGCTGCTGATCCCGCAGGCTTTCGTGACGCAGGGCTGGCAACTCGTCGGATTGCGTTTCCTGATGGGCCTGGCGCTCGGCGGCCTCCTGCCCTGCATCGCCAGCGTCATCCGGCACAATGTCCCGGACGGCGTCGGCGGCGCGATCCTTGGTTATTCCACCTCGGCCCAATATGCTGGCCAGGTCACAGGCCCACTCGTCGGAGGTTTCATCGGCGGCCATTTCGGCATGCGCGCGGTGTTCCTAGGAACGTCAGTGTTGATCGCCTGCGGCGCGGTTTATAATTGGGCGGTGCGGTCGGCGGAGCGCTAAGCGCCCCATCGTCCGGCTTGTTTTCAGCATACAAGATCAACGTGCCCGTGAGAACGCCCGAGATGAACGCCTCTTCCCTCCCGCGTCAAACCGCCGAAGAAATAGCCGCGGAATTGCTACGTCTTTCGCCAGCCTATGCGCCGACCCCGCTTATCGATCTTCCCGAGCTCGCAAGCGCGCTCGGCGTCGCGCAGATTCTCGCCAAGGACGAGGGGCGCCGGCTCCTGGGGAGCTTCAAATCCCTTGGCGGCGTCTATGCCGGCCTGCGCGCGCTCGCCAGAGCCTCGGGAACGGATATCGCCGGCGTGCTCGGACGGGCCGACCGCGGCGCCGCCTTGCCTGCGCTGGTTTGCGCCAGCGACGGCAACCATGGCCTCGCCGTCGCCGCGGCCGCCCATTTCGCCGGCGCGCCAGCGCGGGTGTACCTGCATCACCGCGTTCCAGCGGCGCGCGCCCAGCGGATCGCGGCGCAAGGCGCCGAAATCCGCTGGGTGGACGGCGCCTATGACGACGCGGTCGACGCCGCCGTCGAAGCGGCGCGGGCCGGCGCCGGCATTCTCGTCGCCGACACATCGGACGATCCCGATGATCCAATCGTCGCCGACGTGATGTCCGGCTATGGAATCATCGCCGCCGAAATTCGCGATCGGGTCGAAGCTGCAGGCCATCAGCGGCCGACGCATCTTTTTGTGCAAGCGGGCGTCGGCGGCCTCGCCTGTGCGATGGCGGATGGCTTGAAATCATGGCTGGCGCCGCCCGCGATCCTGGTCGTCGTCGAGCCGGAAAAGGCGGCCTGCGTCGCGGCCGCTCTTGCCGAAGGCGGCCTTCCCCGCGTGCCTGGAAACCTCGAAACCGTCGCCGAAATGCTGTCCTGCGGCAAGGCGAGCGCGCCCGCGATGGACGCGTTGCGCCGGGCTGGCGCGCGCGCCATCGCAGTTCCTGAGGACGAACTCGCCAAAGCGCCGCGCGAACTGCGAAAAGGGGGCGGGCCCCTCACCACGCCGTCGGGCGCGACAGGCCTCGCCGGATTGTTGCGCGCGATCGGCGAAGAGAGCGACGCGAATTTCGCCATCGACGCGGCGAGCCGCATTCTTCTCATCGTCAGCGAGGCCGAAATCGAAGGCGAGGCGACGTGACTTCCCTATCAATCGATTCCCAACGCCTGTTCGCGCGCATCCGGCAATTGGGCGAGATCGGCCGCGATGAAGCCGGAAGGCTCACGCGTCTGGCCGCTTCGGACGCCGACAAGGCCGGGCGTGATGCGCTGGCAGGCTGGATCAAGGACGCCGGCCTCGAACTGGCGGTCGATCGCCTCGGCAATATGTTCGGCATCTGGCGCGGCGCGGATCGCAGCAACCTCGCGCCGGTGATGATCGGCTCGCATATCGACACCGTCGTCGACGCTGGAATCTACGATGGCTGCTTCGGCGTCCTTGCCGGCCTGGAAGTCGTCGAGACGCTGGCAGCTGCGGACTTCGTTCCGTCGCGCCCGATCGTGGTCGCCGCCTTCACCAATGAGGAAGGCGTGCGCTACGCACCCGATATGATGGGCTCGCTCGTCTATGCCGGCGGGCTTGGCGTCGATGAAGCGCTGGCGTCGGTCGACGCGGATGGAGCGACGCTTGGCGCGGAACTGGCGCGCATCGGCTATGCCGGGCAAAAGGAGCCGGGCTTCCTGCGCCCGCACGCCTATATCGAACTTCACATCGAACAGGGGCCGATTCTCGATCGCGAGGGGATCGCCATCGGCGCCGTGGAGAATCTGCAGGGCATTTCATGGCGGCGCGTGACGATCGAAGGCGTCGCCAATCATGCCGGCACGACGCCGATGGCGATGCGGCGCGACGCGGGCTATGCGGCCGCCAAGGTCGTCGCCTTCCTGCATGATCTTGCCGCCGGCGCCAACGCCCCGACCGTGGCGACGGTCGGCTGCATGCGCTTTGAGCCGAATGCGATCAATGTGATCCCCGCGCGCGCCATTTTCACCATCGATCTGCGCGAGCCGGATGAAGCGCGATTGCGCGAAGCGGAAGCGGCGCTTGAGCTTTATCTGACCCAACTGGCGGAGCAGGAATCCGTTTCGATCGCGGTAGAGCGGCTGGCGCGTTTCGAGCCCGTGACGTTCGACAATAAGATCGTCCAACTCATCGAGCAGGCCGCTCATCAGCGCGGCCTCAGCGCCAAGCGCATGACTTCGGGCGCCGGCCATGACGCGCAGATGATGGCGCGCCTCTGCCCGGCCGCGATGATCTTTGTTCCGAGCGTCGACGGCATCAGCCACAATCCGCGCGAACATACGTCTCCCGCCGACCTTGCCGCCGGCGCTAATGTGTTGCTCGATGTGGTTCGTCGTCTCGCGGCGGAACAGGAATAGAATCCATGGCGAAGCTCGATCTCGACGCGCTTGCAAAAGAGATGACGGAATGGCGCCATGATCTCCACGCCCATCCCGAATTTGGCTTCGAGGAGAAGCGCACGGCGGCGTTCGTCGCGGCCAAGCTGCGGGGCTTCGGCCTCGACGAAATCGCCGAAGGAATCGGCGGCACCGGCATTGTCGGCGCGCTGCGCCTTGGAACGTCCAATCGCGCCATTGCGCTCAGGGCCGATATGGATGCATTGCGCATCGATGAGCAGGGAACGCAGGCTTATAAGTCTCGACATTCCGGGCTGATGCACGCTTGCGGCCACGACGGGCATACCGCGATGTTGCTCGGCGCGGCCAAATTGCTCGCCGCCGAGGGGGGCTTTGACGGCGCCATTCGATTCATCTTCCAACCGGCCGAGGAATGGGGCAAGGGCGCGCTCGCCATGCTCGCCGATGGCCTAATGGCGCGCTTTCCCTTTGACGAAATCTACGGCCTGCACAATTGGCCGGGCTTGCCGGTCGGCAGTTTCGAAACGCGAGTCGGTCCGCTGCTGGCGGCCGAGGATAATTTCGAGATCACGCTCAACGGCATCGGCGGCCATGCGGCGCGCCCGCATGAGGGGCGCGAGGTTCTCGTCGCCGCTTGCGCGCTCGTCGTCAGCCTGCAAACGATTGTGGCGCGCCGGCTCAACCCAGCCGATATCGCCGTCGTCTCGGCGACTGAGCTGATCGCCGACGGCGCGCGCAATATCCTGCCGGGCATGGCGCGCGTGCTCGGCGACGCGAGAAGCTTCCGCCCCGAAGTCAGCGCCGAAATCGAAGCGCAGATCCGGCGCATCGCGGCGGGGACCGCAGCCCTCTACGATTGCTCGGCCGAAGTCGCCTACATCAGGGAGTTCACGCCGCTCGTGAACGATGCCGAAGCCACCCGAGCGGCGCTGGCGGCGGCCGCGACCGTCTTTAACCCCGCCGCGATCCGCGGCGACCGGGAGCCGCTCACGGCCTCGGAAGATTTCGCCCGTTTCCTCGATCACGCGCCCGGATGTTTCGCCTTCATCGGCAACGGCGAAAATTCCGCGCCGCTGCATAACCCCTGCTACGATTTCAACGACGCGGCCCTCCTTGACGGCGCGCGTTTCTATGCGGCGATCGCGCGGCAGCGACTGCCGGCGGGCTGAGGGAAGAGTGTTCTTTTCAGCCCCGCCGCGAATGGTCTTCGAATCACCGACCTCGCAGTCGGAGTTTGATGGTCAAAGGTGGGGAGTTTCGTCTTTCGTCGCCCATTTCTTCGCGAGAGCTTCAAAATCGGAGAAGACGGTCCAAACGCGCGTGTTCGCGCGCAATTGCGTGACGAAGGGCTTGACGGATATCCAATCGTTGACGAGCGTCGACCGACACCACTTTTTATAGAGGCCCTCGTCGATCGTTCCCTCTGAAATACCGATTGCGACCAGTTCGTAGCGATTCAAAACGGCGCGCATCGCCACCGCCTCCTTGGCGCTTTCGTTGCCTGGCGCCGCCCATTTTGCGAGGTCCCCGCCGTTCTTCGCCTTCAGAAATTCCGTGCGCTCGGAAAGAGGGGTTTCGTGGGTTTGCTCATTGATCAGAAGATCGAGGGTCGCGCGGCGACGGGCGATGCGCACATTCCACGCGATCGAGAAGATCACGCCGATCGCAGAAACAACTATGGCCCCTGTTTGAACACAGAGGCCATAGAACTGAATTTCATCGGTCGTCATAAGTGATTATTTGGGTCGGACTTCGCCGCCAAGGGGCCTTGTCTCGCCGCCCCATCCTTCGCACATGTGCATAGGAGCCTCCATTTTTACTCGCGGGAGCGACCCCGACGTTGAGTTACAGGTCGTCCACCCCAGGTAGAATGTCAAGAAGCGTCTTCCTTAACAAATCTCCACCTTAAGGGTTGCGGAAGCCCTAATTCTCCTTCCCCGATCGTTGCGCTCCGATCCCCGCGGACGGCCGATGGGTTCGGCGGCGCGCTCATGCACATTTGTGCGTATGCTCAAACAACCCTCCGGAATCGTCCAGAAAATGGAAAACCCCGCCCGGCGCTGATTATCCCCCGCCGCCGAGATCGCGCCGCATCAGCGCATGGGGCTTGTCCTTATGCACGACGGTCTGGACGGTGCGCCAACCCGCACGGAGATAAACCTTCTCCGCCCGCCTGGTGTAGAGCCAGAGCGTGGGGATCGAAATCTTCCGGCATTGGTCTTCCACCGCGACGATCAGCGTCGCGGCGAGCCCCTGCCCGCGCGCCGCGGGTTCGACGAATACGCCCGCCAGCCACGGCGTCAGATCGGGGCGCTCTTCGAGATCGCTTTCGGCCAGGCTGGCCGTGCCGACGGGCTCGCCATCGACGAGCAGAACGAAGGTTTTGGGCATTCGCGGCGCCGTGACGGAGGTCTGGACGGCCTCCAGCGTCTGTTGCAGGGAATGACCGCCGGCGCGCCAGAACTCGGTCCAGAGCCAGGACGCGACCAGCGGCGCGAGGTCGGGCCGCTCAGAGGTCGAAACGACCTGACGCCTGGAGTCTTCGATCATCGCGTTCTCCGCGTTCGATCAGGCAATTTCTGTTTTAGAGAATTGTTTCCTCGACACTGCGGCTTTTCCGTCGCATAATGATTTGTTTTGCGGCGACGAAGGCGTCAGCGGAGGGTCGAGAGGACAAAGTTCGCTTGAGGTTTGGCGGAAGTTTCGAAAAAAGAGAATTTTCTAGATTTTTCGCTTGCAACCCTTTGATATCGCTCATTCCCGCCAGATAAAAATTTTACCAACCCCTTGATATCATTGACTCGGCCCGCTTCGTCTCTTTTTTGTCGAATCCGGGCCGCGACGGCTCGCCTAGTAAAGGCCGCCCGTCCCTGAGCCGACCGCCTTCTCGATGTCAGGCGAAACATTGAGGACATGGGGCGATTCCCCGCCATCGCCCGCAGCATAGGAGTCCGGCGGCCCGGTGCCCGGTTTGAAAGCCTCGAGGATCGAGCCCGGGCCGCTGGAGCGCGTGCCGGTATGGGCGTCGACCGAAATCAGCTTGATGCCGGGGGGCACGCGGAACGGCGTATCGGGCGTGTCTTTGAGCGCCAATTTCATGAAGTCGCGGAAAATCGGCGCGGTATAGAGCGCGGCCTGCGCGGAATCGCCGAGGGAACGCGGATGGTCGTAACCCATGAACACGCCGAAGGCGAGATCGGGCGAATAGCCGACGAACCACAGGTCCTTGGCGTCGTTGGTGGTGCCCGTCTTGCCGGCCAGATGCTTGCCCAATTCCCGGATGCCGGCGCCGGCCGCCGTGCCGCGCTGGATAACGCCCTCCATGATCGAGGTGATCTGATAGGCGGTCAGCGGATCAATCACCTGCTCGCGCGTATCGATCAGCTTCGGCTCGCTCTGATCGTCCCAATGCGTCGCGTCGCAGCCCTGGCAAATGCGCTCGTCGTGCTTGTAGATCGTATGGCCCCAGCGATCCTGGATGCGGTCGATCAGGGTCGCCTTGATGCGCCGGCCGCCATTGGCGAACATCGAATAGGCGGTCACCATGCGCAGCACCGTCGTCTCGCCGGCGCCCAGCGACATCGAGAGATAGGGCGGCAGATCGTCGTAAATGCCAAAACGCTTGGCGTATTCGACGATCAGCGGCATGCCGATGTCGCGCGCCAGACGCACCGTCATCTGATTGATCGAATGTTCGACGCCAAAACGCAGCGTATGCGGGCCGCCCGACTTGCCTTCAAAATTTTGCGGCGACCACATCTCGCCATTGCCCTGGTCGACTTCGATCGGCTCATCGAGCTCAATCGAGGACGGCGTATAGCCGTTGTCGAGCGCGGTCGCATAGACGAGCGGTTTGAAGGACGAGCCGGGCTGGCGCTTGGCCTGGGTGGCGCGATTGAATTCCGACTGGTCGAAAGAGAAGCCGCCGACCATCGCCAGGACGCGGCCGGTGAAGGGGTCCATCGCAACGCAGGCGCCCGACACTTCAGGAATCTGGCGCAGGCGAAATTCGGCGGTTTTACCGGCGATCGGCTCGACATAGACGACGTCGCCCGGCTTCATCAGCGCACGCGGCCGCTTGCCGGTCCATTTCGTCCCATCGATGGTGATCGATCCCGTTTCGCGGTTTTGACCGACCGCGCCGGACGGATCGCGGTCGGGCTGCAATCCGATGCGGGCGGATATGTCATTGGCGTCGAGCACCACGGCAAGGCGCCATGGCTTCACATCGCCCAATTGCGGGATGTCGGCCAGCGAGACGCCCCAGTCCTGACCCAAGTCGATCGACTTGACCGTGCCGTGCCAGCCATGCGCCTCGTCATAATGCACGAGGCCGTCGACCAGCGCTTTGCGCGCCATCAACTGTATTTTGGGGTCGAGCGTCGTGCGAACGGAAAGACCGCCCTCGTTCAGCTTCTGATCGCCATAGCGCACAAGGATTTCGCGGCGCACTTCCTCGGCGAAAAAGCCGGCGGCGATCGAATTGGGCGTCAGCACGCGCGGATTGATGGTCAGCGGTTCGGATCGCGCCTTCTGCGCCTCCGCCTGGGTGATATAGCCGTCCTCGGCCATGCGGCCGATGACGTAATTGCGGCGGTCGAGGGCGCGATCGTGATTGCGGAATGGATTGAGCTCGCTCGGCTCCTTGGGCAGCGCCGCGAGATAGGCGACCTCGGCGATGGTCAGTTCGTGCACCGATTTGTCGAAATAGTTCAGCGCCGCCGCCGCGACGCCGTAATTGCTGAGGCCGAGATAAATTTCATTCAGATAAAGCTCGAGGATCTTTTCCTTTGAATAGGCCGATTCGATTCGCATGCTGAGCAGGATTTCGCGAATCTTGCGGTCGAACGTGCGCTCATTGTTGAGAAGGAAGTTCTTGGCGACCTGCTGGGTGATCGTCGAGGCGCCCTGAACGTGTTTGGAGCCTTGGAGGAAGACGAAGCCCGCGCGAAGAATGCCCTCGGGATCAAAGCCCCGATGGATGTAAAAATTCTTGTCCTCGGCCGAAATGAACGCCTCTTTGACAAGGGGCGGAATGGCGGATGAAGGCAGATACAGGCGGCGCTCGTGATAATATTCGGCCAGCAGGCTGCCGTCGCCGGCATGAACGCGCGTCATCACCGGCGGCTCATAATTTTGCAATTGGCTATAGTCCGGCAGGTCCTGCTGATATTTCCATACGACCGCCCCCACGGCCGCCGCCAGCACGACGAAGACGATCGCGCATGTCGCAAAAATGAAGCCTATGAAACGGGCAATCCGCCGCATGTTCTGATCAAATCCTGTCTCGCCGCCGACGGTTCAAACCGGAGCCGGGCGAACTCCTTAGAGCACAAGCACCAGAGGATCAATTTGTGTTGCAAGCGCGGCGAATTTAAGCCGGCGGCCCGATACGGTCCTCAAACGCCTTTCTGGACGATCGAAGTGACCTTTTTACCACGCCCCTATCCCGCCTCAATGCGCGCCCTCGACATCTGGCGGATTTGCGCTCGCCTCGGCCTTGGGCGCGGCGCGCCCGGCGTCGGAATGGGGGACAAAAAAGCGATCGATGGCGCTCGCCAGCGCCGTTGTGGCCTTGGCGCGCCATTCAGGAGACGTCATGGACTTTACGTCTTGCGGACTTGAGAGATAGCCCAGCTCCAGCAGGACCGAAGGGAAATCGGGCGCTTTCAGCACCACGAAGCCGGCCGAACGCTCGGGGTTGTGATTGAGCCGCGCGGCGCCGCGCCATTCCTCGACAATTCCGCGTGAAAAAATATGGGCGTAGGCGCGCGTCTCCCGCCGCTTGAGATCGAAGAGAATGTCGGCGACGCCAACCGCCTCCTGCTTTTGCTCGACGCCGGCGGCCTTGTCGGCGGCGTTTTCGCGCTCGGCGATACGCGCCGCCTCGGCGTCCGACGCCCGATCGGCGACCGTATAGACGGTGGCGCCCGAGACATCGGCCGCCGCCTGCAACGTGTCGGCATGGATCGAGATGAGCAGCGCGGCGTTCTCATCGCGCGCGATCTTGACGCGATCGGCCAGCGAGACGAATTCATCGCCGTGACGGGTCAGCACGACCCGGTAGCGCCCACTCGCTTCGAGTTTTTGCGCAAGTTCTGTGGTGAATTCGTAGACGATTGTCTTTTCGACAGCGCCGCCCGGTCCGATCGCGCCGCTATCGACGCCTCCATGGCCCGGATCCAGCACGATCGCCAGAGGGCCCGGAGCCGTGGGCGACGTTTCGCCACGCGCCTGCGTGTCCTGCGTGGGGGCCGCGGCTTGTTCGCCATCCCTTGCCGCCTGCTGGAACGCCGCCGGCTCGCACCGCGACAGCTCAATTTGCAGCCGCGCCGGCGCGGCGCCGTTGGCGATCGCTTGCGTTGCGAGCCGCGTCACGCGCGCGGGACCGGCAAGATCGATCACGATGCGCGATCTGCCGGGGCCAAGAAGGCCAAAACGGAACGATTTGACGATTGGCCCGAGAGCGCGTCCTTGCGGCGCCCGCCCGACCGCCGGATCGATCTGAAAATTGACTTCGGGGACGTCGACAACGATGCGGTCGGGGTCGGCCATCGAAAAAGCGCGCGCCTCGACGGGCGCCGAAAGATCGAAAGTGAGCTTGGCGGCGCCGCCTTCATCAACCAGACGCGCATCGACGGCGACGGGCGGATTGACGGCGGCTGCGACCGTGGCTCCTGGATCTGGCGCGGTCGAGGCCCCCAGCGAGGGTTCGAGGGGAACGCAAGCCACAACCAGGGCGACGGCGAGCGCGGCCCATCGAGTTGGCGGCGCAAGCGCTTCGACGGCGCGCCCGGCCGGCCATCGGCTCATTTTACAGATTCCGTGAGGCATCTGTCCCGACCCTTGTCTCAAGGACTCGCCACTGCGCGTTAGCCCTAACGCATAGGACCTTCGCGGTTAATGATCTATGACCATAAGCGGATCGCGTCCTCAGCGCTGTGGCCGCCGCGCAACAGGCCGGGAAAAACCTTGCCAAGGCTCTTGGCAGTCCTTATGTAAGACTTGTTTTGCGTTCGGATCGATTCCGCTTGGCGCCGGTTTTGCCGGTTACATCAAGAGTTTTGCCGAAGCGACGGCTGCATGTCAGCCGAGGCGGCGGCGGAAAAATCCAACCCAGCGGGCCTCCGCCCGTCTCTTCAAGCGCCTCCCTTAGCGAGGGTTTTGCGGTTTGAAGATTGGAATGCAGTTCGATGGGCCAACGCCTTTCGAAATGCGAACCGGAGCGGGACAATGGCGCAACTTGCGCCCCTCGATAGGCGACGAGGACAGGCTCCGCCGACTAATCTGGTGCGCAATGCCCGAATTATGCACGCAAGGCCGACAAATCGCTCATCAAGATGCGCGATTCGGCCTTGTCTTGCGCGATTCGGACGCGACCCTCGGCGCGGCTGTCGCTGCGTCTGATATTCAATATCCTCATCACAATTCATCATACGCGGGCGCAGCGCGCCGCACTTTCAAGCGCCCAGTTCGGGCGCCGGAAGCCGCGCGCGCGCGCCCCAAGAGAGTTCAACATGCCCAACAAGATGATTATAGACGCCTCTCACCCGGAAGAGACCCGGGTGGTCGTGTTAAGGGGTAATCGGGTCGAGGAATTCGATTTCGAATCGGCCAACAAGAAACCGCTGCGCGGCAATATTTATCTCGCCAAGGTGACGCGCGTGGAGCCTTCGCTCCAGGCCGCCTTCATCGACTACGGCGGCAATCGTCACGGTTTTCTCGCTTTTTCGGAAATTCACCCCGATTATTATCAGATTCCCGTCGCCGATCGTCAGGCGCTGCTCGAAGAAGAAGCGCGCTCGCATCGCGAGGACGAAGAAGAGCCGCGCGGCGAACGCCGCAGCCGGCGCCATCGTCGCCCACGCCCGCAGGAAGCCGAAATGCGGTCGCGGGGCGAGGAGCGCGTCTCCGAACCCGCGGAATCGGAGCAGCCGCCCGTTGACGGCGACGATCGTGCGCCGCACGCCGCCCTAGACGCATCCGCGCCGGCCCATGCGGAAGAAGCCCATCTGGACGAAGAAGCCCATCTGGACATTGACGCCCCGCGCGAAGCAGCGGAGCCAGCGCCCGTCATCCTGCATGAGGAGCCCTCGGCGGCGCCCATGGACGCGCCCGATACGCCATTTCAATCGTTCGACGAAGAACCGGGTTCGGAACCTGCTGGCCTCTCCCACGGCGACGACGACAGCCGCGAAGACAGCGGCCATGCCGCAATGGAGGGGGAAAGTTCTTCCGAAGTTCAGCCATCGGGCGAGCCGCTCCACGAAGATGAAGACGAGGATGAGGACGAGCACGAGGTCACGACGCTTGACGGCGGCGCTGAAGAGCGCGCGCCGCGGGCGCGCCATTCGCGCGGCGACGACGAAGGCGAGGCGATCGAGAATGTCGGCGGCGACGCGATGGAGGAAATGCCGCG
Organism: Methylocapsa sp. S129; assembly: GCF_009765995.1. GTDB lineage: Bacteria > Pseudomonadota > Alphaproteobacteria > Rhizobiales > Beijerinckiaceae > Roseiarcus. The sequence goes on from NZ_LMUI01000011.1 coordinate 68,466, forward strand.
CCGCGCGCCGCGCCTGCGCCGCCAATACAAGATTCAGGAAGTCATCAAGCGCCGGCAGGTTTTGCTCGTCCAGGTCGTCAAGGAGGAGCGCGGCAACAAGGGCGCGGCTTTGACGACCTATCTGTCGCTTGCCGGTCGTTATTCCGTCTTGATGCCCAATACCGCGCGCGGCGGCGGCATTTCACGCAAAATCACCAATACGCTTGATCGCAGTCGCCTGAAATCGATCGCCCAGGATCTGGAAGTGCCCGAGGGCATGGGCATCATCCTGCGCACGGCGGGCGCCTCGCGCACCAAGGCGGAGGTGAAACGCGATTTCGAATATCTGCTGCGCATGTGGGAGACGGTTCGCGAGTTGACCCTGTCTTCAAGCGCGCCGACCCTCGTCTATGAGGAAGGTTCACTGATCAAGCGAGCGATCCGCGACCTCTACAACAAGGATGTCGAGGAGGTGATCGTCGCGGGTGAGGAGGCTTTTCGCGAAGCCAAGGAATTCATGCGTTTGTTGATGCCGAGCCATGCCAGGAACGTCCTGCCCTATCGGGACGTTCAGCCGGTTTTCGCGCGGGTCGGCGTTGAAGCGCAGCTCGATGCGATGTTCTCGAATCAGGTCACGCTGAAATCGGGCGGTTATATCGTCATCAACCAGACCGAGGCTTTGGTTGCCATCGACGTGAATTCGGGCCGCTCGACGCGCGAACACAATATCGAAGACACGGCGCTGCGCACCAATCTTGAGGCGGCGGACGAAGTGGCCAGGCAATTGCGCTTGCGCGATCTGGCCGGTCTGATCGTCGTCGATTTCATCGATATGGAGGAGGGCCGCAACAATCGCGCGGTTGAGCGACGCGTCAAGGATGCGCTCAAGAACGATCGCGCGCGCATCCAGGTGGGCCGGATTTCGCATTTTGGCCTGCTCGAAATGTCGCGTCAGCGCATCCGCACCGGCGTGCTCGAAGGCTCGACCGTCGTGTGCGCTCATTGCATGGGCGCGGGGGTCGTTCGCTCGACGGCGTCGATCGCCCTGCACGTGCTGCGCGTTCTCGAAGACGCGCTGATCAAGAGCGCCTCGCATAACATGACCGTGCGGACCCGCACCGAGGTGGCGCTTTATATTCTCAATCAAAAACGCGCGCATCTGCGCGACCTTGAGCGGCGCTTTGGCGTGACGATTATGCTCGCCGCCGACGATACGCTGACGGGCTTGAACTACCATGCCTTCGAGCGCGGCGAGCCGGCGACCGGCGTCAAGGCGGACGACACACAAGGCGAAGCGCCAAAATACGACTATTCGATCCCCGCCGACGACGAAATCGAGGAAGAGACTCCGTCCGAAGACGAGGCGGAATCGGAGAGCGAGGAAGCCGAGAGCGACGAATCGTCGGAAGAAGGGGCGCGAGGCCGCTCCCCTCACCATGCCGGCAGAGGCGAAAAAAATGCGGGCGAGGAAGGCGAGGCGGGGCGCCGCCGCCGCCGCCGCCGGCGGCGGCGCGGCGAGCGCAGCCCTGTCGAGGGGATCAATCCCGACGCGCCGCAACCGACCGACTCGGGTCTGGCCGTCATGGCGGAAATCGGGGGCGATCTTCCGTTGCCCGCGCCGGTGACTGACGAATCTGCGGAAGACGCGGAGATCGTCGGGGATGGACGGCCTCGCGAGGTCTCCGGTCGTCAGCGTCGCGCACGCGGGCCGCGCCGCGGCGATCGCGGACGACAGCCGCGTTTGATGGACGCGTCCGGGGCAGAAGGAGAAGAGCAACCGCAGGCGCAGGCGATCGATGTTCCGCCGCCCGGTTCGCCTTACGAGAGCGGCGTCCATGAGGCGCGCGGCGAGCCGACGCAGGAATCTTTCGCATGGGAGCCAGAGCATCGGCCGCCGTCGGCTGTCCACGAGTCCGTGGCCGATGGGCCGATGTTCCATCAGCCGGAAACCGAGCAAACGCCGGAACGCCGGGAAGCGGCCCTCCCTGCTTCCACGGAAGAAGCGCCCTCCGCGGCAGAGGCGACGACACAGGCTGAAGCCGACGATCCGTCTCGCCCCAAACGTTCAGGCTGGTGGCGACGGGCGCGCGCCACATTCGTTGGCGAATAGGCCGATTAACAAGAGACCCTTCTCTCGTCCTACGGAAGAAGGGTCTCGCACGAAAGTGTGAACGCGGGCCGTTCCGTCTTGGCGGCGCGCGATTGTCGTTTTAATGAATCGCTGGTGAGATTTCGGCACGATAGACCCTCATGGATTATTCGATCGTGAGAGAGGCGTTGCCGGGTAAAATTTTGGCGGGGCGTCGAATCCGACCTGGGAGAACGAAATGAAACGATTGCTCGGTTTGACTTTTGCCGCGGCTCTGTTCGGGGCGCTTGCCGGGCCCTGTGCGGCGCCGGCTTCGGCCGCTGAATTTACGCCCGAACAAAAAGCCGAAATCGGCGCGATCATGAAGGACTATCTGATTCAGAATCCGGATGTCCTGCGCGCGGCGATCGACGCGCTGGACAAACACGACAAACAGGTCGAGGCGCAGGCGCGCCAGAGCGCCGTCGCCGATCAGGCCGGCCCCCTGTTCTCCTCCGCTCATCAAGCCAATGTCGGCAATCCCAAGGGCGACGCCACGCTCGTCGAATTCTTCGATTACAATTGCCATTATTGCAAAGGCGCGCTGCCCGACATGGCCAAGCTGATGCAAACCGACCCGAACATGAAGCTTGTTCTGAAGGATTTCCCGGTATTGGGGCCTGGGTCCGTCGAAGCGGCGAAAGTCGCCACTGCGGTGCGCAACCAGCTTCACGGCGACAAGTTCTGGCAGTTCCATGTCAAGCTTCTTGGCAGTCACGGCCCGGTCGGCAAGACCGAAGCGCTTGCCGTCGCGAAAGAGATGGGCGTCGATATGGACCGGCTCAACAAGGATATGGAGAGCCCCGACGTGACGGCCGGCCTCGAAGAAGTCATGCATATGGCCGACGCGCTGCAGATCAACGGCACCCCGACATTCGTTGTCGGCCAGGAAGTCGTCGTCGGCGCCGTTGGCTATGACCAGCTCAAGCAGAAGCTGGATAGCGTGCATAAATGCGGGCATGCCGTCTGCTGAACGGCAAAAATAAACCTTTAATAAAGCGGGCTCGCTCATTATTGAGCCGGCCCGCATTTTTTTGACCTGATAAGGCTCGTCTTCGCCATGACCACATTGCAAGCGATCGTCATGGCGATTCTGCAGGGCGTCACCGAATTGTTTCCGGTCAGCAGCCTAGGCCACGCGGTCATCCTGCCGCGCCTGCTGCATTGGGCGATCGACCAGGCGGCGGCCGACTTCCTGCCCTATCTGGTCGTCATGCATCTGGGCACAGCGATCGCGCTCTTGCTGTATTTCTGGCGCGACTGGCTAGCTTTTGCGGCCTCCTTGCTGAGCCAGTCGAGTCCGCGCGCGAAGACCGATCGGCGCATCTTCCTGTTTGTCGTGCTGGCGACCATTCCGGCGGTCATCGTCGGTTATGGGTTTCGGAAACTGCTCGGAGACGCCTTCGCGGCGCCATGGATCGCCGCGATATTCTTGATCGTGAACGGGTTCATTCTGTTTCTTGGCGACAAGGTTGCGGGACAGGCGATCGGCAAACTTGAGCAACTCAATTGGAAAGGCGCGCTGGCGGTCGGCTTTTCGCAGTGCTTCGCGCTCATTCCCGGCATTTCGCGCTCGGGCGCAACGATTGTCGCAGGCGTCGTCGCAGGACTTGAACATAAGGAATCGGCGCGTTTTTCGTTTCTGATGGCGCCGCCGATCATGCTGGGCGCAACCGTCCTCGAAGCGCCAAAGCTCCTCCACCAGGGCTCAACTTTAGGCGGGGCGGCCATCCTTTCAGGAATCGTCGCGGGAATCGTCGCCTATTTCAGCATCGTCTTTCTCATGCGCTATTTCCGCCGTCACGAATTCGAAGCGTTGAACCCGTTCGCCTATTATTGCTGGGCGGCAGGGGTCGCCAGCCTTGCGATTATCGCATTGACCTGAGCCCCGGGGCCCGCCACTTGGCCCGTCAGGCGCAAGCGCCTATATCTCTCGCGCGTCGCCCTGCGAGAGCGGCGAGGGTGGACCATGATGCTCGATGTCATGCCGACGCATTTGACCGAGGCGGAGACCGACCAGCTTCGCGCGGCTGTCGACGCCCTGGAGGGCAACGGCTTTTCTTCGCGGCTGACCAATCTGCTTGGACGGCAGGTTGAGATGGTGGGGCGCTCCCTGCCCTCGCCGGTGCGCAAGGTTGTCGCTCGCGCCACCGAAACCGCCCTGCGCGCGGCGTTGCGCGTCGCGATCAGCACGATTGACGCGAAGACTCCGCCAAAAGCCGCCAGCGGCATGCACAAAGCCCTCGCCGCCGCGTCAGGCGCCGCCGGCGGCGCCTTCGGATTGGCGGCCGTCGCGGTCGAATTGCCGGTTTCCACGACCATCATGCTCCGCTCGATCGCCCAGATCGCACGCGAGCAAGGCGAGGATCTGACCCAACCGGAAGCGGCGCTCGCCTGCGTCGAGGTTTTCGCGCTCGGCGGACGAGCGCCAGGCGAGGCGGCGGCGCTTGAGGGCAGCTATTTCGCCATCCGCAGCGTGCTCGCCAAAACGGTGAGCGAAAGCGCGCGTTTCATTCTCCAGCGTGGGCTGACCGACGAGACGGCGCCGGTTCTGGTCCGCCTTGTCGTGCAGATCGCCGCGCGCTTCGGCTTGGTTGTGAGCCAAAAGCTCGCCGCCCAAGCGATTCCCGTCATCGGGGCGCTCGGCGGCGCGGCGGTCAATCTGGCCTTCACCGAGCATTTCCAGAACATTGCCCGCGGCCATTTCACTGTGCGTCGCCTTGAGCGGGCCTACGGCGCAGAAGCTGTGCGCTTCGACTATGAACGGCTGCGCAACGAGAAGCCTGGCCGGAAATGATGAGGCGCAACGCGCCGTTCACGTTCATGTGAAGCGTCGCCCTTCTTGAGATTCGGGGGCTTTGCCTCTAAGGATCGCGAGGGGCTATACCCGTCAAACGACGGAAAAATCAGCATTAATGTGTCTGGCTACCGAGGCAGGCAAAAACCGCGCCTTAATACGGCTAAAGTTTGGCGCGATCGATCGCGGCTCCGCTATGATATTTCGTGGTTCCATCAAACGCTATTGGAGGCGCCGATAGATGGGGTTTCGTCGAGTCGCCGGCTTAATCTTGGTGCTGGCGGTCGCCCTTGCCGCTTACGGCGCCTATATGCCGGAAACCATCGAGAAATGGTCGCCGGCGGCCGGAATTTATGCGTGGAAGCTGCATGATTTCCTCCCGGCCTCGGCGACCGGGCGGCAAGTGAGCCCAACGTCGGTCGCCGGCTCTCCCGTCATCGCCGCCCCTGCGCCGTCGACCACGCTTGTTCCTGTTATCGTCGCCAAGGCTGTGCGCAAGGATTTGCCGTGGCGGGTCGAGGCAATAGGAACCGTCCAGCCGATTGCGACCGTAACGTTGCGCACGCGGGTCGACGCCGCTGTCGATCAGGTGCTCGTCGCCGACGGCGCCGCCGTCAAGGCAGGCGACATTCTGTTCAAGCTCGACGCGCGACAGGCCGACGCGCAACTGAAAGGCGCGCAGGCGCAGCTCGCCAAGGATCAGGCGCAGCTCGATCAGAACAAGCGCGATGTCGTCCGCTACACCGACCTTGTGGCGCGATCCGCGACGCCCATTCTCAATCTCGACAACGCCAGGACCGCGGCGGCGACGAACGAAGCCGCGATCCTGGGCGATCTTGCCGCCATCGACAATCTCCAGGTTCAGCTAAGTTGGTATACGATTTCAGCGCCTATCTCGGGCCGCGTCGGCACTGTGGCCATCAAGGCCGGCAATATCGCCAGGACGGGCGACAACAGCGCCGCCGGGGCTTTTGCGACGATCAACCAGATTTCGCCCATTTACGTCTCCTTCTCGGTCACGCAAACGCTGTTGCCTGCGATCCGAGAAGCCATGGCGAAGGGCGCCAAAGTCGTCGCCACGCCGCAGGGCTCGAAGAAGGGCGCCGAAGGGAAGCTCGCCTTGTTCGAGAACACGGTCGATCCCGGCACCGGCACGATTATGGCGCATGCCGTTTTCGAAAATGCCGATGAGACGCTGTGGCCGGGGCAATTGTGCAATCTCCAGCTCACGCTTCGCAACGAGCCTGATACGGTTGTGGCGCCGCGCGAGGCGATCCAGATCGGCCAAAGCGGCAATTACGTCTTCACAATCGTCGATGGCGCCGCCCACGTGCAACCGGTCGTCGCGGGCCGTTCGCAGGACGGCGAGATTGTGGTGACCCAAGGTCTGAGCGGCGGCGAGACCGTCGTCGTCGACGGCGCCCTTCTTCTCACCGAAGGCGTCAAGGTCGAGGCCCGCGATCCGCAGAAGGGGGCAAGCTGACATGTCCCTTTCGGAGCTTTGCATCCGCCGGCCAGTGATGACGACTCTGCTCATGCTGTCGTTCATCGTCTTTGGCATTTTTGGCTACCGGCAATTGCCGGTTTCGGCGCTGCCGCGCGTCGATTTTCCGACCGTTGCGGTCTATGCGCAATTGCCCGGCGCCAGCCCGGACACGATGGCGTCCTCGGTCGCCGGTCCGCTGGAGCGCGCCTTCGCGACAATCCCCGGCATTACGATGATGACCTCGTCGTCGAACCTCGGGCGCACCAGCATCGTCATGCAATTCGACCTCGATCGCAATATCGACGGCGCCTCGCTGGACGTGCAATCGAATATTTCGGCCACTTTGCGCAAGCTGCCGCCGCAGCTCCCCGCCCCGCCCAGTTTCCAGAAACTCAATCCGGCCGACAGCCCGATCCTGTTCATCGCTTTGGTTTCAAAGACCCTGCCTTTGACGACCGTCGACGACTATGCCGAATTGGTCTTCGCGCAGCAGATTTCGCAGATCACCGGCGTTGCGCAGGTACAAGTGTTCGGCCAGCAGAAATTCGCGGTGCGCGTCGACGTCGATTCCGACAAGGCGGCGGCGCGCGGCCTGACGCTCGATTATGTTCAGAACGCCGTCGCCGCGGCCAATTCTTCGACGCCGGTCGGCGCGATGCTGGGCGCCAAGCAGAACGTCACCGTCGACGCGACCGGCCAAATGCCGCATGCCGCCGAATATGGCAACCTCGTTATCGCATGGCGTAACGGCGCTCCGGTGCGTCTCAATGAAGTCGCAAGAGTCTATGATTCGGTCGAGAACAATCAGCTCGCCGGCTGGGTTGGCGACACGCGCTCGATCGTTCTGGCGATTTTCCGCCAATCCGACGCCAACACCGTCGATGTCGTCGACAATGTGAAGGCCAAGATCCCCTATTACCAGTCGCAACTGCCGCCGTCCGTCGACGTCAAAGTTATCAACGATCGATCGGTTTCGATCCGTCAATCGATCGACGACGTGCAGCATACGTTGATGCTGTCGATCGTGCTGGTGATCGCGGTCATTTTCATTTTCTTGAAATCCGCCTCGGCGACCATCATTCCCGCGCTGGCGCTGCCGGTGTCGCTGATCGGCACCTGCGCTTTCATGTATATGTTCGGCTATTCGATCGACAACATATCCTTGTTGGCGATCACGCTATCGGTCGGCTTTGTCGTCGACGACGCAATCGTCATGCTGGAAAACATCACGCGCCATATCGAAGGAGGCATGAAGCCATTCGACGCCGCCTTGAAAGGCTCGCGCGAGATCGCGTTCACGATTCTGTCGATCACCTTTTCGCTGGTCGCCGTGTTTATTCCCGTGCTGTTGATGAGCGGCGTGGTCGGGCGCGTATTTCGGGAATTCGCAGTGACCATCACAGTCGCCATTCTCGTCTCGGGTTTCGTGTCGCTGACATTGACGCCGATGCTTTGCGCACGAATCCTCAGCGCCCCCAAACACGGAGCGGCGGCGGGTCTGTTCTCGCGCGTTTCCGACTTCTTCGTCGACGGCCTCGCAACCGGTTATCGCATATCGCTCGATTTCGTCCTGAAATTCCGGTTGCTCGCCCTGATCGGAACTTTCGCGACGGGCTATATCGCCTTTTCGCTTTACGTCGACGTCCCTAAAGGCTTTTTTCCGGACGAAGACACGGGCTTTCTGAGCGGCATAACTGAGGCGCAGCCGGATACGAGCTTCGATGCGATGTCGCAGCGCGAAATGGCAGTGTCCAAAATCATCCAGAATGATCCTGCCGTCGACTATGTCACGTCAGCCGTCGGCTTCGGCGGCGTGACGAGCAAAGGGTTCCTGTTCATCAAGCTCAAGGAGAAGGATCAGCGCGGCCCGATCTACCAGGTGATGGCGCGGCTGCGCGATGCGACCGGCGTGCTTCCCGGCCTTCGCACGATTCTGCAGCCAGTCCAGAACTTGCAATTCACGGGCGGGCGCATCGCGCGCGCCAAATACCAATACACACTGCAATCTGGCGACATCGACGCGCTCTATAAAAAAGCGCCGGAGATGGAAGCGGCGATCAGGCAATTGCCGGGATTGCGCGACGTCAACAGCGATCTGCAGATCACCAATCCGCAGGTGCGGGTGGAAATCGACCGCGAGAAAGCGGCGGCCTTCGGCATCACCACCGACCAGGTTCGCACCGCACTCTACAACGCCTATGGCACGCGGCAAATCTCGACCATCTTCACCGAGGCCGATGATTACCAGGTGATCATGGAGGCCGACGCAAATTTCCAGGACGACCCGGCGGCGCTCGGGCGGATCTATGTTTCCGCCACCGGAGGCGGCCTCGTTCCATTGGATGAATTGGCGACGATGACCCGGACCGTCGGCCCGCTGCAGATCAATCGTCAGGCGCAGCAGCCCGCGGTGACCATTTCATTCAATCTCGCGCCCGACATGTCGCTTGGCCAGGCGATCGAGGCCATCCACGCGATAGAACGCAAAGCCAATCTTCCTCAGAGCATCATCACCGGCTTCGCCGGTAACGCGCAACTCTTTCAGCAGGCCCTGGCCGGGCAAGGCGCGCTGCTGATGGCGGCCGTGCTGACGATCTACATCCTGCTGGGCGTGCTCTATGAGAGCTACATCCATCCGATCACCATTCTCTCGGGTTTGCCTTCGGCCGGCATCGGCGCGCTGCTCGCACTCGAATATTTCCATATGGACTTGTCGGTTATCGCGATCATCGGCATCCTGTTGCTGATCGGCATCGTGAAAAAGAACGCGATCATGATGGTCGATTTTGCGATCGAACGGCGGCGCGAGGGCGGCCTCGACGCCCTGACGGCGATACGCGAGGCCGCGCTCATCCGTTTCCGGCCCATTATCATGACGACCATGGCCGCCCTGCTCGGTTCGCTGCCGATCGCTCTTGGCGCCGGCGCCGGCTCTGAACTGCGTCAGCCTTTAGGCATCGCCATCGTCGGCGGTCTTTGCTTTTCGCAAGTGCTGACGCTCTACATCACGCCGGTCATCTATTTCTATCTCGACAAGGTCGATTCCATGTTGGCGGGGCGGCGCAAGAAGGCGCCGAAATCGGCGCCTGCCGCGCCGGCGATCGGCGAGCATGCGCCGGTCGGCGCGCCGGCTGAATAGCCGCAGCAATCGGGCTGCCTAAGTTTGCGCGGCGCGATCTGGCCGAAATGAACGCGGGCGATCGGATCCGCGCGAGGCGGCAGCCTTATCGATACCGCTTCTGATTCCAGCGATGCCCAAGCAAAGCGAGAATGATGATCAGGCCGTTGAAGAACTGGACATAGAAACCACTGAGGCCCGCCGCGACGATGCCGCTTTGAATGAATGAAACGATCAAGGCGCCGATCGCGCCGCCGGTGATGGTGCCGATGCCGCCCCATGTTGGCGTGCCGCCAACGAAAACCGAGGCGATCGTCCCCAGGAGGTAGCCGTCGCCGGTGGTCGGCCACCACGTATAATTGATCATGGCGCTGAACACGCCCGCTATGGCCGCCCCAAGCCCCATGAAGACGAAGGTCGCAATGCGGGTGCGATTGACGTTGATGCCCATCTGCGCGGCGCTGTCGGGATGATCGCCCACCGCGTGGACGCGGGCGCCGAAGCGATGCCGATTGAACAGCAGCGCGGCGAAGGCGACGAAGCCGAGCGCCCAGAATATTTGTACGGGAAGTCCAAGGAAATCCCCGGAAAAGAGCGCACCGGCGGCAGTATCGTGCAGATCGAGCAAAGCGATCGATTTGCCTTGCGTGACGATCATGATGAATCCGCGCAGCATATAGTTCATGCCCAGCGTCGCGATGAGCGAAGAGAGGCTGGCGAGGACCACAAGCGCGCCCACGCAATAACCCAGAATCATGCCGGTCGCCAACGCGCCCAGAATGGCGAGGAAAGGGCTGAACCCCGCCTGGACGAGCAGCGCGAAAACCCACGCCGAAAAGCCCATCGTCGCGGGAAAGGATAGGTCGATTTCGCCGACGGTGACGATGAAGACCAGCGGCGCTACCAGACAGAGCGCCACGGGCAGCGTCACAAGAACCGAACTGTAAATTGGCCAATGGGTGAAGACTGAAGGGCTGAAGATGGTAAAAACGGCCATCATCGCGACGAACACGGCAAAACTGCCGACGGCCGCTCGATTCGCCATCAGGAAACGCCGCAGCGCGCTGTCGGGCGGCCGGACGGCGGGCGCCGCGCGCGCGTTGGCTGGTTCAAGCGACAAGGTCATGACGATGCTCCTGCCTGCGTTGACGCTGGATCGAATGACACGACGCCCTGGGGGTGGGCGATATTTTCCATGAAAGCGATCAATTGCTCGGCCGAACCGACCTCTTGTTTGGTCGCCTGTAGCGCCACCGTGCCGCGATCCATCACGACAAAGCGCTCGGCTATGTCATAGACGTGGTGAATGTTGTGGCCGATAAAAAGAACAGATCGCCCGCCCGCGCGCACCGTGCGCACGAAACGAAACACCTTCTCGGTTTCCGTCAGCGAAAGCGCCGTCGTAGGCTCGTCCATCACGATCAGATCGGCCTGGTTATAGATGGCGCGCGCCAGCGCCACGCCCTGTCTCTCGCCCCCGGAAAGCTGGCCGACGATCGAGTCGGGCGAAAACACTTTCGAGGTGAAGCCGATCTCGCGCATGAGGCGCTCCGCCTCTCGCCGTTCACGCGTGGAATCGATGAAGCCGAACCAGTTTGAGATCTCGCGCCCCATGAAAATATTGCGAACGATCGATTGCTGAACCGCCAGCGCGCGATCCTGAAAGACGGTCTCGATGCCAGCATTGCGCGAACGCGCGGCGTCCCAGTGCGTTTCGACTTTGCCGCGAACCAGGATATCGCCGCTGGTCGGCTGGATCGCCCCCGCCAGCATCTTGATCAGCGTCGATTTGCCGGCGCCATTGTCGCCGAGCAGTCCAACGACTTCGCCCCGATCGACATGCAAATTGACGCCGCCAACCGCGAAAACCCGGCCATAGGATTTGGCGACGTTTCTGAGCTCGACAAGCCGTTCGCTCATAGCGTTTCCCCCTGTCATCGATGGACCAGGCCGCGATGCGCCCTGGTCCTTGCCGCCTTCAGATCAACGCAGACCTTCGGTCGCCAGACCCGCGACGGCCTTGTAGTTTTCCGGCGTTACATAGCCTGCGCCCGTGTCGACGTTGATCGGCGCCAGACCATAAACAATCTGTTCGCAGAGGCTGAGAATCGGCAGATAGCCCTGCTGGAAGGGTTGCTGATCCGCCGTCAACTGAACCCAACCGCCGTTGAAGGCCTCGACAATCTGCGGACTGGTGTCGAAACCGACATTGATGACTTCACCGGGCTTTTTGCCGGCGGCTTTCATATAGGTCGCGGCGTTGCCCAATTCCTGACCGCCGGGATAGACGATCGCCCTGGCCTTCGGGTTGGCCTGCAACGTCGCCGTGATGACCGGGATGGCCAAGTTAGGGTCAGCCGCCCATTCGGGGGGAGCAAACAGGCGCACAACCTTGACGCCCGCCTCTTCCATCGCCTTCGCCGTGGACTCCTCGCGGGCGCCGCGGATGTTATCGTCAAACCCGCCCAGAACGATTGCCACGTCGTCTTTCTTCAGACCGAACCGCCGCACGATCTCGACGCCAAGCGCATGGCCCTGCGGCGCCTGCTGGGCGCCGATATAGCCGCCGCCAACCTTGTCGACCGCCGCGGGCACCGGCACGTTCTGATACATCATCTTGATGCCGCTCTTGGCCGCTTCCTGCGCTAATGGAACAACCGCCGCCTCGCCCGGATGCCCCATCATCGCAATGCCGTCAGGATGGGCTGCGACCGCCTCGCGCAATTGCTGCACCATCTTCTCATTGACCCAACCCGAGAAGACATAGTCGACCTGCGCGCCGGTATCGGCGGCGGCCTGCTTGGCGCCATTGTAGACGATCGTGCCGAAGGCATCGCCTTCGGCGCCGCCGACAAAGAAGCGAATATGTACTTTGCTGCACCATTTATCGCGCAGCGCCGCCGCTTGCGCGGCGTCGCCAACGCCAACCAAGGTCGCAACCAAGAGCGCCACCGCCGCCGACCCGCGCAACGCCCGCTTCAAATATGATTTCCCCATGAGACTTCCTCCATGTCGATTTGATTAGCTTTTCGCCGTTTATGAGCCCGCCGGTTGATCCGGCGCGGCGTTCGATCCGACGTCCGCCGCCGGAAGCGTCATCATGCCGGATTGGGAATGAACTCCGCGCCGCCACGACAATTCTTGAGATAGTTGAGCGCATGAACCTGGCCGGTCAGCTCAAGCTCGTCGCGATAGACCGGATCGTGCCAACCCTCGATGTCGATCGATCCCTTGTATCCGGCCAGACGCAATTCGCTGATGACCCGCGTCCAGTCGCTGTCGCCAAATCCCGGCGAACGCATCTGTACGAAAGGGACCTTGCCGAACACGCCATGCTCGCGAATGACGTCCCAGCGCACGGTCGCATCCTTGCCATGCACATGGAAAAACTTGGGGGCCCATTTGCGAATTTGCGGGATGGGATCGATGAGATAAACGAGCTGGTGGCAGGGCTCCCATTCCAGCCCGATATTCTCGTCAGGAAGCGCGTTGAAAATCAGCTCCCAGGCGTCGGGATTATGCGCAATGTTCCAGTCGCCGCTGCTCCAGTTGCCATCCATCGCGCAATTTTCAAAGGCGAGCCGCACCCCCTTGTCGGCGGCGCGTTTGGCCAGCGCACCCCAAACGGTCTTGTAACGCGACAGACTCTCTTCGATCGGCTTACCGCGCACCCGCCCGGTGAACCCGGCGATTGTTTTGGCGCCGAAGAGATGAGCGTTGTCGATAAGGGCTTCCCAACCGGCGAGGGTCCTACGGTCGATGTCCGTTTCTTCGAGCGGATTGCCGAACATGCCGAGCGTGTCGATCGTGACATTGGCGTCGCCGATCGCCTCTTTCAGCTCGCGCGCCAGTTTGGCCAAATCCGCATCCATCGTCTGCCAGAAGAAGGGCTCGACGCTCTCAAAGCCGAGCTTCACGAGTTCGCGTACGTAGCCGCTGGGATCCTTGAGGGCGCCGCGAATCATCGTGCCGATGCGGATATCTTTAAGAGCCTTCATTTCACACTCGCTTCAAATGGAGATGTCGATGCGCCGGCTTTGCTCGGCGCTGTGAATGGCGCCCAGCGCCATGGCGAGACTCTTGATATTGTCACGGCCGACGGTTTCGGGCTCTGTCCCGCCCCGCACCGCAGCGACAAAATCTTGCATGACGCCGAGATGGCCGCCGACCTTATCGGCCGAATCAAGCGGTGGAACCGCAACGCTGGAGACTTCGGCAAAGAGGCCGCTAAGCGCGTCGCCGGCCACCTCTATCCGAATATCGTCGCGCCCGTCCCAAACCAGCGAACCCTTGGCGCCAACAATGCGCCATGCGCATTCCCAGCTCGTGCCAAGACCCTGCGCGCACCAACTGCCCCGATAGGTGAAAACAGCGCCATTTTCGAGGTCGAACAGAGCAACGGCGGACGAGCCCTGGCGATACCAGGAGCCTTCGGGCTCCCATTCCCGGCAATAGACGCCGTCGACGCTAAGCCCAGTCATGCAGCGCATCGCGTCAAAACTGTGGATCGCCATGTCGAGAAGCAGGACGTGGTTCATCTCTTCGCGAAAGCCGCCAAAATGCGGCGCGAGAAAAAAGTCGGCGTGAACGCTGGTGACCTCGCCGATCGCGCCGGCGGCGACGGCGCGCGCGATGCGACGAACGCTTTCGAGATAGCGCCGATTCTGCACGACCGCGTGAATGCGTTTGGCGGCGCGCGCGCGCGCCACAAGGTCGCGCGCTTCGTCGAGCGTTTCGGCCATCGGCTTTTCGCTCAGGACATGGCAGCCGGCGTCCAACCCGGCTACGACGATCGTATGGCGGGCCGCCGGCACGACGATGTCGAGCAAGATGTCAGGTTCAGTGCGCGCGAGCAGCGTCTTGACGTCGCCTGTGAGGATAGCGTCGTTCAGACCGAATTCGGCGGCGCGGCTTGCCGCCCTGGCAGGGTCCAGATCGGCCAGCCCGACAATCTCCAGCCCGTCGATCTTGCCGGCTGCATCGAGCCAGGCGCGGCTCATCGCGCCACAGCCTATGAGGGAAGCCCTCAGCCTCATCAACATCCTCCCTGTCGGGCCGCGCTGTCGGACTTTGCCGCGTTGACGAAACCGTAAACGTTTACGACAATAGGCGCCGCCGCCTGCCCTGTCAATAGAGAGACGAAATCGCTATGGGGACTGATGGCTCCGCGCCTGGGGGGAATTGATCTTGACCGGCATTCGCGAACTCGCGCGTCATCTCGACATTTCGATCGGGACAGTGTCGCGGGCGCTCAACGATAAGGCGGACGTCAATCCTGAGACGCGCGAAAGGGTTCGCGAGGCCGCTGCGCGGCTCGGCTATTCGCCCAACCAGTCGGGCCGCAGCCTGCGTCGCGGCAAGACCGATCTCGTCGGGGTGATTGTTCCAACGGGCCAAGACCAGACGTTGATCAACCCCGTATTCCTTTCCGTTCTCGACGGCTTACGTCGTCGCCTCTCCGAACAGCGCCTCGATCTGGCGATCTTCCTCCATGGCCACGGCGAAGAACTCTTCGGCTCCCTCCGACGCGTCACGGAACGTGGCCTTGTCGACGGGCTGATCATTTCCGAGACCCAGCATGTCGATCCGCGCATCGACTATCTCATCGAAAGGCGCCAGCCTTTCGCCGCGTTCGGGCGCAGCCTTTCGGGCGGCGATCATGCCTGGGTCGATCCCGATTTCGCCAAAGCCGTCGAATCTTCGATCGAAATACTCTACGGCCTCGGCCATCGCCGGATCGCGCTTATGCTTCCCGTGGGCGAAACAAATTATTTGCACCTCATCTTCGACGCCTATCTAAACGCGATGCAGAAACGCGGCCTTCTGCTTGAGTCTGGCTTCGTGCAACGACGCGCCGCGGCCGAGAGCGGCGGCTATGCGGCGGGCGAGGCTCTTCTCGCCATAAGGGAACGCCCGACCGCGATCCTCGTGTCGGACGCCATACAGTCGCTGGGACTCTATCGCAGGCTGAACGACACCGGCCTGCAGCCCGGACGCGACGTCTCACTGATTGGCATTCTGCCGGAAGAACGCGCGCAAATTCTCTCGCCCGCTCTTGCGACCTTTCAGACGGACTGGACGGCGATCGGCGTGCGCCTGGGCGAAGCTCTCATTTCGGCGATGGCGCGCCCTTCGCTGGCGCCCGCCGAGCGGGCGAAGGCGAGTTCCGCATTAGGCGCCGTTCCCGCCATTCAAACGATCATGCCCGTCGCGCTGCGCGCTGGAGAAAGCATCGGAAACGCCGCGCCTCCGTGAATGGGCGGCAAGTCGCGCGACCCGTCATAAACGCTCAAGCCATCAGCTCCGGTGGATCGGGTCGATCCATGGCACATTTTCGGGCTTCTCGACGGGTTCGATATCGAGATTGACGACGACCGCTTCGCCATCGCTGCGCACCAATACGCATTCCAGCGTTTCGTCGGCGCTGGCGTTGATCTCCTGATGCGGCACATAGGGCGGGATGTAGATGAAGTCGCCAGGCCCTGCTTCAGCCATGAATTCCAGCCGCTCGCCCCAGCGCATCCGCGCTTTGCCGCGCACCACGTAGATCACGCTTTCCAGCGCGCCATGGTGATGCGCGCCGGTCTTGGCGTTAGCGTGGATTTTCACCGTGCCGGCCCATAGCTTCTGGGCCCCGACGCGCGCGAAATTGATCGCCGCCTTGCGGTCCATGCCGGGCGTCTGCGCAGTGTTGGCGTCGAGGTTGTCGCCTGGCACGACGCGCACGCCATCGTGCTTCCAGGCAGGCTCGCCGTCGTGAGGAGCGCTCATCGTTTCCCCGCTCCGCGCCTATTGGTTCTGCGGGGATTCTTCGCTGAGCTTGTCGTAATATTTCACGACCAGCGGGATATTGGCGGGAAACTGAAGCGGCGTGATCGATTTCAGCGCGTCGTTCATTTGGTCGAGCGCTTCCTTCTTGTCCTTCGGCGCCATCTTTTTGTCGGCCTGCATTTCCGCGATTTCCTTCTTGAGGACGATTTCATCGCCGACATATTTCTTCGTCTGCGGATCGATTCCGCCCATCACCAGATTGATATTGTCGTCGACGTCCTCGTATTCGGCGTAATTGGCAAACCCGTGTTTCTTCACCGCGCCATCAAGTTGGGCGAGCGCCTTCGGATCGGGCTTGTCGTTGGCGCCTTCCGGCAATTTCGACACGATCGGATCGATATCCGCCTTCGCCGCGAGAGCGCCCTCGATCTGCTTTTCCGTGAGCGCGATCTGCTTGACCGGCGCCTGCGCGGCGTCAGGTTGCGCATTCTGCGCAAAAGCAGCGCCGACGGGGGCGGCGGCCATCAAAATCGGCAGACACGCGATGCTGAACGCGGTGACAAAGGGGCGAATGGCGGCGCGCATGGCGGTCTCCTTGTGAGCGGGTGCAAGAGCCAGTTTAGGTTATACCCGGCTGACGGTTCAAGTCTCGCCGACGCTTCGCAGGGCGATGTGACAATTTCGCGTCGGGCGAGCGTTACGGTCTGGCGCCGCGCTCGAAAATCCGGCGCTTGCCCGCCATGCGCGGCTCCTCTACTCAGCCCCGATGCCCTCCTCCTCCCCGCTGTTCGATCGCTTCGCGCCGCTTTTCTTCGTCCTCATCTGGTCGACCGGCTGGATCGTCGCGCGTTATTCCGCTGAATATGCCGATCCGCTGACCTTCCTGTGCTTTCGCTTCGGATCGGCCGGCCTGCTGCTGCTCGGGCTCGCCGTCGTCGCACGCGCGCCATTCCCCAAGACCGGCCGCGACTGGGGTCACGCATTGATCTCAGGGGCTTTCCTTCACGCCCTTTACCTCGGCGGCGTGTGGTGGGCGATCCGCGCGGGGCTGCCGGCCTCGGTCTCGGCGCTGATCGCCGCCGTGCAGCCGATCGCCACGGCATTGCTGGCGCCGGCGCTGCTGGGCGAGCGCGGTTCATGGCGGCGCTCGCTCGGCGTCGTCCTTGGCCTCGTCGGCCTGGTTCTGGTGCTCTGGCCAAAACTGAGCGCGGCCAATATTGGCGCGGGCGCGCTGACAATCATCGGCGTCAATATTCTCGCCATGCTGGGCGCGACGGCCGGCTTTTTCTACCAGAAGCGCTTTCTTCCCGCCGGCGATCTGCGCGCCATGGCCGGCGTGCAATATGTCGGCGCTTTCGTCCTCGTGCTGCCCGCCGCTTACTTGCTGGAGCCGATGCACATCGAATGGAACTGGACCATGGCGCTCGTTCTCGCCTGGTCCGTGCTCGCTCTGTCGATCGGCGCGATCTGGCTGCTGCTGCTGCTGATCAGGCATGGCGAGGTTTCGCGCGCCTCGGCGCTGATCTATCTCGTGCCGCCGACCGCCGCCGCGCAGGCCTGGCTGCTGTTTGGCGAAACGCTGAACGCGCTGCAGATCGCCGGCATGGCGCTGACGGCGGTCGGCGTCGCGATCGCCGCCCGGCGGCAAAGCTAAAGGCGCATTGCAACGAGGGCCAAGCCATCGCATGCTGCGCTGCAATGGGGCGG
This sequence comes from Methylocapsa sp. S129, assembly GCF_009765995.1. Classification (GTDB taxonomy): domain Bacteria; phylum Pseudomonadota; class Alphaproteobacteria; order Rhizobiales; family Beijerinckiaceae; genus Roseiarcus. The sequence continues at coordinate 86,452 of NZ_LMUI01000011.1, forward strand.
TGAACGGAGAATTGGCGTGAAGCTTGACCTCGCGACGGAAGCGCTCGCCTCAGTCGAAGCGCTGCTCGCGCAAGCCATCGCCAGCGTTCGCGCGCGCGTCAGCGAAGGGGGACGGTTGAGCGCGCCGCTGATCGAGCGCGAACAACGCGCCGCCCATGGCCTCGCCTGGCTCGCCACCTATGTCGAGGCGATCCGGGAAATGACCGCTTACGCGCTGCGCATGCGCGCCGAAGGCCGCTTCGGCGAGATCGAGATTCTGCTGACCCGCATCGGCCTTGGCGAATATTGCGCGCAGATTTTCGGCGGCATTCCGATGAGCCAGGGCGAGATCCTGCGCCTTGCCGATTTCGGCCTCGATGAAGCGCAAGTCGCGCCCTACCGGACGGCCGCGATCGCGCAATTAATCGAGAGCGGCAATATTCCTGAGACACGCGCGAGCCTCGCCAGCCTGATCGAGCGCTCCGACAATGCCGCGACGATTGGCGACCCCGGCCTCGACGAGACTTTCGAGGCGATCCGCGCCGAAATGCGCCGCTTTGCCGACGCCGAAGTGATCCCGCATGCGCAGGGCTGGCATCGCACCAATGCCTACATTCCGATGGAGGTGATCGAAGGCCTTTCCGGCATGGGCGTGTTCGGGCTGACGATCCCCGAGGATTACGGCGGCATGGGCCTTGGCAAGGTCGCGATGTGTGTCGTCTCCGAAGAACTGTCGCGCGCCTATATCGGCGTCGGCTCGCTTGGCACGCGTTCGGAAATCGCCGCCGAACTCATCCTCGTCGGCGGCACGCCCGAACAGAAGCGAGAACTGCTGCCAAAAATCGCGTCGGGCGCAATCCTCCCCACCGCCGTCTTCACCGAGCCCAACACCGGTTCCGATCTGGCGAGCCTGCGCACGCGCGCCATTCGCGAAGGCGATGTCTACAAGATCAGCGGCGCCAAGACCTGGATCACCCATCCCGTGCGCGCCGATCTGATGACCCTGCTGGCGCGCACGAACCCCAATGAGCCCGGCTACAAGGGCCTGTCGATGTTCCTGGCGCGCAAACCACGCGGCTCAGACGCTGAGCCTTTCCCGGCCAAGGGCATGTCGGGCGGCGAGATCGAAGTGCTCGGCTATCGCGGCATGAAGGAATATGAGATCGCCTTCGACGGCTTCGAGATTCCCGCCGAAGCGCTGCTCGGCGGCGAAGAAGGCCAGGGTTTCAAGCAATTGATGGCGACGTTCGAATCGGCGCGCATCCAGACCGCCGCGCGGGCGGTGGGCGTCGCCCAATCGGCGATGGAGCTCGGGCTTCGTTACGCTAAAGAGCGGACGCAGTTTGGCAAAAAGCTGATCGCCTTTCCGCGCGTCGCCGACAAGATCGCGATGATGGCGGTCGAGATCCACATTGCCCGTCAGATCACCTATTTCGCCGGCCGCGCCAAGGACGAGGGCCGCCGCTGCGACATGGAGGCGGGCATGGCCAAGCTGCTCGCCGCGCGCGTCGCCTGGGCCGCCGCCGACAATGCGCTGCAGATCCACGGCGGCAACGGCTTCGCGCTGGAATATCCGATCTCGCGCGTTTTATGCGACGCGCGCATCCTCAACATTTTCGAAGGCGCGGCCGAGATTCAGGCGCAAGTGATCGCGCGGCGCCTGCTGGAGGGCGGCAACTGAGCCAGAGGGCATTTGCAAAACCTTGCATTGTGCGGGTTTGACGCGATCCCAGCTTAGTGCCCTCGAAACCATCCTAATGATATCAAGGGGTTACATTTCTCCTCCGCAAATCTTTTTCAGGCCTGATTGAGCAATTTCAAAGCGTTGCAAGCGAAAAACCGAAAAAATGTGATTTTCTGAAAAACCGCAGCCACAGCGCCCTTCCTTCCCCCTCCCCGGCGCACCGCAGACTGCTTCTCGTCCTCGGAGAAAGTCCAAGCGCCTCCAGTCGGAACCATCGGAAAGTGTGCACCGGAAAAGCTGGAATGTCCAGACAATGTTTCTCTAAAACAGAAACGTGCCGCCGCCGTGTTAACTCAGGGCAAACACGCGCCGGCGCTGAGGGGCTTGCCCGGCGCTCTCGCTCCAGCCCGAAGAATTTGACAGATACGCGGCGACATAATAGCTACCAAAGGTAGATACCGTTTGTTTGCGCCGACGCCGGCGCCTTATCCGCCATCAGGATCGCCGGGTGGGCCGACATGGACTGGGCGGCAGAGGGCTCAGACGATGCGGATGCCATGTTCCTTTGGTGAACGAACGCGGCCGGTCGGCCGCGTCGATCACCAAAAGAACATGGATGCCACTTGCCGCGCCGACGAGACGCAGTCACCCCGCAGGGGTCGAAGCGAAGCGAAGAAGCGGCTTCTTGCCGCTTGACGGCGGCTCGGCGGCGTGGCCCTGCCCCCGCATAGCGCGTGCCTCTCAACCGGGCATTCGCCGGATCGGCCCGACTATGACGCCGGACAGCGCATCGCCACAGCAGCAAAGGAGGCGACATGACCGCGAACGTCAAAAAGCCCGACGAAGCGAAATCGACCGCCAAGCTGTTCATGCATGGCCGCAGCCAGGCCGTTCGCCTGCCCAAGGAATTCCGCTTCGAGGGCAAGGAAGTGCGCGTCACCCGGCAAGGCGACAAGGTGATTCTGGAGCCGATGATCAGCCCGCAGCTCGATGTCGATGCGCTTTGGGCGAGTCTCGATGCTTTGGGGGCCAGGGATTTCTTCCCCGACGGTCCGCCAGACGATCCTCCGGCCCAGCCTGACCCGCGCAAGTTCTTCGGCGAATGATTTGCCTCGACACCAATGTCATTATAGGCGCGATCAACGGACGCAACCCAGTGATCCGCGCGCGCCTGAATGAATATCTGGGATCGCGCGTCCGCGTCGTGATGCCGGTCATCGCGCTCTATGAGATGCGATACGGCAATGCGAAGAGCGACCGCCGCGAGGCCTCCGAGCGGATTCTCGACAGATTTCTCGCGACGGGCGTCGGCATCCTCCCGTTTGAAGAGGCGGACGCTCGCCACGCCGGGGACATCCGCGCGTATCTGGAGCGCCAGGGCGAACCGATCGGGCACTATGATTATCTCATCGCCGCGCAGGCCCGCTGCCGTGGCGCGCCGCTCGTCACGGCCAACAGCCGCGAATTCGAGCGCGTGCCGGGGCTCATCGTCGCGGACTGGGCGAGATGAGCGGCGCCGACGCGCTCTGAGTTCTGATCGCCCTTGTTGATGATATCCTCCAATGATATCCTCTTTCCAAAGATATCATCGGAGGATATCATGCATGTTTCCAAATGGGGCAACAGCCTCGCCGTTCGGCTGCCCAAAAAGCTGGTCGAGGAATTGGGGGTCGCGGAGGGCGACGAAGTCAAACTCACCGCGGCCGCCAACAAGACGATCGAGGTGGAAAAGATCGACCGCAAGGCTCAGTTCCTCAAGGACGTAGAGCAGTTCAGATTCCCATTGCCCGAAGGCTATACGTTCGACCGTGACGAGGCCAACGAGCGGTGAAAGCGTTCTTCGACAGCAACATCCTCATCTACGCCTATTCGATCGACCGGCGGCGCCATCGGGCGATCGAGGTCATCGCCCCGGGCGGCAAGATCAGCGTGCAGGTTCTCAACGAGTTCACCAATGTTCTGCGCAACAAGCAGAAGCAGGATTGGCCAATTATCGAACTGGCCGTCGCTTCGATTCGTCGCCAGTTTCCCGAGATCGCGGCGCTCAGCGCCGAAACCCATGCGGCAGCCCTGGCGATCGCGCGCGACCACGGATTTTCCTTTTACGACGCCCTCATCGCCGCCGCCGCGCTCGAAGCCGGTTGCGACACGCTATTCAGCGAAGACATGCAGGACGGCCGCGTGATCGACGGATTGACGATCCGCAATCCCTTTGTGAGCGCGCCATGAACGCGCAATCCCTCGTCGCCCCGCCAGCCCGCCGACAGGCAGTTCTCATCGCTTGATGCCGCTCCTCCGTCATGGCCGTGCTTGTCACGGCCATCCACGCCGTGACGTCGCGCTAAGTTTACGGAACGAAGCCGCAACCTCGCGGCGTGGATGGCCGTGACAAGCACGGCCATGACACAAGGGATGCCAAAATGAGAACTGCCGCCCGCCGACAAGGCATCTTGTAAAGTCTCGATCGACATGCGAACATAAAGGGAACGAGCGCGAGCTGTGTCAGGCTGGCTCGATGGCGCAATAACGTCGCTCCGCTGGCGACCGGAAGGCTGACGCGTGACGCCAGAAGAGAAGCAGGCTTTCGATTTTGCCAGCGAGCTTCTTGGGCTTGCAATCGATATTGTTGGTGCGTCTTCCGTTGAAGTTGATTTGAACAGCGCCCGCGATCCGAAAGTTGTGGGGCTTACGCTTCTGTGTCGCACAATAACGAATTTCAGGGGCGCACTCACGATGGCGCGTGACGACCAGCCCGTAGAGTCCCGAGCGTTGGTTCGGTTGTGTTTTGAAAATTTATTCTTGGTGGCGGCTCTTTGCGAGCGTGGCGCAGATTTCGTTAGGGACATGCGGAGCGACGAGGCGGCGAATAGAAAGGCCATTGGCGAGTTGTCGCTCAAAGTCAGCAGCCCCGAAGCAAGGGCCGACAAGTCGGCGCAGATCATACGCACGCAAATTAGGGCTCTCTTGGCGGAGTTTCCGAAGCCCAAAAAATTCAGCGTCAAGAATGTTGCCGATGAAGGCGTGACATCGCGCTCATATCTTTCCTACGCAGTGTTATCAATGGACGCCGGACACGCCTCGGTCACTGCTCTACGACGCCATTCCAAATGGGAGAAGGAAGGCGATAAGCACTTTTTGACTATGACCGTCGCGCCTCCTTTCAAGCCAACAGAACGGCTGGCAACCATAGATGAGGCGTGCAGTGCGCTTTTAGGAGTATCCGTCGGCGTCAATCAACTGTTGGAGGGAACTTCGCAAAGCGACGCGATCCGCGCTTTCGCCGAGCGATTTGAGACCCAAGGTCATCACGCCTACCGTCGATAACGCCCCTTTGTTCGACGCGCCGCAGGCGTGTCGATCTTGCTGCGGGACGCCCTTCGTCCCGACACTTCCAGAACGCCCCGGCGCACAGGGCGGGTCAATCCCCGAAGCCCGCGAAGCGGGTTGCCGAAGGCGAGGGATTGACGCGCCCGGGCGCCGTGGCGCCCCCTGCCCTTGCGCCCGCACGCGCATCCGCCGCGCACGAAGTGGTAGTCGACGGAGCGACGCGAAAGCGGCTCCAAAAAAGGCTTTGAGAGAGCCGCCAACGCGCTCGGCCATGTCGGTCATGGCCGAGGCTTCGTTTGTCTCGCGTTTTACTCGCCCGCGTGCAAGGCGGCCAGGGATCGCCCCGGCGCCGAAAGGCTGCGGTAGACCAGCGCGCCCGCACTTGCGCCAATCAGCCAGCCCCAGTCGCCCACGTTGAACATCACGCCATACGCGCCGGCTAGCGAAAGGCCGATCGACAGGAGCCCCGAGATCGCCAGAGCGATCAGCGCCTTATGGTTCCAGCCCCCGTCGTAATTGTAGGCGCCGCTCGGCGACATCGTATAGAGGTCGTCCAGCACGACAGACTGCTTTTTGACGAGGTAATAGTCGGCCAGCATGATGCCGAACATCGGCCCCAGCACGGAGCCGAAGATGCTCACGAACAGCGTAATGGCCGAAGGACTGGCGACGAACAGCCAGGGACAGACCAGGACCGACAAGATCGACGTGATAAGACCGCCCATCTTGAAATTGATCTTCTCCGGCTTGAGGTTGGAGATGTCGTAGGCCGGCGACACGAAGTTCGCGACGATGTTGATGCCCATCGTCGCAACGATGAACGTGATCGAGCCGATGATCACGACGACCGGGTTGCCGATCTTCTCGACGATCAGCACGGGGTCCATGATCGCCTGGCCGAACACCTTCAGCGTTCCCGCCGTCACAATCACGGTGATGATCGAGAAGACGAGAAAGTTGACGGGAAGCCCGAGGAAATTCCCCGTCTTCATCGCCGCTTCGTCCTTTCCAAAGCGCGCGAAGTCGCCGAAGTTCAGCAACAGAGCGGCGAAGTAGGCGACAATCAGCATCGCTGCATTGGCCATGACGCCGACGGTGGCGACATTCGAGGACGCCGGCGGGCTGAGCTGCAGCGTGAGACTGGAGAACCCGGCTTGGTAGAGCATCCAGATCGCCAGGGCGAACATCACGACATAAACGACGGGGCCGCAGAAATCGATGAACCGGCGGATGCGCTCCATCCCGCTCAGGAAGATGATGAGCTGAAAGAACCACATGAAAAGGAAGCTGCACCACGCCAGCGTCGACAGGCCGATGATGCTGTTGTGCGTCAGGTCGGCCGACGCGGGGATCAGCGTCACGACAAGGACCTGCACCGCTTTCGAGGCGAAATAGGTCTGCACGCCATACCAGACGATGCCGACGACGCCGCGCACGATGGCCGCGAGGTTGGCGCCCATCACGCCGAAGGAGACGCGGGCCATAACCGGGAAGGGAATGCCATAGCGCAGCGACGGGCGGCCAATGAGGTTCATCAGGAAGTAGACGGCCGTGATGCCAACCAGCATGGAGATGAGCACCTGCCAGCCCGTCAGGCCCAGGAAGAACAGGCTCGCGGCGAAAGTGTAGCCCCCGACCGAATGGACGTCCGACATCCACATCGCGAAGAGACTGAAAGCGCCCCATGTGCGGCCCGCCGGGGCCGTCGGCGCAAGATCGTGATTATAGAGCTGGGGATGGGCTCCGGTGATGACCAGCGTTGGGACTTCGCCGCTATGGGACGTCATGGTTCGACCTCGACATTTTAGGTCGCCGGCTGCGATGACCATGGCGGATGCAATCGCGCCGTCGAACGATTTGACCGGGCCGCTGCAGTCTGTGGTCCGGCGCCGCGCACCATGCGAAGCAGACCTGCTTTCGCAATTCGCGTGCCAGATTTATAACGATCGGTAAAAATTCTTGACCAAACCGTGCGCCGTTTGGCCGTAGCGCGCTATGTCCGCCGCGGCTTTCGGGCTGCGCGGGGTTGCGGAGCGGGCGTCTCTGCGAGGCCGAGTCCCCCAAGAACAAGCTGGACGATCGTGGCCTTCGCGGTCTCGTAGTCGGCGTCCTGCAAGGCTCGCTTGTGCTTCATAATGGTCATCTGGCTCATAAAATCGGCATAGGCCTGCGTCATGGCCCAGATGCAGAAGAAAAGATCGACGGCGCTGATGGGCCGGATGGCGCCGCTCGACGCCCATGCCTCGACGGTCGCAACCTTGTCCCGCAGGAGCGGCGTCGAAACCTTCTCGATGAAGCCGCCGATAAAAGCGGCGCCGCTGATGATTTCGTTAGCGTAGAGGCGGGACAGGTCCGGATGGTCGCGCGAGAAGTCGACCTTTTTGTGGATGTAACGGATCAAGATGGTCTGGATGTCGCCGGCGGTGTCAAGCGCCTCTAGTTCTCGCGCCCACATGTGCATGGCGCGCTCGAGAATGGCCCTGTAGAGGTCCTCCTTGTCCTCGAAATAGTAGTAGATATGCGGCTTGGCGATCGCGGCTTTCTTGGCGATCAGCGCCGTCGTGGCCCCGCGAAAGCCGAAATGGCCGAAGACGAACTCGGCCGCGTCGAGGATTTTCGCCTCGATATCCAGGCCAGGCGGCGGCTTGCGGCCGCCCTTGGGAGATTTTCTGATCCGGAACGCCTTCAGATCGTCGTATGGCATTTTGTTGGTCACCTCGTCCTTCGCCGCCGACCTCCCATCGCGATGGGATCAGACTGCGGCGTCGTGCCCTATCCAAACCTTGCATGCAACCGTGAGAAGCGGTTGGGACGCCCTTCGTCCCGACGCTTCCAGAACGCCACGGCGCACAGGGCGGGTCAATCCCCGAAGCCCGCGAAGCGGGTTGCCGAAGGCGAGGGATTGACGCGACCGGGCGCCGGGGCGTCCTCCAAAAGGGAGTCAAACCCCGCGCCGATTCACATCGCGGTCTTTTGAGAAAATCTCATTTCCCGCTTTCGCGCACGGAGTCCGGAGGGTATTTTGCCGTGGGCCAAGCCGAGAAGCCTGTCTCCAATTGAAAACGCCGAGCGTGAAGGGATCAAACCATGAAGGCCCCGGTCATTCGCATATCCCTAGGCAAATTTGACCCCGATATAGCCGCCCTCGTCGAGGAGAAGTTGAATGAAATGAGAGGGCGGGTCGAAAGCGGAATACGCGCGATGAACGGAAATATCGCCTTCTATGTCGGCGTCGACCGCACCAACAACGCCATGCACAATGTCAGTGTTTGGGAGAGCGTCGCCGATGCGCAGCAAATGGCGACTTTTCAACCGATGATCGATCTTGGAGCCGAGTTTGCCGCGTTTGGCGTCCGGTTCGACAGGCCGATTTTGAATTGCGATACGCTTTGGCAGTGGAGCGGCAAGTGAACCAGCGCGACGCGGCTGCGGGCTAGGCATTACGGTGACGCCCGGCGGCCCGCTCAGTTCCTTGCCAACGCCTCGACAATCGCCGCGGCCTGTTTCGTCGCAGCCTCGAATTCAGGCGTGGTCTTCATCTTGTCGTTGAAACAGGTGAGGAAGGCGGCCTGGCCCTGGCTGCGGAATTTATCCGCGAGCTTGCCAAGCTTGTCCTGCGATTTCGGGTCGTTGGTCCTAGCGGTCGCCTTCTCGGCGGCGTCTGCTTTTTTGTCGTAGGTCCCCAGCAGCGCGTCGCAGGCGGCGATCCCCTTGATCGGGGTCGCGGGGCGCGCGCTGACAATGAAGACGCGCCCCCCTTTTTCGAGGGCGACAAACAGCCGATCCGGCGTGTCGGGAATTTCGGGCCCGACGTCGGTGGTCGCCAGCATCGCCGTCGCGAATTTCGCGCCGGGCGGGGCAAGGATCGGGATGATCGCGTAGCGCGCGACGGCGGGCGCTATCTTGCTCAGGGCCTGGCTGTAGAACGCATCGGACCGCACCGCGGCGACGGCGGAGCGCGGCAGATCGCGGTCCGACTCCCGACGAGGATGGTGGAGGAGCCATTTGTCGAGCAGGCCATCGGTGGTGATGAGGAGGCGGCTAGCGTCGCCGACATACGCTTTGTCGTCAAAGTAATAGGCGAGACCATCGAGATTGCCGAGGGGCGCATCTGTCTCATACAGGTCGGGGTTGAGTTTGCCTTCGGCGGGAAAGCCGGTGAGCGCAAAAGAGCCGATCATGGCGTTTAGCCGCCGCTCGAGATCCTTGGCATCCTTTTCCTTCAAGGATTCGTGCGCCGCCGAATCTTCCGGGGCTTCGAGCGCCTTGAGCTCCGCGATATAGCGGTCCCGCGCGGCGACATAATCGTCCTCCGGCGACGCGGCGCGGGCGCCGGTCGGCGCCAGCAGCAGCGCGGCGAGAACGAGCGTCTTCACCCGACCGGGCCGGCGCCGCGCCTGCATTGCGAACATAGTCCTGTCTCCCGCTGGCGTTGAAGGCGCCTGATACCGCCGCCCGGCGTCGGCAAATTCCCGGCGCTCACTGTTTTTTCGCGCCCGCCGCGAGATCATCGGCGAGCGCGCCGCGCACGGACCAAGCCTTGGGCCTATCGTCGCCGACGGCGATGTCGTCGACGCGCCATTGGCCCGCCTCCTTCACCATCGCGTAGATCACGGAGACCCGCCCTTCGCCCAAGCGAGCGATGACGCGCGCGCGCGTCGCGTCTTCGCGCTCCGTTTTAATGACCAGGCCCCGGCCCGTGAAAGCTCTGGCCGCCAGATCGCCATTGCGGGCGCCGTCTAACGCCATGATCGGATCGCCATCGGCGATAATGAGGTTGGTGGGATCCTTGGCGGCCTCTTGCCGCGCGTCGATCGTCTGGGCGACGGCGCGGAAGGAAGCGGTGAAATACCGGCGTCGGAATGGAGCGTCGAAAAAGATGCCCAATCCCGGCTTAGCCTTCTCAAAACGAACCGCCTCGCGGTAGATATTGGCGACAACCTCGGCCGGCGCGCCTTGCGCGAAAGCCGCGTCAGAGCCGAACAGGCTCAAGGCGATCAAGACGATTGTCAAAAGTCGGCGCATGGGCTCCCCCGGCGCTGCGACGGCCTTGTCGCGTTACGGTCTGACTTTGGAACTCGGTGAGAGGCCGCGTCAACAGCCGCCGCGACTTCAAGCGGTTGCCCCATCGAGCGCCGAGGCGCCCTGACGCCCCACCCTCACCGCCTGGAACACCGCCCCACTTTCCTCATTGCGGGATCGTCCCGTAAGACAAACTGGCCATCAACGAGATCGACTGCCATGCGCCGATTCCTGCCGTCTTGCGCCGCCCTTTGTCTGCTCGCCGCCCTCGCCGCGTCGCCGGCCAGCGCCCAGGGCGACGCCAACGCGACGGTCTGCGCCGCGGACGACGACAGCGCCTTCTCGCCGGAGCAGCGCATCGCGGCATGCGACGCCATGATCAAGGCGGCGGGGAACGCGCCCAAGCAGGTCGCGGAGGCGCTCGTGGATCGCGGCCGGGCCGCCTGGTACGCCGGCCACACGAAGCGGGCCTTGGCCGATCTCGATCGCGCCATCGCGCTCGATCCGAACAACGCTCGCGCCTTTCGCGAGCGCTCCAACGCCTGGCGCTCGACCGGAGCGCTCGACCGCGCGCTCGCCGACGCGAGCGAGGCGGTGCGGCTCGATCCGAAGGACGCGAAGGCCTTCGACACCCGCGGCGACGCGTTCGTCGGCAAAAGCAAATACGATCGCGCGATCCAGGACTATGACCAAGCGCTGCGGCTCGATCCGAAACTGAGCCTGGCGTTCAGGGATCGCGGCGCCGCCTATTATTTCAAGCAGGATTACCAGCGCGCGATTGATGACTATTCCGAGGCGATCAAGCTCGATTCCCGCAGCGATCGCGCCTACTCCAATCGCGGCGCCGCCTACGGCAAGCTTGGCCGCAACAATGAGGCGATCGCCGACGTGAGCGAGGCGATCAAGCTCAATCCGTCGGAGCCCGCATATTACGACAATCGCGGCCTGTCCTACGCCGCGGAGGGCGATTTCGACCGCGCCATCATCGACTACAACGAGGCGATTCGGATTTCCGCGCGGGCCGATTTTTTCACCCATCGCGGCGACGCCTATCAGGCCAAGGGCGCGCTCGAGCCCGCGATCGCCGACTATGACCGCGCGATCAAGCTCAACCCGGCCTACGCCGACGCCTACAACAACCGCGGCACGGCCTATCGCCGCAAGGGCGACCTGATCCGGGCGATCGCCGACTATCAGGCGGCGTTGCGCATCAATCCGCAAGACGCGATGGCAGCCGAGAATCTCGCTGACGCCCAAGCCCTGCGCAAGCGATGAGGCGCGGTTCGACGGTGTGTCGCCTCAGGAACGTATGAGGCCAGTCGGCCCGAAGCTGCTGTTTTAGCCGACTCAAATGCCGCTATCAGAGCAAGTAATAATCGCCGCCATGCTTCGAATGCGGGCGGATCATTTTGTACATGTCGATAGGCCGTCGACAGCCTCAATCTCTGCGGCGCCCTTGTTTGCGCAAAGATGGCTGAGCAGGCTGTGGAACATTGAATCAGCGATCGCGGCATAGCCTTCCGCCGTCGCGTGCAAAGCGCCTGTACTCTCGGCCAGCACCGCATTCTCGAATGTGCCGATTGCGCCAGAGCCGTGCCAATTTGTGACGAGGAAAGCGTCGTTCATCGTTCGCACCCATCGTCGACGGGAATGATAGGGACGCAGGTCGCTCAAATCATAGGGCGTAGCCGCGCAGTTTGGCGCCTCCCCCGGATCGTGTGTTGGAATATTCAGGCGCTCGGCCGCCTTGGGTTCGCCCGCGACGCTGGGCGTACAATCAGCGTCGCTTGGCGCGGGCGCAGATTGCCCCGCGCAAAATCCGTGCGGCCAATAGCTCTCGGAAAAGCCTGAGACATAGGTCCAGGGAATGCGCGTCGAGACGTCGACGTCCCCGCTGCTTTTGCACGGGCCGTCCTTGAACCATTGCTCCGCCGCTTTCGACTCGTCGTCTGAGGGAGGCGCAAACCATGAAAACCGCCACCGGTTCAAACTACAGGCTGCGACCAGGACCGATCGAAGCTGGGGCTTCGGTCCATGGAGACCAAGAAAACCGCCCAGCGCTGTATGGACATCCATCGAGGCGTCCGCGTTTTGGCGGTTCTGTTCGGTGGCGTCGCACAGGCCATCCAGTCCCGCGCCGGCTGCGATCGGCATCGGATAGGAGGCGACAAAGATTCGGGACTGGTCATTGTCGCGGATCGGCAGCAATTTTGAAAAGGCGTCCCGAAGCTTTTCGTATTTGCTTCTGAGATAGCCGAGCCTCTTAAGGCCGATGTCGCCTGTCTCAAGATCGCCTCTGGAACTTAAGTAATCCGCCAGACTTCCAGGGATAATTCCGACTTCGTCCGTCGTCAGAACCACGTCGGCGACCATCGGCGCAAATCCGATATCGTTGCCGCCAATGCTCAGCAAGACGTAATCGATTGGCCTTCTCACGTGCGGACTATTCGCAGAACAACCCTTAAGCGCAATGGATGAAAAATTATAATCTCTATAAATTGCATTGTTATATTCGCAAATCGTATCGGCCGCCTTGCATGCCGCCGAATTTGGTTTGGCGGTGAGCAAGATCTTTTGATTGAATGCACTGTCGGAGCTCGAGCAGACAAGATCGGCGACAGCGGAAATCTGAGGCGGAACCTGACCGTCGTACGCAAAGCCGTCGGACTTGTGGAGCGCCTTGGCCGCCATCAGTCCTTCCAATATCCGCGCGCCGTTGCACGCAAAATCCAGATAGGTGACCGAGGCATGCGGAGACGTGATCGCTAGATGCAATGCGGTTTTGAATTCAGGCCCATATTGAGATCGAAAGCATCGCACATCCAACCATTGCGGGGCGGCGGCGACGAAGGCTTGCGATGAAGTTGTTCCGCTCTTCGCGGCATCCAAGCGAACAGGAAGCTGCTTGGAATTGACCGAGCCATAAGCAAGGCTGTCGAACCTGCCGATCCTCGCGGGCCGATCTGGGTTGCCGACCCCGGCGCCGAAAGAATCCCCCATTCCCACAACCAGATAGTCCTTGACGATCACCGGAAGCGGTTTTGACGTTGCCGGAGGTTGGCCCGGAAGCGTCACAATGACAGAGATATTCGCGCCCGTTGGTTTTGTTTCGTCGGCCGAGTAAGGGATTTCCGCCTGCGCGCAAGCGGCGTCTTCGTCGAGCTTGATGGGACAGTCGCACGTCGTCGCGTTGTGAAGCCCGCCCGTAAACCCGTTTTCGTTCGCCAGCTTGGCGTAATTTGCCGGTATGTCGCCAAACGTCTCAATATGCCAGGAACACTGCGCCGCCGCCAAGCCTGGCGCCCGCAACAGGATGCGATGCGTGTTCGGGACGGCAAAATTGTCTCCGCAAACATCGTTCTTCACGAATTCGAAATGCTCGCGATCCCAGCAAAGATCATTCTTACCCAGATTGTCCGAAGCCCAGCCTAGGGGGCCTTTCGCATGAGCGTCTTCGAAATCTTGCTGTAACGCCCGCTCCGAACATAAAATCCAATTGCTCTTGGACCGACAATTGTCCGTGTCTTTGTCGAACGCCAAGTCTTCCTTCTTGGCCTCGGCGGCGGCGGCGTAAAGATAGCGCCTGAACGCTTGCGGCTCCTGATAGAAACGAAAGCGGTTATAAACCTGCCACTCGATTTGCGGCTCCGTTGCTGTTGCGGCCGCAGAAATGTCCGCACTCGCACAAAAACACCAGACGATCGCAACGAGCAGCGCGTCGACGACGCCTCTGAGAGTTGGAGCGTAAACATTTCGGAACAACGCGCTTCGCCGCATACCGTCCCCCCCGGGCTAGTGCGCAAGGCCCAATCGATATGACGGCCCGACGCCGATTGAACCTATCAAAATGTCGATGAAACTCGGAAGCATCTGGTTTGAACCGTGAATGTTCAAAAATGAGCATCCATTCAAAAAGTCGGCGCTTCGATTATACGGCATACGCTCATTCGGCAGTGGGTGACGCATCTTCGTTTCTCCCCACCCGCCCCCGCCCCTACAACAGCGACGCCAACCGTCGTATCCCCTCGCCGATCTCCGTGGCCGTCGGCAGCGAATAGGACAGGCGGATCGTATTGTCGCCGCCGCCGTCGTGAAAGAACGCGCCGCCCGGCACGAAGGCGACTTTCGCCTCCGCCACCGCGCGTTTCAGCAATAGCGCGCCATCGATCCCCTCGGGCAGCGTCGCCCAGACGAACAGGCCGCCTTGCGGCTTCGTCCAGCGCACCGATTTGGGCATATGCGCCTCCAGCGCGCCGAGGATGGCGTCGCGCTTGATGCGGTAATGATCCCGCGCCGTCTCGACCAAGGCCTCGTAGCGCGTCGCAGCGAGGCGATGCATCACCATCTGGTTGATCACCGAAAGATTGAGATCGCTCGCCTGCTTGATCAGCACCAGCCGGCGGATGATCGCGCGCGAGGCGCAGATCCAGCCGACGCGCAGGCCCGGCGCGATGGTCTTTGAAAACGTGCCGAGATAGATGACGCGCGAGGCGTCGAGCGAGCCCTGCTGCGCGATGTCGAGCGCCTGCAAGGTCGGCAGGGACGCGCCCTCGAACCGCAGCGCCTGATAGGCGGAATCCTCCAGGATCGGCGCGTCGAGTTCGCGCGCGAGGCGCAGAAGATGATGCCGCGCCTCCAGCGACAAGGTCTCGCCCGTCGGATTGTCGAAATCGGGCACGACATAGGCGAGTTTGACCTGGCCGCTCGGCGCGGCGGCTTTGGCCGCGTCCGCATAGGATTGCGGCGTGCGGTTGCCATGTTCGGGGCGGATCGTGTCGTAGCGCGGCTCATAGGCCGAGAACGCCTGCAGCGCGCCGAGATAGGCGGGCGCGGTGACCAGCGCGGTGTCGCCCGGACTGATCAGCAATTTGCCGAGAAAATCGAGCGCCTGCTGCGAGCCGGCGGTCATCACAATGTTTTCGGGCGCGGCGGGCGAGCCGAGCCGCGTCATCTCGCGGGCGATCCAGGCGACGAGCGGCCCATAGCCTTCGCTGACCGAATATTGCAGCGCCGCGCCGGCGGAGGCCGGCGTGGCGAGCGCCGCGGCACAGGCCTCAGCCGCCGCTTCGGCGGGAAACAGGCGCGGGTCGGGAATGCCGCCGGCGAAGGAAATGATGCCGGGCTGGTCGAGCAGCTTCAGCAATTCGCGGATTTCCGACGCCTTCATCCGCTCCGCCCGACGGGCGTAGGCCGGCTCCCAGGAATCGGTCGCGGGAGAATCTTTTGCAAGAGATGTCATGTCGGCGCCCAAGGTGCGGATAGGACGCAATAGGACAGTATTGTTGACTTAAATGCAAGGCGACGTATGAAAGGGCGGCGCCTCAGCTTCAGAAAGCAACATGCGCCGCAGCGACACGCCGTAACCCGCGAGCGACCCAGCGAGCGTTGTGGATCAACTCGTCGGGAGTCGAAGGGTTCGACGGGTGAGCAGAAGCAACGCGTATCCCAGACAAAAACCAACCGTAACCAGCCCGCCAATCGTCAACCATCGCTTGGGTAACGCCTCTTCATCTTGACCGATAACGCGATAAAGACCGTTGATCTCGACCATTTCGGCATCGGACAACCGTTTTTTGGGCAACGTCCGGTCGGTATAGAAATATTTAGTCATCGCGTTGAATTCGAGTTCGCTTCCGATGAACATTTCGGAAGGGTTCACGTCGGATGTGACATGGCTATAGCGGTCATACGGGAATTCTTGTGAGGCGCGGATATCAACATTGTTGAAGTCCGGCTTTGTGGCGTCCGGGTGAAACCAGCCTGGTGAAAACAACCCCACCGGCCCCATGCGGGGCAGATGCGTAATCGGCTGGTTGACGATTGCGACCACTCTCTGCTCGGCCCGCGCGGTCTCTGCATTGAGCTTCTCGATATCTGGAAGTGTCCAGAAGATAACACCGATGACGGCCGCCAAAAGACTCGTCAAACCAAACAGGCCCACGATAGGGCCCATAGCGCGCGCCGGTCTCGCCGTACGTTTAGATGGCGCAGCCGGGGCGCGGATTTCGCGTCCGCGTCGACCGAAAACGGCGCGGGGCTGATCATCGATGCTCATCCCCCCATCTTGAATAAAGCAGGCTAACGCCACGTTAGCAGGCGCTCGGTTTTGGCTGAGAGGTCGGCTGCGGGTCGAAGGGCGTCCAAAGCTTTCGGCCGTAAAACGGACGTCAAGTCCGTCGGCCTGCACCCGCTCATGCGTTCGAGTTTAGTGCCGCCCGACTCGCGCACCCCCACAATGCTCGCCCCCGGACGACAATCAAATTGTGACCTGGAAATCGTGGTGATTGCTCGTTGGGTCGCACAAGTTATCTTGGAGTTCATTGCCCGATAACGCAGTCCCTTCGCGCTGCCGATCAAATCGAACCTCCTAGATTAACATTTCATCCAGCACGTCGCGACTGCGCAGGAGTTCTGCGGCAGAGATCGCCCCGCTAAACGAAATCTACATATCGGAAAGCTTATAACATCCAGGTGGGCGAGGCGCGCCGAGTGTGGAGGGTGCGATGGTGGAACCATTCGGCAAACGACGCATCCCCCCAAGTCCGGCGATGGGGAATGGTGAGGGTGGTGGTCGCGGAGGCCAGCAGAATGCGAGGTTCCCCTGGTCCAATCAACCCGATTCTCCCGCCTACGATATCGGCTTGGGAAATCTTATGCACACCATGCGCGCCGCCGTCGCTGTGGATCGTAGGCTCCACGCGGAAACGCTCATCTGCGCCAGCGGACTTGTAGCCGGCTTTGCAGCGCAGAGCGCGCTGCTCTTGCAGGTCAGAGCGCTCAATGGGTCGGCCCCGAACGGTAAGCTACTCATCGTTCAACCTTATCGAGACGGCCCTCGATATTTGTTTGGGGATCCTCTCAACGAAATGCTCAAGACGGCGTTTGGATGGTCCCGGGGAGGCGCTTTGGCCGCAGGGCTGCCATCAGATAGCATTCCGGCGGTCGATGAGAGCTATCGTTACGTCGCGCGAATGATCAGCCAGCAAAACAGCCAGTTCTGCGTGGGTCCGGAGCATCAGCCGCTCCTCCATCCGGAAAAGCTGTTTGCATCCATTTGGCCGCACTGTTGTCGAGCGCTCACGAGCATCCCGCTCGGAGATCGCAACTATTCTGCTTCCAGTTGGAGGCACGCGTGGCCTTTGATCGCGGCGTACGTGACGGGGCAATTCATTGCCGAAGTAAAGGATGTTTTAGAGCCCAGCGTTTCTATTGTGCTGGCCTTTGAAACATCCCTCTACGGATCG
Source organism: Methylocapsa sp. S129 (assembly GCF_009765995.1). Lineage (GTDB taxonomy): Bacteria > Pseudomonadota > Alphaproteobacteria > Rhizobiales > Beijerinckiaceae > Roseiarcus. The sequence continues at coordinate 103,708 of NZ_LMUI01000011.1, forward strand.
AAGCTCGATCCAAAGCTTGTTGGCGAAGCCGGCCTACCAGCAAGTTTCTAAAATGTTCGGCCCAAATCAGATACCCTTGCGTCGAGACGTCGTCTCCCGCGAGGCTCCTAAATCGAGAAGGCAAGGCCGGATGGCGTTTGGCAAGCGAGTAGGCAATCCTTTCGGCCGCGTCGGCGGAGATGAACCCGCGCCTTCTGCGTGGCCGCCCATTGAGCGTCGGCCGGACTTGCCAAATTCAAGATTCATTGGATTGAATTTGATTCAAAGCGGGGATGGAACAAAAAACGAGTCCGCTGAGTCGCAGCAGCGCATAATCAACCTTCTAATTGATGCGCATCGCGAAGAACGCGGCGTTCAAGCGGAGACCATACTGAGCGCAGTGGGAGCGCTCGCCGGATTCGCTGCCCAACAGGCGATTTGGGAGAGCGTTGTGAAAACCGGCAAGATGAGCTCTTCGCAAATATTTATTCCAATCAAGGTCAACGGCGAGCAATATTATCTCGGCGACTTTCTAAATTTGATCTTGGCGTCGCTAAAAGAAGGGCAGCTATCTATCTGGCGGATAGTCGCGGGGGCATTGGTGAAGGCGGAAGAAGGGCCGATGTTCGATATCAATCCAATCGCAGCAAACATTGTCAAGACCATGGGAACAGCCGCTTTTGGCACGCCGACATGGCCCGATAACGAAGTACTGCAAGAATCGCCAAAACAGTCGTTGCGACATTGGCCTCGCATCAAAACGATTTTCATTACCGCTGGGGACGACCCACTTCACTGGTCCCTGAAACTTGCGATAGCTGCACAAAGGTTAATCGAGGCGTCGAAGGGAATAATTCCTGCGCAAAAAGCGGCCTTCATTGTCATGGAAGCTGCAATTTCGATGTCAAAGATCGATCCAAGGTTGGTGCCTGGCGGCTCCTACGTCGATTGATTCGATCACGCAATCGCGCGAGGTTCGGAAATTGCGGGGGCGGAGCTCATGTCCCCAGCACACTGTTGACGACTTAGTCGTCGGGCCGCAGCTTCTTGCGATCGTCGGCGTCGAGGGTTTTCTCGAGAATCTGACGCCATACCGCTTTGGCGTCTTTTGGTGAAATCGCCGTATCGTCGGCCCTCAGCGCGAAGACAAGATTATACTTGTTCGTGATGTTTCGGCTCGACGAGGTCCAATCCGCGATTGTAAACCCGTTCAGAACGGGGTCGATGGCTGCGGGCGCCGTCGCGATTCTGATGTCAGACGATCTCTTGGTCCCTCCTTGAATGGTCGCGAGCGCCGAATCGCTCCGATGTTTGTCGCCTTGCAAGGTAAAGTGGACAATTTGGTTTGCGTCGTTCCTCGCCGATCCCGCGAGGTTGAACTCGATGGCCTGTTTCATCACCAAGGCCCGGAAGCCCACGTGCTGGTCGTTTCCGGTGACGGTCGCCTCAACAGCTTCTTTCTCGGCCATCATCCTGCCTCCTGCCGAACGTCGCGAACCCGGACGCCGTCAACGTCATTGTAACGCAAGTCGCACGGTAGTGAACGCGGGGTTTGTCCCGATAGTTGCTCTTCTCAGGCGGGAATACCCGATCTCGCGTTTCCAACGCGAGGCGGCGCGCTCCAACGCGTCGTCGGAAAATAAACGCGCTATTGGGATCGCGGGCGCCTCGCCCGCTGCGGCGGGGACGGCGGCGCTCCCAAGCGCGCGCTTGGGTCGATTCGATCATTCTCCCACGCTTCCTACGGGCCCGCCGCCTTGCAGGCGGGATTGGCGATCTTGACACGTCGATTTTGTGCGCGGCCGCGCATGCCCGCGCCCCTCATCCGAAATTCTCCAGATGGAGGTCTGGATCGGGGCAGCATTGCCCGCGCTGAGGGCGTTTTTCAAGCCAGCGTTCGAGTTGCGCGAGGCGCACCGCCTCTGGCGGCGACCGCATTCGCGGTCGTCCTTGATCGAGATCGGAGAAGTCGCGGTCGTCGTCTTCCATGACGGTAGTGTGCTCCTTGCCGCCATATATCGTGGATGTTACGTTTTCGTCGCCGGAAATCGTCAAATAGATTTTCAGATGAGAACAGTAACATTCGTGCGCCTGCTCGCCTCGACGCTCGCGCAATCAGAGCCGCACGTCTTCGTGTACAACTCGCCGCATACGCACCTTGAAATTACTCAGACGATGCCGCAGAGGGTCACGATACGAGCCAATTGGCCAAACAAGGAATACATTAAGGTGATTGCGCCGGTTCGGCAGAGCGCCGACTGCAGCAGAATCACTGAACAGCTCCAGTTCAATATTACCAAACCTCCAGCGCATGGAGTGTTGTGTTATAGGGAGGAGATCAGGCCGGTAGAGAAGTCTCGCCCGACGTCTGACGCATGCGTTGGAACGATCACGCCAGCGCGGGAGGTTTATTATCGGCCGTACAGATTGTATGTCGGCACAGATTCGTTTGCATTTTCATATCTGGGCGCCACCAAGCTTCTTGACGGTACCGTCGAGGAAGAGATCAGAGTGGACCCGCCGGGGGAGCCGCGACCACCCGGAGAGCCGGACGTGAACCAAGCTCCGGGTCTGATGTCGAAATGCAGCGAACCTCTGATGTAGTTGCGACAACTCCGAATGCCTCCGCTCCGCGCTCGGCTACAAAAACGCCGTTGAGTTCGAAGCTGATCTCAGCCGGTCTCGCAACCGCCAACCAGAAGCAGAAACCGCCCTGTCACTCAGTTAGACGTGTCTCACTTTTGGGAGGCACTCCAGTTAATCGGCGCCTACGCGCGCATCAGATATCAATCACGATGGAAGCCGTCTCCCGCGCCGGCTCACAATCGACCTCGGAACGCATCGATCGTCGCCAAAAGCCGCGCGGGCTGCTCGATCTGCGGAAGGTGTCCGCATTCCCGGATCAGATCGAACTGACCGTTCGGGAAGGCCGCCGCGAAAGCGCGGCCGTAGGCTGGCGTGACGACGCGATCGCTTTCGCCCCACACGACCAGCACCGGTTTCTGGACGGCCTTCAGCCGGCCGCGCAGCGCCGGATCGGACATCTTTCCCGCGCCGCTATAGACCGCGAGCGCGGCGAAGTTCGAAGCCGTCAGGGCGGCCTGTTCCGGCGTGAACTTCGTGGGATCCATGCGGAAAGCGTCGGCGTTATGATAGCTGTATGATGACAATTCGCTGCGCGGCACGGAAAAAACATCGAGGATCGTCTCCCCGGGAACCTCGATGCCGACGGCGTCGACGAGAACGAGACCGGCCAGACGCGACGAATCCTGCGCCGCCATTTCCGCGGCGATCCAGCCGCCCATCGAGGACCCGACGACCAGCACGTCGCGAAGTCCATGTCGATCGAGCAGCGCGAGATAGGCGCTTGCGATATTCTCCACCGTGCCGAACCATTCCGGCCGCGCGGTCTCTGCAAAACCCGGATGGGTCGGCGCGAGCACGCGCGCCTCTTGCGCCAATGTGTTGGCGAAGGCTGCGACGGAAGCGGGACCGCCCCCGCCATGCAACAGTAGGATGGGCCGGCCTTCGCCGCGATCGTCGACGACGAATGTCAGGCCGGAATCAAAGGTCTCGATATGGGAATGGTCCTGCGGCATTGGGCTCTCCTGCGACGGGCTTGGCGGCGACGCCGATGTTGACGCCCCTGCATGGCTTAATATAAGTTAATTTATATAAGGATACTTATATCGATGTCAATCTCTGTGCAAGCCCTCGGCCGCGCGATCAAGCAACTGCAATACAAACATCACCGCGCGCTGGAGACGCGTCTCGTCGCCATCGGCGCGTCGCTCGCCCAATGGGACGCATTGCGCGCCATCGAACAGAACCCCGGCGCATCCTCGCACGATCTCGCCGAACTGACGTTCCAGACCGATCAGTCCTTCGGCGCCCTCGCGACGCGCCTCGCCGCCAAAGGCCTGGTCGAACGCGAACCGGGCAAGGGACGCGTCATCGGTTATTGCCTGAAAACCAAGGGCGCCGAACTGCTCAGACGCGGCGATGCGGCGACCGAGGAAGAGCTCACGCGATCCTTCGCGCCGCTCAGCGAAGAAGACCGGCGGCGCCTTCAAAAGCTTCTCGACCGTCTTTTGTAACAGGCGCGAAGGTCGGGGCCGCCTTGCGCCCCGCCCTACTTGCCCAGCGAATACGCGATCACATAGTCGCCCGTCTTGGTGCCGAACGAGCCATGGCCGCCGGCGGCGGTGACGACATATTGCTTGCCGTCGACCGCATAGGTCATCGGCGTCGACTGGCCGCCCGCCGGCAGGCGGTCCTCCCACAATTCAGCGCCATTGGTCACGTCATAGGCGCGGATGAAATAATCGCTCGTCGAAGTCAGGAACGCGACGCCGCCCGCCGTCGTCATCGGGCCGCCGAGGCTGGGCACGCCCATCGGAATCGGGATCGGCAGTGGCGCGCTGTCGCGGATCGTGCCGTTCCTGTGCATCCAGGCGATCGTTTTCGTCTTCAGGTCGATCCCGGCCATATAGCCCCAGGGCGGGCGCAGGCACGGCAAGCCGATCGGCGAGGTGAACGGGTGCAACACGACGCCATAAGGCGCGCCATACATCGGCTGCACGCCGATCTCGCTGCCGGAGGGATGCGCGTCATTGGGCGCCTCCGGATTGTCGGGACCGCGCGGGATCAGCTTGGAGACGAACGGCATGGCGATCGGATTGGCGATCGCGATCTGCCGCACCGGATCGACGGCGATCCCGCCCCATTCGAACATGCCCAGATTGCCGGGGAAAACGAGCGTGCCCTGCAAGGAGGGCGGCGTGAACGTGCCCTCGTAGCGCAGTTTATGGAACAGGATGCGGCAGGCGAGCTGATCGAACATCGTCGCGCCCCACATATCGGCGCCAGTAAGCTTCGCCTCGGGACGGAACGTTAGTTCCGAGAAAGGCTGCGTCGGCGACACATGGTCGCCCGGCGCCGCACCTTGCGGCACGGGCCGCTCGGGCGCCGGCACGATCGGCTTGCCGGTGCGCCGGTCGAGCACGAACAGATTGCCTGATTTGGCCGGTTGCATGACGGCCGGGACGATGCCGTCGGCTGTCGGCAGGTCGACCAATGTCGGCTGCGACGGCAGGTCCATGTCCCACAGATCGTGATGCACGGTCTGGTACGACCAGACGCGCTTGCCGGTGTTGATGTCGAGCGCCACCAAAGCGCTCGAATAGCGCTCGGCGTCGGCGTTGCGATTGCCGCCCCAGATGTCGGGCGTCTGCACGCCCATCGGCAGATAGACGAGGCCGAGCTTAGGATCGAAGGACGCGGCCATCCACGAATTGGCCGAGTTATTGGTATAGAAAGCATGCGTCGCCGACGGCAGCGCATTCTCGTCCGCCGCGCCCGAGTCCCAGGCCCAGATCAGCTTGCCGGTATGGACGTCAAAGCCGCGGATCACGCCGGACGGCTCCTCGGTCGAATAATTGTCGATCACGGCCCCGCCGATGACGATGATCTTGTCGCTGACGATCGAGGGCGAAGTCGGCTCGTAGAAGCCCAGCGTCTTGACGCCCATGCCCTCCTGCAGATCGAGCGTGCCGTGGTTGGCGAAACTCTCGCATGGCGCGCCGTTGTCGGCGTTGAGCGCTATCATGCGCCCGTCATTGACGGGCAGGAAAATCATGCGCGGGCAATCGGTCGGCGCCGGGGCGCCGTCGTTGTCGAGCGCGCCGGGCTGCGTCTCATGATAGGAGACGCCGCGGCAGGTCAGATGCTGGAAGGTCGGATTGTCCTGCACCTTCGGATCGTAAGACCAGCGCTGCGCGCCCGTCTTGGCGTCGAGGGCGAACAGACGCTGATGCTGCGAGCAGAGGTAGAGCGTGTCCTTCACCTTGATCGGCGTGACTTCGAAAGTCGTCTCCACGGGATCGTTCTTGCCCGCCAGATCGCCGGTGCGGAACGTCCAGGCGACTTTCAAATCCTTGGCGTTGGCCGGCGTGATCTCAGCCAGCGGCGAATAGCGCTGGCCAAAGTCCGTCCGGCCATAGCTGCGCCAGTCGTCATCGGGTTGACCGGCCGCGTCTTGCGGCGGCGACGCGGCGCCGGCCGCGGCGATCGCGCCGTCGATCTCATGATAATTAGAGCCAAGACCGATCGCCAGCACGACGACGCTCGCGGCGACGCCCGCCCATAGCGGCAGAGTCGCGGCCCGGCCAGCGGGCGCGGCGAGATTGCGTGTGATCCAGGGGGTCAGCAGCCACAGCGCAAGCAGGAACAGGATGTCGCCGCGCGCCGCGAGCGGCCACCAGTCAAAGCCGATCTCCCATATCGCCCAGGCCAGCGTGCCGATCAGGACGGCGGCATAGACCCACAGAGCGGAAGGCCGGCCCGCCAGCAACAAAGCGCCGGTGATCAGCACGCCGAGACCCGCGATGACATAATAGAGCGACCCGCCGAGGATCGCGAGCCAGACGCCGCCGGCCGCCAGGGCAAGACCGATCAAGGCGTAGACAAGCCCGGTTATCGTGATGATGGCGGACGATCGTGATGGGGATGGCATCGGCCTTGTCCTCGCTCAAAAACGCCAGGCGCGGCGCCGGGAGGCCAACTCCCATTTTCCGAAAATGGCTGGTCGCGCCAAACGCCTGAACTACGGAAAGGTTCCTCTTGCATCGGCAGGATTGCAAGAAATGCCTGGCGCCGCAAGGACGCGCATGATCAAGTCGCCGGTTATTCCCGTAGGCCTCCGATGGATCGCAGGATAATCGACTATTACGACAGACTTGCGCCGTCCTATGACGCGGATCGGTTTGGCAATTCCTATGGCCGCTTCCTCGATGCGCAGGAGCGCGCGCTGCTCGCCCGCCTTTTGCCCGCCGGCGCCGATCGCGTGCTCGATCTGGGTTGCGGAACGGGCCGCCTGAGCGATCGCGCCAGTCATGCCTGCGACGCCAGCGTCGAGAGCCTGCGCGCCGCCGCCGCGCGCCACGCGAGCGGAAGGTTTTGCGCCGCCGATATCGCCGCTCTGCCCTTCCGCGCGGAGAGTTTCGACGCCGCGTTCAGCTTTCACGTCTTCATGCATCTCGATCGCGCGGCGATCCAGGCGGCCTTCGCCGAAGTGGCGCGCGTGTTGCGCCCGGGCGGCGTTTTCATCGCCGATGTCGCTTCCGCTTTGCGTCGCCGCCTGCTGCGCCGCGCGACCTCGGGATGGCATGGCGGGACAAGCCTGACGCGCGAGGAATTTGCCGCGATCGGCGCCGATGTGGGACTGCGGATGACCGATTGCGTTGGAATCATGCTCGCGCCGATTCATCGTCTGCCGCGGGCTTTGCGCGCGCCGATCGTCGCGATGGATCGCCATCTTGCCGCGCTGGCGCCCGATCTCGCTTCCTATATCGTCGGACGCTTCGTGCGGGACGCGCGCCGATGATGGGCCCGGCGCGCCGCTTGTTGCGCCGCGCCGCGCCCGAACCCTTGCGCCTCAGCGTAGCGGCGCTGCGCCGCGCATGGCGCGATCGGCTGACGGGCGACGCGTCGCGCATGCTGGGGCCCGACGCGCGGCGCGCGCCTGGCGATCTCAATGTCGCGCTTCGCATCGTCCAGCCGATCCGCAAAAGCGTGCATTGGCAAGGCAAGCTCGCCAATCTGCGCCTCGCCGCCGCGCGCTTAGATGGAATCATCGTGGAGCCGGACCGGCTCTTCTCTTTCTGGAATATTCTGGGCCGCCCGAGCGCCGCCAACGGCTTTCACATCGGCCGGTCGATCCGCGCCGATCGGCTCGAAGCCAATGTCGGGGGCGGATTGTGCCAGATCAGCGGCCTGATCTATGAAATGGGCCTGCGCGCCGGCATGGCGATCGCCGAGCGCCATCCCCATACGCGCGACATCTATTCCGAAGATGCGCGCTTCACGCCGCTCGGCCTCGACGCGACGGTGGTCTGGGGTCACAAGGACCTGCGCCTGCGCAATGTCCTCGCTGAGCCCATCGTTTTCGCTTTCACCGTCGCCGACGATGCGATCGAAGGGCGCATTCTGGCGCCCGCGCCGATTGTTCTGGCCGAGCTTGCGATCGACCGCCGCGACGATCCCTCCGGTCATCGACGCCTCGTCAGCGTCTCGCGCCGCTTCGCCGCGCAAAGTCTCCAACGCGTCAGCCAGGACGAATACCTGCTCGCGCCGGAATCGTCGTAACGGCCGCGGGGCGGATCGCGCAACATCATTGCGCCCGACGCGCGCATGAGCTTTGATGGGTCGGATATCGCGCGTTACTGGGGGGAAACGCAATGAATCGGAACCTGAGATGGCTGGTTGTGACAGCGGCCGCGGCGCTGTCGATCCTTTATTTGTCGGCGCCGACTTGGGCCGCCGGCGCCCTGGCGGTCGGCCATTGCGGCGTCGACGGCTATTCCTACAACAATGCGACCGATCAGGAAGCCCAGGACGCGGCGCTCAGCCAATGCGGCCCAGGATGCCGGATCGTCGAGACGTTTCAAAAGTCCTGCGCCGCCCTCTCGACCGACGTCAACAAGAGCTGCGGCGCCGAAGGCTGGGGCACAGGATCGGACCGCGGCGCTGCCGAAGAAATCGCCGTCCGCGAATGCATCAATCAGAGCGGCGAGCGATGCGAGGTCAAGCGCTGGGTGTGCGATTGAGGCGCATTCGCATTGGACAATCGCGCCATTTGACTGATCGCATCGGGATTTGACCTATTCTCCACGCCCGCGCGATGATCGCGCTTAATCGCTCAATCGAGGATCAAATGCGCGGTATGCTCGTCTGTAATGAGGGCGTTGGCGATGCGCCCGTCCAATGCGGCCTTGATCGCCGGGACTCTGATCTTGCCGGTCTGCACGATAACCGTCGGTCGAACCGCCGGAATCGGCAGCCGGAACGAGGTCAATCGATTATGATAGCCCGATCCGATCATGACGCCCGTCTCGTCAATGCATTGGCCGAGCACCTCGCCAACCGCGCCAGCCTCCATGGCCTGTGCAAGTTCAACATCCGTGATGAAGCCGTCGACGTGCAGCGGAGCCTTCCAACCAATGTGGCCAATTCCCATCATGACAACGCTCGCCTCCTCGACGAGCGATAGGTAGAAGCTGTAGGCGATTTGCGCTTGAAGCACTTCACGATCGGCGACCGTGTTTGTGACGACGGGCATGGGTAGCGGATAGCATTGTGCGCCAACGCGCTCGGCGAGCCGCATGACGACATCGTGGGGAGCAGCGCGGCCCTGCCGGGTAAGATTCCCCATCAGCGATACGCATTTGTGCTGTGGCCGCGCCATGGGCGCGATACGCGACACGATCTCACGCATGGTCGAGCCATTGCCCACCCCGATAGTGACGGGCGCCTTTTGGCTGAGAAAGTTCTCAAGATAGATGGCGGCTGTCGCGGCGATCGTCGCAACGTCTTCTTCGACCCCGGCTCGGCTCGGCGCGATCTCGCAATGGACGAGATCAAATCGTTCGCGGAGACGTTCGGCCAGCTCGATGCATTCGGCCAGCGGGTGGATCAGTTGCAGCCGGATGAGGTTCTCGCTGGTGGCGAGCGCAATCAGTCGCTGCACGACAGGGCGAGACAAGTTCAGATCCGCGGCAATTTGATCCTGCCGCCGCCCCTTGACGTAGTAAAGCCAGGCGGCGCGGGCCGCGAGATCCAGTTTGCGTTCGCTGGGCGGATCAAGACCGTTCGGCGCGTCTTTAGTCATGGCGCCGTATGGCCTCCTTAGCCTGCGGAAAGTCCAAGGATTTCGGCCATGGTGCCCCCGACGACGAGTTCGTAGACCGCGCGATCGGTTGTGCAGCGCGGCATTTTCTTGAATTCCCACTCATAGTCCACGAACGGCGAGTCGGTGCCCCAGATCACGCGCCCCGGTCCGAGCTCGCGCACCGCGGTCGTTATCTCATGAATCGGAACGCGTGAGGTTTCAAGATAAAGATTGGGAAGCTCCTTGGCGTAAGCAATGGCCTGCTTGGTTCCCCAGAAAAAGCCCATATGCGCCATCAACAGCTTAACCCGGGGAAACCGTCGCGCCATTTCGGCAAATTCCGGAGGGGCGTTGAGCAGATCGCTCGCCCCGTGGACGATGATTGGAATGCCCAGACTGTCGGCCTCCTCAAACAGCGGGTTGACAAGGAGCGGGTCGCATAGATGGAAGCCATTCAAGGTTGGGTGCAGCTTCAGGCCTTTGAACCCCCAGTCCTTCACGCAGCGTCGAACCTCCGCCGCAGCGCCGGCTTCCCATGCGTTGACCGCGCAATAGGGGATGAGCCGATCGGGGAACTGATCGTAGGCGACTTTCACCTCGTCGTTCGTGAAGTTGCCTTCGACGAAGGGGAAGATCACGCCCTTCGCCACGCCGGCCTGATCCATCTTCGCGACGAGTTCAGCGGCGCTTTGGCTTGCGCTGGCGCGAACGCCGATATGATTGTGAGCATCAATAACAAGCGACATCCGAGTTTTCCCAAGTGTTAGGCGGGCCGACGCAAAGCGCCGACCGCCATGGCGAGTAGAATGAAAACGCCGTTCAGCGCGAAACGCGTCGGCGCGCCAAGGCCGAGTATCGTCAGTCCATTGCTCAAAAAGGAGACGAATAAAGCCCCCACGACCGTGCCTGGAATCGAAAGAGTTCCGTTCCGGGAGGCGAGAGTGCCCAGATAGCACGCTGCAAAAGCGTCGAGCAGGTAGGGCTCCGCGCCCCTGGGAACGGCGATCGCCGTACGCGAGGCCATCGCGACGCCGGCAATCGCGGCAAAGAGCCCACTGACGACGAAGCCCGCGGCGAACACCAGACGCGTATCGACGCCCGCTAAAAAAGAGGCCCGAACATTGCTCCCGACCGCTCTTGCATAACGGCCGAAGGACGTCAGCGCGCTCAGCCCCCAAGCCAGGCAGAAGACGACGATCGCCAGGATCACGAGAGCCGGAATGGAGCCAATTGTCTTCTGGCCGAGAAACAAAAAGTTTTCGGTAATGGACCGCGGTAAAGTGAACAAGATCTGCGGCTCATTGCCCTTCGTGTAGATCATTTCCCCGCTTCGAATGATGAACATCGTGCCTAGTGAGCCGATGATGGCGGGAACGCCGAGATAAGCCATCATAACGCCGTTGAGGCTCCCGATCAGGACGCCAAGAACGACCGGCGCTACAAACGCCAACCAGACGGGCTGGTGATGGATCAGCAATGCGGCCGCGGCAAGCGCGGCGACGTCGGCGATCTGCGCAACGCTGAGATCAACCCCTCGCAAGAAGAGAACGATAGTTAGGCCGAAGGAGAGGATGACCAGGACCGTGCTCTGCCTCAGCACGTTTCCGACATTGCCGTAGGATAGAAAGCTCGGATTAATGACGCCCACGAGAAGGAGCACGGCCGCCATGCCGACGATCGCGCCATAGGCCCGAAGGAATTCGGTGAGAGGAAGCCATCGCCGTAGCGGATGTGGGTCGGTTGTCGCCTGCATGTCGCCCCTAGAAGATCGTAATCTGTCCGATGCCGCGTTTGCCGATGACGCCGATCAAAATAGACAATATGAGCACGCCGCCCTGGATGCCGGGCAATGCGAGATTCGACACGCCGAGAAGAATCAATCCGTTCGACAGGGACGCGAGGAATAGCGCGGCGACCGTGGTGCCGACCATGTCGAGCTCGCCCGTGCGCGACAGGCTGGTGCCCAGGAAAGCGGCGGCGAGCGCGCTAATGAGAAAGTCAAAGGCCACCGCAGTCGCAGACGCGCCATAGCTGTACGACGCGAGCACGACGCCGGACAGGCCGAGCACGGCGCCCCCCGTCAAAAACGACGTCAATACCGCACGCCGCCGGTCTATGCCTCGGAGCTGCGCGGCGGCGAGATTTTCGCCGACGGCGTACATCCGCAGGCCCGCGCTTGTGTGTTTGAAGAGAACGTGGAGAGCCGACAGCGTGACGGCAAGCAAAATGGATATGGTGGGAATCGAGCCAACTGCGCCCTGCCCGATGCCGAAGAAGAAGGGCTGATCGTACAGCGTCAGGGCCTGCCCGCGATTGAAGAGCAAAGTGAGGCCCATCGCGACGAACATGCTGCCCAGCGTTGCGATGAATGGCGGCATGCGGAAGAGCAGAACGAGCACGGCGTTGAATAATCCGGTTGCGAGCCCTGCCCCCACGCCAACAATAAGAGCGGCCGCCGTTCCCACGCCTTTGGCGATAGCGCCCGCGGCGAGATTCGACGCCAACTGGTTGATCGCGCCGGCGGACATGTCAAAACCGCCGGCGACCAGGACCGCCGTGAGTCCGAGCGCCACGAAGGCGAGGAGACTGCCCTGCTTCAGCACGTCGAGCAAGTTCGCTGGCGAGAGGAAGTTTGGCGCCATGGCCCCGATTGCCGCGAAGACCAGCGCCATACCGGCGATCGTACCCCATCGGCTCAGGACCGCGCCCAGGGAGGATCGCGCCCCAAGATCCTTGGCCGCCGCGGATTGCGAGACATTGAAGGCGCGGTTCGAGGACTGGGCGTCCGCGGCCGTCGCAAGGCTCATCAAACTTTGAACGTCGAGGTCTCTCGCCGCATGCGTCGCGGTTACCACGCCCCTGCGCATGACGGCGATGCGGTCGCACATGCCGATGAGTTCCTCGAAATCGGAGGAAATGAACAATACCGCGGCGCCGCCGCGGGCGACCGCAGTCATCTGCTTATAAATCTCGACCTTCGAACCGACGTCGACGCCGGTAGTCGGTTCGTCGAAGATGAAAACGCGCGCGTCGCGGAGCAGCCAGCGGCCAATGACGACCTTTTGCTGATTGCCTCCCGAAAGATTGCGGGTCAGCGTGCTCAGGTTTGGAGGAATGATGCGGAGCCTCTCGACAAGATCGTTGGCGGCGGCGCGCTCGACGCCGAGCCGCAGCAGACCCCAACGGGTAAAGCGCGCGATAGCGGCGAGCGAGAGATTTTCGCGCATCGAAAGATCGGTGATGAGCCCTTCGTGACGTCGGTCTTCCGGAATGAGCGCAAAGCCCTGCCGCTTCGCAGCCCTTGGGGAACTGGGCGCGGAGGGTCGGCCCGCCAAGCTGACGGAACCGCCGGAACGACGCAGGGCGCCGATGAGCGTCATGGCGAGTTCAGTCCGCCCAGCGCCCAGGAGACCGGCCACCCCCAGGATCTCGCCCGCCCGTATTGTCAGTGAGACATTGTCGACGATTTTCTTGTACGACAATCCCTTGACGACGAGCATGGGCTCGCCCAGCGCAACATTCTCTTTAGGAAAGAGTTGGCTCAGCGAGCGTCCGACCATTTGGTCGATGACTTGTTGCCGCGTTGTCTCAGCCACCGCGTGGGTGGACACGAGACGGCCGTCTCTGAGCACTGTGATGCGGTCGGCGAGATCGAATACTTCATCGAGATAGTGCGAGATATAGATGATCGTCACGCCAGCCGAGCGAAGTCTGCGCACGATGTCGAACATCGTCTCGGCCTCGGCGTTGCTGAGCGAAGCTGTTGGCTCGTCGAGGATGAGCACCTTGGGCTCGCGCAGGAGCGCGGCCGCAATGGCGACAAGCTCACGCTGAGCCACACTGAGGTCGCGCGCGAGGGCGGTGACGGCGAATCGTGCGCCCATGCGATCGAGCAAGGTTTGCGCGATTCGCCGCATGCTTCCAAAGTCGAGGAGACCGCCGCGCACGATCTCGCGCCCAAGAAAAATATTGCGGGTGACATCGAATTGGCCGACCAATTGTTGGTCCTGATGCACAATCACGATGCCCGCGGCTTCCGCGGCGGCGGGACCTTCGAGTTGCGCGCCGCGCCCCTCGATCAGGATTTCGCCGCTCGTTGGCTGGTAGACTCCGGTCAGGACTTTGACGAGCGTCGACTTTCCCGCTCCATTCTGTCCCACGAGCGCATGAATCTCGCCTCGGCGCACCCCAAGGTCGATCCCCTCGAGCGCCGCTACGCCTGGGAAAAGCTTGCGGACGCCGCGGCATTCCAGCGCGAATGGCGCTGCCGATAACGCTTGGCGCACATTCTGTTCGGTCTGCGTTTTCGCCATGCGAACTTCTGGCCATCCTTTTGGCGAACTGAATTCGGAGTGCGTCCCGGTCAGGGCAATGTCGGATGAACAACCAGGACAGGTTCAGTCTGTGGGAAGCGGCCGGAAATTTCCTTAGGATCCATGTCGATCTGCTTCCAGACGTCATTTCCCCAGCGACGTTCGGCAGCGGCGACTCCATTCGCGTGGGTCGCCACATAGGCGTCGGTGAACATGAAGCTCGGAAAGTCCTTCTTGCCGCTGAGCGCGGCTTCGATCGTCTGGCCCGCCAGTTCGCCGATATGCGGGACGTCCTGAGCTACCGTGGCGACAAAGGGACTGCCCGACGAGAGCAGCATCTGAAAGCCAATACGGTCGCCATCGATCGACGCCACTTTAATTTCGCTTCGGCCGGCCTGCTGGATGGCTTGTACCGCTCCCGACGTCAGAAGGTCATAGGCCCCCCATACCGCCGCAATGCCGCCCGGCGTTGGATTGGCGGTGAGAATATCCTCCATTTGAGTCTG
>NZ_LMUI01000011.1:118284-448813 GCF_009765995.1 Methylocapsa sp. S129
GCCGGGAACCCAGACCACATAGACATTGCCCGTATAATCGATGCTTGAGAGAAGCGCCCGCGTCATCAACGTCGCCATCAGGTCTTCGTCGCCGCCGACTTCCGTCAGGGCGCCTTCGGTATGCGCGCCGACTGAGGTGGTCACGACAGGGATGCCCGCCGCCTTCGCTTTTGCGACCTCCGGGGCGAGTTGCTGGGCGTCGCCCAACTGAATGATGAGCCCATCGACGTGCGAGTTGATGAGGTTTTCTATGTTCTCATTGTGCTTGCGCGGGTCGGCCTCGCCGTTGGCGACGATCATCGTATCGCCAGCGGCCTCGATCACCTTCTGCGCGCCCGCGATAATGCCGCGGTTGTAATCATTGGTGATTTCACGCGACGCCATGCCGATGCGTTTGCCGGCGGCCCAGCTCGGAGCGGCCGTCGCCATCAAGGCGGTCGCCAACGAGGCGACAGTCAGCTTTGCATAAATGCTCTTTGTCATGGTCGACCCTCCCACGTGGCCGCCCGTCGCGGCCTTTGCTCAATTTTGTATGAGCAGATATTTATTGTCTGAATAATTGATCGATCATTCTAAACTGTCAAGGCTTATAAGCCGAATATTGACGAGCAAAATTTCAAATAAGATATAATTGCATAATCGTGGCGTTCGCACCCTGCCGCTAGAAAGGCTGCCCTCACTGGAGTGAGGCTTTGGAGCCGATGCGATTGAAACAGCGAGGAAGAGCGCGCGGTCGAGGAGGTCGTCGCGAAGCTGCGGCAGGTTGTGACGGGCTGACGCCGCGGGAAGCCTGGTCCGAAGCGGTTCTCTCGATGGGCTTGACGGACGTCGCGCACTATCGATGGCGGGCTAAAGGGCGACCAGTCGAAGCAGATGAAGACGTTTAAGGCCGACGCCTGATGACGAGACAGATCTGATAGCCGGCATCATCGCGCGCGCATGTTGAGCGCTCTCGGCGCGTTCACCCGCGAGCGCCCGGCGATCCAATATCGATCCGGACCCTAATTCCTCGTCAAAACCGCCGTGGAATAGCCCGTCCGGTCATGATATTTGGCGGACGCGGTTGTGCCGCTCGTCTTGATCAACGTCACTCTGTAGTGATCCGGGTCGCCAAACGAAACTTTTGTATCGGCGACCTTGTCGTAGACGATTTTGATGGGCGCGCCTCTGAAGGAGTAATCGACGACTTTATCGTTCGCGATCGTCACCGAGATCGCGGAGACATTGCCCAGCGACCCCGTCCAGGCGCCGTCCCACGACCCCTGTTCCGCCGCGCGAGGCGCCTGCGCGGAAATGAGAAGCGCCAGCGGCGCGGCGATCGACAGAAACCGGCGATTGTTCGTCACGGAAGATCTCCAGGAAATTCTCGCATGGCGGATTTTCTCTCTTGAGGCGCCGGTCGAGGTTGGATCAAGGATTAAGCATGAGTCTCGCAGTCGCGACAGCGCTCTGGCATTCCGTCGCTTTGCCCTCAGAGTCCAATGTTTCCGCGTGGTTCAGAGCCGCCGATATCGAAGCTTGCGCGGACTTTTTGGCGCGTTCAACCGACTGGGGCGTCGGCTGATGTTCGAGCTGGGCGTCAATGGATTGAGGGGCTGTCCCGAAACCGTCGGGCCTGCTGATTTCCTGCTGACGGAGAATTTGCTGGAGCTGGGCGATGTCTTGCGCGCAGGGCCCCGCATCCGCCGCGGCGATGGACAAAATAGAAGCGGCGGCGATGACGAGAATTGTCGCGATGGAGCCCTTCATCACATCCTCCCGATCTCGCTGGATCTGTCGCCATGAGACCAAAAGCAGCGCAGACTTCCCTGCGCCAGACACGCTTGAACACCCGACCCACGCAACGGAACCACACGGCATCGCTTTATCGACGCAAGCGCGACGGCGTGACAATTGAGGCGCGAATGCTTGGCCTCACAAGGCGCACCCTGCTTGGGTATGTCCTCCCTCGCGCCCTTATGTCGAAAAAGCGCTGGGAATGTGATCGGTCAAATAAAGACGCGGGTCAATTAAAGAATATTTCAGAAAAAGACCGTGCGCTGCGGCGTCGCCGCGTCAGCCCTTCTCGCGCATCACGCGCGATTTCTCGCGGCCCCAGTCGCGCAACTTATCCGTCTCGCGCTTGTCATGCAGCTTCTTGCCGCGCCCGAGCGCAATGGCGATCTTGGCGCGGCCCTTGTCGTTGAAATAGATGCGCAGCGGCACGATCGTCATGCCCTCGCGCTCGACGCCTTTGGCAAGCTTGACGATTTCCTTGGCGTGCAGCAGCAGTTTGCGCGGGCGGCGCGGCTCGTGATTGAAGCGATTGGCCTGCAGATATTCCGGGATATTGGCGTTGTAGAGAATCATCTCGCCATTGCGGTCGGCGGCCGCATAGCTTTCGGCGACCGTCGCCTTGCCCGTGCGCAAGGATTTGACCTCGGTGCCAGTCAGCATCAGGCCCGCCTCGAACACCTCGCCGATCTCATAGTCGAAACGCGCCCGCCTATTGTCGGACACGATCTTATAGTTCGGCTTTTCCTTGGCGGCGGCCACAAATCAATCCTTATTTCAGGCGTTCAACAGGCCGGCATGCACCAGAGCGCGGCGAATGAGCGCTTCGGCGCTCTCGGTGACGGGCACCAGCGGCAGCCGCATTTCATTGCGCGCGCGTCCCAGAACGCTCAGCGCATATTTCGCCCCCGCGACGCCGGGCTCGACAAAAATGGCCTGATGCAGCGGCGTCAGGCGATCCTGGATGCGCAGGGCGTGGCTGTAATCGCCCTTGAACACCGCCTCCATCAATTCGGCGCAAAGCGCGGGGGCGACATTGGCGACGACCGAAATACAGCCATGCGCGCCCGCCGCCATGCAGGCGAGCGCGGTGATGTCGTCGCCCGACAATTGAATGAAGCCCGGCCCCATCGCCTGCCGCTGCTGGGAGATGCGCCCGACATTGCCGGTCGCGTCCTTCACGCCGACGACGTTCTTCAGCTCGAACACCCGCTTCATCGTCTCGACCGACATGTCGATCACCGAGCGCGACGGGATATTGTAGATAATGATCGGAATATCGATGGACTCGTTGATCGCCTTGAAATGGCGATAGAGCCCCTCCTGCGTCGGTTTGTTGTAATAGGGCGTCACCACCAGCACCGCGTCGGCGCCGACCTTTTCAGCATGGCGCGCAAGCTCGACCGCCTCATGCGTATTGTTCGACCCCGCCCCCGCGATGACGGGCACGCGCCCGCGCGCCTCGTCGATGCAGATATCGACCGCGCGCCGATGCTCCTCATGCGAAAGCGTTGGGCCCTCGCCCGTCGTTCCCACCGGCACAAGGCCGTGCGAGCCCGCCGTGATCTGCCAGTCGATCAGCGCGCGAAAGGATTGCTCGTCGATCTTGCCGTCTTTGAAAGGCGTCACCAGAGCCGGCATCGACCCGTGAAACTTCGCCCTCTTTTCCATTTCGCCCATCCAAATCGGTCGATCGCGTGAATGAACGGAGCCGGCGAGGCCGTCCGTTCGCAAATAGGACATAAACCTTGTGCATCGCAGGGGAAAGGGGTGGGGCGGCCGGAACGCACGGCTCGGTGGTTAAGAATTGATAAGCAAAGCAGGCGCAGGATCGCATCATGGAGTTCAAGCCATGGTCGGCGGTCGCGTTTCTCTGTCCCTGATTGTCGCCGCGGCGCTGTGCTGGGCCGCCGCTTCGCAGGAGCGCGCCCGCAACGGGGCGCCGGCGAAGTCGCGCCCGATCTTGGCCAAGCTGGACTTCACGCCCGTTTCGCGGATCGGCGGAGAACAGGAACCGGCGCCGCGCATTGATCTTGCGCCGGCGCCCATCGCGGCGCCGGTTCTCCCAGACGCCGGTCTTTCGCCCATGCTCGCGGCCGCAGCGCTCTACCAGAAGGGCGATCTTGCCGGCGGCGATGCGCTCGCCAAAGCCCTCGACGATCCCCTGCAGCGCGCCGCCCTCGAATGGATCGCGCTGAAATCATCGCCGCGCGCCGATTACGCCCGGCTGACGACGTTCCAGACGGCCCATCCCGAATGGCCCGCCAGCACCTGGATCCGTTATCGGCAAGAAGCCGCGCTTTATAACGACCGCGCCCATCCCGAGTTGACGGTCGCCGTATTTGCGCAGGAGCCGCCGCGCACGCCCGTCGGAAAACTGGCCCTCGCCAGGATAGAATCGGCGGGCGGCCGTCTCAATCAGGCGACCGCGCTTGTTCGCAGCATCTGGCGGGACGATGATTTTGACGGCTGGACCGAAGGCGCGCTGCTGAGCGAATTTGGCGCGCTGCTGACGAGCGCCGACCACAAATATCGCGCCGAGCGCCTGCTTTACCAGGAGAAGATCGGAGCGGCCTTGCGCGTCGCGGCGCTGGCCGGCTCCGAAGAACTCGCCCTCGCCAAAATCTGGGCGGGCGCCATCGGCAAGCCGCTGACCGATGCCGCCTGGGACGCCTTGCCGGCGGCGATGAAAAGCCAACCCGGCCTGCTCTATGTCCGCATTCAAACGCTGCGCCGCACCGACCGCGTGCTGGAGGCCGCCGCGCTGATCCGCAGCGCGCCGCGCGGCGCCGCGATCGACGGCGACCGCTGGTGGGACGAGCGGCGCATGGTCGCGCGCCGGCTGCTCGACGGCGGACTGATCAAGGACGCCTATGCGCTTTGCGCCCAACATTCCGCCGTCTCGATCCCATCGCGGATTGACGCCGAATTCCACGCCGGCTGGATCGCGCTGCGCTTCCTTGGCGATGCGCAAGCCGGCGCCGATCATTTCGCCGCCGCGGCCGCGATCGCGCAGACGCCGCTGGCGATCGCCCGCACCGCCTATTGGCAGGGCCGCGCCGCCGAGCAGGCGCAGCGCGCCGATGAGGCGCGCAACTTTTATCAGCGCGCCGCCGCCTATCCGATCGCCTATTACGGGCAACTCGCCGCCGACAAGCTCCACATCCCGGCCTTGACCCTTCGCGCGCCCGCCAGCGTCGCCGTCGGCGAAGCGCGCAATGAAGCGACGCGCATCGTCGAACTTCTCTATGCCGCCAAACTGGACGGATTCGCGCGGTCGCTCGCCTTCGAGGCCGCGCGGTCCTATCGCGATGAAGCGCAATTGGCCGCGCTGGCGGCGATCGCCGCGGCCAGACTGGATGGGCCCGCCAGCGTCGAAATCGGCAAGCAGGCTACGGAGCGCGGCTTTGCGCTCGACGAAAGCGCGTTCCCGACCTTCGGCGTGCCGGGCTTTGCGCCGCTGACCAATTCGGCGGAGCTGGCGGCGGTCTATTCGGTCGCCAGGCAGGAGAGCGAATTCGCCGGGGGCGCCGCATCGGGAGCGGGCGCCAAGGGCCTGATGCAAATCCTGCCGTCGACCGCCCGCGACACCGCGCGGCGCATGGGCATTCCCTTCGATGCCGCGCGGCTCACCGCCGATCCCGCCTACAACACCCAATTGGGCGCGGCCTATCTTGGGCAATTGCTCAATGACGAGGGCGGTTCCTACGTCCTCGCCCTGGCGGCCTATAACGCCGGAGGCGGCCGGGTGCAGCAATGGATCGAAGCGCACGGCGATCCGCGCGCCGCCAATGTCGATCCGGTCGATTGGGTCGAGAGCATTCCCTTCGACGAAACGCGCGATTATGTGCAGCGGGTTTCCGAAAATCTGCAGGTCTATCGGGTGCGCCTGAGCGCTCTCGCCAAGGCGCCGGTCGAGCCGCAAACCGGCCGGGTGGCGCGGGCGGATTTTTAGGGCGAAGAGAATGGCGGGCGGCCCGCGACGAAGATGAGCGCGATGTCTACGCTGCGGCGCTCTGATCGGACGAGCCGCATCAGACCCAAATGGCGCATTGCGCCATGAACGGACATGGTGATTTGGCGCCGGACGAATTTTCCTCGCCGCGCAATCGTCACATCCGTACGGACATTCCGCCGTCAACGGTGAGAACATGTCCGTTGACGAAGGAAGCCGCATCGCTGGCGAGGAAAAGCGCGGCGCCCGCGATTTCCGCCGGCCGTCCCCAGCGTTGGAGCGGAACGCGCTGGCGGGCGAAGGAAAGCATGTCGGGATTTTCCGCCAACGCGGCATTGGTCTCAGTCGCGAACATTCCCGGGGCAATGGCGTTGCTCGTCACCCCATGCGCGCCATATTCGACAGCCATGCTGCGCATCAGGCCCGTCAGTCCCTGCTTGGCGACGGGATAGATAGCGTCGCCCGGAAGCGCCATCTCGCCGATGATCGAGGTCACCGCGATCAGGCGGCCATAGCCTTGAGCCTTCATGATTTCCGCCGCGTCTCGCGAGAGCGAGATCGCCGACAGGAGATCCGTCCGGATCAGATGAAGGATATCGTCGTCGCTGAACGCGGCGAGCGGCCTCCTGTCGCGGGCGCCGACATTATTGACGAGGATATCGAGCCGGCCGCAGGTCTTGTGGATATCGGCCATCGCGGCGCGGCCCGCCTCGACATCCGCTACGTCGAAGATCGCCGCCTGCGCGCTGCCGCCGCCCTTCGCGATGGCGGCGACGGCGCCGTCGAGCGTCCCGGCGGTGCGTCCGGCGACAACCACATGGGCTCCCGCTTCGGCCAAAGCGCGCGCGATCTCGAAGCCAAGCCCACGCCCGCCTCCCGTGATGAGCGCCACACGCTCCCGCAAGGAAAATCTGTCGAAAATAGTAGTCATATCAAGCGGCCCGCTACGCTCATAGGGATGGCAGTGCCGATCCCATGCGGCGATCGGCGGCTCATTCGCGGAATATCGTTCAATCGGAAGCAAATGGTGGGCCACGACCGGCGACGATACGCGCGATTATGTGCAGCGGGTTTCCGAAAATCTGCAGGTCTATCGGGTGCGCCTGAGGCTCTCGCCAAAGCGCCGGTCGAGCCGCAGACCGGACGGGTGGCGCGCGCGGACTTTTAGGACTTTCAATGTTGCTCGCGAATATTTTCATGGTCGCCGGAATGATTCCGGCGACCATTTCTCATTGAGAGCAGCCTATCGCCGCAAACGGCGCTCGATCAGTTGCAGACCCGATGGCCCCAACGATTGACCCAGCAATGACGGTCATGATGATAGCCGCCAACGCAGGCGCCCAGAGGTCCGACATGAGCGCCGAGCAGGCAGCCTGCCGACTCGATATCGGACGCCGCATAGACGCTCACGGGCGCCGGCGCCATCGCAGCCTGGGCGGTCGACGCCGCCAGGATCGTAGCGCCGGCGAGCGCGAGCGCCGCCAGAGAGCGGCCTATTCGATGAGGTAATGACATGAGTTTTTCCTTGTTTAGCGTCCAGCCGATCGTCATCCCCAACCTTCAAAGGGCGACTGTGGCGAGCGGTGAACGCGGAAGGAGCCACAAAGGTTGCAAGCAGAATAGCGGACCGGGGCCGACGACTTCCCGACTGGAGATGTCGATGTTGCGTATCGCGACGGGAACCCGTCTCCGGCTTTGGCGGCTGGCCGAGGCGCGCCGTGTTGTTTGGTCGCCAAGCGGGGGCTATCTCCCCCGGATCGATTGTGCGTCACACGCATGCCGTCGATGTCTGTCATCTCCGCTGCGAACGACGCTCCAAATGCGGCTCAAGATCCCTATTGACGCGCGGCCCTCTTTCATCTGGCCCCGGATTTCACCGCGCTCAACGCGTCAATTGACGCAAACGTGCAGCATCCGCGCCCCTGTGAATTGCCGCGCCGCCGTCGCACCGGCCAAATTTGCGTTTCATGAACTTCGTCGTAATTTGCCGACAATCGTGTTGCGTAGGAGCCGATCGCCGTGGGCATTTCGTTGATATGGCGGCGACGGGGCTGGTTTGCGAGTCTGGCCGCCGCTCTCATCGCGGCCCTGCCTTGCGCAAACAGTCGCGCATTGGCGTTCGATTTTTTCGGCCTCTGGGGTTCGGACGATACGCCGCCGGCGATCTCGCAGGACGCGCTGCCCTATGTCGTGACATTCAAGGTCGAGGGCGACGACAAGGGTTTGCTTCAATCGGCGCAGGACGCCTCCAGCCTTTATAAATTGCGCCACGACGCCCCGCTCGACGGCGACTCGCTGGCCCGCCGCGCGATGAAGGATTTTGCGCCGATCGTCGACGCCTTGTGGGGCGCGGGCTATTACGACGCCAGCGTCGCCATGTCGGTCGATCGTGCGTCGCTCAAGATCGGCGATCAGGATTTCGCCGCCTTTTCCCACGCGGCCGAATCCTATCGCAATCGGGCGGTCGTCCCGATCCAGGTCGCCATCGCGCCAGGCGCGCAATTCACACTGCGCTCGATCCGCGTCCTGAACGCCAAGCCCAACGAGCCTTTCACCGCCGACCAATTGCCCGGCAAGGTCATCGGCCTCAAGCCCGGCGATCCCGCCAGCGCTAACGAACTGCGCGCCGCGCAGGCGCGCATGATCGATTCTTTCCGGGCTCAGGCGCATCCCTTGGCCAAGGTCGACTCGATCACGCCGATCGTCGATCACAGCGCCCATACGATGGACGTGACGATCGTGCTTGATCCCGGCCCCAAGGCGGGCTTTGGCGAAGTCGACATTTCAGGGCCGCAGGGCTTCGATCCGAGCATCGTGCGCTCTTACATCTATATCGAGCCGGGCGACCCCTATTCGCCCAAAGTCCTGACCGACACGAAGACCAGCATCCGCGAGATTCCCGCCGTCGGCTCGGTGCGAATCACGGAAGCCGGCAAGCTCGACGCCAACGGCAATCTGCCCATCAAAGTCGAGGTCGAGGACCGCCAGCCCTACGCCATCGGGGCTTCGGCCAAATATTCGACCACCGAGGGCCCGACGTCGCAGGTCTATTGGGAGGACCGCAATGTCTTTGGCGGCGCCGAGCGCCTGCGCCTCGAAGGCGACCTGCTTTACGCCCCGCCCAACGATGGCCTGATCCAGACCTATGGCCAGTTCAAGTCTGTCGATATCGGCGGCAGGCTCTCGGCGAGTTTCATGAAGCCGGCCCTGGGCGGCTCGACCAACGATCTGCTGATCGACGGCCTCGCCCAGCGCGTCAGCACCAACAATGCGAGCTATATCGGCTATACGCTGAACGACGTCGATCTGACGGCCGCCATTCGCCATCGCTTCAGCGACACGCTGTCGCTTCAGGTCGGCGTCGAAGCGCAGCGCGGGTCGACGACCGACATCCTGGGCAAGATCGATTACACGCTGATCGGCGCGCCCATCTCGCTCCTCTATGATTCGACCGACAGCAAGCTCGACCCGACGCGCGGCGTACGGCTGAACGCCACCATCGCGCCCTATCCGATGTTTCTTGGCTCGACTGTCAATCTCGTCGAGATGAAGGCGAGCGGCTCGACGTACTATTCTCTCGATGAGGATTCCAACTACATCTTGGCCGGGCGCGTCGCGTTCGGTTCGCTGACGGGCGCCGCGCTCGACGATATTCCCGCCAATATGCGCTTCTACGCCGGCGGCGGCGGTTCGGTGCGCGGCTACGCCTATCAATCCGTCGGTCCGGCCGGTCCCGGCGATTCGATCATCGGCGGCCGCAGCCTGTTCGAGACTTCGGCCGAATTGCGCGTCAAGATAACCTCGACCATCGGCCTCGTGCCTTTTTTTGACGCCGGGAACGCCTTCGCTGGCAGCGCGCCCGATTTCAAACAACCGCTGCAAATGGCGGCGGGGCTGGGGTTTCGCTATTATACGTCGATCGGTCCGATCCGGCTCGACGTCGCCGCGCCGCTCAATCCGCGCCCCGGCGACAAGCCGGTCGCGGTCTATGTCAGCATCGGGCAGTCCTTCTGATGAGGAAAATTCTATCGGCGTCGCGGAAGTTGATTGGCGGGGCGACGCTACTGGCCACGGCTTGGCTCGCCGCCGCGCCGTCGCTCGGCGCCGACAGCGACAAGGGCGTGCTCGCCGATCTCATCTCCAAGGCTTTGTCCTCGCCGACGACGCAGGTTTCGATCGGCGCTGTCGACGGCGCGCTCTCTTCCGACGCCACGATCAGCGACATCGTCTTGTCCGACCGCAACGGCCCATGGCTGAAGCTCGACAAGGCGCGGCTCGTCTGGAATCGACTCGCCTTATTCAAGCGCCGGCTGGAAGTCGATCAATTGGAGATCGGCAAGCTTGAAATCCTGCGCAAACCCCTGCCCGCTCCCGTCGATCCGAATGCGCCGAAAATCGACTACGCGTCGATCCTGCCCGACTTGCCGCTCAAAGTGATCATCAAGCAATTTGGCGTCAGCAATTTGTCGCTGGGCGAACCGATCGTCGGAACCGCCGCTCAACTCGGAATAGCGGGCGCTGCGACGCTCGGGCCGCCCAGCGAAGGCCTCGACATGCATCTCGACGCGCATCGCCTCGACGCGGCGGGTTCATTCGCCGCCAAGCTCGGCTTCATCCCGGCGAGCAAGACCCTGACCCTTGCGTTGAAGTTCGACGAGCCGGCCGGCGGCTTGCTCGCCCGCCTCGCCAATATTCCCGGCCTGCCGCCGGTCAAGTTCAGCCTCGACGGCGCCGGGCCGCTCGATTCTTTCGCCGCCAATATGGTCTTCGACGCCGGTCCGACGATCGGCGCCAGCGGCCAGATCAACCTCAATCGCAACGGACCGGGCCGCCGACTGACGATCGACTTGAAATCGCAGATTGAAGGCCTGATGCCGCCCCTTGCCGGCGCCGTCTTCGCCGGCCAGACGGCGCTGAACGGCGATATTTTCCTCGGCGACGACAGTTCGGTCAAAATCGACAAATTCAACCTCGCCTCGAAGAACGCCGCGCTCGACTTCAACGGCGGCGTCAACGCCGATCAAAATCTCGACCTGTCGATTCATGCAGGCGCCATTCCAAACGCCGACAATCATGGCCCAACGGGCGTCGGCAAGCTCGACCTCCATGCGACCGTCAAAGGTCCGGCTGCCGGACCGCGGATCGACGCCCAGTTCGACGCCGCGCAATTGCGCAGCCCGCAGGGACAGCTCGGCGACGTCGCGGCGACCTTCGTCGCCAAGCCCAATGGCCTGTTGAGCGATGCCGCGACGAAAATCGCGCTAGCCGCTGACGTCAAGGCGGACGGCCTCGCCCTGGCCGACGCGGCTTTGAACAAGGCGCTCGGCCAGACGCTGACGCTGACCCTGCGCGCCAATGCGGCGCTCGACGGCGCGACGCAAATCGACGCCTTTCATCTCACGACGCAAAGCGTCAGCGCGGATTATACGGGCCTCGCCGGTCCGAAGGCTGTGCATGGCAAGCTCTCGCTGCAAGCGCCCGATCTCAGCCGCTTCGCCGAAATCGCCAATGTCGCCCTGAAGGGCGCGGCCGATATCGCCGCCGATCTCGATGGCGCGCCGGATAAAGGCGCGTTCACGGCCGCGCTTGACGCAAAGGTCAACGATTTCGCGACGGGCGTCGCGGCGGCCGACGGGTTCGCCGGCGGACGGCTCGGGCTGACCGGCGCCGCGCAGACTTTGCCGAACGGTGGCTTCGGCTTTCAAAATCTCGTCCTGACCGGCGCGCATGGCCAAATGCAAATTGACGGCGCCGCGACAGAGCAAAAGGCTTCCGTCAACGCCCAAATCGATGTGCCGGAGATCCATTTTCTCGACCCGCACGCAACGGGCAAAGCGCGCATCGTCGCCGCGCTGACCGGCGCGCTTCACCATCTCGACGGCGATGTGAAGCTGACGCTCGACGAGGGGCGTTTGATGGATCGGCCGACGCAAGGGCTCGCGCTCGAGGCGAAGGCGCGCGATATCACCGGATTGATCGACTCGGAGACGACTCTGGCCGGCGCCATCGACCAGAAGCCCCTCGACGCCGATTTCCATATCGCCAAACAAGCCGACGGAGGCTGGTTCGCCGATCGGCTGCGCCTCGATCTCGGCTCCGCCCATCTCAACGGCGGCGTCAAACTCGACGCCCGTTTCTTCGCCAATGGCGCGCTTGCCTTCAACACTGACAATCTCGACGATCTCTCGCCGCTCGCGCTGACCAAACTTGGCGGCGCGATCAAGAGCCAGATCGAACTCACAGCCGCCGATAACAAGCAAAACGCCGCGCTGACGGCCCATAGCGCCAGGCTCGACATCGGCGCCAACCACGTCGAAGGGCTCGACGCCAACCTGACGCTGAGCGACGTCCGAAGCCGGCCGATTGCCGACGGTATGATCAATGTCGCCAAAGCGCTGGCTGGCGGCCAGACCATCGCCGATATGCGCTTGAAGGCGAAAGGCGCGACGGATGGCAGCGATCTTGACCTCAGCGGACAATTCCGCGCGATCGCCCTGAAGAGCCAGGCCCGGCTCGTCGTCGATCCGCCGATGCGGCTGGAGCTCGCCAACCTGAGCGCGCAGGGCAATGGCCAAAGACTCGCGCTAGCTGGACCAGCGACCCTGACGCTGGCGGATGGCGGCATCGACGTCAAAGGCCTGGCCCTGACCTCCGGCGGCGGGCGATTGACGCTCGATGGGCGCGTCGGCGCAACGCTTGACGCCAAGCTCGCCGTCAAGGCGCTGCCCCTCGCCGTGGCCAATATCGCGGCGCCGGGCCTCGGCCTGACAGGCACGATGGACGCCGACGCGGCGCTGGCGGGAACGCCCGGCGAACCGGCCGGCGACTGGCGCCTCGCCCTCAATCGCCTGACGGCGCCGCAAAGCCGAGACGCCGGCCTCGCCGCGATCGATCTGCGCGGAACGGGCCGCCTTGGCGGTGGGCGGACGACGCTCGACGTCTCCATCAACGCCGGGCCGGCGGGCAATCTGCGCCTGACCGGCAGCGCGCCCTTGAGCAGCGCCGGCGATCTCGACATCAAGGCGCAAGGCAAGCTCGAAGCCGCGGCCGCCAACGGCATGCTGGCGGCTTCGGGACGGCGCGTGACGGGCGAAGCCATCATCGACGCGCAATTGCGCGGGCCGGCGTCCAAGCCCCAGGCGCAGGGCTCCGTCGTGATGACCAATGGCGGTTTCACCGACGCGGAAGCCGGCGTGAAGCTGGAGAAGATCGACGCCAAGATCAGCGGGCGCGGCGATCAGATCACCATCGACCGCATCAATGCGACGACGCCCAATGGCGGCGCGCTGAATGTGGCGGGCCAGGTGCGACTCGACGCCGGCGCCGGCTTTCCCGGAACGATCCGCATCACAGGACAGAAGGCGCAACTGATCTCCAACGAAATCGTCTCCGCCAGCGCCGATCTGGCGTTGGATTTGACCGGCGCGCTGGCGCAAGACCCGCATGTCAGCGGCCGCATCGGCATTACGTCGATGGACATCAGCGTGCCGGACCGATTGCCGGGCAATCTGCGGCCGATCGACGGGACGATCCATGTCAAGCCAGGCGCGACCGCCAAGGCGCGTCTCGCCATGGACGCCAAGGCGAAGAACGCGGCCAAGCGAGCGCCGCCGTTCAACGCCAAGCTGGCGCTGACCATCTCGGCCCCGAACCGCATCTTCGTGCGTGGGCGCGGCATCGACGCAGAACTCAGCGGCGATTTGAAAGTCGCCGGCACATCGGCCAATCCCCAGATATCCGGCGGCTTCGATCTGAGGCGCGGAACCTTGTCCTTGGTCGGCAAGCAGCTCGATTTCACGCAGGGAAGCGCCAAATTCCATGGCGACACGATGCCCGAGCTCAATTTCATCGCCCAGACTGTGGCGGGCGACGTCACCGCCAACATCGAGGTGACGGGACCGGCGAACCAGCCGGTCTTCGCCTTCACCTCGCAGCCGAGCTTGCCGCAGGACGAAATTCTTTCGCGCGTTCTGTTCGAGAAGCCCTCGGGCAGCCTCTCGCCCTTCCACGCGCTGGAGCTGGCCAACACCGCCTCGACGCTGTCCGGCGGCAGCGACAATTTCGAGAAAATGCGCAAGACTTTGGGCGTCGACAGTCTCGACGTCGGCACTGACGCCAACGGAAATCCGATGCTCGGCGCCAAGAAAGCGATCAGCGACCGCATCAGCATCGGCGTCAACACCGGCAGCAAGCCGGAGGACAATGGCGTTTCCGTCGATCTCGACATCACCCGCCACATTCGCCTGCAAAGCGGCGTCGACGCGACGGGCGGATCGAACGCCGGCATCGGCGCGCAATGGGAATATGGGAAGCCAGGCGAGGCGGCGCATTAAGGGCGTGAACGAATCCGCTCGCACGACAGCTTGCATCGAAAGCGCGGAGGAAGCTCGACCCCATCCCCCGATCGGGCGACGCGACCGATCGCCTTTTTCAGCTACCTGTCAGCAGAAGCGATTGTCCTGACGCAGTGAAGCGTTCGGCAAGCGGGGGTCTGCTGGATGAAGAAACGCGGTTTCGCCGTCGCCTTGGCGCTGTTGTGGATCGGACCGGCCCTGGCCGCCGACCTTCCCACCAGGAAGGGCATGCCGGATCCGCCGCCGCCTGCTCCCTATAACTGGACCGGTTTTTATATCGGCGTTAACGCCGGCTATGGCTGGGATGGCCAGAATGGGCGGCTTTCTGGCGATCCATCCCTGGCGAGGTTCTTTTCGGCTAATATATTTCCGACCTCCCTCAGCCTGAACAGCGGCGGCGGCCTTGTGGGCGGCCAGATCGGCTACAATTGGCAGGTGGAGCCGTCTTGGGTGCTGGGCCTCGAGACCGATCTTCAATGGGCCCAAATCAATGGCTCGGAAAGCCTGACCCCCGTGCCGACGCGGGTCGTTTTCGACCCGTTCGCGACTTCCATTTCGAAAACGCTGGATTGGTTCGGCACCGCCCGCCTTCGGGCCGGTTTCCTGCCGATGCCGAACGTCCTCGTCTATGGCACGGGCGGTCTTGCCTATGGCGCCGTAAAGGTGAGTTTCAGAACACAAGACACCCTATTTGCAAACCTGGCGGCTTGCCCGGGCGATTCTTGCGCGGTCGGCGGCAATTCCGCCACCAAGGTCGGCGGGACGCTGGGCGGGGGCGTCGAAGTCGCGCTCAACGCCAATTGGTCGATCAAAGGCGAATATCTCTACGCCAACCTTGGCAAGCTGAATGCAACCGCCGCTCAGGTCGCCGGCGGCGTCTCGTGCAACGCGAACCCAACCGCAAGCGGGTGCGGCTTTAAGGCGAGCAGCCGTTTCCAGGAGAACATTGCGCACGCGGGCGTCAATTACAAATTTTGAATCAAGGCGCAGCACGGAAACGGCCGCCGGCGTGGGCCGGCGGCCGTGGCGTCTAGCAGGATGCGTGCCGGTCAAGAGGCCGTCGCCGACGCGCGTTCGATGAGATCGCACGCCATGTTTGGGATCAGGACATCGCAATCGACTCCGAATTCAATAATGCCTGTTACGGTGAAGGTGAGAGGCTTCATCTCACAACGGCGAACGCGACGTCTCGCTTCAACCACGATTTGGATGCCGTTCGCCTCGGGTTGGCCTACACATTCGGTAGTCCGGTCTCGGCGAATTACTCATCGCCTTACAGCGCCGCGATTGCATCGCAGCAAAACGGGACTACCCACCAAGCGGCCCTCCAGCGGCGACCGATTCGGACGGGAATATGGCGCGATGTTAAGGCGCATCGGCGGGAGCGATCGGGTGACAATTGGTGCGGCCGGACGCCACGCAGTTGAGCATGTCGTTGGAAGAATTGAGCTTATTGAATAGCCAAATGCCGCCTATGACCAGCGCGATGATGAAGATCACCGCCGCGATGTTCGCGCCGTCCCGGTTCTCGTCTTCTGGCGGTTCATCCGGGCCCGTTATTTGCTCAGCCATTTTTCATCCGTTGACGCCCGGCGCGATCCAGCTTTCCCTTGTCCGCTGAAGCGCGCACACCGACCGTTGTTCGATAATTATTACAACGATTTCAATTTATTAACCAGATATTTGATAGTTCTCTCGCCATCAGCGAGCCTCGCGATATCGCCGCCGCGTTGATCGCTCACGAAGAGCTCCGCTGATCCCTTGGGCTCACCAGCGGCAGGAAAACCTCATCGACAATCTCTTTGATGGCTTCGTCCGACAAGGGCTTGAAGGTCATCAGGATCTCATGGCGCGCCAGGTCCGTCGGAAGCGATATGATCCGCGGGGTGAGGCGGGCGGCGGCGATCTCACCCCGATCGATCGCGCGTCTTAGGATAGGTTGCATGACGTCGGAGTCGACGATCTGCGCCCGCAGATGCGCCCTCATCTCCGCCAGGTTGGAATGCTTGTCCGCCAGGTCCTTCTGCATGTCGAAAAGCAGCCTGATCATGTCAGGCCGGGCGCGGTCGGACAGCCCGCGAAGCAGAAGGCGGAGTTCCTCGCGAACGCTGCCGAGATCGGGCACGACGATCGGGTTCTGCGCAAGATGCCGGCCCAGCGCCGCCGTTGCGAGTGCAGTGCGGCTCGGCCAACGCCGATGGAGCACAGGTCGACTGGTGTCCGCACGCTTGGCGACGCCCTCCAGCGTGAGTCCAGGATAGCCCTGCTCAACCAGTTCATCCCAGGCGGCGTCCAGGATCGCGTCCTCCAGCTGGGCGCCCCGCCGCCGTCGGATTTTGTCGTCCTTCATCGTGCCTCCACTTAAGATGCATGTCGCATCCTATTGACCATCCAGCCTCAACCAGATAAGATACATATCGCATCTTATCTGGTTGGAGAAGTCGTATGTTCGAGACGCAAGGCGCCAAATCCCGCTCGGTCCTGATCTCCGGAGCCAGCATTGCCGGACCGGCGCTAGCCTATTGGCTTGATCGCTATGGCTTCGATGTCACGGTGGTCGAGCGGGCGGCCGCCATTCGCAGCGGCGGCTACCCTATCGATGTGCGCGGCACGGCGATCGACGTCGTCGAACGCATGGGCGTGCTTTCGCAACTCCAGGCCGCCCATATCCACACGCGGAGGCTGACATTCGTCGATGCCGATGGAAATCCGATCGCCGCCATCGCCCCGGAGGACCTGTCCGGCGGCGCAGCCGGTCGTGACATCGAATTGCCGCGTGGCGAACTGACTTCGGTTTTGTACGATCTCACGCGCGACCGGGAGGTCCGCTACCGCTTCGACGACTCGATCGACGCTCTGGAGGACGATGGGGCTGGCGTGGACGTCCGCTTCAGAAGCGGAGCGGAACAGCGGTTCGATATCGCGATCGGCGCGGATGGCATGCACTCAAACACGCGCGCTCTGGCGTTCGGGCCGGAAGCGCCGTTCAACCGCTATCTTGGTTTTTGCTTCAACCTCTTCTCGCTGCCGAACGATCTTGGCCTGTCACACGAAGCCGTCGTCTATGCCGAACCGGGCCGTCTTGCAGGCGTCTATGCGGTGGGCGACAGTCGCACGCTTCACGCCTTCCTGAACTTCGCCACGGATGAACCGCCGTTTCATTCGAACACGGACCTCGACAAGCAACGCCAGCGGACGGCGGAGATTTTCGGCGGCGGCGGCTGGATAATTCGACGTTTGGTCGCGGCCATGCAGCGCGCGGATGACCTCTTCTTCGACACGGTCAGTCAGATTCACATGCCGCGCTGGTCGTCCGGCCGTGTGGCGCTGGTCGGCGACGCCGCTCACGCGCCCTCGTTCTTGTCGGGACAGGGCTCCAGCCTCGCCCTGGTCGGCGCCTATGTGCTTGCCGGAGAGCTGGCGGCCCATGCCGATCCCGTCGACGCCTTTGCTTCCTATGAACGAATAGCGCGGCCGTTCATGGAAGCGAACCAGGCGCTGGCCTCCAGGGAGGGCGGCAGCCTTCTCATGCCGCGCACGCCGGAGGAACTCGACGCCCGCAACGCCACGCTCGCCGCTATGCAGGCGTCGGGAGAGGCGCCGTCGCACAGCGAAGGCTCCGGGCAGGCGCACAATTCGCTGAGGCTACCCGACTATGTCAGTTGGCTCCACGAGGAACGGCGGAAGTGAGGCGCGGCCGAAAGCGCGGCGTCACCTCCCTCAGAACGCCCCCCCTGCTGTCGCGTCGGGCCGAAAGTTCGATGATATCAATCAATCGAACGCGAGTCGCTACGATTCTGGTTTTCGCCATTGCGCTTTGTACCAAGGAGTGGTACATAGACACATGAACGGAGCCGCCGCGTGATTGTGCGCTTTCGGGACGAGTGGCTGCGCGCGTTCTTCGTCGAAGACGCGCGGTCGCGGCACATTCCGTCCGACATCGAAGGCCGGCTCTTCCGCAGGCTCCAGATGATCGACGATGCGACAACCGATCAGGACTTGCGGGCGCCGCCCAGCAATCACTTCGAAAAGCTGCGCGGCAATCTGGTTGGGTTCCACTCGATCCGCGTCAACAGCCAATGGCGGCTGGTTTTCCGTTGGGACGGCAGCCGGGGCGACGCGGAAGGCGTCTATCTCGACAACCACAGCTACAGATGAGGCGAACCATGGTGACGACGAAGCGCAAGCCGGCCACGGTCGGCGAAATCCTGGTGGAAGAGTTCATGCAACCGATGGGACTAACCCAAGCCGCGCTGGCCGAGGCAATGGGCGTTCAGCGCAAGCATGTCAACGAGCTGTGCAACAACCGCCGGACCGTGACTGCTGCGACCGCGCTCATCCTCGCGCGTGTCTTCGGCAACAGTCCGGACTTCTGGCTGAATGTGCAGCGGCGCAGCGACCTGTGGGAGGCGATGAATAGTCCCCGCGAGCGCGAGCGGATCGAACGCGCGACCCCGCTCGGCACGGCGGCCTGACCCTGGGCGTTGCTCATGGCGTTCGCAGTTCTGTTCTGAAATGGCGGAAGGGGTGAGATTCGAACTCACGGTGGGCTTGCACCCACGGCGGTTTTCAAGACCGCTGCCTTAAACCACTCGGCCACCCTTCCCCGCGGCGAACGCGAAGCATTCGTCCGTTGGAGCGCGCGTTCCATAGCCCATCCCGACGCCGCTCGGCAATGAGCTTTGGGCGCGCGCTACACCAGCCGCGATTGCGCCTTCGCCGCGGCGATGAAGCTCGCAAACAAAGGATGCGGTTCGAACGGGCGCGATTTCAATTCGGGATGATATTGCACGCCGATAAACCAGGGGTGATCGACGAATTCGACGGTCTCGGGCAACAACCCGTCGGGCGACATACCGGCGAACAGCAGGCCTTTGGCCTCCAGGCGCTCGCGATAGGCGGTGTTGACCTCGTAGCGATGGCGATGGCGTTCGGAGATTTCGGTCTTGCCGTAGATCGCGGCGATCTTCGAGCCCTCCAGCAGATCGGCGCGATAGGCGCCAAGCCGCATCGTGCCGCCCAGATCGCCCTCGGCGCGCCGCTGCTCGAGTTCATTGCCGCGCAGCCATTCCGTCATCAGGCCGACGACGGGCTCCGCTGTCGGACCAAATTCGCTGGAATTTGCTTGGCTTACGCCGGCCAGTGAACGCGTCGCTTCAATCACCGCCATCTGCATGCCAAAGCAAATGCCGAGATAGGGCACCTTGCGCTCCCGGGCGAATTTGGCGGCGAGGATCTTGCCCTCGGCGCCGCGCGGCCCGAAGCCGCCGGGCACCAGAATGCCGTGGACGCCCTCAAGATGGGGGGCGGGGTCGGCGCCCTCGAAAATCTCGCTCTCGATCCAGTCGAGCTTGACCTTGACGCGATTGGCGATGCCGCCATGGGTCAGCGCCTCGATCAGCGACTTATAGGCGTCCTTGAGGCCGGTATATTTGCCGACAATGGCGATCGTCACCTCGCCCTCGGGATTATGGAACGCCTTGGTCACGCCCGCCCAGCGGCTCATATTGGGCTTGGGCGCCGGTTCGATGCCGAAGGCGGATAGCACCTCGCGGTCGAGACCCGCATCATGATAGGCGCGCGGCACATCGTAGATCGATCCGACGTCGCGCGCCTCGATCACGGCGCTCTCGCGCACATTGCAGAACAGGCCGAGCTTGCGGCGCTCCTCCCTGGGGATTTCGCGATCGGTGCGGCACAGCAGAATATCGGGCTGGATGCCGATCGAGCGCAGCTCTTTGACCGAATGCTGCGTCGGTTTTGTCTTTAGTTCTCCCGCGCTTGGGATGAACGGTAAAAGAGTCAGATGAATATAGACGCAATGGCCTTTGGGCAGATCGTTGCCGAGCTGCCGGATCGCCTCGAAGAACGGCAGGCCCTCGATATCGCCGACCGTGCCGCCAATCTCGACCAGCACGAAATCGACGCCGTCATTGCCTTCAAGCACGAATTCCTTGATGGCGTTGGTGACATGGGGGATCACCTGGACCGTCGCGCCGAGGAAGTCGCCGCGCCGCTCCTTGGCGATGATTTCCTGATAGATGCGCCCGGTGGTGATATTGTCGCGCTTGTTGGCCGAGCGGCCGGTGAAGCGCTCGTAATGGCCAAGGTCGAGATCGGTCTCGGCGCCGTCGTCGGTGACAAAGACCTCGCCGTGCTGGGTCGGGCTCATGGTCCCGGGATCGACATTGAGGTAGGGGTCAAGCTTGCGCAGGCGCACGGTATAGCCGCGCGCCTGCAGCAGGGCGCCGAGCGCCGCCGAAGCCAAACCTTTGCCAAGCGAGGAAACCACGCCGCCGGTGATGAAAATATAGCGAGCCATGGGAGCCGAGGTCTAACGCCTCAAACTCGATTCGGCGAGAAAAGAATCGCGAACGGCCGAATTAACTGTGAAACGCGCGAAGGGCGCTTCGCCGGCGCCCGCTAAGTCCTCGATGTTCGCCAGCCGGCGGAAGCGGAAACGTCCTTGGGAATCAAGGATCTTGCGGATACAGGCTTTGCGGACCGGTTATGGTGTGGGCGCAGTCGAAATTGTCCCAGTGCAGATCATGGGGGACCCATGACGGTCGCTCCCCGCAGGCGTCGACCGGCGGCGCGCATATCGGGCAGACAAAGGCGCCGAAATTGTTGAGCACGGCCTCGCCGCCTCCCTTGAGCGTGACGACCGCGGCAAAGCCGCCATCTCGATAAACGAAGGCGCGCATGCGCCCGCTTTGGGCCGCGCCCGTCCAGCTATAGACGACGCGCGGCGTCTCGCTCTTGGTCTCGAACGCAATGATCCGGCCGCGCGCCCCAATGGCGTCCTGAAGGCCCTGAAAACTTCGCAGACCGCGCAGCCCGGCGACCCATTCGGCGGTGAGGGCGACGCGCGCCCGCGGCTCTCCGGGATCGACCGGCGGCCAATCGGCTGCTTGGCAACGGGCGAGCATGGCCGGGACAGCGAGGGCGGCGATCGCCGCTATCGCGGCTCGGCGAGTCCTGGCCACCATCCGCCGCCTTCCCCGTTAACCCGCCGCTGTCTCGACCGCGTCGTCGCCCTCGCTTGCCGCGGGCGCCAGTCCGGCGGTCGTCCGGCGCCGCTCCAGCCCGCCGGCGCGCAACGTCTCGACCTGCAACTCCCCCTTCGCCTCGAACAATTCGGGCGCGACCACAACCTCTCCATCGACCATCTTCACGCCGAGCATCGCATAGGCCGCCGACAGCATGCGCGCCGCCGAGCCGGTGTACCAGGACCAGCCGCCGCGCCCATCATGGCCGTAGCCGTCGTAAATGTCGGCGGGTTGCTGGTTGGGCGCGAGGCCATAGCGCGCGAGATTGTCGGGATCAGTCTTTTTCAGCGGCGATATCTTCTCGAAAATCGTGAACGCCCGCGCCATCAGGCCGGCGGCGCCCGCCGCATCGCCCGTGGCGCGCGCTTCTTCCGAAAGGCGCACGAAACCGTCGATGATCCAGGATGCGCCATGGCTGTATTGGCCACCGTTTTCGCGCACGCCGGGCGGATAATCGGCGATGCGGCCGGGATAGGGCGTGCTGTGTTCGAAGAACGGTTTTTCCAAGAGCAGGATGCGATTGGCGCGCTCGATGCTCTTGAGGCCGCCTTCGATGGCGGCGATTCCGCGCGCATGATCGACGGCGCCCGAATAGGCCGGCCATCCCGTCGTCATCGCATTGGGCATATCAAGCGCTTGGCCGCTGTCGGCGAAATCGAGCGCGTAATGCGTTCCCTGCCAGCCGACTTCCAACGCGCCGCGTAAGGCCGCGCGGGCGCTCTCGCAGCGTTCGGCGAAGGCGGGATCGCCCTTGGCCTCGGCCAGCGGAATGAAGCGCGTCAGCACGTCATAGAAGAAGAAGCCCATCCAGACGCTGGTGCCGCGCCCTTCCCTGCCGAGCGCATCGATGCCGTCGTTCCAGTCGCCAGCGCCCAGCAGCGGCAGGCCGTTGGCGCCGAGATGGCGCAGCGTATAGTCGATCGCGCGGCGGCAATGTTCATAGACGTCGCCGCTTTCACGCGACGCGCGCGGCGCGATCACCCAGGTGTCCTCGCCATCGGGCGCGCCGGGCCCTTCGAGATAGGAGACATTCTCGTCGAGCACGCCCTTATCGCCGGTCGCCGCGACATAGCGCGAGAGCACATAGGGCAGCCACAGATGCGGATCGCTCGCCTTGGTGCGCTGGCCAAGGCCGGTCTCGCCATTGGGCGCGCGATGCCACCATTTCAGCACATCGCCTTCAAGGAATTGCTGGCCGGCGTGCAGCACGATCTGTTTGCGGGCGAGGCGCGGCTCGATGAAGATCAGCGGCAACACATCTTGCAATTGATCGCGATAGCCGAAGGCGCCGCCGCGCTGATTGGGCCCGACGCGGCCAAACAGGCGCGCCGCGATCGTCTGGTAAGGCAGCCAGGTGTTCACCAGTCGGTCGAAATCGGGGCGGTTGGTCGTGACGCGAACTTTGCCCAACACCTCCGCCCAATGGGCGCGGGTCGCGGCAAGATGGGCTTCGACATCGGCAACGCGCGCCGCGCGGGCGGCGTTGAGCGCAAGGATGCGATCGGACGCCTGGCCCATTACGATCGCGATCGTCGTCTGCGCGCCGGGCGCGATTTCGATGTCGCGCGAAAAGACCGCGACCCTGCGCCCATCGTCGTGCTGGGAAGCATCCGCCGCTCCTGTCTCGACCATGACCGGCGATATGATATTGCGCCCCGCCCCGCCGAAGAACCGCGTGCGGATGGTCTCCCTGGTCGGGTCGAACAGGCTGGTCGCGGCAAAGGCGATTCCGCGCTGAAAATCGTTCTTCGGATTCTCAAACATCAGGACGTCGTCGACGATCGTCGTCTTGATAATATCCCTGGTGTTGTTGGCGTCCTCGCCAAGCACGATGTCGAAGAACGGCGTCACGCGCAGGCGCAAATTCTTGTCGCCAAGGTTGCGCAGCGTCAGCAGCCGCATGTCGCCGGGATAGTCGGGCGGCACGAACACGCAATAATCGGTGGCGAGCGCGCCGCGCGTCTTGCGGAATGTCGCGACGCCCGGCTCGAAGACGACATCATGGGTCGCGTCCTCGCGCTGGAACGGCGCAAAGCCCGGCGCATCGACTTCGCCCGTATCGAGATCGTGGATGTAGATCACCTGGCCCGGCTGCGGCGTCGTGACGCTGTCGAAGCGGAACGGCGTCAGGCCGTTTTGCTGCGCATTGCCGAAGAAGGAATAGACCGCGCCATCATTGGCGACGACGACGCCGGCGCCCTGCTCAT
Source organism: Methylocapsa sp. S129 (assembly GCF_009765995.1). Taxonomy (GTDB): domain Bacteria; phylum Pseudomonadota; class Alphaproteobacteria; order Rhizobiales; family Beijerinckiaceae; genus Roseiarcus. The sequence goes on from NZ_LMUI01000011.1 coordinate 141,623, forward strand.
TGGCCATCACATGCGCCCAGGGACGCGGCGTCCGATGAGTCAGACGAAACTCGGCGCCGTCAGGGGAAAACGAGAAGGGCCAGCGGCTGTGCAGGGCGAATGTCGGCTCGACCGAACGGCTGTGATAGATGCGGCTCGCAAGGTCGGGATCGGCGATCGGCGCGAGATCGAGGCGGCGCGCGATAAGGTCCGCCGCTTCGCGCTCATTGTCGGCGCGCCCGGCGATGAATTCGATCTCGGCGACGCCATGGGCGCCGAGTTCGACTTCCAGCGTGAGGCTCGCGGCCGGATCGAAGCTCCAGAGCTTGCCTTCGTCGTCGGTCTTGCGCCAACGCAGCGCGCCAATGCCCGTCGGATGGGCCAGCGAGCCCTCGCCGATGAAACGCGCACGCGAATCCTCGTAGCCGACCAGCCGAACGCCCTCAGAACCCGGACGCACCGCGAAAAACGCCATCTCGCTGCGTCCGGCGCGCGGCGATCGCAACAGGCGGTTGCGCGCGAAAATCGCGTTCAATTGCGCGATGAAAAACGTCTCGACATGCATGCCGGCAAAATCGAGATCGCGCGCATAGGCGCCCGTTTCATGCGCCGCGATTTCGGCAAAGCTCGTCACGCGCAACCGGCGCGCCCGGCCCGACTTTTCCGCAAGCCGCACACGCCATGAAACGACGGCGTCGCGCGGATCGGGGCCGATTTCCACCTGCGCGTCGACGCCGCCGATTTCATTGCCGATGATCAGGCCGTTGCGCCCCGATTCCTCGACGCGATAGCTCTCCGCGCGGCGCACCGGCTCATAGCCGATCGACCAGGGCGCCTCGCCTTCTTCGCTGATGTAAAAGAACTGGCCGCGCGACTGCAGCGGGTCGAGCGGGCGGCGCGTCAGATCGATCGCGAAACTGTCGCGCGCCGCGCCCATCACAAAGGCCGCGCCGCGCCCGTCGCGCTCAAGGTCGACGCCGACCGCGCCATTGTTGAAAGAAAAGCTGCGCGGCAATGCGCTCAGCGCGTCGGGCGCGCCGGCGAGCGCGGGGCCCGCGACGCCGCGTTTCTCACGCGCGCGGCTGGCGATGACGAGCGCGACGAGAGCCATGACAATCCCCGCGATTCCATAGGCGACAGCCATCGCGCGCACCGCGCCGGGCAAGGGGGCGCCGGTGTTGCGCAAAGTCTCGGCGCCGGTCCAGGCCTTGTCCCAGTCGGCGCCGCGCGGAATATAGAAGGGGATCAGCAGCGGCGCCCAGGTCGAAAATCTGCGGATGCCGTCCGGAATGACGCGCGTGCGCTGGGCATGGCCGAGGAAACGGCCGGCCGCCTCATCCGCGCGATCGCCGCCGACAAACGTGAGGTTGACCAGCGTCGCGACGCGCAAGCCCATATTGTCGAACCAGATCAGCACGCGCAGCCAGTCATAGGCGAGCAGGCCGAGAAAGACCGTGAGGCTGAAGGCGCGAAAGTCGGCGCTGGGCATGCCGATATCGGCGCCGATCGAGACCAGCGTATGCACCGCGCCGTCCTGATTGTACCAGGTCGGATCGGGCGACTGGCGCAAGAAGGAATTGATGACCGGCGACATCCACAGACCCCAGCGCATCACACGCACCGTCTGCGCGAAAAGGCCCTCCAGGCCTTGGCCGCTGAGCAGTCCCTTGATGGGCCGCAGGCTGCGCTCCACGAGCGCCGAAAGCAGCACGAAATTCACGCCGAATAGAGGCGCGGCGATCGACCAGTTGATGACCCCGGCGAGTGATTCCGAATAGAACAGGCGCACGCCGCCCGCGACTTCGCCAAGGTTGACCTGGCCATATTTGCTGAACAGGGGATAGACATTGTAATCGCCGAGCGCGCGGCCGGTCAGCCGGTAATTCACATCGGCATAGGCCCAGAATTTTGCGACGACGACATTGATCTGCGCCGCGTCGAAATACCAGCCGAGCGCGCCGGCGACGAGGCCGCCGAGCAGGACTCCCAGGCCGTAGAGCCGCCATGTCTGCAGCGTGCGGCGCTCGCCCGACGCGATGCGCGCCGCATCGAAGACAAGATCGACGCCGCCATAAGCGAGCGCGCCGACGACGAACATCGCCAGGAACCGCGCGCCGCCGCTGGCGTCGCTGAGGCCGGAGGTCAGCGCCCAGGCGCCGCCGACGCCCGCGACGATTCCGCGCGCATAGGCGCGCGGATCGTGATAGTTCTTGCGCAAGCGGCCAAAGAACGGCGGCGTGCCGTCGGCGCTGCCGACGATAGTCTGAATGAGCGGATAGGCCAGGCCGAGCAGCGGCGACAGCCAAATCGCATTGGTCTTGGCGAACGCGACGAACGCCGGCTCGCGCAGGGGCAAGGCGATAGCAAGCAGAAGGAACATGAAGACGCCGCCGTAAATGGCGCCTTTGACGAATCCCGCGCGCCAATGGCCATAAGCAGCGCTAAAGGTCGGCGGCCTGCCGCCCAGGAAATCGAGCGTCAGGCCCGTCATGACATAGACGATCCCCCACAGCGGCGCCTGCGCGAGCGCGGCGAGAATCGCGCTGACGGCGATGGCGAGAAACGGCGCGCTGACGCTCTGCGCGAGATTGGCGATGAGAGGCGTCAAGGCGGCGAGCGCGGCGCCGAGCAGCATCAGCCCATGCAGCTTGAGATCGGTCGTCGGCCGGGTCGTCGCGATCGTCGAATAGGCGAGCAGCAACGCTTCGGCGACGACGAACAGCAGCGCCATGCGGCCGATGAACACCTGGCCCTGGAACGAGCGGGGAACGTCGGGGCTCAGCAGCGCGCCCAGTTCCTGCATATGCCAGTCGGCGCCCAGAACCATCACAAGGTTGAACAGGAACGGAACGGCGATGAGGCCCACAGCCTCGATCGCGCGCAGGCCGCGATGCCGGCTCAGCAGCGCGGCGAGTGAACCGCCGACATAGACGACGTAAGCGATCAAAGCGCCGGTGACGTTGAAATGGGGAACGTCGCTCCAGGGGCCGGGCAATTGCCAGAAGCCGATCGAATCGTTGCGCATCACGGCGAAGATGGCGAAAGCCGCCGCGTCGAGAACAATCTGCGTCGGCGACAACGGTCCCGACGTCAGAGCGCGGCGCCACAGCGCAAGACCCGCCGCGCCGGCCGGCGCCGCGAGGATCCACGACTGCAGGCTGACCGAAGCCCAGATTCCCATGGCGATCAACAACGCGCCCGCGACGATCGTCGCAAGCGGCATGCCCGGCCTTGTCGCGGCGGCTGAATTCATGTCGGCGTCTCCCGCGACTTGATTGGTCCATAGCGCGGCGAATCGCAAGTCTGGCGGCGCCGCGCGGCGGCCTATTGATGGGGACAAAGGCGCCCTTGGCATGGCGCCCGATGCGAAACGGTCCTTGCGCGCATTGGTTGCTTCAGCGCTTGGCGTGTCTCGGCGCGGACGCCGCATTACGCAACCCCTGCTCGTTGAACCGCGCGCGTGAGGCTTGCGTGAGGCGCCAATCTCTTGTCAACTCACATGGCGAACAGGCGCGACACCATTGTGAACGCGCCGAGGCCGAACCAATCGCGCCAGGCCCTAGGGAGGAAAGAATAATGCCGGAGATTGAAAAACGAACGATGGACAAGGTCACCTGGCGCCTCGTCCCCTTTTTGATGCTCTGCTATTTTATCGCCTATCTCGATCGCGTGAATGTGGGCTTCGCCGGCGGCTCGATGAGCAAGGATCTCGGTCTGACCGCCGCCGCGTTCGGCGGCGCGGCGGGCATTTTCTTCATCGCCTATTTCTTCTTTGAAGTGCCCAGCAATCTCGCGCTCGACCGATTCGGCGCCAGATTGTGGATCGCGCGCATCATGCTGACATGGGGCCTGGTCGCGGGCGCGCAGGCTTTTGTCGTCGGCGAATTCAGTCTGAATATCGTACGCCTTTTGCTCGGCATGGCCGAGGCGGGGTTTTTCCCCGGGGTTATTTTCTTCCTGACCTTGTGGTTTCCGTCCGCCTATCGGGCGCGAATCGTCGGCTGGTTCATGTTCGCCATTCCGATCTCGACGGTGATCGGTTCGCCTATTTCCGGCCTCATCCTAAATCTCGAGGGCGTCGCGGGCCTGCATGGCTGGCAATGGATGTTTCTTATCGAAGCCGTGCCCGCAATCCTGATGACGCTGGCCGTTCTCTATTATCTGACCGATCGCCCCAAGGAGGCGCAATGGCTGCAGCCGCAGGAAAGCCAGTGGCTGCAGGACCGGCTCGACGCCGAGCGCGCCAATCGCGAGCGGCACGGGGCTTTGTCCTGGTTCCAATCGATGCTCGACGTCCGCGTCATCGCGCTCGGCTTCGTCTATATGGGCTGCAACATTCCCCAATACGGCCTCAGCTTCTTCCTGCCTCAAATCGTCAAGGGATTTGGCGACTTGAGCAATATCGAGGTCGGCTGCATCACGGCGTTGCCCTATGCCGTGGGCGCGGTCGGGATGCTGTTCTGGAGCCGCCATTCGGATAAGACGGCCGAGCGCAAATGGCATACCGTGATTCCGCTGGCGATCATCGTGGTCGGCCTCGCGCTCGCCGCTGTCATGCCGACGCCGCTGACCAAGATGATCTTCCTGTGTGTCGCGGGCTTTGGCTTCTTTGCCGTGCTGCCGGTGTTCTGGACGCTGCCGACGACCTTCCTGACCGGGACGGGCGCGGCGGCGGGCATCGCCGCCGTCAATTCGATCGGCAATCTCGGCGGCTATTTCGGCCCGCAGGTTTTTGGCAAGCTAAAGGACTACACAGGCAACGACTTCGCCAGCCTGATGTTTTTGGCCGCCTGCGCCATCATCGGCGCGGTCATCGTCCTCGTGCTCGGCCATAACCCTGCGCTCGAGCAGGCCGCCGCGCAGTCGGCCGGCGCGGAATAAGACGCTTCCCTTCTCCCGCAAAGCGGGAGAAGGTGGCCTCGCGAAGCGAGGTCGGATGAGGGCCTTTCGGCGTGATGGTTCTCTTTTCTCGCCGCGCCCAGCTTAACCGCTCTCATCCCAAGGCGAATGCACAGCATTCGTCCGCGACCCGACTTCGCCGGGCCACCTTCTTCCGCGGAGCGGGAGAAGGGAGTGGCGCCGTCGCGATAAATTCCAAAGGCCCCATGCCCAAGCCAAAACCGCCCACCGGCCTGTCCCATCTCGGTCATCTCTCCGCCCTGCCGGAGCACCCGCATGCGAGCATTCTGGAGCGCGTGCCGAACCCGCATCCCGATTCCAATTATGTCACGCGCTTCACGGCGCCCGAATTCACCTCGCTGTGCCCGGTCACCGGCCAGCCCGACTTCGCTCATCTCGTGATCGATTTCACGCCGGACCGCTGGCTGGTGGAATCGAAATCGTTGAAACTTTACCTCGGCAGCTTTCGTAACCACGGCGCTTTTCACGAGGATTGCACGGTGCGGATCGGCAAGGATCTGGCTGGGCTTTTGAAGCCGCGCTGGCTGCGCATCGGCGGCTATTGGTTTCCGCGCGGCGGCATTCCGATCGACGTATTCTGGCAGACGGGCGCGCTGCCCAAGGGCGTCTGGGCGCCCGACCAGGGCGTCGCGCCCTATCGCGGGCGCGGATAGCGGCGCTCAGGCCTCAGGCCGCCAGCCGCCGCCGAAATTCCCGCAGCTTGCCGCGCAATCTGGCGCCGGGGCTTTGCGTGCGGCCGGGGCCCGGCGGATGCAGCGCCAGCGCATAGGTGCGCGCCATCAGGAGATCGGCCATGGCCTGACGGTCCTTGATATGGGCGATTTCCGCAAAAGGAATAGCCGCGCCGATCGCCACCGGCAAAGTTGCGCCGATCCGCGTCTTCACTTCGTAAAAGAGCAGCGAGAGACGAAGCGTCTGGCTGACGTGGCTGGCGATCTGGAACAGCCGGCTGTTCTGCCCGCCGAACCAGATCGGCGCGACGGTCGCTTTCGAACGCTGGACGAGTTGGGCGACAAAGGGCTGCCAGGGCCCATCCATCGCCGGCCGGCGCCCCAGACGGTCGGGCGCGGTCGACACGCCGCCCGCCGGAAACACCACAACCGCGCCGCCCTTGTCGAGTTGAGCCCTGGCCGCCGCGCGGGAGCTGACGTTCATCGCGCGGGCATCGGGACTGTCTGAAAAGTCGATCGGCAGAACATAGTCCCGCACTTCTGCGGCGCGCATCAGAACCGCGTTGGTCAACACAAGGAAATCAGGCCGCACCTTCTGCACGAGCCATGAAATCACCAGCCCGTCGAGCACGCCGTACGGATGATTGGCGACAAATACGGCCGGGCCTGTGCGCGGCAGCCGCGCCAGCGCCGCCTCGTCATAGAGAACGTTCAGCGCCAAGGAGCGCACCGCCGCCGCCCAAAAGCTTTCGCTCGGGCGGGGATAGCGCTGATTGTCGAGATAGAGACGTTTCAGGGCCGGCTGTCCGGTCGCCTTTTCCACCAATCGGATCAGCCTGCGCTTGACGGGCGGATCGGTCGGCGCGGCGTAGCTGAACAGAAAGTCGTCCATGGGAATCGGATATCCCCGGCGCATGACTGAATAATGACGCCGCGCCAGCGCCTTGTATGCCATAGCGGCTCGGCTGTCGAACTTCCTATCGGCGAATCTTGGCCAGTCGGTCGAACGCCATGAGTTCGGCGATCAGCGCCTCAAAATCGCGCAACGGCACCATATTGGGCCCGTCCGAAGGCGCATGGTCGGGATCCTGATGGGTCTCGATGAACACGCCGGCGACGCCGACCGCGACGGCCGCGCGGGCCAGCACCGGCACGAATTCGCGCTGGCCGCCCGATGAGGCGCCCTGCCCGCCCGGCTGCTGAACCGAATGCGTCGCGTCGAAAATGACCGGAGCGCCGGTGTCGCGCGCCATGATCGGCAGCGCGCGCATGTCGGAGACCAGCGTATTATAGCCAAAGCTGACGCCTCGTTCCGTCACCAGCACATTGGCGCCGCCGGCGCCCGCCACTTTGGCGACGACGTGCTTCATATCCCATGGCGCGAGGAACTGGCCTTTCTTGACATTCACCGCCCGCCCCGTGCGCGCCGCCGCGATGAGAAGATCGGTCTGGCGGCACAAGAACGCCGGGATTTGCAGGACGTCGACCGCTTGCGCGGCCAGCGCGCATTGATCGGGTTCGTGGACGTCGGTCAGCACGGGAAGACCCAGGCTCTCGCGAATTTCAGCGAAGATCGGCAGAGCCTCCTTCAAGCCGATTCCGCGCTGGCCGGAGCCCGAAGTGCGATTGGCCTTGTCGAAGGATGTCTTGAACACGAGGCCGAAGCCGAGTCTGGCGGATATCGCTTTCAGCGCGCTCGCCATCTCCAGCGCATGGGCGCGGCTTTCGAGCTGGCAGGGGCCGGCGATCAGCGCGATTGGCAGATCCGCGCCAAAGCGCACGGCGCTGGCGCCGCGGCCGACCTCGACGATTGGATTGTTATGCATGAAATCTCGCAAGCCCCGATTCTCTTCTTCTCCCGCTTTGCGGGAGAAGAAGAGAGGAAGCAAGTCTTACTCCTGCACCGCAGCCAGCGGCTGGGCGGGGATGGCGGTCGCCATCGGGCCGGGGCCGGCGCCGTCGCGCTGGTAAATGTCTTCGCGGAACTGGACGACGCCATCGGGGGTCGCCCAGGCGGTGACATAGACCCAATAGACATTGACCGGCGACGACAAGGTCACGTCCTGACGCTGACCGGAGCGAATCACTTCATCGATCTGATCGCGCGACCAGCCCGGCGTGTCCTTGAGCAGCCAGGCGACATAGTCGCGCACGTCCTGCACGCGCACGCAGCCCGAGGAGACGAAGCGGAAATCGTCGCCGAAAATGCCCTTCGACGGCGTATCATGCATATAGACGCCGTAAGGATTGGGGATGTTGACGCGCACGAAGCCGAGCGAATTGATGTCGGCGCCGGTGTCCTGGCGATATTTATAATTGGTCGCGTCAAGCGAGTTCCAGTTGATCGACTGCGGAGAAACCTCCTGCCCTTCCTTGTTGAAGACGCGGATCTTCTCTTCGGTCAGATAGCTCGGATCCGCCTGCATCTTGGGGATCAGGTCCTTCTTGATGAGGGAAGGAGGCACCGTCCAGAAGGGGTTGAAATTGATCTGCGTCGCCTTGGCCTGCATGATCGGCGACTGACGATCGATCTTGCCGACGCCGGCGGCGTGATGCGAATAGACGACGCCATTCTCGACGGTCTCGACGGCCGCCGCTGGAATGTTCACCATCACGAAGCGTTCGCCCAGATTGCCGGAAAAGGCGCGCAGACGAACGATATTGGTCTCCAATTGCCGAAGCCGCGCCTCCGCCGGAATATTAAGCTCGGTGAACGTCTGTTCGTTCACGATTCCCGTCTCGCCCTGCCCATGGCGCGCCTGGAACCGCTTGACCGCGGCCTCGACGAAGGAATCGAAAACCGGGCCGGTCCCGGCGACCGAATCAAGGTCGCCCGACACGACAAGCCTTTGCCGCAGCGCTTGCACCGCCTTCGATTTCACGCCGATTCTCAATTCGGCGCCGGCCGGCACCGCATTCCAGCCGCCGCGCGCAACGATGCCCTGATATTGCTGGATGGCGGCCTCGGTCGCGGAGAGCGTCGCCGCCGACAAGACGGGGGTCGTTTCGCGACTGACCGCGAGACGTTCGGAAGTGTCGTAGCTTTGCCGCCATTCGGCCTGCGGCTCGCGCAGGCCGTCCGCCTGCTGGGCCTGAGCGCCTGAACCCAGGAAGGCCGCGAGCGGCCCCGCCAGAACGCCAAGTGCTGTTGCCGAAAGGAACGCTCGGCGATTGACGCCCGGAAATTTGAGTTGGTTCATAGACAAGGCAGGCCCCAGTTAAAGTTTTGCACCGTATATTCCTGAATTTGCGCACGCCCGAAATGACGCCGGGCCCCCGAACTGGAGGCCTCGCTGGTCGGCTGCAGGTTGAATTTCAATCGCCCCGACGCCACGCTGAAGGAATATCACGTCCAGCGTTAACAGGAGCCGAGCAGTCGGGCGATTTTATGGCTTCGCGCGCCCGAAAGCGCGCCACGCGCGCAATCACAAAGAGTTGCGGTCCCTTAGGACGAGGCCATGCCAGGAATTGTTCTGGGCAAGCGCGTCGCTGAAGGCGCAGCTCGGGGGGCCAAATATTATCGATCTCTCCGGGCCGGAGCGCAGGTCGCAATCCGGCTCCCCGCCCCCGCCAAGCCCCCCGTCGTCTTCACAAACGGTATTTGATCTGATCGGTCCAGAAGCGCTCAAGGCGCGCCAGGGACTGGTTCATACGGGCAAAGTCATCCGTCAGGACGCCGCCGATCTGTTCGACCGTCGTCGCATGCTTTTCGTAGAGCCCCGCCACGATCTTATGCACATCCTCGCCCTTTTCCGTCAGGCTGATGCGAACCGAACGGCGATCGATGCGCGAGCGCGCATGGTGCAGATAGCCCATCTCGACCAGCTTCTTGACGTTATAGGAAACATTTGAGCCGAGATAATAACCACGGGTGCGCAACTCCCCCGCGGTGAGCTCTTTATCGCCAATGTTGTACAGCAATAGCGCCTGCACGGCATTGACGTCGGAGCGGCCGCGACGGTCGAATTCGTCCTTGATCACGTCAAGGAGGCGACGATGCAGGCGCTCGACCATCGTAAGCGCTTCGAGATATACTGGACGAACCTCGGCAATTCGTTCTGAACGGCTCACAACTTCTTCTGATTTAGCAACGTTTCTCATAGCACACCCACTTGTTCGACTGTCCCCGGCCGACTTTTATATTCGGTCCGTCTATGAGGTGAACTATAACGTTAGGCCATGAAGACGAGTTTAAAAGTCAGGATGAATCCGAGGTTTACTTGTTTGGGTAAATTTGATCTAAATCCAAGGCTTTGTTTACTTTGCTAAATTCTTAAAGATAAGCCTTGCAGGGAGTTAGACTCGCTCGTTCGCCGCGAGCCAGCTCAAGGCGAAATAGACAGCGATCAGCGCGCCATCCAGAATGACGCCGAGAGCTCCGGTCATCGAGGCGCCGGCCCCTAATGTCGCCGACATGATCTCGGTCGCCGCGCAAATCAGCCAAAGCACGCCGCCCCAGGGCGCGGCGAGCCATAGGCCAACCGCCGCCATAAGATTGGCGACGGCGAAAAAACCGACCATCGCCTGCATGACGACGGGAAGCCCGAGAAAATCGGCCACCGCGTGATTGATCCCCAGCACGATCGTCCAGGCGAACAAGCCTTTGGCGATCCAGACCACAGCCATCGTGCGCATGAACCAGACGAGCATCAGGGTCCAGCGCAGCGTGGCGGGGCCGTCGGTTGTGGTGGCGCCGACCATGCGCATGGCGGGAATAGGCGCGCGCTCGATGACGCGAATCTCGCTCGGCGCGACTTGTTTAGGCTGCTTTGTCATCGGCGGATCGTCTCGAACGCCAGCTCGGTCTCGCCAAGCGGAGCGAAATAGGCCGCCACGGCGTCGGTCGAGACGTCTTCGGCCGCGCCAGGACGCCATTGCGGCTGATTGTCCTTGTCGACGATCACCGCGCGCACGCCTTCATAAAAATCATGGCCGCGACAGATTCGCGAGACGATTCGAAACTCCAGGATCATCGCCTCATCGAAGGATAGCGAGCCGCCAGTCTGCATTTGTCGCAGCGCAATGGCCTGGCTCGTCGGGGATTTGGCCAGCATGGCCTCCTGCGCCGCCTTGGCGAAAGCGGAGCCGCCGCGCGCCGCTTCGCCCAGCGCCGCGATAATCTGCGCAGGCGTCGAATGTCCGAAGCAAGTCTCGATCAGCGCGTTCTGCGCCGTCAGCATGGAGGACGGCGCGGGCGAAGCGAATTGCGAAACGACGGAATCGATCGGCGCGCGATCCTCTAGAGCGACGCCCAGTTCGCTCATGCGCGCGCTGGGAACCAAAGCCTGGGCGAGCCCGAGCGCGACGGCGTCGCTGGCGCCCGCTCTGGCGCCCGTCAGCGCGAGATAGACGCCCGCGCGATGGGGAAGCCGCGGCAGAAGATAGGTCGCCCCGACGTCCGGGAAAAAGCCGATGCCGACTTCAGGCATGGCGAAGACGAAACTCTCGCCCGCGATGAGACGCGCGCCATGCGCCGAGACGCCGACGCCGCCGCCCATGACAATGCCGTCAACCAAAGCGACATAGGGCTTGGAATAATGCTTGATGCGGCGGTTGAGCTGATATTCCTCGCGCCAGAACGCCAATTGCGCGGAATCATCGCCCGCCCGTCCCTGTTCATAAAGCAGGCGAATGTCGCCGCCGGCGCAAAAGGCCCGTCCGCCGGCGCCCGTGACGACGACGCGGGTGACGCCCGCATCCCGCTCCCAGTCATCAAGGGCCGCGGCCATGGCGCGCACCATGCCAAGATTGAGCGCATTGAGGGCTTTGGGTCGGTTAAGGGTCAGGAAGCCCGCGCAGCCGCGTCTCTCAACCAGAACCTCGGGCTCGCTCATGGCTTCTCCTCAAGCAACAAGCAAGTCCTTCTCCCGCGAAGCGGGAGAAGGGTTAAGCATGCGCGGCCAGAATCTCGTCGATCGATGCTGAAACCTCGCCGATCGGCGCCATCCCGTCGACGCCATGCAGCACGCCGCTGGCGCGATAGTGGGGCGTTACGGCCGCAGTGTCTTTTTGATAAGCGGCAAGCCGCGTCTTGAAGACTTCGGGATCGTCGTCTTTACGCACGGGATGGCCGGCGGCCCTCGCCTCCTCCGCACGACGCAAGATCCGATCAATCAGCTTGCTCGAATCGACCTGCAATTCGATCGCCGCGTCAAGCTTCATCCCCTTGCGCGCGAGCATGGCGTCGAGCGCCTCTGCCTGGGCGATGGTGCGGGGAAAGCCATCGAGTATGAAGCCATTGCTGGCGTCCGGCTCGTCGATGCGATCGGCGACGATGCTCACGACGATATCGTCCGACACAAGCGAGCCCGCTTCCATCACCGCCTGAGCGCGCCGGCCGATGGGGGTGCCGGCCTTGACCGCCGCCCGGAGCATATCGCCTGTTGAGAGTTGAGGGATACCGAATTTCTCCACGAGCCGCATTGCCTGGGTGCCCTTACCGGCGCCCGGCGGCCCGAGCAGTATCAACCTCATCTCTTCCTCCCCCTTAGCTTCGCCTTACGGATCAAGCCTTCGTATTGATGGGCCTGTAGGTGTCCGTGGATTTGGGCCACCGTGTCCATGGTGACATTGACGACGATCAGCAGCGACGTGCCGCCAAAATAGAATGGCAGCGCCGCATAGGAAATCAGCATTTCCGGCAACAGGCAAATGACCGCGAGATAGAGCGCGCCAAGAACCGTAATGCGCGTCAGGATCTGGTCGATATATTGCGCGGTCCGCTCGCCGGGCCGCACGCCCGGGACGAAGCCGCCATGTTTCTTGAGATTGTCGGCCGTGTCGGTCGGGTTGAACACAGTGGCGGTATAGAAGAACGCGAAGAAGACGATCAGCCCGACGTAAAGCAGGTAGTAGAGCGGGCTGCCGCGGCCGAGCAGCGTCGAAATGGTCGCCAGCACGCCCGAGCCGGAGCTTCCTTGCGCGAAATTGGCGACGGTGGTCGGCAACAATAGAAGCGAGGACGCGAAAATCGGCGGGATGACGCCCGCCGTATTGAGCTTGAGCGGCAGGAACGAGCTCTGCCCCTCGTACATCTTGTTGCCGACCTGACGCTTGGGATAGGTGATCGGCACGCGCCTCTGCGCGCGCTCCATGAAAACGATGAAGGTGATCACCGCGATCGCCATCACCAGAACGCCGATCACCAGCGCCGTGGAGAGCGAGCCCTGGCGGCCGAGTTCGAACGTCTGGACGATCGCTTCGGGCAAGCGCGCCACAATGCCGGCGAAAATGATCAGCGAAGAGCCGTTGCCGACGCCGCGCGAGGTGATTTGTTCGCCCAGCCACACCAGGAACATCGTGCCGCCCGTCAGCGTCACGACCGTCGACAAAGTGAAGAACAGCCCGGGTTCGGCGACAATGCCCTCGCGTCCCTGCAGGCCGACCGAAATGCCATAGGCCTGGAAGACAGCCAGCACCACACAAAGATAACGCGTGTATTGATTGAGAATCTTGCGCCCGGCCTCGCCATCTTTCTTGATGGCTTCGAGACTGGGAATGACGGAGCTGAGCAACTGGATGATGATCGAGGCCGAAATATACGGCATGATGTTCAGCGCGAAAATCGCCATGCGCTGGACGGCGCCGCCCGAGAACATATTGAAGAGATCGAGCACGCCCTGCTTCTGGCCGAGGAACGACGCCTCGAAAGCGGCGGGATCGATGCCCGGCAGAGGGATATAGGTTCCCAGGCGGAAGATGACCAAAGCGCCAAGCGTGAACCAGATGCGCTTCTTGAGTTCTTCGGCCTTGCCGAAGGCGGACCAATTGATGTTGGCTGCGAGCTGTTCGGCTGCCGATGCCATTTAAAGCGCTCCGAGCGGCGCTATGCGCCGGGTTCAGTTCTGACTTGGCCGGCAGGCAGGGAGCTAACGCTCGCCATGCCTGTCGATCCCGTCATATGGTCGGCCCGCAGCGATTTGTCACCACCCGCGAGACGTCAGGCCTCGGGGGCCGCTTCCGCCGCCTTGAGCATGGTGACTTGGCCGCCCACTTTTTCAATCGCGGCGATCGCGCTCTTGGACGCGGCGAGCACTTCGAAAGATACTTTGGTCGTCAACTCGCCGTTGCCGAGGATTTTCACGCCGTCGCGCGAACGCGCGCAGACGCCCGCCGCGACCAGCGCCTCGATCGTCACGGCCTTGGCCGCGTCGAGCTTGCCGGCGTCGAGCGCCTGCTGAACGCGGCCAAGATTGACCTCGTTGATGTCGCTGGCCGACGGATTGGTGAAGCCGCGCTTGGGCAAGCGGCGATGCAGCGGCATCTGGCCGCCTTCAAAGCCTTTGATGCGCACGCCGGAACGAGCCGTCTGGCCCTTGCCGCCGCGGCCCGATTGCTTGCCTTTGCCCGAACCGATGCCGCGCCCGACGCGGGTGCGCGCCTGGGAGGAGCCGGGATTGTCGGTGATGTCGTTGAGTTTCATGGGTTGATCCTCACATGCCGTCAATGACGCGCACGAGATGCGCGACCTTGGCGATCATGCCGCGAGCGGCGGGCGTATCGAGGACGGCGCTGCGCCGGCCAATCTTGTTGAGGCCAAGCCCGACGAGGGTCTGGCGCTGGTCGAGCCGTCGCCCGATGGCGCTGACGGTCTGTTCGAGCGTGATCATTTTCGGTGCTGTCGACATGATGGGCTTCCCGATCATGAATCCGACGCGTCAGCTTCGACGCCAATGCGTCGAGACTGCAACGTGGATACTTTGATGTTGCGTCGCTGGGCGACGGAGCGGGGGCTGTCTTCCTGGCGAAGAGCGTCGAACGTCGCGCGAACCATGTTGTAGGGGTTCGACGAACCTTGGCTCTTGGCGACGACGTCATGCACGCCGAGCGTCTCGAAGACGGCGCGCATCGGGCCGCCAGCGATGATGCCCGTTCCGGCGGGAGCCGCGCGAAGAATGACTTTACCGGCGCCGTGGCGCCCGTTCACGTCATGATGCAGCGTGCGCCCTTCGCGCAGCGGCACGCGAACGACGCCGCGCTTGGCGGCCTCGGTCGCCTTGCGGATCGCTTCGGGCACTTCACGCGCCTTGCCATGGCCAAAGCCGACGCGGCCTTTCTGATCGCCGACAACGACGAGAGCGGCGAAACCGAAGCGGCGTCCGCCCTTCACGACCTTCGCTACGCGATTGATGTGAACGAGACGATCGACGAATTCGCTGTCCCGCTCCTCTCGATTGTGATCGCGGCCGCGGCCGCCTTCTTCACGCGCCATGTCAATTCCATTCCGTCACTTGCGCGGAGCGCCCAATAGCGCCCGCTCGCTTCGTTGAATTCCGACTTTAGAAGTCGAGGCCACCCTCGCGGGCGCCTTCGGCGAGCGCCTTGACGCGCCCGTGATACATATAGCCGCCGCGATCGAACACGACTTGCTTGACTCCGGCCTTGATCGCACGCTCGGCAAGCTCCTTGCCGATCTTGCGCGCCGCCTCGACGTCAGCGCCGGTCTTCAGGCCTTCGCGCAGCGTCTTCTCCAGCGAGGACGCAGCGACGAGCGTCACGCCCTTCTGGTCGTCGATCACCTGCGCGTAGATCTGCTTGGACGAGCGGAACACGCTGAGGCGCGGACGCCCGTTGCTGCGGGCGATCACGGTGCGGCGAATGCGCGCCTTGCGCCGGTCGCCGGTCTTGTTCGATTTAGCCATTGCAGCGCCCTTACTTCTTCTTGCCTTCCTTACGGAAGATGAATTCGCCAGCGTATTTCACGCCTTTGCCCTTGTAGGGCTCAGGTCCGCGAAACGCGCGGATTTCAGCAGCGACCTGGCCGACCTGCCGCTTGTCGATCCCCGTAATGGTGATTTCCGTCGGCTTGGGCGTCACGATCGTCACGCCGACCGGGATCGGATAGATCACGTCATGGCTGAAGCCAAGCGCCATCTGCAGGTTTTTTCCCGCGATCGCAGCCCTATAGCCCACGCCGTTGATCTCAAGCTTCTTCTCGAAGCCCGTCGTCACGCCGACGACGAGATTCTGAATATTCGAGCGAGAGGTTCCCCACATCGCCCGGGCGCGTTTGCTGTCGCCGCGCGGATCGATGCTGATGAGATTGCCCTCGATCTTGACGGTGACGTCATCGGGCGCCGTAAATTTCAATTCGCCCTTAGCGCCTTTGACGGCGACGGTATGGCCATCCAACTTGGCGGTGACGCCAGCGGGGACCAAGACGGGCTTTTTGCCAACACGAGACATAGCTCTTTTTCCATTTCTAGCGGTCAGAAGACCTTGCAGAGGACTTCGCCGCCGACATGATTTTCGCGCGCCGCGTGATCCGCCATCACGCCTTTGGGAGTCGAGATGATCGTCACGCCAAGGCCGTTGGCGACGCGCGGCATCGCATCGACAGCCGCATAGACGCGACGGCCAGGCTTCGACACCCGCTCGATCTTGCGAATCACCGGTTCGTTATCGAAATATTTCAGCTCGATCTCGAACTCGGTGCGGCCATTGCCGTAATCGGTCGTCGAATAGCCACGGATATAACCTTCCGATTCCAACACGTCGAGCACATGCGCGCGCAGGGAGGAGCCGGGCGTCGACACTTTACCGCGTTTGCGCATCTGCGCATTGCGGATGCGGGTCAACATATCGCCCAAGGGATCGTTCACAGCCATGATCGTCTCCCCTTACCAGCTCGACTTGACGAGGCCTGGGATCAGGCCTTTGTTGCCAAGTTCGCGCAACGCGATACGCGACATTTTGAATTTGCGGTAATAGGCGCGCGGACGCCCCGTCACCTCGCAGCGATTGCGCACCCGGCCGGCCGCCGAATTGCGCGGCGTCACACTGAGTTTCAGGCGCGCTTCGAAGCGCTCTTCCATCGAATTCTTTTCGTTGTTGGCGATGTCGAGCAAGCGCTTGCGCCGGGCGGAGAATTTCTTCACCAGCCGCGCCTTGCGATTGTTATTCTCTATTGCACTCTTTTTTGCCATTAAGGCCTCCATTTTCCGCGTTTGAGCGGTTCAGCTCACTGCCGGAACGGGAAGTTGAAGGCGGCCAGCAAAGCCTGCGCCTCCGCGTCGGTCTTGGCCGTCGTGCAAACCACGATGTCCATGCCCAGCATCGCTTCCGCCTTGTCGTAATCGATTTCGGGGAAGATGATGTGCTCCTTGACGCCTAGAGCATAATTGCCGCGTCCATCGAAGGACTTCGGGTCTAAGCCACGGAAGTCGCGCACGCGTGGCAGAGCCACCGTGACGAGACGATCGAGGAATTCGTACATGCGCGTCTGGCGAAGCGTGACCTTCGCGCCGATCGGCATATTTTCGCGCACCTTGAAGGTCGAGATGGCCTTGCGCGCACGCGTCACGATCGGCTTCTGGCCGGCGATCAGCGCGAGGTCGGCCGCCGCGGAGGCGACTTTCTTGGTGTCGTTCACCGCTTCGCCCACGCCCATATTGAGCACGATCTTGTCGAGGCGCGGCACTTCCATCGCGTTCTTGTAGCCAAACTCCTTGACGAGCTTGGGCACGATATCGTCGCGATACTTCTTCTTGAGGCGCGCGATATAATCCTTCGGCACAGCCGCGACCGGTCCGGCCGGCGCCTTCTCGGCAGCCGACTGCTTGGCTTTCGCCTTCGCCTGCTTGGCGCTTTCGACCGGGGCTTCCGCCTTCGGCGTCTTGGCGGCCTTGTCGGATTTGCCCGACTTGGCGCCCTTGTCTGATTTCGGATCAGCCATCGATCAGGTCTCCGGAAAGCTTGGCGACGCGAACCTTGCGGCCGTCATCGAGAATTTTGAACCCGACGCGGGTCGGTTTGCCGCTCTTGGGATCGGCGATCGCCAGATTCGACAGGTCGATCGACGCTTCCTTAGAAATAATGCCGCCCTCGGTCTGCGCCGTCTGGCGCGTATGGCGCTTGACGAGATTGACGCCCTGGACGATAGCGCGACGCGCGGTCGGATTGACCAGCGTCACTTCGCCGGACTTACCCTTGTCGCGGCCGGCCAGCACGACGACTCTGTCGCCCTTTTTGATTTTAGCGGCCATCACAGCACCTCTGGCGCAAGCGAAATGATCTTGACATGGTTCTTGGCGCGCAACTCGCGCGGCACCGGCCCGAAGATACGCGTGCCGACCGGCTCGGACTGGGCGTTGATCAACACCGCCGCATTCGAGTCGAAGCGGATCACCGACCCGTCCGAGCGCCGGATGTCCTTGGCGGTGCGCACGACGACCGCCTTCATGACGTCGCCCTTCTTCACGCGGCCGCGCGGAATGGCCTCCTTGATCGAGACGACGATGATATCGCCGACCGAAGCATACCTGCGCTTGGAGCCTCCAAGCACCTTGATGCACATCACGCGACGCGCGCCGGAATTATCCGCGACGTCGAGGTTGGTTTGCATCTGAATCATGGCCTATTCGCCTTTCTTTCCAGATCGGTTTCCAGCCTCTTTTTCAAGCGCCGGACTACGTCTGAAGGAAGCCTTCGCCTCCTTGTTAAATCAATATCGACTGTCAGCTTTTGGCAGCGAGAGCGCCGTCCACGACAATCCATCGCTTCAGTTTCGAAATCGGCTTGGTCTCCTCAATGGAAACGGTGTCGCCGACCTTATGCGTCTTGTTTTCGACATGGGCATGGTAGTTCTTCGAGCGACGCACCGTCTTTTTAAGGAGCGGATGGGTAAAGCGGCGCTCGACCTTGACGACCAAAGTCTTGTCTTGCTTGTCGCTGACGACGACGCCCTGGAGAATTCGCTTCGGCATGGTTCTCGTCCTCAGCTCTTGTTCTTGGTCGCGCGCTTCTGGGCGGCGAGCGTTTTTGACCGCGCAATATCGCGCCGCACGACGCGCACGCGCGACGTATTCTGCAACTGACCGCTGGCGCGTTGAAAACGCAGATTGAACTGCTCTTTCTTCAAGGCCAAAATCTCATCGGACAATTGATCCTCGGTCATAACTTTGAGGTCGCCGAGGCGGTTTTTCGTTTTCATGGCTCGGGCCCCTATTCTGCAATGCGCTGAATGAAGCGCGTCTTGATCGGCAATTTCGCGGCGGCGAGCGTAAACGCCTGACGCGCAATATCGGCCGGCACGCCGTCGATCTCGAACATGATACGGCCCGGCGCAACGCGCACGACCCAAAGTTCGGGCGCGCCCTTGCCTTTACCCATACGCACTTCGACCGGCTTCTTCGACACCGGAACATCGGGGAACACCCGGATCCAGACGCGACCGGCGCGCTTCATGTGACGCGTCAGCGCGCGGCGAGCCGCCTCGATCTGACGGGCGGTCACGCGCTCGGGCTCCAACGCCTTCAGGCCGAACTGGCCGAAGTTCAGTTCGAACCCGCCCTTGGCCACGCCGCGAATGCGGCCCTTAAAGGCCTTGCGGAACTTGGTTTTCTTTGGCTGCATCATGATCGTAAACTTTCAAAAGATCAGGCGGCGTCGCGGTCGCGCGGCTCGCGGTCGCGCCGCGGACGGTTGCCGCTGCCCGAATGATCAGCCTCGGCGAGTTTCTTGTCCTGGGCCATCGGATCATGCTCAAGGATTTCGCCCTTGAAGATCCAGACCTTGATGCCGCAAGTGCCATAAGCCGTATGGGCCGTCGCAACGCCGTAGTCCACGTCGGCGCGCAAGGTGTGCAGCGGCACGCGACCTTCGCGATACCATTCGAGACGCGCGATTTCCGCGCCGCCCAATCGCCCGGAGCAATTAATGCGAATGCCTTCGGCGCCAAGACGCATCGCCGATTGCACGGCGCGCTTCATCGCGCGGCGGAACGCGACGCGGCGCTCGAGCTGCTGAGCGATCGAATCGGCGACCAGGGTTGCGTCGACTTCGGGCTTGCGCACTTCGACGATATTGATCGCCACTTCCGAATCCGTCAGCTTGGCGACGAGTTTGCGGAGCTTGTCGATGTCCGCGCCCTTCTTGCCGATGACGACGCCCGGACGCGCCGAATGAATATTGACGCGGCACTTCTTGTGCGGCCGTTCGATGATGATTTTCGAAATAGCGGCCTGCTTCAAATTCTTCATCAGCACTTCGCGGATTTTCATATCCTCGTGCAGAAGCTTGCCGTACTCGTTCTTGCCCGAATACCAACGGGAATCCCACGTCCGGTTAATGCCCAGACGCAGCCCGATCGGATTGATCTTCTGACCCATGGCTGTCTCCTCAGGCCGCTGCGTCGGCGGGCTTGGCCGCGACTTCGCGCACGATAATCGTCAAATTCGAGAAAGGCTTTTCGATGCGTCCCGCCCGGCCGCGCGCACGCGGGCTGAAGCGCTTCATCACCATCGCCTTGCCGACGAACGCCTCGCCGACAACCAGATCGTCGACGTCGAGATCGTGATTGTTTTCAGCATTGGCGATCGCCGATTCCAGCGCCTTGCGCACTTCCGTGGAAATGCGCTTGCGCGAGAATTCGAGATCGGCCAGCGCCGTCGAAACCTTCTTGCCGCGAATAAGCTGGGCCAGAAGATTGAGCTTCTGCGGGCTGACGCGCAACATGCGCACGACCGCTTTGGCTTCGGTGTCGCTCAGGGCGCGAGGGTGTGCTTGTTTGGACATGACGATTAAGCTCTCTTCGCCTTCTTGTCCGCGGTATGGCCGTGGAACGTGCGGGTCGGCGAGAATTCGCCAAACTTATGGCCGATCATGTCCTCGGTGACCGCGACGGGCACGTGCTTGTGCCCGTTGTGAACGCCAAAGGTGAGACCAACGAATTGCGGCAGGATCGTCGAACGACGGCTCCAGATCTTGATGACGTCCGAGCGGCCTGTGCCGCGCGCCGTATCGGCCTTCTTGAGAAGATAGCCGTCGATAAACGGACCCTTCCAGATTGAACGCGCCATGGCTTAGCCCTTCTTCTTGCGGACGTGCCGCGAGGCGACAATGAATTTATCGGTCGATTTGTTGCTGCGGGTCTTGTTGCCCTTCGCGCCCTTACCCCACGGACTCACCGGATGGCGACCGCCCGAGGTGCGGCCTTCGCCGCCGCCATGGGGATGGTCGACCGGGTTCATCGTCACGCCGCGGTTATGGGGACGTTGACCCATCCAGCGATTGCGCCCGGCCTTGCCCATCGACGAATTCATGTGGTCGGGGTTCGACACCGCGCCGACGGTGGCGAAGCATTGGCCATGGACCAGACGCTGCTCGCCCGAACTCAGGCGCAGCGAAACATAACCCTGGTCGCGGCCGACGATCTGGACATAAGCGCCCGCCGATCTTGCGATCGCGCCGCCCTTGCCGATCTTCATCTCGACATTGTGGACGATCGTCCCGACCGGAATATTGGCCAGCGGCATCGCATTGCCGGGCTTCACGTCTACCTGGACGCCCGAGACGACTTGATCGCCCACCGCCAAACGCTGCGGCGCGATGATATAGGCCTGCTCGCCATCGGCGTATTTGATGAGGGCGATGAAGGACGTGCGGTTGGGATCATATTCCAGCCGTTCGACAGTGCCCGGCGCGTCAAGCTTGCGGCGCTTGAAATCGATGACGCGATAGGTCTGCTTGTGGCCGCCGCCACGGAAACGCACGGTGATGCGACCCGTATTGTTGCGGCCGCCCTTCTCCGATTTGCCTTCCGTCAACGCCTTGACCGGCTTGCCCTTATAGAGCCCGCTGCGGTCGACGATCACCAATTGGCGAAGGCCGGGCGTGATCGGCTTGAATGTCTTGAGAGCCATTGTCCTACCTCAGAGCCCGGTGGTCACGTCGATGCGATGGCCGTCAGCGAGCGTCACGACCGCCTTCTTCACGTCCTGCTGCACGCCGCGAACGCCGCGAAATACTTTGTTCTTGCCTTTGCGCAGCAGCGTATTGACTGCCGTCACCTTCACGTCGAACAGCTTCTCCACCGCCGCCTTGATCTGCGGCTTGGTGGCGTTGCGGCGCACCTTGAAAACCACCTGATTATTTTCAGAGGCGAGCGTCGCCTTTTCCGTAATAATCGGCGAGACGATAATGTCGTAGTGGCGCGGATCCTTGTTCATTTGAACCGCGCCTCCAGCGCATCGATAGCCGCCTTGGTCAGCACGAGCTTCTCGCGGCGAATAATGTCGTAAACATTGATGCCCTGCACGGGCAGCACATCGACATGCGGAATGTTGCGCGCCGCATTGGCGAAATTGGTCTGCAACACGGCGCCGTCGATGATCAGCACGCTTTTCAGCGACGCCTTGTCGAATTCCGCGCGCAGGGTCGCCGTCTTGGCCTCGGTCAGATCGGCCTTGTCCCAGACGATAATGCCGCCGTCGCGCAATTTGGCCGACAGCGCATGCTTGAGCGCGAGCGCGCGCACCTTCTTGGGCAGGTCATGCGCATGCGAGCGCAAGACCGGACCCATCGCCCGTCCGCCGCCGCGAAACTGCGGCACGCGCGCCGAGCCGTGACGGGCGCCGCCCGTGCCCTTCTGCTTGTACATCTTCTTGCCGGTGCGGTGAATGTCCGCGCGGCCAAGCGTCTTATGCGTGCCAGCCTGACGCTTGGCGAGCTGCCAGCGCAACATGCGGGCGATCAGGTCTTCGCGCGGATCGAGGCCGAAGATCGAATCGTTGAGTTCCAGAGAGCCAGCGGCGGCGCCGCTGATCGACGTGACGTCGATTTTCATGATTTCAGGCTCCCTTCGGCTCGGCCGCGGCGGCTTCGGCCGACGGCTGCGCGTGAACACGGAATTTGCCGGGCAGCGGCGCCTCTTTGGGCAACGGCTTCTTCACCGCATCGCGCACCGCGATCCAGCCGCCGGCGTGACCAGGCACCGAACCTTCAACAAGAATGAGCCCGCGCTCAACGTCGGTCTGCACCACGCGCAAATTCTGCGTCGTGACCTGGTCCGTGCCCATATGGCCGGCCATCTTCTTGTTCTTCCAGGTCTTGCCAGGATCCTGACGACCGCCGGTCGAACCATGCGAACGATGCGAAACGGACACGCCGTGCGTCGCGCGCAAGCCGCCGAAGTTCCAGCGCTTCATCGGGCCGGCGAAGCCCTTGCCGATGGTGACGCCCGTCACGTCGACGAACTGACCGACGAGGAAATGGTCCGCCGTGATTTCGGCGCCGACGGGAATCAACCGGTCCTCGCTGACGCGGAACTCGGCGAGCTTCATCTTCGGCTCGACATTGGCGACGGCGAAGCGCGCGCGCTCGGCCTTCGGCACGTTCTTGACCTTGGCGCGGCCGATGCCGAGCTGCAGGGCCGTATAGCCGTTTTTGTCCTGGGTGCGATGAGCCACGACCTGGCAGCCCTCAACCTTGAGGACCGTCACCGGCACGTGATCGCCCGCGTCGGTAAAGACGCGGGTCATACCCAGCTTCTGTGCAATAATGCCTGAGCGCATGGCGCATATTCCTTAAGGGTGCGTTCGCTTGTCGCGAAGAGGCGCCCGATGAGTTCCTTAAAGCTTGATCTCGACGTCGACGCCGGCCGCCAGATCGAGCTTCATCAAAGCGTCGACCGTCTGGGGCGTCGGGTCGACAATGTCGAGGACCCGCTTGTGAGTGCGAATTTCAAACTGTTCGCGCGACTTCTTGTCGACGTGCGGCGAACGGTTGACAGTAAACTTCTCGATCCGCGTCGGCAGCGGAATCGGCCCACGCACCCGCGCGCCCGTGCGCTTGGCGGTCGACACAATTTCCTTTGTCGAAGCGTCGAGCACGCGATGATCGAACGCTTTGAGACGGATGCGGATGTTTTGCGTATTCATGGTTCAAATCCCTGACCGGCGCGGACGGGGGCGGTCCCCCGCCCGGCTGTGATCGTCGTTTCTTACTCGGTGATCGAAACAACGACGCCGGAACCGACCGTGCGGCCGCCTTCACGGATGGCGAAGCGCAGCTTCTCCTCCATGGCGATCGGCACGATAAGCGCGACTTGAATGGTGACATTGTCGCCCGGCATCACCATTTCCGTGCCTTCCGGCAAGGTCACGATGCCCGTCACGTCCGTCGTGCGGAAATAGAATTGCGGGCGATAATTGGTGAAGAACGGCGTATGGCGACCGCCTTCGTCCTTGGTGAGGATGTAGGCTTCGGCGGTGAACTTGGTGTGCGGCTTGACGGAGCCGGGCTTGCAAAGAACCTGACCGCGCTCGACGTCTTCGCGCTTGGTGCCGCGCAGCAGGCAACCGACGTTGTCGCCAGCCTCGCCCTGATCGAGCAGCTTGCGGAACATTTCGACGCCCGTGACGATCGTCTTGACGGTGTCCTTGAGGCCGACGATCTCGACTTCCTCGCCGACCTTGACGATGCCGCGCTCGATACGGCCGGTGACGACCGTGCCGCGGCCCGAGATCGAAAACACGTCTTCGACCGGCATCAGGAAGGGCTGATCCTTGGGACGCTCGGGCTGCGGAATATAAGAGTCGACGGCGTCCATCAACTTGAGAATGGCGTCATGGCCGATCTCTGGCTGCTTGTTCTCAAGCGCCATCAAAGCCGACCCCTTGACGATCGGAATGTCGTCGCCAGGGAAATCATATTTCGACAGAAGCTCGCGAACTTCGAGCTCGACGAGCTCAAGAAGCTCCGCGTCGTCCACCATGTCGACCTTGTTCATGAAGACGACGAGGGCGGGAACGCCGACCTGACGGGCAAGCAGGATATGCTCGCGGGTCTGCGGCATCGGACCGTCGGCGGCCGACACGACCAGGATCGCGCCGTCCATCTGCGCGGCGCCCGTGATCATGTTCTTCACATAATCGGCGTGGCCGGGGCAGTCGACGTGAGCGTAATGGCGGGCCTTTGTCGTATATTCGACATGCGCCGTCGAGATCGTAATGCCGCGCGCCTTCTCTTCCGGCGCCTTGTCGATCTGGTCATAGGCCGTATAGGTCGCCCCGCCCGTCTCGGCCAGAACCTTGGTGATCGCGGCCGTCAGCGACGTCTTGCCGTGATCGACGTGACCGATCGTGCCGATGTTGCAATGCGGCTTGTCCCGCGAAAACTTTTCCTTGGCCATGGCCGGACTCCTTGCTTCTTCCTGATTGACTATAGGCTTCTAACGAAACGCTTTGGCTCGCGCCTCACGTATATTTTTCCTGGATTTCCTTGGCGACGTTGCCCGGAACCTGTTCATAGTGGTCGAACTGCATCGTAAAATTGGCGCGCCCCTGGGTGCCTGAGCGCAAGTTATTGACGTAGCCGAACATGTTGGCGAGCGGCACCATCGCATTGATGACGGCGGCATTCGCCCGCATGTCCTGCCCCAACACCTGGCCGCGGCGGGACAGAAGATCGCCCATCACGTAGCCGGTATGCTCCTCGGGGGTCACGACCTCGACCTTCATGATCGGCTCGAGCAGAACCGCTCCACCTTTTTGCAAGGCTTCGCGGAACGCCGCGCGAGAAGCGATTTCGAAGGCGAGCGCCGACGAGTCGACATCGTGATAAGCGCCGTCGATCAGCGTCGCCTTGACATCCACGACAGGGAAGCCCGCCAGAATGCCCGAGCCCATCACGCTGTTGATGCCCTTTTCGACGCCGGGGACATATTCCTTGGGCACCGCGCCGCCGACGACCTTCGATTCGAACGACGAACCGACGCCCGGCTCAGACGGTTCGAACACGATCGTCACCTTGGCGAATTGGCCGGTGCCGCCCGTTTGCTTCTTGTGCGTGTAGTTGATCTCGACCTTCTTCGTCAGCTTCTCGCGATAGGCGACCTGCGGCGCGCCAATATTGGCGTCGACCTTGTAGGTGCGGCGCAAAATATCGACCTTGATGTCGAGATGCAGTTCGCCCATGCCCTTCAAGATCGTCTGGCCCGATTCCTGATCGGTCGAGACGCGGAACGAAGGATCTTCGGCGGCGAGCTTGGCCAAAGCGACGCCGAGCTTCTCCTGGTCGGCTTTCGATTTCGGTTCGATCGCGATTTCGATGACCGGCTCGGGAAACTCCATCTTCTCAAGGATGACGGGCTTCTGCAGGTCGCACAAAGTGTCGCCGGTGCGCGTATCTTTCAGGCCAGCCAGCGCGACAATGTCGCCGGAATAGGCTTCCTTGATGTCCTCGCGGTTGTTGGCGTGCATCAGCAACATGCGCCCAACGCGTTCTTTCTTGTCCTTGGTCGAATTGAGAACCGTCGTGCCGGATTCGATCTTGCCGGAATAGACGCGGCAGAAGGTGATCGTGCCGACGAACGGATCGTCCATGATCTTGAAGCCGAGCATCGAGAAAGGCTCGGTGTCTTTGGGCAGGCGAAGGATTTCTTCGCCGGTGTTCATGTCGATGCCCTTGATCGCCTCGCGATCGATCGGCGAAGGCAGATAGGCGACGACCGCGTCGAGCAAAGGCTGCACGCCCTTGTTCTTGAACGCCGACCCGCACAGCACGGGAACGAAAGTGATGTAGCGAACCGCTTTGCGGATGAGGCGCTGCAACGTCTCGAAATCGGGCTCTTTGCCGTCGAGATAGGCGCCCATGACATCGTCGTCGAGTTCGACCGCCGCTTCGATCAGCGTGTGGCGATACTCCTCGGCCTGGGCGAGCAGTTCGGCCGGGATTTCCTCGTCGTGATATTTTGCGCCAAGCCCCTCGTCTTCCCAGACGACAGCCTTCATGCGCAGAAGGTCGATAATGCCTTTAAAATTGTTTTCCGAACCAATCGGCAATTGAATGCAAACCGGTCGGCCGCCGACCTTGGTTTTGATTTCATCGACGCATCGGAAAAAATCGGCGCCGGTCTTGTCCATCTTGTTGACGAATACGATGCGCGGCACGTGATATTTGTCGGCTTGTCGCCAGACGGTTTCCGTCTGCGGCTCGACGCCCTGGTTGCCGTCGAGGACGCATACGGCGCCGTCGAGCACGCGAAGAGAGCGCTCGACTTCGATCGTAAAGTCGACGTGGCCAGGCGTATCGATGATGTTGAGGCGCTTGTCTTGCCAGAAGGTGGTCGTCGCGGCCGACGTAATGGTGATGCCGCGCTCCTGCTCCTGCTCCATCCAGTCCATGGTCGCAGCGCCGTCGTGCACTTCGCCGATCTTATGCGACTTGCCGGAATAATAGAGGATACGCTCCGTCGTCGTCGTCTTGCCCGCATCAATGTGGGCCATGATGCCGAAGTTACGATAGTCCTCAATTGCGTGGCTGCGCGCCATAATCTTTATCCCAAATCCCGTTCAGCGACCGCTTTACCAGCGGTAATGGGCGAAGGCGCGGTTGGCTTCCGCCATCCGATGCGTGTCTTCGCGTTTCTTGACGGCTGCGCCGCGATTGTTGGAGGCGTCCAGCAATTCGGCCGACAACCGGTCGACCATGGTCTTGTCGTTGCGATCGCGCGCCGCCGAAATGATCCAGCGAATCGCCAGGGCCTGACGGCGATCGGTGCGCACTTCGACCGGCACCTGATAGGTGGCGCCGCCGACGCGGCGCGAACGCACTTCGACCGCAGGAGCGACATTCTCAAGCGCCTGCTTGAAAACAGTCAGCGGATCGGTCCTGACCTTGCTTTCGATCCCCTCGAAAGCGCCATAGACGATCGCTTCCGCGATCGACTTCTTGCCTTCGTACATGATCGTATTCATGAACTTCGCAACGACGAGATCGCCGAACTTGGCGTCCGGGATGATCTCGCGTTTCTCAGCGCTGTGACGGCGCGACATGGCCTGCTCCTGATTCTCTTAAAGCGGTTACTTCGGCCGCTTGGCGCCGTATTTCGAGCGGCGTTGCTTGCGATCCTTGACGCCCTGCGTGTCGAGCACGCCGCGCAGAATGTGGTAACGCACGCCAGGCAAATCCTTGACGCGGCCGCCGCGAATCATCACCACCGAATGCTCTTGCAGATTATGCCCCTCGCCGGGGATGTAGCCGATGACTTCAAAGCCGTTGGTGAGGCGGACCTTCGCCACTTTGCGCAAGGCCGAGTTCGGCTTCTTCGGCGTCGTCGTATAGACGCGCGTGCACACGCCGCGCTTTTGCGGGCTCGCCTCAAGATGGCGGGCCTTTTCGCGGTATGTCTTCGGTTGCCGCGGTTTGCGGATCAACTGGCTGATCGTCGGCATATCTCGCCCTTTGTCGCGTCAGAACACATCGCCCCGCCCTTCGGCGGCGCTCTCAAAATCCCGTCTCGCCTTGCGCGGGGGTAACATTGCGCGCAAAACAAACCGCGCCGCTAAGCCCGGAGGCTTAAGGCGCGACCATTGCAGAGGATCACGGCGAACCGCGATCTTGCCCCATGCCCAATCCGGCTCGCGCCCGATTAGTATGACCGTCTCGTCGATGAAATCGTCAGCGTTTAGAGTCTGTGGGTTCCGGACGAGTCGCCCCGAACAACGAAGTCTCTACTGCCTGTCGAAAGTCCGCGGACCATATTCGCGACGCCCGAATGCGTCAACCCCTTTTATCCGACAAAAAGGGAGGAAAAATGCAAAAAACAGACAGCGCCGCGCGTTGGTTTTAGCGCCAATCAATTCAGACCGGCCAGACGCCCTTTATCCCGCCAGGGAGCAGCGTAGCCCTGCTCTTCGATGATGACCACGGCCCTGAGGAGCTGGAATGGATCATGCGCCTCGGCGGCGACCGGCAGGACCTTGACGGCCACGGCGCCCCGCAGTTCGGAGGCGAAGGAAATGTCCGTGGCGGCGCGCGCCGGCGCGCCGTTGATTAGAGCTGATTCGATCGCGGCGCTGAGCGCCTCATCCAGGTCGCGGTCCGCAGCCCTCAGCCGCCCGTCATCGACCCAAAGCTGCGGGCCCAACAGGCGTCGGGCGCGATCATTGATATGAAGCGCGAATCCGGCCTCGTCGATGAAGGCCGCCGCGACGCCAAGCAGCTCAAAAGCGTCCGCCATGCCGCGGGCGCGAGCGCCGGCCAGGAGCGGCGGCAGGGAAGCGCTGGTCGACGACATCGGGGCTGCATGGGCCGTCTCGCTGTCGGCGGCGGCTTGAAATTGCGACTTCATGACTCGGCCCCTTAATTGCTCCGCCCGCAGGCTATTCGTCGTTAACAATTGTTTACGGGATGCAACAGAACGTGACTTCCGGGCCAAAAAAAGACGAGGGCGAGGCGACGGCGAGGCTTCTCGCCCGCCGGAAAATGGCCGCCGCAACGCAAAAGAGCCGCCCGAAGGCGGCTCTTTGCTGAATCCGCCGAAGCGGTTCATTGGACCATTTTCACTCCGCCGGGGTCTTTTCGGCAGCCCGCGCAACTTCGCTGGGGACGGCGGCTGGCGGCAATTGCGGCGCGCTGGAAGCTTCCGCCTTTTGGGCGAGAATCAGCGTGTCGCGCATGGTGGCGACGCTGCGCAGCTTCGTCATCGCAGCGCCGGTGCCGGCCGGAATGAGGCGTCCGACAATGACGTTCTCCTTCAGGCCTTCCAGCGTATCGACCTTGCCGTTGACGGCCGCTTCGGTAAGGACGCGGGTCGTCTCCTGGAAGGACGCGGCCGAGATGAACGAGCGCGTCTGCAGGCTGGCCTTGGTGATGCCGAGCAGAACGGGGGTTCCGGTCGCCAGCTTCTTGCCTTCGGCCTTCATGATCTCGTTGGCCGATTCAAGTTCGGTCTCGTCGATCTGCTCGCCCGACAGGAAGTCGGTGTCGCCGGGATCGACGATATCGACCTTCTGCAGCATCTGACGGACAATCACTTCGATGTGCTTGTCGTTGATGCTGACGCCCTGCAACCGGTAGACTTCCTGGATTTCGTTGACCAGATAGGCGGCGAGTTCCTCGACGCCCTTGATCGCCAGAATGTCGTGCGGCGCCGGATTGCCGTCGACGATATAATCCCCCTTCTCCACGACGTCGCCGTCCTGGAGATGGATGTGCTTGCTCTTGGGGATCAGATACTCGACCGGCTCCGCGCCTTCCTCGTAAGGAACGATCGAAACGCGCTGCTTGTTCTTGAAGTCGCGCCCGAACTGAATCGTCCCCGAGATTTCCGCGATGATCGCGTGATCCTTGGGACGACGCGCCTCGAACAGCTCCGCCACGCGCGGCAGACCGCCCGTGATGTCGCGCGTCTTGGCGCTATTGATCGAAATGCGGGTGATGACGTCGCCCGCATGGACCTTGGAGCCAGGTTCGAACGAGATGATCGACTCGACCGGCAGCATGTAGCGGGCGTCGCCGCCGCGCGCCACCTTGGCGATCTTGCCGTCCTTGCCCTTGATGACCAGCGCGGGACGCAGACTGGCCGAGCGCGGCGACATGCGCCAGTCGATAACGAGGCGCTTGGCGATGCCGGTCGCTTCATCGATCTGCTCGGACATCGAAGCGCCCTCGACAAGATCCTCGAAGCCGATCGTGCCATCCACTTCCGTCATGATGGGACGGGTATAGGGATCCCATTCGGCGATGCGCTGGCCGCGTTTGACCTTGTCGCCGTCGTCGACTTTCAGACGGGCGCCATATTGCACGCGATGAACCACGCGCTCCGTGCCGTCGCGATCGAGGATCACCACCGCCACGTTGCGCGCCATCACCATCATGTCGCCTTCCGAATTGCGCGCGACAGCCCGGTTGCGGATCTTCACCTCGCCGTCGAAACTCGACTCGATGAAGGACTGATCCGCGAGCTGCGCCGCGCCGCCGATATGGAAGGTGCGCATCGTCAACTGCGTGCCCGGCTCGCCGATCGACTGGGCGGCGATGACGCCCACCGCCTCGCCCATATTGACCGGAGTGCCGCGCGCCAGATCGCGCCCGTAGCAGGAACCGCAAACGCCGTTCTCGGCCTCGCAGGTCAACACCGAGCGGATTTTGACCTCCTGGACGCCAGCAGCGTTGATCGCGGGGATATCCTCCTCGACGATCATCCGGCCGGCCGGCACGATCACCTTGCCATCGGCGTCCTTGATGTCCTCGGCCGCGGTGCGGCCAAGGATGCGGATCGCCAGCGTCGCCACGACCGTGCCGGCGTCGACAATCGCCCGCATGCCGATGCCGCGCGTCGAGCCGCAATCGGGAATGGTGATGATCGAATCCTGCGCGACGTCAACAAGACGGCGCGTCAGATAACCGGAATTGGCCGTCTTCAACGCGGTGTCCGCGAGGCCCTTACGGGCGCCATGAGTCGAGTTGAAATATTCGAGAACCGACAAGCCCTCTTTGAAGTTCGAAATGATCGGGCTCTCGATGATCTCGCCCGACGGCTTGGCCATCAGACCGCGCATGGCGGCGAGCTGGCGCATCTGGGTTGGCGACCCACGCGCGCCCGAATGCGACATCATATAGATCGAGTTGATCGGCAGATCGCGCCCGCTCTTGTCTTTGCGAACGGCGGAAATGCCCGCCATCATTTCTTCGGCGAGCTTGTCCGAGCATTTGGCCCAGGCGTCGACGACCTTGTTGTATTTCTCGCCCTGGGTGATGAGGCCGTCGTTATATTGCTGCTCGTATTCCTTGGCCAAAGCCGAGGTCTCGGCGATGAACCGCGGCTTCGAATCCGGGACCACCATGTCGTCCTTGCCGAACGAAATGCCCGCCTTGAACGCCTCGCGGAAACCGAGCGCCATGATGCGATCGCAGAAGATGACCGTCTCCTTCTGCCCGCAATTGCGGTAGACGATGTCGATCATGTTCGAGATTTCCTTCTTCGTCATCAGCTTATTGACGACATCGAAGGGAATCTTGGTGTGCTCGGGCACGAGCTGTCCAAGAATCAGACGGCCCGGCGTGGTGTCGAAGATTTTGGCGACACGCTTGCCGTCGGCGTCGAACGACCAGGCGCGCCCCTTGATTTTGGCGTGCAGCGTCACCGCCTTGGCGGCTAAAGCGTGCTCGATCTCGCCAATGTCGGAGAACATCATGCCCTGCCCCGGCTCGCCGTCGCGCATCAGCGAAACGTAATAGAGCCCGAGCACGATGTCCTGGCTCGGCACGATGATCGGCATGCCGTTGGCGGGATGCAGAATGTTGTTGGTCGACATCATCAGGACGCGCGCTTCCAACTGCGCTTCAAGCGACAGCGGGACGTGCACGGCCATCTGGTCGCCGTCGAAGTCGGCGTTAAAAGCCGAACAGACGAGCGGATGCAACTGGATCGCCTTGCCCTCGATCAGCACCGGCTCGAAAGCCTGAATGCCGAGGCGGTGAAGGGTCGGCGCGCGATTGAGCATGATCGGGTGTTCGCGGATCACCTCGTCGAGGATGTCCCAAACCTCCGGCTTCTCCTTCTCGACCAGCTTCTTGGCCTGCTTGACCGTGGCGGACAGGCCTTTGGCGTCGAGGCGCGAGTAGATGAACGGCTTGAACAGCTCAAGCGCCATCTTCTTGGGCAGGCCGCATTGATGCAGCTTCAGCTCAGGTCCGACCACGATGACCGAACGGCCGGAATAATCGACGCGCTTGCCGAGCAGGTTCTGGCGGAAGCGACCCTGCTTGCCCTTGAGCATGTCGGCGAGCGATTTGAGCGGACGCTTGTTGGCGCCCGTGATGACGCGCCCGCGCCGGCCATTGTCGAACAAAGCGTCGACCGATTCCTGCAGCATGCGCTTTTCGTTGCGGATGATGATGTCGGGCGCGCGCAATTCCATCAGCCGCTTGAGGCGGTTGTTGCGGTTGATGACGCGGCGGTAGAGATCGTTGAGATCCGAGGTCGCAAAGCGGCCGCCATCGAGCGGCACCAGCGGACGCAGATCGGGCGGAATCACTGGCACTTCGGTCAGGATCATCCATTCCGGCTTGTTGCCCGAATGCATGAAGGCCTCAATGATCTTGAGGCGCTTGGCGAGCCGCTTGGGCTTAAGTTCGCTCTTGGAATGAGCGATCTCGACCTTCAGATCCTCGGCGATCTTGGCGAGATTCATGCCTTTGAGAATCTCGCGGATCGCCTCGGCGCCGATCATCGCGGTGAAATTGTCCTGGCCGTATTCGTCCTGCGCGCGCAGGTAATCGTCCTCCGAAAGGAGCTGGCGGTCCTTCAGAGGCGTCAGGCCGGGATCGAGCACGATATAGGATTCGAAATAGAGGATGCGCTCGAGATCCTTCAGCGTCATATCGAGCAGCAGGCCGATGCGCGAGGGCAGCGACTTCAGGAACCAGATATGAGCAACGGGCGCGGCCAATGAGATATGGCCCATACGCTCGCGCCGGACGCGCGACAGCGTGACCTCGACGCCGCATTTCTCGCAGATGACGCCCTTGTATTTCATGCGCTTGTATTTGCCGCACAGGCACTCGTAGTCCTTGATCGGCCCAAAGATGCGCGCGCAGAA
This sequence comes from Methylocapsa sp. S129, assembly GCF_009765995.1. Classification (GTDB taxonomy): domain Bacteria; phylum Pseudomonadota; class Alphaproteobacteria; order Rhizobiales; family Beijerinckiaceae; genus Roseiarcus. The sequence goes on from NZ_LMUI01000011.1 coordinate 174,300, forward strand.
AAGCCCGTCCCGCTCCGGCTTGAACGTGCGATAATTGATCGTCTCGGGCTTCTTGATCTCGCCGAACGACCAGGAGAGAATCTTCTCCGGACTGGCGATGGCGATCTGAATCTGATCGAAGGCCTGCGGCTGAACCGCGGGAGCAAAGGGATTGGTCACTTCTTGATTCATTGTTTCATCTCCTGCGCCGCCATGCGCTCCGACCGCGCCATGGCTCGCGTTGATGGAAACAGGCGCGGCGCGCGATCGCCCCGCCTGTAAGGTTCTTGCAAACGCACGCGGGCGCTTTACTCAGCCGCCTCGACCGGCGGCAGTTCGCCGAGCTGCTTCTTGGTCGAGGCCAACTCAACATTGAGGCCAAGCGAGCGCATTTCCTTCACCAGAACATTGAAGCTCTCGGGGATGCCCGATTCGAACGTGTCGTCGCCGCGCACGATCGATTCATAAACCTTGGTGCGGCCCGCGACGTCGTCCGATTTAACGGTCAGCATTTCCTGCAACGTGTATGCCGCGCCGTACGCCTCCAATGCCCAGACCTCCATTTCGCCGAAGCGCTGGCCGCCGAACTGCGCCTTGCCGCCGAGCGGTTGCTGCGTGACGAGACTATACGGGCCGATCGAGCGCGCATGGATCTTGTCGTCGACGAGATGGTGAAGCTTCAGCATGTAGATATAGCCGACCGTCACTTTACGATCGAAGGTCTCGCCGGTGCGGCCGTCATACAGCACCACCTGCCCCGACGAATCGTAATTGGCCATCTTCAGCATTTCGACGATGTCCTTCTCGCGCGCGCCGTCGAAGACCGGCGTCGCGATCGGGATGCCGCGGCGTAGATTCTCGCCAAGCTCGACGACATCCTTGTCGTCGAGCGACTGAATCGTCTCGTTGGCGCCGTAGATCTCCTTGAGCTTGGAGCGCAGCGGCTTCACATCGCCCTTGCGCATATAAAGGTTGACCGCCTCGCCGACCTGCTTGCCAAGGCCCGCGCAGGCCCAGCCAAGATGGGTCTCCAGGATCTGGCCGACATTCATGCGGCTCGGCACGCCCAACGGATTGAGCACGATATCCACTGGCGTTCCGTCCTCGAGGAACGGCATGTCTTCCTGCGGCACGATGCGCGAGACGACGCCCTTGTTGCCGTGGCGTCCCGCCATCTTGTCGCCGGGCTGGATCTTGCGCTTCACGGCGATGAAGACTTTGACCATCTTCATCACGCCGGGCGGCAATTCATCGCCGCGCTGCAGCTTCTCGACCTTGTCGAGGAAGCGGCTCTCCAACCCCTTCTTCGACTCGTCGTATTGCTTACGCATCTGCTCGAGTTCGGTCATGGTCTGGTCGCTCTCGAGAGCAAAATTCCACCATTGCGAACGCGGCAGTTCGTCGATCAGCGCGCGCGTCAGCACCTGATCCTTCTTGAACCCCTTGGGGCCGGACAAGGCGCGCTTGCCGATGAGCACTTCGGCGAGGCGCGCAAAGACGTTGCGGTCGAGAATCGCCAGTTCGTCGTCGCGATCCTTGGCGAGCCGTTCGATCTCTTCGCGCTCGATCGCCTGGGCGCGCTCGTCCTTATCCACGCCGTGGCGGTTGAACACGCGCACTTCGACGATCGTGCCCTGAACGCCAGGCGGGACGCGCAGCGACGTGTCGCGCACATCGGAAGCCTTCTCGCCGAAAATAGCGCGCAGCAGCTTCTCTTCCGGCGTCATCGGGCTCTCGCCCTTGGGCGTGATCTTACCCACCAGAATATCGCCCGCCACCACTTCGGCGCCGATATAAACGATGCCCGCTTCGTCGAGGTTTTTCAGCGCCTCTTCCGAAACGTTGGGAATGTCGCGCGTGATTTCCTCAGGCCCGAGCTTGGTGTCGCGGGCCATCGCCTCGAATTCCTCGATATGAATCGAGGTGAACACGTCGTCCTTGACGATGCGCTCGGAGAGGAGGATCGAATCCTCGAAATTGTAGCCGTTCCAGGGCATGAACGCGACGAGCACATTGCGTCCAAGCGCGAGATCGCCCAGATCCGTCGAAGGACCGTCGGCGATGATGTCGCCCTTGGCCACGATATCGCCGACGCGCACCAACGGCTTCTGGTTGATGCAGGTCGACTGGTTGGAGCGCTGGAACTTCATCAAGCGGTAGATATCGACGCCAGGCTTGGCGGCGTCGGTCTCGCCCGTGGCGCGCACGACGATACGGGTAGCGTCGATCTGGTCGACAATGCCCGCGCGGCGCGCGCCGATCGCGGCGCCCGAATCGCGCGCCACGATCGCTTCCATGCCGGTGCCGACCAGCGGCGCGTCCGAGCGCACCAGCGGCACGGCCTGACGCTGCATGTTCGAGCCCATCAGCGCGCGGTTCGCGTCGTCGTTCTCAAGGAACGGAATCAGCGCGGCGGCGACGGACACAAGCTGCTTGGGCGAGACTTCCATGAAATCGACGCGGTCGGGCGTCAAAAACACGACATCGCCCGCGTGACGGCAAACGATCAGGTCGCCGTTCAGCGTGCCGTCATCCTTCAGCGGCGTATCGGCCTGGGCGACGCTATATTTGCCCTCCTCCATCGCCGAGAGATAGACGACGTCCATCGTCACCTTGCCCTCTTTGACGCGGCGATAAGGCGTTTCGATAAAGCCGTATTTATTGACGCGGGCGAATGTCGCCAGCGAATTGATCAGGCCGATATTCGGGCCTTCGGGCGTCTCGATCGGGCAGATGCGGCCGTAATGCGTGGGATGCACGTCGCGCACTTCGAAGCCGGCGCGTTCACGCGTCAGGCCGCCCGGACCAAGCGCCGAGAGGCGGCGCTTGTGGGTGATCTCGGACAGCGGATTGGTCTGATCCATGAACTGGGAGAGCTGCGAGGAGCCGAAGAATTCGCGTACCGCCGCCGCCGCCGGTTTGGCGTTGATCAGATCCTGCGGCATGACCGTGTCGATTTCGACGGAAGACATGCGCTCCTTGATCGCGCGCTCCATGCGAAGCAGGCCGACGCGATATTGATTCTCCATCAATTCGCCGACCGACCGAACGCGGCGATTGCCGAGATGATCGATGTCGTCGATCTCGCCGCGACCATCGCGCAGATCGACCAGCGCCTTGACGACCGCCAGGATGTCCGCTTTGCGCAGCACGCGCACCGTGTCCTCGGCGTCGAGGTCGAGGCGCATATTCATCTTCACGCGGCCGACCGCCGAGAGATCGTAACGCTCGGAATCGAAAAACAGCGAGTTGAACATCGCCTCGGCGCTGTCGATCGTCGGCGGCTCGCCGGGGCGCATCACGCGATAGATGTCGAACAGCGCGTCTTCACGCGAATTGTTCTTGTCCACCTTCAACGTGTTGCGGATATAGGGGCCGATATTGATATGGTCGATGTCGAGAATCGGCAATTCGTCAAAACCCGCTTCGATGAGCGCAGCCAACGACTTATCCGTGATTTCATCGCCCGCCTCGGCGAAAATCTCGCCGGTCTGCGGATTGTAAAGATCGTCGGCTATATACTGGCCGTAAAGATCGACGTCGGCCGCGCGCAGCGCCTTGACGCCCTTTTCCACCAATTGGCGGGCTGTGCGGACCGTCAATTTCTTGCCGGTTTCGACCGCGACTTCGCCGGTGTCGGCGTCGATCAGGTCGACAGTGGCCTTAACGCCCTTCATGCGGTCGGCGTCGAACGGAACGCGCCAGCCGCTCTTGTCACGGGTGTAGACAACCTTCTTGTAGAAAGTCGACAGAATCTCTTCGCCGTCCATGCCGAGCGCATAGAGCAGCGAGGTCACAGGAATCTTGCGGCGCCGGTCAATGCGCGCATGCACAATGTCCTTGGCGTCGAATTCGATGTCGAGCCAGGAACCGCGATAAGGAATGATGCGCGCGGCGAACAGCAACTTGCCCGACGAATGGCTCTTGCCCTTGTCGTGATCGAAAAACACGCCGGGGCTGCGGTGCATCTGCGAAACGATGACGCGTTCAGTGCCGTTGACGACGAAGGTGCCGTTCGAGGTCATGAACGGCATGTCGCCCATATAGACGTCCTGCTCCTTGATGTCCTTGACCGATTTGGCGCCGGTCTCCGGGTCGACATCGAATACGATCAGGCGCAGCGTCACCTTGAGGGGCGCAGCATAGGTCATGCCGCGCTGGCGGCACTCGTCCACATCGTATTTGGGCGCTTCATATTCGTATTTGACGAATTCAAGCAGCGCGGTCTGCGCGAAATCGGAGATCGGGAACACCGATTTGAAAACAGACTGCAAGCCCTCGTCGGCGCGACCGCCCTTGGGCGCATCGACGATCAGAAATTGGTCATAGGACGCCTTCTGAACCTCAATGAGATTCGGCATTTCCGCGATTTCTTTGATGTGACCAAAGAACTTGCGAACACGCTTGCGGCCTGTGAATGTCTGCGCCATGTCGCTCCTCGATATTGCTAGCCGTCAAACCATTGGTCTCAAAGGTCTGCGGGCGCCGCGCCCCTTCGGGATAGGGCAAGCGGGTCGGGGCTTTCCGCCCCAAAAACCTCATCGCGTCACCGCCGCGATCTCCAGATAAATCGCCCCGCTCGCCTCTTCGGCTTGCCGGAACGACTGAACGGCCCCGGGCCAATGGCCCGAGACCGTCCTTGTTCAAATGCGGACCCCTAGAGGTCCGCAACGCATCACTTGAGCTCGACCTTGGCGCCAGCCTTTTCAAGGGCGGCCTTGATCTTCGCGGCTTCTTCCTTGCCAACGCCCTCTTTGACGGTCTTGGGAGCGCCCTCGACCAGATCCTTGGCTTCCTTGAGGCCAAGAGCGGTGATGGCGCGCACTTCCTTGATGACTTCGATCTTCTTGTCGCCGGCGGCGGTCAGAATGACCGAAAATTCGGTCTGTTCCTCAACCGGAGCCGCGGCGGCGGCGGCAGGACCGGCGGCGACCGCGACAGCGGCGGCGGCCGAAACGCCCCATTTGCTTTCCAGAAGTTTGGCAAGCTCAGCCGCCTCAAGGACGGTCAAGCTCGACAATTCGTCGACGATTTTTTCCAAATTGGCCATGTCTTTAATCCCTATATGGTTCGAACCATAGTGTTTGTGAAGAGCCTCTGATCAGGCTGCGTCTTTTGAGGCATAGGCCCCGAACACGCGCGCGAGCTTGGCGGCCGGCGCGGTGGAGAGTTGGGCGAGCTTGGTCGCCGGCGCCTGCAACAGGCCCAGCAATTTGGCGCGCAACTCGTCGAGGGAGGGCAGAGTCGCGAGCGACTTGATCCCATCGACATTCAGAGCGGTCTTGCCCATGGCGCCGCCCAGGAGAACGAATTTCTCGTAATCCTTGGCGAAGGCCACGGCGACCTTCGGCGCCGCCACCGGATCGTCCGAATAGGCGATCAGGGCCGGCCCCTTGAGAAGGGAGCCGACAGAAGCGACGTCCGTGCCTTCGAGAGCAATCTTGGCAAGGCGGTTTTTGGCGACCTGAACGCGCGCGCCCGCCAGCTTCATCTGCTTGCGCAAATTCTGCATCTGGGCGACCGTCAGGCCGGAGTAGTGGGCCACGACCACGACAGAAGTCTTCGAAAAGACTTCATGAAGCGTCGCAACGGCCTCTTTTTTCTCCGCTCTATCCACGGTGCTATCTCCGGTTGGCGGGGCATCCCCGCCTACTGCACATGCCGCGCCGCGTCCCAAGGAACGCGCCGCAGCGACTTGCGCCTGTCCCCGGAGCCGGGCGATAAGCCCGCCACCGGACAGAAGGTTCGAACCGAAACCACCGAACCGCCGCAAGGACGGTTCAGCAAAAACCCGGTCTTCCCCGTCTATGCTGGCCCCCTTGGCCCCGCCGGGCGGCGGGAGGGAATTAAGCGGCTTCCCACGAAAGTGAGTCGCGCGCGCCGGCAGTCTCGGACAGGACATGGCCGGACGAGACACAGGGCATGGCCCCGGGTCCTCCGGCCTATCCACCGCTCTCCCCCGTGAAAATCCAATTGCTTGGAATGAACCCGGGCGATGCGGAAGCCAAAATTGTCATTAGGGTCGCATTGCGCCGCCGACCCCGAACGGGTTGTTTATCCTGCCCGGACCCTTCTGCCAAGGGGGTCGCGAGAGATTTCTGCATGAGCGCGCGCACAAGCCGCCGCAGGGTGGCGCGCGACATTGACATAGGCGATCTAACCTCTTGTTTCAATGTTCTATCTTGCCTCTGACATTCCGGTGGTCATTCCTTAGGAAATAGCTGTTAGCTCTGCGCCGACGCCCTTTTTCCCACGCACTGCGCGAAACCGGAGCCTGAGCTTGACCGCCGAAGCATGGACGCTGGGGCTGACCGACGCGGCGTTGGATGCCGTGAAGTTCAGGCGCGCCTTTGCGTCGGCTTTCCTGGCGGCCGTTCTGATCGCCGGCCTTGCGGTCCGCATCCTGGTCGCCAATGATCCGCTCTGGATCGACGAAATATGGTCGATCCAGAATCTCGCCCCGCTGACCCATTTCTGGCAGGTCTTTTGGGGCGTTTCGCACGACAACAATCATTTCCTCAATTCGCTCTGGCTTTATTTTACGGCCAGCCCGACCGCCAATGCGCTCGTCCTGCGCGCGCCGGCCGTTGCGATGAGCGTGGCGACGATTCCGCTGATGGCCAGGCTCGGCGCACGCCATAGCCCTGCCGCCGCCATGGCCGCCGGGGCGCTGATGGCGGCGTCCTATTTCTTCGTCGACTATGGAGCGGTGGCGCGCGGCTATGCCGGCGCCGCGCTGGCGCTGGTCATCGCCTTCGACGCGCTCGAGCGCGCAATCCCCGAACCGGCTTCGCCGCAACGCTTCGCGCTGGCCGCCGCCGCCGGCATTGGCGCGCTCTGCCATCTGGCGATCGCGCCGGCGATCGGCCTCTACGCGCTGATTTGTCTGGGCGAACAGAAGCGAAGGCTGGGCGGATGGGGGGCTGCGCTCGCCGCGACCTTCCGCATCTTCTGGCCGAGCCTGCTCGCCCTGCTGCCGGCGCTGGCCTTTGTCGTCGCGGGCGCTTTTGTCATGGGCGGCTTCACCATCGGCAAGATCGACGCTTACGATCCGGCGCTCGCGCTGAAGGCCATGATGATGACGGTCTTCTCGACGCTCGGCCTGCCGGTCGCAACCCCCCTCCTCTTCCTCGCGATCGCCTGCCCGCTGGCGATCGTCGCCGCCTTGCGTTCGGGACTGATATCGGCTGACCGGCGCATCGCCTATGCGATCATTCTCCTGGCGCTGCCGGCCTCCGTTTTCCTGTTGCAACCGCCAAACTCCGATGTCCCCCGCTATTACCTGATTTGCGCCTTGTTCCTGATCCTGCTGGTCGCCGAAGTCTTCGGCGGGCTCTGGCGCGTGGGCGGCTGGCGGCGCTTTGCCGCTCTGCTGGCGCTAGCGGCCATGCTCACCGGCAGCGCAAACTTGCTGGTTCGCCAGCAGGAATCGATGGAAGGCGCCTGGCCGAACGCGCTCGCGGCGATCGCCGCTTCGGATGCGACGGACATCGCCACGACATTCGATTCCAATTTCGACAAGTTCATCGTCTTCTTCAATGAGAGCCATTCGCCGAAGCTGACGCTGATCGCGCAAGACCAATGGTGCGCCAGGAATCCGCAATGGCTGGTTACCGATTTCTCGCATCTGCCGATGCCGCCGGAAATGGCGCTTGAGGCGAACGGCTGCCGCCTGCGCTTCGATCTCCAAAGCGCCTATGCGGCGGGCGGCTTCGCCCCGACGGCCTGGGCGCTGTACCGGCTGCGCCGCGCCGGCGAGGCGTCGCCCCATGGATAGGCCACACGCGCCCTCGAGCGCCAGGAAACAGCGATGACGATCACCCAGGCGGGCGCCGAGCGCCGCGCAGGCTCTTTTGCCGATTTCGCCGGCGTATCGTCCGGCTTCCTCATCGCGGCGATCGTCATCGCCGGCGCCGCGCTGCGCCTCGCCTGCGCTGGCGGCCCCTTGCTGATCGACGAAATGGTGTCGATGGAGCTCATCCGGCCGCTGACGCATTTCTGGGATGTGTTGTGGGGCGTATCGCACGACAATAATCATTTCCTCAACTCGCTTTGGCTCTATGGCGTCGCCAGCCCGCAGGCCGGGCCGTTTCTGCTGCGAGCGCCCTCGATCCTGTTCGGATCCGCGCTCATCGGCGTCATGGCGGTCGTCGGCCGCCGCTCCAGCCCGGCGACGGCCGTGATCGCCGCCGCCCTCACCGCCTGCTCCTATTTCTTCTTCGATTACAGCATCGAGGCGCGCGGCTATGCCGGCTTTGCGCTCGCCTTCGCCATCGCTTTCGACGCGACCGAACGCGCGATCGCCGATCCCCAATCGCGGGCGCGCTACACGCTCGCCGCCGCCGCGGCCTTCGGAACCTTCGCGCATCTGGCGATGTTTCCCGCCCTCGCGCTGCTGGGGCTTGGCGGCGCGGCGGCGTTGTGGCGGCGCAACCAGGCGATCGGGCCGACGATCGACGCCGCGATCCGCGTTTTCCTCCCCGCCGCATTGGCCGCGACGCCCGCGCTCGCCTGCGTCCTGGCGGGCGTCCATAACATCGGCTGGTTCAAGATCGGCGCCGCTTTGCCTTTTGACGCGGCGCTCGCCGCCAACGCGCTCGCGGTGGCGGTCAACACGACCTTCGGCGTCCCCGGCGCCATTCCGGCCGCCGCCGTCCCCATCGCCGCCGCCGCCTTGACCCTCGCGGCGACGCTCGCCCTGATCCTCGCAGCGCTGGCGAGCCCGGCGATCGCGCCCGACCGGAAGATCCTCTATGCGATGATCGTTCTCGGCCTGCCCGCCATGGTCTTTGCCGCGCGGCCGGTCAATGTCCACATCCCACGCTACTACCTGATCATTCCGCTCACGCTTGTCCTGCTGCTTGCCGATCTCATCGGCGCATGGTGGAACGCCGGCGGACCGCGGCGCGTCGCCGCGGGCCTCGCCCTGCTCGCGATCTTCGCCGGCGACGCCGCGCAGATCGCGCGGTTCCAGGCCGCGCAGGCCCATCCCTGGACCGACGCTTTCGCGATCATCGCCGCCTCGCCGCATCCGGTCGTCGCCACCGATTTCGAGGACCGGATCGGCATATTCAGGCGCTATTACAACCTGCGCGAGCGGACGCATATCGAGACGGTCGCCGAACGCGAGATCTGCGAGACGAATCCCGATTGGCTGCTGACCTGGTCGAACGGCGACGAAATCATCCCTGACAGGATCGAACTCGGCGAAGGCTGTCCCGTGACCTTTGCCCTGGCGGGCCGCTACGCCACCTGGGGCCTCGCCAAAGTCCCCTGGGCCCTCTATCGGCGCGACGGCGCGCCGGCGCCGGCCGCCGCCAAGCCATAAAAAAGCCCCGCGCCTGATGCGAAGCGCGGGGCCTTCAATCGCGAAACAGCGCGCTTTTGGCGCTTTTAAGCGCCGACGGCGCCCGCCGTCGTGATCGTCGAGAGGTCGAGCTTGACGCCCGGCCCCATCGTCGAAGAAATCGCGGCGCGCTGCAGATAGGTCCCCTTCGACCCCGCCGGCTTGGCCTTGGCGACCGCGTCGACGAAGGCGCGGATGTTCTGGGCGAGCTGGGCTTCGCCGAACGAAGCCTTGCCGACCGAACCCTGGATGATGCCAGCCTTCTCAACACGGAACTCGACCGCCCCGCCCTTGGAGGCCTTGACCGCCGCGGTGACGTCCGTCGTCACGGTGCCGACCTTCGGGTTCGGCATCAGGCCGCGCGGGCCCAAAACCTTACCGAGGCGGCCGACCAGCGGCATCATGTCCGGCGTCGCAATGCAGCGATCGAAATCGATCTGGCCGCCATTGACGATGGCCACCAGATCCTCGGCCCCGACGATATCGGCGCCCGCCGCCGTGGCCTCATCGGCCTTGGCGCCGCGCGCGAACACCGCGACGCGCAGGACGCGGCCGGTGCCGTTGGGCAGATTGACGACGCCGCGCACCATCTGGTCCGCATGCTTGGGGTCGACGCCCAGATTAAGGGCGAGTTCGACCGTCTCGTCGAATTTGGCGGTGGCGCGCTCTTTGACCAGCTTCACCGCGTCATCGAGCTTGTAGAGCTTGACGCGCTCGACGCTCTCGCGCGCCTTGACGATTCTCTTGCCTGAATGTGCCATGATTTACCCCACCACCTCGAGGCCCATCGAACGGGCGGAGCCTTCGATCATGGCCATCGCGGCCTCGACCGTTGCGCAATTGAGATCGGGCATTTTCTTTTCCGCGATCTCGCGAACCTGCGCCTTCGTCACCTTGCCGACAAAGCCGCGGCCCGGCGTCTTGGAGCCGGAAGCCGGCTTCTTGCCGATCTTCAGGCCCGCCGCCTTCTTGAGGAAGAAGGTGACCGGCGCATTGCGCATTTCGAAGGTGAAGGAGCGGTCCTGATAGGCGGTGATGACGACCGGAATCGGCGTGCCCTTCTCGATCTGCGCGGTGCGCGCATTGAAGGCCTTGCAGAATTCCATGATGTTCAAGCCGCGCTGTCCGAGCGCGGGACCGATCGGCGGCGACGGATTGGCGGCGCCCGCCGGCACCTGCAGTTTGACGTAACCTGTTATTTTCTTAGCCATGAATGCTGCTCCAATGGCGGCGCCTGCGCAGCCCGAGGGACCGCGTCGACGCCAGTTGCAGTTGCGTGGTGCGAGCGTCGACCCCGGCTGGCGACCGGGCGCTCTCCCACGCGCGAGGCGCGGGTGCTAACAGGTTTGTCCCGAAGGCGCAACCGCGTGGGGCTCACGGCGTGGGAGATGATTGGACCTCTTGGCGATTGAAGCGAGATTGTCCGAGCTCATGACATATGAGACGCCTATGCGAGGCGGAGCGAGGCGCGAGAGGAATTCGAAGTCAACGCCGTGTCCGAGTTCATCTCCTATGAGACGATCAACGGAGGCGGAATTATCCATTGTTTGCTTGGCGGAGCGGCGCGCGGAAGGAATTCGAAGTCAAGGATCGCCTTTAGGCGACTGCCTCCGGCGGCGGCCCGAAGGGCCGTCCTTGAGTTCGAATTCCTTCCGCGCATAATCGCCTCCATGCAATCAATGGATAGGCGGCGCTGAGACCAGCGCCAGTCTCACATGCGTCTGAACCAAGATAAGCGCCGTTTTTCAAACAACGACCGCCGGAATCGCCAAATTTCCGCAAGGTTTTTCAGGCGCGATTCAACAAAATCAATAGTTTGCAAGAGAAAAAACGAAAAAAATCAACGCGGTGAAAAATCGGGCGCAGCGGCCGCCTGCAGACGCTGCAGCCATTCCCCCGCCCCCGTCGCCGCCGTGGCGGCCTCCCCCGCCCTCGCCGCCTCCTCAGCGACGGCGGCCGCCGCCGCGGCCTCCCGCGCCCTTTGGTCGTCAGCGCGCTGCACCAGATCGGCGAGCTTGGCGTCGAATTTGGCCGCGTCGTCTTCGTCCACCATCGCCATCCCCCTCCCCGCGGTGCGATATTTGTCGATCCGGTCGAGCACTTTGATCAGGCAATGGACGGCGCGCAGATCGCCGTCCGCCACTTTGGCCGCCGCCAGCCGCAGCGCCGGATCGAGCCGGGCGACCTGCATGCGCAAATAATCGGGACCCGTATCGAACACGCGGCGCTCGATGCTCTGGGCGACGATCTGGCGGATGCGTTGGCGCGTCAGCCCCTCGGCCTCGGCGATCTCCTCATGGGTCAGGCCGTCCTGCACTTGCCTGAAAATCCGCCGCCGGCGCAATTCGCGCTCATGGGCGTTCATCTGCGGTTTGCGGCGCGGGGCTTGTCGGGCGGGTTCGTTCATGGCTGGGGGCTCCTGCTTAATGGAAAACAAGAAGGAATGATAGCATAAATATTGATTTTCAGAAAGACATTGCCGCGCCTAACCGCCATTTGCGGGCGGCCGCCGCCACGACCGCCACCTTTCGGCCCATGTTGAACGCGTCGCGACATCGCCTACCCGCGCCCGGCGCAGGCTTTTCACCGTTCTGGGCGCATATTTCGCGCTAATTCCGTCCTCACGCGCCGCCGCCACGCCCACGGAATCAGGGGTCGGTTCCGATTTACGGCTTACGGCGACGCTTCACTTAACCTACGCGTTAAATCATAAATAGGAATGGGGTGAGCGATCATCGCGACACCAAACGCAGAAATCGCTTTCTCACCCAACTAGCCGTGTCTCACTTTCGGGGCGCACGCCACACCTGTCGCCATAATGCTGGTTGAGCAGAGGCCGGCGCCGCGGGTTGTTGCGCAATTCTGAACAGCGGCTGTTCAAATGGATCGCTTCCGATACGGAAGCTCTCGTGTTGAGATCATGCACTCATGTGCTTCGAAGCCTTGCGCCGCGAGGCCGATGCGCGAGGGGCGGGAAATGGAAAAGTCCCTCTCATCACGTCGTCACCATGTCATCGATCGCGGAGAAGGGGATGGGCGCCGATTTCGCTCTGAACGCTTTTGACGATTTGCAAGCCAGACCCTGGATCGGGCCTCGTTGGTTGCGCGCGCTGACCAAGCGCAGGGCTGGTTTCCATCCGACCTGGATCTTGGCGATTTTTCTCGTCTTCGGCGTCGCGGGCGCGATCGAGACGCCCGCAAAAGCCGATCAGTGGTCCGCGGTAATCACACATGGGTCGGGCACTTTTGTCGCAAGTGATTCTTGCTCGGCGGCGATCTACTCATCGATAAACTTCACCGGCGGCGTACCCGACCCTTATTTTTTCGGTTGCCAGCAAACTCAGACGACTATTGGCTCGGCGACTTTTTATGGAAACTGTTTTGGCGACCCCCTATTTTGCGACTACCTTGCGGAAGGATACTCGATATGGACCGGCTGTGATCCCGGCGACGTGTCTGCAAGCGGTGAAGGATGCGCGCGCGCCGTGCCGGCCTCCTCCGAAAGTTGTCAGTGCAAGAAGGGAGACCCGATCGACCTGCCCCTTGGCTATCTGACCGAGCATTTCGTCGACTACGAAACCTCAGGTCCATTCCCCCTCAAATTCGAGAGATATTATTCGAATAACGGCCGCCCCAGATTTACGACCTTCGGCCATACGACGCTGGGTAACGGCGGGTGGCGATCCAATTTCGATGCGACGATGTTCAATCCATATGGATCGGCAACATATCCGCACGCCCTGTATTTTTCATTGCCAAACGGGCGTCAATTGCTCTTCGTCGATTCAACCGGCGCCGGCAATTATGTTCCGGGACTCATTTCCGGCAGCGCTTCCGTCGCCGGCGGAAAAGGCGTTGGAGAAAGTCTTTCGCTCAACACGACGACTTCACAAATTACGCTGACGACAACGGATGGAGCCAATTACGTTTTCAGCCAGACGGGCGGCGCCCTCACCACGATTAATTTCAGGGGCGGATATTCACAATCGTTGACCTACTACACTTCCAATGTGAACTACGCTCCCACTTCCGGTTTGTTGTCGACAGTGACCGATAGCCTCGGACGCAGCCTGGGGTTTCAATACGACACCAACGGGCACCTCGCCGCCGTAACGGCCGGCGGCGCAAATGTGGCGACCTACACTTACGTCGGCAACCCCCAAGCCAATGCCCCCCTGGCTCCCTTTTTTACAGGCGGCATACCGCCAAACGTGAGCCAGATGACAGGAATGCTTGGCAGCGCGACGCTTCTGCCAGCTAACGAAACCTCATCTTACGCCTATGCCGACGCGAACAATCCTTATGCGCTGACCAGCTATACCGATGCGCGCGGCGTCGTCTATTCCACCTGGACTTACAACGCGCAGTTCCAAGCGATTTCGAGCGTGCTGGCTGGCCCGGTCGGGCAGACGACCATCGCTTACAATCCGACAAGCCAGACGACCACAACCACCAACGCTCTCGGCGAGCAGGAGGTTCTCACCTACTCGGTTTCCGCCAGTAACAATGCGTTGCCGACGCAGATTCAAAAACAGGCTGTCGGCTCCTTGCCGGTTTCCACGACGGCGTTCCAATATGATTCCAATGACTTTCTCTCTCAGATCACCGACGCTGAGGGGCGCATCACGAGCGATGTGAACGACCCGACCACCGGCCTGCCGACATCGATCACGCGCGGCTACGGAACTGCCGGAGCGTCGACCACGACTTATACATGGAACGATCAATGGCGCGTGCCGACACAGGTCGTCGAGCCGGGCCGCACCAGTGTCTACGCCTGGAGCGCGAGCGGGCAACTGACCTCGTCGACCGTGACCGATACGACGACGACGACAATCCCCTATTCGACCAACGGCCAGACCCGCACGCTGACCTACGCCTATGGCGCCAATAACCTGCTCGCCAGCGTCACCGGGCCGCTGGCGGGCGAGGTGGTGAGCTACACCTATAATTCCACTGGGTTCATCCAGACGATCACCGACGAACTCGGCCATGTCACCACGGTCACGGCGTGGAACAGCCTGGGCCAGCCGGCCTCGTTGACCGATCCTAACGGAATCGTGACGGACATCACCTATGACGGTGATGGCCGCGTCCTCACCATCGCGGTTGGCGTCGGATCGGACACGCCCGCCACCACGATCATCGCCTGGAGCGTGGCGGGCGACATCACCAAGATCACCGAGCCGAACGGCGCCTGGCAGGCCTTCGCCTATGACGACGCACGGCGGCTGACGACGGTCACCGATTCGCTCGGCAACGCCACTGCCTATGTCCGCGACGCGATGGGCAACGCCACGTCTGTGACGCTCGTCCGCGCGAATACGACGACCGCCTATGCGAAATCGCAGGTGTTCGACCAGCTCGGCCGGCTGTTCCAGTCGATCGGCGTCTCCAGCCAGACCTATGCCTTCGGCTATGACCGGACCGACAATGTCACCTCCGTCACGGACCCGCAGTCGAATGTGTTCTCCAACGGTTTTGACGCGCTGAACCGGCTGATCAGCCAGACCAACGAGGACGGCGCTATCGTCAACCTGACGCGCAACGGCGTCGACGACATCACCGCCTATCAGGACCCGCGCAATCTGACGACGAGCTATGTGCGCAACGGGTTCGGCGAAATCATCCAGGAGGCCTCGCCGGACCGGGGAACCCTCGTCTATCAGCGCGACGCGCGCGGGCAGGTCATTCAGCGCACCGACGCGCGCGGCGTGAGCTTCACTTACACCTACGATCTGGCGGGGCGCATTCTCGGCGAACAGAACTTTGCGCAGGCCAGCGACAATGTCTGGTATGTCTATGATCAACCCGCCGCGGGGAGTTATCCGATCGGCCGGCTGACGACGGCCTTCGATTCAGCCGGACAATTGCAGCGCACCTACGATCAGCAGGGCTACCTCTCGCAAGAGTCGCGCCTGACCGGTTCGGCGCCCTGGCTCAGCGTCGGCTTCACCCATGATCTCTCGGGCAACCTGATCCAGATGGCGCTGCCGTCCGGGCGGCAGATCAATTGGATCCGCGACGGGCAGGGACGCGTCAACGAAATCGCGATCCAGGGGGGCGCTGGCTTTCCCAACTGGACCGACGTCGCCAATCCGGTCGCGTTCAATCCCTATGGCCATGTCGCTTCGCTGAGCTTCGGCAACGGCCTCGTTGGAACCTATGGCGTCGACACCGACTATCACGTGACTTCGGTTGAAGTCGCGCCCGCCAGCGGGCCGGCCCTGATCAACCGCGCGCTCTCCTGGACTGGCGAGGAGCTGACGTCCATTACTGACGCCGTGACGCCGGCCGATAGCGAGGCTTTCACCTATACGCCGAGCCATCGGCTGGCTTCGGCGAGCGGCGCCTATGGTTCGCTGGCCTGGACCTATGATGCCGTCGGCAATCGCGCGACGCAGGTCGCAGCTTCCGCGACGCAGACCTACGCCTATCCCATGAGTTCGAACCAGCTTGCGAGCATTGCGCAGACCGGCGCGGCGACGCGCAGTTTTGCGTATGACGCTTCAGGCAATCGCGCCAGCGATACGACCGGCGCCAGCGTTCTCAACGCCGGATACGACGGCCACGGCCATCTCGCGACGTTCCAGAACGGTTCGACGACGGACGGGACTTACGCCTATGACGCCTTCTCGCGCCTCGTCCAGCGCGTGGTGAGCAGCGGCGGCCCGGCCGGGACGACGCAATATCTCTACGACGAATCCGGCCATGTCATCGTCGAGACCGACGGCAATGGTGTCAGTTTACGCGAATATATCTGGCTCGATGACCTACCGGTGGCGATCATCGACCAGGTCAACACCGCGAGCCCGATCCTCTACTACGTCCACGCCGACCACCTCAACCGCCCGATCATGGTCACCGACAGCACCGGCGCCAGCGTCTGGCAGGCCGTCTGGACGCCGTTCGGCGCGCCGCTGTCGATCACGGGGACGCTGACCTACGACGCGCGCTTTCCCGGGCAATGGTTCCAGATCGAGAACGGGTTGAACTGGAACTGGAACCGGCATTACGATCCGACGACGGGGAGGTACGTGCAGGTCGATCCGTTAGGGCTGACGACACTGCTCAGTGACGGGCCTAGCGTCTACGGATATGCGGGGCAGGCTCCACTCGGGTGGACGGATCCAAGGGGGTTATGTGTTGAAGACTTGTGTATTGGTGAAACGGCGATCGGGGTTGGGGTTGCCACTTGGATTTGGACGCATTTTCGCAGGCCGTCGGACCCGCCGATCCCACCGGGCGATGGGAGCAAATGTGGAGACGATGATCATTGTTACAGACAATATGATAACGATATGAAGTATTGTGGCGAGCGGTATAGTTTTTCAAGCTCCGCTTATGGCGGTTGCACTACCAGAGCTGCCACCAACCTCGACTTGTGTTTGAGAGGATTGCCGCAGATACCCGTTTGGAAAGATCCCGACGTGGACGGCGTACCGCTTCCGAAGCCTCCCGGAAGAAGGAAGTAGCTGATGGCTCGATTGGATCGCGTCAAGATTGTCTCTGAACTGAATCGTCTGCGAAAGCCACCAAGAAGAGACGATGCGGAGAAGTCGCTTGGAGTGGTTTGGTTGCGAGACATGTTATTTCATCTGTCAGACCCTGAAGATAGATATTTCGTGTATCATACCCTAGGCGTCGAACTGCGAATATTGGGTGACGTTGCGGGCGCCTTGGAGTGTGGCAGGATTAGATTGGCTGAGTTCGGCGATATCGTTTCGCGCGGCGTTTTCGCGCGAGCGCTTTTGGATCTAGACCGTCATCTGGACGCCATTGAGGAATTTAAAAAAGCGTTTCACCTGGCTGCAGAAAGCGGCGAACTTATCAATTACACTTTTGGGGAGCTTATGCGAGCGGCGGTGAGCGTCGTGGATGTCGAAACGATAGACTCCGTCTCTCAAGAGTTCCTCGCGTTGAAGTTGGGAAAATCAACCGATGATTGCCAGTTGGAGATGGACTGGATGGACGCGGCGGAAGCTCTGGGCGTTCGCCCAGAGTTAATCAACGAACTTCGTCACCGCGCAGGTGGTAACTCCTAAAGTGTGTGAGTCTCAGCCAGAGTTTCCCAGCCGGCCTGGTCCAGCGTTGGGGGCAAGTTCAACGGAGGCCATGTCACTCAATTAGCCTGTCTCACTTGCGGGGTGCACTCCAGCCCTGTCACAGAAATTACCGTGTCTCACCTACGGGGTGCAGTCCACGCCCGTATTTAACTAATTAGAAAGCAGATAGCAGAAGGCGCGTTATAAGGTAAAGACGGGCGTGTCACCGTAATTCCTTTCCCGGGCAATGGTTCCAGATCGAGAACGGGTTGAACTGGAACTGGAACCGGCATTACGATCCGACGACGGGGAGGTATGTGCAGGTTGATCCGTTGTCGACGCAAATGCGCGATCAGACTCAGGCGGGCGCGCTCGCGGGCGCGGGAGGCTTCGCTGGCAATCTTGTGCGTGGCTTCAATGATGCGCTCTCGCGCTCCGCGTTAGGACAGGTCAACGCCACGATTCGCGGTGCGGCGCTGCCGACCGCGCCAACCATAGCGGACGATCTGCTTGAACCACTCGGCGATCCGACGAGGGGTAATTTCCTTGCCAATGCGGTCTTCCCTGATGGACCAAGCCGATATGGCTATGCGCAGCAGGCGCCGCTGGCCAAGTTTGATCGAAGTGGATTGGCTACGAATTATACCCCGGCTCCACGAAACCCGGACATAAAACAATGCCTCGTTACTCCGGAAGGACCTGGCGAGCCCGAATGCAGGATTATCTTGGCTTTGTGTCGTGAACAATGCTTTGATTTATTGACTGGAGCGCCGGACGTGGGTCCATATCGGCTATGTGTTCGTGAATGTATGGCGGGATACGGCTGTCATGATTTTTAAGGATTTTAGTTATGGAACTGAGAGACGCGCAACTATTGATGAAATCTCTCGATTTGCTTGTAGAGCAATCGAACATTCCATTACGGGTTGCCAATGATTATTGCACCGATGAATATCATAAATGTGTTGTTAAAATCTGCGTCGCTCTCATTGACGAGGTGGATTATGCTGTTAGGCCAAAATTAATTAGAGATTTCCCTGAACTAAAAAATTGGGGCGTTCGCTGATAATTTAGTGAAATTACGGTGATGGGGTTGGACTGCGCCCCGACGGCATCAAGCGTGCCAAGATGGATGTTGTCGAGACCCCATGTGAACAATTACGGTGACACGCCCGTATTTAACTAATTAGAAAGCAGATAGCAGAAGGCGCGTTATAAGGTAAAGACGGGCGTGTCACCGTAATTCTCAATTGGAACTGGAACAGGCATTATGATCCGAGCACGGGGAGGTATGTGCAACCGGACCCGACCGGATTCGCTGATGGGCCGAGTGTTTATGCATATGCCAAGAGTTCCCCCCAAGTGTGGATCGATCCACAAGGCTCGGTGGTCAACGATCCGAGGACTCCGAAAGAACAGCAATTAAGCAATACACTAGGAGAAAATACGGACCAACAGGATATCGAGGATGGGCGGCCCGTAGATCCGATGAAGTTACCTCCGCCGGGGATTCCGGGAGGTCCTTGGGGGCCTGCACCGGGCCAACTGCCTGGTGACTTTTATGGTCCTAAACAGCCTAGCGGGCCGCAGCCGTTTTGCAGGTATGTGCCCCCCGAAGGTCAAGGCGGTCCCCCTGGCTCAATCGGGTATTGGAAAACCCTAATCGGACCAGGAAAATGGCAGCGCTGGGATTCTGAGGCGAACCCGATTACACCTGAACAAGCTCATCCTTGACGGTGATGACACTTGGCGGAGTTCTTATTTCTGAACACAATAGCCGTGCTGTAATAATATAAATTAAGCTCATCAAATTTAGTTCATTGCGTGAGAGGGAATAGACCTATGACCAATGAAATATCGGAATATGAGGCATATATAAACGCCAGATCTCGTCTCCTAGACCTATTGAAAACTCTCTGTGATAAAGATATAATTTATTTCAATATAGCGTGGGAAATTAAAGATGATGCATATAGAGACGCAAGTATCATGTTAAATCTTGAAAAGCTGAAATTATCTCCCGAGCAACGTGCGGGGATCGTAAAGCTCATAGAAATGTTGAAATTAATACCCAGTACGGCGGTAAACGTAGCCAATGAGCCGGAAATACAAGTTGGCGCCATGCGCCATCCGAGTTGGAGCTCCCTGCGCACGTACGCTCCCGATCTTATCCGCCTTCTCAGCGCAGAGAATAAGCACACCTTGTGAGGACGACGGACGGGACTTACGCCTATGACGCCTTCTCGCGCCTCGTCCAGCGCGTGGTCAGCAATGTCGGCCCCGCGGGGACGACGCAATATCTCTATGACGAATCCGGCCATGTCATCGTCGAGACCGACGGCGCCGGCAATTCCTTGCGCGAATATATCTGGCTGGACGATTTACCCGTCGCGATCATCGACCAGGTCAACACCGCCAGCCCGGTCCTCTACTACGTCCACGCCGACCACCTCAACCGCCCGATCATGGTCACCGACAGCACCGGCGCCAGCGTCTGGCAGGCGATCTGGACCCCCTTCGGCGCGCCGCAGGCGATCACGGGGACGCTGACCTATGACGCGCGGTTTCCGGGCCAATGGTTCCAGATCGAGAGCGGGTTGAACTGGAACTGGAACCGGCATTATGATCCGAGCACAGGGAGGTATGTGCAGGTCGATCCTGTGGGGTTAGCAACATTGCTCAGCGACCGACCGAGCGTTTATGCGTACGCCAGAAGCTCGCCCAACGTGTGGGTCGATCCCAGCGGAAATGATCCTGTTGCGCCTTACAATCCACCTGACCCGAGCATACCAGGCGGTCCTTGGAAATGGTCGCCAGACGAGGGAAATTCGCGAGGCGGAGCCTATACGGACCCGAACGGGAACATCGCCAGTTGGGATAGAGAAGGTAAACATTGGGATTGCGACGATCCAACTGGGAAACGCCAGCGTTACAGTTGGCGAGGGGCGCCGCTTGATCCTAATGAGGCCCATAACCCTGGACCGTATACCCCGACATGGCCGCCATTGAGAGGGCCAGCGGTACCGCCTCTCATTCCTTCGGTTGTTTGTTCGGTCATGCCGGAGGTGTGCGGCGGTGGAACCTAAATCGAAAAGCAACAGCCGCCTCATACAGGTCGATGAAATGTTTGCTCGCGCGATTGGGGATGATCGCATCAAGGATATTGAATCGTTCAAGAAATTATATATTGGCGCGAGAAATTTTGATTTGAAGTGGGAGCAAAATATAGCGTACTATTCGTTTGCAAAAAAGATTGCGGAATTGTTTAGAGGGACGTTGCGATACGTTCAATTCCACGAACGTGGAATTTGGCCATCGTCGGAGAATAGATATTTATTTAGCGCATTGTGCGATTATTGTCTTGGCAACGGTAAGTTTACTTTCGGAGACGCTCTTGAAGTTGCAAAACACGATGACGAGACCCTGATCTCATTTCTACAGCTTGCTCTTCAATTTGGGTGGGGTGGAGTGATATTATGCGATTCTCGGCATTGGTTTTATTTTAGCCACGACTCTTGGGGATGCTTGGGCAGCCCGGACGATGTGGCAACGACATTCCAGAGCCTTCATGGCGTACAAATCGCAAGACCACCCGGGTACCCAGGTTTGGGTTTGGGGAGCTAGCAAAGTAAAGCCGTAGTGCCGTTGGACGGGCGAGGAGCTGACGTCGATCACCGACGCCGTGACGCCGGCCAATAGCGAGGCCTTCACCTATACCATCGTCTGGCTTCGGCGAGCGGCGCCTATGGTTCGCTGGCCTGGACCTATGATGCCGTCGGCAATCGCGCGACGCAGGAAATTACGGTGCGAATTACGGTGACACGCCCGTCTTTACCTATTCCCGCGCGCCGGCTAGCCTGCCGCGCATGACCCGCATCGCCCGCATCGTCGTCCCCGGACTGCCGCATCATGTGACCCAGCGCGGCAACCGCCGCGAGCGCATCTTCTTCGAGGACAGCGATTATGCGCTCTATCGCGATTGGCTCGCCCAATCCTGCCGCCAATTCGGCGTCTCCTGCTGGGCTTATTGCCTCATGCCCAACCACGTCCATCTCATCCTCACGCCGGAGGATTCCTCGGGTCTCGCGCTCGCCCACCGCCTCTACGCCGGCTATGTCAATGCGCGGGCGCGCCAGACCGGGCATTTGTTTCAGGGACGGTTCGGCTCGGTGGTGATGGACGAGGACCACCTGATGGTCGCGGCGCGCTATGTCGCGCTGAACCCGGTGCGGGCGCGACGACGCGCTGGTCAGCGTGCGGCCGTTGCTCGACCGGGCGCCGCGCTTCGCCGATCTTCTGGACAGCGAGCCCGACTCGGTTTCATTCGCGCCGCTTCGCCGCAGCGAGCTCATAGGCCGCCCGCTCGGCGCGCCAGGCTTCATGGAGGCGATCGGTCGCCAACTCGGCCGCGTCGTGACGCCGGGCAAGCGCGGGCCCAAGCCGAAAGACAAGGCAAAGCGTAGCCGTCGTAAAAAGGTATTGACGGGCGTGTCGCCGTAATTCCGCTCGCGCGGTCAGGCTGATCAACGGACCATGAGTGCTAAGGCCGCCGCCGCGATAAGCAGGCCGAGCAGAACGTAGCCGATGAACTGCTGCGGATATAGGCCGAGCGGCCGCGGTGTCTCGGCGGCGAACTCCGGATCCACCCAGGCTGTACCCGGAAGAAAGGGGGCGATCATGATCGCGTCCCAGTAGAGCGACGTGATCGCGGCGGCGATCAGGATCGCTGGGAGGCTCAAAGGCGCTAGGAAGAGTACCGCAATCGCCAACGCGCCTTGGCCAAACCCCATGAGGATCGCTTGGGCGTTGTGAAATTTGGCATGCGGCGGCCAAGCTGGATTCTTCAGGTGTTGGCGCGCGCCCAGCGGGATGAGCCAGTCAGCGCAAAGGCCGCCGATCGCCGTCACAGCGGCGACGATCACGATTATAATGCGTGCGGCTTCCATGACTGGTCCTTTCGTTTCGGTCAGAAAAAACCCGCCATGTAGCTGAACAGGCCGAGCTTATCGGGACGAACGAAATTATAACCCGTCGAGACCTTGGTTCCGTCCTGCTTGTGGAGAGACCAGACCGCAAGCAGCTCGCCATGATGAACGAGCAGCCTGTCGGTGCTAAACGTGGCTCCCGGCATGTGCTTTTGAAAATTGCCGATGTGGGCGTGCAGGCTTGCGCGGCCCTTGCCTTCACCACCCGGATTTGTAAAGACGAGGTCATCCGACACGCACCGCTCGAGCAGGCGCTGGCGTTCAGCTTCATCGGTTGTCGCATAGGCGGCGAAATAGGCGTTCCACCGCTCCTCAAAAGCATCCTTGTCCATTGCTTCTTCTCTTGGCTCGCTATCGGGCGCACTGGATTGACGCCCGCACGCCGAGGAGATATCGCGCCGTATCCACATGGTCGATAATCGATGCGCGAAAAAACTTTATACAGCGTCCAAAGCGTCAACGATCCTCTTCTCGACCTAATCCGTCTGCTGCGGCCACGGGCCGCGCTGTTCGGCGGCGGCCTCAATGCCGCGGGCGACTGGGGCGTCTCGTTTCGTATGCGCAACGACCTCCTGTTCTGCTGGATCGAGAGCGGCGCATGCCTGCTTTTGCGCCCAAACTGCGCGCCACTCTGCATCGAACAGGGCGATTTCCTGTTGATCAGGACGGTCACGCCCTTCACGCTCGCATCCGATGCGTCGGTCGAGCCTATCGACAGCGAGGCCGCCGTTGCCGCGAACGGCGACGTGCGCCTGAGAGTGGGATCTGGCGGCGACCGGCGGGTTGTGCTGCATGCCGGCAAGTTCACCTTCGACACCGCGAACGAGGACCTGCTGGCTCCCTTGCTGCCATCGCTCGTACACCTCGCCGCCGGCGACACGTCGCTCGGCCGCGTGCGTGCCCTGCTTAACCTGAACGAGCTTGAAGCCCGGCAGCCCGGCCCCGCCAGCGCCTTCGTCATTCTGCGATTAGTCGAGCTGATCCTCGTGGAGATCCTGCGAAGCAAACGGGGCCTCGTCGACGAGGCGCAGACCGGTCTGCTCGCCGGCCTCGCGGACCCCGTTGCAGGGCGCGCGCTCATCGCGATGCATCGCGACGTGGCGCATGAGTGGACCGTCGCCGAGCTGGCAAAATTATGCGGCGTCTCCCGCTCCACATTCGCAGCGCGGTTCCGCAGCATCGTCGGCGCGGCGCCCATCGACTATCTGCTGGCTTGGCGGATGGCGCTCGCCAAGGACGCGCTGCGCCGTGGCGCGATGACGAGCAGCGAGATTGCCTTCGCCATCGGCTTCAAGTCGCCGAGCGCTTTCAGCACGGCGTTTACGCGTGCGATCGGATGCTCGCCGAAAAGTTTCGTGCGCGCTCTGCAGCCCTCATTGTGAGGCGTAACATGGCCGCCATACACATAGAGGTGGGCTGCGCCCCTCAGGTGAGACACGCAGATTGAGTGACATGGCCTTTTAGGAGGCCTTATGTCCAATCATCCGATGCGCATCTTTTCGAGCACGTTCAAGGAACAGACTGTCAGGCGGTTGGAGTCTGGCGAGGCTTCGGCGGCGCCTTCTTCTATTTCGCTTGGGATAGCTCCACGCCGGGTTCCGTCTCGTCCATCATCTGCTTGACGGCGTCGGCCGACCGGCTCATCCCCGCTTCGTCGATCGCCCAACCCGCAAAGCGCTCCAGCAAGGCGGCGAACGTCACGAGGTCCTGTTCGTCCCATTGCGCCAGCGAGCCTGCGAAAATCCGCCATTTGGTCTGGCGCACCGCCGTCACGAAGCGCTCGCCCCTGGCGGTGAGTTGAAGGCAGATGCGTCGGGCGTCGAGTTGCGATGCGACGCGGAAGGCGTAGCCGCGCTCGACAAGATCGGCGGAGATGCGGCTGGCGCGGGAGGGGTCGATCCCTAAGCGCTCGGCGATGATCCCGACCGTCACCTCGTCCTGCGGGGCGGCGCCGGCGCCTGGATTGTGCGCGATGGCGATGATCGCGTCGAGATGGCTCACTTCCAGCGAGGGATCGATGCGGGCCAGGATCAAACGACCAAAATCCCGGCGCTGGATCGAGCGGCGCACTTTGATCATCACCGCATCGATGGCGGCGACGGCCTTGGCCGCCGCTTCCGACAGGCCGCTTCTCAGCGCCAAATCCGCGAGGTCCGGATCGCCCTGGCACAGGGCGGGAAATCGGTCAGGCGTGCCCGGTCCGGAAGCATTGTCGCTCATATCCCAGCGCGCTAGCAAAAATACGTGTCAATGTCAAATATATGCCTGAAACATATATTTGATGTTGACATGTATCTGCTATGGGCACATAAACTGCGCCCGGTCCACGGAGATATCGATGACTCTTGACTCGACCCTTCCCGATGCGGCGCCCGTCGAGGCCGAAGCCGGGCCCGACCTCGCAACATTGATCGTCTATTTCGGCGCGCTGATCGCCATGTTCATGGCCACCATCGACATGCAGATCGTCGTCACGGCCTTGCCCACCATCGCCGGCGAACTGGGCAATCTGCATTTGTTCGGCTGGGTTGGCGCGGCCTACCTGCTCTCGACCTCCGCGGTTGCGCCGTTCTACGGCAAGCTTGGCGACATGGTTGGCCGCAAAAACGTGGTGTTGACGGCGATCGGCTTGTTCCTGCTAGGCTCGCTGGTCTGCGGCGCCGCATGGTCGATGGAGAGCCTGATCGCCGCGCGCGTTCTGCAGGGCATAGGCGGCGGCGGTCTGATGGTCTCGGCCTTCGCGATGATCGGCGAACTGTTCGGCCCGCGCGACCGCGCCAAATATCAAGGCTACAGTTCGGCGGTGTTCGCGCTGTCGTCGGTCCTCGGCCCGTTGGCCGGAGGCTATATCACCAGCCTGTTCGGCTGGCGCTGGGTGTTCCTGGTCAATCTGCCGGTCGGAATCGTCGTGCTGGCGGTGCTCGCCGTCGCCATGCGCGGCCGGTCCAGCCAGAAGAGGCATCGCGTCGACTATCTTGGCGGCGCGCTGCTGGCCATCGGCACGACCGCCATCGTCTATTGGGGCTATCATGTGCTCGATCCCGCCGGGCCGGACCTCCTCACCTTCGTGCTGCCGATAATCGCGCTCGCCGCGATCGCGTCGTTCATCATGGTCGAGCGGCGGGCCGAGGAGCCGATCGTGCCCTTGCGGCTGTTTGGCATTTCGACGGTCAGCATCGTCTCGGGCGTGTCGCTGGTCTCGGGATCCGTGACGCTGGGGATGTTCTTCTATTTCGCGCTCTACATGCAGACGCTGACCGGATTGAGCCCGGCGGCGGTCGGCTTCCTGTTCCTGCCCGCTTCCGTCACCTCGATGATCGTCTCGATCGTTGCAGGACGGGTGATCGCCGCGACCGGCCGCTACAAATGGATGCCGGTGGCGGCGATGGGTATCGGCGGGCTGCTGATGCTCAGCTTTGTCCTCGTCAATGCGCACACGCCTATCTGGCTGCTGGCGGCGATGATGGGCTTGTTCGGCGTCAGCATGGGTCTGCAGTTCCAGGTGCTGATCGTGGCGATCCAGGCCGCCGCGCCGCTGCGGGACATTGGCGCCGTCACCTCGCTGATCACTCAGGCGCGGACCATCGGGGCGTCGCTGGGACTGGCGCTGAACGGCGCCGTGATGACCTGGGCGCTGAATCGACAGACGGCCGAGCTTCCCGCCGATGCGGCCGCGCTGCTGCCCGAGGGCCTAACCGGACTGAACCCGCGCCTCGCATGGAGCCTGCCGGATAGTGTCCGCGAAGTGGTGTTCGGCCATTATTCGAGCGGCTTCAACACGATGTTCGTCTGGGTGGCGGCGCTCTATTTCGTCGCCATGGCGCTGACGCTTCTGCTGGAGGACGTCCAGATCCCTAAGCGAAGCTGAGCCCGCCGATTCCTGGCGAAGCCGCTCGCCATAACGCGGCGTTACGGTGATCGTGACACAGAACGAGTCGTGTCTCACGAGAGGGGCGCAGTCCAAAGAGCGTCAATGATCGTTTGAGACGCCCGATCATTTGGCGCCGCCCGCCATCGGCTCCAGGCCGCTGGCCGCGATGGCGGGAGCGGCGTCGGGCGAGGCGAGGAACCGAACGAGCGCTCGGGCCGCCTCGGGCTCCCGGCTCCCCGAGACAACGCCAGCCGAAAAGACGGTGAATTTTTGCACCTCGGGCGGCAGGGGTCCAACAATGTCGATGCCCGCGATGGGCTTCAATTCGCTGATCTGCTGAAATCCGATCTCGGCGTCCCCGCGCGCGACAACGGCGCCGACGGGCTCGGCGGGGATCATGCGCGCTTTGGCGGCGACCGCATCGGCGACGCCCAAATTCTTCAGCATCTCGTTCTGGATATAAACGCCGCTCGCGCTGTCCGAATAGGCGATGGATTTGGCGGCCAGCAGCGTTCGCCGCAGCGCGTCGACGGAGCCGATATCGGGTTTGGGCGCGCCCGCGCGCACCGCGACTCCGATGCCGGAACGCGCGAGATCGACCCGGCTGTCCCCGTCCACTTTGCCTTGCTTGACAAGGTCCCCCAGCGCATATCCCACCATGATCACAACGTCGATCGCCTCCCCGCGCGCCAGCCGGGAGGGAACCGCGTCCGCGGTATTCCCCATCGAAGGCCCCCAATTCGTGACGAGCTTGTCGCCGCTCTGGCGCTCAAATTCGGGAGCCAGCGCCCGGTAGGCGGCGGCAAAGCCCCCTGAGCTGACCACCCTGACCTCGCCGGCGAAGGCCGCGCTGACGAGGAAAAGAGCGCTCGCCAAGGCGATGCTTGCGGCGCGGACAAGGCTTAGCTGCGATCTCATCGCTTCTCCCCGAGACTGCGAGGACAAAAACGCCATTGTTCTGAAAAGCCGGCATCGCTGGTCTCAGCGCGATATTGCGTCCGATCGGGCGGCGACGGGAAGCAAAAGTTCTGCGACCTGCAACGGCCGCCGCTCGTGCAAGCATTGCGGGACGAGCAATGATCGGCGCCTCGGAACCGGAAGCTTTTTTCTACAGTCTGGGCCGCTCAAAGGCGTGGAGCTTGTCGATGGCCTCCAAGGTCGCCATGACGCGCATGCGAAGTTTATGAACTTCGTTTTCGGATGCGCTTTCGGCGACCGCGCGGCACAATAATTCTCGCGTCAACGCCAAGGAATCGCGCAAATCGGCGATCCGCTCTCCAATTTCGGAGCGAATATGAGACGGCGGAGCGACTGTGCCGTGCATCTTGTCCTCCCGTTCGGTTTCGGCGATGGAAGATCGCGATTGCCTAATGATTGAGCAACCGACTGAGTTCCGGGTGCGCCGAATTAATTTTGAATGACGCTGCGATGCTGGACGACGGCGCGCCCAGAGAAGATCGCCCAACATCGGCCAGCGCCGGCCAAGCCGAACGCCGCGACAAATAGTTGCAACTTTCCAAAACGCCGGTGGTTGAGCCGTCGCCGGGGCGGAAAGCGCATAGCCGCTCATGCAGGAGGCATTCGCCCGGTGCGGATGGAGAATGCGACGGCGTCTCTGCCTGCTCTTTCCGCTTGGCGTGCGGCCTCCTCGAAATTGTATGGCACGGCGCGTAGCTCTGCAGCCCAACCATCAGCAAGTCTTTCAAGGAGGGCGTATCTTGCGTGCGGCGCGCCGGCCTCCATGACGTGCGGAATTGGCGAATTATCTCGATAGCCAGGCATTCCGACGCTGCCGGGGTTCACAATCAAGACGCCTCCGGCGGCGACGATGCGTGGAATATGCGTATGGCCGCAGAGTACGACGCTCGCCTTCCCTATCCCTTTGAGTCTTGCAACGATGGCGTCCTCTCTGTCCAAAATGGGGTGGCCCGAACGAACATCCTCGAGAAGATATTCGAGGTCTCCGCCCGCTGGGCTTCCGTGGCAGGCGAAGACTTGTTCATCCGCGAGCGCGAGCGTTTTTGGCAGGCTCGCTATCCAATCAAGATGAGCGTTCGTCAGGAGAGGTCTGGCGAAAGCATCCGAAACGCCCATCCCGCCCTGCAACAATTGTCGCTCATGGTTTCCGGCAATCGTTGGGCATTCGAGGCCAACCTGGAGGTCAGCGCTTTGGGCCGGATCGAATGGTCCCGATACGAGGTCGCCAAGATTGACGATTTGGTCGAGCGCAGATGCGCGTATGTGAGCCAGGACGGCTTTAAGGGCCACGGCGTTTCCGTGAACGTCAGCAATAACAGCGATGCGCATGAGACTGTCGATCCGTATCGTTGGAAGTGAGCGGCTTCGCGACCCACGTCGCCCATCATGGCGTCTAGGGCGCTTCGCGCCAACGCATCGGCAGAATGCCGTTCTGTCTGAAACTGCCGAGGAAGCGGAAGCGCGCAGCTTGCGGATTGGGACGCGCTTCGATCGTCGCATCGAGGATCTGTACGACGTCTTCCTCATCATACGCCGGCCATTCTGGCAGGCCAGTTCCGTTGGGATCCCCGTGCATCGCGAAATTCACCCAATAGCTCATCATTGTCTGCGCCAGAGCGCGATCCGCCTCGGCCGGCGGCGCGCCGCCGCCGATCACCTGTTGCGGCGTCAAAGTGCCGAAGACAAAGGGGATCTCGGTGACGTGCGAGGCGATCGGCGTGTAGGGCGACGTGTAACTGAACATGTAGCCATAGACGGGCGCGCGACCGCCTGCTCGATGCAGTTGCAGCCACTGCCAGCACTGCTCGCCGACCACAATGTCGCCCGTGAGCGCGGCGGCGGAAGCCTTGGCCTGCGCGTCGGTGTCGGCAGGGTAGACCTCCAGGAAATCCGCCATGCGTTCCCTACCGAACATCGCCTCGGCCGCGGCGCAAAAGGCTTGCGCCGATTGATCGGGGAGTGATTGTGAGAGGAAAGGGAATTCCTCCGTGGCGTTCCAACCCGCCAATAAGGGGATGGGCATTTGCTCGCCGCGCAGGAAGCGCGCAGCGGGCGCGTCGGGTATCACATGATGATCGATGCTGGGGGAGAACGCCGCTACGACGTGATCGGACTGAAAGCTCCAGGGCGCGGCTGCGTTCAATTGTTCGGCCGGCACGGCGCGCAAAGCCGCGATAGACGCATGGCCTTGCTGACGAGCGAAAGCGCGGCCGCGCGCTCTAGCTTCATCAAAGCCTTGCAGCGGCCCGTGTCTGCCATCCCAGAATGCGCCGCTTTCGCCAATGGCTTTGTGGAACAGTCCATGCGCCAGCGGCGAAGCCATCAAGATGCCGACGGCCATGGCGCCGGCGGATTCGCCGAACAGCGTGACATTGTCGGGATCGCCGCCAAAGCCGGCGATATTGGCTTTGACCCAGCGCAGCGCCGCCAGTTGATCCTGCAGGCCATAATTGCCCGATGGCGCTTCCGAATCGAGATCGGGATGGGCGAAAAAGCCGAAGACGCCGAGGCGATAGTTGAAGCTGACGACGACGACGCCCTTGCCTGCCAACGGGCCGCCATTGGTGGCGGGATTAGCCGAGGAGCCGAATTGAAAGCCGCCGCCGTGAATCCACACCATCACGGGCCGCTTCTCGTCGGCCTGTTTCGCGGCGGTCCAGACATTGAGATAGAGGCAATCCGCACTGCGCGGCCCCGGCCGCTGATCATTTTCGAGCGCCGACAGACACCCTGCGCCAAATGTCGAGGCATCGCGCACGCCGTCCCAAGGCGTCGGCGGCTGCGGCGCGCGCCAACGAAGCGGCCCGACCGGCGGCGCCGCATACGGTATGCCCTTGAACGCCAGCGCGCCGCTACCATCCCGTGGGCAGCCACGCACGGGACCGGCTTGCGTGCGAACCTGTCGTCCCAGTTCGGCTGCTTTCGCGGTCATGAAGGCGTTCACGGTCGTATCTCCTTATTATTTTTTGGGCGCCTACCCGGCATAGGTCAGAAATTTATCGACTTTCTCCTTTGATTAATTTAGATGTTCTATCAACCGATCGCTAAAAACCGTCAATCATGAGACAACCTCTCCGCTACCCCTGGCTCAATCTCGATGTGGATGACCGCTCCGCGCCGGTGATTGCCGTGCGCGTTGACGTGATCGGGACGAAGGCGGAGGCGCCCGATCATAGTCATCGCAAGGGGCAACTCGTCTTCGCGCTGGGAGGGGGCGTCACATGTCGCGTTCCCAGCGGCTTGTGGATGGTGCCGCCTCATTGCGGGGTTTGGGTTCCCGGGGGCATGCGCCACAGCAACCTGGCGACAGCCAATGCCCGGCTCTTCTTCGTCTATATCGAGCCGGAGGTTATCGACCTGCCGGATCGATGTTGCACGCTTTCGATCTCGCCACTGCTGCGCGAATTGATCGTCGAATTGTCCGATCAGGTAGCGGATGATGACAAGAGAGAGGACCTCTTGACGAGGATCCTGCTGCGGGAACTACCCCGGATGGCTGTTCAGCGCTTACATTTGCCGCTTTCGCCTGAGCCGCGGTTGAACCGGATCGCTGCAAGGCTGGCGGAAGACCCTTCCGACCGCCGCACACTGGCTGAATGGGCCAATCGCGTCGCCCTCAGCGAGAGCAGCCTCGCACGTCTCGTCGTCAAGGAGACAGGGTTGACCTTCGGCCGTTGGCGTCAGCAATTGCATTTGATCGTCGCTATACGAGAGCTCGCTTCCGGCGCAAGCGTACAGCAGGTTTCGGCCGACCTCGGCTATGAATCCGTGACGGCCTTTATCACGATGTTCAAGAAAGCGCTGGGAAAGCCGCCGGCCAAATATCTCAACAGCGTCACGCAAAATACCGGATCCTGATTCTCTAGTTGGCGAACCGAATACGACGCTTGACGCCTTTCCCTAGGGTTCGATGATCCAACCCCTCGCGCGAACCGCGGCGATGCGGTTGCGCGCAACCGGGACACGCAGTCCATTCGCCAGACGCAGACGCCAATTGCGCAGGTCGCGCTCTGCGCCGTCTACCGCGGCGGCTGCCACCCACCAACTCCTATGCACCTGCAAACCTTCGGTTTGACCGTAACGTTTGATCGCTTCGTGCAGCGGCATCAATTCAAGGCTCGATCCGGAGTCGCGGTGAACGCGGACATAATTGTCTTCCATCTGTAAGCAGATCGCGGCGCCGCCGTCGCGGGCCGCGCTCGTCGGCGGCTTTGGGTTGGCGGGAGCCGCAGTTTCCCACACATGGCGAGCGGTTTCAAAGATTAGCCAAAGCGCGACGACCGAACCTTCGACAAGGACGGCTTGGAAATACCAGTCCACAGCGCCGAAATTGTTGACATGCGCCGGCCAAAGCGAATGCGCCACCATGGCCGATAGTACGGATATGGGCGCAGCCGTTGTGGCGATGCCGATGGCAAGGACGAACAGACGGGGCAGTCGAAGCTTTAGGCCCACGCGCAATTGGAGCGGGATGAGAAATCCCGCAAGAACGGTTCCGGCGAGCATCGTCGCCACGTAATCGAAGATACGCAGGGGGAGCGGGTTCAGATAGCTGCCAAACGGCCCGATGACGCCAAGCAAGATGCCCAGGACAGCGGCAAAGCCAAGCGCTCGGGCCCACCAGCGCGGGTCGCCGATCTCGCCGTTCCACCCCTCAATCCGCATCGGCCAACGTTCACTCAGGATTCATGCGGCGAAACCTTAGGGCGCCGTTGGTCCGGCCGGCAAATCCATTCGCCCATTCGCCCAATTGGCATGGAATCGCGACGAATCGGGCGGTAATCGGCAGCCTGACTTGAGACTTCGAGAACCGATCGGCTTCCACCATGGATCATTCATCGCCTCCCGCCCGCCACGGGCTGTTTGTTGGCAGGACGATTGGGCCGCGCCGCCTCGGCTGGATTGTCGGCGCCGGAATTCTGCTCGCCGCGGCTGTTCTGGCGGTCACGCTTCGGCCCGACAGGTTGGCGCGGGTCGCCGCGGGCTTGGCGGCGCACAGCCTGTGTTCGGCTGTCTTTGTGCAAGGGATCGAGCCCAGCGCAGCCGATCGGGAGATGGTCCGGCCGCTCCTCGGCTTCGCCTGGAGATTGATCGATGATCGGATCGACCGCGAAAGGCGCAGCGTGACGGCGAGCTTCGCGGGCGTCCTGAGCGCTCGAGCCGATTTCACGGCCGGATACGGTTGCCGGCTCGACTATTCCTCGAATGAGCCGCCGCCCCCGCCGCTGGCGCCCGGAGCGGCGACGCCGGTTGATGGATTTGCGCCGCCGCATCTTGTTGAAGCGACCGACCCGGCGATTGGCGAGGCGCTTGATCGTCTTTTCACGCAGCGGCCAGGCGAGCCGATCAAAGACGTCAAGGCCGTGGTTGTCGTCAGCAACGGTCGCGTCATAGCCGAGCGTTACGCGCCGGGCTTCGATATTCACACGCCGGTCCTGAGTTGGTCTGTTGCGAAATCGCTCACCAACGCGATCCTGGGCGTGCTGGTGCGCCAAGGTCGTCTCGCCATCGACCAGCCCGTCCATGCGCCGGAGTGGCGAACGCCGGGCGATCCTAGGGGCGCGATCACGATCGAACAGATGCTTCGAATGGAAAGCGGCCTCGATGCGGGCGAAACGGGATCTGGACTCGATCCGGTATCCCGGATGGAATTCTCACAAAGCGATATGGCCGGCTTTGCCGCACAGCATCCGCTGAAGGCGCCGCCTGGATCAACTTGGGAGTACACATCGGCGAATACGCTGATTCTTGACCGCCTGTTGGGCCAGACCGTAGGCGGGGGCGCCATGGGAATGCGGACGTTCGCTCGGCGTGAACTGTTCGATCCCTTGCATATGACGGATGTAACGATGGAATTCGACGGCAACGGCATCTTTGTCGGCTCTTCCTTTGCCTTCGCGAGCGCCAGAGACTTCGCTCGCTTCGGCGCCCTTTACGCCAACGACGGTCTCGCCCCCGACGGAAGCCGCATTCTGCCGGAGGGCTGGGTCGCCTGGTCGCATCGTTCAACACATGGCGCGCCGTACGGCGCAGGGTTCTGGACCAACGACGGAGAGAGTCGTTACGCGCAGTGGCGGATCGCGCATGGTTTTCCAAAAGACGGGTTTTTCGCCAGCGGAATTCAAGGTCAGCGCATCTACATCGTGCCGTCGAAACATCTCGTGATCGCCCGCTTTGGCTATTCGCAGGGGCCGGATTTCGGCTTGGAGGACGACGTTTTCCTCATCGCCGCCGCGATCCGTTCGACCGATGGCGGAAACGGATGATTTTGGGCGTTACGGGGACGACGCATTCAATTGAATCCAGCCACTCAATTCTCAATAGGCATTGAGCAAACTGTCGCCGTAAAACTGGCTGTCGAGCACGCGGATAGGCCCTCGCCGCGCATCGGCGCCGCATGCGTCGAATTGTCCAGGAACCAAGTCGGACCCATCACGTTCTGGCCGGGTTGGGGCTAGCATGCGACAAAAGGAGTTCAGCATGAAGATATTCGGCACAATCGCATTCGCCGCGCTGGCCGGCGCGAGCGCTCTGGCCATGGCGTCCACGAGCGCTTCGGCGAGCATTGTCTGCAACGGAGAGGGAGACTGCTGGCACGCTCATGCCAACTATGAATACAAACCGGCTTTTGGCCTGGTCGTCCACCCAGACGATTGGAAGTGGAAGGAAGGCGAAAAGCACGCCTGGCGCGAACACGAAGGCCGCGGCTATTGGAAGGGCGGGGAATGGAAGGAATTTTGAGGGGTCGCTAACACGCGCAATCTAAGAGGACCGCCGACGGAGAGGCCCCGTCGGCGGGTATTTGCGCACTCCGTTTGTTCGGAGCCCGCGAATCACATTTCAATCCAAATGAATGGGTCCTGAGTCTCGTTAATCGCCCTGTTCGCCATCGACCGACACTTCCCAGCCCTCCTCGTCCGTGCGGCGAATATTGAGCTTGTCGCCATTGAACGACAGGACATATTTGATCTGCGTGCCGTATCCGATATCTTGCGTGTCGATCCGGAATGTCTGCCCGTTCAGCCACGTCCCTTTGGCGGCCGGGATGTGGCCGGGGTAGAGGCCGTCAAGCGCCGGCGCTCCCTTACGGTAGAGCCCGTCAAGTCCGATCGGCGTGTCGTACGTGAGTGACGAACCCGCCGGATTGCGCAACGACAATTCAATTTCGAGATGCGGACGAGGGTCGGTGAGTTGGAGGATAAGCGACTTTAGCCCGAGGTTGTTGTCAGGAAATTTGTAAGTCTTTCCGGAGATGGCGGCAGCCGTCTCGGGCGTTGGGCCAACCGGCGTTGGTTTTTCGACCGCGGCGTCCTTGATCGCACTGGCGAGCTCTTCAGCGGCGTTCGGATTCGACGGCAGCGCCGACTCGAATTTGACAGCGCCAGAAACAGCGTCGATCAGGGCCTCTAATTTGACGAATTTTCTTGAGGTCGTCACCGCCACGATATCGAGATCGGGAAACACCGTGATCAACTGGCCGTCCTTGCCATTCGCCATGTAAGCGTGTTTGTCGGGAAATACCCAGATGAAGTTCGAGTAGTTCAGCTTCGCATCCCATGACGCATGCATATTCACGAGCGTGTGATTCAAAACATCCGCCCAGCCCGGCGGCAGAAGAGGCTTTCCCTCCCATTCGCCGTGACGCAAATACAAATAGCCGATTTTCGCCATATCGCGCGGCAGCAAGAACAGCTCCCCCTCTCCTGTTGTGAGGCCTTGGGGATCGCGATCCCAATGCCAATCGGCGATGCCTAACGGCGCAAAAAGCTTTTCTCGCGCATAATCCTCCTCGGGCTTGCCCGTAAGCCGGGTGATAAGGGCTGAAACCAGATTTGCATTGCCGTTGCAGTAATTGAAAAGCTCTCCCGGCGCATGGGCCATCGGGCGATCGAGAATGAATTGGGTCCAATTGGAGCTTCGGTACGTATCGACCATGGTCTGCTGCTTGCCGCCCTCAATTCCCTGATCGCAGTCGAGCCCGGAGGTCATGTCCAAAAGGTTTTGAATCGTGATGGCTTTCTTTCTGTCGTCGACATTGGCGACGCGGCGATCGGCGAAAAAATCCAGCAGGGGATGATCGAGACGGTCGAGCAGGCCGTCCTTGGCGACCATCCCGAGAAGCGTGCCGGTAACCGCTTTTGTCGAAGAGAATATCTCGTGCACAATGTTTCCCGTGTAGGGCGCGTAATAGGCCTCGGTGACAATCCGCCCATGCCGCACGACGATGAGACTGTCGAAGCTGTGGCTTGCGCCATAGCCGACAAGCTTGGCGAGATCAGACGAATCCATGCCTTGCTCTTCCGGCGGCGACGTCAGCCATCCCTTGGTCGGCCACGGGGATTTATCGAGGTCCTGCGCGCGCGCAGGCACGAGATGAAGGCAAGCCAGCAGAGCGGATAAGCTCAACGCCGCGCTTAAAATGAAATGTTTCTTGATTCTCGTGAGCATCATGCTCGCCTCCATCATTCCTGGGAATGTTGACGTCGCCGACGTTTAGGACGTCGCGCGCC
The DNA here is from genome assembly GCF_009765995.1 of Methylocapsa sp. S129. Lineage (GTDB taxonomy): Bacteria > Pseudomonadota > Alphaproteobacteria > Rhizobiales > Beijerinckiaceae > Roseiarcus. Next base: position 210,014 of record NZ_LMUI01000011.1, read on the forward strand.
GGTATGAGTCGGGCGCTAAGGTATTTCTATAATTCTGCCGCTGCCCGTCACCTTCGAACGGCTCAAAGTCGGGTTCCCGAACAATTCGACGTTGCCGCTTCCAGTGATCGACACGTTCGCGTTCGTCTCGGCGGTCAGTCGGGCGCCGCCGCTGCCGGTCGTCGCGATCTCCGCAGATTTTGCGACCAGGCTTTTCAGTTCCGCATTGCCTGAACCGGTGCTTTTCAATCCGACCGTTTCAACGGCGCCCGCAGCCATGACATTGCCGCTTCCCGTGATCGTCAACCGCAATTGGCGTTGGCTTATGTCTGTTAATGTGAGGTTGGCGCTGCTTTGTAATTTCCAGTCCGCGATTGCTGGGCCGGTCAAGTCGATTTCGAGCTTCGACGAGTTGGGCTCGCAGTCCAAACTCAACGTGCCGTTTTCCAAGCGAACATGATCGAGAAGCGCCGCATCTCCGGTGACGACAGCCTCCGCTTTGTCCCCCGGCCGGTATCGGACGGACCCTGGCAGCGTGATCGTCAGGCTGTCGCCGGGGGTAAAGGGCAGGATGACTTGCGTCCTGCTGGACGCCGTCGATTCGCAAGGTAATTGCGATACGCGCGACCAGGTCGCTGCATGAGCCCGATACTGCCCCGAGAGCACAACGCCGGGCGCGAGGAAGACGAAGGCGCCGAGAGTTCCCACAGCAGCGATCAATATCGAAGTTCTCCTCATGGCGAGCTTTCCTTCAACGATGGGGGCCCGTTGGTCTCAAGCGCAGACGCGGCCCCGATCTCGCAGAGACAATGCCGAAGCAAGGCGGCGCGTTCTCGCCAGATATTAGAAAACGGCTCGCCGATTTCTCAACGCGCCTCGCCGATTTCGAAATTCCTTGTTTCGCTCAACGGTTTGGACGGCGCTTTGGCGAGCGCGAGGCGGCGAAACTCGGTCGGCGTCAGGCCGGTGTCGGCCTTGAAGGCGCGGTTGAAGGGGCCGAGCGACTGGAAGCCGGAATCCATGGCGATGGTCAAAACCGGCACGTCTTTTTGGCCGGAATCAGCGAGAGCCGTCTTGGCCTCGTCGATCCGATAGCGGTTGAGAAAGGCGCTGAAATTGCGGCAACCGAGGCCTTCGTTGATGATCTGGCGCAGCCGATATTCCGGCACGCCCATCAGCCCGGCGAGAGAGCCGATGGTCAGCCCCTCCTGACGATAGGCGCGCTCAGCCGTCATCAGGCGCTCCAGGCGGCGCAAAAGAGAGGGCTCAACCGAAGAGCGCCCGTCCTCTCCAGCGGGAATGATCGGCCTTGTTTCATCAAGGCCATCGCCGAGCGCGGAAACGAGCGGGGCGCCTTGATCGCGCCCCTCGGCTTGAAGTAGGCTCCAAGCGCTGACCATCGCCAAGACGCAGAGACCGAAGGCATCGACGAGGCTGCCCATAAGCGAACCGGAAGCCATCAACCTTATCGACAGATCGGAAAGTGGCCAAGCCACGGTATAGGCAAGCGCGCCAATCAAAACCACGATCCGCAGCCGACGCCGTCCGGCCACCAAATCGGCTCGCCAGGTCGCGAAGGTCTGCGAGACAGCCAGCAACGCCAGGACAAGCTCCGCGAGCGCCTCGGCTCGATCGCTCGCCATACCCAGCGAGGGCCATATCGCCCCGCCCTTCCAGGCCAAGAAACCCAGGCCGACCAAGGCCGCCCACAGCCCCGCGTGCCAGCGCCGGAGGGCAAATTCGTCATCGAAAGTCGCCCGCGCCCATAACCAGAAGACGACCGGAGAACCCCAGCCGACTACCGCCAGCGGCAGACTCCACCATGGCCACGGCCGCGGGAACGTCGGCGCCTCACGGATCGCATAAGCGATCGCGCAGACATACAACGCGATGCTCAAACGAACGGCTGCGCTGTTAGCGCGATCCCGCAGCAGAACGGCGGCGATCATCAAAAACAGTCCGACAGCCGCGCCGCGACAGCCATCATCGAGAGCGATAAAACCCGCGCTATTCACTCTTGGGGCGTCCCTTCCGCCACGCGGGTTAAACCGACATCCCCTGGAGCCGTCCGTTCAGGCCCAATCTGCGACGATTTTGGGTTCCGGACAAGCCAGAGTTTACGGCGGCGGCTTCCTGAAGCGCACCCTTTGGTTAAGACACGCTAATGGCGCGACAAGGCGGTTTCAGCTTGTGGTCGGCGGTTGCCGGCGCGGCGGCGCGCCGCCCGCCCCGTCACGGCCGGCTCAGCGCCGGGCCGAGCATGATGAGGGTGACAGAGACAATCGCCAGCGCGACGCCGATCCCCTCGATCCGCCCGAGCTTTTCGCCGAACACCAGGATCGCCACGGCGTTGATCGCGACGAGCTGGATCACCGCCGTCAGGCTGAAGGCGGCCGACATGCCGAAAGTGCGGACGAGCCGCAGCATGATGAGATTGCCGACCGAATAAAGCGCGAGCGTCAGCGCGATCTTGGCGAGACTGGGCGCCAAAGCCCAGGATTTGGCGCTGCCCGCCGCGAGCACATAGATCGCCGTCGAGGCTGCAAGCTGCAGCAGGGCCGAAAGACTCATGGGGCCGATTCTCCTGTCGGCCCACCCCTAGCATCGCCGCCGCACCCGTCAAATGCGCGAGGCCGGAAAGCCGGCGTTCGACGAAAAACTCGGAACCGCCTCCCCGCTTCTGCTAGAATGAGAATCGCGCGGCCGATAAGGACAGCCCATGACCCGCATCATCGAGCATCGGCAGGACGCCGCCCCCGGCGAGGAAGTGTTCGAACTGCGCGTGTTCAAATTGCAGGACGGCGCGGTGCGCGCCTGTGTCGTTCCCGTCGATCTCGCTTTGGGTCACGCCATGATGGACGAGATGAGCGAGCCCGTGGCGCAGGCCTTTCTCGACGCGCTCGCGCTCTGCGAGAAAGAAGGCATCGCCGCGCTCTGGGTCCACGATTCCCTCGGTCTCTTTCCGCCCGCCAACCGTCCGGCGCAGGATAAGTGACGAAATAGCGCCGTTCAGCGGACCTCCAATTTGCCGGCGCCGCCCGCGCTTTTTTGACCTGCGAGGTCATCGACCCGCCTCCCCCGCCTCGCCATGATCCGTTCTATCGACAAATGCCAACAACCCTTGTCGAGGAGAACGAGATGCCCTTCATCGCGACAAAAGACGACACGCAACTTTACTGGCGGGAATGGGGACAGGGCGCGCCGATCCTGTTCCTGAACGGCCTGGGCTGCGGCAGCCAGATGTGGGACTACCAGATCGCCGCTTTCGCCGAACAGGGCTTCCGCTGCATCGGCTTCGACCGGCGCGGTCATGGCCGTTCCGATCAGCCGGCCGGCGGCTATGATTACGACACTTTCGCCGACGATATCGCGACGCTCATCGATGCGCTCAACCTCTCGGATGTCACCCTGATCGCCCATTCGATGGCGGGCGGCGAGGCGGTGCGCTACCTCACCCGGCATGGAAGCAAAAGGGTGGCGCGCATCGTGCTGCTGGGGTCGACAACGCCAATGCTGCTCAAGACGGACGACAATCCGAATGGCGTCCCCCTCGCCGGCTTCGAGGCGCTCTGGGCGCAATGGCGGCGGGACTATCCCAAATGGGTCGCCGACAATATCGCGCCGTTCTTCATCCCGGAGACGTCGCCGGCGATGATGCGCTGGGGCGCCACTCTGCTGCAGATATCCATTCCGGCGGCGCTGGCCTGCAGCCGCGCCATGGTGGAAGAGGACTTTCGCGCCGAGATGCGGCGGATCAAGGTTCCCACGCTACTGATTCATGGCGACCGCGATCGCTCGATGCCCGTCGAGATCACCGGAAAACCTTCAGCCGAGCTCATCCCCGGCTGCCAGCTCCACATCTACGAGGGCGCGCCGCACGGCCTGATGTTCACCCATATGGACCGCCTGCACGCCGACATCCTGCGGTTCATGCGGGAGAGTTAGAGCGCCCGAGGAGGAAATTAACGGGACGCCGAAGATTTACTCCTCCTTATGGGCCAGCGTGAGCACACATCTCGAAATACCGTGCGCGCGCCGCGCCGTTTGCGCTCAACTGGTTGCGTGCCTGAGTCGTGCTCCCCGTAAAGCCCAAGCCCGCTGCGCGGGTCGCTCGCTCCGCTCGCGAGGCTTGACGGGTCCGCGCGGCTCAGGCTTTAGGCTTTCCATAGTCTTTGCTGCGCAAAGACGGCCTCAGGCCGACTTTGGTCAGCAAAGACTATGGATAGCCAAAGGCCGCATCGGATCGGCGTTGTCATCCCTCGGCGAATGCGAAGCATTCGTCCGGCAAGGGGCGAAACGAAGTGAAGCAGCGGCGCAGCCGCTTGATAACGACGGGCCGATGTGGCCTCCGCAAGATGTGTGCTCACGCCAACCCTCGTGCGGAAGCGAGAAATTGGGCCGAGCCCCCGCCCCTACCCCGCATTGATCTCGATCGTCACATGCGACAGCCCGCGAAACCGCGCGAGAAGCCTCCGGTAATATTCCACACTCCTCGCGCGCCTTGTCACCACCGAGACAATCGCGCCAAGATGCCCCGGCCCGAGGCGCCAGAGGTGGAGATCGGCGAGACGGTCGCCGTCGCTCTCGATCGTCTCGCGCAGATCAGCCGCGAGATGCGGGTCCGGATTCATATCGAGGAGAACGGCGCCGGCGTCGCGGATGAGGGTCCAGGACCAGCTCGCGATGACGAACGCGCCGATCAGGCCGGCGAGCGGGTCCATCCACAGCCAGCCAAAAAGCTTGGCGAACAGCAGGCCGACGATGACCAGCACGGAGACGGCGGCGTCGGCGATGACATGGGTCAAGGCGGCGCGCATATTATTGTCGCGCGCCGCCGCGCCATGCGCGTGCTCATGCTCTTCAAAAGCGACGGAATAGACCTGTTCGCCGAGCCGCACATGCGCGGCGAAAGCATGCGGCTCGGGGATTTCGTCGACAGATTCGAGATAGGCGCCGCGATCCGCCATCGCAAAAAGCCGGCGCGCGCCATCCGGGCGCACGGTCTCGACGGACGCCGCCTGCGCGGACAGAGCGGGGCGGCTTGGCGCGCGCAGCCGGAAGCGCGGCGGTACGCCATCCTCGAACACCTCAAGAATGACGTCGCCGTCTTCAGTCGCAATGCGATGCGTCTCGTCATGCGCCACGGCATGACCATGCGCATGGCTGTGGCCGTGACCATGAGAATGGCCGTCTCCGCTCAGCAGCCAGGCGCTCGCGACATTCACCGCCAGACCTAGACAAGCGATCGGGATCGCCTCAGCGAAATCGATCGGCGCGGGAGCCAGGAAGCGCGCGACGGCTTCATAGCCGATCAGCAGCGCGATCATCGCGAGGATGACGGCGCTGGCGAAGGCGGCGAGATCGCCGAGCTTGCCGGCGCCGAAGGTGAAGCGGGCGTCGCCGGCATGTTTGCGCGCATAGGTATAGGCGAGCGCGGCGAGCAGCAGCGCGCCCGCATGCGTGCTCATATGCAGACCATCCGCGATGAGCGCGATCGAACCGAACATCAGGCCGCCGACGATCTCGGCGATCATCATGGCGCCGCAGAGAGCAATCACCGCCCAGGTCTTGCGTTCGCTCTTCTCATGATCCGCGCCAAGAAACATGTGGCTATGCGCGGGCGCCATAGTGCTGGTCGTCATGATCGGCCTCATTTCAAATAGGAGCGCACGACGCCGAGCAATTGCTCGGCCGCCTCTTTGTTCAGCGCGCCGGGATGGCGCTCGGCGTCGACGAGGTGCTCGCGCACATGATCCTCGACGACCTCGGCCATCAGCCCCGCCATTGCGCCGCGCGCGCCGGCGATCAGATGCATCACCGGCTCGCAACCCGCCTCCCCCTCCAGGGCGCGCTCGATCGCCTCGACCTGGCCGCGGATGCGGCGCACGCGGGCGAGCAGCTTTTGTTTTTCGCGGATCGTATGGGACATGCCGCGATATAGCATAGCCCCCCATCCTATTCAACCGCACAAAAAACAAGCAGCCCGCGAGCCGCGGCGCTCAACCAGGGTTGATCGCGTGGGATCGGCGATTTCCTCCGCGCCGCTTTGCCTCTCCCGCGCCCAATGCTATAGGCGCTTAAGCTCCCGCTGCACCGCACAACCCGTCCCCATGAAAGGCACGCGATCCATGGCTAAGATCAAGGTCAAGAACCCGGTCGTTGAAATCGACGGCGACGAAATGACCCGGATTATCTGGCATTCGATTCGCGATAAATTGATCCACCCCTATCTCGACGTGGACCTTCAATATTTCGATCTGGGCGTCGAACATCGCGACGCGACCAACGACAAGGTCACGGTCGACGCGGCCGAGGCGATCAAGGCCTGCGGCGTCGGCGTCAAATGCGCGACGATCACGCCCGACGAGGCGCGCGTCGAGGAATTCAAGCTCAAGGAAATGTGGAAGAGCCCCAACGGCACGATCCGCAATATCCTCGGCGGCGTCATCTTCCGCGAGCCGATCATCTGCAAGAATGTGCCGCGCCTCGTGCCCGGCTGGACGCAGCCGATCGTCGTCGGCCGCCACGCATTCGGCGATCAATATAAGGCGACCGATTTCAGGATTCCGGGCAAGGGCCGGCTGACCATCCGCTTTGAAGGCGAGGACGGCAAGGTCATCGAGAAGGAAGTGTTCAAATTCCCGGGCTCGGGCGTCGCGATGGCGATGTACAATCTCGACGATTCCATCCGCGATTTCGCGCGCGCCTCGCTCAACTACGGCCTGATGCGCAAATATCCGGTCTATCTCTCGACCAAGAACACGATTCTCAAAGCCTATGACGGCCGCTTCAAGGATCTGTTCGAGGAAGTCTATCAGGCCGATTTCAAGGCCAAATTCACCGCCGCCGGCATCACCTATGAGCATCGCCTGATCGACGACATGGTGGCCTCGGCGCTCAAATGGTCGGGCGGCTACGTCTGGGCCTGCAAGAACTATGACGGCGACGTGCAGTCGGACACGGTGGCGCAGGGCTATGGCTCGCTCGGCCTGATGACCAGCGTGCTGCTGTCGCCCGACGGACGCACGGTCGAGGCCGAAGCCGCCCATGGCACGGTGACCCGCCACTACCGCGAATATCAGAAGGGCCGCGAGACCTCGACCAATTCGATCGCCTCGATCTTCGCCTGGACGCGCGGCCTCAGCCATCGCGCCAAGCTCGATGACAATGCCGATCTCGGCCGTTTCGCCGCGACGCTGGAAAAGGTCTGCGTCGATACGGTCGAGGCGGGCTTTATGACGAAAGATCTCGCGCTGCTGGTCGGCCCCGAACAGAAATGGCTGTCGACGACGGGATTTTTGGACAAGGTCGACGCGAATTTGAAGGCGGCGATGGCTGCATAATCCCCTTCTCCCGCTTCGCGGGAGAAGGTCGATTTCGCCGCCTACCGCGCCAGCGCGTCCTTATCCAGCTCCTCGATCTTCACCCGCCCGATCTGTCCCATCGTGCGGCTAAGCTCGTCGCGCAAGATGTCGAACGCGCGCGTCGCGCCGGGCAGTCCCGCCGCCGCGACGCCGTAGAGAATGGCGCGGCCGCAGAAGACGAAATCGGCGCCGCTGGCCAGCGCCACCGCAATGTCGGCGCCGCGGCGCACGCCGCCGTCGAGCATCACCGCCATCTTGTCGCCGACGGCGTCTTTGATCGCCGGCAGCGAATCGAGAGGCGTCGGCCCGCGATCGAACTGGCGCCCGCCGTGATTGGAAATGATGATCCCGTCGCAGCCCGCCGCCAGCGCGCGCTTGGCGTCGTCGGGATGCTGCAATCCCTTGACGACCAGCTTGCCGCCCCACCATTTGCGATATTGGTCGAGATGGTCCCAGGTCTGCGGCGAAAAGCTCTGGGCGCGCGAGAATTCAGCAATTTTGGTCGGGCTCGCGCCCTCGCCGGCATAAGGCGCCCAATTGCCCATGCGCGGCATGCCGCCGTTGGCGAGCCATTGCAGCGACCAGGCGGGATGCAGCAGCCCATCGAGGATCAGGCGCGCGTCATAGCGAATCGGCAGCGCGAATCCGTTGCGGATGTCGCGCTCGCGCTTGGCCTGCACGGGAAGATCGACGGTGACGACGAGCGCCTGCGCGGAAGCCGCCCCGGCGCGCGCGATGATATCGCGGCTCACCGCGATGTCTCGGCTGGGATAGAGCTGGTGCCAGACATGCTCCGGCGCAATTTTGGCCGCCTCCTCGATGCTGGCGATCGAAGTGCCCGAGAGGATGAAGGGCGCGTTGGCGCGGCGCGCCGCCTCCGCCATCGCGATCTCGCCGCCGCTCCAGAACATGCCCGCGAGCCCGACCGGCGCGACGCCGAACGGCACATCATAGGTGCGGCCGAACAGGGTCTTGGCGAGGCTGAGCTTCGATACGTCGAGGAGATAGCGCGGCATCAGGCGCGCCGCGGCGAACTGGGCCAGACTCTGCGCCAGCGCCGCCTCATCGCCCGCGCCGCCGTCGATCCAGTCGAACAGAATGCGCGGCAGCCGTCGCTTGGCGGCCAGACGCAGGTCCGCGATATTGATGGCGCGTGCGAGGTTCATCGTGGATTCCCGTTCAGGCCGCTTTGTCGCGCAGCGCGGCTTCGATCGCCGCCAGCGCCGCTTCGGCGTTGGCGCCGTCGGGGCCGCCCGCCTGCGCCATATCGGGGCGCCCGCCCCCGCCCTTGCCGCCCAGCGCCGCCGAAGCGAGACGCACGAGATCGACGGCGCTATGGCGCGCGACGAGATCGGCGGTGACCGCGACGACGACGCTCGCCTTGCCGTCCTCGGCGAGCGCGACAATGGCGACGACGCCCGAGCCGATGCTCTGCTTGGCCTCGTCGGCCATCGATTTGAGGTCTTTCATTTCGACGCCGCTGACCGCGCGCGCATAGAGCTTCAGGCCGCCGACATCGCGCACCGCATCGGCGCCGGCGGACCCACCGCCCCCGCCCATCGCCAGCTTGCGCCGCGCATCGCTCAATTCACGCTCAAGCTTGCGGCGCTCCTCGATCAGCGCGTTGAGATGTTCGCCCACTTTGGCGACCGGCGTGCGCAGCGTGGCGGCGATTTCGGCGAGCGCATGCGCTTCTTCGTTGAGCCGCTTGCGCGCGCCATCGCGGGTGCGCGCCTCGATGCGGCGCACGCCTGCCGCCACCGCGCTTTCGCCGGTGATCGAGACGAGGCCGATGTCGCCGGTGCGCGCGACATGGGTGCCGCCGCAAAGTTCGATCGAATAGGGCCGCTCGCCATTGTCGCCGCCTTCGATCGTCCCCATCGACACAACGCGCACTTCATCGCCATATTTCTCGCCGAACAGCGCCCGGGCGCCAGAAGCGCGCGCTTCATCGACGCCCATCAGGCGCGTGACCACCAGCTCGTTCTGCAGGATCATGCGATTGGCGATGTCTTCGACTTGCGTCAATTCGGCCGCCGTCACGGGCTTGGGATGGGCGATGTCGAAGCGCAGCCGGTCGGGCGACACGAGCGAACCCTTCTGCGCGACATGATCGCCCAGCACCATGCGCAAGGCTTCGTGCAGCAGATGCGTCGCCGAATGATTGGCGCGAATGGCGAGGCGGCGCGCATGATCGACTTTCAGTTCAAGCGCCATGCCGAGCATCAGTTCGCCCTCTTCGATCTCGATGTCATGGATGAAGAGATCGCCGAGTTTCTTATGCGTGTTCGTCACACGGGCGCGGAATTTGGCGCCCAGGATCGTGCCGGTGTCGCCGACCTGGCCGCCCGATTCGCCATAGAACGGCGTCTGGTTGAGAATCAGCGCGCCCTTCTCGCCGGCGCCAAGGCTCTGCACCTCGGCGCCGTCTTTGAGAATGGCGAGCGCGACGCCTTCGGCGGCCTCGGTCTCATAGCCAAGAAACTCCGTCGCGCCGAGCCGCTCGCGCAGGCCGAACCACACCGTTTCGGTCGCCGCCTCGCCCGAGCCGGACCAGGCCTTGCGCGCCTCGGCGCGCTGGCGCTCCATCGCGGATGCGAAGCCGTCCGTGTCGACGCTCAAACCTCGCGCGCGCAGGGCGTCCTGCGTGAGGTCGAGCGGAAAGCCGAAGGTGTCGTAGAGCTTGAACGCGACTTCGCCGGGCAATTTGGCGCCGGCGCCCAGATCGCGCGTCTCGTCCTCCAATATGGCGAGGCCGCGCACCAGCGTCGCGCGAAAACGCGTCTCTTCGAGCTTGAGCGTCTCGGCGATCAGCGCTTCGGCGCGGATCAGTTCGGGAAAGGCCTGGCCCATTTCGCGCACCAGCGCGGGGACGAGCCGCCACATCAGCGGCTCTTTCGCGCCGATGAGCTGCGCGTGGCGCATCGCGCGGCGCATGATGCGGCGCAGGACATAACCGCGCCCCTCGTTGGAAGGCAGCACGCCGTCGGCGACGAGGAAGGACGAAGCGCGCAAATGATCGGCGATCACGCGATGCGAGACCTTATGCGGCCCGTCGGGATCGACGCCGGACGCGGCGGCGCTCGCCAGGATCAGCGCGCGCATCAGGTCGATGTCGTAATTGTCGTGGACGCCCTGCAGCACCGCGGAGATGCGCTCAAGGCCCATGCCGGTGTCGATCGAGGGGCGCGGCAGGTTGATGCGTTCGCCGCCCGGCAGGCTCTCGAACTGCATGAACACGAGATTCCATATCTCGATGAACCGGTCGCCGTCGGCGTCGGGCGAGCCTGGCGGGCCGCCGGGAATATGATCGCCGTGATCGTAGAAAATCTCCGAACAGGGACCGCAAGGCCCCGTATCGCCCATCGCCCAGAAATTATCTGAGGTCGCGATGCGGATGATGCGCGATTCCGGCAGGCCGGCGATGCTTTTCCACAGATCGAACGCCGCGTCGTCGTCGTGATAGACCGTCACCCAGAGGCGGTCTTTGGCCAGCCCGAACTCCTTGGTGATCAGGTTCCAGGCAAGTTCGATCGCTTGCGGCTTGAAATAATCGCCGAACGAGAAATTGCCGAGCATTTCGAAAAACGTATGGTGGCGCGCGGTATAGCCGACATTGTCGAGGTCGTTATGCTTGCCGCCCGCCCGCACGCATTTTTGCGAAGTGGTGGCGCGGCTGTAGGGGCGCTTTTCGACGCCGGTGAAGACGTTCTTGAACTGCACCATGCCGGCATTGGTGAACATCAGGGTCGGATCGTTGCGCGGCACGAGCGAACTCGACGGCACGATCTCGTGGCCGTGCTTGTTGAAATAGCCGGTGAAGGCCGACCTGATCTCGCTGACGCCGCTCATGAACCCTCGCTTTGACGGATGATTTCCTTCTACAGCATGAATTGAAGGAATTGGAAGCGGGACCGCGCGCGGCGCGCTTCTCTTCAGGCTCCCATCGAAATTCGACAGCGCAAATCGGCCCTTCCGACGGATCGCGCGTTTAGCGCGGCCCTCCTGCCCGCGCGATGTTCTCTTTATCAGAAATACCGTGTTGGAGGCGACGGGAGCGTTCCGCTGCGCGCCGTCGAGAGAGGCGGCGATGAAGCGGATCGCGATGCCCCGGGATCAGGGCAGCGCTGAGGCGCCCACTGAGCGGAGTATCAATGGCGCGCGAAAGCCGTTCGACGTCGCCGCGCGGTCGGGCGCCGCCTCGTTGATGAAGCTTCCGCGAAAAATGAGAAAGGTGCGAAATGACTGGGAACGAATTCCGCCGGCGCCCGTTTTATGGGCAATGCACAGCAACGGAGAAACCCTATGGGTCGCGGAATCTTGCTTTGGCTTATCGGCGTGCCGATCCCGGTTATCATTATTCTTGCACTTTTCTTCCACTGAGGTGGGTTTTTGCGACCAATGGTCGCGCGAATATTTGGAGATTGCCATGACGGATTCAAGATTTATTTCGCGCGCCGCGCCAGACGGTAACGAGGCGGCGTCTTCGGGCGTTTCGTGGCCGGCGATCATCGCGGGCGCGATGGTCGCTTCGGCTTTGTCGCTCGCGCTTCTCATGCTGGGCGCAGGTCTGGGACTGGTCTCCGTTTCGCCGTGGTCGAACGCCAACGTCTCCGTCGCAACGTTCGGCATGCTGGCGGCGGCATGGTTCATAGCGGTTCAACTGTTCACCTCCGGCGTCGGCGGCTATCTCGCCGGTCGGCTGCGCGCACGTTGGGTCAGCGTCCACACCGATGAAGTCTATTTTCGCGATACCGCGCATGGCCTGATTGTCTGGGCCGTCGGCGCGGTCATCACCGCCTTGCTGTTGACCTCCGCCGCGTCCTCGGTCGCGAGCGGCGTCGCTCATGCCGGCGCTTCAGTGGCGCAGGCCGCCGGAAGCGCCGCCGCCGGACCGGCCTCCGAACTCGCAGGCCGGGCGGCTTCGAACGCCAGCGACCCGACCGCCTATTTTACCGACATGCTCTTTCGCACCGATCATCCGGCCGCCCCCGGAGATTCGACCGCGTCGCAAGGCGAGATGAAACGCATTCTCGCCACGGACGCCTTGTCCGGCGATATGCCCGCCGCGGACAAGACCTATGTCGCGCAGGTCGTCGCCGCCCGAACCGGCCTGAGCCAGGCGGACGCGGAAAAGCGCGTGTCCGACGTCGTGGGCCAGGCCAAGAGCGCGAAGGACAAGGCGATCGACGCCGCCAAAACGGCCGCCGAAGCGGCGCGCAAAACGGGCGTCTATGTCGCGCTCTGGGCCTTCATATCGCTCCTGGTCGGCGCGTTTTCCGCCAGCTACATGGCGACTGTGGGCGGACGCATCCGCGACGATCTCCCGATGACGGGTTAGCCCTCTGCTTCGCGACAAAAGAACGCCGGCGGTGCAGGAACCGCAGGAACCATAGCGCTCCGCCGGACGTAATCCCGGGTGTTCTTAAAAAGGAGATTCCTCATGGTTGAGAAAACACTCAATGACTTGTTTCTTGCACAGTTGAAAGACATCTATTTCGCCGAAAAGAAAATCTATCGAACCTTGCCCAAGATGGCCAAGGCGACAAAAGTCCCCGAGTTGAAGCAGGCCTTCACCGCGCATCGCGAAGAGACGCAAGGCCATATCGAGCGCCTCGAGCAAGTGTTCGAAATGATCGGCAAGCGCCCGCAAACCAAAGCCTGCGAAGCGATCAACGGCATCATCGCGGAAGGTGAGGAGACGATCGAAGATTTCGGCGAAAGCGCTTCGATCGAGACGGGTCTGGTCGCGGCGGGACAAGCGGTCGAGCACTACGAGATGGCGCGCTATGGCGCGCTCATCGCCTGGGCGAAACAGCTCGGCATGCCGAAGGCCGCCAGCCTGTTGAACGAAACGCTGCAGGAGGAAATGAAGGCGGATCAATTGCTGAACCAGATTGGGGCCAGCAAGGTCGACAAAATGGCGATGACGAAGATGGCCGCTTGACGACGACTGGCGAAGTGGGCGGCGGCCATGTGTCGCCCTCACCCATGCTTGAGATGCGCGACATCGGTGCGCGAACGAGGGGATGCTCCTTGTTCGCGCAACGATCCATAAGACGCGCTCTTCGAGTCGCAGCGCAATGACCGCTGGCGCGTCTTATGGCCTTGCCCGGCAGAAGCCGATAGCGTGGCGCGCGCGGCCAATGCGGCGATCCCGCCGCGCCGCGACCTGAGGGAACGACCCATGCCGCCTCCCGCCATCGAACGCTGGAAGGCAATCGCCAAGTCCCGCGACATGGCGGGCCTCGACGCCCTGCTCGCCGACGATGTCGTGTTCACCTCGCCGGTGGTCCGCACGCCGCAGCGCGGCAAGCCGATCACGTTGAAATATCTGACCGCCGCCCTCGCCGTGCTCGGCGGCGACGCCTTCCGCTATGGCGAGGAATGGATCGGCGAAAGCTCCGCCGTGCTGGAGTTTTTCACAATTATCGACGGCGTCAAAATCAACGGCGCCGATTTCATCGGCTGGAACGCGGCGGGCGAGATCGAAAGCTTCAAGGTGATGGTGCGGCCGCTGAAAGCAATCCAGGCGATCCATCAGGCGATGGGGGCGCGGCTGGCGGGCGGGGCTGGATCGGCAGGGTGAGGCTGGGCTGACGCCATCTCGTCGGCGCGGGAAGCAATCAAAGCGCGCGAAGCACCCGCGAAGCGGTTGCCTTGATGGCTTCGCGCAGCAATGGTGTGTATCTCCGGATCGACGCGCAGCATCATCTATCCGGAGAACGCTTTCTGCGGCGGCTTGCCGATCCTGGCGCAGGTCGCCATGTAGTCCGCGACCGCCTCGCGAAAGGCGGCTCGCAGATCGCCCACATTGGTGGCGTGGAAGCTGACGACGTCATCGATGCCGGCAATCTTGCCGTGAAAAATGCCGTCCTCGTCGTCATATTCGATGTGGGCGGCATAGCTCTTGTGGCGCATGGCGCTCATGGCCTGACTCCAATTTGCGCCAGGAAATCCCTGGCTTGCCTGACTTGATATCCCGAGGCCTCTTTGTCTGGATGCGGACGGTGGAAGATATCAGAAAATGCAATCGACAACGAAGGCGCGCCGGTCGTCCCGCGCCGGACAGCGCGGATTAGCCGAGCCGTTCCCGTAAGAACCCGCCGATCGCGTCCACCGACTGTTCGGCGGCGAGAAAGTGGCCGAGGCTGGATTGGAAGACATGCGGCATGCCGGTCCAGACCGACAGCGTGACGTCAACGCCCGCCGCGCGCGCCAGCTCGGCGTAGCGCCGGGAATCGTCGAGCAGCAATTCATCGTCGCCGACGTCGATGCGGATCGGCGGCAAGCCTGCGAGCGCCGCATAAAGCGGCGACGCCTTGGGGTCGGCGGCATCACGGCCCTGCAGATAGGAATCGGCGAAGGCTGCGAGCACGCCGCGGGTGAAGATCGGATCCGCCTCGGCGCGGCTTTCCATACTGGCGCCGGTCAAAGCGAGGTCGGTCCAGGGCGACATGACCGCCGCGCCGAGCGGCTGCCGAGCGCCCTGCGCCCGTTCGCCGGCGAGGATCGACAGCAGCGCGAGCGTCAGGCCGCCGCCGGCGGAATCGCCCGCGATCACGATCTTCTCGGCGCCTTCCGCGACGAGGCCTTTGTACGCCGCGACCGCATCGTCGATGGCGGCCGGAAAGGCGTGTTCGGGCGCGCGCCGATAGTCTGGCAGAAAGGCGTCCGCGCCGCCGCGCGCGGCGATCTGGCCCGCGAAATTGCCAAACGCCGCGGCCGAGCCCAGCACATAGCCGCCGCCGTGCACATAGAGCAGGCGTGCGCCGGGTTGGGCGTTAGCCGGGCGGACCCAAAAGCCGGGGACGCCGCCGACAGTTCCCGGCTCCAGCCGCACATGGTCGGCGGCGGGCGTCGTGGCGAGCATGGCGTCGAACATCGGTCGCGCGTCCGGGCCGAGAATCTCGCCCTTGTGGGCGGCGGCGGCCTGCCGCATCGCCGCGACGGCGGGGGCGTCCTGCGACGATAGGGGATGGATGATGGTCATGATATTTCTCCTGTTCTGGTTGGTCGTCCCGGCGCCGCTACGCCGCCACGCGGCCGGAAAGCGGCGATGTATCGTCTGGCCTCAGCCCCTGGCCCACTGAGCCGCAGCGTCTCGCGCAAAATCGCGGTACGAGCGCGGCGCCCGGCCAAGCAAGGCCGTGAGGTGGGCGATGTCGGCGGCGGTCGCCACCGCGCCATCCCTCTGGTAGCGGCCGAACATCAGCCGCAGGTCGAGCGCGTGCCAGCTCGGCAGCATGGTCTTGAAGCGCTGTTCGAGCAGGCCGAGATCGTCGCCGCCATAGCGGATGGCGCGGCCGAGCGCTTCGCTCCAAATGGCGGCGATCGCCTCCCCGGTCAGGCTGTCGGGACCGACCAGCGCATAGGTCTCGCGGCCCAGCGGCGCGGGCGCCCGTTCCCGCCGCGCAAGCTCGATCGCAGCGGCCTCGCCAATGTCGCGGATGTCGACCATCGAGACCCCCTTCGCGCCGATCGGCGCGCCATAGGCGCCATAGGTCAGCAACGGCTCCTTCTGGCGAAGGTCGTTCTGAATGAAATAGGCCGGGCGCAGCACCGTCGCGGGAAGGCCAAGGTCATCGATCATCCGCTCGACCGTGTGCTTGCCGGCGAAATGCGGCACGTCGGCATAGGTCTCGCCCTTGAACACTGAGAGATAGACGATGCCCTTGACGCCAGCCTCGCGCGCGACGGTCAGTGCGAGCATCGTCTGCGTCAGTTCGTCGGCGACGTTCGGCGCCAGCAGGAACAGCGTGCTGACGCCCTTTAGCGCCGCACGCATCGAATCCACATCGGCAAGATCGCCGCGGACCGGAATCATGCCGGTCGGGATTTGCGCCTTCTCAGGCGCGCGCGTCAGCGCGCGCACCTCGACGTCCCCACCCTGCAAGTGGGAGAGAACCTGGGACCCGATCGTCCCCGTGCTGCCGGTAACCAGAATTGTCATGACCAGAACTCCTCAAAAGGCCGCGAAAGCCGTGTGCCTTGAGGCGAAAGATACCCGTTCCATTCTCGCAAGGAAGACGCCATAATCTGGACAACACGTCTCATTTTCGGAACAGCACGATGGATCTGCAAGCCCTGGCCGATTTCAATCTCGTGGCGGCCCATAATGGGTTCGGCCGCGCCAGCCGCCTCTCCGGGCGATCGAAGGCGACGCTGTCGCGCCGGGTCGCTGAACTCGAACAGAGTCTGGGCGTCAGGTTGATCGAGCGCGGCGCCCAAACGTTGCGCCTGACCGAGGAAGGGCGGACGCTGCATGAGCGCACGCAGGGACCGCTCACGGAAGTCGCCGAAGCGGGCGAGGCGGTTGTTTTGGGCGCTTCGACTCCGCGCGGGCGGCTGCGCGTCAGCGCGCCGGTCGTCTTCGCGCATGTCGCGCTTGGCCGGATCGGCGCGCGCTTCGCGCTGGCCTATCCCGAGGTGCAGCTCGAGATCGTCGCCGATGACCGAAAGGTCGATCCGGTCGAGGACGGCTACGACCTGATCATCCGGATCGATCCTTCGCCCGACGACCGCCTCGTTGGCCGCCGCTTCCTGAACGACGAGCGATTGATCGTGGCGGCGCCCCATGTGCCGCGCCCGGCCGCTGCAACCAACGGTTCGCCGGAAACTTTGGTGAAGGCTGTACTGTTGAGCGCCGCGCCTCCTGACGTCGTCTGGCGGTTACGAACCGGGACGAAGGACATCCTTGTGCTCAGACCTCAACCGGTCTTGCGTCTTTCGTCCCTGTTGATGGTGCGCGAGGCTGTGCTGGCTGGCGCCGGCGCCGCGTTGCTGCCGAAACTACTCGTGGCGGACGATCTTACGGCGGGCCGGCTTGTTCTCTGGGGCGCCCATGACGCGCCTTCCGTGGAAATCTGGGCGCTGCAAAGCTCACGCCGGCTCATCGGCGCAAAAGTGCGCGCATTCCTGGACGTGATGGAAAAGACCTTTCCGGAGAAGAGCTTCGTTCCTCCATCCTGAAGAAAGACATCGACTCCACGCGCATTGGTAAATCGTAAGCAGGACGACAAAATCGGCGCTTTGGCGCCGGGATCGAAGGCCCGGCGCCGCGCAACTTCTAGCCTTTGATGAAAGCCAGCAGGTCGGCGTTGATGGTTTCGGCCTCGGTCGTAGGCATGCCATGCGGAAAGCCTTTATAGGTTTTCAGTACGCCATTTTTCAGCAGCTTCGCCGACAGCGGTCCAGAATCGGCATAGGGCACGATCTGGTCGTCGTCGCCGTGCATCACCAGCACTGGCACGGCGATCTTCTTCAGGTCTTCGGTAAAGTCGGTCTGGGAGAAGGCGACGACGCCGTCGTAATGCGCCTTGGCGCCGCCCATCATGCCCTGGCGCCACCAGTTCCAGATGATGCCTTGCGATGGTTTCGCGCCGGGCCTGTTGAAGCCATAAAACGGTCCGGCCGGCACATCGTAATAGAATTGCGCGCGGTTTGCGGCGAGCTGCGCTTGAAAGCCGTCGAACACTTCCTTCGGCAGGCCGCCCGGATTGGCCGCCGTCTTCACCATCAGCGGCGGCACCGCGCTGATGAGCGCCGCTTTCGCTACGCGGCTTTCGCCATGGCGGGCAATGTAATGGACGACTTCGCCGCCGCCGGTGGAGTGGCCGACATGCACCGCGTTCTTGAGGTCAAGATGCGCCGTCAACGCCGCGAGGTCGTCGGCGTAGTGATCCATGTCGTGGCCGCCCCCGACCTGGCTCGAGCGGCCGTGGCCGCGCCTGTCATGCGCAATGACGCGGAAGCCCTTCCCGACGAAGAACATCATCTGCGCGTCCCAATCGTCCGCCGACAGCGGCCATCCGTGGCTGAAAACGATGGGCTGACCGGCGCCCCAGTCCTTGTAAAAAATCTCGACGCCGTCCTTGGTGGCGATCGTGGGCATCTCGCTGATCCTTTTGTTGATTGGGAGCTGAGCGCCTCCAATGTGGAAGAGATAGGCCGCATGGTCGATAATGCGGATTGGCGAAACTGACATTCCTCGAGGCGATACTGCCAATGGCGACCAGCGACGCCCCGACGGAGATTGGCGTCCTAGCCTATCCCAGTTCCCAACTTGCCGCGATCCATGCGTTGGCGCGAAAGCCGGGTTGAATTTCATCCTCCGCTCCACAATGTTCAGAACGCATTGAGATATGAGAGCCACGAGATGGGCCAAGCCGCGCAGTTTTATTCTATCTTCGAAACGGCAAGCGGCTTTTGCGGCCTTGCCTGGAGCGCCTTGGGCGTCACGCGCTTCCAATTGCCGACGAAAAGCGCCGAGGCGACCCAACGCCTTCTGCTGCGCCGGGCGCCCGGCGCGGAACCTGGCGCGCCGACTGCCGAAATCGCCGAAGCGATCGCCGCGGTGAAGCGCTATTTCGCAGGCGAGGAGACGGACTTTTCTCATGTCGCGGTCGACCTTGGCGGCCAGGACGCATTCTTTGCGCAAATCTACGCGGCGGCGCGGCAGGTCGGCTGGGGCCGCACGACTACCTACGGCGCTTTGGCCAAGCAAGTCGGCGCCGGGCCGGAGGCCGCGCGCGATGTCGGACAAGCGATGGCCAGGAATCCGGTCGCGCTGATCATCCCCTGTCACAGGGTGCTGGCGGCCGGCGGCAAGATCGGCGGCTTCTCCGCGCCGGGGGGATCGGAGTCGAAGATGCGGATGCTGGCGCTCGAGGGCGTTCAGGTCGCGCCACCGCCGCCAGCGCAGCGCGCGTTTGAGTTTTGAACGCGAAATTAGGGCGGCGCTTTACGAACGCCCTCGTTATCGTTGTCCGTCAGTTCGCCCCAACGCCGCAATGGGCGTCGACAATGCGCTGCAACATCGGCGCGTAATGCGCGAATTCCGGCGTGACCATGCCCGCGATCTTGCCGGCGTCGTCGAGATGGCGAACCCGCACGATTTCCCTGAGGTTCGGATGCTTCTGGAACGCCGCGACTTCCGCGGAATCCATCGGGCCGGCCTGCAGCTTCAGCGAATGAACGGAGGCCTCGGAGAGCTGCGCAAAGTAGTTTGGATCCGTCGCGCATATGTATCGTTTGGCGGCGACATGCTGGCGCACGCAGTCGGTGACGAGGCTGGGAAAGAAACGTTCAAGCACCCGCGCGCCGGCCTCTTCGTGATGTTTGTCATGCGTATCCTCCATCGAAAACATGCCGAACTCGCTGGTGAAGTGACCGATGTCATGCAGGAGCGCGGCGACGATGATGATTTCCGCCTCGCCTTGCCGCTCCGCGAGACAGGCGCCCTGCAACATATGCTCGGCCATGGTCACCGGTTCGCCGAGATATTCCTCGCCGCCGCGGCGTTCGAAAATATCGCCGAGGAAAGCGACGATCGTCTCGGGCGACAGCGCGTCGTGCTTCGGCGGCGTCATTCCGCGGCCTCCTTCTGCTGCGTTTCAATGGCGGCGAGGGTCGACAGCAGCCCATCCTTGTCCGCATAGCATCCCTGGAGCCAGCGCGAGCCTGCCCCTGAATAGCCCTTGCGGGCATGCAGAACGCGGGTGTTGTCGACAATGAAAGATTCGCCCGGAACAAGCTTGAAAGTCACTTCCATGGCGGGATCGTCGATGATTTCTCCCAGCCGCCGGTAAGCGGCGTAATAGCCGGCCATGTCGTCATAGGGCACGTCGGTGATCGCCGCCGCCGACCGGTTATTGAATCTGATGCCGATCATTTCGCCATCAGGGGCGAGTTCGATCATCGGACGGCGCGCGCGCAGGCAGACGCCCGCGCCGCCGGCATATTCAAACCTCGCGCAATAGCGCGTCAGCAGCTCAAAGCCGCGCGGGTTTTCCTCCCGAAGCCGCTCGGCGGCGCGAAAGCCGTCAACCACCATGTTCTCTCCGCCCTCGGCCGAATTTTCCAGGCAATAGAGAATCTGAAGGGTCGGAACCGGGTCGCGGTAGGGGTTGTCCGTATGGGCCTGAAGGCCAAGCCCGGTGAAAGCCAGATTGGACGGATTGACTTCCGTCCTGACCTCGAAATGCTTGCCGTAATTGGTTTCCCTGACATAGCCGAACAGCGCCGCCACCCGCAGCAGCGCGCCGCTTTCGACAGGCCCGCCCGTGAGCTTGCCAAAGCCGTAGCGGCGCACCCCATGCAGCCAGGCGCCCAACGCCGCCTGATGGCGGCTGACAGTCCCAAAATCGGCCAGCGTGATTCTTGCGCCAAGGCCCGCGTCCCAGGTCTCGATCGCCGGGGCTGTCCAGCCTGAGGCGCGCGGCTCGGCGTGATCATAGGCATGGTCGGCCAGCCAGCGCATGTCATAGGCGATAGTCCGGTTCTCCGGCTGGAACGTCACCTGCAGCCGGTCCGCCTCGCGCGTGGCGGCGGAAATGTGGGTGGCGGCCGCGATGTCGCGCAGCGCGATCAGCTTTTGTCCGTTGCCTGGCGCGCGGGTGGCTTCGTCCCAGGCGTTGTCGCGCAGCCAGATCGCATGGAAGCGCCGCCGGCCGCGTCCGGGGAAAGTCAGGGCGATGGCGGCGCCCCCGTCGAGGATTTCCAATGGCTCCGGCATTCCCTGCTCCTGTGTGCGCATCGACAGCGTCCTCGACATATGCGACGCGAGAAGCCATAAACACAAACAACGAATATCGATAAGAAGGCATCAAATCCGTTATGGCTGAGCATCGTCAAACATTGCCGCCGCTCGAATGGATCCGGGTTTTCGAGGCCGCGGCGCGACTGGGCAGTTTTACCGCCGCAGGCCACGAGCTGGGGCTCACGCAGGCCGCCGTCAGCCAGCGCATCCGGCATCTGGAATTGCGATTAGGCGCGCAACTGTTCAATCGGCAGGCCCGAGGGGTCAGCCTGTCGACGCCGGGAGAGGCGTGGCTGCCGCATGTGCAGGCCGCTTTCGCGCAGCTCGGGCATAGCGCCGCCAATCTTTTTGAATCGCCGCGTCGCAAGATCGCGATCGCAGCGTCGTCTTCGGTCATCGAGCTGTGGATCGTTCCGCGCCTTCTCCCTATTGCGCGCCGTCTTCCGCATGTTCAGCTCGCCTTTGAAACGATCCAGCGTCTGCCCGATTATGAGCGCTCGGACGCTGATTTTGAGATTCGTTTCGGCGAAGGCCATTGGCCCGGACGCGACGCGCGTCGCCTCTTCCCGGAGGAGCTTGCGCCCGTCGCGTCGCCGGCTCTGGCTAGGGATATCGCGGACGACTGGCGGGCGCTGCCGCGTATCGCGACCTCCGGGCCAAGATCAGGCTGGCGGGATTGGTCGAACGCGATGGGCGAGCCGCCGCCGCCGGCGCCCTTGCTCCGTTTCGACACTTTCGCGCAGGCATTGGCGGCGGCGGAGGCTGGAGCGGGCGTTCTGCTGGCGTCGCTGGCGCTCTGCCAGGCCGCGATTGACGCGCGTCGGCTCTTGCGCTTGGCTGACCGGTCGCTGCGCATGGAAGGCGGCTACTGGATCACATGGGCGCTCAACCGGCCGGAGTTCGCCGAGCGCCGCACCCTCGTCGAGTGCCTCGTCAATCCGCAGCCGATAGAGGCTGGGAAAGGTGCGAGGGCGTAAGCCGGGATTTTACGGCGAGCGCCCGCCCGCCCCCTCAGTTCACCCCGAGCTTCTTCTGCAAGCTCGTCGAGGAAGTCGTATATTGGAACAGCAGCTTCTTATCGGGATAGACGTAACGGAACGCCTTCTGCGCTGCGAGTGCGGCTTCGTGGAAGCCTGACAGGATCAGTTTCAGCTTGCCGGGATAGGCATTGATGTCGCCGATGGCGAAAATGCCCGGCACGTTGGTTTCGAATTTCTCGGTGTCGACGGGCACCAGGTTTTCGTGGAGATTGAGGCCCCATTGAGCGATCGGGCCGAGCTTCATCGTCAGGCCGAAGAACGGCAGCAGCGTATCGCAGGCGATGTCGAAAACATTGCCGTCCTCGCCGCGTACGGTGGCTGCGTGCAAATGGCCGCCCTCGCCCTTCAGCGAAGTCGCCTGCCCGAGCACGAAATCCATCTTCTTGGCCGCGACAAGCTCGCGCATCGCATTGACCGAATGGGGCGCGGCGCGGAAGGCGTCGCGCCGGTGCATCAAAGTGATGCGCTCGGCGATCGGATGCAGGTTGAGCACCCAGTCCAGGGCGGAATCGCCACCCCCGACGATCAGCACCTTCTTGCCGCGAAAGTGCTCCATCTTGCGCACGGCGTAGAAGACGCTTTTGCCCTCGAAATCGTCGATGCCGGCGATCGGCGGCTTCTTGGGCTGGAACGAGCCGCCGCCCGCCGCGACAATGACGACCTTGGCCTCAAAAACCTTGTCGCCGTCAGTCGTGATGCGAAAGGATGGATGTTCCGGCGTCCCAAGAACTTCAAGGCCTTCGACCATTTCGTTCAAGTGGAACGTCGGCCCAAACGGCTGGATTTGCAGGGTCAGGTTTTCGACCAGTCCCTGCCCCGTCACCATCGGGAAGCCCGGAATGTCGTAGATCGGCTTTTCCGGATAAAGCTCCGCGCATTGGCCGCCGGTCTTGGGCAAGATGTCGATCAGATGGGCCTTGATGTCGAGAAGGCCGAGCTCGAACACCGCGAACATGCCGATCGGTCCGGCCCCGACGATGACGACATCCGTCTTGATATGTTCGGTCATGCCTTCAGCCCTGCTTGCCGGGGGTCGTCACCGCTAGGCCGTCCAGCGCCGGGATCACCTTGATCTGGCAGGACAGGCGCGAGCTCGGGCGCACTTCAAAGGCGAAGTCGAGCATGTCTTCTTCCATTTGCGACGGTTTGCCGACGATCTCGGTCCATTCGGGCGCGACATAGACATGGCAGGTGGCGCAGGCGCAGGCGCCGCCGCATTCCGCGTCGATGCCCGGAACGCTGTTGCGCAGCGCCGTCTCCATGACCGTCGACCCTTCCTGGGCCTCGACCGTTCGCGATGTCCCCTGCGAATCTGTATAGGTAATGTGGATCATGGAGCGGACTTCTTCCTGTCTTGAGCCGACGAACGCAAATCTTGGGCCAGCGCGCGCCTTCTTAAAGGCTCGCGCGGCGCAGCGAAAGGCCGAAATCGCCGGCAAGCTTTGCTATTTCTTGTAGACGCGATCGTTGGCCGCGTTCAGCGCGCAAGCGCTTTGTTTTCGGCTGATCGCGGCGGACGAATGCTTCGCATTCGCCCGGAGGCCCGCGACCGCGCCTGCAAGTGGGTTTGGCCCTTGTTCCCTTGCCTAGTGGCCCAGCAATTGGGCGATCGTCGCTCTGGCCTCGGCGACCGCGGCGGCGAGCGCGGCGAGAGCTGCGCCGGCCGCGGCCCCGCGCGGCGGCGCGGCGCAGCTCGCCTCATAAACCTGCGCGGTCCGGGCGACCCGGCCGGCGCCGATGGCCAGGGCCGAGCCCCGCAAAGTATGGGCGAGATCGCCGCGGGTTTTGGCGTCGCCCGCGCCCGGCTCCATCAATTGCGCAACGATTCGCGCCGATTGGCGTTCGAAAAGGTCGAGAAGCTCCACCTCCAGCGCCTGATCGCTCAGGGTCTGGCGCGACAGATGCACGAGATCGATGACCGGCTCGCCCTCCTGGCCGCCAAAAGCCTCGTCGCCGCCGCCAAAGCCCTGCTCCGCGGCCAGGTATTCTCTTGATTTAGAATGGTTTATAGCAAGTGCGACCATGGCCGGCTTCCTCAATGTCAGACGCGTTGAAGCGTCATTTTCCGGTGTGTTGCGCAAACGAAGCCTTTACGGAACGCGTGAGGAGCCAGATGGTCGGCGTTTACGGTAACTGAACCGTTAACGACGTTTTGAGGATGAGAATCCTCATATGTTTCAATCTCGCCCCGCGACCTGTAGGATGAGGTTGGTTAATTCGTTGGCGCGAACCCCTCAGAGGCCCAGGAGGGGACCGGCCTATTGTCGGCGTCGCGGTAAGCGGTCTGTCGACGTTGAGTTCAATATGGTGAGGCGGACGCAATGGTACAACAGACTAAGGCTCAGGATCCGCTCGCGGCTGCGATGTCGGCGATCGAGGACGCCTTAAACCTGTCACATGAACATGAGGAAGCGGCGGTAGAGCCTGCGCGCGCGTCTCAAAGCGCGCCGCAGGCGACGCTGGGCAAGCCCCTGCTCAGCCCCGCGTTCGAGCAAAACCAGTCTTCGCCGTCCCCTGTCGCCGAAAAATTGGCGCCCACGCGCACTCCGGTCCAGCCGGCGCCGACGCTGAAGCCCGCGGCGCAATCGGGCGCCGCCGAAGCGACCGAAGTCAAACCGATCCTGGCGCCGGCCGGCTCTCCGGCGAACGACGACCGCCCCTCGGTCGGGCAGATCCTGCAGGCGATGCAGACGCGCCCGCCGAGCCGCGTCCCCTTCGTCCTCGCCCTTGTCGCGTCGTTGGTCTGGCTGACCTTGTGCGGCGTCTATTTCGTCACCCACTACGCCGGGGATTGGAGCGCCCTTGCTGCGCGCGATTTCTGGCTGCGGCCGGAAATTGGCCTGGCGGGCCTTTCCGCGATCGGCCCGGCTTTGTTCCTGTTCGCGCTGGCGGTATTGGCGCGGCGCGCGCAGGAATTGCGCGCCTCGGCCCGCTCGATGACCCAGGTCGCGATGCGGCTGGCCGAGCCCGAGACGCTGGCGACCGACCAGGTGGTGACGCTGTCGCAGGCGATACGCCGCGAAGTCGCCTCGATGGGCGACGGCATCGAGAGGGCGCTGGCGCGCGCCTCGGAACTCGAAACCCTCGTTCGCTCCGAAGTGTCGACGATGGAGCGCTCCTATTCGGACAACGAGCGGCGCATCCGGTCGCTGATCGCCGAAATGGCCGACCAGCGCGAGGCGATCGTCGCCAATGGCGGACGCGTCCGCGCGGCGATAGCCGGAGCGCACCAGGGGGTCGCCGCCGACCTCGACGCCATTTCCGACCGCTTGAACGAGCGCCTCGCCAACGCGGGCCGAAAAGTCGTGTCCTCGCTCGGCGCGACCTCGGAAGACATTGCGACGACGCTTGACCGCGCCGGCGCCGAGACGGTCGGGCGCATCGCCGAGCAAGGCGCGCAGATGCGCGAGGCGCTGGACGCCCTCGGTTCGGACGTGACGCAGCGCCTGGCCCAGGCGAGCGACGACAGCGCCCATGCGCTGCTCGACCGCATCGCCCAGATCGACGAGCGCCTCAAGATCAGCGGCGAAGCGTTCGCCGCCGATTTTGGCGCGCGCGGCGAAGACCTCGTCAACCGCATCGATCAGACGGGCGCGCGCGCTTCCGACACGATTCTGTCGCATGGCGAAGGGGTCATTGCGCGGCTCGCGCAGACGAGCGACGCCGTGGCCAACGAATTTGGATCGCGCAACGACGCGCTCGTCAATCTCATGGACGCCAGCAGCGCGCGCGCGTCCGAAGCGATCCTCACGCACGGTGAAGGAATCATTGCGCGGCTCACGCAGGCCACCGACGAAGTGGCGAACGTGTTCGGATCGCACAACGAAGCGCTCGTCAGTCTCCTGGACGCCAGCAGCGCGCGCGCGTCCGAGGCGATCCTCACTCATGGCGAAGGAACCGTTGCGCGGCTCACGCAAGCCACCGACGAAGTGGCGAACGTGTTCAGCGCGCGCAACGAAGCGCTCGTCAGTCTCCTGGACGCGAGCAGCGCGCGCGCCTCCGAGGCGATCCTCACCCATGGCGAAGGAACCATTGCGCGGCTCACACAGGCCGCCGACGAAGTAGCGAACGCGTTCGGCGCGCGCAGCGAAGCGCTCGTCAATCTCCTGGACGCCAGCGGCGCGCGTGCGTCCGAGGCGATCCTCACCCATGGCGAAGGAACCATTGCGCGGCTCGCCCAGACCAGCGACGCCGTGGCGAACGAATTCGGAGCGCGCAATGACGCGCTCGTCAACATTCTGGACGCCAGCGGGACGCGCGCTTCGGGAGCGATCCTCACACATGGCGAAGGCATTGTTGCGCGGCTCGCGCAGGCCAGCGAAGCCATGGCGAACGAGTTTGGAGCGCGGGGCGATGCGCTCGTCAGTCTTCTGGACGCCAGCGGCGCGCGCGCTTCCGAGGCGATCCTCACGCAGGGCGACAGCGTTCTGGGACGCCTCGCCCAGAGCGTCGACGCGCTGGCGGGCGAGTTCGCATCGCGCACCGATGGCCTCGCCGACCGCATCGACGCGAGCGGCGCCCGTTTGCATGAGACCGTCCTGACGCATGGCGATAGCCTCGTCTCGCGTCTTCAGCAAACCAGCGACCGCATGCACGAGACCGTGGTCGTCCACGGGCGCGCGCTCGACGAGAGTCTCGCCGCTTCGCACGACCGCATGGCTTCGCAATTGGCCCAGCGAACCAGCGAGACGCGCAATCTGTTCGAGTCGACGACCGTGGCTTTGTCCGATCAGTTCGAGGCCCATCACAATCAGGTCCGCAGCCAGCTCGAAAATCATTCGGCCGACCTTGCCGCCCGGTTCGACGAGACCTCGCAACGCACGATCGATTCGATCGCGGAGCACGGCGCGGCCATGCACGAACGCCTGAGCGCGACGGCGACCGATTCGGTCGCGCAGATGAGCGACCAAGCCGCGCAACTGAACGAAAGATTTGCGACCATCGCTGGCGAGGCTGTCGCCGCGATCGCGATTCATAGCGACAGCATCAACGACACGCTGGCGTCGCGGCTCAGCACATTTGAAGAGACGCTCGCCACACGCGGCGGCGCCCTCGTTTCGACGCTTAACGGCCAAACCGGCCAGCTCGGGGCGCAGCTCGAAACGTTCGAGCGCCTTGTCGGCGAAGGCGGCGAAAGCGTCGTCGAGCGGATCGGCGCCTATGCCGAGCGGCTGGGCTCCCATATCGACGAACAGGTCGGCTCGATCGACGGCATCATGGCGAGCCGCCATGCCGAAATCGACAACCGTCTTGCTGAACATAACGAGCGTTTCGAAAAGACCACGAGCGCGCGCCTGGCCGAATTCGAGACCGCTTCGGTCGCCCATCACGCCGCCGTCGACGTCGCCTTGTCCACGCATTCGCAGCGCGTCGAACGTTCGATGGACGAGGGGTTGAACGGCTTCGAAGCGACGATCGGACAGCGCGCCAATGAAGTTGTCGCGCGCATCGACGCCAAATCCACCATTCTGGCCGCTCAGCTCGACGGCATGCTCTCGTCGATCGAAAACACGATCGTCGCCAAAGGTCCCGAGCTTGACGCGCGGCTCGCCCAGCGCAACTCAGAAACTGCGGCGCTGTTCGAAACGAATCTGCGCACGATCGACGATCGCGCGAGCGTCAAACTTCAAGCCGTCGCCTCGTCTCTGGAGCAACTCCTCGAGCGCATCGATACGGGTCTGGAGACCCGCGGGCGGGCTCTGAACGAGGCGCTCGCCAAGCGCACCGTCGAAGTCGCGAAGGCGATGAGCGATGGCGGCCGCGAAATCGCCAGCGGACTCGACGCCAAATCGACCGAAATCGACGAGACGTTGCGCGCGCGCGCTTTGGCGCTCACCGACGCCCTGTCCAGCCTGGCGCGCGAAATCAACGGCACGCTCGGCGGCAACCTCAGCGAAATGACCAGCACCCTGAGCGAGGGCGTCGCCCGCCTGCAGCAGCAGATCCTTGTTCCGCTCGATGTGTTTTCCAACAATCTGGACAAGAGCGGCGCCACCCTTCGCCAGTCGATCGAGAACAGCGGCGGCCACTTCAATCAGGCCCTGTCGGGCCGCATCGACGAAATCCGCGCGCTCATTGACGGAAAAGGCGCGGAATTCGTGGCGCAGCTTGGCGCGCGCGGCGACGAGATTTCAGAGAAGATCGCCGGCGTCGGCGACAACGCGGCGCAGGCTTTCGACAAGCAGACGACGAGCCTGATGGGCTTGATGACGCGGCGCAGCGAAGATCTGCTCGCCGCCATCAGCGCTGGCGCCGCCGGTTCCGTGCGCTCGTTGGGCGCGCTGACCGGCCAGCTCAGCGCCGAAGTCGAAACAACCGCCGCGGCGCTGCGCGTCGCCGCGCAGGAAGCGGCGACCGGTTCGACAGACGCGGTGGCGGCGCTGAGAGACGGCCTGCGCAACGAAGTCGTGGCGACCGCCGCGGCGTTGCGTGTCGCCGCGCAGGAAGCAACCACCAGTTCGACAGATGCGGTTGAGAGTCTGAGAGACCGCTTGCGCATTGAAGTCGAAGAATCTGGCGCCCTCCTGCGCGAGGCTCTGGAGCGCAGCGCCGGCGCTTCCGTCAACGCGCTGAACGGCACGGGCGAGCGGCTGCGCAACGAGCTGAGCCAAGTGCTTGATCGGCTCGGCGACACTTCGACGACCCTGGAGCGGATCGTCGGCTCGGCCGGCTCCGATCTCGATGCGATCCAGGGCGGCCTCTCCGAGAGGATTGGCGAATTCCAGCGCGCGCTGGGTCTGATTTCTTCGCAGGTCGCGGGGCTCAACCGGGCGTCCTCGACGACGCAGGCTGAAGCGAGCGCCCTGGTCGAGCGCCTCGCCGAGCATACCAATTCGCTCGCGGGAGCCGCGCACGATCTCGCCTCGACCCAGGGCTCGGTCGATGCGGCGCTTGATCGGCGCAGCGAAACCCTCAACGCGCTCATGGGCGAGATCGCGCGCAAGAGCGAAGACTTCGAAGGACTGATGCGCTCCTTCGCCTCGACGGTCGAGGACTCCTTCAGCAAGGCGCAGACGCGCGCCAAGGAGATCAACGCGGCGCTGATGATGACGACCAACGGCGCGGCCGCGACGGTCAGCAGCCAGTTCGAACTGATCCGCGACAATGCCGACAAGGAGCGCGAACGCACCGCCGCCGCGCTGCAGGCCGCTTACGATCAGGCTAATGCGCAACTCGCTGGAATCATGGGTCAGACGACCGAGCGCTTCAAGCAATCGGCCGCCGAAGTCCGCGCCATGGCCGGCGAAATCCAGCGCGAACTCGACGCCACCCGACAGGAATTGCGCCGCGGCGTCCTGGAATTGCCGAAGGAGGCGAGCGAGCAGGCCGGCGCCATGCGCCGCGTCATCAGCGACCAGATCAAGGCGCTGAACGAATTGGCCGGCATCGTGTCGAATTCCAGCGCCGGCTTCGATGTTTCCGAAGCGACCGCGCCAGCGCCGCCGCCGCCCCCTGCTCCGGGTCCGACGCCGGCGGCGACGCAGGCGCCCTTGCCCGCCCGCATCGAGGCGCCTCGTTCGATCGATCCGCCTCGCGTGATCGAATTGCCAGGCCCCGCTGACCTTCTGCGCCCGATATCGCAATTGAGCCCGTTGGAGGCGCCGCGCGCGGCCAGGAGCCAGCCGCAGACGCCGTCCGCGGCCGCGGCGCCCTCGACCGCCGCGCAGCGCGCGCAAGCGGGCTGGCTGTCGGATCTCTTGTCGCGCGCCTCGCGGGACGAGCAGCCGGCGCCCGGCGCCGCCGAGCCCATTCGCCCGGCCGCCGACGCGCTTGACGCCATCGCCATCAGCATCGCCAGTCTGATCGACGCGGATGCGGCGGCCGAAATGTGGGATCGCTGGCGGCGCGGCGACAATAACGCGTTCTCGCGTCGCCTCTACACCGCGCAGGGGCAGCAGACCTTCGACGAAATCCGCAGGCGCTGCCGCACCGACCCACAATTCCGCGACACGGTCGAGCGTTACACGCAGGAGTTTGAGCGCCTGCTCGCCAAGGTCGGCCAGAACGACCGCGACGGCTCCCAGGCGCGCGCCTATCTGCTGTCGGACACCGGCAAGGTTTATACGATGCTCGCTCATGCGTCGGGGCGCATGGGCGGATAAGCAGGAAACGCGCCGCGCCCCCCGCGGGGCCGCGGTCTAGATTTGCGCGGCGGTGAAGGCGACGATCTGCGCCATCACCGTCGACAGAGCGGCGTTCAGGGCGACAGAAGCTTGCGCGCCATCTGTCCCGCCCGCGGGAACCTGCATCTTGAATATGCGCGCCGCGACGATGCGCCCGCCGCGGTCATCCACGATCTTGGCCGCAATGTCGACGTCCGCCTGGGCGCCTTTGGCGTCGAGTTCGAAAGCCCGGATATCCAGTTCAAGGCTGTAATCGGGGGTGAAGCCGGAGCCCGCGCGCGCGACCGACTGGACGAGTTGCGCGTTCTGAAAGGTCTGCACCAAACGGGTCTGCACGAGGGCGGGCAGCCGGTCCGACCATTGCGCGCCCGCGAGATAGGCGACCGCCTCGGGGCCGGTGCGCACCAGAATCCGTTGACTGTCGAGATCCTGTGAAGCCAGAGGTTCGCGTATCGCGATCTGCGCGCGCAATTTATGGGCGGCCGGAACGGCGGCCGCCGACAGGTCGAAGGTCTCCGGCGCGGAACCGCCGCACGCGGCGGCCAGCAGCGCGGCCGATAGAGCCAGACCCATTCTCAGTGCGCGGGCGCGAGGCATCGCCATTATTGTCCGCCATGATATTCCGGCAAAGCCGGCTTGGAGCCAAAAATCAACTGATTGGGATTGCGCTCGAACGAGCGGATGACGCGGTCGAGATCGCCAATCGTGCGTCGCGCGTCGACGGCAAGCGACTCATATTCGCGAAGGCCCGAACCGGTAAAATGCGTAAGGCCGACCGCGAGCTCTTTCGTGCGCTGGTTGAGATCGTCAGCGAACTGGCGAACCGAGCGCGCGGCGTCGCCGACTTCCGCCAACGCTCCCTTGGTTTCGGGCGAGCCGATGAAATTCTGGATGCTGGCCATCAGCCCGTCGAGCCGGTCGGCGGAATTGTCAAGCTTGGCGGCAATCTCCGAGGCGTCCTTGAGCGTGCGGTCGACATTGCCCCGGTTGTCGTCGAGCGTTTGCGTGAACTTGCCGACATTGTCGACAATGGCGCCGATCTTCTGGCTATCCACGGCCTTGGCCAGATTACTGAAATCGGTCAACGCCGTATTGAGCTTCTCGGACGTGCCGGTCAGGTTCTTCGCCACAATGGCGGCGTTCGACAGCAAGCCGTCGATATTGTCCTGGTTGCGTTTGATCGTCTGCGAAAAGGCGTCGACATTGGCGACGATGTCGTGGACCTGGCTGGCGTCCACCGATGCGACCAGACTTTCGACATGGTCGACGATATTGGCGACCTTGGCGGTGTCGATCGATTTGGCCAGATTGCGGATATCGCCCAGCGCGCCGTCAAGCTGGTCGGCGGTGGCGTTAAGCTTTTTGGCCAGAGAGGCCGAATCCGACATCAGACTGTTGAGATGATCCTGATTGTTCGCCAGCGTGCTGGTAAAGGTTTCGACATTGCCGACGACGTTGCGCACCTTGTCCGTGTCGACCGCCTTGACCAGCTTGTCGACGTCGTCCGACAAGCCCTGCAGTTTGATCGCGAGCGGGCCGATCTTCTGGCCAAGGTCGGCGACGCCCGCAAGGGCCGCGTTCACGCCCGAGGAATTGTCGGCCAGCGCCTTCGAAAAGGTGTCCACATTCTTCAGCGTATCAGTAATCGCGGGACTATTGTCGGCCAGCAGTTTGTCGGCCTTCTCCAGCACGCCATCGGCTTTGGCCGAAAGACGCTGAACGTTTTCGAGCAGGTTCTGGAAGTCCGAGCGATCGGCGTTGATGATCGGCGGCGCGCCGTCCTTGCCGGGCTCCAACGCGGGCGCCTCCTCGGCGCCGCCGGTCAGCGCGATCGCCGCGACGCCGGTCAGGCCCTGCGATTCGAGACGCGCTTTGGTGTCCGTCTTGACGGGCGTGCGCCCGGCGACTTCAATCAGCGCGGCGACCTTGCTCGGGTCCTTCTCCAGAAAGTCGATCGAGCTGACCGCGCCGACGTTCAGGCCGTTGAACAACACGGTGCTGCCGCGCGAAAGGCCGGAAACCGAGCCGGTGAAGACGATCTTGTAGGTCTTGTGCTCGGCGGTCTTGGAGGCGCCCGAAAACCAGAGCACGAACAGGAAGCCGCCCGCAATCACCGCCAAGGTGAAAGCGCCGATCAGGACATAATTCGCCTTCGTCTCCATACCGTCTTTAATCCATGCCAATCAAGGAATATGACCGAACCGCTCCACGCATCGAATGGTTCCGCGAGCTAACGGTCAGGCGAGGCTTCATTGAGGCGCCGCGGGCGCATTGGGGCCAAGCCGGCTCAATTTGCGTCCGTCGCCTCTCTTCCCATGAAAATACGCTTTAAGCCAAGGATCATCTGACTTCAGCAAATCCTCGATCGGACCAACGGCGATGACCCGTCCTTGGCCAAGGGCGGCGACGCGATCGCAGATCGCATAAAGACTGTCGAGATCATGCGTCACCATAAAGACCGTGAGATCCAGAGTTTTCTGCAAGGTCGCGATGAGATCGTCGAACTCCCCGGCCCCGATCGGATCAAGGCCGGAAGTCGGCTCGTCGAGGAAAAGAATGTCGGGATCGAGCGCCAGGGCTCTGGCGAGCGCCGCGCGCTTGACCATGCCGCCCGACAATTCCGAGGGATATTTCGTCGCCGCGTCGGGCGGAAGGCCGACCAGCGCGATTTTCAACATCGCCAGTTCATCGCGAAGGCGCTTGGATATGCCCAGATGCTCGCGCATCGGCGCCTGCACGTTCTGTTTGACGGTCAGGTTGGAGAATAGCGCGCCTTGTTGAAACAGCACGCCCCAGCGTTGTTCGATCAGGTCGCGCTCGGCATGCGTCATCGTGTCGAGATATTGTCCATAGACTTCGATCGTGCCCGCGCGCTTGGGGATCAGGCCAAGGATGGTGCGGGTCAGAACCGACTTGCCGGCCCCCGAAGCGCCGACAAAGCCCAGCACCTCGCCGCGATAGACGTCAAGATCGAGGCCGTTCATCACCAGCTTTTCGCCAAAGCCGACCTTCAGGCCGCGCACGCGCAGAATCGCCTCGCGCTTCGCCTCTCCCGGGGCGGCCCAATGGGTCGGCGTCGGCGCCTCCGTCATCGTCTGACCGCGATCAAATCGAACGCCCTCAACTTCGGATTGTCGCGAAAAACATGGCGAACAGCCCGTCGACGACAATGACCATGAAGATCGATTTGACGACGGAATTAGTCACGTGGCGTCCGAGCGACTCGGCCGAACCTTGCACCTCGAATCCCTCGACCGACGCGATCAGCCCAATCACCAGCGCCATGAACGGCGCCTTGGTGATGCCTATCATGAAAATGCTGAAATCGATCGCGCCCTGCAGACGTTCGAGATAGACCTCCGGGCTGATGCCGCCATAGGCCCATGATACGCAAAGGCCGCCGAGCAGCGCCGCCAGATCGGCCAGAAAGGTCAGCAACGGCATAGCGACGAGCAGCGCGGCGACGCGCGGCACGATCAGCACCTCGATCGGATCGAGCGCCATCACCTTGAGCGCGTCGATCTCCTCGCGCATCTTCATCGAGCCGATTTCGGCGGTGATCGCCGATCCCGACCGGCCCGCGATCATGATCGAGGTCAGCAGCACGCCGAGTTCACGCAGCACGAGAATGCCGATCAGATTGACCGCAAAGGGGGCCGCGCCAAAACGCTGCAATTGAAAGATGCCCTGCTGCGCGACAATCGCGCCGACCAGAAAATTGATAAGGACGATGATCGGAACGCTGCGAAACCCGAACGCCTCCAGGTGAAAGACCATCGAAGTCACGCGCCAGCGCGAGGGACGGACAGCCAGCCAGACGATGGTGGTGACGAGTTGGCCTAGGAAGCCCAGGCCGTCGATGAGATCCGACCCGGCGGTATAGACGCTTTCGCCGATGTCGCTGAGCAACAGGATGAGCGGCGCGACATGCGGGCGCGGAGGCGCTTTGAAATCGCGATAATGGGCCTCTTCCAGAAGAATCTTGTACTCGGGCTGAGCGCGCGCATAATCGACCTTGATCCCGGCCTCAACCAATTGCGCGCGCGAGCGGTCGATGAGCCAGGCGCCCGCCGTATCGAGCTGCTCGACCCCGCCAAGGTCGATCGTCGCGCTTGTTGCGCCATCGGCGGCCGGAACGAGGCTGTCGGCCTGCGTTTCCGCCAATTGTCCGGCATAGACCGTCCAGTCGCCGGCCAGCGACAGGCGCACCCCCTCGCCGGTCTTTTCGCTCTTGGTCGAAGGCGCAGAAGACATTGGGCGCTCAAAGCTTTCAGAAGGCTATGGCTCTTATCGCGATGCATCGCGGCTGTCGAGGTTAACGGCTTTGACGCCGCCTTGACGCTTCGTTAGCGGCAAAGCCGACACGGCCTCCCGTAGTGGGAATTATGGGCCACAATGGGGACGAAACCGGCACGAATCGACTTTGCTCCGATTCGCGGCCAAATGTCGCGCAAAAGCGAGGGGCCTGATCGCGGCCGAGAGCGAAACGCCCGACGTCGTTGATGCAAAGTTCCACGCCGCGCCTCAGCCGCGTCCCGTGCCGGGAACCGCGGACCGCAAGAAGCACGAAACCGGCACGAATCAGCTTTGCCGCGATTCGCGGCCCATCGCCGGCAAAAAGCGAGGGGCTTGATCGCGGCCAAGAGCGAAACGCCGCGGCGTCGTTGACGCAAAGTTCCAGCGGGCACCCGGGCCGCGTCCCATGCCGGGAACCGCGGACCGCAAGCAGCACGAAACCGGCACGAATCGGCTTTGCCGCCGGCGGCCGACTGCGGTTGTCCGATGCGCGGCAATAACGCCCCGACTTCGATGAGAATGCGGATCGCGCGCCAAGAGCCGATCGCTCTACGGCATCTGCCCGGTGACGGCGATGAAACGTCGGTCCCGGCCCTCATGGCCCTGGCTGAAGCGCTGCACGAGCACGGCGGCAACCGCCGGTTTGCCCTGGGGCCGGAATTCATAGGCTTCCGACAGGCTGTAGGAGGTCGGGCAATCGCGCGCTTCAGGGACCGACTTATCCTCATGGAGAACCTTCAGGGGCGCGCCATCCGGCGTTTCGAGCGTCAGACGGAAGCCGAGCGCCTTACCCTTCCTGTCGCCGGGCGGCGCGCTATCCAGACTCGCCGCACAATCCTTGGCGCTATCGGCGAGAATCTGTTCGACCTGGAAATGGTTGAGCAGTCGCTCGGAAGCGGTTTCGACCGCCCCGATGTCCTTGGCCGCGATCATCGTGTCGGGAAGGGTGAACCGGTCGGCGTCCGTTCGTTTGCCCGGCCATCGCACGGAATATTTGGCCAGCAGCGGCGCCGCCTTTGAAGCGGCTTGCGCGCGCGCCTGCCGCAGCGAGGGCTCGCCCTTTCCCTCGCCGACAACCAGGATGGGCTTGCCGTCGACGATCTCATCGGTCTGCGTATCGATGATTGCGATCTCCGACCAGCCTGATTGCGTATCCTTGCCGTCAAGCACGCCATATTGTTCGAAGGCGAAATGGGCGCCGTCAGGTGAGAAACCGATGATGCGGCGCGCAGCGGCGTCGCCGGCCTGCGCGGCGCCGGCAAAAACCGCGAGGAGTGGGCCAAGAATGGACAAAATGAAAAGCGTCCGTTGAATCATCGGGCAGCGGCCTCCAGTGTGTGTCAGAGTTTTAAAAAGCAGGGGCTTAGTGTCGCGCCGTCGCGTCCCGATCGTCAACCAACCCGCGCAACCGATCGCCGTCGCCTCCCGCCTCACCCCATCCGCCGCCGCGCCTCGACAAACACCGCCAGCGCGACGCCGACGGCGGCGAGCCCCGCCATGGCGAGATAGGCGATCTCGCCAAAGCCCGCATAGAGCGGCCCGCTCAATGTCACCACGATCCCGCTGACCCCGGCGATGGCGGCGGTCAGCCAGCCCTGGGCGCGGGCGCGCATCGCATTGGGCGCGAGTTCGAAAATCAGGAACATCGAGCCGGTATGGGTCGCTGCGAAGCTGAAGCCATGCCCCGCCTGCGCCAAGGCGAGCAGAACGCCGCCGGGATCGCTCGCCATGATGAGCCAGCGCAAGACTGCGGTGACGCCGCCGAGCGCGAGCAGGCCGGCGGCGCGGTCGGGGCCCGCGACCCAGCGTCCGACAAAGGCAAAAAAGGCTGTCTCGCAAACGACGCCAAGCGCCCAGGCGGCGCCGATGAAAACGCTGGAATAACCCTCGCGCGCCCAATGCAGCGATCCGAAGGTGTTGACCAGGGAATGGCTGGCCTGAATCAGCGCCGCCGCCGCGATGACGGGGATCAACAGGCCGGGCCCGCGCGCGCCCGACCGCCCGGATTCGAGCGGCGCCGGCGCATGCGCCAAAACGCCCAGAGGCGCGGCGTAATAGGCGGCGCCGACGGACAACAGAGCGAAGGCCGCAAGGCCGTAGGGAATGGCCGAAACCGAAGTCAGGCTCAGGAAGACGCCCGCGACGATATTGCCGAGGATGAAAGCGGCCGAACCCCATTTGCGGATGCGGCCATATTCGAGCGGGCGCGGCGCGGCGGCGTTATTCGCGCCCGTCAGGGCGCGCCATTGATTTTGCGCGCGCAGCACGGCGAAGGTCAAAGCGTCGTTCAGCGGCATAGCAACGCCCTGCGCGCAGGAGAACAAAGTGACCGCGACAAAGATCGCGGCGAAGCCCGAGATGAAAATCATCGCGACGCAAAGCGCTGTCATCACAATGAGCGACAAGGCGAGCACGCCGACAAAATCGCCCCGCTTGTCGGCCCACCGCGCAAACAGCGGCGTCGAGACGACGCGCAGGAACAGCGGCGCCGCCAGGACGAAGGCGATATTCTGATCGTCAAGGCCGCGGGCGCCGAGCCAGACCGGCAGAAACGGTATTTGCACGCCGTACGTCAGGAACGTCATGGCGTAGAGCAGCGCCAGCCTGAACGCGATGGCGCGGCTGGAAAGCGGCGAGGAAGCGATCAATCCATCACCGCCGCGCGAAGAATACAAACCATCGTCGCATGGGCGGATTTTGTCGAAGCGTTGCGAATACGATGCGGCAGATCGCAGCGGTAGCGCAAAGTCTCCCCTGCCCGCGCCGTCTGCGTGACGCCGCCGACCTCGATTTCGAGATCGCCCTCGATCACCGACAGGCATTCGATCGAGCCGCGCTGATGCGCCTCCGATTCTAGCAAGCCGCCGGGCTCGGCCCGGAAATCGTACCATTGCAGCCAGTCGACGGTCTTGATCCAGCCGATCACCGCGAGCCGGCACAATCCGTCGTCGGAAACCAGAATGGGCGTGTCGCCGCGGCTGGAGCGCTCGATGAACGGCCCCTCCTCGGCGCCCTGCAGGACGGATTCGATCGACACGTCGAGCGCATGCGCGAGGCGCCAGATCGTCGTCAGCGTCGGGTTCGTCTCGTTGCGCTCGATCTGCGAGATGATCGATTTGGCGACGCCCGATTGTGTCGAAAGCTCGGACAGCGAAAGGCTGTAGCTCTTGCGCAGCCGCTGCACCGTGCGCCCGAGTTGGCCCGAAAGCGCCGCCGCCCCCGCCTCCAGCACCTTGGCCTTGTCCTTGCCTTCAACGCCCATGGCGACCTGCGACAAGAGGGCTGAAGGCGGGCGGAGAATTCCCTCCCCCCTTGTGGGGGAGGGTTAGGGAGGGGGGTCGCGCAGACCTGTCTGAGAAAGACCGCGGCTTTGTCTGGAAAGGTCTGCGCGACCCCCCTCCCCAAACCCTCCCCCACAAGGGGGGAGGGGGTCCCCACGTCTCATCAATTTTGCCGGCGCAGACCAATGACGCGATTCCGAATGAGAGATCGTTTGCCATAATAAACGAAGCTGTCCGATTTATCGAACGCTTTGGTGGGCGGCTAGCGACTTTGTCCAACGGTTTGAGCGAAATAATGCGCGCGGCCCGCGCGGCCGGGGTATGATTTATCCCGCCGCATTCGCCTGGTTAGGAAGGTCCGATGGAAGAAAATCCCATTCTCGTCGAAATGCGCGAAATCGCGCCGCATGCGCGCTATCACGTCATCACCCTCAACCGCCCGCAGCGGCTTAATGCCTTTGTCGGGCCCCTGGTGCGTCAGCTCGCCGCCGCGTTCGACGAGGCGGGGCGCGACGCTTCCTGCCGCGCTGTGCTTCTGACCGGCGCCGGACGCGGCTTTTGCGCGGGGCAGGACCTGAGCGAGCGCCTCGTTGCGGAAGGCGGCCCCCCGCCCGATCTTGGCGCCAGTCTCGAAGGCTGGGCCAATCCGCTCATTCGCAAGATGCGCGCTTTGCCGCTGCCGATCGTCTGCGCTGTCAATGGCGTAGCGGCCGGCGCGGGCGTCAATCTCGCTTTGGCCTGCGACATCGTCGTCGCCGCGCGCTCGGCAAGCTTCATCCAGGCCTTCGCCCGCATCGGACTGATGCCCGATCTTGGCGGCACGTTTTTCCTGACACGACTGGTCGGCCCCGCGCGGGCGCGCGCCCTTGCCCTGCTCGCCGAGCCGCTTGACGCCGCGCGCGCCGAGGATTGGGGCCTGATCTGGAAGGCGGTCGACGACGGCGCGCTGATGGACGAGGCGCATGCTCTATGCGCGCGATTCTGCGCCGCCCCATCCGCCGCGCTCGCAGCGATCAAGCGCGGACTGGACGCCGCCGCGACCAACAGCCTCGATCAGCAGCTCGATCTGGAGCGCGATGGGCAGCGCGAACTCGGGCGTTCGCCGGACTTTGCCGAAGGCGTGCGCGCCTTTATCGACAAGCGTCCCGCCTCGTTCGGGCCGCGCAAGGCGGATTGAGGCGGCAAGCAGGCCCCGTTCAGAACGCCCCGGGGAAAGCGCCGCCGTCGATGAGGATATTCTGCCCGGTGATATAGCCGGCCTGCGCGCTGGCGAGAAAGGCGCATAATTGGCCGAACTCCGTCGCCTGTCCGAATCGTCCCGCCGGGATCGACGCCTCGCGCTCGGCGCGCACTTTGGCTTCATCGATCCCCCGGCTCGCGGCTTGTTTGACGAGCGTGCCGCGAATGCGGTCGGTGTCAAAAGCGCCGGGCTGGATCGAGTTGATCGTCACATTGTCGCGCGCCACAGCGCGCGCGGTCGCCGCCAGAAAGGCGGTCAGGCCCGCTCTCGCCCCCGAGGAGACATCGAGGCCCGCGATCGGCGCACGGACCGACGAAGACGTGATGTTGATGATGCGCCCGAAACGGCGCTCCTTCATGCCCCCGATCACCGCCTGGGCCAGTGC
The DNA here is from genome assembly GCF_009765995.1 of Methylocapsa sp. S129. GTDB lineage: Bacteria > Pseudomonadota > Alphaproteobacteria > Rhizobiales > Beijerinckiaceae > Roseiarcus. Next base: position 249,262 of record NZ_LMUI01000011.1, read on the forward strand.
GATCGGGGTCAGCATATTGGCTTCCAATCCGCGCAGAACGTCCTCGCGCGTGATCGCGTTGAACGGCTGGGGCGGCGGCCCGCCATTATTGTTGACGAGAATGTCAGGCGCGGGACAGGCGGCGAGCAACGCCGCGCGCACCGAAGCATCGCCGATGTCGCCGGGAATGGCGACGACGGCGACGCCGGTCGCGCGAATTTCGTCAGCGGTCGCCTCCAGCAGCTTGGCGTCGCGGCCATTGACGAAGACGTCGCAACCCGCCTGCGCCAAAGCCAAAGCGCAGGCCTTGCCGAGTCCTTTGCTCGAGGCGCACACAATCGCTTTACGCCCGGCTATGCCCAAATCCATGAAACGCTCCTCGTGAAATCGCTTGAAGCCCATTGTGAGGACGCGCAAGCGCCGCGACAAGGGTCAATTTTCCTGGCTGCTCCCTGATCGGGAACTTTACCACTTTCGAACCGTTCGCAACGGGCTGGCGATTGCGGAAGGGACAAGGTTTGAAGGCGCCAAAACCACAGAGCGGCCCAAATCGCGACGGAATTTGGCCTCTTCAGTCCCTCAATTTTTTCATGGCCGATATGCAGGCCGGCATCGGCCCGTTTCTCGGCGTGTTTCTTCTGGCCTATGGTTGGCAAAGCGGCCTGATCGGGTCGGTGATGACGATCGGCGGCGTCGCCGGCATGCTGATGACGGCGCCTGCCGGCGCGCTCGTCGATTCCACGACCCACAAGCGCAGCTATGTCATCGTGCCCGGAATCTGCACGGTCCTGGCCTCGGCGATCATCCTGTTGTCGCAGAATTTCTGGCTCGTCGCCGCGTCCCAGGTCGCCACCGCGATCGCCGGCGCCGCGATTGGACCCGCCGTCAACGGCATCACGCTCGGCATCGTGCGCCAGGCCGGCTTCAACCTTCAGAATGGCCGCAACCAGGCCTTCAATCATGCGGGCAATATGGTCGGCGCGGGCCTATCCGGTCTCCTCGGCTGGAAATTCGGCCTGCCCGCAGTGTTCGCGCTCGCGGCTCTCTTCGGAATCCTGTCGATCGCCTCGGTCCTGATGATTCCGCGCGACGCGATCGACGACAAGGTCGCGCGCGGCCTGAAGGAAGGCGGCGGGGACGGCGGCAAGGCGAGCGGTCTGCGCGTTCTGGGCGAATGCAAGCCGCTGCTGATTCTCGCGGCGGCGCTCGCCTGCTTTCATCTGGGCAATGGCGCGATGCTGCCACTCTACGGCATGGCGGTCGTCGCCGCCAAACAGAGCGATCCCGCCAGCTTCGTCGCCGTAACCATCGTGGTGGCGCAAGGAATTATGATCGTCGCCTCGCTGATCGCCATGCGCATGATCGAAAAAGATGGCGCCTGGGTCGTTCTACTGATTTCGTTTTTGGCGCTCCCTGTCCGCGGCCTGATCGCCGCCTATGTCATCAATGAATGGGGCGTCTATCCCGTTCAGATATTGGACGGCGTTGGCGCGGGCCTGCAGAGCGTCGCGGTTCCCGCCTTGGTGGCGCGCATTTTGAACGGCACGGGCCGCATCAATGTCGGCCAGGGCGCTGTCATGACCGTCCAGGGCCTTGGCGCGTCGCTCAGCCCCGCGATCGGCGGCTGGATCGCGCAGGGCATCGGCTATAGCGGCGCCTTCGTCATCCTCGGCGCATTCGCGCTCGGCTCCATCGCTCTATGGATCGCCTTCGCTTCTGTCCTCAAACCGGCCTGCAAGGGAGAAGCCGATCGCGGCGCCCCGGCCCCCGCGCCCGTCGGAACCCTCGCATGACTCAAACGCAGCGCCGCGGAACCAGGGGCCCGGGGATATCTTATCCGCGAGCAACGCTGATGGCATGGGTGATCGCCCGCCTCCTCCGTCATGCCAATGACATCAGAATCTGGCCAAAGGTCTCCTTGAGCGATCAACCCGCGCGACAAACCGAGGCGGCATTGGCCAAACAACACGACGGCATCACGCATTATCGCACGATTTTCATGTCGGATCTCCACCTGGGCACGCGCGACTGCCAAGCCGAGCTGATGCTGGATTTCCTGCGCTTTCATGACGCCGACACGATCTTCCTGGTCGGCGACATTGTCGACGGTTGGCGGCTGAAATCGGGCTGGTACTGGCCGCAAGCGCATAACGACGTCATCCAGAAGCTGCTGCGCAAGGTGCGGCACGGCGCGCGGATGATCTTCGTGCCGGGCAATCACGACGAGTTCGCCCGCCAGTTTCTCGGCCTGACCTTCGGCGGCATCGAAATCGTCCAGGACACGATCCATACGACCGCCGACGGGCGCAACTTTCTGGTGATGCATGGCGATGAATTCGACGTCGTCGTGCGGCACGCCAAATGGCTCGCCTTCTTCGGCGACTGGGCCTACGACACCGCCCTGTTCGTCAACACCTATTTCAATCGGGTGCGGCGCCTTCTGGGCTTTGGCTACTGGTCCCTGTCCGCCTGGGCCAAGCTGAAGGTCAAGAACGCCGTCAATTTCATCGGCAGTTTCGAGCGTGAATTGGCGGCCGAAGCCAAGAAGCGCGGCGCCGACGGCGTCATCTGCGGCCACATCCATCACGCCGCTATTCGCGAAATCGAGGGAATCACCTATGTGAATACCGGCGACTTCGTGGAATCCTGCTCCGTTGTCGTCGAGCATGACGACGGCAGGCTGGAGATTGTTCATTGGGCGACGCTGGCGGCCAAATCGAGGCATGCGCCGCAGGAGAGCGAGACGGAGGCGAACATCGAGGCGAAAGCGGCCTAGTGCGCATTCTTGTCGCCACGGATGCGTGGCGCCCGCAGATCAACGGCGTCGTTCACTCGCTTGAACAGACAGCCGCCGCCGCGCGCAGCCAGGGCTATGATATCGATTTTTTGACGCCGCAAGGCTTTCGTACGATTCCGATGCCCACCTACCCCGACATCAAGCTGGCGCTCGCCTCATGGGGCGCGATCGCCAAGCGAATCGACGCCGCCGGGGCCGAACACATCCATATCGCGACCGAAGGGCCCATCGGCTTCGCCGCGCGCCGCTATTGTCTGGCCCGGAACCGCGTCTTCACCACCAGCTACCATACCCGTTTCCCCGAATATATCGCACAGCGCGTGCCGATTCCCGAACGCTGGACCTATGCCGCCCTGCGCCGCTTTCACGCGCCAGCCGCCGCCGTCATGGTTCCCACGCCCACCATACGCGATGAACTGACCCAGCGGGGTTTTGCGCGCGTGAAAGTCTGGTCGCGCGGCGTCGACCAACTGACTTTCCACCCCCGCGAGACAAGCGTTCTCGATTTTCCACGCCCGATCTTCCTTTGCGTCGGCCGCGTCGCCGTAGAGAAGAATCTTGGCGCCCTGCTTAGCCTGAAACTGCCGGGATCGACCGTGATCGTTGGCGATGGACCCGCACGCGCTTCGCTGGAGCGCCAATATCCCCATGCGCATTTCCTGGGCAGCCGTTCGGGCGAGGCGCTCGCGCAGACCTTTGCCAGCGCCGACGTCTTTGTCTTTCCCAGTCGCACCGACACCTTTGGCATCGTGCTGATCGAAGCTCTGGCGAGCGGCCTGCCCGTCGCCGCCTACCCCGTCGCCGGCCCGCTCGATGTCATCGGCAACAGCGGCGCGGGCGTTTTAAGCGAGGATCTCGGCGCCGCCTGTCTCGCCGCATTGCAAATCCCGCGCGCCGTCGCGCGCGAGCACTCGATGCAATTCACCTGGCGGGAAAGCGCGCGGCAGTTTCTCCAGAATATCGAACAAAGCCGGGAGGCGTGGGTCGCGCCCGCCCAGGCCGCGCGCCTGGGCTCCTGAGCGCTTCTCATTCGCTTATCGGTCGGCAAGGCCCGCCAGAAAGGCGCTGAGGCAATCGCCGATGGCGTCGATCGCATAGCCGCCTTCCTGGACCACCAGCGTCGGCAGGCCGAACGCCTGGACTTGCGCGCCGACCCGCCCGAAATCTTCGGCCTCAAGCGTGAGCACGCCAATCGGGTCGAGCCGATGGGCGTCGAAGCCGAGCGCCAGCACCAGGGCCTCCGCGCCAAAGGCGCGGATTCTGGTCGCCGCCGCGTCGATGGCCCTCGCCATCGCATCGCCGTCCGAACCATGCGCCAAAGGCAGGTTGAGGTTGAAGCCTTCGCCCGCCCCATGCCCCGTCTCGCCAGCATAGCCGGTGAAAAACGGATAATAATTGGTCGGATCGGCATGGATCGAGATCGTCAGAATGTCCGGGCGATTGTAGAAAATCTGCTGCGTGCCGTCGCCATGATGCGCGTCAACGTCGAGGATGGCGATCTTGCCGTAGCGCGAGCGCAGATGCTGCGCGGCGACGGCGGTATTGTTGACATAGCAGAAACCGGTGGCGCGATCGGCGCGGGCGTGATGCCCCGAGGGGCGGCAAAGCGCATAGGCCTGCCTTTCGCCAGCGAGCAGCGCCTCGGCCGCCGAAACGGCGGTTTCGCAAGAACGCAGCGTCGAGAGCCAGGTGTGGGGGCCCATCGGGACCGAGAGGTCGCCGAGATACCAACCGACCTGTCCGACAAGACCTTCGGCGGGACAGGGCGGTCGGGCGTCGTCTTCGGGCCGGCCGCTCCAGTAAGGAAACGTGTTCGGCCAGACTTCCGGGCCATAATCGGGCAATTGCGTCCAGCGATCCCAGGCGGTCTCCAGGAAATGCAGATAGCTCGGCGTATGGACGGCAAGCGCCGGCTGCAGGCCATGCGCGGCCGGCGCCTCGGGCGCGACGCCGCGCTGTTTGAGCGCGCCCAGCAGCTTTTGCGTGCGCGCAGGCAGGTCTTTCGGCGCGACCAGCCGGCCAAAGCGCATGTATTGCCGGGGATCGTGGATCGCCTGGTCGGGATGATAAAAAGCGCGCATGCGGCAAATTCCTCAAATGCGGAAGGGAGGTTGACCTATTCTAGGCGCGCATTTCGCTATGCTAAAACGCTAATATCCGCTCGTTTCGGTCAAGAGGACACGCCGTCGCGCGCGACGGCTCCGGCGTTCGCCAAAGCCAACGCCGCATCCGTTCCGCTCTGCAAGATCCGGTCCGATAGGTCCTTGTCTACGACGGCCCGCGCAAGCTGAAGCGCGCCCATCATCAGGCTGAATATGGCGAGGGCGGCGCGCTGGTTTTCGCCCGCATCCTTTTCCGGCAAATGGCTGGCGATCAGATCGACATGCGCCTTGAATTCCCCGGTGAAAGTGGCGCGCGTCGCCCGGGGGTGGCGGGCGATCTCCGGTGTCAGCGCAGCAAAGGCGCAGCCGCGCGCGGACGCATCGCGGTGGGCCGGCCGCAGATAGGCGCGCACAATTCCCTCAAGGCCGCCATCGATGGCGGCGCGGGCGAGCTGCGCGCGTCCCCCTTCGAGGGCGTCGACGGTCGCGGCCCGGACCAGTTCCTCCTTGGAGGCGAAATGGCTATAAAAGCCGCCATGGGTCAGGCCGGCGTCGGCCATCAGCCCGGCGACGCCGACCGCCTCGACGCCGTCGCGCCGAAACCGCTCCGACGCAACCTTGACAATATGTTTTCGCGTCGCGTCCTTATGGCCTTTTTCGTAGCGCATGAGGTGAGGCTTTCTCCTGTCCGGCGGCGCTGGCTATTGCATTACGCCAGACATATATTATGATGATCATCATGCAATAATGGACGCCCGCGCGCAAGCTTCAGACGCCAGCGTCAGACTACAGGAGCGCTTCATGCCCAACGCCGATCCCATCGTCATCGTTTCCGCCGTGCGCACGCCGCTGGGGCGCTTTCTCGGGGAATTGTCGGGGCTTTCGGCGCCGGCGCTTGGCGCCCATGTCATCCGCGCCGCGCTCGATCGCGCCAAGCTTTCGCCGACGCGGATCGACGAGGCGCTGATGGGTTGCGTCCTCCCGGCGGGCCAGGGCCAGGCGCCGGCCCGGCAGGCGGCCAGAGGCGCCGGACTACCCGATGCGACGGGCGCGACCACCGTCAACAAAGTATGCGGCTCCGGCATGAAGGCGACCATGCTCGCTCATGATCTGATCCTGGCGGGCTCGGCGGAAATCGTCGTGGCGGGCGGCATGGAATCGATGTCGAACGCCCCCTACCTCCTCGCCAAGGCGCGCGGCGGCTATCGGATGGGCCATGACCGCATCATCGACCATATGATGCTCGACGGCCTCGAAGACGCCTATGAAGGCGGGCGTTCGATGGGCGATTTCGGCGAGGCGACCGCGCAGGTCTACCAGTTCAGCCGCGGCGAGCAGGACGCCTATGCCGTCAAGACGCTGACGCGCGCCAAAAAGGCGATCGAAGACGGCGCCTTCGCCGCCGAAATCGCGCCGATCGCGATTGCCGCCAAAGGCGGCGACCGGGCGATCGCCAATGACGAGAATCCGCTCAAGGTCTCGCCCGAAAAAATTCCGGCGCTGAAACCCGCCTTCCGGCCCGACGGGACGATCACCGCCGCAAGCTCCTCGGCCAATGCCGACGGCGCCGCGGCGCTGATCCTGACGCGCCGCTCGATCGCCGAACGGGACGGGTTGCCGATCCTCGCCGAAATCAAGGCGCATGCGACCCATGCGCAGGAGCCGGCCTGGTTCACGACCGCGCCAATCCCCGCGATCCGCAAAGTCCTCGCCAAAGCCGGCTGGAGCGTCGGCGACGTCGAATTGTTCGAGATCAACGAAGCCTTCGCCGTCGTCGCGATGGCCGCGCAACGCGACCTTGGCATTGCCGAGGACCGGCTCAACATCCATGGCGGCGCCTGCGCGCTCGGCCATCCCATCGGCGCCACCGGCGCGCGCATCATCGTGACGCTGCTGCACGCCCTCGAACGCCACGGGCTGACGCGCGGGGTCGCGTCGTTGTGCATAGGCGGCGGCGAAGCGACGGCGATTGCGATCGAGCGTGTACATTAGAGCGGCGTCATAGACCGCCAGGAAAAGTTGGATAGGATGGGGAGCTACGCTGCGGGCGAACCATCCCAGTGGCGATACTCAATGCTCTCATTTTCGGACTTGTATCGAAGGTCCCCTTCAGGATCGTCGGTGGCCCAAATATCGACGACGATTCCTTCGCGCCTAGAGACGGCAATCACGATCCGATTGCCCAATAGGTCATCGATGAAGCGATCTATCGCCGCTTCTTTTGGCAGCCGATAGGTTGCCGCCAACATGTCTCCATGTGTGTGCCACACATGTCGGTCGAACCCGAGCGATACGTCGCTGTCTTCATTTCGAACGACCAAGAACCGCAACAGCCCATCGGGACTCTCATACGCCTTGGTCGTCGCCACCGTTCAACCTCCTCCCGATCGCGTCCCTGGTCGAGGAGCTAAGGCCGGAAGTGACCGGCTAGCGATCTTCGCGCGTGTGCCATAGCCGCAACACGGTGAGAACGGAATCCTGAATCTCATATCGCATCTCATAGGGTCCAACGAGAATTCGTCGGACCTCACGCGGCTCGAATTCTTCCAGTTTTCTTCCGACGCGCGGATTTGCAAGCAGGCTTTTTGCCGCAACGACAAGCGCCCGCACTGCGCGCGCGGCCGCCGGCTTGTTTACGGAAGCAAGAAATTCGTACAAACGCTCAAGGTCGGACAGCGCCTTGCTGGTCCACCTCAATTCCATCATCGCGGCGCCGGCAAGGGCGCATCGGCGTCAAGGCTGTCGGCCCAAGCCTCCACAGCCTGGTGATCGATGACGCGGCCAGCATCCACATCGCTCAATCCTTCCCGTGTCATACGGCTGTATTCTTCCTCGCGGTCAATCCAAGCGGTCAGGGCCTGTTTGACGATCCAGCCGCGCGAGCGTTCGAGGCGCACAGCCATTTGATCGACCTTTTCGGCCAGCGGCAGCGGCACATGGGCGGTGAACACCTTGGTATCGGATATCTGCGCCATAACTGGCCTCACTGTTGAGCGGGTTTAATCATAATGATTTAAAGTGATTATATCCAGCCTTCCGCAACCTAAATCGAGAAAACGGCTTCGAGGAGTGGGCGGCTCCGCCTCGCACGACGTGCTGTGCGCGTCGCTCCGGAAGTGTTGATTTGTTCGGAACCGTGGGAGCGTTTACCGCAGTTCTTCTGGCGGTCCGCGCGACAGCGCGCCCGCATCTTCAACTGAAAGCCTGACCCGATGAGCATTCCGACCACCCGTCTCGGCCGCACCGGCCTTACCGTTTCCCGCCTCGCGCTCGGCACGATGACCTTTGGCCTTCAGACCGAGGAGGCCGTCGCGCATCAGATTCTGACCAAGGCGGCTTCGGCCGGCGTCAATTTTCTCGACACCGCCGACGTCTATCCGCTCGGCGGCGACCTCAACACTGTCGGGCGCACCGAAGAAATCGTCGGCCGCTGGCTCAAAGGCCAGCGTCAATCTTATGTCCTGGCGACCAAGGCTGTGGGCAGGATGGGACCGAACCCATGGAACCAGGGCGCGTCGCGCAAGCACCTGCTCGACGCGATCGACGCTTCGCTGCGTCGCCTGCAGACCGACTATGTCGATCTCTACCAATTGCATTCCGACGATCCCGCGACGCCCTTGGATGAGGCGCTGGAGGCGCTGGACGCGATCGTGAAATCCGGCAAGGCGCGCTATGTCGGCGTGTCCAACTTCCTCGCCTACCGCGTCGCGACGACGCTGGGCCGTTCCGATCTCAAGGGCTGGGGGCGCATCGTCTCGCTACAGCCGCGCTACAGCCTGTTGTTCCGCGAGATCGAACGCGAGTTACTGCCGCTGGCCCTGGACGAGGGCCTCGGCGTGATCCCCTACAACCCTCTGGCCGGCGGCCTGCTAACCGGCAAGCACCGGCCCGGCTCCGCGCCGACGCCGGGCACGCGTTTCACTTTGGGGACGACCGCCGAGCGCTATCAGGATCGCTACTGGAACGAGCGCGCCTTCGCGACGGTCCAAAGCCTGCAGCGCCTCGCGGCGGAAGCGGGGGTGTCGCTGACCACATTGTCGGTCGCCTGGACGCTCGCCAATCCCGCCATTACCGCGCCGCTGCTGGGCGCCAGCCGCCCCGAACAACTCGACGACACCCTCGCGGCGGCGACCTACCGGCTCGATCCCGCGCTCAAGCAGAAACTCGACGAACTCACCGTCGATTATCGCCGCGGCGATGCGGCGCGGTGAACGCGACGAGGCGCAGCGGCGCTTCCGCGCAAAGCCTACGAAAGAAGTGGGACTGACATCTTCAGTCCTTCCAGAAGCGCGTCGCGGAAAACCGCGATGGGACGCGCGAGACGGCCAGCCGGCGGCCGATGCAGCATCCATGATCGCACCTGCGGACGAAAATCGATGGAGTCGATCACTTCGACCGCGTCGCGCCAGGGGCTTCCGGCAAATGCAGCCGGCGTGACGACGCCGATCCCGAGGCCGCGCGCAACCAGCGACAGCCGAAGGTCGGCGCTGAGCGCTTCGACGCCCACCTGAAAGGGGAGGCGCGCCGCATCGAAACTATGGCGGATGAAAGCGCGAAATCCGCAACCGCTTTCATTCATCACCCAGGGAAAGCGCGAGAGATCGAACAAGTTCGCGGGCCTGGGCACGCCAAGACCCGGCGAAGCGACAAGCAACACCGCCTGCGCGCCGAGATCCTCGCTGACCAGATCCTCCGGCGGGCTGACGGCGTCGGCAAGACAAAGCGCCGCCGCGTCGAGCTCGCTGCGAGCGACCTGTTCCAGCAGCCGCATCGACCAGCCAGATGTGATGCGCAGCGTCAGTTGCGGAAATTCGCTGCGCAAGCGATCGAGAGGCAACGCGAGCGCGGCGTCTGAGAGATAGGGCATGATCCCAAGCCGGAACTCGCCCCTGACGTCTCCTTCCGGCGAAACGCCCGCTTTCATATCCTCGAGCGAGCGCAGCACGCGTCGTCCGTGCTCGTAGGCCTCGCGCCCGGAGGAGGTCGGCTTCAGCGGTTTCGACTGCCGGTCGAGAAGCGCGGAAGCGAGGCCTTCCTCAAGATTCTGGATACGCCGCGTGACCCCCGGCTGGGTGAGATTCAGCCTCGCCGACGCCGCCACGATCGAACCGGTCTCCACCACGGCGACAAAGGCTTCGATATCATGGATGTTCATGCGGTATCCTCATAATCATTATATCTTCAATTTAATTGTATCATGATGCGCCTTGGGAATAAAGCTTTCAGTCGATATGCAACACATTCAATCGATTGGAGCCTTGATGTCCGCAACCAACGACGCCGCCGCCCGCGAGGCGGCGCCGCAACAGCCCGCGAACGCCATCACCGGCCCGCTCACGCTTCTGCTTGCAGCCGCGGTGGGCGTGATCGTCACCAATCTTTTCGCCTCGCAGACCCTGATTGGGCTGATCGGGCCGTCGCTGGGGTTCGATGCCGCCGGCGGCGGACTCATCGCGACGGCAACCCTGCTGGGATACGCCACGGGGCTATTCCTTTTGGTCCCGCTCGCCGATCTCCTGGAAAACCGCGGGCTGGTCGTGCGCATGCTCGCCTGCGCGGCGCTGGTCGCGGGCGCGGCGGCGCTGGCCCCAACCGCTGCAACCCTGCTGATGGCGCTGTTCGTCCTTGGCGCGGCCTGTTCCGCCATTCAGATCCTGGTCCCGATCGCCGCTTCCATGGCGCCGCCCGAGCGGCGCGGCCGCGTCATCGGCGACGTCATGAGCGGGCTGATGATCGGCATCCTTCTGTCGCGGCCGCTCGCCAGCCTCATCGCCGATTCCTTCGGCTGGCGCGCCTTCTACGGCGTGAGCGCCCTGACGATGGCGACGCTGGCCGTCGTTCTCGCCATCCGCCTGCCCCAACGCCGGCCCATCGCGCAATCGGGATACCTGGCTCTGATCGCTTCGCTGTGGCGTCTGCTCGGCGCCGAGCCCGTGCTGCGGCGCCGGGCGCTGACCGCGAGCCTCGCCATGGCGGCGTTCAGCCTGTTCTGGACATCGGTCGCCCTCCGGCTTTCGCAACCGCCTTTCGATCTCGGTCAACGCGGCGTTGCTCTGTTTGCGCTTGTTGGCGCCGGAGGCGCGGCGGCGACGCCTTTCTTCGGACGGGCGGGCGACCGAGGCTGGACGCGACCGGCGACGATTGCATCCCATCTCGTCATGATCGCAGCCCTGATGCTGGCAGCCTGGGCCGGGTCATCCCAAGCCGTCGGAACGCCGCTGCTGTCGCTCATTCTCATGGGCGTGAGCGCCGTGCTGCTCGATATCGGCGTCGTCGGCGACCAGACTCTCGGCCGCCGCGCCATCAACCTCCTGCAGCCGGAGGCGCGCGGCCGCCTCAATGGCCTGTTCGTCGGGCTTTTCTTCCTTGGCGGAGCCGTCGGTTCAACGGTCGCGGGCGTCGCCGGCGCCTGGGGCGGATGGACGTCGGTCTGCGTCATCGGCATGGCGTTCGGACTTGCCGCACTGATGGTCGATTGGCTCGGGAAATCCGTATGAGCCGCCCCCCTTTCGTCCGATCGGCGCCCTTAACCGGAACGATCATGACGAAAGGCCGGCGCTGCCCAGAATCTGCTCCACCGCCGCTTCGGGCGACAAGGCGCCCTGCCCGACCTCGCGCTCGATTTGCACAAGCCGCGCCTTGACCGCGTGATGGTCGAGCACGCGCCGCAGCAGACGCTCTTCGAGCAAAGCCCACATCCATTTGATCTGCTGGCGCTCGCGCTTGCGCTTGAGTTCGCCGCTGGCGCCGAGCACAGCGCGATGGCGTTCGATCTCGCTCCACATTTCCGCGAGGCCTTCATTGGCGAGACCGGAGACCAGCACCACCGGCGGCGTCCAGTTCGGCGAGGCCGGCGCAAGAATGCGCAAGGCGCCGCTATATTCGGTCGCGGCGACCCGTGCGCGGGCGGGATCGACATCCGCCTTGTTGACCGCCACCATATCGGCCTGTTCGATGATGCCTTTCTTGATGCCCTGCAATTCGTCGCCGGCGCCCGGCAGCGTCAGCACGAGGAAGAAATCGGTCATGTCGGCGACCGCGGTCTCCGACTGGCCGACGCCAACAGTCTCGATCAGCAGAATGTCGAAACCGGCCGCTTCGCAAAGGATCATCGTCTCGCGCGTTCGCGCGGCGACGCCGCCCAAAGTCCCCGCTGACGGCGAGGGGCGGATGAACGCGTTGGGATCGACCGCCAGTCGCGCCATCCGCGTCTTGTCGCCAAGAATCGAGCCGCCCGAGCTTTTCGACGAAGGATCGACCGCCAGAACGGCGATCCGATGGCCGCGCGCAGTGAGATTGGAGCCCAGCGTGTCGATCAAGGTGGATTTGCCGACGCCGGGAACGCCGGTGACCCCCACGCGCATCGCCGCGCCGGTCGAGGGCGCAAGGCGCTGGACCAGCGCCCTTGCAGTGCGCTGATGGTCGCTTCTCCGGCTCTCGACGAGCGTGATGGCGCGCGCCAGCGCCGCCCGGTCTCCCGAGCGAAGCCTTTGCGCCATATCTTCAGGGGACGATTCGCGTTCTCGCATGAACGCAGTTTACCACCGCTCTGACCTGAGGTTGGCCGCAAACATCGCGGGTCGGCAGACGAAGCCGGTTCTCACGCGCTCAGGGTCCGCAGTTCGCCTTGGGCAATACCCAGCAACGTGCGGCCAAGCAGCGCCGCGATCACGAACGTCGCCAAGGCGAGTAGCGCGATGGCGATGGCGTCCGTCGTGAGGCTCGGCTGGGCTGCGGCGAAGCGCAGAGCGGCGATGCTGGACGCCGCGAGCGGAAAGCTGACGGCCCACCACGACACCTTGAACGGACAGCACATCATCAAATTGCGTAATTGCCCCAACAATACCGCCAGCACGAACAGCGTCAGCATGTAGAGCGACTGCGCAAACAGGTCCAATTGTCCGGTCGCAACTTCATAGGTCGAATAGCCGACGCTGAAGGGAGCGACCAGGATCAACAGTGTCGGTTTCAGCGCATCCGGCATCGGCGGCTCGAACAGCAGTCGCGAAAATATCAGCGTAAAGAGCGGAACCGCGAAGAAAAGCCCGACGGCCAGGGATAGAACCATGAGGCCGTGCAAGGGCGGCAGATCCAGCGAGGGCAACGCAAGCGGCACGTCCAGCATGCCCACGAGGGGTATGATCCAGGCCGGCGTCGCGTGCGCGACCTGTTGCCGGTCGCTCATCCAGCGGCTGATCATCAGCCACGCGAACAGCACCATCGCGACCGCGCCAACCACCCACAAGCAACGCGCAATGGGCAGGCTGAGCGGCGCAACGACGATCGGCAACAGCAGTAGGCTGATCAGAAACGTGCCAAACAGATTGCCGGCGATCGGGTGACGGAACTCAGCCAGTACCGCGTCTGGCGCTGTCGCCAGCTTCACGGCATATCCGAGCGTCAGGGCGACAAAGGCTGCAATGGCTACCCAACCGATGGCCGTGGAGAGCCATTCCGGCGCGCCATACCGCGCATACGCCAGTCGCCACGCGACGCTCAGTCCGGTCAGGCCCATGACGGACCCAAAGAGGCCGATAGGCAAGTAATCAAGCTGCCGCCAAGCGGCGGCGGTTTGGGATTTTGTCTCCACGCTCGCTACGTCGATATTCGAACTCATCGCCTGATCTCCTGGGAAGGACAGTATGCGCAATCGTCGACGCGGTCGCGAGCTTCGTTCGCGACAGGCTGAGAAACTCAAGCTATCGAACGGTTCTCGGAGACGATTGACCCAAAATGCGGGATATCGAAGGAGTTCGCTCATGATCCCTCTCCCTCTCCGATATCGACCGCAAGCTTGCCTCGCGCCGTGCGATCCGTGATCGCGCGGTACGCTTCGCCAACCGTCGCTAGCGTGAAATGGCGTGTATCCAGCGACGGCAAGAGCTGGCCATTCTCGGCCAACCGGGTCGCCTCGGCGAGTATCTCGCCATGGTGGGCGCGTCCCTCACCCGTCAGGAGCGGCAGCAAGGTGAAAACGCCAGAATAGCTTGCGGCCCTGAACGACAGCGGCGCCAGCGCATGCGCCCCCCACCCAAGCGAACTGACCACATGGCCGAATCTATGGACCGCAACGAAAGCGTCATCCAATGCTCTACCGCCAATCGTGTCATAGACGAGGTCGAAGCCACGGGCTCCAGTCAGGCGGCGCACAAAGTCTTCCACTAACTCAGAGCGATCAATGAAGCCGGCCCCGAGACGCTCAATCGTCTCGCGACTAGACGGCGATCCTGTTGCGAACACTTTAGCGCCGCGCGCTACAGCGATCTGGATGGCCATCTGACCGACGCCGCCGGCGCCGCCCAGCACTAACACGGTCTGGCCGGAGCGGACCGCCATGCGATCGACCAGGCCCTCCCAGGCCGTGATGAAAACCAGCGGAAGAACGCTCGCTTCCCGCATGCTGAGATTGGCTGGCTTGAGCGCTAGCAAGCTGGCGTCGACGGCGGCGTATTGGGCCAGCGATCCTTGATGGCCGCCGACGCCCCCGGTCATGCCAAATACCTCATCGCCAGTCCGGAAGCGCGTCACGCCCGCCCCAAGCGCCTCGATTGTGCCAGCGAGGTCTATGCCGAGAATGGCCGGCAACGGGTGCCTCGCGTGGTCCGCCTCGCCCATATGGATTTTCGTATCGAGCGGGTTCACGCCGCTCGAGGCCACGCGCACCAAGACTTGGTCTCTACTGGGAACCGGCCGGCTAACCGCGCCGAGGCGGAAGGGTGCGCCATGCGCCTCCAGGATCGCGGCTTGCATCGTGGGACGGGTGATCATCGCTGTGGCTCCTGTTGTGCGCGCAGCATCGGCGCTATCGTTGCGCATGACGATCATCGATACTGCACGAAGTCCATGCAGCTCTGTTTGGGTCGGGTGTCGCGATGGAATGGGGCGATCTTCGCGTTTTCCTAGCTGTTGCGCGTGAAGGCACGCTCGGAGCGGCGGCGCGCAGGCTCGGTCAAACGCAACCGACAATGGGGCGCCGCCTGCGCGCGCTGGAAGCGGCAGTCGGACAGGTGCTGTTTCAGCGCACAGGCGAGGGGTTCGTGCTGACGGACGAGGGAGCATCCGTTCTCGGCCACGCAGAGCGTGTGGAAGAGGAGGTCCTGGCGTTCCAGCGGGAGTTGATCGGCCAGGAGGCGCAGTTGGAGGGCATGTTGCGGCTCTCCTCCTCCGATTGGTTCGGAACATTCATGCTGGCGCCGGTCTTGGCTGAGTTCGGCCGACGACACCCAAAGGTCTGCGTCGAATTACTGACGGACGCTCGCCTTTTCAGCCTGCCGCGACGCGAAGCGGACATGGTGTTTCGCATTAAGCCTTTCGACGAGCCGGAGGTCATATCGCGTCGCTTGATGCACATCTCATACGCGCTCTATGGCCTGGCCGAGACGGAAAGACCCCGTCTGGGCGACGGAACCGGCTCGCGTGTTATCACGATGGACACTGCTTTCTCCGAAATGCCGGATGCCGTGTGGCTGAAACGATTGTTGCCGAATGCGATCGTGGCCTGCCGGAGCAACAACCGCGAGGTGCAAGCGCAACTCTGTGCAAACGGCGCTGGGCTGGCTGTTCTGCCACGCCCGCTCGGCGATGCGACGCCCAATATTGTGGCGTTGGCCCTCGATGAGCCGCCGCCGGGACGGGACACCTTCGTCGGATACCATCGCGATCTACGGCGCCTGGCCCGCATGCGCGAGCTGCTCGACCTGGTCATTGAAAGGCTCGCGAATCGACCGCTTGCCACGCATGGTCGTTGACAGGACCTCGACGGCATGGCGTCCGCATTTGAGAACCGCATTGGCCGGGACCGGCCTTCGGGCGCAAATCCTTCGTCGCTCCTGGACGGACGCAAGGCCTGCTAACCCCACCAGGCCGGTCGGGCCCCGCGAAACCGGCGCCCTTACGCGCGCCGCGTTCGCCATATCGGCGGCGCGTCCTATTCTCGCCATATCCATGGCCGAATAACGGCCTCAACTCTCTATCCAGACGCTCGTTCGGCCCGGCGCACAGCGTGCAAGCCGCTCTGGAATACCGGCCCAAAGCGGTCATGCTTCGAAGGACTAGTCAATGATCGCGGCCGTGCAACGCTATGGACGAGGGCTTCGACGGGCCTGCCGCCCCCTCGCCGTCCTTGCGTTATGTGCGCTTGTCAGCGCCTGTATGGAGACCGATGTCGAAGGCGCGGCCAATTACGTCGGCTCGATGGGCGGCATGCTGGACCATTCGCCGCCCGCCCGGCCGAGCATGGTGCAGATTTTCATCGCCTCGACGCGCAAGGGCGAAAGCGGCGCGGCGGCGCAACAGGCCTCGACGGAAGGCACGCGCTACGCGCTGACGACGCTGACCTTTCCGCCAGGACATAAGGCCGGCGCGATCGAGCGCCCGATGTGGGGTTCGGGCAACGCGAGCGACCATGTCGTCGTCGCGGGCCGGCGCGAGCTCGACGCCGATGAGTTCCGCGCAGAACTCGCCTCGCATATTTCGGGCCGCATCGGCGTCAACCGCGACATTCTCGTTTTCGTGCATGGCTTCAATACGAGCTTCGAAGAGGCGCGCTGGCGCGCCGGGCAGATCGCCGCCGACAGCCATTTTGGCGGCGTGCCGATCCTGTTCACCTGGCCGACGCGCGGCGGCGTGCTCGCCTATGCCTCGGACAAGGATAGCGCGACCGCCTCGCGCGACGCATTCGAGGAATTGCTGCAAAATCTCGCCAAAACGCCTGGCCTCGGGCGCATCCATATTCTCGCCCATTCGATGGGCTGCTGGCTGACGATGGAAGCCTTGCGGGAAATCGCCATTTCGGGAGATCGCGATCTTGGCGGACATCTGGGCGAGGTGATGCTGGCGGCGCCGGATATCGACATGGACGTTTTCGCCAAGCAAATGGCGCGCATAACGCCCGCCGACGTGACGGTGTTCGCCACCGCCAACGATCGCGCGCTTTCGCTCTCGAGCTGGATCGCCGACGCCCGCCAGCGCGTCGGCGCGATCGACCCTGCAAAACCGAAAGACAAGGCGGCGCTCGAAGAGCTCGGCGTCAAGGTCTACGACCTCTCTTCCTTTTCGGATGGCCTTGTCGGCCACGGCCTCTATGCCGACACGCCCGATGTGATCCATGCGATCGGCGCGCAATTGACCGCGCCGAGGGCGCAGGAAGTCAATACGGTTTCGGTCATCGACGCGACCGGCGATAGCAGCGCGCCAAACGCCCCGCCGGTCGTCCCTGCGGCCGCGGCGCCCCCGCCTGCCCCCGGGGCTGTCGCCACAACGCCCTTGGCCCCCCCGACGCAATAGAAACGCAGGGAAGACGCCGACCCCCCCTTAACTGGCCTCTCCCTCCGCCGACGCATGCGCGCCCGCGCGCCGCAGCGCCGCGATCGCCTGATCGGCGGCGGCGACGCCGGTGAGAAATGCGCCATGGGCGGTGGAATAATCGTTCGTCGAGCAGGCCTCCCCGGCGAAAAAGAGCCGGTCGTCCACTGGCGCCGCGAGCGCGGAACGGCAATCGGCCTTGCCTGGCAGGGCGTAGGAATAAGAGCCGCGCGAGAGGGGATCGCTCGCCCAGCCATGGAGCTGGAGCGGCGCCACGCGACGCGCAAAGCCGGCGCCGAACAGGCGGACGAGTTCTGTGACCGCGAAGTCGAAGAACGCGGCGATGCCGCCGGCCTCAAGCTCCGCCGCAAGCGCGCCGCCGAAATAGGCTTCGATCATCGGCCTGCCGAACGGCCTGAATTGATAGGCCGCCGTCGCGGCGCTATTGGCGGCGCCAAAAGCGCGGCTTTCTCGATCGAACTCCTCCGCATTCGCCAGCGAAAGGAACAGCTTGTCCGCGAGCCCTAGGGGCAGGCCCGCCGCCGCCGCGGTTTTCCCAGGCAGGGCCGGCAGGAACAAATCTTGCTGCTCGGCGATCAGGTTGCTCGGCAGCGTGACGATGACCGCATTTGCGACGATCGCGCCCCGTGTCGTTTCCACGCGCAATCGCTTGCCGCGACGGTCGATGCGCTCAACCTTGCAATCGAATTCGACCGCCAGATCGGCGCCATAGGCTGCGATGACGCGTCCATAGCCTTCGGCGACGCGCCAATTCACGCCATCATCGTCGTAGCGGGCGAGATCGCGCGCGGATACGAGGTCGAGCTCGGCGCCGCTGTAATAGGTGCTGACCGCGTCGATCAGACCGTTCCAGCGATTGCCCGGCTCAAGAAACGCCGCCACCGGACGGTCCGCCTCGTCCTCGGCGAAAGAATCGGCGCGACGGCGAAAGCCCTGCAGCGCCTCGCTGAAGGCGGCGCCTTCGAAGGCCAGAGCGCCGGCCTGAACCCAGGGGCGCGTCCAGGGCGGCGGCGTCCTGTCGATCGCGCAGCCCTGCGCCTCGGCGATCGCAACCCAGGGGTTGCGATCGGCCGAATGAAACCAGCCGCAGCCAAGATCGAGCGGGACGCCGGCCGCGCTGACGACCGTCCAGGCCCGCCCGCCGAGCCGCGGCCGCGCCTCGACAAGCAGCGCGTCGACGCCCGCCGCTTGCAGACGGCGCGCAGCGGCGATTCCCGCCGCGCCGCCGCCGACAACCACAACTTCGGCCTCGCTCTTCGTCATTCCATAGATTTCCATGCTGATCCGAGGCCGACGATCGCATTTTTGTGCGCGTTTTGACAGTCGCGCGGCGCGTCGAAATCGCCTCGCCCGCGTGAGCCCAAGGTCATCACAGGCGCTCGCCGCATCAAGTCTTCGGCAGGCGAGCCAATTCCTCTCGCATGCGGCGATAGAGCTCCACAGGATCGGTGCAATGGCGCAGCCACAGACAATTGTCCTTCTGCCCCGTCTGCCTCAGCCAATCGACGACCGTCATGCCGGTCGTCAAGCGTCCCGCGCATTCGATGTCGACGGGGCATCGCTTCCCCTCGAAAAGATCCGGCCATAGCAAAGCGCCGACGGCGATCGCGTCATGGAGTGGGCGGGACGGCGTGCCATATTTCCGGTTTCCGTATTGCTCGAAGAAACGCATCATGCCGCCGCAGGCGCGGCCGACATCGCTGCCGAGCGCTTCAAGTTCCGCCGACCAGCCGACAGGCGCCGGCGCGCTATGCGTGCAATCGAGTGGCGTCGCGACGATGTCGACGCCCGAATTCAAAACGATGGCGGCGGCTTCGGGATCGACAAGGATGTTATATTCCGCGGCGGGCGTCATATTGCCGCCCTCGAAATACCCGCCTCCCATGAAGACGATGCGCTTGATCCGGCCCGCGATCGCCGGGGCCCGGCAAAGCGCCAGGGCGAGATTGGTCTGAGGCGCCAGAGCGATCAGGCTGACGTCGCCGCTCGGCTCGCGCAGGAGCGTCTCCACCATCCAATCGACCGCATGCTTGGCCTCAGCGCCCTTCTTCGCCGGCGCCCAATCCCAGCCGTCGATGCCGGTCGCGCCGTGGATTTCCGGAACTGGACGGGCCGGCCGCAGGATTGGCCTTTCCGCGCCGGCGAAAACCTTGACGTCGCCATGTCCGGCCAGTTCCAGGATGCGGCGCGCATTATCGGCCGTCTGCGTCACCGACACATTGCCGGCGACCGTCGTGACGCCGAGGACCTCGATTTCCGGCGAGGCCAGCGCCAGCAGCAGTGCAAAGGCGTCGTCCTGTCCAGGATCGGTGTCGATGATCACGCGATGCATAAAAAACTCTCAGGATGAAGGGCGAGGAGGCGATCCGCCCATGAATTGGGCTTTCAGCAGATGACCTGCTCAAAGGCGCAGGGAGGAAAAATGCCAGAAATCCGCGGAAGTCCAGTTTCTATCTTGGTTGGCACGAATCCTGTATACAGAATCCCATAGCAGTTTTCATACCAATCGGGAGTTCATGATGCGAGGCGAGTTTTCAGAAATCCCCGTGATCGACGTCTCTTCTCTCGCGGCGGACGGCAGCCAGGAAGCGCGCGCTAAAACCGTCGCGGCGCTGCGCAACGCGCTCGAGCGCTCTGGGTTCGCCTATCTCAGCGGACACGGAATAGCCCAGGACATGATCGATCGGTTGCGCGGCCTGTCCCAGGCGTTTCATGCGCTCCCGATGGAAGCCAAGCAGCGCATCGTGATGAACGAATATCACCGCGGCTACATGCCATTCTCGTCTTCCACCATCGTGACGTCGACCGTGGCGAAGGTGACGCGCCCCAATCAGAGCGAGTCGCTGATGATCATGCAGGAAGTGTCCCCGGATGACCCTGCCTATGGCGAGCCTCTGCGAGGGCCGAATCAATGGCCCGAAGAATTGCCCGAATTCCGCGGGGTCGCGCTGGACTATATGGAGAAGATGACCGGGCTCGGCATGAGGATGGCGGGCGGCCTTGCCGAGGCGCTCAATCTCCCCCGCGACTGGTTTTTGCCTTTCTTCCAGAAGCCAACGCTGTTTCTCCGCCTGCTCCACTATCCGCGCCAGCCCGACGAAGCGGGCCTGTTCGGTTCGGCGCCGCATACCGATTACGGATTCATCACGATCCTCGGCCAGGACGAAGTTGGCGGCCTCGAAGTCCGCAATCGTCATAACGAATGGATCGCCGCGCCGCCCCTTGCGGGCACATTCGTGATGAATGTCGGCGACATCCTGCAGCGTTGGTCGAACGGGCTTTTCGCATCGACGCCGCATCGCGTGCGCAACCTCAAGCCGGTCGCCCGCTATTCCATGCCGTTCTTCTTCGACCCTTCCATGGACGCCACGGTGGCTTGCCCGCCACAGATCCTCGAGGGCGGTCAAGAGCCGAGCCACGCCCCAGTCGTTTACGGCGACTACCTCCTGGAGCGGCTCAACAAGAACTACGATTACCGCAAGAAAGCGTCCTGAACTCTCAACTAGCAATGCGCATACGAAGGCCTGTCAAACCCTCCAGAAAATGGGGATCGAGCGATGATCGAAGCGAACAGACGCGAACTCCTATTGGCGCTCGCCGGCCTCGCCGGCGTTGGAATTCTCAAGTTTCCGACGATCGCAATGGCCGCCGAAGAGCTTGTGGTGACAACCTATGGCGGCAGTTGGGAGCAATTCTGGCGCGCGTCGCTGCTTCCCGCTTTCACGAAAAAGACCGGCGATGCGCCAAAGCTTGACGTCGCGCTCGGCCGCGTCATCACCACGAACATGCGCGCGGCCGGCGTCGGACATTCGCCTTACGGCGTCGTGATGACCAACGAAATCTACGCCACGGTGCTGCGCTCCGAAGGGCATTTCGAGAAACTCAATCTCGATAAAATCCCCAGTTACGCCGACCTTTATCCCGTCGCGACCGGGACCGACGGCTGGGCGGCGGTCGGACTGATTTCTCCCATCGGAATCGGCTATCGAACCGATATGGTCGCTACATCGCCAAAATCCTGGAAGGATTTCTGGAACAACCCGGAATTCAAAGGCAAAACCGGCCTCTACAGCATCCAGAACTCGGCGGGCAAAATGATGCTCATGCTCGCTTCGCTGATGTATGGCGGAGACATTCACAACATCGATGTCGGCTTCCGGAAGCTCGCGGAACTCGGCAAAGTGATGCAAACCGATTTCAACATGTCGACGATGATGTCGACCGGCGAGGTCGTCATTGCGCCATTCGACTTTGGCGAGATCGCGCGCCTGAGAAACCAGGGACTCCCCGTCGACTGCGTTATCCCCGAAGAAGGTCTGTTGATGTGGGATCAGACCTTCAACATCGCCAAAGGCCTGGCCACGTCCGATCTTGCCAATTCCTACATCGATTTCATCCTGAGTCCGCAAGGCCAGGACCTGCTGATGCGCACCTTCTTCGTGTCGCCGGTCAATCGAAAGGTCGAGATACCGGCCGATCTGAGACGCGACGTTCCCGTTTCAGGCAATGACATGGAGCGCTTCATCAAATGGGACTGGGAGTTCATGAACAAGAACGCGGAGACGATCGCCCGCCGTTGGAACGACACATTTGGCGCTTGACGCCGCGCGCTGGCCAGTCGCCAACCATGCGCCTGGAGAGAGCCGATTTAGCCAGGGCCGCTCATGACTGAAGTCTCCATTCTTTCGCTCGTCAAACGTTATGGCGACCATGCGGCGATCGACGCAATCACTCTGAAGGTGAAGCAAGGCGAATTCGTCTCGCTCCTCGGCCCCAGCGGCTGCGGAAAAACCACGACGCTGAAATGTCTTGCCGGTTTCGAAGAGGCGGATGACGGACGGATATTGTTCGACGGCGTCGACGTTTCGCGCCTGCCGCCCGAACAGCGTGACATCGGCATGGTGTTTCAGAACTATGCGCTGTTCCCACATATGAACGTCGCGCAAAATCTCGCCTTCGGGCTGGAGATGCGGAAAGTGTCGCGGCCCGAGATCAAGCGACGGGTCGATGCCGCGCTCGAACTTGTGCAGCTTTCCGGGCTCGGCAAGCGCTATCCGCGCGAATTGTCCGGCGGACAGCAGCAACGCGTCGCTTTGGCGCGCGCGCTGGTCATCGAGCCGAAGATTCTGCTTCTCGACGAACCGCTCGCCAATCTCGACGCGAAATTGCGCGACGAGATGCGCACCTTCATCCGGGAGCTCCAGCAGCGCGTCGGCATTACGACCATCTATGTCACCCACGATCAGGCCGAAGCGATGACCATGTCGGACAAGGTCGTCGTCATGTTCGCCGGGCGCATTGCTCAGGCCGATGATCCCGAGACAATTTATGATCGCCCCGTCAACCGGGCGGTGGCGGCCTTTGTCGGGCAGGCCAACATCCTGTCCTGCACGGCGCCTGACCCCGCCGGCGGCGCAACCGGCCTCAGGACCGCCGGCGGCGCCATCCCCATCCCGAATGCGCTCTCCGATAAGAACTTCACAACCATCGACATTATGGCCCGTCCCGAGGCCATCCGCATCGTCGCCGCCGATGATTCGCGAGCCCACCTCACTGGCCGGGTGGTCGGCCGCTATTTTCACGGCGCCTTTGTCGACTATCGCATCGCGCTCGCCGAAAACATCCTGACCGTGCAGGTCCCGCCGCCTGCCCGCTTCGGCGAAGGCGAGACCGTAGGTCTTGTCCTCGACCCCGCGCGACTCTGGCCGTTGCGGGACGCGGGATGAACCGTTCGCTTCGTCCCCTTTTCCTGATCGCTCCGGCGGCGATGCTGATCGGGGTTTTCCTGATTCTTCCTTATCTCAACATCATCGTGATGAGCTTTCGCGCGCCCGCTCAATCGACGCCTTACGGCCTCGGTTTCTCGACCGAGAGCTATGCGAGATTCTTTTCGGACAGCTATTATATTCGCGCCCTCGCCCAAACGCTGTGGCTCGGCCTGGCGACCACCGCGATTTGTCTTGTTCTGGGTTTTCCGGTCGCGCTGCAAATCGCCCGTTCGACCGCACGGTGGCGCGGCATTCTCTATGGCCTCACGCTTTCGCCGCTGCTGGTCGGCATCGTGGTTCGCAGCTTCGGCTGGACCATCCTGCTCGGCAACAACGGCGTCATCAATCGCGGCTTGCGCGAGCTTGGATTGATCGGCGCGCCCCTGCCGCTGATGTATAATTCCTTCGGCATTGTCGTGGCGCTCGCCCATGTCTTTCTGCCATTCATGATCCTACCGATCCTGAGCGCGTTGCAACTTGTCGATCCCGCGCTGGAAAATGCGGCGCGCTCGCTTGGCGCTTCGCGCATGACCGTCTTTCGACGCATCGTGCTTCCGCTCGCGCTGCCCGGCGTCCAGTCCGGCGTGATTCTCGTTTTCGTGCTCGCGGTCAGCGCCTATGTGACGCCGATGCTGGTCGGCGGCATGCGCGTCAAGACGATGGCGATGATCGTCGTTGATACGTTGCTCGACCAATTCCAGTGGCCGCTGGGGTCGGCGCTGGCGCTGATGTTGTCTTTGGCGACCGCGGCCGCTGTGCTGGTGTTCGTCAGCCTGACCCGGGTGCGCTGGCGATGAGAACGCGCGCCTCCTCCCTGATGCTCGGCGCTTTCTGCGCGCTCGTCTATCTCTATCTGCTCGCGCCGATCGTCGTCGTCGTGGGCGCCTCGCTCAACGCAGGGGCATTCCTCACCTTCCCGCCGCAAGGCCTCTCTCTTCGATGGTTCATCACCTTCCTGAATAACGCGGTCTTCATCGAAGCGATCTCCACCTCCCTTCGGCTGGCGTGCGCCGCCACCGCGATTTCCGCCGTCATCGGCACGGCCGCGGCGCTCTATTACGTGCGCTACGCCAAGGCCGCCAAGGAAGCGCTGCGCATCGGCATTCTGCTGCCGCTTGTCCTGCCCGAAATCCTGACGGCGATGGCGCTTCTCTTCTTTTTCTACCAGGTCGGCGTCGGCACGAAATATTGGGTGGCGATGCTTGTCGGCCATGTGCTGATTACGCTGCCGTTCGTCTTCCTGAATGTCGTGACGTCTCTGCATGGCTTCGATCCGAACTGGGAACTCGCCTCGCGCAGCCTTGGCGCCGATCGATGGACCGTCTTCAGGCGCATCACGCTTCCCCTGATGAAGCCCGGCCTGATCACCGGCTGCCTGTTCGCCTTCATCATCTCCTTTGACGCCTTCGGCGTCTCATTCCTTCTGAAGGACGTCGGCGCCGCCACCCTGCCGTTGCAACTCTTCGACTACCTGCGTTTCAACTTCACGCCGGAAGCTGCCGCGGTCTCAACCGTCAGTATCGGTCTGACATTGATCGTAATCCTGCTCGGCGAAAAGCTGGTAGGCTTGAAAACACAACGATTCTGAACGGACATTCGCTTGGCGATCGCGGATTTTACTTCGAGAGACAGCTTCGTCGCCCAGGTGCGAAAGCCGCTTGCCATCGAATTGGCGCCCTTCCTGGAGCGCGAAATTGTCA
This sequence comes from Methylocapsa sp. S129, assembly GCF_009765995.1. Lineage (GTDB taxonomy): Bacteria > Pseudomonadota > Alphaproteobacteria > Rhizobiales > Beijerinckiaceae > Roseiarcus. The sequence continues at coordinate 273,932 of NZ_LMUI01000011.1, forward strand.
CGCGCCGGTTGGAGCCGGGAGAAAAACTGGTCGAGCTTGATCTTTGCGCGCGGTTTGGCGTCAGTCGCTCGCCGATGCGCGAGGCTTTGCGGCTATTGGAAGCAAGCCTGCTCGTGACGCGCAAACCAGGCTATGGCGTGCGCGTCGCCCCGATGACCCTGGAGAATTTAGATCATGTCTATGCGTGCCGGGCGCCGCTCGAGGCGCTCGCCGCCTCCAGCGTCGCCCGGGCGCCTTGGCGGGAAGAGGCGGCGCGCGCGCTGGACCTATGCCTGAAGAAAATGCAGGACGCCGCCGATGCCGGCCAAGTCGAAGACTGCTTCTTCGCCAATGTGGCGCTGACGGACGTGCTGCACGATCAGAGCCGCAACCCCGTGCTCGCGGGACTCCTCGCGCAAGTCAACAAAGCCGCTCTTCGTTATCGCCATTGGGCGTTCTGCCAAGAGCCGTCGATGATCGCGCTCTCGATCGGCGCCAATATCGATATGGTCGAGGCGATCCGGACAGGCGATCCGCGACGAGCGGAAAAGGTTACGAGCGAGCTGGTTCTGGAAGCCTGGAAGCTGGTGCGGCGAACATTCGGCGATAGGGGCTGAGCGCGGCGCCGCGCTCACCGGAAGTCCGCGATCCATAGCGAGCCGCCCCAGGCTGACTGCCGTTTCAGAACGCGGGGCGCCGTTCGCGCCAACCGCCCGCATTCTCGATCGCCTGCGCGACATCGATCAGCCGTTGCTCGTCATGATAGGCGCCAACCAGTTGCAGTCCCACCGGCAGGCCGCCCGCCGTGAAGCCGCAAGGTACAGATAGCGCCGGATTGCCGGTCAGGTTGAATGGGTAGAGGTAGCCCGCCCATTCCGCATACATCTGGCTCTCGATCGAGCCGCCGGCGTCGAGACCAACCGGCGGCGCATTCATCGTCGGCGTGGCGATGACGTCATAGCGCTCGAACAGGCGCTGCACGGCCCGAAACAGCACGCTGCGGCGATCGCTCGCGCGTTGCCATTCCGCGGCCGAATAGCTCAACCCGCGCGCGATGCTTTGGCGCAACGACGCGGTGATCTTCTCGCCCCATCGCGCCGCGACCGATTCCAACCGCGCCGCATGCGCGGTCGTGGCGATCACGACATAAGTGTCGAACACATTGTGAAAGATCGGCGTCGACACCGCCTCCACATGAGCGCCTTCGCTGGCAAGCCTCTCAATCGTGCGTTTCGTCAACGCGTCGACTTCCGCTTCAGGACGGACATTGCCAAAATTCTCGATCCAGGCGATGCGCAGGCCGCGCACAGGCTCCTTTTTCGGCGCCGGCATGAACGGCTCGACGGCATAGGAATAGGGGTCGTCGATCTGAGGACCGGACATCACCGAGAGCAGTAGCGGCAGATCTTCAACCACCCGCGTCATCGGCCCGACGGCGGCGTAATTGACGAAACTGTCAGGGAATTGCTCGAATGGGATGCGGCCGAGCGTCGCTTTCAGTCCCGCAACGCCCGTGCAAGCCGCCGGGCAGCGTATCGAGCCGCCGCCATCCGTGCCGATCGCGAGCGGAGCGACCCCTGCCGCCAGCGCCGCGCTGGCGCCACCGCTGGAGCCGCCCGGCGTCCGCTGGAGATCATAGGGGTTGCGCGTGACGCCATAGACCGGGCTGTCGGTGAGCACTTTATGGGCGAATTCCGGCAGCGTCGTCGCGCCGATCACAATTGCGCCGGCCGCTTTCACGCGCGCTGTCACGGTGGCGTCCTGTGCGGGTACGAAATCGAGCGAAGACAACGAGCCGTTCCGCATCGGCTTGCCGCCGATCGCGACATTGTCCTTGATTGTGATCGGGACGCCATGCAGCGGCCCGAGCGGATCGCCGCGCATCGCCGCCGCCTCGGCGGCGCGGGCGAGATCGAGCGCCTCGTCGGCCCATAGCGCAGCAAAGACATTGAGGACCGGCTGTAAGCGCTCGGCGCGCGCCAGCGCTGCGTTCATGATCTCGACCGGCGAGACCTCGCGGCGCGCGATCATCCCAGCGAGTCGCGTCGCTGAGATGAAGCAAAGTTCGTCGTCGACCATCGCCAGTTCCCTCGTTCAGGCGTTAGGGGCGTCTCCGACAATCTTGCCGCGATCGTCGAGATCGAAGCCCTTCTCACGCACCGCGTTCATCACATCGTCCACCCAGGCGACGCGGCCGGGATCCGTGCCGCCGAGAACGACGAGCAGATGGCCCGTGCCGGGTCCGACGTTGCGAAAGCCCCGATTGACGCCCGGCGGCACTGAAACCACGTCCCATGGGTTCAGAACCAGTTCGTTCTCGCCTTCGTCTCCCCAGAGAATCGCCCAGCTTCCCTGCAACGGCATGAAGACTTCCACCGTCGTGTGGTCATGCAGGCCGGTGCCCTTCTGCGGCTCGGCTTTGACGATCGACATATGGAATCCTTCGACATCGCGAATGGGGATTTCCATTGTTGGGTCTTCCGTAACTCCGCCGCCGATGATGTTGAATATCTCGCGATGGAACTGCGGCAGCACCGCGTCGACGAGCGGGCGCGAACTGGGCGTGAGCTTGTCGAAGAACGCCGTGCGCTTGAGCATCGCTTCGCGAGTTATGGCTGTGCGGGTCACGGCGCTTCCTTTCATTTCCCGGCACCGTCGCGCCGGTCAGGGCGATGCGCCAAAAGACGATGCGATCAAGGCGCAAATTCGCGCGCCTGTCAACCGATCGGTTGATTGATTGAAGCGCCCGGATATGCGCCGGCGGCTGTCGTCGATGCGGAAGATATTTCGAACGGCGCATAGGCACTGCTTTTCCGGCAGGCTCGCGATCGTCTATGATGGCCTCGAAACTGGATGATGAGACCGCGATGAAGACGAAGGCGCAGCAGCGGCGACAGGCGGCGGATGTTCACATCATTTCGCCGACCCGCAAGCACAAGCCTTCGAACGGCGCGCGCGATCCGGAACGCACCCGCCGCAAGCTGCTCGATTCCGCCTATCGGGAATTCGCGGCGCTGGGCTTCCACGGCGCGAGCGTCGAGAAGATCTGCGAGAGCGCCGGCGTCAGCAAGCAGATCCTGTTTCACCACTTCGGCTCCAAGGAGAAAATCTATCTGGAGGTTCTGGAAAAAGCCTATGAAGCCTCGCGCGCCCAGGATCCGGAATTCGACAGCGACCGGCTCGATCCGATCGCCGCGATGCGCCATCTCGTCGGCATCTCCTTCGACCATCTGCGCGCCAACCGCGCTTTCGTCAGGCTTCTCGCGGATGAAAACAGCAACAAGGGACGGCATATCCGGCAGTCGAAAAAGCTGCAAGCGATCTACGTTCCGCTCATCGAGCGCATCGCCAAAACGCTGCGGCGCGGCGAGGAGGCGGGCGTCTTTCGCGCGGGCGTCGATCCGAACAATTTCTACATTTCGATCAGCGCGCTTTCGTTCTTTTATTTCTCGAATATCTACACGCTGCAGGCGGCGCTCGTCATCGACATGGAGAGTCAAGCCGCGCTTGATGCGAGGCGCGCCCATGTGATGGATTTCGCCATGGCCGCCATCGCCAAGCAGACGCCTGGCCGATCCAACCGGCGGAAGCGCGACGCCAGCATGGCTTGAATGTCCGGCTGTCGCGGCCGGCCGATCGATCACGCTCCAGCTTGGTTCGACGCCATCGGCCGCTTCGATATCCTCACAGCGCTCTCGCGGCGGCAGCGGCGGCTCTCACCCAGTCGAGACGCGCCGCCGGCACGAGACCGAAATTGTAGAAATTTATTCCTTCAGCGCCAGCCGCGACCGCCGCCGAGGTCTTGGAGACCAAGTCGGCGCTATCGGCCATTTCAGGATGAAAAACTCGAAAACCGGCGCCAACGAAGCGCCCTGGACCGAGGGCGGCGCGCGCTTTAGCGATGACGTCGCCGGTTTCCTTTGCACTCATATCGTACACGCAAAAAATCATGCCGTCGCAGGCGCGACCGAGCGCGGCCGCGTCGCACCCGCCGAGCCACCCATCCAGAATATCAATGACATATATTTTGCTGGCTGGATGCGCCCGGTTGCGAATTTCCGCGACAAGACTGGTGACGGGCTCCGTGCGCCACCGCGCATAATATTGAATCTCGGGATGGTCGCGAAGAGCGTCTAATCCCAGCCGCCGAAAATCGGGCCAGAGCGGTCTCGGGATATCGCGCTCAAAAGCTTCCGCGACCAGGCGACGCGTCGTCCGGCGCGCCGCTTCGCCATCGACGCCCGTCTTGGCGGCCCGCGCCAGACATGCGGGGCAGAAACAAAGCGACAGCAGGAAATCGTCCTCCGCCGTCAACCCGACGCCGTCCTTCTCATGATGATAGCCGTGGGCGTAGGGCATGAAGCAGGGCGTCTCAAGCTCGATCGCATCGGGCTGATAATTGGCGCTCATATCTTCAACGAGAGCGCACACATATTCGCGCGCATCGGGATGGGAGGGACACAGGCTGAAGGGATTGGCGTCGCCGAAAGCGTTGCGGGTGACGACATCGGGATGCAGCAAGCCCAAACGCATATTGTGCAAACACACAGTCCAGGCCGAGACCGACAAGCCGGTTCGCGCCCGCTGATCGACAAAATCGCGCAACACGTCGCCATTCCTGACGATGTCGGCGACTTTCGGCTTCAGGCGGGATTTGTCCCAGCGCCGCGCTTCGGGCTGGAAGTAGATCGTGCCGTCTTCCGGGAAATAGACTTTCCGCACAGGACTGCGCGGCTGCAGGAAACGTCCGGCGTGATAGGAGGCGGCGAGACTGACGCTCGTGAGGCCCGCGCGCTCGCGCAAATCCGCGACAGTCGCCTCGAAGCCGCAATCCTGCACGTCCCAGGGATAAGTCCACATCGAAAGTTGCATAATTTGTTCCAGATCCGTCGTTGAGAAAGGCGCGTCGTTTCACGGCGCGCCGATAAGGCGCCCGGGCAGTCGTCCGGTCGGCTGACCATCGAGAACGACGGCGACGCCCGCGACCCAAACATGCGAAAGCCCTGAGGGAAGCCGCGTCGGATCGTCGAAGGTCGCGTGGTCGGCAATGTCCCCGTCAAACAGAACGAGGTCGGCCATCAAGCCCTCGCGCACCAGCCCACGGTCGGCGAGACCGAAGCGCTGGGCGGGGATTGAGGTCATGCGGCGCACGGCGTCCTCCAGCGGAAACCAGCCGGCGTCGCGGGTCAAATGCCCTAGAACGCGCGGAAACGTGCCATAAGCGCGCGGATGAGGCTTCGTCCCAGGGCGCGGCAAGCCGTCCGAACCGAACATGTGCAGGCGATGGGTACAGGCGCATCGCAAGTCGGTTTCGTCGAGCTGGAAAAGCACGATGCCCGTTTGACCGCGGTCCGCCTCGATCAATTGCGCCATCAGATCGAAAGGCTCGAGCCGCGCCAGCGCGGCCGCTTCGACCATGTTCCGCCCTTCGAGATGCTTCAGGGACTGATGGGCGATCGCCGACAGCCGGACATTCTCCCAACCGATCAGCGATACTTTGGATTGAATATGCGCGTCGCCGCCGCCCACCTCCACCCAGCGGCGCAGCGCCGCGCGCGCGGCGGGATCGCGAAGGCGGGCGAGTAAGGCATCATGGCCGCCCGCCTGCGCCTCCGGCGGCAGGAGCTGAAGGATGTAACTGCTGCCGGCGGGATAGGGATACATATCGAAACTGACGTCGACGCCTTCGCCGCGCGCCTTCTCCAGCCGCGTCAGCGCTTTCGGGATGCTTCCCCAATTGGGTCGCCCCGCCGATTGCAGATGCGACAGGAGGCCCGCGCAGCCCGCGGCGCGGAGGATAGCGATGAATTCGTCGATCGAGGCGAGGAGCCCGGCCTCATAAGAGCGGATGTGCGCGGCCAGGAGTTTGCCATGGTCGCGCACCGTTTCGGCGAGCGCGATCAACTCCGCCTCGTCGGCATAGGCGCTCGGCGGATAGACCAGGCCAAGAGACAGGCCGGCCGCCCCCTGAGCCAATTGCAGCGCTAACAGATCCTGCATCGCCCGCCGCTCATCGGCGCTCGCCGCTCGCTGAACAAAGCCCATTGTGGCGAGCCGCAACGCCGCATGACCGACCAGGGAGACGACGTTCAGCGCCGCGCCACGATCATGCAGCGCCTGGCGATAAGCGGAAAAGTCGTCGAAAACTTCGTCGGCCTGCGTTTCGCCGAGCAGTGACGAGAAGTGCTGGCGAAGCAGGTCTTTCCCGCTATGGGCGGTCGGGTAAAGCGAAAAGCTGCAATTGCCGACCACGACCGTCGTCACGCCCTGCAGAATTTTTTCCGGCCGCGCCGGTTCGCGCAATGTGATCAGATCGTCGTGGCAATGAGCGTCGATGAAGCCGGGCGCGAGATAACGCCCCCTCCCCTCAACGATTATCGCGCCAGCGACTTCTTGCCCGGGGCCGACGGCGCCGATGCGATCGCCCGACAGTCGCACATCGCCGATGAACCATGGCGCGCCTGCGCCATCGATGACGCGCACGTCGCGGATCAGCGTGTCCTGGGGCAATGCCTTCTCCTTCACAACAAATCCGTCAGTCAGCGTTCCGCGACCGCAGTGACCTCGATACGCAGATCCGGATCGGCGAGCCGCGCCTCAACGCATGCGCGGGCGGGCGGGCGGGCGGAATCGACCCAGGCGTCATAGACGCGATTCATCGCGTCGAAATCGGTGATGTGCGGCAGGAAGACGTTGACCGCGAGCAGATTGGACTTTTTTGCGCCGGCTTCCGCCAGGAGGGCGTCGATCTTGGCGAGAACCTGACGGGTCTGCTCTTCGATGCCAGCCTTGCGATCATTCGCCACCTGGCCGGCAATATGGATGGTCGTCGCGCCCGCCACGGCCTGCGCCATTCGGGGGCTGATTTGAAAGCGTTCGATCATGTCGTTTCCTTATCTTGCATGGGTTGGGCGGCCGGGCGCGAACCCGTCAGCCAAAGAAAGTCGGAAAGGCGTGGCGCACCTGCCCACTCGCATCGACGCCGAAGATGACGCGATAACGGTCGAGACAAGTGCAGGGATGGGAAATGCCGAATTCGAAGACGTCGCCGACCTGGATATCGTCTCCGGCCCCGCATGACAGGAAAGCATGCTGATCGTTGAGCTTCTCGATTTTCAGCGCCCCCGCCTCGATTTCACGCAGCAAGATTCCGTTGCGATGAAGGCGCAGCGGGCGCGGCATTCCCTGATCGAATGAGACGTCGCGCATGCCCATGCCAACGACAGCCAACCCTGCCTCAGGGCGCGACAGCACTTCCGCCCACAACCTGAGCGCCGGCCGGAAAGCCGTCGCCGCGGCGACCTTTTCGCCGCCGAGATGAAAACCTCCGCGCTCGTCGAGCGCGAGCAAAGCGCGCTCATAGACGCCATGATCGTGGAAGAAAATTGCGCCGCTGCGCAGCACCAGCGTGGCCGCCGGGTCGGCGACGACGAGCGGCTTCAGCGCCGCCACGACCTTATCGAAGAAGACTGAGCCGCCAGCCGTGACCAATAAAGGCTGATCGGGTCCGACCTGCTTGCGCACCATCGCCAGCAATTCGCCCGTCAGCCGCAGGAGATCGGCGATGACGGGCAGGACCCCCTCGGGCCCGGGCGCCGCCGAGCCTTCGTACGCCGCGACGCCCGCCGAGACGAGGCGGCCGGTCCCCTCAACGACGATGGCGTCGAGGATCGCGGCCGCGGCCGGCAGGGTGCGCGCACCCGACCGGCCCGCGCCGAGTTCAACGAGAACGCGCAAGGGCGGCGCGGCCGCTTCATGCCGCCAGGCTTCGGCATAGGCGTGAGCCGTCGCGACCGAATCAACGAAGACATAGACCTCCGCCTGCGGCCATGCCTTGAGCAGTGCGGCGAGCCGCGCTGCCCCGCCGCGCCCGCCCACTTCATTGGCCAGGATCAGGCGCGTGACGCCGGCCCGAAGCATGACGGCGGCTTGCCGGATATCGGCGACCGTCGCGCCCCATGCGCCAGCCTCGATCAGCGACAGGGCCAGGTCCGGCGCCATCGGCGTTTTGCCGTGCGGCGCGATCTCCACACCTTGCTCGCGCGTATAGCGCAGCATGAGGTCGCGATTATGTGCGAAAGCCGCTTCGTCGAGCGTCAGAACCGGCAGGCTCATCAAACCCGCCGCGGGACGCCAATTCTGCTCGGCCACCGCCGCGATCGGCAAATCGGCCACACCCGGCGGCACGCCGCGAATCCGATCGTCGAGAACCAGCGTCTGGGAGACGGCGGCCCTTTGCGTTTTGGCGTTCATTGTCTGTCGACCTTCCGTTGAGACCATGCCAAAAAGCCGAACCGTATCGTCCCTCGATGGTCCGGCGGCTCGCGCCGTGGAAAAGCGCGATGTCGAAACTTTGTTCCGACCCCATCATCGACACTCATCATCATCTGTGGGACCTCGGACTCGACAAGCACCCCTGGCTTTCCGAGACAGCCGACGAACGCGGCGGGCTCGGCGATCTCGGCCCCTTGCGTTCGGACTATCCGCCGCCAACCTTTCGGCCGACGAGCAGCGGGCGTTGTTTTTTGGCAATGCGCGGCGCATTTACCGGATGGGCGACGAAATTTCATCGGCGGCGTGACTCCCGTCCGGACAGAAGAAGAAGCCCCAGGATCAACGATCCGAAGAGAATGCTTCGCCAGCCCGGCGAAGCATTGACGACGGTGATCAAGGCGGTGATCGTCACCAGCAGCGCCGAACCCGGAATCGACCCCGCATAAGTTCCCGACCCGCCCAGTATCGATGTCCCGCCCAGGACGACAGCGGCGATCGACGCGAGCACATAGGGATCGCCGATGCCGACATAACCTTGTCCGTTCATGCCCAGCATCAGCACGCCCGCGAGCCCGGCGGTCAATCCGCTCGCCGCAAAGATCGCCATCGTCGTGACGCGAACGTCGACGCCGGAAAGCGAAGTGGCGAGCGGATTGGCGCCGAGCGCGAAAATACGCGCGCCGAACGGCGTCGCATGCAGGATGAGAAGCGTCAGCAACGACACCACGACCCAAAGGACAATGCCTGCCGGAACGCCCCATGGGCGGGCTTCGCCAAGCCACGCCACCAGGGGATTATGCATCGACACGGCGCTGCCGCCCGCGACGATGATCAACACGCCCTGCAGGAAGGTCGCCATCGCGAGCGTCATGATCATCGGATGGACGCGCAGAAAGGCGACGCCCAGACCATTAAGCAAGCCGATGCCGGTTGCGCCGGCAAGGATTGCGAGCACAGCGGCGACGCCGCTCGCGTCCGCATCCCACGGCAGCAAAGGCACGCCCACCGCGCTGACAGTGACAATGGCGCCCACGGAAAGATCGATGCCGCCGCCGATCACGACAAGGGTCTGTCCCGCCGCCACCAGGCCGATCACCGCCGCCAGCTCCAGCATGTAGCGCAGATGCCCATAGGAGCCGAAGCCCGCCATGGTGAGGCCGGCGACAATCCACACTGCGGCCACGACCAGGACCGTGAGGAACGGGCCGCTGCGCAAAAACAACGCCGCGCGGCGAACAAAAAGCGGCGTTGCGCCAGCGTCGCTCATGCCCGCCTCCCGCGGGCGCCGATCTGCGGCAAGGCGACGGCGCCGATGATGATGAGGCCTTGCGCCACATATTGGGCGACAGGCGGGAAGCCAAGGAAGAACATCACGTTGACCATAACGCTGAGCAGCAGGCTGCCGGCGATGGCGCCGCGCATCGTACCGTGGCCGCCAAGGAAACCGACGCCGCCCAGCACCGCCGCGGCGATCGAGTTCAGCGTGAAGGCCTGCCCGATCACCGGATCGCCCGAACCGGTCTGCGCGGCCACATACAGACCTGCTCCCGTGGAAAGAAGCCCGCTTATCGCATAGGCGGCGATGCGCGCGGCGTCGACGGGAACGCCCGACCGATAGGCCGCCACCGGATTCTCGCCCGCCGCATAGAGGCTGAGGCCGAGCGGGGTCGCCAGATAGAGCTTCCAGGCAAGGACGATCAGCGCCAGAAGCAAAGCGGCGACCGGCGTCCCGCCCGCCAGAAAATCGGAAAACCACGCCGGGATTTCACCGCCCGGCCGCGGCAGGACGAGCAGCGCCATGCCGCCAATGATGAAGGAGCCGGCGAGCGTCACAATGATGGCCGGCAGCCGAAGGCGAACAACGATAAGGCCGCAGATCGCGCCAATCCCAAGACCGGCGAAGGCGACGGCGGCGATGGCGCCGGGCGCGCCGAGGGGCCCGCTCATCGTGGTCGCGGCGATGACCGCGCCAAGACTGACGGTCGCCCCGATGGCCAGATTGATGCCGCCCGTCAGCATCAGGATCGCCTGGGCCATCGACACCAAAGCGAGCGGAAACCAGCTCTGGCAGAATTTCGACAAGCCCCCGATGCTGAGGAGGCCTGGAAAAAGATAGGCGTAGATCGCGACGAAGGCCGCCACCACGCAGAACAGCGCCCGGACGCCGCGGTTGCGCTGGCGTTGCACGGGCCAGTAGAGTGGACTGGGCGAAAGAACGGGATCGGAGCCGCTCATGCCGCGCGCTCCGCCAGATTGGCGCCCATGGCCGCGGCGACGATGGCCTCTTCGCTCAGCTCCGCCTGCTCGATCCGCGCGACGATGCGGCCTTCACGCATCACGGCGACGCGATCGCACAGATGCACAAGCTCCGGCGTGTCCGAACTCGAAAGCAACACGGCGGCGCCTTCGGCCGCGAAGCCGCGCAGCAGGCCATAGATTTCGCGTTTGGTCTCGACGTCCACCCCGCGCGTCGGATCGTTGAGGAGCCATATCGCGGGCTTGTTCGGCATCCATTTCGCCAAGGCGACTTTCTGCTGGTTGCCGCCCGACAGCGCCTGAACGGGCCGCGTCAGGTCACCCTTGATCGACAAGGCGCCGGCCAGGCTCCGCGCCAGATCGCGCTCATTCGTCCGATCGCGAAAGGTCAGACCGCGCGCGCGGCCGTAGCCTGGCAGCAGCATGTTGAAAGAGATCGTGTGGATCAGATGCAGTCCTTCGCGCTTGCGGTCGGCCGGGACATAGGCAAGGCCCAAAGCATTGGCCTTCAAAACCGAATCCGGCACGCCTGAGTCGCCGTTGAATTCGGCGACGCGAGCTGACGCGGATCTCGCGCCGTAAAGGCCCAGTATGAGATCCTCCTGACCCTGCCCGACAAGGCCGCCGACGCCAAAAACTTCGCCGCGACGCAGATCAAGATCGATGTCGCGCGCCATGCCGCAAGAAAAACCTCGGACGGAGATGATTGTCTTGCCCTCGACGTTGGGCGTCCATTTGGGGAAGAGATCGCCGGGATCGCGCCCGACCATCAAGCGCACCAGGCCATCCGCATCGACGCCCGCAAGCTCCCGGTCGGCGGTGACGGCGCCATCCTTCAGGATCGTCACGTAGTCGCACAGGGCCATCACTTCGTTGAGGCGATGGGAAATATAGAGGATGGCGACGCCCTGCGCGCGCAGCCGTTCTAGAAGCCGGGTCAGCGTTTGCGTCTCATGCGCCGACAGCGATGAAGTGGGCTCGTCGAGAATGAGCGCACGCGGTTCGCGATAGAGCGCCTTGGCGATCTCCACCATTTGCCGGCGACCGAGCGGCAGATCGCCGACGGACGTCGCCAGATCCTCATCAAGGCCGACCATCGCGCAGGCGGCGCGCGTGCGCCGGGCCAGCGCCTTGTAGTCCACAAGGCCGAAACGGATAGGATAAGCGCCAAGGCCGATATTCTCGCCAATGGACAATTGGCTGGTGAGGCTCAACTCCTGCTGCACCACCGCCACCCCGGCGCGACGGGCTTCGGACGGCGTGAAATGGTCGACGGCGGCGCCGTCGACTTCGATGCTGCCCTCGTCGGGAGGCAGCGCTCCCGACAGCAGGTTGATCAGCGTGGACTTCCCCGCCCCGTTCTCGCCAAGCAACGCATGGATGCGCCCCGCTCGAAGCTCGATCGACACTTCGCGCAGCACGCGATTGCCGAAAAACGATTTCGACACGTCGCGCGCCGCGATGATCGGGACAGACATCGTCACGGATGATGCTTGCTTATCGCTATTTCTGGGCCAGAAGTCTATCGAACAGCGCCTGATCATAGGGCGAATAAATATATCCGTCCGCCGGGAATTTGTCCGCGCGCGCGAGATAGGAATCGATCGTGCTGTTGTCGATCACCGGCAGCGGCACCTTTACGAAAGCCTGGACATCCTTGCCGCTCAGCGCCTGCACGGCGGTATAGGCGGCGAACGCGCCCAGCCAGTTCGGCTGCATGGTCGCCCAACCCTTCAGACCCTTCTGCTTCCACAGTTCGAGGAACTGACGGGCGTTTTCGCCGGAGATCGGCACTTGCGCGCGACCCTGCTTGTCAAACGCGAGGACGGCGCCGGCCGACAGGGCGCCGCCAAGCGACAGGACGCCGTCGATCTGCGGATTGGCGAAGAGCAAGTTGGAGACGGCTTCCTGAGCCGGGGCGACATTATAGGCCGTGTTGGTCTCGGCGAGGATGGTGACGCCAGGATTGGCTTTGAGCACGGGCTCGGCGCCCTTGCGGCGGTCGTCACTGACGGACACGCCGGCTGGGCCGTTGAGGATGATGATCTTACCCTTGCCGCCGATGGAATCGATCAGCCATTTGGCGGCGCCGGCGCCCCATTGCGCCGAGTCGGTGTTGATCTTGGCCGTCACCTGGTCCGTGTCGACAAGGCTGTCGAAATTGATGATCGCGATCCCTTTGGCGCAAGCGTCGGCGATGACGCGGGCTGGCGCGGTGGAGGAGCCGGCGATCAGGATGATCGCGTCGACATTGGCGTCGATCATCGACTGGATCTGCTGAATCTGGGTGTTGGCGTCGCCCTGAGCGTCGGTGATCACCAGCTTGGAGACGAGACCCTGTTTCTTGAGATCCTCGACTTCGGCCGCGATCGTGCCCTCGGTCTGCTTCATCCAGGTTGGGACCGAATAGATATTCGCCCAGCCCAGCGTGAACGGCGGTTTGCGGTCGCCCTTGATGCATTTGGCGGCGGCGTCCGCCTGCGAGACGAAGCCGATGCAGGCAAGAAGGCTCAGACAGAGGGCGCTCGTCGCCGCCCGGAGAGATGACTTCAGCATTGTTGTTCCCTTCTGATGATGGCTCTTAAGCGAGGCGAACGGCGCACGACCGCGATCGTCCGGCTACCGCCGCGACGATGGTTGGACTGTGGACCTGTTTGTTATTTCAGATATGTATTCCAATATAATGGAATTAATACCGTTATACCGGATGATCGGATGCTAGCTTCCGTCGCCGACTTGTCAATAGGCCGCGACTGACAAACATAAATCCGCCGCGGTCGGCCAATGACGCTCCGTCCTTTGGCGAGCAAGAGCGAATGCAAGACTGAGATTGCCGTCTCGGACCGTCGAAACGCCGGGACGGACTGCGGACGGTCGTCAAAGGGTTGAATTGTGCCGCCTCCGCGCGCTAAGCAGAACATAACGCGCGAACGCTTTATCGTCGCCATCCCGGATTTCGCCCCATGTCAGCAGAGCCAGTTTCGGACATTGCCATCAATCGACGCATGCGCGGGCTGGATCGGGCCTTCGAGATTCTGGATTTCCTTCGCCAGAGGCGCAAGCCCGCCCGTCCCAACGAGATTGCGATCGGAATCGACGCGCCAAAATCGACGGCCTACGAACTTGTCAATCTGCTGCTCAAACTGGGCGTTCTTGAGCACACCGACGAAGACGGCCGCGTCTTTCTCGGCCGCAAGCTCTATTTTCTCGGCCTCGCTTGGCAGACGCAATTCGACCTGACGCGCGAGTGCAAGGCCCACCTCGCCTATCTCGCCGAAACGACTCGCGAGACCGCGCAGCTCTGCATGCTGGATGGCTGCAAATATACGGTCGCCATGCTGAAGGAAGGCGCGCGGCCATTTCGCATCAGTTCGGACGTTGGCGAAGCGATCCCGATCCCGTGGACGGCGTCTGGGCGACTGCTCGTTTCGCACATGAGCGACGCGGAGATTCTATCCTTCGTGCCCAAAGCCGATTTCATTCTGCCCGACGGCTCAACCTTGGATAGCCAGGAATTTCTCGCGCAGGTTCGCGCGGCGCGTGCGGACGGTTTTTTCTCTTTCGACAGCATCGCCGACAATTTCACGCACTGCTTCTCAGCCCCAGTCTATCAGGATGCCGACGTCTGCGTCGCGACGCTCTGCCTCGTCGCGCCGCGCGACGACGCCGCGAAGAACTACGAAAATTACCGAAATACGCTGATCCAAGAGGCGCGCGAACTTTCAAGCAAGCTCGGTGAGACGCCGGTTCGTTTTTCGACGGTGGCCTACGGCTGAAGTCTGGGCGTAGCTCTTTCAAATTGGCGACTTGCGGTTCCGGCGAGAAAGACTCCTCGACGCGTTCGCCAGCCGCCCGCAGGCGCCGTCAAGGGGCGATCCAGCGATCCTCCGGCCCCTTTGACAGCATCGGGGATTGAAGAACGCCGATCGTTCGCTCCAGCCATTTGGGGTTGAGAAGAGTCAATCGCTCTTTCCATCGGTCCGATTGCAACATCGCGGCGCCCAGAATTACTGGCTCGACGCCGCATGTCGTCATGAGGTGAATCGCGGCGGCCATGGACGCCCCGCTGCTGATCACGTCATCGATGACGGCGACGCGGCGGCGCTCAAGAAGCGGCAGCATGCGCGGGTCGATATAAAGACGCTTTTGTTGATCGGGCGTGGTGATCGAGGACAAAGCGACTGAAAGCTCTTCGCGGTACCAGAATTTGCGCGACGTCCCGAGCGGCGCATAGCGGCTGTGGCCGAGTTTCCTCGCCACCGCGCTCGCAAGCGTCAAACCAAGGGTCGGCAGGCCGACGACGATCTCCGGTCGGAAGACCGCCAGTTTCGCGGCGAGGTCCGAGGCGATCGCGTCGACGACTTCGAAGCCGGCCTGGTTGATGATCAGCGACGCCAGCGCATGCTTGCCGTCCGCCATGGGACGAATGGGGAGCAACAGCAGCCGTCCGTCGTCAAAGCGAGCGGGATAGGAATCGAGATGGCCTTGCTCCGGCTCGAAACTTCGCGGCGGATGAATCTCCTGCCAGAAATCATGCGGTCTCATGGGTTCCTCTAAAGTCTTCGTCAGCGGAGGAGACCGGCTCAGCAAATATCATACGACTCGCCCAACGTATCACGCCGTCTATCGCGCGGTGAGTATGGTTGGTGAGCGACAGCGCCGCATGACCGGCATGAGCGAGGCCGGCGCGATATCCGGCTACCAAGCAAGCGCACACGACTGCTCCGGCGCCGACTGCAAGGGCCCCGCCGCAATTTTCGCTCTTGCGATCCCCCTGCCCTTCGGGCCAATGTCCCCGCCTCCACCCCGAGCGGAAGCCCAGCTTCATGACGAGCGAAGTCCATCACGACCTTAAATCCGACGCGCTTTATTTCCATCGCGAGCCGCGCCCCGGCAAACTGGAGATTCAGCCGACCAAGCCGCTGGGCAACCAGCGCGATCTTGCGCTCGCCTATTCCCCTGGCGTCGCCTTCGCCTGCGAGGCGATCGCCGCCGATCCGGCCGAGGCCGCCAATCTCACCATCCGACAGAACCTCGTCGCGGTGCTGACCAATGGCACGGCGGTGCTGGGCCTGGGCGCCATCGGCCCGCTCGCCTCCAAGCCGGTGATGGAGGGCAAGGCCGTTCTATTCAAGAAATTCGCCGGCATCGACGTCTTCGATATCGAAGTCGCGCAGAACGATGTCGATAAATTGGTCGACATCATCGTCGCGCTGGAGCCGACATTCGGCGGCATCAACCTTGAAGACATCAAGGGGCCCGAATGTTTCGAAGTCGAGGAAAAGGCCAAGGCCCGCATGGGCATACCCGTCTTCCACGACGACCAGCACGGCACTGCGATCATCGTCTCGGCCGCCATCACCAATGCGCTGGAGCTGACGGGCAAGAAAATCGACGAGGTGAAAATCGTCGCCTCCGGCGCCGGCGCCGCGGCGCTCGCTTCGCTCAATCTCCTGGTGTCGCTGGGCGCGCAGCGGAAGAATATTTTCGTCTGCGATATCGAGGGCGTCGTCTATGTCGGCCGCCCGACGCTGATGGACCGATGGAAATCGGTCTATGCGCAGGAAACCAGCGCGCGCAAACTCGCGGATGTCATCGAAGGCGCTGATATCTTCCTGGGGCTTTCCGCAGCGGGCGTGTTGAAGCCCGAATTGCTCAAGCGGATGGCGCGCGATCCCTTGATTATGGCGCTCGCCAATCCGACGCCCGAGATCATGCCGGAACTCGCGGTCGCAGCGCGGCCCGACGCGATGATCTGCACCGGCCGCTCCGATTATCCCAACCAGGTCAATAATGTCCTGTGCTTCCCCTATATTTTCCGCGGCGCGCTCGATGTCGGCGCGAGCACGATCAACGAAGAGATGAAGAAAGCCGCCGTCAAAGCGATCGCGGGGCTCGCGCGCGAAGCGCCTTCCGAAGTGGTGGCGCGCGCCTATGGCGGCGAAGCCTCGCCGTTCGGCCGCGCGTCGCTGATCCCCAGCCCGTTCGATCCGCGCCTGATGCTGCGCATCGCGCCGGCGGTCGCGAAAGCGGCGATGGATTCGGGCGTCGCGCGCTTGCCGATCGCCGATTTTGACGCCTATGCCGACAAGCTCGGCCGCTTCGTATTCCGCTCCGGCTTCATCATGAAGCCGATTTTCGCCAGGGCGAAAACAGCCAAAAAGAGCGTCATCTACGCCGAGGGCGAGGACGAGCGCGTGCTGCGCGCGACGCAGGTTGTGCTCGAAGAGGGCATCGCTAGGCCGATCCTGATCGGGCGCCCCGAGGTGGTCAAAGAGCGGATCAAGCGCTTCGGCCTCGCCATGATGGCCGGTCGCGATTTCGAGATCGTCGATCCTGAAGACGATCCGCGCTATCGCGATTACGTCGCGACTTATCTGGATATCGCCGGACGCAAAGGCGTGACGCCAAGCGCCGCGCGCACTTTGGTTCGCACCAACACGACGGTGATCGGCGCTCTCGCGGTGCAGCGCGGCGATGCGGATGCGCTGATCTGCGGTCTCGACGGGCGGTTCCAGTCGCGCCTCAAACATATCCGGGACATTATCGGGCTGGCGCCCGGCGCGCATGATTTTGCCGCGCTGTCGCTGGTCATCGCCTCGACGGGCGCCTTCTTTCTCGCCGACACCCATGTGCGCTACGATCCCAATGCCGAGGAGATCGCCGATATGGCGATCGCCTGCGCGAGCCATGTGCGGCGCTTTGGCATTACGCCGAAAATTGCGCTGATTTCGCATTCCGATTTCGGCTCCGCCGACACGCCCTCCGCGCTGAAGATGCGTAAAGCCCTGGAGCTGATCCGCGAACGCGCGCCCGAACTCGAGGTCGACGGCGAAATGCAGGCCGATACGGCTTTGTCGATCGCCGCCAGGGAACGCGTTCTGCCCAATTCGCGGCTGGAGGGCGAAGCCAACGTGCTGATCATGCCCAACCTCGACGCCGGCAATACCGCCCTGCAGCTCACCCGCGTCATCGCCGGCGCGCTGCCGGTGGGGCCCATTCTGATCGGCCCGGCCAAACCCGCGCATATATTGACGCCCTCGGTGACCGCGCGCGGGATCGTCAATATGACGGCGATCGCCGCGGTGGAGGCGGCGGGGTGAGATTGTTGCTTATCCCTTCTCCCGCTTCGCGGGAGAAGGTGGCGCGCAGCGCCGGATGAGGGCGTTTCGGCGCGCCGAACCTCATTTCGGCTGCAGCAAGTTTCGAGCAGGTCGCGCCCAGCTTCGAGGCCCTCATCCGACCCGACTTCGTCGGGCCACCTTCTCCCGCGAAGCGGGAGAAGGAACGCCTCACGCAGCGTGCGCCCATTGCCCCGCCCGCATCGCCGGGTTAGACGGGCGACTGGAGACGCAGCATGATTCATCTCGCCAATCTGCTCACTTTCGCCGCCATCGCGCTTGGCATGGTTCTGACGCCCGGTCCGAACATGGCCTATCTCATCTCGCGTTCGATCTGTCAGGGACGCGCGGCGGGCCTGATTTCGCTTGGCGGCGTCGCGCTCGGGTTCTTGACCTATATGCTGCTGGCGGCGTTCGGCATCACCGCGCTGCTGTTCGCGATCCCCTACGCCTATGACGCGTTGCGGCTCTGCGGCGCCGCCTATCTCGCCTGGATGGCGTGGAACGCGCTGCGGCCCGGCGGCGCTTCGCCATTTCAGGTGCGTGAACTTGCGCCGGATTCGCCGCGCAAGCTGTTTGCGATGGGCCTTTTGACCAATCTGCTCAATCCCAAGATCGCCGCGCTTTATCTGTCGCTGCTGCCGCAATTCGTCGACCGCGCCTCAGGAGACGTCATGGGTCAGACGCTGGCGCTTGGCGCGACGCAGATCGCCATCAGCGTGATGGTCAACGCCGCCATTGTCGTGACCGCCGGTTCCGTGGCCTCGTTCCTCACCGGCCGCCCGGTCTGGGCGCGCATCCAGCGCTGGCTGATGGGCGGCGTGTTGGCGGGCCTGGCGGTCAGGATGGCGATGGATAGCGGGCGACGGTAAAGGCGCCGCTTAGCCGGGCCCACAGCCGCTCTGGACAGCCCGGTTGATTGCCGCCACTGTTCGGGTTCGGTTCTCCTTGCTGGCGAGGCCCCATGATCCCCAATTCCGCCCGCCCCTTCAATTTCGACCTCGGCGAGAGCGCCGAGATGATCCGCGAGTCGACGCGCGAGTTCGCCGAGGCCGAGATCGCGCCGCGCGCGGCTGCAATCGACCGCGACAATCTTTTTCCGCGCGACCTCTGGCCGAAAATGGGCGCGCTCGGCCTGCATGGGATCACCGCGCCGGAGGAATATGGCGGGCTGAATCTCGGTTATCTCGAACATTGCGTGGCGATCGAGGAAGTCTCGCGCGCCTCCGCCTCGGTCGGCCTTTCCTACGGCGCCCATTCCAATCTCTGCATCAATCAGCTCACCCGCAACGGCGATGAGACGCAGAAGCGGCGCTATCTGCCCAAACTGATTTCCGGCGAACATGTCGGCGCGCTCGCCATGTCGGAGCCCAACGCCGGCTCCGATGTCGTCTCCATGACGACGCGCGCCGAGCGCCGCGGCGACCATTTTGTAATCAATGGCGCGAAAATGTGGATCACCAACGGCCCCGTCGCCGATACGCTGGTGGTCTACGCCAAGACCGATCCCTCGGCGGGCGCGCGCGGCATCAGCGCCTTCATCGTCGAGCGCGGCATGAAGGGTTTTTCCAATGGAGCCAAGCTCGACAAGGTCGGCATGCGCGGCTCCGACACGTCCGAATTGATCTTTCAGGATTGCGAAGTGCCGGAAGAAAATCTGCTTGGCGCGCTCGGACGCGGCGTCAATGTGCTGATGTCGGGCCTCGACTATGAGCGGGTGGTGCTCGCCGCCGGACCGCTCGGCATCATGCAGGCGGCGATGGATGTCGTGCTGCCCTATGTCCATCAACGCCGGCAATTTGGCGCGCCGATCGGCTCGTTCCAGCTCGTGCAGGGCAAGCTCGCCGACATGTATGTGACGATGAACGCCGCCCGCGCCTATGTCTATGCCGTGGCCAAGGCCTGCGATCGCGGCGAGACGACGCGCGAGGATTCGGCCGGCGCCATCCTCTACGCCGCCGAGCGCGCCACCCAGGTCGCGCTCGACGCGATGCAGCTTCTGGGCGGCAACGGCTATGTCAACGATTACCCGACGGGCCGGCTGCTGCGCGACGCCAAGCTCTATGAGATCGGCGCCGGCACCAGCGAGATCAGGCGCATGCTGATTGGGCGCGAGCTGTTCGCCAAGAGCGAGTGAGGCGCATGGCCCACAAGCCCCTCAGCGGGCGCGCTGGCCGAATAGAATTTTTTGCGCTTCCTTGTCATCGGCCAGATTGCTGCGCGCTTCGGCGCTCACCGCAAGGCCCTTCTTGACCGCCGGCCGCTCAAGAAGCTCATCGAGCCAACGCTTGAGATGGGGAAACTGGGCCATGTCCTGCCCCATCCTCTCCCAGCCGCGCGTCCAGCCGACGCTGGCCATATCGGCGATCGAATAATTCTTGCCCGCGAGGTATGCGTGACGCTCCAGGCGCCTGTTCATGACGCCGTAGAGGCGGTTGACCTCGTTCGTATAGCGGTCGATTCCATAGGCGATCTTTTCGGGCGCGTAGTGCCGGAAATGATTGGCCTGGCCGGCCATCGGACCGAGGCCGCCAACCTGCCAGAACAGCCATTCCTCGACGCTGACCCGTTCACGCTCGCCGGCGCCGCCAAAGCGCCCGGTCTTGCGCGCGAGATATTGCAGGATCGCCCCCGACTCGAAAACCGAGATCGGCTCGCCGCCAGGCCCGTCCGGATCGACGATCGCGGGCATGCGATTGTTAGGGGCGATCGCCAGAAATTCCGGCGTGAACTGCTCGCCTTTGCCGATATTGACGAGGCGCACGACATAGGGGAGCGCGCATTCCTCAAGCATGATGGAAATCTTCCACCCGTTCGGCGTCGGCCAATAATAGAGCTCTATCGGGTCTGTTGGTTGAGACATGAGCGCTGGCTTCCTTTGGCTTCCCGCCAACGCGCGGCGCCGCGTGGCGTCGCCCTGGCCGCTTGACCATTGAACGACCCAATCGTAGCCGAAAAGGGAGGGCGTCGGAAGGCGTTTGATCCGTTCAAGCGACCGCGTCGCCGCAACGGCTGCTCGTAGACCGACTGATTTCGTCGTGCGATGGAGTGCAGCCGCTACGGCCCTACGCCTGAGCTCTCACGCGAGCGCCGCTCGCGCCCCTGGGCCGGCGATCGGAAAACCTTCCGACCCCAGCAACAAAGCCGCCCACCAAGCCGCTCATTGCCGCAACGTTCCGTGGATTCCTACGCCGCTGCGCCGCGGCAACATTCGCGACAGCGAAAAAATATTCAGGCGCGGCGCCCATCGAGGATGAAGCCCGCGCCTGATATGGCGTTAAGTGAACTCCGCCTGCGTTAGCTCGTGGGAGCCATAGGAGGAGCCGCCGGAGCAGGAGCCGCTTTCTTGCGTTTGGCCGGGGCCTTCTTTTTCGCAGCAGCCTTCTTCACAGTCTTCTTGGCGGCAACCTTGCGCGCGCCCTTCTTAGCGGCGACCTTGCGGGTGGCCTTCTTCGCCACAACCTTGCGCGCGCCCTTCTTGGCGGCGACCTTACGGGTAGCTTTCTTCACCGCGCCCTTTTTCGCCGGCTTCTTCGCGGCGGCCTTCTTCGCGGGTTTTTTCTTTGCAGCAGCTTTCGCCATTTTGATGTGTCCCTCTAAATCAAATTGTCTGCGCGATTCTGTTTCGCAGACGACTAACAAATTCAGAGTAACTTTGTTCCGCGCGAGAGCAAGCGGCGCCTGCAATTGATGAAGCCTTCGCCGCGCATGTCTATCGAATTATGCTGCGCACACACGCCGCCAAGCAAACACCTCCGTTGCCGAGCATTGCCAAGCAACGATAGCCAACGACACACAAGTCTTCGTAATGAAACGCGGCGCCTGATGGCTCGGCGAAGCGGCGCTACGGTACGTGCGCGACCTTAATACTCTAAGCGTCGCACGCATCGACGCAGCGCGACAGATCGTTTCTGCGATGATCGTAGTGCGACACGCTCACACACTAGTCGCGCGACGCGGAGCGCGAAGCGAGCCTTGCTCGCACATGTCGCGACGCGCGCTTCAATCGCTGTGTGTCAATCGAATTTTTCTTGGGCGCCGCATACATAATTATGTCTTGCGCAGCGCGAGTCGCAGCGCTCGATCAGCAAGATCGCGCGCGAATCAGTTGATTCGCGCGTCACTGATTCGGCTTCGTCACACGCCGAGTTTGCGTTTCAGCATGTCATTGACGGCTTGCGGATTGGCTTTTCCGCCCGTCGATTTCATCACCTGACCGACGAACCAGCCGAGCAAGGTCGGCTTCGCGATCGCCTGCGCGACCTTGTCGGGATTGGCGGCGATGATGGCGTCGACGGCGCTCTCGATCGCGCCGGTGTCGGTGACCTGCTTCAAGCCGCGCGTCTCGACGATGGCGCGCGGATCGGCGCTTCTGTCCTCGGCGATGATGATCGCCAACACGTCTTTGGCGATCTTGCCCGAGATCACGCCCTCGCCAATGAGGTCGACAAGCGTCGCGATCGAACTCGCGTCGATTTCGGTCTGCGCGACCGACAACCCTTGCGTGTTCGCATAAGCGGAGAGATCGCCCATGATCCAATTGGCGACAGCCTTGGCGTCGCGCTGGACGCCGCCATGGGAAACGGCGGATTCGTAGTAATCGGCGGTCTCTTTCTCCGCGACGAGGATGCCGGAATCATAGGCCGAAAGGCCGTAATCAGCCATGAAGCGCGCCTTCTTGGCGTCGGGCAGCTCGGGCAAATGCGCCTCGAGTTCGGCGACGAAAGCCGCGTCGAACTCGAGCGGCAGCAGGTCCGGATCGGGGAAGTAGCGGTAGTCATGCGCCTCCTCTTTCGAGCGCAGCGAACGCGTCTCGCCGCGCGCGGGATCGAACAGGCGCGTCTCCTGATCGATGGAGCCGCCGTCCTCGATGATCGCGACCTGGCGGCGCGCCTCGACGTCGATCGCCTGGCCGATGAAGCGGATCGAATTGACGTTCTTGATTTCGCAGCGCGTGCCCAGCGGCGCGCCTGGCCGGCGCACCGACACGTTCACATCGGCGCGCAGATTGCCCTTGTCCATGTCGCCGTCGCATGACCCGATATAGCGCAGGATGGTGCGCAGCTTGGTCACATAGGCCTTGGCCTCGTCGGCCGAGCGCATGTCAGGCCTGGAAACGATCTCCATCAGCGCGACGCCGGAGCGATTGAGGTCGACGAAGCTCATCGTCGGGGATTGATCGTGCAGCGACTTGCCGGCGTCCTGCTCAAGATGCAGCCGCTCGATGCCAACCTTGATGGAATGGTCGGGGGTCAGGTCGACCTGGATTTCCCCCTCGCCGACGATCGGGCTCTTATATTGCGAGATCTGATAGCCCTGCGGCAGATCGGGATAGAAATAGTTTTTGCGATCGAAGGTCGAGCGCAGGTTGATCTTGGCCTTCAGGCCGAGACCCGTGCGCACCGCCTGCGCGACGCATTCGGCGTTGATGACCGGCAGCATGCCCGGCATGGCGGCGTCGACCAGCGACACATGCGAATTGGGCGGCGCGCCGAACGCGGTCGAGGCGCCCGAGAACAGTTTGGAGCGCGAAGTCACCTGGGCATGGACTTCGAGCCCGACGATGATTTCCCAATCGCCCGTCGCGCCCTGAATGAATTTGGAATGCTGCGCCTGCGTCGACATGTCTAAGTCCTTAGCTTGCGAAGTCTGACTAGTGCCTACCAGATTTCGGGAACGCGCGCGTCCCGCCGCTCCTGACGCGCTGGCGGGAGGCGAAGGTTACGAGAAGACGACCGAGACGGTCATCCCGGCGCGCTTCAGCCCCACCAGGGTTGCGGCAAGCTCATGCGCCCCGCCGATTGCTCCATAACCGCGCCCAAGGAGAACAAGGTCCCCTCGTCGAACGGCCGGCCAATCAACTGCAGGCCGAGCGGCAACCCCTCGGCCGAAAGCCCGGCAGGCGCCACAAGGCCCGGCAGGCCGGCCATGTTCACGGTGACGGTGAAGACGTCGTTGAGATACATTTCGACCGGATCGGCCGAGCCCTTCTCGCCGATGCCGAACGCCGCCGAAGGCGTCGCGGGCGTCAGGATCGCGTCAACGCCATCGGCGAAGACGGTCTCGAAGTCGCGCTTGATCAGCGTTCGGATTTTCTGGGCGCGCACGTAATAGGCGTCGTAATAGCCGGCCGAAAGCACATAGGTTCCGATCATCACCCGCCGGCGAACCTCGGCGCCAAAGCCCGCCGCGCGCGTCTTCTCATAGAGCTCGGCGATGTCATTGCCGGGCTCGCGCAGGCCGTAGCGCACGCCGTCATAGCGGGCGAGATTGGACGAAGCCTCCGCCGGCGCGACAATATAATAGGCAGGCAGCGCATGGCGTGTGTTGGGCAACGAAATATCGACGATGTCGGCGCCGGCGGCGCGCAGCCATTCGACCCCCTGCCCCCAAAGTTTCTCGATCTCCGGGTTCATGCCGTCCAGACGATATTCCCTGGGCACGCCGATCTTGAACCCCTTGATCGAGCGGCCGATGGCGGCCTCGTAGTCAGGCACGGGCGCGTCGTAACAGGTCGAGTCCTTGGGATCATGGCCGGCCATCGAACGCAGCATGATCGCCGCGTCGCGCACATTGCGGGCGATCGGGCCGGCCTGATCGAGCGACGAGGCGAAGGCGACCATGCCGTAACGGGAGCAGCGGCCATAGGTCGGCTTGATGCCGCATGTGCCGGTGAACGCCGCCGGCTGGCGGATCGAGCCGCCGGTGTCGCTCGCCGTCGCCGCTAGGCACAGCCGCGCCGAAACAGCGGAAGCGGAACCGCCCGAAGAACCGCCAGGCACAAGCAGGCCGCGTTTGTCGGCGGCGAGCGCCGCCCGCCCCTGCGCCGCGCTCCAGTTGGGCGGCAGCCAGGGGGAGGCGACAGGTCCGTAATAAGAAGTCTCGTTCGACGAGCCCATCGCAAACTCATCCATATTAAGCTTGCCGAGCATCACTGCGCCGTCGCGCCAAAGCTGCGCCGTGACGGTCGATTCATAGGTTGGTTTAAAGCCATCGAGAACATGGCTGCAAGCCTGCGTATGGACGCCCTTTGTCGCGTAAAGATCCTTGACGCCGATCGGCAGACCTTCGAGCGCGCCCGCCTCTCCCTTGCCGATGCGCGCATCGCTCGCCCGCGCCATATCCAGCGCCTGATCCGGCGTCTCGACGATATAGGCGTTAAGCCCGCGCGCTCGCTCCATCGCGCCGAGGTAGGCTTGCGTCAGCTCAAGACTCGATAGTTTCCGGGCGACTAGCGCATCGCGCGCTTCAGCGAGCGTCAGGGCTGTGGGATCGGTCAATGCATCATCCGTCTATGGGAACGTGGGTTGCGAGCGGGCGATCCGCGCTTCATTCGATGACTTTGGGGACCAGGAAAAAATCGTCTTCGGCCAGCGGCGCATTGGCCAGAACAAGGCTCTCGATCTCGCCGTCGGTCACCACATCGGCGCGCAACGGCAGCTTCATCGGGATCACCGAGGTCATCGGCTCGACGCCTGCGACATCGACCGCGCCGAGCGCCTCGACGAAGGACAGAATGGCGTTGATCTCGCCCTCCAGATGAGGAACCTCCTCATCGGTCACGGCAATGCGCGCGAGATACGCAATGCGGCGGACAGTGGCCTGATCGACGGACATATTCGCTCCAAGGCTCGCCGGACCGGCGATCCCGGCCCCTATAGCATCGGGCGCTTTCGCGTTGCAACATATGGCGCCGGCTTGGAAAAGCGGTTTGGAGCAAGCGCGCCCGCCATGGTAGGGCGATGGCATGTCATCACACCCGATCCCGCTCGAAGCGCTTGCGGCGCTCTTGCCGCGCCGCGCAAGGCTGATCGGCGTCGATCTCGGCACAAAGACGATCGGCCTTGCGCTTTCCGATGTCGAACGCCGGATCGGAACGCCCCTTCTTACCATCGAGCGTAAGAAGTTCACGCTCGACGCGCAGCAATTGATCGCGGAGATCGCGCGGCACGAGGCCTTCGCGCTGATCGTCGGCCTGCCGCTCAATATGGACGGCAGCGAGGGCCCCAGGGTGCAGGCGACGCGGGCGTTCCTGCGCAACTTTAGCGGCCTGAACGCCACGCCCTTCGCCTTCTGGGACGAACGCCTGTCGACCGCCGCCGTCGAGCGCTCGCTGATCGCGAACGATGTCTCGCGCGCCAAACGCGCCGCCGTCGTCGACCAGATGGCGGCCGCTTATATCCTGCAGGGGGCGCTTGATCGTCTGGCTTCGATCGGCGCGCAAATATCGTCCAGCGATACCCCGATCTTATGACCTCACAGACAAGAATGGCCGTTCGTTGCAGGCGCCTCTAGTCGCGCTCCCGTGGGATCGATAGAGCCACGCGGGCGCCGCCGGAATATTCCAATTTGCCTGCCAGTTCGAGTTCCAGCAGCACGATCCGCACTTCTTTTATCGGCGCGTCGGCGGCCCGAACCAGTTCGTCGATGGAAATCGGCGAGGGGCTGAGCAACTCTAAGATGCGCGCGCGGACCGGAGCCGGCGCGTCGCGCGTGGCAAGATCGAGCGATGCCGAAGCCGCGTCGCCGACGGCCCTGGAGCGGATCGCCGGGCCGGGCTCGTCGTCGGGAATGTCCCGCTCGTCCCAAAGCGAACCGGTCGAGCTCGAAAACCCCTCGCGCAGAATCGAAAACGGATCGCGGGCGCGCACGGGGTCCAGCACATTCAAGACATCTTCCGCCCGCGCGCAAAGATTGGCGCCGTCGCGCAAGAGATCGTTGGTCCCCTCGGCCCGCGGATCGAGCGGCGAACCGGGAACCGCGAAAACCTCGCGGTTCTGCTCGGCGGCGAAACGGGCAGTGATGAGCGAGCCCGAGCCGCGAGCGGCTTCGACGATCACCGTTCCCAGCGCCATGCCCGACACGATCCGGTTGCGGCGCGGAAAGTCGCGGCCGCGCGGCTCCCATTCGATCGGCATTTCCGAGATGATGGCGCCGCCGGATTCGGCGATGCGGGCGATCAGCGGCGCGGCTTCCGCCGGATAGGGTCTCGCATGGCCGCCGGCGAGCACCGCGATCGTGCCGGTCTCCAGCGAGGCGAGATGGGCGCGCTGGTCGATGCCGCGCGCCAGACCCGACACGATGACGTAACCGGCCCGGCCAATCCCGCGCGCCAGGCGTTCGGTAAAGGTCAATCCGGCGCCCGACGCATTGCGCGAGCCGACGATCGCCACGGCGGGCTGTTGCAACGCCTCTTCGCGTCCGCGCAGCGCGATGATCGGCGGCGCGGAATCGATCTGGCGCAGAGCTGCGGGATAGTCGGGCTCGTCCAAAGCGATGAAACGCGCGCCGGCGTGGCGCGCCGCCGTCAGCTCCCGTTCGATTTCCTCCACTGTCGCGAGCCTGATCGGCTTGGCCGCGCCGCCGCGCCGCGCCATCTCAGGCAAGGCCTTGAGCGCGGCGCCCGCGCCGCCGCAATTGCGGATCAGCGCGCGGAACGTGCGAGGGCCGACATTCTCGCTGCGGATAAGGCGCAGCCAGTCGAAACGCTGGGCGTCGGTGAGCCGGATCGCCTTGGGCGCAACCGCCACTTTCAGCTCCCTTGCCCGATCCTCGTCTCGGTTCCATTCATCAGGCGGCCGATATTGGCGCTATGTTTGATCCAGAGCAGCAGGGCGAGAAGCGCAAAGACCAGCGCCGCGTCGGGACGCCCCACCCAGAAATAGAGCGTCAGCGGTGCCAGAACGCTTCCCGTCAGCGCCGCCGCCGAGGAATAGCGGGTGAGCGCGGCGACGGCGAGCCACGCCAGCGCGAAGACCAGGGCCGCTTGCCAGGCGATGCCAATCAGACAGCCAAGAAACGTCGCAACCCCCTTGCCGCCGCGAAAGGCGATCCAGACGGGATAGAGATGGCCGATGAAGGCGCCGATCGCGGCGAATAGCGCGACCGTGGCGCCAAAAAAACAATAGGCCAAGCCTACCGCCAACGTGCCCTTCAGCGCGTCGAGGACGAGCGTCGCAGCGGCCAGATCCTTGCGGCCGGTGCGCAGCACATTGGTCGCGCCGATATTGCCCGAACCGATGGTGCGCAGATCGGCCGTTCCGGCAAGACGCGTCAGCAACAGGCCGAACGGAATGGAGCCGCACCAATAGCCCAGGGCCAAACTAAAGAAATCGTCTGGCGAAAGGACGAACGGCATCGGTGGACCCCCGGGACTTGCAAGGAATTGGAGACAACCTATTCGTGCGCGACCTTGCCGGCAACAAGAGTCAATTTGACGCGACCCTCCATCCGCGCCGCGTCGAATGGCGTGTTGCGGCAGCGCGAATGCAGAGAAGCGGGGTCGAGAATATAGGGCTCTTCGGGATCGAAGCGAATGAGGTCGGCCGGAGCGCCCAAGGCAAGCCTGCCGCCGGGCAGCCCAAGGATTTCCGCCGGCCGCGTCGACATCGCGCGGAGCAATCGCGGCAGACTGAGCTGGCCGGACGAAACCAGCCGCAGGCTGGCCGAAAGCATGGTCTCGATACCGATCGCGCCCGCTTCCGCCTCGGCGAAAGGCAGGCGCTTGGTCTCGACATCCTGCGGGTCGTGATCGGAAACCACGACGTCGATGATCCCCTCCGCGAGCGCCTCGACCAGCGTCAGCCGCTCCTCTTCGGCGCGCAACGGCGGCGCGAGCTTGAGAAAGGTGCGGTAGTCGCCGACGTCGATTTCGTTCAGCGTCAGATGATTGATCGAAACGCCGCAGGTCACGCCAAGGCTGGCATGCTTGGCTTGTCGCATCGCCGCGACCGACAGCGCGTTGCTGACAAACACCGCGTGATAGCGCGCGCCTGTCAGCGCGATGAGCCGAAGGTCGCGGTCGAGGACGATCGTTTCCGCTTCGCGCGGGACGCCCGGCAGGCCGAGCCGGCTCGCCCGCTCGCCTTCGGTCATCACGCCTTCGCCGGCAAGGTCGCGATCTTCGCAATAATGCATGACGAGGGCGCCGAAATCCCGGGCGTAGGTCAGCGCGCGACGCATCACCTGGGCGTTGGCGATCGAGCGACGTCCGTCGGAAAAAGCGATCGCGCCGGCTTCCGCGAGCAGGCCGATCTCGGCGATCTCGCGCCCCTCCAGGCCCTTGGTCAAGGCGGCGCAGGGCAGAATGCGAACCTTGGCGGTATCGCGCGCGCGGCGCAAAATAAAGTCGACGACCGCCGGCTCGTCGACCGGCGGGCTGGTGTCGGGTCTCGCCAGAACCGTCGTCACGCCGCCCGCCGCCGCCGCCGCGCTGGCGGTGGCGATCGTCTCGCGGTGTTCGGCGCCCGGCTCGCCGATGAAGGCGCGCATATCAATCAGGCCCGGCGCGACGACATCGCCCGCGCAATCGATAATGCGGGCTTCCGCCGGCGTCGAATCCGCGGTGACCGAGCCCCCGAGCCCGGCGATGAGGCCGCCGATGACCAGAACGCCGCCATGGGTCTCCTGGCCAGAAGCCGGATCGACAAGGCGGGCGTTGATGAGGGCGCAGGGACGATTGTCGGTCACAAAGGCTCCGATAGCTTGCGCGAGGGACGAGCGCAACCGCCTCGGCTTTTCAAGCGAAATCGTTTTTGGAATTTGCTCCCGGCGCAAATCGCTTGACGACTTTCATCTTGTATAATATATTATACGCGTGATCGAAGTTCGACAAACCTCGACCTATTCGAAGTGGATTGCCGAACTCCGCGATCGACGGGCTGTTAATCGGATTGATATCAGAATTCGCCGGCTCTCTCTTGGCAATTCAGGCGACGTCAAGTCGGTCGGCGAGGGCGTTAGCGAGCTTCGCATCGATTACGGACCGGGCTATCGGGTTTATTTCGTCCAACGCGGCAAGGCCATCGTGATCCTGCTCTGCCGCGGCGATAAGCACACACAAGACCGCGACATCAAGACCGCGAAATCCATCGCAAGAGAACTCAAGGACGAAGGCAATGGCAATTGAGACCACAGTCTGGGATCCCGCCGATCGCCTGAAGACCCGTGAAGACGAACTTGCCTATCTTGAAGCCGCGTTCGAGGACGGCGACCCGGCCTTGATCGCGGCTGCGTTCGGCGACGTGGCTCGCGCGCGCGGCAAGTCCAAGGTTGCGCAAGATGCGGGCATTAGCCGCGACGCCCTTTATAAAACGTTCAAGCACAACGGAAACCCAACGCTGGCGTCTCTAACAAAAGTCGCGGCCGCGCTCGGTTATCGACTGACCATCGCAACGGCATAGTCCCTCGCGGATAAGCGCCGCCGGAACGCGCCGCGCCCGTTGTGTTGTGGCTCGATCAGAATTTTGATCGCCCGCCGCCGCATTCTTATGAGGCTCGCCGCATCTCAAAATGGTAAAGCTTGCTGACATCTTTTCTCCAGCCGTTTGAGCCTCCATGTCTCGCGCTCTCCTCGACCATGCCGCCGCCGAACTCGCCGCCATCCGCGACGCCGGGCTTTGGAAGCGCGAACGCGCGATTTCCTCAGCCCAGGGCGGCAGCGTTACGGTGGCGCAGGACGCGCCGCCCGGCGCCGGCGGCCATAATAGCGGCGGCGTCGAACTCCTTAATCTTTGCGCTAATAATTATCTCGGCCTCGCCGATCATCCGCGCCTGATCGCCGCCGCGAAAGCCGCGCTCGACAGTCACGGTTTCGGCATGGCTTCGGTGCGGTTCATTTGCGGCACGCAGGATCTTCATCTCGCCCTCGAACAGAAACTCGCCGCCTTTCTGCGCACCGACGATGCTATCCTTTTCTCCTCCTGTTTCGACGCCAATGGCGGCGTGTTCGAAGCGCTGCTCGGCGAGAAGGACGCGATCATCTCCGACGCGCTGAACCATGCCTCCATCATCGACGGCGTCCGGCTCTGCAAGGCGCGCCGGTTGCGCTACGCCAATAATGACATGGGCGAACTCGAAGCCCGGCTGATCGAAGCCAAGGACGCCCGTTCGCGCCTGATCGTCACCGACGGGGTGTTCTCGATGGACGGGATCATCGCCAACCTGCCCGCCATTTGCGACCTCGCCGAAAAACACGATGCTTTGGTGATGGTCGACGACAGCCATGCGGTCGGCTTTATCGGCGCGCGTGGCGCGGGGACGCCCGAGCGCTGCGGCGTCGAAGGACGCGTGCATCTGATCAGCGGAACTTTGGGCAAGGCTTTGGGCGGCGCCTCGGGCGGCTATATCGCGGGGCCCAAACCCTTCGTCGATCTGCTGCGCCAACGCGCGCGGCCTTATCTCTTCTCCAATGCGCTGGCGCCGTCGATCACCGCGGCGACGATCGAAGCGCTCGAACTTGTCGCGACATCCGCCGACCTGCGCGAAAATCTCGTCCGCAACGCCGCCCATTTCCGCAAGGGCCTCACCGCGGCGGGCTTCACGCTGACGCCGGGCGAGCATCCGATCATCCCCGTGATGATCGGGGAGGCGGCGGCGGCGGCGCGGCTGGCCGGCGCGTTGCAACAAAGAGGCGTCTATGTCACGGCCTTTTCCTATCCGGTCGTGCCGCATGGCAAGGCGCGGATCAGGACGCAGATGAACGCCGCCCATTCGCTCGCCGATCTCGACCGCGCCATCGCGGCTTTCGCATCGGCCGGCCGCGCCGTCGGCCTCATCCCCTGAAACCTCTGCTTATCGCCAGGATTATCGCGCCATGAAATCGTTGGTCAAAGCCAAGTCGGAACGCGGCCTGTGGCGGGAGGAGACGCCGCGCCCGGAATTTGGGCCGAACGATGTGCTGATTAAAGTGAGGAAGGCGGCGATCTGCGGCACCGACCTGCATATCTATAATTGGGACAAATGGGCGGCGCGCACCATTCCCGTGCCGATGGTGGTCGGCCATGAATATCTCGGCGTGATCGAAGCGGTCGGCCGCGACGTGACGGCGCTTAAGGTCGGCCAGCGCGTTTCGGGCGAAGGGCATATCGTTTGCGGCTTCTGCCGCAATTGCCGCGCGGGGCGCGGCCACCTCTGCCGCAACACTTTGGGCGTCGGCGTCAACCGGCCGGGCGCCTTCGCCGATTATGTCGCAATCCCCGCCTCCAACGCCTATCTCATCCCCGATTCCATCCCGGACGAAATCGCCGCCATTCTCGATCCGCTGGGCAACGCCGTCCACACGGCTTTGTCCTTCGATCTCGTCGGCGAGGATGTGCTGATCACCGGCGCCGGGCCGATCGGCCTGATGGCGATCGCGATCTGCCGCCATGTCGGCGCGCGCAATATCGTCATCACCGACGTCAACGATTATCGCCTCGCCTTGGCGAGGACGATGGGCGCGACGCGCGCGGTGCGCGCCGACCGCCAGACGCTGAAAGAAGTCATGGTCGAAATCGACATGCATGAGGGCTTCGACGTCGGCCTCGAAATGTCGGGCAACCCGAAAGCCCTGCGCGACATGATCGGCGCCATGAACAATGGCGGCAAGGTCGCCCTGCTCGGCATCCTCGCCGACGAGGCGGCGATCGACTGGAACGAAGTCATTTTCAAAGGCCTGACGCTGAAGGGCATCTATGGCCGCGAGATGTACGAGACCTGGTACAAGATGCTGGCGATGCTGCAGAGCGGACTCGACGTCTCGCCGGTGATCACCCATCGCCTGCCGATGGCGGAGTTCGAGACGGGCTTTGCGGCGCTGAATGCGGGGCAGGCGTGTAAGGTGGTGCTGGATTTTAACGCGTGAGACCGCTCTTTTGAGGAAGCAGAATGGAGCGTTGACGGCGTAATTTCCGCGCGCAGCGTGGGCCGCGCATCGTCGCTCGAATTCTTAGTCTTCTCGGACTCGACGACCTTGATAAACCCAACAGATGGGTTATATTAAGGAATGGTTGTCGTCCATCGCGCTCACGGCTTCCGGTTCGTCATTTACACCCTCGATCACGAACCGGCGCATGTCCACATTACCGGAGCGGGACAGGCGAAAATCAACCTGCTTGGACCGGATGGCGCGCCTGAAGTGGTGTCCAGCATCGGCATCAAGCGGTCTGACATGCGGCCCCTCATCGCGGAGACAATCGCGCGCCGCGACGATTTTTTGCAGGAATGGGAGCGTATCCATGGTCGACGCAACTGACGCGCAGATCAGAGCGGCCGAAGCGCGTGGTCGCAAGATTCTGGAAACAGAACCCAGAGCCGCGAGTGCGCGTTATGATCGGGCCGCAGATCGTGTCGTGGTCGATCTGGTCAACGGATGCGCCTATGCGTTCCCCCCACAGCTTGTGCAGGATCTGCATGGCGCAAGCCAGGACGATCTTGCGAATGTCGAGGTGGACGGGCTTGGGTTCAACCTGCATTGGCCCGCGCTTGACGTGGACCTCTACGTACCGGCGTTGGTGTCCGGCATCTTCGGGACCCGCGCCTGGATGACTCGGGCGTTGGCCCGCGCGGCCGGGCGCACGACTTCGCCAGCGAAGGCGGCGGCGGCTCGCTCGAACGGCGCGAAGGGCGGTCGTCCTCGTAAGAGCGTGAGCCGCTGATCACCCATTCGGCAAATGCTGCGCCAGCGCCTCCAGCACCGCCATGCGCACGGCGACCCCCATCTCGACCTGCTCCCGGATCAGCGATTGCGCGCCATCGGCCACCAGCGAGTCGATCTCGACGCCGCGGTTCATCGGGCCGGGATGCATCACCAAAGCATCGGGCTTGGCCCAGGCGAGCTTCTCCTCGTCGAGGCCGAAATAGCGGAAATATTCCTTGGTCGAGGGCACGAAGGCGCCGTTCATGCGCTCGCGCTGCAGGCGTAGCATCATCACGATATCGGCGCCCGCGAGGCCGGCGCGCATATCGCGAAAGACTTCGACGCCCATATTCTCGATGCCCGGCGGCAGCAGGGTCGAGGGGCCGACGACGCGCACGCGCGCGCCCAAAGCGCCGAGCAGCAGGATATTCGAGCGCGCGACGCGCGAATGCAGGATGTCGCCGCAGATGGCGACGACCAGTCCTTCGATGCGCCCCTTGTTGCGGCGAATGGTCAGCGCGTCGAGCAGGGCCTGGGTCGGATGCTCGTGGGCGCCGTCGCCCGCATTGATGACGGAGCAGTCGACCTTGCGGGCGAGCAGATGGACAGCGCCCGCCTGATGATGGCGCACGACGATAATGTCGGGCCGCATCGCATTGAGCGTCGCCGCCGTGTCGATCAGCGTCTCGCCTTTTTTGACGCTGGAATTGGCGGTCGACATGTTCATCACATCGGCGCCGAGCCGCTTGCCGGCCAGTTCGAACGAGGATTGCGTCCGGGTGGAGGCTTCGAAGAATAGATTGATCTGCGTGCGCCCGCGCAAGGTCGTGCGCTTCTTCTCGACCTGCCGGGAAATCTCGACGGCGGAATCGGCCAGATCGAGCAAAGCGACGATCTCCAAAGGCGAAAGACCTTCGATGCCGAGCAGATGGCGTTGCGCGAAAATCGGCTTTTGAAGCGTTGCTTGCATCAAGAGGAGAGCCTATATGCCCTGGACCGTGATCGGGCAAGACAGGGCGCGCCCGAGTTCCGCCCTTGATGACCGCGCTTTCCCCACCATTTGACACGCGGCCCGCCCTCCACCATTTTCCGCGCCCTGTTCGGCATGGCCGAGTCAAAGCATTTTCGCGGTCGCCAGCTCTTTTAAGGCTGGCGTCATCCGCGCTCGAGGACAATTTCGCATGAAGGTTGTGATCGTCGAATCGCCGTCTAAGGCCAAGACAATCAATAAATATCTGGGCAAGGACTATGACGTCTACGCCTCGTTCGGCCATGTCCGCGATCTGCCGCCCAAGGACGGCTCGGTCGATCCGGAGAACGATTTCGCCATGCTTTGGGAGGTCGACGGCAAGTCGTCCAAGCGCCTTTCCGAGATCGCCGCCGCGGTCAAGGACGCCGACCGCGTCATTCTGGCGACCGACCCGGATCGCGAAGGCGAGGCCATTTCCTGGCACATCTACGAGATCCTGAAAGGCAAACGCGTTCTCAAGGACAAGCGCGTCGACCGCGTGGTCTTCAACGCGGTGACCAAGGAAGCCGTCCTCGACGCGATGCGCCATCCCCGCGAGATCGACGCCGCTTTGGTCGACGCCTATCTCGCCCGCCGCGCGCTCGATTATCTCGTCGGCTTCAATCTGTCGCCGGTGTTGTGGCGCAAACTGCCCGGCGCCCGCTCGGCGGGCCGCGTGCAATCGGTGGCGCTGCGCATCGTCTGCGACCGCGAGCTGGAGATCGAGAAATTCGTCAAACGCGAGTATTGGTCGCTCGTCGCCCACCTGAAGACAGCGGCCGACGCGCCCTTCACCGCGCGGCTGGTCGGCGCCGACGGCAAGAAGATCAACCGGCTCGACATCGGGTCCGGGAAAGAGGCCGAGGATTTCAAAGCGGCGCTCGACGCCGCCAAATTCTCGGTGGTCGAGGTCGAATCAAAACCCGCCAAGCGGCACCCCTATCCGCCTTTCACTACATCGACCCTGCAGCAGGAAGCCTCGCGCAAACTCGGTCTCGCGCCGGCGCGCACGATGCAGATCGCGCAACGTCTTTATGAAGGCGTCGATCTTGGCGACGGGCCGGCCGGACTCATTACCTATATGCGCACCGACGGCGTCGACCTTGCGCCAGAGGCGATCGCAGGCGCGCGCCAGGTGATCGGCAAGGATTTCGGCGACAAATATGTTCCGGCGGCGCCGCGCAAATACACGGTCAAAGCCAAGAATGCGCAAGAGGCGCATGAGGCCATCCGCCCGACCGACCTCACCCGCCGGCCGCGCGAAGTCGCGCGCCATCTGGAAGGCGATCAGGCTAAGCTTTACGAATTGATCTGGACGCGAACGATCGCCAGCCAGATGGAGAGCGCCGAACTGGAGCGCACCAGTGTCGACATTCTGGCCGCCGCCGGCGCGCGGCGCCTGGATTTCCGCGCCACCGGACAGGTCGTGCGCTTCGACGGGTTCCTCGCGCTCTATCAGGAGGGGCGCGACGACGAGGAGGACGAAGATTCCAGCCGCTTGCCCCCGATGGCGGCGGGCGAGGCGCTCGCCAAGGAGCGCATCGAGGCGTCGCAGCATTTCACCGAACCGCCGCCGCGCTATACCGAGGCGACGCTCGTCAAACGCATGGAGGAACTGAGCATCGGCCGGCCTTCGACCTATGCCTCCACGCTCGCGGTGCTGCGGGATCGCGATTATGTGCGGCTTGAGAAAAAGCGCCTGTTTCCCGAAGATAAAGGGCGGCTCGTGACCGCTTTCCTGGAATCCTTCTTCACTAGATATGTCGGCTATGATTTCACCGCCGATCTGGAAGAGAAGCTCGACAAAGTCTCCAACAGCGAAATCGACTGGAAGGATCTGCTGCGCGATTTTTGGCGCGACTTCTCCATCGCGATCGGCGGCACCAAGGATCTGCGCACCACGCAGGTGCTCGACAGCCTCAACGAATTGCTCGGCCCGCATATTTTCCCCGCGCGCGAGGATGGCGGCGATCCGCGCCTTTGTCCGCTTTGCAACAAGGGGCAATTGTCGTTGAAACTCGGCAAGTTTGGCGCTTTCATCGGCTGTTCGAATTATCCCGAATGCAAATTCACGCGCGTCCTGTCGCCGACCGGACAGGACCAGGCTAAACTCGTCGAAGGCGAGCGCCCCGGCGTGCGCGCGCTCGGCCAGGACCCCGCGACGGGCGAGGAAATCACGCTGCGCAGCGGGCGCTTTGGCGATTATGTGCAGCAGGGCGAAGGAGAAAAACCCAAGCGCTGTTCTCTGCCGAAAGGGTTGGCGCCGGCCGATGTGACTCTAGAGCAGGCGCTCGCTCTGTTGTCGCTGCCGCGTGAAGTCGCGCGTCATCCCACCAGCGGCGAACCGATCCTGGCCGGCATCGGGCGCTACGGCGCCTATGTCCAGCATGCGAAGACTTACGCCAATCTCGGCAAGGACGAAGACGTGCTGGCGATCGGCGGCAATCGCGCGATCGACCTCATCGTCGCCAAAGAGAGCGGCGCCGGCGGGCGGCGTTTTGGCGCGGGATCGGGCCGCGCGCTGGGCGACCACCCGACCCTGGGCGGCGCCGTCAGTGTGAAGGAAGGGCGCTTTGGCGCCTATGTCAATCATGGCAAGATCAACGCGACCTTGCCCAAGGGGACCGATACAACGACGCTGACGCTCGACGACGCCGTCGCCGCACTCGCAGCGAAAGCGGCGGGAGGCGGGGTCGGCGGCGGGCGCCTGCTCGGCGAACATCCCAAAGGCGGCCCGATCTCGGTCCGGCCCGGACGGTTCGGCGCCTATGTCAATTGGGGCAAGGTCAATGCGACGATCCCGAAATCCGTCTCGCCCGACGACATTTCGCTGGGTGAAGCCATCGACCTGATCGAGGAGCGCGAGGGCCGTCCCTCCGGCGCACGCGGGAAGCCGGCCCGCAAGGCGCCGGCCAAGGCGGGCGCGACAAAGAAGGCCGCGGCCAAGAGCGATCCGCCCTTCAAGCCGGACGCCAGGGCCAAATCCACACCTTCGGCCGCCAAGCCCTCCGCCACGACGAAACCCAAGGCGAAGCCTATCAAAAAGCCGGCGGCGAAAGCCAAGCGCAAGGCGTGAGCAAGGCGTGGCGAGCGGGCGCGTCCGCTTCCGGGCCGCTTGAATATGACGCCGGCTTGGTGCAACTTTAGATGGGCGGACGGCGTTAAAGGTGCGTAATTCCTGAGAATTGTCCGCATGCAGGGAGTCGCGTTTCATGCCGCATCCGGGAACTGCAAGGCCGGAAGTCCTGGCCAAGCGCGCATCCGAATCGGCCTATAGCCGCTGGGCGCCGATCTATGACCTGATCTTCGATCTGCCGTTTCACCCCGGCCGACTGGCGGCCGCGGCGGCGGCGGCTCAGGCGGCGCCCAACGAGGGCGAGGTTCTGGTCGTCGGAGTCGGCACCGGGCTCGAACTCGGCCTGTTGCCCAAGAATCTGCGCATCACCGGCATCGATCTCAGCGCGCCGATGTTGAAATTGGCGCGCGAGCGCGTCGCCAAAGAGGCCCTCGGGCAGGTCAAAGCGCTCCATATCATGGACGCCGGCGCGCTCGACTTTCCGGACCAGCGGTTCGATGTCGCTCTCGCGCCCTATGTGATGAGCGTCGTCCCGGCCCCCGCCCGTGTGCTCGACGAGATGTGGCGCGTTTTGCGGCCGGGCGGCCAGATGGTCCTGATGAACCATTTCTCCGCCGAGCGCGGTTTGCGGGCGAGGACCGAGGCGGCGCTTGAAAAATCCGCCGGCTGGCTGGGCTGGCATCCGCAATTCCCCTATGCGGCGGTCGGCGACTGGATCGCCGCGCGCAAGGACGCTTCCATTCTGGAGCGCCGCGCGGTTGCGCCGTTCCGGCTGTTTACGCTGCTGCGCGTGCAAAAGGCGACGGGCGGGGCGTGAACGAGCGTTCACGCTGCGATTTCCAATGGGCGAAGCCGTTCAACGATATCGCCGACTTCGTTAAACGCCATTCCGATTTCATAGCGACTCTGCAGGTTCATCCAGAACTCGGGGGTTGTGCCGAGCACGCGAGCAAGCCTTATTGCGGTATCGCCAGTGATGCCGAGCTTCTCACTGGCGATGCGCTCGATACGGGTGCGCGGGACTCCGCAGGATTTGGCGAGCGCGCCAGCCGACAAATGAAGCGGCTTGAGGTATTCCTCACGCAACATCTCGCCGGGGTGCATGGGCGGCAGGGTCGCAACAATCTCAACGTTCTCGGGCATAGGCGCCCTCCTCTCGAAGTCTAGTCGCTCAGTGATAGTCAACGATCTCGACATTATCCGGGCCGGCAGGGGTCCAAATGAAGCAGATGCGGTATTGATCATTGATGCGAATGGCGTGCTGGCCATCGCGGTCCGCCCTCAATGGGTGAAGCTTATTGCCAGGAGGGCTGGCGAGATCTTCCAGTCTATTGGCTGCGTTGACCGCTTCAAGCTTTCGGCGCGCGACCTTGAACGCTTCTGTCGGAAAGCCCTTCGGACACTTCCCCTTGAAAACCAGTTCGGTCGTCATATCTTTGAAACGTAGGATCATCGCCGTCTCTTCTTCATTCTTGTATCGCAAAGAGATACGGAGAGCAAGAGGAATGTATCAATTAGAGATACAAAATTCGATGATCAGACTTGCCGCTGGGGCCACGCTGATTTTTCCGCAAAGAGCCGCAATACTTGGATCGGCCTTTGCTGGCGTGCGGCGCATCTCGTTCCGCGCCATGAAATGATGCGGGAAAGCAGAACGCCGGCTGACCGGCGGCGCTTGTGCGCACGAAGCTGCGCCATGATATATATGCGGGGCCGTGCATTTGCCCGCCCCGAAACTCACCCATAATTTCCAAAGAAAGACCCATTGTCTAAAAGAATAAAAACCGCGCGCCCTGTTCGCGCGAAAACAACACGCGCGCAAAACCCGGCAGGCGCCCTGCCCTCGCGCGACCAGCTTCTCGCCTATATCGGCGGCGAAGCGGCGCCAGGCGGCGTCAAGCCGCCAGCGCGCATCACCAAGCGAGAGATCGCGCGCGCCTTCGGCGTCCAGAACAACGATAAGGCCGATCTGAAACTGCTCATCAAAGATCTCGAGGCCGATGGCGCGATCAAGCGCGGCCGCAAGACGTTGCAGCGGCAAGGCCGACTGCCCGCCCTTGTCCTCGCCGATATTGTCGAGCGCGACCGCGACGGCGAACTGATCGCCAAACCCGTCGAATGGGACGAGGACGGCGACGCGCCGCGCATCCTTGTTCACCGGGCGCGCGGCAAGCGCGAAGGCGGGTTAGCGCCAGGGCTCGGCGCACGGGTGCTGGTGCGCGTCGAATTCGACGCCGAGGCTTCGCCGCGCGATCCCGCCTATAGCGGCCGCGTCGTCAAAATTGTCGATAAAGCCAAGGCGCGCATGCTCGGCGTTTACCGCGAATTGGAGGGCGGCGGCGGTCGCGCCTTGCCCGTTGAAAAACGCGGCGCGGCGCGCGAAATCTTCGTGCCGGCCGGCATGTCCGGCGGGGCGGCCGAGGGCGACCTTGTCGCGCTGGAAACGTTGCGCGAAGGACGCTTCGGCCTGCCGACCGCGCGCGTCGTCGAGCGGCTCGGCTCGGTCAAATCAGAAAAGGCGATCAGCCTTATCGCCATTACAACGCATGGCATTCCCAATGTCTTCTCCGCCGCGACGCTTCACGAAGCGGAGGCGGCGCGGCCGGCCGGCATGGATCATCGCGAGGACTGGCGCGCCCTGCCCCTCGTCACCATCGATCCGCCTGATGCGAAAGACCATGACGACGCGGTTTACGCAGCGCCCGATACAGAAGCCGACAATCCCGGCGGCTTCGTCCTTACGGTCGCCATAGCCGACGTCGCCCTTTACGTGCGGCCCGGTTCATCGCTCGACAAGGAGGCGCTTGAGCGCGGCAATTCGGTCTATTTCCCCGATCGCGTCGTCCCGATGCTGCCTGAGCCCATCTCCAACGATCTCTGCTCGCTGCGTCCCGATGAAGACCGGCCGGCGCTTGCCGTACGCATGGTCATCGGCGCGGACGGTCGCAAGCGCAAACATTCGTTTCATCGCATCATGATGCGATCGCACGCCAAACTCAGCTATGAGCAAGCGCAGCGCGCGATCGACGGCGCGCCGGACGATACGACGGCGCCGCTGCTTGAGGCCACGCTGAAGCCTCTTTACGCAGCCTATGCCGCGATGAAGATCGAGCGCGAACAGCGCAGCCCGCTCGATCTCGACCTGCCCGAACGTAAGCTCGTCCTCAATTCCGATGGCTCGCTCAAGGGCGTTCGCTGGCCCGAGCGGCTCGACGCGCATCGCCTGATCGAAGAATTCATGATCCTCGCCAATGTCGCGGCGGCCGAATCCCTAGAGACGGCGAAAGCGCATTTGATCTATCGCGCGCATGATGCGCCGAGCGTCGAAAAGTTGAACGACCTCAGCGAATTTCTCGGCAGCATCGGCGTCAAATTCGCCAGGGGCGAGCGGGTGCGTCCCGCCCAGTTCAACGGCATTCTAGCCCGCGTGAAGGGCGACCCGTCAGAGCAGCTCGTCAACGAAGTCGTGCTGCGCTCGCAGGCGCAGGCCGAATACACCAATGAGAATTATGGCCATTTCGGCT
Organism: Methylocapsa sp. S129; assembly: GCF_009765995.1. Lineage (GTDB taxonomy): Bacteria > Pseudomonadota > Alphaproteobacteria > Rhizobiales > Beijerinckiaceae > Roseiarcus. The sequence goes on from NZ_LMUI01000011.1 coordinate 314,568, forward strand.
TGAACTTGCGGCGCTACGCGCATTTCACCTCGCCCATCCGACGCTACGCCGATCTCATCGTCCACCGCGCGCTGATCCGCGCCTTGAACCTGGGGCCGGGCGGCCAGCCCGACATGCGCCTCAACGATCTCGCCGACATCGCCCAACGCATTTCGGGCGCCGAGCGGCGCGCCATGGCGGCCGAGCGCGAAACCGCCGACCGTCTCATCGCCGCGCATATGAGCGAGCAGATTGGCGCGCGCTTCGAGGCGCGGATTGCCGGCGTCACGCGCGTCGGCCTGTTCGTGCGCCTGGCGCAGACGGGGGCGGACGGCTTCATTCCAGCCGCGACTTTGGGCGCCGATTATTTTCGCTTCGATGAAACCTCGCGCTCGCTTGTCGGTGCGCGCACCGGCGAGACGTTTCGTCTTGGCGACAAAGTCGAGGTGAAACTTGTCGAGGCCGCGCCTTTCGCCGGCGCGCTGCGCTTTGAAATGCTCTCGGAGGGCGGGGCGAGAAAAGCGGCGCATAGAAATTCCACGCGCGAGAATACCCCCCTTTCGAAGCGTGAAGCGGGCAAACGACCGCGACCGAAGAATGGAGCAAGGCGATGACGCAGACGGCCTATCCGATCGCGAACGATAGCGGCGCCAAGCGCGAACTCGGGACCGCCGTGCGGCGCGGATTCATGGAACGCTGCCCCAATTGCGGCAAGGGACGCCTGTTTCGCGCCTATCTGAAAGTTGTCGATTCCTGCCCTGTCTGCGGCGAAGATCTGCATTACCAGCGCGCCGACGATGCGCCGCCCTATATTACGATGCTCGTCGTCGGCCATATCGTCGTCGCTGGCGTGCTGGCGGCGGAGGAGGCCTGGCCGAAGTCGCCGATGTGGCTCGGCGCGATCATCTGGATCTGGCTCACTTTCGTTCTGTCGCTGCTGTTGCTGCCGCGCGTCAAAGGCGCGCTGGTCGGCTACCAATGGGCGTTGCGCATGCATGGGTTCGGCGGCCCCGAGAAGGACGCGCCGTGAGCAGCCCGATCCCGTCCGAATTGGCGCAGGCGTTACAGACCGAGGCGCGCTCGCGCAATTCGCCCAATGTGCGGCCGCGCGACGCGGCGACCTTGATCTTGATCGATCGTTCGAGCGCAGCGCCGCGCGTGCTGCTGGGGCGGCGCCATGCCGGGCACAAATTCATGCCGGGCAAATTTGTTTTCCCGGGCGGCCGCATTGAGCCCAGCGACCGGCAAATGAGCATTGCGGGGCCGCTCGACGCCATCGTCGAGGAAAAGCTGAATGCGCGCACCAAGCGCCCTTCCCCGGCCTTCGCCCGCGCGCTGGCCTTGGCCGCGATCCGTGAAACCTTCGAGGAGACCGGCCTCGCCTTGGGCGTCACCGATCATGGCGCGCCGCCCAGCGCGCCCGAAGGCGCCTGGGCGCGCTTTGCCGCCACCGGCGTCTTTCCCGCGCTCGACAGCCTTGATTTCATCGCGCGGGCGATCACGCCGCCGCGTCGGCCCAAGCGCTTCGACACCAGGTTTTTTGTCGCCGACGCCGCGCTGATCGCCCATCGCACGCCCGACATCATCAACCCTGAGGCCGAACTCGTCGAGCTTGTCTGGACGCCGCTTGAAGAAGCAGCGAAGCTCGACCTGCCGACCATCACGCGCGTCGTTCTGGCCGAGCTGGCGGCCGCGACGCAGGCGGGGATGAGCCGTTTTCGCGCCCGTCCTTTTTATCATGAGCGCCATAAGAAATGGCTGCGCGAAGAGCTTTAGATCAAGCGGCGCGCAGCGGCGGCGCAAGGCGGCCCGCCAAGGCGATCAGCGCAAGATGATAACCCTTCGCCGTCTGCTTCGAGCGCTGGTAACGCGACATCACGATATCGAGAAGCTCGACCAGAATTTGCCCGTCGGCGTCGGCCAAATCGTCGAGATCGAGCGGGCATTCATCGAGCGCTTCGACCAAATCCCAGCGCAAGGCGTCGTATTTGGCCATGTCGCCCAAGATTAGGGCCCGCCATGTGCGCGCGTGCAGCCGGGCGAGCTTGCGTGGCGTTGGCCCTGGTCCCAAATGAGCCTGGTAGGCTTCGACAAGCCGGTCGAAAATGACCGGCTCCGACCATTCGAGAAAACCTGAAAGACCAAGAGCGGCGTCGGCATTCATCATGTGAAGCATCTCACGAGTCATCGCGAACGCTTGACGAATCACGCTACTGGTCAATTTGTAACCTTGCGCGCGAAGGTTACTCAAGTGTTAACGCGCTCTTGTCGCAAATATTTAGCGACGGCAATTCTATCGGCGACCGCATAGGCGAGCGAGGAACGCGAGCGATCCCGCGCCCGCCGCGGACGGAGCGACGAGGAAGCGACATTGTGGACATTACGTTTCTGAAAATGGGAATTCATGCTAGTGTTACCGCCTCTATTTCGAAAACACTTGCGCATGGAGAAGCCGTTTGATTGACCCGTCCCGTCCGCAAGAAAGCTTGATCGTCCGATCAAGGCGCATGGTCCGCGCAAACGCCGCCGCGTCGGCCGCAAGACGGGCGCGGCGAGGCGCGTAGACCCGCCTTGCGCCCCAAAAATGCGTTTGGGAAGCCAAAGCAGGCTCAAGTCATTGATATCGCCCGTTTCGCGGATAGAAATGATGTTCCGGCAGAGCAAAAATCAAGGACTTAGCGAGGGTTTTGCAGGGTCTTTCGAGGGCCCGAGCTATTCCCCGGCTATTCCATCATCGGTTCCGACGCCCTCCCGCGCCGAGGACCTGCGCGCGACGGGCGTTGGCCGATTCCGCCCAAACTCATGTCCCGCGCCAGGACGCGGATTTGTCGCCCCCACCGAGCAGCGCTTTTATTCACAGGCGCGCCCGCAACCTCGACAAATTGTGATCGATGAGAAATCGGCGCTCTCAACGAACCAACCCTCTTAAAACGGGATTATGGCCCAATTTTCCAGGCCCAAATGGCGAAGCCTAAAATACGTCGACGCGCTGATGCTCAATTCTGAACAATCGCTGTTCAAATCAGCTTCTTCCGGGATCAAATGCGGCGTGCGCTTAATTGAAAACCAAGCCCATTTTTCCCCTAAGATCGCTGGCGACAGCGTCGCCAGCGCAACAGAGGCTGTTGAGTCGCAATGCCGCTTTACACCTACGTCGTGACCTACAATGGCAAAACCGCAGTCCATCAGGAACGCAGAAACAATTTCAAGGAATCGATCGGCCAAATCGCCTGTTCATTGTTCCCGCGGTTCGAACTCAGGGAATCCGATTTACTGAGCGTTCTCATGCGGTCACAGCCGCTTCCCGTCCCCAATGCAAAGCGAGTGTGGCGGCTATCGCTGTCGGGCGCGGAAGCGGACTTTGAGATGCACGTCGTCGAAACGCGAGAATAGGTTCTAGATTCCTTAAAAACGCGCGCGATTTGCGAAAAACCGGCATCCACTTTTTCGCCGCGCGCTCTGGGCGTCCGGCGGCTCCGCTCAGTTGGTGAGGTCGATCGCCAGTTCACGCCGCAAGAACGCGACGCCGCGCGGCGTGACGTCGACGACGCGCTCGCCCGGACGCCGGCGCAGATAATTCTTATCGAACAGCGCGCGCGCGAACGCCGCGCCGAAATGGCCGCCCAGATGATGTCGCCGCTCCGTCCAGTCGAGGCAGAGACGCAACAGCGGGCGCCTGCTCCCCGCCGGGGCCGGAAGATCGAAATCGTTTCTTTTGCGCCATTCCAGCCCTGCGGGGCTGAAGGCGGGTCCGTCGGCGCCGAACACCAGCCAGCCTTGCGCAATCATGCGATCGAACAAGGCGACGCCGAGCCGTCCGGCGAGGTGGTCATAGCAGAGGCGCGCCTGGCATAGAGCGGGATCGAGACGGCGGCGCCGGGGCTGCCGGTCGGCCCAATTGGCAAGCCCTTCGATCATCTCGGCGACCTCGCCCGAGGGGATGCTGAAGAAGCGATGGCGACCCTGGCGCTCGACTTTGAGCAAGCCGCCATCGACGAGTTGCGCCAGATGGGCGCTCGCGCCTTGCGGCGAGGCGCCGGCCAGAAAGGCGAGTTCGCCCGCCGGCCGCCGGCTGCCATCCGTAAGGCAAAGCAGAATGGCCGCGCGCACGGGATCGCCGAGGAGGGCCCCCAAAGCCGCGAGCGAAGGCGGTTCGGCCTCGCCGGGCTTCTGCGCCGCTGTCGGTTGCCTATCCTGCATGACCAGACAGTCGCACAAGCGATCCGCCAACGCTAAAGAATTGCGTGAAACATCCGGCGGCCTCAGCGACGACACTCGGGGGACCGAGAGAACAAGCCGCCATGCCCAATACCGCCGCGTCGCCCGACACGATCCAGCGCTCACATCGGGCGGCAAAGGGTCGGCTTTTGTTGATCGTCTCGGCGATCGCCTTCAGCACCGCGGGTTTCTTCGCCCGCAAAGCGCCGGTCGATCTCTGGGCCATGACGTTCTGGCGCAATCTGTTCGGCTGCGCGGCGCTTCTGCCCGTCATCCTCGCTGCAAAGGGCGGCGCGTCGTGGCGCTCTGTCCTTCGCCTCGGGCGATGGGGATGGGCGGCCATCGCCGCGTCGTCCTTCGCCACCCTCTGCTTCCTCGCCGCCTTTGCGCATACTTCAGTCGCCAATGTCTCGATCATCTACGCGACGGCGCCCCTCACGACCGCGCTGATCGCCTGGCTCTGGCTTGGCGAGAAGGCGACGCTCACAACCCTTTGCGCCGCCGCCCTCGCGCTGTTTGGCGTCGTCCTCACGGTCGCGGGTTCGCTGGACGGCGGCAAGCTGCTCGGCGACGGGCTCGCGCTGATGATGGCGATTTCCCTGTCGCTGATGACGGTGATCGCCCGTCGCCATGGGCGGCTGCCGGCATTGCCGACGGCATTTATCGCCTCCCTTGTCGCGGCGTTGGCGGTCTTGCCGCTCGGTTGGGCTTCGGGCGCGAGTTTTGTCATTTCGTGGCAGGCGACGGCATGGCTGGCGGGCTTCGGAGTCGTGACCATGGCGCTGGCGCTGCCCTGCTACCTCTCAGGCGCCGCCCGTGTCGCCGCCGGGCAGGCCATGCTGATCAGCGCGCTGGAAATGCCGCTGGCGCCGTTCTGGGTATGGCTCGCCTTCGCCGAGGTCCCGTCGCGCGCATCCCTGATCGGCGGCGCCATCGTCGCGCTCGCCATTGTCTGGCAATTGGGAGGGGAATCTTGAGTTGGCCTCTTCATTCCCATGGAGCTTCAACGCTGTCGTGGTCCGATCTTGCCCCGTCAGCGCCACATGATCGGCGGAGTTCTCTTTTACTGGGAGAGGGCAAGGGGCAAACGAGAGGAGAAGCGAAATGACGCAACACGCGCTTTACGTCCAGCTCGAAGCCAAGCCTGGCAAGGAGCAAGAAGTCGCCGCCTTTCTAGCCAGCGCCCGGCCAATGGTCGAACAAGAGCCTGATACGACAGCTTGGTTCGCGATCAGGATGGGGCCCAGGACTTTCGGCATTTTTGACGCTTTCACCAACGAGCGCGGCCGCGAGGCGCATCTGCAGGGCAAGGTCGCCAAGCAATTGATGGCCCGGGCGCCGCAACTCTTCGTCAACGAGCCGGAAATCCAGCGGATCGACGTCATCGCCGACAAGCTGCCACACTGACGGGACCTCGAATCGACGGCCCTTCGTCCACAACGCGCAAATAGCGCGTTTGAGGCTCCAATCGCGGCGATGGCGCAGGCGAAATCCGCGCCATCGCCATATGGGAGCCCCTGATCGCCGGCCTGCAAAATTGTGGCGCGGGACGGGGAGCGGAGCGTTCATGCGCTTCAAACGTCGATTTTCTTGACTTCCCGCTTTCCCCGACTATGTTGCCGCCCAATCGTCGCTGGCGGCTTGCCTCTGGCGGCTGCTTTCAATTTCCCGCGCGCCCTTGGCGCCGCGTCAAAACGGACAAGAGACCATGGCCAAGGCCGCCTCCATCAAGATCAAGCTGCTGTCGAGCGCCGACACTGGCTTCTTTTACGTGACCAAGAAGAACGCCCGCACCAAGACGGAAAAGTTCACCTTCACCAAATATGACCCGATCGCGCGCAAGCACGTCGAGTTCAAGGAGACCAAGATCAAGTGAACCCTGGCGCTTCGCGCCTGGTAGCCGCTTGAACGAACGAGGCGCTCGCTTGAGCGCCTTTTTCTTTGACTATTGCGCCTCTGGAATCGGGTCGGCGGGATCGGCCCGCGTCGAGCCGCTCTTGCCGGGACGCTCGATGCGGTCGCTGCGCGGCTGCTTTGGCGCGGGCGACCACGGCCGATCTTCGAGCAAGCTGCGGTCGCTCGCGAGCATGAAGCCTGCGCCGTCCCAGACAAGCCCCAGAGCGCCTGTCTGCGCCAGACGCCGTTCGTCGAAAACCTCGGCCGCTTTGCATCCAGCGGGCGCGGTCAGCGCACTGACGATGATATCCGCGCGTCCGCAATCCTCCTCGAAGGCCATTCGATCCTCGACAAGGGCAAGCGATCGGCCCTCGGGCAGCGCGCCGACGCAGCCGAATCGGTCGCAGGGGGATTGCTGATCGCGCGCATCCGCCGCTTCACGTCCATCGCCGTCCGCCGACAGCCATTGCTCGGCGGCGAAGGCGTTGAAGCGTTTGCCGATGATGGCGAGGCGCCCCTCCGCATCGCGCAAAGCCGCCTGTTCGCCGCCTGGCGCGATGATGATGTCATAGCGCGGGCCGCTCACAGCGCCGATCATTCCGATCAGCGCGAAGGGAATGGCGGTGGCGCGCAAGAGCCAGCTACGCCAGATCAGCGCCGACACCACCGCAAGGCTTAGAAAGGGCAGCGCGTAAGGGGCGAAGGCGCGCACATGCAGCGTCGAGCCCGGCGCATCGGCGATATGGCGCGCGACCCATAGGATGAATTTGATGCCGGCGCCGACATAAAGCCAGACGGGCGCGTCGAGGCCGAGCGGATAGAGCGCCGTCCCGATCAGCGCGCCGGGCACCGCGAAGAATTCGATCACGGTCAAAGTGAGCGGATTGCCGATCAGCACATAGGGGCTGAGATCATGGAAATGGTAGGCCATGAACGACGCGGTCGCCGTCGTTGCACAAAGGGTCGCGACGATGAGGCCGACCGGCTTGTCGATGACATGAAGCATGAGCGGACCGCGCTTTGGCGCGCGCGGACTGGGGATGAACGGATCGCCCGCTTTCTCAAGGCGCGCCAGACGCGCTTCGAGAACCGCAACGAGCGCGCCGACGGCGGCGAAAGAGAGCTGAAAGCTCACGCCCAGGATCGCCTCGGGCTCCAACGCGACAACGCCGAGCACGGCCAAGCCCAGATTGCGCATGGTCAAGGCGCGACGGTCGACGATGACAGCGCCAAGCACAATCAAGGTCATGATCAGCGCGCGCTCGGTCCCCACGCGCGATCCCGTGCAGACATCGTAGGCGACAGCCCCGAGAATAGCGATCGCCGCCGCCCACTTCTTGATGGGATAACGCAGCGCGAGGGTCGGCGACAACGCCAGGAGCCGCCGCGTCGTCCAGAAGAAAATGCCTGCGACCAGCGTCATCTGCACGCCCGATATCGTGATGATATGGAAAATGCCGGCTTCGCGGATGAGGTCCTTGGCGTCATTGGAGAGGAAGTCGCGCTTGCCGGTCACCATCGCGGCGGCAATCGCGCCCTCGTCGCCGCCGATGATCGCATCGACGCGCGCCGCCAGCGCGTTGCGAGCGCGATCGATCGCGGCGCCAAAACGCAAAGTCAGCGAGGCGTTGCCAGGCGGCGGGATGGCGACAACGGCCCCCAGCGTCGAGCCGACGGCGCCGATGCCGGCGAAATAAGCGTCGCGCGCAAAATCATAGCCGCCTGGCAATGAGGCATGAGAAGGCGGCAACAGGCGAGCCGTCAAAGCGACATAATCGCCCGCCGCGACATCGGGCGCCTTGCGCGTGGTGACGCGCACCCGGCGCGGCGCGGCGCCGGCGGGCATATCGCCGGAATCCTCCACTCGCAGGATGAGCCGCGCCCCGACGCGGCGCATGTCGATCTCCTCGACGAAGCCCTTCAGCTTGACGATGCGGATATGGTCGAGCACCGGCGCGGCGACGCGGGCCGTGCGCAGGCCCGTCGACAGAAAGCCGGCGCAAAGCGCGCAGGCGCCGACAAGCATGACGAATGGCAGGCGCCGGCGGCGCGCCGCAAAAGCCAGGCCGCCGGTCAGCAACGCAAGCAACGCCGGCAGCCACAACGCGGGCTCGCGATCAGCCGCCATGTTGAGGCTAACGCCCGCCATAGCCGCGACGGGGATCCACAGAAAGAGCCGGCGCTCCTCGATCTCCCTGGCAAGCGCGGCGGAGAACAATGCGCGCCAATTCGGCGCCCAAGCGACCGCGCGCGCGACGCCGGTCGCCGCGCCCGCCAAAACGCCGGTCTGTCCCCCAATTTTCATGCGCCTTAGCCCTTTGGCGCCGCGCTTCCCATATGATACAGCGGCGCGCAGAGCTGGCTAGAGGCCAGTGAGAGCGAACCGCCGCGTTCATCCCCCCCCATTCATTTCGCCCTTTCATTGAAAGAACCCCCTCCGCCCATGACAAAAGTGGTGACGCGTTTTGCGCCCTCCCCCACCGGCTTCCTCCATATCGGCGGCGCCCGGACGGCCTTGTTCAACTGGCTCTATGCGCGCCGCTTCGACGGCACATTCCTGTTGCGCATCGAGGACACCGACCGGGAGCGTTCGACCAAACCGGCGGTTGATGCGATCATCGACGGCCTCACCTGGCTCGGTCTCAAATGGGACGGCGAAGCGGTCAGCCAATTCGAGCGCGCGGCGCGCCATCGCGAAGTCGTGGATGAGATGCTGGCGTCGGGCAACGCCTATCGCTGCTATGCGACCCCGCAAGAGCTTCAGGAAATGCGCGAAAAGCAGCGCGCCGAGGGAAAGCCGATGCGCTATGACGGCCGCTGGCGTGACCGCGATCCCAGCGAAGCGCCGCCTGGCGTCGCGCCGGTCATCCGCCTGCGCGCCAGGCAGGACGGCGAGACGATCGTCGACGACAAAGTGCAGGGCAAAGTCACCTTCGCCAACAAGGAGCTCGACGACCTCGTGCTGCTGCGCTCCGACGGCGGCCCAACCTATATGCTCGCGGTGGTGGTTGACGATCACGACATGGGCGTCACCCATATCATTCGCGGCGACGACCACCTGACCAATGCCGCGCGGCAGATGCAGATCTACCAGGCTTTGGGCTGGGACATTCCGGTCATGGCGCATATCCCGCTGATCCATGGACCGGACGGCGCGAAGCTCTCCAAGCGTCATGGCGCGCTGGGCGTCGACGCCTATCGCGCATTGGGCTATCTGCCCGCCGCTTTGCGCAATTATCTCGTACGCCTCGGCTGGAGTCAGGGCGACCGCGAATTCTTCTCGACCGAAGAGATGATCGCCGCCTTCGATCTCTCCTCGATCGGCCGTTCACCTTCGCGTTTCGATTTCGTCAAGCTTGAAAATATGAACGGCCACTTCATGCGCGCGATGCCGGATGGCGAACTCATGGTTGCGCTGATCGACAGCCTGCCCTATCTCAACGGCGGCCCCGAGATCGCCGCCAAGCTCGATGAGTCCATGCGCGTCAAACTGGCGGCGGCGATGCCGGGCCTCAAGGAGCGCGCCAAGACCTTAGTCGAGCTTCTCGACGGCGCCGGCTTTCTCTTTGCGCAGCGTCCGCTTGGCCTCGACGAGCGTGCGCGCGAAATCATCGCCAATGGCGGGCGCGAACATCTGGCCGCGCTTTTACCGCGCCTGCGCGCCGTGGCGGACTGGACGTCGGCGGCGACCGAAGCGGTGGTGCGCGACTATGCGCTGGAGCATGGCGCCAAGCTCGGCCAGATCGCCCAGCCCTTGCGCGCCGCGACAACCGGCCGCGCGACGTCGCCGGGCATATTCGACGTGCTGGCGGTGCTGGGACGCGAGGAGAGTCTGGGGCGGCTGGCGGATCAGGCGACCCGATAGGAAGGATGCGACGTTCCCGTCGGCTCAGGCCGGCGGCTTTGGCGCTGATCTATTCTTGCCCAGTCATCGTCAGCGCCCGCTCCACCGCCGCCAGCGCGTGAAGCCTTGTCGTGTCGAACAGTGGCGCCGCGCTGTCGGAATCGGACACCAGCAGCATGATTTCCGTGCATCCCAACACGATCGCCTGCGCCCCGCGCGCGACCAGCCGAGCGATGACCTCTCGATAAGCCTGTCGAGAGGCCGGCAGGACCTGGCCGGCGACAAGCTCGCGATAAATGATGTCATGAACGACGCGTCGATCCTCCGCCTCTGGAATGAGAACATCGAGCCCGTGGGTCTCCCGCAGCCTGCCTTTGTAAAAGTCTTGCTCCATAGTGAACGCCGTGCCGAGCAGGACCACGCGCTGAAAGCCGCTTCCGTGGATGGCCTCGGCGGTGGGGTCGGCGATATGGAGAAGCGGGATGGCGACGGCGCCCGCGATCTCTTCTGCCAACCGATGCATCGTATTCGTGCAGAGCACGAGGAAGTCAGCCCCGCCGCGCTCCAGCCTGCGGGCCGCGTCCTTCATTTCTTCGGCGAGACGATCCCATTCCCCTTGATGCTGGAGACGCTCGATCTCGCCGAAATCGACAGACCACATGAGGGTGCGCGCCGAATGAACGCCACCGAGCCGCTCCCGGACTTCGCGGTTGATGATCCGGTAATATTCGGCCGAACTTTCCCAGCTCATGCCGCCGATAAGCCCAATGACCGCTTGTTGAGGCACGATGCGTCTCCTATGCGTTCGGGCGTCCATAGTCCGCCTGACTTGTCATAGGGGTCAACGGCAATCGACCGCGTCGATCGGCGTCGGACGCCACGCGAAGCTCTGTCTTCGTAATGTCACAACGGTCGGCCATTGCTCGCTCGGAACAAGGAGTCCAGCTCTCGCTGAATCGTTGATCTGACGCAGAAAAGTGGCGCTGTCGTTCATTTTTCTATTGCGTTGGCTCCCGCTTCTGTGGTTCCCCAAAGTTCAGCCTGCTTCGTCATCGAAGTCGCCGCCCCAATCTTCGCCCAAGCTCCAGCCGGATCAATCTGATGTCGAGACTGACGAACATCGCCTCGGTGGGACGCAGGGCTTTGCCCAACCATTGGGACGTCCTGGCGTTCCTGGCGATTATGGCCGCGCTCGTCAGCGTCGTCCGGGGTTATCACGGCATGGTCGTGCCCTTGCCGGGGCCTGACGAACCCGTCATCGATCTCGACTATTGGAATCTCCCCTATTACGCGTTGCGCACGACGCTGCGCATGTTCGCGGCGCTGATCGCTTCGCTGGTGTTCACCTTCACCTATGCGACGCTCGCGGCCAAAAGCCGCCGCGCCGAAATGGTGCTGATTCCCGTGCTCGACATCCTGCAATCGGTGCCGATCCTGGGATTTCTTTCCTTTACGGTGACCTTTTTCCTCGGGCTTTTTCCCGGCAGCGTGCTGGGCGCGGAATGCGCCGCGGTGTTCGTGATCTTCACGAGCCAGGCCTGGAACATGGCCTTTTCGTTCTATCAGTCGCTGCGCACCGTGCCGCGCGATCTCGATGAAGTGTCGCGCGGGTTTCGCCTCACCGGCTGGCAGAAATTCTGGCAACTCGAGGCGCCTTTCGCCTTGCCCGGCCTCATCTGGAACATGATGATATCCATGTCGGGCGGCTGGTTCATGATCGTGTTTTCCGAGGCGATCACCGTCGGCGACACGACAGTCACTTTGCCTGGCGTCGGCTCCTATATTGCGAAAGCCAATGAACAGGGGCGATGGGACGCGATATTCGCCGCCGTGGTGACGATGGCGCTCGTCATCCTCGCTTACGATCAGTTGTTTTTTCGGCCGATCGTCGCCTGGGCTGGAAAATTCCGCGTCGAACTTTCCGCCTCGCAGACGGGCGAGCGGTCCTGGGTGCTTGATGTCCTGCAGCGTACCCAATGGATTCGGTTAGGCTTCCGGCCCGTCTTCAATATGCTTCGCTCAGCCAGCCTTTTGCAGATAGGCATGCCTCCGTCCTGGTCGAAGCGCCCGGCCGCCTCGCCGACGGCCTCCCGGCTCATCGACATCGTCTGGATTGTCGTCATCGTCGCGGTGGCGGTATGGGCTCTGTGGAGCGTCGTCACTTATATCGGCACCGAATTGTCGTTGAACGATGTCTGGGATGTCATTCTGCTGACCTTGTATACGTTGTTGCGGGTGATCGTGCTGATGGCGTTGGCGACCGTCGTCTGGGTGCCGATCAGCGTGTGGATCGGCTTAAGGCCGCGCATCGCCGAACGCGTTCAGCCGCTGGCGCAATTTCTCGCCGCCTTCCCCGTCAATCTGCTGTTTGGCGCCGCGGTGAGCCTCGTTCTCGTCTTCCATCTCAATCCCGACATCTGGCTCAGCATTCTCATCGTCTTCGGCACGCAATGGTATATCGTCTTCAACGTGATCGCAGGCGCAACCGCCTTCCCCAATGATTTGCGCGAAGCGACCGCGAATTTTCGCATCCACGGTTGGGACTGGTGGAGGCGCGTTATCCTTCCGGGCATCCTTCCCTATTATTTCACCGGCGCCATTACGGCTTCGGGCGGCTCATGGAACGCCTCGATCGTCGCAGAATATGTCAAGTGGAAGGACCAGACCGTCTCAGCGCATGGCGTCGGCGCCTATATCGCGCAGGCGACGGAAAAGGGCGATTTCCCAAAAATTGTTCTCGGCGTCGCTGTCATGTCGATCTTCGTGGCAATTTTCAACCGCCTGTTCTGGCGCCAGCTCTACGCCTACGCCGAACGCCGCCTGCGGCTCTAGCAATTGCCAAGTTAAAGTTTGGAGGATCTGATGCTCGACGTCGTTTCTACGGTTCTGCTCGACGTAAGCCATGTCAGCCAGAGCTATCAGAAGGGTTCCGGCGAGACTGGGCCGCCAATCCTGCAAGACGTTTCGCTCACCCTCAAGGAGGGCGAGATCGTCGGACTGCTCGGGCGTTCTGGTTGCGGCAAATCCACATTGTTGCGGATCATATCGGGCCTTGCGCGGCCGACCGAAGGCGCCGTGTCCTTTTATGGACAGCCCGTCACCGGCCCCTACGACGGCACCGCTATGGTGTTCCAGAGCTTCGCCTTGTTCCCCTGGCTGAGCGTGCTCGACAATGTCGAGATTGGCCTTCGCGCCCATGGCGCGCCAGCCGCCGAAACCCGCAAGCGGGCCATTGCCGCGATCGACGTGATCGGCCTCGACGGCTTTGAATCGGCCTATCCGAAGGAGCTTTCGGGCGGCATGCGCCAGCGCGTCGGCTTCGCGCGCGCGCTTGTCGTGCAGCCAAAAATTCTCTTAATGGACGAGCCCTTTTCCGCGCTGGACGTGCTGACGGCCGAAACCTTGCGCACCGATCTTCTCGATCTGTGGTCGGAAGGACGGATGCCGACCAAATCGATCCTGATGGTCACGCATAATATCGAGGAAGCGGTGCTGATGTGCGACCGCGTCCTCGTGCTGGCGTCGAACCCGGGCCGTATCGCCGCGGAAATCCAGGTTCCGCTCATTCATCCGCGCAATCGCCTTGACCCGGAATTCCGCCAGCTCGTCGATAAAATCTATGCGCTGATGACCCAGCGCCCCGACCCGAAGCCGGCGGGTCGCGAAGGCGGCGTCCCTGGCATGGGCCTAGGCATGGCGTTGCCGCGCGTTTCCACTAACTCGCTCGCCGGCCTTCTCGAAGAACTGGCTGCGCCGCCGTATAACGGGCGCGCCGACCTGCCGCATCTGGCCGACTCGTTGCAACTTGAGATCGACGACCTCTTTCCCCTTGGCGAAACGCTACAATTGCTGCGCTTTGCCGAATTCGAGGAGGCCGACATCAAGCTGACGCCGGCCGGCAAGCGGTTCGTCGATATGGACGTCGATCAACGCAAGAAACTGTTTGGCGATCATCTGCTTGCCTATGTGCCGCTCGCCGCGCGCATCAAGCGCGTACTCGACGAGCGGCCGAGCCATCGCGCGCCGGCTACACGATTTCGTGAGGAGATCGAGGACTATATGTCCGAAGATTACGCGGAGCGGACCCTGCGCGCGATCATTAATCTTGGCCGTTATGGCGAATTATTCGCCTATGACGAAAACGCCCAGGCTTTCAGCCTCGAGAACCCGCAATAACCCGGTCGGAACCTCAGTCCGCCCGAACCGATTATCGACTTGTCGCGCATCCCGCGATCGGTTAGCCTTTTCGCACTGCACAATCGCGCTTTGGCGCCGCGCCCGTTCGCCGGGATCGTCGTCCGCACGGCGCCATGCATTCCCGGGGAACGTCGATGACCGCAAATTCCGCGACAGTGAAAGTTGGCGACAAAAGCGTCGATTTACCGGTCAAGGCCGGATCAATCGGTCCTTCGGTCATCGATATCGGCAAGCTCTACGCGCAGACCGGGATGTTCACCTTCGATCCCGGCTTCACGTCGACGGCGAGCACGGAATCGCAGATCACCTATATCGACGGCGATGAGGGCGTCCTTCTCTATCGCGGCTATCCGATCGAACAGCTCGCCGAACACGGCGATTTCCTTGAGACCTGTTATCTCCTGCTCTATGGCGAGTTGCCGACCGCCTCGCAAAAAGCCGATTTCGTCTATCGCGTGACGCGCCATACGATGGTCCACGAGCAGATGGCCCGCTTTTTCCAAGGCTTCCGGCGCGACGCCCATCCAATGTCGGTAATGGTCGCCTCAGTCGGCGCGTTGGCCGCTTTTTATCACGACTCGACCGACATTTCCGACGAAAACCAGCGCATGGTCGCCTCGATGCGCATGATCGCGAAAATGCCGACCCTGGCCGCGATGGCCTTCAAATATTCGATCGGCCAGCCCTTCGTATTTCCCAAAAACGATCTCGATTACGCCGCGAATTTCCTGCACATGTGCTTCGCCGTCCCCTGCGAGGAATACAAGGTCAATCCGGTGCTGGCGCGGGCGCTCGACCGCATCTTCATTCTGCACGCCGATCACGAACAGAACGCCTCGACCTCGACCGTGCGCCTCGCCGGTTCGTCAGGTGCCAATCCCTTCGCCTGCATCGCCGCCGGCATCGCCTGCCTTTGGGGTCCCGCCCATGGCGGCGCCAATGAGGCGGCGCTCAAAATGCTCGGCGAAATCGGCACGGTCGACAATATTCCAAAATATATCGCCAAGGCCAAAGACAAGAACGATCCGTTCCGCCTGATGGGTTTTGGCCATCGCGTGTACAAGAATTACGATCCGCGCGCCAAGATCATGCAGAAAACAACGCATGACGTGCTGAATGAGTTGGGCGTCAAGGACGACCCCTTGCTTGACGTGGCGTTGGAGCTGGAGCGCATCGCGCTGCATGATGATTATTTCATCGAGAAGAAGCTCTATCCCAATATCGATTTCTATTCCGGCATCACTTTGAAGGCGATGGGTTTCCCGACCTCGATGTTCACCGTTCTCTTCGCGGTTGCGCGCACGGTCGGATGGATCGCGCAATGGAAGGAAATGATCGAAGATCCGAGCCAGAAGATCGGCCGTCCGCGCCAGCTCTACACGGGCGCGCCCCGCCGGGATTATTTGCCCTCGACGAATCGATAAAGGCGGCCGCCGACCGGACGGCACCCAAAATCCTCGTTCTCGGCGCGCCGGAAGGCGCCGCCTCTGGGCGCAGCGGGGCTTGCGTTACGGCTTTGCGCCGCCACGGCTGTCCGGCCGTCGACGACTGCCCTCGACGAGCGCGCGCACTATGGAAGATCGGAATCTATCATGACGCTTTCCCCTTTCGCCAGGAACGCCATCGTCCTTGGCTTGCTGTCGGCCGTCGGGCCTTTCGCGATCGATATGTATCTGCCTGCGCTACCAACGATCGCGACCAATCTCAACGCATCGACAGCCTCGACACAGATGACGCTGATGGCCTTTTTCGCCGCCTTCGGCATCTGTCAGATCGTCTACGGGCCAGTGTCGGACATGGTGGGCCGCAAGCCGCCGCTCTATTTCGGCCTCGCGGTTTTCCTGCTGGGTTCGATTGGCTGCGCCGCCGCCCCCAACATCGGATGGCTCATCGCCTTCCGCGCCCTGCAGGGGATCGGCGCGTCGGCGGTGATGGTGATTCCACGCGCGATCATTCGCGACCTTCACACCGGCGTCGAGGCGACGCGGCTGATGGCGCTCGTCATGCTGGTGTTCAGCGTCTCGCCTATTCTCGCCCCGCTCTTTGGCAGCGCGCTGATCGTTCCCTTCGGCTGGCGCGCCGTTTTCATCGCAGTGACATGCGTTTCGGCGCTTACTATCTTTCTGGTCGCGACGTTCCTTCCCGAGACGCGCCCGCCCGAGGAGCGCGTTAGGGTCAGCTTTGTGGGCGTCCTCGAAAGTTTTGGCCAATTGCTGCGCCACGGACGCTTCATTGGCTTGACCCTGATCGGCGGGCTCGGCATGGCGAGCTTCTTCTCATTCCTTGCCAGTTCCTCGTTTATCTATATCGATCATTTCGGCCTGACGCCGACGCAATACAGCCTCGCCTTCTCGGTCAACGCAATCGGCTTCATCGGTTCGTCGCAATTTGCCGCGGCGCTTGGGCAGCGGTTCGGCATGGCCCGTGTGGTCATGGCCGCCGTTTCCTTTTATGCGCTGTTCGCCCTGATCCTTTTCGCAGCCACGGTCGCAGGCTTCGACAGTCTCGCGCTGCTGATGGGACTGCTCTTCGTCACATTCGCCGGTCTTGGCCTCGTCATCCCTTCGACGATGGTTCTCGCGCTGGAAGAGCATGGCCCGATCGCCGGCATGGCGTCGGCGTTGGGCGGCGCGCTCCAGATGGTCACGGGCGGCGTCGTGATCGTCATCGTCAGCCTGTTTTTTGACGAAACCGCGCGGCCGATGGTGAGTGCGATCGCGGTCTGCGCGATCGGCGCCCTGACCGCGAGCATGCTCACATTGGGCCGGCGCGAGTTCGCGCCTCAGGCGGCGGAATAGCCGCGAGGGCGCGTCCGCCAAATGAGCGCCGCTATTTGGCGGGAACGTATTGGCGCCAATTGTGCGCCTCTTTGAAGCCTAGCGTCTCACGCGCTTTTCTATTCGACAGCGGCGCCTCGAACTCGCCGAGCGGACGGGTGACCGGCACGCCGGGGCAATAGCGGGTGAGAAATTCGCGCGTCGGCAGATTGGCGGTGATCGTGTCGTTGACGGCGTTGAAGACCTGGAAGCCGAGTCCGTCCTTTTGCAGGCACAGATGCACGATCTCGCCAAGGTCGCGCGCGTCGATATAGCTCCAGGCGTTGCGCTTGCGCGAAGGCGGATCGGCGATGAAAGCCGGGAAGCGATCATATTCATGCGGCTCGATGACATTGCCGATACGCAAAGCGTAGATGTCGGCCGCAAAGCGCATCGCGAAGGCGCGCGCCGTCTTTTCGTTGACGACCTTGGACAGGCCATAGCTATCCATCGGATCGACGTCGTAATCTTCCTCAAGCGGGAAGCTGTGAAAATCCTTCTCGCCTTCAGCGAAACAGACGCCATAGGTGGTCTCGCTCGACGCGATAATGACCTTGCGGACGCCCAATTTCATCGCCGCTTCAATGACATTGTAAGTGCTGATGACGTTGAGGTCGAACGTCTTGTTGTCGGGCTCGATCAGAACCCTCGGGATCGCAGCAAAATGCACGACGGCGTCAGGCGCGCCAGCCGGCTTGCCATCGTTGAATCCGTCAAAACCGAAATGCGTCGTCAGCGCGTTGAACACCTGACCGCTGTCGGTCACATCGGCGATCAGCGTGTTCACGCCGGGCAGATCGAGAGGCTTCAAATCGACGTTGAGAACCGAATAGCCTTTCGCCACGAGATGAGGCACGACGTGCCGGCCAGCCTTGCCCGTTCCGCCGGTGAAAACGATCCGTTTGATGGTCATTGTCTCTCTCTCTCGATGCCCATGCGATGCACATTTATAGCGAAGCCAACAGGCTTCGCGCCAATCTATCCCGCCTGACGGAAACTACCGATAGAACGAGACCGCGACAAAAGTGGGAAGCGTTACGTCAGTCCGCCTCAAAGAGGCGGCGTTCCCCAGCGAACAGCGCCAAGAGAAAACCGCGCGTGAGACTCACGGGCGAGTTTGGGGAAGCCGACCCGTCTGGCGCTTTAAGCGTAAGCGATGTTCTCAGGCCACGGCTTTGATGGCGGGGGCGTAGGCCCAGGGCAAGAGATCGTCGATTTGGCTATTGGGATGGCCGTTGACGATTTTGGCTATAACGTCGGCGAGATACACGAAGGGATCGACGCCATTGAGCTTGCATGTCTCGATCAGCGAGGCGACAACAGCCCAATGCTCGCCGCCACCGTCGGAGCCCGCGAACAAGGCGTTCTTGCGAGTGAGAGCGATAGGACGAATGCTGCGCTCGACAACATTTGAGTCGATCTCGACGCGGCCGTCGTCGATGAAGCGCGTAAGGCCGGCCCAACGCGAGAGCGCATAGCGGATCGCCTCGGCGAGCTTTGTCTTCTGACTGATCAGCGCGAGCTTTTCGCGCAACCAAGGCTCAAGATCGTCGAGGATCGGTTGGCTCTTCTCTTGGCGGACAGCGCGCCGCTCCTCAGCGCTGCGGCCGCGGACGTCCTTTTCGATGGCGTAGAGCCGGCCGATACGGTCCATCGCCTCGCTGGCGATCGGCGCGGGGCCGGCGGCGGCGAGTTCGTAAAACCGTCGCCGCACATGGCTCCAGCAGAAAGCAAGCTCCACATCGCCGCGCTCGGCCAGGACGCGATATCCGGCATAGCCGTCGACCTGAAGTACACCCTTGAAGCCGGCAAGATGGGCGATTGGCCGCTCGGCCTTACGGTCGGGCGCGTAAAGATAGACCACCCCCGGCGGATCGCCGCCACCCCATGGTCGGTCGTCCCTCGCATAGGCCCAAAGCTGCCCGGTCTTCGTTCGACCGCGCCCAGGATCGAGCACCGGCGCCGTCGTCTCGTCGGCGAACAGCTTTGTCGAACTCTTGAGCATGCCCAAAAGCCGTTCATGAACGGGCCGCAGCAAGAAGGCCGCCCGGCCGACCCAATCGGCCAGCGTCGAACGATCGAGATTGATCCCCTGACGGGCGTAAATCTGCGCCTGGCGATAGAGGGGCAAATGATCGGCATATTTGGAGACCAGGACTTGGGCCACGGTCGCCTCTGTTGGGATGCCGCCCTCGATCAATCGCGCCGGCGCGGGCGCCTGCACGACCGCTTCCTCGCAGGCTCGGCAGGCGTATTTGGGCCGGCGGACAACAAGAACCCGGAACTGCGCCGGAATGACGTCAAGCCGCTCGCTCACATCCTCGCCGATCCGATGCAACTCGTTCTTGCAGCAGGGACAGGCCTTGTCTTGGACATCGATCACCGTCTCGATCCGCGGCAAATGCGCCGGCAGCGATCCTCGGTTCGTTCGACGCTTGGCGGTGCGCTCGCCGCGCGCTTGAGACGCAGAGTTTTCTTCTTCGGCTTGACCCGCGGCCTCGATCTGCTCGGCCTCTTCCAGCCCAAGCAGCAGTTGATCCTCCGGCAGCGTCTCGGCTCTTCGGCCAAAGCGATGGCGTTGGAGTTCTCTAATGATTTGAAGAAGCCGTTCGTTCTGCACGCGCTCAGCGAGCAGCATCGCCTTCAGCGTGTTCGGATCGTCGGGAAGCGCTTCGGCCATCGGCGGCATGTTTGAGATCAGATCACATTCGCCGCAGCGGCGCGACGCGATAATCGCCACTGATTCACTCTGTCGCAGATCAACTCGCGGCGATTGGCGCGGGGATTTCCTTCGCCCCATGCACGCGTCGCCAATCGAGACCTTCAATCAGCGCCGAGAACTGCGCCGCCGTAAGCCGGATTACCCCGTCCTCGATCTTGGGCCAGCGAAACTCGCCGTCTTCGAGGCGTTTCGAGAACAGGCAGACACCCGTCCCATCCCAAAAGATCAACTTCACCCGGTCCGCTCTCTTGGCTCGGAACACATAAACGGCGCCCGAGAACGGATCGGCTTTCATCTCTTCGCGCACCAGCGCCGCCAGTCCCTCCGCTCCCTTGCGGAAGTCGACAGGCTTCGTCGCCACCATGACGCGGACCGCACCCGTCGGGCCGATCATGCGCCCGCCTTCAACGCGCGAATGACCGCCGTGATCGTCTCCGCCGCAGCATCGTGGCTGATTCGCACAGTCACGCCGCCAACCTCAAGCTCAATCGCGGGAGATCGCCGGGCAGACCCCTGCTTGGCGCGCTCTCGAACAGGCGACGATCTTGGCGCCGACGCTTCAATTGCTGGCGCAGTTTTCGGCGCCTCGACAATCGCCGGGACAAACAACCTGGCGCTGCTTGCCTCAGCATCCGCCCCCGCACTTTCTCGCGCCTGCCGACGCCACCCGAACAATTGCTGCGGAGAAAGACCGTGGCGTCGCGCGACAGAGCAGACAGACGCCTCGCTCGCCGTACTCTCGGCTACGATCCGCGCCTTCTCCTCCGCGCTCCAGCTCCGTCGGCGGCCAGTGCCCGTGAACACCTCAATCCGCCGAACCGGCTCCGTGATAGCGCTATGCTCAGTGATCATTCTAAGTCCAACGGCCAACCCGCCGAAGACTCTCAGATCATCCCCTCACGCGAAAGGTGGGATCAAAACATCGCTTACATATTGTTCACGGGCACAACCGATTCGACGACGGACCATTGTTGCTTCCGAACCGCACCGACCTGGACACTGGAGCCTGTGATACCGGACGTCTGGTTGTCGGCGTCTTTGATGATGCGTTACCCGGCGGCCCCATCGATCTCATCGAGAACATGTTGAGCGACGAGTGAGGTCAGCCTGCAAAGGCCTCCCGATGTTTTTCGACAGATCTTGCATGAGGCCGGAGACGATTATTATATCGCTTCAAAGTCGCTGGTGGGCCGGGCAGGACTCGAACCTGCAACCAGACCGTTATGAGCGGCCGGCTCTAACCATTGAGCTACCGGCCCGGAGCCGATGCAACCGGGAGCCGCATTAAACGCAAAAGCGTTCGCGGCGCAATGCCCCGCGTCGCCAGAACCTCTCTGTTTTTCGGCACTTAATTGTCCAGGAAGCTACGCAGTTTGCGCGACCGGCTCGGGTGCTTCAGTTTGCGCAAGGCCTTCGCCTCGATCTGGCGAATGCGCTCTCTGGTCACCGAGAATTGCTGGCCGACTTCCTCCAGCGTGTGATCGGTGTTCATGCCAATGCCAAAGCGCATGCGCAGTACGCGCTCCTCACGCGGCGTCAGCGACGCCAGAACGCGCGTCGTCGTCTCGCGCAGGTTCGACTGGATCGCCGCGTCGATCGGCAGAATCGCGTTCTTGTCTTCGATGAAATCGCCGAGGTGGCTGTCCTCTTCGTCGCCGATCGGCGTTTCCAGCGAAATCGGCTCCTTCGCGATTTTGAGAACCTTGCGCACTTTCTCGAGCGGCATGGCGAGTTTTTCGGCCAATTCTTCGGGCGTCGGCTCGCGGCCGATTTCGTGCAGCATCTGGCGCGAGGTGCGCACGATTTTGTTGATCGTCTCGATCATATGCACGGGAATGCGAATCGTGCGCGCCTGATCGGCGATCGAACGTGTGATCGCTTGGCGAATCCACCAGGTGGCGTAGGTCGAGAATTTGTAGCCGCGTCGGTATTCGAATTTATCGACCGCCTTCATCAGGCCGATATTGCCCTCCTGAATGAGATCGAGGAATTGCAGGCCGCGATTGGTGTATTTTTTGGCGATGGAGATCACCAGACGCAAATTGGCCTCGACCATTTCCTTCTTGGCCTGGCGCGCCTCGCGCTCGCCCTTCTGCACCATTTGAACGAGCTTGCGGAATTCCTGAATCTCAAGGCCGGTCTCGGTCGCCAGAGCCTGGATGTCGGAACGCAGATCCTTGATCTGGTTCTTGTCCTTGGCGATGAAATCCTTCCAGCCGCGCGTGCCCAGCTTGGAGACGCGGAGCAGCCATTTGGGATCGAGTTCCGAATTCTGGTAGTTTTTCAGAAAATCCTCGCGCGAAACGCGATGGCGTTCGGCAAGCCGCATCAATTTGACGTCGAGGCCGATCAGCCGCTTGTTGATGTCGTAAAGCTGCTCGACCAGCGCATCGATGCGGTTCTGGTTGAGAGACAGCGATTTGACGTCGGCGACGATATCCTTCTTCAGCGATTTGTACTTGCGCTCCTGCGCCGGCGACAAAGTCTCATTCTTGAGCTTGTTCTCGACATTCTGGTCCTGCAGGCGGCGCAATTTCTTGTAGGCGTCGGCGACGCGGTCGAAGGTCTCGAGCACTTTGGGCTTGAGTTCGGCTTCCATCGCCGAAAGCGATACGGAATTTTCCATATCGTCTTCGTCGTCGAAATTCTCGGACGCTGGCGACGCTTCGCCATCGAAACCGGCGGGCGGCGTTTGCGGCGCGGTCGCAGGGGCGCGCTCCCGCTGCTGGGCGGCGAGCGCTTCGGCGGCGCCCGGCGCAGTCATATCGATCTTAGGCGCCTTCTTGCCGTCCGGGCCGGCATAAGTGGCCTCAAGGTCTATGATGTCGCGCAGCAGAATCTTGGCGTCGTTGAGTTCGTCGCGCCAGATGATGATGGCCTGGAAGGTGAGCGGGCTTTCGCACAATCCAGCGATCATCGCCTCGCGGCCCGCCTCGATGCGCTTGGCGATGGCGATTTCACCCTCGCGGGAGAGAAGCTCGACCGAGCCCATTTCGCGCAGATACATGCGCACGGGATCGTCGGTGCGCTCGGCGGGTTCCGAGCTTCGGGTCGCAACGGCCGTCGGGCGCGCGGTCTCGGCGACCTCGCCGCCTTCGGACTCCTCCTCTTCGGAGCCCTCCGTGCTCTCCTTTTCGGCCTCTTCGGCGTCTTCATTGTCGACGACGTTGATGCCCATTTCATTCAGCATCGAGTTCATATCCTCGATCTGATCCGAAGATATTTCTTCGGAGGGCAGCACCGCGTTCAATTCCTCATGGGTCACCCAGCCGCGCTTCTTGGCGATCTTGATCATGCGCTTGACGGCGGCATCGGTAAGATCGAGCAACGGGCTGTCCACGGTCTCCACGACAGCGGCCTCGCCTTCGACTTTCTGCTCGTCTTTTTTCGCCATATGCTCTACTCCGTCGGTTCCACGCCGAAACGCGAATTTGTCAATAAGGGTCAATCGGCGGCCGATCCGCTGTCAACGCATCGCGGGCTCGATGGTTCACCGCGCAAGGAGAGCGGCGGGCGCATCGTTCTGTCTCATTTCCAGGGAAAAGTGGACTCACATTTTCCAGAAATGCGCGATTGATTCGTCAACCCCAAAATCGGCCATAGCCCCTAACCCTTCGTTAACCGTGAGTCCATGGGCTGGCAGGGCGACGATCAAACAGGGGGCGCTTTCCGGCCGGAAAGCGCGCCAAATCCTTCAATAGCCGCTTCCGCATTGGCCAAATCGGCCAGATTTTCCTTGATATCGCGTAATCTGCCGAAGCTCTGCTCGTTGATTTCAGGGTTGGCGTCGGTCGCCAGCGCTTTCTCCGCTAATTTCAATTCCTTATTTAGCGCCCGCGCCTTGCGATGCAAGGCCAGCGTCTGACGTAAAACCTGATCCGCGTCCGAAGAATCCGCCTCCGGGCGTAAACACCACCAAACGGGCATTTGCGAGGCCAGCCGAAGGATGCGATCGCGCTCCTCCATAAGCGCCGCCTCCAGCGCCTCAACGCGCGCGGGCGATTCCAGCGCCAGGGCCAGAAACTGGTCGCGAAAAGCGGCCAGGGTTCGATTGGACAGGTCGAGCGCGGCGATTTCTTCGATATGGCGCTCCATCAGGTCGGGGTGATTGATGACGATCGCCAGGATGACAATGTCCCTGGGTGCGTCCTTTGGCCTGCCCATGAGCCCCTGCCTTTTTGGCAACGGTTGGCCGGCCAGGCCAAGCCGCGGGCCCTGATTGGCGAAATTGGGCCGCCATCCGCTCCTGCCGCCGCCCCCTCGGGGCTCCCACTTTCGTGGGGCTGCGGCGGGTTTGCCCGAGCCTAAGAAGGTCGACAGGCGCGCCTCCATATCCTCCTGATAATGGCGACGAAGCGTCTCGTCGGCGATCGTCCTGGTCAATTCCCGCAACCGCCGCTCCAGCGCCGCGCGCCGCTCAGGCGTATCGAAACGCTGCCCCTCCGTCTCGCGCAGGAACAGCATTTCGGCCAGCGGCTTTGCCGCCGCAATGACCTGCGCGATCGCCGCTTCGCCCTCGGATCGGGCGAGATCGTCCGGGTCCTGCCCTTCGGGCAGCCGTGCAAAGCGCAAGGTCTTGCCCGGGCCAATCAACGGGAGCGCCATGTCAATAGCGCGGAACGCCGCTTTCTGGCCTGCTTTGTCTCCGTCAAAACACAGGATCGGTTCGGCGGCCATGCGCCACAACAATTCGCACTGCTCGCTGGTGAGCGCCGTGCCAAGCGGGGCGACGGTGTTGGGATAGCCGACCTGCGACATAGCGATGACGTCGACATAGCCTTCGACGACGATCGCCTCGCCCGTGTCATGCGCGGCCTTACGGGCGCGATGATGGTTGAAGAGGACGGAGCTCTTATGAAAAAGCCCGGTTTCGGGGGAATTGAGATATTTCGGCTTGACGCTCGAGTCCATCGCGCGCCCACCAAACGCGATGACGCGGCCGGAACGATCATGGATCGGAAACATCACGCGATCGCGGAAGCGATCATAGGGGACCGCGATATCCTCGCCATGCACCAGCAGTCCGCAGGCGATCATATCCTCCGCGCTGACGCCTTTGGCCGCCAAAGCGTCGCGCAACGTAAAGCGATCGGGCGGCGCATAGCCTAGCGAAAACTCCCGCTGGACATTGGCGTCGAGCCGCCGGTCGGCAAGATAGCCCCGCGCCTTGGCGCCAGCCTTCTCTTGAAGCGTGCGTTCGAAAAACTGGGCCGCGAGAACCATGACCTCGTGCAGCGAGGAGCGCTTTTTCTCCTGCTCCTGGCTTTCCTGCGAGTGGACAGGCATGGGCAGGCCAGCCATCCCGGCTAGGCGTTCGACCGCCTCGGGAAAACTCAGGCCTTCTGTCTCCATCAGGAAGTCGAAGGCGTCGCCATGCTTGCTCGACGAGAAATCGTGATAGAAGCCCTTCTGATCGTTGACAAAAAAAGAAGGCGTCTTCTCGGCGTTGAACGGCGACAGGCCCGCCCATTCGCGCCCTTGCTTCTTCAATTTGACGCGCTGCCCCACCACCTCCGAGACCGGCAGGCGCGCGCGTATTTCATCGAGGAAGGCGGGCGGGAACTTCATTGAAGCCTCTGGTCATAGATCGGCGCTGATCGGCGCCGAGGCAAGGGGAAAGGCCTGCTTCTCCCCGCCTTCCACAAGAGCGCCGTCGATTCAACCCGCCTCGGCGCCCATGAGCTTGCGCGCATCCGCGGCGCTGAGCGGCTGGCCAAAAGCAAAGCCTTGGGCAAACTCACAGCCAAGCTGCGATAATTCGACGGCGTCCGATTCCGTCTCCGCGCCCTCCGCGACAACGTCCATTCCCAGATCATGAGCCATCGCGATGACGGATCGCAAAATGACCGGACGGGCGCCGACGGCGTTCTGGCGAACCAGCGATTGGTCGATCTTGAGCGTGTCGAAATGATAGCGCTGGAGATGGCCGAGCGAGGAATAGCCGGTTCCAAAATCGTCGAGCGAGAGCCCGGCGCCGATCTCGCGGATTCGCTGGAGCATCTGCGCCGCGAATTCCGGGTTCTCCATGACGAGGCTTTCGGTCAGCTCCAGTTTCAATGTGCCGCGTAGAACAAAGCTTCGATTGAGCGTCGCCTGCACATCCTTCAACAGATCGTGCCGCAGCAATTGGCGCGACGAGACGTTGATGCTCGCAAAGATTGGCGGTTCGACCTCCAGCGCCTTCTGCCAGGCGGAGAGTTCGCGCGCGGTTTGTTGCATCGCAAAAATACCGAGGTCGACGACAAGGCCGGTCTCCTCGGCCACGGGCATGAAATCGGCCGCGCTCAAGAGTCCGAGCCTAGGATGCTGCCAGCGCAACACCGCTTCAAACCCCGCGACGGTGCGATCCTCCAACCGCACGATCGGTTGGAAAAAAACCTTGATTTCCCCCCGATCCAGAGCGCGGCGCAGGTCGCCCTCAAGGGAGGGGCGATCGGAACGTTGAGCGCGCATCGCCGGCTCGAAATAGGCGGCGTGATTGCCGCCGTTTTTCTTGGCGTTGACCATGGCGATCTCCGCGTCCTTGAGAAGCTCGCTGCCTTTGCTGGGAAGCTGAGGATCGAACAGAGCGGCGCCGATTGACACGGTAAGCGCCACTTCCCTTTCGCCAAAGCTGATCGGGGTGGCCAGATTATTGCGGATGGTTTCGGCGATTTCGTCGATTTGGCCGGCGCTGTCGTCCATCATGACGATGGCGCCAAATTGATCGCCGGCGAGGCGCGCCAGCGTGTCGCCCGGCGCCAGATTGCGGGCGAGGCGCCGCGCGACCGTCAGAAGAACCGAATCGCCGAATGAAAGGCCGATGGCTTCATTGATTTGCTTGAAGCGGTCGATATCGATCACCAGCACCGCGGGGCGCGAAGCGCCCGGCTTTCGCGCGGCGACCAGCGCTGTATCCAATCTGTCGAAGAACAATTCCCTGTTGGGCAGGCCGGTCAGATTGTCATGCACCGCGTCATGCAGCATGCGCTCTTCGGCGGTCTTGATCTCGGTGACGTCGGACAAAGCGCCGATCACGCGAACGACCTCGCCTTCCGCATTGACCACCGGACGCGCTTTCATGACGAACCAGAAATAGTGGCCATCGGCGGCGCGCAGTCGAATATCGTGGTTGATGCGGCCGCAGCGCTGCTGCAAGAGGCCGTCGAGGGCCGCCTTGTACCGGTCGCGATCCATCGGGTGAAGGACATCAAGCCAGGACGCGGCGGGGCCCTCCAGCGCGCCGCGCTTAAGGCCAAGCTGGCCTTCAATCTCCGAGCCGACGTGGATCTGGTCGAGATCGACATCCCAATCGAATATCGCGTCGCCGCAACCGGTCATCGCCAATGCGCGTCGCTCGGCGTCGGCGCCGCGGACATTCGACACGTTCGATCCCGAAAAGGCGTTTTGCATCACCGTGAAGCCGATCAGCATGACGATCAGCACCAGACCGCCAATCAACCCGGGCGCGGCGAGGTCATTGGTGAATGTCCCCATAACCGTGAAGCTGGCGCCGGCGACCCAAACGAGCAGCAGGAACCACGTTGGAATCAACATGACGGCGCGATCGGATCCGCGCGCCGCCATGTTGAGAATGAGAATAAATCCGACGCCGGCGACGGTTGCGATAGAAATGCGGGCGACGCCGGCGGCGATCGGCGCATTGTAGATCGACAGCGCGACGACCGCCGCCATCAGCAAAAGCCATACGGCGGCGATATGCGAATAGCGCACATGCCAGCGCCGCAGATTGAGATAGGCGAACAGAAAAATGATCAGTGTGGCGCCGAGCGTCGCCTCCACCCCGGCGCGCCATATGCGTTCAGCCTCGTCCTCGAAGCCGAATATTTTGCGCCAGAAGCCGAAATCGATGCAGACATAGGCCAGCACCGTCCAAGCCAGCGCGGCGGCGGCCGGAAAGATCAATGCGCCTCTGACGACAAAAACAATCGTCAGAAACAGAGCCAGCAGGCCGGCTATGCCAATGACGATTCCCTGATACAGGGTCAGGCTGGTCGCCTTTTCCTTGAAAGCGTCTGGCTCCCAGAGATAGATTTGCGGCAGGTTCGGCGTCCGCAACTCCGCGACGTACGTGACCGTCGTGCCAGGGTCCAGCGTCAACCGGAAAACGTCGGAATCCACCCTGTCGTCCCGCTCGGGGGGATTGCCCTCGCTCGCGGTAATGGTCGTGATGCGCGTTGAGCCGAGATCGGGCCATATCACGCCGGAACCGACAAGTCGGTAGTGGGGCGCAACGATCAGGCGCACCAATTGCTCGTCCGAATCGTTGGTCAGGGCGAAAACAATCCAGGACGGCTGGCCGCCCGCCTCCAGCGCGCTGACCTCGATGCGGCGCACGATGCCGTCGGCGCCAGGCGCGGTCGAAACCTGAATGCGGTCCCCCTGCGCGCTGTAATGTTCAACCGCGCCGGTGAGATCGATTGCGTCGGCATCGACCGGGACGCGTACCGATTGCACCGCGAAGGCGGATTGGCAGCCGATGCCGATGCAGAAAAGCAGCGCGGCAAGGCGAAGCAAGCGATGCAATGGTTTACCTTCGTCCTTTGCGCGGCGCGTCGTCTTGCTTGGCGGCGTCCTCAATGAAGAACGCTCCGCCCCTCCCTGCTGAACAGGCGCCCGGGGACTGGTAGCGTCTTGGCGCCTGAGGGGCAAGCCGCGATCAGCCAACGTTTGGCCCCCGCAGCGCCTGACCGCGCGCGGCGTCGCCTTCCAAAAGGCCGAACAGATAATGATCCCGCCACACGCCGTCGATGCACAAATAGGCGCGGGCGAAACCTTCGCGTTGAAAGCCGTTGCGCTCCAGCAAAGTCGCCGAGGCGATATTGCTGGGGATGCAGGCCGCCTCCAGACGATGGAGACGCAAGGTCGAAAATCCAAAGGCGACGGCGACGGCGACCGCCCGCGTCATATGGCCCTTGCCGGCATGGGGGGCGCCCATCCAATAGCCAAGCGAGGCCGCCTGCGCGACGCCGCGCCTGATCCCCCCGATCGTGATGCCGCCCAACAAGATATTTGAGCGGTCCTCGAAAATGAGGAAGGCGAAAGATTCGTCGCGCGCGATCTCCTCGGCCTGGCGCCGCAGGCGGCGACGGAAAGCACCGCGCGTGAGGTCGTCGGACGGCCAAGTCGGCTCCCAGGGCGTCAGAAATTCGCGGCTGTTCTCGCGTAGATTTGACCAGGCCGGATAGTCGTCGCTTTGGGCTGGGCGCAGATAGAGCCCTTCGCCGCGCAGGAGCGGGGCGGGATCGACGGCTCTGGTGATGCGGAATAGAGCCATGCCGCCCTCAAATTCCGGCCAGGCGACGGGCGACGCGCGCCTGGTCCAAGACTTTGCCGGTACGGCCGATCGCCGCGACGGTGGGGGTCGACCCGAGCATCGCCGCGCCCGCCGCGCGAACATCCGCGACATTCAGCCTTTCGATGCGCGCGATCATTTCTTGTGTGCTGAGAGGCCGTCCGTAGACGAGAATCTGGCGCGCGACCTGCTGCGCGCGGGCGCCCGACGATTCAAGCGCGGTCAGCAAGGACACTTTCATCTGCGCTTTGGCGCGCTGAATCTCTTCTTCGCTCAGCGTCGCTGCGGCCTCGGCGAGGCAGTCGAGCGCCGCGGCCATCAACTCGCCGGCGTCCTTGGGCGAGGTTCCCGCATAAAATCCCATGAGCCCGACATCCGAATAGGCCCAATGAAACGAATAGATCGAATAGGCGAGGCCGCGCTTTTCGCGCACTTCCTGAAACAGTCGCGACGACATGCCGCCGCCGGCCGCCGCGGCGAAAACATGCGCCGCGTCATGGTCGTCGGCATGAACCGCGCGCCCTTCGAATCCGACGACGATATGGGTTTGCCCAAGAGGCTTCTTCAGTAGAATCTCGCCCCCGCGGTAGGATGCGGGCGATGCGGCTGGCGATTCCTTGCGGCCAAGGGACTCAAAGCGCCTGGCGCTGATCTCGACGATTTCAGCATGCGCGACGGCGCCGGCGCCCGCCACAATCGTGGCGCCAGCCTGATAATGGTGGCGCAGATAGCCATCGATCGCGTTGCGGTCGAAGGCGCTGACGCGTTCGCGCGTGCCTAGAATCGGGCGCCCGATTGGCTGTTCGGGCCATGCCGCCGAAGTGAACAGATCGAAAATGAGATCGTCGGGCGCATCTTCGACGGCGCCGATCTCTTGCAGGATCACGCCCTTCTCGCGCTCCAGCTCGCCGGCGTCGAATTGGCTCTCGGTGAGAATGTCGGCGAGAATATCGAGCGCGAGCCCGGCGTCCTCGCCGAGCACACGCGCGAGATAGGCCGTCTGCTCGACGCTGGTCTCGGCATTGAGGTCGCCGCCGGCGTTCTCGATCTCCTCGGCGATGTCGCGTGCGCTGCGCCGGCGCGTGCCTTTGAAAGCCATATGCTCGAGCAAATGCGACAATCCATGCTCGTGCGTGCGCTCATGCCGCGATCCGGCGCCGACAAAAACGCCGAACGAAGCTGTCTTGAGATGGGGCATCGCGTCGGTGACGACGCGAAGACCGGACGCAAGCGTGGTGATTTCGACGCTCATGCCTGAGCCCGCTCACGGATGAAACGCTCGACGGCGCCCCGATCGTTGGGCAGAACGGTGAAGCGCTCCTGGCGGCTCATCAGATCGGCCAGATGAGGCGGCAGAGGTGGACGGACCTTGATCGCCCGTTCGACCGCGTCGGGGAATTTGGCGGGATGGGCTGTGCTCAGAACGATCATCGGAACCCGTCGATCACGCGCCAGCGCGCGGCGCGCGGCGTGAACCGCGACAGCCGTGTGGGGATCGAGGACATAGCCGCTTTCGCGATAAACGCGCGCCATTTCCTGCACACAACTCGCTTCGTCGGTCGTAAAGGCGTCGAACTCGTCGCGTATGGCTTTCAAGGGGCCGGGCGCAATCGAAAACCTCCCCGATTGCGCGAACCCCGCCATCAGCGCGCGCAGCGCCGAGGCGTCGCGGCCATAAGCCTCGAACAGCAGACGCTCGAAATTGGAGGAGATCTGAATGTCCATCGAAGGCGATTGCGTCGCAACGACGCCGCGCGTCTCATAGACGCCGCTGGCCAGCATTCTTGCGAGGATATCGTTCTCGTTGGTCGCAATCACCAACCGCTCGATGGGCAAACCCATCTTCTTGGCGCAAAACCCGGCGAATATGTCGCCGAAATTACCGGTCGGAACCGTGAAGGACACGCGCCGTGCAGGCGCGCCGAGGCTCACAGCGCTCGTGAAATAATAGACGATCTGGGCGACGATGCGCGCCCAGTTGATCGAATTGACGCCCGATAGCGCAACCGCGTCGCGGAAGGCCAGGTCGTTGAACAGGCCTTTAAGAATGGTCTGACAATCGTCAAAATTGCCCTCAAGAGCGATCGCATGCACGTTGGGCCTGTCGACCGTCGTCATTTGCCGACGCTGCACATCCGACACCCGTCCGTGCGGATAGAGGATGAATATGTCCGACTGCGATTGACCGCCAAAAGCCTCGATCGCCGCCGCCCCGGTATCGCCCGAAGTGGCGCCGACGATCGTGGCTCGCGCGCCGCGCTTTTGCAGCACATGGTTCATGAGCCGGCCGAGCCATTGCATGGCGAAATCCTTGAACGCCAGCGTCGGGCCATGAAACAATTCAAGCACATAGAGATTGTCGTCGATCTGAACCAATGGCGCCTTCGCCGGGTGGCGAAAGCCCGCATAGGTCTCCTGCGCCATGGCGGCGAGTTCACCCTCGCTCAGGGCGCCGTCCGTGAAGGGCAGCACCACTCTTGTGGCGGCTTCCGCATAGGGGAGACCCGCGAGAGCGCCAATCGCCGCTGGCTCCATCGTCGGCATGACTTGGGGAACATACAGGCCGCCATCCCTGGCGAGGCCGGCTAAAAGCGCGTCGGAAAAGCCGAGTTTCGGCGCCTCTCCGCGCGTCGAGAGATAGGGCACGTCTGATATTTCCTTAAAAAATGCGCGCGTGGTCTAACGCATTTCTCGTCAAAGTGAAACCGCCGCGCCAAAAGGATAAAAAATACGGCCAAACAAAGACCTACGCTCGCCGTCTGCGGTTCCGCTATCGCTGACAGGCCGGGCAATAGAAGGTCGAACGACCCGATTGCACGACCCGGACAATCGTCCCCGCGCAAGGCGCGCGGCGGCAGGCGGCGCCCTCCTTGCCGTAAACGAGGAAGGAATGCTGGAAATAGCCAAGCGCACCGTCCGTCTGGCGATGATCGCGCAATGTCGAGCCGCCGGCCGCGACGGCCTCTTCCAGAACCGCGCGTATCGCCGCGGCGAGCCGCTTGGCTTTGGCTGTCGGCCTGCCCCCGGGACCTGCGATCGCCGCGGCTTCATGCAGCGGCGACAAACCCGCCCGGTGCAAGGCTTCGCAGACATAGATATTGCCGAGACCTGCGACGAGGCTTTGATCCAGCAGCGCGCTCTTCAGAGGCGATTTTCGGCCGACGAACAGCCGCGCCAGGACCGAAGAATCAAAATCGGACCCGAGCGGCTCGACGCCAAGCCGGGAAAACAACGGATGCGCCGCCAACTTGTCCGTCCGCGCGAGCTGCATGAAACCGAAGCGGCGGGGATCATTGTAGGTGATGCGCGCCCCGCTCGCGAGGTGGAAGACGACATGATCATGAGCAGCGATCTTCGAGCGCTCGAAATGGAAGGCCCCCGGCGTTTCCTCATCTTCGCGCTCGATGCGAAAAGAGCCGGACATGCCAAGGTGCATGATGAGCGTCTCTCCACTGTCGAGGGCGCCGAGAATATATTTTGCGCGTCGTGACAGGCTCTCGACCCGCCGGCCGACAAGACGCTCGACGAAGCGCTCGGGGAAGGGAAAGCGCAGGTTTGCCCGGCGCTGCTCGATCGCGTCGATCTTCTCATTGACCAGGACCGGCGCCAGACCCAGGCGCACCGTCTCGACCTCAGGCATTTCAGGCATCGGCATGACTCTGGATGACCGCGAGGAACGCCGCGCCGTATTTCTGCAGCTTGGCGATTCCGACGCCATGGATGGCGGCGAGCTCTTCAAGATTTCGCGGCCGGCGCGCCGCCATTTCGATCAGCGTGCGGTCGGGAAAGATGACATAGGCGGGCTGATGCTGGCGATGCGCCAGATCGGTCCGCAGCGCCTTCAGCGCGTTGAGAATGTCGGCGTCGGCATCGCCTGGCGACGCGAAAGCCTCGCCGCGGCGGCGCGGTTTTTTCGAAACGACGTCTTCGCGCAGCGAAAACGTCTCCTGTCCGCGCAGGACTTTTTGCCCCTCCTCCGTCACAACGAGGCGATCTCGGTCCGAAGGATCGTGCGCGATCAGTTTCGCTGAAAGCAATTGGCGCAGAACGCCGCGCCAGTCGGCGGGCGTACGCTCGCGCCCCACCCCGAAAGTCTTCAGGCTGTCATGGCCGTATTGGCGCACCGCATCGGTCGCCTTGCCCGCGAGGATATTGCCCAGATGCCCGAAGAAGAAGCGTCCCGATGTGCGCAGGACGGCCGACATCGCCTTTTGCGCATCGAGCCGCCCATCGATGAGGCGCACGCCGCCCTCGCAGACGTCGCAATGGCCGCAAGGTTCGGCCTCCTCGCCAAACAGCCCGAGCAGGACCTGGCGGCGGCAACGCGCGGATTCGCATAACGAGACGAGATCGTCGAGCTTCTTCTCTTCGACGCGTTTGCGCGCGTCCGGCGCGTCGCCTTCGGCGATCTGCCGGCGGCGCAGCGCGATGTCGCCCGCGCCATAAAGCGTGAATGTGTCAGCGGGCAGGCCGTCGCGCCCCGCGCGTCCGATCTCCTGGTAATAGGCTTCGACCGAGGAGGGCATATCGGCGTGAAAGACAAAGCGCACGTCCGGTTTGTCGATGCCCATGCCGAAAGCAATCGTGGCGCAGACGATCACGCCGTCATTCTGGAGAAATTCGTCCTGGTTTCGCGCCCTCGCCTGATGGTCGAGGCCGGCGTGATAGGGCAGCGCACGTCGCCCCTGGCGCGAGAACTCTTCCGCCAGTTCTTCGGTGCGCCGTCGCGACGCGCAATAGATAATGCCGCTTTCACCCTTGTGCGCCTCCAGCCGATCAGCGAGTTGACGCGTCGCATTGGCTTTGGGCCGCATGGCGAGAAACAGGTTCGGCCGATCGAAGGAGCGCACGAAGATGCGCGGACGGCGGGTGAACAAACGCGCGACAATGTCGGCGCGCGTCGGTCCATCGGCAGTCGCCGTAACCGCGATCGTCTGGACGCCGCCGAGCGCTTCGGCGACGTCGCGCAGGCGCATATATTCGGGTCTGAAATCATGCCCCCATTGCGAGACGCAATGGGCTTCGTCGATCGCGAAAAGGTCGATTTTGGCGTTTCTGAGCAGCGCGATCATATCGTCGCGCACCAGCCGCTCGGGGGCGACATACAGCAAACGCAGCGAGCGATCGCGCAAGGCTTCGGCGACGCGCCGGCGTTCGTTGACGTCGGAAGCCGAATTCAGCGCCGCCGCCGATATGCCAAGTTCGCGCAATTGGGCGACCTGATCGCGCATCAGCGCGATCAGCGGAGAGACCACCAGCGCAAGCCCTTCGCGCGCCATCGCCGGCAGTTGATAGCATAAGGACTTGCCGCTGCCGGTCGGCATGACGGCCAGCACGTCTTCGCCGCGCAGCGTCGCCCCGATGATTTCCTCCTGGCCGGGACGAAAGCCGGGAAAGCCGAACACGCGGCCTAGTTCGGCGCGGGCTTTATCGAGAAGCGGGGCGCCCGTCATGCTTTGACTCCCCATGAGGGATCAAAAACCGGCGTCCATTGAACATCTTCGATCCGCTCGGCGCCGCAGGTCAGCATGACGAGACGGTCAAGCCCGAGCGCGGCGCCGCTCGCGGCGGGCATATGATCGAGCGCGGCGAGAAAATCCTCATCGATCGGATAAGTCTCGCCGTAAACGCGTTGTTTTTCAGACATTTCCTCCTCGAACCGCCGCCGCTGTTCGGCGGAATCGGTCAATTCGCCAAAGGCGTTGGCGAGTTCGACGCCGCAGGCGTAAAGTTCGAAGCGATCCGCCAGGCGACAATCGCGAGCGTTGACGCGCGCCAAAGCCGCCTCGCGGGCGGGATATTCGCAAAGCACGGTCGCACGCCCAAGCCCCAGCGCCGGCTCGATTTTTTCGCTCAATATCCGGCTGAAAATATCGGACCAATTGTCGTCCGGGGCGACCCGCAGGCCCGCAGCCACGGCTTGCGCCGCGATCCTGGCCCGATCAGCCGTCCCACCATCCATCGTCAGGCTCTCAAAGAGATCGATGCCGGCATGGCGCAAGAAGGCGTCCCTGACGCTGAGCCGCTCGGGTTGGACGAAAGGATCGGCGTCGCGCCCGCGAAAACGTAGATTTCGCGCCCCCGCCTCGCCGGCCGCGATGGCGATGATTTCCGCGCAATCGTCCATCAAAGCTTCGTAGTCGGCGCCGGCGCGATACCATTCGAGCATGGTGAATTCGGGCGCATGCAAAGCGCCACGTTCGCGGTTCCGGAAGACTCTCGAAAACGCGAAGATGCGTTCCTCGCCCGCCGCCAGCAACTTTTTCATCGCAAATTCCGGCGACGTGTGCAGAAAAGCCTTTCCGGCCGCGCCGTCCGAACCGATGATTTCCGTCGCAAATCCGTGCAGATGCGCCTCATTGCCCGGCGAGGCCTGCAATATGGCCGGTTCGACCTCGACAAAGCCCTGGCGCTCGAAATAATGCCGCAACGCGCCGATGATGCGCGCGCGCGCCAGCAGTCGCGGACGGCGATCGGCGTGGCGATCTTTCGACCAGTATGGGGAAGGCGGTTTCAAAGCGGGCAATCTATCCAGGCGACGCCTTTTGACCGCGCGGAACAATCCGTCTGGCCTTTGGCGGCAAAATCGGTATGTTGCCCGCCGCAATAGCGCAAGCGCGCGATCGGCGCGTTTTTCAGGCGGTCGCCGCAGACTCTATCTAAGGACCCAAGACGTGAAAGTCATCGCAAGCTCGATCCGAAAAGGCAATATCATCGAGCGGGAGGGCGGTCAGCTCTGCGTCGTTCTATCGGCCGAAAGCTTTCATCCCGGCAAGGGCACGCCCACGACGCAGATCGACATGCGGCGCATTTCCGACGGCGTGAAGGTGACGGATCGATTCAAGACGACTGAACAGGTCGAGCGCGCCTTCGTCGAGGACCGCAATTTCAGTTATCTCTATTCCGACGCCGATGGTCATCATTTCATGAATGATGAGAGCTTCGACCAGATGCAGGTGGCGACCGACGTTATCGGCGACCAGGGGCAATGGTTGCAGGAGGGCATGAAGGTTATCCTGTCGATTTTCAACGACACGGCCGTGGCGATTCAATTGCCGCCCCGCGTGACGCTGGAAGTCATGGAGACAGAACCGGCGATGAAGGGCCAGACCGCCTCTTCTTCCTATAAGCCGGCCAAACTTTCCAATGGCGCGCGGGCGATGGTGCCCCCGCATGTTTCCGCCGGCACGCGCGTCGTCATCCAGACCGAGGACGGCTCTTACGTCGAGCGCGCGAAAGACTGAGATTTTCGGACCGCGAAGGCCCGCTGCGTCGCATATTGGCAATCCAAGGGAGACGAATAATGCAACTGGGCATGATCGGGCTGGGGCGGATGGGCGCCAATATCGTGCGTCGGCTCATGCGCAACAATCATTCCTGCAGCGTTTATGATCGCGATCCGGCGCCGGGCAAGGCGCTGGCCGCAGAGGGCGCTCATTTCGCTGGCTCCCTCCAGGATCTTGTGGCCTCCCTCGAAACGCCGCGCGCCGTGTGGGTCATGCTGCCCGCCGGCGCGCCGACCGAACAGACGATCACAGCCCTGACGCCTCTGCTTGCCGCCGGCGACGTCATCATCGATGGCGGCAATACGTTCTGGCAGGATGACGTTCGGCGCGGCGCGACGCTCGCCGAAAAAGGCCTTCATTATATCGATGTCGGCACCAGCGGCGGCGTCTGGGGGCTGGAGCGCGGCTATTGCATGATGATCGGCGGCGACGAAAAAGTCGTGCGGCGGCTCGATCCCTTGTTCAAGGCCTTGGCGCCCGGCCGTGGCGACGTTTCGCAAACGCCGAACCGCGAGGGGCGCGATCCGCGCGTCGAAGAAGGCTATCTGCATGCCGGGCCTTGCGGCGCCGGCCATTTCGTCAAAATGGTCCATAATGGCGTCGAATACGGCATGATGCAGTCCTACGCCGAAGGCTTCGATATCCTGCGCCATGCCGACAGCGAGGCGCTCAAACCCGAGCATCGCTTCTCTCTGGATCTGGCCGATATTTCGGAAGTCTGGCGGCGCGGCAGCGTGATTACGTCATGGCTGCTCGATTTGACCGCCTCGGCGCTGGCGCATGAGGGCGGCCTCGATTCGTATTCCGGCTTTGTCGAAGATTCGGGCGAGGGTCGCTGGACGATCATGGCGGCGATTGAGGAGGCGGTGCCAGCCGAGGTTTTATCGGCGGCGCTCTATACGCGTTTCCGTTCGCGCCAAAGCCACACTTTCGCGGAGAAAATCATCTCCGCCATGCGCAAGGGTTTCGGCGGTCATATCGAGCCGACAGCCAACAAGGGATAGGCGCCTAATAAAAGCCGACCGGAAAATATTTGAGGTAGAGTTCGGCGTAGATTCCGCGCGCCGCCAAGCGGGCGAGTGCCCAATCCAATGCGCGGCGCAGCGTCGTGTCCTCCTTGCGCAGCGCGATGCCGACGCCTTCGCCAAAAAACCGGCTCTCGGTATAAGCGCCGCCCTTGAACGCACAGCAATCGTCCGACGCGGCGCCGTTGAGCCATATCGCCAACGACAGGCCGTCGCCGAACAGAGCGTCGATCGAACCCTTACGCAATGCTTCATACAGGGCTGCGGCGTCGGGATAGGTCTTCTGAATTATCCCGGGAAAGAACCCATCGAGAAAGGCCCTATGGGCCGAGCCCGCGATAACGCCGATCGTCTTGCCGGCCAAGGTCGCAGGCGTTGCGTCGCGAAGGGGCGAGTCCTTACGCACGACGAAACGGGCAGGCGTTCGATAATAAGGTTGGGTGAAGTCGATTTTGCCGCGCGTCGCCGGCGTCGCGGCGATCGACGCGATAATGGCGTCTCCTTTACCTTCGAGCAGCGAATCGACGATCGTGTCCCAACGGCGCGCCTGAATGGTGCAGCCCACCTGCAATTCCTCACAGACGGCCCGGGCGATTTCGACGTTGAAACCCGCGAGCGAACCGTCCGCCAAAGCGAAATTGAGCGGTGGATAGTCGTCGTCGGTGAGGAAACGGATGGCGCGAAGTCCCGATAGATCGGGCCGCTCGCGTTGAAGGCCCGGATCCCAGAAGCTTGGCGTCGCGACACGTGCGTCCTGCGCGTTTGCCGCCGCGACCAAAAAGAAGATCGCCATCAGCGCGAACAAAAAATTGGAAAAATGCGGTCGACGCATGATGAAGAGATTGCCTTGTTGATGCGGGGCGCAGCCAGTCGATTTGGCACTCTAACCCCGGTCGCATTTTTCGATCAATTTTACTTTCTGCACTTTACGGTTGTGGGATATTTCAGTAATCCTTCGATTATCGTTTGTTGCCTGTAGAAATTTTGTCGGCGTCCCGCGTGACAGCTTTCGACCCGCAAGCCCCGTTTGCAACGCCTGACTGGGCTCCGGCGAAGTGGTCGCGTACGCCAATAGGGCGCAGCGACCGCCGTTCGCCAGGCGAGAATCGAGACATCGTCCCGATCGAAATCGCATTTTTGGCCGATTATGGCGTGCCGCGCGCCTCATTGCTCGCCGCGACGCAGGCGGCTGTCCGCTGCGGCGTTTCGGCCGATCAAGCCTTGCTCGGCGAAGGTTACCTGCGCGAAGATGATTTCTACCGGTTGCTCGCTCAGCGCGTGGGGCTCGCGTACTATCGCGGCGAGATCGCAATCGCCGAATGCCTCAATCCCGCCGAGGCCGCGACGCGCGGAAGCGTGCGATTGGCGCCAAACCCCGAGGGATTGAGCGCCGTCGTGGCGCCGCGCGGCAGGGCTGTGGCGGCCCTGCTCGCGGCTTCCGCCGCCGGGCGTTCGCCGACCTATTACGCCATCGCCGCGCCGCAACGATTGGGCGCCATCGTTCGGCGTCAAATGGCTCGCCAATTGGCCGAGAACGCCGCCGGCGCCCTCGCTGGGGTGGATCCAACGCTCTCCGCCCACTCGATCTTTTCCAACGGCCGATTGGCATGCGCCACTCTCCTGGCGCTTTGCGTGATTTTCGTCGGAGCGCTTTGGTCCGCGGAATTCCGTGTGTTTTGCGCGATCGCCCTCTGGCTCGCTTTCGGCGCGGCCGCCGCGTTGCGCCTTGTCGCCGCGGCAAAGCCAGCGCCGACCGAGGCGCCGCCGCCGCTGAACGACTTCGATCTGCCTCTCTACTCGATCATCGCCCCCCTCTATCGCGAGGCGAAGATTGTCACGCAGCTCATCGGCGCCATCGACGCAATCGACTATCCAAAATCCAAGCTCGACATCAAAATCGTCGTAGAACGCGACGATCTGGAAACGCTGACCGCGCTTGCGAAAATGAGGCTTCCCTCGCGTTATGACGTCATTGTCGCGCCGCCTGGGGCCCCCGCCACCAAGCCGCGCGCGCTAAACGTCGCACTCCCGTTCGCTCGCGGCGATCTGATCGTCATCTATGACGCCGAGGACGCGCCCGCCCCCAACCAATTGCGCCGGGCCGCCGCCCGCTTTGCGCGAGACAAAAGCATCGATTGCTTGCAGGCTCGTCTCGCGATCTTCAATGTCGACGACTTCTGGATGGCCAAGCTTTTCGCAATCGAATACGCGGCGCTGTTCGACGTCGTCAATCCCGGCCTCGCCGTGCTCGGCGCTCCCATCGCCCTTGGAGGGACGTCCAATCACTTCCGCTGGCAAACGCTGCGCCACACGGGAAGCTGGGACGCGTGGAACGTGACCGAGGACGCCGATCTCGGTCTGCGCCTCGCCCGCTTCGCGCGCCGCGTGGCCACGATCGACTCGGACACCTATGAGGAGGCGCCGTCCAATCTCAAAAATTGGTTCGGGCAGCGCCGTCGCTGGCTCAAAGGCTGGCTACAGACCCTTGCGGTTCATTTGCGCAATCCGCGCCGCCTACTTGGCCAGTTGGGCTGGATGCGCACTTTGGCGGCGTTGGCGTTGATGCTCGGCCCGGTGCTCGGCGGCCTGTTGGGTCCCGCGCTTCTTGGCTATTCGCTGTGGCGCTGCCTGAACGGCGAACTGTTCATGATGCGGTCGATCCTCCAGGTCATTGGCGCCGCGCTGACGCTGTTGTTGCTGGTCGCGGGACTTGGCGCGATCCTCGTTCCGATCATGCTGGCCCTGCGCCGCAGACGCCTCTTGCGGCTCTGCCTATGTCTCCCGTTGCTCCCCCTCTACTATTGCCTGGTCTCTGTCGCCGCCTGGGCGGCGCTGGTAGATCTTGCGTGGCGGCCCTTTCACTGGTGGAAGACGGAGCACGGACTGGCGCGCACGTCCATTCGGGAATCCGGTGATGGGAAGGTGCTTCATTAGAGGCAAAAATCGCGAACGACAGTCTCGACGATTGACTTGACGAAGCGTCTTTCTACTGTGCGCGGCGACCGGCCTTCGCCGGAAGCCGGATTCAGGAGCAAGTTCAAGAGAATGCCGTTATCTTTCGCCAACGTCCCGCTCGAGGCCGCACAGACTTCGAAGGCATGGCCATTCGAGGAGGCGCGGAAGCTGGTCGCGCGCGTTCAGCGAACCGGCCAAAGCGAAGTCCTGTTCGAAACCGGCTATGGCCCATCGGGTCTGCCGCATATGGGCACGTTCGGGGAAGTCGCGCGGACCACCATGGTGCGGCACGCCTTCCGCGTCCTGACGGAAGATACGATCAAAACGCGATTGATCGCCTTTTCCGACGATATGGACGGGTTACGCAAGGCGCCTGACAACATCCCTAACCGCGACTTGATCGCAGCCCATCTCGGCAAGCCGCTCACGCAGGTGCCGGACCCGTTTGGCGAATACGATAGTTTCGCCGCCCAAAACAACGCGCGGCTGCAGAGGTTCCTCGACGCGTTCGGCTTCGATTATCAATTCGCCTCCTCGACCGTTTATTACAAGGCTGGGCGTTTCGATGCGGCGCTGCTGCATGTGCTGGCGCGGTTCGACGCGGTTCAGAAAATCATGCTGCCCTCGCTGCGCGAGGAACGCGCCGCCACCTATTCGCCGTTCCTGCCCATTCATCCGCGCACCGGCATCGTCATGCAGGTCCCGCTCCTCGCACATGATTCCAAGGCCGGAACGATCAGTTGGCGCGATCCCGATACGGGCGAGGCGTTCGAAACGCCCGTTACGGGCGGCCAATGCAAGCTGCAATGGAAGCCCGACTGGGCGATGCGCTGGGTCGCGCTTGGCGTCGATTATGAAATGGCGGGCAAGGACCTCATCGATTCCGTCAAGCTGTCGTCGGCGATCGCGCGCGCGATCGGCGGCCAGCCGCCGGAGGGCTTCAATTACGAACTCTTCCTCGACGACAAGGGCCAGAAGATTTCCAAATCAAAGGGCAACGGCCTTTCGATCGACGAATGGCTGACCTATGCGAGTCCGGAGAGTCTGTCGCTGTTCATGTTCCAGAAGCCGATGGCCGCCAAGCGGCTCTATTTCGATGTCATTCCGCGTACGGTCGATGAATATCTGGGCTTTCTCGACGCCTATCCACGTCAGGAGTGGAAGGAGCGCCTGGGCAATCCGGTCTGGCACATCCACGCCGGGGCGCCGCCCGCGCCCGAACGCCTCGTCCACGGCGAAAACGCGGAAACGCCGATCTCCTTCAGCATGCTGCTCAATCTAACGGCGGTCGCCAACAGCGAGAATCCCGTTGTCCTCTGGGGCTTCCTGCGCCGCTATGCGCCCTCCGTTTCGCCTGAGACCCATCCGAGACTGGACCGGCTCGTGCATTACGCGGTCGCCTATTTCCGCGATTTCGTGGCGCCGAAGAAGCGCTATCGGCTCGCCGACGATGTCGAGACCGCCGCGCTTGAGGCACTGTCGGCGAATCTGGCGGCGCTTCCCGGCGATGCGAACGCGGAGACGATCCAGCATGCGCTCTACGATCTCGCCCGACCGATCCCGCGCTATCAGGATTTGAACGCCAAGGGCGCCACGCCGGAACGGCCGGGCGTATCGAACGACTGGTTCAACATGATCTATCAGGTGCTGCTGGGCGAGGAGCGCGGGCCGCGGTTGGGTTCATTCATCGCACTGTATGGGATTGAGGAAACGCGGGCGTTGATTGCGAAGGCGCTCGCGGGTGGGCTTGTTGGAAAGGTGGCGTAAGACGCCGAGCGTGGCCCACCTTCGCGTCGCTTTGGCGATTTCGGCCACCGTCGCAACTCAGAAGGAAAATTTGACGTAGCTATTTATACCAGTTTTTGGTACATTATGAATGGAGGCCGTCGCAATGGGCAAAAATACCTCTTTCAGCCTCGGAGATCATTTTAGCGATTTCATTGAGGGACAGGTTACGCAGGGACGCTATGGCAACGCCAGCGATGTGGTTCGCGCGGGACTGAGGCTGCTCGAAGAACAGGAAACTAAGCTCGCCGCCTTGCGCGCCGCGCTCGTCGAAGGCGAGAACAGCGGCCCGTCGACGCCATTTGATTTCGAAGCCTTCATTGCCCGCAAACGCGAGACCGGAACGTCCGCGCCGTGAGCGGTTTTGTCTTTTCACCGCGCGCGCAGGCCGACATCGAAGAAATCTGGGATTACACGGCCGCTCGTTGGAACACCAGGCAGGCCGAAGCCTATATCCGACAAATTCAGGCGGCGATCGAAACCGTCGCAGCCGCGCCGAAGCTGGCGCGCTCCTGCGAGGAGATCAAGGCGGGATATTGGAAATACCCAGCCGGATCGCACGTCATCTTTTTCCGCCTGATCCACGACGGAATCGACATCGTGCGCGTCCTGCACGGCCGGATGGACTTCGAGCGGCATCTTTGATCAGCGGGCGTTCTCGACACGACTGATTGCAAACGCCTATGCTCACCGTAACAGCGTCCCGTTCGCCTCTAGCACCAGTCCCGCCAGATATAGCGATCCCGCGATCAAAACCCGCGGCGGTACGGGCCAGTCTCTCGCGGCCAGGAAGCGCAGCGCGGCTTCCACGCTCTGGCAGGCGGCGGCGTTCAGCCCCACGCTCTGGGCGAAGGCGGCGACTTCCTCGGCCGGTCGCCCCGCATGTTCGCCCGATATCGGCACGGCGAGCGTTTCCTGCGCGAGCCCTTTGAAGTGGCGCAAGAAGCCGGCCGTGTCCTTGGTGCTCAGCGTTCCGCAGATCAGCACGAGCGGGCGCGAAGCCTGATCCTCGAAATCAGCCATGGCCTCGGCGAGCACGCGCCCGCCCTCTTCATTATGCCCGCCATCAAGCCAGAGTTCGGCCCGCGGCGGCGCAAGATCGACGAGACGTCCGCTGCGCAGACGCTGCAGCCGCGCGGGCCAATCGGCTTCCGCGAGGCCCTGCTCCAACACCCGCGCGCCTAAATCGGGCTCGATCGCGCGCAAAGCCGCCAGCGCATTGGCGGCGTTGATGTGCTGATGGCGGCCGACCAGGCGCGGCAGCGGCATGTCGAGAAGGCCGACGCTGTCCTGAAACACCAGCCGGCCGTTTTCCTCATGCATGGTGAAGTCGCGCCCGCCGACGATAGGCCGCGCGCCGACACGGAACGCTTCGCGCTCGATCACGTCCAGCGCGCGCGAATCCTGCTCGGCGATGATGGCGGGCGCGCCCTTTTTCAGAATGCCCGCCTTCTCATAGGCGATCTTCTCGACCGTCTCGCCGAGGAATTCCGGATGGTCCATCGAGACGGGCGTGATGACGGTCGCGACGGGCCGCTCGATGACATTGGTCGCGTCATAGCGCCCGCCAAGACCGACTTCGAGCAACAGATAATCGGCGGGAATTTCGCTGAACAGCAAAATAGCCGCGGCGGTCGTGATTTCGAAGACCGAAATCGACTGGCCGGCATTGACCGCTTCGCATCGATCGAAAGCGGCGAACATCCGCTCGTCGTCGACGAGATCGCCCGCGACCCGGATGCGCTCGTTGAATCGGATGAGATGGGGCGATGTATAGACATGGACGCGCTTGCCCGCCGCCTCGAGCGCGGCGCGCATGAAAGCGATCGTCGATCCCTTGCCGTTGGTGCCGGCGACATGGACGACGGGCGGCAGGCACTTCTGCGGCGCGCCCAGATCGGCGAGCAGACGCTCAATGCGGCCAAGCGACAGATCGATCCGCTTGGGATGAAGCGGGGCGAAACGCGTGAGGATCGCATCCTGCTGGTTCATGCCTTCTCCTGCCTGAACTGAAAAGCGGGGCTGATTCAAGCGGCGGCCGGTTCCGGCAAGTCCGTTTGAGGCGCATGGGTGAGGAGCTTGCACAAGCGGGCTAGAAGCGGGCGCAATTCGGCGCGCGGCGCAACCATATCGACCATGCCGTGGCTCTTGAGATATTCGGCGCGCTGGAAACCTTCGGGCAGCCTCTCGCGGATCGTCTGCTCGATCACGCGCGCGCCGGCAAAGCCGATAACCGCACCCGGCTCGGCGATGTGAATGTCGCCCAGCATCGCATAAGAAGCCGTGACGCCGCCGGTCGTCGGATTGGTCAGCACGACAATATAGGGAAGTCCGGCAGCGCGGAGCCGCCGGACGGCGACGGTCGTGCGCGGCATTTGCATCAGTGCGAACATGCCCTCCTGCATGCGGGCGCCGCCCGAAGCCGTGAAGATGATGAAGGGTGTGCGCCGCTCCAGGGCCGCGGTCATGCCGGCGATGATCGCCTCGCCGGCCGCCATGCCCAGCGTGCCGCCCTGAAACGCAAAATCCTGCACGGCGACGGTGACGGACAGCCCCTCAAGTTTGCCGGCAGCGAGCGTTATGGCGTCGGACGCGCCGGTCTTGGTCCGATATTCCTTGAGGCGGTCGGAATAGCGCTTGATGTCGCGAAACTTCAGCGGATCGGAGGGGACTTCGGGCGTCGGCAATTCGTCGTAGCGCCCATTGTCGAACAGATTGGCGAGCCTCGCTTTCGCGCCGATCGCCATGTGATAGCCAGAGCCCGGCACGACGAACAAA
Source organism: Methylocapsa sp. S129 (assembly GCF_009765995.1). Taxonomy (GTDB): domain Bacteria; phylum Pseudomonadota; class Alphaproteobacteria; order Rhizobiales; family Beijerinckiaceae; genus Roseiarcus. Next base: position 359,364 of record NZ_LMUI01000011.1, read on the forward strand.
TTGGCCTCGAGATCCTTGTGGAACACAAGCTGGCCGCTCTCGGGACATTTGACCCACAGATTCTCCGGCGTCTCGCGCCTCAGGAAGGAGCGAATCTTCGGCGGTACGACATTGGAAATCCAGTTCATCGCAACCCTTTCATCCGCCCCGCGCCAGAGGACTTGCCGCCAATCATGTTGCGAGGGCGTGCGCGGCGCCCCGCACGCCCCTTGCGAGATCGGCGACCATATTCGTCACGGCCGGTATTGTTTTGGCGCTCGCTTCGCCTTCGACGAGCGAACCGCGCACGGCCTCAACAATCGCCGAACCCACCACGACGCCATCGGCGATGGCGGCGATGGCGGCAGCGCTCGCGGCGTCCCGGACGCCAAAACCGACCGCTACGGGTAAATGGGTATGCGCCTTGATCCGCGCAACGGCGGCGCCGACCCTGCCTGAATCGGGGGTCGCGGCGCCGGTAATGCCCGTGATCGACACGTAATAGACAAAGCCCGATGTATTGGCGAGCACGGCGGGAAGACGTTTATCGTCGGTCGTCGGCGTGGCGAGGCGGATGAAGTTGAGCCCTGCCTTGAGCGCGGGCAAACAAAGCTCCCCATCTTCTTCGGGCGGCAGGTCGACGACGATGAGCCCGTCCACGCCCGCGGCCTTGGCGTCACGCAAGAAGGCGTCGACGCCGTAAATATAGATCGGATTGTAATAACCCATCAGGATTAACGGCGTCGTAGAATCGCCTTTGCGAAAATCGGCGACCAGTCCGAGCGTGCGGCGCATGGTCTGGCCGCCTTTGAGGGCGCGCAGGCCTGAGGCCTGGATCGCCGGGCCGTCCGCCATCGGATCGGTAAACGGCATGCCGATCTCTATGACGTCGGCGCCGGCCGCCGGCAACGCCTTGAGAATGTCGAGCGAAGTCGCAAGATCGGGATCGCCCGCGGTGACGAAAGTCACCAAAGCGGCGCGGCCCTCCTGGCGCAGAGCGGCGAAGCGAGTGTCGATGCGAGTGGTCATGGCGGGTGGTTAGCATGACGGGCGGCGGAGGGAAACCGCCCGCTATGCGAGATACCGGAAGGAATTATGGGACGCCTCGCCGTCGCGGTGGCGACGGCAAGTGGCTCGCTCAGGCTGCGCCAAGACGCAGCAAGTCGTGGAGATGAACGATTCCGACAACGGTTTTGTCGTCGTCGACGACGAGAAGAACGGAAATCTTGCCGCTGAGGACCTCCAACGCCTCGGCCACCAGCGCGTCGGACGCGATGGTGATCGGCGCGCGAGTCATGATCTGCGTCACCGGCAAATCCATCAGGTCGGACCTCATATGCCGACGCAGATCGCCGTCGGTAATGATCCCCGCCAGGCGCCCCTCGCCATCGAAGACGCCGACGCAGCCAAATCTTTTGCTGGAAATCTCGACGACCGCCGCCGACATCCGGGCGTCGACGGTCACCCTAGGAATCTCCTCTCCTTTGTGCATGACGTCGCGCACCAGCATCAGTTTGGCGCCGAGCTTGCCGCCGGGATGGAAGACGCTGAAATCGAGCGCGGTGAAGCCCTTGCTCTCCATCAAAGCCATCGCGAGCGCATCGCCGAGCACGAGTTGCATCGTCGTCGAGGTCGTCGGCGCAAGGCCATGCGGGCAGGCCTCCTTCACGAGCGGCAAGGTCAGGCAAATGTCGGCCTTGCGCCCCAGCGTGCTTCCGGCGTCGGCCGTCACCGCAATCAAGGGAATGCTGTAACGACTGACGTAAGTGACAATAGCGGCGAGTTCGGCGGTCTCGCCCGACCATGAAATGGCCAGGACGACATCGCCGTTCTGCACCATGCCCAGATCGCCATGGCTGGCTTCGGCCGAGTGGAGGAAAGTCGCAGGCCGGCCGGTCGAGGCAAGGGTGGCGGCGATCTTGCGCGCCACAAGGCCCGATTTTCCCATGCCCGTGACAATGACCCGACCCGGCGCCTCGGCCATCGCCCTTACCGCTTCTTCGAAAGCTCTTCCAAGGCTCTGTGGTTCACCCGAAACCAAAGCAGCCTCGATCGACGATAGGCCTTCCCGGGCGACCCCTAGGGTTCTCAGCGCGGAGACGACCGATGATGGCGATGGAGCGTTCATGCCCGCTCTTATCACCGGGCTCGCGCTATTGCACCTCCGATCGCCAACACGCAACTCTGGTTAAGCGGACATTAACCATACCGGCATAACGCTCGGACGGTATCGCGCGCGGCTAGGAAACACCGGCGCGCCGAGAGGGCCATTGTCGCTGCGTTCCCCATTGCCCCGCCGCGCCTGGCAGCCCGCAGTGGCGGCCCTCGCTATCGCTATGGGTTTTTCCGCCGCGCCGGCGCGCGCGCAGGATGCGTCGCCGGCTCCGCTAGGGCTCAAGGACAGCGATGGCGGCCTGTCGCCCGCATCGCCGCCCCCGCCGGGCTCCGCATCGGACAATCCGCAACCGGACGCGCAAGAGACGACGAACGCACAAAACGACGCGCAGCCGAAAAAACCGATCCGGCGCAAACCGCCGCCGTTGGCTGCCCTGCTACCCTATAAAAAAGCGCAGCGCGCCGGACTGCCTGGCGGGCCGCCAGCGTTCGATCCGGCGAAGACACCGCCGCCTACGGTCGCGGCCTTGCCGCCGATCCCGGTCAAGCATCGGCCGCCGGTGGACGACAAGCCGTTCGATCCGGTCGGAATCATGGCGGGCGATTTCAAGCTCCTCCCGACGATCGAGGAGGATGTGGGCTATGCCAGCAATCCGTCCTTTCTGTCGGGTCCGACCAAGGGCTCGACTTACGAAAGCACGCAGGCAGGCCTGGGCTTCCAGTCGGACTGGGCGCGCGACGAGCTGAAGGGCAGCTTCATCGGGGGCTATACGGACTATTTCAACGCACATCAGGCGGACAGTCCCAATGGCAGCGGCACGATCGACGGGCGGCTGGACGTATCGCGCGATTTTTCGGTCGATGGCGAAGGGCGTTTCTCGATCGCGACGCAGACGCCCGGCTCCGTCACGCTGCCCACCGGCGTCGTGCTTTCGGGAAACGAGCGTCCTCTGGTCGAGACCTATGGCGCGACGCTCGGCGGCGTACAGAAATTCGGCGATCTCGCGATCTCGCTACATGGAACGCTGGACCGAACCGACTATGAGAACGCGACGCTCGCCGACGGATCGTCTGAAAATCTCGCCAGCGACGATTTCACCGCCTGGGGGTTGCGCGCGCGGGCGGCCTATCAGATCAGCCCGATCATTTCGCCCTTCATCGAGACGGTGATCGATATGAGGCGCTATGACGAGGCTGTCGATTTCACCGGCTATGAACGCAACTCAAATGGCGCGCTGGGGCGGGCGGGCGTCACCCTGGCGCTAACCGGCCAACTCACGGGCGAGGCGAGTCTGGGCTATGGCGAACGTCAATATCAGGACGCCCGGCTGCCCGATCTGCACGCGCCGCTGGTGGACGCCTCGCTCATCTGGTCGGCGACCCCCTTGACGACGGTTACCCTGAAAACCAGCACCACTTTGGCCGACACCACGAACGCCGGAGATTCCGGAGCGGTCTCGCGCGGCTATACGATCGACGTGTCGCATGCGCTGCTGCGCAACTTCACGATTGGCGCCAGCGCCGGCTATGCGACCGACGTCTATGCCGGCGCGCCGCTGCATGATGCGACGACAAGCTTCGGCCTACACGCCGATTATAATGTGACCCGCGACATCGTCCTGCGCGCCAGCGCCAACCACACCCAGTTCACCTCCAGTGCGCCCGGCAATAATTATATCGCCAATGTCTTCATGCTCGGGCTGCGCTTTCAGCGCTAGGCGAAGCGGCTAGCCGACGAGCTTTTCGATTTCCGCGCGCAAAGCCGGCGCAAGATCGGGACGATCGAGCGCGAAAGCGATATTGGCGGTCAGAAAACCCAGTTTTGAGCCGCAATCATAGGTGCGCCCATCGAAGCGGACGCCATGGAAAGCCTGGCTTTTGGAGAGCTGGACCATCCCGTCGGTGAGCTGGATCTCGCCACCCGCTCCCTTTTCGACGCGCTCCAGAATCCCGAAGATTTCCGGTTGCAGAATGTATCGGCCCGAAATGATGAGATTGGACGGGGCGGTCCCCTGTTTCGGCTTTTCGACCATGCCCGTGATCTCAAAGGAAGAGCCGTGATCGGCGCCGACCGCGACAATGCCATATTGGTGGGTTTCCTCCGGCAGAACTTCCTCGACGGCGATAATATTGCCGCCGTGCCGGTCATAGGCTTCCAGGCACTGGGCGAGGCAGCGATTGTTAGAGCGGCCCGCCATCGTGATCATATCGGGCAGCAGCACCGCGAAGGGCTCGTCGCCGATGATTTCGCGGGCGCACCATACCGCGTGGCCAAGGCCCAGCGGCGCCTGCTGGCGCGTGAAGCTCATCGCGCCGGCGGCGGGCAGGTCGGCCATCAGCGCCTCATATTCCTTTCGCTTGCCGCGCCGCGTCAGCGTGTCCTCGAGTTCGTAACTCATGTCGAAATGATCTTCGATGACCGCCTTGTTGCGGCCGGTGACGAAGACGAAATGCTCGATGCCGGCTTCGCGCGCCTCGTCTACGACATGCTGGAGCACCGGACGGTCGACGATCGTCAGCATTTCCTTGGGAACGGCCTTGGTGGCGGGCAGAAATCGCGTGCCGAGACCCGCGACGGGCAGGACGGCCTTCCGGATAGGCTTGTTCATCTCTTTTCCTCGGCTTCTTCGTAATTCTGCTTCCATTATCATGTGCGCGATCGATATTGCGATGTCGAGGCCCTCAAACGCGCGATTGCCGCCGAGGTGACGCTCCCTTAGCAATTTTTGCGCTATTCAAATCGCTGTCGACGATCGAGGCGAATGATCGCGCCGTGAGACAAGGCCACGCGCAGGGGAAACGAATGTCAGTTTTGGTCACCGGCGGCGCCGGCTACATTGGCGGCCATATGGCGTTGGGGCTGACGGACGCCGGAGAAAAGATCGTCGTCGTCGACAATCTGTCGACCGGATTCGCCTGGGCGGTTCCCGCGACGGCGACGCTCGCCATCGGCGATTTCGGCGATAGCGAGCTGGTAGCGCGGCTGATTGACGAGCATGAAGTCGATTCCATCGCCCATTTCGCGGCGAAAATCGTTGTGCCGGAATCGGTCGCCGATCCTCTCGGTTATTACCTCAACAACACCTCCAAGGCGCGCAACCTGATCGAATGCGCGGTGAAAAAGGGAGTCCGCAACTTCATCTTTTCATCGACCGCGGCGGTCTATGGCGAGACGACGTCCGAGCCTGTCGCCGAAACCGCCGCGCTCAATCCGGTGTCGCCGTACGGCCGCTCGAAGCTAATGGTCGAATGGATGCTGGCCGACGCCGGACGCGCGCACGACCTACGCCATGTCGTGCTGCGCTATTTCAACGTCGCGGGCGCCGATCCCCAGGGACGGCTTGGCCAATCCACGCCAAACGCCACCCATTTGATCAAACGCGCCGTGCAAACCGCGCTGGGACGCCATGCGGACCTCAACGTATTCGGACAAGACTATCCCACACGCGACGGAACCTGCCTGCGCGATTATATCCAAGTCAGCGACCTGATCGACGCGCATATGGCGGCGCTCGCCTATCTCCGGGGCGGCGGCGCGAGCCTGATATGCAATTGCGGCTATGGCCGGGGCTATTCCGTCAAAGAGGTCGTCGAGGTCGTCAAACGCGTTTCCGGCGTGGATTTCAAGGTCAATATCGCAGGCCGGCGCGATGGCGATCCCGCCGCGATCGTGGCGCAGGCCGACCTCATCCGTCGCGAACTGGGCTGGCGTCCGCAGCGCGACAACCTCGATGAGATCGTCAGACAGGCGCTCGACTGGGAGCGGCGCCTCCATAATAGGCAAAACTGACTCCGCCCCGCCGACTACGCCAAAAGTCGCGGCCAGCCGAGACAGATTCGTGATGCAGTCCGCGCAGACCTCGGCTAGAACTCTCCCCAACCGGGTTGCGTCCAGACGGACAATTCGATCCGACTGGAAGGGGAGAGCGAACGCGATGCTTGCGACCGGGCAGGGCGCAACGGCGGGGGACTATATCCTCGTCACCGAAGGCCTGACCAAGGCGTTCGGGGGCTTTTGCGCCGTTTCCGAGGTCAATCTGAAGGTGCGGCGGGGCTCGATACACGCCTTGATCGGACCGAATGGCGCGGGCAAGACGACCTGCTTCAATATGCTCACTAAGTTCCTCAATCCGAGCCGCGGGCGCATCGTCTATAATGGCCGCGACATTACCGCCGCCAAACCCGCCGATGTGGCGCGCCTCGGCCTGGTGCGCTCGTTCCAGATATCGGCCGTCTTCCCCCATCTGACGGCGCTCGAAAATGTGCGGATCGCGCTCCAGCGCAAGCGCGGCGATTCCTTCGACTTCTGGCGTTCGAAACGCGTTCTGGACCAACTCAACGACCGCGCGAGCGAATTGCTCGCCGATGTCGGCCTCCATGAATTCGCCAATGTCGCGGCGGGCGAAATGTCCTATGGGCGCAAACGCGCGCTCGAAATTGCGACCACGCTTGCGCTCGACCCGCAGATGCTGCTGCTCGACGAACCGATGGCCGGCATGGGCCACGAAGACGTCGAGCGCGCCGCCGCTCTGATCAAGCGCGTTTCAGCCAATCGGACCATTCTGATGGTCGAGCATAATTTGCAGGTGGTCGCCAATCTCTCGGACACGATAACCGTCCTGACGCGCGGCAAGGTGCTGGCCGAAGGCGATTATTCCAGCGTGTCGAAAAATCCGGAAGTGCGGCAGGCCTATCTCGGAGTGGGGCATGACTGACGCGATGCTCGCTCCGGCGAAAACGGCGAGCGCGGCGGCGCCTCTGCTCAAAATCTCGGGCCTCGAGGCATGGTATGGCGAATCCCATATCTTGCACGGCGTCGATTTCGACGTGCGGCCGGGCGAGGTCGTCACCTTGCTGGGGCGCAATGGCGCGGGCAAGACGACGACGCTGAAATCCATCATGGGAATCGTCGGCAAACGCAAGGGATCGGCGCGTTTCGAGGGGAAGGAGATCATCGGCCTCGCCTCCGATCGCATCGCCCGGCTCGGCATCGCGCTGTGCCCGGAGGAGCGCGGCATATTCGCCAGCCTGAGCGTCCAGGAAAACCTGATGCTGCCGCCGCGGATCGCCGCGTCGGGCGGCCTGACTTTGGACCGCATCTTTACGCTGTTTCCCAATTTGAAGGAGCGCCTGGCCAGCGGCGGAAGCAAATTGTCGGGCGGCGAACAGCAGATGCTGGCAATCGCGCGCATCCTGCGCACCGGCGCAAAGCTCCTCATGCTCGACGAGCCGACCGAGGGCCTTGCGCCCGTCATCATCCAGCAGATCGGTCGCACCATCGCCGAACTCAAGCAGGAGGGGTTCACCATTTTGCTCGTCGAGCAGAATTTCCGTTTTGCCTCGACCGTGGCCGACCGCTATTTCGTGATGGAGCATGGCCGCGTCATCGATGCCTTCGCCAATTCCGAACTCGAAGCCAATATGGGCAAATTGCATGACTATCTCGGCGTTTGAGCCCGCCGCCGCCAAGCCAATTTCCGAAAAACCAATCACCAGGGAGACCGCCCCATGAAATCGACTTGCCTCAGTGCGCTTATGGCGAGCCTGCTGCTCACCACCGCCGCCTTCGCCGACGACAAGATCGTCAAGCTCGGCGAATTGGACGATCAATCCGGGCTCTACGCCGATAGCGGCGGCCCTGGTTCCGTACTGTCGGTCAATATGGCTGTCGAAGACAGCGGTTTGCGCGCCAAGGGTTGGACGATAGACGTGATCTCGGCCGATCATCAGAACAAACCTGATCTCGCCGCCAATATCGCTCGTCAATGGTTCGACGTCGACAAAGTAGACGCCATCATCGGCGTGCAGAATTCCGGCACCGCCTTAGCGGTGACGAGCGTCGCGAAGGAGAAAAACGGCGTATTCTTGGATTCGGGCGCGGCGAGTTCCGACCTGACGGGCAAGGCCTGCAACGCCAATATGATTCACTGGGCCTACGACACCTATGCGCTCGCCAACGGAACTGGCAAAGCGCTTGTCAAGGAGGGGGGCGACTCGTGGTTCTTTATCACCGCCGACTACGCCTTCGGGCACGCCCTGCAACGCGACACTTCCGCGGTCGTGGAGGCTAACGGCGGCAAGGTCGTCGGCAGCGCCAACGTACCCCTCAACACCCCAGACTTCTCGTCTTTCCTGCTGCAGGCGCAGTCTTCCAAAGCGAAGGTCATCGGCCTCGCCAACGCCGGCGGCGACACGACGAATTCCATCAAGCAGGCCCATGAATTCGGCATTGTGGAGGGCGGCCAGAAGCTCGCCGCTTTGCTGACCTTCATCTCCAACGTCCACGCGCTCGGACTCGATGTCGCGCAGGGCCTGACGCTCACTTCGACCTTTTATTGGGACATGAACGACGGCACCCGCGCCTTCTCGAAACGATGGTCCGAGCGGATGAAGAGCCATGCGGAGCCGACGATGGTCCAGGCCGGCGACTATGCCTCGACGCTTCACTATCTCAAGGCGCTGGAAGCGCTCGGCGGCAATCCTCATGACGGCGCGAAAGTCGTCGCCAAAATGAAGGAATTGCCGACCGACGATCCTTTGTTTGGCAAGGGGACGATCCGCATCGACGGGCGCAAGATCCATCCCGCCTATCTCTTCGAAGTGAAGAAGCCTTCGGAATCGAAATATCCCTGGGATTATTACAAGCTTCTCGCCACCATCCCCGCCGATGAAGCTTTCCGACCGCTCGCCCAAAGCGAGTGCCCGCTCGTCAAGAAGTAAATCCCAGCCGGCTGTTCCCTCATCCGGGGGAACGGCCGACGATCGACGGACGGGGCACCATCGATGTTCGCTCTTCTGGGCATTTCGCCACAGCAATTATTCCAGCAACTGCTGGTCGGCCTGATCAACGGGTCGTTCTATGCGCTGCTCAGCCTCGGCCTTTCCGTCATTTTCGGCATGCTCAATATCGTCAATTTCGCCCATGGCGCGCTTTACATGATGGGCGCGTTCGCGGCCTATTTTCTCCTTAATCTATTGGGCCTCAATTATTGGTTCGCGCTCGTTCTGGCGCCGCTCATCGTCGGCGCGTTCGGCGCGCTCCTGGAGCGGGTGTTGCTGAGAAGACTGGCGGGGCTCGATCCTCTCTACAGCCTGTTGCTGACCTTCGGCCTGGCCCTCGTGATCCAGGGATTGTTCCAGAATTTCTTCGGCTCGTCCGGCCTCCCCTACGCGATGCCGTCGCAACTGACGGGGGCCACGAATCTTGGCTTCATGTTCCTGCCCATCTATCGCGGCTGGGTCGTTGTCTTTTCGGCGGTGGTCTGCTTTTCGACATGGTTCCTGATCGAGAAAACGCGCCTCGGCGCTTATTTGCGGGCCGCGACCGAGAACCCGACCCTGGTTCGCGCCTTTGGCATCAATGTGCCGCGCATGATCACGCTGACCTATGCTTTCGGCATCGGCCTGGCGGCGCTGGCGGGCGTGCTCGCCGCGCCGATCTATCAGGTCCGCCCGGCAATGGGGGCCGACATCATCAGCGTCGTTTTCGCGGTTGTCGTCATCGGCGGCATGGGCTCGATTCTTGGCTCGATCGTCACGGGCTTTGCTCTGGGAATCATCGAGGGCCTCACCAAAGTGTTCTACCCCGAAGCGTCGAACACGGTCGTGTTCGTCATCATGGCTTTCGTTCTCCTCATCCGGCCGGCGGGTCTGTTCGGGAGAACCGCCTGACATGAGCGAGCCCTCGCCTACCGCTCCCATCTCGCCCCACGCGCATAGCGGGCGCGACGAGAAGGTCGCCTTCGTCATCATGACGGCGCTCCTCCTTGTGGCGCCGTTCGTGATCTATCCGTTCTTTCTGATGCAGGCGCTCTGCATCGCGCTGTTCGCCTGCGCCTTTAATCTGCTCGTCGGTTATGTCGGGCTTCTTTCCTTCGGCCATGCGATGTTTCTCGGCTTGGCCTCCTATGTCAGCGCCCATGCCGCCAAAGTGTGGGGCCTCGATCCCGCGCTGGCGATCCTGGCGGGAGTCGCCAGCTCGGCGCTGCTTGGAATCGTCACAGGCGCCCTGGCGATACGCCGGCAGGGCATTTATTTCGCGATGATCACGCTGGCGCTCTCGCAGATGATCTATTTTTTCTGCCTTGAAGCGCCGTTCACGCATGGCGAAGATGGCATCCAGTCGGTGCCACAGGGCATGCTTCTCCACTTCATCGATCTGTCCAATCAGACGATTCTCTATTATTTCGTGCTCGCGGTCTTCCTGTTCGGCTTCCTCGTCATTTACCGCACGATCAATTCGCCGTTCGGCGACATTCTCAAAGCGATCCGCGAGAACGAGCCGCGCGCCGTTTCGCTCGGCTACCGGGCCGATCAATACAAGCTGGCGGCTTTCGTTCTGTCGGCGGCGCTCGCCGGCCTCGCTGGCGCGACCAAGGCGATCTTCGCGCAGAACGCCTCATTGACCGACGTGCAATTCTCGATGTCGGGCGAGGTGGTGCTGATGACGCTGCTTGGCGGCATGGGCACGATCTACGGACCCGTCGTCGGCGCTTTCATTGTCGTGGCGATGCAGCAATACCTTGGCCAATATCTGGGCGAATGGGTGACGGTCATCCAGGGCTCGATTTTCGTCGTCTGCGTGCTCTTGTTCCGGCGCGGCATCGTTGGCGAGATTGCAGGGTTCTTCAAAAGATCGCTGTGAAGGCTCTCGCGCGGCGCCGGTTTGCGATAAAAGGCGCGCGCCGATGTTGACCAGCGGCCGCACGCCGCTATATACCGCCCCGTCCCGACCGATGCGGCGCGGGCCCCTGTGGCGGAATTGGTAGACGCGCTCGACTCAAAATCGAGTTCCGCAAGGAGTGCTGGTTCGATTCCGGCCAGGGGCACCAGGACCGCTTTTACGGCCACGCGGCTATTTCTTGACCAGCGGGCATTCGCTTTGCTCGAGAGGACGGAACGCCTCGTCGGCGGGGATCGTCGCGATGAGCTTGTAATAATCCCAGGGATATTTCGATTCCGCCGGCGTCTTCACTTCGAAGAGATAGGCCGGATGGATCGTGCGGCCATCGGCGCGAATGACGCCCTTGCCGAACAGCGGATCGTCGGTCGGCATTTCCTTCATCTTGGCGACCACTTTGGCGCCGTCGTGGGGATTGCCGCCGAGCGCGTCGAGCGCTTTGAAATAATGAATCAGCGAGGCATAGACGCCCGCCTGCACCATCGTCGGCTTAGCGTGATTCTTCATACGCTCGGAGAAGCGGTTGGAGAAGGCGCGCGTGCCCTCGTTCATGTCCCAATAGAAAGTCTCGGTGAACTGCAGTCCCTGCGCAATGTCGAGACCGAGCGCATTGACGTCGGAAATGAAAAGCAGAAGCGCCGCGAGCTTCTGGCCGCCGGCCGTGATGCCAAATTCATGCGCCTGCTTGATCGAATTCGACGTGTCGCCGCCAGCATTGGCGAGGCCGATGATCTTGGCCTTCGAGGATTGCGCCTGCAGCAGGAAGGAGGAGAAGTCGGGTGTGTTGAGCGGGACATTGACGCTGCCGATGACCTTGCCGCCGTTCGCCTCGACGACAGCGGTGGTGTCGCGTTGCAGCGCGTGACCGAAGGCGTAATCGGCGGTGAGGAAAAACCAACTGTCGCCGCCGGCCTTGACCACCGCCTTGCCGGTTCCGTTGGCGAGCGCATAGGTGTCGTAGGCCCAGTGGACGGTGTTGGGCGTGCAGGCCTTGCCGGTCAGATCCGAAGACGCCGCGCCGGAATTGAGATAGACGCCGTTCTTCTCCTTAACGACTGCCGCGACCGCCAGGCCGACGCCCGAATTGGGCACATCGACGATCACGTCCATCTTGTCTTCGTCGAACCATTTGCGCGCGATGCCGACCCCGATATCCGGCTTGTTCTGATGGTCGCCCGTCGCGACGTCGATGGTCCAGCCCTTCTTCAACAGGCCGCTATCCTCGACCGCCATCTGGGCGGCGAGCGTCGAGCCCGGTCCGCCGACATCGGCATAAAGGCTCGCCTGGTCGCTGAGACTGCCGATCTTGACGACCTTGTCGTCGGCGAAAGCGACCCCGCCCAGCAACAAGCTGGCGACGAACCCACTGACGAATCGCAATTCCATTGGACGCTCTCCCCTCGGCCGGCATGAGCCGGATTATTATGATTTTCTGTATCATTCTTCCCCGGTTTGACCGCGCAGGCAAGCCGCCATTAGTCGGGGGCGCCGCGGCGACCGCGCTCCGATCGACGATAAGCAGCGCGGCTCCACGAGGCGGTCTTTGACTTGCCGCGTTCGATTTGATCGATTGGACCGGGCGATCGAGTTTTCTGACCGAGAAAGGCGCGGGATGTGGATGGGTGAGTTGACGGGTCAGGGATGGCCGCAAATCGGCGAACTCGGGCTCGCCTTTGTATTGTCGGCGATCATTGGCCTGGAACGGGAGGTCCGTCACAAAAGCGCGGGCTTACGGACCCATACGCTTGTCGGGTTCGCGGCGGCGCTCATTATGCTCGTCTCCAAATATGGCTTCGGCGACATTCTGGCCGAAGGCCGCATCGTCCTCGACCCGTCACGGATCGCGGCGCAGATCGTCACGGGCATCGGCTTCATCGGCGGCGGTCTGATCTTCGTGCGCCGGGACAGCGTGCGCGGCCTCACGACCGCGGCCATCGTCTGGCTGACGACGGCCGTCGGTATGGCGTGCGGCGCGGGTCTTCCGATTCTTGCGCTGGTTGTCACCGCCTTTCATTTCATCGTCGTCTTCGCATTCCCCTATATCGTCGATCGGCTCCCCAACTCCCGCTGGACGCCGTCGGCTCTGGAGATATCCTACGAGGATGGGCGGGGAATTTTGCGGGATGTGCTGGTGGCATGCACGCAATATGACTTTGCCGTCAGCCGGGTGCGGGTGGAGCGCGAGCGTTGGGCCGAAGACCAGCGAGACGGGAGCCATCCCGGAGAGTCCGCGCAGGTTAGGGGCGCTGGCGATCTGCAATCGCCCAGCGGCTCCGAGCCAGGCGAGCGGGAAGCGCCGGCGCGACAAAAAAAGATTGTGACCGTTGCTCTTGAGATTCAGGGAACCCGCTCCGTCGCCAAGCTGGCGGCGAAATTGGCCGAGATCGACGGCGTGGTCTCCGTGAATGCAGGGGATGCGAACATCCCCTCCGATTAGACGTATCGCGGACGCCGGCCGCCGCTGTCGCGAAAGCCGCCTCAGACGCTTGCCGTCATGGGCGGCGGCGTCGTTGGGGTCGGGCCCGGGTCGATAATAGGTATCTCCTCGGGCGTTGGAATATTGGGCGCCTCGGCCGGCGGCGGTTCCGCGGGACGAGGACGAGGCGCCGGCGGGTCCGGCAGGATCGGAGGCCCCGGCGGCGCCTTTGAGGGAGGATCGGGCGGAACTTCCGGCGGCGGCGTAGGGACGCCGGGTGCGAGCGCAGGTCTCATAGATGCGGCGCCATGGCTAGAATCGCCCAGGCCAAGCCAGCCGCGATCATGCTGGCGACCAGGATGATCAGCACGCGATTGCCTTTGGGGCCCTGTCGCGCAGTATCGGCGGTCACGACTTGAGGGGGCCCGTTCGGCCGATAGTGCGGCGGCGGGCGGATATTGTCGTCTTCGACGATGGGCTGCATGTCTCGGCTCCTTGATTGTCGCCAAATGCCATTGGCAAACGAACCGAGGGCGCAATTGTTCCCGAAAGGGCTCGGCAAAATCCGCTTTACGCCTTGCGCTCCGGCGCCCGCTCGAACAGCAAAAGCGAACGGCCGGTGACGTCATAGACGGCGCCGATCTTGAATTCCGCTTCCGGCAGATTCTGATCGTTGGTGTCGAGCAGCCGTATCCAGCCACGGCCCTTGAAGCAGGGCGGCAACTTGAACTTCACAAGGTCATGATGGGCGTTGAACACCATCAGCAGCGTCGCGTCCCCGCCGCGCTTGCGAATGCCGGTCGCCTGCGCCCGGCCGTCCATCAGCATGCCCAGACATTGCGTGCGCGCGTCGTCCCACGCCTCGGCCGCCATTTCCGAGCCATCGGCGTTGATCCACGTCACGTCGCGAACCTCGATGACCTTGTTGGCCTCGCCGGTGAAAAAGCGCGAGCGTCGCAAGATCGGATATTTGTTGCGCAAGGCGACGAGTTTGCGAAAAAAATCGACGCGCGTCTTGTTTTTCGCCTCAAGCTCCCAATCGACCCAACTGATCTCATCATCGTGGCAATAGGCGTTGTTGTTGCCGTTCTGCGTGCGCCCGAATTCATCGCCAGCCAGCAACATCGGCGTGCCTTGCGCGAAGATCAATGTCGCCAGAATGTTGCGCATTTGCCGTTCGCGCAAGATGTTGACCGCCGCATCCTCCGTCGGTCCCTCGACGCCGCAATTCCAGGATCGGTTTGACGAACTGCCGTCCTTCCCATCCTCGCCATTCGCTTCATTATGTTTGTCATTGTAGGCGACGCAGTCGAACAGGGTGAATCCGTCGTGAGCGGTGACAAAGTTGACGCTGGCCCATGGCTTGCGGCCGCGATGGTTGAATTTGTCAGGCGATGCGCACAGGCGCGGCGCCAAAGCTTTCGCATTGGACTCGCCGCGCCAGAAATCGCGCACCGTGTCGCGGAATGTGTCGTTCCACTCGGCCCAGCCCGGTGGAAACCCGCCGACCTGATAGCCGCCGGGACCGCAGTCCCAGGGCTCCGCAATCAGCTTGACGCGCGCGAGCACGGGATCCTGTCCCACCGCCTTCAGAAAGCCGCTCTCGGTGTTGAAGCCGTCGGGTTCGCGCGCCAGAATGGTGCCAAGATCGAAGCGGAAGCCGTCGACGTGCATTTCCTCGACCCAATAGCGCAGACTGTCCGTCACCATCTGAATGACGCGGGGGTGGCTGAGATTGACCGTATTTCCCGTGCCGGTGTCATTGATGTAATAGCGCTTTTTGTCGGGCATCAGACGGTAATAGGAGGCGTTGTCGATGCCCTTGAAGGACAAAGTGGCGCCAAGCTCATTGCCCTCCGCCGTGTGATTGTAGACGACGTCCAGAATGACTTCGAGGCCGGCGTCGTGGAACCGCGCGATCATCTCCTTGAATTCGCGTAGGGAATTGGCGACATCGAGCGCGTAGCGCGGATCAGGCGCGAATAAGCCAATGGAATTATAGCCCCAATAATTCGTCAGCTTCTTTTCCAGAAGATGGCTGTCGTTGAGAAACGTATGGACCGGCAGAAGCTCCACCGTCGTTATCCCGAGCGATTTGACGTAATCGATGACTTCCCTGGCGCCGAGCCCGGCGTAAGTGCCGCGCAGGTGCTCGTCCATGCCAGGATGCAGTTTGGTGAAGCCTTTGACGTGCGTTTCGTAGACGATTGTCTGATCCCACGGCGTGAAGCGCCGGCTCGTTTCGCCGCGCCAGTCGAAATTGGGATCGACCACCACGGATTTGGGCACGAAGGGCGCGCTGTCCCGCTTGTCGAAGCTCAAATCCTTGCCCTTGGCGGCGATGTCATAGCCAAAAACGGCGGGATTCCACTCCAACGCGCCGACATGGGCGCGCGCATAGGGGTCGAGCAGAAGCTTATTGCGGTTGAAGCGATGGCCCGCTTCGGGCTCATAGGGCCCGTCGACGCGAAAACCGTAAAAAGTTCCCGGCCCGATATCGGCGATTCGTCCGTGAAAAATCTCATCGGTGAATTCGGGCAACTCAAACCGCTCGACTTCACGCTTGCCGTCGCGGTCAAAAATGCAAACCTCTACGCGTGTCGCATGCGCTGAAAATATTGCAAAATTGGCGCCCTGCCCGTCCCAGGTCGCCCCGAGAGGAAAAGGCTTGCCTTCACTCACACGCGTTGAATTGACGCTCAATCGACGCCTCCTGTGGCTTTTCCCATGGGGCGCGGTCGAACGTCGGCGGACAGGCCGTATCGCGCCGGCATCGTTTTCTTCAGTCGGGGTCGGAGGCAGGCAGGTGAGATTGACCCGAGCCTGGATCGTATTGCAACAGTTCGCTGAGTCGGCTGCGCGCGCGCGACACCCGGCTCTTCATCGTTCCGACGGCGCATTTGCATATATCCGCCGCCTCTTCATAGGACAGGCCCGACGCGCCAATGAGAATCAGCGCTTCCCTTTGATCCGGGGGTAGTTTCTGCAAAGCGTCGCGAAAATCGAGATATTCCATGTGGTCATCTTGATTCGCCTTGGAGATCAGCGTCGCCGAGAGGCTTCCGTCAATATCGGCGACTTCGCGCCTGCGCTTCCTGAACTCCGAATAATAGGCGTTTCGCAGGATAGTGAACAGCCAGGCCAGGAGGTTTGTTCCCACTGTGAAAGACTTGATGTTGAGAAGCGCCTTGGCGAGCGTTTCCTGCACCAGATCGTCAGCCCGGTCCGGGTTGCCGCACAGCGAAACGGCGAACGCGCGCAGCCTCGGAATCGCCGCGACCATGTCCCGCCTGATCTGCGCGCCCGCCGGAAGCGTGTCGTGCATCATTCGTCACCGCTCTTCTCATCAAGGCGGTTCAGCAATTCCATGAATCGATCGGGCACCGGCTGATTGGCCACCTCGTCATAAAGAGCTCTTAATTGCCGGCCAATGTGGTCTTTTACATTAGGATTGCGTTTTTTCGGCGGAACTGCGGAATCATCGGCTGGGATGGGATTGGGAGTCATGGGCGACGGTCCTGGCGCTTTCTTATCAACCATCAGAAACTCTCCGGCCCATCCGTGATATAGACGCTAAGGGCGTTGCCGATTTGCTCGATGCGTCTGAAAAACACCAGCCAGCCAATAAAAACCCGCGTGGGCAAATAAGGTTCCGTCATTCGGGAACAAAATTCTCCATCGTGCGTTTGTGTGCTGAATCGCAAAAAACAATGAAACAGGGGCGCCCATGTCGGTTTCCGCAGCCATCACTCCGCATATCCCTTTTTTGCGTCGATTCGCCCGGGCTCTTACCGGAACGCAGCAATCGGGCGACGCCTATGTCGCAGCGACCCTCGAAGCCATTCTCGCCGATCAAAGCCTTTTCAACGCCGATTTGAGCCCCCGGGTCGCTCTCTATCGGATTTTCTTGCGGACATGGCAGGCCATCCCGACCAATCTGGCTGTTGACAGAACGCCCGGCGGCGCCGAGGCGGCCGCCACCCGAAACCTCGGCGCCATCCCCGTCGCCCCTCGTATCGCTTTCCTTTTGAGCGCGGTCGAATCTTTCAAAATCGAAGAGATTGCGCAGACGCTCGACTGCACGGAGACGGAAGCGCGCGATCTGATCGATCAGGCCGGGCGGGGAATCGCGGCGCAGATCCGCACCAAGGTGCTCATCATCGAGGATGAGCCGCTGATCGCTCTGGACCTGCAATATCTCGTCGAACAATTGGGGCACGAAGTCTCGACGATAGCCCGGACCCATACCGAGGCCGTTCGCGCGGCCCTCAAAGGCAATCCTGGCCTGATCCTTGCCGACATACAGCTTGCCGACGGCAGTTCGGGCCTCGAAGCCGTCAATGAAATACTGGGATCGATCGAAGCGCCGGTGATTTTTATTACGGCCTTCCCGGAAAGATTCCTGACGGGCCACGCCCCCGAACCGGCCTTTCTCATCGCAAAACCGTTCAGCCCCGAATCCGTCAAGGCGGTCATCAGCCAAGCCTTGTTTTTCGAACGCAAGTCACAGCGCATCGAGGCCAATTTGGCGACCCGCTGAGACTCATGACTCGGAAAGCGACGATTTTGAACTCTCGTCGCGCGCGCTCTGCGTGAGGGAAGGCTGATCGCCGCCCGAAGCATCTACAGTCTGCGCCCCGCCACGAAGCCGGAAAGCGCGGCGAGCATGGCGAACTGCAGCGGCGTCAAATGCTTGGCGAGTTCGACGCCGGCCGCCAACGCAGCCACCTGAGGCGCGCCGCCGGCCTGAGCCTTCAAGGCGGCTTCGGGATCCCCGCTCAACGCTGAAGTTGGTTGAGGGATCGGCGCCCGACCGACGCTTCGCGAGCACAGGTAGAGAACGCCCGCCAGAATGAGATAGATTGCGCTGAGACCAATCGACGCGTTGACGACGCCGTATTGCAGCCGCCACGCATAGAACAGCGCATAGGTCGCAAAGCCGAGGCCGACCGCTCCCGATAAAGCGCCCGCCAGCGCAAGCGCCGCGCGGATGAAAAAACTTCGCATACGCCGCTGCGAACCGGCCGCCAGAACCGACAGAAATTTCATGCCGGTTATCCCCGTGACTTGCTCATCATCCCAAGCGCGATCCCGATGCCCGCCGCGATCAGCACAGCCGTCAGAGGATTTTTCTCGATCCGGCGCTCGATGTCGGCCGCCGCGCCTAGCGCGCTGTCCTGCGCCTGATTCGCCGCCTGCGAGAGCTGATCGCGGGCGTCGCCCATAGCGCCCTTCATCGCAACGCTCGCCGAATTGGCCTGGCCTCGCACGAGCCCCGCCATTGTGTCGCTCAACCGCGTAATGTCCGCTCGCAAGGCCGCGAGGTCGGCGGACAGGTCCGAAGCAGAGAATTCACCGGGTTTGTTTGACATCAAAAACTCCTGATCTCGATTGGATGTGTTGAAAAACGGGTTGCGGCAGTGGCGTCACGACCGCCCGAACGGACAAACAATAGGAAGAACGATCGGAACCGTTCCGATCTCGCCAGATTTCGCCTGGCCTCGCGTCTAACGACATACGCGCTCACATGGGCGAAAAATTTTGGCTCACGCGTTAAGCCGTCCGTACCACCGCAGGATTTCCTTGTCCGCCTGTTCCCTGGTGAATCCGTATCGCTCGCTTAATCGCTCCGACAATTGCTCGCGACGACCCTGGATAAAGTCCATGTCGGCGTTTGAAAGCTTGTCCCATTGCTGCTGGACCCTTGTTTGAAATAGGCGCCAATTGCCTCGGAGTTCCCCCCACGTCATTGCCGCATCCTCCCTTTTAGCCGCCGGCTGCGATCCGGCGCGCATTGGGCGATAACGGAGAAGCCGCAAAAAGGTTGCGGGCGACCGCGCAGGGCGGCTCCCCGCAGCAGGTTCGGCACAGCCACGAGAATTTAGGAATGGCCGGGAGACATATCCGCCCGGTCCGTCAGATCATCATTCGCTTCAATGTTTTTCAGCGGGACCAGAAGGCGCCAGGTCAATCCTTCGCGCTCGAACGACAGATGCACGACAGCATTCAAACGCTGCGCCAACATCTTTTCGATGACGACGCTGCCGAAACCATGCGCATGCGGCGCTTCGACGAGCGGTCCGCCGCGTTCGATCCAGTCCATTTCCAGCATCGGTCCGGCCGTCGAACTCTTGAACCGCCACCCTGTCGCGATATGGCCGACATCATTGGAAAGCGCTCCGTATTTGACCGCGTTGGTGGAGAGCTCGTGCAAAGCCATGCCGATCGCCTGCGCCGCCGTCGAATTGAGCAAGACGTCGGGACCGGCGACGCCAATGCGTCCTTCGTCGACATCGGAATAATGGCCGATCTGGGAACGAACCAGGGCCTCCAAACGAACGCCGCGCCATTTCTCATTGGTCAACAGATCCTGGCTCGCAGAGAGGCCAAGAAGGCGCGCCGAGAACTTCTGCTCAAATTCGGCGGCGGTCGCGCTTGAGGAGACGGTCTGACGCGCGATCGCCTGGGTCACAGCGAGAAGGTTCTTCGAGCGGTGATTGACCTCGGTCATCAAGACGCGGATGTGCTCCTCGCGCATCTTATGCTCATGAATATCCATCGTCGTGCCGTACCATTTGACCGGCTCCCCCGAAGAATCGCGCAAGAGGCTCGCCCGGCTCAAGTGCCACGAAAACCCCTTGCCGATGATCATCAGGCGATGTTCCATTTCGTAAGGCTCGCCCGTTTCGCTCGCCTTCAGCCATGCGGCGACGGTCCCTCGCAGATCTTCAGGATGAATGACGCCGTCCCAGTCCGTCCGGGTCAGGCCAACCTTGCCATATCTTTCGCGGCGCGCGTTGGTGTAATCCACCCGTCCGTCAGGTCCGGCGGTCCACACCAATTGCGGCAAGCTGTCCGCGAGAAGGCGAAATTTTTCTTCGCTGGCGCTGCGTTCGGCTTCGGCGATCTGCCTCTGGATCGCGCGCTCGCGCAAGAGCGACGACGCCTCCCCAAAAGCCAGCGACAATTCATCGAACTCCCGAACTCCCGTCGGGTTGGGAACGACGGGCTTGCCCGCGCCAATGTCCTTGGCGGTCTTTTGCAGCAAACGTACGCCGAAGGCGAGCCTGCGGTTTGCGAAAAACGCCAGCGCGAAACTGGCTGCCAACGAGCCGGCGGCCAACAGACTCAAGAGCCAAAGAGTCTGCGACAGCGATTCGTCAAGCACCTCTGCTTTGGCGGCGATCGAGACGGTCCAGCCATAATCGATCCGGGTATAGGCGGAGATCACCGGTTCGCCTTCGAGGGAGGAATTGTTGACGATGGCCTCGCGCGTCAGCCCCATCGCGCCGCGAAAAGACGGGCTGGCTGGCGTTCCGGGCCGACCCTTGCCCTCGGGAGCGCGCGCAACGAATTGTCCGGCGCGATCGATGATCGCCGCGATCCAGCCGGCCGGATATTTCTCACTGTCGAGAAGGCCTGTAAGCCGGCGCGAGGAAAACTTCAGAATCAACAGGTACTGAGGCTTGCCGTCATGGAATATTGGCGTTTCAATACTGGCGACGGGCGTTTGCGAGATCGGATCGACGCCAATGTCCGACAAGGTCGGCGCGTCGGTCGCAAACGCTCCCGGGCGCCGGTCTGATTGATCGCTCGGCCCGGGATCGGCGCCGGGCTGGCGCTGAGTATCGAGCAGCGGCCTGCCGTCGGGCGTCGAAACGACCAGCGAAGCGTCGGGCAAACTACTTAATATCTCCGACGCCGTCCGCTCGAACTCCGTAAGATTCCCCTGCGCCAAAGATCTCGAATGGGCGAGCGCATTGGAGATGACAAAATATTTGTCGAGTTCCGTTTCAACGGCGTCGGCAAGCGAATGCGTCGCCGCGACAAGGAACGCGCGTCGCGCATGGCGTTCGGAATCGGCAAATCGCCCGACCATGAAGAACGAGACGACGATCAAGGGCAGCGCGACCACGAGCGTCAGAACGCCCAGATGCTGGCTCAGCGACAGAGTCGGCCGCGCGCCGCCATCGGCGCGCCAAGACCAAAAATTCGACCAATTCCACCCGCGAAGACGCTCCATAATGCTTCGCGTTTTGCTGGAAAGCATCATTTCCCGCGCCGCCATTCATGAAAATGCAAGCGAACCCGGGTAGGTTGCGCGCCGCGCCGCAACCCGACGGAAATTTCTACGGCAGATCGATGACGTCGGTCGGAGAAATGTTGCGCCATATCACCATCCCGATCACGAGCAGCGGAACCGAAAGGAACGCGCCGATCGGACCCCAGAGCCAGGTCCAGAAAGCAATTCCGAGAAAAACGGCGAGCGGATTCAGCTCAAGGCGTTTGCCCAAAAGGGCCGGGCTAAAAAGCTGCCCTTCGACAATAGTCAACCCGACGAACAACCCCACAGGCGCCAAGCTCTGGCCCAGCGTCGGAAAGGTTATCAGACCGACCACGAGCAGGATCGCCGCCATCAGCGCCGGGCCAATATACGGAAGATAATTCAGGAAAAAGGCAAGCGATCCCCATAGCGGCGCATTGGGAACCCCGAGCCCCCATGCAATCGCGGTCGTACACAATCCGACGCCAAGATTGATCATGGTCGTCGTCATCAAATAGGTCGCCAGATCGCTTTCAACGTCGGCGATGATCCGCAGCATCATCAGGCGGTTCGCGCGATCGACGAGAGACAGGACGAGCTTGCCCTTCATTCGGGTTCGGCCAAGCAGAAAGAAAAGCAGCGCGCCAAAAAACAACACAAACTCGCTCAGCGCGGGCGTCAGGAACGTCAGCACGCTTTGAATGATGTTGCCCTGGCTGACGTCGACAGCCATTTGAGATTTATCGCCGCCCATATTGCTCAGCGATGCGCTGATTTCCTGCAGCGCGCTCATCGGCCGGGCGAGGATATGCAGCCTATCCTTGATCAGGGTCGTGACGCCGGGCGCCCTGGCGACCCAGTCCGATACAGGAGTCGCAAGAAGGACGGCGCCAGCGAGCAATGCCGAAAGCGTTATGCCGACGACCACCACCGCCACGATCCACGGCGGAAAGCCCATTCTCTTGATGATGTCGACGGGCCTGCCGATCGTCATTCCGACAACCAATGCGGCGAGGACAGGGACGACAATCGGGCGCGCCACGCTGAGCGTCGCCAGCAGGACAAGCAGAAACAAGCCGATCAGAGCGTACCGGGACAACAAGAGCAGCGTTTCGTGACCGGAGTCCGGCAACGCGTCTGCGACGCCGGCGCCCGCTGGCGGGCCTCGGCTCTCTGCGGTCCTCAACCTGACGTCCATGCTCGCCCTGTCCCTTGAGTTCTTGCTTTACGGCGATTGGCTCCAGGCCGAACAAGAGGCCGCCACGAGCGGCGCAGGGCAAACGCTACAAACCTCCAACGGTTCCACGATCGGCGAAAAAATCGCCGCGCACGCCCCGGGACCGAGTGGCCTTTGTCAAATAGAGCGTCTCAGGCCACGTTGATTCTCGGCGCGGGCGCCGCCTCGCGGACCTCCTCGTCGACATGTTTCTCGAATTTCGCGAAATTCTCGCGAAACATGCCCACAAGCCGCTTGGCGGCCTCGGCGAATTCCGCCTTGCTCGCCCAGGTTTTGACCGGCTCCAGAATATGCGGCTCCACCCCAGGCACGGAAGTGGGCACCGCAAGGCCGAAATAGGGATCGGAGCGGAAATTGGCGCGATTGAGCGAACCGTCCAGCGCGGCGGCAAGGAGACGCCGCGTGACGCGGATCGGCATACGGCGGCCGACCCCATATTTGCCCCCCGTCCATCCGGTATTGACCAACCAGCAATCGACGTGATGTTTCTCGATGAGATCGCGCAGCAAATTGCCATAGATGGAAGGATGGCGCGGCATGAAAGGCGCGCCAAAACAGGTTGAGAACGTCGCCTGCGGTTCGACCACGCCCTTTTCGACGCCCGCGACCTTGGCCGTATATCCCGAGAGGAAATGATAGACCGCCTGGGCGGGATCGAGCTTGGCGATTGGCGGCAAGACGCCAAACGCGTCGCAGGTCAGCATGACGATGTTCTTGGGATGACTGTCGCGCCCGGTTGCCGAAGCATTGGCGATGAAATCGAGGGGATAGGCGATACGAGTGTTTTCGGTTTTCGAACTGTCGTCAAAATCGGGCGCCTGGGTGAAGGGCTCCAGCGTGACGTTTTCCATCACCGTGCCGAAACGCTCGGTCGTCGCATAGATTTCGGGCTCCGCCTCGCGCGACAGGCGGATCGCCTTGGCGTAGCAGCCGCCCTCGAAATTGAACACGCCATGCCGGCCCCAGCCATGTTCGTCATCGCCGATCAGGATTCTTGTGGAATCGGCCGACAACGTCGTCTTGCCGGTGCCTGACAGACCGAAGAACACCGCGACCTCGTTCCTGCCCCCGGAATTGGCCGAGCAATGCATCGGCATGACGCCCGCCTCCGGCAGCGTGAAATTGAGATAGCTGAAGACCGATTTCTTCATCTCCCCGGCGTAGCTGGTGCCCCCGATCAGCACGATGCGGCGTGAAAAGTCGCAGGCGATCACCGTCTCGCTGCGGCAGCCATGGCGTTTGGGATCCGCGCGAAAGGACGGCAGGTCGACGATCGTTAGGTTGGGAACGAAAGCGGCGAGATCTCCGATTTCGGGACGGATCAGCAGATTGCGAATGAACAGCGAATGCCATGCCAGTTCCGTGAACACGCGCGCTTTGACGCGGGCCGATGGGTCGGCGCTGGCGTAAAGGTCCTGCGCGAACAATTCGCGGCCCCGGGCGTGCGCGATAAAATCGGCAAGCAAGACATCAAATTGGGCCGGCGATATCGCGCCATTATTGTCCCACCAGACCGCCTTTTCCGTCATCGCGTCGCGGACGATGAATTTGTCCTTCGGGCTGCGTCCCGTATGCACGCCCGTTTCGGCGACCAGAGCGCCGCCCGCCGCGATCCTTGCTTCAAAACGCTGAAGCGCCTCGCCATAGAGTTGCGGCGCCTGGAGATTCCAATGGACCGCACGCAGGTCCTTGAAGCCGAAACGATCAGCGCCACAGGCGGCGTTGTATATCCCCGTTTGCTTCATCTCACGTTTCCTCCCGCAATTTAGCTTTGGCGTCCTATGCCTCAACCACCGATCTTTCGCAAAGGGGAGGTTCAGGAATGCTCAGGATTTAGGCGCAAGAGCAGGGCTAACGTCCGCCAGCAAGCCTCCGGCCAGTCCGTTTCGCAATCTGGCGTTCACGCAGCAAGACCTTTCGACCGGACCGCCAGCCACGCTTGCGTCTGCGTCCAATAAGAGGCATCGGCAAAGAAAGTTCCCCGCCAATCATCGCACAATGCCGATCCCGATGAAAAGCGGCAATGCCGGGACCGAAGCCATCGCGATCGCCCGCGCTTGCGCAGGGTTAAAAAGCCCGGCCCGTCATGTCGAAAATTGTCGCAACTCCGCGCGAAGCCAAAACCGGCGACGCGCCCGCCAACATATCAAAACGCGCTCCGGAGGGCGGACCGCCCGGAGCGCGTTGAATGTTTACGGAGCTGCTTACGCAGCTTCTTCGACGTCCGAATCTCCAGCGCCCGGCGTCGTAGCGTCGCTTTCCACTTTAGCGCCGCGCCGCTGGCCCTTTTGCAACTGCGCGTCGATCGCCTTCAAGGCTTCGCTCTCGGTGAGCTTCTGCACGACGGCGACTTCGCGGGCCATCCGATCAAGCGCAGCCTCATAGAGTTGGCGCTCCGAATAGGACTGCTCGGGTTGCGCTTCGGATCGATAGAGATCGCGCACGACCTCCGAGATCGCGGCAAGATCGCCGGAATTTATTTTGGTTTCGTATTCCTGCGCCCGCCGCGACCACATCGTGCGTTTGATGCGGGCTCGGCCTAGCAAGATATCGAGAGCCTTCTTCACGACTTCCGGCTCGGCAAGCTTGCGCATGCCAACGCCCGCGACCTTGCCTGTCGGAACGCGAAGGGTCATCTTGTCCTTCACGAAAGTGATGACAAAAAGCTCAAGCTTGAAGCCAGCGACCTCCTGCTCTTCGACTGCGACAATCTGGCCGACGCCATGTGCGGGGTAGACGATGAATTCGTTCGTCTTGAACCCGTGACGAGGACCACTGCTTTTCGCAGCTTTTTGAACGACGGCGTCTTCCGCTTCGGGAGCGGCCGACTTTTCTATGATCGGCGCCTTGACCGGCTTCGGCGTCGCCGCGGCCTCCAAACCAACGATCGCCGCGGGCGGATTGACCGCCTTCGGCGGCTCGCTCGCCTTCGTGTGGCTATCGCCGACCGTAGACGGCTTGCTTTCAATTATCTTTGCGTGACCCGTTGCCAACAATCTATCTTGCCCCTTTTTATCGCTGTCGAATTTCTTTTTCGCGGCGCTGACTATGACGCGTTCTTTGGACTGCGAGACGTTTGATCGGACAGTCGCATTCGACGCCTTTGCCGGACGGTGAAGCTTCTGCGCCGAGACGCCCTTCTTTTTGGTTGCTTTGGCCGTTTTGGCAGGCGCTCTTGCCGAGGATTTTGCGGCCGCGGCGACGCGGCTCGGCTTGGAACGCTCAACCTTGGTCTTGATCGCCGAGGTCTTGGCCGCCGACTTGCGGCTCGAACCCTTGGCGGCTTTCGCCGCGGCCTTTTTCACCGGACGGGCCGGCTTGCTGATCTTGGCGGAAACCTTTGCGTCCTTGCTCTTGCTAGTTGAGCTGGATTTGGACGATCGCTTGATCGCCTTGGCTGGACGGCTGGATGATTTCTTTGGCGCCTTTTTCCGAGTCGACATGGCCGACCTTCTCCTGAAACCGAGCGCTGGACATGCGATAAGTTCACGGCCCTCACGGCTCGATCACTCGCTGCCCGATCGCTCGTAATTCGTATTGCGGCCGACCCGATTGGGCGGCCCGATCGCGCTGGCTGACAAATCCGGCGGCGAAGGAACGCGACCTCCCAAGCGCGCCACGGCAATCGCTTGCCTGCGGTAATTATTCGTTAAAATGAGGTTTAGCACAAAATGCATGAAAAATCAAAGGCGGCCTCCTCACAAGACAAGGAGGTTCGCCCGCATGGTTAATTCGAGAAACGAGCCAGGGGCCCATTATTTCAGTCAGTCGCCTTGTCCAGGTTTAGGAGAAAAAAACGCCTCTAGCTTGCCGGACCGCCCGTCATATTCTTTCGCGTCCGGCTCCGGTTCTCGTTTAATCGTGACGTTCGGCCAAATCTTGGAATATTCAGTATTAAGGCGAAGCCAATTTTCAAGATTAGGCTCAGTATCGGGCTTGATCGCTTCGGCAGGGCATTCAGGCTCGCAGACGCCGCAGTCAATACATTCGTCGGGGTGAATGACCAGCATGTTTTCACCTTCGTAGAAACAATCGACCGGGCATACTTCAACGCAATCCAGATATTTACACTTGATACAATTTTCGATCACGACATAGGTCATATTTAGATCCTCGCGACGGTCTTCCCGTCGATTGCGAAGGTTGCTCAATCATTGGCCGACGTGCTTGCCGACAGATGCGCGGCCATCGGCCTATTCACACGCTCACGATAGTGAACGCTAGCTTTTGCCTTTTGCTTCAAGTTGCGATTTTAACGCGAGTAACTTTGCGAAGGGCGAGTCAAGATTGACGGGCGGCTCGCGCCGCGGCGCCGGGGCTGGCGTGTTTTCCTGCCGCCGCTCGTCTTGCCTGCGTTCGTCCTGCCCTCTACCCCTGTTGGGACCGCCCCGCCGCCCCGCGCCGTCCAGCTTGTTGGCGGAATCGAACGGCCGACGCGGGCCGCGGCCGTGTTGACGCCTGTTCGTCTCTTCGCCGGGTTTCTGCGGCTGCGGCGCCGGTTGCGATCCCGCATCGGCCACCGCCGGCGCCGGGACTTGAGAAGGCCGATAGCGCTGGCGCCTCGTCCTTTCCGAAGGGCCGTCTCGACGATCGGGGCGCTGATCTCCCTCGACGGCCTCATGAGGCCGCGCCGGGCCCTTGTCCCTTGAACCGGCTCTGGGATTGCGTTGTCGATTGGGCGGCGGCCTCGGGCGCCAGACTTCGATCAGGGCCTCTTCGGTCGGCGCCACAGGCGCGTCTGGGATTTCGCCGTTCGGGACCGCCGCCGCCAAGCTTGCAGCCTCAGACTCGGGCGAGACCGCCGGGCCTTGTTCGCCCCCCCCCCCGACGGCGCTTTGGGTCTCGACGGCCGTCGATTCCGGTTGCGCATCGACGACCGTTTCGGGCGGCTGGGGCGCCGGATCGCCAACGGGCTGAGCTTCCACTTCGACTGCGGCCTCGGCGCTTTGGCTCTCAACGGCGGTCGGGGCCAGCGCCGCATCGGCCTGCTGCTCGGAGGCTGAATCGCCCGCGAGCCGAGCTTCATTTTCGGCTGGAGGCTCGGCGCTCTGATTCTCCGTCGCCGGCTCGGCGGCTTCCGCATGAGCGACGGTTTCAGGTTGGGCGATGGTTTCGGGTGGCCCGTCGGCGGCGGGCGCGCTTGGTGCGACGACCGTCAGGGCCGGCCCCTTCACACTATAGCTGGCGAATCCGAGCGAGCGCAGCACCGAGGCGAATTGCTCTCCCGAGCACCCTGTCAGGGACGTCATCGCGCCGGTGACGACGAAAGCATCCCCGTCCGCGGCGCCGGCGGGCGGCGCGCCGGCGTGCGGGCCAGGCCGGTAGGCGACGGCGGGGCGGATAAGATCGGCCAGACGCTCGACAATATCGACGCGAACGGCGCGATCGCCGCACAGCCGAAATCCGGCGACCCGGTAGATCTCCTTCGAAATGGCGGCGTCGGCGAGGAACGAGGTTCTACCCGAAGCGGCCAATTGGGGGATTTCGTCGAGGCCCGCTCCGACGGCGGCGTCGCCCTGCCGCAGCGCCCATAATTGGGTGGCCAGGACGCGAATGGCTGGTTTCACCAGGCTCGGCATGTAAATGTAATAAGCGCCGAAACGCACGCCCAGTTTGCGCAGCATTCCGCGCGCATTCTGATCCAGGGTCTTCACATCGTGGGCGACCCGCCCGCGTTCGAGAACGCCCAAAGCCTCGGCAAGCTGTAGCGCGACATTGCGCGCCGGCCCCTCCAGACCCAGAGCGGCCTCAAGCTCGAAAAGCGGTCCGAGCAGCCGCTGAACATAAGCGGCGAGCCATAAATCGACGCGGCCCTGAAGCTTTTGCTGAGCGGCCTCGGTCAAAGACTCATGTGCGAGGATCAAGGCGCGCGGCGCGAGCAATTTGTCGCCCGCGGCGATTTTCGCAACCGGATCGCCCAACCAGCGAATGGCGCCGTCATTGGCGAGAACGAGGGCGCTATCGACGGCTTCGCTGAACCGATTGGCCCGGACTTCAAATTCCTGGCTGATTGCGCTGGCGATGTCGGATTCGTCGATCTTGGCGCGCTCCGCGTCGAGAACCACCTCTGGCGTGAATCGAAATCCCTGCAGACGCCCGACGATCTGACCGTCGAACGACAATTCGCCGCCCGAGGTCACTTCTGCATTTACCATTGCGTTCTCTCAAAACCATCGCAGGCGAATGCTCGTCTTCGCGTGACGAACTTCCAGGCGACGCCTGCCCGAAAGGCGTCCGAAACGCTGTTCTTTACCCGACGCGCGGCGCCCTGCCAATGCTCCGTCTGGCGATCGGCCGTGCGGCGACCGGATTCCGCCGCGCCGTTTCAATGCCTGAAGTGGCGCACGCCGGTGAAAACCATGGCGACGCCCGCTTCATCGGCCGCCGCAATGACCTCCGAATCCCGCATTGAGCCGCCGGGCTGAATGACCGCGACAGCGCCGGCCTGCACCGCCGCCAGCAGGCCGTCGGCGAAGGGGAAGAAAGCGTCGGAAGCGACGACTGAACCCCGGGTTAGCGGTTCAGCCATGCCCGCCGCCTGCGCGGCGTCTTCGGCTTTGCGCGCCGCGACCCGCGATGAATCGACGCGCGACATCTGCCCCGCCCCGATGCCGACCGTGGCGCCGTCCTTGACATAGACGATGGCGTTCGACTTGACGTGTTTGGCGACTCGCCACGCAAAGCGCATGTCGGCGAGCTCCCGCTCGCTCGGCGCTCGTTTGGTGACGACTTTCAACTCCATGTCGTCGGCGACCGCATTGTCGCGACCCTGCACGAGAAGGCCGCCCGCCACAGACCGCACGGAAAGGCTCGGGGCCCTGGGGTCGGGAAGGGCGCCGGCGATGAGCAAGCGTAGATTCTTCCTGGCGCCGACAATAGCCAAGGCCTCGTCGTCGGCGGCGGGAGCGATAATGACCTCGGTCATGATTTCGACGATCTTGCGCGCCGCGTCGGCGTCGAGCCGCCGATTGACGGCGACGATTCCCCCAAACGCGGAGACCGGATCGCAGGCGAGCGCCCTCTCATAGGCCTCGCGCAAAGTCGGCGCCTCGGCGACGCCGCAAGGATTGGCGTGTTTGATGATGGCAACCGCGGCTGTGCGCGCGGGATCGAATTCGGCGACCAGTTCGAAGGCCGCGTCGGTGTCGTTGACGTTGTTATAGGAGAGCTCCTTGCCCTGAACCTGCCGCGCGGTGGCGACGCCGGCGCGAATTTCCGGACCGATGTAGAAAGCCGCGGTTTGATGCGGGTTCTCGCCATAACGCATGGAACTGGCGAGCTTGCCGCCAAAGGCGCGCCAGGGCGGCGCGGTCTCGCCGATCTCGCGCGCCAGCCAGTTTGAAATGGCCGAATCGTAAGCCGCCGTGCGCGCATAGGCTTTCTGCGCCATGGCGCGACGAAACTTCAAACTGGTCGCGCCATCATAGCGAGCCAATTCCTCGATCAAGGCGCTGTAATCGGCGGGGTCGACGATGACGGCGACGTCGCCATGATTCTTCGCAGCGCCACGGATCATCGCGGGGCCGCCGATATCGATGTTCTCGATCATATCGGCGAATGCGCCGCCGCGCCGCAGCGTCTCTTCGAACGGATAGAGGTTGACGACTAGCAGGTCGATCGGCGCGATATTATGCGCGAGCATCGCCGCCTCGTGCGCGGGGTCTTCGCGAACCGCCAGCAGGCCGCCGTGAATGCCCGGATGCAGCGTCTTGACCCGACCGTCCATCATTTCCGGGAAGCCCGTCAATTCGGCCGCGTCCCGAACCGCGCAGCCGGCCTGCGCCAACGCGCTCGCCGTGCCGCCGGTCGAGACGAGTTCGACCCCGCGCGCCGCAAGGGCCGCGCCCAATTCGACAAGGCCGGACTTATCCGAGACAGAAATCAGGGCGCGGCCAATGCGCGCCAGGTCGCCAGCCATGGAAACTCCAAAAGGGAAGCCGCTATGCCTATCGCATTTGCGTATTGTTGCGGCGCAATATCATGGTTTGCCGCGAAACAAAACTCGCGATTTTTCTGCTTGTTTCGTTTAGGCGCCCTCCGCTGGAGTCAAACGGTGAAACGACCAGTTCAGGCCTTCGTTTTCGACCAGCTCTCCCTCGAGGACGATCTGAATCGTCGCCATGGCCCCGCCGGGAGAGGCGAAGAATATGCTCTCTTCCAGATGGGCGGCGCGCCCCTCGGCTTCAAACCGCCATTGCTCGCCCGACGGCAATGTCAGGAGAACGCCGCCAGCGTTGGCGTCAGGCTCGGCGCGCACCGACGGGTGAAGATGAAATCGCGCCGCCAATGATTTTCCAGCCGGCATTGCGCCCTTGCGGGCCAACATAACGCGATCTTCGCCCGACAGGCTGGCGCCGTCATCGGCAAGGCGCAGGGTGCGGCGATGGAGCGCGGCGTAGCGGCGCGCGTAGCCGTCATGGATGGAATCCAGCAATTGATCGCGCGCCGCTTCGTCGTGCGCGCGGTTGACTTCCACCCGCGACGGCCCTTCGAGAACCATGCCCGCCGCGATCGACCGCGAAGCGATTGCCTCGAAGCGGCAGCTCGAATGATCGTCGATGACAAGTGTCGAATGAGCGGCGCTGGCGCGCGCCGCCTCGCGGGCGGCCGTCGCATCGGCCTGCGGCGCGCCGCAATTGACGACGATGCGATGGAGCCCGCTGGAGAATTCGAACGCGAGACAACCGGCGTGGGCGTCCTTGGAAAACGCCCAGGGCGGCGGGGCGCCGACATCGGCGATGACAATGGCGCCGTCAGCCTCCAGACGCTGGTAGCCCGAGTAGGGCGCATCGAGAACTGACGCGCCGCCAGCGTCGCCATGCGCGAGCAGGGTCGCCAGTGTATCAGGCTCGCTGGCGCCCATGCCGTTGAAGCCGGCCAGCGCCCCATCCGCGTGGCGGAACATGCGCAGCATTGGAATCATGCGGTCGATCGCATTGAGGAGCGGGTCGGGCGCCGCGACGCCGCGCGCCACAAAGGCCTGCCGCGCCGGCAACAGATCGAGCAGGAGTTCGACCAGGACGCGCGGGTTGCGGCTGATGTGGCCGCCATCCGTCAATATCTGCACCGGCAATTCGCGGGAGAGCGAGAGGCTTGCGCGCCGCAAGAGACCACCGCCGCCTTCCAAACAAAGGCCCGCCTGGGTGAGCGCGACGATCGCGGTCAGCCGCGCATCGCCGTCCAGACCCTCGGCGAGCGCCCGCTCTAACGCCGCGGCATGCGTTTCGATCGCGCCGACGAAACGGCGATAGAAAGCGTGGTCGGCGTTCGCCAGAATGATCGGCGACTGGCTGAGCCATGAAATGAGCCGTCGCGCGACGACGCGCGGATTGCGCGCGACAGGACGATCCATCGATCCGCCGCCGCGCGCGTCAAGATTGAGCCAGTCTTCGACGAGCGCGCGGGCGTTGGCGCGCGACAAGGCCGTATCGGCCGCGCGCAAATGCCGGAGCCAGCCAAACCCGTGTAGGGCCTCGGCCCAGGCGAGCGAAGGCGCCGAAATCATAAAGGGCGAATGACCATGCGTGCTCGCCGCCTTGCCGGCCAGCGAAAAGTGGCCGGCATAGATATGATCGGCGGCGATCGGGTCGGCGGTGCGAATATCCTGCAGGGCGATCAAAAGACGCTCGGCGCGCCCGCCGCGCATCGCCAAAACAATTCTCCTGGGGATCGCCAGCGGACGGCGAAGGCGAGCGAGCCAGACTCTGGCTGTAAAGGCCAGGAGACCGATCTTCACCGGAAGCGCTGATGGGAAGTCCAAATCCACCTCAGCAATTCGCCGCCGCCGCCAGCGGGGATGCAGGACGCCCATGACTCGAATGTGGAGACCCGCGCCGCTCCGCGCAAGTTAAGCACGCGCCGGGGCGCGAAGCGAGCGGCCATCAACTTTTGCGCCGCAGCCGGGCCGCGAAGAACCCGTCGAGGCCGGACATGCGCGGCGTCAGCCCGCGCAAATGACAAGGCAAGGTTCTGAGATCGCCGGCGGGCGACAGACATTCGGCCAGGCCGCCGATCTCTTCAACTTCGATCGGCAGCCGCCGCACATCGGGGTTTCGCCGCAACAGCGCGCCGATATGCGCTTCGCCTTCCTCCGGCTCCAGCGAGCATGTGCAATAGACGATGAGGCCGCCCGGCTTGGTGAGCGCCACCGCCTTGTCGAGGAGTTGCGCCTGCAACGCGACAAGCGGGGCGAGATCGCCGAGCCGTTTGGTCCAGGCGACGTCGGGATGGCGCCGGATCGTGCCGGTGGCGGTACACAATGCGTCGAGCAGCACGGCGTCGAATGGGGGCGCGTCGAAGGATAGCGCGTCCGCGACGGCGATTTCAGCATCCATGCGTAAACGTTCGAAATTGACCGCGAGGCGCTTCAGCCGTTCGGCGGAGCGGTCGACCGCGGTCAGGCTGGCTCCCGTCAGGGCGATCTCCGCGCTCTTGCCGCCCGGCGCGGCGCAAAGATCGACGACGCGCATGCCGGACGAAGCCCTCAGCAATCGCGCCGGCAGCGCGGCGGCGGCGTCCTGCACCCACCATTCGCCCTCGCTATAGCCTTCGAGTTCGGGTACCGGAACGTGCGATTCAAGCCGCACGGAGCCGGTCGGCAAGACAATCCCGCCAAGGCGACGCGCCCAGCCCTCAGGATCACTCTTGACGCTGAGGTCGAGCGTCGGCTCATCGCGATTGGCCATCGCGATGGCCTGCGCGGTCGCTGCGCCATAATTGGCGCGCCAACGCGCCGCCAGCCAGGCGGGCGTATCGTCGTCGAGCGCACTGGAGCCATCGAGAATTTCCTGCCGCTCGCGCACGATATTGCGCAGGACGCCATTGACAAGCGCGGCGAATGGCGCGGCTGCCGGTTCGGCTTTGGCCGCGCGCACGGCAAGGTCGACGGCGGCATGATCGGGCAGATCGAGAAACAGGATCTGGGCGACGGCGACGACAAGCGTCCATTCCAGTGCGCCGGATTTTTTTGGCAGGCCCTTGTCCAGGAAGCGGCCGAGCGCTTTACGAATCGTACCGAGCCGGCGGAGAGAAACGGTCGCGATCGAGCGGGTCAACGCCCGGTCGCGCGGATCGAGGCCGGTCAATCGCGCATGGGCGTTTTCGCCCGAGAAGCGCTCTTCCAGAGGACGGCCCGCGGTCAGCGTATCGGCGAGAATCTGGGCGGCGGCGATGCGCGCCGCCAGGCCTGGCGCCAGCGGTTCGGGCGGCGGCGCGGATTGACCCGCCGGGCGTCGTCTGAAATTTGCGTTATGCGAGCGGCCCGGGGGCTTCAAGCCTTTGACCTCATCGAATCAGAGAGCGGCCTTCCGTCTGACAATAACAACAATGAACGCAAATTCTCCGCCCGATTTCCAAAATGAGGGTGAGGCGCAGTATCATGGCGCCAACCCGAACGGCAACTCGGCTCCTCCATGAAGAGTTCCCTTCATGGAGATTGCGGCATGAAACAGGAGGACGGAATGGCGAAGGCGCCTGAGACGTCGCCGTCAATCGAAGCGAACGGCGAGCCTGGCCGCGTCGACGAAGAAGCTTTGCAAAACAGACGCACCGCCGCCGCGCAGCGCGCCTTGGCGGAAGCGGAGGAGCGACGGCGGCGCGCCGCTCCGCCGCTTCCCCCTGAGTCCAACGGACGGGGCGGCCTTGAGCCGGTCCGTTACGGCGATTGGGAGGTCAAAGGCCTGGCGAGCGACTTCTAATTCAGCGCGACAGCCTCGCGCGGAGAAGAAACATTGCGACGAGCCCCATCGGTCCGCTCCATCCACCAGAGCGGTCTCGAACGCGTGATCGTTTTTCTCGCGCGTCGATCCGAACGGTCACAACTCGGACTTGTTTGGTCTCTATGTCGAGGGGATCGTCCCGATCGTCAGCAGGAGGCCCTCGATGATACTGCGTGAGATCGTTCATACCTGTTCCAACGCGCATATCGCACGCGCCGCGCTTGCCTCGATCGGCGGCGATTTCGCGAAGCAATTTGCGGCCGACGCATCGCGCCGCAATATGTCCGCGGGCGTGCTTGCTGCGCATATGGTTAAGGAATTCTCAATCAGGGCCGATGACGACGGATGGGACGGCGTCGACGAAGCCGTGCGCGGCGCCGACCAGCCGATTCTGTCGGGCTTGCGTTATATTCTTTCGCAAGGTTTGCGCGACAGGAGCAATTCGCCCGACGCGCCTGACGAGCGCGGCTCCGCGCCCTGGATTCATCGCGCCGCGCCGGCGAGCTGCTGGTGCGCCTGAGATTTTGAGAAAACAAAGCCGCGCCTTGCCGCCGCCGCCGATCCGGGCGAGATTGCTCCTTCATTGGCGCCGCGGCGCTGAGGGAGGGTTGTTTGCGTCTGGTCCGCCGTCTCATTGCCTTGCTCGTTGTCCTGGCGGGTCCCGCCTTCGTCGCTCCGGCCTTCGCGCAGGCCTCGCGGCTTGACGACATTCTCGCGCGCGGAATTTTGCGCGTGGGGACGACGGGGGACTACCGACCCTTCACCGCGCTTGACAAGGCGAGCGGCGCCTATTCCGGCTTCGATATCGATCTGGCGCAATCGCTAGGCGCGGCGCTGGGCGTCAAAGTCGAATTCGTGCCGACAAGCTGGCCGAGCCTAGCCAAGGATTTCGAATCCGGCGCCTTCGACATCGCAATGGGCGGCGTTTCCGTCACGCTCGATCGCGCCAAAAAGGGGTTTTTCTCGGCGCCCTATATGCGCGAAGGCAAAACGCCGATCGCGCGCTGCGCGGAGAAGGACAAATACCAGACGCTCGCGCAAATCGATCGGCCGGGCGTCAAGGTCATCGCCAACCCCGGCGGCACCAACGAGCGATTCGACCGCGCCAATCTTCATGCCGCGCAGATTATTGTTTATCCCGACAATCTGACGATTTTCGATCGAGTCGCCAGCGGCGACGCGGATCTGATGATCACCGACGCCTCCGAAACGCGCTTCCAGCAGAAGCTTCACGCCAATGCGCTCTGCGCCATCCATCCCGATACACCCTTCGACTTTGCCGAAAAGGCCTATTGGATGCCGCGTGACGCAGCGTTGAAAGCTTTCGTCGACCAATGGCTGCATCTGTCGATGGAGAATGGCGCGTTCGCCGCCGTCTATTCCAAATGGTTCGAATGATCATCTCGCGAATTGGGCCGTCATGACATTCCTCGGCGTGGATTGTGGGACTTCCGGGCTCAAGGCCGTGCTTGTCGACGACGACGAGCGGATTCTTGGCGCGTCGACTCAGAACTATCGTCCCGCCAATCCGCATCCGCTGTGGTCGGAACAGAATCCAGACGATTGGCGCGACGCGATGTTCGCCGCCATGGCCGCTTTGGCGCGCGAGGCGCCGGCGGCGATGCGCGCGGTGGCGGCGATCGGCTTTTCCGGGCAGATGCACAGCGCTGTCCTGCTCGACGAAGCGGACCGGCCGTTGCGCCCCGCCATTCTGCATAATGACACGCGCGCCTTCGCCGAAGCGCGCGAACTGGCCGAGCGTCATCCCGAACTGGCTGCGATCACCGGCGTCAAGCCGATGGCGGGCTTCACCGCGCCCAAGCTGATCTGGCTGCGCCGCCATGAGCCCGAGGCGTTTGCTCGAATTCGTTGCATCCTATTGCCCAAGGACTATCTGCGCTTCTGCCTCACCAGCGAAAAGCGGACCGATATGAGCGACGCGGCGGGAACCTGGTGGCTCGACGAGGCGCGCCGCCAATGGTCGCCAGCGGCGCTCGACGCCAGCGGCGTCGACATCGCTTTGATGCCGCCACTGGTGGAGGGATCGCAGGCGGCGGGCTTGCTGCGCGATGAGATCGCCGATCGCTTCGGCATGCCGCGCCGCATCATCGTCGCCGCCGGGGGTGGCGACGCGGCGGTCGGCGCATTGGGGATTGGCGCCGTGCGGCCCGGCGCATCCTTTGTGTCGCTAGGCACATCGGTCCAGTTGATCGTGGCGTCCGATCGCTATTCTCCAGCGCCTGAACTTCTGGTTCATAGCTTCGCCCATGCTCTGCCGGCGCGCTGGTACCGGATGGCGGCGATGCTGAACGGCGCCGGCGCGCTCGCTTTCGTCGCACGGCTGCTCGGCTCCAGCCCCGCCGAGCTGGAGCGAGAAGCCGCGCAGGACTATCGCGGGCCCGGCGAACTCCTCTGCCTTCCCTATCTCTCGGGCGAGCGCACGCCGCATGACGACCCGCATGCGCGCGGCGTATTCTTCGGCCTGTCCCATGCAACGACCCGCGTCGATCTCGCCCGCGCCACAATGGAAGGCGTGGCGCTCACTCTGGTCGACGCTCGCGATTGCGTCGAAAGCGGCGCGGCGCGGATCGGCGCGGTCGGGCTTATCGGCGGCGGCGCCAAAAGCGCGTTGTGGACGCGCATGATCGCCTCAGCGCTTGAACGTACGGTCGTTCGCTACCGCGATGGCGAGACCGGCCCCGCCTTCGGCGCGGCGCGGCTCGCGCGCCTCGCCGCGACAGGCGAGGCGCCAGAAGATTTGTGCAAGGCGCCAGACATCGCGGACGTGACGGAACCAGACCCGGCATTGGCCGCAGCGTTCAAACCGCGCATCGAACGGTTCAGGAGCCTGTACCGCGCGCTGAAGTCGGAATTCGCGGCGGGATGATTCCTGTCACGTCGTTGCGAGCCGAGCCCAGACGCGCGCCGCTCAATGGGTATGCTCCAGCAGCGACTCGGGCGCGCCGGAAGTTTGCAGCCCGCCGGCCGCGATCCAGGCGCGCGTGTTCGCCTCCGATTGATCGACCAGGCTCGCGCAGGCCGAAAAATCGTAAGGAGAAATTTCCAGCGGGCACAGGCTCGGCACGACGCATATGTCAGCCTTATCGGCGTAGCGCTCGACATCATTGACCAATTGACGCGACACCAATTGGCTGATGCCGTGCATCGCCCGCGCCGCGACGCCTGTCGGAGCTTTGCGCAAAGCGCAGGCGAAGCCCGTCGGCAGAACGAGCAGGCGGGTGGCGCCAAGGCGGATCGCGGTCGAGATCGGCGTATTGTCGGCGATGCCGCCATCGACGAGCGCGCGCCCGTCGATAAGCATCGGCGGGAAAACGCCGGGGATCGCAGCACTCGCCAGAATCGCCTCGACGACGGGTCCTTGCGACAGGACGACTTCCTGGCCGGTCAGCACATCGGTGGCCACGACATGGACCGGGATCGCCGCCTGCTCAAGAAGCTTATAGGGGATATGACGTTCGAGCAGGACACGCAGCGCATGATTGTCGAAGAGATAGCCGCGCCGTCGCACGATGTTCATCGCGGTCGCGAGCGTGAGCGGCATGACGTCGTTGCGCGTGATCCCGCGCCAGATCGCCTGCAGCTTGCGCGCGCCGGTCAGCGAAGGATCGGCGGCAAAATAGCCGGCGTTGATCGCGCCAACCGAAGCGCCGACGATAAAGTCGATCGGCTCCCCTGCGGCCATCAGCGCGCCGAGCATGCCGGCCTGCACCGCCCCCAGACTGCCGCCCCCAGCCAAAACGAGAGCGGTCTTGGATGCGAGCGACATGGGCAATTCCGTGACGAGGTTCGAGAAGGGTCTTCCCAGGGCGTGACGGGACGAGTATGCCGCAAACCACCGCGCCTCGCACGTTTTCAGCGCCTCGGTCTGGCGTGGGCCGATTTTGGAAAGCACGCCGTCTTATGAAGATCGCGCCATGCCGGGATGAAGAACTGGAGGAGATCGCCGCCCTGGTCAACGCAGCCTATCGCGGCGAGACATCGCGAGTCGGCTGGACCTCGGAAGTCGAATTGCTGGGCGGCCAGCGAACTGACGCCGGCGCTTTGCGCGCCGACCTCACCACGGCGCCGGGCGCGACGATCCTAACGATGCGCGCGCAGGAGGGCGGCGCGATCATCGGCTCCGTCTGGCTCGAACCTTTGGGCGCCGGCGCTTGTTATCTTGGCATGCTTACGATCGACCAGACCCGCCAGGCCGACGGCCTCGGCCGCGCGCTGCTCGCGCATGCCGAAAACTTTGCCTCAGCCGCCGGCGCAAGCAGGATGCAGCTTACCGTGATCGAGCAGCGTGAAAGCCTGATCGCCTGGTACGTGCGGCGCGGCTACCGGCGAACGGGCGAGGTGAAGCCGTTTCCCTACGGCGACGAACGCGTCGGGGAACCGAGGCGCGCGGATTTGCGGCTGGCGGCGTTTGAGAAGGGGATTTGAGGGGGCGTAAGTGAGGGCGATGGGTCGCGTCGGCTTGGTCAAAACCGCCAGCCGCCATTGCGAGCAAAGCGAAACGCTGGCGCAGCGCCCTAAAAACAATGGTTTTTAACGCCGCGAATAGCGCGATCACACCATCCTGGGCTTTCCAAGGTTCTTGCAAATCCCCACCGCGGCTCAGAACAGAAAATATCTCTGCGCCATCGGCAGTTCCGTCGCAGGGTCGCAGACCAGCAATACGCCGTCCGCCGTCACCGCATAGGTCTCCGGGTCAACCTTGATATCGGGCGTCGCGTCGTTGTGGATGAGGCTCTTCTTGGAGATGCCGCCGCGCGTGTTCTCGACCGCGACGAGGCGTTTCTGGACCTTGAGCTTGGCGCCGAGCTTGTTGTCGACGGCGGCCTGGGAAACGAAGGTCAGCGAACTGCCGGTGCGGGCGCGTCCGTAAGCGCCGAACATCGTCCGGTAATGCACGGGCTGGGGCGTCGGGATCGAAGCGTTGGGGTCGCCCATCGGCGCGGCGGCGATCACGCCGCCCTTGATGATGAGATCGGGCTTCACGCCGAAGAAGGCGGGCGTCCATAGAACGAGATCGGCGAGCTTGCCCTTTTCGACCGAGCCGATGTGCTTTGACACGCCATGGGCGATCGCCGGGTTGATCGTATATTTGGCGACATAGCGCTTGGCGCGCGCGTTGTCGTTACGGCTGGTGTCGGAGGGCAGCGGCCCGCGCTGGCGCTTCATCTTGTCGGCGGTCTGCCAGGTGCGGATGATGACTTCGCCGACCCGGCCCATCGCCTGGCTGTCGGAGGACATCATCGAGAGCGCGCCAAGATCGTGGAGGATATCCTCGGCGGCGATCGTCTCCTTGCGGATGCGGCTTTCGGCGAAGGCGAGATCCTCGGGGATCGAACTGTCGAGGTGATGGCAGACCATCAGCATGTCGAGATGTTCGTCGAGCGTGTTGCGCGTGAAGGGACGCGTCGGATTGGTCGAGGACGGCAGCACGTTGGATAGGCCCGCGACCCGGATGATGTCGGGCGCATGGCCGCCGCCCGCGCCCTCGGTATGGAAGGCGTGGATCGTCCGGCCCTTGAAGGCTTTGATGGTGTCCTCGACGAAGCCCGATTCGTTCAACGTGTCCGAATGGATCATCACCTGCACATCGTAATCGTCGGCGACGGAGAGGCAGCAGTCGATGGCGGCCGGCGTCGTGCCCCAGTCCTCGTGCAGTTTCAGCGCGCAGGCGCCCGCCTCGACCTGTTCGACCAGCGCGGCCGGCTTTGAGGCGTTGCCCTTGCCGGCAAAGCCGAGATTCATCGGGAATTCGTCGGCGGCCTCGATCATCCTGGCGATATGCCAGGGGCCGGGCGTGCAGGTGGTGGCGAAAGTGCCGGTCGCCGGCCCGGTGCCGCCGCCCAGCATCGAGGTGACGCCCGACATCAAGGCTTCCTCGATCTGCTGCGGGCAGATGAAATGAATATGCGTATCGAAGCCGCCGGCGGTGAGGATCTTGCCCTCGCCCGCGATGATTTCCGTGCCCGGCCCGATAATGATGGTGACGCCCGGCTGGATGTCGGGATTGCCCGCCTTGCCGATGCCGACGATCAGCCCGTCCTTCAGCGCGACATCGGCTTTGACGATGCCCCAATGGTCGAGGATGACGGCATTGGTGATGACGGTGTCGACCGCGCCGCGGGCGCGCGTGACCTGGCTCTGGCCCATGCC
The DNA here is from genome assembly GCF_009765995.1 of Methylocapsa sp. S129. GTDB lineage: Bacteria > Pseudomonadota > Alphaproteobacteria > Rhizobiales > Beijerinckiaceae > Roseiarcus. The sequence continues at coordinate 399,723 of NZ_LMUI01000011.1, forward strand.
GTCGCGGATCACCTTGCCGCCGCCGAACTTCACCTCTTCGCCATAGGTGGTGAAATCCTTCTCGATCTCGATGAACAGTTCGGTGTCGGCGAGGCGGACACGATCGCCTGTCGTCGGGCCGAACATGTCGGCATAGGCGGCGCGCGGCAGAAACGCCCGGGCCGGTTCGTTGCGCAGTTTCGCCATGGGAACAGCCTCAAAACGTCAGGAGTTGGAAAAAGCCGATGGGGCGTCGCTCAAAGCTTGCCCATGATATCGCCGCGCAGCCCGAAGACCTGCCGCTTGCCGGCGAGCGCGACCAGATGCACTTCGCGGCTCTGCCCAGGCTCGAAGCGCGTCGCGGTGCCGGCGGGAATGTCGAGGCGAAAGCCGCGCGCCTTGGCGCGATCGAACTTCAGCGCCGGATTGGTTTCGAAGAAATGATAATGCGAGCCGACCTGGATCGGCCGATCGCCGCTATTGGCGACTTTGAGCGTCAGGGTCTCGCGGCCCTCGTTCATAATGATCTCGCCGGGCTCCGTCACCACCTCGCCAGGCGTCAGCGCGGTTGAAGCGCCGCGGATCGGATGGTGAACGGTCACCAGCTTGGTGCCGTCGGGGAAAGTCGCCTCGATCTGGATGTCGTGAATCATCGAGGCGATTCCATCCATCACCTGGTCGCCTTTGACGACATGCGCGCCCGCCTCCATCAACTGGGCGACGGTTTTCCCATCGCGCGCGCCTTCGACGACGAAATCGGTGATCAGCGCGATCGCCTCCGGGTGATTCAGCTTGACGCCGCGCTCAAGGCGACGGCGCGCGACCATGGCGGCCATGGCGATCAAAAGTTTGTCTTTTTCGCGCGGGGTGAGGTTCATCGGATGGGACGAGTCCTTCGCAAAGCCTTGTTTCAAACGTGCAAGAGGGGCGCCGTCTTCAGGACCAGACGCGCGGCGCGGCGCGCCCCCGCAGCGCCATCATGACCGCGACCACGACGGCGCGCAATCTGTCCGGCGAGGGGGAGGCCAGTCGGGCCAGCGTCAGCCCGTTAAAGGCGCTGGCGCCTGCATCGAGCCGCTCGTCGCCGCGCTGACCGGAATCGTCAAGCACGGCCCGGATTTTGTCCAGTTGCGCCTGCGCGTCGGGCGCCGCGATCAAAATGGAGGCGATGGCGCGGGCGCCGCGCCCAACGGCCGGCCGATCAAGAATGGCGCTGGCATGATCGAGGCGAAGTTCTTCGGCGAAGACGAGCCGGCCCCCTCGCCTGATCCGCCAGGAATCGCGTAAAGAAGCGTCGATGCTGCGCTCGCCCATCGCGATGCGGCCAAAGATGACCGCTTCGACAAGAAGCAGCGAGGCGTCGGCGGCAAGATCGACCGTCAGCCGACGCCGGAATCGCGCCCCCTCAAAAAGGATCGTCTCCTGCGGCAGCCATTCCAGACGCGCGCCCGCGCCAAGGGTTGCGCGCGCGTCAACCTCGCTCGTCTCGCCATCGGACCGGTAGATTTTCTCGGCCGACTGGGTGGTGAAGAGAACTTGCGCGCCGGCTCCTAACTCGATCGCGGCGTTCGCATGATCGCCCCCGACCATTCCCCCGCCGGTATTGATCAGCACCGCCTCGCAGCCGGCGGCCGTTCGGGGAAAGCGCAGCCGCAGCCCTCCCGTCTCGAACACGCGCGCCGGTTCCGTGCGCGCGCCGACCCGCGCGAAGTCCGCGCGCGCCTCGCCGCGGGCGCGCCGCGCGAAGCCTTGAGCGTCTGGCGGAACCGGATAGGCAGGCTCCGTCATTGCGGCGGATTGGGATCGAGATTGGGCTTGGGCTTATGTTTGCGCCTGGCCGGAGGCGGGACCTGGCTCTTGTCGGCGACTGGCGAGGTTTCGTCGAATCGCGCTTTCAGGAACGCCGCCCGCGCCTCGGTCAGACGCGTCGCGCAAAAGCTATGCGCGCTTTCGCGGGAATAGTCGCGGCAGGTCTCCTGGCGGTCCGAGGAAAAACGGGACTGATCGCGGGCGAGATCATTGGCTTTCGCCGGGTCGTTCAACCGCGTGGTCAAAGCGCGATAATTGGCGACCATGACGGCCTCTGCGCGGCCTCGCGCCTGTTCGATCGGCTTGGCCTGCGTCGCAAGACTGGCCCCCGCCGGCCCCCAAAGGCCGGACGGGCTGGCCTGACAATCGGCCTCCTGGAAAATGCAGGCGCGCAACTGAGGCGGCACCAGCGCCGCCCCATCGAGAACATCGAACTCGAACGGACAGGCGGGAATGTCGACGGCAAAACGCAGCAATCCGTCAGGCCGGCCGAGCGCCCTAGTCTCGATCGCCGTCCCGCCGCCGACATCGATCCGGCACTGTCGGGTCGAGTCCGAAATGACTTCGCCGAGCATCGTCAGCCGATCGATCTTCAAGGCGTCCGCGCGGCCGGAAAATTGCAATTGCCCGCTGGCGCCATTGAGCAACAAGGCGCGCCCGACCAGAGTCTCGACGCCGGGCGGCGCATAGATCGCCTCGACCTTCGGCGGTCTCTTGGGGCGGGAGACTTTTTCCACGGTTCCCGCCGGGTTGGGCGCGACGGCGCCCGGCAGAGCAAGCTGGGCCGACGCCGGCGACGCGGCAAGAATCATGCACAGGGCCGATGCGGCCAAGGGACGTTTCATTCCTGACCCATAATGTGGGTTGATGAAAAGTGGAAGTCGCTTTTGCTCGCGCCCTGGATGTTTGGCTGACCCGGACTGGAAGAATTTACGCCCGCGACGGACTGGCGCTGAAACCCGGGCGTTACTCTATGCCGGCCCGGGCGCCGTGGGCCCGCCGCCCGCCTTGCGCCCCGCCTAAGCCCCTCTTATATACCGCCCAACCATGCAGGGATTCTTGGGGACGGGGTCTTTCTAGGAATCGAGTCTGCTGAAATTTGGGACAGTCCATCGGGGACCGGACGGAGAGGACGCGGCCAGGTTTGGCCAAATCCAACGCCGTCCAGAGCCGGGCCGCTTCGGGGCCTCGTGGTCTCGCGAAAGAGTGAGGATGTAGGAATGGCTAAAGTAATCGGCATTGATCTTGGCACCACCAATTCATGCGTCGCCGTCATGGAAGGCTCGACGCCCAAAGTCGTCGAGAATTCGGAAGGCGCGCGCACCACGCCCTCGATCGTCGCGTTTACCGACGACGGCGAGCGCCTCGTCGGCCAGCCGGCCAAGCGCCAGGGCGTCACCAATCCCGAGCGCACGTTTTTTGCGATCAAGCGGCTGATCGGCCGCCCCTTCGACGACCCGATGACCAAAAAGGACATGGGTCTCGTCCCCTATAAGATCATCAAGGCCCCCAATGGCGACGCCTGGGTGACGGCGGACGGCAAGCAATATTCGCCTTCCCAGATTTCGGCCTTCATTCTTCAGAAGATGAAGGAGACGGCGGAGGCGCATCTGGGCTCCCCGGTGACGCAGGCCGTCATCACGGTTCCCGCCTATTTCAACGACGCCCAGCGTCAGGCGACCAAGGACGCGGGCAAGATCGCGGGCCTTGAGGTTCTGCGCATCATCAACGAGCCGACCGCGGCGGCGCTGGCCTATGGCCTCGACAAGCGGAAAGCCGGCACGATCGCGGTCTATGACCTTGGCGGCGGCACGTTCGACGTCTCGATCCTCGAGATCGGCGACGGCGTTTTTGAGGTGAAGTCGACAAACGGCGACACCTTCCTCGGCGGCGAAGACTTCGACATGCGCCTCGTCGAATATCTCGCGGGCGAGTTCAAGAAAGAGCAGGGCATCGACCTCACCAAGGACAAGCTCGCTCTGCAGCGCCTGAAGGAAGCGGCCGAAAAGGCCAAGATCGAGCTTTCGTCGGCGACCCAGACGGAAATCAACCTGCCCTATATCACGGCCGACGCGACGGGTCCCAAGCACCTGACCTTAAAGCTGACCCGCGCCAAGTTCGAGGCGCTCGTCGACGATCTCGTGCAGAAGACGGTCGAGCCGTGCCGCAAGGCGCTGAAGGACGCCGGCCTGTCGGCCGGCCAGATCGACGAGGTCGTGCTCGTCGGCGGCATGACGCGCATGCCCAAGGTGCAGGAAATCGTCAAGCAGTTCTTCGGCAAGGAGCCCCATAAGGGCGTCAACCCGGACGAAGTCGTCGCCATCGGCGCCGCGATCCAGGCGGGCGTTTTGCAGGGCGACGTCAAGGACGTGCTGCTGCTCGACGTAACGCCGCTGTCGCTCGGCATCGAGACGCTCGGCGGCGTGTTCACACGCCTCATCGACCGCAACACGACGATCCCGACCAAGAAGAGCCAGGTTTTCTCGACGGCTGAGGACAATCAGACCGCCGTGACGATCCGCGTCTTCCAGGGCGAGCGCGAGATGGCGGCCGACAACAAGCTGCTCGGCCAGTTCGATCTCGTCGGGCTGCCTTCCGCGCCGCGCGGCGTGCCGCAGGTCGAGGTCACGTTTGACATCGACGCCAACGGCATCGTCAACGTCACGGCGAAGGACAAGGCGACCAATAAGGAACAGCAGATCCGCATCCAGGCTTCAGGCGGCCTGTCGGAAGCCGACATCAACAAGATGGTGAAGGACGCCGAGCTGCACGCCGCTGACGATAAGAAGCGGCGCGAGTTGATCGACGTCAAAAACCACGGGGAATCGCTGATTCACGATTCCGAGAAATCGCTGAAGGAATACGGCGACAAGGTCTCCGAAGCCGACAAGAGCGCGATCGAGGGCGCGGCGGCCGCGTTGAAGAGCGCGCTTGAAGGCGAAGACGTCGAGGCGATCAAGGCCAAGACCAACGACCTGATGCAGGCGCAGATGAAGCTTGGCGAGGCCATGTATAAGGCCCAGCAGGCCGCAGGGCCTAGCGAGGGCGCCGGGGGGCCTGCCGGCGGAGAGGCCAAGGACGACGTCATCGACGCCGAATTCAAGGAAGTCGACGACGACAAGAAGAAGTCGGCCTGACGTCGCGGCCAGGGCCGCGGTCGGTCTTGTCGCGATGAGCAAGGCGGCAGGCGCGGAGATGATTAACCGCTTTGAAAGAAGCGGGGCGCCATCTTCGCGCAAACGCCGGTAATTCAGCCTTTTCAGCCGGGCCGCTATCTGCGATGACTTGACGAGACGCAGAGCGGATACGAAATATCGGCGCATTGCTTGATTGATTGAACCACTCAATGACGAATCGGACTGAAGCAGACGTGGCCAAACGCGACTTCTACGAGACATTAGGCGTCGCTAAAACCGCCACGGAGGCGGAACTCAAAAGCGCCTTCCGTAAAGCGGCCATGCTTTGCCACCCGGATCGCCATCCCGGCGACCATCAGGCCGAGGCCCGCTTCAAAGAGCTGAACGAAGCCTATCAGGCGCTGTCCGACACAACCAAACGCGCGGCTTACGATCGCTATGGCCACGCCGCCTTCGAGCAGAATGGCGCGGGCATGGGCGATGGCTTCGCCTCGTCGATGGCCGACATATTCGACGATCTGTTCGGCGACATGATGGGCCGGCGCGGCGGCGGGCGCAGCGCTTCAGGCAAGGAGCGCGGCGCGGACCTGCGCTACAATCTCGAGATCACGCTGGAAGAAGCCTATAACGGCAAGAACGCGACGATCAAACTGCCGACCTCGGTGACTTGCGAAACTTGCACCGGCACGGGCGCCAAGGCGGGCTCGAAGCCGCATGTCTGCAAGACCTGCGCGGGCCATGGCAGGGTTCGCGCACAGCAAGGCTTTTTCGCGATCGAGCGCACATGTCCGACTTGCCAGGGACGCGGACAGACGATCGACAATCCTTGCGACCGCTGCGCCGGTTCTGGCCGGGTCACGCGCGAGCGCACGCTTTCGGTCAACGTGCCCGCTGGCGTCGAGGATGGCACCCGCATCCGCCTAACCGGCGAGGGCGAGGCGGGACAGCGGGGCGGATCGACGGGCGATCTCTATATCTTTCTCTCGATCAAACCGCATCCGTTCTTCCAACGCGACGGCGCCGATCTCTACTGCCGCGTGCCGATCTCGATGGTTCAGGCGGCGCTCGGCGGCGAATTCTCGGTACGCGCGGTCGACGGCGGCGACGCCAAGGTGCGCGTGCCGGAAGGCGCCCAATCGGGGCGCCAGTTGCGCATTCGCGGCAAGGGCATGCCGGCCCTGCGCTCCCGGGATTTTGGCGACCTCTATATTCAGGTCAATGTCGAGACGCCCCAGAATCTGACGCGCCGCCAGCGCGAATTGCTCGCCGAATTCGACGCCGAATCGTCGCAGAAAACTCACCCGGAGAGCGCCGGCTTCTTTTCCAAAATGAAAGAATTCTTCGAGGGGCTCGGCGGTCAATGAAACGACCTTCCCCCGCTCGCGCTCCGTCCGCGATCGTTGCGGTTCCGGCCAGTGGGAGCGTCGTTTGGCTCGGCTATTGAAGAAGCGCGTCGATCTTTCCAAAATGCGGGCGCGCCTGCGCTCCGGGCGCCCGCTAGGCGACGAAGTTCGCTTTCTCAAAACTTTGTTCGAGAGCCCGAGGCTGACCGGCGCGGTCTCGCCGTCGGGCCGTTTTCTCGCGCGAGCCATGGCGCGGGCGGTCGGGCCGGTTCGTGAGGGACTGGTCGTTGAACTCGGCCCCGGCACCGGGCCGGTGACCCGGGCCCTGATCGAGCAAGGCGTTCCGCCCGACCAATTGATTTTGGTTGAATATGAAGCGACGTTCTGCCGACTGCTGAGCCAGCGCTTTCCAGGTGTGCGTGTGGTGCAAGGAGACGCCTACGCGCTGAGGCGCACGCTCGCCGATTTGGCCGACCGCCCGATTCGGGCCGTCGTCTCAAGCCTGCCCCTTCTCAATCAACCGCCGGCGCGTCGCGCCGCCCTGATCGAAGACGCGTTTGCGCTGATGGCGCCGGGCGGCGTTTTCGTCCAATTCACCTATGGCGTGGCGTCGCCTATTCCTCGCCCCGCCAGCGCCGGCCGATTCTCCGCGCATGCGACCGCGCCGATTTGGCTGAACCTGCCGCCGGCGCGCGTATGGACCTATCGCGCCGATCCCAACGCCAGCGCGCCGGCGCCGCTTTTTTCGAGATTATGCGAAGGCGCCGACCGCATGGGCGAAGAATGGGTCGGGAAGGCCGAAGCGGCCGGCCGTCTGCTCCGCGCCAAGAGGGGTAAATTGGGCGCGAAAGTGCGCGCTCACGCCAAGGACATCCTCAGCGAGGCGCGGCGCCGCAAGCCGCTCGATATTTTTCGCAATCTTCCGCCTCGGGATTGATCGCTCGGCGCGTCAGGAGAACTCATGCGCAGGACTATTCTCCCCCGCGAGCGGTTGATTGTCGCGCTCGATATGCCCGATGTCGCGCAGGCTGAGCGGCTTGTCGCTGAAATCGGCGACAGCGCCAGCTTCTACAAGATCGGGATGGAGCTCGCCTATGGCGGCGGATTCGACCTTATCGCGCGGCTCGCCGCCTCCGGCAAACAGGTCTTCCTTGATCTCAAGCTGCATGACATTCCCAACACCGTGGAGCGCGCGGTCGCCCAGGTCGCGCGTCTTGGCGCGACATTTCTCACTGTCCACGCCTATCCACAGACCATGCGCGCGGCGGTGGTTGGCCGCGGCGGCTCTCCCCTCAAACTGCTGGGCGTTTCGGTGCTCACGTCCTACGACGACGGCGATCTGAAGGAGGCAGGCTACGCCTATGAGGTCAGCGCCCTCGTCGCGCGGCGCGGTGCGCAGGCTGTAGCCGAAAAGGTCGACGGCCTTGTCGCCAGCGCGGCGGAAGCGGCGATGCTGCGCGCCCGTCTCGGAGACGATCTCATTCTCGTTATTCCGGGCATTCGCCCCACTGGGGCCAAAGCCGGCGATCAGAAGCGCGTCGCAACGCCCGGTCAGGCGATCAGAGATGGCGCGGATTATCTGGTGGTGGGCCGGCCGGTGACACAAGCGTCCGATCCGCGCGCCGCCGCGCAAGCGATTGTCGCCGAGATCGCAGACGCGCTAACATAGGCTCGCATCTCCCTTCACCGAGCGTTCACCCCGGAGTCTTCCATGCCCAAAGGCTATGTCATCGCCCGTGTCGACGTCACCAATCCGGAGGCTTACGCCCAATATGCCGCAGCCGCCGGCGAAGCGATCAAGAAACACGGCGGGAAAGCGCTTGCGCGAGGCGGCCGTCACGAAGCATTGGAGGGGCAGGCGCGCGGCCGCAATGTGGTGCTGGAATTCGACAGCTTTGAGGCTGCGCGCGGCTATTATTTCTCGGCCGACTATCAGGCCGCCAAGGCCAAGCGCGAAGGCGCGGCCGTGACCGAATTCGTACTCGTCGAAGGGGTGTGACGATGGCCAAAGGCTATTGGATCGCCCATGTCGATGTGACCGACCCCGAGGCTTACAAGGGCTACCTTGCGGCCAACGCTATCGCTTTTGCGAAATTCGGCGCCCGTTTTCTTGTGCGCGCCGGTCGCGGCGAGGTGAAAGGCGGCGCTTTGCATCCTCGCCATGTCGTGCTCGAATTCAAGGATTACGCCACGGCGCTGGCTTGCTACGAATCGGAAGAATACCGCCGCGCCATCGTCATCCGGGACGCGGCGAGCGTTTGCGACATTGTGGTCGTCGAGGGCTATGACGGACCGCAGCCAGGCTGACGGCGCGCAAAAAGGGGACAGATATGGCCGACATGCGGCTCGTTGTGACGGGCGCCGCGGGGCGCATGGGCCGGATGCTCATCAAGACGATCCATGAAACGCCTGGCGCCGTTCTCACAGGGGCGCTGGAGCATCAGGGCTCGATCGCTTTGGGAGAGGACGCCGGGCTATTGGCAGGCTGCGGCAAGGCGGGCGTGCCGATCTCCGCCGATCCGCTCGCCGCCATTCTATCGGCCGACGGCATAGTGGATTTCTCGACGCCATCGGCGAGCGTCGAATTTGCCGCGCTCGCCGCGCAAGCGCGCATCGCCCATATCATCGGCACGACAGGTCTGTCAGCCGAAGACCTCAAGCGCATCGGCGCGGCGGCGCGTCACGCGGCGATCGTGCAATCGGGCAATATGAGCCTTGGCGTCAATCTCCTCGCCGCTCTGACCCGCCGCGTCGCCAGAGCTTTGGGCGAGGATTTCGATATCGAGATCGTCGAGATGCACCACCGCATGAAAGTCGATGCGCCGTCGGGCACGGCTTTATTGCTGGGCGAAGCGGCGGCTCAGGGACGCGGAATCAACTTGAGCGAACGCTCGGCGCGCGGCCGCGACGGCCATACCGGCGCTCGCCGGACCGGCGATATCGGCTTTGCCTCGTTGCGCGGCGGCACGGTCGTGGGCGATCACAGCGTGATTTTTGCGAGCGAGAGCGAGCGTATCGAACTCACGCATCGCGCCGAAGACCGTGTGGTTTTCGCACGCGGCGCGGTGAAGGCGGCGCTTTGGGCGCATGGGCGCAAGGCCGGTCTTTATTCGATGGCCGACGTGTTGGGGCTGAACGAAGCCTGACGGGAACGCTGGCGTAAAAAAAGCCCGGTTCGATTGCTCGAACCGGGCCGGAATTATTCTTCGCTATCGGAGCTTTAGCGACGATCGCCCGTCAACTGCAGCAACGCCGTGAAGATATTGATGAAGTCGAGATAGAGCCGAAGGGCGCCGAACACCGACTTCTTCTGCGCCATTTCATAGCCGTCGCCAGCATAATATTGCGCCTTGATCGACTGCGTATCCCAGGCGGTGAGGCCCGCGAAGATGCCGATGCACAGGATCGACAGCGCCCATTGCAGGCCTGTGCTCTGCAGGAAAATATTGACGACGCTGGCGATGATCAGGCCGAACAGGCCCATCATCAGGAAGGAGCCCATCGCCGACAGATCGCGCTTGGTCGTATAGCCATAGAGGCTCAGAGCGCCAAAAGCCGCCGCCGTCTCAAAGAACACCCGGCCGATCGAGGCGCCGGTGTAGCGAATGAGCAAAGCCGACATCGACAGGCCGATCAGCGCCGCGAAAAGGAAGAAGGCGTTGCGGGCGGTCGACACCGAAATCGCATTGATGCGCGCCGAAATGAAAAACACCACGGCGAGCGGCGCCAGCACGATCACCCAGCGCAGCGGCGAAATATAGATCGCATTGCCGAAATCGGTCAGGCCGACGATGCGCCCCGCCTCATTTTCGACGACGCCAAGCTTGAACGCGCCGACCGCAAGAAGGCCGGTGATGCCAAGCCCAAGAGTCATGTAATTATATACGCCGATCATATAGGCGCGCAGGCCCTGATCGATCGCGCCCACGCCGGACCGGGCAACGCCGGCGCCGTAACGAGCGTTTGCTGTGCGGTCATAGTCGGACATCGAAATCCTCGTTGAGTTGGTCGCGCGCCAAACCGGCCCGGTCGGGTCGGCAGGAAACGCTCCCTCCCAATATGGTCCCGCGCGCCGTCGCACGCAAGGGATTCCCGCTTGGGATCGATAACCGCGTCATTACAAATCGTTAACCCGCAACAGCGGATCGCGGAAGCGGCGGCGCTAACCGCTATTGCGTAGGCCGGCCGAAATCCCGTTGATCGTCAATTGGATCCCGGTTAGGACCTTCTCGTTGCCGGCATGGGCGCGGTGCAGCTTCAGCAGCTCGACCTGCACATGATTGAGCGGATCGAGATAGGGGAAGCGGTTGCGGATGGAGCGATCGAGCAAAGGATTGCTCTCCAGCAGGTTCGTCTGCCCCATGATCGCCAGCAAAGCGTCGATCGAATCATGCCATTCCCGGCTGATCTGCGCAAAGATCGCCTCGCGCAGCTTCACATCGGGCACCAGCGCTGAATAGCGCGAGGCGATCGCCAGGCTGCTCTTGGCCATCACCATGTCCATATTGGACAGCAGCGTGCGGAAGAACGGCCATTGCCGATGCATGTCCTTGAGCTGGGCGAGCCCGCCCTTCGGGTCGGCGGCGATGAATTCCTTCACCGCCGAACCGAAACCATACCAGCCCGGCAACATGAGCCGGCATTGCGCCCAACTGAACACCCAGGGGATCGCGCGCAAATCCTCGATTGCGGTGGTTTTCTTGCGCGAGGCGGGGCGCGAGCCGATATTGAGCGTGGCGATTTCAGTAATCACGGTCGAAGCCCAGAAATAGCGCTCGAAACCCTCGGTTTCATATACCAGTCCGCGATAGGCCTTGTAGGCGCTTTGCGACAGGGTCTCCATCGCGCTGAGATAGGCGGGATCCGGCGCGGCGACCTTCTCCTGCAGCAGGCTCGCCTCCAGCGTGGCGGAGGCCAGAATCTCCAGATTGCGCCGCCCGACTTCAGGATTGGAATATTTGCTCGAAATGATTTCGCCCTGTTCGGTGATGCGGATCTGGCCCTGTACCGCCCCGCCCGGCTGCGCGAGGATCGCGTCATAGCTCGGGCCGCCGCCGCGCCCGACCGATCCGCCGCGTCCGTGAAACAACCGGATGCGCACGCCATGGCGCCGGAAAACGTCGATCAGGCCGATCTCCGACTTATAGAGCTCCCAACCGGAAGTGACGAAGCCGCCGTCTTTGTTGCTGTCGGAATAGCCAAGCATCACCTCCTGCTCGCCGCCCTGATTGTCGACGAGGCGGCGATATTCGGGAATGGCGAGCAGGCGGTCCATGACGCCGACGCAGGTTCGCAGGTCGTCGATCGTCTCGAACAGCGGCACGAGGTTGAGTGCGCAGCGCCCGTCGGCGCCGACAAGGCCGACCTCCTTGAGCAGCAGCGCCAGCTCCAGCATGTCGGACACGCCTTGCGCCTTGGAGATGATGCTGGTGCGGATCGCGGCCGCGCCATAGGTCTTGTGGATCCAGGCGGCGGTGCGGAAAACGCTCAGCTCCCCCTGCGTCTCCTCGCTATATTCGAAGAACGGCGAAACGAGCGGACGCGGCGAGCGCAATTCCTGCAGCAGCAGCGCGATGCGCGCCTCCTCGTCGAGCTTGAGATATTCGACGCCCGGGATAGCGGCGGCCAATAGCTCGGCGACCGTCCGCTCATGCACATCCGAGTTCTGGCGCAGATCCAGCGGCGCGAGATGGAAGCCGAAGCAGTCGACGGCGCGGCGCAGGGAGCGCAGGCGGCCGCGCGCGAGAATGGCGCCGCCGCTCTCCTCCAGCGAGGCCACGATAACATCGAGATCGGCGGCCAGTTCGGCCGCGGTTCCGTAAGGCGGCGCATCGGCGATAGGCCGGCGCGAGGCGACGACCTGATCGAGATCGCGCGCCGTCGCCGCAAGGCGCGAGTAAATGCCGCCAATGGCGCGTCGATAGGGCTCGTCCTCGCGATTGGCGGACCGGTCGGTCGAGCGCTCGGCCAGTGCGCTGAGCGCCGCGCTGACGGGCATCAAAGTGCCGCTCACCGAGAGTTCCGCGCCCAGTTCGTGCAATTCGTCGAGATAATGGGCAAGGGCGCGCGCGCTATGCAGGCGCATGGTTTCACGCAGGACCTCGGCGGTCACGAACGGATTGCCGTCGCGATCGCCGCCGATCCACGAGCCGACTTTCAGGAAAGAGGCGAGGCCCTTGTCCCGGACAGGGGGCGTTTGGCGCGCCAGTTCGTCCTCCAGCGCCCCGTAGATATGCGGCAGCTCCCTGAAGAACGTATAGTCGTAATAGGACAGGCCGTTGGCGACCTCGTCGAGAACCTTCAGCTTGGTCTGGCGCAGCATGTTGGTGCGCCACAGAGTCAGAATGGCGCGCCGCAGCCGTTCTTCGCTCTCCTGGAGCTCTTGCGCATTGTCCTGCATGCGCTGGCGTTCGTCGATAATCTGGGCGATTTCCAGCTCGCGCGTCAGCGTGCTTTTGCGGCGCACTTCGGTGGGATGGGCGGTCAGCACCGGGCTGACCAGCGCGCCGTCGAAGAAGGCGCGCAAGGCTTTGGCGTCGATGCCCGCTTCCTGCGCGCGTTTGAGGGCATGCGCCATGGTGCCCGCGCGGGGCGCCGATCCCGCCACGACATGGGCGCGATTGCGGCGGATGTGATGCTGGTCCTCGGCGATATTAGCCAGATGCGAGAAATAGCTGAAGGCGCGCACGATCGCGAAAGTCTGGTCGGCGGTCAGGCTATCGAGGATCGCCTCCAGTTCGCGCCGCGCCCCCACTTCATTGTCCCGATGGAAGCGAATCGAGGACTGGCGGATGCGCTCGACAATGTCGAACACCGCCCCGCCCTCCTGTTCGCGCACCGTATCGCCCAGAATGCGGCCGAGCAGCCGGATGTCGTTGCGCAGGGGAAGATCCTTCTCCTCGTCCTGCGTCGGCGGCGTCTGGATCTGGGAGCGCGTCTCATGCGTTTGAACGACGGAAGCGATCGACATTGGCGGCAACCCTTTGAACGCCGACCCAAGGGGTCGGCTGGCCAGGCTCTGGTCGTCTATGTTGCGGCGCATCATCGCGCCAAGCAAGAGCGCCTTTGGCGAGCGAAGCAAAATATTGGCCAAGTCCGGGCGCCCCCCGGCGACGCGCCTCAATTTTGCGCGGCCTCGGAAGTTCCACGCCTCGGTCTCAATCCCGACGCAAAATCCCGTTGCAAATGCGGTTCTGAGCGCTTGGGCGCGGATGGTGACGGGGAAGCCTTGATGCGCAACGCGACCGCTGGACTGCGTCGGCAGGCGATGTTCGCTGCCTTGGCCTGCGCGCTTCTGGCCAGCGTTCTGGCCACCCTCTCAGGGGCGCGGCTTCGCACCCATGCGGATACGGCTTTCGACCCGCCCATCCTGGTCAAGTCCGTCGCCGTCGATCGAACGCGCGTCGTAAACGAGGCCAAGGCGCCGGACCTGCCTATCGTGCCAGCATCGGTGCAGGCGCCCGCGTCGACAAAGGCGCAAAACCCGCTCGTCCACAAGCTCTGTGGCGTTTCGCCGTGCCATCATTTGGCTGCTCTGCCGCCGGCGCCGCCCCGCCGACCCGCAGCGTCTTCGGAGGGCGCGACGGTCGAAGTGGCGCTCACGACGGTTGCGCCAGAGACGGACAAGCACCCCCGCTCCTTGTCGGACCGTCTCTTGTGGCCTGTCGGAAGCCTTCGCGATCGCGTCGCCGGGCTGATATCGTCGCTGTGAATGGATGCGTAATCTTGTGACCGGCTACGCTATCTATATGACGTTGCGCTCGATGAGCGGACGGCCCGCCGCGATCCGCTCAAAGGCGAAGTCGGCCAGATCCAGCGTCGCATAGCGCCCTTGCGCGATCAGCTCGGCGAGGCCGCGACCGACCGCTGGCGATTGCTGGATGCCATGGCCGGAAAAGCCCGACGCAAGATAGGCATTGTCGAGGCCGGGCGCGCGCCCGACGATGGCGTTATGATCGAAAACGTTCAGGTCGTAATGGCCCGCCCAGGCGCGGCCGGGGCGGATGTTTTCGAAGGCGGGAATGCGATGGGCGAGCGCGGGCCAGATGATGTCGTCGAACTGCGGCCAGATGACATCGAAATCGTCGCTGTCAGGATCCTCGGCCTCAGGCGGCGAGATGCCGCACAGATAGGATTCGCCCTCGCTGCGCACATACGCGCCGCTGGCGTCGATGATCAGCGGGCAATGGGCGATGCGCTCCCTGGCGTTGAATTGGAACACGCAGCGCTTGCGCGCATGAACGGGGATTTCGAAGCCCATTTGTCTGGCGAGTTCGGCGGCGCCTGAAGCGCCCGCCGCATTGACGAAAGCGCCACAGACGATCCGCTCGCCATTCGCCAGCCGCACCGCTGAGATGCGGGCGCCGTCGCGCTCGACGGCGGCGATCTCGCTTTCTCGATAGACGACGCCGAGCGCGCGCGCCTTGCGCCGGAACGCCTGCATCAAGGTATAGCCGTCGAACCAGCCCTCGCCGGAACGGCCCCATGCCGCCATGGCGATCCCATCGAGATTGAGAAACGGGAAACGCGTCTTCAGGGCGTCGTGGCCGAGCAGAAGAATGTCGGCGCCCTCGGCAAGCTGGGTCGCATGATTGGCCGTCAGGATCGACGCGCCCGCCTCGCCCGCAAGATAGAGATAGCCGTTTTCGGTGAGGGGTAGATCGGGCGCTTCGCCATCGACGGCGAGAAGCTCTCCGGCCTTGCGCAGGAAGGCGACGCCATAAAGCCCAACGCGGATATTGATCGGGCTGGAAAATTGCTGGCGGACCGAACTCAGCGAAAGCGAGCTGGCGGCCTGGCGGTAGGTCATATCCCTGTCGATAACGAGGATGCGGCCCGAAAAATCCGGGTGCGCGGCCAGATGATAGGCGATGGAGGAGCCCATCACCGCGCCGCCGCCGATGACGACGTCGAAAGGCTCGCTCATTTAACGGCCCGCGTCGACAGAATTGACGAGATGTCGGTATCGGCATGCGAACGCCAGACGAACTCGCCTTTGACTTTCACGACCATGACATCATGGCCGTTGAATTTTTCGACGATCTTCGGCGCCCAATGATCCGAGAATGTTGTGAGCTTTTGGTTCAAATCGACAACAGGCATGCGCCGCGCCTTTGCTCTCAAAGATTATGCTTGTTCAATGGCGATGGCGAGCATAGCGCCGCTTCGCCTCCGCGGCGATTCCCGCTTCCATCTCTTCGAGAGTTTTCGGCTCCCCGTCAAAGACCAGCGAGGCGAACACTTCTTCCGGCCGGGTAGGCGCGAAACGCAACGCCGCCTTCAGCAAAGCGTCGTCGGCCATCTTCTCCCTCTTAACCTTCGTTCCGGATGCGCTGCGGGGCTTCATGCCACGCGCGAACCGCAGCCGCCCGCCTTCACGACGCGCTTGGTCGAGGCGGGATGGCGCGCCAGCATCGGCACCGGCCGGATGGGCCGGGCGACGAGATTGCCGCCGCAGTTCGGGCAAACGCCGTGCAGGACCTTCTGCGCGCAATCCGCGCAGAAGGTGCATTCGTAGCTGCAAATGCGCGCGTCCGGGCTGGATGGCGGCAAATCGCGATCGCAACATTCACAGCCTGGACGCAGCTCAAGCATCGGCAGTCCCCCAAAAAAATCGCCTGTCGCCTTTGATGTTACCAAAACCGCTCAATCAACAAAAGACGCGGCGGTCCAGCCATGCCAGGCCGCCAGCGCGGCGACGACGATGAAGAGAAGCCCGGCGGCGCGCCCGGCGAACAGGGTCGCCCGCGGCGTTGAGACGAGAAAATCGCGGCTCGCGCCGGCCGCGAAAGCCAGTCCGCCATAGACGCCAAGCTGCGTCAGCACGATCATCGCGCCCATCGCCAGCGCTTGCGACCAAAGCGGGCCGTATTGCGGCCTTATAAACTGCGGGAAGATCGCGAGGGTGAACAGATAGGCCTTCGGATTGAGCAGGCAGGTCAGGGCGCCCTGGCGGAAGGCGACCCATAGCGACCGGTTGGCGACCGCGCCGATGGCGCTGATGACGATGGCGCTGCGCATCAGCGTCACGCCGATCCAGCCCATATAGGCCGCCCCGGCAAAAAGCAGGAGCGTGAACAGCGTGGGCGCCAGTTTTAGCAGGAGGCCGACGCCGAGAGCGCCGATGAACGCATGCGCGGCGCCGCCCAGCATGATGCCGCCCGTCGCCGAAAGCCCCGCCCGGCGACCGCTCGTCAGGGCGTTGGTGATGACGAACAGCATATCCATGCCCGGCACGATGATGATGCCGAAAAGAAAGACGAAAAAAAGCCAGAGATTTTGTGTGTACGTCATGCCGCCCGCTCGTTCCCGCCTTGTCGATCCCGCGGGAGGATTCCCGTTTTTCAGGCGGATGGCGGGCGTATACAGAGCTCCAACTGACAGCGTAGTGTCAGTTGCGTTGCGGGGAACGCGCGGGGAGCGAGGAGGCGGCGGACATGCGCAAGGCGTCGCGCCTTTTCGAGATCATCCAGATCCTCCGGCTCGCGCGAAGGCCGGTAACCGCCGCTGAAATCGCCAATCAACTGGAAGTCGCCCAGCGCTCGATCTATCGCGACATCGCCGCCCTGCAGGCGATGCGGGTTCCGATCGAAGGTGGGCGCGGCATCGGCTATATCCTGCGCCCGGGCTTCAATCTGCCGCCGCTGATGTTCACGATCGAGGAGACGGAGGCGATCGTGCTGGCCCTCGCCTTGCTCGAGCGAATGGGGGACGTCGAACTCAAACAGGCGGCAAAGCGCGTCAACCAAAAGATCGCCGCCGCGATTCCACCCTTGCTGCGCCAGACGCTCGGCGCCAATGCGCTGCACGCCTGGGGGACGGCGGCGTCTTCTCCGCAGGGCATTGATCTGGCCATTGTCAGGCGCGCCATCCGTGACGAGCAGAAGCTCGAAATCGATTATCGCGACGAATTCGGCCGCGCGACGCAAAGGACAGTCCAGCCGCTCGCGCTCATTTACTATTCGGACACGGCGAATATCGTCGCATGGTGCGAATTGCGTCAGGCTTTGCGTAATTTTCGCGCAGACCGCGTGCAAAGCGGCGCGCTCATCGACGATTTCTTTCGCGGCGAGGGCGAAAATCTGCGAAAAGAATGGGTCGCCGGTTGGAAATAGGCGAAGCCGCAAAGGCTGGCAGAACGGCCCATTGAGCAAAGGGAAAACTGGAATGACACGATTAGCCGGCAAATGCGCCATCGTCACAGGCGCGGCGAATGGCATCGGCCTCGCTTGCGCGCGCCGCCTGGCGGCCGATGGCGCCGCGGTCGCGCTCGCCGACATCAACGCCGAACTCGGCGAAGCCGCCGCCAAGCAATTGCGCGACGAAGGCGCGCGGGCGATTTTTGTCGCCACCGACGTCACACAGCGCACGGCGATCGACACGCTGGTCAACCGCGCAGTCGATGAATTCGGCCGGCTCGACATCATGCTCAACAATGCCGGCGTAGCGCTGACCGCTCCGATCCTCGAAATGAGCGACGAAATTTTCGACAAAGTTCTGTCGACCAATCTGCGCTCGGCCTTCATCGGCACCCAACTGGCGGCTCGCCAGATGGTGGCGAGCGGGCGCGGCGGCGTCATCATCAATATGTCGTCGGTCAATGCGCTGCTCGCCATTCCCGGCCTAGCCGCCTACGCCTGTTCCAAGGGCGCGTTGAACCAACTGACCAAAGTGGCGGCGATCGAACTCGCCGTGCATAAGATTCGCGTCGTTGCGATCGGACCGGGCACGATCCTGACCGATCTGGCCAAAAAGGCGGTGATGGGCGACGAGGCAGGGCGGCGCAAAATCTTGTCGCGCACGCCGATCGGCCGCGCCGGCGAACCCGAAGAGGTCGCCTCCGTCGCCTCGTTCCTGGCGAGCGACGACGCGTCCTACATCACCGGCCAGACCATCTATCCCGACGGCGGCCGCCTTGCGCTGAATTATACGGCGCCGGTAGCCGATTGAGGCGTGGTCCGCTCGCAATGGCGGCGCCGGTTGCATCGGCGTCCGCGCGGCGCTAGAGCACCGGTAGCCAATAAGGAAAAGCCTATGCGTCCTTCCAATCGCGCGCCAGACGAATTGCGCAAAGTGACTTTCGAGCGCGGGGTTGCGCGTTATGCAGAAGGATCCTGCCTGGTGCGTTTTGGCGAGACGCATGTGCTATGCGCCGCTTCGCTTGAAGATAAGCCGCCGCCATGGCTGCGCGGTCAGGGAAAGGGTTGGGTGACGGCCGAATATGCAATGCTGCCGCGCGCCACTTCGACACGCACGCGCCGCGAGTCGACCGCCGGCAAGGTCTCCGGCAGAACCCAGGAAATTCAGCGCCTGATCGGCCGATCCCTACGCGCCGTCGTCGACCTTCCGCGTATGGGCGAGCGCCAGATCACGCTCGATTGCGACGTCATCCAGGCGGATGGGGGCACGCGGACGGCGGCGATCACCGGCGCCTGGATCGCGCTTAATGATTGCCTCAAATGGATGACCCAGCGCTCGATCGTTCGCGACAATCCGATGCGCGAGCATGTCGCGGCGATTTCCTGCGGCATCGTCAAGGGCGAGGCCGTGCTCGATCTCGATTACGCCGAAGATTCGACCGCCGAGACCGACGCCAATTTCGTGCTGACCGGGTCGGGCGGCCTCGTCGAAGTGCAAGGCACGGCGGAGGGGGCGCCGTTCAGCGAAGCGCAATTGCTAAGCCTGCTGGCCTTGGCGCGCGGCGGCGTTGCGCAACTGGTCGCGATGCAGAAGATCGCTGCGGCCGGCTAGGTCCGCGCGTCTCGGCCCCCGCCGCGATCGCCGACCCAAGCCACAAAGTTCGGGGCGAAGCGGCGCGGATGAGAGAGAAATCAAAAATAAAAGTCATATTCCACATCGGCCTTGAGAAGACCGGCACCACCTCATTTCAAAGCTTTTGCACCGACAATCGCGTGCTTTTGCGTCGCCATTCCGTCTTGTATCCCGCTCATAATTTTGGCTTCTTTAAAAACAGTCATGAGCCTCTCGCCGCTTGCTATTTCCCCGGGAACGCCGCCAGCCAGCTCATGATGCGATCGTCGCATCGAGACAAGGAGGTTGTTCTCCGATCGCTCAATCGCGAGATCGAAAGAGCCTCAGCCGACACCATTCTCATCAGCGCCGAACATTTTTCCTCGCGCTTTCCGGCGAGCCACATTCGACAACTGGCGGCCGATTTTTCCGCCTACGATTGCCGGATCGCTGTTGTCGTTCGCGACCATGTTTCGCGCGCGTTATCGGCCTATTCCACGGCGATAGCATCAGGACGGCATTTAACGCTGCAAGAGTTTGTGGACGAAATATGCCATCCAGAGAATATTTATATGCGATATAAGGAAACGATTGCCCAGTGGGAGACGGTCTTCAAAAGAGAAAATATGATGGTGTTTGCTTATAGCGAGAACGAGAACATCATAGAACGCCTCGCACAGGGTCTGATATCGCTGGATATACGATCATCCCAGATTGGCGGCTATGCCCAAAAGAAATCCCTTGGGGCCTCGGCGATCGAAGCGCGGCGTCTGATCAACAGGGAACTGTCGGAGCGCCGCCCGGCGGGCGCGTCCAAGCTCCATTTTGGATCCATTCTCGCCCATATGCGTCACGCTATCAAGAAAAGGACCATTGCAAATTCGTCGGATCGTTTGCGCTTCAGCGAGGATCAGCTTCAACGCGTGAATGCGATCGCGGAAATTGATCGGCGTTGGCTGGAGGACGTTTATCGCATTCATCTGGGGGACCGGCGCTCCAATGGCGACGTCCGATGATCGTCGCGCCGCCATGGACCGATTCGCTCCATTGCCGAAGTCTTGAGGTTGCGCCAATCTTCGGCTTCCAGCCGCCCAACGCCTGTTCGCGTCGATAAGCGCCTTGATGGATCATCCGATCGTCTACGACATCACCCGGCTCGCGACTCGCGTGTTCAACGCGACGCCGAACGGCATCGATCGCGTCGATATGGCGCTGGCGAGATATTTTCTCAATCAGCGCGAAGCGCCGGGCGATGGAATGCTTTTCCTTGGCCCTCTGGGTTATCGTGTGATCAAGCGCGCCGGCGCGATCGATGCGATCGATGCGATACACAATCATTTTGGCGAGGACGACGATCCGGAACAGGACGCCTCGTACCAACAGGTCAAGCATTGGTTGCAGCAGGGCGCGGGCGAACATGCGCTTGCGTCCAGGATATCCAGCCCTTCCAGGCGTTTCGCCGGCAAAGCGATAAGCTGGATGGCTCGGCACGGCGCGCCGCTCCGCAATTCCCCGGCGCGCAGCCTTCCGCCGCATGCGCGCTACATCAATGTCAGCCAATATCCACTCGCGATCGACGGCGCATTTGCCTGGCAGGCCGCGCGCCCCGACGTCAAGATGGTCTTTTTCATTCACGACATGCTTCCGCTGCAGACGCCGGAATATTTCCGCGCCGGCGAATTCGCTGCGCATCAGCGGCGCCTGCGCAATGTTGCGCGGCACGGAGCCGGCGCGATCGTTTCGACGCAGGCGGTCAAAGAGGCGCTGCAGAAACATATCGCCAAGCTCGGCCGTGGCGACTTGCCCATTTTGGTCGCGCCTCTGCCCGTGGCGCCGATATTTCTACGAGACGAGGCGCCGGACAACGAACTTTCCGCCGAACCATTTTTCGTTCAATGCGGCACGCTGGAGCCGCGCAAGAACCATCTGATGATTCTTCACATATGGCGGGAGCTCGTCACGCGGCACGGAAGCGCGGCCCCCAAGCTCATCCTCGTTGGCGCGCGGGGTTGGGAGAATGAGAATATCATCGACCTGCTCGAACGATGCGCCCCGCTGCGCCATCATGTGCTGGAAGTTTCCGGGCTCGCTACGCCGAGCGTGAAGCGATTGATGAAGGCGGCGCGCGCTGTGCTTATGCCTTCGTTCGCCGAGGGGTATGGCCTCCCCTTGGCCGAGGCTCTCGCCTTGGGAACCCCGGCGATCGCCTCAGATATTCCGGTTTTTCGTGAGATCGCGGGCGACCATTGTACGAGTCTAAGCCCGATCGACGGTGAGGGATGGATGAGGGCGATTGAATTGGCCGCGCAACAACGGTCTCGACCTTTTGGCGCTGGGTCAAGCGGCGACGCATCCGCCGTCCCGGATCGCTTTTTTCGTGCGATCGATGAATTTGTCAATTCTTTGTAGACGCATGGCCTTGAGAGAATCACAGCGCGTCTCCTTAGGCCGTTCTGCGACCAAAGGTGGCGAAATCGTTTCCCGCGCCAAAGCCTCTAAGGTTCGCTCTCGCGCGCCAGGGAGAGCAAATATTGCCCATAAGCGCTCTTGCCGAGTTTTTTCCCGAGATCTTCAAGTTGCGCGCTCGATATCCAGCCAAATCCGCGGGCGACTTCCTCGGGAGAAGCGATGCGGAATCCCTGCCGCTTCTCCATGGTGCGCACGAATTCGGCCGCCTCCAGCAACGAATCAGGCGTGCCCGTGTCGAGCCACGCATAACCGCGGCCGAGGCGCTCGACGCTCAATTGTCCGCGCTCGAGATAGACGCGGTTCAGATCGGTGATTTCCAATTCGCCGCGCGCCGAAGGCTTTAGCCCCGCGGCGATCTCGGGCGCTTGTCCATCATAGAAATAGAGCCCTGTAATGGCCCAATGCGATTGCGGCGTTTCCGGCTTTTCTTCAATGGAAGTCGCGCGACCAGCCGCGTCGAACGCCACAACGCCGTAGCGCCCGGGATCGGGCACATGATAAGCGAAAATGCTAGCCCCGCTCCGCCGCGCGCCCGCGGCGTGCAGAAGCTCGGATAGGCCGTGGCCGTAAAAGATATTGTCGCCGAGCACCAGAACCGATGGCTGGCCGGCGATAAATTCGGCGCCGATGATATAGGCTTGGGCCAGCCCATCCGGCCGCGGTTGTTCGGCGTAGGACAGCGAAATGCCCCATTGGGACCCGTCGCCCAGCAAGCGCTGGAATAGCGGCAGATCGGCGGGCGTCGAGATAAGGAGAATTTCGCGCGCGCCGGCCAGCATCAATGTGGTCAGCGGATAATAGATCATCGGCTTGTCATAGATTGGCAAAAGCTGCTTGGAGATGACATTCGTCATCGGATGCAGGCGCGTACCGCTGCCGCCGGCCAGAACAATGCCCTTCATCACTTTCGCCTTTCGGTTTCCGACGCGCGTACCAATCGCTGGACGCAGTCTTGCGTCGCGCCGCGCCATTCTGGCAAAGCGAGACCGAAGACGCGATGCAGCTTACCGACGTCCAGCCGGGAATTGGCCGGCCGCGCCGCCGGCGTTGGGTATTGCGCGGTTGAGATCGGGATCACCTTGACGAGCGGACGCCCCAACGCCGCGGCCGCCGAGAAAATGGCCGCGGCGAACTCCGCCCAGGTCGCGTAGGTCAATCCTGTCACGTGAAAGGCGCCAAAAAGGCTCTCATTTCCAGGCTCGGCGACGAGGCGGCGCGACATCGCGATCAGGGCGTCAGCGATGTCGAGCGCGCTTGTCGGGGCGCCCCATTGGTCCGCGACGACACTGATCTCATCGCGCGTCAGTCCAAGGCGCAGCATGGTCTTGACGAAATTATTTCCGAAGGGGCTGTAAACCCAAGCGGTGCGCGCGATCGCGCAGCGCGGATTCGCCGCAGCAGCCGCATATTCGCCCGCGAGCTTTGAGCGCCCATAGGCGCTTGTTGGAGCGACGGGATCCTCTTCGCGATAAGGCCGATCAAGCCTGCCGTCGAAGACATAATCGGTCGAAATCTGCACGACAGGGCGGCCCGTCTTCGCCGCGGCGGCCGCGACCGCCCGCGCGCCGTCGCCGTTGACGCGCATGGCGAGTTCAGGTTCGGACTCGGCTTTGTCCACCGCGGTATAAGCAGCGGCGTTGATGACGACGTCGCCCCGGGCGGCCTCGATCGCGCGCGCCACAACGTCAGGTTCGAGAAGATCGACCTCGGGGCGCGCAATGCAAATGATCTCAACGCCGGCGCTGCGGCCACGCTCGATCAGGGATTGGGCGAGTTGGCCCTCACGGCCGGTGACGACAAGCCTCATGTCTTGCCGCCTGTCATTCGAAAGCCGCCGCCAGATCGCGCAGCAGAGGATGCTTGCGGTCCTTTTCGGAGAGGATGGCGCGCTCCTTGGGCGTCGGCCATGCGATGCCCAAGGCCTCGTCGTCCCAGGCCAGGCCCTTGTCATGGGCCGCCGAATAATAATTCGTGACCTTGTAGACAACTTCGGTATCGGGCTCGAGGGTGCAAAACCCGTGCGCGAAGCCGATCGGAATGAGAAGCTGCCGCCAATTGGCCGCGGAAAGCTCGACAGAGACATATTGGCCGAAGGTCGGCGAGGAAGCGCGCAAATCAACTGCGACGTCGAAAATCGCGCCGCGCACGACGCGCACAAGCTTGTCCTGGGCGAAGGGCGGGGTTTGAAAATGCAATCCGCGGATCGTGCCGGGCTGCGCGGACAAGGATTGGTTGTCCTGCACGAATTCCACGGGAACGCCCGCCGCGGCGAAGGCCTGCCGATTATAGGTTTCAGAGAAGAAGCCGCGATGGTCGCCCAGTTTGCGCGGGGTAATGACTTTAACGCCGGCCAACGCCGTCTCTTCGACAATCATCGTCAACCTCTTCAAACGGCAGGGCGGGCAAGAAGATCGGCGCGGCGCGCTTAGACTGCGATTCCCAGGCGCTGACCCTGGTAGGCGCCGGCGCGGATCGCCTGCCACCACGGCCGGTTGTCGAGATACCAGCGCACGGTCTTGCGCAGACCGGATTCAAAAGTTTCCCGCGGGCGCCAATTCAACTCCGCCTGTATCTTGGAGCAATCGATGGCGTAGCGCAGGTCATGGCCGGGGCGGTCGTCGACATAGGCAATGAGATCCCGCCGCGGTTTCTGGCCTGCTTCGAAAGCCATTTCATCGACAAGATCGCAAATCGTGTTCACCACATCGATGTTGCGCCGCTCGTTGACGCCGCCGATATTGTAGCATTCGCCGACGCCGCCTCTTTCGATCACGCGGAGCAGCGCCTCGACATGGTCGTCGACGAACAGCCAGTCGCGCACATTTTCGCCGCTGCCGTATACGGGCAAGGGCCTGCGCTCCAGCGCATTCAGGATCATCAGGGGGATCAGCTTTTCGGGGAAATGGTAGGGACCATAATTGTTGGAGCAATTGGTCGCGACTGTCGGCAATCCGTAGGTATGGCGCCAAGCGCGCACGAGATGATCCGAGCCGGCCTTTGACGCCGAATAGGGCGAGTTCGGCGCATAAGGCGTGTCCTCGCGAAAGAAGCCCTCCGCGCCGAGCGAGCCAAAGACCTCATCGGTCGAAATGTGGTGGAAACGGAAATTGTCGCGCTCCGATCCGCCCAGCCCACGCCAATAATCATGCGCCGCGCTGAGCATCACATAGGTGCCCACGACATTGGTGTGGATGAAAGCGCCGGGGCCTTCGATGGAGCGGTCGACATGACTCTCGGCCGCCAGATGCATCACCACGTCCGGCCGGAACTGGCGGAACGCCGCGGCGACCGAGGCAGCGTCGCATATGTCGCCTTTGACGAACTGGAAGCGCGGGTCCCGCGCAACGGGCGCCAGCGAGGCAAGATTGCCTGCATAGGTCAGCTTGTCGTAAACACAAACCGCATGCGTCGTTTCGCCAATAACGCGGCGAACGACCGCGGACCCAATAAACCCGGCGCCTCCCGTCACAAGGATTCGTCTCGGCGCCTTTTGTTCAATCATCCCGTGCCCTTGCGATCTCGCATCAGGCTCGGATTCCTATCTGCGCGATGCGCAATTGGCAATATGGCCGGTCGTCCGAGCGCGGTCGGCCAGGCTGGCTCGGACCGAGAAGACGCGCTAAGCCGTTGATGAGGCGATGAGGAATCAATTTGCTTTTGACGATTGCTGAAGGCGTCGAACTCCAGAACGGCGTCATGGTGGCGACCGATAATTGTCCGTGGTTGCGCCTCAGCGTCGACGCCAGCCGTCTTGCCGGCCGATGGGTCAGGTTGACCTATGTTTCGGGCCTGCTCGAGCCGCTCGCGCGCCCTGTCCTGCGGTGCTTCGTCGGCGATTCTCATACCGATGAAATCCTGCCCGCGGCGCTGTTTGGGCGCGCGATCTGGCTCGGCCGAATTCCCGAGGGGACGACGGCGATCTGGATTTCGCCGACCAACCAGCCCGGGCCCTTCGCCTTCGCGATCGAGAAGCTGCGCGTCGAGACGCGCGCGCGCCTGCTTTGGCGCGTTTTCTGGCGGGAGCCGGGCCGTGCCTGGGTATGCCTGTGGGCGCGCGTGATCGGCATGCGTCATCTCGCCCAGTTGCAGGTGAAGCGGACCCTCGGCGCGACGCCGCTGCGACATTATGACCGCTGGCTCAGGGCGCGCACGCGGCCGTTCGATCCTGGCGGCTTCGACCGGCAGGGGCCGAGCGCGGGGCGAAAGCCGCATATAAGATTCGTCGCGCCGTTCAGCGCGGCGGCCAAGCCCGGCGTCCTCGCGCTACTGGCCCAATTGTCAGCCCAGCCCTATCCGCATTGGTCGCTCGCTGTCGTTGGCGCTGAGGCCGCCGATTTCGCTAACGCGAACAGGGACGTTCATCGCCTTTTGTTTGTCGCGCCGGGCGCCTCGACGCTTGGCGATCTCAGGGATGACGATTTCGTCGCGACGCTCGCGCCGGGCGACCTCGTTCCCGATTACGCCTTGACGGCGCTGGCGCGGGCGGCTGGCGATCATCCGGAAATCGACGTTTTTTATGGTGACGAAGATTCGATCGACGGGCGCGGCAGGCGCGCCGCGCCCTGCCTCAAGTCCGATTGGAGTCCAATGCCTTTTTTGGCCTCCAGCGCGATTGGCGCGCCATGCATGGTCAAGGTGAGGACGGCGAGAAAAAGCGCGGAGGCGGGGGTCCTGTCCGGCGCGCTGGCTTGCAACCCTGGCGCGGTCCGTCACGTTCGCCGGGTGCTGCGCACGCGCGCTTGCGCCGAGCCGTGCGCTGCAAACACGCCAGCCGAAACCCGCGAGACTCCCCTTGAGAGCCCCAGCGGCGCCCCGCGCGCCTCGATCATCGTCGCGACGCGGGACCGGCTTGATCTGTTTGCGCGCTGCATCGAGGGGCTGAAATCGGCGACCCGGCTTGGCGGCGCGGAAGTCCTCGTCGTCGACAATGACAGCGCGCGCGACGACACCAAGGCCTATCTCGCCGATCTGGCGCGCGACGCAAGGTTTCGCATATTACACATGCCGGGCCCGTTCAATTTTTCGCGACTTTGCAATCAGGGCGCCGCGGCGGCGCGCGCCCCCGTTCTCGTCTTCCTCAACAACGACACCGAGATCATCGACGAGACATGGCTCGACATTCTGCTTGCCTTCACGGCCCATTCCGACGTCGGCGCCGTCGGGGCCAAGCTCCTTTACCCCAACGGGCGCGTCCAGCACGCCGGCGTGGTTTTGGGGATCGACGGCCGCGCCGGCCATTTCGAGCGCGGAATCGCGGCTTCCGATCCCGGCTATTTCGGGCGCCTCAATATGCCGCACCCGGTTTGCGCGGTGACGGCGGCGTGCCTAGCGGTCGAGGCGAAGAAATTCTTCGCCGTGGGCGGCTTCGACGAGGTCAACCTGCCTGTCGAACTCAATGATGTCGATCTCTGCCTGCGCCTCAACGAACGCGGCTGGAAGACTTTATGCGCGCCGGCGGCGCAGCTCATCCACCGCGAATCGGCCTCGCGCGGCGCCAGCGTGCGGCCCGACGAGCGCTATGGGGCGCAGCATGACTACTTTCGCGCCCGCTGGCTCGCCGTCCTGCGCGACGATCCATACTTCCATCCCGGCCTCTCCCTTGACGTCCTGCACCCCGCATTGGGATAAGCGGCGATGGGCGAGACGGGGGTCTGCTGAAATGCGCGACGCGCGTCGCGTCACTGGCGGTTTGTCCCGATCATGGCGAGAAAGGCGAAAAGCAGCGTGGACGCGACCCCGTCGGCCGGCAATGCGGTCGCCGTCAAGAGCGGGAAAGGCGGCGCGCTGACATCAGGCGACGCGCCGCGGCCGATCGTCGTGGTGCTCGGCATGCATCGCAGCGGCACGTCGCTTTGTTCGCATATCCTGAGCATGCTTGGCGTCGATATGGCGGATGAGGTTGGCGTCAATCTCGGCAACGATGCGGGCCATTGGGAGCGCTGGGAAATCGTCGCGTTCCAGGACGAGATCCTGAATTTGCTGGACCGCGGCTATTCGACGCACCAGCACGATTTCCCGCTCCCCGGCGCCTGGTGGGCCGAGCCGAAGGTGCGCGACGTCCAGGCCAGAATCGAGAATTTTCTCACCGAAAAGATGAAAACCAACGCTCTTTTCGGCTTCAAGGACCCGCGCACGGCGCGTCTGCTGCCGCTCTGGCTACAGATTTTCAGGAATTTGAACCTCGCGCCCAAATTCATCCTGTGCCTGCGGGCGCCCAGCCAGATCGCCCGCTCCCTGCAGCGGCGCGACGGCCTCGACCCCGCCGCCGGCGAATATCGCGCGCTCAATTATCTCGTCGATTGCTTCCGCTACATTCCCCATCACGATGTCTGCGTGGTCGATTATGAGGAATGGTTCGAGAATTATTCGGACAATCTCCACGGTCTGATGTATTTTCTGCATATCGAATGGGACCAGTCGGAAGCGGACCTCGGCGTCGCCGTCTCGTCGATCGTCAATCGCGACCTGCGCCATACCGAGGAGCGGCTTGGAATCGCCCGGCAACCGCTCGTGCGCTCGTTCCACAATCTGGCCTCCGCCTTACGCAAAGATTCTTCGCGACGCGGCGAGATCGACCGTTTCGTCAATCAATTCGTCGCCTTCCAGCAATTGCTGCAGCCGTTCGAGCACGCCCAGCGCCAGCTTGGCGCGGCCAGTCGAGAGCGCGAGCAGGCGTTGGCCGACGCGCTGGCCGTGCGCGCGGAGCTTGTGGCGGCTTTGCAGGCCAGAGCGACGGCCAGTCATCTGCATGAACAGACGCAGAGCGAAGCGCTGGCGGCCCGCGACGGCGAACTTGAGGCGGTGCGCGCGGAGCACGCCGCCGCTACGGAGCGTTCGGCGCGGAGCGAGGCGAAGCTGGCGGCGCTTGAGGCGGAGGCGCAAGCCCATGCCGCCGCGAGTCAACAGCGCGAGCGGGAGTTGAACGAGAGTCTGGCGGCGCGCGACGGCGAACTTGAGGCAGTGCGAGCGGAGCATGCAGCCGTGGCGGAACGTTTGGCGCGGAGCGAGGCGAAGCTGGCCGCGCATGAAGCGGAGGCGCAAGCCTATGCCGCCGCGAGCCAACAGCGCGAGCGGGCGTTGAACGAGGGTCTGGCGGCGCGCGACAGCGAATTTGAGGCGGCGCGCGCGGAGCATGCAGCCGTGGCGGAACGTTTGGCGCAGAGCGAGACGAAGCTGGCCGCGCTTGAGGCGGAGGCGCAAGCCAGCGCCACGGCGAGCCAGGACCGCGAGCGGGCGCTGAACGAGGTCTTGGCGGCGCGGGCGAAACTGGAGGCTGAACTTGGCGCAGCTCGCGCGGATCTTGCCGCTGCCGAGGCGCTACTGACGGAAAAGAAAACACGGCGCGCCGCGCTTGAGGCGACTTTGGCGGCCGATGGCGCGGCGGGCCAACAGCGCGAACAAGCGCTGACCGCCACCCTCGCCGCGCGCCATGCCGAAATCGAAGCGGCGCGCGCGGCCTTGCTGGACGCCGAGCGGCGGGAGCAGGGGCTTCGGGCATCGAGCGAAGCGGCCAGAGAAGGCCTCGAAGCGCAAATTCGCACTTTGCGTGGCCAGCTCGTCGACGCCGAAGCCGCCCACGCAAAGTTAAAGGCGAATCAGCGAGGCCAAGGCGATTGGGGCGCTATCCTGCCGCGGAAGAACAGCCTGCGACAGTTGGAGCGCAAACTCATCACCAGCGGCCTGTTCGATGCCGATTGGTACAAGAGCGAATATAAGGATGTCGCCGATAGCGGCCGCTCGCCAGCCGCCCATTATCTCGAAGACGGCTATTTGCGCGGCTATCGGCCCAATCCGCTTTTCAATACGCATTGGTATCTGGAGCGCTACGAGGATGTGCGCCGTTCGGGCGAGAATCCCGTTCTCCATTATCTCACGCATGGCTATCGGGAAGGCCGCGACCCGGGCCCCGATTTCCAAACCGATTTTTATCTTGAGTCCAACGCCGATGTCCGCAACAAAGACACCAATCCGCTCGTTCATTATCTCCGCCACGGACGGCACGAAGGCAGGCTCCCTGTCCGGCCCGCCTGAACGGCCTTGCGCTCGCCTTATTTTCTGTGCCATTGGCTCAGATTGAGCAATCGATAGGAGTACCATGCCTATTTTGCGAAACTTGTCTTTTACGGGGAAATCGAAGGGCGCTCGCCGGTTGGCCGAAGCGACCAATATTCTTCACAACTCGCCGCTGCTGGACCCGGTTTGGTATCGTCAAAACTCTTCGGACCTTCGCGACACGCCGGTCGACGTCGCGCGCCATTATCTCGAACGTGGCGCGCGCGAAGGGCGCAACCCGCATCCTCTGTTCGACACGAAATTTTATCTCGAACAAAATCCGGATGTCGCCGCGTCAGGCGCAAACCCGCTGGTGCACTATATCCTGCATGGCGCCAAGGAGGGCCGCGATCCGCATCCGTTGTTCGCCGCAAGTTGGTACACTGCGCAAGCACCGGAGGCGGTGGAAAATCCTCTTTTGCACTATCTGACGAAGGGCCGTTATGCAGGAATGGACCCTCATCCTCTTTTTATGTCGGCGTTTTACCGAACGACCTTTCCAGATATCGAAGCGATCAATATTGAACCGCTTACTCATTACCTGGAGTCGGGAGCGAATAGCGGATTGAATCCGAACCCACTATTCGATTCGGAATGGTATTTAGATACGTATCCGGATGTTGCCGCTCAGTGCGTGAATCCACTCCTGCACTATCGTCTGATCGGCGCCTACGAGGGACGAAACCCGTCGCCGTATTTGAACACCGCTGAATATCTAAAAGCGAATCAGGACGTGGCGGCTTCAAAGTCGCTGACCGCGCTTGGTCATTACTTACGATATGGCGCAGCAGAAGGGCGTAGCAGGGGTGTCGCGGCGCACGAAGAAAACCCGATTGTCAGCGCTAGGAGCAATATCGCTCGTCCGTCGCGCGTACCGGCGGCGCCCCCTGCCTCTATCCACTTAACTAGCTATTTGGACTGGTGCAGATTGAATGACCCCGGCGAGGGTATCTGTACAGCACAACGACGTCAGGCTTTGATGTTCAAGTGGAAGCCAGTCATCAGCCTCGTCGTCCCTGTCTACAAAGTTCCGGTCAGCCTGATTTGTGCGTTGGTCGATTCCGTCAAGAACCAAACTTATCCACATTGGCAGCTATGTCTGGCATTGGCGTGGTTTGAAGACGAAGAACTGACACGATATCTGGAAGCTGAAGCTGAAACTGATCCTCGGATCAAACTCGACATCTTGAAAGAAAATTCTGGCATTTCAGGAAACTCAAATGCCGCACTACAGCTTGTCGAAGGCGAATATATCGGGCTTCTCGATCATGACGACACCTTGTCGCCCAATGCTCTTTTCGAAATGGCGCGCGCCCTCAATGAGGATCCCGGTATCGATTTCCTCTACAGCGACAAGGATACGATGGACGAAAGCGGCAACAACCGCTTCAACCCGCTCTTCAAACCGGCTTGGTCGCCCGAGTTTATGCTGAGCGTCAATTACTTAACTCACTTCAATGTCATGCGAACGTCGCGTGTACGCGAGATCGGCGGCTGGGATCCGTCGACGGATGGCGCCCAGGATTGGGACCTTTTTCTGCGGTTTATCAATTCGAGTACGAAAGTCCGGGCGGTACACCGTCCGCTCTATCACTGGCGAATTATTGCAACGTCCGTCGCATCTGGTTTGGGGGCGAAGCCTTGGGCCGCCGCGGCTCAATTGCGCGCTGTAACGCGCTATCTGGAAAGTAATGGGTGGAGCGGGGCGGTCGCGACTTTCGCCGCGGAGAGCGTCATCCAGGTTAACTGGAACGTCGATTACAAGCCGAGCATTCTAATTCTTGTGATTGGCGATGGAGCCGCCGCCAAAGGCGATGGCTGGACTGCGGCTCGAGCGGCCAAGGCCGAGTCAAACGGTAAAGTAATTGTCAAGTATTTGAGCATCAGCGCGCGCGATTTCCAACAAGCAGCCAATCGAGCAGTAACCGAATCCACGGCGAACGTTGTTGTACTTCTCGACGCGAACTGTAAGCCAAACGGCCAGTGGATTACGGAATTAGTTGGTCCTCTGCAAAGCGACGCCCTCGCCGCTGTCGGTGGCAGATTGGAAAATTCGGCA
Source organism: Methylocapsa sp. S129 (assembly GCF_009765995.1). Classification (GTDB taxonomy): domain Bacteria; phylum Pseudomonadota; class Alphaproteobacteria; order Rhizobiales; family Beijerinckiaceae; genus Roseiarcus. The sequence continues at coordinate 431,321 of NZ_LMUI01000011.1, forward strand.
GGAAAGCTATTCGAAGGCGGATGGGTATTTCCCGGCGGGCGGCCGGCGCCTGTCTTCCACGGCGAGACCGTAAATCACGGAGGAGTTTACGCGGCGGCGTGGTGTTGCCGAAACCATCTTGCAGTATCCGGGTCCTTGATGGCCGTAAGACGTAGTGCGTGGGTTGCGACCGGCGGATTTTCAAGCGATCCAGCCTGGCAGCGTTATGACCTTGATCTTGGCATCAAAATATCTGGTCAGTCGGTCGGCCGCGTCATGTTGAACACATATGCGAGAGCTACGAGCAGCGCGCAAAGTGTCTTCGCGCGATCCGTGGATCAGAACCTCGGATCGTCGCCGCTCTTTTCGCAGTTTTTCCCGACTGGAGACCCCTTCTTCCATCCGGGGTTGATCATTGAAGGTACGGGGCGACCTACTTTGCGACCGGTGACACCTCCTCATCAAGTCGATTTCTTCGCGGATGCTAGATTTTCGGCAGCCAATTACGATGCACCTGCTGATGCTTTCGAGAAGGTCAAAGAGGAGGAGGAAGCGCGGGGCCCTATTCGATCAATAGCTTGGTTCGTGCCGAACTTCGATGTCGCGTTCTACGGTGGAATCCACACGATCCTTCGTGCTGCGGATTACATGCGCAGCCGGCATGGCATGCGCACAATAATCGTCGCGATCGGGGCGCAAGACTCTGAGATACTTCGACTGACGATTTCGCGCGCTTTCCCTGAACTCGCAGCTTCATGCGACATAAAGGTGATCCGAGATGTCAAAATACCGAGTGATTTCGTCGATGCAGATGCGGCCGTCGCCACACTCTGGGTGACCGCGTACGCGATAATCCGTTTGAAAAACGTCAAACACCGTTTCTACTTCGTTCAAGATTACGAACCGTTATTTTATCCGGCGGGCAGTACTTACAGTCTCGCTGAAGCAACTTATCGCTTCGGCTTTCACGGAATTTGCAACACCTATCCGCTTCAGCAACTCTATGAACAGCAGGGTGGGACGGCGGATCATTTCCTTCCGGCGGTCGACAATTCGGTCTTCCATCCACGAGGTCGCGTTCCCCGTGACCCGAAAGAACCATTCATTTTGTTCAACTATGCGCGTCCAGCGCATCCGAGGAACTGCTTCGAAGTCGTGGCAGAAGGTCTCATCGAACTCAAGCGGCGGATGAAGGATAGACTGCGGATCATAACCGCAGGCGCGGAGTGGGATCCGAAAGAGTATGGCTTGAACGGAATAGTAGAACACATGGGGTTGCTGCCCTACCGGCAAACGGGTGATCTCTATCGATCCGTTGACGCGGGCATCGTCGCCATGGCGACAAGCCATCCATCCTATCTTCCTTTCGAGTTGATGGCCTGCGGCGCGCTTGTCCTGACCAACTACAATCAGCACACGCAATGGCTGCTGAAGGATCAGGAAAACTGCGTTCTTTTCAATTTGACCAAATCCGCTATCGCCGATACCCTTGAAGGGTCTCTGGACGATCCGAAGCGCCTCGAAAAGATCATGGCGCAAGGCGTCCGAACAATATCTGGACATTACAATGATTGGGATCGCTCGTGCGAGGCGATCGCCTCAGCAATTCTGCGGGGAGTCAATGGACGTAATGAGCAACAAGCGTGGAAGGTTGTGTCAAAGTGATGGCCCCATATACGCGAACCGGGTTTTCTACGTAGCGAACGGCTTCCGGCATTGGATACTCGACGCGAGGTGGTGTGGCGAGAACGGCTTTGTTTGGCCAGACGACATCGAGAGGGTGAGCGACGCCGAACTCTCGACCATTCCGTCGGGACGCCCCGCGTCCAGAAGGTGGAGCATCGACGATCCCAGGAGTCTTGTCGCTGAAAATTCATTACAATTGCGTGAGATTGGGGCCTCATTCCTTCATGGAGCTGGCGTCGAATTTGGAGCTGCAAGCAATCCATTGCCGATACCAGCCGATTGCGTCGTGACATACGGCGACACACTCACCTACGAAGAGCTGCTCGCGCGTCTTTATCCCGGTCAATCCGCCGCGGATATGATCAAGCCGACGATACTTGCAAGTATCGAGGATCTTGGCGCGGTGCCAAGCAATTTGGATTTCATGGCGTCCGCGCATGTTATCGAGCACGTGCCCGATCCGGTCGGCGCCATAGTCCGCGCTGCCTCCAAACTGCGACCCGGGGGCCACCTGTTGCTGATGGTTCCAGACATGAAAGAGACGTTTGATCGGCATCGGGCACTAACGACGCTGGACCACCTGTTGTTGGATTTCTATGCCCCGTCTCGCGAGAGAGATAAGGCTCACTTTCAGGAATTTTATCGCGACGCGTTTACAACGCCTGAGGACCAATACGAGGAGACTTGGATCAAAAATTGGGAGGAACGTTTCCCAATTCATTATCACACTTGGACCTACGAAAGCTTCAAGAATATGGTCGATACAATCGTCAATAGCTTATCAGTTTATACCGAATATTGGTCCCATCCGACGCGTGGAAATGAGTTTTGCTTTGTCTTGAAAAAATGACCGCGGAGCGCCGTTGACTGCGTCTTCAAACGACCCTCGATATTTCCACGATCTCATCACCCAATGGCTGTCAGCCCACTTGGCTGCGATGATCCGGTGGCGCCGACTCAAGATACGTACAAGACGAGATCATTTCACCCCGCTGGGGTGCCCAGGGCGTCCAGTCGATTGATCAACGCGAATCAAAACGAACGGGATTAGAATGAGCACTCGCAACGATCGTATCTTCGCGGGCATCGACATCGACAAAATGGTAGGACTTGAGATAGGGCCTCTGGATAAACCATTGGTAGGAAGAGACGGTCGCCGCCAGATATTCTATGCTGATTATGCCGACAGAGATTTTCTCATGGCGCAGTCAGCAAGCGACCCGAATGTCAATGTCAACAACATCCCCCACATAGATTACATCATAAAATCACCGATGATGGATGATCTTGGGAGGAAGTTTGATTATATCGTTGCGTCGCATGTCGCGGAGCACGTTCCTGATATATTGGGATGGTTGCATAAGCTCGCGAATTGGCTAACCCCAAGCGGAATAATTAGTCTTGCCACCCCTGACTACCGCTACTGTTTCGATCGGTTAAGGGTCGCGAGTAAGATCAGTGATGTCATCGAAGCGTTTCTCGAAAATCGACAACGCCCGAATCCTGCGTCAGTATATGACGGATTCCGCAACGCGATTAGGTTCGAGGCGGCCTTCGCATGGGCAAGGGATTGCGAGGTTGGATCGGTTGATTATTACTACACGGAGGCACAAGCCCTTTCCCTAGCAAAGAGATCCCTGAGGGATTACGTCGATTGCCATTGTTGGGTTTGGACTGCTGACAGCTTTAGGTCGGCGATGGCGGAGCTTCGGCGTCTCGGGCTTACATCGCTGAACCTGATTGAATGCCATGGTCCGTACCAAAACGAGGCGGAATTTTACATCAAGCTTCAGGCTCAATGACCTCCGCAGCGGCGCTAGTGAGTTCGCTTGCGGGCGGCGATCTTTCCGCCGTCATTGCATGATGCGGCCTCGCAGCATCCTTTCGAGGCCGAGCCCAAAAAATAGCATGATCAGTGAGAAGCCGAGCATATATTCTTTGTCAAGGACGCCAGAACCATAGCTCTCATAATAGGCTGACCGCATCCATTCGATGCCCTGCAGCGCCGGATTGAAAGACAAGTAGTAGCGCGCGACGTCAGGCAACGCATCCGGTACGAATAGGACACCCGAAGCGATCCACATCAACATGCTGAAAAGCGCGTAGCCGGTCATCCAAAACGGCAAAATGCCGGCGACGACGCCGTTCACGATGCCAAATCCGAAGCCCAAAAGCATGCAGGCCCCGATGGCGAGACAAGCCTGCACAAGATCAATCGGCGCAAAGTCTATGCCGAGAAACGCGAAAATCAGCATGGTCGTAAGGATGACAACGCCCGCGTTGAGCAATTCTAGGATCGCTCGCGCGAACAGGATGTCGGTAACATTGACGACTGGAAAGGCCAGCAACGGTCGGTTCAGAGCGAGGCCCATCATTGTAAAACGCGCCATGTAGTTGAACGCCATGAACGGCACGATGCCCGTCGCGAACCATAGGGCGGCACTGTCGCCATAGGGGGCGGCCCTACCGATCAGTGTGTTTATCGCGAGCAGAATAAAGATATGCGACAGCGGCCAAGCGACCGCTAGGAGAAATCCAAAAGCGCTGCCGAAGAAACGCGTCCGCACATCGCGCAGCATGATCGCATGGAGAATGCGTCCCTGTGCCTTCATCGTTTCCCAGAGGCTTAACCGTCCGTCCGCTATGACGCTCATTCCACCCCTCCCGCCGCGTCAGGCCCGATCATCGCAAGCGCGGCGCGTGGCGCGCGCGGCGCGGTCGTCATCCCAGCCGATAATGTCGACAAAACGCTGTCGGGATCGCGCAAAAACGTGCATTTCGAAGTGTGGCGAGAGGTCAACAGTACTGACCTGAACGGCGTCGCGGGGCGCCGCTTGATTCGCGAGGCGGCCGCCGAGCGATCGATACGGCGGGGGGGGGCGCGCGACAATTTCTTTCTGAAAAGGGGAATTCGTGCTATGGTCGAAGGGATTTATAGGCGCGGTCGTAGACCGCGCTTCCTCTCGGCCGTTGCAAGCGATTAAAAATAAAGCGCTTGCGCGCTGAACGCGGTCAACGACCGCGTCTACAACAAGCTGAACGCTGCGGACGAATGCTTCGCATTCGCCTGGAGGATCAGCGAGGGAGCGGACGCGGTCAGCGACCGCGTCACCAAGAAGCCAGGACGCGTACAAAACATTTTTTTTCGGGTTTAAGTCTTGCAAGTCCTTGATATTCCTCGATGCCCCTAGAAAAAAATTTGCATGGATTTGCCGGCCGGCGGAAGCGGCCCTTGAAAGCAAAGGAGATTTTTCGAACCCGAAAGAGCGAGTCACGCCGGCGGCGCGTCCGCCAAAGGTTTTGCAAGCCGACGCGCTCAATAGCGGTGGTCCTCGATCACGGCGCCGGTCAGCGCCAGAATGCCCCAAACGATCGCGAGCCCTAAGGCGATGATGACCGACATGCTGAAACGCTCGGGAAACTTCGCCTCCTCGGGCATCGCAGGTGGGACAAAGGTGCTGACGTAGATGTTCTGCATCTCGGCCTTTTGCCGGGCGCGTTCCAGGCCTTCCTGCGACAGTTCATAGAGCTTCTCGGAGAAGATGCGCTGCATCTCCAGGCTTTCGAACCTGGCCAGCGAGGCGGAAATGGTGCGGCCTTCGGGCGAATCGCCCGTCAGCTTGGCCTTGAGGTCGTCGATCTGATGGTCGAGGGCCTCCAGCCTGGTCTTGGCCGACTGGATGGTGGGGGCTTCGGGCGACATGGCGCGCGTGGCGACGAAAAGATCGTTCTGCAGCTTGATCTTCTGTCCCATCAGCCCGGTCAGCAGCGTGCCCGTCGTGGTCGCCGCCGAACCCGGATCGATATAGCCCTGGCTGTCGCGGAAGCTGCGCAAATCGCCAAGCGCGGTCTGGACGCGGCCCTCGTCGCGCCGCACCTCGCTTTCCGCGTTCTTCATCGCGTCGGCGCGGGCCCGGGCCGAGACTTCGTTGGCGAGGGCCTCGCTCGCTTTGATGATCGCGTTCGACAAAGCCAGCGCGTCCTCGGGCCGGAAAGCGCGCACCGAGACCGTAACCACGCCCGAAGGCGCGTCGACATAGGCGGTGACCATGCCGTTCCAGTAGCGCACGAGTTCCTCGGCGCTCGCCTTGTCCTTGAGGCGCGCCCAGAAATCGGCCTCGGGCCGGCGGAAAATGGCGCGCAGGTCCGTGTCTTTCGACAGATCGTCGACGATGGCGCGGCTGCGGATGTAGGTGGCGATGATATAGGCTTCCTGGCCCGCCATGGAGGGGGAAGTCATCGTCGCCGCCGCGCTCGACAGCGAGGATTTCATCTTGTCGACCTGCATCATGTCGATCTGCGCCGTATGCACCGCGAAGCGCGCCTCGGCGACGAACTGGTCGGAAGCCAGGAAGGCGAAATAGAGCGAGGCGACCAGCGAGGGGACGATGACGAACAGGATGAAGCTGATGAGATAGGCCGAAGGGCGCGTGCGCGGCGCGGCCAGCGTGATCTGGCCGACCGAATCCTCAATGATCGCCGGGCGCGGCGCTTCGCGCCGGCCGGTCAGGCGCTGCGCGAGCTGCTGAGAGGCGCCGCGGATCGAAAAGGCGGGCGCCGGCGCGCCGGCCTCGCGCGGCGGGCGGCTCTCGTCCGTTTTGAGCTCCTGATTCTCGCCCATTAAGACTCCGGCCTCGATCTGGCTTGCGCTTCGAGATGGTCGCGACGCGAACCCTTACGATAATTTGCGTTTAATTACGCCAATTTCTTGAAGGCGGTCGAAACGTGCTGATAGAGTTCGAGGTCTTTCTCAAGCAGCGCATGCACCGCGCCGCTGCGTTTGAGCGCCCGCGCCAACGTCGCCACGCCGACAAACTTGCCGATCGGGGGCAGCGAATCGGGCGCGACCCCCATCAATTCGGCCACGGCGCCGCCAAATGTGTCCGATTCCCGCCGCAGGCCGACGATGGCGAACGAAGCGAGAAGGTCGAGGGCCGAGGAGACCGCGCCGCCGGGCGGCATCTCATCCGGGGTCGTGGTGGTGAGCTGGCGCACGACCGGATTGGCAAGCGCATTGGCGGCGGGGCCGGGCATATTATGCAAAGCCTTCCTGAGCGCCTTTTCGTCATGAATGGGCAGCGAAAGCGCGAATTCGATCGAGGATTGCATGATCATCCCGTCGCGCATGCCCAGAACGTCGGCGCCGACCTTTTTAATCTGGCGGAACACGAGAAGACGCTCGGCCATCTCCTCGAACGGATTGTGCATCATGAAAATCGTCTCGAAATGCGAGTCGATATAATGCCTAAAGTTCTTGTATAATATCCGTCCGGCCAGATAGACCGACTTGACCTGATTGAGCAGGAAAAGCTGGGTCGTGGTTTCGCGTCCGAGTTTTTCGACGCCCCGGGAAAAATACTGAAATCTCGGCTTGAGCGCCTCATCGAAGCGCCAGAGCGGAAATAAATGCGTCTCCAGGCGCAAAACGCTCTTGCCCAGGAACTGCGGGCTCGGCCGCCGGTAGATCAAAAGCTCCGTGTCGGCGTCGTAAATTTCCAAATCGCTCATTTCGGCGAGGGAAGGCACCTGGCGCTCATCGATCGAGAAACCGCAAGCGCCGGTTTCATGGCGACCGGCGGCGACCAGGGCGGCGCGAATTTCATTAGCTGGCCGCACCAGCACATCTTCCCCGTTGCGGCGCAAAATCACGCGAGGCGCGCCGGAAAAGCTGTCCGGAACCACGTAACCCGTCACGAGCGCGCCGGTGTCAACCTCAAGATTGAACAGCATTCAATCGCTCATTCTGCCCTGGACGCGGCTTAAGCCATGTAGTTCCGGACGGTTGCGCCAAGTCCGCAAAGCACCGCCCACAGCATCGTCGACCCGGCGAAAATAAGAAAGGAATAAAGCGCACGGCGGGGATAGGCCGCCTCCTGCGGCGCGACCGGATTCACGAAGGTTTTCAAATACATCATTTTTCGTTCCGCATTAAGCCGGGCAAGTTCGAGCGAAGTCGCCGCGCCTGCGTAAAGATGCTCGGCAACCTGGCGCTCAAGGTCAAGCTCGCCGAATTTCGTCATGGAGCCCGCGATCGTCGGCTGGTTGTCAGGGCTCAATTGTGTCGTCGTCAATTTGGATTCGATTTCGGCGACCTGGTTTTGCGTCACCTCGATTCGCGATTTCATAGCGAGCATCTGCGGGGCCGATTGAGAGACATAATTGAGCTGCGTGCGATATTCCTCTTGAAGCCTCAGCAGGCTGGCCTTGGTCTCGGTCGCCAATTTGTTGAGCCCCTCGGCGGCTTTGACCGTGTCTAGCAAACCCGCGTCGTTGCGAGCTTCCTCCAGCGCGGCCCGCGCTTTGGTGAGGCGTTGCGCCGTTCGCTCCAATTCCTGTTCGGCGTTGACCACGGCGTCGTGATTCATCCGATCGTTCATATCGTTGATGAGCGCTTCGCATGTCTGGAGAACCGCCCGCGCGATCCGCTCGGAGTCTTGAGGCGTAAACGCGCGTATTTTCAACTCGACAATGCCGGCGGGCATTTTGATCGAAGCTTCCGACATCTTCTCCCAATATCGAACGAATTTTTCGATTGGCTTTTTCGGGTTGAACCGTGAAAGGCGGTCAGCGGCCGGACTCGCATAGAGCTCCTTGATGGGGACTAGTTTTTCCAGCGATTCCAGTCCAGCGCGGCTGTGGATGTAATTGGTGACGATCTGTGTGTCCTGGATAACGGCGAGCGCGGGTATGCCCGTGAGCGCGCCGAGCCCATCGATCGGGGGCGCCTCGCCGCCAGAAACGGTAAAGTCGGCCTCCGCGACAAATTGATCGGAAGCGACAAAGCCGTAATAGACCGCCCCCGCGATGCTGGGAACAACCACAATGATGCAGAAGCTGGCGATGATCGCCAAACGCATGAGTCGCGCGCCGCGCCGGGCCTGAAATCCTCCGCCGCTATAGGCGCGGCGCCCGCGCGAGGACATACGCGTCCGGCGCGCGGCGTCGGAAAGCGCTTGCGACACCAGGCGTATCTTCTCGAGCGCGGTGACGTTGCGGCTCTCGGTCGCCGATTCGTCGTCAATGTCCACCTCGGCATCGTCAGACGCCATTGTCGCTATCCCTCCGCATACCCCTGGATCGCGCGAAACCGATTGGCGTATCGGTCATCGATTGAGCCGATTGTATATCTCGATAGCGCCATCGATCGATTCGAACATGATCATTTGCCCATCGACCAATACCGCGCCGCGGTCGCAATAGTCCTTGATGGTCCCCATGGAATGCGAGACAACGATGAGATCGGCGTTTTTGCGACGATGATCAAACGCCTGCTTGCATCGGGCTTGAAAGCGAACGTCGCCGACCGCGGTGATCTCATCGACAAGGTAACAATCAAATTCGATCGCCATAGAGACACCGAACGCCAGACGCGCCGACATACCGGAGGAATAAGTCTTGATGGGAACATCGAGGTAGTCGCCGAGCTCCGAAAAATCCTCAACAAAATCAAGTGTCTTACGGCAATCGGCGCCATAGGCCCTGGCGACGAACTTAACGTTTTCGCGCCCGGTCATCAAAGGGTGGAAGCCGCCGCCAAAGCCCAGCGGCCAGGATACGCGCACAGTTCGGCGAATCCGGCCCGCATTGGGCAGTTCCGTTCCCGCGATCAGCCGCAAAGTCGTTGACTTGCCCGCGCCGTTGACCCCCAATAATCCGTAGGATCGACCAGGTTCAAAAACCGTGGAGACGTGATCAAGAACAATCTTGACGAAGCCATCCGTCCTGTAGAATTTAAAAATCCGATCAAGCTGGATCATTGTTGTTTTCGCTCGACGCACGGACTGGCGTTGGTCGCCTGAATAGACTGAGCCATCTGACGAAGATAGAAACAAGGCGTCAATTTCGTGACTATCCTTCGATTTGCCGTCTAACCTCTGCGCACATTTACGGCAATTGCCAGAAACGCTCAACCGGTTCAGGATCGGCGGGTCGCCACCGTGGGCCAAACGGTCGCCTTGTTATGGCAAGAGCCATCAAGTCAGACGATGGTCGTCTTAGCGTTGTCGCCGCGTTCTCGGCCCCCATCAAGAAAATTTCGTCCTTTGCGGTCTGCGATCGTTGCCCGAAAGATGAGCGCCTATTAAGGGGGATGGTGGCTGGCCGCAATTTTGCGGATTTCAACCGAAAGCGTTGTGAAGTGAACCTAGGCATTTTCTGGAGCGATGCGTGCGAGTTCATGGGCAATGAGACCCTCCCATGGGCCTAATTTTGCAAAAGCGCACAAAACGAATTGGGTTGAAGCTTGCAGTTCGCCGCATTTGGAATGGAGCCGCCAAGTTCACCGGCTTGGCTTCTGCGTGGGCAGCTTATCGCCGACATATTGAGGCGGCGCGCTGGGCAAAACACTTCAATAAAATAGTGACGTTGGCCGAGGCCGATCAAAAACGCGCAGCGGGACCGACTCCGTCCTCGGCGCCGCTGATCGCATTTGTTGTTCCAGTCTTCAATACCAAGGTCGCATATCTTGACGATCTCTTCGCTTCGATAGGACGACAGACTCCGGGAATGTGCGAACTTATCCTGAGCGACGATGGGTCCGCGCTGGAAGGCACGCGCGCCTGGTTGTTAAGACACGAAAAGGCAGCCGGCGTCACGGTAATCTGGAACGGTGAAAATCGCGGCATCGCCGCGGCCACCAACGCGGGCATCGCGCGCGCGGAAGCGCCCTGGATCGGACTTCTCGATCACGACGATGCGCTATCGCCTTTCGCGGTTGATCGCATAGCGCGCGCCCTCGACCAGGCGCCGGAATGTCAATTTCTTTATACAGACGAGGCAATCGCCGACGAAAAAATGCGCCTGCTCGACTATTTTCTCAAACCGGCATGGGATCCGGTGCTTTTGTCCGGCGTAAACTATGTCAATCACCTCTCGCTGTATCGCCGCGAGCGGATTTTGAAGATCGGCGGTTTGCGCGATTCCTTCCAAGGTTCGCAGGACTATGATCTTGTCCTGCGTTACACTAAAGGCCTGAAAGCGAGCGAGATTCGCCATTTGCCTTATCCCGCTTACATATGGCGGCGCGACGGCGCCAGCCATTCCATCAAATTCATTGAGGCCGCGACGGCCAATGCGCGGCGGGCGCTTGCGGAACATTATCATCAACCGGACCAGGACGTGGTTGTGGGCGAAGCGCTAACGCCAGATCTTCATCGCGTTTTCTTTGACATGGACCGAACGCAATGGCCCTTGATTTCGGTGGTGATTCCAAACCGCGACGCCCTACCTCTCATCGCGAAGGTTCTCGAAGGCCTGACGAAGAAGACGGACTATCCGGCAATGGAGATCATCGTTATCGACAATGGTTCTCAGAACCCTGAAGTTCTATCGCTCTACGATGCTTATCGTGAAGGCCCGATACCGTTTCGCCTACGAATTGAAAAGGAAGCCTTCAGCTTCTCCCGTTCGATCAATCGCGGCGTCGCCATGGCGAACGGCGCTTTTGTCTTACTGCTCAACAACGACATCGAGATCGTCGATCAAGGCTGGCTAAAGGAAATGGTGTCCTGCTTTGATTATGGCGATGTCGGCATTGTCGGCGCAAAATTGCTCTATCCCGATCAAACCATTCAACATGTCGGCGTCATCGCCGGGCTTGGCAGTCTCGCCGGCCATTGGTTCATCGGAAAGGACAAGGACTTTCCAGGGCCGATGGGACGCCTTCGCGTACGCCAATCCCTGTCCGTCGTGACGGGCGCGTGCATGCTCATCTCAAAAAATTGCTTGGAAGCGGTCGGCGGCCTCGACGAGGACGTATTTCCAATCGCTTATAACGATGTCGACTTTTGTTTGCGTGCCGTTGCAAAACAATTCCGTGTGGTATGGACGCCGTTTGCAACTCTGATCCATCACGAATCGGCGACCCGCGGCAGCGACGAAACAAAAGAAAACATAGATCGCTTCGACCGCGACAAAGTGAGCCTGCGTAGTCGGCACCAGACCGACGCGTTCGAAGACCGGGCCTTCAATCCATGGTATTCCAAGCATCAATCAGATCCCTTTCCGGTTTCTCTTGATCGTCTTCCCGCAGCCCGATAATGCTCCCCCCCTTTCCTGAATGGCCGCCATTAGGAGAGACGTCGAATCCTGAGTAGAACGGTTGCGCGCACCGGGATTAGATTTCCGTCATTCGAGTCATTTCAACAGGGAATTTTGTTTGCGAATCCTACCTGCAGTTGTCAGACGCCTGCGCAAATTGGCCAACGTTTTGGAAGACGCTTCGCGGGTCAAGACGCCAGGGGGATTGGCGCGCGCCGACATGGCGCTCGATGAATATGTCGTCGGCATGCCAAGCGCACAAAATGCAATTGACACCCTGCCGGGCTGGAATCAGGCTTTGCCCCCCAATGTCGACGCCGTCGCGGGAAACGGCGCGTTCTACAACGACCCAAGGATTCTATGGGCTATCGACCAATTAGGTTCGATAGAGGGGCTGAGTATTCTGGAACTCGGACCGCTGGAAGCCGCGCATACGTTCCTTATGGAGCAACACGGACCGAACGCCATCGACGCGGTCGAGGCCAACAAGCTTTCGTATTTGCGATGCCTCGTCGTCAAAGAACTTCTCGATCTCAGGAGAGCGAAGTTCTATCTCGGCGATTTCGCACAATGGCTCGAAAAAACTGATCGGCGCTACGACTTCATTGTCGCCTCCGGCGTGCTCTATCATATGGAGGATCCGGTACGCCTACTAGAACTGATCGCCGCGCGCACGAACGTCTTCTACCTCTGGACACATTATGTGAGCGACGACGCCATGCCTGTCGGCGATCCACGACGCGGCGCGCTTGTCGGGTCAATGGAAATTCAAGAGCGTCACGGTGTCCAGGTCCGCCTCCGTAAGCGTTCGTATTACGGCGCTTGGAAAAGCAAATCGTTCTGCGGCGGGATGCATGATCTGCATCGTTGGGTCGAGAAGGACGATATTATCGCCGTAATCAAGGCGCTTGGCTTCGATGATGTGCGCGTCGCCCATGATGAGCCCGATCACCAAAATGGTCCGTCGTTTTCAATATTCGCGCAACGAACCGGACTTCTGAAAACACCCGGCTGACCTCTGCTGGCTCTCTTCATCCCGCCGACGCGGATTTACCGCCGGTCCCCTCACAGTCCCGTCAATTTGTCTTCGATCGCGCCTGCCGATCTCAATCTAGTCAAGCGCGTCTCGCGTTGGTGGCGATTGACTGCGTAATCGTCGCCAATCCAGCCCCAGCATTCCAGCAACGCCTAGGTCATCGCCGGCGCGCGGCATCGCTAAGTTAGGCGATCGCAATCACGCGCGCGAAGAACTCTCGTCAGCGAGAGGCAGACCGCTCGTAAGCCGAGACTTCCATTCCTGCCGCCTCGGAATGCGCCTGCTTCAAATGCTCTTGCTCTTCGGCCGCGATATTGCGTGCATCGTTGACCGCCTTAATGGCGAGTCCAACCACGGCTAATACCCCTAAGAACGCGATCGTCAGGTCTAATGTAGACGCGCCGTTCACGGGAGACTCGTGAAGCCCCATGACGGAGCCTGTAATCGCCCAAACCACCATCAGAATACGAAATTCGGTAGCGCCGAGCCCAATATAGGCCATCTGATGAATATTCTGAACCGCCGCCCGAATGTAGGTGTATGCGGAGAACAGAAGATAACAGAGCAGAACGATGAAGGCGCCGATAAGAGACAGAAAAGGCGAAAATCCGAAACAAATGATGATGACGATTTGCGAGAACAGGTCGCAGGTATGATCAACGAGAAAGCCGAATCTCGGACGCTCCGCCTTGCGATAACGCGCAAGGCTTCCATCGAACGAGTCGCCGAACCAATTGAGAACGATCCCCAGAATAACCAGGGGCAACCAAGAAATAGACCAATTACACCCGATCAGAGCCACGCCGCCCAAAAAAGAGCCAAACAAGCCCAGTAATGTCAGGTGTAATGACGTTACAGATTCAGGAATTCGAGGAAGAATCCATTGAATCGCACCTTGTTCGGCATTTGCCAAAAAGCTTCGGTTATGTCGGTGAACTTGATCTGGTAAGTCCATGCACGCTCCCCAAACGGGTAGTTCATACACGCCCCCGCATGTCACTCGTAGCCGGAGTTGAGGATATCCAGCGGAGCTGGCGCCGTCAACGCAGGTGCAATAAGTCTCCAACGCAGGTGCAATAAATTTCTCGGCGCCGCGCTATTTATACAACGCTGAGCGAGGATGTCCATGGGGGGCCAGTAAATAGCCATGCCGGGCGAAATCGCCCCCAGCGCGTTATTATCGTGGGGTTTGTTCGCGGGGCGGACCTCTTTTTCGTTCCACGCCATCTGTTTGCCGCACTGACTGCCGCACCGATCAGCGCCAATCATCTTGGCTTGGCGGATCAGGCTCTTTATGAATGACCCTCGGAACAACGTCCCTATTTGAAACAAATGGTCGCCTAATTTTAAGAAGGCTGCTCGATGGCGGCCTTGATAACCGTCGCCCCAGGAGCCCTTGCCTCTCCTCCGTCGACGCGGGCACGAACGTGAGCAAACAAGAGGGCCTTTATGACGGCCGCTTGAGGACCCTTCACGATGGTAACTGCGGGTAGTGTCTCAGTTTGAAATTTGGCCGGATTGACATTCTCTCGCGTCCTGAGCGGCCATCCTGTATGCTTAGCGCAACGCAGGAGGGAAGTTTATGGCTGATCCGGTGGGGACCGACGTGACCATTCACGTCTGGTATGACGACGAACAAAAGACGATTAAAATGCGTATTGGCACGGAACTAACCAGTGTCAGAAATGAACCGGAGAGCAAACGCGGGAATCCTGACCTTTTCAAAAAACTTGCGGCCGTCCTTCGCGATGCTGGGAAAAGACATCCGTCCGAGGTTTTGTGATTATGCCAACCGGACCTAAAGGCGAGAAGCGCCCCGCCGACGTGATCGGCAATGCCGTGAAGGTCATGCGCATCGCGACGGGCGAAGAAACAGACGACGCGCCCGACGACGGTAAGAACAAAGCGGCGCAAGAGCTGGGCCGCAAGGGCGGCGCCGCGCGGGCGAAGAACATGACGCCAAAACGTCGCGCGGAAATCGCTAAGAAAGCGGCGCAAAAAAGATGGTCATCTAAAGAACCAGCTTAAGGATTATAAGCGCGAGGTATCGTGTCGGATGCGACACCTTGAAGCGTTATGAACGGCCGCATCAAAGGGTCCTTGAATCGGTAACGGAACTTTCGTTTGACGCCCGTTTGTTCAAGCAAAAAACCGCGCCCGGTACTGCAGAATTCCTTCAAATGCCTAGCGAAGCTAGGAATGTCGTAGTGCTTCGCCATTATTGCGCTTAGGGGCTGGACGACATCGGCAGCGGCGAAAAATCCTTGGCTATCGACTTTCGCTAGAGAGCATGCCAGCAACACTTGCTTGAATAAGTTGTCGGATCGCGGGCTGTACGTTGCCCTATCGTAAGAGTCTCTGATCGTTTGTTGAGCTTTGTCGATGCAACTTCGAATAGCATTGCTCAAATGAAACTTGTCTATATTTCGTGTTTTGAGGCGAGCCGCCTCTTGAAAGGCGTATAGTCCAATCAAATGCGCGTAGTGGGGTAGCCCCTGAGAATACGCTACTATCCTCCTCAACACATCCGCGTCGACGGACATTCCTAAACGCTTTGCGCGTTTATCTATAATTTCGCTTATTTCATCGTCGGACATTCTAGGCATCGGAATTTCTGCGAGAGCGCGCCCTATTGAGGCGTGCTCGGCCAGAAGTTCGCTTACAGAATTAGCTACTCCAACAACCACAATTGTTGTAGAGGTTGAATGGTCTGACAGTGTCTTGATAGTATCTGCAAGTAGAGCCTTAGTTCTTCCAGAAGACAGTCTATCAAATTCGTCAAATACTATTATAGGCAAATAATTTGCAGACACGCTATCCAGCGTCATTCTTATATCGTCGGGACCGAAGCTGGCCGTAACGTGCGCTTCTATGCCTAGCTCCGCGAAAGACCTTTGCCATAGGTTCTGGAAATTACTAATTCCATCGCAATTAATTCTTTTAGCAACGACCCTAGAGACCGGCCTGTGAACATAATTTGTGAAAATGTTAGCAAGTGAGGTCTTACCGACCCCTCTTTCTCCGAAAATTATAGCGTGGTGTCCACGCTGATTGACTGCGTTTATAAGATCGCCAAGTTGAGTTATTCGGCCTGCGAACAGATCACTTTCGTCAATAGGCGCCCCTGGACTAAAAACTTGCGCCACTTCGTTCCACAGGGCTGTCCAATCATCAAGTTCCCGTCTGGAAGCCATTGCAATGCCCTTTAGACAATAGGGCTGCTGCATACACCGGTTGTTGCGACGCTGCAATTAACTAACAATATAGCGCACGCCGCTGTCGCAGCGCTTCCACTTCAGGCATTTAAAATGATATTTTATTATTGACGCTAAGCAAGAAAGTTCATATCATGCTCGGCATGAACAAGCTTCCTATCGCCAAGCGCGCCCAAATCCTCGCCATGCTGACGGAAGGCGCTTCGATGCGCTCAGTCTCTCGGCTGGCCGACGTTTCGATCAACACGGTATCGAAGCTGCTTGTTGAGGCTGGCAAGTTCTGCGCCGGCTACCACGACGCCAATGTCCGCAACGTGAAGGCTAAGCGCGTTCAGGTGGACGAAATTTGGAGCTTTACGGCGGCCAAAAACAAGAACGTTGGCGCGATGAAAAACCCCGTTGCGGGCGCTGGCGACACTTGGACGTGGACCGCAATCGAGGCTGATACAAAGATCATCATCTCGCATTTCGTCGGCGGTCGCGATGGCGAATGCGCCAAGTGGTTCATTGACGACATGGCCTCGCGCATCGCCAATCGCATCCAACTCACGTCAGATGGCCATAAGGCCTATCTGGAGGCCGTTGAGGGGGCGTTCGGCGCCGATGTTGACTATGCCATGCTGAACAAGATTTACGGGGCGTCGCCAGAGAGCGCCAAGGGCCGCTATAGCCCCGCCGACTGCATCGGGATCAAGAAAGACCGTATCGAAGGCGATCCCGACATGAAGCACGTTTCAACGTCCTATGCGGAGCGCGCCAATCTGACGATGCGGATGCACAATCGCCGCTTCACTCGGCTCACGAATGCGTTCAGCAAAAAGTTTGAGAACCACGCTCACATGGTTGCCATCTATGCGGTCTGGTATAACTTTCTGCGCATTCACAAGACGCTTCGCGTCACCCCTGCGATGGCGGCTGGCTTGTCCGAAACCGTCATGGATTGGGCGAACATTGTCGAGGCGATGGACGCCGACGCGCCGGCCCAGAAACGTGGCCCTTATAAAAAGACGGCCGCCGAAATTTCAAACTGAGACACTACCTAACTGCGCGGAAGCTTTCATGGCCCTCCTGACCGACGGCGCGCATGAGCCTCGCCAACTGTTTGGCTATTGTTGATCGCCCGGGAGCGAATCGCCCGAAGTGAGCTACCATGCGGCTAAAATAGCTTGGCGGAATATGAATTATAGCGACGCGGCCTTTATTGGAACGGACTAATTTGCGCGGAGCTTGCTCGAATAGTGCGATGCATTGAGTTCGCCCGAGGCGGCCTTGCGCGCGAATGTGATGAGATGCTTGGTCAGAATGCCGATGCTGATGACATTCTCGATCCGGCCTTGCTTCAATCGCGGCCAGGCGAAGGCCCAGAACACGCGCCGGAAATCGGCGATCACCCCGAGCTTCCAGCAAATCTTGAACAACATGCCGAACCCACGACGCACATTCTTGCCGGACACTTGACCTGGCGGACGCGGCCGCGGGCGTCGATTGGGGAAGGTGTGGCGGGTCTGGTAATCGTAGCGTTCATACAGTCGCGCCGGC
>NZ_LMUI01000011.1:448823-726993 GCF_009765995.1 Methylocapsa sp. S129
ACGAATCGAGCCGATCCCGTTGTGCTCATGGCGCGATTTCAACGGGCGGAAAGGGGTCTCGACTACGTCCACCAACGCATGCATATTATGCGCACGGGTCTTGCGGGCCGGTCCGCAAATTGCGGATTCCGGCGCCGATCAGGCCACACGAACACGAACGGCATATTTCTCGTTGCGAGGGGCGGCGTGACTATGAACCGCACGCGATTTCTGACATTGGCCATGCTTGCCGCATCGCTGGCTGGGTGCAATCAAACGCAGCAGGTCGCGCCGCCCGCGCCGCCGCCCGCCGTCGGCGTGCAGCTTGCGCAAATGAAAGGCGTGACGCCTTCCTATGACTTCGTCGGCCGGATCAAGGCGGTCAACACCGTGCAGTTGCGGGCGCGGGTCGAGGGGTTCCTAGAGAAAGTTCTGTTTACAGAAGGTCAGCACGTCAAAACCGCCGACCTGCTCTATCAAATCGAGAAGACGCAATACCAGGCCGCGGTCGATCAGGCGAACGCCAATCTCGCGGCGGCCGAAGCGCAAGAGCTTAACGCGCAGCTCCAATTCAATCGCAGCTCCGACTTGGTGAAGACGCAAACGGTCTCGCAGGCGACGCTTGATCAGAATCGCGCCAATCTGGAAAGCGCCAAGGCGAGCGTTCTCCAGAACAAGGCGGCATTGGCGATAGCGCAGGAGAATCTCGGCTATACGGACATCGCGACGCCCATCGATGGACGCATCGGTCTGACAACTTATACTCAAGGCAATCTCGTCAATTCCGCCAGCGGCGTTTTGGCGACGATCGTCAGCGACGACCCGATCTATGTGGAATTTCCGGTGAGCATGCGCCAAATCGCCGATATCACGGCCGCGCATAAGCAGGATGCCGGCGGACCGATCAGCATCAAGGTGTTGATCAAGCTCGCCAACAGGCAGGAATATGCCCATCCGGGCGTATGGAACTACATCGGCAATCAGGTCGATCAACAGACCGATACGCTGCTCGTGCGCGCCACTCTGCCCAATCCCGAACGGCAATTGGTGGATGGCGCGTTTGTCACCGTCGAGGTCAAGGAGAGCGAAGAGCAGCCGCGCCTTGTGATCCCGAGGTCGGCGCTGCAACTGGACCAAGCGGGAATATATGTGCTCGTCGTCAATAAGGAGCACAAGGTCGAGACCAAGCGCGTCACGACCGGGGAGGCGGTGAATACCGAAATCGCCATCGCCTCGGGGCTTGAAGCAGGCGATCAGGTGATCGTTGACGGGGTTCAAAAAGTGCGGCCGGGGCAAGTGGTTGAGGCGACAGTGATTCCGGCAGGCGCCGGAGCCGAGCGATGATTTCCTCGATCTTCGTCGACCGGCCGCGTTTGGCTTTCGTCATCTCGATCGTCATTACGCTCGCCGGTCTGATCGCCATCGCCACAATTCCAGTCGCGCAATTCCCGGATATCGTGCCGCCGCAGGTGACGCTGACGGCGAACTATCCCGGCGCGGACGCCGAGGTCGTGGAAACGACGGTCGCCCAGCCGATCGAGGAGCAGGTCAACGGCGTCGACAACGCGCTCTACTATCAGTCGACCAGCGGCGCCGACGGCAGCTACACGCTCAACGTCACTTTCGCTCTCGGAACCAACCCCGACATCGACACGGTCAACGTCCAAAATCGCGCCACCTTGGCCGAGGCGCAATTGCCCGACGAAGTGACGCGGCAAGGCCTCTCGATCCGGAAAAAGTCCGCCGCGCTATTGCAAGTGCTGCTGATCACCTCGCCAAAAGGCTCTTACGACCAGCTCTATTTGAGCAATTACGCGACCATTAACGTCATCGACGCCTTATCGCGCATCAAGGGCGTCGGCCAGGCGAGCCTGTTTGGGCCGCTCGACTATTCCTTGCGCGTCTGGCTCGATCCCAACCAGCTCACCGCCCTCAACCTGACGCCGAACGATGTCGTCACCGCAGTGCAGGGACAGAATGTGCCCGCGGCGCTCGGGCGGATTGGCGCCGCTCCGGTGTCGAAAGATCAGCGGAGCCAATTCACCGTCAAGACGCAAGGGCGACTGACCAGTCCGGCCGAGTTCGAGAACATCGTGCTGCGCACCAATCCTGGCGGCTCGGTCGTTCGCGTCAAGGACGTGGCGCGGGTCGAAATGGGCGCCAATTCATCCGATCGCTACACGCGTTTCAACGGCGCGCCGTCGGCGGCGATCGGCATCTATCAGTCGCCTGGCGCCAATGCGGTCGACGTGACGAAGGCCGTGCAGCAAACGATGGACGAGTTGGCCAAGCGTTTCCCGAACGATCTTGCCTATTCCGTCTTCTTCGACACGACCGTCTTCGTCAAGGCCACCATCGAGGAAGTCGTGCGCACGCTGGGCGAGGCCTTCGTTCTGGTCGGCATCGTGGTGTTCCTGTTCCTCGGCAAGCTTCGCACGACCCTTATTCCCTTGATCGCCGTGCCCGTTTCGATCATCGGCGCTTTCGCGTTCATGTTGGCGCTCGGCTACACCGCCAATACGGTCTCGCTTCTGGCGCTGGTGCTCGCCATCGGCATCGTGGTGGACGATGCGATCGTCGTTATCGAAAATGTCGAACGCGTGGTGGAGGAGGAGCCGGATCTGACGGTGCCCGAGGCCACCAAGAAAGCTATGACGGAGATCACCGCGCCGATCATCGCGATCACACTTGTTCTTCTGTCGGTCTTTGTGCCGGTGGCGTTCATTCCGGGCATCTCTGGGCAATTGTTCCGGCAGTTCGCCGTGGCCGTTTCGGTCTCGATGCTGATATCGGCGCTCAACGCGCTCACGCTCAGTCCGGCGCTTTGTTCGGTGCTGATCAAGCGCGGCCAAACGAGCCGCGGGCCGATGCGCTACGTGCTTGGCGGCATCGATCGCGTCCGAGACGGCTATGCGTCGATCGTGACCCGGCTGGTCCGTGTCGCGGCGGTCGGCGTCGTCGTCGCCATCGGCGTCCTGGCGGCCTCGGCGTTTCTGTTCGCTAAGACGCCGCAGAGCTTCCTGCCGGAAGAGGATCAGGGCGCGCTCTTCGCCGCCATGCGATTGCCGGAGGGCGCCTCGATCAACCGGACCGGGGCGGTCGTCGAGCAGGCGGAAGACGTCATCCGCGGCATTGCGGGCGTCGAGGGCGTCCTGTCGGTGGTCGGATTCGATTTCATCGACGGGATCACGTCGTCGAACCAGGCTTTCTTCGTCATCCGTCTGAAACCCTACGAGCAGCGTACCGACCCGTCCCAAAGCGCCTCGGCCATCGTGGGTCAGCTTCGTCCCAAATTGGCGGCGATCCAGCAGGCGGTTGTCTTCCCGTTTAACTTGCCGCCTATCCTCGGTCTCGGCAACACCGGCGGATTCCAATATGTGCTTGAGGCGTTCCAGGGTCAGTCGCCGGCCGATATTGCCGCAGCCATGCGTGGCCTACTGGTTGCGTCGAACCAGCAGCCGGAACTCGCCGGCGTGTTCAGCACCTTCGCGGCCGATACTCCGCAGGTCTCTCTCGACATAGACCGCAACAAGGCGCAGGTGCTCGGCGTCAAGATCGCCGACCTGTTCAATGCGCTGCAGTCGACCATCGGCCGCTATTACGTCAATAACTTCAATATTTTCGGTAGAACCTGGCAGGTCAACGTCCAGGCCGATGCGCCGTTCCGGAACGAGATCGACGACATCTTCAACGTCTACGTGCGCAACGGATCGGGGGCCATGGTGCCGGTGCGCGTGCTGGCGCAGCCAGAGATCGTTCAAGGTCCGCAACTCCTCGTGCGTTACAACGGTTTTCGCGCCGCCCTGATCAACGGCGCCCCGAAACCCGGCTTCAGTTCGGGCCAGGCGCTCGATGCGATGGAGCGCGTTTCGGTAACGACGCTCCCCGCCGGCTATGGCTATGAATGGACCGGAACCGCTCTACAAGAGAAAGCCGCCGCCGGCGGCACGTCGATCGTCCTCGGGCTCGCGCTACTGTTCGCTTACCTTTTTCTCGTGGCTTTATACGAGAGTTGGAACATTCCGATCCCGGTGCTGCTATCGGTCAGCGTCGGTATTTTGGGCGGCATAGCGGCGGTGGTGGTGACGGGGCGGAGCTTTGATGTCTATTCGCAGATCGGGTTGGTGGTGCTGATTGCGCTTGCGGCCAAGAACGGCATTCTCATCGTCGAATTCGCGGTGGATCAACGACGGCAGGGCAAGTCGATCTTAGAGGCGGCTGCCGCCGGCGCGCGATTGCGATTCCGGCCGGTGATGATGACAAGCTTCGCTTTCATCCTCGGACTCTTGCCGCTCGTCATCGCCATCGGCGCTGGAGCGACCAGCCGTCGCGCCGTCGGCACGCCGGTGTTCGGCGGCATGCTCGCGGCGTCTGTCTTCGGCATCTTCATTATCCCGATGCTCTATGTCGTCTTCCAGCAACTGCGGGAGCGCGTGGCGGGCTCCGCCCAACCGATCCCGCCAAAGGGCTGAGGCCGAGAAAATGGCCCTTGGCGCGCCGATTTCGATCAGCGATCGCCACAATAATC
Organism: Methylocapsa sp. S129; assembly: GCF_009765995.1. GTDB lineage: Bacteria > Pseudomonadota > Alphaproteobacteria > Rhizobiales > Beijerinckiaceae > Roseiarcus. The sequence goes on from NZ_LMUI01000011.1 coordinate 453,331, forward strand.
AAAGCCCCGGATTTCGCATCCGGGGCTTTTTTATTGCCGCCGCGCTCAAGCGGAAAATATCGTCAGCCTGCCAGCCGTTTCGCGCAGCGCGGCGCGAATCGGCATTTCTTCAATCGGTCCCGGGCCAAACGCGCGCTCAAGCGTCTTGAGTTTGTCCGCGCCCTCGATGTGAAGCGCCAGCGCGCGGGCGCGCAGGATCACGCGCGCGGTCAGAGTCAGGCGCGGCTCGGGAGCGCCGGGCGCGCGCATCGGCAGGACAAGCGTCCGCGCTCCAGGATCGATGGCCTCGGCAAGATTGTCGGCGCCGGGAAACCACGATGCGGTATGGCCGTCGTCGCCCATTCCCAGAACGACAACATCGGCAGGGAGAGGAAGGTCAGCGATGCGCGCATTCGCCGCCGCCAGTTCCTGCTCCGGCGCTAGCCGCGAATCCGCCAGCGGCGCAAAGCGCGCCGCCGCCGCGTGATCGCGCAGCAGCGTCTCACGCAGCAGCCGCGCATTCGACCGCGGATTGTCGTCCGGCACGCAACGTTCGTCGGCCAGCGTGATCGTCACGCGCGCCCAATCGATCGCGCTCAGCGCGAGCGCGGCGAAAAAGCGCTTCGGCGTCGTACCGCCGGACACGATCAACAAGGCCTCGCCGCGCTCGTCGACGCTTTTTTGCAGCAGGTTCGCCGTCCATTGCGCGAACGCGGGCGCCAAAGCCGCGCCATCGGCGAATTCGCGGCGTTGCGGTTTTGCCAAAGTCAGAGTCATTCGTATTCCTCATTCCAGGTGCGTCCGTCGCGCTCGATCAATGCAATCGCCGCCGCCGGCCCCCATGTGCCAGCCGTATAGGGGCGCGGGGGCTCGCGCGACAGGGTCCATGCCTCGCGGATCGGATCGATGAAGCGCCAGGCCGCCTCCACTTCGTCGCGCCGCATGAACAAGGCGGCATTGCCGCGCACGACATCCATCAACAGGCGTTCATAGGCGTCGGCCGAGGGACCGGAAAAGGCCTTCTCGAAGCTCATGTCGAGCGGCACATGCTGCAGCCTCATGCCGCCAGGCCCCGGCTCCTTGATCATCAGCCAAAGCTTGATGCCCTCATCGGGTTGGACGCGGATGACGAGACGATTGGCGGGAATGGAATCGGCGCCGGAATCGAAAATGGCGTGCGGCACGCGGCGAAAGCCGATTTCTATTTCCGAGAAGCGCTGCGGCAATCTCTTGCCCGTGCGCAAATAGAATGGCACGCCCGCCCAGCGCCAATTGGCGACCCCGATCTTCAAGGCGACGAAGGTTTCGGTGTCGCTCGCCTCTTTGCCGATGTCCTGCAGATAGGACGAAGCGGCCGCGCCGTCGGCGAAACCGCCGCGATACTGGCCGCGCACCGTCAGCGCCGACACATTCGACCCGTCGATCCGCGCGAGCGATTTCAGTACTTTCAGCTTTTCGTCGCGCAAGGCATCCGCTTCCAAAGAGGCGGGCGGCTCCATCGCGACCAGGCAGAGCAATTGCAACATGTGGTTCTGCACCATGTCGCGGATCGCGCCGGACGTGTCGTAATAGGCGCCGCGGCCTTCGACGCCGAGCGTTTCGGCGACGGTGATCTGCACATGGTCGATATGGGCGTTGTTCCACAGCGGCTCGAACAAGGCGTTGGCGAAGCGCAGCGCCATCAGATTCTGCACCGTTTCCTTGCCCAGATAATGATCGATGCGAAAAATGCGCTTCTCGGGGAAAACCGAACCGATCTCGTCGTTGATCGCGGCCGCGCTCGCGCCGTCCTTGCCGATCGGCTTTTCAACGATGATGCGCGATCTCGGCGTCACCAGACCTTTTGCGCCTAATTGCTTGGCGATCGGGCCGAAGAGATCAGGGCTTGTCGCCATGTAGTAGGCGCGCACCCGCTCGTCCGCGCCGAGCAGCGCTTTCAGGCCGTCCCAGCCGGCGTCGCCCGTGACGTCGACCGGCGCATATTCGATGCGGTTCAGGAAGCGAGCGACAAGCGGGGTGGAGGCGTCGTCCACGCCGCCGAATTTGAGCAGCGCATCCTTGACCGTCTCGCGAAAAGCATCGCGCTCCATCTGACGGCGCGAAACGCCGATGATTCGGGTCGGATTCTTGAACTGATTGTCTTTGTCGCGATGAAACAGCGCCGGAAACAGCTTTCGATAGGCCAGATCCCCGGTGCCGCCGAAAACGACAAGATCGAACGGTTCGACTTGGATGATCTGCGAAGTCATTCGCGCCTCTTTTGATTCGTCACGTATGGGTCATTGGTTGAGCTGCGCTGGGGTTAGCCCGCTCGGCGCGTCCTTAAACAACACTTCTCTGTCACGCGCAAAATTTGCGATCAGCGGCAGGGCCGCGCCGCCCAGGGCGCGGGCGTCGGCGCCAACGGAGCCCGCCATTATAGCCGGATCGACAAGGCCGCGCCGATCGAGCGTTTCGTAAATTTCCGCGACGCGCTTGACGAGCCGCGCGCGCACCGCGATCGGCATCGCCCCATCGATGATGACGGCCTCGAAATCGATCACTGAAATCGCAGCAAGGCAAGCATAGGCGAGCGCAAGCGCGGTTTCCTCGATCCATTCGTCGAGATGGCTCGAAAAATCATCCCAGGAATCGGGCGTGCGCCAGATCGATGAAGGATCGACGCCGGCCTCGCGCAACTTTTGCTCAAGCTGGTAGATCGATGCGCAATGGATGAGTTGGCGCGCCACGAGCCGCCCGTTTTCTAGGCGTATGATCGGGACGGGGCCGAGCGCGCCGGCTGTGCCAGTTCGCCCGGTGAACAGGGCGCCGTCGACGACAATGCCGCCGCCGATGAACGAGCCGAGAAAGAAATAGAGGAAATCGTGACGGCGCCAGCCGTCGCCGAAGAAGAATTCCGCCGCACAGGCCGATGAAGCGTCATTGCAAAGGATGACCGGCACCGGACAAAGCGCCGCGATCTCGCTCCTGATGTCGACGTTGCGCCAGACGTCCATCGCGCCAGGCGGCGCGCCGACCTCAGCGCCCCAATTCCACAAGTAGAAAGGCGTGGCGATGCCGAGCCCCACCAACCGGGCGCGCTGGCGCGCCGTCAAGCCGCTCGTCAGCGCGGGCAAGGCGCGGGCGACGAAGTCAAGCGTCGAACGAGGCTGCGGATAAGGGAATGTTTCATGAGCGCGCTCGCGGATCGCGCCAACGAAGTCGGTAAGCACGAGGTCGCAGCTCCGCCGCCCGATCTTGAGCCCCAGCGAGAAGGCGCCTTCGGGATCGAGCGAAAGCGGAACCGTCGGCTGGCCGACGCGTCCTCTTTGGGGCGCCTCGCGACGCAACAGGCCGTCCAATTGCAATCGGTTCATTGTCGCCGACGCGGTCTGCACGGAGAGCCCCGTCAGCCGCGCGACCTCGATCTTGGAGAGCTGACGGTAACGGCGCACGAGCGAGAGGATCAATCGCTCATTGTAGAGGCGCACACCGGCTTGGTCCGCACCGGTCGCGATTGAAAACGCGGACCCGGACTCCAAACTCTGCTCTTCGGCCGGCGTCATGGGATGCCTTCGCTTTTCGGCCTTTTGGCGCCACGGCGCCCGTCATGCCGTCCGGCCGCCGCTAAAGCGGGCGAGAATGGGCGCCCCGGGCGTCGATGTCAATAATTCAAACCGATTGATTTATCATTTGACTTAGCCGCGCGATTTTGCCCCTATAGGAAAGCGACGATGCGAAATTGGCTTGTTGAATGGTCGTCTCGGTAGATCGCGAAAAATTCGGCGCGCCAACGCAGCCGTCGCAAAAACGTGAAGAATTCTCGGGAGGAAGTCAGTGTCAAAGAAGCTCACAATTCTGTCCACGGCAGCCGCAGCGGCGCTATCCATCGCGCTGATGGGCGCGCCGGCCCATGCCGCCGACACCATCATCGGACTTATCACCAAAACCAACACCAATCCCTTCTTCGTCAAGATGAAAGAAGGCGCGGAAAAGAAGGCCAAGGAACTCGGCGTCACGCTGCAAGCTTATGCCGGCAAGGCTGACGGCGACAATGACGGCGAGGTTGCTGCGATCGAAGAGTTGATCGCGGCCGGCGCCAAGGGCTTCATGCTGGTGCCAAGCGACTCGTCCGCGATCGTGCCGACCGTCGAAAAGGCGCGCAAGGCGGGGCTTCTCGTCATCGTGCTCGATACGCCGCTCGATCCGATCAACGCCGCCGACGCGACTTTCGCCACCGATAATTTCAAGGCTGGCGAGCTGATCGGCCAATGGGCCAAAGCGACGCTCGGCGACAAGGCGAAGACAGCCAAGATCGCGACGCTCGATCTTGCCCCGAATGAACCGTCGGTCGACTATCTCCGTCACAACGGCTTCCTCACGGGTTTTGGCATTCCGGTCAAGAACCAGAAGCATTACGCGCAGAGCGACAGCGCGCAGATCGTCGGCTCTGACGTGACCGCGGGCGCCGAGGAAGGCGGCCGCAAGGCGATGGAGAACATTCTCCAGAAGGCGCCGGACATTGACGTCGTTTATGCGATCAACGAACCGGCGGCCGCGGGCGGTTATTCCGCGCTTAAAGCCGCTGGCAAAGACAAGGGCGTTCTGGTCGTCGCGATCGACGGCGGCTGCCCGGGCGTGAAGAGCGTCAAGGAAGGCATCATCGGCGCGACTTCGCAGCAATATCCGCTGCTGATGGCCGCCAAGGGCGTCGAAGCGATCGTCGATTTCGTCAAGACCGGCAAGAAGCCGGTGAGCACTCCCGGCCTCGATTTCTTCGACACCGGCGCGACGCTGATCACCGATCACCCCGTCCCCGGCGTGAAGTCGATCGACAGCACCGAAGGCGCGAAGCTCTGCTGGGGCTGAGGCTGGCCCTCGATTGAACTTCCACGCATGAAATCGGCGCCTGAGCTATCGCTTGGACGCCGATTTTTTAGAAGCGGCCGGCGATCGGAAGCGCGTTCCTGCTTTTCTTGCACTCTGTCGTTCCGGTGGCGTAGCAAAGCGATTGTGATTTGGGTGAAAAGTTGCAATCATTCCCTAACAAGAGCGCATCAGCGCCGGACTGCAAAGCGACATCGCATTTCTAGCGGAGGCGATCACGCGGCATGAAGCGACAGTGGGGCGGAAAATGACAGAGGCTGCTGGGAGTGCGGAAGGGCGCACGCCACAAGAATTCGAACGCGCTTTGGCGGCGGCCTCGACTGCGCAGGCCTCTTTTGAAGAGGAACATCTTCCGCTTCTTAAACGCATCCAGCGCTTCTTGCATTCTTACCCGACCGTGGTCCCCTTCGTCGTTCTGATGATGGGCGTCCTGCTCGGCCTCCTAGTCAATTATCCGCGCTTTGCGACCGCCAACAATCTGTCGACGATCCTGCTTCAGGTGACGATCATCGGCATTCTCGGGATCGCGCAAACCTTGATCATCCTGACGGCGGGCATCGACCTTTCCGTTGGCGTGATTATGGTGATTTCGTCGGTCGTCATGGGCCGGCTCGGCGTGATCGACGGCCTGCCGCTGATCATCGCCTTTCCCGCCGGCCTGATGTGCGGCATCGTGTTTGGCGCTCTTAACGGCGCGCTGGTGACGCGACTCAAAATGCCGCCGTTCATCGTGACGCTTGGCACGCTCAGCATCATCGGCGCGCTCAATACTTTCTATTCGCAGAGCGAGACGGTCCGATCGGGGGATCTCGAGGCCCAGGCGCCGTTCCTGCAGTTGATGGGCTACCCCATCGAATTTGCCGGCGCGCGCATCATTCTGGGCACTTTGCTGCTGGTCGCGCTGGCGATCGTGGTCTGGTACATGCTGAATCGCACCGCCTTCGGGCGCCATATCTACGCCACCGGCGACGATCGCGAAGCCGCCCATCTGGCGGGCATCAACACCGATCGCATTCTTCTGAGCGTCTATGTCCTTGCGGGCTTCATCTCTTCGGTCGCCGGCTGGGTTCTGATCGGACGTGTCGGCGCGATCAGCCCGACCAGCGGCCAGGACGCCAATCTTGACAGCATCACCGCCGTAGTCATCGGCGGCACCAGTCTGTTCGGCGGACGCGGCTCGATCGTCGGCACGTTGATCGGCGCGCTGATCGTCGGCGTTTTCCGCTCCGCCGTGTCGCTGGCCGGACTCGATGTTCTCTGGCAGCAATTTGCGGTCGGCGTTTTGATTATCGTCGCCGTCGCGCTCGATCAATGGATTCGGAGGGTGTCGAATTGAGCCCAACCCCCGTTCTGCAAGCCCGCGGTCTCATCAAGCGTTACGGGCGCGTCACCGCGCTCGACAATGCGGATTTCGATCTGTATCCGGGGGAAATCCTGGCCGTCATCGGCGACAACGGCGCCGGCAAATCATCGATGATCAAGGCGCTTTGCGGCGCCATTATCCCGGATGCCGGCGAGATCAAGCTCGGCGGCGAGGTCGTCAACTTCCGCTCGCCTATCGATGCGCGCCAAGCGGGAATCGAAACCGTCTATCAGAATCTCGCGGTTTCCCCCGCTCTATCGATCGCCGACAATATATTTCTGGGCCGTGAAATCCGGGCGCCGGGCGTTCTGGGTCGGGTTTTCCGCCTGCTTGATCGCAGCGCGATGCAGAAGATTGCCCGCGACAAGCTCTCGGAACTCGGCTTGATGACGATCCAGAACATCAACCAGACGGTGGAAACGCTTTCGGGCGGCCAGCGCCAGGGCGTCGCGGTGGCGCGCGCCGCCGCTTTCGGCAGCCGCGTCGTCATCATGGACGAACCGACGGCGGCGCTTGGCGTCAAGGAATCGCGCCGCGTGCTCGAACTGATCCTCGACGTGAAAAAGCGTGGCCTGCCGATCGTGCTGATCTCGCACAACATGCCGCATGTCTTCGAAGTCGCCGACCGCATTCACATCCATCGCCTCGGGCGGCGCCTGACGGTCATTGATCCTAAGAAGCAAACGATGTCGGACGCGGTCGCGATGATGACCGGCGCCATGGCGCCGCCTGTCGAGCAGGCGGCGTAAGGCGGCCCCTCAAGCAGAACGGACTTTGACTGACCCGTTGGGCGCATCCGCCGCAGCCGTCGGTGACCGCCGTGCTTTGACCGAATGACGCCTCCGTTTCGTCTTTGAAGAGCGAATCTTGAATTGCCTAGGATGACCGCTGTGTGCGCGTTGGGCTGCAAATCAAGTGCGCAGATAAGAAAACTATCGTGTAGCGTTTTAACGATTGGAATCTCTATAGACTCTTCATAATACTTCAAATTACACTTTAAACGCGGAATGGCTTGGGGGAGTCCATGCGTTTGACTTTAGCCGGCGGCGCATTGGCCGCATTTGCAATCTGCGGCCTAGTATCGGGGTGCGCATTTGTTCCAGATCTAGAGCCGGAGACCAGTTTCAGCTACGCCGAAATTATGACTCAGCTTGAGTGCGAACTCTATCTTGCGTCGGAGAGAGTGAAGAGTGAAACCGACGCCAACCCTGATACGCGCCGGCCGTTCGAGCCCACCGATTGGATCGCCAACATCACGATCAACCCTGATTTGTCGAACGACGCGTCCGTGAATCTCGCCGGTTCAGGAGTCAACAGTCTCGCGAAAGCATATACGAAATGGACGTCTGGCGGCGGCGTCGCCCCGAACACCGGGGTTGAGATTAACGGCGACGCGAATGCAAACGATCAATATGTTTTCAAACTATTGAATTTATATTTGACGCCGGATTTTGTCATTTCGAACAAAAACAAATTCGATCCCGAGGTATTTCCGATCGCCGAACAATCGCACGGCAAGACGGTGGCTATAGAATATAAAAATCCAGATAGTCTCAGAATTTCAAAGTACCAGGTTGTCGAAGAAAAGGTCGAAGATACGGCTGTTTATGTCGTCAGCGATGTGACAAGTCCGTTATACAAGCACCGATTGATAAATCCGCGATTGCGGAATCAGTGTCAGTTCTCGGAAGCAGCCGAAAGGAGCTTGGGGTTCAAGAATCACATCAGTATTTCGACAGGCGACTATCCAAGCGAAATCGGTGGTGTATTCGGTCTTTATGAATTTATGACCAGAAGCCTCGCGGCCACTGACGCCGGCATAACCGAAGTAACTCAATTCGCGATCGAGAAGTGGTACAAAATGAACATTTCGGCGGGCGTCACCCCGGGTTGGTACGTCCCGTTTGGCAATTCCGGATTATCTGCCGGAGCCGTTCAAAAACTATTCGACAGGGTCAACGTTACCTTAAAGAAAGCAACGCCGCCGCCTCAGCCCGCCGTGGAATACGTCTGTATTGTCGCCGATCTCAAGAATCCAGTCTGCTCCGGTAAACAAACCGTCGCAACCAAGGGGACCGGCGAGCCGAAGCGGCTCGCTGCGCCGGCTGGCGCGGAGAAAAATTTCCGGGTGGCGCCCTTTGCCGCGACACTCCATCCGGTGAGCCCCGGCGACAAAGACCTCCTGCAGATGAATAGCGTTTTGCAATCCATCCAATCGAAAGTTTCGGGGCAGTAGGAACGCGGTCGTATGAACCCGGCGGCGCCAAGATTAGCGCGCCGCGCCGCGCGCAGGCGCGGTTCACCTTCGTTTGTCTTGCGATTCCATGGGGGAGCGCTTAGCTGCGTTCTAGCGCCTGCCTGCGGGCGCTCCCGCAACGCCGTATCTGCGGCGCTTTCCTCGCTCGTTCTCAGGATCACTCATGAAATATCGTCCGCTCGGCCGCACCGGCCAGTTCGTTTCTGAAATTTGCCTGGGAACGATGACGTTCCATGGCGGCGCCGGTTTCTGGCGCAATGTCGGCACGGTCGAACAGCAGGGCGCGACGGCGATCGTCAAGCGCGCGCTCGATGCCGGAGTCAATTTTATCGATACAGCCGATGTCTATTCGGAAGGGCAATCGGAAGTGCTGCTTGGCCAGGCTTTGCGCGATCTCTCGGTCAAGCGCGAGGACGTCGTCGTCGCCACCAAAGTCCGCGGCCGCACCGGCCCAGGTCCCAACGCGGTGGGTCTGTCGCGCGGACATATCATGGACCAGGTCGCCGGTAGCCTGAAGCGGCTGCAGCTCGACCATATCGACCTCTATCAGATTCACGGCTTCGACGGCGTGACGCCGATCGAGGAGACCTTGCGCGCTCTTGATGATCTCGTTTCACGCGGGTTGGTTCGCACGATCGGCTGCTCGAACATGGCGGCCTGGCAGATCATGAAGGCGCTCGGCATTTCCAGCAAGCAGGGCTACGCGCGCTTTGAGACCGTGCAGGCCTATTACACGATCGCCGGCCGCGAGCTCGAACGCGAAATCGTGCCGCTCGTTGAGGACCAAGGCCTTGGAATCATGGTCTGGAGCCCGTTGGCCGGCGGACTTCTGTCGGGCAAGTTTACGCGCAAGGGTTCGACGCCAAATGATGCGCGCCGCCTTGTGTTCGACTTCCCCCCGGTCAATCGCGAACACGCCTATGATGTCGTCGACGCGATGGAGCCGGTCGCCAAGGCGCATAATGTGTCGGTCGCGCAGATCGCGCTCGCGTGGCTGTTGCAGCGCTCGGGCGTGATGAGCGTCATCGTCGGCGCCAAGACGATCGAGCAGCTTGACGACAATCTGGCGGCGGTGAAGGTGAATTTGAGCGCGGAGGAAGTGGCCGCGCTCGACAAGGCGAGCGCGCTGGTTCCTGAATATCCCGGTTGGATGCTGGAGCGTCAGGCCGGTCCGCGCATGCCGACGCCGGTTGAGTGACATACGAAATCCCTTCTCCCGCGAAGCGGGAGAAGGGATTTCGTACAATTTTAGGGGGAATCGCTTATGACAAGAAAAGTTTCCTGGGGCGTGCTGGGCGTCGCCAAGATCGGCGTCGAGAAAGTGATTCCGGCGATGCAATTGGGGGCGCTTTCGCGTATCGACGCGATCGCCTCGCGCGACCTTGCAAAGGCGAAGAGCGCCGCCGCCGTGCTGGGCATCGCCAAGGCCTATGGCTCCTATGAAGAACTGCTCGCCGATCCCGCCATCGAGGCCGTCTACAACCCGCTGCCCAATGAGCTCCACGTTCCCTGGACGCTGCGCGCGCTGGAGGCGGGCAAGCACGTGCTTTGCGAAAAGCCGATCGCGCTCAACGCCATCGAGGCGGAGGCTTTGCTCGCCGCCCGCGCACGTTCGGGCAAGCTTGTCGCCGAGGCCTTCATGGTGCGCTTCCATCCGCAATGGCGGCGCGCGCATGAACTCGCCCGTTCGGGCGCGATCGGCGAACTGCGCGCGATTCAGACGTTTTTTTCGTATCATCTCATCGACCCGACCAATATCCGCAACAAGCCGCCAGGCGGCGGCGCGCTCTACGACATCGGTTGCTATGCGATCCTGACCGCGCGGTACATTTTCGGCGCCGAACCGGCGCGGGTGATGGCTGTCATCGACCGCGATCCCGTCATGGGAACCGATCGCCTGGTCAGCGCGATCGCCGAATTTCCGGGCGGTCGCCAACTGTCCTTTCTTTGCGGGACCCAGACCTCGGCGCATCAGCGTGTGACGATAGCGGGCGATAAGGGCCGCATCGAAATCGCGATTCCCTTCAACGCGCCTCCCGACCGTCCGACGCATATTACGGTCGATAGCGGCGCGGACCTGTTTGGCGGCGGCGCGCGCAGGGAGGAATTCGCAACCTGCGATCAATATACGCTGCAAGGCGACGCCTTCTCCCGCGCCGTTCTGGGCGAGGCGCCGCTTGAATATCCAATCGAGGACGCGATCGCCAATATGCGCGTGATCGATGCTTTGTTTCGATCGGGCGAGAGCGGGCGCTGGGAGACGGTGTAGCCGGGCGTTGCTTTCTAGGCGCGCCCGCGGAGGAACGCCCGTATCTCCGCCTCGACGCCGCCCGGCTCCTCCTCCTGCACCGCCAGCTTGCCGCGTGGAATGGTGCGGCGCTCGACGTTGGGCAGGCTCGCCAGAGCCTCCATGTCCGCGCGCGACTTGCGCGGCGTGTTGGCGCCATAAAGCACCAAGATAGGGTCGCGCACATGGCGGGCGCCCGCGAGAAAGGCGGCCAGACTTCGAGCGGGGTCGAGCAGGCCGCTGACGAAACGGACTGAAGCATGCCGGGCGCCGGGCGCGCGCGTCACCCTGAGTTTTTCGGCGAATTTTTGTGGCGTCAGGAAAGCCGGATTCGCATAGACATGGCCGCGCGCCATCATCAGCACCACGGGCGGATTGACGTTGAGGGCGTAGACGAACGCGCCGAGCCCTTTGAGATCGACGAGACGCACAAACCATTCGAACGCCGCCGCCGGCTTGCCGCTCATGGTGGGCAGCGGGCCGCGCCATGTCGGCGCGATCAGGCAAAGCGCGCCCGTCGATCCCGCCGCCGCCTCCGCCTGCTGCAGCGCATAGGAAGCGGCATGGCCGACCGCGACCGTTGCAAGCGGCTTTGGGGCGACCTGGGTAAGGACATGGTCGAGGAACGCGCGATAGGCGTCCGGCCGCCAGTCGATGAATGGCTTTGGCTGATCGCCGAAACCGGGCCAATCGACGCTGACGGTCGCGTATGAGGTCGCCAGAAGCGCCTGCAGCGGCCGCATTTCCTCGCGCGTCGAAATCGAGCTGAGGGCGGGGAGGAGAAGGATCGTCGGCCCCTCACCCATCCGCGTGACGCCCATGTGCAGCGGCTTGCCCTGCCAGCTCCAGTCGATTTGGCTCGTACTCTCCATTGGGCAGCGCTTCCCATAGGCGGCGGTTGTACGCAAGGTTGGTAGCCTGAGTGCGATCGTTCGGATTAGGCGACCCCCGTTGCCTCAGTCGACCACGCCAGCGGCCTCCGTCTTGCATTAGGAAACGATCGGTTCTATATACCCTCTATGCAAGCGTCCAAGCTCGCCCCCCTCCCAGATCGCGGACCTGGCCGACCGCGCGAATTCGACATCGACGCGGCGGTCGCGGACGCGATCGAGGTTTTCCGTGCGCATGGCTATCACGGCACTTCGGTTCAGGATCTGACCGAGGGGACGGGGCTTGCGCGGGGCAGCCTTTACAAGGCGTTTCACGACAAAAGGTCGTTGTTCCTGGCCGCGCTCGATCATTATACCGCGGGATCGCTGCAGCGGGTTGGCGACGCCCTGGCGCAACCCGGTTCGGCCCGCGCGGCGATCCGCGAGGCTCTGATGGGCTATGCGCGGCGCGCCGCCGAAGGGCAGGGGCGGCAGGGCTGCCTGATCACGGCCGCCGCCATGGAGATGATGCCGGGCGACGTGGAGGTCAGCGTCCTTATCACGCGGATGTTCCGGCGGATGCAGGATTTGTTCGCGGCGGCGGTGATCCGTGGCCAGACGGCGGGCGAAATTCCTCGCGACTATGACGAACGGGCGATCGCCCGGCTGTTGCTCTGCACGGTCCAGGGCCTGCGCGTGCTCGGCAAGACAGGGCCGAGCGAAAGCGAGATGGCCGAAGTCGTCGATGTGGCGCTGAGGACAATGGTTTGAAGACGGGCCCCGTCGGGAAAACGGCTCCAATTAGGAACTGACTGTTCCATAATAAGAAGGGATTGCGACGATGAATCCACTGACGACGATTGCGCCGGCCGAAAGCGAAATGCTCGATCCGCGCCGCTGGGCGGCGCTGGCGGTGCTGCTCGTCGGCGCTTTCCTCGCTCCGCTCGATTTCTTCATCGTCAATGTCGCAATGCCTTCGATCACCACAGGCCTGCGCGCCAGTTCGGCCGACGTGCAACTCGTCATATCGGGCTATGCCTCGGTCTATGCCGTGTTTCTGATTACCGGCGGGCGGCTCGGCGACATTTTTGGGCGCAAGTCCGTGTTTCTGGCCGGGCTCGCCGGCTTCGCGCTCGCCTCGGCCCTGTGCGGCCTCGCCTGGTCGCCGACCTCGCTGATTCTCGGCCGGCTGTTGCAGGCGCTGGCCGCCGCCGCCATGGCGCCGCAGGCGCTGGCCTCCGTCCATGCCCTATTCCCCGCCCATGAGCGCGGCCGCGCCCTGAGCATTTATGGAATCACCCTCGGCCTGTCCTCGATCGTCGGCCAATTGTTGGGCGGCGCCCTCGTCGGCGCTGACATCGGCGGACTCGGCTGGCGGCTGGTCTTCCTGATCAACCTGCCCATCGCTATCGCCGCTTTCGCGGCGGCGATCCCGTTGCTGCGCCAAACCCATGGCGGAACCCGTCCGCGTCTCGATCTCATCGGCGTGTTTTTATCTGCGGCCGCCCTCACCGCGCTGGTGCTGCCCTTGATCGAGGGCCGCGAGCGCGGCTGGCCCTGGTGGTCGATCGCGATGCTGTTGACGACGCCTTTGTTCGCCGAAGCCTTCCGGCGCTACGAGATTCGCCTGGCGAAGGCGGGCGGCGAACCTTTGGTGGCGATCGACGCCTTCGCTTCGCCGGGGTTGCTGAGGGGCCTTGGCGCGATCGCCACGCTCTATGCGCTGGCGGCGTTCTTCCTGACCTTCTCGATCTATCTCCAGGCCGGCCTCGGGCGCACGGCTCTGGAAGCCGGTCTCGCCATCCTGCCCTTCTCGATCGGCTTTCTCCTTGGGTCTTTCGCCAGCCCGATGGTTGGCGACCGGATGGGAACGGCGGCGCCGTCCGTCGGGTTCGCGCTCTCGGCGACCGGCCTTGTCGCTCTCGCCGCCGTCGCCGCGCTGACGTCGCCTGGTTTGATGCCGCCGTTCGGGCCGTTCGCGACGGCGCTGCTGCTGATCGGGCTCGGCATGGGCATGTCAATCCCGACCATGGTCCGGGTCGTCGTCGAGCGGGTCGCGCAGAGCCGCGCGGGGCTAGTCGGCGGCATGGTGAACTCGACCTTGCAGGTGAGCGCCGCGATCGGCGTGGCGGTGCTCGGCGGCGTCTTCTACGCCGTTCTGGGGCGGCGGACCGATCCGCAAGCCCTGGCCCAGGCTTTCGCCGTCACCATGCTGCTGATCGCCGCTTGTCATGTCGTGGGCGCCCTGCTCGCGGCGGGACTCGGTCAGCGGCGGCCAGTGAGGGCGGCGGCGCGCGCCGCGGAGACTTCCGGAGGCGGTTGCGAAGCGGAGAACCGCGGGCGGGCGTGATGGGCAAGGGCGCCGGCGATTCCGGAGAGCGGCATCCTGTGGAGCGCGATGATTTTTGGTCGAAACGGGCAGGTCTCGGCGCGCTCAAGCAAGTTTTTGAGCTTCGGGATATGCCAAAATCATAGCGGTACGCTAGCGGTTCGGCACGGTGCGGATTGAGCGGCTGTCCTGCTTTAGTCGAGCGTCGCGTTGAAAGAGGGAACTACGCGCCCTAATTCCGGTCGCGGTCCATCGCGGTGGCCGCCCCGCGGGCGATCAAGCGCCATCATAAAGCTTTCCTTTGTTCCGTCCGGGTCAAGTTCCGTGCCGCGCCGTCCAAGACAGGCGCTCCGGCGGTCAATAAATTGCGTCTCATTTTCACCACCTGGAGAACGATCATCCGCGCTCCTAACCGCCGCCGCGCCGGACACTCCGGGAGCAAGATTGGAGATGCGTTTGATGATTAAACCTGTACCGTTGTCAGTTCTCTCAGGCGCCTTGTTTATCGCCGCCCTCGCCACGCCCGCTTATGCGCAAGCGAACCGCGCCTTTGTGTCCGGACATGGCGCCGACGCCGCCGGTTGCGGCGCGCCGACCTCGCCCTGCCGCAGCTTTCAGTACGTCCACGACAATATCATCGCCGCCGGCGGCGAAATCGACGTGCTCGATCCTGCCGGCTATGGCGCGATCACCATCAGCAAGGCGATCAGCATCGTCAATGACGGCGTCGGTACGGCGGGCGTGCAGCAGGCCGTGTCAGGTCAGAACGCCATCATCATCAACGCCGGGACGAGCGATTCCGTGACGCTGCGTGGGCTCAACATCGACGGACTCGGCGTCGCCAGCGTGGGAATTTTGGTCGAGGCGGCGGGTTCGGTCACGATCGCCAATTGCGTCGTGCGCCACTTCGCCGGGAACGCCGGCATTCGGGCACAGCCGGCCAGCGGCGCGCTGACCTTGCTGATCACCGACGTCACGTCGTCTGACAACGGCGGCGATGGAATCTCTATCGCGCCGTCCGGCGCCGCCGGCGTCACCGGCCTCATAAAAAGGGTCACGGTCGCCAACAATTTGTCGGAGGGTATTGACGTCTATGGCGCAAGCACGACGGGCACGGTCTATATGACGGCCGTCGACGTTGCCGCGACCGGTAATAGGTCAACCGGCTTTAACATCGTCGCCGATCCCTCGCCGAACACGACGGTGTTTCTCGACAATGTGACGGCGAACGGCAACGCCATCGGCCTTGGCGTGTACGACGCCGCCATCGCATGGGTGAGACGGTCGAGCCTCACCAACAACGAATATGGCGCGATCGTCTCGGTCTTCGGCCCCGGCGTCGCCCATTCCTTCCAGGATAACGCGGTTCATGGCAACACCTTCGACTTTGACGGGGCCTTCACGTCCACGACGTTGCAGTGAAGGTTTGCGCCTTGCCGGGCGTGGGATCGGCGTGGTCCACGCCTTGCCCAAACGCCGAAATTCGCGCGTCAGCCTGCAAAGGCGATATGCCGCGCGCGGCGGATGAGCGGCAAACCGCGATTCCGCCGCTCCCAGGACCGCTTGAGGGGAGGGTTGGCGTCGCTCGGACGGTGGAGTTGAAAGAGGGAATTGCGTATCTGTCGCCGTAGTCCCGGGTCATCGTCGAACGGGTGGCGACGCATCGCGCTGGGCTGGTCGGCGGCATGGTGAATTCAACGCTGCAGGTCAGCGCGGCCATCGGCGTGGCGGTGCTTGGCGGCCTGTTCTACGCTGTCCTGGGTCAGCGCAACGATCCGCAGGCTTTCGCGCAGGCGTTCGCCGTCACCATGCTGCTGATCGCCGTGTGCCATATCGTCGGCGCACTGCTGGCGGCTGGGCTCGGACAGCGGCGCCTGGCCGGGGCTGCGGCGCGGGTTGCGGAGAGTTCCACAAACGGCTGCGAAGCGGAGAGTCGCGGGCGGGCGTGACGGATGCGTTGTTGTCGTCGCGAACGGCGGCGAAGGGAATAGGGAAAGGCGGTCTCTTCGGCTGCCTCTATTCGGCCGCCATGCCCTTAGCTCCAAAACGGTTCTCGATGTAATCCACCACCAGCGCCTTGAAATCGGCGGCGATGGTCGGGCCGCGCAGGGTCAAGGCCTTGGCGCCGTCAATGAACACCGGGGCGGCGGGCGTCTCGCCGGTGCCGGGAAGGGAAATGCCGATATCGGCGTGTTTGCTTTCGCCCGGCCCATTGACGATGCAGCCCATCACCGCGACGTTGAGGGTTTCGACGCCGGGATAACGCGTTTTCCAGCCCGGCATTTCATCGCGGATATAGGTCTGAATGTCGCTCGCCAGCTCCTGAAAAACGGTCGAGGTTGTGCGCCCGCAGCCGGGACAGGCGGCCACCAGCGGCACGAAAGTGCGAAAGCCCATCGTCTGCAGGATTTCCTGTGCGACTTTGACTTCCAGCGTGCGATCGCCTTTTGGCTCCGGCGTCAACGACACGCGGATCGTATCGCCGATTCCTTCCTGCAGCAGGACCCCCATCGCCGCCGATGAAGCGACGATGCCCTTAGAGCCCATGCCCGCTTCGGTCAGGCCGAGATGCAGCGCATAGTCCGAGCGCGCCGCCATCATGCGGTAAACCGTGATGAGGTCCTGCACGGCCGAAACCTTGGCCGAGAGGATGATGCGATCGCGGGCAAGGCCGATTTCTTCCGCTCGCGCGGCCGATAGCAACGCCGACTGGACCATCGCCTCGCGCGTCACCGCCCGCGCCTCGATCGGAGCGGCGGAAGCGGCGTTCTCGTCCATCAGATGAGTCAACAATTCCTGATCGAGCGAGCCCCAATTGGCGCCGATGCGAACCGTCTTGCCATGCTTGATCGCCATTTCGACGATCTGGCCGAACTGCTTGTCCCGTTTGTTCTTGAAGCCAACATTGCCCGGATTGATTCGGTATTTATCGAGCGCCTCGGCGCAGGCGGGATGATCGGCGAGCAATTTATGGCCGATGTAGTGAAAGTCGCCGATGAGGGGCGTGGCGACGCCCATTTGTGCGAGCCGGTCGCGGATATGGGGCACGGCGGCGGCGGCTTCGTCCCGATCGACGGTGATGCGCACCAGTTCCGAACCCGCTCTGGCGAGCGCGGCGACCTGGCGTGCGGTCCCCTCGATATCGGCGGTGTCGGTGTTGGTCATGGACTGCACGACGATTGGCGCGCCAGCCCCCACCGTCACGGCGCCTGCCCCGGCGCCGACGCGCACGCCGACACTCCTGTGGCGGGCCGCCGGGCCGATTCCGGGTTGTCTTATGGTCAAAGTCATGGGCTTCTCGCTAGCCTCCTACAGGCATAGGCAGTCGGCCGCCATGGCGGCGCGCCATTGCCTGATATATGCGCCGATGTTTCTATTGCACCGCCCATTCTTTGTCATTAGCGTCGATTTCAACGCGGCGACCGGCATGCCGATGAGTTGTCATCGCAGCGACGGGAATCAATGCGATAATCGATCTTTTTATGCGCGGCGGCGCGCGCACCATGCGACGGGGTGGATTTTTGACCCAGACGTCAGTTTCAGGCGACTCACCGGCGCCTCCGCGGGAGGCGCCGTCAGGGGGCGGACCTCTTGCATTGGGGCGGCGAGGCGTTGCGACGGAAAAAAAGCGGCCGCGAAGCAACGCCAATGATTTTCTCGCTGCGGCGCTCGGGGGCGAGATCATCGCCGGCGTCTATCCTCCCGGTTCCCGCTTGCCCGGCGAAGCCATCCTGCTGGAGCGATTCAAGGTTTCGCGCCCGACCTTGCGCGAAGCTTTTCGTGTGCTTGCCGCCAAGGGCCTGATCGTGTCGCGCCAGAAAGTGGGCACCAGCGTTCGGCCTAAATCCGACTGGAACATGCTGGATCCCGATTTTCTCGCCTGGCATTTGCGCGCCGCCTTGAACGAGGAATTCGTCAACGATCTCTTCCAGCTTCGCCAGATGGTCGAGCCGCAGGCCGCCTATCTCGCCGCTCTGTCGCGCGATCCGGCGGCGCTTGCGCGCATCGGCGCCGCCTATGCGGATATGGAAGGCTCGAAAGACGCTACCGACGACGTAACGGCTGCGGATCTGCGCTTCCATCAGGCGATTCTCGACGCGACGGGCAATCTGTTTATCGGCGCCTTGGGCGGCCTTATCGATACGGCGCTGGTGGGAACCTTTCAGCTCGGCTGGCGGGCTGAGGCTTCGATCCGCGACGATCGTCTGCATCAGCATCGGGCGGTACTCAAAGCGATCAGCGAAGGGCGCCCGGATGAGGCGCGCGAGCGGATGGCCGAACTCCTGCGCGATTCGGTCGCCGACGTGCGCCGCGAAATGGATATCAGCGGCATTTCCAGGCCAGCGCGCCAAGCCTGAACCGTCTTCCTTGACGAATGGCGGGATCAGTCTATTATTTTAGTAGAAAATAATAGCGGGAGTTTGCCGGTGACCTCCAGGATTACACGCACGCTGGCGAGGCGGGCGGTCGTCGTCGCAATTACAGGCCTGACGATGGCGTTTTCCGCCCCGCCGGTCGGGGCTTTAGCCCAAGGCGTCGATTCCGGCGCTCTTCAAACGCTGGTCGCTGGAGCGCAACGGAGCGAAGCGAACCGGGCCCGCGATGTTTTTCGCCATCCTTTCGAAGTTTTGACGTTTTTTGGCGTCGCCGATAATTCCAATGTCGTTGAAATTCTGCCTGGCGCCTCTGGCTACTGGACGGAGATTTTGGGACCCTATCTCAAGGCGCATGGGCGCTATATCGCCGCCAACGGGGACAAGGATTCTCCCTCGACGGAAGTGCAGAAAGACAATGCGGGATTCGCGGCGAAAATCGCGGCCGATCCTACCGACTACGGCAAGGTCGAGGTCGCTGAATTCCATCCCGGCGTCAAAGAACTTGCGCCCGCCGGCACGGCCGATTTCGTGCTGACTTTTCGCAACATCCATAATTGGATGGCGGGGGGAACGGCCGATCAAGCCTTTACGGCCTTCTTCAAAGCGTTGAAACCCGGGGGCGTGCTCGGCGTCGAAGAGCATCGCGGGCGCGCCGACCAGCCGCAGGACCCTTTGGCCAAGAGTGGCTATGTCCGGCAGGATTACGCCATCGCATTGGCTGAGGCGGCCGGGTTCAAATTCGCCGGCGCCTCGGAAATCAACGCCAACCCGAAGGACACCAAGGATTATCCGGTTGGCGTCTGGGCGCTGCCGCCGACCTATCGCCTCAAGGATCAGGATCGCGAAAAATACGCCGCAATCGGCGAGAGCGACCGGTTTGTCTTGAAATTCGTCAAGCCATAGCGGCGACGGCGGCGCTCATTTCTCACCGGCGTCGCCGCCAAAGCCCTTCTGGCCGATTTGCGAAGGCAATTGCACGACGCGGCGGAATTTCGAGACATCGTAACCAAGAGCGCCGAAACGCGCCAGCAGCGATTGGTAGGTCGCTTCATCGATGGTTTGCTTGCGCGAAAAAATCCAACCCAAGGATCGGTCGGGATAGCCGAAAAGGACGGTGCGATATTCCGGATCGACATAAAGCACCCAGAACGCAAAATTGAACGGCCAGAAAATCTGCACCCGCCATTTGGCGTTGTTCGACCCGGGCTCCACCCAGTCGTGAACCTCGTAATGTTTGAGCGGACTGCTGAATGATCCGGAATGGGTATAGAAATTTTCGGCAATGTCGCCGTCGGGGCGGCGCGAATAAATATCGTAAAGCCCGACAAGCGGGGCCTCGAACCAGTTGGGAATATTGGCGACGATATACCAGCCGCCCGCCATCTTCTCGAGATCGACCTGCGGCGCGACGGCGAGCGGCGTCGTCGTCGCCATGCCCGCGCCCGCGCAGGGCGCCGCGCCAAGCAGACTTACGCCAAGCAATGCCGCTGCGATGGCGCTTCGTCGCCGACCGTTCGTCATCGCCGCTCTCGCCTCATCGTCCGGTTGCGACTGCACGATAATAGCACGGGGCCGAAGCCTTGGGACGCCCGTCTCGACCCTCGCCTTCCCTATTTCGATGCAATATAACGCCTGTCCCGCCGCCGCGGCCATGCCCAGGAGCCTTGAATGTCTCTTTCAAAACGCAACGCGCTCGTCACTGGCTCGACCAGCGGCATCGGGCTCGCCATCGCCCGCGCGCTGGCCAAAGAAGGCGCCAATGTCGTCATCAACGGGATGGGCGATGCGGCGGCGATCGAAACCGAGCGGGCGAGCATCGAGAAGGACTTCGGGGTCAAGGCTTTCTACAATGGCGCCGATATGATGAAGCCGGCCGAGATCGGCGCGATGGTGAAAGACGCGCAAGGCAGGCTGGGTTCGCTCGACATTCTCGTCAACAATGCCGGCATCCAATATGTCGCGCCGATCGAGGATTTTCCGGTCGAGAAATGGGACGCGATCATCGCCATCAATCTGTCGGCCGCTTTCCACGCCATTCGCGCCGCCGTTCCCGGCATGAAGGCGGCCAAATGGGGCCGCATCGTCAGCACGGCCTCGGCTCATTCGCTCGTCGCCTCGCCGTTCAAATCGGCCTATGTGTCGGCCAAGCATGGCATTGCCGGCCTGACCAAAACGGTCGCGCTGGAACTGGCGACCTTCGGCGTCACCGCCAATTGCATCTCGCCCGGCTATGTCTGGACGCCGCTCGTCGAGCGCCAGATTCCCGATACGATGAAGGCGCGCAATCTGACGAAGGAACAGGTCATCAATGATGTGATCCTCGCCGCCCAGCCGACCAAGGAATTTGTGACGGCCGATCAGGTCGCTTCGCTCGCCGTCTATCTCTGCTCGGACGCCGCCGCGCAGATCACCGGCGCCAATCTTTCGATCGACGGGGGCTGGACGGCGGGATAGGCCGCGCGCTTCACCGGCCCTTGAACGCCGCCGCCCGCTTTTCGATGAAGGCGCCCATGCCTTCCTTCTGATCCTCCGTCCCGAACAGCGAATGGAATACGCGGCGCTCGAAGCGCACGCCTTCGCTGAGCGTCGTTTCATAGGCGCGATTGACGCATTCCTTGGCGAGCATGACGGAGGGCGGCGACAACGCGGCGATCGAGGCGGCGACCTTGAGCGCCTCTTCCACCAATTTGTCGGCGGGAATCACGCGCGAGACGAGCCCGGCGCGCTCGGCTTCGGCGGCGTCCATCATGCGGCCGGTCAGGCACATGTCCATCGCCTTGGATTTGCCGACAAAACGGGTCAGCCGCTGGGTGCCGCCAGCGCCGGGAATGATTCCGATCTTGATTTCAGGCTGGCCAAATTTGGCGGTGTCGGCGGCGAGGATGAAGTCGCACATCATCGCAAGTTCGCAGCCGCCGCCCAGCGCAAAGCCCGCGACCGCCGCTATGATCGGCTTGCGCAGGCGCGACACGCCTTCCCAACTCGTGATGAAATCCTCGAGATAGGCGTCCATGTAGGATTTGGGCCGCATTTCCTTGATGTCGGCGCCGGCGGCGAAGGCTTTTTCCGAACCCGTCAGGACAATGGCGCCAATCGCGGCGTCTTTCTCGAAAAGGCTAAGGGCGACGTTGAGTTCGTCGATCAGCGCCTGATTCAGGGCGTTCAGCGCCTGCGGCCGGTTGAGCCTGATCAGGCCGACCCGGCCATGCGTTTCGACGAGGATATTGGCATAGGTCATTGGGCGGCTCCCGGATTGCAATTGGCGAAGGACTAGCGAAGCGGCGGGAAAATGGAAAGCGGCCGATCAGATCGCCTGCAAAGGGGAATCGTCATTTTCGGCCAGAATGGTGAGGGGCAGCCGGACGATGAAAGTCGTTCCGGTTTCCGCCGACGCCTTGGCGAGCGTTCCGCCAAGCTGTTTGGCGAAAGCGTCGATGAAACGGGCGCCAAGACCATCGCCAGCGCCCGTCGGAACCATGCCGACGCCATTGTCCGCGACGGTCAGCGTGACTTCGCCGTCGCGATGTTGAAATCCCAGGATAATGCGGCCCGCGCCTTTCGGGAACGCATATTTGATCGCATTGGTGGCGAGCTCATTGACGATCAGACCGAGCGGCACCGCCTGATCGGCCAGGACCTTGTAGGACTCGGCTTCGACCATGATCTCGATTTTGGAATGTTGGCCAATCAGGCTCGCCCGGATGCTTGACGCGATCCCCTCGAGATAAGTGGGGACATCCACGGGCCCGAACGCGCTCGATCTTGCGATGACGTCATAGAGTTCGGCGACCGCGCTGATGCGCGCTTGCATCGCCCGATACCCTTCCACGCAGGGTTCGGCCGCCCGCCGCAGCTCAAACGCGACAAAAGACGAGATAACCTGCAGGCTGTTCTTGATTCGATGCGCGAGTTCCGCAGCCAAAATGTCCCGGTGCCGGTCGAACAGCGTCGCCTTGGTGGCGTCCTCGAACACGAGCAGAAGCTGCGTCAAATTGCTGCCCGGCGCGCTGATCTTGCGCGCATTGAGCTTGAAGATGCGCCGGCCAAGGCCGGGAAAATCATCTTCAAGCAGAAAGTCGTCGAAAGGATGATCGTCGGGAACGACGCGATCGAGCATGGCGCGCAACGCCGCCACATCCCATTGCCCTTGCATAAGATCTTCGAGGCGCCGCCCCACGACATTTTGCGCGCCATGCGCGAACATCGACAGGAAGTTCCGGCTCGCGCTGTCGATCCGCATGTCCTCATCGAGGATCACGAGCGGATCGCGGACGGAATCGACGATGGTCTGGGCGACGCGCTGGAGGCGGGCCGCCTCGCGTTCTTTCTTCCTGAGTTCGGTGACATCGTCGATCGCCAGCAGCAGGAATTCGACATTATTGCCCGGCCGAAAAACTTTGCGGGCGTTGAGAAGCATCGTGCGGGAGCCGACGCCTGCGAAATCATGTTCGATTTCGTAGGCTTCAACGACATTTTCACGCGGAATGATCTCTTCCAGGAGCCGGCGCAGCGCCGGAATATTCCATTGGCCGTCGCCCAGATCGTAGAGGCGCCGCCCAATGGTCTCCTCGGGAATCGTCGCGAACATCGAAAAGAACGCCCGATTCGCCGAAACGACCGTCAGGCCGTCGTCCAGAACCAGCAGCGCGCCGCGCACGGTTTCGACGATGTCATGAGCGGAAACGTCGCTTATGGTGAAGTCTGAAGGTGAGTTCACGAGGTTCCCTGCTCGGCGTCGCCGCCAGCAATAGAACGAATTGGCGCGTGTGGGAATGCGCCGCCGCGCGGGGCGCCGCGCTTGTGATGTCACGGCATTCCGGCTGCGCGGCCCGAGATCGCATGGAGCGGCGAGCCGAAATTCAAACAGGGGCGGCGGCGTTGCGGGCGAGACATTGACAAGCCTGCGCGCCCGCCCGTATGAACCGGCCCGTGCCCAGGTGGCGGAATTGGTAGACGCGCTGGCTTCAGGTGCCAGTGGCTTCACGGCCGTGAAGGTTCGAGTCCTTTCCTGGGCACCATTGCTTTGTTTGAACGGCCAGTCTTCGAAAAGTTGAGTTGTGACCGCAGCCATGGCTTCGCGGCGCGCGCGAATCGCCGTCGGCGATCTGACCTTCGATCGCACGGCAGCAGGCCTCTGATTCAGCGGCTGTCCGGGACGCCGCTCACAGGTCTGACGAGGGCCCTGCCGGCGGGTCAGGCGGAGCGCAAAAAAGCCCTGGGGCCAGCGCGCCCGGGCCCCTCGAAGACAGCTTCTCCAGAAACCGATAGGGGCATCGGGGCCGGTCGCTTATGCGCCGGCCTCTCCAACGGGCCCCAAACCGCAGTCTCAGCGCTTCTTGGCAGACGCTCGCTTCTTGGGCGTCATCCTGAGCGAGACGCCCACCAAGGTCGCCTTGTGGCGCGTTGCGCCCTCTGTTCGCTTGAGCGACTTCGCAATTTTCGCGAGCGGCTCCTTGCGGGCCATACCCTTGAGAAGGCGGAGGTCGTCTTTCGACCAGGGTCGCCTGACCGGCGTCTTCGTCTTACGTGCTACAATCTTGGCCACACCTGCTCCTATTCGATAGATTCATGGAACGTACGGCGTTTTGCATGATTTATAACCACTTGCAACTGTCGAAAGCCATGGGGGTCGAAGGGGCTGGCGATTCATCCGCGCGGTTTCGGCCCTCAGGCGAGCGGCAAATGATCGGCGTACCAACGCGTGCGCGCCCAGCCGCCTCGTGGATCTGAAGATTGATGCAGGCGTCAGAGCGGCCAGTGGAGGCCGAGCAGAAGGCCCCATAGCGCGGCGGCCAGCACAACGAAGGCGCCGGTGGTCAGGAGGGTGATGGAATCGGCGTGGCGAGGCATGATGGCGACTCTGATGATCGAGGCGACAACGCCGTGCGCGCCCATTCGTTCCCT
The DNA here is from genome assembly GCF_009765995.1 of Methylocapsa sp. S129. Lineage (GTDB taxonomy): Bacteria > Pseudomonadota > Alphaproteobacteria > Rhizobiales > Beijerinckiaceae > Roseiarcus. The sequence continues at coordinate 477,561 of NZ_LMUI01000011.1, forward strand.
ATGCGCAGGCGTTCCGCGCCGCGCATTTGCAGGCGAAACATGGCGCCAACAGTTTTTTCTTGTCGCCAAACCCCTTGGAAACGTGGATTGAGTTTGACGCGCTTGCAAAAGGGCGGATCGCGAAGCCCTCCCCATCCGTTTGCGGGCGCAAACAAAGCCGACGCGACTTTCATGTTTCCGTTTCCCTCCTGTCGAGGCGCCCCAAGCCATGCCCGCCCTGCGCAATGTCCTGACCCTCTCCTGCGCCAATCGCCCCGGCATTGTCGCCCGCGTTTCGACGGCCCTGTTCGAGGGCGGTTTCAACATCCTTGACGCCCAGCAGTTCGACGACACCGAAACCGGCAATTTCTTCATGCGCGTCGTTTTCGACAGCGTCGCCGGCGCGCTTGATCTGCCCGCTTTCAAGGAGCGATTCGCCGTAGTGGCCGCGCCATTCTCGATGAACTGGTCGATCCGCGCGGGCGACGAGAGGAAGCGCGTGCTGATCCTCGTGTCGCGTTTCGATCATTGCCTCGTCGATCTCATCTATCGCTGGCGCAGCGGCGAATTGCCGATGGAGATCGTTGGCATTGGCGCCAATTATCCGCGCGAGACCTATGCGCATATCGATTTTGGCGACATCCCGTTCCACTATCTGCCGGTCACCCGGCAGACCAAGCTCGAACAGGAGCCGCAGATCTGGGATCTTGTGCGCAATTCCAAGGCCGACGTCGTCGTTCTCGCCCGTTACATGCAGATCCTTTCGGACGGGCTGGCGGCCAAGCTGCAGGGGCGCTGCATCAACATCCACCATTCCTTCCTGCCCGGCTTCAAGGGCGCCAAGCCTTACCATCAGGCCCATCAGCGCGGCGTTAAACTGATCGGCGCGACCGCCCATTACGTGACCTCCGATCTCGACGAGGGGCCGATCATCGAACAGGACGTCGAGACGATCAGCCACCGCGACACGCCCGAGGACCTCGTGCGCAAGGGACGCGACATCGAGCGCCGCGTCCTGTCGCGTGCGCTGGCCCATCATCTTGAGGATCGCGTGCTGCTCAACCGCGGCAAGACGGTGGTGTTTTCGAGCTGAGCGGGGCTTATCCCAGGGAATTTTGCCCAGGTAGCTATTTTTCATGCCTTTGAAAAATCGCAGATAATTTTCTGCGATCGCAAGCCTTTGCAAATTTTTATCAGGCGGGGTTGAGGAATTTCAAAGACTTGCAAGCGAAAAACGCAAAAAAAAATTGGAATTCGCGTTTTCGAAACTCTCCCATCGACGCCCCGTGATTTGCTCCGCCTTTCCCCCGCCATGACGCCATTCGATTCAATCATAAGATAAGCCCGAAGAGCATGCGTCTGAAAATATGGAATGTCCAGAAAATATTTCTCTAAAACAGAATATTACCCTCTGTAAATAGCGGGATAGCCGGCGCAGGTGTTTGTGAAGCGGTCCGAAAGAGCTCCGGCTCCGATGCACGGAAGGTAAAATCGAACAGGCGCCGCCCCTGTAGCCGCGCTCGCTGAGCGCGGCCAGCGCCGATCGGGAGGGCCGCAGTCATCGACCACGGCTACAACCTCGCCTCGCCGTCGTCCCTCAGGGCGCGAGGTAGATGAGCAGGCTGCAGAGCGATATCGCCGCCGCCACAATGCCTGCGTTCATCATCAAGTTGAACATGAGCGTGGCTTCCGCCGGCTCCTCAGTCGTCGCGGCGAAGCTGCGTGCAACTATCCTGGAAGATGCGTTTCTCATGGCGACCCCTCCGTTTACCGGGGGGATAACGGCGGCCGCCCAAATTGGTTCCAGTGACCTGTTCTTGCGCCGCTGAGCATCTTCTGAGGTGCGGCGACAGCCGCCCTGTAGCCGCGCTCGCTGAGCGCGGCAACGCCGACCGGGAGGGCCGCGCTCAGCGAGCGCGGCTACAAGCGCAGCGCCGTCACTTCCCCGCCGAAGGGCCAGTCTTCCGATCGTTCCACAAGACCCGCGCGGACCGGGTTCTCGAGGACATAGCGCCATTTTGAATCGTAGCTCTCCTGAGCGCGCAGCAGATGATCGAAAAACTCCCTCTGCCACAGCGGAGGCTTTGCGATCTGGCTCCGCGCCATGCTCTTCGCTGTCCATTGTTTGAAGCCGCCGACGAAACGCGAGAGGCTCGCCGGCGCGACCGATCCGCCCTCGGCGCAGAAGAAATGGAGATGATCCGGCATGACGACGAACCGGCCGATCGACCATCCATGGCGGCTTGGGGCGTCTTCGAATTCGGCGCGCAGAATGGCGAAGGCCGCCGGTTGCGCGAGGATCGGCCTTCGGGCCGCCGTGCAGATGGTGATGAAATAGATCGGCGCCGCGATCCGGACCGTATCCAGACGGCGCAGATGTTTGTGACGCTGCACGAGAGAGCCCCAGCTCCGATCCACGGAAGAGTAAAATCGAACAGGCGCGGCCGCAACCCCTGTAGCCGCGCTCGCTGAGCGCGGCCGGCGCAGGCCGAGAGGGCCGCGGTCAGCGACCGCGGCTACAATGGGCCGCTCCGCCCGCCACGCGCCAACTCCACCACAAACCTGCTCCCTCCCCCCGGCTCCGCCTCGCAGCGCACGTCGCCGCCGTGGCGCGTGGCGATCTGGCGCACGAGCGACAGGCCGAGGCCCCAGCCGCCTGAGGATTCGGCGCGGCCGGCGGGGCGGTAGAACGGTTCGAACACGCGCTCACGCTCGGAGGCCGCGATGCCCGGACCATGGTCGGAGACGACGATACGCGCTTTGTCGCCGCCGCAGGTCACCGCGACATGGACAGGCGGGCGCCCATGGCGATCGGCGTTTTCGAGGAGATTGCGGATGAGGCGGCGTAGCAGAATCGCATCGCCCTCGATCTCGACGGGCTTGCCGCCCTCCGGCATGCCCTCGACGCAGGCTGAAAAACGCGCCGCCTCCTCCGCTGCGAGCCCCAGCAGATCGACGCGCCCATGCGCGCGGGCCGGCGCCCCATAGTCGAGGCGGCTGGCGAGCAGGATCTCCTCGACCAGTTGATCGATCTCGGCGAGGTTGCGCACGATCTCATCTTTCAGCTCGGCGCCGGGCTGGGCGAACCATAATTCGACCGCGATGCGCAGGCGCGCCAGCGGCGAGCGCAATTCGTGGCTGGCGTTGGCGAGCAGGGCTTTTTGCGAATTCAGCAATTCCTCGACGCGCGCGGCGGCGGCGTTGAAGGCGCGCGCGACTACTGCGACCTCGTCATGGCCCGCATCGTCGACGCGCATCGACAGCGCGCCCGCGCCCCAGCCTTCGACGCCGAGGCGCAAGGCCTCGAGCCGGCGCGTCAGCCGGGCGGTGACGGGAAAGGCGGCGAGCGCGACGCCGCCGGCGACGATCAGCACGACGGTCAGAATTCGCAGCCCCGGCCGGGGTCCGGGCAGCCGCAGCCGCGCCAGCAGCGCGCGGCCGTCGGGAAGGTCGATGCGCATGATGCCCGGCCGCATGCCCATTCCCCCGCCGTCGCGCGCCGTGAGCGCGACCGGCGCGCCATGCGCAGCGATGAGCGTCCCGTCGCCGCTATAGACCGACACGTCGGCGCTGATCGCCTCGCTGAGCCGGTCGACCGCCGCCGCGATGGCGCCGGGCGGGCCGTCGCGCGCCGGCACATTCAGATCGTCAAGGCGGATGTGGAAGGCGCCCCAGCGGTCATGCGGATTTTCGCCGACCATCCCCCAGAACGTTCCCATCAGGACGGCGACGGCGACAAGGCTCGCCAGCAGCGTCAGATAGACTTTCCAGAACAGCCGGCGGCCGAACACGGTCATTTCTCGTCGTCCTGCTTTCTGGCGAAGACATAGCCGGCGCCGCGCACGGTGATGATGCGGCGCGGATGTTTCGGATCGTCCTCGATCGCGGCGCGGATGCGCGAGATATGGACGTCGATCGACCGGTCGAAGGCGTCGAATTCCACGCCCTTGACGAGATCCATCAGCCGCTCGCGGTTGAGCACGCGCCCGGCATTGTCGGCGAGGGCGGCGAGCAGATCGAACTGGAAGCTTGTCAGCGTTTTCTCTTCGCCGTCGACGCGCACCATGCGCGAGGAACGGTCGATCTGCAGGCGGCCAAAGCGCAGCGGCGCGTCTTCGGCGGGCGCGCGGCCGCGCCGCAGAATGGCGCGCACGCGCGCCTGCAGCTCGCGCGGGCTGAAGGGTTTTGGCAGATAATCGTCGGCGCCGATCTCCAATCCGACGATGCGATCCGTTTCCTCGCCGCGCGCGGTCAGCATCAGGATGGGCGTCTGCGCGCGCGCGCGGATCGTGCGGCAGACTTCGAACCCGTCGATATCGGGCAGCATCACGTCGAGAATGACGGCGTCGAACGCCATGCGCTCAAGCGCGGCGAGGCCTTCGCGGCCGGTGAAGCGGCGGTCGACGATAAAGCCCGCCGCGGTCAGATAGTCCGACACCATGGCGGCGAGCCGTGCGTCGTCATCAATAATAAGAAGCCGCTCCGCCATGTTCCCGCCTGACCTGAAACGTTCTTATAGCAAGACACGGTGAGAGGGACGCCTCGTTGCGGTCAATACCCCAATCCGCCGTCATGGCCGGGCCTGTCCCGGCCATCCACGCGGTAAAGCATCCGCTGGCGCATTTGTGCGAGGTGCAACTCTGCGGTTGCGTTTGTCATCGAGGGCGCAAGACGTTGCGGACGAATGCTGCGCATTCGCCTTGGGATGGCCGGGACAAGCCCGGCCATGACATTGGAGCGCTAGCGACAAGTCAAACGCATCGGGTCGTTGACGCTAATCCTTGTCCGACCCGCCGTCCGGCCCGTCGTCCATCGAATGGCCGTGCATGCCGCCCCATGGCCCCATCATCGGGCCGTGCTGCTGCGCCATCGCTTCGATCTCAACGGCAAGCTGCGCGCGCTGCGGCGGGGTGAGCAGGTCGGCGATATCGAGAACGCCGGCGACGACCGACTTGGATTTGGCGTCGATGCTCGCGACGGCGTCGGCGCGCAGCTTCTCGACCGCGGCGCGATCGATGGTCGGCGCGCCGATCAGGTCGAGCGCCTGCTTGCGCATCGCGTCATGCTGGGCGGGATCGGGCGCGACCTCGGCGAATTTCATCGCGATAATGTCATGCGCTTTGGCTTCCTGCGCGGCATTGGCGCCGACACTGTCGAGCGCATGCGCAACGACGTGCTGGACGATCGCCAGGCGCGCGCCCTGTTTCCAGCCCAATTGATCGATCCCCGCCGCCGCGACGGCGAAGCCGCCCGCGCCGATGACGATCCCCCCCGCCAGGACGCCTAAAAGCGCCAGCGAGCGCCGCCAGGCGAAAGAACGCTTCCGCCCATATCTGGGCGCCTCCTCTTGCAACGGGGGCTCGGGCCAGAGGGGCTCATGGTCGATATCGGTCATCACGATCTCCTTCATCGACGGCGTCAACGCGCCGTGTCGAGAAGGACGCTACCGTGCGAAGGTTTCGCCCGATGCGGCCGAATGTAAAGAAAGATGAAGGGAGGGCGGCGCTTTGAGGGCACGGCCCCTCCTTCTCTCGCGAAGCGGGAGAAGGTGGGCGCCGGAGGCGCCCGGATGAGGGGCGGCGCCGTCCTTTGATAGGATTTACCCTGGCCTCAATCGTCCTCGGTATCAGGCAGGTCGAGGCGCCCGTCAGCGTTGCGCGCTTCTTCCGCCGGATTGCCGAGCGCGGAATCGAGCGGCATGTCGTTGCGGCGTTTCTCTTCGACAATCCTGTCCTTCAAATCGTGCGAGGCCTGCTTGAGGCGGGCCAATGATTCCGCCGTCTCTTTCGCCGCATCGGCTGCGCTGTTTGTGTTTTCCTTGTCCACGGCGGTCTCCTCCGAGAATGATGCTGCGAGACAACGCGCGGGCCGAGGGGCGGTTCCGTTGCGGGTGTGATCGGCGGATCACCTTCCGATTCGCCGGCGACGACAGCGCGAAGCGGCGGCAGCGCTTCATGGATCGTCTGCCAGATCCGCCGTTCTAAAATATTCTCGTAATTGTGACGGTAGATGCTCCCCGAGCCGGCGATATCCTTCCAGGGAATTTCGGGAAACCGCTCCTTGAAGACAGGCGAGAGCCGCCGCGACGCCTCGGAGATAATTTCAAGGCAGCGTGTCGCAGCGTAAAAGCTCTTATCGTCGACAAGGAAGGTCTCAAGATCGAGGCCACGCACGAAGCGCATGGCGCGGTCGATGTTGTCGCGTATGTCCTCCAGCGCATCTCTTTCAATTTCAGAAAGCATAGATCGCATCGGCGGCGGCTTTGGGCCGGATGCGAGGTTTCAGGGCCTCCCTGTCCACCACGTCGACTGTGCCTTTGAACAAGCCCGCGACATAATCCTTCAGGCCGGCATAGTCGAACATCGTCACGATGATCGCGGGGTCGAGATCGACCAGAATGTCGATATCGCTTTCTGTGTTTTGCTCGTCGCGGGCGAGGGAGCCAAACAGGGCGGCATGGGTAACCCCCCGCGCGCGCAGGGCGCGCTCGTTCTGCCGCAGCCGGTCAAGCACTTCCTCTCTGTTCATATCGTCATCGATACCATGAAAGCCGCCGCAGTTCGATGGCGAAATCACGCCGCCCTTCTGCCGGCGGCGACGATGAGACGACGCGCCGCCAGGTTCTCGGCGCCGCGAGCCCTGCCGCGTTTCGCGCCCATCGACCTGGCGCCCCGGGCCCAAATCGCGCGTTCGTGATCGGAAAACGATTGCGGATCGTTGTGCGGCGCACCCATAAACGAGCCTGCCCGCCTTCCGGCCCCCCGCCGATTCCCAATCCCATCGCGATCGGAACCTCCTCTTTGCGCCTCACTCCGCCACTCGCCGCCCTCGCCGTCGGCGCTTTCGGCATCGGCACCACCGAATTCGTCATCATGGGCTTACTGCCCGATGTCGCGCGCGATCTTGACGTCTCGATCCCCTCGGCCGGCCTCATCGTCACCGGTTATGCGGCCGGGGTCGTGGTGGGGGCGCCGGTGCTGGCGATCCTCACCGCCCGCTTTCCGCGCAAGGGCGCGTTGATCGCCTTGATGGCGATGTTTGTGTTCGGCAACCTGCTTTGCGCGTTCGCGCCATCCTACGGGCTGTTGATGGCCGCGCGGGTGCTCACCGCCTTTTCCCATGCGGCGTTTTTTGGCATCGGCGCGGTCGCGGCGGCCGATCTGGCGCCGCAGAACCAGCGCGCCCAGGCGATGTCGCTGATGTTCGCCGGCCTGACAGTCGCCAATGTCCTGGGCGTGCCGGGCGGCACGGCGCTTGGCCAGGCGCTGGGCTGGCGCGCGTCCTTCGCCTGCGTCGCGCTGATTGGCGCGATCGCCTTGAGCGGCATCGCTGTCTTCGTGCCGCGCGACGCCCGGCCGCCGAAGGGCAATGTGCTGCGCGAATTCGCCGTGCTCGGCGACCGGCGCGTGCTGATCGGCATGGCGATGAGCGCAGCTTCCGCGGCGAGCTTTTTCGCCGTCTTCACCTATATCGCGCCGATCCTCGAAACGGTGACGGGATTCACGCCGCCGGCGGTGACCTGGCTGCTGGTGATCTATGGAATCGGCCTCACCTTCGGCAATGTCATCGGCGGGCGCCTGGCCGACTGGAACGCTTTGCGCACCATCGGCGGGCTCTTCATCGCGGTCATGGCGGTGCTGGCCGCGTTCACGCTGACGAGCCATGACGCGATCCTCACCGGCGTCACCATGTTCGCCTGGGGCGTCGTCGCCTTCGCGCTGGTCTCGCCGTTGCAGATGCGCGTGATGGATATGGCGCGCGGCGCGCCCAACCTTGTCTCGACCCTCAATCAGGGCGCGTTCAACATCGGCTGCGCCTCGGGCGCCTGGTTCGGCGGCATTCCGCTGCGCTTTGGAGCCGCCTACGATTCCCTGCCCTGGGTCGGCGTCGCCATTGCCGCGCTCGGCCTCGCCTTGACGCTCATCTCGCTGGCGCTCGATCGCCGCCACGCTGAGGCCGCGGCCGTGGCGTGCTGACTCAAGACTTTCCGCCGCCGATCAATCCCTTCAGCCATCCCCAGAACCGGTTCTTGGCCTCGATCGCCGGTGGGCTCGACAGAACGACCGGCTGATCGAAATGCGACTGGCAACCGCCCGCCAGCCGCGAGAACAGAATCTCGCCGTCGGTATAATAGCGATCGTCGCCGCCGTTGCGGCCATTCAGGGTCGGGCCGATTCCGCTGGTCTCGTAGATGTCCGCGACCTTGTCGGCGGTCGCCAGATCGCTGGAGATCAGATCGCGCTCGGCGTCGATGTCGGGCGCGATATGGTGGGTGACCTGGCCGGTGTAATGGCTGATTCCGACGCCCCGGTCGAAAGTCGCCGCGCCCAGCCAGATCGGCTCGCCATTGTCGCCGGTCTCGATGACTTTCCAGAAGCGGACGTGATGGCGCGTGTCGGCGCTTTTCCCCGAAGGTTTTTCGAACGCCAGATCCTCGCGCCGTCCCTGATAGAACAGATCGCTCACCGGCGCCTGCGGATAGGGTCGGCTGAACAATACGCTGCCGATGATCTTGAGGCTCGATTTAAACGTGACGGGATCGGCGGGCGACCAGCCGGCGGCGTTCATCGAGCAGACGACATCCTCTTGCGAACCCTCGAGGCCGACATTGATCGCATCGCCAGGAATGCCCTGCGCCGTGAAGGTCGTCATCGGCAGATCGGCGATGGCTTTTTGATGCTCGAAATGTCTCCAGACGAACGGCGCGAGCCAATAGGCCAGCGCGATATAGGCCGCGAGACACAACAAAAACGCCGATGCGCAAAGACGCAGGGAAAGGCGGCGGCGCGCTGTGTCAGCCGGCGGTTGCGGCGTCATGGCCGATCACCAGGCTGACGGCGCGCGCCTTGCGCAGCGGCGCGAAGGAAAGGCGATGAAAGGGCGTCGGTCCGCAGCGCGCGAGCGCGTCAAGATGAACCTTGGTGCCATAACCGACGTGACGCGCAAAACCATAATCGGGATAAAGCGCGTCGAGGCGGGTCATCATCCTGTCGCGCGCGACTTTGGCGACGATCGAGGCGGCGGCGATCGACAGGCACGAGGCGTCGCCCTTGACGATCGCGCGCGCGCCGCAACAGAGTCCCGGCGGCTGGTCGCAGCCGTCGATCAGCGCAAAGGCGGGCCGCACCGACAAGGCGTTGACGGCGCGCGCCATCGCCGCCAGCGTCGCGCCGCGAATATTGAGCGCATCGATTTCCTCGGCGCTGGCGAAGGCGATCGCGACGCTCAGCGCCTTGCTCAATATGGTTTCGAACAGCGTTTCGCGCTGTGTCGCCGACAAGGCTTTGGAATCGTCGACGCCCCTGGGCAAATCCTTGGGATTGAGGATCACGGCGGCGACGGCGACGGGTCCGGCGAGCGGGCCGCGTCCGACTTCGTCGACGCCCGCGATATGTCCCGCCCCCTCGCGCAACAGGCCGCGTTCGACTTTATAATCGGGCTTGCCCATGCGGTTCAGCCGAGCGGTCCTTTGCCAAGGCGCGTCAGATCGAAGGAGGCGACATCCTCCAAGAGCTCGATGAAGGCGGTCGCGCTATAGTCGGCGCAGGCTTCGCCCTTCTCGGCGGTTGCGATCGAGGCGTTGCCCATCGCGCCATATTCGTTGAGGTCGTTCGCCATCCAGCCAAAGCCGATCGGCTGGGTCGCGCGCAGCCAGGTGAAATCGCGCTCCATATCGACCGCCGCGCTGACGAAATCGCGCGCCTCGTTCATGCGCACCATGTCGGGCCGGAACGCCAGCATGACCGAGGTCTCATAATCGCCCGCGTGAATGCCGTGGGCGCGCTCCTTGGGGCCGAACATGCCGTCGGGATAGCCGAACCGGCTCCACGACGAATTGATCACCAGCATGTTGCGCCGCACGCGCAGATCGCGGGCGACGATGTCGATCGCCGGCACATTGCCGCCATGCGAATTGACGAAGATCATCTTGCGGCACCCCGCGCGCGCCACGCTCTCGCCGATCTCGGTCCAGGCGCGGATCACCGTTTCGACCGAAAAGGTCAGCGTTCCCGGGAATTCGAGATGCTCATTGGATTTGCCGATCGCCTGAAGGGGCAGGAACAGGACCGGCAGGCTGGCGGGGACGCGCGCGATCGTGCGGCGCAAATGCCCTTCATTGATGAATGTGTCGACGCCGACGGGCAGATGCGGCCCGTGCTGTTCGATCGCCGCGACCGGCAGCACGGCGATGACATTGGCCATGTCGGCGCTCTGGAAATCCTTCCAGCTCATCTCGGCCCAAAGTTTGGTCGGCAGCATGAAATTCCCCGTTTTCTTGATAGCCTAGGGCGCCCGCGCCGCGACGGCCTCGATCTCCACCTTGAATTGCGGTCGCGCAAAGCCTTGCACGATCATCAGCGTCGATGCGGGCGGCGGATTGCCTATGAACTCATCACGCACTTTCATATAGCCGGCCAAATATTCGGCGCCGGTCACAAAGGCGTTGATGCGGACGATATCGCCAAGGTTCATCTCCGCCTCCGCCAGAATCGCCGCGATCGCCTCAAAGCACAGCCGCGCCTGCGCCTCAACGCCTTCCGGGATCATGCCGTCCTTGCTGATTCCAAGCTGGCCGGAACAAAAGACGAGCCGATTTCCATGAGGGATTTCAACGCCATGGGCATATCGGGCAAAAGGCGGGTGGATACTGTCGGGCGTCAGGCGGCGCATGGACGAAGCCCTTGGGGGAAAGCGATGATTGGGCCATCGCTAACCCTTGCCCGCGGCCAAGGCAAGGTCGACAATGGCGCGCGACTTGCTAGAACCTTCCCGAAGCGTCAGCTTGGCGTTTGAAGTCCTGGAGATAAGCAATATGCGTCCTGTCGTTTGGGCCGGCCTGGCCGGATTATTGGCGTTGTCGAGCCCCGCATCGGCCCTGGACAAGGTGACCTTCGGCACGAACTGGCTCGCCGAGGCCGAGCACGGCGGCTATTATCAGGCGGTCGTCGACGGCACCTATGCCAAATACGGGCTCGACGTGACCATCCTGCAGGGCGGCCCTCAGGCCAACAACGGCCTGTTGCTCGCCTCCGGCAAGATCGAATTCTACATGGGCGGCAATATGATCCTCGGCTTCTCCGCCGTGGAGCAGAATATTCCGATCATCACCGTCGCGGCGGACTTTCAGAAAGACCCGCAAATTTTCATGTCGCATCCCGGCGTCGGCCTGGACAAATGGACCGATCTGACCAATTCCCCAGCCTTCGTCGGCAAGGAAGGGCTCGTGTCGTTCTATTCCTGGATGAAGTCCGCCTATGGCTTCAAGGACGAGAATGTGAAGCCCTATAATTTCAACGCGGCGCCCTTTATCGCTGACAAGACTTCGATCCAGCAGGGCTATGTGACAGCCGAGCCCTTCGAAGTTGAAAAACAGGGCGGCTTCAAGCCGAATATCTTCCTGCTCGCGGACCACGGCTACTCGACCTATGCGACGACGATCGAGACGCGGCAGGACCTCGTCGACAAGAACCCCGATCTCGTCCAGCGTTTCGTCGACGCTTCCGCGATCGGCTGGTATCATTATCTCTATGGCGACAATTCCAAGGCGAACGCCGCCATCAAGAAGGACAATCCTGATATCTCCGACGAGCAAATCGCCTTTTCCTTCGCCAAAATGAAGGAATATGGCCTCGCCGATTCCGGCGATACGCTCAAGCTTGGCATCGGCGCCATGACGGATGCGCGGGTGAAGGATTTCTTCGACCAGATGGTCAAAGCGGGCGTCCTCAACGCCAGCATCGATTACAAGAAGGCCTATACGCTGAAGTTCGTCGACAAGGGCGTCGGCCTCGAACTGCGTCCCAAGTGATGCGCCGGTGATGAACGGATCGCAACCAAAACGCCCGCTCCCGGTTATGGGAGAGGGTCGGCGCCGCGGCGCCGCGCCCCTTCGGACCCGCCGAAAACTTAAAGCTTGCGGCGGCCTTCGTTGCGGAACAATCTATCCGACGATCGTCCCGCACAGATGGGCGATGGGAAACGTTCCATGTCGTCGTTAGCTCAATCCGATTTGCTGCCGGTCTCGCCCAGCGCCGCTTCGAGTTCGGGGGGCGTGCTGGCGTCTCTGCGCGGCGTCGAAAAAATCTTTGGCAACAGCATCACTGCGCTTGCAGGCCTCGATCTCGATGTGCGCGAAGGCGAATTCCTGTCGCTGCTCGGACCGTCGGGCTGCGGCAAATCGACGGTGCTTCGCCTTTTGTCCGGCCTGTCGCAGCCGACCCGCGGCACTGTCGATTGGAGCAACGGGCGTCCGGAACTTGGTTTTGTGTTTCAGGATCCGACGCTGATGCCGTGGAGCACGGTGTTCTCCAATGTCTGGCTGCCTTTGCGCTTTCGCGGCGTTTCGCGCACGCAGGCACAGGCGCGGATCGATGAAGCGCTTGATCGCGTCGGCCTGACGGGATTTGCCAACGCCTATCCGCGCGAACTTTCAGGCGGCATGAAAATGCGCGTCTCGATCGCGCGCGCACTGGTGACGCGCCCGGCGCTGCTGCTGATGGACGAACCGTTCGCCGCGCTCGATGAAATCACGCGCACCAAATTGAACGACGATCTCGTCGCCCTCAAATGCGCGCTCGGGGCGACGGTCGTTTTCGTGACCCATTCGGTTTACGAAAGCGTCGCTCTGTCGACGCGCATCATCGTCATGGCGCCGCGGCCGGGGCGGGTGGTCGCCGAGATTCTTGTCGATGCGCCCTTGCCGCGCAACGAGGAATTCCGCCTGGGCAAATTCTACGCCGATCGATGCCGGGAAACGTCCCAGGCCTTGCATGGCGCGATGGAATCAAAGCCCCTTGCCTCGGCCCAGAAGGTTTAAGGGCGCCATGCGGTTGAAAAAACAAAAAATTATTGAATTGGCTTTTCCGACATTGGCCCTCGTGCTGGCGCTCCTCGCTTGGGAGTTTGTCGTCTGGTTCGAGGCCATCCCCCCCTTCATATTGCCGGCGCCGAGCCTGATCCTCGAAACGCTCGTCACCGACTGGGGGACGCTCTACGGTTCGTTGCTGGTGACGTTGCGGATCACCTTCGAGGCGCTGGTGGTGGCGGTTCTGGGCGGCGTCGCCCTTGCTATGCTGTTTGCGCAATCGCGAATCATCGAGCGCGCCTTTTTCCCCTTTGCGGTCATTATGCAGGTGACGCCGGTCATCGCGATCGCGCCCTTGCTGCTGATCTATCTCAGCGCCAATACGGCGGTTCTCGTCTGCGCGTTTCTCGTCGCTTTTTTTCCGATCCTTTCGAACACCGCGCTTGGCCTGGCCTCGGCCGATCACAATTTGCTCGATCTGTTCCAGCTTTACGGCGCATCGCGCGCGCAGCAGCTCGCCTGGCTGCGCGTGCCATCCGCTTTGCCATATTTTCTGGGCGGCTTGCGGATCGGCGGCGGCCTCGCTTTGATCGGTGCGATCGTCGCAGAGATCGCGGCCGGCTCCGCGGGGTCGGGGGCGGGCCTCGCCTATCGCATCGTCGAATCCGGTTTTCGTCTCAAGATCCCGCGCATGTTCGCGGCGCTCTTGTTGATCTCCCTGACCGGCATTCTGATCTATCTCGTGCTCACGGCCGTCTCGTATCTGTTGCTGCGCCGCTGGCACGATAGCGCCCGCGGTCGCGAGGCGTGAAATGAACGGGTTTTATTCGCTCGCCCGCGCGTCGCGCTATGCGCTGCTGCACGCCAGGATTCCGCGTTCCCTGCTGGCGATCGCGCCCGGTCCCATCGATCGCGAAGGCTTCGCGCTGGTCGACGTGTTGATCGACGCCGGGCGCATCGGCGCGATCGCGTCGGCGGGCGCCGGCTTTGTGGGCGCGGAATTTCCGACCCTGGCGCTCGGCGGCGCGATCGTGCTGCCGCTCTTCGTCGATGCGCATACCCATCTCGACAAGGGGCATATCTGGCCGCGCGCCGCCAATCCGGACGGAACGTTCGGCGGCGCCCTTGAGACGGTCTTGGCGGACAGATCGGCGCATTGGAGCGCCGGGGATGTCGCGGCGCGGATGGAATTTGGCCTGCGCTGCGCCTATGCGCATGGAACGCGCGCGATCCGCACGCATATCGACAGCATCGGGCCGCAGATTGCGATCTCTTGGCCCGTATTCGCAGAAGCGCGCGAGCGCTGGCGCGGCCGCATCGATCTGCAGGGATCGCCGCTGTTTCTGATCGAGCATGCGTTTGATGAAGCCCATATGCATGCCATTGAGGCGATGGTCGATGCGCATGGCTCGCGTCTGCTCGGCGCGGTGACGATCATGATCCCGCGCTTGCGCGAAGCGCTCGACATTCTTTTCCGCCTTGCGGCGCGCAAGGGCTTCGATCTCGATTTCCATGTCGACGAGACCGCCGATCCCGCCGCCATTTCGCTTGGCGTGATCGCGCAGGCCGCGCTCGATCATCGCTTTGCCGGGCGCATTCTCGTCGGCCATTGCTGTTCGCTCAGCCGCCAGGACGAAGAGCATGTTAAACGCACGATCGATCTTGTCGCGCGCGCCGGTCTTTCCGTCGTCTCGCTGCCGATGTGCAATCTTTACCTGCAGGACCGGCGTGGCGCCGGCACGCCGCGCTGGCGCGGCGTCACCGCCTTGCACGAATTGAAGGCGGCGGGCGTCAACGCGATGATCGCCAGCGACAATACGCGCGATCCCTTCTACGCCTATGGCGATCTCGACATGATGGAAGTGTGGCGCGAGGGCGCGCGCATTCTTCATCTCGATCATCCCGCCGAGCCCTGGGCGCCCGCGCTCTTCACCGCGCCCGCGCGCGCTTTGGGCCTTGACGCCGGCGCGCTCGAGGTCGGCAAGCCCGCCGACATGATCCTGACGCGCGCGCGCTCGTTTACGGAATTGTTCGCGCGCCCGCAGAGCGATCGAACCGTGCTTCGCGCCGGTGCGCCGCTCAACGCTGCGCTTCCCGATTATGCCGGGCTTGATCGTCTCGAGGGGCTCCGTCCATGACCTATGACATTGCCGCGTTTCGCAAGGCCATCGGGCCGATCCCCTGTGAAGACAATCCGATTCTGGTGCGCCAGAAAAGCCGCGACTTCTATTGGTATTCGCCCATTCTCAAGCGCGAGCTCGACGCCGTCACCGCCGACCTGATCGTCACGCCCCGGAGCGAAGCCGAAGTCGTCGCCATCCTCGCCGCCGCATTTTCCTTGCAAATTCCCGTCACCCCGCGCGGAACCGGCACCGGCAATTATGGCCAGGCGATGCCGCTGGCGGGGGGAATCGTGCTCAATCTGGCGGCGATGGACAAGGTCAGGGCGATTGCGCCCGGGCGGCTCGTCAGCGAGCCCGGCGCCATCCTCGCCGACATCGACAAGCAAACGCGGCCAGGCGGACAAGAGCTGCGCATGCACCCTTCGACCTATGCGACCGCCTCGATCGGCGGTTTTGTCGCGGGCGGCTCGGGCGGCGTCGGGTCGATCAACTGGGGCGGATTGCGCGATTTCGGCAATATCTTGCGCTTGCGCGTCCTGACGATGGAAGCCTCGCCCCGCGTCCTCGAACTGACGGGCGAGGATCTGCACAAGGCGGCGCACGCCTATGGCACCAATGGCATCATCACCGAGGTCGAAATGCCACTCGCCGCGGCCTATGATTGGGTCGATGTGATCGTCGGCTTTGAGACGTTCGAAGCGGCGAGCGCCTACGCCAACGCTTTGGGCGAAGAGGACGGCCTGCTCACCAAACTCATCACCGTGATCGCAAGCCCCGTGCCGCAGGACTATTTTCTGCGTCATCGTCCTCTCGTGGCGCCGGGTCAGAGCCTCGTGCTGATCATGGCGGCCGAACATTCGCTCGATGCGCTGCGCGCCTTCACGCGCCGCTACAAGGGCGCGGACGTCGTCTTCGACGCTTCGCTCGCCTCGCCCGAAGCGCGCAAGGGCCTGCCGCCCAATTACGAACTGGCCTGGAACCACACCACGTTGCGCGGCCTGCGCGTCGATCCGGCCATCACCTATCTGCAGGCGCTCTATCCCTTCCCCACCCAACTGGCGACAGTCAAAGCTATTCACGATCATTTCGGCGACGAGGTGATGGGCCATCTCGAATTCGTCCGCTTCAACGGCAAGATCACCTGTTTCGGATTGCCGCTGGTGCGGTTCACCACGCCCGAGCGGCTCAACGAAATCATCCGGATTCACGAAGCGATGGGCGCACCGATCTTCAATCCGCATCGCTACACGCTGGAGGAGGGCGGCATGAAGCAGACCGATTCGGTGCAACTCGCCTTCAAGAAAGAGGCCGATCCGCTCGGCCTGCTCAATCCGGGCAAGATGATCGCCTGGGCGGACCCCGATTTCGACTATCGCGCGGGAGGCAATTTCCTTTTCCCGGGTCTTGAGGAGCGCGCGCGCGCAGCGGAGGCTTGAGGCGATGCGCGTTCTGGTTCTCTACGCCAATCCGGTCGAGACGAGTTTTGGCGCCGCCTTGCATCGCCAGGCTGTCGACGCGCTGCGCTCGCGCGGCCATGACGTCGACGATTGCGACCTCTACGCGGAGGGATTCGATCCCCTGACCAGCCGGCAGGATCGCATCGACTATCACGATCCGGCCCTGAATCGCGCAAGCGTCGCGCCTTATGTCGATCGTCTGCTCGCCGCTCAGGCCCTCGTCCTGGTCTTTCCCGTCTGGAACTATGGTTTTCCTGCGATTTTGAAGGGCTTTATCGACAAAGTGTTTCTGCCTGGCGTCAGCTTTGATTTGACGCCGGACGGCGACTACAAGCCGAAGCTCAGCGGCGTGAAAAAGCTCGCCGCCGTCTGCACCTATGGCGGCAACCGCTGGCGCACGATGCTGATGGGCGATCCGCCGCGCAAAGTCGTCAAACGCTCGCTGCGCTCCCTGTTCGGCCTGGGCGCGACCTGCGAATATTTCGCCCATTACGACATGAACAATACGACCCCCGCGCGCCGCGCGCGCTTTCTGGGCGAGGTGAAGCGCGCCTTCGAAGCGTGGTGAAACGGCTCATCCCGCACGCTGTCTCAGGGGGAAGCTACGCGCGATGCTTTCGCGGCGCGCGCCCGGCGTCCGGGACCCACCAAATCCGAGCGCCTTGTGCGCGCATCCGCGTCATGCTAATCGCCGCGCCGACCCATCGCCTCATGGCGAAGCGAAGCGCCGGAGAGGTGGCAGAGTGGTCGAATGCACCGCACTCGAAATGCGGCATACGGGCAACCGTATCGGGGGTTCAAATCCCTCCCTCTCCGCCACTATCGTTCTAAGTCTTTGAACGAGAAACGATAATCCAGATACGAAACTTGCCGGCCTCCGGTCCTGGCACAGTCGCTTGGCCAGCACGGGGCGGCTTTGCCGCGATCCGTCTCCCGCATTGTCCGGCGTCGCTGAAAGCTCGGCTGATGCCACTGTCGTTTGGGGACAAGGGCGCGATTGAGGACACGCCATTCTCGCCGCCACGCTGTCGAGCGAATAGGGAAACACAGCGCCGCGCAAGTTTTCTCTCGTATCGATGCTCTGATTGAACAGAGGCCGCTGGGCAAGTGGCGGCGTCGACGGGGGCGGCATGAACCGGCAACAGCGACGGTCTGAGACAAAACAGAGTCGCGCCATCGCGTCGACTGCGGCGCTGGACAAGACTTCCGTTCTGTTCGAAACGGCTGTGGCGCGCCACCGCGCTGGCCAGTTTGTCGAGGCTGAAACTCTCTATCGCCAGGTTCTGGCTATAGAGCCCGGCCACGCAGAAAGCTGCCATTACCTCGGCGTGCTTGCGACGCAATTTGGCCGCAGCGACATAGCGGTCGCGATGATCGCGAACGCCATTGCGTTAAAAGGTCGTGAGCCGGCGTTTCACGACAGCCTGGGCGTCGCGCTTAACGCTCAACGCAGATTTGATGAGGCGGCGGCCTCCCATCGGCGGGCTTTGGCGATAAATCCGAACTTCGCGGCGGCGCGCTGCAATCTCGGCAACGTGCTGAAAGAGCAAGGCAAATCACGCGAAGCGGAGATAGCCTATCGAAGAGCGCTCGCGCTGGAGCCAGGTCTGGTCGCGGCTCACAACGGTCTGGGCTGCGCGTTGAAAGACCTTGGCCATCCGCAGGAAGCGGAGGTTTCCTTTCGCCGGGCGATCGCTTTGCAGCCCGATTACGTCAACGCTCACAGCAATCTTGGCGCCGCGCTTACGGACCAGGGGAAATTGGACGAAGCGGCCTCCTCATTCCGGACGGCGCTGCGCCTTCATCCCGGCAACGTCAACGCCCATTATAATCTTGGGGCCACGCTGAGGTTGCAGGGTAAGTCAGCCGAGGCGGCTACATCCTATGAGCAAGCCCTTCTCCTCAACCCGGATTTTCCTGAGGCGCACAGCAGCCTGCTGATGACCCAGAACTATGACGGTCGGGTTTCGAACGCCGAGCTTCTCGCGACGGCTCGACGATTTGGAGCGCGTTTCGAGGGGTGTGCGGCGGCGAGGGCTTTCACCAACGATCGATCGGTCAACCGGCGGCTGCGCATCGGCTATGTCTCGGGCGATTTCCGCAATCACCCCGTGGGGTTTCTGCTCGCCCGGGTGCTGGAGACCCATGATCGCGGCGCGGTAGAGGTCTTCTGCTACGCCAACCAGACGGAAGTTGACGATATGACCCGGCGCCTGCAAGCGGCGGCTGGTCATTGGCGCGATATTCTTCGCATGTCGGATTCCGATGCGGCGGCGCTGATCCAGGACGATCGCATCGACATCCTCGTCGATCTTTCCGGCCACACCGCCAACAACAGACTGCCGCTGTTCGCCCTCCGGCCCGCGCCCGTCCAGGTCTCGTGGCTCGGCTATTTCGGGACGACGGGTCTGGGCGCCATGGACTATTTGCTGATGGATGAAGCGGCCGTGCCGCACGGCGAAGAGCGTTGGTATACCGAGACCGTGGTGCGGCTGCCCCATGGACGCTTTTGTTACGCGCCGCCCGACTACGCGCCTCTTCCCGTCGACCCGCCTTCGCGCCGCCAAAGCTACGTCACGTTCGGCAGCTTCAACAATATGTCCAAGGTTGGCCCCGAAGTCGTCGGGCTATGGGCCGAAGTCTTGCGGGCGGCGCCGACATCGAAACTCATCCTAAAATGGAAGTCGCTGGACGATCAGAACGAGCGCCGCCGCGTCAGCGACGCCTTCATCGCGGCTGGCGTCGCCGCGGAGCGACTGGATCTTCGCGGCGCTTCACCCCATCCTGAGATGCTCGCGCAATATGGCGCAATCGACATTGCGCTCGATCCGTTTCCATTCGGGGGCGGCCTGACAAGCTGCGAGGCGCTGTGGATGGGCGTTCCCGTGGTGACTTTGCCGGGCGACCGGCCGGCCTCGCGCCAAACAATCGGGTTTCTCAACCTTCTCGGCCTCGGCGATTATGCGGCGCGATCGCTGGCCGAATATGTCGCCTGCGCGACCGCTCTCGCCGCCGATCCCAACCGATTGACGGAGATTCGGCGCGCATTGCGGTCCCGAATGGCGGCTTCGTCGCTCTGCAACGGCGCTCTCTTTACGCCGACCCTGGAGGCCGCGTTCCAGGACATGTGGAAGCAATGGTGTGGCCAAGAATTCCGTAACCCTTCTGAGGCTTCAGCGGCGGCTTGACGATTATTCGAGGTGCAATTTTATCTCCCGTATTGCCGCTCTGGAGGCGCTCGTTTGGACGATCCACTAGCCTGGATTTTGAGGTCCGACGATGAATGCGAAAAGGTTGATTTCCTGGTCGCCGATATCGAGAATTTGCGGTGCGGGATCGCTGATCTAAAACAAGTCATTGCGGAATTGAATGAGCTTCCGACGCCCAACCAGGCGCGGAAAGATTGACGCTGCGCCGGCAATTTCTGTCCGCCCGATAATGCTGAGGGGCCAGGTGGGTCTGTTGAACCGAGTCGCCCATTTCCGCGATGATCGCTGATATGAGAAAAAGGCCGGGAGGTTTCCCTCGCCGGCCCTAATGTCCTTCGACCTTATTGGTCCGGATTGATCAAATGGTCACTGTCGGAGCTACCGTCGCCGAATATTTGGTCAGGCTGCCCTGGCGCGTTGTAGCGATAGCGATGAGCGCGGGGCGCCTCGTCGATATAGGCCGCACGGCCTTCGATAGCGTAGCGGTTATAAGCCCATACGGGGTTGCTGGTCGGTGTAACTTCCGGAACCGAGCCGGGAACATACATTAACGTATAGGGCGACCATGTCGGAGTGTTTGGATTTGCGGCGTTTGCTGCGCCAGCCACGGCAAGAGAAACAAACAGGCCGGCGGTTCCGGCCAAGAGCACATTGCGCATTGATTACTCCATCGCTCGTCCGTCCAAATGGGAGGACGTGAAAGAAAAACATAGTGAGCGGACGAGGAAAAAAAACATCGGGCGGCCGCCCGCGTGGCCGTCCTCACGCGCAAGTGAAACATCGACTTTTTCTGACCATGATTGCGGCGATGATCTCAGTCGCGGGCGATCACGACGTTCCATTTTAATGCTGTGTTTGGTATTCCCAACGAGATGACGCATCGTCCGGGTGGACTCTTTCGCCGCTGATGGTCTGCCCCCGCAACACGATTTTTTGATCGGGGAATCGCCTCTTGGCTCTCGCAAATGCGCTGCGCGCCACGCGTGGGTCGACAGTCGTCGCCAGCGCTTCTCGCGGCAAACCCACGCCGTCCAGAGCTTCGATTTGAAAACTGACAATCGCTCCGGTGGCGGGAGGAGAGAGGAGCTTGTCGCAGTAAGCTCGGAGGGCGGCCACGGCGATATCGACGTCTTCCGGCGTCAGATTCGCGCCGCTGCCGCCGCGTGATGACGCGGTGAGCTTCTCCACAAGCTTACGAACGTCATCCTCTGCCCAAAGCATCCCCGGGTCCCCGAGCGATCACGCGCACCGAACGCATTTTGAGGGGCGAGCCAGCGCCGCCGCCGCGGCGCATGGCAAGGAACGGCTGAAGGAAAACGTCGGCGCACACAAAACCGGCCGGCGTTGACGCCGGCGGCCGTGTGATTCTGAGCGCTATAGCCCTATTATTGCGAGCTTGAATTCGTCTCCGCCTGGGCGCCTTGTTGCGGCGGCGGGGTATCGTTAGAGGCGTTCGTCTGAAACTGACAGGCAAACGCGGGCGCAATTGTCGCGGCGACGAGCCCGCAGCCCACCAAGAGTCCAAGTAGCTTCGATCGCATGATGCAAACCTCCGCTCTGTCGACCAGCCGCAAGATTAGCACCGGCAACGTGAAGGCTCCAATCAAATGGACTTGAAATGGGCTCACGGCGCCCGACCGGGTTAGCGTCTCAGTTTGAAAGATAGGGCGCTTGATGTTCACTCGCGCGGCCTCGTGGCGCCTCACCCCATCCTGAGATGTTTGCCCAATATGGCGAGATCGACATGCTTGAAAAAGAAACAAACCGCCGCCCGATCGAAGCGCGATCGTCGCGCTGGGTTTGTCGCTCCGCTGCGGGGGCGCTTCGTTCATTCCGGTCGAAGGGCGCGACCACGTCATAGGCGATGCTTTCGGCCCGCCGCCTTGTCTCATGGGGTCCGGCTATAAATGTCCTTCTCCAAAGGCTCGGCAAGTGGCGCAGCGCGCTTGTGTAGATTTGCGGCGAGTTCCCCATTTGTTGATTTGCACGCGACGGAGCTTCCTGCGATGCGGCGAATTATCTTGGCGGGATCGGGTGCGTTCACCGGACCCGGCGGCATAGGCGACAAGGCGGCTTCCCCGGTTTCTCATCGTGACCAACGAAGAGCTCGCCTTATCCCGCCAGCCTCGTGAGGACAGCGTGTGAGGTGGTTATGACAAGCAATCTTTTCAAATGTGGAGCGCTGTTGGTCGCGTTTATCGCGCCAAACACGGCGTGTTTGGCCGCTAATGGCATCGGAGGCTTTACCGGGACCTCCAACCCTGAGGTCGTCACGCCGCCGCTCATTGGTCCGACGCCAACCCCGTCCTATCTCTCGCCCCCCATCATACCGACCATCCAATATCCCGCATCAAGAATTGCTCCCGTTCCTATGAGCGCCCCGCCGGCTGTCACGCGCGTGAGGCCGCACGGTTAGCCTCGTCGCGCATGCCGCCGCCATAGAGGTCTGACCGTGATCGGCGGGAACTCCGTTCGCTCCTCCGCAACAGGACGAACCCAATGCGATGCGCGTCTCAACTAAGCGTGAATGGCGGAAACGTGAAGACGCCCCTGTGCACGGGGGACATAAAATATCGAGCTCCTCGTCGGCGCTGAAGGCAATGGGGCCTGAAATGACAAAGCGCTGCACGGCCCATGTCGACAGCGGACATATCC
Source organism: Methylocapsa sp. S129 (assembly GCF_009765995.1). Classification (GTDB taxonomy): domain Bacteria; phylum Pseudomonadota; class Alphaproteobacteria; order Rhizobiales; family Beijerinckiaceae; genus Roseiarcus. The sequence goes on from NZ_LMUI01000011.1 coordinate 499,789, forward strand.
AAATGTCGGCGCGCTGAACAACATGAGTCAAGCATGTGGCGATGATGTTTGTGGGTGTTAGTTTGTGGGTTCATTCGTTTTGAAGCGCCATTGCGCTGCGCGCAACATCGCGCTCACGATGGTTCTTGCTGCGGCGTTGCTCGGCGCCGAAGCGCTGCATGCCGAAACGATCGGTGGGGCGCTGGTCAAGGCCTATTTCAAAAACCCCGACATCAATCAGCAACGCGCCGCCGTTCGCGCCACCGACGAAAATGTTCCAAAAGCCGCCGCCGCCTATCGACCGACCGTCAGTGGGGAAGCGGACGTGGGCATTGAGCAGGAGAATATTGTTCTGCCGGCGGCGGCGGGAGGCACAAGCTCGATTTATTCAACGCCGCGCGGCTACGGTTTGACCGTCAATCAAACCTTATGGAACGGCGATCGCACGTTCAACTCAGTGCGCCAGGCCGAGTCCGGCGTGATGGCGGCGCGCGAGACGCTGCGCAACACGGAGCAGAACGTCCTGTTGGACGGCGTCACCTTCTATATGAATGTCTTGCGCGACACGGCGATTCTCGATCTCGACCGCAACAACGTCGACGTGTTGCAAGAACAATTGCGCCAAACGAGAGATCGTTTCAGGGTGGGCGACATCACGCAGACCGATGTCGCCCAAGCGGAGGCGAGTCTGGCCGGCGCTCAGGCGACCGCCCTGGCCGCTCAATCGACATTGCAGACGTCGATCGCCAATTATCGGCAGACGATCGGCGATGAACCCAAGAATCTCGCGCCGGTCAAACCCTTGGACAAACCGTTGCCCAAGACCCTCACCGAAGCGATCGCCATTTCGCAGGTGGAGCATCCCGCCATTGTCGGCTCCCTGCACGGCGTCGATGCGGCGGCGCTCAATATCAAGGCTATCGAGGGGGGCCTCTATCCAACCGTCGGCCTGACTGGCCAAGTTTCCCAGCGATATGACTTGACGGGCTACGCAGCGCCCAACAGCTTTCTTACAGCCTCGGCGACCGGCCAGATCAATGTTCCCATTTACGACGGCGGCGCGACTTACGCTTCGACGCGCCAGGCCAAGGAACAACTCGGCCAACAGGAATTGCAGACCGATCTGCAACGCGACAAAGTGCGCGCCGCGGTCGTTTCCGCCTGGGGCGTGAACGAGAATTCGGTGAGCATCATCCGTTCGGCGAAAGCGCAAGTCGCCGCCGCCGAAATCGCGCTTGCGGGCATACGCCAGGAAGCCAGGGTCGGGCAACGCACGACATTCGATGTGCTCACCGCGCAGCAGACGCTTCTCAATGCGCGCGTTCAGCTTGTTTCGGCGCAACACGACCAGGTTGTCGCCTCTTACGCGGTCCTGTCGGCGATCGGTCGGTTGTCGACGGCCAATCTCGGACTCGCCGCCACTCAATATGACCCGAAGGTTCATTTCGACCAGATCAAGGACAAGTGGTTTGGCTTGCGCACGCCGGACGGGCGCTAAAGCGATGGCGCTCGGCTCCAATCGATCGTTAGACTGATCACAGTTCGGTTCCCAGCAGGACCGACCGTCTCTAGGATTCTGGGTGTTTGCGCCATCCGATGAAGCAAGAATTGCATATAAATTGAATGCTTTACCTCCTTAGCCGCGCCTGCTTTATCTCTTTGGCGGCGTGGGAAAGCTCAAACATCCCGTAAACGTGATCGCATCCAATCAAGGCGGCTGGGATCATGCCTGAAGAGGAAACAAACCGCCGCCCGATCGAAGCGCGATCGTCGGGCTGGGCGAAGGCGTCCGCGTCTTTCCTGGCGCGAACGCGGGTCACGCCCAATCAGGTGTCGGCGGCGAGCGTCGTCTTCGCCGCGATCGGAGCCGCGCTGCTTGCGTTCTATCCTAACGCCTGGGGCCTTATCGGCTGCGCGCTCGCCGTCCAGGCCCGGCTCGCCTGCAATCTTCTGGACGGCATGGTCGCCATCGAGGGAGGCAAGAAATCGCCGCTCGGGGCACTCTACAATGAATTTCCCGACCGCATCGCCGATTCTCTTTTCATCGTCGCGCTGGGCTATAGCGTCGGCTGGCCCGCATGGGGGTGGTTCGGGGCTCTGGCCGCGGCGCTGACCGCCTATATCCGCGTTTTTGGCGGTTCGCTCGGGCTGCCGCAGGATTTTCGCGGGCCGATGGCCAAACAGCACCGAATGGCCGCGCTCACGCTCGCCTGCCTCGCCGGCGCGCTCGAATATGGGATCAGCGGAACCCATTATGCGCTCAGCGCGGCCGTCGTCGTCATTGCGGCCGGCTCCGTCGCGACCTGCGTGACGCGCACCCTCGCCATCGCTACACAACTCCAGCGAAAATAACATGTGGCTGTCCTACATCCTGATCGGGTCGGTCCGCGCGCTTCTGGGCGCGACGCCGCGTTGGGTGGGCGCGCAGCCCGCGCAGACCCAGCGGATCTATTTCGCCAACCACACAAGCCATATCGACACGGTCGCGCTGTGGTCGGCGCTGCCGCCCGAATTGCGGGCAAAAACCCGCCCCGTCGCCGCGGCCGATTATTGGGGCGCCAGCGCGCTCAAGCGCTATATCGCCCTCAAGGGGCTGAACGCCGTGCTGATCGATCGCCACCGGACGGACCCGAACGCGGACCCCCTGCAGCCGCTCTATGGCGTGCTCGAGCGCGGCGATTCGATCATCATTTTTCCCGAGGGATCGCGCCAGGACCAGCTTCTTCCTGGACCGTTCAAATCGGGCCTCTATCATCTCGCCGAGCGCTTTCCCCAGGTCGAACTCATTCCCGTCTACCTCGAAAATCTGCATCGCAGCATGCCCAAAGGAACCTTCATTCCCATTCCGCTCATCTGCACCGTGCGCTTTGGCGCGTCGCTGCGACGCCTCGACCATGAAGACAAGTCCGCCTTTCTCGAACGTGCGCGCAACGCCGTCATAGGGCTCGCTCAATGAACCCCGAACACAAGCTCTACTGGCTCATCGGCGGCGTCGTCGCGCTGCTGATCGTCGCCTCGCTGATCGGGCGCGTCCTGCGTTTGCGCGTCAAGGACGAGAGCGGCGCCGCCGTCGTGGACAATCTGATTGCGCGCGTGCGCGCCTGGTGGTCGATGGTGGCGATCTTCGCCGCCGCGTTCCTGCTCGGCAAGAATGCGACGATCGCCATGTTCGCGCTCGTTTCGTTTTTCGCTTTGCGCGAATTCCTGACGCTGACGCCGACGAGAATCGGCGATCGCCGCGCGTTGTCGGCGGCGTTTTTCGCGATGATCCCCATTCAATATCTGCTGATCGCGACGAACTGGTACGGTTTGTTCACGATCTTCATCCCCGTTTACGGCTTCCTGCTGCTTCCCTCGGTTTCGGCGCTGACGCAGGATACGGAAAATTTCCTCGAGCGCACCGCCAAGATTCAATGGGGCGTGATGATCGCGATCTATTGCATCAGCCATTTGCCGGCGCTGTTGCTGCTCGATATCCCCGGCTATTCCGGGCAGAATCCGTTGCTGATGTTCTATCTCATCCTCGTCGTGCAGATGAGCGACGTGCTGCAATATGTCTTCGGCAAGCTGTTTGGCAAAACCAAGATCGCGCCTGTCGTCAGCCCGTCAAAGACCGTCGAAGGCTTTGTCGGCGGGGCGGCGAGCGCCACGCTGATCGGCGCGGCGATGTGGTGGATCACGCCCTTCACGCCGCTCCAATCGGCCGGCATGGCGTTGATCATCGTGCTGATGGGCTTTCTTGGCGGCCTCGTGCTCTCGGCGGTCAAGCGCAGCCTGGGCGCGAAGGACTGGGGCGCGATGATCAAAGGGCACGGCGGCGTGATGGACCGGATGGATTCGGTGAGCTTCGCGGCGCCGATCTTCTTTCACGCGACGCGATATTTTTTCACGTGAGCCAATAAGCGAATCCTGCGCTATCGGTTCGTCGTTCGAAGCTCATCGTCCGGGATCCTCGGCCTTAACGCCCGTGCAAGCGTCGATAGAGACGTAAGCCTCCGGTGACGGTCGCCTTATGGAGATTCGCGTAGGAACTAACCGCGCGATTGTGGCGCTGGGATAGTGCCCATCAAGGATCGTAGACGCTAGCCTCACCGAGTCAATCGACACGACCACGCCGCAAGAAGTCCTGATCTTTCCGCTCGCCGAGTTCGAGCGCGCCCTCATTCGAGAGCGGACGCGCGCGGGCCTCAAGTCGGCAAAGCTTATGGGCCGTACGGGCGGCAGACCGCCGAAGCTGACCGAGGACGATCTCGACATAGCGAGGACGTTGCTCGCCAATCCCGACATTACCGGTGCTGACGTGGCCGACCGGCTCGGCGTGTCGCCAGCGACCCTGTACCGATATTTGCCCGCCGCGCGGGCGGCGCATAGCCCGTCGTAATCCGTAATCCCCTGATTTATTTCGATGGCTTTGACGGGGCCGCAGCGAGTGCCGCCTTGGCTTCGGCGAGATTTTTGCTCGCTTCGGGATAATTCGCCCTAATCGCCAGCGCCGCTTGGTAGTCTTTAATCGCAAAGGCAAAGTCGCCGCGCTGCCTAAAATAATTGCCGCGCTCGACATATCCGCCGGCATATTTCGGATCGAGCAGAATCGCATCGTTGAGTTCCGCGATAGCGCCGGCGAAGTCGCCCTTTTCAAGGAGCGCGCTGCCGCGATGGCTATGGGCGGTCGCATCGTTCGGGTCACGCCTGATCGCCTCGTCAAGATCGACGATCGCACGATCGGGATCGTGGCGCCGGGCATAGGCAAATCCACGGCCGCTATATGCGGCTTGGTAGTGCGGAATGCGCCGGATCGTCTCGCTGAAGTCCGCGATGGCGCGGTCATAATCTCCCATGTCGTTGTAGGCCATCCCGCGATCGCTGTACTGGGACGACGCGCCGTCGGGAATCAGCCGGAGAACCTCGCTATAGTCGGCGACAGCTCGATCGGGATCGCCCTTATGGCGGTAGACGTCGCCGCGGTTGCCGTAGAAAATCACGGACTTCGGAACGAGCCGGATCGCTTCGTTTAAGTCGGCGATGGCCCGGTCGAAATCCCCCTTTTGGTCGTAGGCCATCGCGCGATTGTTGATGGCATCCGAGTCGCTGGGAACCGGTCGGATCGCTTCGTCGTAGTCGGCGATCGCCCGATCGAGGTCGCCCTTGCGCCGGTAGGATTCGCCACGGAGGTTATAGGCGGCGGCGTATTTTGGATCGAGCCGAATGGCCTGGTCATAGTCGGCGATAGCCCGGTCGAATTGCTTCATGAAGTCATATACCCTGCCACGATTCACGTAGGCGCTGGCATGGTTCGGATAGTCCCGGATCTCCTGGCTGTATTGGTCGATCCTGCCGTCGGGGCGTCGGGCGGTTGCATCTTCGAGAAGTTGATTGAAAACATAGGCCATCGCCACGATTGCGATCACCACGACTCCGGCGATGACGAGAAGCACTTTGCGGATGTCATGTCCTTCCGCTGGATAGGAACGTCATCTGACCCCGTTTGGTGAGACGATCGCCAAGGCGAGATTTGCGTTGCCGCGCCGTCAGTTCGCCCCGGGCAGAGGGGCCTTGTTAAGTTGATATACAGCCAATCGACGCCTGCGCGATATATGGCGAAACGCCCGACTGCTAGATCGCCGAACGTCAATTCCCAAGAAACATGTTTCTGCCGGCAATTGTTAGCGGTAGACGTTCAGCAAACGGGTGCCGGAATTTCGGCTTTCCACCCATCTCCTGTTCGCAATGTCCGCTGCTCGTCCTGACGGCGGGCGCTTCTTAAAACCCCGTCGATTTTGACTTCGCCCGTGCAAGCGCCGATAGAGACCGCGGCTTTCGCCGTCGAAACCACATCGCAACCATTGCAGCGCTGGCGCCGGTTGGGTCGCTTTGGCGCCGCGGTTCCCCCCGGCGCCAAAGCCGCCACGCACCGCCGTCACGGCTAACAGCGCGGCTCTTGGATAGCGTCAGTCGATAGCGACGACGTCGGCGTCAGTGGTGCCAATGATGCCAGTGATGCCAGTGGTGCCAGTGATGCCAGTGATGCCAGTGGTGCCAGTGATGCCAGTGGTGCCAGTGATGCCAATGGTGCCAATGATGCCAATGCGCTTCGGCGACCGTTGGCAGGAGGGCGACGCCGACAAGAATCGCCGCCGCATACAGAAGGGTCTTGATCATCGAAAAAAGCCCCCAACTTGCAGAAAGCCCCATGAGCGGAGCCCACCATCGAAAGTACCGGCGATTCGATGAACCCTGGATGAACTGCCTGCGCCCGCCCGGTCTCGCGTCGGATGGCGCGTGGTCGGAGAGCCATCGGTTGCAACCTTTTGGCCTGCTTTGTGTTTTAGCGATGATCGCAAGCGCGAGGGACCTTTTAGCCTATGACCTGGTCTCGCAGGCTTCCCAAGCCTATTTACCTCAACGACGGTCGCACGATCGCGACCTTGGCCCAGGCGCGCGACGCCATGCTCGCGCTTTCCCGGCTTGACCAGACCAACCCGCATTGGCGGCGCGCCGCTGAGCTGCTGATGGAGGCGGCCTATCGCAGCCGGCAGGATCCGATCGTCGACGCCGGCGCGGAATTGTCGCGGGCCTTGAAGGCTGATGGCTTGATGTGATCGCAGGTTGGCGGCGCGTCGACATTGGCTTTATCGGCCTCGCGGCTTGAGCCCCTTGGTCACGAATTTGCGATCAACGCGTCCTGCGGCCGCTCCGTCGCCCGGATGGGCCCACGATAGACCGTAAGCTCACCTCGTCGGGCGTGGTCGCCCGTCGCGCAGTCAACCCGCGACGCGGTCGAGTGCCTGTCGCGCTAATCAGGAGGAATATCATGTCATTGCGAAGCCTTGCGAACTACTCAATCGCCGCCCTCGGCGGCGCCACGATGCTTGCACTCTCTTTGAGCCCCGCGTCGGCCTTCACGCTTTCGGGTCCTTCCCTGGAACAGCCCGTCGTTTCCGCGCAGATCGACAAGGTCTGGTGGCACCATGGTTGGGGCGGCGGTTGGGGTTGGCATCATCATGGGTGGGGTTGGGGCGGCGGCTACGGGGACGGACCCCATTGCTGGCGCGGCTATTGGGGCCACCTCCACTGCAATTATTGAAGGTGGGATCGCGGCCGCGTCAGGCGGTCCGACCACAGGGTTCAATCAACCAATGGCCGCCGGCGTAATCTCCGGCGGCCGTATTCTTTCTGCTGACGGGGCTTCGCAGCCTGGGCTTCGGCAAATCTTAATGGTCGATTCTGCAATATAAATAGCACAGATGCGGCTTTGATATTGCGTTTACGCAAAGATAGGGAGATGGCGGCTGAGGCAATGTCGCCTATCTGAGATCGCGCGGGCAGAAGTGACCCGCCGGAGGGCAGACAATGCGTCAGAACGGCATCCATCACGTCACCGCCATTGCGGGGCCGGCGCGTCGCAATGTGGATTTCTACACGCGCATCCTTGGGCTTCGCCTCATCAAGAAGACCGTCAATTTCGACGACCCCGAGACCTATCATCTCTATTACGGCGACGAGGCGGGGCAGCCAGGGACGGTTCTGACTTTCTTTCCATGGGCGCAGGCGACGCCCGGCCGGCTTGGCGTCGGCGAGGCGCAAGAGACGGTCTTTCGCGTGCCCGAAGGCGCGATCGGCTATTGGACGCATCGTTTTGTCGAAAAGGGCGTGTCCCATCAGGCGCTGGCGAAACGCTTCGGCGAGACCGTCCTTGCGTTCAAGGACAGTGATGGCATGAGGCTCGCGCTTGTGGCGACGCCGGGTGGCGGGAGCGAGCCGGCCTGGAGCCATGGGGATATCCCGCTCGACGCCGCGATCCGGGGTTTCCATAGCGTCAGCCTGCTGCTGGAGGACGCCGCGCCCACGGGCGCCATCCTCAGCGATGTGCTCGGCTTTGTGGAAATTGCACGCGAGGGCGGGTTGATCCGCTACAAAGCAGGCGAAACGGCGATCGGCGGCATTGTCGACTTGCGCGCGGCGGGCGGCTTTTTGCCGGGTCGACAGGGCGCGGGTTCGGTCCATCATATCGCGTTCCGCGCGCCCGACGATGCGGCGCAGGCCGCGATGGTCTGCAAGCTCGCCGAAAATCATCGGATCCGGACGACGGAACAGAAGGACCGCAATTATTTTCGCTCCGTCTATTTCCGCGAACCTGGCCATGTTCTGTTCGAGATCGCGACCGACATTCCCGGCTTTGCCGCTGATGAGCCGCTGGCCACGCTCGGCCAGGATCTGAAGCTGCCGCAATTCCTCGAGCCGCGCCGAAAGGATATCGAGGCGGTGCTTCCAGCGCTCGCCTGAACAGGGCAATGGCCTTCTGCGCCGATGGACGCCTCCATCGGCGCCGCTCGTCATTCATCCCATCCTACGCGAAAGGTCCGCTATGACCCAGACCCCGCCGCTTTCCTTCGTGCATCGCTTCGAGCCGGGGTCGGATCCAACGAGGCCGCCCATTCTTCTCCTGCATGGGACCGGCGGCGACGAGAATGATCTGCTGCCGCTCGGCCGCCTGATCGCGCCAGGCTCGGCCTTGCTGTCGCCGCGCGGCCAGGTTCTTGAGCGCGGCATGCCGCGCTTTTTCCGTAGGCTGTCGGAGGGCGTTTTCGATGAGGACGACATTCGCCGGCGCGCCGGCGAACTGGCCGATTTCATCGTCGAGGCGCGCAAAGCCTATCGCTTGGCCGCGCCAATCGCGGTCGGCTTCTCGAACGGCGCCAATATCGCCGCCGCTGTGCTTCTGCTTCGCCCGGAGGCGCTTGACGGCGCTGTCCTGCTCCGCGCCATGGCGCCGTTCCGCGACCCGTCCAAAGTCGATCTGACCGGCAAACCCGTCTTGCTGATTTCGGGTGCGAGCGATCCGATAGCGCCGGCCGAGACCGTTGCGCGCCTTGTCGCGGCGCTGAGCGGCGCCGGCGCCGCCGTCAGGCGCGAGATATTGCCAAGCGGGCACCAATTGACCGAGATGGATGTGGCGCTCGCCAAAGACTGGCTCGCGCGGCTCTGACGCGCGGCGAAACCGCTAGGCGTAGCGCGGCGGAACCTCCGCCGCCCGGCGGCGTTAAAGACTGTTTCCCTTTCGCTGTGTGAGGAGCGTCAATGAGCGGAATTGATGACAAGGATCGGTTGATTTTCGCGCTTTGCGCGCTCCTGCGCGCCGAACGCGAGACGCGCGCGGCGTTCGAGACGGCGCTCGCCAATGGCGGCGTTTCGGTCGACGCTCTGCGCGCCATCCTGTCCGACCCCGTCGCCGTTGTCGCCAAGGACGATCTGCGTCACGCGGAAGAGCTGGTTGGCAGCGTCCGGCGCGCCGCCGGCCGCGAGGCGGCGTGATGGCGCCGCGTCCGGTCTGGAAAGGCTATTTGCGGCTGTCGCTCGTCTCCTGCGCGGTCGAGCTTTCGAACGCCACCGACCATAGCGAGAAAGTGTCGTTCCGCACGCTCAACCGCAAGACCGGTAACACGGTGCGCCGGCAATATGTCGATGGGGTCTCGGGTAAGCCGGTCGCCGACGCCGATGAGGTGAAGGGCTACGAGATCGGCAAGGACGAATATCTTCTCGTCGAGGATTCCGAGATCGACGCGGTCCAGATCGAATCCTCGCACATGCTGAATATCGAGAGCTTTGTCGATCGCGCTTCGATCGCGCAAATCTATTTCGATACGCCCTATTATCTCGCGCCCGCCGACAAGGTCTCGGAGGAGGCGTTCGCCGTCTTGCGCGAGGCGATGATCCGCAAGAAAATGGCGGGGATCGCGCGCATTGTCCTCTATCGCCGCGAGCGGCCTGTCATGATCGAGCCTTTCGACAAGGGCCTGTTGTTGACGACGCTGCGCTACGACGCCAATGTGAGAAAGCCGGGCGACGCCTTCGGCGACCTCGCCAAGGTCAAGATCGACGCCGAAATGATCGGTCTGGCCTCTCACATCATCGACCAGAAGAAAGCGAAGTTCGATCCGTCAAAATTCGAGGATCGTTATGAGAACGCCTTGCTGGACGTGATCCGCGCCAAGCAGGCGGGCAAGAAGCCGCCTAAAGCCCATTCGGTCGAGAAGCCGACCAATGTCGTCAATCTTTTCGACGCACTGAAAAAGAGCCTTGCCGCCGACGGCGGCAAGAAGCGAGCCGCGCCGGCAAGGCGCAAAGCCGCCACGCTGGCCGCGCGGCGTCCGGCGAAAACGCGAAAGTCTGCCTGAACAGGGGTGAGACGCTTGGCGGAACTCGATCTTTACCACGCGAAACGCGATTTCAGGACGACCAGCGAACCACGCGGCGCGAAGGCCCGCCATAAGCCGCCGGCGAAAGGCGGCGTGTTCGTCATCCAAAAACACGCCGCGCGGCGGCTCCACTATGACCTGCGCCTGGAGCATGATGGCGTGCTGTGGAGCTGGGCAGTCACCAGGGGGCCGAGCCTCGATCCCTCGCAAAAGCGGCTCGCCGTCCATGTCGAGGATCATCCGTTCGACTATCGCACTTTCGAGGGCGTTATTCCCAAAGGGCAATATGGCGGCGGCTCCGTCATCATCTGGGACGAAGGGCGATGGCTGCCGCAGGACGATCCCGCCGCCGCGATGAAAAAGGGCCACATTTCCTTTGAACTGGAGGGCCGCAAGCTCAGGGGTCTTTGGCATCTGGTCCGCCTCAAGCCGCGCGGCGGCGAGAAGCGCGACAATTGGCTTTTGATGAAGGCCGATGACGAAGCCGCGCGTCCCGACGAGGATATTCTCGAAACCGAGCCCAATTCCGTAAAGTCGGGTCTCAGCATCGAACAAATCGGCGCAGGCGAGAAGGCGCTCGCCGCGAGGGGCCGGAGCAAGGCGCCTGTGGCGCCAAAGCAAGCGAGCAAAGCGGCGAAGACGGCGCCGATGCCAGATTTCGTCGCTCCCTGTCTCGCCACGCTTGCCGCGCATGCGCCCGAGGGCAAGGAATGGCTGCATGAAGTGAAATTCGACGGCTATCGCATCGAGGCGCGCATCGAGGCGGGCAAGGTCAAGCTGTTTACGCGAACCGGGCTTGATTGGAGCGCGCGTTTCGGCGCGAACGTTCCCAAAGCTCTCGCCGATCTTGCATGCGACAATGCGCTGATCGATGGCGAAGTCGTCGTTCTCGCCGACAATGGCGTCTCGTCTTTTTCCGCGCTGCAGGCCGCGCTGTCGGAAGGGCGCACGGCCAATATGGTCTATTTCGCCTTTGATCTTCTTTACGTCGACGGCGAAGACCTGCGGCGCGAGCCGGCGCTGGCGCGCAAAGAGCGGCTAGAATCCCTGCTACATGCGGCGGGCGACAAGGGCGCGCTTCGCTACAGCGAGCATTTCGTCGCGCCTGGGGAGACGATGTTGCGGCAGGCCTGCCGCATGGGGTTGGAAGGCGTCGTCTCCAAACGCGCCGGCGCGCCTTATCATGGCGGCCGCAGCCAGGACTGGATCAAATCGAAATGCACCCAGCGGCAGGAGTTCCTGATCGCCGGCTATGTCGCGTCGAAGGCTGCCGGGCGCGCTCTCGCTTCGCTCGTGCTCGGCTATCACGATGGCAAGATTCTGAAGGCCGCCGGCCGGGTTGGGACCGGCTTCACCGAAAAATCCGCCGCCGATCTCATGCGCAAACTCAAGCCGCTCCGGACCAAGGCTTCCGCCTTCGAAGGCGTCGCCGGCAAGGAGAAGGGAATCGTCTGGGTTCGACCCGAGCTTGTCGCCGAAATCGAATTTCGCGCCTGGACGGCGGATGGAATCCTCAGGCATGCGTCGTTTCAGGGCCTGCGCGAGGATAAGCCCGCCGCGGAGGTCGTGGCGGAAAAACCCGCGAAGACGGATGCTCCGCGAAAGGCGAAACGCCGTGCCGACGCGCCCGCCGCTGCGAAGGCCGGGGAAAGCGAGACCGAGGTGAAGCTCACGCATCCCGACAAGGTTCTGTGGCCCGACGCGGGCGTCACCAAGGCGCAACTCCTCGCCTATTATCAGGCCGTATGGCCGCGGATGCGTCCGTACGTGATCGAGCGGCCCTTGAGTCTTGTGCGCGCGCCCAATGGCGTGAAGGGTCAGCGCTTCTTTCAAAAACACGCTTCGCCCGGCCTGCATAGCGCGATCGCCGTCGCGAAAGACGCGGCCGACGGGGAGGACCTGCTTTTCATCCGCGATTTCGACGGAATTGCCGCTCTCGTCCAGCTCGGCGTTGTCGAAATTCATATTTGGGGCTGCAAGATCGACGCTATCGAAACGCCCGACCAGATCGTTTTCGATCTCGATCCTGACGAAGGGCTGGCTCTCGAAAAAATCCGCGACGCCGCGGTCGCCATTCGCGACCGCCTCAAAGACCTCGGCCTCGAAAGTTTCCCCAAGACATCGGGCGGCAAGGGGTTCCATGTCGTCGCGCCGCTGCAGCCGAAGGCCGGCTGGGAAAGCGTCAAGAACTTCGCCCATGATTTCGCCAAGGCGATGGAGCAGCAGGCCCCGAAATCCTATACCGCGACTTTGGCGAAAGCCACGCGCAAGGGCCGCATTTTCATCGATTACCTACGCAACGGCCGCGGCGCGACCGCCGTCGCGCCCTATTCGGCGCGCGCCAACGCCGCCGCCGCGGTGTCGATGCCGATCTCATGGACGATGGTCGAGCAGGGGGCGGCGCCCGGAGACTTCGATGTCCTCAACGTCCTCTCGGGAAAGAAGGCGATGAAAGACGCCTGGGCGTCCTATGCAAGCGCCGCGGCTCCGCTGGGCTCGGCCGACTGATTGCCCAGTTTCGTTAAGCCGGAATGACGCCTTCCTAAATTTTATATTAGTTGATGCCGATCGCCGCCAAGGCCATCCATCGCCGATCGGAGCTTGACGCCAGACGCCTCGCGGCGATGATCGAGGACAGTGCATTCGCGCATTCCATGCGCAAGAGCGCTGCTTTTTCAGGTCCTGGAACTGTTCGCGCCGACCAGAGAAACTTCCGCATGAAGGTGGGGTCATGAGAAGGCTGGGTTTGACGCTCGCTCGTTGCATTGACCGCGAAGACTGAGGTTTTCTGATGTGGCTCGTCGAATCGGTGCTCAAACGGCCCTATACGGTGGTCGCCTCGCTGGTGCTTATCTGCATCATGGGCATGGGCGCCGCGTTGCGCATGCCGATCGACATTTTTCCGGAAATCGACATCCCCGTCGTCAGCGTCGTGTGGACCTATGCCGGGATGAGCGCGCTTGATATTCGCGACCGCATTCTAACCCTGCATCAGCGGCAGCTTGCCTCGCTGGTCGACGACATCAGCCGGATCGAGGCGACGAGCTATGACGGCGTCGGCGTCGAGAAAGTTTATCTCCATCAAGGCGCCGATGTGACGCGCGCCATTACGCAGCTCGCGAGCAGTGCGCTCGTCGTCTTGAAATATATGCCGCCGAACATCACGCCGCCGCTCGTGTTGCGCTATGGCGCGACGGACGTGCCGATCATTCAGCTCAGCCTGTCCAGCAGCACCTTGCCGGACACCAAACTGAACGATCTGGGTCAAAACATCATCCGCCCCGATCTCGCCGTCGTCCATGGCGCGGAAGTTCCTTATCCCTATGGCGGCAAGCCCCGCGTCATCATGGTCGATCTCGACCAGCAGGCCCTCGACGCGCGCGGATTGTCGCCTTCGGACGTCGCCGCGGCGATCCAGCAACAGAACGTCATTCTCCCCTCCGGTGACGTCAAGATCGGCGCCAAGGATTATGCGCTGGCGATGAACACCAGCCCGGACGCCATCGCCGCCATCAACCAGTTTCCGGTCAAGCAGGTGGGTGGCCAAACTGTGTTCGTGCGCGACGTCGCGCATGTGCATGACGGTTTCCAGGTCCAGACCAATTCGGTGAGCGTCGACGGCCGGCCGGGCGCTTTGATGACGGTGCGCAAGACCGGCGGCGTCTCGACCCTCGCCGTGATCGATGGCGTCACCCAAGCTTTGCCGGACATCAAGAGGTTGATGCCGCAGGGCGTCGACATCAAGGCGATCTTCGATCAATCGGTTTTCGTCAAGGCGTCGCTGGATAGCGTGCTCATGGGCGGAACGATGGCGGCCGGATTGACGGCGATGATGATCCTGCTGTTTCTGGGCAATTGGCGTTTGACGCTGATCATCCTGGCGACGATCCCGCTTGCGATCATTACCGCCATTCTCGTCATCTTCATCGACGGACAGACGCTGAATACGATGACGCTGGGCGGCTTTGCGCTCGCCGTCGGCATCCTCGTCGACAACAGCACAGTCGTCATCGAGAACATCGAACGCCATGTGCATGAGGGCGATCCGCTGACGCAGGCGATTATATCCGGCTCGGGAGAGGTCGCGGTCCCCACAGCGCTCTCGACTCTGTGCATCTGCATCGTCTTCGTGCCGGTATTCATGCTTCAAGGCACGGCCAAATATCTGTTCTCGCCGCTGTCGCTATCCGTCTGCGTCTCGCTGGTCGCGAGTCTGGCTTTGTCCTTCACTCTGGTGCCTGTGCTGTTCGCCTATCTCATGCGCTCCTCGCTTGAGGGCCATGGCGCGCATTCGGGGGGCCCCTCCGCGCCGCGCGCGCGGTTCAATATTTTCAGCGCGATTCACCACGGGTTTGAGGCGGGTTTCAATGGGTTGCGCGAGGGCTATCGCAACATCGCCGCTTTCTGCATCGCGCGCGCCGGCGTCACAAGCGTCGCCTTCCTTCTGTTGATGGCCTGTTCGCTATTGCTTTTCCCCCAGCTTGGCCGCGACTTCTTCCCTCAGGTGGACGCGGGTCAGATGCGGCTTCACGTTCGCGCGCCGCCGGCCACCCGCCTTGAGGAGACCCAGCGCTACTTCGCCGAAGTCGAGGGCGCCATCCGCAAGATCGTCGGCAACGACCAGATCGACGTCATCCTGGACAATATCGGCCTGCCTTACAGCGGCATCAATATCGCCTTGAGCGATTCGGCCACCGTCGGCCCAATGGACGGCGAGATCCTCATTTCCCTGAAGAAGAAACACAGCCCGACGGCCGCCCATATCGCCATCCTGCGCCATGAATTGCCCCGGCTGTTTCCGGCCTTGCAGTTTTTCTTCCAGCCCGCCGATATCGTCAATCAGGTTCTGAATTTCGGCCAGCCGGCGCCCATCGACGTCAGGATTTCCGGACCCGCGAGCAAGGAAGCCTATGCGCTTGCCCAGAAGATCGCGCATGATTTGAACGCCATTCCGGGCGTCGTCGACGCGCATGTGTTTCAGGTTCCCGACGCCCCCGCTTTGACGATCGACGTCGATCGCACGCTCGCCGAGCAAGTTGGCGTCAGCGAGGATCAGATCGCCAAGAATGTCCTGGTGACCGCCAATTCAAGCGCCCAGACCGTTCCCAACTTCTGGATCGATCCCAAGAACAGCGTGAGTTATCCGCTGGTTGTCCAAATGCCGACTTATCGCATCAATTCGACCGAAGACCTGGGCGCCATGCCGGTCACCGCTGGCGGCGGCAAGTCGAGCCAAATGCTGATGAATGTCGCCAAGTTCGGGCGCGAGAACGTGCCCCTCGTCGCCTCACAGCTCAACATCCGGCCGGTCTTCGACGTCAACGCCGACGTTCAGGGGCGCGACCTCGCCTCCGCCGCCGACGAGATCGATAAGGCGCTGGCCAAAGAACGAACCGCCTCCGCCGCCCCTGTGACGATCACGCTCAGCGGACAGGTCGAAACCATGCGCGAGAGCTTTGACGGCCTATTTTCCGGCATGGCCTTGGCGGTGGTGCTCGTTTATCTTATTCTCGTCATCAACTTTCAGAGCTGGGTCGACCCGCTGATCGTCCTGGCCGCTGTCCCCTTCACCCTGGGCGGCGTCATGTGGATGCTATTTCTGACGCAGACGCACCTGAGCGTGCCCGCTTTGATGGGCTCTTTGATGTGCATTGGCCTGACGGCGGCCAATAGCATCCTCGTCGTGACTTTCGCCAACCAGCGGATGGAGGCGGGCGACGACAAGGCAACCGCCGCGGTTGTCGCGGGTTATACGCGTCTGAGGCCGGTGATGATGACGGCGGGAGCCATGATTCTCGGCATGATTCCCATGGCTTTGGGCGTCGGCGAGGGCGGCGAGCAAAATGCGCCTCTGGCGCGCGCGGTCATAGGAGGGCTCTTATTCGCCACCATGGCGACGATGATTTTCGTTCCCGTGGTCTATCGGATTCTGCGGCCCAAAGCGCTGTCGGCGAGCCTGTACCCGGACGCCGCCGGAGCGGCCGTTTCGCCGGGATGATCCATTTTTGCAGGCAGGGATTGCGATGACTCCTTTGACAGAAGACCTCGACCCAAAGTCGCCAAACCCGGACGACACGGCGCAGGCCACCCATTTTTCCCGCGGAACGGGGGGGAGGATTCTGCGCGCCGTCGTGTTGCTCGCGCTGGCGCTGGGCCTTGGCTTTTTCTTCATCCGTCATCAGAAAACCGAGGCGGAGGCGCGGCTCTCCGACGCGACCGCCCTGGACGTGGCGGAGGCGCCGGCGGTCGATGTGGTCACCGTCGGCCAGTCCTCCGCATTGCAGTCCCTTGCGCTTCCGGGCGAGACCGCCGCGTGGGACGAGACGAACATATATGCGCGGGTCAACGGCTATGTCGCCAAATGGTTCGTCGATATTGGCGACCGCGTGACCAACGGCCAGACGCTCGCAACGATCGATACGCCCGAACTTGACGCCGAACTCCTTGCCGCAAAGGCGAAACTGAACGCCAGCGTCGCCCAGGTGGCGGTCAAGCAGGCCCAGGCCGATTTCGCCAAGACCACGGACGAGCGCTGGCGAGAATCTCCCAAAGGCGTCGTGTCCGATCAGGAGCGCGAATCCAAGAAAGCAGGCAGCGCCGAAGCGATCGCCGAGCTCAATGCGGCGCGCGCGCAGGTCTTGCTCGAACAGGCGGACGTGGATCGCCTGACCGCGCTCACCCAGTTCAAGGAAGTCAAAGCGCCTTTCGACGGCACGATCGTCCAGCGTCAAATCGACACCGGCAATCTTGTGACGGCGGGAAGCACCTCAAATACATCCTCGCTCTACCGGCTTTCGGAGGATGATCCGATTCGCGTCTTCGTCCATGCGCCCCAGAGCGCCGCCGCGCAGCTGATGGCGCAGGGCGTGAAGGCGGTGATCACGAGCAGCGACCAGCCAAGCCTTCACTTTGAAGGAAAGGTTGCGCGAACCGCCAAAGCGATCAACCCGGAATCGCGCACGCTTCGCGTCGAGATCGACATCCCCAACCCGGATCGCACAATGGTCCCTGGAATGTATGTGCAGGTCGCTTTCGATCTCAAGGGCGGCTCGCAGATCCAGGTTCCCGCCGCCGCTCTGTTGTTTCGCTCCGGCGGCCCGCAAGTCGCCGTCATTGACGAAAAAGGCGTCGTCGCGTTCAGGGACGTCACGATCGGCAGCGACGAAGGCAATGTCGTTGGCATTAGCGCCGGCCTGGCGATGGGCGACAGGGTCGCCCTCAACCTCAGCAGCCAGATCGCGGCGGGCGAAAAGGTCAAGTTGAATGAGGCCAAAGCAGGCGATACAAAAAGCGTAGCCGCCCAATGAGGGGGATGAAAGTGCGCGTTCCGTCGTGTCATCTTATTTTGGGCGTTCTCGTAGGGTTGGAAGCGCGCGCGTGAGAAAATGGACGAGTTTGGGCGCGCTCGGCGTCGCCGGCCTGTTGGCTGGCTGTTCTGTCGGTCCCGATTATCAATTGCCGTTTGTGTCCGTGCCGGGCGGATTTCTCGCGCAGGCCGGCGAAAAATCCCCGCAATCGGCCAATTCCACGACAGCCGATCTTACCCAATGGTGGCGATCGCTGCATGATCGGGAGCTCGACTCTCTTGTCGTTCGTGCGCTCCAGTCCAATCTCGATCTCGCCATTGCGCTTGACCGGCTTCAAGCGGCGCGAACGCAGGTGATCATCGCAGCCGATCAGGCGCTTCCCGATGTCGAGGCGGGCGGCGGCGGCGGCGGCGGAACGGGGTCGGACAATACGAACGGGCGGGTGTCGCCCACGCTGCGGTCGGGAGAGAACGCCAAGGACCTCAAGAGCATCAACGGAGCGGGCGGCGTCGACGCGGCCTGGGAGCTCGATCTCTTCGGCAAGATCCGGCGTGAAGTCGAAGCGCAGACCGCCGACGCCGAAGCGCTCAAGGATGCGCGCGACTGGATATTCGTGACGGTCGCCGCCGATGTCGCCCGCGCCTATCTCGACATGCGGGCGCAGCAGAGGCAGCTTGTCGTGCTCGGGCAAAACATCGCCGCCGCGCGAGGCAATCTGGACCTCGCGCAGACGCGCTTCAGCCGCGGGCTCACCAATGAAATGGACGTCAGCCTCGCGCAGAGGGAATTGGCGACCCTGCAAGCCGATCAGGCGCCGCTGACCGCGCAAATCGACGTCAGCCGCCACGCGATCGCGGTCCTGCTTGGTCAATTTCCTGAAAGTCTGGCCAGAGAGCTGGCCAGATCCGGTCCAATCCCGGCGCTGCCGGCAAGAATTCCGGTCGGGCTGCCGGTCGATCTGCTGCGGCGGCGTCCAGACATTCGCGAGGCGGAGCGTCATCTGGCCGCCGCGAACGCCCGCATCGGCGTGGCGGTCGCCGCTCTCTTCCCGACCCTGGTCCTGACCGGGGCGGCGGGCGCGCAGGGGGGGACGCGCTCGTCGTCGCTCGTTCCGATCACCTGGATCGGGTCGCTGGGCCCATCCGTCACCATGCCTTTGCTCGATTTTGGCGCGCTCGATGCGCAAATAGAAATCGCCGACCTGCAAACGCATGGACTTTTGGCGACCTATCGGCAGGCGATATTGACCGCCGTGCGCCAAGTCGACGACGCCGATACTTCTTACAGGGCGCAACAGGAGCGCCTGGCGAGCCTCGATCGCGCTTTGGCGGCCGCGCGCCAGGCCACGCAGCTCGCGACCGAGCGATACGATCGCGGCCTGACCGATTTTCTGAATGTCATCGACGCCGAGCGCGAGCAATTCGACATCGAGGAACGCCACGTCGCCGCGCGGCAGACCGCGGCGGACGATCTCGTCGCCCTTTACAAGGCGCTGGGCGGCGGCTGGCCGACGAATGAAATCATTCCTCCGACCCGTCCCCTCCAGCCCGCCATTGTCGCCGCGGCGAAACATCTCATGGCGCCCGCGCAGGATCATTGACGGAGAAAGGCCGCGATGTCGACGACCGGCGATCCCCTCAAACGCCCGCTCGTGCTCTTGATCGAAGACGAGAAGGGATTGGCCGAAGAAATCATCGCCGAACTTCATCGCCTCGGCTATCCCGTTCAACATGTCGACACGGTCGCTGAAGGTCTTGACGCCGCCCGCGCCAGCGGCGCGGCGATCATGGTCGTCGATCGGATGCTGCATGGCTCCGACGGCCTGTCGATGGTCGAGACGCTGCGCGAGGAAGGCGTCAAGACGCCGGTTCTCGTCATTTCCGCGCTTTCGTCGGTCGACGAACGCATTCGCGGCCTAAAGGCAGGCGGAGACGATTATCTCGTCAAACCTTTCGCCATGGCCGAGCTCGCGGCGCGCATCGAGGCCTTGCTGCGCCGCCTTGACGACGTGCGCACCACCAAATTGCGGGTCGGCGAACTCGAAATGGACCTGATCGAGCAGACCGTGAAGCGCGGCGAAACGTTGATCGATCTGTTGCCGCGCGAGTTCAAGCTCCTTGAATATTTCCTGCGCCGCCCCAATCAGATCGTCACGCGCGCCATGTTGCTTGAAGGGGTCTGGCACTACCGCTTCATCCCGGAAACCAATGTCGTCGATGTGCATATCGGCAATTTGCGCCGTAAGATCGACAAGGCCGGCGAGCCGTCGTTGATCACGAATATTCGCGGCGCGGGATTCACGCTGCATGCGGATGCCTGACATTTTTCGGTCTTCGGCGTTGCGGGTCGCTCTGGCCTTCGCAATCGCCATGACCGTGGCGACGTCGCTGATATTTGGTTTTGTCTATCTGCAAATCACCGCGTCGGACGAAGCGCTCGTGCGCGTCGTTCTGGTCAACGAAGCCGAAAAGGGGGCAAATTACTCGGATGCGGAGCTGAGGAACGCGCTCGACTTGCGGCTGACGCATGATCTGCGCCGCCTTGACTATGTTGCGCTTTTCGACGCCGCCGGAAACGTCCTCATCGGCAATATCGACAAGATGCCGGCGATCCCCGCCGACGGCAAATCCCATTTCATCGCAGCCGTGCAGCCTCCGGGCGCGCCCCGGCAAAGCGAACCGGCCATATTCGTGGCGCGCCTGCGCCCGGACGGCAGCGTCCTTTTGCTGGGTAGAAGCCTCCTCGAAGTCTATGCGCTTCGCCGGACCGTGCTCGTCGCCCTCGCCACGGCGATCGGCCCGATGCTGCTGATGGCGCTCGCGATCGGCGCCTTCTTCGCCCGCCGCGCGTCGCTCCGGCTGACCCGCATCCACGACACGATCGTGCGGATCATGCGCGGCGATCTTCAGGTTCGTCTGCCGGTGCGCCGGGCGCCTGACGAGATCGACAAGGTTTCCCGCGACGTGAATCTCATGCTTGACGAGATTGTGCGATTGCTGGTGCAGATCAAAAGCGTCAGCGACAATATCGCCCATGATCTGCGCACGCCGCTGGCGGTGATGCGCGCCAAGCTGGAGCGCGGCCTCGCCGGCGACGACGATCAGGAATTGCGCGCCGCGGCCCGCCAGGCGCTCGCCGAACTCGACAGAGCGATGAGAACGATCACCGCTTTGTTGCGCATATCGGAAGTCGAGAGCGCCTTAAGGTCGAGCGGGTTCAAACCGATCGACCTCTCGGCGATCTGCGCCGACGTGTTCGAATTCTACGAGCCGCTTGGGAAAGCCAAATCGATTGCGATGGTTCTCGACGCCAAGTCGCCGGTTCCGACCCTGGGCGACGGCGACCTGATGCGCGAGGCTTTGTCGAATCTCATCGACAACGCCGTCAAATTCACGCCCGAGGGCGGGACCGTGCGGATAGCGGCGGCGATGGAGGCCGGCCGGCCGGTAATCCGGGTCAGCGACAGCGGCTCTGGCGTGGCGCCGGGCGAGCGCGACAAGATCTTCGAGCGATTCTACCGCACCATCCGCAACGATCGCGTTGCTGGCAGCGGTCTTGGCTTGAGCATAGCGGCGGCGATCGCCAATCTTCATGATTTCGATCTGCGGGTCGAAGACAATTGTCCCGGCGCTTTGTTCGAAATGAGCGCCCGCCTTAAGAGCGCGCCCAAACAATCCTGAGCGCAGCGGCGCCTTGGGACTTCTCAATAGACAAGCAAAAGGCGGGATTTTGAGAAGACCGTAATCACGGTCTCCCAAAATCCCGCCTTTTGCGAACCCTTAAATCTCAGACGCGGATCAATTCCGGTTCAGAAGCGGAAGCGAAGGCCGACCGTCGGGTCGATGTTCGTCTTGTAGAGATAGCCGCTCGCCAGTCCGTTATGAACTTCCGAGAACATCACGCCAGCGTAGACATCGAACTTCTTGGCGAACTTCCAATCGGCGTCGAAGGATACGGCGTCCAGCGTTCCCGCGCAGGAACCCGACGAGGTATTGTTGCAGTATTTAGCGGCGTAGCTGTCCTGGATGTAATGATAGTAGGCGACGCCGGCATCGATTGTGTCGGTGAAGGCGTATCGTCCGCCGAGCCACATGATTTTGAGGATCTTGTTATTGGTGTAGGCCGTGTTGGTGATGTCGGCGGCGGCGACGGTGTAGCCGGCGATGTCAGTGAAGCTTGTCAACTGCGGGTTGGACGGATTCTGGAACGTAATATGTTCAAATCCGCCGTACAGCTTGATCTGGTTGTAAGTGTATTTGGCAAGCAGCATCACGCTGGTGTCGTCGGAGATCGTCGCCGCGAGCGTGCCCGGATATTTCAGGTCTTGCGCCGCGCTCAGCGCCGCCGAGGACACGGCGTCCTTGTCCTTGCTGTAGATGGCGTCAAGCGCGAGCTTGCCGTAAGCGCCGCCGTCAAAGTCCGCGCCGACCTGGAACTGGTAAGAGTCTTGCGAGGCGTTGTTTAACTCATAGCCGCCGAACTGATAGAGCGCCGCAGCCCGGAACATGCCGACGTCGACACGATATTTCAGCGCCGTCGTATATCGGGTGTCTTCGGTGTCGCCGACGCCGGAGGTCGCTCCCGACCAGCCGATCGGCGAGAAGGCGTAGGAGCCGCCCATCGGGTCATAGGCGTTGACGCCGTCCAGCGTGAGCGAATTTTGCCGGCCGAAGGTCAGCGTGCCGAAAGTCGTATTGCTGATGCCCGCGAAACCCACGCCATTATAAAACTGACCCGCCCGGCTTGAGTCGGCGTTTGAAGTTTGCGAGCCGAGCGGCACGCCGTTGTTCTCGAGCAGAGACTTCGGCCCGTTGGCGAGCTGCAGCGAATAGGGATCAAAACCCATATTCAGATCAAAAACAAAGGACCACCCGGGAGCGAACTCCTCTTTTCCTTTGATGCCGACGACGGACTGGCTCAAGCCGCCGGGAACGCCGTTCCACTGGGCATGGTTGCTGTTCTTCTGGACGAGTTCTTCGACGCCGGTGGCGATGGCGCCATTGAAGGGGGTGCCGTGGCTCTGCCACCCGCCGCCCATATCGACCGTGCCGTACAGCGTAATGCCGTAATAAGTCAGCGGGCATGCCGTGGTGATGAATTCCATGGGCGTCGCGCAAGATGCGAGAGTCGGCGGCGGCGGGACGGGGGCCGGCTTGCTGGTGGGCAAATCCGCTGCATGCGCGGCTCCGGCTGCGCCGAGAACCATCGCCACAGAAATACCTATTCTTCTTCTCATTTATGCCCCCACTCAAGGTCTATATTTCAGCTAAGCGACGCAGGCAAAAAACAGGCCAGCCAATTGGCGCGGCCTGGGCTTGGTCGCTCGACGACAGTTGACGATGAAGTCGGGCCGTTTCTCGGCCCGCGCCTGTCTGCTCGTTAACTACCGCTACCGGTCGCAAATGACAGTTTTATAACGCGCGCTGCTCCAGAGGCGGCGTCGGCGCGCACGAGCGTGCGGCTGCGGCGGCGAAGGCGTCTCAACGCGCTGGAATTCCGCATGAAACGGGCGCTTGCCGGGCGAGTGTTGCTATGCGGCCACATGCCATTTGAATTGGCGCGGCGGACGAAAAATACGCGCCGGTCGTCATGTCCGGCGTTGAATCAGCGCCGGGGCCAGAGCCGACAAACGCCGCCCGATGCATCCTCAGCGCGATAAACGTCGATTGGCGCCGCTCTCGGCCGGCGACCCGCAAGAAATCACGTTCATCGGAGATGACGGCGCGCGTCTAAACCATCGGCTTTGTTGGTAGCGGGAGAGGGACTCGAACCCCCGACACGCGGATTATGATTCCGCTGCTCTAACCAGCTGAGCTACCCCGCCGCACCGCGCGCCCACGAGGGCGCGCCGGAAAGCGCGCATATATGAAGCCGCGGCCAAAGCTGTCAAGGAAAACTGCCACGGCGCCCCAGCGCCTGGCAAATAGGCGGCGCTTATTTGGGGGCCATGCGCAAGGCGCCGTCGAGCCGGATATAGGTTCCGTTGAGCATATCGTTGGCGATGATGGTCTCGACCAGCTCCGCATATTCGTCCGGCCTGCCAAGGCGGGAGGGGAAGGGAACGGAGACGGCCAGCGCTTTGCGGGCCTCTTCCGGCAGGCCGTCGAACATCGGCGTGTGGAACAGGCCAGGCAAGATGGTCATTACGCGCACGCCATAGCCGGCGAGATCGCGGGCGACGGGCAGGGTCAGGGCCAGCACGCCGCCCTTGGAGGCGGCATAGGCAGCCTGGCCGATCTGCCCGTCCTGGGCGGCGACCGAAGCGGTCGTGACGATCACCCCGCGCGCGCCGTCGGCCGAGATCGGATCAAGCCCGACCATCGCCGCCGCGCTTTTGGCGACCATGGCGAATGTGCCGATCAGATTGATCTCGATGGTGCGCCGGAATGTTGCAATGTCATGGGCGATGAGTTCGCCGGTATCGCGCTTTTTCGACACCGTGCGCCGCGCGGGGCCGATGCCGGCGCAGCAGACAAGCACGCGCTCGACGCCATGCGCCGCGCGCGCCGCCGCCAGCGCGGCGTCGACGCTGGGCTCATTGGTGACGTCCGTCTCGCAAAACAGGCCGCCGATCTCGCGCGCCAACGCCGCGCCGCGTTCGCGCTGCAGATCGAAAATGGCGACCTTGGCGCCGTCGGCGGCAAGTTTGCGCGCGGTCGCCTCGCCTAGGCCCGAAGCGCCTCCAGTTACGATGGCGGCGATTGACGAATCGAGTTTCATGGCGATCGGCTCCCCTTGACGCCTGGGGCGATCGCCCAGGCTTGCGTGATAGAATTGTCGGCGCGAATAGGGTATTGCAATTGGGTTCCGTGCGGCAAGCGACAGGCCTTATCATAGAGCTTCGACGCGCATGGCAAGTCCTGGTCCAAGTCCTGATCGATGAGTCCTGCTTGAAGATGAGTTCCGCATGAACCGGTTTGAACCCCGTCCGACAGGCGCGGTCGAGGCGCGCGTACAATATCTCGACGGCGATTTTCGCGTCGTCCGCCCCGGCGCCTTTGTGCGCTGCGCGGTGACGGGCGCGCCGATTCCGATCGACGAATTGCGCTATTGGAGCGTCGACCGCCAGGAAGCCTATGCCAATCCCGACGCCGTTTTGCAGCGGCGCGCCGGTCGGGCGTAGCGCGAGCGTCGGCGTCGCCCTGATTTCTGTTGGCCCGGCCTCTCGTCGCGGCGAGGCCTTGCGTTTCTCGGCAGATAGTTTACATGTGAACGAATTGGCCCCGTTCTGGAGACTTGACCCATGCCGAGCTACAAGGCGCCTGTCGGCGACACTTTGTTCCTGCTGACCGATGTCTTCGACTATGCGCGCTATGACAATCTGCCGGGGTTTTCTGAGGCGCCCCTTGATGTCGTCGAGGCGGTGCTGAGCGAAGGGGCGAAGCTGGCCGAAGAAGTGCTGCAGCCGCTCAATCGCTCTGGCGATATCGAGGGATGCACGCGCCATGCCGATGGCGCGGTGACGACGCCCAAAGGATTTAAGGAAGCCTATAAAGCCTTTGCCGAGGGCGGTTGGGTCGGCATTGCGGGCGATCCGGCCTATGGCGGTCAGGGCCTGCCCCATTTCCTCGCGCTCGCCCTGAATGAATTCGCTATTTCGGCCAATCAGGCCTTCGCCATGTATCCCGGGCTGACGAACGGGGCGACGGCGGCGCTCCACACCCATGGCAGCGATGCGCAGAAAAAGACCTATCTGCCCAAAATGATCTCCGGCGAATGGTCGGGGACGATGAACCTCACCGAGCCCCAATGCGGCACCGATCTTGGCCTTATCAAGACGCGCGCCGCGCTACAGGGCGACGGATCTTACGCGATCACCGGACAGAAGATTTTCATCTCCTCGGGCGAGCACGATCTGACCGACAACATCATTCATCTCGTGCTTGCGCGCATCGAGGGCGCGCCGGCAGGGGTTAAAGGCATTTCGCTGTTCGTCGTGCCCAAGGTCATGGTGCGCGATGACGGGTCGCTCGGCGAGCGCAATGGCGTTTCCTGCGGCTCGATCGAGCACAAGATGGGCATTCACGCCAATTCAACCTGCGTGATGAACTACGACAGCGCCAAGGGTTGGCTGGTCGGCGAAGAAAACCGCGGCCTCAATGCGATGTTCGTCATGATGAACGAAGCGCGCATGGGCGTGGCGCTGCAGGGCGTCGCCATTTCCGAGGTCGCATACCAGAACGCCGCCGCCTACGCCAAAGAGCGCGTGCAGGGGCGCGCGCTGACCGGCGCACGGGACGCGAGCAAGCCCGCCGATCCGATCATCGTCCATCCCGACGTGCGTCGCATGCTGTTGGAAATCCGCGCCTTCAACGAGGCGGCGCGCGCGGCCATGATGTGGGCGGCTTTGTCGAGCGACGAGGCGCGCCGTTCTCCCGACGCCGCCGCGCGCCAGTCTGCCGAAGATCGGCTTGGCCTGCTGACGCCGGTGCTCAAGGGCGTCTTCACCGACGCCGGCTTCGCCAACGCCGTCAAGGCGCAACAGGTGTTCGGCGGCCACGGCTACATCGCGGAATCGGGCATGGAGCAATTCGTGCGCGATGCGCGCATCAACATGATCTATGAAGGCGCCAACGGCATCCAGGCGCTCGATCTGGTCGGGCGCAAATTGCCCAAGGACGGCGGCCGCGCGATCACCGCCTTCTTTGGCGAGATCGCGGCGTTTCTTTCGGCGAACAAGGCGGATGCGGAACTCGCTCCCTATCTGACCGGGCTGAAGGCGGGCTCGGGCCAATTGCAGCAGGCGACGATGTGGCTGATGCAGAACGCGATGGGCAATCCCGACAATGCAGGCGCCGGCTCGACCGATTACATGCATCTCTTCGGCTTGACCCTGCTCGGCTATATGTGGGCGCGCATCGTCAAGGCGGTTCTCGCGAAGAAGGCGAACGGCGGCCTCAGCGAAGAACTGGAAAGCAAACTCGTCCTCGCCAAGTTCTTCAACGAGCGTATGATGCCAGAGGCGGGCGCCCATCTCGCGCGATTGAGCTCGGGCGCCGGGTCGATCATGGCGATGCCCGCGGCGGCGTTCTAGGGGACGTCATTGCGAGCGGAGCGAAGCAATCCAGAGGTCGTGACGTCTGGAAATTGAACGGTGGCGGCGCAGTCGCGATTTTTTCTGATTACGGGCCGCGAACAAGGCGGCATAGGTCTCGATCTCTGGATTGCTTCGCTCCGCTCGCAATGACGACGCGGGAAACAAAGGGAGGTACGATGAAACCCGGACATCCCGCCCCGCCTTTTGCCGGCGGCTGCCAATGCGGCGCCGTTCGCTATCGGTTGATAGCCGCCCCCACGGGCGCGGGCATCTGCCATTGCCGCATGTGCCAGAAGGCGGGCGGCGCGCCATTCATGGCTTTCACGGGGGTAAAAGCCGCCGATCTCGTCTTCACGCGCGGGACGCCGACGAAATATGCCTCTTCCGATCTCGCCGAGCGCGGCTTCTGCGCGGCTTGCGGAACGCCGCTGACCTACCAGATAAAAGGGCTCAACCGGATCAGCGTCACGATCGGCAGCCTTGACGATCCCGCCTTATTCGCGCCGGGCGAGCAGTTCGGGACCGAAGCGATTCTGCCCTGGTTCGCGGCGCTCGCCGCTTTGCCGGGACAGCGCACGGACGACTGGCTCCGCGCCGCGAAAATCGACGATGTCGGCAACCATCAGCACCCCGATCGCGAAACCTGAAATCATCGCGGCCTTTGGCCGCTCCCGAGGAGACCGCCAATGACCGAGGCCTTTATTTACGATCACGTCCGCACGCCGCGCGGGCGCGGCAAGCCGGATGGTTCGCTCCATACCGCAACGACCCTGCATCTGGCCTCGACCGCGCTGCGCGCGATCAAGGATCGCAATCATCTCGATCCCAAACTGATCGACGATGTCGTGATGGGCTGCGTCGATCCCGTCGGGGAGGCTGGCGGCGATATCGCGCGGATGGGCGCGCTGGCGGCGGGCCTCGGCGATCAGGTTCCCGGCGTGCAGATCAACCGTTTCTGCGCTTCGGGCCTCGACAGCGTCAATTTCGCGGCCGCCCAGATCATGGCCGGCCAGCACGATATGACGATCGGCGGCGGCGTCGAATCGATGAGCCGGGTCGGCATCGGCGCTTCGGGCGGCGCGTGGCCGGTCGATCCTTCGCTCGCCATCTCGGCCTATTTCATGCCGCAGGGCGTTTCGGCCGATCTGATCGCGACGAAATATGGCTTCTCGCGCGACGATGTCGACGCCTACGCCGTGGAATCGCAAAAGCGCGCCGCCGCCGCCTGGGAGGCCGGCCGCTTCAAGAAGTCGATCGCGCCGGTACGCGATGTGAACGGCCTCAGCCTGCTCGACCATGACGAGCATATGCGGCCCAAGACCGATATGCAGTCGCTCGCCGCCTTGAAGCCTTCGTTCGTCATGATGGGCGAGCAGGGCGGTTTTGACGCGGTGGCGACGCAGGCGCATCCCGAGATCGAGCGCGTCATTCATGTCCATCACGCCGGCAATTCGTCGGGCATCGTCGATGGCGCAGCGGCTGTGCTGCTGGGTTCGGCGAAAGCGGGCTCCGCTGCGGGACTGAAACCGCGTGGAAGAATCCGCGCTTTCGCCAATATCGGCTCCGAGCCTGCGATCATGCTGACAGGGCCGGTCGACGTCACCAAGAAAGTGCTCGCGCGCGCGGGCATGACGATCGCCGACATCGATCTGTTCGAGGTCAATGAAGCTTTCGCTTCCGTCGTGCTGCGCTTCCAGCAGGCTTTCGACGTCGATCCCGGCAAGCTCAACGTCAATGGCGGCGCCATCGCCATGGGTCATCCGCTGGGCGCGACAGGCGCGATGATCCTGGGCACCGCGCTCGACGAGCTTGAGCGCACCGGCAAGTCGACGGCTCTGATCACTTTGTGCATCGGCGGCGGCATGGGCACGGCCACCATCATCGAACGCGTCTAAAAGAGCGGAGATCGAATCATGAGCTTCACCAATTTCCGTTTTGAAACGGACGCCGATGGGATCGCGCTTGTCGTGTGGGACATGCCCGGCCGTTCGATGAACGTGCTGAACGCCGAGGTCATTGCCGAGATCGGCGCCATCGTGGATAAAATCGCCGGCGATTCTTCGATCAAAGGCGCCGTCTTCACCTCCGGTAAGGAGGGTTTCTCCGGCGGCGCCGATCTCACCATGCTCCAGAATACGGGGCGCGAATACAAACGGCTCGTCAAGGCCGAGGGCGAAGAGGCGGCGATGCGCGCCTTCGTCAAACAGATCGGCGAATTGTCACGGACCTACCGTCGGCTCGAGACCGCGGGCAAGCCGATCGCCGCGGCGATCAATGGCGTGTGCATGGGCGGTGGTTTCGAGCTTGCGCTCGCCTGCCATTACCGCGTCGTCGCCGATGGCGAGAAAGTCCGCGTCGGGCTGCCAGAGATCAAGGTTGGCCTGTTCCCCGGCGGCGGCGGCACACAACGCGTCGCGCGGCTGATGCAGACAGGCGACGCCTTGCAGATGCTGTTCAAGGGCGACCAGATCAAACCGGCCGCGGCCAAGGCGATGGGGCTTGTTCATGAGGTGGCGCCGGCTGGGGAAATCCTCCAGCGCGCCAAGGATTGGGTGAAGGCCAATCCGAACGCCAAAGCGCCCTGGGATGACCCGAAGTTCAAACTGCCGTCCGGCCGCGTCTTCTCGCCCGCCGGCATGATGACCTGGCCGCCTGCCAATGCGATCTATCGCCGCGAGACCTATGACAATTATCCCGCCGCCAAAGCGATCCTGCAATGCGTCTATGAAGGGTTGCAATTGCCGATCGACCTCGCATTGGCGGTGGAAGCGCGCTATTTCGCGAAAATCGTGCTCTCGAAGGAAGCGGCCGCGATGATCCGCTCGCTGTTCGTCTCGATGGGCGAACTCAACAAGGGCGCGCGTCGCCCCGCCGATATCCCCGCGACCAAGCTGCGCAAGGTCGGAATCATCGGCGCCGGCTTCATGGGCGCCGGCATCGCTTATGTCAGCGCCAATGCCGGGCTCGACGTCGTGCTGATCGATCGCGATCAGGAATCGGCCGACAAAGGCAAGGCCTATTCGCATAAAATCATCAGCAACCAGATCGCCAAGGGCCGCGCCAAATCCGCCGATCGCGACGCGTTGCTGGAGCGCATCAAGCCGAGCGCCGATTACAACGATCTCGCCGGTTGCGATCTCGTCGTTGAAGCGGTGTTCGAGGATCGCGCCGTGAAGGCCGAGGCGACGAAAAAGGCGCAGGCCGTGCTGGGGCCGGACGTCATATTCGCGACCAACACTTCGACCCTGCCGATCACCTCGCTGGCGGAAACCTCGCTCAAGCCGGAAGATTTCATCGGCGTGCATTTCTTCTCGCCGGTCGACAGGATGATGCTGGTCGAAATCATCGTGGGCGAAAAGACGGGGGCCAAAGCGCTCGCGACCGCGATGGATTTTGTGCGCGCGATCAAGAAGACGCCGATCGTCGTCAACGATTGCCGCGGATTCTACGCCAACCGCTGCGTCGGCGCCTTCATCGGCGAGGGCCATCGCATGCTGATGGAGGGCGTGCCGCCGGCGATGATCGAGAATACGGCGAAAATGGCCGGCATGCCGGTCGGTCCGCTATCGCTCAACGATGAGACGGCGATTGATCTCGGCTGGCGCATTCTCCAGGCCGCCAAAAAGGACCTTGGCGCCAATGCCGTCGATCCGGGGCAGGAGAAGCTGCTCGATGCGATGGTCGTGACTGAGAAGCGCCTTGGCCGCAAGAACGGAAAAGGCTTCTACGACTATCCCGAGAAGGGCCCGAAGAGTTTGTGGCCAGGCCTCGCCAAGATCGCTGGCAAAGCGCTCGATCCTGACACGCTCAGCGTGCAGGAATTGAAGGAGCGGTTCCTTGTCGTGCAATCGCTGGAAGCGGCGCGATGCATGGAAGAGAATGTCGTGACAGATCCGCGCGAAGCCGATGTCGGTTCGATCCTTGGATTCGGCTTTGCGCCCTTCGCGGGCGGCACGCTCTCCTATATCGACGGCATGGGCGTGGCGCGTTTTGTCGCTTTGGCCCAATCGCTCGCCGCCAAGCACGGCGACCGCTTCACGCCCAATGCGCTGCTGATCGACATGGCCAAGAAGGGCGAGACGTTCTACGGCCGGTTCGGCGAACAGCCGCGCGCGGCCTAGGACGGTCGCCGGCTCCATCGGCGCCTTGTCGGGCAACCAGCTGGTCCGCACCCGCCAAGCCTATGCGAGAATGGGTATTGCGACTCTGACAGTCGACATGGGGGCCGACCTGCCCGCCGCGGCGCGTTGCGCGCCGTTCAAGGTCTGTCGGCCGGCCCCGACCGGCGGGTTTTGACTTCGGGCTTCTTGCCGGACATAGAGAGCGCCGTGGGGTCGGCGTCGGCTTTGCCGCCGACTCTCGTTGTCGAACGCCATCATGACGGGTGTCGCCGGAAGCCGTCAGCCCATGGCCTGTCATAGAATCAATGGCCTTGATGGTCAGGTCGTCTCAATCGTTGGACGTTTTGTCTTCCAGGGCCGTTGAAGACGGCGGCCGTTTCGCCTCCAATGCGCGGTCGCTCGGAATAATTGACAGGAGCGAGGCGTCCTACGTCAAATGTGGCGAAAACTGCATCAACGCGCCTCGAAAGCGCATGGCGCGGTTGAAGATTGCCGAGAACGCCAAGCCGGGGCACAATGTCCGGCAGAGTCGTGTCTATCCGCAGAATGCTGGATAGGTTCCATGAAAGGGCGTGCGCATGCTGCGCAAGGTTTCCTATATCGCTTTGGGCGTCGCGATCGGCGTTGCATCGGCCGCGCTGATCCCGCGTTCCGCGCCTCTCATGGGCAACGGCGCCTTCGCCGCGCCGACCGACACCTATCGTCAGCTCAATCTGCTGGGCGACGTTATCGAAAAAGTGAACAACAATTATGTGGAGAAGCCTGACGAGGGCAAACTCATTGAAGCGGCGATCAACGGCATGCTCACCTCGCTCGATCCGCATTCGAGCTACCTCGACGCTAAAGGTTTTCGCGACAGGCAGGAGCAGATCAAGGGCGAATTTGGCGGCATCGGCGTCGAAATCATGGAGGAGGACGGACTCGTCAAGATTATCACGCCGATCGACGATACGCCGGCGGCCAAAGCGGGCATTCTCTCTGGCGACATCATCACCGAAATCGACGATCAGCCGGCCAAGGCGCTGACGTTCGATCAGGCGGCGGACAAGATGCGCGGCGCCCCGAACTCAACGGTTCGGCTCAAGGTCTCGCGCGGCGCGACCAAGGAGATCAAGGAATTCAAGATCGTTCGCGACATCATCAAGGTGCGTTCAGTGCGCTCGCATGTCGAGGACGGCGATATCGGCTATATCCGCATCAATCAGTTCGACGAACAATCGTTCGACGGCCTCAAGAACGCGATGGACAAGTTCGAGGACGCGCCGGGCGGCAAGCTCAAGGGCTATATTCTTGACTTGCGCAACAATCCCGGCGGGCTGCTCGATCAGTCGATCGAAATCGTCAACGCCTTCCTGGACCGCGGCGAGATCGTGTCGACGCGCGGACGCAATGTCGAGCAGACGCAGCGCTACGACGCGCGGCCCGGCGCCGATCTCTCGCATGGCAGGCCGCTTGTCGTGCTCATCAACGGCGGTTCGGCCTCGGCGTCGGAGATCGTCTCGGGCGCCTTGCAAGATCACAAGCGCGCGACATTGATCGGCAGCCGCTCCTTCGGCAAGGGTTCAGTGCAGACGATCATGCCGCTTGGCGAGAACGGCGCCTTGACCCTGACGACGGCGCGCTATTACACGCCGTCCGGCCGCTCGATCCAGGCCAAGGGCATCGAACCCGACATTCAGATCCTCGAGGACGTCCCGGATGATCTGAAGGGCAAGGACGACATGGAGGGCGAGGCTTCGCTCAAGGGCCATCTCAGGAATGGCGACGACGAGAAGACGACAGCTTCACAGGCCTATGTGCCGGCCGAGCCCAAGGCCGACAATCAATTGATCGCGGCCGTCGATCTCCTGCACGGTGTCAAGCGCGCCGCGGCGCCGTCGCCGGAAATAGCCAAGAGCGCGGCGCCTCACGCCGAAGCAAAGCCGAGCGCCGCGGCGACCAAGCCGCCGGGATGATTTTGCGAAGATGCGCGGGTTTCCAGTCCTGCGGGGGGCGCGGCGCTGAAGTTCGCCGTCCAAATGCGCGTCCGTAAGGGCGCATACGAAAGCCGGAGCCGCAATGTCCCGCAGTATAGACTATTATTTTTCGCTGGTGAGCCCGTGGGCTTATATCGGGCACAGGCATTTCCTCGATATCGCGCGCCGTCACGACGCGAGCATCGTTTACAAACCGGTGCTGCTGAACGAGGTCTTCTCGGAAACCGGCGGCCTGCCGCTGGCCAGGCGTCACCCCGCCCGCCAGGCCTATCGCACGGTTGAATTGCAGCGCTGGCGCGAGAAGCGCGGCCTCGCGTTTCATCTCTGGCCCAAACATTGGCCTTACGACGCGGACCTTGCCAATTGCGCCGTTCTGGCTGTCGTCGCCGCCGGCGGCGACCCCGCCGATCTCGTGCAAAAAGCATTCAATGGCGTTTGGGAGAACCAGGAAAATCTTGCCGATGCGGCCGCTCTGACGCGTCTGCTGCAAGAAACGGGGTTTGACCCGCCATCCGTTCTCGCCAGCGCCAATTCGCCAGCCATTCGCGCCGCCTACGAGCGCAATCGCCTCGACGCCATCGCGGCCGGCGTCTTCGGCGCGCCCTGCTACGTGCTCAATGGCGAGATTTTCTGGGGTCAGGATCGTCTGGATCTTCTGGCCGACGCGCTCGCCAGCGGCCGCGCGCCCTTCGCCGCCAAGCCTCAAGGCGGGACGTGAGCGCAATCCTTGCCCTTTTTCAACACGCCGATAACGCGCGTCGCCGGCGTTTTGGAAACCCTGCGAATGAAGGGCGGAACGATCCTCGGCGCGCGCTTCTTATACCTTTTGTGACGTTGATTAGTTTAAATAGGAACCTTAACTTATAAGGTCCAGCGTGAGTGACGTTCGGGGCGCCGCGCGTCGCGGCAAGGGTGGTCGGACAAATGAATTTTTCCTATCAGATGTACGAAATGGCGCTTGCGGCGCTGGGACCGGCGCGCGCGATTTCAAACGCCAGTCGGCTCGTTTTCGCCAATCCTTTCAACCCACTCACCAATACGCCGTTCGGCAAGAATATCGCCGCCGGCGCCGAATTGTTCGAACGGATGACGCGTCGCTACGGAAAGCCGGCTTTCGGTCTACAGCGCACGGCGGTCGATGGCGTCCCCGTGACGGTGAGAGAGGAGGTTGTGTGGGAGCGCCCTTTTTGCAGCCTCCTTCATTTCGTCCGCGAGGGAGTGAAGCTGCGCGCGCCGCAACCCAAACTCCTGATCGTCGCGCCGATGTCCGGCCATTACGCGACGCTGCTGCGCGGCACGGTCGAAGCGTTCCTCCCGACTCACGAAGTCTACATCACCGACTGGACCAACTCCCGGATGGTCTCGCTCGCCGCCGGCGGTTTCGACCTCGACGATTACATTGTTTATCTGCGCGAGATGTTAGGGGTGCTGGGACCGGGCGCCCATACCATTGGCGTTTGTCAGCCCGCCGTGCCGCTGATCGCGGCGGTCGCATTGATGGAGGCCGAAAATCATAGCGATATCCCCGCGTCGATGACGCTGATGGGCGGACCGATCGACACGCGGCGCAGCCCGACGGCGGTCAATCTCCTGGCGGAACGGCGCGGCGTCGCGTGGTTTCGCGACAATTGCCTGAATGTCGTTCCCTTTCCTCACGCCGGCTTCGGGCGCGTCGTCTATCCCGGCTTCCTGCAATTGTCAGGCTTCATGGCGATGAACCTCGACCGGCACGTCAACGCCCATGTCGACATGTTCAATCACCTCGTCTCCGGCGACGGCGATTCAGCGGAGAAACATCGCGAATTCTACGATGAATATATGGCGGTGATGGATCTCACGGCCGAATATTACATGCAGACGATCGAGACCGTATTCGTGGAGCATTCCCTGCCCAAAGGCGAGATGAAACACCGCGGGACGGCGATCGATCTCAAGGCGATTCATCGCTGCGCGCTGATGACGGTCGAGGGCGAAAATGACGACATTTCAGGCGTCGGCCAGACCTATGCGGCGCAGGAGCTTTGCCCGAATATTCCCGACGAACTGAAGGTTCACTATCTGCAAAAAGACGTTGGCCATTACGGCGTCTTCAACGGTTCGCGCTTTCGCGCGCTGATCGCGCCGCGCATCGTCGATTTTCACGCCAATGCCGATGCGCACGCCAGGTCGCAGAAATCGTCGCGACGGAAACCGGCCAGAGGCTGAAGCCTCGGCTCAGATGTAGTACATCAGGTTCGCTTCATCGACGTCGGCCAGCGCGCGCATCGAGGCGAGGGAGCGATTGTCGAGAACCGACGCGATCGAATTGCGCACTTCCAGCATCATCAACCGGACCGTGCAATTGCCCTCGGTCGGGCAATCGTCGCAGCGTCTGTAATAGCCCTTGCTGGCGCAGGCGATCGGCGCCAGCGGCCCGTCGAGCGCCCGCACGATGTCGCCGACCATGATCTGCGAGGGGCGCTTGGCGAGCACATAGCCGCCGCCGCGGCCCTTTTTGGAATGGACCAGCCCCGCCGTGCGCAATTCGCCCAGGATCGCGTCGAGGAATTTCTTGGGGATGCCGTTGATCGCCGCGATGTCGGCCACCAAGGCCGGCCGGCCCGGCTCAAGCCCCGCCAGATGGACCATCGCCTTCAGGCCGTATTTTCCCTTGTTCGTCAGCATCGTTTGGCCTTTCGGACCCCATCCGCTATCGATTACATAAGCGATTCAGTCGATAAATACTATAGAAAGCGCGGAACCGGCGTCCAACAGGCCGATCGCGCCCTGATTTTGCACAAAGTTTACCAACTCCGATGGCTTTGCCGCGGGCGAGGCGCGCAAATGGTATTCTGATCCTCACCATTCGGCCGACCTCCCGGCCGCGGACGGATCAGGAATGACAGCGATGCGAAACTGGCGCGCGGCGGCGATCGGGCTTGGCGTCGCATTGACGGGCGCGTCCCTGGCGCAGGCGCGCGAGGCGGTCGCTTTCCC
This sequence comes from Methylocapsa sp. S129, assembly GCF_009765995.1. Lineage (GTDB taxonomy): Bacteria > Pseudomonadota > Alphaproteobacteria > Rhizobiales > Beijerinckiaceae > Roseiarcus. The sequence continues at coordinate 535,381 of NZ_LMUI01000011.1, forward strand.
CTCGCCCTATGGAATTGGCACGATCGTCATCAGCCAGAGCGCGCGGAAGCTGTTTCTGGTCACCGGCCCACAATCGGCGATCGCTTATCCCGTCGCGGTCGCCAAGCATGGCAAGGAATGGAGCGGCTACGCCAAAGTCGACGGCAAATATGTCTCGCCAGCCTGGTCGCCGCCTGAATCGGTCAAGCGCGACCATCCGGAACTGCCCGACGTGATCCCCGGCGGGTCGCCGCACAATCCGATGGGCGCCCGGGCGATCACCCTCGATCGCGACGAAGTCGCCATTCACGGCACGACGATGGCGATGCGCGCTTCGGTGGGAACCGCAGCGTCCTATGGCTGCATCCGCATGCTCAATGAAGACGTGATCGATCTTTTCGACCGCGTCAGCATCGGCGCGCCAGTGGTCATGATCCGCTAGGCCGTCCCGGGCCGCTGGAACCCAGCCTTCTTATTTTTCGCCGCGCAGCCCCGGCGTTCCGCCCTCGCCAAGCCCCGCGATATGGGCCTGCGTGTAGCGTTCGAGGCCGATGCGTTTGATGAGATCGAGCTGCGTTTCGAGGAAGTCGATATGCCCCTCCTCGTCCGACATCAGCAGGACAAACAGGTCGCGGCTCGGATAATCCTTCATCTTGATGCAATATTCGGCCGCTTCCTGGTAAAGCGCGCGGGCTTCGACCTCGGCGCCCAGGTCGGCTGTGATGATCTCCTGCACGTTCTGTCCGATGACGAGCGGGTTGAGCATCTGGAGATTGGGAAAGCCTTCGAGGAAGATGATGCGATCGATGAAGCGATCGGCATGGCGCATTTCCTCGATCGATTCCTCGCGCCATTGCTTGGCCAGGCCATTGAGGCCCCAATTGTCGAGCAGGCGATAATGCAGCCAATATTGGCTGATGGCGGTCAATTCGCTGCGCAGACCCTTGTTGAGATATTCAACGATTTTCGTATCGCCCTTCATTTGTCGCTCCCTGCGCATCGCGGCCGGTGAATTGACCGGTCGCTGGAGCTCAGTTTAGAATAGTTCTACTCTGAGGGCAATGAGTGATCGACAGGCAAGGTCGAGACGCGCGCTTTATTCGGCCGCGATCAGGAAGGGCACGGGGGCGTGCGGGTGCGCGTTGTGGTGGGAATGGTCCTCGCCGGCGGCGCCGGGGCAGATGGCGCAGCCGACGTTGCAATTGGCGCCGCGCGCATGCGCCAGCAGGGCGCGGACGGTAACGAGGCAGCGGCCGCATTGAGGAGCGCAGCCCAGGCAACCATAAGCCTGAGCGGGCGAACGGGGACGCGCATCGTCCTCGCTGTCGAGCGTCGCGAGGATTTGCGTATGGGACAGAACGTTGCAGGAACAAACGATCATGGCGGCCGCGTAGTTTAGAATGGCTAAAAACTATAGGTTTCTCAAGGCCTTATATACCGATCGTCGCGCCCCTGGACAAGAGCCGCGCGCGACAATTCCAAATGTCCGGGAGCGAAAATGACGACGCGGCGCTTTATCGACCTCAGCGAGCGCGAGCTTCTTGCGCTGGCCATCAGCAGCGAGGAGGAAGATGGCCGCATTTACGCCGATTTCGCGGATGGCCTGCGGGAGAACTATCCCGCCAGCGCCCATGTCTTCACCGATATGGCGGCGGAGGAAAACGCGCACCGTCGTCAATTGATCGATCTCTTCGTCCAGAAATTCGGCGATCACATTCCGCTCGTTCGGCGCCAGGATGTTCGCGGCTGGGTGCAGCGCCGCCCGATTTGGCAGCTTCGCCCGCTCGGGGTCGATGTCGTGCGGCGCCAGGCGCGGCAGATGGAGCAGGACGCCGCGCGCTTCTATCAGCAGGCGGCGAGCCGCACGACCGACGCCGCCATCCGCAAGCTGCTTGGCGATCTCGCCGCGGCGGAGGCGGAGCACGAAAACACCGCCGCGCAAATCGAGGCGGAGCATCTGCCCGGCGACGTTCGCGCCGGCGAGGATGACGACGCCAGGCGGCGCTTCATCTTACAAATCATTCAGCCTGGGCTGGTCGGCCTGATGGACGGCTCGGTGTCGACTTTGGCGCCGGTGTTCGCCGCCGCTTTCGCCACCCATAATCCCTGGAACGCGTTTCTGGTCGGCATGGCGGCCTCGATCGGCGCCGGCATATCGATGGGCTTCGCCGAAGCTTTGGCTGACGATGGCAAGCTCTCGGGGCGTGGCGCGCCGCTGTTGCGCGGCCTCGCCTGCGGCGTCATGACCTTCGCCGGCGGCATCGGCCATACGCTGCCTTACCTCATTCCGAACTTTTACACCGCAACGGTCATCGCCTGCATCGTCGTCGTGATCGAACTGATCTCGATTGCCGTGATCCAGTGGAAGTTCATGAGCACGCCGCCGCTGGCCGCCGCCGCCAAAGTCATGCTCGGCGGCGCGCTCGTGCTCGCCGCCGGCATATTGATCGGCAACAGTTAGGGGACGAACTTTAATGTTCGGCGCCAGCCAGTCGGGTGACCGACTTCGACGCAAAAGCGACGTTTGCCATGTTTCAAATGGTGAGCATTTCGACGAAGCGCCTCTGCCCGGAATTCAAGGGCCTTCGAGAGATCGGACGCGCCGGAGCGCAAAGGCGGCATACCCGTGAGGCCGGGTCGATTGCTCAGCCGTATGGCGTGCCCGCCATTGCGGCTTTCAGGCCGACGCTTCCCTTGTCGACAGTCGCGAGAAAGGCGGCTTTCGCTTCCTCTGCATCTCGGCTCTGTCGAAAGGTCCGGTGCGCCTGGATGAAGGCCACGGTCCACGTCGCCAGGAGGAGATTGGCGGCCAGATAGGCGTCGGGATCGGTTGGTTCTCGCCCTGCGCATTCAGATAGCGCCACCGTTACGACTTGCGCGAGCTCGTCGCGGATCGCCCTCGCCCGAGCCTTGAGGGTTTCGCTGCGCTCGATCGTCTCGATGAAGCGTTGGCCCTCCTCAGAAAAACTGAGGTAAGGGCTCTGTTCCGCGATCAGCCGATGCGCGAGCAGACGGTACGCCTCGATAGGCGCGACGCGGGGATCGCGCTGCCGCAAGGCTTCGCGCAGCATCTCGCGGCCTTCTTCGTCGCGATCGAAGAACATGTCCTCCTTGCGGGGGAAGTGATTGAACACCGTCATCCGTCCGACGTCGGCGGCGTCCGCAATCTCGTCTACCGTCACGTGATCAAAGCCCCGCTCGATGAAGAGGAGCGTGGCGGTATTGGAGATGCCTTGCCGCGTGGCGAGACGCTTACGGGTTCGGCGATCCGGCGACATTGACAAGCTCCCAAAACCTCTTTTATTATACTTAGTACATAATATTATTCAATACATATTTAGTATCCATACATGATGGGACGGGGTAAATGGGAAAGCAAGCCGATGATGCTGCGGCAGCAACTACGCCAAACAAAGATGTCCTCGTTTCCGGGGCGAGTTTCGCGGGACTGGCGACCGCGTATTGGCTGAATAGACTCGGCTACAAAGTGACGGTTGTCGAGATTGCGAAAGACCTCAAAAAAGGCGGCACGCCCGCTAATATCGGTAAGGAAGCCAAGGACATCCTGAAACGCATGGGCCTGTTCGAGCAGGTTCAATCAAACCGCTTGGAGATGGAAGGGACCGAGTTCAAAAACTCCGATGACGTCACCGAGGGATCAATCCGGCCGCAGCCGGATGCCGAACGCGCTGACGATGACTGGGAAGTGGAACGCGATGCACTTCTGGATATTATGTTCGGTTCCGTAAAAGACGATGTGGAGTTCGTTTTCAACAACAGCGTCGCCGCTTTGGACGAAACGACAAACGGTATCAATGTTTCCCTCAAAGACGGCTCGAAGCGCTCGTTTGCTTTGGTATTTGGCTGCGACGGCAACCATTCGCTTGTCCGAAAATTGCAGTTTGGCGAAGAGGCTGAATACACACATTTCCTCGGTCAATATTTCTCTATAACGATCGTCGACAAACTGTTGATCAAGGAAAACACCACACAGATGTATAACGTGCCGGGCAAAGCTGTGATGCTTAACGCCTACAATAACAAGACAGACATCGTTCTTTGCTTCTCTTCGGAAACAGAGATCCCCTACGACTATCGCGACGAGGAACAACAACGAAAGATCATCTCCGAGCAGTTCACCGGACAGGGCTGGAGAACTCAGGAATTATTGGAAGAGGTCAGTAACTCGAAGACGTTCTATTTCGACAAGGTGAATCAGATAAAAATGTCGTCATGGACAAAAGGCAGAGTGGCGCTTGTGGGCGACGCCGCTTATTGCGCCTCTCCGGCTGCAGGCATGGGTGGGTCGTTGGCGATAATCGGCGCTGGCGCGTTGGCTGATGCGTTTGAAAAAACCCACGGCGACTTCGAATTGGCCTTCCAGGAATACAACGAGAGTTTCCGTCCATTTATCGAAGACGTGCAAGCGAACGCCGTAAATATGTTGGACGTACTTATTCCGAAAACGAAAGAAGCCATTCGCAAGAGAAACACTCAGCCCAATCCCTGGTAGCATGTCTCGGCGATGGTCGTCGGCGCCTTGTCGGACGGCCGCATGCGCTTCAACGCGCTGCAGCGGGCCATTGCGGGCGCCGAGCGCCGCACGCTGACCCTGACGCTACGCGGCGTCGAACGCGATGGTCTGATGGACGCACGGCGTTCGCGACGGCGGCCCGAGGGTGGACCATGAGCTGACGAAACTCGGCCACTCTCTCAAGCCGCCCCTGGAGGTGCTTGCCGGGTGGGTCCGACCAATCCAGCCGCCGTTGAGGGCGCCTTGCCGGGTGGCGAGGCGCGTGCGGGATCGACGGTCGGCCTTGACATGTAACTCATGATGATGTTTACATGTACTAAGTATGTAAATAGATTCGATACATAAATAGCGCAGCTTTGTGCGCCAACCCGACCGCCGGACAGTCAGCAGAAGGGGCAGACTCATGTCGAAACTCGCAGGCAAGGTCGCAGTGGTGACCGGAGCTTCCAAGGGTATCGGCGCCGCAATCGCCAAAGCGCTCGCGGCGGAAGGCGCCGCGGTCGTGGTGAACTATGCGTCGAGCAAGGCCGGCGCGGACGCCGTCGTCGACGCCATCGGCAGCGCCGGCGGAAAGGCCATAGCGGTGCAAGGAGATGTGTCTAAGGCCGACCAGGCCAAAGGCCTGATCGAGGCGGCGATAAAGGCCTTCGCTCGCCTCGACGTGTTGGTCAACAACTGCGGCGTCTACGAACTTTCGCCGAGCCGTGACGGAGGAGCTTTATCGCAGGGTATTCGACGTTAACGTGCTCGGCGTGTTGTTGACGACCCAGGCCGCCGTCAAGCATCTCGGGGAAGGCGGCAGCGTGATTAACATCTCCTCCAACGTGACCAGCGGTTTCTGGCCGCAACTGGCGGTTTACGCCGGCTCCAAAGGCGCGGTGGATGTCATCACCGGCGTGCTGGCCAGTGAACTCGGTGCGCGCAAAATCCACGTCAACGCCATCAACCCTGGTCTCGTGGAAACCGAAGGTTCGCGCGCCGGTCTGAGCCCGGAATTCAAAGAGTTAGTCGTCGCGCGGACCCCGCTTGGTCGTATCGGCCAGCCGGACGACATCGCCGCCTTGGTCGTGTTCCTGGCTTCCGACGACGCACGATGGCTGACCGGTGAAAAACTCCTCGCCGCCGGAGGCCTGCGCTGAAACGCAGCGGTTGATGGAGCCCGCTAGGTCATGACGGCGCCCGTCTGAGGACGGCAAATTGGAGCGCGATATATGAAAGAACAAATTGATGTCGTCGTCGTCGGAGCCGGACCGGTCGGACTCCTGACCGCCATCGAGCTGACGTTGGGCGGCGTGCGCGTCCTCGTGCTGGAGCGTCTGGCCGCCGCGAGCCTGGACATGAAGGCTGGCGGGCTCGGACCGCTGGGACTCGAAGCGTTGGAGCGCCGCGGCATGGCGGCGGCCATCGCCGCTGCGGAGGCCCGCAGCTTCGCGGCGATGACGCAGGCCGGGGCTGACCCGCGCGCTAAGGGATCGAAATACAGCGGCCATTTCGCCGGCCTCGCCCTGATCCGAAAGGACGCGCAGAACGAGCCGCAGCGGCGGTCCCACCCCGTGGATCAGCAGGCCCTCGAAGCGATGCTGGCCGACCGCGCCCGCGTGCTCGGGGTCGACGTGCGCCGCGAATGTGACGTCACGAACTTCGTCCAGCAGGCGGACGGCGTCGATGTGGAATGGACCACTCCGACAGGCGCGGACCATATCCGCTGCGCCTACCTCGTGGGTTGCGACGGGGGACGCAGCTTCATCCGCAGAAAAGCCGGCTTCGACTTCCCCGGCACGGAGCCGTCGTCGACCTTCTACCAGGCCGTCGCTGAGATCGACCATCCCGAACGCCTGGCGCCCATGGGTTGGCGGCGCACATCGGGCGGTGTGTTCTCCTACGGGCCGTTTCCCGGCCGGTTGGTCATGCTCGAGTTCACCGGTCCGCCTGAAGATCGGCAGGCGCCGGTGACCCGCGAGGAAATCGAAGACGTGCTGCGCCGCGTCAGCGGCGCGGACGTCCGTGTGAAGGCGCTCGAAAGCGGGAGCCGATGGACGGACAACACGCGGCTTGTCGACTCCTATCGCCGAGGCCGCGTGCTGCTCGCCGGCGATGCGGCGCATATCCACACGCCGTTCGGCGGTCAGGGCCTGACCCTCGGGCTCGTCGACGCGGCGAACCTCGGCTGGAAGCTCGCCGCCGTGATACGCGGCGAGGCGCCCGAAAGCCTGCTCGACACCTATACGGACGAGCGTCGGCCCGTCGCCGAAGCCGTTCTGGCCAACACCCTTGCCCAGGTCGCCATCATGCGGCCCGATCCGCAATCGGGCGCCATGCGAGACCTCGTGGCGAACCTCATGCAACTCGATGACGTCAATCGACTCATCGGCGAGATGACGAGCGGCCTTTCCATCCGTTACGATTTCGGGTCGGAGCGCGACGAAGTCGGACGATTGATTGGCGACAGGCCGATCCACCACGGCAAGACGCAAGTCTCGCTCTACGCTCTCATCCAGGATGGCACGGGCGTTCTTCTCGATGCTTCAACCGAGGGGAAGGCTTCCAAGCTCGTTGTAGCCAGCACGCAGAGAGTTCGTTGCGTCGCCGTCGATACAGGGCCTTCGATGCTGATCCGTCCCGATGCCTGCATCGCCTGGGCCGGCGAGGAAGACAGCATAGACGGATTGCAAGAAGCGCTCCGCCGCTGGTTCATCCCAGCACTGGATGACGGGTCTATGGCGCCGTCCGAACAGTGATCCTTTCCGCCGCGGCCCGAGCTGTTCTCTTCGGTCAACGCTGGAGTCTTAATCTCGGTGCGCCGTAGGGCTGCCGAGGGCCGGTTGCGACATGCCGAGCTGGCGGCGGCAAGGGCGAAGTTCCGCTGACATAGGCGAGGAGGCCGCGAATGACGCCATTCACTCCGCCTTGCCCCAGCCGCCGCCCGTCGGCGTCACGATCACGATCGTCTCGCCCGCCTCCAGAACGGTTTGCGCGCAGCCTTCGAGCTCCTCGACGCGTCCATCCTTTCTCTCGACGAAATTGCGTCCGAGCTCCCCGGTCGCGCCGCCCTCCATCCCGAAATTAGGGACGCGGCGATGGCCGGTCAGCAGCGCCAGATCCATGCGCTCCCGGAAGCGCAACTTGCGCATCGTGCCGTCGCCCGCATGCCATTGTCCCTTGCCGCCCGAGCCGCGGCGGATATGGAAATCCTCCAGCACGACGGGAAAGCGCGATTCCAGCACTTCGGGATCGGTCAGGCGCGAATTGGTCATGTGGGTATGGACGCCGCTGGCGCCATTGAAGCCGCGCCCCGCCGGCGCGCCCGAGCAGATCGTCTCGTAATATTGATAGCGGGCGTTGCCGAAGGTCACATTGTTCATCGTGCCCTGCGCCGAACCCAGCGCGCCCAGCGCGCCGAACAAAGTATCGGTCACCGCCTGCGACGTCTCGACATTGCCGGCGACCACCGCGGCGGGATATTGCGGCGACAGCATCGATCCTTCGGGGATGATGATGCGGATCGGGCGCAGGCAGCCGGCATTCATCGGGATTTCGTCTTCCACCATGACGCGGAAGACATAAAGCACGGCGGCCCGGGCGACCGGCTCGGGCGCATTGAAATTGGTCGGCTGCTGCGGCGAGGTCCCGGTAAAATCGACGGTCGCTTCGCGCTTTTCCCGGTCGACGCTGATCTTCACCTTGATGACGGCGCCCTGATCCATCTCGCAGGAGAATGTGCTGTCCTTCAATCGGTCGATGACGCGGCGCACGCTTTCGGCGGCATTGTCCTGGACATGGCCCATATAGGCTTCGACCGTCGCCAGCGAGAACTGGTCGACCATGCGCTTGAGTTCCTGCGCGCCCTTTTCATTGGCGGCGATCTGCGCCTTCAGGTCATTGACGTTTTGCAGCGGATTGCGCGCGGGGTAGGGGCCGCCTTCGAGCAGCGCGTAAAGTTCTTTTTCGCGAAAACGCCCGCGCTCGACCAGCGTGAAATTGTCGATATAGACGCCTTCTTCGAGAATATTGGTGGCGCGCGGGCTCATCGATCCCGGCGAAACGCCGCCGACATCGGCGTGATGGCCGCGCGACGCGGTCCAGAACAGGATGGTCTTGCCGCGCTCGTCGAACACCGGCGTACAGACGGTGATGTCGGGCAGATGCGTGCCGCCGTTATAGGGCGCGTTGAGCGCGAAAACGTCGCCGGCGTGAATGCGTCCCTCGTTGAGGCGGATGATCGTCTCGACCGAGCGATCCATCGAGCCCAGATGCACCGGCATATGCGGCGCATTGGCGACGAGCCTTCCGTGCCGATCGAACACCGCGCAGGAGAAGTCGAGCCGCTCCTTGATGTTGACGGAATAGGCGGTGTTTTGCAGCGTTACGCCCATTTGCTCGGCGATCGACATGAAAAGATTGTTGAAGATCTCCAGCATCACCGGATCGGCCTTGGCGCCGATCGCTTCGCGATGCGCGATGGCGGCGACGCGCCGCAGGACGACGTGATTCTTCTGCGTGATCTGGGCGCGCCAGCCATCCTCGACGACGATCGTCTGGTGCGGCTCGAGGATCAGCGCCGGGCCGTCTACTTCAGCGCCAAGCGCGAGATTTTCGCGCAGGAAAACATGGGCGTCGCGCCATTGGCCATTCGAGAAAAAGCGCGTGGCGCGCACTGGCTCCGGCGCGGCCGCCTTGGCCTTGGGCCTCGCCCGTTCGGAAAAGCGCGCGGCGCCGCCGACCGCCTCCACATTGATCGCTTCGATCACCAGGGCTTTGGCCGGGTCGATGAAGCCAAAACGCGCTTTATGCGCGGTCTCGAAGGCGCGGCGCATCGCCGCGATGCTTCCCGACTTCACTTCAAGCGCGGTGTCCGAGCCGGCATAGCGCAATTGCGCGCGCACATGCAGGGCGATATCGGCGCGCGCCACGCCCTGGCTGGCGACCTCGTCGATTGCCTGGCGCCCGAGCGCGTTGGCCAGCGTCGCGATCTGCTCCAGCGCGGCCGGCGCCAGCGGCTCTTCGATGCCCTGGCCGCGACTGGCGCTGATATCGGCAAGGCCCATGCCATAGGCCGATAACAGCGATGACAGCGGATGAATCAGCACGGTCTTGATCGATAGCGCGTCGGCGACGTCGCAGGCGTGCTGGCCGCCGGCGCCGCCAAAACAATTGAGCGCATAGCGCGTGACGTCATAACCGCGCGCCACCGATATTTTCTTGATCGCCTCGGCCATTTTGGCCACTGCGATGGCGATGAACCCGTCGGCGACCTCTTCGGCGCTGCGCCCGTCGCCCACTTGCTCCGCCATATCCGCGAAGGCGCGCGAGACGCTTTGGCCGTCGAGCGCTTCGTTCTGTTCCGGTCCGAAGATTTTCGGAAAGAAATCGGGGATCAGCTTGCCGGTCATCAGATTGGCGTCGGTGACGGCGAGCGGCCCGCCGCGCCGGTAGCATTTCGGGCCGGGATTGGCGCCGGCCGAATCCGGCCCGACGCGAAAGCGCGCGCCGTCGTAACGCAGGATCGAGCCGCCGCCCGCCGCGACGGTGTGGATCATCATCATCGGCGCGCGCATGCGCACGCCGGCGACTTCGGTTTCGAACGCGCGCTCATATTCGCCATCGAAATGGGCGACATCGGTCGACGTGCCGCCCATATCGAAGCCGATGACGCGATCAAAACCGGCGCTCGCGCCGGTCTGCGCCATCGCGACGACGCCGCCCGCCGGGCCCGAAAGGATCGCGTCTTTGCCGGCGAACAGCTCCGCCGCGGTCAAGCCGCCCGACGACATCATGAACATCACGCGCGCGCCGGTGCGCGCCACATCCAGCTCCTTCGACACGCGCGCGACATAGCGCGCCAGAATCGGCGAGAGATAGGCGTCGACGACGGTCGTGTCGCCGCGCCCGACCAGCTTGATGAGCGCCGAACATTCGTGACTGACGGAAACCTGGCCAAAGCCCAGCTCGCGAGCAAGGCGCGCCACCTGCCGCTCATGTTCGGGATAGCGATAGGCGTGCATGAAGACGATGGCGAGTGCGCCAAAGCCGCGCGCCTTGGCCGCCGCCAGATCGCCACGAATGGCGGCAAGATCGGGGGCTTTCTCGATCGTTCCGTCGCTGAGCACGCGTTCGTCGACCTCGACGACGTCGGAATAAAGCTGCTCGGGCTTGATGATGTTGCGCGCGAATATTTTGGGCCGCGCCTGATAGCCGATTTCGAGCGCATCGCGAAAACCGCGCGTCGTCACCAGCAACGTGCGCTCGCCCTTGCGCTCGAGCAGGGCGTTGGTCGCGACCGTCGTGCCCATTTTCACGACGCCGATCGCCCCCACGGGGATCGGCTCGCCCGGCGCCAGACCGAGATGGTCGCGGATGGCTTGCACGGCTGCGTCGCTATAGGCCGGATTCTCTGACAGAAGTTTGCGCGCATGCAGTCGCCCGCGCGGGTCGCGGCCAATGACATCGGTGAACGTTCCGCCGCGATCGACCCAGAAATCCCAATGCGCCTGGGAAGAGCGCGTTTCGCCGCTGTGCTTTTTTGCCGCTTTGGTCACGATATTGTTTTCCGTATGATCTGAACGAACGCTGGCGCGATAGCGGTCAAGGTCTACATTCCCACGACCGGAAGTCGCCCGCGGAGCCAATCAGGAGACCTAATATGGAATATACCCGTTTCGGCAAGACCGGCATGAAAGTCTCGAGACTTTGTCTTGGCTGCATGACCTATGGCTCGCCCAAATGGCGCGAATGGATCCTCGATGAGGAGGCGTCGCGGCCCTTCATTAAGGAAGCCCTGGAGAAGGGAATCAATTTCTTCGACACCGCCGATGTCTATTCGCTCGGGGCGAGCGAGGAGATATTGGGCCGGGCGCTCAAGGATTTCGCCAAGCGCGATGAAGTCGTCGTCGCGACCAAAGTTTGCAGTCCGATGGGGTCGGACGTCAATGCGCGCGGCCTGTCGCGCAAACATATTATGGAATCGATCGACGCCTCCTTGCGCCGCCTTGGCACGGACTATGTCGATCTCTATCAGATCCACCGTTTCGATTATGACACCCCGATCGAGGAAACGGTCGAGGCGCTCAATGACGTCGTGCGCGCGGGCAAGGCGCTGTATGTCGGCGCGTCGTCGATGTGGACGTGGCAATTTGTGCGCATGGTTTCGGTCGCGCGCGAGAGGGGTCTGGTCGAGTTCGTCTCGATGCAGAATTTCTACAATCTGATCTATCGCGAGGAGGAGCGCGAGATGATGAAGTTTTGCGCCGACCAGAACCTCGCCGTCATTCCCTGGTCGCCGCTGGCGCGCGGCTATCTCGCAGGTTCCGGGGTCGGCGAAAAGGCGTCGACGCTGCGCGGCCGCACCGATCCCTATAGCGTGACGCTGGGCTTGGGCTCGCGGCAGGACGAAGCGATTCGCCGGCGTGTCGTGGAAGTGGCGGAGAAGCATGGCGTCAAACCGGCCGTCGTCGCGCTCGCTTGGGTTCTGTCGAAGCCCTATATCACAGCCCCGATTGTCGGCGCCTCCAAACCGCATCATCTTGATGACGCGATCGCCGCTCTGACGCTGAAGCTCGATGCGCGCGCCATTGCCAAGTTGGAAGAGCTCTATCATCCCAAAGCGGTCGCCGGACATGCTTAGCGATGCCTGACGCCTTCGCCCCTCGCGGCGTTCGGCCGCGATGACGGGCAATCGCTATTATTCCGGGCCGATTTCCGATCATTTCGATGGAATGCGTTTTTTCGCGCCCGGCGGCTCGGCCGATCGCGGCCTACCGGACGTCCTGCGCTGGAGGCTGAGGGAAAAGCGCGCGCCCTGGCCCAAAAGCTTCGCAAGCCCGTTTGCCGATCGGCCGCCTGCGCGGGTCGAGGGCGGCGCGCTGCGGGTGGTCTCGATCGGCCATGCCAGTTTTCTGATCCAGACGCGCGGGCTGAATATTCTCGTCGATCCCGTCTTCTCGAAGCGCGCGAGCCCTCTGCAATGGATCGGACCGGCGCGCGTCAGTCCGCCGGGCGTAGCGCTCGACGATCTGCCTGGCGTCGACGCCATTCTGATTTCGCACAACCATTACGACCATCTCGACCTCGCATCGCTTTCCGCGCTGAAACGAAGACATCGCGCGCGCATCCTGCTGCCTCTGGGCAATGACGCGATCCTGGCGGCGCATGATCCGGCGCTCATCGCCGAGCCTTTCGACTGGGGCGCGCGGGTTGCGCTGTCGCGCGAAGTCGCCGTGCATTTTGAGCCGGCCTATCATTGGTCGGCGCGCGGTCTTGGCGATCGTCGCATGGCGCTATGGTGCGCCTTTGCGATCGAAACGCCGGACGGCGCGATCTATTGCATCGGCGACACGGGTTTTGGCGATGGCGCCATTTTCAGCGACATCCGGCAAAAGCACGGTGCGCCGCGTCTGGCGCTTATCCCGATCGGCGCCTACGAGCCGCGCTGGTTCATGAGAGATTTCCACGTCAATCCCGCCGAGGCCGTGAAAATTCTGGAGCTCTGCGGCGCGCGCAACGCCATCGCCCATCATTGGGGAACTTTTCAGCTCACCGACGAAGCGATCGAAGCGCCGCCCGAGGCCTTGCGCATCGCTTTGGCCGAGGCCGGCGCGCCAGCCAATCGTTTTCACGCGATCCGGCCGGGCGAGGTTTGGCAAGAAGCGAGCGCGTAGTTCCTAACCGGCCGCCCGGGTCAAACCCTCGACCGTCGCGGGAATTTGCTGAGGCGTTTCAGCCAGCGCGTCGGCGCCTGCTTCGCTCAATTCCTCCTGGCCGCCGTAACCCCATAGGGCGCCGATCGCCGCGATCCCGACCGCCTTCGCTCCCAGGACGTCATATTTGCGATCGCCGATCATGACGACGTTTGCTGGATTTGCAGCGATGCGCTCGCGTCCGAGCAGATAGGTGAGAAGGTCGCTTTTGATCGCGCGGCCGCCATCGCTTTGCGCGCCATATATTTCGGCGAAGAATTTCGCCAGCCCGAAATGATCGAGGACGCGGCGGGCGTCGGCCTCATTTTTCGACGTCGCAACGAACAGGCGGCGGCCTGCGGCGCGCAGAACCTCCAGCGCTTCCGGGACGCCCCGATAAACGGCGTTCTCAAACAACCCGATCGTGGCGTAGCGCTCGCGATAAAAACTCATCATCGGCTCGACGAGATCGTCGCCGACAAGCGTTGCGAAGGTGTTGCGCAACGGCGGCCCGATCATGAAATCGAGCGCGCTCTCCTCGGGTATGGGAATCGCCTTGCCTGTCGTCTCGTTCAGCCGCCCCAGCGCGTAACGCGTCGAGCGTAGAATTCCCGGCCGCGAATCCGTCAGCGTGCCGTCAAGATCGAAAATAGCGATTCCCGCACTGCTCATTTGAGCAGCACGTAGATATCGACTTGCAGGTTGGGATCGTCGGGCGTTTTGACGTCGTTGAGATATTCCTCGACAAACAGATTGGCCGCCTCCAATCCCTTTTCGTCAAGATAGGCGGTGATCGCCTCATAGGTCGAATCGATATCTTCATAGGAGCCGCGATGCTCGAATCTCATCGCTTTGCCCGCCGGCGTCTGGCCAAGCTTGACGGAATCCGATAGCGCGGTCTTGCCGTCGGGCGCCTTGTCGACCGGGATCATCGCGCGATAGCTGAACCCGGTGTCGTCCGTTTCAGTAAAGGCCGTGATGGGCCGGCCCGAGGCGGTCAATCCCGATTTAGCGAGTTCCGCCCTGATCAGGCCGAAGGCGTCGGTAATCGCGCTGAAACCCTCGGTCCAATTCGCCTTGCCTTCGATATAGGCGGCGGGATGAGCGGTCATTTCGAGTGGAACGCCGCTCGAGGAATCGTCGGGCGCATCGGGTCCTGATGCGCCGGGCGTCGCCGCGGCGGGCGGACTGGCCGGCGGCGCGGCGGGCGTCGTTGGAGGCGCGGCGGCGGGAGGCGTCGCGGCTGGCGCATTGGCGCCAGGGGTCGGGGCGGCTGGCGGCGCGGAAGGCGGGGTTGCCGGCGCGCTGGCGGCTGGAGCCGGGGAAGGCGTCGCCGCGGGGGCGTTGGCTGCGGGATTCGTCGGCGTCGCGGCGGGAGCAGGGGCGGCGGGCGCCGCCGGCGCAGGTTGCGATACGCCAGGCGTCGCCGGCGCGGCTTGCTGCGCGGAGCCGCTGACGATCGCGAAGGGCGCGCCGAAGATCAGCGCACAAGCCAAAGCCGCGAGCCGGCCATGGGCGAAAGCCCTGGAAATCATCACGCGCCCCTTTTTCGCTCGAACGTAGCGGATTCGTTCCCCGCCACTATGAAGCGAACGCCGCTTGGCGCCAAGACGCCGCCCTCAATATCGCGTGAGGCGACGCCTCAAGCCGGCGCCGGTTTTGTCCATTTGAGCACGGGCTGGCGCGCGGCGCGCGTCTCGTCAAGGCGCCTGCGCGGCGCGCGGCGCGGGGCGGCGGTAAAGCGCTCGCGCTCGCCGCCGAGCGCCGATAGCGCGAGATCGCGCAAGGTCATAATAAACAGATCGAGGCTGGCCTTCGATTCGGATTCTGTGGGTTCGATCAGCATCGCGCCATGAACCACCAGCGGGAAATAAACCGTCATCGGATGATAGCCTTCGTCGATCATCGCCTTGGCGAAATCGAGCGTCGTCAGCCCGGTCTCCTTGAGCCAACGGTCGTCGAACAAAGCTTCATGCATGCAGGGGCGGTCGCCGAAGGGCGACGACATGAGATCATTGAGGCTGACCCGGATGTAATTGGCCGAGAGCACCGCGTCCTCCGACGCCTGTTTCAGTCCGTCGGCGCCATGCGATAAAATGAAGGCGATGGCGCGCACGAACATGCCCATCTGGCCATGGAAGGCGGTCATGCGCCCGAACGCCTGCGAACCCTCGATATGCTCGACAAAGTCCAGCGTATCGCCCCGCGCAACGATATAAGGAACCGGCGCGAAGGGCGCGAGCGCTTTCGACAGCACGACCGGCCCGGCGCCGGGACCGCCGCCGCCGTGCGGGGTCGAGAAGGTCTTGTGCAGATTGATATGCATCGCATCGACGCCCAGATCGCCGGGACGCGCCTTACCCATGATGGCGTTGAAATTGGCGCCGTCGCAATAAAAGAACGCACCTGCTTCATGCATCGCTTGCGCGATGGCGGCGATCTCGCGTTCGAACAGCCCGCAGGTATTGGGATTGGTCAGCATGATCGCGGCGACTTCGGGCCCCAGAGCGCTTCTGACGGCGTCGGGACTGACGGTTCCGTCGGCGCCCGTCGGCACCGAGCGCACGGAAAAACCGATCAGCGCAGCGGTCGCCGGATTGGTGCCATGCGCCGATTCGGGCACCAGCACGACATTGCGCGTGGCGCCTTCGCCCCGCGCCTCTATCGCGGCCTTGATCGCCATCATGCCGCAAAGCTCGCCATGGGCGCCGGCCTTTGGCGACATCGCGATCGCGCTCATGCCGGTCATGGTCATCAATATCCGGGCGAGATCGCTGGTGAGTTCGAGCGCGCCCTGCACGGTCGAGGTCGGCTGCAGCGGATGGATGTCGGCGAATCCCGGCAAGCGCGCCATTTTCTCGTTCAGACGCGGATTGTGTTTCATCGTGCATGAGCCGAGTGGATAGAGCCCGGCGTCGATCGAATAGTTCTTGCGCGACAGGCGCACATAATGGCGCATGGCCTCAGGCTCGGAGAGGCCTGGCAGGCCGATCTCGCTGTTGCGCGCATGGGCGCCAAGGCGCGAGACGAAGGCCGAGGGTTCGTCGATGTCGACGCCGGTCGCGTCCAGACGGCCGGTCTCGAAGATCAGCGCCTCTTCCATATCGAGCGCGCGATTGCCGGTGAACGTATGTGTATCGGCGGTCGACGCTTCGCCTGAGCGGGTCGGGCGTCCTTGGTTGTTCAGCATTCCGAATGTTCCGCTTGTCTGGCCTAGAGGCATTGCGCGAGGGCGGCGGCATAGGCCGCGCGATCCTCATCCGAATTCGTTTCCGTGCTCGCGACGACGATGAGATCGTCGAGGCCGGCCTTGGGGAGCAGGCGCGAGACCGGCAGGCCGCCGATGACGCCCTTTTTCGCCAACGTCTCGATCAATTCCTCGGCGGGGCGCGGCGTGCGGATCGTGAATTCATTGAAGAAACATTCATTGATCACGCTAACGCCCTTGACGCCCGACAGGCGGTCGGCGAGCTGGACGGCGTTGGCGTGATTGACCCTGGCGAGGCGCTGCATTCCGGTCTGGCCGAGCAGGCTCATATGGATCGAGAAGGCGAGGGCGCAGAGGCCGGAATTGGTGCAGATGTTGCTGGTCGCTTTCTCGCGGCGGATATGCTGCTCCCTCGTCGACAGCGTCAGCACGAAGCTGCGCCTGCCCTCCGCGTCGATGGTTTCGCCGGCGAGGCGTCCGGGCATCTGGCGGACATATTTCGATTGCGTGGCGAAGAGGCCGACATAGGGGCCGCCGAAATTGAGCGTATTGCCGATCGACTGACCCTCGCCGACGGCGATATCGGCGCCCATTTCGCCGGGCGAACGCAGCGCGCCGAGCGAAACGGTCTCGGTGAAGACGGCGATCAGCAAGGCGCCCTTGGCGTGGGCGGCCGCCTTGATTGGCGCGAGATCGCGCGGATTGCCAAAAAAATCCGGGCTCTGGACGATCACGCAGCTTGTCTGATCGTCGATCGCGGCGGCTATGTCCTCGCTGGCCAGAATGTCGGGCGCAAGACGCAGGATTTCGTCTCCCGCCATATGGGCCAGCGTCGCCGCCACATCGGCGTATTGTGGGTGAAGGCCGCCCGAAAGCACCGCCTTCTTGCGCCGCGTCAGACGATGCGCCATCAGCATGGCCTCGGCGCAAGCGGTCGATCCGTCATACATGGAGGCGTTGGCGACCTCCATGCCGGTGAGCGCGGCGACCTGCGTCTGGAATTCGAACAGAACCTGCAATGTCCCTTGCGCGATCTCGGGCTGATAGGGCGTGTAGCTCGTCAGGAATTCGGAGCGCTGGATGAGATGATCGACGCTGGCGGGCACATGATGGCGATAGGCGCCGGCGCCGACAAAAAACGGAACCGAGCCCGCCGCGACATTGCGCTTTGCGAGCGAAGAAAGTATCCGTTCGACCTCGATTTCACTCTTGCGGGTCGGGATGTCGAGCAAGCCGCTGACCCGCTTGTCGGCGGGAATATCGGCGAAGATTTCATCGATATGCGAAACGCCGACGCGCGCCAGCATCAGCGCGCGGTCAACAGCGTCGAGGGGCAGGTAGCGCATCGAAGGGCTCACGCGATGGATTTGAGGAAATCTTGATAGGCGGCTTCGTCCATCAACGCCGTGACTTCGGCGGGGTCGGAGAGCTTGAGCTTGAGGATCCAGCCCTTGCCCAAAGCATCCTCGTTGATCAGGCTCGGCTCGCTTTCAAGATCGCTATTGATCGCGACGACCTCTCCCGACACCGGCGAGAACACTTCACTGGCCGCCTTGACGCTCTCGACGACGGCGGCCTGGGCGCCTTTGGCGAGCTTGTCGCCGACAGCGGGCAGTTCGACGAAAACGACGTCGCCGAGCTGGGCCTGCGCATGTTCGGAAATGCCGATGGTCCCGACGTCTCCCTCGACGCTGATATATTCATGGTCTTTGCTGTAGCGCACTTGCGACATGGATGGATCTCCCCAGCGTTGGCTGTCTACGGGCCGCGATAATAGGCATGCGGATGGAAGGGCAGGGCGACGATGCTGGCCGCAAGAGTCTTGCCGCGCACGATCAGGCCGATCGGCGCGCCCGGCGCCGCATAGTCGCTCGCGACATAGCCCATGGCGATCGGCGATCCGACGCTCGGGCCAAAGCCGCCCGATGTGACGATTCCGACGACGGCGCCCGCCTCGTTGACGATCTCTGCGCCGTCGCGCGCGGGCGCGCGGCCTTCAGGCCTGATCCCGACGCGCTTGCGGCGGGGGCCGTTCGCCAGCGCGGCTTGAATCCGGCCCGCGCCGGCAAAACCGCCCTCGATTCGCCGCCGCTTCTGGATCGACCAGTTCAATCCCGCCTCGATAGGGTCTGTCGTCTCGTCGAGTTCGTGGCCATAAAGGCACAGGCCCGCCTCCAGACGCAGCGAATCACGCGCGCCAAGACCGATGGGCTTCACTTCTGCTTCGGCCAGCAGGCGCTTCGCAAAGGTTTCCGCCGATTCGGCGGGAAGCGAAATCTCAAAACCATCCTCGCCGGTGTAGCCCGAGCGCGAAATATTCGCCTCGACGCCCAAAAGGCGAACCTTGCGCGCGCTCATGAAGGGCATGGCGCCGATATTCTCGTCCGGGGCGAAGCGCGCGAGCACGCTGGCCGCCTGCGGCCCCTGCAGAGCGATCAAGGCGAGAGTGTCCAGGATCGTGAGGCGCACGTTGGCCGGCAGTCGCGCGCGCAGGAGATCGAAATCGACTGCCTTGCGCGAGGCGTTGACGACAAGGGACAAGGCGCCGTCCGCTCCGACAGGCCGCGTGACCATCAAATCGTCGACAATGCCGCCCTCCTCATTGAGAAATTGCGTATAGCGCTGGCGTCCCGGCGCCAGATTGAGGATGTCGGCCGGGCAAAGCCGTTCGAGCGTATGGGCGGTCGCTGCGTGATCGGGCCCGTCGAGATAGGCCTGACCCATATGCGAAACGTCGAACAGCCCGGCGCCCGCGCGGGTGTGCAGGTGTTCGG
This sequence comes from Methylocapsa sp. S129, assembly GCF_009765995.1. Classification (GTDB taxonomy): domain Bacteria; phylum Pseudomonadota; class Alphaproteobacteria; order Rhizobiales; family Beijerinckiaceae; genus Roseiarcus. The sequence continues at coordinate 554,548 of NZ_LMUI01000011.1, forward strand.
CCAGAATGCCTGGGGGATAATTCACTGGCATGTCGTAGCCGGCGAAAGGAACCATGCGCGCGCCAAGCGCGACATGCAGCGCATGAAGCGGCGTTTGCAGCAAAGCGGGCGCGTTTGGCGAATCGGGAGAGGACATCAAGCCACCGGTCATGAGAATAGGCGCTAGCCTCGACGCCGCTCGCCCGCAAACGGGTTAACGGATCGATAGCGCCCCCTCTGTCCCGTGACCTGAGAGATTTCCCGCCGCTTGCGCGGCAGTTACCCCCGTCGGTGGGCGAGCGCGTTTGGCGCGCCAGCCTCTTTCCAGAGTGTCATCCCCTCGGCGGTCCATTGGCCTGAGCGTTTCCGGGGCGGTTGCGCCTTCGGCGCCGGAAGAGCGAAAGCTCCGCCGGACTCTCCCGCTGGGGGTCTTGACCTGACGGGTTCGAGCAAGCCCGAACCGCGTGTCATTGTCAATTGGGGTGTTTCCTATGGCGGGGCTTTGGCGCCTCGCCGGCGCGTCCGGTGTCGAAACCGACAAGGATCGTATAATCCTGGTCCGCCCATTTATGTTCGTAGGGCAGCATGAGCGGCTCGGACACGAATTGGAACGGCGCCTCGCTGCCGCCCGCGGTATTGGCCTCGATCTTGTAGACCTTCGAGAGTTGCGGCTTGTTGTCGCTGTCGCGGCGGACAACGATCCGCAATTGCGCGGAATAGGCGCCGGGCGCTCCGGCCGGACCGATCAGCAGATGGCCGGCGACGCCGACCTTGATCCCGAATTGATTGCCCTGGACATGGCATTCGCGCGCCGTATTGGCGATGTCGAACTGATAGCGGACCGAATCATTGCTCTGCCCGCCGACTCGAACGGCTGCCGTGCCGTCCAGCACCTCGATCTGCGGGCAGTCGACCTCCTGGACTTCGCCTGTCGGCGCGCCGGGAGGAGCCTGGGTGGCGGCGCCCGCGGAAATGATATTGCCCGGGTCGAATGCGCCCAGCGAACTGCAGGAGGCGCATAGCGCGGCCAGACTCGCGACAAAGGCGAGGCGCATGCTCCTGGAGTCGATCATTCGCATCATTACTCAACGCTCCGCCGCTTTAAAATGTGGGCCGCTTATAGCAGTTTTCTTTGCCGCGGCCAGATGCGCCCCGTCAACGCGGCGCGCTATTATGGCAATTGCTCAATCGCGTCCTTGAAGCCGGCGAGGGCGAGCGGAATGCCGATTCCCTCCTCCGGCGTCTGAAAGATGATGAAGGTCGCGGACTGGCCGTTCTTCATCTGGTCGACGAGCTTGTCCTCCATCACGACTTCGGCGATGCAGCCATTGGGCAAGCAACGCACAAAACCGGCCCGGCCGACGTCGGCCTGGTCGATCTTGAGGCCGAGGCCCGAGGGAATCAGCACGCCGAGAGGCGCGATCACGCGCAGCAGCCGGCTCTTGCCGTCGGCTGTCTTGAGCACGATCACGATCAGGGTGATGTTCGGCCGGTCCTCGGCCGCCACGCTTTGAATGAGCGCGCATTGCTCCCGGGCGGCTCCTGGCGGCGTCTCGCAGCGCGTTTCCCAATCGCCATGTTTGGATTTGACGACGCCCTGCGCCAAAACCGGCGACGACGCAAAGGCGACGAACAGGAGGGCCACAAGCGCTGCGCTGGCCTGACGAAGCGGTCGAGCACGACGCCCGCGCTCGAAAATTGACGATTTCATCTTGAATGACAGCCTTTCCGACCGCTCGCCAGCTTCATTTCATTTGGCCTATCAAAAGCCCTCGACCTGTCAAGCCGAACTTATCGCCCTAACGGCAAAAGGCGGCGCGGCTGCGACCCTTCGTCCGCTTTGCGCCGCATCCCGCGGAGATGGCGATGCGAATGCCGCCAGCGCGGATATGCCGCAGCATGGAAGATGGCGCCGCGGCATTGCTTCCCGGGCCGCTTTGTGGTTTTCAACTCTGAATTAGAGGCTATGATGAGCCGAAGCGCGACGGGGGCTCGCCGCGCGTGGTTCGTCGGCCGGACGGTCCGTCGGATGGCCAGACAGGACCGGCGCAATCGGGAGCGGTGGGATCATGAAGATTGCGGGATGGATGTCAGCCAAAGGCGTGGCCCGGACGATGGGCGCCCTCGCCGCCTCGATGGCCGCCAGCGCGGCCTGGGCTGCGGGCTATGGGCTGGCGGAGCCGGGACAGATCGGCTTCCAGGAGGCGGTGACGCCGATCGCCAGGGATATTCACTGGTTCCACGACGATCTGCTGATGCCTATCATCACTTTGATCTCTCTTTTCGTGCTGGCCCTGCTGGCCTATGTCATCTGGAAATTCAATGAGAAGGCGAACCCGACGCCTTCCAAGACCACCCATAATACGCTTGTGGAAGTGGCCTGGACGATCATCCCCGTGATCATTCTCGTCATCATCGCCATTCCCTCCTTCCGCCTCCTGACCGATGAACTGGTGATCCCGCCGGCCGATGTGACCGTGAAAGTCACCGCGTCGCAATGGCACTGGGCCTACGAATATCCCAAGGATCAGGGCGGCGGCTTCTCCTTCGAATCGTACATGAAGGACGACAAAGATATCAAACCGGAGAACGGCGACGTGCGCCTGCTTTCGGTCGATAACGAGGCGGTGGTGCCGGTCAACAAGACCGTGGTTCTGCAGATTACGGCCGTCGATGTCATCCATTCCTTCATCGTCCAGTCGTTCGGCGTGCGCGTCGACGCGGTGCCGGGCCGGTTGAATGAAACATGGTTCAAGGCCGATCGCGAAGGCGTCTATTACGGCCAGTGTTCGAAACTGTGCGGCAAGGATCATGCCTTCATGCCGATCGTCTTCCGCGTCGTGAGCGAAGAAAAATATCAGGCGTGGCTCGGCGATGCGAAGAAGAAATTCGCGGCGGCGTCGAGCGCTGTTTCGGTCGCCGATGCGGGAGCGACAGAGATCCGCCAATAATCCGCCTGATGTAAGCGACGAGACGAGCGGCCAAAAGATTCTTCAGGGACCAGAGCCATGGCGACCACATCCGCAACCCATGATCACGATGACGATCACGCCCATCCGACGGGATGGCGCCGGTATCTCTATTCGACCAATCACAAGGATATCGGGACGCTCTACCTGATATTCGCGGTGATCGCGGGTCTGATCGGCAGCGGTCTGTCGGGCGCCATGCGCATGCAGTTGATGTATCCGAACAACCATGTCTTCTCGGTGATCTCCGCGGTTCTGGCGGGCGACGGTTCGATCGACGCCGCCAAGAACATGTACAACGTCTTCATCACCGCCCACGGCGTCATCATGATCTTCTTTCTGGTGATGCCCGCCATGATCGGCGGCTTCGGCAATTGGTTCGTGCCGCTGATGATCGGCGCGCCGGATATGGCCTTCCCGCGCATGAACAATGTTTCGTTCTGGCTGCTGCCGGCCTCGTTCCTGCTGCTCCTGACTTCGTTGTTCGTCGAGGGCTCGGCGGGCTTTCATGGCTTTGGCGGCGGCTGGGTCATGTATCCGCCCTTCTCGTCGACGGCCGGCACGCCCGGTCCCGCGATGGATTTCGTCATCCTGTCGCTGCATCTGGCGGGCGCCTCCTCGATTCTGGGGGCGATCAACTTCATCACCACCATCTTCAACATGCGCGCCCCCGGCATGACGATGCACCGCATGCCCTTGTTCGTCTGGTCGATCCTGGTGACGGCGTTCCTGCTGGTGCTCGCCCTGCCGGTGCTGGCCGGCGCGATCACCATGCTGCTGACCGATCGTAATTTCGGCACGACGTTCTTCGATCCGGCCGGCGGCGGCGATCCGCTCCTGTTCCAGCACCTGTTCTGGTTCTTCGGCCATCCGGAAGTCTACATCCTGATCCTGCCCGGGTTCGGCATGATCAGCCAGATCGTCTCAACCTTCTCCAGGAAGCCGGTTTTCGGCTACCTCGGCATGGTCTATGCGATGGTGGCGATCGGCGCGGTCGGCTTCGTCGTCTGGGCCCATCACATGTATACGGTCGGCCTGTCGCTCAACACGCAGCGCTATTTCGTCTTCGCGACGATGGTGATCGCGGTGCCGACCGGCGTGAAGGTGTTCTCCTGGATCGCCACCATGTGGGGCGGCTCGATCTCGCTGCGCACGCCGATGATCTGGGCGATCGGGTTTATCTTCCTGTTCACCGTGGGCGGCGTGACGGGCGTGGTGCTGGCCAATGCCGGCGTCGACCGGGCGCTGCACGAGACCTATTACGTCGTCGCGCATTTCCACTACACGATGTCGCTGGGCGCAGTGTTTTCGATTTTCGCGGGCTTCTATTATTGGTTCCCGAAGATGACGGGCTATATGTACAATGAGAAGCTCGGCAACCTGCATTTCTGGCTGCTGTTCGTCGGCGTCAATCTGGTTTTCTTCCCGCAGCATTTCCTTGGGCTCGCGGGCATGCCGCGTCGCTATATCGATTATCCCGACGCTTATGCGCTGTGGAATTTCTGGTCGTCGATCGGCGCCTATGTGTCGGGCCTCGGGACGCTGGTGTTTCTCTATACGGTCTACGAAGCCTTCGCGAAGAAGCGCGTCGCCGGGGACAATCCATGGGGCGTCGGCGCCACGACGCTCGAATGGACATTGCCCTCGCCGCCGGCTTTCCATAGCTACGAGACGCTGCCGCGCATCACCGGCGCGGACCATTGACAAAGGCGACGCCGCAATGCGTTCGCCTTCGACGCCGGCCGCGGCTTGTCGCTGCGGCTGAGCGCGCAAAGGCGCTTGTATGAGTATTGCGAGCCACAACGAAAGCGTATCGCCGATCGGGGTTGGCGATTACGCCGCCGGCCCTGCGGAATATTTCGCGCTGCTCAAGCCGCGCGTCATGTCTTTGGTCATCTGGACTGCGCTGGCCGGCCTGCTCGTCGCGCCGACCCATGTCCACCCCGTGATCGCCGTCGCCTCGATCCTCGCCATAGCCGTCGGCGCCGGGGCGGCGGGCGCGCTCAATATGTGGTGGGACGCCGATATCGACGCTTTGATGGCGCGCACCCGGTTGCGGCCGATCCCGGCCGGGCTGATCGACCCGCGCGAAGCGCTTTTCTTCGGCTTGACGCTGTCGTTCCTCGCTGTATTGACGCTGGCGGCGGCGGCCAATCTTCTGGCGGCGGCTTTATTGGCCTTCACGATATTTTTCTATGTCGCCATTTATACGATGTGGCTCAAGCGCTCGACGCCGCAGAACATCGTGATTGGCGGTGCGGCGGGCGCGTTGCCGCCGGTCGTCGGCTATGCCGTCGCGACCGGTTCCGTGACGCTCGACAGCCTGATTCTGTTTGCGATCATCTTCGTCTGGACGCCGCCTCACTTCTGGGCGCTGGCGCTCGTCAAGAGCGGCGATTACGCGCGCGCCGGCATTCCGATGATGCCGAACGTGAAGGGCGCGGACCGCACTAGGCTGGAGATTCTGATCTACACTCTGGTTCTCGTTCCCCTGGGTATATTGCCTTGGCGGATGGGCATAGGCGGCGACCTCTATGCGGCTGTCGCGATTGCCGCGGGCGCGGGCATGGCGTTTATGGCGATGCGCGTGTTCAGGATTCGCGAGGGTTCGCGAGCGAGCAAAGCCGCGATGCAATTGTTCGCCTTCTCGATCCTCTATCTGTTCCTGCTGTTCTCGGCTTTGGTCGTCGAGCACGGTTTCGGGCTCATCGAACGTTTCGGTTTGTGAGGCCGCATGGATGAGACAAAGCCATCTGAAGGGGTCGTTCTGACGCCCCGACAATTGCGCAACCGCCGCTTGCGCAACCTGGCGATCGGCCTGAGCGTCGGTCTGCTGGCGGCGCTGTTTTACGCGATCACCATCGTCAAGCTGGGGCCGGGCATTTTACGGCCGGAGCCATGAGCAGGTCAGCATGAGCGGGCGCGAGAAAACTCCGCAGGCTAAAGCCGCGCGCAATCATTTGGTCGCCGCGTGCGCGGTTTTGGCCGCCGTTGCGATGGTCGGCGCGGCCTATGCCGCCGTGCCTCTCTACTTCATGTTCTGCCGCGCGACGGGTTTTGCCGGCACGACGCAGGTCGCAACCGCGGCCCCCGCGCTCAAGGGCCAGCGCGTCCTGACCGTCCGCCTCGACGCCAATGTCGCGCCGGGCTTACCCTGGAGCTTCGAAGCTGAGACGGCGTCGGTCCAGTTGCGCACGGGCGCCACCGCCACCGTCTATTTCAAAGTCCGCAATCGCGTGTCGCGCGAAACCGCGGCGACGGCGGTTTACAACGTTAGCCCGGGCGTCGCGGGCGCCTATTTCGACAAGATTTCCTGTTTCTGCTTCAGCGAACAGCATCTGGGGCCCGACGAGACCGCCGAACTCCCCGTTGTGTTCTTTCTCGATCCCCGGCTCGAGCAGGATGAGACGCTGAACGGGGTCCAGGAAATTACATTGTCCTATACGCTGTTCGCCGCGCTGGACTCCAACCGGCCGGTTGCGGCCGCGCCCGGGATTCAGAATGGCGAATCGCAGCGATAGGAGTGGCGAATCGTCGCCTTGACGGCGTCGGCCAAACGATGCAAATCGGGCATGCTAGACGCCCGGCCGCGATTGACGGACTTTAGGGGGATAGGGGAAGCACATGGCCGACGCTCATGCGAAGCCGCATCACGATTATCACCTCGTAAACCCGAGCCCGTGGCCGCTCGTCGGCTCCATCTTCGCTTTCCTGACCGCTGTCGGCCTCATCATGTCGATGAAAGGCCTGACGATCGGCGGACTGAAGGTTGGCCCCTTCATCCTCGTTTTCGGTTTTGCCGGCATCCTCTATGTCATGGCTTCATGGTGGTACGACGTCATCCATGAAGCGGAATCGGGCGACCATACGCGGGTCGTCCAGATCAGCCATCGCTACGGCATGATTCTTTTCATCGCTTCGGAAGTGATGTTTTTCGTCGCCTGGTTCTGGGCCTTTTTCGACGCCTCGCTGTTTACGGACGAAAAGATTCAATATGCGCGCGTCGCCTTCACGGGCGGCATGTGGCCGCCCAAGGGCACCGAAGTTCTCGATCCGCTCAATCTGCCTTTGCTCAATACGCTGATCCTGCTGACGTCAGGCACGACGGTGACCTGGGCTCATCACGCCTTGCTGCATAACGATCGCCGAGGGCTGAAAATCGGGCTTTTGCTCACGATTCTGCTTGGCGCGACCTTCACCTGCGTCCAGGCGTGGGAATACGCGCACGCGCCGTTTGCGTTTTCTCACAGCATTTATGGCGCGACCTTCTTCATGGCGACGGGCTTCCACGGCGCGCATGTTCTCATCGGCACGATCTTCCTGATCGTCTGCCTCGTGCGCGCCAACGCCGGCCAGTTCACCCCGCAGCAGCATCTCGGCTTCGAGTTCGCCGCCTGGTACTGGCACTTCGTCGACGTCGTCTGGCTGTTCCTGTTCTCCTGCGTCTATGTCTGGGGTTCGTGGGGCGCGGCGATCGAGGGCGCGGCTGGCGGCGGCTGAGGCGTTCGCCAGTTCGGGCAGTCACCTGGGCGCCGAAGCGGCCAGCTTCCTTAAGTCAAATTCCGGATCGCCCGCCTGCGCCGCCGAGAGCGGCAGGCCAGCGCCGATAATGCGCCGCGCGGCCATATGGTCGCCCGGACGATTGACCGTCTCTACCGCCGCGAGCTCGCCGCCGCGGAAACCGAACATGGCGAAGGATCTTGCCTGCGGATCGCCGCGCATCACCCATTGGTCGCAGCCATGGGAAAGGCCAACGATCTGCAGCTTGAGGTCGCCTTGATCGCTCCAGAACCATGGCAGCGCGGCATAGGGCTCCGCCTTCCCGACAATGCGGCGCGCAACGCATCGCGCCTGGTCGACGGCGTTCTGCACGGATTCGAGCCGGACCGGGAATCCGACGAAGGGGCTCGGGAAAAGAGCGCAGTCGCCGATCGCCGAGATCAAGGGGTCGGATGTTTCAAGACGGTCGTTGACGATGATTCCATTGTCGCAGGCCAGGCCCGCCGCGCGCGCCAGCCGGTCCTCCGGCAAGACGCCGATGCCGACGATCGCCAGATCGGCCGGTAAAAGCGCGCCGTCCGACAATTCCACGGCGCTGATCGCGCCGCGCTGCCCATGCAGCGCGACCACGCCGACGCCAAGCAGGAGTTGGGCGCCGAACGCTTGATGCGCTTCCAGGAAGAAGGCCGAAGTCGCGGGGGAAACGGCGCGCGCGAGCGGGCGAGGGCTGACCTCGACGATCGTCACTTCGCGCCCGAGATTTGCCGCCGTCGCGGCGATCTCAAGCCCGATGAAGCCTGCGCCCACCACCACAATGCGCCGCGCCGCGCCAAGACGTTTGCGCAGGGCCCGCGCATCGGTGAGGTCGCGCAGGACAAGGACCCCGTCAAGATCGATCCCGGGCACGTCGAGAGGGCGTTGTCTTGCGCCGGTCGCCAATATGAGATGCGCGTAATCGAGAGGGCGTCCAGAGGCGAGTTCGACGCGATTCGCGCTTCTGTCGATGCGCGTCGCCTCCGCGCCAAGCATGAGATCCACGCCTTTGTCGGAATAGAATTGCGCCGCGCGCAGCGGCAATCCCTCGGCTTCCATGGCGCCTTTCAAAAACGCTTTGGAGAGGGGCGGGCGCTGATAGGGCAGATGGGCTTCGGCGGACAAAAGCTTGATCGTCCCGTCGAAGCCTTCTTCGCGCAGACTGGCGGCGCCCTGCACGCCGGCATGGCCGGCGCCGATTATGACGACAGAGGAAACGCTCATCGGAAGACCTCGGCGGCGGGTGGGGTCAGATCGTCGCCCGGCGCGAGCGCGCCGTCAGGCCGAACATAGAGGCAGGCGAAGTTCAAAGCGAGAGAGCAGGAAACCAGAGGCCCCCATTATGTTTGATCCCTGGCTTTAAAGGCGCATTATCTTCGTCGACGAGGAGGGATGCGGGCGACGGGACCATACGCGTCCTAATCCGCGGTCGCCGATTGACGACAGCCGCCGGTTCACGCCGGCGACCGTTCATGTCAGCCAATCGTCCGGACTGCGCATGCGCGCCGCTCACCCGCTTGGCTCTCCGGACACTCCGGAGCTACTGGCAAATATCGACGGTGCGGCGACCGAGATAATGGCCGTACCGATCATAAACCGGGCGCACGGTCATACAGCCAGGACCGCCGTAGCCATAGTCGTTATAGGCAAAATCGCCGTAATAGGGGTAGTAGCCGCCAGCCCACGGGCCCCATCCCCATCCGAATCCGCCATACCCGCCGCGCCAGCCGCCGCCGTGAAAACCGCCGCCGCCGTGAAAACCTCCTCCGCCATGGAATCCGCCGCCGCCATGAAACGTCGCTGCTGCGGCCGGCCCGCTCTGAGCAGCGAACGCCATTCCGAGAGCAAGCGCCGCGACTGATGCAATCGCGGTTCTTCTGAATGTCGAGAGCATTACGATCTCCTGTTTTTCGAACGGTTCGGGATCAACCCGAACTTCGCTAGATCAATGCTCATTTAGGATCGGGGTTGCGGAGAACGATGTGTGAGAAGGCTTCCGACCTACAACAACTCGTGAGGATTACGCGCCGCACGCCATGCCGGCGGCATTCCTTTGTGTCGGAGTGGTCGCGGATGTTACGGCGACGTCGCATCGGGAGGCGTGAACTCGTGACAATTGGTGCGGCCGGACGCCACGCAGTTCAGCAGGTCATTGGAGGAATTGAGCTTATTGAATAACCAAATGCCGCCAATGACGAGCACGACGACAACGACTATGGCGGCGATATTGGCGCCGTCTCTATTCTCATATTCAGGCGGCTTATCCGGACCCTTCATTCACTTAGCCATTTTTCGTCCGTTGACGCCGGGCGTCCAATCCCTTTTGGTCCTCAGCAATCCACACAAACCCATACCCGCAAATTGGACAAATCTTGGGCAGGGCGACGCAGCTTAGCAGCTAATCCGTTGATTTTAAGCGCTCCCTAGTTCTCGCTAAGAACCGCGGCGCGAGTGTGCCGGATAATTGAGAAAAACTTACGCTAAAATTCTTCGGGCAAAGGAGCAAGAGTTTGTTGAACGCGGGGCTCCCTCGCTCCGACCATAAAAGTCATTCGCTCGAAGCGCGTCGGGCGCCCGTTCGCTTTTGCTGCTTACATCTCGTAATCCAAAAAATGTAAGCACTAGGCAGTTCAGAGGAAGCTGGGTACGATCTGGGTGTGCTGGGGCCTGAGCGTTGCCTGGGCTACGCGGATCGCCGGCATGAAGCGAGCTTCAGCTACGGCTTTCTGCGGAAGGCGGGGGAACCGCGTGATAGTCGTGAAGTATCCGAAGCAAACGCATCAACTCTCGCCTGTCTGCTGGAGCCAATGGCGCCAACGCACGGTCCTCCGCCTCCGCGAGGCCAGCCTTCAGGCGCTCGAAGCGAGCTTTGCCCGTTTCTGTCGCCTCAACAATATTCTGGCGGCGGTCGTCGGGATCTGAAACGCGCGTGACTATACCTTCTGCCTCAAGCGCATTGACAACCGCGTTCATGTCGCTGCGGTCGATGTTCGTCCGTCGACAGAGTTCGGCCTGCGAGACGGCGCCAAACGCAACGAGCGTAGCAAGCACGGCGAGCTGGTAGCGATGAGTCCCCTCCACGGCGAGGGCTTCGTTCACGACTCTGCCGACCAGGATGGCCGTCTGATTCAGCAAGCGAGACGCCAGATCGCGCCATAGAGGCGCCTGGCCCGCATGTCTGGTGATGTCCATTGCGCCTCCGAAAAAGATTGGTGGCGCCAACAATTTGCCATTGGCGACATTGGTGGCTTGTGATAGATCGTTGGCGTGGCCAACGACCTGGCTGGAATATATCGCTCTTCCGAACGGTTCGTCGACTCCTCCGCCCCACGAAAGGCGCAGGCTGGGCGACATCTTGTGCCCCAATCGGTTTCTTAGAAAGCGAAGTGAGAACGACCCATGGCGACAGTGCATGTTTTGAGAGGCCAGGACCGCGTGTTCGGCTTTACGCTTGATGAGCAAGGGACGAACCTGCCGCAGCAATATGGCCCTTGGACCACCTTCAAGGCGATAGAGCTGCATCACGACGAACCCTATCAGGGCGTTGATGTGAGTGTTTGCTTGGACGACATCAGCAAACATGGTTTTCACTCGACCGCTGCGCATCAGCGCATCACGCACCTTGCGGTTGCGTAGAGCGCCGGTCATGAGCGAACGCGCATTGGTGCTTGGCGGTGGCGGAGCGTCAGGCAATGCCTGGTTGATCGGCGTCATCGCCGGCCTGTTCGATGCCGGGTTGGATGTGACACAGGCCGATCTGATCATCGGGACGTCGGCCGGATCGACGGCCGCGGCCCAGATAAGCAGCGCGACCCAACCGCCCGAACTGCTTGCCAACATCCTTGCCGCGCCCCAGCCACGGACTGGTGCGGTCGGACCCGACCGTGGACCCGTTCCAATTGGGCCAGCAGCGAACCATATGGAAATAACAAGCAGAATCATCGGCGCCGCTGAGGATGCGGCCGATATGCGCCGCAGGATGGGAGCGGCGGCGCTCGAGGTGGATGCGGCGTCGCACAGGTCTGCGCAAACGCAGTGGCGCGCTACCGTCGCCGCTCGGCTGCCCAATCAGCTCTGGCCGCAACGGCGGATACTTATCCCGGCTGTCGATGCCCACACCGGCGAGCCGGTCGTGTTCGACCGCCACAGCGGCGTCGACTTGGTGGACGCCGTCGCCGCCAGCACTTCCAACGGCTTCGGTGTCCCGCCGTACAGCATCGGCGGTCGGCGATATATCAACGGCGGCTACCGAAGAAACGAGAATGTCGATCTGGCAGCCGGGTACGCACGGGTGCTGGTGCTGTCGCCATTCGGCGGTAGATCATTGCACCCGTTGCACTGGGGCACCCATCTCGCAGCACAGGCCGACGAACTACGCGCACGCGGCAGCAGAGTCGAAACCATCTTCCCGGATAGCGACTCTCAAAACGCACTGGGCGGCGGCATGAAAGTGATGGATCTGTCGAGGCGTCGGCCCTCCGCTCAAGCCGGTTACAACCAAGGCCGAGCCCTTGCCGACCAGCTCACCGAATTCTGGCGCTGACGCCTACGAGACCAGTCGACTTGATAGGCGTGACGACACCTGCTTATGCCTCGGATGGCCGATGGGCGCGGTGTGATGGTTGATGTTCGCGCCGATGATCGAATATGCGCCGCGTCCGCGCCATTCGCGATGGGCAAGTTCACCTTCCGAAGGCGGAGGCTAGGGGTTCGAATCCCTTCCGGTGCGCCAATATTATTTTCAAATCAATGATTTGAAAGCGTGCTTCGCCGCGATGGCCATCCGTGAAATTCTCGCGGAAGCGTCACGGAAGCAACTCGCAGAGAGTTGTGAAGAAGATTATTGCGCCGGGTCGGCCAAAGCGTCGAGCGTTCTTAACGGCCTTAGCCTTGATCCCGCCCCTGTGCTGTGAGCGGGTATTGGATTGGACGAAGAAGAGAGAGAAGCAATGAGCGTCGCCTTTACTCGAGAGGAGAGCGCCGAAACCGCCGCGGAGGTCGGACTTCCCGATCGACCTGTCTCGCCATATCCTAATTTGGTGACGGCGTCCGGATTAAGAGCGCTGGGCGCGGCGATGGCAGTAGCTCGTGCCGCCTACGACGCTGCGCAGCAGATTGAGGACGTGAACGAGCGCCGACGCGCTGCTGCGCCCGCTTATCGGGATCTGAGGTATTTTGCCGAGCGTCTGCGGAGCGCTCAGCTCGTCGCGCCGCCGGCGTTGGGCGACACCGTTGCTTTTGGAAATCGCGTTACGTTCAGTCGCGACGACGGCCGGCGCCAGGTTTTCAGAATTGTGGGTGAAGACGAAGCAGATCCTCGAAACGAGTCGATCTCCTACGTCTCCCCTGTGGCGCGCGCGCTCATCGGCAAGGCTGTCGGCGATGTCGTCGTTTTGGGCGATGGCGAGATCGAGGTTCTTGCCATCGCAGAGTAGGCGGTTCCCCAGGGGGCGAATTAAGCGAACAGCTCCCCTTATGCTCTTCATCGGGTAGGATCAAACTCGATCATGAAGAGCGGGTCATGCGCAAGATCATCCATATCGACATGGACGCCTTCTACGCATCGGTGGAGCAGCGGGATCACCCAGCCCTGCGCGGTCGACCCGTCGCGGTCGGCTATGCCGCAAAGCGCGGCGTGGTCGCGGCCGCCAGCTACGAGGCGCGCAAGTTCGGCGTGCGCTCGGCGATGCCGTCGAGCACAGCGATGCGCAAATGCCCAGACCTCGTGTTCGCGCCGCCGCGGTTCGACGTCTGCCGCGCTGTGTCCCGCGAAATTCACCTGATCTTGGCTGACGATACGCCGCTGATCGAACCGCTCTCGCTGGACCCAGGCGACGGAGTGCGTCGCGAATAGAATCGCTCAATACCGCTTTGCGGCGATGGCGTTACGGAATTCTGGACATTTCGGACGCATCGGGGCGTGGGCGGAATGGTTGGCGAATCGAGGCCCGAGAGAGCGGCCTTGGAACTCTACGTACTGAGCAATCGCGGCGAGGTCTCCGCCATTGACATGTCGTTGCTCGATAATGTAATGGATTACATATGGAGAATCCCGTGTTTGAGAACAAGGTTGCCGTCGTAACGGGTGCAGCGTCGGGAATAGGTAGGGCCACGGTTGACAGGTTGATCGGCTCGAAGTGCGGTGTTGTTGCTTTCGACAGAGACGCGGGTGGTTTGACCCGTCTTGCATCGGAGCTGGGCGCTGGCGCGTTGCTGGATACGATCGACGTCGACATCTCGGATGAAGCCTCCGTCAACGCGGGCATGGCTCGCACGATCGAGAAGGCTGGCAAGATCGATTTCCTGATCAACAGCGCCGGGATCGATCACCTGGACCGGGTCGCGGAGTGCAGTTTAGGAGACTGGCGGAGAATCTTGTCCGTCAATCTTGATGGGACCTTCCTGATGTGTCGAATCGCGGTTCGACACATGATCGAGCGGAAGGGTGGCCGTATCGTCAACGTTGCGTCGTGGCTTGCCAAATCGGGCATGGCTGGACACGCGCCATATGCGGCGTCGAAGTTCGGGATGCTTGGCTTGACGCAAAGCCTGGCGAAGGAAGTGGCCGAGTTCGGCATAACCGTGAACGCGGTCTGCCCGGGGCCTATCGATCACACAAGAATGAGGGCGGAGGCGGATCAGCAATCCCTCGCGCGCGGGCTTTCCCCGGCGAAGGACCGGGTCAAGATGATCCCATTGGGTCGCATGGGAGAACCGGACGATGTCGCTGGCCTCATCGCGTTCCTGCTGTCGGAAGATGCGAGTTACATGACGGGGCAGGCGATCAATATCACCGGCGGCTTATGGATGAACTGAAAGTGGCGGCTAGAATGACAATGTTGGACGGATTCAAGGTCGTTAGCTTCAATCATTTCCTGATGGGTCCGCTTGGCGCGCAGATTCTTGCAGATCTTGGGGCCGATGTGGTTGCGGTCGAGGCGCTGGACGGCGCTTTCCAGCGCAAATGGAGCCCTAACGACACTTTTCTCGGAGAGGAATCGCTTCTTTTCGCTTGCGCCAATCGCAACAAGAGGAGCCTCGCGCTCAATCTGCGCTCGCCGGTGGGCATTGAGATTGCCAAGAAGCTGATCTTGGAAGCGGATGTGCTGGCGGAAAATTTCCGCCCGGGCGTCATGGACCGGTTGGGTCTTGGTTATGATGAGGTCAAGGCTCTTAATCCAAAGATCGTCTACGCCGCCGCGAGCGGATATGGAGCCGACGGCCCCTATCGCGACCGGCCCGGCCAGGATCTGCTTGTGCAGGCGCTGTCGGGCTTGGCGGCGACGACGGGACGCGCGCCCGACGGCGCCCGCGCGATCGGAGTATCGGCCGTAGATCACCATGGAGCCGCCCTGCTGGCTGTCGGCATATTGGCGGCGCTGCACAGGGCGAAGCGAACCGGAGTAGGGTGCCGTGTCGATGTCAGCCTGCTTGCGGCGGCCCTTGATTTGCAGACGGAGAGTCTCACCAGCTATTTGAATGGCCCGCGACCGACTTCCGTCAGCCAGCCGGGAAATGTCAGCGGCTGGGGCATGCAGGCCCCTTACGGCATATATCCCGCTCTGGACGGCAGTGTTGCGATTTCGCTGTGCACGAACAAGGATCTGGGAGAGGCGCTAGAGGTTCTCGAATTGTCGAGCATAGGAGACGACGAGAATTTCAAGCGGCGCGACGAGATTTCGGAGCTGACCGAGAAAGGAACCCGAAAATTCACGCTCGTCGAGTTGAAGGAGCGTCTTTCGGCCAAACATGTCTGGCACATGCCCGTGAACGACTACGAGGCGGTCGAACGCGATCCGCAAGTCCAGCATAACGAGCACATCATCAGTGTCGGCTCAGCCTCGAGCGGTTCCACGCTGAAGCTTGTCTCCCATCCCATCCGCTATGACGGCCGATCTCCCGAGGTCCGGTTGGCGCCGCAGCCTCTGGGAGCGCAGTCGCGAGAAATCCTCACGGAGCTTGGCTATTCATCTGAAGACATCGAGAGCTATATCGTCGATGATGTGATCGGAACGCCTGAAATCAAACGCGAACGCAAGCGATACGAATTGAAGCGCTCCTGAACGGCGCGTGGCTGCGCGGCCCGGTGGACGAACGGGGCTTCACGATGACGAAAACACAAGTAGATCGGAAGGCGTGCGTCTACGACTCGCTCGCTGCGTGATTATTTCACGACTGCGCGGCTTCGCGGTCGTCTTCCGAATAACGAGGCGGGTTTCAAAGATTGTCTTCTCCGGCGCCGGAGCGCGGGAGCACAGCGCGATAATGTGTTCGCCAGCGGCCTTGCCCATCTCGACCGATGGAACTTCGACAGTGCTCAAGGGCGGATCAAGATGAGCGGCGATCTCGAGATCGTCGAAACCAACGATGGAGATGTCGCGAGGCACGTGGATACCCCGGGCCTTGCACTCCTGTAGGGCGCCGATCGCGAGCATATCGCTGCCGCATACGAGGGCTGTGGGCTCCAGACCGCGGGCGAGTATCGCGCGCAGCGCCAACCGCCCGCCTTCTATGGTGTAAGGCGCTTCCGCTATCCAGCTCTCCGAGGGGAGCTGATGAATCTGCGTGGCGATCCGGAAGCCGTTGACGCGGGCGATCGCGCGGTCATTCTGCTTCGTCGTCACACCGGACAGCATGGCTATGCGTCGATGGCCGAGCGAAACCAAATGCTCGACTGCTTCTCTGATCGCTCGCGCGTTATCGAAACCGATGATGTTCTCGTTGTCAGTCGGATCGGTCACATAAGTGCTGACATGAGGGATACCCGAAGCGGCCAGGAAATTCGCCAGCCTCTTTTCGCGCAACCGACCCACGAGGACCAAGCCCTGCGCTCCCTGCCTGATCAGTTTGATCGCATGTTCGGCCTCCGAATGCAGATCATAATCGCTCGTCGTGAGGAGCGCGAAATAGCCGTCTTGCGCAAGCGTGCCCTGCAAAGATGCGAAGAAATCCGCGTACAAAGCGTAGCTCAGCGTCGGCACGACGACGCCGATGAGGCGCGTTTGATTCTGCCGCAGCGCTCGCGCGGAATCGTTGGGAATATATCCAAGCTTCTCAACTGCGGCGGCGATGCGCTCCCTCACCTCCAACCGGACGACGTCGGGCGTGTTGAGCGCTCGCGAAACGGTTGCAGTGGAAACATGAGCGAGCCTTGCAACGTCGCTGACGGTCGCGCTGCTCGATGCATTGTTGGTCTTGATGCTCCGCCGCTTTCTCCCCCTTTGGTGTTCCGTCATAAAAGGCGCCCCGCCGACCCGTCTCCAACGAGACCATACCACAAAGCTTGACGGCCGCCACGCGCTAATGTAATCCATTACATGTGCGCGCCGCCTAAGAGGCGAAGCATAAGGGAGCGGACGTCCATGGATCGGAGAGATTTCATCAAGGGCGCGGGCGCGCTTGGCTTGGGAGCGCTGGGAGGCGCTTTTGGAGCCGACCCCGCCTCCGCCGCAACAAAGATATGGTTCAACACGCTCTTCCACGGCGGAGACGCCGACGCGATGGAAACGATCGTCAATAATATTCACACGAGCAATCCCGATCTCGAAATCGACCTGACGCAGGGCGCGTGGACCGAGTATTACGCGCAACTTTACAACTCCGTTGTCGCCGAGGCGGCGCCGCAGATCGGCATCGTCGACGATTTCCGCTACGAATCCGTCGCGAGCATTCTCTACGATATTCAGGACACTCCGGCCGGCAATATTCTGGATCTGATGGGAGCAAAACCTGAGGATTTCGCGCAATGGAACGTATCTTTGGTAGGGGGCAAGCCGCTTGGCATTCCCCTCGATCAGAACGGCTTCGGAATCTATTACAACAAAGACATTTTCAGGAAGGCGGGGCTGGACCCGGAACGGTTTCCACAGTCGCGCGAGGAGTTCGAGTCCGCCTGCGAGGCCGTCAAGAAAGTCGGTAAGATCGCCTACCATCCCGCCTTGAGCGGGGAGACGCGCTATATCAGACGGGCTTGGCTCGCTTTGCTATGGAGCCTGAACGGCTCTTACATCGACAACGGAAAGGCGAGCTTCAACAACGACAAGGGGCGGGAGAGCCTGCAGTACCTGGTCGACATGGTCCACGCCAAGGGTTGGAACCAGCCCGGCACCAACGGCATCAATCAGTTTCTCGCAGGGGAGCTGGGAATGCTCCAGAACGGAACCTGGTTCTATTTGACCGCCGAAAAAGCCAAGATCGACTATGGCTGTTCGATGCCTCCGAAATTTTTCGACCGTCAGGTGGCTTGGGGCGGCTATCATCTGATCGTGCTGCCGAAGCAAGAGGACGACAGCGACTCGCGCGAGAAGCTTAAGGCCACTGCGAAATTCTTGAAAGCATTTCTGCCCTTCTATGCGCTGTGGGGCGAAATGGGCGGGGCCGTGCCAATGCTCAAGGCGGCCACGGACAATCCGAAGCTTCGCCAGTCCAACACTTGGAAGAAGCAGCTTGCCGTATTCTCTGCAGCGGCCGCCAGCGGGATCCTGCAGGCGGAGCCGAGACATCCCAAGATCACCGACGTCGACCTCGCTGTCGAGCCGTTCACGCAGGAGGCCTACAACGGTACGATGAGCGTGAAGGACGCATTGGCCAAAGCTGAGGTCGAGGTCAACAAGGTATTGTCCGCCACCTGAGTCAGCGCGCATGAGCTGAACTGGAAAGCCGATGCATTCAGGCGAAAGGCAAAGGGGCGATGACGCGTATCAAGAAAGCCGGCGGAGGCGATGCTCTCGTCGGCATATTATTCCTGCTGCCGTATCTCGTGCTGTGGCTTCTCTTCGTCGTTATCCCGGTCGGCTATGGATTCTACATCAGTCTTCATAAATGGAACCCGATGGGCGCGTCACCCTTCGTCGGGTTCGACAACTATATCCAACTGTTCAGCAACTCTCGTTTTTTGAATGCATTGGAGAACACCTTTATCTATGCCGTGTGGGCGATACCGCTCGTTCTCGTTCTCGGCTTGGCGTTCGCTCTTCTCTTGAAGCGCGCAAAGGTGCGTGGCGTAGGCTTTATCGAAGGCGCATTGTTCTTCCCGTATTTGCTGAACGTTTCGGTGGTCGGCATTCTCTGGAATTTTCTCCTCGATCCCAATGTCGGCATCATTCCTTACTACATCCGGGCGGCCGGGTTTCCCGCGCCCGATTTCCTCAATAACCCAGCCCTGGTGCTGCCGACGATCGCCTTCGTCTCGGCATGGTGGCTGTGCGGCTACAGGATGGTTGTGTTTCGCGCCGGGCTCAACGCCATTCCCGAGGAACTGTACGAAAGCTCTTCGCTCGACGGCGCCGGACCCGTTCGCCAGTTCTTCTCGATAACGCTGCCGTTGATGAAGCCGTCGATCCTCTTCGCCGCCATCCTCACCATCGTGGCCGGCCTCTGTATGCTCGGCCAGGTCCTTATCATGACCAACGGCGGACCGGGAACATCGTCCGAGGTCCTGGCGCTTTTCATGTATCGGACCGCATTCGAATCCTTCAATTTCGGTCAGGCTGCGGCCGTTGGCTTCGTCCTTTTCGCCATCGTCTTCTTGATCAGTATGGCGCTCGTCCGGGTGTTCGGGCTGAAATCGGAGCTCGGCTGATGAGAAGATCAAGCGCGCTCAAGCCGATCGTTAAATACGTCCTCTACTACGGCTTGGCGCTCATCTGGGTCGTCCCCATCATCTGGATGGCGGTAACTTCAGTCAAGCCGACGCCAGAGGTGATGAGCTTCACCCCGCATTGGATACCGTCGTCTCTGACGCTTGAGCATTTCTGGGCGCTCCTCGAGCGTCGTCCTTTCTTTTTGTGGCTGGCGAATTCGTTCCAGATCGCGCTTCTCGCCACCGTGATCACGATCGTCGTGACGACATTCGCCGCCTATTCTTTGGCTCGGCTCAAATGGCGAGGGCGCAACGCCATCTTCGCCATGTTTCTCACCGCTATGTTCATCCCTTGGGAAATCAACTCGATCCCACTTTTCTTCATCGTCAAGGATATGGGGTTGCTGAACACCTTCATGTCAGTCGCTCTGCCGCTGTCCGCACTGCCTGTCAGTCTGTTCTTGTTGCGGCAGTTCTTCATCAACATTCCGACCGACCTCGAGGACGCGGCGAAGATAGATGGATGCGGGCATTTGCGAATCCTCTGGCACATCATCATTCCGGTGTCCCTGCCGGCCTATGGAGCGCTCGCGATCTTCATCTTCATCTTCGCGTGGAACGAATTCTTCTGGTCGCTCGTGGCCCTTCAGCGTTCGGGCGTGCGAACGCTGCCGATCGGACTCAAGACGCTCGTGGCGGCTTCCGACATTCAATACGACTTGATGATGGCTGGCTCGTTCATGGCCACCTTGCCGGCGCTCATCATCTTTCTCCTCCTTCGGCGTCACGTGATCGCAGGGATCTCGATGGCTGGGGTAAGGCGCTAACCTCCAACGGAAAGGACCTGAGAATGGCACGCATTTCGAAATTTATCGCAAGAGGCGTCATGCCGGCTTGCCTCACGCCGTTCCGCGAAGATCTCTCGATCGACGAGGGGGCCTACCGTCGTCATCTCAAGGATATCGCGTCCGTCGCTGGCGTGAGCGCGATATGCGCCAACGGCCATGCCGGCGAGGTCTCGTCGCTTACCTTCGATGAGCAGAGACGCGTTGCCGCGATCACGAAGGAGGCGCTCGGGGACGCCGTCCCGACCATTGTCGGCGTCTTCACGAATTCGAGCATGGAGGCCGCGAGACTTGCGCGCATGGCCCAAGACGAGGGCGCGGACGCTTTGCTTGTCTTTCCGCCCGACATCTTAGGCCTCGAAGGGCATATGCGCCCAGCAAGCATCATCGAGCATTTTCGTTACATCACGCAAGCGAGCGATCTGCCGATCATCGCTTTCCAATATCCGTTCGTGTCCCGGCTGAGCTACCCGCTGGAGACGCTCCTCGAATTATGCCAGCGCTACCCGCAGATTCGAGCGATCAAGGATCAATACGGAGATGGCAAGGCGCACGAGCGCCATATTCGTGAGCTTGGCGCGCTCGACAGCCCCGTCAATGTCCTCACCACCCACAGCACCTGGCTCCTTGGGTCATTGGCTCTCGGATGCCAGGGCGTTCTTTCGGGCGCGGGCAGCGTCATCGCCAATTTCCAAGTGGCGCTGTTCCAGGCCGTTCAGGCGGGGGAGCTGCAAAAGGCGCGCGAGATCAACGATCATATCTTCCCGACGGTCCGCGCCTTCTACGATTCGCCGCTTTTCGATCAGCACAACAGGATGAAAGAAGCGCTTGTCATTCTTGGGCGCCTCGACAGGGCCGTCGTGCGTCCCCCCCTTGTGAAACTTACCGCGCAAGAGATCGAGAAAATCCGTCATTTCCTCGAGCTCGCTGGCCTTCATCCCCAAAACGTCTACGCGAAAGTAGCATGATGGAACACTCCGCGACGTCGACAGAAAATTTCTACGTCAAGCTCGGCGACAACGCTGTCTTCAGCAAGACGATCGGAGAGTCGGATATTTACCTGTACGCCGGTTTGACGGGGGATTTCTCGCCAAACCATATGAACGAAGCCGAGATGCGCAAGACTGCCTATGGTCGCCGGATGGCGCACGGGGCAATGCTCATCGGCTTCATGTCGACGACGTCGACGATCGTCGCCGAGCGCGCTGGCAGAGATGGAGCGCCTGAGACGCCGGTGTCGCTGGGATACGACCGGATCAGATTTGTCGCCCCTGTCTTTATCGGGGACACGATCACCGTGACCTACACGGTCGCGCATATCGACTTGAACAAACGCCGGGCGGTGTCTGATGTGACCGTGGCGAATGACCAAGGGAAAACCGTCGCTGTCGGGCAGCACATCCTGAAATGGGTTGCTCGGACTTAGAGCCGCGCATGGCTGCGTTTGGAGCCCGGTGACGGGCTTGGGCCTGTCGGCAGCCTCCGTAATCCGTTCGTGCGCCGCCGCGAGGGGCCGCGGCGGCTGTTGGTTCGCATGCGGTCGGGATGGTGCGCGCCGAGTTCGGCGCGGCGTCATCTTCGGCGCAGTTTGAGGGAAACGTCTTCATGGCGAGTGTGAGCATCAAGAACATCCGCAAAGCCTATGGCTCGGTTGAGATGATCCACGGCATCAATGTCGAGATCGTTGACGGAGAGTTTGTCACCTTGGTTGGGCCGTCCGGATGTGGGAAATCAACGCTCTTGCGCATGATCGCGGGGCTTGAAGAGATTACTTCGGGCGAGATCAGGATCGAGAACCGCGTGGTGAACGACGTGCCCCCGAAGGAGCGCGATATTGCTATGGTGTTCCAGAACTACGCGCTCTACCCGCACATGACGGTCGCCGACAACATGGCCTTCTCGCTCAAGCTGAAGCGGGCGCCCAGGGCCGAGATCGAGACCATGGTCGACAGGGCGGCGGATATCCTCGGTTTGCGAGCGTTGCTCGATCGCTATCCACGCCAACTCTCGGGGGGCCAGCGGCAACGTGTCGCCATGGGTCGCGCCATTGTGCGCGATCCGCGCGTCTTCCTGTTCGACGAGCCGCTTTCGAACCTCGACGCCAAGCTACGCGTCGCCATGCGCGCCGAGATCAAGAGCCTCCACCAGCGGCTCAAGACCACCACGATTTATGTCACCCATGACCAGGTCGAGGCGATGACGATGGCCGACAAGATTGTGGTGCTCCATGGCGGCCATGTCGAGCAGATCGGAGCGCCGCTCGAGCTTTACGACCGGCCGGCCAATTTGTTCGTGGCGGGCTTCATCGGCTCGCCCGCGATGAATGTGCTGACGGGCAAGATCGAGGGCGGTGCGAAGCCTGCCTTCAAGGCCGATAACGGTGTCGTGATGCCGCTCATGACGGCCCCCACGGCTTCAGAAGGGAAGCCTATGGCCTACGGCTTCCGTCCCGAGCACCTGCGTATCGCGCAGGACGGCGTGCCGGCCGAGGTGGTGGTGGTCGAGCCGACGGGTTCCGAGACCCAGGTGATGCTTAGGCTTGGCAGCTCCGACATCGTCGCCGTGTTCCGCGACCGCATCGCGGTCAGACCGGGCGAGATCATCAAGATTCAACCCGATCTGGAAGCCGTGCATCTCTTCGACGGCGAGAGCGGTCAGCGCCTCGCCGCATGAGATGACCAAGCGGACAATTTCATCGTCGCAAGGACAAAGCGAAAGACTTTCCTCGCTACGCGAGGCGCGGTTTCAATCGTGGTCTCAAAGCGTTTGAGGAAATTGTAAGAGCTG
Organism: Methylocapsa sp. S129; assembly: GCF_009765995.1. GTDB lineage: Bacteria > Pseudomonadota > Alphaproteobacteria > Rhizobiales > Beijerinckiaceae > Roseiarcus. The sequence goes on from NZ_LMUI01000011.1 coordinate 577,242, forward strand.
AAAGGGGCGGAAACAGACTTGCTCGACCTAGAGCGTTCTGCTCTTGGGTTGACTCGAAGGGGGATTCCCGAATCGGGAGATTTCTGATTCACCCTGCTGACTGGACGGAGGTCAGCGGGCATGGCGAAATCTTATTCTCAGGATTTGCGTGATCGGGTTCTGGATGCGGTCGACAAGGAAGGCATGAGCCGGCGGTCGGCGGCGGACCGGTTCGGGATTGGCGAGTCTTCGGCGATCCGTTGGATTCGACGGCTGATGGAGGCTGGTTCGCGGCTGCCGGCGGGCACGGGGGGCCACCGAGCTTCCAAGCTCGCGCCGCACCGGGCGTTCATTGAGGCGGCTCTGGCGGCGCAGTCCGACCTGACCCAGCAGGCCCTGTGCGACCGTTTGTTGGCCGAACGCGGGGTGAAGGCGGATACATCGATGATGAGTCGCTTTCTTCGACGCGAAGGGATCACGTTTAAAAAAAGACGTTGGTCGCGCGCGAACAAGGGCGCCCGGATGTCGCGCGCCGCCGCGAGCGATGGCGCAAATATCAAGGGCTGATCAATCCTGCCCGGCTCGTGTTCATCGACGAGACCTGGACCAAGACCAACATGACGCGCCTATACGGCTGGGCGAAACGGGGCAGCCGTCTCATCGACAAGACGACGCCTCATGGCCATTGGCAAACCACGACCTTCCTCGCGGCGCTGAGAAACGACCGCATCGACGCGCCCTGCCTATTCGACGGTCCCATCAACGGCGAACGTTTCCGAGCCTATGTCGAACAAGAACTCGTCCCCACGCTCAAGACCGACGACATCGTCGTTCTCGACAATCTCGGATCTCATAAATCAAAAGCGGTCCGCAGCGCCGTGCGAGCGGTCGGAGCGCGCCTCGTCTTCCTCCCAAAATACTCGCCCGATCTCAATCCGATCGAGCAGGTCTTCGCCAAGCTCAAGGGCGAACTTCGAAAGGCCAAGCCACGAACCATCGACGCTATCTGCGACGCAATCCGCCAAACCCTGCCCCGCTTCAGTCCCAGGGAATGCGGAAACTACCTCGAAAACGCAGGATATGCGCCAAGCTAAATGCAAAACGCTCTAACGCCACAGCGCCGCACTCCTACACCACCCATAGCCGTCAATCTGGCCCGTCGCCTGAACCTCCGCTTTGGAGGCGCCGTGACTACTGGCGAAATGGCTCCGCTCGGACCTGGCCAATGGGATTTCAGGCGGACTTCATCGGGCATAGCGGAAGCGCAATACGCCCTCGCGTTCTGCGAGCTCTGAAAGCCTACGCAGCCCCATATGGCCGATCGTCACGTCGATTTCCGTCGATAGCAGATCGAGCATTTGCGACACGCCGCGCTCCCCATCGGCCGCCACGGCATAAGCATAGGCTCGCCCAAGCAGGACAGCTTTGGCGCCGAGAGCCATTGCCTTGACGACGTGACTGCCGCGCCGCACCCCGCCATCGAAGAGAACATCTGTCCGTCGGCCGGCCGCGGCGACGATCTCCGGCAGAACCGAGATTGTGGAGCGGGCGCCATCAAGTTGCCGGCCGCCGTGGTTGGATACGACGATGGCGTCGGCGCCGATATCAGCGCATCTTTCGGCATCCCTCGCGTTCATGACGCCTTTGATGATGAGCTTGCCTTTCCAGCGATCGCGGAAGCGAGCGATATCGCTCCAGGTCATGGTGGGGTCGATCAGATTGCCGAGATTGGCGGCCTGTTCGAGAGCGCCCGTCCCATATTCCGGGTAGGGCGCCAGGTTGTTGATCCGGAGCGGGCCCGAGCGTAGAGCGCCCATCACCCAACGAGGCCGCCTGAGCAGCGCCAACGCCAGCCGCGGCGTCATCTTTGTCAAGCTGCGAAAGCCATTGCGCGTATCTCTTTCGCGAACGCTCTTGATCTGGCTGTCGACGGTGATGCAGAGCGCATCCACGCCGACGTTCTCGGCCCTTTGCAGCAATCGCTCGGACAGCGACCGCTCCTTGAGCACGTAGAGTTGGAACCAGAGGGGTCCGTCTGTCGCCTTGCGAAGGTCTTCGAGCGAGACGATTCCGAAATTGGAGAGGCAGAATGGCGCGCCGACCGCGTGCGCGGCGCGGGCCGCCATGATCTCCGCGTGTGGCGCGAACAGCCCGGCGAAACCGAGCGGCGCCAGCGCGAACGGTCGAGGCCACGTCTTGCCGAGATAATGTGTCGAAAGGTCCCTGTCCGCAACATCGATAAGAACCCGCTGTTCGAACGACCAGTTTTCGAAATCCTCGACGTTGGCCCTCGCGGTCGCCTCGCTGAAGGCGGCGCCGTCGATGAAGTCGAAAAATATTTTCGGGAGTCGCCGCCTCGCTCGATCGCGCGCATCTTCCCAATTGGCGATGATCACCGCGGCGTCACTCCAGAACGAAGGCGTCGATTGTTTGACGGCGGCAGCCTCTGGTTCAGACCGCCTTTCTTGACTGGCGCCGCCGAGTCTGGTCGACGACCGATCCCCTGTCTGTTGATATCGCCGGAAAGAATCTTCGTCCCGTTCCGCGCTGCGATAGGGGCCGCGCCGATCAATGCGGCTCTCCCGATGGGCGCGCGGCGGCGGCCTTAATATGCGCCGTCTCTGGAACCGCCGTTACCGCTCGGCCTTCTGCGAACCACGACAGGAGGTTGTCGACGCATAGATCCGCCATGGCTTGCCGGCTGTTCTCCGTTGCGGAGCCCACGTGCGGCAATAGTGTGGCGGTCGGAAGGTCAAGCAGCGCCTGCGGCAGGTTCGGCTCTTCAGCGAAGACATCCAGACCGGCCGCGGCGATGACGCCGTTTTGGAGCGCTTTGATCAAGTCGTTTTGGTCGACGGTCTTCCCTCGACCGATATTGATAAAGATACCGTTCGGACCAAGGGCGTCAAAAACTTTCGCGTCGATCACCCTTGCAGTGGCTGCAGTGCTCGGCGCCACGGATATCAATGTGTCGACAGCCTCCGCCAAGCCGATGAGGGTAGGGTAGAACGAGTAATCAACCCCCTCCACCCGATTGCGATTGTGGTAGGCGATACTGATGCCGAAGGCCTTGAGCCGCTGGGCGACCGCCAAGCCCACGCGCCCCATGCCGAATATCCCCGCCCGTCGTCCCTGCAAAGTGCGCTTGGTCAGCGGATAGGCGCCTTGGGACGCCCACTGGCCGTCGCGCAGCCATCGTTCGGCGCGAGGCAATTCGCGAACGGCATTGATCAATAGTCCGATCGCGATGTCCGCGACATCTTCTGTGAGAACGCCAGGCGTATGTGTCACCATGATGCCGCGGGACGCCGCGTGGCCGACATCGACGCTGTCGTAGCCTACGCCGAAATGCGCGATGATTTCCAGATTAGGGAAAGCATCCATCATGTCCGCATTGATCGGGATGATCGCGCAGATCCCTCGGATGCTGGCGGCGATATCCGCCGGCAAAAGCTGTCCGCGCCAAGCCTCTTGTCGCACCATCGCAAAGTTCTGGTCGATCCGCTGCAGCGCCTTCTCATGGAGCGGGCCCGGAACGAGGACGCGTGCAGATTTCGACCCGTGCAATGTAATCCCCTGTGATCGTTGATAATGGCGGCCCGACGTTTCGGAAGCCCCGGTCGCTAGGGCATTTACCCCCACACGGCGCCCCCAGCGAGTTCGGCTCCGCCTCTCGCCGCCAGCGGACGACCGAGAAATTACAAGCATAGCATCCCTCCGTCGCAAAGTGAATATATTTGATATTTATGCCTATAGTAGCTGTGGCGTGCGGACGACATTCAAACACGCCGTAGCGACAAGGCTCACCGGGGGCTCCTAGGCGACCATTCAGGGGGTCAAGCCAAAAGGCGGCTTGACAGCAGTTAATATCAAATATATTCGATATCCATGAAACGGCTGACGGCAGAGATGCGATGGGAGGCGATCGTGAGTTTAGGCGCCGCGCGCCGCTCAAATTCAGCAGATTCTGCGAAACGCGCGTCGGCGGCCACGAATTCCCGTTGCTTCGTCCCACGCCGTGAGCAGCTCTGGCGGCATCAGGCAAGTAGATCGGCGCCGCTTGCTAACCGTACAAAATTGTCCTGTAGACCAGATAGTCAGCTCATCTATTGGACGCGCTTCATGGAAATGACCTCTTCTCGATCGATCCCCCCTCTCGAGCGCCCACAAGCGCTCAGCGAGCGTGTTTACCGGGCCATATTGCAAATGCTCGCTCGCAGCAGCCTGCGCCGCGGCTCAACCCTCAGGATCGACGTCCTAGCGCGGACCCTTGAGGTGTCGCCGACGCCGGTCCGTGAGGCTTTGGCCCGATTGGCGGCGACCGGGTTGGTGCGTCATGAGGCGCGGAAGGGCTATACGGTCGCGCCCCCGATATCGGCGAAGCAACTGCGCAAGCTCATGGTGGCTCGGCGGCTGATCGAAGTCGGCGCCATTGGCATTGCGTGCGAGGCGGGCGGGGAGGCGTTTCGCGCGGCGCTCATCGCCGCCTTTGCGGTCCAAAGCGCCGCCGTTGACCGATTTCACTCCAGCGTCGGCGTGAGTGCGGAGCAGCGGGAGGCGTTGGGCTGGAGCCTCATGGAATCCGATCTGCACTTCCATCAGGTCATTTTCGATCACACGCACAATCGCTTTATCGGGGTGATGGCCGATGCGCTTTGCGGACAATTGCACCGGGTCAGACAATCAGCCGAGTCCGGCATATCCGACGATCTGCACGCTCTGACCGAGCACAAGGCCATCCTTGACGCCGTTCTCGCCGAGGATCGCGCCAGAGCGGAAGCGGCGATGCTGCTGCACATGGACAATGTCGAGAAGAGAGCCTCTGCCGATATCGCGCCGGAGGATGATCACGCGACGATCGATGACGACGATAGCGCGTTGTCGCACCCCTTCTGAAAATGCCGGGAGTTTTTGAGTGGCGTCTGCTTCGTACCCGATCGAAAGAACAGCTATCGTCACCGGCAGTGGGTCTGAGCGCGGCATCGGCCGCGATCTGGCTGGACGCCTGAGCCGGGCGGGTTGGAGCCTAGGCCTGATTGACTTGCACGCCGGTCCACTAGGCGATTTGGCTCGTGATCTTAAAAAGCATTCCGCCGCTGACATCGCCGTCGCGGAGGCGGACATTTCCAATCCCTCCATGATTGATGACGCGGCCCGCCGCTTCGAGGCGGAGCTTCCGCCAGTCTTGGCGGTCGTCAACATCGCCGGCATCAGCGACCCAACCTCCTTTGTGGATACGTCTCTCGAGCGCTGGGAGCGCGTTCTTCGAATCAATTTGACGGGCACGTTCGTAGTCACGAAGCGCTTCGTTCCTGGGATGATGGCGCGCGGGATCGGACGTGTCGTCAGCCTTTCCTCGACGGCGGCTCAAAGCGGCGGCGGGACATATAGCGCGGCAGCCTACGCCGCATCGAAGGCTGGCATCGAGGGCATGACGCGGGCGGTGGCGATCGAGGTTGCGGCGACTGGCGTCACCGTCAATGCGATTGCTCCCGCGATCATCGACACCGACATCATGGGCGGTCGCATCGACGAGACCCGCCTGCCTTACTTCACAAGTCGATTACCCGTGGGGCGATTGGGACGCGTCGATGAAGTCTCGGCGCTCATCGAGTTTTTGATAGGTCCGGACGCCGGCTACATCACCGGCGCGACCTACAATGTGAACGGCGGGGCGAGGATAGGCTGATGGCGCTGGAAACAAGCCATCGCCGCGCGCCCGTCGCCGGGCAGGTCAAGCGGCCTATCGAACGCACGGCCGCCGCGGCGATCCTTTCAGCGGTCGACATGCCCTTGTCCTTGCCGTACCAGCCGCAGGACTGGCCCATCGGCGCTGCGATGCTGCAGTTCCCCGGTGTCACAGCGGACGGAACGCCCATGCGACAGGCCGGCCCCGACCGATGGCTACGGGACCTCGGGACCATTGCGGCGGAAGGCTTCAAGAGTGTCGAAGTGCCGAGCGCCTGGCTCCCCATCGGCGACATGACCGCCAACGAGCATGACGCGCTGAAGGCTGTCCTGCGCGAGACCAGATTGAACATCTGCGCGACGTCGGTCGTCAGGCGAAGCATAATCGATCCGCAGGAAGCGGCGGACAATCTGGCGGCGACCCATCGCGCGATCGACGCCGCGGTCGCGGTGGGTTCGCCGCTCGTCTGTCTAGGGCTTCACGAACCGCTGACGCAGGAACAGATGGCGGTGACCTGGTTCTGGACTGTTCCGGGCGCGCGCACGCCGGACAGCCGGGACGTCTGGAAGCTCGCGGCGTCACGCTACCGCGAACTCGCCGATCACGCGGCGCAGGTCGGGGTGGCGATCTCCCTCGAACTCTACGAGGGGACCTATCTCGGCGCAGCCGACAGCGCCGTGGCCTTTCTTGAGGAGATCGGGCGTCCCAATGTGGGCCTGAACCCCGACCTCGGCAATCTCGTACGGGCTCCGGAAGAGATCGAGCCCTGGGAGGCGATGGCGGTCAAGACGCTGCCGCATGCGAACTACTGGCACGTCAAAAACTATTCGAGAGTCGAGAACCCTTCAGCCGGGCTTTACATGACGAGCCCCTCGCCCATGGTTTCGGGGCTGATCGACTATCGCAAGCTCGTTGCTTTCGCGATCGCTAACGGCTTCCGCGGCGCGTTCCTCTGCGAGAATTACGGGGGTGATGGCCTCTCCGTCTCGGCGGAGAATCGCCGGTATTTGCTGCATCTGTTGTCGACGATGTCCGACCGACGACCGGCTGCCGAAGCGTCGATCTAGCAGACGCAACCACAAGCTTGCTTTGGACGTCGGCGCAGTTCGGCGCCAGCGTTCAAATCGAGATCGATCTTAAACATTCAACGGGAGGATAACATATGAGATCAATATTTTTGTCGCTGGTGACCGCCGCCGGCCTTATGGCGGTGACGACGGGCTCCGGCTCGCAGGCCGCAGACGCCTCGGCAGCCAAGGACACGTCGAAACTCGGCATCACGCTCAGCAATTCTTACGCGGGCAATACCTGGCGGCAGCAGATGGTCAAGGTGTTCCAGGCAGCGGCCGACGAAGCCATCGGCAAGCACATCATCGCCAAAAGCAAGGTGGTGAACGCCGACGCTTCGGCGCCGCAACAGTCGAGCCAGATCGAAAACATGATCCTTGAGGGTTGGAACGCGATCGTCATCGACGCGGCCTCGCCGTCGGCGATCAACGGCTCGATCGAAGATGCGTGCAAGCAGGGCATCACCGTCGTTGTGTTTGACTCGCTGGCGACCGCGCCGTGCGCCTATCAGGTCGCCTACGACTATGTCGAAGCGGGCCGCCTGCCGGCCCGGTTCATCGCCGACCAACTCCATGGAAAAGGCAACGTTCTCGTCGTGCGTGGCTTGCCGGGCACCCAAGTCGATGAGGACGAATACAAGGGGCAGATGGAGATTTTCGGCAAGTTCCCCGATATCAAGATCGTCGGCACGGTCAACGGCAACTGGACCGAGAGCATCGCCAACAAGGAGGTGTCCGGCATTCTTCCGTCGCTGCCGAAGATCGATGCGGTCGTCGGGCAGGGCGGCGATTCGGTCGGCACCTACCAGGCCTTCAAGGCCGCAGGCCGGCCAATCCCGGTGATTACGATCGGCACGAGGCAGGAGGAGCTTGCCCTTTGGAAGGATCTCGACCAGTCGACGCCGGGCGGCTACGCGACGGTCGCATCATCGTCGGTGCCCGGCGTCTCTTCGATCGCCTTCTGGGTGGCTCAGCAAATCCTCGCTGGTCGGCAGATGCCGCATGTGATCAACGTGTCCTTGCTGGAGATATCGAAGCCGGATCTGGATACCTGGTTGAAGGTGACCCCCGTGGGCGCTGTCGCAACGCCGGTCTACTCACGGGATTGGACAGCCAAGCTTATCGACTCGGTGGTCGACCACACGCCGGCGCCGGCGTCGCCTGGGCCGCAAGACGCCAAATGAGTTTGCTGAACCACACGATCTCTCAGCAGGCGCTCGATGCGCCTGCTGAGGCTTTCGTCGAGCTCGCCGGCGTCGGCAAGCAATTCGGCGCCGTGAGAGCGCTGAGCGATGTCGATCTGCGCATCACGGCAGGCCGCATGACGAGCGTCCTGGGGCACAATGGCGCGGGCAAGTCCACGCTGATCAGGATCATAGCGGGCCTCGTGAAGCCCAGCGCCGGCCGGGTCCGGATCGCCGGCGACGCTGAAGATAAATTAAGTCCGCGCCACGCGCTCTCTCTCGGCATCAGATGCGTGTTCCAGGAGTTGTCCCTCTGCGATTCCCTCACGGTCTACGAGAATACGCGGGTGCTCCACCCCAATCTCACGGGACGTCGTTGGCGGAACCGAAGCCGCGCTCTCATCCAGCAATCGCTCGATACGATCTTTCCGGGTCACGACATTGATGTGAATGAACTCGTTGGCCGGCTGTCGATCGGCCGGCGCCAGATGATCGAGATCGCGCGCGCCTTCACGGTCACCGATGTTCCGGTCAGGCTGGTGATCCTGGACGAGCCCACATCGGCCCTCGACGCCAAAGCGGCCAATCAACTGATGCAGTTCACGCGGCGCGTCAGACAAGAGGGTTGCAGTTGCCTGTTCGTCTCGCATAGGCTTCGTGAGATCCTCGACTACACCGACGATATCGTCGTTATGCGCGATGGCCGGGTGACCGATACGATCGTCATGGGACCCAATGTCTCCGCCTCCATTCTGGTCGAAAAGATGGGGGCGGTTCATGACGAAGCGCCGCTCCAGGCCGGTTCTCCGACACGCAAGGCGGACGGACGCTCGGTCGTCGATATCACCGGGTCGAACGGTTCGATCCCCTTCCGTGCGACGAAAGGGGAGATCGTCGGGCTCTCGGGCCTCGCAGGTCAGGGCCAACGCGAGCTTCTTCTCCAGGTTCTTTCGGCGACACAACGCCTGGATTCCCATTGCAAGGTGACGGGGAAAGCCGCCTATGTGGCGGGGGATCGACAGAGCGAAGGGCTCTTTCCGCTCTGGACCGTTGCTGAAAACCTCAGCATCGGATCTCTTTCGAAAGTGTGTCGGCTTGGCGTCATCAGTCTTCGACGGGAGAGGACATTGGCGGAGAGGTGGCGCGCCGCGCTGTCAATCCGCGCCCCCCGCGTCGCTTATCCGATCCGCCTCCTGTCTGGGGGCAACCAGCAGAAGGTCTTGGTCGCGCGGGCGTTTGCGAGCGAACCTGACGTCGTATTGTTCGACGATCCGATGCGCGGCGTCGACGTCAACACCAAGACCGAACTCTACGGCCAGGTTCGGCGCCTAGCGGACTCCGGCTGCACGTTCCTCTGGTACACCACCGAAATAGCCGAACTGTGGAACTGCGATCGGGTTTACATCCTTCGCAACGGTCGGATCACGGAGGAGATTCCACGTCACGCCTTGAGTGAGGAACGGGTGATTAGCGCCTCTTTCGAAAGGACGTGACGCGATGCAATCCGTGACTGTCTCTCGGCGCAACGGGCTGTCCGGACTGGCGCCGCTGTTGGCGCAACATACCCGTCTCGCCGTACCGGCCGTTGCGCTTGCGGCTATGGTCGGCTTCAGCGTGATCCTGCAGCCACGCGTCATGTCCTACTTCGGTTTGACGCTGCTGCTTCGCTATTCGGAGCCGTTGCTGTTCGCCACCATGGCGCAACTGTGCATCCTGACGGTCGGCGACGTCGATCTGAGCATCGGCCCGTTCATTTCCCTCGTGAATTGCATCGTATCCGTCTCAGCGACCTCCAGCCCGACGCGGTGTGCGCTTGAGCTCATCGGATGCGTGATCGGCTACGTGATCATGGGCGCCTTCATTCAGGTCCGCGCGCTTCCGTCGATCGTGGTCACCCTGGGCTTCTCCTTCATCTGGCTGGGCTTCGCGTTACTGACCCTCCCGACGCCGGGAGGCAGCGCGCCCGATTGGCTCGTGTCGATGATGGCGTTTCAGCCGCCCTTGATTCCCATGCCGATCCTTCTGGCCGTCATGGTGGCGGTCGTCGGCGATATCCTCCTGTTGCGAACCGGGTACGGAGCAATTTTGCGCGGCATCGGCAGCAACGCGACGGCGATCCAACAGGCGGGCTGGTCTTTGCTGATCGGGCGGACCGTCCTTTATGGGGCAGCGGGGCTCTGCGGCGTCCTCAGCGGCCTCACGCTCTCGGGGCTGAACACCACCGGCGATCCGTGGGTGGGCGCCCAATACACGCTCCTATCGATCGCCGGAGCCATCATCGGGGGCGCGGAGTTCTCGGGCGGAATCGTGTCTCCGATCGGCGCCGTGTTCGGGGCTGGCATCATGCTGCTCTCGGGCTCCCTGCTGTCGTTCCTCGACATCTCGACCGATTGGCAGTTGAGCGTGCAGGGCGGTCTGCTGACGCTGGTGCTCGCGCTTCGCACTTTCTCCGCCTGGGGCGTTCGATGACATCTCCGAATGTTCGTCAATGGGTGAGCTCGAACGCTTGGGTATGGTCCTACGCCGGCGCTTTCCTCGTCTTCGTCGCCATGCTGCCGTTCACGAGTGGTCACGGCGTCATCCAAACCACGCAGGTTGCGCTTCAGTTTTCGACTTTCTACGTCATGGTCGGTCTGGGTCAGATGCTGGTCATCGCGCTCGGCAATGGCAATATCGACTTGTCTATCCCGGGGGTCATTACGCTGGGTGGCTTCGTCGGGCTCGGCGCCGGAGGCGACGGCCCGTGGGGCGCTGCGACGGCGGCCGGCGCGACGCTCCTGGTCGGCATATCGGCCGGACTCGTGAACGCCATCCCAGTTCGCATTCTGCGGATACCGCCGATGATCGCGACGCTCTCGTCCGGCTTCGTCTTTCAGTCGGTCGCGATTGCCTATTCCCGTGGCGCCAGCGCAGCGCCGCCCGCCTTGCTGGCCGACGTCACGACGCATCGTTCGGCAGGCGTCCCCGACCTGACCATCATCTTCGTTTTTCTCAGCGTCGTCGTCGCCTTCACCCTGCGCTGCACCAAATTCGGCCGCACGATCCTTGCGCTCGGGCAGAATGCGAGAGCCGCCGGCCTGACGGGCCTGCGCGTCGGCCCGACCATCACGTTCGTCTACATCATCTCGTCCACCTTCGCGGCCTTTACCGGGCTCCTGCTGGCGGCCTCCGTGGGGGGCGCATCCCTCGACATGGGACAAGACTACCTGTTGTTCTCGATCGCGGTCGTCGTGTTGGGCGGCGCCGCCATATCGGGCGGACGGGCAAGCACGGCCGGCGTCTGGGGCGCGGGGCTTCTGTTGGTTCTCTCCGTCACGCTGCTGAACGTGATCGGCGTGAGCGTGGGCGTCCGCTTTCTGGTGACCGGACTGATCATCGTGCTCGTCCTCGGGCTTGCCAATCGCCGAGCTTGACGCGCAACGACGTGAGCAGGTGCAGTCGTCGCTGGATCGCCGACCCCAATGGCCCATACAAACGCGAAGGGTTTGAAACGGCGCCGAGCAACCAAGCGTTCGACCGAAATCTTCGCAATCGCAATCCTGCCTGGGGTCTGCGAGACCTCGAGGCGGTCGCAGCAATCGCGTAGTCTGTTGGGTTCTCTATTCCGATTGTCACGGAGATGCCGGCAAACAATCTGAGCGTGATGTTTCGCCGGATGTAATTGCGGCGGCGCATGGACGATCCGCCAGCGGATGGCCGCATCGGCGACGCCGCTGTCCTATTCGACAGGGTCAAAGGCAGCATCGCGCTAACAGGGGCGTCCGCGGTCTTCCGGCTAGATCGTCGCCCATGCCGACCCGCCGTCGTTCCTCAGATCCAAGCGTCTACAAGGCGAGAAAGATTCGCCCACAATATTTTAGCTCAGCTTAAAGATCGAGTTCGCGATCTAAATTGCCCTAACATCCGCCTGCCCGTAGGAATCGCGCCGCGTTCGGCGTGAGGAGATTTGCCGGCTCGCAGGCCACAGTATCGGCGCGGATAAGCGCCTCCATGACGATATTGCGGGAGGATGGACCGCGTCGCTGCGTATCGCGCACCTCCACTGTGGACGCCGGCGATGCCTTCTGCGCCTGCGCGCGTTGGTTTCAGATTGAACCTGCTTTCCGAAGTAGGCCGGGCGAGGATGTTGACATGAATCTTTACACTTTACTTGCTGCGCGCTCGGAAAAGGGCCGCCCAGTCCGTGTCGGCCTGATTGGCGCCGGCAAATTCGGTTCGATGGTGCTGTCGCAGGCGCAACGCATCTCGGGCTACCATATGGTCGCGGTGGCCGATCTCAATGTCGCCAAAGCGCGGGAGTCGATGCAACGCGTCGGCTGGCCCGCTGAGCGTTACCAGGCAGCGAGCGCTGGCGACGCCGTGAAGAGCGGCGCGACATTTGTCACGGATGATGTTGCGGCGCTACTAGCGTGCGACGAGATCGAGTGCGTGATCGAAGCCACCGGCCATCCGATCGCCGGCGCTCGCCACGCTATGGCGGCGATCGAGGCCAGGAAGCACGTCATCATGGTGAACGTCGAAGCCGACGTCATGGTGGGTCCGATCCTGGCCGAGAGGGCGCGCCAGAAGGGCGTCATCTACTCGATGGCTTACGGCGACCAACCCGCCCTCATCTGTGAGCTTGTCGATTGGGCTCGCGCGACCGGCTTTGAAGTGACCGCTGCCGGAAAAGGCATGAATTTTGAGCCACGTTATCGATACTCTACGCCAGATACAGTCTGGGGGTTCTTCGGATGGAGCGAAGAGGAGGTCGCCAAGGGCGACTTCAATCCGAAGATGTACAATTCGTTCACCGACGGCACCAAGGCGGCCATCGAAATGGCCGCGGTGGCTAACGGCACAGGTCTTGATTGTCCCGACGACGGGCTGGCCTTTCCGCCGGCAGGTTTGCACGATCTCGCAAAAGTTTTCCGGCCGGCCAGCGTTGGGGGGCGGATGGCGCGGTCAGGCCTAGTCGACATCGCGGCAAGCCAGGAACCCGATGGGCGCGAAGTCTATAACAACATCCGCTACGGCGTCTTTGTGACCTTCAAGGCGCACAACGAATATTCGCGAGCCTGTTTCAAGCAATACGGCCTGCTGACCGACCCCTCCGGTTGGTACGCATCGATGTGGCGTCCTTTCCATATCATCGGGCTCGAGACGTCTATCAGCGTTCTCTCGGCCGTCTTGCGCAATGAGCCGACGGGGGCGTCGAAAGAATTCCGCGGCGACGCGGTCGCCACCGCGAAGAAGGACATGAAGCCCGGCGAAATGCTCGACGGCGAAGGCGGCTTCGCCGTCTGGGCAAACGCCATTCCGGCGTCTCGCAGCCTTTCGCTCGAGGCGCTGCCGATCGGTCTTGCTCATAACGTCAAGCTTAAGCGCGCGATCAAGAAGGATCAGATCGTGAGCTTCGCCGACGTCGAACTGGTGAACGACCGTGATGTCGTAAAGTTGCGTCGCGAAATGGAAACCCGGTTCCGACCAACCGTAGGGTGACAGCCGACCAAATCTGGCAACAGGCGAAGGACACCGTCGCTGCGCCGAAGCTCGGCGCCTCGCCGGGCCTAAATGCACCGGTGCTATTCGGAATCGACGGGATATGCTCCCGGCGCGCGGAGCACGGTTGAGGCGAACGCGACTATAGTGTGCGATCCAGGATTTGCATCGACTGACTGGCGTTTGACCCGCGGGTCTTCGCCCTGTCACTGTCGAACTTGATCATCCGGCTCTTTCGCGCGCGTCGACCAGGGCCTGGTGAGATACTCGATCGCGCTGCTCCCTCAACCAATCCAGGAATTGCCGCACTTTCTTCTGCCGGAGATGATCCCGTGGACACACGATCCATTGGGTCACGATCCGAACGGCCGGCGGATCGACCACCGGGCAGATCAGCCGTCCGCTACGCAGTTCGCGCTCCATCATCATCGTGCTTTCGAGCGCGATCCCCATTCCGTCTGCAGCGGCGTCAATGGCCATGTGGCTCCGATCGAAGAGAACGCGACGCCATCGGGCGATCGGCTGTACCTTCGCCAGCTTGAACCACTGCGTCCACTGCGCTTGCGACTTTACGGAGTGGATGAGCCGATAGCGCGGAAGATCCTCCGTTCGAAGACTGGCCGCTCCAGCGAGCGTTGGCGAGCAAGCAGGAATGAAGGCTTCCTCAGCCATCGGTTCAACGAACAAACCCGGCCAGCGACCGTCGCCGTGGCGGATTTCGACGTCCACCGACTCTCGGTTGAAATCCGTGGGCTCATTGGTGCCATCGAGACGAATCTCAAGATCGGGGTGTCTATCGAGGAAGCCGGCGAGCCGCGGCAGGAGCCATTTGTTCGAAAGGGTCGGCGTGGCGCGCACGGTCAGCGCCGTCACCGAACGATATCCTCTGATCGTGCTTGTTGCCTCGTTAATCCGTTCGATCTCGTCGGTGATCGTGGCGAAGTAGCGCTCGCCTGCTTCCGTCAAGACGACGCGGCGACCAGCTTTGGTCATCAACGTAACGCCGAGCTGCAGCTCCAGCGCTTGCACCTGTTGGGTGACTGCCGACGGCGTAACGCTAAGCTCCTCAGCCGCGCGTGAAATGCTGCCGGCTCTCGCCGCCGTGTGAAAGACCCATATGGCCTTGATCGGAGCATGCATGGCGCGCATCCTGACGAGCATCTCGAATGTTAAGACTTCCTAATAGATAGGATAGCCGATCTAAATTGCTTCTAACAGATCGGATGCTCTAGCTTTTCCTTGTCGTCGCCCGGCAATCGAACTGCACGCCTTGAAAGCGTGCGTGACGCGCGATGGTAGGGCGCCGAATTATGCGGCCGCCCAAATCCGAGGAACACGGGTCGGGTGGAAATCCGGCGCCTAAGGGAGGAAATCGATGACAACACGCATCCGCGACATGTGGGTCGCCATAACAGCGCTTGCCCTCTTGGGTAGCGCATCCGCGGCCTTCGCCGACGACGCCTGCTCAGCCTATCCGAAAGCCAAGACGGACAAAATCGACTCTAGCGTGATCGACAAGGAGTTTGGCGCTGTTCCAGCGCCTAAAAAGAAGCTGCATATCGCCTATGTCACGAAGACGCTGATCAACGAATTCTGGCAGGATGTCGCGGCTGGCATAAAGGACGAGGCGTCCAAATACGGCATCGCCGCCGACGTGCAGGCCGCCAAGGACGAAAATTCGATGATCGAGCAACTCAATCTCGCGCAGACGATGCTTTCCCAGAAGCCCGATGCGCTGCTGCTGTCGCCGCAGTCCGACTCCAATCTGGCGCCTGTGGTCGAAGCAGCCCGTGCGGCTAATATTCCCACGATTATCATCGACGACGCCCGCACGGACGGCGCCAGCACGTATATCGGCACCGACCAGGTCGCGATCGGCGCCAAGGCCGCTGCGTTCCTGCACCAGATTTATCCCAGCGGCGGTAAGGTTGCGCAGATAGAAGGCGCGGCGGGCTCGCCCAACGCGCGGCTGCGCATCAAGGGCTTCAAGGAGGAGCTCGGCAAATATTCCAATCTTCAGCTTGTGGCGAGCCAGCCTGGCAACTGGGATCGGTTGACCGCGCTTAACGCCACGGCCAACATCCTGAGAGCGACCCCCGATCTCGCAGGCGTCTACGCCAACAACGACGGCATGGCGTTGGGCGTGGTCGAGGCGGTGTCGAGCGCCAGCAGCCTCGACAAGGTGGCTGTCGTCGGCACAGACGGTATCCGTCAGGCGAAAAAGTCGGTAGGCGCCGGCGAGATGCGCGCCACTGTCGCCGAATTTCCGTTCGAGGAAGGCAAGCTCGGCGTCCAGATGTCGCTCCGCCTTCTGGGATGTCAGGCGATTCCGCAATGGATCATCTCGCCGCAAGCGGTGATCACCAAGGAGAGCGTCAAGGACTTTCCGGATCCAAAAGTGAACTGAGGATTTCGATGTCGAGCGCGACCCCTGGTAGGGAGGATGGAATAGACCGTCCTCCCACACTCGTGATGATAGGGGTAGTTAAGGCCTTCGCCGGAGTGCGCGCTCTCAAAGGCGTAGATTTCAGTTTGCGAAGCGGCGAAGTGCATGCCCTCCTGGGCGAGAATGGAGCGGGGAAGTCCACGCTCATGAAGATCATGTTCGGCGTGGTGCAGCCGGACGAGGGTCAGATTGCGCTCGATTTCATTGGGCGGGTGCGGATCGATGGCCCCCGCGCCGCGCTTGCCATGGGCATCGGACTTGTCAGTCAGGAACTGAGCCTCGTTCCGCAACTCGACGTCGCTCAGAACATTTTTCTTGGTCAGACGCGGGGCCTCACAATCGTCCCGCGCGACGATTTCCGTCAAAAGGCGCGTGCGATCCTCGACGACCTCGCCCCACACCTGAAAACCGAAACGCAAGTTTCCGCCTTGGGGATGGCCGACCGCCAACTTGTCGAGATCAGCCGCACGCTCGCGCGCGGCGGCCGCATCATCGCCTTCGATGAACCGACATCAAGTCTGACGCCTGCCGAACAGCAAAACCTCTTCGCTGTGATCCGCAAGTTGAAAGCAGCGGGCAAAGCGATTGTGTACATCTCTCACCGGATGAACGAAATCCGGGAGATTGCCGACCGCATCACAGTTCTGCGAGACGGCGAAGTGGTGGCGTCGGGCCCCATGGGCGACTATTCGGAATCGAAATTGAACGAGTTGATCGCCGGGCGGGAGTTGTCGCGAGAGATGGCGGCTGACAAGCCGGCGCCCGTCGAAAGCGTTCCTGTTCTCGAACTGCGAAGGGTATCCACGTCCCGTGTCCAATCGATCGATTTGACTGTCGGAGCCGGCGAGATTGTCGGCCTCTCGGGCCTGGTGGGCTCCGGCCGCTCGGCGATCCTGCGCGCAATCTTCGGCATCGATCCCGTTACAGAAGGAGACATCGTCGTCGGCGGCGCGCCGATGCGAGCGCGAAACCCCGCTGACGCTATGGCGGCTGGCGTTGCGCTAATCCCTGAGGATCGACGCGGCCATGCCCTCGTCCCCATGATGGACGTCGAACAGAACTTTGGGCTCGGCAATTATGGGCGCTTCGGCGCGATGGGCGTTATCAAAGGCGGCGCCCGCCGCCGAGCCATCCGCTCCTATGTCGAGGAGATGCGAATTCGGCCTCCCCTTATCAACACTAAGATGCGAAACCTTTCAGGCGGGAATCAACAGAAGGTTGTGATTGCACGCTGGCTCGCCACCGGCGCCCGAGTTTTTCTTTTCGACGAGCCAACGCGCGGCATTGATGTCGGCGCGAAAGCGGAAATCTACACATTATTGAGACGTTTGGCCGCCAACGGGGCTGCGCTGGTGGTTGTGTCTTCGGAGCTTCCCGAGTTGCTTCTCCTTTGTCACCGGATCGCCGTCGTGAGCGGCGGCCGACTTCAGAAGGTCGTCCCCAATACCGCGACGCTGACCGAAGAGCATCTGATGGAATTTGCCGCAGGAAAGGGCGAGCTGTGAGCGACCTAAAGACATTGTCGCGACCAGGAACAGCCGATCAAAAAGTTAGAGCGGCGGCGCGAAGCGGCGAACTCATACAAAAAGCCAGCGTGGCGATCGGCTGCGTAGCGCTATTCCTCGTATTTTCGCTGCTCACGAAGACTTTCTACCAGCCGTCGAATCTCATCGACATCATGCTGCAATCCTCGATCAACGCGGTGATCGCAGTGGGCATGACCTTGGTGATTATGACCAAGGGCATTGATCTGTCGGTCGGCTCGATTGTCGGCCTCTCCAGCATGGTTGCCGCGCACCTCCTGGCGCAGGGTCTTCTGGTGGGGATTGGCGCCGCGTTGGTCGTGGGACTTGTTTGCGGCGCGATCAACGGCATCCTGATCGCCAAACTCAAGCTACCCGATTTCATCGTCACGCTGGGGACGCTGAGCGTCTACCGTGGAGCGGCGCTGATCTATACCGACGGTCAACCCATCTATGGTCTGTCTAAGGAATTCCGCGCCATTTTCGCGGGACATGTTCTCGACGTTCCTACGCCGGTTATTCTGGCGCTCGTTGTTGCGGCGCTTGCCTTCTTGCTGGTGCGGTTCACAGCGCTAGGCGAGCAGATCATCGCGGTCGGCGGCAACGAGGAAGCCGCCAAGCTCTCCGGTGTAAACATCGAGCGCGTCAAGATAACGGTTTATATGGTGTCGGGGATCCTTTCGAGCCTGGCGGGATTTGTGTTGATCGCGCGTATCGGGGCGGCGGAACCGATTGGCGGTAGCGGCTTCGAGCTTCAGGCCATCGGCTCGGCTGTGATCGGCGGCGCCAGTTTGTTTGGCGGCATTGGCAATCCGCTGGGGTCGCTGATCGGCGCGTTGACGCTTGGTGGGCTCCAGAATGGTCTGACGCTGATGAATATTCCCTCCTTCTGGCAATATGTCGCTTCGGGCGTCGTGGTGATTCTCGCGGTGTTTGCCGACCAATGGACGCGGAAGCCGCGATGATCGAGGCGACGGCCGATGAAAGCTGGCGCATCGTCGACACGCACCAGCATTTCAAAGAGCTAGCCGCCGGGCGCTATCTATGGCTCGATCGCGAATCTCCAGAGCGGCCCGAGGACAATCTATCGCCGATGCGCCGCGGCGATCCGCCCTGCGACTATCGGCGTGCGGGATCTGAGCGGTCAAACTTTCGGCCGAGGGCCCGCCGACAGAACATATGGTAGAAGTCGCAGCGCATTTTTAAGTCCTTGGTATGCTCGGGCCAGATGGGATTGCAAGCGGAAATGACAAACCAAAAATTCGCGGCGCGACTCAACTCGTTTCGCGTTCGAGAGCGAGAGTATTGGCGGGAGCTCAATCGTAAGCCGACCACGCTCGACCTGATCGAGCGTGCGTCGAAGGTCTCTGGCCTGAACTGCGTTGACCTGAACTATCCCGATCATCTGGCAGGCCTCGTCGAGCGTGATCTCATTGAGAAGATGGGTGAAAATGGAATTTCGCTCAATGGCTACGCCATGCGCTACTACGATAATGAGTCCTACAAAATTGGCGCTTTCACGAATCCTGACCCGGCAATTCGACGTGCGGCGATCGATCTGACGAAGCGGGGGTTGGATTCGCTTGCGGCGGCCGGCGGCGCCCTCATGACGCTCTGGATGGGTCAGGATGGCTTCGACTATTCCTTCCAGGTCGATTATTCCGCGCTTTGGCAATATACGATCGATGCAATTCGTGAGGTTGCCGAGCACAATCCAGCAATCGACATCAGCATCGAATACAAGCCGAATGAGCCGAGATCGTACAGCCTGATGCCCGACGCAGCGACGACGCTGCTCGCGATCCGAGAAATCGACCGGCCGAACCTGGGGGTCACGCTCGACTTCGCCCATGTGCTCTATGCCGATGAAATGCCAGCCTTCGCGGCATCCTTGATTGCGCGGCACTCGCGCTTGCTCGGCGTCCATCTCAACGATGGCTACGGCAAACGCGACGACGGATTGATGGTCGCCTCTGTGCATCCGATTCAGACCATCGAACTGCTCTATGCGCTCGATCGGATGGGCTACGACGGCGCCATCTATTTCGACACGTTTCCCGACACCACCGGGCTCGACCCGATCGCGGAATGCGCCGGGAATATCAGCGCCGTGACAGCTCTTCGCCGCGCCGTCCAGCGCCTCAAAGACAACGAACTTCTTGCCTCTGCGATCCTGAAACAGGACGCGGTCGCAAGCCAAGGAATCGTGCGGGCGAGCCTTTACGGATCCTAGCGATCCCACATCCGCGGCGGGAAGCGGCTTTGCGTGACTAAGCCCGCACTCTCCAAGCTCCAGGGAGCCATCGCCACATTACGAAAGGTCCCGCCCAACATGTCCGCTCCGGCCTTCGACGTTATCGCATGTGGAAGTCTGCATCTCGATATCATGGTCTATGCGCCGAGCTTCCCGAGGCCCGACGAGACGACCGTGGGCACGCGATGGGCGATGCAATGCGGCGGCAAGGGCGGGAACCAGGCGGTGATGGCCGCTCGCGCGGGCGCTCGCGTGGCGATGATCGGCAAGGTCGGGTCAGATGATTTCGGCGTGCGATTGCGGTCCAATCTCGCTGACGCAGCCGTGGACTCTCGCGCGGTCCTGGTCGACGAAACCGTCGGTTCGGGCATGAGCACGGCGATCGTGCGCGACGATGGAGATTACGGCGCCGTCATTGTTTCGGGCGCCAATCTACGAATCGAGCCCACAGTTGCTGAGGCGGCGTGGAGGGATCTTGGCGGGGCCGGGGTCCTCATCCTGCAAAACGAAATTCCCGAGCAAGTGAATCTTTCCGTAGCAAGGGCTGCGCGCGCGAACGGAGCGATTGTGATCATGAATGCCGCTCCCGCCCGCTCTATGTCGCCGGCGCTCCGCGAATGCATCGATGTCCTGGTCGTGAATCGAGTCGAGGCGGAAATGCTGAGTGGAGAGGTTGTTCACGACGATCAGGTCGCTCTCACCGTGATTGCGAAGCTCTGCATCGGGACCAAGAGCGTAATCGTTACGCTCGGCGGCGACGGGTTGATCGTTAAAGGGGCTGATAGCGAAGCGGTGAAGATCGCTCCCAAGCGCGTCAAGGTTGTTTCATCGCATGGCGCCGGAGATTGCTTCTGCGGCGCGCTCGCCGCCAAGCTCGCGCAGGGCGCGTCCCTGATCCAAGCTGCGGAATTCGCGAACGCGGAAGCGGCCCGACACGTCTCCGGACAAGGTGAGTTCGAAGAAAGTTAGAGATGGAGGTTCAATTCACCGGAACGTAACTCCAGCTCGCCGTCGCGTTCCCCACGCATGAACTGCGATCGCGATTTCTGCGATCGTTCCCGCTAATGTCGACGATATCAATGGCGCTGCGCCACACGGTTCAAAAGACGATTTGCGAAGCGACCGCGTATTCGGAGCGAGAGGTAGCCGTGTGGAATGAAAAATATCCGTTACCGGGTTCGAACGGGACACTGCGGAAGCTCAACAAACTAAGCTTTTGAAATCATGGCGCTCCCTAGGGGAATCGAACCCCTGTTTTCGCCGTGAGAGGGCGACGTCCTGGACCGCTAGACGAAGGGAGCGGAAATGCATGCCAAGGCCGCGTTCTATATCGGCGGCGCGCATTGAACGCAAGCGCGCCCGCGCCTGAATCGCCAGGCTCCCGAACGGCCTCCCTCTTATGACGGACGGCGCGTGTTCAGCGGGTCTCGCGGGCGGCGGAAGCGCCATAAGCCGCCATGAACACGTCGACTCCCGCGCTGACCCCCGCCTCGATCTGCGCCAGCGTCAATTCATCGACCATCCGGAACAGCAGCAGCTTGAACGTGCCCGCCTGGCATAATTCGAGGAACTGCCAGGCGGCGCGTTCGACATCGGCGATTCGGAGCACACCCTGGTCGTTCATGCGCTGCATGTAAGTCGATAGCCGATTGGCGCCAAAGCAGGGGCCCGCTTCGTAAAAGGCGCGGCCGAGCTGAGGGAATTTCGCCGACGCGGCGATCACTGTGCGGACATGGGCGAGCGTATCCGGTCGCGACATCATTTCGATGAGCCTGACGCCGAATTCTAGCAAGGAGCTGCGCACGTCATCGCTTTCAAGCGCAAGATCGGTCAAGCGCTCGGCCTGCTGGCGCCGCTCTTCACGAATCAGCGCTTCAAAAAGCCGCTCTTTCGAATCGAAATAAACGTAGAGCGTCCCCTTGGAGACGCCGGAGACGCGGGCGATGTCGTTCATGCTGGCGCCATCGAAGCCGGAGGCGAGAAATACGGTGCGCGCGCCTTCCATGATCTGGCGTCGTTTGGCGCTGCCGTCGAGGGCGTCTTCATCGACGCCTTCCATCAATTGCGCGTCCATCGCCGCTGTCGCTCCATCGTTCAAATGCTTATCCCGCAGTGCAAAATTTTTTGACCGAACCGTTCAGTTCGTTCTTGATCTAGGACCGGAATGGGTTTAAGTCAACCCGACAATGACCGAACGGTTCGGTTTGTTATTCAAATAAAGTTTAGGAACCGGGAAACCCTTCCATGGCGCAAGATCAGGAAGTTACGACAGCGACTCCAGCCAACGCGGCGCAACAGCCGCAGCCGATGCTGGCTTCGAACGGGCAGGGCGGCGCGCTGGCGCCGATCGCTAAAGCAAAGCCGCGCCGGTCGATTCGCAGCTTGATCCTGCCCGTCATCATTCTCGCCGCTTTGGGCTTTGGCGGGACTAAGGCCTATGATTGGTTCGTCAACGGGCGCTTCCTCGTCTCGACCGATGACGCTTATGTCGGGGCAGACACGGCCATCATCGCCGCCAAAGTGGCCGGCCATGTCGCTTTGGTGGCGGCGGCCGACAATTCCAGGGTCCGCGCCGGCGACTTGCTGGTGAAAATCGACGACGGCGATTATCGGCTCGCGGTCGCGGCGGCCAAGGACAAGATCGCTACGCAGGAAGCGACCATCGCCCGCATCGGCCAGCAGGTCGAGGCGCAGCGCGCCGTCATCGCCCAGGCGCAGGCCCAGGTGGACGCGGCGCAAGCGCAACTGGCCGCCGGCGAAGCCGACAAGCGTCGCGCCGCGCTTGAATTCGATCGGTCGCAGAAACTCGCCGAAACGAATTTCGGGTCGCAGCAACGCCTCGAACAGGCGACGGCCGATCGCGCCAAGACGACGGCGACCTTGACGGGCGCCGGCGCCAGCGCGGCCGCCGCTGCGGCGGCGGAAAGCGGCGCCAGGGCCAATCTCGACGTTCTGGCCGCGCAAAAAGTGGAGGCCGAACGCACGCGTGGCGAGCTTGAAACCGCGCTCGCAAAGGCGGAGCGCGATCTCAGCTTCACCACGATCGTCGCGCCCTTCGACGGCGTGGTGGGCAACAGGGCGGCGCAGCTTGGCGAATATGTCCAGCCCGGCACGCGTTTGCTTGCGTTGGTGCCGCTCACCAGCGCCTATGTCGACGCCAATTTCAAGGAAACCCAGCTCGCTTCGATCCATCCGGGCCAGAAGGTCGATGTCGCCGTCGACTCGCTCGACGGCCGCGTGATCGAAGGCGTCGTGACTTCGGTCGCGCCCGCTTCGGGGGCGCAATTCTCCCTGCTGCCGCCCGACAATGCGACGGGCAATTTCACCAAGGTCGTCCAGCGCGTCGCGGTGCGCATCGCCTTGCCGGCCGATGCGCTGCAAAACGGCGACATCCGTCCTGGTCTCTCGGTCGTCGCCTCCGTGCGCACGCGCGACGAAAGCCTGCCCAAGCCGACATTGCTGGGCGCCCTCGGGTTCGACGCTTCGGCGCAGGGCGCGCGCGATAAGGCCGCCAAGCCATGAGCGCGGTCTCGGCCTCGCTCAACGGGCCGGCCAAAGCGGCGGCGCCGGCGGCGCCGTCTGACGCCTTGGATATGCGCAAGCTGTTTGCGTTTATCTTTATGGTTTTTGGCATGTTCATGGCGATCCTGGACATCCAGATTGTCTCGGCTTCGCTGTCGGAGATTCAGGCGGGATTGTCCGCCTCCTCGGACGAAGTGACCTGGGTGCAGACCGCCTATCTCGTCGCCGAAGTCATCATGATCCCGCTGTCTGGATTCCTGTCGCGCGCCTTTTCGACGCGCTATGTCTTCGTTGCTTCGGCGGCGGGCTTCACGTTGATGAGCTTTTTTTGCGCCCAGGCCACCTCGATCAACGAGATGATTTTCTGGCGCGCGCTGCAAGGCTTTATCGGCGGCGGCATGATCCCGACGGTTTTCGCCTCCGCCTACACGATATTTCCGCGCAGCAAACAGCCGATCGTCGCCCCGATCATCGGGCTGGTGGCGACTTTGGCGCCGACGATCGGCCCGACCGTCGGCGGCTATCTGACCGACGCCTTCTCGTGGCATTGGCTGTTCCTGGTCAATATCATTCCCGGGATTATCGTTTCGACCGCGTGCTGGTTCCTGATCGATTTCGACGAGCCGGATCTGTCTTTGCTCAAGCGTTTCGACTGGGCCGGGCTGGCGGGGATGGCGGTGATGCTCGGCGCGCTCGAATATGCGTTGGAGGAGGGGCCCTCCAAGGATTGGTTCGAGAGCACGCCGGTGACCACGGCGATCGTCGCTTCGGCGTTTGGCGCCATTTTGTTCTTCTGGCGCGCGTTTCGCGCCTATCAGCCGATCGTCGATCTGACGGCTTTCAGGGATCGCAATTTCTGGACGGGGTCGCTGTTCTCTTTCGTGATGGGCATCGGGCTCTATGGCCTGACCTACATCTATCCGGTCTATCTCGCATCCGTGCGCGGCTATTCCTCCTTGATGATCGGTCAGACGATGTTCGTCACCGGCGTTTGCATGTTCATCATGGCGCCGATATCGGGCCGCTTGATGGGCAAGGTCGACCCACGACTGATGATCGCGATCGGCTTCGCCGGGTTCGGCCTCGGGACGCTGCAAGCCTCCTATATCACGGCGGACTGGGATTTCTGGGAACTGCTCGTACCGCAAATCCTGCGCGGCTTCTCGCTGATGCTGTGCATGGTGCCGATCAACAATCTGGCGCTCGGGACCATGCCGCCGCAGCGAATCAAGAATGCGTCGGGCCTCTTCAACCTGACGCGAAACCTCGGCGGCGCCGTCGGGCTGGCGCTTATCAATACGTTGCTGGACAAGCGGATGGATCTTCACATCGCCCGTTTGCATGAGGCCGTCTCATGGGGGCGCACGACGGCCGATGAAACCTTGTCGCAGCTCACCGCGGCTTTCGCCTCGCGCGGTTCGGACGCCGCTCTGACGGCGACCAAGCAACTGATGCTGATGGCGAGACGACAAGCCGAAGTCATGGCGCTCGGCGACGTGTTCCTCGCGCTGACCGTAATTTTCTTCGCCCTTGTGGCGCTGGCGCCGATGATGCGCAGGCCGCAAATGCAGGGCGCGGGCGGCGGCGGGCATTGAGCGAAAGGCGCGGCGGTCTCTTTTGGCCGCGCCCGTCTTTTGCGTGCGATCGACGTTCATCCAAGGAACGGAAGCAGGGTCGGCGAGAAATAGCCGAGGGCCATCAGCGCCGCCCCGATCACCCCCAAGCCGACGCTCAACCACATCAGCGTGGCGATCCCCGTAATGATCGCCGCCGAGGCCAGCACGATCGCGATCTGGATCAGGCCGCTGGCGTATTCGTAATGTTCGAGGCGGTGGTTTGAAAGCTCGCGTCCTTCCGCCGCTTCTTTGGCGCGTTCCTGGATCGCTTCCATGCCGTCCGGTTTTTCCGTCTCCAGGCGCGTGATCAGGCTTTTCCACGCGCCGATTTGCTTGTCCGCGGCCGCCTGTACGTTCGGATCGGTCGCCGCCTGACGGGCGAACTCCATTTGGGCGATATCGGCCTCGATCACGCTCGTGCGGATTTTTTTGGCCTGATAGAAATTATAGAGATCGGAGGCCTCGATATTCTGCTCGGTCGAGCGATGTTCGGCGTTCTTGCCGCCGGCTTCCGCCAAAGCGAGGAACAGAGCCAGAATCGCGATAATCAGCGCAACGCGCTTGTCTTTTGCTTCGACGGCGTCCTCGAGAGCTTCAGCCATTTTTCATTTCCCCCCAAATACTTGAGTTTTTCGATCCGTGAGCAGGCTCCACGACCCGCGTCGTTGGAATGACATCAGCGTCCGGGCGCCGTCGATTGCAACTGCCGAGGCTTGGCGGAAGAAGCCGCGCCTTCCCCTGTGTCCGGTCCCTGGGAGGAGGGGGCCCTGGTCACGCGGCGCCCGGTTTTGCTAGGCTTGGCGCGGGGCGGCGCCTCTTCGGCCGGCGCGCCGCTCAATCGGACGACGTCGGCGGCGAGCCGCGCAATCGCCTCCCGCAAGGCAAGATCGCCTTGAGCGCCGGAATCCGCATCGCGTTTGGCGTCCTTAACCGCGTCGGCGGGCACCGGATCGTGACCCGCGCCATTGACGCGCTCGCGGCCGCTCTCGGTCGCAGCCGCTTCGCGCGCCTGTTCGCGCGCGGCCGTCTCGACTTCCGAAAGACGCTGACGGGTCTGCGTGAGCTCGGCGTTCTTTTTTTCGAGATCCGCGACGAGGGTCGCGCCTTTGGCCAGAGCTTCGCCAAGCGCCGCGTTCAGGCGTGCGACTTCGCTCGTGCGCGCGGCGAGTTCCGAGGACAGCCTGGCCGTTTCGGCCTGGGTCGCGGCGGCTCTGCCCTTGGCTGTCTGCAAGGCGTCGCCGAGTTTCATCTCAAGACCGGAAGCGCGCGTCTCCAGTCCCGCGATCGTGGTGCGCTGATCGTCGGCTGCGGTCTCAAGGGTCAGGCGGCGGTCTTTGAGCGACGATATTTCCGAGAGAGCTCCATCGATTCGCGCGCTGAAATCGTTCAGAGCGATCCGGCTCGCGCCAAGATCGCCCTCAAGGCTGAAGATGTCGCGCTCCCTTGCGGCCAATTCGTCGCGCAAGCCCGCGATTTCGCCTTCGAAAGCCACCAGGCTCGTGGTCCGGCGGCCAAGGTCGGCGCGGTGGCGCGCGCTCGCGTCTTGCAAGGTTGCGACGCGGCGTTCCAGGCGGTGCTGTTCGAGCGCATGTTCGGCGCGCAACAGATCGCGCTCGGCGACGACTTCCTTCATCGAAAGCGGCGCCAGCATTCGCGCCCGGGCCTCTGACAAGCGCAAGGCGCGGCGTGCAAAAGCCGGCAAAATCAAAAGCCCGGCAAGCCCCGCAACCAGGAGGCCAGCAAGGAAAAACATCGCTGGTTCGACCAATTCGCCCTACCCGAGCTTGCGACAGCCGCTGAGCATCGCACGGCGCCGCGTTGAAGCAAAGTCCGTCTTCCGGGGCGCGCGCCGCCCCTCTTGCGATGCAATCGCCAGGCGACAAGCGGCGCCTCGGCGCCCTCGAATCGGTCTCCGAATCCCGTCAGAAGGGGTTCCAGGTCGCGTGCGGCGTGAATTTGAGATAGTTGATATTGACGCCCAGACGCGCGCCGAGTCCGGTACGGATCGGGACGACGACGATGTCGTCCGCGCCCAGCGCCGTAAAGCCGAATCCGCCAATAAAATAGGCCGATCCGTCGATGCCGCCAAATCGGCGAAAGATCGCGCCGACGGCCGGAAGATTGTAGACGAGCATCATGGTTCGATCGCCATCCGCGCCAGCGTCAAATCCGATCGATGGGCCCTGCCAATAGACGGGCTGATCGCCGGCGTTGCGCGTATACATCTTGCCTTCGCCATAGCGAAGGCCGCCGAAAAACGCCGCCGACGCCTCCTGCCCGAGAATGTAGCCGTTCGGTTGCCCCCAGCGGCGGCCGGCCTCTTGAACGACTTCAGCCAGTCCTCGCGACACCGCGCCGAAGAAGCGATGGCCGCTATCGACGATTTCGTTTGGTGAAAAGGGGGGCGGAGAATCGGCGCGCGCGACGCTCGTCATTGCGAGCTGCCCCAGCGCAGCGGCAGCGCCGCCGGCCAGAATGTCGCGCCGTGTCATTTTCGGCATCGGTTAGTCTCCATTTTGCCATTCGCAGCCCGGTCCCAACGAGAAGTCAGACCTTCAGGGCTAAGGTGGCGTAATTGGGGCCGGTTCCAGTCTGGCCCGGTCAGGTTGACGCCTCGTTAAGCATAGACGCGGTCGCCGCAAGGGTGGAATCGCCCCAGGCGACGAAGCCGCCGTTGCGCAAACCGCTTGCCTTCTTGCCATAGAGGAGAGCGCCGCCTTCAACGGCGAGGACGACGCCTCCGGCGGCGCGCAGCACCGCATCGCCCGCCGCCGTGTCCCATTCCATGGTCGGCGCGAAGCGCGGATAGACGTCGGCGGCGCCCTCTGCGAGCGCGCAAAACTTCAGGGAGGAGCCAGCCGAGCGCCGTTCCCCGATCGGGAGCTTCGCCAGAAAGGCTTCGGTCGCGGGGTCACAATGGGAGCGGCTCGCCAGGGCGATCAACGCACGGGCGGGCGCCGGGCGCGTTTGAATGGGGCGCCAGAATGACTTTTCGGGGAGGGGCGCGCCAACGGCCGCCTCGCAAACAAAGGCGCGTTCGCCGCCAAACCATAATCGCGTCAAGGCGGGCGCGTAAACCGCGCCCGCGATCGGAACCTCGTCGCGCACCAGCGCGATATTGATGGTGAATTCGCCGTTGCCGGCGATGAATTCCCGGGTTCCATCGAGCGGGTCGACCAATATGAAGCTGCGGCCGATGGCGGTTTGGACGCCGCGCGCCATCGATTCCTCGGCGATGATGGGGACCGTCGAAGCGCCGGCGCGCAGCAGGCCGAGAATAAGCTCCTCCGCCTTTTCGTCTGCGATCGTCACCGGGCTGCTATCCCGTTTCGTGCGGACTTCGCATCCCTTCGCATATTCGTTCATGACGACCGGCCCGGCGGCCAGGGCGACCTCGGCAAAGAACACGGCGATCGCATCGCGCGTGCTTGCATTCATGTCGATCACAGCCCTATGGGCGTCGGCGCTCATCGTGCAGACCTGTTCCTCTGTTTGCGAAGTTTCCGTAGCGAGGTTAATCCCATAGCGCAAGAATTAGCCAATCGGGCTGATTCGCGCGTCTCGCGTCCGGCGCTGAGCCGGCGCGATCCGCGCGGCGATCGATCACAGGATTTGTCCAATGACCACCTTCGCCCTTGATGGAATGGACCTGGCGGCTCTTTTGTGTTCGCGCGTGTGCCATGACGTGATCAGCCCGGTCGGGGCGATCATCAATGGCCTCGAAGTGCTGGAGGATGAAAAGGATGGCGAAATGCGCGAGATCGCGCTGGACCTCATCAAAAAGAGCGCCGCCTCGGCCTCCGCGCGTCTCCAGTTCTGCCGGCTTGCCTATGGGGCGGCCGGTTCCGTCGGCGCTTCGATCGATACCGGCGATGCGGAGAGCGTTACGCGCGGCCTGATCAATAATGACCGCACCAAGCTCGTTTGGAACGCGACGCGCCAGCATGCCCCAAAAAATAAAGTGAAGCTTGTGCTCAATCTCTGCCTGATCGCTTTGGCGGTCATTCCGCGGGGAGGAGTCATCACCGTCGATCTGACCGGCGAGGGCGAAGGCCTCGAAATGAAGGTCGAGGCGAATGGCGCCAATGCGCGTCTCGCTCATGGCATTGCGTCGCTGATCGCGGGACAGCCGGAAGGCGGCTCGGTCGACGCGCATTCCATCCAGGCCTATTATACCGGCCTCGTCGGGCGCTCTTGCGGTCTTGATGTCTCCGTGATCACCGAAGGCGAAAGCGTCACGCTTCACGCGCGCGCCGCCGCGCCCGCTGCCGTGACCGCGTAGGCGGCTCCCGCAAGCCGCGCCTTCTGCGCGAATCGCCGCGTTTCAGCGCTCGTTAACCCTGTTGGGTCATGATGGAGGACGGTCGATCGCGGCAAGACGCGCGGGAGCATGAAATGAAGCAGGTACTCGTTGTCGACGACTCGCCCGTGATCCGCAAAATCGCGCGCCGGATTCTCGAAGGCATGCGTTTTCAAACGTCGGAAGCGGCGGATGGCAAGGAAGCCTTGGCGGCCTGTTCGTTCCTGATGCCGGACGCCATTCTGGTCGACTGGAACATGCCGGTTCTCGACGGCTTTGGTTTCCTGAAGCAATTGCGCCGCCTGCCAGGCGGCGACCGGCCAAAAGCCGTTTTCTGCATGAGCGAATATGACGTCGCCCTGATCGCCCGCGCGATGCACGCCGGCGCCGACGAAATCATCATGAAGCCGTTCGACCGCGATCTCATCAAATCCAAATTCGAGACGGTTGACGTGAATTGAAGGCGGCGACCGTAAGCGGGCGCTTAAGCGTGATCTCGAGCCGCGCTGCGATTTGCGCTTTGTCTAGCCCAAGCCGACCGGGCGCCCGACCACCGCCACGCTCATCGCGCCATCGCCGAACAGGCGCTTGGCGACGCGGCGCGCGTCATCCATCGTCACGGCCTCGATGAGGCGATTGCGCTCGATCAGCCATTCCGGCCCAAAACCGTCCATCTGAATATGCACGAGCTGGCCGGCGATCTTGGACGAAGTGTCGAAGCGCAAGGGATAGGAGCCGACGAGATATTTCTTACCCTTGACGAGTTCGTCCTCGGTCGGGCCGTTGCGGGACAGATCCAGAATTTCCGCCGCGATCACATCGAGCGATTCCTTGGCCCGTTCGTTCTTGGTCGAGGTGCCGCCGTGCAGAAAGCTGGCGTGGTCGAGCGTCGAAACCGAGGTCGAGACCGAATAGGCGAGGCCGCGTTTTTCGCGCACCTCCCGGAACAGGCGCGACGACAGGCCGGTTCCGCCGCCCAGGATATGAGCGAGGAGGACGCTGGTCATATAATCGGGGTCATGGCGCGCGAGGCCTGGCCGGCCGAAACGGATCGTCGATTGCGGCACGTCGAGATCGATGGTCTCGATCGTCCCGAGGCCGCTGAACGCTGCGTCCGTGACATCAGCCAGGACGCCGTTTTGCGGCAGATCGGCGAAGACGAGATCGATCAGTCTGGCGGCGCGCTCCGCATCGATCGCCCCGACGATGCCCACATAGAGCGCGCCGCGCGTCACAAGATTGCGCCCCAGCGCCGCAAGGTCGGCGCGCTCTATTCCCGGCAGGGTCTCAAGGGTTCCGTTGGTCGGCGCGCCATAGGGATGGTCCGGAAAAGAGCGCGTGCGCCAAGTGCGGCCGGCGAGCGAGCCCGGATCGTTGGCCTCGTGACGCAGGCCAGCGCTCAATTGCTCGCGCACCCGCGCGATCGGCGCCTCGTCTAGCCGCGGCGCATTGACGGCGAGGCGCAGCAGTTCGGCGGCACGATCGGCATTGCGGATGAGCGTGCGCATGCGCCCGCCGATATAATCGCGATCGCAATTGAAGGAGATTTCGATCGCTTTCTCGTCGAGCGCCTGCTGAAAGGCCTGCGAATCCAGATCGCCGGCGCCCTCGTCGAACAAAGCGGCGAGCATGGTCGCGGCGCCTGTCTTGCCCTGCGGATCCTGCGCCGCGCCGCCTTTGAAGGCGAAATCGAGAGACAAGAGCGGGACGGCGTAATCTTCGACCAGCCACGCCTTGACGCCGCGCGGCGTCACAAGCTGCTGCACATTGACCGCGCGCGAAAGGGTCCGATTGGCGACAGGAGCATTCATGGGCGTTTCCATCAGGCGCATTTGCGCCGTGTTTTGTCGGTGAAGCCGCGCCGGGCGCGGCGGCGATTGAGCCGGGCGAGGCTTTTCAGGCGGCGGTTGATTCCTCAAGCGGCAGCAGGTGACCGGTGACGGCCTTGCGGCGGTCCAGATGCTTTCGGGCCGCCGCGATGATCGAGGCGGGATCGACCGCTTCGATGCGCGTCGGCCATTGGCGAATGTCTTCCATACTGAGCCCCGTCGCCAGAGCCGATCCATACCAACGCGCCAGCATCGCCTGGCTGTCCTGCGCATAGATCGCGTCGGCGACGAGGCGGGTCTTGGCGCGCTCAAGCGCCCCGGCATCGACGCCATCGGCGATAAAGCGCGCGAGAACGCCGTCGATCGCCTTGTCGAGCGCTTCCATTGTCACGCCCGGATTGGGCATGGCGTAAAGGAAGAAGCGCGTCTCATCCAGGGCGGTGCCCATGTAATGGGCGCCGGCGACGACGGCGATCGCCTGATCCAGCACCAGCGCGCGATAAAGCAGGCTCGTTTGCCCGCCGCCGAGCAGATGGGCGAGAACTTCCAACGCCTCAGCCTCGCCCGGCTGGGCGGTGCGGAAGGAAGGCGCGAGATAGCAGCGCTGCCAGCTCGGCTGCTCGACCTTTTCATCATTCAGCGTCACGAGGCGCCGCGCGACAGGGGTGGGTTCTTGCGGGCGCTGGCGTTGCGGCGGCGCGCCGCGCGGCTTGATCTTGCCGTAGTTCGCCTCCGCCAGACGGCGCACTTCGTCGGCCTCGACATCGCCGGCGACAATCAGAATGGCGTTCTCGGGCGTATAGAACCGCTGGTAGTAATCGAGCGCGTCGGTCCTGTTCAGGCCCTCGATTTCATGGCTCCAGCCGATGATCGGGGCGCCATAGGGATGATGGGTGAACAAAGCGGCCTGCACCGCCTCGTTGAGCTGGGCGCCGGGGTCGGCGTCGCAATGCATGCGGCGCTCCTCCAGGACGACATCGCGCTCGGGCGCGACGATTTCATCGGTGAGCACAAGACCGGTCATGCGGTCGGCCTCGAATTCCATCATCACGCCAAGATGCTCCTTGGCGACGCGCTGGAAATAGGCGGTGTAATCATTGCCGGTGAAGGCGTTTTCCTGGCCGCCGAGTTCGGCGATGGTTTCGGAGAACTGACCCTGCGGGTGAAGCTTCGTGCCTTTGAACATCAAATGTTCGAGAAAATGCGCGATGCCCGACTTACCCGGCGGATCGTCGGCCGAGCCGTTGCGATACCACACCATATGCGTGACCACAGGCGCGCGGCGGTCGGGGATGACGACGACGCTCAGGCCATTGTCGAGACGGAAATCGACGATCGCGGGGCTGCCCGCCATGCGCGCCGATTCAGAGAGTGCAATCGGTGCGTTCGCGGTGGGGCCTTGGGCGGACGATTGAGACGAAAACATCGGCACCGCATGGGTTTGAGGATAGAGGCGCAGGGATGCCGCACGAGATTCAATCCGACATCTTTTCGACATATAGGACGTTGGCGCGCTCGTTGCCAGCGAGTCGCCAAATGAGGCGCCTTATTCCGGTATGCGCGCGCCTGCTCCTTAGTGGTCCGCGGCGCGCGCCGCCTCCGCCAACTGGCCTTCCACCGCCGCCTGCGAACCCAGGCCGTTGTAATAGGCGTTGAGGATGACTGCGACGATCGTCGTCAGGATGATGCCCGAATCAAGAATGGGTTTCAGGCCGACCGGGAAGTTCTTGAAGAACGTCGGCGCGATCAAAGGAATAAGGCCGGCCCCGACGCCGATCGCGACGATGAACAAATTGTTGCGGTTGTTGCGGAAGTCGACGCCGCCCAGGATGCGCACGCCGGTCGCCGCGACCATGCCGAACATCACGATGCCGGCGCCGCCGAGCACTTCAACCGGCACGGCCGCGACGATGGCGGCGAGTTTGGGCAGGAGACTGAGCAGGATCAGGATGACGCCGCCCGCCACCGCCACGAAGCGCGAGCGAATGCCGGTCACGCCGACCAGCCCGACATTCTGCGAGAACGACGTATAGGGGAAGGCGTTGAACAGGCCGCCGATGATCGTGCCGACGCCGTCGGCGCGCAGGCCGCGCGTGATGTCGGCGGCGTCGAGCTTTTTGCCCGTCATGTCGCCCAGCGCCAGGAACATGCCCGTCGATTCGATCATGACGACGATCATCACCACGCACATTGTCACGATCGGCACGATCTGGAAGTCGGGCCAGCCGAACTGGAACGGCGTGACGAGGCCGAAATAGGCGGCCGAGCCGACCGCGCCAAAGCTCATCTTCCCCAACAGCGCGGCGACGATCGCGCCCACGACAATGCCGAGCAGGACGGAAATATTGGCGACGAAGCCCTTGCCATATTTCGTGACGGCCAGAATGACGAGCAGGACAAGCAGCGACATAGCGAATCCGCCCAGCGCGTCGCGGTCAGGATTGTCGATCATGCTCTTGGTCGCGACATCGAAGACTTTCAGCGGCCCCTCGGCCCAGCCGACGCCGATGCGCATCAGCGAAAGGCCGATCACCAGGATGATCGAGCCGGTCACGACAGGGGGAAACAGCGTGATCAGTCGGCTCATCAGCGGCGCGACGAGCACCGCGAAGATTCCGGCTGATATGACCGAGCCATAGATGACGGTGAGAACCGAAGCCGGAGCGCCGCCCGCTTCCTTGGCGGCGTTGATCAGCGCCAGCATCGGCGCGACCGAGGCGAAGGTGACGCCCATCATCACCGGCAGGCGAATGCCGACGCCAGGAAAGCCGAAAGCCTGCACCAGGGTCGCGAGACCACAGGCGAGAATATCGGCGCTGATCAGAAACGCCCGCTGGTCGGGCGGCAGGCCGGCGGCGCCGGCCAGAATGAGGGGCACCGCGACGGCGCCGGCGTACATCACCAGAACATGCTGCAGGCCCAAAGCCGCGAGGCGCGGCGGCGGCAGCATTTCGTCTACGCCCGTAGACACATCGGACATCGCATCCCCCCTGCCTATTTTGGAGGCATGCTAGTCCCGATGGCGCTGAATGCGCCAGAGGCTTAGTGCAAAATCATTGGGATATCGGCGAAGGACGCCCTTCGCGATGCGATTTTTAGCTCGCGAGAGCCTTCACGCGCTTGGTGAGGCGGGAGATTTTCCGTGCCGCGGTGTTCTTGTGCAGGATGCCCTTTTGGGCGGCGCGCGCGACAAGCGGCTCGGCTTCGCGCAAAGCGGCGGCGGCGATCTTGGGATCCTTGCCGGCGATGGCTTCTTCCACCTTGCGCACATAAGTGCGCATTTCGCTGCGGCGCGACTTATTGACGGCGGTGCGGCGGGCGATCTTGCGGACGGCCTTTTTGGCCGACGATGTATTTGCCATAAACGAGAGTCCTTGCGGTGGGCGGCCTCGCCCAAAAGCTTGCGGACCGGACCTTGCAGCCCAGCCTGTTGGGCGCGCTTATAGACGCCGGTTCTCCGGCGCGTCAACCGCCGAACAGGGGTTTTGCGAAATTCATCCTGTGAAAATGGCCAAAAGAGCGCCGAGCCTAACCGGCCGGCCGATCGGCGACGGGCACCGCGCTGTCGGGCGCCGCTTTGGCCGGCGCGGGTTTGACGCCGTGCTTCCTGGCGTCGAGCGTCTGGATGTCGCGCCAGGAATTGGACTGGGCGATCATCTGGCGGATCGAAGCGACATTGGCGGCGGCGGCCTGCGCCGACCGGTCCTGCCGCTCGACCTGCTCCGCCTCGCCGAATTTGCCTTCGAGCGAGAGAACCAGCGCGAGGTTGTCGCGCACCCGCGCATCGGCGCGCGGACTTTCGGCGGCCTGCCGCAGCACCTGCTCGGCGAGCGGCAGTTGTTTTGTCAGGGCGTAAGAAAGACCGAGATTGCTCAGGACATTGGGCTCGCCTGGCGCGATTTTCAGCGCGTCGCGATAAAAATCCTGCGCTTTGGCGTGATCGCCGAGCTGATCGGCGATCGAACCCTGCACCGACATGCTCGACCAGTTCGGTCGCTCCGGCGTGTAGGAGCGCGACAGCACATCGGCGGCCTGCTCGAATTGGCCGGCGTCGGCGAGCGCCTTGCCGTAGGCGCCCAGCACTTCCATGTCCTTGGGCGCCTTGACCGCCGCCGCCTGCATTACGGCGGCCGCCTGGGCGTAGCGCGTCAACGCGCGCAGGGCTCTGGCGTAATTCATCGAGGCGATTTTTTCGCCGGGATTGGCGTCGTAGCGCTTGGCCCAGTCGTCGGCATAAGCGCGCAAATCCGCGTCGGATGTCGGCAGGGCCTGCTGAGAGCCGCTTGAGCCTATCGATCCGGTGATGTCGCCTGTGTCGCGGCATCCGCCGAGCGCGCCGATCGCAAGGGCGAAAGCGGCGTTGCGCAGCCAGCGGGCCGCGGGAGCGCCGCCCGCCGGTGGAGATGAAAATATCGGCATGATATAGGCCTCCCAACGGCGCCGGGCGAAGGCTCATCAATAAAATCTTAACGCTAACGATCGGTTAACGCGCTGGCGCGCCGCCTGGATAATCCCACGCTCAAGGAGCTGCCCGCGTGTCATCGTCTTTCGCCGCGCCGACCCCAGACGCCATCCCGATCACTTTCGTCGCCAAGGAGACATGGGGCGCGATCCGCGCCGCGCTCGCCGCGCCGGCGGCGGCTTTCGCCCAGAGCGCGGGCTTTGACGCCTCGCCCGGCCAATGCCAGCTCCTGCCCGATGCGCAAGGGGCGCTTGCCGGCGTGTTGTTCGGTCTGGAGAACGCCGAGGCGTGCGATCGCGATCCGATGCTGCCGGGCAAGCTCGCTACTCTTCTGCCGGCGGCGACCTATCGCTTCGCCAATGCGCCCCATGATTCGAGCCTTGGCGCGCTCGCGTTTCTGCTCGGCCTCTATCGCTTCACGCGTTATCGGGCGGCGGCGAAGGCGCAGCCCGCTCTCGTAGCGCCCGAGAATGTCGACGCCGCCAAGATTGCGCGCATCGCGCAGGCGGTCGCCTTCGGCCGCGATCTCGTCAACACGCCGGCCAATGATCTTGGCCCCGACGCACTTGAGCAGGAGGCCGTGGGTCTGGCGGAGCGTTTTGGCGCGATGGCTGCGGTCACGCGCGGCGACGATCTTCTCGCGCACAACCTGCCCCTTATTCACGCGGTCGGCCGCGCCGCCGGGCAGGCGCCGCGTCTTGTCGATTTCGCCTGGGGCCGCAGCGACGCGCCCAAAGTGACGCTGGTCGGCAAAGGCGTCACTTTCGACACCGGCGGCCTCGACATCAAGCCGGCGAGCGGAATGGAGATCATGAAGAAGGACATGGGCGGCGCCGCCGCCGCTTTGAGCCTGTCGCGCATGATCATGGAGGCGGGCCTCGACGTGCGCCTGCGCACGCTCGTCCCCATCGTCGAGAATTCGATTTCGGCCAATGCTTTCCGGCCCGGCGACGTGCTCAAAAGCCGCAAGGGCCTGACGGTCGAGATCGGCAATACCGACGCCGAAGGGCGGCTGATCCTCGCCGACGCGCTGGCGCTGGCCGATGAAGAATCGCCCGCGCTGCTGTTCGATTTCGCGACGCTGACCGGGGCGGCGCGCGTCGCGCTCGGCCCCGACCTGCCGCCGTTCTACACAGACGATGAAGCGCTGGCGGGCGAAATCGCGCGCCACGCGGCCGCGGTCCGCGACCCGCTCTGGCGCCTGCCGCTCTGGCGCCCTTATGACAGGCTGGTCGCCGGCAAGATCGCCGATCTCACCAATTCGCCTGGCAGCCCCTTCGCCGGCTCGATCACCGCCGCCTTGTTCCTGCAGCGCTTTGTCGCCAACACGAAGGCCTGGGCGCATTTTGACATCTACGCCTGGAATCCCGCGGCGCGCGCGCATGGGCCGGAGGGCGGAGAGGTGCAGGCGGCGAGGGCGCTGTTTGCGCTGGTGGGGGAGAGGTTTGGGCTTTGATAGCAGACACGGCGCCCCTTCCCCCCTTGCGGGGGAAGGTGGCCGGTTAGCCCTCAAATAAACATCGCCCGGTCCCGCTCGACCGCCGCGACCAGATGATCATGTACCGCGCGGATTCGCCCGAGGCCGCGCGTGTCTTCATGCGTCACGATCCAATAGCCGCGCATGGCGCGGCGCTCGGGCAGGACGCGCGTCAAATCCGCGAAACGGTGCGCGATATAATCATGCACGACGCCAAGGCCGAGCCCGGCGCGCATCGCTTCGAGTTGCGTCACCGCGCTCGTGCATTCGAATGAAGTGGGCGCGCCGTCGAAGAGTTCGCGCACGTAATCGAGGGCGGTGGAAAAGGCGTGCTCCTCGACATAGCCGATCAGTCGATGCTCCGAGAGATCGGCGACGTCGCGCGGCGCCTTATGCGCTTTCAGATAGTCCGCGCTTGCATAAATGCCGAGCGAATAATCGGTGAGCTTGCGCGCGACGAAGCGGCCCGCTTCCGGCTTGTCCAGCACCACGACGATGTCGACCTCGCGCCGCGCCAGCGGGATCACCTGCGGCGTCGGCACGAGCTGGATGATAATGCCGGGATGGCGCTCGGCGAAGTCGCGCAAGGCGGCGGCGAGATAATAGGTGGAAAAGCCGTCGGGCGCGCCGATGCGCACCACGCCCGTCAGTTCGACATCCCGATCGCCGATCTCGGCCTGCGCATGCAGGAACGCCGATTCCATCTGTTCGGCAATGGCCAGAAACCGCTCGCCGGCCGAGGTCAGCCGCGCCCCGGTGGTGCGCCGGTCGAACAATTTGGCGCCAAGCCCGGCCTCCAGCGCGGCGATGCGCCGGCTGACGGTGGCGTGGTCGAGCCGCAGCCGCCGCGCCGCCGCGACAAATTGGCCGCCCCGGGCGACCGCAAGAAAAACGCGCACATTGTCCCAATCCATGGCACGGGTTTAGCATAGACAGAGGATTGCGCCGCCCCTCATCCGGCGCTTCGCGCCACCTTCTCCCCGCAAGCGGGGCGAAGGGACGCGCCTTCCCCTTCGCCCCGCTTGCGGGGAGAAGGTGTCGGCGTAGCCGACGGATGAGGGGCGGCGCGACGCTGGCGGCGCGTTCCGCCACCGCCTGTTTCAGGGAGTTCATATGTTTGGTCGCTCGGCGTTGTGCCTCCTCTCCGTTCTCGCTTTCGCCGCGCCTGCGCGCGCCGACGACGCGCCCTTCCTCCTTGGCATCATGAACGATCAGTCCGGCCCCTATGCCGATCTCGCCGGCCCCAGCTCGGTGCAGGCCATGCGTATGGCGATCGAGGATTTCGGCGGCGCTGTGCTCGGCAAGAAGATCGAGCTGCTCGTCGCCGACCATCAGAACAAGGTCGACATCGGCATGGCGATCGCGCGCGAATGGTATGGCGAGAAAAATGTGCGCGTGATTTTCGACATCACCAATTCGGGCGTCGCGCTGGCGTTGCAGGATCTGGCCAAGGCGCAAAAGAAGCTGGTCATCTTCGATTCCGCCTCTTCCTCCGCCCTCACCGGCGCCTCCTGCTCGCCCAACGGTTTCCAGTGGAACGCCGACAATTGGTCGAACGGCGTCTCGCTGATGCGCCTGTTGATCCAGGACAAGCGCGACAGTTTCTATTTTATCACCGCCGATTACGCCTTCGGCGCCTCGCTGGAGGCCGATGCGCGCGACGCGATCGCCAAGGCGGGCGGGACGACGATCGGCGCCGTGCGCGCGCCGCTCAACTCCGCCGATTTCAGCTCCTATCTCCTGTCGGCGCAGGCGTCCGGCGCCAAAGTCGTCGTGCTCGCCAATACCGGCGCGGATCTCTCGACTTCACTGAAACAGGCCAATGAATTCGGCCTCACCCCGGGCCAATATATCGCGACGCCGATCACCTATCTCAGCGACGTCAACGCGCTCGGCCTGCCCGTCGCCCATGATCTCGTCTTCATGCAATCCTGGTACTGGGACCTCAATGATGCGAC
Source organism: Methylocapsa sp. S129 (assembly GCF_009765995.1). GTDB lineage: Bacteria > Pseudomonadota > Alphaproteobacteria > Rhizobiales > Beijerinckiaceae > Roseiarcus. The sequence goes on from NZ_LMUI01000011.1 coordinate 616,029, forward strand.
GCGCGCTTTCGCCAAACGCTTCTTCGAGCGCACCAAGCGCATGCCCAACGACAACCAGGCCGCGCTCTATTCCTCGGTGCTGCATTATCTCGAAGCGGTGAAGGCGACGGGGAGCGACGATGCGCTTGAAGTCGCGAAAGCAATGAAAGCGGCGCCGATCCACGACGTCTTCACCGACAACGGATTGGTGCGCGCCGACGGCCGCGTCGTCTACGACCGCTACCTCGTCAAGGTGAAAGCGCCCACGGAATCGAAATATCCCTGGGACTATCTGACGATCGTCGCAAAAATCCCGGCAGCGGAAGCGTTCCGGGCGATGGGGGCGAGCGGGTGCAAGATGGAGGGCGTGCAGTGAGGGGATTGTTCGGATACGTTTGCTGACTTTACTTCGTCTCCACCCGAGCGCCAAAATTCTTTGGGAGCGCTTTGGAGGCATGGAATGGCCGAACCTGATTCTGAGATAAGTGAACGACGTTCTGTGCATCGAACGCAATGGGCCGCTCAATTTGCGGTGGCGAGTGAGCTTTGCAAGCGGGGATATGAGGTAGCCTTTACGATGGGCAATCACCCTTCCGTAGACCTGATGGTCAATAGCCCAAACAAGACGACGTTTTCGATTGATGTGAAAGGCCTATACAAAAGGAATTTCTGGGTCGTCAAACCTAAGAAGCCTTTGCGTAATCTCTTCTACGTTTTTGCATTCGTTCCGAATGATGCTCAAAACAAATTTTTTGTGCTCACCCAACAACAGGTCAACGAAGAGATAGAAGCGGGAATTATGAGGGCGCGTGAACGGGCGATAAAAAAGGGGAGGTCCGGGGACAAGGCCGGTATCTTTCCGTGCGTTAGCTGGACTCACGCGGAAAAATTCGAAGACGCGTGGAAAGACCTCCCAAAATAGAAGCGAAGAACATAGCTTGACACGACAGTCGCGCGCGTCCCTTCCCCCCTTGGGGGAAGATGCGCGCGTGACCGAACAAAAGATTGACGAAAGCGCGTTCGCCGTCGATCCTGTTTGGGCGCGGCGACCAAGCCGCCGCCCGACGGCGACTGAAAAAACGCATCCGGAAGCGTTTTGCGATCTAACCTCTTGATATTCCACGATCGCAGACCGGATGTCGGAAACGGATGTTTTGTTTTCCTCAATGACTTCAATGGGGATGAGACGCGAGACATTTCCAAAATACATTCCATTGCGCTTCCGAGGGCGGTTTTTGGCTTCATTTGGCTTCCGCACAAGCGCCGCCAACAGACAGGGCTTCGCATCAGTCTGTAATAGGGGAGACTTCAGGTGACCGCTGAGACCAAAGACAGCTTGGGAGCTCTGGCGACCCGCGCGCTTGGCGATCTCGCCAAAGTGTTCGCGCGTCTGGCGCCCGGCGCCGAGGACGCGCTGGTCGATGCGATCGTCGCGGCCAAGCGCATCGCCATCTATGGCGCCGGGCGCGAAGGCCTGCAGATGGATGGCTTTGCGATGCGGCTGTTCCATCTTGGCCTCGATGTGCATGTGGTCGGCGATATGACTGTGCCGCCGCTCGGGCCGGGCGACCTGCTGCTGGTCTCCTCCGGGCCGGGCGCCTCCAATATCGGCGATGCGCTGATTGCGGTGGCGCGCGAGGCGGGCGCGAAAACCGCCGTCGTGACGGCGCAGCCGGGCGGCCGCACGCCTCTGCGCGCCGATATCGTTTTTACGATTCCCGCCCAGACCATGGCGGACGATCGCGGCGGCGAAGTCTCGGTGCTGCCGATGGGCTCATTGTTCGAGACCGCGCAGATGGTGCTGTTCGAGATCATTGTGCTGACTTTGCGCGAACGGCTCGGCGAAAGCGTCGAAAGCATGCGCATGCGGCATACGAATGTGGAGTAAGCCTATTTTTGCACAGATGATGAGCGAAATCGGCGATTGCTGTGCAAAAAAATGAAGGCTATGGACTCTCGCGAAGGACGAATTCCAGGGAGCGAACCATGATCAGCTACGGCCATTTCATCGGCGGCAAGAATGTCGCGGGCAAGTCGGGCCGCACGGCCGAAGTCTTTCAGCCGATGGACGGCACGGTGCGCGCCCATGTCGCGCTCGCCTCTAAGGCCGAACTGACCGAAGCCGTCGCGAACGCCAAAGCCGCCCAGCCCGACTGGGCCGCCACCAACCCGCAGCGTCGCGCCCGCGTGCTGATGAAATTCCTCGACCTGATCGCCAGGAACAATGACGAACTCGCCGATATCCTGGCGCGCGAGCACGGCAAGACGGTCGCCGACGCCAAGGGCGACATCCAGCGCGGCGTCGAAGTCGTCGAATTCGCGCTCGGCGTCCCCCATCTGATGAAGGGCGAATATACCGACGGCGCCGGCCCGGGCATCGATTCCTATTCGATGCGCCAGCCGCTCGGCGTCGTCGCCGGCATCACGCCGTTCAACTTCCCCGCGATGATCCCGCTGTGGAAACTCGCGCCCGCCATCGCCTGCGGCAACGCCTTCATCCTCAAGCCTTCCGAGCGCGATCCCGGCGTGCCGATGCGCCTGGCTGAATTGTTCATCGAAGCGGGCGGCCCTCCAGGCATCCTCAATGTTGTCAATGGCGACAAGGAAGCGGTCGACGCCATTCTGGACGATCCCGACATCAAGGCGATCGGCTTTGTCGGCTCGACGCCGATCGCCGAATATATTTACGCACGCGGCTGCGCGACGGGTAAACGCGTGCAGTGCTTCGGCGGCGCGAAGAACCATATGGTCATCATGCCCGACGCAGACATGGACCAGACAGTCGACGCTCTGATGGGCGCGGGCTATGGCTCGGCGGGCGAGCGCTGCATGGCGATTTCGGTCGCCGTGCCGGTCGGCAAGGCGACGGCGGACGAATTGATCAAGCGCCTCATTCCGCGCGTCGAAGCGCTGAAGATCGGCCCCTCGACCGATTCCGGCGCCGATTACGGCCCGATGGTGACGCAAGCGCAGGTCGACAAAGTGAAATCCTATGTCGACATCGGCATCAAGGAGGGCGCCAAGCTTGTCGTCGACGGTCGCGGCTTCAAGATGCAGGGCTATGAGAACGGCTTCTACATGGGCGGCTGCCTGTTCGACGGCGTCACCAAGGACATGCGCATCTACAAGGAAGAGATTTTCGGGCCCGTCCTCGCGGTGGTGCGCGCGACGAATTACAGCGAGGCGCTCGGCCTGTGCAACGACCATGAATATGGCAATGGCGTCGCGATCTTCACGCGTGACGGCGATGCGGCGCGCGATTTCGCCTCAAAAGTCCAGGTCGGGATGGTCGGCGTCAACATTCCGATCCCGGTGCCGGTTTCGTATTACACATTTGGCGGCTGGAAGCGTTCGGGCTTCGGCGATCTCAACCAGCACGGGCCGGATTCGATCCGCTTCTACACCAAGACCAAGACGATTACCTCCCGCTGGCCCTCGGGCGTGAAGGACGGCGCGAACTTCAATATTCCGACGATGGGGTGAGGCGCAGCTAGCACTTCTCGCCGTCGGGCCGAGGAACCATCGGATGTTTTCTCTCAACGCCGACCACATTGCGATGCGCGACACGGCCAAGGCCTTTGCCGACGAACGCATCGCACCTAATGCCGTGGCCTGGGACGAGGCGAAGCATTTCCCCGTCGATGTGCTGCGCGAAGCCGCCGGCCTTGGCATGGCGGCGATCTATGTGCGCGAAGAAAGCGGCGGCTCGGGCCTGACGCGCCTCGATGCAGCGCTGATCTTCGAGGCGCTGGCGACCGGCTGTCCGAGCACGGCCGCCTATCTGTCGATCCATAATATGGTCTCGTGGATGATCGATCGCTTCGGCGCGCCGGCGCTGCAGGCGAAATTCCTGCCCAGGCTCGCCAGTATGGAGCATTTGTCGAGCTATTGCCTGACCGAACCTGGCGCCGGCTCGGACGCCGCGGCGTTGCAGACGCGCGCGCGCCGCGACGGCGATTTTTACGTGCTCGACGGCGTCAAGCAATTCATCTCCGGCGCCGGCGCCGCCGATATTTATCTCGTGATGGCTCGCACCGGCGGCGAGGGCGCCGGCGGCATATCGGCTTTCGTCGTCGAAAAGGGAACGGCCGGTCTTTCGTTCGGCGCAAATGAGCGCAAGATGGGTTGGAATACGCAGCCGACGCGCCAGGTCATCATGGAAGGCGCGCGCATCCCCGCAGGAAATCTCATCGGCGCCGAGGGCGAGGGCTTCAAGATCGCAATGGCCGGGCTCGACGGCGGACGCCTCAACATCGGCGCTTGCGCGCTCGGCGGCGGCGAGGCGGCGCTCGCCAAGGCGCTCGCCCATATGCGCGAGCGCAAAGCGTTTGGGCGCGCGATCATCGATTTTCAGGCGCTGCAATTTCGCCTCGCCGACATCGCGACATCGCTGGAAGCGGCGCGCTCGCTGCTCTGGCGCGCCGCCGCCGCTTTGGACGCCAAGGCGCCGGATGCGACGCAGCTTTGCGCCATGGCAAAAAGGGTCGCGACGGATGCGGGTTTCAACGCCGCCAACGATGCGTTGCAATTGCTGGGCGGCTACGGCTATCTCGCCGATTACGGCGTCGAGAAGATCGTCCGGGATTTGCGCGTGCATCAGATATTGGAAGGCACCAACGAGATCATGCGCTTGATTGTGGCGCGCGGGCTCATCAAGGGCTGATAACGCCTATTCCTGGGAGGACATCATGACGGCGATCGCCTTTATCGGCCTGGGCAATATGGGCGGCCCGATGGCGGCCAATCTCGTCAAGGCGGGCCATCGCGTCGCCGGCTTCGATCTCGTCGAGAAGCTGCGCCACGACGCCGCCGCGGCTGGCGTTGCGATCTCGGCGTCGGCCCGTGAAGCGGTCGCGGGCGCCGACGTCGTCATCACCATGCTGCCGGCAGGGCGGCATGTCGTCGCCGCGTGGAGCGACATTCTGCCCGCGGCGAAGCCAGGCGCCCTGTTCATCGACAGCTCCACCATCGATGTCGAAAGCGCCAGGCGCGCCCATCAGGCCGCCGCCGCCGCCGGTATGCCTTGCCTCGACGCGCCCGTCTCGGGGGGCGTGGGCGGCGCCAGCGCGGGCACGCTCACCTTTATGGCGGGCGGCGAGGAGGCGGCTTTCGCTTCGGGCAAGCCGATTCTGGAGGCGATGGGCAAGCGCATCGTTCATTGCGGCGGCGCCGGCGCCGGGCAGGCGGCGAAAATCTGCAACAATATGATCCTGGGCGCGACGATGATCGCGACCTGCGAGGCCTTCGTGCTTGCCGAAAAGCTGGGGCTGTCGGCGCAGGCGCTCTTTGATGTCGCCTCGACCTCTTCGGGCCAGTCCTGGTCGCTCACCACGTATTGCCCGGTTCCCGGCCCCGTGCCGAATTCGCCCGCCAACAAGGATTACAAGCCGGGCTTCGCCGCCGCGCTCATGCTCAAGGATCTGCGGTTGGCGCAGGAGGCGGCGCTCAGCGCCGGCGCTTCGACGCCGATCGGCGCGCAGGCGGCGCAGCTCTATGCGCTGTTCGCCGCGAGCGGCCATGCGGGCGACGATTTCTCGGGCATTGTCAATTTTCTGCGTGGCGGCGCGGTCTGAGTTTCGCGCTCCTACGTTTCCGCCGCGGCGTGGCGATAGACGGCCGCCGCCGCGATCAGCGCGAGCGCCGCTTTGCGCAGACGCTGGAATTCGGTTCCTAAAGCGCCGATCGTCGCGGGCCCGCTAAAATAAGCTGGCCCCGCCGGATCGGGCGGCGCCTGTTTGTCCGACAACAGGCCGATCAGCCATTCGCGCGTCGCCTGAAGGCGCGGCCCGATCGTCTGGAAATCATCGCCGCCGCGCCGCTCGCGCATGAACAGCCGCGTCGCCGAGATATGGGCGGCCAAGACATAGCCGGCGATCAGCATGGCGGCCATTTCGTCGAGGCCGCGATGCACCGCCTGCGGCTCGCCGCCCATTCTGCCAGCCGAATCGGAAAGCGCGGCGATCGCCTCGATCATGCTTTTGCGCGCCATGCGATAGTCCTGGCGCGACGCGCGTTCGTCCAATGCGACTTTGGCGAAGGCGGCGATGTCCGATTGCAGACGCTGCGCCAGTCGCGGCGCCTCGTTGAATTCCCAGCGCGGCAGCACATGGCTGAAGAGCTGGGCGAGCGCCGCGCCGACCAGCGTGTCGGCGATGCGCGTCAGGGTCGGCAGCGAATGCGTCGGGTCGATGAGATGTAGCGACATCAGCGCCGTGATCGAGGCGCCGACCGAGGCGATGCGATAGCGCAGTCGCGCAAAGCCATGCACGATCGCGAGCCCCAGGGCCTGAACGGCGATCAGCGCCCCGATCGGCAGCGTCGCGAGCGCGGCGGCGGCGATGAGGCAGCCAATCAGCGTGCCGATGACGCGGTCGTCGCGCCGCTCGCGCGTCAGGCCATAGCTCGCGCGCATGATGACGGCGATGGTCAGCAAAATCCAGTTGCCATGCCCCTCGCTGCTCATCGAATGGGCGACCAGCGCTCCCGCCGTCATCGCCAGCGCGAGCCGCGCCGCAAAGCGAAAGACCGGCGAGTTCGGCGTGAGATGGACGGTCAGCAGTTTCGGGTTGAAGGAGGCGCGCGCCCGGAACGCGGCAAGATCGATGTCGCCGATCGACGCGCTGGCGACTTCATCGTCGGACAGCGCCTGCTCCAGCCGCCGGATATGGCCGAGCGCGTCGCCGATCCGCAGCGCGGTCGCCTGCACGGCGGCGAGCGCCTCCGGGCTGAGTTCGCCGCTGCGCACAAGATTCTCCGCCTCGCGCTTGAGAGCGTCGGCGGCCAAAGTATGGTCGGGCGGCAGGCTGGGCGCCTCGTTCGACAACAGCTCCAGGCTCAGATGCTGGAGATCGAGCGAGGCGGCGCGCAAGGTGACGGCGATGCGCGCCATCAGCGTCGCGGTCGCCGGCGTCGCGCGCAACTCCGCCAGTTCGATATGCGCGGCCACCAGCGCGTCGAGCGTATCGAGCAAAATGCCGATCGTCGCCGCCAGGCGCAGGCGTTCCCTCGAGGCTCGGGGCCGCTCCAGCAGCAGCGTGCGCGCCGCCTGCATTTGGTCGGACAAAGCCGCTTGCTGGCGGATCACCGCGCCATAGACTTCGGGCAGGTCGATCGTCGGATTGTAGAAGGCGGCGACGCGGCGCAGATAGGCGGAGAATTCGCGCAGGGCTTCGCTTGCCATCATGCGCCGCCCGCCCGCGTCGGTGATCGCCGTCAGCAGCAGCGCGATCGCGATATAGGCGAGGCCGCCGCCGATCAGCACCGCCTCGTTGCGCAGCGCGCCGGCAAAGCTTGTGGGCGGCAGGCCGAGCACGAACACCATCGGCACCAAGGCCTGCATGCTGAGCGCCAAAGCCCAGCGTCCGTAGCCCGTCACCAGGCCGGCGAGAAACGCGATCACCGCGATCGCGGGAATCAGCGCCCAGGGAAAGCCGGCGATCAGTTGGATCGACAGCGTCGAGAAAATGGCGATGCCAAAGCCGACCGCCATCAGCAGCGCCTTGCGGCGCAGGGGCGCCGGCTGGTCGCTGATGCTCGCCGAAATCGCCCCCAGCGTCGCCGGCTGGCCCGCCGCGAAGCCGAACAAGGCCGAAGAAATCAGGCTCACCGCCATCACGCCCGCCGCGACGCTGATTCCGTTGAGAATATGTTGGCCGACGAGCAGCTTCAGCAGCGTGGGGGAGCGAAGCCATTGGCGCATAAGCGAGGGCGGGGCCGCGTTGGATGGGAGGAGCCGGCCGCCATCCTAACGAGGGCAGGGGGAAATGTCTTGGCGGGAAAACTCCCTCTCCCGCTTGCGGGAGAGGGCAGGGCGAGGGCCTTCAGGCGTTCCGCGCTTCAATCGGCGATCATCCTCGCCGCCTTATTTCCGCAAATATTTTCTCCTGTCTTTTCAATGCTCCTGCAAATTTTTTATCTGGGTCGAGCGTTTGATTTCAAAGGGTTGCAAGCGAAAAATGGGAATTTAAAATTTCTGGAATTCCGGCGGCCGGTCGCTTTCGAACTGCGCTCCCTTGGCATGGCGATTTATCGTCGAAACGGTCGAGAATGATCCATCGTTTCGCATGGCGGAGCGTGTTTCACCCTTGAGGACCTGTCAATGATGGCCCTCCAGGCCACCGCCGAAGGCGGCGCGCCTTTGGCGCGTCATTGACAGGTCCTCAAGGGTGAAAAAAATGCCTTCATGCGAACAATGGCTCCATAACGCCAGGCGGGGGCGTTCTCTTTGTCCCGCCCCTTTCTCCTGAGCACCTGCGACCATCATAGTCTGAAAAACAGAATTTCACCAGAAATTGTTCGCCCACCGCCCCCACCCCCTGACCCCTCCCCGCAAACGCGGGGAGGGGAGGCGCCAGGATTTCCCCTCCCCGTGAAACGGGGAGGGGCCAGGGGTGGGGCGGTGCGTCTGTGTGCAACCGGCGATGCCCCCGCCTCACGTCCCCTTCCTCGCAAGCGCCGGCGCAATCAGCGCACACCCCTTCCAGCCCCAATAAATCCGGTGCCAGCGGATCAGCCCGTCCGCGATATCCATCGCCTCGACAAGATCGACCTGGTCGCCGTCGGGCGCCGCACGGGGATATTCCCAGATCAACCGATGGCGTCCATCCGTCAGCCATTCTCCCGTGCGATGCCAGCGGACGAGATCGTTGGGGCGGCGTTTGGCGCCTTCGTCGAAGAAATGGCGCAGTTCGGCGCGGCCGCGCAATATGCCGTCCGTCTTGTCATCGAGAATGGCGAGGACCAGCGGCGATTCCAGCACCGCGTCTTCGGCATAGAGCGCCAGCAACCCCTCCGCATCGCGCGCTTTCGCGCAGACATGCCAGTCGCGATGGATGCGCGCGCAATCGGCGAGAAAGCCGCCTGGCGGCGCTTGATCATGGGCGTTCATTCATCGTCTCCTTGAGGTCAGCGGGTTCGACGAACCATAGGCCTGGACGCGGCGCGATGCTTCAGCGACGATGGAAGCATGCGTGATGAACCCAATCTCGCCGCCGCGGCGGCGCTTATCGGCGATCCCTCGCGCGCCACCATGCTCGCAGCGCTCGTGGACGGACGCGCACTGCCGGCGGGCGAACTGGCGGCGATCGCCGGCCTGTCGCTTTCGGGCGCGAGCGCTCATCTCGCGCGCCTGCTGCAAGGCGGCCTGATCGCGCTGGAGCGCGAGGGGCGGCATCGTTATTATCGATTGGCCGGGCCGCAGGTCGCCGCCGCGCTCGAAACATTGGCCGCGCTCGCCGTCGCGCCCCTGCGGCCCCGGTCGCTATCGCCTGCCGCGGCGGCGTTGCGGCGCGGGCGAACCTGCTACGATCATCTGGCCGGCGAATTGGGCGTGACGCTCGCCGAGCGTTTGGAAGAGAGGGGCTTCCTGGCGCCAGGCGAGGGCAAAAGGCTGCGCGTGACGGCGGCGGGCGAGCCATGGTTCGCGGAAGCCTTTGGAATCGAAACCTCAAGCTTGCGCGCCGGCCGCCATGGCGTTGCGTGCCGTTGCCTCGACTGGACCGAGCGACGCCATCATGTCGCCGGCCCGCTCGGCGCCGCGATGCTCCACCGCTGCCGTGAGCTGAAATGGGTCGCGAAGGCCGGCCATGGCGCGCGCGCGATCAAGCTGACGTCTGCGGGCGCGGAATGGATGCGCCAGGTGTTGAATGTGACGCTTGCGGCATAGCGCCAGGCGCGCTTCGGGTGGCGGCCTCTTGTAGACGCGATCGCTGATCGCGTTCAGCGCGCAAGCGCTTTGTTTTCGGTCGCCTGCGGCCGCGAAACTACGGTGTCACGCAACTAGCGCATCTCACTTTTGGGGTGCACTCCACTCCACCACCACACCATCACCGTGATCCTATGATTGATGCACGATCGACCTGATCGCCCACGAAACCGAAGCCTGTTCGATCACGTCATGCACCGGCGAATCCGCGAGTTCGCTCATCAGTCGGCGGGCCGAATCTTCGGCCTCAGTTCTACTTTCCCAGATCACCATATCGATCATCCGCCCATTGCGCTCTTCGACCATGATCCGCTCGACAAAGCCGGGCTGCCGCCTGAGCCACGGATCAACATCGGCATTGGCCGCCACAAAATCCGCGGCGCCAAGCCCGTCCCTAGGCATGAAGGATGTGATTTCGATGGCTCTTGTCATAGGCGCTCCTTTTCCTCATAGCGCAACCCTCAGATCATGTAGCCGCCGGCGACTTCGATCGTCTGGGCGTTGATCCATCCGCTTTCCTCGGAAAGCAGCGATGCGATCACGCGGCCAACATCCTCAGGTTCGCCCACCCGGCCGAGCGCCGTCTGCGAGGCGAGGAGCGCGGCGAATTCGGGATTCTTGTCGAGGGCGCCGTCGGCAAGATCGGTCCGGATGGCGCCGGGCGCGACCGCGTTGACGCGAATGCGCCGTTCGCCGAATTCTTTGGCCATATAGCGCGTCAGCGCCTCTATGCCGCCCTTGAACGCCGCATAGGGGGCGACGCCCGCCGTCGCGACGCGCACGGTGGCGCTCGACAGATTGACGATGGCGCCGCCGTCCTTCATCCGCGGCAGCAGCGCCTGGGTCAGGAAGAAGGGACCCTTCAGATGGACGGCCATGAGGCGATCGAACGCGTCGCTCGTCACGTCTTCGATCCTGTTGAAGGCGCCGAAGCCGGCATTGTTGACGAGAAAGTCGAAATTGGTGCGGCCCCAATAGCTCGCGAGCGTCTCTCCCACCCGCTCTGCGAAAGCGGCAAACGTCTCCGCCTTGCCGACATCGAGCGACAGCGCGACAGCCTTGCCTCCCTGGCTTTCGATAGCGTGGACGAGCTCATCGGCGCCGGGCTTGTGGCTGTTGTAGGTCGCGATGATTCCGATGCCGCGCTTGGCGCATTCCAGCGCCGCCGCCTTGCCGATCCCGCGGCTGCTCCCGGTGATGATGGCGATGGTCATGTCTTCTCCTCAGCGTTTTCGATGAGAGGAAACTGCCAGGCGCGCGCATGCGGCGATCCGTCGAAAGCTACTCGCTTCTTGCCTAATTCTGCTTTCGCGCTTGCGCTTGGGCTGGCGGATGTTCAGGATATCGCCATGGAAACAAGGCTGGAAGAAATGCGCCGCTTGACGGCGCGCGCGGAAAACCGCCGGACTGAAACTGGCATTCCGGGCGTCGCCATGGTGCGCGGCGCAATACCGGAGCATCAGCTCGCCGGCGTTTACGAGCCGATGATCAATGTGATCCTGCAAGGCGGGAAGACGCTGACGATCGGCGACCAGGCGTACCGCTTCGATCCGGCGAGCTATTTCGTGATGTCGATCGACATGCCCGCCACCGGCGCCGTCCATCAGGCGGGTCCCGATAAACCCTATATCGGCGTGAGCCTGACGCTCGACCCCGCCCGGATCGCCGCGCTGCTGATGGATATTCCCACGCAAAGCTATGTCGAGGGCGAGCGCGGCGGATATTCGGTTTGCGCCGTCACGCCAGAATTGCTCGACGCCTGGTTGCGGTTGCTGCGCCTGATGGAGCGACCGGCGGATATCGCGGCGCTCGCGCCCGCCTATGAGCGCGAAATCCTCTATCGCGTGCTACAGGGGCCGCAGGGCTGGATGCTGCGCGACATTGCTGCGCCCGACAGCGCTTTGTCCCGCGTGCGATCGGCGATCGGCTGGATCAGGAAACATTATGCGGAAGACGTCGAAGTCGAAAAGCTTGCGCGCCTTGTGTCGATGAGCATCTCGGCCTTCCATCGGCATTTCAAGGCTGTGACGGCGATGAGCCCGATTCAGTTTCAAAAGCGCATCCGCTTGCTGCAGGCGCGCCAGTTGCTCATTGCGCAATCCGTGAACGCCTCCGCCGTCGCTTATGAGGTCGGCTACGAAAGCGCGTCCCAGTTCACGCGAGAATACGCCCGCTTCTTCGGGCGCCCGCCGGCGAGAGACGCCGCGCAGATTCGGGAGAACATGAGGGCGGCGGCCTGAGCTGCGAGTAGTCGGCGTCAGCGAAATTGAAGGGGCGCCAATATTCCCTCCCCCCTTGTGGGGGAGGGTTAGGGAGGGGGGTCGCGCCGTCCTAACCAGTGAAGGCGCAATTCCCTTATTCGCTAGGTCTGTGCGACCCCCCATCCCGACCTTCCCCCACAAGGGGGGAAGGGGAAAGCAGGCGCTCTTCGTTTCGATGACGCAGAGGCGACCGGCGGCCCCAATATTCACCGCCGCAACCAGCGCGACAGACCGTAATCTCAGGCCGATCCGCGCCGACGTCCAGCGGGGGTTGGTTCTGTGATAAGTCGTACGCTCAAGCCGTGGAGAATCCTGATGCGTCGACTGTCGCCTTTGCTCGCCTTGTTGTTTGTCACTTCCGCGCATGCGGAGACGCTCGACTGCGCCTTGATCAAATCGACTGCGCATCCGCTCGAACTCACGTTCGATTGGACCCATACAGCGGCTGGCAAGGACCCTCTCGCCGTACCCATGCGCCGACAGATCGACCGCAAGGCCGACGAGACGATCGAATATGAATTTTTTTCGCCCGACAAATTTGTGCGCCGAACGCTCAATGGCGCCGGCTTCCGGCTGCAAGTCCGCACCGCTGGAGAACCCGAGTCGCAGTCGCGCGTCAGCACCTATTCCATCGACGTGACCAAGGACTATTTTGCGCTCGGCAAGCCCTTCGATTTCAACGAGATCGTGAAAGGCCCCGACGGCGCAATTATCGCCGACATGAACACGTCGGTTTCGTTCGATGGCGCGGTCGATGTCGAAGTCGGCGGATGCACTTATCCCCTGACGAAAATCATCGAGTCGAGCCATGGCGTCGTCCGCGGCAAAGCCGGGAGCAATCGCGCCGAAATATGGTATTCGCGCGATCTGAAGACCTCTCTTTACACCCGCAACGAAGACGGCGACGGATCCGTCATAGAATTTCGCGCGCGCGACATTTCGACATCGTTCAAACCGGTCGAATAGCAGGAAGGCGCCGGGCTTCGTCCGATCGCAGCCCCGAACTCCGGGCAAGAACTTCGTATGGGAATGCCATTCAGGCCAAGGCTTGTGCCGCTCGGTCCAAGACGGGCGCGTGAGAGTTGATACTTTCGAAAGGCATGAACGCCGCCGAGAACGGCCGCCCCGCCAATTCCTTGCGCCGGCGGCGCTCGTCATCCCGATCTTCGTTTCCCACCCCCAGGAGCCTCCCCCATGATGGTATTGACGCGCAGGGCCGCATTGGCCGCGATCGCCCTTGCTGCGACTTCGCTGTTGGCGACGGCCGCTTGCGCCGACTCGGCCGCCGCACTCGCGGACGGCAAAGCCGACGGCGCGCTGACGGTCAACGGCAAGACCACCAAGGTCGCCTTCGCCTATGCGCGGTCCGTGCCGGGCTTCTTCGACAAAAAGGTCAATGACACCGAGGTGATCGTCAGTGACGTCGCCTTGGACGCCAAGGCTCTGGCGGACGAATCCGCGCGCATCAAAATGGCTGCTGCGGGCAAGCTCCATGCGTTCGAGATCACCATCAACGCGGCGGGCGCGCCGATCTCGACCATCTGGCGCCACAATGGCTTCAAAGGCCCGACGCCCAGCGGCCTCTCCACCGCCGACGTGTTCACCAAGAATGTCCTCGACGGCAAAGTCGTCGACGGCGGCTACAAGAGCGCGGCGCCCGCGGAATTCTTCGGCAACACCTACGCCTTCGACGTCACGTTCCGGGCGGCCATCGGACATTGAAGCGCAGGGGGGCGGCGGCGCTGGCGCTGTTTCTCCCTCCCCCTTGTGGGGGAGGGCCGGGGGTGGGGGGTCGCACCGGACTATCCGAGATGATAATTGCGCCTCCACTTTGATAGGCCTGCGCGACCCCGGGCATCTTCCCCCGCAAGGGGGGAGGGAATATTGGCGTCCTTCAATCTGGCTGACGCTGCCCGCTCGCAACGCTCAACAATCAGGAGGAAGCTATGATCGCTCGAACATGGTGTGGAACGGCAAGCGCCGAAAAGGCCGATGACTATCAGCGTCACTTCACATCGCGCGTCGCGCCGCATCTTAAAGAGCTGGCCGGGCACAAAGGCGCTTACCTCTTGCGCCGGCAAGACAAGGGCGAGGTCGAATTTCTCGCCGTGACGCTCTGGGACTCCATCGAAAGCATCCGGGCGTTCGCCGGGCCAAATCTCGATGTCGCGAATGTCGAGCCGGAGGGCCGCGCCGCCTTGTCGCGCTTCGACGACTTTGCCCGGCATTATGATGTCGCCTACAACGGCGTTTGAAGTTCGCTATGGCGCCGGCGCGCCCTGGCTTTTCGAACGAAGGGAAGAGTTCATGTCCGAAGCGGTCATCGCCCGCCTGCAAGACGATCGGGACGCGATCCTGGAGCGGCTGAAAGCGCTGCTGCGTCTGCCGAGCGTCTCGACCGATCCGCAATTTGCCGGGAGCATGAAGGCGGCGCGGGAATTTCTGCTGGCGCGTCTCAGCGTCCTCGGCCTTCAGAACGTCCAATTGCTCGAAGGCGACACGCCGGGCGAAGGGCAGCCAGCGGTCTATGGCGAGTGGAGCGGCGCGCCGGGGCGCCCGACCCTCGTCGTCTATGGCCATTACGACGTGCAGCCGGCCGATCCGCTCGAACTCTGGCGCTCGCCGCCGTTCGAGCCGACCGAGCGGGACGGCCGCCTCTATGCGCGCGGCGCGTCCGACGTGAAGGGCTCGACCACAATCGCGATCGAGACGATCGGCGCCTTCCTCGCCGTCTCTGGCGCATGCCCCGTCAACGTCAAGCTGTTCCTCGAAGGCGAGGAGGAATGCGGCAGTCCGAGCCTGCGCGGCATCGTGCGCCGCCATCGCGACAAGCTCACGGCGGACGCTCTGCTCTCGGCGGACGGCGGGCGCGCCAGCACGACGATCCCGACGGTTGGCGTCGGCGGGCGCGGCATGGCGGCGCTCGAATTCACATTGCGCACCGCCGCCAAGGACGGCCATTCCGGCAGCTTCGGCGGCGCGGCGCGCAACGCTTTGCATGAGATGGCGGCCCTCATCGCGAGCCTGCACGATCGGGACGGGCGCATCGCGGTGGCCGACTTCGGCGACGACGCGACGCCGATCAGCGCGGCGATGCGCGCGGCGGCGGCGGCGCTGCCGCTCGGTGAAGCCGATTTCTACGGCCGCATCGGCGGAACGGCCTGGGGCGACCCCGCCTATACCGCGCGCGAGCGCGTCACCTTGCGCCCGACGATCGAAGTCAACGGTCTATGGGGCGGCTATACCGGCGCCGGAACCAAGACGGTTCTTCCGTCCGAGGCGCATGCGAAAATCACGATGCGCCTTGCGCCCGGCATGGACCCAGCGCGCGCGCGCCAGCGCCTCGTCGACCACCTCGAGCGGCATACGCCTCCAGGGGTCGCGCTCTCGATCGCGCCCGACCAAGGGGGCGTCCCGGCCCCGACCTTGCCCGACGATCATCCGCTGCTCGCCGCCGCCTTGCGCGTGCAGCAGCGCTTGCATGGGCGGCCCGCCGTGCCGGCGCGCATGGGCGGAACGGTGCCGATCACGGCCATTTTTCGCGACATGCTCGGCATGGATTCGCTCACCTATGGATTGGCGATGCCCGACGAAGACGTCCATGCGCCCAATGAATTCTTCCGTCTGTCGTCGCTCGACGAGGGATTGCGAAGCTGGCCGATGCTGCTGAGCGAACTCGGCGCCCTGAGCGCCTCTGACTTCGCCCCGTTCCGCCATCCCGCCGCGCCCGTCAATTTATGACACGGTAAGACTAGGTCGAATACTTCTGGGAGTCGGCCGGCGCGTCGGGTCCGGTCCCCATAAGGGCCTCTTGCGCCGCGGCGCCGAAATTGCGACGGCGGCGTAAGGCGATCGAGGTGAACATGAAGGTTCTGATTCTGGGCAGCGGCGTGATCGGCGTCACGACCGCTTATTATCTCGCCAAGGCGGGGCATGAGGTGACGGTTCTCGACCGTCAGCCGGGCCCCGGCCTGGAGACGAGTTTCGCCAACGCCGGCGAGATTTCGCCTGGCTACGCCTCGCCCTGGGCCGGGCCGGGCATTCCGCAGAAGGCGCTGCGCTGGCTGATGATGAAGCACGCGCCGCTCGTCCTGCGCCCGCGCCCCGATCCGGCGATGGCGGCCTGGCTTTTGAGCACGCTGCGCAATTGCACCGCCGCGCGCTACAAGGTCAACAAAGGCCGCATGGTGCGTCTGGCCGAATACAGCCGCGAGAAACTGATCGAACTGCGCGCCGCGACGGGCATTCGATATGACGAACGCATGCAGGGCACGCTGCAATTGTTCCGCTACCAGAAGCAGCTCGACGGCATTGGCAAGGACGTTGCGGTGCTGCGCGAAGACGGCGTGCCGTTCGAAGTGCTCGACGCGGACGGCTGCATTGGCGCCGAGCCGGCGCTGGCGCGCGTGCGTGGCCTGATCGCCGGCGGGTTGCGGCTGCCCAATGACGAGACCGGCGATTGCTTCAAATTCACCAACGCGCTCGCCGCGCTCGCCGAAGGCCTCGGCGTCCGCTTCCGCTATGGCGTCGCGATCAAGGGATTCAAGGCAAGCGGCGCGCGGATCGAGGGCGTCGAGACCTCAGCCGAAACCTTCGCGGCCGACGCCTATGTCGCCGCGCTCGGCAGCTATACGCCCGGCCTCGTCAGGCCGCTCGGCCTGCGCGTGCCGGTCTATCCGATCAAGGGCTATTCGATCACCGTGCCGATCGTCGCCGCCGAGCGCGCGCCGGTCTCCACCATCATGGACGAAACCTACAAGATCGCGATCACGCGGCTCGGCGACCGCATCCGCGTCGGCGGCATGGCCGAAGTCTCAGGCTTCAGCGCCGACCTGCCGGCGGCGCGGCGCGCGACGCTTGAGACCTCGGTGAGCGACCTCTTTCCCGAAAGCGGCGATCTCAAAGCCGCGACCTACTGGACGGGCTTGCGGCCGATGACGCCCGACGGCACGCCGGTGATCGGCCGCACGCCTTATCCCAATCTCTTCCTCAATACCGGCCACGGCACGCTCGGCTGGACGATGGCCTGCGGCTCCGGCCGCATTCTCGCCGACATGATCGGCGGCGCGCTGCCGGAGATCGCGACGGACGATCTCGGGCTCGGGCGCTACGCGGGATAATGGCGAAAGAGAATTGTGGTCCGGCACTGTCGCCGTAGCCTCTTGATCGCCTGAACGGGCGACGGCGCACCGGCTAATGGGTGTCCTGTAATAGCCTGATCCCAAAGCGCCGTCAGAAGCGCCATTCAAGAGATCGCGAACCTCAACACGGCGCGCCTTGTTCCACCGTCATGCGGCTGGCATAAGCGGGCGGCGCGCTTAATCGGAGATAATCGGAGAGGTCCATGAAGCTTCGTCTCGCATCCGTCCTCGTCGCCGCCTTGGTCGCGCCGCCCGCCATGGCGCAGGATCTCGATTTCTCCAAGATCACATGCGGGCAATTCCTTTCGTCCCCCAAGGATCAGGTCGGCACCATCCTGGTGTGGCTGGAAGGCTTCTACACCGCGAAAAACGCGCCGCCGATCATGTATCAGGACAAGACGGTGAAGGACGCCAAGGCCCTCGACGATTATTGCAACGCGCATCAGGAGGACGGCATCATTAAGGCCGCCGATACCGTCATGCCGGTCAAATAGGGCGACCCGCCGCGCACAATTCTCATGTCTTGGGCGCGGCTTGCAAGATGTCCGACAATGCCGAAAGCAACCGGCCGAGCTGCGTGTCGTCGCCAACCGTGATGCGCAGGAAGGGCGAGATGCGCGGCCCGGCGAAATGGCGCACCAGCACCGCGCGTTGGCGCAAGGCGGCCGCGAGTTCCGCGCCGTCGCGATCGGGATGGCTCGCGAACACAAAATTGGCCGAGGACGGCAGCACGGCGAATCCGAGGCGGGCGAGCCCCGCGCTCAGCCGCGCGCGGCTTTCGATCACCGCCGCCCGGCTCTGCTGAAAGAAGGCCTCGTCCTTGATGGATGCGATGGCGCCGGCCTGGGCGGGACGCCCGAGCGGATAGGAGTTGAAACTGTCCTTGACCCGATTCAACGCCTCGATCAGGCCGGAATCGCCGATCGCATAGCCGACGCGCAGGCCCGCCAGCGCGCGCGATTTGGACATGGTTTGCACGACCAGCAGATTCGGATGCGAAGCGACCAGCGGAATCGCGGTCTCGGCGCCGAAATCCACATAGGCTTCGTCGATCACGACCGGCTGGTCGGGATGTTCGTCGAGCAGAGCCTTGATGTCCGCGCGCGTCAGCGCCATGCCGGTCGGCGCATTCGGATTGGCCAGGATGATCGCGCCGGCCGGACGGCGATAATCGGCAATGCGCACGCGCATCGATTCGTCGAGCGGCGCGGTCTGATGCGCGATGCCGAACAGGCGGCAATAGACGGGGTAGAAGCTGTAGGTAATGTCGGGGAACAGCAGCGGCGCCTCGTGCTTGAGCAGAGCCGCGAAGGCATGCGCCAGAACCTCGTCCGAGCCATTGCCGACAAAGACCTGCTCGGGCCCGACCTTATGGTAAGCGGCGAGAGTCTCGCGCAAGGCGGTCGCGCGCGGGTCGGGATAGAGGCGCAATGTGCCAGCCGCCTCGGCGCGAATGGCCTCCAACGCCTGAGGCGAGGGGCCGATCGGGCTCTCGTTGGTGTTGAGCTTGGTCAAATCCGCCATGCGCGGTTGCTCGCCCGGCGTATAGGGCTCGAGATCGTGCGCCAGGTTGCTCCAGAAACGGTTCATCGGTGCTGTCCAGGGTTAAAGTGCGGCAATGCGCTAGCGGTCTGCGTTGTTCCTGCCTCTCCCTTATGGGGGAGGGTTGGGGTGGGGGCGCACCGGACTATCCAAAAAATAGTGGCGCTTCAATCTGATAGGTCCGCCAACCGTTCCCCCACCCCTGGCCCCTCCCCGCAAACGCGGAGAGGGGACGCGCCAAGATTTCCCCTCCCCGCGTTTGCGGGGAGGGGCCAGGGGTGGGGCCGCGCGTGCTCAGAGACCGGAATCATGCTACCTTGGCGCGGCGCCGCACGGCCCGATGGCGCGCAATGACGAGGTCGATTGATGAATATGGAATTGTTCACCGCCTTTCTCCTGATCACGCTCGTGCTGGTTTTGACGCCGGGCCCGATTGTCACCCTGGTGATCTCGACCGGCGCCACGCAAGGCGTCCGCGCGGCGCTGACGACGGTGGCCGGCACGACGCTGGGCAATGTGCTGCTTCTGACCGCGATTGCCTTCGGCTTGAGCTGGGTGCTCGTCCATGCGCTCGTGCTGTTTGAAGTCTTGCGCTGGGGCGGCGCCGCTTATCTCGTCTGGCTCGGCGTTCAGGCGTGGCGGCATGCCGGAAAGAGCGGCCCGGGCCTCGCCCCGAGCGGGCGTGTGCATTTTACGCGCGGCGTGCTCGTGGCTCTGTCGAATCCGAAGACGATCGTCTTCTTCACCGCGTTCCTACCGCAATTCATCGATCCCAATCTGCCGGCGGGGCCGCAGCTCGCGGCGATGTGCATCGCCTCGGCGCTGCTCGCCATGGTGACGGATTCCTCCTGGGCGATCGCCTCGGGCCTTGGCCGCGCCTGGTTCATGAAGCCCGCGCGCGCCAAGCTGCTCGGGCGGCTCTCGGGAACCGCGCTGATCGGCGGCGGCATCTGGCTCTCCCTGGCGCGGCGGCCGAGCTGAGGATTTTGTCGGGGGGCGGCGGGCAGCGGCGAGATTATGCACGCAAGCGCATGGCTGTCCGAGGAAACTCAAGCCTGGACGAGGAGCGCCAGGATTTCATGATGGCACAATCTGTGGTCGTCATGGCCGGGCTTGTCCCGGCCATCCACGCGGCGCCGTTGCAAGGAGCTCTGAAGGTTGGCGCCCTCGGCGCGGCGTGGATGCCCGGCACAAGGCCGGGCATGACGGTTGAGGTTGCAGCGTCGCCCAGCGCCACAACCGATTTTGTTTCCCCGGACGGCCCTGCGGGCAAGCGCGTTAAGGAAACCAAGATTTTTGAGACGGCTATTTAACGCATAAGCGCGTAGAGTGCTGACGGGCGGCAAGTTTTAAGCCGCCCGTAAATAGCGATGACCAGAAAATCCACGCCGATTTCACTGCGCGATAAGGTGGCGATTTTTGCTATCCTGTCGATCATTCTCGCTGCAATAGCTTACGCGGCCTATCGGCCGGTCGGACAACCGAGCGCATTAGAGGGCACTGCCGGCGCGTCGATGATCTATGCTGGACTCCCGGCCGACGCGGGCGAGGCGAACGCGACATTCCGCGCGCGGGTGTCCTCCGCCTTCCCGCTCCTCACGCCGGAAGACAGCCTGATCCAGACCCTTTCGCGACAAGGGTTCAAATCGGACGGATGGTTCGCCAAGCGAATGACCTTTCGTCGGCAGCACGGCAGTCTGCGCGGCTGCGACTTCACGGCCAGCGTCACCTGGGAATCGGACGATCATGCGCGTGTAAAAACGTTAGAGACTCGATTTATGCGCTCGCCTGGCTGTGTCGATAGTGTGGGATGATTGAGGCTTCGGGCTCTGGATGCGCGGGGAGCGAAACAATGGAAGACGAGGCGCTTGAGGAAACCCTTGCGATCCTCAAGGAAATTCCTGGCGGTCCCGAAGTGATCGCGTGGTTCGGCGGATCGCTAGAATTCGGCGATGCCGAAGTGCTTGAACTTCGTCTTGTTCGAAAAGGTTTGAGCACCTTGCGATTGGCTGCGATGACCAGTGAGAGCGGAAAATATAAGGGACCGTCCTTCAAGCATGCTGTATTGGATTTTACGCTGCGGGACATGATCGACGTTCATCTCGACGGGTTCGGCCGTCAGAATGTCATCGGTGGATTGACGTTGCGCCGTGCGAAGGACGAAGCGCTGCATCCCAGCCTAATCGGGATCGGCCTTGTTCGCGGCGACGTTGAAATCGAACTCCAACCCTGCGCTGGCGCGTTTGGGATGATCAGATGCAGCATCGAGAAAATCGCGATCACGCCTGTCGAGAACTATCAGGAAGCCGATAAGGCCGGCGCGACCCGCCGGGCATAGAGGCCGTCAACGTCCTTGCTTCGCGGCTAGAGCATAATGATTTATAGTCGAAACGGTCGAGTGTGATCCATCGTTTCGCATGGCGGAGCGTGTTTCACCGTCGAGACCTTGTCAATGACGGCCCTTCGGGCCACCGCCGAAGGCGGCGCGCCATAGGGCGTCGAAAGACCCCCGTCGTAAACAACGGGCTTTGACGCGTCATTGACAAGGTCTCGACGGTGAAAAAAGATGACATCCATGCGAACAATGGCTCAATAGCGAAGCCAACGTGGCGTGTGGTGCGGTTCAATCAATTCGCATCGGGCTCTAGACCTTAAGATACTCTCGGATCAATCCGCGCGCACGGTGCAGCCGGCCTTTGACGGCTTCGCGGCTGAGCGATAGCGCCTGCCCGATTTCGTCGATCGTCCGTTCGTCGACGTCGCGCATCAAGACAATCCGGCGATAATGTTCGGGCAGCGACTGGATCGCGTTGATCAGATCGAGGCGCAAGTCTTCATCATTGCGTGTTGCGAGCAGACTGGAATCGGAAAGAAAATCCAGCGGCAGCGCGCGTCCGAGCACGGCGCGGGCGAGCCGCCAGCACGTGCGCCGCACCATCGACGCCAACCAGGCGGAGAAGGCGCCGACGGCGCGCAACGATGCGATCTTGCGGTAGGTCAGTATCAAGACCTCTTGAACGGCTTCATCGATGTCGCTCGCCGTCCGGCAGCTATATTGCGCATAGCGTCGAATGTCCGGTTGGGCGCGCGCGAGGAGGCGCGCAATCGCCTCGCCATCGCCTGTCTGCGCCGCCGCGATCAGCTCGGGCTCCACCACGGTCCTGCGGCCTCCCATGAGATCACGTTTTGATTTGCGGTTTGCGGCCGACCATCGCGCACATCGGACAGAACCCGACGAACCCGGTCAACAGCGCGACCGCGCCGATTCCAACCAAAATCCACCCGGCCAGACTATTCCATTGCGCCGTCAAGCCAAACGCCGCGAGGCCTAAGCCTGAGAGGCTTCGACCCCAGCGCTCCCAGACTGGCAGGTTTTTGATGTAAATCATGTGTCCCTCGCTTTTGTGCTTGCTGCAACCCATAGAGGCGCGCTCGCGCAAAAACGGTTTGCGGGACCCGACATTTTTTTTTGCCCCGCCGAAGGGCGACCTTGCGACAAGCCGTCCGTCCAGGCGCCGCATTCTCAAAAAGATCGGGAATTCGTCCGCAAAAAGAAAACGTGATCATTCGCGAACCGTTTCCCCCCTCGCGGCCCTCTCATAGCCGGAGACAACACGCGGAGAAGCGATCATGACGGACTATCAAAGGCGTAGCGACATCACGGCCGTGCCGACCCTGCTCGCCCTGGCGGCGCGGGAGGGCGAGACGTTCCTGGCTTTCAATCACGCCGTAGAGCGGGAGGACGGCGCGATCCCGCGCAAATATCGTGAGTTGATCGCGCTCGGCGTCGCGCTCACCACGCAGTGCTCCTATTGCATCGACGTCCATACGCGGCAGGCGCACGCCCAGGGGGTCACGAAAGAAGAACTGGCGGAGGTCGCGTTCATAGCGGCCGCCGTGCGCGCCGGCGGCGCCCTAGCCCATTCGCTGATGGCTCTTCGTCTGTTCGATGCGGAATCGAAATCAGGCTGACGCGAACATATTCAGAGCGGCGCCGCGGTATGGACGGGCACAGGTGATTCCATCATGCCCGAATGAAACCGCTTCGCGCGCACGCGCTTCGAATGGGACGCTTCCTGGTCGAGGGGGTTAACCGTCATTGCAATGACGACCCGCGGATTCCTTTGAACGTCATCCCGCTCTGGCGTGAGAAATCATCGCGTCGCCGTCAGAAATTCCGCAATGATCCGCGCCGTCTCGTCGGGATATTGATCGACGAAGAAATGGCCGCCGGGCAAGGACGCCGCCTCGATCGATGCGCAGCGCTTGCGCCATTCGCCGGGGATGTCGAACAGCTTGGCCATTTGGCTCGCCGAGCCGTAAAAGACCAGTGTGGGGCAGGCGACCTTCCGTTCGATATCGACGCCGTCGTGCTCAAGGTCGACGCTCGCGGCGGCGCGGTAGTCGGAGCAGGAGCCATGGATCATCGCGGGATCGCGCCATGAGCGGCGGTAGTCGGCGAGCATCTCCTGATCGAAATCGGCGAGCCGCGTCGCCCCCCAACCGACGAGACAGGTCTCATAAAAGAAATCGGGATCGGGGCCGATCAGCCGTTCGGGAAAGGGCTCGGGCTGCGACAGGAAATACCAATGCCAGTAGGAGCCGGCGACCTTTCTGTTCGTGTCCATGAACATGGCGTAGGTCGGGACGATATCCATGACGGTCAGCGTCCGCACGATGTCGGGATAATCAAGCGCCATGCGATGGCCGGTGCGCCCGCCCCGATCGTGGCCGACCAGATGAAAGCACTCGAAGCCGAGCTGCCGCATCAACCCGACCTGATCGGCCGCCATCGCACGGAAAGAATAATTCGAGCGATCGGCCGCGCATGGCGGTTTGGCCGAATCGCCATAGCCGCGCAGGTCGGCGCAAACGACGGTGAAATCCTTCGCGAGCCGGGCGGCGACATGATTCCACATCGCCTTGTTCTGCGGGAATCCATGTAGGAGCAGGACCGGTGGGCCTGAACCGCCCAGGACGTAGGAGATTTCGACGCCGGCGATCGAGACAACGCCCTGTTGGAAGTTCTCGAACACGATCGCCTCCCTTCGCCGACGCGTGCGCCCTATTCTCGCGGATTCGAATAGTCCTGCCAAAGCACTGCAGGCGGCGGCGTGGCTCGCTTCACTTCAATCACGGCGTTGAGCGCTGTTCCAGCCTTCTGCGCGCATAGCTGCTCGGACATTACGCGATGATGATGCGCCGCTTTATCGTCATCCATCACGGGCGATATCCCCCGATCGGGGGACGCGGCGCGGCCGGCCGGCGGCTAGAATCGCGACCCACAGGCCTGACGCTCCCTTCGCCGCCCTCGACAGGCATCCCCATGCGCCGGCGAACCGGCAAAAAGAGAGGTCTGTTTCGCGATGGAAGGCTCATGTCCCGTTTCCGCCTGACCGCCGGATTGCTGATCCTGGCGGCGTCGGCCGCGCAGGCCGCCGACCTTCCGGCGGCCGAACCGGCGCAGCCGGCGGCGGCGACGCCAACCTGGGTCGCGATCTTCTCGAACGAGGCCCGCTATTATTCCTGGCAGGGCTCGCGGGGCTATCCGACGGACGCCGCGTCTGCGCGCGGCGGCGGATCCGAGTTCTACGATCCTTTCGCGCTCCAGCTCGTGGGCCGTCCGTCGAACGATTTCAAGATCGAATTGATCGGCCGCGGCGGCTGGGTGCAGGCGCGGCAATCGACCGCCGGCCTGTCGGGCTCGGTTTCGACGATGACCGACACCACCCTGTCCGGCACGGTCACTTATCTCGGAATGAATGGAATCCAGCCCTTCGTCTCGCTCAGCGGCAATCTTCCGACCGGTCGTTCCTCGCTGCCAGGATCGGCCGCCAACGCCCGCATGGATCCCGATCTTGTCGAGGTTTCGAGCTTTGGCGAAGGCTTCAACATCGGCCCGACCGTCGGATTCAACTTGCCGCTGACGGCGGCGCTGATTGCGACCTTCAGCACGGGCTACACCTGGCGCGGCCAATTTGAGCAGGAGGGCGGGCTGGCGGAGGATGGACTCCCCGTCGTTCAGTCCCCGACCGCGATCAAGCCCGGCGACGATCTGAGCTGGACGGCCTCGCTCGCTTACGCCTCCGGACCGCTCTCAACCAGCCTGACCGGGTCGATCACCAGAGAGACGACGACTTTTCAGGACGGCGCCCCCATCTACCAGGCCGGCTTGCGCTACCTTCTCGCCGGCTCGGCTTCCTATGTCTGGCCTGGGAGCTGGGGCGCGACGACGCTGACGGCGTCGGGCGCGCATGCCGACAATGATAAGGTGAAGTTTCTGCAATTTGCGCCGCTGCTTCTCGAGCCGGCCGACACCAATTCGAATGTCTACCGGACCGGAATCCAGCATCTGTTTCCCGTCGGCAAACTCTCGATCGGGCCGGCGGCGAGCTATCTGTTCCGGGACCACAACGGCTATGACGCGGCGACGCTGCAATTCGTGCCGGCGAAGCAACGCTATTCCGCAGGCCTTGTGGCGCAGTTTTCGGCGAACGATCGGGTGACGTTCAACGCGCATGTCGACTGCGTCTGGACGCATGAAGACGACAATCCGGCGCCGGGCGGCGTCAAATACAGCACGCTCGCCGACGCCTATTTTGCGACCTCGTCCGTCCCCGTGGTTTCGAGCGTCGGATGGCAAACCTCGATCGGGATGAACGTCAGCTTCTAAGAGGAGCGAAAGATGCGCATGTCATGGGCCGGACTTCTGTTGGCCATCTCGGCGATTTCACCGGCCGGCGTCGTGAGCGCGCAAGTCATGTGTCCGGAGGGACGGACTGCGGCTGGCGACTGCGTCAATCCCGGCCTGGCGCAGTCGGCGCGCGCGACGGCGGTTATTTTCGCGCAACCCAAGCTTTCGGCGACCGCCTTTCCCGTGCTGCCGTCGGCCGATCGCTTCTATCGCTATCCCTATGAATTGGTTGACACGCCGCAGGGGCCAAGCACGTTCGGGCCGTTCGCGATCGGCAAGGGGGGGAAAGTCATCTTCGTCCCCTGACGCCGATCGCGCAATCTCCTATCCGCCGCCGCTTCCGGGCGGACCGGCGCCTTCAGGTTTGGGCGCCGGAGGCGGCGTCGGATAGGGATAGGCGAGGCGCACGCCCGCTTCCTTCAGCCGGCGCAGCAGGTCGAAATGCATTTCGCTCTTCACGCGCTCGGCCATTTCGACTTCGTCGACAAAGCAGATCAGTTGAAATTTCAGCGCCCAGTCGGCAAATTCGCTGAACAGCACGAGCGGCGCGGGGATCGAGAGGACGAGCTCCTGGGCCTTGGCGACCGCGATGAGAATTTCGCGCACCGCGTCGGCGTCATTGTCGAAGGCGACGTTGAGGCAGATGATGATGCGTCCGACCCGGTCGCTATGCACCCAGTTCTTGACGACGCCCGACACGAGCGTGGCGTTGGGCACAATCAGCGTCGCGCGATCGAAGGTCTCCACTTCCGTGGCGCGCGCGTTGATGCGCCGCACGAAACCCTGTTCGGCGCCGATCACCACCCAGTCGCCAACCCTGACGCCGCGCTCCCAGAGCAAGATCAAGCCGGACAGGAAATTATTGACGATCGACTGCAGGCCAAAGCCGATACCGACGCCGAGCGCGCCCGCCACGATCGCCAGATTTTGGAAACTGAGGCCAAGCTGCGCACAGCCGAGCACCAGAGCGAAGACGAAGCCGACATAGCCGAAAATCGTCTTGATCGAATTGCGTATCCCTGAATCCAGCCGGGTGCGCGGCAGCAGCTTGGAGGCGAGCCAGCCCTGCACGGCGCGCGTGATGAGAACGCCAAAGATGAGAACGGCGGCCGCGGCGAGTATGGAGGACACCGAAATCGTGACATTGCCGACGCGGAAGCCGAAATAGGCGGCGCGCAGGCTGCCGAACATGTCCTGGGATTGAATGCCCCAGGGCGCCAGCACCAGCAGGATTCCGGTGACGACCAGCGCGACGCGCGCGGCGCCCTCGATCAGCACGCCGATCTGTTCGAGCGCCTCGCGCCCCAGGCCCGCCACCGACATCAGGCCGCGGCCGATCGCGGCATTGGGCTGCAGGCCCGCTTCCGTGCCTTCGTCGACGACGACGTTGACGAGATAGATCGCGGTTCCGACGCCCGCGACCCAGATCATCTGCGCGACGATGAAGGTCGCAAAGGCGATATAGCCGATGAGAATCGCGCCCAGGAGCACGACGCCCAGCAGCCAGAACAAGGTGCGCACCGGGGCCCAGCCGTCGCGCGGCGGCGCGGCGGCCGATGCGGCGGGGACGGCGGTCGTGCGCAACAACCGCCCGCTGAAAACCACCACCAGCGCCGCGCCGAGCGCGCGCGCGGCGACCGTCATGCTGAGCGAAGCGCCGATCGCGTCGGCGGCCGTCTCCAGCAGCTTTTCGATCGCGACAACCGCCGCCACGCTCATCCAGAAGCTATAGACTTGCGGAACGACCCGGTCTGCGATCGCGACCAGGCGCCATGCGGGCTGGCCAGGCGCCAGCAGGCCGCGCACCAGAGCGTTGGTGATAAACAGCAATTTCAGGCCGTCGAGAATGGCGTCCTGCACGCCCTGCAGGCGCGGATCGGATAGATCGAACGCATCGAGCGCATAGGCGACGGCCACGAGCCCGAGCAAGGGGATGCCGCCCAGCACAAGCGCAGTCCAGATCGCGGCGAACGCCCGCCGCAACTTGCTCGGCGCGGCAGCGTCCGGATCGCGCGCAATGACGCGCTGCGCCACCCAGCGGACCGGCGCGGCGAGCGCGCCAAAAGCGATCAAGAGGCCGAGCAGGCTGAGCGTCTGCAGGCGGGTCAGCCGGCTCGCGACGCCGCTCAACCAGTCGTAGAGCAAGCCGCCGAGCGTCGCGACGTCGCCGGGCGCCTCGCGGATGACGGTCACCCAAAGAAGCGGGCTGAGAATGCTCGAGGAACGTTCAAAGGTCTGTTGGGCGAACAGCGCGCGCCGCGCCGCGCCGATGCGCGCATTATTGTCGTCGACCTGTAAGGCGAGCGCGCGGGCGCTGCGCAGATCGGCGTCGAGATCGTCGTGGATCTTCTCCTCGGCGGCGAGCTCGCCAGTGACCGCATCCGCCTCGGGCGCCTTGTCCTTCGATTTGGGCGTGAGTTCGGTCAGGCGCTTGACCGAGGCTTCGAGCTTGGGCGTCAGTTCGGCGATGACGGCCTGGACCTCGCTCGCCAGCGGATCATTGTCGGCGCGCAGGCGCTGCAGGTCGCTGTCCGACAGGCTGGGATTCTTGAAAGCGGCGTCGATCTCGACAAGCGTGGCGCGAACCGAGTCGAGACGCTGGCGCGGCGTGTCCTGCGCATGGGCCGCGCCAGAAAAAGCGAGCCCGAAGAGCGCAAAAAGAGCGAGAAAGGGGGCGCCGAAGCGATGCAGAGCGTGCTTTCCTTCTAGTACGCGTTTTGCCGCGATTCGGGCAGGGCGGCTCCTTTCCCATCCGAACATGGCCGCGCTGTGGCTGCAACGCCTTGCTGCGGCGGCAGGGTCATTCACCTTGGAGCGGGAAAAGGGCTGCGCTCGCCCCCCGGCTTTGCTAGAGAAGCTACAAATTGAGCGAAATCGACGAAAATAGAGAAAATTAACCGTGAATCAGGTCCCCGCCGACAAGCTTGGCAAGGAAACGGCCGGCGGCGACGCTGGAACGCTGGCGCTCGACCGTCTGCTGGAGGCGGGCTTTGCCCGCATCGAGCCGGCCATCCTGCAGCCGGCCGCGGTCTTTCTCGATATGTCGGGCGAAGACATCAGGGGCCGCCTGTACCTGACCAGCGACGCCGATGGCGCCGAGCTTTGCCTGCGGCCCGACTATACGATCCCCGTTTGCCTGACCTATCTCGCCTCCGGCAACGCGGGGCGGGAGGCGCAATATTCCTATCTCGGTCCGGTTTTCCGCGCGCGTCCCGGCCAGATCGGTCAATTCACGCAAAGCGGCCTTGAGAGCTACGGGCGGCGCGACGCCGAGGCCGCCGACGCCGAAATCTTCGCCGTCGCGATGGAAGCGGCGCAGACGGCGGGCGCGGGCGCGTTGAACGTCAAGCTTGGCGACGCGCATCTCTTCGATCAGGCGCTGCATGCGCTCGACCTGCCCGATGTCTGGCTGCGGCGGCTGCGTCGGGGGCTGGCGCGCGGCCGCTCACTCGGCGCAATCCTTGACGAAGCGGGCAATGGCTCAGGCAGCCAGTCGGGCGTTCTGGCGGCGCTGGAGCGCGCCGATCACGCCGGAGCCAAGGCGCTAGTGGAAGATCTCCTCGCCATCGCCGGCATCGCTAAAGGCGGCGGCCGCAGCGCCGGCGAGATCGCCGACCGCTTTCTCGATCAGGCGGCGGCGCGCTCGGGCTCCGCGCCCGCCGAAAAGCGCGCCATTCTGCAGCGCTTCCTCGATATCTCAGGCCATCCCGACGCCGCTTCGCATCTCTTGCGCAAGCTCGCCACCGACGCGCAGCTCGATATTGGCGCCGCGCTCGATTCGTTCGATCAGCGCATCGGCTTTCTCGCCGCGCGCGGCATGCTGGTCGAGGATTATACGTTTTCTGCGGCCTTCGTGCGCGATCTCGATTATTACACCGGCTTTGTCTTCGAGGCGGTCGATCCCGCCCGCGCCGACGGCCGGCCGGCCGTCGGCGGCGGGCGCTACGACGGCCTCGCCAAACGGCTGGGATCGCCCATCGACATTCCCGCTGTGGGCGCGGCGATCTGGATCGATCGTCTTGCCGTTCCGTCCGCCGCGGGAGCGGCCTCATGAACGCGCCTCAGAACGCCGAAGCGCCGCTGGTCGTCGCCGTGCCCTCCAAGGGAAGGTTGCAGGAAAACGCGGCGGCGTTTTTCGCCAGCGCCGGCCTCGAATTCGTGCAGGGGCGCGGCGCGCGCGATTATCGCGGCGCGATCGCCGGGCTGCCGGGCGCCGAAGTCGCCTTTTTGTCGGCTTCGGAAATCGTCGGGCAATTGGCGGCCGGCGGCGCGCATTTTGGCGTGACGGGCGAGGACCTTGTGCGCGAGCAGGTGGCGGACGCCGACAAGCGCCTGTTGCTGCTGGCGCCGCTCGGCTTCGGCCGCGCCAATGTCGTCGTCGCCGCGCCGCAGGCCTGGATCGACGTGCGCAACATGGCTGATCTCGAAGATGTTGCGGCGAGCTTTCATATCCGGCGCGGCCAGCGCATGCGCGTCGCCACCAAATACGTCAATCTGACGCGCCGCTTTTTCGCCGACCATGGCGTCGGCGATTATCGCATCGTCGAGAGCCTGGGCGCCACGGAGGGCGCGCCGGCGGCGGGCGGCGCCGAACTGATCGTCGACATCACGACAACAGGCGCGACGCTCGCCGCCAATGGGCTCAAGATTCTCGACAATGGGGTGATTCTGCGCTCGCAGGCCAATCTGGTCGCTTCGCTCGGCGCCAACTGGAGCCCCGCCGTGCGGCAAACGGCGCGCGCATTGCTGATGCGGATCGCGGCGGCCGAAGAGGCGCGTCAATCGCGCGAAGTGCGGGCGCGCCTGCCGGGCTCCGCGCAGGGAATCGTCGAATCGGCCGGGACGATGTTCGGCGCCCGCCCCGCCTTCGGCGAGGACGCCGATGCGCATAGGCTCGTCGTGTTGCACGCGCCCAGGAGCAAGGTCGCCGAACTCGCCGACTGGCTGCTCGCGCAAGGCGCCGACCGTGTCAGCGTCAGCGCGCTCGAACATGTGTTCAGCGCGAAGAATGCGCTTTATGAGGCGCTGGAGGCCGCGATCGGGCCTTGAGGGCGGCCGCCTCGCCTTATCGGGAAAATGCCCTATAAGGCGCGCTGGCATTTCCCGAGCGCATGCATGCATCTCGTTTCAACTCCCGACAATCCGATCCCGCCCGGCGCCAGCGTCGCCATGGCGCGGGCGGTCGATGGCGTCCAGTTGCGCACCGCGCGCTGGGTTCCGCAGACGGCTGTGCGCGGCACGGTGGCGATTCTGCAGGGCCGCTCGGAATTCATCGAGAAATATTTCGAGCTGATTGGGCAATTGCTGGCGCGCGGCTTCGCCGTGGCGACAATGGACTGGCGCGGGCAGGGCGGCTCGACGCGCCAGTTGAAGAATCCGCGCAAGGGCCACATCGACGATTTCTCGCTGTTCGAGCGCGATCTTGGCGCCTTGGTCGACGATGTGCTCGGGCCCTCCTGTCCGCAGCCATGGTTCGGACTGTGCCATTCGATGGGCGGGGCGATCATGCTTTCCATCGCCCATGCCGGCCGCTCTCCGTTCGAGCGGGTCGTGCTGACGGCGCCGATGATCGGCCCCGCCGGCCTCACCTATCCGCGCGTCGCGCATACGCTCGTGGAGATTCTCGACACGCTCGGCTTCGGCGGCGCCTTTGCGCCGGGCGGGCGCGGGGCGAGCGTGATGACCATGCCCTTCAAGAACAATGTTCTGACCTCGGATCCCGTTCGCTATGCGCGGTCGGCAAGCGTTCTGGCCGCGGCGCCCGAACTCGGGCTCGGCTGGTGGACGATCGGCTGGGCGCATGCCGCGTTTCGCCTGTGGAGGCGTTTCGAGGATCCCGATTATGCGCGCCAGATCCTGGGGCCGCCCATGCTGATCGTCGGCTCCAGCGCCGACAGGGTCGTCGATCTGCACGCCATCGAACGTTTCGCCAGTCGGTTGCGCTCTGGACGGCTGATCATGATCGACGGCGCCGAACACGAAATCCTCGTCGAGCGCGACGCCCTGCGCGACCAGTTCTGGGCGGCGTTCGACAAGTTCATTCCAGGCGTCGAAGGGGAGCGCGCGGCGCGCCGCTAGGCGCGCGCCGAAGCGTTCGCGTTTTCAGACAGGGGCAGGCGATGCAGCCGCGTTTGAGTGACGAGGATTTCACAAAAGCGGTCCCGCTCGCTCTTCGCGCGCTGGGCGATTAGCGTCGCCGCGATGCGCGAGAACCTGTCCATCGGGACGGCTGTACCGGACGAGGACGCCGCCTGCGCGCGCGCGGCGCTGGCGCTCATCGTCGCCTTTGCGCTTGCCCGCGTCGCGCTCGCCTATAGCCTCGGCTTTGGGATCGACGAGGCCTATACGATCGCGATCTCGCGTCGCCTCAGCCTCTCCTATTTCGATCATCCGCCGCTGCATCAATGGCTCGCCCATTTCTCCGCGCTGCTTCTGGGCGAAGGGCCGTCGATGCGCCTACCGTTCATCGCTCTGTTCGCGGGAACCGGCTGGCTGATGTTCGTCCTGACGCGCAAGCTGTTTGGCGCGCGCGCGGGCGTTTGGGCTGTGTTCGGTCTCAACGCCTCGGCGTTTTTTCTTGTTTCGGCGGGCGGCTGGATCGTGCCGGACGGCCCGCTGTTGTTCGCGCTCGCCGCCGCCGCCATCGTTTTCGTCAGCTTGTTTTTTGACGAGCTTGAGTCAGACGCGGTCCGGCGTCTTTGGCTGGCGGGCGGATTCTGGCTCGGCCTTGCAGGCCTGTCGAAATATAGCGCGGTCTTGTTCGCCTTCGGGCTTGTCGCCTTCATCGCGCTGTCGCCGCGCCAGCGCCGATGGTTCGCGCATCCCGCGCCCTATCTGGCGGCGCTACTGTGCGTCGTCATCGTCTCGCCCGTCATCGTCTGGAACGAAGAGAATCAATGGATTTCTTTCGCCTTCCAGGGCGTGCGCGGCGCGCCTGGCGCGCATTGGCGCCCGGTCCAGGTCGGCGCGATGATCCTGGGGCAGATCCTATGGATCACGCCATGGATTTTCATTCCCTTGGCCGGCGCGTTGATCGCCGCGGCGCGGCTGGCGCGGCGCGACGAGCGCCGGCTGTTTCTTCTATGTCTGTCATTGCCCGCCATCGCGCTGTTCAGCCTGACGCCATTGTGGGGCGCGAAGGGATTGCCGCATTGGTCGATGCCGGGCTGGTTCTTCGTCTATCCGCTGCTCGGCGCCTGGTTCGTCGAAGGCTGGGCGAGGCGCTTCAATGCGCGGAATTGGGCGATCGCATCGGCCGCGCTGCTTGGCATCATCACAGCGGCGCTGGTCTCGCAGGCCGCGACGGGTTGGATCACTCGGGCGCTCCCGCTGCCGCGCGGCGCCGTCGATCCGACGCTGGAGGCGCTGAACTGGGCGCCTCTTGCCGCATCGCCGCTGTTCAATGCGGACACGGCGCCGGCCTTCGTGGTTTCAGCCAAATGGTCCGAGGGCGGCAAGATCGCTTTGGCGCTGGGGCCGCGTATGCCGGTGATCGTCGCTTCCGACGATCCGCGCGGCATGGCCTTTCTCGATGATTCCGCTCGTTTTCTTGGCAAGGACGCGGTCGTCATCGTCCCACAAAACAGGCTCGCCTCCGTCGAGGCGTCGCTCCAGCCTTTCTTCGCCAGTCTGGGCGATCCGCAAAATGTGACGCTTGGGCGCTCGGGCGCCGATGAGATCGATCTGGCGTTAATCCCCGCGCATGGCTTGACGCGCCCCTTCCCCTTGCCCTATCCGCGACAGGCTGCCTCAAGCCCATCACCCAAGGCGCTGCCATGAACGACCGCGCGGCGCCGATTCTTTCGGTGATTGTCCCGACCTATCGCGAGGCCGCCAACGTCCCGGTTTTGTTCGAGCGGCTCAAGGCTGTTCTGGCCGATCTCGCATGGGAGATGATCGTCGTCGACGACGATTCGCCCGACGGCACCGCCGACATCGCCTTCGGCTTGGCGGCGCGCGATCCGCGGCTGCGCTGCATCAGGCGCGTCAAGCGGCTCGGCCTCGCCGGCGCGGTGATCGAGGGCATTCTTTCGTCGAGCGCTGAATTTGTCGCTGTTATCGACGGCGACCTGCAGCACGATGAAGCGATCCTGCCGGCGATGGCCGCCGCCCTGACCGCTGGCGCCGCCGATCTGGCGATCGGCGTGCGGGTCGACAAACAGGCCGGCGAGCGCGGCCTTTCGCCGACGCGGCAAAAGCTGAGCGACGCCGGCGCCTGGTTCTTCAAGCGCGTTTCCGGCCTGAGCGTCTCCGATCCGATGAGCGGCTTTTTCATGATCCGACGCGCGATTGTCGGAGAAATCGCGCCGCGGCTGTCTTCCGACGGCTTCAAGATCCTCGCCGACATCCTGCTGTGCGCGCCGCCGGGTTTGCGCATCGTCGAGACGCCCTATGTCTTCCGCAAACGGCGGGCCGGCGAATCCAAGCTCTCGCCTCTGGTCGCGATGGATTTCCTCGGCCTCATCGTCCATCACGCCAGCGCTGGAATCCTGCCCATCCGCTTCGTGCTGTTCGCCGCGGTCGGCGGGCTCGGGCTGGTGGTGCATTTGAGCATTTTGAAAGCGCTCATCGCAGCCGCGGCGCTGCCCAGTTTCAGCGCCGATCAGCTTGTGGCGACGATCGCGGCGATGACGAGCAATTTTCTGCTGAACAACGAGGTCACCTATCGCGAATATCGCTATCGCGGCTGGAGCATTCTTAGCGGCCTGCTGCTGTTCGCGCTTGTGTGCAGCGTCGGCGTCGTCGTCAATATCGACATCGCATCCTGGTTGTTCGATTTCGACCATATCTGGTGGGTCGCCGGTTTTGCGGGCGCGCTGGTCGGCGTCGTCTGGAACTATGCGGTGAGCACGTCTTTCGTCTGGCGTGGGCGCCGAAGCGGATGACGCGGGCGGGGCTTGTGATTATGACTGCGCGATGATCAACGACGCCATCGACGCTTTCGCGCAGATTTTCACGCCGCCGTTCCGCGCGACCTTGCTGAAGTCGCTAGGCCTGACGATCGGACTGCTGATCGTGATCTGGCTTGGGCTCGATCGTCTGGCCGCCTATTTCATCCATGTCGAGACGGGCTGGCTGGCGACGATTCTTGCGGTCATCGTCGGGCTCGGGCTGGTGGTCGGACTGGTGTTTCTCATCGCGCCGGTCACCTCGCTGGTGGCGGGCTTTTTCCTTGACGATATGGCGGCCATCGTCGAGCGCACGATCGATCCGGCGGGCGCGCCGGGCAAACCAATACCGGCGGGCGCCGCGGCGATTTTTGCGCTGCGCTTCGCCGGCCTGTCGATCCTCGTCAATCTCATCGCTTTGGCGCTGCTGTTCGCGCCGGTCGTCAATGTCGTCGCGTTCCTCGGCGCCAACGGCTATCTGCTCGGGCGCGAATATTTTGAACTCGCCGCCATGCGATACCATACGCCTGTCGAGGCGCGGGCGATGCGCAACCGCTTTGAGCTGCGCATCTTTCTCGCCGGCCTTATCATCGCCGGCTTCGTGGCGATTCCGATCCTCAATCTCTGCACGCCGCTCTTTGCGACGGCTTTCATGACGCGCATGCACAAGCGGCTGGCGGGCGGCGAGGCTGGCCTAAGCTGAGCGCGAGAAACACCGACTCTTCGTCATGGCCGGGCTTGTCCCGGCCATCCACGCCGATCCGCGCATCGCTAACTTTGAAAGCTATTTGCATCGGCGCCGCGTGGATGGCCGGGACAAGCCCGGCCATGACGTGCGAGAGTTGCGAGCGTTGCCGATGACGCCGCAATCCGTTTCGCTAAACCGCCTCAAGCCAAGCCGGCGCCCGCATATTGGCCGGTCTTGCGGAAGCGATAGAGATAGGCCGGCGCGATCGCCTCGACGCCCTGCGCGATGATCCCGAGCCCGCGGAAGTCGCGTCCGTCGGCGACCGCCTCGGGCGATACGAGATTGTCGTGGCGCAGCAGTTCGATCTGATCGCGGGTCGTGGTGAGCGCGGCGGGGAACATGCCTAGCGACAGCGCGCTGGCGATCTCGGTGCTCCTCGCCATCAAACTGGCGACGCCGAAGGGCACGGGAACGAGCGCGCGGCGGCGATCGGTCGTGCGGCAGACAAATTCGACGATCTCACGCAAAGTCATGGCCTCGGGTCCGCCGAACTCGTAAGTCCCACCCGGCTTGACGTGGCCCTCGACGGTGAGCGCCGCAGCCTCGGCGATGTCGCCGACGTAGACCGGCTGCATTTTTGTCGCGCCGCCGCCGAACAGCGGCAGGGCCGGCATATAGCGCGCCAGCAGCGCGAAACGATTGAGGAAATCGTCTTCGGGACCGAAAACGACGGAAGGGCGCAGGATGACCGCACCCGGGAAAACCTCGCGCAAAGCCGCTTCGCCGCGTCCCTTGCTCGCAATATAGGCCGAGGGCGAATCGGCATCGGCGCCGATGCCCGAGCCATGCACGAGGACGCTGACGCCCTCCGCGATCGCCGCGCGGGCGATGGCGCGGGCGCCGAACACATGCACCGCCTCGAAATTCTGCCGGCCGGACTGGTGCTGGATGCCGGCCAGATTGATCGCGGCGTCGGCGCCGATCAGCGCGGAAGCGATCGAGGCGGGATAGCGCAGATTGGCCTGGACCGCATGAATCTGGCCGACATCGCCGAGCGGCGCCAGGAAGCCGGCAAGATCGGGTCGGCGCACGGCGACGCGGACGCGCCAGCCGCGCCGCGCCAGCGCGCGCACGACATAGCGCCCGATAAAGCCCGACCCGCCAAAGACAGTGACGAGGCGCTTGCCGACAAAGGGGGATTGGGCCATGAGCGATCATCTCCGCGGACATTCTTCAAAGGCGGTTTTTGCATAAGCGAAGCGGGGCGGCATGTATAGGGCGTCCGGGCAGGTTTGGCGCCCCTTCTCCCGCAAGCGGGAGAAGGTGTCATGCGGAGCATGACGGATGAGGGCCTGTCGGCGTGATGGCGCGAAAGAGGATGCGACGTTGGGTCGCGACTAGGGCGCCCGCCCTCATCCGACCCGACTTCGTCGGGCCACCTTTTCCCGCAAGCGGGAGAAGGGCGCTATAAGCAAAGGCCAAGCCGGAGGATTGAAAATGAACGGTTCTATCGATCCGACGAAAGAGAGTTTCGGGCGGTTCAAGGATTTGCCGACCGACCAGCCGATTCACATGCTCAATCTCGTCAGATTGCGCGCCGAAGCCGCCTATCCCGATGGGCGCAAGGCGAGCGGCCTCGTCGCTTACCGCGCCTATGCCCGGGAGAGCGGCCCCGTCTTTACCCGCCTCGGCGGCAAGCAGGTCTGGATCGGCCGGCCGGAACTCACCCTGATTGGCCCCGAAACGGAGGTCTGGGACATCGCCTTCATCGCGCAATATCCGAGCGGCGCGGCGTTCATCGAAATGATCCGCGATCCCGTCTATCGCGAGGCGGTCAAGCACCGTCAGGCCGCCGTCGCCGATTCCCGCCTGATCAGGCTGGCGCCGGCGATTCCGGGCGCGGTGTTCGGCGAAGAAGGGTGACATCCGCATTGTCTGGCATGGATGGCGTCCCGCGTTTTCGGCAAATCCCGGCGCCGAAGCCCTATTCCTATCGCCGCGACCCGTCGGTCCCCGCCTTCCCCGACGATCGGCCGATCATCGTCTTCGACGGCCATTGCGCGCTTTGCTCAAACTGGGTGGGTTTTGTGCTGCGCCATGACCGCGATGCGGCCTTTCGCCTGTTGCCAGCTCAGACCGCGCTCGGGACGGCGCTTTATCGGCATTATGGGTTGGACCCAAAGGACTATCAGACCAATATTCTTATCGCGGACGGGACCGCGTTTTTCAAATCCGAAAGCGCGATCCGCATGCTGGAGCGTCTTGGCGCGCCGTGGTCGGCGGCGCGCGTCTTGCGATTTTTACCTGTTCTTCTGCGCGATCGGCTTTATGAAATCGTCGCCCGAAACCGCCTGCGCTGGTTTGGGCGCCGCGACCAATGCCTGATATCGGCGCCCCGCTATGAGGACCGTTTCCTGTCATGAGCGAGGCGCCGCGCAAAATACTCATCCTGGGCGGCTATGGGGTATTCGGCGGTCGGCTCGCGCAATTGCTCGCCACGGATAGGCGCGTCACGCTGATCCTTGCCGGGCGATCGTTGGACAAGGCGCGCACCTTCTCTGATTCATTACCGGCGGGGGCGCCGCGCATCGCCCTGGCCTTCGACCGCGACGGCGATGTCGATGCGCAGCTTGCGTCGATAAAACCTGACGTGGTGGTCGACGCCAGCGGGCCGTTTCAGGCCTATTCCGGCGACATTTATAAACTGGTCCGCGCTGCGATCGCGCTTGGCGCCGATTACATGGATCTCGCCGATTCCTCAGAATTCGTCGCGGGGATCGGCGCCTTTGACGCGGCGGCCCGAGCGAAGGGCGTTTATGCGCTCGGCGGCGTCAGCAGTTTTCCCGTGCTCACCGCGGCCGTGGTGCGCAGGCTGGCTGAAGGGCTCGCCCGGGTCGAAACGATCCAGGCCGGCATCGCGCCCTCGCCCTTCGCCCGGGTCGGACCCAATGTGATCCGCGCCATCGCCAGTTATGCCGGCCAGGCCGTGACGCTGACGCGCGATGGTGCGAAGACACAAGCCTATGGGCTGACGGAGACGAAGCGGCGCGCGGTGCGGCCGCCCGGCATGCTGTCGCTGGAAAGTCGGCTCTTTTCGCTTGTCGACGTTCCCGATCTGCGTGCGCTGCCGCCGCTTTGGCCAGGTCTGCGTTCGATCTGGATTGGCGCGGCGCCTGTCCCGGAAATCCTGCACCGCGCGCTGATCGCTCTGGCCTGGCTGGCGCGCTTGCGGCTCCTGCCGAACTTGGCGCCGCTTGCGCCATTGTTCCACGCAGTCCTCGGTAAGTTGCGCTGGGGCGAGCATCGGGGCGGGATGTTTGTCGAGATCGAGGGCGCAGACGATGCCGGCCGCGCGGTGCGGCGCTCGTGGCACATGTTGGCCGAAGGCGACGACGGCCCCTTAATTCCCTCGATGGCGATCGCCGCCATTCTGCGCAATGAACTCGACGGCAGGCGCCCAGCCGCTGGCGCAAGAGCGGCCACGGGCGAACTTGAGCTGGCCGACTACGACGCCGTCTTTCGTCCCTACGCGATTCGCCACGCCATTCGCGACGACAGCGCATTGGCCGACGCGCCGCTTTATCGGCGAATGCTCGCCGGGGCGTGGGATGATTTGCCAGCCGCGTTGCGCGTGATGCACACGGTCGTTGTCGGACGCGTCGCACAGGGCGAAGCGGATATCGAGCGCGGCTCTGGATTGCTGGCCGGCCTCGTCGCCGCCTTGTTCGGTTTTCCCAAGGCGGCGCGCGGCGCGCCGACGAGCGTGCGATTTGAAGCGAACGATGGCGTCGAGACATGGACGCGCACCTTCGCGGGCAGAATTATGCGCTCAAGCCAATGGCAAGGAGCAGGGCGTTGGGAAGGGTTGCTGTGCGAGAGCTTCGGCCCGTTCACATTCGGGCTGGCGGCGCTGACGGGGGACGGATGTCTGCGGCTGGCCGTGCGTCGTTGGGCGTTATTTGGCCTTCCGCTGCCCATCGCTTTGGCCCCGCGCGGTCACGCCGTCGAGACCGAGCAGGACGGCCGCTTCCGCTTCGATGTCGCGATCCGCGCGCCGTTGATCGGCATGATCGTCCGTTACCAAGGCTGGCTCGCGCCGGAATAAAGCTTCGTACGCGCAGAGTCTTGACCGGGCGCTCAAACGCCCGGCCCATGCGTCTGCCGCCTTGCTGCGATGATCGCTTCGGCGGTGCGGCCGGCCAGTTCGGCCAGATGATCGAATTTCGTCTCGAAAGCGCCGACGCCTGAGGTCGCCGAGCGCAATTCGACGATCAGATCGCCGATTTCCGCCTCCGGGATCAAAGCGCTCAGCACATCCCATCCGTCCCATCCCTCGCGCGGCTCGAAACCGAGGATCTGGCCGCGCCTGGCGCTGACCAGAGCGCTGGCGCGCGCCATCGCGTCGGCGGGCACGAAAATCGAGACGGCGAGGATCGGCTCCAGCAGGACGGGGCGCGCCTTGGGCAGCGCTTCCCCGAGCGCGATTTTCGCCGCCGCGCGAAACGCCATGTCCGACGAATCCACCGAATGATAGGAACCGTCCGTCAAAGTGACGGCGATGTCGACAACGGGAAAGCCGAGGGGGCCGCGCGTCATCGCGTCGCGCGCGCCCGCCTCGACGGAGGAGAAATACTGGCGCGGCACCGTGCCGCCATGCACGGTCTCGGCGAAAGCGAAGCCTTCGCCGCGGGCGCGCGGCGCGACGTCGACCGCCACATCGCCAAACTGGCCGTGGCCGCCCGATTGCTTCTTGTGCCGACCGCGCACCGAGACGGCGTCGCGGATGGTTTCGCGATAGGCGACGGACGGCTTTTTCGATTCGACCGTCACGCCGAAACGGGCGGCGAGCCGCTCAATGGTGACGCGCAGATGCATCTCGCCCTGGCCCAGCAGCTTGAGCTCGCCCGATTCCTGATCGTGAAAATGGACCAGCGCGGAATCCTCGTCGCAGAGTTTGGACAAAGCCGCGGCCAGCCGCACTTCGTCCTTGCGGTCCTTCACATGGACGGCGATCGATTGGGTCGGCGCGGGCGGCGCCGCGACGATCGCGGCTTCCGGCGCCTTTTTCGCGTCGGTGAAACGATCGCCGGTCGCGACCTGCTCCAGCCGGGCGAAGGCGATTGTCTCGCCTTGTTCGGCGCGCGTGATTTTGGCTGAAGCCGCGCCCATCAGGCGCGCCAGCCCGGCGATGCGCTCCTCCGCGCTGCTGGCGCTGACGACGCTGGCTCCATCGGCGAAGCTGCCGCGCAGCACACGGGCGAGCGACAATTTGCCGCCATGGCCGGTGTGAATGGTGCGCAGGACCTGCGCCAGCGCCGGGCCCTGCGGCGCAATCCCGAGCCGCTCGCGCGTCTGCTCGACGCCGGGCGCTTCGTGCCGCAACGCCTTCAGCAGCCTCGTCACGCCATGGCCGCGATCGGCCGAGC
This sequence comes from Methylocapsa sp. S129, assembly GCF_009765995.1. Taxonomy (GTDB): domain Bacteria; phylum Pseudomonadota; class Alphaproteobacteria; order Rhizobiales; family Beijerinckiaceae; genus Roseiarcus. The sequence continues at coordinate 656,351 of NZ_LMUI01000011.1, forward strand.
CCATCAGTAGCGGCACGACATGGCCGCCGCGTAGCTCCTTGGCGAGATCGTCGAACACGCGATCGCGCGGCGGCTCGATTTCGCTGATCAATTGCTCCATCAGCGCATCGTCGTAATCGGCGAGCCGCTCCAGCATGGAATAGCGCGCCTCCTTATGGTCCGGCGCGACGCCTTCCGGCGTCTCGATGATGGTCGAAGGCGCATGTTCGCGATAGAGGAACGCCCGTTCGAGAGCGAGATCGACAAAGCCGATCGCCACATCATGCTGCCAGACTGGCAACTGGCGCAGTAGCAGCGGCGTGCGCGAGGCCGGCTGCAGCATCGCCAAAGTCTCGCGAACGCCCGCGCTCGCCAGATCAATCTTGTTAAGGAACAGGATGCGCGGCACGCGCATTTCCTCAAGTTCGCGCAGGATGATCTGCAGCGCCGGCGCCTTGCGGCTGTCGGCCTCGCAGACCACGATCGCCGCGTCGCAAACCGGCAGCGCGTGGCGCATGTCGTGGATGAACTCGACCGAGCCGGGGCAATCGAAGAAGGTGAAGCGGTCGCCCATATAGTCGATGCTGGCGACATTGGGCTCGACGCTCATCGCATGGGCGCGCGCCTCGGGACTGGAATCGCCGATGCTGGTGCCCTCGCGCACCGAGCCCTGGCGCGGCGCGCCGCCGCCGCGCGCCAATATCGCTTCGAGAAGGCTGGTCTTACCGCTTTGAAAGGGGCCGACGAGCGCGATCAGCCGCGGCCCCGCAATTCTTCTATCGCCTGTTTCCGCGGAGCCGACCATGACGATCCTCCCAACTTTTGGCGGTGGGCGTGGCCGTCTATCCGCAGCCAAAGCCTCTTGGATGCTTAAGGTTGCAAGTCTGGCCGCCCGATGCAAGGCGCCAATTGGCCGGAGGCGGCGGCCGCTGGACCCTGGATCGGCGCCTGTCGCAATTCGCCCGGTAACGTTGTATGGACAACGAAAATTCGCACGCCGGCGCCCGCAGAAGGCGGCTCTGGGCGCGCGCAGGCTGGTTTTGAAGGACGTTATGACGGAATTGGCGCCGCCCGATCGCGAAGCCCTGGTCGCCGCCCTTGGCGGGCGCTCGATCGTGCTCGTCGGCATGATGGGAGCGGGCAAAACCTCGGTCGGCCGCCGCCTCGCGGCGCATCTCAATCTGCCCTTTGTCGACGCCGACGGCGAGATCGAGGCGGGCGCGCAAATGACGGTGCCGGAGATTTTCGAGCGCTTCGGCGAATCCTATTTCCGCGACGGCGAGCGCAAAGTGGTCGCGCGGCTGCTGACCGAAGGGCAGAAAGTGCTCGCCACGGGCGGCGGCGCCTTCATGAATGAGGCGACAAGGGCTCGGATCGCCCAATCGGGCGTCTCAATCTGGCTGAAGCCTGATTTTGACGTGCTGATGCGCCGGGTCCGCAAGAGATCGAACCGTCCCTTGCTGCAGACCGATAATCCCGAGGAGACCCTGCGCCGGCTTTTGCAGGAGCGCGGCCCTATCTATGGGCTGGCCGATCTGACCATCGAACCGCGCGACGGGCCGCATGACGCGGTCGTCGAGGCGATCATGTCGGCTCTGGGCGCGCATCTGGCGAGCCCGCGCGCAGCCGCGCTCAACGGCGCCGCGCCGGCGGCGGCGATTCATGAGGTCGAGGTCGCGCTCGGCGTGCGCGCCTATAAGATATTGATCGGCGACGGATTGATCGCCGGCGCGGGCGAACATATCGCCCGTCTTGCGCCCGGCGCCCATTGCGCCGTCGTCACCGACAGCAATGTCGCCGCCCTGCATCTCGATGCGCTCAACGCGAGTCTCGCCGCGGCCGGGCTGCGGTCGTCGACCATTGTCGTGCCGCCGGGCGAATCCTCGAAATCCTATGCGCGATTCGCCGAGGTATGCGATGGTCTGCTCGCCGCCCATATCGAACGGCGCGATCTTGTCATTGCGTTCGGCGGCGGGGTGATCGGCGACCTGACCGGCTTTGCCGCCGCCAGCGTGCGGCGTGGGCTGCGTCTCGTGCAGATTCCCACGACCCTGCTCGCGCAGGTCGATTCCTCGGTCGGCGGCAAGACGGCGATTAATTCGCCCCATGGCAAGAACCTTGTGGGGGCTTTTCATCAACCCTCGCTCGTCCTGGCCGACATCGGCGCGCTCGACACGTTAAGCCAGCGCGAATTTCGCGCCGGCTATGCCGAAACCGTCAAATATGGGTTGATCGGCGATCTCCCGTTTTTCGAATGGCTGGAGGCGCATTGGCGCGACGTCTATGCGGGCGGCCCGGCGCGTCTTCGCGCCGTCGCGACAAGCTGTGCGGCCAAGGCGGCGGTGGTGGCCGCCGATGAAACCGAACAGGGCGAGCGGGCCTTGCTCAATCTGGGCCACACCTTCGCTCATGCTTTCGAGCGCATGACGAATTATGACGGCGCGCTCCTGGTGCATGGCGAAGCGGTGGCGATCGGCATGGCCTGCGCGTTCCGCTTCTCGCGTGCGCTCGGGTTTTGTAACGGCCAGGACGCCGTGCGGGTCGAGAATCATTTACGCGCCGTCGGCCTGCCGACCCATATGCACGAAATCGCCGGGCTGGACGCAGAGCCAGAGGCGATTCTGGCGGCGATGCGCCAGGACAAGAAGGTCGAACGCGGCCGCCTGACCTTCATCCTCGCCAAGGGGATCGGCGAGAGCTTCATCGCCAAGGACGTCGACGAAGCGCGGGTGCGCGACTTTCTCCGCGACGAACTTGCGCGCAACGGGTAAACTGCCGAGTTCCTATCGCCTAACATCGAGGCCATCATGTCGTTAACCGTCGACGCTCTGATCGTGTTGGCGAGCGTCTTTGCGTCAGCCTTTTTTTCGGGCGCCGAAACGGCGCTGACGGCGGCGTCCCGCGCCCGCATGCACGCGCTTGAAATGGACGGCGACCAGAGCGCCAAACTGGTCAATCGGCTGATCGCGATGCGGGGACGGTTGATCAGCGCGATGTTGTTCGGCGGCCAGATCGTCAATATCGCCGTTTCCGCTTTCGCCACCAGCGTGCTTGTCGCGCTCGCGGGCGATCGCGGCGTCGTCTATGCGACGGCGATCATGACCGCGATGATCGTCATCTTCGGCGAAGTCCTGCCCAAGACCGTCGCGATCGCCTATCCCGACCGCGTCTCGCTTCTGATCGCGCCGGTCGTCTCGTTTTTCGTGACGATATTCTGGCCGGTGGTGGCGGCGATCGAAACTTTCGTGCGCGGCCTTCTGTGGCTGTGCGGCATGCGGGCGAGCGAACGCCAGTCCATCGCCTCGGGACACGAAGAATTGCGCGGCGCGGTCGATCTCTTACATCGCGAAGGCGGCGTCGCGCGCTCTGAACGCGATATGTTCGGCGCGCTGCTGGAGCTCGACGAAATCGAAGTGTCGGAGGTGATGATCCACCGCACCAATATGGGAACGATCAACGCCGACCTGCCGCCGGCCGATCTGATCCGCGAGGTGCTCGCCTCGCCTTACACGCGCCTGCCGCTATGGCGCGGCCAGCCCGACAATATTATCGGCGTCCTGCACGCCAAGGACCTGTTTCGCGCGCTGGCGGCGGCGGGCGGCGATTCAAGCCGCATCGACATCGAAGATATCGCACTCGATGTCTGGTTCATTCCCGACACCACCACGCTGCGCGATCAGTTGCAGGCGTTTTTGCGCCGTAAGACGCATTTCGCGATGGTCGTTGACGAATATGGCGTCGTGATGGGATTGGTGACGCTGGAAGACATCATCGAGGAGATTGTCGGCGACATCAAGGACGAGCACGATGTCGCGGCCCAGGGCATGCGGCCGCAGCCTGACGGTTCGGTGATCGTCGAAGGTTCGGTCACCATCCGCGACCTCAACCGCGCGATGGACTGGACATTGCCCGACGAAGAAGCGACGACGATCGCCGGGCTCGTCATCCATGAAGCGCGCGCCATTCCCGAGCCGAGACAGGCCTTCATCTTCCATGGATTTCGGTTCGAGGTTCTGCGCAAGAACCGCAACCGCATCGCCGCGCTGCGCATCTCCGCCGTCACCGCGCCGAAGGGGAAGGGCCAGGAGAAGGATCAGGAGAGCGAAGGAGACGCGGCGGTGCGCGACTGAAGCTCCAGGACCCCTTCTCCCGAGAATCGGGAGAAGGTGGCCCGACGAAGTCGGGTCGGATGAGGGCGGCGAAGCTGGGCGCCGCATCAAGAAGCCCCCCACGCGGAAAGGCCCTCATCCGGCGCTGCGCGCCACCTTCTCCCGCGGAGCGGGAGAAGGGAGCCTGGCGGCGAACCTAACCAGCCACCGCTTCGATCGCGAGCGTGTCGAGTTCGAAGCTTCCATCCTCGCTGATAGCGAAATGATCGCGCACTGGGGCGCTCGCTTGCGCCTGAAGGCTGCGGATAGCCTTCACATAGAGTTCAGGCGTTTTTGTCCGCTCCGTCCAGACGGCGAATTCCAGTCGCACCTTGCGCGCCGTCAGCCCGGTCGCGCGAAAGCCGGAGCGGGCGAGCGCCGCCAACCATTCCGCGGCGCTGTAATTGCGCACATGCGAGGGATCGCGCAACAGCTCGATCGTTTGCAAATGCGTATCCAGCAGCGGATGCGCGGGGGCGACGGCGTCGGCGAAGATCGCGCGGCCGCCGCTTTTGAGCACCCGCCGTGCTTCGCGCAGGCCCGCTTCCATATTGTTCCAGTGATGGGCGCTATATCGGCACATGACGATGTCGAAGGCGCCGTCCTCGAAAGGCAGGCGCTCGGCGGCGGCTTGCTGCACGACTATGTTGCGCAGCCCGCGCTCGCTCGCCGTGCGCTTCACCTGCGCCAGCATTGCGGGCGTCAGATCGCAGGCGACGACTTCGCGCACATGCGGCGCGGCGCGGTAGCTGACATGGCCGCCGCCGCAGCCAAGATCCAGCGCGCGGGCGTCGGCCTGCCCGGTGACGAAGGCTTCGATCTGATCGAGGTCGGCCCCGGCGCTGTGGACGGCGCTGCTGACATAGGCCTCCGCGCGCGGCGCATAATGGGTGACGACAAAATCATGCTGGGTCGTGTTCACGTTGTTTCTCCGGATTGCGTGGCCATTCTCTTTCGAAATTTAACCTGTTACAAGTTGCGGTCTTATCCTGGTATAAAACGTCCTCCAATGTTGCTGCCCCACGATCAGAGACGACTTCTGGGCGCTTTTCTCCGCCGGCGCCGGGAGCAATTGCGCGCCGCTGATGTCGGCCTCCACCCCAGCCGTTCGGGGCGCCGGCGCACGCCCGGACTTCGCCGCGAGGAAATGGCCGAGATTTGCGGGATGAGCCCGACCTGGTACGCCTGGATCGAGCAAGGCCGGGATATTTCCGTTTCCTCCGCCGCTCTGGCGCGGATGGCGGACGCCATGCAGCTTACGCCGGCGGAGCGGTCCTATCTGTTCCAGCTTACCCGCAAGCGCGATCCGTCGGAGCCGCCGGCTGTACGGGAGGAGGAAGGCGAGCCTTCGCGGATTTTGCAAGACGCCGTGAACGCCATGACCGCGCCGGCTTATCTTCTTGATCGCCTGTGGCGCGTCCGCGCCTGGAACCCGCCCGCCGCGCGCCTGTTCGCCGACTGGCTAGGAGGCGACGAGCCTTGCCTGCTGGCCTATGTCTTCCTGAACCAATCCGCGCGAAAATTCATCCTCGATTGGAAGGATCGCGCGCGCCGTCTCGTCGCCGAGTTTCGCGCCGATAGCGCGCGCAATCCCGACGATCCCGCCTTGCGCGCGCTCGTCGATCGCCTGCGCACGGGAAACCGGGATTTCGCGGCGTTCTGGAGCGATCACGCCGTTTTGGCGCGCGAGGGCGGGGCGCGCGGATTCAATCATCCGCGCGACGGCATGCTGTACTATGAGCAGGCGACGCTGTCGCCGGCCGGTCAGCCGGACTACAAGCTGGTTATGCTGTTGCCCTCGCCAGACTCAAGGACTGAGACGTAACGGCGCGCTATCGCGCCGGGACGAGGGACGCGGCGCACGACTCTCGCGGCGGCTCGGTTCGCTATGATATTTTCTCTTCAGCCATCTCCTGAAACGCCAGACGCAGCGTTCGCGCCGCCTCGCGAAAGATTTCGTCGTGAGGAATGCGATCCTCCTCGCTCAACATTTCGTCGGTGGCGTAGCCATATTCGACCAGGAGCCGTATGCGGCGCCAGAGCGCCTCCCTGGACGCGTTCGGAAGCAGCCCTGCATAGACGTCGACGATCCGGTCGGTGACGAACCGGTGCGAGGCGATGCGCACATGGGCGAGCGCTGGCGAGGCGCGCAGGGCGCGTTCGGTCCAGACGCCGCCGGGCTCGGCTGCGGTCACAAGCGCTGTGTCGCGCAAGAGATCCTCGATATGGTTCGTCAACGCCTCGCTTCCGTTTGGCGCGTGGCGTTCGAGCCAGCCAAAGAGAACCTCGTTCTGACGATCCATCAGACGCTGCCCCAAGGTCTCGAGCACCGCATATTTGTCCTTGAAATAACGATAGAGCGCGGGCGGCGTCATGCCGGCGCGCGCGCAAATCATATTGGTGGAAATGCGCTCGATGCCGACCTCGCCCAGAAGCTCGCCGGCGACATCAAGCAAGTGGTCGCGCGTCTGCACCGCGCGCGCCTGTTTCGGCGCCACGGGTCCCGAAGCGGGGAGCGTTTTCTCTCTACGTCGCGATCCAGCCATGGCGGTCGTCATATCCGAAGTCGTGCGGCCAAAGCGATTATTCCAATTGACAAACGATAGCCATAACTACTAATAATGACTTTATTATGATCCGCTGCGCAGAGGGCGCGGGCAAAGCAATGAAAGCCCGCGACGATCTTTGACGGCATGGTCAGCGACGGCGACAAGGAAGGGGCGATCATGACCGAGCCGCCAGCGACGCCGGACGCGACCGAAATCGCCGCGATGATTCGGCGCAAGCAGATCACCGCGCTTGAGGCGGTCGACGACGCCATCGCCCGCGCCGAGGCGATGCAGCCTATGCTCAACTTCCTGATCGCGCCGATGTTCGAACAGGCGCGGACGCGAGCCAAATCCGGCGCATTGACGGGCCCCTTCGCCGGCGTGCCCTACCTGATCAAGGATATGTACGACATTGAAGGCGTTCCGACGCGCTGGGGCGCACGCTTCACGGAGATCGCGCCGATCCCGACTGCGAGCTGCGCGCAGGTGAAGGCCTTCGAGTGTGCCGGGCTGGTGTTGATCGGCAAATCGGCGTTGGGCGAATTCGGCTGGCTGCCGACGACCGAACCCTTGGCCTTCGGCCCGACGCGTAACCCATGGGATCTCAGCCGCACGCCGGGCGGATCCTCGGGTGGTTCGGCCGCCGCGGTGGCGGCCGGCGTGCTGCCGATGGCGGACGCGGCCGACGGCGGCGGCTCGATCCGCATCCCGGCCTCCGCATGCGGCCTGTTCGGCCTGAAGCCTTCGCGCCGACGGTTGATTGGCGACCAGCATCCGGCCGGCGGCATTGAGCTCACCGCGGAACATTGCGTGTCGCGCAGCGTGCGCGATTCGGCGGGCCTGTTCGCGGCGATGGAGCGCGTGGGCGCGGAAGCCGCGTTGCCGCCGATCGGCGCGGTGACTGGGCCATCGAAGCGTCGCTTGCGCGTTGGCTATGTGCTGGGCAGCATCGGCGGCCGGCAGCCGGACGCGGAGGTGCGGGCCGGCGCGGAGAACGCCGCCAAGCTTATGGAGCAGCTTGGGCATAAGGTTGAGCCGACGGTTTGGCCGCTTGACGGCGCCGCGCTTATCGACGACTTCCTCAAGCTCTACCGGTCCGCCGCGCTCGAAGTCGCAGGGTTGGCGCGCCTCGCCATCAACCCGAAAGTCGTCGCCCTTGCCTCTTTGGCGCTGAAATCCATCGGGTTGCTGCCTCGCGGCATCGGGCGCAAGCCCGACACATCGGCGCTGGAGCCATTGACCCTAGCGATGGCCGAAGAGGCCGCCAAATTGCCCGCCGGCGAACTTGCGAAGGCGAAGGCCGGGCTGAGAGAGTACGACGCGTCCTACGATGACTGGTTTGCGCGCTACGATGTGATCCTGTCGCCGGTGCTGCTCCAGCCGCCTGTTCCGATCGGCCACATCGCTGGCGATGTGGCGGTCGAAACGTTGATGGCGCGTGTCTTCGACTTCGCGGATTATACCTTGCTCCACAATATCGTCGGAGCGCCGGCGATGAGCGTCCCCCTTCACTGGACAACAGGCGGGTTGCCGGTCGGCATGCAATTCGCGGCGCGCGTCGGCGGCGAGCGGACATTGTTCGAACTCGCCTATGAGCTCGAGGCGGCCCAACCCTGGGCGAACCGCCGGCCGCCCATCTTCGCCGAAGGGAGGCGCCAATGACGATCTCGACCGGCGCAATTGAATTGAACAAAGGGCCGCGCGCCTCGGACCCACCTTCGGCGCTTGCCGAGCCGGTCGCCCGGGTTCGCAACGTTGAGAGAACAAGTGAGAAGACCCGTTCCACAGAGCAATATGAAGGAGGGCCGCGAACATGGCGCAAACGAGCACGGCATCGGCGCAGAACCAGGACTGGCTGGTTGGCGCTCCGTCACCGGTCCAAATCGTCGCCGCCTTGTGGATCGGGTCCGTCGGCCTTCTCATTCTCGGCCTGCAACCTGTCCTTCTCGGGGCGCTGTTCAACGAGCATCGCGTCAATCTTGACGAGCTCGCCCTTGTCGCGACGGCCGAGATCATCGCGATCGGCCTCGGCTCCGCTCTTGCCGCGATGCTGTTCTCGACGCGCCATCTGCGATTGAAGTCGGCGATCCTTCTCCTCATTTTGGCGGCGCTCGATTATGCCGTGTCGTTCGCGGATTCCCCCAATACGATCCTGATCGTTCGTACGCTCGCCGGCTTTGTCGAAGGCGGCCTGGTCGCGGTGTCGATTGAATTGATCGCCCGATCCCGCCACGCTGAGCGGATGGGCGGTTACTTCGTCGCGCTACAGACATTGGCGCAATGCGCGCTCGCCTATGGGCTTGGCAAGTGGGTCATTCCGTCGACGCAGGCGGACGCCACCGGAGCGAACGCCGGCTTCCTCGTACTCGCCTTCGTCTGCGCGGCGTCGATGATCGTCGCGCTTCTGGTTCCCGTCGAATATGACGAAATTCCCAAGCAAAGCGGCAGCATGGACGGCGTGCTGACCGTGCGATCGATGCTCGCGCTCTTCGGCATATTGGCGTTCTTCATGTGCATTGGCGCCATCTGGGCGTTTCTGGAGCCAATAGGCGGACAGCATGGCGTTGATTCGCAGACTGTCGCCTTCATGGTTTCCGCGAGCCTTGGCGCGCAAGTCCTGGGCGCCATCGCCGCGACATGGCTCCAGGCGCGCATCAGCTATCGCACCGCGATCCTCGGCTGCGGCATCGTCGCCATAGCGGGGGCCGCCGTTCTGGGGATTGGCGTTTCGCTGTCAATGTTCTGGCTGGCCGTGCTGGCGATCGGGTTCGTCTGGATGTTCATCATCCCCTTCCAGATCGGCCAGACCGTCGCCGCCGATTCCTCGAGGAGCACCGCCCTGCTGGTTCCTGCCGCCAATCTCTTTGGCGCCGCGCTGGGGCCTCTGGCCGCCTCGATCTTCGTGGTTGGCGAGGACGCCAGCGCGGTGCCTGTGTTCTCGATCGGCGCGGTCGTCGTCAGCCTCGCGCTGTTCGGCGCGTTTCTGGCGGTTTCGCGTCGCCGCGCCATCGCCTGAATGAAGAGTGAGACGATCGCGCTTGAGGTCAGCGCGGGGTGAGGATGGAAAGTATGAACCCAATTGCCGAGACCGAATGGTCGAACTGGTCGGGCTTTGTCACCGCTCAGCCGCGAACCCTCGCCAAGCCGCAAAATCAGGACGAACTCTCGGCTTTGATCAAAACGGCGCCCGGTCCCATCCGACTCGCGGGCAGCGGCCATTCCTTCACGCCTTTGGTGAAGAGCGAGGGGACCATCCTCTCCCTCGACAATTTCCAGGGGTTGAAATCGCATGATCCGCAAAAGCTTCAGGCGACAGTCGGCGCAGGCACGCAGATCGGCGCCATGACCAGGCTTTTGCATGATATCGGGCAAGCGCTGCCGAATATGGGCGATATCGACAAGCAGGCTTTTGGCGGCGCGCTCGGCACCTCGACCCATGGTTCGGGAATCACGCTCGGCGCCTATCCGACGCAGCTTGAAGCTATGGAGATCACGGACGGGCGCGGCGCGGTGCGCGAATTCAACCGCGCCGCCAATCCCGATGCGATCTCGGCGATGGGCGCCTCGCTCGGCGCTTTCGGTGCGGTCACCCAGGTCACCATTCGCAACATTGCGAGCTACCGTCTGCATCGTCGGCGATGGTGCGAGCCGGTGGCCGATGTGCTGGATCGCTTTCAGAGCGTGATGACGGCGCAACGATCGGTCGAGTTCTTCTATATCCCATTCTCGGGCCACGCGATGATGCTGACCAGCGACATTACCGACGCGCCGGCGACAAGCCGTCCCCCGAACAGCGACGATGAGGCCGTCAACACTTTGCGAACCCTGCGCAACTTTCTCAAGCGCCTGCCGTGGCTGCGCGGGCGCCTGATCGGATGGGCGATCGCCAGGCTGCCGCCGGAGGATTATGTCGAGGCATGGCTGAACGTCTACGCCACCGAGCGCAATGTGAAGTTCAACGAGATGGAATATCATCTGCCGCTCGAAGAGGGAGCCAAGGCGCTTCGCGAGATCATCGCCTTGCTCGAGACCCGGTTTCCGGAAGTCTATTTTCCGATCGAGGTGCGGGTGGTCGCGCCTGACGAGATTTGGCTGAGCCCTTTCTACAAACGGCCGAGTTGCTCGATCGCTATCCATCACGGCGCGCCCGAGGATCCCTTGCCCTTCTTCAACGCGGCGGAGCCGATCTTTCGCCGATATGGCGGGCGCCCCCATTGGGGCAAGATGCATAATCTGACCGCCAAGGAACTCAGCGCCCTCTATCCGCGCTGGAAGGAAGCGATGGAGGTGCGCCGCGATATGGACCCGGACAATCGTTTCGTGTCGCCTTACCTCGCCCGGCTCCTCGGGGTCGATCTGTGAGCGCCGATCCCTATTTCCTCAAGCTTTCGGAGGCGCTGAGAAGCGCGGACATTCATCAGCCCTGCCTCGTCCTCGATCTTGAACGGCTGGACGCAAACATCGCCATCGTCAAGTCGAAGCTCGCGCCAGGATTGCGGCTGCGCATCGTCGACAAATCCTTGCCGTGCGTGCCTCTGCTGTCGAGAATCCGCGACGCCTTCGGCGCCGATCTGTTCATGACCTTTCACCTGCCGATCAGCGCGGCGGTGCTGGAGAAATTTCCCGCCGCGAATCTGCTGCTCGGCAAGCCGATGCCAGTCGCCGGTCTGCGGCGCGCGCTTACCGAGGGCGCGCTCGCCGATCCCTCGGCGAGGGCGCGCATCGTCTGGCTCATCGACACCGACGAGCGCCTTGCCTCTTATGGCGCGCTCGCCGAGGAATTGGGCGTCGATCTCAGCTTCTGCTTCGAAGTGGATGTCGGATTGCACCGGGGCGGCTATCCGAACCCTGATGCGCTCTTGCACGCGCTCAAGGCGCTCGCAAGCCATCCCAGGCTGCAATGCGTGGGGATCATGGCCTACGAGGCCCATATCGGCCACATACCGGGCTTGTTCGGCGGGCCGGCGCGGGCGCTGGCGAAAACCAAGATTCGGCTCCAGCTTTTCGCGACCTGCCTCGCGCCACACCAAAGGGCCATCCTCAATCTCGGCGGCAGTTCGACCGCCTTGCTCTACGATGGCGGGACCGGCGCCAACGAAATTTCGATGGGCTCGGCCTTTGTGCTGCCGACTGATTTCGACGTGCCCAGTCTGTCCGCGCTGAAGCCCGCCGCCCTGATCGCGACGCCGATCCTCAAAGTCGTCGACGCACAGGTGCCGGGGCTCGACGAAAGCTCGTGGATTCTGCAGAAGCTCGGGCTGTTTCCGCGACGCGGCTGCTTCCTCTATGGCGGAAAATGGATGGCGAAGCCGGTCTATCCCACCGGCATGAAGCCGAACAAAACCATGGGCTTCTCCACGAACCAGCAATTCATGGCGCTGCCTGACGATACGCAAGCAAAGCCCGACGATTATGCATTCCTGCGCCCGACGCAGAGCGAATTCGTGCTGCAACAGTTCGGCCCGATCGCGGTTTTTTCTCGAGGGCGCATCGTCGACCGCTGGCCCGTGCTCGCTCCCTCGTGAGCGATGTAGAGGAAGGGCGGTCGGCGATGACAGCGGTTCGGGGCAAAATTTGCGAGGGCGCGGCGTCGCCGCTCTGGCGCTACGCGCCAACGAGCGCTGGCAGTTCCGACAGGGATTTCACCTGGCGGTCCGGCGCGCCCGGAAGTCGTTCGCGTCGCTGGCCGTATCTGTTGCACCAGACGACCTGCATGCCGAACGCCGACGCCGCATAGGCGTCCCAAGCGTTCGACGACTGAAAGGCGATAGCCGAGGATGGCAGGCTCAATCTGTCGACGGCAAGCTGATAGACCTTCGGATGCGGTTTGTAGAAGCCAGCTTCCTCCACGGAGAGGATCGCGTCGAATATTCCCTCCAGCTTTGCGCCCGCAATCAGCGATCGGAGCATGGCGGGCGTGCCGTTCGACAATATCGCAAGCCGAAGACCAGCGTTCTTGAGACGACGCAATGTGTCCGGCGCCTCCGGAAAGACGTCGAGCGTCATGTAAAGCTTCATCAGACGCTCGCGCAGACCGGGGCGGTCGATGGCTAAAGTCTCGAGCGCGAAATCAAGGGCGCCGCCTGTCACTTGATGGAAGTCCGCGTGCCGGCCCTGCGCTGCCAGCAGCCACGTATATTGAAGTTGTTTGTCGCGCCACAACGCCGTCAACGGCGCCGCCCGGTCGCCAAGGACGTCGGCGCAGCCCCTCGCCGCCGAGGCCAGATCGAACAGCGTGCCATAGGCGTCGAAGACGCAGGCCCTGACGCCGGCCAGAGGTTTCAAAGTCATGGGATGTCTCCGAGCTTTTTCGTCCGTCCCGCTCCCGAATTGCCCGGCGGGTCCTTGTCGCCTATATAGGCGCTCAATGAGGCGGGCGTTGGCCCGGCAAGAGGTTTCATGTCCTGGAATAATCAAGGCGGCGGTCCGTGGCGTTCCGGTCAGGGGCCGTGGGGGCAGGGGCCCGGCGGCGCGCAGCCTCCCGGCGATCTCGAAGAGACGCTGCGGCGCCTTCAGGCGGCCTTGCGCGGTTTCCTGCCCAGCGGGGGCGGATTTGCCGGGCGCGGCGTGATCTTTGTCGTCCTTGTCGCGATTCTCCTTTGGTTCGCTTGGGGTTTTTACACCGTCCAGCCCAATGAGATCGGCATTAACCTTGTGTTCGGCGCCAATCATGGCAAGACGCAAGCGGGCCTCAACTACAATTGGCCCTGGCCGGTCGGGACGGTGATTAAGGTTCCGGTCTCCGACCAGAAGATTACCGAAGTCGGTTATCGCAGCGAGCTCGATGCAGCGGCCGAAAACGGGCGCAATCGGGCCGCTGCGCCCGAAGAAAGCCTGATGCTGACCGGCGACCAGAATATCGTCGACGTCCAGTTCCGCGTGAGCTGGCAGATCGATCCGGCTGCGCCCGAGAATTTCGTCTTCAATATCCGCCACCCCGAAGAAACCGTGAAAGCTGTTGCCGAAAGCGTGATGCGCGAGGTGGTTGGGCTCAAGAAAATCGACGGCATTCTCACCACCGACCGCCAATCCATCGAACCGGATGTGCAGACCCGGCTGCAGAAAGTGCTCAACGACTACCACGCCGGCGTGCTTGTCCTGCAGGTCCAGCTCCAGTCGGTCGATGTCCCCTCGCAGGTTCTGTCCGCCTATCGCGACGTGACCGCCGCTCAGCAGGATCAGCAGCGCGCGGTGAACGACGCCTACACCTACTCGAACAAGGTGAAGCCGGAAGCGGAAGGCGCGGCGGCGCGCATCAGGCTGGAAGCCCAGGCCTATCGTCAGCAGACAGTGGCCGAAGCAACCGGTCAGACGTCGCGCTTCAATCAGGTCTACGAGCAATACAAGAACGCTCCGGGGGTGACGCGCGAACGCATGTATCTCGAAACGATGGAACGCGTTCTCGGCGGAATGGATAAGACGATCCTCGACACCAACGGGGTCGCTCCGCCTGTGCCTTATCTCGCGCTCGACGCCTTGCAGCCCAAGCCCGCGGGAGCCGCCAAATGAGAAATCCTTTCTCCGGCCTCGCGCTTGTCGTCGCTGTGATCGTCGCGCTGATTTTGGTGTTTGGCGTGTTCTTCACCGTCGTTCCGACCGAGCAGGCCTTGGTGCTGCGTTTCGGCGAACCGGTGCGCGATCCGATCGATGCGCCCGGGCTCTATCTCAAATGGCCGTTCACCGATACGGTCATCTATATCGACAAGCGCATTCTCGATCTCGATGAGACGCGGCAAGAAGTGCTGGTTTCCGGCAATCAGCGCCTCGAAGTCGACGCCTTCGTACGCTACAGGATTTCCGATCCCTTGAAGTTTTATCAATCGGTCGGCTCGATCCAGGGGGCCAACGCCCAGCTCGGCGGCATGCTCAATTCCGCCTTGCGCCGGACGTTGAGCGAGGCGTCGATCACCGACATCGTGCGCGACAAGCGCGATGCGCTGATGGCGGACATTCTTGTTCAGGTTAAGTCGGGCGCGGAGCGTTTCGGCCTTTCGGTTGTCGATGTGCGCATCAAACGCGCGGATCTGCCGCCGGAAAATTCCGAAGCGGTTTTTCACCGCATGCAGACCGAGCGCCAGCAGCGCGCCGCCACATTCCGCGCGGAGGGCTCCCAGCAAAGTCAGGAAATCAGAGCCAAGGCGGATCGCGACGTAACCGTGACGATCGCCCAGGCGCAGCAGGAGGGCGAGCAGATCCGAGGTCAGGGCGACGCCGAGCGCAATCGCATTTTTGCGGAGAGCTACGGCAAGGATCCTGATTTTTTCGCATTCTACCGCTCGATGCAGGCGTATGAGACGGGCCTGAAGGGCGAGTCGCGCATTATCGTGAGCCCGAAGTCGGATTTCTTCCGCTATTTCACCACGCCGACGCCCACTGCGGCTTCGACGACCGGAGAGGCCAAGCCGGAAACCCAGACGGTTAAGTGATTTGCGCGATTTTTCTGCCGCCATAGGCCTTGTTTTCGCGATCGAGGGCATGCTCCTGGCCGGATTCACCGAGACGATGCGCCGCCGGATGGAGCAGGCGGCCAAAGAGAAGCCGGCGCGTCTTCGCTGGTTTGGCATCGCCGCCGCGCTGGTCGGCGTCGCCATCGTCTGGGCGGCGCGGCGCGGCGTTTGAGGCGGCGGCAAGAACAGGTACACTGGGGAACAATCGTGGCGTCCGCCGCTTTGCCGACATGATTGTTGTTCAGGGATTGCGCCATTAAGGTTCGAAGAGACTTTAGTCCCAGGAGAAAGACGCCATGCGCGTTACCCAAACGTCCGTTTCAGTGCGCGTTAATCCGTTCCTTTCGCAGTCGGTCGTGTGGCGGAAGGGTCGGCGCTCCGCGCTGGCGCTCGCGCTGGCCGCGGGCCTGGCGACCGTCTCCGTCTCCGCTCAGGTCGCCCCCGCCATGGCGCAGGCAAAGCCGGCTTCGCTCGCCGATCTTGTCGATAGCGTCGCTGAAGCGGTGGTGAATATTTCCGCGACCCAGACGGTCGACGACAAGGAAGCGGATGCCGGGCCGCAGATGCCGGATTTGCCGAAAGGCACGCCTTTCGACGACATGTTCGAACAATTCTTCAGAAATCATGGCCAGAACGGCGCGGCCCCGCGGCCTCACAAATCAAGCTCGCTCGGCTCGGGGTTTGTGATCGACGCCAGCGGCATCGTCATCACCAACAACCATGTCGTCGGCGACGCCAACGACATCATGGTGATCTTCACCGACGGCCGCAAACTGAAAGCCGAGGTGATCGGCAAGGATCCCAAGGTCGATGTGGCGGTGCTGCGCGTCAAAAGCGACAAGCCCCTGAAGACCGTGAAATTCGGCGACAGCGACAAGATGCGCGTCGGCGATCCCGTGATGGCGGTCGGCAATCCTTTCGGGCTTGGTGAGACGGTGACGGCCGGCATCGTTTCGGCGCGCAACCGCAATATCGATAGCGGGCCTTACGACAATTTCATTCAGACCGACGCCTCGATCAACAAAGGCAATTCGGGTGGGCCTCTGTTCAACATGGCGGGCGAGGTCATCGGCATCAACACTGCGATTCTGTCGCCATCGGGCGGCTCGATCGGCATCGGCTTCGCCACGCCGGCCTCGTCCGTCGTGCCGGTGGTCGCCCAACTCGAGGAATTTCACGAAACGCGGCGCGGCTGGCTTGGCGTCCGCATCCAGAATGTCGACGATTCGATCGCCGAGAGCCTTGGGCTTGGAACTGCGCGCGGCGCGCTGATCGCCGGCGTCGACGACCGCGGCCCGGCCAAGCCGGCCGGCCTTCTGTCCGGCGACGTGATCGTCAAATTCGACGGCAAGGACATCAAGGAATCGCGGGACTTGCCCAAACTGGTCGCCTCGTTGCCGGTCGGCAAGGAAGTTGACGTCGTCATCATCCGCAAGGGCCAGGAAATCACCAAGTCGGTCAAGCTTGGGCGCCTCGAAGACGGCGAGAAGGTCGCCGCCGTCGCCACCGGCGACGATGACGCGACTGCCGAAAAGAAGGCCATGTCCAAGGCCTTCGGCATGGAGCTTTCGGGCCTGTCGGATGAGGCGCGCAAGACTTTCAAGATCAAGGATGGCGTTAAGGGCGTCGTCGTGTCGTCGGTCGAGCCCAATTCGCCGGCCGCCGAAAAAGGCCTGCAGCCAGGCGACGTGATCGAAGAGGTCAACCAGCAGGCGGTGAGCCAGCCCGGCGAAGTCAGCAAGGCGATCGACGCGCTGAAAAAAGCCGGCAAGAAATCGGCGCTGATGCTCGTCGCCAACGGAACCGGCGATGTTCGCTTTGTGGCGCTGGCGATCGAATAGGGCTTTGCTTTTCTTCCGCCACGGCGGGAGAAAAACTATCCCTCGATGAACGCGCTACGCGCAAAGCCTTGTGCGTAGAGCAAAGCGGTCAGGTCGGCATGGTCGATGCTCGCATGGGCCGCCGCGGCGACGGCGGGTTTGGCGCGGTAAGCGACGCCAAGCCCAGCTTCGCCGAGCATGGCCAGATCGTTGGCTCCGTCGCCGACCGCCAGCGTTTCGTGAAGGGCGAGGCCGTGGCGCGCGCGAAGATCGCGCAATGTCGCAAGCTTGGCGTCGCGGCCGAGGATCGGCTCGCCGACGCGGCCCACAAGCAGGCCGTTCTCGACGACAAGCTGGTTGGCGCGATGCTCGTGAAAGCCGAGCCGATCGGCGATCGCGCCGGTGAATTGGGTGAAGCCGCCTGAGACAATCGCCGCATAGGCGCCGCCGGCCCCCATGGTCTGAACGAGCGTGCGCCCGCCAGGCGTCAAAGTGATGTTGCGCTCCAGAACTTCGGCGATAACCGTCTCAGGCAGGCCGGCAAGAAGCGCGACGCGCTCGCGCAAAGCGGGCTCGAAGGCGATTTCGCCGCGCATCGCCCGTTCGGTGATGTCCGCCACGCGCGCGCCGATGCCGACGCGCGCCGCGAGTTCGTCGATGCATTCCTGGCCGATCAGCGTTGAATCCATATCGGCGAGCAGCAGTTTCTTGCGTCGCCCGGCCGCCGGCTGCGCGATCGCGTCGATCGGCGCCCCCGCCAGCGCCGCGCTCAAACGCTCGCGGGCGAGCGGCAGCGCCGAATCTTCGCCCTCAAAAAAAAGATCGGCAGCGACATTCGGGTCGAGCCATTGCGTCGAGGAAAAGCCTGGCAGCGCTTGCGCGGCGCGCGCGATCAAGGCATCGCTGAGCGCGGGATGCAGCGGATTGGCGACGAGCGTGGCGACAAAGGTCTGTGACGGCATGGGTCCGAAGGGCTTGGCATGGGCGCGGCCGCGATGAAGCGCCGCGCCCTTCTCATCGCAGGACCGACGGCGAGCGGCAAGTCGGCCGCCGCGCTGGCGCTTGCCCAAAAGCTGGGCGGAACCATCGTCAACGCCGATTCGATGCAGGTCTATCGCGATTTGCGCGTGCTGACGGCGCGGCCAAACGCGAGCGAAGAAGGCCACGCGCCGCATGAATTGTTCGGTTGCATCGACGGCGCGGTGAATTTTTCGGCCGGACGCTGGCTTGCCGAAGCCAAAGCCGTTGCGGATCGCATTTTCACGGAGGGCGTCCCGGCGATTTTCGTCGGCGGGACGGGGCTTTATTTCCGCGCGCTGACGCAAGGCTTTTCCGAAATTCCGGCCGTGCCGGACGATGTGCGCGCCCAGGTGCGTACCGAAGCCGAGCCGTTTCAAAGCGTCGAATTGCACGCCCAACTCGCCCTTCGCGACTCGGCGACCGCCGCCAGATTGCGGCCGAGCGACCGGCAACGCATTCTTCGCGCGCTCGAAGTTCTCGCCGCGACGGGCCAGCCGCTCGCCTCATTCCAGGGCGCGCGCGGGGCCGCTTTGCTTGCGCCGGGACAATGGACGGGAATGTTTCTTGCGCCTGACCGCGAGACGCTCAACGCCACGATCGACAGGCGCTTTGCCGCGATGCTGCGAGCGGGCGCCCTGGAGGAGGTCGCGGCGCTGGCGGCGCGCAAGCTCGATCCCGCGCTCCCCGTCATGCGTGCCCATGGCGTCCCCCATCTCATCGCCCATCTGAACGGGGACCTGTCCCTGGACGAGGCGGCCAGCCGCTCGGCGCTCGACACCCGCCGCTACGCCAAGCGTCAATTCACCTGGGCGCGCCACCAGATGCCGGAATTCGCCTGGGTCGCGCCCGACAAGGCCGTGGAAGCGGGCGAGCGCGCCTTCGACGGCTTCCTTTGACCGTCGCCTTGCGGTAAATTTGCTCCCGATGCCGAAGAAACCTCCGCCCACAGACGAAGCTGGCCTTGCCGAGGCGCGCGCCGAACATGCGCGGCTTGGCGCTGAAATCGCCGAGCATGACAGGCGCTATCACGGCGAAGACGCACCGGTGATTTCGGACGCCGATTATGATTCCCTACGACGGCGCTACACCACGCTGGAACAGGCGTTTCCCTCGCTGGCGGGCGCCGATTCGCAAAATAAACGCGTCGGCTCCGCGCCCTCCGAGAAATTCGCCAAGGTCCGGCATGTCGTGCCGATGCTCTCTCTTGGCAACATCTTCGAGGACGAGGAAGTCGCGGAATTTTGCGCGCGCGTGCGCCGCTTTCTCGGCCTCGCCGAAGACGCGGAGCTTGGCGTGACAGCCGAGCCCAAGATCGACGGACTCTCCTGCGCCCTGCGCTTCGAGCGCGGCTTGCTCGTTCAGGCCGCGACGCGCGGCGACGGGTTCGAGGGCGAAGACGTCACCAATAATGTGCGCACGATCGCGGCCATTCCGCAGAAGCTGACCGGGGCGCCCGATGTCCTCGAGGTGCGTGGCGAAGTCTATATGGCGCACGCGGATTTCGCGGCGATGAATGTGCGCCAGGCGGAGGCGGGCAAGCCTGTCTTCGCCAATCCGCGCAATGCCGCAGCCGGCTCCCTGCGCCAGCTTGACGCGCGCATCACGGCGGAGCGGCCGTTGCGCTTTTTCGCCTATGCCTGGGGCGAGGTCAGCGCTCTTCCCGCCGACACGCAGCTTGGCATGATCGAGGCGTTCAAGCGTTTCGGCCTGCCGGTCAATCCGCTCACCCGGCTCTGCGTCTCGGCGCAGGAGATGATCGCCCATTACCGCGCGATCGAGGCTCAGCGCGCGACTTTGGGCTATGACATCGACGGCGTCGTTTATAAGGTCAATTCGCTCGCGTTGCAGCAACGGCTCGGCTTCGTCTCGCGCTCGCCGCGCTGGGCGGTCGCGCATAAATTTCCCGCCGAACAGGCGACGACAATCGTCGAGGCGATCGAGATCAATGTCGGGCGCACCGGCGCCCTGACCCCGATCGCCAGATTGCGGCCGGTGACGGTCGGCGGCGTCGTCGTGTCCAATGCGACATTGCACAACGAAGACGAGATCGCGCGCAAGGACGTTCGCGTCGGCGACTGCGTGAGGGTGCAGCGCGCCGGCGACGTGATCCCGCAGGTTCTCGGCGTCGTCGACGCCGACCGGCCTGGCCGCGGACCCGCTTACGTTTTCCCGACCATTTGCCCCGTTTGCGGTTCCGCCGCGTTGCGCGAGATCGACGAGAAGACGGGCGTCGCCGATGTCGTGACCCGCTGCACGGGCACGCTGGTCTGTTCGGCGCAGGCGGTCGAGCGGCTCAAACATTTCTGCTCGCGCAACGCCATGGACATCGAGGGCCTCGGCGATAAGCAGATCGAACTGTTCTTCGCCGAGGGCCTGATCAAGACGGCGGCCGACATATTCACGCTTGAAAAGCGCGACGGCGCCAAAGGGCCGCGCCTCAGCGAACGCGACGGCTTTGGCGAACTCTCGGCGCGCAATCTCTTCGCGGCGATCGAGGCGCGGCGCTCCGTCGCGGTCAACCGTTTCATCTATGCGCTCGGCATCCGCCATATCGGCGAAACCAATGCGCGGCGGCTGGCGCGCCATTTCGGCGATTTCGCCGCTTTGCGCGCCGCGGCAGTCAGCGTCGAAGGCAGGGCGGAGATCGACGCCATCGACGGCATTGGCCCCGCTGTCGCGGAAGCGCTGGTCGATTTCTTCGCCGAGCCGCATAACGAAGCTGCGCTCGACCAATTGCTGACTGAGGTCAAGACCATACCGATGGAGGCGGTCGCCGCCGATCATCCGCTGGCCGGCAAGACCATCGTCTTCACCGGCTCGCTGGAAAAGATGTCGCGCGATGAGGCCAAGGCGATGGCCGAACGGTTGGGCGCGAAGGTCTCCGGCTCGGTGTCGGCGAAAACCGATCTTCTGGTCGCCGGGCCCGGCGCCGGCTCCAAGCTGACCAAGGCGCGCGAGCTCGGAATCGAGGCGATCGACGAAGAGGAATGGTTTAGGCGGGCGGGGCGCGCCTGAGAGACGCCGCCCCGGGATTGGCGCGCCGGCCTCCGGATGGGGACTTCTTTGTGACCGATCAATGGGATCTCTCGGGAGCGTTCGACTTCGAGGGCCAGTTCGTCCGCTATGGAATGATGGGCGAAGGGCCGCCGCTCGTTCTGGTACACGGCACGCCGTTCTCTTCGGTCGTCTGGCGGAAAATTGCGCCGCACCTGGCAAGGCGCCGGCGCGTCTTCTATTGCGATCTTCTCGGCTATGGCCGCTCGGAAATGCGCGACGGGCAAGACGTCTCGCTTGGCGTTCAGAATCGCCTGTTCGCCGCTTTGCTCGATCATTGGAGCGTGAGCCGGCCCGATGTCGTCGCCCATGATTTTGGCGGCGCGACCGTCTTGCGCGCATGGCTGCTGAATGATTGTCGTTATTGTAGTTTGTCGCTCATCGATCCTGTCGCGCTTGCGCCATGGGGCTCGCCTTTCGTGCATCACGTCAGGCGTCACGAGGCGGCTTTTGCGGGCCTGCCCGCCTATATCCACACGGCGGTGCTTCCCGCTTACATCAGCGGCGCCGCGTATCGACCGTTGTCGGGTGAAGCGCTCAAGCTTTATGCCGAGCCCTGGTTGAGCGTCGCCGGGCAGGGGGCGTTCTACCGGCAGATCGCCCAGATGGAGCAGCGGTTCACCGATGAGGTCGAGGGCCGTTACCGCGAGATTGACTGTCCGGCCTTAATTCTGTGGGGCGAACAGGACGCGTGGATTCCGATCGAACGCGGGCGCGTCCTGGCGTCAAAAATGCCGAACGCTGTTTTTCGGGCCATTCCGGACGCCGGCCACCTCGTGCAGGACGATGCGCCGGAGGCGATTGTCGCGGCATTGCTGGACTTTCTCCCCGCGCCGTAGCGCCCGCAAATTCCAGTGGGAACGGGACGCGCCACCGCCGCTCACCGATATAAATCGGCGCGCGTCGGCGGCAGATTGACGGGACCCCTCACCCGTTTGGACGCCAGCGTCTGGTAGAGGCCCGCATTGTTGCGCGCGAAAGTGATCGAGCACGCCGCGAGATAGACCATCCAGACCCGCGTCGTGACTTCCCCGACTTCCTTGCATGCCGCATCGTAACGGGCGACGAGGCGGTCGTGCCAGAACCGGCATGTGCGTTGGTAATGTTCGCGCCAACCCTCGACATCGTGAATCTCGAAACCATGCAATTCGAGATTGGTGACCGTGCGGCCGATATAGTCGAGTTCGCCGCCGGGGAAGATATAGCGCGTCAGCGCTGCAAAATCGGCGCGCTTCTTGCCTGTGCGCGCCGCGCGGCTGCCGCCCGGGCGCGTGATGGCGTGATGCAAAAACAGGCCGCCAGGCTTCAGCAGGCGATGGACGGTCTTGAAATAGGTGGGGAAGTTGGCGGCGCCGACATGTTCGAACATGCCGATCGAGGTGATCTTGTCGAAACGCCCCTCGCCCTGGATCAGGGAATAATCGGCCAGTTCGATCGTCACATGATCTTCAAGGCCGAGGCGTTTGACCTTCTCTTTGGCGAGGGCGATCTGCTGTTCGGATAAGGTCACGCCGTGAACTTTGACGCCGTAATTTTGCGCGGCGTGGCACGCGAATGCGCCCCAGCCGCAACCGATGTCGAGCACGGTTTCGCCCGGCTTCAGGCGCAATTTACGGCAGATCATGTCGATCTTCTGGATCTGCGCCGTCTCGAGATCGTCGTCCCAATCGTGAAAATAAGCGCAGCTATAGACCATCTCCTTGTCGAGCCAGAGCTGATAGAACGCATTGGAGACGTCATAATGATGCGCGATGTCTTTCTTGTTCTCGTCTTGCGATCCGTCGCTTTCGCGATCCGGGGCGATCGTCTCCAGCGGCCACGGGCCGCCGCGCGGAACGAACAGAAAATCGAAAGCCGTTTTCAGCGCCCGAAATTTGCCCAGCGACTTGGTGAAATCGCGCGTGCGGCCCTTGGGCCGCTTGGCGATGAGGTCGAACAAAGTGCCGTTGACAATGTCGATCCGTTTGGCCGCCCACAGATTGGCGAGCGTGGTGATTTTGGGCGCGCGCAACAGGCTGGCGACCGCGCCCTCGTCGGCGATGGCGATGGCGAGCGCGGTCGCCGGCCAGTCGGCGGGAACATGCGAGCCGTCCCACAGCCGAAAGCCGAATTCGAGCGCCATGCGCTGATGCGCCTGCGTCAGCAGCGCCGTGAAGCTTCGTATTCTCTGTTGCGCTTTAGCCGCCATAATCCCGTCGAATGCCCTGCGGACGCCAGGCGCGCCCGGCGGGACATTAGGGGCTGGCGCGCGAACAGCGCAAGCGCTTCCCCCCGCCGCGGCGGTATGAAACATTCGCCGGCGTTTCGCCCCATGCTCCGACCTGTCGAGCCGATATGAGCAGCCTTTCGATTCGCCCTGCGAAGTTGAACGATCTTGACGCCATTCTGGCGCTGGAGCTCGCCGTCTTTGCCACCGACCGCCTGTCGCGGCGCTCCCTTCGCGCCTTCATCGCGAGCCCGCATCGCCCGCTCCTCGTCGCCATTTCGGATGAGGGCCTGGCGGGCTATGCGCTGGTCGCCTTGCGCAAGCGGGCCGCCGCGGCGCGCCTATATTCGATCGCGGTCGACCAGCGCAGCGGCCGGCGCGGCATCGGGCGCGCTCTGATGGCCGCGTGCGAACATTACGCCGCCGCGCATGGCCGCCGCGCCTTGCGCCTTGAGGTCCGTTCGGACAATCAGCCCGCCATCGCCCTTTATGAACGCCTCGGCTTCAGGCAATTTGGCCATTACGACAA
This sequence comes from Methylocapsa sp. S129, assembly GCF_009765995.1. Taxonomy (GTDB): domain Bacteria; phylum Pseudomonadota; class Alphaproteobacteria; order Rhizobiales; family Beijerinckiaceae; genus Roseiarcus. The sequence continues at coordinate 680,103 of NZ_LMUI01000011.1, forward strand.
TTACTACGCCGATGGCGCCAGGGCGCTGCGCTTCGAAAAGTCGCTCGCCGCCGCCGCGTCGCCCGCCCAGTCCTGAAGCGAACGAGAATTCTTGTGCGGAGGCGTCTGCGCCTGTTGCATCGGCCGCAAAGCGGGCACATTGTGCCGCTCCATTAGACCTGCGCGTTTGAACAGCGCCGCGCCTTGCGGGACCATCGCTTCTTCTTTTGCGCCCGGCCAGGGAGCCGATCGGACGCATGCGCTTTCCCTTCGTCAATGGGTCAAGCTGTCCCGGGGTGGACGCCGCTGAAACGGACGCGTCGCGATGACGGGCTGGGTGATTCTGGTCGATCAATTGCGCGACTTTCCCAATGCGGAAACGCCGCACAAGGTCATCACCACCAGCGACTATCTCGCGCGGCCCAAGCTTTTCGCGGGTTCGGGACGCGCCAAGCTCGTCAATCTGTCGCGCTCGTATAATTATCAGTCCAAAGGCTATTACGCCTCGCTGCTCGCCGAAGCGCGCGGCCACCGTGTGATCCCCAGCGTCGAGACCATGCTGGAGCTGCGCGAGCACAAGCTTTACGAACATGCTTTGCCCGACCTCGAGGAAGCGCTCAGCAGCGCCGCCCATCGCGCCCGCGCAACCGAGCACACGACCTTCGATCTGCTGTTCTGCTTTGGCCTGACGCAGGATCCGCGCTTCGAGGCGTTCGGGCGCCTGTTGTTCGACTGGTATCGCTGCCCGGCGCTTGAGGTGACGATATCGGCGGGCAAGAGGTGGAAGATCGACCGGCTGCGCGCGCGCCCTCTGGTCAAGCTCGGCCCGGAGGAGGCGGCTTTCTTTCGCACCGCCCTGCATCAGCACACCCAGCGCGACTGGCGCAATCCCCGCGCGCGCACCGTCGCCAAATATTCGCTCGCCGTGCTGCATGATCCGCAGGAGGAGCTGCCGCCCTCGTCCGTCGAGACGCTCCGTTATTTCCAGAAGATCGCCGAACGCCATTCGGTCGATGTCGAGCTCATCACCAAACGCCAATTGGCGGAATTGGCGGAATTCGACGGTCTGTTCATCCGGGCGACGACCTCGATCGACGATTACACCTATCGCTTTGCGCGCCGCGCCTTGCAGGAGGGCATGCCGGTCATCGACGATCCCGTCTCGATGATCCGCTGCACCAATAAGGTCTACCTCCATGAATTGATGGAGGCGCATGGCGTGCCGATCCCGCCGACGGTGATGCTCGCCGAGGATGAGGACCTCGCCAAGGCGGCGCAGGTTCTGGGCTGGCCGATGGTCGTGAAAATCCCCGACGGTTCATTCTCGCGCGGCGTTCATAAGGTCGAGAATGCCGAGCAGTTACAAAAACTTACCGATGAGTTATTCATCGATACCGACCTGTTGCTGGCGCAGAAATTCATGCCGACCGACTTTGACTGGCGGGTCGGCGTGCTCGACGGCGAGCCTTTGTTCGTGTGCCAATATCAGATGGCGCGCGGCCATTGGCAGATCATCAAACACGGCCCCGACGGCGCCAAGGAAGGGGGCTTTCGCACCCTCGGGCTCGCCGACGCGCCCACCAAAGTGATCGACGTCGCTTTGCGCGCCGCGCGCGCCATCGGCGGCGGCTTTTATGGCGTCGACATCAAGGAAACCGGCGATTCCATCGCCGTCATCGAAGTCAACGACAATCCCAATCTCGAACATGGCGTCGAGGATCAAATCGGCAAGGACGAAGTCTGGAGCCGCATCCTGCAATGGTTCATCAAGCGCATCGACGCGTGAGCGCCGCCGCGCGGCGTGATGATTCATGTAGATCGCGCCTGGCGCTTGCTGGTATCATTGCGCCTCGCTGAGGCTGCGCACGCCGGATGTTTCGATGTATCAACCCTTACTCCATCGCCAGGAACATTTGGAGGCGCAGCATGCGCTGATCCGCAGCCACCCGCTTGGCCTGTTGATCTCGCATGGCGCTCACGGGCTGGAGGCCAATTCCATCCCCTTCCTGATCGATGCGCAGGCGTCCAGGTTCGGAACGTTGCAGGCGCATATGGCGCGCGCCAACGGGCAATGGCGGAATTTGAGCGAAGCCAGCGACGTCCTCGTCATCTTCCAGGGCGCGGATCATTACATCACGCCCGCCTGGTACGAGACCAAGCGCGAGACCGGTAAGGTCGTGCCTACGTGGAACTATGTGATGGTGCAGGCGCGCGGGCGTCCGCGCGTGATCGACGACGCCGCATGGCTGCGCGTCCAGATCGAAGCTTTGACCAACCGACATGAAAGCGCGCGGTCAGCGCCCTGGGCAGTCGGCGACGCGCCCGAGGCTTTCATCGACATGCAGATCAAGGCGATCATCGGCGTTGAAATCGAAATCACCGACATTGCCGGCAAATGGAAGGTGAGCCAGAACCGCCCCGCCGCCGATCGCGTCGGCGTCGTCGCGGGACTTGAGGAATTGGGCGACGAAGCCTCGCGGACAATGGCGTCGATCGTGCGCGAGACGGCGCCGAAGGGGTGAGCGGGAAACGGCACTAGGAGCCCGATTCTCAAGCGCTCGCTCAGGCGGCCGAAAGCTTAATTGTCAGCGGAAAAGAAAGCGTTCTCAGGGCGCGCGGCCATAGATTTCCTGATAGGCGTGATGGATCATCTCGGCGCGATCGGCGCGCATGTCGATAAGATCGCTGTTCGACAGCGAATTGATGTCGTCAATCAGGCGGAGAAACTCGGCGCGTTTGGCCAGACGGTCTTTGAATTGGGCAATAATGCCGGCGAAAATCATGTTCGGACTCCTTCAGACGCCTGGATTGTCGCATGATTATGCTGCATAGCAACATTTTATATTGCAATGCAGCATAGCGATCTCCGCATGGCTGATTAACCCATCCTTATTGCGGCGACTCGCGCTCGACGCGCTGTATCCGCGCCGGTCAAGGAGCTGTTGGTGATTCCCTGGTTGTCGCTCGACACCGCAAAGGCGCCTGGCGGCGGCGAGCTCCGGCTGATGCGGCGCGGGGCCGAATTCTCGATCCGGTTGGGCGCCAATGAACTGATGAACAGTCGGCTGAGCGGCTCCGAGGAGGCGCTCGCCACGATACCTTGCTTGCGAATCCGGGACCGGCCAGCGCCGCGGATCCTGATCGGCGGCCTCGGGATGGGCTTTACGCTTCGCGCCGCGCTTGCCGCGCTCGGCGACGACGCCAGCATCGCCGTCGCCGAACTGGTTCCCGCCGTCGTGAAATGGGCGCAGGGTCCGATGGCTGAGGTATTCGGCAATAGTTTGAGCGATCGCCGCGTCAGCCTGAGCGAAGGCGATGTGGGCCGCGTGATCAAATCTGCGCGATCGGCTTATGACGCCATCTTGCTTGATGTCGACAACGGTCCTGAAGGATTGACGCGCCAAGCCAATGACGCTCTCTATGATACGCAAGGACTGAGCGCCGCGCGAACGGCGTTGCGCCCGGGCGGCATATTGGCGGTCTGGTCATCGGGGCCGAACAGGAATTTCACCCTACGGCTCCGCCACGTCGGCTTTGGCGTTGAAGAAATCAAGGTGCGGGCCAATGGCGCGCGCGGCGGCGCGCGGCATGTCATCTGGGTGGCGACTTCGGGCGCGCGCCCTTCATCCTAGGAAACATCAACCCTATCCGCCGGTGGGCCCGGCGACCGTTGCATGCTCTTCATATTGGGGCAGGTCGTCGGCGATCGTGAACCATCGCGCCTTGGAGCCGACGAAGATGTGTTTGGTCGGACGGATGGCCGGATCGTCGACGAGGGTTCCCATCGCAACATGGACGAAGGCGCCGTCGCCGACCACTGAATAGAGGAGCGAGCCGCACGCCTTGCAATGGGCATCGTGGCCCTTTTCATCGCCAAAGATCATGAGCTTGTCCTCGCCGCTGTCGATGCGCAGTTTGTCGCGCGCGATCCCGGCGAACGGCTTGAAGGCCGAACCGGTCGCCCGCCGGCAATTCGAGCAATGGCAATTGGCGGCATAGACGAATTCATCCACGACGGCGTAATGGACGGCGCCGCACAGGCACTTCCCGGCAAGCGTGCGCGCGCTTGCTTTCTCAGGGTTTGTCACAGGCCCCTCCCTCTCAGCGGATGGCTGCTAGAGTCGAACGAGCCGACAGTATTTCGACGGGCTCGGCGACAACAGATGGAATCCGGGCTAAGCAGATTGTCAACGGGCTGCTTGCGTCCCAACGACATTTCGTCGGATGACTGACCAGGCCAGCGCCACGAACCTGGCTAGGCCGCGCGCGGGAACCCGCCCCGGCGCCGGGGCGTTATACGCGTGCGCCCACCAAGACCGTAAGACGTTCGACGGCGACGCAGCATGCGCTCGCTTGGTCTTCAAACCCAGGAAACTTTGTAAAATGGCAGCCCGGAAAACTCAGCATTTCAGTCACCAGCCGGTCGGCGCCGCAACCGTCAACGATGCGCCCGACAGTGTGATTCCTGTGGCTTATGCGCTCGCCAAAGCGAAGTCTGAGCATGACGCGATAGCGATCATGCGGGACATCCCGAGCGCCATCTATCCCGCGTTGAAAGCGCATTTGACCACACACCCGAATCTGTTCCTGCCAGAGGTTCGCGCCACAGTCGTGCGGATCATGGGCGCGCCGAAATTGTCGGCAGCCGAAGCGCTGTTTGCTTAGCGGCGCTCTGTCGAACGCTGCGCGGTTGACAAGTCAAGCGCGCGAAAGCGACAAGCCTTTGTGGCTATTTCAACGCGCGCCCGTGAACCGCTTCGGCCAGGAGCATCAATAGCGTCCGCCCCGACGAGTGTCGCGCGACTATTGTCGCTGCTTATGCCCGCGGCGTTCGTTATGTACGCCAACTTTCAGGGCATTCAGCAAATCCTCGTTCCGGTTCAGGTCGAGGCGCTGGATCCCCCCGGGAAAATCGCCAACATTGCGTTGCTGACGATGCTTTGCTCCGTCACGGGCGTTCTCGGCTTGACGGCGGGCGGCGCGGCGTCCGACGCGACGCGAGGCCGATGGGGCCGCCGCGCGCCCTGGTTGGTCTGCATGGCGGCCGCCTCGGCCTTTCTGTCGATCTCGCTGGGCCTGCAACGCAGCCTGATGGGCATTGCCGTATTCTATGGCGGCTTGTGGTTCACGCTGAATTTTTTCCAGGGCGCCTTGCTGGCGGTGATCCCTGACCGCGTGCCGGAAAGCCGGCGCAGCCTCGCCTCGTCGATTTTCGGAATCGCCGCGCCGCTTGGCGCGCTGCTTGGCGTCAATCTCGCCGCGATGGCGCCGGCCGAACGGGGATATTCCTCGCTGGCAGCGATGCTTGCAATGGCGACCGCGGCTTTCGTCATCTTCGCGCGGGAAGACGCATGCCTGGCGCCCGCGGCTGTGGGGCAGCCCAGAGACGTCCCTCTTCCCGGACGCCGGCTGCGGATGAATTTGCGTCTCCTGCAAAGCTTTTCTTCGCGCGACTTCTCTCTTGCCTATGCCTTCCGAATTCTCATGTTCATCGCGCAATTTTCAATCAACAATTATCTGCTCTACATCCTGCAGGACCACATCGGCGTCGAGCATCTCCCCGGCCACAACGCCCAGGTCGCGGCGGGCGTGCTGAATTCGCTGCGGACGACAACGACGGTCGGCGCCATCTTCATCGGCTTGTGGCTCGCCAACCGGACGGAGCGGCGAAAGCTTTTCGCGCAAGTCTATGCGGTCGGTATGGCCGCGGCCATGGTCGTTCCTGCGCTCAGCCCGACCTGGCCGGGCATGCTGATCTTCGCCGTCCTCGGCGGCCTTGCGATGGGCGGCTATTCGACCATCGATCTGACCCTGATGTCGAGCGTGCTTCCAAGCAAGAATTCGGCCGGCCGCGATCTGGCGCTCCTCGTCATGGCCGGCGCCGCGGCGCAATTCGTCGCGCCGATCATCGGCGGTGCGCTCATCAAATTCCTTGGCTACGATGAATTGTTCGTCGTCGCGGCGCTCATCACGCTTCTTGCCGGCGCGGTGACGTTCTTCATTCGGGGCGTGCGTTAGAGCGACGGTGTGGGTCGGTCGCAGACGCGTGCCGGGCCAGTCTCGATGGGTCGGTTATTTTACCGCGACAGCGCGAGGGCGCTCCTTCAGCGGGGGTTACGCGCCGGCGTCCTTTGGCGGCGCGTTGCGCGCAAGCGCGGCATCGTCCCGGCGGCCGCGCAGCCATTGCCGGTAGTTGACGAATTGCTGGTCGGCGAGCACGCCGATCAGGATGACCGCGCCCATGACCGCGAAGTTGAGCGAACTGGGAATGCCAAGGAGATTAACAAGGTTCTGCAGGATTTGAAGCAGAATGGCGCCGAGCACGATGCCGAACACCGAACCCTCGCCGCCGCGTAACGAACAGCCGCCGAGCACAGCGGCGGCAATACCATAAAGTTCGTAGAAATTGCCATGCGAGGCCGGAGAGATCGAACGCGTGTACATCACGAAGTAGACAGAGGAAAGGCCGGCCAGACCGCTCGCGATGACATAGGCGGCGGCGATGACAAGGCCCGTCTGGATGCCGGAATAGCGAGCCGCTTCTTCGTTTTTGCCAACCGCGCAGAGATAGCGACCGAAAACCGAGCCATGCAGCACAATGCCCATGACGATCGCGACGAGGATAAACACGACGAAACTATGGGGCACGCCATAGGTGCGGCCCGTCGTAATCCATTCGAGCGAGGGGAAACTCTGGCCGAATTCGAAACCGGCCGTGCCGTCATCCGTGTACCAACGGGCGATTCCCCGGTACAGCAACAGCCCGCATAACGTGACGATGAAAGGCTGCAGCCGCATCTTGACGATCAGGAAGGCATGGATGGCGCCAATCGCCATGCCGGCCAGCACCATCAGCGCCACGGCGAGGCCCCAATTCATCTGGTAGCGCGTGAGGAGATCGATGAAGACGACGCCCAGCAGCGCGAACAGCGACCCAACCGAAAGATCGATGCCGCCGGTGATGATGACGAAGCCCGCCCCGATCGCGTAAAGGCCGAACAGACCGATGAGGTTCGCCGTGTTCGACAGATTGATCGGCGAGATGAATCGCGGATTGAGATAAGCGGTGACGACGCCGATCACCAGGATCAGCACGAGAAGGCTGGCGTCTTTCTTAAGCATTGCGAACTTTCCTAGTGGATGCTGTGGCCGACGGCGAGTTGCATGATTGTCTCCTCGCTGAAGCTGTCGCGCTCCAGTATCCCCGCGATCGCGCCCTCGTGCATCACAGCCATGCGGTCGCTGACGCCGATCACCTCCTCCAGATCGCTGGAGATCATCAGGATGGCGACGCCTTTGTCGGCGAGAGCCCGCATCAGCTCGTAGATTTCGGTCTTGGCGCCGACGTCGACGCCGCGCGTCGGCTCATCGAAGATCAGGACCCTGGGCCGCATGGATAGCCATTTGGCGAGGACGACTTTTTGCTGGTTGCCGCCGGACAGGGCGCCGACCAACGTTGCGACATCGCGCGTTTTGATGCGTAGCGCTTTGCATTGGGCCGTCGCGTTTCGGTCCTCCCGGCTGCCGCTGATCAAAGCGAAGCTGGCATAGGACATCAGGTCCGGCAGCGAAATGTTGCTGGCGATGCTGTGCTCAAGGATCAGGCCCGATTGTTTGCGATCCTCTGGAATCAGGTAGATGCCTCGATCAATGGCGTCGCGAGGATTGGCGATGACGATGGGTTGGCCGGCCAGGACGATTCCGCCGCCGGCGAGCCGATCGATGCCGAAGAGTGCGCGGGCAAGCTCGGTGCGGCCGGCGCCGATGAGACCGGCAAGGCCGAGGATCTCGCCGCGCCGCAGCGACAGGCTGACGCTGCGTTCAGGATAGGCGGACGTCTTGAGCGCGACGAGTTCGAGGACGCTCTCGCCTGGCGGCGCTGCGGGCGGCGTATAGAGTTCCTTGAGATCCCGGCCGATCATCAGCCGAATCATGGCGTCATGGCGGATCGCCACGCGATCCAGCGCGCCGACGAGGCGTCCATCGCGCAGAACGACGACGCGGTCCACGCATTGCTCGATCTCATTGAGCCGGTGCGAGATGAAGATGATCGCGACGCCGCTCGCCTTCAGATCGCCAATGATGTCGAGTAGACGGTTCGTCTCTGAAATGGTGAGGCTCGATGTCGGCTCGTCCATGATGACGACCCGGGCGCCGAGCGAAAGCGCCTTGGCGATCTCCAGTTGCTGGCGTTGCGCGATCGAGAGATCGATCACCGGGGTCTCAGGCTTGAAATCGCATCCGAGGCGTTCAAGTAGCGGACGCACCGAAGCGCGCAGCTTGCGTCGGTCGATAAGGTTCAGCGGACCGCCTATGCGCGGCTCGCGGCCGATGAACACGTTGGCGGCGGCGTCGAGGTTGTCGAAGAGATTGAGTTCCTGATGCACGAAGGCGATGCCCGCCGCGATCGCATCCTTGACCGTCAGGGACGGACGATCCTGCCCGTCGAGGCGGATGACGCCCGAACTCGGCGCCACCACGCCGCCAAGAACCTTCATGAGCGTCGATTTTCCGGCGCCGTTTTCGCCGATGAGGCCAACGACCTCGCCGGCGGAAACCGCAAGACTGACGTCAGCCAAAGCCTGCACGCCGGGATAGGCCTTGCCGATCCCGATCAGCTCCAGAAATGGCTCCGCCATCGTTCGGTCTCCACGCGGGGAGCCCGCGGTCAGGAACGACGCGGCGCCATGAGCGCCGCGTCAGGCTGGGCCGTTCAGCCCTTGCCTTGCAGCTTCTTCAATTGGGCAGCGTAATCGTCGACGCCAGCCTTGTCGATGACCTTGGTCGGGATGATCATCAGATTGTCCTTCGGAATAAAGGACTTATCGCCCTCCAGGATCTTCGCCATGTCTTTCATGCCCTGGTAGCCCCATTCGTAGGGCTGTTGCACGACGGTCCCCGCAATGGTGCCTTCCTTGATGCCGCCGAGCGTGATCGGATCGTCATCGAAGCCGGTGACGGTGATCTTGCCGAGCGCGCCCGATTCCTTCAACGCCTGGTAGATCTGCGGGATGTTGTAGGAATAGATGCCGAGCATGCAGTCCACGTTGGGGTTCGCGGTCAGCGTGTCCTCGACATTGCGCTTGGCGCGGGCCTGGTCGATGTCGTCGGCGCGCACGTCGACAATCTCGATTTTCGTGCCCTTGATGGTGTCCTTGATGCCCTGGATGCGTTCGCGCGCATTGTCGGCGCCGGGGAGGCCCACGTAGGCCATGCATTTTCCGCCGTTCGGCAGCGCCTTCTTCAGGATTTCTCCCACCTGGTTGCCGGCAAGGACATTGCTCGATCCGATATAGGCGAGACGCTTGCTTTTGGGCGCATCGCTGTCGGTGGTGAGAAGAAGCGTATGGGACGCGACACGGTCGAGCGCGTCGGTCTCGGTCTTCGGATCGACGGCGCTGACCATAATGCCCGCGACGCCGCCCGCGACAAGATCGTCCATGAGCCGCTCCTGGATAGCGGCGGCGGATTGCTCGGGATATTTAAACTGGAGATTGTAGTTCGGGAGTTCTTCCTGCGCTTTCTTGACGCCAGCCTCCGCCGCTTTCCAGAAGTCCGACGCGCCATTGGCGACGAATACGAGCGTCTTCTTGTCGGCGGCCTGCGCGCAGAACACGGTCGATGCAAAAAGCGCAGCCACGGCGCTCGTGAGCATAAGGTTCTTCATTATTTCCTCCGCTGGGGTCTTTTATTTTGGGTTGCGGCGGCCGCCGCGCGCCATTTTGGGGCGCTGCGTTTCGTTCGGCCGCTTGCCATCAAAGTCACATCGATGGTGATATTTGTCAATAATCGAGACGAGATTAAATGTCTGCCCTCAGTTCGACATAGGTTTTTCAATGGTTTAAATGTGGTAATATGCGCATAAGAAAATAGGGACGAAACGGCTGACGGCATGAGCAGGGCTTCTGGCGACGTGGAGAGGGATGGACGCAACGGCGCGACCAAAGGCGCGCGCGGCCCGACTATGACCGACGTCGCCGCCGCCGCAGGGGTTTCGCAGACAACCGTGTCGCTCGTGCTCAACGAAGCAGAAGGCGCGCGGCTTCTCGATCAGACGCGCGAGCGGGTGCTGGAGGCGGCGCGGACGCTTGGCTATCGACTGATGAAGCGCGGCGCGCCGGCGCAGTCGATCGCTGGCGCGACCGCGATCGGCTTTGTCGTCAACGAAATGTCGACCGATCCATGGACCGCCATCGCGATGGACGGCGCCCGCGAGAAGGCGTGGGAGCATGGGCTGACGATCAGCGCCGCGGTGACGCGCGGCGACGCCGAGATGGAACAGGCCGTTCTCGCCCAGATGGCCGCCCAACCTCTTCTGGGCCTCATCTACGGCACAATCCACACGCAGCGCGTCACGCCGCCCCCAGCGCTGAGCCGCATTCCAACCATTCTGCTCAATTGCTACGCCGCCGATCGCTCCCTGCCTTCGATCGTTCCCAGCGAGGTCGCAGGCGGACATACGGCGGTGCGGCGGCTTCTGCGCGCCGGCCATCGTCGCATCGGATTCATCATGGGAGAGGCGCTGATGGACGCCTCGCGCGACCGGCTAAAGGGATATCGCCACGCGCTCGCTGGCGCCGACCTCCCCTTCGACCCAGACCTTGTCAAGCCTGGCAATTGGGAGCCGTCCGCCGGCTACGAGCAGACGTTCGCGCTGATGCGGCTCGCCGCTCCTCCAACGGCGATCTTCTGCGCGAACGATCTGATGGCGGTCGGCTCTATCGAGGCGCTGAGGGAGCTGGGGCGGCGCATTCCCGAGGATGTCGCGGTGGTCGGCTACGACGATCGCGAGCTTGCCCAGTTCACGCATCCGCCGCTCACCACGGTCTTGTTGCCGCATTTCGAAATGGGCGCGCAAGCCGCCGCCTATCTGATCGATCACGCGGGGCGGCCCCCGCTCCGTCCGCCGCAAATCAAAATCGAATGCCCGCTCATCGAACGCAAATCGGTGGGGCCATCGCTCAGCGAGTTCGAGATCTGAGCCGTCGGCGACGGCGCCGCGTGGGGCTCCAGTAGGCGACGCGCCTCAGAGCTGGTAGGTTAAGGGCGCTATCGGTCGATTGGCGCCATCCAAACAAGGGAGACGACATGCCTGCGCCATGGCCTCGCCTCGCTCTCGTCGGCCTGCTCGGCGCCCTCCCCACAGCGGCCCAGGCGCAATTGCTCACGCATCGGGACCTGTCCTATTCCATCGCTAAAACAATTGCGGAAACGGCGATCGAGAGTTGCGCCGCGAAAGGCTTTCGCGTTTCCGCGGTCGTCGTCGATCGCGACGGCGATACGATCGTCGCGCTGCGCGGCGACAACGCCAGCCCGCACACGATGGAGAATGCGCGGCGCAAGGCCTATACCGCGAACAGTTTCCGCACATCGACCGCCGAATATTCCAAACGATTCGCCAATAACGAGCCGCTCGTCCATCAGCAGGTGACGCTGCCCAACGTGATCGCCATTCCGGGCGGCCTGCCGGTCAAGGTCGGCGATGACGTGATCGGCGGCGTCGGCGTCTCCGGCTCGCCGGGAGTCGATGAGCCTTGCGTTCAGGCCGGGTTGGATAAGGTGGCGGACCAGCTTAATTGAGCGCGTACGATACGACCCCAATCATTGAACGCTCGGGAGTTGGCCCAGCGACACGCGAAATTAGATTTCAAGGGCTGTTCGTGGGCGCGCGCCACACCAACAGGCGCCGCTCCGCGATATCGAGCGCAAGAGCGCCGACGAACCCCAACGCGCCGAGCAGGATGACGCCGGCGAACAGGTCGGGCGAACGGAAGTAGCGCGCGGCGAGCAGCACCCATTGACCCAGTCCGTCCAGCCCCGCGATCATTTCGCAGACGACGGCGAGGATGAGCGCCACGGTCAGGCCAAGGCGCAGGCCTGCCAGGATGTCGGGCAGGGCTGAGGGCAAGGCGATCTTGGCGATGACCTGCCAGCGCGAAAGATGGAGCGCGCGGGCGACCTCATACAATCTCGGTTCGACGGCGGCGAAGCCATGGACGGTCGACAGCAGCATCGGCCAGATCGCGCCGAAGGCGATAACGCCCAGCGCCATCGCCGGGCTGAACCCGAAGATCGCGATGGCGAGCGGAATGACGGCGGAGGCGGGGAGCGGGCGTAAGAACTCCAACGTCGGCCCGACATAGGCGCGCATGAAGCGCGACGAGCCGATCAAGGCCCCGAGCACAACCCCCGCGATGGAGGCGACGAGCCAGCCTTCCAGCATATGTTCGATCGTGCCGGCGAGCTTGGTTGCCAGATTGCTCGCGACCATGCCGTGAACGAGCGCCGCCCAGGCGCGATCAGGCCCCGGAAGGAAAACCGGAGAAACCAATTTGAAATCGGCGACGATCTGCCAAATCGCGACAAAGCCCGCGGTGACGGCGAGGCTCGCGAGGCGCCACAGGAGCGCTTTCATCTGATGTCTCCGACAAGCGCCGCGCGGCCGAACAAGCGCTGCTGGGCGAAGACGAGCAGGATGTTGAGCGCGAAGCCGACGATGCCGATCCATAGGAGATAGGCGAGCATCAACTCCGGCCGCAAGGCCTGGCCCGCGGTCATCAGGCCGGCGCCCAACCCGAGAGGATTGATCGCGATTTCGATCGTCACCGCGACGATCAGCGCGAAACCGGCGGCGAGGCGAAAGGCGACGAAGATGCGCGGCAGCGCGGCGGGAACGATGATTTTGGCGACGCGCGCGGGAAAGCTCAGACGCAATGCCTGCGCGACCTCGATCAGGCGCGGCTCGACGCCCGCGACGGCGGAGCGGGTCAGCAGCAGCACGGGCCATGTCGAAGCATAGGCGACGATCGCGATCTCCAGCCGGTAGCCAAAGCCGAGCGCCACCAGCGCGACGGGCGCCAGCGCGACAGACGGGATCGGACGGATCAGCTCCAGCGTGACTTCCATCAGGCGATTGAGCGCGCCGACGCTGCCCAGAAGGATGCCGAGCGCGAGCCCGATGGCGCCGCCGATCGCAAGGCCGCCGAAGGCGCTCGCCAAAGTGTCGCGCGTGGCGAGGAGCAACGAACCGTCGGCGAGCGCGCCGACGAACGCGACCAAGACTTCGCTTGGCGGCGCGATGCTGTCGCTCGGTCCGCCGGCGCGCGCGCCGATTTCCGCCAGGATGATGAGGCAGACCGGCAGAACGAAAGCGCGTCCGTCCAGCCTCATCGCTCGGCGCTCTTGATGAATTCGTAGAGTTCGCGCCGTAACCGCAGGAATTCCGGATCCTCGCGTGTCGCGATCTGGTCGCGCGGGCGCGGCAGATCGATTTTCAATTCAATGCCGATGCGGCCGGGATGCGGCAGCAGGCCGATGACGCGGTCGCCGACATAGATCGCCTCTTCGAGATCATGCGTGACGAACAGAACGGTCGCGCCGGTCGTCCTCACGATCTGCAGCATTTCGTCCTGCAATTCCTGCCGCGTCATCGCATCGAGCGCGCCGAACGGCTCGTCCATCATCAGCGCGGCGGGCTCCTGGGCGAGGCAGCGGGCGATCTGCAGGCGCTGTTGCATGCCGCCCGACATTTGCGAGGGATATTTGTCGGCATGATGGGGCAGGCCGACTTTGGCGAGCAGAGCGTCGATGCGCGCGGCGCGCTCCGCGCGCGGCGTTCCCACCGCTTCAAGCGCGAGCGAGACGTTGCCGGCGGCCGTGCGCCACGGCAAGAGCGCCTTGCCATAGTCCTGGAACACGATCGCGACGTCGCGGCGCGGCCCGAGGATAGGGGCGCCGTCGAAAGCGACGCCGCCGCCGGTCGGGGCGAGCAGGCCCGTCGCGATGCGCAACGCCGTCGTCTTGCCGCAGCCCGACGGGCCGACGAGGCAGACGATCTCGCCGCGCATGATTTCAAGATCGATCGCCTCGAGGATCTTACGGTCGGAAAAAGAAAGATCGACTTTGGAAAAGCGAATGAGCGCCTCACCGGCGCGGCAGGAACCCTTGTTCACTGGCCTTCTCCGCGCGAATCCCGATCGGCAGTTTCGGGATAGACCAGCGCCAGCGTCGAGGTGAGATGGGCGGCGAGGTTGGCCTGCGCCTTGGCGCTTTGCCGTGTGATGACGAGATCGGCGAGGCGTCGGTGACTGTCGACGAATTCGCCGCCTTCCTCGAACGTGCGCATCATGATGCGGCGATAGCGATAGGCCTGATCATAGAGATCGGAATGGGCGGCGAGCATGCGAGGCGAACCGCATTGCGCGATCAACGTGGTATGGAAGCCTTTATGCAGCGCATCGAATTCAGGACTTCCCTCACGCAATCCCTCGCTGTTCTGCTCGGCGTAGCGACGCAAACGATGCAGCGCGGCGACGATCGCCCCTTCCCAGGCGCCGTCGCCTCGCTCCATGCTTTCGCGCAAGGCCTCGCATTCGATCAAGACGCGGAGGCGCGTGATGTCTTTGAGATCGCCGCGCGAGATTTCACTGACGCGGAATCCGCGCTGACCGATCGCGACGATCAAGCCGCGGGCGATCAGCCGCGACAGCCCTTCGCGCACCGGCGTGGCGCCGATGCTATAATGGGCCGCAAGATCGGCGATGGCGAGGCGTGAGCCGGGCGCATGGACGCCCGATACGATGTCCGCCTCCACAAGCGCCGCCGCCCGCTCGCTCAGCGTATCGCCCGCCGGTTTCTCGATTGGCGATGCGCCGAGGTTCAGAATCATGGGAACACAAGTTTCGACGGGTCGATCTGGCTCTGTAGCAGATTCTGCTGCTTCATCACGTCGAGCCACCACGCCAATTGATCGGACTTCAATTCGGGCGCCGCGAGATTGGGACGGTTCAACCTGACGATTTCGAGGGGCTGCTTGGTGAAATTGGCAATCGATACGCTCGCCTTCTCGCGGTCATTGTTGACGATATCGGCGGCCTCGGCGATCGCGGCGCGGAAATTGGCGATCGCCTCGGGATTCTTCTCCGCGTAGGCGCGTGCGGCGACATAGGAGATGATCGGTTCGGTGCGGGCGAGTTCGGCGGCGTAATGGGCGGCGACATAGCCCGTGCCGGCTTTCGTCATCCGGGTGACGAAAGGCTCGGCCGTCAGCACCGCGTCGACGGCGCCGGATTTCAGCGTGTCGCTCATCGTCGGGAAGGTCACTTCGACGAAGTTCACCGACTTCGGATCGACGCCCTTTTCCACGAGCCATTTGACGAACAGAACTTGCAGGAACGCGCCAATGCCCGGCGCGCCGACTTTCTTGCCGACGAAATCCTTGGCCTCTTTCAGCGTCGTCCCGTTGCGCGCGAAAGCGGCGACGGCCTCGTTGGCGATAGGATCCATGCGCGAAGCGCCCTCGACCGCGACGAGATCGAGCCCGCCGTCGACCGCCTGCAGGAAGACCGATTCGGTCGGTCCGCCGATCTGAATGGAATCGGACAGGATGGCGGCCGGGATCGTCGAATTGATGCCGATCCGCACCATCTGCGCGTCGAGCCCGTGCTTGGTGAAAATTCCCTGGTCGACCGCCACCATCGCCGAGGCGCAGTCGCTGGTCGCGGTGCAGCCGATCGCAATTTTCGTCTGGGCGCGCGCGGGAACGCTGAACGCGGCAAGCGCGACGGCGCTCAAGAAAAGGCGCGCCCACGGGCGCGCGGCGCTTTGCGAAATACGATTCATGAACGCCTCCCTGAAGGGCTCGATCATCCGGCCCTTTTAAATCGACAAAAAACTAAACCATATATTTTTTTTGGACGCAAGGCTTGTAAATCGATAAAAAATGAAATCATATATATTTTTGAAACAACAAGGGAGGCCAAAATGAAGCTGGCGACATTTCGGCGCGATGGTTCCGAGCGCATCGGGTTGGTCCATTCCAGCGATGCGCGCTTGTTCGATCTGGCGGCGGCGGCGGCGCGCGACGGCGCGGCGAATCGCGCCTTCGATTCGATGCTCGCGCTGATCGATTCCGACGCTTCAGGCCTCGATGCGGCGCGCAGTCTATTCGCCAAACGCGGCGCGGAGGCCGACCTGTCGATCGATGTGAGCGCGGCCGAATTGCTGGCGCCGCTGCCGCAACCGCGGCAGATGCGCGATTGCATGTCTTTTGCGACCCATATTCGCCAGTCCGGGCGCGGAGCGCGGGCGCTTGCCGCCTTGAGCAAGGGCGGCGAGGCCGCTTTCAAGGCGGCGATGGCCGAACCGCTCGGCGAATTGGCGCCTGTCTACCAGAAGATACCGATCTACTACATCACCAATCGCATGATCGTGCGCGGCCCGGGAACGACGGTGCTTTGGCCCCGCTACAGCAAGGTGATGGATTACGAGCTGGAATTCGGAATCGTCACGCGCGGCACGCGCGCCAATATCCCGCTGGGCGAGGCCCGCGATCACATTTTCGGCTATACGATCTTTAACGATTTTTCGGCGCGCGACATGCAGATGGTCGAAATGGAAGGCCGGCTCGGGCCCGCCAAGGGCAAGAGTTTCGATGGCGCCAATGTGATGGGTCCGTGGATCGTCACGCCGGACGAAATCGGCGATCCGCAGACGCTCAAGGTCGAAGTGAGAGTGAACGGCGAGGTTCGTTCCCGCGGCGAGACGGCGGCGATGCTGTTTTCGTTCGAGGAGATTCTCGCCCATGCGTCGCAGGACGAGACCATTCACGCGGGCGAGTTTTTCGGCTCGGGAACGGTCGGCAATTGCTGCGGCCTTGAAATCGGACGCTTTCTCGAACATGGCGATGTGATCGAATTGCAGGTCGAGAATATCGGCGTGCTCAAGAACAAGGTCGAGCGGCAGAGCTGACTCGGGACAATCTGAATCAGGGAGGAATCCATGGCGCGTCAGTTGATCGATATTTCCGTGCCGCTGCAGAACGATGTCGCGGCCGATCCGCCGGGCGGCGGTCCTTCGATCGAATATATCGATCACCAGCAGGGCCTGCCGGCGATGCTGAAATTCTTCCCCGGCCTGAAGGCCGAGGATCTTCCCGATGGCCAAGGCTGGGCGGTCGAGCGCGTGCAATTGTCCACCCATAACGGCACCCATCTCGATGCGCCATGGCATTATCATCCCACGATGAATCGCGGCGAGCGTTCCGCCACCATCGATGAAGTGCCGCTCGAATGGTGTTTCCAGCCCGGCGTGAAACTCGACTTCCGTCATTTTCCCGACGGCTATGTCGCAAGCGCGGCCGATGTCGAGGCGGAGCTCAAACGCATCGGCCATCAATTGCGCCCGCTCGAAATCGTCGTCGTCAACACCAGCGCCGGCCTCAAATACGGCCAACCCGACTATGTCGCCTCCGGATGCGGCATGGGCTACGAGGCGACGATGTATCTCCTGGAGCGCGGCGTTCGCGTGACCGGCACCGACGGCTGGAGTTGGGACGCGCCTTTCGTACATACCGCCAAGAAATATGCGGAAACGCGCGATTTCTCGCTGATCTGGGAAGGGCACAAGGCGGGCCGCCATATCGGCTACAGCCATATCGAGAAGCTGCACAATCTGGAGCGCCTGCCCTCAACCGGCTTTACGATTTCATGCTTCCCCGTCAAGATCGAACGCGCCTCGGCGGGCTGGACGCGGGCGGTGGCGATCATTGAAGGGTGAGTCCGGTCGCGTTCGCCTCTTCTCCCGCCTTCGGCGGGAGAAGAGGCGCTGGTGTGCGCCGGATTTGCCCGCCTCGCTTCGCTCACGCTATATCTGCGAGAATATAGACCGCGCAGTTGAAACTGTCGGTCGACACATTTTCGCACAGCGAGGCGTCGCGGGTGGAGCAGGGTTTGGCGTCCGGCGCGTGGTTCGCGTTTTCGCCGCAGGAATGGACGGCGATCGCGCTTTCGCTGAAAGTGGCGACGATTGGTTCGCTGGCGAGCCTGCCCTTCGGCGTCGCGATGGCCTGGCTGCTCGCGCGCCGGCAGTTTCCCGGCAAGCTGCTCGTCAACGGTCTCGTTCATTTGCCGTTGGTGCTGCCGCCCGTCGTCACCGGCTGGCTGCTGCTGATCGGTTTTGGACAGCGCGGATGGTTTGGCCATGCGCTCGATGCCTGCTGCGGCATTGTCTTTTCCTTTCGCTGGACGGGCGCCGCGCTGGCGGCGGCCGTCATGGGCTTTCCGCTGATGGTGCGCGCGATCCGCTTATCGATCGAGGCGGTCGACGCGCGTCTCGAACAGGCGGCCGAATCGCTAGGGGCGCCGCCTCTGGCGGTTTTCTTCACGGTGACGCTGCCGCTGGCGCTGCCGGGCGTCATCGCCGGACTCATTCTGGGTTTCGCCAAGGCGATCGGCGAATTTGGCGCGACCATCACCTTTGTCGCTAATATACCGGGCGAGACGCAGACGATCGCCACCGCGATCTATGGCTATACGCAGGAGCCGGGCGCCGAGACGAGCGTGGTGCGCCTGACGCTGGTCGCGATCGTCATCGCCTTTGGCGCTCTGATCGTTTCCGAACTGTTGGCGGCGCGCGTCTCCAGACGGGCGGCGGAACTGTGATCGAGATCGACGTCGCCCTTCGCCTTGGCGCCTTCGCCCTGGAGGCGCGCATCGCGGCGCGGGGCCGCACGCTGGCGATCTGCGGCGCCTCGGGCGCGGGCAAGACAACGCTGCTTAACGTCATTGCAGGGTTGCTGCGGCCGAGCGCCGGCCGCGTTGCGGTCGACGGAACGACATTCCTCGATACGGCCGAGGGCGTTGATCTGGCGCCGCGCCATCGCCGCATCGGCTATGTCTTTCAGGAGCCGCGGCTGTTTCCCCATTTGAGCGTCGCCCAAAATCTCCGCTACGGCCAAAGATACGCGCCATCGGCGCGCCGCCTTGTCGATTTCGACGCCGTGACGTCGCTGCTGGGCCTGGACGCATTGCTGACGCGCCGGCCAGCCGGCCTTTCCGGCGGCGAGAAACAGCGCGTCGCGATCGGGCGCGCCTTGCTGGTCAGTCCGCGTCTGTTGCTGATGGATGAGCCGCTTTCTTCGCTCGACGATGCGCGCCGGCTCGATATTCTCGGCTATATCGAGAAGATGCGCGACGCGTTTTCGATCCCGATCGTTTTCGTCAGCCATCGCGTCAGCGAAGTCGAGCGGCTGGCCAGCGACATTGCGGTGCTCGACCAGGGCCGGCTGGTCGAGATGCGCGCGGGTGGTGCGGCATTGCCTTCAAGTTCTTAAGAGCGAGCTGGCGCGCTTCGCACGTCCGGCAAACAAAACCCCGCGACGCCTGGGCGTCGCGGGGTCTCCATTCGCAGCGTGAAAGAACAGCACTATGGCTTTGTTCAGATCTCGATGTTGTTGATATCGCGATCCTTGGTCTCGGGTATGAAGATCAGCCCAACGATGAAGGTCATCGCCGCGATGACGATCGGATACCAAAGCCCGGCGTAGATATTGCCGGTCGCCGCCACCAGTGCGACCGCGATGGGCGGCAGGAACCCGCCAAACCAGCCGTTGCCGATGTGATAGGGCAGCGACATGCCGGTGTAACGGATGCGGGTCGGGAACAGCTCGACCAGCGCCGCTGCGAGCGGGGCATAGACCATCGTCACGAGGATCGCGAGATAGGTCAGGACCGCGATCAACAATGGCGTGTTGATCGCCGCGGGATCGGCGCCCTTGACGGGATAGCCCGCTTCCCCGACTGCCGCGGTGACTGACTTCACGAAAGCGCCGCGCTGGTCGGCGAAAGCTTTGGCGTCGAGCGGCGTTCCATTGACCGAATCGAACGATTTGTCGCCAACCATGACCTTGGCCAGGCTCCCCGGCTCTCCATTTTCCATCTTGAAGGCCACTGAGGAGGCGATCAGCGCATTGCGCGCCACGTCGCACGAACTCTTGAACACCCGGCCGCCGACCGGGTCGAACAACACGTTGCAGTCGGCGGGATCGGCGGTGACCGTCACCGGAGCGTTCGCAAGCGCCGCCTCCAGCGCCGGATTGGCGGCGTGGGTGAGCAGGCTGAAAGCGTAGTGATAGGTCAACGCGCCGAGCAGACAGCCAGCCAGGATGATCGGCTTGCGGCCGATCTTGTCCGACAGCCAGCCAAATAGCACGAAGCCGCCGGTGGCGATGATCAGCGCGACGATCAGCGCGATGTCGGCGGAATTGGCCGGCACTTTGAGCGTGTTGACGAGGAAGACGCGCGCGTAGAACTGCCCGCCGTACCAAATGACCGCCTCGCCGGCGACGAGACCGAGCAACGCGACAAGCGCGACCCTGCCATTGCGCCAATTGCCGAAAGCTTCGGTCAGCGGCGCCTTGGAGCGCGTGCCTTCGTCTTTCATCTTCTGGAACATCGGCGATTCCGCCAGTTGCAGACGAATCCAGATGGAAACGCCCAGCAGGATGATCGACAGGAGATAGGGGATGCGCCAGCCGCCCGACAGCGCTGCGTCGGCGAAACCCTCAGGGGTCATCGTGTTGCGCACGACATAAACGGCGATCAGCGACAGGAACAGGCCAACCGTCGCCGTCGTCTGGATCCAGGAGGTATAGAAGCCGCGCCGGCCGTGGGGCGCGTGTTCGGCGACATAGGTCGCCGCCCCGCCATATTCGCCCCCAAGCGCGAGGCCCTGCAGGCAGCGCAGGAAGATCAGGATCGCCGGCGCCAGCCAGCCGATCGCCTGGTAACCGGGCGTCAGGCCGACCAGGAAGGTCGAAAGGCCCATGATCGTGATGGTGACAAGAAAGGTGTATTTGCGTCCGACGAGATCGCCGACCCGGCCGAACACCAGCGCGCCAAACGGGCGCACCAGGAACCCGGCCGCAAACGTCAGCAGCGCGAAAATGAACTGCGTATTGGCGTCGAACGCCGAATAGAACGCCTTGCCGATCTGCGCGGCGGTCCAGCCATAAAGATAAAAATCATACCATTCAAAGACTGTTCCGAGCGAAGAGGCGAAAATCACCTTCCTCTCGGCGCCCGTCATCGGCTGGTCTGCGCCCGATACTGGCGCGGCGGCTGCCATGGTCATGCGTTGTCCCCCTACAATGTCTCTTTTAGCGATTGGCGCTTGGAGCGCTGGCTGGGCCGCGCAACCCTTATGGGCCGCTCTCCCCTGATCGCTGTTTGGCGGCGATCATAATGATGTCAAATTGTTGCGGCGTCGACCCATCGCGCTATCGAACTTTCGTCTAGTGCGGCGCCGGCGGTGGAGGCGGGTCTAGCGAGGCGCGGTCGCGGCTTTGACGTCGCATTCATGCCGCCGCGTTGTGCCGGGGGCGTCGATCGGCTAGGTTGAAAGGGGGCTGACCGCCGGCCCTCAAGAGTCGCCTCAAGGGGTTTGGCTCTCGCGGCCCCAATCAACTGTATCCCGGCTGTCGCCTTCGGGCGGTCGGGGCGCCAAAGAAAAAAGGCCGATCCATGGATTTCCTCAAGCCACGGTTATTGCCCATGAACCGCCGCCGCACCATTTATGAAGGCAAGGGCAAGATCCTTTATGAAGGCCCAGAGCCCGGAACGCTGATTCAACGGTTTAAGGACGACGCCACCGCGTTCAACGCCAAGAAACATGAGATTATCGAAGGCAAGGGCGTCCTGAACAACCGGATTTCCGAGTATTTGTTCCAGAATTTGAACGATATCGGCGTGCCGACGCATTTTATTCGCCGGCTCAACATGCGCGAACAATTGATTCGCGAAGTCGAGATCATTCCTTTGGAAGTCGTTGTTCGCAATATCGCCGCAGGTTCTCTGGCGACGCGCCTGGGGATTGAAGAAGGCACTCAATTACCGCGTTCGATCATCGAATTCTATTACAAGAACGACGCTTTGAACGACCCGCTCGTCTCCGAAGAACATATCACCGCTTTCGGCTGGGCGGCCCCGCAGGAGATCGACGACATCATGGCTTTGGCCATTCGCGTCAACGATTTCCTCACGGGTCTGTTCCTTGGCGTCGGCATCCGGCTGGTCGATTTCAAGATCGAATGCGGGCGGCTCTGGGAAGGCGAGACGATGCGCATCGTCGTGGCCGACGAAATAAGCCCCGATTCGTGCCGCCTTTGGGATACGAAATCGAACGACAAGATGGACAAGGACCGGTTCCGGCGCGACATGGGCGGCTTGATCGAGGCCTATACCGAAGTCGCGCGCCGCCTTGGCGTCATGCAGGAAGGCGAAACCGCGCGGGCCGGCGCGCCCAAGCTGGTGAAATAAAAGGCGTTCCGCAAATCCGGCCCCTCGCTTTGCGGCGAGGGGCGGTTTCGGTTTTCAACCGACTTTTTGTTTGAAAAAATCCAGCGTCCGCGCGCGCGCCAGGGCGGCGCTCGGCGCGTCATAGCTGCCCCGCTCGTCGCAATTGAAGCCGTGATCGGCGTCATAGACATAGACGGGCAGATCGGGATGCGCTGTCTCGAATTCCTTCACGCCTGCGACCGGGATATGGGCGTCCTTCGAGCCGAAATGCAGGATCGTGGGTATGCGGGGTGATTCGTCCTTCACCGCGAGCACGCCGCCGCCATAATAGCAGGACGCGGCGGAGAGCCCCGGCAGCTTGCATGCGGCGAGATAGGCGACCGTGCCTCCCAGACAATAGCCGACGATTCCGACTTTGCCCGCGCTTTTGACGCGCTCGATCGCCGCGGCCACGTCGAGCAGCATATTGGCGCGGTCGAGCTTGCCGGCGAGCGCCATGCCGCGCTGGATACTGGGGCCGTCATAGCCGAGTTCGACACCGGGCTCGGCGCGGTCGAACAGGGCCGGCGCGATCGCGACATAGCCGTGCGAGGCGTAGAGGTCAGCGATGGCGCGGATATGATGATTGACGCCCATGATTTCCTGAATGACGACGATGGCGCCGCGGGGCGCCCCCGCCGGGTCGGCGCGCCACGCGCCGATCTCGACCCCGTCGCTGGCCTTCAGCGTGATATGTTCACCCATGTTTCATCTCCGATTGTGGAATTCCAACCTGCCGTGCGATCGACAGAACCCAAAATAACAAAGGGGTTACCGGGGCGCGGCGTTGGGCCGCGCCGAACCCTCCGCGATCGCGATGCCCGCGGCGACGAGGACAAGCGCAATCGCGTGATAAAGCGCAAAAGTCTCGCCGAGCAAGACGACGGCAAGCAAAGCGCCGAACACCGGCACCAGATTGACAAAAATGCCAGCCCGACCCGGTCCGATCAGTTCGACGCCGCGCATGAAAAAAAGCTGGGCGGTCAGGGACGGAAAGAGCACCACGTAGAGCAATAAGGCGAGGCCCTTCAAAGTCGGCGGAATGAAAGCGCCGCTGGCGATTTCCAATCCCAAAAGCGGGATTGAAGTGACGAAGGCGACCGCCGCCATCGCCGTAAAAAAGCTGAGGCCGGAAACCTGGGGGCGGTTGCGCAGACCCACGGTGTAACCGGCATAGAGGACGCTGGCGAGCAGCATGATCAGATCGCCGCCGTTGAAGGTGAGCGCGAGGAGCCTGGCCAGATCCCCCTGGCTGGCGATCGCCGTGACGCCGACCATTGTGACAAAGGCGCCAATAGCCTGCCAGACGCCGACCCGCACGCCGAAGGCCAGACGCGCGCCGATCAGCACGAAGGCGGGGATCGAGCCCTGGATAATGGAAAGGTTCAGGGCGCTGGTGCGATGCGCGGCGGTATAAAACAACGCATTGAACGCGGTGCAGCCGAGCGCCCCCATCACGATGACGAACATCCAGCGCGGACGCAGAACCGCCAGATCCCGCCTGAAATTGCCGCGCGCCGCGAAGCTCAAAGGAATAAGGACCAAGGCCCAGCGCGCGCAGGTCAATGTCATCGGCGAGATTTCGCCGACCGCCAGACGGCCGATCACCGAATGGCCGGCGAACATCAACGCAGTCAGCGACAGAAGCAGCATCGGGCTGCGCCACAAGCCGCTCCAAAGCGATGCGCGCGTCTTAGCCGGAATATCGGTCATCGAATCGCGCCTCGAATGCTTTTTTAACCGCGCTCGGGCCGCCAGGGCGAAGGCGCTCACGCATCAGGATTTCGAGAAGGGCTTACGTCCGCTGGGCGCGCAAGGCAATGCCGCGATTCTCCTTCTCGCCGTCGGCGGGAGAAGGATTTTAGGGCGCCTCAAATGCGACGCGGCGCC
Organism: Methylocapsa sp. S129; assembly: GCF_009765995.1. Taxonomy (GTDB): domain Bacteria; phylum Pseudomonadota; class Alphaproteobacteria; order Rhizobiales; family Beijerinckiaceae; genus Roseiarcus. The sequence goes on from NZ_LMUI01000011.1 coordinate 704,084, forward strand.
GGTTTGAGGCCGGCGCCGCGCGTAAAAATCAAGGATGCTATCTTCAGTATTTGCGCACGAGCGGCTGTTCGGGCTCTGGCGTATAGCTTGGCATATCGTTGAAGGCCCAGCGCAAGCCCAAGCGGAAGTCCTGCGAATAGAGTTCGCGGGTGGAGAGGACATATCCAGAGCCGCCACAATTGGCGGCGCTAAAGCCGCCGCCGGCGCCCGTGCCGTTGAAGCAGTTCGAGGATGCTGTCTGAGCCTTGCCGTAGTCGAGGAAGCGGTAGCCGAGTTCAAGTTTCAGGTTCTGAGTGACATTGAAGTCGAGGCCGGCCATCAGCGCCCAGGCGAAGTTCATCTTCGACTTGTCGCTGAAATAGCCGCCGCTGGGCGAGCAGCCGACACCACAGGCGAAACCGGTGTCTGTCATACCCGAGAGGGTGTTGTTGGCAAAGCCGACGCCGGCGCCGACGAACGGGGTCATGCCGTACCAGGTGCCGATATCGACATAGCCATTGACCAGGCCTATGACGGACGACATGTTGCCGCGGTAGAAGTCCCCGAACTGCTGGGATGTTGAGGGTATCCCCACTTGTTCGAGCGTCTGGAACTGCGAGCCGCCGCGATATTCGCCGGTGACATCGAAGCGCAGCCAATTGTTGATCTGGTAGCCGACGCCGACGTCGAATAGGGCCGCTGCTGAGAGCGATGTGTTGTAGAAGCTATTGAAGGCGTCGCTGGGTAGTCCGATCAGCGGGTTCGGGCTGATGTTCGTATTGATGCTGCCGGTTTGGAGGGCCATGCCGACGTCGCCGCGCAGATACCAGCCGGAAAAGTCCGGCGCGGACATCGGCGCCGGCTCCATCGGCGGCGGCGGCGGCAACAAATCGGCCGCATGGGCGAGGCTCGTCATCCCGATGACGGCGCCGCTGACGAGAAAGAGGGCCTTTAATCCGCCCATGACAGAATCCCTTCGTTGGGCGCGGACTCCAAAGCCTCGCGCAAGCTTTCAACGGAAGGGAAATTGGCATGAAGAACTTAACGGTGACTTAACCCTAAAAATTGACCTTAACAAAGCGTGGCTGACGTTGGGGAAACGTCATGCGACGGGGCGGTTCCTATAGGGCGAAGCCCCCATCAGCCAGATGAATCTGGCCGGTGGTATAGGAGCTTTCGTCCGAGGCTAGATAGACCGCCAGCATGGCGATTTCCTCCGCCGTGCCGAGCCGACCCATCGGCTGGCGGTCGACAAAGGCCTGGCGAACGGTTTCGATCGATTGATTCGTCTGCTTGGCCAAGGTCGCAATGCGCTGGTCGAGCGATGGGCTCTCGATCGTGCCGGGGCAGATGGCGTTGCATCGCACGCCGCGCTTGATCGTGTCGGCCGCCACGGCCTTGGTCAGTCCGATGACGGCGGCTTTCGAAGCGCCATAGACATAACGGTTGGGAATGCCGCGCACCGAAGAGGCGCCCGACGAAATATTGACGATCGACCCGCTCCCCTTGGCCAGCATGCCGGGCAGGAAGGCGCGGATGGTGCGATGCATCGACTTCACATTCAGGTCGAATGAGAAATCCCAATCGCTGTCGGAACATTCGAGGACCGTGCCGTGATGAACGAAGCCGGCGCAATTGAACAAAATATCGATCGGTCCGATCGCCTTGGCGAGAGCCTCGACCGCTTCGGTCGAGCGGACGTCGAGCTTGCGCAGATCGCCCTGCAACCCTTCCATCTTGGCGGCGTCGAGATCGGTGGCGATCACATGCGCGCCTTCCGCATGGAAAGCTTGCGCCGTCGCGCGCCCTATGCCCGCCGCCGCCGCCGTCAATAGCGCGACCTTGCCCTTGAGACGTTGCGACATTTTTTAAAGTCCCTCCCGGTTTATGCGAGCCGCTTGCTCATATGAACGATTCTGCGATCGGCCAGCGTTTCGACGCGGTCGATAGCAAACCCGCGCCGCCGATACCAGTCGATATTGCCCTGCAGCTTCTCGCCGGTATAGAGCCGGATCGCCGCCAGATTTAATTGGCGCGCCCGCGCCTGCGCAAAATCGAGCATGAACGCGCCAAGCCCGGCGCCTTGCGCATGCGGCGCGCTGGCGACGCTCCAGATGAGGAGGGCGTCCGGCTCCGCTTTGAGCGCCAGCACGCCGCGCAGCGCCTCGATCGGCCCGAACAGCCAGACCTCCATCTGCGCGACGATCTCGTTATAATCGGCGCGAAGGGGGAGCGGCTCGACGCCGAGCAGGTCGCGGTTGTGCGCATAGGCGGCGTGCTGCAACGCTTCGACGGCGGCGACATCGCCGATCTGCGCGCGGCGCGGCGGCGCCTCGGCCACTCTGGGCGGAGACGTCAAGCCGGATCGCCGCTGAACAATTTGTTCAGCGCGGCGAAAGGCGCGCCTTGAGCGAGGCTGTCGAATCGCCCGTGCTGGGCGATATCCTGCGCCGCATTGATGAACCCGCCCCAGGCGGCGCGCGCCAATGAGCCGCCGACGCTGACGCGGCGGACGCCAAGATCTTCGTGTTGCTTGAGCGTCAACCCCGGCGCAATGGCCAGCACATTGACTGGCAAGGGTCCGGCCGTCTTCACGACCTGGCCGATGTCCTCGGCGCTGCGCACGCCCGGCGCATAGAGCACGTCGGCCCCCGCCTCCGCATAGGCTGTCAAACGGCGCAACGCCTCGTTGAGACCGTCCGGATGTCCGCGCAGGACCGTTTCGCTGCGCGCGGTCAGAAGCACGCGCTCGCCGCTCGCATTGATGGCCGCGCGCGCGGCGCGAATGCGATCGGCCGCTTCCCTGACGCCGTAGAAAGGCGCGTGGGAATCGCCCGTGTAATCCTCGATCGAGAAGCCGGCGACTCCCGTCGCGATGCAGCGCACGGCGCTCTCATACAATTCGTCGCGCGTAGCGGCGAAGCCCGCTTCATAATCGGCGTTGAAGGGCAGGTCGGTCGCCGCTGCGAGCTCGGCGATATGGGCGAGCACTGCCTTGTGCGTCATGCCGCCGTCGGGCAGGCCGGCGGCGAAAGCGGCGCCGGCGCTGGTCGTCGCCAGCGCCTTGAAGCCGAGGGAGGTCAGGTATTTGGTCGAGCCGACATCCCACGGATTAGGAATGACGAAACAGCCCGGACCTTTGTGGATTTCGGCGAAGCGGGCGCGCTTCTGGGCGATTGTGAGGGTCATGATGCATCCGTCCCGTTGAGTGTCGACAGCGCGAACTTTTGGCGGCCCGAGGCGTCGAAATTGCCCGGAGCCAACCATTGCTCGAAAGCGGCCCGGCGGGCGGGCCATTCGCTGTCGAGCATCGAAAACCAGGCGGTGTCGCGATTGCGGCCCTTGACGATCATATGCTGGCGAAACACGCCTTCGAATGTAAAGCCGAAACGCAACGCCGCGCGCTTCGAAGGCGCATTGAGATTATTGCACTTCCATTCGTAGCGGCGATAGCCGAGTTCGTCGAAGACGTAGCGCGCGAACAGATATTGCGCCTCCGTCGCGCCGATCGTGCGCTGGATTGCCGGCGTATACATGATATTGCCGACCTCGATCACGCCGTGCTGCGGCTCGATGCGCATCAACGTCTGGTAGCCGACCGCCTTGCCGCTGGCCTTGTCGATGATTGCGAAAAACAACGGATCTTCCGATTTGGCCTTGGCCTCGATATTGGCGCGGAAGGCGGCGCGGTCCGTGGAAGGGGCGTCGAACAGATAGGTCCAGACGCGATCCTTGTCGCCGCCGTTCGCCCCTTCGAACAGCGCATCGGCATGAGCCTCGGCGTTGAGCGGAACAAGATCGACCGCGCGCCCCGAGAGAATTATGCGTGCGGGGCGTTTTGCGGGTCGAGCCTCGACAAGTTCGCCGATCGGTTGTTCGCTCACGTTCAAAGCCGTCCTCCATCTGTCTTCGCGGCGCTTCCACGCGACATCGCCCATTGACCGGGGTCGGCGCCTGTCCATCGGCGCTTTCGAGGCAGAATAGCCGAGAGGCGAGGGCGATCCTAGAGACAGAAGCATACAGCTTCGCCAAACTGTCCGGCGGAAGAGCCGCTACAGAATTCAATTTGGGCTTCGAACGAATTTGTCGCGATGCTCCTGGCGGCCGGACGCGCGCAGGGTCCGACCGTCATTCTTATTTCAAAGGCACGCCATCGCTAGTGGTTGTCGCGCGGAATGCCCATGGTCTGGGCGACGCGCTGATATTTGACCGCCGGCTTGAGCACCATGCCGTCGGCGAGCTGGTCGACGATGCCGCGCTGGATCTCCTGCCAGGGCGTCTGGCTCGCCGGATAGGGAAAGCCGTGCTTTTCGAAATTGGCGCGCCGCGCTTCGAGTTCATTGTCGGTGATGAGCATATTGGCGGTGCGCTTCTTCAAGTCGATGCGCACCTTGTCGCCCGTGCGCACTAGCGCGAGCCCGCCGCCGACCGCCGCTTCGGGCGAGGCGTTCAGGATCGAAGGCGAGCCTGATGTTCCCGATTGTCGGCCATCGCCAATGCAGGGCAGGGCGTGAACGCCTTTTTTAATCAGCGCGGCGGGCGGCTGCATGTTCACGACCTCCGCGCTGCCGGGATAGCCGATGGCGCCCGCGCCGCGAATGAACAGCACGCAATGCTCGTCGATCTTGAGCTTGGGGTCCTCGATGCGGTGATGATAATCCTCGGGGCCGTCGAACACGATGGCGCGACCCTCGAAAGCTTCGGGGTCCTTCGGGTTGGACAGGTAGCGCTTGCGGAATTCTTCGTCGATCACGCTGGTCTTCATGATCGCGCTGTCGAACAGATTACCATGCAGCACGACGAAGCCGGCGTCCGCCTTCAGCGGCTTGTCGATCGGGAAGATGACGTCGAGATCGCCGCTTTCCTTGCCCTTGCAGTTCTCGCCGATCGACTTGCCATTGACCGTCAGCGCGCCCTTGTGGATGAGCTTCTTTTTCATCAGTTCGTTGACGACCGCCGGCACGCCGCCGGCGCGATGAAATTCCTCGCCGAGATATTTGCCCGCCGGCTGCATATTGACGAGCAGCGGCACCTTGTGGCCGATCGTCTCCCAATCCTCGATCGCGAGCCGCACGCCGATATGGCGGGCGATGGCGTTGATGTGAATGGGCGCGTTAGTCGAACCGCCAATGGCGCTGTTGACCACGATCGTATTCTCGAAGGCTTCGCGCGTGAGAATGTCGGAGGGCTTCAAATCCTCCCACACCATATCGACGATGCGCTTGCCGGTCTCATAGGCCATCTGTCCACGCTCGCGATGGGGGCCGGGAATGGCGGCGCAGCCGGGCAGGCTCATGCCGAGCGCTTCGGCGAGCGAATTCATCGTCGAGGCCGTGCCCATCGTGTTGCAATGGCCGACCGAGGGCGCCGAAGAGGTGACGATTTCCATGAACTCTTCATAGTTGATCTTGCCGGCGGCCAGTTCCTCGCGCGCCTTCCAGACGATCGTGCCCGAGCCGGTCCGCTCGCCCTTGTGCCAACCGTTGTTCATCGGGCCGCCCGACAGCACGATGGCGGGAATGTTGACGGTGGCGGCCGCCATGATGCAGGCGGGCGTCGTTTTGTCGCAACCGGTCGTCAGCACGACGCCGTCGATGAAATAGCCATACAGCGTTTCGACAAGCCCGAGATAGGCGAGGTTACGGTCGAGCGCCGCGGTTGGGCGCTTGCCGGTCTCCTGGATCGGGTGAACCGGAAATTCGAATGGAATGCCGCCGGCGGCGATGATCCCGTCCCGCACGCGCTTGGCGAGTTCCAGGTGGTGCCGATTGCAAGGCGAAAGGTCCGACCCGGTCTGGGCGATGCCGATGATCGGCTTGCCCGAGCGCAATTCGCCCGGCGTCAGGCCAAAATTGAGGTAGCGCTCGATATAAAGCGCGGTCATGCCGGGATTGTCGGGATTGTCGAACCAGAGAGTCGAGCGCAGTCGCCGCTTGCCGTCCTTGTACTTATTGTCCGGGGCCTTGACGCCCAGCTTGGACGGTTCGTTCTTGCCGCTCATTGACATTTCCCCTGCGATGATTCGCCTCGCTCGTGGCCATGAGCGATTGCTTCGCTCTAACATGCTACCAATTGTATGGTAAATCAACGCCGGTGTTTTTTGCCCGGCTTTCAGAGCCGCCCGCGTCATGTTATGGGCATGCGTTCGCGCGCCCGTAGCTCAATTGGATAGAGTATCGGTCTTCGAAACCGAGGGTTGGGAGTTCGAGCCTCTCCGGGCGCGCCATTTTTTTGCTTGCGCAGTGGGCGGCGATCGCGGGGGCCCCAGCGCTGGGCGCGCCAAGTCGATCACAGCAGCCCGGCGAAGGCGCCCGCCACGCCTGCAATAGCCACAAGGCCAACAACGCCCGCGGTCACCCACAAACGCCAGCCGCGCAAACGCGCGCTTTCGGGCAATGCGGTCGCGGCGAGGATCACCAGGAGAGCGACCACGACGGGCAATAGGACGGTATTGAGGACCTGCATGCCGATCGAGAGCCAGATCAGATCGGGCACGAACAGGACCAATATCGCGCTGCCAACGACCCAGAAAGCATATCCGGAGAGAAAGCCAAGGCGGTGGCGCGCCTCGCGCTCAAGGGACCGTCTCAGCCCAAAAATTTCCCCCAAACCCCAGGCGCAGGCAAGCGAACTGACGATAGCGGCGGCCATCGCCGCTCCGACCACGCCTGCGCTGAACACGATTCGGCCTGTCGCCTCACCCAGGAACGGCGTCAACACCTGGCTGATCTCGCCGATATCATTGAGCGAGGCGCCCGTTCCGCCGCGTTTGAGCGCTGCGATAGCGACCAGCACCGAGGCCGTGACAAGCTGCGTCAGAACGGCGCCCACCGCCGTATCCCAGCGCGCGGCGCGATAGTCGGAAGGCGAAAGGCGTTTTTCTACAACGGCCGAGGCTTGATAGAAGATCATCCAGGGATTGAATGTCGCGCCGATCAGCCCGGCGCCCAGATAGAGATAGCTGAAATCGGTCAACTTCTGGTCGGCGATATCGCGGATGATTTCGCCTCCCGAAGGGTGGGACCGCCAGGCCACGACCAGGAAACTCAGTTCAAACAGGCCGAACAGCAAAGCGACGCGCTCGACGCGCCGATATTCCCCGGTCAGCGCGACGAGGATCAAAGTCAGGCTGGCCAGGGGCAGGACAAGCCAGCGCGACGCCCCGTAAAGCTCGCCGACGCCTGCGATCCCGGTCAGTTCGGTCACGAGCGAGCCCAAAGTCGCCACGACCAACGCCGCGGCGGCGACAAAAGCGCCGACGCGGCCAAAGCGTTCGCGGACCAGTTCGCCAAAGCCGCATTGGCGGAAAAGACCGATCCGGACCGCCAGATCCTGGACGACGATCAAAACGGGGACCAGCAAAAGCAGCAACGGCGCCAGGCGGTATCCCCAACGCGCGCCGGACTCGGCCGCCGTGACAATATTGCCCGCGTCCGTATCGGCGAGCATCACCAAGAGCCCCGGCCCCCAAACGGCGCCGATCGTCGCGAAGACCGATCTCCGCGTCGAACCCGACGGCTTCGCCCGGGGCGGCGTGCCTGCAGCGGGCGACCTATCCCTTGGATTCATCGGCTGGCGCGCCACGTTTCCATTTCCGCAGCATGCGCGATTGGCGCTTCGTTTTTTTCGATTGTGAAGATCACGAGCGACTCTTACTGTTCGCATACAAAGAACAAATCTGCTGATTGAGCCACGATCCGCCCGAACCCCAGGTTGACACCCGTATGATCGGCGTTGGCGGCGTCGTCAATTCCGTCTCCGGCGCCGGGCGAAACGATCGATTATGATGCGCTGCTCAACACCTGGACAGCGACAGCTAAGCCTCCGAAGAAGGGCTGAGCTTTTGAGACCGCGAACGGGGCGGGGCGCTGCGCCCGGCCCTCTTTTATTTCTCGCAGGGATTGGCGCTCCATGAGCGGGCATATTCTCGTCATCGATCAGGGCACGACCTCGACGCGCACCATTGTGTTTGGATCGGATGCGGCGCCGGTCGCAACCGCGCAACAGGAATTCCGGCAGATCTTTCCGCAACCGGGATGGGTCGAGCATGACCCTGAGGACATCTGGCGTTCGGCATTGGCGACGGTTCGCGAAGCGCTGACCAAAGCCGGTCTGGCGCCCTCCGCCTTGGCTGGAATCGGCATCGCCAACCAGCGGGAAACCACGTTGGTATGGAGCCGTGCGACAGGGCGGCCTATTCACAACGCCATCGTCTGGCAGGACCGCCGCACCGCCGCGCTCTGCGCCGACCTCAAGGCGCGCGGACATGAGCGCCTGGTCGCCGAGCGAACCGGCCTGCTGCTCGATCCCTATTTCTCGGCGACCAAAATCGCCTGGCTGCTCGACAATGTGTCGGGCGCGCGAAGCCAAGCCGAGCGAGGGGAACTGGCTTTTGGCACCGTCGACAGTTTTCTGTTGTGGCGACTGACCAATGGCAAGGTTCACGCGACCGACGCGACCAACGCCTCGCGCACCTTGCTGCTCGACATTCATTCGGGCGCCTGGGATGACGATCTTCTCGCGCTATTCGGCGTGCCGCGTTCGATGTTGCCCGAGGTGCGCGATTGCGCCGCCGAATTCGGCGTCGCCTCGCCCGAACATTTTGGCGTCGCCGCGCCCATTCGCGGCGTCGCAGGCGATCAGCAGGCGGCATTGATCGGACAGGCGTGCTTTCAGCCGGGTATGGCGAAATCGACCTATGGCACCGGCGGCTTCGTTTTGTTGAATACCGGCGACGAGCCCGTCGCCTCGAAACACCGGTTGTTGACCACCATCGCCTATCAATGGAAGGGCGCGCGCCGCTACGCGCTCGAGGGCTCGATATTCTCCGCTGGCGCGACCGTGCAATGGCTGCGCGACGGATTGGGAATTATCGCGAATGCCGCAGAGACCGGGGCTCTCGCGGCCGGCGCGGATGCGGCGCAGCGTGTTTATTTCGTGCCCGCCTTCACCGGTTTGGGCGCGCCGCACTGGAACAGCGAAGCGCGCGGCGCGATCACCGGACTGACGCGTGGGACGACGCGCAAGGAAATCGCGCGCGCCGCACTCGAAAGCGTCGCCTACCAGACGCGCGATCTTATCGCGGCGATGCAAGCTGACGGAGGCAGGGGCGGGGGCCCGGAAGCCAATCCCGTCATCCGCATCGACGGCGGCATGAGCGCGAGCGACTGGACGATGCAATTTCTCGCCGACATGCTTGACGCGCCTGTCGATCGGCCGGGCGTTCTCGAAACCACTGCGCTCGGCGCGGCCTTTCTTGCGGGCTGGCAGGCGGGCGTCTATCCCGGCCCGGAAGAATTCGCGCGGAACTGGCGCAGGGAGCGCCGGTTTACGCCTTCGATGCCGCGCGATGAACGTGAATCGCGCTATCGCGGTTGGCGCGATGCGGTTGGGCGCAACATCGCTCCGTCGACGGCTTAGCGGCGCCGTCGAGGCGACCGTCGCGCAGCGCGGCCAGCGCCTGCATCAGGTTCTCCCGCGCTCCCTCTTTCTCGTCTTCCATTTCGTCCTGGCTCACGAGGCCCTCCCGCCGCCGCTCGCGGCCTCCGTGATAAATTCGGCGCATCGGCCGCCGAGCATCATTGCGGGCGCGTTGGTGTTGCCGGCATTGATATTGGGCATCGCGGAGAGGTCGCAGACGCGCAGATTGTCGACGCCGCGAACCCGGAGTTTCGCATCGAGCGCGGCCAAGGAATCGTGGCTCGCGCCCATCCGGCATGTTCCGCTCGGGTGATAATTCGTTTTCACGAAACGCCGGCAATGATTCATGATCGCCTCGTCGCTGAGGTCATTGGGATCGGGGGCGACGACATGGCTGATTCGCTTGGCGAGCGGGCCGGTCTGGAAGGCGCGCAGGAAGAAACGCTGTCCGTCGATCATCGCGCGCGCATCGGCCGGGTCTTTGAGGAGATGGGGCGAGACCAGCGGCATATCGTCTGGACTGGACGAGGCGAGTCTGACGAAGCCGCGCGATTTCGGCTTCACCACCACCGTGGTGATGGTCACGCCATAGGTGTCCTTGACATGGCCGAGCGCGTCACGATCGAGGTAGACGATCGGCACGCAGAACGCTTGAATCGTCGGGTCCGCCTCGGGGTCGATCGGATTGACGAAGGCGCCGGCCTCCACCCCCGCGGAAGTGATCCGCCCCGTGCCGAACAGCTTGAATTGCAGACCGTTGAGCAGCATCCGCCAGCCGACGCCCTGCTTGTAATAGCCGTGCTTGCCGTTGGCGATGGCGATGATCGGAACTTCCGGGTGGTCGATCAGGTTCTCGCCGACGCCGGGCAGGTCCGCGATGCAGGCGATCCCATGCGTCTTGAGATGGTCAGCCGGGCCGATGCCGGAAAGCATCAGCAATTGCGGCGTCGCCAGCGCGCCGGCGGCGACGATCACTTCGCCATCCGCGAAAGCCTGCCGTTCGGCGCCGCTCGCATCGCGATAGGTCACGCCGACGGCGCGACCGTTCGCCAATTCGATGCGGCGCGCTTGCGCGCCGAGGCGGATCGTCAGATTGGGATTGTCCGCCAGCGGCGTAATGAACGCGTAGGCCGCGCTGCTGCGTTTGCCGCGCCGATTGGTGAATTGATAGAAGCCGACGCCTCTTTGCTTCGGCCCATTGAAGTCATGACTGAAAGGTTCGCCCAAAGCCTGCACGCTCTGGACGAACCAGCGCGAGACATCGTCGATATGTCCAGGGTCCGACACCAGCACCGGCCCGTCGGCGCCATGCCGCTCGTCGCAAAGTCGGTTGTTGCCTTCCATCGCGCGAAAGTGCGGCAGCACATCGGCCCAGCCCCAGCCCGGATAATCATTGTCGCCGCGCAGCATCGCGTCCCATTCGTCATAATCGGAAGGCCGCCCGCGCATATAGACCTGAGCGTTGACCGACGAGCCGCCGCCCAGAACATGGCCTTGCGGAATGTCGTGGACGCGTCCGTTCAAATGGTCCTGCGGAACGGTGTGGTGATAGCGCATGAACTTGCTGCCGTTGATCATCTTGAAGATGCCCGGCGGCATATCCAGCAGCGGATGGCGATGCGAATGCCCGGCTTCAAGCAGCAGCACGCGGGCGCCCGCGTCCCTCACCAGCTTGGCCGCCGCGACGCAGCCGGACGAGCCGCCGCCGACGACGATGTAGTCATAACGTTCGCTCACGCGCGGATTTTCTCCAGGCTCTTCCAATCGAAGACAATGCCATGGCCCGGCCGGTTCGGCGCAATCGCGCAACCCTCCTCGATCCGCAGCGGCTCCGCGATATAAAGATCGAGGCCGAAGCCATGGGCTTCCAGATAGCTGCGGTTCGGGCAGGCCGCGAGGAGATGCACCGTCACGTCATGGGCGCCATGGCTGGTCACCGGCATGTTGAAGGCCTCAGCGAGATGGGCGATCTTCATGAATTGCGTGACGCCGCCGCAATTGGTGACGTCGGGCTCGGGATAGGTCACTGCGCCCGACGCGATATATTGTTTGAACTCCCACAGCGTGCGCAGGTTCTCGCCGGCCGCCACCGGCAGGCCGCCTTCGCGCACGATGCGCGCATGTCCCGCGGGATCGTCGGGAATGGTCGGCTCCTCGATCCATGTCAGGTCGTAGGGCTGCAGCGCGCGGGCGGCGCGGATCGCCTCATCGACGGTCCATTTCATATTGGCGTCCGCCATCAGCGGGAAACCGTCGCCCAGATGCGCGCGCATCGCCTTCACGCGCTCGGCGTCTTCGGCGAGACGCTTGCGGCCGACCTTCATCTTGATCGCGCGAAAGCCTTTGGCGAGATTGCCGTCGGTCTGGCGCAGCAGTTTCTCCAGCGGCAGGTCGAGGTCGATGCCGCCGGCATAGCACGGAACCTTAGGATCGAAGCCGCCAAGAAAATTCCACAGCGGCAGTCCTGCGCGCTTCGCCTTGAGGTCCCACAGCGCGATGTCGAAAGCGGATATGGCGAGGACGGTCGGTCCGCCGCGACCGCCATAATGGAGCGCCCACCATGCCTTTTGCCACAAGCTTTCAATATGGTCGGCCTCGGCGTCGGCGAAGATGTCGCGCATTTCGCGCGTCAGGATGGCGTCGATCGCCGCGCCGTTGCGCCCGACCGTGAAGGTGTAGCCGACGCCCTCCGCCCCGTCTGCGTCGCGGAGGCGAATGGTGTTGAGTTCGAAGGCGCGGATTTCGCCGTGGGTGCTGTCGCTGAGCGCTTCGGGCAGCGGGATGCGATAAAAGCCGGGCTCGATCGAGGTCAGTTTGGCCACAGTGGGAATTCCTCCAGAATCGCGCGCGCATTCGTAGCGGTCGACGGCGCTTGCGTGACGTTCGCCAACCCAGAAGGCCAATTTGTCGCGGGGCGCAAGGGGCGGGCCGCGAAAAAACACGCGCATGCGCCGCGGCCAAAAAAATTGCCGCGCCGCTCTTGACAAGAGCTTATCAAGATATATCTTAAGTCACGACATATCGTAATATGTCATTCAACTCAGGAGAGAACATTGTTTTTCAGACATTTCCATCGACACGAACCCGGCCATGCCGCGCGCGACGACTTTGGGCGCGGACGCCATGGCGGCATGGACGGCCATCATCGCCGCGGCGGATTTCGCGGCCGCGACAGCGAGCGCGTTTTCGAACATGGCGACCTTCGCCTTGTCATTATGGCGCTGCTCAAGGAGAAGCCCCGCTACGGCTACGAGATCATCAAAGACCTCGAAGAGCGCGTCGGCGGCGGCTACAGCCCGAGCCCGGGCGTCGTCTATCCGACCCTGACGCTGCTTGAGGAAGTCGGCCACGCCACCGTCACCGACGAGCATAGCGGGCGTCGGCTCTATACGCTCTCAGCCGAAGGCCTCGCCTTCCTTGAAGCCAACCGCACGCTGGTCGACGCCATTCTGGCGCGGGTTTCCGAAGCCAATTCCTCGCGTCGCGGGCCGCCGCTGTCGGTCATGCGCGCCATGGAGAACCTCGGCGTTGCGCTCAGGTTGCGGCTTAGGGGCCGGCCCACGACCGACGAACAAATCCGCATCATCGCCGCGGCGATCGACGCGGCGGCCAAAGCCGTCGAGGAGAGCTGAAGCCACGGCGTCTTCTTAGACGCCGTGATCTTTCAGCCATGCCGTCGCTTCCTTCCATGACGCTTCGGCGTCGGCCTTGTTGTAGCTGGGTCGATAATCCGCATGGAAGGCGTGGCCCGCATCGGCATAGACGATGATCTTCGAGGCGCCGCCCGCGGCGGTCAGCTTCTGGTTCATCGCCTCGATTTGCGGGACCGTGATGCCGGGGTCCTTGCCGCCATAGAGGCCAAGCACGGGAACTTTGAGTTCGTCGACGACATCGGGCGGATTCTTCGGTTTCAGCGCGCTCGCCGCTCCCGCAAGCGGTCCATACCAGGCGACCGCCGCCTTCAGCGCCGGATTATGCGCGGCGTAGAGCCAGCTTTGTCGCCCGCCCCAGCAAAAGCCGGTTACGGCGGCGCGCGAGACATCGGCTGAGCCGCTCGCCTTGGCGAAAGCGAAAGTGGCGTCGAGGTCGCTCTGCACTTGCGCGTCGGGGACTTTCGAGACGATGTCCGCCATCAATTTGGCCATATCGGGCTCTTTCGAAGCGTCTCCTTCGCGCGCATAAAGATCGGGCGCGATCGCGTAATAGCCGAGCTTGGCCCAGCGCCGGCACACGTCCTTGACATATTCATGGACACCGAAAATTTCGTGGATCACCAGGACGGTCGGGAATGGGCCGCCGCGGTCGGGCATCGCGCGATAGGCGGGAATATCGGCGTCGCCGGCGGGGATTTTGACTTCGCCGGCGACAAGGCCTTCGGCCGAAGTCGTCACCACCTGCGCCCAGACCGGCGCGACGGCGGCGCAAAAGCCGACGGTCAGGCTCGCCTTGACCAAAGCGCGGCGGTTGAGAGGGGCGGCGGGCGGCTGCAAGGAGGTCAGATGATCGAGGTCGAGCATGAAGGACTCCATGGATGCGGACGATCGGGCGTAGCCGTCCATTGCGGCGAGGTTTGGGAAGGGCCGGGGCCAAATCTATCCGCGCGCCGCATATTTCGGGCGAATCAATGTTTTGTGTAGCGGCGATCGCGCCAAAATGGTTCCAAAAAGGCCCGGTCCGCGTTAGGGCGCCATTGCGCGCCGATGCGCCCGCATTTCCAGGATGGAGAATCGATGGTCGAGTCTGACGGTCTGCCGGTTCCGCAGCGTTATTGGTCGGCGCTCGCGGTCTGGATCGCCTTGACCATGGCCGTGCTCGACGGCGCGATCGCCAATGTGGCTTTGCCGACGATTGCGCGCGAGCTCTCCGCTGCGCCCGATCAAACGGTCTGGGTCGTGAACGGCTTCCAACTGGCGGTCGTCGTCTCGCTGTTGCCGCTGGCGGCGCTGGGCGAAATGATTGGCTATCGCCGCGTCTATCTGGTCGGCATCGTCATTTTCACCGTGGCGTCTCTCGGCTGCGCGCTCGCCGACAGCCTTCCCATCCTCATCGCCGCCCGCGTCCTGCAGGGGCTGGGCGCGTCCGGCATCATGAGCGTCAATGGCGCGCTGGTGCGATTCACCTATCCCAAGAGAATGCTCGGTCGCGGCGTCGGTCTCAATGCGCTTGTGGTGGCGGGCGCCGCGGCGTTCGGCCCGACCGTCGCTTCCGGCATTCTGTCGCTGGGACCATGGGAATGGCTATTCGCGGTCAATCTTCCCATCGGCATTCTTGCGTTCTTTGTCGCGCGCGCGTCATTGCCCGCCAGCCCGACATCGGGAAAGCTCGATCTCGCCAGCACGCTGCTCAATATCGCGACTTTCGGTTTCGGCTTCACCGGCGTCGATGCGCTCACGCGCGGCGGCAATCCATGGATCGGCGGCGCCGAACTCGTCCTGGCCGCGCTGACCGGCCTGACATTGCTGCTGCGATCGCGCGCGCAACCCAACCCCCTCGTGCCGATCGACCTGCTCAGAAACAAGGTTTTCTCGCTGACCGTCGTCACCTCTATCGCCTCCTTCGCCGCGCAAATGATCGCCTTCGTGTCGCTGCCCTTCTATCTCCAGGGCGTTTTGCATCGCAGCCAGGTCGACACCGGTCTTCTGATGACGCCATGGCCCCTCGCGACAGGAGTCGCGGCGGCGGTCGCCGGGCCTTTGGCCGACCGGTTTCCCGCCCCCATCCTCAGCGGCGCCGGCCTTGCCTTGCTGGCGCTGGGGCTCATGTCCCTCGCGCTCCTGCCGGTCGATGCGACGTCTCTTGCGATCGTCTGGCGCATGGCGATCTGCGGCTTCGGGTTCGGCTTCTTCCAGACGCCGAACAATCGCACGATGCTGTTGGCGGCGCCGATCGCGCGCAGCGGCGCGGCGGGCGGGATGCTCGCAACGGCGCGCCTGATTGGCCAAACGACTGGCGCGACGCTGGCCGCCATCTCTTTTCGCTTCGCCTCAAACGCAGAGCCTCTCGCGCTTGGCGTCGCCGCTTTGTTCGCCGCCGGCGCCGGAGCGGCGAGCCTCTGGCGCCTTCGCTATGCGTCTTCGCCGCCGCCGCGCGAACCGCAGCCCGTCGCCGATACGCTGTGAGCGCGCAGGCCGGGATATCTCGCGCTTTGGTTGTTTCGCCGCAGGAGGAGCCGCCATGTTGAAACTCGCCATCCTTGATGATTACGCACGCGTCGCGCTGGACTCGGCCGACTGGTCGCCGCTGGCGGGCATCGCCGAGATCACGGTCTTCGACCGCCATCTCACCGAAGAGGAAGCGGCGTCGGCGCTGAAACCCTTCGACGTGCTGTGCACGGTGCGCGAGCGCATGGCGCTGCCGCGCAGCCTGTTCGAAAAGCTTCCCCATCTGAAACTGGTGACGATCGTCGGCCTTTCCCTGCCCAACCTCGACATGGCGGCGGCGACCGATCATGGGGTGATCGTCGTCCATTCCGATACGCGCGCGCCTGCTCTCGCGGGAATCGCCAATGCGACGCCCGAACTCGCCTGGGGCCTGATGATCGCCACCGTCCGTCATCTCGCTACCGAAAACCGGCGCATGGGCGAGGGCGGCTGGCAGAGCACGGTTGGCGTCATTCTTGCGGGACGAACCCTGGGTCTTCTGGGGCTCGGCCGCATTGGCAAGCGGATGGCCGAATACGCGCATGTGTTCGGCATGAAAACGATCGCCTGGAGCCAGAACCTTACGGAAGAAGCCGCGTCGGCGGTCGGCGTTCGCTACGTCTCCAAGGATGCTCTGTTCCGCGAGGCCGACATCCTGTCGATCCATGTCGTGCTCAGCGAACGCACGCGCGGCCTGGTGACGGCGCGCGAACTCGCGCTGATGAAGCCGGGCGCCTATCTCATCAACACGTCGCGCGCGCCGATCGTCGATCAACCCGCTTTGATCGAGACGCTGCGCGCGCGCCGCATCGCCGGCGCGGGCATCGACGTCTACGATCTCGAACCGCCGCCTGCCGATCATCCGTTCCGGACGATGGACAATGTCACGGTCACGCCGCATCTGGGCTATGTCACGCGCGAGACTTTGCGCGCCTTCTACGGCCCCGTCCCCGAGGCGATGGCGGCGTTTGCGCGCGGCGCGCCGGTGCGGGTGGCCAATCCGGACGCGCTGAAACACGAAAAGCAGCGCGCGCTCCCTCCTCGATAGCCCTAAGGGAGGGGTAAAACCTCCCCGCTTGATCCCGTCCCCCCTTTCGCGGCACAACAGCGTCAACAAACCTGAGGAAACGCTCCATGCTGCACGTCAATCCCGCTTTTTCGCGCATCGGCGAGGAAAACGCCTTCGCGGTGCTCGCCAAGGCCGCCGAATTGCAGCGTCAGGGGCGCGACATCATCAATCTGGGGATCGGCCAGCCCGATTTTTCGACGCCCCCTCATATCGTCGAGGCGGCAGTCAAAGCGCTGCATGACGGGCATCATGGCTATACCGCCGCCACCGGCATTTTGCCGCTGCGCGAGGCGGTGGCGGCTGACCTCAAGCGCCGCCATGGCGTCGAAGTCTCGCCCGATCTCGTCATGATCGTGCCGGGCGGCAAGGTGACGATGTATATGGCGATCTTGATGTTCGGCGAGCCGGGCGTCGATATCCTTTATCCCGACCCCGGCTTTCCCATCTATCGCTCGATGATCGAATATACCGGCGCGCGGCCGGTTCCCGTGCCGGTGCGCGAGGAAAACGGCTTCGCCTTTTCGGCGGAGGAGACGCTGGCGCTGATCACGCCGCAGACGCGCCTCCTGATCATCAATTCGCCCGCCAATCCGACTGGCGGCGTCACGCCGAAAGCCGAAATCGACAAGCTCGTGGCGGGCCTCGCCAAATGGCCCGATGTCGCGCTTCTATCGGACGAGATTTACGGCCAGATGACCTATGACGGCCTCGCGCATCAGACGCTGCTCGCCTATCCCGAAATCCGCGATCGGCTGATCATGCTCGACGGTTGGTCGAAGACTTATGCGATGACCGGCTGGCGGCTCGGCTATTCCATTTGGCCGGCCGCGCTTTATGAAAACGCGCGCAAGCTTGCGGTCAATTCCTATTCCTGCGTCAACGCGCCGACGCAATTTGCCGGCCTCGCGGCGTTGACCGGGCCGCAGGACGCCGTGCGCGCGATGGTCGCCGAATTCGACGCGCGCCGCTCTGTCGTGGTCGAGGGGTTGAACCAATTGCCGGGCGTGCGCGCGGCGGTTCCCAAAGGCGCCTTCTATGCTTTCCCTAATATCGCCGCTACGGGCTGGAAGGCCAAGGCGCTGGCTTCCGCTTTGCTCGACGATTCCGGCGTGGCGACCATCGGCGGCCCTGATTTCGGCGTTTTCGGGGAAGGGTTCATCCGTTTGTCTTACGCCAATTCTACCGTCAATATTCGGCGCGCTTTGGAGCGCATCGGTGATTTTCTCAGCCGTCGAAACACGGTCCGATGAAAACGCCGGCGCCGCCCCGTCCCGTAAAACTCGCCGATGTCATTGACACAACCCGTCCGAATCCCGTTATTTGGACGATGAATCGCCGCTTTGGATCCCCGATTATGCGAAGATTGCTCTTCCCCCTGGCGATTTGTCTGGCCGCGGCGCCGATGGCTTTGGCCGACAAGGCTCGGGCCGACGATTTGCGTCCTTCGCAGATTGTCTGCGATAGCAAGAAGATCGGCGCGCGGGAACTCGCCGATTGCCTTCGCGCCGCCGCCGATAAGTCAGAAAAAGACCTCGCCGCCGTCATCGACGCCGCCGCCAAATCCATCGATACGCGCGTCGGATTGCTTTCTGCGCAAAAGGCGCGATGGAAACGATCGCTCAATGAATCGGAGGCGCAATGGCTCGGCTGGCGCGACACCGATTGTCAGGATGTCGCGCCGTTTGAAGCCGGCATGAGCGCCAAAGGCGGCGACCCGCGCCTTGCCTGCATCATCGACCACGATGCGCAACGCATCGCGGAGATGAAGGCGCGGTATCCGTAACCGTCCTTGGATCAACCAATCCTCATTCCTTGAGGCAATACGCCCGAAGCGTCACTGCGCCTGAGGCATGATCGCATAAGGCGAATAGGACGGTACGTTGCCGTTGGCGACGGCCGCCACGGGTTGGCCGCCGATAAACGCTGCGCGGCGCTCGCCCATCCGAGGCTCCATGACCTGAGGCTGAGGCGCCGAGGGGGCGTCGTACGCCATGATCGCATAGGGCGAATAGGATGGAACATTGGGATTGGCGGCGTTAGCCGCGACCGACCCGAGCGCCAGAAACAAAGCGGCCGCGCTTCCGGCCACGATCAGATTGCGCATAGCATTTCCTCCGTGATTTTAAGTCTCATCCAAAGCGGATCAGACCATGGGAGATCACGTGAGGATTCGAGCTTCGCGTCTCAACGGGTTTCACGCATAGTTGAAATCACGCGTAGTTGAAGAGCCGACGCACGATGGCCGCGCGAGCGCGCGGGAAAGCGCTCAGCTTTCTTCTTTCATTCGCGTCTTCGGATATTCGAGATAGGCCGCCAGCCGCCGCTCCAGCGCGCTTGGCCGTTCGGCGAATAGGCGCTCGAATTGCTTGCGGGCGCGGCGGGTCAATTGCTTTTGACGGCGCTCCACCTTCAGCGCCAGATCGGTCATCTGCATCAGCGAGAGGTCGCGGCTGCCGACGGCGAATTCGGCGAGGACCGTCAGGTCGTTGTGCTCGCCAAGCGATTGGCGCATGCGCTGGAATTCCGCGCCGATCGCCGCGAACAGCGCCGGCCAGGCGGCCTCCAGCGCCGCGAAATGATGGCCAAGGTCGACGATCTGCGCGCGCAACTGATGCAGCTCATGCGCGTCGCTGCGCGCCAGCGCGCGCCGCCCATGTCGGCGCGCTGCGCGGTAAGCCACGCGCAGCGCCTTGAGCAATTGCGTTGTGGTCACCTCCGGGGCGATCTCCCAAGCCTCGATCGATCGGGCGAGTTCGCGCAATCGCGCAATCTCGGCCGCGACGTCGATGTTGCGATGCGCGTGACGCGCGACCTCCCGCTCGAAGGCGATGGCGCGGGCGAGACGCGCGGAGGTTTCCGCGTCGATGGCGGTTCCCAGGCTGGCGAGCGCGGCGGGCATGACGTCGAGGTCGCGCGCGCGGCCGAGCTGGCGGCGCGCGGATTCCAGGGCGCTTACCGCCTCATAAGCGGGCGGGCCGACCGCGACGGCGAACAGCCGGGCGGCAGCGCGCGCCTCTTTCAGCGCTTTGCGCGAATCATGAATGCGCGTTCCGCTGTCCTCGCCCGAATGGGGGAAAAGATCGGCCGCGTCGAGAATGGCCGCGATCAGCCGCCGGCGGCAATGCTCCGGCCATGGATCGCTCTTGCTGGTCATCCCTCAAGCCTGGTCAATGGCGCGCGCTCGCTCGCGAAGCACAAACTTCTGCACCTTGCCGGTGGATGTTTTCGGGATTTCCATGAAGACAATGTGACGCGGGCGCTTATAACCCGCCAGGCGCCCCCTGCACCATTCGATCAGTTCTTCGGCGGTCGCGCTCATCTGCGGCCTTAATTCGACAAAAGCGCAAGGGGTTTCTCCCCATTTCTCGTCCGGCCGCGCCACCACCGCCACAAGTTGCACGGCGGGGTGCTGAAACAGGGCGTCTTCGACCTCGATCGACGAAATATTCTCGCCGCCCGAAATGATGATGTCCTTCGAACGATCCTTCAACTGGACATAGCCGTCGGGATGTTTGACGCCGAGGTCGCCCGAGTGAAACCAGCCGCCCTCGAACGCCTTGTCCGTCGAGGGTTTGTTCTTGAGATAACCCTTCATGACGACATTGCCGCGAAACATCACTTCGCCGAGCGTCTCGCCATCGGCGGGAACGCTCGTCATCGTCTCAGGATCCATGACGTCGAGCGCATCCAGCGCGTGATAGCGCACGCCCTGCCGCGATTTGAGCGCGGCCTGTTCGGGGCCGTCGAGATCGTTCCAGTGCTCCTGCCAGTCGTTGACGACGGCGGGACCATAGGTCTCCGTCAAGCCGTAGAGATGCGTCACCTCGAAGCCCGCTTCACGCATGGCGGCGAGCACGGCGGCGGGCGGGGGCGCGGCGGCGGTGAAGAAACGCACGAGATGGGGCAGGGCGCGTTTCTCCTCATCGGGCGCATTGAGCAGCGTCGACATGACGATCGGCGCGCCGCACAAATGCGTGACGCCATGCTCGGCGATCAGCGCATACATCTGTTTGGCGCGCACCTGGCGCAGGCAAATATGCACGCCCGCCTTGACGCTGATCGACCACGGGAAACACCAGCCGTTGGCGTGAAACATCGGCAGCGTCCAGAGATAGACGGGATGCCGGCCCATATCGGCGGTGACGACATTGCCGAGCGCCAGGAGATTGGCGCCGCGGTGATGATAGACGACGCCTTTGGGATCGCCTGTCGTGCCCGACGTATAGTTCAGCGAGATGGCGTCCCATTCATCCTGCGGCGCGCTATAGGCGTAATCGGGGTCGCCCTCGGCGAGCAGGGCCTCGTAATCGAGTCCGCCGAGCTTCGCGCCAGAGCCGACATATTCGGGATCGTCGTAATCGATCAGAAGCGGGCGCACTTTGCATAAGGTCAGCGCATGAGCGATCGTCGCCGAAAACTCGCGATCGACAATCAGCGCTTTGGCTTCGCCGTGATCGAGCATGAAGGCGAGGGCGGCGGCGTCCATGCGCGTGTTGAGGGCGTTGAGAACCGCGCCGCACATCGGCACGCCGTAATGGCATTCCAGCATCGCCGGCGTGTTGGCGAGCATGACGGCGATCGTATCGCCGCGTTTGAAGCCGCGCCGCGCCAGCGCGGAGCCAAGGCGACGCGCGCGCGCATAAAAGTCGCGATAATCGCGCCGCAACGGCCCGTGCACGATCGCCAGGCGATCGGGGAAAACAGCGGCCGCGCGCTCCAGAAAGGAAAGCGGCGTCAGCGGCTGGAAATTGGCGGGATTGCGGTCAAGGTCCTGATCGTAAGGCGAAACAATCATGGCCGGGGCTCTGGCTCGGGAAGGACTTCCCGACTTTAGCGCCGGAAAGCGTAGGAGCGAAAGCCCACAAACGTCAGCAATGTCGCCGCCGCCGTGCCGCAGGCGACAAACAAAGTCAGCGTCGCCGGGGAAATCGCGACGCCAAACGAGGGCGCCAGCGCCAGGCAGGCCGCGTAAACCGCATAGTTCACCGCCAAACCGGCAAGGCAGACGAGCACGTAGCGCGCCAATGCCGTGAGCCATGGCGCGCCGGCGGAGCGGAACGTAAAGGTGCGATTGAGGGCGAAATTGATGAGCGTCACAATGACGAAAGCGGGCGGGCGCGCCAAAAGCGGGGGCACGCCGAACCCTTGTGCGAGGGAAATCGTGATCGCGGCGTCGATGCAAAAGCCCAGCGCGCCAATGACGAGGAAGGCGGGTATCTGACGCGCCAAGGCGCTTTTCCGTTCGAGGGCCTCCGGCCCGCTCAGGCTCATTGCATCGCCTCGTTTTGCTTTGCAAAAAGCCAAACTGCGCCCCCGCGCCTTAAGGATCGGTTAGCTCAGTATTTCGCTCAAACTGACCCAGACAAGGCGCAGTCCGATCAGGAAGGTCATCGCATAGACCAGATTATAGAAGCGGTCAGCCGGCACGCGCCGCACCAGCCAGACCCCAGCCATCGTTGCGAGAATGGCGAGCGGAAACAATGTCGCCGCCGCCATCAGGTTCTCGCGGCTGAACTGCCCAAGAGCAAAATAAGGAATGACTTTCAATAAGTTGATCGCGGCAAAGACCATCACCGCAGTGCCGGCGAACAAGCGTGGCGACAGGCCTTGCGGCATCACATAGACCTGAAAAGGCGGCGAGCCGGCGTGGCTGACGAAGCTGGTGAACCCGGCGAGCGCCCCCCAGAAAATCCCCGGCGCGACCTTTCCCTGCGAAGGCGCGGGTTCGCCGCCGCGCGAGCGGATGACCATATAGGCGACAAAGCCGATCGAGATCACGCCGACGGCGAGTCTGACCAGCGCTTCGCTGACATCCGAATAAAGCATCCAGCCGGCGCCGATCCCGATCAGCGAAGCTGGAATCAGGATGAGAAGGTTGCGCGGCTCGAAATCGCGCCGAAACGCCCAAACGCTGACCCAATCCTGGACGATCAGTATCGGCAGCATGATCGCCGCCGCTTGTACCGGCGACACCGCCAACGACAACAACGGCATCGCCATCATGCTCAAGCCCGAAAAGCCTCCCTTGGAAAGTCCCACGAGGATCACTGCGGGGATGGCGGCGAGATAGAAGGTCCAGTCGACAAGCATGTTTTTCGCTTTTCGTTTCGTTTTCTTGGCTCCGCGCCCGGCGTCCACGCAATGCGCATTGCGTTCGATCGCAACGCGCGTCAACAATTACGCCGTGTGAAGCTTGCGGCAGGAATCCAAAAGCAAAACAATGGCCGCCGGGGAGGATGCGACGATGACCAGCCGCTACGCCGAGGTATATGCCGAGTGGCGGGCCGATCCGCAAGCCTTTT
>NZ_LMUI01000011.1:727124-870911 GCF_009765995.1 Methylocapsa sp. S129
CCACGTGGCGGCCGGGCGCGGCGACCAGATCGCGATCCTCTACGACAGCCCCGTCGCCGGCGCCAAAAAGCGCATCAGCTATTCCCATTTGCTTGACGAAGTCGCGACGCTTGCCGCCGTGCTGGGCGATTTCGGCGTGGCGAAGGGGGACCGGGTCATCGTCTACATGCCGATGATCCCGGAGGCCGTTGTGGCGATGCTCGCCTGCGCGCGCATCGGCGCCGTGCATTCCGTGGTGTTCGGCGGTTTTGCCGCCAAGGAGCTGGCGACTCGTATCGACGATGCGCGTCCCAAGCTGATCCTGACCGCGTCCTGCGGGATCGAGCCGGGGCGCATCGTGCCCTACAAGCCGTTGCTCGACGGGGCGATCGATCTCGCCCAGCACAAGCCGGAGGCCTGCATCGTCTTCCAGCGCCCGCAGAGCGCCGCGACCCTGAAAGCGGGCCGCGATCATGACTGGGCGCGAACGCTAGGCGACGCGAAGGCCACAGGAAAACGCGCGCCTTGCGTCGAACTCGCCGCGACCGATCCGCTCTACATCCTCTACACCTCCGGCACGACCGGCGTGCCCAAAGGGGTGGTGCGCGACAATGGCGGCCATATGGTCGCGCTCAAATGGTCGATGGACAATCTCTATGGCGTGAAGCCTGGCGAGACGTTCTGGACAGCCTCCGACATCGGCTGGGTGGTCGGCCATTCCTACATCGTCTACGCGCCGCTGCTGCATGGCTGCACAAGCGTGCTCTATGAAGGCAAGCCGATAGGCACGCCGGACGCGGGCGCTTTCTGGCGGGTCATCGAGGACTATCAAGTCGCGGCGTTCTTCACGGCCCCGACGGCCTTTCGCGCGGTGCGGCGCGAAGACCCGGACGGCGCCTTCTTCAAGAAGTATTCGACAAAATCGCTGCGCGCGCTGTTCCTGGCGGGCGAGCGCGCCGATCCCGACACGGTCGCGTGGGCCGAGCGCATGCTCGGCGTGCCCGTCGTCGATCATTGGTGGCAGACGGAGACGGGCTGGCCGATCGTCGCCAATCCGGTCGGGCTTGGCCTGCTGCCGATCAAGCGCGGCTCGCCGACTGTGCCGATGCCCGGCTACGCCATCGAAATCGTCGACGATGCGGCTAAACCTGTGGCCGCCGGGACGATGGGCTCGATCGTCATCAAACTGCCGCTGCCGCCCGGCGCTTTGCCGACGCTCTACGGGCAGGACGCGCGGATGGTCGAATCCTATCTCGCCGAATTTCCCGGCTATTACAAAACTTCGGATGCGGGCTTCAAGGACGCGGACGGCTATCTGACGATTCTGGGGCGTACCGACGACATTATCAATGTCGCGGGCCACCGGCTGTCGACCGGCGGCATGGAAGAGGTGCTGGCGTCCCACCCGGATGTCGCGGAATGCGCGGTTCTGGGCATCCGGGACGCGATCAAGGGCGAGCAGCCGTGCGGCTTCATCGTTCTCAAGGCGGGCGCGGCGCGCGCGTCCGGCGTCATCGAACAGGAGATCGTCGCCCTCGTGCGCGAGAAAATCGGTCCCGTCGCGGCGTTCAAGATCGCGATTGCGGTCAATCGCCTGCCCAAGACGCGCTCAGGCAAAATCCTGCGCGGGACGATCAAGAAAATCGCCGATGGCGACGCTTGGACCATCCCGGCGACGATCGATGACGCGAGCGCGCTCGACGAAATCGCCGCCGCGCTGAAGGCGAGGGGAATGTGACAGCGTGAGGCGTCAGCCCGCGTTCTTGAGCTCCTTGAGCTTGCCGAAGACCGAATCGACGTCGATCTTTTCTTCCTGCGTCTTCGGCTTGGCGGCCGTGGAGCCGAAGACTTCGGCCTGGCTGGTTGGCGAGGACAGCGGCTTGGCGGTCGTCACCTCGGCGGGCACCAGGGTCTGGCCGCGATCTTCCTCGACCTTCGGCCGTTCCTTGGCCGCGCGGTTGACTTCAAAATCAAGGTCGATCTGCGAGCAAAGGCCCAGGGTCACCGGGTCCATCGGCTGCAGATTGGCTGAATTCCAATGGTGCCGGTCGCGAATCGCGTCGAGCGTCGACTTGGTTGTGCCAACGAGGCGCATGATCTGCGCATCCTTCAATTCGCCGTGATTGCGCAACAGCCACAGAATGGCGTTGGGTCGATCCTGCCGGCGCGACAAGGGGGTATAGCGGGCGCCGCGCTGCTTCTTGAACTCGGGCAGCCGCACCTTGGCGACGGCGAGCGCCAGACGGTGGTCGCGGTTCTTCTCGCCGGCGGCGATTTCCTCGCGCGTGAGCTGGCTCGAGGCGATGGGATCGTGTCCCTTGATGCCGGTCGCCACTTCGCCATCCGCGATGCCTTTGACTTCAAGGGGATGCAGTTTGCAGAAATCGGCGATCTGCTCGAAGGTCAGCGACGTATTGTCGAGCAGCCAGACGGCTGTCGCTTTTGGCATGAGCGGCGCTTCGGACATATTTTTGAGCTCCTGTCGCTTGAGACGCGCTTTCCCGGCCGGCGCCCGGTCGAGGTCAAGCCTCAAATCTCTCTAAAAATGCGGGATTGGTCAGATATATAGAAGAGCGGACCGGAGAAAGCAATTCGGATATGGCTGGGGGCGCCGGCGTTCATCGAAAGCGGGTTCGGGCTTGCGATATTGCTGTCGCCCGGCCATGCTAGTTTCGAACCGCACATTCTTTGTCGAGAGGGATAGGCCATGAAAATTAAAGCTGCGCTCTTCGCCGTCGCCGCCGTTGGCGTGCTGTCGACGTCTCCGGCTAATGCGATCGGCTGCTTTACCGGGGCGGTCGCCGGAGGCGTCGCGGGCCATTATGCCGGGCACCACGCGATTATCGGGGCGGTCGGCGGATGCATCGCCGGCCATCACCTCAGGAAGGAACAGGAGAGGAAGCGGCGCGAGCAATTGGCGCATCCGGTCGAGCCGGCAGCGCCGCCGCAACCCGGTTCGCCGGCGCCGCAATAAGGCGCGGATCGCACGGCGCGCAATTGTTTCGAAACGCCCTGTCGGGTTGGGGGAGGGAGGCGTCATGAAAATCCAGGTTTTCGCCGCGACGGCGGCGCTCGTCGTCGCGCTTGGCGGCGTGGCGCGCGCCGGCGATTCGACGGGTGTTCCCGCTTGCGATGATTTTTTCGCCAAATATGAGGCCTGCATTAAGGATAAGGTTCCAGCGGACAAGCAGGCCGCCGCGCTGTCGCCGATGGATTCGACGCGCCAGACCGTCACCCAGATGGGCAAAGACCCCGCCACCAGGCCCCAGGCGGAAGCCATTTGCACCCAGATCCTGGCCAGCGTGAAACCGCAAATGACCGATATCGGCTGCGCGTTTTAGGTCGAGGGAGCCGCGGGCGCGCCGTCACGCGTCCATCAGCTCGAGCAAGGCGGCGACTGTCGCATGCGGAGCTTCCTGCGGGATATTATGACCGATCCCCGCGAGAATGCGGCGTTCGTAGCGACCAGAGAAATGGCGCGCATCCTGGTCCACGGCTGGCGGCGGATCGACCCCGTCGTCTGCGCCCCATAAGGCGATTGTCGGCGCCGCGATCGCCGACTGGCGCGCGAGCGCGCGCTCGATCTCCTCCAGCGCCGGATCGCCCGGCGCATAGCCGAAGCGGTGGCGATAGGAGTGGATGACGATCTCCACGAAATCGGGATTGTCGAAGGAGGCGGCGCTGCGCGCATAGGTCGCCTCGTCGAAGCGCCATGAAGGCGACCACAACCGCCACAACAGCTTGCCGAGTTCGCCCCGGTTGGCCTCCAATCCCGCTCGGCCGCGCGCGCTGTGGAAATAATATTGATACCAGAACCGGTGCTCGGTTTCGGGCGCGAGCGGCTTAACGGATGCGGCAATATCCTGGATGTTATAGCCCGCGCCTGTCACGAGCGCGCGCACTCGCTCCGGCCAAAGCGCCGCGACGATGCAGGCGGCGCGCCCGCCCCAGTCATAGCCCATCAGCCCTGCGCACGGAATCGACAGCGCATCCATAAGCGCGCGCAAGTCGTGCGCGAGCGCCGCTTGCTGTCCCGAGCGCACGGCCTCCGCCGACAGGAATCGCGTCGGCCCATAGCCGCGCAGATAGGGGACGATCACGCGACAGCCGCGCGCCGCGAGCATCGGCGCCATCTCGTCGAAACAGCGGGGATCATAGGGGAAGCCGTGCAGCAGAACGACCGGGTCGCCCTGCGCAGATCCGTGCTCCTCATAGGCGATGTCGAGGGCGCCGGCGTGGATGTGACGGATGGTGAAGATGGCGTCGGGCATTGGGTTCCATATCCCATTTGTTTTCGCCGGTTATCGGCGCCACTTTATCCCCCAAATCGAGCCAACCCAAAGAGGCGATGATGATCGAGACGCGGATAAAGGCGGTCGGCGGCTGGGTCGATGTCTCGTATGATGGCGCGACGATCGTCATGGCCGCCGTCGGGCCGCCGCTGATCTTTTTGGTGAAAGAGCCGGCGCTTCTGACCGCGCGCCAGAAGCGCACCGAGGAGCGCGGCCGCTATCGCCGCATGGCTTTGAATGCGCTGCGCGCCGCGGGCGCCGGCGATGATGTCGACGAGGCCGAGGTCGCTTGGACGCATCGGGCGGGGTAGGGGAGCTTCAAAGGCGCGCTCGCCCGCACGAGCTATCGCGCCCGCCAATTTTTCGTGCCACAATTTGCTGACGGGATCTGCGACGAGCGGCCTGCAAGCTGGGGTTAAAGCGTCGATGCGAGTCGAGTTGGGGGGCATTGCCTGGCGCGCGTTTGTGCGGTCCGCAATGCTGGGGTTTGCGCTCGGCGTCGCAGTCGCGCCCGGCGCGATGGCGCAATCGGTCGATATTCCCTTGCAATTGGCGCAAAGCGCCGATGGTGTTCGTCTGATCGTCAATGTCGGCATTGGCGGCGCGGGGCCAAGATCCTACTTGTTCGATACGGGATCGTCGCTTTTCAACGCCGCTTATTCCGCCAGCGCGTTTGGCTCTGTCCCGTCGAATATGTCGTTGCCCACGAATTTATTTCCGAACGGGCTGCCGACGGGCGTATCCTATTCCTACACCAGCGGGAACACTTTTACCGGCAATCTCGTGGGGGCGCCGTCGCTCACGTTCTATTCGACTTCCTCGACGCCCACGGGTTTCCCCGCCGTCACGTTGAATGCGATCACGCCGGCCGGCGCGCAATCAGCCTTCATCATCAATGCCGTGTACAGTCGTAATGGCCTCCCCATCGGCAGCGTGACGCCGCTCCAGACGATACCCGGGGTGTTTGGGGGAATCTACGGGATATTCGGGGCCGGCGATTTCGCACAATACAAGACGGGAACCGCCCCTGGCGTCGCCGGCGTCACCGCCAATACCAGCACGGCCGCATTTGGCAGCGTGCTCGGTCAAGCGGTGGTGCCCGGAGCAAGCGCGGGATATGTCGTCGCGGCGAATGGTCAACCGTTGACAGAGCTGCAGACCGGGACGACCGCCAATCCCGGCGCATCGGTGAATGGACCGCAGGTCGGCCAGAATGTCACCGCTTGCAGCCCCTGCGTGATGCTTGGCTTGACGCCTGCTCTATTGGCGCAGTTCAAATCGGTGAACACGCTCGCTTGGACCGCGCCGCCGAATCAGAACGCCCCGACTCAATTTCCAAATTCCGGCGCTCCGAGCTCTTGGGAATATGGCGTCAATCTCAATTATTCGACGAGCGGAGCCAACGCCCTATCGTGGCGAAACCGACCCAGTCTTCTGGACACGGGAACGCCGTCCTATAGTCTGGGCGATGAAGGCGCCACTCCGGGATCGCATGGAGGCGGTTCGGGGAGTGGGCAGACGACCCTGACGATCGCGGGGGCCGACGCCGGCGCTTCGCCGTCTACGGTCACGGTGTTTCCAACTGGCTCGTATCCGTACGTCTCGCCCTATAGCCTGACGCTGAACAACAACAGCACCGACAACATCGTCGGGATCGGCTTTTTCCTGCAGAATTCGGTGCTGGAAAATCTGGCGGGGCAGACCGTCGGCTACACCCCCAATTTCGTGACGGACGTCAACATTCCGACGACGAACGCCGCGCCTCTGGTTATCGGCTCCAACTCCGTGCCCCTAGGCTTGGCCGGGATCATATCGGGCGTCGGCGGCGTCTCGATCGCTAGCGGCGGCTCGGCGACCTTGAGCGGCGCTAACACTTATACCGGCGCGACCACGATCAACGGCGGCAAGCTGGCGCTCGTGGGTCCCGGCAGCATCGCGGCGTCGAGCGGCGTGAACGTATCCTTAGCCGGGACGTTCGACATTTCCGGTACGAATTACGGCGCATGGATCACAACGCTGGGGGGCGATTCCACCGGTGCGGTCACGCTTGGGAGCCGGACTCTGACGCTGTCGAACGCATCAACCGCGTTCAACGGAATCATCGGCGGCAGCGGCGGTCTCACACTGACGGCCGGAACCGAGACTCTGGGCGGCGTCAACACTTATACTGGCTCGACCACGATCGAGGGCGGAATGCTTGTGGTGAACGGTTCGCTCACGCAATCGTTCTTGACGTGGGTCGATGGCGGTGGCGCATTGTCGGGCGTCGGCGCGCTTAGCAAAATTGAGGTGCTGGAGGGCGGCGTTTTCCAGCCGGGCTCCGGCGCGCCCGGCTCCTCGATCAATGTGGGCGGCGCGCTCGGTCTCAGTCCAGGATCGATCTATGTCGTCAACCTCAACCCGTCCATAGCATCTTTCGCCAATGTGTCCGGCAGCGCGGCGCCGCATGGGGCTACGGTCGCTGCGCTCTATTCCGGCGGCTCCATCGCCAAACAGCAATATACGATCCTGAGCGCCGCGGGCGGCGTGTTTGGAACTTTCAATCCGCAGGTCGCCGGCCTGCCGGACCTGACCGCGGCGCTGAGCTATGACGCAACCCATGCCTACCTCGATATTATCGGACTGAATTACGGCCAATCCGGTCCGCTCAACGCCAACCAGCAGAATGTCGCCCACGCCTTGAGCGGCTATTTCAATGCGACCGGCGCCATCCCGACGGCGTTCGGCACGCTCTCGCCCGGCGGGTTGACGCAAATTTCCGGCCAAGCGGCGACGGGAGTCCAGGGCGCGACCTTCAGCGCGATGAATAGTTTCATCGACATGTTCTTCAACGGCGGCGGCGTTGGCGATTATGGACTGGTCGGCGCGCGCGCCACTCAGGGCGGGGCGCTGTTTTATGATGCGCCGACGCCGGGTCAATCGGCGCCGGGCGCCCTGGCGGCGCTGACGTCGGTCGACCAGCGGGCGGCGGCGGTCGCGACGCCTGCCTGGAGTGTCTGGTCGCAGGCCTATGGCGGATCGAGCACGACGAGCGGCAATAGCGGCGCCGGCTCCAGCACGACCGCCAGCCACGCCTATGGAATCGTGGTGGGCGCGGATTACCAGCTTGCGCCGGACACCGTGGTGGGCTTCGGGTTCGGCGGCGGCGGCACCGGTTTCGGAATCTCGAACGGCCTCGGCGGAGGCAATTCCGACCTCCTGCAGGCTGGTCTTTACGGCATCCACAATTTTGGCTCCGCCTATATCGGCGCGGCGGCGGCCTACGGCTGGCAGGACGTCACCACCAACCGGACGGTGACGGTCGGAACGGGCGGCGCATTGCAGGCGAAGTTCAACGTCAACACATTCGAGGCGCGGGCCGAAATCGGCGATCGCATCCCGGCGCCTGTGCTCGGCTTCGCGCCCTATGGCGCCTTGCAGGCGACGAGCCTGTTGCTGCCCGCCTATAGCGAAAGCGCGCTGTCGGGCGACAATGGTTTCGCGCTCAATTACGCCAGTCAAACGGTGACGGACGCCCGCACTGAACTCGGCGCACGGTTCGACAAGTCTTTCGACTTGTCCGAATCAGTGCTGACGCTTGGCGCACGACTAGCCTGGGCGCATGATTTCAACCCGAATGTATCAGCCACTGCGACATTGCAGTCGCTGCCGGGCGCGAGCTTCGTGGTCAATGGCGCGACGCCCTCGCCCAATTCAGTGCTGGTGAGCGCCGGGATGGAGATGAAATGGGCGAACGGGTTATTTGTCCGCGCCAATTTCGAGGGCGATTTCTCCAACAACACCAGGAGCTATGGCGGGCGAGGCGCGCTGGGCGCCATCTGGTGAATTCAGCCCGACCGGTTGATCGCTCGATGCTCTCTCACGCGTGAATCGCGTCAAGCTCCGGTAGCAGCACGACGCTTTCCTGCTCATTCGGATCGGTGCGCGAAATCACCGCGAGGCAGGGCTCGGTCTGGCTCCTATTGTAGGGCAGGTGCGGCACATTGGCGGGGATGTAGACAAAGTCGCCGGGGCCCGAAACGAGATGATGCTCGAGCCGCTCGCCATAATACATCCCGCCTTCGCCGCTGAGCACATAGATCGCCGTCTCATGCGCTTCGTGCTTATGCGCCTTGGCGCGGCCGCCCGGCGGGATGGTGAGCAATTGCATGTGAATGGCGGCGGCGCCCACCGTCTCAGCGGAAACCGCGGGCGCATAGGAAAAGCCCTGCTTGCCGACGAACGGAGCGCCCGCGCGCAACACGGTGCAAACCGCAGGCCGGTCGAGCGGCGGGCTTTTCGCCGCGTCGCCAAATTGAATTCCGTTGTCCTCGGCCCATTCGCGCAAGGCCTTTTCGACGGCGCTTGCTTCGAAGGCGTGCCACTTATCGAGCATGCCGCGACGGCTCAGCATATCCCTGAACCGGCTATAAGCGCCCTTTCTGTGAAAAATATCCCGGATGTTTTCCCACTCGTCGGGCAGATATTCGAGGACGAAAGAAAATACCAATTCCCGCCCGAGATCCAGCTCCCTCTTGCTTGGCAGGGAGAGATATTGGTCGGAAGTTTCGATGTCCTCGGGAACATCGTCGTCATCGTCGAGATGGACGGAGACGAAATAAAACTTACCCGTATTCTTGCAGATGTAAGACTGGTTTTCACCCGGGGCGCTGGAGTTCGCGGATTCGAAGGCGAAAAGCAGATCGTGATAGCTGACGGAGACTGATTTGCACGATGTGGCGGTCATTCGTCATCTCCCCCGACGGATCGATTCCTTAGAAATAACCTGAAAGGCGGGGAGTCGAAAAGTCGTCTCATGGGAGAACAGCGATTCTCATTTTGGCGACGCAACGACCTTCCTCCATCATGGCTGGGACAAGCCCAGCCATCAGGTAAGGGACGTCAGAATGAAAATTGCTGAATCAGATTGGAGGCGGCCGGCCGCCAGCGCCTATTTCGCCGGCGCTTTTAGCTTGGCGATCCACCGGCGCGCCTGCCGGCGCACATTGGCCGGCGCCGTGCCGCCGTAGCTCGTGCGGCTGTTGACCGAGCGCACGACGCCGAGCACGCCGAACACTTCGGCGCCGATGCGCGGCTCGATCGCCTGCATTTCGGCGAGCGACAGTTTTTCCAGCGCGATGGCGCGCGCCGATGCGGCGGCGACGATGCGGCCCGTCACATGATGGGCGTCGCGGAATGGCATTTTGAGGCTCCGCACCAGCCAGTCGGCAAGATCGGTCGCGGTGGAATAGCCGGCGCCGGCGGAGGCCTTCATGCGCTTGAGATCGGGAGCCATGTCGCGAACCATGC
The DNA here is from genome assembly GCF_009765995.1 of Methylocapsa sp. S129. Taxonomy (GTDB): domain Bacteria; phylum Pseudomonadota; class Alphaproteobacteria; order Rhizobiales; family Beijerinckiaceae; genus Roseiarcus. Next base: position 736,685 of record NZ_LMUI01000011.1, read on the forward strand.
CCGCCGTCGCGGCGATCGTCAGCGACAAAGTCTGCAGCGCGTCGAAGGCGCCTTCCTTGTCTTCCTGCATGTCCTTGGAATAGGCGAGCGGCAGGCCTTTCATCACGCTGAACAAGGCGACCAGCGCGCCGACCACCCGGCCCGTTTTGCCGCGCACCAGTTCGGCCGCGTCCGGATTGCGTTTTTGCGGCATGATCGAGGAGCCCGTCGAAAAGGCGTCCGAAAGCTTGATGAAGCCAAATTGCGGCGTCGTCCACAGCACGATCTCTTCGGCGAAGCGCGACAGATGCGTCGCGCAGATTGCCGCCGCGCCGAGGGTCTCCAGCACGAAATCGCGGTCGGCGACGCTGTCGAGCGAATTGGCGGTCGGCCGGTCGAAGCCGAGCGCCTTAGCCGTCATGTCCCGGTCGATCGGAAAGCTGGTGCCGGCGAGCGCGGCGGCGCCGAGCGGGCTCTCGTTGAGGCGTTTGCGCGCGTCTCTCAGCCGCCCACGATCCCTCGAGATCATCTCGACATAAGCGAGCAGGTGATGGCCGAAGGTCACCGGCTGGGCCGATTGCAGATGGGTGAAACCGGGCATGACCGCGCTGGCATGGGCGAGCGCCTTCTCCGCCAAAGCCTGTTGCAGGTCGGCGAGCTGCGCGTCGAGCGCATCGATCGTATCGCGCACCCAGAGTTTGAAATCGAGCGCCACCTGATCGTTGCGCGAGCGCGCGGTGTGCAGGCGCCCGGCGGCCGGGCCGATCAGATCGGCGAGCCGCTGCTCGACATTCATATGAATGTCCTCCAGCGCCCGCGAGAACGTGAAAGAGCCGGCCTCGATTTCGGCGCCGACCTCGTCTAAACCCTTGGTTATGGCGTCGGCGTCGGCGCTGGAGACAATGCCGGCATGGGCGAGCATGGCGACATGGGCTTTCGAGCCCGCGATGTCCTGCGAGGCGAGTTTGCGGTCGAAGCCGATCGAGGCGTTGATCTCCTCCATAATGTCGGACGGTCCGGCGGCGAAGCGCCCGCCCCACATTTTATTGCTCATGAACCGCCTCTTGGATGCCTGAATGACCGATCAAAAACCCGCCCCGCGCAAACGCCTGCCGAGCGTGATCATTGTCGCCGCGCTTGCCGTCGCGCTGGGAGCCGCCGTCCTATACGGGAAGGGAGCGGGCGCCGGCAAGGACGAGGCCGCCGCCTGTCCGGCGGCCAAAGCCGTGGCGGCGCGCCTAGCGCCGCTCGCCCAGGGCCAGGTCGCCGCTTTGAACGTCAACAAGAATCCTGGGCCGGCCGTCGATATTTCCTTCAAGGACGCGGACGGAAAGAAGCTGACGCTCGCCGACTTTAAGGGCCGCAACGTCCTGCTTAATCTTTGGGCGACCTGGTGCGTGCCCTGCCGCGCCGAAATGCCCGCGCTCGACCGGCTGCAGGCCAAGCTCGGCGGCGCCGATTTCGAGGTCGTCGCGGTCAATATCGACACGAGCCGCCTTGATCGGCCGAAGGCGTTCCTGACCGAGGCCGGCGTCAAAAGCCTGAACCGCTATGCCGATTCCAGCGCCGATTCGTTCGAGGCGCTGAAAGTCGCGGGCAAGGCGCTCGGCCTGCCGACGTCGCTGCTGATCGGCCCCGACGGCTGCGAACTCGCCGTGATGGCCGGCCCCGCGCCATGGGATTCCGACGACGCGACGAAGGTCGTGACGGCGATGGTGGGGAAATAGGGATCGCAGGTTCCTTCTCCCGCCTTCGGCGGGAGAAGGTGGCGCGCAGCGCCTGCGGACGAACGAAGTTCGCCTTGGGATGAGGGCCTCTCGGCGCGCAAGGCCGCGTTGATCCGCCGCACCCAGCTTCGCCGCCCTCATCCGACCCGACTACGTCGGGCCACCTTCTCCCGATTCTCGGGAGAAGGGGTTTAGGCTTTCGCCGTCTGCTTGAGTTCGACGCCCGCGTCGGACAGATGCGCGGCGAGTTCGCCGGACTGGAACATTTCGCGCACGATGTCGCAGCCGCCGACAAATTCGCCCTTCACATAGAGCTGCGGGATCGTCGGCCAATTGGCGAATTCCTTGATGCCCTGGCGCAGTTCCGCGTCGGCGAGCACATTGACGCCCTTGAAGGGGGCGCCGAGATAGTCGAGAATCTGCACCACCTGGCCCGAGAAACCGCATTGCGGGAATTCCGGCGTGCCCTTCATGAACAGGACAACCGGGTTCTGCGTGATTTCCTGCGTGATCTGATCGTGAACATTGGCCATGGGCGCTCAACCTCTTGACGCGGGGGTCAAGGCCCCGCTCCAAAACCCCATATAGAACGCCGGCGCTGTCTGTGCCAGTCTTGGCCCGCCAAAATCCGCCAGGACGCCTGCCCGGGAAGACCGTAAGCTTCTATGGTCAATGGTGACGCGATCCCGCACGCAAGGCGAGAAACCCATGAAACGTCTGATTCTGGTTGTGGCCGCCCTGGCGGCGCTTGCGTCGCCGGCGCTGGCTGAGGAGCCGAGCCCGAGGGATGTGGTTGTTGAGATTTACCATATCGCGGCCGGCCCGAAGGGCGACTACCAGACGCCTACGGCCTTCGACGACAAGCAGGTGCGCAAGCATTTCACCAAATCGCTGCTCGCCGCGCAAAAGGCGATGGATCTGCGCTCGAAGAAGCTGAATGAACCGATCCTCGATTTCGATCCCGTCACCAATTCGCAAGACCCCAGCGTTCGCAACCTTTCGGTCGATGTCGAGAGCGCCGACGCGGCCAGGACGATCGTCGCGGCGAGCTTCGATAGCGAAGGCGCAAAAGCGCGCAATGTGGTTCGCTATGTCTTCATGCGCGAGGGCGCCGCCTGGAAGCTTGACGACATTCGGGGGGACAACGGCGAAGACAAATGGGATTTGCGTGAGATCATGAATCACGAGGCCGCGGCAAAATAGGCGCGCGACCTATTCCGGCGCGGCGGCCGTCTGCAGCGCCAATGCATGCAGCGCGCCGCCCATCTGACCTTTCAGCGCGCCATAGACCATCTGGTGCTGCTGCACCCGGCTCTTGCCGCGAAAGGCGGAAGAAACCACGGTCGCCGAATAATGATCGCCGTCGCCCGCCAGATCTTTGATCTCGACGCGCGCGTCGGGAAAGGCCGCAAGGATCAGGCGTTCGATTTCGGCCGCAGGCATCGCCATGGTCTATTCCTGTTTCCCCGAGGACGCCGCCTCAAGCTTGGCGATGACGTCCTTGGCTGGTTCCGAACACGGGACACTAATCCCGCCCGTCATGATGACGATGCATTTGGTTGGATCGGTGGCGCTGATCGCAATCACCTGGTCGACGCGCACGTAATTGAGGCCGGCGAGCGCCTTCAACGCGACGAGTTGTATCATGCGATCTCCCGTTGCGGCCCCGCCATGAAGGCCGGGAGCCAGGATTCAAACGCCGTCGCCAAATCCGCCAGGAGTATGGGCGCCTCGCCCGGCAGGGTCAACGCGTCGCCCCCCGTCGTTCCCAGGCGCTGGACGGCGACGCCCGCCGCCTTGGCCTCGTCGACGATGGCGGCCGCTTGTGCGGCCTGCGCGGCGACGACATAGCGGCCTTGATCCTCGCCGAACAGGAAGTCATGCCCGGCGCCGTCGGGGGCGCCGGCGTCTATATGGGCGCCGAGGCGTCCCGCCACAGCCATTTCGGCCAAAGCGACCGCAAGGCCGCCGTCGGAAATATCGTGAACCGCGGTAAGCCTGCCGGCGCGAATGAGGGCGAAAACGAACTGGCCGTTGCGGCGCTCGGCGACGAGATCGACCGGCGGCGGAGCCCCTTCTTCGCGCCCGCAGATCGTCTCGAGATAGGCGGATCGTCCGAGCCAGGTTCCGGCGCCGCCGACCAGCAGGACGGCTTCGCCCGCGCTCTTGAAAGCGATCGTCGCCGCTTTCGCCACATCGTCGACGAGGCCGACGCCGCCGATCGCGGGCGTCGGCAATATGCCGGCGCCCATCGTCTCGTTGTAGAGCGACACATTGCCTGAGACGATGGGGAAATCGAGCGCCCGCGCCGCTTCGCCGATGCCAGCGAGGCAGCCGACGAACTGGCCCATCGCCTCCGGCTTTTCCGGGTTGCCGAAATTCAGATTGTCGGTCAATGCGAGCGGCCGCGCGCCGACCGCGATCAGATTGCGCCAGGCCTCCGCGACGGCCTGCTTGCCGCCTTCGACGGGATCGGCTTCGCAATAGCGCGGCGTCGCATCCGTGGTGAGCGCAAGCCCCTTGGGGCCATCGCCGAGCCGCACGACAGCCGCGTCGCCGCCGGGGCCCTCGATCGTATTGCCGAGAATGAGCGAATCATATTGCTCATAGACCCAGCGCTTGGAGCAAAGGTCGGGCGAGGCGACAAGCTTCAGCAGCGCGTCGTGATTGGACATGGGCGGAGCGATGTCGGGAGCCGAAAGGATCGGTTGCTTGGGCGTCGCGATCCACGGGCGGTCATAGGCGGGCGCCTGGTCGCCGAGCTCCTTGATTGGCAGATCGGCCATGACCTTGCCGTGACGCTTCACGACAAAACGCAAATCATCCGTCGTCTTGCCGATCGCCGCGAAATCGAGCCCCCATTTGCGGAAGATCGCTTCGGCGATGGCGGCCTTTTCCGGATGCAGAACCATCAGCATCCGTTCCTGGCTTTCCGACAGCATCATTTCGTACGCGGTCATGCCGGTCTCGCGGCAGGGAACGGCGTCAAGGTCGAGTTCGATTCCGAGATCGCCCTTGGCGCCCATTTCGACCGCCGAGGAGGTCAGCCCCGCCGCGCCCATGTCCTGAATGGCGATGACGGCGCCCGACGCCATCAACTCGAGGCAGGCTTCCAGCAGCAGTTTTTCGGCGAAGGGATCGCCGACCTGCACGGTCGGGCGTTTCTCCTCGGCGTCCGCCTCGAAGGCGGCCGACGCCATGGTGGCGCCATGGATGCCGTCGCGCCCCGTCTTGGAGCCGAGATAGACGATCGGGTTTCCGACCCCGGTCGCCTTGGCGTAGAAAATCTCGTCGGCGCGCGCGATGCCGACCGCCATCGCATTGACGAGAATATTGCCGTCATAACGCTTGTGGAAGCCGACCGAGCCGCCCACCGTCGGCACGCCGAATGAATTGCCATAGCCGCCGATGCCGGCGACGACGCCGGCGACGAGGTGACGAGTCTTGGGATGATCGGGCGCGCCAAAGCGCAGGAAATTGAGACAGGCGACGGGGCGCGCGCCCATCGTGAACACGTCGCGCAAAATGCCGCCAACCCCGGTGCCCGCGCCCTGATAGGGCTCGATGAACGAGGGATGGTTATGGCTTTCCATCTTGAAGACGCAGGCGAGGCCATCGCCGATATCGATGACGCCGGCGTTTTCGCCGGGCCCCTGGATCACCCAGGGCGCGGAAGTCGGCAGCTTGCGCAAGTGGATGCGCGAGGATTTATAGGAGCAATGCTCGTTCCACATCGCCGATACGATGCCAAGTTCGGTGAAGCTCGGCGTGCGTCCAAGCAGCGCGACAAAGCGCGCATATTCGTCGGGCTTGAGTCCATGGCTCGCGACAAGCGCGTCGGTGATTTCAGGTTCGGCCGCGCTCAAGCTGTGCAATCCTTCGTCGCTTTCCACGCCCCCGATAGCCGCGCGATCGATTTAACGCAATGGGCGGCGACGCGGCGGACTGGAGCGGCGCTCATCCGGGCGAATGCGTGAGCCGCGGCGTCATTTGATCTGCGACTCGTCATGGCAGGATTTTGAGCCGTTCTGCCAGAAATAATCGCCGCATTTGTCGCAGCCGGACGTGAAGAGCGCCAAAGCGATGGCGATAGGCAAAAGAACCAGCCTTCTCTCGCGCCGGGCCGGGCGGGAAGGGAGGGGGCGTGCAATCATCATCCAATGCCTTTCAGGAATCGATCAGTCGGGCTGCGTCCAGCTTATGACGCATTTCTAGCGGGCGCTTCTACTTCTTGAAGTACGCGTCCGGAATCGAGAAGTCGGAGTCGGGGTCCGCCGGCGACATGCCCATTTTGTCGAGAAAGTCCGGCCCGAGTTCGCCGACGGCGGGATCGAAATTGCGGCACACGAAATTGGAGAATTCTTTCGCATCCTTTCGAATGGCGACGCCTTCTTCATCGAGCGGGCTTTCGTTTGGCCCCCATTTTCCGGTGGCGCTGAAGACCGTATATTCATACGGTCCGTTCGAGAAGCGCAGGAAAGCGCCGCCGCCGCCCGAGAACATCAGCGATCCGCCCTTGAAATCCTCGGCGGGCTTGCCCGGCGCCGCGGGATAGACGAGCTCCAGCTTGGCGGGCGAGCCGAAGCGATATTGCATCGTCCCCTGGCTCTTCGAAACGCCCTTGGAAGCGCAGACGGAGGCGTAGCGCACGCCAGCGCTGCAGGAAAACACAACGAGTTCGTCGGGCTTGCACAAGGTTACGGCTTTGCCGGCGGCCATAGCGGGCGCGGCGATGCCCACAGCCCAGAGAACCAAGCAGGACCGCAAAAGAAAGCTCATTCTGGCGGTCTCGCTGGCGTCACGCCTTGATCGGGAGGTTTGGAGCGGGCGAAGGGAATCGAACCCTCGTATGAAGCTTGGGAAGCTTCCGTTCTACCATTGAACTACGCCCGCGATATCAAAGACTTATGGTGGTCTCGGCTCTCAGAAGTCTCTTTTCGGTCTTCACGCCGCGTCAACGCTCGCGACATGATCGACCATAGGAGAGGGCAGCGCGGGGTTCAAGCCCTCTTCGCCATCGGAGGGGAGCCTCTGAGCCGTTGACGCGCTTGGCGCCTGCCGCGAACCGCGTACGTTCGTGCGAGGTTGATATGCATTGGCGTTCGATCAACAGACCGCTCTGAATTTCCGCGCAGCGCGTGAGGGCGCGCTTGCGCATCGCTCTGCAGAGGCGATCTTGACGGAATCGAGCGGCTTCAATCTTTCGACTGACGCCGCCGTTAGGCCCGTTCATCCGATATCGGCGAGGGATGACTTGTCCAATGTGGGCAGCATCTTCAACTCAAAGTCGTCCCATTCTCCTGGGGCGAGCGTGCGCCGCCCTTTCTCGCCGTCGATCGATAGCCTTCCGTCAGGGGTGACGGTCAGGGTATGCCCCGACAAGGATTGACGGTCGTCATTCAAGCCGCTGTTGAGGCTGCTGATGCTGACGGTGAAGTGGTCATTGGCGTTCATGGATTTCTCCTCTGACTCCGCCTAGAACGCGGCGGCGCAGCGTTCGGTTGCGCCTATGCGCGTTTCGCAATCGAATCGCCCGGCAGATTGAACAGGAAAGCGGCGCGCCGCGAGCCTCGGCGCGTCGCCCTCTGTCCCCAATCGAATTCATGGCCTCGCGAAAGAGTCCGCTTTCGATCCAAGCGGGCTCCGAGCTTCTTATGGCTTCGGCGTTGGCGCGGGGATTGCCGGCGATGTCGTCGGCGCGGCCGGTTGAGTCATCTGCTGGATGGCGCCTTGATTCGGCTGAGGACGAACGCCGGACGAGCTGCTGAAATTATACCAGAGCCCTCCCAAAATGAGCACGACGACAACGACGCCGATAATCATCATGGGCGAATTGCCGGGAAAAGAGCCCGAATAATCATAGTCGGGCTGCCGCATATCTCTGTCGGGAAAGTTTGTCATTTCACTCTCCTTTTGACCTAGCCCGAGTCAAAAACGCTTAAAATGATCCCAGGTTCCCCGGTTGCACTGCAGCCGTTCAAATCGGCGTGAATTCGGTCCTATGATTCTTCGTCCTACAGGCTTCGACGATCAGCACATCCTTGATTTCTCGTTCATTTCCCAATGCGCTTCGTGACGGCGGCCGTGCGCGCCCGGCGGTTCAGGCGAACATGAGGATGATGAACACGATGCCCGCAACGGCGAGCGTGGCGAGCGCGCCTTCGATGAGATTCTTTCTCATGCGGGGCTCAGCCTTTCGCTCTGAACGAAAGGCTCCTGCTATCCCAGCAATGAGTTGATTGTGAGATGCGCGGGCGGCAAAGCGGCGGGTTCGAAAAACCTCTTCACTGGCGCCGCTTATGCGCGCAAGGCGGCCTTCACGCCGCGCCGAAGGCCCGGAAGTGCTTGGAAAGCTTCAGGCCCTGGCCCTGATAGTTCGACACGGCGGTTGCGCCATAGAGTTCGTCGGCTTTGTCGGCGAGTTTTTCGTAGACGAGGCGGCCGACTGGCTGGCCGTCTTCGAGCAGGAAGGGCACGTCGCGGCTGCGCACCTCCAGCACGGCGCGGGCGCTTGGGCGCCCGTCGGGTCCGTGGCCAAAGCCTGGGTCGAAAAAGCCGGCGTAGTGAACGCGAAACTCGCCGATCGCAGGATCGATCGGCGCCATTTCGGCGGCGAGATCTGCCGGGATTTGCATCTTCTCGCGCGAGGCGAGGATGTAAAATTGCTCTGGATCGAGAACCAGCCGCCCGTCGGCGCGCGCGCGAATCGGCTCCCAGAATTCTTCGGCGGCATAGGCGCCCGGACGGTCGACGTCGATGACATCGCCATTCTTCTGCGCGCGGTAGCCGACGATCTGGCCCGGCGACCCGCCCAGGCCGACGCGCAGGATCAGGCCGTCGCGCAGATCGAGCGCGCCATCGACGAGCGCGATCTGCGCGTGTCGCGCCTTGATGTCCTCGTCGGTCAATGCGAAATCGACAAGGCCCTTGTGTTTGGAATTGCGATTGCGGAAGCGGATCTGGTTGAGTTTCGAGCCCTCCCGCACGCGAACGCTGAAACTGCGCGGCGAAATCTCGGCGTATAGCGGCCCGTCATAGCCAAGCGGAACGTCATCGAAAGCCTCGCTGCGATCGACGATCAGCCGCGTGAATATGTCGAGCCTGCCGGTCGAACTCTTCGGGTTCGCCGCGCCCGAAAGGCTTGGCGGCAGTTCGAGGCGCTCGGCGAGCGGCGCGATATAGACAATGCCTTTTTCGAGAACCGCGCCATCGCCGGCTAGCGACACCCGCTCCGGATTGAGGCTGTCGAGCTGCTCCATGACGGTGCGGCCCCGCCCGGGCAGGAAACTGGCGCGAACGCGAAAGGCTTCCTTGCCGAGGCGCAAATCGAGGCTGGCGGGCTGAAACTGATCTTCTTCGATTGCGCGCTTGGCCAAAATCAGCTTGCGCCGCACCATCGCCTTGATCTTCTGGCGGGCGAACATTCCATAAGGCGCGGTAAAATAGCTGTCGTCGGCGCCGACTTCGGCGTCGTCAAAAAGCTGGGGAGGCGGATCGCGTCCAATCGTCATTTCGGCGCTCAAGGCGGGTCCTGTCTGTGTTCGCATCTTTGTTACCGCTTCGTCGCATTGACGCCAAGGCGCTCGCGGGTCTAAATGGGGGCTATACGTGGTCATTTGAGCCGGTCGGCTTGCCGCCACGCTAAACAAGGGGCTAAAAGATCGGGGCTTTTCACCAAATCGCCCTGTCTAACGCCCCGATGCGCGCATTTGCGCAAGGAGAGCTTTATGACGACGCCCCGGAAAACACGCGACCCCAAAACCCTGCGCCCCGCGACGCAACTCGTGCATGGCGGGTCGATGCGCTCGAGTTTTGAGGAGACGTCCGAGGCTCTGTTCCTGACGCAAGGCTATCTCTACGACACGATGGAGCAGGCCGAGGCGCGCTTCAAGGGCGAGGATTCGGCAGGGTTCATCTATTCGCGTTTCGCCAATCCGACGGTGGCGATGTTCGAGCGCCGCATGGCGCTGCTGGAAGGCGCCGAGGCGGCGCGCGCCACCGCGAGCGGCATGGCGGCGGTGACCGCCGCTTTGATGGGCCAGCTCAAGGCGGGCGATCACATCGTCGCGGCCAGGGCCTTGTTCGGCTCGTGTCTTTATGTGGTCGAGGAATTGCTGCCGCGCTTTGGCGTGGCCTCGACGCTCGTCGACGGCGCCGATCTCGCGCAATGGCGCGCCGCGATGCGCCCGAATACGAAGACGACCTTTCTGGAGAGCCCGACTAATCCGACGCTGGAGGTCATCGACATCGCCGGCGTCGCCGCGATCGCGCATCGGCATGGCGCGACGCTGGTCGTCGACAATGTCTTCGCCACGCCCTTGCTGCAGCATCCGTTGCAGCTTGGCGCCGATTGCGTTGTCTATTCCGCGACCAAGCATATCGACGGGCAGGGTCGGACCCTCGGCGGCGTCATCCTCGCTTCCGAGGCGTTCATCAACGAACACATCCATAATTTCCTGCGTCAGACCGGCCCCTGCCTGTCGCCCTTCAACGCCTGGGTGATGCTGAAATCGTTGGAGACGCTGCCGGTGCGCGTCGCCGCGCAAGTGCGCTCGGCCGAGAAAATCGCCGATTATCTCGCCGACCATCCCGGCGTCTCGCGCGTGCTTTATCCCGGCCGGCCAGACCACCCGCAAGCCGCGCTCGTCAAACGGCAGATGTCGGGCGGCGGCACGCTCGTCACCTTCGACGTGAAGGGCGGTAAGGCGGCCGCTTTCAAAATGGCCAACGCCCTTTCGATTGTCGGCATTTCCAACAATCTGGGCGACGCCAAGAGTCTGCTCACCCACCCCGCCACGACGACGCATCAGCGCTTGAAGCCAGAAGTGCGCGCCAATCTTGGCATTGGCGAAGGCATGGTGCGGCTCTCCGTCGGCCTCGAAGATGTCGACGATCTGATCGAAGACCTCGGGCACGCGCTCAGCGTGCTTGGCGCGGGGGCGCGACGCGCGGCCGAATGAGCCCGGCGGGGCGAGCCCGCGCCGGGCGCGCTTTCAGTGTCCTTGCGCGGCGAGTTCGGTTTGCGTCGGCAGGCGGCCGTTCGGCGACAGCTTGTCGATCAGCCCGGGCAGAGCCTGTGCGAGCTGAGCAAGAAGCTGCTGCTCGGTCAGTCCGGACTGGCGGGCGAGATCGCTGATGGTCTGCTGACCAAGGGCGGAGCCGACCTGCGCGGGCTGGATCGGCGCATTCGCGCCAGGGCCAACCCAGGAATTGACGGCGTCGCCGTGGCCGGCCGTCTGGAATTTCTGCACGAGGTCGCTCAAACCGCCAAACAGGCCGCCGCCCGCCGGCGCAGCCCCGGGTTGCGGCACAGGCGCGGCCGGCGCGGCGCTGCTTCCGCTGAAGAGTTTGCCGAGCAACAGAGCGCCCGCCGCCACGGCGATCGGAGCCGCGAGATCGCCGCCGGGAATCGCGCCTTTCAGCGCATCGTCGAATAATCCCATTTGAGCCTCCATCGGATTCAGGAAGGATTTTGCGTCGTCCGTTCCAAGCGTAACGCGCGGTTGCAACAGCCGCGCGAACGTCGCCGCGGCCGCCGGGCACTATAATCGACTTGCTTTTTGTCCGTCCATCTCCCAACAATCGATGGGCGAGCGCGCGACGGGGCGCATTGTCATTGTTCGTGAGATTCTGGGGAAACGACCATGGGAATCATAAGCTGGATCATTCTCGGCCTGATCGCCGGCTTCATCGGCAGCAAAATCGTCAATAAGTCCGGCTCGGGCATGCTTCTCGACATCGTGCTTGGCGTGGTCGGCGCCGTCGTCGGCGGGGAGCTATTTAATCTTGCCGGCATTGGCGGCGTAACAGGCTTTAATCTGTGGAGTTTGCTCGTCGCCGTCGTCGGCGCGATCATTGTCCTGTTGATCTACCGGATGATCGTTTCCCGCACCTGATGGGCTGACGATATTTCTATCAATCGGCGGCGCGCCACCGCGCCGCCGCCGCGCGGTCTGTCGATTTCGCTTCGACCCAATCTTCGACCGAGCCATCGGACCGGTGGGCTCGCTTCCAGAATGGCGCGCGCGTTTTGAGATAATCCATCAGGAAGTCGGCCGCCTCGAAGGCCGCGCCGCGATGCGCCGAAGCCGTGACGACGAGCACGATGCGCTCCCCTGGAGCGATATTCCCGAACCGGTGAATGATGGTCGCGCCGAGCAGCGGCCAGCGCGCCTCGGCTTCCGCCGCGACGCGCGCAAGTTCTTCCTCCGCCATTCCCGAATAATGTTCGATCTCAAGTCGGGACAGCTTGCCGCCTTCGTCGCGGCAGAGTCCGACGAAGCTGACGATCGCGCCAATGTCGGCGCGCCCGCGCGTCAGCGCTTCGGCCTCGGCGGCGGCGTCAAAATCCTCAGCCTGCACCCGTATCGTCGCCATATGCGCCTATCATGGGACAAAATCGGAGTTCAATTTCGTCCGTTCCTGTGGACACTGGCAAACCATTCCTGCTCCATCCAGCTAGGCTTGCCTGAGAAATATTATGAGACGGCACAGCGTGAAAAGTGACCGCTAATGGACGCCTTGGCGCTGTGCTGCGAGAAGGTGCTCAAGCAAGTCGATGAATTGCTCTACTTGTTCGGGATTGACGATTGTCGCAAGTTGTCCATGCACTAACTCGTTCCGTTTCTGTATCATGCTTCTCAGGAATTGCGCCTCGCTCGCGACGATATGGCCCGCCGATGCAAGCCTCTCGACCAAACGTCCTGGCGCCTGGGGCCGAGCAAAGCTTCGTGGTTCGATCGCTCTTGAAAGCGCCTCCAGGCACGCCCAACACATCAATAAGCTGGCTCCTATGTCTTCGTCTGCTACTCGCCTGATGCGCCCGAGGGTCGCCCTGATATCTTCCAGTCGAGGAGTCTCCAACGCCGCGTAACGGACTTCCCGGTTGAGAATAAGGTGCAACCGCCAGTCCTCGGCGCCGCGAATGGCCTGCTGAAGCTTGTGGATGCGTTCGGCGTCCCGGTCACCCTCTCGGGTCACTTCAATGAACAGAAATGGCTTCTTGCCAATTGCGATGCCGTCCGGGCGAAGGTCTTTGAGCATGGCAGGAAGACTCGAAGGCGACGGTTCGAGCACGACTGTGTATCCACTCTCTCGGAGTTCCTCGGCGGCAAACCTCAGAAGATCCGCTTCGGCTTCGCGTTGCATCGTCATTTCTATAGATCCTCGTGCAAGTCGTCCGAAATTCGAATGTACAAAGCTGGCTTCTGCCCGAGCATACAGGTAACTAGAGTCTCGCTCGGCGCCGAAAACGTGAAAACTCGATCCGGTTCGAATTTTTGGACGGCAATGCGTTCAATTTGGTCATCATCGAGATAAATATGCTGGCTCAAGGCGTCCAGCGTTAGTTTGATAATATTGTCGACGTCTCCGTCCATTTTGTCGTTCGGGAAGTAAAATAGCGTCACAGCCAGCGGACGATCTGTGGCGAAATGCGCGTCGGGGAGAACCGACTGACTCGCGTCTTTCACGAGCTGCTTCCATTCGGCCTTCGCCCGCCGGTTGCCTCGCTGATGCGATACCGGCGTCCCTAAAACGATAAACTCGAGAGGAAACTCGATTTCCAAAACGAATGCTCAGAAAACTGAGTGCGGTCTATTCCTCAGTGTGCTTCGGTCGTCGGCTGCCCGATAGTCTTACCGTCGCCATGCACAGTTTCCAGTCAATTCTCAACCCTCTCTGTCTAATTTTATCCACTACCCGCCCGTCATCGGCGGGAAAAACGCGATCTCGCGCGCACCTGCGATCGCCGCGTCATGTTTGACATGGGCGCGGTCGATCGCCGCGCGGATGATCGAGGCTTTCTCGAAAGCATGGGCATATTCTTCACCGCGGCGGGACAGCCAGGCGATCAGTTCGCCAATAGTCCTGACATCGGCGGGGGGCGCGATCTCCTCCTCGGCTTTGCCGATGCGCTCACGCACCCATGCGAAATAGACGGCTTTCATCGGCGCTCATGCGTCCCCGACGTGGTCGTAGCTCGCCTTCATATAGTCCCAGCCGGTGTAGAGCGTCAGGCTCGCGGCGATCCATAACAAGATGATGCCGATCGTGACCGACCCCGGCAACACAGCCTCGCCCGCCGGCCCGGCGATCAGAAAGCCGAGCGCAACGAGTTGCGCGGTCGTCTTCCATTTGGCGACGGTGCTGACGGGCACCGACACGCGAAGCTCGGCCAGATATTCACGTAGGCCCGACACCAGGATTTCGCGGCAAAGAATGACGATCGCCGCCCACAGCGACCAGCCGACGATCGTCTTGTCGGCGGCGAGGACGAGCAACGTGGCGGCCACAAGCAGCTTGTCGGCGATGGGATCGAGCATGCGGCCGAGCGAGGATTGCTGCGACCAGGCGCGCGCGAGATAGCCGTCGAAAAAGTCGGTGATCGCCGCCGCCGAATAGATCGCCAGCGCGGTCCAGCGCGCCCAGAATTCGGCCGGCCAAAAGAGAAACGCGACGACAAGCGGCACCGCCGCGAGCCGACCATAGGTCAGCATGTTCGGAAGGTTCAAGTGCCGACGAGAAATCTGTGTCGAAGCATTCGCCATGAGCCTCCAAAAGATAGTGTCAATCACGCCCAGTCAATAGGCAGCGCCATCACGGGTCCGTTGGAAAGCTGGGGATGAATTGGATGTTGCGCAACGGCTTGGGCTGGACTTCGTCTAAGGTCGCTGACGTTTTCCCCCTTTGTCGAGGCCCGCGATGTCCAGCGCCCATGTCGTCGACCATCCCCTGGTCCAGCACAAACTCACGCTGATGCGCGACAAGCGCCGCTCGACCAAGGGTTTCCGGCAGCTATTAAACGAAATCGGCATGTTGCTTTGCTATGAAGTAACGCGCGATCTGCCCCTGGAGATGGTCGATGTCGAGACGCCGCTGGAGACGACCAAGGCGCCGATGATCGCCGGCAAGAAGCTGGTGTTCGCGCCGATCCTGCGCGCCGGCGTCGGTTTTCTCGACGGCATGCTTGAACTAGTGCCCTCGGCCCGCGTCGCGCATATCGGCCTTTACCGCAATCCCGAAACGCTGGAGGCGGTCGAATATTATTTCAAGGCGCCCGCCGATGTCGCCGAGCGGCTGGTGATCGTCATGGATCCGATGCTGGCGACCGCCAATTCGGCGATCGCGGCGATCGACCGGCTCAAGGGCCGCGGCGTCAGGGATATTCGCTTTGTCTGCCTGCTCGCCGCGCCCGAGGGCGTCGAGCGCCTCAACAAGGCGCATCCCGACGTCGGCATATGGACGGCGTCGATCGACGAACGCCTCAACGATCACGGCTATATCGTGCCTGGCCTTGGCGATGCGGGCGACCGGATGTTCGGCACGAAATAGGCGTTTGCGCTTCAGAAAGCCCCTGTGCTTCGGGATAGGCGCCAGGCGCCGGGCAAAGCCCGGGCCGCGCGATTGTGATGCGAATGTCGCACGATTTGCGCTAAGGAACTGCAGGCGCCGATCGCGCTCAGCGGCGCGCCCGCAAAGGGAGTCCTTCGATGATCAAATTCTATTTTCATCCCTCGCCCAATCCCGCCAAAGTGGCCCTGTTTCTCGAGGAATCGGGCCTGCCCTATGAAGTCGTGCCGGTTGACACGCGCAAGGGCGAGCAGCACCAGCCCGCTTTTCTGGCGATCAATCCGAACGGCAAGACGCCGGCGATCGTCGATGGCGACGCCACCGTCTTCGACAGTAACGCCATCCTCATCTATCTCGCGGAGAAGACCGGCAAATTTCTGCCGGCCCAGACGCCGGCCGCGCGCGGCCAGTTTCTGTCCTGGATGATGTTCGTGGCGAGCGGCGTCGGCCCCTATTCCGGTCAGGCGGTGCATTTCAAGCATCACGCGCCCAAGGGGCTCGATTATGCGGTCAATCGCTATACTTTCGAGGCCAATCGCCACTATGGCATTCTCGACGCCCAGCTTGCCAAACATCGTTACATGCTTGGCGATGCCTATACGGTCGTCGATATGGCCGTTTGGGGTTGGTCGCGCGCCGTGCCGTTCGTCCTTGGCGGCGAAGCCTGGGCTAAGTTTCCAAACCTGAAAAGGCTGCTTGACGAAATCAACGCCCGCCCTGCGGCCCAGCGCGCCGAAGCTTTGAAGGACAAGCACAGCTTCAAGGCCGAAATGGACGACGACGCCCGCAAGCATATGTTTCCGCAGAACGCCAGTCTGGCCAGTTAAGGGCGGCCAGTTAGGCCTGCCTGTCGAAGGCGAGGGGGTCTGTCCGATCCCCTCGCGATCGTAGATTCCTTGAAAACGCGCGCGATTTGCGAAAAACCGGCCCCCACTTTTTCGCCCCGCGCTTTAGACCTCTCGACGCCGCGTGCGAGACGGTCTAGAACATAACGGGAACATGGAGGCGATGTGATGTCGGCGACCTATTATGTGGCCTTGCCCTTCAACCGCGGCGAAGACGGCGATCTGGCGGCTGGAGAGGCCCGGGAGTGTCAGACGTCGGCCGCCGCGCTGCGGGAAGCGGCGCGGATGGCGGCGACTTCGGCGGGCGCTGTGGCGTTTTCGCGCAGCGGCGATCCCGGCGTCGGGGAGTTCGAGGATGCAAAGATCCTGAGGATTTTTGGCGAGACGCCGAGCCTGGACGCGTTGATCGGATAGACTGGCGTCATCGGCCTCCTGCCGGGGCCACACCGATCAGCCAAATCCCGCCCGCTGGAGCCGAACCACGGCATTGTCGAGCGCGCCGAGGAAATTGGACCGGTCGCGCGGCGTGAAAGCCTTGGGACCGCTGGTCACATCGCCGGTCGAGCGCAGATGGTCCATCAGATTTCTGGTCGCGAGCGCCATGCCGATCGAGGCTTCCGTGAAACGCCGGCCCGTCGACGTCAGCACCTCAGCGCCGGTCTTGATGCAACGACTCGCCAAGGGAATATCGGAAGTCACAACAATGCTGCCCTCGCGCGCCCGTTCGGCGATCCAGTCATCGGCGGCGTCGGAACCGGCGCCAACGACGATCTGCTCGATCGACGGCGTGCGAGGAACCCTGATGGAACCATTGGCGACGACAAAGACCTTCAATCGATAGCGATCGGCGACGCGGTAGATTTCGTCCTTCACGGGGCAGGCGTCGGCGTCGATAAAGATCTCGATTGGCATGTTTTCCCGAATCCATCGTCGCCACTTGACGCGCAGCACACAAAGCGACAATTTAACAGATGGAGGCCTTTTATTTCTACTCTGACGCTGAGCGAGATGCGGCTGGCGATAATCTAGAAAAAGGCTCTGGGGAATTCGTTAAATAGTAATCCTGCCCCGGCAAAGTCCCTTGCATGGAAATCACGACGGCATGAGGTTCCGGCCTCTATTTTGGCGACCGAAAATGAACGAATATTCAGAATGGTCGCTCATTTACGCTGGGATCGCAGGAGTTTTATCGAAAATCGCCACGCTGCCATGATTCCGGCTTGAAGAATCCTTGTTCCACTTCGATATTCATCGACATGACATCAGGCAATAAGCTTGACGTTTCGGAAAATAAGCGACGCCATTCCGGCTTGCCGCTTGAAAACTGGAGATGCAAAATGCGCACTTCATTGAAAAGAACGGTCGTCGGTTCGCTGACGGCGCTTGCGATCGGCGTTTCGGCGATTGGCGTGACGACGCCCGCCTCCGCGCAGGTTCACCATTTCTCTCACGGCGGCGGCGCGCATGGCGGCGCGTGGCGCGGCGGCGGCGGCCATTGGCATGGCGGCGGTTGGGGTCCGGCGGCGGTCGGCCTTGGCGTGCTGGGTCTGGCCGGCGCGGCCATCGCCACCCAGGGAGCTTACGGCTACGACAACGGCTACGGCGATTGCCAGGCTTATCGCCCGGTCTATGACGCCTATGGCAATTACATGGGTCGCCGCCTCGTGAATGTGTGCTGATTAAGCGCGGCGCGCTCTCAGTTCGACGAGGAAAGGCCCCGCTTCGGCGGGGCCTTTTCTTTGGCGCCTGGTCACGCGGCCTTGGGCGCGGGCCAGAATACACCGCCCTGCATCGGCCGAGGCGCGCCGGTCGTCGTCGGCAAGGAAAGCGGCAGGCCTCGGCGCGAGCGCAGCGCAAGATAGGCGAAGCATTGCGCCTCGATCACGTCGCCGTCATAGCCAATCGCTTCGATCGGCTCGACCCGCGCGCCGAGGCGGTCGCCGAGCGCGCGCATCATGGTCAGGTTGCGGCGGCCGCCGCCGCAGACGAGCCAGCGCGAGGGCAGGCCGTTGACATGATTCAGGGCCGCCGCCGTCGCCTCGATCGTGAAAGCGGCCAGGGTCGCGGCGCCGTCTTCATCGCCGAGCTTTTCCACTTCGCGCGCCAGCGCGTGAAAATGATTGCGGTCGAGCGATTTGGGCGGCGCGAGATCGAAATAAGGATCGCTCATCAGTCTGGCGAGCACGCCGGCGTCGACGCGTCCCGCCGCGGCGAGCGCGCCGCCTTCGTCGTGGGAGAGGCCGCGCCGCCGCGCAACGAAATCGTCGATCAGGGCGTTGGCGGGGCCGGTGTCGAAAGCGACGATCTCGCCATCCGCGCCGAGCCAGGTGACATTGCCGACGCCGCCCCAATTGAGAACCATCAGAGGGCGCTCGAGTCCGGCGCAGATCGCCGCGTGATACAGAGGAACGAACGGCGCGCCTTCGCCGCCGGCCGCGACATCGGCGGCGCGAAAATCATTGACGACATCGAGTCCGAGCGCGCGGCTGGCGCGCGCGCCGTCGCAAAGCTGGCGCGTGAAGCCTTGGCGCGGGCGATGCAAGATCGTCTGCCCATGCAGGCCGACCAGCGCGACGCTTTCGCGGGCGATGTTGAATTTCTTCATGAAGGCGAACACCGCCGCGACATGGGAATCCGTCACCGCGCCCTGGAGATCGTCGAGCGGGCCTTGCGCCGCGCCGGGGTTGCCAATGACGTCATGCAGCACGCGCTTTACCGCGTCGGGATAGGGAAAGGTCGCGCCGGGGCCAGGCTCGACGCGCGTCTCGCCGTCGCTGCGGATGAGGGCGACGTCGATGCCGTCCATCGATGTGCCGCTGATGACGCCGATGGCGGTCAGGACTGGCGATGGCGCCGCTTTCATTGGGCTTCTCCGATCGTGACCGACAATTCTCCCACCCCTGCGATCGAGCCCTCGAGCAGATCGCCGGGGGCGACCGGACCGACGCCCGCCGGCGTGCCGGTAAAGATGAGATCGCCGGGTCCCAGATGATAGAAGCCCGAGAGATGCGCGATGATTTCGGGGACCGACCAGACCATCTGGTCGATATCGGAGGATTGGCGCGTCTGCTGGTTCTGGCGCAACACGATGGCGCCTTTGGCGGGATGCCCGATGACGGAGGCGCGCGCGATCGCGGAGACGGGGGCGCTGGCCTCGACATCCTTGCCCAGCGTCCATGGCCGCTGCTTGGCTCGCTCCGACAATTGCAAATCGCGCCGCGTCATGTCGAGCCCGCAGGCATAGCCGAAGACCGCGCTTAAAGCGTCGGCGGCGGCGATCTTGAAGGCGGGCGCGCCGATTGCGAGGACAAGCTCCATTTCGAAATGATAATTATTCGTGCCGGGCGGATAGGGGATGTTCGCGCCGGACGGCCTCAGCGTGGTCGTGCTCTTAGAGAAGTAGAACGGCTTTTCGCGATCGACCGCCAGGCCCATTTCCTTCGCGTGGTCCTCGTAATTGCGGCCGACGCAGAAAATGCGCGCGACGGGAAAGAGGACATCGAGTCCGGCGATGGCGACGGCGGCCTGCGGCGCGGGGTCAAACAGAAATTTGGTCATCGTTCGGTTACTCCTGTTTTTCGTTCTGATTCGCGCCGGGAACCCATAATATGTCGCCTTTTCCGCGATCGTTGGCAAAGCGCGCCGCGACGAACAGGAAATCCGACAAGCGATTGACATAGGCGATCGCCGGAGCGCCGACCGTCTCGCCCTCGATGGCGGCGAGCTCGACGATCTGCCGCTCCGCCCGGCGGCAGATCGTGCGCGCCTGATGCAGGGCGGCAGCCGCGGGCGTTCCGCCGGGCAGCACGAACGAGCGCAGCGGCGAAAGATCGGCGTTGAGCTGGTCGATCGCGGCCTCCAGTTGCTTGACCTGGCTCGCGACGATTCGCGGCGGCGGCCGGGCGTTCTTCTTGCTCTGGATTTTCTTAGGCTCGGGCACGCAGAGATCGGCGCCAAGATCGAACAGGTCGTTCTGGATGCGCTTCAGCATGACGTCGATCAGCGCGAGATCGGCATGGGTCGAGGCGGCGGTGGCGAGGCGGGCCAGGCCGATCGCGCTATTGGTCTCATCGACGTCGCCATAGGCCGCGACGCGCCGATCGAACTTCGGACGACGCTCGCCGTTGCCCAAGCCCGTCGTCCCGTCGTCGCCGGTGCGCGTGTATATTTTGTTGAGCTTGACCAAGTTTCCCCTCGGCGATCCGCGATCGGCGTCGCCGCTTTGGGCGGCGCCGAAAATGTCACTCTAATGTCCGCCTAATGTCCGCGCGCCCACAGAACGATCACGATGATGACAATCGCGAGAAATTGCAGGCCGACGCGCCAGCGCATCAATATTTGCGATTTGTTGGCCGATCCCTGGCGCAGCATATTGACAAGCCCGAGCACCAGAACAAGCGCCACGGCGCCGACCGCTATGGCGACGCCGAAATTGGACAGGGCTGACATGGAGCCTGACTCTCATCGCGAGGAATTTACTGTCTCTATAGCTCGCCGCGCGCGAATCCGTAAGACCGGGAAACCCCTCGTTCAATCGCGCTTCAGCAATCGTTCGAGATAGTCGCGCTCTTCGCCCGGGCGGTTGGGGTCGGCGAGACGGCGGCGCAATTCTTCCAGCACGCGATAGGCGCGCTCGGCGGCGCCCACCGCGCCGGTGAGGCGCCCGTCGGTCGCGCCGCCTTTGAGGCCGTTGCGATCGCGGCCGAGAGGATCGCGCCCGTTCTGGCCGCCCGGCTTGTCGACGGCTTCGACGCCTTCCCCTTCGCCGCCCTGGCCTTGCATCTGCTTTTGCAGGCCTTGCGCGCCTTGGCGCAAGGCTTCGAGCGCGCGCCCCTGTTCGCCGACCGCGTCGCTCTTGCCCTTGCCGCCGGGCTTGAGATCGCCCTCGGCCTCGCCCATCGCGCCCTGGGCGTCATCGAAGCCCTTCTCGCCCTTCAGTCCCAGGCCCTTCATACCCTCCTGGAGTTGGCCAAGGCGATCGCGCAAGGCTTTCTGGCGCTCGTCGAGCGGCGTCGCATCGCTATCCTGATCGCCTTGCGCGGCGTCGGGATTGTCCGGCGGCTGGCCGTCCTCGCCTTGCGGCTGGTCGCCCGGCGCGGCGCGGCGCTTGCGCTCGCGCTGGTCGCGGCGAAACGTCTCGTCGCGCAGGGCTTGCTGATCGCGCATCAATTTGTCGAGTTCGCCCATTTCCCGGCGCATCTCCTTTTCCGCCGGGCTCGCGCCGCTTCTGGCGCTCTTCATGTTTTCAAAAAGATTTTGCAATTGATCGAGCATCGCCTGCGCCTGCGCCTTGTCGCCGGTGCGCGCGGTGTCCTCCATGCGATCGAGCAGGCTGTTGAGGTCCTGCGTGGTCATGTTTTCGAGATCGCGCTGGTCGTTCGGGCGCTGCGCGAGTTCGCGCGTGAATTTTTCGGCGGCCGCGCGCAATTCCTTCATCAGTTCGCGAATTTCCTCGTCGCTCGCGCCGCGATCGAGCGCCTCGCGCAGCTTCTGTTCGGCGGCGCGTAAATCGCGCTCCGCCTGCGAGGCGTCGCCGTCCTCGATCTGCAGCGCCATCGCCCACAGGAAATCGGCGACGCCGATGAGATCCTGATCGGATCTGGCCTCGGCGAGACGGCTCTGCGCGCCCTTCAGGCCGAGATAGACGCTCGGCGGCGTTTCGAAGATTTCAGGGGCGATCAGCAGCGCGTCGAGCGCGGTCGCCACGCGCGGGCGATTGACGTCGGGGTCCAGCACAAGGTCGCGCCTTTGCTCGACCAGCGCGCGCGCCAGCGGATTGTCGAAGCGCCGCTGCGGCAAGGTCAGCGCGATCGGCTCGCTGGCGCCGTCTTCGCCGGCGATATTATGGGCGCTCAGCGTCATCGTCACATGCGCGCCGGCCCAGGGATGTTCGGAAAGGTCGCTGGTCGTCTGCGCCTCGCCGATTCCATTGGCGCCGCCGGGCAATTGCAGCGCCATTTTCGGCGGGTCGACGAGCGAGCGGCCCTGCGGGGCTTTGCCGTCAATCAGCGGCCTGACGAAATTGGCCTCAGCGTTCGCCACGCCATATTGGTCGGCAAGCTTGTAGGCGAGGGTCAGCGACCCCCGCACATTGGTTTGGGGCCGCGCCGTCAAGGCGATCGTCGGCTTCTCATTGGCGATTGCGGTAATTTCGAACGTCGAAAGCGGCGCGCCGTCGCGATTGATCAGCAGCTTGCCATCGCCCTTGATCGTCCAGCGGCGCTCGCCGGCGGCCGGATCGAGCGGCGCCTTCTGCGCGGCGGCCGCATCGCCGGCCGGCTTGGCTGGCGTCGCCGGCGTCAAAGCCCCCTCGACCCGCGCGGCGATCGACTCGCCCGCGCGCAGCACGAGGATCGAGCCGGCCGGCGTCGTTATTTTCTGGGTCGGCGCGTCCTTGCCGAGCGCATCGAGCAGGATCGGCGGCTTGCCTGTATAGGCGGGCGGATCGATCCAGGCGTCGAGGCGGAACCCCTGCGCGACCGCCGCCTCGCTCCGCCAGTCAAAAGCGGCGGCGACGCGCGCATAGCGCTCGGAGCCCGCGACGAAGGCCGCGCAGACCGCCAGCAGCGCGGCGCCAAAGCGCAAAGCGGCGAAGTCCCGCTCCACCATGCGCGGCGCCGGCGGCGCGACTTCGATCGCGGCGATCTTTGAGGCGAGACGGCGCTGATGCAATTCCCACAAAGCGCGCGTCGCTTCGCCGGCGCCGCGATCGGCGAGCCGATCGAGGCTCGACGATGCCGGCTGATGCGGCGCGGCGCTGTCGCGATCGATGCGCGCCAGCGTCTGGGCGCGGCGCGGCGAGCGCAGAAGCGCCAGCGGATAGAGGGCGGCCAGAAGAGCCGCCGCGAACAGAATGAGGCCGACGATGCGGGCGCCGGCCGGCAGATCGAGCCAAAGACCAAACCAGGACGCCGCGAGAAAAAGCGCGCCGGTCGTCAACGCCCAGGCGAGCGGCGGCCAGATCCGCTCCCACAGCAGCGCGAGGCTGGCGCGCCGGGCCATGCGATCGAGGGCGATGCGGGCCCGCGCGCGTTCGTCCGCGTCCGGGTGAGGCTGTGGGGTCGGCGTTTCAGCGCCTTCGTTCAATACTTTCTCCATGGCGGCGCGACGCGACCGCCCAAAGCCCCAGCCTCACGCCAACCAAGGCGGAATTTTGTCCAGGCCGATCAAGTCCTCGTAAGAGGGGCGTGGCCGCACGATCGCATAATCGGCGCCTTTGACCAAAACCTCTGGGATCAGCAGGCGCGAATTGTAGCTGCCCGCCTGCACCGCGCCATAGGCGCCGGCCGACATAACGGCGAGGAGATCGCCGGCGGCGGTCTCGGCAATGTCGCGGTTTTGCGCGAGATAATCGCCGCTTTCGCAGACCGGTCCGACCACATCGACCTTCCGGCGCCGCGCCGAGGGCGGCGCCTCGACAATAGGGAGAATTTCGTGATGCGCGTCGTAGAGCGTCGGGCGGATCAGATCGTTCATCGCCGCGTCGACAATGACGAATGTCTTGTCGGGCGCTTCCTTGATGTAGAGCACGGAGGTTACGAGAACGCCGGCATTGCCGACGATCAGCCGCCCAGGCTCCAGGAACAATGTGCAGCCGAGCGCTTTCGTCCGACGCTTGACGATCTCGGCGTAAGCCTCGGGATGGGGTGGCGGGTCGTTGTCGCAGCGATAGGGAATGCCAAGGCCGCCGCCGAGATCGACATGGTCGATGGCATGGCCGTCGCCGCGCAGGACGCCGACGAAATCGGCCAGCAGCGCGAAAGCGTCGTCGAAAGGCGCGAGATCGACGATCTGCGAACCAATATGCATGTCGACGCCGGTGACGATGACGCCGGGCAGGCTTTTGGCGCGGGCGTAGACTTCTCGGGCGCGCGAGATCGCAATGCCGAATTTATTCTCCGATTTTCCGGTGGAAATCTTGGCGTGGGTGCGCGCATCGACGTCCGGATTGACGCGGATGGCGATGCGCGCGGTCCGCCCACGCGCGACGGCGACCTGCGAGAGGACTTCGAGTTCGGGCTCCGATTCGACGTTGAAGCACAGAATGTCCTCGTCGAGGCCGAGCGCCATCTCCGCCCGCGTCTTGCCCACCCCGGAGAATATGATCTTTTTCGCCGGCACCCCCACCGCGCGCGCGCGCCGCAATTCGCCCTCCGAGACGACGTCCATTCCGGCGCCGGCCCGCGCCAAAGTCGCGAGCACGCCCTGATTGGAATTGGCCTTCATCGCATAACAAACGAGCGCGGGGACATCGGCGAACGCCTCGGAAAATACCCGGTAATGACGCTCGATCGTCGCGCTGGAATAGCAATAGAACGGCGTGCCGACCGCGCTCGCGATCGCGCTCAGCGCGACATCTTCGGCGCGCATCGCGCCGTCACGATAGGTAAAATGATGCATATTGCCTTCGATCCCGATCCATGATCCGCCGCGCCCGTCGCGAGGAATGCATCGGTCAACTCACAGCAGAGGGTCAAGCACAAAGGGAACTTTGGGCGGCTCGATCTTCGGCGGTTTATGGTGAACTTGCGGATGGTTGGGGTCGTCGGGTTTGGCCACGGCGTTCGGGTCGGGCGGCGGCTCCAGCGCGCCGCGCCGTCCGCAGCCGCTCGCGCCAAAAGCGATAAGCGCAATGAGCGCGAGGGCGCCCAAGCTCATTCTCGAGGGAACGTTCCTCAAGGAAATATTGCCTGTGCAGGATTTTGCGCGAGATGTCACGAAGCGGCTCCGGTGGCGTGACGTCAATATACCCAAACGCGCCCCCGAGGCGAGGGGTCAAGGGAGCGCGCGGCGGCCATCGTTAGAGTCTTAACCGTCAATTCAACCAATCATACATGCGGCGCGAGTGAATATAAGCGGCGGATGGCGGCGCCGTCCCGAGAAAGAGCCGATTTCTTCCCGCAAACGAGATCAACATCATCGCGGCACAGGGCGTCACGCGTGTTTCAGGGCGGCGATCCAGTTCGCATTTATCGCGATTCGTAACTTCCCCTTCAGGTCTGCTGGGCATTCTTCCCCAAGAAGGGACTAGGGCGAAGCAATGACAGAGCATGGTGGCGCGGGGCGGATGTTTGCGATTCTGAAGGCCGCCAGCGAAGCTGTCTTGCGCGCAACATCGCGAGAAGAACTGTTTCAAAGCGTTTGCGACGCCGCGGTCCTTGGCGGCGATATCGCATGCGTGAGCGTTTTGCTCGCCGATCCCGGCGCAAAACTGCGATTCGTCGCCGGCGCGGGCGACGGGGTGGACGCATTGCGCGCCCTGAACCTGTCGGCCGATGGCGTGAATCCGGTTGGCGAGGCGCCGCGCGCCGGCCTCCCGAACGTCGGTGAGGCCTATTCGGCCGATAAAAGGGTGCAAGCCTGGCTGGAAGAGGGCAGGCGCGATGGCGTCAGCGCGTTGGTCCCGATCCTGCGGCGCGGTTCGCCGATCGGCGTTTTCGCCTTCCGCGCCAACCTGTTGAACGCCCCGAGCGAGCAGACGGCCGATCTCATGGGGCATATCGCGGAGGCGGTCTCTTCCGCACTCGACAATTTCGACCGCGAGAGGGAACGCGGCCGCGTTGCGGAAGCCAACCATCATCTGGACCGGCGATTTCGCTTATTGAACGCGACGAACAAGGCCATTCTTCGGGCGCGCAGCGCCGACGAGATGTTTCAGATCGTTTGCGACGCCGCGACAGGCCCGGGGAAGCTGCTGGGCGCGTCGATCACGCTCTACAATCCCAATTCGCCGTGGTTCACGCGGGTCGCCTATTCGGGCGCGGTCAGCCATATCTACGAAAAGGTGACGATATCGGCCGATCCCGGTCTTCCTGAAGGGCAGGGCGTTGCGGGAGGCGTCTTTCGGACAGGCGAGCCTTGTTTCATCGACGACGTTCCAAACGATCCCCGGACGGCGCGCTGGCGCTCTCTTCTGCTCGCCGAAAAGGTGACGACCGGCGCGGTGTTGCCGCTGATGAAGGGCGGGCGAATCGTCGGCGTTTGTTCGTTCTACTTCGGGGAGGATTCCGGTCCGTGGGACGACGAGCGGATACAACTGACGACGCAGATCTCCGAAAATATTTCGTTCGGCCTGGAGATGTTCGAGCGTCAGGACCAGAAAGACAATGTCACGCGCATGTTCGCGGCGCTCAGCGCGACCAATGAGGCGATCATGCGCGCCCAGACGCGCGCCGAACTGTTCGAACTGGTGTGCGAAGCCGCGGCCAAGGGCGGCAAGTTCACGGCGACCCTCATCGGTCTGGCTGAACCCGGCAGCGATTTTCTTCGCATCGCCGCCTCGGCGGGGCCGACCGCCGCGACATCGAAAAGCGCGAGACTGGCGATCACCGCGGCGCATCCCGAAGGGCGCGGCTTGACGGGGCAGGCGTTTCGCGCCGGCCGCCCCTGCATCAGCAATGATTACCTCGCCGAAATCGAGGAAAGCGTTCTGAAGGAGACGGTGCGCAACGAGGGCACAAAATCAGGCGCCGCGCTGCCGCTGCTTAACCAGGGCAACGCCGTAGGCGTCCTGCTTTTCATGTCCAGCGAACGCGACGCCTTTACCCCCGAGCTCGTCGCATTGCTGAAGAGGCTGGCGCAGAATATTTCGTTCGCCCTTGAGAATTTCGATCGCGCGGACAGCCGGAGCCTGGCGGAAGAGCAAAAAGAACGGTTCGCCCGGATGTTCGCCGCTCTCAGTGCGACGAACGAAGCGATCATGCGCGCACGCACGCGCGATGAATTGTTCCAGCGCGTCTCCAAGGCCGCGGCGCAGGGCGGCAAGTTCACCTCCACCGTGATCGCCCTCGCCGATCCCGGCGTCGATTTCCTGCGCATCGTCGCGGCGGCGGGGCCGACCGCGGCCTTGTCGCGAACCTTGAAATTGGCCGTCACGGAAGCCTATCCCGAGGGACGGGGCCTGAGCGGAACCGCGTTTCGCACGCGCCAGCCCTGCATCAGCAATGATTACGCCGCGGACAAACGAAGCGCCGCGCGTCGCGACAGGGCGCGCACCGGCGGCGCCAAATCCTGCGCGGCGTTGCCGCTGCTCGCCCGCGGCGCCGCGGTCGGCATTCTGCTCTTCTTCTCCAGCGAGCAAGGCGCGTTTACGCCCGAACTGGTTGAGCTCCTGCAGAAGCTGGCGGAGAACGTCTCGTTCGCCCTTGAGAATTTCGATCGCGCCGACGACCGTCGCCTGGCGGACGATCAAAGAGAGCGCCTCACCCGGATGTTCGCGGCCCTGAGCGCGACGAACGAAGCCATCATGCGCGCCGGGACGCGCGCCGAACTGTTCCAGCTCGTCTGCGAGGCGGCGGTGCATGGCGGCCGATTCGCCTCGACCATCATCGCGCTGACGGAGCCGGCAAACGACTTCTTGCGCGTCGTCGCATCGGCGGGTCCAAAGGGCGATATGCAAAAGACCGTGAGAATTGCGATCACGGAGGCGCATCCTGAGGGATGCGGGGTGAGCGGCACTGCGTTTCGGACCTTGCAGCCTTGCATCATCAACGATTATCTGGCCGACCAGCGGGGCAGCGCCTTTCACGAGCGGGCGCGCCGCGAAGGCAACAAGTCGGGCGCGGCTCTGCCGTTGCTCAGCGGCGGCCGCGCCGTCGGCGTTCTCGTCTTCATGTCGAGCGAACGCAACGCGTTTACGCCCGAACTGGTCGAACTGTTGTTGCGGCTGGCCAACAATGTTTCGTTCGCGCTCGACAATTTCAATCGCGCCGACGAAAAGGCGCAAGCCGACGAGCGGATCAAATATCTGGCGACGCATGACGGCCTGACCGATCTTCCCAATCGCGCGATGTTCAACCAGCTCCTGCATTTCTCGATCGAGGCGGCGCGGCGCTACGCCAGAAAGTTCGCCGTGCTGTTCATCGACATCGACCGATTCAAGGTCATCAATGATTCCCTGGGGCATGACGCGGGCGACACGCTGCTGATCGAGATCGGCGCCAGGCTGCGTCAATCCTTGCGCGCCGGCGATGTCGTCGCGCGTCTGGGCGGCGACGAATTTGTCATCATTCTGGAGCAGGCCTCGCAGGCTCAGCAGGTTGAGGCGGCCGCGCGCAAACTCCTGTCCGTCGTCGCTCAGCCGCTCCAGCTTTGCGGACTCGAATGCCGCGCAACCGCCAGCATCGGCATCGCCATGTTCCCGCATGACGGCGAGGACGAGCTGACGCTGACGAAAAACGCCGATCTGGCGATGTATCGCGCCAAGGAGGAGGGCAAGAACGGCTTTCGCTTCTTCACCAGCCAGGACACGATGCCGTCGGTCGAGCGCCTGGTGTTCGAGGCGCGATTGCGTCAGGCGCTCGATCGCGACGAATTCTCGCTGCATTACCAACCCAAAGTGGATGTCGCGACCGATCAGATCACCGGCGTGGAGGCGCTGCTGCGCTGGACCCTGCCGGATCTTGGCACATTGCCGCCGATGCAATTCATTCCGCTCGCCGAAGAAACTGGATTGATCGTGCCGATCGGGCGCTGGGTGTTGAACAAGGCCTGTGCGCAAAACATGGCCTGGCGGCGGCAGGGGCTGGCGCCTTTGTCGATGGCGGTCAATCTTTCGCCGCGCCAATTCTCGGACGAGAATCTGTTGCAGGATATTGACGATGCGCTCGCGGCGAGCGGAATGCCGCCGCAATTTCTCCAGCTCGAAATCACCGAGAGCATGGTCATGCATAATGTCGGACGCGCGATCGAACTGCTCGACATTATTCGCGCGCGCGGCGTCCGCCTCGCCATCGACGATTTTGGCACCGGTTATTCCTCGATGGCGCTGATGAAGAAATTTCCGGTCGACACGCTCAAGATCGACCGCTCTTTCGTCCAGGACCTGCCGCAGGATTCCGAGGACCGGGCGATCGCGCAGGCGATCATCAGCATGGGCAAGGCGCTTGGCATGACCGTCATCGCCGAAGGGGTGGAGACCGTCGAGCAGGCGGCGTTCCTGCGCGAGCACGGTTGCGACGAAATGCAAGGCTATCTGTTCAGCCGGCCGGTTCCCGCCGAGGGCATCGCCGAGCTGCTCGACGCCAATCGGCTGCTGGCCCCGCCTCTGCAACCGCGCGCGGCGATCGGCGGCCCGGCGCGTCGGCGCCGGGAAGGCGGCAACCTGGCGCTGGCGCCGCAAAGGAAGCGGCTTTAGGGGGCGCGGCTGAGGGAACGCGGATGGCGTCGAAGGGGCTCGGGCGGCGCCGATGCCATCGTCGTGCTTGCGGTCAAGTCAACCGCTACGCGGGCGCTTCGCGCGACTTGACCGCTGCGCGCGCCGATGGCGTTTGGCCACCATGTCGTTTTGGTGAGCGAAGCGGCCGGTAGGCCGCTCCTGCGCACCAAAACGACATGGTCAGCAATTTGCCGCGCCGACGAGCCGCAGTCATCCCGAAGGGACCGTAACGAAGTGAAGGAGCGGCGCAGCCGCTTGACGGCGGTTCGGCGGCGTGGCCCCCCTGATGCGCCCAAAACCTCAGAGCCGCGGCACAAGCCCGATTATGACGTAAGGGCTGCCAAATTGAGAATCGCTGCATTTCCCAACGGCTTGTCGCCCACCGCTTGCGCGACGGCCGCTCATGGTCCAAATAGGGGCCGGGAGGTTGGCGAGGGACGTACCGCTCGCCAACCGGGTCAGGTCCGGAAGGAAGCAGCCCTAACGAGCCAGGGCGGGTCTTTGTCCAGCCTCCTACTTTGGTCCAACCTCCCGTCTTGCATGCGCTGCAAGGCCCTGAAGTCCCGAGCCATCGCCCAATGAACGACATTCCCGCGCCGGAAAGGAAGGACTCGCCTGCGCCGGAGCCCTCGTTGGGGTTCGCCTTTCCGGAAAGCCCGCCGAAGACCGCGCCTTATCGCGTGCTTGCGCGCAAATATCGCCCCACCCGCTTTGAGGATCTGATCGGCCAGGAGCCGATGGTCCGCACGCTCGCCAATTCTTTCGCCAGCGGACGCATCCATCAGGCCTATATCCTGACGGGCGTGCGCGGCATCGGCAAGACGACGACGGCGCGCATTCTCGCGCGCGCCTTCAACTACAGCCTGCCCGGCAAGATCGACAAGCCGAGCGTCGAAATGCCCGAGCTTGGCGTGCATTGCCAGGCGATTATCGAATCGCGTCACGTCGACGTCATCGAAATGGACGCGGCGTCGCATACCGGCATCGACGATGTCCGGGAGATCATCGAAAACGCGCGCTATCGACCGGTTTCCGCACGCACCAAGGTTTATATCATCGACGAAGTGCATATGCTTTCCAAGCAGGCGTTCAACGGCCTGTTGAAGACGCTCGAAGAACCGCCCGAACATGTCAAATTCCTGTTCGCGACGACCGAGATCGAGAAAGTGCCGATCACCGTTCGCTCGCGCTGTTTGCGCTTCGACCTGAAGCGCATCGAGGCGGGCTTGATGACGCGCCATCTCACCGGCATTTGTCAGGCCGAGGGCGTCGCCTTCGAGGCCGATGCGCTGCCGCTGATCGCGCGCGTCGCTGAGGGTTCGGTGCGCGACGCGCTGTCGCTGCTCGATCAGGCGATCGCGCATGGCGCGGAAGGCGGCGTGCAGGTCGCCGGCATCCGCGCCATGCTCGGCCTGTCGGATCGCGGCCATATCATCGATCTGTTCGAACTCGCGATGAAGGGCGATCCTGCCGCCAGCCTCGCGCTGATGGAGCGTCTCTACCAGGCCGGCGCCGATCCGGCGCAGGTGCTGATCGAGCTGGCCGAATTCAGCCATTTCGTGACGCGGCTGAAACTCGCGCCCAACGGGATCGACGATCCGACCATCGGCGAGGACGAGCGCCGGCGCGGCGCCGAATTCGCGCAAAAACTGGGCCTCGGGCCGTTGACCCGCGCCTGGCAGATCCTGCTGAAGGGCGTGCAGGACGTGAAGGATTCGCCGCGCCCGCTGGCTTCGGCCGAAATGGCGCTCATTCGTCTGGGCTATGCGGCCGATCTGCCCTCGCCCGAAGACGCCTTACGCAAACTGGCGGAGACGCCGGAGGCAGGGCCAAGACCGGCGCCGCAAGGGCCGCCGTCCACGCGGGCCTCTGGCGTCTCGGCGTTGCGCGCGATCGCCCAGACCGCTCCGGCGCCGATCGCGCCGCCGATCGCTGCGCCGGCCGCCGCCGCGCCAAGCGTCAGGCTGGCGCGCTTTGAGGATGTCGTCGCGCTCGCCCGCAGCAAGCGCGACATTCAATTGCAGGCGGCGCTTGAGAACGACGTGCGCCCGGTGCGTTTCGAAGCGGGAAGGATCGAATTCTCGTTGATCGCCGGCGCTTCGCCGCAGATCGCGCAGACCCTATCGCGCCGGCTGCAGGAATGGACCGGCGAGCGCTGGATGGTGACGCTGGTCGCGGGCTCGACGGCGCCGACCTTGCGCGAAAACGCTTCCGCCAAAGAGGCCGAGCGTCTCAGCGGCGTCGCCGCCAATCCTGTGGTGCGCAAGATCATGACGCGCTTTCCCGGCGCCCAGATCGTCGAAGTGCGCAGCCCCGATGCGGCGCCGGCGCCCGAGCCGGCCGCGACAGGCGATGACGAAGTCGCCTATGCCGACGCTGTCATCGTCGAGGACGACGTTTAAACCTTCAGGAGCCGGCGATGGACATTATGGGATTGATGAAAAAGGCCCAGGCCGTTCAGGCCAAAATGAAGGACGTGCAGGAAGAGCTGGAGCGTCTGGAGGTCGAGGGGCAATCGGGCGGCGGCATGGTCAAGATCACGCTCAACGCCAAGGGCCAGATGAAGGCGATCGCGCTCGATCCCTCGCTGCTGAAGCCCGAGGATCGGGAAATGGTCGAAGACCTCATCCTCGCCGCCCATGCCGACGCCAGGGCCAAGGCCGATCGCCTGACGGAAGAGAAGATGCAGGCCGTCACCGCCGGCTTGCCGCTGCCGCCGGGCATGAAATTGCCGTTCTGATCGCCTGATATGGCCGAGAGCGTCGCAGGACCGGAAATCGAGCGGCTGATCCAGTTGCTGGCGCGCCTGCCCGGCCTCGGGCCGCGCTCGGCGCGCCGCGCCGCGCTCCATCTCATCCGCAAACGCGAACAATTGCTGGCGCCGCTCGCCGAGGCGATGCAGGTCGCGCGCGAGCGGGTCGTCACCTGCCATATCTGTGGCAATGTCGATACGCGCGATCCCTGCACGGTCTGCCAAGACGTGCGGCGCGATCCGACCTTGCTCGTCGTCGTCGAATCCGTTTCCGATCTCTGGGCGCTGGAGCGGGCAGGGGTGCTGCGCGCGCCCTATCATGTGCTCGGCGGCACATTGTCGCCGCTCGACGGCATCGGCCCCGATGATCTTAATTTTCCCGGCCTGCTCGCGCGCGTCGGCGAGGGCGCGATCAGGGAAGTCATTCTGGCGGTCAACGCCACGGTCGACGGCCAGACCACCGCCCATTACATCACCGATCTTCTCAGCGCCTATCCCGTCAAAGTCACCCGCCTCGCCCATGGCGTGCCGGTCGGCGGCGAACTCGATTATCTCGACGAAGGCACGCTGGCGGCGGCGATCCGGCAACGCACGACGTTTTGAGGGCGGGCGCTACAAGGCGCCGCCATGCTTGTGCGACGGCCAAACCCGCCCACGCTCTTCCCAGCCCGTAAGATCATCGCGATGAGCGCCGGGAGGTCACGATGGATGTCGATGCGTCGCTGGCCCTTCACGCGCGAGGCAAGGAAGCGTGGAACGCCTGGGCGGGATCGATGATCGACCGCCGGCGCGCGCTTGTCGCGGCGGGGCAATGGGCCTGGGCGCGCGACAGCCGGGCGGACGAATATCCGACGAACGAGGCGACGGGACATTGGATGCGCGCCGCCGCCGCGCAGTTCAGCTATCACGAATTCTGTGACGCGCCCGATTTCAGCGGCTTCGTATTTCCCGGCGCCGGTCTCTTCATCGCGGCCAAGTTTCCTCAGGGCGCGCGCTTTCGCGCGGCGCGGTTCCGCGATGGCGCATGTTTCAACTTCGCCCGCTTCGGCGCCGCCGTCGCCTTCGACGATTCCGAATTCTGTTCCGCGGGATCATTCAGTCGCACGGACTTCCTCGGAGCGGTTCGGTTCGACAATTGCCGCTTCGTGCGGGCCGAGTTCGAGCCGAGTTCGGACGGCCGGATCGATTGCTCAGAAGCAAAATTCGCAAGACCGGCGAGCTTTGCCGGGATGCGCTGCCGGGCCGCGGTTTTTTCGGATGCGGAATTCGCGCAGGCGGTGAGTTTCGAGGCGGCGTCTTTCAGCGAGATGTTCTTCCTCTACAAGACCATCTTTCGCGGCCCGGTGCTGTCGCGGGGCGCCCAATTTCCTTATGAAGTCGATTGGTCGCAAGCGACGCTGGCCGGTCCGCATTCGCGGTGACCGCGCCATTCGCTGGTTTTGCGTGAGGTCAATCTTCAGGCAGGGCGAAGATAGCGCAAGGAGACGCGATTCCGCGCAGCGTATGCGTTCCGAGCGCGATCAGCGGCGTTTCGGTCTGGGCGGCGAGCGCGCCTGACACAAGCACGGTCTCGCCAAGCGGCCGGCATAGCCCCTCCAGCCGGCTGACCAGATTGACGGCGGGGCCGATCGCCGTGAAATCCAGGCGATCGGCGGCGCCGATATTGCCCCATAGCATTTCGCCAAGATGCAGTGCGGCGCCGAAGGGCAGGGGCGGCTGCCCCTGCCGCTGCCGCGCCGCATCCAGATGCGTCATGCCGACGCGCGCGGCGGAGACCGCGCGCAGCGCAGCATCGCAAGCGCCGCGCGGCGCTCCAGCGACCGGGAAGATCGCCAGCACGCCGTCGCCGATAAATTTCAGCACTTCGCCGCCGAAAGCGTGAACCGCGCCGGCGATGCGGTCGAACCAGGCGTCGAGCGCCGAGATGACCATCGAGGGAGGGTTGCTTTCCGACAGCGCCGTGAACCCGCGCAGATCGGCGTAGAGCAGCGCCGCCTGGATGGTCTCGCCGACATCGCGCCGCAAAGGCGCCGCGAGCACCCGCGCTGCGCTGCGCCGGCCGAGATAGGCTTCCAGAGTCGCGGTCAATGTGGCGCGCGCGGCAAGCGCCGCAAGCGGCGCCGCGGCGAAGCGCGCGGCCTGGCGAAGCGCGTTGGCCTCGCCCGGCGTGAACGGACGCCGCCCGATCCAGTTGAGCGAAGGCCCATCCGGCCCGGGCCCGACAATATCCTCATGGACGGGACCCGCCGCGATTCCGGCGAGCCAGCGCCGACCGGAATCGTCGAATGGGCTCGCCTCCGGCATGGCCGCCAGTCCTCCCGGCGCGAATCCTAAGGCCTCGATGACTTCCCCGCTCTCGGCGCGCCACAGCCAGGTGCGCCGGGCGATCAGCGGATGCGGAACGGCGAGCGTCAGGGCGCCGGCCGCGAGCGGCAGGCCATCCTCGATCAGGCGCGCGCCGAGCTCCGCCAGCAGCCGGTCGGCGCCCGGCGTGTCGCTGGCGGCGTCGACGAGCCAGGCGAGCGTCGCGGGAAGCTGCATGGCGCGATTATGAGGTCGAGGCGGCGACCTTGTCACGCGCTATCCCCATGAAACAGGCCTCAGTCGATCATTCAACCAGAAGGTTGACATTCCGAAAACGCGCACTTATATTCAACTACATGGTTGAATTACAGACGGCGCCGCTCGATTCCATCTTTCACGCCCTCGGCGACGCCACGCGCCGGCGGATGTTGCGCGAACTTGCCAGCGGCGAGCGGACGGTCAGCCAGCTTGCGCAACCCTTCTCGATGTCGCTCGCGGCCGCCTCCAAGCACATCAAGGCGCTGGAAAACGCCGGGCTGGTCCGCCGCGAGGTGCGTGGCCGCACGCATCTGTGCAGCCTCGATCCTGGACCGCTCGCCAACGCCCATGAATGGCTGAGCTTCTACGAGCGCTTCTGGACCGACCGTCTGGATGCGTTGGAACAGCTCCTCCGCGCGGAGGACGCCCACCAATCCCGCCCCCCCAAAGGAGACGACGAATGACCAAACTCGCAACCTTTGAAGCCTATGGCGCGCTGATCGAGCCCGCCACATTGAAGATCGAGCGCCTGCTGCCCGGCCCGATCGAACGCGTCTGGGCCTATCTGACGCAGAGCGAATTGCGCCGCCAATGGCTGGCGTCGGGGCCGATGGAGATGAAGGTCGGCGCGCCCTTCGAATTGGTCTGGCGCAACAACGAGCTGACCAACCCGCCTGGCCAGCGGCCGGCCGGCTTCTCCGACGAGCACCGGATGGAGAGCCAGATCACCGAGCTCGATCCGCCTCACAAACTCGCCTTCGCCTGGGGCAAGACCGGCGGCGTCTCTTTCGAACTGAAAATGGCGGGCGACGAAGTGCTGCTCACCGTGATCCATCGCCGCATAACCGACCGCGCAACCATGCTGATGATCGGCGCCGGCTGGCACATGCATCTCGACGTACTGGTCGCCCGCGCGACTGGTAAGGAGCCGGAGCCGTATTGGGATGGCTGGAGCCGCCTGCGGCAGGAATACGACCGGCGATTGCCGGCCTGAACCGCAGCCCTGTCGTCCGCGTTATGGGCGCGTCGGCATCATCGCCGTCGCTCCGGATGGGGAGAACGGTAGTCGCAATGGAGATGTCCTATGGCCAATTCTAGTTATCGCTGGGTGATTGTCGCCGCCGGCGGCCTGCTTGGCTGCATCGCGATCGGCTCAATGTTTTCCTTGCCGGTTTTTCTTCTGCCCATCTCGCGCGACACC
This sequence comes from Methylocapsa sp. S129, assembly GCF_009765995.1. Lineage (GTDB taxonomy): Bacteria > Pseudomonadota > Alphaproteobacteria > Rhizobiales > Beijerinckiaceae > Roseiarcus. Next base: position 772,257 of record NZ_LMUI01000011.1, read on the forward strand.
GGATGGTCCGTCACCGGCGTCTCCAGCGCTATGACCATTGGTTTTGTCGCCCTGGCGCTGGCGAGTCTCGCCTGGGGCAGTCTGTCGGACCGTTGGGGGCCTCGCCCTGTCGTGTTGACCGGGTCGGTCGTTTTGGCGGCGGCCCTGGCGCTGGCGAGCCGGGCGACGTCGCTCATTGAGTTTCAACTCGTCTTCGGACTTGTTGTCGGCGGCGCGACCGCGGCGATTTTCGCGCCGATGATGGCCTGCGTGACAGGCTGGTTCGATACCCATCGCAGCCTGGCTGTTTCCCTCGTCTCCGCCGGCATGGGGATGGCGCCGATGACCATGGCGCCATTCGCGGCGTGGCTCGTCTCCATCTATGATTGGAGAACGTCCCTCCTGATCATCGCCGCCCTTGTCGCAATCGTGATGATCCCGGTTGCGTTGCTGGTGCGTCGTGCGCCGGCAATGGAAGTCGGAAATATTGTCGCCTCTCCGGGCGAAGAGCCGCAATCTGAAATGTCCCTGCGGCAGGCGGTGAGATCGCCTCAATTCATCACGCTGCTGCTGACGAATTTCTTTTGTTGCGCGACGCATTCCGGTCCGATCTTTCACACCGTGAGCTACGCCGTAAGCTGCGGCATCCCGCTGATCGCTGCGGTTTCGATATACAGCGTGGAAGGCCTGGCCGGCATGGGCGGGCGCATCGTCTTCGGCTTTCTCGGAGATTGGTTTGGCGCCAAGCGCGTTCTGGTCTGCGGGCTGCTCGCGCAGGCGTTTGGCGCATTGGGCTATTTCTTCGCACGCGATCTCAGCGCGTTTTACGCCGCCGCGGTGCTGTTTGGGTTTATCTATGCCGGCGTCATGCCTCTCTACGCCGTGCTCGCACGGGAGAATTTCCCGCTGCGGATGATGGGGACCATCATCGGCGGCACGGCGATGGCCGGCAGTTTGGGCATGGCGACGGGCCCGCTGGCTGGAGGCCTGATCCGCGACGCTTCCGGCGGTTACGGCTGGCTCTATATCGGCGCCTGGGGCATCGGCATCGGCGCGTTCCTGATCGCACTGACCTTCAAGCCCTTCCCGAAAGCCCTGCGCGCGGACAATGCGGGCGGCGGACCGGACCGAGGCTTGGCCACGCCGGCGGCCGCCAGCCGTTGAACCTTGACGAGCGCTTCTGGACCGATCGTCTGGATGCGCTCGAACGGCTCCTTCGCACGGAGCGCCAACGCAAATCCCACGCCCCAAAACAGACAGCGCAAATGCCGGCTGAACGACGCTGCACGGAGGTTGTCATGCGGAAGTTGATCGCTGGAATGAAGATTTCTCTCGATGGCAAGATGGAGGGACCTGAAGGCACCGCCGATTGGGTCGAGGCGTGGTCGGAGGATTACGACCTGACGCCGCAAATCGACGCTTGTCTGCTGGGGGCCGGCATGTATCCCGGCTACGAGAATTATTGGACCGGGATACAGAATGAGCCGGACAAGCCCGCCTGGATTACCGGCGGCGCGCCGACGCCGGCCGAGATCGCCTGGGCCCGCTTCGCCGCGCAGATTCCGCATTATGTGCTGTCGAACACACTGACTTCGACGCTCTGGCCAAAGACGCGGTTCGTGCGGGGGCTTGAGGATATCGCCGCTCTCAAGCACCAGTCTGGCAAGGACATTTATCTCATCGGCGGCGCCCGGACGACGGCGAGCCTGATCGACGCCGGGCTGGTGGATGAACTGCGGCTGCTTGTTTATCCGCTGATCGCCGGCGAAGGAAAGGCGCTGTTTGCGGCGGCGGAACGCCGTCGTGGGCTCGAACTGCGGAAGGTTCAACAGCTTGCCGATGGGCGCGTCAGCCTGATCTACGCAATCGGCTAAGATGCAAGGCGGGGTTGCGCCGGCGCCTCACGGCGGCCGGGCGCCAAGCGGGCGAATTTCATCATGAGGAGACGTCGATGAGCGAACCGTTCGTGGTCCGTCGCGAGATCCAGATCGCAGCGCCGCCTGCGACGGTTTTCGCCTTCCTGACCGATCCGGAAAAGATCGTAGGCTGGATGGGCGCCGAGGCGACGAGCGAAGCGCATCCGGGCGGGCTCTATCTCCTCAAGGGCGTCGGCGGCGACCACGCCCGCACGGCGCGCGGCGCGTTCCGCGAGGTCGTGCCGGTCCATCGCCTCGCCTATAGCATCGGCTGGGAGGGAAGCGGGGAAGTGCCGCCGGGATCGAGCCTGATCGAGATCGATCTTGTCGACCGGGACGGCGGCACCTTGCTGCACATGACCCACAGCGGTCTTCCGAATGCGGCGCAATGCGCCAGCCACGACAGGGGTTGGGCGCATTATCTCAGCCGGCTCGCGATGGCGGCCGCGGGCCGAAATCCCGGCGTCGATCGGGGCGTCGAGCGGCGCGGGACTTGACGGCATCTCAGCGCGGAGAAAGAGGTGGTTTGTCGAGGCTTGGCCGCGCAACAGGAAATTCCAGGCCGAAGACCAGACGCCGCGAAGCCTTAATCAAAAAGCTGCGGGCGTATCTCCTGGGCGCAGTGAAGGATGGCGCGGATCAGGATATGCGCGGCTTCTTCCGTGTAGAAAACGTAGTGCGACTGGAAGCGAAAACGGCGGTAGCCTGTCGCCAATTCGTCTACGGGTTGGCCGATGCGCGGAAAATCCGCGAGAAGGCCAAACGTGCGCTCCAAGCCCGCATGATAAGCTTCAGCCTGATACGCTCCGAATGTGGCTTCCGAAAAGTCGTAAATGTCGATCAGTTGGGCGCGGGCGCGGACAGAAACGCGGAATCTAGCCATCATCGCGGGCGGCGACCCGTTCTCGCGCCGCCGCCAGAATGTCGCCCATGCTCTCACCGCTCACGGCGCAGCAATCGGGATGCGTCAGGGCTTCCCTGTAGCGACTCACTTGCGCCTCGCGCGACAAAGCAGCCCAGGCGGCAAGCTCCGCCTCGGTCGGCGTGGCCGATGGCATAACGTCTGTTCGCAGTGCGCGCGTCGTCATCATGGCGGCGACTATAACGCCTTCGGCCCCGATGCGAAACGCTTTGTCACAAATTAGCGTGTCTCAGCCGAGGGTGCAGTCCTGGTGGCTAAGATCGGTTACGGACGCAGCGATAGCCGTCCATATTCGGGAATGGCTCGGTGTGCATGCCCTGAAAGCACACCCCTCCCTCGGTAAATTCGGGCACTGGTCCGGGCCCGGGATATCGGGGCGCCTCGCCGCGGTCCTGCAGCATGACGCCGACGGGGTCGTCCGCATAGGCGCTGACGGTCGGGACGAGGAGCAACGCGAAAACGGCGGCGGCTTTCAACACGGTATGAGTCATTTTTGCCTCCTTTGCCTCCTTGGCTCTTTGTAGATGGGAGCGAAGGCCGCCGACGAGAAGCGCCGGCCGCTTCAAACAAGCGTGAGGCGCAGCGTATTCACGCATGAAGCGGACGGCGCGGCGGCCGCGCGGTGGCGTCGGCCGGGTCGGCGATCGTCTCGCGGTGCTTGCCGCCCCATTCGGCCATGGCGGCCATCAGCGGCTCGAGCGTCCAGCCTAATGGCGTCAGGCTATATTCCGTTTTGGGCGGAATGACCGGATATTCCTTGCGGGACACGAGCGCCCAATCCTGAAGCTCCTTCAGTTCTTTCGACAGAATACGGTCGCTGATCGGCGGGCAGGCCCGGCGAAGGTCGGAAAAGCGAAGCTTATCGTTGCGTATCAACGCCCAGACGATGCGCGCCTTCCATTTGCCGCCCATGATTCGGGTGGTGAAGGCGACCGGGCAGGGGTTGGCGAACTTCATGCGCTGAGCACTAACAAAAATATCCGTTCTTGCAAATAATTAGCGCCTCCGCATTTTCTCTTGCAGCCGACGAGCACAGGAGAATGTCGTGAAAGCTGTTTGCGTGAAGCCCAATCGTGAGCTGGAAGTTCGAGAGATCCCGACGCCGACCGAGCCGGCCGCCGGCCATGTCTTGATCGACATGGATTCCAGCGCCATCAACCACGGCGACAAGACGTTTCTGGCGCGCCCCACGGCCCTGTCGCTGGCGACGAGCCTCCACGATGTGTGGGGGGCTTCGGGAGCCGGCCGCGTTGCCGCGATCGGCGCGGGCGTTCCGGAGAACTTCGCGGGCAAGCAGGTCGCGGTCTATCGATCGCTGAACCGGAGTTCTGAGACGATCGGGCTCTGGTGCGAACGCGCGCAGGTTCCTTATCTGAGCTGCCTGATCCTCCCCGATTCCGTCCGCGCGCGGGACCATAGCGGCTCGCTCGTCAATGTGATTACGGCTTACGCGTTCCTCGAACAGATCCGCGAGGAAGGCCACAAGAGCGTCGTCGTCACGGCGAGCCATTCGGCGACCGGGCGGGCGCTGTTGGCGCTGGCGCGGCGGCGCGAGACGCCAGTGCTGTTCCTCGTCCGCTCGGCCGCGGCGCAGGAGGAACTGCGTCGGCTGGGCGCGGAGCATGTGCTCGTGACGTCGGAGGAAAGTTTCGAGGGCCGGTTTGCGACGCTGGCGGAGAAGCTTGGCGCGACGGCGGTCTTCGACGGCGTCGGCGGCGAGTTGATCAACCGCCTCGCGCCGCATGCGCCGACGAATTCGACCTTCTATTTCTACGGCTTCCTCGGCGGCGCCGCGCCGATCTCGGTCGCGTCGGTCGTTTTCATGATGAGGAATCTGACGATGAAGAGGTTCAGCAATTTCGAAAGCGCGACGGTTCGGAATCGCGAGAAGCTCGGCGCCGCGTTGAGCGATTTGCGGGGCTTGATCGACGATCCGCTTTTCAGGACGCGGATAGGCAAGGAGTTTCGTCTGGATGAGATCGACGAAGCGATGAGATTTGAAGCGACGCCGGGGGCGAAGGCGGTGTTGGTGGCGTGAGGGGGGCGCGGCGAGGGGCTGCGACTCGGCGGATATATAATGGCTATCCGTCCGGAGGTGTCGGAACGCGTGCAATAGCGTCCTTTTTCGGCTACGCGATGTGCACTATCGTGCGCAGAACCGGTTCACACGCGTTTCTTCATGTCCGTTTCGTGGCGACGGACTCTGCGTGCCGGGGAAGGGCCACGCCGCCGAGTCGCCGTCAACTCAAGGCGAATGCAAAGCATTCGTCCGCAGGCTGCGCCGGTCCTACACTTCGTTTCGGTCCCTTCGGGATGACTGCGTCTCGTCGGCGCGGCATATTGCTGACCATGACATTTTGGCGCCCGAGAGCGGCCTTTTGGGCCGCCTCGCTCACCAAAATGTCATGACGCCCGCGCCGTGAGCGTGATCTCGCACGCCTCTCCGCCGTCATGGCCGGGCTCCTCCCGGCCATCCACGCCGTCCCGCTCGCGAGACTTGAAAGCGTATCGCGTCGGCGCCGCGTGGATGGCCGGAACAAGTCCGGCCATGAAGGTTCGGGTTCGCAAAATCAATGGGCTCAGAGGATCTCCTTCAGAGTCCAGATATTGCTCCATCGCCATCTTCCTGCCGCTGTCGGGAAACGCGCTAATTTCTGTTTAACAGAAATATTTTCTGGACAATCGTGACTTTCTGCCCCATCCTCCTCTCGCGCCTGGTTTGAATGGGCGCTCAGATCGAGGGCGCTCGCGCGCGCCGCGGCCTGAGCGCCCGCGCGAAGCGAGATCGCACGCACCGAAAGGAGAATTCAAAAACGCGCACCCAATTTTTTTTTGCCTGTAAACCCTTGCAACCCCTTGATATCAAACAATGTCGCCCGAAAAAAGCTTGCAATAGATTTGGCGGACCTCGAAAATTGCCGAGGGTTTTCAAGGGCGCGAAAAACGTATCCTTCGCCGGCGCCGCGCTTTTTCGGCGTCGAGCAAGGAAATTCCAGATCGCCGGGGCTAACCCGCGTCTCGTCAATCGCCCCGGCGACGCCTACATGCGGAGTAGCCTTGCGTCCTCGAACATCGAGCGCCCCGATGAGCCTTGCATCGATCCCCTCGACTGCCTTCCGGCCGCCCAAGCCCGTTCCGCATGACGGGCCGATCGGAGTGTTGCGGATGATCCTGGCGCTGCGGCGCAATCCGCTCGAAATCTGGTCGAAGGCCCATTACGAGCAGCCGATCCTGATGGGCAACACCATTCTGGGCGAACGGGCGGTGGTCAACGAGCCCGCCGCGGTGCGCCGCATCTTCCTCGACAATTCAGCCAATTACCGCAAGGACGCGCTGCAATTGCGGGTGCTGGGCCTGGGCCTCGGCAACGGCCTGCTGACCGTCGACGGCGAGGATTGGCGCGCGCAAAGGCGGGCGCTGGCGCCGCTGTTTTCGGCGCGCCAGATTCCCGCCTTCGCGCCCGCCATGCATCGCGTCGCCGTCGCGGCTGTCGCACGCCTCGCGCCCAAGCGCGAGGGGCGCGTTGTCGACGTGTCGGTAGAAATGGCGCGGGTGACGTTGGAAATGCTCGAGCAGACTTTATTTTCGCAGGGGCTCGGCCGCGACGCCAGTGAATTCCAGGTCGCGATGACCCGCTATTTCGATACGATCGGCCGCATCGATCCCCTCGATCTGCTCGGCGCGCCCCAGTTTCTGCCGCGATTCGGACGCCTGCGCGGACGGGGCGCCCTCGAATTCTTCGCCCGCGCGGTCGACAATATCATCGGCGCCCGCAAGAGCCTGCTGGCCTCCGGCGCCGGCGCGCCCAACGATATCCTGACTCTTCTGCTCGCCGCGCAGGACCCCGAAACAGGCAAGGGCATTAGCGAAGACGATGTGCGCGCCAATATCGTCACCTTCATTGGCGCCGGCCATGAGACGACGGCCAACGCCTTGACCTGGACGCTCTATCTGCTTTCGCAGGCCCCCGATTGGCGGGCGCGGGTCGAGGCGGAGATCGACGCGCATTTCGATCCGGCCAATGTCGAAGGCTTCGCCGAAGCGCTGCCTGTGACGAAGGCGGTGCTGGAGGAAGCGCTGCGGCTCTATCCGCCCGCCGCGATGCTGAGCCGCGAGGCGATCGGTCCCGATGTGCTGGCGGGCCGCCGCATTCGCGCGGGAACCGTGGTCACGGTATCGCCCTTCCTACTGCATCGCCATCGCCTGTTGTGGAAGGATCCGGACGCTTTCGATCCCGAGCGCTTTCTGGGGGCCAATCGCGATTCCATCGACCGCTACGCTTACATTCCGTTTGGCGCCGGCCCGCGCGTTTGCATCGGCATGGGCTTTGCGATGCTGGAGATGATGGCGGTGCTCGGCCATTTGCTCCGCGCGTTCCGGTTCGATCTGGCGCCCGGTCATCCCGTGTCGCCGGTCGCGCGCGTGACGCTGAGGCCGGCGCATGGGATGAAGATGATCCTGCGGCGGCGGCAGGGCGCGGCAATGTGAAGGGCGTCCTATTTCTGTCGCGCCGCCCGCTCGCGCCAGATGAGATAGAACCCGCAGCCAACGACAATGCCAGCGCCGATCAGAACCGCGCCGGTCGGCCGGTCGCCGAATACGACGAGGCCGGAGATGATCATCCATAGCAATTGCGTATAGCTGAAGGGCGTCAGCACCGAGGCGGGCGCGCGCTCATGGGCGAGGATCAGCAGCCAATGGCCGCCCGCGCCGAAAAAGCCCATGCCCACCATGATCGCCAGCGCGGAGAGGGTCGGCGGATTGATCCAGATGAAGGGCAATAGCGGCGTCAGCAGCACGACGCCGGCGATCGGCGTCCAGGTCAGCGTCGTCCGCGATGAATCGGAGCGCGCCAGCATGCGCGTCGCCAGCGCGTAGCCGGCGTTGCATGCGACGCCGGCGACCGCGACGAGGACCACGGGATGAAAGGCGCTGGTTCCGGGGCCTGTCGCGACGACGACGCCGATGAAGCCGATCGCGACCGCGACGAGCCGTCCGCCGCCCGCCCATTCGCCGAGCAGCGGGCCGGCCAGCAGCACGACGAACAAGGGCGTCAGGAAATTGATGGTCGAGGTTTCGGCCAATTGGAGCTGACGTAGCGCCAGAAAATTCGTCGTGGTCGACGCCAGCAGCAGCAGCGAGCGGATGATCTGCAGGACGGGACGGCTGGAGCGGAAAACGGCGGGATGCGTGAAGGGCCGCACTGCGACAAGCCCGACGATGGCGGCCGCCACATAGCGCGCCCATATGATCTCGATGGCCGGCAGAACGCTGCTCAGCGATTTGACCGACGTGTCGAGCCCGGCGAAAAAGATTGTCGACGCGCACATCAGGGCGATGGCGCGCATGCGCTGGCGCGAGGCGGCGGAAGAGGTCGCGTGCAGGCGATCGGCGCGCGAATCGAGAGTGTCAGCCGCCATGAATCGATTTCGTCATCGCGCCATTTTCTGAACCTCGCGCCGGACAGAAGCAAGGCGTCGGCGCGCGTTCACGATGGAAACACGCATCACGATTTTGTAGGATCGGGCGATCCGCATCCTCTTGGCGCCCTTGTTGGCGATATAAAAATGGCGCAGCCTGCGCGGCAAGCAGGATAGGGAGGAGACGAGATTGCGCGATCTGAAGGGCAAGACGGCGTTCATCACCGGGGGGGCGAGCGGCTTCGGGCTGGAATTCGCCAAGCTGTTTCTAAACGAGGGCATGAATGTCGCGCTCGCCGATATCGAGGAAGCGGCGCTGGCCAAGGCGCTGGAAGGCCTGAAGGTCGACAACAATCGGGCGCGCGGTTTCGTCTGCGATGTCGCCGATCGCGCCTCCCTGCAAAAGGCAGCCGATGACGCGATCGCCGCTTTCGGGCGCGTGCATCTCGTGTGCAACAATGCCGGGGTCGGCGGCCGGCCCGGCGGCATCGACGAATTGCCCGATCGCCAATGGGATTGGGTGCTGTCGGTCAATCTGATGGGCGTCGTGCACGGCGTCGCGGTGTTCCTGCCGCACATGCGCGCCCATGGCGAGGGCGGCCATTTCCTCAATACGGCGTCGATGGCGGGCATGCTCGGCCAGCCCAATGACGGGCCCTATAGCGCGAGCAAGGCGGCCGTGGTCGGCATTTCAGAAACATTGTCTTACGAATTGCGCGGTTCGAATATTGGCGTCAGCGTTCTGTGCCCTGGCTTTGCGCGCACCGGCATTGCGCAGAGCGAGCGCAATGCGCCGGCCGATCTTGCGAGCGACGCGGATGCGCCGCTGTCGGAAGCCGCCGCCGCGCATGCGGCGCGCGTGCGCGAATTCGTCGCCACGGGCATCGAACCTGCCGAAGTCGCTGCGCGCGCCTTGCAGGGGATCGTCGACGGCGATCTCTATATTTTCACGCATCCCGACATGCGCCCGATGCTGCAGAAACGCCTCGCGCGCATCAACGCGGCCTATGACAAGGCGGAGCGGTTCGGGCGATGAGGGCGTTTCGGTGGGCAGGTCCCTTTTTCCGACACGCCCAGCTTCTAGGCCCTCATCCGACCTTCGCTTACGCGAAGGCTGCCTTCTCCCGATTCTCGGGAGAAGGGTTCGCTCGCGCGGATGAAGCCGCCGCCGAGCACGCGCGCGTCCGGCGCGGTCGAGGCATAGAAGACGCAGGCCTGACCGGGCGATACGCCGGTCTCCGCCTCAAGCAGTTCAACAATTCCATCCGGCATGAGACGCGCGGGCGTCGGTTCTCGGGTCGAGCGCACGCGCACCGCGATATCGAGACCCTGTACGTCGAGGTCTTCCAGGCGCCCGTCGCCGAGCCAGTTGACGTCGCGTAAGCGAATGCGGCGCGTCGCCAGCGCTTCGCGCGGGCCGACAATGACTTTGGCGCCCTTCGCGTCGAGCGCCGTGACATAGAGAGGCTCGGCGGCGGCGACGCCCAGTCCGCGACGCTGGCCGATCGTGTAATGGATAATGCCGGCGTGACGGCCGAGCACCCGGCCGTCGATATGCACGATGTCGCCGGGGTTCGCCGCGCCAGGCATCAAGCGTTCGATCATCTGGCTGTAGCGTCCGGTCGGCACGAAGCAGATGTCCTGGCTATCGGCCTTTTGCGCGATGGCGAGGCCCTGCTGGCGGGCGAGTTCGCGCACCTGCGCCTTGGGCAGGCCGCCGAGCGGAAAGCGCAACAGGTCAAGCTGTTCGCGCGTGGTCGCAAACAGGAAGTAGCTCTGGTCGCGCTCGGGATCGGCGGCGCGGTGGAGCGCCCGCCCGCCCCGCCCATCGTCGCTGGACACGACGTAATGGCCGGTCGCCAGCACGTCGGCGCCCAGATCTTTGGCGGTGTCGAAGAGATCGGCGAATTTGATGTGCTGGTTGCACGCGACGCAGGGGATCGGCGTTTCACCGGCGACATAGCTCCGCGCGAAAGGCTCGATCACTTTTTCGCGAAACCGCGCTTCATAATCGAGTACGTAATGGGGAATGCCCAGTTTGGCGGCGACGTCGCGCGCGTCATGAATGTCCTGCCCGGCGCAGCAGGCGCCCTTGCGATGGGTCGCCGCGCCGTGGTCGTAAAGCTGCAAGGTCACGCCGACGACGTCATAGCCCTCGGCGGCCATCAGAGCGGCGACGACGGAGGAATCGACGCCGCCCGACATGGCGACGACGACGCGCGTTTGCCACGGCGCCTTGGCGAGGCCAAGCGAATTCAAGGGAACATCGCGGGCGATATCCTGGGCGGGGCTTGGCGCGAGCATGTAAGGTCCAGCCCGGCCAACCCGGGCGCTTGGCCGCCAAAATGGTTATTATTGCGCCGGATGCAAGCGAAATGGCGTAAACGACCGCGCCGCGGACTCAGCGCCGCTGCGGCGCCCCATAAGCGTTGTCGGAGCCATCTGCCTGGCGAAAGCCGCCTCGGAGGGGCTTCTGATAATAAAATCGAAACAATTCAGAGCGTTTTGAGACATTTTTTAGGGGAAATCGACGGGTCTGGTTTAGGTAAATCTTAAATCCGCGGGTCTAATGTCTCGATCATGAACTTTGCGTCCGAGTATGCGAGAGTAACATGAGTGAAACGCTTCGCCCCAGGGTGAAATACGTGATTGGTCCGGATGGCAGCCCGTTGACGATTGCCGATCTGCCGCACCCATCCACCAAACGTTGGGTTATCCGGCGAAAAGCGGAAGTCGTCGCGGCAGTGCGCGGCGGTCTTCTTTCTCTCGACGAAGCCTGCTCGCGCTATACGCTGACGGTCGATGAATTCCTGAGTTGGCAGATGTCGATCGACCAATTCGGGCTCGCCGGTCTGCGCACGACACGTATCCAGCAATATCGCCAGTAAAAGCGATCGCTCCGTCGAAACGGAAGCGCCGGCCTTTGAGCCGGCGTTTTTTTGTGGCAAGCCGGCGCGATAGCGCGCAATTCCCCGAGCCCGGACCGGCAGAATCGCTTTCATCACGCGTCCGTTTCTTGCCACTTTGTTGTTCGAAGGTATTTTGAGCCAGGCGGCGGCGATTCCTTCCGGCCGCCGCGCATTCATTTGGGAGCGACCGTGACCCCCGCCAGCCTGTCCCGCCAAGATTCGAACGCCCGCCGCCGGTTTCTCGCCTTTGCCGCGCCCTGCCTGATGGCGCTTGGCCTTGCGTTCGGTCCGGCGCCCGCGTCGGCGCAGGCCATGGTTCCGGTCGACCAGTTGATGGCGCCGGGTCCGTTGCCCGATATCGCATTGGGGCCGGCGGGCGCCCCGGTCACCATTATCGAATATGCTTCAATGACTTGCGTCCATTGCGCCGCCTTTCACGAAGAGACCTGGCCGGCGCTCAAGGCGAGATATGTCGATACCGGCAAGGTCAGGTTCATCCTGCGCGAATTCCCGCTCGATCCGCTCGCCACCGCCGGCTTCATGCTCGCGCGTTGCGCCGGGCCGGACAAGCGCAACGCCGTCGTCGACCTGCTCTACACCCAGCAGAAAAGTTGGGCTTTCGTCGATAAACCGATCGACGCCCTGGCCGCCACTGTCAAGCAGGCCGGCATTTCGCAGGCCGATTTCGAGGCTTGCCTGAAAAATCAGGGCCTTTACGACCAGGTCAACCAGACCCGCGAGGACGCTGCCAAGAAGTTCAAGGTCAATTCGACGCCGACTTTCTTTGTCAACGGCCGCACGATGAACGGCGAGCTGCCGATCGAGGATTTCGATAAAGTGCTGGAGCCCTTGCTGAAATAGGCCGTTTCGCACAGGATTCTGGCAGGCCGCCCTTGATCCCGGCGGCGCTTTGTGTGCGCGTAGCGGGCGTTTGGCGCCGCGTGCGACCGCAAAGAGGCGATATTGATCGAGCCGTGCAAAATCCCGTATTGGATGGTTAACCCAGCCCCGACGATTCGCCGCGGGGCGGATTTGCGCCCATTTAGGACAGGGTGGCCCGGGCAATGATATTCGACAGGCTTCGTCTGGCCGGCTTCAAATCCTTTTGCGACCAGACCGATTTCAAGATCGAAGCCGGGTTGACCGGCATTGTCGGCCCCAATGGCTGCGGCAAGTCCAATCTTGTCGAAGCCCTGCGTTGGGTGATGGGCGAAAGCTCCTACAAGAGCATGCGCGCCTCGGGGATGGACGACGTCATCTTCTCGGGGTCGGGCAATCGGCCGGCGCGCAATATCGCCGAGGTCGGCCTCGTCCTCGATAATTCCGACCGCAAGGCGCCCGCCGCCTTCAACGATTCCGAGGTGATCGAGGTGACGCGGCGGATCGAGCGCGAGTCCGGCTCGACCTATCGCGTCAACGGACGCGAGGTGCGCGCAAAAGACGTGCAATTGCTGTTCGCCGACGCCTCGACCGGCGCCCGCTCGCCCGCTTTGGTGCGTCAGGGCCAGATCGGCGAAATCATCGCCGCCAAGCCGCAGGCGCGCCGTCTCATCCTCGAAGAGGCGGCAGGCGTGTCAGGTCTGCATTCGCGCCGTCACGAAGCCGAGCTGCGGCTGAAAGGCGCCGAAGACAATCTGCTGCGGCTGGAGGACGTGCTCAAACAGATCGATGCGCAGATCGACGGCCTGAAGCGTCAGGCGCGGCAGGCGCAGCGTTACAAGGGCCTCGCCGCCGACATCCGCCGCAACGAAGCGCTGGCTCTGCATATCGCCTGGCGCGAATGCGAGACGAAATTCACCGAAGCGCAGCGCCGGCTTGAGGCCGACGTGCGCGAAGTCGCCGAACGCACGCGCGTTCAGGCCGAGGCCGCCCGCGCCCAGGCTGTCGCCGCGGCGGCCCTGGCGCCGCTGCGCGAAGAGGAAGCGCGCGCCGGCGCCGCCTTGCATCGCCTTGTTCTGGCGCGCGAGGCGCTGGAGGGCGAAGAGCGGCGCGCCAAGGAGCGCACGGCGGAACTGGAGCGCCGCATCGGCCAATTGGCCAACGATCTGGCGCGCGAAGCGGCGTTGATCGACGATGCGGCCGGCGTTTCCGGACGGCTTGCAGAGGAAGAGGCGGCGCTTGCCGGCCAGTCCGGCGCGAGCGCGGAATTGACCGGCGCGGCGCAGGCGCGCCTCTCCGATGGCGAACGCGCCCTTCAGGTCAGCGAGGCGCGGCTCGCCGAAGCGCAGGCGGCCTTGTCCGATCTCAATGCGCGGCGCAACGCGCTCGGCGCCGCTCTCGCCGAGGAGACGCGCCGTCTGGCCCGCTTCACCGAGGAATGCGCAACGATCGAGCGCGAGCGCGCCGGACTGCAAGGCGCAGGCGCCGACCAGGCGGACCTTGAGGATCAGGCGCGATCGCTTGAGGCGTTGAATAGCGCATTGGGGCAGGCTGAGACCGATGCGCTAGAGGCCGAGGCGGCGCATGGGCGCGCCCGCGAGGCCGAGACGCGCGCCCGCGCGCCCTTGAGCGAAGCCGAGCGCAAGGCGCAGCGGCTTGAGACCGAGGTCGGCACGCTGACCAAGCTGCTCGGCTCGGCGTCGGGCGGCCTGTGGCCGACCGTCCTTGAACAAACCAGCGTCGCCAAGGGCTATGAGGCGGCTTTGGGCGCGGCTTTGGGCGACGACCTCGATGCGTCGACCAACACATCCGCGCCCGCGCATTGGGCGGACGCGGCGGGCGAGGACGCCGACCCGGCGCTGCCTGGCGGCGTCGAGCCGCTGGCCGGCCTCGTTCAGGCGCCGGCCGCCTTGCGCCGTCGCCTCGCGCAGATTGGAATCGTCACGCGCGAACAGGGCCGCGCCTTGCGCCCGCTGCTGCAAGTCGGCCAGCGTCTCGTCTCGCGCGAAGGCGATCTCTGGCGTTGGGACGGGTTCGTTTCGGCGGCCGAAGCGCCGACTCCGGCGGCCCGCCGCCTTGTCGAGAAGAATCGCCTTGGCGATCTCTCCATCGAGGCGGAGCAGGCGCGTCAGGCGGCGGAAATCGCCAAAGCCGAAGCCGCACGGGTTCAGGCGGCTTTGCGCGACGCAGCGAGCGCCGAGGCCGGCGCAAGGCAGCGCGCGCGCGAGGCGCGCGGTCTGGCTGACGCGGCGCGCGAAAAAATGGCCGCGAGCGAGCGTCGGCGCGCACAAGTGCTGGCGCGGCTTTCGGCGCTCGATGAAGCGGCCGCCCGCGCGCAAGCCTCGCGCGACGAGGCCGCCGAGCGCCGCCGGCAGGCCGAGGCGGCCCTGGCGGGGTTGATCGCGACCGACGAATTGACGCTGCAACTGGAGCGGGCGCGCGCGCAGGCGGCGCAAGAGCGCGCCGAATGCGTCGAGGCGCGCGCGGCGGTTCAATCGATCGCACGGGAAAGCGAAGCGCGTGAGCGCCGCCGCCAGGCGATCGCGGCCGATCTGGCCTCATGGCGCGCGCGGCGCGAAAAGGCGCAGGTTCAGATCGTCGAAATCGAGGATCGCCAGACAAAAGCGCGCGCCGAACTGGAGACGCTCGCCGAAGCGCCCACCGCCTTCCTGCAACAGCGCCGCGCGCTGATCGGCGAGATCGACGCCGCGGAAGCGGCGCGTAAAGAAGCGAGCGATCAGCGCGCCGCCACCGAGACGGGTCTGGCGGAGGCCGATCGCGCCGCCAGGGCGGCGCTTGAGGCGATGAGCGTGGCGCGCGAGGCGCGCGCGGCCTCCGAAGAGCGCGTCGAAGGCGCGCGCCAGCGCCGCGAGGCGCTGCTGCATACGATTCAGGTGGAGCTGGAGGCTGAGCCTTTGGGTCTGGCTGCGCTTGCCGGACTCAAGACCGGCGAGACGCCGCCTGATCATCCTGCGGTCGAGCGCAAGCTCGAGAGCCTGAAACAGGAGCGCGAGCGGCTCGGCGCCGTCAATCTGCGCGCCGATGACGAACTTGTGGAAGTCGAGGCGAGCCGCGACCGGCTGACATCTGAACGCGACGATCTGACCGAGGCGATCAAGCGGTTGCGCCAGGCGATCCAGAACCTCAACAAGGAAGGGCGCGAGCGGCTGCTTGCGGCCTTCGATGTCGTCAACAAGCATTTTGGCGAATTGTTCGGAACCTTGTTCGAGGGCGGCTCGGCCGAATTGCAACTGATCGAATCCGACGATCCGCTCGAGGCCGGCCTTGAGCTTCTCGCCCGCCCGCCCGGCAAGCGGCCGCAGGTGCTGACGCTTCTGTCGGGCGGCGAGCAGGCGTTGACCGCGATGTCGCTGATCTTCGCGGTGTTCCTCACCAACCCCTCGCCGATCTGCGTGCTCGACGAAGTCGACGCGCCGCTCGACGATTCCAACGTCGAGCGCTTCTGCGACCTCTTGGAGGAAATGCGCAAGCGCTCCGACACACGTTTCGTCACCATCACCCATAATCCGATCACGATGGCGCGCATGGACCGCCTGTTCGGCGTGACGATGGCCGAGCGCGGGGTCAGCCAGATCGTGTCGGTCGATCTGGCGGCGGCGGAGCGGTTCTTAGAAGCGAGCTGATGGGGGCGACCTGTAGGCGCGATCGCCGATCGCGCTTCTTTTCACGTTGCAAGCGACTGAAAATAAAGCGCTTGCGTGCCGAACGTGGTTAGCGACAGCCTCCAAGAGGTCCGTAGATTTGATATAAAGGTAAAATCTACGCGACGTTCGCCTATGGTGCTTTTAGGGGGGCGCCATTGCCGGATATGTATGACGAAGAGTCTGTTGACAGCCGGAGAGACGCCGCGCCGCAGCAGGTGGAGTTTGTCCTCATTGCCGAGGCCGGCATTCTTGAGAGACAGGCGCTTTTGCTGTGCGAGAGCATTCGGCGCTTCGGGGGAGCCCTTTCGTCGTCTGCGATCACGGTCGTATCGCCCAGAAAATCCCGCCGCCCGTCGCATGCGACGCTCAAGATGCTCGATCGTCTGCAAGCGGAATATCTCGCCCTCGAAATCGACAGCGCCTGTCCGGACTACGGGCCCTCATTCAAAGTGCATGCGCTCGCTCATGTGGCGCGCCGGTCCGGGCCTCCGATCATGGTGCAGGTCGACAGCGATTCCTTGTTCGTGGCGGAACCGAACGCCTTGTCAAAGATCGATTGGGCTGCAGGCCGGCCGGTTGACGTTAAAGGCATGTGCACGACTGGTCCGGGGGATGAGTTCGACGAATATTGGCGGGCGCTCTGCGCCGTCGCTGGCGTGGACTACGAGCAAATACCCGTCATCCGGACGACCGTCGATCGCGTGAGAGTGCGCGCGAGCTACAATGGCGGACTTCTCGCGGCGCGCCGGGCCAGTGGGATTTTTGAACGCGCCGAGGAATATTTCCTGCGATTGGTCGCGGCCGACCTCAGGCCTTGGGAGGGCAGAGACATTGCGATAAGAAGCGGCGCGGAAATAGTCAGCAAGGCCGGCAGCGCTTATTGGGGGACAAGCCAGGCGGCGTTTTCTCTGGCCTCCGTCCGGAGCGGCCGCCGCGTAGAGATTCTCTCGGATGCTTACAATTTTCCGCTTCATCTGCTTGACGAGATGACAACGCCCGTTCCCGCGCCGCTGGCCCACATCCACTATCATTGGCTCGCTTCGAATGGAGCGGGCGATGCAAGCGCCCTGTTTGACGCGCGGCTTCGCCTGTCGGCGGAAGTTCGCGCGTGGCTGCGGCCGCGCGCGCCTTTCAGCGAGCGCCAATGAGTTTTCTCACATCGTTCAAACACATTGGGTCGCTAAAAACCGATCAGGTCGCGGGCGGCGAGCAGCGCGCCGGCAACGATGCACGCGTTGCGAAAACGCCTTTTCGGAGGTTAATGTCCGGCCTCCTCGGCATGGTGCGCGTGCGATGAGCAATCCGATCGGCGTCCAATCGCCAACAATTGTCGTGGAGAGTATTTTCGGGCCCCTCGTCGCCTTCGAGAATGATTTCGCTACACGACAGATCGCAACCTATGGTGCGCATACTCGGAATGAGATCGCGCTGTTGCGCAGCTTCGTCGATGAGGGCGATCTCGTCTACGACATCGGGGCGCATATCGGCGGCTTCGCCATACCGCTTGCGGCGGCGGCGGGAGAAACCGGAAAAGTGATCGCGGTCGAAGCCGACGCGCAGAGTTTTCCGTTGCTTTGGCAGAATCTCCGCAATCGGGGATTGGTCGGGAGGGTCGTTCCGGTGCACGGCATAGCGGGTGGCCAAGAGGGGCGACACACGCCGCGCCGCACTGGCGGACACACCAGCGCCACCTATTTCATTTCCGATTCCGCAGGCGAGGCCGCGGTCACGTTCAAGCTCGACGACTTGCACGCCTGCTTCGGCGGTGTGCGGCGCGCGGCGGTGATCAAGATCGACGTGGAGGGAATGGAACTCGCGGTTCTGCGCTCGGCCGAGGGCGTCATCGCTCGCGACAGACCGCTCCTTTATGTCGAGATCGTGGGCGAACAAATGGCGCGTTACGGCGTCGGCCATATCGATGTCGAAACATTTCTACGCCCTTATGGCTATCGCTTCTTCCGCAATGTCGGCGAGCGCAATTCTGATAACGACGCCTTCACTTTGGTCGAACTCGCGAACCTCGCCGCGGGTGGCGGCTTCTACGACGTGCTGGCCATACCTGTGGATAACGCGAGACTCGGGCGCGCGGAACAAGCGGTCGCCGCCGGAGCGCTGCGCGGTTAGCCGAGCGGTCAGAACCGCTCGCCCACCATTTCCTCGCTCTTGGCCCACAGCGCCTTGGCGTGCTCCGGGTCGAGCGCATAGTCGCGCACGCCGGCCATGACCTCCGCGCCTTCGACGCGTTGCGCCACATGGCAGTCCTCGCAATAGCGACCGCCGACTTCGTCTGCGGAGGCGACGATTCCGGCCCAGACCGACGTCGCCGCGCCCTGCGGGATGGTCTTGTAGGTAAAGGGCGGCAAGCCCGCCGCGGCATTGGCCGCATTGATCCGCTCAATGCGGCCTGTCAATTGCTGCCTGACCTCGGGCGTCAAGTAGCGGCTAAGCTCAGTCTGGATGCCGCCCGGATGCAGGGCCGTCGCCCGCACCCCATTCGCCTTGTGGCGCCGGTCGAACTCGACGGCGAACAATATGTTGGCGGTCTTCGAACGGCCATAGGCCCCGAACTCGGTATAGGGGGTGCGTTCGAAGTTCGGGTCGTCGAGGTCGACGTCGGAGAAGCGGTGGCCCGCCGAGGACAGGTTGACGAGGCGCGAGCCGGGCTTCAGCAGCGAGGCGATGCGGTTGACGAAGACGAAATGGCCGAGGTGGTTGGTGCCGAACTGGGTTTCGAAGCCGTCGGACGTCTGGCTCTTCGGACAGGCCATGATTCCGGCGTTGGCTATAACGAGGTCGAACGGTTTGCCGGCGGAAACCAGGGCGTCGGCGCAGGCGCGCACGCTGGCGAGCGAGGCGAGATCGAGTTCGATCAGCTCCAGCCCGCCGCCGTTCGCGGCCTGGGCGCGAACCTCTTCGGTCGCGGCCTTGGCCTTGTTCAGGTCGCGCGCGGCGCCGACCACCAAGGCGCCATGGGCGGACAGGGCGCGGGCGGTTTCGACGCCAAGCCCGGCGGAGGCGCCCGTGACGAGAATGCGCTTGCCTCTGAGGTCCACGCCTGCAAGGACTTCGTCCGTTGTCGAAGTCGCTCCAAATGGTCCGGTCATGATTTTCTCCGCTGTTTGGCGTCAATCTCCATCCGCGCCAAGCCGGGCCGCGATGATTGCCAAAAGCTGGCGAGGCCTGTAAGCGGAGGATGTCTCCGTCATATACGGAGAGGCCCTCCGTTTATCAAGGGACTGTAAATTGTGAACGCCAAGGCCGAGAGGCCAGCCCTTCGCAGACCGCGAGAGAAGCATGCGGAGGCTGCGGCGCCCCTGCGGAAGCCGCGCGCGGACGGGCAACGGAACCGCGAACGGCTGATGGAATCGGCGAAGGCGGCGTTCGCCGATCTCGGCGCGGAAGTGAGCCTCGACGAAATCGCCCGCCGCGCAGGCGTCGGGATCGGCACGTTGTATCGGCATTTTCCGACTCGCGGCGCGATCGTTGAGGCGGTTTACCGCCGCGAGGTCCAGCAATTGGCCGGTTCGGCGACGCGCCTTCTCGCGTCGTTGGCGCCCGGCGAGGCTCTGCACGAATGGATGCGGCTGTTCGTCGACTACGTCGCCACGAAGAAGGTCATCGCGCCTGCTCTGGGGTCTATCGGCGGCGGCGCATCGCAGCTCTATGCATCCTCGGGCGCACAGATCACCGACGCGATGCGTTTGCTCGTGGACCGCGCGGGCGCCATCGGCGCCATCCGTCCGGACGTCGATTCGAACGATCTTTTGCGGGCGCTGGTCGGCTTCACCTATGGCGTCGCCAGCCCGGACTGGCAGGCCAGCGCGCTACGCCTGATCGACATCCTGATGGACGGCTTGCGGCCGCCGCGTCCGATCCGCGCTCCGTAGATTTTATCGCGGGTCGCGGCCATCGCGACGCAATTCTCACATCAGCGCGGTCCGTTCGCAATAACAGCCGGCTTGCAGAAGCCGCGTGTTGATTGTCGAGGCGGACGCAATGCATTCGCCACAGGTTTGGCCATGCTGCGCTTCGCGACAATCTCCTCGGGGTGACAGCGCTCGGACCGCATGGCATGACTTTGCCGCCCCTTTACATCGGCGCCATCCATGGACACGTCCCCCTCGCTCGCCGATCTGCTTCACGCCTGGCGCGATTTCTACGCGCTCGTCGGCGCGGCCTCGGCGACGCTGGTCGGCCTCTTGTTCGTCGCGGCGTCGATCGGCGCCAGCGCGTTCAGGGAAGAGCACCGCACGCCGCTGAACTCTTTCCTCACGCCGACCGTCGTGCATTTCGCCGCGGTTTTGTTCACTTGCATATGGGGCTGCGTACCCTCGCAGAGCTGGTGGAGTTTTGGCGGCCTGCTCGGCGCCGGATGGCTGCTCGGACTGATCTATTGCGCAAGCATCGTGTTTCGCCTGATGATCCAGCGAAGGTTCAAGGTCGATCTCAGCGACCGGATATTTTACGCGGCGATCCCGGCGCTGGGATATCTCATGATGCTGATCGCGGCGGCGCTGCTGCTCATGCAACGGCCGGCGAGCGTCGAGATGATCGCCGCCGCGCTGCTGACCTTACTGTTCGCCGGCATTCGCAACGCCTGGGACATGACCCTATGGACCGCGACGAAGTCGCCGCCCGGCGGAGAGCCTCCGCCCGTTTAACCCGGCGTCCATTTCCACTCGAATCCGTTAACGAGAACCTCCACTTCCCTAATGTCGCAGACGGATGGATCGACATAAAAAGTCATATATTGGCCAAGCTTCGCCGCTACCGGCGGATTGAAGGGCGGCGGGATGAGGGAGATTTTTTCCACTTCCGCTTGCCGCCCGCTACTATTCTCACCCGCTTGCGCGCCGCCGCCGATCAGCAGGGCGGTCGGGTCCTGGATATAGACGCGACAATTGCCCTTGTTCACCGCAAAGCCGGTCATGGAGAAGTCGGGAGACGAGGGCGCTATTTCTATCGCTGTCGCCGCGACGCGGTTCGAAATTCGACTGTCCGGCTGCTTCACGGTTATTTTGACGGGCGAGTAACCTTCCCCGGCGGGAGCTTCGACATAGCGTGGAGCGTTTGGGTCCGATGTCGTTGGAGGGCGCGTCGCGATAGCGCCGCCGGCTGGAGTTTGCGTGTCGCGAGCGGCCATCGCGTTGAGCGCATCGAGGCTCGTTCGCGCCGGCCCATAGCCGTGGTCGGCGGCCAATGCGTACCATTTCATCGCCTGGCTGGCGTCGCGCTCCACGCCTTGACCTCTAGCGTATAAATCTCCCAGAGCGTTTTCGGCCGGGGCGAAGCCTTGCGAAGCGGCCAGACGCAGCAGCCTCTCCGCCTCCGCGTAATCCCGCGCCACGCCTTGGCCCAGGACATACAGCGATCCGAGAGCGGCTTGCGCCGGCGCGAGCCCCTGATCGGCGGCGAGCCGGTCCCATTTGGCCGCTTCGCCGTAATCTTTCTCGACGCCCTGGCCGTTGAAATAGAGGGAGCCGAGATTGACTTCGGCGAGCGCGAAATTCGACCTCGCCGCTTTCAGGAAAAATTTCAGCGCGTTGGGAAAGTCCTTGTTCGCATCGTACGCGCGGCCCAGTTGGAAATTCAGTCTGGCCGAGTCAGGGTTTTTGGCCACAGCGTCGAGACAGGCGGGAATGGCAGTCTTCGGATCGATTTTGCTGAAAGGGATTCCGGCGACGGGGCTCATTTTATCGAAGTCGCTCGCGGCGTCGCGATCGCAATCGGTGACGGCAGCTTGCGGCTCCGGCGAGTTCGCCGTCTGGGCTATGGCGATATGCAATCCGGCGCCGCATGAGGCGGCGACCCATACGATTACTGGAATTTTGAGCTTATGCGCCGATTTCATACACTGCCGCCATCGCGTCGATCCGGTTGCGGTTAGAACTCGACGAGCTTGACTTGCCGCTCGCCGCCTCTTCGCCGTCATGGCCGGACTTGTTCCGGCCATCCACGCGGCGCTGACGCGATACGCTCTCAAGTCTTGCGACGGCGGCGCGGCGTGGATGGCCGTGACAAGCGCGGCCATGACGATCAGGCAAGCAAACCAGTATAATCAAAAAGTCTCTCTTTCAGAGGCTTGTTCAGAGGCTTGGTATCAGACGCCATCAGCGGCGGCAGGCTTTAGGTTTGTCGAGTCTCTGATAGCGGTAGGCTGCGGCCGGCATTGCAAGGCGAAGCGACCGGCACGCCGCGATCCTAGCAGCGTTTCTATATCGATCCGGCCTCGACCATATAATTATTCGCCGTGCACATCGCCGAATCGTCGGAAGCGAGGAACAGCGCCATGCGCGCGAGATAGACCGGTTCGATCAGGTCGGGCAGGCATTGGCGGGCGAGGTGGCGCGCGATCGCCTCAGGCTTGGCCCATAGGGCCTTCTGCCGCTCTGTCATCACCCAGCCGGGCACGATCGTGTTGACGCGGATGCGGTGCTTGCCAAGATCGCGCGCGAAAGCGCGGGTCATGCCATGCACCGCTGCTTTGGACGTGGTGTAGACGGGCATGCCGCCCGCCGCTTCGAACCATGAATTCGAGCCGAAGTTGATGATCGATCCTTTGCCGGCCGCGATCATGTCGGGCGCGACCGTCTGGATCGCAAAGAACATATGGCGAAGATTGGCGGCGATGCGCTCGTCGTAATAATCGGGGGTCACGTCCTCCCAGCCATGCCTGTCGTCGCGCGCCGCATTGTTGACGAGGACGCCGGCCGGCCCGACAGCGCTCTTCAACCTGGCGAAAGCGCTTTTAAGCGCCGCGATGTCGCGCAGATCGCAGGGCTCGAACCGCGCCGTCGCGCCCGCGCTCGTTAATTCCTCCGCCAGCTTGCGTCCGCCCTCCACATCGATGTCGACGAAACCGACATGCGCCTTTTGGGCGGCAAAAGCCCGGACCATGTCCCGTCCGATGCCCGATGCGCCGCCGGTGACGAACACGACAGCGCCGTTGAGACTGGGATATTGCGCGAATGACAAAGCTTGCTCCTTGGGTGGAAAGAAAGTGCGCCGATATTCGAGGGCCGCCGCTATCGTCATTGCGAGCGGAGCGAAGCAACCCACGAGTCGTGACTTCACCGATTCAAGCTAAAGCGGCGCGATCACGGTTTTTCTGATTGCACACTGTGAACAATTCAGCAAAGCCCTCGACCCCTGGGTTGCTTCGCTCCGCTCGCAATGACAGTCGCGATCTCACCCGATCGCCGCCAGCGCTTTCTCCATCTGCGCGATCTCGGCCTTGGCGCCGACCCGCATCTTGCGCTCCGCTGCGCGATAGAGCGCGATGACCTGGGCGCCCGCGGCGGTCAGTTCGGCGCCGCCGCCGTTGATTCCGCCGGGCCGGGCGGCGACCAGCGGCTTGACGAACATGCGGTTCATCTCTTCGACTAGCAGCCACGCCTTGCGGTAGGACATGGAATGGGCGCGCCCCGCCGCCGAAATCGATCCGGTCTCGCCAATCGATTCGAGCAAAGCGATTTTGCCGGGGCCAAGCCGCCGGCTGTCGTCAAAATCAAGGCGAATCGTGAGGCGCGTCGGCATGGCCGTCCCTGACGTTTGCCGTGATGTTGCGTCGGATCGCGAGGCGCGGCAAGCGGCCTATTGCGCGGGCGCAATCGCCAGATCGATGGCGGCGGCCGGCGCGTTGCTGATCTGGACCGTCAGGGGCCCGGCCTTCAGGTCGAAGCGCACGCTTTTGCGCACGCCGGGACAACCTTTCTGCCCGGAGAAATCGGTGGATTTTACGAGAGAATTGTCCTGGACCGCGTCGATCCGCCCCTCGTCCGACAGCGTGATCTCATAGGAGCCGGCTTTGTCGATATTCGCAACGGCCAGCGTCGCGCCGAAGCCGCCAGGTTTCAGCGCCTTCTCCGGCGGCGTGCGAAACGCGACGGATTCATTGGGGGCCAAGGTGACGGCATAGCCTTGCTCCGCCGCGATCGTCGCGCCGGAAGCGACAGGCTTGCGTTCGGCGCCGAACCAGGCGCGCTCGCGCGCCACGCTCCATTTGAATTGATCGCAACCTGTCTTGTCCTGCGCCCACGCGCCGCTGCAAACGAACGCCAGCGCAAGCGTGAGGCCGAATGCCGATATCGCGCGACCCGTCATCCGCTTCGTCTCCTAATCGATTCCGATCATCACATCCGAGGATTTGACGACCGCATAGGCCGCCTTGCCTTTGACGAGGCCGAGTTCGTCGACGGATTCATTGGTGATGGACGCCGTGACGATGGCGCCGTTGACATCGAGGCGCACATGCGAAGTCGTCGCGCCCTTGGTGATTTCGACGATCTTGCCTTTGAGGATGTTGCGCGCGCTGATTTTCATGGAAAGGCGCTCCTGCCGGTTCAGTTCAGGACCTTGAAGCCCTGACGCTCGAAGATCGCACGCCCCGCGGGCGACTTCAAATAGGTCAGGAACTTCGCCGCGGCTTCATGATGCGATGAGGCGGTCAGCGCGAAGGGATAAAGGATCGGCGCATGCGACGCCTCCGGGAATGTGGCGACGACCTTGACGGTGGGATCGGCGACGGCGTCGGTGGCATAGACAATGCCCAGCGGCGCTTCGCCGCGCGCGACAAAGGCGAGCGCGGCGCGCACGTTGTCGGTCATCGCCAGATGCGGTTCGACGACGCTCCACAGCCCGAGATTGCGTAAAGCTTCCTTCGCATAGCGGCCGACCGGCACGGTGTTGACCTCGCCGGTTGCCAAATGCCCGGCGCCGATCGCCTTGTCGAAAGCGTCAGGGGTGAGCGCGAGCGTGTCGGTCGCCGATTGCTTGGGGGCGACGACGACAAGCTGGTTGCCGAGCAGATCGGACCGGCTGTCGGCCTTCACTGCGGCGCCTTTGACGGCTTCGTCCATCGATTCCTCGTCTGCCGAAGCGAACATGTCAGCCGGCGCCCCGGCGACGATCTGGCGCGCCAGAGCGAGCGAGCCGCCGTAGCTGATCTTGATCTCCGCGCCGCCCTCCGCATGAAAGGCGACGGAGGCCGCATCGAGCGCGCTCTTCAGGCTCGCGGCGGCGAAGACGACGATGGGTTCATCGGCGCGGGCGGGCCATGCGACACACGGCAGCGCCACGCAAAGGGCGATGGACGCGAGGCGAAGCAGTGGGCGCATAAATATTTCCGGATTTGTTGGCGGCAGGTCCGTGGCTGCGCGCTATTTGCATTAGGATATAGCGCTTGGCACGCAGAGACTAGGCGGTAATGGCTCCCCTTCCCCCTCGGGGGAAGGATCGCTAGCGCCTCACCCCGAATGCGCAAACGCCCAGTAAAGCTCCCGCGCGCGTCGGAAGGCCGGCCCGGGCTGCAGGTCGCGTTGATCGATGCGGCGCACCGGCGTCACCTTGCCGAAATTGCCGACCACGAAGATCTCGTCCGCCTCGTCGAAATCGGCAAAGCTCAAGGTTGCTTCCCGCGCATCCTTGCCGTCCTCGCCGAGCAGCTTCAGCACGCGCTGGCGCGTCACGCCATTGAGGAAGCTGCCATTGGCCATCGGCGTCTTGATCACGCCGTCCTTGGCCATGAATATGTTGGCGGTGGCGAGTTCCGCGACATTGCCGAGCACGTCGCACAGGATGCAGTTGTCGAAGCCGCGCGTGCGCGCCTCCATCAGGGCGCGCGCATTATTGGGATAGAGGCAGCCGGCCTTGGCGTCGATCGGCATGGTGTCGGCGGTCGGCTTGCGATAGGCCGAGCGCGTGATCGCTATGCCGGTCGGCTCGGGCAGCGGCGCTTCATAGATCGACAGCAGGAAGCGCGTCGAATCGGGGTCGGGCGGCACAGAGCCAACGCCGTTGCGTTCGGCCCAATACATCGGGCGGATATAGAGGGCCGTTCCCGGCGCGAATTTCTTCACGCCTTCGCGCGCCAGCTCGGCGATCGCCTCTTCGCTCATCGTCGGCTTCAGCCACATAGTTTTGGCCGAACGATTGACCCGCGCGCAATGACGATCGAGATCGGGCGTTACGCCTTCGAAAGCGCGGGCGCCGTCGAACACGCTGGAGCCGAGCCAGAAAGCATGGCTGCGCGGCCCAAGGATCGGCTTGTTGCCCTCGATCCATTCGCCGTCGAAAAAGGTGAAAGTCTGCGACCAATCCGCCATTTTTGGTTCTCGTTCGTCCAGAGTTCGATGAAAATGAGGTTCGGACCGTAAGTTAAGGCGGCTGAAACGCAAAATCACGCGTTTGCGACGACTATTTTGGGCTTAAGTTAAATGATCTCGCCGCCTCGCCGCGGCCAGATGACTCCAGGGGGTCGAATCATGGGCTGGCTGCTCGATAATTCCCTCGCGGACATGCGGGGCCCCGATTTCCTGATGTTTTACGGAATATTCGCCTGCGTCGTTCTGATCGGCGCTTATTTCTACCTCGAGACGCGGGACACGACAGGCGGAATGACGCCGCCCCCGACGCCGCGCGATATCGATCCCTATGAACTCTCCTACTTGCGCGGCGGGATCAATGAAATCATTCGCACGGTGATCTATGCGCTCCGCCAGAAGGGGCTGATCGCCTTCGAGAAGGGGCGCATCCAGGCCAGCGGCGTCAGCGCGCAGGAACTCGCGCCTATCGAACGCCTTGTTTTCGATGCGGTGTCGCCCGCGCCGAAAATCGCCGCGCTGTTCGCGGACAGGGATCTGCGAAACGCTCTGGAGCGCTTGTGCGGCGCCGCCAAACAACGCTTGTCGGCCCAGCAATTGCTCGCGCCGCCGGAGATTCGCCGCGCCGGCTATTTCGCGTTGGCGATCGCTGGCGGCCTGCTCGTCGCGTTCGCCGCCTACAAGGCCTGGGCGGCCATCATGCACGGCCGGTCGAATCTCGGCTTTTTGTTCATCGAGACGGCGTGGTCGTGCGGCGCGCTTTTCTTGATATTCCGGAAGAAGACCGCCAGCGTCGCCAGCAAACGCGGCAAGGCTTTTCTGGCGCAGATTCAACTGGCCTATTCCGGCCATGTCGGCGCCGTTTTCGGCGCCGCGACTGAGGGGATCGGGGGGAGCGCAGCGGCGGGCGGCGCCGCGCTGCTCATGGTGGGCCTGTTCGGCTTCGCCATCTTGAAGGGCACGCCCGACGCGGCGCTCGCCCAGGCGTTCGCGCAATCGTCTGGATCGGGCGGCGATGGCGGCGGCGGATGTGGGGGCGGTGGCGGAGGGGGGTGTGGCGGCTGCGGCGGCGGGGGAGGAGACTAGCGATGGCCGCACTCGCCGATCTCACGCCTCTTGGGGTCGGCCTTGGCTATCGTGCGCCGTTTCGCGCCGATCTGTTCGCCAGTCGCGAAAGGGTCGATTTTCTGGAGGTGATCGCCGATCATTATTTCGACGCGGCCCAGGAAAAGCTTGATGAGCTTGATCTGCTCGCCAATCATTTCACGCTGATCCCGCATGGGCTCGATCTGTCGATCGGCAGCGCCGAGGGGATCGATAGCGCTTATCTCGATCGCTTCGCCGCGCTGATCGACCGGCTCGATCCGCCCTATTGGAGCGAGCATCTTTCGTTCACGCGCGCCGGCGGCGTTTCGATCGGCCATCTCGCCTGCCTGCCCTATACGCGGGAAGCGGTGGACGCGGTTGTCCGGAACGTCGAGATCGTCCGCCGGCGGATCAAGGTTCCGCTGATCCTCGAGAACATCACCGCGACGGTGTTGATTCCGGGCGCGGAAATGGACGAGCCGGCATTTGTCGACGCGGTGCTCAGCGAGGCCGATTGCGGCTGGCTGTGCGACGTGACCAACCTCTTCACCAATGCGGTCAACGAGGGGCGCGATGTCTCGGCCGAACTCGATCGCTGGCCATGGGAGCGCGTCGTGCAGATGCATTTTGCCGGCGGCCGCATCAGCGAGGGCGTGCTGATCGACAGTCACGACGGGCCGACCTCACCGGAGGTCTGGCGCCTGCTAGAGGCGGCGGTCGCCCGCTCCAAGGTGAAAGGCATCATCCTGGAGCGCGACGAACGCCTGCCGCCGTTCGGCCAATTGCTGGATGAACTCGACAAGGCGCGCGCGATCGGCCGATGGCTCGGGCGATGGCCTTAAGCGCGGTTCAGGCGGCGCTGGCGCGCCTGTTCACCGACGAGGCGGCGCGCGCGGCCTTTCTGCGCGATCCGCAGGGCGCGGGGCGCTCGCTTGGGCTCGATGAAGGCGAGGCCAACATGCTCGCGGCGATCGCGCCGAAAGCCTTGCGTCAGTTCGCCGGCGGCCTGAAAGCCAAACGCGCGCTCGACGCGCGCAAAGCGATGCCGCTCACCGCCAAAGCGCTTGGCGAGGCTTTCGGCCGTCATTTCCGCGCCGCCGCGCAATCGGCGCCGGCCGGCGCCAGCCGCGTGAGAGAAGCGCGGGCGCTCGCGATGCGGCTCGCCGCGCTCGCTCATGAGCGCAAGTTTGAGCCCAAATGGGCCGGCGATCTCGCTCGCTACGAGGCGGCTTTCGTCGAGGCCGCGCACAGGCGATTCGGGTTGCGGTTGCTGTGGTTTGGCTATCCCGTCGGCGCCATCGCCGCATCGCTTCACGCCGGCGCCCCCGTCAGCGCTATCGCTCCGGCAACGACGCTCGGCCTATGGGCGCGGCGGCCGGGAGGACGGCTCTTCCATCGCTTATGGTCCTTGACGCGTTGAAATTGCCGGGCCGCGCCGCCGTCGCCGGAAGGCGGATAGTCGAGGACGCCTGTGTCGGATAAAGTCGCGCCGCCGAGACTTGCGAGATGGAGAGCAAAACTTTGAACCCTGCGCGAAAGGCGTCGCTTCGGCTCACCCTGATCCGCCATGGCGAAACCGAATGGTCGCTTTCCGGCCAACACACCGGCCGCACGGACATTGCGCTGACCGCGCGCGGCGAGGATGGCGCCCGCGCGCTCGAACCCTGCTTGCGGGGGATCGCCTTCGCGCGCGTGCTGACCAGTCCGCGCGCCCGCGCGCAACGAACAGCCGTGTTGGCCGGGCTAGGGGCGGCGGCCGAGATCGAACCGGATCTGGCGGAATGGGATTATGGCGATTACGAAGGGCTGCGCTCCGCCGACATCCATAAGGAGCGGCCCGGCTGGAACATCTTTCGCGACGGATGTCCCCATGGCGAAACACCCGCAGAGGTCGCCGACCGCGCCGACCGGCTGCTCGCGCGGCTGCGCGCGGAGGGCGGCGAGATCGCGCTGTTCACGCACGGCCATTTCGGCCGCGTCCTCGCGGCGCGATGGATTGGCGCGCCTGTGATCATGGGGGAGCGTTTCACGCTTGGCGTGGCGTCGCTCAGCGTACTTGGCTTTGAGCCTAGCCATCCCGAGACATCGACGGTAGTATTATGGAACTTTGATCCGTCGAACGAACCAGGGAGCGCGCGATGCAAGTGAACCCCTATCTCCTGTTCAACGGCGATTGCGAAACGGCGTTCAGGTTTTATGAGCCAATCGTCGGCGGCAAAATTACCGCGATGTTGACCCATGTCGGCACGCCGATGGCGGCGCACACGCCGCCCGAATGGCATCACAAAATCCTTCACGTGAGCATGACAATCGGCGACACCGTTCTGATGGGTTCCGACGCGCCGCCGGACCGTTATGAAAAGCCTCAGGGTTTTTCCGTCTCACTTGTGCTCAAGGATACGGGCGCCGCAGATCGTATATTTCACGCTTTGGCGGAGGGCGGATCGGTGCGCATGCCGATCCAGAAGACCTTCTGGGCCGCTCGTTTTGGCATGCTTGTCGATAAATTCGGCATTCCCTGGATGATTAACTGCGACGAGCCCGCCTAAGCGCGGACGCCGCCGCCGGCGCGCGATGGACGAACGGCGCGGGACGTGGGAATATGCAGGACGCGCGCCGCCGCGGCGGCGCTTCATCAGGAGAAGCGCCTCCGGTGAGCGACATCGCCACGACGCCAAAGACCAAAACCCGGACGAAGACGGAACGACCGCGTCTGCACAAGGTCATTCTCGTCAACGACGATTATACGCCGCGCGAATTCGTCGTCACAGTGCTCAAGGGCGAATTCAGCATGAGCGAGGATCAGGCGCATAAAGTGATGATCACCGCGCATCGGCGCGGGACCTGCGTCGTCGCGGTCTTCACCAAGGACGTCGCCGAGACCAAGGCGACGCGCGCCATCGACGCGGGCCGCGCCAAAGGCTATCCGCTGCTGTTCACCACCGAGCCGGAGGAATAACCGGCATCACGCCGAAGCGGTTTCAGCGCACGCCGGTGGTGCTGCCGCGAAACAAATCCTTCTGCTCGTGCGGCGGCGCGCGCCAATATTGCGGCGGCGCCTCGACCGTCGCGCCAAGCGCGGCCGCCGCACGCCACGGCCAGTGGGGATCGTAGAGCATGCCGCGCGCCAGCGCGACGAGATCAGCCTTGCCGCTCGCGACAATGTCCTCGGCTTGCTGAACCTCGGTGATCAGACCGACGGCGATCGTATTGACGCCAGCCCCTTCTTTTATCGCTTGCGCGAAGGGCGTCTGATAGCCGGGCCCCAGCGCGATCCGCTGCAACGGCGAAACGCCGGCCGAGGACGCGTCGATCCAGTCGACGCCGCGGCTTTTAAGCGCCTTGGCGAAGGCGATGGTGTGCTCGACATCCCAGCCGCCTTCCACCCAATCTTTCGACGAGACCCTGATGCCGAGGGGTTTGTCAGCGGGGAAGGCGGCGCGCACCGCGTCGAACACTTCGAGCGGGAAGCGCATGCGGTTTTCGAGCGAACCGCCATATTCGTCGCTGCGCTGATTGGATATCGGCGAAAGAAATTCATGCAGGAGATAGCCATGGGCCGCGTGCACCTCGATGGCGTCGATCCCCAGCCGCGCCGCGCGCTTGGCCGTCGCCGCGAAGGCGTCTCGCACCCGCTTGAGGCCGGCGGCGTCAAGCGCCAGCGGCGCCGGCTCGCCCTCCTTGTAGGGCGTGGCGGACGGACCATGCGGCGCCCAGCCGCCTTCGGACAGCGGGATCAACTGGCCGCCCTCCCAGGGCAAATGGCTCGACGCCTTGCGGCCGGCATGGGCGATCTGCATCGCCACGGCGATCTTCGAATGCTTGCGGATCGCGGCCAGCACCGGCTTGAGCGCCGCTTCGGTGGAATCATCCCAAAGCCCAAGATCGCTGGGCGTAATGCGCCCGTCCGGTTCGACGGCCGTCGCCTCGATGCACAGCATGGCGGCGCCCGAAAGCGCGAGGCCGCCAAGATGAATCATATGCCACGCCGTCGCGCGGCCCTCTTCGGCCGAATATTGGCACATCGGGGAGACGACGATGCGATTGGGGAGGGTCAGGCTGCGCAGCGTGAATGGGGAAAATAGGGCGCTCATCGAGGGGCCTTCGGAAAAGAGAACGATCGGTTCCATATAAGGCTTCGAACCGATAAGCAAATAGGCGCGGCGGCCGGACGCTTCGATATCAGGCCGAGTCGAAAGATTGATGGTCGGGAGGAGTTCAATAATCGCAATCTTGCGCGTGGCGCCATTTTACCGGATAGTCATGTTTGAAATAGGCGCTGGCGGGCCGTCATGTCGAACCAATTCTCGCAATGGTTTTGGCGGGGCGCGCATTGGATTTGGACGTCTTTTGCGCGCCGCCCGCTGTTGCCGCTTCAATATTTTGAAGATGTTCTCGCGGTCGAGTTCCGCGCCATCAACGAGCGTCGCAAAGAGCATGGCCGACCGAAGGTCTCGCCGTTTGCGCCGCCGCCCGCGCGCCGCCCGGAGCCATCGCTGGTCAGGCCCCGCGCGCCGGAATCGAAACGGTCGCGCAAACTTTCACCCGATCCGCGCAAGCTCTTCGCCAGCGCCGCGGATCATGTCGACGCGGCCGTTCGCATTGATGCGCTTGCGCAGCCGCGCGTCGACCTCCGCCACCCCGATTACGACAAGACTCGTCCGCAACCCGTACCATGCGACGCGAACGGTCTCGCTTTTTCAGGCGGCGGGATCCGCTCGGCGGCGGTTTGTCTGGGAGTACTGCAGGCGATTCATGCGCGCCGCCTCCTCGAATCGATCGACTATCTCTCCACCGTGTCCGGCGGCGGCTATATCGGCGCGTGCCTAAGCGCCGCCATGAGCACGCGCGGCGGCGGCGCGTTCCCGTTCGGCGACGACGTCTTCGACAGCATCGCCGTCGCCCATTTGCGCAACTATTCCAACTATCTGATGCCGCGCGGCCGCAGTGGCGTAAGGAACATCGCGGAAGCCGCCGCCATCATCCTGCGTGGGCTGCTCGCCAATTTCGTCATCGTACTTGCCTGCCTGCTCGGCGGGGCGCTTCTCACGTTTGTCGCCTATCCCGATGCCGGATCGTTGGTTCGTGGGAGCTTTGCGCCGCGCCTGATCGACGGATTGTTATTTCACGCCATCGCGGTCAATGATCTTGTGGGAGAACAGCCGTTCAGGCTGACGCTCTGCTTGATCGTCCTAATAACGGCGGCGCTCGTTCTTTGGGCCGTGCTGCGTTCGCGTCCATGGCTTGACCGCTATACCGATGACGCCGATAGCGACGCGCTCCGCATCGCCCGCGTCCTGATGATCATGACCGCGGTCGTTGCGTTTCTCGATCTCCAGCCGGTTGCAATCGCATTCACCGTGCATGTCCACCGCTATCTGGAAAAAGAGCTTTTCTCTCCAGCCTATCTGCCAACAATCGTCGGCGCTTTGGGCGCTTTCAGTGGCGCCGTATCCGCGCTGAGCAGCTTTCTCGGCAGATTTCTCACAACGAGCGAGCGCGCCACAGACTGGAGCACTTTCGCGCTGCGCATCGCGACGCAGGGCTTGATCTTTGTTGCGGCGCTGGTCCTGCCGGTCGCGATCTGGATCGCCTATCTCGAACTTTCGCTCTGGATGATGAACGGCTCGGTCGTCCTGGCGGCCATCGCGGCGTTTGGGGTCGCGGCGCTTATCATGATCGCCTTGCAAGCCAATGGCTATTCGCTGCATCGCTTCTATCGCGACCGGCTGAGCGAGGCTTTTCTGTTCCGCGCTCCCAAACAAGGCGACGATGCCGTGACCTCGCTCGACGATTTGAAGCTATCGGAGCTGCAGGGAGACGTCGGCCCTTATCACATCGTCAATTCCGCCTTGAATGTGGAAGGATCAAAAGAAGCCAACCGGCGCGGGCGCAACGCCGATTTCTTCATGTTCACGCGCGATTTTGTCGGCAGCGATCTGACGCATTATGCGCGGGCGCACGACATGGAGCGGATCGACCCGCGGCTCAATCTCGCGACCGCGATGGCGATATCGGGCGCCGCGGTCTCGGCGAATATGGGTTCGTCCACGGTGAGGCTGCTGTCGCCGAGCCTGGCGCTTCTCAACATCCGGCTGGGTTATTGGCTGCGCAATCCGCTTGATCTCGCGACGAAATCAGGGGGCGCTTTGCAAAGAGGGTTGAACGGGCTGTTGGGGAAATTCTATCTGCTTCTGGAAATGCTCAACCAACTCGACGAGGCGAGCCGCAACATCCTGCTCACCGACGGCGGCCATATCGAGAATCTCGGAATCTACGAGCTGTTGAAGCGCGGTTGTCAGCTCGTTATTGTCGTCGACGCGGAAGCCGATCCCAGCATGTCTTTTCCGTCCCTGCTGACGCTGGAGCGCTATGCGCGCATTGATCTGGGCGTGCGGATCGCGCTGCCCTGGGAAGAGATCGCGGCGATGACCAAATCCGTCGATGCGCATATGGATGCGGATCGCGTTTGCTCCAACGGGCCCCATTGCGCGATCGGCCGGGTGACCTACGAGACCGGCGCCGAGGGAATCATAATTTACTTCAAATCCTCGCTGACCGGCGATGAGAAGGACTATATTCTCGATTACAAGAAGCGTTATCCGTCATTCCCGCATGAGAACACGGGCGACCAGTTTTTCACCGAGGAGCAGTTTGAAGTCTATCGGGCGCTCGGCTATCACATGGTCGATGGCGTTTTTGGCGGCTCGGATAGTTTCAGCTTTCCATCGACCGGCCCCGGCGCCTTTGCCGATCGTCTCGCCGTGATCGCCGCGGTTCGCGCCATGCTCGGAGCGGCAACGCCGGAATGGGTCACGCCTTGAGCCGGCGCGTCGTCCGGCGGATAAAGGAACATAAAGCCATGACAGCCAAACCGATCAAGATTCCCGGACCCGATCATCCGATCGTGATCCAGCCGAACCCGGCGCGCGTCGTCGTCACGATCGCTGGACGCGTCGTAGCCGACACGACGAAGGCCCTGGCGCTACGCGAGGCGTCCTATCCCGCCGTCCAATATATCCCGCGCAAAGATGTCGATATGGCGCTGCTGGAGCGGACGGATCGCGCGACCTATTGTCCCTATAAAGGCGAATGCGCCTATTACAGCATCCCCCTTGGCGGCGAGCGGTCGGCGAACGCCGTATGGACCTACGAGAGCCCGTTCGCCCCTGTCGCCGAGATCAAGGACCATCTCGCCTTCTATCCCGACCGGGTCGATGCGATCGAGGAGCGGCGGGAGGGCTGAGGAGCGGCGCGGCGCCTCGCATACGAGATCAGCGGTTCGCTTCGCTCCTCCCGCGCTTACTTGCCCGAGCCCGCCGTCAGTCCCATCACGATATAGCGCTCGAGGAATATTCCGATCAGCACCAGCGGCGCGATCGCCGCCGTCGACAGCGCGGCCATCGTCCACCAATTGATCCCTTGCGATCCCGTCTGGCTCGCGACCATGACGGGGAGCGTTTGCGCGTCGAAACCGGTCAACAGCGATGCGAAGAAATACTCATTCCAGCAAAGAACGATCGACAGGATGAAAGCGGCGACCATTCCAGGCATCGCGATCGGCAATACGATGCGGAAAAACGCCCCCCAGATCGAGCAGCCGTCGACGAGCGCCGCCTGTTCGATCTCGTTGGGGATCGTGTCGAACTGATCGCGCATGACCCAGATCACGATCGGCAGCACCATCA
The DNA here is from genome assembly GCF_009765995.1 of Methylocapsa sp. S129. Lineage (GTDB taxonomy): Bacteria > Pseudomonadota > Alphaproteobacteria > Rhizobiales > Beijerinckiaceae > Roseiarcus. Next base: position 806,821 of record NZ_LMUI01000011.1, read on the forward strand.
GCGTGTAAACGAGGATAAGGCCGATGCGCGTATCGAGCAGCGCGAGCTCCTTGTAGAGAATGAGGAAGGGCATCGCCAAAACGACGGGTGGCAGGATGAGTTGCGACAGGAAGAAAAAGGAAATGTCCTTGTTGCGCCATACCCCGAATTTATAATCGAACCGGCTGAGGCCATAAGCGGCGAGCGAACCGATCACGACGGCGAGCGCTGAGGCGCCGAGCGAGCAGATGACGCTGTTGAAAAACTTGTTCAAGAATTCGTCGCGGACGTTCGAGTGGGCGAAGATGGTGTCGGGCGACAGGCCGAGTGACTGAAATCCCTTCCAACTCGGCTGGAAATCGAGCCAGGGAATGAGATGTCCCTGCGTGACGTCCCTGCCGAGCTTGAAGGATGTCGATAACGTCCAATAGAGCGGAAACAGCGCGATAAAGGTCCATAGCGCGAGCGCGGCGTAGATCAGCACGCGTTCGATGATATGGGCCCCTGTCGCCGCGGCCCTTGATGATATGGGCGCGTTGCGCGGCGCGACGCCGTTGGCGACTTCAGCGCTCACGCTGTCCCTCCTTCTTCGCGAATTCCACGACGTGCAATGTTCGCGTCCTCAGGTCATCTTTTGCATGAATCGCCCCAGCGCTTTGAGCAGCAGCGTGACGAAGATGATGATAATGATGAGATAGACCTCCGCGATCATTGTCGCGTAGCCGACATTGGAGCGGTCGCGGTATTCGCGGTAGATGAAGCTGGAGATGGTGTCGGTCGCGCCGCCAGGTCCGCCCGCAGTGACGTTGATGACGATGTCGGCGAGCTTCAATTCGAAAATGACCCGCAGCACGATCGCCGTCACGCTGACCGGCAGCATCAAGGGAAAGGTGATCTCCCAGAACGATTGCCAGCGATTGGCGCCGTCGACCTTGGCGGCTTCCTTTACGTCGACCGGCAACGCCTGCAGTCCGGCGAGCAGCATGATGACGATGAAGGGAATCCACACCCAGCTATCCATGATGACGATGCTCGTTCGAGCGATCCAGGGCGAGGTGAAGAAAGCGGGGTTCTCCCAACCGATAGCTCTGGCGAAGGTCGCGGCGGGGCCGAAGCGGTTCTCCATGATCGACTTGCCGATCATCCAACTGACCGCGACGGGGCTCAGCATGAAGGGCAGCAGAAAGGCGACGCGAAAGAATTTGCGCGCGCGAATGTCGGCGTTGAGAAGCAAAGCGAGGCCGAAGGCGATGGCGTATTGGACGAGCACCGTCAACGCATAGATCGCCATATTGCTGAGCGCGTTCCAGAAATAGGAATCGCCCCAGAGCGTGCGCAGATTGTCGAAGCCGTTGAAGTGATGTCCCGACTGGGCGTTGAGGTTCCAGTCGGTGAATGCGATATAGAGCCCAAAGATCGTGGGAAAGATCACCATCGCGGCGGTGAAGAGGAGCGCGGGCAGAACGAACGCCGCCTGCTGGCCGGCTTCGCCGCGGGTCAGAATCTGGCTGCTCCCGAGCGCTACGCCCCAGAAAATGTACGTATAGAGAACCGGCCGCCAGTTCGCGAAGCCGATCGTCAGGACGCCGGCGGCGTCCAACGTCTGAAGCGCCACGACGGCGATGAGCAACAGCGTTGCGAGTCGGAAGAGCCAACGCCCCAGCCGAACGCGCCTTTCCGACAAGTCCTCATGCGCCGCTTCGAATTTGCCCCCGGTCACTGACTCTTCCCATGCGGCCTGGCGACCCTGCGGTTCGCGGCGCTCCAAATTCTTCTATCGCCCCTTCGCGGCGAAGCTTTGCGCGCCGCGGAGGGGCTGTTTGACGGGAGGATCGGTCGCCGGGTTCAGAGGCCCATTGCGATCCTATAATATTTGACCTGGTTTTCCCGACCGAGCTTGTCGGTCAGTTTCTCCCAGGCCGCCGCGATATTGTCGGCGCCCTGCTGCGCGGTCTCCTTGCCGGCGAAGGTCTTCTGCAGCTCGTCCTCGGCGATGCTGTAATATTGGAAAATGCCGGGAATGCGCGGCTCGATCGCCGAGTTCGGATGATTGTAGGACGTCGACTGCGAGTCCATGTAGGAGCCGATGTATTTCTTGTCGTATCCCGCCAGGGCCCACAGGTCGAGATTGGTGTGGCTCTTGCGATAGGGCTGGAAGCCGGAGGGATAGGCCGAGGTCCACATCGACAGATCCTTGCCGCCGAGATGCGCCGCCGCGCTCCACGCCGCCTTGTGCCGTTTGGAATCGGCGTCGACCGTCTTCATCACGTAAATGCCCCACCCGAGGTAGGCCATGTTGGGCGCGATGTTCGGACCGCTCGCGAGTTTCTCCCAGGCGCCTTTGCGGAAATTATAGACGTCGTCGGAGCCCGGCAGGATGTCGAAGCTGAGCGCGTCGCCGATGGTCGCTGTGTCGCTCGTCTTGGCGACCGTGCCGATGTCGCCCCACCATTCCAGCAGCGAGCCGGTGCCGGTGAGGAATTGCTGGAAGGCCGTCGTGCCGGGGTCGGCGTTGATCTGGTCCGCGGGCTCGTAGGGCAAGCAGTCGATCACGTCCTGGATCGCGCGGACGAAGGCGGGGTTGTTGACCTGCGGCTTCATATTCTCGTCGAACAGCCAGTTCTTTTCGCCGGGATATTTGGCGTAGGCGGTTGCGCGGCTGCACAGGAAGTAGAAGCAAAAGCCGCCCCAGGGCTTGGGCTGGTCGAGGAAGCCGTAGACGTCCTTGCCCTTGACCTTCTTGCCTTTGAGGAACTTGTTGATCGGCAATACCTGCTGCCAGGTCTTCGGCGGACCCCAATCGCCTTTGCCGCCCCCGTCTTTCCAGGCCTTGGCGAGGTCGGGATCGGAGAAGACGTCCGTGCGGATGTTCATCGTGTGGCAATCGCTATCGATCGTGACGCGATGAATCTTGCCGTTCCAGGCGCCGACCGGCGGCTTGAGGTAATTGACGATGTCGTCGAATTCGATCTGCTTCATCACCCAGTCGGGCATTTCCGACAGAAGGTCCTTGACGCCCATGTCGCCTTCGAACGGCGCGCCCATTTCGATGATGTCGAAGTCGACGGTGCCGGTCGCGATCGACTGCTGCAGGCGTGCGTTGTAATCGGCCTGGGCGAGGTCGATCCATTTGATCTTGGCGCCGGTGTAGGCCTCCCAGGGCGTCAGGAAGCCACGGAACAGGAAGTTGTGAAGGTTCTGGTTGTTCAGACCCATGAAGGAGAATTCGATGCCTTTGAATTCGCCGGGCTGGACGGTGGCCTTGGTCGGCTCGAGGCAGAGTTCGCCGACTTTCTGCCAGTCGGCGTCGGTCGGCGATCCATTGCCGGCGCCTGGAATTTTCATGATCTGGGCGACGATGCTATCGGCGGCGTAAGCCGGCGTGGCCGAGAGGGCCAAAGAGCCGTTGGCGGCGATCGCCGCGGCCGCGCCAGCGGCGCCTTTCATGAGCTGGCGGCGACTGGCCTGCATCGCCATCAATTGTTCATAAACCTGAAGTCGCATGATGATCCCTCCCGATTGTCTTGTTTTTTAACGACGATCCTCGCGTCCGTCGGATCTTCACCGACTCCTACGCAAACGGACGTCGCCCCGCTTCGCCCGGCTCTTCGCTTTGCGAATGCCCGGCAGCGCGCAGGAATCCAAGGGGAACGGCGCCCACATGCTAGTATGCAACAGGCCTGAGGGAAGTCAATCAGCTTGCCCTTCACAGGACTTGCGGCGCCTGACGCGACTGACCCGCTCGCCGCGCTTGAACTCTCAAGGGCTCTTCAAGGCCGCGTGAAGGCGCGCGAGGATCCGATCGCGACCCTGGCCGCCCAGATCGGCCGTCGCATGGCGGGCGCTGCGCGCGTGCCATTTCTCGTCTGACAGCCGCGCGAGATCGACCCCTTCGGGGCGCAGCGCCATCCGCAGCGATGTCTCGCCGAGGCCCGCATGATCAAAGGGATAGCCGTCGATCGTCTCCGGCGTCATCAGCGGATGCGCCTTGATCCCATTGAACGGATCGCCGCGAGATCCTATTGCAGCCGAGCTCCCGTCGCGGAATCGAACAAATGCACCGCGTCGACATTGGGCGTCACAAGAAGCGTCTCGCCGGGCTTCGTCGACACGCGTTCGCGGAACACGCCGACGATCTTTTGCGGCCCGATTTTGGCGAACACCTGCGTCTCCGAACCTGTCGGCTCGATCACCGACACTTCGACTTTGACGTCGCCGCCGAGCGTCAGATGTTCGGGGCGGACGCCATAGATGCAGGGCCGGCCGTCGGCCCCGGCGGGCGCGGACGCCAGCGGCAACGTCACCCCGTCCTCCGTCACAAAGGACGGCTTGCCGTTCACCCGGATCGCGCCTTTCAGGAAGTTCATCGACGGCGAGCCGATGAATCCGGCGACAAAAAGGTTCGCCGGCTGGTCGTAAAGATCGAGCGGCAACCCAGCCTGCTCGACGATTCCGTCGCGCATGACGACGATCCGGTCGGCCATCGTCATCGCTTCGACCTGATCATGCGTCACGTAAATCGTCGTCGTTTTCAGCCGCTGATGCAGCTCCTTGATCTCGGCGCGCATCTGCACGCGCAATTTCGCGTCGAGATTTGAAAGCGGCTCGTCGAACAGGAACACTTTGGGATCGCGCACGATGGCGCGGCCCATCGCCACGCGCTGTCGCTGGCCGCCGGAAAGCTGACGCGGATAGCGGGAAAGATAAGGTATGAGGTCGAGGATCTCGGCCGCGCGCCGCACCCGCGTCTCGATCTCAGCTTTGGAGGCATGGCGCAGCTTGAGGGCGAAGCCCATATTTTCAGCCACCGTCTTGTGCGGATAGAGCGCGTAGTTCTGGAACACCATCGCGATATCGCGGTCTTTGGGCGGGAGATGATTGACGATGCGCTCGCCGATCCTGATGTCGCCCGCCGTGATCGATTCGAGCCCGGCGATCATGCGCAAAAGCGTCGACTTGCCGCAGCCGGAAGGGCCGACGAGAATGACGAATTCTCCGTCGACGATATTGACCGAAACCGAGTGGATGACCTCAAGGGGGCCGTAGGATTTACGCACTTTGTCGACGTCGACCGAGGCCATGCCTCCGCTCCCCCTTGCAGTTTGCCGCCGCGCGCGCAAATCTTTGGGGCGAAGCTATTCCATCGCGGCCGCGTCGTCGAGCCAATGCGGACGATGAGCGAGCAAGGTGGACCTGACGGCGCAACCGAAGCAAAAGGCGGGGCGGCGGCGATCCGCCTCGCCCTTGCCGTCAATGCACGGCGATTGCGAAAATCTCGGCATGTCCGCGTCGGCGCGGAAAGGTCACTTTATCAACGCCGGTGAACCCCGCGTTGGACGTATACCAAACCTCTCGGGTGACCGCGTTGGGATTTCCGCATCGGCTCTTCACCGCTTCCTTGAAGGCGACCGTCCCATGTTCGGCGAAAGCGGTTCCCGAGAAGGGATATTGGACTCTTCCGATGCAATTGGCGAAAGTCCAGATATGCGTGGGGACGCCAGACGCGGCGTTTCTTTCCACATAGGTGTGGTACGCCGCCGCCGTCGCCGCACAGGGCGGTGCAAGAACGGTGACGATCGCTAGGGCGCGTAGAACGAGTTTCGCATTCATCACCCATTCTCCTTTTTTGCGCGATGTCTGCTGGCTTCGAAGCGGAGAAGCCCGACCAGAGCGCGGCCACGATCCTCATCAGTCGATACGCGCGGCGAACTGAACCCAGTGATTTTTGCTGATCGGCGCGTTGGATGATCTCGCCTTCGATATCTCCCAAGTCCAGGGGACTATCAGCCGCCGTAATGTTACTCACCGTAGTGCTACGATCCGTAGCATATAGCTGTGAGGTTCGCAAGCAGGACTTTTGCAAGGCCAAGCCAAACGGGCGGCCATTGTCCTTCGTGTGTGGATCAGGGGCGGCCGCACGATATGTGGGCTGCGCCACATCGCGCGCGGCGGCGTGGGCCTACAAGCAGCCGGGCTCGTGGATGGTCCCGCTTTATAGCGGGGCCGCGCATGGCAAGCGCTCTTTGCGGGGATCGTCATGAAACGCTTTGCAATCGGACTGGCGGCTCTGGTCATCGCCGGCGGCAGCGGCCTGGCGGCGGCGCCATGGAAAGACATGCCGTCGTCGGTCGGCGACGGCTATTCCGAGTCCATGGGGACGACGCTTGCCTATCCTGGCCGCGATTCCGCCAATGCCTCGAATTGCTATGACGCCTGCGCGGCGATATGGGGCGCAGCGCTGATTGACGAATCCAAGCCCGCGAGCCGCGCGCCCATCGCTGCGCGGAACGACAGCGCCGTTAGCGCTTCTTCGGCGCCGACAAAGGGCCCGGCGACGTGATGGTCCATCACTTCAAAGCGCTGCTCATCGGCGTCGGCGTCTATGGCGGCATCGGCGCGACCATGGTCGTCTTATGGGGCGCGGTCGACGCCGCTATCATCGGGGTCGCCGCGATTGTCCTCGGCGCCGGAAGACGCTTGAACAATTTCCGGCCAGGAGCCGGGCGGCGTTAGCAATCCTTGCTTGCGCGACAAAGAGGGCGACCTTGCGGCCGCCGCGCGACATAAGAAATCAGCGATGGGCGTCTCAGACCACCTTATGCGAGCGGCGCCCGAAAGCGCCACTGACAACGACACATCGACGCCCTCGGCTCCCGAACGCAATCAGACCAACTGCGCCATCCTGAGGATCAACACGACGATCAGAAGGGCCGCGCTCAAGCCGACCATGATCGAAAATTCGGCCCACACCGCCAACGGCCGGCCGACGGGATGGGCGAGCCACGAAAAGCTCGTCGTCAATGTCGTCAGCGCAAAAGCCAGCACGACAAGTTGAAGCAGGAGAAAGACATCGGCGAACTGAACGGAAGCCGTCAGTTCCGGGGCGATCAAGAGAATGACGCCGGCGGCGACGAGCGCATTGACCAGCACGATGCCGTTCACGTTCCTGCGTGCGAACGCCCAAACGAGCGCCGCGGCCTCGATGAGAACCGCGAGCAGCGGAATGGCCTCCAGCAGTTCGTCCGACATGTCCCAATCCTCCAAACGGCCGCCGATCCCAACGCCGTTGCCCCCGCGCGAAAATTGCACTTGCGGGGCACGCTGCCGATCACGGCGATTCGTCTTCCGCCAGAACCATAGACCTGCCTCACCGCTCATGATGTGGCGCCTGTCACATATTGCGCCGGCTTCGCCGTTCAAGTCCGGGAATCGGCGGCGCCTCGCCTTCGCAAATTCGCGCCATCGACGTGCGCAGCGCAAAACGACGCGCTCTTTGTCAGACGCTGATCTCGTCGCCGTCCTGACCCCAGCGCGTGTGGAAGCTGCCTTCCTTGTCGAGCCGGCGGTAGGTGTGAGCGCCGAAGTAGTCGCGCAGCCCTTGCAGGAGGTTGGCCGGCCCGCGGGCGCGCCGCAGGCCGTCATAATAGGCGAGCGACGAGGCGAAGGCCGGCACAGGCACGCCTTGCTCGACGGCGAGCGACACGACGCGCCGCCAGGCGGGTTCCGCCTTCACGACGGCGTCGCGGAAATAGCTCTGCAGCAGAAGATTGGGCGCGATCTCGCCGCTGTCATAGGCCTCGCGAATACGATCGAGGAAGCGGGCGCGGATGATGCAGCCGCCGCGCCAGAGCGTCGCGACCTCGCCAAGCCTGAGATTCCAGCCGAACTGATCGGAAGCCGCCGTCATCTGCTCGAAACCCTGGGCGTAAGCGACGATTTTCGAGGCGTAGAGGGCGTCGCGGATCGCATCGATGTCGGCCTTCTCCGGCTTGCGTGCGACATTGGTCGGGTGAGGAAAGAGCTTTTCGGCCGCGATGCGCTGGGTCCGCCGCCCGGAGAGCGCGCGGGCGTAGACCGCCTCGGTAATCGAGGTCAGCGGCACGCCCAGATCGAGGGCGGACTGCGCCGTCCAGCGGCCCGTTCCTTTCTGCTCGGCCTCGTCGACGATCGCATCGACAAGCGCGCCGCCGGCGGCGTCGCGCTTGCGCAGGACGGCGGCGGTGATCTCAATGAGATAGGAATCGAGTTCGCCCGTTTTCCATTCCTCGAAGATGCCGGCGATCGCCGAGGCCTCGAGGCCGTAGACGGATTTGAAGAGATCATAGGCTTCGGTGATGAGCTGCATGTCGGCATATTCGATGCCGTTATGAACCATCTTGACGTAGTGGCCGGAGCCCTCGGGGCCGATGAAGGCGCAGCATGGCGTACCGTCGACTTGCGCCGCCATTTTGGTGACCATCGGCGCGATGCGGGCATAGGCTTCGGCGTCGCCCCCCGGCATCATGCTGGGGCCTTCGAGCGCGCCTTCCTCGCCGCCCGAGACGCCCATGCCGAGGAAACGCAGGCGCTTTTCTTTAAGGGCGTGGAAACGCCTGCTCGTATCGGTGAAGAGAGAATTGCCGCCATCGATGATGATGTCGCCTTCTTCGAGATGGGGGACGAGCTCGGCGATGACGTCGTCGACGGGCTTACCCGCCTTAACTAGAATGATGATGGCGCGCGGGCGGGCGAGCGCCGCGACAAAATCGGGAATGGTCTTGGCGGGGGTGAAGCGGCCTTCCGATCCATGATCTGCGATCAGTTCGTCCGTCCGCCCGCCGTGGCGATTGTAGACCGCCACGCCAAAGCCTTTTCGGGCGGCGTTGCGCGCGAGGTTCGCGCCCATTGTGGCGAGGCCGAGAACGCCAAGGTCGGCAAGGTTTGTCATCGTTTCTTCCCTTTTCCTCTGTCGATAGGCCGGGCGCATGGCGCATGCCCGTGGCATTATCGATACATATGGTCGCTCCGTCGCGCAATTTCATCTCGCCCATGACGGCGAGCGCGGTGCGCGGTTCAGATGGATGCGGTAATGCCGCCATCGACATAGAGAATGTGGCCGTTGACAAAGCTGGAGGCGTCGGAGGCGAGGAAGATGGCGGCGCCGACGAGTTCCTCGACATCGCCCCAGCGTCCTAGCGGCGTGCGGGCGGCGAGCCATGCGGAGAACTTTTCGTCTTCAACCAACGCCTTGTTCAACTCGGTGCGAAAATAGCCGGGACCGAGGCCGTTGACGCGGATGCCGTGCTTGCCCCAATCGATCGCCATGCCCTTGGTCAGCATTTTCACCGCGCCTTTTGAGGCGGTGTAGGGCGCGATGCCGGGGCGGCCCAATTCGCTCTGCACGGAGCAGATGTTGATGATGCGGCCGCGCTTGCGCGGGATCATCGCGCGCGCCACCGCCTGTCCGACAAAGAAAACGCTGTCGAGATTGGTCTTCATCAATTCGCGCCAGGTTTCCTCCGGGAAATCCTCGAGCGGTGTGCGCCGCTGGATGCCCGCGTTATTGACCAGAATGTCGATCGGGCCGGCTTCCGCTTCGATGCGGGCGACGCCGGCGCGAACCTGGGCGCTATCGGTTACGTCAAAGACGGCGGCGAACGCCTTGCCGCCCAAAGCCTCGATTTGCGCGACGACGGCGCCGACTTTGTCCGCCGAGCGCCCATTGACGACGACGAACGCGCCCGCCTCAGCCATGCCCTCGGCCAATGCGCGGCCGATGCCGCCCGACGATCCCGTCACCAGCGCGATGCGCCCGTTCAAACCAAATAGACGCTCGATTTTCGAGGCCATGAGCTGCCACTCCCGATAATCTTGTTCCGGCGCAATGTCGTGAAGGAACAGAAATATCGCAGCATGTCATGGATAACATCCTGCGCCAGTCAAACTTTTTATTTTGCGACGCTCGCCGATCGACGCATTGTCCAGGGGAGCGATCGGCGGGGCCGGGCTTGACGTATTCTGGAACAAGCCCAACATCGGCAGGCGCTCTCTCGATTTCCTCAATCCGATCGCGCAATTCTTAAAGCCAACCCTCGCTCACGTCCGCGGCGCGAGGCCAGAATTCAGGAGAGCCAGTTTATGCGCGCCATCGTCGCTCACGCCGCCAAAGACCTGCGCGTTGAAAATCTGGATATCCCCGAACTCGGCGCCAACGACATTCGCGTGCGCATCGCCGCCGGCGGCATATGCGGTTCGGATCTGCACTATTACAACCACGGCGGATTTGGCGTCGTGCGTTTGCGCGAACCGATGGTGCTCGGCCACGAAATCGCCGGCGTCGTTGAGTCTGTGGGCGCCAGCGCGCGGCGGGTCAAAGCCGGCGACCGCGTCGCCGTCAGCCCCAGCCGCCCGTGCAACAAGTGCAAATTCTGCCTTGAGGGGCGGCAGAACCAATGTCTCGATATGCGCTTTTACGGCAGCGCGATGCGCTTTCCTCATGTTCAGGGCGCCTTTCGCGAAGTCCTCGTTTGCGACGAGGCGCAGGCGCATGTCGTCGCCGACGGCGTGTCGCTCGGCGAGGCGGCGATGGCCGAGCCGCTGGCGGTCTGTCTGCATGGCGCAAGGCGCGCCGGGCCGTTGCTGGGTAAAAACGTTCTCATCACCGGCTCCGGCCCGATCGGCGCGCTGGCCGTGATCGCCGCCCGGCGCGCCGGCGCGGCGGAAATCATCGTCACCGACGTCGCCGACGGGGCTCTCGGCTTTGCGCGCAAGGTCGGCGCCGACAAGACCATCAATATCGCAGCCGAACCTCAGGCGCTCGCGCCCTACGCCGCCGACAAGGGCGCATTCGACGTGATGTTCGAAGCCTCCGGCAATGAGGCCGCGCTGCGCGGCGGTCTCGATGTCGTCAGGCCTGGCGGCGTCATCGTTCAGCTTGGCCTGGGCGGCGAGATGAAGCTGCCGGTGAACACAATCGTCGCCAAGGAGATTGAACTGCGCGGCACGTTCCGTTTTCACGAGGAATTTGCGCTCGCCGTCGCGCTCATCGGCAAGGGTCTGGTCGATGTGAAGCCGCTGATCTCGGCGACATTGCCTTTCACCGCGGCGACCGAGGCGTTCGAACTCGCGATGGATCGGAGCCGATCGATGAAGGTGCAACTGTCCTTCTGAAAGCCACGCTGCAATCTGGTTTCAAATCGTCGCGCGTGCGATCGCTCAGAGCCTGATGAGAATTCATTGAATCGAACGGCTATCGGCGACAGCTTCGTTATGGAGCCATTGTTCGCATGGAGGCATTTTTTTCACCCTTGAACGTTTCGATCAAAAGCCATCCGACTCTCATCGGGCTTAAAATCGCCCCGCACGATCTGGAAACGCTCGAAGCGGTGCAATTCCTCTTCGATTCGCCTCTTGTGGGAAGTGGCCTTGCCCGCGCCGACCCAGGTCCATTGTTGCACAAGTAGGGCCTGCTTCTCGCGATCCGCCTTGAGGTCGATGGCGGCGACGATTTCACCGTCGACGAGCACGGGCAGGGCGAAATATCCGAGCACGCGCTTCTCCTTCGGCACATAGGCTTCAAAGCGGTGCATATAGTCGAAGAAGAGGTGCAGCCTCTTGCGCTGGATGATCAGGGGATCGAACGGCGAGAGGATGTGGGTCGTTTCGTCGGCGGCGGCGGGAAGGGCGTCGAGCGTCTGAGGCTCCGCCCAGTGCTCCACCTTCCCGCTCCCTTCGATCGCGACGGCGGCCAGGCGTCCGCGGCGCATCCTTGCTTCGATCAATTGGCGGATGGCGCCCTTGCGCCCGGCGTCGAGGTGGCAGATCGAATCGAGGCTCACCAGTCCCTGCGATCGGAGCGCCCGATCGAGCAGATAGTCGAGAATCTGTCTTTCCGACGCCGGCTTCGGCCGCTGGTCCCAGCCAAAATGGCGCTCCGGCAGCTCGTAGGTCTTGAGCATGCCGGAGCGCTCGCTGATCGTCAGCGCGCCGGTGAAGAACGCAAGCTGCAACGCCCGCTTCGACGGCTTTCTGCTGGCCCAGGCGTGATCCTTTTCCACCAAGACGTCATCTTCGATGTCGCGGATCGAGAGGGGGCCATCCTTTCGGATGAGGGTCAGGACCTTTCGCAAATGCTCCGCCTTGACCGAGGCGAACCAGCTCTTTGGCGACTGCCGATGACGCTTCATCTCCGGCAGGAAGAAAGGCATGTCCCTGGTCGGCACATAGGAGAGGGCGTGGGTCCAATATTCGAAGACGCTTTTATCGATGGTCTGGGCCTGGCGAAGATGCTCGCGCCGATAGTCCGGGATGCGCGTCCAGAGGATGTGGTGGTGGCAACGCTCGATCACGTTGATGGTGTCGATCTGAAGGTAGCCCAAATGCTCCACCGCGGCGCGCGTCGCCTCGGGTCCGTCTCCGAACGGCGCGCGCTCATCGAGGCGCTGGGCGCGGAGCCAGATGCGTCTGGCGTCGGTTTTGGCGAGTGCAAAGGGCTTGGCGGGAGAATCGAGCATGGGCGGAAGTGTAGCGGAACCGATGGCGCTTGGCAGTTAGCCACTCTTGTCGTTTACACAAGCCCTTTTCTTGCGCACTCGCAACGATCGGCCGTTGCTACGACCGGAGTTCAAACATTGGGCAATTTCGCCGTCCATCCCTTGAGCTGCGAGCGCGCGCGGCGGTGAGCGGACGGATTCTCGCCCGGGCTGACGAGCCGTCGGCGCGCCGACAAATTGTTGACCGGCATGGCGCGGCATGAGATTCTCAGCGATGCGGAGTTCAGCGCTTTCCGGCATGCGCCTCTATCGACGCCATGTTCGCGAAAAAAAGCGCGCGGAAGGAAAGTGGCGTTTAACCCATTGATATCGCTCATTTCGCGGAAGCGCGGCTGTTTCCGTGGACGCGAATATCAATGACTTAGCGGATGTTTTGACGCACGGTTTGCTTCCCTTTACGCGCCGCGGCTATTCCCTAGCCCTTCCGCGACCCGCAAAGCCGCGATCGCCTCGCGCGCGGCCAGAGCCAGCGGCTCGGGCGGATCGCTCAGCGCGAACCAGCCGAGCGCCGCGATCTTGCTCGGCTCGCGATTGACCGGGTCGCCCGCCTTGATCGAAGCGCGGTAGACCGGCGAGACCCAATGCTGGTCGTCGATGCCGACCATCTGGACGAGGCAGAGCAGGGGACCGAGTTCGACGGCGACGCCGACTTCCTCGAGCGTCTCGCGCCGCGCCGCCTCTTCCGCGCGCTCCAGAAAATCGACCTTGCCGCCGACCAGACTCCAACAACCCGCTTCCGGCGCCTTGCGGCGCTTGACGAGCAGAAGGCGGCCCTCGCGCACAATCGCGGCGCCGCAGCCGACGCCGATCGCTCCGGCGCTCACGCCGCGAGCGCGGCCAGCAGGCGGGCCCAGGAGCGCGCGCCCTTGTGGAAGGAGGAGCGCTCGTATTTCTCGTTGGGCGAATGGATGGAATCGTCGTCGAGGCCGAAGCCGACCATCAGCGCATCCATGTTCAATTCGCGCTTGAACACGCCGACGATCGGGATCGAACCGCCCGAGCCGATCAAGAGGGGCGGCTTGCCCCATTCGGCCTCCAGCGCGCGGCGGGCGCGGCGCAAGGCTTCCGACTTGGTCGGCAAAACGATGGCCGGGCTCCCGCCATGGGCGATGAATTCGGCGCGCACGTCGGCGGGCAGGCGCGCCTTGACGAAAGCGCGAAAGCTTTGCGCGATCTTCTCCGGGTTTTGCTTGCCCACCAGCCGGAAGGAGACTTTGGCGCTGGCGATCGCCGGCAGCACCGTTTTTGCGCCGACGCCGGTATAGCCGCCGACGATTCCGTTGACGTCGCAGGTCGGGCGCGACCAGATCATTTCGAGCGTGCTGCGCCCTTTCTCGCCGGCCGGAACTGCGAGGCCGACCTTGCCGAGGAATTCGCCTCCGTCAAAATCGAGGTCGCGCCATTGCGCGGCGATTTCCTCCGGCAATTCCTCGACGCCGTCGTAAAATCCGGGCAGCGCAACCGCGCCGTTGTCGTCATGAAGTTCAGCAAGGATGCCCGAGAGAACGTGGATCGGATTGATCGCCGCGCCGCCATAAAGGCCCGAATGCAGATCGCGATTGGCGGCGCGCAAGATCACCTCTTCGAACACCATGCCGCGCAGCATGGTGGTGATCGCCGGCGTTTGCTTGTCCCACATGGAGGTGTCGCAAACGAGCATGATGTCGGCTTTGAGCTCGCTGGCGTTCTCCGCCATGAAGGCGGGAAGCGAGGGCGAGCCGGTTTCCTCCTCGCCCTCGAAGAGAACGCTGACATTGCAGGGCAGGCCGCCGGTCTCGCCAAAGGCGCGGCAGGCCTCCACAAAGGTCATCAACTGCCCCTTGTCGTCGGCGGCGCCGCGCGCGACGATGCGCTGGCCGGAATCGGCCTCGACCAATTGCGGCTCGAATGGCGGCGTCTTCCAGAGGTTCAGGGGATCGGGCGGCTGCACGTCGTAATGGCCGTAGAACAGAACATGGGGCGCGTCGCGCCGCTTCGCCTTGGCGTGCCCGACGACCATCGGCCGCCCCTTGGTCTGGCGCTTGGCCACATCGAAACCGAGGCCGCCCAATTCGCGCACTAGCCAGTCGGCGGCGCTGTCGCAATCGGGGAAGTGAGCGGGATCGGCTGATATCGAGGGAATGGCGAGAAGCGCGAACAGGCGCGCCAAAGCGTCTGTCTGATTGGCGTCGATTTTCGCGAGGACGTCGTCGATCGTAGGCATGAAAGGCTCCGGCGAGTATCGATGGCGATGACTCGTGTGATTGAGAACCTATCAGCCGCGCGCGGCGTCTCCAACTGCCAAGCGGCGCTTTAATAAAAAGGCGGCGTCGGCCGGAGGCGCGACGCCGCTTCAGTGGGGGTCTAGGAGTCGCGGATCAGAATATCTGACGGAAGATGAAATACAGCGTGCCCGAAAGCAGCATCGCCGCCGGCAGCGTGAGAACCCAGGCGAGCGCGATATTGCGCATCGTGGAGAGCTGGATTCCCGACCCATTGGCCAGCATCGTGCCCGCCACGCCCGAAGACAGAACGTGGGTCGTCGACACCGGCAGGCCCAAACCGTCGGCGGCGCCGATCGTCGCCATCGCGATGATTTCGGCCGCGGCGCCCTGACCGTAGGTCAGATGCTCCTTGCCGATCTTCTCGCCGACGGTGACGACGATGCGCTTCCAGCCGATCATCGTGCCCAGGCCCAGCGCCAGAGCGACGACGACCTTCACCCAGATCGGGATGAACTTCGTCGAGATGTCGAGCTGCTTGCCATAGGCTTTGAGCGCGTCGTCTTCCTCTGGCTTCAGGCCGTTCTCTTTGTCTTTGGCGAGGTTGCGAACAGCCTCGGAGGCCAGATACATGTCGTTGCGCGTGTTGCTGACCTGGCCGAAGGGCACTTTGGCGAGCGAACTATATTGATCGACCTGGTTGGCGATGTCCTTCACGAACACCGCCAGGGCAGGGTAGGTGCCTTCTGCGATCTTATGGTCATGAACATAGGCGGTGACCACGGGGCGCGGATCGCCCAGGACCTGGAAGCCGGCGCCCTGAGCCTCGATGATCTTCGCGGCGGCGTCGGAGGCTTTCGCAAAATCGGCGACGTGGCTTTCCGGCAAGGCGCGGTTGAGCGCATAGGCGGTCGGCGCGACGCCGACGAGGATAAGCATGATGAGGCCCATGCCCTTCTGTCCGTCGTTGGAGCCATGGAAGAACGAAACGCCCGTGCAGGTGAAGATCAGCAGCCCGCGAATCCACCACGGCGGCGGCGCGTCGGAGGCGGGGGCGGTGTAAAGGGTCGGCGTGCGGATCAGGGATTTCATGATCAGCAGCAGCAGCGCCGAAAGGACGAAGCCGAAGACCGGCGAAACCAACAACGCCAGGCCGACATTCTGCACTTGACTCCATTGGACGCCCGCCGTGCCGTCCTGGCCGCGCAGCAAGGCGTTGGTGATGCCCACGCCAATGATCGATCCGACCATCGTATGCGAACTGGAGGCTGGCAGGCCCAGCCACCAGGTTCCGAGGTTCCAGATAATCGCGGCGATGAGCAGGGCGAACACCATCGCAAAGCCGGCGCTCGATCCGACCCCGAGGATCAGTTCGACCGGAAGCAGCGACAGAATGCCGAACGCGACGGCGCCCGAAGAGGTCAGCACGCCAAGGAAATTCCAGGTGCCCGACCAGATAACGGCGATCTGCGGTTGCAGCGAATGCGTGTAGATCACTGTCGCCACCGCGTTGGCGGTGTCGTGAAAGCCATTCACGAATTCAAACCCGAGCGCGATCAGCATCGCCACGCCGAGCAGAATGAACGGCAGCACGGTCGTCGGCGCGGGCGCGCCGGAAGCGGCGATGTCATGATAGATGCTATAGGCCATGAAGAACAGGCCGCCCGCCAGAACGGCGAGAAAAGCGATCACCCCTCGCACGTCCATCGGCTTGTCGAATTTTACGGTCGCGGGGGCGCCCGCTGGCACTTGGGCATCGGTGATGGCTGTCATTGGGACGGCTCCTGTCGTCGAAACGCGGCGCATCTAAAGCGGTGGCGTATGACGAGTGTGTGACAGTTGCGCGCCCAGTCTGTCATAATGTGCGGGGCCGGAGTTATTTGGGCGGCGCGCAGCATAAATGACCGCGCCGCGGGCGCAAACGCACATCGGACGTCGCGCCCTGGCTTACTTTGGCTGCGCGACGACGCGCAGATAGGGCTTGGGCGTCTTCCAGCCCTGGGGAAAGCGCTTTTCGGCCTCTTCGTTGGAAACCGAACCGGCGATGATCACGTCGTCGCCATTCCTCCAATTGGCCGGCGTCGCGACCTTATGCTTGGCCGTGAGCTGCAGGCTGTCGATGACGCGCAGCACCTCGTCGAAATTGCGCCCCGTCGTCATGGGATAGACGAGCTGCAGCTTCACGCTCTTGTCGGGGGCGATGACGAAGACGGTGCGCACCGTCTGGTTGTCAGCGGCGGTGCGCCCTTCCGATCCGCCGGGGGTTGCGGCCGGCAACATGCCATAAGCCTTGGCGATGGACAGGTCGGTGTCGCCGATCATCGGATAGTTCGGCGCCGTCCCCTGCGTTTCTTCGATATCCTTGGCCCATTTGGCGTGGGAATCGATGGGGTCGACGGAAAGGCCGATGATCTTGGTTCCGCGCTTGTCGAACTCCGCCTTCAGATTGGCCATGGCGCCAAGCTCCGTCGTGCAGACGGGCGTGAAATCCTTGGGATGGGAAAACAGCACGCCCCAGGAATCGCCGAGCCATTCATGGAAGCGAATAGTCCCTTGAGTCGTCTGGGCCGTGAAATCGGGGGCGGTTTGTCCAAGCTGCAACATAGCGGGCTCTTTCCCGGGCTCATTGCCCGTCCGCGTCGCGTATGATGCGACGTTCATCGAGAATTGCCTGGAATTACCTTATTCGATCCGGTCGAGAGGATCAATCGACGAATCATATAGACTGAGAGCGCTGAGAGGCTCGCGTCTCCTTGTTCGGCAATTGACCTGGAGTCATGGCGCCGCTCCGTTCCGCCATGCCGTCATTCGCGCGCTTGATTTTGCCGCGGGAAGCGGCGACATGAAGACCTGACAATTTCCCAACCGTCCCTATCCCTTAAGGAGAGACTATGGACAATCTGATCGCGCGCGTCGCCACCGCCGCCGATGTCACGCCTGACATCGCGCGCCAGGCGGTCAGTCTGGTTGTCGATTTCGTCAAGCGGGAAGCGCCGCAAGACGCCGTTGATAAGCTCCTGGCCAAGGCGCCGGCCCTGAACGCCATTGTCGCCTCCGGACAAGGGACCAGCGGCGAAGGTATGGGCGGCTTCGTGAAAGGGCTGATGGGCGTCGCCGCCGGCGCCATGGGCGGCGGCGGCATTATGGCGCTCGGCAGCCAGCTCATGGGGCTCGGCCTTGGCATGGATCAGATTCAGACGATCGGCAAGGAAGTATTCGCCTATGCGCGCGAAGTCGCCGGCGACGACGTCGTGGGTGAAATCGCGGGCGCCATTCCGGGTCTGTCGCAGTTCATCTAGCCATCGGCGGGACCGATATGACAGGTCTGGCGGGGACTTTCGCGCCGACGGACGAACAACAGTGGCGCAAGCTGGTCGCTGGCGCCCTCAAAGGCGGCGCGTTCGAAAAGCTCGTCTCGCACAGCGACGACGGGTTTGACATCCAGCCTATCTATAGCCGCCGCGACGGTCCGAGGGTTCCTCGCACAGGCGGTTCCTGGCGCGTGCTGGCGCGCGTCGATCATCCCGACGCCGCTGTCGCCAATGTCCAGGCGCTCGACGATTTGACCAACGGCGCCGACGGGCTCGAAATCATTTTCGCCGGCGCTGGCGGCGCCTATGGTTACGGCGTGGCCCGCATCGACGCCGCCGGGCTCGAAGCCTTGTTCGAGGGCGTCCGGTTTGATGCCGGCCTGACCCTCGAACTCGATCTCGGCCCGGCCGCCGAAGATCAGGCGCTCGCCGTCGCCGCCCTTGTCGAGGCAAGCGGAGCCGATCGGACGGCCCTCGATCTCTCCTTCGGTCTTGATCCGCTCGGCGCTTTGGCGCGCTGCGGCCGCGCGCGGGAAGAATGGCGGGAAATGGCGCGTCGTCTCAGTCAATTCGCGACGGCGCTCAAGGGGCGCGGGTTCGCCGGCCCTTTTGTCGTCGCCGATGCGCGCTGCGTGCATGCCGCGGGCGGGTCGCAGGCGCAGGAGCTTGCCTTCGCTCTATCCGCCGGAGTCGATTATCTGCGCGCGCTCAGCGACAATGGCTTCGAGCCGGAGGCCGCGCGAGCGGGCATTGCGTTTCGCCTCGCCGCGGATGCCGATGAATTCATGAGCCTGGCCAAATTCCGCGCCTTGCGATGGCTTTGGGCGCGTGTCGAGGAAGCCTGTGACTTGCCGCCGCGCCCGACCCGCATCCATGGCGAGACCGCCTGGCGGATGATGAGCGCGCGCGATCCTTGGGTGAATGTGCTGCGCGGCGCCATGGCGGTCTTTTGCGCCGGATTGGGCGGCGCCGATAGCGTCAGCGTTGCGCCATTCACGCAAGCGATCGGCCTGCCCGATTCCTTCGCGCGGCGGCTGGCGCGCAACTCTCAACTGGTTCTGCTGGAAGAGTCGCATCTTGGTTTTGTCGCCGATCCCGCCGCCGGCGCCGGCGCGTTCGAGGCGCTGACGCAGGCTTTGAGCGAAAAGGCCTGGAGTCTGTTTCAAACCTTCGAAGCTCAGGGCGGCGTTTACGCGGCGCTTCAGCGCGGTGACTTTCAGGACGAGGTCGCCAAAGTCGCTGAGGCGCGCGCGCGCGATGTCGCGCGCCGAAAGACGCCCCTAACGGGCGTGAGCGATTTTCCCGATCTCGCAGAGGTCAAGGTCGAGACGCTCGCCGCAGCGCGGCCGCGCTTTGCCTATGAAGGCGAAAAGCGCGCGGCGCCGCTGGAGCCTCACCGGCTGGCCGAACCGTTCGAAGCCCTGCGCGACGCGTCCGACGCGGCTTTGGCGCGCGATGGTCGCCGCCCTGCGATTTTCCTCGCCAATCTTGGCTCGACCGCGGCCTTCGGCGCGCGCGCGGCTTTCGCCAAAAGCCTGTTCGAAGCCGGCGGCGTCGAGGCGCTCGGCAATGACGGCTTTGCCAGCGCCTCGGAAGCCGCCGCGGCATTCAGGGCGAGCGGCGCGAGGCTTGCCTGCCTTTGCTCGTCCGATGAGGCTTACGCCGCAATGGCGGAGGACGCCGCCCGGGCGCTTAAAAGCGCCGGTGCGCAGGACATCTTTCTTGCTGGCAAGCCAGGCGAACGCGAGGCCGCGCTGAGGGCGGCGGGCGTCGATGGGTTTGTCTTCGCCGGTTGCGATGCGTTGGCCGCGCTGCGCGCCGCCTATCAGGCGATCGCCTCGACGGCTTGACCCAGGCGTAGGGCGGAAGCACGTTTGCGTCCAAGTTCGTCGTCGGGAATGTCGCAGGCGATAAACAGGAAAAAGGGAGGAGCCATTGACGCTCGTTCGACGTCGGCCCGTTTTTGGTCTCGCAGTTTTGGCTGGCGCAGCGTTTGGCTGCGGTCTGACCCCGGGCGCGTCTTTCGCGACAACGCCGTCAGAGGCCTGCAGCGCTCTCGCTCCCTTTGAGATCGCGAGCGATGCGATCGGCCTGCCTACCCGCGGCGCGACGATAGCCTCCGCGACGCTCGTCGCCTCTGACGCCGCGGGCAACGCCGATGGGGAATTCTGCAAGGCGTTGGGGGCGATTCATCCCGTCGACGCCACGGCCCCGGACATTCATTTCGAGGTCAATCTGCCGAGCGACTGGAACGGCAAGGCGCTGCAGTTTGGCGGCGGCGGCTACAACGGCAATCTCATCACCGGTCTCGATAATGTTCGTTTCTTCAAGCCCGGCGCGCCGACGCCGCTCAAGCGCGGCTATGTGACGTTTGGCAGCGATTCCGGGCATCAGAGTCCTTCGGTCGCCGACGGCTCCTTTGCGATGAACGCGGAGGCGCTCGTCAATTTCGGCGGCGCGCAATTGAAGAAGACGCATGACGTTGCGCTGGCGCTGATCGCCAAGCGCTACGGCGCGAAGCCTCAGCGCACTTATTTCTTCGGCAATTCACAGGGCGGACACGAAGGGTTCCTGGTCGTCCAGCGATGGCCGCAGGATTACGACGGGGTCGTGGCGATCCATCCGGTCTATGATTTCACGCCGCTCCAAATAGACGGCAACGCGCTCTCCCGAGAACTATACAATCCCGAAGGCGGCTGGCTCAATCCCGCCAAGCTGAAAATGCTGCAGGATGCGGTGATGAAAACCTGCGACGGGCTCGATGGCGCCGAAGACGGCGTGATCAGCAATGTCGCGGCTTGCCAATCGACATTCCAACTGTCGTCGCTGCGCTGCGCGGACGGAAAGGATGCGGGCGACAACTGCCTCTCCGATCCTCAGATCAACGCTGTGGAGGCGATCCATTCGCGCGTATCCTTCGGTTTCGCTTTGCAGTCGGGCGTTTCGTCTTTCGCGCCATGGCCCATTCTGGAGGGCGCCGATTGGACGGGGTTGTTCGCGTTCGGCTCACGCCCCAAACCCAGCAATCCGCCGACGCCGATGAAGGACTTCGGACTGGCGGTCTTGTCGGATCCGGCGGTTCGCTTCATGGCGACCCGCAACGTGAACGTCGATCCGCTTCAATTTGATCCGATGAAATATAAAGACCGATTGCAGGAGGCGTCGCGGCTGATCGACGCCAGCGACGACGATATTTCGGCTTTCAAAGCGCGTGGCGGCAAACTGCTGCTGATGCATGGCACGGTGGATTCGGCAGTCCCGCCGCAGAACACGATAGATTACTATCAGCGGCTCGTGGCGCGGTTTGGCCAAGGACCGCTTGACGACTTCGTGCGCTTCTACATTGCGCCCGGATTCGGGCATGGAACCGGCCAGTTCGTCGTTGGCTGGGATGCGTTCGGCGCCCTGGAGCAATGGGTCGAGAAAGGCGAAGCGCCTGGGCCGCAGATTGTCGTCGACACCCGGGAAGGTCATCGCCAGCGCACGCGTCCGCTCTGCGTCTATCCAGGCTGGCCGCGCTACGTCGGCGGCGATATCGACGTCGCTGCAAGCTTCACTTGCGTCAGCCCATAATCGTCTCTTCGCCGATTGGTGCGGACGGCGCGTCGGACTGCGCCTTAGCCTCAGCGCGGCTTTCGTAGGGCCGCGGCCGCAGCGTCGCGGCGACGATCGCGTAGCTGATGATCAGCAAGAGAAACCAGGAGCCAAACTTGCTGACGCTGACCATCGACCAGCCATGCATCTGGGCGGGATAGGACCAGGCCTTGACGAAGGTGCCAATATTTTCGGCGAACCAGATGAACAGGGCGCATAGACCATCGGCGACGAGGATCGGCATCCGACGATGGATGCGCCAGGGCTTGAAATAGATCCAGCCGCGGCCAAAAATCACGACGGCAGCGGCGAACAGGACGAGCCGGCCATCGACGCCGAAATGATCGAGGAAGAAATTCGCGTAGATCGCCGCCGCCAGCGCCATTACCGCCCACATGGGCGGATGGTGAGAGAAACGGAAATCGAAGAGCCGCCACGCGCGGGTCATATAGCTGCCGATCGCCGCATACATGAAGCCGGTGAACAGCGGCACGCCGGCGATCCGCAGCAGGCTCGCCTCCGGATAGATCCAGGAGCCCGTCGCGGTCTTGTAGACTTCCATCGCTGTGCCGACGATATGGAAGATCAGAATGACCTTCGCCTCCTCCAGCGTCTCAAAGCGCAGGCAAATCAGCAAGATTTGCAAGGCGATCGACGCCAGGACAAGAAAATCATAACGCGCCAGCATTGCGTCGCGCGGATACCAAAGGAACGTGCCCGCGAGCAGCGCGAGCATCAGCGCGCCAAACAGGCAAGCCCAGGCCTCTTTGACGCCGAAACGCAGGAATTCGTAGAAAAAGGCGGTCGCCGGCCGCTTCGTGGCCCAGGCGCCAAGCCTCGCTTCGCTGGCGATGAAACGGTCGAGCGGGCGCCATAGGGCGGCGGCGCTCGTCGTGGGCCGCGCGGAATCTCTGTCGCTCATGACGCCGCTTTTGGCCAGAGCCGCCCCGGCTCAGCCCGCTTGAGAACAAACCTCAAGCTTTTGTGGCGCGAAATCGGGCCGCGTCGTAAACTCATGACCGATGGTCCCCGCCATACCCGGTTCGCGAAGGCGCAATGAATCCGATTCCGAACTTCTCCGCCATCCCTTTCGCGGCTCCTGACGCGTCGCCTTTGAACGTCGGCGCCAGCGTCTGGCGCACTCCCGAGGGCATTGCCGTCAAGTCGATTTACGGTCCGGGCGACCTTGCCGGCCTCGATTTTCTCGATAGCTGGCCCGGCGCGGCGCCTTATCTGCGCGGACCCTATCCGACCATGTACGTCAACCAGCCTTGGACGGTGCGCCAATACGCCGGATTTTCAACGGCCGAGGATTCCAACGCCTTTTATCGCGCCAATCTCGCGGCGGGGCAGAAGGGCCTGTCGGTCGCCTTCGATCTGGCGACGCATCGCGGTTATGATTCCGATCATCCGCGCGTCGCCGGCGATGTCGGCATGGCGGGCGTCGCGATCGATTCCATTTATGACATGCGCACCTTGTTTTCGGGCATTCCGCTCAGTCAGATGAGCGTATCGATGACCATGAACGGCGCGGTGCTGCCCGTGCTCGCTTTGTTCATCGTCGCCGCGCAGGAACAGGGCGCGCCGATGGAATCGTTGTCGGGCACGATCCAGAACGACATTCTCAAAGAATTCATGGTGCGCAACACCTATATTTATCCGCCTGCCGCCTCGATGCGGATCATCTCCGATATCTTCGCCTTCACCTCCGCTCATATGCCGAAGTTCAATTCGATTTCGATTTCCGGCTATCACATGCAGGAGGCGGGCGCGACGCAGGACCTCGAACTCGCCTATACCCTGGCCGATGGCGTCGAATATTTGCGCGCCGGCATCGCGGCGGGCTTGACCGTTGATCAATTCGCGCCGCGCCTTTCGTTCTTCTGGGCGATCGGCATGAATTTCTTCATGGAGATCGCCAAGCTCCGCGCGGCGCGTCTGCTCTGGGCGAGCCTCGTCAAAGGCTTCAATCCGCAATTGGAGAAGTCGCTGCCGTTGCGCACGCACAGCCAGACTTCGGGCTGGTCGCTGACGGCGCAGGATCCGTTCAACAATATCGTGCGCACGCAGATTGAGGCGATGGCGGCGACGCAGGGCCATACGCAATCGCTGCACACCAATGCGCTGGACGAAGCGCTCGCGTTGCCGACCGCTTTCTCCGCCCGCATTGCGCGCAACACCCAGCTTTTTCTGCAGCAGGAAAGCGGCACGACGCGCATCATCGATCCCTGGGGCGGCTCTTATTATGTCGAGCGGTTGACCGCTGAATTGGCCGAGAAGGCCAAGGCGCATATCGACGAGATCGAGGCGTTGGGCGGCATGGCCAAGGCGATCGAAGCGGGCATACCCAAGCTGCGCATCGAAGAGGCGGCGGCGCGCACGCAAGCGCGCATCGATTCCGGCCAGCAATCGGTGATCGGCGTCAATAAGTTCAGGCCGGAATCCGAACGGCCCATCGATGTGCTGAAGGTCGACAACGCCAGCGTGCGCGCGCAGCAGATCGAAAAGCTGCGGCGCCTGCGCGCCGAGCGCAATGAAGCCGAGACGCAGGCGGCGTTGGCGGCTTTGACCCAGGGCGCGCGCGGCGGCGCCAATCTGCTCGCGCTGTCGATCGAAGCGGCGCGCGCCAAAGCGAGCGTCGGCGAAATGTCATTGGCGATGGAAAAGGCGTTCGGGCGCCATGTCGCCGAAATCAGGTCGATGGCCGGCGTCTACAGGCGGGAGGCTGGATTGGGCGTCGAGGCGATCGAGCAAGTGCTGGCGATGACCGAGGCTTTTGCGGAAAACGAAGGCCGCCGCCCCCGCATCCTGGTGGCCAAGATTGGCCAGGACGGGCATGATCGCGGCCAGAAGATCATCGCCTCGGCCTTTGCCGATCTGGGGTTCGATGTCGATATCGGGCCGCTGTTCGCCACTCCCGAGGAAGTCGCGCGCCAGGCTGTCGAAAATGACGTTCATATCGTTGGCGTTTCGTCGCTCGCCGCCGGTCATCTCACCCTGGTGCCGGCGCTGAAAAGCGCGTTGCGGCAGGCGGGCCGGCCCGATGTGATGATCGTCGTGGGGGGCGTCATTCCGGCTCAGGATTTCGATGTTCTGCGCCGGGAGGGCGCTGACGCGATTTTCCCGCCGGGAACAATGATCGCCGAAGCCGCCGCGCGCCTGCTCGAACAGTTGAACCAGCGATTGGGTTATGCGCAAAAGGGCGCGGCTTGAGGCGGAGGGCAATAGCCAGTAGGCAGTAGCGTTGTTTCCATGCCACTGCCCACTGGCTACTGCCCTCCGCCTACGCGCCGCCAGCAATTCTCCTCTATTTTCAGAGCGGTTTCCTCCTCCTTCAAAATGCTCTATTTGTCCGGAACAATTGGCTATTTGGCTATGGAGTTCACTGACATGGCGCGTCTTACGCCACTTATCCGGCTCGCCCTGTTCGTTTTCGGACTGACCGCGGGCGTTTTGACCATCAGCACACCGTCTTTCGCCCAGCAGAGCTGCGGCGACGATCTCAAACGCATGTCCGAAAAGCGGGAAGTCGAACTGAATAAGATCAATCAAATGGTTCAGGCCGCAAAGGGCAAACCTATGAATCCCGCTCTATTCTGCGCCCAATCGGGGGGGCTCAATGCAGCGGAAAACGCCCTGATCGCCTATATGGAAAAGAACAAGGATTGGTGCGGCATTCCTGATGAGGTTGTGACGAGTCTCAAGGAAAATCACCTCAAGAGCCTGGCGTTTTCGAACAAGGCCTGCAGCGTAGCGGCGCAGATGAAGAAGCAGGAAGCGGCTCGCGCCGCCGCCGGCTCCAATGGCGCCCCGCAAGCGCAGCCTCTTCCAGCCGGACCGCTTTGAGCGCCAAGGGGCAGGGGGCGAATATCCTGTCCGGCGCGCCTGATTCGACTGTCTTGCCGGATGCCCGGCCGACGAGCCTTGTTCTTCGGCTGACGCCGCCCGCTGCGCTTCCTTTCGTGCAACTCGCTCGGCTCGATCGCCCGATCGGCTGGCAATTGCTGCTGGCGCCGTGCTGGCAGTCTGTGGCGCTTGCGGGTGTCGCCAGTCGGAGCGGTCCTAACGTCGCCCATCTCGCGCTCTTTCTGATCGGCGCGATCGCGATGCGCGGCGCCGGCTCCACTTATAATGATATTCTCGATCGCAAGCTTGACGCCGGCGTCGAACGCACCCGGGGACGCCCCTTGCCTTCCGGGCGCGTCAGCGTCCGCGCCGCCGCGATCTTTCTCGTTTTTCAGGCGCTGGTCGGTCTCGCCGTCCTGCTTTGCTTCAATCGCTTCGCGATCGTCCTCAGCCTCGGCTCGCTGGCCATTGTCGCGGTCTATCCCCTGATGAAGCGCGTCACCGCGTGGCCACAGGCGGTTCTGGGCCTCGCTTTTTCATGGGGGGCGCTGGTGGGTTGGGCGGCGCTCTATGGCGATCTCTCGGCGCCGGCCTATCTTCTCTATGCCTCGGCGTTCTGCTGGACGATCGGCTATGACACGATTTACGCGCTGCAGGACGCGCGCGACGACGCGGTCGTTGGGATCAAATCGACAGCGCGGCTGTTTGGCGCAAAGGTTCGCTTCGGCGTCGGCCTGTTCTATTTCGGCGCGGCGCTGTTCGCTGAAGCGGCTCTGTTGGCGGGGGGAGGGCGCTTCATCGCGCAGATCGGACTGTGCTGCTATTGCCTGCATCTGGTGTGGCAATTGCGCCGG
This sequence comes from Methylocapsa sp. S129, assembly GCF_009765995.1. GTDB lineage: Bacteria > Pseudomonadota > Alphaproteobacteria > Rhizobiales > Beijerinckiaceae > Roseiarcus. The sequence continues at coordinate 832,917 of NZ_LMUI01000011.1, forward strand.
GTCGAGGGGGCGACCCCTCAGGGGGCGGGCGATCTGTTCCGCTCCAACTGGAACGCCGGCCTCATCCTGTTCGTGGGCTTTGCGCTCGATGGGTGGACGACGCGGTTCCTGTTCTGAAGAGGGGGCCGGGCGCGCCAAATTCCCTGAAAATAGGTTAAGAAAATAGTAACGCGTCGGCGCGATCATGAGCAATTGTTGGTCGTGGCGTCGCAATTCGCGACCTTCGGGCGCGTGATTTCGATACCAGACCGGAAGCGTGGCACGGGTTTTGCTTAGCCACAATGAGCGCATTGCGTCACGCTCGCAGCGTCAGGCGTTCCGGTCGACGAACGGATGATCGGATCAGGTGAACGGCGAGGAAGCGGACATTGCCAACGGTGGAGGGCGCCTAACCATAGGAGTTCCTCATGTTGAACAAAGCCTGTCTCGCATTTGTCGGCGCTCTGACGGTCCTGCCGCAAGTGGCGATCGCCGCCAATAATTCTTCCAGCCGATGCGTCGACGTCTCCGTGCCGAAGGACGCGATTACCGCGCGCAACGGCAAGTGGATCGAGCTGACGCAGCAGCAATGGGAATTCATGCGCGGCATTTACGCGATGAATCCCGAGACGCCCGCGGGTCTGCCTTACGGGGATAAAGCCGTGCTCGCCCAGGTCGACGGCAACAAAGGCGGGATGGTTTTCTTTATCGACGGCAACAAAGCCTGCACCCCCATGCCGATCCCCGTTGAGTTGATCGCCATGATGCAGGACGTCGCGACAGACACGATCAATCATGAATCAGGCGGCCTCTAGCCAGACCGCGCCGGTTCGTTTGATAGTCTTGGCGTAAGCAAGACACAGCGCATGTGCGACGCTGGTCGTCGCTATCGCCGCCGTCGTCGCTGCCCACGCTCGCCTGCTGCGTTCTCGCGCGCCGGCGGCAGCGTGATCGCCCTGGCCAGATTGGGGAAGGCGTCGACCTTATTGGGCAACGCCATCGCCGCGACAAAATATTCCTGAAAACGCGGCTCGATCGCGGTTTCGATTTTTTCGACCCGTCGCACGACGTCCTCGATCTCGCTTCGCGCGGCGAGGTTGAGCAACGCAATGCGCGCGCCCGTGCCCGCCGCATTGCCCGCCGCGGCGACCTTGGCGAGGTCGCAATCGGGGATGAGGCCGAGCGCCATTGCATAAGTCACGTCGATATGGCTGCCAAAGGCGCCAGCCAGCGTCACCCGCTCTGGCAAAGTCGCGCCGTAACGCTCCAGCAGCAATTTGGCGCCGGCGTAGAGGGCGGCTTTGGCGAGCTGAATGGCGCGCACGTCGGTCTGATAGATTTGCAGGCGCGGCTCGCCCTCATGCAGCACATAGGCGAAGGTGCGGCCGACCGCCTCGATGCGCGGCGTCTTTTCCGCAAGCGCGCCGTCGATGACGCCATCGCTCGTCAATATCCCGCACAGGAACATTTCGGCAATGATCTCAATGATCCCGGACCCGCATATGCCGGTGACGCCGATCTGCTCGATCGATTGGGCGAAGCCAGCCTCGTTCGACCAGAGATCGCTGCCGATCACCTTGAAGCGCGGCTCCAGCGTCACGCGATCGATGCGCACGCGCTCGATGGCGCCGGGCGCGGCGCGCTGGCCGCACGAGATTTGCGCGCCTTCAAAGGCGGGGCCGGTCGGCGAGGAGCAGGCGAGCAGCCGATCCTTATTGCCGAAAACCAATTCCGCATTGGTGCCGACATCGACGAGCAGGGTGAGTTCATCGCGCAAATAGGGCCCTTCGGCGAGCACGGCGCCGGCGGTGTCGGCGCCGACATGGCCGGCGATGCACGGCAGGCAATAGACAAACGCGCCAGGCGCGACGTCGAGACCGAATTCACGTGCGCGCGCCTCGAAGGCGCCGTCCAGGGTCAATGCAAAGGGCGCGCCGCCAAGTTCGGTCGGATCGAGGCCGAGGAATAGATGATGCATGATCGGATTGCCGACCATTGTGATCTCGAAAATATCCGCGCGGGCGACCTTTGCTTGGCTGACGACCTCGCCGATCAGCGAATCGACGGCGGCGCGCACGCTCAGCGTCAATTCCGCATCGCCGCCCGGGTTCATCATCACATAGGAAACGCGGCTCATCAGATCTTCGCCAAAGCGGATCTGCGGGTTCATTACGCCCGCCGATGCGAGGACTTCGCCGCTCGCCAGATCGCAGAGATGCGCCGCGATCGTCGTCGAGCCGATGTCGAAGGCGACGCCCAGCGCCTGCTCGCGAAAGCCGGGCAGGACAGCGACAATGTCGCGATCCTTGCGTAGCGCGACGGTCGCCTTCCACTGACCCACGCGCAGAGTCTTTTGCAGATCGCGCAGGACGCCCAGATCGGCCGCCGTCTCTCCGACGCCCCATTGCTCGGCGAGGGCCGCCTGAAGACGGCGCAGATCGCTGGAGGGATCGTGGATGTCGGGTGCGCGAACCTCAACGTAATAGAGGCGCACGACCGGATCGATAACGATAGGATGGGTTTCGGCGCGCTTGCGCACGACCTGACGATGAACTTGCGACTCGGAGGGGACGTCGATGGCGAGATCGCCGCAGATGCGCGCCTGGCAGCCCAGGCGGCGGCCCGCTGCGAGAGCCCCGCGCTTGTCGGCGTAACGCTGCTCGACGCTATTCCATGGCGTGACATGATCGTGCGCCGAAACCACGCCATGCTTGGCGAATTGACCTTCCGCCACGTCGATCTGGCAGCGCCCGCATATGCCGCGGCCGCCGCATACCGAGTCAAGGTCGACGCCGAGCTTGCGCGCGGCCTCCAGGACGCTCAAGCCCTCGGACAGGCGCTCCCTTTTGCCGGAAGGCGTGAAGACGACGAGATGCGTGTTCAAGGGTTCCGTTCCGCCTGGCGCAAGGGCCAGACCTCGCGGCCGTCTTGCCTGATCAGTTGGGCAAGCCGTTCGTTATCATATTCAGCCTCGATGCGCGCGGCGGCCCCGCTCGCCTCCGCCTCCAGATCGTCGCCGCAGGGGCTGGGATCGCCACGCCGCCAGTCGGCGAGATAGGCGTCCGTTCCGCTGGCGCCCGAGCGCATCGCCGCGGCGTCGATCGCACGGATGAAACGCTCCGGCAATTCGCGTTTGGCCGCGGTGCGGCCCGCCTTGACGATGATCTGGCTGGGAATATCGCGCCAATAGAGAATAGTCAGATTGGCCATCGCTCACTCGGCTGCAATGGCGTGGCTCGCTCCAAGCGCGTCAGGAATCTCTCAACGCCGCCAACTCCGGTGACGCGGCGCTCAAAGGCGAGGCCGAGCCGCCTGGCCGCCGCCTCCGCCTTGAGAGTCAGTTCGGGATCCTCGAACTGGGCGAGATAGACGAGGCGGCGGTAGTTCTTGAAATAGTCGTCGCGCAATTGCGGGAAGCGATCGAGCCCGAGCCCCTCGATGACGAGGCGATCGAAATGACGGGTGAGGAAATCGGTCAGGAAGAACGTGCCCGGCTCATCCTCCATCATGGTGGCAAAATCGGTCGCGCCGGCGAAAAATTCGTAGCAATGCGCGCCCTCGATCCGCGTCACGCCTTCCTCGCGCAGCACGCGATCGAGCTCGCCGCCCGTGCCGCAATCGGCGTAGAGGCAGAGAATTTCGTCATAATGGGCGCGATTTTCTACAATCTTGCGGCGCATCTCGCCGGGAATTCGTTCGGGCCTGTTATGCAACTTGGCGGGCAGACAGGTCACGTCGACATGGGCGAGCGGCCCGCGTTGCAGCGCGACGATTTCGCGCGCCAGCGCGCCGCAAGCAATGACCAGAGTCCGGCGCGCGCCGGCGCCGCGGCCAGGAAGCTGAGCCTCGCGATCGACTTCTCCGAAGCTGGCTGCGTCCTCACTCAAAAATCACGTCTCTCCAAAGCCGTCATGGCTTCGCTCCGCCCGCGATGACGATCTACGCCGACGCATGCGCCGGCGCGGACCCCTGCCGGCGCGCCATGAAGGCTTTGGCCGTTTCCACCGCAACCGCGGCGTCGCGGCAATAGGCGTCGGCGCCGACCGCCTGGGCAAAAGATTCATTCAAAGGCGCGCCGCCGACCAGCACGATATAATCGTTGCGCATGCCTTTTTCCTTGAGCGCGTCGATCACCACTTTCATATAGGGCATGGTGGTTGTCAGCAGCGCTGACATGCCGAGAATTTCGGGTTGGTGCTTCTCTATCGCTTCGAGATATTTCTCGACGCCATTGTTGATGCCGATATCGAACACTTCGAATCCGGCGCCCTCCATCATCATGCAGACGAGGTTCTTGCCGATGTCATGGATGTCGCCCTTGACGGTGCCGATTACCATCTTGCCCATTTTGGGCGCGCCGGTGGCGATCAGCAGCGGGCGCAGGATCGCCATGCCCGCTTTCATCGCATTGGCCGACATCAGCACTTCCGGCACGAACAGAATGCCGTCGCGAAAATCAATGCCGACGATGCGCATGCCTTCGACAAGCGCCTTGGTCAGGACGTCATAAGGCGTCCAGCCGCGATCCAACAAAATACGGACGCCCGTTTCGATTTCTTCCTTCAGCCCGTCATAGAGATCGTCATGGATCTGCGGAACGAGTTCGTCGTCGGAGAGCGTCGACAGGTCGAGTTCATCATCCGCCATCGTCTATTTTCCCCAGGACTCCACCGCGCCGAACGAGCAGACGCGGCGGCGCTGCAATATCGCCCCTAGTTACAGAGACGCAAAGCATAATTATCAATCGGCGCCGCCACATTTTGCGGCTGGTCACGTCCGATCAATCTTAACCCTGTGCTGGGCGACAGGGATCATCTGGCGGACTTTGGCGACCAGAGCCGGGTCGATCCGGGTGGAGACGACGCCGACGCCATCCGACGCCTTGGCGACGATATGACCCCAGGGGTCGGCGACCAGCGAATGGCCGTAGGTCGCGCGCTGTTCGTTGCCGACCGTGAAGGAGCCGGTCTGGGCGCTGGCGCAGAGATAGGTCTGGGTTTCGATGGCGCGCGCGCGCAGCAGCACTTCCCAATGGTCCTTGCCCGTTTGCAGCGTGAAGGCGGCCGGCAAAGCGATGATCTGCGCGCCCTTCTCGGCCAGAGCCTGAAAGAGGTCGGGGAAGCGCAGGTCGTAGCAGATGGAGCAGCCGATCGTGACGCCCTCGCAATCATAGGTCACCACCTTGTCGCCCGCCTTGACCGTCGCGCTTTCCTTGTACGAAGTGCCGTCCGGGGTCGTCACGTCGAACAGATGGATCTTGCGATAGCGGGCGATCTCCTCGCCCTGGCGATTGAAGACGACGCTCGTATTATGGATGCGCTCGTCGCCCTCGATCCGCTCCATGATGGACCCGGCATGGATGAAAATGCGGTGTTTGCGCGCCAGTTCCTGCGCCATCGCATAGGCCGGGCCGCCGGGAACGACCTCCGCATTGGCTTGCTTATCGCCCCGCGCGCCGCCGGCCCAATCGAATTGCTCGGGCAGCAGCACCCAGTCCGGCGCTTCCTCGGCGACTGCTTTTTCGATAAGGGCCCGCGCGGCGGCGATATTCGCCGCCTTGTCGTTGATCGAATTCATCTGAACGAGCGAAACTTTCATGGGGGCGCCTGGCTGGTCGGGGCATGCCCGGTCAATGTCGGAGGACGACGCGCGTCCGTCAACCCTTTCGCGGGCCGTTCCGCGGCGGCCTCTCTCACGAAACCTATCGACAAAAGCGGCGCAACAGTGAACATTGCCGCTGCCAAAACATGGGGGGACGCGTTGTTTTCTTTGCCCGATCTTTTTTCCGTGGCCGGGCGCACAGCGCTGGTGACGGGCGGGGCGACGGGCATCGGCCGCGTCTGCGCCGAGGCGCTGCTGAGCGCGGGCGCCCGCGTGCTGATCGCCTCGCGCAAGGCGGAGGCCTGCGAGGCCGTCGCCAAAGAGCTTTCGGCGATCGGCCCTTGCGAGGGGTTTGGCGGGACGGTCGCGACCGAACAGGGCGTGACGGCGCTCGCTGAGGAAATGCGCAAGCGGACCGATCGGCTCGATATTCTCGTCAACAATGCCGGCGTCAATTGGGGAGCGCCCTTCGAGACGTTCGAATGGAAAGGCTGGGACCGCGTCCTCAGCGTCAATGTCACGGGCCTGTTCAGTTTGACGCGCGATCTGATGCCGCTACTGGTCAAATCCGGTAGCGAGGACCGGCCGGCGACGATCATCAATATCGGCTCGGTGATGGGGACGATCACACAATCGGAAAGCGCCTATTCCTATGCCGCGTCCAAGAGCGCCGTGCATCATTTGACGCGCATTCTCGCCAGCGAATTCGCCGGGCGTCATGTGACGGTGAATGCGATCGCGCCGGGCCCCTTCAAGACCAAGATGACGGCGTTTACCCTGGGCAAGGAGGCGGGACTCGCCGCCGCTTTGGCCAGCGTGCCGATGCGGCGCCTGGGCCGGCCAGAGGATCTGGCCGCCACAATTCTCTATTTGGCGGGGCGCGGCGGGGCCTATACGACGGGCGCCATCATCCCGGTCGATGGCGGGGTTAGCGTCTACGCCCCGCCCCCTATGCTTTCGGAGACGGATCCGTGAACGATTCGAGCGCGCCTCGCCTGATTTCGATTGATCAATTCGTGGCCCTCGCGGGAACCGAGACCGGCGTCTCGCGCTGGTTCACGATCGACCAGAAGCGGATCGATGCTTTCGCCGAAATTACCGAGGATCGGCAATTCATCCATATCGATCCCCAGGCGGCGCGCGCCTCGCCCTTCGGCGGAACGATCGCCCACGGGTTTCTCACCCTGTCGATGCTCTCAGCGCTGGCGATGGACGCCTTGCCTGAGATCGAAGGCCGCGCAATGGGCGTCAATTATGGCTTCGACAAGCTGCGTTTTCTGTCGCCCGTGCCGGCGGGGGCGCGCATTCGCGGACGCTTCAAACTCGAAAGCGTCACGGCGCGTTCGCCGACCGAGTTCCTTTCCCGGAATGTCGTAACCGTCGAGATCGAAGGCGCCGACAAGCCGGCCCTTGTCGCGGAATGGTTGACCCTTTTCGTCCTGAGTCCGGATCATGCGAGGGCTGGCGTCAAATGACGATACGCTTTGATGGGCGGGTGGCCATTGTCACCGGCGGGGGCGGCGGGCTTGGCCGCTGTCACGCCCTGGGGCTCGCCGCGCGGGGCGCCAAGGTCGTCGTCAACGATCTTGGGCGTGATGGCGAGCCGTCGGAGGCTTCGCTCAAGGTGGTCCGCGAAATCGAGGCGGCCGGTGGCGTTGCAATGGCTAATGGCGCCGATGTCGCCAATGCCGAGCAGGTCGCCGCCATGGTCGAGGCCGCGCAATCGCAATGGGGTAGCGTCGATATTCTTGTCAATAATGCCGGCATTCTGCGCGACAAGACTTTCGCCAAAATGGAGCTCGCCGAGTTTGAGCTGGTCGTGAAAGTGCATCTGCTGGGATCGGCGATCTGCGCCAAGGCGGTCTGGGCGGGAATGCGTGAGCGCAATTACGGGCGCGTGCTGTTCACATCCTCGGCTTCCGGCGTTTATGGCAATTTCGGGCAGTCCAATTATGGCGCGGCCAAAGCGGGCATGATCGGACTGATGAATGTGCTGCATCTCGAAGGCGTCAAGAATAACATTCGCGTCAACACGCTGCTGCCGACCGCGGCGACCGGCATGACGGAGGGGCTGATTCCGCCGGAAATGGCCGCGCTGATGAGCCCGGAGACCGTGACTCCCGCCGTTCTGTTCCTGGTCAGCGAAGACGCGCCCTCAAAGATCATTCTGGGCGCCGGCGCCGGCGTCTTCGCCGTGACCCATATCGAAGAGACGGCCGGCGTGTTTTTGACCAAGGCCGATCGCACGCCCGAAACGATCGCCGCCCGTTTCGGTGAGATCGCGGATTCCAAAACGGCGCGTCCGCTCGACAATGCTTTCGGCCAGACCTTCAAATTCGTCGAGGCGGCCGCCAAGGCGCTTGGCGTCAAACTATCGCAAAAAGGAGTCTCGTGATGCGGGAAGCTGTTGTTGTTTCGACCGCGCGCACGCCGATCGGGCGCGCCTATCGCGGCGCCTTCAATGACACCCAGGCGCAGACGCTTGGCGGCCATGCGATCGAACAGGCCGTCAAGCGAGCCGGAGTCGACACCAGCGAAATCGACGATGTCGTCATGGGCGCGGCGATGCAGCAGGGCTCCACCTATATGAATGTGGCGCGCCAGGCCGCCCTGCGCGCCGGCCTGCCGACGTCTGTCGCCGGCATGTCGGTTGATCGGCAATGCGCGTCGGGCCTGATGGCGATTTCGATCGCCGCCAAGCAGATCGTCTGCGACGGCATGCAGACCACGGTCGGCGGCGGTCTTGAATCGATTTCGCTCGTGCAGAACGAACATGCGAATGTGTACCGCGCCAGAGATCCGTGGCTCGTCGCCCATCGCAACGATGTCTACATGAGCATGCTGGAGACGGCGGAGATCGTCGCGCAGCGCTACGGGATTTCGCGCGAACGTCAGGATGAATATGCGTTGCAATCGCAGCAGCGCACCGCCGCCGCCCAGGCCGCCGGCCGGTTTGACGCCGAGATCGTGCCTTTGCCGAGCGTGATGAAAGTCACTGATAAGGCGACCGGCGCTGTCAGCGACAAGCCGATCACGCTCAAGCAGGACGAGGGCAATCGCGCCGATACGACCCTCGCCGGCCTGCAAGCGCTGAAAACCGTCTTCACGAAAGGGCAGCGCCTCGAGAGCGGCGCGTTCATCACCGCGGGCAATGCGTCGCAACTCTCCGATGGGGCCTCGGCTTCCGTGTTGATGGAGGCGAAGCAGGCCGAGAAGCGCGGTCTGCAGCCGCTTGGAATCTATCGCGGCATTGCCGTCGCTGGTTGCGATCCCGACGAGATGGGCATTGGGCCGGTCTTCGCCGTGCCCAAACTGCTCAAGGCGCATGGGCTTAAGGTCGAGGACATCGGCCTTTGGGAATTGAACGAAGCCTTCGCCGTACAGGTGCTCTATTGCCGCGACCGCCTCGGCATTCCCGACGAACGGCTGAATGTCGACGGCGGGGCGATTTCGATCGGCCATCCCTATGGCATGAGCGGCGCGCGCCTGACCGGCCATGCTCTCATAGAGGGCAAGAGACGCGGCGTAAAATATGTTGTCGTGACCATGTGTGTCGGCGGCGGTATGGGCGCCGCCGGGCTGTTCGAGGTCGCTTGAGATAGGCGGCGGGCGCTGTGGCGTCGCGCCCGCCCATCCCTCCGGTTTAGCCCTGCAGCAGATCGCCGAACGCGCTCCAGCTCTCGCCGTTGAAGCTTTCAAGCTGTTCTTGCCGAATCGGCGCGAAATTGTCCGGCGAGGTGTTGATCTTCACACCTGGCAGCAGCATCGGCAATTCGAGGTCCTTGATGTTGGCGGCCTGACGCATGATGTTCTCGCGCGACAGATCGTTCTCGCATTGCTTGAGCACCTGCACCATCGTGGCGGCGACGCCATATCCGTAGATCGCGTTGGAGTCGATCAGATCGGCCGGCGTCAAGTATTTCGCAACGAAGGCGGCCCATCCCTTATACCCCTCGTCATCCTTCCAGCGCGCGTCCGTCGGATCCTTGCCGTAATTGGCGGTGATCACGCCCTTCGACTTCTCAAGGCCCGCCGGTTTCATCACGGAGGCGATCGACAGCGAAACATCGGTCATATAGCGGACGGGCGTCCAGCCGATGTCGAAAGTCTTGCGGATCGCCTGCGCCGCGAATTTCGGCGTCGCGGCGATGAGCAAAACGTCAGCGCCCGAATCCTGCAGCGAAACGATCTGCGAATCCACGGTCGGCTCGGAAACTTCATAGGAGGCCTCCTTGATGATGAGCCCCGCGTGATCCGCGCCGAGTCCCGCCTTCAACCCGGTCAGATAATCCTTGCCGAACGCGTCGTTCTGATAGAGCACGCCGATCTTGGCGCCCGGCTTCGTCGCAACAATATGCTTGCCGAAGATGCTGGCCTCAGTCTGATAGTTCGGCTGCCATCCGATCGTCCATGGAAAGTTCTTGGGGTCGTTCCACATGGCGGCGCCGGTGGCGACGAACAATTGCGGCACCTTGTTCTCGGTGAGATAGGGCCGGATCGCGGCGTTGGACGGCGTGCCCAGACTGTTGAAGATGAACGCGACCTGTTCCTGTTCGACGAGCCGGCGAGTTTGTTCGACGGTCTTGGGTGGGCTGTAGCCGTCATCGAGGCTGATCAGGTTGAGCTTGCGGCCATTGATTCCGCCCGCCTCGTTGATCATCTTGAAATAGGCGACGTCGGCCTTGCCGATCACGCCATAAGCCGACGCCGGCCCGCTATAGGGCATGGTCTGGCCGATCTTGATTTCGGCCTCGGTGACGCCTACCGCATTGGCGGCGCGCGCCGGCCGCAGGCCGGATGCGAGGGCGGCGGCCGAGACGGCGCCCGCCTGCAAAAGAGTACGACGCGAAATCATGCTTGCTTCCTCCTGTTGTGACGCGTCTGCGCCGGCTGTTTCCTCGATAAAATATTCTTTCCGGCTTTGCCGCCGGTTGTGTCGATTTCAGTCTAGACCCGCTTCGGGCGCGAGAAAAGCCGCGAAAGAAGCCCGGGCGCGGTTCTGATGACACCCGCGACGCCCGTCGGCATCAGATACATCAGGCCGATCAGCAAAATTCCATAGATCGCGCCCGGCAACGCTTTGGCGCTCTCCCCGAACAGATCGGAGAGCTGATCGGCGTAATTGGGGACGAATTCGATGAACAGGGCGCCAAACAGGACGCCCCAGATTGACGCCAATCCGCCAACGACAATGCCGACGAGGAACGACAGCGAGAGAAACAATCCAAAACTGTCGGGAGATATGAATCCCACAACGATCGAGCCGAGCGCGCCGGCGACGCCCGCATAAAGCGCGCTCACGCCAAAGCACATCGCTTTGTAAAACGAAATATTGATGCCCATCGTCTCGGCGGCGATCGGGTGGTCGCGGATCGCGATGATCGCCCGACCGATGCGGCCGCGCACGAGATTGGCCGCCGCCCAGAACATTAAAGCGGCGCAGACGAGACAGAGGAAATAAAGCCATTGGTCTGATGTCAGCGGCAGCGCGAAGGGGGCGTGCGGCTTGCCGAGTTGCAGGCCTTGCGAGCCGCCTGTCCAGGCGTCAAACCCCCTGTAGTTGAGCAATTGCGGCGTTGCGACCGCCAAAGCGAAAGTTGCGAGCGCGAGGTAGAGGCCGCCAAGACGCAAGGCGGGCAGGCCGAACAGGAAGCCCGCCACGAAACAGATGAGGCCGGAGACGGGGATCGTCGCCCAATAGGGCACGTCGAATTTCGTCGCCAGAATCGCCATGGCGTAACCGCCGATCGCATAGAAGGCGCCGTGCCCGAGCGAGATCTGCCCATTGTAGCCGGTCAGGATGTTCAGGCCGAGAAGCGCGATCGCGTAGATCAGCACCTGCGCGAATTGAAACAGGTGATAGCCGCTCGCGACAAAGGGCAAGCCCAGGGCGAAGATGCAGAACACGCCCATAGCGAGGCGCTGCAATCGACGCGAGCCTGCTTGCGCGATCGCGGCGGCGGATAGGGCGGTCGGCGTATCGTTTGCGAGCGTCATGGCTCAGACCCGCGTGACGAGCGTGCGCCCGAACAGGCCCGATGGCCTCACGACGAGCACGCCGACAATAATGACCAGGGCGACCGAAAGCTTGATCTCGGGACCGACGACATAGGCGCCGGCGATATTTTCGAGCACGCCGACCGTGAAGCCGCCGATCGCCGCGCCCCAGGGATTGTCGATGCCGCCCAGCACCGCGCCGGCGAAAGCGTAGAGCAGAATGCCGAGCATCATATTGGGGTCGAGATAGACGATTGGGGCCGCCATCATGCCGGCCACCGCGCCGATCGCCGCGGCGAGGCCCCAGCCGATGGCCAACATCCAGCCGACCCTGATTCCGACGAGCCGGCTCGACGCCGGATTCTGCGCCGCGGCGCGCATCGCCAGTCCGAGCGGCGTGAAACGAAAGAACGCATAGACCAAAGCCAGCACGGCGAAAGTCACGAGAATGGCGCCCGATTCATGCGAGGACATCAGCGTATTGCCGAACCATCGCTTGTCGGGGAACGGGCTGTCGAAGGTCTTGATGGTGTAGCTGTAGCGCCAGCCGGCGACGCTGTTGAAGATCAGCAGCAGCCCGATGAAAACGATGACAATGGTCAGAACCGGCGCATGTGCGAACGGACGGATCACGATGCGTTCGATCAGCATGCCGCCGATGAAAGAAAGAACGATCGTCAGCGCGAAGGCGGCCCAATAGGGCATTCCCGAATCGATCATCTCCCAGGCGACATAGGTCGAAAACATCGCCATTTCGCCTTGCGCGAAATTCACCAGATGCGTCGCCTGGTAGATCATCACCAGCGCCAGCGCCAGGATCGCGTAGATGCCGCCCATCGCCAATCCTGAAAATATTTGGTGCAACAGCGCCGACATGGTCCCCAAATCCTCAATAGCCGAGATAGGAGCGACGAACCGAATCGTCGCTTTTTATTGCGGCGGCGGGCCCGCTGATCGCGACCCGCCCGGTCTCGATCAAATAGGCGTGATCGGCCAGATCGAGCGCCAGATTGGCGTTCTGCTCGACAATGAGCATGCTGACGCGATCCTCGCGATTGATGGCGCGCAAGATGCGGAAGATGTCTTTGATGATGATTGGCGCGAGGCCGAACGACGGCTCGTCGAGCAGCAGCAGCTTTGGCCGCAGCATCAGCGCGCGCGAGATCGCCAGCATTTGCTGCTCGCCGCCCGACAGTGTTCCCGCTTGCTGCTGCCGGCGCTCCTCAAGGCGCGGGAAATAGCCATAGACCCGGGCGAAATCTTGTTTGACCGCCTCCCTGTCGGAACGCGTATAGGCGCCCAGGCGCAGGTTTTCTTCGACGGTGAGATCGACGAAAGTGCCGCGCCCATCGGGCACATGAGCGATGCCCAGACGCACCACATCCTCGGTCTGGCGCGCGTTCATCGCGGCGCCGCCATAATTGATCGCGCCTTCGCGCCGAACCATTGCGCAGAGCGCACGCAGCGTCGTCGTTTTGCCCGCGCCGTTGGCGCCCAGAAGCGCAGTGATGCCGCCTTCTTGGACGGCGATGTCGAGCCCGTGCAGAACCTGGATCGGCCCATAAAAGGCCTTGAGGCCGCGTGTTTCGAGCAGAGCCTCCATCAGGCCGCGTCCCCGAGATAGGCGCGAATGACGTCGGGATTCTGCTGCACTTCGCCCGGAGGCCCATCGGCGATCTTGCGGCCGAAATTGAGCGCCACAACCTGATCGGAAACGCGCATGACGAGGTTCATGTGATGCTCGACCAGCAACACCGTGATGCCGCGACGGTCGCGGATCGCCTGAATCTCGCCGCGCAAGCTGTCGACTTCTTCATGATTGAGGCCGCCCGCCGGCTCGTCGAGCAGCAACAATCTGGGCTCGCTCGCCAAAGCGCGCGCAAGTTCGACCCGCTTCTGGGTTCCAAAGGGAAGTTCGCCCGCCGGTGTTCCGGCCACCGCGCCAAGCGCGAATTCATCGATCAACGCCATGGCGCGCTCGCGGATGCGCTGTTCCTCGCGGCGCGTCAGGGGTAGCGCCAGCGCATCGGCGAAAAAACCGCCGCGCGCCCGGCAATGGGCGCCGATCATGACATTCTCAAGCACCGTCATCGTGCGAAAGAGCGCCAGATTCTGAAAGGTGCGGGCGATGCCGCATTGCGCGATTTCGTGCTTGGACGCTGAAAGAAGCGGCCGGCCTTCAAAGGTGATAGCGCCGCGGTCGGCCCGATAGAGTCGGGACAGACAATTGAAGAGCGTTGTCTTGCCGGCGCCGTTGGGGCCGATCAGCCCGCAGATCTGTCCGCCCGCCACTGCGAAGGAAATGCTGTCGAGCGCGACAATGCCGCCAAACCGCACGGACACGCCTTCCACGACGAGCAGAGGGGCGGCGCCCGTGCGCGGCGTTGCGCTCATGTCGCCGAAGCAATCGGCTTTGCGGCGACGCGGCATGCGGATCGCCCGTGATGGCGCACCAGCCGCATGGTCATTCCCCCCCCCCCCATTGGACTTCGCCGATCTTGGAGCCGGCATAAGGATGATGCCCTGTAATCGCTTGGCCAACAAGGCGTCCTGGCTCCTTCCCGACCAAATAGGCGCAATTGGCCGGCAAGACGCTTGTCTGATCGCCCGGACCGGAATCCGTTGGCCATACCCTCCATTGTGAGGTCCACCAGGGTTAACGGACGGTTTAGGCTGTCACGAGAATGGTCGAGCCGCTGTAAGGACTTCGTTAGGAATTTGAGGCGGTATGGCTCCGAGGGTTGGGGATCCCCGGAGTTTTGTTCATGCGTGTCTCAGCGTTGTTTTTGCTGACAATTGGCGTTTTCGGAATGGGCTTTGCGCGGCCGGCGCTCGCCGACGGCCCTGATTATCGCACCAATACCGGGCCGAACGGCGCAGACTTCTCAGGCGTCAACCTTGGCGTCGACGCCGGCGTCGCGCTGGGCTCGGCGAGCGGCGCCAATACGTCGGGACCGGCGGGAGGCCTGCATCTCGGCTATAATTTCCAGGCCGCTCACCTCGTCGGCGGCGCCGAAATCGACAGCATGTTCGGCTCCATCAAAGCGGGAAGCCTCGGCGGCGATTCATTCAACCAGAACTTCCTGTCGTCGGCGCGCGTCAAGGCCGGCTACGCCTTCGGCGATATTCTGGGCTACGGCACCATCGGCTGGGCCTATTCGACGGCGACCTATGAAGACCCGCTCGCATCGGAAAGCAAAACGCTCAAGGGCTCCGTTTTCGGCTTCGGTGCGGAATATGCGCTCACGCGCACCGTTTCGATTCGCGCCGAATATTTGCGCTATGATTTTGGCAACGCGACCTACAGCACGCCGTATTCATCAAAACAAATCTACACCGACACCAATCTTCTGAGAGTCGGGGCGAGCGTGCATTTCTAAAGTCACGCCGGATCCCCCGTCGAACGAACGATTGGCCCACCGCGCCTGAAACTTCATGATGCCGCGTCCGTTTCTTCTTCAGGAGCCCATCAAGGGCCTCGAGGAGACGAACAATGGCATATGGTTCGAAGGGCTCTAAATTTGTCGCTCTGGCCGCGATGATCGCGCTTGCCGGCGCGTTCGGCGGCGCCATTTCTCAAAGCTATGCTGAGACGTCGGTGATGGTCGGCGGCGCGGCGATGTATCCATCGAAGAACATCGTCGAGAACGCCGTCAACTCCAAGGATCACACGACGCTTGTAGCCGCCGTCAAGGCCGCCGGCCTCGTCGACACGCTGGCGAGCGCGGGCCCGTTCACGGTCTTTGCGCCGACCAATGAAGCGTTCGCGAAATTGCCGGCCGGCACCGTCGACACGCTCGTCAAGCCCGAGAGCAAACCGATGCTGACCAAAATCCTCACCTATCACGTCGTCGCGGGACATTTGACCGCCGCCGATTTGATGAAGATGGTCGACGAAGGCAAAGGCAAAGCTACACTGAAGACCGTTGAAGGCGATACGCTGACGGTCGACGCGCCCATGGCCGGCAAGCTGGAGGTCGTGGACGGCAAAGGCGACAAGGCCATGATCACCATTCCAGACGTTCTTCAGTCGAATGGCGTCATCCACGTCATCGACACGGTCCTCATCCCGGGCTGATCGACTTTTGCGCATTGCGAGCCCGCCGATAGAAGCGGTGGGCTCGCCTTCGTTTGCGCGAGGCGATCACAGCGACGGCAGCGCCCCGACAATCTCGGCTGTCGAACGCACGCGCGCGATGCGGGGCAAGATCTTTTCGATAGAGAATTTGTGGAGGTCTTCGCTCACGCTGGTCACGGCGTCCTCGGCGACGACGACGGCGTAATTATGCTGCCATGCCTCGCGCGCGGTCGATTCGACGCCGAAATTAGTGGCGATGCCGGCAAGCACGATCGTGGCTATGCCGCGACGACGCAATTGCAGATCGAGCTCCGTTCCATAGAACGCGCCCCATTGTCTTTTCTTGATGACGACGCCGGCGCGCAGCGATCCGATCTCAGGCGCGAAATCCGCCCAGTCCGCTGGTAAAGCGGCCTGAGGCGCGGGCGGGGACGCATCGACGGGTTGGCTCAGCCTGTCAATTGCATTGCCGGAAAACGCGACATGGACGAGCGCCACGAGCGCGCCGACCTCATCGAAATGGAGACCGAGGCGGGCGGCGTTCTGAACGATCTGCGCGGCCCCATAGGGCGCCAGCGGCATCGACAGGACGCCCTTCTGCACATCGATCAGAACCAAAGCCGTGGTGCGGGGATCAAGCGCCAGCATCGCGATGTTTTCCTTCGGACGTAAGAGGGTCGACGTTGCCGGCGCGATCCTGGGCCGACGATACGGAACGCGCTCCGTCGAGCTTGCGGCGGTCGCTAGCGCGGCGCCAATATAGCGCCACGACGGGCTCCTTTGTCCAGCGCGCGACCGCGGCGGTCCGCGCGAGCCCCATTTGAATATTCAACACGCCACAGTGGAAGCAAACACCATGCGCACCGCCGATCTCGATCTCTTGTTTGTCGCCGGGCTCAACGGTTCGGGCCCCGACCATTGGCAGACGCGTTGGCGCAGCCGGCTGCCGACCGCGAGACTCGTCGAACAGGCCGATTGGGATCGGCCTAAGCTGTCGCATTGGGTTCGCGCGATCGTTGAGGCTTGCGAGGCCGCGCGGCGCCCGATCGTGCTCGTCGCTCATTCGCTGGGCGTCACCACGGTGGCGCATGCCGCGCCGCTCTTGCCCGAGGGCGCTGTCAAAGGCGCCTTTCTCGTCGCTCCGCCTAGCGACGAAACCTTGGTCGCGGTCGGCGCCGGTGAATTTGCCCCGACGCCTTCAGCGCCGCTGCCCTTCGCCTCCCTTCTCATAGCGAGCCGCAACGATCCCCACGGCGCCTATAGTTTTGCGGAAACGAAGGCGTCGCAATGGGGCTCGCGTCTCGTCGCGGCCGGCGAGGCGGGCCACATCAATGCGGACAGCGGCCATGGCCCCTGGCCGGAAGGCCTGGTGCAGTTCGCGGCGTTCATCAAGGGGCTGTGAGGTGCGCAAACGAAAGGGCCGCCCATAGGGCGGCCCTTCGATGGTTGCGGCGAACCGATACTGTCAGCGCGAATAGAATTCGATGACCAGGTTCGGCTCCATATGGGTGGGATAGGGCACTTCGGCGAGGCCGGGAACCCGCGTCATCTTGGCCGTCATCTTGGAATGATCGACTTCCATAAAGTCGGGCACGTCGCGTTCAGCCAGGGACACCGCTTCGAGTACGAAAGCCAATTGCCTGGACGATTCCTTGACCTCGATCAGATCGCCGACCTTCACCTGATAAGAGGGAATGTTGACGCGCCGACCGTTCACCTTGACGTGGCCATGGTTGACGAACTGGCGCGCGGCGAACACGGTCGCCACGAATTTGGCGCGATAGACGACGGCGTCGAGGCGGCGCTCGAGCAGGCCGATCAGATTGGCGCTCGAATCGCCTTTCAGGCGCAAAGCTTCCTGATAATATTTATGGAACTGCCGTTCGGAAATGTTGCCGTAATAGCCCTTGACCTTCTGCTTGGCCTTGAGCTGCGTGCCGAAGTCGGTGGCCTTGCCCTTGCGGCGCTGGCCGTGCTGGCCGGGTCCGTATTCACGCTTGTTGACAGGGCTTTTGGGACGGCCCCAGATATTCTCGCCCATACGGCGATCGATTTTATACTTGGCTTCTGCGCGCTTCGTCATCGCGGTTCCTCTTGGGTGCGAATCGAGATTAAAGATGAGGAACGCGCCCTCCTGTGCAAAAAGGAAACCCTTTTGCCGACAGGCCGTCAGCGAGCTAGCCGGCGGCCACGGGTGCGTCAAACGACAAACGCGCCCTTGCAACAGGGCGCGCCCGACCGCGCTCCTCTACGGCTTCGCCTCTGCGCTGTCAATTCAGGCGGGGCGCTTTGATCAATCCGCAGTCGCAACGTCGACGAATCAAACTATAGAAAATCGCGTCTGAGCCCATGTTTGCCGCATGGCCTGCCATGCGTATTTTGCATGCAGATGGAGACTTTCAGAGCCATCGCTCATCATTTCATCGACTGTTGAGCCGTTTTTGATCAATCGCCACAGTTTCGCCATGGCTTTTTCATGCGCAATTCACATGACTTACCGCACTGCACCCTTGACTTGTGCATCGCACCATATTACCTGAGGGCCGTCTTGGAGAAGGAACGCCCGGGAATATTGAACCGCCATTCAGCGCATCGCGCCGAAGGGGCGGAGAACAGCGAGAAGGGGACCTAATATGAAGCTCTCATTCATCACGCGATTCCTGGAAGAGCGTCGTCGTTACTGGAACGTGTTGCACGAACTCTCGACCTATACCGATCGCGAGTTGCAGGATATCGGCATCGATCGCGCCGACATCCATCACATAGCCCGCCAGGCGGCGCGCGGTTGAGGAATTGACGATCGGCGCCAATGACCATTCAGCGCGAGCAATCTTAGCGTTGAGCCGTTGGCGAGAGACATGAAAAGCCGTCGTCCCTCGGGCGACGGCTTTTTTTTGCGTTCGGCGCCCGGTCAGCCTCGGTTATAGACATCCTCAATGCGGATAATATCGTCCTCACCCAAATAGGAACCCGTCTGCACTTCAATCAGCTCGAGATTGATCTTGCCCGGATTGCCCAAGCGGTGTTCGCAGCCAATCGGCAGATAGATCGATTCGTTTTCATGCACGTGATGGGTTTCGCGATTGAGGGTCACCTCTGCCGTTCCGCGCACGACGATCCAATGTTCCGCGCGATGAAAGTGCTTTTGCAGGGATAGACGCCCGCCGGGCTTCACGACGATGCGCTTGACCTGATAACGCGCGCCCTCGTCGACGCTCTGATAATAGCCCCAGGGGCGATAGGCGCGCTTGTGCTCGCTCGCCTCGGGGCGCTTTTCGGCTTTCAGCCGATCGACCAATTGCTTGATCTTGTCCGACTGCGCAGCGTCTACGACGAGGACTGCGTCAGGAGTCGTCACGACAATGATATTGTCGAGTCCCACTACTGCAGTCAGTTGATCGTTGGCGCGAATGAGAACATTGCGCGAATCCATGGCGACAGCCTTGCCGCGCAAACTATTGCCGTCGTCGTCGCGCTCGCTCAGACGCCAGATCGTCGACCACAGGCCGATATCCGACCAGCCGACGTCGGCGGCGATGACCGCCGCTTTGTCCGTGCGCTCCATGACGGCGTAGTCGATCGATTTCTTTGGCGCTTTCGCAAAGCTTTCCGCATCGAGCAGCAGGAAGCCGAGGTCGGAGCGCGCTTTTTCAACGGCGCTCGCGGCGGCGCTCGCCATGTCCGGTTCGAACCGATTGATTTCTTCCAGCATGCCGCCGGCGCGGAAAATAAAATTACCCGAATTCCAGAGATAGCCCTCGTCGATGAAGCGTTGCGCCGTCCGCTCGTCTGGCTTCTCGACGAAAGCTTCGACCTTGCGCACCTTGCCGGCGGCGTCAATCGGATCGCCGGCGCGGATGTAGCCATAACCGGTCGCCGGATGATCCGGCTTGATGCCGAAGGTGACGATCACGCCGGCGGCGGCGGCGAGGCCCGCCTCCTGGCAAAGCTTGGCGAACAGGCGGCTATCGCGAAACACATGGTCGGCGGCGAGCACGGCCACGACCGCATCGGGATCGGATCTGGCGGCAAGGGCCGCGGCGATCGCGACGGCCGGTCCGCTGTCCCTGCGCATGGGTTCAAGCACGATCGTCGCCTTGGCGCCGATCTCCTCCAACTGTTCGGCGGCGAGGAAGCGGTAGTCGGCATTGGTGACGACGATCGGCTCAGAAAAAATCTCGCGATCGTCGAGCATGCCGACGATCGATTGAAACGTCGATCTTTCGCCGATCAGCGAAATGAATTGCTTGGGACGGCTCTCGCGCGACTCTGGCCAGACGCGCGTGCCAGATCCCCCGCACATGATCACCGGAAGAATTTTCACCATTGTCTCCTCGACGCCGCCTCGACGCAAAAGCCACCGCTCGCGCGACGAAGAAAACTTCACGCGCGCAACGGCCGAGGAGTGAATTAGAGCCATGCGCCGCACTAATCAAATGCCCGGAAGCGCCGGCTCTATGGCGATCTTGTCGCAGCGCGGCCCGCCGCCCTAAGCAGGCCATGGCTGATTCAAGAAAAAGCCATAGAGCGCCGTCGCGATGACGACAACCATCGCCAGCGTCATAAAGCTGAAGCGGCGGGGTCGGCGGGGTGCGGATGATGAAAAGAAGCTCATCGGCGTAGCCTCGTTTTGTTTCTCGCGAGACAACGTCACGTCTTCGGGATTGTTCCGACATCGGCCGCATCGCGCGACCCTTCCGCGCCTGGCCGCTTGACAGCGCGGCGTGGTTGGGTCAATTTACATACCAACCAGTCGGTATTTTAGAATGACGAGATCCAACAAAAGCGCTGAAACCCGAGCCAGATTGCTGGAGGCCGCACGCGATGTCATTCGCGCCAAGGGCTATACGGCGACGACGGTGGACGACATTTGCTCGGCCGCGGGCGTGACCAAGGGCGGCTTCTTCCACCATTTCGCGAGCAAGGAGCAGCTTGGCGTCGCGGCGATCGCGGCGTTCGACACGATGGCGGGAGCGCTTTTTGGTTCGGCGCCTTATCAGATGCTGCCCGATCCTCGTGATCGCGTGCTGGGCTATGTCGATCTGCGCGCTTCAATGATCCAGGGCGACGTTGCGCTGTTCAGTTGCCTGATGGGCACCACGGTGCAGGAGATTTACGCGACGCACCCGGAACTTCGCGCCGCTTGCGAGGAAGGAATGTCCGGTCACGTCGCGATGCTGGCGCGCGACATCGAGGCGGCCAAGCAGCTCTATGCGCCGGACGCGCATTGGAGCGCCGAGAACGTCGGCTATTTCATGCAGGCCGCCCTGCAGGGCGCGTTCATCTTCGTCAAGGTCAAGCAAAGCACGGAACTTGGCAGGGAATGCTTGGGGCACCTGCGGCGCTATCTGGAGACGATACTCGGCCAACCATCGAGCGATCAAACAAAGGAGAGGACGCAATGACGCAGACGCGAGTAAAGCCCATTCCGGACGGAATGCATTCGGTGACGCCGATGCTGGTCTGCGCCGGCGCGGCGGACGCCATCGCGTTTTACAAGAAGGCTTTCAACGCCGTGGAAATCTCGCGGCTCGTGGGTCCGCAAGGAAAAATCATGCATGCCGCGGTCCGTATCGGAGATTCCGTCGTGATGCTGACGGACGAATTCCCGGATTTTGGATCGCTCGGACCGAAGTCGCTTAAGGGGTCGTCGGTCGTCATTCATCTCTATGTCGAGGATGTCGACGCCTGCGCCGCTCGCGCCGCGGCTGCGGGAGCGACAATCACGATGCCGGTCGCAGACATGTTTTGGGGCGATCGCTATGGTCAGCTCGAAGACCCCTTCGGACATCGCTGGTCGATCGGCGCGCATGTTCGCGATGTGAGCCCAGAAGAGATGCGGCAAGCGATGCAGAACATGGGGCAGGGCGGCGAGGCCTGCAGTCCTTCGGCCTAGCTCGCCCGTAGCGGTTGTGCGGGGGCGCTCTCGCTGGGATCGCACATCGTCAGCAAGGCGGAACGAAGCGCCTAGCCTTGCTTCACGGTCTCGACCAGCGGCCAAATGGCAAATCAAGGGAGGAAAGACATGCTTTCGCTCGATATCGTTTCCCGCGAGGAATGGCGCGAACGGCGCAAGACGCTGCTTGCAAAGGAGAAGGCGCTGACCTGCGCCCATGACGAGCTCGCAGCCGAACGCCGCCGGGCGCCTTGGGAAAAGGTCGGCAAGGATTATGTCTTCGAGGCGCCAAACGGCAGGCGGAGCCTCGCCGATCTGTTCGACGGGCGCCGTCAGCTCATCGTCTATCATCACATGTTGAAGCCGGCCGATGAACATCCCTGCCCGGGCTGCGGCATGGTCGGCGATCAGATCGGCAATCTCGCGCATCTTCACGCGCGCAGCACATCTCTTGTTCTTGTGTCGCGCGCGCCAATCGCCGAGATCGAGACGTTCAGGAGACGCATGGGATGGACCATGCCCTGGTTCTCGTCCGCCGACGATTTCAACGCCGATTTCGATGTCGCCGGCGGGTTTGGCCTCAATGTCTTCCTGCGCCAGGATGACGAAATCTTCCGCACCTATTTCACGACGGGGCGCGGCGTGGAGACGCTGGGCACGACCTGGACGTTTCTCGATCTGACACCGCTCGGACGGCAGGAGGATTGGGAGGATTCGCCCGCGGGCGCACCGCGAACCCCGCCTTATCAGTGGTGGCGTCTTCATGACGAATACGACAACCGCCACGATCGAGGATGCTGCGGCGCGCATGATTGACCGGAAGTTCGCGAGTGCGAGGCGTATCCAGTCACGAGCGGTTCGAAAGCCATGCGCGCCATCCCAAGGATTGTTTGATGCAGACGAAATCCTATGCGCCCGAAGCGCAAAGTTTGATGACCGGCCTCGCCTTCGGCGAGTCGCCGCGCTGGCATGAGGGCCGTCTGTGGTTCGCCAACTGGGGCGCGCAGGAGATTATCGCCGTCGATCCCGAGGGGAAGAGCGAGGTCGTCCTGCGCGTGCCGACCATTCTTCCGTTTTGCATCGACTGGCTGCCCGACGGCCGGCTGCTGGTGGTTTCGGGCCGCGAGGGAATCGTCCTGCGCAGGGAGCCCGATGGTTCGCTGACGACCTTTGCCGATCTCAACAGCCTCGCTCGCGGCTGGAACGAGATCGTCGTCGACGGCCGCGGCAATACTTATGTCAATGGCGGAGGTTTTGACCTAATGGCGGGCGAGGCGTTCGCGCCTGGAATCATCGCTCTGGTGACGCCCGACGGCTCGGTCCGGCAGGTAGCCGATGGCATCGCCTTTCCCAACGGCATGGCGGTGACATCAGACAATGCGACGCTGATCATCGCCGAGTCCTATGGTCGAAGACTCACAGCCTTCAACATCGCAGCGGATGGGAGTCTGTCGAACCGCCGCATATGGGCTGATCTTGGCGGCGGCGTGCCCGACGGCATCTGCCTCGATGCGGAAGGCGCCGTCTGGTACGCGGATGTCCCAAATAGGCGTTGCGTGCGCGTTCGCGAAGGCGGCGAAGTCTTACAATCGATCGACTTCGATCGCGGCTGCTTCGCTTGCATGCTTGGAGGGCCAGACAGGAAAACCTTGTTTGTTCTGGCGGCCGAGTGGCACGGCCCTGAAAACATGCTCGGCGCCGCGCGAACGGGCCAGCTACTGACAGTCAGGGCGCCCGCGCCGGGCGCGGGCTGGCCATAACGAATCCATTGCGCAACCAGCATTGAAGGGAGAAACAGAATGACCGCAGTAGACACAAACATCCCTGTGTCCGATCGAGATCTCGTGCTGACGCGCATCATCGATGCGCCGCCAGAAAAACTGTTCAGGGCGTGGACAGAGCCTGAACTGCTGAAACAATGGTTCGCGCCTTTGCCTTATACGACGCCCGTCGCGGAACTCGACGTACGGCCGGGCGGCGCCAATCTGATCGTGATGCGCGGTCCAGACGGCGGCGAAATGTCGAACCGAGGCGTCTATCTTGAAGTCACCCCCAACGAGCGGATCGTCTTCACTAACGCCTATACGAAAGCCTGGGAGCCGTCGGAAAAGCCGTTCATGACCGTCATCCTGACCTTCGAAGATCAGGGCGGTAAGACGAGATATACCGCGCTGGTGCGGCACTGGACCGTCGCCGATCGCGAGACCCACGAAAAAATGGGTTTCCATAACGGCTGGGGCCAATGCGCCGATCAGCTCGAAGCGCTTGTCGCAAAGCTCTGAGGCGAGAAAGGACGAACAAAGCGCCTCCGCTCTGGCCGCGTCAGCTCGCGCCTTGAAGGCGTCTCGCCACCAGCCTCGTGCCGGGTTTCGCCGCTCCCCCAGGGCCGGCGATCGGCTTCACGGCGTCAGCGCTGATCGCCTGCCCACACGCTGAGCATGAGACCTGGGGTTGAAACTGATGACCGCAGGTCTTGTGGACGAACAGGATCGGACTGCCTTCCTTCGGCCGCGCCCAGCGGTCGCCCCACGCCGTCAGCGCCAGAATGACGGGCACGAGATCGCGCCCGGATTCGGTCAATCGATATTCGTATCGTACCGGCCGGCGCTGATAGATTTCTCGGTCGATCACGCCGCATTCGACGAGCGATTTGAGCCGCCTCGTCAAAAGATTGCGCGATATGCCGAGATCTTCAATCAGTTCGTCGAAACGTGTGACGTTGAGGAACAGGTCGCGGATGATCAATGGCGACCACCAATCGCCGATCATGTCGAGGCCGCGCGCCAACGAACACCGCATCTCCGCAAAGCTGGTTCTCTCCATAGCGCGATCCTAGTCAGTTGCATAATTGAACTCAACAGGCTATACAGTTCAATCATTGAACTAAAGGGAGCGAAATGTATCGCGCCATCGTCCGCCGACGCATTCGCGCGCTTTTCGACGCCGTCAACAACGGCGACGCCGAACCTGTGCTGCGGGCGTTCGCGCCCCAGTTCGAGCATTCGTTCCTTGGAGATACCGCGCTGGGCGGATCGAGAAGGACATTGGCGTCGACCAGGCAATGGTATGAACGGCTCTATCGGCTCTTGCCCGACATCCGGTTCGAACTTCGGCGGATATGGGTCAGCGGCGGCCCATGGAACACCCTCGTTCTCGTCGAGTGGGAGGAGGCCAATTCCGCCGGCGACGTTCGCACAACCAATCGCGGCGTCCATGCGCTGCATCTGAAATGGGGACGCGCGACGCTGTTAGCGATCTGCCCGGACACGGTCGGATTGAAGGCGACCCTTGAGCGACTGGCCCTGGCGGGTCACGCAGAGGCGCAAGCGGCGCCGATCGTTGATTTGTAGGCGATATCCGCTGTCGAGGTTGAAACCGAGCAGTGGTGCGCACAAGGGAATAGGTTCGTCGCCTATCCCCGCATCCGCAGCCCCTGCGGATCGAAGATCGGCGCATCGAGCCTTGTGGCGGGGCGGCGTTCGCCGATGATTTCGATTTCGAAGCCTTCGTTCGCGACGGCTGCTTCTTTCGCGATATAGCCGAGGGCCAATGATTTCCCGACCGTATGGCCGTAGCCGCCTGACGTCACCCAGCCGACCACTTTGCCGTCATGCCAGATCGGTTCGTCGCCGATGGCGTCGGCGTCGAGCGCATCGACGACGAAGCCTTGCAGGCGCAATTTGCCGCCGCTTTCCTTTTCGCGGACGGCGGCCTCGCGGCCGATGAAGTCGTTCTTCTTGAGATCGACGAAGCGGCCAAGACCGGCCTCATAGGGCCCATAGATCGGGCGATATTCACGGAACCAGGTGCCGAAACTTTTTTCGAGACGCATGCAAAGCAGCGCCCGCATGCCAAATTGCGTGAGGCCGAACGCGGCGCCTTCTTTCAGCAGGAGATCATAGAGCGCGCGCTGATATTCTGGCCGCACCCAGATTTCATAGCCCAGATCGCCCGTGAAGCTGACGCGCCCGACGAGCGCCGGGATCATACCGATATTCATGCGCCGGAACGATAGGAACGGGAATTTCTCGTTCGAGACGTCGTCATGCGTCAGCTTCTGCAATAGATCACGCGACTTTGGTCCGGCGATCGACAGGCCGGGATAGTCCATCGAAGCCGCGCGGATCGTAACGCCGTCTGGCGGCATATGGCGTTCGAACCAACGGATGTAATAACCCTCGGCCGCGTAGGAGCAGACGAGCAGGAATTTATCCTGCATATAGCGCCCGATCGTGAAATCGCCGATCAGCTTGCCATGCTCGTTGAGCATCGGCGTCAGCGACAGACGCCCGACCGCCGGCAGTTTGTTGGCCATCACATGCGACAGGAATTCGGCGGCGCGCGGCCCCTCGACTTCGATCTTGCCGTAATTGGCGATTTCCGTCATGCCGACCCCGGCGCGAACGGCGCGGCATTCGACGCCGATAGGCTCATGGGCATTGGAGCGGCGAAAGGTGACGTCCTCAATCGGCGCCATGCCCTTGGGCGCAAACCACAGCGGATTTTCGAGGCTGCAATATTCGCCGAACACCGCGTTCTCCGCGACCAGCCGGTCGTAGATCGGCGTCGTGCGCAACGGCCGCGCCGCCGGCAATTCCTCGTTGGGGAAGCGGATGCGGAAGCGGCGCGAATAATTCTCGCGCACTTTCGCATTGGTGTAGGGCAGGGTGGCCCAATCGCCGAAGCGCGCGACGTCCATGCCCCAGATGTCATGGCCGGGATCGCCGTCGATCATCCAATTGGCGAGCGCCAAGCCGACGCCGCCGCCCTGGCTGAAGCCCGCCATCACGCCGCAGGCGACCCAGAAGTTTTTCAGACCCTTGACCGGGCCGACCAGCGGATTGCCGTCGGGCGCGAAGGTGAAGGGGCCGTTGACGACCTTGCGGATGCCGACTTCGCCAAGCTTGGGGAAATGTTCGAAGGCAGTTTCGAGGCTCGGCGCGATGCGGTCGAGATCGTTGGGCAGCAGGTTCTGCCCGAAGTCCCAAGGCGTCTCGCGCTCCGACCACGGCTGGCAGGCCTGTTCGTACGTGCCGATCAACATGCCGCCGCCCTCCTGGCGCATGTAGATCTCGCCCTCGAAGTCGATGACGTGGAACTTGTCGACCTTGGGGTCGATCACGGCGGGAATATCCTCGGTGATGAGATAGTGATGCTCCATCGCGAGCACCGGCAGTTCGAGGCCGACCATGCGGCCCACCTCGCGCGCCCACAGGCCGCCGCAATTGACGACATGTTCGGCGACGACATTGCCCTTGTCGGTGATGACGTCCCAGGAACCATCGGGCCGAGCCTTCAGATCGACGACGCGCGTGAAGCGGTTGATCTCTGCGCCGGCCATCGTCGCGCATTTGGCGTAGGCCTGCGTGACGCCCCAGGGATCGAGGTGGCCCTCGACGGGATCGAACATGGCGCCGACGAAATGTTTCTTCTCGATGAACGGATACATCTTGGCGGCTTCGTCGACCGAGATGATTTCGAGATTCATGCCGAGATAGCGCCCGCGCGCTTTGGCCATTTTGAGCCAGTCGAGCCGCTCCTTCGTGCCGGCGAGATTGAGGCCGCCGGTGACATGCATGCCGCAGGAGACGCCCGAGATCGCCTCGATCTCCTTGTAGAGATTGATCGTATATTGCTGCAGCTTGGCGACGTTGGGATCGCCGTTCAGCGT
Organism: Methylocapsa sp. S129; assembly: GCF_009765995.1. Lineage (GTDB taxonomy): Bacteria > Pseudomonadota > Alphaproteobacteria > Rhizobiales > Beijerinckiaceae > Roseiarcus. The sequence goes on from NZ_LMUI01000011.1 coordinate 860,139, forward strand.
ATGCATGCCGCCCGCCGCATGCCAGGTCGAGCCCGACGTCAGTTCGGCGCGCTCGATCAACATCACGTCCTTCCAGCCGCCCTTTGTAAGATGGTAGAGCACGCTCGCGCCGACAACGCCGCCGCCGATCACCACGACCTGGGTATGCGATTTCATGGGACGAGCCTCTGTGTGGATGGGTTGCTTGAGTCCTGAAGTTTAAGAATTGTCTGGAGCGAAAAATCGCATGCCGACGCAGCCCAGCGCCAGTAGAATAGCGAAGAGGCCGAAGGCGCCCGAAAGCGAGAAATAGTTGGCGATCGCGCCCATCGCCAGCGGCGCGGGCAGGCGCGCCAGCGAGCCGAACAATGCGACGGTCGAAAGGGCCGCGGCTGCGGAAAATCCGCGATGTCCCACCGCGAGCGCGACGCCGCATGGCATGATCGATCCAGTGCCGAGCCCAATGATGGCGAAGCCAAATATTGTCACGAGGAAGCCGGCATGCGCGGCGACGACGACAAAGCCGAGCGCGGCGATGGCGAGCGAGACGATAATCAAGCGCCGGTCGCTGACGAGCCGGCGGACGCGATCGGCATTCAGACGCAGCGTCGCCTGAAAGGCGCAAAAGAACGCCGCGCCGAGGCCGGAAATGGCGGCGAGTTTTGGCGCTTCGTCTTGCAGCAGAAGCGACGACCAATAGGTGGCGGCGCCTTCGCCGGCGACCGATATGCCGATCACGATTCCAAGAACGATAAGGCTGCGGGTCAGCAAAGCGCGGCGGCCGGACGGCGACTCCTGCGCGCGCTCGACGCCCCGTTCCGGCGTCGCGACAAAGACCCATGCCGTAACGCCTGCGGCGGCGGCGAGCGCAATCAGCGCGGAGAGCCAGGATCCGATATTGACGGCGATGAGGCTGCCGGCGATCGCCCCCACGGCAATGCCGCTCGATGCGCCGCCATGCAAGCCCGCCAGGATAGGACGGCTGAGGTCTCGTTCGACGCGCGCGCCTTCGGCGTTCATCGTCAGATCGACCAGCCCCCCGAAAACCCCGAAGGCGATCATGTTGATAAAGATGGCGCTTGAGGATTGGGCGATGAGCAGCGAAGCGACAGCAATTCCTTGCAGCGGCGCCCCGACCAGCAAGACCTTGCGCAAGCCGAAGCGGCCGCCAAAAAAACCAGCGCTCGACATGGCCGCGAGATAGGCCGCCATGAACAATGTCATGGCGATTCCAAAGACGGGGGCGGTGACGCCGGCGCGCGCCAGAACGCTCGCCGAAGCGCCGGACCAGAGCCCGACGCCCAGACCATAGATGGTGAACAGCCCCGCCATCGCGCCATGCGGGGTGGCTAGAAACGCCCGCGGCTTATCGCGATCGACGGCGGCGAGGGGCAGCGGCGTCATGCGCGCATCACTTTCCTAGAAATCCGTCGGGACGCCGCCCTCCGCCTTGCGGCGGGCGACAAAGGCTTCCATCGCTTCGCGCCGTTCGGGCTCGATCGGCGGGGGCGTAAAGTTTTCCAACCGCTCTTTATAGAGGCGATTGGCCGCGTCATAGGCGGTCGGCGAACCGGCTTCGCGCCAGGTCTCGTAATTGCGCCAGTCCGAAATCATCGGGGCGAAGAACGCATTGCGATAACGGGACTGGGTATGGGCGGCGCCGAAGAAATGGCCGCCCGGGCCCACTTCGCGCATCGCTTCGATCGCCAGCTCTCCTTCGTCGACCGCGACGGGCCGCAGGAAATCGGCGACCATGCCGAGAAGATCGGCGTCGAGCGCCATTTTCTCGAAAGACGCCTGCAGACCGCCCTCCATCCAGCCCGCGCCATGCATCAGCATATTGGCGCCGCCCATGATGGCGCCCCATAGGGAGAACACGCTCTCATAGGCGGCCTGCGCGTCCAGCGAATTGGCGGCGTTGGTGTTGGACGAGCGATAGGGCAGGCCGTGGCGGCGCGCGAGCTGGCCGCCGATGATCGCCGTCTTCATATATTCGGGCGTGCCGAAGGCGGGAGCGCCGGACTTCATGTCGACGTTCGAGGTGAAGCCGCCATAAACGAAGGGCGAGCCGGGCCGCACTGTCTGCGCGAGCACGAGGCCCGCCAGGGCTTCGGCGTTCTGCTGCACGAGCGCGCCTGCCAAGGTGACCGGCGCCATGGCGCCGGCAAGCGTGAAGGGGGTCAGCACGACGACCTGATTGCGGCGCGCCATCTGGATGATCCCCTCGATCATCGGCGTGTCGAGACGCAGCGGGGAAGACGAGTTGATGACGGTAAACAGCGACGGCTCGCGCTCCAGCGTCGCATCGTCGATGCCGCGCGCGATCTTGGCCAGCTCGATCGCATCGAGGTTGCGCTCGCGCCCAAGGCTGTACGCGTGGATCGGCTTGTCCGACAAAGTGAGCATGTCGAAGATCGCATCGAGATGCCTGACGGAGGCATGGAGGTCGACCGGTTCGACGGGATAGCCGCCCCATAAATGAATCTGTTCGAAGCTCTGGCCGAGCCGGATGAAATTCTGGAAATCGCGATGATTGCCCGGCCGCCGCCCGCCGTCGCGATCGAAGGAATTGGGGGCGCTGGCGACGGAGCAGAACGCGGTATGGTCGCCGCCGATGACGAGCGCGCGTTCGGGATTGCGCGAGTACAACGTGAATTGCTTCGGGGCGAGACCTATGTGGGCCTCGACCAAAGCGGGATCGAAACGCACCCGGTCGGAAGCCGGATCGACGTCGGCGCCGATCTCGCGCAGCATCGCCTTGGCTTCGGCGTGCAGGAAATCCATGCCGATTTCCTTCAGCACGGACAGCGACGCCTGATGGATCGCCTCAAGTTCGTCGGCTGAAACAAGCGCGACGGGCTGGAAGGGGAATCTGGGCTGCGGCTGCTTGGGCGCCGGCCCGGGCGCAGCGCGCTCTCCGCCGCGCCTGCGGCGGCGCGGAGAGTCTTCGCCCGGCGGCGCGTTGTCGGTCATGGCTTCATTCCGATCCATCCGATGCTGGCCGGTTGCGAGATACGAACCGGGCGCCGGTGCAAACTACCTGCGCGCTTGCGCGACGGCTCACGCTATTTTGGCATTGCCGCATGCCGAATTGCGACCGCTCGCGGCAAAATGTGCGAACGCCCCGCCGCGCGGCTGCTATTTGACCGCGCGCACTCTGGGGAGTTCGGGCTCCTGCGCTTCGGTCGGAATGGTCCCGTTCGGAGGATTGGCCGAGAATCGCGCGATCAGCCATGAGCGGAACAAAGCCACCGCCTCGTTGCTGAGGTCCTCCGGGTGGGTCGTCAGGTAATAGCCGTAGCCTTCGTCGAGCGAGATGTCGAAGGGACGCACCAGGCGGCCGGCCTCCACTTCTTCGTGAAAGAGCTCGGGATCGGCCAACGCCAGCCCCTCGCCGGACAAAGCATATTGAACCGCCAGTTGCGCGGTGTCGAAGACAAGGCCGCGATCGACCGAGAGGTCCGGGCGCCCGATCGCCCGCGCCATCATTTCCCAGAAGAAATGCCTTGGCCGATCCTCGATCTTGACGTGCAAGAGATCGCAGGAGGCGATGAGCCGCGCCGGATCCGGGCGCTCGATGCTCTGCAATAATTTGGGGCTGCACAAAATGGTGCTGCGCACCATCCACAGGAGATCGTGGATCGCATCGGTGACGCGCGGTTCGGAATAGACGATGGCGATGTCTATATCGCCGTCCATTTCGGCGCCGCTCACCGGCTTTGACACGATTTCGAGGGCGATGCCGGGATGCTCGGCGCGGAAATCATGCAGGATCGGGATCGCCAACCGATAGGCGAATGTCGTCGGCAGCGCCACTTTCAGGACCCGCTTGGGCCGGCCCTTCTCCTTGATGACTTCGCGCAGCGCCTGGTCGATGCGGTCGAATGATTTTGAGACCGCGGGCAGAATATGCCGGCCTGCTTCCGTCAGCACGAGCTGCTGCGGCCGTCGCTCGAACAAGGTGACGCCGAGAAAGTTCTCAAGCACGATGACATGGCGGCTGACGGCGCTTTGCGCGACGGTCAGGCTGTTGGCGGCCGCGGTGAAACTCAAATGCTGGCCCGCCGCCTCGAAGGCGCGCAGGGCATTAAGCGGCAACCATTTTCGATCCATCGTCGTCTCCCCCGGACGACGCGCGAGAAGTCATCCGGTGCGCGTTTTGGCGAGCATGTCCTCCGCGAGTTCGTATCCCATGCCCGGTTGGTCAGTCAGCACGATATTGCCAGCGCTGTCTATCTTCAAGGGCTCAGCCATCATGTAATCGCGACGATCCACATCCCACTCGGGCGGATCGTAGGGAAATTCGAGGAATGGCGCGTCGGCGACGCCGGCGGCCAGATGGGCGTTGGCGACGACGCCAATGCCGTTGGTCCAGGTGTGGGGCGTGAAGACGAGATTGTGCTCTTGCGCCATCAGGGCGACGCGGCGCAGGCCCGTTAAGCCGCCGACCAGAGCCGCGTCCGGTTGCAGAACATCGAGACAGCCCTCGGTGATGAGATCGCGGAACTCATAGAGTTCGCGGGTCATTTCGCCGCCCGCCACGCGCACGTCGACCATCTCGCGCAAGCGGCGCATCCCAGCGCGATCGCCGCGATGCAGGGGCTCCTCCATCCAGTAAATTCCGAGCCGTTCGAGTTCGCGCGCGACCTTGACCGCGTCTTTGAGCGACCATGGCGCGTAGACGTCCCACGACATCCGCCAGCCCTGATTGCAATCGACCATCAGGTCGAGCTTGTCGCCGATCCGGGCGCGCACCGCTTCCAGCGCCTTGATGTCGGCGCGCCAGTCGCCGCGGTGGAACCGGATTTTCAGCGCGGTGAAGCCCTTGGCGAGATAGGCTTCCGCCGCGTCGGCAAGCTCCGCGGGGCCGCGCAATGTGCCCGACGACGCATAAGCCCTCACCGTATTGGACAGGCCGCCGATCAGCTTCCAGCAGGGTTGGCCGGTAATCTTGCCCGCCAGATCCCATAAAGCGATGTCGAGCGGCCAGCAGCGGCCCCAGTGAAAGCTGATGTTGTTGAGGATGCGCCAGTGCCGCTCGATCGCCATCGCATCCTGGCCGACGAACAGATGTTCGTGCCCCTCGAAGCCGAGCATCATGTCGCCCGAACCAATGCCGGTGACGCCAAGATCGGTATGAACGCGCACGATCGCCGCGTCCCAGAACGTGCGCGGCTTGGAATCCCAGCTCGCATTGAACGGCGGATCGAAATGATGGCGATGCCGGGTGATTTCGATCGCCGTAATGATCGCTTTGGGGGCGAGGGCGAGAGGCGTGAAAGGGTCGGGCATAAAAGGCTCCGTCAGAGAGCGCTCAGCGATAAGCGGTCCAGATTGTCTTGAAGTCCATGTATTTGTCGACCGCGTGCGGCGAGCGGTCGCGGCCGAAGCCCGATTGTTTGAAGCCGCCGAACGGCGTCGCCATCGACGAGCGGTCGAATGTGTTGACCCAAACCGTGCCCGCCTTGATGGCGCGCGTCAGGCGATGGGCGACATTCATGTCGGCGGTCCAGACCGCGGCGCCCAGGCCATAAATGCTCGCATTGGCCAGACGGGTCGCCTCGGCTTCGTCTTCGAAAGGAATCACCACGACGACGGGGCCAAAAATTTCCTCTTGAGCGATGCGCATGTCGTTGCGCGCGCCATCGAGAATGGTCGGCTCGATGTAAAAACCGCCGGTTTCCGCCATAACCCGCTTGCCGCCGAGCGCAATCTGCGCGCCCTCTTTTTCGCCGAGCGCGATATAGGAAAGCACGCGCTCCATATGATGCTTTTCAACCAGCGCGCCCATTTGCGAGGCGGCCTCGAAGGGATGGCCGAGCGGGATTTGCGCGCGCGCGACTTCGGCGATCGCTTCGACCAGCCTGGCGCGCACCGAAGAATGAACCAGCACGCGCGATCCCGCGTGACAGGTCTCGCCCTGATTGTAATAAATGCCCCAGGCGATCGCTTCGGCCGCCGCCTTGATGTCAGCGTCGGCCATCACGACATGCGGGCTCTTGCCGCCGCATTCGAGCGAGACGCGCTTCATATTGCTCTCGCCGGAATAGCGCAGCATGAGCTTGCCGACGTCCGTCGAGCCGGTGAAGCTGATCATGTCGACATCGGGATGCAGCGCCAGCGGCTTGCCGGCGCGCTCGCCAAAGCCCGGCACGACATTGAGAACGCCGGCGGGAAGCCCGGCCTGATGTGCGAGGCCGCCAAGCAGAATGGCGCCAAGCGGCGATTGCTCGGCGGGCTTCAACACGACGGAATTGCCAGCGACCAAAGCAGGGCCGATTTTCCAAGCGCCGATGATCAGCGGGTAGTTCCAGGGCACGATGGCGCCGATGACGCCCAGCGGCTCACGGCGAATGAGCGCGACGTCATTCGCGCCGACGGGGGCGACTTCGTCGATCAGCTTATCGGCCAGCTCGGCGTAATACTGGATGCAATCGGCGCAAAACGGCACGTCGACCGCGAGCGAGTTGCCAATCACCTTGCCGACGTCCAGCGTCTCCAGCAGCGCCAGCTCATCGATATGCTCGCGGATGAGTTCGGCAAAGCGCAGCAGCACGCGTTTCTTGTGAGCGGGCGCCGCATCGCGCCACTCGCCTTTCTCAAAGGCGCGCCGCGCGGCGGCGACCGCCAGATCGATGTCCGCCGCATCGCAATCGGCGACTTCGGCAAAGACGCGTCCGTCGATCGGCGACACCTTCTCGAATCGGCGCTTTGAAACCGCATCGACATAGGCGCCGTCGATGAAAGCGCGCGCCTCTATTTTGAGGTCGGCCGCGCGGGCGAGCCAGCCGGCTTTGGTGTTGGGGCGATCGAGCATGGCCGAGCCTTATGAAACGGAGAGAACTTGTCTGGCGAGCATCAGCAGATCCGCTTGGCTGGCGGCGCGGCGGTTGGAATCGCGCATGGCGGCGTTTTCCGGCCGCGCCGTCTGCGCGGCGAGTTCCTGCGCTGTCACGCCGGCGAACTCTTCCGCCAACGAAAGCTTGACGCCGCTCGCGCGCAGCAGCTTCTCATAAGCGGCGATGAAGCCGCGCGCGCTCGGCTCCGCGCCCATATCGGCGGCGCAGGCGGCGAAAGCCTCGTTGTCCTCGACGTTCCACGGCAAGCTCGCGAGCATGGCGATGCCGACCGCCCTGCCGTGGTGGATCGGCCGCAGCGAGCCCATGGCGTGACCAAGCGCATGCGCGATCGCCGTGCCGCAATTGTCGATGGCGACGCCGGCGAAGGCGGCCGCCCATTGCAGGCCCGCGCGCGCCTCCAGATTCCCCGGGGTCTCGACCGCCGCCACGAGATGGCGCGCTACGAGCCGGATCGCTTCATGCGCATAAAGGCCGGCGGCCGGGTTGGCGTTGCGATTGGTCGCCGCCTCCACCGCATGGACCAGCGCGTCTATGCCCGTGGCGGCGGTCAGCGGTCCCGGCAGGCTGACCGTCAATTCAGGATCGAGCACGACTTCGTCGGCCTTGATTTCGTCGCCCCAGAGCCAGACCTTGGCGTGATCGTCGCGAGTCAGAATCGCCGTGCGCGTGGTTTCCGACCCGGTTCCGGCGGTGGTCGGCACGCAAATTTTCCTCAAACCCTTGGCGGGCAGGGGGTTAGCGAAAAGCTGATAATGCGCCGCCGAGTCCGCGGCGAGCGCGATCGCGGCGACCGCCTTGCCCAGATCAAGCGCGGAGCCGCCGCCCAGGCAGACGACGACGCTGGATTTTTCTGATCGCGCCAATGCGGCGGCGGCGTCGGCCTGCGCGATGGTCGGGTCGCTCTGGAACGCGTCGAAGATTGTGAAAGCGAGGCCGTGGCCGCGCAATCCCCCTGCGATCTCCTCGACGAGGCCCGTCGATTTCAGCCCGGGATCGGCGACAAGAAGGACATGGCCCTGCGCGCCGGCCAGCGTCGCGATCCGCGCGCGCGCGCCGACGCCCGCCGTAATGCGCGGCATCCGCGCGAGTTCATAAACGCCCATTTTCCGCCATTCGCTGGTTTGCCAGATGAGGGCGCACCATCGACTGCCGGGGCGCGCCAGGGAATATGATTTTGAAGATGCGCCAATGCCTTGTTGTCATGCGGGTGAGGAAAGGCGGTCCAGCGCCGCGCTGTGCTAACGGCTCGTTAACACTATGAAAGCGCCGCTCCAAAGGTAACGACGGCGGTTACGAATTGTTAAGCCGGGCAGCGGCTAATTCAATTGGTCTGATCAACGTCGCAATCTCAGAAATGGCGACGTATTGGCTGGATCACACGATGAGTAAGTTCTCCCGGCGGGACTTATGGGCATCATGCCGCTTCATCGTATCGGTGCAAATCCGAATGTCCCCAACAATGTCATTTCCGGGCGCGCGGTCGATTTGGCCCAGTCTCGGACGGCGGGATTTATCGGATGCTCGGGCAGGCTTTGCTTCAACGCCACGGCCAATCTCTTGACCGCGATCATGAGCGCATGGCGCAGCCGGAGGTCGGCGGCGACAGGCTCTGGCGTCAGATCGGGAGCGGAAGGGGCGAATCCGAGCGTCAATCGACAATAGGGGCGCTCAGGGCGCAGGTGCTGCGTTATGAAACGACCATCGACAAGATCGCGCAGGGCGTGTGCTTTTTCGACGGCGAACAAAGGCTGATGCTTTGCAATCGCCGCTATGCGGAAATATACGGCCTCGCGCCCGAAGATGTCAGCGTCGGCAAGACATTGCGGGAGATCGCCGAACGCCGCTTCGCCCTTGGCGCGTGCCCGGCGATGACGCCGCAGGAATATCTTTCATGGTGTGATCGGGTCAATCTGGGGCGCGTCGCGGATAGTTGGACCGCGGAACTCAAGGACGGCCGGACGATCCTGATTCATCATCAGCCGCTGCCCGAGGGCGGCTGGGTGGCGACGCATGAAGACGTCACCGAGCGGAAACTGGCGAACGTTCAACATGAGGAGCAAGCCGAGATCCTCGAAATGATCGCGGTCAGCGCGCCGCTGGAAAATGTTCTCGATCGTCTTGTGCGCCTCATCGAGTCGCAGATGATACGGATGCATGGCTTCGTCCTGCTGCTGGACAGCGACGGCGTCCGGTTGCGCCATGGCGCCGCCCCGAACCTGCCGAAAGCTTATGCCGAGGCCATCGATGGCCTGCGCATCGGCTCCAATGCCGGCTCTTGCGGCGCGGCCGCTCTTCGGCGGGAAACCATTGTGGTCGCCGATATCCTGACTGACCCGTTGTGGGCGGATTGTCGCGACCTGGCCGCTCCGCACGGCCTTCGCTCATGCTGGTCGACCCCGATCCTGTCGCATCATGGCGCGGTGCTCGGCACATTCGCGATGTATTCGAAGGAAGTGCGCGAACCGACCGCTGCCGAAATGCGCCTGGTCGACGCCGCCACGCGCATCGCCGGCATTGCGATCGAACGCAAGCAGGCCGAAGATCGCATTCACTTCATGGCCAACCACGACGCGCTGACCGGGCTTCCCAACCGCACCCTGCTCAAGGACCGCCTCACGCAGGCGGTCCTATACGCACAGCGCTACGACCGTTGGGCGACCGTCGTGTTCGTCGATCTCGACAATTTCAAATTCATCAATGACAGCCTGGGCCACAATGTCGGCGACGAACTTTTGAAGATCGTCGCCCATCGCATGGTCTCTTGCATCAGAGCGACCGATACGGTGGTGCGGCTCGGCGGCGATGAATTCGTGATCCTTCTTTTCGATCAGCCCAAGAGCGCGGACATCATCTCGGCGACGCTGCAAAAAGTCAGGGCGGCGATCGCGGAGCCGATCCATGTCGACGGGCATGATCTTGAGGTCACTTGCAGCATAGGCTTGGCGAATTATCCCAATGACGGGACCGACGCCGATACGTTGCTGGCCAATGCTGATGCGGCGATGTACCGCGCCAAGGAAATCGGCCGCGACAATTTTCAGTTCTATACGCCGGAACTGAATACGAAGGTCCACGAAAAATTCCTGCTGCAAAAAGAACTGAGAAACGCGATCGTCCGCTCGGAATTCGTCATCCACTATCAGCCGCAGGTGGATCTGCGAACGGGGCGCGTCTTCGCGGTCGAAGCGTTGATCCGCTGGCAGCATCCGACCATGGGCATGATTTCACCGATCAAATTCATCCCGATGGCGGAGGAGACGGGGCTGATCGTGCCGATCGGCGATTGGATTTTGCTCGCCGCCTGCCGGCAGAACAAGGCCTGGCAAGATGCGGGCCTGCCGCCTATGACCATTTGCGTGAACGTATCGGCGCGGCAATTCAAGGAAAAGAACTGGGTCAGCCGCGTCGCCGGCGCGTTGCAGGAAAGCGGCCTCGACGCTAGATATCTTGAGCTTGAGCTGACCGAAAGCCTGATCATGCAGGATGTCGACCAGGCGGTCGCGACGATGCGGGAACTGCAGATTCTGGGCGTCCAGCTTTCCGTCGACGATTTCGGCACCGGCTACTCGAGCCTCGCTGCGCTGAAGAACTTCCCCGTCGCCCGATTGAAGATCGACAAGTCCTTCATCAGCGACATTCTCAACAATGAGAGCGACCGGGCCGTCGCCAGCGCTGTGATCTCGCTCGGCCAAAAGCTGAATCTGAGGGTCATTGCCGAGGGCGTCGAGACAGACGGCCAGGTTGCATTCCTGCGCGAAAATAATTGCGACGAAATGCAGGGTTATCACTTCAGCAAGCCGATCCCCGCTTGCGACATTGAAAAGCTGCTCGCGGCGCGACAGCATTCCTGAAGCGCGGGCGGCGGAATAATCCGCAGCCCTCGCCATTCGGATCGGGGTCGCCAGCGGCGGTTGCGTCCGGCGCCCGCCCGTCC
>NZ_LMUI01000011.1:871071-946119 GCF_009765995.1 Methylocapsa sp. S129
CGCTGGCGCCGGCGTCGCGGGGCTTTCGCTCGCCGCCGCGCTGAAACAGGCCTTGGGCCGCGGCGCGAATATTCTGGTCGTCGATCCCGGCATGGGCGAGCGGGAGGGCCGCGAGCGCGCCAGCGCCATCGCGCCGGGGTCGCGCCGCATGTTCGAGCGGATCGGCGCGTGGGAGGCGATCGCGCCGCTCGCCGAACCGATCCTGCAAATGGCCGTCATGGACGGGGGCGTGCGCGACGCGGTGCGTCCCGTCCAGATGCGTTTCGATGAAATGGACGGCGAGCCGCTCGCCCATATGGCGATGAACGACGATGTCGTCGCCGGCCTGCTGAATTTGTGCCAGCGCCTCGGCGTCGAATGCGTTCGGGCGTCGATCGCCGGCTTTGCGCCGCGCCGCTACGCTCTCGAAACGCTGATCGACGGCGCGCCCTCGGCGTTGGCGCGCCTGCTGATAGCGGCCGATGGCGCGCGCTCGCCGCTGCGGACCTTCGCCGAAATAGGCACGGTCGGCTGGGACTATGGCCAGTCGGCTATCGTCGCCACCATCGCCCATGAGCGCGACCATCACGGGCGCGCCGAACAGCATTTTCTGCCCGCTGGTCCTTTCGCCATGCTGCCGTTGCGCGGGCGCCGCTCCAGCATCGTCTGGAATGAGGCGAGCGAGGAAGCCAAAATGCTGATCGCCCTTGAGCCCGGCGATTTCAAGCGCGAACTCGAATATCGGTTCATGCATCGGCTCGGCGAGATCGAACCGGTCTCGCGCCTGCGCTCTTTCCCCTTAGGCTTTCGCGTCGCGCGCCGCTTCGTCGGCCCTCGCCTGGCGCTGGTTGGCGACGCGGCTCATCTCGTTCATCCCCTGGCCGGACAGGGCCTCAACCTCGGACTCCGCGACGTGGCGGCGCTGGCGGAGATCGTCGCCCGGCCGATGCGGCTTGGCCTCGATCCGGGCGGGCCGGAGATTCTCGCCGAATTCGAGCGGGCGCGGCGCTTCGATGTCGCAGCGAGCGGGCTCGGTATGGATGCGATGAACAGGCTTTTTTCGAACGATGTCGCGCCTTTGCGCGCGATGCGCGATTTCGGGTTGCGGCTCGTCGACCGCTCGCCGGCGCTCAAACGCGCTTTCATCGAAGAGGCGGGCGGCGCGCGCGGCGCGGCGCCGAACCTGCTGCGCGGGCTTGCCATCTGACTGGAGTTTTGACACGTGGAAGACAAAGCCGAATGGAGCGCGCGCACGCTCGCCGCGCAAGCCCTGGGCCGCATCGACGAAAAGACACGCGCGATCGTGCCGCCGCTGCATGTCGCGACAACATTCATTCGCGATCCCGACAATCTCTATCGCAGCGGCAATATTTATGGCCGCGCCGACAATGAGACGGTGCGCGAGGGCGAAGCGATCGTCGCCGCCCTGGAAGGCGCACCGTCCGCGCTGCTGTTCGGCTCGGGCATGTCGGCGGCGATCGCGCTGTTTCTCGGGCTTGGCCCAGGCGCGCATGTCGTGGCGCCCAAGGTCATGTATTGGTCGCTGCGCAATTGGCTGGTCAATGAGGCGCCCGCCCATGGCGTCGCGGTCGATCTCGCCGACGCCGACGACCTCAACGCGATCGCCGCCGCGATAAAGCCGGGCCGAACAAAGCTGATCTGGCTGGAGACGCCGAGCAATCCGCTTTGGGGCGTCAGCGACATCGCCGGCGCGGCGCGTTTGGCGCATGGCGTCGGCGCGAAGCTCGCCGTCGATTCGACTTGCGCGACGCCGGTCTTCACCAAGCCGCTTGCGCTCGGCGCCGATGTCGTGATGCATTCGGCGACCAAATATCTCAACGGCCATTCCGACGTCCTCGCTGGCGCATTGGCCTTCGCCAGCGACGATTCCCTGGCGGCGCGAATCCGGCAAATCCGCGCGGCGCATGGCATGATCCTCGGGCCCTTTGAGGCCTATCTGTTGATCAGGGGCATGCGCACGCTGGATTTGCGCGTTCGCGCCGCGGCGGCGAGCGCCTTTGAACTCGCCCAGCGGCTCTCGAACCATTCCGCTGTCAGCGCGGTTCTTTATCCAGGCCTGCCTCACCATCCCAATCACGAAATCGCGCGGCGCCAGATGGTCGGGGGATTTGGCGGCATGTTGTCGGTGCGCGTTCGCGACGGCGAAGCCGCGGCGATCGCGACGGCGGCGCGCGTGCGTCTGTGGAAGCGCGCGACGTCGCTCGGCGGCGTCGAAGCGCTGATCGAGCACCGCGCTTCCGTCGAAGGCCCGACCTCGCCATGCCCGCCGGATCTGTTGCGGCTGTCGGCGGGCATCGAGGATGTGGAGGATCTCTGGCGCGATCTTGACCAGGCGCTGCGCCCATAGGCGGCGTTCGCACCCTCAAGCCCGCCAGGGGAAAGTCCAGGTCTCCGTGAGAGCGCGGTTGGCGCCTTTGAGAAACACGCGCAGGTCGCAGGACTGGCCGGGATCGATTTGCACGTCGATGGCGGCGCGAAAACCGCGCACATGGGCGTTCGGGGCGAGGAATGAGCGTGTGATGCGCCCGGCCGACGTGGTCGGCACGATCTCGACCAGCGTGGGGTCGCTGAGGAAGTAGGCGAGGTCGCCGCCCGAGAAATCGATCAGGAAGCGCGTTGCGCCCGGCGCCAGCACTTCGGCCGAGCCCAGCGCATGCGGGTGCGTACGGTAGGTGCTGATCGCGCGCGCGCCCGGCGTCAGGCGGGCGTCGTTCATCAGCGCCGTAATCCGGTAGCCGTAGGTCAGCATGCGGCCGGGCGCCACCGTTTCCTTGGGCGTCCAGGACGCCACGATATTGTCGTTGGTCTCGTCGCTGGTGGGCAGTTCGACAAGGCTGATCTGGCCATCGCCCCAGCCCTCGCGCGGCTCGACCCAATAGCTTGGCCGCAACTCATAGGCGAGATCGAGATCCTGATAATGCTCGAAACTGCGATCGCGCTGGAGGAGGCCGAAGCCGCGCGCATCCTTGTCGAGAAAGGTCGAGACCGCCGGCTGGGCGGGATTGCTGAGCGGGCGCCAGATCCATTCGCCCGAGCCCGCATGGATCAGCAGCCCGTCCGAATCATGCAGTTCGGTGCGGAAGTCGTCATCGAAGCGACGATCGTTCTTTCCGGCCAGAAACATCGAGGAGAGCGGCGCCATGCCGAGTGTCGCGATGGCGCGGCGGGCGAATAGCGTCGCGGTGACCTCGACGCTTGTGTCCATGCCGGGATAAATCTCGAAACGGAAGGCGCCGGTCGCCGATTCGCCGTCCAGCAGGCCGTGAACGACGGCGCGCTCGGCGCCAGCCGCCGGCGTCTCGATCCAGAATTCGCGAAAGAATGGAAATTCTTCCTGCCCGCCCGCGTTGATGGCGAGCCCCCGCGCGGAAAGCCCGTAACGCTGGCCGCGGCCGAGAAACCGGAAATAGCTCGCGCCAAGGAAGGCGATCACCTCGTCCATGACATGAGGGGCGTTCAGCGGGTAATGCAGGCGAAAGCCGGCAAAGCCCAGATTGATCGGCAGCGCGCCTTCGATCTTGTTATGTCCGTAGTCGAACAGATTGGCCGCGTAAGGCACGGGCAAAGCCAGTCCGTCGCGCAAAATATTGACCGTCACCGGCCGTTTATAGAGATGGCCAAGATGGAACAGTTCGAGCCGGAACGGGCCGCCCGCCTCCAGCAGGGGCTTGTCGGACTTGAAGCGAATGTCGCGCCAGGCGTCGAAATCGAGGTGGGCCAGGCTGTCGGGAAGCGCGGGAATCTGGGCGTCGAATGGCGCGCCGGCCAGATCGCGCGCGCGCTTGACGACATCCTCATAGCCGAACGAAGGGGGCGCCTTGGCGGGATCGGCGCTCTGCTGGGCCATGGCCGGCGCAAGCCCGCTCGAAGCGGCGACAATTCCGGCGAGCAGCGTGCGTCGATTGATGTCCTGCATGGGATCCGGTCGATTGAGAGAGGATGAATGGACTATCGCGGCCGGCGCGAGGGAGCGACTTTTGTTTGCGGGCGCCGCCCGTCCTCAGGGCGGCGGGACGAACCCTCGCCCCGTCCCGACGACAGCGGCGACCCCGACCGTGAGATTATTGGTGACCGCATAATCGACGCCCGCGCCGATGACGCCGCTGGCGCTCAGATTCGTTCCGCCGTTGAAAAGATTATTGGCCGAATCGGTCGCGCTCAAATACCCGGCGCCCGGGTTCGCATTGGGTTTGGCCAAAGCGATGCCCGTCGTCACATAGGGCGTGAAGCGCCCCATTTCGTAGCCGACCTTGGCGCTCACTTCGGCATAATCATAGCCCTTGAAGGGGCTATGCTGGATCGAGAATGGCGCGAAACCCGTCGACGCCTGGACGCCCAGCACCAGATTATTGTCGAAATGGCGATCGTATCCGACATAGGCGCCGCCGCCGACGAGCCCTTTGGAGCCTTTGCCGCCCGTGGAAAAGAAAATATCGCTGCCGACATAGAGCCCCTTCCAGACGGAAGGCGGCGGCTCCTGCGGCGTCATAGCGAAAGAGGCCTGCGGGTCGACAGCGAGCGAAGGGAGGGTCTGGGTCGTCGAATCGGCCGCCTGCGCGGCCGAGCCGAGCGCCAAAAGCGCGGCAAGAAGAACCGACCTCATCGCCAACATTCCCCGCCGTTCCCGCATCAAAGCCATTACGCCACTATATTGAACATCACACTGCGGCGTCAAAAGGGCGATTGATATCTCACCTTTCGCGACCGAATGGGCTGTCGTGAATCAAGGCTCTTCTCGCTCGCCGAAATGAGACTCGATGTCTCTATGCCCTTCGAGAATGTTCACGACCTCGAATCGGTCGGCGACATAGCGAAAGAAAATCACATAGCCCTTGTAGGGGCCATCGTGGAATCTGTTCCAAAACGCACTCTAAGGAATTGAGCGCGGGCTCAAACCGTCGGCGAGTAGTCGTCGGACAGAAGTGCGTCCGATATTGAGCTGTTTGGAAATGGCAGATTTGCTCAGACCGTTTCGTGCGAGTTCGCGGATTTCGTGGGCTTTGGCGACGAGTTTAGCGGGCCTGCCGTGAGGGCGGCCTTCTTTGCGGGCTTGGGCGATTCCGGCTTTCACCCGGTCCCGGAGAATGTCGCGCTCGAATTCGGCGAACACCGCCAGCATGCCGGCGAACGCCCGTCCGCTCGGCGTCGTTAGGTCGAGCGCCTCGCTCAGCGAGACGAACCCAACTTTGAGGGTCGTCAGTTCCTCCAAGGTGGCGATGAGGTCGACGAGCGAGCGGCCCCAGCGATCGAGCCGCCATACGACGATGACGTCGATTTCCTTCCGACGGGCGGCGCGCAGCAATTCTTCGCGGCGCGGACGGGTCTTTGCGCCGGAGCCGACTTCCTCGACTGTTAGCGCGATCGTCCAGCCCTTGCGTCCGGCATAGGCGCGCATCGCTTCGAGCTGCATGGGCAGTGTTTGCTGATCGTGGGTCGACACCCTGGCGTAGATGGCGACTTGCTCGGTTTCGACCCTGGCCAAAAACCCCTCCAAATCGAAGCGGCGAAAGTCCCGTGTTTGCGGGGCTTTTCGCGCGTGATTGCTGCATGGCCTAAAACTATAGTTTATGGTCGTATCCGTAAAGACAAAAACGCCATGCCTCCTCGCCATATCCTCTCGCCACAGGCGCGCGCCGCGCTATTCGATCCGCCGACTGAGCCGACGGCGATCGTGCGCCACTACACACTCTCGCCCGAAGACTTGGCATTGATTCGCGAACGTCGTCGCGCCGCCAACCGGCTCGGGTTCGCGATCCATCTCGCCTTCTTGAAATTTCCAGGCCGCGTCATCGGAGTCGATGAAATGCCGCCACCTGATATGTTGGCTTTCATCGCGGCGCAGTTGGGAGACGACGCCAAGGCGTTCGAAGACTACGCGCAACGGCAGCAAACTCGCCGCGCGCATCTGGGCGAACTTCAGACCTATCTCGCAGTCCGCTCCTTTGATCGCGATGACAAACGCGCGGTGGCTCATGTCGCCCTCGACCAAGCCATAGGTTCGGATCGCGGCGACGCGATCGTATCCGCGATGATCGAATATTTGCGCGAGCGGCATGTTCTGCTTCCCGCCGCCGTCACCTTGGAAAAGATCGCCTTGGCGGCGCGCGCCCTCGCCCGCAAGCGTGCCCACAGGAGCCTCGCCGAAGGTCTGTCGCCAGACATGATTGCAGGATTGGAAGCGTTGCTCGCCGTCGCCGATGGCGAAGACCGCACGCCGCTTGCTTGGCTGCGGGAATGGCCGGAAGCGCCGCGCCAGAGAAATCTCGTCGCGCTCGTCAAACGGCTTGAGGCCGTTCGCAAGCTCGGTATCGGCGCTGACCGCGAGAAACGCATTCACCGCGCGCGCTACGCTGCAATCGCGCGGGAAATCGCCATCCTCGTCCCCCGCGACATTTCGCGTTTCGACGCGCCGCGTCGTCTGGCGACCCTGGTCGTGTTCGCACGCGAGATGGAGGCCGTTCTCAGCGATGCCGCGCTCGTCATGTTCGACAAGATGCTCGGCTCTGTCTTCCGGCGCGCCGATCGTGCCCACAAGGACAATGTGGTCGATCGCGCAAAAAACGCTCGACGCATCGGCGCGCTCCCTGCTCGGCATGGCCAAGGCTATGCTCGCGGCCAAAGAATCCGGACAGGATCAAATCGACGCCGTCGAAACCGCACTCGGATGGGACCGCCTGAAAACCCTGGTGTCCGAGGCCGATGGAGCGATTGCCGATACGCGCCCCGATAATCTCCGCGAGATCGTCGAGCGCTATGCAAGCGTGCGGCGCATGTCGCCCGTCGTGCTCGGCGCTTTTGCGTTCCGATCGTGGAAAGACAACGATCCGTTGCTCGCCGCGCTCGATGTCGTGCGCGAGCTTCATGCGAACGATGCGAAGAAACTCCGGCCGCATCCGCCGACAGGTTTTCTACGGCCGGTGTGGCGCAAGCTCGTCAAGACGGACGCCGGCGTCGACCGCAGGGCCTATGAAGTCGCGGTCATGACTGCATTGCGCGAGCGGCTGCAATCGGGCGATGTTTGGGTTGAAGGCAGCCGCGCCTTCCGCGCCTTCGACGACTTTCTGTTGCCGAGCGACGCTTTCCAGAACCGTAGAAGCGCGGGCGAATTGGGCCTCGCCGTTCCCGATCGTTTCGAGGGTTGGCGCGAAGAGAAAACCAAGCGTCTGGAAACACGCCTGCGCGAGGTCGATGCGCTCGCCGCCGCCGGCGAATTGACCGAGGCCTCGCTTACGGAAGAGGGGTTGTCAATCAGCCCGATTCGTAAGGTCGAAAACGAGGCGGCGGACGGGCTTGTCCGCCGGCTCTACGCGATGCTGCCGCGCTTGCGCATCACCGAGCTTTTGGCGGAAGTCCATGGCTGGACGGGCTTTGCCGATTGTTTCGCGCATCTGCGCACCGGCGCGCCGCCGGACGATGCGCGCGCCTTGATGACGGCCGTGCTCGCCGACGCCACCAATCTCGGCTTGACGCGCATGGCGCGCAGCGCCGGCGAATTCAGCCATTCCCGGCTGTTGTGGATCGCCGAATGGCATGTACGCGACGAAACCTATCAGGCCGCGCTCGCCTGTATCGTCGAGGCCATTCACGCGCAGCCGTTCACGGGCGTTTGGGGCGACGGCGACACGTCATCGTCGGATGGCCAGTTCTTCCGCGCCGGCGGCCATGGCGAGGCGCGCGCCGATTACAACGCCAAATACGGCTCTGAGCCGGGCGTCAAATTCTACACCCATGTCTCCGATCGCTACGCGCCGTTCTATTCCAAGGTCATCGCCGCCAACGCCAGCGAAGCCGCCCACGTTCTCGACGGGCTGATGCATCATGAAAGCTCGATCGACGTTCGCGAGCACTACACCGACACCGCTGGCGCGATCGATCACGTGTTCGGCCTTTGCCACCTGTTAGGGTTCCGCTTCGCGCCGCGCATCCGCGATCTCGCCGACCGCAGGCTCTATGTCGTGAGCGCCCGTGACGCTTACAAAGCGCTCGACCCTCTGATCGGAGGAACGATCGATCTGCGCGTCATCGCCGAAAACTGGGACGAAATCCTGCGCCTGACGGCTTCAATCAAGGCCGGCACTGTCGCGCCTTCGGCGATCATGCGCCGTCTGGCGGCTTATCCACGTCAGAACGCGCTCGCCAAGGCGCTCAAGGAAATCGGCCGTCTGGAACGCACACTGTTCACGCTCGACTGGATCAGCGACCCGGCTTTGCGTCGGCGAACCAATGCCGGGCTCAACAAGGGTGAGGCGCACCACGCCCTCAAGCGCGCCGTGTTCTTTCATCGCCTCGGCGAAATCCGCGATCGGACTTTCGAGAACCAGCGCAATCGCGCTTCCGGCCTCAATCTCGCCGTCGCCGCCATCATCCTCTGGAACACGGTCTATTTCGGCCGCGCCATCGAAGAGCTGCGCTCGCGCGGCGAAGCCATTCCCGACGAGCTTCTTGCTCACGCAGCCCCGCTCGGTTGGGAGCATATCGCCTTCAACGGCGATTATGTCTGGCCGGCGGGGTCGCTCGGAGACGCCTTCAGGCCATTACGAAATCCGCGCGCTGAGTTTCTCAGTGCGACTTAAGTTGTAGGATTTCGAACTGTTCAGGGATGGCTGTTTTTTCTTATGAGGACATCGTGAGGACATTTTGAGGAAATTGCGAGTGGGATATTGACAAATACCGAGGCGCGTCGTATGTGGAGGCGGGACCGGCAATGTGATTGCTGGGTCATAGGAGAGAAAGATGGATATCGCATCTATAGACTGTGGATTTGTCTTCGCCGTTGTTTGCGCCGGACCTCCCGTCGCTTGGAACGGCGTCGGCTACGCCCCGGTCGCCATCGCATCCGCCGGCTTCGGCGCGATCGTCGGTGTCTCTCCTGTGAAGAGTGTCTGCTCTTCGTTAGAAAAAGTGAGTGAAACCACAAGTTGGTGAGCTTGTCGGGTCACTTCACAGGAGAGTTGTAGAGCAGATACAGGATCAGACGGCTCGCTACCCTTAAAGGGCACGCGAAATGAGCCGCCGGATGAACGTTGGAAAAGAATTCGATATTGAGGTGAAGATCGAAGACGATCCGAAACCCAGCATATCGAAGAAAAAGCCGCGGCGAGTCGCGGTGGGTAAAGCCTTCGACGCCAAAGCTACCATCGGGCCAGCATCTCCCGAGAGTCAGGACGCGACAACACGAACGCAGATCGTGTGGTTCGTTTTTGCTATGGGTGCCATTTTCCTTTTTGGCGCGACCCTTCTTGGGCTCCGAGAAGGTCAATTCGGCGCGCTTGGTAGCGTTTGGAGCGTGGTGGGTCCCGCATACGGGGGTATTGCGGCATACTTTTTCAACGCTCATCGAAAAAGGTAGGTGTTTGTAAATTATGACAGTAGCAACAGAAAAGATCGAGAAGAATAAGCGGGTTCAGATGGACCTAAGCCAAAATTCATTCGATCGACTTAACCGCGTAAAAGATATGTCGGAAGCGGCTTCTTACACGGAAGTAATGAAAGACGCTCTGCGACTTTATGAATACGTCCTGGAGCAGGACCAAGAGGGGTCGAAATTTCTTGTAAAAACGGCCAACGGTGAAATATCAGAGATCAAGATATTCGCTTGAGCGACGAATTGTGTTGAAGCCGAAGCGGCAGCGGCGCTCTTGGCAGAGCCAAGGAGAACAACCGCGAGGGAACCCCGCCGAGCTCAAAAACCAATATCTTCGGTCTGCAAGGCGTCGGCAAAGGTCAAAGCGTGACCCGACTTCCTTGAAACCCTTAGGGTGCGTTTTGGAACAGATTCCACGATGACCCCTTGTAGGGAAAGCTTCTGATGTCCGCGCGAAGCTCGGGGCGGGCGCGGCCGATCGTGCTGTCGAGCGCCGCCAACTCATGGCACTTAGAGCGGAGTTTCCGCACAAAGGCTTCGCCAACGGAAACGCTTCCGCTGGCGTCGGCAAGATAGGTCAAAATTGAAAGAAAATCGGCGCGAACAGAAGCAAGGAACGTCGCCCGTCTCACGCGCCATGCCCCTTGCTCCTCAATTCGGCGCTCTTGGCGGCGATGGCCGCGTCAAGCTCTGCGTCGGTCACTTCGCCGCCAAGCGCAATCGAGGCGTCCAGCGTCGCGCGCAAAGCGACGAGTTTGGCTTCGCGTTCCTCGACGAGGCGCAATCCCTCGCGGACGACCTCGCTGGCGGAGCCGTAGCGTCCGTCTTTCACCACGCGGTCAACGAACCCCTGCCAACGATCCCCGATCGAAACATTCATGGCTGCTCCTCCTCTTGGGACACAGGCCACGATAGCATAAATTGCGCAGTTTGTGCTATCGATGATTGCTCCAGCGCAGAATCGGGATTCTAAGCATTTGAATAAGCCGCCGGGTTGGCGCATTCTCCATATCCGAAATGACAGACGTGTTTAGCTCGACAGTTTCGCTGTTAGCGCTGTTAGTCGCATTTCTCGCGCTCGGCCTCTCGGCACTCACGGCCTGGCTCACCTTGTTGCGAAAAGGTGAGATTCGGATGACGCAGCCTACAGTGATATATTTTGGCCCTGACGGCGGCTCCAAAGCCGACCGGGCGCCTTCGAAGGTATTTCTCCGCACTTTGCTTTTCTCGACCGGCAAACGAGGACATATTATCGAAAATATGTTTCTGCGGGTGCATCGCGGAGAAACGCGGCAGAACTTCAATGTTTGGGTGTATGGCGACAAAAATCTAAGCAGAGGGAGCGGTATATTCGTCCCCGAAACTGGCTTAGCAGCCAATCACCATTTTCTATTGCCGGCGGACGGAACCTTCTTTCAATTCTCAACCGGACAGTATGTTTTGGAAGTCTTCGTTACCGAGGTTGGAGCGCATCGTTCTCGGCTGCTATTTACAGTAAACCTCGAAATTACGCCTGAGAATTACAAAGAGTTCAGCCGACTCGGTCATGGGTTGTACTTCGACTGGGGTCCGGGGTCCAGACGCCGGGCGCTATTTCGCTCACGTTCGTACGCCGCCACAGACGGACCCTCCGGCATTTGTCCGCGAGATGTTCGCAGACGAAAAAATCTGAGGGGCTCATCTTCGAACTTAGCGCATGAAGTCGACTAAGATTCTCTGAGCGATAAGTTGCAATCGCTCCCCGCCAATAAACGCACGTGGCTGACAACAGTGATGCGCGCCGAATGCTGCCTTCTCGTCAGTCCTAAGCTTCCACGCTCTTCGCCCGCTCCGCCCGCTTGCGCTCGTTGGGGTCGAGGAACGTCTTGCGCAGACGGACGGATTTTGGCGTGACTTCGACCAGCTCGTCGTCCTGGATATAGGCGAGCGCCTTTTCCAGCGTCATCTGGATGGGCGGCGTCAGGCGCACCGCCTCATCTTTGGAATGAGTGCGGATGTTGGTGAGCTTCTTGCCCTTCAACACGTTCACTTCGAGATCGTTGTCTCTGCTGTGCTGGCCGACGATCATGCCCTGATAGACCTTCCAGCCGGGCTCGATCATCATCGGGCCGCGATCTTCGAGGTTCCACATGGCGTAGGCGACCGCTTCGCCCTTTTCGTTGGAAATGAGCACGCCGTTGCGCCGCCCGGCGATCTCCCCCTTCCAGGGGCCCCAGGCGTGGAACAGGCGGTTCATGATCGCCGTGCCGCGCGTGTCGGTGAGCAACTCGCCGAGATAGCCGATGAGGCCGCGCGTCGGCGCATGGAAGACCAGCCGCAGGCGATCGCCGCCCGAGGGGCGCATTTCGATCATCTCGCCCTTGCGCTCGGACATTTTCTGCACGACGACGCCCGAATGCTCCTCGTCGACGTCGATCACGACCTCCTCGATCGGCTCGAGCAATTCGCCCGCCTCGTCGCGCGAAAAGAGAACCTTGGGACGCGAAACGCCAAGCTCGAAGCCTTCGCGGCGCATCGTCTCGATCAGAATGGCGAGCTGCAATTCGCCGCGGCCCGAGACGATATAGGCGTCGGCATTGGCCGCCGATTCGACTTTCAGCGCGACATTGCCCTCAGCTTCTTTGAACAGACGATCGCGGATGACGCGGCTCGTCACCTTGTCGCCCTCGGTGCCGGCGAGTGGGCTGTCGTTGACGAGGAATGTCATCGACAAAGTGGGCGGATCGATCGGCTGCGCCTGCAGCGGCTCGGTGACGTCGATCGCGGCCAAGGTGTCGGCGACGTTGAATTTTTCGAGGCCGGCGATGGCGACGATATCGCCCGCTTCCGCCTCGTCGATCGGGGTGCGCTCGATGCCGCGGAAAGCGAGGATTTTCGAAACGCGTCCCTGCTCGACCAGATTGCCCAGACGGTCGAGCACTTTGACCGGGGCATTGGCCTTGATGGAGCCCGAGAAGATGCGGCCCGTGACGACGCGGCCGAGATAGGGATTGGCTTCGAGCAAAGTGCCCAGCATGCGAAAGCCGCCCTCGATGATTTTCGGCTCCTCGACATGTTTGAGAACGAGATCGAACAGCGGACCCATATTCTCCTTGGGACCATCGGGAGAATCGGCCATCCAGGCCTGTTTGGCCGAGCCGTAGATGATCGGAAAGTCGAGCTGCTCGTCGGTAGCGTCGAGCGCGGCGAACAGGTCGAAACATTCATTGACGACTTCGGTGACGCGCGCGTCGGGCTTGTCGACCTTGTTGATGCAGACGATGGGCTTCAGGCCGATCTTGAGCGCCTTGCCGACCACGAATTTGGTCTGCGGCATCGGGCCTTCGGAAGCATCGACAAGCACAATGGCGCCGTCGACCATCGACAGGATGCGCTCGACCTCGCCGCCAAAATCGGCATGGCCGGGCGTGTCGACGATGTTGATGCGCACATTCTTCCAGACGACCGAGGTCGCCTTGGCCAGAATGGTGATGCCGCGCTCGCGCTCTAGATCGTTGGAATCCATCACGCGTTCAGCGACGCGCTGGTTTTCGCGGAAGGCCCCCGATTGCTGGAGCAGGCGGTCGACGAGCGTGGTCTTGCCATGATCGACGTGGGCGATGATGGCGATATTGCGGAGTTTCATAGGTCGGGGCTTTCGAGGCGGCGCGTGTTGACTGGCGCGGCGAGCCGCGCGAATTCACTTGAGGCGGTGGTTACGGGAATGCGACGGCGCGCCGGCGATTCCCGCTGCCCCGTTCGATTTGTGCGGTGCAATACACGAAAATAATGGGGAAGGGAAGGGAGGGGTGAAGCGCCTCACCAGATGCGTGCGATCAAGCCGTCGAATATTGTGTCGGCGGAGACGAGAGGCAATCCGTAATGCATGGCGGTGGCCGCCAGAAAGCGGTCGAAGGGGTCGCGATGGCTCCAGGGCATAGCGCCGGCGTTCAACGCTATTTCAGGCCCCAGGCTTGCAACGGAACCCCCTTGTCTCCGCAAAATGTCAGGTAGCCGTTCTATCAACGGCTCTATTTGCGGCCATTTGCCGATACGCGCTTTTTGGGCGATTTCAAAAAACGAAATCGGGCTGACGAACACGGTCTCCGCGCTGTGGATGGCGGCTTGCGCTTTTTCGGACAAGGATTTGTCGCCAAGCATACTCCACGCCCAAGCATGGGTGTCGAGCAGAACGCCCCTCACGCGCCTTCCCAAGCGGCGAGCTCCTCCTCGCTCATCGGCTCGAAGAAATCAGGCGCCGGGCCGGACAATTGACCGGCCAGAATGCCGATTTCGAACGTGGGTTTGGCGATGGCCACGAGTTTAACAACCGGCTTGCTGCCTCTGGCGATAATGACTTCCTCGCCGGCGAGCGCCGCTTCGATCAGTTTCGAAAGATTGGTCTTCGCCGCGTGGATAGTGACTTGCATTTCGATCAGCCTCAAGCGCGCCGCCAAGTTAGCTAATCAACATGACTTAGTCAATCTAGCTAAACTGGTTGCCGAAGGTCTGCAATGCCGTCCTTCGCCCACAATGCACGCTCGGGAAATCGGATCGGGCGATCATACGCCTTGCGGACCGAGCTTCCGTGAGGGTCTCGCTTCTCCAAAAGATCAGGCGTCCCCACGCAGTCGATGCGGAGGACGCCATGATCTCAGCGGTCACTGACAGACATTGACTGGCTGGCGGCCCATATAATTGCCCCAACGATCGTAGGTCGGGCGATATTCGACGCAATTGTCCTCCGAGGCGGCCGAGGCGGCGATGGCGCCCGCGGCGAGGCCGAATACGCCGAGCGCGAGGCCCGGACCATAGAAGCCGTGATGGCCATGGAAGTGATGCGGCCAGGGGTTCGCCGAAGCGGGCGTCGAGCTGACGACCGCGAGGCCGAGGGTCAGAGCGGCGAGCGAAGCCGCGATCGTATTCTTGAGGGATGTGCGCATGACTTCGTCTCCACGTTTTGAGCGGCTCGCCGGTTCGGCGCCGCGATCTGTTGACGGCGATGGGTTACGGGACGGTCCGAGCCGGTTGCCGATGCGATCGGACGCGCGCCCTCATGGACGAGGGATCACAAGAGCGTGAGCCGTCCGCGTCGCAACGCGCGGGCCCTCGCCAATATTGGGCGCCGCGCGGCGCTTCTCGCGACGGTTATGGAGATCGTCTCTTGTCGCGATGGCGTCCGAACGAAGCTTTTCGAATCGCGGGCGCCGCGAAGAAGCGATGGATGAACCATGGGTGGATATCGACGACAGTAACTTAACTTGACGACTTGCTCCTGCTTATGTCCGTTGCGGTCTGGGTTCATAGTATTAAATACATATTTATTGGATATAGCATTCAATTCATCCAATATTATATAATATATCTAAGATTAAATAATATTTTATGTTTCTTGTATCAGGCAAAACTAAAGCATTATTTAGTTGATTGCGCGACGAATTACGGGAGATTTGGGCGAAGCCGTCGGGACGCCCACCGCATGCGAGAGCGATTCATTGGTTTTTCGCCAAATGGCGGCGCTCGCGACGATTTCGCGTTCGCATTCGTGTCGCCAGGCGCCATCGACGTGAACCGCGGCCGCCGCTTCAATTTCGCGACGCCGGGCCGCGACGACGCCAATGGGAGCGCGCGTGAGAATTGAGAAGAACGCGCCGGGTCAATTGCTGGTCAATGACGATCCGCGGAAGATTTTCAACGGGGATGGATCGTTCGATCTGCTGAAGAAGGCGCTTGTCAAGACCAGCGTGGAAACCGAGATCGAAGAGCGCCTCGTTCGCCAAGCGCACGAAAAAAGGCGCGGCCGCCGCAATCTCTATCCCAACAAGAGCGCCTTCGCTCAGGCCCCGCAGTCCTACGCCCGGACGCCGCGCGGCCGACAGGACGCTTCCAGTCGCGAACTGTCGGTGAGCGATCCCGGCAGGTTCCCGGGCGTTCATGAGAAGATATTGTCGATGTATGCGCGTGGCATGTCGGCGCGGGAAATTCAAAGCCATCTTTTCGAACTCTACGGGATCGATTTCTCGCAAGACACGATCGCGATGGCGATGGGCGCCGTTCCGGGAATGATCGCCGAATGGCAGGCCCGCCCTTTGGAGGCGGCTTACCCGCTGGTGTTTTTCGACTCCCTGCGCGTGAAAATTCGCGAAGAGGGGTTTGTGCGCAGCAAGGTGGTCTGCATCGCGCTCGGCATCCAGACGGACGGCGCCAAGGATATTCTGGGTTTATGGATCGAGAACGCCGAAGACGCCGGTTTCTGGCCGAGGGCGATGAATGAATTGAGGAGCCGAGGCGTCCGCGACGTGCTGATCGCCGTCGTGGACGGCTTGAAGGGCATTCCCGAAGCAATCAACGCCCTCTTTCCCCGGACCGTCGTTCAGGCCGGCATCGTCCATCTCATTCGTCATTCCCTCGATTTTCCCAACTGGGCGGAACGCAAAATCCTCGCAGGCGCATTGCAGACGATTTATGAGGCGCGGGACGCCGGCGCCGCCGAGGCCGCGCTCGACGCCTTCGCCGCCGGCCCCTGGGGAGAGAAATACCCGGCCATTGCGCAGAATTGGCGACGGAACTGGGCGCAAGTCGTCCCGTTTTTCGCGTTGCCCGAGGCCGTGCGGCGGATCATCTACGCCAGAAAGACGATTGAAGCGCTCAACGAAAAATTGCGCCGTGCGGCGCGCGCGCGGAGTCATTTTTCGAGCGACGAGGCCGCCCTTTTCCTCGTCCTGCGCAGCGCCGCGGGCGAATCGAAAATGCCGCCGCGCGAATGGAGCGAGGCGAGAATTCAATTGGCTGTCCTATTCGACGAGAGATTCGTCCCGGCGTAACAGCCCGATCGGCTCCGCGTTCCAGCCCAAGACTTCTCGCAGGCGTTCGTCGCTGAAATCACCGGTATCAATCGTCGGAACATTTGCGACAGGCGCTCTCCTGCATCGCGGAGATCTGCGTGTGGCGATTTGCGGCTTATCGTCAAATCGGATCGCCGCCGATCGTTTTGATCGCGCCAGTCCCTTCCATCCATGGCCCTCATGTGTTGCGTTCTGGCCACAGGAATGGCCAAAAGAAGGTGCGCGGACACAAACGGTCAGAGCCAATTTCGGCGGTCGCTGGCGGCTAATTCCGCGTCCGCGGCGGATATCGATCGGATTGGCCGCGGCCGCCGCAGACCGCCGCGCTCTTTCAGGCGACGCCCATAAGCGCCTCGGGCGCGGCGAAGATGTCGCAGGCGATGTCATCCAGATTAATCAAATGATATCTGGGCGTTGCGAGAAAAAATGATTCTAAATTTTAGTTTATTGTACTGTTTTTCTTGCCTAGGCAAAAGCCTGTGAGAAAGAAGCGTTTCCGAAATTAGCGTCTGGCAACGTCACTAAATTATATTTTATATTCAGGCTAATCGCGTACTTAAATTATTTTTTAATCTTCGCCAATTGTGGCGTATCTAAATCATAATTTAGTTGTGGGGGCGCCATACTGTGACAGATTTGCCCGGCGTCGTCAGGTGGCGCCTGGGCGCAAGGTTGATTCGAAGCGCCGCCAGCCGGAGATGAAAGCGCGACGCGGAAGCAATTGTTCAACAAGGGGGGAGGGGGCGCGCTGACACTTCGATGTGTCGTCGTCGCGATCCTCGGGGTCTCAAATGAGATCCTGATCAGCTCCCGCAGGTAATGGAGCCTATAAATGACTTATATGAAACTAGTTCTACTCAGTTCAGCTGCCGGCATTGTGGCGGTCGCCAGCGCCCAGGCTGCCGATCTTCCCACAAGGAAGGCCGCTCCTGCCGAATACGTCAAGATTTGCAACGTCGGCGGTATGGCCGGCTTCATCATCCCGGGCAGCGACACCTGCTTGAAGATCGGCGGCTACATCACCGCGCAGATCGAAGCGGGCAACACGACCAAGGGTTATACTTGGGCCCCGGTTGCCGGTGGGCCCGCCGGATCGCATAGCGGCTCTGCGTTGGTTTCGACGCCCGCCAGCCTGCATCCCGACTTTGGCTTCACGACCCGCGCCAATATCTCTTTGGACGCTCGCCAGAACACGTCTTACGGCGTGTTGCGCGGCTATGTTGAACTGCAGGTCGAAAACGGCAACGGCTTCGATACTGACGGCACCGGCTCCTATATCAATCTCGCTTACGTTCAATGGGCGGGCATCACGGCTGGTAAGGCTCCTTCGTTCTTCTCCTTCTTTGGCGGCGGCGAAGGCTGGGCGAACATTTTCTCGCCCGATCAGCAGGGCTTCAACCAGCCTGACGTGTTGGCTTACACCGCCACGTTCGGGGGCGGCTTCTCGGCGACGATCGCCATCCAGAGCCAGGGCCCGAATTCCTTCTCCGCGACCGGTCTTACGAATAACAGCTCTAGCGGCGGCGGCACGAACCAGAATGTCGACACGACGAACTACGGGCAGAGCACGCCCGATATCGTCGCCAACGTCCGCGTCGATCAGAGCTGGGGTTCGGCGCAATTGTCGGGCGTCGTCCATCAGGTGCATGTCTATGAAGCGGGCGCAACGCCTGGTCCGGGTGTCGCCACTTTCAGCGAGAACAAGTGGGGCTGGGCCATCGACGGCGGCGTGAAGTTCAACCTTCCGTCGTTTGGCGCTGGCGACAACGTCCAGCTCCAGGGCGTCTACTCCAAGAACGCCTTCTGGTATTCGGGCATTCCGGACGGCATGTGGGGTGAAAACGGCGCGGTCAATGGCAATGGTCTCGCCATGACGGCCGGCGACACCTATTTCGCCGGCACCGACGCCGCTGGAAACGCCGTGTGGTCGACGCCGACCGCATGGTCGATCGGAGGCACTTTCGAGCATCACTTCTCGCCGGTCTTCTCGATCGATCCGCAGGCCTCCTATGCGCAATTGCATTGGAGCGGTTCGCTTGGCGAGCTGTCATCCAACTCGGAGAGCTGGATCGTCGGCGCCGTGGCGCACTGGGATCCGGTCCCGCTTCTCGATTTCTCTTTCGAGTTGATGTACCAGAACACCCATCAGTCGACCCCCCTCAACTGGGGCACGACCGGAACGATCGATGGCGTTGCGTCGAGCTTCAAGAACAACACCGACGGCGTGGCTGGCCGCTTCTACATCACCCGCAACTTCTGATCGCTATCGCGCGGCGCCGACGGCGCCGCGCCTCGAATGCGGGTCCGGTTTCCTCCAAGATCGGACTCGCGTACGGCCGACCTGATTTTCCCCCAGCGGCCGCGCTCGCGGTCGGCCCTTCATGCACGAGGGCCGGCCGCACTCTTTCAAGACAGGGGGCGCTTCAATATCGGCAAGAGATTCGACACGCGCTTTATGTTTCGGCGCTGTTGGATTCGCCCACGCGCTCAGCCACGACAGGATTCTGGCGCATCACGCCCGCCAAGAATAATTCGACCGATGCGCGCACCCATGTTTCGATCTGTTCGGCGTTGACGCGAATTCCCAAATACGCCAGGCGCAGATTGCGATCGACCGCAAGACTCATGAATTGCTCGGCCGCCGTATCCAGATTTATCTGCCGAAGTTCGGCGCGGCGCCCGCGCAGGATCGTCGCTATCGCGTGAATGGCGGGCCTTCTTCCCACCTCGTCCACCAATCGCCCGAATTCAGGCCGACGCTGCGCCTCAGAGATAATCATGCGGTTGACGTTGATGGATTGCGGGGTCAACGCAAACGTCGTCAGGTAGCGTGCGAGCGCAAGCAAGGTCTCTTTCAACTCGCCTTGCTCGGATTGAAATTGATCGAGCGGGATCAGCCAACGATTGATCAGGTCACGCAAAATTGCGTTGAACAAGGCTGTCTTGTCGACATAGCGTGCATAAAGGGTGCGCTTCGATATTCGGGCCGCTTCGGCGACTGCGTCCATCGTCGTGCCCTCGAAGCCGAAGTGCAAAAACGTTTCCCCGGCAACGCGAAGAATATGCTCCTCGCGTTGTTCTAATTCTGAGGTTTTCGGGCGTCCCCCACAGCCGCGCCTATCCATTCGATTCGTCATCACATTATCGGGACCACTCTCGATCTCATCTTGATCTCCTCGCCCCAGACCCCATATGGAAACGGAACCGTGCCGTTTTCTTGGATCGCGTTCCCCGCGTCATGTTATTCCGAGAGATTCCAATGTCACGTCTTTTCCACCTGGTTCGGGCGGTCATGCTTCCGACCCCGTTCGCGTCCGGCCGTCCTTGGCGGACCGGCGCGGCGCCGGCGGCCGGGATTCGCCCGAATCTCTTGACGGGAGCGGAGCGCAGCGGTGTCGATGTCTTTTGAAGGGGCCATCAAGCACCCGCCGGTGCTTCTGATTGAAGACGAAAAGGGACTAGTCGACGAAATCAGCGCCGAACTTCGCGGCCTCGGCTATCCCGTGAGCCATGCTGACACGATCGAGGGGGGGCTGCGTGCGGCCCGCGACGGCGATGCGGCGATTATGATCGCCGATCGTTTGCTGCACGGCTCCGATGGCGTGTCGATGATCCAGACGCTGCGCGCGGAAGGCGTCACGACGCCTGTGCTCGTGATATCGACGCTTTCCTCGGTTGACGAGCGCATCCGCGTGTTGAAGGCTGGCGGCGACGATTATCTCGTCAAGCCGTTCGCGATGGCGGAACTGGTGGCGCGCGTCGAGGTGATGGCGCGGCGCCTAGGCGATGCGCCGACAATCAAGCTGCGCGCCGGCAGTCTCGAAATGGACCTGATCGAGCAGACCGTGAGACGCGGCAAGACATTGATCAATCTGCTGCCGACTGAGTTCAAGCTCCTCGAATATTTTATGCAGCACCCCGGCCAGATCGTCACGCGGGCGATGTTGCTCGAAGAAGTGTGGCGCCACCGGGTTGGGCCGCAAACCAACGTCATCGACGTCCATATCGGCAAGCTTCGCCGCAAGATCGACGCGCGCGGCAAACCGTCGCTGATCAGGAACATTCGCGGCGCTGGATTCAAACTCAACGCGGACGGCTGATATCCCTACTCAAGTCCGTCGTCACGGGTCTGATCGCACGCCCGCGGAGCGCCATCTCGCTCATTGAGCTTGGGCGCCTGCGCAAAGCAAGCATCGATCGCGGTTCAGGAAATGACGCCCTGCGGGAAGCGGCGGGTTAGCGCACGCTCGTTGGCGCTCGCGGCGCGACATCGGCCGCGGTTCGGCCATGCCGGCGAACGCGATGGCCTGTTGTCTGGCGCGTGACGGGCCGATGCGCGCGCGATGTGACAAACGCCACATCAGGCGCTCGGGCGCAGACCTATCTCAAGCCCATGCGACGGGTCATCGCGATCCGGCGCAACCCCCCAGCCGAACATCGGCTATCGGGGAAATAAAACAATCAAAAAAAGGAAAATATCATGCGCAAGATCATCTTGCTTGCAACGACTACTGTCGCTCTCGCCATCGGCGCCAGCGCCGCCTATGCGACGAGCCCGAACCTCACTCCCGAACAGTCGCCCTACGCGATTTTGGCGCCGCAGACGCTCGCGTCTCCGTCCATTTCCGAGGGCCGCGCCGCCTTTACGGGCGACAATGCCGGCTATTCCTCCAGCTACGTCGATCCCGCGCCGCAGACGGTCACCCCGGAAGAGAGGAACTATTATTCGCGCGGTCGCTGAAGACCTGATCGATCGATCGGCGTCTGGCCATCGATCACCGGGAGTTTTGCAAGTTCTCTCAGCCAACGAGAGGCGCCGGAAGGCGCCTCTCGCTAGGTCGATCGGAACCGCAGGCGATCCCGCTTCGCATCTGTCGCCACCCCTCCAACGATGGACGGCGCATCATTCAGAAAGTTCTTATGTCGCTCGTATCTATTCTCGCTGATACAGGGGCGGCCCTCCGCCTTCAGTTTGAAGGCCTCACGCCCAATACAATCGATCTCAAGACGCTTCCGCCGCATCTTCGCGCATCCGAGAACGGCCCGCGTGAAACCGACGAAACCCTTCGCTCCTTTGCGCGACAGGTTTGCATGGATATGCAGATCGCCGGAGGCGTGCTCAGCCCGCGCCCCGCATTGGCGAACGAGGCGGGCCGTCTCGATCGTTAGATCCAGACAGCCAGGGCGCGTCAACGCTCCCTTCGTTGGGTCTTGTCTCTGCCGCTCGCGTCATATGGCCGAGCGGTATCTCCGATAAACGCAAACATTTCGCGGCGATCGTCGCGCCTTTGAAGCGCGCGACGCCAGCTATATCGCGCGCGCGTGGCGCATTTGTTCAAGAAAGGTCCGCAAGCCTTGGCGGATTTGCGGCGCGTTGGCGATGACATGGCCGCCGTCGTGCTCCAGGATCAGCGGGTTCCTGAACTTGGATGCGAGCGCCGAGGAGGCCTCTCCGGGCACGATGGCGTCCGAACGGCCCATGATATGCGCGGAGGGGAGGTCGTAGTTCGCTCTCTCGCCATAGAGCCTGGCGAGGTCGGCGTCGGCGCTGACGAAGCCGCCGACCATAATGGCGAAGTCGAAGGCGAGCGATTTCGCCCCGCTCCCCGGCGAGCCGTCGCGCGTGCGCAATCCTACGAGCAGCGCAGCGAGGGCTGCGCCCTGGCTGAAGCCGAACAATCCATCGAAAGGACCCTGCCGCGCGAAGGCCGCCACGATCGCATCGACGGTTGTTCGCCAGCCCTGATAGCGCTTGACGCCCATTCCGACACGCGCGTCCGCCTCCGCCGCGGCGCCTTCGATGGCCGTGGCGCGCCACCAGCCGAAATCGCCGCCGGCGAGAGATGGCGCGTCGATCGAGACAAATTCCGCAAGGTCATTGAGGCCGTCGGCGAGCGGGGCCAATTGTCGACGCAGGATTTGCGCGCTGCCGCGATAACCGTGCAGGCCAAGGATGCGGAGTCTTTCCATCGGCGATTGATCCCGGAATCGTGAAGGCGGCCCAAAGGCGCAACCTCATGGGCCGTCCAGCGCGTGTCGCGCCACAATACAATGAAGCGCGCCGTCGCGGTAACTTGGCGGGTCCAGACGGCGATTGGCGTCGCAAGCCGCTGATTGACCGCGCGCGACGCCGACCCGCGACGACCCCCTTTAGGCCGGCGGAAAGCGAAGATTGCGCCGACCGCGAACGCTGTGGCAATGTCCGCGGGCTCGGGGGCGGTTGGTCGAGGCTAGGCGCGCTCCCCTGAGCGCAAAGGTCTCGCGGGAGGATGAACATTATGGCCAATGACAAGATGATGGTGCAAATCACCGGGAAGGATGGCTTCATCGCCGCGCTTGACCAGAGCGGCGGCTCGACGCCCGGGGCCCTTCGCCTCTATGGCATTCCCGACAGCGCCTATAGCGGCGACGCCGAAATGTTCAGGCTCGTGCATGAGATGCGCGTGCGCATCATGACCGCGCCGGCCTTCACCGGCGCCAAGGTTCTCGCCGCGATCCTGTTCGAAGCGACGATGGACGGCCAGGCGCAGGATAAGCCCGTTCCGGCTTTCCTGTGGGAGCAGCGGGGAATCATTCCTTTTCTGAAGGTCGACAAAGGGCTCGAGGCCGAGAATGACGGCGTCAGCCTGATGAAGCCGATGCCCGCGCTCGATGCTCTTCTCGCTCGGGCGGTCAAGCTTGGAATCTTCGGCACCAAGATGCGCTCGGTGATCAACCTGCCCTCGAAGGCCGGCATCGCCGCCATTGTGGCGCAGCAGTTCGATATCGCCGCGCAGATCGCCGGGCATGCGCTGATGCCCATCATCGAGCCGGAAGTCTCGATCAAGAGCCCGGATAAGGGCGGCGCGGAGGCGATTCTTCTCGCGGAATTAACGAGTAAGCTCGACGCCTTGCCCGAGGGCCGCCAGGTGATGCTGAAGCTGACGATCCCGGATGTTCCCGATTTCTATTTGGCGCTGACGAACCATAAGCGCGTCGCCAGGGTCGTCGCGCTTTCGGGCGGCTATACGCGCGCCGACGCCTGCAAACGCCTGTCCGCCAATCACCGCATGATCGCGAGCTTCTCGCGGGCTTTGGCGGAAGATCTCAAGCACGGGATGAGCGAGGCGGCGTTTGACGCGGCGTTGGCCCAATCCATCGACGAGATCTACCGGGCCTCGACCGTGAAGGTTTGACGCGAGGCTGGGCGCGGCGCGGTCGAGGGCTCACGAGGCCGAGCGGAGCGCGACCAGCGCGAGATCGATCGCGAGCACGACGAAGATGAAGAGGTCGGAGACCATCGCGATATTTTCGATGGAATTCCGCCCGCCCTTCAGGAAATGCTGGAGCCCCGCCAATCCATAAAACAGGCCGCCGACGATCGCCGCGGGTACGATCCAGCCGCTATGAAGAAGCGTCAGCGCGCCGAGCAGCCCGATCGAGAGATTGCCGAAGCCGAGCTCCTGGACGATCGTCAGGGCCGCCTTTTCCTTGACGTCGAAGATCGTCTCGGCGGTGAAAGCGGGATTGGCGACCTGCCGCGCGCCCGCCAGCAGCAGCCGGACGCCGACCGCCCAGAAGACGAACCATTTGCCGACCAGGAACAAAAGATCGGCGCTGTGATGCAGCAGGGCGAATTCAATGAGAATCGAACCGACGGGCAGGACGCCCATCAGCAGGATGATGATCGTAAGATACATTGCATGCCCCCCATGCCGGACTGATCTCGCGCCTCGCGCTTTCGAGATGTCTCCATCATCCTAGGAGATATCGGAGCGGCGCCCAACCCACGATGTCAGCCGCGGCTGAGGCGGAGACCAATCTTCGGGGCGCGGTCAAATGCAGCCGCTTGATCCCCCTGATTGAAGGCGGCAGTCTCTTCCCGCTAGCCGAGCAGGGGATCAAGGCAGGGGGGACGGGCGCATGCGAAAGCTGACGGCGCTGTTCATCGCGGCGGAGGCCCTATGGACGGGGCTCTGGCTGGGGATTTGGGAATTCTATCCGGTGAAGCCCTGGACCGACGCATGGCGGCGTCCGGTGGTGGTCGCAACGGCGCTCGTCGGCGCGGCGACCTTATTGACCGCCTTCCTGCTCGTGCAAACCGCCCGGATCGAGGCGACCGAACACGAAGAGGAGGGAGAGGCCACGCGGATATGGATGCATTGGGGCGCCGACGTCTTCATGCAGTTTTTCGCGTTCTTTCTCACCGTGGAAGCGCTCTTCAACGTGCTGTCCTTCCTGCGGTTCGACATTGCCGCCTACCCCATTCTGGAAGGCGTTCGACGCAGCATCGAAATCGGATCGGTGATCGGGACGGTCGGCGTCATGATTCATTTGGTCAAGAGCGGCTATGAGGCCAGATATGTCATTCTCGGCGCATCCGCGCTGATCGCCGCTTCCTATGTCGTCGCCATGACCGGACCGACGTTGCAGGAAGGCGCCGCCGCTCAAATCGATGCGCTGCAAAAGGCGATTGAATCAGGCGCGTGCCAACAAAATCATATCGACATCAAGACCGGCCGCCTGGTGACGCTCTGCGCAATCCCGATGAAGCTCGAACTGCCCAAACCATGAAGCAGCGGCGCTATAATGCGTAACGCGATCCTTATTCCGCGCCCATCCTCATCAGAACTTAATC
Source organism: Methylocapsa sp. S129 (assembly GCF_009765995.1). Taxonomy (GTDB): domain Bacteria; phylum Pseudomonadota; class Alphaproteobacteria; order Rhizobiales; family Beijerinckiaceae; genus Roseiarcus. The sequence goes on from NZ_LMUI01000011.1 coordinate 895,877, forward strand.
CGTTCAGGCCGATGTCACGGCGCCGGCGAGCGGCGCTTCGGCGACGGCTTCTCTCGTCTTCGCGCCCTTGGCGATCAGCACATAGGCGGCCGGCACGACAAACAGCGTGAACAGCGTGCCGAAGGCGAGCCCGCTGGCGATGACCAGGCCCATGTTGAAGCGCGAGGCGGCGCCGGCGCCGCTCGCGGCGAGCAACGGCGCGACGCCGAGCACCATCGCCGCGGTGGTCATCAGGATCGGCCGCAGCCGGATCGACGCCGCCTCCAGGATCGCCTCGCGTTTCGACTTGCCCTGCGTCCGCTGCTCGTTCGCCACTTCCACCATCAGGATGCCGTGCTTGCTGATCAGGCCCATCAATGTGACGAGGCCGACCTGCGTATAAATGTTGATGCTGGCGCCGCCGATGCCGAAGCTGATGAAGACCAGCGCGCCGGCGAGCGACATCGGCACCGAGACAAGAATGACGATCGGATCGCGGAAGCTATTGAACAGCGCGGCGAGCGAGAGAAAGATGATGATCAGCGCGAAAGCGAAAGTCGTGACGAAACCGCCCGATTCCTGTTCGGTCTGGCGCGACGGCCCGCCGAAATCGACGGTATAGCCGGCCGGCAGCGTCTGCGCGGCAAGCGTTTTCAGCGTCGCAAGCGCCTCGCCGCTCGCCACGCCCGGTATGGCGACGCCGGAAATGGTGGCGGCGTTGAGCTGTTGGAAGTGATTGAGCGATTCCGGCGTCGTCTTGGTCTCGATATGCGCCAGCGTCGAGAGCGGCACGCTCGGTGCGATCGTCGATCCGCTGCTGCTGTTGTTTTTGATGTAATAATTCAGCGCCTGGTCGGCGTTGAGGCGCCACATCTGCTGAACCTGCGGGATGACTTTGTAGGAGCGGCCGTCGAGACTGAAATAGCCGGTGTAATTGCCGCCCAGCATGCTCGCCAGCGCGCCGCCGACATCGCTCATCTTCAAGCCGAGCTGCGAGGTCTTGTCGCGGTCGATGACGACGGTCGATTGCGGCTGGTCGATCTTGAGATCGCTGTCGAGAAAGATGAACTGTCCGCTCTTCTGCGCGTCGCCCAGGAATTTTTTCGCCACGTCGTCGAGCTGGGCGAAGGCATTGGTCGTGCTGATGACGAACTGGATCGGCAGGCCGCTACTGCCCGGCAGCGGCGGCAGTTGAAAGGCCGCGACGCGCTCGCCGGCGACGGCGCCGAGCTCTTTCTGGATGAGCGGCTGCAGCGCTGACGCCTTCGCCACGCGCTGATCCCACGGTTTCAAGAGCCAGCCGCCGATGATTTGACCCGGCACGTCCAACTGGAAGACGCCCATCGTCTCCGGATGCCCAGAGAGAATGTGAGAGGTCTGGTCCGCGTAAAACTGGCGTTGATTGAGCGTCGAATTGGCGGCCGCCGTCGACGACAGCAGAATGATCCCCTGGTCTTCGGCGGGGGCGAGTTCGGTCGACGCGCTCGTGTAGAGCCAGGCGAGGCTCGACAGGACCAGGGCGGCGAAGACGACGACGACCGGCATGGAATTGAGCGCGCCCCGGAGCCAACGCCGGTAGCCGCGCGTCAAGCGGTCCATCGTCCGGTCGATCGCGCGCACGAGGCGCGCCTCGAACCCGCCGCCGTTGCGGTCGTGCGGCTTGAGCAGATAAGCGCAGGTCATCGGCGAAAGGGTCAGCGCGATCACCGCCGAGACCGTGACGGCGCCGGCAAGCGTGAAGGCGAATTCCGTGAACAGCGCGCCGGTCAGGCCGCCCTGGAAGCCGATCGGCACATAGACTGCGATCAGGACGATCGTCATCGCGATGATCGGGCCGGCGAGTTCGCGCGCCGCCTGGATCGCGGCGTCGAACGGTTTTGCGCCCTGCTCCATGTGACGATTGACGCTCTCGACGACGATGATCGCATCGTCCACCACCATGCCGATGGCGAGGACAAGAGCGAGCAAGGTCAGCAGATTGATTGAAAACCCGAACAGCAGCATCAGCCCGAACGTGCCGATCAACGAAAGCGGAATGGCGACGACTGGAATCAGCACCGATCGCCATGAACCGAGGAAGGCGAACACCACGAAGGTCACGATGAGGCCGGCTTCGGCGAGGGTGCGGACCACTTCGTCAATCGAAGAGTTCACGAAGCTGGTCGAATCGTAGACCACCTGGGCGGTCAGGCCGCTCGGCATTTGCGCCTCGATATCGGGCAATTGGGCGCGCACGCCCTTGATCACGTCAAGCAGGTTGGCGGCGGGCACGACCTGGATGCCGATAAAGACGGCGGTCTTGCCGTCGAATCGCACGGCCGAATCATAATCGTCGTCGCCGAGCGTGACATTGGCGACGTCCTGAAGCCTGATGATCGCATTGGACGTCTGCTTGACGATCAAATTCTGATAGTCCGTCAGCGAATGCAAATTGGTCGACGCCGCCAGATTGACCTGGACGAGCTGGCCCTTGGTCGCGCCGAGGCCGGCGATATAGTCGTTGCCGGTCAGGGCCGCGCTGACGTCGCTGGCGGTCATCCCATAGGCGGCGAGCTTGGCCGGATCGAGCCAGGCGCGCAACGCGAAGTTCTTGCCGCCGAGAATTTCCGCCGTCTGCACGCCCTGCACCGCCTGCAGCCGCGGCTGCACGACGCGCGTGATATAGTCGGTCACCTGGTTGGCCGCCAGAACATTGCTGGAAAAGCCGATGAACATCGCGTCGATGGTCTGGCCGACCTTGAGCGTCAGAGCCGGCTGCTGCGCGCTTGCGGGCAATTGGTTGAGAACGGAATTGACCTTGGTGTTGATCTGGGTGAGCGCCTTGCCGGAATCGTAATTGAGCCGGAGGTTGACGGTGATCGTGCTCGCGCCCGTCTTGCTCGTCGAGGTCATGTAGTCGATGCCGTCGGCCTGGGCGATCGCATTCTCCAATGGCGTGGTGATGAAGCCGGCGATGATGTCGGAATCGGCGCCGACATAATTGGTCGTCACCGTCACGACCGCGTTCTGGGTCCGCGGATATTGCAGGATCGGCAATGTCGCCAGGGACCGCAGTCCGAGCGTCAGGATCAGCGCGCTGACGACCAATGCGAGAACCGGACGGCGGACGAAAAGATCGGTGAAGCGCATCGCGAAACCTCCGGCTCACTTATCCACGATGGACGGCGAAGACTCGGCGACGGGGACATGGTCGTTGTCGACCAATACGGGGCTGCCGTTGCGCAGCTTGATCTGGCCGGCGACGACGACCTTGTCGCCTTGCCTGACGCCTTGCGTCACCGCGACCTGGTCGCCGCGCACGAGCCCGGTCTTGACGAAGGACTGGCGCGCGACGAGGCCATCGTCCTTCTTATCGACGAGGAAGACGCTGTCGCCATAGGAATTGTTGACGATCGCCGTCTGCGGCAACGTCACCCATTGCTCGGGCTCGCCGACGGCGACGACCACTTTGGCGAACATGCCCGGCATGAGCTGGCCGTCGGGATTCTTCATGAGGGCCCATACCTCGACATTGCGGCTGCTCGAATCGACCTTGGCGTTGACCGCCTGGATCTCGCCGGGGAACGTTTTTCCGGGATAGGCGTCGATCGTGACCGCGACCGGCTGGCCGACCTTGATCTGGCTCAGCGCCTGCTGCGGCAGGTAGAAGTCGGCGATCATCGGATCAAGCTTCTGCAGCGTGACGATCGTCGTTCCCGCGCTCAGATATTGGCCGATGTCGATCTGGCGGATGCCGAGCCGGCCGCCGATTGGCGCTTTGAGAGTCTTCTGCTCGACCGTCGCTTTCTGCTGATCCACCAGCGCCTGATCATTTCTGAAGTTGGCGCTGTCGGTGTCGAGCGTCGCCTGACTCACCGCGTGGATCTTGAACTGTTCCTGATCGCGCTTGAGCGTGACCGCGAAATTATCGGCCGTCACCTGCAGGGAGACCAGCTTGGCGATGTCGTCATCGGCGTTGAGCTGCAGCAGCGTCTGCCCCTGCTGAACATTGTCGCCCGATTTGAAGCTGATGGTCTGGACGATGCCGGAGGCCTGGAGCGCGAGATCCGCGCCGCTGCCGGCGCGCAGCGTGCCAATGGCTTCGATTTTCGGCTGCCAGCTATCGGTCGCGGCGACGATCGCCGAGATCGTTTGCGGCGGATTGGCTGCGCTGGCCAGGAATTTCTTGATCATCCCGGCCTTGAAGGTCTGGAAGCCGTAGAGACCGCCGCCGACGATTCCCACCGCCACGAGCATGATCGCCATGCGCTTGATCATTGCGCACTCTCCTTGGTTGTCGCATGCGCCTGTTGTTCGGGGCCGGCCAGATAGTTGGGCGCGACGCGCGGGGCCGCGTCGGGCGTCTCGTCGACGCGGTTCCACCAGCCGCCGCCGAGGGCCTGGAACAAAGCCGCCGTATCGGCGAAACGCGTCGCCTGCGCCTTGACCCGCGAGATGACCGCGTTTTGGTAGGTCTGCTGGTCGGCGACAATCGTCGAATAGGCGACGGCGCCGGCCTTATATTGCAGCTCGGCCATGGTCAGGCTGTCGAGCGCGACCTTCTCCGACGCGGAATCGGCCTTCAGCGTATCGGCGTCCGACTGCACGGCGCGCAAGGAATCGGCGACGTTCTGGAACGCGGTAATGACCGCGCTTTTGTATTTGGCGAGATCCTGCTGGTAGGTCGCGACATCCGCTTCCTTCGTGTGAAAGAGCGCGCCGCCGTCGAAAATCTTCTGCGACACGCTCGAGGCGACGCTCCAGGCGATCGTTTGCGGAGAAAACAATTTGTCGGCGGATAGCGCGCTGCTGCCGTAGCTGCCCGACAGCGTGACCTGCGGCAGCATGTCGGCGATGGCGACGCCGACATTGGCGGTCGCCTGATGCAGGGTCGCTTCGGCCTGGCGAATATCGGGGCGCTGGCGCACCAGCGCTGAGGGCAGGCTGACCGGCAAAGCGCGCGGCAGGCGCAGGGCGGAGAGGTCGACGCTTTCGCCGCGGTCCTCGCTCGGCAACCGTCCGAGATAGGCCATCAACTGGTCGCGTTGCTGGGCGAGCTGCTTTTGCAGCGGCGGCAGAGTCGCTTGGGTCGCCAGCAGTGTCGACTGCTGGGAGAGCACGTCGGATTGGGCGACGCCGCCGAGTTCGAACTGGCCGCGAATGCGGGCGAGCTGGTCGGTCTCCGCCTTGATGATGTCTTGCGTCGCTGCGATCTGCGCGCGCAGCGATGCGTCGGTGATCGCAGCCGTGACCACATTGGCCGTCAGAGCGAGATAGGTCGCCTCAAGTTGGAAGCGCTGATAGTCGGCCTGCGCCTGCAACGATTCGATCTGTCGCCGCGTTCCGCCGAAAATATCGGGCGTGTAGGAGACGCTGACGGACGCGCTGTAAAGGTTATACAACGTCGCCGGCCCGGCTTCGCCGGCTGAAGCCAGCGAGGACTGCTCGCGCGTCGCCGAACCGTCGGCGCTCACCTGCGGAAACAGCGAACCCTGCTCGGAACGAACGTTTTCGCGCGCCGACCGAAGCGCGAACTGCGCCGCCTGGACGTCGGGATGGTTGCGGATCGCCTCTTCGACAAGGGCGCTGATTTGCCTGGAGCGGAACAGCGTCCACCATTCCGCCGGAATGTCCCGCCCCTTGACGAAGGATTGCGACGTCCCGCCGGCGGCGGCCGTCGCGCTGGTCGCCTTCAGGGCGGGTTCGACCGTATAGCCGGCGACCGCGGGCGCATCGGGCGTTTTGAAATCGGGTCCGACCGTGCAGCCGCCGAGCAGCAGGACGGCCGCCGCAAGAGGACTGAGCCGCGCCGATGCGGAGCTGCGGCGCGCTGGCGTCAAACTCATGATGGTTGCCCGATAAAACTGAACCGTTCAGTCTTGTTGCTTTTCATAACACGATCTTCTAAGCTGGAGTCAAGAGGAAACTGAACGGTTCGGTTTTTCGTTCGGGAGGCTGAAGATGGCGGCGAGCGGGAAAATGCGGCAGGCGCGGGCGTCCGAGCCGGCCGCCGGCGCGGCGACGGCCGGCGGGGAGAATCGAAAGGCCCGCCTGATCGTCGAAGCGGCGCGCAAGGTGTTCTTGGAACAGGGCTATGACGGGTCCAGCACCGATCTGATCGCCCGCACGGCCGGCGTGTCGAAAGCGACCCTCTACGCGCATTTTGTGAGCAAGGAGGCGCTTCTCCTTGCTTTGGTCGAGGATGAAATGCGGACCAAAGCGCCCGGCGGCTTTTGGGAGCCTGAGCCCGGGCCTCTGGATGTCGAGGCGACGCTGCGCCGCATCGCCAAGCGCTTCACCGCTTTTTTCCTGAGCGGCGAAGGCTTCGGCCTGCATCGTCTGATGATCGCGCAAGCCTCCCGCTTCCCCGAAGTCGGCCGATTCTTTTATGCGGCGGGCCCCAAGAAACTTCACGGGCAGGTGGCCGCCTTCATCAGGGCGGCGGTTGAGCAAGATCTCCTGATCGTCCCCGACATTGACCTTGCTGCGACGCAGTTTCTCGCCCTTGTGCGCGGCGAACTGCCTCTCAACTGGACGCTCTCGCTGGGCGCGCCAACCAAACGCGAGGTGGACGCGCTCGTCGAAGGCGGCGTCCGCGTGTTTCTGGCCGCCTATGGCCGCGAGGCTGTCACCGCGAGGCAAGGCCGCCGATCGCCAGGCGCCGCGGTTGCGCAGACTTGATCCGCGATCGGATGGTCACGGTTCACGCGGGCATGACCCGGCATTCGTCCGCGCGTTGCCAAGACCCCCGGAAAACGCATGTTGCGCGCGGCGGCGCTTGTTCGTCCGCCCTTAGATCAGGAGGGGAAATCCATGCGATCAGTGAGAACGATGGGCGGCTCTTTGGCGGCCCTTGCCTGCGCCGGCGCGATGCTTTTGGCCGCGACGACCGCCCATGCGGCGATGGCGCCGACGCCCGCCGCGCCGCATTCAAATCCCGACATTCAATTGGCGTGGTGCGCCGCCGGTCTGGCGCTCGGTCCATTGGGCGGCTGCATCGTCGGCGGCCCGAATTACTACGGCCCGGGTTACTATCACCGCCGCCATTGCTGGATAAACCGCTGGGGCAATCGGGTCTGCAACTGGTAGCGCCGCTCCGCCCAAAGACGCCGCCGCCGGCATTGCGCCAGCGGCGGTTTTTTTTCGTCAGACGTTTGGGCTCCGCTCGCAATGAAATTAGGGCGCCGCAGTCGACTGAAACAAAACTTCGCTCAATGGAGACGACGCATTCCTGACGAGACGGGCATGGACGCGCCGGTGGTCGGCGTGTTCGAGCCGACTCGCTTGGCGTCGGGAATGAAGCCGAACTGATTGCAATCGCCCTGGCACCCTGGGTTCTCGACGCCCATGGCGGCCTCATTTCTATATTCCTGCGACATGTCCGGCTGGTGGCCGGTCACGCAATGGGGACTATTGTATTGGCAGTCCGCCAGTGTCACAGGCGCGCCGGCCGAGGGCATCGACGCCAGCGGCAGCGCCGACGCGGGGCCGAAATTCAAAAGCGCGGCAATCGAGACGAGCGCCGCCAGGCTGAAACCGGTTTGCAATCTTGCCATCTGTGCCTCCATCCCATCGATGACGGGCGAGTGAACCCCTATCGGCCATCGTGCCGGCAAATCGACCGCTTCGCGTCCCCCGATCGGTGGATGACGCCTAAGATTTGCGATTGGGAAAGGGTCGGTGGGCTGCTAGGCCGCCTCTGGAAATAAAGCTATATCATCCGCGCCGAACCGGACGGGAGTGGGTCATGAAGAAACAGCGCTTTGTTCTGGCCGCCGCTTTGCTTGTCCTGGCGGGATGCGGCCGGACGCCCTTTCCCGTTCTTGAGGCGCAACTTGGCGGCTTGAAAGGCCAGCCTGCGCAGGCGGTGATCAAGAAGTTGGGCGAACCGAATGAGACGTCTGAAAGTGCGGGCGAAAGAGTCTATATCTGGTCGACAAGCGACGGCTCGGCGCTCGCGGGCGATGCGGTCGGTCTCCATTGCACGGTGAAGGTTTTCGTCGACAAGGGCGACAGGGTCGCGCACTACGATTTCAACGGCAATGTCGCAGGCTGTTCGCATTACGCGCATCGGCTCGACAAATCTTACGATCTTTTTCGCTCGACAACCCCGATGCCGCCGACTCCGGGCGCTCCGCCCCCCGCTCCGGCGCCCGCGGCGTAGGCGGTTACGACGACGGCGGGGCCTGAACTTACGCTTGTCATCGCGTCGATCCGTGCCTCGATACTTAGTCCGGCCTATGGATGGGACTCGATTCGACGAGCCGCCGCGAAGATCATCTTGGCAAGGATTGCCAAGATGATTATCTTCTGCGAAATGGTGGGAGACTCGCGATGCCAACCCGAAACGTCAATCTCACGGTCGAGCAGGACGCCTTTGTCGAAGAGGCGGTCAAATCGGGCAAATATCAGAACGCCAGCGAGGCCGTGCGTGACGCCTTGCGCGGGCTGCAACTTCGCCATCAGCAGGACGAGTTGAAGCTCGCGGCGTTGCGAGCCCATGTCGAGGCGGGCGTCGCGGCGCTTGAGCGCGGGGAATTCACGGAAGTCGAGGACGCTGATCTCGACGCGTGGCTCGACGATCTCGCAGCGACCAGCGTGCGCTGAGCTTGGCGCGCACTCGGCTTTCCGATCCAGCCAAGGCCGATATCGCGGCGGTTCTGCGCGTCGGCCAGACGCAACACGGCGCCGAGGCGCGCATTCGTTATCGCGGGCTTCTGACAGCGGCGATGCGGCGGGTCGCGGCTGATCCGCTTGGGCCCTCCACATCGGACCGGAGCGAACTCTCCCCCGGTCTGCGCAGCCTGCATATTCGCCACGCCCGCAACGAAAGCCGCGAGGCGCCCGTGGCCGAACCCGTGCATATCATCTTCTTCCGGGCGACCGAACCGGGTCTCGTCGAAATCGTCCGCGTCCTGCACGAGCGGATGGAGCCGAGCCGGCATGTTGGCGAGATCAAGACGGATCAAAAGCAATAAGGCACTACGGTGATGATGTGTCGCCGTCATTCAGTTCGCGCCAGTCCGAAGGTCATCCGATGCACGCCCATTTCGTTCTCGCCCATCCCGAGCCGCAATCCTTCAACGCCCATCTCGTTCGTTCGGGAGCGGCTGCGCTGGAGGCTGAGGGTTGGACCGTTTCGGTGTCGGACCTCTACGCCATGAGGTTCGATCCCTGCGAGCGCGCCGAATATTACTCCAAGCGCGCGGCGCCCGATCGTTTCGACGTCCAGTCGGAGCAACGTCATGCGAGCGAGACGGGGAGCCTGCCCCAGGCGATTGTCGATGAACTGGCGCTGATGGATCGCGCGGACTTGCTGGTCCTGCAATATCCGATGTGGTGGCACCTGCCGCCCGCGATGTTGAAAGGCTGGTTCGATCGCGTGCTCGCTTACGGCGAGGCCTATACCGGCAAGAAGCGTTGGGAGAACGGCCGCTTTGTCGGCAAACGCGCGATGCTGTCGGTGACCGTCGGCACATCGCGCGAGACCTATGCTTTTGACGGGCGCAGCGGCGACATCGATCTGATACTCTGGCCGGTGAACTTCTCGCTGGCCTATGTCGGCTACGACGTGCTCGCGCCCTTTGTCGCCTATGGCGTCGAGGCGGGATTGCGCTATTCCGATCCGGCGATCATCGAAGCGCGGCTGCGCGCCATCGTCGAAGATTTCCGCGCCGAATTGCCGCGCATGAGCGGGCGCGCGACCCTTCCCTTCAATCGGATGGCGGAATGGGGCGCCGATGGCCGCATCGTACCCGGCGCGCCGGTCCATTCGGCTTTCATCCGCCGGAAGCAAAATCTCGAACTGGAATAGATGCGTCGGCGGAATGGCCGGTTGGGAGCGATCAGGGGACCTGACGTGCTCCGAAAATGACGGCGATGGCGCCACACGTCTACCGAGCTTCCTTAGCGTCGCACACATAATCATAGGCGCCGGAAAAACCCTTCAGGCTGAACAGCGAGCAGCCTGACGCGATCCCCTGGGTGGCGACCGGCGTCGGACACAAAGCGATCTGGCCGTGTTTCAGGAAGACCTCGGTCGCCAAGCTGAAAGACAAGTCGCCGGAGTCCAGATTCCAGAGCATTTGCCGGCGCTGCGGCTTGGCGTCGAAGACGCCGTGGTCGCCGGCAAAGATCCATAGGGAAGCCTTGTCGCCGCCCTTTTTCGACAGGGCATCGGCGTCGAAGCGGGCGTCCGCCTCGCCAAGCGTGACCGAGATTTCAGGCTCGCGACGATCGCAGCGCGTCTTGGATTCATGGTCGATGTTCAATCGGGCGTCATGCGTGTTCGTCGAGGCCGAGGAGGCCGATCGCGTGAGGGCGCCGCCGCCATCGTCGAGATTGTATTTGAGATCCCAATCGCCGGAACGGGCGCCCTTATCATGCTCCATATAGGAAATCACATGGTCGTAATCGATGTCGACGCCGAGCAGGGATTCCGCTTTTGGAACAGGCAGGTCAGGAATGGCCGGCGCCGCGTCCTCGGCGCGCGCCGCGGCGACGAGAGGCACCAGCAGCGCGAGGCTCGCAAGCAGACGCCGGAAAGGGGCGGCGGCCTTGGCCGGCGCAATGGTTCGGACCATGGCGCTCGCTCTCCCTGGCTCGGCGTTCGCCTCATGGGTTTTGTGTCGCTGACGCCATCGAACGGACATCCGGCCAATGGCGGCGCTGTGAGACAATTTGGTCCGAATATTCGTTTCTGGCAAACGGACGGATTACGGCGATGGGCGCCGTCCAGAAGCCCCTGAGCGTTGCAGAGCGGCTCGCGGCGTTGAAAGTCACCGTTTAGCGCTCGCGACGGAATGATGCGGCTTTATGCGATAGTTGATCGCCGTGAATTCGCGCGCTTGATTTCTGCATGCGCCTTTAAAGCTAAGTCTCGCATACGGCGTCACCGTAACCGCGTTCTTCAGTTCGGATAGGGGTAATTGATGGTCGTTGAAACGCGCGGGCTGAAATAAGCGACATCGTTCAGCGAGATGGGCTGCGAAAGCGCGAAACCGATGCCCAGAGGCGTAAAGGCGTAGGACGCCTGACCATAAATGTAGGTGGCGTTGGCCACCGACATCGAGGCGGGAAGCGTGAACGGCGCGCCTTTGACGAGCGCAGTCCCGTTAAAGGCGGCGGTGCTCCAGCTCACGGTCGCGGCGCCGCTGCCATTCGTCTGAATCTCGGCGACGACCATGGAGAGATTCGCATTGCTGTAGGGCGCCATCGTATAGGCTGCGGCGTCGAGGTCCAACGCCATCTGCGACGTCGATAGCTGGCTGTTCTTGGAGACGATGTCGACGATGGTGCGCGCTGTGGCCGTGACTTGCTGCCCGATCGCAAGCGCCTCGCCCGCGATGACGCAAAGCCCGAGCAGCAGCAACATCACCGGCAAGATCAGCGCGAATTCAATCGCCGCGACGCCGCGCGCGTTGCGGGCGAAGGCCCTGACGGGGCGCGGCGCCAAACGAAGATTTTCGACCCTTGCAGCGAAGTTCTGTTTCATTGCGGCTCGTTCTCAAACACGACCGTGGCGGCCAGCAGCAAGCTGCCGTTGGATTGGGTCGAGAAATTGAACAGTGGGGCGGCGACGACGGGCAATTGATACAACACCTGCAACACCATGACCTGGCCATAGGTGCCAGGGTTGTAGCCGAACGTGTTCGTCACGGCCCCGGAGGAATTGTAGGTGAGCGTCGGCGTCGCCGTCGTCACCGAGGAGATCGAAGCCTGCGGCGCCAGATTGATCATCACCTGGCTGCACTGAAAGATGACAGGGAGATTGGCGCAGAGCGCGCTGAGGAATTTCGCCTCCGTGTTGTAGGCTGTGGAACTCGTCTGGCCGGTGAGCACCAGTCGCGCCGCGGTCTCGGTCGCCGACCGCAGTTCGGTCTTCGCGAACCAGACGATCGCGACCTGGACGATGCCGAGTATGACCGAAATGAAAATCGGCGCGATCATGACGAATTCCGTAGCGGTCGTGCCAGCCCGGTCTCGCCATCCGCGCACCCAGAGCGCGCGCGCCCATTTCGCAGCCCTCCGCATGGTCATTGTGTCAATCGCGAGCTCTGCATGGCGAGCTGGAATAAGGTAATGAAGTCGGTCGTCAGATTGTCGCCGACCGCGGCCGTCATGAACAGGCCTGGGCTCGCGCAACCCTGCAGCGTCGGTCCGATGTTGGATTGGAAATTGGCGACGTAATCATCGTACAACCAGAATCCAGCGGTCGGATAGTAGGTCGTATAGAGAATGGCGATTTTGACGCCGTTGTTTTTCATCGTTGTGCAAGCGGATAGCGCGCTGCTGTCCCACGTGGTGATCGACAACTGGTTGCTGACGACGGTGTCTTCCACGCCGTCGGTGACGACGAGCAGAACCTCCTTGGGCGTGGAGCCAGAAGCTCCGGTTCCCGCCGCGGGGATGGCGCTCGCCAACGTCGACATTTCCGTTCCCATCGGCGAAGAGAAGAAACCGACGTTCTGAAAAATCATCGTCGGGCTGACCTGCGAAGCTGTATCGGCATAGGTCCCGCATTTATTGGACCCGCTGGTCGCGCAGGCGCCGCCGTCGGAATAGACGGTGTACAATTGAAGATTGGACGAGTCGTTGGACCAATTGGTCACATATTGCGCAGTGAGAGGCATCACATTGTACAGGCCCTGGGTATAAGGGGAGTCGACCGAATAGACTGAGAATTGATAGGTCGGCTGCGGGCTCATCTCGCCTTGTAAGCTCGAGGCGGTGGAAATCAGAGCGCTGATCGCCGAGGTGACTTCGTCGAACCTGAGCGGGATATTGTTGTTTCTCGCGAGCTGATAATTGTCGATTTGCGGGCAGTTCGACCCGTGCGTGCCGGACTGGCAGGGGTTCCCCTGTACGTCCGACGCAAAGCCAGGCGCGGGATTGTTCGGAGCGGCTTCGTGACACGCGAACGCGCATCCGCCGGAGAGTTGCAGCGGCGTCAGCGTCTGCATCTGCGCGATCCCGGCTTGCGACGCTGGCAACGCCATCGAGCCCTGATTGTCGAGCAGGACGTAGAAATTGGTGTTGGGCGCGTTCGGGCTCGCCGATTCCGCGACCGACTGTCCGCTCACAGGCAGAGTGGGAATGCCGAGCACGCTCGAGAAGATCGTGCTGTAAGTGCCGGTGTAAGTCACGCTCACCGTGCGTATCACATCGCTCGCGTCCATGCTGATCGAGACGTGTGGCTGACCCGCTGCGAACGTGACCCGCGGCAATTGCGACGCCTGCGCGGTGAACATGTTTTGCGCCAACGTCTGAGCCTGCGCCGTTGTCTGTGTCATCGCCGTGCTGGACACCGCCGCCAGCACCGCCTCGTCGGCCATCATGTTGAGCCGGGCCTTCTCGCGCGCGTAAAGGCCATAGTCGACCGCAAATCCGATGCCGAAAATCATGACGGGCAAAGCGAGCGCGAACATGATCGCGACGCTGCCGCGGCGATTTCGCGACCATCGGGCTATGAGGGCTTTGAACACGGAAACCTCTCTCTTCGGATCGGCATCCTCGGGCCCAAACATAAGGCAATTCTTAAGATGCCTGGGAAAAGACGATCTTCCGCAAACTCTGTGATCGATTGGCAAATGAAGCGATAACATCCGGGCGCGTAGGCGTTCGACGCCCGCGCGGCCGTGCATCGCCCTCGCTCACGTGCTCTTCAGAACTGCGCCGCAGAGCGAGATAACGAGATGGTTAAACCATGATGTTGCGGTTGGCGCGAGGCGCGGACGCGGCGCGGCGTGACAAACACAGACGATAAGGCGCGGGCAGCGCCAAGCGAAGGCCGCACATTCGTCCGTGGGCTGCGCTCGTGAAGCCGTCGAGGCGGAGAGCCGCCACGGCCGAAACCGACGCGGGGATTATAGGGACATGATACGCAATCCCCTATCATCGCCGTCCCGCCGCTTTGGGCTTTGGCCCGGGCTTCCCCTTGCGTAGGCTGCGGCCGAGCTTTTGTTCGGCGGCGGCCAGGAAGAGTGCGTCGCCGAGGGGGCGGCCATTGCCGCCGAGGCTCTCGAAGCTGGCCAGTTCGCGCTGCTCGTCCAGCGACATTTCCAGAAGCGCGTCAAAGCGCGGCGCGATGGCGAGAACGGGTCGCACGGCGACGAGCGCGTCGTCGCGTCCTCTCAGATGGGCGCGCACGCTCGACCATTCCCATTCGCGCGGCTTCGCGCAGAGTTTTGCGCGCACCGGGTTGAAGGCGAGGTAGCGAACGGCGTTCAGCATATGAGCCTCGTCCATCGCGACGCAGCCGAACCGGCCCTGAAACAAATGTCCGGTGACGCGCGCGCGGGCGTTGACGAAGGCGGTATAACGCCGGTGCGCCTCGCCGACTGCACGCGACAGCCCATCAAGCGTCGTTGGCGTCAGAATGAGATGGGCGTGGTTGGGCATGAGGCAATAGGCCCAACAGGACACGCCGTTCTTCTCGCACCGCTCGGCGAGCAGATCGCGATACAGCGCATAATCGCCGGGTTCCGTGAACAGCTTCTGCCGCCGGTTGCCGCGTTGCGTGACGTGATGGGGAACGTCGGGAATGACAATGCGGGAAAGACGGGCCATGGCTCAACGCAGCACAAATCGGCAGATTATGCAATGCATATCATGTCACCGTAATACCGTAATACTGGGAGGGGCTTTGGCGCAGCCTGGGGCAAAAACTTGACGCAAGGCGGAATGGTGGTATTCTGATTTTCAGGATATGCGTTGGGGGAGTTCGGAGGAAAATTAAAAAACAGGTTTTTCACTTGCAAGCCGTTGATTTTAAACGTGCGTACTCTTGCAAGATTTGCGGGAAGTTGGAGGGCCGTGAAACTTATCTTGCGATTCTAAGGGGCCGGCTCGACGGTAGTTTGCGTGGACGCGTCGCGGCGCGAGGAAAGGGCCACGCCGCCGAGCCGCCGTCAACCGGCTGCGCCGGTCCTCCGCTGCGCTACGGTCCCTTCGGGATGACTGCGCCTCGTCGGCGTGGCAAGTGGCATCCACGTTGTTTTGGTGATCGAAGCGGCCTCAAAAGGCCGCTCTCGCGCACCAAAACAACATGGCATCCTCGGACAGCCTGCGCTTTGCGCGAGAAGGCGCCCCCTCTAACCCTTCGCCGCCTTCCGCTTGCGCTTGGCCAATGTCCGCAGCCGCAGCGCGTTCAGCTTGATGAAGCCGCTGGCGTCATTGTGGTCATAGGCGACGGCGCCTTCCTCGAAGGTGACGAGGTCCTGGTCGTAGAGGGAATAGGGGCTGTCGCGGCCGATCAGGATGACATTGCCCTTATAAAGCTTCAGCCGCACGCGGCCGGCGACATATTCCTGGCTCTTGTCGATCAGGACCTGCAGCATTTCGCGCTCGGGCGAAAACCAGAAGCCGTTGTAGATCAGCTCGGCGTATTTGGGCATCAGCTCGTCTTTGAGATGGGCCGCGCCGCGATCGAGCGTGATCGATTCAATGCCGCGATGGGCGGCCAGCAGAATGGTGCCGCCCGGCGTCTCATACATGCCGCGCGATTTCATGCCGACGAAGCGGTTCTCGACGAGGTCGAGCCGGCCGATGCCATTGTCATGGCCAAGCTTATTGAGGGCGGTCAGCAAAGCGGCGGGCGACAGTTTCTTGCCGTCGATCGCGACGGGGTCGCCCTTCTCGAATGCGATCTCGACGATGGTCGCCTTGTCCGGCGCCTTTTCGGGATCGAGCGTGCGCGAATAGACGTAATTGGGCACTTCCTCGGCCGGATCCTCCAGCACTTTGCCCTCCGAGGAGATGTGCAGGAGGTTGGCGTCGGTCGAGAAGGGCGCATCGCCGCGCTTGTCCTTGGCGATCGGGATCTGGTTCTTCTCGGCGAAGGCGATCAAAGCGTTGCGCGAGGTGAATTCCCATTCGCGCCAGGGCGCGATCACCTTGATGTCGGGCTCTAGCGCATAGGCGGAAAGCTCGAAGCGCACCTGGTCATTGCCCTTGCCGGTCGAGCCATGGGCGATCGCGTCGGCGCCGACCTGGCGTGCGATTTCGACGAGACGCTTGGCGATCAGCGGCCGCGCGATCGAGGTGCCCAGGAGGTAGAGCCCCTCATATTGCGCATTGGCGCGAAACATCGGGAAGACGTAGTCGCGCACGAATTCCTCGCGCACGTCCTCGATGAAAATGTTCTCCGGCTTGACGCCGAGCAGCTCCGCCTTCTTGCGCGCCGGCTCCAGTTCCTCGCCCTGGCCGAGGTCGGCGGTGAAGGTGACGACTTCGCAGCCATAGGTCGTCTGCAGCCATTTGAGGATGATGGACGTGTCGAGGCCGCCGGAATAGGCGAGGACGACGCGCTTCACTTTGGTCTTGGTCTTGGACATTTCTTTAAGGGCTCTGGTCGGGAGGTTTCGATTGGCGCGCGACTATAGGGAGAGTTCCGCGCCGCGCAACCCCGGTCACGAGGGATCGCGGTTGGGGAAAAGCAGCATCCGCGCGCCCTGCACGATGATCAGCGTGAGCAGCGCGGCGAGCAAAACGTCGGAGAGGTAATGGCCGCCGAACGCCATGCGCAGCAGGCCGGTCAGGGCCCCGAAGGCGAGCGCGCCGGCGATCGCCAAAGCGCGGAACGGCGGCGGGGCGAGGCTGGCGGGCGCGACCATCCAGAAGGCTTCCGACCCTTCGCCCGAAACGAACGAGCAATTGCGCCGGCATTCGCCATCAAAACGATACCAAGGGCGAAACTCAAAAGGGCCGCCAAATTCCCGGGTCTGAATGGGGCGCGGCCGGTGGGCGTGATCCTTGAGGCCGAGATTGACGACAAGGCCGGGCCCGATCGCCATCGTGGCG
This sequence comes from Methylocapsa sp. S129, assembly GCF_009765995.1. GTDB lineage: Bacteria > Pseudomonadota > Alphaproteobacteria > Rhizobiales > Beijerinckiaceae > Roseiarcus. The sequence continues at coordinate 912,635 of NZ_LMUI01000011.1, forward strand.
ATGAGAAACGCCAAAGCGCGGCCGCTCGGCGCATAGGGGACGGCGGCGCCAAAGCGGCGCAAGCCGTAGAGGATGGCGAAAGCGGCGAGAACGACGAAAGGCGTGATGTTGAAGAAGGCGCGGGCGGCGCGCTCCCATGAGGTATGGCCGATGAAGCCGCCATCGCCATAGAAAGCGCGCGCGACCTCAAGATCGATCTCAGGCCAGAGCGCGAAGACGGCCGATGTCGCCAGCGTCAAGGCGACGAGGCCGAGGAGAACGATGCGCATGCCCTAGACCCGGTAGATTTGGCCGGTCTGGCGGCCCTCGATGCTGCGGCTGAAGGCGAGCGCCGCCTTGGCGACGGGGACGGGCTCGAAGCCGCGGAAAAACGGGCCATAGCCTTCCATCGATTCCACAAACACGGTCGGGCTGACGACATTGATGCGCAGGCCGCGCGGCAATTCGATCGCGGCGGCGCGGGCGAAAGCCTCGATTGCGCCATTGACCATGCTGGCCGACGACCCCTGCGCGATCGGCTGATCGGCGAGAATGCCGGTGATCAGCGTGATCGAACCGCCATCGCGCAAGGCGTCGCGCGCCGCCAGCGCCAGATTGACCTGCCCCATCAGTTTATTGGCGAGGCCGAGGCCGTAGAGGGAGCCGGCGACGCCGGCCGGCGCGAAGGCGCTGAGGGGCGCAAAATTCACCGCACCGGCGGCGCAGGCGACCGCGTCGAGCGGCCCCGCCGCGGCAAAGGCCGCGACAATGCTGGCGGGATCGGCGATATCGATTCGAATGTCGCCCGATTTGGAGCCCGCCGCGATAATGTCATGGCGGCCGCCAAGCTCGCTGACGATCGCCCGTCCGAGCGTGCCGCTCGCGCCGACGACCAGAATACGCATGCGCTCGTTCTCTGACATTGGCTGGTTCCTGAATATGGCGCGCCGCCGGGTCTGACGATGCTTCGAAGAAGGGGCTACCGCGATGCGCGGCTTGACTCAAGCGCTTGCGCATAGGAGCACCGCCCGCGAGACAGAAATGAAAGCCCCCCATGGCGCCGTCCTATCCCCATAGACTCATCTTCGTGCGCCACGGCCAAACCGCCTACAATGCCGAAAACCGCCTGCAGGGGCAGCGCGACGTGCCCCTCAACGGCAAGGGGCGCGAGCAGGCCGGCGCGGTCGGGCGCTTCCTGCGCGACCATTGGGGCGCGGAATTGGTGCGCCTCGACACTGTCGGCGCCTTCTGGGCTTCGCCTTTGGGACGCACGCGCCAGACGATGGAGCTGGCGCGCGTCGCCATGGGATTGCCGCCGCAGCCTTATCGCGTCGACGCGCGGCTGGAGGAGCTGTCGTTCGGCGACTGGGAAGGCCTGAACTGGGATGAGGTCGAGGCGAGGGATCCCGAGGGGATCAAGGCGCGCCAGGCCAGCAAATGGGGTTTTGCGCCGCCTCACGGCGAGAGCTATGCGGATCTGGTCGAGCGCGTAAAACCCTGGCTTGCCGAGCGCGACGGCGACGCCTTCGTGGTTGCGCATGGCGGCGTCGCGCGCGCTTTCATGGCGATCCTCGCCGGCGTTGCGCCTTCAATCGCCGCAGAAGCCGAGATATGGCAGGGCCGCGCCCTGATTTTCGACAAGGGCGCGTTTTCCTGGGTCGGCTGAGGCGGTGAAGCCTGGCGTTTTGCGTTCGGCGACGGGCAAAAAAAACCGCGAACTCAAGCCTATGAATGGCCTGGAGAACGCGGTTTCTAGATGCGGAAGAGCGCGTTTGACGCGCCGCCCCGACAGACGCCGTTTACTTCGGCGCGACGGGAGCCATCACGTGGTGGTGATGGTGATGGCGATGCCACCGATGATGGTGGTGGCGATGATGGCGCCAATGATGGTGATGGTGATGACGATGGTGGTGATGATGCCTCGGCAATTTCGCGGCTTCTGCGAGAACCGGGGTAAGAAGCAGCGACGCGCCAAGCGTAAGCGCCGCAAGAATCCTGATCATTATAGTCTCCAGATTGCAGCCTGGGGTCAAAGCCCCAGGCCAATGAATGTTTTTTATGGATTAGCTCTTGGGCGCTTCAGCGGGCTTCTCAACCGGCTTCTTCATCATGTGATGGTGCACGACGTGATGATGCACGACGTGATGATGCACCACGACATGACGATGGTGGCGATGATGCATGGGCTTGGGAGCCGGCGCCATTTTGGCGTCAGCAGCGGGAGCCGCAGGGGCGGCGTCGTCGGCAAACGCGAGAGCGGGAGCAAGCATGAGCGCCGAGCCAAGGCCGATCGCCGCAAGAATCTTCATCATTAGTTTTCTCCATGTTGTTTCGGCCTGAGGGCTCAAAGCGTCTGAGGCTGGGCGATTTATGGCGAATCCAAGATGAATTGTTGATGAACGCATCGTCGAAAACAGGCCGCGATCGGCCGCGCCGGCAGCGTCCGACGCATTGAGATCACTGATAAAAACATGGCTGCGACAGCTCCCGCGTCAATTCGGCGGGGAACTTAATATGTCCAAATTCGGGCGATTTGAACAATCAGACCGGCGCATTGCGGTCGCGGCGCGGTTTGACGGCTGCTTTTGGCGTCCCTAATACACAGCCTCCATGTCTCACAACGTTTTCGGCCATCTTTTTCGCGTGACCACCTTTGGCGAGAGTCACGGGGCGGGTATTGGCTGCGTCGTCGACGGCTGCCCGCCGCTGATCGGGCTGGAGGCGTCCGACATTCAGGCGGATCTCGATCGACGCCGGCCGGGAACCTCGCGTTTTACGACCCAGCGCCGCGAGCCGGACGAAGTGAAGATTCTCTCGGGCGTGATGGTCGATGAGCGAATCGGACGCCAGGTGACGACAGGCGCGCCGATCGGCCTGTTCATCGAGAATCTCGACCAGCGCTCCAAAGATTACAGCGATATCAAAGACAAATACCGGCCCGGCCATGCCGATTTCACCTATGAGGCGAAATATGGCGTTCGCGATTATCGCGGCGGCGGACGTTCGTCGGCGCGCGAGACGGCGGCCAGGGTCGCCGCCGGCGCCATCGCGCGCAAAATTGTCCCGGACGTGGCGATTCGCGGCGCGCTGGTGCAGATCGGCAAGCACAAGATCGACCGCGCCAACTGGGACTGGAACGAGGTTCCCCGCAACCCATTTTTCTGCCCGGACGCAAAAGCGGTCGCAGTTTTTGAAGCCTATCTCGACGAAATCAGGAAATCTGGCTCTTCCGTCGGCGCGGTGATCGAGATTGTCGCCGAGGGGGCGCCGGCCGGCTGGGGCGCGCCGATCTATGGCAAGCTCGACAGCGAACTTGCAAGCGCCCTGATGAGCATCAATGCGGTCAAGGGCGTCGAAATCGGCGCGGGCTTTGGCGCCGCCGAACTTTCGGGCGAGGAAAACGCCGACGAAATGCGTGTGGGCAATGACGGGCGGCCAGTTTTTCTCGCCAACCACGCCGGCGGCATATTGGGCGGCATATCGACCGGGCAGCCGATCGTCGCGCGCTTTGCCGTCAAACCGACCTCGTCCATCCTTTCGCCGCGCAAAACCATCACGCGCGATGGCGCGGAGACCGAGATCATGACCAAGGGTCGCCACGACCCTTGCGTCGGCATACGCGCGGTGCCGGTCGGCGAGGCGATGATGGCATGCGTTCTGGCCGACGCCTTCCTGCGTCATCGCGGGCAGGTGGGGTGACGCAGCGCGATTCCTGAATCGTGGATGGGATCATTCGAACCGGCAGGAATCCCGTTCTCGTCAACCCATCGGTTCTTTGGAAGGATTGAGCCATGACGAAGAAATCGACGAGCAAGAGCGGCGCCCGCCATCCCAATTCGCCTAGCGTCCCTGAACCGGATGCAACGCTTGCTCTCGCCTCGACCCGCTCGATCGCGCTGGCGGATGTGGCGACGCGGCGCGAGCACGACATGTTGGGCGAGGTCGACGTCCCCGCCGACGCCTATTGGGGCGTGCATACGCTGCGCGCCGTGGCGAATTTTCCGATCACTGGCGTTTCCATCGGACATTTTCCCGAGCTTGTTCGGGCTCTGGCGTTGGTCAAGCAGGCAGCCGCGCGGGCCAATCGCCGCCTCGGCCAATTGTCCCCCGCCAAAGCAGACGCCATCGACCGAGCCTGCGATCTGATCGCGCTGGAGGGCCGCTTCCTCGACCAATTCGTCGTGGACGCCGTGCAGGGGGGCGCCGGCACCTCCACCAATATGAATGCCAACGAGGTCATCGCCAATGTCGCGCTAGAGCTGATGGGCAAATCGCGCGGCGACTACGCCAGCCTGCATCCCAATGACGACGTCAACATGGCTCAGTCCACCAACGACGCCTATCCGACCGCGCTGCGGCTGGCGATCATTTTCGCGACCGCGCCGCTGGTCAAATCGCTGCAAGAACTCGCTTATGCCTTTAAGGCCAAAGCGGTCGAATTCGCTGACGTTCTCAAGATCGGCCGCACCCAGTTGCAGGACGCCGTGCCGATGACGCTGGGCCAGGAGTTCGACGCCTTTCACGCGACAGTGAAGGAAGATATTGCGCGGATCGGCGAAGCGGCGGCGCTGTTTCGCGAGGTCAATCTGGGCGCCACGGCGATCGGCACCGGCATCAACGCCGACCCCCGCTACGCCTCGCTCGTCGTTGAGGAACTGGCGCGCGCTTCCGGGCAATCGATGGCGCTGGCCTCAAATCTGATCGAGGCGACATCGGACATGGGCGCTTTTGTCCTGTTTTCAGGGGTGCTGAAGCGCGTCGCCGTCAAACTGTCGAAAATCTGCAATGATCTGCGCCTGCTGTCGTCGGGTCCGCGCGCCGGCTTTGGCGAGATCCGTCTCCCCGCGGTGCAGGCGGGCTCATCCATCATGCCGGGCAAGGTCAATCCGGTCATTCCCGAAGTGGTGAGTCAAGTCGCCTATCTCGTGATCGGCCATGATCTGACCGTCACCATGTGCGCCGAGGGCGGGCAATTGCAGCTCAATGCGTTCGAACCGACGATCGGTTATTGCGTCTTGACGTCGCTGCGAACCTTGACAGCCGCGATCGACACCCTGACCCGGCGTTGCATCATGGGGATCGAGGCGGACCGCGAACGCTGCCTTGCTTTGGTCGAGGACAGCATCGGGCTCATCACCGCGCTTGGTCCGGCGCTGGGCTATGAGACCAGTTCCCGCATCGCCAGGCGCGCGCTCGCTGAGCGACGCCGCGTGGCGGATCTGGTGCTGGAAGAGGGCCTTATGACAGAAGCCGAACTGAAGGACGCATTGGGCCTGGAAGCGATGACGCGGCCGGCGCGCATACATACCTCCGCCAAAAAGCTGGTCGCCCAGCCTTCCCCCGGTCCGAATTCGATCAAGACCTGAGGGCGTCGATGGAAGGCCTCACAGCTTCATAAGCGCGGACGGGGAGACCGATGATCGGGGCGGCTTTCCGGACGCCGTCTCGGGCGCCTATTCCGGCATCATTGCGCCAATGGCGCCGACACGCCGATAATTGGGCCGATCGGCGATAGCGCATCGGCGCGTTGCAAGTTCGGCGCGAACAGACTCGATATCGAGCCGTCGAGAAACAGTGCATTGGGACAATTGAGCGCGTCGCGGAACAATCTCGCAAAAGCATAAAATGTGACGGGTTGCTCGGAAATCGCAAAAATAACTAGCCCGCCCTCGCGCACGCCAACACCGTTGCGGATTTTTGCGGACGTGCCAGTGGCGTGGATTTTCGGGTGAATGCGTCCGTCAATCACCAGCATCGGGCCCGATTGCGTCGCATAGCGCGCTTTGGGACCGATGGCGAGGAAGCGCGACGTCTCCATGACGCCGGCCGCGCCGTCGCCGGCATAGAACACGCCATTCGGCTTCAGATGAAAATTGCTCGCGCCGTCGCGCAGGTCGGCTCTGTGCCTTTGCTGACCGTCTTCAATAAACAAGCCGACCGGCGACAGGTCGGTTTCAAACATGCCTCCGTTCATGGCGAAACGAAGCTGGCGCCCTTGCGCCTTGAGCGCGGCCGCAAGAGCGGCGAATCCGCCATAGGATAGGCGATTAGCCCCCTTCCAATAGACCCGGATATCGTCCCGCCGCGCATCGAACGAGCAGACAATATAATTGGCGTCCTCGAAACGCATGGGCGCGCAGGGCGCTGGGGATTGCGCCTGAGCGTACGCCGCGAACGGGCATGCGCATAACAGCAGCGCTGCCGCCAAGAGCAGGCGCGCGCCAATTGTGGGCGCCAAAGATATTGCAAACTGCCTTGCGGAACCCGGCCGCCACAGGACAAGCCTCGCCATAACAAAATCTTTGGGAGCCCCATCGCGAATCGAATTGTCCCGCACCGACCGCGCCCTCGTGCTTTTGACTTCGCGATTCTCGCGCGCGATGAATCTACAACACCTTACCTGGATTCAAAATTCCCTTGGGATCGAGCGTCGATTTGAGCGCCCGCATGACGTCGAGGGCGACCGGATCTTTCGTCTTCTTCAGCAATTCCCGCTTCAATTGACCAATACCATGCTCGGCGGAAATCGAACCATGGAATTGCGCGACAATGTCGTGCACGATCACGTTCACCGCGTTCCATTGCGCCAAAAACGCCGCCTTATCGGCCCCTAAGGGTTGAGAGACGTTGAAATGAATATTGCCGTCGCCGAGATGGCCGAAGGCGACGACGCGCGCGCCTGGCATGAAAGCCTCCACGGCCTCACGCGCGCGCGCCAGGAAATCGGGCGCCGCGCCTATCGGTATGCTGACGTCGTGCTTGATCGAGCCGCCCTCAAGGCCCTGCACCTCAGAGAGGGATTCGCGCAACAACCAGAATGCCTCACGCTGCGCATGGCTCGCCGCAATGCTCGCATCTTCGATCACGCCCTGTTCGAGCGCCGCCTCCAGTATCGAGGACATGGTTTCATCAATGCCCGCCGCCATTTGCGAGGAGATTTCGACGAGCGCATACCATGCGTGGTTGGACCCCAGGGGATCGCGCGACCCATTGGCGTGAGCCAGAACAAAATCGAGTCCAATGCGCGGAATGAGTTCGAAGCTGGTCACGCCGGCGCCGGCAAATTGACGCGCGATATTCAGAAGCTGCAGCGCCTTGACGGGATTGGCGATGCCGATGAACGCGGTCGCTCTAGAGCGCGGATTGGGGAAAAGCTTAAGCGCCGCCGCCGTGATGATTCCCAATGTGCCTTCCGCTCCGATGAACAGATTCTTGAGATCATAGCCGGTATTGTCCTTGCGCAGCTTGCTGAGCCCGTTCATCACGCGCCCGTCCGCCAGCACAACCTCGAGTCCCATCACGAGATCGCGCGCGTTGCCGTAGGCGATGACCGCCACGCCGCCCGCGTTCGTTGATAGATTGCCGCCGATGGTGCACGTCCCCTCGGAGGCGAGCGACAACGGAAACAGCCGATCGGCTTCCTGCGCCGCCGTTTGCGCATTGGCGAGCGTGACGCCTGCTTCCACAATCATCGCATTGGCGCTTGCGTCGATCTCGCGCACGCGATTCATGCGCTGAAGCGACAGAATGACTTCCCCGCCGCTGGAATCGGGCGTCTGCCCGCCCACCAGTCCCGTGTTGCCGCCCTGCGGCACCAGCGGAACGCGTAAATCGTTGCAAAGAGCAACCGCTCGCGCCGTCTCTTGCGTAGAGGCCGGACGAATCAACGCGAGGGCTTTGCCGCGATAAAGTCCGCGCGGTTCAACGAGATGACCGGCGATCACATCCAAATCGCTCACGACATGGGCCGCGCCGACAATCGCCGCGAGCGAAGAGAGAACGTCTTTTGGCTGCGAGGTTTCGCTCATCCCAGAAATCCCTTCGCCCGCAAACCCTTTCGCGGCTTCCCGGCCGGCGGCTTTCTCAAGACGCCGACAATCTCGATATGGGGCGAGAAGCGAAATTGGTCAATCGGCGTAACGGATTCGAGACGATAACCGCCCGCTGCAAGAATGCTGACGTCCCGTGCGAAGGTCGCCGCATTGCAGGAGATGGCGACAATGGTTTGAACGCCGCTCGCTGCAAGCTCACGCGATTGCGCCAATGCGCCGGCGCGAGGCGGATCGAATACGACCGCGTCGAAAGCTTTGAGTTCGTCGCGCCCCAACGGTCGATGGAACAGGTCGCGGACTTCGCACGCGACGCCGCGCAAGCCGGGCGTTGCGCCGGCTGCGCGCGCGAGCGCAGTGAGCGCGGGCCGGTCGACTTCAACGGCGCGCACCTCGTGACGCGCGGCGAGGCGCAGCGCGAAAGCGCCGACGCCGCAGAACAGATCGGCGACACGGCGCGCGCCTTGCACGGCGCTCAGCGCCAATTCCGCGAGAATGCGCTCGCCTTCGAGGGTGGCCTGCAAAAATCCGCCGGGCGGTGGGGAAACGCGCGCCGCGCCCATCAGGATTTCCGGCGTCCGCCGTTCAATGATCGCCTCGCCGTGGTTGGACAGGCGCGCGAGATCCAGCCGGTCTGCCGCGTGGACCAATTTTTGCCGCGCCGAAAACTCGAGCGGGCCGCAGCCTCTGATATCGATGTCGAGCCCGCTCAGTGTCGCGGTAACGCTGATGTCGAGCGGCTTGCCGACGCCTCGCAGACATGCCGCGAGCGCCCGCGCCGCGCCAATCGCCCCCGACATGGGGGGAGCAAGGACTGGACAGGCCTCAATTTCGACGATGCGGTGAGCCCGCGCCTGCATGAAGCCAATCTCGACATGCGCGCCTTCGGTCGCAAATCGTGCGTGAAACGTCGCGCGTCGCCGTCCTTCGCCATGGGCGTCGATCAACGCGCCTAAAGGGGCCTCGATGTGGGCGTCGGCGAGGGCGCCGGCGAGGATTTCCCGTTTCCAACTCGAGTAAAGCGCACGACCGAGATGCTGCGTCGCACAGCCGCCGCAATCGCCAAAATAGGAACAGATCGGCGCGACGCGTTCAGGGCTGGCCTCAAGGATTTCTATAAGTTTGCCTCGTTCCCCCTCCAACCGGGCAAGCACGCGCTCGCGGGGTAGAGCGCCGGGGATATGGGCCGTACCGCGCACCGAGCGCACGAGCCCCTCGCCGCGTTGACCGAGGCTTTCTATCGATAGTTCCAGCATCCGCGCCTCATCCATGACGCGCGCCAAACAGAAACTCCTTAGCGCCATCGCCGCCAAGGATTGGCGAGGGGATGATCCCAAGACTCGACCAGCCGAGTTCTTTCGCACACGCGCAGACAGCGTCGCAGACTTGCCGATGAATGGCGGGATCTTTGACGGCGCCTTTGACGACGTTCTCGCGGCCAGCTTCAAATTGCGGTTTGATCAGCGCGACGAGCCAGGCGCGCTCGGCGGCGAGCGGCAACACATGCGGCAGGACCAGGCGCAGCGAAATGAAACTGACGTCGCATACAATTGCCGCGGGCCGAGTCTCGAACAGTTCGCTCGTGAGTTTGCGCGCATCGAGGCCTTCATGAACAAACACCTGGCTGTTCTCGCGCAGACGCGCGTCGAGCTGGCCGTGGCCGACATCGACGGCGTAAACACGGCGCGCGCCATGCGTTAGGAGCACATCGGTGAAACCACCGGTGGAAGCGCCAATATCGAGACAGTCCAGACCGCTGGGATCAAGGCCGAAGGCGTCGATCGCCGCCTTCAGTTTGACGCCGCCGCGCGAAACCCATGGATGAGGCGCGCGCGCCTGGATAGACGCGCCGGGCGCGATTTCTTCCGAAGGTTTGCGCAAGGGGATTCCGTCAACCGACACGAGCCCCGCTTCGATCGCCGCTCGCGCACGCGCGCGGCTCTGAAAATGGCCAAGTTCGAGCAGGATGACGTCGGCGCGCTTGCGCATGAGCCCAATATTGAGTCGAGGAAGCGAATTTGGCGAGGCCTGTTGCGTCGCCGCCTGTCGCGGATTTGTCGCAAGATGACGCTATTGAACGCCGTCCGCAAGATGCGGCAAAAAAAGAGGAGACGACCATGCCTCACGCCAAGCACGCCGCCGATCATCACGAGCACGCCGCCAAACATCACGAACATGCCGCAGAGCATCATCGCGAAGCCGCCGCTCATGTGGCGGACGGCGATCACGAAGCCGGCGCCCATCACGCGCATCTCGCCCATGCGCATCATAAGCACGCCGAACATCACGCTGGCGAAGCCTCGAAGGCTCATATCGAGCTTCATCACGAGCATGCCGACGCCGACGCTGAGTAAAGCAACGGTCGGATCTCAAGATTCGAACCCTTCTTCCGCTTGCGGAAGAAGGGTTTTTTCTTTCAATCCCTCGCGCCTGGTTTTGTGGCGATGACGAACAGGCGTGGATAAAGGAACAACAGGCCGCCGCCCGGCTCCGCGGGATAGGCGTCGGCAAGTTCTTTCATATAGCGTTCGATGAATTGTTCGCGCTCACATTCGTCGAGTTGATTGAGGAAAGGGCGCAAGCCGCTGCCGCGGAACCAGTCGACGACGGCGCCGACCCCTGGCAACGGATGCACATAAGTCGTCTGCCAGATTTCGACGCGCGCGCTCAATGGCTTCAGCCAGTCGTAATAGTCGGAGTAAATGCCGATCAGGCCGCGCGTCTTGGCGACGGGCACGAGGCGATCGGCCCATGGTCCGTCAGCGGCCACCATGCGCATCAGAGCATGCGATGGTTCCTGCCGATTGTCCGGCATTTGGATCGCCAGGCATCCATCCTCGGCAAGGAACGACATCAGGCGCGGCACGAGTTCGTGATGGTTGGGCAGCCATTGCAACGCCGCATTGGCGAAGATCAAATCCGGCTTGGCCGAAGGCCGCCATCCGCCGATATCGTGCTTCTCAAATGTGACTCCGGGCAATCGCGCCCGCGCGGCGCCGAGCATTTGTTCGGAATTGTCGACGCCGATGATTTGCGCGTCGGGATAGCGCGCAGCCAGAAGCTGGGTGCTCGTGCCGGGGCCGCAACCCAGATCGACGATCCGGCGCGCGTTCGAGCGCACGCGGGCGAGCAGGTCGCGTGCGGGCTGGGTGCGTTCGTCCTCGAATTTGAGATAGAGCGCCGTGTCCCAATCGCTGGCGGCAAGTTCGTCGCGCGCGACGAGGGGTTCTGGATCGGGTTTCGCCATTTCATCCTCACGCAGGTGGGGCGGCGCCAGCACAGGGATGGGCGAGAGGCGTTTGGGGATAGAATGGAGCAAATCGATGGCGTGGGGCATGATCGGAAGATTGAATTTTCTGGCGTCCATATCCGGCGCGCCGTCGCGGGGAAAAGTCATGCGTAGCATGCCGAGCGCCATATAAATATATAAAAAATACAGTTTTTATATATTTATATGGCGCTACAAAGCATGGCCGGAAATTAACTGTGTTATATCAGCCGCTTGTGATCTCTTGCGCCGTCGCGTAGTCGGCAATCTTCGGCCGCCCCTCGGCCTCAGTCCTGACAATCCCATGCAGGAGCATGTCGACATGCGCGTCGATCAGTTCATCGACGGGAATCCACTCGAAGTCCGGATAGGCCAGCCGCAGCGCGACCAGACCATGGATGGCGGCCCAGACGGATTGGGCGGCCGCTAATCCCGTCTTCAGACATCGCAATTTGCCGGCGGCCACGCCTTGCTCGATCCGGGTCTTCAAGGCGTCGAACAAGGCGTCGCCGATGGGGTTGTGCGGGTGCGCGTTGGCCTGCGCCTTCCGGCGACCGTCGCGGAGCATGAAAACGAGACGATATTCGTCCGGATGGTCCAGGCCGAACTTTATGTATTCGCGGAAATTCGAGCGCAGAAAATCAATCGGATCCGAGCATCGGGCATTGACCGCGTCCAACGCGGCGCCAAGCTTACGGAGCGCGGCGTCGACCAAGCGATCCAACATCTCTTCCTTGCTCTTGAAATAAACATAGAGCGCGGTTTGCGAGATGCCGACGCGGGCGGCGATCTGCCGGGTCGTGACATTCTCGACCCCATGCTCGAGAAAGAGGGCGCGCGCGGCGCATAGGATTTCTTCGGGGCGCTCATGGCCGGAGCCGCGCGCCTTCCTGTTCTCCAGAGAGATCACATAGGTCTTGGGCGGGAGTTGTTTGGTGGCCGACTGGTTCATTCATCCCTCCTCAAACTTTGCTTCAGCTCCCTCGCATGGCGTTCTTATCGAGTGGGCGAGACGAACAATGATTGCCGCACTAGTCAATGCTCAACGTTTTTTGTCAATTTTCGATCCCATCGTCCGCGAAAAACGCCGCCGACAGGCTTGAAACGCAGAGCAAGAGGCGCCGTGGGGCGCCTCTCGAAGCATGAGTGCAACTGTATTCGTTCGAATTCGGTCAGCGACCGCCGAACGTATCCAGTTGCTGGCTGACCGGGGCCGCGTTCTTCAGCGCGCCGTTGCCGTTCTGCACCAAGTTGCTGGGCCCCTCGCCGGTGAAAGCGGAGCGTCCTTCGGTCAAAGCGGTGAAAGCGGGGGCGCCCGCCGTCTGGTTGATTACGGCGTAGGGCGAAGACGTCGGGCGGTCGAGGACCGACTGCGCATGAGCGCCGACGGCGCCGAGCGCCAGGAAAAGGCCCGTACTTCCGAGCAGGATGAGTTTACGCATGATAGTTTCCTTTTTTTCTTTCGTTCTATGATCGATGATCTATGTGTGTCGATCAGTGTTCACTGAACATATGCAGTGACAAGAATCATTCAAGAGGGGCGCCAATCATTTCACGAGCGCCGCCTCTAAGGAGAAATATCGATTAAGAAACAAATAGTTGGCATCGATGCGATCATGGCGCGGACAGCCGCCTAATAATAGATCGCCCCGCGCGTTCCGCCTCCGGCCGCGATCACATCTCCGTTAATGGCGATTGACCTCGGCGAGGCGAGAAAGGCGACCACATCGGCGATGTCCTCGGCCGTGATCAATTTGCCGACCAGATTCATGGCGGCCATCTGCTTCTCGATTTCGGCGGCGGCCACGCCCTGCGCCGCCGCCCGCCGCGCGACCACGTCGGGCGTCTTTTCCGTGCGTGTGAGGCCGGGATGCACGCATACGGCCGTAATGCCTTTAGGTCCAAGTTCCTCGGCGAGGTTTTTAGTCAGCGCCGCCACGCTGATATTGCGAATCGAGCCAATGATGCTGCCGGTCGCGCGCGCCGCCAGTCCGCTGATGTTGATGATGCGTCCGCTCCCCTGCGCCGCCATTGGTCCCGCGACCTCGCGGGCGGTGCGGATATAGCCCATCACTTTGACATTGACGTCGGCCCATAAATCCTCGGTCGTGATTTCGGCCAGCGCCGGCGGCTTGGCCTGTCCGGCCGGCTGCGCCGCGCAGTTCACCAGAATGTCGACGCGCCCATAGGTCGCCAGCGCCGCCGCGACCATCGCCTTCACTGAGGCGTCGTCGCCCGTATCGGCGGCGATCGCCTTGACCGCGCGTCCGGTCCGCCGCGCGATATCGGCGCCCGCCTCGTCGAGCGCCGCCTTCCCGCGCGCGACAATGGCGATTTCGGCGCCTTCGCGCGCGAGCTGTAGCGCGATCGCCTTGCCGATGCCGCGGCTGCCGCCGGTGACGATCGCAACCTTGCCCGTCAGATTGAGGTCCATGCCTATTCCCCGCTCTTAAGCGTTCACCCAAACACCCGCCCGAAGATGAAATCGACCTGCTTCATATGATAGCCAAGGTCGAACAGCCCCTCCAGCTCGCTCGGGCTCAGCGCTTTCATCACGTCCTTGTCGGCTTTCAGCAGAGTCAGGAAGTCTCCTTCGCCGCGCCAGACCGGCATCGCATTGCGCTGCACGAGACTATAGGCCTCCTCGCGCGAAACGCCCTTCTGGGTCAGCGCGAGCAGCACGCGCTGCGAATGGATGAGGCCGCCGAGCTGGTCGAGGTTTTTGCGCATGTTTTGGGGATAGACAAGCAGCTTGTCGACGACGCCGGCGAGGCGCGCCAGCGCGAAATCCAGCGTGATCGTCGCATCGGGGCCGATCATCCGCTCGACCGAAGAATGGGAAATGTCGCGTTCGTGCCAGAGCGCCACATTCTCCATCGCCGGCGTCACGGCTGAGCGCACCATACGCGCGAGCCCGGTCAGATTCTCCGTCAGCACCGGATTGCGCTTGTGCGGCATGGCCGACGAGCCCTTCTGGCCTTCGGAGAAAAACTCTTCCGCCTCCAGCACTTCCGTGCGCTGCAAATGGCGGATTTCGATGGCGAGCCGCTCGACCGAGGAGGCGACGACGCCGAGCGCCGCAAAGAACGCGGCGTGACGGTCGCGTGGGATCACCTGCGTCGAGATCGGCTCCGGGACGAGGCCCATCTTGCGCGCGACATGCTCTTCGACGCGCGGATCGATATTGGCGAAAGTGCCGACCGCGCCGGAGATCGCGCAGGTCGAGATTTCCGCGCGCGCCGTGACAAGCCGCTCGCGGGCGCGCGTGAATTCCGCAAAGGCCAGAGCGAGCTTCAGCCCGAAGGTGATTGGCTCGGCGTGGATGGCGTGCGAGCGGCCGATCGTCGGCGTCATCTTGTGTTCGAGCGCGCGCCGCTTCAAAGCGGCGAGCAACGCGTCGACATCGGCGATCAGGATGTCGGAGGCGCGCTGCAATTGCACGGCAAGGCAGGTGTCGAGCACGTCCGACGAGGTCATCCCCTGATGGACGAAACGCGCATCAGGGCCGATGAATTCGGCCAGATGGGTGAGGAAGGCGATGACGTCATGCTTGGTGACGCGCTCGATTTCGTCGATGCGGTCGACGTCGAAGGTCACATGGCCGGCCTTGTCCCAGATCGCCTTGGCGCTCTCCCTAGGAATCACCCCGAGTTCGGCCAAAGCATCGCAGGCATGCGCCTCGATTTCGAACCAGATGCGAAAGCGCGTCTGCGGCGCCCAGATCGCGACCATTTCGGGGCGGGAATAGCGAGGGATCATCAGGGCGTCCAGGGAGCGAGAGGTAAGACGGTGGGTCTACACGATCGCGCCGGGAATTTCGAGGCTCGCCATTGGCGCGCAAAATGCAGCGTTGCCTTCGCCGCCTCGCCATGCACATTGCGCCGCGGCTTTATGGAGAATCGCTGATGTCTTTGGTTAAGGCGGACACGATCGTGCTTGGCGCGGGGATCGTTGGAATCTCGGCGGCGTTGCATTTGCAGGCGCGCGGCCGCGATGTCGTCGTCCTCGATCGCGGCGCGGTCGCCGGCGAAACCAGCTATGGCAATAGCGGCGTCGTCCAGAGCGAGGCGGTGTTTCCTTATGTGTTTCCGCGGCGCCCGCAGGATATCGTCAAGGCGGCGCTCAATCGCGACCCGCGCGCCCATATCCGCTACAGCGCCTTGCCGGCCATCGCGCCCTGGGTCTGGCGCTATTTTCTCCAGTCGGGGCCAAAGGCGAGGCACGCGAGCGCACTGGCGCTGCGCCCTCTCTCCGCGCGCAGCGTCGCCGAACATGAGGCTTTCGCCGGGCCGGCCGGTTCGGGCGCGCTGCTGCGCAAGAGCGGCTGGATCAAGGCGTTCCGCACCGAGCGCGGTCGCGAAACGGCTCTTGCCGAAGTCGAGGAATTGAAACCGTTTGGGGTCAAGTCGACGACGCTCGACCGGGCAGAGCTCGCCGCGCTTGAGCCGCATCTGTCCGATCTTGTCGCCGGCGGCGTCCATTTCACCGATCCTTCGACGACGCCCGATCCCGCCGCTTTGGTCAAATCCTACGCCGATCTGTTCATCGCGCGCGGCGGGCGCCTGCTGACCGGGGACGCTCGGGCGCTGGAGCAAACGGCGGCGGGATGGTCGCTCGCGGCGGGCGAGGCGACCCTGCAGGCGTCCGAAGCCGTGATCGCGCTCGGGCCCTGGTCGTCGGATGTTTTTCGCGGTCTCGGCTATCGCTTTCCGCTCGGCGTCAAGCGCGGCTATCACATGCATTTCGGGGGGACGGGCAATGCGACCCTCAGCCGCCCGGTGCTCGACCTGGAATTTGGCTATCTCCTGGCGCCAATGACGCGGGGCATCCGCCTGACGACCGGGGCGGAATTCGCGCGCCGCGACGATCCGCCTTCTTCGGCCCATTTCGACCGGCTGGAGCCGATCGCCCGCAATTTCTTCCCGCTCGCTGAGCGGCGCGATGCTGAGCTCTGGCTCGGCCGCCGGCCCTGCCTGCCCGACATGCTGCCTGTCATCGGCGCGGCGCCGCGCCACAAAGGTCTGTGGTTCGACTTTGGCCATCAACACCTCGGCCTCACTTTCGGGCCGGTCACCGGCCTGCTGTTGGCGCAATTGATGACCGGCGAAGCGACGTTCACCGACCCCGAGCCTTACCGCGCCGAACGGTTCGGCTGAGCCTGGCGGCGGAAGGGTCCCGGAATAGCCGGGGCCCTAGAAGGAACCGAAGCGGTCCGTCAAAACCCCGGCTAAGTCTTTGATTTTCGCCCGCGCGGAAGCACATTTCCTTCCGCGAAACGGGCGATATCAAAGACTTAAGCCCCTTTGGACTTCCCCATCGAAATTTTCGCACGCAAACCGGGCGCGTTCTAACGCCCGTAACGCTCGCGCCAGCTCGGCGACGCCGCCGAATTGGGCGTCGGCGTCGCTTCATAGACGCCGCGCGCGATCGCCCGCGCGAGACATTCGGCGGCGAGCATGCCGATCTCGGCGAGATCGCGCACATCGGGCTCGGCCGCGGCGCGCGCCGTGGTCGCGGCGAAGACGACATCGCCGTCCATCGGCGCATGGGCCGGGCGCAAGGCCAGCGCGATGCCGTCTTGCGCCATGATCGCGACGCGCTTCATCTGCGCCTTGGTCAGCCGCGCATCCGTCGCGACGATGGCGATCGTGGTGTTGGCGGGCGCATCGTGTTTCAGCCGCATGGCCAAAGCGTCGGCCGGCGTCTTGTCGGGGACGCCGAGGCCGCCGAATTCGCCGCCGCGCTCATAGGGCGCCGCCCAGAAATGCGGCCCCGAGCCGCGCGTCGCGCGCCCCACCGCATTGACCGCGACCAGCGCGCCCACAAGAAAGCCGCGCGAGGTCATCGCGCTGGTCGAACCCAGGCCGCCGTTGAGCTCGCAGATCGTCGCGCCATAGCCGGCGCCCGCCGAACCCAGCGCAAAATCCTTTGCCGCCGAGGCCGCCGCTTCGAAGCCGAGGTCCCAATAGGGCGGCCGCCGGCCCCAATTCTTGTCGCCGCCGTTGAGGAGATCGAACAGCGAGGCGCCGGGCGCGATCGGCACACGGACATCGTCGACCGCGAAACCGCGCCCGGCCTGCGCGAGCCAGGCCATCACGCCGCCCGCCGCGTCGAGCCCGAACGCCGAACCGCCCGACAGCACGAGCGCATCGATCTTCTCGACCGTCATCTCCGGTTCGAGCAAAGCGCTGTCGCGCAAGGCCGGCCCGCCGCCATGGATGGCGATCGAAGCGATCGCCGGCTCCTCAAAGACAAGGACACTGACGCCCGAAGCGACCTTGACGTCCTGCGCCGCGCCGACGCGCAAGCCGGGGAGATCGGTGATGAGATTGTTCATTAGGCGAACCTGAGCGGGGAGGGCGGAGCGGATAGGCCCCGCGGATAAATTTGTTTGACGGTGTTTTGCAAGGGTTTTGACGCACGGCGGATGATTTCGGCGTCGAGCAGGGTTTTATGGCCTTCACAATAATCAAGCGATAACAATAGTTTGCGATCCTGCCTCATCCCACGCCGCCAAGCCTTTCCAAACTTATTTCCGACCCCATCGAGCAATTTCAAAGCCTTGGGCCTCGAAAAATTTGGAAATTGGAAATTCCACACCGCCCCCTTCTCCCGCTTCGCGGGAGAAGGTGCCCGGCGGAGCCGGGCGGATGAGGGCCTCTCCAACACCCGCTACCTAAAACCCCGCCGTGCTATTCTGTCGGCAGACAGGAAACGCCAGCGCGTGATGAGAACTGATTGAATCGAAGGTGGCTTCGATATTGAGCCATCGTTCGCATGGAGGCATTTTTTTTCACCCTTGAGTCCTTGTCAATGATGGCCCTTCGGGCCACCGCCGGAGGCGGCGCGCCTTTGGCGCGTCATTGACAAGGACTCAAGGGTGAAACACGCTCCGCCATGCGAAACGATGGATCACCCCTCGGCCGTTTCGATCACCAATCATCTCGTCCCGCTCTCACATCAACCAAGATCACTCCGACTTCGAGGCGACGCCCGAACAAACCATGCCCTCAATCATAGCGGGCGTTCTGCTTTTTAGAAAGCTTTTGTTGTCGCTGTTGTCGCTGTCGACAAGACGCGCAGCCCCTCCGGGCTGCGCGCCGCCTTTGGAACGGTTTGCGCGCCTTTTGCACATAATGCCGCGTTTGACGCCGATGGGACGAATAGCCACTGTATATCCGCGAGCGACGATGAGTTTGGCTAGCGCCGCGCCATCGATCCGGCGCCTCTGGCCGCGACCCAGATCCCGGCGAAAACCGCGACCAACCCGACAACAAGACTCCAGCGCAACGGCTCGTCGAGCAAGACCATCCCGACCAGCGCCGCCGCGATCGGGTTCACCGTCACGGAAATGGCGACGCGCGTCGGCGTCGTCCGGCCGAGCGCGAACGCCCACAAGAAGAACGTCAGCGCGCCGCCGACGATGCCTAGATAGGCCATCGCCAACTCTTGGCCGGCGCTGGCGGCGGCGACCGGCGCGAAGCCGCCGCGAAACGCGGCGATGAGGGTTAGGCCGAAGGCGCCGACGCCCATGCCGGCCGTCGCGAACGGAATCGGCCCCGAGCGCGCGATGAAGGGCCGCGACCAGACATTGTAAAGCGCCATGCACGCCGCCGCGCCGACCATCAGCAGATCGCCGCGCCACGCGCCTGCCGGCGCGGCGGCGAGCCCGGCGAGCAGCGCGATGGCGACGCCCGCCGTGGCGATCAGCACGCCGAGCGTCTTGCGCCCGGTCAAAGGCTCTACGCCGAGCCCCGCGCCTGCGACCATCGTCAGCAGCGGCAGCGTCGAAAGCGCCAGGGCGCCGCGGGCGGCCGTGGTGAAAGCCAGCGATGCATTGAACAGGATTGGGAACAGGCCAAAAAACAGCGCGCCGAGGCACGCGACGTCCAGCCAATCGCTTGGCCGCGGCCAGCGCTCTTTCCGCCAGAGCGCGACGGGCAGAAGGAAGGCGAACCCCAGTCCGAACCGGATCGCGCCGAGGGTCAGCGGGTCGATCGCGCCGGCGAGATAACGGGTCGCGCCGATCGATGTCCCGCCAAGAGCGCTCGACAGAACGGCCGCCAGAACGCCCCACAACTCCATATCGCCGCCCCGCTCATTGCTCTCGCCAACGATCCCTAAGCTTACGCGCTTAATCACTGAATGGAATTTCTATGATCAGTCTGATAAATATTGGTGATGACCGCGCCTGCCCTCGATCCCGATCTTCTCCAGGCTTTCGTCGCCGTGGCGGACCATCGCTCCTTCACGCGCGCCGCGGCGCAGCTCCATCGCACCCAATCGGCGGTGAGCATGCAGATCAAGCGTCTGGAGGATCGGCTCGGCGTCGCGCTGTTCCATCGCAGCACCGTGCAGGTGGATCTCAGCGCCGCCGGCGAGGGCCTCATCGGCTACGCCCGCCGCATTCTCGTGCTCAACGAGGAAGCCTTCGGGCGCCTCCGCGAACATGCGCTTGAGGGCGTGGTGCGTCTTGGCGTGATGGACGATTACGGCGCCTTTGTCGCGCCGCCTCTGCTCGCCTCGTTCGCCAAAGCCTACCCGCGCATCCATATCGAAATGGAGACCGGCCTCACCGCCGACATGCCGAACCGCCTGGGCGACGCCTTCGATCTGGTGATCGCCATGCATCCCGAGGGAAGCGGCGCGGGCGAATTCCTGCGGCGCGAGCAGGCCGTCTGGGCGGCCAGCGCCGCCCATCGGATCGAGACGCTCGATCCTCTGCCCCTGGCGCTCTATCCCAAGGGTTGTCTGTTCCGGAAATGGGCGATCGAGGCGCTCGACGCCGCCCGGCGCCCCTGGCGCCTCGCCTTTGTCAGCCCCAGCCTCGCCGCGGTCGCCGCCGTCGCGGCGGAGGGGTTGGCTGTGACGATCGTCAAGTCTGGAATCTTTCCGCCGGGGCTCAGGCTTCTCACCCAGAGCGAAGGCATGCCGCCTTTGCCGGCGGCGGATATTCGGTTGCATCGGGCGGGAAGTCTCTCGCCAGCGGGGCGGGCGTTGGCGGAGCATCTGGCGACGGGGCTGAGGTAAGAGAGCGGGCTGGCAGGCGGCGTCGGAAAGGCGCGGCCGTGATGGCCGTGGTTCTCAAAATAGTACGACCAAAGACCCGCTCTTTCAGCGTCTAGCATGAGCGCTCAGCGGCCTGATTGAAACGGTCGAGAGTGATCCATCGCTCCGCCATGCGAACAATGGCTCCATAGCGAAGCCGCGCAACGGGCGGAAGGATTTGTAGCGCGGTCGCTGACCGCGCTTGGCCGCCGCGCCGAGAGCTATAAAATAAGCGCTTGCGTGCTGAACGCGGTCATCGACCGCGTCTACATGAAGCGCCCCCCTACTTCGCCGGCTTCAGACTGCGCAGAAACGCGACCAGCGCGTTCATGTCCGCGTCGTCGACGTTCTCGTACCAATCGAAGGCCATCAGCCGCACGAGCCTGCTCCCATCGGGCCGCAGGCCTTCCCTGATCGCGGTCTTGAGCTGGGCGTCGCTCCATTGCGCGATGCCGTCCGGATTGGCGGGCGTGAGATTGGGCGATGTGACGGTTCCGCCGCCCGGCGCGCTATAATCGTTGCCGCCGGCGCCGATGCGCGCCATATCGGCGCGGCCCTTCACGCGCGGCGTGTGGCAATCCATGCAATGGCCGAGGCCCGTCGCGAGATAGCGCCCGTAAGCAACCGGATCGTCGCGCACGACATCGGGCGCATGCGTCACCGGCGGCCCATAAGAGGGCGGCAAGGGAATCTTGTAAGTCGATGCGTCCGTCTTGTTGACGACCGGCCTGACCTGCCTGAGATAGGTGACGATCGCTTTCACGTCTTCGTCGGACATGTCGCGATAGAAGGCGATCGCCATTGGCGGTCCGATCAGCGTTCCATCGGGGCGCCGGCCGTTGCGGATCGCATCGACGATTTCGGCGTCCGTCCACTTGCCGACGCCGGTCTCAGGATCGGGCGTGATATTGGCGGGAATGGCGTGGAAAACAGGCGAATCCATCGGCGCGCCGCCGGACAATTCCCGGTCGGCGATCGGCTTGCCGTCGGGCCCTTTGGGCGTATGGCAATTGCCGCAGGCGGCGATTCCACCGACGAGATAGCGGCCGCGATCCAGCACGGAATCGGCGCGCGCGCCGACCGACGTGAGCAGGCAGACGCCGACGATGCATGCCGACAGGAAAAAAGGCTCTTATCGCGTTAGCTGTTGGTATGGCCCCATGCCAATGGCGCTGGAGATCCAGTTCTCCGGATTGGCCTGTGGTCCCCACGCTTCCATGGCCCTTCGCCATCCGAGGTAATTGGCAAGGTTCTTGGTTGCGACGCCGTGGAACCGACGCATCCATTCCTTGAGCCGCCCGTGATAGGCGTTGACGTTGTTGATGTGGAAATGGGGGGCTTCGGGAAGCGGCTTTCCGGGCGCGGGCACGACGTGACAGCGGATATTCGCCCTCCGTGCGAAGGCGCGAAGGGGCAGACCGCCGTCGCAGACGAGGCGATTGGCCTGGGTGATGACGCCCGCCACCGCGGCCTTGATCGAGGCGGCGTCCGGTTGGGGCAGAACAGCGTCGAAGGTCGCGCCATGGCGATCGCGGGCCACGAGAACGGCAATGTTTTCGAAGAATGAGCCGGGATGCCTGGCCTTGCCGCCCCGCTTGCGCGGCAGCCGGGGAATATCCGACCGACGCCCTTTGAAGGATTCGAGAATGAACGTCTCGTCCGCCTCGACGAGTCCGGTGAAGCGCTTGGGCTTGTCGGTCGCCGGCGCGCTCAGGAAACGATGCCGCCAGCGGAAGGCCGTGGTGTAATGCACCTTACAGGCCTGCGCGGCCTTGCTGACGCTGGCTCCTTCCAGCATGGCCATAGCGTAGACGAGCCACTGGTCCTTCTTGCGCAATCGCGCCATCGGCGTTTTCGTCAAGGCGTTGAAAGTACGGCGGCAATCCTTGCAGCGGTAGCGAGCCAGCGTATGCGAACGTCCCCACGAGACGACGTTCCGCCCCGCGCAATGTGGACATCCCTGGCCGCCAACCTTGAGATGGCCGACCCCGCCTAGCGCGTCCAGACGATCCCGACCGCGCGCGGAGGAGGCGACGGATTCGCCAAAAGCCTCGCCGCCGCGCCACCCGTCTTCATCGCCGCCGCCTCGCTCGGACAGGAAAGCCAACGCTTGCGTGCGCTGCTCGGCGCTCAGATTGCCTATCCCGGACAACCAAAGCTGGAATTCATGGCTCTCCATCCCCCGCCTCCCGAATCATCAGGAGCACAATAATCAATACCAACAGCTAACGCCATAAGAGCCCTTTTGCTTTCTCTTTGTTTTCTCTTCCGAGCGCCTTTTGGGCTCCCGCGTCAGCGCCGGTTTCGACACGCCGTCGCCATGATCGTGCGCGCGCCGCGCGGCTTTTCGCCCGCTTGCGCGCTTATTTCGCAAACAAAAGCCGCGATTTTCAAAATCCAGACGGCTATACAATGGCTATTCATAGTCCGAGCCATCGATCGCTCATTGTCCAAACTGCGCGACGACGCCGAACCAGAGAGCGAGAATCTCAGCGATTGCGGCGGGATCGTACGGCTTCTTGCCGACGGCGGCGTGCACCATCACGAGCTTGGAAGCGGGATCGACCAGGATCATCTGGCTGCGGATTCCGAGCAGCGTGAATTGTCGCTGCTGGCTTGGCAGAATCCAGACCTGATAGCCGTAGCCGAAGAACGGTGTAGCGGTTCCGGGCGCGAGATAGGCGTCGCTCGGCCGTACCGTCGTAGCGTCCAATAGCCATTGCCGCGGAATCAATTGGCGCCCCTCCCATTCGCCGTCATGCGCGAGCAGTCGGCCTGGACGCAATAGTCCCGCAACCTCAGCTACCCGTCTACGCCGCCCGGCATCGCGATGGCGGGGCCGCCCAGGCAGCCGCGCAGGATGGTGTCGGACAATGCGCGCGACCATCGGGCGTCGAGCGGCTGGCCGAGCAACAGGCGCAGATAGATCGCGCCCACGATTGCATCGAGGACAAGCGGCGCATTGAGGTCCGCGCGAAAATCGCCGCCTTTGACGCCGCGCGCCAGAAGCTGCGAACTCTCGTGACGCAGCGGCTTTGAAAACGTCTCCAGGAACATTTGGCGCGTCTCGGGATCGCTCTGCGCCTGCGCCACGACCGAAGCGGCGATCCGGCCCGCCGGTCCGCTCAGCGCTCGCGCGAGCGAGCTCACCAATGCCCTGAAATCTGCGATGGCGTCCCCAGTCTCCGCGTAGATGAGTTGCGGCCTGAACGCCTCCAGGAAGCTTTCTATCGCCAGCAGACCCTTGCTGGGCCACCAACGATAGATCGTGGTGCGCGCCACGCCGGAGCGCAGCGCCACCGCCTCGGTGGAGAATTTGCCGAGGCCCGTTTCAACGAGGATCGCGTAGGCCGCGTCCAGCACGGCGCGCCGGGCCCCTTCGCTGCGCGGGCGCCCGGCCGAACGCGGCGCCTTGGCGGCGGCGCCCTTGGAAATTGGCGCGATGCTCTTTGGCGAATGCTTCATGACCAACGCCCCTGCGCCTTGAAACCAAATTTTATTACGCTACATAGTGTAGCATAATTTCCTGACGCTCTCCAACGAGCGCAAACGTCATAAAGGATCGAGTGGTGGCGAAGATCAAAATCGACGGAATGTCTGAGATCAACCTCGTGCGGACGGGCCCGAGGGGTGGCGCCCCCATCGTGTTCCTGCACCCGGTTGGATTGGACCTCACCTGGTGGAGCGCGCAGGTCGAGGATTTCGCATGCGATCATGACGTCGTGGCCTTCGACATGCCCAACCATGGTCTGTCGGGAAAGCTGGACGCGCCGCCCAGCTTCGAACTGATGGCGAGAGGCCTGGAGGGCGTGCTCGCCCATATCGACGCCGGTCCGGTCCATCTGGTTGGAATGTCGGTAGGCGGCATGATCGCCCAGGTTTTCGCGCTGCGGCGCCCCAATCTCGTCCGCTCCCTCTCGCTCGTCGCGACCTTGTGCACTTTCCCCGAGCCGGTACGCGAGGCCCTGCGCGAACGCGCCAGGGTGGCGCGCGCGGAAGGGATGGCGAAGATCGCGCAGCTTTCCAACGAGCGCTGGTTTACGCCGGCGTTCCGCGAGCGGCGGCCCGACATGCTCGATCGCGCGACCAAGAACTTGTTGCACCAGGATCCTGACTTTCACGCTTCCATGTGGGAGATGATCGCCGGGCTGGACCTGGAGGCGCAGCTTCCGGCAATCGCGTGCCCAACCTTGGTCGTGGCGGGGGCCGAGGACATCAACGCGCCGATCGCGGCCGCCGCGACGATAGCTAGCCTCATTCGCGGCGCTTTACTGCACGAGATGGCCGGGTTGGGCCATTTCCCGCCTTTCGAGGCGCCAGCGCCGTTCAATGTCCTTCTCCGACGATTCCTCACCTGAGATGAGGTGGCGGTGTTGAAGGCGCCAGGCTGCCATCTTCGGCAACCCATCAAAACCTCTGCGCGGAGGCGCCAGCGGTCAGAACCAAAAGCTTGGCGCCCGATTCATAGAGCTATGGGTGTCCGTTTTCTCAGGTTGAAACCCTGGCTGGGTCGTCAATCGTTAAGATCGTTCCGGATGTATAGGAGGATCGGGACGACGCAAGGAACGCGACCGCGTTGGCGATCTCCTCTGGTTGAGCCGGTCGCCCGAACGCCATGTCTCTGAACGCCTCTCGCCAGCGTTCGGAGTCGCCCAACTGACGGCTGGCCTGCGCGCGAAGCAACATCTCGACTCGATCGGTCGCTACCGGACCCGGATTGACGCCAACCACCCGGACTCCGTCGCGCGGCGCGGCCGTTCCCAGCGCCCGCGTGAACGCCATCAGCGCGGCGTTGCCCGTGCTCCCGGCGATATAACCGGAAACCACCCGCTCCCCCGATGCGCCGATCACATTGATGATGACGCCTTGCCGCTCCTTCAGGCGGGGGTACAGCGCCCGTGTGAGGTTGATGTAGCCGAACACCTTCAAATCCCAGGCGGAGCGCCAGAGGGCGTCGTCGACGGCCTGGAGATCGCCGGGCGGAATGGCTCCGGCATTGTTCACCAGGATGTCGAGCACGCCCGCCTCGTTCGCGACCCGCTCAATCTCGGCCTTGCGGGACAAATCGGCCGGAACGAGCTGAACGGAGACATCCGATCGCGCGCGGATCGTCGCCGCCGCGCGCTCAAGGTCCTCGGCGCCGCGCGACACGAGAATAAGGTCACAACCCTCTTCGGCCAGCAGCATGGCGGAGGCGAAGCCGATTCCTTTCGAGGCGCCGGAGATCAGGGCGCGCTTGCCGCTCAAATACAGGTCCATGATCCATTTCCAATATGTCAGGCGCTCCGATGGGGTCGTGCGACCGGGCGCCGAGGAACAATAGCGGTTTGTCCGTTTCTCAAAATATAGCTATATTCAGACAAACCGCCGAGAAAATCAGACATGCCTGCTCGTACGCCCGGCATCGGCGCGCCCGCCCTCGTCGGTCCCGCGCCCGAGCCGCTCTCGTTCCGAACCGAGGACTACCCGGGCGGAATGGCGATCCCGCTCCAGCGCGCGCCCTGGGGCAAACTGCTCTATGCCGTGAGCGGCGTGGCGGAGTTCGTGATCGCGGGCGAACGCATGTTATCGCCGCCGGCCTACGCCATCTGGATTCCGCCGGAGACGCCGCATGAATCGCGGGCGTCGCACAACACCCGCTACGCCGCGGCCTATGTTCATCGAACTTTGTGCGGTCCGTTGCCGGACAAGGTCTGCACGCTCGCGCTGAGCCCGGTGTTGAAAGCGGTCATGGCCGATTTTGCGGCGCGCGCGGTGACCCTTCCGCTGACGGCGGAGGACCAGCGGCTGGCGCAAGTTCTGCTGGACCAGATATGCTTGGCGCCGCGCTACGACAGCTACCTGCCGTTCACCGGCGACGCGCTGCTAGGCCCGGTTCTGGCCGCGTTGCAAGCGGCGCCAGGCGACCGGCGGTCCCTGGCGGAATGGGCGCGCCAGTTGGGCACGACAGAGCGGACCCTCTCCCGGCGATGCCAGCAGATGTTGGGCCTGTCGTTCCAGGAATGGCGGCAGCGCCTCAAGCTGCTGACGGCGATTTCGCTGCTGGAGGACGGATGCTCCATCCAGGCCACGGCCGACCAGCTTGGCTACGGCGCAGCCTCCGCTTTCATCGCCATGTTCCGTCAACTTACCGGCGCAAGCCCAACCAGAATGATCAGCAAATCAACGTCTTGTTGAGAGCCATTGTCGAACCGGCGACTCATCGCGAGCCAACCACATACGAGAGCCTGTTGCGGGTCGAATCCGGTTCTTCGGCATGGCCGCCGAGCGTTTGATTTTGACCCCTAAGGCGTCATCACGACGCGGCCAACGATCCGCCCCTGGCGAAGATCTTCAAGCGTCTCAGTCGCGGCGCTCATGGGGCGGCGTGCGATCGGAATGCCCGGCACGGCGCCTTTGCGCACGAGATCGAGCAGTTCTTTCAGCTCCGCGAGGCTGCCGGTATAGCTGCCTTCGATCGATGCGGCCTTCATCGGAATGAGGGGCAGCGGCCAGGGCGCGGCGCCGCCGAACAGGCCGACCATCACCATCTTGCCGCCCTTGGCGAGCGCATTGAAGGCGAGGCTCGCCGTCGCGGGGCTGCCGACAAGATCGATCGCGCCCCAGCAGGGGCCGCCGAGCGCCGCGGCGACCTGTTCGGCCGCGTCGGCCGCGGAGGCATCGACAGCCGCGAGCGCGCCCGCCTTCAAAGCGGCCGCCCTGCGGTCCGCGCTAATGTCGACGACCACCGCCCCCTTGCCGCCCATCGCCTTGAGAATAGTGAGGCACATTAGGCCAAGGCCGCCCGCGCCGATCAACAGCACCGGCTCCTCGTCGATGATCGACCCCAGCTTCTTCAGCGCGGAATAGGTGGTCACCCCCGAACAGGCGAATGGCGCGGCGGCGACGGGGTCGAGACCATCGAGCGGCAGCAGATATTTCGAATGCGCGACGACGAGATGGTCGGAATAGCCGCCGTCGCAATGAATGCCGACGCAGCGCGGATTCATGCACAAATTCTCAAGGCCGATGCGGCAGACGCGGCAATGGCCGCAGCCGATCCAGGGATAGACGAGACAGACTTCGCCGACTTTGCGATCCTTGACATCGACGCCGATCGCGACGATTTCGCCCGCCGTTTCATGTCCCATCGTCAGCGGCAGTTTGATGCCGCGGTCCCGCAGCATCAGCCGCTTGCCGGCGCCAAGGTCGTATTCGCCGTCCCATAGATGCAGGTCGCTGTGGCAGACGCCGACGGCGCGGACCGCGAGGACGACTTCATGGCCGGACGGCTGCGGATTCGGCAGGTCCGTCTCGCGGAGAGGCGCGCCAAAATCCACGAGCTGGTAGCTTTTCATCGCCATTTCCTCCCTGTGAGTTCGGCGCGCCCAAAGCGGCTATCGGCCTATCAGCTATAACGGAATGGGCCTGTCGGACAGCCCCGATTTGTGCGGCGCCGCCTCGCGAGGGGCGTCGTCCGGCTCGCGACTTAAGGGGGGTGTCGTCGCCGACGTGCGCGTAGGAGGGTGAAGAACTTCCCGCTGCCTTTCGCGCCGCAACTCCGCATCACAAAGAGATTGCCGTCCGCCGCGAACGAGAACGCAGAGCAGCCGCTCCTCTCTCTGTTCTTACATGTAGCGCACAAGGGACTTGCGGCAAGACCCAGGTCCTGCCGTAGAACTGCCGCCCGAAAACAGAACCTGCAGAGATGGGGGTGGCGTATGACCGAACATGCGGTGGTGGTGGCCGGAGGCGGCCCGACGGGGCTGATGTTGGCGGGCGAGTTGGCTTTGGCCGGGATCGACGTCGCCATTGTCGAGCGGCGCGCCAACGCGGAACTTGTCGGCTCGCGCGCGGGCGGCCTCCACTCGCGCACCCTCGAGGTCTTCGATCAGCGCGGCATTGCCGATCGGTTCCTCGCTGAGGGGCAGAAGGCGCAGGTCACCGGGTTTGCCGGCGTCCGTTTCGATCTCAGCGGCTTTCCCACCCGCCACCCCTACAGTCTCGGGCTGCGGCAAAAACACATCGAACGGATCCTCGCCGGCTGGGTCGACGAGCTCAAGGCGCCGATCTATCGCGGCGTTGAAGCGACGGGTTTCGCGCAGGACGCTGCCGGCGTGGCAGTCGAACTGAGCGACGGCCGCTCGCTGCGCGCGCAATATCTCGTCGGGTGCGACGGCGGACGCAGCCTCGTCCGCAAGGCCGCCGGCATCGCGTTCCCGGGATCGGATCCCACCACCAGCAACCTGATCGCCGAGGCCGAGCTTGCCCAGACGCCGCCGGAATGGGGCATCCGCCGCGACGCCATCGGTATCCATGCCCTTGGCCGGGTGGAGTACGAAATCCGCAACGGCGAGATCGTCTACGCGGATCATGGACCGGTCAGCGTCCTCGTGACCGAACAGCACGTCGGACAGACCACCGAACCCACCCTCGGCGATCTCAGCGCGGCGCTGATCACCGTCTACGGGACCGATTACGGAATCCACAGTCCCACCTCGATTTCCCGGTTCACCGATATGACCCGGCAGGCGGCCTCCTACCGCAAGGGACGCGTGCTGATCGCGGGCGACGCCGCGCATGTGCATCCTCCCGACGGCGGCCAGGGTCTCCAGACCGGCGTGCAGGATGCAGTGAATCTGGGATGGAAACTGGCGCAGGTGGTCAAGGGAACGTCGCCGGAAAGCCTCCTCGACACCTACCATGCCGAGCGCCACCCGATCGGCGCCCGCGTGTTGCGAAACACGATGGCGTCGATCGTTCTTCGCCGCGAAGACGAACGGACGAAAGCGCTGCGCGATACGATTTCCGAGCTCCTCGGCATGGACGAGCCGCGCAAGCGGTTCGCCGCGATGATGTCGGGCCTGGACATTCATTACGATCTCGGCGAAGGGCATCCGCTGCTCGGGCGCCGCATGCCCGATCTCGACCTGATCACATCAGGCGGAACGGTGCGAGCGTTCACCCTCCTCCACAGCGGCCGCCCGGTCCTTCTGAACCTGGACAAGCCCAGGGCTCTCGACATCTCCCCATGGGGGCGCCGAGTGTTGGCGATCGACGCCAGATATGCCGGCGATTGGGAGCTTCCAGCGCTGGGCCAAGTCGCGGCCCCCACCGCTCTGCTGGTCAGACCCGACGGCTACATCGCCTGGGTGGGAAACGGCGCAGATACCGGATTGCGCGACGCGCTGACGACCTGGTTCGGGTCGCCGTGACGCCACGCGAGCCCGCATCAGTCGCGCGCACGCCGGCCCTGACCTCCGAGACCCGCGCGCGAGCGATCGCCGTGGCCGCATAATCCGCGCTGTCGCGCGCGCCCAAATCGCCTCGTCGCCGGTCCCTAGGTGAGGTCAGCTCGCCCTGGCGGCAATATGCTCGCGCAATGAGCATCCATGCAGTTTATGCTATTGCTGGAACAGGGACGGCCAGGCGCGGCCGCCGCAAGCAGGCCTGCCCGTCTCGCGACGCGGCATGCCGCTCAGACAATGGGAAAGATTCAGCACCCGTGACGACGCGCGCAAAAGAAGGGCGGACGCATCGCGAAATCCGCGAGGCGGTTTCCCGCTTGTGCCAGGCCTTTCCCGGCGAATATTGGCGCAAGCTCGATCGCGAGCGCGCCTATCCCAAAGCATTCGTCGATACGCTGACGCGCGAGGGCTACCTCTCGGTGCTGATCCCCGAGGAATATGGCGGGTCCGGGCTGGGCCTCGGCGCCGCGACAGCCATCCTCGAGGAAATCCATCGCTCCGGCGGCAATGGCGCGGCCTGCCATGCCCAGATGTATACGATGGGCACGATCCTGCGCCATGGCGGCGCCGCCCAGAAGGCGGAATACCTGCCGAAGATCGCCCGAGGCGAGCTTCGCCTTCAGGCTTTCGGCGTCACCGAGCCGACAAGCGGCACCGACACGACCCGCATCAGCACATTCGCAAGGCGCGAGGGCGACACATATATCGTCAACGGCCAGAAGATCTGGATCAGCCGCGCCGAACATTCGGACCTGATGCTGCTTCTCTGCCGCACCGCGCCGAGGGACCAAGGCGCCAAGCCGACCGACGGCATTTCCGTATTGATCGTCGACATGCGCCACGCCGTCGAGAACGGCCTGACAATCCGGCCGGTGCGCACGATGCTCAATCATGCGACGACGGAACTCTTCTTCGACAATCTGCCCGTGCCCGCCGCCAATCTGATCGGCGAAGAGGGCCGCGGGTTCCGCTATATTCTCGATGGCATGAACGCCGAACGGATATTGATCGCCTCCGAATGTATCGGCGATGGCCGCTTCTTCATCGAACGCGCGAGCGCCTATGCGAAAGCGCGCGAAGTCTTCGGCGGCCCGATCGGAAAGAACCAGGGCGTGCAATTTCCGATCGCACGTTCCTATGTGGAAATTGAGGCCGCTGCTTTGATGGTCGACCGCGCGGCCGATCTATTCGACAAAGGCGAATCCTGCGGCGCGGAAGCGAATATGGCCAAGCTGCTCGCGTCGGAGGCCAGTTGGCGCGCCGCCGACATGTGCATCCAGACGCACGGCGGCTTTGGATTCGCCGAGGAATACGACATCGAACGCAAGTTCCGCGAGACGCGGCTCTACCAGGTCGCGCCGATCTCCACCAATCTCATCCTCTCTTATGTTGGAACGCATGTGCTCGGCATGCCGCGGTCCTATTGATGGCGGCCGCCGGCCCCCTCGCCGGACTCGTCGTCATCGCCATCGAACAGGCGGTCGCGGCGCCCTTTTGCACATCCCGCCTCGCCGACGCCGGCGCCAAAGTCATCAAGATCGAGCGCCCCGAAGGCGATTTCGCCAGGGGATATGACGATGCGGCAAAAGGACAAAGCAGCTATTTTATCTGGCTGAACCGGGGCAAACATTCCGTCGTCATGGACCTCACGCAGGTTGAGGCGAGGCGCGATCTTTCCCAGATGATCGCGGGCGCGGACATTCTGGTGCAAAACTTGAAACCGGGTTCGCTCGAGAAGCTTGGCTTTGGCGCCGACGTCCTTGCGGCGCGTCACCCCAAGCTGATCATTTGCACGATCAGCGGCTATGGCGAGCACGGCCCGCTCGCGTCGCGAAAAGCCTATGATCTGCTGATTCAGGCCGAATCCGGGCTTTGTTCGATCACCGGCGGTCCCGATGAGCCGGCGCGTGTCGGAATCTCCATCGTCGATATCGCGACCGGCGCCACGGCTTATTCGGCGCTGCTGGAGGCGCTGATCGCGCGCAGCGTCACCGGACGCGGCGCAAACATTCACGTGTCGATGTTCGACGTCATGGCCGATTGGCTGACCGTTCCGCTGCTGCATGCGGAAGCGGGAGGAAGTCCGCGCCGGATGGGTCTGGCGCATCCCTCCATCGCGCCCTACGGCGTGTTTTCATCGCGCGACGGCGCCCAAGTGCTGGTGTCGATCCAGAGCGAACGGGAATGGCGCGTATTCTGTCAGGCGCTGCTTGGCGATATCGCGCTCGCCGACGATCCGCGTTTCAGTTCCAACGTCTTGCGCGTGAAGAACCGGGCGGAGACGGATCGCCTCGTCGCCGAGGCGTTCGCTCTTGTCGACAGAGCAGCGCTTGTGGCGAACTTGACCAAAGCCGATATCGCATTCGCCGAGCTGAACGACATGGCCGCCTTGTCGCGCCACCCGCATCTGCGGCGCGTAAGGGTTGAGACGGCGGCTGGCGCGATCGACATTCCGGCTCCCGCCGCGATCTTCGCAGGCGAAACGCGCGCCTACGGCGCCGTGCCCGGACTTGGCGAACATAAGCTGCGGGAACGCACCTCGCGCGAGACGAAAGATATCAAGTGAAGGCAAAGCTAACGATTAGATGTCAATGTCTTCGCTTGACGATAATCGTGAACCCGCGCCCGTCGCTGACCAATTCGGTCGGCGCGTCGCTATCGCCGATGCTGACCGCGGGCTGACCGGGCTGTTCGAGCGAAATGGGCTGTCCGAATAAGTTCTGGAGATGAAGATCGAACGCTTCGACCGGAAATTGCCAGCCGGTCTGGCTACCGCCCTCGACGGACAGCATTTCGCTGTCGCCGAGCCATCCCTGACGGTTGAAATCACGCGCGAAGCTGGCGCCCAGATCTATATTCCCCGACAGTTGATCCACGATCGCCGAATTGTCGTCATATTGCACAACGAAGGCGTTCGTCGTGGTGAAGGTCCCGTTCTGCGTGAGATAGAAGGCGTAGCCGGGCTGGAAGA
This sequence comes from Methylocapsa sp. S129, assembly GCF_009765995.1. Taxonomy (GTDB): domain Bacteria; phylum Pseudomonadota; class Alphaproteobacteria; order Rhizobiales; family Beijerinckiaceae; genus Roseiarcus. Next base: position 944,957 of record NZ_LMUI01000011.1, read on the forward strand.
GCTGGACGTCGAAACCGTTCCTCGGCGCTGACGTTTGATCATTGACCCAGATTTTGTCCGAGGCCGTCGTGAGATCGAGCGTGCGGGTGACCACCGCGCTTTCAATCGTCACCAGGCTCGCGTTCGTCGCGATCGTCGTATCCCCCTCCCAAAGCTCGGGAATGAGGACGCCGTTGGGCGCGTCGATCGTCCCTATCGTAGCGCTATCCCCAACCCCACCCTTATAGCCGGTCAGATCGATAGCGAGAGGGCCGGTAGCATTTGGATTCTGGCGCAGCACGCCGATTTGAAGATCGTTGACGGCGAAGTTCGCGCCCGTCTGCACACTGAGATTGTTAAGAATCAGGCTGCTCGGGCTCGACAGGCTCAAGGTCGAGGACGACAGATTGCCGAGCTTCATCGCACCCGCGGCGTTCATATCGGCAACGCCGAGCGTCGTGAAGTCGTTGCCCGCGATCGTGCTCGAAGAGTCCAGCGTGATGCTCACATTCGCCACGACATCGCCGAACGTCATGCCATTCGCATTGGCGAACAAGAGGCCGTTTGCATTCACATCGCCGCCAAGGATCGCCCCGCCGGCCACAAGGGCGATGTCGCCCTCGTCGCCCGGAACGCCCGTCGTTGTCAGATGGGCAAACGTGATGTCGTTGGCGGCGGACAGATATTGCGTTCCCCCGCTCGTCGCCGTCCCCAGCGTCAGCGCGCCCCCGGCCGATGCGGCATAGAGGGTCGTCGCCGCCTGGATGTTGTTCCAGTCGATCAGGCCGCCCGCCGTCAGCTTGGCGCTGCCGGTCGCCGTCACGAGTTGATCCCCGGTATTGTCGAGCGCCGCAATGAGCGTCGCGGAGCGCTGCGCATGGATCGAGCCGCCGGTGATCGAGCCGGCGTCCGAAGTCGCGTCGACATCGCCGGCGGTCGTCGTGAGCTGGGTGAGCGCGATGTCCTGCGCCGCATGTAGCGTCTGCGTCCCGCCGCTGGCGGCCGAACCCAGCGTGATCCCGCCGCCGGTCGACGTCACGCCCAGCGTCGTCGCAATATTCGTCGTTCCAAGATCAATCGCCCCGGCCGTCTTGACCAGGCCGCTGCCCGTCTCCGCCTTCAGCGACGTCCCCGAGATCGTCGTCGACGCGACGAGGTCGAACGAGCCCTTCGCGTCCAGCGTG
>NZ_LMUI01000011.1:946129-971464 GCF_009765995.1 Methylocapsa sp. S129
TCGTGTCCTTATCGCTCCGTTTTTAACGGGCGTAGGCGGATCTCCATTCGGGTCCAAGGGCTCTGCCGAAAGGGCCGCTGGCCGGCGGCCGGCGGCGTTGAGTGAGCGGGACGAACGACGCGGGAAGCCGCCATCCCGAATCGCCGCGACGGTCAGCGGCGGCCTGGTCCGACCAGCGTCTCTACGATCCAGCGCGCGAAAGCGTCACAAATCCTCGAGATCGAAATCCAGGATCGCCATCTGCAGCGTGTAGGTTTTGCCTTTCGGATCGTCGGCGGAAATCACGCCGAGGAAATCGGGGCCATGGTTAAGCTCAACCGAATCGGTCTTCTTGAGGCGCGAGGCGATCGTCAACTGGTCGTTTTCGAATAGCCGCCGCAGATAATCCTGCAGCACAGGCCGTTCGACCGGGATTTTCATTTCAAATGAGAAGGACCGATCGCCATCCTCGTCATCGACGACGATGGACCCGATCCGCCGCTCGCCAAACTGGACATCGGCCGCGTCGGCCGCTTTGGAACTGGGCAGAACCTTCAGCGTCGGGGCGCCGAAGCTGCGGCGCAGATGCGCCTGCAATTTAAGGATTTCGCTCTTGTCCATGTCGTAAAGGCCTCGTCTTCGCGATTTGCGAGGGGCGAGCCTTTGCCACGAAAGGCAGGCGCCCGCAAGCGCGGGAAAGCCTCAGCGCTCGATCAGTTTTTCCGCGATGATCTGGTTCATGCTGCGCGCCGGCTCGGCGCAGCCCGCCTCCCCGACAATGCGCGCCGGCACGCCGGCCACCGTCTTATTATTGGGAACCGCCGACAGCACGACCGAACCCGCGGCGACCCGCGAGCAATGGCCGACCTCGATATTGCCGAGCACTTTGGCGCCGGCGCCGATCAGCACGCCGCGCCGGATTTTTGGATGCCGGTCGCCGATCTCCTTGCCGGTGCCCCCCAGGGTGACGCCTTGCAGGATCGAGACGTCGTCTTCGATCACCGTCGTCTCGCCCACCACCAGGCCGGAGGCGTGGTCGAGGAAAATCCCCTTGCCGATCCGCGCCGCCGGATTGATGTCCACGTCGAAGGCCGATGACGCGCGGCTCTGGAGATAGAGCGCAAAATCGCGCCGCCCCGCCCGCAAAAGGGCATGGGCCAGGCGATAGGTCTGCAACGCGTGGAAACCCTTGAAATACAGCACCGGCTCCATCAGCCGCATGCAGGCGGGATCGCGATCGGCGACCGCGATAATGTCGGCTCGGAAAGCCTCGCCGATGGCGGGGTCGCGCGCGACGAATTCCCCATAGATCTGGCTGATCATCGCGGCGGGCAGATCGACGTGATCGAGCCGCGAGGCGAGGCGGTGAACCACCGCGCTCTCCAGCGTCTCATGGTTCAGGATGGAGGTCATCAGAAACGCCGCCAGCTCCGGCTCGCGCTTGGCCGCCTCCTCCGCCTCGGCGCGAATGCGCTGAAATAGCGGATCGTTGCGGCCTACGCCGACCAGATGGGCGACCTGGCTCTGCGCCATGGGGGGCTCCTCGAACAAATTGTCTAAGGACTTATAGCATGGGAGAGGCTTGGGGTGGAATGGGGCGGCCCGTGACGCCGATTCCGCTCCTCACGGCGCATGCAGGAACAGGCCGAGCGTCAGCAGGACGCCAACCGCCACAACGCCAAGGCGTAAGGCTTTCTCGTTCACGCGCTGGAGCGCCAACGCCCCGCCCCAACCGCCGATCGACGCCCCGACGGCCGTCACGGCGACCTGGAGCCAACGCACGTCAGGCGAGAAAACGAAAATCGCCACTGCGGAAGCGTTGATCACGCCCGCGAGGATGTTTTTTGTGGCGCCCGCATTGCGGACGCCCTGCCCAGCCATGCCGAGGGCGGCCATCATGAGAAAGCCAATCCCGCCGCCGAAATAGCCGCCATAGATCGCGATAACGAATTGGCCCACGGCGGCGCTCCAGCGCGGCAACCGGAGCTCATTGGGCGCCGGTTGCTTCCCGATGAAGCTGCCCCAGGCGAATACGCCTGTCGCAAACAGCACCAGCCACGGGACCAGCAAGGCGAAAAAACTCGACGGCGTCGCCAGCAGGATGACGCCCCCGACTGCGCCGCCCGCGAGGCTGATCGCAAACAGCGCCTTGAATGACAATTGCGGCAGGCCCGCCGCCGACGCACGGCCGGTATAGCCGGTGATGAGCTGGGCGGGAAAGAGCGCGATAGTCGAGGTGATGTTGGCGGCGCGCGCGTCCATGCCGGTCAGGATCAGAGCCGGCAGCGTGATGAACGAGCCGCCGCCCGCCAATGCATTCTGGGCGCCGGCCCAGACCGAGGCGACGAATAAGGCTCCGAGAATCAGCACGCCGCCCCCAAATTTCGCTCCGCGCCCCATACTGCCTTCGACCCGCCACCATCCCACGTAGCGAGTCAAGCAATTTGTTAACACTATCTTTTAATACATTATTATTATCATTCAACAAATTGAAATACATACATAAAATAAACTTCAAGCGCCTCATCTAACACATGAGGCGCGTCAGGCGCGACGATCGAGAAAGGCGAGCGTCCCGGCTTTGAAAACCTTGTCGCCGACCGCGAGATTGTGATCCCGGCCCGGAATTTCCAGCGCCTCGCCCTTTGGAAACATCGCCGCCAGAAGATGGGCGTCGCCGGCGATCTCATCCTTCGTCCCGATCGCGACGAGCGTCGGGCAGTCGATCCGCGCGACCTCCTGCGCCGTCATCGCCTGGCGCGATCCCTTGATGCAGGCGGCGAGCGCCGCCCGATCGCTTTTGTTGCGATCGGCGAAACTGCGGAACATCCGCTGGATCGGATCGACGATGTCGTCGAGCGAGGGCGCCTCCATCGCATCGGCGATGCCGATGGGCAGGCCGACGCCATTGATGAGATGGTCGCCGAGGCCGCCGAGGATCAGCGCGCGGACGTGGGCCGGATTTTCAAGCGCCAGATAGGCGGCGATGCGCGCGCCCATGGAATAGCCCATCACATCGGCCCTCGCGACGCCCAGATGCTCCAAGAGGTTCAACGCGTCCCGCGCCATCGCCGAAGAATGGTAAGCCTCGGGCGCGTAAAGCTTCTCGCTTTGCCCATGGCCGCGATTGTCGAAGGCGATCACGCGCCGCCCGGCCTGGGTCAGCGTCTCGACCCAGCGCGGATTGACCCAGTTGATCTGCGCGCTCGAGGCGAAGCCATGAATCAGCAGGATCGGTTCGCCGCGATCGGCCGCGCGGGCCGGCGCGTCGATAAAGGCAATGCGTACGCCGTTGGACGAGAATTCCTGCACATTCGACTCCCGTGGAATTAGGCCGGAGCGACGACGCCATGGCGGCCGATCCGTCCAGAAAATAGCGATTCAAGAGAGTTGATCCTCGCACGGGTCTGTGAGAGGCTGGGACGCTAACATGCTAGAGACAACAGTGACATTCCTTACGCCGACTCTACGGGCAGAAACGGCTCGATCATGCCGGCGTGTCTCAGCCCTCCCCGTCCAGCGGGGCTCGCGCTCGTGAATATAGCGGTTGGCGAAGAGACGCCATCCCCGGCGCTGGAGGCGTTCGGCCTCTCAAAATCTTTTGGCCCGACCGAGGTGCTCAGCGACATCTCGCTGGCTTTCGCACGCGGCGAGGTGCATGCGATCGTCGGTGAAAACGGCGCCGGCAAATCGACGCTGATGAAATTGCTTTCCGGCCATCTCGAGCCGACGAAAGGCGCGCTCAGCCTCGGCGGCGAAAGAATAGTGCTGCGCGGCCCCGTCGACGCCGAGCGTCGCGGCATCGTGCTGGTGCATCAAGAAATTCTCCTCGCGCCGCATCTGACGATCGCCCAGAACATGTTTCTTGGCCGCGAGCTGCGGCGCGGCGCCACTTTGGACGATCGCGCGATGAACCGGCGCGCCATCGAGGCGATGCGGGCGCTCGGCGTCGAAATCGCTCCGAATATTGCAGTCGAACGCCTTTCGATCGCGCAGCGCCAGCTTGCGCAGATCGCGCGGGCGCTGATCGCGCCCCATGAAATCGTCATCTTCGACGAACCGACCGCCTCGCTGACGCCGGTGGAGACGGACGCCCTGCACCGGCGGATCCTCGAGATGAAGGCGAAAGGGGTCGCGATCCTCTATATTTCGCATCGTCTGAATGAAGTGAAGGCGATCGCCGATCGCGTCACAGTGCTGCGCGACGGCAAGTGGATCGCGACAAGGCCCGCGAGCGCGCTTGAGCCGGTCGATATGGCGCGGCTGATGGTGGGGCGCGACCTCTTGAACCTTTATCCAGATCGCAGCCCCAGGCCGTCCGGGACGCCGGTTCTGGAGGTCGCCGACTTCAACGCGCCAGGTTATGCGGCCGGCGCATCCTTCGCTCTGAGGAAGGGCGAAATTCTGGGTTTTGCCGGCCTGATCGGCGCGGGGCGCACGGAATTGTTCGAAGCGCTGCTCGGCCTGCGCGCCGGCCGCGGCGAGATCAAGGTCGGCGGCCGGACCATCCGTCTTCACAACGCGCGCGACGGCATGAACGCCGGCATCGTCTATTTGACCGAGGATCGCAAGGGCAAGGGCTTGCTGCTCCAGGAGAATTTGACCGTCAATCTCACCCTGGCCGCCCTCGATCGTTTCTCGAACGGGCCGCTGATCGACCGCGCCCGCGAAGCTAAGGCGCTGGACGAAGCGATCGTCGATTTCGACATCAGGCTCGGCGACAAGAATCGGCTGGCGGGCGAATTGTCGGGCGGCAACCAGCAAAAGCTGCTGCTCGCCAAGATGATGCTTCTCAATCCGCAGATCGTCGTCATCGACGAACCGACGCGCGGCATCGACATCGGCGCCAAACAACAGGTCTATCGTTTCATCGCCGCGCTCTGCGCACAGGGAAAATCGGTCGTCGTCATCTCTTCGGAAATGGGCGAATTGATCGGCCTTTGCCACCGCATTCTCATCATGCGGGCCGGGCGGATCGTCGGCGAAGTCGAGGGGGAGGCGATGACCGAGGACGAGATCGTCGTCCACGCGACCGGGGTCGGGGCGAGCGCGGCCGCGGCGTCCACAGCGAGGCGCGCATGAACGAGCCGATTCAATCCGTCAGGTCGAGCCTGTGGAGCCGCGTCGATCTGGGCGCGGTCGCGCCCTTTGCGGCTCTCGCCGCGCTGCTTTTGCTCGGCACGCTCGTCAGCCCGCGTTTCATGAGCGTCGACAACCTCTCCAATGTGCTGACGCGCAGCGCGTTCATCGCGACCATCGCGGTCGGCGCGACTTTCGTCATTACCGCCGGCGGCCTCGATCTTTCCGTCGGCTCGATGGCGGCCTTCGTGGCCGGGATCATGATCCTGTTCCTGAACGGCGGGCTCATCGAAAACCCCGTCCTGCTGATCGCCTTCGGCATGATTCTGGCGCTGTTCGTCGGCGCCTTATGCGGCCTCGCCAACGGGCTCACGACGACGCTGGGGCGGATCGAGCCGTTCATCGTAACGCTCGGCACGATGGGCATTTTCCGCTCGCTGGTGACCTGGCTCGCCCAGGGCGGCTCGATCGTCATCAAGTCGTCGGAGCTGCGCAGCGCCTATCGTCCGGTCTATTTCGGCGACGTGTTCGGCGCGCCGATACCGATATTCGTCATTCTGGGCGTCGCCGCCATCGGCGCCTTCATCCTCTACCGCACCGCCTATGGCCGGCATGTGACGGCGGTCGGCTCGAACGAGGAAGTCGCGCGCTATTCCGGCATCAACGTCACGCGCGTGCGCACGATCACCTTCGTGCTGCAGGGGCTTTGCGTCGCCATCGCGGTTATCGTCTACGTCCCGCGCCTGGGCTCGACCACTTCGACAACCGGCCTGCTTTGGGAGCTGCAGGCGATCACGGCGGTGGTGATCGGCGGAACGCGTCTGCGCGGCGGCGTCGGGCGCATCTGGGGCACGATCGCCGGCGCGCTGATTCTCGAAGTCATCGGCAACATCATGGTATTGTCCGATCTCGTCAGCGAATATCTCATCGGCGCGGTCCAGGGCGCGATCATCGTGATCGCAATGCTGGCGCAGCGCTCTCTGTCGCGCACGCGATAGGATCAAGGTTTGGGTAAGGAGCCGCCTGGCTTACGCCAAAGGGCTTCAATGTTAAGGGAGGAATGTCATGCGAAAATTATTGGCAGGAATAGCAGTTCTTGGGCTGATCGCAGGCGTCGGCGCGGCCAGCGCGCAGCAAAAGCTGACGATCGGCGTCTCGATCCCCGCCGCCGATCACGGCTGGACCGGCGGCGTCGTTTTCCACGCGACCGAAGAGGCCAAAGCGCTGGAGAAACAATATCCGGGCCTGAAAGTGATCGTGAAAACGTCGCCCGACGGCGCCGCGCAGGCCAATGCGCTGGAGGATCTGACGACGCAGGGCATCGATGCGCTCGTCGTGCTGCCGCATAATCCCGACGAATTGACCGACCCGATCCGCAAGGTGAAGTCGAAGGGCGCGTTCATCACGGTGGTCGACCGCGCGCTGCGCGATCGTTCGATTGAGGACCTCTACGTCGCGGGCAACAATCCTGAACTCGGGCGCGTCGCCGCCGCCTATGTGAAGGAGAAGCTGGGGGGCAAGGGCGACATCGTCGTCATCCGCGGCCTGCCGATCCCGATCGACGAGCAGCGCGTCAACGCCTTCAACGAAGGCATCAAGGGCTCGGACATCAAGGTCATCGACAGCCAGTTCGGCAATTGGAGCCGCGACGACGCGTTCAAGGTGATGCAGGACTTCCTGACCAAACACGCCAAGATCGACGCCGTCTGGTGCCAGGACGACGATATGGCGGTGGCGGTGCTCGAGGCGATCAAGCAGGCCAAGCGGACCGACATCAAATTCGTCGTCGGCGGCGCCGGCATGAAGGATATGGTCAAGAAAGTGATGGACGGCGATCCGATGGTTCCGGTCGACGTGCTCTATTCGCCCTCGATGGTCGCGGTGGCGATGGACGTCACGGCGGCCGGCCTTGTCGGCCATATTCCAGTGCGCGGCAGCTACATCCTGAATGCGACGCTGGTGACCAAGGAAAACGCCAAGGACTTCTACTTCAAGGATTCGCCTTTCTGATCGGCGGCAATCACGAAGAGGGGCGCTTCGGCGCCCCTTTTTTGTAGCCTGTGCGGCGGCCCGTCCAACGAAGTTTCGGAGACGAACATGCGTATGCTGGCGAAGGCGCTGATCGTTCTGGTCGCCATCGAACATCTCGGCTTTCTCGTCCTCGAAATGTTCTTCTGGGACAAGCCGCTCGGCATCGAGACCTTCCACAATAGCGCCGCGGCGGCGCAATCCTCAGTTGTGCTGGCCGGCAACCAGGGGCTCTACAACGGCTTTCTCGCCGCCGGGCTCCTGTGGTCGCTCTGGCAGGGCCGGCGCGATACGAAAATCTTTTTCCTGGGCTGCGTGATCGTCGCGGGAGTCTATGGCGCGGCTACCGCTATGGCTTCGATCCTGTTCGTTCAGGCGCTGCCCGCCCTGCTCGCGCTGTTGGCCGTGCTCGCTTCGCAAGACGCGGACAGATAGTCAGCCGCATTGAAATGCGCGCCTCGCATTGGCGGATTCAGCGGCGCTGAAGCCGGCCTCGGCGAGGCGCGCAAGGCATGATCCGGGCGTGCGCCCAATTCAAGATAATTTATGCATGCTTGGCCATGAGGCAGAGACGAACCAGATCGTCGTCATAGCCGCTCGGATCCTGGAGAATGGTGGGGCAGCGGCGCTTCAGAGCGATCGCCGCAAGTCGGCCGCTGCTTGAAGTCGCAGCGCCGACCCCGGTTCCCGAAGCTCCAGAACTTGAACTCGCGGTTCCGGTCCCCGAACTTGCGCCGCTGCCGCTGGCGCCATCGCCGCCGACGCCAACACCGGCCCCTACGCCAACGCCGCTAGAGCCTCCAACGCCGACGCCGGCGGCCGCGCTCACCCCATTCGTGCCGCCAACCCCGACGCCAGCGCCTGCGCTCACACCATTGGTCCCGCCGACCCCGACGCCAGCGCCCGCGCTCACGCCATTGGTCCCGCCGACCCCGACGCCAGCGCCTGCGCTCACGCCATTGGTCCCGCCGACCCCGACGCCAGCGCCTGCGCTCACGCCGTTGGTCCCGCCGACCCCGACGCCAGCGCCTGCGCTCACGCCATTGGTCCCGCCAACGCTCGCGCCGGCGCCCACGCCGACGCCATTTGCGCCGCCGACGCTGGCCCCTATGCCTGCGTTAACGCCATGCGAGCCACCGACACCCACGCCGACGCCGACGCCGCTTGCGGCATCGGCCGAACAGATTGCCCACGCGGCAAATATGAGGAAAGCACCGGTCGTCAACAAAGACCGGCGAGCGGTTAAGTGTTGTCCTGACATTGCTTTAATCATAACGACCTCCATCGCCAAATAGTGGCAACGTGGAGGATACGTATCGACCCTAAATAAGGTTCAATATATAACATTGTTAATTTGGAATGTTTCAAAACGTAATATAAATACAATTGCGACAATTATTAAACATCTAATTATATTACTTTACTTTCTTATAGCTTGAATTGGAATAGTTAGCAATAACGTGTAAATAATCAAATTATACGCACTAATATTATGACCAGACTCGCGTCCGAAAAAGAATTCGGAGGAATTTCAAATTTCTTGCCTGTGAACGCCAGCCTCGAACCAAAAGCGTTCCGCGTCGCCGCACGGCGGCGTCCACTGCAAATCTGAAGGATGGCGCCGATCAAAGCGCCCCTACCCAAGCCGCGGCCGGTCCTTTATGGTCCGCCGCAAATCGCCCCCTTTGGAGCCCGTCATGGCCGACCATGCAATCCCCCATTTCCACAACGAGCCCGGCGTTGCGACCATCAAGGTCGGCGTCAAGGAATTCATGTGCGTGGGCGCGCGGCCGCCCTTCGACCATCCGCATATTTTCATCGATATGGGCGGCGACGTCGAAGCGATCTGCGGCTATTGCTCGACGCGCTTTGCCTATGACGCGGCCTTGGGCGCTCATTCCTTGCCCGCCGAATGTGAACTGACGGAAGCGGCCTGATCCGCGCGTGACCGGCCGCGCGCTGATCGTCGGCGCCGGAATCGGCGGCCTGACGGCGGCGCTCGCCATCGCCAAAGCCGGCTTCGAGGTCGCTATTTTCGAGCGGACGGCGGTGCTCGAGGAATTCGGCGCCGGCCTCCAGCTCACGCCCAATGCGACGCGGATTCTCGAAAGGCTCGACGCCCTTGAAGCGGTGCAAAGCCGCGCCCTCGCGCCGCGCGCGATATGCATTTTGCGCGGGCGCGACGGCGCGCTCTTGTCGAGGCTGCCGCTTGAATCGGCGCAGAGGCGGTGGGGCGCGCCCTATCTCGTCATCCACCGCGCCGATCTGCAGCGCGCGCTCGTCGAGCGCGTCGCCCAAGCGCCCAATATCACGCTGACGCTCGGCGCCGAGGTCGGCGGCGTGACCAGCGATGAGAGCGGCGTGACGATCGGCGTCAAACGCGGTGCGATCGGCTTGAGAGAGCGCGGCGATTTTCTGATCGGCGCCGACGGATTGCGCTCGATCATCCGGGAAAGACTCGGGCTTGGCGGGCGCGACGAGGCGTCCTTCTCCGGCCGCGTCGCCTTTCGCGCCCAGGTCGGCGCTCATTCCGTCGCCGAGCGTTTGCGGGAGACCGAAGTCACGCTGCGGCTCGGGACAAAGACTCATCTCGTTCACTATCCGCTGCGTGAGGGCGCCATCGTCAATCTCGTCGCGGTGATCGAAAGCGGCTGGCGTGCGAAAAAGGGCGACGATCCCTGGGACGGCTCCGCCGACCGCGCCAGCCTCGCACGCGCTTTCGCCCATTGGGCGCCGCAGGCGCGCGCGCTGATCGACGGCGCGGCGGAATGGCGCGCATGGCCGCTCTATGATCGGCCCGCCATTCCCAGCCTCGCGTCGGGGCGCGTCGCGCTGCTGGGCGACGCCGCCCATCCCATGCTGCCGTTCCTCGCGCAAGGCGCGGCCCAGGCGATCGAGGACGCCGGCGCCCTGGCCGACTGCCTCAAAGCGTCGTCCGATCCCTCGCAGGCGCTCGCCGCCTATTCGCAACGCCGCGCGCCGCGCGCCGCGCGTGTGCAGGCGGAGGCCAAAGCGCAAGCCCGATTCTATCATATGTCAGGTCCGCTCGCGCTCGGACGAAACCTTGGCATGCGCATGCTCGGCCCGGACCGGCTGCTCAGGCGCTTCGACTGGCTGTATGGCGCGTAAGACCAGGCTGCGCGTTCACTTGGCGCCGGCGCTGCTGGAATTCGCAGAACCTTTCCACTAGACAAGCCCTCGCCGCGGCGGACCTCTTTCGGGGATGCGCTCGTTGAAACCCAGACCCACAAGCGGGAGCCCATTTATGCATATCAGTATCGCGCATCTCCAGCCGATCGTTTCCCTGATCGCCGGCGTCCTCATTCTGATCGCCCCGCGGCTCCTCAATTATGTCGTGGCGGCGTTTTTGATCATCTCCGGCGTACTGGGGCTGCACCTGCTGAGCTGACCGCGCTCCGGGCGGGCGGCGTTCAAATCATAGCGAGCAGCGCGGTTCGCTCTATCAAAAGCGCCGCATTGCGGCCTATGTCTGGCGCGGGACGGGGCCGAATACGAGGAGAAGCGCACATGCGCGTCCATATCGCTTTGGCTGGCCTTGTCGCCCTTGCTTGCGCATCGAGCGGCGCGCCGCGACCAGCATTGGCTGAAAATGGCGCGGCGCTCGTTGGCGCCGCCGCCTATGGCGATTGGCGGTCCGACGCGCCCGGCGTGCGCCGCAAATTGACGCCGGCCGATATGCCGGCGCCGATGGCGAGCCGGCCCGCCGCCAATCCCTCGCGCGTCGTCGTCCAGCCCGCCGGCGCGACGCCCAAGGTTCCGCCGGGCTTCACCGTCAGCGTGTTCGCAAAAGACCTGACGCAGCCGCGCGTCGTGCGCATTGCGCCCAATGGCGATATCTTTGTCGCGGAAAGCGCCGCGGGGCGCGTGCGCGTTTTGCGCGCCGCCGATTCCGCCGCCGCCGTTTCGAGATCGGAAATATTCGCCGCCAGCCTCAATCGCCCGTTCGGCGTCGCCTTCTATCCGCCGGGACCGAACCCCACTTACGTCTATGTCGCGACCAATACCCAAGTCGTCCGCTTTCCTTACCGGAGCGGCGATCTGAAGGCGTCGGCGCCGCCCGAAATCATCGTGCCGTCCTTGCCTGGCGGCCCCGGCCATTGGACGCGCGACATCGTCTTTTCGCCAGACGGCAAGACAATGTTCGTGTCAGTTGGCTCGGGCTCCAATGTCGCGGAAAAAATGGCGCCGTTGCAAGATTCCGAGCGCGCTTCCTTCGAGGCGAACCACGCGCTCGGCGCCGCATGGGGGCCCGAAGAGAACCGTGCCGACGTGCTCGCTTTCGATCCCGACGGGCGCAACATGCGCGTCTACGCCGCAGGCATTCGCAATTGTTCCGGACTGACGATTCAGCCCGAAAGCGCGGCGCTTTGGTGTGTCGTCAACGAACGCGACATCCTGGGCGACGACCTGCCGCCCGAATATGCGACCGCCGTCAAAGAGGGCGGCTTTTACGGCTGGCCCTGGTATTACATCGGCGCCCATGAGGATCCTCGCCACAAGGGTGAAAGAACCGATCTTGCAGACAAGATCACCGTGCCGGACGTGCTGATCCAACCCCATTCGGCGCCCCTCGGCGTCACGTTCTACGAGGCCGCGCAATTTCCCGCCGATTACAAGGGCGACGCTTTCGTCGCGCTACACGGCTCTTGGAACAGGGCCAACCGAACCGGCTACAAGGTCGTGCGCCTCCTCTTCAAGGACGGCAAGCCAACCGGGGAATACGAGGACTTTCTCACCGGCTTTGTCGCCGACGACGCCAGCGTCTGGGGACGGCCCGTCGATGTCGCTGTGACGCGCGACGGCTCCCTGCTCGTCACCGACGACGGCGGCGGCGTCATCTGGCGCGTCGCCTATAAGGGACCTTAACCACCAATCAGTCGACAGCCGGGCGCCCGCTGCAAACGCATTGCGATCGCTGTTCAAAATCGCGCGAATGCTCTGGGCAGGGCAAGCAGCCGCCGGCGAGGTCGGTTTTGGGAGGTCAACGGTTTGGATCGTTGATATAAGCCGATCCTCCCGCCCTCCCGAGTCGCCCTGCCCCATGCGTCCAGCCTCCCTGCTCCAGCCCATAAGCGCTGGCCTCGTCGCCGCGTTTGTCGGTTACGCTAGTTCTTTCGCGGTCATCCTTAAAGGCCTGACAGCGGTCGGAGCGACCGATGGGCAGGCCGCCTCCGGCCTGATGGCGCTGTCCATCGCCATGGGGATCGCCGGCATTGGATTGAGCTGCTGGTCGCGCATGCCGATTTCCGCCGCCTGGTCGACGCCGGGCGCCGCATTGCTCGCCTCGACCGGCGCGGTAGCGGGCGGCTTTCCCGCCGCGGTGGGCGCCTTCCTCGTCGTCGGCGCGTTGCTCGTCGCGGCGGGGTTGATCCGCCCGTTCGGGCGCGCGGTCGCCGCCATCCCCGCGACGCTAGCCAATGCGATGCTGGCGGGCGTGCTGTTTTCGCTGTGCCTGGCCCCTGTCAAGGCGATGGCCGAAGCGCCGCGTCTGGCCGCTCCGATCGTCATCGTTTGGGTGTTGATGGCGCGCTGGAAGCGACTCTATGCGACGCCGGCGGCCGCGATCGTCGCTGGCGTCATCATCTTTGCGACAAGTCACGGCGCGCCCATCGCTCTGGCCGATTTCACGCCGCATCCTATTTTCGTCGGGCCAAGCGTCTCGGTTGAGGCGTTGATCAGCCTGGCGCTGCCTTTGTTCATCGTCACCATGGCGAGCCAGAACCTGCCAGGCCTCGCCGTTCTGTCGGCCTATGATTATCGCCCGGCGCCGGGACCGCTGATCGCGACGACGGGATTGTTCACGTTGTTTGCCGCGCCGTTCGGCGGCCACGCGGTCAATCTGGGCGCGATAACGGCGGCGCTTTGCGCCGCGCCCGACGCTCACCCGGATCCTGCAAAGCGCTGGATCGCCGCGGCGTCGGCGGGCTTCGGCTATGTCGCGCTGGGCCTGCTGGCCGGCGCGATGACCAGCTTCGTCGCGGGCTCTCCCATTCTCATCGAGGCGGTCGCCGGCCTCGCGCTGCTCGGCGCTTTCGGTTCGGCGCTCAATAACGCGCTCGCCAAAACGGACGAGCGCGAGGCGGCGCTGGTGACCTTTTTGACCGCCGCCTCAGGCCTCAGCTTCTTTGGGATCGGCGGCGCTTTTTGGGGGCTGATCGCCGGCGGCGCCATTTTGGCGCTCACGCGCGCTGGCGCCGCAAAGCCTCCAGCGCCAAAATCATGAAGGACGAGAGCCGCCTCTTGAGGTCATAGAATGGATGTGTCTTCGCCGCTCCTGTTCATCGGCGCCGCGCTCGAACTCGCCGCTGTCGATCTGCTGTTGGGCGGCGACAATGCGATTCTGATCGCACTGGCCTCCCGCACTCTGTCGCCCGCGCTGCGGCCGCGCGCCCTCGTCTATGCCGTCGGCGGCGCCATCGTGCTGCGCTTCCTGCTTGCCGGGGCCGTCGGCGTCCTGATGACAATACCCTTCATCAAGCTCGGCGGCGCCGTGGTGCTGATCGCGATCGCCATCGAGTTGCTGGCGCATGCGCATGCCAGCGAGGGCGAACACGCTGAATCCGGCGGGGCCCGAATCTATGATGATCGCTTCTGGCGCGCGGTCGTGGCGATCATCGGCGCCGACGCGGTGATGAGCCTCGACAATGTGCTGGCGCTCGCTTCGATCGCTCAAGGGAATCTGCCCCTGTTGGCGCTCGGGATCGCCTTGGGAATTCCCGCGCTCGTGTTCGGTTCCTTTCTTGTGGCGAAGGTTCTCGATCGTTGGCCTGTCTTGATCTATGCGGGGGCGGCGCTGCTCGGATGGGTGGCGGCCGAAATGGCGATGACGGACGCCATTTGGAATGTCTTCGCCACGCCGCGCGAACCGCTGCTGGCCTACGCCATTCCCATGCTTTGCGCCGCGTTCGTGTTGGTCTGGGGACGCTTCGGCCCGAGGAGGAACGCGCCCCCGCCGACGCCGCCGGGCGTGATCCCTCCCAAGGCCAAAAAGGCGATCGATTATCTCACGACCGCTGAGCGGCGCGAGCGGCGCATCCTCATCGGCGCGGCCGCTCTCATCATCGCGGTCGGCGCTGTTCTGCTGATCGTCATCGAGAGGCGCGCCTGAACGGGCCGGCCGCCTCAGTCCATCACCGCGGCGTGATCGTCGCTCTTGGGCGCCGGGGCGCCGGCGGGCGCCTTCGCCCCGCGGATCAGGAAGAGCAGCGGAAAGGCGCAGAGGCTGATGAAGGTCATGATCAGGAAGTCATTGGAATAGGCCATCACGGCCGCCTGCTGGGTTAATATCCCATCCAGAGCCGCGCGCCCCGCATCCGTAGCGGTCGACAAGATTCCGGCGACATCAGGCATCCGCAAAGCATCGTTGAAGGGGCTTATCTTTTCGGCAAGCTGGCTGTGAAAAACGGTCACAAGACTGGTCAGCTTCGCGATGATCAGCGATATGCCGATGGACGAGCCGAGATTGCGGATCAAGGTCCAGATCGCCGTGCCGTCGGTGCGGAATTCCCCGGGCAAGGTCGCGAAGGCGATGGTGTTCAGCGGCACGAAGACGAAGCCAAGGCCAAGACCCTGCACCACGCTGTCGATGGCGATGGCGCGCGCCGAACTGTCGGGCGACCAATAGACCATCACCCACAACGACCCGGTCGCCAGAGTGAGTCCAAAAAAGATCAACTTGCGCGCGTCGATCCTGCCGAGCAGGCGGCCGACGATCATCATCGCAACGAAAGTGCCGATGCCGCGCGAGCCCAGGAGATAGCCGCTCGCCAGGACGGGATAGCCCATCAGGTTCTGCAGATAGGGCGTCACCAGCGCCATAGTGGCGAGCAGGATGATGCCGATGATGAACATGAAAATGACGGCGATAGAAAAGTTCCAGTCGAGGAAAATCCGCAGCGGTATGAAAGGCCGCTTCGAGGTGAAGGAATCGGCGAGGAAGAAATAAAAGCCGACGATGGAAAGGATCGCCTCGACGACGATCTCGGTAGCGCCGAACCAGCCCTGATCTTCGCCGCGGTCGAGCATCATCTGCAAAGCGCCGATGCCAAGCGACAAGGACAGAAAGCCGAACCAGGCGAACGGGATGTCGCGCTTGAGCACGCTTTCCCTCATGAAGACGGAGAGGCCCAGCACCGTCAGGATGCCAAACGGCAGATTGACGAAGAACACCCAACGCCAGGAATAGGCGTCCGTCAGCCAGCCCCCGAGGGTCGGGCCCATGATGGGGCCGAGCATGACGCCCATGCCCCAGATCGCCATAGCCGAACCGCGCTGGGCTGGCGGATAGATGTCGAGCATCACCGTCTGCGACAGCGGCACCAGAGCGGCGCCGAATATGCCCTGCAGCAACCGGAACGCCACCATCTGCTCGATGCTCTGGGCGGCCCCGCACAGCATCGAGGCGAGCGTGAAACCGGCCGCGCAGACGATGAACAGTTTCTTGCGGCCAAGCCTGGTCGCCATCCAGCCAAGCGGCGACGTCATGATGGCGGCCGCGACGATATAGGACGTGAGCACCCAGTTAACCTGATCCTGGGTCGTCGACAGCGAACCTTGCATATAGGGCAGAGCGACATTGGCGATGGTGGTGTCGAGCGCCTGCATGACGGTGGCCATCATCACGCAGACCGTCAGCATGATCCGCACGAACGGCGCCATCTCCTCCGCGGCCGCGGCGCCGCTCATTTTTTCGCATCGCCATTGGCTGGAGCCAGCGCGCCGATCGCCGCATCCTTGACGCCCGCAAGATCGGTCATGACGCTCTTTAGCGTGCGCACGCGGCCCGTGTCGATCGACACATAGGCGCTCATGCCCGCGCGCAGATCGCTGGTGTCCTGGTCGGGGTCGAATTCGACGCGCAGCGGCACCCGCTGCACGACCTTGACCCAATTGCCGCTGGCGTTCTGCGGCGGCAGGATCGCGAATTGGGCGCCGGTGCCAGGCGCGATGGCGCCGACTTTTCCACGCCAACTGCGATCGGGAAACGTGTCGACCGTGATCGTCGCGGCAAGGCCGGTACGGACATAAGTCAGATCGGATTCCTTCGGGTTGGCGTCGACCCATAGTCCGCGATCAGCGATGATCGCAAACATGGGCGCGCCGACCGCCATGAAGCGGCCAAGCTGAATCTGCGGCACCTGCGTCGCGACGCCGGCCATAGGCGCGACAACCGTGGCGTTGTTCAAATTACGCTCGGCGTCCTCGACCTGCGCTTTGGCCTGGACGTAATCAGGAAAGTTCTCCAACGGCGCATCAAGGGCGCCGCCAAGCTTGATGAGCGACGACGTCTGCTGCTGCTGCACGAACGCGAGGATTTGCTTGGCCTGAATAAGGGCGGCGGCAGACGTATCGACATCGACAGCCGTGCCGGCGCGCTGCGCCAGAAGCGCCGATTTGCGATCATAATCGCTTTGGCGGACCTTGACCGCCTCCACGCTCATCTTGATCTGATCTTCATCGCTTTTATACGATATCTGCAGATTCTGATATTCGTCCTTGGCCGCCTCCAGACGGCCCTTGGCGAGCGCCAAGGCAATGCGGTAGGGCGCCGGGTCGATTTCGAACAATTTGTCGCCGACATTGACATGCTGTCCCTCGACGACATCGATGCGCAGCACCGCGCCCGACACCTGCGGCGTGATCAAAACCTTGTCGGCGCCGATATAGGAATTGTCGGTCGTAACGTAGCGTCCTCCCGTGAGCCACCAATAGAATCCGGCGGCAAGCACCGCCAGGGGCAGCAAAACAAGCAGCACGAAACGCGATCCGCCGCGACGGCGCGGTTTGCCGACTGGCGCGGGCGCCGCGGCAGGCTGGGGCGGCGGCGTGACGACAGGCTGGGGCGCGGCGGGCGGCGGCGGCGCGACAGGCGCGGGCGCCGCCGGCGTCGCCGGAGCGTTCTCGCCGGTTCGCTCGCGCGCGGAGAAGGGCTTGACTTGCGACAAATGCTCAACCTTTGCAGTTCAATTCGCTCTTGATATTGCTCTTGATCCGATTCATCCCATCGGTCATCTGCGCAATGGCGTCGGGGTCGAGACCCGCCAGCGCGCGGCCCATCAATTCCTCGCCCAGAGCGCCCAGACGCGCCAGAGTAGGCGTCGCCTTCTGCGTGAGGAAAAGTCGGTTGGCGCGGCGATCCTTCGCATCGTCGCGCCGCTCGACAAGGCCAAGGCCGCAGAGCTTGTCGACAAGCCGGGCGAGCGTGATCGGCTGGAGGTCGAGCATTTCGGCCAATTCGCTCTGGTTGACGCCTTCAGACCGCTGCAGGCGCGTCAGAACGGCCCATTGCGCGCGCGTCATGCTCAGCTCCCTGGCGCGCTGATCCGCATAAGTGCGCAGCAGCCGCGCAACGTCGTGCAGCGCAAATCCAAACTCGCGGGCAGGACTGAGAGGCATGGAAGGCGACGACAACATGGATGAAAAGGGCATGGCGACCGAGACGGCCCATCATAAGTCAGCATATAATAAGGACAAATGAATGCGGCGGCAAAGTCGACCCGGGGCCTTGGTCGCCTAGCTGCCCCGATAGGTCGAATAGCTCCACGGACTCGCCAGAAGCGGCACATGATAGTGCGCCTTGGGGTCGGCGACCGAAAACCGGATCGGAATCGCGTCAAGGAAAGGCGGCTCGGCAGTCTTGGCGCCCGAGCGGCGAAAATAGTCGCCGACGTGGAAGACCAGTTCAAAAATCCCGACCCGCGCCGCCGCGGCGCTGATCAGAGGCGTGTCCGTGCGCCCATCGGCGTTTGTCAGCGTGCGCAGAAGCGAAAGGCGCGAACCGTCCTGGCCGATGCTATAGAGTTCGATGGCGACCCCTTCGGCGGGGCCGCCGCGCACGGTGTCGAGAACATGGGTGGAAAGCCCGGCCATAATTGTCTCCAGAAAACAAGGGGCGAGCATAAGGTGGCGCGCCAGGCAATGGAAGTCCGGGATCGTTGCGTCGCCGGCATGGCTGGACCGCCATAGGCCGGATTGCCATCTTGACCGCCCCGTGAGATGACGACGCCCAGGAAAATTCCGCCCCGGTTTGTGGGAAATTTGCGGCGCACGATGAAGCGAGGGGAGAGGCCATGACCGAGGCAGAAAAGGGCGACAGCGCCGAAATGCGCGAATGGCTCGATGCGCTCGACTCCGTCGAGGCGTTCGAAGGCATGGACCGCGCCGATGCGCTGCTTGAGGCGGTCGTCACTTCGGCCCGCCGCAAGGGCGCGCGTCTGCCGTTCGCCGCCAATACGGCCTATGTGAATACGATTCATCCGCAGGACCAACCGGAATATCCCGGCGATCGCAAGATGGAATCGGCGATCCGCCACGCGATCCGCTGGAACGCTGTCGCGATCGTCATCAAGGCGAATAAGGAATCGTCCGAGCTCGGCGGCCATATCGCGAGCTACCAGTCGGCGGCGACGCTCTATGACACCGGCTTCATGCATTTCTGGCGCGCGGCGAGCGAAGACCACGGCGGCGATCTGATCTATTTCCAAGGCCATATCTCGCCCGGCATTTATGCCCGCGCCTTCCTGGAGGGGCGTCTTAGCGAAGAGCAATTGGTGAACTTTCGCCAGGAGGTCGAAGGCAAGGGACTTTCGTCCTACCCGCACCCCTGGCTGATGCCGGACTTCTGGCAGTTTCCGACGGTCTCGATGGGTCTCGGGCCGCTCATGGCGATCTACCAGGCGCGTTTCCTGCGCTATCTGCAGGGCCGCGAAATCGCCGACACGTCAAAACGTAAAGTATGGGCGTTCTGCGGCGATGGCGAGATGGACGAGCCGGAATCGTTGGGGGCGATCTCGCTTGCCGGCCGTGAGAAGCTCGACAATCTGATCTTCGTCATCAACTGCAACCTGCAGCGGCTGGACGGGCCGGTGCGCGGCAACGGCAAGATCGTCCAGGAGCTCGAGGCCGATTTTCGCGGCGCGGGCTGGAATGTCGTCAAGGTCCTCTGGGGCTCGGGCTGGGACGAATTGCTGGCGCGCGACAATTCGGGCAAATTGCGCCAGTTGATGGAAGAATGCGTCGACGGCGAATACCAGGATTTCAAATCGAAGAACGGCGCCTATATCCGCGAGAAATTCTTCGGCCGCTATCCCGAGACGGCGGCGATGGTCGCCGACTGGACCGACGATCGCATCTGGGCGCTGACGCGCGGCGGGCACGATCCGGTGAAAGTCTTCGCCGCCTATAAAGCGGCGGTCGAGCACAAGGGCCAGCCGACTGTCATTCTCGCCAAGACCGTCAAGGGCTATGGCATGGGCGAGGCCGGCGAAGGCCAGATGATCGCCCACCAACAGAAGAAGCTCGGCGATCACGCCCTGCACGCCTTCCGCGACCGTTTTCATATTCCGATTTCCGATGAAGAGATCGGCAAGGTGCCATTCCTGCGCTTTGCCGAAGACAGTCCGGAAATGAAATATATGCGCGGGCGCCGCGAAGGGCTGGGCGGCTATCTTCCCGCGCGCCGGCGCACCAGCGCGCCCTTGCAGATCCCTGAACTTTCCGCCTTCGACGCTCTATTGAAAGCGACCGCCGAGGGCCGCGAAATTTCGACGACCATGGCGTTCGTGCGCATCCTGACGACGCTGCTGCGCGACAAGGCGATCGGCCAGCGCATCGTGCCGATCGTGCCCGACGAAAGCCGCACCTTCGGCATGGAGGGTCTGTTCCGCCAGATCGGCATTTTCAGCCAGGTCGGCCAGCTCTATCGGCCGCAGGACGCCGATCAATTGATGTATTACCGCGAGGATCCCAAAGGGCAGATTCTTCAGGAAGGCATCAACGAGCCCGGCGCCATGGCTTCCTTCATCGCGGCGGCGACGTCCTATTCGACATCGAACACGCCGATGATCCCGTTCTATATCTATTATTCGATGTTCGGCTTCCAGCGCGTCGGCGATCTCTGCTGGGCGGCGGGCGACATGCGCGCGCGCGGCTTTCTCATCGGCGGCACCTCGGGGCGCACCACGCTCAACGGCGAGGGGCTGCAGCATGAGGACGGCCACAGCCATGTGCTGGCCTCCACCATCCCCAATTGCATCAGCTACGACCCGACCTACGCCTATGAGCTGGCGGTGATCATCCAGGCCGGCCTCAAGCGCATGTACGGCGACAACGAGGACGTCTATTATTACATCACCACGCTGAACGAGAATTATCCCCATCCCGCCATGCCCGAAGGGGCGGAGGCCGGCATCCTCGCGGGCATGTATCTCTTGCGTAAGGTCGAGGCGGAAAAGAAGGGCCCGCGCCTGCGCCTCCTCGGGTCCGGATCGATCCTGCGCGAGGTCGAGGAAGCGGCCGCTCTGCTCGCTAAGGATTTTGGCATATCCAGCGACGTCTGGAGCGTGACGAGCTTCACGCAATTGCGCCGCGAGGGGCTGGAGGTCGATCGCTGGAACATGCTGCATCCCGAAGCGGAGCCGCGCATCTCCTATGTCGAAAAGTGCCTCGGCAAGGGTGTCGGGCCCGTGGTGGCGGCCACCGATTATATGAAGGTCATTCCCGACGGCATCCGGCCTTTCGTTCCCGCGCGCTTCAAGGCCCTGGGAACCGACGGCTTTGGACGGTCCGATTATCGCCGCCGCCTGCGCTCGTTCTTCGAGGTCGATCGCTATCATGTCGCGGTCGCGGCGCTCAAATCGCTCGCCGACGATCAGCTTCTGCCGTCCAAGACGGTGGCGGACGCGATCAAGCTTTATAAGATCGACACGGAGCGGGCGAGCCCGGCGTTGAGCTGACGGTACGCCAATGATTGAGAAATGCTCGCGCAGGGAGAAGCGCTCGTGGCCAATATAGTGGATGTGAAAGTTCCCGACATCGGCGACTACAAGGATGTGCCGATCATTGAGATCCTGGTGAAGCCAGGCGACGTCGTCAAAGCCGACGATTCGCTGGTGACGCTGGAATCCGACAAGGCGACGATGGACGTGCCGGCGCCGAAGGCGGGAACGGTGCGCGAAATCATCGCCAAGATCGGCGACAAGGTGGCGATGGGCGCCTTGATCCTGCGCATGGAGGAGGCCAGCGATGCCACTGCGCCCGCTCCCGCCAAGACCGAAGCGAAAGCCGCGCCAGCCGCCGCCGCTCCTGCGGCTGCGCCAGCGCCCGCCGCCGCCCCCGCAGCTTCGACAGAGGCCGCGCCGGAAAAGACGGGCGGCCCCGCGCTCGCCGATTTTTCAGGCGTCAACGCCGGTCCGGCGGTTCGCCGCCTGGCGCGCGAGCTCGATCTCGATCTGACGACGGTGCGCGGCACCGGCGAAAAGGGCCGCATCACGCGCGAGGACGTCAAGGCGGCGCTCGCGGGCGGATCAGGCGGCGGCGCCTCGGGCGGCGCGGGCCTGCCGGAAGTTCCGGTCGTCGATTTCGCCAAATTCGGGCCGGTCGAGACCAAGCCGCTCTCGCGCATCAAGCGCATCTCGGGGCCAAGGCTGCATGCCTCCTGGGTCAACATTCCCCATGTCACCCATTGCGACGACGCCGACGTCACCGAACTCGACGCCTTCCGCAAGAGTCTCGACGACGAAGCCAAAGCCGACAAGAAGGCGCCCTATCGCGTCTCCCTGCTGCCGCTACTGATGAAAGCCTCGGTCAGCGCGTTGAAAGCGTTCCCGATCTTCAATGCCTCGCTGACGCCGGCCAAGGATGCGCTGGTCCTCAAGAATTACTGGCATATCGGCGTCGCCGTCGACACGCCCGACGGCCTCGTCGTCGCCGTCGTGCGCGATGTCGACAAGAAGGGCGTCATCGAGCTCGCGCGGGAGTTGGGCGCGCTTTCGGGCAAGGCGCGCGAGGGCAAGCTTTCGCCTGCCGAAATGCAGGGGGCGAGCTTCACCATTTCCTCGCTGGGCGGAATCGGCGGCACGGCGTTCACGCCGATCGTCAACGCGCCGGAAGTTGCGATCCTTGGCGTCGTACGCTCGAAAATGGCGCCGGTATGGGACGGCAAAGCGTTCATGCCGCGCCTGATGCTGCCGCTCTGCCTCTCCTATGATCATCGCGTGATCGACGGCGCGGCGGCGGCGCGTTTCACGCGCCATCTCATCGGTGTGATCGAGGACATGCGCCGCGTCCTTCTCTGAGACGAACTGGCCGCACGAATTGGAGACGAGCGCATGGCGCGTGACATCAAGCTTCCCGATATCGGCGATTTCAAAGACGTGCCGATCATCGAAATCCATATCAAGCCCGGCCAGACCGTCGCCAAGGAAGACGTGATCTTCACGCTGGAGAGCGACAAGGCGACGCTCGACGTGCCCTCGCCCGAAGCCGGCGTGATCGGCGAGATCAAGGTCAAGGTCGGCGACAAGGTGAGCCAGGGCGCGCTGCTGGCGACAATCGAGGGCGCAGCGCCAGCCGCAGCGTCGCCCGCTCCCGCGGCGGCCAAAGCCCCCGCGGCGCCTGCATCCGCGCCCGCAGCGCCAGCTCCCGCCGCCGCCCCTGCCCCGGCGCCCGCGGCCAAGGGCGATATCGAATGCGACATCGTCGTGCTCGGCGCCGGCCCCGGCGGCTATACCGCCGCCTTCCGCGCCGCCGATCTCGGCCAGAAGGTCGTCATCATCGACCGGCGCGCGACGCTGGGCGGCGTCTGCCTCAACATCGGCTGCATCCCCTCCAAGGCGCTGCTGCATGCGGCCAACATCATCGACGAAGCCGAGGGTTTCGCCGAGCACGGCGTCACATTCGCCAAGCCGAGCGTCGACCTCGACAAATTGCGCGGCTGGAAGGACAGCGTGGTCAAACGCCTGACCGGCGGCCTGACGACATTGGCGCGCCAACGCAAGGTGACGGTCGTCACCGGCGAGGGCAAATTCGCCTCCGCCAACACGATCGTCGTCGAGACGGCGGAGGGCAAGAAGACCATCGCGTTCAAACACGCGATCATCGCCGCCGGCTCCGAGCCGGTCGCGCCCGGATTCATCCCCAAAGACCCGCGCATCTGGGATTCGACCGGCGCGCTTGAGGTCGCCGGCGTTCCCAAACGCCTGCTGGTGCTGGGCGGCGGCATTATCGGGCTGGAGATGGCGACCGTCTATCATTCGCTGGGCTCGAAGGTCACCGTCGTCGAACTGATGGATCAACTGATCCCCGGCGCCGATCGCGACATTGTCACGCCGCTCGCCAAAAGGATCGGCAAGCTCTACGAAAAGATCCTGCTCAAGACCAAGGTGACCGGCGTCGAGGCCAAGCCCGATGGCCTGCATGTCGTCTTCGAGGGCGAAGGCGGCCAGACCAAGGATGTGTTCGACGCGATGCTCGTCTCGGTCGGCCGCCGGCCCAATGGCAAGGCGATCGGCGCCGAGGCGGCTGGCGTCAATGTCGACGAGCGCGGCTTCATCGCCGTCGACAAGCAGATGCGCACCAATGTCGCCCATATCTTCGCGATCGGCGATGTCGTGGGACAGCCGATGCTCGCCCACAAGGCGACGCATGAGGGCAAGGTGGCGGCGGAAGTCGCGGCCGGCCACAAATCCTCGTTCGACGCCAAGGCCATCCCCTCCGTCGCCTATACCGATCCCGAGATCGCCTGGGTCGGCGTCACCGAAACGGAAGCCAAGGCCAAGGGCCTCAAGTTCGGCAAGGCCGTCTTCCCCTGGGCGGCGAGCGGGCGCTCACTGGGGCTCGGGCGCGACGAAGGCCAGACCAAGACTTTATGGGACGAAGAAAGCGGCCGGCTGATCGGCTGCGGCATCGTCGGCCCGCATGCCGGCGACATTATCGCCGAGGCGACGCTGGCGATCGAAATGGGCTGCGACGCCGAAGACGTCGGCCTGACCATCCACCCCCACCCCACCCTCTCCGAAACCTTCGCCATGTCCGCCGAAGCCTTCGCGGGCACGCTGACGGACCTTTACATGCCCAAGAAGAAGTAGCGCCGGCTATTCCGGGGAAGGTCTTTTGCGGCCCAATGCGCCTCAAAGGACCCTTAGGGGAAGCGTCCAACCCTCGCTAAAGCCTTGATATTGCGTAGCGCGGAAGGCTGCGGATTTCCGCGAATCGGAAGATATCAAGGGCCTAGGCCCCGTTGTCCTTCCCTATGCATTTTTTCGTTCGAAATCGGCGTGGCGCCGAGGGGCGTCGTCTGGATTTCTTTTGATGGTCTCATGGGGTCGGCCATCGGTCAACGATTTGTCGATAGAGGCGGGCAATTCTCATCATGGCGACGGCGCGCCCCTGCCCTGTCATGGCCGGGCTTGTCCCACGGCTGTCCGGTTGAGGTACGCTGGGCGTAGGGCCACGCCGCCGAGCCGCCGTCAAGCGGCAAATAGGCCGCTCCTCCGCTTCGCTACGGCGCCTTCGGCGTGACTGCGTCTCGACGGCGCGGCATATTGCTATCCATGTGCTTTGGCGCGCGGAGGCGTCAAGTCGCGCGAAGCGCCCGCGTAGCGGCATGCCCTTGACGGCGAGCACGACGATGGCATTCGCAGGGTCGCGACCCATCGGCGCGAATCCATGTTCGCCTGGGCGCCGGGCCTCGATAGACCGCCCCGACCTCATCACCGAACATCTCGACGAAAAGCTCTGAGTTCGCGGAGGCATCTTCACCGCCCCGCCATCCCCTCGCGCGCGCCGCATCACCCCCACCCGCCCTATTCCTCCGGCGCGCTCGCGGCGTCGCGTTTGATCTTTTCGCAGAACTTCTCCTTGAGCTCTTCGCTGTTGTTCTGCGCGATAAGGTTGTTCGCGCGTTCGTCGATTTGGGGTTTGTCGCGTCGCATGATGTCGTCGAGGGTGACGCCATCGCGGCGGCTGTTGGCGATGACGGTCTTGAGATAGGCGGTTCCGCAGAGATGATCGGCCGCCAAAGCGAAGACGACGGCCGTATCGACATTGCGCCTTGTCTCTTCCGACGGAGCCGCTGTTTGCGCCTGGGCGAAATCCGCGTCGGCGAGGAACAGCGCCAGAACGACAAGCAAAAACCTCACGCCGCGCTCCTGCCGACGCCTGTCGAGACGCCCGCGACCAAAGCCACCATCGTCATGCGTTCGCTCCTTGAAACAAGACACAACGCCGGACGGGCGCCAGCGGCATCACTTATCACGGAATCGGCGGCGTCATGCGAGCGGAGCCCGTTTCGATCTAAGCCCATCAAGCGCCAGTGGTCTGCGCCAGCCACATTGAAAGGACGCCAATATTCCCTCCCCCCTTGTGGGCTACGGCATTCACACGAGTGATTCCCATTAGGGTCGATGTGTGATTCAAGCGCCTTTTGTTGCGGGGCGCGATGGGTCATGG
>NZ_LMUI01000011.1:971474-1075799 GCF_009765995.1 Methylocapsa sp. S129
CGACAGCTTTCGTTTTGCCCGAAGGCGCCCAGTTTTTCTGACGCCTGCACAAATAACGATTAAAAGGCCGAGGATTGTCTGGCCCGCGAATTGCTCAGTCAAAACGCAGCCTTGGGCCTCCTTTGCGAATTGGAATGCCCGGCATTGCTCGTGGTTAACGCCGGATTAACCTTTCCGGCGCGCAATAGGCTTCTCGGCGGCGGTTTGCCTGGCGAGTCCGGGCATAGCGACGCCGACCTCAGGACGAAGGAGGTTTGCGCTATGGCTCGTACGGTCGCTTCTCCAGAGTTTGTGCGTCAGTTGGAAGGGTTCAGCCTAACGACGGCGGAAATCCTCTATCGGTTGCCCGATCATCCTATCTTGCTGCAAAGCTACGTCTGGCAGGACTACGATCTGGCGCCGCGATTTCCCGCGCTGATGAAATTCCTCGCCTTCTGGCGCGAGAAGCTCGACGGGCCGCTGCATTCGGTGCGTGTCGCTCATACCTCGCTCATCAAGCCGGCGGAGATTCGCAGCATCGGCGTGGAAATGCTGCTGCATTGATCCGGGCCGCCGCTGTCGGCCTCGTTTAGATCCGTCTCAAGCCGCGCGGCGACGCATGAACGCGTCGCTCGATGCCGAAACAATCGTGAATGGCGATCCCAGGCTGGGTTGCGATCGCGATAATGTCGAACGTCGCCACGATGTGCGCCTTCGAGGTCGCCCGGTCGCTCGATGCGCGCTTTCAGGACCCTGCGCATTCGTCACAAATGCGCGTCTTGCCGGCAACAATTTTTGAACCGTATAGGGAGGATTGTCGGGCCGATGCTTGGCCGCCCCACCGAATTTGTTAAGCTCGTCTGGTAACGAGTTGTAAGCCAAGTTGGACGGGGGCGATCCATGACGACCTATTCCGAAACGTTCGGCTATGTTTACGCGGTCGAGGACGATGACGGGAAATTCATCATCGAGAGTACGAAGCCCGTTGCAACCCACGTCAAAGTCTCCGACGACGAGGCGGTGTTGCGCGATCACGACAAATTCAAAATCAATACGAAGCTTGGCGATGATCAGCATGGCGGCCATCACGGCCACAGCGGTGCGGATGAATCCTTGACCTTCGTGTCGCGCGCGACCGACGCCGCGGGAGACCAGGGCTTCATCGCCAAGGATTCGCACGGCGATTATTTCTTCTTCACGCAGGACGAGCTTTCCGGAAAGCATCCCCATCAACTGCATGAAGAGCATGGCGGCGAGCATATCTGCTTCATGCCCGGCACGCGGATCAAGACGCCTTCCGGCGAGACGCCGGTCGAGATGTTGGCGATTGGCGATCTCGTGCTGACCACGGTCGGCGACGCCGTTCCCGTGCGATGGATCGGCCGGCAAACTGTGGCGCGGCTCTTCGTCGACGACTTGCGATTGCCCGTTTGCGTGAAGGCTGGAGCGCTCGCGGACGGCGTTCCGGCGCGCGATCTGCATCTGTCGCCCGAACACGCCTTGTTTGTCGATGGCGCGCTGATCCAGGCAGGCAGCCTTATCAACGGCGTCTCGATTGTGCGCAGCCGCGAGGTCCCGCCGATTTTCATCTATTATCACGTCGAAGTGGATGGGCACGCGCTGATCCTCGCCGAGAATGCCCCTGCCGAGACCTTCGTCGACAATGTCGATCGCATGGGCTTCGACAATTGGCGCGAGCGCGAAGCGCTGGGTCTCGACGACGCGACGATGGTCGAAATGCCCTATCCGCGCGCCAAGGCGTCCAGGCAAGTGTCGCGCGCGACCCGCGAGAGGCTCGCCGAACGAGCAAGCGCGCTCGTCAGGGCCCCGGGCGTCGCCGCTTGAGGACCGCGCCCCCGGCGCTCTTTGATGTTGACGCTTGAATAAGCGCTACCTTTCATTCGACGGGGCGACATGTCTGAATTTCTCAACAATCTTGCTCGTTCGTCCCGCGCCGCCCGGACCCGGGCGCGACATCAGGCGACGGCCAAGGCGCCGGTCGTCGCGGCGGCGACCGAAGAGCCGGATCGCGACGCCTCGTCGAAGACGCCGCCGAGCGAGCAATCGTCCGAAAGCGATTTATCGGAAGTCTTCGCACTGCTCCGCTCGAGCGCGCTCTTTGACGAGGACTACTACGGCCTGAGCAATCCCGATGTCATCGAGGCGGGCAGGGATCCGCTCAAGCATTTCTTTCACTACGGTTATCTGGAAGGGCGTCGGCCCAATCCGGTCTTCGATCCGATTTGGTATCTTGAAACCAATGCGGAAGTGAAAATCGCCGGTCAGCATCCGCTCCTGCACTATATCTCGCTCGGGGAGCGTGAGGGGCGTCGACCGTGCCGTTATTTCGATCCGGCGTGGTATCGCGCGACCTATGCGCTCGCGCCGGATGAAGGCGCGCTCGCGCATTATCTCAAGCACCGGTTCGGCCCCTTCAGCCCGATCCCGGAATTCGACGCGAAATATTATCTTGAGACCTATAAGGACATCGCCGCCGCCGGCGGCGATCCCTTCGATCATTTTATCTCATGGGGTCATCGCGAAGGCCGCAATCCTTCCGCGAATTTCGATACGAAATTCTACCGGCAGCGCTATCTCCGGCGGAATCCGGAGCGCAACCCTCTCGACCATTATCTGGAGCATCGCGGCGAGCCCGATATATTCCCCGTCCCACCGGAGAACGATGCGACGATTTCCGCCCAGGTCAAACGATTCACCAAGCCCGGGCCGCATTTTGAGGAATTCCGACCGCTGCCAATGGGCAGCCACCGGCGCGCCAAGATCCTCGCCTATTACCTCACGCAATTCCATTCATTCCCTGAGAACGACGCTTGGTGGGGCAAGGGCTTCACCGAATGGACGAACATTGCGCGCGGTCAACCGCGCTTCAAGGACCATTATCAACCTCGCATTCCGCGCGATCTCGGCTTCTATTCGCTTGCAGATATCGACACGATGCGCAAGCAAGCGGAGATGGCCAAGGCGGCCGGCGTGTACGGATTCGTATTTTACTACTACACGTTCAACGGCAAAAGGTTGCTCGAAAGACCGTTGGAGCAATTTCTCCAGGCGCCCGATATCGATATGCCGTTCTGCCTGATGTGGGCGAACGAGAATTGGACGCGGCGCTGGGACGGAATGGAAAGCGAGGTGCTGATCTCGCAGGACTATCGCGAGGATGACGACGCGCGCCTCGTGAAGGAATATGCTCGGCACTTCTCCGACCGGCGCTATATTCGAATCCAGGGCCGGCCGCTCATGATGATCTATCGGCCGAGTCTCATTCCCAGCACTGCCAGGACGATCGCGCGCTGGCGCTCGCTCTTCGTCGATCAGTTCGGCGAGAACCCAATCATCATCATGAGTCAGAGCTTTGACGACTATGATCCGTCCGCTTTCGGTCTCGATGGAGCCATTGAGTTTCCGCCGCATAAGCTCACGAAGAATATTCCTCTGGCGGATTTCGATCCGCAAATTCTCGACGACACCTTCTCAGGTCAGATTTTCGCCTATGACGATCTCGTCAAACGCTCGCTTGAGGAAGCGCGTCCATCTTTCCCGCTGATCAAGACGATTGTTCCGAGTTGGGATAACGATGCGCGTCGGCAAGGCGCGGGCCTCGTGGTTCATGGCTCCACGCCTGCGAAATACGAGGCGTGGCTGTCGGCGCTTGTGGAGCGAGCCCAGCGCAATAGCTTTTTCGGCGAGCCAATCGTCTGCGTCAACGCGTGGAACGAATGGTGCGAAGGGGCCTACCTTGAGCCGGACCTGCATTTCGGCGCCGCCTATCTCAACGCCACCGGAAGGGGCGTCGTGGGTGCGACGCAGGACGCCGGGCGGCCGCGGCTGTTGCTCGTCGGACACGATGCGTTTCCAAGCGGAGCCCAGCAGCTTCTCCTCAATATCGGCAAGACGCTGCAAAGCGCGTTCGGCGTGGAGATCGAATTTCTTCTGCTCGCCGGCGGCGCGATGGAGAGCGATTATTCCGCGGTCGCGCCGCTCACCGTCGCCAAAGATCGGAATGCGCTCGCCGCGCGAATCCGCGAGCTTTCGGCGCGACGATTTTCGGCGGCGATCGTCAACACGTCCGCCTCGGGCGACGCCGCGCTGCTGCTGGCCGCTCAGGGCGTAGGAAGCATCCTTCTCATTCACGAACTCCCGCGTCTGTTGCGAGAAAAAGCGCTTGAAGGATCGGCGCGAGCTGGCATCGCAAGCGCCAAGCATGTCGTCTTCGCCTCGGCCTTCGTCTGCGAGAAGGTCATCGAGGCGCTCGGCTTGCCGGCCAGCGAAAAGCTCATGATCCGCCCGCAGGGCTCATACAAGCAGGTGATTTACGCGCCCGCAGAGGCCGAGGCGTTGCGCAAGGAACTCGGGCTCGACGCCCGCGCGCGATTGGTCCTTGGGGTCGGCTATGCTGACATGCGCAAAGGATTCGACCTCTTTCTTCAAGTTTGGCGCCTTCTTCGCTCGACGCGGCCGACGACGCACTTTTGCTGGGTCGGCGGCATCGATCCTAATCTGAAGGAATGGCTCGCAGGCGAGATGGCCGAGGCGATCGCCGCCGGGACGCTGCACATGGTCGGTTATCGCAGCGATGTCGCCGCGTTCTTTTCCGCCGCGGACGCGCTTCTGCTGACCTCGCGCGAGGACCCTTTCCCGACCGTAGCGCTCGAAGCGATGAGCGTCGGCGCGCCGGTGATCGCATTCGACCGTAGCGGCGGCATCGCCGATTTCCTCAAGGAGGAAGCGCTCGGCCTCGTCGTTCCCTATTGCGACGCTCCAGCGATGGCCGCCGAACTGAGGAAGCTGATCGCCGATGGACCCGACCGGGCTATGCAGGCGCGGGCGCAGGAAGCGATCGAGAAACGTTTCGGCTTTCCGCCTTATGTTCGCGACCTCCTTCGCCTTGTCCTGCCGGACCTTGCATCCGTGTCGGTGACGGTGCCGAACTACAACTACGCTCATTGTCTTGCCGATCGGCTGAACACGATTTTCGATCAGACGCATCCGGTCGAGGAAGTCATCGTTCTCGACGACGCATCGCGGGATAATAGCGTCGAGGTCATCGAAGGGGTCGCCGAGGAGCGCGAGCGCGACATCACGCTCGTCATCAACGATGTCAATTCGGGCTCCGTCTTCGCACAATGGGCGAAGGCCGCCGAAATGGCGCAAGGCGACTATATATGGGTAGCGGAAGCGGACGACCTCTCTGAACCGTCGTTTCTAGCGACGATGCTTGCGGCCATGCGCACTGATCCAGCGATCGAAATCGCCTTTTGCGATTCGCGCTCGATTGACGCAGTTGGCGCGCCCGTCTACGCCAGCTATAAGCCATATTTCGAAACGATCGAACCTGGCGCGCTGTCGCGCAGCGAGGTGTTCGAAGGCGCCGACTTTCTGCGTCGCTTCCTGTCTGTGAAGAATACAATCCTCAATGTCAGCTCCGTCGTTTGGCGACGCGACGCGCTGCTGCGTTGTCTCAGCGCCTGCCGCGATGAGCTTTCGCAATATAAGATGGCCGGCGATTGGCGGCTCTATATCGAATGCCTCACTGTTCCCGGCGCGAAAATCGCCTATGTCGCCGACCCTCTCAATGTGCACCGCCGCCACGCGCAAAGCGTCACCCATTCGCTAAAGGCCCAGAAACATGTCGATGAGATTCGCCGGATGCACCGCGCGGTCGCTGAAAGACTCGCTGATCCTCGCGGGGTGACCACGCTGCAGGACGCCTATATCGAGGAGGTCACGAAGCAATTGTTCGGTGGGAAGGCAGCCAGCGAACCGGCCAGAAAACGCAAAGTGCGCGCCAAGCGGAAGGCGTAGCGCCGCGGGCGTTGGCCGGCCTGCGCTATTTCGAGACGGCGGCGATATTGCGCCGGGCAGCCCGGGTCCAGTGCTTGTTCGTCTGTTTGTAACAAACGGGGCAATGCAGGCCTATGGCGCGCTGCGCAGCGTCAAGCTCGCGGACGATCGTCCCGCGACGCCAATCGGGCGTCTCAACGACGACCTGCGCGAAAGCGCGCGTAAAGAGTCCCGGTCCCGTCGACAGCCACAATGTGTCCGAATCTCCTCGATTCATCGCCTCGACAGCCATGACGAGCGCGCGCGCGATGATCGGATGGCCCGACATGGCCCCGATGAAATCATTGCCGATCGTTCCATAATTCTCTTGGTAGAGCGCCAGGGAGGCTCCCGCCGGCGCGAAGGTCGCGATCGGCGCGAGGCAGCGATCGTCCGCGTCAATGTAGAATCCGCCCTCCGCGCTCAGATAGGCGAGGCGGAATATGTCGGCGCGCTGCGCAGGGTGACGGGCCCGCATGAAAGCGCGAACAACGTCGATCGGAAAGCGCGATATGAGGAAGGCCTTCGCCGAGGCGTCGTCAAACAGGCGGTAGGCAAAGTCGGGATGCTTGTCTCGCCAACTCCGCATGATGTCCTGAATGTCGCGCGGCGGCTCGGCGCTGTCCCAGAACTGCACGATGCGCCTGGGAATCGTCGGCGCGGCCTCGTCATGGCGGTCGCTTGCGGATTGCGCGAATTGCCCGCTCTGTCTCAAAGCGATGAGGAGCATGATCGCGGGCGCCGTCTGCGAGGGGTTTCGCCGCACAACATCGCTCAAGAGCGCGAGCCGATCGGCAACAGGCAGGCGACGGGCGTCTTGCAATTCCCGCAAGATTTCGCGATCGAGCAGGAATTCATCGATGATCTGGCCAAGAGGATGTTGCGACGCGTTCAGCGATTGGCCGCGCAGAATGTGGCCTGAAGCGTCCAGATGCACCGACATACGCAGAGCGTCGAGCGCCGCGTCGAGTTCAAGCCCGATCAGGCACGCACGGGCAAGCTCGCCATGGGTCCAACTATCGGCGGGATCAAGCTGCGCGGCGGCGCGATATTCAGCAATGGCCTCGTCATATCGGCGCTGCGCCTCAAGCATTTGCGCGCGAAACAAGCGGACTCGCGCCTGATCTTTGGTGGAGCTCACGGGCGCGCGAGCGAGCGCCGCCTCTCCGCTCGCGAAATCGCCGATTGCGATCGCAACAAGCATTGTCTCCGACCAGAGAAAGAAACTGCCCGCGAAGTCGCAAGAGGCCCGGGCAAGCGCTTCACGCGCGGCCGGCCAATCGCGCGCCTGGCGGGCGAGCTGGACGCGGGTCGCCACGATTTCAGGTTGCGAGCCGCACTGCCTTAGGGCGTCGTCCAGGATCTCCGACGCTTCGGCGGCGTCGCCCGATTGGGCGGCGGCGCGCGCGGCCTGAAGATAGGGCCAGACCTGATGCGGGTGGGCGGCGATAGCCGCCCACGCGACCGCGCGAGCGCCGCCGAAATCCTCGGCCGCCATTGTGCTGTCTGCGAGGTCAATGAGGGCTTCGAGATTGTTCGGGTCTTGTTCGAGCGCGCGCCTGATGATATCTTGGGCTTCATGCGGCTTGCCAAGATTCCGGTTCGCCCTTGCCGCCGCCAGCAACGCTGAGGGATGACGCGGACTGGTTGTCAAAGCGACTTGAACCGTGCGCAACGCGGCGGCCGAATCGCCGAGCCTCTCCTCCAATTGTGCGAATTGTAAACGAGCAGAGACGTGCTTCGGATTGGCGACAAGCACCGACTCGATCATCTCACGCGCTTCGACAAATGCGCCGCGATCGCGCAATTCAACGGCGCGTTCGAGCTTGGCGTCGATGTTCTCCGGTTCGACGCCGAGAACGGATTCGAAAAAGGCGAGCGACGCGGTACGGTCGCCGCGACGGCGCGCGACGTGACCAAGGGCGAGGCGAGGCGCCGGATCCCGCCGATTGGCCTCCAGCGCTTGCGAGAAATAGGCCTGCGCTTCGTCGAGGCGGTAGACGTCAACCATCAACCAACCGAGGCCGCAGAGCGCTGGTGCGCCGAGCGGCTCTGACTTCAGCGCCGCGTCAAATGCCTCGCGCGCCTCCTCCGCGCGACCGATCTCTCGCAAGAGATAACCGAATTCGACGCGCAGACCCGCACTGCCCGGGCTCTTCTCGATCGCCGTCGCGAAGATCGCCATCGCGCCGGCGCGATCGCCGCGCGATTTCTTGAGCTTGGCCATTTCGATCATCGCGGAAACGCTATTCGGCGCGTCGTCGAGAACCCGATGAAACATGGCTTCCGCCTCGTCGGGTCGATCCATCTTTCGCAGGAGATGCGCGATCTGAATTCGTATGGCGGGATTATGAGCGTCATGCGCAGCCGCGGCCTCGAAGGCCGCCAGCGCTTCCTCGTAATCGCCTCGCTCGCCACGAATATAACCCAGGCCGACCAGAGCGCCGCCGTGGCCCGGCGCATTCGACACGATGCTCGCGAACACCGCCTCGGCCTCGGATGGGCGTTTCATTTGGCGCAGGAGATAGCCGATCGCATTGCGCGCTTCGAGATTATGAGGGTTTACCTGAGCTGCCGCCTCGAAGGCGCTGAGCGCGCCTCCCAGGTCGCCGCGTTCGCGAAGCGCTTGGGCGAGTCCGATCAGCGCATCGGCGCGTCCAGGCGCGATCACGAGCGCGTCGCGATAGGCGCGCTCCGCCTCGTCAAAACGTCGAAGCGCGCGCAATTCATGCGCGACCTCGATCTTGAGATCGAGGTCGCCATGCCCTGTCGCCAAGGCTTCCTCGAACGCCGTGAGCGCCTCGACGTGAACGCCGCGCGCCCTCAAGAGGTAGCCAAGGCCCGCGAGCGCGCCGGCGTGCGCCGGCGCCGCTCTGAGGATCGCGCGAAAAATCGTCTCCGCTTCGTCCGCTCTTCCCAGCCGCCGCAAGAGATAGGCGATCTCGTTGTGAATGGCGAGATTATCCGGCGCGAGTGCGCGGGCTTCTTGAAAAACTTCAAGCGCCCCCGCCGGATCGGCGCCGGCGAGCAGGGAATGGCCGAAGCTGACAAGCGCGGCGACGTCCTGCTTAGGGAGCGCATCGCTATGTTCGACGGCATCCGCCGAGGCGCTACGCGCGGCGGCCGCGACCTCAACGTCAGATCGCTCGACGCCCTCGCCGCTGGTCATCGTGACACGGCCTGTCGCACATATTTTGTCGGCGCGAAAGGTTTGCCTTTGCAGCGCTGAATATATTGATTGGCGGCAGATCGCCTTACGACGGACATGACGTGCTGCCCCTTCGTCGCACTCGTTCCAGCAGCAGATCAATAGCGCGTTCGGCGGGCAAGCGGCCAGATTGCCCCTGATTTAGTTAACCGTCGTTTGCCGGCAATGGACGCTCCGCCCGCGGCTCGACGCGTCACAGTACGTGCGTCCCCTTTGCCAGGGGTGGGTGGTATTCCCACGGTCAAGATCTTGGCGGCGCGCTCGCGCCAGCGCCGACGAAAACACGCACGCGGGATTGACTGGACGAAGTCGCCTTGGGGGCCCGTCGCGCACCTTCATCGCCGCGAACAAATGAAAGCATTTGTGGCAGGCATACGCGCTGCAAATCGAAGCGATCGAGCGCCGTCTGCCGCGCGCGAGTCCTCATGCCCCGAAAATCGCCCGGATGCGCAAGCGCCTCAACCACCCGGTCAGCGAGAGCGGTATTGTCGAAGAACGGCGTCAGTATCCCGTTTCGACCGTCAATCACGTCCCGCACCGGCTCCGTATCGGAGCCGATCACCAGACATCCCGTGCTCATCGCCTCGATCAATGACCACGACAGAACGAATGGATAGGTGAGATAAATATGCGCGGACGAAACCTGCAACGCCGCGATATAGTCGCGATAGGGCAGGGGACCGGTGAAGTGAATCCTTTTTCTGTCGATCTTGCCATCGACTTCGGCGAGGAACTTCGCCCGCCAGGTCGTTCCTGGCGGGGCGGGCGCGCCATATGACACACCCTCGGCGCCCACCACCAAAATCTCCGCCTTGGGGCGCAGAGCCATAATGCGTGGCAGAGCGCGCATGAAGATGTGATAACCGCGCAGCGGCTCAAGATTGCGCGCGACGAAAGTCACAACTTCGTCGGACCGCCGCAATTTCCGCCCGGAGGCGAGTGCGAATGTTGCATCGTCCGCGGGCTTTGCGAGATCGACGTCGACGCCTTCGTGGATGACGTGAATCTTGCGCTGGAATTCGCTGGGAAATGTTGAGCGCTGCCACGGTGTTGGCGCAACGCCGGCGTCGCAGTCGGCAAGGGCTAGTAACGTCGCAGCGTTCTTTGCGTGAAGCGCGACATGTCCATCGACTCCCGTCTCGGCAAATTCCGCATCGAACCCGACATCGCGGTTGGTCACCCCATAAAAGAATTCGCAATAGAGGATGAAGCGTGCGCGCGGAAAGAGTGCGCGCAGCGGCAGCGTTTCGCCCCAACCGGGATGAGCCATGATGACATCGGGCGTGAATCCAGACGCGATCAGCGACGACAGGGCATAGAGAACTTGTTCGGCTCGTCGGCTTTCAAGATCGAAACGGCGCGCAAATGGATGCGTCGCCGCCACATCGACACTATCGAGGCTGTATTTGACGGTGTTGACGCTCTTGAGTCCGCGCGACGCGGCGGCGCCTATCGCGCAGACGCGCACCTTTGGGTCGCGCGCGAGCGCGATCGCAATATGCCGGTATTGCGCCGGGAAATTGTTATGAACGAACAGAACATTCATGCGAAAGGTCCGCTTTGGACCAGATACGAGGCGCGCAAATACGCTTCGTTCCCTTGGAATCCAGGAAGCCATGACTTGGTCGGGTCGTTGGCGGGGCGATCCATTTTTACCGGCTTTCTTGTTGAGGACATGCGGCCGCATATCGCGCCGTCAATCAGAGCCATAATGGCGGCTCGTTGGGGACAGGCGGAGCATTGAGACGCGCCGCCATCGCACGGGGCCGCGAGGCGAGCGCCGAGAACGGGTTGGGATCGAGCCCGAGTATTGGGCTGTAATAGGGGTCTGAAGCGAGCGCATCGCCCCATTTGGCGCGCAGGTTCCTGAGCTCCCGCTCAAAGCGCGGCCTGCGGTCGCTATGTCGGTCCGTGCCGCGGCTCGCCGATTCCAGATGCATCAGCTTGGCATGCGGCGTAAAGACGATGCGCTTCCCGAGGGCGCGTAATTTGAGGCAATAATCGACGTCATTAAAATTAACCGGAAAGTGGTGCTCGTCCATGCCGCCGACTGCGCGGTAATCTTCTCGCCGCGTCGTCAAACACGCCGCCGTCACCGCGCTGCATTCGCGCGCGACGCGAAGCATGTCGCCATAACCGGGCTCGCCATCCATGCGGTCTCTAAAGGCGTGCGCGGCTTCGAATTTCGGACCCAGCACGACGCCGCCGTGTTGGACAACGCCGCTTGGCCACAACAACAGCGCGCCGACGGCGCCGACATCACCCTCTGCGAGGCGGCTCAGCATCTCTCCCAGCCAATCGGCGTCGAGCGCTTTGATATCGTTGTTGAGAAGACAGAGGACATCGCCACTCGCCGCTTCGGCCGCGTAATTGTTTAGCCGAGCGAAGTTGAAGGGGCCAGGAATGCGCAGCACAGTCGCGCCAGCGTCTTCCAACGCCGCCAGATAGTCCAAGGCGTCCGGATCGGATGAGCCGTTGTCGACCGCCATGATCTCCGCGTCCATTTGCTCCGCGACCGGACGGATCGACTCGACGCAACCTCGCAGTAAGCGCGGCTGATTGCGTGTGGGGATGATGATGGTCACCCGCGGCCGTTCGATGAGTCTTTTGACGCGACAACTGGGGAGGGCGCTCGCAGAGGACATTGTCGCCGTCGCCGCGATCCCTCTGCTTCGCAGGTGCGCATTGGACGCCGTCGCGAGCGCCTCACCCATTGCCTTCACATTAAGCGTCGGGAGCGTTGCTAGCGGGCCTGGCAGATGTGCGATGCGGCGAACGGATGCGGCGCCGTTCTCCAGAACGCCGTGGAAGAGACGATAGAGATTGGATGCTCCGTTCGCCGCCGAGCGTCGCGCGGTCGCGGGGCGCAGCGCAAAGAGATAGGCGCAATATCCCTGTTCAAGCATGCGCTCATAGTCAAAAGCAGGAAACGCGAGCGGCCAGCTCGATCCGTTCCGGCTCTGGATGTCGATGTCGGCAAAGACGACATCGACATCTTCGAGATTATCGAGCGCATCAGCGATCCTGGACAGAGCGGACGAAGAAAGCACACTCCCCGCGAGTGTGAAGAGAATAAAATCGCAAGTCGCGCCATCGCCGTCGAGAAAGTCGAGAAGATCGGCGCTCGTGAAGCCCATGGGATCGGATGTCGGCGGCAGCGATGCCGCGATCCATCTCTCATCTGTTTGGCCGCGAAGGCTTGCAAGCGTTTCGTCGGCCGCGCCAGGCCCGACCATGATCACCGCGCCGCGCAGCGCGACGGACCCGTGCGGCGGAACTGCAAAGCGCTCACGCCAGCTCTGATAATCGGCGAAGGGTGTCGACATGGGCATTAATCGATTGAAAAGCTCGGCTCTCGCGCGGTTTTGTTCGCCGACGCCGCCCGCGAGCATGGATTCATCGAGCCCGCCGGCGAAGGCGAGGAAGGCGAGCGGGCTTCCCTCAAGACTTTCGCCTCTATCGTCCTTCGCATCGACCTGATGCACCGCGCCGTCTCCGAAACGCTCGGGCAGATGCGCGTCGAAGGCGCGCACCGCGCGCGCATTGTCCTCGCCGGCCCCCATGTGGCTCCACGCGGCGGCGCGAACGCGCATGACCAGGAGCCCGTCGACAAAAATATTCACCGCTGCGTCTTGCAGATCGCCCGCGATCCAGCCGGAAAAGCGGAGCCCGCTCAGCCAGCGTAAGGCTCCAGGGCCGGAATGACGCGGCTGCTCCTCGAAAGGTCCGTCGAGAATGATGGGAACGCCGATGGCTTCGCCCAAATTAGCCACACGCGCATCGATCACGGCGCTCTCGCTCGTAAGTTCGTCCGAGAGAGAAAACGAGAAACCGTAGCAACCGTCGCCGATCCGCGCTTCCGTGAGTTCAGGTACAGGCGCGTCCGCGCGTACGACCTTGATGGGAAAGCCGTCCAGGAATATCTCCACCGTGAACTTGCGTGTCGGGTCGCTTGCGCTCGCGATATGCCCGCAAAAGGTTCTGCGCCCGGTGCGGACAAATCTCGTCCGCATGCCCATATCAGCGAGCGGGTCAGGATTGCGCTGCGGGCGGGCGCGCGTCATCAGTGTCCAATCCATTTCGCCAGCGCGCCGACGATAGCGTCCAGGTCGGAGCGTGGGTCGATTGCAAGATCCCCCTGTCGCGGCTTGATCTCGCCCATGGTCCAGTCGAGAAAAGAGACCGGGAGGGCCGACGAGGCGGCGAGCGACATTGCCGGATGTCCGAAAAGGGGGCGTGCGGCGCTGACAAACAGCGCATCGAGCCGGTAAGCCTCGATCACACGTGCGAATTCGTTCTCATCGACTTTTCCAGCCACGGATATATTGCCGAATTGCATGAGGTTGAAATCGTCGAGAGTCGCGCCGATCACGGTGATGAAGACCTCGGGTCGGGCGCTCGTGAATGCCCGCGCGATGGAGCCTAGCAGGCGCTGTTCTTGAACGTCGGATCGAATGGGAACAATGCCGAGATTGCGCACGCGCGCGGCGCGCCGTCGGCGTGGCGCGCGCGTGCGATTGGGCGTCTTGTCCAAGATGATTGTCCGGTTCGGCAATATCCTCGATGCGAAAGCGCGCGCTCCGTTGCATGGCGCAAGAATTCTGCGCGCTTTGGTGGCGATCGTCCGCCAGACCGCGATCGAATGACTGTCTTTACCCAAGAAATTCTGGTCTTGGCCGTCATCTCGCTTACCTATCGCAATGCGGCGAGGGATCGGCTTGCCGTCGAAAAAGCCATAACGACAATCGTGCAAACCGGCGTCGGCGATGACCATGTCGTGGGGAATGTTAAGATCGAACAGCATATCCGCGAGTACTGCCGGGACACGGGCGGCGTCGAGAAATTCGATGCCCGACGGACGAAGTTTGCACAGATAGGCGTGCATTGCCGATCGTTCGTCCGCAGACGCGAGCGCGAATTGAACCGATTGAGGCAGCCCGCCCGCCGGATCGAACAGCCGCGCGTTTGCTCCACTCGCTCCTCGACGCATTTCGAGAATAATTGCGCGCCGGCCTCGCGCGGCGAGCCTTATGGCCCGTGCGCGCGCAATTTCGCTCAAAGCGCCCTCGCGCGTGACCAGAAGACGCGGGCGGCGGCGCGGCGGAGCGGCGGCCCGCTCGATCCTCTCGCGCGCCGTGCGGAGGGGATCGGCAAGCGTGAAGGCTGCACATTCCCCGCGATGCGTTGGAAAGCGGCGCTCCAGCGTTTCGAGATTGCGCACGACAAGCGACCGCTTCTCTGATCCGAATGATTTCGTGCCGGCATGACCGACATAGGTCGACGCCGCGCAGACATTTCTGAATCCGCGTTCGCGCGCCCGGAGACAGAAATCAACGTCTTCGAGATAACCGCGATGATAGTCTTCCGAGAGCGGGCCGATCGCGTCGAGGCAAGCGCTGGTCACATAGAGGCAAAAGCCGATTCCGCTTGGGATGTCGACGACGATTCCGTCGTTTGCCGAAGCAGCGATACGGCCGATGCGTTCGATTTCCGCCGGCGTCTGGAGGTCATTGGCGATGTTCGCCAAGGGGAAGCTGGTAAATTCGCCGTTGTTGGAGAACGGCGTGACCGTGCCGATGTCGACCGATGAATGCGCGGCGGCAGAAAGTCTGTCGATGAAGCCTGACGGCACGATCGTGTCAGCGTTGAGCAGGATGACGTCGCCGTCGGGCGCGTGGGCCAGCGCGCGGTTGATCGAGCCGATGAAGCCGAGGTTGTGCGAATTTGTCAGCACCTTGACGCGCTCGGCGCCCGCGAGCGTCGCAAGATGATCCGCGATGCGCCGATCAGGCGTTGCGTCGTTGACAAGCAGCGCTCGATGACGCGGCGCTGTCCTCATCTCCGCAAGAAGACTGTCGAGGCAGGCCCGTGTCGACTCATAATCTGCGTAGATCGGCACAATGACCGTCGCTGGCGCCTCGTGAGCGACCGCAGCGGACGCAAAGCGGCGTGGAGAAAACACGCCTCTGTCGTTCGCCGCGGTTCGCAGGGAATGGAAGGCGCCGTGTGGGCCGGACAGCACAATGGTTTGTGGGGACGCCGACATGGGCCTCGCCAGAGAGAAACTTACCGCGGCGCCGTCGCCAGCGAGCGGATGGAAGGGGTCCGGATCGAAGGTGGCGGTCATATTGTTGGCGCCGCCGGCTATCGCGATTTCGAACGCCCCTCGGCCTTGCCAAGCGGCCCAGCCTTCGATCGCGTTGTCGAGAACCGACAGCTTCGCAAAGGCCATTCGCCCGTCATCGAACAGCGCTTTAACCGCCTTTCGCAACATGCCCGGATCGCGATCATTTGCAATAAGGGCCTGGGCGGCCCGAGTCCGCTGAGCGCGCCCGCCCCAAGCCAGCAATTTGCGGTTGGCGGCAATGTCGTCGGGCGCAAGTTCGATCGCTTTCTCGATATCGGAAATAGCGTTCGTCTTGTCGCCCATCCGGCGCGCAGCTTCGGCGCGCAGAATGTAGCTATGCGGCTCGGGAGCGGGAGATATCCGGCAACGGCGATCGGCCAACCGGAAAGCCGTCATCGGATTGTTGTCGGCGAGCGCTCGTGCGGCAAGCAGTTCGAGCGACTGGTGGTGAGGCTCATCAAAGATCGTGCGATCGCTTGCCATGTTCGAAGCTCGCAACGGTCACTGTCAGGAAAGAGAAGCCATCTCAAGGGGTCGGCGCGGCCGCCGCCCTATGAGGAGGCCGCAAGATGATCGTGCTGGACGCTGCTTCGAAAGACGCGAACGCGGCTCGACGCGCGAGCAGGGCGGATCGGGGTCAGCCGCGGCTCGCTCGGCCGCTCGACATCGAGCTCCTGCACGCTCAGTCGGAGACCGACAAGCGGCTCACGCCCAGTCGGCCCCGAGAGAACGACGCGTTTTCCTGTTAGGCGCATGGCCGGCGCGCCAAGGAAAATGGCTTCGGCGACAAATTGAAAATGAGCGGCGCCCGGTCCCGACATTTCCATCATAACGCCAACAAGGGGAACTGCTTTGCCGCGCGTGCCCGCGAACCCCCCGGACTGCATGATTTGTCCAGACACG
This sequence comes from Methylocapsa sp. S129, assembly GCF_009765995.1. Classification (GTDB taxonomy): domain Bacteria; phylum Pseudomonadota; class Alphaproteobacteria; order Rhizobiales; family Beijerinckiaceae; genus Roseiarcus. The sequence continues at coordinate 987,533 of NZ_LMUI01000011.1, forward strand.
GCCTGTGCTCTCGCGGTCTTGACGGAATAGCAGATATCAAGATCGTCCGGCTTGCCAGGCCATTCGATCGAGAGCCCTTCGATCCTCGACGGCGCCGACGGTCCGGCTAGCCATTGTTCGGCGCGGGCGGCGACGTCTCCAATGCTCGCGACATGAGCGAGGACGCGAAAATCGCGTAAGTCGCGCGATGTTCGCGAAATTTCGGGGGAAGCCTTCATCTGTGGTTCACGGGCCGCCACGCTCTGCGTCAGCGGCTCGATCCGGACCGTTGCTGCGACGGAACCGTTCTCAGCGAGAGGCTTTACATGAACTGTCAGCCTTCCCGGCGCCGCGGCGCGCACGACGAGGCCGTCGCCGGGCCGCGACATCACCGCCTCATTGTTGTCGGGATGAAGAACGAATTGAATATTCCTGTCAGATGTCGGCTCTGAGGACACCATGACTTTCGGAGGTCGAATTTCATCTTCTGCCGAGGCATAACGAAGAACAAATAACCCCTTTTCGACTTCGACAATCTTGTGTTTTCTCGCGTTCTCCATACCGACCCCCGCAACGCGTTTACTCGGGTATCTGTTTCAGCATAGGACAGTTAATTCGCCAAAATCAGCACTATAAACTCTATGCTCACGATGATTAGCAAGTCAATAGTTTTAAAAAATTTAACTCAATCCTTTTTTCCGCTGATTTAATAATTATAATTGTTGTATAATTTAAATAATATTGTATTAGTTTTGCTATTAATATTTCTAGACGTAGACGCCGAGTCATAAATAAATACCGAATTCCCGTGGAATTTTAGAGCGGGTTCGCCGTCATGGACACCGGGCATCGTCTATCAGCCGGCGCAGGCGCGAGATCGCATGCCGCGGCGCCGAAGGATTTCGCTCTAAGGGCGTTGGACAACCGCCCGTATTTCAGTCCGACGAGGTCCATCGGCCTGAGAATGCGGCTTTGTGAGCTTTTGACGGGAAAATGATGCGCCGCAAAAAAATATCGGCTGCTGAATTTTTCAGGCGTCGAAAATAAAACGAATCTCGTCCCAGAAAAATCGTGAGAGTTCCGACCTTTACGCTAAAGCATTTCAAAACTTAACTATATAAATCTGTCCGTTGCCGGCTGAAAGAGAAATAAAACACTAAAAATGTTGATATTTACTTTTCATCTCGTCAATACGTCGATCGTAATTTTTCTATGAACATCGATCCAGAAAATTGGTTGATGTCAATAAATGTGTCGATAAATAATTGAGGGGATTTCGAAAATGGCTGCTTACGATCTACCTCTGACGGGCGCTAACAGCCTCGATAGTATTCTCCAGACTGATGGCTTCGATGCAGCAATCAGGCAGAACATAATCGACTACCTCAACAACGCTGGCGATTCACCGCCAGTAAGCGTGCAGATCGGCGGTTATCCCGGTTTCCAGGCGGACGCCAACGGCAATCTTCCTCAGGTCCTCATCGTTCCGCCGTCATCGATCGTGGTGAATACGGATGACGATCCCAACCTTCAGGTCATCGTCGATCCCGACGCGTCTGTGACCGTCACTGGAGCCGGTAGCGAGCTCGTCGTCGTCGGCGCCGGCGACAACAGCGTGAATCTGGATGGGACGGGCAACAACATCGTCGAGATGGGCAACGGCAGAGATACGGTCTTTGCCGGCGCAGGCTCCGACACGATTTACGGGGGCTCCGGCCCGGACGCGCTGCATGCGGGAACCGGCGACTTTCAGCTTCTTGAAGGCGGCAACGGCGCCGACACGCTCTGGGGCGGGTCCGGGTCTTCCGACACGCTCGTTGGCGGCAAGGGCGACGACGTTCTTCACGCCGGGACCGGCGACTTTCAGCTTCTCGAAGGCGGCAAGGGCGCCGACACGCTCTGGGGCGGGTCCGGGTCTTCCGACACGCTCGCCGGCGGCAACGGCGCCGACGTTCTTCACGCGGGGACCGGCGACTTCCAATTGCTGGAAGGCGGCAAGGGCGACGATACGCTCTGGGGCGGCACGGGAACGTCCGACACGCTCGCCGGCGGCAAGGGCGACGACGTGCTCCATGCCGGCAGCGGCGACTATCAGTCGCTTTCGGGTGGTTCAGGCAGCGATACGCTGTGGGGTGGAACGGGGTCTTTTGACACGCTCTCGGGTGGCAAAGGCAACGACGCGCTCCATGCCGGCAGCGGCGCCGATCAATCGCTTTCAGGCGGCTCGGGCAATGATACGCTGTGGGGCGGAACTGGCGCGTGGGACACGCTCTCGGGCGGCTCGGGCGCGGACGTGCTGCACGGCGGCTCGGGAACCCACGAATTGCTGTCGGGCGGCGCCGGCGCCGACACGATCTACGCCGGACAGGGCGGCGGCGATACGCTCGATGGCGGCGCCGGCAACGACACGTTCCACGTCGGCGCCACAGGCAGCGATACGATCGACGGCGGAACGGGAACGAACACGCTCGATTTCGACAACCACGCGGACAATTCAGCCGTCCATATTTCGACGACCAGCGGGGTTACGACGGTTCACTTCTCCGATACCGGCCAGACTTTCACGGTCAGCAACGTTCAGGAGATCGTCTTCGACGATCACCAACACACCAGCATCTAGCCCTTTCGTGGCGTCGGCGGTTCTGGAGCGCCACAGCCGCCGAGCGCCAATTGTTCTGCCATTCCTGGGGCTGGCGAGGACGGGCGCTTGGCGCCGCGGCTCCAGGGGTCCCGCTTGGGGCCCGCGCGCCCGAACGAAGAATGGCGGCGAAGGGCGACGGGCCTCAATCCAGCGCCCGTCGCCGGCTTGTCAGTCACACATTTCGAACGGCGGCGCGCACGCTGTTCAGAGGGGTTTCGCATTGACGTCAACATGCCGAGGCGCACAATGTCGTTGACGACGGGCGCAGCGACTGTCGCGACGGAATTCGCTCCAGAAGGGCCTGTCGAGCCCACGGGCCTCGCCTGCCTTGTCATTGTCGCGCGCCATCATGGCTTGCATCTGACGATCGCCCAATTGATCCGCGACAATCTCCTCACCGGAGAAGAGGTCTCCGCTTCCCAACTCCTCAAATGCGCGCGGTCGGCGGGGCTCAAGGCGAGCGCGCTGCGGCTTAGCGGGAGCCGGCTGAGCCAACTCAAGAAGACTCTGCCGGCCGTCGTCAGACTGAAGAATGGCGCGAATATGGTGCTGCGCCGGATCGACGGGGAAGCGGATCAGACGCGCATCGTTCTTCAGGATCCAAACGCGAGCGACGATGCGCCGCTCATCATTGATCGTCCGCGCTTCGAAGAGGTCTGGACGGGCGAGACCATCCTCGTTAAGCGCAACTATGAAATCTCCGATGAGTCGCAGCCGTTCAGCATCGGCTTCGTTCTCGCCCTATTGTTCCGTGAGCGCTGGATCATTCGCGACATCGCCATTTGCGCGATCGTGCTCAGTTTTCTGGCTCTGACGCCGATCATTTTCTGGCGCCTGCTCTCAGACAAGGTCATCTACTACAAGGCTTACAACACGCTGTCCGTCCTCTGCGTCGCGATGGCGGTGCTCGTCGCGTTCGAAGCCATGTTCGCCTATCTGCGCCAACTGCTCATTCTGCATCTGACGACGCGCGTCGACGTCAAGCTCGCGAAATATATGTTCGACAAGATCCTCAACCTGCCTATCGACTTTTTCGAACGAACGCAGGTCGGACGTATCACCTATGATGCGCAGCAGATCTGGCGCATTCGAACGTTCCTGATGGGCCAATTGTTTGGCACCGTTCTCGATTCGACGACGATGCTCGTCTTCGTGCCGATCATGTTCTTTTTCAGCACCACCATGACGCTGATCGTCCTTGGCTCCTGTGCGGCGATGTCGCTCTGGATTATCGGAATGCTCCCTTACACCAGGCGCAAGTCGAACGCGGTCGAGGCCGCGGAGTCACAGCGCGGCGCATTTCTCGTTCAGACGATCCACGGCATTCGCACGGTCAAGTCTCTGGCGCTTGATACGCGACAGCGCCATATCTGGGACGTTCACACCGCGCGCGTCGCCAAACTGCGCTTCGCCGAAGGCATGGCCGGCAACCTGCTCCATTCCGTGGTGCGGCCGTTCGAGCGTTTCGCCGTTAGCGGTTCCTTCGCGGTCGGCGTCTATCTCGCGCTTTCGTCGGACGACCCGGTCTATATCGGCGCGCTTTTCGCATTCTTGCTGCTTTCGCAACGGGTCTCCGGGCCGCTGTTGCAGATGGCCAAGCTCGTCAATCAATATGACGAGGCGCGTCTCGCAGTGGCGGTGGTCGCTCAACTCGTCAATCAGACGCCCGAAGAAGGGCGTGGCGGCCACGGCGTTCGCACGCCGCTCGAAGGCCACGTTCAATTCTCCAATGTCACGTTCAAATATCAAGGTGCGTCGAGCCCGGCCCTGCGGGGCGTATCGTTCGACGCGCCCTTGGGGGCCACACTCGGCATCATGGGCCGAAGCGGCTCAGGCAAGACGACGATCACCCGGCTGCTTCAGCGCCTGCACTCGAATTATGAAGGCTTGATCAAGATCGACGGGATCGATGTGCGTGAATATGACATCGATCACCTGCGCCGGAGCCTTGGCGTCGTCCTGCAAGATAATTTTCTGTTCAGCGGAACGATCCGCGAGAATATAGCCGCCGCCAAGAGCGATGCGAGCTTCGATGAGGTTGTTCGCGCCGCCAGACTCGCCGGCGCCGAGGAGTTTATCGATAAGCTGCCGCGCGGCTACGAAACCATCATCTATGAGGGATCGCCGAATCTGTCGGGCGGCCAGCGTCAGCGTCTCGCCATCGCGCGCGCATTGATCGTCGATCCCCGCATTCTGATCCTGGACGAAGCGACGAGCGCGCTCGACGCCGATAGCGAAGCGATCGTCAACGCCAATATCGCACGTATTGCTCAAGGCCGCACGTTGATCGTGATATCGCATCGTCTTTCGTCGCTTGTGACGGCCGACGCCATTCTCGTGCTTGAGCGCGGCGAGGTGCACGACTTCGGCCGGCACGAGGAGCTTCTCGAACGTTGTGACATCTACAGCAATCTCTGGCATCAGCAGACCCAGCATATGACCGCGTCGACGCGGGTTGAGAAACAAACTTACAATGGGCCGCGCCGTGTCGGTTAGGTCGCTCACACTCGGAACGCGGGGTCGACCCGGAGGAAGGGCGGACGAAGCGCGTGATGCGGCGGCGCTCGATGTCATTCACCAGTTCGAATCGGAGACCGCGACGATCGAGCGGGATCCCGTTCCGCGCTGGGCCCGGGTCACCATTCTGACGCTGACCGCGTTCCTCGTGTGCGGAATCGTCATCATGTCGCTCACACGGATCGACCGCGTCGTGACGAGTAAAGACGGCAAGATTGTCACGACCGGGCAAATCAACGTGCTCCAGGCGCTCGATCCGTCGATCATCAAGAGCATCGATGTGGGTGAGGGGGATGAAGTGCGCAAAGGGCAGGTGCTCGGCGCGCTCGATCCAACTTTTGCCGCCGCCGACGTGAGGCAATTGCAGCTTCAGGTCGCAAGCCTTGAGGCGCAAGCGGCGCGCGATGAGGCGCAGCTCGATGATCGCCCGCTGACGCTCCCAGAAGCCGGAGCCGATTCCGAACTGCATCGCTATGGCGAAGTGCAGAGGAGTTACTACGAGCAGCAGATGGCGCAATATAAAGCGCAACTGGCCAGCTTCGACGCCAAGATTGCACAGGCGCAGGCGACGATGGCCAAGTTCGGGGCTGACGAATCACACTTCCGGGACCGACAGGATATTGCGCAGAAGATCGAAGATATGCGATCGATCCTCGCTTTGCACGGCACGGGCTCCCAACTCAATCTTCTTAACTCCCAGGACCAGCGCATGGAGCTCGCGCGCAGCCTCGACTTCGACCACAGCAGTCTGGTTGAGGCGCAGCACACGCTCGCTTCTCTCACCGCCGATCGCGCCGCTTTCGTGCAACAATGGTCGACGCAATTGAGCCAAGACCTTGTCGCCACCCGCAATAGTCTCGATCTCGCACGCTCACAGTTCGAAAAGGCGACCAAGCATAAGGATCTCGTTCGACTTACCGCGGGCGAACCTTCGGTCGTGCTCACAATCGCGCGGCTCTCGGTCGGATCCGTCCTCAAGGAGGGCGACACCCTCTTCACGCTCATGCCGACCAGCGCTCCTGTCGAAGCGGAAGTCTTCATTTCGGCACAGGAGATAGGTTTTGTCCGTCCCGGCGATCGTTGCGTGCTCAAGATCGCCGCCTTCAACTATATGGAGCACGGAACCGCCAGCGGCACGGTGCGCTGGATCAGCGACAACGCGTTCACGACCGACGATGACGGCAAGCCGGTCGAAGCCTATTATAAAGCGCGCTGCAGCGCCGACGGGTTGAATTTCCGCAACGTTCCGCCGAAATTCCGTCTCATTCCGGGCATGACGCTGGAAGCCGACTTGAAAGTGGGGACGCGATCGGTCGCTATGTACCTTCTCGGCGGCGTGATGCGCGGGCTTAACGAGGCGATGCGGGAACCATGATCCGCAGTCGAGAAAAAGCGACCAAAGTTTGGCCGGCGCTCGCCGCGACGTTGCGGATTCGAGGCGCGGCGTGGCGATGAATCTCTCTTTCTTTAGCTCGAGGCGCGGCGGTTCGAGCTATGGATCCGTCGCGCCGTCGCGCTGGACCCGGCGCGGCCTCGCTTATCACAAGAATCGGCATTTTCTTCGCGCGTTGGAAGCCTGGAGGAAAGCGAGCGCGCGGGGCGACGCAGAAGCGAATTTTTTACTGGGACGGCTTTATGCGCGCGGCGAGGGGGTCATCCGCAGTGTGCCGGACGCCGTCGTCTGGTATCGACGCGCCGCAGACGCCGGCCATGTCGATGCGCAATATCAACTTGGCCTTATCCATCTCAACGGCGCCGATTCCGGCGGGGACGGGCGCAAGCTGTGGTTCGACTCCGCGTCCAGACGCGATAGCGGGGCGGCCGAGAGGACGCGCGACATGTTCTTTCCCTGCGGAGTGACCGTCGAGCAGAATGCCGATGAGGCCGCACGCTGGATCGGCGCCGCCGCATCCGCCGGTAAGCCGGAGGCGCAGGCCGCGTGTGGCGATCTCTGCCGGCATGGGATCGGGTTGGCGCAAGACTTCGCGGAGGCGCGCCGTTGGTATGAGCTGGCCGCTGAAAAGGACATTGCGTCGGCCGAATTTGGCCTTGGCGACATCTATTTTCAAGGTCTTGGCGTCCCCATCTCCTGTGAACTCGCTGCCGACTGGTACGAGAAGGCCGCCGCGAAAGGCGCCGTAAAGGCGCGGGTGGCGCTGGCGTTCATTTATCAATCGGGCGCCGGCCGACCGGCCGATCTGGAGAAGGCGGGCCGCCTCTTCGCCGAGGCGGCCGAACAGGGCGAGCCGCGTGGGCTCTACTATGCGGCCCTGATGCATCTGAGAGGCGACGGATTGCCTGAGAACGCGGATAAGGCCGAGACCTATCTGCGCCGCGCGGCTAAGCTGCAATATCTGCCCGCCATCATTAGCCTCGCGGAATTTTACGCACGCGCCGACAGCGTTAAACAAGATCCTCGCGAGTCGGCGGATTGGTATCGCCGAGCAGCCGAGCTTGACGACCTGCAGTCGCAGTTCTTTATCGGACGCATATATGCAACCGGCGCAGGCGTCCCCCTCAACTTACGCGAATCGGCGCGATGGTTCGAACGCGCCGCCAAGCGCGGGCACGCCACCGCCGCCCACAATATCGCGATCTATCGTTCGAAGGGCGCAGGCGTCGCCAAGGACCTTGCAAAAGCCGTCGAATGGCATAGAGCGGCCGCAGAGGGCGGCGTGATCGCTTCGCAAGTGCGGCTGGGCAAGATTTATGCAACGGGCGACGGCGCTCCGCGCGATATAGGCCTCGCGGTGCTTTGGCTGCGCAAAGGCGCACAGAGCGGCGATGCAGAAGCGCAGACCGCGCTCGCGCTGCTGCATCTGCGGAGCGAGACCGAGCCGACCGATCTTCACGAGGCGGAGATCATGCTGAAAGCCGCGGCGACGGGCGGGCACGCGCCTGCCGCTTTGCAACTGGGGCATCTTTATGCGGGCAAATATTCCGCTCCTGCGAAACCGGAAGAAGCGCTCGGTTGGTATACGAAGAGCGCCGAGGGGGGGCATGCGGAAGCCCAGTACGTGCTCGGTATGATGCATCAGGACGGACGAGGGACGCCTGAGAATTCGAGGCGCGCGGCCATCTGGCTGGAGAAGGCCGCAGGCAGCGGCCACGCGCTTTCGCAATTCCAACTCGCGGTGATGTATTCGACCGGGCAGGGCGTTGCGAAAGATCTCGAACAAGCGGTGGCTTGGTACGCGCGCGCGGCGGAGGGGGGCCACGCGGTCGCGCAGCACAATTACGCAATTATGCTGGCCAAGGGGCAAGGTTGCCATGCCGACAAGGCAAAGGCGGCGCACTGGCACAAGAAGGCCGCTGATCAGGGTTTGGAACAATCCCGCGCCGCTCTCGCTTTTCTGAGCGCCATCGCAAGCGAGGCAAAGCCGGATGATCGCCCGCCGGAGACTCCAGATGTCGGAGCGGCGGCTGCGCGCGAGGCAAACGCCAGCGTCGATGCGCCCTCTGCGACGCCCTCTCCAGTTCGCCGATCTCATCTCAATCAGGCGGAGGCCATGTCAAGGGTCGAGCGAGTTCCATGAATCCTGCCTCAGGCCAGGATCGCAGGTTTGCCGTCGAGGCCGTCGCCCGCGCGGGCTACTATTCTCGTGTCTCAGCTCAGAGACGCAAAAGCTGGGAGCCCATGCAGAAGCCTCCTGACGCGACATGGCGCCAACCGACAATGAGGCGCTGGCTTGCGCGCAAACGGCATGTCTGAAGATTTCACCTACCTGCGCTTCGACGCGGCGTCGCGGAAGGCTCTCGAGTTGCAAGGGCTCTCCTGGACGGCGATCGAGAGCATATTTCTGTGCCCGACGCCGGTGGTCGAGCCGCCGCGCTTCCTGCCGGGTTGCCCAAAGATGGGCTCCTGGTACCAGACCAGAGAATATCTCGCGTCCCAGCACACGATCCTGTCGATTCACAACCGAGTCTTCGCGCTGCGCGATCCATGGACTAACGCCAACGTAGAGGCCTCATCGGCCTCCGCGCTCGAACCGCAAGAGGGCAGAGCCTATGGGTTCATCCCCCTAGTCTACGCATTTGGGCAAGACGAGCGATCGTTCTGGGCGGCGAGTTGCGATCTTACGGGCCGCATTGTGTATTTGTTCGTGCCGGCCCTACGCCTCGTCATCTATGAAATGAGTCTCAAGCGCGCGCAGCTCATCCATTCCGGCCTTTGCGAGGCGCTTGCGCGGCTCGATCGGGAGAGAGAAGAGGGCGCGCGCGAAAAATCGCGTAGGGTGATTGGGTTGCTCGATATGGTGACGAATTTCGGTCATCATATGATCAATCACCTGGCCGGCCTTGATCTGCTGATTGACCATGGGCTTGCAGGTCGGCTGGATGAGGTCTGGATCGTCGGCAGCGAGTTTTTCGGGAACGTGGAAGAACTCTATCCGGAAATCGGCGATCGGGTGCGCAGATTTTCGTCGCGGCGTGAGCTCTCCGCCGCCGTCCGCGAAACGAACGATCTTGTCGTCAGAATCGGCGCGAATTTTTTCTTCGAGACGACAAGACAGCGTATTTTGAAGGCAGCGAACGGCCGTTATGCGTCGAATCCAAGCGCCGGTCGGCGCCCGCTTATCGCCGTGACGATACGCGGCGCCGGAAGGCGCTGCGAGAATCTCGCTGAGGTGATCACCCATATATATGAGAACCTCCGAGCTGACTTTCCGCAGATCGGATTTGTCATCGATGGGTGGGTTTTCAGGGAGCAGGAGATCGTTTCGGCGTCCTCGGCGGCGACTTGTCTCGACGCGCGATACGCTTCGGGGATCAAGGCGGAATTTGCCGCCGCGCGCGAGGCGTTCAAGAATGTTCCGGCCGCCGCCATTGCCCGCAACCTTCTGGGCGCTTCGATACTCAGCTCGATCGTCGGTCTGTCCGACATCGACGCTTATCTCGCTCACGTCGGCACTCTCCAGCACAAGATTGCGTTCTTCTCTCTTGCGAGAGGCGTCGTCCACGGACCCGTAAGCCAAATGACGGATATCGAGGCCGGACCATTCCAGGCGGCGTTGGGCGTGGGACCGCTCTATGTCGAGCCGTCGATGATTGAAGATATCCCAACCGGGTCGGATCGCGGACCCGCGTTCAACAATTACCGCATCCTGGATGCGGCCGGCGTTTCTCGGCGAATCCGAATGTGCCTGGAAGCTAGCGAATCGTCTGCGCCAGCGCGCGAAGATACTTTCCGTCCTGGTCGCCAAGCGTGGGCATGATGCAGCCGCCTTCGTCGCACTCACTCCAGGAATATATCAGCGCAACTCTTGCGGGACATTGCGTGGGATGGTCGCGCATAAAGAGATCGGCGGCCTTAACCTCGGCTGCAAATTCTTCCGGGCTCGCCATTTCGAAGTAGGAATCGGATTTCGCCGCGGGCTTCGCGTCTCCCTGCTCCCACGGCACAGGGTGGTCAAGCCTGGGCCGATCATCCCAACCAACCTGGAGGATCGGCACGCAGGGATAGCCCGGGGCGGCCATCCGCGCCCAATAAGCCCTCACCTGACGATCAAGCTCGGAATATTTGCGGTTCCCCGTCGATTTGAAACCAGCGATATAATTGCTGATGGCGTCCGCTCCGGAGCCCGTAAAAAGTTTGACGTCGACCGCGGGATCGAACAGCACGATATACGGATTGCCAACGCCCTCGTCGGCGCAGAGGCGCCGAAAATTGTCGAGAGCGGCGCGAAGGCCGTCGAGGACGCCAAAATAGGTCTTCAATTCGTTTTCCCGATAGAAAATGAACAGGAGCGGTCTCCGCGCGCTTCCCATACGCGCCTTGAAATAATTGGGCTGCTGCATCAAGTTGCACCAGGCTCTGAGCTTGTTCTCACGTTCGGACGCCGAGGTCGAACTCAATGGCGGCGACAGATCGCCCAGTCCAATAATCGGGCACCATGCGATCTGATTGCGAAGCGCGGAGGATTGGTAGAGGTCCCATGCCTTCCGGAGGCTGGAATTGGCCGCGTACCAGTCGAAGGCCCAAAATGACAGTCCGGCGCGAGCGGCGGCTTCGATTTCGGCGTCAAGGACAGCTTGCGCGCCGTTGCAGGTCATGCCGTCCGCATCGCTGTAGGCGCAGTTAATCGGGGCGCGATTGCGGTAGCGCTCGGGCGCCAGATTCTGTTGCGGAAACACGCTATCGCCCTCTTTGCGATACCAAGCGTCCCATCGAATCGCGCCAAAATCTGCTTTTTCTTCCGCGGCCGGTGCTCCAGTCGCCCCCGCAATTGCGAGTAGAGGCAAGCGAGCGAGCAATTCGCGACGGGTGATCAGCATGAGCGCTCCGAAGATGAGCGAGAACACAAACGATCAACTTTGCGATCGTCTCTATTGATCGCGACTATTTCAGGGCCGCAAGCCCCCACAACGATCTGCAATCGCCGTGTCCATTGTCGCCTATGGCGCGGGCCTCTGCGACGCCCTTGGGCAGTTGGCGGCAGGCGTTGAGACGAAAGGCGTTTCTAAACATCATCAAACATGTCGAGCCCGGCAGCCTTCAGCCTCCGCTGCACGCCGACCTTGTCGGCCTTCTCCATCAGCGCGACGACCCAAAGGTCGAGCCGCTCGCGTTTGGCCAGAACTGTGGGAAAGCCGGCGTCGAGCAACAATTTGCCGAGCGACGCGCTCGTGAGCCCTGTGTTATGCGCCATGTAGAGCTTGCCGCGTGCGATTGAGTCCCCGTGGCCGAAAAGCATATCGCGCGGCGTGATGGGGCCGCTGGGCGAGATATAGGCGACATGGTCGAGACCGTGCTCCAAGAGAGCGCTCGCGACGGCCTCAAGGTCAGGCGACGTGATCAGGGCGAAGCCGTCAGGCTTCAATACCCTGCGAAACTCCGATAGTGCGAGCGGAACCTCATGAGCATGGAGATGCTCCAGACTATGTGACGACCAGACCGCGTCGAAACTGCGTGCGGGCGCAAACGCGCTCATGTCAGTGATCGAACCTATCAGATCGGGCTCGGTCCGCGGATCGATATCGACACGGACTTCGCGCCATGTCTTGTCGCGGAAGACGGAATGCAATTGACGTGAGGATCGCGGACCCGATCCTGCATTGAGCACGCGTGAGCCGCTTTGCGTCGCCGGCTCATGCGAATCCAGAGGCTTCAAGAATGGCTTCATCCTGGACGCTCCACGTGTTGCATGCCGCTGCCGAGTCCGCTCGACCCAAGCGGACTCTTCGACGCCCAGCAACGGGTGATCGTAAAGAGGCTTAAAATTTGGTCAGCGCTACAACTAGAACTGCGCGGCGGCTTCCGGTGCAGGAAGCGTGGCGACCGGCGAATATCGCGCGCCTCGTGCGCCGCTTTATGCAAATTGAAACGGTCGGCGAAACATTTCATTTTCAATAGCGAGACTTTGCCAATTTCTCAATCGCTCTCGACTCGACTTGTCCGCTCATTCTTCCGAAGAATGCAATGCGCGAACGTCGAGAGACAACGGCGAACGAACAGCCGCCAATCGTATTTTCGACTCGGGTTTCATCCTGGAGCATCGCCGTTCAATGCTGGACATCAAGGCACTCGCCATATCGGACGTGAAACTTATCGCACCCAAGCGTTTTGGAGATCATCGCGGCTTCTTCTCTGAAGTGTTCAACCACCGGCTGTTGCGTGGGAACGGCATCGATCTCGAATTCGTTCAAGACAATCATTCGCTTTCTGTTGAGGTCGGCACGGTGCGCGGCCTGCATTTCCAGACGCTGCCTCATGCGCAAGGCAAACTCGTGCGCGTGGCGCGCGGGCGGATCCTCGATGTGGCGGTCGATCTGCGCCGCGGGTCGCCGACATATGGCCGCCATGTGACGGCCGAACTCTCGGCGGAGAATTGGCGGCAGCTCTGGGTTCCGCCAGGTTTCGCTCATGGATTCTGCACGCTTGAGCCGAATACGGAGGTGCTCTACAAGACGACCGATTATTATTCTCCACAACATGACGCCGGTCTTTACTGGGCCGATATGGCGCTCGGAATTTCCTGGCCGGTTTCCTCGGCGCGCGCGATCGTATCCGACAAGGATGCGAAGCTGCCGCGCATGGCCGATTTGACCTCGCCATTCGCGTGGGCGCCGCCCGACATCGAGCCGTCGGCGTCGCTCGCGGCAGCGGGGTTCGGCCGATGAGAGCGATCGTCACTGGCGGCGCGGGATTTATCGGTTCGGCGCTTTGCCGATGGCTCGTGGCTCATTTGGGTTGGAATGTCGTCAACGTCGACAAGTTGACCTATGCCGCCAATCTCTCATCGCTCGCGCCCATCGCGGATCGGCCAAACTATGCGTTCGTCGAAGCCGACATTTGCGATCGCTCGAAAATGGACGAGGCGTTTCGCGCCTATCAGCCCAACGCCGTGATGCATCTGGCCGCTGAAAGCCATGTCGACCGGTCGATCACCGGATCGGCGGAATTCATCCGCACGAATGTGCTCGGGGCCCATACGCTACTGGAATCGGCGCGCGTCTATTGGGACGGCCTGTCTGGCGAAGCGCGTGACAGGTTCCGCTTTTTGCACGTGTCGACCGACGAGGTTTACGGTTCTCTTGGCAAGACGGGCCTCTTCACCGAGGAGACCGCTTATGCGCCCCGCTCGCCCTATTCGGCGAGCAAGGCGGCGTCCGACCATATCGTGATGGCGTGGAGCGAGACCTACGGCCTTCCCACGCTCATCTCGAATTGTTCGAACAATTATGGTCCGTTTCACTTTCCAGAGAAGTTGATTCCGCTGATCATCGTCAATGCGTTGCATGGCAATTCCCTCCCGGTCTATGGCGATGGCCAGAATGTGCGCGATTGGCTGTACGTCGACGATCATGTGAAGGCGCTGGTTGCAATATTGACCCAGGGCCGTCCGGGGGAGACCTATAACGTCGGCGGACGCAACGAGCGGACGAACTTGCAAGTCGTTGAGCGCATTTGCGATCTCGTCGATAGCCATGCGGGGCCGCTCGCGAACGGTCAGCGTCGACGCAGCCTCATTACCTTTGTCGCCGATCGACCCGGTCATGACCGGCGCTATGCGATAGACGCCACCAAGCTCGAACGCGAACTCGGTTGGCGCGCAGAGGAGACTTTCGAGTCCGGTCTTGAGAGGACGGTGATTTGGTTTCTCGCCAATGAGGCCTGGTGGCGGCCGCTGCATCAGCATGCTCGCCAGCGGCTCGGCCTCGTGGCGGCCTGAGTTGCGCGCGGCGCCATCGACCATTGTCGTTACGGGCCGGCGCGGGCAGATCGCGTCCGCGCTCGGGCGCACATTGACGCAGGCGGGGTTCGACGTCGTTCTCATCGGACGGCCGGAGTGCGACCTTGTCGATGCGGGAGCTGTGCGCCGGGCCATCGCCGAGGCTCGGCCGGCGCTCGTCATCAATGCGGCCGCCTATACCGCCGTCGACAAGGCGGAAGATGATTCCGGTGCGGCCTTCGCTGTCAATCGCGACGGGGCAGGCTATGTGGCGGAGGCCGCCGCCCAGGTGGGCGCGCCGATCATCCATTTTTCGACCGATTATGTTTTCGACGGCAGCAAAGGCGCCCCCTATGTCGAGAGCGACCCAACGCGACCGCTCGGCGTCTATGGGCGCTCCAAACTTGCCGGCGAGGCCGCTGTCGCGGAGGCCAATTCACGCGCCATCATTTTGCGGACGGCCTGGGTATGCAGTTCTGGCGGCGCCAATTTTCTCAATACGATGCTCCGCCTCGCCGCAAGCCGCGATGAACTTGGCGTCGTCAATGATCAGCGCGGCGCGCCCAGCTTCGCGGCCGACATCGCCGGGGCGACGGCGCAGATCGCGGCCAATATTTTGGACACTCCCGATGATCCCTCGCTCTATGGAACCTTCCACCTGACCTCGGCCGGCGAGACGACATGGTGCGGTTTTGCGCGCAGCATTTTCGAGGGCTCGGCGGTGCGTTCAGGCCCGCATGCGCGAGTCAAGCCGATCGCGACCGCGGACTATCCCACGCGCGCCCAGCGCCCGGCCGATTCAAGGCTCGACTGTTCGCTTGTCGCGGCGCGCCACGGCGTGGTCATGCCCGATTGGCGCGACGGGCTCGAACGCTGCCTTGATGAATTGTTCGCCACGCCAATGCGAGAGGAAAGAGCGTCATGAAGGGCATCATTCTGGCGGGAGGAGCCGGCTCCCGCCTTTTCCCGCTTACCTTCGCCGTCAGCAAGCAGATTTTGCCGGTCTACGACAAGCCGATGATCTATTATCCGCTGTCGGTTCTCATGTTGGCCGGAATTCGAGATATTCTCGTTATTTCGACGCCGCGCGACACGCCGACATTCACCGCGCTTCTCGGCGACGGGGCCCGCTGGGGGATCAACCTCAGCTATGCCGTTCAGACAGAGCCGCGCGGCCTCGCGGATGCATTCATCCTGGGAGAGGCGTTTCTCGCAGGTGAGGCCGCGGCGCTCGTGCTCGGCGACAATATCTTCTACGGCAGCGGGCTCGGGCCGATCTTGCGCGGCATTGCGCGGCGCAACAATGGCGCCACCATTTTTGCGTATCGCGTCAGGGATCCGCATCGCTACGGCGTGGTCGCCTTCGATGAGGGCGGTTTTGCGACATCGATCGAGGAGAAGCCGCAATATCCGAAATCGGACTGGGCGGTGACCGGCATGTATTTCTATGACAATGATGTTGTCGACGTCGCCAAGGCGGTCAAACCGTCGGCGCGCGGCGAGATCGAGATCACGGACATTAACAACACCTATATGCGGCGCGGCAAGCTCAGGGTGGAGCGGCTCGGCCGCGGGTTTGCCTGGCTCGACACGGGCACGCATGATTCGATGATGGAGGCGGGAGAATTCATCCGCACCATCGAACACCGGCAGGGCATGAAGATAGGGTGCCCGGAAGAGATCGCCTTCGAGATGGAATGGATTGATCGCGATGGGCTCGCTGCGATCGGCCAGTCCATGAAAAGCACGGAATACGGGGCCTATCTGCTGCAGCTCGCCGCGGCCCCGAGAGCGGATGACCTCGTCGTTCAAGCCAAGCGGATGGCCAATGCTCGCTCCAACTGATTATATCGGCTATCGAAGCTGGAACCGCATCCGCAACAGCGGCGACGCCATTACCCCCTATATTCTGGAGGGCCTCACCGGCCTTCCCACCCGCTCGGTCGGCCCCGAACTGCCTCACATCCTGGGCGTCGGCAGCATTCTTTTTTTCGCGAACAAAAACAGCAGCGTATGGGGAGCGGGAGTCCTCAATCCGAACACGCCGCTGCCCGACATTCATGACAGCTCGTTTCACGCGTTGCGAGGAAAGAAAACGCGGGATTTTGTGAAAGGTCTCGGCATCGCAATTCCCGATTTGCCGCTCGGAGATCCAGGGATATTCGCGCGCGAAGTTTGCGATCTCATCCCGGAGGAGAGGCGGAAGATCAAATTTCGCGCCGCTTTCGTGCCTCATCACGGCTCCATCAAACATCCGCTCTATGAGGCGGTTCGCGACAATCCCGAGTTCGTATTCATCGACATTCTCGATGACAGCCTGTTGCCGCTGGAGCAAACCCTGCAATCCGAAGTCGTGATCTCGCAGAGTCTGCACGGCTTGATTTACGCGGAGAGTCTGGGCAAGCCAAACCTCTGGATCTCGGAGCGGAACGACGAAATCTGGCGATTCAAGTTCGAAGATTGGTATTCGACGACCATCGAACCTCAATCGGGGGCCAAGCCGCTCACAACGGACATTGACGCGCTCATCGCCGAAGCGCGGCTCTGCGGCTCCAATATCGACAAGGACGCCCTCGCAAACGCGCTGCCCGCGCACGCGTCGCTCGCACAATCGGCGCATTTTATGAACTTCAGATCGTGCCGCAAATACAATCCCGCGGTCCTTTTTGTCGACACGCTGTTTTCCGGACGCCGTTACGCGAAAGGCGAACTCAGCGCCGACATGTTGGACGCCTTGCGCCGAAAAATATTTCCGGCGGTCTACGGCCTGTTCAAAGGTTGGGCCGAGCGCAGCTATTGTCTCGTAGCGCCGGCCGACGAGGCGATCAACCTGGATCACGAGAAAATTTCCGCGGTTGCGCGGTTTCTTGACGAGAACGCCGCGGTCGACTTCGCCTTCGTCATGCAAAGGGAGGACGTCGACGAGCAGGCCATCGTCGAAGATGGCGGGCATGGGGGCCTGTCTTTGATGCGGGAGAACGGCGTGGCGGGCGGCGCCATCATGTTGCGGCCGGATTCCTATCAATTGACCAGCAATTATGTGACCGTCTGCATATAGAGGCGCCGAATGGATGCGCTCGTTCTCCTCAGAAGCCATGCCTACAATGCCCATGTCAGCAAGGCGTTTGGCGCTCTTCGCAGCTTTTCGCGGCAGAGCGAGGTCATGCTCCTTCTGGATGTGACGAACGGCGACATTTCCAGCGACGTTCCGACGCTCAAATTCAGCGGCGAGCGACTGCGAAGGATCGGTCTCGAACTCTACCCGGCAGGCCAATGGGCCTGGTTCGCTGGGGATTATGCGCTCTATTGCGCCTTTCTCGATCGGCCGGAACATTCGCATTATGTGATGATCGACTACGACACCAAGGTCAATTTTTCGATCGACGATTTCCTGGGGCGGATCGGGAGCGCCGATTGGGATCTCGTCGGCCCGTATGCCGGCTTTGAACGCGCCGATTGGATGTGGAGCGCCGCGGGACGGTATTGGTTCAGCCGCGTCGCCGGATGTTTCTTTCCGATTGTCGTCGTGTCGCGAAGATTGTTGTTGCGATGTCTTGAGCATCGTCTCGCGCATGCGCGCGCGGTTCCGATCGAGGCGGCGGCGCGCGAGGAGTTCCTCCGACAGAGATGGATGAATTGCGAAGCTTTCGTGCCGTCGGTCGCGCTGGCGGAGGGATATCGGATGGCCGACATTCAGCAATTCGTGCCGGGATGGAGCTATTCATACATGCGCGACGTGGACGTCTTGCACTGGGAGATGCCGCAACTTGCGACGGTTCCGTGCGCGCATCCGGTTTTCTTGAAGGAAGACCTGCCGGAGCAGATCAGCAAGCGGCTGCGCAATCTCCCGCAGGGCGAGTTGCGAGAGTGGGTGGTGAAGCGGGCGGGCGAGTTGCGCGGGTCGGACAGCGCGCTGTGGGAGGCGGTCCAGGCCGCGAACCCGGAGCTACGCGACGTCCGTCGCGCATGACCGCCGGAGAATGGCGTGCGATTGCGGCCCCGGCCGGCGTTCACCAACGCTGATGCACGTAGGGCTTGATGTCGCGATCGTAGATGGTTTTCAGCGCGGCCATTGTTTCGGGCGCGAGAGCGGGGAGAGCGGCCGCTTCTGCGTTCGATCCCGCCTGAGCGGCGTTGCGCGCTCCGGGAATGGCGATCGTGACGGCGTCAAACATCAGAATCCATCGCAGCGCGAATTGCGCCATCGCCGCGTCGCCGACCAGCGGGCGGATTTTCTCGACGGCGGCGAGGCCCACCTCATAAGGAACGCCCGAAAAGGTCTCGCCGACGTCGAAGGCTTCGCCCTTACGGTTGAATTGGCGATGGTCCGAATCCTCGAACCGGGTGTCGGCCCGAAACTTGCCCGACAGAAGCCCGCTCGCAAGAGGGACGCGCGCGATGATAGCAACCTTCTTGCGCGCGGCCAGTTCGAAGAAGGTCTCGGCGGGGCGCTGGCGGAAAATATTGAAGATGATCTGAACGCTCTGCACGCCCGGATATTCAATAGCCTTCAAAGCTTCCTCGACACGCTCGACGCTGACGCCATAGCTGCGGATCTTGCCCTGCGTCACGAGATCGTCGAGATGGCCGAAAACCTCGGGGTGATAGTAAATGTCGGTCGGCGGGCAGTGAAGCTGCACGAGATCGAGCGTATCCACAGCGAGGTTTTTGAGGCTGCGGTCGATCCATGTCGTCAGATTCGCGTTGGAATAGCCGGACACTTCTTGCGTCGGCAGCCGTCGGCCGGCTTTTGTGGCGACGAAGGGCCGCGCGCCGCTCCTCCCTTTCAAAGCCCGTGCGATCAACCGTTCCGACAGGCCGTCGCCGTAGACGTCCGCGGTATCGATGAAAGTGACGCCGCGATCGAGAGCCTCGTTCAGCGCCGCGATCGCGTCGTCTTCATCGACATGACCCCAACTTGCGCCAATCGCCCAGGCGCCAAAGCCGATTTCGCTGACCCGCCGCCCCGTGCGGCCAAATTCTTTCACGCGCATTCCAACCTCTTGTTCTGTCGCTTGCCGCCATCTTCTGGCGATTATGCGAACTTGCTGCAACCATAGCTTTTTGATTATCAAGCCTGTCGCTCGTCTCGTTTGGCGACGAGCGAGTCTCAGAGGGTTGACGTCCGCCGGCGCCAGACTTATCAGAGAACCCGGTTGTCTGACAATTGAATGGAGCTGAATGAGGCGATCAGCCGCAGCACTTGCGCGTCCATGATCCCGCCATTGCGATAATTCCTCAAGGCTTTCACGTCGTCCCCTGTTTCGGCGAAGGATGATCGCCGGCTCCTTGAAACAACGACCGCCCGCGCCGCATGGTCTCGGCTCTTGAACGATAAACGGAGGAAATCATGAGAGAACGCATTGGCTTCGTCGGCCTGGGCCTGATGGGCGAAGGAATGGCGGCGAATCTTATCCGCAAGGGATGGCCGCTGACGGTCCTTGCTCATCGCAAGCGCGATGCGATCGAGAGGCTGGTCGGACTTGGCGCGTCGGAAGCGCGCAACGCGCGCTCGCTCGCCGAATCAAGCGATATCGTTGTGCTTTGCGTGACCGGTTCGCCGCAGGTCGAGGAAGTGACGATGGGCGCCGAAGGGCTTGCGTCGGCCTACAAGGCGCTGCTGATTTTGGATTGCTCGACGTCGAATCCTGCGTCCACCGTCCAGCTTGCGGCCGAATTGGCGAAACGCAATATCGTCCTGATCGATACGCCGCTCGCTCGCACGCCCAAGGAGGCCGTCGCCGGGACGCTCGATGTCATGGCGGGCGGGGATGCGGATTCATTCGCGCGGGCGCGTCCCGTGCTCGAGGCTTTCGCCGGGCGCGTGATCCATACGGGGCCGACGGGCAGCGGCCATACGATGAAGCTGCTCAATAATTTCATTTCGCTCGGCTATGCCGCCATTTATTCCGAGGCGCTGATGATGGGCGCGAAAGCTGGCCTCACGCCCCAGGTTATGGACAGCGTATGGCGCGGCGGCCGCATGGATTGCGGTCAATATCAGGCGTTCTTCGAATATGTGCTGCGGCGCGATGAGAACGCGCAGCGCTTTTCCATGAACAATGCGCTGAAGGACTTATCCTATCTCACGAGTTTCGCCGCCGCGAGCGGCGCCGCCAATCCGGTCAGCGCCGCGGTCCGCAATTCTTTCGCCGCGGCGGTCGGCGCAGGTCAGGGCGAGAAGTTCGTTCCGGCGTTGTCGGACGTGATCGCCGGGCTGAACGGCGTCAAGCTGAGTTGACAGCGAGTGCACAAGGTCTTTGCCTCGCAGAACGCTTTGCGCCTTTGGGTAAGTGGGGTCTGCTCAGGTGTTCGTCCAGCCGCCGTCGACGGCGATCGCCGTGCCGGTGATCAAGGACGAATCGTCGCTGGCGAGGAACACGACTAGATTGGCGACTTCCTCGGGCGTGCCTAACCGACCCATCGGCTGACGCGCCACAAAGCTGGCCCGCGCCGCGTCATAGTCGCCCTGGGCGCGCATGCGATCATGCAGCGACGGGCTTTCGATCGTGCCGGGGCAGATCGCATTGGCGCGGATGTTCTTCGTCACGAAGTCGGCGGCGACAGATTTGGTCATGCCGATCACTGCGGCCTTGGTGGCGCCATAGACGAAGCGGTTCGGAGCCGCGATGATCGTCGACGCGACTGAGGCCATATTGACAATGGACCCACCGCCATTGGCGAGCATGCCCGGCAGAAACGCGCGCATCATGCGATACATCGCGCGAACATTCAGATCGACCGAGAAGGAAAAGGCGTCTTCGTCGCATTCGAGGATCGTGCCGTTATGCACGAAACCGGCGCAATTGAACAAAGCGTTTGGCGCCGAAATGGATTTCACGAAAGCCTTGATGGCGTCGCCGTCCATCACGTCGAGCCGCTGTGTCGACACGCCTTCGACGCCCGCCAGCGTCTTGAGCTTTTCAGAGTCGAGATCCGTGGCGATCACGGCGGCGCCCGCTTTCGCGCAAGCTAGAGCCGCGGCCCGCCCGATGCCTTGACCCGCCGCGGTTACGACAACGATCTTTCCGCTTAACCGTCCCGTCATCACATTCTGCCCGCGTTGAGAGTTGTTTTCGCCCGGCGTTTCGGCGCGGGGCGTTTGTTCTTCTTTTCCGATATTTTGGGCGGCGGCGCGGCAGTGCGGACGCGGCGCGATTTTGCCGATTCCTCGTTCAGACCGACGCGTTCGGCGGCGCCCAGCAGATGGATGCGCATCGCTTCCTGAGCCAGCGCGCTGTCGCCAGCTTCGACAGCGGCGAGGATGCGCTCATGTTCGCTGAGCGTCGCCTTCGCCATTTCGTCCGACTTGTGTTGATTGCCGGCAGCCAGAATGCTTTCGCGGACACGCTCGGATACAAAGCCGATGAATTGCACCATATAGCCATTGCCTGTCGCGGCGGCGATGGCGCGGTGCACGCCCAGATCGGCCTTGAGCCAGGCGATGCTGCCATAGGGAGCGGCCGCCATCGCCTCGTGGGCCTCTTGCATCGACTCCAGGTCATCGGCTGTGCGTCGCGTCGCGGCCAAAGCGACGGCTTGCACTTCCAGAATGCCGCGCAATTCGAACAAGTCGCGGAAAGCGTCAGCGGCGCGCGTTCCGTCATAGTCGATGGTCAGAACTGTCGAGTTCGATTCCTCGGAGACAAAGGCGCCGCGACCTTGGCGTGACCATACGCGGCCCTCCGACCGCAACCGGGCGATCGCTTCGCGCACGACATTGCGGCTCACGCCAAAGGTTTGAGAGAGGGCTTGTTCGGTGGGCAGTTGCGCCCCCGGTTTCAACCGGCCTTGAGCGATCTCCCGCGAGATCGAACTCGCCACCAGAGTTGGAAGGTGCGGCCCGCGGTTGACCTTGTCGAGCTTCAAGATCATGGGTTCGCCTTTACAGGGGAGGGTTAGAATCATCGGGCAGGATACGACCCATACCCAAAATACTGCGCGGATCGAGGGCTTTCTTCAACTGATTTGCAAGATCGAGCGACACATCGTCAAGACGCGCGAGGAAGGCTTTCTGTTTTAACCGGCCGATGCCATGCTCGGCGCTGATGCTGCCGCCGAACCGGTCGACGGCGGCGAAGATGATCGCTTCCGCCTCATGAAACAGCGGTTCCATCTGCTCGGCGGCGAAGTCGAGAGGCGGCGCCACATTGAGATGGATATTGCCATCGCCGACGTGGCCGTAGGCGACAGGTTTGGCGTGCGGCAGCGCCGAGCCAAGCTTCGCCAAAGCCTCGGTCAGAAAATCGGCCAGCGTCGAAATCGGGATCGACACGTCGGTGCGCAAATAACGACCGCCATTGCCCTGCGCCTCCACCATAATCTCGCGATACAGCCACATCCGTTCGGTCTGGGCGAGGCTCTTGGCGATCACGCCATCGGCGATCGCGTCGCCCGCGTCGGCGAGGGCGCTCTCCATCATGCCCGCCAGATCGACGCTGCCGCTCGCCGACAATTCCATCAGCACATAAACCGGATAGACGCCGGCCAGCGGATCGGGCAGATCGGGGCGTGCGCGCAAGGCCACCTCAAGCCCGTCGCGCAGGATCAGTTCAAACGCAGACAAGAGGTCGCTGCATGAGCGTCGCGCCTTGGCGTAAAAAGCCATAGCGTCTTCAACCGAGCGCAACCCGATCCATGCGGTCTCGATCTGGGTCGGTTTGGGGAAAAGCTTGAACGCAATGGCTGTGATGATTCCAAGCGTGCCCTCGGAGCCAATGAACAATTGCTTGAGATCGTAGCCCCGATTGTCTTTGCGCAGAGTGCGCAGGCCGTCCCAGATGCGGCCATCGGCGAGCACGACTTCGAGGCCCAGCACGAGATCGCGCGTCATGCCATAGCGAAGCACGTTGAAACCGCCCGCATTGGTGGCGACGTTGCCGCCGACATGGCAGGAGCCCTGGGCGCCGAACGTGATAGGCAGGAAACACTGCTGGGCTTCGGCGGCCCGCTTGGCGGTCTCCAGCACGCAGCCCGCCTCGACGATCATCGCAAAATCGATCGGGTTCACCGAACGCACGCGCGCCATGCGCTCCAGGCTGACGACGATCTCGCGGCGGTCGGGCGCTGCGACGGCGCCCGCCACGAGGCCAGTCAGGCCGCCCTGCGGCGCCGCCCGGATGCCCTTGGCGTAGCAGCGCTGCATCAAGGTCGACAGCTCCTGCGCCGAGCGTGGCCGCGCGACCGCCATGGGAACGGCGAAATGGTCGCCCGACCAGTCGCGGCTGAAGCGCGCCATATCTTGCACATCGTCGATCAGCATGTCGTGCGACAGGCCATCGGCGAGAAATTCGAGAGCGCGGCTGCGAAGGCCGGAGACGACGTTCATTTCGCTACTTCCCACCAAGCCAGAGGGGGCCGTCGCTCGCAGGTGGCGGCGCCCGTGCGGAGGATTTCTGTTTCGATCGCTCATTTGATGATCGCAATCTTGCTGCGGTCGATGGTGATGGCGACGGCCGCGATCAACATCGCGCCGAATACGATGTTTTCAGCAAAGATATTGACTCCGACAAAGGTCATGCCGATCCGCACGACGGAAATGATGAGGGCGCCGATTGCGGTGCGCCCGACATTGCCGAGCCCCCCGGTGATGGCGGTGCCTCCGACGATCACCGCGGCGATCGCTGGAAGCAGAAGCTGGTTGGCGAGGCTTGGCGAACCGCTCGAAAGACGCGCGGCGAGAATGACGCCCGCCAGCGCCGCCAGCGTCCCGGAAATGGCGAAACCGGTAATCTTGGTGCGGTTGACATTGACCCCCGCCGCCAAGGCGGCAGGTTCGCCAGCGCCTACAGCGACGCTAAAGCGTCCGAAACGCGTGTAGCGAAGGATGAAAAAGCCGGCGACGCCGACCAGCACGGCGATGGCGACGACGTTCGGCACGCCCCATGTGGTTGCGTTGATCCATTCGGTATAGCCGCGTCCGCTCTCTTCGATCGTGATGGCTCGGCCGTGCGCGGCGAGAAGCGCCAGACCGGCGACAACACCCCCGGACGCCAGCGTCGCGACAAAAGAGGGCACGCGAAGGCCGACGTGAACAATGCCGCTGGCGATTCCAAACACCAATCCGGTCGCGATGGCGACCGGAAATGCGCCGAGGCCAAGCGAGGGCAGAAGCTGAGCGACGATCACGCTCGCGAGAGACGCCAAGGCCTGAATCGAGAGGTCGACGCCGCCCAAAAGAATAACGAACGTCTCTCCCGTCGCCAGGATGAACAGGACGGCGGTATCGGCCAACACCATTGTCAGCGTCTGAACGGAGAGAAAGCTCGGCACGAAGAGCGCGATAAAGCCGACCAGAAAGACCAGCAGCGCCGGCGGCGCAAGATTGCGCAGCGCGCCCGATGAGACGCCCGGCAAATCACGAAGCTGCGATAAAGCGGTCATCGAAACCTTCTTTCCAATCTCGGGCAGCTCAATCAGACCATGGCGCGCAGCAGATCCACCTGCGCTGGCTTTTGGCCAGCCGCGGCTTCGAAGCGCGCGGTGATTTCCCCGTCGCGCATCGTCAACACCTGATGCGACAGGCCGATCGTCTCCTCCAGCGTGTCGGACAGCAGCAAAATGGCGACGCCTTGCGCGGACAGTTCGCGCACAAGCTCGTAAACCTCCTCCTTGGCGCCGACATCGAGGCCGCGAGTCGGGTGATCGAGAATGAGAATGCGAGATCCCGCAGTCATCCAGCGCGCCAGAACGACTTTCTGCTGGTTGCCGCCGCTGAGCTTGCGACAGGCGACATCGACATTGGGCGCCTTGATGCGCAGACGCTTCAGCCATTCCTTCGCAACGCTTCGTTCGCGGCGATGGTCGATGATTCCGTTCGCCATCACCGAGCCGAGATTGGCCAAGGTGATGTTTGACGCGATCGACAGGAACATCACCAGGCCCTCGGTCCTGCGCTCGCGCGGAACGGTGCCGACGCCCAGCTTGACGGCCTGTTCGGGACTGGCCAGCCGCACGGCATTGCCGTTGATTTTCAGGGAGCCGCTGGTTTGCGGCAGGAACCCGCCGAGCGAACGCGTCAATTCCTCGCGTCCCGAGCCGACGACCCCGGCGATGCCGACGACTTCGCCCTCGCGGATGCTGAAATCGACATTTCGAAACGCGCCCGAGACGCCAAGGCCCGCCGCTTCCAAAAGCACGGCCGGACGCGGCGGCGTCTGCTGCGCTTCTTTGTAATAGCCGGAATGCAGGCCTCGTCCGACCATAATTTCATGAAGCTGCGGCGCTGTGACTTTATCGGCGCGGTATTCTCCGACGATTAGCCCGTCT
The DNA here is from genome assembly GCF_009765995.1 of Methylocapsa sp. S129. Lineage (GTDB taxonomy): Bacteria > Pseudomonadota > Alphaproteobacteria > Rhizobiales > Beijerinckiaceae > Roseiarcus. The sequence goes on from NZ_LMUI01000011.1 coordinate 1,013,111, forward strand.
TTCATGACATAGACGCGGTCGCTGACTTGCAACACTTCATCGAGACGGTGCGATACGAATACGAAACTCGCCCGCGCTTTCAGCGACCGCACGCGCGTGAACAGAATGTCGATGTCGGCGCGCGCGAGAACCGAGGTCGGTTCGTCGAGCAGGATGGTCAGCGGGCAATTCGTGCTGTCCTCCAACGTCAAGGCTTTGGCGAGCTCCACCATTTGCCGCGCCGCGAAACTCAGATCGGCGGTGCGCGCCGTAACATCGATGTCGACGCCGATCTTGCCGAGCTGACGCAGAGCGGCCTTGCGCATGGCGCGCCAGTTCACCAACCCAAAACGTGTGAACTCGCCCTCCTGGCCAAGATAGATGTTCTCGGCCACCGTCAGGTTGAGCAGCAGAGATTGTTCCTGAAACACCATGCCGATGCCGTTGCGCGCGGCGTCGCGCGCCGAGCGCAGGCGCAGCGGCTTGCCGTCGAGCGTCAGCGTTCCGCTGTCGGGCGATTGCGTGCCCGACAAGATGCGCATCAGAGTGGACTTGCCGGCGCCGTTTTCGCCAATGAGGCCGACGACTTCGTTACCGCCAATCGTGACGCTGACGTCGCGCAAGGCCTGCACGCCGGTGAAGGATTTGGATATGGACTGGGCTGCGAGCATGGCGCGCTTACTTCACGATCTTGAGGCGAAGGCGGTCGAGCGACGACGCGACGGCGGCGATGATCATCAGGCCCTGCACGGTTTGCTGGATATAAGGGGAGATGCCGAGCAGCACCATGCCGTTGCCGAGCACCGTCACGATGAGAACGCCTACCAGCGTATTGATGACGCCGCCCTCGCCTCCGGTCAGCGCGGTGCCGCCGACGACTACCGCCGTGATCGCGGCGAACAAGCGCCCGTCGCCGATCACTGAATTGGATTGGCCGAGCTGCGCGGCGGCCAGAACGCCCGCCACGCCGTAGAAGAGGCCGGCGATCGTGAAGGCGGCGATGCGCACGCGTCTGGGATTGACGCCTGACAATTCCGCCAGATCCTCGCCGCCGCCGATCGCCACAATATGCAAGCCGAGGCGCGTGAAATATTGAATGAAAATCGCCACGGCCAGCGCCGCCAAAGCAATCCAGACCGAAAGCGGGAGCTCCAGGAAGCGGGTCAGCGCAAGGCCGCGCAAGGCGGGGTCCATCAGGCGCACCGCGGAGCCGCCGAGCAGATAAGTGGAGACGCCGAGCCCGATGAACCACACGCCAAGGGTCGCCATGAAGGACGGGATTCTGAGGCCGGTCTGGATGTTTCCGCTCAAGAAACCCATGAAGCCGCTCGCGCATACCGCCGCGAGCACGGCCCACCAGCCAAAATTGCTGGCGTTGGAATCATTGGCGGCGAGCAAGACCAAAGTCGTCGCGGCGATCGCCACGGCGCCTTCGGCGGATAAGTCGATGCTGCCCATCAGAATGACGAACGTCGTTCCCATCGCCAGCGTCAACGGCACGGCGGCCGCATTGGCGATGCGGATCAAATTGCGCAATTCGATGAAATTAGGATTGGCGATCGCGATCAGGATGCAGAGCGCGACGAGAACGAAGACCGGCGCGAAGGCGCGCATCCGCCGCGCCGCTGTCGTTTTCCAGGCGGCAAGGGACGGCCGACGCGGCGCGCCGACCGCGTTGCGTGATTGAGGCGGAAATTCCGCCTGTTCGGAATGCAGGGTCATTGGCCGCCTGGATCACGAAATTGACGGCCGCCACCGCAACGGGAGGGGATTGCGGTGGCGGCTCAACCGAAACGGGCGATGATACGCCGTTTCGAAGCAGGAGCGAGAGCGTCGTCAGCTCGCCCGGATCGGGCCGACGACGCGTCCCCACAAGTCGTTCCAATCGTAGGTCGGCTGCGAGTCCACGTTGGTCTTGAAATATTGCTCGACGTTGTCCTTGGCGATCGTCGTGGTCTGACCGTAGAACTCGCGATGTTCGTGCGGCTCCTTGGTCGGGTCGAACGCCTTCATCGCGGCGTGGTAACCGATCGACAGCCCCATCCCGCCCTGCCAAAACGGATCGGACGTGATGGTCGCGGCAAATTCGCCCTTGCGTACTGCATCGACGGCGGCCTTGATGCCGTCGATGCCGACGACCGGCACTTTCCCCGCGAGCCCTTCGGCGCGCAAGGCTTCCAGCGCGCCGCTGCCCATGTCGTCATTGGCGGCCCAGATGCCTTTGATCTTGTCGCCGAAACGGGTGAGCAGGCTGCTTGTGAGGTCGTAGGCTTCCGTCGCCTTCCAATTGGCGACCTGGAAATCGAGCAACTGGATGTTGGGATGAGCGGCCAGCGTTTGATCCAGACCCTTCTTGCGCTCGATGGCGGCCGTTGTTGAGATCATGCCGCCCAACGCCACGATGCCGCCCGAACCGCCGATCGCCTTGATCAGGGCTTCCGTAATGGCCGAGCCGCTCTTGATGCCGTCAAATTCAATATGGGAGATGTAATAGGGGTTAAAGCTCTCGGGGTGGAGATCGCTGGGCTTGTTCCATTGCGTGACGACATAAGCCCCCGCCTTGAAGCAGGATTCGACGATCGGCCGCGCGTCGGGCGTGTCGTTAGGGTCGGAGTTCAACACCATGTGACCGCCGCTCTTGGACAGCAGGGCCTTGATATCGGCGATGCCTTTTTCGCTATTGCCCTCCGATACGACGGTGACATGTTCCGCGCCTACGGATTTGGCGAAGGCTTCCGCGCCGGTTTTCCACACGGCGTGATAGGGATTGGAGAGCGAGCGGATCGAGGTGACGAGCAAGGGCTTGTCGCCGGCCGCCCGCGCCCTGCGCGGCAGAGCCATAGCGGCGAGGCCGCCCGCGGCGCCGCCGAGGAGAGAGCGGCGGGTCAGCGCGCCCGCGCCGGGCATCGAAAAGCGTTCCATCATCGTATGACCTTTCCTTGAGTTTTGGTTTCCATCCGGGGGTCGTTTTTTTGAGGCGTCTTTTTTGAAAGGCGTCGCGCATTCAATAAAATTGGTCCTACAACCCTTCAACCGGATTAGCATATGATAGCAATTGACGAGGCACAAGAGAGATGTGAGTCTGAACGAACGTTTCAGGCTTCATTCAAGCTGACGCGCGGCGCCGTTCGCGACCGACAGGCTGTCTCCGGGGAGGAACAATGCCCGATTACATCATCGTCGGGGGCGGCTCCGCGGGCTGCGTGATGGCGGCCCGCCTCAGCGAGGATCGCGACGTTTCCGTGCTCCTGCTGGAGGCTGGGCCCCGCGATACCGATCCTTATATTCATATGCCGGTCGGCTTCTTCAAAATGACGAGCGGTCCGCTCGTGTGGGGTTACGAAACAAAGCCTGGCCGGGAGATCGACGGGCGCAGCATGGTCTATCCGCAGGGGCGGGTTCTGGGCGGCGGCAGCTCGATCAATGCGCAAGTGTTCACGCGCGGCTGCCGCGAGGATTACGACGGCTGGGCGCGTGACGAAGGCTGCGCGGGTTGGTCGTTCCAGGATGTGTTACCTTATTTCAAACGGTCGGAAGACAATGACCTGCTGTCGGGGCCTTTCCATGGCAATGGCGGGCCGCTCGGCGTGACTTCGCCCAGCCCGCATCCTCTGACGCGCGTCTTCGTTCAGGCGGCGCAGCAGGCTGGTCTGCCGTTCAATTCGGATTTTAACGGCGCAGGCCAGGCGGGCGCCGGGATCTACCAGATCACGACCCGCCACGGCCGGCGCTGCAGCGCCGCGACCGGTTATTTGAAGCCCGCGTTTGGGCGCCCCAACCTGTCGGTGCGCACCGGCGTGACGACCACCCGGATCGTCGTCGAGAAAGGCCGCGCCATCGGCGTTGAAATCGTCGAGAACGGACGCCGCGCGCTGCTGCGCGCGGACCGCGAAGTTCTTGTCTGTTCGGGCGCGATCGGCTCGCCGAAATTGCTGATGCTGTCGGGCATCGGCCCGGCGGCGCATCTGCGCGAGCATGGAATCGCGGTCGTCCAGGATCTGCCCGGCGTGGGCCAGAACCTGCAGGACCACATGGATATCGACACCGTTTACGAACTCACCGGCCCTTACAGCTACGACAAATACAAGAAGCCGCATTGGAAATTGCTGGCCGGGCTCGAATACAAGATGTTCGGCAAGGGGCCCGTCGCCTCCAATCTCGTCGAGGGCGGCGCTTTCTGGTGGGGCGATCGCTCGGAGACGACGCCCGATCTGCAGTTCCATTTCCTGCCCGGGGCAGGGGTCGAGAAAGGCATCGGCACGGTTCCAGGCGGCAACGGATGCACGCTGAATTCTTATCATTTGCGTCCGCGCTCGCGGGGCTCGGTGACCTTGCAATCGGCCGATCCGTCGACCGCGCCCGTGATCGACCCCAATGCTTTCGCCGAGCCCTACGATCTCGCCCGCGCGATCGATGGCGTCAAAATATGTCGAGAGATCATGGCGCAAAGCGCTTTCGCCCGTTTTATCGCGCGCGAGCATATTCCCGGCGACAATATGCGCAGCGAGGCGGACTATCAGGCGTTCGCCCGGCAGGCCGCCCGCTCGGCCTATCATCCGGTCGGCACATGCCGGATGGGAATGGACGAAAGCGCGGTGGTCGACCCGCAATTGCGCGTGCGCGCTATCGATGGGCTGCGGGTGTGCGACAGTTCCGTCATGCCTCGCCTGATCTCGTCGAACACAAACGCCGCCGTCATCATGATCGGAGAAAAGGCCTCCGATCTCGTGCGCGGCAATCGCGCATCGACGCCGCCTCAAACACAGGAAGCGGCCTTGATGGGGTCAACGATAGCGCCGCCGCGAGGCGGCGCTTCTCAAAGCGTCTCAACATCCCGGCTCTTGATTGGCGGACGCTTGCCCCCGCCCAGATAAAGTTCGCGCATCAAGGTTGAATCGCGCAGGTCGGCGATGGCGCTTGCGAGGACGATCTTTCCCGATTGCATCAAATAGCCGCGCGCGGCGACGGAGAGGGCGAGGCCGGCGTTCTGTTCGACGAGCAGCACCGCCGCGCCGAAATTCTTGCGCACGTCGATGATCACGGACTGGACCTCCCGGACCATCAAGGGCGAAAGGCCCAGCGAGGGTTCGTCGAGAAGAAGCAGGCGCGGGCGCGCCATCAAGCCGCGCGCGATCGCCAGCATCTGCTGCTGGCCGCCGCTGAGTTCGCCGCCCTTGGCCGACCGCTTGTCGGCGAGGATCGAAAAGTAGGATTCCATGCGGCCGATATCGGCCTCGACCTCGCCCTGGTCCTCTCGCGAATAGGCGCCAAGGCGGAGATTTTCGCGCACTGTCAGATCCGCAAAGATGCGCCGGCCCTCCGGCACCATGACGACGCCCAGCTTCGCCAGCCGGTCCGGCGGGAGGCCCGTGACGTCGTGGCCGTCCAGCATGATCCTGCCGCGCTTTGGCTTGAGCAGCCCGCAGATGGCGCGCATGAGCGTCGATTTGCCGGCGCCGTTAGGTCCGAGGATCGTCGCAATTTCACCTTCGGCCACCGACAGCGACACGTCGCGATTGACGGCGACGGCGCCGTAGGCGGTATCGACGTTTGCAACCTCGAGCAGGCTCACGTCGGCGCTCCCAGATAGACTTCCACCACCTTCTTGTCGTTCAGCACCTTGTTGGGGGGCCCTTCGGCGATCTTGACGCCAAAGTTGAGCACGACGAGGCGGCGGCAGATCGAAGCGATGAGGTTCATGTCGTGATCGATCAAGCAAACGCCGATGCCCCGGCCGGGCAATTGCAGGATAATCTCGGCCAGTTGCTCGGTTTCGCCGTCGTTGAGGCCCGCGGCGGGCTCGTCAAGAAGCAGCAGCGCCGGTCGTGCGGCCAGCGCCAGGGCGACGCCCAGGCGACGCAGATTGCCGAAGGGCATGGACCCGGCGATCTCCTCCTCGCGCCCCTTGAGGCCAACGAAATGGAGGATATCGGAAGGCGACATACTCTTGCCATTGACGGACGCGGCGCCATGTTCATGCGCGATGAGGATGTTCTCGCGGACCGACAGGGCGGGGAAGGACATCGCCTGCTGAAAGGTGCGCACAAGCCCCTTGCGCGCGATCTGATGAGCCGGCAGCCCGGCGATATTCTCGCCGCGCCAACGCACGCTTCCCGCGGTCGGCTTCAGGGCTCCGGTCACGACATTGAACAGCGTCGTCTTGCCCGAACCGTTCGGGCCGACGATGCCGAGAATCTCGTCGAGATCGATCGACAGATCGACGCCGTCAAGCGCAACGACGCCGCCGAATGTCTTGCGCAGGCCTGAAATCTCGAGAGCGCTCATGCGCGCGCGACCTTGCTGCGCAGCGTCCTATACAAACTCGCAAGACCCGCCATGACGCCGCCGGGAAGAAGAAGGATGACGGCGATCAGGCCAATTCCATAGGCGATGCGCGCATCGATCGGATCGAGGTTGAGCACTTCGGGCAGGAACGTGACGATAAGCGCGCCGGCGAGCGGCCCATAGAGCATGCGCGGACCGCCGAGCATGACCATCAGCGCGATATAGACGCTTGGGAAGGCGCCAAAGAGCTCCGGTGAGATGTGCTGGAGAAAGTAGACCTGGAGGATGCCGGCGACCCCGGCGAAGGCCCCGCTGAGCATGAAGGCGACAATCTTGTGGAAACGGACATCGATTCCGAGCGCCGATGCGAGCTTTTCGTTCTCGCGAATGGAGCGGAGCGTGCGGCCATAGCGGGAGACCATCACCAACCAGGTGAGCGCGATGCTCGCCAGCACGAAGAAGGCGACCAGCAGGTAGACATTCTGCAGCTTGCCGAAGCTGACGCCGAACAGCGGCGCGATCGCGCCGATGTCGAGGCCCGAAGCGGCGCCCGTGAAGGCGCCGCCATTGGTCAGGACGATCGCGAGAAGACCGCAAAACGCGAAGGTGATGATCACAAAGTGATGGCCGCCGACGCGGAGCGAGGGAAGCCCAACGAGGCCCGCTGCGAGCGCCGAGAAGATCGCCGCGAAAGGCAGCGCCGTCCAAAGATTCATGCCGAGATCGCGCGAAAGGATGGCTCCGGTATAGGCGCCGACGCCCATCAGCGCGGCATGCCCCACCGACATGATGCCCGCCTGGCCGACGAGGATCGCAAGGCCATAAAGCGCGATGGCGCTGACGCCCGTCGATGTGGCGAGCGAGAGAAGCCGGTAGCCCGGGTGGAACCAGGGGAGCCCGAAGAGCACGACGATGAGGATCGTCGGCATGATCAATCGTTCGACCAGGGTGAGATGGGCGCCCGCGGCGACCTTGACCTCGCTTTCAGGGGTCGCGGGGGCGGGCGCGGTATCGACCATGGTCTCGCTATTGCTCATCTGACGATCGACTCCGGACTCTAGACGGCGCGCGGGCCGGCCGTGCCGCCGAGCAGGCCGTTGGGGCGCAGCAGCAGGATCAGGATCATCAATGCGAAGGAATAAGCCTCCGTCCATTCGGGCAGGCCGTAGCCGGCGCTGAGCCCATCCATCAGGCCAAGAACGAGGCCGGCGACGACAGCGCCGGCGACGTTGCCCAGGCCGCCGATCAGGGCCACGGCGAAGCCGCGCACGACAATGGTGCTGCCGATGAATGGCGTGATGGGAAACAGCGCGATCATCAGCGCGCCACCCAGACCAGCCAGCATGCTGCCGTAGATGAAGACGCCGGTGATGTAACGCCGAACCGGAACTCCCATCAGCGACGCTGTCTCCTGATCGGCGACGCTGGCGCGCAGCGCGAGACCATAGCGGCTGCGCGAAATGCCAAAGAAGGTGATCGCCACGACGACCGCTGTGATGAGTACGACCACGGCGCGCATGACGATGATCTGGACGCCGCCGATCTCCCACACGCCGCTCAGCGGTTCGGGGATGCTCTTCTGGTAGGAGTTCCAGAAGCGAATGACGAAATGCTGCAAAACGACGATCAGCCCGAGAGAGATGATGAATCCATTCATCGGACGGTCGAGCGTCAGACGAAAGAGGCCCCGCTCCAGAACGAAACCAAGCAGGCCGACGAACAGCACGGCTGCTACGAGGCCGATGATGAAGCCGCCGCCGTTGCTGACCACGAGCCAGGTCGTCATGCCGCCGATCATCAGGAATTCGCCATGGGCGAAGTTGATGATGCCGGTCAGTCCGAAGATCAGCGTGATGCCAATGCCAATAAGAATGATGACGCTCGCGACGGACAAGCTGTTGACGAGTTGCTGCAGGAAAATTTCCATCGACGGGTCTCTTGACGGGGCAGGCGCCTCCTGCCGGGCGAAGCCCTGGGGCGAAGGCGGAGCTATTCACGGCGACAGTTTTGCGCGACTTGCGCCGGCCGGATCGAGGCATGCGATCCGGCCGACAGGGGAGAGAGTTCAGCCTCCGTTGTCACCGGCCGGCGGCTCGGTCGGCGGCTCCTCAACGGCGCATTCGAACTGGTCCGACGTGTTGGGCTTCACGAGGCACACTTCAGTGGCGAAGCTGACGCGGTGCCGATTGTCGAAATAGAGCGGCGCCTTCGACACCACGCCTTGATATTTCATTTTCTCGATCTGGGCGACAACCGTGTCCGGGTCCGTCGAGCCCGATTCCTCAATCGCCTTCGCGTACCAGTGCATGTAATCGTAATAGAGGAGCGAGACGGACGACTGAACGCCCTTAACCGCGCCGGCGGCAAAATAGCGGTCGAAATAAGCCTTGGCCTCCGGCGTGGGCGGAGCGCCCCAGCACATGGGCACGCAGCTCAGCGTGACCGGCGCCGTCGAGACGAGCTTGCGGTCGGCCCACACGCCCGGATCGACGCCGAACAGGAAGTAGCCCTTGGCGACCTTGAGCTGGACCGCCTGCGGGAAAGCGACGAGGGTGACGTCGCCATTGTACCAGAAATGAACCGTGTCGGGGTTCAGACCCTTGGCGCGCGTGAGCAACGGCGTGAAATCGGTGGTGTTGGGCGGATATTTGATCAAGTCGACGTGCTGGCCATTCGCCTCGAGCGCCTTGACGTAATGCTCGGACAGATACTGGCCGGTGGCGTCGTCGGCGACGAACACGACTGCGTTCTTCAGCGGCGCGCCAATCTCTTTGCCGAGAAGCTTGAGGACGCCGCGCGCCGTGCTGCCGCTGCGCTGGAATTCGGGTGGCTCGCTCTGGAAGGTGTAGTGCAGCGGCGCGCCAGGAGCGACCGATTCCTTTGTAAGGATGGCGCCGAGCGAGCTGTTGCCGGTGAATTGAAGCACCTTCGCCGGGCCGGTGATCTTGGTCATCGACACCGAAAAGTCGTGCGATTCGGTTCCGTAGAGTGCGGCGACGCCGATGTCGTTGACGAGTTCGCGTCCGGCCGCGATAGCGACATTGACGTCGGTGCGGTCGTCGCGGTTCTCGAGCTGGATCTTGCGGGACTTGCCGCCGATCTTGACGCCGCCCGCGTCATTGATCTCCTTGACGGCGAGCGTGACGCCCGCGCCGATGGTGTTGCCCGCCGATACGAAGGCGCCGGTCTGCGCGGCGACGACGCCGATTTTGATCGTGTCGTCGTCAGCGGCGGCCGGCTGCGCCGAGGCCGCGAATAGCGCGCTGCCGGCGATGGCGCAAAACTGCCAAAATTTCATTGAAGGTTCCTCCCGTTGACCACGACGTCATTGTTTTAGTATTTGTCATGTGGCCGTGTCATAGTATTGTCCTACAACTTGCGAGTCAATCGCTTCGATCTCCTCTCCGATGAATTTAACGCTCAGACGACAAGGGGAACGATTCCAGAGACCTGGTTGCGCAGCCAATCCAGGGACGTCGTTTCGGACTTAGCAAGCCGCAACAATGCGGCGTTGATCCGCGCTCAGATCAGTCTCAAGCCGCGCAGCGAGGCGTGACCGTGGCGACCGATGATGAGATGATCGTGGACGGCGACTCCAAGCGGCGCAGCGATGGCGATGATCTCCAGCGTCATCTTGATGTCCGCCTGCGATGGCGTTGGGTCGCCTGAGGGATGGTTATGGACGAGAACGACGGCGGTGGCGGCAAGCTCCAGGGCGCGACGCACCAATTCGCGCGGATAGACCGGCGTGTGATCGACCGTCCCCGCGCCCTGCACTTCATCGACGATCAGGCCGTTGCGCTTGTCGAGAAACAGGACGCGGAATTCCTCGCGTTCGGCAAAAGCCATCGCCGTGCGGCAATAATCGACCACTTCGCTCCATGATCCCAGCGGCAACCGCTTCTTCGCGACGCCTTTGGCGAAGCGCTTGGCGCCCGCCTCGAGGATTTTGAATTCGTTGATCGAGGCCGCGCTCATGCCCTCGATTTCGGCGAGTCTCTCGGGCCGCGCGGCGATCGCTTCGGCGAAAGAACCGAAGCGCGCGATCAAAGCCTTGGCGAGCGGCTTGACGTCGCGGCGCGGTATCGCGCGAAACAGGACGAGTTCGAGCAATTCATAATCGGCGATCGCCTCGGGGCCGGCCTCGCGCAGCCTTGTGCGCAATCTCTCGCGATGGCCCAGGTAATGGGCCGGTTCGGAATCGCGAGCGGCGCCGCTCATTTGGGATAGGGCGGCCGATCCCAGCCACGCGGCGACAAGGTGAATATCTCGACCCCGGTCGAGGTGACGCCGACCGTATGTTCGAACTGCGCCGACAAGGAGCGGTCCCGCGTGACCGCCGTCCAGCCGTCGGAGAGCACTTTGACGGCCGGCAGGCCCAGATTGATCATCGGCTCGATGGTGAAAAACATGCCGGCGCGCAACGGAATGCCTTCGCCGGGGCGCCCGTAATGCAGAATGTTGGGCTCGTCGTGAAACAGTCGGCCAAGACCGTGGCCGCAGAAATCGCGCACCACCGAACAACGTTCCGGCTCCGCGTAACTCTGGATTGCAAAGCCGATATCGCCCGTCGTCGCGCCAGGCTTGACCGCCGCAATGCCGCGTATCAACGATTCATAGGTCACATCGATCAGACGCTGGGCGCGTCGCGGCGCCTCGCCCGCGACATACATCCGGCTTGAATCGCCGTGCCAGCCCTCGACGATCAAGGTCACGTCGATATTGAGGATATCGCCGTCGCGCAAAGGCTTGTCGTCGGGAATGCCGTGACAGACAACGTGGTTGATCGACGTGCAGATCGATTTCCGATAGCCGCGATAATTGAGCGGCGCCGGATAGGCCTTGTGATCCATCGCGAATTCGAACGCAAATTTGTCGAGCGCGGCGGTCGTGACGCCAGGACGAACCCGTTCGCACAACAGATCGAGCGCCTCCGCCGTCAGCGCGCCAGCCTTGCGCATCGCCGCGAAATCCTCCGGACCATGCAGCTTGATATGACCGCTTTTGCGGCCTTGCAGTTCAGCAGAATCGACAAATGTCATTGAAAAGACCGCGCAAAAGAAGGGGAGCGAAAGCGCCCGAAGACAAAAGCCAATCTAATACGCCCAGCTTTGTTGGCAAGGCGGGAGTGCGCCTTCAAGGCGAAAAGCGGCGCCGGTAATCCTGGGGCAGAACGCCGGCGACCCGAACGAAGCTGCGGCGCATGGTCTCCTCGGAACCGAAGCCGCAGCGAACGGCGATCCTTTTGATCGCCACGCGGGAATCGCAGAGTTGGCGCTGCGCCGCTTCAACGCGCAGCCGTTCGATCGCTTTGGCCGGGGTGCAGCCGGTGGCCTGCTTGTAGCGGCGGAGAAATGTGCGGTCGCTCATCCCGGCGCGCGCGGCGAGATCGGGAACGGGCAAATCCGCGCCGAGGTTCTGGCCGATCCAGGCGTGGAGAGCGCCAAAATGATCCGAATCCTGCTGCAAGGACAGTAGCGTGCTGAATTGCGCCTGGCCGCCGGGGCGCTTGAGGAAAACGACAAGCTGGCGTGCGATGGCGAGCGCCATGTCCCGCCCGAGATCCTCCTCGACCAGAGCGAGCGCCAGATCGATCCCAGCCGTAATGCCTGCCGAAGTCCAGATATTGCCGTCGCGAATGAAAATCGGATCGTTTTCGACAGTCAGCTCCGGGTGGCGGCGCGCCAGTTCGCCGCAACGGGTCCAGTGCGTCGTGACGCGCCGCCCCGCCAGCAGGCCGGCGGCGGCAAGCAGGAACGCGCCCGAGCACACCGAGGCCAGACGACGGGTCTGCGAGGCCCGGCGCCGCACCCAGCCCAGCAAAGCTTCGTCCGCACTTGCCGCGTTGACGCCAAATCCGCCCGCGGCGATCAGCGTATCGACGGCCGTCGAATTGCGCGGAAGCGGCGTGACGACGAGGCCAAGGCCTGCGGAAGTTTCGACGCTCGGCGTCTTTGGCGCGACGACAGCCAGCACATAGGGGGCCGGCGATCCCTGGCGCCAGGCAAGGTCATTGGCGGTGGCGAAGACCTGGAGGGGCCCGGCGACATCGAGCAATTGCACCCTGTCGAAGGCGATGATCTCCACGCGTCGCACATAGTTTGGCGTAGAATGCCGGTTATTTGTCATTTCCGCCAAACCCTAATCGACTAGGTTGCGCCAAACCAGACATTTTCTCTTCGATACTCAAGGAAAACATCATGCCTCTCGATATCGGTCTCCTGGTCTTTCCCGACGTGCAGCAACTTGACCTGACGGGTCCCTATGAGGTCTTCGCCTCCTGGCCGGAGGCGCGCGTCCGCCTGGTCTGGAAAAGCCGCGCGCCCGTCGTCTCGTCGACCGGGTTGCGGCTTGAGCCCAATGAGACGTTCGACGATTGCCCGCAGCTCGACGTCGTCTGCGTGCCCGGCGGCGTCGGAATCAATCCGCTGCTTGGCGATGAAACCGTTCTGGCTTTCCTGCGGCGTCAGGCAAGGGCTGCGCGTTTCGTGACGTCCGTTTGCACGGGCGCCCTGGTTCTGGGGGCCGCCGGTCTGTTGCGCGGCAAGCGGGCGACGACGCATTGGGCGTCGCATGATCTGTTGGCGGCCTTTGGCGCGATTCCCACACAGGGCCGGGTTGTGCGCGACGGCGCCCTGATGACGGGCGGCGGCGTTACGGCGGGCATCGACTTTGCTCTGACGCTCGTCGCGGAGCTGGCCGGCATTGAGACCGCGCAGACGATCCAGCTCAATCTCGAATATGCGCCGGAGCCGCCGTTCGACGCCGGCTCGCCATCGACCGCGCCGGATGACGTCGTCGCGACGCTGCGCAAGCGCGGCGCCAAGGTCAGGGCCGAGCGCGAGAAACTTGTCGAAGCGGCGGCGCGCTCGCTGAGCATGGTCGCCATGGACTGACCGAGCTCCGCTCCGGCGGATCGAAGTGCGCGTTGGCGAGTCCTCTGTCCTTCTTGAAAGGGCGAGGCCCAGGCCGTACTATCCCATTCATGTGCGCTGTCCCAGACGCCCGCCGAGGCGACAGGAGCCGTCCGATGAGATTGCCGGCTCCGTTTGCTGCGGCGCTCATGGCGCTTGTATGGGCCATAATGCCTGGCGCCGCCGCGGCGGCGAGCTTTGACTGCGGCCGGGCGACGACGCCGATCGAAAGAAGAATTTGCGCCGATCCGGGACTTTCGGCGGCCGATTCCCAACTGGGACAGGATTTCGATGCGGCGCTGACGCTTTCTCTCGATCCCGCCGGCTTGCGAGCCAGTCAGACGGAATGGCTGACGCAGTCGCGCGACAAGGCGGCGGCGAATGACGAACTCGCCGAAGCCTATGCCCGGCGTCAAAAGGAGCTTGACAAAATGCTTGCGCAACTTCGCGCGACGGAGGCCGGGCGCACAATCGGCGCGGCTGAAGCGCGAGCGAACTGTCTGCCCATCCTCGCCATCCCCGATGCGGGAGCCTGCAAGGTGACGGCCGCTGAGGAAATGGGCGCGGTCGAGGGCCATGCCTTCGCTTACGCCAGTTATGAATATGCGAAGGGCGAGGAGGAACCGGATTATCGGCGGGTCGTTATCTTCGAGTGTCTCGCTTCGGCGATGTCGCACGCCGTCATCGCGCCGGACGCTGACGCGGCTTTTTATTACGACAAACCCCGGCTCCTGCACGCCGGGCGTAGGACGATGCTGCAAATCCCCGCCTATGAATCGGGTACCGGCAATTTCAACCGCGAGCGCCTGTTCGTTTGGCGCGACGGTCGTTGGCGGGATGTCGACATCACAAGCTGGGAGGGCGAACTGGCGCGTCGCCTGCCCGCTGGCGAGGGCGTCTGGCAGGGAATCTTTCCCGACTATGTCGCGTTGAAAGCCTCGACGCCGGTCTGGCGAAAAGACGACGGCAACGCCTGCCCGAGCGGCGGGCGCGCTGATCTTGGCCTGGGATGGCGGGGCGACCGGATTGCGCTCGAAACCATTCGCCTTCGAAAAGCCGGAGAGTGCGGCGAACCGCTGCGTCCCGGCCGCGGCGACAATTGAGGAACACGCGCGCATCGATCCGCGCGGCGCGCTTCGCTTGAAAATATGGCGAGGAGAACATAGGCTGGCGCTCGTGCTCGCGTCGCTCGCTCTTGCGGCCAGGGCGACCCGCTTCGCTTTTCTCCTGCGAGCTTCATGCCCAAAACCATCGTCGTCGATTCATCGCTTTATGGCGCTTACGCGCCCAAGGGTCTTTGCGCGCTCAGCCTGCGCGTGACACGCCTTTGCTCGCAAGGATGGTTCGGCAAGAGAATAGCGTTTTTCCTGCGCTCGATGGCGATCAAGGCGCTGGCCGGGCGGCCCGTCGACATCGAGTCTCTGGGCGCGAAAATGCGCCTCTACCCCTATAATAACGTCGCGGAAAAGCGCCTTCTCTTCACGCCGCAATATTTCGATCCCGCCGAGCGGGCCTTGCTCGCCGAGCGCCTGGCGGGCGATTTCGTGTTTCTTGACGTCGGCGCCAGCGTCGGCGGCTATGCGCTGTTCGTCGCCGCTCATGGGGGAGCGCGCGCGCGCATCCTGGCGGTCGAGCCGCTGCCGGAGATTTTCGAGCGGCTTGTCTACAATATTGAACAGAATGCTTTCGCCAATGTCAAAGCCGTGTCCTGCGCGCTTGCCGATCGCGACGGCGAGATCGCGCTGTTCGTCAATTCCAGCAATCGCGGCGAGACCTCGGTGCGGATTGTCAGCGCGGATGCGCGGGGGACGCAATTGCGGGTGCCGGCGAAAAGCCTGCTATCCCTGTTGATCGAGGAGGGTTATGAGCGCGTCGATGCGATCAAGCTCGACATCGAGGGCGCCGAGGACCTTGTCCTCGACCCGTTTTTTCGCGACGCGCCGCGCGCGCTCTGGCCGGGTCTCATCATCCTGGAATTTGCGCTCTTGCGCGGCGGCGATCAATTGGAGCAACGTCTGCGCGCGCTGGGCTATCGGGAAATCCTGCGCACGAACGAAAATGTGGCTTATGAGAGAGTTTGAAAGGTTGAGAGGGCGATGAGCGAAAAGGGCAAGACCATCACCGCCGCCGTCCTTGTCATCGGCGATGAGATTCTTTCCGGCCGCACCAAGGACCGCAACACGGGTTATATCGCGGAATATCTCACCAATATCGGCATCGAGTTGCGCGAGGCGCGCGTCGTTCCCGATGTCGAGGAGGAGATCGTCGCCGCGCTCAACGCGCTGCGCGACCGCTACACCTATGTTTTCACCACCGGGGGCATCGGCCCGACCCATGACGACATCACCGCCGACGCGGTCGCCAAGGCTTTCGACGTGCCGATCGACGAGGATCCGCGCGCTCTCAAGATGATGATGGAGCGCTATCTGCCCGGCGATCTCACGGCGGCGCGGCGACGCATGGCGCGCATTCCCGCCGGCGCCGATCTCATCGAGAACCCGATCTCCAAGGCGCCGGGGTTTCGGCTCGGCAATGTCATCGTGATGGCGGGCGTGCCCAATATCATGCAGGCGATGTTCGATTCGGCCGCCAAGGGCCTTGAGACCGGCGTGAAAATCATCGCCGAGACGATCGAGGCGGGCGGCATTCCAGAAGGGCGTTACGGCGGCGCGCTCGGCATCATCGCCGCCGCCCATCCCGGCGTTTCGATCGGCTCCTATCCGTCCTTCCTCGACGGGCGTTTTCGCAACCAGATCGTGGTGCGCGGCAAAGACGCCGAGGCAATCGCGGCGGCGCGAGACGCGATCGGCGCGATGATTGCGTCGTTGCGCGAATATGACCGGCCGCTGTAATGCCTGTTGACGACGCGGCCGCCCTCTCGCACGCGTCCGCGCGGCTTGCTAACAAGGCGTTTGCCCGAATGGGTCGAACGGAGCCGCCATGACCGAGCCGCAGCAAAAGGCCTTTCCCGTATCTTGGGACCAGTTCCACCGCGACGCGCGCGCGCTCGCCTGGCGCCTCAGCGGCGTCGGGCCGTTCGAGGCGATCGTCACGGTGACGCGCGGCGGGCTGGTGCCGGCCGCGATCGTCGCACGGGAACTGGGCACGCGCGTCATCGAGACCGTCTGCATCGCCTCCTATCACGACTACAAGACGCAAGGCGGCCTGCAGGTGCTCAAGGGCATTTCGCCCGAGGTCGTCAAATCGGGCGATGGGGCGAATATTCTTGTGATCGACGATCTCGTCGACACCGGCGCGACGGCGCGCATCGTGCGCGAAATGCTGCCCAAGGCTCATTTCGCCACCGTCTACGCCAAGCCTTTGGGCCGGCCGCTGGTCGACACGTTCATCACCGAAGTGTCGCAGGACACCTGGATTTATTTCCCCTGGGACATGGGCCTAACCTTCCAGCCGCCGATCGCCAAGGCGACCGAAGGGTAGCGATCCGCTCAGAGGAACCGCTTCACGAAATTGAGCGCCGTTTCGGCGACCTCCCGCCAGCCGTCGTCGATCGTCAGCGCATGGCCGCGATTGGGCATTTCGAGGATTTCGGTGACGTCGGCATTGCGCTTCTGGAGCTTGAAGGACGCGTTGGCGATCGCCCAGGGCACGGTATTGTCCTTCTCGCCCGACAGGATCAGCAGGGGTCCGCGATCGGGATTATCGGTGTCGACCTTCGCTTCCGTCCAGGGATTGAGGTTCGCGGTCGCCGCCTGGAACAGGGGTTTGCCGGACGCCGGCACGGCGAAAGTGTCATAGAGCAATTGCGCCTCATGTTCGCTGACGGCATTGGCGAAGCCGAAACGGAACTGGTCGAAGGTGAGCGGAATCGCGCGGTTGCGGTTGGCCGGATTGCCGAGCACCGGCCACGCCGATTTCAGCGCGGAGAAGGGCAGCGGCAGCACGCCGCGGAACGGGGCGGGGTCGATCGCGACCGTCGCTGAGGCCAGCCCGCGCCCGGCGAGAATCTGCGCCAGCAGGCCGCCGAACGAATGGCCGATGATGACCGGCTTTTTCGTCAGCCCGCGAATGATCTCGTCAAAATGATCCGCGACCTGACCGACGCTCTTATGGGCGAAGACATTCGGGTGCACATTGCCTTCTTCGACCGTGTCCGGATCGTCCGGCCAGCCGGGCGTGAGAGCCGTGAAGCCCGCGCCTTCGAAGAGCTTGGCCCAGCGGTCCCAACTGCTCGGCAGCAGCCATAGGCCATGCACGAACACGACCGGCCTCAACGCCGTCGCATTCGCGCGCGCCACCTGGGCGGCTTCGTGTTCGGTGATGGTCGCCGCGCCTGTCGGCGGGTCGCCTTTTGCAATCGCGCTCATGTCGTGCCCCCTCCTGACCCCCGTTCGTCCCAAGAAACAGGCGAAATCGTCACGGAATTTGGTTGGCGCCTATTTCGCGGAACATATCCTGGCCGCGACGGACAAGGCGTCCAGCAAGCTTGCCCATCGCGGCCCATTTCGATGCCGGCCCGATCATTGCCGAAAAACGCCGATCCGTCTTGTGTTTTCGTGCGCCGATCCGGCGAAACTGCCGGGCGGGCGAATTTCCGGGGGATGACGGCGACCAGTCTGGGTTGCAAGCGCGCGGGGTTGGGCTTATTTCACCGATTGCTGATCGCGCGGCGGGAGTTTCAGTCCGATTCCAGCCGTTCGCCTTGCCCGGCCCTAGGGATATCAGCGCTCACCGCGATGGGCCTGCGTTCCGATGAAACCCGACAAGCGCCTACGCTATAGATTCGAATATTTCGCCTTTCTGGCGCTGGCGGCGGCTATGCGCATGCTGCCGCTTGAGCTTGCCTCGCGTTGGTCGGGCGCCCTGTGGCGGCTTATCGCGCCCCGTTCGCGCCGCCATCGGCGCGCGCTGAACAATCTGGCCTTAGCCTTTCCGGAAAAGACGCCGGGCGAGATCGAACAGATCGCGCGCGGCATGTGGGAGAATCTGGGTCGGACCTTCGCCGAGTTCTTCCATATCGACCGCATCTTCAACAGCGACCGGATCGAGTTCGAATCGCAAGAGACTTTCGACGCGCTGCGCCGAAGCGATGGTCGCGCCATCGCGTGCGGCCTGCACCTGGGCAATTGGGAGATCCTGACCCAATCGGGTCTGCTCCTGGGGTGGCGGCCGGCCGGCGTCTATCAAAAAATCGCCAATCCCTTTGTCGATCGCTACGTCAGCACGCTCCGCGCCCCCTATTATCCCGGCGGCCTCATGCAAAAGTCGCCGCGCACGGCGGTGTCGCTGCTGCGCCATGCGCGCGAAGGGGGGTGCGTCGCCCTGCTGGCCGATCAGCGCGAGGGCCGCGGCGTGGCGGCGCCGTTTTTCGGCAAGCCCGCGCCGTCCAACCCTTTTCCCGCGCTTGTCGCACGTTCGGTCGATGCGCCGCTTTATGTCTTTCGCGCCAAGCGCCTGGACGGCGTCCGTTTTTCGATACGCATCGCGCAGGTGCCTGTCCCGCAGACCGACAATCGCGACGCCGATATCGAGGCGGCGACCCGCAATTTGCAGTCGACGTTGGAGGCGATGGTCCGCGACGCCCCCGATCAATGGATGTGGATACACCGCCGCTGGGGTTGAGGATTCCCGGCGGCGGGGTCCCTGGCCTAGGTCGCTGGTTTCAGTGTCGCATTCGTGTTGGACCACGAGGCCGCCGACCGGCAGACATCACTTCAGAATGTTGATTTCGAGGGCCGGACGAAGATGTTCGTCTCGCTATTCCAGATACGGCGTCAGCACATCTTCGATCCATTTCATGAATGCGCGGACCCGGCGCGACAGATTGCTCCGATGCGCGACGACGAGGGACACGGCGAGCGCCCGGCGACGAAAATCGGGTATGATCTCCACAAGCGCTCCACTCTCTAGGTATCGGCCGATCCCCAAGAGCGGCGCCTGAATCAGGCCAAGGCCGGCGAGGGCGGCGGCTTCGTAGGTCTGCGCGCTGTTGACGTGTAGAGCGCCTGGCAACTGAAGCGTCGCGTAGCTGTCGCCGTCCGGATATTCCCATCCATAGGGTCTTGCGCCCAGCATCGTCGAAAAATGAATGGTCCGATGTTCCTGACGCTGGAGATCTTCGAGCGATCGAGGGATTCCATAGCGCTCGAGATAGGCGGGACTGGCGGCGTTGACCATGCGCAACAGGCCCAGCGGGCGGGCAATCAGCGTCTCGTCCCGTATGGGTCCAAGCCGCAATACACAGTCGAACCCCTCTTGAACCAGATCGACTTGCCGATCCGTGCTCGACACCTCCAGCTCCAACTCGGGATAAGTCGCCATGAAATCGGGCAGGGCCGGCACGATCGTCGTGCGCGCCACCTCGGTGGGAAGATCGACCCGTAAACGCCCGCGGAGCGCCACGCGATCGCCTGCGAACATCGAGTGCAGGTCATCGACTTCAGCCAGCAGATCGCGGGCGCGGGCATGGAATGCGCGTCCGTCTTCCGTCAACTGCACGCTGCGCGTCGTCCGGTGCAGAAGCCTGACGCCAACATCTTCCTCCAGCTTCCGGACCGCCGTTGAGGCCCTTCCCTTTTGAATGCCCAGGCTATCGGCTGCGTGGGTGAAGCTCCCCATTTCCGCGACCGTTATGAAAACGAGGATGGGTTCGAGATTCTGCATTTTCGCGCCTCGACATTGTTCACCACAGAGAGAACAGTAAGTTCATTTCCGCAGTGTTTATCATAGATAAGAGACACAGTAGGCTCCGAATATGGGATCCGCCCATCGGAGAATGACAAGTGTCCGATACTATGAGCCTGCATCAGGCGCCTGAAACTATGACCTTGCATCGCGCCCTGTGGACCGGCCGGATCATGAGTGCGTTTGTCGTTATCGCTCTGGCGGCGGATGGGACTATTCAGCTTTTCGCGCCGGCGCAGATCGCGAGCATGTTGCAGGAAACCGGGTTCGCGATGGATCTGACCCGTGTCGTGGGTCCGATCATACTCGCCTGCGCCGTGCTTTACGCCATTCCGGCCACCGCCGTCCTCGGTGCGATCTTGGTGACGGGCTTTCTGGGAGGCGCCATCTGCGCCCATGTCCGCATCGGTGAGTTGGGATCGCCGCCGGAAATCATTTCCCTGCTTCTGGGCGCGATGACATGGGGCGCCCTCTATCTGCGCGATCCCCGTATCCGGGCCATTCTGCCGCTCATTCATTGAACCAACAGGGGCAGTGCTCTGTCCCTCAAAATCAGGAGAAAATGCATGTTTTTAGTCATGGGAATTACCGGAAAAGTGGGCGGCGCCACGGCAGAACATCTGTTGGCGCACGGCAAGAAAGTACGCGCGCTCGTCCGCAATCGCGAAAAGGCGGCTCATTGGGCGGACCAAGGCGTGGACCTCGTAGACGGCGATTGGAATGATTCGGCGGCTATCGAGCGGGCGCTCAAAGGCGTCGAAGGCGCGTTTGTCATGTTGCCGGCTGTCTGGGCGCCATCGCCCGATTACAAAGAAGCCAAGGGCGTGATTGCGAACTATGTCCAGGCGCTCGCCAAGGCGGCGCCGCCGCGCGTGGTGGCGCTCTCGTCGATGGGCGCCGACAGGACCAGCGGGCTCGGGATGATCACGGCGCTGTCGCTTCTGGAGCAAGGTTTTCGCAACCTGACATCTCCGGTCGCCTTTGTGCGCGCAGGCGGATTCTTCGAAAACTTCCTCTACGGCTTGCACGTCGCCCAAGGTGGAATGCTGCCGGTCTATTACAATCCGACAAACCGGAAATCGACCATGATCGCGACGAACGACATCGGCGCGGAGGTCGCAACACTTTTGACCGGACCAGCGTGGTCGGGGCGGCGCGTCGTCGAGCTTGGTTCGATGGTCAGCGCGGATGAAGTCGCGGAGCAATTGGGTGAAGTCCTGAAGCTCGACGTGAAAGCCTTTGCAGTCCCGCGCGCAGGGTGGGCGGAAGCGTTCGAGCAGTTCGGCATCCCGAAGGGCCATACCGGACCTGCCGAAGAAATGTTTGAGGCCGTGAACGCGGGATGGATGGACCTCGGAGCCGAGGGTGCGGAGCGCGTAGCGGGCACGACGTCCGCGCGCGATGTATTCGAGGCTGCACAGAACGCCGCCAAGGCGTAAGTCCGGGACGGATCAGGCATGAGACGGAGACTGCCCGCTTCTGCGTCGGACGCGTCGCGGGAAGCGCTCAACAGTTCAAAGCGACGCGAAGCGCCTGCATTCCCGCCTGATGCGCATCGACCGCCCAGAGCCTGTGGCGATTCAATTGAATCGCGACAGGCTCTAGATTCCTTGAAAACGCGCGCGGTCTACGAAAACCGGCGCCCGTTTTTTCGCCGTGCGCTTTAGCGCCGGCACCAGCCGCCCATGCAATGGGGCGCATATCGCCCGCCGCCGCCGCGCCCATCGCGGCGAGGTCCG
Organism: Methylocapsa sp. S129; assembly: GCF_009765995.1. GTDB lineage: Bacteria > Pseudomonadota > Alphaproteobacteria > Rhizobiales > Beijerinckiaceae > Roseiarcus. The sequence goes on from NZ_LMUI01000011.1 coordinate 1,034,673, forward strand.
AACCATGGAGGACCGCCGCGATTCCCGTGGAATCGGGGCCGGAAGATAGGCGGCCCCATCGGCTCGTCGGGATAGCGCGGGCCGAATTCGTACGGCGGCGGCGCGTTCGGAACGCAGCGGCCATCCTCCGTCGCGACCAAGCCCGGCGGGCACATCGGCGGTTCGGCGACCGGCGCGCAGGCGCCATTGGGCGATAGCCTTTCGTCTGGCCCGCATGCTTTGCGTCTGTGGATGTAGACGCAGGCGCCATTCACCCGCGTCAGACCGGGCGCGCAGCGATCATTGCCGCCGGTCCTGTGGCAGAGATTGTCGCGTCCCAGCGTTTCGCCGGGCGGGCATTGAACGACGCATTGTCCTCCGACGATACGCTGCCCGGCGCCGCAGACCGGCCCGCACTGGCCGTCCGCGCGCGGCTGACCATTCGGGCAGACCGGCGCGCATTTGCCGTCGCGCACATCGCCTTCAGGACAGCATTGCCCGTCGGGCAGGCGCGTATCGCCGCGCGGGCAGACAGTGACGCACTTGCCATCACGCACGTCGCGTTCGGGGCAGCACTGGCCGTCAAGCAAGCGGGTTTCGCCGGCCGTCGGGCAGGGATTCACGCATTTGCCGTCGCGCACGTTGCGTTCGGGGCAGCACTGGCCGTCGGGCAAGCCGATCTCGCCGTCGCCGCAGCATTTGCGCGACGGCCATCCGATCTCGCCGGGCGGGCAAAAGCGCTGGCAGCCGCCGCGCGAGTCGGCCTGCGCGCCGCCGGGGCAGCGCGCCAACCATGCGCATTGCATCGCGCCGTCCGGCCGCTGGATCGGCGTCGCGCCGACCGGGCAGGTGAAATTGCTCCCCCGCAAAGGTTCGCATTCCCCTCGCAGGCCCGGCGCTGTTCCCTGCGGACAGCATTGGACGCCGCCGCCGCGCTCGCCGATCGGACATTGGGGCGGGGGAAGCCGGCACAAGCGGCCAAGGCGGACGAAGCCGTCCGGGCAAGCTTCCGGCGGTCCGCCCGGCCACCATGAGATGATGGTCACGGGCGTCGGGATCGCCGCGCTCTGGCCGCAGCCGCGCGGTATCGCGATGTCGCCGAGATGGCCGTGCAAGACAGGGTCGCCCGAATCGTCGAAATAATTGGCGAAGAGACTCTGCAGCGGCGGAACATTGTCAGGCCGCACGGCTTCAATCGCATTGCCTTGCAATCCGTTGAGCGCCAGCGGTCCGGTCTTGGCGAGTTCGGCGGCGAGCGTGGAATCGCTCGCGTTGCGCAATTGCTCGCCCGTCGTCCAGAGGAAGCCACCGCAGGCGCCCGTATCGAGACTGCCGTCGGGACGATAGGCATAGCCGATCGCAATGCCGCCATTCGTATTGCGCAGCGCGGCCGCAAAGCCGATCGCATATTCGTCGGGATCGGCCTGCCAGGTCGGGGCGGATTTGCCGTCGGTTTGCAGCAGACGATAGCGCAGCACGCGGCTCGCCGCGGGTTGCGCGATGGTTTGGAAATCGAAGGCGCCCGTCGGCGCGCCGCGTTCGGCGAGCTCCATGCGGCCGCGATCGTCGAAGATGATCTTGGAAATCTCGCTGGGGATGTCGCCGGGCGGGACTTCGATTTCGATCCGCGCGTCGGTTCCGAAGGCGCCGTTGGGCGCGATCGCGACGGACCATATCTTCAGGCCGTCGGCGACGGCGTAATAGAGGCGGCCGCCATGCGCGGCGAGGCCGAAAATGCGCCGCTCGGGCGGCGCATAGGCCCAGGTCGCAGGATCCTGGGCGCGGAAGTTCGGGCTGGATATGTCGAGCCGCTTGGTGGGATCGAGCGCGACCGGGGGCAGTCCCGCCGCGGCGCGGCCATCCTTGCCGTGGTCATAGCGGCCGATCTCCGCGCCATTCAGACCGAAGCGATGGATCATGCCGGTGTCGCGATCGGCTGCGAATAGGCTGTTGGAGGCGGGATCGAAAGCCAGCCCGCCGAGCGCGGGCCCCGAATTGGGCGCGCCGTCCAAGGTCACATTGGCGAAGAGCGCGACTTGTCCGCTGGCGCCGTCGACGCGCCAGATCGACCCTGGGCCGCCTTGCATCGCGGCCGGGCCGAACAGGCCGGGCATGAAAGCCGCGCCGGGCGCGCCTTCCGTGAGGCGTTGCGGCGGGTCGCCGGCGTTGAGCGCGGGCAGCACGATCGGCAGGCCATAGCTGGAGCTTGCTGCAAGATAAATGTTGGGTGGGCTGGCCTTGTCGAGCGCGACCGCGAACACCTGGCCGACTTGCGCCGCCGTGATCGTGAACGGCTTGAGCGCTGGCAAGACCTGAGCTTGCGGCGGGCCGCCGGCGTTGCGCAAGTCAATCACGCGCGCTGAAGGGCCGGCCGGGTCGATGAAAGTGACCGCGACGGGATCGACGCCTTGCGGGACCGGATTGACGGCGTGCGCGCCGGAAAAGCCGCTGACGACGGCTTCGCCCTGGGACACGATGACATTTTCATTCGATTGCGCGGCGGCTGGATTGCCAGACGTACAGAGCGTCAAGCCAACGCTCAACAGGAAAGCCGTCGATCCAACAAAGCGAGCCATGCGATGCGCCAGACCGGCGCCGCCGAAGACTGTTGCAGCCATAGACTCCTCCCACTCCAACGAGCGACGGCGAGACCATTGACGATGCGACGAGTGGCGAGCAATTACCTACCATAGCACGTAAAATATCGCGGGTCTCGCCACGACGCGCGAATGGGCATTACGGGATGAATGAAATCGCGGGCGCTTCCGCCAAACGCGGAATCGTAACCGCAAGCGCCGCTCGCTGCGCCATTCCTGTGGATTGCGTGGCCTTAGCGAGGGACGCGCGCCGGAATGGCCGCAGAGGCGCGCTCATTTGCGCATGCCGTGCGAACAGCAGACAATGGCGCTCTTGGCGACGAATGGCCCGAGCGGTCCCAGCCTGATCCCGGGACCGAGGGGGAGGAACGGCCTTGACCAGAACCCTTGTTCTCGCTTGCCTCATCGCGATAGCCGCCACCTCCGCGGAGGCGCAACTGAGCCCGCTCGGCGGCTTCATCCCCTATACCGTGAACACGCCGGCGGCGGGTTTAGACACCAGCACGGGCGCGAGCGCCGGCGGGGGAGGACGCTGCGGTTGGGCGTCGCAAGGCAGGGGCGGCGGGCGATATATCTGCGAGGATGACAATCAACGCGGTGAAAATTCGCGCGAGCCGGGACGATGAACCTGCGGACTTCTCCGCCTGGCGCCAATGTGTTGCTCCCCCATACGCCGGCCGACGGCGCGCCCGAGGGTTCAGGCGGAGCAGAGATCAAGCGAAGCAAGTCCGGCGAGCGTCATGTCAGGCGGCGGCCGTTTTAAATCCTGTCGCCGCCTCTACCGCCCGGCCCAGCACGACCGGATCAGATAAACCCTGATTGTCCCGGCGGGGCGCATAAGGCGCCTCCAGTCTGGCAGCCTCGTCGTCCGTCAGGGTGATCGAAAGCGCCGCGATCGCATCGTCGATGTGCTCGGTCTTCAGCGCGCCCACGATTGGCGCGGCAACGACGGGATTGCGGCGTAGCCAAGCCAATGCAATCTGCGCTTGGCTGACGCCGTGGTCCGCCGCGACCGCGCCGACGGCCTCGACGATTTTTTCATCGCTCGCCGCTGTCGGCTCGTCGGCCTTCGTGTAGCTGGATTCGGCTTTGGAGCGGGCGGTGGTCTCGCCCCACGGCCGAGCCAGGCGACCGCGCGCAAGCGGACTATAGACGATCGTCTGCACGCCTTCGTCGGCGCAGAGCGGCAGCATCTCGCGTTCTTCCTCGCGCGCAAGGAGGTTGTAATTGTCCTGCATGGAGACGAAGCGCGCCCAGCCGTTTGCTTTCTGCAGATGCAGCGCCTTGCCGAACTCCCAGGCCATCATCGAAGAGGCGCCGAGATAGCGCACCTTGCCGATCTTCACGAGGTCATGCAGCGCCTCCAGCGTCTCTTCCCAGGGCGTCCTCTGATCGCGACGATGGATCTGGTAGAGGTCGATATAGTCGGCGCCGAGCCGCCTCAGGCTATGGTCGATCTCGGTCATGATCGCCTTGCGCGACAGGCCGAGAGCGTTGGGGCCGTTTCGCGTGGGCGCGCTTAGCTTGGCGGCGATGACCACAGCATCGCGATTGGCGAAATCCTTCAGCGCCCTGCCCAATATCTCCTCGCTCGATCCGTTCGAATACATGTTGGCGGTGTCGAAGAAATTGACGCCGGCTTCGATCGCGTGGCGGATCAGCGGGCGGCTGGCCTCCTCGTCGAGCGACCACGCGGGATAGCCCCGGGAGGGGTCGCCAAAGCCCATGCAGCCGAGGCAGATAGGGGAGACGTCGAGGCCTGTGTGGCCGAGCTTTACGTATTGCATACAATCTCCTTGACCGGTAGTAAGCGGATATCTCTCCGGTTCATGTTTACCGGAGAATTCTCCGTTTAGTCAAGAGATGCGATGGCCGACCTTGAAGCGAAACTGCGCGTCGACGCGCAGGCGAATCGCGACCGCATTCTGGACGTGGCGCGTGAAGCGCTTACCGCTGATCCGGACGCGTCCCTCAACTCCATCGCAAAGACAGCCGGGGTCGGCGCGGGCACGCTCTACCGTCACTTTCCGAGCCGCGAGGCTTTGCTGGTCGGCGTGTATCGGAAGGAAATCGATGCGCTGGTGGAGCTGGCGCCTGCGCTGCTCGCCAGGCGCCCACCGCTACAAGCCTTCCGATTATGGTGCGATCGGTTTGTTCAGTCTGGCGAGGTGAAGCACGGCATTGCCGACACGCTTCGCGCGGCAATATCGGATCAGGACTTTCAGGAAACCTATTGGCCTCTGGTAGGCGCCGTTCGCCGATTGATGGAGGCCTGCGAAGGCTCGGGCGGCATACGCCCGGGCGCCGAGCCCGAAGATGTCCTGACGCTTTTGGCGCTGTTATTGCGAATTTCACCCAGCTCGGAGGGAAAAGCGCAGACGAAGAGAACTCTGGCCCTTATCTTCCGCGGCCTGGGCGCCGAAGACACGCCTGCAAAGGAGGCCGCCCCGATATGAGGCGCCGCGGCGATCGTTCGGGCCGCCGGACCCTTTCAATCGCCTGATCGGGTTTGGGCCCTAGACACTCTGGATTTTATTTCATAGAGCGATCATCGTGAGGCCGCGCCCGGCTCGCCGCCCATGGGAGCTTGCGATCGCGACATGACACAAGAGCCAGCAGACCCTCCGGACCCGGCGGCCCATTTCGGCAATCTGATCAGCGCCTATACCGATACGATTCGCACCAGCGACTTCAAAGCCAATCTCGCCGTCCTGTTCGTCGCGATCATGATGGGGCCGATCGTCGCCTATCGCGACAAATATCCGCATTTCCTGTCGCTGCCGATCGTGCTGGCGCCCTTCATCGTCGCCTTTTTTTGCCTGCTCATCTGCGTGTTTCCCCGCTACCCGCGCCGGGGGAACAGATTCTTGATCCGAAACCCGAGCAAGGATGATTTTGTATTCGTAGAGAATAATGAAGACGATATCGAACAGCTCAAGATAAGATGCGCGATTTTGTCCGGGATATTATTCTGGAAGACGTTGTTTTTGAAAATTAGCTTGGTTATTTGTTTGGGAACAATCGTTATTATTTTCTTTCTATTGAGTTATTCTCTCGTTGAGAGGCTGTTCTAGCGGATCGAACCTAACGCTTCCTGGTCTGGCGACGGCGATGAATTGTTGGGATTGGCGACCCATTCGGAGGCTCTGTCTCGCAGACTCGCAAGCCAAATATCAGACGGGAATCCCAGTTGGACTCAATCGTCGCATTTCACCCTTGAGTTCCCGAGCCAACGCGCCGCCATGCCCGCCCATGAATGGGGAAAGACAGTTGACGCTCGCAGGGTAAGTCAATGAGCCGAATAGTTGCGCCCACCCGATATTCCTCCTGCGCGTGCGGGCGTGTCCAATGTCGGGCGATGGGCGCGCCGATTGTTAGCGTCGTTTGCTATTGCGACGACTGCCAGGAAGGCGCTCGTCAAATTGAGGCGCTTCCGAATGCAACGAGCTTCCGCGACGCTGACGGCGGAACGCCGTTGCTGACCTACCGCGACGACCGGTTCAGTTGTTCGGCCGGCGAGGATCTGCTGGTGAGCTATAAGATCAGAGAAGGCGCGCCCACCCGGAGGGTGGTGGCGTCATGCTGTAACTCCGCCATGTTTCTGAAATACAGGCCCGGATTCTGGGTTTCGGCTTATCGGGCCCGCTTCGAAGGAGACCTGCCGCCATTGGAAATGAGGACGCAGATCCAGCACCGGCGAGCGGACGCCGACCTTCCTCGCGATGTCTCGTGCTACCGAGGTTTCCCAATGAGGCTGTTTGCCAAACTTATCGCGGCGCGCGTCTCCATGCTGCTTGGGCGGTAGGCTTTTCGATCTGAGCCTTGACATCAAATAAGCCGGCCCGCTCCGGCGCCTGAGCATTGGCGCCGGGGGCATTCATACACTAACATTCATTCAGACCGCGCTGGCCGCCTTGGCGCAGCGGTCATCTCTGCTGTCCTCCTGAAGCTTGCGATTGGCCTATGACAAAAGACGCGGCGACTTATTATCGCAATCACATCGCCGCCTATACCGATGCGATTCGCATCAGCGATTTCAAGGCGAATGTCGCGATCATCTATGGGGCGTTCACGATCGGGCCGGTTCTCGGTTTCAGCGACAAGTTTCCGCCGATTTTGCCGCTGCCGATCGTGTTATTGCCGTTCGTCATTGTCTTTTTCTGCCTTCTGATCTGTTTGTTCCCGCGTTATCCCCGCGCCGGGCGCGCCAATTTCCTGATCGAGCGCAATGCAAGCCCCAATGACTTTAAAAGCCCCGCCAATTCCGGCGTCACGATCGACCAGCAACAGACGCTCTGCGTCATTCTCTGCAACATCCTGTACTGGAAGACCGTCTGCCTGCGAATCAGCTTCGCGATATATTTGGCGGGAACGGTGACGGCCGCGGTTCTCCTGGGCTATGCGTGGCTTTAACGCGGCGGCTCCGTCAAATAAGATTCGCAGGGATTTGGAAAAGCGGAATCTTATAGCCAGTAAGTCATTGATATATATAGATATTTCTGATAAAAGCCGGGAGGTGTTTGGGCGTTGTCCGGCAATCCTAATTCTTGCCCAGTTCTCGCTCGGCTGGCCGAACAAAAAGATGGGGCGGGAAACTAAACCGTGCTGCAAGGCTTTGATATCCCGCATTTGGTGGGACTAAACTCGCTTCGCCGGCGATGGGCCAAGCGGTCGTCGGCCCGAAGCGGCGGCCGGTTCAAATCCGCGCCAATCTGTGACACAAGGGCGCCCTAAGCGGACGTGGCGAAACTGGTAGACGCAAGGGACTTAAAATCCCTCGGCCTTTGGCTGTGCGGGTTCGACCCCCGCCGTCCGCACCAACATTTGAGGCCGCGCTTTTGCCCAGGACACAGCACGTTCATTCCCCGCGCGGCGGCCCTCTCGCCCGGACCTTGAAGTTTCCCGCCGACTTCATCGAAGCGGGGCTTGCGGAGCCAGGGCGCGAGGCCGAACTGGCCGCGGTCGGCGCGCGCTACGCTATGACGATGACGCCGGCTTTGGCCGATCTGGTCGATCGGAACGATCCTCAAGATCCGATCGCGCGCCAATTCGTCCCCGACGTCAGGGAGCTTGACGCCCATCCCGCCGAGATCGCCGATCCGATCGGCGACGACCTCAAGAGCCCGGTCAAGGGGCTCGTGCATCGCTATCCCGATCGCGTGCTGTTGAAGCTCGCCTCAGTCTGCGCGGTCTATTGCCGCTTCTGCTTCCGGCGGGAAAGTGTGGGGCAGGGCGAGGCGAATTTGAGCGAGGCGGAATTTGCGGCGGCGCTCGATTACATCCGCGCCCATGAAGAGATTTGGGAAGTCGTGCTGACGGGCGGCGATCCGCTGACCCTGTCGCCGCGCCGGATTGCGCAGGCGACGCAGGCGCTCGCCGCCATCCCGCATGTGAAAATCCTGCGCTGGCACACGCGCCTGCCGGTTGCCGCGCCCGAGCGCGTCACCGGCGCGCTGGCCGCGGCGCTGACCGAGGGGCATGACAAGACCGTCTATGTCGCGCTGCATGCCAATCACGCCCGCGAACTGACGCCGGAGGCGCGCGCCGCCTGCAAGCTTTTGATCGATCGCGGCGTCGCGATGGTCAGCCAGAGCGTGCTTCTCAAGGGCGTCAATGCCGACGCCGACACGCTCGCGGCGCTGATGCGCGCCTTCGTCGAGACGCGGATCAAACCCTATTATCTGCATCATGGCGATCTCGCGCCGGGCACCGCGCATTTCCGCACGACGATCGCTGAGGGACAGGCGCTGATGCGCCAATTGCGGGCGCGATTGTCCGGCCTCGCGCAGCCGACCTATGTCCTCGACATTCCCGGCGCGCATGGGAAAATTCCGATCGGCGCCGCCTATGTCGAGGCGACGGATGGCGGTTACGATCTCATCGATGCGTCAGGCGCCCGCCACTTCTATGCCGATTGCTGCGCACCGTCGGAATGAGCGGCTAGGTCGTGATGAGAATTGATTGAATCAAACGGCCATCGGCGACAGCTTCGCTATTGAGCCATTGTTCGCATGGAGGCATTTTTTTTCACCTCAGAAGGTTCGTCAAGTGTCGCCCTGCGGGCGACCGCCGGAGGCGGCGCGCCTTTGGCGCGCACTTGACCAACCTTCTGAGGTGAAACACGCTCCGCCATGCGAAACGATGGATTACCCTCGATCGTTTCGATCAAAAATCATCTCGCACTAGCTCTTCAGCGCAGCGGCCAGAGCATCCTGCATCGGCTGCGTTGGCGCGCCGTAGAAGAACGGCGGGGCGCCGTCGCCGCCGAGCGCCCCGTAGGCGCGCTTCGAGGCGGCCTCGAACATCACTTCGAATTTCTTGGCGGCGCAATCATGCGGCTTGCATACGAAATAGATCTCGTAGGGCTTTCCCTCGATCGTGGCGGGCTTCATCGGTCCGGCGACGCCGTCAAAATTCCTCGAAAATTGCGCCAGCCAGTCGGGCGTCGGCTGCACTTCCTTCATGAGCTTTTCCCATCCGGCGCGATAGGCGGGCTTGAGCAGGACGTCGAAGAGATAAGGCGTCTCCTGCGCACAAGCGGCGCTCGCGATCAGGGTGAAAGCGAGGGGCGCAACAATTCGCATGGGAAGCCTTTCAGAAATAGCCATGACAGGGAATGAGCCGCCCCGGGCCGGTTCGGCGCTGGACGAGCGCGGCTAGAACGCCTTGAAGGTGATGATCGTGCGGGTGTCGACGATGCCGGGAATGATCTGCACCTTCTGGCCGACGAAATGACCGATGTCGATGTCGCGTTCGACATAGAATTTGGCGAGAATGTCGAAGTCGCCGGCGATCGAATAGATTTCCGACGCAATCTCCGCCTCGGCGAGCGCGCTCGCCACTTCATAGGTGCGCCCGAGCGCGCATTTGATCTCGACGAAGAACGTCTGCATGAAAACAGGACCTCTCAACCCAGGGTCATAAGCGAAGCCGCCTTAGCCTTCGCCGCGTTCTATTGTGCAATAACTTCCACGTCGCGGTCGAGGCCCGATTGCACCTGGAACGTCGATTGATAGGTCTTCGAATCGTGGCGTGCGATCACGACATATTCCCCTTCGGCGAGCACCAGCGAGGGAAAGGCGCCGATCAATTCTCTGATGAGGTCGCCGCCCGGCGTCAGAATGGTGAAGTTGGTGTTGGCCAGCGCTTCGGCGCCCGCCGTATTGACCAGCTTCAGCGTCAAGGTCGCGTAGCGATGGCGCAAGGTCACATCGAGGACTTTGCCTGACGGCACTTTGATATCGGCCGAGACAATCGAATTGGTGACGACGGCGTTGGAGGGCGCGCCGCCGCCCGCCCTGCCGACGCCAAGCGAGCCGACGCCGACGGAATCGAGATAGGTCGATACGATGTGATAGGCGCCTTCGGGCAAGCCCAGAATGTCGCCGGCCTTGGCCTTGGAATAGACCAGCTTGGCTTCCGGATTGTTACGCTCGGGAACATAAATGGCGAGCGACAGCCGATTGGCGTCGATCGGCGCGTCGCCCCTGGTGCCGACGATCCTCAGCGCCCCCGCGTTAAGGGTGAGGCGTTCGGTTCGGTCCTCGTCGCCCATGCTGATCCGCTTTGTCGCGCTCGCCAGCCCAAAAGCGAGGTGGATGACGTAATCGCCCGGCGTCAGGCCGATGGAAGGCTGGGCCGTGCTCGATTCGGCGACCAATGCGTGCGAACCGTCGGCCTCGGCGCGTTCGTTAAAGACCCGCCAATGCAGGCCCGCCTGCATTGGCGCGCTCGCCTGGCCCAAAACGGCCGAAAGATGCAAAACCGCCTTGCCTGGCTCGCTCTGGGCGACCGCCGGCGCGAGCGCGCCCGCAAAGGCCAAAAGGGCGAAAACGAGGCGCCTGATAAAAATCCGCATGACCGTCCTGCCTTGCCGCGATCCTCAGCGCCAGTCAATGGCGAGGCTTTTGGCGATTCCACGCCTCGGGGCGCTATTTTGCGGGCCCCGGCGGCGCCTGGGTCTCGTCGCGCGACAAGCGGGCCGTTTCATGACGGTTTACAGCGAGCGCCAAACCGGCGAAGTAACCGGCCCAAAGCGCATCCCGGCGTCGCCGGGCGGATTGTTTCGAGAATTAGGATGCTCATGAACGCGACGATTGAATTGCTGCGCCGACGCCGTTCCTTGCCGCCCCAGGGAATGGCGGGCCCAGGGCCTGGCCCTGAAGAAATCGAGACATTGCTGACGATCGCCTCTCGCGTGCCCGATCACGGCAAACTGACGCCGTGGCGTTTCCTGGTCTTCGAGGGCGCGGCCCGCGATCGGGCGGGCGCAATCGCCGCTGGCATCTTGCAGAGCGACGATCCGTCGATATCCGAGGCGCGCCGCCAGGCCGAATCGACGCGCTTTTCTCGCGCGCCCTTGGTGATCGGCGTGATCTCGCGCGCCGCGCCCCACGTCAAAATTCCCGAATGGGAGCAGGTGTTGTCCGCCGGCGCCGCTTGTATGAATCTCGTGATCGCGGCCAATGCGATGAGCTATGTCGCCGCGTGGCTGACGGAATGGTGCGCCTATGACCGGCGGTTTTGTGAAGCGATCGGCGTCGGCGCCAATGAGAAAATCGCCGGCTTCGTCCATATTGGCCGGGCCAACATGATCAGCGAGGATCGGGTCCGGCCCGCGCTCGCGGCCGTCGTCTCGCGTTTTGAAGCGTGATCCGGCCGCCTGCATTTCAAGGAGAGCGCCTTGTTCTATGAGACCGGTCAGCGCGACAAGAGCCTTTTGCCGCGCGATCCTTTCAAGGCGATCGTCGCGCCGCGGCCGATCGGATGGATTTCGACGCGAAGCCGGGACGGCCTGGTCAACCTCGCGCCCTATAGTTTCTTCAACGCGTTTTCGTCGGCGCCGCCGATCGTCGGCTTCTCGAGCGAAGGCGCCAAGGATTCAGCGGCTTTCGCCAGGGATAGCGGCGAATTCGTCGCCAATCTCGCGACCATGGATTTGCTGCACCCAATGAGCCTGAGTTCGGCGCCATTGCCGCGCGGGCAGAGCGAATTCGCTCATACCGGCCTGACGATGGCGCCGTGCCGGCTGGTGGGGGCGCCGCGCGTCGCCGAAAGCCACGCCGCGATGGAATGCAAGGTGACCGAAATCGTCATCTTGAAAAACATGCGCGGCGAGTCGACGGACAATTATCTGGTTCTGGGCGAGGTCGTCGCTTTTCATATCGACGAGCGTTTTATTCGCGACGGCGTTTTCGATACCGCCGCCGCCCAATCGCTGGCGCGCTGCGGCTACCAGGACTATGCGGTCGTCGACAAGCTCTTCACCTTGGCGCGTCCACCGGGCGGCGGCGGATAATCTTGGGCTCAATTGGCCAACAACCGGCGCTAACCAGGCGCCGCAAGACTAAAGCCTCCGGTTGCAAGTTCTCCTGACCTAAGCTGGTTGGTCTCGGCTTGACTCCGCGCCCGGTCCCGCCAGATTGTCGCAGGCGGCGCCGTTGGGCGCATTGGAGGGTGAAATGAGGGCTGGGAAATTTGCGATCTGGGCGGCGGCTATTGTTGCGTCCGCGACGGTGAGTTCTCTCGCTATGGCCGGAGACCACTGGAAATTCAATGTCATCAATAAATCAAATACCGCGGCGGTCGAATTCCGGACGCAGGAAAACGGCGATTGGAGTTCCAATTGGATTTCCGACCGGATTCAGCCGGGCGATACGTTCAATATGGACTTTGGCACCAGCAAGGGCGATTGCACGGTGCGCACGCAAATCCATTTCGCCGACGGCAGCAAATTCGACGCGCCTGTCGATTATTGCAAGGTCAACAATCTCTATATTCACGACGATAACATAACCTGGGATTGATACGCGAAGCTTCGGTCGGCGGCGAAGGGGCGCGGCCGACCGGACTTATCCGCTTTCTGATCAATCAGGCTGCGTCCTGGCGCGCGCCAGGATTCGCTCGGCGCGCAATTGATGGGGCCTGTCGAGCATCTCGCCGTCGAGCGCGACGACGCCGGCGCCAGGCGCCGCGGCGAATGCCGCGATGATCGCACGCGCTCGGGCGAGGGTCTCGGGCGTCGGCGTGAAGACTTCGTTGATGACGGGGATTTGTGCTGGATGAATCGCCATTTTCGCCCAGAATCCATCGCGGCGCGCGGCGATGGCTTCGGCGCGCAGGCCTTCAAGGTCTCGAAAATTGGTGAACACCGTGTCGATGGGCGCGACATTGGCCGCCGTCGCGCCCACCAGCGTCAGGTTGCGCGCCAAGTTATAAGGGCCGGCGTAAGCGCCGTCGGGCAGGCGATTGCTTTCGGCGCCGAGATCCGCTGACAGATCTTCGCCGCCCCAGGCGAGGCCCTCAAGCCGCGGACTGCAACCGCGATAGCTTTCCATGCCAAACAGCGCGCGCGCGCTTTCCGTCGCTATCGCGAAGATCCGGGTTGAGCCGTCGCCAAGCCCGCACAAAGCCTCGCGAACGGCGAGTTTCACGCCGAGCTGCTGGACGCTCGCCCCGCCGAGGCTTTTGGGCAAGACGACGCCTTCGGGCGCCGCCGACATGACGGCGTCGAGATCGGCGTCGGTCAGGCCGCTCTCAAGCGGATTGACGCGCAAGAAAAGGCGCGGCCGCGGGGTTTGCGAGGCGGCGGCGCGCAGGAACTCGGCGGCGATGCGGCGCGCGCGCTCTTTCGCCGCCAGCGCGACAGAATCTTCGAGATCGACGATCAGCGCATCGGCGCCGCTGAGAAGCGCCTTGGCGAGCTTCTTTTCGTCGTCGCCTGGGACAAACAGGGCCGAGCGCATCGGTTAGACCTTCAAGGTTTCGGGGGTGGGCCGACGGCGCATGAAAGCGGTGCGGCGGCATTCGGCAACCAGAACGCCGTCCTGCTTGTAGGCGCGATGCAGGAATTCGACGAGGCCGGCGTCGCCGCGCGACTTCGATTCCCGTGCGGAAAGAACTTCCGTCGTCGCGCGTATCGTGTCGCCCTCGAACAGCGGCGCCGGGAAGCGCACGTCGGTCATGCCCAGATTGGCGATCGTCGTGCCGACCGTCGTGTCGTTGACCGAAATGCCAATCATCAGGCCAAGCGTGAACAAAGAATTCATGATGGGTTTGCCCCATTCGGTTTCGGTTGCGCAGAAATGAGCGTCAATATGCAGGGGTTGCGGATTAAGGGTCATGTTCGAGAACAGCATATTGTCCATCTGCGTGACGGTTCGCGTCAGTCGATGCGAGAAAACCCGGCCGACCGCGAAATCCTCAAAATAAAGGCCGCCGCGGGGATGGACGGGCGCGGAATCGTTCATTTTCTCACTCCAGTCCCCTCGCGCCCGTTCCGCTTTAAGCGCCCATTTACCATAAGGCGGCAAGCTGCGGCATGAGAGTTTCCGTTGCGACGCGTGGGAATGCGCTATGAATCTGATGATATCCGATAATGAGCCGCCCGCCTCTCAAGCCCCAGATCAGCCGACCATTGTTCGCCGCTTTCTGAGCTGGGCGCAACGGGCGGACGCCGGCGGACGCGCCGAGGCCGCCAGCGCTTTGGCGCGGGCCTATCTCTACTCGGATCTCGACCCGACGCTGCGCCGCGAGGCCGCAATCGGAATGACTTCGCTGCTCGACGACTATTCCGCGCTCGTGCGTCGCGCGCTGGCGGAAGTGTTGGCGGGGGCTTGCGACGCGCCTCATCATATCGTTCTGGCGCTGGCCTGCGATCAGTCGGAAGTTTCGTCGGTGGTGTTGGCGCGCTCGCCGGTTCTGACCGACGCCGAACTTGTCGATTGCGCCGCTATCGGCGATGCCCGCGCCCAGATCGCGCTGGCTCGCCGTCCGCGCCTGGGGGTGAGCGTCGCCGCCGCGCTCGCGGAAATCGGCCAACGAGAGGCGGTGATCGCGCTTGCCGGCAATCTTGACGCCGATCTCAGCCAAAGCGTTTTGTTTCGCATTGTCGAGCGGTTTGGTCAGGATGCGGAAGCGCGCGAGGCTTTGCTGATGCGCCCATCGCTGCCATCGACGCTGCGCGTCGATCTCGTCGCCGCCGCCGCGAAAGCTTTGTCTGATTTTGTCGCTGGCTGCGCCTGGCTGGGGGCGGAGCGGGCCGAGCGCATGACGCGGGAGGCGGCCGAGCAGGGGACGGTCTGCGTCGCGAATTCGAGCCCGAAGGACGAAATACGCGATCTTGTGCGTCATCTTCGCCAAAGGGGAGGCTTGACGATCGCCTTGCTGATGCGCGCGTTGCTGTCGGGCGATCGCGCGTTGTTCGAGAGCGCTTTGGCGGAACTTTCCGGATTGGCGCCTGCGCGCATCGCCGGGTTTGTCCGCGAACCGCTGAGCGCCGGGTTTGCCGCACTCTATGGCAAGACCGGCTTGCCGCCTCATTTTCTGCCGGCTTTTCGCGCAGCCCTCGCCGCTCTCGACGAAGCCAAAATCGCGCATGGCGATCGGATATCCCGGGCTTTGATCGAGCGCGTGATCGCCGCTTGCGAAAGGGTCAATTCGCCTGAACTCGTTAAACTCATGTCCTTGCTGCGCCGCTTCGAGGCGGAGGCCGCGCGTGAGGAAGCCCGCGCCTTTGTGGCGGAATCCGCCGCGCATCGTCGGGCGCCCGCTTTGCTAGTCCGCTTCGAGGAAGGGCTTGGCGATGACGAACCGACGAACGCGCCGATGCTCATCGCCGCCCAAGCGCCCCCGGCGCTGGAGGCGGAGCCGCCGCCCGTCGCATTGCCTCCCGATCAGATCGCCGCTCTGGCCGAAGCGGCCTGACGGTCGGGGCTGACGGATTAACTCGGCTTCGCCGTCTTACAGCGCCCAAAGAAACGCCGCGCAAGCGACAAGGCCGATCGCCGTTTGCCCATATTCCAGCAGCCCCCATAGGCGCACCAATTCGCGCGCAGCGCCGGGCTCGCTGGCGGAAACTGTCAGAATGCGATTGTTCATCGGCACCATGGCGAAGAACGTATAGGGCCAGCTCGCAATCACAACGATGGCGCCGATCAACCAGCGCACATCCTGCGTTTGAAAATAGGTCGCCAGCCCAAGCGCCGCCGCAATCAGCGCGAGGGACGCCAGCATGGCGAAGCCGCGGCGATCGCTCGGACGCCATTCCGAGAGCAGTCCGTTATCGTCAAGCGAGAGGCGTGCAGGCTGCTCAACAAGATTGATGTAGAGCGCCGCGCCGCTGAAAGCGGCGGCGAAGGCGAGGGCGAGAGGTCCAATCAGCATGAAACTTCCTTATGGGCGGCAAAGACAGGCCGGACGAGCGAACGCCGTCGAACAAGACCCCCTTCTACACGAATTCCATCCCGTCGTTGCGGCGGGTCAATTGGCCTCGTAGTCCATTAATCCACGTGCTTTAGCATAATATAGCAAGGCGATCGTTTTGGCGTCGCAGATATCGCCCCGCTCGATCATAGCGAGCGCTTCGTCAAACGTCGGCTCAATGATCTCGATATGTTCGTCGGCGTCGACGCCGCCTCCGGCGCCCACGCGGTCGGCCTGGCCGTAACGCGCGACGAAGCAAGCGATTTTCTCGGTGGTGGCGCCAGGGCTGACGAAAGCGTCGAAGACGTGACGCGCGTCGGCGATCGCCACCCCCGTTTCCTCCATCGCTTCGCGGATGATGCCGGCTTCCGGCGCATCGCCATCAAGCATGCCCGCGCAAACCTCCGTCATCGACGACCTGGCGTCCTCCAGATAGGCGCCGAGCCTGAATTGTCGCACCAACAGGACGATTTTGCGCTCGGGGTCATAGAGCAGCACCGCGGCTGCGCCCTTGTGATGGTAGATCTCACGATTCATGAGACGCGCGGCGCCATCCGACTCGATCACTTCCACCCTGGTCAGCGTCAGCCTGAAGCGGCCGTTGGCGAGGAGCGTTTCGCCAAGCATCTTGATCTTGGGGGCCATCAATCTTCCTTAATAGACAAATTGCTCGCGCAATATGCGCTCGTCGAGCGAATGGCCGGGATCGTGCAGCAGCATCAGCGAAGTCTTGTGGTCCATGGAGACATCGACCCGCGCGACGCGTCTGATTTCGATGTGGTCGGCGACTGCGGCGACCGGGCGTTTGTCCGCCTCCAGCACTTCGATGGAAACGCTTGCGCGGTCCGGCAATAGCGCGCCGCGCCATCGGCGTGGGCGGAAGGCGGAGATGGGCGTCAAGGCCATCAGCGGCGCGTCCAGCGGCAGGATCGGCCCGTTCGCCGAAAGATTATAGGCGGTTGAACCGGCTGGGGTCGCAAGCAGCACGCCGTCGGCGATGAGCTCGTCGAGCCGCTCCTTGCCGTCGACGCTGATGCGCAATTTTGCGGCCTGATAGGTCTGCCGCAGTAAGGAAACTTCATTGATCGCCCGCGCGGTCCTTGTCGCGCCTTTGGCGTCGGTCGTGCGCATGACAAGCGGATGGATGATCGAGGGGCGCGCGGTTTCCAATCTTTTGCGCAGACCGCGATCATGGAATTCGTTCATCAAAAACCCGACGGATCCTCGATTCATCCCATAGATCGGCTTGGGCGCGTTCATCATGCGATGCAACGTCTGCAGCATCAGGCCGTCGCCGCCTAGCGCGACGATCACGTCGGCTTGGGCGGGCTCGCAATTGCCGTAGCGCTCAACGAGTCGTTCCAGGGCTTCATTGGCTTCCTGGGCTCCCGACGATAGGAAACAGATCGCCTGCGCGCTTCTCGAAGCGCTATTGCGCGCGACCATTCTTGATCCTTCCCCTGTGCCAGCAAGAGTAGTGGATGGCGGCGCGCCCGTAAAGTTCACGCGTCCGAAACAGCGCGTCGTCCGATCAGGCCCGCGCGGCCAAAACATGGCGACGGCTCTCGATCAACAGCATGAACAGGCCGCTGCACAAGATGATCGCCGCGCCGATGAGGACGTGCCGAGGCGGCAAATCGTTGAAGACCAGCCAGCCCCAAAGGATTGCCCAGGCAAGCGAGGTATATTCAAAGGGCGCCAGAGCGGAGGCCGGCGCGCGGCGCAAGCCTTCGAACAGAAAAAACTGGCCGACGCTGCCGACAAGGCCAAGCGCGACGATCAGTCCGAAGCTGAAAGCGTCAGGCCAGACGAAGACAAAAGGCGCGGCGAACCCGCAGGCGACGACAAACAAAAAGTTGCTGCCGACCATCAAGGCCGCCGTACTCACTGCCTGGCTGAGGCTGCGCGCCAAGATCGTCGTGCCCGCCCAACATAAAGCGCCAAATAGCGTCAGCAGGGCCGGCCAGACATCGGGCGCCGCCGACAGATCCGCGGCGATGAGCACGCCGCCAAAGCCAATGAGCGTCGTCATCCAGCGCCATGGGCCGACGATCTCGCCCAGTATGGGATTGGACATCGCCACCACAAACAGCGGTGCGGCGAAATAGAGCGTGACGAGTTCGGCCAGTTGCAGAGAACGCGACGCGCTGTAATAGGCGAGCCACGCCGCCAGGATGAGCAGGCCGCGCACCGCGACCGCCGCGAGATTGCGCCTTTGCATCATGCTGCGCAGATCAGCGCGTCGGACCACAAAGCTTGCAAGCGCGACAATCATGACGCTTCGCGCGAACAGCACTTCGGCCACGGGGAGCTTCACGACCAGCCATTTAACGATGGCGTCCTGAGCGCTGAACGCCGCCCAGCCGCAGGTCGCCAAAGCGATCCCCGTCAGCGTGCGGGACGCTTCGGTTTTTGCGGAAGTCATGGAAGCCTCGAACGGAACGAAGGAAAGCAGCGGAAGCCGGATTCCGTTCGAATTTTGCGACGGAAAGGGGGAATAGAGCAGATTCCGGTCCAAAAGTCAGTCCGAAATTGCGGTCAGAACCCCCGGAAGCGTAGATTCGCGGTCAAAAAGCCGTGTGAATATATTTGGGCTGCTTCTTTGCCGCCGTCGCGCCGCATTCCATCATTGCAGGCGAACCATGACCGAATCCGTCGCCCCTTTGGCGTCGATCACGGAAACGCGTGCAAAGCCCGCGCCGTCGGGGCGCCAGGCAGATTCCCGGCGCGCGTCGGGCTCGCCGATGGGCGCGCCATTGACAAACCAGGTCAGAGGCGTGGCGCCGCCCAGCGCCTTTAGCGAAAGCTGCGCGTCTCCAGCGCCTTGGGCCAAGCCGAGATCGACGCGCGCGCCGTCGGGCGGATAGGCGATTTTCAGAGTGGCGACCGCGGTCGCCGCCATGATCTTGGGCGCGTCCTTGCGCAGGTGACGCAGCGGCGGCGGCAGATCGGCGCTCGTCGCCGCTCTGAGCACGCCTTTGGGCGCCGCGATCAATTCGACATCGCGTCCGAGCCTGGCGAAGGCGTCAAACAGGATGGGCGCCGCGACCTGCCGTCCGACGAGGCCCGGCACGGGGGCGTTGTCGGGACGGCCGACCCAGACGGCGATCGTGGTGCCCTTGTCGTATCCTATCGCCAAGGCGTCCCGATAACCGTAGGAGGTGCCTGTCTTGAACGCGATGCGTCCGCTCAGTGAATTGGCCGGCGGCGGCGCGCCGCGCAGGATGTCTTCGACATAGAAGGCGGCGACCGGGTCGGTGACGCGGCGCGGTCCCATCGCGCCGGGGTCCGCGCCCAGGCGCTCGATCAGCGGCGGCGCTTCGCCGCCGCGCGCGAGCCCGACGTAGAGCCGCGCGAGATCGGTCAGCGAAATGCCCAGCCCGCCAAGGCCGATCGCGAGGCCGGGCGGGGCGTCTTTTGGCAGAACGATGGCGGCGCCGGCGCCATGCAATCGCGCCAGAAAATTGGCGGGACCGACATCGGCCAGTAATTCGATGGCCGGCAGGTTGAGCGACATTTGCAAGGCGCGCCGCGCGGTTACGGTGCCCTGGAAACCGAGATCGAAATTTTCGGGCGTATAGGCGCCGTAGCGCGTCGGCCGATCGAAAAGAACCGTCTCGGGATGGGCGATCCCGCTCTCGAAAGCGAGCGCGTAAATGAAAGGCTTGAGCGCGGAGCCTGGCGAGCGCGGCGCGCGCGTCATGTCGATGGAGCCGTCGCGTTCGCTGGAGAGATAATCGGCCGCGCCGACCCTGGCGCGGATTTCTCCGCTGGCGTTGTCGATCACGATGATCGCCGCCGAAAGCTTGGGACCGAGACGCGCCGCGCTTTGGCGCGCCAGATCCTCAAGTTTGGCCTGCAGCCGCGCATCAAAGGACAGCTTCAGAATATGGGCCTGCGGATCGGCGGCGACAGCCTCTTCGGCGGCATGGGCGGCGAGCATGGGAAAGGGGCGCCGTTCGCCGGGAACGATTTCGCGTTTTGCCGCCTCCGCCTCCCCGGCCTTGATGATTCCGCGCTCGACGGCGCGGTCGAGCACGCGATCCCTCGCTCTTTTGGCGGCGTCCACGAAACGGTCGGGGCGGCGCGACTCGGGCGATTGCGGCAGCGCGACCAGCAGCGCCGCCTCGCCGAGCGTCAGGCGTCGCGGCTCCTTTCCAAAATAGGTCAGCGATGCCGCTCTAACGCCTTCAATATTTCCGCCGAACGGCGCCAAAGCGAGATAGCGGTCGAGCACGCCCTCTTTGCTGATCTGACGCTCGATTTGCCAGGCGCGCGCGGCCTGACGAAGTTTAGCGGAAATGCTGCGCTCCTCGCGCGGTTCGATCAGCCGCGCGACCTGCATCGTCAGCGTCGAGCCGCCCGAAACGACGCGCCCTCTGGTGGCGAGCTGCAGGCCGGCCCGGGCCAGGGCGCGCCAATCGACGCCGTCGTGAGCGTAAAATCGCGCATCCTCATAGCTGAGGAGCATGGCGATATAGCGAGGGTCGACCTCGCCCAGCTCAACAGGCAGGCGCCATCGCCCATCGGGCAAAGTGAAGGCGCGCAGCAGGCGTCCGTCGCGATCGACGACGATCGTCGATCCCTGGCGCGCCGACAGGAGATCGATCGGCCCAAGATTCTGAAGATATTGCGACCATGCGGCCGGTATCGCCAGAGCCAGAACAAAGATGAGCGCCCCGGCGATGCCGAACCAGCGGCGCTCCCGATTCATTTAGCGATGACCTCTATCGTGCTGAAGGCGTTGCGACCGAACCGCTCGGGCCGATACATGTCTTCCACCGTGGTGGGCGGATAGACATATTTTCCTGGCGCAACAGCGCGCACGACATAGGCGACGTTGAAGAAGGCCGATTGGTTTTCCTCACGGTTGAAAGCTGCGACGAAACGGTCGTCGCGATATTCCGTATGATCGGGGTCAACGTCCTTCTTGAGCCAGGAGAAAGCATCGATCGCGCCGCCGTCGACCAGATTGGGATTGTCGATCTCTAGTCCCGCCGGAAGGCGGTCGACGAGCAACAGGCGCGCATATTTCGCTTCCGCTTCCGTCACTTTCAGCACGATCACGAACCGATCGTTTTGCGTGACGCTCTTGGCGTCGAACTTGGTCCCATCGAGTTTGTAGAAGCCGCGTTCGATTTCGTAACCTTGCGCAGCGGCCGGTTCCGGGACAATCGGATTGCCCGATGTTGTGGTGGCGATTACCGCCGACGCCGCGCCAGTGTTGACGATGGTCGCGAGAGCGCCATTGAGGCCAAAGCCGCTCCACTTGCGATAAACCGCGCCCTTCTGCGGTTGGCCGTCGACAGTGAACAGATTCGCTGAAGAATGCTCCGCGATCGCTTCGGCGGCGAGCACCATCCAGTTGTTTTCCTGCGTGCTGGTATAGTTTCGTTCATTGCGCGCCTGTTCGACAATGCGCGACGCCTCGCCGATGGCGTCGCCGGAAACTTCGCCTTGCGCAAGATTGGCTTCCGCCAACAGCGCGAGCACGCCGGCGCCGTCGCGAAGACGCGAACCATAGTCGGGCCGCGAATAGCCATTGTCGTGCTCGCCGCGCAAGGTTTCAAGCGCGGCTGTGAATATCTTGCCCGCCCGCGCCCGGTCGCCCAGCATCGCAAGCGCAGCGGCGATTTGCGCCTCGGCCAAGGGCGTCTTGAACACGCTAAGCTTGGTGTCGGCGAGATAGCGCAAGTCGCTGACGACCGGCCGCCCATTGCGCGCCAGAACATAGAGCGCATAGGCGAGCGGTTCGCCGGCGCCATCGCCCGGATCGGCGGCGTTGACGACTTCGTTGCGCAGCCGGTCGAGCGCCTGATCGAAGCCTTTTTGAGGGACCGCGAAAGAGCGTTCGCGGGCACGGGTCAGGAAGTCCGACACAAAGGCGTCGAGCCATAGATCGTCATCGTCGCTTCCTGCTTTCCAGAGCCCAAACGCGCCGTTGGAATCCTGACGATCCATGACGCGGTCGATCGATTGTTTGATGCGCCCGTCAAGGTCGGGATCGATAGCCAGATGTTCGATCGAAGCGAGCCGATTGGCGTAGAGCAACGGCATCGCGCGACTGACCGTCTGCTCCGAACATCCATAGGGATAGCGCTCCAGAGCCTGCAGCAAAGCCGGGGCGTCCAGCCCGCCGAACGGCGAGGCGGAAATCGATATGGACCCTGTGCCGGGGATGAAATCGGCGAGCAGATCGCTCGATATCGTCTCGCTGGCGCCGGCGGCCAGGGGATGAACCGCCCGACGATAAAGATCGGGCGCGCCCGCGGTGACGCCAAGGGCGAAATGCTGCGTCACATCCAGCTTCGGCCCTGTGAGCCGCAGATCGAGGCTTGCGGTTCCGATGCCCGCCGCCGTCACTGGGATCGTCACCGAAGTACGTTGATGCGCGTCCAGCTTGACGGTCTTACTCATCGCATCGGCCTGCGCGACAAGCGGGCCGTGGATATCGAGATCGAGTTTGTAGTCGCCGGCCTCGCCCTCGACATTGTCAATATCGACGTGCATTTGCGAATGATCGCCAAGGCTGAGGAAGCGGGGCAGGGTGCCCGCCACCACAACGGGATCGCGCACGATGACTTCCGCCTCGGCGCTCCCCACTTTCGTTTTCGACCAGGCGACGGCCATGATGCGCACCGAGCCGTTGAAGGCGGGCAAATCGAACGAAACTTTGGCCTCGCCATTGGCGTCGACGCGCACGACGCCAGAATAAAGAGCGAGGGGTTCTTGCGTCGGCAAGTTGCCCTCGACGCCGGCGTTGCCGTCGCCGCCCGTATGGATCGCTCCAGCCGAGCCTTCCATGCCGTCGATCAACAGGCCGTAGAGATCGCGGATCTCGACGGAAAGTTTTCGTTGGCCGAAGAAATAATCTTTCGGATCGGGCGTCTTGAACCCGGTGATGTTGAGAATGCCGATATCGACCGCGGCCACGCTGACCGCGGCTTCTTCTCCGGGCGCAAGACCCGCGAGGTTGATCGGTAGCGTCAGCGTCTGACGCGGGCGCGCCATATCAGGGGCGCCGAGCGAGATGTCGAGTTTATGCGTGGCGGCATCGATGCCGAACCAGGCCAGGCCGAGCGCGCGGCCCGGCATCCGCTTGGCCTTCGCGTCAAGCGGGCGATGGGTGAGCGCGATGGCGTAGGCGCCGGCGCCCCAATCGGCGCCAACCTTGAACGGCGCGACATTGTCGCCTTCGGCGAGGTCGACATCGATGAATTGTTCGATCTTGTCGCCGACGATCGCGATCGTCGCCTTGCCTGCAAAGCGCGAGGCGATGCGCAGCTTGGCTTCATCGCCTGCTTGATAATTCGCCTTGTCGAGCGTCACGACGACATTATCAGGCGTGTCGGCGCTGGCCGAACCGGACCAGCCGACATCGAATGTGATGCTGGTCTGGTCGCCATCGGCCGATTTGATGTCGAGCCTGTGCTTGCCCCAACCGACATTGGCGATGATCTTGGCCGCGGAATCGGCGGCTATGTCGACGGAGCCCTCCGCGATGCGCTTGGAGGACTTGACGGGTTCATAGCCCCAATGGCCGTCCGAATTGTACCATTGGTAGTTTTCCTCGATCTGGTAGAGCGACCATTCGACGCCTTTGCGTGCGACGCGCGAACCATCCGGCGCGACGGCGATCGCCTCGAAAACCGCCGCTTCGCCTTGTCCAAGACCGTCGTCGAAATCCTTCTTGACGCCGATCAGCGTCGATTTGGCGCGGACCGGCAGCGTCACGACGCGCTCGACCGTGCGCCCGCCTGGCTCCGCCACATCGACGATGACCTTCGCCTCAAGCGGCTTGGCCGCCGCGCCCTCGGGCAATGCAGCCGAAACGTCGGCATGCCCCTTCGCGTCGGTCTGCAGCTTGTCGTTGAACTGGCTGCTGACCGCGGTGAATTCATCGTCGGTGAGGCCGCCTGCAAATCCCTTGTAGCCGGGGATTTCCGAGCCATCCACAGCCTGCAGCGAAACCTGTCCGGTGACGTCGAGGCCCGCGGCGGGCGCGCCGTAGAGGAATTTCGCATCGACACCGATCTCGACAGGCTCGCCCGCGGTCAGGATGTCCGAAGCCGGCTTCAGCTTCACGTCGAGACGTTCGGGAATGTAATCCTCGAGCATGAAGCCTGTTTCGCCGATGCTGGGGCCCTTGGGGTCGACATAGGCGACGACGCGCCAGGAGCCCGGTTGCGCCCCGGCAAGCAGTGGCAACGCTAGAGAACGTCCGCCAAGGCCCTGATCGGCGATCGTTGTCCGCTTATATTCGACACCGTCCGGGCGAAGCGCCACCAGCGTCAGCGGCAGGCCTGTCTTGGCCGCGCCCTTGGCGTCGCGCAATAAGGCGGTGACGTAGACGGTTTCTCCGGAGCGGTAGACGCCGCGCTCGGTGAACAGGAACGCATCGAGCGCCGCCGGAGCCTCGCGGCCGCTTACGCCACGATCGGTGAGATCGAAAGCGCTCTGGACGAGATTGAGGAAGCCGTAATCGCCGGCCGCCGTCGTTGCAACCAGCAAGCCCGGCGATACGCCGCCGGTTCCACGCGAGAGGCCCGGATCAAAATCAATCCGGCCGTCCGCGCCGGTGGATTTGGTCGCCAATATTTCATTGTTGCGGGCGACGAGCTTGACCTCGACGCCGGCCAGCGGCGCCGCCGTGGCGAGCGAATGCACGATCGCATGCACGCCGTCCTCGCCCGAAAGGGCGGTCAGGCCGAGGTCGGAGACAACCAGCCATTGCGTCGCCAGGGCGGCGTCGCCGCTGTCGTCCTCGCCTTCTGTCTTAGGGGTCGCCGCGTCGCCTTTCACGGGCTGGGCGGTGATGATGTAGACGCCGGCCTCAAGCTTGCCGACCGCTTCCAAAATGGGGAAGTCGGTGACGACATCCTTATTGAGATCGGAGGCGACATCCATCGAGCCGCTCCAGATCTTGACGCCATCGTTATTGGCAATCTCGCCGGCGCGGGAATTATTGATTCCTTTGAGGAAGTCGTCGCGCTGAACCGCCGCGAGCAGGTTGCGATCGCCGACGCGATAGACGTCGATCGCAATCTTGGCGGTGTTGACCGTGACAAGCGGCGCGCCCTGCTGACCCTGCCGCGGCAGGACGTAATTCTTGCCGGTGAAATGAACCTGGGGCGAGCGATCGCGGACGTAGATTTCGTAGTCGGCGTTCTTGAGCAAGGATTCGCCGACGGTGGAGGGAAGACCCTGCCGGACGACGATGGAATAGCGCTCGCCGTGCTTCAATCCTTCAACGCAAATTTGCTGTTCTTCCGAACTGATCGCTCCGTTGGCCGCGCCCGAGACGGCGACATAGGGCGCAAAGTCGGTTTTTCGCGCGAGCGGCTCGGAGAACTGGAAACAGACTCGCGGTGCGGCGGAATCATTATCGACTTTGTAATCGGTGATGCGAAATCCATATTTCTCGCGCATATCCTCGTAAGTCTTGCTGATGTCGAGGTCGTCGCGCCGGTCGAGGCTGGCGCGATAGGCGTCGAGAGCGGGACGCCACATTTCGCGGCGCGCGAAAAGATTGCCGAGGAGGGCCAACGCCTCCGCCTGCGGCGCGGGCGCGGTCAGCCGTTCATAGGCGGCATAGGCGGCGGTTGCGCCGCGTTCGCGCAATTCATAACGTTCAGGCGCCTGCGCGTCGTCGGCTTTCACCGCAACCTTGGCCAGTTCCAGCCAATTGGCGGCGTCCTTGGGATTGCCCGCCACTGCGGCGGCGGCGAGCCGGCCGGCGAGTTTGTAATCGGCGTTATCGGCCGCCGCCGCGGCTTCTTTGCGCAATTGCTCCGGGTTCTTGCCCTTGGTCAACGCGCCTTCGCCGGCCGTTTCCTTGCGCAGCGTCTCGGCGAGGCGCACGGCGTCGCTGACAAGAAAATCCCGGGCATAGGGCTTGGATTCCGCGGCATAGGCCGCTCCTCCGACGAACATAAACACGAGAGCCAACAGAGTGCGGAGCGCGGCGTGCATGGTTCGACCTATGTCTGAGGCGCGAGGAAGCGCCGATGGGTCATAAAACGCGGCTGACAAGTCAGGTATGTGACTTTACGGGATGGCGGCGGCTACCATAACGGTCGCGTCCGGCCATTCAACCGGTGCGAGCCCAGGAAATCCGATTTTCCGAAGGAGAATAGGTCCGGTCGTCGCTATTTGTCGATTGGGCGGACTATGATGCGGTAAGTTTGACGATCGTGGCGATTCTTGCAACGCCGGGATGGAAGTCCTTCCCGGCGTCGTAGGGAAGGCGGCTTGCTTTTGCGACGCGTTCGATCGAAGCCTGCAACGAAAAGAATTTAAAGGGGAGGGGACAGATGGAGACCGCATCCGCGACCAGGGAGGGCCTTGGCGATATTGGCGCTCGCCTCGATCAATTGTCCGCCTCTCGCGCGATCTGGACCCGCGTCGTTCTGCTGTCGCTCGGCGGCTGCTTTGAATATTACGACCTATTTCTGACCGGCTATGTCGCGCCCGGTCTCGTTCGCAGCGGCGTGTTGACGCCGACAACCCCCGGCCTGTTCGGCACGAGCGGCGTCGCCAGCTTCGTCGCCGCGCTGTTTGCCGGATTGTTCGTCGGCACGGCTTTGTTCGGCTTCGTCGCCGATCGCTTCGGACGCAAGACGATTTTCACCTATTCGCTGATCTGGTACGCCGTGGCGAGCGTCGTCATGGCGTTCCAGACCGACGCCTTCGGCCTCAATCTGTGGCGGTTCATCGCGGGCGTCGGCATCGGCGTCGAGCTCGTCACGATCGACGCCTATATCGCGGAACTCGTGCCGGCGGCGTTGCGGGGGCGCGCGTTCGCCTATAATTCGGCGATCCAGTTCGTCGCGGTTCCGGTGGTTGCGTTTCTGGCCTGGCTGCTGGTGCCCAACGCGCCGTTGGGCATGGACGGATGGCGTTGGGTCGTGCTGATCGGCTCTTTGGGGGCGGTGTTCGTCTGGTGGATCCGTCGGGGCGTGCCCGAGAGCCCGCGCTGGCTCGCCCAGCATGGGCGGCTAGAGGAAGCTGATCGGGCGCTGTCGGCGCTCGAGGGCGCCAAGCCCAGCATCGCGCTGCCGACCGCGCCCGCTGGCGAAACGAATCCGCAGCCAGGACGCTTCGGCGAAATCTGGCGGAGCCCCTATCTCGCGCGGACCGTAATGCTGATCATCTTCAATATTTTTCAGACCGTTGGATTCTACGGCTTTTCCAATTGGGTGCCAACCTTGCTGATTGAACAGGGGATATCCATCACCAAGAGCCTGCAATATACGTTCATCATCGCCATCGCCGCGCCCTTCGGCCCCTTGATCGCGTCCGCCCTTGGCGACAAGGTTGAGCGCAAATGGCTGATCGTTGTGGCCGCATTCGCGATCGCCGTCTTCGGAATCATATTCGGCCAGACGACGGCCGCGGTTCCGTTGATCGCGCTTGGCGTTTTGCTGACCCTGTCGAATAATATCCTGTCCTTCGCTTTCCATGGCTATCAGGCCGAACTTTACCCCACGCGAATCCGGGCCATGGCCGTTGGATTCGTCTATTCCTGGAGCCGGTTGTCGGTCGTTTTCAGCGCCTTTCTGATCGCCGACACGCTTCATTGGTTCGGCGTCGCCGGGGTTTTCACGTTGATTGCCGGCAGTATGGGAATCGTGATGGTTTCGATCGGGGCGCTGGGGCCGCGCACCAGCAACCTTTCCCTTGATGCGATCTCGAAATAGAACAGGGCGTCTCGATGGCCTGCCTGGACGCTTTTGAACATCTGAGGAGAGCTTGATGCAAAAAATGGCGCGGCGGGCGATATGTGGTTTGGCTTTGGCCCTCGCTTTGGCGGCGCCCGCGCAATTGCGCGCGCAGATTGCGCCGTCGGCGTCGCCGAGCGCCGATCCTGTCTACGACGGGCAGAAAGCGGCGTTCGAAGCGCTCTCCGAAGCGGATCGGCGGGCCATTCAGGATTCGCTGATCTGGAGCGGGCAATATCTGGGCGTCGTTGACGGCGTCTTCGGCAAGCGGACCCGCGATGCGATCGTCGCCTACCAGACCAGCATTAAGGCGCAGGCCAATGGGCTCGTCGATTCCGCGCAATTGGCTGTGATGACGGGCGCCGCGCAAAAGGCCCGCGCCGCCGTACGCTTTCAAATATTCACGGACGAAAAAACCGGCGTCAAGATCGGAGCGCCGCTAAAAATCCTCGACAAGCGCGTTGCGGGCGATGCGGGCTACGCGCGGCTGATGAAGACCGACGGCTCGATCACGCTCGATCTTTCAAGCGCCGCCGGCGGCGATGCCAAACTCGGCCTGCTGTTTGCCGCGCTGACCGCCGATGCGCCGGGGAGAAAAATTACGCTCAAGATCAGCCGTCCCGATTTCTTCGTCGTTTCGGGCGAAGAGGCCGGCCGAAAATTCTACGAGCGCATGGCCAAGGCGCCGGCGAATTGGCCGGATCCGACGATGATCCGCGGGTTCCGGCTCGCCTATCCCGCGGCGCAATCGGCCGATCTCGACAAGATCGGCGTGGCGATCGCCGATTCGTTCGAGCCCTTCCCGGCCGCGGCCTCATCTCCCGCGGCGGGACCTGTGGCCGCGTCAGAGCCGACGCCTGTTCCCGCGCCGCCGCCCGCGCCCGCCCGCCCGGTTTTTGCGGCGACCGGCTTTCTCGTCGCGCCGGGCCAGGCGCTCAGCGCCATCGGGGCGGCCGACTGCCCCAATCCGACGATCGATGGAAAGCCGGCAAAATTCGTTCGCGACGACCGGGAGCTGGGCCTCAGCCTCCTGTCGGTCGATTCGGTCGCCGGCGCCTCCGTCAACGCGCCGAGTTTTGGGGCTTTCGGCCCCGATCTGGTGGCGATCAGCTATGCCGCCGATGAGCCCAGTGGCCGCATCGTGCTCAATGTGACATCGGCTTCGCCGCTCGCGCTGGGCCAGGGCGAGACGCGTCCTTCCCTGCTCGCATCCTTGTCGAAGAACGCCAGGGGCGCCCCTGTTTTTGATCGCATGGGCAGCCTTGTCGCAATGATCGCCCAATCGACCGGCGAGCCCAAGCTGGTGGCGGGGGTCACGCCCATCGCGCCGCATGGGGCGATCGGCGCGGACCAGATCCAGAGGTTTCTGTCGCTGACGCCTGACGCCTCCGCCAAGGCGGCGGCTGCCGCGCCGCTTGGCGCCGGGCAGGTCGCGGCGGCCGAGCGCGCCTTTGTCGTTGCGATTTCCTGTCGTCGATGAACAGGGTTGGCTTGCGCGGTCCGCGCGTTCTTGTCTTCGATTCGGGCCTCGGCGGCCTGACGGTCTTGACAGAGGTCGCCAAGGCGCGGCCGGACGCTTCCCTCGTCTATGCCGCCGATGACGCAGCTTTTCCCTATGGGGCGCTTGGCGAGTCGGAACTTGTCGCCCGCGTCGCCTCGGTGATGGACAGTCTCGTCGCCCTGCACACGCCCGATCTCGTGGTTATCGCTTGCGGCACCGCCTCGACCCTCGTCCTGGGACCGCTGCGCGCGCGTTATCCCGCGCTTCCGTTCGTTGGCACCGTGCCGGCGATCAAGCCCGCGGCGGCCATCTCGAAGTCTCGGCTGGTAAGCGTGCTGGCGACGACCGGCACGGTGGCGCGCGACTACACGCAGGCCCTTGTGCGCGAACATGCCGGCGATTGCGAGGTCGCGCTTGTCGGCTCAAAGCATCTGGCGCGTATCGCTGAGGATGGCATGAAGGGACTGGCGGTCGATGACGCGGAGATCGCGCGCGAGATCGCCCCGTGTTTCGTTGAAAGCGGCGGGCGGCGCACCGATGTCGTCGCGCTGGCTTGCACGCATTATCCCTTGCTGCGGGCTCAGTTCGAGCGTCTCGCGCCGTGGCCGGTGGACTATGTCGATCCGGCCCCGGCGATCGCGCGACGGGTCGACGCGCTGCTGGGGCCCGCCGCCGGGGCGCCATTTCCGCACGGGGCCAGCGCGCCAGCCATTTTCACAAGCGGCGCCGCGCCCGGGGACGCCCTGCGGGAAGCCTTGCTGAAATTCGGTTTGGTCGCGGCGCCGACCGATGCGGCGGCGTTTGAATTCAGCCGGACTTGACGAAACGGCCCCCAGCCGCGTTGTGTCGGATCAAACGAGGATCATTTCATGCGCACCAGCACAGGCCAGCCGATTCGCCTCGCGGACTATCGGCCCCCCGATTATCTGATCGACGCCGTCGAACTCGATGTCTCGCTGCATCGTCACGCGACGCGCGTCGTCTCGACTTTGGCGATCCGGCCCAATCCCGCGGGCCGGGCAGGGGCCGCGCTGGCGCTTGACGGCGACGAACTTCAGCTTGTGAGCATCGAACTCGACGGCAACCCGCTCGACCCCGCCGCCTTCGCCGCCTCGCCCGAAAAACTGGTTCTCGCCAACCCGCCGCAAATACCATTCACGCTGCGCATCGAGACGCAGCTCGATCCGGCCGGCAACACTAAGCTGATGGGACTCTATCGTTCGGGTTCGGCCTATTGCACGCAATGCGAAGCCGAGGGCTTTCGGCGCATCACTTATTTTCTCGACCGGCCCGACGTTCTCTCGACCTATGTGACGCGGCTTGAGGCGGATAAAGCCGAGGCGCCCGTTCTTCTCGCCAATGGCAATCTCGAGGCGCATGGCGATCTCGAGGGAACCTCCCGTCATTTTGCGGTCTGGCGCGATCCGCATAAGAAGCCGAGCTATCTCTTCGCGCTGGTGGCGGGCGATCTTGCCCATATCGCCGATCGTTTCGTCACCGCATCGGGCCGCAAGGTTGATCTGGGCATCTATGTCGAGCATGGCCGGCAGGACCGCGCCGCCTATGCGATGGATTCGCTCAAGCGTTCGATGCGCTGGGACGAGCAGGAATACGGGCGCGAATATGATCTCGATGTTTTCAACATCGTCGCCGTCTCCGATTTCAATATGGGCGCGATGGAGAACAAGGGCCTCAACGTCTTCAACGACAAATATGTCCTGGCTCTGCCGGAAACCGCGACCGACGAGGATTATGCCGGCATCGAGGCCGTCATCGCCCATGAATATTTCCACAACTGGACCGGCAACCGCATCACTTGCCGCGACTGGTTCCAGCTCTGCCTGAAGGAAGGGTTGACGGTTTTCCGCGATCAGGATTTCTCGGCGCACGAACGCTCGGCGCCGGTCAAGCGCATCGCCGATGTGCGCGGGCTGCGCGCGGCGCAATTTCCCGAGGACGCCGGCCCGCTCGCCCATAATGTGCGGCCGGAAATCTATCACGAGATCAATAATTTCTACACGGCGACGGTCTATCAGAAGGGCGCCGAAGTCATCCGCATGCTCAAGCTTCTGATCGGCGCGCCGGCCTTCCGCGCCGGCATGGACCTCTATTTCGAGCGATACGACGGCACGGCGGCGACGATCGAAGATTTCCTTGGCTGTTTCGCTGAGACGTCGGGACGCGATCTCACCGATTTCAAGCGCTGGTACAGTCAGGCGGGAACGCCGTTGCTGACTTTCCGCAGCGCCTATGACGAGGCCGCGCGCAGCCTGACCCTCGACATGGCGCAGGCGACCGCGCCGACGCGCGACCAGGCGGTGAAGCTGCCTTTGACGATCCCGATCGCGCTTGGCATGATCGACGCGGCGGGCGGCGAGATCGCTCTCGCCTCGGCCGACGCCAACCCAAGCGAATTGGCCAGCGGCGTCCTGGAACTGACCACCGCCTCGCGGCGCGTGACCTTCACCGGCGTCGCCAGCCGTCCGACCCTCTCCTTGCTGCGCGGGTTTTCGGCGCCGGCGCGCGTCGACGACGATCTGACCGAGGCCGATCTCTTGATCCTGTCGCGCCACGATCGCGACAGCTTCAATCGCTGGCAGGCCATGCAGAGTCTCGCGACGCGCCTGCTGCTGCGCGCCGCCGGGGCGATCCGGGCGGGGCAGGCGCCCAAGATCGACGCCGATTTTGTCGAGGCTTACGGCGCCATCCTTGGCGAAGCTCAGGCGGGCCGCATCGACGCGGCTTTCGCGGCGCAGGCCTTGAGCCTGCCCAGCGAAGGCGACATTGCGCGCGAGATGGAGCGCAATGTCGATCCCGATGCGATTTTCGTCGCGCGCGATTCCCTGCGCGGCGCGCTTGGCCGCGCCCATGCGCCCGCTTTGGCGCGCCTGCACGATAGTTTTGGCGGCGCGGCGCATTTCAGTCCGGACGCCGCGAGCGCCGGGCGCCGCGCCCTGCGCAATGCCGCGCTTCTCATGCTCGCCGCCGGCAAGGCGGAGGAGGGCGCGCAGCGCGCCCAGCGTCAACTGGCGGGCGCCAACAATATGACCGAGCGCTTCGCCGCTCTCGCCGCGCTATGCCTGACGCCGGGCGCCGCGCGCGAACATGCGCTCGAGGCCTTCGCCCGCGCGCATGCGGCCGATCCGCTGATCCTCGACAAATGGTTCATCCTGCAGGCGCAAATTCCCGAGAAGGAGACGCTGGCGCGCGTGCGCGCGCTGATGAGCCACCACGCTTTCTCGATGAGCAATCCCAATCGCGTGCGCGCCTTGATCGGCGGCTTCAGCGCCAACCAGACGCAGTTCAACCGGGCCGACGGCGCGGGTTACGCTCTGCTGGCCGAAATCGTGCTGACGCTCGATCCGACCAATCCGCAAGTCGCCGCTCGGCTGCTGTCCGGACTGCGCTCCTGGCGCTCTCTCGAGCCCCAGCGTCAGTCAAAGGCGCAGGAGGCGCTCGCCGGGATTGCCGGCAAGACCCAGCTTTCCGCCGATGTGCGCGACATCGTCACGCGCTGTCTGAGCTGAGCGGTCGCCGCGCGCGCATTTCCTCCGCCGCCGCGGCATGGGTCTCCTTGATCGCGTCGAGCACCGATTGCGGGTTGGCGGGCTGGGCCATCACTTCGGCTTCCTGATCGACCCGGTCGTGAATGAGCGGATTGTCGCGGCGGACCTCCTCCAGCAACTGGATCACTTTCGCCGTCTTCTGCTCGCTGAGGATCGCCAGCTCAAGGGTCAGCAGCTCGCGGTGTTGGGCGATTTCCTCCTCGTGCCTTTGGGAGCCGAGGATCAAAACAACCATAAAGAGAGAGACGAGCGAGGCGCCCCCGTCCAGCCAGGCGAAAGGCGGCGGATCGATGGGTTGGCGGCCGAGCGCCAGCGCGAGCAGATTGGCGCCGATCCAGCCGATGATGACGAGGCCGAGGACGCCGATGCACAGCGGGCGGCCGAGCAGCGCCGTCAGCCGATCCATCGCACGCTGCTGCGGCGAGGCCGCGCCATGGTGCTCGGCATGCAGCCGGGCGATCGAGCGGATCGTCTCCTCGATATGGATAGGCAGGATCGGCGGCGGGTCTGTGTCGATCAATGTCGTCCCTGATTTTGGAAGGCGGCGGCGCGCCTCATGACGACCAAACCAGCGCCGGCCGCCAAAGGTTGCGCGGGGCGGCCGACGGCGGCCGATTTGCAATCTCCTTGCGTAACGCTGAAAAACTGCGCCGGCGCCAAAATGTCGTTTTTTCTGGCCTTTGAAAAGGTTCGATAATTTCCAGTCGCTTGCAAATTTTTTTCGAGTGACATTGTTGAATATCAATGGGTTGCAAGCGAAAAAATGAAAAAAATTTTCGACCGCGCGAACTTACAGGCGCGGTCGGCGACCTCCAAGCGAATGCGAAGCATTCGTCCGCCGCGCTCTCTGCACGGCCGCGATCGAAACGAAAATAAAGCGCTTGCGCGCTGAACGCGGTCCAACGACCGCGCTACAGAGGCCGCTGGGTGCGTCAGCGAGGCGGCCATTGCCGCGCCGCGTTTGCGGCTCGAGGCTTGAGGGCTGGCTTCGCTCATGGCACGGCCTCTTGTTTGTTGGAAATGACAAGCTATCATAGCATAACTATTGATTTTCAGAAAGATTTCGTTGCAAAAATCGGCAGCCGCAGGCGGACGGCTGTCGGAGCAAGGTAGAAATGGCGCTCGACAAGCAAAGTAGAAATGCCCCCGTGCGGGTGGTTGCGCTCCGGCCTCGCTCGTGTTCCGAATCGGGTCGACACGACGGGCAGGAGCAAGCCACTCGCGAAACGCGCTCTCCATTGCGCCGTAGCGAGCGGATTGCGGCGGAACCTATGGGGCAAGCCTCGCCCAATAGCGGTAAGCCGATTTTCCCCTTCCTAAACTGGACCTATCGAATGACTGCGATCACCAGAACCGGACACCGCTACCGCGACAAGGAAGTCGGCAAGACACTGGACGTCTGGTTCCCTCGCAACGACGAGCGCATCGAGCGCCACTGCCTGGCCGAGAAGGTGGGCCTGATCGAAGGCGATTTCGTCACTGTCACCATGCTCGCGCCGGGCGCGCCCCCGGCGAGCGCCGAGGACGTGTACCTGCGGCTCCACCTGCTGTCCGAACTCACCTTCCGGCCGAACACGCTAAACCTGGAAGGCAGCTTTGGCCTGCTCAACAACGTGGCCTGGACCTCGGCCGGCCCGGTGCTCCCCGGACGAGTGCAGGAGCTGCGCGCAAGATTGCAGAGCGAAGCGCACCACCTGCAGGTGCCCTCCATCGACAAGTTCCCGCGCATGACCGACTACGTGATTCCCGAGGGCGTGCGCATCGCCGACGCCGACCGGGTGCGGTTGGGGGCGCATCTGTCGCCAGGCACGACCGTCATGCACGAAGGCTTCGTCAACTTCAATGCCGGCACACTGGGCGAATCCATGGTCGAAGGCCGCGTCACTCCTGGCGTGATCGTGGGGCGAAACTCCGACGTGGGCGCGGGCG
This sequence comes from Methylocapsa sp. S129, assembly GCF_009765995.1. Lineage (GTDB taxonomy): Bacteria > Pseudomonadota > Alphaproteobacteria > Rhizobiales > Beijerinckiaceae > Roseiarcus. The sequence goes on from NZ_LMUI01000011.1 coordinate 1,069,168, forward strand.
CGTCAATCATGGGTACGCTGTCGGGCGGCGGCAAGCAGGTCAACTCAGTGGGGGAGCGTAGCCTGATCGGCGCTAACGCCGGCATCGGTATCTCTCTGGGCGACGAGTGCATTGTAGAGGCTGGCCTGTACGTCACGGCCGGCAGCAAGGTACGCACGCCCGAGGGCCGAGTGGTCAAGGCCAGAGAGCTGTCGGGCCGCTCTGGCCTGTTGTTCCGCCGCGATAGTCAGAGCGGCGCCATCGAATGCGTGTACACAAACGCCGAGCGTTGGGGCGGCCTCAACGCGGACTTGCACGGCAACAACTGATGCCGACGATTGCAAGTCGCTGAAACGGCGCGATGGCTACCTGGGTTGCCTCTCGTCGCATCCAAGATGCGGGCAGCCGCTATAACGCTCGGGCTTTACAGTGACGCTTTACTAAAGCCCTGATTGAATCTTCAAAGGAGGATTTTGTAAAGTGTGACTGCAAAGCCGGTCACGTACGTTGCGCAATCGAGGGGCCGGACACTAAGTGGCCAGGTGATGGGCGACGCTCCAGTCGCGTGTCACGGTAACCCCAGCTTGCCCTCCAACCGGGCAAACCCGCATTGTCGCGCTGGCTATTCCGCGGCATGCGGCATGGCAGCGCCGGTTCTGGCGCGGCGACGAAGCTCCTCGGTTGTCTCGCCGGGGCCATCCGGCCGCCATCCCGGCGGCCTCGCCAAAAAGCCGAATATGTCCGCGATCTTCCGTGCGCGAAACAAATCGATCATCAGGCCTCGCCATTGGTCGAACTCGATGCGCAGCGGATTATAGCTCGTCTGCGGATGGACCAATCCATAGCGACAGGGCAGATCCTCGCGCTCCGCGATATAGGTTCCGAACAAGCGGTCGAAAATGATGAGAACGCCGCCGTAATTGGCGTCGAGATATTCGACATTCACAGCGTGATGAACGCGGTGAGCCGACGCCGTGTTGAATATCCATTCGAGCGGACCGAGCTTGGGAATCCAGGTGACGTGAATCCAGGTCTGATAAAGCAGATTGAACGTGAGCGTCAGCAAAACGGCCCTTGGCGGAAAACCGATCCAGACGAGCGGCACAAAGAAAATCGCATCGCCGAACACGTGACCGAAAATAAAGCTGCGGTAGGACGCCGACAGGTTGAGGTGATTGGGCGAGTGATGGACCGCGTGGTTGATCCAAAACCAGCGAATGCGATGCGAGGCGCGGTGGAACCAATAGTAGAAGAACTCCTGTCCGAAAAACAAAAGCGCGATAGCAAGCCAGTTGTCGATGGCGATTGTCGTCAGTCGAAAGCTCCAGGCCAGCGCGAACATCGGCGTCGCGACGGAGAGCGGCAGCGCGATCAAAGCGATATTGCGCACGATAAAATTAAGCAGCGAGAGTCCCAATTCACGCCAGTCGACTTTTTCACGGCGTGAAAGGAGAAAGGCTTCGATAAGAGAGGCCAGGATGATGGTCGGCACGCTGATCATCAACAGGAATTCCGGGGTTTTCATAACGGCTCCGTTGTCGACTGGTGAGAGAAGGATTCAGCACGCCGATTTCAGACCGGACCTTTTCTCGGCGTGACGGGAGAGCGCGCGCGCGTCCTCGCGCAGCAATCGCAGCGGCCCGGCGAGCGAAGCCGCCAGCGCGCACGAACCTGTTTCGGCAAGATCGCCATCCTGCGGCTCAGATGCGTTCGCCGTCCGGCCGCTCTCGACGGCGTCCGCCGCGGCGAGCAAGGCTGCGCCGGCCAACTGAGCCGATCGCCGCCACGAGCCGCTGCGATCGCGACGCGCCTGCGCGGCGACGAGCCTTCCCAGGACGGCGGCGTCCTGCATGACGCGGCCCGTGGAGCCCACCAATCGCTTCCACTGATCCCCGGAATCGCGGCGGCGCAAGAGGGACGCCATCCGATCCGCGTCTACGGCTAGGACGGTCAAGCGCTTGAGCGCCGACTGGGATGCGTCGCCCGCCGACGGCGATCGCGGCTCGCTCGACGCCGCCGTTGCGCCCGCATCCGCCAGGCGCCGCGCCGCGCTCCGCAACAATCTCGCGCATCCCAGGCGAAGCCGATCGCCGGAGCGCCATTGGGCCAGCAGGAGCGCCACGATCATCGCGGCGGCGACCCCGACAATCACCTGCGCCAATCGCAGGACAGCGACGCCGACGCCGGCATGTTCGGCGACGCCCGCCGAGGACAAGACGATCAGCGCGCCGATCGGGGCGCCGCGCATCGCGGGCGCCATCCCGCTCATAAACGCCAGCAGCGCGACGATGGCCAGCGAGATGGCGACGGCGTCGCCCCCACGCTGGATCAACCAGACGCCCAGGACGCCGCAAAGCGCGCCAAGCGCCGTGCTGGCGGCGCGGTCAAGGCCGGCGGCGAGCGTCGATTCAGCCGCGGAGCGCATGACGATCAGCGCCGTCATCACCGCCCAAAAGCGCTCGGGCAGGCCGGTCGCCGCGGCGGCCGCGAAGGCGGCCACGACGCCAAGCGCCATCTGAAACCCCTGACGCGTGGTTCCGGCGTTTATGGCGGACTGAAGCGCCAGCAGGCGGGTAAGCTTCACGAGCGTTCGTCCGCGCTTGAGCGCGTCGACCGTTCGGCGAGGGCCTCGTCAAGAGCCAGCAGCATTTCGCAGGCGCGCAGCAGCAGGTTCCGGTCGGCCTCGCTCAACGTGCGTTCGATGACCTCAGCGAGAGATGCGTCGGCGGCCGTTGCGGCGTCGATCAGGCGGGCCCTTCCGCGCGCCGTCAGCGACAGTACGGTTTGGCGACCGTCTATTTTGTCCTGCCTACGGGACACCCAGCGGTCGGCCGTCAGTTCGGCGAGAAGTCGGGTCAACGTCTGCAGTTTCACTTTCTCGCGGCTGGCGAGTTCGCTCGGCGTAATTTTGCCCGCGCGATAGATCTGACCGATGACGCTCAACTTCGCCGTGCTGATTTGGTCGCGCTGCAAATTGGGGCGCAACGTGCGGGCGAGAGGAGAAACGGCGCGACGAATTTGCGCCGCGCAAAATTCGGACGTGGGGGCGTCGGCGGACATGAGTAATTCCTAAGACTGATCTTATAAAGAAAGTAAGATCAGTCTTATTAAATGTCAAGCAGACCCGAAACCGGCATCGTCACGCGTTTCGGACTTGCGGGCGCGCGACCGGCCGGGTCGCCAAGACGATGCAGAAAATCAGCGACAAGGATACCGATCCCCGCCTCAGATCATTCACCAAGCGATTTGCATTTGCGCTGACGGGCGCCTGTGTCGGCGGCGAACCGACGCGCGCGATTGCCGATCGTCTCGCGCGCGAATTCGGCGAAGGAGCCAGGCATCGACGTCAGCATGCATGCGAACGTCGATGCGCGACGGCTCGCCGACCAAACCTATCGCAAAAGCATCCGCGTCAAAAAAACCGCGCCGATCAACACGGCAAGCGCCGAGGGCATAGTGTGGGTCAGCGGCCGGAGCATGAAGGCGGCAATCCATCGCCGGCCTTGGCGCCCAAGCGCCTCGCATCCATCAGAGCAGTCGCGCGATCGGGGGAATGCGGCGGAGCGCCGCGACGCTTCCCCAGCTCAGGGCGACCGCGCCGGCAAAGACTATGCAGCCCTTGGCTATTGGGCCGAGCGCGATCGCGAGCAGCGCGAACTGGAGCCAGACGACGATGGGATAGTGAATGAGGTACATGCCGTAGGAACTGGCGCTGAGGCTGTCGAAGGCTGCGCGGCGCCGGGCGGCGAACCGACAAAAGAGCGCGATGAAGGCGAAGCTGATCGCGCCGCAGCACAAGACGACGGTGAGGTCGCTGAGGAGGCGCGTGGCGAAAGGCAGGGGCTGATGAGCGCGGGCGACCGGCAGGATGAGCGTTATGATGATGGCGAGGCGTAGCACAAAGGCGGCGAGCCCGGCCGCGACCCAAATTGGCCATCGCCGCGCCAGTCCGGCGTTGCGCGCGAGAAGGCCGCGCTGTGCGCCGGCGGCGCCCAGCCATAGCCCGACGAGAAAATAGGTCGCATAGAGCAACGGACGGCTCGCCTGAAATGAAAAGGGACCGAGTGAGAGCCAATTGTCTGAGCCGAAGACCGCCGCCATCGGGACATAGGCCAGCGCCGAAACGACAAGGAGTTTGGCGACGAAGGCCGCCGGGGTGGCAACCATGTTGGCGCGCCGCGCGATCCACGCATTCGCCGTCCAGCGCCCCCGCAGCATGTAGAGGCCGGCTGCGACAGTATCGAAGACAAGCAGCAGCGATATGAACCAAGCGGGACCGCTCGGCCAAAAGCCTTGGGATAGCCAAGCGCTGGCGTAGGCGAAGAAGCCTGGGTCGGCGCCCGCCGCCGCATAAGAAGGATAGTAAGCAAGCGGCATCAGGATTCCGACCACGACGACGAACGGGACGCCTAGTCGAAAAAGTCGATCGCGCAGGAACTTCGCGCCTCCCTTGCGCTCGAGGCTTGGCCAGACGAAAAGGCCGGAGAGCAGGAACATCAGCGCCATGAAGAACGTGTCGTTGAAGACGGCGAGGAGGTCGAACCCGGCCCATCGCTGGGCGTCAACGATCGGCGCAGCCAAAATCTTGAATGTCATCGGTTGGGCCGGCCACATCACCGCATAGGCCAGCACGGAATGATGCAGCAGGACGAGAAGGACGATGAAGCCGCGCAGATAGTCGAAGCGCGCATCGCGAACGCTCGCATCGGGAAGCGGATCGGCCATGCCCGCATGAATGGGGGCGTTGGCGCGCGGAAAGAACAAGGCCAGCGCGGGTCGCGTCAGCATCCAGGCGAGCGCCAGGAACACCAGGGCCTGGGCGCCCTGTTCGATGCGCATCCAGGCGGGAAATGGGCCCGGCAGCGCCGCGACGCCGACAAAGCCGATGGCGCCGAGGGCCGCGATCCACTTCGCGCGGACATAGGCCCAGCGCCGGCCGCGGAGCATTTGCTTGCCGCACAGCAGCAAGAATAGGCTCACGATCAGAATAATCGTCGACCGCACCCAGACCGCCGGCGCAATGCTGTCTCGTAAAGCGAAAGCGACCGTGAGGAGCAAGACGCAAAGGCCGAGATTGATCCATTGCGCGCCCATCACGGGCCGAAGCTGGGCATGGAGCGCGGGGGACGGCGTCGTCATGAGGATGGCCTCCTTGTGGCGAGGGCGAAGATTGTCGCTAGCTCCTTCGCATGCAGCTTGAGGTCGCGGTTGGGCTCGCGCGCCAATAAGGGCGGCACGCCGTCGATGGCCTGGATGATCGTCAGCGCCATCACGCGCGTATTGAAGCGGCGGAACTCGCCGGACCGCTGACCGGCGCGCAGCAGCTCTTCGAGGCTCGCGGCGCGCTGGGCGAGCGAGTCGGGACCGATGACCAGCCCGCCGTCGTCGCGGCGCGCATTCATCGCGATCTCGACGAGGGCGATCAGCGGCTTGCGATAGGCGCCGATGAATGCGAGATCGGATTCGATATAGACGCGCAATCGTCCGGCCGCCGACGTCTCGGCCAGGATGCGCGGCTCCATATAGGCGCGGCCCGCCGCCATCACCTTCTCGATGATCGCGTCCACGATCTCCTGCTTTTTCGGGAAGTGATAGGTGATGACGCCCTTGCTGACGCCAGCCAGCTTGGCGATTTGGTCAACCGAGGCCTTGGCGAACCCCATTTCCGCGATGGCGTCGATCGCGCAGTCGACGATCTGCGCGCGGCGGGCGGCCTCGGCGAATGACCGGTTGTCGGTAGGGATGGGGTTGGATTTAGCACGCATGTGCTAATATTAGGACAGTCGTGCTAAATCGTCAAGCGCGGCTTCAGAGGCTTGCTTGGCTCCGCCCTCCGGGCCGAACCCGGATGCGCGGCGATGTCCGCCGGCGATTGCCACGGGTCGCTTTCGACGAATTCGGCCGCCTGTCAGGCCTCAAACCCGATGGGGCTCGTAGAGCCCTGCGCCTCGAGCCGCGCCTGGCGGGCGTCCGGTGATGCGCTTGAACGCGCGGCTGAAGGCGGCCTGCGAGCCATAGCCCAGACGCTCGGCGGCGGTGTCGATCGGCATGCGGTCGCGGCCGATCCATTCGGCCGCCAGGCGCATGCGCAGTTCCGTCGCATAGTGCAAGGGGGTCTGGCCGGTCACCGTCAGGAAGCGTTCGGCGAAGGCCGAACGCGAGACGCCCGTTTCCGCCGCGAGTTCCGCGACCGTCCAGTTCCGGCCGGGGTCGCGATGCAAGGCGCCGATGGCGCGGCTCAGGCGAGGATCGCGCAGCGCTTCAAGCCAACCGTGGACATCGTTGCAGCCGCATTCCACCCAACCGCGCACGATCGAGGCCGCGACCACATCCGCGAGCCGGGCCAGGATTCCGGCCGAGCCGGCGCGTTCCGTGCGCACCTCGCGCTCCATCGCGTGCAGCATCGGCGCGATCTCGGGTTGCCGATCGAGAAGCGTGTCGACCCGCATGGCGTCGGGCATTAAGCCGACGAGCGGATGCATGCCGCCAAGTTCGAACTCCATGCAGCCGCTGAAGATCAGCGTATCTTTAGTCCGGCAGCTCGCTTCCGGGCAGGCGGAGATCGCGCTGACGCTTGGGCAGAGTTCGGTGGTCTCGAAGGCGTCGACATCGCGGCTCGGCAGGTCGGGCGCCGACACGAGATCATGCGCGCC
>NZ_LMUI01000011.1:1075875-1154001 GCF_009765995.1 Methylocapsa sp. S129
GAAATGGAACTGCGCCCGCCCGGCCATGGCGCCGAAACGGACGCCGAAGGGCGGCGCCAGCTCCATGCGGCGATACTGGAGGCCATTGAGCCGCATGCCCAGCAGCAACTCGCTCACCAGATCGGTCGGAGGCGGACTGTGGCGCTGCATAGTGTGGATCCTGGACGAATGATCAATCATTCCGGATTTTATGGCATAGACCGTCCGCTTTGTCCATCCTATCGTGCTGCAACGCAACATAACGCATGTGATAGGAGCGATGGATGAACGAAGACCTGCGCGGCGCGACGGCCATGTCGGCGCGCGAGACGCCCGCCTGGGGGGCGGTCGTGTCGATGATGTTGGGCGTCTTCGGGCTGGTGACGGCGGAATTCCTGCCGGCGAGTCTGTTGACGCCGATCGCCCGCGACCTCGGCGTGAGCGAGGGCCTGGCGGGGCAGGCCGTCACGGCGACGGCGGGGGTGGCCCTGGTGACCAGCCTGCTGGTCGCCACAGTCACGCGCGGCGTCGACCGCCGGCGCCTGCTGTTGGCTTTCTCCGCCTTGTTGATCGCCTCGAACCTGCTCGTCGCCATCGCGCCGAGCCTGCCCCTGCTGGTGCTCGGCCGCGTGCTGCTTGGCGTTGGCCTCGGCGGTTTCTGGACGATGTCGGCCGCCACGACGATGCGGCTTGTGCCTGCGGCGCAGGTGCCGCGCGCTTTGTCGATCATCTTCAGCGGCGTCTCGGCTGCGACGATCTTTGCGGCGCCGTTCGGCAGCTATGTCGGCGATGTCGCAGGGTGGCGCGCCGTCTTCCTGATGGCCGCGGGATTGGGCGCCCTCGCCCTCGCCGTGCAATTTGCGACGCTCCCGAGCATGGCGTCTCACCGCCACACGAGCTTGCGGACCCTGGTCGACGTCCTGACGCGGCCCCACATCGGGCTCGGCATGATCGCCATAACCCTGGTGTTCACCGGCCATTTCGCGCTGTTCACCTATATCCGTCCTTTCCTTGAGACGGTGGCCGGCGTCGGCGTTGGCGGCATGTCGGCCATCCTGCTCGGTTTCGGCGTCGCCAATTTCCTTGGCACCTTGCTCGGCGGCTTCATGCTGGAGCGGGACATGCGCCTGACGCTGATGGCGATGCCGCTCGCAATGGGCGTGCTCGGACTGGTGCTGGCGGGTCTTGGAAGCGCGCCGCTGGCGGATGCGATCCTGATCGCGCTCTGGGGCGTGGCCTTTGGCGCTGTGCCGGTGGCATGGTCCACTTGGATCACCCGCACGGTTCCCGATGAAGCCGAAAGCGCGGGCGGCCTCTTTGTCGCCGCGATTCAGTTTGCGATCGCGATAGGCGCGGCGGCGGGCGGCTTGTTGTTCGACGCGAGCGGCGCCAGAGGCGTCTTCGGCGCGGCTGGCGTCGTCCTGCTCGCGGCGACGTTGATCATCCTGGCCGGCGTGGGCTCCCGGCCGGCGGCGGCCGTGGCGTGATCAGCGTGTGATATCCGAGGACCTCTTCGGCGGCCGTTACGGCCCGCCGAAGAAATAGTTCAGGCCGACGCGTGCGACCTGCACGGACGTGTTGCCCGCTTTCGCCGTGCCGCCCGGGATGGTGAGCGTGTCGCCTCCCAGAAGGTCGATATACAAATATTCGGCTTTCACGCTCCAATTTTGCGCGACCTTCCATTCAAGCCCCGCGCCGACGGCAAATCCAGGCCGAATGCTGCTGGAGGAAGCGCCCACCTGCAAACCTGCGAGTTGCGCGGCGCTCAAGCCCCCGGGAGTCGCTGGAGCATTGGCGATGTTGAATGTATTGAATGACGTATTGACATGGCCCCAGGCGAAGCCGCCGGTGCCGTAAAGCAGCAGCGCATCATTGGCCCAGCCAAGCCGGCCGCGGAAAGTGCCGAAATAATCGACCTTCTGTTGCAGGCCGACATTGCCGGTGAAATCGGCCAGGTCGCCTCTCAGCGTCGGCGCCGTGACCCCGTTGACAAAGAACGGCGCCGACGTCGCGCCTTTCATCCCGCTCCAGTCGATGTCCGCCTCCAGGCCGAACACCAGGGCGTTCTGCTGCCAATTATAGCCGACCTGGGCGCCGCCGAGCCAGCCTTGCGGATGCACCGACAGGCTTTGCGGCCCGCTGCTGCCCGATATCGTATAGGGGCCAAGGGGGCCGGTGAGCACCGTCTTCGCCAAACTCGCCGGATCGAATGCAGCGCTGGCGGGGTCCCATCCGTAGCCGACATTGCCGCCGATATAGAACCCGCCCCAATTGGTCGCCGGCGCAACGAACACCGGCGCCGGCTTTCTGGTCGGCAGGTCCGAGGCCGCGGCGAACGTCGCGGAAAGGGCGCCAAGCGCGACGACGCAAACCAGCAGTTTTTTCATCATTCCCCCAGAGGCTTTCGACCGGCCTTGCGACAGAGCGCAGCCGACCATGACCTACCAAGCCGGCGATAGCCTGTCTTGGACAGGACGGCAGGGAACTTGGACTGGACGGCACAGTGGTGGGAATGTTCTCGCGGCACAGGCGTAAGCCGCTCGCCGGCCCGAAGCCGCAAAACTACGCTTTCTTTGAACGGCATCGAAATGCACGCCGCGGTTGCGCCTACCGCAAACCTGATCGCCGACCCCAGCGTCATCTGAGGTTCATCCGTTTGCGCTCAAACAGGTCTTAGAAACGGGATAGCGCCGTGTCGAATTCCAACGTCGATGGCCGTAACCAATCCAAACGAGCCGATCCGGCGGCGGCCCGCGCCGGCGCCGCGGCGAAGCCCGCGCAGGATTGGGTCTCCACGGCGGCGACCATCGGGGTCATCGCCGCGGGCGTCGCTCTATTCGAAGTGGCGCTGATCCCGGGCATGGTGCTGGGCGGCGCCGCCGTGCTGGCGCCCAGATTGCTGCCCGGGCTGGGCCGGCGTCTGCAGCCTTTGTTCAACTCCACCGTCCGGCGGCCGGCCGAGCCCGAGATTCTCCCGCTGGACCGCCCGGGCCTCAAGGCGCCGCTGGCCGTCCTCCCGGCCAAGCTTGCGATCAGACAGGCGGTCGCCAAGACCATCACCTTTCGCATCATCGTCACGGCGTTGGACTTTACTTCAAACTATGTGGTGCTCGGCGAGATCGCCACGGCGGCGGGCCTGTCAGCCTTCGCTTTGGTGGTCGGCCCCGTATTCTATCTTGTCCACGAAACGGCCTGGAATTATTTCGGCCCTTCCGACTCCGCCGTCGATGTCTCGTTTCTCTTGCCCGGCCGGCGCGGGCTCACGATCAACCGGGCCCTGGCCAAAACCATCACCTTCCGCACCCTCGCCACGGCGATGGACTTCACCACGCTTTACGTGGTGGTCGGCGACCTCGCCACGGCGGCGGGTCTGTCAGCTTTCGGCTTCGTGGTCGGCCCCTTTGTCTATCTCGGCCACGAAATGGTCTGGGACCATTATGGTTCGCCAAAAAAGCGCCGCTGAGCCGCCGGCGCCGACTTCGAGATGATTTGCTAAAAAAATTTCACCGTCGCGATCCGTTTCCACCTTTCGGATCGTCCTTGGCGTGTCCGAAACAGAAGGAGATGCGCCATGTCCGACGAATCCGTTATTTTGATCAATCTGTTCAAGGTCAAGCCCGGGAAGCAGGACGCGCTGATCGCACTCCTGAAGCAGAGCACCGAGGCGATCGTCCGCACGCTTCCCGGCTGGAAGACGACCCGGCTGATCGCGGCGAAGGACGGCGCCGGCGTCGTCATCTATTCCGAATGGGAGACCCCCGCGGCCGTCGAGGCGATGCGCGACGATCCGCGCATGAAAGCCTATTTCCCCAAGGTCATGGAATTGGCGAGCCTGGACTCGATCGTGGGCGCGGCGGTGTTCAACGAAGTCCGGTGAGGGCGAGGGCGCAAGTGAGCTGGCGTCACGCAAGCAACACAAGCAACAAAGGAGAACAACAATGGCTCGGATGGTTGTGATTTACCGGACGCCTAGGGACGTCGAGGCGTTTGACCGGCATTATTTCGAAATCCACGTGCCTCTCGCCAAGAAAATTCCCGGTCTGAGGAAATACGAGGTCAGCGACGGCCCCATCGCAACGCCGGCAGGAGCCTCCGATGTTCATCGGATCGGAACGCTGCATTTCGACGACCTCCAGGCGATCAAAACCGCGTTCGCCAGCCCGGAGGGGCAAGCGGCTGGAGCGGATCGCCGACTGTTTGCGCCTGACGACTCGGGCGTTCAAATGTTCCTTTTCGACAACAAGGAAGTTTGAGCCCATCCCCCTTTGTTTGTCGCGACGGGCGAGGGGGCGAAATGGCGGACGGCCGCTCATACCGGTCTTAAAGATCATCAATTGAGAGCAAGAGGCTCAGCGATGTCAGCACCCAAAGCAGTTTTTGTCCTGGTCCACGGCGGTTGGCACAACCGTTCGGCGTGGGACAAAGTGACGCCCATCCTTGAAGCCAATGGCTTTGCGGCTTTGACGCTCGACCTTCCCGGCGCGGGGGTCCATGCGATAGCGCCGTCGTCGCTCGATCGTCGCCCGTTCGACCCCGCTGCCTTCGCCGCCGAGCGGTCGCCGATCGCCGGCCTGACGCAGGAGGAGCGGACGCAAGCCGTCGTCGCCTTGGTGAAGGAAGCGGCGTCGCTCAGCAACGGCAAGGTCATCCTGGTCGGGCACTCGGCCGGCGGGATGACGATTTCGGCGGTCGCCGAGCAGGTTCCGAACCTGCTTCGCGCAATCGTCTATCTCGCCGGATTCATGGTTCCGAACGGCACGACGTTGCTCGCGATGCTCCAGCATGAAACCTTCTCTTCCGCTTTATCGCCGGGGCTGTTCGTGGGCGACCCCGCCGCCATCGGCGCGACAAGGATCCATGCGGGATCAACCGACGAAGCCCACAGATCGCTGCTCAAGGCTTCGTTTTATGCCGACGCGTCGGACGCCGAATTCGTGGCCGCGGCGTCGCAACTTCATTGCGACGAGCCGAACGCCGGCGCCTTAGCCCCATCGGAAATCACGCCTGGACGATTTGGCGCCGTGCCGCGCCATTATATCCGCACCACACAGGATCGCGCGATTCCGTTGACCGGTCAGGATCACATGATTACGACGGTTGACGCCGCCATCGGCGGCAAGACAATGACCCACACGCTGGAAAGCAGCCACTCGCCATTCCTGTCGCAACCGGCCGCCCTGTCGAAGATTCTCATCGACATTGGCGTGCAATCCTTGGCCGAACAAAGCGCGGAAGCGCAATAGGTCTCGAACCATGAACACGGACGAATTCGAGGATCGCCTGAAGGCGCTGCGGCCGCGCCTGCATCGCTATTGCGCGCGCATGACGGGATCGGCGGTCCATGGCGAGGATGTCTTGCAGGATGCGCTCGTCAAAGCTCTTCACGCACGAGCCGAGGGCGCCGAAGTGGATAATCTCGAGGGCTGGCTGTTTCGCATCGCCCACAATGCGAGCCTTGATTTCCTGCGCGACAGGTCCCGCAACAATGTCGTTCCGCTCACCGAAGACATGGAGGCGGCGCCCATGCCCGAGGCGGACATTATCGCGATCAGCTTTCAGACGTTTCTGCGGCTGCCTGAACTTCAACGCTGCGCGGTGATCCTGAGGGATGTTTTGGGTCATTCGGTTGACGAGATCGCCAGCATCGCCGCCTGCACTCCGGCATCAGCCAAATCGGCGCTTCAGCGCGGGCGCGTTGCGCTGCGGCTGCTCGCGCAGGCGCCCGAAGACATCAGGCTGCCGCTGATGTCGGATTCAGACCGGCGGAAGATCGCCGCCTATGTCGATCTGTTTCGGAACGGCGATTTCGACGCCATCCGCGCCATGCTCGCCGATGACGTGAAGCTCGATCTGGTGAACCGGTTGCAATGGCAAGGGCGCGACAAGATTGGCCGCTATTTCACGGGCTATGCGGAAGCGACGAAATGGCGGTTCGCCTTCGGCGCGGTGGAAGGACAGCCGGCCATGTTGGTTTTCGACAGCACCGGCCCGATGGAAAGACCGGCGCATTTTGTCCTGATCGACTGGTCGGAAAACCGGATCGTCGCGGTCCGAGATTTCTTGTTCGCCCCCTATGTGCTCGAAGCCATAGATTGGGTGCGGTTAGGCTAAAAACTTATGGTCGCGTTCTTGCCCGACCAACAAGACCGCCAGCGATTCATCTGCTGGAGCGCGCGGCGAAAAAAGGGGACGCCGGCTTTTCGCAAACCGCGCGCGTTTTCAGGGAAACTGGAGCCTGTTGCGATTCGATCGAATCGCAACAGGCTTGAGCGTGCGTCGCCGCCGGGATCAGCCTTTGGCGACGAGTGCGCCCAATTCGGCGTTGGTCCGCGCCTTGCCGTCGAGGTTCCACGCCCCATCCACGGCATGAACGACATTGATGTAGATGTTGTCCCTGGGCTGCGCGCCGCCGGACATTTCGTGAATGATATTTGTGGCCTCCTCGAAATAGCCCAGTTGGATGTCGCGGCTGGCGAAGGCGAAGGACGGCACTTTCCATTCGACGAACGCAACCGGCGTCTCGCGCATTCCGGCGAACGTCTGGTCCTTGGCCAGAACGTGGATCGAGCCGATGACGTTGGGCGTCATCACTGTGTTGCCGGTCAGGCCGTGCCATTTCAGCATCGCGTCGGAGAGACGCGCGAAGGCTATTTTCTCCTGGCCCTTGGGCAACACGCCTTCGGTGAGGGTGAGAGTGAGCGGCATGGATGTGTCCAATCATCGTTCGGGGGCGCTCGCCATTGGCGGCGGAGCGGGGCCGTGATATAACGACCGTTATTCATCCATAAAATAACGATCGTTATGGAGTCAAGCGTTAAAGCACGATCGTTACATGAAGGGATCCGCCATGCGATACGGGCCGGGCCACAAGGAAGATGCGCAAATCAGGATTCTCGGCGCGGCCGGGCGGGGCTTTCGGCGGCTCGGCTATGGCGGCATCGGCGTCGATGGCCTCGCCAAAGAGGCCGGCGTCACCTCGGGCGCGTTCTACGGCCATTTTCCCTCGAAGGCCGAAGCGTTCAAGGCGGCGGCGCTGGCCGGCCTCGTCGAATTGCGCGGCGGGATCGAAGATTTGCGCGCCAAGGCCGGCGACGCCTGGCTGGAAGAGTTCGCAGATTTTTACATGAGCGTCAGGCGCACCTGCGACCTCAGCGAAAGCTGCGCGCTGCAGAGCCTGTCGCCGGATGTCGCGCGCGCCGATGCCGAAACAAGAACCGCTTACGAAGCGGAATTGCTGAAGGTGGTCGACGCCGTCGCCGATGGCCTGCCGCACGGGACGCGGTTCGCGAGACGAAAAACGGCCTGGGCCATTTTGTCGATTCTGTCCGGCGGCGTCACTTTAGCGCGTTCGGGCCATGATCAGAAAGTTGGCGCGACGATCGCAAGCGCGATCAAGGCCGCCGTGCTCGCTTTGGCCCGTTCGTAAGCGTCTTTCACTGCGAGCGCGATGGTCTATGCGCGTCGGATGAGGCCGCCCATCTACGGGCGCCGGAAGTTCATCCAGATCGTCACGGCGAGAATGCCGAGGACGAGCGCCATTGGAATGACGTTTCTCACCATGGGAAGCTCCGATTTGTGGGGTTGCTGGGACTGCGGCGGCGCCCAGATCCGCGGCTGTTGATTGAGTTCTCTCGGCGCGAAGGCGGACGAACAGCAATGCGCGAACGACCGACGTATCCGAGGCCTTAGGCCACTAATCAAACGATACCGTACTATTTATATCCTATCGTGCGCGGCTGCAAGTCTATATTTGGAGAATCGGACGATTGAAGCTGCGACCCCGGCAGCCGGCCAATCATCCCCGCGGGCGCGCAGGGAATCGCTCGGAGAGAAAATTAAGATGAATGTCGCCAAGCCCAAGCCGAACAAAAATACGCGACGAGGCGTTGGGCGGCCGACGAAGGACCAAGCCGGCCACATCACTGAGCACATCGTCGGCGTGGCGACGCGGCTGTTCCTGGAGACCAGTTTTGAGGCGACGAGCGTCGATCTGATCGCGGCGAAGGCCCGCATATCGAAACAAACCTTCTATGCCCGCTTCGTCTCCAAGGAAGCGGTGTTCGCCGCCGTCATTCGCAAGGGAATGGATGACCTTCTTGATCCAGCCGCCGGCGAATCGGATCGCGCTGGCCCGATCGATACGGCCCTGATCCAGATCGGAGTCGCGCTTGCCGAGCGTGCGTTCGGGCCGGCGGCGCTCGCGCTTTACCGGCTCGTCGCGTCCGAAGCGCACCAATTCCCGCAACTCGCCCTCGCGTACCGCGAAGGCGGCGTCCGCTCGCGGGAGATGATCGCCGAGATGTTCGCCAACGCCATGCGCGATGGCCAGATACGGTCGGCGGACGCCGGGTACCTGGCCGAGCAGTTCCTTTACGCGGCGATCGAAGGGCCGGCCCGCGCCCTGGCTCTCGATGGCAAGATCGCCAGATCCGAGAAGGATTTGCGCGCGCAGGTCACCGCGGCGGTCCGATTGTTTCTGGACGGGTGCCGCGACCGCCCCGCGCGGGGCGCCTAGATCCGTCCAGACCGCCGCGGACTATTGTCGCGGCGATCCAGCTAGCGCGCGGGGGCGGATCGGCGTTATCTCAATTGCGCGACGAGCGCGTCCGCGCCCTTGTCGATCCCGGCCTCCGCCGCGGTCAACGATCCGACGGTCGCCCCAATGTCGTACGGGCTCGGATATTGCTTGGAGACGAAGGCGCTGAGCAGGCGGGAGGTCGTCGCATCGAAGATCTCAACGGCGTAGACGACCGACCCCGTCATTGCGCCCTCGCCATCCCTAACGGTCTGAACCCCATTATAGACGGCGCCGGCCATGTCGAACCGCGACAAAGTGCCGATGACAGGCGTGCTGGTTGTCGCGCCCGTCAGCGTCAGCCTCACGCGCAAGGTGTTGGGCGCCCGCTGATTGACGAGCGTGAGGCGGCCGCTGAGCTTGTTTGCGAACTGCGCCTGCATGTAAGCGGCGAGCGACGCCTTGTCCTGTTCGGACATATCGCCAAATTGCTGATCCGAACCCCGATAGATCACGACCGGTTCGATGACGAATTTATTATAAGCGCGCCAGTCCACAATTGTCGCGTAGCGATAGGGAATATGTCCAGACGCGTCGGTTGGATTGGGCGCGAGATAGGACGATGAAGCGATCGCCGAATAGGAGACCGGCGTCACGCTCGCGCAGCCCGCCAAGGCCACACAGAGCGCTGCGACCGCCAGGCGGTTCGCTTGCGAGCATGCATACATTTCAAACTCCGATTTCAGATGGGGGGAAGCCTTAACGAGACAGAACCAGGCGCTCAGCAGCGGTTGTTGAGGAGACGCAAAAAACCGGCGGCGCGCGGCCCTTACCGGCGCCTTGCGACTCCTATCCATTTGTCGCCGCGCGAAAGCAGAGGGCCTTCGCGACCAATGGCGCCCGCCGCACTCAAATGCGTCGGGCCATTAATCAAACGATATCGTTCTATTAAACAATATCGCGCGCCGATGCAAGCCCCCCTCCGAAGGCTCGAGCCGAACGTTCCGATCTGTTGATTGACGGTAGAGAGCTTTGACCTCGCCGCCCGGCGATTGGGGATTGGCCGGGCCTCAGAAGGGCGAGGTCATCGATAGAGCTGGCGCGGCGACGCCGGCGCTTCCGCGCAGGTGGCCAGCGCCGCGATCAACCGCTTACACGTTCATGGTGAATACGGTGCGTCGAGCGCCGTCGTCGTGAGTCCACGCCTGTTCGACCTCTGACAAGGGAACGGATTGGGTCGCGACTTTAAAGCCGCCCGGCGCGGCCGCCTTGAACAATTCGCCGATCGCGTTGAGGAGGCGGTCAACGGGGACGCTGCCGATGCCGCTGCCCATCAGTGAGATCGCCGATGCGCGCAGCGCCGCGCTCGGCAGCGTAATGTTGGCGCCGCTCGCCGAACCGACCTGGACAAACCGCATCGATGCGCCTTCTTTTCCAGCCTTGGCCGCCGCGATCAGCAGGCGTTCGGCGCTGGCGCCCCAGAGGTAATCGATCACGACATCGACGCCCGCCGCGAATTGTTCCTTGAAGGCGTTCTCCAGCGCCGTCCCGTCCTCGACCAGCGGGATGGTCACATCGGCTCCGAGCGCGGCGACCGATTGCAGCGCCTCGCGGTTGCGGGCGGTCGCGATGACTTTCGCCGCGCCAAGATGCCTGGCGATCTGGACAGCCAGACGGCCCGCCGCGCCGGTTGCGCCATTGACCAGCACGGTCTCTCCAGCCTTGAGCCTAGCGCGCTCCTGATAGGCCGCCCAGGACGACATTCCCGGATTGGCGATCGCGGCGGCCGTCACGTCGTCGATGTCGTCAGGGAGCGCCACGCAATGATCCGAAGGCGCGACGGTCTTTTCCGCCATGCCGCCATAGGGCGCTTTGGGCAGGACAAAATAGACGCGGCGCCCATCGTCGAGCCGCCCGACGCCGTCGACGCCCGCGACCAGCGGAAACTGGCCCGATGCGCTGTAATGCGCGCCGGAGGCCCGGCTTTTGGCGAGGGGGCTCATGGCAGAGGCCGTCACGGCGATCCGGCTCTCGCCGGGGGCGGCGACCGGCTCGTTGAAATCCCCATAAACCGGCGTTTGCCCGGCTCCCAGAACGATTGCGGCTTTCATGGTGGGTTTTCCTTTCGGCTTTGCAATATATGTGTATAATGCACATATAAGGGGAGCCGTCGATGCCGTCAAGAAAGAAAGTGCAAAATACACATATCAGCGCGCAGCTCCGGCAGCTTCATGCAGCGTTGCTGGATATTGTCGCCCTCATGAACCGGCCGCAGCGCGACGAGGCGCTGATCAGGGAGGCCGGGATTCCGCTTGACCGCGCGCTGTTTCCTTTGCTGGTTTCGGTGGAGCGGTTCGGGCCGATCGGAATCGTCGAGCTCGCCGACGGCGTCGGCCGCGATTATACGACGGTGAGCCGTCAGGTCGCAAAACTCGAAAGCCTCGGCCTCGCCGAGCGCCGCGACAATCCGGCCGACCGCCGGATGCGAGAAGCTTTCATCACGTCCAAGGGCAAAGCGATGACCGACCTCGTCGACGCCGCGCGCGACCGGATCGGTCGCGCCATTTTCGAGCGCTGGAGCGCGCATGATATCGAAGAGCTGGTGCGCCTGATGCGAAAATTCGCAGACGCTTTTAACGAGGCTCCGCTGAAAGGCGCGTGAGCGCGTAAACGCCGGCGCCAATCGTTTTCTAACCCTGTCTCTCGACCGGCGCCCCCAATCGGCATTCCAGAAGCTGCGCAAAAGCCAGCGTCGTATGATCCTCCGAGCGCGGGCCGGTAACTCCCCACCCGCGATGTTGTCCTGTATGGTCAAAGAGTCATCTCAAGGCAACGCGCGGCTCCGCGGGTGGAGCAACGTTCTCAGGCAAGCCCATGGCGTTCACTTCCGTTTCGCAACCGCTTCGATATTTCTTCGAAGTGGCGAAGTCAGGCTCGTTCCGACAAGCGGCGGAGCGGATCAATATCGCGGCGTCCGCGCTCAATCGGCAGATCACGCTTCTCGAGGCGGAACTGAAGGCGCCGCTGTTCGATCGGCGCCCGGGACGCGGCAAACTGAGGCTCACCGCGGCTGGCGAGATCCTCCTCCATCGGGTTCGGCTATCGATGAACGAGCTGCAGGTGGCGCGCTCGGCGATCGAGTCGTTGCGGGGTCTCAAGCGCGGCGTCGTGGCGCTCGGTATCAATGATTCATTGAGCCGGGACTTCCTTCCCAACTTCCTCGCCGACTTTCACAAGACCTACCCCGAAATCGACTTCGAGATCACGGTCGACAATACGCCGGCGCTTCTTGATCGCATTGAGCGCGACGAAGCCGACGTCATACTCGCTTACAACATACCTGCACGGAGCAGCATTCGCACCATTGTCGCCTTTCCGCTCGGCATGTGCGTTCTCATGGCGAAATCCCATCCCTTGGCCAAGAAAAATTCGCTGCGTCTATCCGATTGCGTCGGCTACCCGCTCGCCATGCCCGACGACTCGATGATCCTGACCCAGATCTTGCGGGAGATGTTGGCCAAAGCGGGGATCGACAACCGGGCCATTCTGAAGACCAATTCGTTTGAATTGATCCGCGATATCGTCGCCTCGGGCATGGCGATCAGCATCCAAACGCATTTTCTTCTGTCCGAGGATCCCAATCGGCGCGATGTCCGGTCGATCCCGCTGCGCGATTCCTACCGTGTTCCTCATGCGCTGGCTTGCTGCGTTCGGGCCGGGCGCGATCCGCCGATCGCCGCGGCCGTCTTCGTCGAGGCGCTGAAGGCGGCGCTGACGCTTCAAGGAAAAAGCGGCGACAGCATAAACGACGATATCGCCGAATGAACTAATTTCGCGACGCCCGTCATGCTCAATCTGCATCTTTTTCGATCGATCGTCTTGGCTACGATGCGATCCCTAGAGGAGTCAGGGCATGATCGGGCGGTTCGTGAAGGTCTTTTTGCGCGTGGGTCTGATCGGCGCGCTCGCCGCCAGTCAGGCGCTGGCCGCCGCGCCTCGCAAGGTGACCATCGGCGTCGGCACAGCCGTGCTCAACCTGACCTACCCCTGGCTCATGATGCCGGTCGCGCTCGACTGGTGGAAGCAGCAGGGATTGGACGTCACCGTCATTCCGGTCAGCGGATCGCTCCAGGCCACCCAGCTCCTTGTCGCGGGGACGCTCGATTTCGCAGAAATCAACGCTAGCACGATCATCCAGGCGAATGTCACCAATAACATTCCGCTGCGCGCCATCATGGAAAACACGGTTCTGGATTGGTCGCTGGTGACGCTGGCGGACAATGCCATCCAGAAGCCCGCCGACTTCAAGGGCGCGACTATCGGCGTGCTCAGCCTGGCGAGTTCGGGCACGGCGCTTCTGCGCGCCTATCTCACAGCGAACGGTCTCGATCCGGAAAACGACGTTCAGATCGTCGCGACCGGCGCCGGCGGCCCGGCGCTTCAGGCGCTGAAGAGCGGCCGCGTTCAGGGCCTGATGTTCTGGAGCTCGATGAATACGTTCTTTGAGAACCAGGGGGTGAAGCTTCGCTATTTCTACCCGGAAGAATGGCGCCGCATGCCGGACTTCTCGCTTGCGACCCTGCAGTCGCGCATCGATTCCGATCCCGAACTTGTCAAGACGATCGCGCTCGGCGCGGCGAGGGCCAGCGCCCTGGCGATGGATTCTCCCGACTGCGTGCGACGGATTCACTGGGCGCATTTTCCCGACACGAGACCGAGCGGCGCTCCCGACGACGCGACGGCCGTCGCCTGGGACATGAATAGCCTCGCTGCGCAGATGTCTTCGATGAAGAGCTCCCTCTCTGCGAACGGCGGCCGTCTTTGGGGCGCCACCACGCCCGCCGGCTTCGACAAGGTTCAGCAGTTCATGCTGCAGACAAAGCAGATCGCCACGACATTGCCGCCGGCGACTTTCGTCATCTCGACGCCGAATTTCTTCGAGGCGATCAATGATTTTGATCACGAGGCCATCGCCAAATTGGCCCAATCCTGCCCGGCGCCCTGATCACGCGGGATGAACGATGAGGAATCCCCCGTGTTGATCGAAATCGCCGGATTGACGAAATCATACGCCACGCGCGAGGGGCTCAACGTCGAGGCGCTGGCGCCGCTCAGCTTCACCGTGCGCGAGGGCGAGTTTCTGACGATCGTCGGGCCTTCGGGATGCGGCAAGAGCACGCTGCTCAAAATCATCGCGGGGACGCTGCGCCGTTCGGCCGGATCGGTTCGGTTGCAGGGCAGGGCGATCGACGGCCCCAGCCGGGATATCGGCATGGTGTTCCAATCGCCCGTGCTGCTGCCCTGGCGAACGATCGAGGAAAACGTTCTTTTACCGATCGAGATTCAACGGCAGGACGTCCGCAACCATCGCGCTCGGGCGGCGGATTTGTTCCGCCTCGTCGGCATCGAGGGGTTTGAGCGCAAATATCCAAAGGAACTGTCGGGCGGCATGCAACAGCGCGTCGGCATCATCCGCGCCCTCATCCATGATCCGGCGGTTCTGCTGCTCGACGAGCCATTTGGGGCGCTTGACGCGATGACGCGCGAGCACATGAATCTGGAGCTCCTGCGCATCTGGAAAGACGCTGGCAAGACGATCATTCTCGTTACCCATTCGATTCCCGAGGCGATTTTCTTGGCGGATCGGGTGATCGTGATGTCGGCGCGGCCGGGCCGTATCGCCGAAGTGATCGAAGTCGATCTCACGCGGCCGCGGCGCCTCGACATGATCAACTCCGACCCATTCGGCGACTATGTCAGGCGTGTGCGCGGCCATTTCGGATCGCACGGAGGCCTGGACGCATGAACGAGATCGCGCAAGCCTTGCCCGCGACCCGCAATCCCACATGGCTTTGGGCGCATCGGCAATGGGCGCTGAGCGCCCTCATCTTTGTGCTGTTTATCGGGTTGTGGGAAGGCGGCGTCCGCTTGTTCGACGTGCCGTCTCTCGTTCTGCCGCCGCCCAGCGCCGTGCTGAAGTCGCTCGCCGCGAGCCTGTCGTCTGGCCAGTTGACGCGGCATATCTGGGCGACGGGCCTCGAAGTCATCGGCGGCTTCGCGCTCGGGGGCGGTTTCGGCTTTCTGCTTGGATGCCTCATCGGGCGATTTCCAATCCTGGAGCAGACGATCTATCCCTATGTCGTCGCTTTCCAGACGGTTCCCAAGGTCGCGCTGGCGCCTTTGATCGTGATCTGGTTCGGGTTCGGCCTATCTTCGAAGATCGTTACGGCGGCGACGATTTGTTTCTTCCCGGTCATCGCCAATACGCTGGTTGGCTTGCGGGTCACCCCCGCCGACCAGGTTGAGATGATGGCGGCGTTCACCGCCTCGCGCAGCCAGATCTTCTGGAAGGCGCGACTGCCCCACGCGCTTCCCTACATTTTCGCCGGCCTCGATATCGGCGTCGTCCTGTCGGTGATCGGCGCCATCGTCGGGGAGTTCGTCGGCGCGCAGGCGGGCCTTGGCTACATGATCCTGCAGCGGCAATTCACGATGGATATTGCGGGCGTCTTCGCCATCCTCGTGATCCTGTCGATCTTCGGCATGGCGTTGCACGCGCTCATGCGCTGGCTGCAGCGCAAGGTCGTCTTCTGGATTCACGAGGACGACGACAGGATCGTGGGAGCGTGAGCCCCGAGAACGAACACCGCAATCCGAGAGACAGAGGACAAACGATGACAAACGAACCCGCTCCGCGCGCCGGCCGCCTGGACGAAATTCCGATCATTGATCTGGCCGACGCCGATGTGCGGGCTGTCGCGCAAAAGGTCCGGCACGCCTGCGAGAATTCGGCTTTTTTCTACATCGCCAATCACGGCGTCAGTCGCGCGGTGATCGACGGCGCATTCGCCGAAGCCCGACGCTTCTTTTCGCTGCCGCTCGATGAGAAGATGAAAGTCTACAAGAGCAAGTTTCACCGCGGCTACCTGCCGCTCGGCACGACGCAATATCCCGGCCAAAAAAAGGACCTCAAGGACAGCTTCGATTTTGGCGTCGATCTTCCTCTCGACGATCCGGACGTCGCCGCCGGGCTGCCGCTCCATGGGCCCAATCAATGGCCCGATCTACCGGGATTTCGCGAAGCGCTGGAGGCCTATTTCGAGGGCGTTCGGGCGGCCGGGATAAAGCTCACGCGCGTTCTCGCCGTGAGCCTCGACCTCGAAGAGGATTATTTCGCCAAGCTTTACACAAAGCCATCGATTCTGGCCCGCGTCATCCATTATCCCATGCCGGAGCCGGGGCAGGAGAGCGATTTTGGCGTCGGCGCCCTCGCGCATACCGACTATGGCCACATCACGATCCTGGCGCCCGACCCGGCGGGCGGCCTTGAAATCCAACTGCCGGGAGGAGAGTGGATCGCCGCGCCTTTCGTTCCCGATACGTTTGTCGTCAATCTGGGCGACCTGATGGCGCGCTGGACCAACGATGTCTATCGGTCAAACTTCCACCGGGTCGTCAATCGCCTCAATCGCGACCGCATGTCGATCCCGATTTTCATGAATCCCAACCACCGGGCGGAGGTCGCATGCATCCCCACCTGCACGGGCCCCGGTCGTCCGCCGAAATATGAGCCCGTCCTCGCCGGCGACTATGTCGTCAACAAGATCCGGGCGAACCAGGGACTGAAGACATAATGACCGGAAGTTTCAGATCTTGGCCGGGACAATCATGGCCCTGGTACTGGGCCCCATCAGAAGCGTCGTCGCGGCCACGTTCTATTCCGAGACCAGGATCGTATCGGACGGCGACCATGAGAGCTCGACGCGGGCGCCGATGCTTGGCCATGCCATATCCCGGTTCTGCAGGAACACCTTCAGCTCGCTTCCCGAATCGTCCGCCAGGAGGAATGTCGATGTCGCGCCAGCATAGATGATCTCGCGCAATGTCGCGCCGAAGCGGTTCATCGGCCTGGCGCCGTCGCGCGGCGCCTGGAAATTCATTTTCTCGGGCCGCACCGCGAAGGTCACGGCCGATCCTTGCGCCGGCAAACTGTCCTGCGTGCTGAGCCGATAGGGTCCAATCTCGATCGCGCCGGCGTTCACCTGGCCCGTAAAGAAATTGGCGTCGCCAAGGAAGGACGCGGCGAAGCGCGTGCGCGGCCGTTCGTAAATGTCGGTCGGGGAGCCGTGCTGCACGATCCGCCCGCGATCGAGGATGGCGACCTCATCCGACAAGGTCAGCGCTTCTTCCTGATCATGGGTGACGAAGATCGTCGTCAGCCCGCTTTCGCGCTGGATGCGCCGCAGCTCCACTTGCATTCCCTGGCGCAGGCGCCGGTCGAGCGCCGAAAGCGGCTCGTCGAGAAGCAGAACGCGCGGCTTGGTCACAATGGCGCGGGCGAGCGCGACGCGTTGCTGCTGGCCGCCGGAGAGTTCTTTTGGCCGGCGCTGGTCGAAGCCTTCGAGATGCACGAGTTCAAGGACGCGGTTCACCTCGCGGTTGGCGACTTCGCCGCGGACGCCGCGCCGGTCGAGGCCGAAGCGGATATTGTCGCGCACGCTCATATGCGGGAACAGCGCGTAAGACTGAAACACCATGCCGACATTGCGCTTCCAGACGGGTTCGCCCGTGACGTCGACGCCGCCAAAGCTGACGGTTCCCGCATTGGGCGTCACGAAACCGGCGATGATGCGAAGCAGCGTCGTCTTGCCCGAGCCGGACGGCCCGAGCAGGCTCGTGAAGCGTCCGGGTTCGAAGGCGGCGCTGACGCCGTCGAGAACGCGCGCGGGGCCGTAGTCCTTCACGATGGAAACGACATCAACGCCGACCACGATTGCCTCCCAGATTCGACAATTGCGCAAACAGGAGGACGAGCAGCGTCGAGACCCCGAAGAAGATCGCGGAGATCGCATTGATCTCTGGCGTAAAACCCTTGCGGATCGAGGAATAGATCTCGACCGGCAGCGTGCTGACGCCGGGCGTCGACAGAAAATAGGAGACGACGAACTGGTCCAGCGAAACGGCGAAGGCGAACAATCCCGCCGCGACGATGCTGGGGGCGAGCAGCGGCATCGTCACCGCGACGAAGGCGTGGACCGGCGTCGACCCCAGACTCATCGCCGCCTCCTCCAGATCGACGCGCACCGCCTCCATGCCGGTCCCCACGACGAGCACGACATAGGGAATGGCGAGCGCGACATGGCCGATCATCATCGCATGCAGGCCGCGCCCGATGCCGGTCCAGAAGAAAAACACCAGCATCGCGGTGCCGGTGATCAGCCAGGGTATCGCGATCGGCGGCAGCAGCAAGGCCTTGAGGAGCGAGCGTCCGCGAAAGGCCTGGCGCGACAGCGCGATCGAGGCGAGGGTCCCGACCAGCGTCGCGACGATCGATGTGAACAGCGCGATCGCCAGGCTGTTGCGCGTGGCGGTGAGGAGCGGCGCGTCGCCCGCGAGCGCGACGAACCATTGCAGCGACGGCTTGATGGGCAGTGCGTAAAGCGACGAGGCGTTGAACGCCATCGCGATCATCACCGCGATCGGCAGATAAAGGAAAGCCACCACCGCCAGAAGCCAGGAACGGCCCACGAGAACCATGCGCCCTCCTAAAAACTCGCCACGCGACCGGGCAGGATGCGTGACGTCAGCCCAAAGATCAAAAGAACGACCGCCAGCATGATGAAGGACAAGGCGGCGCCCAGCGGCCAGTTGAAAGCCTGGGTGAATTGGTCCTCGATCACCGTCCCCATGGTGACGCCGATGCGGCCGCCGAGGATGCGCGGCTCCATGAAACTGCCGATCACCGGCACGAAAATCAGGATCGCGCCCGAGACGAGGCCGGGCAGCGACAGCGGCAGAATGATCTTCCAGAATATGGCAGGCGTGCGCGCGCCGAGGCTGCGCGCCGCTTCGACGACGGAATCCTCGATCGCGGCGACCGAGAGGTAGCAGGTCAGGATCATATAGGGCAGGTAGGCGTGGACGAGCCCGATGACGATCGCCGGATAGCTGTAGAGAAGCGACAGGCCCGGCGCCGAAGGCAGCACCAGGTGCAAGGCTTGATCGAGCACGCCGCCTTCGCGCAGCACGATCGTCCAGGAAAAGATGCGCACCAGCCCGTTCGTCCAGAAGGGAAGGATGATCAGGAGGAAGAGAACCTGCCTCGCCCGTCCGCGCGTGGCGCGGGCGAGCGCCAGCGCCGCGGGCAGGCCGATCAGCGCGCACAGGCCCGTCGTCCAAAGCCCCAGTTCGATCGAGCGCCACGCGACGTCGAACAGATAGGGCCGGCGGAAAAAGGCGAGATATTGATCGAAGGTGAAGACGAGCGGCCGGTCGCCGAACGGGGCCGCCTTCAGGAACGAGAAAAACAGCATCGCGCCGAGCGGCAGGAACACCGCCAGCGTCAGCCAGCCATAGGCGGGTATCAGCAGACCGGC
The DNA here is from genome assembly GCF_009765995.1 of Methylocapsa sp. S129. GTDB lineage: Bacteria > Pseudomonadota > Alphaproteobacteria > Rhizobiales > Beijerinckiaceae > Roseiarcus. The sequence continues at coordinate 1,094,746 of NZ_LMUI01000011.1, forward strand.
CGTCGTCCACGCCCGGCGCGACGACAGTCGCGCCGGAAGGGATGGGGCTATGCGGGTCGCCATGGCCAGACTCCGGTCGGCGTCGGAACTATTTGGCGTAGCCGGCCTTCACTTCTTCCCAGAGATCGTTGAAGGCCTGCCGTCTGTCGTCGGGCATCGGCGACATGAACTGCAGCTTCGACAGATATTCCGGCTTGTGGATCTGCTTGTTGAGATCGTCGGCGGGAAGCTCGCTCATCGCCGCCGTATTGGCCGAGGCCGGCGCGCCGGCCTGCGTCGCCCAGGCCACATAGAATTTCGGATCGACCATATAGTTGATGAACTTCAGCGCCGCGTCCTTGTTCTTGCTGGATTTTGGGATCGACAGGCCGTCGAGCCAGCCGATCGCCCCTTCCTTGGGAACGATGAATTCGACCGGCAGCTTGCTCTGCTTCTTCGAGCGCACGGCGGCGCCGGACCAGAACACGGAAATGTCGAAGGCGTCCGCCGCGAAGGCCTTGTTCCACTCGTCCTCGCTCGACCATAGCAATTTGACGTTCGTCTTCATCGCCTTGAGCTTGTCGCCGATCGCCTTCATGTCTTTGGGGTTGTTGATGTCCTGCCCGGTGAGCAGCGCGCCGACGGCGATCTCCGTCGCCGCATCGTCCAACAAAGCGAGGCGGCCGGCATATCTAGGATCAAGAAAAATTGCAAAACTATCGGCGCCCGTCACCTTGCCCGTGCGGATCGCCAGCGAGTTCATGCCCCATAGCCAGGACAGGCCGTAAGTCTTCCCGTCGACCATCAGATTCGCGTGGGTCTTCAGGGCGGGCGCGAGGTCTTTGGCGTTGGGCGCGGCGGCGAGGTCGATCGGGTCGAGCAGCCCGGCGGCCTGCGCCTGCTGCGTGCGCGCGCTATTGATCAACACGACGTCATAGGCGCCAGGATTGGTCTGCAGCTTGGTCAGCATTTCCGGTTCGGAATTGAAATAATCGTGCTTGACCGTGACGCCCGTGGCCGCGGCGAAATCCTTCAGCGCCCAGGCTTCGTCGGTGCCATAGCCCTTCCAGTTGAGGACGGTAATTTCGGTCGCCGCGGCGGCGCGACGCGGCATAAGACCGGATGACGCGGCAGCCGTGACGCCGGACGCCAGAAGAGCATTGAAACTGCGACGATTGATTGCGATTGCCATGATCCTGTCCCTCTCTCTGATATGGTTCGACTTCCTCTTTGTTAATTCTGCACTGCGCCCTTCTCGCGGCGCGGATCGCGCGCGGCGAGAAACGCATCCAGTTCCTGCTTGTCGGGGGCGGTCGCCGGTCCGCGTCTGGTGACGGAAATCGCGGCCGCCGCATTGGCGCGCATCGCCGCTGAAAACGGATCGAGGCCGGCGGCGAGTCCCGCGATCAGCACGCCGGTATGGGCGTCGCCGGCGCCGGTGGAATCGACCATCGCGACGTCAGGCGAGGAGAGATGCGCGAATGAGGAAGGCGGCCCCGCGCTGGCGACGTCGCAGCCCTCGGCGCCGTTGCGCAGCACCAGCAGGGCGCCGGCCGCGAGGCGCGGCAGAATGTTGTCCGCGATCGCGCCGATGTCGCCGGCCCCCGAGAATATCCGCGCCTCGCGCTGGTTCAGCGTCCAGATTCCGGTTCTCGGCAGCACGGCGGCAAGAACGTCCGGCGGAATTTGCGCGACGAGCGGGCCGGGGTCGACGACGAGAAGGACGCCGTGCGACAGCGCGCCAATCCAGGATGCGATCGCAGATCCAAGATCGGGATAGCAAAGGTCATAGCCCGAAACGAAAATGGCGTCGCCGTCGCGCAAGGGGATGTCTTCGAGCGAACGGGCGCCAAGCTGCGCCTCCGCGCCGGGGCTTGTGATGAAGGTGCGCTCGCCGTCGGGCTCGACAAGGACGACGCAAAAACCGCTGTCCCTCTCCGGGTCAGGCGCAAGCAGCGTCGATATGCCCTCGCGCGCCAATTCGGCGCGGATGCGGGCGCCATAGGGACCGACGCCATGCCGTCCGGCGAAGATTGTCTCGAGCCCGTTTCGCGCCGCCGCCGCCAGAATGTTGAAGCCGCCGCCCGCGCTCACCGTCGCCGCCGAGCCGAGAATGTCGCCGCCCCGCTCCGGAAGATGGGGAACCTCCATGCGAATGTCGGCCAGAATGCTGCCGACCGACATCAGACGAAGGGGGCGGATGAGCGCCATCAGCCGCGCTCCAGCGAAGGATGTTGGCCTGCGGCGCGCGTCGCGGCCCCACCCCGCAAATCAAGGAGCGCATCGGCGAGGGCTTCGAGTTGCAAACCAGGGTTGGCCGCATGGAGTTTGTCGATGACCTCGCGCGGAAAACCCTCGACGCCATGGCAGGCGCCGACGATCGCGCCGGCGATCGCAGCGACCGTGTCGCAATCGCCCCCAAGACTCGCGGCGAGGCGACAGACGAGCCAGGGATCGTCCGGCGCAAGCGAACAGATCGCGATCGCCGCCGGAACGGCTTCCTGAGTCGCGACGCCGGTGCCGACGAGGCGATAGATCAGATCGAGCGCTTCCTCGACGCGGCGGCCGCGCACGAGTTCCAGCGCCCATTCGATGCGGGCGGCGACATCGGCGCCGGCGTAATAATAGCCGCGCAAGGCGCCGAGGCGCGCGCCTTCGATCGATCGCGCCAGCGCTTCGCCCACTGAGGCGCCGTCGATGCCGATGCTGACGGCCGCCGCGACCGCCGCTGCGCCGGCGAGGCCGATCGTCGTATTATGCGTGACGTGCCCGGTCTGCACCACTGCATCGATCAGGATGGGCAGCGGTTCGGCGGCGAAAGCGACGCCGACTGGCGCGACGCGCATCGCCGCGCCGTTGGTCGCGCCGGTTCGCCCGGTCAGGTCTGTCGAAGTGCCTTCGGAGACGAGGGTCAGCGCGCGGCGGGTGGAGGGCCCCAAAAGATCGTCCGATCCGGCTGCGATCATCCGCTGCTCCCAGGCGAGGAGTTGGCGCGCGAAAGCTTCGGGATCGACATGGCCCCGCCCTTCGACGATCAACTGTCCGAGGATGACGGCCTGATCGGTATCGTCGGTGACGCGGCCAGCCGCCATGCCATGGCTGATGATGTTATCGGGCGGCGCGTCGTGAAAACGGTCGAGGACGCCATAGCGGCCGGCGATGAGTTCGCGCGGCATATATTGCGTCGGCATTCCCAGCGCATCGCCGATGGCGAGGCCGAGGAGAGCGCCGCGCGCCCGGCTTTGCGCGTTTGGCATCATCGCGCGGGATCTCCGAAATTGAATCGCAGCTTGAAATGCTTGGGGTGGAGCAGACTGTCGACGCGCTCGACAAGCGCGCCCGCGCCGTCATGGACCGTGCGCTGCGTGGCGAGGAAGGCGTCGCCCGCCTTGCGCCCCAAAAGCTCGGCTTCCGCCGCGGAGAGCTGCACGAGACTGACGGTTTCGACGCCGCCGGCTGTGTGGATCGCGTGCGCCTCGAGCGTGCGCTGGAGCGAGCCCTCGATAAGGCCTTTGCGCAGCACTTTCGAAAAGCCGCTGCGCCACGGCACGCGACTTCGTTCAAGCGAGATCGCCTCGCCGCTCGCCAGGCTTCGGACGCGGTCGAGCGCCAGGAACGACGGATCGGAGAGGGAGAACTCGCGCGCCAGATCGGGATCGTCGACGCGCGCCAGGAGAAGCACGCGCGTCAGCGTGTCGACGCCCCGCTGCGCCAGCGCCTTGGACCAGCCGATGCGGTCGTCGAGCGTAGCGCCGTCATAGCTGACGAATGAGCCGGCGCCGGTCCATGTCTCGATCAGGCCCGCTTGCTTGAGGTTTGAGAGCGCCTGGCGGACGGTGCTGCGGCTCACGTCATAGGCGCGCGCCAGATCGACCTCGCCCGGAAGACGCGCGCCATTGCCGATCTCGCCCGCCTGAATCCGCCGAACGAGGCTATCGGCAACCTGTTTGTATTTCGCCGCCATATGTCCGAACCTGTATGGACCTGTCCGAGTGCATCACATCCAGAGAAGGAATGCAATGACCAAACATCGAAGAGGCCAGGGGAATCGCATTTGAAAAATGAGCTCGCCTGGAAAGGGTTGGACGGATTCTAGGAGAAGGCTCCAAGCGCGGAAAACTCAAGCGAGCCGGATGGGACAATGCTGTCCTCGCTCAAATCCTCACCCCGTTCGCTAATCTTCAAATGCGATAGGCCTGCGGCGCCCCCCTTGACGGGCCTCATTTTCCTATATATTTAAGCATTGTCTTAAATATAAAACGGCTCAGAGACGTGCAGTTATCTCAGGACCTTATCCAGACGTTCGGGGCCCTCGGCGATCCGACTCGGATGGCCATCCTTGGCCGCCTCGCGGCCCGGGGGGAGCTGACCGTGCAGGAGATCGCCGAACCTTTCGCAATGAGCCTGCCGGCGGTGTCGCAGCATCTGAAGGTGCTGGAGCGCGCTGGACTGATTGCGCGCGGGCGCGACGGCCAGAAGCGGCCGTGCTCTTTGCGCGCGGAGCGCCTGGCGGAGGCGACGCGCTGGCTGAATCACACGCGAGAAGCTTGGGAGGCGCGATTCGACCGCCTCGAACGCTTTCTCGCGACAACGGAAACCCCTCAATCGGCAGAAACGAAAGGTGACGACCATGAACGCTGATTCCCGCAAGACCTGGGCGCTCGATCGCGAGATCGTGCTGAGCCGCGTAATCGCCGCGCCGCGCGAACGCGTGTTCCAGGCCTGGTCCGATCCGAAGCAGATCACGCAATGGTTCGGGCCGGATGGCTTCAAGATCGAGAGCCTGGAATGCGACATCCGCGCCGGCGGGCGCTGGCGCTTCGTCTATACCGGACCCGACGGCGCGCGCTATGAGAGCCGCATGGTGTTCCTGCGGATCGAAGCGCCACGGCTGATCGAGATCGAGCACGGTTCCGACAAGGACAACGATCCCACGCGGTTCCACGTCACCGTGACATTCGACGCCCAAAGCGACGGCAAGACCGTGCTCACCCTGCGCCAACTGCACCCGACCAAGGAACAACGCGACGCGACCATCGGCTTCGGCGCGGTGGAGTTCGGCTATCAGACCCTCGGCAAACTCGCGCGTCACCTCGGCGTGAGTTGAGTCCGCGGCGATCGCCTATGAACTCGGTTCCAATCCCTCCCCTTTGTGGGTGTTCAGACCGGGGACATGGGTGACGGCTGTTCGGAGACATAGGTGACGGGTCAGGGATGGTTGGCCTGGGTTCGGAAGTCGGAGGACCTCCGCGCTCTCTCAGCGGGCGTGGAGGATCCGAAAGCGATCGGGTTGCGCCGGATCTCGATCAACGACTTGGATTGGCGCCCAAGCCCACTGCCAAACGCTGATGCCTGGTGTGCGGGAGAATTGGATCCGCCCGCGGGCGCCTTCAACGGCGACGCGCGGCCAGGATTCGGCAATGCGCGCCCGGTCCACGCCGTGAGAACGCAGCACATCGGCGAGGACGGCGATCGTGTCATAGCCCTCGAAGGCGACGAAGGAGGGCGCTTCGGCTAGCCGCTCACGGAGGGCCATCTCGACGCGGGCGCCGAGTGGGCTGAGGCGCTCGGGCCGGTAGCGCAAAAACGGGATCGCAGCGCCGTCGTCGCCCAGCAATGTCGCCCATTCGGCGAACTCCGGTTGCCCGGCCGGAGCGCCAATCATGATCCCGGCGAGGCGCTGGTCGCGGCGGACGGATTTGACGATCGACACTGCCGGCTCCGGGTAGCCGACCAGAAGGAGCAGGGCTGTCGCGCGATTGTCGACGAGTTCGTCGCACAGCGTCGTGGGGGTGAGCGAGCTCATCTCGAGTTCGATGACGGCGCCGCCGCGTGGAGCGAAATAGTCCCGCAGAACGCGGGCTCCAGACGCCCAGTAAACACTCGGCTGGATCGCGACGGCTATTCGACTGTGGCCCGCGCCGAGGAGGAAGTCTGCGTAGATCCGCCAGCCGTGCGACTGCGCCGGGGCGAGGCGCGCGACCCATTTGGTTGGCTGTTCGGTGAGCGCATCGAGAACCGCTGACGAGCAGAGGAACGGCAGGCCGAGGGCGTCGGCCCTGGCGGCGGCGGCGCGAGCGACGACGCTGTGATACTCCCCCGCTAAGGCGGCCACGCTCAGGCGCGCCAATTCATCCACGGCCGCCGCGGCCTTCTGTGGATCAGCGGCAGTGTCTCGGACCAATAGCTCGAGTGGTCTTCCGGCGATCCCGCCAGCGTCATTGACTTCGCAAACCGCCAGCTCGAGGCCGGCGAGCAAATGTCGGCCCGCCTCGGCCCAGCCAGGCCGAGTGAGCGGAACCAGAGCGCCGATGCGGACGGCTGATTTGTCAGTCCGCTCCGCTCCAGGCGGCGATGGCGGCGTATTCATGCGTCGGCGTCTCCCGGCTGACGATTCGGTCGCAGTATGCCCGGATCGCAGAGAGAACGTCAGCGGCGCGGACCATCGGCCAGCGCGCTCCGCCTATTTTCAATCTTTCAGCGATGCGCCCAGCGCATCGAGCAGATATCCCGTGCCGTGCTCGTGCGAACCGGCGTCGTCGTAGCCGTCGAGGAACGCGCCCTGTTCGGCGACCATCAGAACGGTCTTGGCGCCCTTGGCCTTCAATTGCATGGTCGCCAGCGACACCGAGATCTTCTTGTCGCCCATATGCATCTCGTAGGAATAGACCAGCCGCTCATTGGGGATCACATCGTAATAAAGGGCGTCGAAAGTGGAGACGACGCCGCCTTCCCAACGGCCCTTCAGCCGCTCCGTTCCGCCGACGCGCACATCCATGTGGCGCTCCAGCAATTCCCAGCGGCCCGGCGTGCCGCCAAACCACTTCTGCTTGGCGCTCTCGTCGGTCAGCGCCCGCCAAACCCGCGCCACCGGCGCGTCATAGGTGCGCTCGAGGTGGAAAGTCGCATGGACGATGGAGCGGATTCCGGTCTCGGCCCCGCCCTGCATGCGCACGACTTCCTTGTCCAGCTTGTCGAGCGTCATGCGCCAGCCCTCGGGCGCGCCCGCGACCATCGGCGCGGCCATCGACGGATCGGTGAACGTGTAGGTCTGTACGACATCCATCTGGGTGCCGCCGAGCGCATCGGAAAAGTCGACTTCGGTATAGGCGCGAAACAGCGGCTTGCCGGCATTGTCGACGACGCGCATGTCGATCACGAGTCGGCTATGCGGCGTGACTTCAACGAATGCGCCGCGCGTCCAGTGTTCTTCTCCGGTGGGCGCGCGCATGCAGACTTCGAACGGGCCGCCGACGCGCATCTCCACCTTGGCGTCCGGCACGGTATAGGCATCCGGGCAGAACCAGCGCTTGACGTGATCGGCCGAGCTCCAGGCCTTGAACACCGTCTCGCGCCGGGCGTGGAGGACACGGGAAATCTTGAGCGGCGTGGGGTGCTGCATGGGAGCGTTCTTGTTTGCGGCGAGAGTCGGCATGCTTGTCTCCATAAGCTGTAAGGGGCGGGTCAGAAGTCGGGGCTGGTGAATCGCGGGTTCAGCGCCTCGTGGAACGGGAACCAGTGGAAAAACGGCTGCGCCTCGCGGATGGTCCGTCGCGCCGACGGGCGGCCCGTCAGCCTGTCGAAATAGCGGGCGAGCGCCGGATGCGTTTCGCTGAACGGGTGAACCGCCTCGGCATAGAACAAAGCCGGCATGGCGGAGCAATCGGCGAGGGTGAAATCATCGCCCACCGCCCAGGTCTGCGCCGCCATCCGCTTCTCCAGCATCGCATAGGCGGTGTCGAGCGTGGCTCTCGCCTCGTCGACGCCGGCAGGATCTTTCCGATCGTCCGGCCGCATGCGGTCGGTGACCAGTTTTTGCATCGGCGTGTGGACGTAAAGGTCGAAGAAGCGGTCCCAGAGGCGCACGTCGAGCTGCAGCGCCGGCTGCTCGGGGATCAGCCTTACGGAGCCTGGATAATATTGCTGCAGATATTCGATGATGATCGTGGTTTCCGGCACCGCCTTGTCGCGCGCCGCATCATGCAGCAGCGGCATCTTGCCGATCGGCCAGAACCCGGAAAGGGTCGGATGCGCTTTAGGCATGCCTTCGATGAGCGCGCTGCGAAACGGCGTGCCGGTCTCGTAGAGCGCGACCAACACCTTCCAGCAATAGGAGGCCAGCGGGTGCGAATAGAGGGTCAGCGCAGGTTCATTGGTCGGCATTGTCGGCCTCTTCCTCAGCTTTGAGAATTTCCAGATAGTCGCCCAATCGATCGAGGCGATGCTCCCATTCGATGCGCCGGGCGTTGATCCATTGTTCGGCTTGGCTGAGCGCCTGGGGCTCGATCGCGCAGGTGCGCACGCGGCCGGCCTTCTCCGAACGGACGAGGCCCGCCGCCTCCAGCACGCCCAGATGCTGCATCGCCGCGGGCAGCGACATCGGCAGCGGCCGGGCGAGTTCGCTGACCGGCGCCGGACCGCGGCTCAGCCGCTCGACGATCGCCCGGCGCGCCGGATCGGCCAGGGCGTGAAACAGGCGGTCGAGATCGGTCGATTGGTTAAGCATATGCCTAAGTATCAGGGTTCGAACGGTTAGGCAATAGCTTTAGTATTGGGGCGGCCATATTTTTTTGAGGACATTTCCAGGCCGTTCCAACATGGCGAGAGCCGGTCGGCAGTCTTGTGCTGGAAGAGTCGAGGCCCGCCTCGGATCGATTTGCCAATCCCGCGCATGTAATATATTAGTATTTAACAACAACGCGGCCTCGGGAAAACGCCTTCATGAAGTTTCACGCCGAGGACGTGCGCCCTGTGACGACCGCCGCGCGCGTCTACGCCGTGCTGCGGCAGGACATCGTCACGATGCGCGTCAAGCCCGGCGCCATGGTGGTCGAAAAGGACCTCTGCCAGATGTTCGGCGTCAGCCGCACGCCGTTGCGCGAGGCGTTGCTCAGGCTGAGCGAAGAGCAACTCGTCGTCGTCTATCCGCAGACCGGCACTTTTGTTTCGCGCATCGCCGAAGCCGCGGTGCGCGACGCCATGGCGATCCGCCAGGCCCTGGAGCAGGCGGCGGCGCGCTATGCGGCGAGCCGCGCTGAGGATGGCGACATCGAGCGATTGCGCCGCATCCTCGTCCGCCAGAAGGCGCATGCCGCCGTCGGCGCGCTCGATGAATTCCACGAGGCCGATGAGGCGCTGCATCAGGCGATCGCCGAAATCGCGCGCCATCCCAACATCTGGCGGGTGGTCAAGCGCGAGAAGGCGCAGATCGACCGGTTCCGCCTCCTCACTTTGCCTTTGCCGGCGCGCGCGGGAATTGTGATCGCTGAACATGAGGCGATCGTCGAGGCGATCGCCGCGCACGATCCCGGCGCGGCCGAGGCGGCGATGCAGGCCCATCTTGAAAGCGTGCTGCCCGTCTTCGAAGAAATTCGCCGCGCCCATCCCGACCTGTTCGAACCCGAAACCTTGTCCGATGCGCCGCGCCCGCGCCGCGCCGCTGCGTCCTGATCGCGAGAGACGACTATGCTGCATGACGATCGCCTGTTTCCCGCCAATACCGCGACCCGCGTCATCGCGCGCCGCCTTTATGACGAGGTGCGCCATCTCCCGATCATTTCGCCGCACGGCCATACCGATCCGCGCTGGTTCGCCGAGAACCAGCCTTTCGCCGATCCCGCCCAATTGTTCGTGACGCCCGATCATTACGTCTTCCGCATGCTCTACAGCCAGGGCGTCGCGCTCGAAGATCTGGGCGTGCCGCGCGCCGATGGCGCTCCCGTCGAGACCGATCCGCGCAAGGTCTGGCGTCTGTTCGCGCAGCATTATCATTTGTTCGCGGGCACGCCGACGCGCCTGTGGCTCGACCACGCCTTCGAGACCCTGTTCGGTCTTGAAGGCCGTCTCGGCGCCGAGAATGCCGATCGCTATTACCAAGTCATCGCCGACGCATTGCCGCGGCCCGAATTTCGCCCGCGCGCTTTGTTCGAGAGATTCAACATCGAAGTTCTCGCGACGACCGAAAGTCCGCTCGACGATTTGCGCTGGCACAGGATGATCCGCGATTCCGGCTGGGGCGGACGGGTCGTCACGACCTATCGACCCGATTCCGTCGTCGATCCGCATTTCCCCGGGTTTCGCGACAATGTCGCGCGTTTGGGCGCCATCGCGAACGAGGATGCGACAACCTGGGCCGGCTATCTCGCCGCGCATCGCAAGCGCCGCGCCTTTTTCAAAGAGCATGGCGCGACGGCGACCGATCACGGTCATCCGAGCGCGGCGACTGCCGACCTGACGCCCGCCGCCGCGGAGGCTCTGTTCGCGCGCGTCCTCGCCGGCGACGCCTCGGACGCCGACGCCGAATTATTTCGTGCGCAAATGCTGACCGAAATGGCGGCGATGAGCTTCGACGATGGTCTCGTCATGCAGATCCATCCGGGCTCGTTCCGCAACCACAATCCGCTCGTGCATCGACAGTTCGGCCGCGACAAGGGCGCCGACATTCCGACATCCACCGATTATGTGCATGCGCTCAAGCCTCTGCTCGACCGCTTCGGCAACGAGCGCGCGCTGACGATCATCCTGTTCACGCTCGACGAGACCGCCTATTCGCGCGAACTTGCGCCGCTCGCTGGCCATTATCCCGCATTGCGGCTCGGGCCGCCCTGGTGGTTCTTCGATTCGGTCGCCGGCATGCGTCGCTTCCGCGATCTTGCGACCGAGACCGCGGGCTTCGCCAATACCGTCGGCTTCAACGACGACACGCGCGCCTTTCCCTCGATTCCCGCCCGTCACGATGTGGCGCGCCGCGTCGATTGCGCCGCGCTCGCCGAACTCGTCGCGACGCATCAGCTTGACGAGGATGAAGCGCAGGAACTGGCGCATGATCTTGCCTACCGGCTCGCCAAATCGGCGTATCGTTTGTGAAGCCGGCAACAAGGCGATGCCTAGGAATGAACGCATCATGGGAGACGCAGACAGCTAACACCCTTCCATCCGTCATGGCCGGGCTCGTCCCGGCCATCCACGCCGTGATGCCGCCGCAAGCCTGCCGAGAGTACATGCAACGTCCCGGCGTGGATGGCCGGGACAAGCCCGGCCATGACGGCGGAGGAGCCCTAGACGCCTATGCGAACAAGCCCGGCCATGACGGCTGAGGACAGAATCAAGGGGAGAGAGACATGACGACATCCGATTGGAGCCGGCGCGGTTTCGCCAAGGCCGGCCTTGGCCTTGTCGGCGCCGCCGCTTTCGCGGGGGCCGCGCGTGCGCAGGCGGCGCCGAAATCGCCGGTGAGTCTCGCCATCGTCGATGTCGCGGGCAATCTGGCGCTGACCAAGCCGGCCATCGAGGATTACGCCGCCGCCAATCCCAAACTGGTTTCGCATGTCGCCTTCAGCCAGGCGCCGGCGCCCGAACTGCCGGCCAAGATCAAGGCGCAGCAGGGCGCCAATCGCGTCGATATCGATCTCGTGCTGACCGGCACGGATGCGCTCGCCGCGGGCATCCAGGAAAAGCTGTGGATCGAGCTGCTGCCCGCCCATCAGGCCGATCTGCCCGATCTCGCCGCCATCTATCAGCCCGCCGCCAACAACATGCAGAGCCTCGCGCAAGGGCAGGGCGTCTGCGTGACCTATTATCCCTCGGGTCCGCTGTTCGAATATATGCCCGACCGCGTGAAAAAGGCGCCGGCCACTGCCGACGAACTGCTCGCCTATTCCAAAGAAAACAAGAACCGTTTTCTCTATGCGCGTCCCGCCAATTCCGGCCCCGGCCGCACCTTGCTGATGGGACTGCCCTATATCCTGGGCGATGCCGACCCCAAGGATCCGGTGAAGGGCTGGGACAAGACCTGGGCCTTTCTCGCCGCGCTTGGCGAGAACATCGAATATTACCCCTCCGGCACCGGCATCACGATGAAGGAACTGGGCGACGGCACGCGCGATATGATCGCGGCGACCACCGGTTGGGACATCAACCCGCGCGCGCTCGGCATCGTGCCCAAGGAAGCGCAGGTCGTCGCATTGCAGGGGCTGCACTGGGTCGGCGACGCTCATTACATGTGCGTGCCAAAAGGTCTGCCGGACGACCGGCTCGCCGTGGTTCTCGACCTCATGCGCTTCATGCTGCGGCCCAAGAGCCAGGCCTATGCTTATGACAAGGGTTATTTCTATCCCGGCCCCGCGGTAAAGGATGTGACGCTCGCCATGGCGCCGCAGGCGAGCCAGGACGTGATCAAGGAATTCGGCCGCCCCGAATATGAAGCGATGATCGCGAGCCATCCGATCGAGCTGCCGCTCGACGCCGCCAGCATGGTGACCGCGTTCAAGCTCTGGGATCAGCGGATCGGCGCCGCCAAGAGCAAGGGCTGAGCGATGGCGCGCGCGGCAAGCTTTGGCGAATTGCGGTTCGACAGGATCAGCCGGTCCTTCGGAACGGTCGATGCGCTGCGCGATGTGACGCTGACGATCCGCAAGGGCGAGTTCATCGCCTTGCTTGGCCCCTCCGGCTGCGGCAAATCGACGACGCTGAACATCCTCGCCGGTCTTCTGCCGGCGACCGGTGGCGGCATCTGGCTCGACGAGCGCCGCATCGACACGCTGCGGCCCGAAGAGCGCGGCTTTGGCATGGTGTTCCAGAACTATGCTCTGTTTCCGCATATGAACGTGCGCCGCAACATCGGCTTCGGGCTCGCCATGCGCCATGTCTCGCGCGCCGAGATCGCAAGGCGCACGCAGGAAGCGATCGCGCTCGTGCGTCTCGAAGGCCATGCGGACAAACTGCCGGGCCAGCTTTCGGGCGGCCAGCAACAGCGCGTCGCCATCGCCCGCGCCATCGTCATCGAACCGCCCCTGGTGCTGATGGACGAACCCTTGTCCAATCTCGACGCCAAGCTGCGCCTCGAAATGCGCGCCGAAATCCGCCGTATCCACATGAGTCTCGGGGCGACGACGATCTATGTCACCCATGATCAGGAAGAGGCTTTGTCGCTCGCCGACCGCATCGTCGTGATGCAGGCGGGCGACGTGCGGCAAGTCGGCACGCCCGACGATCTCTATGCGCGGCCCGCCAGCCTCGACGTCGCCGAATTCATGGGCTTCCGCAATCGTCTGTCGGGCGAAATCGTCGAAAGCGACGGGGCCGGCGCGTCTGTGCGCGTCGGCGCGGCGCTGCTGCGCGGCGTCGCCGCTTCGCCCCTGGCCAAAGGGGCGCGCGCGACGCTCGTCATGCGCACCGCCGATCTCGCGCCCGCGCCGCCGGACGCTTCGACGGTCCCGGCGATCGTGACGGCGGGCGAATTTCGCGGCGACGGCTTTGTCTGTTCGGGGGCAAGCGAGAGCGGCGCCGAACTCTGGTTCACATCGCCGACCCGCCTCGCCATCGGCGAGGCCGTGCATTTACGCATCGATCCCGCCCGCGCGAGGCTCTACCCCGCTGATGGAGCCTGACCGCTTGGCGATCGCGTCCTCCACCCGCGCGCCCTTCGACCGTGTCACCCTGCTGGCGGCGCCGGCGGTGCTGATCCTGTGCGCGCTGTTTCTCTATCCCTTCGTCTACGGCCTGTGGCTGTCCTTCGCGCCCGCGGCCGGCGGCGCGCTGGCGAATTATCATAAATTCTTCGCCGATCCCTTCCTCTATGGAACGATCGCCACGACGCTATGGCTCGCCTTGCCGGTCACCATCCTCAACCTTGTGCTGGCCGTGCCGGTCGCGATGCGCGTGCGGCTCATGCACAGCCAGCGCCTGCTGACGACGATCCTGGTGCTGCCGATCACGCTCGGCGTCGTGCTGATCGCGCAGGGGCTGCTCACCTATCTCGGACCGCAAGGCTGGTTCAACCGCGCGCTGATGACGCTCGGGCTCGTAAGCCATCCCGTCCGGCTGGTGCATGATTATTGGGGCGTTTTCCTGTCGCTGTTCATCACCGGCTTTCCCTTCACGTTTCTGCTCACCTTGTCGCATGTCAGCGGCATCGATCCGGCGCTCGAACAGGCGGCGGCGACGCTGGGCGCCAATGCGCGGCAGAGGTTTTTTCGCGTCATCCTGCCGCTGCTGGCGCCCGGCCTTGCGATCGCCTTCTGCCTGTCTTTCGTGCAGGCGTTTTCGGTGTTTCCCTCGGCGATCCTGCTGGGCGCGCCGGCGGGGCCGACCCGCGTCATTTCGATCGCCGCCTATCAGGCCGCCTTCGAGGATTTCGACTATTCCATGGCCTCGGCGATTGCGATGATCATGGGCGGCGTGCAACTCGCCATCATCGCCGCGGTGCTCGGCCTGCGCGGCCTCGCCTATCGCGGTCCGGCTGGCGGAGGGAAGGGTTGATGGCCTGCTTCGGCAAAATTGACGAGACGTTGGGATTCCCTCCCCTCTTGTGGGGGAGGGTTAGGGAGGGGGGTCGCGCCGCCCTATCTCGACTTGGGTCGAGGCCTTTATTTGATAGGTCAGCGCGACCCCCCATCCGGCCTTCGGCCACCTTCCCACCGCAAACGCGAAAGCGTTTGTCGGGACACAAGGGGGGAAGGGAAACCCCAGCGCCCCTCAGCTATCATGACGCAGGCCGCTGATGCGACAGGGGCGGACGCTCTCCTCGCGCCTGTGGGCCGCTGCGATCTGGCTGCTGGTCGGGGTCTTTGTCCTCAATCTGCTGGCGGTCATCGCGACGGTGATCGTGAGTTCCTTGGCGACGCGCTGGCTCGGGACCTGGCTGCCCGCCGGCTGGACCGCGCAATGGTATGCGTCCGCCTGGAGCGAATTTCAGCTCGCCGACGTGCTGACGACGACTTTCGAAGTCGCCTTCCTCGTCGTGCTGATTTCCGGCCTGGTCGGCGCGCCAGCCGCCTATGCCCTGGCGCGCCGCGAATTTCCCGGCAAGAGGCTCGTCATGCTGCTGTTGCTGACGCCCTTGCTCGCGCCGCCCATCACCTACGGCATTCCGCTGGCGACTGTGCTCTACAGCGCGGGCTTCGCCGGCAAACTATCGGGCGTCGTGATGGCCAATCTCGTGCCTTCCGTGCCCTTCGTCGTGCTGGTGTTGATCCCTTTCGTCGAACAGATCGATCCGAAGATTGAGCAGGCCGCGCGCGTCTTCGGCGCCGGCACGTCCCGCTTGTTCTGGCACATCCTGACGCCGCTGCTCGCGCCGGGCGTTTTGGCCGCGCTCTTGCTTGTGCTGGTGCGCACGCTCGCAATGTTCGAACTGACCTTCCTGACATCGGGTCCGGACAGCCAGACGCTGGTGGTGGCGCTTTATTACGCGGTCTTCGCCGCCGGCGTTCGCCCCGAACAATCGATCAACGCCATGGCGGTCATTTTCATGCTGACCTCGATGGTCTGGCTGTTCATCGCGCTGCGTTTCGTCAATCCGACGCAGATTGTGGCGCGTGCGCGCAAGACGGCCGCGTGAGCGCGCGCCCTTTGATCCGCCGCGGGTTCTTGCTATTCGCCCAAAGGGGAACGTCAATCGCCTGTTGCGCGTTTATCGCGTAATCAGATGCGTAATCGCGAGGACGACAATGGCGCGCAGACAATCATGACCGTCTCCAACGTTTCCAGCACCCCGCCGTCGCTCTGGTGGCGAAGCGGGGCGATCTATCAGATCTATCCACGTTCGTTTCAGGACAGCGACGGCGATGGCGTCGGCGATCTCGAAGGGATCATCGCCCGGCTCGACTATGTCGCCGATCTCGGCGTCGACGCGATCTGGATATCGCCCGTCTTCCCCTCGCCGATGGCCGATTTCGGCTATGACGTCTCCGACTATGTCGCGATCGACCCGATGTTTGGCAGTCTTGCAACCTTCGATCGGGTGGTCAGCGAAGCGCATCGCCGCGGCCTGAAAGTCATCCTCGATTACGTGCCTAACCATACTTCCGATCGCCATCCCTGGTTTATCGAGAGCCGGTCGTCCCGCGATAATCCAAAGCGCGATTGGTATGTCTGGCGCGATGCGAAGCCTGATGGCGCGGCGCCGACCAATTGGGTCTCCGAATTTGGCGGCGGCGCATGGAGCTGGGACGCCCCGACCGCACAATTCTATTATCACGCGTTCCTTCGCGAGCAGCCGGACCTCAATTGGCGCAATCCGGAAGTCGTCGCCGCGATGCATGACGTGCTGCGTTTCTGGCTCGCGCGCGGCGTCGACGGATTTCGCGTCGACGCCGTCCACCATCTCATTGAGGATGCGGACCTCACCGACGATCCGCCCAATCCCCTCTGGCGCGAGGGCATGGCGCCAGCGCGCCGTTTCCTGCGCCTGCACAGCATGGACCGGCCGGAGGTCCATGACGCCATCGCCGGGATGCGCGCGGTCGTCGACGAATATGGCGGCGACCGGCTGCTGATCGGCGAGGCCTATCTGCCGCTCGACCGACTGGTCCTCTATTACGGCGGCGATCTCAAAGGCTTCCACCTTCCCTTCAATTTCCACCTGATCACGACGCCCTGGAATCCAACCGCCATCACGGCGCTCGTCGACGCCTATGAAGCGAAACTGCCGCATGGCGCATGGCCCAATTGGGTGCTGGGCAATCATGATCGTTCGCGTCTGGCGTCTCGCATCGGGGATGATCAGGCGCGCGTCGCGGCGATGCTGCTGCTGACGCTGCGGGGAACGCCCACCCTCTATCAAGGCGATGAGATCGGCATGGGCGATGTGCCGATACCGGCCGACCGGATTCAGGACCCCTGGGAGAAAAATGTGCCGGGGCTTGGATTGGGCCGCGATCCCGTGCGCACGCCGATGCAATGGGACGCCTCGGACAATGCCGGCTTCAGTTCCGCCGAGCCCTGGCTGCCGCTAAGCCGAGATTTCGCCGAGGTGAATGTCGCGGCGCAAAGCGCGGCGCCGGGTTCGATCCTGTCTCTCTATCGCGCGCTGCTTGCCTTGCGCCGCGCCGAGCCAGCGCTCAGCCTGGGGGACTATGCGCCGCTGATCGCAACGGAGGAGGTCCTGGCCTATGAGCGCCGGTTTGGGCCGCGCCGATTGCTGATCGTTCTCAATCTGACCGGTCGGCCGGCGCGGATCGAAGCGCCGCATAGTCGCGTCTTGCTGTCGACGGGCTCGCGCCGCCTCGGCGAAGAGATCGCCGGAACAATGGCGATCGCGCCGAACGAAGGATTCATTGCTGAATTCGCGCCCTAGCGGTCCGCATCGGCCAAGGGAAGGGTTGACGTTGTTTCTCCCTCGCTCCCGGCGGAGCGCTGATGCGCCGGACCGCTGGCGCTCACGAGGTTATGGGCCGTATTGATCAAGGCCAGGTGCGACAGCGCCTGCGGAAAATTGCCTAATTGCCGCTTGCCGGACGCATCATATTGCTCCGCCAGCAGGCCGACGTCGTTGCGCAGCGACAGCAGCCGTTCAAACAAGGCGCGCGCTTCGTCATAGCGGCCTTGCAGGACATAATTGTCGGCGAGCCAGAAGCTGCAGGCCAGAAATGAACCCTCGCCGGGGGGCAGGCCATCGACAGGAATGCCGGTGTCGTAGCGGAGCACGAAGCCGCCGCGGATGAGATTGCGCTCGATCGCCGCGACCGTGCCGCGCACGCGCGGGTCGTCGGGCGGCAGGAAGCCGACCATCGCGATCAACAACAGGCTCGCATCAAGCGCGCTCGACCCATACGACTGAACGAAGGAGTTCTGGATGGGATCGAAGCCTCGTTCGCAGACTTGCCGGTGAATGGCGTCGCGAATGGCGCGCCAGCGATCTAGCGGCCCCTCCAGGCCGAATTCCTCAGCCGAGCGCACGACGCGGTCGAAGGCGACCCAGGACATGACCTTGGAATGGGTGAAATGCTTGCGGCCGCCGCGAACCTCCCAGATGCCGTCGTCGGGTTGCTCCCAGATCGTCTCGAGATGGGCGATCAGCGCGCATTCCAGCCCCCAGCTCGCTTCCTCCGCGGCGAGGCCCGCCTTCCGCGCGACATAAAGAGCGTCAAGCACTTCGCCATAGACATCGAGCTGGATCTGGCCTGCCGCCGCATTGCCGATGCGCACCGGAGCGGACCCTTCATAGCCGGACAACCAGGGCACTTCATATTCCGTCAGACGCCGTTCGCCCGCCACCCCATACATGATCTGTAAATCGTCCGGATTGCCCGCGGCGGCGCGCAACAGCCATTCGCGCCACGCTTGGGCTTCGCCCAGAAAGCCCGCGCCGATGAGGGCGTAAAGGGTGAAAGTGGCGTCGCGAAGCCAGCAGAATCGGTAATCCCAATTGCGCGACCCGCCCAGTTTTTCCGGCAGCGAGGTTGTGCCGGCCGCGACGATCCCGCCCGTTTCCCAATGCGTGAGGGACTTCAGGGTCAGCAAAGATCGAAGCACTGCGTCGGACCATTCGGCAGGGGGGTTGAATGGCGTGGTCCATTCCAACCAGAAGGACTCGACCTGCTCGAGCGCCTCGGCGCCTTGCAATGGCGAAGGCAGGGGACGAAACGACGGCGACCAGCTCAGAATGAAGCTGATCTCCTCTCCGGCGCTGACGTCGAACTCTCCTACAGTGCGCCAGTCCTCGCCCCGAAGGGGAACCGTCGTATCGAGCAAAAGCCTGTCGGGGCCGGCGGTGAACTCGAGCCGCCCGTCCTCCTGGCGCGATACCCAGGGCATGACGGAGCCATAGTCGAACCGCACGACAAGCTCGACGCCCATCGACACCCTGCCGCGCAATCCTCTGACCAGGCGGATGAGATCCGAGACCCCATCGCGGCGGCCGATGAAATCGATGACGGAAACGGCGCCGTCTTCGGTCTCAAAATCGGTTTCCAGAACCAGCGTGTCGCCCCGATAACGCCGCGTCACACGCGCCTCGTTCCCGGTCGGCGCGATCAGCCAGCGCCCGTTATGCGGATTTCCCAGCAGCGCCGAGAAACAAGCGGCGCTGTCAAATCGCGGCAGCCCCAGCCAGTCGATGGAGCCGTCGCGCCCAACCAGCGCGATGGTCTCGCAATTGCCGATGACGGCATAATCTTCGATACGGCTCGGCATGGGGCCTCGTATGTTTGTTGATCCGGGAACAGGGCGATCTCGACGGGAATCGTCGGGTGGGGGCGATGCGGGGCGGCGCGCGAAAACGCTTCGGCCATTAACGAATTCAAAGCCCGTTTGATCCCAGGATTCCGCCGAAATCATGAGCGGCCGCTTGACGCGCCAAGCGCGCTCCCAGCCGCGCTAACCTAAAAATAGATAATTTTTGTCAACCCTTCATTAATCTCTGGACAAAGATTCCGACAAGGATTCTTATCAGATTGATTCGGTGCGGTGCGGCACATTTCACCGGGTCAACACGGATAGGAATGAGGGGGCCACAATGGCGCGTGCGAACGCGACGATGGAGGACGTGCGTGCTGTTGCATGGCGCGATCTTGCCAGGTCGATCACACAACCGTTGAACGACAATACGGGTGCGCGTTCGCAGGCCTTCGAGCCTTGGCTTCGCTATCTGATCCCCGCCATCGCTCTTCTGTTCCTCGCCTTGCTGGCGCTTGCGGCGGTCAGTCATATCCGCTCCGAGCGTCATCGCGCCATCGACGCCGCGGAGCGCGAGGTCGATTTGCGCGCCTCGGTTCTCGCGATGGGCCTCAATCAGACGTTTGCCGCCGACCCCAGCCAGACGCCTGGCGACCTGCTCCATAAGGTTCTGGGCGCGAGCCCCGACCTGCAGGCGGTCGACGTCACGCTGGCCGATTCCGATGGCCATATTCTGGCGAGCGAACCTCCCGCGATCGACACGACCTCGACGCTGAACGCCCGGCTTGGCGCGAGCCAGCCGCTGACGACATTCGCCGAAAAGGCCGGGGTGCTGCGCATCGAAGCGGCCAATGGCGAGGATGAATTGGCGACGGTGCGCAATTTGCACGCGCCCTTGGGGCAGATGGCCCTCACAATGCGGATCGGCGCCCTGCTCGAACCTTGGCGCGAGGCGGCGCTCATCACCACATTGCTCCTCGCCTCCACGAGCGTTGTGCTCATCGGGGCCACCGCGGCCTACATCACCCAGATCCGACGCGCGCGAAAGAGAGAACAGGTGGCGCGGCGTGCGCGAACGCGCGTCGATATGGCGCTCAATCGCGGCCGATGCGGACTGTGGGACTGGGATTTGGCGCGCGGGCGGATTCATTGGTCGCGATCGATGTACGAACTGCTGGACATGCCGATTTCGTTCGAATTCCTGTCGTTCGGCGACCTGCAGGCGATGGTCCATCCCGACGACGACAATCTGGCTGACATCGCCAAACAGGCCGTCGAAGGCCAAAACCAGACGATGGACCACGAATTTCGCATCCGCAACGCCGCGGGCGAATGGGTTTGGTTGCGCGCCCGCGCCGAACTCGTTCAGGACAGCCCGAGCGCCGGCCGCCATCTTGTCGGCATCGCCGTCGACATTACCGAACAAAAGAATCTGGTCGCGACCTCGGTGCTGGCGGACCAGCGGCTGCGCGAGGCGATCGAGGCCATTTCGGAAGCTTTCGTCCTCTGGGATTCCTCGAACCGCCTTGTCCTGTGCAATTCGAAATACCAGCGCCTTCACAATCTGCCGCCCGAGAGCATGCGCCCCGGCGCGCCCTATGCGGAACTGGCGGCCAAAGGCGCGGCGCCGGTCGTCGACAGCGAAATCCTCATCAATGCAAAAGGGCTCGCGCAAGAGCACGTTCCGGCCAGGACCTATGAGGCGCGCCTGACCGACGGGCGTTGGCTGCAAGTCAACGAGCGGCGCACCAAGGACGGCGGCTATGTCTCGGTCGGCACGGACATTACCGCGCTGAAACGCCACGAAGAGCAATTGATGGAGTCCGAGCGGCGCCTGCTGACGACGGTTTCCGAACTGCGCCAATCCCGCCAGTCGTTGGAAGCGCAGGCGCAGCAATTGGCCGACCTTGCCGAGCGTCATCTCGAACAGAAGGCGCGCGCCGAAATGGCGAACCGCGCCAAGGCCGAATTCCTCGCCAATATGAGCCACGAATTGCGCACGCCGCTCAACGCCATCATCGGCTTCTCCGAAATGATGGAGCAACAGACCTTCGGCCCGCTGGGTTCGCCCAAATATCAGGACTATTGTTCGCATATCCATGAGAGCGGCCAATATTTGCTGCATGTCTTCTCCGATGTCCTAGACATGTCGCGCCTTGAGGCGGGGCGCGTGCGCCTCAACCGAAGCGAGTTTGGCGTGGAAGCGGCGATCAAGAGCGCCATGCGCGACGTCGACGCGGCGGCGCAGGCCAAGAACCTGACGATCGATATCGACGCGAACCCGAGCGAAACGATTCAGGCCGATCGCGAGGCTGTCGAGCGCATCCTGGTGACCTTGTTGCGCAACGCTGTGAAGTTCACGCCCGATGGCGGCGCGATCAGCATTGGCGCGCAGGCCTTCGACGAGCAGATTTACATCTATGTCGAAGATACGGGTCCCGGAATCGCCAGCGCCGACCTGTCGCGCCTGGGGCGTCCTTTCGAACAGGCGGATATGATGCTCGCCAACGGGATGAAAGGCTCGGGCCTTGGGCTCGCCATCGCCAATTCTCTCGTCGAATTGCATGGCGGCTCGCTGCGCATCAATTCCACTCTGGGCGAAGGCACCGTCGTTCTCGTCGCCTTGCCCCGATCGCCGATCGTGCAGCGCTTCCTGGCGCTCGCCGAGGTCGCCTGACGGCGCAGCGATTTGCGGGTCTGCCAGCGTCAGTCGGATTGCTTGGGCAAAAACCGGAAGAGATAAGCCGCCGCCAAAACGCTTATGAGCCCTAGAAGGGTCAAGACAGCGGACTCGCTCAGCCCCGCCAGCTTGAGCAGCAAGGTCGTCGCGAGCGAACCGGCGACCATATAGATCGAACTCAGCGTGTTGACGGCGCCAACCACGCGGGCGCGCCGGTCCTCGCCCGCCCAGGCTTGCACGGCGGCGAAAACCGGTACGACAAACAGGCCGGACGCGGCCGACAGCAGGAGAATATCGGCGAGCAGATGCAGGCCGGCGATGCTGGAGAAGAAATCGACGAGGCCGATCTCGCTCGCCGCTTGCGGCAAGGCGCCGGTCGTCAGGCCGAGGTCGACGAGAACGCCCGCCATCGCCAGCAGCAGGAATGGCGTCGGCCCCAGTTGAATGCGGCCATGGGCGATAATCGCGGCGAGCAGGGATCCGGCCGCGATGCCGATGGCGAAGAACAGATTGATCGCCGTCTCGACCTCGATGCCGGCGCCGATGCGCGATTTGACGACCACGGGCACGAGCGACAGCGCGACGGCGCCCACCAGCCAGAACCAGCTCACCGCGGCGCCGCCGACCCATTGGCGATCGTCGCGCTTGAGTTCGCGCAGGATGTCG
Organism: Methylocapsa sp. S129; assembly: GCF_009765995.1. Classification (GTDB taxonomy): domain Bacteria; phylum Pseudomonadota; class Alphaproteobacteria; order Rhizobiales; family Beijerinckiaceae; genus Roseiarcus. The sequence continues at coordinate 1,116,968 of NZ_LMUI01000011.1, forward strand.
CGGGTCGAGGCGAACAGGTTGGGATTGATCCTCAGCCCGGGCGCGCCGACGCTGGTTTTCGGAATGAAAAGCGAGGCGGCCCAGCAGGCGAGCCCGACGACGGCGAGCTGCAAGACGACGCTCCAGACCGCGCGCCCTTCGGCGGCGGCAAAGCCGCCGGCGATCAGCCCGCAAATGATCGCTGCGAAAGTCGCCCCTTCGACAAGCGCATTGCCGGAGACAAGCTCCTCGCGCTTCAGATGGTCGGGTAAAATGCCGTATTTGATCGGGCCGAACAGCGCCGCGATGATTCCAAGGCCAAAAAGCGACACATAGAGCAGGGCGAGCGACGAGAAATAGAAGCCGGCCGCCGCGACCAGCTGGATGAATATTTCAGCAAATTTCAACCGCCTCGCGATCAGCGCCTTGTCGTGGGAATCGGCGAGTTCGCCGCCCAGGGCCGACAGCAGCATCGAAGGCAGAATGAATATGCCGATCGCCAGCGTGACCTTCGATCCAGCGTCGCCGCCGCCGAAACGAAACAGGATCAGCATCACCAGCATCTGGCGAACGAAATTGTCGTTGAACGCGGACAGGAACTGGCACCAGAACAGCGGCGCAAAACGCCGCGAAATCATCAATTGGCCGAACATTCCGCCCCCACGATCCGATAGCGGCTTTGCCTCCGCCTGCATCGCTATGCGACTATGACAATGGGCGATCAGAAATGATAGGCCGACTGTACGAAGACCTGGGCAAGCTGGGTGCGAAAGGTTGCGACCTGGGCGCCGCCGCCTGGCGTAACGTCCTGAAACAGCACATGGCCTTTGGCGTTCATCGACCAAAAGCGGCCGCCGATTCCGATGTCGAAATTGTGCGAAAGGGCGTAGTTCAACTCCGCCTCGAGTTGATAGCCGTTCGAACCGCTGCCGGTTTCCGGGATCGCGCCCGAGAAATCTTCCGGCTCTCTGAGCCAGTGATCGTTGCTGCCGTTGAAGCCGATATAGGGCAGCCAGGCGGCTTCCGCGCGAAGGGAGAAGCCGGCGGGCAGGGTCATCTCTCCTGCGATCCCGAGACGGACCGACCGCCAGACGCCTACATCGGTGATCGTCAGGTTGGACGACGCCACGTCTCCGGGCGGACAGATATCCGCATTGCCGGCCGTTTGCGTGCAGCCGAAGGCGTTGAAGGTTTGGTTGAGATAATGATAGCCGGCAAAGCCGCCCAGTTTGTACCAGGAGCCTTGCATCGCGTAATAGCCGACGTCGATGTCGGCATAGCTTAGGTGGCCATCGCTTTGCGGACTGTTGGTCGAGGAATAGGGCGATGTGTCCGGGGGAAAGTCCTCGTCCTGTAGGTAACCGCGCATCTCCTTGCCGATGGCGGCGAAACCTTTCGCGAAAAGTCCGGAACTGGTCTCGTCGAGCCTTCCGTAGATCTCGGCGGTGTCGGCCGTCGGGTTGTGATAGGTGAGCTGCGAAACCTTCGTGGCGCCAGTGAAGTCATACAGCTTCATCTGAGCGCTGCTTGTCGACATGCCGGCGCGCACCCCGAAGGTTCCAACGATATCGGCGCTGGAATCTGGCGCCGCCGCGACAGCGGACGCATCGCTCGAACCGTCGAATTCATAGTTCAAGGCAAGTCGCAATGCATAGCCCTTGAACGCAAAGGTCGAGTCCGATTTTGGCGTCGCGTCGCCATTTGAATAAATGAAATTGGCGATTCCGACATCATGGGTTTCGCCAAGATCGTAATAGAGAAACTCGCCGCCGATCGACCATTGCGGACCCAGCGCATATTCCACGCCGCCGCCGGCCGCCCAGCCGACCGCCGTGTCGCTACGCGCGCCCGCATATGCGGCGCCGCTATCGAACGTCAAGCTGGTCGATGTTCGCGTCTGGCCAAAGGCGAGGCCTGCCGTCGCGTAAAGGAGCATGTCGTCGATCGGCGTGAATCCGACGCGTCCGCGAATCGTGCCCAGACTCTGGAGCTGCTGCGACTGCGTCGTCGTGAAGGGCGTCGCGGGCGGTTCGCCGGTATAGGCGCCGGAAGCTGTTTGCGTCGTTTTCGCGCCGCCGACGAGATCATAATCCGCGACCGCTCCGATGACGAAACTGCCCCATTGCTTGTTGAAGCCGGCCTGTCCGCCAACCATCAGTCCGCGCGAAGAGAAACTATAGGAGCCGGGAATCCCCGTCGTGACCAGCGATGGCGGAAACCAGATCTGCGTCTCGCTTTGGCCGGGCGCCCAGAGGCCGCCGCCGTTGATTCCGACCGTAAATCCGTTCCAGCGCGGGCCCGAGGGGACTGAGTCTTGCACCGGGGTTGGCGCCATGACGTCAAGATCGGCCGCAAAGGCGCCGCCGCCGGAGCCTGCGACGCATAAGAGGATGAGGATGACGTATCGATTCACGCGCCGTCTCGGGTTGCCGGTGCGGAACGTTAACCTTAACTTGGTTAATGAATTCTCGCGCGGCGCCGGATCGGGCGGTTGCCTAAGGCGCCGGGCCTGGCGCGCGCCATCCATCGGCGAACGCGCAAGTCCTGAAGAACGCCATCATGCGTTCGGCGAAGGCGCGACGCGCGGGCGTTTTCCGCGGCCTGCCCGGGCGCAGGCCCTTCGCAGGGGGCTGGGCGAGATAGTCAGGCCATGGCGAAGCGGCGAACCAGGCCTGGTAGTCCCGCGCAAAGCGCGCTTCTCCACGCCAAACGTCGAGATTCCATGGTTTGGGATGATTGACGAAATGCAGGGCGATCGGGTCGATCGGCGCCTCCAAATCGAGAAGAAAAAAGTCGCCCATGAAATTGTATCGCGGCGATAGCGGCGCAAAGCCGCCCGCGATCAGTTCATTGAGCGCGCTTTGCTCCATGAAGGGGTAGCGGCCGGGCACCGCGCGCAATGCGGCCAGCGCGCGTTCGCCGAGCTCAAGCGCGCTCCATCGCGCCCGGTCGATCGCCATCAGGCCGGCGTTGAAATAGGGCGTCTTTTCGCCGAGGCCGAGCGTGCGCCGATGGCGCTGGAAGCTGCGCGCCAGCGCGCCGCCGTTGAAATCCATCAGGAAGAGCATGTCATAGGCCGCGGCGATCGGCGCGCCGCCAAGATCGATTTCGGCGAGCCGGCCGAGGCCCGGACGCCGGATCAGCATATCGGAATCGACCGAGACGATGCGCGCGTAGGACTCAGGCAAGACCCGATCGAGGAACAGGCGCCGAAACACCGCGCGCGAAAAGCGGCCGCGGCCCGGCGTATCGCGATCGAACGACGAAAAATCGACGCAGAGCAGGTTAATTCGGGCGCGCAACGCCGGATCAAGCTGCGCGAAACCGGGCGCGACATCGGCTTCCTCGCAGATGATGAAGAGATCGAAGGCGCCGGCATCCGCTTGCGCGAGGATGGTGGAGGCGGTGAACGCCGCCTGGCGAAAGAAGGCCAGATCAGGCGTGAGGCAGACGGCGGTCTTCACGAAAGGCGCCGTCGTCAAGAGAAGTCATGGGCGTCGGCGCTCGGCGCCCGGTAAAAATCCGATACGCGCGCATGCCACAGGCGACGCGATTCGATGTGCTCGACGCCCGGCGTCCGGGTCGGCAATTGCAGGGATTCGACGAGGTTTTCGATCTCCTGCCGCGCGCTCTGCTGCGAAGACGTCAACGCGCCTTTCTGCGCGCCTTGTTCGATCGCGTCGAGCGCAGTCAGTCCGATGGGGAAAAGCTCGCGGAAAATGACCCGGTCATGGAAGCCGTCGGCGATGCGAAACCTGAGTTCGGCGCCGATCCGGGCGATGCTGATGGCGATTTGCTTGGCATTGTTGTTGGCCAGCGAGGCCATGCGGTTGCGCACCATGATCCAGTCGATGACGCCATTGTCGACGAGTTGGCGTTTGCGGCGCGCCTCAAGCACGAGGTCGGCGTAATGGGCGACCGCGCCGCGCTGCTTGCGGTCGTGGTTGACCCGCGAAAAAACGTCGACATCGATATAGCTGTCGTTGAGCGGCGAAATCAGCGTATCGGCGAGCGAATGGGCCAGACGCATGAGATAGCTGTCGGAGGCCGGCGTATCGATGACGACGAATTCGTAATCGTGTTCGACGGCGCCGATGGCGGCGGCGAAGTCGGCGAATTCGCGCGCCTCGTTCTCGCGCAGATCGGCGGATTCGCCGCGCCCCATGGCGCAATGATGCGGCAATTCGATCGGCCAATTGGCGTTGGCCGACCACGAGCGCCGATTTTCGAAGAAGCGGGTCAGCGTCTGCTGGCGCGTATCGAGATCGATCGATGCGACCCGATAGCCCGCTTTGAGCAAAGCGACCGTCACATGGATCGAAATCGTCGATTTGCCGGCGCCGCCCTTCTCATTGCCGACGACAATGACATGGGCGCTGCGCAGATCGGAGGAATCGCTGTCGAAGTCCATGAATGTCGCCGAATCGCTTACGCAATATGCTCAAGCCATTCATAATATTTTTCTTGGCGTTCGGCCAATAGGGCGATGGGCTTGCGGCCGGCGGCAGGTTCCGGGGTCATCTTTGCGTGATCGCCGAGAGGAGGAACAAAACGGGGGCTTCCACAACCCGAATTGCCGGTTATGGTCTGCCCGGTCTTTTGAGGCTATGCCCATCTTTTGAAACAATCGGCGGAGTCAAAGCAATGGAATTCCTGCACACCATGATCCGCGTCACCGATCTCGAGGCGTCGCTTGATTTTTTCATCGGCAAGTTCGGGCTGGTGGAGACGCGGCGCATCAATAACGAAAAGGGGCGCTACACCCTGGTTTTCCTCGCCGCTCCCGGCGACGCCGCGCAGGCGGCGAAAACCCAGGCGCCGCTGATCGAACTGACCCACAACTGGGATCCGGAAGTCTATACCGGCGGCCGGAATTTCGGCCATCTCGCCTATCGCGTCGACGACATCTACGCCTTTTGCGATAAGTTGATGAAAGCGGGCGTGACGATCAACCGGCCGCCGCGCGACGGCCATATGGCTTTCGTGCGCACGCCCGACAATATTTCGATCGAGCTGATCCAGAAAGACGGCTCCCTGCCGCCCGCCGAGCCCTGGCTTTCGATGCCCAATACGGGGGTGTGGTGAGCCTCGCCAGCGTACGAAGCTGGCAATCTTGATTTCCGCGCAACTTACGTCATGGCCGGGCTCGTCCCGGCCACCCACGCGGCGCCGTTGCAAGAAACTCTCAAGGCTGGCGGCGACGGATCGGCGTGGATGCCCGGCACAAGGCCGGGCATGACGCGCGGAGGTTGCAAGGACTTCCGGCGTGGAGACCCGTTCAAGAGCCGCACCCGCCGCGCAATTTCGCCAGCGCCGCCGGGAACCGGCGCGAGAGCGGCGCGGTGACGCTTCCCAGCTCCACCGTATAGTCGCCCGACCCCTCTGGTTTCAGCGCGGTCATTTGTCCGGCATTGACCAGCCATGACCGGTGCGTGCGCAGGAAGCCGCGCGGGCCGAGTTCGCTTTCGAGCGTCGACAGCGGCGAGCGCATCAACAGCTTGCGCTGGTCCTTGAGCACGAATTCGACATAGTTTCCCGCCGAGGCGATGGCCAGAACCTGATCCAGCCGCACGCGGGTGAGCCTGGAGCCGTCGCGGATATCGAAAGTCAGCGTCTGTCCAGGCGTTTCGATCAGCGACAATTGACGCAGCAAATGTTCGACGAGCGCGGCGGCCGCCGCGAATATCGCATAACTGATGGCGTCCTTGGCGAGTTCGTAGCCGAAATGGGGAAGGAACGCGCCGAATTCGTAATGCGCGCCGCCAAACCAGTAGACGAGCTTGCGCAAGCCGATGAAACCCGTGACGTGGGCGAGCGAGAAGATCAGCATCGCCGGGACGTGAATCAACAGCTTCCAGCGCGGCCGCACTCTGAGCGGCGCGATGCGGCACGCGACCCAGGGGATCCACAGGAACAGGATGAAGGCGAGCCCGCTCGACCCCTCCCAGAGGATGGGAGCGGCAAGGCCGTATTGCGGTTGCTCGTGGTGGGTGGTGATGACGTTGATGGCGTTGATGGCCCCGACCATCGCCACGGCGACCGCGTAGCAATAGAGAAGCGTGCGTCGGGCGACGCCGCTCGTCCCCAAAGCGTCGCCGCTCATCCCAAGCCATTGCCAGACATCACCCATCGGGTGCATGCCGTCACCGCGACCTTCCCCCGGAGCGCCGCGTTTGGAAGAAGAGGTGCGTTCCGCGGGTGCGGACAGGCTCGGTCTCATGGCGCAAGCCACATTAAAGGACCGCGGCCGGAAGGGCAAAGGTGGGACGATGCACAGACGAAACATGCTCAAGGGAATGGCGGCGGTCATCGCGCTGCAATCCGATCTCCTGTCCCAGCTTGCGGCCAACGCCGCTGCGACCTCCGCGTTCAGCCGCGTGCGGCCCGGCGACGCCGCATGGCCGAGCGCCGCAAGCTGGGCCAAGCTGAACGAGGCGGTCGGCGGCAATCTGATCGCCGCGCCTTCCCCATTCGGCGCCTGTGCGACCGACGCCGGCAGCGCGCCTTGCGTCGACGCGCTGGCCAATATCCGCAATCCCTTCTACCTCGGCGACCAGCCAGGGGGCACGCAGGTTTCCGGTTGGCTCGACGCCTGGACGCCGGCGCCCAGCGCCTATGCGGTGAAGGCCCGGTCGAGCGGCGATGTCGCGGCGGCGGTGAATTTCGCGCGCGACAACAATCTGCGCCTCGTCGTGAAGGGCGCGGGCCACAGCTATCAGGGAACTTCGAACGCGCCCGATTCGCTGCTGATCTGGACGCGCGCGATGGACAAGGTGACGCTGCATGATTCCTTCGCGCCGCAAGGCTGCGAAGGCAAAATCGCGCCCGGTCCCGCGGTCAGCGCCGAAGCGGGCGCGGTGTGGATCGACCTCTATCACGCCGTCACGAGCGAGGCCGGCCGCTATGTGCAGGGCGGCGGCTGCACCGACGTCGGCGTGGCGGGCCTGATTCAAAGCGGCGGCTTCGGCAGCTTCTCGAAGGGTTTTGGGTCGGCGGCCGCGGGCCTGCTCGAAGCCGAGATCGTCACCGCTGACGGCGCGGTGCGCATTGCGAACGCCTGCACCAATCCGGATCTGTTTTGGGCGATCAAGGGCGGCGGCGGCGGAAGCTGGGGCGTGGTCACGCGCGTGACGCTGCGCACGCACGACCTGCCCGCGTTCTTGGGCGGCGCCTGGGGAACCATCAAGGCGCAATCGGACGACGCCTTCCGGCGCCTGATCGCCCGCTTCCTCGCGTTCTATGCCGAAAGTCTCTTCAATCCGCACTGGGGCGAACAGATCGGACTGGGATCGGACAATATTCTCAAGCTGTCGATGGTGTGCCAGGGCCTCGACACCCCGCAGGCGAGCGCGGTTTGGCAGCCTTTCTTCGATTGGGTCAAAGCATCGCCGGAGGACTTTGACCTCAGCGCCAGCCACGGCGCGGGCGCCTTGCCGGCGCGCCACTTCTGGGATGTCGCGGGCAGCCATTTCATGATCGCCGATTCCCGCGCCGGCGTTCCCGCCTTTCATGGCTGGTGGCGGGGCGATCAGGATCAGGTTGGCATGTTCCTGCATGGCTACGAATCGCTTTGGCTGCCGGCGTCCTTGCTGCGGGAGGCGGAGCGGCAGCGCTTCGCCGACGCGCTGTTCGCGGCGAGTCGCATCAAGAAAGTCGACCTGCATTTCAACAAGGGATTGGCCGGCGCGCCGGACGAGGCCATCGCGGCCGCTAGGGATACGGCGACCAACCCGGCCATGACCGAGGCTTTTGCGCTCGCCATCATCGCCGATGGCGAGGGTCCGCGCTATCCCGGCCTCGCGCGGCCCGCACTCGATGTGGCTACGGCGCGCAAGCACGCGCGCGCGATCGATCTTGCCGCCCTCGAACTGCGCAGAGTGGCGCCGGACGCGGGATCCTATGTCTCCGAGAGCAATTATTTTGTCGCGTCGTGGCAGGACGCTTTCTGGGGATCGAACTATCCGCGCCTGCGCGCTGTCAAGGCGAAATACGATCCAGGCGGTCTGTTCTTCGTGCGCCATGGCGTTGGCAGCGAGGGCTGGTCCGATGACGGGTTTACGAGGGGCTGACGGGCTCGCGGGAGATATCCTGCACGAATTCGCGCGCCAGGAGGATGAGGATACCGTCGCGAATATCGAACAGGGCGAAGCGAGTTCGATCAGAAGGCGTAGATGGCGTCGCGTTCCGCGCTCGGCCGAACAAAAGGCTTCAAGCCTTCCCGGTTCGCGACATCGACGCGCATGGGGAACAAGGCCTCGATAAACTGGACGATTCCGACATACTGGAACAAGCCGATGCGTGCGTCCGGCGCAATTTCGACCATGATGTCGACATCGCTATCGGGCCGCTGCTCGTCGCGAGCCATGGAGCCAAACAGCGCGGCATGCGCGACCCCCCGGGCTCGAAGGTCGGCCTCGCTTTGCCTCAGCTTCTCGATGATCTCGTCGCGTTTCATAGGGCGAGTATAGCATCACGGTCACAATGTGCTCAATTCACTTGCGTCTAGCCTGTTTCGCTTTCGAGGCGCAGCTTGCCTAAACCGTTACCTCCTGCGGCGCGAAGAGCCGGCGACGGGGCTCCTGGCCGCGCTTAACGGATTTCTCGATAAGTGCTTTGGCGGGGGTCGATAGAGCGAAACCTTTTGTTTTGTACGATTTGGCCGCATGATTGGGTCCGTCGATAGAGCTTTCGAGATGACCGATCCGCATAAAGAGCCGCGAAAGTCCCTAAATTTCCGCTTCCGCGGCGCCGATGTCGCGTTGAACGGCTTCGCGCCGCGCGCCACGCTCCTCGACTGGCTGCGCGAGGAGGCGGGGGCGACCGGCACCAAGGAAGGTTGCGGCGAGGGCGATTGCGGCGCCTGCACCATCGTGCTCGCCCGCAACCGGGATGGCGCACTGACCCATGAGGCGGCCAACGCCTGCGTGCTGCTGCTCGGCCAGGTCGACGGCGCCGAGGTTTTGACCGTCGAGGATCTCGCCGAGGGGGCGAACCTCCATCCCGTCCAGCAGGCGATGGTCGACCAGCACGGCTCGCAATGCGGCTTTTGCACGCCGGGCATCGTGATGAGCCTGTTTGCGCTCTATCATCGCGGCGAGCCGGCGACGCGCGCGTCGATCTGCGATCAACTCGCGGGCAATCTCTGCCGCTGCACCGGCTACCGGCCGATCGTCGACGCGGCGCTCGAAACCTGTCTCGGCGAGCCCGCCGACCGGTTCGCGATCCATGCCGAGGCGAGAGCTGAGGCCCTTGCCGCCATCGCCGACGAAAAAGATCTGTTCGTCGGCGACGACAGCGCCTTTTTCGCCGCGCCGGCCAGCGAGCGCTCGCTCGCCGAACTCTGCGACCGGCACAAGGACGCGGTGCTGCTCGGCGGCGCCACGGATGTCGGCCTGTGGATCACCAAAATGCTGCGCGATCCGCGCAAGATCATCTGGCTCGGACGCGTCGCCGGGCTCGACCGGATGGAGACGGTGGCCGAAGGGCTCGATATCTATGCGACGACCAGCCTTCAGCGCGCCATGCCGAGGCTCGCCGAGCTTCATCCCGATCTTGGCGAGATCATGCGCCGCTTCGGCTCCGCGCAGGTGCGCGTTGCCGGCACGGTCGGCGGCAATATCGCCAATGGCTCGCCCATCGGCGATCTGCCGCCGGCGCTGATCGCGCTGGGCGCCAGCGTCGAACTGCGCCATGGCGAAGCCTCGCGCGTTCTGCCGCTGGAGCAATTCTTCATCGCTTATGGCAAGCAGGATCGCCAGCCTGGCGAATATGTGCGCCGCATTCACGCCCCCAGGCTGAAGGCGAACCAGCATTATCGCGCCTTCAAAGTGTCGAAGCGCTTTGATGAAGACATTTCCGCCGTGATGAGCGGCTTCCGCTTCACCCTGGAGGGACGACGCGTCATCGAAGCGCGCATCGCCTATGGCGGCATGGCCGCGACGCCCAAACGCGCGAGCGGCGCCGAGAAGGCGCTGGTCGGCGCCGATCTCGACAATCCCACAAGCTGGAGCGCCGCGATAGCGGCGATCGCCACGGATTATTCGCCGCTGACCGACATGCGCGCGACATCGGCCTATCGCTCGCGCGTCGCCGCCAATCTTCTGATGAAAGCTTTGCTTGAAGTCGCCGGCGGCCACAGCGCTACGCGCATCGGAGGCCTCCATGCTGCGGAATAGAACCGCGATCCCGCAGGTCCCGCTCGAAAAGGAGACGGCGGTTGTCCACAAGCCGCTCGCCCATGATTCCGCGCGCCTGCATGTCAGCGGCGCGGCGACCTATATCGACGACATCCGCGAGCCCGCCGGGACTTTGCACATTGCGATCGGCCTCGCCGACAAGGCGGCCGGAACATTGCGCGGGATGACGCTTGACGCGGTGCGCGCGGCCAAGGGCGTCGTCGCGGTTCTCACCGCGGCGGATATCCCGGGCAAGAACGATATCGCGCCGGCTTTCGCCGACGAGCCTCTCTTCGCCGACAAGGAAATCCTCTTCCACAATCAGGCGATTTTCGCCGTCGTCGCGCGCAGCCGCGACGAAGCGCGGCGCGCCGCGCGGCTCGCCAAGATCGATATCGACGAGGCCAAACCCGCCATCACCGTCGCGGACGCGCTGGAGACCGGCGCGCGCGTGCTGCCCGATTATGAATTTGGGCGCGGCGACGCGCCCGCGGCGCTCGGGCGAGCGCCGCGCCGGCTCGAAGGCTTGCTGCATATTGGCGGCCAGGAGCATTTCTATCTCGAAGGCCAGGCCGCTTTCGCCATTCCGGGCGAGGGACGCGAAATGCTGGTCCATTCCTCGACGCAGGACCCGACCGAAGTCCAGCACATCGTGGCGCGGATTCTCGCCATCCCCGACGCCTTTGTGACGGTCGAGACGCGGCGCATGGGCGGCGCTTTCGGCGGCAAGGAGAGCCAGGCCTGCGCCTGGGCGGCGATCGCGGCGCTGGCGGCGCTTGTCACGGGCAAGCCATGCAAAGTACGGCTCGACCGCGACGATGATTTCGCACTGACCGGCAAGCGCCATGATTTCCGCGCCGATTGGCGCGTCGGCTATGACGACAAGGGAATCGTCTCTGCCTATGACGTCATGCTCAACGCGCGCTGCGGCTGTTCGGCCGATTTGTCGCCCGGCGTCGTCGACCGCGCGATGTTTCATGCCGCCAATGCCTATTGGCTACCGGATGTGAAGGTCGCCTCGCGGCGCCTCAAGACGAATACGGTCTCCAACACCGCCTTTCGCGGCTTTGGCGGGCCGCAGGGCATGCTCGCCATCGAGCGCGTGATGGATGCGATCGCCCATGAGCGCGGCCTCGATCCGCTCGACGTGCGCAAGGCCAATTTCTACCGCCCGGGCGGCGACAAGACGCCCTTCGGCCAGACGGTCGAGGATATGACGACGCTGCCTTCGATGATCGAAGAGCTTGAGCTCTCCTCGGATTACCGGGCGCGGCGCCGCGCGATCGAGGCCTTCAACGCGAATAGCCCTTACATCAAACGCGGCATCGCGTTGACGCCGGTGAAATTCGGCATTTCCTTCACGCTGATCCATCTCAACCAGGCCGGCGCGCTCGTCCATGTCTATACCGACGGTTCGATCCATCTCAATCATGGCGGCACCGAGATGGGGCAGGGGCTGTTCACCAAAGTGGCGCAGGTAGTCGCTGAGGAATTTGGCGTGCCGATCGATTTCGTGCGCATCACCGCGACCAACACCGCCAAAGTGCCGAACGCCTCGCCGACGGCGGCCTCTTCCGGCTCCGACATCAACGGCATGGCGGCGCAGATCGGCGCGCGGCAGATCAAGCAGCGCATGGTCGAATTCGCCTGCGCGCAATGGGGCGTGACGGCTGAGGAGATCGTGTTTCGCGATGGGTTGGTGCTGATCGGCAACAAATCGATGTCGTTTGGCGAACTCGCCAAGACCTGCCGGCTGAATCGCGTGCAACTCTCGGCCGCCGGCTTCTACAAGACGCCTGTCATCACCTGGGACCGTGCGACCGCGACAGGGCGCCCGTTCCTCTATTTCGCTTTCGGCGCCTCGTGCTCTGAGGTGGTCATCGACACATTGACTGGCGAGATGAAGGTCGAGCGGGTCGATATCCTCCATGACGTCGGCTCCTCGCTCAATCCGGCGCTCGACATCGGCCAGGTCGAAGGCGGCTTCGTCCAGGGGATGGGCTGGCTGACCACGGAGGAATTGGTGTTCGACGCCAAAGGCCGGCTGTCGACGCATGCGCCGGCGACCTACAAGATTCCGGTCGCCTCCGATGTGCCCGCCGATTTTCGCACGAAGCTGCACATGCGGCCGAACATCGCCGACACTATCTATCGCTCTAAGGCGGTTGGCGAGCCGCCGCTGATGCTGCCGATTTCGGTCTATTGCGCCATTCTCGACGCGGTCCATGCGATCAGGCCGGGATCACAGCCCAGACTCGAAGCGCCCTGTACGCCGGAGGCGATTTTGAATGCCATTCAGTCGATTCAAACGCACTAGAAATAGGTCAATGTCGCTGACCTCGATGCGGGAGGGTTGAGGCGCCTCCATGCAGGTCTTCAATCGTTTGATCGAGGCTCTTGAAGCCGAAGGGGCGGGCGCCCTCATCAGCCTCGTCAAGGCGGAGGGGTCGAGCCCGCGCGAGAGCGGCGCGCGCATGGTGGTGCGCCCGTCCGGCGCCTTCAACGGCACGATCGGCGGCGGCGCGCTCGAATGGGAAGCGCTTGAAGCCGCGCGCCTTGCGCTCGCCGTCGGCCGCGGCCCGGCCTTGCGCCGTACCGTTTCTCTCGGCCCCGATCTCGCGCAATGCTGCGGCGGCCGCGTGCAATGGCTGATCGAAACTTTCGATGGGCGCGACGAAAGCGATCTGGCGGCGCTCGCCGCCGCCGAACGCGCCGGCTCCTTTGTCGCCGAAGCGCGTCAGACGCCCGACCGGCGCCTCGCGCGATCGATCCAGGCCTGGCCCGGCGGCAAGGGCGAGGAAATCGAACTGCTGCCGGACGGCGGCCTGCGCGAGCGTTTTTACGACGCGCGCACCCTTCTCTATCTCTTCGGCGCCGGCCATGTCGGACGCGCGCTGATCCTGGCGCTGGCGCCGCTGCCGTTCCGGACGCACTGGATCGATCCGCGCCGCGAAGCGTTCCCCGAGCGCGCGCCCGCCAATGTCGCGATGGTCCATGCGCGCGAGCCGGCGCAGGAGCTCGCCGCCGCGCCCGACGGCGCGCAAGTGCTGGTCATGACCCATTCGCATCCGCTAGACTTGGCGATCGTCAGCGAGGCTCTGGGCGCAGAGCGGTTTTCTTTTGTGGGCCTGATCGGCTCGGCGACCAAGCGCGCCCGCTTCCTGAGCCAGATGCGCGCCGCCGGCCTTGGCGAAGAAGCTTTGGCGCGCCTCGTCTGTCCGATCGGCCTGCCGGGCGTGGAGGGCAAGGAGCCCGCGGTAATCGCGGCGGCGATTGCGGCGCAATTGCTGATCGCGCGGGGGTAGGCAGGTCAGAACGGAATGTCATCTTCAGTTGAGGAATCTGCCCGTCGACGAGATTGATCTTCCCCCTGGCGTTTCGCGCCCGATCTTCGATTTCGTCCGGTCGGCTTCACGACGCCAGGCTGATTTTGATCTTGTCGCTCATCGCGTACGGGTCGATGTCGAGATGCAGCATCCCGATTTTCGTCGTTGGCACGCGTCGGCGATCGACCGTTCGCATTTCCAATAGCCCGAACGCTTCGAGCTTGCCCAAGGTCCGCAGCAAGTTTGGCTGCGCGCGTTTGGTGAGCCGCGCCAATTCGGCGACAGATTGCGGCTTGGAATCACGGATCGTGCGCAGCAGCCTCCGATTATCTGGTGTCAATAGCCGGATAAGCGCCTCGCTCGAGTCCACGCTCGGCGAAGCCGCGTCCGCGGGAGCCGCTATTTCACCTCGGGCGACCTTCCGCATCTCGACTTCCAAGTCGCTCATGCGCTGTATTTTCATGGCTCAGTCCTTTTGTCGTCTATCGCTCGTACCGACAACGGCCTCGCTTACGCCGTGGTCGTTCAAAACGCGCCGCGCTTCGGCGAAAAAATCCGCGAGCAATTGATCCGCGGTCGTGAATGCATAGGGCCTTCCCGGATCGTCGCCGGCGCGATGCCAGTGATCGCGCTCGATACGCGTGCGGCGATAGCCCGACTTGGGCGGGGAGGCTCGATGGGCATTGTCGAACCCGACAAGCCGGTTTCCCTCGGCATCGTGCAAGGTGAAGGAATAGCGCAATCCATGCGGTCGCTCTGGCGTCGGCGTCACGCGGCCAATCTCGAATTTGAGCCAGTAGCCCTTTTCGAGATGATGCACGCGTCCATCGAACGCCAGCAAAAATTCAAGCGTATGCTCGTCGGATATTGGGCATGTTCCTTATAGATCATATCCGCACATGATATCACGGGCGAAATGAATATTTCAAGCTTTCATTTTGGCGCGTTGCGTCCCCGCGCCAGACGACAACAATCAGCCGGCATACGGCCCTTTGACTTCGCCCCAGCCCCAACGCGGCATCGGCTCTTGTTCGACGGCGTGGGGTTCGGATTGTGATGTGATGACCGCGATCCTCGTGCCCCATTCGATATAGGCCATTAGCGACGAACGAAATTCAGGGTCCGCGGGAACCCCGATTTCATCGGCCGCGTCGATCAGCAGGCTCACCCAGCGCCGCCGTTGCGCCTCCGTCAGATGGCGCGCGAAATGTTTGGTCAGCATATGCGCGTGGCCGCCGCGCTCACGCGAATATTCGGCCGGGCCTCCAAAAACTTCGCCAAGAAATTGCGCGACATAGTGCGGATGTCTGGCGTCCATGTTGGCGAATATCGGCGCGATCAACGGATCGGCCTTGACCTTGACATAGAAATTGGCAGTCAGTTTTTCGAGCGCCGCCGCGCCGCCGATCCATTCGAACAAGGTTGGAACTTCTCTTGTCATCCCGCTTTCCTCCAAACTGCGCCCAGGCGCGGGCCGGTCACGATCTTGGCCCGACCACGACCTTCAACTCGGAGGCCTGCGCTTCGCCCCAATCGTAGAGCGCTTGCAGAACCGGCCGCAGCGATTCCCCGCGGCTGCTGAGGCGATAGCCGCTGCGCGGCTTCTCGCCGCCGGGCGCAACGAGCCCCAGGGCCTGAAGATCGGCGAGCCGCTCGGTCAGGACTTTGTCGCTGAGCTGGGGGATCAACCGTCTGAGTTCTCCGTATCGCAAGGGACCGTCTTTCAGCCGCGCCAGAATCACCGCCTTCCACTTGCCGCCGAGCAAGATGAGCGAAAGCTCGACCGGACAGCCGAAAACTTCGGGCAGGTTTTTCACGATACGTCTCCGATCGGTTTCACACCAAATGGTGCGTTGAACGCGGCGGACGCGGCGACGACGTCTGGCGCACGCGCATAGAAGCCGACGCTTTTTGAAAGATCAAACAGTGAAGGTCGCTTATCGGAATCACATTTGAAGGGAGAATCGAGCCCTTGGCGCGATGCGTAGACCTGACCCTCTCAGTTTGAAAAGCGAAAGCCTTGACCATTGCGCCTCGGCGCGTATCCGTGTCGCATGGATGCTCTGACGCTTTTTGGCCTTTTCGCGGTGACCGCGATGCTGGTTTGTTATGCGCTTGAAAGCCGCAGCCCTTGGTTTGTCCTTGCCTTCGCCGGCGCCTGCCTGCTGGGCTCGGCTTACGGCTTTTTGCAAGGCGCATGGCCCTTTGGGCTGATCGAAGCGATATGGGCCGTCATCGCCGCCTGGCGTTGGCGAACGAGGACAACGACGACCTAAAGGCCCTAAAGGATAGCGTCTTGCCGCCGTGATCGAACGTCATCTTTCGACGCCGACGGACTCGTGGCGACCTGAGCGAAGAACTTTGAAAGCTCCTCGCGGAACAGGCCGCTGACGATGATCGGATTGGATTGTCTCTCGATCGGCAATTGGTCGGCGCGGGCGCTGATGCGCTCAAACATGCCCGCGAGATAATCATGTCGATTCCTTGCGCCATCGGCGAGGTCGCGAACGATTTCCGCAAGCAGGTAATTGTTGGCGAGACTCACGGCTTGCGTGTGTCTTATGCAATCGGCGAGTTTTTCCAGTCTCGCCGACAGGTCTTTGTCGTCGATCTCGGCGTTTTTTCTGAGCGGCGACATAGCGAGCGCGTTGTTCGTGGACTTCGCGTTGCTGTCGCGCGCTTCTCGAATAAGAATCGCGGCGCCGCAATGGCGATCCTCGCCGCCAACGACGGCCTCCAGCGTCGAAGGCTCGGGGATGGAAACGCCGTCCTGCTCCAACACGGCCAGATGATCGGCGAGAGCTTTTTGCGCCGCGGCGCGCGCTTCCTCAAACGTCGCCGCGGTCGCGACGCATCCTGGCAGGTCCGGGAATGTCGCGCTGAAATCCATATCGGGATTCTGGAGGATGACGGCATAATATTGGCGCATGTCGTTTGTCCTACGCTGTCGGTCGACGGGGCGGCCCGGGAGCGATGTGAAGCTGCTCGCGGCTCGTGCAATTTGATGATTTTTGTTGGAGGCGCTGGCGGGGCCAGCGGTCGGCGCGCTCAAGACGAAAACTTCAGTTCGACGGGGCCGGCGGCGATGCTGATGATGCTTTCACGGTCGGCGCCCTCGAATCTGGCATAGCCGATCGCGGCGTCTTTGCTGGCGAACATGCCGCCGCAAAGCCCATGCGTTTCCTGGACGATCCAATGGCCGCCGCGGTCGCGGCCCAGCACGAAATTCAGCGGTTCAGGAGGCTCAGCGGGAAGCGCATTCTCTTCGACACTCGTTTTTGGCACAAAACTCTCCGTGGTTCTTGGGAGGCGCAGGGCGTCGCCGGACGCCCTCGATGCGCCCTTCGGTTAATTTGAATGGTCCTCATGCATCGGGCGCCCGGCGCAAATGCGGCCCGCCCGGCCCAAACTGGGGCAACCTTCTTTCATGCCTGAGTCGCCATTTGGTGTGTCGTTGCTCGTGAGGCGCTTGACGCAATGAGCGCCGCCCCGGCCCAGACCTGTGCAATCCCATTGCGAACCCAAATCCCGGATTGTCTGCCGATGCGCGTTGGAAACCATCAACCAGCCAAAGAATGTCAGCCAGCCGACCGCCAGAATGGCGGCCGCGGCGAAGCCAAGGATTTCCAACAGGATGCGGGCGGCGTCCCGGAGCGTCAGAAGGTGGAGGTTCATTTCGGCGACCGACGTTCTGTCGCCGGCCTTGGCGCCAAGAGTCTCGTCAAACACGGCGACCTCCTGAACGCACTGGGGCCTATTGAGCCGCCTTGCTAGCGCCGGACGGTGCAAAAACTCCATATTGAATGGCGGTCGTCGCTATAAGGATTTCGTAAAGTCCCGTCGTCCCCGCGTTCCCTTGGCGGCGCATAAAACCAGAGCTATGGCGTCAAATGCGTCGATCGCCAGTGGCGCGCGGACATTTCAGCCCTATATCTTGGCCCTATGACTCCGGGCGGTGGTTTGGAATGTCGGGAACGGAATTCATGAACGAGACGCGGAAACTTGTGGCGATTCTGGCCGCCGACGTGGTCGGATACAGCCGGCTCGCTGGCGCGGACGAGGATCGCACGCTGGCGCGGTTCCGGGCGCTGCGCAGCGATTTGATCGATCCGACCTTCGCCGTGCATCGCGGGCGGGTAGTCAAGCGCATGGGCGACGGGTTTCTCGTCGAGTTCCGCAGCGTGGTCGACGCCGTGCGCTGCGCCATCGAGCTTCAGAACGCCATGGTCGAACGCAACGCCGGCGTGCCCGAGGACCGCCGCATCGTCTTCCGCATCGGCATCCACCTCGGCGACGTGGTCGAAGAGAGCGACGGCGACCTGATGGGCGACGGCGTCAATATCGCCGCGCGGCTGGAGGGAATCGCCAAGCCCGGCGCCATCTGCCTTTCCGAGGACGCCTATCGCCAGGTGCGGGCGCGGCTCGATCTGGCGATTACCGATCTTGGCCATACCCAGCTCAAGAATATCATCGAGCCGGTCCGCATTTATTCCGTTGAGGTTGGCGTTCCCGCCCAAGCCAAGTCCGCGCCGCCGCCCAAACCCGCCGCGCCGGAAAAACCCGCGCCGCCGCCCGTTCCCCCAAGGCTCTCCATCGCGGTGCTCGCGTTCAACAATATGAGCGGCGACGCTGAACAGGAATATTTCTCAGACGGGATCAGTGAAGACATCATCACCGATCTTTCCAAACTGTCCAATCTGCACGTGGTCGCCCGCAATTCGTCTTTCGTCTACAAAAAGGCGGCGGTCTCCATCCCGGAAGTCGCCAAGGCGCTTGGCGTCCGCTACGTGCTCGAGGGCAGCGTGCGCAAGGCCGGCAACCGGGTCCGGGTCACCGCGCAATTGATCGATTCGACCGACGGCGGCCATGTCTGGGCCAGCCGGTTCGATCGTGAGCTCACCGATATTTTCGCCATTCAGGACGAACTGACCAAGGAGATCGTTTCGGCGCTGAAATGCAAGCTGACGATGGGCGAACTGGGGCGGCTCGCCCCGAGGCGCAGCGTCAATGTCGAAGCCTATGAGCTTTTCCTGCGCGGCCGCGAGCAGGCGTTGACGGCGACGCGGAGCGGCACGATCGGCGCGCGCCGCCTGCTTGAGCGCGCTATTGCAATCGATCCCAATTATGCCGCGGCCCATGCGGTGATCGCTATGAGCCATATGCTCGACTACGCCAACGGCTTCTCGGCGGATCCCGAGCAATCGCTGCGGATCGGCCGGGATATGGCGGAGCAAGCGGTGCGGATGGATGAAGAGGAGCCCCTCGCTCATCTCGCGCTATGCGTCGCTTACATGTGGAGCAAGGAGCTCGACAAGGCGCAGGCGGAGGTGGCGCGGAGCCTCGCTCTGTCGCCCAATTCCGCCGACGGCTTACGCATGACCGCCCATATCAAGATATTCGCCGGCGATCCCGCGAGCGCCCTCGAAGACCTCGACGTCTATATGCAGCGGGACCCGCATTATCCCGATATGGCGTTGCAGCTTGTCGCGGATGCGCGCTTCGCGCTTGGCCAATACGAGCAGGCGGTCGAGGCGATCGAGCGAAGACTCGCGCGCAATCCTCAATCGGAGACCGCCTACGCCTTGCTGGCGTCCTGCTACGGCCATCTTGGACGACCGGAAGAATGCCAAAAAGCATGGCAACAGGCGGTGCGGATCAATCCCACCTTCTCGATGGAGCGCCGCCGGCGCGTCCTGCCGTTCCGCAGGCCTGAGGATTTCGAACGCCGCGTCGAAGGCCTCCGCATGGGGGGCGTGGAGGTCTGAGACGGCCGGGCGCGGGCGTCCTTGAGGGACGGAAGCGAGAGCGCGGGAACGCAATGTCCGCCTCTATTGCTTAGAGCCTGATGACTTTTGATCGAAGCGGTCGATGGTGATCCATCGTTTCGCATGGCGGAGCGTGTTTCACCTCAGAAGGTTGGTCAAGTGCGCGCCCAAAGGCGCGCCGCCTCCGGCGGTCGCCCGCAGGGCGACACTTGACGAACCTTCTGAGGTGAAAAAAATGCCTCCATGCGAACAATGGCTCAATAGCGAAACTGCCGCCGATGGCCGTTCGATTCAATCAATTCTCTTCTCTGCTCTAGCGGCGGCGCGCGTTCGCCCCCGTCTTTTTCTTCGGTCCGCGCTTGGGCGAGGCGGATTTTGTCTTCGTCGCGGCGGTTTTCTTCTTGGCGCGCGCCTTCTTGGGCTGGGCGCGCGTCTTGATTTCGCTCTCCGGCCCCCGCCCATAAGTCTTGAACCGTTCGACGATGCGCATCACTTCATCGTCGGAAAGAACGACCGGTCGTCCGGCGGCCAAAGCGAGATAGTACAGTTTCGCCAGCGTTTCGAGTTCGCCGGCCCGCCACATCGCCTCGGCGAGCGTGGCGCCCGTCGCGATCATGCCGTGATTGCCCAAGAGAACGCCGTTGCGTCCCTCAAGGCCGGCGACGGCCAGATCCGCCAGTTCCTTGGTGCCGTAGGGCGCATAGGGCGTGCAGCGCACGCTGGGCCCGCCAAAGATCGCGATCATGTAATGGGCCGCCGCGATCGGCTTATGCAGCATCGACAAAGCCGTGGCGTAAATGGGATGGCAATGGACGATGGCGCCGACGTCAGGGCGCGCGCGCATGATGTCGAGATGAAAGCGCCATTCGGTGGAAGGCTTGTAGCGCCCCGACCAGGCGCCATATTCGCCGCCCAGCGGCATCAGCGCGAGCATTTCGGGCCGCATGTCGCTATAGGGAATGGCGCTTGGCGTGATCAGCATCGCCTCGCCTAGGCGCGCCGAAATATTGCCCGAGGCGCCTTGATTGATCCCGGACGCGTTCATAGCGCGACATTGGGCGATGATGGCGACGCGTAGATCCTTTTCCTTCATCGACCCCGATTCCCGCCCCGAACCTCATGATTCGCCATCTTAGAACTGTTTGTGACACATGAATATGAAGCTGAAGCAAAGTCAGGATATTTTTGTCATATTTTCTTCACAAAGCGACAGGGCCTGGCCTGCGCTTTGCCCGCGCCCCCGCGGCCCTCTATGCTATCGGCTCGCCAACCCGAATGCGATGGAAGCCGCGTGACCGAAGCCTCAACCAATGTCACTTTCTTTTCCGGACTGCTGCAGACGGTCGCCGATCGCGGGCGTGCGCTGGTCGGCTATCGCCGCGCCGCGCCGCCGAGCGTCGCCGGCCTGCTTGGCCTCGCGCAAAAGCTGGTCGCCGGGCGCGGCGAGGCCTCGGCGATGGCGCTCGCCGCCTCGATCCTGGTGGGCTATGGCGCGCTGGCGCCGCCGCAAAGGCTCGAATTCCTGACCGGCGCGGCGAAGCGTTTTGGCCCCGATCTCGACGCTTTGGCCGCCGCGGCCCAGGCGTTTCTCGCCAATCCCGACGAGGGCGAGGCGGCCAAGCTGATGAAGACAGCGGAGCCGCGCCGTCAGGAATTGCTGCGCCGCCTCAATCACGCGCCCGGCGGAACCCTGGCGCTGGTGCGCATGCGCGAGGACATGATCGGGGCTTTGTCGGACAGCCCGGCGCTGACCGCTCTCGACGCCGATTTCGTTCATCTCTTCACGTCCTGGTTCAATCGGGGATTTCTTGTGCTGCGCCGCATCGACTGGACGACGCCCGCCAATATTCTGGAGAAGATCATCCGCTATGAAGCGGTTCACGCGATCCAGGGCTGGGACGATCTGCGCCGCCGGCTCGAGCCGCCCGACCGTCGCCTCTATGCGTTTTTTCATCCCGCGCTCGGCGACGAACCGCTGATCTTCGTCGAAGTCGCGCTGACCGATGCGATCCCGGCGGCGATCGCGCCCCTGCTGGCTCCCGACAGAGCGGAGCTTGCGCCAAAAAGCGCGACGACGGCGGTGTTCTATTCGATCTCCAACGCCCAGCGCGGCCTTGCGCGCGTCAGCTTCGGCAATTTCCTGATCAAGCAAGTGGTCGAGGAATTGAAGCGCGAATGGCCGCGCCTGACCAATTTCGTGACGCTGTCGCCGGTCCCCGGCTTTGCCGCATGGCTGCGGCGCGAGGCGGCCGACAAGAATTCGCCGGCAATTTCCGCGCAGGCGCGGCGCGCGCTGGCGCTGCTGGAAAAGCCGAACTGGTCGGCCAAAATTGCGGCCAAGGACGCGTTCGAACGCACGCTGGTCCCGCTCGCCGCGCATTACTTTCTCCATGCGCGCACTGCTTCGGGCCGCGTCGTCGATCCCGTCGCGCGTTTTCATCTGGGCAATGGCGCGCGGCTTGAACGGCTCAACCCGTTCGGCGATCTGTCCGAAGCGGCCTTGCGCCAGTCGCATGGACTGATGGTCAATTATCTCTACGATCTCGATCATATCGAAGAGAACCACGAAGCCTTCGCCAACAAGAACGAGGTCGTCGCCTCATCGGCGGTGCGTAAGCTCGCGCGGATAAAGCCGCGCGAAATCGCCGAAGCGGCGCCCGAGAGCGGAGGCGTCGAGTCCTGATGTCCGCCAATCTGTTCGACCTGATCCGCGCCGCTGCGCCCAATCTTGAAAAAATGGCGATGGAATCGCCTGATGGGCTTTCGCTGACCTATGGCGAATTGTTCGAGCGTTCGGGATGCGCCGCCCATGCGCTGATCGCGCTCGGCGTCGAGCCAGGCGACCGCGTCGCTGTGCAGATCGACAAATCGCCCGATATGATCGTCGTGGTGCTCGCGTGCTTGCGCGCCGGCGCCGTGCTGTTGCCGCTGAATGTCGCCTATACGCTGGCCGAGCTCGAATATTTCCTGTCCGACGCCAAGCCTGCGCTTGTCCTGTGCCGGCCTGTCGCGCTCGAAGCCATGCGCACGCTGGCGGAAAAGCTCGCGCTGCCGGCGGTCGAAAGCCTGGGCGCGAGCCGTGACGGCGGCTTTGCCGATCGCATCGCCGCCGCGCCGACGGAATTCGCGACTGTCCCGCGCGCCGCGGACGATCTCGCCGCGATCCTCTACACCTCCGGCACAACCGGGCGCTCGAAAGGCGCCATGCTGACGCATGACAATCTTGCCTCCAATGCGCTGACGCTGATCGACGTCTGGCGCTTCACCAGCGCCGACGTGCTGATCCACGCACTGCCGGTCTTTCATACGCATGGACTGTTCGTCGCCACCAATGTCGCGTTGCTGAGCGGCGCGACGATGATCTTCCAGCCGCGCTTCGATCCCGATGCGATCGTTGCGGCGCTGCCGCGCGCCACCAGCCTGATGGGCGTGCCGACCTTCTATGTCCGGCTTGTCGAGCATGAAGGCGTGACGCGGCAATCGACCGCGCATATGCGCCTGTTCGTCTCAGGCTCGGCGCCGCTGCTCGCCGAGACGCATGCGGCATGGCGCGGTAAGACCGGTCACGCGATTCTCGAACGCTACGGCATGACCGAGACCAATATGATCGCGTCCAACCCTTATGACGGCGAGCGGCGCGCCGGCACGGTTGGTTTTCCGCTGCCTGGCGTCAGTCTGCGCATCGCCGAGCCCGAGACCGGCAAGGCGCTCGCGCAAGGCGAGATCGGCGTGATCGAGGTCAAAGGCCCCAATGTGTTCAAAGGTTATTGGCTGATGCCGGAAAAGACGGCGGAGGAATTTCGCGCCGATGGGTTTTTCATCACCGGCGATCTCGCCAAGATCGACGAGCAGGGTTACGTGAATATTGTCGGCCGCGCCAAGGATCTCATCATATCGGGCGGCTTCAACGTCTATCCCATCGAGATCGAAGCGGAGATCGACGCGCTCGAAGGCGTCGCCGAGAGCG
Source organism: Methylocapsa sp. S129 (assembly GCF_009765995.1). GTDB lineage: Bacteria > Pseudomonadota > Alphaproteobacteria > Rhizobiales > Beijerinckiaceae > Roseiarcus. The sequence continues at coordinate 1,140,180 of NZ_LMUI01000011.1, forward strand.
CCGTCATCGGCCTGCCGCATCCCGACTTCGGCGAGGGGGTGACGGCGGTGGTCGTGAGCAAGCCGGAGGCCTTGTTGTCAGAGACCGCGGTGATCGCGGCGCTGGAGCGGCGCCTTGCGCGCTACAAGCTGCCCAAGCGCGTGTTCTTCGTCGAGTCTTTGCCGCGCAACGCGATGGGCAAGGTGCAGAAGAAGGCGCTGCGCGATGCGCATGAGGGCCTTTACGGGTGACCGAAGCCGCGCGGTGGATCGCGCATAGCCCGATGTCCGACCCGGGGGACTATGCCGCATTGTTTGCGCGGCTTTCGGGTTCGGTCGATGTTTTGAGCGACGCCGTTCAGGGCGTCCTCGTCCATTCGGACTGGCTGTCCTCCTATGGCCTCGATGAAAGCTGGAACACCCGTTCCAGGGAAACATTGGGGGTCGCCGAACGCCTTCGGCTCATATTCAGCGTGGATTCGCGCCCGCTTGACGTTCGGCGCCCGCCCGCCAAGCGTTCGCCCGCCACCTGTCGCGACTTCGCGCTCATGCTGGTCTCGGCGTTAAGAACCTACAATATTCCGGCGCGGCTGCGGTGCGGTTTCGCGGCCTATCTGGGCGGCGCATGGGAAGATCATTGGGTTTGCGAATATTGGGATATGCGAGCCGGCTGTTGGCGATTGGCCGACCCCCAAATCGATGACGTTCTGAGAGCGGAGCTCAAGATCGATTTCGACCCGTCGAATCTTCCACGCGAATTTTTCCAGACGGCGGGGGAGGCGTGGCGGAACTGCCGTGCGGGGTTGTTCGATGCCGATTCCTTTGGCCAGGGGCGAGCGACCGGTCTGTGGTTTATGCGCGTCAATGTCGTTCGCGACCATTACGCTGTGAACAATAGGGAGACTTCGCCTTGGGACGGCTGGCGGGCGGCGACCGAGCCGCAGCGGGCGCGGAAGGACTTCGACAATTTGCCGCTCGACGCATTGGCCGCGTCTCCAGAGCAGCCCGTTGTGGAACTCGTTCCCGACTGGCTGGCGTGATCGTCAAGACATCAGGTTCCCAGGCGGTTGCGCCATGGCGCGAAGAGCGGCGCGGGCTTATTATCCGGCGGCGTCCCTGAATCGGGACCGCGCCCAACAACGAGGCTAGGGATGGAACCAGCAGCGCCGCATGAGGCAAACGCCGATCAGGCCGCCTATTGGAACGGGCCGGGCGGGCGGCATTGGACGGATCGGCAAGAAATCCAGGACGCGGTGCTGGCGCCGGTCTCGGAAGTTCTGATCGCTCGCGCGGCGGTTGAAACGGGCGAGAAAATTATCGATATCGGCTGCGGCTGCGGCGCGACGACTTTGGCGATCGCCGTGCGCGCCGGCGTCTCGGGCGACGCGCTCGGTCTCGATATTTCAGCGCCGATGCTGGCCAGAGCTAAGGAGCGGACGTCGCCGGGCGCGCCGGTGCGATGGGTCGCGGCCGATGCGACCGTCTATCCCTTCGAACCGGGACGCGCCGATCTCTTGTTTTCCCGATTCGGCGTGATGTTCTTCGCCGACCCTACGCTTTCCTTCGCCAATATGCGCACCGGGTTGCGCCCGGGCGGCCGCCTGGTTTTCGCCTGCTGGCGGGAGCCGCGGCAAAATCCCTGGCTGATGCTGCCGCTCCAGGCGGCCTACAACCACGCGCCGCGCCTGCCCGAGCTCGGTCCCGAGGATCCCGGGCCGTTCTCGTTCGCGAGCGAGGAAAGGGTTCGCCATGTCTTGAGCAAGGCGGGCTTCTCCTCGGTGGCGATGCAGCCCGTCAATCTTCTGCTTGACGTTGCGGTAGGCGGCGGGCTCGACGCCGCCGTCGAAGGCGCGCTCGAAATCGGACCGGCGAGCCGCGCGCTTGAGGATCAGCCGCCGGAGGTCCGGTCGGCCGCGGCGCGCGCCATCCGCGCCGCGCTCGCGCCCCATCAGAAGGGCGAGAGCGTGCCGCTGGGCGCCGCGATCTGGATCGTGACGGCGGCTAACCCTCGCGTTCGGCCTTCATGAAATCGGCGAAGGCCTGTTTGAAATCGGGATGCCAGCGCGACAGGGCAGGGCGGTTCTCGATGAGATCCTGCGCCGCCCAAAGAATCCGGCGCTCGTCGATCGCGCGCGTGACGTCATTGTCGGGGCACAAAATATAGAAATCGCCGACGGTCATCGCGGCGAGCATGAAGTCGATGACCTGCTCGGGCGTCCAGGCCGCCGCCGGTTTTTCGGCGACGCGCACCTTTGTGAAGCCCGTGAAGGTGAAGCCTGGCACCAGCAGATGCGCCGTCACCGCGCAGCCCTCTATATTGCGCAATTCATGGGCGAGCGCCTCGGTGACGACCTTCACGCCCGCTTTGGCGACATTGTAGGCTGTTTCGCCCGGCGGGCAGGTGATGCCCTGTTTCGACCCGGTATTGACGATCGCGCAGGGCGTGCGTTGGGCGATCATCGCCGGCGCGAAGACCTGCACGCCGTGAATCACGCCCCACAGATTGACGTCCAGGATTTTGCGCCAGCGCGCGGGGTCGCCGAGCAGGCCGCCGCCGCCCTTGACGCCCGCATTGTTCATCAGGAACGCGACTTCGCCGAAGCTTTCATAAGCCTGGTCCTTGAGGCGCTGCACGTCCTCCCGGCGGCTGACATCGGCGACGACGGCGCGCACATTTGCGGGACTCGCGGCATGGCGGGCGACTTCGGCGGCGGCGCGATCGAGCGCGGCGGCGTCGACATCGGCCAGGCACAATTTCAGCCCAAGCTCAGCGAGCTTGATGGCGGCGGCAAGGCCGATGCCGCTGGCGGCGCCGGTGACGACGGCGACGCGATCTCTGGTCAAGGCGGGATGGAGCGGCATGTCATATCCCTTTCGGGGGATGGGTCGGTGTCGGGGACGGACGCATCCATCCATTCCGGCATCCAAGCGTTTCTGTAAAGCGTTCCTTAACCGTGTTTGCGCCCGATCCCCGGGGTTTTGTTTTCTATAAGGATTTCGTGTTTCACTGGCTTGACGAATTTCGTTCAAAATAGGGCGCGCCTTGACCTACCAGGGTTCCGATCAACAGCTACTTGACCGCGACAGCGCCGCTGAACCGCTCGGCCATGTTCTTTCCGTGCGCGGATCGGAAGCGCAGGTCGGTCTTCCCAGCCCCTCGCCCGATCATGAAGCGCGCGCGACGGTCGGAAAATTCCTCGCCATCGGCGCCGGCAGGCGCCGGCTCGTCGGCATGGTGACCGAAGTTTCGGTCAATAATCTCGACAGCCGTTACGGCGCGGTCGCGCGCATCGATCTGATGGGCGAGATTCGACGGGACGCGGCGGGGATCGACAGCTTCCGGCGCGGCGTTACCGAATATCCCGCCATAGGCGACACCGCCGCGATACTGGGCAAGGAAGAACTGCGGCTGATTTACAAGGCCTCGAGCGCCAACGCGATCAATATCGGCCATCTCCATCACGACGAGTCGATTCCCGCCTTCATCGACGTCGACAATCTGTTGACCAAGCACTTCGCCATTCTGGGATCGACCGGCGTCGGAAAATCGAGCGGCGTCGCCGTCATCGTGGGCGAAATTCTCTATGCGCGGCCCAACCTGCGCATATTCATGCTGGACGGCCATAATGAATATGGGCGTTGCTTTGGCGATCGCGCCAACGTCATGAATCCCGGCAATCTCAAACTGCCGTTCTGGCTGTTCAATTTCGAGGAGATCGTCGACGTCATTTATAGCGGCCGGCCCGCGGTCGATGACGAGATCGAAATTCTCGCCGAACTCATTCCGATCGCCAAAGGCATGTATCTGCAGCACCGCGCTTCCACGGATCGCCTTGTGCTGAGGAGGACCGACGCCAAAAACGCCGGCTATACCGTCGACACGCCTGTGCCCTATCTCTTGCAGGATCTGATTTCCCTGATCGACGAGCGGATGGGGAAACTGGAGAACCGCTCCTCGCGCATGAACTATCACCGTCTCATCACCCGCATCGAGACGATCAGAAACGACCCGCGCTATGGCTTCATGTTCGAGAACGCCAATGTCGGCGGCGATACGATGGTCGAGCTTCTCACCCAGCTTTTCAGGCTGGAGCCCAATGGCAAGCCGATCACCATCATGCAACTCGCCGGCCTGCCAGTCGAGGTCGTCGACGCGGTGGTCTGCGCGCTTTGCCGCCTCGCCTTCGATTTCGGGCTGTGGAGCGATGGCGCGATCCCGATGCTGTTCGTCTGCGAGGAAGCGCATCGCTACGCCGCCGCCGACCATACGATCGGCTTTGGCCCGACGCGCCGCGCCTTGTTGCGCATCGCCAAGGAAGGCAGAAAATACGGCGTGTTTCTCGGGCTGGTGACGCAGCGGCCCGCCGAACTTGATCCGACCATCATCTCTCAATGCAGCACGCTCTTCGCGATGCGGATGGCCAATGATCGCGATCAGGCGCTGCTGCGCTCGGCCGTGTCGGACGCGGCCGCCAATCTGATGGCTTTCGTGCCTTCACTGGGCACGCGCGAGGTCGTGGGCTTTGGCGAAGGCGTTCCGCTGCCCGCGCGCCTCACCTTCAAGGCGCTTCCGGCCCATCTGCTTCCCCGCAGCGAAGCGATCGGCCGCCCGGCGCCCAATACGGACGTCGCTTCGGGCAAGGAATTCATCCGAGCCGTGGTCGAGCGCTGGCGCGGCGCCGCCCTCGGCCATAAGGGACGGCAGGAAGAATTCCCGGTCGAGCCGGAGGCCGCAGGCTTCAAGAACCCGCCCGCTCCGGGCGCTGGCGCGAGATTCGAGCAGATTCGGTCGCAGATACTCAAACGCTGAGCCAGGCGCGACGCCACAGCCGCTGAAGAAGCGCCGAATGCGACGCGCGGCGCTTTGAGCGACGGAGCAAAGAGCGGGATATGAGCGATTTGAGCGGCGGCGCAAACAAGGGTCAGGACGGGCCGATTCAGGAATTGGGCGACGGTTCGAGGCTTCTTGAGGACATTGTTCGCGTCCTGCCGCTGGGCGTCGCCATCCAAAGCGCCGACGGAACGCCGCTCTACGCCAACGCCGCCGCGATCGGCCATGGCGCGCATCGATTGCGCGAGAGCGAACCGCCTCACGCCGCGCTGGAGACAGAGCGCGCCGGCGATGACAATCAAGGCCGGATCCTTCGCTCGCAGACAAGGATCGACGGCCGCACCATCGAGATCAATCGTCACGCGATCGTCGTGCGCGGCGCGCGCTACAATGTCGCGACATCGGCCGACGTCACCGACCAGGCGAATCTGGAGGACGAACTGTTCCGCCGCGCTTATTTTGACGATCTTACGGGCCTGCCCAACCGGGCCTTGCTCGAAAAGGGCGTCAAGGATCTGATCGAGGGCGGCTCCGAGGAGACGAAATTCGCTCTGGCCTTTATCGACATCGATAATTTCAAGTCCATCAACGACTATTATGGGCTCGCGGCCGGCGATGACCTGCTGGTCAAGATCGCCGGCCGGATCGCCGGCCAAATTCGCTCCTCCGATATGCTGGCCAGAGTCGGCGGCGACGAGTTTGTGCTGCTCTTGAGTCCGATCGGCGGCGTCGATGAACTCGACGGCGATGTCGAGCACCTGTCGGCGCGATTGAAAGAGCCCTTCTTCATCGACGGGCATGAACTGTTCACCTCGGCGTCGATCGGCGTCAGTGTGTTTCCGATTGATGGAAGCGACCCTCAGGTTTTGTGCGCCAATGCCGACGCGGCGATGCACCGGGTGAAGAGCGCCGCGAAGGGCGCCGTGGGCTTCTTCGGGCCAGGGCTTGGCGATAGCGCGGCCGAACGCGCCAAACTCGAGCAAAGACTGAGGCTGGCCATTCGCGACCGGCGCCTCAGTTGCGCGTTCCAACCCAAGGTGGATTTCCGGTCGCGATCGGTGGTCGGGATCGAAGTCTTGCTGCGCTGGCGCGATGAAGAGGGCGTGATTCACGCGCCCGGCGATTTCGTCAATCTCGCCGTCGAGCTCGGCTTGATGGACGACATCACGCGGCTGGTGCTGGCGCAAACTGTTGAAGCGATCGACACGATCGACGAAGCGTTCGGGCCGCATGCGACGATCAGCATCAACATCGCGGCCAAACAGGCGGGCGACTTTCGATTCATGCGCTCTTTCGCCGACGCGCTCGCGGCCACCCGATATCCCGAGCGCTTCATGGTGGAGCTGACGGAGGAAGCCTTTCTGCTCAAGAGCCAGTTCCAGACGCGCGTCCTGCCGATGCTGCGCGACATAGGGACGAAAATCTCCATCGACGATTTTGGCGTCGGCTATTCCTCTCTTTCGGCGCTGGCCGATATTACCGCGGACGAAATCAAGGTCGATCGCTCGTTCATCACGCAAATCCACCGCCGCCCGAGAAGCCAAAGCCTCCTGACCGCCATCGAGTCCCTGGGCGCCGCTCTTGGAATGAGCGTCGTCGTCGAAGGCGTGGAGACGATTGAAGAGCTGATCTATCTTGAGGCGGCGACACGCATCCGCCTGGCGCAAGGTTATTATTTCGCCCGGCCGATGTCTTTTGACGAAATGCCGCGCGGCAAGCATCCTTTTTCTGATGTTCGTCAGGCGGCCGGCGCTCGCGAAGCTGTCGCCGGCCGCGCCTTCGCGCCCAGAGCGCCGCGTCGAAACGACGGCCGCGCGCTCTAGGTTCTTTAAAAGCGCGCGCGATTTGCGAAAAACCGGCATCCACTTTTTCGCCGCGCGCTTTGAGCGAGATTGCGCGCCGGACGCCGCGGCGAGGATGCGTCAGTGGCCAAGGCCTTCGGCGGCCATCTCGCGTAATTTTCCGACAATTTGCCGGGCGCGATAGGGCTTGCTGAAAAACACGCTTTCGCGCGGCATATCCTCGTTGCGCAGCGTCATTTGCCCTGAAGCGATGATGATTTTCACCGGCGGCCAGCGGTCGCGAACGCTGCGCGCCAGTTCAAGGCCGTTCATCGAGCCCGGCATGTTGACGTCCGTGAACAGGATGCCGATATCGGCGTGCTCTTCGAGGAGCCGGATCGCTTCTTCGGCGCCGCCCGCCTCATAGGTTCTGAATCCGGCCTCCTTGATCATGTCGAGCGCATCCAGTCGAATAAAAGGTTCGTCTTCGACAACGAGCACGGTGGTCGGGTTCTGGGAATGTGATTGTTCCATGATGATATAACCGCGACCGACGGTTAAGGTTCAAACTTATTGTGAAACGCTGGGGTTTTCCCATTTCGTTAGTCTTGGCCGCTCGCTTTCTTCGCCTCCCGACTGGCGGCCTCGCGAGGTCTGGAAAGACCGTCCGGGAGAGCGTAGAGAAGCGTCAGCTTTCTGGGGAAGAGCGCTTGGTCCACAATCACCATCACGACGATCACGGCCACGACCATCACGATCATGGCCATAGCCATGGTCACGCGCATGTCCATGCGCCCAAAAACTTCGGCCCTGCTTTCGCCATCGGCGTCGCCCTCAACCTCGGCTTTGTCATCGCCGAGGCTGTCTATGGCCTGCTGGCTAATTCCATCGCGCTGGTCGCCGACGCCGGCCACAATCTTGGCGATGTGCTGGGGCTGGCGATGGCCTGGACGGCGATGGCGCTGGCCCGGCGGGCGCCGTCGCAGACCCTCACCTATGGCTTGCGGCGCGGCACGATTCTCGCCGCGCTGATGAACGCCGTGCTGCTGCTGGTGACGGTCGGCGCCATCGGCGTCGAAGGCGTGCGCCGCCTGTTCGAACCGGCCGCGGTCGCTGGCGTGACGGTAATGGCGGTGGCCGCCGCCGGCATCGTCGTCAATGGCGTCACGGCCTGGTTGTTCGCCTCCGGCCGCAAAGGCGACATCAATCTGCGCGGCGCCTTTTTGCACATGGCGTCGGATGCGCTCGTGTCGCTCGGCGTCGTGATTGCCGGCGCCATCATCCTGACGACGGGCTGGACATGGCTCGACCCTTTGGTCAGCATCGTCATCGCCATCCTCATTCTGTGGGGAACCTGGGGCCTGTTGCGCGATTCCCTCGCGATGGCGCTCGACGCCGTGCCCGCCAACATCAAACTCGACGAAGTCCGGGCCTTTCTCGAACGGCAGCCCGGCGTCGCGGGGATTCACGACCTTCACATCTGGCCGATGAGCACCACCGAAACGGCGTTGACCTGTCACTGCCTGCTGCCAGGCGGCCATCCAGGCGACGAATTTCTCGTGCGCCTCGCCCATGAACTGGAAGCGCGCTTCGCCATCGGTCACGCGACGATTCAGGTCGAAGTGAATGCGCATGTCGCCTGCGCGCTCGAACCCGATCGCGTGGTTTAGGGCTGGGTCTGACGGCGCCGGATCGCTCGCGGTCGCCCTGTCCGGGCGGCAAGACGTCATTTCCATCATATTCGCCAGGCGCGCCTCGGTCCCACGGAAGTTTTCCGGTGGTTTCCTGTTCCCTAGCGGCACGAACCCCAAAAGTATCAGAAAGTATAGCAATATCAATGCTTTGCGTATTGGTTTGGGTAAAAACCATATTGCGGGCGCGATCGCTGGCGGCAATCCCAACAAACATTTGACAGCATTTAACTTTCTCTTGGTTGTTTCGTGCTGAATTGCTCAAGGAGTTTTTTTCAAATTTAGAAAACAAGGGATGGCCAGGTGCTGGGTCGGCGGATCTTACCCTTGATCGCCAGAATTGGCGTCAGGCCGCAGCTCTCGCTCGTGGTGCTCATCGCGATCCTGCCGCTATTGGCGGTGCTGCTTGTCGGCGTCATCAAGAATCGCCAGCTCATTTTTCAAGCGGCCACGACCCGCGCCCAGGATCTGGCGCGGCTCGGCGCGGAGCGGCAGGACGACGGGTTTCAGGACGCCAAAACCGTGCTCTCGATGCTTCGGCGCCTGCCGCAGGTCACGGCGGCGAGTCCGGAGAATTGTCACGCCGCCCTTCAGGCGATCGGCCGCGAATATCCGCAATTCACGTCGATCGGCGTAGCGGACGCCAAGGGCATGGTCACCTGCATGAGCCTTCCCGCCAAATTGCTGGCTTTCCGCGATACGGACCTTTTTCGAATCGCGATGGCCGCGCCGCCGTCGGCATTCGTCGTCGGCAAGTTTTTGATCGGGCCGATCACCGGAAAGCCGATCGTCGTCGCCGCGACGCCGCTGCGCGCTTCGGCTGGGGACGAGACGCCGACGGGCATCGCCTATGTCAGCCTGGATTTGGACCGCGCCGCACAACATGCGTGGGACTTTGCGACGGCGAAGGATGCGACCCTGTCACTGATAGACAGCCGCGCCGCGACAATCCTCGCTCGTTCTTCCGGTCAGCTTAGGCTGGCGGGAACGACGCTCACGGGCTCCCCCCTGGTTTCGGCGATGCTTGCCCATCCCGACGGGGGTTCGGTTGAAGCGGTCGATGTCGATGGAACGTCAAGAATCTTTGGATTCGCTCCGCTGATCGCGGGCGGCGGCTCCGGGCTTATGGTCGCGGTCGGCCTGTCGCGCGCAACGGTGATGGCGGACGCCGACTGGCGCCTTATGATGGGCGTCGTGGTTGCCCTCTTCACCGCGCTTATCGCGGCCGGAGCGGCGTGGCTGTTTGCCGATCGCACGCAATTTGGGGCGATCCGATCCCTGGTCGAAACAGCGAAAAAGCTTGGCGCGGGAGATCTCGCCGCGCGCGCGGATATGGCTGCGTGGCAGGCACCCGAATTTCGCGCTTTGGGCAAGACGCTCGGCGATATGGCCGATGGCATCGCGGTCGCGCAAGAAAAGCTCAGCGCGAGCGAGCGCCAGCTCCGGCTGCTCGCGGCCAACGCGACCGACTTGATCCTGCTTATCGGCGGCGACGGGCAGCGCCTCTACGCTTCTCCGGCTTGCCGCACGCTGCTTGGTTTTGAACCGGAGGAAATGCTTCGGATATCTTCGAAGGAAGCGATCCATCCCGAGGATGTCGGGGTCCTCGACAACCGATTCAAGTGGAGCAATGGCGCGCCGACGATCGCGACATATCGCATGCGCCGCAAGGATGGCGGTTACGTCTGGGTCGAGGCCGTTTCACGAGAGATCGCGGTGGAGGCTGGACAGCCGCGTCAGCGCGTCGTCGTCGTTCGCGACATCGACCTGCGCGTCGCCGCCGAGCGTCGCCTCAAGGAAAGCGAGATGCGCTACCGTTTTCTGGCGGAAAATGGCGCCGACATGGTGTTTCAATATGATCGCGATCTCGTACGCCAATATGTCTCGCCCGCCTGCAGGGAGATTCTCGGCTACGAGCCCGAGGACCTGATCGGCAAACGCGCCTTCGGCACGACCCATCCCGATGACGCCGAGCGTGTCGCGCAGGTTTTTCAATCCGTGCTTTCCGGCCAGTCGGAGCGCGCGGTCGTCGCCAATCGCATGCGCCATCCCAATGGAAACTGGATCTGGATCGAGGCGCAACTGAGAACGATGCGAGATGAGCAGACCGGCGCGCCATCGGGCGTGATCGGGTCGATGCGCGACATTTCCGTGCGCAAGGCCGCCGAGGATCAGCTCGAAGAGGCCAATCGACGCCTCGAAGCGCTGGCGGGACAGGACGGACTGACGGGCCTGGCCAACCGACGGACTTTCGACGACGCCCTTGCGCGAGAGCACCGGCGCGCGCTGCGCGACAAGACGCGCCTCGCCATGATCATGATCGACGTCGACTGGTTCAAATCCTTCAACGACCGTTACGGCCATCCGGCCGGCGACGAATGTCTGAAGCAGGTCAGCCGAGCGATAAAAAACACGCTGCCCCGGCCGGGCGATATTGTCGCGCGTTACGGCGGCGAGGAGTTCGCCGTCCTGTTGCCCAATACCGACGAAAGCGGCGCCATGATCATGGCCGATCGCATCCGCCGGGCGGTTCTCGCTTTGGCGATCGAGCACGACGCGAGCCCCGCCAAAGTGGCGACGATCAGCGCCGGCGTCGGCGCATGGGCGCCGAACGCCCTGGACATCGGGCTGGAGGTGCTGATGCAAGACGCCGACCGCGCGCTCTATCGCGCCAAAAACGACGGCCGCAACGCGATTGTCTGCGCCTCGGCGCTAGGCGGGGCGTCCGCCACGGGGCGGCCAAGCGCGGCGTGAGCATCCGGTGAGGGCAGCCCTTTGCCGTTCCGAAAAAACGTCAATCGGCGCGGAACTTTTGTGCGTCTCGCCACGTTTGCGTCCAATCCATCGGGAAAGGACGCGATATGGCCAAATCGACATGGCACGCCTATTACTTTGACAGCCTCGACAGGACGGCGCCGGTGGCGCGCACGGCTCTTATCGAAGCTGACAACGAGGACGACGCCGGAAAAATCGCGATCGCCCAGATGGGCCGTTGCATGCGCGTCGATGTCGCCCGCCTGATGTGGGGGGTGCATAGGCCCACGGCGCCGGCGTCCCGGGGCCTGGCGGCGAGAGCCGCGCTGCCGATTGGCGCGTCGTTTTAGGAAAATGCGAATGACGACCTTTGTCGATGCGCGCCCGGAATGATTGCAGCTTGATCGCATTTTCAATAATCTCCGGCTGGCGGCGGCCGCGTGGCTAGAGGCCGGGAGAGACAAGCGGAGGTTTGCCGATGACGCCTGTGCTGATCTTAATCGCTTTGGCCGCATCCGTGCCGAACGCGGATCCGCACAGAATATGTCAGGACGCCCGGACTGCGGCTCTGCCCGAGGACAAGTCGAGCGCTTTCGACAGTTGCGTGCATGACGAACAAGCCGCGCGTGAGCAGCTCCAGAAAAAATGGACGCAATTTTCGGTCAATGCGCGGGCGACCTGCGCCGAGCCGGGAGCCTTGATGACCAGCTATGTCGAGATGCTGACCTGTCTGGAAATGCAGAGCGGCGCTGATTTCGGCACCGCAAAGGTTCCCTCGCCAGATGTCGCGGCCCCGGCCAATCCCGCCGCGCCGAACGCGGCCGGCCAGAAACCGTAGGCGTCGGCTCCCGGCCTCGTCTATGATCGGCGCAATCCGTCGCAATCGGCGGGAAAGACCGGGGGAGCGCGATGGCCAGGGAGCCGAGCCGAAAAGACGCCGCCCTTCAGCGTCCGCTTGATCTCAATCCCGAACGCGCCGGTCGGGCGGATCGCGCGCCCTACGCCATCGTCGACATCGGCTCCAATTCGGTGCGCCTCGTCGTCTATGACCAGCTCGGCCGCGCGCCGCTGCCGCGCTTCAATGAAAAATCCCTGTGCCGTCTCGGCGAAGGTCTCGCGCAAACCGGGGCGATCCAGCCGGACGGTTTTCGCCGCACCGTCCAGGCGGCGCGCCGCTTTCGCGCGATCGCCGAAGCGATGGGCGTGACGCGGATCGAGGCGACCGCGACCGAGGCGATCCGGCGCGCCAGCAACGGCGGGGAGCTCGCCGCCGCGATCACCGCGGAATCGGGCCTTGCGGTGCGCATTCTCAGCGGCGCCGAAGAGGCGCGCTTTGCGACGCTCGGCGTGATCTCCGGCTTCTTCCGGCCCGTCGGACTGGTCGGCGATATGGGCGGCGGCAGCCTCGAAATCGCCGAGGCGCTTGACGACCGCGTCGGCGAGCGCTGGGTCAGCCTGCCGCTCGGCGCGCTGCCGGTCGAGGCTTTGCTCGCCGAAGGCCTCGCCGAGGCCAAGCGCCGCGTCGACGCGATGCTGCGCGAGAATTTGCCGTCCGAATTCGCCAAGCCGACCTTCTACGCCGTCGGCGGCGGCTGGCGCGCTTTCGCCAAGGCGCATATGGAGACGGTCGGCGCGCCCGTGCGGGTCGTGCATGGCTATACCCTGGCCGCTACTGAGGCGCGCGGCTTCGCCAAGATGCTGTTGCGCCTCTCGCCGGCCAAGCTCGCCGCGACGCCCGGCGTCGCCGAGCGGCGTGCGCGCACCTTGCCGGCGGCGGCTTTCACGCTCGATCGCGTGCTGAAGCGCCTGGCGCCTGAGCGCGTCGTGTTTTCGGCGCTCGGCTTGCGCGAGGGCTTTCTCTATGCGCAGCTCGACGAGGCCGAGCGCTATCTCGATCCGCTTGTCGAAGGCGCGCAGCTCGTCGGCCTGCCGCTGGCGCGCGTGCCCGATTTCGCGCTGGCGCTCGTCGCCTGGACCGCCGATCTTTTTCCCGGCGAGGCGCCGGCGCAGACGCGGCTGCGCGTCGCGGTCTGCGCGCTGTCCGACATCGCCTGGCGCGATCATCCCGATCTGCGCGCCGAGGAAAGCTTTCGGAGGCTGCTGCAGTTTCCTTTCATCGGCGTCGATCATGCCGAGCGCGTTTTCGTCGCCGCGGCGATTCACGCGCGCTATGCGGGGCGGCTTGATGCGCCCTGTCTCAGCCCGGCGATCGGCCTGCTGTCGCCCGCCTTGCGCCGGCGCGCGCAAATCCTCGGCCGCGCGATCCTGCTCGCCTATCGCTTTTCCGGTGGCGCGCCCGCGATGCTGGCCGGCGCACATTTGCGCATCGAGGCTGATTGTGTGCGCCTCGAAGTCGCCGCCGCCGCGCGCGCCCCCGACAGCGAAGTCGTTGGCGACCGCTTGCGACTCCTCGCCGCCGCGCTCGGCGTCAAGCGCAGCGAGATCGTGGTGGTGGAGGGGGCGAAGTGAAGCTGGGCGGTTCCTGCGTTGCGTACCGCCGGGCGCCGAAGTTCATGCCGATGGCGTGCGTCAGCCAAATTGAAAGGGCGCCTCTTCTCCCTCCCCCCTTGTGGGGGAGGGTTAGGGAGGGGTCGCACTGTACTATCCGAAAAATTACCGTATCTCACATTGATAGTTCAGCGCGACCCCCCTCCCTAACCCTCCCCCACAAGGCTACGGGATTCACACGAGTGATTTGCGTTGAGCGATTGCATATCCTTCGAGCAAGTCGGCCAACCGTCGCCATCCCTCAGCCATGGTCTTGGGGCCTGGGGGTTTGTAATAGCA
>NZ_LMUI01000012.1 GCF_009765995.1 Methylocapsa sp. S129
AGCCATGACCCATCGCGCCCCGCAACAAAAGGCGCTTGAATCACACATCGACCCTAATGGGAATCACTCGTGTGAATGCCGTAGGCGTAGCGGGGAGAAGGTGTCATGCGCAGCATGACGGATGAGGGGCGGCGCAATCCCGAGACGAAGTTCCGCCAATGTCAGTCGCGGATCGTCAAGCCCGGAACCGGCGCGTCCGGCGTCTCTTTCACAGCGCCCCAGAAATCGTGCTTGCCGTCGAAAAAAGTCTGGACCGCTTTGCAGAAGTCGCTCGTCGAGCCTTGGCCGATCCACTCCGTGCCAATGGCATAGCCGCGATCGAAGGCGGCGCGATGGCTGCGCCGCACGGCTTCAGGGCTGCCGCCCGGCAGCTTCATCGCTTTCACGAATATCGCGGGATCGAACGACATCGACGGACAAACAGGCTCCCGCAGCCGCCAAAGCATCCCCATCATCGCGGCGTAATCGTCAGTGTTGAGGGCGAGCGCCGGCGTCGACGCCCAAGCGCCGAGCAGAAGGATGAAAATTGTGAGCCGGCGGCGCATGGCGCTGGGTCCTTCCCGATGAGGTTACGATCGGCTTACGGGATTGCAGCGGCAGTGGACGAGCCCATCTCCTGACCAAATTCGAATTGTCGCCAGTCCGGTCGGTTCTCACCAACCCCATGTTGACCGCCGCAGCTCGGCAAATCAGATCATAATGCATTGATATCATTCAGTAAAATATTGACTCCATCGACAATTTCTCGACAATCCCGGATTTCCCCGATATCATTGTCGGCGTTACATGTTGCGTCGTTCAGCCCCACCCTCGCGATCGGTCATCCGTCCTTGCGAGGCAGCGAAGCGACGAAGCAATCCAGACTTTGGCTCTGGCAGCCCTCGTCTGGATTGCTTCGCTGCCGCTCGCAATGACGGTCAGGTGTTTTCGCTGCAAGGAATCCCGAACAAGCGCGAAACTAAACCGTCTCGCATCCCTTTGATATTCCTCGTTCCGCGGGACTAAACTCGCCGCGCCCCGTAGACGGAGCCCACCATGAGCCGCCCGCGCAAACGACCCGAGGATTTCCGCAGCTACCGCTGGTTCGGGCCGCAGGATCTGCGCTCGTTCGGCCATCGCTCGCGGCTGTTGCAGATGGGCTATGACCGCGCCGATTTCGCCGGCAAGCCGGTCATTGCGATCATCAACACTTGGAGCGACATCAATCCGTGCCACGCCCATTTCAGGACGCGGGCCGAAGAGGTCAGGCGCGGCGTGCTGCAGGCGGGCGGGTTTCCGATCGAGCTTCCCGCCATGTCGCTGTCGGAAACCTTCGTCAAACCCTCCACCATGCTCTATCGCAACTTCCTGGCGATGGAGGCCGAAGAGCTGATCCGCTCGCATCCGGTCGATGGCGTCGTGCTGATGGGCGGCTGCGACAAGACCACCCCTGCCCTGCTGATGGGCGCGATCAGCGCCGACCTTCCCGCCATCTTCATGCCCGCCGGGCCGATGCTGCGCGGCGCCTATCGCGGCCAGACGCTCGGCAGCGGTTCGGACGTCTGGAAATATTGGGACGAGAAACGCGCCGGCAAGATTAGCGAGGCCGACTGGAGCGAGATGGAGGCGGGCATCGCGCGCTCCTATGGCGTGTGCATGACGATGGGCACGGCCTCGACCATGACCGCGCTGGCCGAGGCGCTCGGGATGACGTTGCCCAATGCTTCCTCGATCCCCGCCGCCGATTCCGCCCATGCGCGCATGGCGGCCGAGACCGGGCGGCGCGCCGTCGAAATGGTGTTCGAGGATGTGCGTCCCTCCGCGATCCTGACTGCCGCCTCGTTCGACAATGCGGTCGCCGTTCTGATGGCGCTTGGCGGCTCGACCAATGCGATCATCCATCTCATCGCGATGGCGCGGCGGGCCGGCGTCGCGCTCGATCTCAAGCGCTTCGACGAGATCGCGCGGCGCACGCCGGTGATCGCCAATCTGCGGCCGACCGGGCAATTCCTGATGGAGGATTTCTTCTACGCCGGCGGCCTAGGCGCCTTGCTCGCACAAATGGCCGGGTTGCTCGACCTCGGTCAGCAGACGGTCAATGGCCGTACGCTGGCCGAGAATATCGCGGAAAGCAAAGTCTGGCTGCCCGACGTCATCCGCTCGCTCGACAATCCCGTCGCCGGCCGCGACGGCCTCGCCATCCTCTATGGCAATCTCGCGCCGCGCGGCGCAGTGATGAAGCCGGCCGCGGCCGATCCGCGGCTGCGCGCCCATCGCGGCCCGGCTCTGGTCTTCTCAAGCTATGACGAGATGGCGGAAAGCGTCGAGCGCGACGATCTCGACGTAACGCCCGACCATGTGCTGGTGCTGCAAAACGCCGGTCCGCAAGGCGCGCCCGGCATGCCCGAATGGGGCATGTTGCCGATCCCCAAGAAACTGGTGCGCGCCGGCGTGCGCGACATGCTGCGCATTTCCGATGCGCGGATGAGCGGCACGAGCTATGGCGCCTGCATTCTGCATGTGACGCCCGAAGCCTATATCGGCGGCCCGCTAGCTTTGGCGCGCACCGGCGATATCATCGCCGTCAATGTCGAAAACCGCAGTCTCGATCTCGAAGTCGGCGAGGCGGAACTTGGCCGCCGAAGCGCGGCGTTCAAACCGCCGCCGCCACGCCTGTCGCGCGGCTATGGCGCTCTATTCGCCCGCTCGATCCGGCAGGCCGACGAGGGCTGCGATTTCGACTTCCTCGAGCGCGGCGAGACGCTGGCGGAGCCGGATATCCATTGAACGCGCGGGGCCGGCGGCCGCATGGGCGCCATCTTGTCGCGCCCGGCGCCGCTTCCCATATCTCGCCTATGTTCGATTCATCCCCCACCCCATCCAACGTCGTTTTCGCGCTCGATTCAGGCTCGCAATCCTCCGGCTCCGGCGCCCCCTCGGCCGTCAGCGACGCCGAGGCGCTCGACGCCTATTCGCGCGCGGTCAGCGATGTCGTCGATCGCGTCGGCCCCAGCGTCGTGCGCATCGACATCAAGCGCAACGGCGCTAATGGCGGTTCGGGCTCCGGCGTGATCGTTTCGCCCGACGGGCTGGTGCTGACCAACAGCCATGTCGTGCAGGGCGCGCGCGGCGCCGAAGTCTTGACGCTCGAAGGGCGCCAATTCCACGCGCGCGTGCTTGGCGACGACCCCGATTGCGATCTCGCGCTGCTGCGCATCGACGACAGCGTCACGCTGCCGGCCGCCAAGCTTGGCGACAGTTCGAAACTGCGGCGCGGCCAGATCGCGATCGCGATCGGCAATCCGCTCGGCTTCGACGCGACCGTCACCGCGGGCGTCGTCTCGGCGCTGGGGCGTTCGCTGCGCTCCAAGAGCGGGCGCATGATCGAGGACGTCGTGCAAACCGACGCGGCGCTCAATCCCGGCAATTCGGGCGGGCCGCTGGTCTCGTCCGCGGGCGAAGTGATCGGCATCAACACCGCGATCATCATGGGCGCGCAGGGCATCTGTTTTGCGGTGGCGTCCAACACCGCCAATTTCGTGCTCGGCGAAATCGCGCGGCACGGCCGGGTGCGCCGCGCCTATATCGGCCTTGGCGGCGGCACGGCGCCGATTCCGCGGCGCATCGCGCTGCGCCTTGGCCTGACGCAGACAACCGGCGCACGCATCCTGAGCATCGAGCAATCGGGACCCGCCGACCACGCTGGCTTGCTGACCGGGGACATGATCATCGCACTCGACGGGCGCCCGGTGAACGGCGTGGAGGATCTGCTGCGCCTGCTCGACGCCGACAAGATCAACCGCACGATCTCGGTCGACATCTTGCGCCGTTCGGAACAAAAGCGGGTATGGATCGGCCCGACCGAGCGCGGCGTCGCGCTGCCCGCCCCCTCGCCCCGCGTAGCGGGGAGAGGGCTGGGGTGAGGCGCGGCGCTGTCCGTGCCGTTTGTCCGCCACGCTAATTTTCGGCGACGCGCTGCCCCTCATCCGGCGCTTCGCGCCACCTTCTCCCCGCTACGCGGGGCGAAGGGATTAGGCGCCGCTGTGATCGCGCGGCGCGACCAGCGGGCCGGGCAAGGCGGCTTCCGCTTCGGCTATCAATCTCTGCTCGTGATGGCTGATGAAGCGGCTCGCCGCCACGGCGCCGATGACGGCGCAGATCAAGGCCGCGATCCCCACCGGCTTGGCGTAATGCTCAAAGGCATGGCCGAGGAAAAAGCCGCCGAAGCCGAAAATGCTTGCCCAGACAATGCCGCCTGCCGCGTTGAACGCAAAGAACCGCGGCCATTCCAACCGGTTGATGCCCGCCAACAATGCCGCGAAAGCGCGCAGGACGGCGACGAAGCGGCCGAAAAACACGATCTTGCCGCCGTGGCGCTGAAACAGATATTGCCCAAGCTTCAGCCGCGCCTCGTCGAGACGAATGTAGCGGCCGTATTTCAGAACGATCGGGAAGCCGAATTCGCGCCCAACCCAATAGCCGGCATTGTCGCCGATGATCGCCGCCAAAGCAGCGCTGGCGATCACCCATTTGATGTCGAGCGTGCCCTGACCGGCGAAAATCGCGGCGGTGACCAAGGCCGTTTCGCCCGGCATCGGCACGCCAGCGCTCTCAAGGCAAACGACGACGAAAACCGCGAGATAGCCATAGGTCGCGATGAAATCATGGAGATGCTGGACAAAGGGCATGGGCGATTCCCGACGCGGCGATGCTTTCGCTTACGGGACTGCTTTAACCGATCTTCGGCAGGCCGGTAAGCCGCTTGGCGTTGGCGCGCACTTTGCGCCGCGCCGGCCTGATCGCGGCTTCCGCGACGTCGGCGAGGCCAAGCGACAGATCGCTGGCGTTGCGAATGCCGCCGAACGAGGCTTTCAAAAAGAAAGAGGCCCAGGCGAATTGCGCGGCGGCCGCGCCTTCATAGACGGCGTCGACCTTCTCCTGGAACATGCGTTGGGTTTCGCGCACGCTTTCGGCGGTCGGATTGAAGCTCTGATTCAAGAGGCCGGGGGTGCGGGCGGCGATGGTGACCGCCGCGTCGATGCCCGTCTGCATCGCCGAGGCCGCCATAATCGCGGTGCGTTTGCTCAGCCGGCTCATATCCTATCCGTTCTTGAAACGAGAAATGACGAGCATGAGCCGCCGCAGGCTCTGGAAGAAGATGTTGCGTCGCACAAAAGATATATGCGCCGCCCGTTTCCTTCCTTCAAGGGCAAATTGTTATGAGCGATTACAATTCCGCCGTCTTGCCATAAGAGCTAAATGCTTGACGAAACAACGCCTTCGGGCGCTCGTGGTTCCCTAGGCGCCGCCAGAAGAGGTCTTCCATGCAACGATTTATCCCGGCGCTCGGCGCCTTATCCGCCGTGATGGGCGCTGGCGGCGTGGCCTTGGCGGCGGCCGCCACGCATACGGGCGGCGGCGAAATGGGGCAGACGGCCGCCTATTTTCTCGTCCTGCACGCGGCGGCGCTGCTCGGCCTGACCGCCTGCGCCCGCGCCTATGCCGCCGACGCCGCTTTCGCGCGCGCCCTCCTTATCGACGGCGCAGGCCTTGGATTGGGGACGATCGTCTTCAGCGCCGATCTTGCGACAAGGGCTTTTACCGGCGCGCGCCTGTTTCCCATGGCGGCGCCGATCGGCGGTTCGCTGATGATCCTTGGCTGGCTGGCGCTTGCCTTGGTTTTCGTTTGGGGCGCGGCGCGCCGAACCGGCTAATCGCGCACCAATTCGAACCGGTCGACGTCGACCAGCCCCTTATCGGTGATCTTCAGATGCGGGATCACCGGCAGCGGCAGGAAGGCGACCTGCAGGAACGGCTCGGCGAGAACGACGCCGAGACTCTTGGCCGCCGCGCGCAAGGGCACCAGCGCCTCGCGAACCTCCTCGAAGCTGAGCAGGCTCATCAGGCCCGCCACGGGCAGCGCAAGTTCCGCGAGCACGCGGCCGCCCTCGGCGACGGCGAAGCCCCCTTCGATTTCGATCAGCCGATTGACCGCAATCGCCATATCCTCTTCATTGGCGCCGACCACCGTGATGTTATGACAATCATGGCCGACCGACGAGGCGATGGCGCCGCGCTTCATGCCAAAGCCATGCACGAAAGCCGTGGCGATATTATCGTTGATTCCATGCCGCGCGACGACCGCGACCTTGACCATGTCCTGGTCGAGGTCGACCTGCCGTTCGCCATTGACATAGGGCAAGGTCACGGGCACGCGCTGCGTGATGATCTTGCCGGGCGTGACGCCGATCGCCTGCGTCGAGGGACCCGCCCCTTTGGCGACGAAATCGCGCGCCGAAACGCGGCGCGCCTTGACGCTGCGGCGGCCGACGGGTGCGAGCGTCCCGCGCGTCGCAAACAGGGCTTCGCCAACCAGCCGGCCGGCGGTGAACACCTTGGAAACCGCGCAAGTCTCGAGATCGTCGATCACGACGAGATCGGCGCGCCAGCCCGGCGCGACGAGGCCGCGATCCATCAAGCCGAAAATGCGCGCGCCCGAAATGCTCGCGGCGCGATAGGCGGCGATCGGCGGCGCGCCAAGGCGGATCGCGGTGCGGATCATGAAATCGAGATGGCCTTCCTCGGCGATGTCGAGCGGATTGCGATCGTCGGTGCAGAGCGCGATGAAGGGCGAGTTGCGCTCGGTGATGATGGGCGCCAGCGCGTGCAAATCCTTCGAGACCGAGCCTTCGCGCACCAGGATCTGCATGCCTTTGGCAAGCTTCTCCAGGGCTTCGGGCACATTGGTGACTTCATGGTCGGTGCGGATGCCCGCGCTGAGATAGCCGTTAAGGTCGAGGCCGCGCAGCAATGGACTGTGGCCGTCGATGCGCCGGTCGTGGAAGGCGGCGAGTTTGGCGAGGCACGCTGGATCGCGCGCGAGCACGCCGGGGAAATTCATGAATTCGGCGAGACCCAGCACTTTGGGATGGCGGCTGAGCGGAAACAGATCGTCGACTTCGAGCCGCGCGCCCGAAGTCTCCAGATGGGTCGCCGGCACGCAGCTCGACAATTGCACGCGCAAATCCATCGCCGTCGCCATCGAGGCGTCGAGGAAATATTGCAGGCCCGTCACGCCCAGCACATTGGCGATCTCATGCGGATCGCAGATCGCGGTGGTGACGCCATGGGCCAACACGCAACGATCGAATTCCAGCGGCGTGATGAGCGAGGATTCCACATGCAGATGCGTGTCGATGAAGCCCGGGACAATCACCTTGCCCGAAACATCGATTTCGACCGCGCCGCGGTAATCGCCATAAGTCCCGACGATCCGGTCGTTGCAGATCGCGACATCGCTTTTCTCCAGCGAACCCGTGACGAGATCGAAGATGCGTCCGCCCTTGAGGACAATGTCGGCTTGAGAGAGGCCCCGCCCCTGCTCGATGGCGCGTGCGAGATAAGCGATGGCGTCGCTCATGCGTCAGCGCGGCGCGGTTGATGGTGCGCGGAAATATGGGGCATGACGAATTCTCCGTGGCGCGCAGCGCAGGCTGCCGGCGCAGTGTCTCAGGATTTCGAGTCCGCCTCAAGGCCGAGGCCGTCGCTCATGCCGCGGCTGCTTTAGCGAGGAGATGTCGCTCGTCTTCGATTCGCCTGAGGCGCGACGCCGACCTTTGCCCCGGTGGTGAGAGCGCAGCGTTCCCTCATCGAAGCCCGTCTGAACGATCAGAATCAGATGTGCTCGGCGGCCTGCGCCGCCAGCAATGTGTCCGCCTCGGCCTGCGCTTGGCTCGTGCGATTGAAGAAGGCGTTCAGCAGCACCGCTGATATCGACGTCAGGATGATGCCGTCGCCGAAGATCGGTTTGAGCGCGTCGGGAAATATCCGGAAGAAATTCGGCGATACGATCGGGATGAGGCCAAAGCCGATCGAGATCGCGACGACAAGAACGCTGTTGCGCTGGCTGGCGAAGTCGACCGTTGAGAGGATCTTGATACCCGTCGCCGCCACCATGCCAAACATGATGAAGCCGGCGCCGCCCAAGACGCATGGCGGCACGGAGGCGACGATGAAGGCGAGTTTCGGCAGGAGGCCGAGCGCCAGCATGATGATTCCGCCGGCGACGCAGACCCAGCGGCTGTAGACGCCGGTGACGCTGACGAGGCCAATATTCTGCGAGTAGGAGACATAGGGAAAAGTGTTGAATAGCGCGCCGATGATCGTGCCGATCGCATCGGCGCGAAGACCGCGCTTGACGTCGTCGGCGCCGATCTGCCGGCCCGTCATGGACCCGAGCGCGAGGAACATGCCCGTCGCCTCGATAAAGACGATGGTCATGACCAGGCACATGGTGAGGCAAGGGACGAGGGTGAATTCCGGCAAGCCGAACTGCAGGGGCAGCACGATCCGAAGCAGCGGCTCGCTCTGGATGCCGGAAAAATCCGTCCAGCCCAGTGCGATGGTGGCGACATATCCCGCGGCGATGCCGATCAGGACGGCCATGTTCTGCACAAAGCCTTTGGCGAATCGGATGACGAGCAGGATGACCGCCAGCACGAGCGCGGCGATCGACAGATAGCCCGCAGCGCCAAAATCCGACGCGGCCGCCCCCCCGCCGGCCCAGGCGACGCCGACGCGCATCAGCACGACGCCGATCATCGTGATGATCGTCCCCGTCACCACCGCCGGGAAGAATCGCAGCACATATTTGATGAACGGCGCGGCGCAGAGCCCGAACACGCCGCCAACGAGCACCGCGCCATAGATTCCGGGGAGCCCGACGCCGGGCATGGCGGCCATGGCGAGCATCGGAGAAATCGCGACCGCCGTCACGCCCATGATGATCGGCAGCCGGATGCCGACCGGGCCGATTCCGATGGTCTGGATGAGCGTCGCGATGCCGCAGGCGAAGAGGTCGGCATTGATCAGCAGAGCGATCTGATCCTTCGGCAGATGGAGCGCGCCGCCCAGAATCAGCGGCACGGCGACCGCATTCGCATACATGACAAGAACGTGCTGGAGGCCCAGGGCGACCAGCTTGGGCAGCGGCAACACCTCATCGACAGGGTGTACGGACGGAGGCATCGAAAGCCCTCGCAATATCTGCATGCACGATTGCCATTATGTATGCAAAATCGTATATTTGTATGCTTAAATTATGGTTTTGCATGCTGATATTCTATGCTAACCCTGCACAAAGACCGGGCTTTGGAGCAGATCGGAATGCGTCGTTGAGGCAGGCTAAGTTCGAAGGTTCGACGCAGTCCGATCGGCTTGCCGAAGCCATTGCCGAGACCGTGCTGTCCGGCGAATTCCAGCCTGGGCTTCGGCTCGACGAAGGCATGCTGGCCGAGCGCTACGGCGTATCAAGGACGCCGGTGCGCGAGGCCCTGCGACAGCTCGCCTCGACGGGCCTGATCGATGTCAAACCCCGGCGCGGCGCCACGGTCGCAAACGTCACCTCGTCTCAACTCGAAATGATGTTCGGCGCCATGGCGGAGATCGAGGCGACATGCGCTCGGCTGGCGGCGATGGGCATGACGCCGATCGAACGGCGCCGTTTGCAGGGTCTTCAGGAGACGATGGAGGCGATCGTGCTGCGCGATGATCGCGACGCCTACGCCGCGGCCAATATCAACTTCCACACCCAGATCTATCTCGGCGCGCATAACGAAATCCTGTCCGATTTCGCCACGGCGCTGCGGCGGCGACTGGCGCCGTTTCGACGCGCACAGTTTCGAACCGAGGGGCGCAGCTCGCGCTCGCATGCCGAACATGCCGCCGTCGTCAAAGCCATCGTCGCATGCGACGCGTCGGCGGCGCATGCCGCGATGTTTCATCATATGAGTCTGGTGGAGGACTCGTTCGGCCAGCTCGGCGCGCCATCGCGGGCGACCGCTTAACCGCGCCTTCAAAAGTCGAAGTTTGGGCGCGCCTGATCCTCATCACACCGCCCGCTAAAGCCTCATCGGACCCCATGCCCCATTCCCCTCCTGTCTCCATCCTGTCGATCCAGTCCCACGTCGTCTATGGCCACGTCGGCAATTCGGCGGCGGCGTTTCCATTGCAGAGGATCGGCTGCGAGGTCTGGCCGATCAACACGGTGCAGTTTTCCAATCACACCGGCTATCCCGATTTTCGCGGCCAGGTTTTCGACGCCGCGATGATCGACGATTGCGTGACGGGCGTCGCCGCGCGTGGCGCCCTCGCCCGCTGCAATGGCGTTCTGTCCGGCTATATGGGCTCGCCGGAAATTGGCGCGGCGATCTTGCGCGGCGTCGGCGCCGTCCGCGATCAAAACGCCGAAGCGGTCTATTGCTGCGATCCTGTACTCGGCGATGTCGGGCGCGGCATTTTTGTGCGCGAGGGCGTTGTCGAATTCATGCGCGAGCGCGCCCTGCCCGCCGCCACGATCCTGACGCCGAACCATTTCGAACTCGATCTGCTTTCGAATCTGCCTTCGACCGACATGAGCGGCGCGCGCGCGGCGCTGGGCGCCCTGCACGAGCGCGGACCGCGCGTGATCCTCGTCACCTCGCTCGCCCTCGACGACACGCCCGCTGATGCGATCGACATGGTGGTTTCCGAGAATGGCGCGCTTTGGCGATTGCGCACGCCCAAGGCGCCGATCAAGGTGAATGGCGCGGGCGACGTCATCGCCGCGCTTTTCCTCGCCCATTGGCTGCGAACGCATAGCGCGTCCGAAGCCATCGCGCTCGCGGCCTCTTCCGTCTATGGTCTCGTCGCGGCGACCGCGAAAGCGGGATCGCAAGAGCTTGAGATCATCGCCGCGCAGGAAGAATTCATTCGTCCCTCGCGCCTGTTTGTCGCGGAAAGAATCTAGGAACGCGTAATGCGCCGCCAATTCTACACGCTCGATGTTTTCACGGATGTGGCGCTCGCGGGAAATCCCCTCGCTGTCGTTCTCGACAGCGAGGGGCTCGACGACGCCAGAATGCAGGCGATTGCGGGCGAATTCAATCTGGCGGAGACGGTTTTCGTCAAGGAGCCGCGCAACCCGATCAATACCGCGCGCCTGCGGATTTTCACGCCCGTCCAGGAATTGCCGTTCGCCGGCCATCCGACGGTGGGGGCCGCCGTTCTGCTCGCCCATTTGCGCGCGCCCGAACTGCTCGCGCGCGAGGATTTGCGCATCGTCGTCGAGGAGCAGGTCGGCGATGTCGTCTGCATCGCGCGCCATCGCAAAGGTCAGGCGATGGCCGCCTATTTCACGCTGCCCCGCCTTCCCGAAAAGACCGGCGAGGCGCCGTCCGACGAAGCGCTGGCCGCCGGCCTCGGCCTCAGCGCCGCCGATATCGGCTTTGGGTCCCATCGACCCACAATGTATGGCGCGGGCAAGCCCAATCTGTTCATCCCCATCGCCAGCCTCACGGCAATGGCCAAAGTGCGGCCCAATCTCAAACTCTGGGGCGAGAGCGGCGGCCCGGCCGTTTATCTCTACACCAATGAGGTCGTGAGCAACGGCTCGACCTGGCATGCGCGCATGTTCTGGTCGGGTTTGGGCATTGTCGAAGATCCCGCGACCGGCAGCGCCGCGGCCGCCTTCGCCGGCGTCATCATGCAGTTCGAGCGCCCTGGCGACGGCGAGCATATGTTCGTCATCGAACAGGGCCTCGAAATGGGCCGGCCGAGCTTCATTTCGCTTGGAATCGACGTCGAACATGGCGCGCTTCTATCGGCCACCATCGGCGGATCGGCGATCGTCGTCTCACAGGGCGCGATCGACCTATGAGCGAGGCGGACGCGCGCATTTTCGAAGTTACGGAACTTGATCTGGCCTATGAGCCTGCCCCTTGGGCGTTCGCCCAAAGCCAGGCCGATCAAATCGCCGCGCATTGGGCCCAGCGCAAGGCGGCCCTGCCGCTTATGTTCGACGGCCGCGTCTTGCTGTTGGGGCGCCACGAATTTGCGAAGCGGAACGATGGCGCGACGATTTTGCGCGGCGCCTATTTCGAGACGGATTTCAAAGCCTTTCTCGCCTGGCGCGATTTTGGATTTCCGGACGCAGCCGTGTGCAATTGTTTCTCGATGGCCGCGCTGCAATCGTCCGACGGCGCTTTTCTGCTTGGTGAAATGGCCGCTCATACGGCCAATGCGGGGTCGGTTTATTTCGCCGCCGGCACGCCCGACCCAAGCGACATTTTCGGCGACCGCGTCGATCTCGCCGCGAGCGTTCGGCGCGAATTGCAGGAGGAGACCGGCATTTCGCCCGATGAAGTCGCGATGGGGCCGGAATGGACGATCGTCTATGCGCCGCCGCGCATCGCCTGCATGAAGATCATGCGCGTCGCCGCGACCGCGCAAAGCATCAAGACTCGCGTCGATTCCTTCCTCGCTGATGACCTGAATGCGGAGCTGCGGCGGATGCATATCGTACGCCGCGCGCCGGACATCGAAACAATCAACTGCCCGCGCTTTATCGCCGATTTCCTGCGCTACGCGCTGGCCGGCGCTTAAAGCGCCGTCGGATAGCCGTGGCGCTTGCGCGAGGCGAGGATCATCGCGCGCGCTTCCTCATCATGGCCCGCCGAACAGGTCTGCTCGGCCGCCGCGATCTCGGCATGGATTTGATTGTAGACCGATTTGGCGATCTGACCCATCGCCAGATCGTCGTCCTGAACGGCCCGGTAGCGAGCGACCTCGCCCGCGCAGCCGCTCCCTTGCGGCATCTGGAAATTGGACGGCGCCACGACGATCGAATTGGGCGCCGGCGGCGCGGCGGCCGGCATGGGGCCGGGGGAATTGCAGCCTGCCAAAGTCAGCGCGGCAAAAGCCGCCAGAAGCGCCGGTTTCATATCAAATCTCCTCTTTCGAATCGATCCCGCTGGGGATCGTGAGCCTCGCCATAGCGAGCGCCCGGTCAAGCCTTTTCCGGAACGATCGTCCTTCAAGGCGTCGCCCGTCGCTTGGCCAGCGCCTCGGTCAGCAGAGCCGCGACCTGACCGGCCTCATCGAAGCGCAAGGCCACGGGCAAAACTACGACTTTCTCCGCATAGGCCGGCGCCAGGCGCACAACATCCTTCTGCGTCGTCACCGGGGTCAACCGGAGATTGGCGGCCTCCGCAAGAAGCCCGTCCAGTTGCGCCGACGAATAAAGCTGGTGATCGGCAAAGCCGCGCGCGACGACCACGCGCGCGCCCAGCGCCCTGAGGGTGGCGAAAAACTTATCCGGCCGCCCGATGCCGGCGAAAGCCAGAACATTCTGGTTGCGCAAATTCGCCGCGACGAGAGGATCAGGCTCAAGACGCGCGTTCAGGATCATCTTCTCCGAGACGGCCTCATGCGCCGCTACGCTGGCGTCCGAGACGCCATCAACGAAGACCACGGCCGAAACATAGGGCAGTTGCATGGCCGGCGCCGCGCGCAAAGGACCGGCAGGCAGGCAGAGGCCATTGCCAAAGCCGGCCCCGCCATCGATGAGAGCGAAGCTGCAATCCTTGGCGAGCGCCGGGCTCTGCAGGCCGTCATCGAGGACCAGGACGCTGGCGCCGGCGTCGATCGCGGCTTGCGCGGCAAGGCGTCGATCGCGTGCGACGAAACATGGCGCGACGCGGGCGAGCAACAAAGGCTCGTCGCCCACGTCCTCGGCGCGGTGAATGTTCGGGTCGACCGCGACAGCGCCGGATCGCGCCGCGCCGCGATAGCCGCGCGACAAGAACGCGACCTTCTCGCCCCTATCGCGCAGCAGATGCGCGATGGCGATGGCGGCGGGCGTCTTGCCCGCGCCGCCAGCGACAAAATTCCCGACGCAAATGACCGGGACGCCGACCCGCAAGCCCGGCCGCGCCATGCGCCTCGCGGTGAAGGCGCCGTAGAGCGCGCCCAAAGGCGCCAGGCCGAGAGCGAGGACGCCCGGCTCGCGTCGCGCCCAAAAGCCTGGCGCCCTCAAGACGCCGGCTCCAGCGCCGCCCGCGCCAAATAGGGCTCGACCGCCTCGACAGTGCGATCGACCGCGCCGGTTTGGCCCTCCACGATCTGGGCGGCGGCGCGCGCCATCGCACGCAAGCGTCCGCCATCGATAAAAAGCGCCGCGAGCGTCTGCGCCAACTCCTCAGCATCACGCACCAATGCGGCGCCGCCGGCCGAATCGAGCAAGGCGTAGACATCGGCGAAATTGGCGACCTGCGGTCCATGCAGGATGGCGCTGGCGAGCCTGGCGGGCTCGATCGGATTCTGGCCGCCGCCAGGAACGAGCGATTTGCCGACGAAAACCACGCCGGCCAATCGATAGAACAGGCCGAGTTCTCCAATCGTGTCGCAAATATAGACCGCTGTTTCGGCGCTGGGTTGCGCGCCCGCCGAGCGAAGCGCGCAATTGAGGTCGAGCTCTTGCAACTGCGCGGCGATCCTGGCGCCGCGCTGAGGATGGCGCGGCGCGATCAGGGTGAGCAGATCGGGGAAAGTGCGCGCCAGAATGCGATGCGCCTCGCCGATCAGAATTTCCTCGCCCGCATGGGTCGAGGCGGCGATCCAGACCTGGCGGCCCGATATTCGGCCCGACAGGGATGCGAGTTCTTGTCGATCGGCGGGCGGCGCCGGCGCGTCATATTTCAAATTGCCGACAAGCCGCACATTAGGCGCGCCGAGCGCGGCGAAGCGCTCGCCGTCGCCTTCGCTCTGCGCAAGGCACAGATCGACGCGCGCCAGCAGCGCGCCGATAAAGGCGCTCAGCCCGCTCCAGCGGCGGAACGAACGCTCGCTAAGGCGCGCATTGACGAGAACGATGGGCGTGCCCGCCTTTTCCGCCTCGACGATGAAATTCGGCCAGAGCTCGGATTCGGCGATCAGCGCGATATCGGGCCGCCAATGCGCGATGAAACGGCGCATGAATTGAGGGGCGTCGAGCGGCACGAATTGATGAAAAGCGCCGGCGGGCAGACGGTCCGCGAGTATCGCGGCCGAAGTGACCGTTCCCGTCGTAATCAGCACATGGCGTCCGCGCTGCGTCAGCCTCTCGATCAGCGGCAGCAGAGACAGCGCCTCGCCGACGCTCGCGCCATGCAGCCAGACCAGCACGCCGGCCGGCCGATCAAGACCTGGCTCGCCGCGCCGCTCGCCTATTCTCGCGCCATCCTCCTTGCCGCGCGACAGCCGCCAGGACAGCAAAGGCCCGCTCAAAGGGGCGAAGGCGCCGGTCGCGAGACGATAGGCGACGAGCGAAAGCGGCAATTTCATGCGCCCCTCAAGCCGACGCCGGGTCAGTAGCCGCCAGCGGAAATCCCGGCGCCTCCCCCACCAATCCCACCCGGCTGCGGCGCTTCAGCATTTTGAAATCAGGACGTTTTTCGCGCGAGCCCCGCAGGATCGAGGAAGCGATGGAGGTGTACGATGAAATAACGCGTCTGCGCGCTATCGACGGAAGCTTGCGCCTTGCCGCGCCAGGCGCGCGCGGCGCTCGCGTAATCGGGAAAAATGCCGACCACGTCGATCTTCGACGGGTCGCGAAACTCATTCGAGTCGAGGCTTTTCAATTCGCCGCCGAAAACCAGATGCAGGAGTTGCTTGGATTCCTCGGTTGTCGATGGGTTGGTTTGCGTAGGGTCCGCAGCTTGCGTCATGGCGATTTCCTATCACGATGCGAAAGATTCGTCATCCTTCTCGCGCCCGTCGCCGATTGCGGCGGAGCGCTGTCGCGGCCTGCATTCCTCATGCCAAGGGACTGCCGATCGCAAGGCGGCCCGCGGCGACGAACGAGCCGATCATCCCCGCCGAGGCGCCGAAGAGGACGCCATGGCGCGTCTCCGCCTTATTATAGTGCAAGGGCTCGCCCGCGGCTTCGACGAGCCGGCCGCCGGCCTCCGTCAGAATAAGATCGACGGCGGCGATGTCCCAATCATGGGATTTTTCCGAGGCGAGGGCGAGATCGAGCGCGCCGCTGGCGACCAGCGCCATCCGATAGGCGAGCGAAGGGATTTTTGACTGCGGATCGAATGAAACTCCCGCTGCGCGCCCGATCGCCTCCACCATCGGCTTTGGGCCGGCGATGCGCGCTTCCGCAAGCGTTTGACGAGGGGAGATCGCGATCGTCGCGCCGTTCAGGGTCGACCCATGCCCCCGCGCCGCCGCATAAGTCTCAGCGAGCGCCGGCGCGTGAACCACGCCGGCGACGGGACGGCCGGCGACGACAAGCGCGATCGAAACGGCCCAGCGCGGATCGCCCGCCAGGAACCCGCGCGTCCCATCGATCGGATCGACGATGAGCACGCTCGCGCAGGCCAGGCGCGCCGGATCGTCCTCGGTCTCCTCCGACAGCCAGCCGGCGCCGGCGAAAGCCGCGCTGAGGCGCGTGCGCAAGAACGCGTCCACGGCGTGATCAGCTTCGGTGACGGGCGAACCGCCGGCCTTGTATTCGATGCGCGCACTGGTGCGCTCTCCCGGACGGAAGAACTGCAACGCGATCGCACCCGCCTCGCGGGCTGCCTCGATCAAGCGATCGCGCACGGCCGCTGTGTCGAGGCGCGGGCCCATCTCTTCGCCCAAAGCCATAATCCTGAAAGGGAAACTATCGAGAAACGCTCGATTATGCCTTAGCGGCGCCGGACCGGCTGCGCAACCTCGACCACAGCTTTGTATCGCTTCTCACGTTTTGGCGAGCGCCGTCAGCGTTTGTGCGCGCGTCGGCAGCGGCGGCACGGCGCCATAGCCGCGCGTCGAAAGGGCCGCCGCGACATTGGCGAAACGGGCGGCCTGAAACGGGTCGCCGGCGCGCAAATATTCGGCGAGAAAAGCGCCGTCGAAGGCGTCGCCGGCGCCCGTCGCATCGACAGCGTCGACTTTGATAGAGGCGATCTTTTCGCGCCGCTGCGGCGTCGCCACCAGCGCGCCTTCCTTGCCCAGCGTCAGCGCCACGATCTTCGCGCCGAGCCGGAGATAGAAATCGACGATCGCATCGGGCTGATCGAGGCCGGTCAGTTTCTGCGCGTCGTCGAGGCCGGGCAATGCGATGTCGACGCTTTTCATCGCTTCATGGATCACCGCACGCGCCCGCGTCAGCGGCCAGAGCTTGAGGCGCAGATTGGTGTCGTAGGAGACGAAAACCCCACGCCCCCTGGCGATTTCGATGGCGGCGAAGACAGCGTCCGCCGCCGAGGAGGAGATCGCCTGGCTGATGCCCGAGACATGCAGCAGGCGCGCCGCGCCGATGTAATCGGCGGGGATATCGGCCTCCGTCATGCGGCTGGCGGCCGAACCGGCGCGCAGATAGGAAAATTCGTGGCCGTCCGGGCCATGCGTGACGAAATAGATGCCGGTATGGGCGCCGTTATTGACGATCACCCGGCTCGCGTCGACCCCCTCGGCCTTCCACAATTCGACCAGCGATCGGCCGAAACGATCGGCTCCGACCGCGGTGAAATAGCCGGTCGAGGCGCCCGACCGGGCGGCGGCGATGACGGCGTTGGACGTGTCGCCGCCATAGCCAGGCTGGAAAGGGGCGTCGTCGCCCGGTTGGTTGAGTTCGAACAGAGGTTCGCCAATAGCGATCAGGTCAGCCATATTGTCCTATTTGCGCATGAATAGAAGCGCGTATTTCAGCGCGCCGCGATCGCCAGCGCCGCGCCCGCCATCACGCCCGCCGCGCCGCGGTTGATCATCTTCATCGCGCGCGAGGAGCGAAACAATTTGCGCGCCCGGTTGGCGGCGAGGGCGTAAGTCAGCAGCACCGAACTCAGCACGCCCATCATCGTCGCCGCCAGCGTGATCGCCGTCTTCGCATTGATCGCATCGAGGTCGACGACGAGCGGCATGATCGACAGAAAGAACACGATCACCTTGGGATTGCCCAGCGTCAGCGACAGCGCGCCCAGGAACGACCGCGCGCCGCTGGCGCTTTGCACGGGCCCAACATCGGCGGGACGCGCGGGCGCCCGCCACATCGTCCAGGCGAGATAGAGGAGATAGGCGACGCCGGCCAGCCGGATCGCCGTGAAGACTCCCGCAAATTCATGCGCGAGCACAGCGAGCCCGGTCGCCGCGACGGAAAACCAGATGAGGTCGCCGACCAAAAAGCCGGCGATGAACGGCGCGATGCCGGCAAGGCCCTGCCCGAGGACGCGCGCGACAAGCGCGGCGACGCCGGGCCCTGGCGTAGCGACGGCGGCGAGATAGACGCCAATGAACACAAGCAGCGACGAAAAAGACAAGGCGCGATCCTCCGGGCGTTGTTAAAACGCAATTGGGCCGGGAAGGCTAGCCCGGCGCTGCCGGCCGGACGCGATTTTGGATTTCAATGCTTCTCCCTGGGAAGTTCCCGGGCGGGAGTCTTCAGCACGAAGCGCCTCGCCTACAGGATGTCGCTAAGCCCCGAAAGCGGCGCGTCCAGGCGGCATTCAAGCCCCGTGCTGAGATAGTCCAGCGCGACGACGCCGCGCACCTGGCTTGCGAGCGCCTGTTCGATCAGCCGCGTGCCAAAGCCCTGATGTTTTGGCGGTGCGACGGCCGGGCCGCCGCTTTCGCGCCAGAGGAGCGACAATTGCTGCTCCTGACCGGCGGCCGTCACCTTCCAGCCGACGGCGACATTGCCGTTCGAAGTCGATAGCGCGCCATATTTCGCCGCGTTCGTCGCCAGCTCGTGCATCATCAGCGTCAGCGCGAGAGCTGCTTTCGGCGCGACCTCGATCGCCGGTCCGCGGATATGGAATCGCCGCTCCCCCTCGTCGCCGTGCAACTGGGCGGCGCTTTGGATGATCGACGCAAGACCGGCGCTTTCGGTCGAGCCGGCGAACAATATTTCCTGAGCCCTTCCCAACGCGAGAATTCTATTCGACAGCGTCTCGCGCGCATCTTCGATATTCCTAGCGTTCCGGAATGTCTGGGAAATGACCGCCTGCACCATCGTCAGAATGTTCTTGAGTCGATGGCTCATCTCGTTCTTGAGCATCTCCTGATGCTGCTTGATCCGACGCAACTCCATCTGGCCCATCACCTGCCGCGCCAGCGCCTGCAGGCTGTCGGTCTGAGCCGGCGTCAGCCCTTCCGGACGCGGCTTGGTGTCGATGACGCAAAGCGTGCCCAGCGGGACGCCGTCGGGCGTTTCAAGAAGGGCGCCGGCGTAGAACCGGATAAACGGCTCGCCCGTGACGAGCGTGTTGGCCCAGGTGCGCGCGTCCAGCGTCAGGTCGGGGATCATCAAAACGCCTTTTTGGCGCAAGGCATGGGCGCATACGGATTGGCCGAGCGGCGTTTCGCATGGCGGGAACCCGATGCGCGCCTTGAACCATTGGCGGCTCTCCGCGACCAGACTGACGAGCGCGACGGGCGTTTCACAGATCCGCGTCGCAAGAAGCACGATATCGTCAAAGCCGGGCTCTGGCTCCGTATCCAGAACGCCATAGCGGGCGAGCGCCGCGAGCCGCTCGGATTCTGTGTACGGAGCGCCCAAGTCCTCGTCCATCGAAACACATGAAAGGGGTCGATGCAGCCGGATGCCGATTGTCGGCTGCGCGTTCTTCATGACTGTCTCAAAGCGATTGATATGTCAAAGACGTCGAATGTCGCGAGACGCGCTCGGCCACGTGATTAAATTAAAATTTAATATCCAAAGCGGCAGACAAATAAAGACAAGGCGCGTTTCTCCCGGCGCTGTTAAAACGCCATGGCGCCAAGGGTTGGCCTGGCGCCTACGGCTTTTGCCCGTCGCCGGACTTTTATTGGAAGGCTGGATCGTTTCGGATGGAGATCGCCCAAAAAGACCAAGACCTGGCGCGCGCGCCATCGATGCATCCCGTGACGCTGCGCTTTGGCGATCGGCAATTGGAGCGCCGCTACCACGAAGCCCGCCTCCCCTATCGCATCCTCGCCAACCGGATCAGCGCTCTGGCCGGATCGCTCGCCTATCTCGCGTTCCTGACGTTGGACCGCTTCACGATCCAGGATCCCTCCGCCGCGTTGTTTACGGTGAGTCTGGCGGGAATCATCGGCTTCGCGCTCATCTTTCTAGCGACAATCCTGGTCAGGCCCGGGCGCTGGATCGAACCGATGGGCCTCGTGGTCATCGCCGGCAACGCGCTCTTCCTGGCGCTGTATCTGATGAGTTTGAGCGCAACGTCGCACGCCTATGACCCGCCGTCGGCGGTCTATACGATGGCCGCGGTGACATGTTTTGCGCTCTGCGGCGTCACCTTCATCGAAGGCGCCTTGCTGGCGCTCTATACGATCGGCATCTTCCTCCTGGTGGTCACGGTCCTTCTGCCCGAACCGCCTCTCGTCATCGAATATCAATGGGCCTGGATGGCGCTGGTCGTCGCCTTTTCCGCCATCGGCTCCTATCTGCTCGATCGCACGCAGCGCATTTCCTGGCTGCAGCGGCTCGACCTCGCCGAGGCGCGCACGCAGATCACCATCCTGCTCCACAATGTGCTGCCGCCGTCGATCGCGGCGCGCAAGCTCAACGGCGAAAACCCGATCGCCGACGATTTCCCCGAAGCGAGCCTGCTCTTCGCCGACGTCGTCGACTTCACCCGTCTGTCGTCGCGGCTGAGCTCGACGCAGGTCGTCTCGATGCTCGGCGCGCTGTTCGGACGCTTCGACCAGATTGCGCAGCGCTATGGCCTCGAGAAGATCAAGACGATCGGCGATTGCTACATGCTGGCCGGCGGCATTCCCTTTTCCGATCCCGCCCATCTCGACAAGCTCGCCGCCGCCGCCCTCGACATGCTCGCGGCGACCCGAAGCGTCACCACCCCCGACGGCGCCGCGCTGACGGTGCGCATCGGCATGAACGCCGGCCCGGTGACGGCCGGCGTCATCGGCGAGTCGAAATTCATCTTCGACGTCTGGGGCGACACGGTGAATGTGGCGAGCCGGATGGAGAGCCAGGGCGTCGAAGGCCAGATCCGCGTCACGAAATTCGTCCGCGACGCCCTCGCCCGCGCCTATGATTTCGAAGGCCCCTTCCGCGTCGACCTGAAAGGCAAGGGTCAGCTCGACGTCTGGCGGCTCGTTGCGGCAAGGACGGTGGGAGAAGCGGGTTGGGAGGCGACGAGAGGCAATCTCGCTTGAATATCGCGACCCCAGGCCGCTCGTCATTGCGAGCGGAGCGAAGCAACCCAGGCGTCGTGGCGGTTGCTGTTTCAGGCCGCAGCGGAGTGATCAGCGTCTTGCTGAATCGTCTGACACGAACAAATAGGCAAAGGTCACGACGCCCGGGTTGCTTCGCTCCGCTCGCAATGACGACCAGTCGGCGTTTTGCGCTACTCAGGCGAGGTCCAGATAGAGGTCTCGCCATTCCGGATTGAACCTGTCGATCAGCATCAGCTTCTTCAGCCGCGAGCGGCCCTTGATTTGTTTCTCGCGCGCAATCGCCGTGGCCATATCTTCGTAGAGCTCGTAATAGACCAGCATCTTGCAACCGTATTTCGTTGTGAACCCGGGCGTCAGCCCTTCCTTATGTTGGAACACGCGCTGGGAGAGATTCGACGTCACGCCAGCGTACAACGTGCCGTTACGCTTGCTCGCCATGATAAAGATCGCCGGCTGTTTCATTGAGCGATGCTCTCTATCGCCGAAGCCATTGCGATGACCGCGGTGAATCTGTCATTGCGAGCGGAGCCCGGACGAATGCTACGCATTCGCCTTGAGAACCAATCCAGATGTCGTGCGGCTTGCTGATGAGGGCCGCGCATTCGCAAGCGTTGCGAACAATTGGGCAGAGGTCGCGATAGCTGGACTGGTTCTCAAGGCGAATGCGTAGCATTCGTCCGGGCTCCGCTCCCAATGACGATGAAGGAAACTGCCCCGTCACTAAGTCCCGTATCTGATGACCCAGGGCGGGCGCTTTCGCGCCGCCTGAAAAACCCTTATCTTGTCGTCATGGCCCAACGACCTGTCAACACGGTCGGATTCGTGACCCGGATGCCTGCCCGCGCCGCGCGCCGGCGCGCCGAGCCACCGCATCGACAATCGGCCCCCGGAGACGATCTCGCCTGAGCACTGCGAAGCCGTGCAGGAGGGCGTCGACCAGGCGGACCGCGGCGAGTTCGCGACGGACGCCGAGATGAAAGCGGTCTTTCGACGTTTCGGCTCGTGAGGGTTCGATATGCGCCGCATGCCGCCTTTGCCTTTTTGATTGGCGCCTAGCGATTTCGATTGGCCGCCGGACCGCGAAAACAACGCTACGCGATAGCAAACCGTAAAGACCAACATGTCATCTTCATCTGTCAACGCGGGGGAGCAGTCTCCCGGCAAGATCGAACGCTCCCGCTATAGGAGCCGCTTGACGACTTAGAGGCTTTGCGTGGCGAGCAGGTCGGTAGAATTCTCATCCTTCGTCTCAAGCGGACCATAGCGCGATGATGAATTTCATGCGCCGCTATGGATGGTATATTTTTTTGGCGCCGTCCGTCATTTTCATCATCGATGATTACGCAACAAACTGGCACGATCACGGGCATGAAAGGACATTGTACATCGTCCTCGAAAACCTGGGCGAGGATATTGCGACGTTGTTATTCTGGGCCGTCATCCGGGCCTGGGAAAACCGCCCCATTCCGCACATGCATGCGGAATGTCCGAACTGCCATTTCAAATGGGTCATGCACCCCAGGCAGAAAATACCCTTCTGCCCGCATTGCGGCGCCCCGGAGCCGCTTCCAGGCCCCATGCCCGGGAATGACGCCAGCGCGCCAAACGCGCATTCGGCGCCTTGATAGAAGGCCAAACGCCGGGCGGATTTGTAGGCGCGCGCGCTGAGCGCGCATCTTGCGCCGCCGCGACGATTGAGAATAAAGCGCTTACGCGCTGGACACTGCCGGCTGACGTGATAACGCCCTTCGGGCGGCGAGCCGCTGCGACTTATAGGATCAGATCATGCCGAGCGAG
The DNA here is from genome assembly GCF_009765995.1 of Methylocapsa sp. S129. Taxonomy (GTDB): domain Bacteria; phylum Pseudomonadota; class Alphaproteobacteria; order Rhizobiales; family Beijerinckiaceae; genus Roseiarcus. The sequence continues at coordinate 22,759 of NZ_LMUI01000012.1, forward strand.
TTATTGGGCCAGTCCGCGGCGCGGCCGACGATCGACCCTAAAAACCTCGTGACCGTGGAGTCGTTCCAGCGCCCGGCGACCGAACGTCCTGGCTCCGAGACGATCGAGGGGATTGCCGAATGGCTGATTGGCGGCGCGCGCCGGAATCCTTCCTTCACGCAGACATTCGATGAGCTGGCGTGGCGGCTGGTCGCGACGGGCATGCCTCTGCTTCGCGCCAGCCTTCATAGCAACACGCTGCATCCGCAGTTTCTCGGCGCCACCTATGTGTGGTGGCGCGACGAGGCGCAGACGCAGAAGATCATGATTAAGCATGAAATAGCAGATTTCATCCCCTATCAGGAGAATCCGATACGGCGGGTGCGCGAGGGCGGCGAGACCCTGCGGCGCCGGATGGACGGGCCCGAAGCCCCGTTCGATTTTCCTGTGTTGCACGATCTGAAGGCGCGCGGCGCCACCGAGTTTTTCGCGCTGCCGATCGCCAGTCAGTTCGGCTTTGGCGTTCATGTTGCGATCTACGTCGCCGACAGGCCAAGCGGCTTCACCGAGCGCGAAATTCGCGATCTCTCGTCTTTGTCCGAACGGCTGTCGGTGATCGCCGACATGAACAGTCAGCGACAAATCGCAGAAAACGTCCTCAAGACCTATCTTGGGCCGCTGACCGGTCCCAGAGTGCTGGCTGGGCAAATGCGGCGGGGCAGCGGCGAGGCAATCTCCGCGGTGCTGTGGTCGTCAGACCTGCGCGGCTTCACGCAACTCTCCGATCGTCTGCCGGGCGAGCGCGTGATCGCCATGCTCAACGACATTTTCGATTTGCAGGCGCGCGCGATCGCGGACCATGGCGGCGAGATCTTGAAATTTATCGGCGATGGATTGTTGGCGATATTTCCTGTCGCTGATCCCGCCGACGCCCAACGGGCGGCCGCGAATGCGCTCGCCGCCGCGCAAGAGGCGCAGACAAAGCTGAGCGCGCTTCGCACTCGGCAGTCCGAGGACGGCCATCCGGAATTGGAAATTGTCGTGGCGCTGCATTACGGCATGGTCATCTACGGCAATGTCGGATCAGCCGACCGTCTCGATTTCACCGTCATCGGGCCCGCGGTCAATCTCGTCACCCGAATAGAAGCAATCGCCAAGTCGCTCGACCTGCCCGTCGTGATGAGCGACGATTTCGCGGGAGCCTATGGGCGACGCCTGACGTCGCTTGGTCTGCACAATCTGCGAGGCCTCGATCAACCGCACGAGCTCTATACGGCGGCGATCTAGGATCGGCGGCGGTCAATTCATCTGAATAGCTCGTCGCGCCTGTGCCGCCGAGGAGGAAAGCGAGTCGGAAGCGTCATTCGCGGGACGCTTTCTGCGTCGACCTTCGCGGCGCCAAGGGCCCGCAATTGTGGCTCGGCATGAAATCATTATCCAGAGCAGATTCAGGCCGGCCCCAACGATCGTGAAACTGGGCCGCCGGCGGAGCGGAGCGTCGGCGCATGCGGCGAGATTGCCCGCGCTCAATTCACCCGCCTCTCCTTCTCTTCCCAAAATGGCTTGCGCAATTCGCGCTTGAGGATTTTGCCGGCGCCGGACATCGGCAGCGGGACGTCGCGGATATCGACCGAGCGCGGGCATTTGTAATTGGCTATCCGCGCCTTGCAGAACGCGATGATCTCCTCGCCATTCACCTGCGCGTCGGGCCGCCTGACGACGACGGCATGGACCTCTTCACCCCATTCGTCGCTCGGCACGCCGACCACCGCGCATTGCACGACGGCCGGATGCTGCGCCACGACATTCTCGACCTCGATCGAATAGACATTCTCGCCGCCCGAAATGATCATGTCCTTGACGCGGTCGACGACATAGACAAAGCCGTCCGCGTCCATATAGCCGCCGTCGCCGGTATGCATCCAGCCGCCGACAAGAGCGCGCGCGGTCTCTTCCGGGCGCTCCCAATAGCCCATCATGACATTATCGCCGCGCGCGACGATTTCGCCAACGATTCCTGGCGCCACCGGCTGATCGCTGGGATCGACGATCCGCACCTCGCAGCCCAGCGTCGCGCGGCCGCCGGCGCGATGGCGCCCCTTGGCGCGGCCCTCGCCGATATGCTCCTTCCAGTGCAGAATCGTCGCGATCGGCGACAGCTCCGTCATGCCATAGGCCTGGCAGAATTGCGTATCGGGCAGCGCCGCCATCGCCCGATCGAGCACGGCCTCGCTGATCGGCGAGGCGCCATAGACGATGCGCGTCAGGGACGACAGGTCATGCGATGGGAGCGCGGGATGATCGACCGTCATCTGGATCATGGTCGGCACGAGCAACACTTCCGTCACCTTCTCGCGCTCGATCGAGGCCATCGCCGCCTCCGGGCTGAAGGCTTTGATGATGACATTGGCGCCGCCGCTGAGCAGCAGCGCGAACATCGCCGCGCCATTGGCGAGGTGGAACATCGGCGCGGCGTGCAGATAAATGGCCTCGCTCGGGAAAAGCCCCTCGCTGAGAGCGTTCAGCGCATTGGCCATCAGATTGTCGTGGCTCAGCATCACGCCTTTGGAGCGCCCGGTCGTGCCGCCGGTATAGAAGATGCCGGCGAGGTCCTCGCGCTGGCGCATCGCATCGGGCATCGGCGCGCTGCGCGCCAGCAGCGCCTCGTAATGCTGGGCGCCGGCGGGCGCATCGTCGTCGTCGGCATAGACGAGGCGAAGCCCAGGCAGCGCCGCCGCCAGGCTCTCGCCGACGCCTGAGAACATTTTGTCGACGATCAGGATCGCCGCGCGGCAATCGCGCAGCGCATCCTCGTTCTCTTGCCGCGACCAGCGGATGTTGAGCGGCACGATCACCGCACCCGCCCAGGCGACGGCGAGATAGGTCTCGAGATAGCGGTCGGAATTCAGTGACAGGATCGCGACCCGTTCGCCGGGGCCGGCGCCGAGCGAGGCAAGACCGGCGGCGAGGCGCGGCGCGCGTTCGCCGAGATCGCGCCACTTTCTGCGTCGATCGCCAAAGACGGTCGCGAGACCATCCGCATTGACCTGCAATGCGCGCTTGAATCCATGCGTAATGTTCATGGTCGCCCTCCCCCGAGAATAGTTTTTGGCGGCAAGCGTCTACCGCGCCCCGCGTTCCGCGTTTCTTGATCTGGATTTTCTGGCCGCGAGCCCCTCAGTCAATCTGAGCGCGAACTCATCGGCAAGAGCCGCAGCCGAGAGTTCGCCGTCCGGTCTGTACCATTGGCCGATCCAGTTCAGCGATCCGGTGATGACAAGCGTGGCGAGCTTGGGATCGCGCGGCGCGATCGAACCATCGGCGACGCCCTGCGCGATCGCGGTCCGGAAGGCCGCGTCATAGGTTCGCTTGGCCTTGCGGACCCCGGCGCGCGCTTCGGTCGACAATTCGCGATCGTCGAGGCGGACGAGGCACATGCCAAAATCCGTCATCATCACTTGCGCATAGGCGCGGATCAGCCGGCGCAGCTTGTCGAGGCCATCGCCGCTCTCGCGCTCGATGGCGGCGATATTCGCCTCGAACATGTCCTGGCCCAGCCGATAGCACTCGATGAGGATGTCTTCCTTGCTGCGGAAATAATTGTAGAGCGCGGGCTTGGTGATGTTCAGCCGCGCCGCGACCTCGTTCAGCGTGGTGCGGTGATAGCCTTCGTCGAGGAACATCTGCACCGCCATGCGCAGCACCGCGTCGCGCTTCTCGTCGCGCGCACGCCGGCGATCCTCGAACGGCGCCCAGGGCGGCGCTTCAGCTTTTTTGGTTAGCCCATGCATGGCTGCGTCCTTTTTTGTTGACGGCGCGTTCGCGTTCATATATTACCCATTGGTCATAAAATGTCCAGAAGGTAATTTTTGGGAGGAAGACATGACTTCTCGAGTTGTCGTCGCGGGCGTGGGCATGATCCCTTTCGCCAAGCCCGGCGCCAGCGCGCCCTATTATGAGATGGGCGCAGAGGCCGGCCGCAGGGCGCTGGCGGACGCAGGCGTTGGTTATGAATCCATCCAGCAGGCCTATGCCGGCTATGTCTATGGCGACTCGACCTCCGGCCAGAAGGCGATCTATCCGCTCGGGATGACCGGCATCCCGGTCATCAACGTCAACAACAATTGCTCGACCGGTTCGACCGCCTTGTTCCTGGCGCGCCAGGCGATCGCCTCGGGCGCCGCCGATTGCGTGCTGGCGCTTGGCTTCGAGCAGATGAAGCCGGGCGCTCTGGGCGCCATATTTGCCGATCGGCCGAGCCCGTTCGAGGATTTCGACAAGGCGGCTGACGAACTTGTCGGAATGCCTGAAATCCCGCTGGCTTTGCGCTATTTCGGCGGCGCCGGCCTCAGCCATATGAAGAAATACGGCACGAAGCTCGAAACCTTCGCCAAAGTGCGCGCCAAGGCGAGCCGCCATGCCAAGAACAATCCGCTCGCCATCTTCCGCAAGGAGCTCTCGGCCGACGATGTGATGAACGATCAGGTCATCTGGCCGGGCGTCATGACGCGATCGATGGCCTGTCCGCCGACCTGCGGCGCCGCCGCCGCCGTGCTGGTTTCCGAAGAATTCGCCAAGCGCAAGGGATTGAAGACTGATGTCCGCATCGCCGCCCAGGCGATGACCACCGACACGGCTTCCACCTTCGATACCGCCGATATGATGCGGGTGGTCGGTTTCGACATGTCGCGCGCCGCCGCGGCCAGTGTCTACGAGCAGGCCGGAATCGGGCCGGGCGATCTCGACGTCGTCGAACTGCATGATTGTTTCGCCCAGAACGAACTGATCACCTATGAGGCGCTCGGCCTCTGCCCCGACGGCGGCGCCGAACGTTTCATCGAAAGCGGCGACAACAGCTATGGCGGCAAGGTGGTGACCAATCCGTCGGGCGGCCTTCTGTCGAAGGGCCACCCGCTCGGCGCGACGGGGCTCGCCCAATGCTACGAACTGACGCGCCAGTTGCGCGGCTCGGCCGAGGCGACCCAGGTCGAAGGCGCGCGGCGCGCTTTGCAGCATAATCTTGGTCTTGGCGGCGCCTGCGTCGTCACCCTCTACGAACGCGCATGAGGTCCGCCATGGTCGATCAATCCGCCGTCGGACGTAGTTTTGCGCCGGTCATTGCGCATGTCGAGCTGGGCCGCCTGCGCTATTTCTTCAACACGATCGGCGAGCGCAATCCGCTCTATCGCGACGCCAAGACGGCGGAAGCGGCCGGCTATGCCGGGCAGCCGATCCCGCCGACCTATCTCTTCTGCCTGGAAATGATGGACGCGGAACGGCCCTTCGAAATTCTCGAGGCGCTGAACATCGATCTCGCCCGCGTGCTGCATGGCGAGCAGCGCTTCGCCTATCACGCGCCCGCGATCGTCGGCGACACGCTGACGTTTCAATCGCGCGTCAGCGGCGTGACCGAAAAGAAAAACGGCGCGCTGACCTTCGTCGCCGTCGAAACGAAAGTCACCAACCAGACCGGCCTGCATGTCGCCGACGCCGCACGCACCATCGTCGTGCGGAACTCGTGACGTGCGTCCGTCAGATCGAAAGATTGGCGCCCGCCTTCCCCTTCCCCCCTTGTGGGGGAAGGCCGGGATGGGGGGTCGCACCGAACTATCCAAGAAGTAGAGCGCCTTGATTTCATAGTGCATCGCGACCCTCCTCCCTTACCCTCCCCCACAAGGGGGGAGGGAATGAACGAGGCTCCCGTCAACTTCGTTGACGCACGCCGTTAGGAGACGCCCATGACCACCTCACCAGATCATTCGCCCGCGATCGGCGAGCGGCTTGTTCACAAGACCTTCGCGCCGATCACCCGGCACACGCTCGCGCTCTATTGCGGCGCTTCGGGCGACCATAATCCGATGCATGTCGACATCGACTTCGCGAGACAAGCCGGATTTCCCGACGTGTTCGCCCATGGCATGCTGGTCATGGCCTATCTCGGCCAGGCGCTGACCGACGCGGTCGCGCCCGGCGCCGTCCGTTCGTTCTCGACGCGCTTTTCCGCCATCACCCAGCTTGGCGCCCGTCTCACTTGCGAGGGCGCGGTCGCCGAATTGTTCGATCATCTCTCTGAAAAGCGCGCCAGGCTCGCGCTGACCGTCAAGGACGAACATGGCGAGACCAAGCTCGCCGGCGAAGCCATTATCGCTCTCTGATTGCAAGGAAACCTCTCATGACCAAACTCACCGGAAAGGTCGCGCTCGTCTCGGGCTCCGGCCGCGGCATCGGCCGCTCGATCGCGCTCAAACTCGCGCGCGAAGGCGCGAAAGTGGTCGTCAACGATCTCGACGCCGAGCCCGGCGATGCCGTGGTCGCTGAAATCAGGGCGGCCGGCGGCGAGGCGGTCGCGGTCAACGGCAGCGTCGTCGAGTCTGGCTTTGCCGACCGTTTCGTCGGCGCGGCGATGGAAACATTCGGCGGCCTCGACATCATCGTCAACAATGCCGGCTACACCTGGGATTCGACGATCCAGAAGATGACCGACGAGCAGTTCCAGGCGATGCTCGACGTGCATCTCGTCGCGCCCTTCCGCATCCTGCGCGCGGCCTCCGAGCCGATCCGGATTCTCGCCAAGAAGGAAGCCGAGGCGGGCCAGGAAATATTCCGCAAGGTCGTCAACATCTCGTCGATCGCCGGCCTCTACGGCAATGCCGGACAGGCGAGCTATTCCTCCGCCAAAGCGTCTTTGATCGGGTTGACGCGCACGATGTGCAAGGAATGGGGGCGCTACAAGGTCAATGTCAATTGCGTCGCCTTCGGCCTGATCAACACCCGCCTGACCCAGCCGATCGAAGCCCAGCAGAAGACCATCGACGTCGCCGGCCGCGACATCAAGGTCGGCGTGCAGCCCCAGTTGCTCGACGCGATGGCCAGAATGATTCCGCTCGGCCGCGGCGGCACACCCGAAGAAGCGGCCGACGCCGTCTATCTCTTCTGCAGCCCGGAATCGAACTATATCAGCGGCCAGGTGGTCGTCTGCGGCGGCGGCATCCTGATGTGAGAGGCGCGCCATGACCGAAGCCGCCTATCTCGCCTATGACGGGCCGATTGCGACGATCATTCTCAATCGTCCCGAGCGCTTCAACGCGCTTGACGAGGCGGCGGCGGTCACGCTCGCGGCCCTCGGGCGCGAACTTGCGGCGCGCGGCGATATCCGCGTCGTCGTGATCCGCGGCGCCGGTTCGGCCTTCTGCGCGGGCGGCGACATCAACCATATGGCCGCCCATCTCGACGACCCCGCGCCGATGGTGAAAGGCATATTGAACGCCCACCATGAATTCCTGACCATCCTCAACGCACTTCCCGCCATCGTCGTCACCAGCGTCCATGGCGCGGCGGCGGGCGGCGGCTTCTCGCTCGCCTTCATGGGCGATCTTTGCATCGCGGCCGACAATGCGCGCTTCACGCCGGCCTATGCGCGTCTCGGCCTCTCGCCTGACGGCGGCGGCACGATCGGCCTCGTGCGCGCCGTCGGCGCCCGGCGCGCGCTGCAGATATTCCTGATGGAAGACAGTTTCGGCGCGGCTCAGGCCGAGACCTGGGGCCTCGTCAACAAAGTGGTTCCAGAAAGCGAGCTTCCCGCCACAACACAGGCGTTGGCCAGGCGGCTCGCCTCGCTCGGATCCGGCGCGGTCGCGGCGACCAAACGGCTCATCGCCGCATTCCCTGGCAAATCGATGGCGGAACAACTCGACGCCGAGATGAATGAGCTGATCGGCTGCATGCGGATGGAGCCGTTCCGCGACGCGGTGCGGCGTTTTATGGATAGAAGCAAGGATTCCAAGAGGGCCAGCGGCGCGTAAGCCAGCCAATAGCCTCAGCCAGAAAAAGCGCAACGAGCAATAAGCGCGCAATAGCGCGCCGCAAGGGAGATGTCCGCCGATGAAACGATCCCTGGGAAAAATGCTGGTTGGCAATATTCTGGCCACCGCCGCGATCCGTTTCCGCGATGCTCCCGCGATCTATTGCGCAAGCACAGGCCGGCGCTTCAGCTTCCGCGCGATCGACGATCGCGCCAATCGCCTCGCGCGGGCGCTGCTCAGCGCGGGCTATAAGAAAGGCGACGTCGTCGCCTTTCTCTCATCCAACCGCGCCGAGATCGTCGAAATCTATTTCGCGCTGGCGCGCACTGGCATCGTCGGCCTGCCGCTGAACTATCGGCTCGCGGCGAGAGAAATGTTCGAACTGATGCGTGCAATGGGCGCCAGCGGCCTGATCGTCGAGAGCAAGTTCGCCGCGGTCGCCGAACAGGCGCGTGGGCTGAGACACATCATTCAATTTGGCGGCGAGAAGATCGGCTTTGCGCTCGACTATGAGACCCTGCTCGCGGCGGCGACGCCTGCGGCGCCCGATATCGAGATCGACGAAGCCGATCCCTATTATTTCAACCTCACTTCCGGCACCACCGGCCTGCCGAAATCCTATGTGCTGACCCAGTATAACAACAGCACCCTCAGCCCATTGTTCCAGGCTTTCGACATGACGAGCCGCGATGTGGCGATGACGGTGTTCCCCGCCTTCGGGCGCGTCGGCTTCGCCTGGATCGCCGGCTCGCTGCTCTATGGCGTTCCGCATGTGCTGGCCAATTTCGAGCCGAACGAAGTGCTGCGCCTCATTGCCGCCGAACGCGTGACGATCTTCAACCTCGTTCCGACCATGGCGGCGATGCTGTTGCCGGCGCAGGCGGCCGCGCCGCGCGATCTCAACTCGGTTCGCGCGATCGTCTTCGCCGGGTCCAGCCTGCCCGCCAGCATCCGCGACGAGACAATCGCAAAACTTTGCCCCCAACTCTACGAATATTACGGCATGCAGGAGACCGGCGCGCTGGTCGTCAGCACGCCCGAGGATCGCAGGCGACGGCCGGAGTCGGTCGGCAAGCAACTGGCGTTCGCCGAAGTCAGGATCGCTGGCGACGACGGCCGGACGCTGGAGCCGAACCAGCTTGGCGAGATTCTGGGTCGCTCGCCCAATGCCGTCGCCGAATATTTCGACAATCCCGAGAAATCGGCTGAGACATTTCGCGACGGCTGGGTTCATACCGGCGATCTCGGCAGCCTGGACGAGGAAGGCTATCTGACCATCCGCGGCCGCAAGAAAGATATGATCGTCACCGGTGGACAGAACGTCCATGCCGCGGAGGTCGAGGAAATCATCCTGCAATGTCCCGGCGTCGCCGAATGCGCGGTGTTCGGCCTCCCCGACGATCTATGGGGCGAGCGCGTCACCGGCCTCGTTGTCGCGCAGAAAGATGCCGATATCACGCCTGAGCGCCTCGAAGAATTTTGCCGGCGCCATCTCGCCGGATTCAAGACGCCAAAGAAATTCATTGTCGAAGAGACCCCGCTGCCGCGCACGCCGACCGGCAAAGTGCAAAAATTCCTGCTGGTCGCGCGATTCACGCGTCGAGCTTGATCGAATCGGCCGGCGGCGATTTCGCCTCATAGGAAAGCATTCAAGATGGCCGCCAAATCCGGACCTCTGCATGGGCTGCGCGTGATCGAAATGGCGGCCATCGGGCCCGGGCCGTTCTGCGGCATGATGCTCGCCGATCTCGGCGCCGATGTCGTGCGCATCGATCGTCCCGGCGCGTCGAGGCTCGGCGCCAATGCGACGCTCGACCGCGGCCGACAGGCTTTAACCCTCGATCTCAAGGACCCGCGCAATGTCGAGACTTTGCTCGGCCTGGTGGAGAGGGCCGACGTGATCTTCGAGGGCTTTCGCCCCCGCGTGATGGAGCGGATCGGGCTCGGACCCGAAGTCTGCCTGGCGCGCAATCCGCGGCTGATCTTCGGCCGCATCACCGGTTGGGGACAGGAGGGCCCTCTCGCCCAGGCGGCGGGACACGATATCAATTATCTCGCTTTGTCGGGCATGCTTTGGCCGCTGGGTTCGGCCGATCGTCCGCCGGCGCCGCCGCTCAATCTTGTCGCCGATTTTGGCGGCGGCGGCATGCTGCTGGTCGTGGGCATTCTCGCGGCGCTGTTCGAAGCCAGGCGCTCAGGCCGCGGCCAGGTGGTGGACGCCGCGATGGTCGACGGCGCCGCGACGCTCGGAGCGATGATCTTCGGCATGATCGGCGAAGGCTCCTGGCGCGTCGAGCGCGAAGCGAACATGCTCGACGGCGGCGCGCCTTTCTACAGCGTCTATGAAACCAGCGACGGAAAATGGGTGTCGATCGGTTCGATCGAGCCGCAATTCTACGCGCAATTGCTGACGCGTCTCAATCTTGATGGGCAGGGTTTCGAAGCGCAATGGGATCGGAGCCGATGGCCGGCCCTGCGCCAAGCGATCGCCGCCGCCTTTCGCGCGAAGTCGCGCGACGCGTGGAGCGCGGCGTTGGAGGGAACCGATGTCTGCTTTGCGCCGGTGCTCAGTCCGCTGGAGGTCGGCGCCCATCCGCACAATCGCCTGCGCAGCACATTCGCCGATGGCGCAGGCGCGCCTCAGCCGCAGCCTTCGCCGCGCTTCAGCCGCACGCCCGCCGCGGCCGGTTCTGCGACCGAAGCTGGCGACGCGGACGCGGCGACGATTCTCGATCGATGGAAAAGCGAGTCGTCCGCATAAGGTCCACCGCCGTTGACGCCTCTTTGAACCCGTTCTTTCTCTCGTAAGGCCATATCGACATGACCTACCGCTCGTCCTGGATGACCGAAGAACTCGACGCCTTTCGCGACCCGTTCCGGAAATTTCTCGCCAAGGAATTGGCGCCGAACGCCGAAAAATGGCGCAAGCAGAAAATGGTCGATCGCTCCGCCTGGCGCGCGCTCGGCGAGATGGGCGCTCTTCTGCCGAGCGTGCCCGAAGCCTATGGCGGCCTCGGCGCGACTTTCGCTTACGACGCCGCCGTGTTCGAGGATATGGCGGATGTTGCGCCCGACGCGCTCGGCGGCGTCACCGTCAGCAGCGGCATCGTCGCCCATTACATCCTGAATTACGGTTCCGAAGAGCAGAAGCGCCGCTGGCTGCCCGGCATGGCGCGCGGCGAATTGATCGGCGCCATCGCGATGACCGAGCCTGGCGCCGGTTCCGATCTGCAAGGCGTGCGCACCCATGCGCGTCGGCAAGGCAATGCCTATGTCGTCAACGGCCAGAAGACCTTCATCACCAACGGCCAGACCGCCGACCTGATCATCGTCGTCGCCCGGACGGGCGAGCCCGGCGCCAAGGGCCTGTCGCTGATCGTCGTCGAGACATCAGGCAATGACGGTTTCCGGCGAGGGCGCAACCTCGACAAGATCGGTCTGCACGCCTCCGACACGTCCGAACTGTTCTTCGAAGACGCGATAGCGCCGCCGGAAAACCTGCTCGGCGGCGAAGAGGGCCAGGGCTTCACGCAATTGATGCAGCAATTGCCGCAGGAACGGCTGATCATCGCCGTCTGCGCCGTCGCCGCGATGGAGCGCGCGATCCGTTTGACTGTCGACTATACGAAGGAGCGCAAGGCTTTCGGCAAGCCGATCATCGACTTCCAGAATACCGCCTTCAAGCTTGCCGAACGCAAGACCGAGGCGACGATCGCGCGGGTGTTCGTCGACTGGTGCGTCGGACGGCTGATCGCCGGCGACCTCGATGCGGTGACAGCCTCGATGGCCAAATATTGGTGTGCGCAAAAACAGGTCGAGACCGTCGACGAGTGCCTGCAACTGCATGGCGGCTATGGCTATATGCAGGAATATCCGATCTCCGGCATGTTCGTCGACGCGCGCATTCAGAAAATCTACGGCGGGACCAACGAAATCATGAAACTGCTCATCGCCCGCTCGCTCTGACGCGCGCGAATGGCGCTACGGAGCCCGTCGCGATGAGATGCGCCATATTTTCGACACCGACGGCGACTGAGGTCGCCTGTTCCAGATGTTCGCTGCTCGCGCCGCGGCGACTGAGTCGGGGATCGCATGTCCGACATCCGGCAGGCACGCAAAGCGCTCGTCGCCCGGATCCTCGAAGGAGAGGGCGTGGCCTCGCACGCCCAGCGCCGCGCCGCGTTCGACAATGCGGCGATCGCCGAGTCGCTAAGCACGCTGATCGAAAAGGTCGCCAGTCACGCCCACACAGTCACCGACGCGGATATTGCCGCGACGCGGGCGTCGGGCCTCAGCGAGGACCAGATATTCGAAATCGTGGTCTGCGCCGCGCTTGGCCAGGCTACGCGGCAATACGACACGGCGCTCGCGGCTCTCGACGCCGCGATCGGGAAAGGATGACCATGCGCCTTGCGATCCTCGATAGCGGCCACGGTTTCGGCGCCAAGGTTCTGTTTGCGATCATTCGCGCAGTGTCGCGTCAGCCGACGCCTGAGGTCGTCAAGTTGATCATGTATCGTCCGGATTTCTTTGGCGCGCATATGAAAGCGGTCACCCACGAAGCGATGCGCGGACCCTCCGCGTGGTCTGTTGGCGACCGCGAGCTGATGGCGGCGTTCGTGTCGAAGATCAACGCGTGCGAGTTTTGCGTCAAGACGCACAGTGCGGTCTCGGCGAGGGCGTATCGCGATCAAGCGAAGGTCTCGGCGGCGCTCTCCGATCCTGATACAGCGGCCATCGAGGAGCCGCTGCGAGCCACGTTGGGCCTATTGGGCAAACTGACGCGCGAAAACGCCGTGAGCGCAGATGACATGCGCGCGGCGCTCGCTGCCGGCGCCTCGCGCCAGCAAATCGAAGATGCGCTCGCGGTCTGCTTTGCGTTCAATACGATGAACCGGCTGGCCGATGCCTTCGGGTTCTTCGTGCCGGGACCCGAAGCCTTCGAGGCCGGCGCGAAGTTCCTGCTCGCGCGAGGCTACCGTTGAATAGTTCACGGCCTGGAATTCACTTGGTCGTGATCCAGTATAAAATAAATTTTAGCGCCCTCATCTAAGTGTACAGGAACCATCGCGCTCTCCTCGTGATTATATCGTCATGACTATCTCGCGAAAGGAGAGAGAAAATGTTCACATCATTGACCAAGACAGCCGCTGTTGCGGCGCTTGCCATCGGCCTTGCGCTCGCAGGGCCCGCAACCTCCGCCGACGCGGCGTTCCGTAGCGGCGGCGGCCACGGCGGGGGATTCCATGGCGGCGGCTTCCATGGCGGCGGCTTTCGCAGTGGCGCCTTTCATGGCGGCGGCTTCCGCGGCGGCCGCTTTCACCATGGCTATGCCGGCGGTTATGGCGGCTATGGCGGCGGCTATTATGGCTACGGCTACGGATATGGCTGTCCGTTGTCGCCCCTCGCGGTCATCACGGGCTATTGCTACTGAGCAAGACCTCGGATGAGGCGCGATGATTTGCGGCGCCGGAGCCAAAGTGGCTTCGGCGCGATCATAGGAGGCTCACCATGGCCCGTCCTTCAAGAAGCTTCATTATTTGCGCGTCGGCATTCGTGATCGCGGCGACGCTCGCCGCGAGCGCTCAGGCGCAAGATCGTTATCAGGCCCATCGCGGCGGCGACGTCGTCGTGCATACCGGGCGCTCGTATCTTGATCCTGGCGCCAGCGCGCCGGTCGGCTCAGAGAACCATTATTTCAGCGACTCGACGCATTACAGCCAGGAGGGCCCCGATTTCACGCAGAACACCGCGGGATCAGAGCTGTTGCCGGGCCGCTTCGGCCCGAACTGACGCAAGCACTGGCCTCTTGGCGTCAAGCGGCTTGAGGCAATAGAGAATTGAGGCTCGCCCGCGTGATCGAAACCTTCAGTCCGTTCGGACTGCTAATGGCCTCGACTCTGGCTTCAAGCTGTTGGGCAAGCGCGCTCACGAGGCTGGTGCCCAGACCGTTCTTTCTGGGGGGAACGCTCTCGGCCGGTTTGCCCACGCCATTATCCGAAACGACAAGCCGCCAATCGTCGCCAGAAGCCTCGTAGCTGATCAGCACTTCGGCATTGGGATGATCTTTGGGAAACGCGTGTTTTAAAACGTTGATGACGAGCTCGGTCACAATCAGGCCGAGGCTCACGGCATAAGCTGAAAGAACCGTGCTGTCGTCGGAATGCACTTTGAGCGCGATCGCGGCCCGGTCGCCGATCATCGACGCGGCGAGGCTCTCGCACAGGCTCACCAGATAGGGACGAATTTCGATCATATGGGCGCGCCCGGCCGCCGAAATATGCTCCTGCACCGTCGCGACTGACATCACCCGCCGGTGGGCGTCCTCCAGATGTTCGCGGATTTCGGCTGATGTCACCAGACGCGCCTTCATCATCAGAATGCTGGCGATGATCTGCAGACTATTGGCGACCCGATGCTGGATTTCCTGCAGCAGAACGTCCTTTTGCAGCAGCAGGTCTTCCGTCTGTTTGAGCAGCGCCGCTTTTTCATCCTCGATCGCGCGGCGGTCGGTGACGTCTTCAAACGCCAGCAAAATGGTCTTGCGCCCTTCCCCTTCGTCAAAGACCTCGCGTGCGTCGAGGATCAGCGTGCGGTTCCCGATGGTCGGAAAGATCGCTTCGATTTCAAACCGATCCATGACCGCATGCGTCGTCACGACCGCTTTCAGCCGCGGTCGCAAGGTCGGAATGTTGAACTGGGCGTCGACAAGATCGAAAATTGACCGCCCGAGCACGTCCCCGGCGCCAACATGAAAGTTGAGATAAAAGGACCGGCTGGCGGCAAGGACGCTAAGATCGCCATCAAGCACAAGGAGCGGTTCGCGGACCGTGTCCACAATCGCTTGCGCCAGCAAAGATGCTGATTTCAGATCGCTGAACGGATCACTTGTAATTCCCGTAATCCCTTCGAGTAGCCACAACCCTATTCCCTTATCTTGGCCCGCGCAAATCACGATGGCGCCATCGAAGCGGCGATGAAGTCCGCCAGATACGCCTCAAACTGTCGAAGCGGCCGCGGCGAGTGCGCCTGGCGGCCGCCTGCTTGAGGGTTCGGTTGATGCGCCCGGCCCGACGATCGAGCCGACGAGCGCGTGGCCTTCGTCAGCCGCCATTGGAGACCGCGCATCCCTTATTGCAATCCTCGGGATTGCCGCTCAGGCCGACGCTCTTGTAGTCGACATAGCCGTTGGCGGCGCCCATGGGGCTGACATTCTCGTCCGCCGCGCGACGCTCGATCATCGGCCGCGGCGCTGTTGCCCGAGGCGCGGCGCTATCTCCCATAATCGCATAGGGCGACCACGACGGAACATTGGAATTGACAGCGTTGGCTGTATCGCTGACCGCGCCAAACGCAAGTGCAGCGGCCGCTGTTGCAAGCATAAGCATGGTACGCACGATTCATTCCTCCTTGTTGCCGATCCGCCAGGCGCATGAGGCGCCTCGACATTGGAAGTCATGGCGTTCCGCGCAGCCGGATCATGGTTTATAAGTCTAGTTGTAAGCACAATAGAATATTTATGCGACTCTAGTCTTTCCATTGCCTCTAGCATTAAAGTGTATCTCTCGTTATGCAAGAAAATCACTCCGCTAATAACAAATCAACTAATCATTATTTTAGTGTTCAACGCAAAGGCGAGTTCGTCAGGCCGGCGCTGATGGGCGACGGATGACGATTGCCAGGCATGCCGCTCGCGCGCCCTCGCTATCAGGAGCGTCCCCTTGCCAATAGAAGGATCGTCTACTAAACAAGACGTATGGCTATTTTAATAGACGACGCAGGCGCCCGGATCGCGCGCCGCCTTCGGCTTGAGCGGGAGGCGCGCGGCTGGTCGCTGGCCGATCTCGCCGAACGTTCCGGCGTCGCCAAGGCGACGATCAGCAAGATCGAACGCGAGGAAACGAGCCCGACCGCCGTGATCCTGGTGCGGCTGGCGGGCGCCTTCGACCTCACCTTCGCAGGCCTGTTGCTGAGGGCCGAAGGCGAGGGCGAGCGGCTGTCGCGGGCCGCGGAACAGCCGGTCTGGCGCGACCCCGTCACCGGCTATTTGCGCAAGCAGGTGTTCAGCCGGCCCGACCATCCGCTGGAGATCGTCGAGGTCGAACTGCCCGTCGGACAAAAAGTAGAGCTGCCGGCCTCCTCCTACGCGCATATCCGCCAGGCCGTCTGGGTGCGGACGGGCGTTCTCGTCATCCTGGAAGGCGGCGAGCGGCGGCATCTCAGCGCCGGCGATTGCCTCGGATTTGGCGCGCCCTCCGAAGTGACGTTCGCCAACGAAAGCGCCGCGCCCTGCACCTATCTCGTCGTCCTCGCCCGGAGCTAAACGCCGTGTCCGCGATCGCTATCAAGGCCCTGACCGCCGCGCCCGAGACACGCGCGATGCTGAGTGAAATCCTCGTCGAAGTCGTCGCCCATGGCGGATCGGTCAGTTTCATGCATCCGCTGGCGCCGCGCGCAGCGGACGCGTTCTGGGAAAATGCGCTGGCGGCGGCGGGCCGGGGCGAGCGGATCGTTCTGGGCGCCTGGGACGGCGACGCGCTGGTCGGCACAGTGAGTCTGCTGCTCGATTGTCCGCCGAACCAGCCGCATCGGGCCGAGATCGCCAAAATGATGACGCGGCTGAACCATCGCGGCCGAGGCGTCGCGACAGCCTTGATGTGGGCCGCCGAAGGCCTGGCGGCGGAGCGGGGGCGCACGCTGCTGACGCTCGACACCGCGGCCGAGGACGGCGCGTCGGGACTTTACGAGAAACTGGGCTTCGTCCTGGCGGGAACCATCCCTGACTATGCGCTGAAACCGCATGGCGGGCTGACGGGAACCATGGTCTATTGGAAGCGGATCGGCAGGGAAGGCTGATAGCCCACGATCGGCCCGACGATCCGAGGAGCGGACTTGAGAGGTTCAGGCGGCGTCACGCCGCCCACGATCCGATCGGCGCCGTCGCCTGCAGCGCGAAGAGTTCGGCCGGGCTCTTTTTGCCGCGCAGTTGGATCGGTCCCAGGGCGCGCGCGGCGATGCCTGGCGGGATCGTCAGTTGGCTCAGCAGCGCCGCCGAGGCGAGGACCGGCTCGGCGGCGTCGCGACAGGCGTCGACGATGCGCGCCGCCGTATTCAGAGTGTCGCCGAGTAAAGCGATCTCCTTCTTGATCGTGCCCATCTCGCCCACGACCACCGGCCCGCAATGCAGGCCGGCGCGGAAATCCACCCGCAGGCCGAATTCGCGCTCGTAAGACGGACCAAGGTCGGCCAGTTTCTGGATCGCGCCGAAGCAGGCGCGCAGACAGCGCGCGTCCTTGACGCCGGCGGCTAGCGGCCAGGTCACGATGAGTTCGTCGCCGACATATTTGTGGATCTGGCCCTTCTGCGTCACGAGAGGGCCGGTGAGATCGCTGACGAAGCGATTGAGCAGGCGATGAAAATCGACCTCGCCGAGACGTTCGGCGGCGGCGGTCGAATTCTTCATGTCGATGATGAGAAAGACGCGCTGCTCGACGCGCGGCCTGAAGTAACGGCCGGTGACGAAGCTCAGCAAGACGTTCTGTCCGAGCAGGCTGTTCACATCGAGCAGGAAGTTGATCACAAAGCTGACGGCGACGAAGAACAATATGTCGCCAAGCCCGATACGCACGCCAGGCGCGGACGGGATGGGCACGAGCCACTGACCGGCCGCGAGGCTGAACAAGAAGACCGCAAGATAGACCAGCGATTTCAGGCCGAGATGCAAGAGAAACGGCGCCCGGCGGAGAGGCTCGCCGATCGGCGCTTGCAGGGCGAAAACATTGAACGAGGTGAGAACGGCGCTGACGAAACCGCCGATCAGCGCCCCGCGCTCGACGCCATAAGAGCCGGCAGCTCCAGCCGCCGTCGTGGTCAAATAACCATATGCCGCGCCCACGACGGCGCCGACCAGGGCGAGCCTGAGAATCAGCGGGACGAGGATGCGTGTCCGGTCGTCGATGGCCATGGCGGCGGCGCGAGCTTTCGGCGGCGGTTCCGCCGGTATCGACGGTTTGGAAAGGGGGCGGTAGATTATCGCAGATCGCGGATGGCGCCCAGCGCGCTTCTAGGGCGTATGGGCGCTCCAATCCCTCAGCCTGTTGATCAGAACGAACCCGCTTGCCTCTTCGGGATTAGCAGCCACATATTCCGCCGCCGCGGAGGCAAGACGGTCGACCATCTTTTTCTTGTATTGCTTGCTTTTAGGGTCCAGCGCGAGGGTTGTGACAATAATGAGCGTCCGCTGCATTTTCTCATATTGAGGTCCAGCCCAAGCCTTCGCTGCTCGAGCGAGAGGATGAGAGAAAGTCATTCAATGGTTCCTGTGCCTTAGCCGCTTTGGATCGATAGCAGGAAATCTGTTGCAGCGCGACCTCGCTGTCATCACACCCGAGAAACCTCCTCGAGCACTTTGCCGCCCTGGGTTTTGACCAGGCAAACGTCTACTTTCTTGTCGTCAATGGTCGTATGCCGCACGCTCGCCATCGCATATTTCACCGCATCACAATCGTTCAAGCCGGAACAGAGGACTCAGTGTACAGCGATGCGTCCTCGCGCACCCTATGAAATCAACTTCGGCGAATTGCCGGCTGTTCGAAAATGTAGATTCCGATCTCCTGATCGGCGCGCCATTTCACCTCGGCTCGTGCGGACGCTTTGAATTCGGCGTCATAGAACCAGATCTGATCAGGCACCGAAACATTCCTCGGCAATACCAGCCGCGCGCCTCTTATCGAACGATCGCGGATCACACAATCGCAGATAAAGCGATGCAGTTGATCGGCGACTTCGCCGCTGCGCAAATGCAGGCGCTGCCGAGGCTCGGCGCGGCGCACTTCTGGCCGACGATAGGGCGACAAATTGCTGCGCCGGATGTTCGTGGAATCGTCGCCTTTGACTTCGATCAATCGTCCCATCGATGACTCCCTCGTCTGGGATGCCGCCCCGTGAGGTTCGTTTCTATTGGGATTTCTGGCGTCACGATCCAAGTCGTCGTTTAGAGATTCATGCCAATACATCGCTCCCGATCGATTAATAACTCGAATGGAATCTGACGTAACGGCGCTGACGCAAGTAACCAAACGATATATAGCACGACCAGAGCTTAGCTTCTTGGATATTGTTAGCGTTGGTGAATTTCGAGTAACGACACTATTTGCAAAGAATTTCCATACTTTCTTCCAGGCGGCGCGCCGCCGATATATTGGGTTGCCCCTACGGCAACCGGGAAAATCCGCCAGGACATCGCTGGAATTATTCGTTCAGCGGCGCCGCCATTCCGTCCGCCAATATTCGCGACCCGCTTCTTGTCATGCAAAAGCGGCCCGGAAGAGCGCGAACGCGTGCAGATAAGTTCACCGCTCCGGAAACAAGAACGAATGCGGCTCGACCCGCGCCTTCGCCGCCTTCTCCGTATCGTCCGGCGGCAGTTCGGTCGGGTGTTCCTGCGCGGGGTCGCGCACGATCGTCTTGCGGTAGAGATGCCAGGTCGCATGGCCGAGGATCGGCATGACAATCGCGAGGCCGACGAACAAAGGCAGCGCGCCCACGAACAGAGCGGCCGCCACAATGAGGCCCCACAGCGCCATCGTCACGGGATTTTCCCGCACCGCCGCGAGGGAGGCGGCGACAGCCGCGACCGCTCCGACGTCTCGGTCGAGCAGCAGCGGGAACGACACGACGCTGATGGCGAGCGCGACAATTGCGAAGCAGAAGCCGATGAAGCCGCCAAAGCCGATCAGCATCCAGCCGCGCTCGGTCGAGACGACCTCTTTGAGGAAATCGAGATAGGAGGCAGGCGCCACAGGGCCGAATAGCGCGGTATAGAGCCCCTGGGCCGCCATCAGCCAGGCGACGAAGATCGCCACCAGCAGCAAGCCGAGCGCGGCGATCGCCGGGATCGAGGGCGAACGGAGCACGTTGAAGGCGTATTTCCAGGATGTATCCTGCCCCAGCTCTCGCCGCCGGCTCATTTCATAGAGGCCGATCGCCGCGAAAGGGCCGATCAGCGCAAAGCCCGAGGCCAGCGGAAACAGCAATTGCAGCGCATTCTGCTGCGAAGTGGCGTAGGCGAGGACGAGGCCGCAGAGCGGATAGATCAGGCAGAGAAAGGCGAGATGCGAGGGCATCGCGCGAAAATCATCGGCGCCCTGCACGAGGGCTTGCCAGAGATCCCCTGGTCCAATCTTGCGAATAACAGGCGCGGCCGCGACCGCGTCGTGGCCGGCATAGACGTGCAGATTCGTCATGACCATTCCTCCCGAAGCGAACAGAAGCAAATCGCGAGATCAAGCGTCTGGTCCGGAAGAGCAGTTCAGAAACGCGAAATCTCGATCTCGCTCTGCTTTCTCTGAAGGAGAGTCTACGCCTGTTGCGGGGGATTGTCATTTGGGGCCGCATTGCGGCGACTGATGACGAGAGGCCATCGCGTGGGCGTGCCTGCGAACGCTAGCGGCCGACCCCAGTGCAGACCGTAAGCTCCCGATGCGATCTGCGCTGGCCCGAGGGGGGCGGCGCCTGACCTGGGAGGTTAGCGTGTTCAAGACATCTTTTCGCGCTGTGCTCTTCGTTCTCTTTGCGTCATTGGCCGTGTGCGGCGCCGCCATTCCCGCGGGCGCCCTTCAAACGGGCAAGGACATGGTGACGGTGGCGCTCATCCTCACCGTCAACAGCCTTTCCTGATCGGGCGCGCGTATCCCTTCTCCCGCTTCGCGCTACGGCATTCACACGAGTGATTCCCATTAGGGTCGATGTGTGATTCAAGCGCCTTTTGTTGCGGG
>NZ_LMUI01000001.1 GCF_009765995.1 Methylocapsa sp. S129
TGCGATCCCCGTCGTCTTCAAGGTCGTATAGCCAAGACCCAGATAGGCCTCGATCGTCTCAGTCCCGTCGCTCGTCGCAGAGCCCAGTTCGATCGCGCCAGCCTTCGCCGTCGCTCCGAATGTCGTCGCGGCATTCACGTTCGCCCAGTCGATCCGGCCCATCGTCGCCGATAGCGTTGCGCTCCCCGTCAGCGTCGTCAGCGTCGTTCCGGTATTGTCGCCATAGGCCGCAAGATCCGCCGAACCTTTCGCGGTCGCCGTCGTCCCCGCGATCGAGCCCGCCGTCGAGGCTACATCGACGTCGCCAGCATTCGCCAACAAAGTCGTAAAACCGATATTCCCCGTCGCTCCGATCGTCTGTGTTCCGCCGCTGGTCGCCGAGCCCAGCGTCGCAATCGTCCCGCCATAGGCTTGCGCTTCGAATGTCGTTCCCGCATTCACATTCGTCCAGGACAGCGATAC
>NZ_LMUI01000013.1:0-25363 GCF_009765995.1 Methylocapsa sp. S129
GTGGGGACCACAGGCCAATCCGGAGAACTGGATCTCCAGCGCCATTGGCATGGGGCCATACCAACAGCTAACGCGATAAGAGCCCTGTCGCCGAACGCCGCAACGACGGCGCCGTCCAGCGTGCGGTGGGTCGGCAAGGGTTAGTTTGGCAATCCCCGAAGCGGCGCTTCGAAAAGACCGGTCTGCGGCGTCGCCGACTGACACGGCGTTGATGTCGCCCCGGGGGCGCCGCCGCCTGTCCCATCGATCACACGCGCGGCGGCATAGATGATCGCGAGACCGACGCCGGCGAACGCGATATCGATCCCGATCGTGCGATCCACCATCTCGACCAGCACCTGCCAGATCGCGCTGAAGAGGGACACCAGCACGAAGACCCACAGGCTATTGCGGCCAAGAAGGGTCAATGGGCCGTAAAGAGGCAAGCCGCGCAGCCAGCTCGCGAGCCGCAGCGCGTAGATGAGATAGGCGAGCGCCAGAAAATGAACCAGCCGCACGAAGCCAAGCTGCGACTTGTCGAGATCAAGCTTTCCACGCACGGATTCCCAGAACCCTTGCGGCCAAACATCGGGCGACGTCCAGAAGCCATGGGTCACCACCAGCGCGCTGGCGAGCACGATCAAAGCGGCGACCGCCGCCAGCGGGCGCGATCGCGGGACGGGACCCGCGCGAAGATTGAGACCGACGGCAATGCCAATGGCGAACAGGAATTGCCACGCGAAGGGATCGAAGAACCATGCGCCGGAATCGGGCCAGTTCGGGAGATTCCATTGGTAAAACCGGGCCAGTCCATAGACGAGCCCCGAGCTGACGAGCATCAGCCGCCAATCGACCGCCGCCAGGGACAATAATGCAGGGACGCACAGGATTAGGATCATATAAAGCGGCAGGATATTGAAATATCCCAATTGATGCCCGAGCGATGCGAGCCCGATCAGCCCCAGGCCGGGATTGTCGACAAACAGGTCTCGGCCATGAACTTCGAGCAAATCGGGTTTGCCAGCCCAAGCCGCGCCGCTAAAGAAGATCGCCAGCGCGACAAGCGACAGGCCGATATGCGCGCCATAGAGCTTTAGGGCGCGCCGGCCGAGCCCGCGCAAGGTTTTCAGCCTTTCGCCAACCGAAAAATGCCTGCCATAGGCGAGCGCGATCGATACGCCGGACAGGAACACGAAGGCTTCGGCCGCATCCGAGAAGCCAAAATTGCGCGGCGTCGCATTCTCAAACACATTGCCCGGCATATGGTCGACGAAGATCGTGCACAAGACACAACCGCGCCAGAAATCGATGCCGTCGAGGCGTCCTTGCTGCGTCATTCCGCACCTGTCAGCCGAACACCGCCGGAGGACATGGGTCCGTCGAGGCGTTCCGTTCAGAACCGGTATGAAAGCCCAATGTTCCGGCGATATCGCGGCGCCGCGGAACAACAATAGTTGAACAAAGACGCGACGCTCGCGGACCTCGAGCCGCGGCCGACGCCTTTATTTGATCGTCGCTGCGGCCCCTGCGAATTTGGGCGTCGGCAAACCGACCGCGATCTTGCCCGGCTGGGCGTCGTTGAATTTCGAATCGACGAAAACCAGCGCATCTTCGATGGATTGCCGCCAAAGCGCCCAGACATGATCGCCGCCGGTGACGCGAAAATCAACGTCGACGCCATCCGCCATGAGAGTCTCGTAAAACGCTATGGAGCCGCGCCACAGATCATGGCTATCGTGGTCGCCGACGGTCAGGTAGATCGCAGGAAGTTCGGCGCCGGCGCGAAGCTGCTGCGCCAGCAGCGTGAATACATTGGCGGCGTTGAACCGCCTGGCGTCGAATGGAACGCCAAAAGCAGCGCCAAAATGGTCGCCCGCCGGAGGGGCGTCGATGCCGCTGACCACGGTCGCCGCGTCGACGCGTCGAAAATAGCCGCCGTCGGCGTCGCGAATCGCGCCGCGGTCGAGGCCAGCCGACGGCGCGTTCTGCCAGATCGCGCCGGAAAGGCTGGCGACGGCGACGTAGCGATCCGGCCGCGTCAGCGCGAGGCGCAAGGCGCCGAAACCGCCCATCGACAAGCCGGCGATCGCCCGGCCGCCACGTTCGCGCTGGGCGGGCAACAGGCGCTCGATCGCATTGGGCAAGTCGTCGAGCATCGCGGTCTGGTAATTGCCTGGACCGCCGATCGCGGCGGAATCGACATACCAGCTATTGGCCCCATCCGGCATCACCACCAGCATCGGCTTGATGCGCCCCGATGCGATCAACCGGTCAAGCGTCTTCTGGACGCCCCCAAGCGACGCCCAATCGCGAAAGCAGCCATGGAGACCGTGCAGCAGATAAAGCACCGGCCAGCCCGCCGCGGGCGGCGCCCCGTCAGGCCGATAAACCGACACATCAAGCGGGCGCCCTAAAGCGGCGCTCGGTATTGCAAACGCCTCAACCGTACTTGCATATGCCGAGGCTGGCGCGGCGATGGCGCCGCAGACAATGAAAACGCAGGCGAGAACCCTGGCTCGCGCGAAGGCGAGCCGTGCGAAAAAGGAGGCGGGGCGCATGGAGCTCCTGGACGGTTGCAATATCGGCGGATGGTCCCGTTAGGTTGAAATAATAGCGTAATTTTGGCGCTTTGTCCGTATTGTCGGCGCTGCGACAATCAATCGTCGCCGTCGCCGCCGAATCTGCCTGGTCGCCAACTCTCCCTTGTCGCCAACTCTCCCTTGTCGCCAACTCTCCCTTGTCGCAAGTCCCCCTTCCGCCGGTCGCTTGGTCCATGATAGAGCGCGGCGGGCCGACTTTCCGGCGCCCGCCGAACGCCGCCGGTCGCGGTCGGCGCCGATCGCCTTCCCCATCCGACGCGAGCAGATGAATCGACATGTCCGATATTCCCTTGCTTATCGAACCTGAAACGCCCGCCGACGTCGAGGCGATCGAGCGGCTGAACGAACGCGTCTTCGGGCCCGGCCGTTTCGCCAAAACCGCCTACCGGCTGCGCGAGGAGGCGGAGCCGGACCCGACGCTGTCTTTTGTCGCCCGCGTCGGCACGCTGCTGGTCGGCGCCAACCGGATGACGCCGATCCTCATTGGCGAGACGCCGGCTTTGCTGCTGGGGCCGCTGATCGTCGAGCCGGTGTTTCGTTCGCAGGGCATCGGCGAAGCGCTGGTCACGCGCTCGCTGGAGGCGGCCAGGCAGGCGGGCGCCAAGCTCTCGATATTGGTCGGCGACGAGCCCTATTATGCGCGCATGGGCTTCAAGCGCGCGCCAGCCGGCCGCCTGCAAATGCCGGGGCCAGTCGATCCGGCGCGGGTTCTCTATTGCGAGATCGAGCCTGGCGCTTTCGAGGGCGTGAGCGGGTCGGTTTTCGGGCGATAGACGCTCCGCCTCAGCCGATGACTTCGTTGCCCCGCAACGCGGCGATCTCGCCCTCCGTCATGCCCAGTTCCGCCAGGACGCGCTGCGTATGCTCGCCAAGGCGCGGCGCGGCGGTCGGCGCCGCCATCGCCATGCCGTCGATCATGATCGGCGCGCGAATCGATGGGACGGTTCCCCCGGAGGCGCCGCTGGCGGGCAGATCGATGCGCAGCGCGCGCGCAACCACCTGGGGGTCGGCGAAGACTTCGGCGATCGAATTGATCGGCCCTGCCGGCACGGCGGCTTTTTCCAGCGCGGCGAGCAGCGCGGCGCTGCTGAACTTTTGGCACGCCTCCTCAAGAAGCGCGACGAAGGCGACGCGATTGGCGACGCGCTGGGCGTTGGAGGCGAAGCGCGGATCGTCGGCGAGCCCGCCCAGCCCGAGAATGCGGCAGAGATCACGAGTCTGCCGGTCGTTGCCGGTGGCGATGATGATATGGCCGTCCGCGACGCGAAAGACCTGATAAGGCACGATATTGGGATGGGCGTTGCCGAGCCGGCGCGGCGCTCGGCCCGAGACCAGAAAGTTGAGCGCCTGATTGGCGAGGACGCTGACCTGCGTATCCATCAGCGCCATATCGATATAGGCGCCCTCGCCGGTAATCGCCCGGCGCACCAGCGCCGACTGAATGGCGACCACGCTATAGAGCGCCGTGAAAATATCGGCGATGGCGACGCCGGATTTTTGCGGCTCGCCGTCGGGATCGCCGGTCAGATCCATCATGCCGGCCATGCCCTGGATGATGAAGTCATAGCCGGCGCGCGCGGCATAGGGGCCGGTCTGGCCAAAGCCGGTGATCGAGCAATAGATCAGCTTCGGATTGATCGCCTTCAGGCTTTCATAGTCGAGGCCGTATTTGCTCAACCCCCCGGTCTTGAAGTTCTCGATCAGCACATCGGAGCGCGCGGCGAGCTGACGAATGATCGCCTGACCCTCGGGCTTTTCGAAATCGATGGCGATCGAGCGCTTGCCGCGATTGCAGGAATGAAAGTAAGCGGCGTCGAGCCGCTCGCCCTCATCGCCGGCGATGAAGGGCGGGCCCCAGACGCGCGTGTCGTCGCCCGCGCCCGGCCGCTCCGCCTTGATGACGTCGGCGCCGAGATCGGCGAGCGTCTGTCCCGCCCAGGGACCGGCGAGGATGCGCGCGAGTTCGAGGACTTTCAGTCCTTCCAGCGGTTTCAAATGGAGGCTCCGTGTCGGATCTCGGGATTGATCGTCACGCGGAGGTTTGCCGGAGCGCGCGGCGGCGCGCAACCGTTTCAGGCGGCTTTCTCATGCGACGCCCCCGAAGGCGGCTCAATCGGACCTGGAATAGCCCGCGGAATAGCCAGAGCGCCCAAAGGAACCCATAGGACCCATCCAAAACGGCGCTAAGTCTTTGATTCTCACCCTCGCGGAAGAGCATAAGCTTCCGCGAAACGAGCGATATCAAAGCCTTAACCCCCTTCGGCCTTCCATCGCGAAATTTCTCGTCGGAAATAGGCGCTCCAGGCCACAACGTGAGACGCCCGAAGTCATCAGGCCGCCCAGCGCGGCAAGATCAAACACGGACATAGCATATAACTGAAAAACAGGATCATAAAGTAAATTATTCTACAAAACAGAATACCCGTCGCTTGCCGACGCCCCGATCCATCAACGAAATCGAGTTACGTAGATGAGGGACAAAGAGCGGGGCCGCGCCGTGATTTCGTCTCTCCGGACATAGAGTGTTCGCAAACCAGGCGGCCACTCGTAGCGAGAAGGACGTTCAGAACCCACCCTCGTCAGGCAATGGCGCATCGTGCCAAAGCGCAACGGCGAAGACCGCAATGGCAGCCGAAATGGCGAAAAGTGCGATAGCGATGAACATATCAGCCTCCAAATAGCGCCGGAGCGCAGTTGCTTTCAGCCGAACCGCAGCACCGTGACGGCGACGCTCGCAAAGAACGTCAGGATGAACAGGATATTGAAAACGTTGTTGCTTGAAGTGTGATCCACGGAAGCCTCCGGCGGCTCGGCCCTGGGGTCGCGACGACCCGTTGCATGAGTAACCAATAGCCCCCCGCCGGCCGGAATGTTGTGGCGCCCGCCACATGTCGGCAGGGTCTTTCGCGTTTGTCAGCCATCGGGCCAGGGCCTAAGGCCGGCTTCCGCATCGCGACCATCGCCTGCCGGCGCGCCCTCATCGCGCCCAGCAGCGGACCCGGATTGTCGATCTTGTCTGGCAGCTTGTATTGGACCATGGCCGCGCTCCGATTTTGTTCCCTATCTGTTCCCATAAGTCGCCGCCCATGTCAACAGGGCGCATGCGGGGCCGCGTCTCGTTAGAATTTCGAAGCCAGGAAACCGGGACGGCCGCAGCCAAGCGCAGTCAGCGACCGCCCTCGCCGCTGCGCATTCCTCGCGATCACTTCTTCAAAAACACGTAATCGGCGGAATAAGCGACGCTGCGAAACGTCCCGGCGGCCTCGCAGGGGCCGTCAAGCGCGCCGCCATGTGTGTTGATGCGCTGAATCGTCATGGCGGCGTCGAGCGCCCCCTGGCCAAAATGGACGGCGGCGGCAAGCTTCAACCACGCGATGTCGGCCGTCGTAGCGCCGGGCGCCTTCGCCTCCACTTTGCCTTGCACGCCGCTGGTATCGGTCAGCTCCCATTTCGGTCCGGCATAATGGCGGCCGACGGTTTTTCCGTCCTGGAACAAAGTCGCGATCGGCTCTCGAAACAGCCAGGCGAGCTTGCCGGCCGCGTCCGCCGCGCATTCATAGACTTGCGCGCCTTCTGCATGAACCTTCAGCAGCGCCGTCTCGCCCGGCGCCTGGATCGACGCGGGCAATTCCTGCGCGCCGGCGACAGTCGAGCTTGTCAGCGCGGCGGACACAGCGATGACGGCCACACGAGCGATCCCGGGCCAAAAGGGATCACGTTCGCGTTGAGAACGCCCAGAACTGGATTCTCGCATGAAATGCTCCCCGGAAATCGCTGCGCCTCTGCGCCGATGGTTTGGTTATTCTGCGGCCCGGGAAACCGCAAGCGACGCATGTCGAGCCTGTCGATGGCGAATGTTGCCGGACACGACACGCATGACGTAATCGTGGCAGTCGAACGACGAAGCCGGTCGGCGCCCTTCTCCCCTCAGCCCGCTTATCGCTTGTAGTCCTTCGCGTAACTCGGCGTGCGGACGCTCGGTTTGAGCCGCGGACAATCTCGAACGGCCTGTGCGCTGAGCCGGAGAGGGATGACGCCCGCCCACGAGTCCAGTTCGTAGTCCTCCTCGACATCGCGCACGCCGACATCGCGCACTTTCGCCGATACTTCCGTCAGCGGAAAACGAAGAATGACCGTCGCGGCTAATTCTTTCTCTTTCGGCGGCCGGACGACGTGGCTGGGGATGATGTCCTGGACAATCGCGGCGATGATGCGAGATTTTTCACCCGCGTCGATCACCTGTTCCGCGCTGGAGAAAATGACGACGGAGCGGTAGTCCATGCTGCAACCGAAGCCCGATCGTCCCGCCACGATGGAATCGACCAAGGTTATGGTCAGGCAGGCCGGCGCTCCAGACGCCAGCGTCGTGAGCATTTGATTGTTCGGGCTGCCGTGAATGTAGACGTCCTCGCCGATGCGGGCGATGGCGGTCGGGATAACGCGAGGCTGGCCGTCGACGACGAACCCGACATGGCACAACAGCGCTTCGTCGATGATTTTATGCACGACCTCGCGATTATAAACTCCGCGTTCGGCGCGGCGGCGAACCCGGGTCCTGTCGGTGGGCTCGTAGCTTGTCGCAGCCTCGTTCATGGTCGACTCCTAAGCGCCAGCGGCCGCCCTGATCAACGCATCGCCTTCGTAGGCTGGGCGCCGATCGACGGTCTGTCCCTTCATGAATTTCTGCAGCGTATCGAAGAGAGATTGGGGAATGGTCACCCCGCTCGCCGCCGTTCGGGCGCGCGCCTGGTATCGGCGATCGGAAGGTAGCCGCGTTCCCTCCTGTTCGAGGATCTTTTCGAACAGCAGCTCCGCATGAGCGAGCTGGGCGGCGCGATTTCCGTTTTGAATGCAGCGTGCGGGATCGATGGCGACGATCAATTCGCCTCCGCACGGCGCGCCGGTGGCCGCCTTGTCGCGCTCGCCCGCTTCAAAGCTCAAGGCGTCGCCCATGAGCGGGCCTGCCAGTAGCTCCACCATCAAGGCAAGCGAAGACCCTTTGACGCCGCCAAAGGGAAGCTGGGCCCCAGCAAGAGCCGTCTCCGGGTCGGTCGTCGGGCGCCCGTCCGGGCCGATCGCCCAACCTTCCGGCAATTCGCGGCCATCGCGCAGGCGAATTTGAATCTCGCCGCGGGCGCTTGCGCTGGCCGCCTGGTCGAAGACCAAGGGGGGCTTGCCCGCGCGCGGCCAACTGAACGCCATTGGGTTCGTGCCAAAAAGCGGCTTCGTCCCACCCGCCGGCGCGACATAGGGCGCCGCCGATACATAGGCGAAGCCGACGAGCCCCCGCTCGGCGAGCCGCTCCACTTCCGGCCAGAGCGCCGCGACGTTGAGAGCA
The DNA here is from genome assembly GCF_009765995.1 of Methylocapsa sp. S129. Lineage (GTDB taxonomy): Bacteria > Pseudomonadota > Alphaproteobacteria > Rhizobiales > Beijerinckiaceae > Roseiarcus. The sequence goes on from NZ_LMUI01000013.1 coordinate 7,918, forward strand.
TTGTTCACCACCAGCGCTGCGATGCCTTGTTCCCGCGCGAGTTCCGCGAGCGGCTCGTCGCCGCGCTCCAGCGCCAGCGGCGAAAAACCGTAATGGGCGTCGACTTTCATGATTCCGGGCGCCAACCTGGTGAGCGTCGGCTCGGCATCGGGAGACGCCTGGCCTGCTAAAAGTGCGCTGACGTAGAACGGGATCCTGAACAATCCATGATGGCGGCATTCATCGCGCTCGGCCGCCGTGACCGTATTGGCGATAGCGTCCGAATGCGCCTGGTTGAAGCCCTGCGCGAGCAGAAGCGCCTTGGCCGTCGCATGCACCTCCGGGAGGCTCATCGATACCGTGCCGTTCATAGGCTTTTCCTTCCAGAACCCTATCGAGGGTCATGCGCGCGCAACGCCGGAACAGCGACGAACGGCCGTGAAAAATGTGAGACGAATCCCGGGGATTGCGGCTGAGCGATCCATTCTCCAGGCCGCCCTCTCATGCGCCCGGCCCGCTCCACGGTTCGACAAGCACCATAAAATTGCGTCATAAGCAAGTATTTTTTGCGCGGGACGCAATTTTGCGCTTGTAGGAGCCGTGATGCCCCGCCCAGAAAATGAGTGTATTGAGGCAGCGCGGAGGCCTTGCTGGAGGGTGATCTCATTGCGATGAACAAGTCAGGCGATACGCTGATAGAAATCGGCAAGCGTCTGCGGGCCGCTCGTTTGAAATCCAATCTGCGATTGGCCGAAGTCGCCGCCAAAACGAACCTATCCGAGAGTTCTCTGTCGCGGATCGAACATGGCTCCATCGCAGTTTCGGTGATGAATCTGGTTCGTCTCTGCGACGTGCTTTCCATCACGGTGACGGACCTGTTCGACAAGAAGCCGGCGCCAGCCAAAACATCGGTCCAAGCGCATACTTCGCGTGGGCAGGCGTTCGAGGAAGTCGAGGCGACGGGATATCGATGGCGACACCTGGTCGGCGGGGCTCCGCTAGACGCCTTCAATGTTTTCCATCTCATCCTGCCCGAAAACGAGCAGATGAAGACGCTCGTCTCGCATCCCGGACAGGAACATTGTTATGTGCTTCAAGGGGAGGTGGATTTTTATGTTGGCGAAGAACGCCACCGCCTCAAGGCGGGGGACGGAATACTCCTCGATTCCGAGCTGCCGCATCGGGCGGAGCGGGTCGGAGCCAAGACCGCCCATATCCTGATGACCGTCACCCGGCCCAATGCGGAAAGGCTTGAGCCGGAATGGTGGAACTTGACGATGCCCGGAAATTCCGACGCCTCGACGGATGACGCTTGGCCGGAATCGATCGCTTAGTCGAAGAACGTGGGCGGACTATCCATCTGCTGCGAACCAGCGCCTCTTCCCTCCCGCGAGGAAAGGGACGAGGCGCCAGACCGTCGGCCGCTCAGGCCGGCGCCATCGCCGACGTCAGCCCATAGGATTCGATAAGGCGCAGGCTCAGCCGCGTCGTCTCCGGCGGCGCCTCGCAGCGCGCATTCACGTCCTTCGCAAAGGCCTTGAAGCTTGGAAGCTCCGTTACGGGACTGGAATCGTCCGTCTGCGTGTTGATGAAGACATGGACGAAGTCCGCGCCGTCCCTGAACAAAGCATAAGCCACATGGTCCGGCGTGGTCGCTCGGAGTTCGGCGAAAACCGCCCGGGATAAAGCCTCGTTTTCGTCGGCGCGATCCGGCTTGGCCTTGTAGCGCACCAGTGTCACTCTCTGCATGGTCTTGATCCTTTTGCGGTCGGCGGCGCGAATGGCGCCGATAAATTGAGAGACGCCTGGACGGGCGCGAAGGATTCGGGAGCGAGAAAAATTTTCCCGGCGCCGAATCCTTTGCCCGGGAGCCAGCGTCTTGAGGGCTATGGGTTCGCCGCCCGGCGGCGGCAAGGAAAGGAACGGGCATGGCGGATGCGAGCTTGAAGCCGGAAGCCTTCGGCCGGCTGATGGCCGAACTGCGCCCGCGCCTGCACCGTTATTGCGCGCGTATGGTCGGCTCGGCGGTCGATGGCGAAGACGTGGTTCAGGAGGCGCTCGCCAAGGCGGCGGAGGCGTTTCCCGCCGCCGGCGCGATCGAGCGGCCGGAAAGCTGGCTGTTCCGCATCGCCCATAATGCGGCGCTCGACGCCTTGCGCCGACGCAAGCGGCAGGCGGCGGTCCGCTCCGATATCGACATCGGCGATCTGGCCGATTCCAGCGCCGCCGCCGATGCGCGCGTGGCGGCCGCCGCCAGCCTCGCCGCCTTCATGAACCTGCCCGCCGCGCAGCGCTCAAGCGTCGTATTGATGGACGTGCTCGGCTATTCCCTGGGCGAGACGGTCGAAATCCTCAACGTCAGCCTCCCTGCCGTGAAAGCCGCCCTGCACCGCGCCCGCGCCCGGCTGAAGGCGTTGGCGGGCGCGCCCGAACGATCGACGCCGATCTTGAGCGCGGCGGAGCGCGAACGGCTGCGCGCTTATGCCGATGAGTTCAATGCGCGCAACTTCGACGCCTTGCGCGACCTCCTCGCCGAGGATGTGCGGCTCGATCTGGTGAACAAGACGCGCCTCGCCGGCCGCAAGGATGTCTCGGTCTATTTCAGCCGTTATGCCGAGAGCGCCGACTGGCGGTTCGCGCCGGGCCTGGCGGAAGGTCGCCCCGCATTGCTGGTCAGCAATCCCGCCGACCCGGCCGGCGCAGTCGGCTATGTCGTGCTGCTTGACTGGACGGACGGAAAGATCGCGGCGATCCGCGACTTCCGCTTCGCGCCCTATGCGATGGAGAGCCTGATCGTCGCGCGCTTCTAAAGCATGATGATTTTTGATCGAGACGGTCGAGGATGATCCATCGTTTCGCATGGCGGAGCGTGTTTCACCTCGGAAGGTTCGTCAAGTGTCGCCCTTCGGGCGACCGCCGAAGGCGGCGCGCCTTTGGCGCGCACTTGACCAACCTTCCGAGGTGAAAAAATGCCTCCATGCGAACAATGGCTCAATAACGAAGCTGCCGCCGATGGCCGCTCGCTTCAATCAATTCTCATCTCGCGCTAGCCGCCGCCCGCCTGCAAGGGCGCAATCCCCGGATGCGACAAGGCGTCGATGTCCGTCGCCGTGATCGGTTGATCGACGATGAAGAGATAGGACGCCGCCGAAGCGACGCCGATCAGCGCGCCGACCACCAGCGCCGGCACGAAGGAGCCGGTCGTCTGAACGATCACGCCGGTGACGGTAGGCGCCAGCGCGCCGCCGAGATAACCGCCGAAATTCTGCATCGCGCCGATCGAGGCCGTGCAATTGGTCGGCGCGGCGACCGAACTCAGCGCCCAGGCGCAGGTGCTGGTGACATAGACGAGGAACAGCGACGCCGAGATGAAGGCGATCGCCAGCGCATTGCTGCTGACATAGGCCGCCGCGATCGTGCAGGCCGCGGTTCCGAGCAAGGCGATCGCGGCCGGATACCTGCGGCTCTTCATCGGCGCGACGCCGCGGCGCACCAGCATGTCGGCGATATAGCCGCCCAGAACGCCGCCGACCACGCCCCATGCGAACGGAATGGCCGCCGCCCAGCCCGTGTATTTCACGCTCATGTGCCGCTCGATCTCGAGATAGCCTGGCAGCCAGGCCGTGTAGATCCAGGTCAGATAGATGCAACCGAAATAGCCCAGAACCATGCCCCAGGTGGTGCGGAAGCGGAACAACAGCTTCCACTCGCGGAATGTCACCTTCGTGCGCTGGCCTGGCGGGTCGCCCTGCGTCCGGTAGGCGTTCTCCTCCGGCGTGAGCGCGATATCGCCGGGGTTGCGGTAGGCGAAATACCAGAGGGCCGCCATCGCAAGGCCGGCGATCCCCATGATCATGAACATCGTGCGCCAGCCGAACGCCAGCATCAGGAAGGTCAGCAGCGGAACGGCGATGGCGGTGCCCAGCGACGAGGCGCAGTTGAAGATGCCCGTGGCGAGGCCGCGGTCGCGCTGGTTGAACCAATCGCGCGCCACGCGCGCGCCAGTCGGAAATTGCGGCGCCTCGCCAATGCCAAGCAGGATGCGGGCGCCGAAGAACTCGCCGAACCCGCGCACCAGTCCGCCCAGAACCTGCGCGAGGGACCAGAGGCTCAGCCCCAAGGTCAGCAGAAGGCGCGGCCCGAGCTTGTCGACCATCGCGCCGGTCGGCAATTGCGCGAAAGCGTAGGACCACAGGAAGGCGGACAGCAGATAGCCCATATCCGCGATCGACAGCCCCAGATCCTCGCGGATGAGCGGATTGGCGACCGCCAGGGTGGCGCGGTCGATGTAGTTGATGACGCCCGCGACAACCAGCATGGCCAGCGCGGCGCGCTGCACCATCTTCAAACGCGGCGTCGCCTTCAGCATCTCGGGCATTATGTCTCCTCGCCATCGCTTGTTTTTTTGAAACCCTAACCGGCGCGTCGGCCATCGGCTAGTGCGATGGCTTCAAAATCCGAGCTCCATACGGCGGACGGCGCTTCATCATTTCGTGATCCCGGCGCATCGCCGCCGGCGCGACGCCCCACGGAAGCGCTGGCCTAATTCCCTTCCGGACGTTCCGTCGCAAGGGCCCCAGTGACAAGTTCGGCAAGCCATTGGATCGCTGGATCAGCCAATCCGTCGCGATGGCGCAGCAGCGTCAGTTCGAAGCCGGGAATATCTAGGGGCGACATGTGCACCGTCACGGGGAAGAGCGAAGCCGCGTAGCGGCAGGCGCTGAGCGGCGCGGTGATGATCGCCGAGGATTGGCTCACGGCCGCAAAGGCGAGCAGCAATTGGGGCATCGTCGCTGCGATGCGGCGCTTTCGCCCAAGGCCGGCGAGCGCCATATCGACCACGCCGCGCGCGTCGCGATCCTGCGAGACCAGCAGATGATCGAGCGCGCAATAGAGATCGAGATCGAGCGCGCCGGGGATAGCGGGATGATCGCGCCTGGAGACGACGCCGAAGGTCTCAGCCGCGATCGGCTTGCCGATCGTCTCTCTCGGCGGATTGGGAAATACGCCGACCGCCAGATCGGCGTCGCCGGCGACGATCGCGGCCGCGGCGCTCTCGGGACTAAAGGCGCGAAAGGCGATCTGGCAGCGCGGCGCCGCTTGCGCCAACCGCGCCAGAACGGCCGAGGCAAGCGTGGCGACCACGGTGTCGGGGGCGGCTATGGCGAAGCGTCGGACGGCGGTCGCCGGATCGAAACGCCGGCCGATCTGGGTCGCATCCCGCACGGCCGCAAGCGCCTCGGCCAAAGGAGGGCCGAGAAGCAGCGCCCGCGCCGTCGGCTCGACGCCAGCGCCATTCCGGACGAAGAGCCGGTCGTCGAACACCGATCGCAAGCGTCCGACGGCATGGCTGACCGCCGATTGCGTCAGCCCCATTTCGGCGACGACCGCGCTCATGCTGCGCTTTTTCAGCAGCATTTCGAACACGATCAGCAGCGTCAGATCGAGGCGACGAATATGAACATTGTCGATCGAGATCATGAATCCAATTTGGTTTTGTTCATGATCATTCCTGGATACAGGTTTCGCCGCCCGGGCGATAGGCCGGCGCGAGGGACCTTCCATGCGATCAAGAATCCAGAAGACGCTTTTGCTCGAACCAACGCCGCTGCGCGTGGCTTCGCTGATCACCGCGCTCGATGTCTTGATCGCAAGCGGCTTCGCCATCGTCGGGCTCGTCAGCCCAAAATCCATCCTTCCCCTGGGTTACGTCCCGACAAACGCCTCGTTCCTGTTCGCGCTTTATGCGGCGGCCCGCGCCATTCCGCTGGCGCTGGCGACATTCGCGGCGATTTACAAGAGATCCGCATCGGCCATCATCGTCCTGGGCGCTCTGGCGGGCGCGATTCAATTGTTCGACGCGGCGATCGGCGCCTTCCAAAACGATCCGGGGAAAATCCTCGGACCGCTGGTCATCGCCGGCCTTCAATTTTACGCGATTTTTACGCTGAGAAAATCTGGCGCGGGACAAGGCCCGGCGTGAGGTTTTTGCTGATTTGCGCAATTTGTCGCGGTCAAAACAGGATCGGCGACTCGCCGCCCGGTTTCAAGCGCAGCGTTTCATCTATATGGTCCGCCGACGTCTGATAAAGCGGAGCCTGCATGATCGATCGTCGCGTGCGATTTCTGCCCCTGCTGCTTGCGCCCATGTTGGGGCTCGCCACGCCCGCCGCCGCCCAGCGGCCGCCCTCGGGACCGCCGGCCGTCGGCGTGACGAAAGCGGAGACGCTGCCGATCACGGAAACCAATTCCTTCGTCGGCCGCGTCCAGGCCATCAACCGGGTCGACCTCGTCGCCCGCGTCACCGCATTCCTGGAAGAACAGAAATTCGTCGAGGGCGCGGAAGTCAAACCGGGCGACCTCCTCTATCAACTGGAGCGGGGACCGTTCGCCGCCGATGTCGCCGCCAAACAAGCCGCGGTGGAGCAGGCTCAGGCGCAGTTGCAGCTTTCAGGCCTGACCCTCGGGCGCGCGCAGACGCTGCTCAACACGCCGGCCGGTCAGCAATCGACCGTCGACAGCGCGCGCGCGACGCAATTGTCCAATGAAGCGGTGCTGGCCGGCGCGCAGGCGCAGTTGGACGCCTCGAAAATCAATCTGAACTACACGGAAATCCGCTCGCCGATCGCGGGCAAGATCGGCCGCACCGCCGTCACGTCGGGCAATGTGGTCAGCCCCGGTTCGGGCGTGCTGGCGACCATCGTCGGCCAGGATCCGATGTATGTGCTCTTCTCCATATCCACGCGCACCGGACTGGAGCTGCGGCAGAAATATGCGTCCGCCGGCGGCTTCGCAGCCGTCGTGATTCACCTGAAGCTGCCCGACGGCCGCATGTACGGCCAGACCGGTCATGTTGATTTCGTCGACAACACGATCGCGACCAATACCGACACTATCGCGCTGCGCGGCACGATCGCCAATCCGACAATCGACACGGTCAACGGCAATGCGGTGCGCGAACTCGTCGACGGCGAATTCGTCACCGTGCAACTCGAGGGCGTCGAGCCGGTGCAATTGCTCGCCATTCCCCGCGCCGCCGTCATGTCCGATCAGCAGGGCGATTTTGTCTATACGGTGGACGCGGACAACAAGGCGGTCGTGACGCGGGTGAAGCTTGGCCAGACGTCGGGCACGCTCGTCTCGATCCTTTCGGGGTTGAAGCTGGGCGACAGCGTCATCACCGAAGGAATCCAGCGCGCCCGGCCGGGACAGCCGGTCAATCCGGCCCCCGCCGGCGCCGGACCGCCGCCGCAAAAGGCTCCGGGCGCGGCGCCATGATCTCATCCGTTTTCGTCAATCGACCCCGGCTTGCGATCGTCATCGCGATCGTCATCACCATCGCGGGCGCTTTGTCGATGCTGCGCATTCCGGTGGCGCAATTCCCCGACATCGTGCCGCCGCAGGTACAGGTTACGGCAAACTATCCGGGCGCGTCGGCCGAAACGGTCGAAGCGGCGGTCGCGCAGCCGATCGAGGCGTCGGTCGTCGGCGTCGACAAATCGATCTATATGAGTTCGAGCAGCGGCAATGACGGCAGCTACACGCTGACCGTCAGCTTTTCGCTGGGAACCGACCCCGACATCAACACCGTCAATGTCAACAACCGCGTGCAATCGGCGCTCAGCCAATTGCCGGCGCAGGTGCAATTGGAAGGCCTGACGGTCGCCAAGAAGTCGTCCTCCATCCTGCAGTTCATCGTTTTCTACAGCGACGACAAGGCGCTCGATCCGCTCTTCGTCACCAATTACGTGACGATCAACGTGCTGGACGAGCTCTCCCGCACGCCCGGCGTCGGGCAGGCCAGTCTGTTCGGCAAGCAGAACTATTCGATGCGGGTCTGGTTCGACATCAAGCGACTGGTCAGCCTGAATCTGTCGCCCGACGACATCATCGCCGCCATCCAGTCGCAGAACGTCGTGGCCCCGATCGGCCGCATCGGCGCCCGCCCGATTGGCGACGACCAACAATTCCAGTTCAATCTGCAGACGCAGGGGCGTCTCGTCACGCCCGAGCAATTCGGCGCTATCGTGATTCGCGGCAATCCCGACGGCTCGGTCCTGCGGGTCAGCGACGTCGCGCGGGTCGAGCTGGGGGCGCAAAACCTGGACAGCGAGGCGCGCATCAACGGCGCGCCCGGCGTTCCCATCGCCACTTACCTGTCGCCGGGCGCCAATGCGGTGAACGCGGCGGCCGACGTGGGCGCGACTCTGAAACGTCTGGAGTCGCGATTCCCGAAAGGCCTGCACGCCAAGGTGGTGTACGACAGCACCACCTTCGTCACCGACACGATCGCCGAAGTAGAAAAGACCCTGAGCGAGGCTTTCGTTCTGGTCGTGATCGTGGTGTTCCTGTTCCTGGGCAACGTTCGCGCGACGATCATTCCGATCATCGCGGTGCCAGTGTCGCTGATCGGCACGTTCGCCTGTCTGCTGACGTTTGGATACAGCGCCAACACCGTGTCGTTGCTCGCGATGGTGCTGGCGATCGGCATCGTGGTGGATGACGCCATCGTCGTCGTCGAGAATGTCGAACGCGTGATGCAGGAGGAGCCGGATCTCTCCCCCGCCGACGCCACCAAGAAGGCGATGCAGCAGATCACGGCGCCGATCATCGCCATCACGCTCGTCCTACTCTCCGTTTTCGTGCCGATCGGATTCATCCCAGGCCTGTCGGGCACCCTGTTTCGCCAGTTCGCCGTCACGATCTCTTGCGCCATGGTCATTTCGGCGATCAACGCGCTGACCTTGTCGCCGGCCCTGTGCGGGGTCTTCCTGCGTCCCCATTCCGGCCACCGCCGGGGACCGATGGGCATGGTCCTGCGCGGCATCGATAATGTGCGGGACGGTTATGCCGGGCTCGTCCGCCGTCTGGTGCGGTTCGCCGTGTTGTCGGTCGTACTGGTGGCGGGCATCGGGGCCGGCATCTATTTCCTTGCCGGCAAGACGCCGTCAGGCTTCGTGCCGCAGGAAGACCAGGGGGCCTATTTCGTCATCGTGCAATTGCCCGACGGCGCATCGGTGTCCCGCACCAGCGAAGTCAGCGCCAGGATCGAGAAAATGGTCTCGCAACTGCCTGGGGTGAACGACGTTCTGTCGATCATCGGGTTTTCGTTTCTTGACGGCGCGTCCGAACCAAACGCCGATTTCATCGTCGTGCGGCTGAAGCCGTTTGCCGATCGCGCCAGCGTCGCCACCTCGGTCAATGCTCTCATTGGCCGCACCTTCGGCGCGCTGTCGCAGGTTCGCGACGCGCAAGCCTTCGCGGTCAACCTGCCCCCGATCATCGGGCTGTCGACCAGCGGCGGCTTTGAATACGAGCTCGAAGCGCTGCAAGGACAGGCTCCGGCGGAAATGAGCTCGGCCATGGGCGGCCTTCTCAGCGCCGCCAATTCCAACCCCAAGCTGGCGCAGGTGTTCTCGACTTTCACCGCGACCAATCCATCGATCTACCTCGACATCGACCGCGACAAGGCCCAGGCGCTGGGCGTGGCGATCGGCGAGGTGTTCAATACCCTGTCGGCGACTTTGGGCGGAATCTACATCAACAACTTCAATCTGTTCGGGCGGACCTGGCAGGTTAATTTGCAGGGCGAGCAGGCCGACCGGCGCGATATCAGCGATATCTGGCAGATATTCGTACGCAACAGCCGCAACCAGATGGTGCCGATGCGGTCGATCGCCAGCGCTCGCATCGTGGTCGGGCCGCAAGTGCTTTCGCGCTACAACAATTATCGCGCGATCACGGTGCGCGGCGGACCGGCGCCGGGCGTGTCGTCGGGCGACGCGCAGACGGCGATGGCGCAGGTTTCCGCAAACACCTTGCCGGCTGGCTATGGTTTCGAATGGACCGGGACCGCCTATCAGGAGCAGTTGGCCAGCGGCCAGACCGGCGCCATTCTCGCGCTCGCGCTCCTGTTCGCCTATCTGTTCCTGGTCGCGCTTTACGAAAGCTGGGTGATCCCGATCCCGGTGCTGCTGTCGGTGAGCGCCGGGGTGGCCGGATCGTTCATCGGCCTGCTGATCGCCGGACTGCCGCTCGATCTCTACGCCCAGATCGGCCTTGTCGTGCTGATCGCGCTCGCCGCCAAGAACGGCATCCTGATCGTCGAATTCGCCAAAGAGCAGCGCGAGCAAGGCAAAACCATTCGCGAGGCCGCCATTATCGGCGCCCACCAGCGGTTTCGCGCGGTTATGATGACCTCCATCGCGTTCATCCTGGGCCTGCTGCCGCTGGTGACCGCGACAGGGGCCGCCATGCTGTCGCGCCGCGGCGTCGGCACCGCCGTATTCGCCGGCATGCTCGGCGCCAGCAGCATCGGCATCTTCCTGATCCCGATGCTCTATGTCGCGTTCCAGTCCATGCGCGAGGCGACGCATGCAAGGTTTCGCCGCCCGCAGGCCGCGACCCCCGGGCCTGAAAAAGCCCCGTAGAGCCAAGACCAGGTTCCGCATCGCGGACTTCGCCCGCCGATGGATTCGACAAATTTCGCCAATAATTCTATTTATTCAATAGACTTTCTTTCCAACTTGTCTAATTATGGCGGCGGCTTGGTCTTACGCATACCGGCTGTTGAACAATTTTCGAGTTGGCGTATCGACCAATTTAAGGGGTGGAACAGATGGCGGATGAAATCGAAGGTCGTCGCACATTAAGCGAATCGGCGGCGCGCCAGCTCGCCAACGCCACGAAAACGCGAGCGCAATGGGCCGGCATTTCGCCGCGTTGGTTGGTCAATTTCCTGCCCTGGACGCCGGTCGAGGCCGGCATCTATCGCCTCAACCGCGTCAAGGATCCCGGCGACGGCGCAGCGGATGTGGAATGCAGCCCGCGCCGCGACCGCGACACCGATCTACCCGAGACTTTCGTCGACTATGATTCAGCGCCGCGCGAGTATTTCCTCAACGCCGTGACGACCGTGCTCGACGTGCAGACGCGCGTGTCCGACCTCTACAGCCATCCCTATGATCAGATCCAGGAGCAATTGCGCCTGTTGATCGAGAAGGTGAAGGAGCGCCAGGAAGGCGAACTCATCAACAATAAGGAATATGGCCTGTTGCCCAATGCGGCGGCTGCGCAACGCATCAAGACCCGCAAGGGCGCGCCGACCCCCGACGATCTCGACGAATTGATCGCCAAAGTCTGGAAGGAGCCGGCCTTCTTCCTCGCCCATCCGCGCGCGATCGCGGCCTTCGGGCGCGAATGCACGCGACGCGGCGTGCCCCCGCCCACCGTGACGCTGTTTGGCTCGCCGTTTCTCACATGGCGAGGCCTGCCTTTGGTGCCCTCCGACAAGCTGCACATCAGCGACGAGACGAAGAAAGGCGGCGGCAAGACCAGCATCCTGTTATTGCGCACCGGCGAGAAGAAACAAGGCGTCGTCGGCCTGTTTCAGCCCGGCGTTCCTGGCGAAATTTCACCGAGCCTGTCCGTGCGCTTCATGGGCATCAATCGCAAGGCGATCGCCTCCTATCTCATCTCGCTCTATTGCTCGTCGGCGATCCTGACTGACGATGCGCTGGGCGTGCTTGAGGACGTGGAGATCGGCCGTTACCATGAATACGCCTGACGCGGGTCCAGCCTCGCTGGCGGCGCCGATCGATCCCGGCGCCTTGGCGTCAGGCGCCGGTGCGCCTTCTTCGGCCCCGGACGTCAGCGTCATCGCGCAACTGGCCAACGCCTTGTTCAAGGCCCTGCCCGGCCAGCCCCCCGCGGCTGGCGGAATTGTGCCTGCGACTCCCGCCGCGCCGTCCACGCTGCCCGCTCCGCATGCGCTGCCGGCGCAACCCTCGACGCCAACGCTCGGCGCCTATGCGCCCGCCCAGCCGCCGCTGGGCCCAATCGACGGCCCCCCGACCGCGATCCCTTCCTCGTCGCCCGGCCCGTTGTTCGGCGGCGCCTCTTCGCCATCCGCACCGCCCGCGCCATTCTCGCAACCCACGCCTCCGGCCTTCCTTCAGGTCGCGCAGCCCACTTCCCCGACCTCGCCTTTCGCGACCGAGCCGGATTTGCGCGCGCTGCCGCGCTTTTTCGAAAGCGCTTTGACCTTCGCAGCCGCGCCGCCCACTCATCCCGCCGCTCCCGCGCTTGGCGCCGAAGCCCCAGCCCAGCCGCCGATCAACCCGATCGAGACGCCGACGGCGTCGATTGCTTCGTCGCCATCGGCTTCCTCCGGGTTTTCCCCCGCATCGCAGGTTTCGCAGCCGGCCTCGCCGAGCTCGCCTTTCGCATCCGAAGCGGATTTGCGGTCTCTGCCGCGCTTTCTCGAAAGTGCTCTGGCCTTCGCCTCACCGGGCGACAGCGCCGCCGCCCCTGCCCCCGACAGCGTCGCGCCGGATGGCTATTACTTCCTGAACGAAGGACGTTCGGCGCCGACGCCAGGCCAGCCCGCGCAGCCCGCCCAGGCGCCCGAAGTTTCAGCCGGGCCATTGGCGGTCGCGCCTGAATTCCTGCTCCTGCGGGCCGATCAGGTCCCCGATTTCAAAGGCGCACGCCGCCCGTTCGACGCCCGTTCGGCCAAGCGCGACTTCCCGATCCTGCAAACCCAAGTGCACGGCCGCCCGCTGGTCTGGCTCGACAACGGCGCCACCACCCAGAAGCCGCGCAGCGTGATCGACCGGCTGTCGCATTTCTACGAAAACGAGAATTCCAACATCCACCGCGCCGCCCACACATTGGCGGCGAGGGCCACCGACGCCTATGAGGGCGCGCGCGACAAGGTCAAACGCTTCATCGGCGCGGGCTCGCCGCAAGACATCATCTTCGTGCGCGGCGCAACGGAGGGGATCAATCTCGTCGCGCAATCCTGGGGCCGTCGTTATGTCAAGGAAGGCGACGAGATCGTCATAACCTGGCTCGAACATCACGCCAATATCGTGCCCTGGCAGCAATTGGCGGCCGAGAGCGGCGCGCGATTGCGCGTCGCTCCGGTCGACGACAATGGCGACGTGCGGCTCGACGAATATGAAAAGCTGCTCGGGCCGCGCACGCGCATCGTCGCGATCACACAGGTTTCCAACGCGCTCGGCACGATCACGCCAGCGCGCGAGATGACCGCGATCGCCCATCGCCACGGCGCCCGCGTCTTAATCGATGGCGCGCAATCGATCTGCCATATGCCGATCAACGTGCAGGAACTCGATTGCGATTTCTTCGTCTTCTCCGGCCACAAAATGTTCGCGCCGACCGGCATTGGCGTCGTTTACGGCAAGCCGGAGGTTCTCGCCGCCACGCCGCCCTGGCAAGGCGGCGGCAATATGATCGCCGACGTCACCTTCGAAAAGACCGTCTATCAGGCGCCGCCGGGGCGTTTTGAGGCGGGCACCGGCAATATCGCCGACGCTGTCGGACTTGGCGCGGCGATCGACTATCTCGAATCGATCGGCATGGCGACGATCGCCGCGTACGAGCACGAATTGCTGCTTTATGCGCAAGAGGCCCTGCGCGACGTGCCGGGTCTCAAAATCATCGGCGCGCCGCGCGAGAAGGCGGCGGTGATTTCCTTCGTCCTTGACGGTTGCCGCAGCGAGGACGTCGGCCAGGCGCTTGACCGCGAGGGCATCGCGGTGCGCGCCGGCCATCATTGCGCGCAGCCGATCCTGCGCCGCTTTGGGCTTGAGAGCAGCGTCCGCGCTTCGCTGGCGCTCTACAATACGAAAGAAGACGTCGATGCACTCGCGGCGGCGCTGCATCGCATCGCCAGCCAACGAGGCCTGAATGGGCGTTGACGCGAAATCACCGGGCTTTGGCTTGTCGGCGCAATCCGCGCCGGGCGACGAGCTGGCGCCGCAGCACCTCAGCGCCCCCTCGCGCTGGAAGCTCGATTCTGTCGTCGCCGAACTGCGCATGTCGCGCGAGGTGACGCATAATATCCGTCCGAAAGGACGGTTCCGGCGCCCGCCGGCGCGCGAGGCGATCGCCGCGATCGTCGAGGGGCTCGCGGCCTCGCTGTTCCCCGCCCATTACGGCGGGCCGGAGCTGGCGATCGAATCGCTGGATTATTTCGTCGGCGCGACCTTGAACCAGGCGCTGGCGCGCCTCGTCGAGCAGGTGCGCCTCAGTCTCTCCTTCGCCAGCGAAAGCGAACCGAGCGAAGCCGACCTGACCGCCCGCGCCCAGGCGATCACGCGCGAATTCGCCTCCCGCTTGCCCGCCATACGCGGCCTGCTGGTGAACGATCTGCGCGCCGCCTTCGCGGGCGACCCCGCGGCAGCGGGTTTTCCGGAAATCCTGCTCGGCTACCCCGGCATGACGGCGATCCTCCATTACCGGCTTGCCCATGCGCTACATGAATTAGGCGCGCCGCTGCTGGCGCGCCTCGTCTCCGAAATCGCCCATTCCAAGACCGGCATCGACATTCACCCGGGCGCCGAGATCGGCGCCAGCTTCTTCATCGATCACGGCACCGGCGTCGTCATCGGCGCCACGGCTGTCATTGGCGAGCGCGTGCGCCTCTATCAGGCGGTGACGCTCGGCGCGCGGCACTTCCCCGCCGATGAGAATGGCGCGCTCGTCAAAGGCGCCGCGCGGCATCCGATCATCGAGGACGATGTCGTCATCTATGCCGGCGCGACGATTCTGGGCCGCATCACGATCGGACGCGGCTCGACGATCGGCGGCAATGTCTGGCTGACGCATGGCGTCGCGCCGGGCAGCCATGTCTCGCAGGCGCAGGCCCGCAACAATGGCAAAACGGAATGACCCCGTCTTTTGCGGCCCGCAGAACCCCGCCTAGCGAATGATTAAGGGCGGGGGCCGATATTTTCGCTGGCGAAAAACATAGTTCTTTCTTGCGCCTACCCCCACTCAATGATTCATTGGGTGAGACTGGGACTCAAAATCAATGGAAATAAAGGATTTTCCAACTTTAACGCCGCGTATCGAATGGCCGACGATCGCCCTTGCGGCGATCATCTACGCGATGTGGTTCGCCGCGACCTTGTTCTGGGCTCACCTGCCCTTTTGGGCGCTCACCCTGGTCGCCGCATGGACCACCGCTTGGCACATGAGCCTGCAGCACGAGATCATTCACGGCCATCCCACCCGCAAGCGATGGATCAACAATCTGATCGGCCAATGGCCGCTGGCGCTGTGGCTGCCTTTTGAAAATTACCGCCATTCCCATCTCGCCCATCACAATGACGAGCGCCTGACCGATCCGCTCGACGATCCCGAATCCTATTATTGGCGACAGGAAGACTGGGACGGACTCGGCCGTTTCGGCCGTAGAATCGTTCGCCTTCAATCCTCCCTGCTCGGCCGCGTGCTGATCGGCCCGTTCTGGGCCTGCGCCAAACTATGGAAGAGGGAGATCGCCGGGATGGCGGCGGGCGATCGCAAGGTTCTGCGCGAAGCGGTCCTTCATATTCTCGAGATGATTGTCGTTTTGATCTGGGTCGTCGGAATCTGCCGCATGCCGATTCTGACCTATCTCTTCTGCTTCGCCTATGCCGGCACGTCGCTCGCCATGGTGCGCTCCTTCGCCGAGCACCGCGCCGAAAGCGTCGTCGAAAGGCGCACCGCGATCGTTGAGAAATCATGGATTCTCGGGCCGCTGTTCCTGTTCAACAACCTGCATGTCGCCCATCACATGCGCCACACCCTGCCGTGGTACGTACTGCCGCGCTGGTATCAAGCCAATCGCGCGGCGCTGATCGAACGCAATGGCGGGCTGGTCTATGATGGCTATTTCGACGTGATCTCGCGCTATCTGCTGCGCCCGCACGATCAAACGCTGCATCCCCATCGCGGGTCCGGCGCGCCATAGGCGGTGAACTGGTGACACGGGCATCAGCTCAATTGAAGGACTCCCGCGCATCCCCTCCCCCCTTGTGGGGGAGGGTTAGGGAGGGGGGGCGCGCCGACCTATATGTTACAATTGATGCACGTTTTTCGGATAGTGCAGTGCGCCCCCCCCACCCCGGCCCTCCCCCACAGGGGGGGAGGGAGAAGTGGCGCGGCGCCATGACGGATGCGCTTGTCGCCTCCCTGGGCATGTATGACTTTCCCTGGACGGCGGCCGCCAATGACGCGTTATGGGCCGCCGTGGCGGAGCGCCTGCGCGCCGCGGGCGTCGATGCGCCGCACGGCCTCTCGCGCGGCGGCGACCTGCGCGAAATCTGGCGCAACCCCAAGCTGATTTTCGGCCAGACCTGCGGCTATCCCTATATCAAGCAATTGCGCGGAGCGGTGGCGCTGATCGCGACGCCGATCTATGCTTTCGCGGGCTGCCAAGGCTCCTCGCATCGCAGCGTCATCGTCGCAAACATACGACGCACGCGCCGCGCCCTTGTCGATTTCGCCGGCGCGCGCGCAGCGATCAATGGGCGCGACAGCAACAGCGGCATGAATCTGTTCCGCGCGACGATCGCGCCCATCGCGCAAGGACGCGCCTTCTTCGGACAAGTGATGGTTACCGGCTCGCATGAAGCGAGCCTGGCGGCGGTGAGCGGGGGCGAAGCCGACATCGCCGCCATCGATTGTGTGAGCTTTGCGCTGCTGCAGCACTGGCGCCCCGAACTGACCCAAAACGTCGAGACCATAGCGCATAGCCCGCGCTCGCCCGCGCTGCCTTTCATCATGAGCGCCGATCTCGCAAAGGCCCACCTCGGCGCCGTCCGCGCCGCGCTCTTTGCGGCGCTGGAAGATCCGGCGCTCAAAGCGCCGCGTGCGACGCTCGGGCTCGCCGGCGCCGAGATTCTCAGCGACGCTGATTACGATCGCGTCGCGCGAATCGAGCAGGACGCGATAGCGGCGGGATATCCGACGCTCGCTTAACGCCGCCGCCCGGCTTCACGCCGCCCCAGTGACGATCACATTCCAGGAGCCTGGCGCGAGCTTCGCCTTCAAAGTGCGCCCGTCGATCGCCACGTTCTTGATGGGCTGCGGGGCGACATTGTCAGGATCGTCCTTGGTGTTCACCGCCTTCATATTGGGGTGGGTCACCTGCTGCGCGTCGATGATGCGGCGATCCTCGCCAAAGCCGCGCAAGACGACCTCAAGGTCCATCTCCTCGCGCAAATGGCGATTGAGGGCGAAGATCACGATCTGCCCGGTGGCTTCGTCTTCGGTGACGCAGGCATGGAGATAGGGCATTTCGGGAGAGGCCTTGCCGGCATAGGTCGGCGAGCTGGCGAGGGTTCGCAGCACCCTGCCCTGCGCATAGCGGGTTGTCAGCGCAAAGGGATGGAAAATCGTCTGCCGCCAGGCGGGGCCGCCGGGCTCGGTCATGATCGGCCCGATGATGTTCACCAATTGCGCGATGCAGGCGGTCTTCACGCGGTCCGCATTGTTGAGGAGCGTGATCAGCGCGCCGCCGATCAGCAGCGCATCCTCGGTATTGTAGACCTCCTCGATCAGCGGCGGATGCTCGGGCCAGCCGGGCTTGCGCAGATCCGAATGCGAGCGCGCTTTGTACCAGACGTTCCATTCGTCGAGCGAGAGCATGATGCGCTTGGGCGAGCGGCGGGTC
>NZ_LMUI01000013.1:25400-100669 GCF_009765995.1 Methylocapsa sp. S129
GTCGGCGATGGCGATCACTTCCTTGATGAAGAAATCGAGCAGCTCGATATTGCCAAGAAACTCCTCGGTGGCGTCGTGCGGATTCATGAAATAGGTGTGCAGCGAAATGAAGTCGACGTGATCGAAGCAATGATCGAGCACCTCATATTCCCAGCGCGCATAGGTCGCCATTTCGCGATTGGATGAACCGCAGGCCGCCAGTTCGATCGAAGGATCGACCCACCGCATCGCCTTCGCCGTTTCATGCGCGGCGCGGCCATATTCCTGCGCGGTCTTGGCGCCGATCTGCCAGGGGCCGTCCATTTCATTGCCAAGGCACCAGAATTTGATGTCATGCGGCTTTTCATAGCCATGCGCGCGGCGGAGATCGGAGAGCTCGGTGCCGCCAGGATGATTGCAATATTCGATGAACCGGCGCGCCTCATCGAGCCCGCGTGTGCCCAGATTGACGCCGAACATCGGCTCAACGCCGACCTTGCGCGTCCAATCGATGAATTCATTTGTTCCAAAGGCGTTGGTCTCGGTCGAGAACCACGCCAGATCGAGGCGGCGCGGGCGTTCGGCGAGCGGACCAACGCCGTCCTCCCAATTGTAGCCCGAGAGAAAATTGCCGCCGGGATAGCGCACGATCGTGACGCCAAGCTCCTTCGTCAGATCGGCGACGTCCTGGCGAAACCCTTGCGCGTCGGCGGTGGGATGGCCGGGCTCGAATATGCCGGTGTAGACGCACCGGCCCATATGTTCGACGAACGATCCAAAGATGCGGCGGTCGATGTCCGAAATGGCAAAGTCGCGATCAACAATCAAGCGGGCTGAGGGCATGAGAATTTCCAAGAAGAAGGCAGGGGATTTGCGCACGAGGCGCCGGGCGAGAAAATGAGGCGGGGACGGCCCTATGCGGCCGGCCCCGGGTTCGGTTATTTCGCGTTGGCGAGCAGCGTGTTGATGCGATCCTGCGCCGAGGCAAGCGCATCGTCGATGCTCTTGTCGCCGCGCATCGCAGCGGCGATCTCTTCGCCCTCCATGTCCTGGGCGCCGAACTGGCGCTTGACGCCGGCGGGAAGCGCGGTGCCGTTCTGCGCGAGCGGCGACAGAACCTTGCGGAACGGCAGCGCCATGAATTCCGCGCTGGTAAGGATCTTCTGACTGGTCGGCAGATGGCCGGTGCGCGACCATTGGAAGTCATTGTCCCACAGGAATTTGAGGAACTCATAAGCCGACTTGCGTTGCGCATCGGTCAGATTGGCCTTCAGGATCACCCAGCTATGACCGTCAGCCCAAACCTTCGGGCTGCCGGGATAGAGTTGCGGGAAAGGCGCGACGGCGTAACCGTTGGAGAGAGCCACGCCGGGCTTCTTGGCCTCTTCGTCATAGCTGTTGACCAGCCACGTGCCGCAGATAAAAACGCCGCCCTCGCCGTTGGAGAATCCGGCGACCGAGGCCGCATAGTCTTCGTTCTTGGTCGTATAATCCTTATCGAAAATCGTCTTGAGCAAGGTCAGCGCCGTCTTGGCCTCCGGCGTCACCAGCGATATCTTGGTCGGATCGGCGAAGAAATTCGAATTCTGTTGATAGAGCAGCGTTTCGAAAGTGCGGTAGTAGAAAGCTTTTTCATTGGCCAGCGTCGAGACGAAATAGGGTTTGCCAGTTTTCTCTTTGAACTGCTTTGCTTGCGCGAGAAGCTCATCGGCCGATTTGGGCAATATCGCATTGCCGGAAGCGTCGACCAATCCCGCCTGCTTGAACAGATTGAGATTGACGTGCCAGAGCCAGGTATGGGTGTCGAACGGCAAGGCGTAGATCTGGCCGTCTTTCGTGACGCCGGCTTTCGCCGCGCCCGTGAAATCGGCGGTGTCGACGCCGACCGCTTTGAATCCCTTGTCGAGCGGCTCCAGCAGGCCGCGCGATGAATAATCGGAAATGACCGCTTCATGCATGACGGAAATCGTCGGCGGCTCGCCGGAGCGAATGCGCGCGGTGAGCTGGTCGTAGCCAGGCCATTCGACGATATCCACCTTGACATGCGTGGTGGGACTGTCGGCGTTGAATTTGTTGATCAGCGCGGTGATGATTCCGCATTCGCCATTGGCTTTGGCGACGTCGGTGACGTTGCCATAATCGGCTTCGCAGGCGCCAAAGAACCGCGAGACGGAAATCTCTGTTTTGTCCGCCGCCGTCGCCGCCGCGACGCCGCCGGCAAGAGCGGCTCCCGCGAGCAAGATAGTCGATAGGATTTTCATGCCTTCCTCCGTTGCGGCCTTTGCTTCACCCCGGCGCTTGGCCAAAACGCTGGTTTGTTCGTTCGCGCTCTATCGGATCGCCGCGCCGGCGACCGCCTGGATGATGTAGCGTTGGAAAAACAGGTAGACGATGAACACCGGCAGCCCGGCGAAGACAGCCTGGGCCATCAGAAATCCAAGCCCCTCCGATTGCGCAAAATTGGTCTGGGTTGAAGCGATGCCGACGGTCAGCGTGAACATTTCCGGCTTGGTCGCTGAGATCAGCGGCCAGAGGTAGTCGTTCCAGCAAGCGAGGAAGGTGAAAATGCCGAGCGTCGCCTGGGCAGGAATGGTGAGAGGCAACAGCACGCGCCAGAAAATCTTGAACCGCGACGCATTGTCGAGCATCGCCGCCTCGTCAATGTCCATCGGAATCGACCGGAAATATTGCGTCATCAGGAAGACGCCGAACGCATTGGAAAGCCCGGGCAGGATCAGCGCTAGATAGGTGTTATGCATCTTCCAATCGGTGAACATCTGATGGCGCGCGATGATCACCGCCTGCTCGGGAATCGCCAGACCCAACAGCACCAACACAAAGATGACGTTCTTGAAGGGAAACTCGGTGCGTGCGAATCCATAGCCGGCCAACGATGCGAGAATGAGAGTCGCCAGAGTGTTCAAGCTCGCGACGACGACGCTGTTGAAGAACCAGCGGAAGACCCCGGAAGAGGCGAGGATGTCGGCATAGTTCTTGAGCGTATAGGGCAATCGAAAGGCGCTTCCGGTCGACAGCATCAGTTCGCTATTGGCCTTGAACGAGAGAATCAGGACCCACAGCACCGGGACGACCCACAGGAACGCCAGAAAAATGACCGCGCCGAGAATCACCCGATCTCCGGCGCGGCGCCCGACAATTTTTTGCGCATGCGCCATGCCGCTCAGGCCTCCCTGCGGCGCGAGGCGATATATTGAACCATCGCGGCGACCGCCATCAGTAGGAACAGAATCTCGGAGGCGGCGGCGGCATAGCCGAGGTTCCAGTCGCGAAAACCCGTTTCATAGATGAACAGCACGATCGAACGCGAGCTGTTGTTCGGACCGCCTTGCGTCAGCAGCAACGTCTGGCCGAAAAGCTGGAATTGCGCGACGATTTCGTAAATGACGACGACCACGAGCGTGCGCGTGATCGAAGGCAGCGTGATCGACCACAAAGTGCGCCAGCGACCGGCGCTGTCGAGCGCCGCGGCCTCATAGAGCTCGCCGGGAATCTGCTGCAGCGCGGCGAGAAACAGCATCATCGGCAGGCCAATGATCCACCAGACTGTCGTCGCCGCGATCGCCGGAAGCGCCATGTTCTGGCTTGTCAGGAAAGGGATCGGAGCAATGCCGACCACACCGAGGGCGCGGGAGATCAGGCCGATTCCGGGCAGGTACATCATCTTCCAGATGATGGTGACGATGGTGACGGACAGAACCGAAGCGCCGAAAAACACCGCGCGAAGCGTCGCGCCTGTCCGCCCTTCGCGATTGAGCGCCAGCGCCAGCGCCAGACCAATGATGACGAAGGCGGGAACCGTCATCAGCACGAACAGGAACGTGTTGCGGACCGTGCCGAGGAATATCCCGTCGCCCATCAGACGTTTGAAATTGGCGAAGCCCGCGAAGATCGCGGACTGATCGAACATGTCGTATTGCTGCAGGCTGATCCACATGCCCCAAAACAGCGGGTAGATCAGCAATCCAAGATAGACGATCAGAAACGGAACGATGAACAAGCCGTTGCGCCAGTCGGGGCCGATATGCGCGCCGGGGGTCCTCGCCGGTCGCGAAACTGTCGCGGGCGCGGCGGTCGCCGTCATGAGCGCGCCTCCGCGGCGGCGCGATAGCCGCGGCCCTGCGCATCGAAGAGATGCGCCTGATCCGGATCGATGCGCAGATTGACGGAATCGCCGGGCGCCGCGCGGCTGTGGCCGACATCCTCGGCGATCAAGGTAGAATCGTCTGCGAGCCGGACATGCAGATGCGTCCTGTCGCCGAGCCGCTCGACCACCTCAACCTTGCCCGGCAGCGAGCCTTCGCTATCGAGGCGAATGGCCTCCGCGCGTATCCCAAGCCGCATAGGCTCGCCCGAAGGCAGGTCCTCAAGAGCGATATTTGTCTGGAGCTGCGCGCCGCTCGCCAGCGCGAGAAGCGCGCGGCCGCCCTGCCCTGCGACGCTCACCGGCAGAAAATTCATCGCCGGCGATCCGACGAAGCGCGCGACGAATTCGCTCGCCGGGCGTCCATAGATTTCCATCGGCGTGCCGATCTGCTCGATCTTGCGATTGTTCATGACGACGATGCGCCCCGCCAGCGTCATCGCCTCGACCTGATCATGGGTGACGAAAATCGTCGTCGCGCGGGTCTGCTGATGCAGACGCGCCAGTTCGACGCGGGTGCGAACGCGCAAGGCGGCGTCGAGATTGGACAAAGGTTCGTCGAACAGAAAGGCCTTGGGATCCTTGACCAGAGCGCGCCCGATCGCCACGCGCTGGCGCTGCCCCCCTGAGAGCTGACCCGGCTTGCGCGCCAATAAGGGCTCGATCTCAAGGATTTTAGCGGCCTGCTGGACCCGCTGGTCGATCAATGGCCGCGCGGCGCCGATATTCCTGAGCCCGAACGCCATATTGTCGTAGATCGTCATATGCGGATAAAGCGCATAGTGCTGGAACACCATCGCCACGCCGCGCGCGCCGGGCGGCAGATGGTCGACGCGCTCGCCGCCGATGCGGATCTCGCCCGAATTGATCGTCTCAAGGCCGGCGATCATGCGCAGCAGAGTCGTCTTTCCGCAGCCCGACGCGCCGAGAAAAGCGATGAATTCCCCCGATTCAATGCGGAGCGAGAGTTCCGAAATGACTTCAACGGGGCCGAATCGCTTCGAGACCCTGTCAATCTCGATTGAACTCAATGTCGCTCCGCCCTGTTCGTATTTTTTGATTGTCTATGATAAGATGAAAGGACGTTACAAACCGATAGCGGCGGTGTCAAGAGTCGCATAGGAGTTCGTTCCGGGGGAAATGGGGATGTTCGAGCGAAACAATTCCGTCAGCACGATGAGCGCCCAGGTCGCGCGCATTATCGGCACGCGTATTGTTTCGGGCGAATTCGGACCCGGCGATTCCCTGCCGATCGAGAGCGAATTATGCCAGGCCTATGGCGTGAGCCGCTCCACCATTCGCGAAGCTATAAAAAACCTCTCGGCCAAGCGGCTGCTCGAAGTGGCGCCAAAAGTCGGCACGCGGGTGCTGCCCTTCGCCAGTTGGAACCTGCTCGATCCCGACGTCCTGTCATGGCGCCTCAACGCCCAGTTCGACAATCGAATCATCGAGGACCTCTATGAGATGCGGCAATGTTTCGAGCCGCGCGCCTGCTATCTCGCCGCGCGCGACGGCACGAGCGAGGATCTCGAACGAATCCGTCGCTGCTTCGCCGACATGCTGTCGACGCTGCAGACGCCGGCCTTGGCCGCGAGCGCCGAAACCGAATTTCATCTCGCCATTATCGCCGCCACCCATAATGGCCTGTTCGTCACAATCGGCGGCGCCGTCAAGACGGCTTTGCGCGTTTCGTTTGCGCTGACCCAGAAAGGCCCCGGCCGACCCGCGATGGAAATGGAGCCCTATGAGGCGGTGCTGGGCGCCATTCTTGCTAGACGCGGCGAAGCGGCGTCGGACGCCATGCGCCGGCTGCTGGAGCTGTCGCGCCTGCGCGTGCTGACCGCCCTCGACACGCAGCCTCTCGCCGCTAAGATCGCGGGCTGAAGCGGATCGCGGCACAGGAGACGAAGTGAGCGCCCCAGAAGAAACGGAACGGGGCGCATTGGCCGCGCCTGTCGCCGCGCTTATTGCGGACATTGGCGACGTGCCTTTCATCACCGATCGCACGACGGTGCGCCGCCGCTCGCGCGATTTCTTCTGGTATAGCCCTATCCTCAACGAACAGCTCACCGGCAAGTCGGCTGATCTCGTCGTCACGCCGCGCAACGAAGAGGATGTCATTCGCATCGCCCGCGCCTGCGCGCGTCACAA
Source organism: Methylocapsa sp. S129 (assembly GCF_009765995.1). Taxonomy (GTDB): domain Bacteria; phylum Pseudomonadota; class Alphaproteobacteria; order Rhizobiales; family Beijerinckiaceae; genus Roseiarcus. The sequence goes on from NZ_LMUI01000013.1 coordinate 31,693, forward strand.
CGTGCCGCTGACGCCGCGCGGCGGGGGCACCGGCAATTATGGCCAGGCCGTGCCGCTGCATGGCGGCGTGCTCATCGACTTTTCGGCGATGACCAAAATCCTTTGGAGCAAGCCGGGTGTGTTGCGCGTCGAATCCGGCGCCAAAATGCACGACATCGATGCCGCTTTGCGCCCCTCAGGCTGGGAATTGCGGATGCATCCCTCGACCAAGCGCAGCGCGACGATTGGCGGCTTCGTCGCGGGCGGCTCGGGCGGCGTCGGCTCAATCACTTACGGCGGCCTGCGCGAGCCCGGCAACATCCTAGCGGCGCGCATTGTCACGCTGGAGCGCGAGCCGCGCGTCGTCGAATTGCGCGGCGACGCCGCCCAGAAAATCAACCGCGCCTATGGTTCGACCGGCCTCATCACCGAGCTGGAAATGCCATTGGCGCCGGCCTGGGATTGGGTCGACGTTATCGTCGCATTCGACGACTTCATCGAGGCCGTCGAGGTCGGTTGCCAGATTGCGCTCTCTGACGGCATTGTGAAAAAACTGCTGACGCCGATCACATGGCCCATTCCCACGGACTTTCGCGAGCTTGGCGCCGCCTGCCCGGAAGGCAAAAGCCTGCTCATCGCCATGATCGCGGAGCCGTCGCTGGAGGCTTTCCGCGTCGCGCTGGCTGGACGCGGCGCGACTACTTATGAGGCGCCGAGCCGCGAAGGCCCAGGCGAGACGCCGCTCTACGAATATTGCTGGAACCATACGACGCTGCACATGCTGAAACGCGACCGCGGCGTCACCTATCTGCAATGCCTCTTCCCTCACGACCGCCTGCTGCCCCTAGTCAAGCAGATGGTCGCGACCTTCGGCGACGAGGTTCTGCATCACCTCGAATTTTCGCGCTACGCCGGCCATGTCACCGCGAGCGCGCTGCCGATCGTGCGTTACAAAAGCCCCGAACGGCTCTATGAAATCATCGCCGCCTATGAAGCGGCGGGCGTCATGATCGCCAACCCGCATGTCTATACTTTGGAGGACGGCAGCCGCTACCGGCGCGCCGATGCCGACCAGCTCGGCTTCAAAGCGGAAGTCGACCCATACGGATTGCTCAACCCCGGCAAGATGCGCAGTTTCGTTCCGGCGAAATGGGAGCCGGCGCCGTAACGCTCCGCGCCGGAGACGATCTCTGCGTTGTCATTGCGAGCGGAGCGAAGCAATCCAGAGATCGTGCCGCCCGCCGAACTGTCGCAATCTTCAAGCGCTCCTCATCCCGCAAAGGGTACGACCTCTGGATTGCTTCGCTCCGCTCGCAATGACGACGGCGCGCATTAACGGCTTATCGCCTCTATCGCCGACCCGGCTTCCCGCGCGATGACCCGAACACGCTGGCCTTCGGCAAGCCGAGCGAAATCCACGGGATCGCACACCACAATCGGACACGCCTTGCCATAGAGCTTGCGCGCGACGATCGCGCCCACCGTGATAATCGGGTCCGGGATCGTCAGGATGATCGCGGCCGGCGCCGTGCCGCGCCGTATCGCCTCGGCAAGCACCGAACTCGCCGAGCTGGAGCCGCGCCCCGAAGGCATCGCGAGGATGCGGCCGCTGATATCAGCGCCAAAGGCTGGATGCGATCGATCGATGACGCACCCGCTCGATACATCGAAGCCGCCCCAAAAGCTCAGGGGCGTGGCCCATGCCGCGATCAATCCCTCGGCTTCGCCTTCGACGAGAGCCCGCGCGGCTATCGTTCTCATAAGGCTGTGCGCACGACGCGCCCTTCCGCCGCCGAGGCGATGCAATCTCTCAACGATCCGAACGCGACTTCAACGCCGATATTGCCAGGCGCATAATGCGCCCATTTCCCTGAATTGGTCATGACGATCCCGTCGAGCCGGCGCAGGACCGACGTCACATAGGTGCAGGTGTCGGTGACGATGATCAGCCCAGCCGCTTCAAGGATGGCGAGAAGACTGGTATCGGCGATCGCCGCGTAGGTTTCCCGGCTGGTGTTGACATAGATATCGACGCCCGGCGCGGCGCGGAACCCGGCTAGCAAGGGCGCGAGCGTTTGAAACTCCCTGAGCGAGAAATGCGGCGTCCCCAGACTTACAGCGACGATGGGCACGCCGTCAGGAGCGGTCGATAGTTTGGCAAGAGCCTGCCGGAGGTCCGCGGAGTTTAGGTCGATGATCGGACCGCGCGCGTCGGCGCCGCCGAAAGCGTCGCGGCGCGTCGGCGCCTCCGGGGTGATGCCAATGGCGTGAAAAAGCGCTACCGAACCTGTCGAGGCGGCGACCGCGCCAAGCGCCTTGAGCTGATCTTCCGATTGCGGCGGCGGCAGTCCTTCAATGACCGGTACGCGGCCCTCCGAGCGCTCTCCAATGATGTAGCCTGTCGCGACATAGAGTGCGTCCGCCGCATCCGCCACATCGCGCACGCGAAAAAGGATTTCGCCCTTCCGGTTCTCATCGAGATGCAAGCCATAGGCCGGCGCGCGGCCGGTCATCGCGCAGCACAAATCGATGAAATCACCATAGCGATTGGTGCGCGCGCCGATGACCGAATTGGCGAAAACGATGGCGTTCGATTCACCCCAGGCGATCTGGTCGCCGAAACGCGGCCGGAACCGCGTCTGATAGGGCGCGCAGGTAAAGCTCGGCTCGCAGCCCAGCGCGAGATGGGCCTCCATCAGCCGGCGGCCGGCGGAACGCAGCGCGGCCGCGCCGCCGATCAATTCGGGATGGAGCAGATCCATCGATCCGACATTGAGGGTCGTGGGCGCGCGAACGCGACCATCCTCCGCAACCAGTCGCTCGACAAAATCGAGACTGACCTCGCCATGATAGAGGCATCCGTCGACATGGGCCTGCGAGATTCCCAGAAAGGACGGCGCACCGATCGCTTCGCCAAATCGCAGCAGGATATCCATCGCAAAGGCGGCGGCCTCCCCCTGCCCGCCGACCGCCATGTCCTTCTCGAATGCGGTCAGAAGCATGGTTTTGAACTATGCCGCTTCCGTAACATGCATCTCGATGCGCAGTCCCGCTGCTACCGCCATGTTGACCAACGTATCCAGGCCGAACAGATCGATCTTGCCACGTATCAGGTCGGAGATACGCGGTTGTGTCACGCCGAATAGCTTTGCAGCTTGCGACTGGCTCAAGCCCTCGTGGACGATACGCTCCCTGAGAGCCATCATCAGCGCCGACCGCAATTTCATGTTTTCAGCTTGGGCGGACGTGTCTTCAATCGCATCCCACACGCTGGCGAAGCGCTCGTTGCTCATTTGCTTAACTCCTTCACCAAGTCCCGGTAGCGTCTTACGGCCAAATCCAAGTCCGTCTTGTTAGTCTTTTGTGTCTTTTTCTGAAAGCAGTGCAGCACGTAGACGGCATCAACGAATTTAGCCGCGTAGAGAATCCGAAACGCGCCCGCGTCGTCCCCAATCCGAATTTCCTGCACGCCTTTCCCGATCGCGCTCATGGGTTTCCAATCGTCGGGAACGCGACCACGCTGCACAAGGTCGAGCTGATGCCCAGCCCGGCGTCGGGCCGTCGTTGGAAAGGCGCGCAGGTCCTCGAGGGCGCTGCCCCGGAACTCGACAGGCTTGTGATCGGCCATTTGCCTATCTATACAAAATATTGTATAGATAGGCAAATGCTATCTACGACGCCGAAACATGAAACATGGTCCGCTCCGCGGCCCCTTCTGTCGCCGGCGCCAGCACAAAATCCCAATTCACCGACGAGAAGGGATTGGCGAAGCCGAGTTCCTTGGCGCGCACAGGATCGTCGATATGCTGGAAATCGGCGATCAGGCTTTCCTTGACGCCGAATACGGCGTCTTCTTCGAGATAGGGGCAATCCGGCGTGAAGATATGGGTGACGACCGGTTCGAAGCCTGGCGCCGTTACGATCATATGGAGGTGAGCGGCGCGGTTGGGATGACGGCCGAGCTTGGCGAGCAACTTCCCCACCGGTCCGTCGTCAGGGATCGGATAATAGCGCGGCTTGGCCGATCGGAACCAATATTGGCCCTCGCCGTCCGACGTGAACAGACCGCGCAGATTCATGTCGGGCTGAACGCCTTTCTGCTGCACGTCATAGAAGCCGTCGTCATTGGCCTGCCACACGTCGATCTTCGCGCCGGCGATCGGCTTGCCCTGCGCATCCCTGATCGTTCCCCGCACGACAAGCGGCTCGCCCTTCCCATCCAGCGAGATATTGCCGCCATTCGGGTAATGCGGCGCATCGGGCACATAGAAGGGCCCGAGGATCGTATTTTCCGTGGCGCCGGTCGGCTTGCGATTGTTGATGGCGTCGACAAGCATGGATACGCCGAGCGTGTCGGAGAGCAGGATGAATTCCTGCCGCCAATCCGTACACATATGGCCGGTGTCGGTGAGGAATTTGATCGCCGCCAGCCATTCGTCATGCGTCGGTTCGATCTCTTTGACCGCGGCATGCAAGTGCTTGACGATCGTCGCCATCACCTGGCGCAGGCGCGGATCGGCGTCTGGCGCCATGCGGGCGTTGACGACTTCGGCGGACGTCGCCTCTTCAAAGTAAGGATATTTGGTCGCCTTGCGATGCGTGGCTTGATCGGTCATGATTTTCCTCCATGCGCGGCGGCGCCAGGGCCAGCCGCTTTGAATCCCAATATCTGCGCCATCGCATCCGACAGAAGCGCCGTGGCGTCTGGCGCTGACTTCGCATGGCGGAAAGCGATATGCTGATCAGGCCGCACCAGTAGGCAGCCCGCCTCCTCGATTTCGTTGACGTCAGGCCAGGCGCCATAGATATCGGTGAGGTCGCGTCCTGGTCCAATCGTGAAGGCGGCGATCTCGACGCCGGTCTGCGCGGAAACAGCTTTCGTCGCCTCGACCCAGGCCTCGCCGCCAATGCCGGTGAGCACGGTGAATCTGCCCTTGCCGACGACATCGAGCGAGGAAACTTTCTCGCCATGACGGTCGAACCAGACGTGCGGCAGCCGCGCGCCGGGCCGCGTCGTCGCCTGATAGTAAAGCTCCTTGTCCCGCTTCCATTCCGGTTCAGGCGTTCCATCCGGCACGATGGCCCCTGACGCATAGCGCTGGTTCATCTCGACGCCGTGACAATTGAACTCATAAGACTTGAACGCGATAGCCTTGCGCAACTTTTCGCGCTGCTCGGCGGCGCGCGGATTGCTTTCTTTCCGCGATTCCATATTCGCCTTCATCTGGTCGGGGTCCTTGGTCGAGAGCAGGCCGAGCGCCTCGAAAATGGGTCCGAACTCGCCGATTGACTGATTGGCCCGCGTCACGATCTGCTTGGCGATCGGAATCCGCTCCGCCTCGTAGCTCGCCAACAACGCAGGCGCGGCTTTGCCCTTGAGGACAAGCGCCAGTTTCCAGGCGAGATTGAACGCGTCCTGGATCGAGGTGTTCGATCCCAGCCCATTCGACGGGGGATGGCGATGCACCGCATCGCCCATGCAGAACACCCGGCCTCTTGTATTGGCGGTCGCATACATATCGTTCACCGTCCAGACCGAAGCGCTTTCTATCCTGATCGGCACGCTGTCGTCGCCGATGAGCTTATGCGCGATCTCTGTCGCAAGTTTGTCGTCGACGACCGGGGGCGGCTCGTTGATGTCATAGCCCCAGATGATCAGCCATTTGTTCCACGGCCGCACCATGCGCACAACGCCCATGCCGATGCCGCCGACATCGGAACCCGGTTGCATGATCCAGTAGAGCACGCTTGGCCGGTGCGCGACAAAGCGCGTCAGATCGGCCTCGAAGACGATGTTCATCGAGCCCGCGACGCCCATCTTGCCTTCCATCGGCAGTGCGACGTCTTCGGCGACCTTCGAGCGCCCGCCATCCGCGCCGATCATATATTTGGCGCGCACCTGATGCGTAACGCCCGACACGCGGTCGACAATCTCTGCCGTCACGCCGTCCGTATCCTGCTGCAGCGACAAATATTCCCAGTTGAAGCAGACGGTCGCGCCGCGCCGCGCCGCATTGCCGATCAAGATGGGCTCCATCAGGTCCTGGGGAACATCGCAGATCGTGGTCGGGCTCGCCAAAGTATAATCGGCGAAGCGATTGGGATGCATGCCCCAGGAATAAAGGCGACCAAGCTCCTCGCCCGCCAGCGACGTGCAGAATACGTTGTTGCCCATCAGGTTTTGCGCCGCGCGCTTGGCGTTGACTTCTTCCTCGATCCCCGCGTCGCGCAGCACTTCCATCGTGCGCTGGTTGGTGATGTGCGCGCGCGGCGTTCGGCAGGTCCAGTTGAACTTGGTCGCCACCAGCGTCTTGACGCCGTAAGTGGCGAGCAGCAAAGCGGCCGCCGACCCGGCCGGCCCGCTGCCGATGATGAGAACATCTGTTTCAATCATGGGAAATTTCCTCTTCTACTGCGGGAGACGACTTCGGATCGCCAGCAGCGCTTGCGAATTCCAGACTGCGGCGGATCGGAAACAGATGAAGGTCGAAGCGTTCGGCCAGCGTTCCCCAAACGCCTTTGGGAAAGAACAGCATGACGATGATCGCCAATGCGCCCAGCAGCATCAGATAGACGCTGCCGAACGAGGATAATTCGTTCTGGATCAGCCAGAATATGAGGACGCCGACGATCGGCCCTTCGATCGTCGCAATGCCGCCAATGATGACGATGAAAAAGACGAACGCCGTCCAGTCGATCAGCGAGAAGGCGGCGTCGGGCGAGATTCTCGCCTTGGCCAGATAGATCAAAGCGCCCGTCATGCCCGCGCCGAACGCGCTGACGACATAAACGAGGCGTTTCATGCGGGTGGCGTCGACGCCCACCGACCCCGAGGCCGCTTCATTGTCGCGGATCGCCGCGAGCGCCAGGCCGCGCCTTGACCGCAGCAGCCCATAGACCAGCCCGATCGCGCCGATCGCCAGGATCAGCGCGAGCCAATAGTCCGCCTTGTCGCGCGCAACCGCCGCCCGCTCGCCGGTCATTTGCACGATCCACTGGACAAAAGCGGCGTCGTTGGTCGCTTCTTTGGGTAAGGCCGTTCCCGTACCGCCGCCCAGAATCTTGACCTGCGCAAGGATGAGGCGAAAAACCTCGGCGACAACCCAGGTGCCCACGGCGAAATAGGCGCCCTTCAGTCGAAACACCAGAAACGAAGTGGGCAGCGCGACCAGCGCCGCGATAGCCCCTGACAGCACGATCGCCAATACAGGGTCGACGCCGCCGAGGATCGTCCAGGCGAACAGGAGATAGGCGCCGAGCCCGACGAACGCCTGCTGCCCGACCGAAATCAGGCCGGAATAGCCGGCGAGAAGATTCCAGAACTGCGCCAACGACAGCATCGTCAGGATGAAGAACATGTTCTGCATGACGCTCCGCCCCGCAAAGAACGGCAGCGCCGCCAGAACAACGACGAGAACCACGCAACAAACCGCGGCGATCGTCGAAACCGGCGTTCGCGTCCGGATGGCGAAGCGAGGGGCGGCGGCATTCGTCATCGCCATGGCGTCAATCCACGGCGCGAGGAAACAGGCCGCGCGGCGCGACGGCGAGGACGACGAGAAAGGCGAGATGGCCCGCCAGCAATTGCCATTCGGGATTGATCGAAGCGCCGATCGTTTGTGCGACGCCCAAGATCACGCCGCCCGCCAACGTGCCCCATAGGCTGCCCAAGCCGCCGATGATCACCGCTTCAAAAGCGAAGATCAGCCGCCCGGGCCCAATCGTCGGATCGAAATTGGCGCGCAGCCCCAGAAACAAGGCCGCGATCGTACAAACGGTCAGCGCGACGCCCATCGCGATCGCAAACAATTGCTTATCGTCGATCCCCATCAGGCGCGCCGTGACGGGATCGTCGGACACCGCGCGAAAGGCGCGGCCAAGCGCCGTGCGGTAGAAAAGCTGGTTGAGCGCGACAATGACGCCGACGGCGGCCGCAAAGGTCAGCAGCGGCATGATTCCGATCGCCATACCGTTGAAGAGCGGCAGGGAGGCCGTCTCGATTCCGTCCGTCGTCAAGCGCCGGCTGTCGGCCGAAAATCCCGTCAGCATCGCATTTTGCAAAATGATCGACAGGCCGAAGGTCGTCAGCAGCGGAACCAATATGTCGTTGCCGATCACCCGATTGAGCAGCCCCGCCTGCAAGACGTAGCCGGCCGCGAACATCAGCGGAAGCGCGATGAGGAAGCTGAGGATGATCCCCAGATGTAGAGCGTTGGCGATCAGCAGAATGAGATAAGCGGCCAGAACGATCAGGTCGCCATGAGCGAGATTGACAAGCCGCATGACGCCGAAGATCAGCGCGAGGCCGGCGGCGAATAGAGCGTAAAGACCGCCCAGTAAAACGCCCTGGAGGATAGTGTCGAAAATCGCGGTCATCGCTCCCCCTTCAATGGCCGAAATAGGCTTCGTGGATCGCATCGCGCGACAGCGCGGCCGGCGCGCCCGATAGCGTCACGCGGCCCTCCTGAAAACAATAGACCCGGTCGGCCACCGCCATCGCCTGGGCGATGTCCTGCTCGACGATGACGAGGCTGACGCCGCCCTGCTTGATGCGCGGCAAGGCCGCATAGATGTCGCGAATGACGATCGGCGCGAGGCCGAGCGAAATCTCGTCGCAAAGCAGCAGGCGCGGGTTCGACATCAACGCGCGGCCGATCGTCACCATCTGCTGCTGGCCGCCCGACAGCGCCGTGGCGGGGCTCAAACGCCGCTCCCACAGCATCGGGAAAAGCTCATAGACGGACCGCAAGGTCCAATATCCCGGCGTCTTTTGCGACCAGGCGCCGACGCTCAGATTTTCTTCAACGCTCAGCGAGGGAAAAAGCTTGCGCCCCTCAGGCGCCATGGCGATGCCGCGACGCACAATCCGCGCGGGCGATACGCCGCCGATCGCCTCGCCGTCGAAGCGGATGGATTCAGGAGCGGAGGCGAGCAGGCCGCATATGGCGCGCAGAAACGTCGATTTGCCGGCCCCGTTCGCGCCGATGATCGCCACCGTCTCTCCCGCCTCGATGGTGAAATCCACACCGAACAGCGCCTTGAAGTCGCCGTAGCGGGCGGTCAGGCCACGGGTTTCAAGCAGCGCCATTCCTGTCCCTCAGATCGGCGAGCCGAGATAGATTTCGCGCACCTGCGCGCTGTCCATCACTTCGCGCGGATCGCCCTGCGCGATCAGGCGCCCGAAGTTTAGAACGACGAGCCTGGAGACGACCGCCAGCAGCGCATGCACGATATGTTCGATCCAGATGATCGTCGTTCCCGAGGCGTGGATCTTGCGGATCGCCGCCACCAACTCCTGGCATTCGCCTTCGGTCAGCCCGCCCGCGATTTCATCGAGCAGCAGCAGGCGCGGTTGGGTGGCCAGCGCGCGCGCCATTTCGAGGCGCTTGCGATCGAGCAGCGACAGTGAACCGGCGAGGCGGTTGGCTTTGGACAGGAGGCCCGTCGCCTCGAGAACCTCGCCGCAGGATTCCACCACTTCCGCCTCTCGCTTGCCGCGCCCGAAACAGGCGGCCACCAGAAGGTTTTCGAACACCGTGAGCTTTTCGAACGGCGCCGGAATCTGATGGGAGCGGCCGATGCCCGCGACGCATCGCTGCTGCGCGCTCGCCCGCGTGACATCGCGCCCGTCGAGCAACACGCGGCCAGCGCTTGGCGCGAGCGCGCCGGAGACAAGGCTGAACAGCGTCGACTTGCCCGCGCCATTGGGCCCGATAATGCCCAAAGCCTCGCCCTCCGGCACATCGAACGAAATCGCATCGGCCGCTTTCAGCGCGCCGAAGGATTTCGAGAGATCGCGCAATTCCAGGATCATGGGTTTTCGCATCGCAGCCAGCGCATCGCTCCTCCCCGCGTTTGCGGGGAGGAGCGATGCAGGGGCCTCAGGTGATCACTTCCATCTTGCCGCCCGTCGGAATGTTCGGCGCCGTCTGGTTGTCGACAATGACGATCTGATATTTGCCGTCCGCGCCAAGCCGCCATTGACCGCCGACGATCGGGGTCTTCGAGATGTTCTTGCGCGCGAAGGGCGGCAAGGCGTCGCTGCCAAACTTCACCGGGCCGACGATGGTTTCAAGATTGGTGGCGGCGATCGAGGCGACATTGGCTTTGGGATCGGTAGGATCGGCGCTGCGCTTGAGCACGTCCGCGGCGACTTCGAACAGGGCATGCGCGAAACCGATCGGCTGCGTCCATGGCTTGCCTGTCGCCGTCGTATAGCCCTTGGCGAGATCGGCGGAAGAGACGCCGCTCAGCGAAGACTTGAAGGGAAAGGCCGGGCTCCACCAGACTTCGCAGGAAAGATTGTTGCCGGCCTTGCCCAAGGCGTCGAGCGCGACCGGGAACAGGATCGCCTTGCCGATCGACGCCACCTTCGGCCGAAAACCCTTCTGGTTGGCCTGATTCCAGAATGTCGTAAAGTCGGGCGGAATCACCACGCCGGTGATGATCTCGGCCTGCGCCTGTTTGAACGCGGCGATTTGCGCGCTGAAATCGTCGGTCAGATCCTGATAGCGGCCGGGATCGGCGAGCTTGTAGCCGAGCTTGTCGAGGACCGGCGGGAAGCCCACCATCTTGTCGCCCCAGGCGTTGCCGTCGCCGTCATTGGGGAACAGGCCGCCGACCGATTTGTTGGTGGAGACCTGTCCCCACATATTGGTGTAGGCGGCGATGACGTCCTCAAGACCCCAGAAGAAATGGAAGGTGTTTTCGAACGGCTTCCATGTCTTGGCGTCGCCGGGATTGGCCTGGCGGCCGATGAAATAGGGCTGCCACGGCGCCGCAGTGGAGACGCAGGGAACGCCCTCGATTTCGCATTGCGTCGAGACCGGATTGGTGGTCTCGGGCGTCGATGCGACCAGCATCAAATTGACTTCGTCCTTGACGATCAGATCCTTGGCGACTTCGGCCGCTCGATTGGGGTTGGACTGGCTGTCCTTGACCACGATCTCGACGTTGTAAGTTGTCGAGCCAATCTTGAGGCCGCCCTTCAGGGTGTCGCGCACAAGGCCAAGATTGTAATTGTCCGCTTCCGCGAACGCCGCTAGAGGCCCGGTCTGCGGGCTGACGAAGCCGAGTTTCAGCAGCTTGGCCGCCGCCCGCACCGCCGGCGCGAATACGGCCGATGACGCGAGAGCCGCGCTCGTTGCGGCGCTGGTCGCCAAGAACTTGCGGCGTGTGAAAGTGAAAGTTCTGCTGACCATTTTGTTTCCTCCCGTTTTGCGTTTCTTCGTCGCTTTGTTTGATTTTAGATCGCGGTTTAGTTTCAGATCGCGAGGTCCGGCGGCGCGCCGGACCAGGCGCGCGCAATCAATTGCTTGATGGAACCAAGGTCGAGCGGCCGCGGATTCCAATAGGGATTGGCGAGCGCCATTTCGGCGGCGCGCGCGATGCCCGCCTCCGGCATGCCGATATCGCGCAGCGCGCGCTTGGCCCCGATCCGACCAGCAAGATCATAAAGGCCCATCGCCGCCTCGGGCGCCCCCAATGCCCCGGCGATTCGCGCCATCGCCGGCTGCGTCGCGCGCGCATTATAGGCGACCCCGTGGGGCAGCACGATCGTATGCGTCTCGGCGTGCGGCAGGTCGAACGCGCCGCCCAGCGTGTGGCAGAGCTTGTGATGAAGGCCCATGCCGACCGCGCCAAGGCAGGTTCCGCTCAGCCAGGCGCCGTAAAGCGCCTGCCAGCGCGCGGCGCGATCGTCTGGATTTTCGACAATTCCGGGCAACGCTTTGGCCAGCGCCTCTATGCCCTCGCAGGCCATCAGGCTGACGATTGGATTGGCGTCCTGCGCATACAGCGCCTCGACGGAATGGGCGATCGCGTTCATACCGCTGCTCGCCGAGAGAGAGGCTGGCAGCGACATCGTCAGATCGACATCGTAGATGACGGTTTCGGGCAGCACTTTCGCATCGCGGATCGTCTTTTTCGCGCCATGCTCGGTTTCGCCGAGGATCGGCGTCATCTCCGAGCCCGCATAGGTCGTCGGAATCACGATCTGCGGTAAATCGGTCCGCAAGGCGATCGCCTTGCCAAGGCCCGTAGTTGAGCCGCCGCCCAGCGCGACCGTGCAATCAGCGCCCAGTTCCCGCACCGCCTTAAGCGCGCGTTCCGTCACATCGACCGGCGTATGCATCGTCGCCTCGGCAAACACACCGACGCTGAGATCGCCAAGCCTCGCTGAGAGATGGCGCGCCTGATCGACCTGTTGCGGCGTCGAAAGCACGATCGCGCGGCGGCCAAGCCGATGCACTTCGTCATGGACCTGGGCCAGCGTCCCAAAACCGAAGATAACGCGCGCGGGATGGCCGTTATAGATAAAGCCCGGCGTCGCACTGTCGTCGAAAGCTTGCTTCAAAGGTCCCTGCCCAACCGGTCTCCGCCCCGACGACCCGGGGATCGCTCTTTACATCGCTGGGATCATGCGTCGCCGCGCAGGGCGCGTCATGCACGTTCCAATCGTCCTGTTGCACGAAACGCGCGGCGCCGCTCAGGAATGCGACGCGCGTCGGAAGGCGGCGGGCGTAATTCCGGCAAGCCGGGTGAAAACCCGCGTCAGATGCCCCTGATGCGAGAAACCGCATTCGAAGGCCACTTGTGCGATCGAGCGCGGGGTTTCGCGGAGGAGCCGCTGGGCGCGTTGCAGCCGGAGGCGCATGATGTGCTGATGCGGCGCCGCCCCGGTGGTCGCCTTGAAGCGCCGGGCGAAATGGGTCGGGCTCAGGTTTGCGGCGCCGGCGAGATCGGCGAGAGTCAGCGTGCGCGTCAAATGGGCTTCCATGCAATCGACGACCCGATCGAGTTGGGCGCGCGTCAGTTCTCCGGGCGCGCGCGGTTCGGTCGATCGTCCGTCATAACTCGAATGGGCGCGAAGCAGATGCGCGCTCAAGGCGCGCGCGAGATAATCGACATAAACCGAAGCGCTCGGGTCCGCATCGCCCAAAGCGCCGCGAATATTAAGGGCAAGGCGTTCGATCAACGGGTCCTGATCGCCGAGGCGCGGCACCAGCTTCATCGCGTCCACCTCGGCGCCGAACAACTCGCTGGCGACTTCGCGCAGAACCTGATCGCGGACATAGACGTGAAGGCTTTCGAGCTTGCCTTCCAGCCGCACGCCAAAATCGACGCCTCCTGGCAGGATGAACAGCCCGCCAGGCGGAATGGCGCGCCTCGCCTGTCCATTGTCGAGGTATCGGCTGACGCTGACCGGCCCATCGAGATGCAAAACGACCAGATGGTCAGGAACGGCGCCATACGAGGCTTGGTACGGGGCCTCGCGCTGCGCCGACGCATAAAGCGAGGTCCAGCCGGAGCCATCGCTGGAAGCGCGAAGCCGATTGGTCTCCTGCCAAAGGATGCCATGCGTCTCATTGACGCCAAACGCGCCCGCCGCTCCCATATCGCCCTCCCCGATTGATCTCTCGGGATTGCTCGCCGCCGACGCCGCCTGCAAAAAAAGCCGCCGCGCGAAACGCTTGGCGAGGAAGCTAACCGAAATTTGGGCCGGCGGCGAGGATTTGCATCCGCCCCGCCGCGACCGCCTGCAAGGCGGGGCGGATCACCGGCCTCGGAGGTTCATCCAGCCGAGCAAAGCCGCGCCGACAATCACGCAGGCCGCGCCAATGACCAGCCATTGGCTTTGGCCGGTCATGAAGCTTCCGCCGATGAGATTGAGGCCCTGCAGCGCCCACACGGCGCCGATCAACACGAGAATGACGCCGATGATGTTCAGACCCGTTCTCATCGCTGATCCCTTTGCGCCGCGTTGAAATCAGGCGTGCTTGATGAACGTCCCGTTGTTCAAATCGCTCATCGCCTGCCGGATCTCGGCCTGCGTATTCATCACGATCGGGCCATGCCAGGCGACCGGCTCTTTGATCGGCCGGCCCGAAACGAGCAGGAAGCGGATGCCCTGTTCGCCCGCCTGAACGGTCACTTCATCCCCGCTGTCGAAGACGACGAGATGCCGGTTCGAGACCTGGCTGCGGATCAGCAATTCCTCGCCGTCGACCTCTTTCTCGTGCAGCACGCCGAACGGTTCGGAAGCGCCGGCGAACGAACCGGAGCCTTCGAAGACATAGGCGAAAGCCTGCCGGTAGGTCTCGACCGGCAGCGTCTTGCGCTTGTTCGGCGGCACCCAGACGTCGAGATAGCGCGGTTCAGCGGCGATGCCGTCAACCGGCCCGCTCTTGCCCCAGAAGTCGCCGCAGATCACCTTGACGCTCGTCCCGTCGTCATCGACCACCTCGGGAATGGCGAGGCCGGGAATGTCCTGATAGCGCGGATGGGTCATTTTGAGGGACGAAGGCAGGTTCGCCCAAAGCTGGAAGCCGTGCATCCGCCCCTGGGCGTCGCCCTTGGGCATTTCCTGATGGAGAATGCCGCTGCCAGCCGTCATCCATTGCACATCGCCCGCGCCGAGCGCGCCGCGATTGCCGAGGCTGTCGCCGTGATCGACCGAGCCCGCCAGGACATAGGTGATCGTCTCGATGCCGCGATGGGGATGCCAGGGAAAACCGGCCATGTAATCGCTCGGCCGGTCGCCGCGAAAATCGTCCATCATCAGGAACGGATCAAATTCCTTGGGGTCGCCGAAGCCGAAGACGCGGCGCAGCTTGACGCCGGCGCCTTCGATCGTCGGCGTCGACTGGGATATTCTTTTGACGGGGCGAATAGACATGGCGGTGGGCTCCGTGAGGGCTTGTTCGCTCTGCTACTTGGCCCCGACGCCCCGAAAGGTCCATATCTCCAGGCGGATGCGAGCTTGCATTTGCACAAGGATTATTTCGCGGGCGGACGGCCGCCGATGAATTCCGTCGCCCCCGCCCCCGCCGCCGCGGCGCGCGCGAGGCATTCCTCGATTCCCGCGCCGCCGAGCTTGGCCGCCAGGAATCCCGCGACGAAGGCGTCGCCCGCGCCGGTCGTATCGATCGCTTTGGCCGCCGGCGCCGGAACGCGCCAACGTTGGGTCCCCGCCGCCGCCTCGCATCCTTCCGCGCCGCGCTTCACGACGACGAGCGGATAGTGTCGCGCGAGCGCGGCGATCTGCGCCTCGCGATCGGGAGAGCCGCTCAAGACCGCCGCTTCATCGCTATTGGGAAAACATATCTGCGCGCCGCGCGTCCAGGCGAGAAAATTCTCGGAGCCGATTTCGCGCAGGAATTCGGCCGAAGCCGGATCGACGCTGACGGGAATGTCGCCCGCCCGCTCCATCACGCGGCCCACGGCGTTGCGCGGCCGCGCGGCCACAAAGGAATAGCCGGAAAGATGGATGTGCTCGGCCTCAGCGATCAGGGCGTCCGGAATATCCTCTTCACAGAGCCCGTCATTGGCGCCCCGGTCGGTCAGGAAACTGCGCTCGCCCGAGGGATCGATGAGCGCAATAAGCCGGCCGGTGTCGCGCTCCTTGTCGGCGGCGAGGCAGGGCTCCACGCCACATTCCCGCAACATCGCCATCTGCCCGGCATGATCGCTCGCCCCAACGCGGCCTATGAAGCGGGCGGCGACGCCAAAATGCGCGAGCCACGCCGCCTGATTGGCCGCCGAACCGCCGGGCCGCGCAACAATCGTCGCGCGGCGGTCCGAGCCAATCGCCAGCGGCCCTTCGGGGCGCACCAGTAGATCGATCATCACGTCGCCGATGACGAGAATTCCTGAAGCCTGAGCCACCGGCTACAGGCGCGACAGTTCGATGGCCACTTGCGCGGCGACGACGGCATTGTTCTTGACCAGCGCCATATTGGCTTCAAGGCTGCGCCCGTCGGTCAGTTCGACGATGCGTCGCAGCAGGAAGGGCGTCACTTCCTTCTGACCGACGCCCTGCGCCTTGGCCTCGACCACCGCTTCATTGATGCGCGCCTCGATCGAGGCGGCATCGAGCGCGTGGGATTCGGGGATCGGATTGGCGATGAGAAGTCCCCCCGGCCCGATGTCCTGCTGCAACCGAATCATCCGCGCCAGATCATGCGCGCCGTCGCAGCGATGGTCGAGCTTCACGCCGCTGGAGCGCGCGAAAAACGCCGGAAACTCGTCGCAGCGATAGCCGATCACCGGCACGCCCTGCGATTCGAGAAACTCAAGCGTCTTGGCGATGTCGAGGATCGATTTGGCGCCCGCGCAAACGACGGCGACCTTGGTGCGGGACAGCTCGATGAGATCGGCCGAAATGTCGAAAGTCTCCGCAGCGCCCCGATGCACGCCGCCAATGCCCCCCGTCGCGAAAATCTCAATGCCGGCGAGCGCCGCGACAAACATCGTCGCCGCCACCGTCGTCCCGGCCGTGCCGTTGCGCGCGGCGACGGCGGAAAGGTCGCGCCGCGACGCCTTGACGACGCCGCCCGACAGACGTGCGAGGCGCTCGAGGGTCTCGCGGTCGAGCCCGGCCTTAAGGCGCCCTTCGACAACCGCCACGGTCGCCGGAATCGCGCCATTGGCGCGCACCGTCTCCTCCAGCATGAGAGCGGTTTCGAGATTTTGGGGAAACGGCATGCCATGGGTGATGATCGTCGATTCCAGCGCCACCACCGACCGCTTGTCGGCCAGCGCCGCCGCCGCTTCGGCGCCCACATCCAGCAATCGCGCGATCGTCATTTCAAAAAACCTCATTGGCGCTAGGCGCCCGGAATTTACCCTCAATTCATATCAGCTTATCGCTTGCGCCATCAATCCGGCGCGGGCCGCGCCAAGCAAGGGCTTTACGCGCCCGCCAATCTGGTAAACAAATCGTTACCTCGTGAGTTCCCGGACGCGATCATGGACGAAAAGAAAACCGACCATCTCAAGAGCGTCCCGCCGAGCCTGACGGCGGCGATCCGGCGCGCCCGAATCGAGGGCGCCGAACAAAATCAGGCGGTCGCCGACCTGCGCGAGACGGAAATCGCCCGCCTGGAACTGCTGGAGGAAGCGGTGCGTCCGGTGCTTGAGCAGACGCCGAGCGGGATCGATTTGTTCGACGCGGGCATCGCTTACGGAGAGAGGCCGCGCCTGTTCATCGACATGATCGGCTTCGTCGAAATGGGCCACGACCGGCGCACCTACCGCTTTTTGCAGGATACGCGGCACGGGCGCGTGCTGATCGCCGAAACCGAGCGCATCGATCGGGTGGTCGCGGCGATCACCAATTACATCGGGCGCCGGCTGGTCGAGCGCGAAAGAGCCCTGGCCTCCGATTGGCGGAGCAAGGAGGGGGAGCCCTCGCCGAGCCAGAGCCGCGCGCGCGCGGCCGGGCTCGCGAAGGCCGCCGAGCAAGGCAGGCCGTCGGCGGATGCGACGATCGCGGAAGCCAAAGCAAGCGCCGCCGTCGTCCACGCGCCCGAAGCGCCGCGTTCCTGGCTCACCCGCGCCAGCGATCTCTTCAGCTTTGTGCTGCTGGTGCTCGGCTCCATGACGTTTTGTCTGCTGATCGGCGTCGCCGCCTATGCGGTCTGGGATACGTGGGGACGCGCCCTGTGGACCGCCTGGATCGGACCGGCGCCGTTTTAGCGCCTGCCCTGTTATGCCGTCGGAAAATCGGCCCCTTCGGTGACGGCGGCCCAGGATTCGAAATCCCGGCTCAAAGCTTCGACCTTGCCCCGGCCAGCGGCGAGAGCCGCCTTTCCAAGCATCAGGCGCAGCGGCGTGTCGGGCGCTTCGACCGCCTGGATAATGGCGGCGGCGGCGCGCGCCGGGTCGCCGGGCTGCTTGCCGCTATAGCCGCGGATCATGCGCTGGCGCGCGCCGGCGGTGGAATCGTAATCGGCGATCGGATGTTGCGTTTGATTGGCCGATCGGCCCGCCCAATCCGTGCGAAAGCCGCTCGGCTCGACGATGAGAACCTTGATCCCAAGAGGCGCCGTCTCCTGCGCCAGCGCTTCCGAAAACCCTTCGAGCGCGAATTTGGTGGCGTTGTAATAACCAACCGCCGGGGCGCCGCGAACGCCGCCCATCGAGGAGATGTTGACGATATGGCCCGACCGCCTGGAGCGCATGCCGGGCAGCGCCGCACGGGTCATATTGGCGAGTCCCCAGAAATTGATTTCGAACATGCGCCGCACCTCGCTGTCGTCGCTTTCCTCGATCGCGGCGAAATAGCCGACGCCCGCATTGTTCACGAGCACGTCGATCCGGCCGAACCGCGCTTCGGCCGCCGCGACGCTGGCGGCGATCTGATCGGCCTTGGTGACGTCGAGCGGCAGGACGAGCGCGTTCGCTTGATGGCCGGCGGCGAGATCTTCGATGTCGGCGGGTTTACGCGCAGTGACGACGACGCGATAGCCGCCGGCGAGCGCGGCGCGGGCGAGTTCGCGCCCGAAACCGGTCGAGCAGCCTGTGATGAACCAAACCGGTTTGTCGTTCTCAGCCATTGCCGCGCTCCTGTCGTCGAAAGGAAAGTCTCAAGCTGGCGACGCCGCGCTCTCATTGCAAGCGTCGGTGAAAAAATGCTCTGCTAGACTGCGATTTCGTCCCGCTCGCCGATCTCGCCGCCATTAGGCATCAGGCCGCGGGCGCGCACCGAAATTCGCCACGCGCCTCCCTCGGGCTCCAGCCGGATCAAATGATAGGCCGCGCGCTGGCGCGCCGCTTTTGAGGTCGAGGAAGCCGAGGGCACGCCGATCACGGGGATACGACCGCTGAGCGTCGCGGCGGCGTCGGATTTGAGATGCGCCACCGACCTCTTGTGATTATGGCCATGCAGGATCACCTCGGCGCCGTGCTCGGCGATGACCGCCTCGAAGTCGCGCGCATCCGTCAAATTGCGCATCGTCGTCGCGCCCGCCAGAAGCGGGGGATGGTGGATCAGCACGACGCGCGCCAGTCCGCGCGCGCGCGTCTCGTCGAGCAATCTGGCGAATCGGGCCATCTGGCTCTTGCCCATTCGCCCGGTCGCCATCAAAGGGCCCGTCGGCACGCCTGAGGAAAGGCCGATCAGCGCGACATGGCCGCGCACGCGCAAGAACGGGAAGGCGCCGGGCGGCCGCCCTTCCCCGTCGTCGCTGGTCGTCCACGGCGCCAGCGCCGCCGTCAGATAGGGCATCGAGCGATGCGCATAAGCGTCGTGATTGCCGGGCGTGAAGCTGACGTCCCGGGAGTTTCCCAGCGTATGCATCCACGCCGCGGCGGCGGCGAATTCGGCCGGCAGGCCGATGTTCACGACATCGCCGGTCATCGCGACGTGATCGGGCTTCTGGCCGGCCATATCGGCGACCAGACGCTTCAGCATCCCCATATCGTTGAGACGCTCGCGCCCGCGCTTCCAGTTGACGTAGCCCATCGCGCGCTTGGCGGTGAAGTCACGCAGACGAAAAGCTGGCAGGGGCCCCAAATGCGGGTCGGAGAGATGCGCGATCGTAAAACTCATGAGCCCCGCTTGAAACGCTCGCGCAACCCCGAGCATGAAATGCGCCGTCAATCCATCGGAGCGCAATAAGGGCAGCGGGCGCCAGATTCAACCCCGACCCATTCCCGTAACGGAGGCGCCATTCCGGCGGCGCCCTACGCATGCTAGCACAGCCGCTGTCGATCCGATGGAGCAAGCGGGATGGCCGATAGTCCAAAAACCTTCCGGCAGCGCATCGTTTGGCGCCTGTTCCATCTCTGGTTTCTTGTCACACGGCCGATGACTTTGGGCGTGCGCGCGATTGTGATCGACGCCGAGGATCGCGTTCTGCTGGTCCGTCACACCTATGTTCCCGGCTGGCATTTCCCGGGCGGCGGCGTCGAGCGCGGCGAGACTTTGCAGGCTTCGCTGGCGCGCGAGCTCGAGGAAGAAGGCCATATCGTCATGGAGGAAGAGCCGCGCCTGCACGGCATATTCTTCAACAAAGCCGTCTCGCCGCGCGACCATGTCGCCGTCTATGTCCTGCGCCGCTTCCGCCAGACCGGACCGCGGCTGCCCGACCGAGAAATTGCCGAAGCGCGGTTTTTCCCGCGCGACGCCTTGCCCGAAGGCGTCAGCCGCGCAACGCGGACCCGGCTTGCGGAAATTTTGGACGGCGCGGCGACCGCGCAAATCTGGTGAATGGGGGCGACCAGGGGTGCCGATGGAAGAGCGCCGGAATAGCCGGAGCCCCCGAAGGACCCGAAATGGTCCGTCAAAATCCCTGCTAAGTCCTTGATTCTCGCCCGCCCGGAAGCGCCTTTCTATCCGCGAAATGGGCGATATCAAGGGCTTAACCCCCTTTGACCTTCCACATCGAAATTTCGCGGCGCAGAATCGGGGCTGTGCGCCTTGATTCAGGCGATTGGGCGTCCAGGCGGAGAGGACCGAAGCGTTCAAGGTGAATTTCCCAGGGGGCGTTCTTTTTGGAAAACAAGATGAGAAGACTATCATAGGTTCCTATTTTCAGAAACAACATTATTGCACCGCCCAGCTTGGCGGACGCGGCAGCGGCGCCCCTAATCCGTTCCTTCGACCGATAACACCGATCGTCCATCGAGTAGTTTCGCGATCAAGGCGTCGATCTCGGCCGCCGATGGGCTGCTTATCCGCAGGCTGCCGCCTTTTATCGGGCTGAGGAGGCGCGGCTGCATGACCACCTTTCCATCAATCAGGATATCGACCTTTTCGCCGAGGTGACGCGTGGTCCACTGGGCAAACTGCCGGCTGCTTTGATCGTCAAGCCGCACATCGAGCAGCGTCGCATCGCCGGCCTGCAAATCGCGGCCCCGCTCCGCGCTCGTGATTTTGAGGCTGAGCAAATCGCCCGCGAAACAAGAGGCGGGCAAGAGCGTCGCGCAAACCGCGATCGAGGCTAACAGACCTGGCTTCATGCCGACTCCCCGTGGATTGAGCGCAGGGTTTTCACCGAAAGCGCTTCTTGCAGGCCCCGCATTGCCGCCTCGATCATCGCTGCAGTATCCGCTGCTTCGCAAAACTTGTCACTCACGCCAGCCGCCAACGCCGACACGCCCGCGGCGCCGTCAAGGCGCGCCCCCCTCGCGATCATCCCGTAATCCCAGCCACGTAATCGCCCTTGGGCGCGGCGGCGTCGCCGCGCCGTCTCAAGGATATGGCGGGGTCAGCGATCATGAGCCAGATTGGAAGAATTTTACGTCGGAGATCGGCGCAACCCGTCGACAACGCGCCCGCGACGCGACAATCTCGTCGCGCACAGCATTTGAGTTTTGATCGAAATATGGGGGGATGTCATGGTTAATTCATTTGTCGTGAACCAAACGAGCGCCGCGCCGGCGATCCGCGTCGGCGACGTTTTGGGCAAATCGTTCGACCTGTTCAGCGCCCGCTGGGCGCCCTTCGTCGGGCTCGCCCTCGTCGCCTTCGCGCCGACCTTCGCCTTTTCGTTCGTCCCCGTGACGCCGGGGTCGTCAAGCGGCTCAGGCGTGCAATTTGCCTTCATCGTCATCCGGCTGGTCTGCGGCGCGCTCGCCAACGCCGCCGTCATCTATGGCGTGGTGCAGGAGTTGCGCGGCCGCGGCTTCACATTCTCCGATTCGCTGCGCTCGGGATTTGGCCGAATGGGCGCGGTCCTCGGTCTTTCCCTGCTGGTCGGCCTGCTCGTGGTGCTGGCGTCGATTGCGCTGGTGGTTCCAGGAATCATCGTCTGGTGCATGTACGCCGTCGCAGTCCCCGTATGCGTCGTCGAACAACGCGGCGCGCGCGCGAGCATGACGCGTTCTTCGTTCCTGACGCGGGGCAACCGCTGGCGGATATTCGGCATATTCGCCCTGATTTTTGTGGCGAGCGTCGTGATCGGCGCCATCATCGGCTATGTCGCGGGACATACGGGCGGAATGTATCTTGTTCTGGTCGCCTCCTACCTGATCGAAGCCATCGTCGGCGCATTCAACGCGGTGGCGATCGGCGTCCTCTATTACCAATTGCGCGTCGCCAGGGAAGGCGTCGACATCGAGAACATCGCGTCCGTGTTCGACTAAGGCGCGCATCCGTAAGAAGTTCATGAGAGACGCATGATTCCCTCCCCCTCGCGGGGGAGGAAATATGAACTCGGCGTCTTCGCTCAAATCAGTCGACCGGCAACGGGAAGGAGAAGGGAGACATGACCGATCTATCCATGCCCGCCCTCGCGCTGCCGCGGGATCGCGCGCCGACGGCGTTGCGCGTCGGCGATGTTTTCAGCCGATCGCTGAAAATATTCGCGGCCCATTGGATCGCCTATTGCGGGATGATGGCGGTCGGCTACGCGCCCATCGCCGCGGTGATGGCGGCTGCAACGGCGGCCGTGGCGACAGGATCCATGCACGGCATGCAAGGCCACAACGTCGCGATCATCGCCCTGGCGCTGATCGTCATGATCGGACTTTTAGCCAGCCTGCTGCTGGCGCCCGCCGCTATCTCCTTCGGCGCCGCGCAAGATATGAGCGGCCGGGGCTTTTCCATGAGTCCGTCCCTGCGCATGGCGCTGAGGCGATCGCCCGCGATCCTCGGCCTCACGATCCTGATCGTGCTTTATGGAATGTTCGGCCTGATCCTTTTGATCATTCCCGGACTGATCATCTTTTGCGTCTATTCGGTCGCCATCCCCGCCTGCATCATCGAAGGGCTCGGGCCGATCAAGAGCATGTCGCGCAGCGCCTTTTTGACCAAAGGCAATCGGTGGCGCGTGTTTGGAATCTTGTGCGTGCTCTACATCGGCAGCGCCATGCTCGAAAAATTGGTCAGCCTTGTCCCGCTACGCGTCGACGGCGTCACGATCTTCCACATTCTCTCTCTGCCCTTTGATATCTTCGTCGGCGCGTTCAGCGCCGTTGCGCTCGGCGTGCTTTACACGCAATTGCGCGTCGCCCGGGAGGGCGCCGACGTCGAGCATATCGCCAAAGTGTTCGATTAGGCTGCGCGCTCAAATGTTTGGAAACCAGCGCCGCTTGGCGCAAGCCATTCCGCCGACGACCGGCAGAGGAGGATAGAGATGACGGACATGTCGGTGGCGACCTTCGCTCCGGCGCGTGATCGCGCTCCATCCGTCTTGCGTATCGGCGACGTCTTTAGCCGGTCGCGAAAAATGTACGCGGCGCATTGGGCAGCCTATACCGGCATTGTAACGATCGCCAATGCTCCCTTCCTTGCGATAGGCGCGATAGGCGGCTACCTCGCGACCATCGGCCGACAGGCGACGCCCTCCGCCATCGGCGCGGCAATTGTTGGAGGCCTATTTGCGCTTGCGTGTCTGATGCTTGCCCACGCCGCCATCTATGCCGGCGTGTCGCAAGAAATCAGCGGCCGACCCTTTGCATTCGGTCAATCCATAAGCGCTGCGCTGCGCCGGTCGCCGGCTTTCTTGGCGCTCATTCTGCTTCTTTGGCTTTATGCGGCGCTTGCGGTGCTGCTGCTTGTCATTCCAGCGCTGATCGTACTCTGCGTGTACGTCGTCGCGTTTCCCGCCTGCATCGTTGAAAGACTCGGTCCGATCCAAAGCCTGTCGCGCAGCGCTTTTCTGACCAAGGGCAATCGCTGGCGCATATTCGGCCTTCTGATCGTGCTCTACCTCGGCACGGCGCTGGCCAGTCAATTGATCATCTTTCTGGCGAAGCTTGCGGGGGGCGCGATATTTTCCGCACTGGTGTCGCTGCCGATCCAGGGATTTGTCGGCAGCTTTAGCGCGGTGACGATCGGTGTTCTCTATGCCCAACTCCGCGTCGCCCGCGAGGGCGTCGACATCGAACCTATCGCCAAAGTGTTCGATTAGCCCGGCTTGGCGTTCTTGTCGGCGCGCGCGCGACCGTAGAGCTGTTCGCGTTCGAGATAGGCGCGCTCGGCGGTGTAGAATTCGGTGAGGAATTCCACCACCCGCGCCTTGGGCACGGAGCCGGTCCAGCCGATCTTGCGGCAGATGCGGTCGCAAACGCCGTCCAGCGCCTGCGCGGTCTCGAACGTCCTCGGCTTGCGCAGCAATTCCTCCAGCACCTGCAATTCAAAAGCGCCATAGGCGGCGAGCTGCGTGTTGGTGAAGACGTAACGCGCGTTCTGCTCGGCAAGATCGGCGAGCAGCAGGCGTTTGGGCAAAGCGATGACGATGGTGCCGGCGATAAAATCGCCGCCGCGCATCCGGTCGCGGTTGAACAAAGGCATGGCGGTCAGCAGCAGCAGCCAGACGCCCAGCACGAAATTGGCGACGCCGCCCGCGCCGGCGGCCAAGATCACGCCAAGCGGCAGGAACACTTCGACCTCGCGCGTGAGATTGCGCGCGATCACCGCGCCGGCCGTCAACGGGCCGCCGGCCCGATCGATCACGCGCAGCCGATTGATGCGCTTGCCGGGCGTCGAGCCTTGCCAAGCCAGTTCGAAATAGATGAAATAGAGATTGCGGACGAAAAAGCCGATGAACAGCACCAATGTCACGACGACGCCGAACGCCCGCGTCTCGACGAGGACGGCGAAGACGACGAGATAGGAAAAGAACGCGACGCCCAGCCAGATCGTCAGATCGATCAGGAAGGCCGCCGCGCGCTCGCCATGTTCAGCGAGCTCGACATGCAGCGCCACCCCTTCGGGCGTCACGATTTCACGCAGGCTGCGCCTGGCGCCGCCGAGCAATTGGTCGACCCGATCCTGCGCCGCGCTCATGCCCGCGCTCCGCGGCCGGCGAAGCTGAAATAGCACCCCCAGGCGATCATCGTCAGCGCCGAAATCGCCAGCCGCCCCTCGGTATTGGCGACAAGCTGGCGCAGGCCGCCTTCGAGAAGGCCCGCGACAAAGAACATCGCAACCGCGCCGACCGCAAGGCGCGCCGCCGTCTGGCCATTGATCGCCAGATTCTCGACGCGCGAAAAACGGCCGGGAAACAGGATGCTTTTGGCGACGACGAGCCCGCCTGCGCCGCACAGGATGATCGCGCCAAATTCCGTGACGCCATGGATCGAGACCCAGCCAAGAAAATCCAGAGTGAGGCCCCTGTCGTAATGGAGGCCGATGAAGGCGCCGAAGACAAGGCCCTGATAGGCGAGCAGCAGCACGGTCGGCGCGCCCGCCGCGATGCCGAGCCCAAAGGTCATGATGCCGATGATCGTATTATGCTGAAACAGGAAATTGGCGAAGACGACGAAGGAGCGGGCGAAGCCGGGCCAGGGCGCGAATATTTCGTCGTCGAGCAGCTCCTGGCGCGTCGAATGCGCGCCGCGCCCGCCGCCCAGACTGTCGGGGATCAGCGCCGCGAGCCACGCTTCGTCGCCAATGGTCAGAAAGAACCCCGCCAAAGTGCCCGCCAGAATGGCGAGAAAGGCGAGCAGGATTTCGACTTTCGCGGCGCGGACCGCGGCGGGAAAGCCGCGGGTGAGAAAATCGCGCGCCCCTTCGAGCAGACTCTGGCGCGGCCCATAGACCATCAGGAACGCGCGCAGCGACAGATTGTCGAGATATTGCAGCAGATTGCGATCGAGCGCGATGCTGCGCGCGACGGACAGGGAGGAAAGCGCGGCGCGATAGAGCTGCGGCAGGCGCTGCAGCTCACTGACATCGAGCGCGCCAATGCCGCGTTTTTCGGCTTTGGCGACCAGCGCCTCCAGATCGCGCCAGCCCTGCTCGCGCCCGCGCCGGAATTCGCTGGAGCGCAGCACGATCG
Source organism: Methylocapsa sp. S129 (assembly GCF_009765995.1). Taxonomy (GTDB): domain Bacteria; phylum Pseudomonadota; class Alphaproteobacteria; order Rhizobiales; family Beijerinckiaceae; genus Roseiarcus. The sequence continues at coordinate 57,183 of NZ_LMUI01000013.1, forward strand.
CGGGAAGCGGTTCGCCAAGATCGTGGGAACGCCCCTCGTTCGTCCCGGCGAGGCTCATATCAGCCCCCTTTGTTTGATCAGGAGATAGCGATTGATCAGTGCGATCGACAATTCGCCCGCCGCCACATCGAGGCAATGCAGCCCCATGCGCTCCATCCGCTCCAGCACCGTCTGGCGCTCGCGCTGAAAATTGCCTGAAATGACCGCCTCGGCGACCGCGGAAAAATCATCGGGGCGACGGTCGACCAGAGCGCGCAAGGCGGGATCGCGCAGGGTGACGAGCACGACGACATGTTTGTTGGCCAGGCGCCCCAGCGCCTCGAGCAAAAGCTCGGCGGCGATCGTGTCGACAAATTCGGTGAACAGGATCACCAGGCTTCGCCGTTTCAGCCGCCGCTCGAGATCGGCGAGCGCCAGCGTGAAATTGGTCTCCTCGGTGTGATAGGCGATCGTCGCGGCCGACCGCTGGATCTGCGCGAAGCCGGACAGGCCGCGGATCGGCGGATGATAAAGCCGCACGCGCGCATCGAAGCTGAAGATTCCCATGAGATCGCCGGCGCGCAAGCCGATCCAGCTCAATAGCAGCCCGGCGTTGACCGCATGGTCGAGGCGCGGCAGGCCGTCGATCGGTTCAAGCATGAGATGGCCGGTGTCGAAGGCGATGACGACCGGATGATTGCGCTCCGTGTCGAATTCCTTGACCAAGAGCTTCCGATGGCGCGCCGAGCGCTTCCAGTCGATATGGCGCGGATCGGCGCCGGGCGTATATTCGCGCAAGGCCTCGAATTGCGTTCCCTCGCCCCTCTGCCTCTGCGCCTTCACGCCATAGATCGCGTCATGGGCGAAGAATTGCAGCGCCGCGCTCTGCACGCCGCGGACATTGGGCAGGATGTCGATCACCTTCCCCAAGGCGAGACGACGCACGAAGCGCGCCAGACCCAACGGTCCGCGCCAGCTCACCCAAAGCGCGTCGACCTCAATCTGGCCGCGGCGCAGCGGGCGCAGCGCGATCGTTGCGCGCGCCGCGGCGCCGGGCGGCAGCGTCACCGTCTCGCCCTTGCCGGGCTCCAGCGCGCCGCGGCGCTCAAGCAGCAGGTCGAGATCGACGCGGCGCGCCGCCTGGCGAGCGGCGAAGTCGAAAGCGAGCGGCACGCTTTCGCCGATCGCCGCGCTGGCTGGAATCTGCGCCGCTATGGCGATCCCGCGCAACGGCGCACCAAGCAAAGCGTCGATCGCAACAGCGGTCAGCACGACCAGACCATAAGCGATCGCGAGCGCCCACAGGCCCGGCTGCGCCACCGCCAGCATCAGCGCCAAAGGCGCGCCGGCGGCGAAGATCAGGACCGCGCGCGGGGTCGGGTTCATCAGCGCGGCGCCGCCGTCTGGTCGAGAATATCGCGGATGACCCGGTCGGCGCTGACGCCTTCGATCTCGGCGCCGGGCGACAGAAAGAGACGATGACGCAACAGCGGAACGGCGAGCGTCTTGATATCGTCGGGAATCACGAAATCGCGCCCGTGGATCGCGGCATAGGCCCTGGTCGAAGCCGCCAGCATGTTGGCGGCGCGCGGCGAGGCGCCGGTTTCGATCGAGCGATGCTGGCGCGTCGCGCGCACGACATCGACGATATAGTCGATCAGCACGTCCGACAGCCGGATCTGCTCGACCGCCAGACGAATGCCGGCGAGCATTTCGGGCGTCACGATCGCGTTGACGCCGAAATCGGCGAGGCGCGGCATGGCCGAGCGATGGCCATGGCGCTCGACGATCGCGCGCTCTTCATCGCGCGAGGGATAATCGATCACCGCCTTGAACATGAAGCGGTCGAGCTGGGCCTCGGGTAAGGGATAGGTGCCCTGTTGCTCGATCGGATTTTGCGTCGCCGCGACCATGAATTCATCGCCGAGCGGATAATCCTTGCCGTCGATGGTGACGATGCGCTCGTTCATCGCCTGCAGCAGCGCCGCCTGCGTCTTGGGCGGCGTGCGGTTGATCTCGTCGGCGAGCAGCGCCTGGGTAAAGATCGGCCCCTTGGTCAGCACAAAACTGTTGGTCTGGAAATTGAACAGATTGGTGCCCAATATGTCGCCCGGCATCATGTCGGGCGTGAACTGGATGCGGCCGAAGCGCAACGAGAGGCTCGCGGCGAAGGCCTGGGTCAGCAAGGTCTTGGCGGTTCCCGGCGCGCCTTCGATGAGCAGATGCCCGCCGCATAACAGGCTGGTCAAAAGCAAATCGACAATCGTGTCCTGGCCGATGACGACCTTGCGCACTTCGCCGCGCACGCCTTCGGTCATGGCGCCAATCTGATCAAGGTCCACGCAAAATCTCCTGCTTCCAGCGATGAAGGTCCAGCGCGGCGCGCGAGAGCGCCGCATCCTGATTCTGGCCGACGAGCTTTTGCGCGATCTCGGCGACCTTGGTCTTGACGCCGCGCGCCTGACCGACGCGATCGAGCCATTCCATCTGCCGCTCCAAGCTCAGCGCCTTGGGCGCGCGCAGCCGCCGCGCGGAATCGTCGACCGCCAAACGCAGGTAGTTCACCGCGACGTCATGGCGGCCGCCGGCAAAGGCGATGAGATTGGCGACATTGTGGATCAGCCCAAGCTTGCCCGCTTTCAACACGACAGGCGATCGCTCGGGAGAGCCGAAGCGGATCATCGCCGACCATAGAACGATGGCGAGCGCCGCGAGCGCATAGCCGCTCACTACGACGAACGGAAATTCGAACAGGGCGCGCATCGGGTTGGCGGCGGGCGCGCTAAAGCCGTGGACCGTCTCGTCGAAGATCACTGTACCGTCCGCGCCATGCAGCCATTCGATCAACGCGCCGGCAAATTGCGCGTTCGCGCCCTCGAACAGGCCGTGATTGGATAGAATGTCGGGATCCGAAACAATCCATATCCGGCGGCCACGCTGCATTTTCTCGCCGATCAGCAGCCCAGCGCTCGTGGCGACAATGGGGGTGAGCGAACTCTTGGCGATAAGCTGGAGATCGGCCGGCAGAGCGGGCGCGATCGCCAGATCATTGATGGTCAAGGTCTTGCTGAGCGCGTGGCCGTCCGCGCCGCCGCGCGCCAGGCCCCCGTTGACGCCAAGGATCGAGAGCACCCAATTGGCGCTGTTCTCGGGCGCCGCATCGACGAACTTGACCCAGCCTTGATGTTTGTTGTCGCGCTCGCCGACCCATTTGGGCAAGATCACGAGCACATTGGCGGAGTGGCCAAGCGCAAAGCCGTTCGCCTCGGCGCCGGCGGAGACATCGGGCTCGGCGATGATGAGAAGATTCGACTTGCTGTCGTCGGATACGGAGCCGATCCGCTTCTTGACCACCGGAATATTCGCACGGCGCAGAAGCTCGGCAAGGCCCGCATAGCCGATGGCCGAGCGCGAAAAGGCGCTGGGACCAACGCCTTGCGTTTCGGGCGCGCCGATCCCATAGGCGAAGAGGTAGAGCGACAAAGCGAGAATCGCGGCCAAAGCCGAGACCCAGATCAGCAGGATGCGCGGCGAAAAAACGCTGGTCTCGCTCATGCGCCGCCCCCGCTTCGGAGAGCGCCGACAAAGGTCGCAAAACTTGTCCGGCAGGAAAGATAATCGCTCTCGCCAGCGGGATAGTCGCCAAAATAGGCGCGCTCGACGGCCCCGATAATCTCTTGCAACGCCGATTTGGCGAGCGGCGAAACCTTGGCGCGCCGAAGGATTTCGCGGCTCGTCAAGGAATCGACGATCGCGACGTCAAGCCGCCGATGCATGTCGGCGAGCGCCTGCAGCAACAGGACATGCATGGCGTCGACAAAGCGGCCAAGCCGCGCCAGTTCGTCCGCGTTGGTCTGCGCCTCGGCCTCCGCGCCGATCGCTTGTTGGAGCTCGGCATCGCTGGCGTCCCATCGCTTGCGGCGCGCCAGGCCGCCGCCGGGCAGGATGTCGCGCAAATAGAGGGCGATGACGACGACGCCGATGGCGACAGCGACCCAGAGCAGCAACCGCGCGGCGTCGCCGCCAGGCAGCCAGACGTCGCTCGTCTCAGCGACGGCGGAATTGGGAAACGCCGTCTGCAGATCCAGGGCTTTGACGATGCCTTGCGCCGATGCGCTGAAATCGGCCTTGGATTGCGCGAAGGCATGAGCGACAGGCAAGCCGAAGCCCGGGGCCCAAGCGGCGGCGAGCAGGCGCCGCAACGCCATCGGGATGCGCGCGCGCTCTGCCATCCTGTTTGAGCGCGCGTTCACGGTGCCTTGCCTCGATTGCAGAGGGTCGACCAGATCAGTCATCGCCTTGGAGGGCGCCTTCATTTCCAGGCGCATCAATCCCAGCGATGAATCATTTTGCGCATGCGAAAAGAAATGAGGCAATCGGTTTTCGCCCAGTTGCTTTCTGATCCCGGAGTTTGACCTGGCCGATTGTCGCGGCGCCGCTGGGTCAGACAGACCTTTACGGTCTATGCGCTGCGCGATCGGAAATTAACGTGATCTCGCGCGGCGGCCCGGGCGTGGCGAATGCAAGCGGCGTCAGCGGGAGCGCTTGTCGCCTTGTTTTTCAAAGGCCTGCCGCACCTCGGCCAAAGCTTGCGGCGTATCGACGTCGAGGACCGATCCGACGCCGGAAACATCCACCTCTATCATCTGTCCGGGCCCGGCGCGGTCGAGAAGTTTGCGGGCCCCTTCATCGCCGGTGAGTCCGGCGATGGCCGGAAACAAGACGCGCGACAACAATACGGGATTGCCGCGCCGGCCGTCGAGCGTCGGCGCAGCGGCCAAAGCGTCCGGCCGTTCGCCAAAAGCCGCGATGAGGCGATCGATCAGCGCCGGCGTCACCGCCGGCATATCGCCAAGCAAGACGAGCACGCCGGCGACGCGGGCAGGCAAAGCCGCAATGCCCGTTTGCAGCGACGAAGCAAGGCCCTGCGCGTAACCGGCATTATGCGCGAATGAGAGGTCCAGCCCGTCAAGCGCCGCTTCGACGGCGCCCCTGTCGCAGCCGGTGATGACAAGGATCGGGCGGGCGGGCGAGGCGAGCGCCGCCTCGGCGGCATAGCGCACCAGCGGCTTTCCCGCCAGCGGCGCCACAAGCTTGGAGGCGTCGCCGCCGGCCGCCGCCTTGAATCGCGACGAGGCGCCGGCGGCCAGAAGGATGGCGGCGATCTCAACCATCGCCGAGGCGCGGTTGCGGACGCGAGGCGATTTCCATCAGCAAACCGCCAACGCCCATGCCCATAATGTCGGAAGCTTTGACGGGAACATCGGCCAGAACGCGCTGCAGCACCCAGTCGAAGCCATTCTCCTTGGGCGAGCGCGCGCATCCGGGCGCGCCGATGATCGGTAGGCGCCCGTGCGCGCCAAGAAGCAGCAGATTGCCGGGATCGACAGGCATGCCGAAATGATCGACCCGCCCGCCGATCGCTTCGACGGCGGCCGGAATGACGTCGCGCCGATCGGTGATCGCTGAGGCGCCGAAAACCAAGAGAACGTCGCAGTCCGGCGCGATCGCGATAAGGGCGCGAGCCAGAGCGGCAGGCTCGTGCGCGACGCGCTCTTCGCGAACGATGCGCGCGCCGGCGGGCTCCAGACGATCCGCCAGAATGCGCAACGTTTTGGCGACGACGCTGGGTTTGAGTCCGGGCAACAGGGTCGAGACGACGCCGACGCGCAAGGGGCGGAAGGCTGCGATGCGGACCGCGCCCTTTCCCGCCGCCTCAAGCGCTGCGTCAAGCATTACGCCCGGCACGGCGAAGGGAATGATCTTGACGGTTGCGACCATATCGCCGGGCGCGACGGCGCGAAACGGCGCCAGCGTCGCGGCGGTAATCGCCTCATCGACCCCATTGACGCCGGCGATTCTCGCAGCGTCGACGATGACGAGGCCCGCTTTCTCAGCGAAAAGATTGACGCGGCCGGTAAACGCGCCCTCGCAACGCAGATTGGGGCCCGCAAGGCGCGCCGAAAGACGCCGCGCCGCTTCGTCTTCGCCGACATCGCCCGGATCAAGCCGCGCCGCGATAATCTCGGCGACGCCAGCCGCCTTGAGCGCCGCCTGATGCTCGGACGTGACGACCTGGCCTTTTTTCAGAACCAGCCCGTCGCGGCGGACCGCATGGGCGACAATGGCGCCGAACGCCTCGGCGACGGCAACCGGACCGAACTTCAAGCCGCCTGTCCCTCCGCGCGCAACGGCTTCTTGCGCAAGGCGCCGACGATCTCGCCGATAATCGAGACGGCGATTTCCGCCGGGCTGACGGCGCCGATGTCGAGGCCGATCGGCGCGTGAATGCGTGTCAGCGCGGCTTCGCCAAAGCCCTGCGCGCGCATCCGCTCAAGCCTGTTCGCATGGGTTTTGCGCGATCCCAGCGCGCCGATGTAGAAGCACTCGGCGTTCAGCGCGCGGAGAAGCGCGATATCGTCGATCTTGGGATCATGGGTCAGCAGAGCGATCGCCGTATAACGGTCGAGCGGCGCCCGATCCAGCGCCGCATCCGGCCATTCGGCGATGACGGGCGCCTCGGGAAACCGCTCCTGCGTCGCAAAGGCAGTGCGAGGGTCAATGATCGTCACATCGAGGCCAGCGATTTTGGCGATCGGCGCCAACGCCTGGCTGATATGCACGGCGCCGATTATCACGAGGCGCACGGGCGGAACCTGCACGGTCAGGAAATAGCTGGCGCCGGCATGCTCCACCATGCCGCTTTTGCCGGTGCGCAGCGCGCTCTCCAGCGCTGCGGCGAGAGGATCCTCGCTGAGCGCCGCCGCTTTGACGAGGCGCTGTTCGCCGCCGCCGATCTCAGTGACCAAGATCGCCGCGCGCCGGTTCAGGCGTTCTTCGTTCATGCCTTTGAGAAGATCGAGCCGCATCAGTCGAGTCTTTCGACGTAGACCTTGATGCGCCCACCGCAGGAGAGGCCGGCGCGCCAGGCCGTCTCGTCGGCGACGCCGAATTCGAGCATTTTGGGCGCGCCCGCAGCGATGACGTCGAGCGCCTCGGTCACCACCGCCCCCTCGACGCAACCGCCGGAAACCGAACCGAGGAAGTTCCCGTCGCCATCAATCACCAGATGCGATCCAACGGGCCGCGGCGCCGAACCCCAGGTGTCGACGACCGTCGCGATCGCCACGGAGCGCCCGGCGCCGCGCCAGTCCTGCGCGGCGGCCAGAATGTCATCCTCGGTGCTCAACATTTCGGCGTCTTTCCAATCTTCCCTGGCGCAATTTGATCACGGCAGCGTTGCGGGCGCAACGAAGCCGATCGCCTTATGCGTTCCATCGCAATAGGGCTTGTTCTTCGAGGCGCCGCAGCGGCAAAGCCAGGCCGTCTGCGCCCGGTCGACCGTGCGGCCCGTCCCGGACAGGATTTCGACGCAGCCGCTGAGGGCCAGCGGCCCGTTGGCGTTGGGCGTGATCTCCAGCACGCCGTCGCGTATGGCGAGCGGTTCGCTGGGCTTGGTCGCGGGCTCGCCCGAGGCGATGAAGGCGGCCCCGACATGCGATCCGTCGCAATAAGGCTTGTTGGCGGAAGCGCCGCAGCGGCAGAGCGTCGCGCGCGTGCCGATCGCCTGGCCGCCGATTTCGATCTGGGCGCTGACCGCGAGCGGGCCGTTCTCGCGAATGCTGACGGTATTGACCGGCGGTATCGGCTCCTGTTCGCCGCCGTCGCGGCGCGTGACCTGAATGGCGCCTGACGGGCAATTCAACGCCACAAAAATAAGATCTTCGGCCGAGGCGGCGTCGGGATCGATCCAGGCGCCCTCGACATTGGCCTTGAAAACGCCGGGCTGGGAAATGACGCAGCGGCGCGAATGGATGCAAAGCTTGCCGTCGAAGCTGATCGTCGCCCATTTGCCCGTGACTTGCTCAACCGCATTGTCGCTCATGGCCGCTCCTCCTAAACGTTGTTTAGAACCAATCCAGGGAAGATGGCGATGTCTGGGCCGCCGCGCAAGGCGGGACGGCAACCAGGCAATCGCGCCCTTCTCCCGCGAAGCGCAGGGCTGTCCGGGGAAACTCAAGCCTGCACGGAGAGCGGGAGGATTTTATAATTGTACAACCTGTGGTCGTCATGGCCGGGCTTGTCCCGGCCATCCACGCGGCGCCGTCGCAAGAAACTCTCAAGGTTGGCCCCCCGGCACGGCGTGGATGCCCGGCACAAGGCCGGGCATGACGCGTGGAGGTTGCAACGCCGCCCGGCGCCACAACCCATTTCGTTTCCCCGGACAGCCGTGCACGAAGCGGGAGAAGGGCCGTTCCGCCCGCTCACGCCGACCGCCTCAGCCATGCCTTTGGGTCCGCGTCGGCGCCGCCTGCGCCGCCCAGCGCGCGGCAGAGGTCCGCCATGCTGGCGAGGTTGTGGATAGGGCGGAATTCGTCGACGAAGGGCAGCATGGCGCGGATGCCGAGCGCCTTGGCCTGAAACTCGCTATAGCGCAGCAACGGATTGAGCCAGATCAGCCGGCGGCACGACTTGCGCAGCCGCTCCATCTCGCGCTGCAGGTTTTCGGCGCCGTCGCGCTCGAGACCATCGGTGAAAAGCACGACGATGGCCCCTTGCCCCAGCACGCGGCGCGACCATTCCCGGTTGAAGCGATGCAACGAAGAGGCGATGCGCGTGCCGCCCGCCCAATCCTGCACCTGCGTCGAACAAAGCGCGAGCGCTTCGTCCACATCGCGCGCCCTGAGCGCGCGCGTGACATTCGTGAGCCGCGTGCCGAACAGAAAGGTCGTCACGCGCCGCTTCTCGCCAAGCGCATGCAGGAAGTGCAGGAACAGGCGCGTGTAATCGCTCATCGACCCCGATATGTCGCAAAGCGCAACGATCGGGGGATGGCGCAAGGCGGCCGCGCGGAAAGCCAGGTCGATGATGGCGCCGCCGTCTCTCAATGTGCGGCGAAAGGAGCGGCGCGGATCGATCCGGCGCCCATGCGCGCTGGCGAAATGACGCCGCGTCTTCACGGCATCGTCGGGCAGCGTCAGCCGCGCGATCAACGCCCTGGCGCTCGCGATTTCCGCGGCGGTCATTTGCGCGAAATCCTTCGTCTGCAGGATTTCGGCCGCCGACATGGTGAACCGCGCGTCGAGATCGAGCGAAGGCGCGGCCTTTTGTTCGTCCTGCGGGTTCTTGAAGAGCGCGTCGGCGATCCGGTTCGCGCCCGCCTCCGCTTTCTGTTTCTTTTGGTTCGTGGGATGAGCCTGCGGCGACATCATCGCGATGAGCTTTTCCAGAAAACCCTTGCGCCGCCAGAAAATGCGAAACGCCTGATCGAACAGGAGCGTATGTTCGTGCTTCTTGACGAAGATCGCGTGAAGCGTCGCATAGAAATCGGCGCGGTCGCCGATCCCCGCCGCCTCGACGGCTTTGAGGGCGTCGAGCACGCTGCCAGGACCGACCGGCAGGCCCGCCTCGCGCAGGGCGCGTGCGAAATACAGGATGTTCTCGGCGAGCCTGCCGGAGCCGCGCGGCGGCTCCGCGATCGGTTTGTCATCGCTGGCGGGATTGGCGATCAACGGAGTTTGCGCGCCTTCTATTCCGGGCAGCCCTTGGCGTGCTCGACCTGCAGGATGGTCGCCGCATTCGCGCGTTCGACGCCGCTGAGCGGGACCTGGTTCACATCGTTAAAACGACAATTGTCATTGCCAAGCGTCGCGATCGCGCGGGCGGTCTTGAAGCAGTATTGATGCTGCTGATAAATGCGATTGCGCATCATGTAGAGAAACTCGCAATTCGGCCCATTGGCGAGTTGCTCGAAATTGAACCGGTCGCGCTCGGTGCAGCCAAACACCTCGTAGCAATCGGCGTAGGCGGCGCTCGAGAAAGTCAGAAGCGCGCCCGCCAGCGCGATGAAGCGGCCAGTTTTCATGAGAAGTCCCCCCTTTTTTTGCCGCGACGGGCGCGGCGAACATCAGTGCGCAGCTCTGTCGGCGAAATAGGTTTTCATCGGCTGCTCCCAGGCCTCGCTAGGCTAGCACGCTCCGCGCGCTATTTCAGCCCCGCGCGTTATTTGGTAGCGTCTCAGTCTGAAAGTCATAGTTCGGGAGAACGAACTGAGCTTACTACCGCCGGGAACGATTGGCGGCCTTGTCGAGATCGTCATTCGGGTGAAAGACTTCGAGGCGATGCAGGCTTTCTATGGCGAGACGTTAGGACTGACATTCTGGCGTCGCTTCGGCGCAGATATGGTGTTTTTCAAGCTGCCGGAGACGGTTGGAGGCCGATCGCAAGCTTTAGCCCTGTTTGTTGACCGCTGGCCGTCCAACGCGGCGGCTCATAATTGGGCCGGCCTGGATTCTGCGACGACCACGCTGCACCACTTTGCGCTTGCAGTAGCGCTGGAGGATTTGCGCAAGACAGCCGCCGCTCTTGAAGCCGCCGGCGTCAAGACCGCCGAGCGCGTTTTCCCTTGGGTCGGCTGGCGCTCGTTGATGCTTCAGGACCCGGAGGGCAACGTGATCGAGCTCGTGGCCGACGACCCTTCCGTTCTCGATCCCGATACAGACTGAGACGCTGCCCGCTATTTCATCGCCGCCTGTTTCATGTCGCCGCGCACCTGCTCGATCAGTTCGTTCGCCTTGGCGCCCTGGATTTTGCTGATGTCGTCCTGATATTTCAGCAGCACGCCAAGCGTGTCGGAAACCATGGCCGGGTCGAGCGCGACGGCGTCGAGTTCGGTCAGCGCGCTCGCCCAGTCCAGCGTTTCGGCGACGCCGGGCGCCTTGAACAGATCCTGCTTGCGGATCGCCTGAACGAAAGCGACGAGTTCGGCGGTCAGATGGGCGGGCGCCTGCGGCGCCTTGGCGCGCACGATCGCGATCTCGCGCTCCGCATCGGGATAGCCGACCCAATGATAGAGGCAGCGGCGCTTCAGCGCATCGTGGATTTCACGAGTCCGATTGGAGGTGATCACCACGATCGGCGGCTCATCGGCCTTGATGACGCCGATTTCGGGAATGGTCACCTGAAAGTCGGAGAGAATTTCAAGCAGAAAGGCTTCAAACGCCTCGTCGGCGCGGTCGATCTCATCGATCAGCAAAACGGGCGGCCCGCCGGCGGCTGGCTCCAGCGCCTGCAACAATGGCCGCTTGATGAGATAGCGCTGCGAGAACACATCATGCTCGATACGGTCCTTGTCGTGCTCGCCGGCCGCTTCCGCAAGGCGGATCGCCATCATCTGAGCGGCATAGTTCCATTCATAGACGGCGGCAGCGACATCGAGGCCTTCATAGCATTGCAGGCGGATGAGACGCCGCCCGAGGCTTGCGGCGAGAACTTTGGCGATCTCCGTCTTGCCGACGCCGGCCTCGCCTTCAAGGAAAAGCGGACGGCCCAGGCGAAGGCTCAGGAACAGAACGGTGGCGAGCGAGCGCTCCGCGACATAGGCGGCGCCGCGCAGGAGCGCGAGAGTTTCGTCGATCGAGGCGGGATTGGGGATCGTTTGGTTAGGCCGATCATCCGGCATACGCTGGCTGCTCCACTGCGGGCGGTTCATCCCTTCTCCCGCTGCGCGGGAGAAGGTGGCGCGCAGCGCCGGATGAGGGCCTGTCGGCGTGGGAGGCCCTCGTGATGCCGCACCCAGCTTAGAGGCCCTCATCCGGCCCGACTGCGTCGGACCACCTTCTCCCGCAAAGCGGGAGAAGGGGCAATAGCCTTCACCCGGCCGCCGCGACAGCCCGCCTAGCGAGAACCACGATCAGATGGGCGCGATAGGCGGCGTCGGCGTGCATGTCCGTGTTGAGCCCCTCGGCCGGAACCGTCGCGTCCTTCAGCGCGGCGGCGGCGAAGCTGGCGCCAAGAGCCGCCTCCAGCGCGTTGACCCGAAACACGCCGCTGGCGCCCGCCCCCGTCACCGCGACCCGCGCGCCGCCTTTGGTCTGCGTGACGAAGACGCCGACCAGAGCAAAGCGCGAGGCGGGATTGCGGAACTTCTGATAGGCGGCCTTCTGCGGGATCGGAAAACGAACCTTGACGATGATCTCGCCCTCGCCGAGCGCGGTTTCGAACAGCCCGTGGAAGAAAGCCTCGGCGGCAAGTTCACGCTTGTTGGTGACGATCGTCGCGCCCAAAGCCAGCACGGCGGCGGGATAGTCGGCGGCCGGATCGTTGTTGGCGAGCGAGCCGCCGATCGTGCCGCGATTACGCACATGCGGATCGCCGATGCCTCCGGCGAGCGCGGCCAGCGCCGGAATCGCCTGATGAACGGCGGCGTTGGCGGCGACATCGGCGTGGCGCGTCATCGCGCCGATGACGATTGTCTCGCCTTCGCGGCTGATGCCGGAGAGTTCGCCGATCTTGCCGAGATCGACGATAGAGGCGGGCGAGGCCAGCCTCTGCTTCATGGTCGGCAGCAGCGTCTGGCCGCCTGCGAGCAATTTGGCGTCCTCGTCCAAAAGCGCGACGGCCGCCGCGACATCGTTGGGCTGGTGATAGGTGAAAGCATACATGGAATTCTCCTATGAATGGGTGAGGCCATCACTCGGCAGCGCGCTTGAGGATCGCTTTCTGGGCGGCGCGCCAAATCACCTGCGCGGTAGCCGGCATCGCGACGTCTTCGTGCCCGACCGCATCGGTGATCGCATTGATCACGGCGGGCGGCGCGGCGATGGCGCCCGCTTCGCCGCAGCCTTTGATGCCGAGCGGATTGGACGGGCAGCGCGTTTCGATCGTCTCGACGCGGAACGAAGGGAGATCGTCGGCGCGCGGCATGCAATAATCCATGAAGCTCGCGGTCAGAAGCTGCCCGTCGCCATTATAGACGGCGCCTTCCAGCATCGCCTGCCCGATCCCCTGGGCGACGCCGCCATGCACCTGGCCCTCGACGATCATGGGATTGATAAGGGCGCCGAAATCGTCGACCGCCGTCCAGCGGTCGATCGTCGTGACGCCGGTTTCCGGATCGATCTCAAGCTCGCAAATATGCACGCCGGCGGGAAAGGTGAAGTTGGTTGGATCCCAGAACGCCGTTTCCTTGAGGCCAGGCTCGAGCTCCTGCCCGTTGAACTTATGCGCGATATAGGCCTGCAGCGCGACCGAGGCGAAGTCGATCGCTTTGTCGGTTCCCTTCACCGTGAACTTGCCGTCCTTGAACTCGATGTCCTGTTCGGACGCCTCCAACACGTGGCCTGCGACTTTTTTCGCCTTGGCCTCGATCTTGTCGAGCGCCTTGGAGACCGCCGACATGCCGACGGCGCCGGAACGCGAACCATAGGTGCCCATGCCCATCTGCACCTTGTCGGTGTCGCCATGGACGATCGAGACGTTCTCGAAGGGAATACCGAGGCGCTGCGATACGAGCTGCGCAAAGGTCGTCTCGTGACCCTGACCGTGGCTGTGCGAGCCCGTCAAAACCTCGACGGTGCCGATCGGATTAACCCGCACTTCGGCCGATTCCCACAGACCGACGCCGGCGCCCAGCGAACCGACCGCCGCCGAAGGCGCGAGGCCGCAAGCCTCGATATAGGCGGAAAAACCGATGCCGCGCAGCTTACCCTTGGCGGCTGAAGCGGCCTTGCGCGCGCCAATTCCCTTGTAGTCGGCAAGGGCCAAAGCCTTATCGAGCGCGCCGCCGTAATTGCCCGCGTCATAGGCCAGGATGACCGGCGTCTGGTGCGGAAACGAGGTGACGAAATTGGCGCGACGAAACTCGCCGGGATCGCGTCCCAATTGTCGCGCGGCGATCTCGACGATGCGCTCAACCACGAAGGTCGCCTCTGGCCGCCCCGCGCCGCGATAGGCGTCGACGGGCGCGGTATTGGTGTAGACCGCGTCGACTTCGCAATAGATCGCCGGGATGTTGTATTGGCCCGACAGCAGCAATCCATAGAGGTAGGTTGGCACGGACGACGAGAACGTCGACAGATAGGCGCCAAGATTGGCGATCGTGTGAACGCGCAGCCCCGTGATCTTGCCGCCCACGTCGAGCGCAAGCTCGGCATGAGTGACGTGATCGCGGCCATGGGCGTCCGACAGAAAGGCTTCGGTGCGATCGGCCGTCCATTTCACTGGTCGATCGATCTTCTTGGCGGCCCAGACGCAGACCGTTTCTTCCGCATAGATGAATATCTTCGAGCCGAAGCCGCCGCCAACATCGGGGGCGATCACACGCAGCTTGTGCTCGGGCGCAATGCCAATGAAGGCCGACAGCACGAGCCGCGCCACATGCGGATTTTGACTCGTCGTGTAAAGCGTCAACGCGTCCGTGCCTGAATCATACTCGCCGACGGCCGCGCGCGGCTCCATAGCGTTGGGAATCAAGCGATTGTTGATGAGATCGAGCTTGGTCACATGGGCCGCCGCGGCGAAGGCGGCGTCGGTCGCCGCCTTGTCGCCAATGTGCCAGTTGTAGACCGTATTGTTTGGCGCCACGTCATGCACTTGCGGCGCGCCCGGCTTAGCCGTCGTCGCGGTATCGGTCGCCGCGGGGAGCACGCCATAGTCGACGACGATTTTTTCGCCCGCCTCGCGGGCCTGCGCATAAGTATCGGCGATGACGACGGCGACGTGATCGCCGACATAGCGAACTTTGCCTTGCGCCAGCGCGGGATGGGCGCCGGCCTTCATGGGCGAGCCGTCCTTGGAATGGATCATCCACCCACAAATCAGGCCGCCGACCTTGTCGGCCGCGATATCGTCGCCGGTGAAGATTGCGACGACGCCCGGCGCTTTCAGCGCCGCCGAAGCGTCAATCTTGTTGATGGTCGCATGCGCATGGGGCGAGCGCAGAAAATAGGCGTAAGCCTGGCCGTGCCGATTGATGTCGTCGGTATAGTGGCCTTTGCCGGTGATGAAACGGATGTCCTCGGTGCGCTTTACAGAGGCGCCAATGCCGGTCGCGCTCATGAGTTTTCTCCCTGGGTGCCGCCGATCTCGCCCCACCGGGTCGATCGGCTGATCGAACGATTGTCCAGCCCATTGCGCGGGCTGAATTTCATGCGAACTCCAATCGTTTGGATATTCTCTATTCCGCGGCTTTCGCGGCGCCGGCCGTCGCCATTTCCCGCGCGCCCTGGGCGACGGACTTGACGATATTGTGATAGCCAGTGCAGCGGCAGATGTTGCCGTCGAGCTCCTCGCGGATCGTGTGCTCATCGAGATGCGAGCCCTTGCGGTTGACCATGTCGATCGCCGACATGATCATACCCGGGGTGCAGAAACCGCATTGCAAGCCGTGATTGTCCTGGAACGCCTGCTGCATCGGATGCAGTTTGCCGCCCTTGGCGAGGCCTTCGATCGTCGTCACCTCGGCGCCTTCGAGCGAGACCGCCAAAGCCGTGCAGGATTTGATGGCGCGCCCGTCGACGTGAACCACACAGGCGCCGCATTGCGAGGTGTCGCAGCCGACATGCGTGCCCGTCAGCCGAAGGTTTTCTCTCAAGAATTGCACAAGCAGCGTGCGCGAATCGACATCCGCCGACGCAGCCTTGCCGTTCACAATCATGGAAACATGGATCATCGATCAGCCTCCCTTATTTTGTTTTGTCCCGACAGCCCCACCGGGCGCCGGAATCTCACCCAACCAACTTCTCTCCTCGCTTCTCCCTCGCTGTTTCTCTGACGATCGGCTCGCCGACAGCCTATCGGCGACAATGAACTCAGCTTGTCCAAACGTCCAGCCAAGGTCAAGCCGACCCCGCCTCGAGGGATGAAGCGTCCGGCGCGTTGGCGGCGTTCGCCAAATTAGCAAAGAACTGATCCGCCAGTTTCTTGGCCACGCCGTCGATCAGCCGCGAGCCCAGTTGCGCGATCTTGCCGCCGACATTGGCCTGCACATCATACTTTAGAAGGGTCCCCCCTGGCGCATCGGCGAGCTGCACCTTGGCGCCGCCATTGGCGAAGCCGGCAATGCCGCCCTCCCCTTCGCCGCCAATTGTATAACCATTAGGCGGGTCGATGTCGGAGAGCTGCACCTTGCCTTTGAAACTGGCGCCGACAGGTCCGATCTTGACCTTCACGACGGCCGCAAAAGATGTGTCGCTGGTTTTTTCCAGGGACTGGCAGCCCGGAATGCTGGCTTTGAGAACGACGGGATCATTGAGCATCGCCCAAACCCTGGGCCGGTCGGCAGGCAGCGTGACCTCGCCGGTCATTGTCATCGCCATCGGGGCTTCCCCTGTTTCATTTCGCTCGGCGTCTCACAACGGCCCATCGGCCCGGCGCCTTATGCTTCTCGCCTTCGCGGCGCGCCGCCAGCCTAACGGTCCGCCGCGCCAACGCAAGCCCAATCGCCGGCGCGACATAATTGTGACCGCGCGCCGGCGTTCGCGGCGAGGCCGCGCCGCCAAACACAAAGTCGATATTGTCAAACATGCGGCGGCATGCAATTGCTTCGGTCGTTGACTAATTTATGAGCATTGGCTTGATCGGGATCGAAGCGTCGCGGTCGTCGCGACGGCATCTGTTTTTTGCAAGAAATCATACGTTTAAGAGCCGGCTGTTTGGCCCGGAACTTGCTAGTTAAAAAACCAGGGCCAGAGCGATCTGGATCTTGGAGAGAAAATGAAGCCTTGAGGTTTTGTTCCGTTCGGAGCCGGGACTTGCGTCGCGGCCTCGGGTGCAAATGGGGGAGTACGGCGGCGCATGGGTAATTTCCTGCAGCAGCTGATCAACGGGCTCACGCTCGGTTCGATCTATGGTCTCATCGCCATCGGCTATACGATGGTCTTCGGCATTATCGGCATGGTGAACTTCGCGCATGGCGATTTGTTCATGCTGTCCGCTTTCATCGCGCTGCTGGTCTTTCTGGTGCTGACGAAGATTTTGGGCGTGATGTCTTTGGCGCTCGCCTTCGTCATCGTCCTGATCGCCGCGATGTTCCTGACCTCCGTCTGGAACTGGACGATCGAGCGCCTCGCCTACCGCCCTCTGCGCGGTTCGTTCCGGCTGGCGCCGCTGATTTCGGCGATCGGCATGTCGATCTTTCTGTCGAACTTCGTGCAAGTCGTGCAGGGGCCGCGCAACAAGCCGGTGCCGCCGATGTTCAACGAGGTGATCCATTTTTCGCCTGGCGGCTCCTATGACGTGACCTTGCAATACAAGCAGATCGTCATCGCGATCGTCACCGGCGTTTTGCTGTTCGCCTTCTGGTGGGTCGTTCAGAAGACGGCGCTCGGGCGGGCGCAGCGCGCCTGCGAGCAGGATCGCAAGATGGCCGCCCTGCTCGGCATCGACGTCGACCGGACGATCTCGATCACCTTCGTGATCGGCGCCGCATTGGCGGCGGTCGCCGGCGTCCTTTACATGATGTATTACGGCGTCGTGAATTTTTCGGACGGGTTCCTGCCGGGCGTCAAGGCTTTCACCGCCGCGGTGCTGGGCGGCATCGGCTCTTTGCCGGGCGCGGTGCTGGGCGGACTGCTGATCGGCCTGATCGAGGTCTTCTGGTCTTCGTATTTCTCCACGGACTATAAGGATGTCGCCGCTTTCGCGATCCTCGCCATCACGCTCATCTTCATGCCGTCGGGCATCCTTGGCCGACCCGAAATCGAGAAGGTGTAGAGATGACGGCCACCACACAGAAAATCGATGCGGCGGACGCCGCCGAGGGCAGCAACGTCGGCGGCATGCTCAAGGATGCGATCGCCGCCGCCATTCTGGCCTTCCTGCTTTGTTTTCCGATCATCATGCTGCATGCGGAATCGGATAATGACGGCAATCTCTTCCTCACCTGGCGACCTTGGGCCGTCCTCATCATCTGCGCCCTCGCGTTCGGGGGCCGCTGGGCTTTGTCGCTTTATCAGGCGCGGCCCGTCGTCGATCGTCCGGCAGCGGCAGTCGCGGCACCCTCGACAAGCAGCGCATTCATTGCGCGATACATTGGCGCTTTCGGCCTCGCGGTGCTGATCGCGTTTCCCTTGGCGATGCTGGCCGCATTCGGGTCAAGCGGCTCGCTGAAATGGATCGACAGCTACGGCATCCAGATTCTCATTTATGTCATGCTGGGCTGGGGGCTGAATATCGTGGTCGGCCTCGCCGGCCTGCTTGATCTGGGCTATGTCGCCTTCTACGCAGTCGGCGCCTACGCCTATGCGCTGCTCGCGACGACCTTCGGCCTGTCGTTCTGGATCTGCCTGCCGCTGGCGGGCATACTCGCCGCCTTCTGGGGCATGATCCTGGGCTTTCCGGTCCTGCGCCTGCGCGGCGACTATCTGGCGATCGTCACGCTGGCTTTCGGCGAGATGATCCGCCTCGTCCTGATCAACTGGATTCCCTTTTCGGGCGGCTACGCCGGCATCGCCTCAATCCCGAAGGTGAGCTTTTTCGGCCTCTCGATGCGCGACCAGCCGGGCGGTTTCGCCGATTTCTTTCACATCGAATATTCGCCGATCCATAGCAAAATCTTTCTCTATTACGTGATCCTGGCCCTCGCGCTGATCACCAATTTCGTGACCCTGCGTCTGCGGCGATTGCCGATCGGGCGCGCCTGGGAGGCGCTCCGCGAGGATGAAATCGCGTGTCGGTCGCTCGGCATCAACACGAGGAACACCAAGCTCACCGCCTTTGCGCTTGGCGCTTTTTTCGGCGGCCTCGCCGGTTCGTTCTTCGCCGTGCGCCAAGGCTTCATCAGCCCGGAAAGCTTCACCTTCAATGAATCGGCGACCATCCTCGCGATCGTCGTGCTGGGCGGCATGGGTTCGCAGATCGGCGTCGCCCTCGCGGCGGTGTTCCTCATCGGCGGCTTCGAGCTGCTGCGTGAACTCGAATGGATGCGCACGCTGATGGCGTCGGTGTTTGGAATTCCCGATTTCGATCCCGCGCAATATCGCGGATTGCTATTTGGCCTGGCGATGGTGGTGATGATGGTCTTGAGGCCGCGCGGTTTCGTCTCGACGCGATTGCCTTCGATTTTCCTCAAGGAGAAAAAGGCCGTATCCGGTTCACTCGTCAAAGAGGGGCACGGCTGATGCGCTGGATGACCGATCCTCTCCTCGTCGTCGAACATTTGACGATGCGCTTCGGCGGCCTCGTCGCCGTCAACGATCTTTCCTTTCAGGTTGGCCGCGGCGACATCACCGCGCTGATCGGCCCCAACGGGGCGGGCAAGACCACCGTCTTCAACTGCGTCACGGGCTTTTACAAACCGACCGAAGGACGCCTCGCGCTCGCCAGAGCGGGCGTCGCCGCGGCGGCCGATGTGGAAGCGCTGACCCGATCTCCCGCCAGGCATGTGAAGTCGGATTCGGGCGAGCTCTATTTGCTCGAGCGCATGGCGGGCAATGAGATCGCCTTGCGGGCCAGGGTCGCCCGCACGTTCCAGAATATCCGCCTGTTCCAGGGCATGACCGTGCTGGAAAACCTGATGGTCGCCCATCACAACAAGCTGATGCAGGCCAGCGGCTTCACGGTGCTTGGCATGTTCGGCGCGCCCAGCTATCGCGCCAGCGAGGCCGAAGCGGTGGAGCGCGCCACCTACTGGCTCAACAAGATCAATCTTCTCGATCGCGCCGACGACCCGGCGGGCGAATTGCCCTATGGCGCGCAACGTCGACTCGAAATCGCCCGCGCCATGTGCACCGACCCGATCCTGCTCTGCCTGGACGAGCCGGCCGCCGGCCTTAACCCGCGGGAGTCGGGCGATCTGAATATCCTCCTGAATGCGATCCGCGACGAGCATCACGTGTCCATTCTTCTTATCGAGCATGACATGTCCGTCGTCATGCAGATTTCCGATCATGTCGTCGTGCTCGATTATGGCACCAAGATCGCCGACGGCACGCCCGTTGACGTACGCAACGATCCCAAGGTGATCGCCGCCTATCTCGGCGTCGCGGACGAGGAAGAATTGGCGGTCGTGGAAGCGGAGATCGGCGCATGAGTGTCGCGAGCATGACCATAGCCGCCCCGACGCCAGCTTCCGCTTCAGGCAAGGCCTTACTGACGGTGCGCGGCGTCGAAACATTCTACGGCAAGATTCAAGCGCTCAAAGGCGTCGATATCGACGTCAACGAGGGTGAAATCGTCACGTTGATCGGCGCCAATGGCGCGGGAAAATCGACGACGATGATGACCATCTGCGGCAGCCCGCGCGCCCGGCGCGGCTCCATCGTCTTCGACGGGCGCGACATCACCCGCCTTTCCATGCACGAGATCGCCCGCCTGTCGATCGCCCAATCGCCCGAGGGCCGGCGCATATTTCCGCGCATGACCGTCTTCGAGAATTTGCAGATGGGCGCTTCCATCGACAATTTTGCGCATTTCAACGACGACCTCGAGCGGATGTTCGTGATGTTTCCGCGCCTCAAGGAGCGGGCGCCGCAACGCGGCGGCACGCTCTCGGGCGGCGAGCAGCAAATGCTGGCGATCGCGCGCGCCCTGATGAGCCGCCCGCGCCTGCTGCTGCTTG
The DNA here is from genome assembly GCF_009765995.1 of Methylocapsa sp. S129. Lineage (GTDB taxonomy): Bacteria > Pseudomonadota > Alphaproteobacteria > Rhizobiales > Beijerinckiaceae > Roseiarcus. Next base: position 77,500 of record NZ_LMUI01000013.1, read on the forward strand.
ACGAGCCCTCGCTCGGGCTCGCGCCGCTGATCGTCAAGCAGATATTCAACGTGATTGCGGATCTCAACAAGACGCAAGGCCTCACGGTTTTTCTTGTCGAGCAAAATGCTTTCCACGCGCTCAAACTCGCCCATCGCGGCTATGTGATGGTCAATGGCTTGATCACGATGAAGGGATCGGGGGCGGAATTGCTCGCGCGACCCGAAGTGCGCGCCGCTTATCTCGAAGGGGGACATTAATGTCCGGGATTTTCTGGACCGACACGGACAATGGTCTGTTCGTTTTCGTGTTGTTGACGGTGCTGGGCGCCGCGGCCGCTATGGCGAGCGGACGCGCGCTCGCCAAGACGTGGAGCCCGCTCTGGCTCATCCTGCCCTATATGGCGGTTCTGTCGGCGGCCGTGCGTTTTCTTCATTTCTCGCTCTTCCAGGAAGAGCTTTCTTCCCTCCATTATTATTTGGTCACGCTCGTCATTCTTTTGGCGGTCGCGTGGGTCAGCTACAGAGCGATGCGCGCAACGCAAATGGCGACGCAATATTCGTGGTCTTATGAAAAAGTCGGACTGAATTGGCGCGCGCGTTAGACCGACTGGCCGTTCATCAAGCAATAAAGGAATCCTTAAAAAACTTGTCTTTTCAGGTGACTTTCCAACGAAAACAAGGTCTGATCCCGCGCTAAGGTGGGATGAGAGTTTCTGCCGAGTGGGCGCCCTTGTTTGGCGCGCCCGAAACACAGAGGGAGTAGGGTATGAAGAAAATTTGGCTAACCGGTCTCGTGCTTGCCGCGGGCCTGGCCTTTGCCGGCGCCGCGAGCGCCCAGATCAAGCTCGGCGTCGCCGGCCCGATCACCGGCGCGAACGCCTCGTTCGGCGCGCAATTGACCAACGGCGTCGCGCAGGCGGCCGAAGACATCAATAAAGCTGGCGGCATTCTCGGCCAGAAAATTGAAGTCGAGCAGGGCGACGACGTTTCCGATCCCAAGCAAGGCGTCTCCGTCGCCAATAAATTCGTCGGCGACGGCGTCAAATTCGTGATCGGCCACTTCAATTCGGGCGTCACGATTCCGGCGTCGGAAGTCTATGCCGACAACGGCATTCTCGAAATCACGCCTTCGGCGACCAATCCGAAGATCACCGAGCGCGGCCTGTGGGACATCTTCCGCACCTGCGGCCGCGACGACCAGCAGGGCAAGCTTTGGGCTGATCTGGCTCTTGGCGAGCTCAAGGACAAGAAGATCGCCATCGTCCACGACAAGACCACCTATGGTCAGGGCCTTGCCGACGCGGCCAGGACCGCCATGAACGCCGGCGGCAAGAAGGAAGTCTTGTATGAAGGCGTAAACACCGGCGAAAAGGACTATTCGGCGATCGTTTCGAAGATCAAGGCTTCGGGCGCTGAATATCTGATGTGGGGCGGCCTGCACACCGAAGGCGGCCTGATCATCCGCCAGATGCGCGATCAGGGCATGAAGACGATCGTCATCTCCGGCGACGGCATCACCGACAACGAGTTCGCCTCGATCGGCGGCCCCGGCGTCGAAGGCACGTTCATGTCGTTTGGTCCCGATCCCCGCAACAATGCTTCGGCCAAGGAAATTGTCGCGGCGTTCCGCGCCAAGGGTTTCGAGCCGGAGGCCTATACGCTCTATTCCTATGCGGGCGTGCAGATCATCAAGCAGGCGGCTGAAAAGGCCAATTCGCTCGATCCGAAGAAGATCGCCGAAGTTATGCATTCCGGCATCACGTTCAAGACCGTCATTGGCGACATCGCCTATGACAAGAAGGGCGACCGCACGAGCGTCGACTTCGTCTGGTACGTCTGGCAGAAGGGCGATGACGGCAAGATCACCTACAAGCAGCGGACCTAAGCGCAAGCGCTTGGTTTAGACTAAAACGGAGAAGCCCGCCGGCGACGGCGGGCTTCTTTTATTTGGCGTCCAATCCGGGATTGCCGAACAGATGTTGCGGGTGGATCTCAGTCGCCGCAATCGGAGGCGACGAGGCGGCATTGACCATTGCCGCACTGATCCAGAGCCTTGCTCTTGGCCTCGTCTTCGGTGCCGCCCCAGCCGATGCCGTATTTCTCGTTCGAACTGGCGTAGGCGCCGCATTTATCGAACCAGACGACGACCTTGCAGGACGTGTTGCCGGCGCTGTTGCATTTCGCCAAAGCGGCTGTCTGCGCGCTGTCCTTGCTATCCCCAAAACCGATGCCATAGCCCGCGTCGCTCGGCTTCTGTCCTGGCTGATCGTCCACCGCTATCGCGCCGGTGGCCCAGGCATAGCCCGACTGAGCGACGAGCAGGCCGGCGGCGAGCAACAGAACGTGCTTGCTGTATGTCATTGTGTGTCCCCCTCAGAACGATGATTGCGCACCCCATCCAGAATGCATGACCGGCCATGGAATCGCAATCGGGCGCTATTGCGATTTTGGCCGCCCAAGCTTCGCGCGCCCGGACGCATTGGGGTCAGCCAAGCTGCCCCAACGCGGGGAAGGCGTTGATCAGCCAGCCGGAAGCGGCCTGGACGCCGCCGGTCAGAAACGCGATTCCCGTCAGCACGAGCAAGCCCCCGACCACTTTCTCGAGGCGTCCGAACTGACTGCGAAAACGCCGGGCCGCCGCGAGGAAAGGCCCCATCGCGCATGCGGCGAGCACGAAGGGGGCGCCAAGGCCGAGCGAATAGGCGCCCAGCAGCAGCGCCCCGCGCGCCACCGTGTCCTGTGAGCCCGCTACCGCCAGAATGGTCGCCAGAATCGGCCCGATGCAAGGCGTCCAGCCAAAGGCGAAGGCGAGCCCCATCAGATAGGCGCTCCACAGGCCCGGCGGCCGGGCGATTTCAAGCCGCTTCTCGCGAAACATCGCGCCAATGCGCAAGGCGCCGAGAAAATGCAACCCCATGACGATGATGCCGATCCCCGCCGCGATCGACAGGACATGGCTCCATTGCCGGATAAGGGCGCCGAACACCGACGCCGTCGCCCCTAGCGCGACGAAAACGGTCGAAAAGCCAAGCACGAAAAGCAGGGCGACGATAATCGTGTCGCGGATCGCCCGCTGTTCGTCCTCCTCGACAAGCTGCTCCAGCGAAGTCCCGGCGAGATAACACAAATAGGGCGGCGCCAGAGGCAGCACGCAGGGGCTCAAAAACGAAATCAGGCCTGCGATGGCGGCGGCTGGAAAGGATATGTCGGTCATATCTGCTCTTGTGGCTGAGCGCGTCTTGGCGGGCAATTCACTTTGGGGTCATCCCAAGCCAAGCTTCGACGTCAAAACCGCGATCGTGACGCGCATGGCGGCTCCTTCGATGGGCCCCAGCCTACAGACGCCGCTATCGCGCGGCAATGTCGGGAATTGAAGCGTTACTGACGCAGGGCGCCGGAAAACTCGCCATGCCGCACCCGCTCCGGCAATCGTTCGGCGAGGCGCGCAGCCTTCTCTTCGCCATAGGCGGCGACCAGTTCGCGAAACGCCGCACACAGCGCCGCGTCGGCGAAGGAGTCGACGTCGATGCCATCGAGCAAGGCTTCCGCGAAGGCTTCGCTGACATAGTTAAGCGCGGCCCGCCGGGCGTCGGCAGCCGATAATTCGCGAAGAGATTCAGCAAGCGAAGCGATCATGTAGCGACAGTGTATGGCCAATGATCGCGTTACGCGACGCTCCTCTTAAAGAAAGGTTAATTCTGTCTTTGCACGGCTTAGCAAGGCGATAGCATCTACTTCTCGTGCGAGGTATGGCCCTTACTCGGGCGCCGGGGGCTGGCGGATTCGACGAGCGCCATCGCCCGCTCAAGCAATTGCCGCATCGCCCTGCCGATCTCCGCCCCGGCCTTTATCTCGCTCGAAGTCGGCGGCCTATGCGTGTGATCGTAGAGATCGGCGGCCGATTCCGCCAGCTTGTCCATGCCCGCCACGACCGCCTGGAACGCGCGTTGCATCAGCGGGCTCAGTTCGCCGTAAGCGCGCAATATGTCGTCATTCTTGCCGCGAGGCGCCTCGGCGAGCTGGTCGGCGTAGTGGCTCGGACGCCAGTCCCTGATATCGCCGGCCAGCTCAGGCAAACGGTCGAGGAGCTCGATCATTGTGGCGATCTGCTGAAAATGGTCGAGAGAACCGCCGGACGCGCCTGGGCCGTTGGCAACCTCGTCGCCAATCAACGGAGGCGGGCCGCCATCTTCGTCAAGCTTGGCGGCCGGCGGCTCGCGCGGAGATTTCATGACCGCTAGCATCGTCTTTTCCTGCCTCTTCCAAAGCCGATCAGAGGAGGCTTAACCAGACGTTACAGCCCGTGGTTGCATTTCACAATAAAACATCGGCGAACATGCTTACCAAGGAGACGCCAATGCCTGGAAGATTCGCCATAATTTCCACGCCTGAAATCTTGCGCGACTTCTTCGCCTATGTCGAAGAGCCCGACTTCCCGCCGCGCTACAATATCGCCCCGACGCAACCCATCCCCGTCGTCACGGCGGCCGCCCATTCGCAAGGACAGCGGCGGCATTTCACTCTCATGCGCTGGGGTTTCCTGCCGGCTTTCGTCAAAGACCCCAAAGCTTTCGCGCTCATCATCAACGCGCGCGGCGAAACCCTGACCGAAAAAGCCAGCTTTCGCGCCGCGGTCAAACGCCGCCGTTGCCTGATTATCGCCGACGGTTTCTATGAGTGGCTGCGCGGTCCGGGCCGCGCCGCCGCCGCGCGGTCTTTCCTGATCCGCAGGCCCGATCGCGGACCGATGGGCTTTGCCGGCCTCTACGAGACCTGGAGCGACCCCAACGGCGGCGAGATCGACACCGCCTGCATCATCACGACGCCGCCCAATCAAACGATCGCGGCGATCCATGACCGGATGCCGGCGATCATCGATCCCCGCGATTTTCACTTCTGGCTCGACAATGACAGCGTCGAGGCGTCCGCGGCCACCGCGCTGCTGCGCCCTGCCCCGGACGATTCGCTCGAACTCGTCGAGGTTGGTATGGAAGTAAACCGCGTCGGTAACGACGACGCCGAAATCCAGCGGCCGGTCTCTCCTCCGCTGAAACCGCCCGGCAAGGCGCAGGGAGAATTGTTTTGATGGGCTTGCCGAATGCGAGAGCGCGGAAGATTCTCGGCGCCTTGAGTCGGAGAATGTGATGGCTGAGAAAGAGAAACCGGGCAAGGCCGAAAAGCAGCCGCGCGCTCACACGCCGATCCTGCATGCGGACGGGCGCTGCCGTTGCCCGTGGCCAGGCCATGATCCCCTTTACGTCGCCTATCATGACGAGGAATGGGGCGTGCCCGAATGGGACGATCGCGCGCTTTTCGAGAAGCTGATCCTCGACGGCTTCCAGGCTGGCCTTTCCTGGATCACGATCCTGCGCAAGCGCGATTCCTTTCGCGCCGCCTTCGACGGCTTCAAGCCGGAAAAAATCGTCCGCTACAATGACGCCAAGATCGAAGCGCTGATGCAGAACCCCGGCATCGTGCGCAACCGCGCCAAGATCCAGGCGACCATCGCGCTGGCGCGCATCACGCTCGATCTTGGCAAGCGCGGCGGCCTTGCGAAGCATTTGTGGGGTTTCATCGACGGACGGCCGATCCAGAACGCCCGCCAATCGATGCATGAAGTCGCCGCGCAAACCGACGTCTCGGTGGCGATCGCCAAGGACTTGCGCGAGCGGGGCGGCAATTTCGTCGGGCCGACCATCATCCACGCCTTCATGCAGGCGACCGGCATGGTCAACGATCATCTCGTGGACTGTCATCGCTACGCCGAATGCGCGGCGCTCGGACGCGAGCCCCATGTCCGGTAGTAAGACGGCGCGCGCCTGGCAAAGGATGCTGTCGGGCCGTCGGCTCGATCTGATCGACCCCTCGCCGCTCGACATCGAAATATCGGACATCGCCCATGGCCTGGCGCGCGTCGCGCGCTGGAACGGCCAGACGAAGGGCGCGGAAATCTTCTCGGTCGCCCAGCATTGCCTGCTGGTCGAGGCGCTCGTCGGCGCGCTCGCGCCGCAAGCCGACCCCAAGGCGCGCCTGTTCGCTCTGCTGCATGACGCACCCGAATATGTCATCGGCGATATGATCTCGCCCTTCAAAGCGGTGATCGGCGGCGATTACAAAGCGATCGAGGCGCGCCTGCTCGCGGCGATCCATATCCGCTTCGGCCTATCGGCGAAGGCGCCGCCCGAAGTGACGACCTTCGTCAAGGGCGCCGACCGCGCGGCGGCCTGGTTCGAAGCGATCAACCTCGCCGGCTTTTCCACCGCCGAGGCGCAAAAACTGTTTGGCGCGCCCAACATCGCGCTGGCCGGCATTGAGGCCTATCTCCAGCCGATGCGGCCAGCGAAGGCGCAAGAAGGCTTCCTTCGCCGTTTCGCCGAACTCGACGATCATCCAGCAGCCGTTCAATCGGCCGGAAAGCCAACGCCATGAATCTTTCTACGACAAGAGCGCGCGTTCACGTCTGTTCGCTCGCGCGCATTGGCGAGGCGGTGGAGGAAACCGGCGCGCGTTCGCTGGTGACCTTGCTCAACAACGGGACGCCGGTGACGCGGCCGCCGGCGATCCGGCCGGAGCGGCATTTGTTCATCGCCATGTCCGACATTATCGACCCAATGGAGGGCCACATCCTGCCCGCCGAGCGCCATGTACGCGACCTCCTCCGATTCGTCGGCGACTGGGATCGGAGCGCGCCCCTGCTGATCCATTGCTTTGCCGGCGTCAGCCGCTCGACCGCGGCCGCTTTCATCACCGCCTGCGCGCTCGGCCCGACGTGCAGCGAAAGCGAGATCGCCAAGGCGATCCGCGCGGCGTCCCCCACCGCCACCCCCAATTCCCGCCTCGTCGCCGTCGCCGATTCCATCCTCGGCCGCTCGGGCCGGATGACCGACGCGGTGGCCACGATCGGGCGCGGCGAGACCTGCGAGGTGGGCGTGCCGTTTGGGCTGGAGGTGGGGTGAGTGGGTGCGGCGAGTTTACGATTGCCAAATGAGGGATATCAAGGCGTTATGGGGCGGTTTAGTTTCCTCGCCTCCTTGGTGAGGTGTTGACCAAACGCCATTGGCGTCGCCATTCGCCGTCGCCCATTCCCTCCTCGGCTGCTCGGGCCGGATGACGACGGCGATCGCCGCGATCGGGCGAGGGGAGACGGGCGTGCCGTTCGGGCTGGAGGTCGCGTAAGCGCTAACAGCAGCCGCCCGGCGCTGAGCGGGGGCGCCGACTAAAGCAATCTGTACCGGCCTCGACCCAGAAATACGAGATAGCCGCGATCCCGCAGGACCTGTAGTTGCTGGCGGATTTTCTGGCGAACATGCTGATTCATTGGATACAAGCCACTAAGGCGGGACTCGAAAGCGTAAACATCGTCAAGGCTGAAGTCCTTGGCATGTATAGCTTCAACACACCTCAGTACGTTGAGAAGCCATCCTCGCGATGTGGCGGTTTCCTCGCGCAAGAATAAAGATTTCTGCCATTGTTCCAGCACGTTGTGCCGGTCGAGCACCACACCATCGCGCACGATGTGTATTTTTCCCGCCTCAGGCAAATTGGATAGGAGGATATTGCAGCCGATCCAACCTGCTCGGCGCGCCCCATCTCGGAGGGGTTTTCGCTTTTCGATTATTTCGACGACGAAGAAATGCTTAGGGACCACAAAAAAATTATTCACGCCGAGCTTTGGAATGTAATTTAGCAGCATCAGATTCGGATTGTTCTCGGCCGCGAGCCGCTCGCACATCTTATGGTATGCGCCGTCGACCACCTTTGAGCCAAATTTTGATTTTTGGCTCTTCAATTCGAATTCTTCATTGCAGTTCTTGCAATGCAAATCTGCGACCGGACGGTTATTCGGAAACTGCGACAACTCGGCATGTCCGCAGTTTGGACAGAAAGCTTGCTTGGTAGCCCACGCCTCAGTCAAAATCCGAGCGGTTTGCGAGCCAGAATCATAAGGCGCTTGCGCGGATTCTTCGAAGCCCAATTTCAAAATATTCGTCCGCCTCCGTTTGCGCCGAACGAATCAACAGCCGCCGACGACCGCGCTTTCATCCTGTCGATCTTGATCGCATCCAGACTCGCGATGCCACCGCAATCGTCACAAAAGCCGGCTTGGAAAACGGTCGCAAGCTCCCATGACTGGGTCTCGACATCCCATGTCGCCCAGGCATCGCGCCGGACATTTTCGGAACCGCAAATGGAGCAGACGTATTTGTAGATGGTCATGGGTTGCGATCGCCTCTTCGCTCGACCTTGACATACTCTCGCATAATTTCGGTTCGCCGGTCAGCCGTAATGTCTTGGGCGCTAAGCGGCTGCACAGGTCCGCTCACTTCTCCATGACGAACAAGCCGCCGCCGTGACGCGCCCTTTAAGGTTGGTCTTTAGCGGTAGCCAAACCGGCGAATCATCACGGCTTTTCAACTCTCGCCGCTCTCCGCGCCCTTGTTACTCGCACCAACATCTGATCGAATGCCCCAACCACCGGAGGAGACGAGTCATGGCTAAAGGGCAGATGCGCAGCAACAAAGAAGCCAAGAAGCCGAAGAAGGACAAATTGAAAGCTTCGGCGCCTGCTACCACGGCGGCGGGTTTTACGAAGGCGGGGCAGCCTGCCGGATCGCCGTCCAAGAAGAAGTGATTTTCTCGTTCGCGATGGGCGCATGCCGTCATTGCGAGCGGAGCGAAGCAATCCAGAGGTCGAGACGGTTGCCGGATTGGGCGCATGAGGTATTGCGCCCTCCCGATATGATAAGCCTCCGTTCGAAGCGGAGTGGGATGTTTATGTTCTGACTTGCAACCTCCTCGACCTCTGGATTGCTTCGCTCCGCTCGCAATGACGGCGCGAGATTCCCTTCGCAATAACGACGACCTCACCGCCGCCCGTCGCAATTGCGCCGCACGAATCCTCTATAAGCGCTCGCGAAAATTGCGGCTTTCGGGTTTCGTTTCTCTTGCGGTTGGCTTGAGGCGGTCGCAAAAGCTCGATCCGACGGTGCTTCGACGATGTCATACGGCGACCAGGATTCCTCCAAAAATATACCCCTCGATGTTCAGGGCCTGCGCGGGCGCCTGATCCGATATCGCGACCCCTCGCTTCGGCGCAGCCTGACCGAAATCGCGATCACCGCCGTTCCGCTGATCGGCCTATGGGCGGCGATGTGGGCGCTGCTGCATGTCAGCTATTGGCTGAGCCTGATGCTGGCGGTGCCCGCCGCCGGGTTTCTCGTGCGCCTGTTCATGATCCAGCATGATTGCAGCCACGGCGCCTTCTTCCGCCATCGCGCGATCAACGACTGGGTCGGGCGCGTGATCGGCGTCGCGACGCTGACGCCTTACGACTATTGGAAGCGCACGCATGCGGCGCATCATGCGAGTTCAGGCAATCTCGACCGGCGCGGCATTGGCGACGTCTCCACCGTGACGGTGCGCGAATATCTCGCGATGAGCTGGCGCGGGCGGCTCGGCTATCGCCTCTATCGCCATCCCGCCGTGATGTTCGGCCTGGGGCCGGCCTATCTCTTCCTCCTGCAGCACCGGGCGCCGTTCGGACTGATGCGCGGCGCGGGCTGGAGCCCGTGGATCAGCACGATGGCGACCAATGCGGGGATCGCCTCGGTCGCCGCGCTCCTCGTCTGGCTGATCGGCATCGGCCCGTTTCTCGCCATTCACCTGCCGATCGCGGTGCTCGCCGCCTCGATCGGCGTCTGGCTGTTTTATGTGCAGCACCAGTTTGAAGACACGGCATGGGCGCATGAGCCCATCTGGTCGCAACCCGAAGCCGCCTTGCATGGGTCTTCGCATTACGACTTGCCGCTTGTGCTGCGCTGGTTCACCGCCAATATCGGCGTCCACCATGTCCATCATCTGAACAGCCGCATTCCCTATTATCGGCTCGGCGAAGTCCTGCGCAATCATCCCGAGCTTTCGGGCGTCGGCCGGCTGACTCTCTGGCAAAGCCTGCGCTGCATCCGCTTCGCGCTTTGGGACGAAAGCGCGAGCCGCCTCGTCTCTTTCAGCGCCCTGCGAAAGCGGAAGAAGATCCAGCCCGCGACGACCGAACTTGCGGCGTAAGAATAAGACAACCGTTTAAAAGGATTATCCGCCGGTCGCGCAAACGCGCGGGCCTTGCCGCCCTACATCGCCACCCGGAATGAATCGACGCTCGCCATATTCCACGCCTTGCGCAAACTCTCGTCGCGCGCGCCGGCGACGAGTTCGCCTTTCTCGACGCTCGGATAGATCTCCGCGAAAGTCGTGACTTCGCGCACATTGATCCGGCGCCAGAAGTGAACGGGGTGAAAGTCGCTGGGATGATCGAGCCCGGCGGCGGCGGTCAGTTCCGCCAGCGCATGGATCGTCGAGCGATGAAAATTATGCACGCGCTCGGATTTGTCGGGCACGACGAGGGCGCGGCTGCGCGTCGGATCCTGGGTCGCGACGCCGGTCGGGCAGCGGTCGGTATGGCAGCTCAGCGACTGGATGCAGCCGAGCGAAAACATGAAGCCGCGCGCCGAATTGCACCAATCGGCGCCGAGCGCCATCGCGCGCGCGATGTCGAAAGCGGTGATGATCTTGCCGGCGACGCCGATGCGGATGCGATCGCGGGCGCCGATGCCCACAAGCGCATTATGCACGAAGACAAGGCCCTCGCGCATCGGCATGCCGAGGTGATCCATGAATTCGAGCGGCGCGGCCCCGGTGCCGCCTTCCTTGCCGTCGACGACGATAAAATCGGGATAGGTCTTGGTCTCCAGCATCGCCTTGCAGATCGCCAGAAATTCCCAGGAATGGCCCAGGCAGAGTTTGAAACCGACCGGCTTGCCCAGAGACAGCCGCCGCAATTTCGCGATGAAGCCCATCATCTCGGTCGGCGTCGAAAATGCCGAATGGCTCGCGGGCGAAAGACAATCCTTGCCTTCCTCGACGCCCCGGATCGTCGCGATCTCGGCCGTGACCTTGGCGCCCGGCAAAACGCCGCCATGGCCGGGCTTGGCGCCCTGGCTCAGTTTGATTTCGATCATCTTGATCTGATCGTTGGCCGCGACCTCAGCAAATTTGTCCGGATTGAAGGACCCGTCGGGGTTGCGACAACCAAAATAGCCCGAGCCGATCTCCCAGATGATGTCGCCGCCATTTTCCTTGTGATAGGGGCTGAAGCCGCCCTCGCCGGTGTCATGGGCGAAGCCGCCTTTTTTCGCGCCGGCGTTCAGGGCGCGGATGGCGTTGGCGCTCAGCGAGCCAAAGCTCATCGCCGAAATATTGAGCACCGAAATCGAATAAGGCCGCAGACAGTCGGGCCCGCCGACGCTGACGCGAAAAGATTCGGTTGCGACGGGCCTGGGCGCGATCGAATGCTGGAGCCATTCATAGCCCGGCGCGTAAATGTCGAATTGCGTGCCGAACGGCCGTTTGTCGAGCGCCAGTTTGGCGCGCTGGTAAACGACCGCGCGCCGGTCGCGCGGAAACGGCAATCCGTCCTTTTCGCTCTCGAAGAAATATTGCCGGATTTCTGGGCGAATTTCCTCAAGCAGGAAGCGCAGATGCGCCGAGATCGGATAATTGCGCAGGATCGAATGATGCGTCTGCAGAAGGTCGCGCACGCCGAGCAGCGAAAGTCCGACAAAAACGAGGAGAGCTAAGCCAAGCGGAACATCCCATCTCCGCAGCATCGATCCGCCAATGACGATCGACAGCGCGACGGCGGCGAGAACGCACAGCGTCAGCACGATGAAACGATGCGTGAACGCCAAAGTCAGAACGCGCAATCAATCCCCCCTCAGCGCGAAGCGCCGCCAGTCCCTTATATCGTCGACTCGACAAGCCCGTGACGCAGCGATGAGACTATCTCTTTCGCCTCAATTGCAAAAGGCGTGCGGCCCATCGTATTTGGCGCTCTTCCCCCCTTGCGGGGGAAGATATCACGCGGAGCGTGACAGATGAGGGGTGGCCGCGCGAAGCGCGGCGGCTTTGAACCTATCGACGCCGCGCCGTGGCTCACAAGAGAGTTCGGAGATTGCCGTCAGGCGCAATCCTGATGCACGGAGCCTGCTTCCGCAAGGTTCAAAGCCGTCTCGCTTCGCTCGACTCCCCTCATCCCAAGGCGAATGCAAAGCATTCGTCCGCGACCCGGCTCCGCCGGGCATCTTCCCCCGCAAGGGGGGAAGATGCGTTTCACGCCCCAAGCACAGCCTTCATCCACGCCCTTCGATAAGCCTGCAGCCCCTCGACAGCCGAAGGCGCCGCGGCGATCAGCGCCGGCGGCTGAAAATCGCGCGGCGGCCATTGCGCCAGCAGCGCGGCGCCCCGCGCCGTTCCCGCCGCGTCCGACCCCGCATAAACCGCTTGCGACGGCCGCAAGGCGGCGAGCAAGGCGCAATAGGCGGGATTGGCGGCAAGACTCCCTTCGACGATCAGATCGCCAGTCTTGACGCCGAGGCGATCGAGCATCAGGTCGCTCATGAGGGCGAGATAGAGCGTCGCAAGCGCCGGCAGGTCGGCGGGGGCCACATCCCCGCGAATTTCGCCCTTGCGCGACGGGAAGGGACCGCCCTGCCCCGCAAAGCACGGCAAGGCCATCGCGCCCGAGGCGATCACCCGCGCGAGCGAGGCCGCATCGGGGCTGGCTGGCGCGCCGGCGATGGCGGCATATTCGCGCCCGCCCATGAAACGCGCGGTGGCGACGGGGCGCCCCTCGACATCGACATTGGCCAGCGTGTCGTCGGCCGGATCGAGCCCGTCGAGGCTGAGGCCTACCGCCATCAGGATGACCCAGGTGCCCGTCGAGACGATCGTGAACGGCGCCTTGCGCGAGGCGAGATGCGGCAGCAACGACGCGTTGGAATCATGAACCCCGCAGAGCACGCCGACGTCCTCGCGTAGGCCCGCCGCGGCGGCGACATCCGGCTTGACCGGCCCCAGCCGATCATAGGCCCGCCGCATCGGCGGGGTCCGCCGATCGAGATCCAGCGCGGCGGCGAGACTCGAATAACGCCCGGCCAAAGGCGCCCATAATTCAGTATGCGCGCCCAGAAACGTCACTTCGCTCGCCGCGATCCCGCACAGCCGCCATGCCCAATATTGCGGATAGGTCAGATAATATTTCGCCTCAGCGAAAGCTTCGGGAAATCGTCGCTTCTGCCAGGCGACCTGCCGGGCGAGATTGAGGCCCGCTGGCAATATGGGCGAGAAGGATTCGGAAAAAGGCGGCCGTATCGGCGCATAAAAGGGCTCGACCTCCTCGACGCCGGCAAATTCGTAATCCATGACCGGCAGAAGAAGGCCATTGTCGTCGATGAGCGCGCCTGTGCAGGCATGCGTCGTGGCGACAATGGTGGCAATCTCATGGGCCTTATTGGCCTCCTTGAGCGCCGCGATCAGGAACGCCCCTATCGCCTCGATATCCATATGGGGATAAGGCGGACCAGGCGCGACGCGATTGGGCATGGCGTGCTCCCACAACAACGCGCCCTCGCGAGCGAATGTCGCCAGTTTCACATTGGTCTTGCCGATGTCGAGAACCGCGACGGCGCCGTTCATTTTGTGGATCCCCCCGCGCCCTGACTCACCCGATTCCGCCTGCTGGCGTGCGTCAGCAAAGTTGGCCGATTATACGCGTTCCCTCCCCCCTTGTGGGGGAGGGTTAGGGAGGGGGGTCGCGCCACACTATCGGACCGAGACGCAATATTCTTTCGGATAGTCCAGTGCGACCCCCCACCCCTACCCTCCCCCACAAGGGGGGAGGGAGAGACGGCGCGAATCGTTCGATTTGCAGACGCAGAACAACAGTCTCTATGGCAGATAAAACATCTCCGTCAGCGGCACGGCGACGGGCGAACCATCCGCGTTGGCGCGCATGATATCCTTCATGTGATCCCACCAGCGGCGCATGACGGGATGGCCTGGCAGCGCATCCATCGCATGGCCCTCGCGCCGCTCCAGATAGGCGAACAGGATCGACGTCTCTTCATCGAGATGAATGGAATAATTGGCGACGCCCGCCTCGCGCAGAAGGCTCGCAAGCTCCGGCCAGATCGCATCATGGCGCAGCCGATATTCCGCGGCGCAGCCCGGGTTGAGAAACATCTTGAAGGCGGTGCGTTGCATGTCAGCTTCGCCCACGCAGGAAACGCTGCGCAACGGCCGGCGCGCTGATCGAGGCGATCAGCAACACGCCATTCAAGATGCTGATGACGATGCCGGGCACATTGACCAGCGACAGGCCGAAGGTCGTCAGGCCCAGCACGAAGACCGCCAGCGTGACGCCGAGGATCGTGCCGGCGCCGCCGGCGATCGAGACGCCGCCCAGAACGACCATCGTCACCACTTCCAGCTCGAATCCAAGCGCGATGTTCGGCCGCGTCGAACCGATGCGTCCGGTGAGCAGCACCGCCGCCAGACCCGCCATCAGGCCCATCAGCACGAACAGCCAGAAGCGGATGCGATTGACCGCTATCCCTGAAAATAGCGCGGCGACGGGATTGGCGCCCATGGCGAACAGCTTGCGGCCGATGATCGTGCGATGCAGAACGATTCCGAAAACCGCCGCCAAGCCAAGAAACAGCACGAAAGAGATCGGGATCGGCGCCTTGTCGGTGATATAGCCCTGCCCGATCGCCTGGAACGAGGCTGGATACTTGGTGATCGCCTGGTCGCCGAGCGCGACTTGCGCAATGCCGCGAAACAGCGACATCGTGCCGATCGTCACAACGATCGACGGCAGGCCGAAGCCGGTGACCAGCGCGCCGTTGAAGGCGCCGCATAGGGCGCCGACGCCAAGGCCAATGCCGATCAGCGCGAAGGTCGGCGCGCCCGCTTCAGCGGCGAATCCCATCGCCAGCGAGGCCAGCGCGATGATCGCGGCGATCGACAGATCGATGTCGCGCACGATGATCAGCAAGGTCATCGCCAGCGCAAGGATCGCCTTTTCCGAGAAATTGAACGTCGCATCGGAGAGATTGTAGAAATCAAGGAAGAACGGCGAGATCAGCGCATTGACGATGACGACGGCGATCAGCAGGACGACGAGGATCGTCTCCCAGCGCAAGAGATAATCCGACAGTCGGCGCGGCGCCCGATCGGCGACGTCATAGCGGCTGGCGGGACTGGCGTTCGAAAGGCTCACGCGCGCGCTCCATTGCCTGCCGGTCGCCGGGAGCCGCGCAGGATCAGCTTGCCGCTGCGCCGTTCCGAGCGCGCATTGATGACGACGGCGCCGAGAATGACCGCGCCGGAAATCAGCATCTGCCAGAACGGCGAGACATTGATGACCGGCAGCGCGTTGACGACGACGCCAAGGAACAAGGCGCCCAGCAACGCCCCTTGAACGGAGCCGACGCCGCCGGCGATCGAGACGCCGCCGATGACGCAGGCCGCAATAATCGTCAATTCATAGCCTTGCGCGATATCGGTATAGGCGATGCCATAGCGCGACACCCAGAGATAGCCGCACAGGCCCGACACCGCGCCCGCCAGCGTATAGACGAGGAATTGCTGAACTCTGAGATCGATGCCGCAATAACGCGCCGCGACCGGATTGCCGCCGACCGCATAGAGGCCGCGCCCAATGCGGCTGTGGTTCAACAGCGCCCAAAAGAACAGGCTGACCAGCGCCGCGATCACGATCAGAATCGGCGCGCCCAACAGCGTCGATTTGGGAAAGGCGAGAAAAGCCGGATTCATATCCTTGGACGTGAGCCAGGCGCCGCCGGCTATCAGGAAAATCGCGCCGCGATATATCGAAAGCGTGCCGAGCGTCACGACGATCGGCGGAATGCCGACAAACGCGATGAAGGCGCCGTTCAACGCGCCGAGCGCGGCCCCCAGCGCAACCGCCAGCGCGATAATGCCGGCGACCGGCAGGCCTGGCATGGCGCGCGAGACCAGCGCCGCGATCATGCCGGTCAGCGCGAGATTGGCGGCGACCGACAGATCGATGCCGCGCGTCAGAATGACGGCCATTTGCGCGAGCGTCAGCATGAACAGAAAGCTGGTGTCGGTGAGAACGCCGATCAGACTTTCCGGCGTGACGAAGACCGGCGCGCGCAGGCCAATCGCAAGGATCAGCGCCGCGACGATCAGCGCCAATGCGGCGTCGCGATGACGAAAAAGGGCAGCCAGGCTCATGGGAGCGCCTCGCCGCTTTCGCCCGCGCACGGCGCCTCGGCGTCCTCGTTGGCGATCGCGGCGCTGACGATCATTTCCGCGCTCGCTTGTCCGCGCGCAAAGCGTTGCACGACGCGCCCCTCGTGCATGACCATGATTTCGTCGGCGAGCCCCATGATCTCGGGCAGTTCGGAGGAGACGAGAATGATCGCGATGCCCTCGCTGGCGAGTTCGCCCATAAATTCGTGCACGGCCGCTTTTGAGCCGATGTCGATGCCCTTGGTCGGTTCATCGAGAATCAGAATGCGCGGGCCTGAGGCGAGCCATTTGCCGATCACCACCTTCTGCTGATTGCCGCCCGACAATTCGCCCAGCTTCTGCTCCCAATTGGCCGCCTTGACCGCGAGCCGTCCGCCGAATTTCTTGGTGGTTTGCAATTCTTTGGCGAGGCTCAGGAAGCCGTCGCGCGCATGCGCTTTGAGCGAAGCAAGAGTCATGTTGGCGCGAATGCCGAAGGGCAGCACGACGCCCTGAATCTGGCGGTCTTCCGGCACATAGGCGAGGCCGGCGCGGATCGCGTCGGCGGGCGAGCGGATATGGGCCTCGCGGCCGTCGATCTTGACCCTGCCGCGCGTCAGCGGGCTCAATCCGAACAGACCCTGCATCGCTTCAGAACGCCCGGCGCCGACAAGGCCGTAGAGCCCGATGATCTGACCGGCGCGAAGCTGAAACGAAACGCCGTCGAACTCGCTGGCGTTGGCCAGATCCTCGGCCTCAAGCACAACGGGGCCAGGCTTCACGTCGCGCTTGGGATAGACCTGTTCGATCGAGCGTCCGACCATCAGCCGCACGAGATCGGCTTGCGCGACATCGGCGATGGCGCCATGGCCGACTTCCTCGCCGTCGCGCAGGCACGTCCAGCGGTCGGCGACATGAAAAATCTCATCAAACTTGTGCGAAATGAACAGGATCGCGCAATTGCGGCGCTTGAGCTGCGCGATGATGGCGAAGAGATCGCCGATCTCGCGCGCCGAAAGCGCGGAAGTCGGCTCGTCCATGATGATGATGCGCGCGTCATGCGACAGAGCGCGAGCGATTTCGACGAGGTGCTTTTGCGCGACGCTGAGACGCTTGAGCAGCGTGTTCGCGTCGAAATCCGCTTCGAGTCGCTTGAGAAGTTCGGCCGTCCGCGAACGCATGGCGGCCCAGTCGATGCGTCCGCCCGCGCCCAGCGGCATATGACCCATGAAGATATTTTCGGCGACGCTCAATTCATCGAACATCACCGTTTCCTGATGGATCGCGGCGATGCCGGCGGCCCAGGCGTCGCGCGGGCCCGTGCAGATGAAAGGCGCGCCGGAAACGACGATCTCGCCTTCATCGGGTTGATAAATGCCGGTCAGAATCTTGACCAAAGTCGACTTGCCGGCGCCGTTCTCGCCAATCAGCGCGGTGACTTCGCCGGCGCGCAAATTGAGATTGACGTTATGCAGCGCGCGCACGCCGGGGAAACGCTTGGAGACGCCGGTGAGCGTAAGGATCGGCGCGGAAAGGCCTGATGTTTCGGTCACCTGTGTGGATGCGTCAACAGCCATATCGATGGATATCTCAAAAAATAAAGACGCCGCCAGCGCCCCTTCTCCCGCCGAAGGTGGGAGAAGGTGGCCCGACGAAGTCGGGTCGGATGAGGGCGGCGGCCCCGAATGCAACGGCAAAGCACAAGCGCCGCAAGTTTCGCTCGTCACGCCGAGAGGCCCTCATCCGACCTCGCTTCGCGAGGCCACCTTCTCCCGCGAAGCGGGAGAAGGAATACGCTCACCTTCTCCCGCAAAGCGGGAGAATGGGTCGCGCCGCGCCGCCTCAGAATATCTTCGCGAATTTCTCGATATTCGACTTATCGAACGTGAAGGGGTCGGCCATCGCCGCCGAGCCATCCGCGCCGATCTTGATGTCGCCCATGCGGCCGGCATGGATCGTCGTGCCGGCGGCGCCGGTCGCCTTGCCCGAAGCGATCAGGGCGGCGATCATCGTCGCGCTATAGCCAAGGTCGATCGGGTTCCAGATCGCAAATGTGTCGGTTGCGCCCGCCAGCACCGCGCCCTTCATTTCCGAAGGCAGGCCGAGGCCCGTCACATAGACCTTGCCGACGAGATTGGCGTCGACGACCGCTTTGGCGGCGGCGACAATGCCGACCGAAGTCGGCGCGACGATGCCCTTCAGATTCGGATAGGCTTTGATCAAGCCTTGCGTCTCGCGATAGCTCTTGTCGGCGACGTCATCGCCATAGACCGTCGTCACCAGCTTCATCTTGGCGTATTCGGGCTTGGCCCATTCCTTCTTCATCCACTCGATCCAGGTGTTCTGGTTGGTGGCCTGCGCGGTGGCCGAGAGGATGGCGACTTCGCCTTCGTTATTGATGGTCTTGGCGATCATCTGGACCAGTTTGGAGCCGATCAATTGCGGGTTCGACGGGTCGAGCTGCAAGATGCGTCCTTCGGGCGCGACGCCCGAATCGAACGAGATCACTTTGATGCCGCGGCTCATCGCCTTCTTGCAGACCGGCACAAGCGCATTGGTGTCGTTGGACGAAATCGCGATGGCGTCGACTTTTTGCGCGATCAGCGAATCGATCACCGCAATTTGCTCCTCGGCCGTCGTCTTGGTCGGCCCGGTATAGATCAGTTCGACATTGCCGAGTTCCTTGGCCGCCTCAAGGCCGCCATCGCGACAGGCGTCGAAAAAGCCGATGCCGAGCGCCTTGACCACCATGGCGATGCGCAGCTTGTCGGCGGCGAATGCCGGCGTCGCGCCGGCGCCCGCGACGAGAATCGACGCGCCACTCATCAATTGCAATACAGACCGTCTGTTGAGCATTGTATCCTCCCTTTTTCGTGCCTCATCCCGCTTGTTGCGGCATGTCCTTCATTCGACCCTCGCCAATTTCAGGCGACGGCTTTTGAACTCGAAAGCCCGGCGGCGTCGATATCAACCAATTGCACCTGCACGCCGGCTTCTCGCAGCATGTCGAGCGCCGCGGCGGACGCGCCATTGTCCGTGATCAGAATATCGATGCGCGACAACGGGCAGACGACAAGACTGCCGCGCGAGGCGAATTTCGAACTGTCGGCGAGCACGACGAGCTTGTCGGCGCGCTTCAAGAGCTTGGTCTCGGCGCGCGCGATCAGCGGATCGCCCTCGATCACGCCGAGAGGGCCGATTGAAATGGCGCTCATGAACATGCGCGAGGCCGAATAATGCTGGATCGCGTCTTCTTCGAACGGCGAGACGATCAGTTTCTGTTCGCGATAAACTTCGCCGCCCGGCAGCGCGACGCGACATTTCGAATCATGGATCAGCGTCTCGGCCAGCGGATAGGAATTGGTGAGAACCTTCAGGCGGCGCTCGCGCAAGAACTCGCCCATCTCGAAAGTTGTCGTTCCGCCATTGATGATGATCGCGTCCCCGTCGCTGCAAAGCGCGACGGCGGCTTTGGCGATCGCCCGCTTGGCGGCGACATTGAGCGTCTTGCTGATTTCGAAGGAGCGGGTCGCCAGCGCCGGCGCGTCATTCGAGGCGAGTTGCGAACCGGGAATGGCTTCCAAGCCGCCATGCACACGGGTGGCGGAGCCCAGTTCGGCGAGCCGGGCAAAGTCGCGCCGCACCGAGGCTTCGGAGGCGCCGGTGGCCCGGCAAACGTCGGCGATGCGCACGAGCGTGTGCTCTTTCAGCATCGCTTTGATGACCTGCCAGCGCTCGCGTTCATGCACGGCTCTGTTCCTCCCGACCGCTCATAACTAGTCACGAACTTTTCGGGCGGTCAATGCAAAACGTTCACAATCCATCAATTTCGCACCGCATCAATCACATTGCGCCGCAATATCGCTCAGAACACGATTGACCGTGAGCGGTTGCGATCTTATGGTCCGGCAAAAGCGCAATGCGACGGAGGCAACGTTGATGACCCAGGCTGCGGCCAAACCGCTTCCCAATCTATGGGACGATTCCCATGCGGCCGCCCTCGATGAGCCTGGCCTTTTGCTCTATCGCTCCAACCTGCTCGGCAGCGATCTTCGCATCACCAATTTTGGCGGCGGCAACACTTCGGCCAAGGTCGAGACGGCCGATCCGCTGACCGGAAAGCCTGTGCAAGTCCTGTGGGTCAAAGGCTCGGGCGGCGATATCGGCTCGATGAAGCGCGATGGCTTCGCCACGCTCTACATGGACAAGCTGGAGAGCCTGAAAGGCGTCTATCGCGGCCTTGCGCATGAAGACGAAATGGTCGCGCTGTTCAACCATTGCACGTTCAATCTCAACCCGCGCGCGACATCCATCGACACCGCCTTGCACGGTTTCGTGCCGCACGCCCATGTCGATCATGTTCATGCGGACGCGGTGATCGCGATCGCCGCCTCGGCCAATTCCGAGGAATTGACGCGCAAAATATTCGGCGGCGCGCTGGGCTATCTCCCCTGGCAGCGGCCGGGCTTCGATCTGGGCCTGAAGCTTGGCGAAATGGCCGCCAAACATCCCGAATATGTCGGCGTCGTGCTCGGCGCCCATGGTCTTTTCACCTGGGGCAAGACATCGAAAGCCTGTTACGAGACCACGTTGCGCATCATCCAGCAGGCGGCCGATTGGCTCGCGGCTCATGAAAAGCAACCGGCGTTCGACGGCGTGCGCATCGAGCCCGCCGAGCCCGCCAAACGGCGCGCGATCGCAGCAAGACTGATGCCGCTCGTCCGCGGCAAGATCTCGCAAAGCGAGCGCAAGGTCGGGCATTTCACCGATGCGCCCGAAGTGCTGGAATTCGTCAATTCTCGCGCGCTCGATGCGCTCGCGCCTATGGGAACGTCCTGCCCCGATCATTTCCTGCGCACGAAAATCCGCCCGCTGGTCCTGCCCTATGACCCGCAAAGCGACAATGTCGATGCGATCGCCGATTCTCTCGACGCGCGCCTTGAAGCCTATCGGGGCGACTATTCCGCCTATTACCAGCGTTGCAAACATCCCAGCTCGCCGGCGATGCGCGATCCGAATGCGGTGATCTATCTCGTGCCGGGCGTTGGCATGTTGTCCTTCGCCAAGGACAAGGCGACGGCGCGCATCGCCTCGGAATTCTACATCAATGCGATCAACGTCATGCGCGGCGCGTCCGGCGTCAGCGCCTATGTCGGACTGCCCGAGCAGGAAGCCTTCGACATCGAATATTGGCTGCTTGAGGAGGCCAAGCTGCAGCGCATGCCTAAGGCGAAATCGCTCGCCGGCCGAATCGCCTATGTCACGGGCGGCGCCGGCGGCATCGGCGGCGCGACGGCGTTGCGGCTCTTGAACGAAGGCGCCTGCGTCATTCTCGCCGATATCGACCAGGCGGCGCTCGACGAACGCATCACGGCGGTGGTCAAAAAGTTCGGACGAGACAGCGCGGTCGGCATCAAGCTCGACGTCACCGACGAGGCCGGCGTGATCGCGAGCTTCCACGAATCCGTGCTCGCCTATGGCGGCATCGACATTGTCGTCTCCAACGCCGGCATCGCTTCGGCTTCGCCTGTCGAGGACACCAGCCTCGCGCTTTGGCAAAAGAACATGGACGTGCTCGCGACCGGTTATTTCCTTGTCGCGCGCGAGGCGTTCCGGCTGATGCAGCGTCAGAAATGCGGCGGCGCGATTGTCTTCGTCGCCTCCAAGAACGGCCTCGCCGCTTCGGCCGGCGCCTCGGCCTATTGCGCGGCCAAGGCCTCTGAAATTCATCTGGCGCGCTGCCTGGCGCTCGAGGGCGCCGCGCATGGCATCCGCGTCAACACCGTCAATCCCGACGCGGTGCTGCGCGGCTCGAAAATCTGGGCGGGCGAATGGCGCCAGCAGCGCGCCGCTTCCAACAAAGTGACGGAAGACGAGTTGGAGGAAGTCTATCGCCAGCGTTCGATGCTCAAGCTTTCCGTCCTGCCCGAGGACATAGCCGAGGGCATTTATTTCTTCGCCAGCGATCTCTCCGCCAAATCGACCGGCAATATTCTGAACGTCGACGCTGGCAACGCGCAGGCCTTTACGCGCTGAGCGCGGACAAATGGGGGCCGTCATTGCGAGCGGAGCGAAGCAATCCAGATGTCGTGACGGTAAGAGACTTAGCGCGTTGCATTTCGAAGCTTCGCTTTGTCGACCGGCGCGGTCCGCCAGCCGGCGGCACGATCTCTGGATTGCTTCGCTTCGCTCGCAATGACGACAACAGGAGAATTTGGCGATGACCTTCACTATCGACGCCGACTTCATCGCTGACAAGAATGCTGCACTGGCGCCCGCCCTTGACGAAGATTACGCCGCCCTCGCGCGCATGCTGAGCCGGCGCGGTCTCGATAGCGAAGCGCTCGTCAAAAAGGTGATGGCGTTCGGCGTCGCGATCCCGACCTGGGGCGTCGGCACGGGCGGCACGCGCTTTGCGCGCTTTCCTGGCGCCGGCGAGCCGCGCCACCTCTTCGACAAGCTCGACGATTGCGCGACGATCCAGCAGCTCGTGCGTGCGACGCCGACGATTTCGCCGCATTTCCCCTGGGATTCGACGAGCGATTACGCTGCGCTGCGCGAGACCGCCGCCGCGCGTGGCCTCGCCTTCGACGCCGTGAACTCCAATACGTTCCAGGATCAGCCCGGGCAGACGCGTTCCTACAAATTCGGCTCGCTCTCCCATGTCGACGGCGCCGTGCGCGCGCAGGCGATCGCCCATAATATCGACTGCGTCGCGATCGGCCGCAAACTCGGCTCGAAAGCGCTCACCGTCTGGATCGGCGACGGCGCCAATTTCGCGGGCCAGTCGAACCTGACGCTGGCGCTCGATCGCTATCTCGATTCGATGCGCGAGGTTTACGCGGCGCTGCCCGGCGACTGGCGCGTATTCCTGGAGCACAAGCTCTACGAGCCCGCCTTCTATTCGACCGTGATTTCCGATTGGGGAACGAGTTTTGCGGCGGCGCAGGAGCTTGGCCCCAAGGCGCAATGCCTCGTCGATCTCGGCCATCACGCGCCCAACGTCAATATCGAGCAGATCGTCGCGCGGCTCGTGCGCTTCAAGAAGCTTGGCGGCTTCCATTTCAACGATTCGA
>NZ_LMUI01000013.1:100806-189116 GCF_009765995.1 Methylocapsa sp. S129
GCCTATATGCTCGATCAGTCGCATAACGTCACCGACCCGATCGAGAGCCTGATGCAATCGGCGATCGAATTGCAGCGCGCTTATGCGCAGGCCTTGATCGTCGATCGCGCCGCGCTCGCCGCGGCGCAGCGGGCCAATGACGCGCTCGGCGCCCATCTCGAACTCAAGCGCGCCTTCACGACCGACGTCTCGCCGCTCCTCGCGATGGCGCGCCGGCGCTCGGGCGGCGCCATCGCGCCGATCGAGACCTATCGCGCGTCCGGCTATCGCGCGCACAAGGCTAAGGAAAGGCCGGCGGTGGCGGGAACGTCGGCGGGGATTGTGTGAAGGCTAGGGTCTTTAGCGTCATTGCGAGGGAGCGAAGCGACGAAGCAATCCAGACTGGGGGTTGGATCGGCTCTCGTCTGGATTGCTTCGTCGCTGACGCTCCCTCGCAATGACGGTTAGGCGCGCAAAAGGCGTTCGATCGTCTCATCCAAAACGGCGGAGAGATCAGCGTCGGCGGGAATCGTCACGACATCGCCCTCTCCCTCCGGCGATTCCAGCGCGGCGAACTGACTGTCGATCAGCGACGCCGGCATGTAGTGCCCCTTGCGCGCGGCGACGCGGGCGCCCATCAGCGCCTTGTCGCCCTTGAGAAATAGAAACCGCAGCGAAGGGCCGACGACCGCGCGCAGGCGATCGCGATAAATGCGCCGCAGCGCCGAACAGGCGATGATCGCGCCGTCGGGATGGGCGGCGGCATCGGCCAAGACATGGGCGATCCGCTCCAGCCACGGCGCTCTGTCTTCATCGGTCAGGGGAATTCCGGCGGTCATTTTCGCGCGCGCTTCAGGCGAGTGAAGATCGTCGCCGTCGAAGAAAGCGATGCTGCGCGCTTTGGCGATTGCGACTCCGACCGTGGTCTTTCCACTTCCCGAAACGCCCATGACGATGAGCGTAAAACGAGGGCCGGATGGAAGCGAAATCGTCGCCATAGAACCAATATCCATTCAAGAGGTTCGAAACTTTCGAACGGCAATATCGCGCGAGCCGATCAATTCGTCCATATCGGCGTCGAACTGGTTGACAGCCATCCGCCAGCATCGCAACTGTCCCGACCGCGAACTTCACCAGAGAAGGACCCGGCCGTGACTGACGCCTCCACAACAGATATCCGCGTGCTTGTCGTCGGCCTCGGCACGATGGGCCTGAGCCATGCGCGCGCTTATCACAAGATTCCAGGCTTCAAGCTCGTCGGCCTGTGCACCAGCCGCTCGGCGGCGCGCGAGGATCTTGCCGCGGAATTTCCCGATGTCCCGCGCTTCGACGATTTCACCGAAGCCTTGGCCACGTTGAAGCCCGACGCCGTCGCCGTCTGCACCTATACCGAGACCCACGCCCATCTCGCGATCCAGGCTTTCGCCGCCGGCGCGCATGTGTTTTGCGAAAAGCCGCTCGCCGAGAATATCGCCGCGGCCGAGCGCGTCGTCGCAGCGGCGAAGGCGTCGGGCAAGGCGCTGCTGATTGGCTATATCCTGCGCGTGCATCCCTCGTGGACGCGCTTTGTCGAGATCGGCCAGACGCTCGGCAAACCGCTGGCCATGCGCATGAACCTCAATCAGCAATCGTCAGGCTCGCATTGGAACGTCCACAAGAACCTCATGCGTTCGACCTCGCCGATCGTCGATTGCGGCGTCCATTATGTCGACGTGATGTGCCGGGTGACGCAGGCCAAGCCCGTCATGGTCCATGCGATCGGCGCGCGCATGACCGACGAAATCGCACCGACGATGTATAATTATGGGCATCTGCATATCGTCTTTTCCGACGGTTCGGTCGGCTGGTACGAAGCGGGCTGGGGCCCGATGATGAGCGAGACCGCTTTTTTCGTGAAAGATATGATCGGCCCCAAGGGCGCGGTGTCGATCGCCGCCAAGGAAAGCGCGAGCGAGAAGCCCACCTCGGCCGACCACGACAGCCATACGCGCACCAATGCTTTGCGGCTGCACCATGCGGCGTTGAATGCCGACGGGAGTTTCGCCAAGCCCGATGAGATCATCACCACCGCCGAGGAGCCCGGTCATCAGGACCTTTGCGATCTCGAACAGAAGCTGTTCCTCGACGCGATCGTCAACAAACGCGATCTTGCCGCCCATCACGAGGAAGCGCTGAACTCGCTGCGCATCGTCTTCGCGGCTGACGAGAGCATCAGGACGGGCGAGGTGGTGCGGCTATAGGCGGGGCGACGACGCCCAAAGAGGCGATTGGCGAGGCCCGCAAAACATGGTCGATGACCAGGTGGGCGGCCTTACGCGTCTTTGACGACAATGGCGACATTGATGACGCCGTTGTCCTCCCGTCCGATCAGGAGATCGTCAAGAAACGCGGATAGAGAATCGCCGATCGGCACGAAGGCGCCCTGCTTGTCGCGAAGCCAGGGGATGATCTGGTCCGCGCTATAGCTTTCCAGCTTGCGCTTGTAAGCGGCCTCGAATTCGCTGGCCGACATCTGCAGATCATCGTCGATCAGCATGACGTGGCCGCGTAATTTTCCCTGGTGAACCTGCACGACCGGATTCCCGCCAGGCCCTTTGCCGATCGGGTAGACAAAACGCAGATAGGCGGGATCGATGATGCCTCTGGCGATCTCAAGAGCAAGATCGTTGTATTGCCATCCGGTTTCAATCCCGAAGATATATTGCAGGAAATCGATCAGATTATATTCGATCGCCCAATCGGGCGCCGCGGTGAGCGAGTCGAAATTATAGCCGTTGTATCGGCGCAGGAAGGCCAGATAATCTTCGCAGAACGTGAAGCCGTATCGCTTTTCGAGCGCTTCGATATCGACTTGCTGCACGGGGTTGAAACGCCTGGCGTTCGGGTGATCCTCAAATCGGAAAGCGTTTGGATGGGACAAGGCCGGCCTCTTCGGAAGAGCGCGCGATTGGCGAATTCACGGTCGCGCGCGGTTTGCTCGAAAGGTTACGGTCTGAAAAACGCGCCTGGGGATCAGCCTGAAATTTGTCGAGGATCATCGCCCTGCAGGCCCTGGACGCCTCGCAGCGGGCGCCTGATCTCGAGACAGATACGATCACGCGCGTTTTCGATCCCGCCGGCAAATGACCTGCCGAAAACCGCTATCTGCCTTTCGACCGCACGCTGCCGAAATGCCTGGCGAGATATACGGCGGCGACTAGGACGCCGAGGCCGACGATCATCCATTCCGCCGCCACTTCGGACCCTTTGGGCGCAAAGGACCAAAGAAGCGAGAAGCCGATCGCGATATTGGCGAAGCCCCAGAGCACGTTGACGACCGGCGAGGATTCGCCGACGCCGCGCGGCGTCGCGAATGGCGTCTGAAACCAATGGCCGCTAATCCCCTGGACGAAATGGGGGACGCCATTGGCGAGAAACAACCCGCTGACGAATTGCAGGAGATAGATGTACCAGGGCAGATCGGACATTGCGGCTCGCTTATATCATTGAACGGCGCAGCAAAATTACGCCGCGACCGGCGCGGGCTTGATTTCCTCTACGATTCGCGGCCCTATTTCGCGCTCGGCGACGGCCAGTTCATACGCCATTTGCAGATTGAGCCAGAACCGGGCGCTATTGCCCAAATACCGGCCAAGCCGCAACGCCGTATCAGGCGAAATTCCGCGCTTGCCATTGAGAATGTCCGTGATCCGGCCAGACGGCAGCTTAAGCTCCAGCGCCAGCCGATTGGCCGACAGGGTGCGCGCCTTCAATTCTCGCCTCAAGATGCGGCCAGGATGAACAGGGACCATGCTCGCGTCCTTTCAATGATAGTCAACAATTTCAACGTCCCAGGCGTCGCCATCTTCAAACCTGAAACATACGCGCCACGGGCCGTTGATCGTCATCGCCCATTGGCCTTTGCGACCTTCCTTCAACTTGTGAAGGCCGACAGACTTGAGCGGGCTTAGATCGCTAAGCGACGCCGCGGCGGCAAGCGCCGCAAGCATTTCAATCGCCGCGTCTTCATCAAGACCAGAGAACTTGCATTTGCCTCCTTCGGCAAAGCGCTGGGTCGCCGCATTGGCCCATGTCTTGATCATCGCTGTGGATACTACGTTTACCGTAGTATGTCAATCGTAGTGATGCCAAAACTTTTGGCGGCCGCGTTATAGGCGGTTTGCGAACCGTGCGCCGCTAACGCGCATAGGCATATGGCCCGCCTTTTTTGAGGGCCGTTTTATAGGCCGGACGCGCGTGAATGCGTTCGACGAAGGCCTTCAGGCGCGGCCGCCCTTCGAAGGCGCCGGCGCGCAGAGAGCCCGTTTCGAGCGGAAAGCTCATCATAACATCGGCGGCGGAAAACTCATCGCCCGCGAACCATTCCGACTTGCCCAACTCGCCTTCCAGAAAGTCGAAATGGTTTTTCAGTTGCGGATCGACGAATCCCGTTTGCGCCCGCGCCGCAATATTGCGCACCAGCCCGCGCAAGAGCATGGGCGAGCGCGCGGGCATGATGCTGAACACCAGTTTCATCAGCAAAGGCGACATCAGCGAGCCCTCGGCATAATGGAGCCAGAAGGTCCAGCGCAATCGTTCGGGGGTTTCAGCCTGAGGGCGAAGGCGGCCGCCGGCCTTGTCCACGAGATATTCGACGATGGCGCCGGTCTCGGCCACTGTGATGTCGCCGTCCGTGAGCACCGGCGACTTGCCGAGGGGATGAACGGCGCGCAATTCCGGCGGCGCCAGCATGGTTTTTGGATCGCGCTGATAATATTTTATTTCATAGGGCAGCCCCAGTTCTTCCAGCAACCAAAGCACGCGCTGGGAGCGCGAATTGTTGAGATGATGAACCGTCAGCATGGAAACTCCGCGTCAAGCGCCGGCCGCTTTATCTCGCGCGGCGCCATCCGGCACAAGAAGATAGACAAAGCAACGCGCCACGCCGCGGCAGTCGGGGCAAAATGCGGGACGATCGGAAACGGCCGGCAGCGATCGATAGACGCGCACGAGCCGTCGCTCTCTGCACATTTATTGTGCAACGCACAAAGCCGATTGGACGTCGAGCCGTCCGGAATCGCCAAAAGCCGGCGCTTTAGCCCGATTCCTCGGGAAGTCCAGCGTTTGGCATGGCGATTGCTGCGTTTTTCGCTTTGCGCGACGCGCTCGCGTTCGAGCCTGCGTTCGCGGCGGAACGGACGGCCCAAGCATCATGATCGGCGATCTCACCCCGGATCAGAAACGTTATCTCGAAGGATTCGCATCGGGCCTGAGCGCGCGCGCCGCGGGCGGCCTGTCGCCTTCCGGCGGCAATAGCGCGCCTACGCCCATGGGTCCCGACGCGCCGCATCTGCTTGCGCAGGACGCCGTGACGAAGGCTGGCAAGAAGCTTGTCGACCAGGAGAAATGGAAGCGCGAGGAGCATCCGTTCGACGCCTATTCCAGGCTGAACGATCAGGCGAGGCGCGACGAGTTCCCCAAGCCCGCCGACAATTTCCGCTGGCGCTATTATGGGCTTTTCTATGTGGCGCCGACGCAGGACAGTTATATGTGCCGGTTGCGCATCCCCAACGGCGTTCTGACGCATGGGCAATTGGCCGGAATCGCCGATATCGCGGAAAAGTTCGCGGGCGGCTACGCCCATGTGACGACGCGCGCCAACATCCAGATGCGCGAGATCGCCGCCAAGGACGCGATCCATATCGTCGAGAGCGTGCAAGACCTCGGCCTGACCTCGCGCGGTTCCGGCGCCGACAATATCCGCAACGTCACGGGCGACGCGACGGCGGGAATCGGCGCGCATGAATTGATCGACACGCGGCCTTATGCGCGCGCCTGGCACTTCCATGTTCTCAACCAGCGCGCGCTCACCGGCCTGCCGCGCAAATTCAATGTCGCTTTCGACGGCGGCGGCGCCATCCCGACGCTTGAGGAGACCAACGACATCGGCTTCCAGGCTGTCGCAATCGCCGACGCCGGCGTCGCCTTTCGATTGGTGCTTGGCGGCATAACCGGGCACATGGATCTCGCACGCGACACGGGCATCATCGTCAAGCCGGAAGAGACGACCGAAGTCGCGGACGCGATCGTGCGAGTGTTCATCGCCGAAGGCGACCGCACCAATCGCACCAAGGCGCGGTTGAAATATGTGCTCGATCGCGACAGCGCCGACGGGCGCGGATTTGAAACCTTTCTGGCGCGCGTGGAAGCTTTATTGGAACGCAAGCTGACGCGGGTCGACAAGGCGCGCATTCTGCCGCGCCCGGCGCAAGACAGGCAGGCGCATATCGGCGCGCATGCGCAGAGACAGCCGGGCCTGTTCTATCTTGGAATCGCGCTGCCCGTGGGCAAGATGAGCGCCGCTCAAATGTGCGCGCTCGCCGATATCGCGCGTGAATGCGGCGACGGCGACTTGCGTCTCACCGTCTGGCAGAACCTGCTGATATCGGGCATCGCGGAAGGCAGGCTGGAGGTGGTCAAGGCGCGTGTCGAGGCGGCGGGCTTGGACTGGCGCGCTTCGTCAATTCGGGCCGGCCTTATCGCCTGCACAGGTTCGAAAGGTTGCAAGTTCGCCGCTTCCGACACCAAGGGCCATGCCGAAGACATCGCGCGCTGGTGCGAGAAAAGGATCACGCTCGACCGGCCCGTCAACATCCATCTCACCGGCTGCCATCATTCCTGCGCGCAGCATTATATCGGCGATATCGGCCTCATCGGCGCGCGCGTCGCGGTCAATGACGAAGGCGACACGGTCGATGGCTATCATGTCGTCGTCGGCGGCGGTTTTGGCGAAGAAGGCGCGATCGGCCGCGAGGTGCTTCGCGACGTGAAGGCGGATGAGGCGCCCGGCGCGGTGGAGCGCCTGCTGAAATCCTATCTCAGGCATCGCGCCGACGATGCGGAGAGCTTCCACGCCTTCGCGGCGCGCCACGAAGTCGACGCGCTCAAGGCCCTCGTCGCCCTGGAGGACGCATGAACGCCGTCGCCCCGCCACCCGCGTTCGCGTCGTTCATCCCGGAAAGCGCTCCGTTCAGCGCCGAACAGCGCGCCTGGCTCAATGGGTTTTTCGCCGGCGTTCTTTCGCCCGATCCGGCATCGGCCGCGCCGCCGCTCGGCATGGCGGGCGGCGCCGCCCCTGACGGCGACGATGACGAGGCGCCCTGGCATGACCAGACGCTCGCGCTGCACGAGCGCATGAAGCTTGCCGAAGGGCGCCCGATGCGGCGGCGCATGATGGCGGCGATGGCGCAGCAGGATTGCGGGCAGTGCGGCTATAATTGCCAGGACTATTCCAGCGCCATCGCCGAACAGGCCGAAGAGCGCCTGAACCTCTGCGTGCCCGGCGGCAAGGAAACCGCGCGGATGCTGAAAGCCCTTGTCGAGGAGATGGGCGGCGGCGCGACCGATCCTGAAGAATCCAAAATCAAGGCCGAAGCGAAACAGCTCGAAAAGGCGCGCAAAGCCGACGCGCGCCTAGGCCGCTCGCGCGAGGCGCCGGCCGAGGCCGTGTTCCTCTCCCGCCGGCGGCTCAACAGCGAGGGCTCGGAAAAGGCGACCTATCATGTCGAGTTCGACCTTTCGACGGCTGAGCTCGATTATGAAGTGGGCGACAGTTTCGGAATCTTTCCCGTCAATGACGTCAGGCTCGTCGATCGGGTGATCGCCGCCATCCATGCGCCGGCGGATTTTCCGGTTGCAGGCAAGACGCTACGGGAAGTTCTGACCACCGACGTTTGCTTGGGCTTGGCGCCGGACGTTCTGTTCGAACTCATCTCCTATATGACGGGAGGCGAACGCCGGGCCAAGGCGAAAGCTTTGGCCAAGGGGCTCGATCCCGATGGCGATGCGGCGATGCTCGACGTGCTCGCGACGATCGAAAAATTCCCCGGCCTGCGTCCCGACCCCGAAGCTTTCGTCGAAGCATTGGAGCCGCTGCAGCCGCGCCTCTATTCGATCTCATCGTCGCATAAGGCGCAGCCGGGCCTTTTGTCGCTGACGGTCGACCACGTCCGCTACGCCATTGGCGAGCGCGAGCGCTTGGGCGTCGCCTCGACCTTTCTTGGCGGCGCGGTGCAGCCGGGCGAAAAGATCAAGGTCTATGTGCAGCGCGCCCATGATTTTGCGCTGCCCGCCGACGGCGACACGCCGATCATCATGGTCGGTCCGGGCACAGGCGTGGCGCCTTTCCGGGCCTTCCTGCATGAACGCGTCGCGACGCAGGCGAAAGGCCCCGCATGGCTGTTCTTCGGCCATCAGCGGCGCGGCGCGGATTTCTTCTATGAAGAAGAATTGTCGCATTTCCAGGCGGATGGATCGCTTGCAAAACTGTCGCTCGCCTGGTCGCGCGACGCGGGGCCGAAAGTCTATGTGCAGGACCGCATGCGCGAAGAAGGCGCCGAACTCTGGTCGTGGCTTGCGCGCGGCGCCCATTTCTATGTCTGCGGCGACGCCAAGCGCATGGCGGCCGATGTCGAAAAGACGCTGATTGCGATTTGCGCCGGACATGGCGGCATGAATGAAGCGGCGGCGCAGTCCTTCGTGAAAGACCTGCGCGTCAAGGGCCGCTATCAGACGGACGTCTATTGATGAAACCACGCACGCTGGCCCCGGCGTGCGCACGACCTGTCCTTATTGCGGCATTGTCGCGACGCTCGACGGGCTTGGCGGCGCGGCAATCGCGGGCAATGCGACCCATTTCGCCAATGCCGGCCGGCTTTGCTCGAAAGGCTCCGCGCTCGGCGAAACGCTCGCCCTTGAGGCGCGCCCCGAACTACCCGATCATGCGGCCGTCAAAGGCTTCGCGCTCCGTTTAGGAGGCAGGCTTGAAGCGCGGACGACCATGTTCCGGCCGCTGTCTTTCGCGCGATAAAGGGCCCGGTCGGCATTTTGAAGAAGAGCGTCGGGTCCCTCTTCGAAAGAATCTTGTGCGGCGGCGGCTCCGGCGCTGATGGTCACGACGCGGTTCGCGCCAGTGTGATGCTCCATCGCCAGGAGAAGGACGGCTTTTCGTATCCGCTCGGCGATGGTCGCCGCGCCGTGCTCATCGGTGTTGGGCAAGAGCGCCGCAAACTCTTCGCCGCCATATCGCGCGGCCATATCGCCCGGACGGAGGACCGTCGTCCTGATCGCCGCGCTGATCTGCCTTAAACATTCATCGCCTGCCGGATGGCCGTAGCGATCGTTGAACGCTTTGAACCAATCGACATCGATCATGATGAGGCCGAGGCGCGTTCCCTCACGCTTGGCGCGGTTATATTCCCGGGTAAGCGCGTCGTCGAAAGCGCGCCGGTTCGCCAGCCCTGTCAGCCCATCCTGCGCCGCCAGCGCCTCCAGGCGCCGATTGGCCTCCGCGAGTTGATCCTCGACGACCTTTCGAGCCGAAATGTCTCTCACAGTCCCGATAATGCCGGTAACCGCGCCGGTCTGCGGGTCCTTCAGCGCCCGATATTGCGCCTCCACCCAAATCCAGCGCCCATCGCGGTGCCGTCTGCGGGCGATCACCGCATCGCGATCGGTGTGGCCATTGCGCAGCGATTGAAGAACCTGCGCCACGCGCCCCGCATCCTCGGGATGCGCCATGCCGCCCGACTTGTCGCCCATCAATTCTTCCGGCTCGTAACCGAACATCTCGCGGCAAGCCGGGGACACATACCGACGCACGAGGTTGAGGTCGAGTTGAAGCACCATGTCGGTGCTATGCTCGGCCAGAAGACGATAGCGGGCTTCGCTTTCTCTCAGGCGTTGCTCCGCGGCGACGCGCTGCTCAATGTCGCGAACAATGACGAGGCGTTGCGGCAAATGTCCCGGCTCCGCCGCGATTGCCCGCGAAACGCTCTCGACCCAAACGTAACTGCCGTCCTTGCGGCGCATGCGATAATTAAACGCCGTCGCCTCATCGTCGCTATAGGCCCGCTGATCTTCCAAAAATCCGACATCATCGGGATGGATCGCCTCCTGCGAGGATATGCAAAGCATTTCCTCGGGCTCATAACCCAGCAGCGTACGGCAGGCTGGGGAGGCATAGAACCGCGTTCCGTCGCGACGGACGAGGAGAATCATGTCGGTCGAAATTTCGGCAAGCAGACGATAGCGGGCCTCGCTCTCCTTGAGACGTCGCTCCGCCACGACGCGTTTCTCAACGTCGCGGCCGACGGATTGAACGGCCGTCACTTTTCCCTCAGTGTCTCTGAGGGCTCGATTGGTCCAGGCGATCCATCGCATTTCGCCGTTCGGCAAGATCACCTGGTTTTCATCTTCGACGCTTTGATCGGCGCCGCACACCTTTCGAAGATGTTCCGCGACAGCCGCGTGGGCTTCCCTCGGGACAAAGTCAAAGAGACTTTTTCCCACCATGTCATCTGGCTGCCTCTCGTAGTGCCGCGCATAGGCATGATTGACGAAGAGCAACCGGCCTGCCGGCGTGGCGAGCGACACCAATTCCGATTGATCTTCGACCAACCCTCTGTACCGCGCCTCGCTCTCAGCCAGGCGCCGCTCGATGACCTTTAACACGGTCACATCCGTGATCACGGCCAGCGAAACGCGACCAGGTTCGATCGCGCTATTGTCCAGAATGCCCGACAGCAGCACGTCGATCACGCGCCCGTCCTTGCACAGCATCTGGTATTCGACGTTCTCGCAGCGACCGCGCCGGAAGAATTCAGGCAATACGTTCTTGACCGCATGTTCGCGCGATTCCGGGGTCAGGAAATCCGACGAGCGTCTTCCGATGACCTCCTCGCGCGTGTAACCAAGCTTGGCCAACCAGAGATCGCTGACCGAGATCAGCCGGCCCTCGGCGTCGATCGAATGAAGCATCGCGGGCGTCGTTCTGGAGCGTTGCTCCAGTTCGGTCCGCAGTCTCGCGCTGCGCTCGAGTTCAACGTCGGGGAGAACGGCGGCGCGGTTCATCCGCCCGCCCATCTGAGATGCGGCGGCGCCTGAATGAGGGGAGCCTCAGTCTCTCGCAAAAGCGCGATAACCGGATGATTCATATGGGAAATGTCGAGATTTGAGCCAGCATTCGCGATGTCCGGACAGCAGACATCTCGCGCCATTCCGCCCGACCAGCGCGGTGGCTTTTGCGGGTTCCGTTCAGTCAGGCGAACACTCCAATCGCGACTGTCCATCCCCGACAATGCCTAGATTTTGATTGTCAAATCCTTAACTCGCCTTTTTGCTTTCAACACGCCTCCGACGCGCCGGCGGCCTTATTTTCCCTCGATCAGCTTGCGCGCGTCTTCCCGCAACGCCTTGCGCGAGTCGTCGCGCATGTAATGCATATGCCCGCCGCCATAGACCTTGAGCGTGAGCCGGCCTGGCGCGCCATAGTCGGGTATCTGGTCGAGCAGCAGCTTCGTGCCGTAATAGGGCAGTTGCAGATCGGTCAGGCCATGCGTGACCAAAACCCGAAAATTTGGGTCGAGCGCCAGCATCTCTCTGAGAGGCTGTATCGATTCCGGCGGGTGGAGTTCGCCGCCCCAATCCCAGCCGTGATTGACTCTCGAACTGAGCGGTTCGTAGCGATTGTCGATTTTCCAGCCCAGACGATGCGCGTAGAGATCCATCATGGCGCTCGCCAGCGGCGCAGAGGAAGCGTCCAGCGCGGGGTCCAGCCAGCGGCTGCGGTTGGATGTGGGCGCAGGATCATAGGCGGTGATCGTCGCATCATAATCGGCCCCGACCTTGCGATCCGCGCGGTCGAACTCGCGCAGGAAAGTTTCCTTGTCGATGCGCCCGCCAAGCCGGCGCACCAATGCGGGATCGAGCCCCGTCAGCGCGCTCACGTGGTCAACCATGCGCGCGACCGCGGCGGCGTCGCGCGGGCCGCGCAGATAATCGGCGAGATAGTCGCCGCTGGCGTATTGCTCGACATCGGCGAGCTGGTCGCGGGTCACGGGACCATTCTTTTCCCTCGCCGCGGCGGCGTAGGAGGGCAGAAGGATCGCCGAGGAGAACGGCTCATTGGCGTTCGTCACCGTGGCGAAGTCGAGCGCCGGCGAAATCAACACCAGGCCGCTGATTCCGACGCCCTGTTCGGTCGCCAGCGCCCGCGCCAGACGCGGACCGCGAAACCCGCCATAACTTTCGCCGACAATGAATTTTGGCGACGTCAGCCGATCATTGGCGGCAAGCCAACGGCGCACGACGACGGCAAGGGCGTCAATGTCGCCATCCACCGACCAAAGTCGCTTGCGCGCCTCTTCGCCGGTGGCGACGATTTGGCTGTAGCCGGTTCCCGCGGGATCGATGAACACCAGATCGGTGAAGTCGAGCCAGGTGTCGTCATTGTCGACAAGGACGGGCGAAGCGGAGGGATGGGTCGCTCCCGCAACCATCGGCAGGCGCCATGGCCCCAGGGCGCCCAGATGTAGCCACACCGACGCCGCGCCCGGCCCGCCGTTGAAGACGAAGGTCACCGGACGGCTTTGCGCCGGCGCGCCATCGAGCTGATAGGCGACATAAGCGATGTCCGCCTGTTCGGCGCCCCGCTCGTCGGTGAGCTTAATGGTCCCCGCCGTCGCCTTGAAGCTGAGCGTGCGGCCGGGCAGAACAAGCGTCTGTTCGCTCGTCGCATCCGCCGGCAGGCGGCGCGACGCGGCGGCGAGCGGGCGCTGGCTGGTCGTCGGCGCCTCTTCCTGCGCCTGCGCCGCCAGAGTGAAACTGCCGGCCAGCGCGCAAGCCGCGAGAAATCGCGAAAGACGGTTCGTGAAAAACATCCCGTCTCTCCTGCCGCCAGAACTTGTCAAATCGAAGACCTGCCGGCGCCGCGGTTCCGTCGCAAATCGCGGGCGCCGTCGCAAAAAGCCAGCCGGACACGGGCGCCTTGAAGCAGCGCTCTCTGCTATGAGTCGCGGGCGCTCGCCTCGCCGCCGATCCACACGCCGCGCACGCTGAGATCGTCGGCTAGATGAACGAGGTCGGCCCTGTAACCCGGCTTGAAGCGGCCGATGTTGTCGTCGACGCGCAACAGACGCGCCGGCGTCAGCGTCGCCATCCTCAACGCATCGGTGAGTTCTATCCCAAGCGTTTGCGTCGCATAGCGCACCGCGTCCATCAGCGTGATCGCCGCCCCGGCCAGCGTGCCGTCGTCGAGCGTCAGTTTTGTGCCGACTTGCGTCACCCGGCGACCCTCGAGATAGAAAGCCTTGGCGCCGCCCGCCGCCGGCGGCATGGCGTCCGAGATCAACGCGAGGCCGTCGACGCCTTTGGCGTTGAAAGCCGCGCGCGCCGCCGCCTCATGCACATGATGGCCGTCGGCGATGAAACCGCAGACAATCCCGCGATCGGCGAGCGCGGCGCCCACCAGACCGGGCTGGCGATGACCGAGCTGGCTCATCGCATTGTAGAGATGCGTGACGGCGCTGGCGCCCGCTTTGAAGGCCGCTTGGGCCTCTTCGGCGGTCGCTTCGGAATGGCCGATGCTGACGATGATTCCGTTCTGGGCGAGCCGGGCGATGAGATCGTTCGAAACGGCCGCGGGCGCGAGCGTTACCACCATGATTCCGGCCTTCGCCGCGATCAGCCGGTCGGCGTCTTGCCGCGTCATCGCGCGGATGAACGCGAGGGGATGAGCGCCCTTGCGCCTGATGTCGATGAATGGCCCCTCGACATGAATCCCGAGCGCGCCGGGCACGCTTCTATGCGCCTCGGCGGCGGCCGCAAGCGCAGCTTCCAACTTGTCCGGCGCATCGGTGATGAGGGTGGGCAGCAGCGATGTCGTGCCGTCGCCGCGATGCGCCTCGACGATCGCGCGAATGCCCGCGACTGTCGGCGTTTCGTTGAACAATACGCCGCCGCCGCCGTTGACCTGCCAATCGATCAGGCCCGGCGCCAGAACGCCGCCGCGAAGGTCGCAGCTCTCCGCGTCAAGCGGGCGCGCCGCAAAGGGCGTAACCGCGACAATCGCGCCGTCTTCGACGACCAGCGCGCTATCCTCGATCATGCGCTCGCCGTCGAACAGCCGCGCGCCGGAAAAGACCTTCCTCATTGAAACGCCCGCATCATTTGGTCTCCGTCACTTTGCGCAAATGCGGCGGATTGTCGGGATCGCGGCCAAGCATTATCGCGCAGGCCTCGACGATCGCGTAGAAGCGATGCAGCATGACGATCGGCGTCAGCAGAGGATGGTCGGCGGGCGGAACGACAAGCGCCGATTTCATCGGCGAGGCAACCGCGTCGACGACGACGACATGAGCGCCCATCGCCGCGAGGCGCTCCAATGTTTCGCTCATGCCCTCGCGCGCCGCGTCCGCCGGCATGAAGGCGATGATGAGAAAGCCGGGCGTGATCACGCCGGCCGGACCATGCAGAACCTCCGCCGACGAAAACGCCTCGGCATGAATCGCGCAGGTCTCCTTGAGCTTCAACGCGGCCTCGGCCGCGATCGCGAAAGTGGAGCCGCGCCCGAGCACGAAGGCTGATTTGGCGCCCGCGATAAGATCAACCAAAGCGCGCGGCGAAGGTTCGCTCGCCTCGCTCAACAAAGCCGGCAACCGGGCGACGGCGGCGGTGAGTTTTTCGTCGCCGACCCAGTGGGCGACGAGCGCGGCGCCAGCGACGAGCGCGGCGATCATCGACTTGGTGGCGGCGACCGATCGCTCGACGCCGGCATGAAGCGGCAGCAAGCATTGCGCGCCGCGCGCGACTGGCGAATCGACGTCATTGACCAAGGCCAGGGTCAAGGCGCCGGCGCGGTTGACCGCGTCCTGCAAAGCGACGATATCGGGACTGCGACCCGATTGGGAAATCGTTATCGCGAGCGCGCCCTCAAGCCGCAGCGGCGCATCATAGAGCGAAGCGATGGAGGGGCCGATCGACGCGCAGGGAACGCCCAGCGCGATCTCGATGAGATATTTGAGATAGAGCGCGGCATGATCCGAACTGCCGCGCGCGATCGTCGCGACAAGGCGCGGATCGCGTTTTTTGAGAAGGGCCGCGATTGTCCCCGTCGCGGACGCATTCGCCGCGAGCTGACGGGCGAGGATCGGGCCCGTTTCGGCGATTTCTCTCGCCATCAGGGAAGGAGGTTTGAACAAAGCGGCGCCTCTAGTTTCGGTTCTTGCGCGTAGCGGGTGAAAGCGTCAGTTCGGAGACAAAATCATAGGTGTCGGCGCGATAATACGAGCGCGTGAATTCGACGCAGCGCCCATCGGCAAGATAGGCGATGCGCTGGATGTAGAGCGCGGGGCTTTTGGGCTCGACGCCGAGCAGGGCCGCATCCGCGTCGGCCAGCAGCGTCGCGCGCAAGCGCTGCAACGCGCGCACCGGCTTGAAATTGCGCGCCTCCAGCGCGTCATAGAGCGAAGAGCCGATCGCATTGGCTTCGCCGATATAACGCTGCGGAACGACGGCATGCTCGATCGCCATCGGCACGTCGCTGGCGAGGCGCAGGCGGGACAGGCGGAAAATTCTTTCGCTGGGCCCGACGCCCAGCATCATCGCGTCCTCCGGGGTTGGCAGGAACATGCCGCGCTCAAGCTCGCGCGAGCCCGCCACAAAGCCGCGCAGGCGCATGTCCTCGGTAAATCCGGTCAGGCGCGACATCGGTTGATCGACGCGCGGCAGAGCGCGGCGGATGAACGTGCCGGCGCCGTGACGATGATAGAGCACGCCCTCCGCGACGAGCTCGGTAATGGCGCGTCGCAAGGTGGTGCGCGAAACATCGAGCAGCAGCGAGAGTTCGCGCTCGCCCGGTAAAATCTCGGTATCGGCGAAGCGGCCGCCGCCGATCTCGCGCTTGAGGGTCTCGCAGACCGATCGATAGAGCGTGGCGCGCGCCGGCGTCGCCTCGGCGATGATCATGATCCCTCGCTCTTGTTCGGGGAGGCCGGCAGGATTCCGCCGGCGAGCAATATCGCCCCGTCCGTCGCGTCGAACAGCGGCCGCAGCAGCGCTGAATCGAGATCGGCGGGAAGATGCGGGCGAATGCCCTCGCTCAAGCCGCCCACGAGCGCGACGCGATCGGCGCCGAGCGCCCGAACGGCGCGCGTCAATGCGGCGAGGGCGGAGGCGGCGGCCTCGACGATCGAGCGGCCCAGAGCGTCGCCCTCGCGCGCGGCGTCAAGCACGGCCGGAGCAAAAGCGCCATAATCGCTGGGCTTGGCGCTTAACGCCCATTGCAATGCGACATGGGGATCGTTGGCGAATTTTTGCATGAGGCTTTGGGTCAGCGGCGTCGACGGACCAAGGCCGTCGCAGGCGCGCACCGCGGCGCGAATGGCGTCGGCGCCAATGCGCGCCGCGGAGCCGTCGTCGCCCAGAAGAAAACCGCGGCCGCCGATCACGATCTCGCGGCCGCCAACGCGTGCGATGCCGGCCGAGCCGGTGCCCGCGATGACGATGCCGCCATCGGCGCCGGCATGGGCGCCAAGACAGGCGGTGACGGCGTCATTGGCGGCCCGAACAGACGCGACGCAATCGAGAGTCGCCAGATCAGCGACGATGCGGGCCGCTTCGGCGCCCGTCGACAGGCCGGCCAGCCCAAGGCCCAGCGCAACGCATCGGGAATCGTCCAGGCGAAGCCCCGCTTGATCAAGCGCCTCCGAGATCGCCGCGCGCACGACGCTCAGGGCGCTGGCGTAGTCGACATAGATATTGGCGGCCGGTCCCGCCGTTTGCGCGAGCAAGGCGCCGGAGGAATCGCGCAGACGCGCCCGGCAACGCGTCGCGCCGCCGTCAACGCCAAGGAAGAATGGATCGTCCGCCGCCAATTGGCCTCGCTTTTTCGTTTCCGCCCCGCCGTGCCGTGAGCGCCGAGATCGTCCGATTGTTTTTGAAAACGATCTCTAGACAAGAGGTATACGATTGGCTAACGTTAAAGACAAGAGGTAGGAACCACTGGTCCTAAGATTGGTTTTCCCGCGCTCTGAAACCGCTGTCTCAAGACCGTTTCCAATCCGCCAAGAGGGTGAATGGCCACGCCGAGCGACGATAAGGATCAAGGCCAATTCGATGCGCCTTTCCTCGCGGCGCTTCTGGAGAGCCAGAAGCGCGCCGTCGACTCCGTAGCGGCATGCGCTGAAGCCATCGAACGGGCCGCTGAAACGATCAGCGACCGGCTGCGCGCGGGCGGCCGGCTTGTCTATATCGGCGCTGGCTCCTCGGGCTTGATCGCCTTGCAGGACGGCGCCGAATTGCCCGGCACATTCGG
Organism: Methylocapsa sp. S129; assembly: GCF_009765995.1. Lineage (GTDB taxonomy): Bacteria > Pseudomonadota > Alphaproteobacteria > Rhizobiales > Beijerinckiaceae > Roseiarcus. The sequence goes on from NZ_LMUI01000013.1 coordinate 117,917, forward strand.
CCTCGACATCGAACGGATCGTCTTCCTGATCGCCGGCGGGATGGCTGAAATCGCCCGCATCGACTCGGCGGCCGAGGATGACATCGGCGGCGCTTCCGCGGATATCGCGGCGCTAGGGCCGATGGAGCGCGATATCGTCATCGCCATATCGGCGAGCGGCTCCACGCCCTACACTTTGGCGCGCGCCAAAGCGGCGCGCGAGCGCGGCGCCAGCGTTATTGCTTTGGCCAATCGCGCGGCCTCGCCGCTGCTGCATATCGCCGACCATCCGATCCTGCTCGATTCCGGCGCTGAGGCGCTGCATGGTTCGACGCGCCTGGCCGCCGGGACCGCGCAAAAATGCGCGCTCGGCCTGCTTTCGACCATGGCCAATGCGCGGCTCGGCCATGTCTTTCGCGGCCACATGGTCAATGTCCGGCCCGAAAACGAGAAGCTGCGCCGCCGCGCGGTCCATATTATCGCGAGCGTCGCGGGCGTCGACGAGGACGCGGCGAGCGCCAGCCTCGGCCGTGCGAAAGGCGATGTCAAATGCGCCATCGTCATCGCCTCGGGCGCCGCCACGCGCGAGCAAGCGCAAGATATGATCCATCAAGCGGGCGGCCATGTCGGCGCCGCGTTGGCGCGCCTCCATCCAGGCGCCGCAAGTTTTTAGCACCGGGCAAAACGCCCGATCACTGGGAGAGCGAAATGACGAAGACGCGTAAAAATCTATTGGGCGCCGGCGCCGCATTGGCGGCGATGCTTGTCGGCCTCGCCGCCGCGCAGGCCGGCGATCTCAAGATCGAAAGCTGGCGCACCGACGACACCGACATCTGGACGTCAAAAATCATCCCCGCCTTCAACAAGCATTATCCCGATGTCAAGATCGAATTTTCGGCGACCGCGCCCAAGGAATATGACGCCGCGCTCGGCGCGCGCCTCACCGGCGGCACGGCCGGCGATCTCATCACCTGCCGTCCCTTCGACAAGTCTCTCGATCTCTACACCAAGAAGAATCTCGACAGCCTGAACGACCTCAAGGGCATGACGAATTTTTCCGACGTCGCCAAATCCGCCTGGACGACGGACGACGGCAAGACGACCTTCTGCGTTCCGATGGCTTCGGTCATTCACGGCTTCATCTACAATAAGGACGCGCTGAAGAAGGTCGGGGCCGAAGAGCCCAAGACGATGGATGAATTCAACGCGCTGCTCGAGAAGCTGAAGAAAGACGGAACCTATGTTCCGTTGGTGCTCGGCACGGCCGATCAATGGGAAGCGGCGACGATGGGCTTCCAGAACATCGGCGCAAACTATTGGGACGGCGAAGCCGGCCGCACCGCGCTGATCGCGGGCAAGCAGAAGTTCACCGATCCGCAATATGTCGCGGTGTTCAAGGAAATGGCGAGCTGGGCGCCCTATATGGGCAACGGCTATCAGGCGCAGTCCTATCCGGACAGCCAGAACCTGTTCTCGCTTGGCAAGGGCGCCATTTATGCCGCGGGATCGTGGGATATTTCGACCTTCCGCGCCTCGGCGAAATTCCCGATGGGCGCCTTCAAGGCGCCGACGATCGCCGGCGAGAAGGATTGCTACATCTCCGATCACACGGATATTGCGATGGGCCTGAACTCGGCGTCCAAGAACAAGGACGACGCCAAGAAATTCCTCGACTGGGTGGCGAGCCCGGAATTCGCGGAAATTTACGCCAATGCGCTGCCGGGCTTCTTCCCGTTGTCCAAGACCCCGGTCAAGGTCAACGACGATCTCGCGGCGACGATGGTCGGCTGGCGCCAGGAATGCAAATCGACGATCCGCAATTCCTATCAAATTCTCTCGCGCGGCACGCCCAACCTGGAGAACGAATTGTGGAACGTCTCGGCGCAGGTCCTCAACGGCAAGTTGACGCCCGACGCCGCCGGCGCCCAGCTCCAGACCGGGCTCGACAAGTGGTATAAGCCCGCGAAGTAAGCTCACGGCGATACCATCTTCCGCCGGCAGTGTCCCCTCCCCCCGTGTGGGGGAGGGTTAGGGAGGGGGGTCGCGCTGATCTATCAAAGGGGGGCGCAGGCAAGGCGCTTTGTTTGATGGGTCAGCGCGACCCCCCATCCGGCCTTCGGCCACCTTCCCCCACAAGGGGGGAAGGAAAAATCGGCGACCTTGAACGATCGCCCTTAACGGAACATCCTGACCAACATGGCAGCACCTTCCCAAGTCGTCGCGTCCATGCCGCGCGCCCGCCTCATCGGGCTGATGTTGCTGTTTCTTGGGCCCGCTGTCGCGGTCTATACGCTGTTCTCGATCTATCCGTTGCTGGCGACCATCTCGCTATCGACCTATTCAACCACCGACACCGGCGACCATGTTTTCGTCGGCCTCGCCAATTTCACGACGCTGCTGACCGATGAGGTCTGGTCGAAACCTTTCTGGAACGCGTTCTTCAACAACTTTCTCCTGTTTTGCGTGCATATGGTCGTGCAAAACCCGATCGGCATCGCGCTGGCCGGTCTGCTCAGCCTGCCCGCCCTGCGCTTTCGCGCGACCTATCGCACATTGATCTTTCTGCCGACCATGCTTTCGGTCGTGATCATCGGTTTCGCCTGGAACCTGATTCTTTCGCCGCTTTGGGGCGTCGCGGAAGGATTACTCAAAGCAATCGGCCTCGGCTCATGGTTCGCGCCCTGGCTTGGCCTGCCATCGACCGCGCTCGTCACGCTATCGCTGATTTCAGTCTGGCAATTCATCGGCATTCCGATGATGCTGATCTATGCCGCGCTGCTCAATATTCCTGAAGAACTGGTCGACGCCGCGCGCGTCGACGGCCTTGGGCAATTCCGCATCTTCACGCATATCAAGCTGCCGCTGATCCTGCCGACGATCGGCATGGTCTCGATCCTGACCTTCGTCGGTAATTTCAACGCCTTCGACCTCATCTATGCGGTCAAAGGCGCGCTGGCGGGCCCCAATTTCGCCAGCGACATTCTGGGCACCTATTTCTATCGCACCTTCTTTGGCTATCAATTGCAGGTCGGCAGTCCGACGATGGGAGCGACGGTGGCCACCGTGATGTTCCTCATCATCCTGGCGGGCGTCTGCGTCTATCTCTTCCTCGTGCAGCGGCGCATGCTCCGCTACACATTCTGACGATCGAGGCCGGCAGCCGATGCGCTCACGTTACACAATATTCGGCGTGCACGTGATCTTGCTCGCTTACACGCTTCTGGCCACTCTCCCGATTCTGCTTGTGATCATGAACTCCTTCAAGAGCCGCAACGCCATCTTCGGCTCGCCGCTCTCGCCGCCGAATGCCGACACCTTCTCGCTCATCGGCTATACCAAGGTGCTGGGCAAGTCGCACTTCGTGACGTATCTCCTCAATTCGATGATCGTCACGCTCGGCAGCATGGGGCTCGTACTCCTGTTTGGCGCCATGGCGGCATGGGCTTTGACCGAATATAAATTCCGCGGGTCGACGCTTCTCGCGCTATTTCTGTCGATCGGCATTATGGTGCCTATTCGCTTAGGCTCCGTCGCCATCGTCGCGATGATGCGCCAATCCGGCCTCAACGACACGCTGACCGCGCTGGTCCTCGTCTATGTCGCGCAGGGCCTGCCGATGGCGATCTTCATCCTGTCCGAATTCATCGAGCAGATCCCCAAAGATCTGCGCGACGCGGCGCGCTGCGACGGCGTGCCCGAGACGCGCATTTTCTTCGAGGTGATCGCCCCGCTGCTGCGCCCGGCGATCGCCACCGTCGCCGTCTTCACCATGGTGCCGGTCTGGAACGACCTTTGGTTTCCGCTGATCCTTACATCGAGCGACAGCACGCATACGATCACGCTCGGCGTCCAGCAATTCGTTGGCCAATATACCACCGATTGGAACAGCGTGCTGTCGGCTTTGTCGCTCGCGATCCTGCCGATCGTCGTCATCTACGTCATCTTCTCACGGCAATTGATCGCCGGCCTGACATCCGGCGCCGTCAAATGAAACAGGCATAGGCCATGGCGACAGTTCGCATCGCAAAGCTCAACAAATCCTATGGCGACGCCGCCATTTTGCGGGATATCGACCTTTCGGTCGACGACGGCGAATTCGTCGTTCTGGTCGGGCCCTCCGGCTGCGGCAAATCCACGCTGCTGCGCATGATCGCCGGACTCGACGGCGTGACGTCGGGCGACATCTTCATCGGCGAGCGTCGCGTCAACGATCTCGAACCCGCGCATCGCAAGATCGCAATGGTGTTTCAGTCCTACGCGCTCTACCCGCATATGAACGTCAAGAAGAACATGACGTTCGGACTGAAATTCTCAGGCATGGCGCAGCCCGAGATGGATCGCCGGGTCGCCGAGGCCGCGCGCATGTTGCGTCTCGAGCCGCTGCTCGAACGACGGCCGCGCGATCTGTCGGGCGGTCAGCGCCAGCGCGTCGCCATCGGCCGCGCCATTGTGCGCGAACCCGATGTTTTTCTTTTCGACGAGCCCCTGTCCAATCTCGACGCGGCGCTGCGCGTCTCGACCCGCGTCGAGATCGCCAAACTGCATCGCCTGCTCGGCGCGACGATGATCTACGTCACGCATGATCAGATCGAGGCGATGACGCTCGCCGACCGTATCGTGGTGATGAACCATGGGCTCATCGCCCAGGTCGGCAAACCGCTCGATCTCTATTACCATCCCGCCAATCTTTTCGTCGCAGGGTTCATCGGCTCGCCCGCGATGAATTTCTTCGACGCCAGCGTCGCCGCAAAAAACGCGACAGCGGTCACGATTTCCGGCCCGGGCGTCGCCGCTTTCGACGCGGCGGTCAAAAACTTCTCGGGGCCCGTCGGCGCGAAAATCAAAATCGGCGTGCGGCCGGAACATCTGCTCGCGGAGGGCGGATCGGGCTTCAAGATCGCCGGTGCGGTCGAACTGGTCGAACGCCTGGGCGAGACCTCCTACGCGCATGTCCGCGCGACGCCCGAAGTCGCGCTGATCGCCGAAATTCGCGGCCGCGACGCGCCGAACGCCGGAGACCCCATTGCATTGAGCGCGCATGAGCGCGATCTTCATCTGTTCGACGAACGCGGTGAGCGCATTGCGATCGATTAGAGGCAAGTCGCTTGAGCATTAGCCTCCCGACTTCGCAAGCTGGATGCGCCGCTTGGAATCCGCCAAAAGGTCGATGACGCATTTCGGCAGGCGGCGCGCTTGCGCGATGTCCAGGGCGTCGCGACCTTGATCATCCGCGATTATCGGATCCGCGCCGGCCTCGATCAACAGGTGCAAGGTCTTCAACCGCTTGAGCCGCGAGGCATAGAAAATCGGTGTCTCGCCGTGAGCCCTGAGATCGAGCCTCGGCTTGCTCTTCAGAAGTTCGCGGCATAGCACGTCATCGTCTCGCCAGACCGAGGCCTAGAGCGAATAGCTCGCATCCGCGCCGCGCTTCAAAAGAAACTGCGCCAGGGGTAGGTTCTTGCCTCGCGCCACGGCATACCAAAGCGGCGTCGCGCGAAAATCTCCCTCATCCTCATCCATCGGCGCCTCAGCCTCCAAATCGGCGCCGGCCTTGAGCAGCACGGCGACCGTCTCGAGCCCACTAGGTTCGCCGAGCGTCCCGCTGTCAGGCTTCACGGCGCAGGCGAGATGCAGCGCCGTGCGTCCTTTCGAATTCGTCGCCCGCGCGAGGGTGGGAGACGCCTCGAACAGCGCTCGAAGGGCCGCGACGTCCCAGGCTTTGGCGGCTTCGAAAACGGCGGTCTTGGAGGGCGGTCTCATTTTCGGCCTCGGTTACGCCAGACGGCGAGGTTTGCGGCGCCCCCGCAATCATTGACAAGTTCCCGGAGGTGAAACACGCTCGCGTCGAGCGAAGTGGCGGATCGCCCCTGATCGTTTCGAGCATAGCGCGCCATCCTTTTGGCGTGCAATTTTGGGAGGGTCGCCATGAGTCTCGACGCCGACGTCATCGTGATCGGCGCCGGGCTGGCGGGCCTCGTCGCCGCCTGCGAGATCGCCGATTCAGGCAAACGCGTCATCGTCCTCGATCAGGAGCCGGAACAGAGTCTGGGCGGCCAGGCCTTCTGGTCGCTCGGCGGCTTGTTTCTGGTCGACAGTCCCGAGCAGCGCCGCCTGCGCATTAAGGATTCGTTCGATCTCGCCTGGCAGGACTGGCAGGGATCGGCGGGCTTTGATCGCGACGAGGATCATTGGCCGCGGCGCTGGGCGGAAGCTTATGTCGCTTTCGCAGCGGGCGAGAAAAGATCATGGCTGCGCGCGATGGGCCATCGGTTCTTTCCGATCGTCGGCTGGGCGGAACGGGGCGGCGGGACCGCGCTTTCGCATGGCAATTCCGTGCCGCGGTTTCACCTCACCTGGGGCACCGGGCCGGGCGTCATCGAACCTTTTGTGCGGCGCGCGCGCGAAGCCGAGCAGGCCGGGCGCCTGGAGTTCCGCTTCCGGCATCGCGTCGATGCGCTCGATGCGACCAACGGCGCTGTCGACGGCGCGAGCGGCGCCATTCTGGAGGCGAGCGACATCGCGCGCGGCGAGAGTAGTTCACGCAACGTCGTCGGCCACTTCTCGCTGAAAGCGCAAGCGGTGATCGTCGCGTCGGGCGGCATTGGCGGCAATCGCGATCTGGTGCGCGCCAACTGGCCAACGCGGCTGGGCGCCGCGCCGCAACGCATGGTCTGCGGCGTGCCCGCCCATGTCGACGGGCGCATGATCGGGATCGTGCAAGATTCGGGTGCCCGGCTCATCAACCGCGACCGTATGTGGCATTATGTCGAGGGCGTCCACAATTGGGCGCCGATCTGGCCCGCGCATGGCATTCGCATCCTGCCCGGCCCTTCGTCGCTCTGGTTCGACGCCAAAGGCGAGCGCCTGCCCCCGCCCCTCTTCCCCGGCTACGACACGCTCGCCACCCTCGAACACATCATGCGCACCGGCTACGACTATTCGTGGTTCGTCACCAACCAGACCATCGTGCGCAAGGAATTCTCGCTGTCGGGCTCCGAGCAGAACCCCGATATCACAGGCCGCGATTGGCGCCTCGTCGCGCGGCGCGCCATCGGCAAGAAGGCGACGGCGCCGGTCGAGGCCTTCAAGAGCCATGGCGTCGATTTTCTCGTGAAGGACAATCTGCCCGATCTCGTCGCTGCAATGAATGCGCTCGAGGGAGGCGATCTTCTCAAGCTGGAGGACATCCAGCGCGCGGTCGACGCGCGCGACCGGGAAATCGCCAATCCCTTCACCAAGGACGCCCAGATCATGGGCATTCATAATGCGCGGAGGTTTCTCGGCGACAAACTGATCCGCACCGCGCCGCCGCACGCCATTCTCGATCCCGCTCATGGGCCGCTGATCGCGGTGCGCCTCAACATCCTGACCCGCAAGACGCTCGGCGGCCTGGAGACCGATCTTGACGCGCGCGTTTTCGGCGCGGGAGGCGCGATCATCCCCGGCCTCTATGCTGTCGGGGAAGCCGCCGGCTTTGGCGGCGGCGGCATGCACGGCTACCGCTCGCTGGAAGGGACGTTCCTGGGCGGCTGCCTGTTCTCCGGCCGGACGGCGGGACGCGCGGCGGCGAAGACGGTGGCGTAGCGCCCCCAATGCTTGACAAAACAAATCGACGCCGCGTCAATCCGCGTTCATGAATCTGTCGCACAGATAGACGCAATAGAGGCCAAACGACTCGGGGACATTAAAATGAACGCCATCGCCGACATCACGCACCGCCTGCACGAACAGGAGATCAAGCTCCTCGCCCAGTTGCGCTCTGCCCGCCGCAGCAAGACCGACAAGGTCACCCCCGAGTTCTCGATGGGCGACAAGGTTGCCGATAAAGTGGCGGCGACGATGGGGTCGTGGCCGTTCATCATCATCCAGACCGCGATTCTGATGGTCTGGATCGTCCTCAACGTCACCGCTTATGTCGAGCAATGGGATCCCTATCCCTTCATCCTGCTCAATCTCGCACTGTCGTTTCAAGCGGCCTATGCCGCGCCTTTCATCATGATGAGCCAGAACCGCCAGGCGGCGATCGATCGCGCCGCCGCCCAGACCGACTACGGCATCAACGCCAAGGCCGAACTCGAAATCGAGCTGCTGCATCAAAAGCTCGATCTCCTGCGCGAAACCGAAGTCTCCGAACTGATCCAGGTCATTCGCCGTCTCGAAGCGCGGCTGCCGCAAGCGGTGGCGGCCGAGGCGGAGGCCAAACCGGCCTGACGAATGCGGCGCCGCTCCCAAGACTTGAGCGGCGAACGAACGTAGGAACAAGATAGAAGCTCGGAATCGCCTCGGCCGGATCAAGCCGTGGTCGAGAGATGTTGCGCCGCATAGGCCCGCCATGGGCGCCAGAGTTCGGCGCGCGCGAGGAGTTCGCCAGCAAGCGGCCGTCGACCTTCGGCATCGATCAGCGCAGGCGCAAGACTGACCTCGGCTGCGGAAAACGCGTCGGGCTCGCGCAGCAGACGCGCGGCAATATATTGCGCCGTGGATTCATCCATGCCGCGGACGGACCGCAGCCGCTGCGCGGTCTCGTCCAACCCGCGATGCGCGCCAAACAGATGGGGATCGGCCGCAATGGCGGCGGCGATGGCGGCGATCGTCGCCGCCGCGTCTTTGGAAATATCGAGGACCGCCAAATCCGCGGCCGCCAGGACGTCCGGCCGCGGGAACAGCGTCGTGAGCGTGCGATCCGGCGCCGCCAGAGGTTCGCCATGCGCGGCGGCGAGCCGCCCCGCGAGAGGGGTCGCCGCGAGAATCGTGTTCCGCTGCTCCAGAACCACGCGCACGGCGAGTTCGAACCCGTCCCACGCGCCCGGCGCGCGCAGCCCCGGCCGCGCTGCGACCAAAGGCGCCAGCGCCGGATCTTGCACAAGATGAGCGCCGATGGCGACAGGGTCGGCGGCCAGATCGAACACGCGCCGCAGCCGGGCGATGATCGCCGGCAGCGCCGACAATTTGGGAAAGCGGATCGTCGCGCGCAGCGCATGGCCCTCGCCGGGCCTCACCGAGACGCTCCCTTGCACGCCGTCGAGTTCGATGGTTCGCGAATAGCTGTCGTCGGCGACGGTTTCGACGCCCGGAATGGCGCGCAGCCGCAGAAAGTCCAGCATGGCCGGCCAATCATAGGGCGGCTGATAGCGCAGCAACAGGCTGACGTCGCCCCGCGCTCCCGCCGAAATCTCCGGCTGGTTCGCGCGCCGCAAGGCGCCTGGCGGCCGGCTGAACAACGTCTGGAAAGTCTCATTGAACCTGCGGACGCTGCCAAAGCCCGAAGCAAAAGCGACTTCAGTCATCGGCAGACGTGTTTCGTGGATCAATTGTTTGGCCAGGAGAACGCGGCGGGTCTGCGCGACGGCGACGGGCGAAGCGCCGAGATGCTGGCGGAACAGGCGGCGCAACTGCCGCTCCCCGACCCCGAGCCGATTGGCCAAGGCATCGACATCCGCCGCATCCAGCGCCCCCAGTTCAATCAGGGCGAGAGCGCGGGACACGGTATTGGATGTTCCTCGCCAGGCGCCAAGATCCGGCGCCGTCTCCGGCCGGCACCGCAGGCACGGGCGGAACCCGGCCTCCTGCGCCGCCGCCGCGGTGGGATAGAAGTTCACATTCTGCGCGCGCGGCGTGCGCGCCGGGCAGACGGGCCGACAGTAAATGCCCGTCGTCTTCACGCCGATGAACAAGCGCCCGTCGAAACGGGCGTCGCGCTGGCTGATCGCGCGGTAGCAGGCGTCGTGATCGAGATCCATGCGTTAGATATGTTGTGAAAGGCCGCCCCCGTCTAGCGGTTTTCGGACATGGTCATTTCCGCGACGTGGCGGGATGACGGTGTCCGAAAACCGCCAGACGCCGACAGCCGCCCGGGCGATGGTCACGGCGTCGTTTGCCGGAGATCGCCATGTCTGTCCAAACCTTCCATCTCGAACGCGCGAGCACGCCGACCGGCGTCATGCTGATCGTCACCGATGACCAGCATCGCCTGCGCGCCGTGGACTGGGAGGATCACGAAGATCGGATGTGGCGGTTGTTCCGGCGCCGCTATGGCGAGAACGCGATCGCGCTCGATAAGGCGCAAAACGTCTCGACGGCCAGACGCGCGCTCGACGCCTATTTCGAGGGCGATTGGGGCGCCGTCGCCCAGACGCCGGTCGCAACAAACGGAACGGAATTCCAGAGCGCGGTCTGGGCCGCGCTGCGGCAGATCCCGGCGGGAGCCACCCTCAGCTATGGCGCTCTGGCGGCGCGGCTTGACCGGCCCAAGGCGATGCGCGCCGTCGGCCTCGCCAATGGCGCCAATCCGATCGCGATCTTCGTTCCCTGTCACCGGGTGATTGGCGCCGACGCGTCACTGACCGGCTTTGGCGGCGGCATCCACCGCAAACGCTGGCTGCTGGCGCACGAGAGCGGCGCCGCGCCGGTTTTGCAGTCGGTTCAACAGGAGACCGCATGATGAACGCCGAAGACAACAAACGCGCGGTGATGGCGACATGGAAGGCGTTCGCCAGCCGCGATCCCGCTGAGATCGCAGCCATGTTCACCGAAGACGCCCAATGGTTCGCCCCGCCAGGGAACGCGACGGCGATCGCGCTCAATGCAACCCATCACATGATGGGCAAGGCGAAGATCGTTCACTTCATCGCAGTCGATTTTGGCAAATTGTTCAGTCGCGACGTCAAGGTCGATTTCGCGGGCTTTTACGGCGACGGCAATGTCGTCGTGGTCGAGCAGCGTTTGCAGGCGACATTGTCGAACGGCGCGCCTTACGACAACGATTATTGCTTTGTCCTTGAACTGGAGGACGGCCGGATTCGGCGCGTGCGCGAGTATATGGACACGGCCAAGGGCCACCGGATGATCTTCGCGGCGGCGTAGAGCCTGATCCGACGATCTTACTTCCAGCACCGGCCGGAATAATCGATCGCATAAAGCTCCGGCTTGGCGGCGATGGCGGCCATGCCGACCAGCACAGCGTCGGCATGGGTCACCAGCCGCGTCGGAATGCGGCGCGCCATCGCGTCGACCGGGGCCTTGGCCTCGAAGGCGGCGCGAAACGCCTTCTCGTCGAGAAGATCGAGAATGCGCGGCAACACGCCGCCGGACAGCGTGACGCCGCCCGTCGCGACGAAGGTCACGCCCATGTCGCCGGCAAACCGGGCGATGAGCCGCCAGTAGAGAGCGACCGTCGCCGCCTCGTCGCCCGCGCGATTCTGATGCGCGCGATCGACGATCGCCGCCCCATCCAGCCCTTCGGCCGGCTTGCACAGAGACGCCAGCCGCGCCGCATGCAGCCGCACGAGCCCGGGACCGGCCATCACGCTTTCGGTGGTGACGCGGCCATACACGCGCTCCAGATGCGGCCAGATCGCCGCCTCCTCGTCGTCGATTGGCCCGAAATCAGTATGGCAGGCCTCAGAAGCCAGCGGCGTATGGCGCCCCGCCGCTTCGACAAGGGCGCCGACGCCAAGGCCAGTGCCGGGCCCCAGAATGACCTGTGGACCGCTGCCGGGAGAAAAGCGCGCCGGCCCGATCAGCCGCGCCCATTGATCGGGAATGGTCGGCAGCGACAAAGCCTGCGCCTCGAAATCATTGAGCAGCAGCCCCTGGTCGAGGCCGACCGCCTTGGCGACCTTCGGCCCGTCCATCAGCCATGGCGCGTTGGTGAGCTTGAGCGTGCGCCCATCGACCGGCCCGGCCCCGCAGGCGATGACCGAACGCGGCCGGGCGCCGAGCTTGGCCGCCGCCGCCTCGATCGCTTCGCCAAGCCCTGGATATTCGTGAGTCTTCAAATGGACCGCCTCGCCCGGAGGCGAATCGGGCGCGCTCTTCAGGGCGAAGCGCACATTGGTGCCGCCGGTATCGCAGACGAAGATGGGAAAGGGAAAGGATATCGCGCTCATGGCGCCATTCACAGGAAAGGAGGGGCCGGCGTCAAGATGCCGGCTGGCGCGCGCTGTCGGACGCAAAATGATTTACGCTCGCGCCAGGAGGCGAATCGCGCGCGATGGACAAGCTAGGTTTCTACGAATTCTTCTGCGGCGGCGGCATGGCGCGCCGAGCGAACCATTCAACTCGCGCATCGGTGCAACTCGAATGGAATATCGGCGAAGACGATTGCTTATCCAATTTACCGCCTGTAAAGAACGAAGAGTGAACCTGTTCGGCGCTCACTGAGTCGATTTGCCGATCGACTGTTTGTTGCCGTCGTACGCCATCCACAGAAGAGTCACACCAATCCTACGAACTCGGAGAAGGGCAGTTTCGAAAGTTAGCCGCTCACTCTAGTCTCGGATCGGGAGACGGTCGTCGACATGGCCCAATTTACATTTTGCGAATTTTTTGCTGGCGGCGGTATGGCGCGCGCCGGGCTCGGTGTTTCATGGCGCTGCCTGTTCGCCAACGACTTCGACGAGATGAAAGTATCGACCTACGAGGCCAATTGGGGTTGCGGGGACATTAAGCACGGCGATGTCGCCAAGCTTACGCTAGCCGACCTGCCAGCCAAGACCGTCGACCTTTCATGGGCGTCATTTCCCTGCCAAGATCTTTCGCTCGCTGGCGACTATCGAGGCCTCGGTCGCGAGCGCGACGACGCCAAGACGCGGTCCGGAACGTTTTGGCCGTTCTGGAAGCTGATGCGTGGCCTCGTTCAAGACGGCCGCGCCCCACGCGCCATCGTTCTTGAGAATGTCTACGGTTGCTTGACCTCCCACGGCGGCAAGGACTTTGCCGCAATCGCTTCGGCCCTTTCGGGATCGGATTACCGTTTCGGAGCTGTGGTGATCAACGCGGCTCATTTCGTCCCGCAGTCGCGCCCGCGCGTATTCTTCATCGCTATCCGCAAGGGTGAGACGATCCCGGAAGGGCTCACAACCGAGGGTCCGCAGCGGAGCTGGCATCCGGCGTCGCTCCTCGGAGCGCATGCCGCAATGACCGACGAAGCGAAGAGAAAATGGGTTTGGTGGAACGTCCCGATGCCCGCCGTCCGAAATATGGTCTTCGCGGACCTTATTGAAGAGAATCCGACAAGCGTGAAATGGCATAATGCCGCCGAAACTAAGTACCTGCTCGGGCTGATGTCGCCATTGAACCGCGATAAGGTTGCGAACGCCAGAAAATCCGGGCGCCGTATAGTGGGCGCAATCTACAGACGCACACGTCCCGATGAAAAAGGCATCAAGCGCCAGCGCGCGGAAGTCCGCTTCGACGATATCTCCGGATGCCTGCGCACGCCAGCAGGCGGCTCTTCTCGCCAAACCATTCTCGTGGTCGAAGGCAAGACGATACGTTCGCGACTCTTATCATCTCGCGAAGCAGCGCGGCTTATGGGGTTGAATGACGACTACTTGCTTCCTGCACGTTACAACGAAGCTTATCATGTGTGTGGCGACGGGGTTTGCGTGCCCGTGGTGCGGCACCTCGCGGAGCGCGTTCTAGAACCGATGTTGGCGACAAATCGAGCAGAAGAATTAATCGCGGCGGAGTAGGGAATGGCGATAGACCTAGCCTTCCGAAGCAAGGCAGTTCGTACGCTCACAAACGAAATCGGCTGTTATGTTCTTTGCGATCTCGATCAGGTGCCTATCTATGTCGGGCAGTCTGTCGATGGTATCCGCGCCCGAGTAAATCGACATCTCACATCAGCTAGGAGCGACATCATCGCGAACCGGCAAGTCGACGTGTGGGAGATCGCCTGGGTCTGGGCTTACCCTGTCGGAAACAGGGCGGATATAGGCGCCGTCGAGGACGCGCTTTTTCATGAGTTCCACGCTCGGTCTGCTCTTATGAATGGCAAAGTGCCGAAGCTACCGCCACGGAGGACAAGAGTACCGGAGCCGACTCAGAAAATTCAAGTGATGGCGAACGCTGAAATTAAGGAAAAGAAAGACCCGGCGCTACGCCTCCCACGCCAAGCTGAGCACTATCGCCAGATCGTGGGCCACTTTCTGGCAGTGAAGAACTCCAAGGAAATCGCGGTCGCTATCCAAGCACACTTTCAACGGCTCCAGAAGTACCACCGAGAGCTACTTGGCCTTGCCAGGGAGGTAGAAGGCGATAGCGGCGACGACTAAAGCGTGGAACTACTCGGAGGTGAGCCTGATAACGTTACAATCCTGAGTGGCGCTCTTGTTTATGACATCTGACGTTTATGAGCCCGCGCTGCGGGCTAAGGTTTTCGAAACCATCCTCATCGGCGACGGAGTCGCGGCACCGTTCGGGCGTTTCTTGAGCGACTTGCTTCTTCCGCTAACTAGGGCGCGAAGCGAAGCCAAAAGGGAACCGACGCGCGGCCCGCCCGCATGAGGGCCGCGGGCAAACCCACTGCGGAGCGCTCCGCGATCATGCGCGCCGTCAAGTCGCGCGACACGGCGCCCGAGCTTATGCTGCGCACAATGCTGCGCAGCATAAAGCCGGGCTATCGGCTGCATCGAGCCGATCTGCCGGGCAAGCCCGATATCGTCTATGGCCCGCGCCGCCTCGCCATTTTCATGCATGGCTGCTTCTGGCACGGCCATGATTGCAAGCGCGGCGCCCGTGCGCCAAAAGACAACGCCGCCTATTGGAGCGCCAAGATCGCCAGAAATCGCGCGCGCGACGCGACCCATCTCAAAGCACTGGCGGCGCTCGGCTGGCGCACGCTCGTCGTGTTCGAATGCGCGCTGAAGGACAAGCCGGCGCTCGAACGCCGTTTGCGGGATGCCCTGGAGGCCGGCGAAGGAGGTCAGCGATGAAGGAACAGGCCGACGCCGAAACGGCGCCACGCAGCCCGTTTTATGGCCCCGAGCACGAGGCGTTCCGTCATTCCATCCGCCGCTTCGTCGCCCGCGAGATCGAGCCCTATGCGACGCAATGGGACGAGGCCGGAGAATTTCCGCGCGATCTTTATTTGAAGGCCGGCGAGATCGGTTATCTCGGCCTTGGCTATCCCTCGGAATATGGCGGGTCCGAAGGCGATCGCTTCATGACGATCCTTGCGATGCAAGAACTCGCGCGCGCCGGCTCGGGAGGCGTTTGCGCCGGTCTGTTCAGCCATGCCATCGCGGCGCCGCCCATTCTGCGGCGCGGCTCGCCGGAAATGAAGGCGCGCGTGCTGCCGCAAATCCTGTCGGGCCAAAAGATCGCCGCGCTCGCCATCACCGAGCCGAGCGGCGGCTCGGATGTCGCCAATTTGCGCACGACAGCCCGGCGCGAGGGCGATCATTATATCGTCAACGGCTCCAAGACTTTCATCACCTCGGGCATGCGCGCCGATTTCCTCACCGTCGCAGCGCGCACGGGGGGAACCGGCGCCGGCGGCATCAGCCTGCTGCTGATCGAGGGGAATACGCCCGGCCTGCAGCGCACGCCGCTCGCCAAAATGGGCTGGTGGGCGTCCGACACCGCGACCCTCTATTTCGACAACTGCCGCGTGCCCGCCGCCAACCTCATCGGCGAAGAAAGCAGCGGCTTCAAGACGATCATGCTCAATTTCAACGATGAGCGCCTGAACGGCTCGGCGTTCTGCAACGCTTTCTCGCGCGTCTGCCTGGATGAGGCGATCGCCTATTCCAAACAGCGCGTGACCTTCGGCAAGCCGCTGTCGCATCATCAGGTCATCCGGCATAAACTGGTCGATATGGCGCAGCGCGTCGCGGCGACGCAGGCCATGCTCGAACTGCTCACCTGGCGCGTCGAGCAGGGCGAAAATCCAGTCGCCGAAATCTGCATGCTCAAGAACCAGGCGACGCAGACCATGGCCTTTTGCGCATCGGAGGGCGTGCAGATATTCGGCGGCGCCGGCTTTTTGCGCGGCGCCAAGGTCGAGCGCATCTATCGCGAAGTGAAGGTCAATGCGATCGGCGCAGGAACCGAGGAGATCATGAAGGAGCTCGCCAGCCGACAAATGGGGATTTGAGCGGGATTTGCGGCGGCGAAAGGGCTGGCCTTATCCGATGTTTTGTTGTAGGAGGCGCGCTTCCCGGTGGCGGGCTTGCCTCCCCGGTCCCCCTTTGGAGAGCATTATGGCCGTTCCGAAACGTAAAACCTCGCCCTCGCGCCGCAATATGCGCCGCTCGGCCGATGCGCTGAAAGCCCCGACCTATGTCGAAGACAAGGATTCGGGCGAATTGCGCCGTCCCCATCATATCGACCTGAAAAGCGGCATGTATCGCGGCCGCCAGGTTCTCAAGCCCAAGACCGCCGTCGAAGCCTGAGGGCTTTCGCTCAAGGTCTCATCCATCAAGGCCGGCCTCGCGCCGGCCTTTTTATTGGGCCGCCTTCGGCTTGAATGAGGCGATCGCCGCTCCGGCGACGATCAGCGCGCAGGCCAGCGCCAGCGAAGGCGTCGCCGGCGCAAAGCCTGCGGCGACCAGGATCAGCGTCGACAGCACCGGCGCCGCATAGGCCGCAACGCCGAGCAGGCGGATGTCGCCGTTCTTGACGCCGTAATCCCAGACATAAAAGGCGAGGCCGACCGGCCCCAGCCCGAGCCCGACGATCGCCAGCCACTGGCCCGCATTGGCGGGAATAATCGTCGTCTCGAAGGCGAAATGACACAGAGCGGCGAGCGCCGCCGTCGCGAGGCAAAAGCCCGCGACCGCCTCGGTCGGCGCCGCCTTGAGGCGGCGCGACAGCAGCGAATAGGCGGACCAGACGAAAGCGCAGCAAAGCGCCAGGCCATAGCCAGCCAGCGTCGCGCCGCCGGCGTTGACGAACAATCCTCCGCCCGCCTTGCCTGCAAACAGAACGGCGGCGCCGGCCAATCCGAGCACGGCGCCCAGGATATGGCGCAGGCTCAAGCGCTCGCCCGGCAGCAGCGCCGAGAACAGGACGATCAGCAGCGGCCAGAGATAGGCGATCAGGCTCGCCTCGGCCGGCGGCGCGCGGCGCAACGCCGCAAAGTAAAGCGCGTGATAGCCAAACAGCCCGCCGATGCCGACCAGCCAAACGGGCCAGGGCTGGAGGAAGGCGCCGAGGCGTCCGCGCGCGGCGGCATAGACGAGGCCAAAGCCGCCGCCGATCGCGAAAGTCAGCGCCGCCAGTTCAAACGGCGGCGCCTCGCCCGACGCGGCTGTCAGCAGGGCAAGCGCCGACCAAAGCAGGATCGCGAGGCAACCGATGAGGGTGGCGGCGGGCGAGGTTTGTGGAGAGGCGAGCGATGCGTCAGTCATGGACGCGGCTGCTAGCAGGGGCGCGGGCGAAAAGAAAGCGGCCGTGGTCCTTCTCCCGAGAATCGGGAGAAGGTGGCCTCGCGAAGCGAGGTCGGATGAGGGGTTCGAAGCTGGGCGCCGCAGAAAAAGGGCCTTCACGCCGTGAGGCCCTCATCCGGCCGGCTCCGCCGGCCACCTTCTCCCGATTCTCGGGAGAAGGGGGTCCTCCACGCCGCGTCTACGCCCCGAGCGCCGCGTTCTTCAGGGGCAGCGACCGGATGCGTTTGCCAGTGATCGTGAAAATCGCATTGGCGATGGCGGGGGCGATCGGCGGCGTGCCGGGCTCGCCAATGCCGCCCCATTTGCCGCCGCCCGACAGCGCGAAATGCGTTTCGATGGTCGGCGCGTCGGCCATGCGGGCGATCTGATAATCGTCGAAATTGCCTTGCTCGACCGCGCCCTTCTTGATCGTGATCTCGCCAAACAGGGCCGCAGTCAGGCCGTAGAGCACGGCGCTCTCGATCTGCATCTCGACATTGAGCGGATTAACGACATGGCCGCAATCGACGCAGGCGACGACGCGCTCGACCCTCACTTCGCCGCTCTTGCTCACCGCGACCTCAGCGATCTCGCCGACGATCGTGCCAAAGCTCTCATGGATGGCGAGCCCGCGTGCGGAGCCCACCGGGAGCGCCTTGCCCCATTCGCCCTTGTCGGCGAGCTTGTCGAGCACGGCGAGAAAATCCGGCTTGCCGGCGAGCAAAGCGCGGCGATAGTCGAGCGGGTCCTTGCCGGCGGCATGGGCGAGTTCGTCGATAAAACTCTCGACCGCAAAGGCGTTCTGCGACGAGCCGACCGAGCGCCAGAACATCACAGGCACATGCGTGTTCTTGAGCAGGCAATCGACATTCAGCGCGCTGGCGAGATAGGGAACATTGGACAGGCCCTCCACCGCGCTCGGCTCGACGCCGCTGCTCGCCGCGCCCCAGCCTAGCGAGCGCGTGATCGAGCCGACCGCCGTGCGAAAATCGAAAGCCGTCGGCATGCCGTCGGCGCCGAGGCCGGCCTTCAGCCGCAGGGCGGCCTGCGGGCGATAACGGTCATGCTGGATGTCCTGTTCGCGCGTCCACACCAGCTTGACCGGTTTGGCGATCGCCTTTGAGACCTGGACCGCCTGGCGCAATTCGTCATTGACCGCGCGCCGGCCGAAACCGCCGCCAAGATAGCAATTGTGAATGAATACATTGCGCGGATCGACGCCGCCGACTTCCGCCGCCAGTTTCAAAGCGGCGTCCGCCGATTGCGTGCCGATCCAGGCGTCGATCCGGTCGGGACGCCAATGAACCGTCGCATTCAGCGGCTCCATCGGCGCATGGGCGAGATGGGGGACTTCGTACAGCGCCTCGACGATTTTGGGCGAAGCGGCGAGCGCGCTCTTCGCGTCGCCGCGTTTGGCGGCGTTGGTCAAAGGGCCGTCGAGCGCGGCGCGATAGTCGGCGCGAAACTTTTCGCTGTCGGTCGCGGCGGCTGCGCCTTCGTCCCAGACGATCGGCAAAGCGGCGACCATTTCCTTGGCGCGCCAGAACCGATCGGCGACGACCGCGACCCCATTTTCAACGGGCACGACGGCGATGAAGCCGCGCTTGTTCTTGATCGCCGCCTCGTCGTAGCTCTTCGCCTTGCCGCCGAACACCGGGCAATTGGCGACGGCGGCATAGACCATGCCGGGCAGGCGCGTATCGATGCCGAATTTGGCGGCGCCGGTGACTTTGACCGGCGTGTCGAGCCGCGCCTGGCGCTGACCGATCAGCCTGAACTGCTCGGGCGTCTTGATCGCCGGCTCCTCGCGCAAGGAGACATTGGCCGCGTCGCCGACAAGCTGCCCATAGACCGCTGAGCGGCCTGACGCCTCATGAAAGACGCTCCCGCCGCGCGCGACGCAGGCAATGGGCGCGACGCCCCAGCGCGTCGCGGCGGCGCTGATGAGCCGCGCCCGCGCCGAAGCGCCGGCCTGTTGCAGAGACACGCGCGAGCGGCGCACCGAAGAGGAGCCGCCCGTCTGCATGTCTCCGTAGACGCCGCCATCCATAAAATTGCGGGTGGCGGAAGCATATTCGACTTTGACCTTCGCAAAATCGCATTCAAGTTCTTCCGCAACAATCATCGCCAGCGAAGTCATGACCCCCTGGCCCATCTCCGATTTGGCGATCCGCAGCAGGATCGTCCCGTCGGGCTCGACAACAACAAAGGCGTTGACCTCGTTCGCGGTCGTGAGTTCTTCGGGCCCCCAGGGTTCGGGGCCGAGCGGTACCGCCGAGGCGAAGCGCGGGATGGCGACCATCACGACAAGGCCGCCGGCGGCCGAGAGGCTGGCGGCGATGAACGAACGGCGCGAGACAATGGCGTTCATGGCGGCGCCCTCTAAAGCTTGGCCAGCGCGGCGGCGCGATGGATCGCAGCGCGGATGCGCGGATAGGTTCCACAGCGGCAGATATTGGTGATCTCGGCGTCGATATCGGCGTCCGACGGCGATGGATTTTGCGCCAGCAGGCTCGCCGCGGCCATGATCTGGCCGGACTGGCAATAGCCGCATTGCGGCACGTCGTTCTCGATCCAGGCCGTCTGCACGGCGTGCAAATGCGCAGCGCCGAGGCCTTCGATCGTGAGGATCCTCTTGCCGACCGCGTCGCCGGCGGAAAACTGGCAGGAGCGCGTCGCGACGCCATCGACATGGATCGTGCAGGCGCCGCATTGGGCGATGCCGCAACCAAATTTCGTGCCGGTCAGGCCGATCTCATCGCGAAGCACCCAAAGCACCGGCGTCTCCGGCTCGATATCGAGCTCATGAGCCTGGCCATTGATGGAAAGAGAGAGCATGCGATCGCGCTCCAGGGTTTTGCGCCGCTCGCGCCGGCGGCGCGGGCAAACCGCTGAGGTTGCAACGCTGGCGAAACGCCAGAGTTTCAAGGCTGGAGGGAGATTAAGGCGGAACTAACGATCGGCCGGCGGCGAGGCGTTCACGAAATGGAGAGCGCGAGGCGACGCGGACCGCCGGCAAGAGCGATATTGACACCCTTTTTCCCGCCGCACTCCTCGTGCTAGAACGCGCCATGAACGCCGCCCTGCCTCTCGCCGCGCCCTCTGCGCTGGCCCCGATCAAGCCCTCTCTCGCTGGCGCAACGCGCACGGAGCTTGGCGACGCTTTGCGCACGCTCGGCCTGCCCGCGCGCGAGGTGAAGATGCGCGCCGCGCAGCTTTGGCACTGGATTTATTTCCGCGGCGTTCGCGATTTCAACGACATGCTCAATGTCGCCAAGCCGATGCGCATTCTGCTGGCGGAGCGTTTCACGCTGGAGCGCCCGGCGATCGCCGCCGAGCAGGTCTCCAGCGACGGCACGCGCAAATGGCTCATCAAGATGAAGCCGACCGGGCCGTTCGACAAAGGCGCGGAGATCGAATGCGTCTATATCCCGGAGGCCGATCGCGGCACGCTTTGCGTCTCCTCGCAAGTCGGCTGCACGCTGAACTGCACTTTCTGCCACACCGGCACGCAAAAACTCGTGCGCAATCTGACGACGGCCGAGATCGTCGCGCAGGTGATGGTGGCGCGCGATCGCCTCGGCGATTTCCCGGGCGGCGTCGCGCCGACCGACGGCATCGTGCCGTCCGGCGAGGGCGTGCGGGCGGTGTCCAATGTCGTGTTCATGGGGATGGGCGAGCCGCTCTATAATTTCGATTGCGTGCGCGACGCGATCGGCGTCCTGACCGATGGCGAGGGGCTTTCGCTGTCCAAGCGCCGCATCACGGTCTCGACCTCCGGCGTGGTTCCGCAGCTTGAGGCTTTGGGCCGGGAATGCGGCACGATGCTCGCCATTTCATTGCATGCGACGAATGACGATCTGCGCGACACTTTGGTGCCGCTCAACAAGAAATATCCGATCCACGATTTGCTCGCGGCCTGCCGCGCCTATCCCGGCGCCTCGAACGCGCGGCGCATCACCTTCGAATACGTGATGCTGAAAGGCGTGAATGACACGCCCGCCGAGGCGCGCGCGCTGGTGCGCCTGCTCAAAGGCCTGCCGGCCAAGATCAATCTCATCCCGTTCAATCCCTGGCCGGGCACGGTCTATGAATGTTCGGACTGGGAGACGATCGAGCGCTTCTCCGACATCGTCTTCAACGCCGGCTACGCCAGCCCGGTGCGCACGCCGCGCGGGCGCGATATTCTGGCGGCCTGCGGTCAACTCAAGAGCGAGACCGAGAAGCTGCGCGCCAGGGCGCGGATGATGCTGGAGGAGAGTCTGGCGGTCGGGCTGGAGTGAGGGAATCGCTCAATCGTCATTGCGAGCGGAGCGAAGCAATCCAGAGGTCGTGACGTCAACGGATTTGGCCGCATTGTTTGCTTCGCGAGCCATGAATAGCACCACGTAACGTTGCGACGCTCGCGAGCAACGGTCACGACACCTGGGTTGCTTCGCTCCGCTCGCAATGACGGTTAGGAATAAAGCTTGCGCACCGTCGCGCTTTTCTCGACGCCCTTGGGCTCGCGCCAGGTCCGATAAACCAGGTCGAGCGAGGGATTGCTGACGCCGAACCATAGCTTCTCGCTGATGAAATGATGGCGCAGATGATATTGCTTCATCCAGCGGCCAAAGCGGGTGCGCGGCTGGTACGGGATGTGGGCGACGTAGTGCACCCATTCGTAATGGAAGATCGCCAGCATCACGCCAAGCATGACCGGCGCGACGGCTGCGACGCCCAGGATCGCGTAAACCAGCGCGGCGGTGATGACGAGGTTGGGGCCAAGAAACCAGAACGGCAGGAACAGCAGATCGAGCCGGTTCGGTTCGGCATGATGATCGTAATGCAGACGATGCTGCAGGCGCCGCATCCAGCCCCACGGCGCAGGCGGCGCATGAAAGGCGAAACGGTGCCAGGAATACTCGCTGAGATAAAACAGCAGCGCGCCGACGACGATCCATAGGGGCGACAGATGCGGGCCGCCCAACAAAGCCCAGAGCGGGATCGCCAAGATACCCAGAGCCAGTAAGGCGTTGCTGCCGTGTTTGAAGAAATTGAGCAGCATGACCGCGTTTCCCCGAGACGGCGGGAAGCGCTTTGCATGGGCCGCCTCGCCGCGATCATCATTGGGCGATGCGACGGTCAAGTCAAACAATCGAGGCGGCGCCTTGCGCCGGGATAGTTGTGCGACTTGCGATTCCACGGCGCCGGGCAATTGGCGATTGCAAAAAGCAGCGGCGCGCATTATTCTAGTCAGAATGACTAGTATTGGGGAACTTCATGACCAAGCCGACGGGCTCTCGCAGGAAATCAGCCGACGTCCCGAAGGCCCATTGGGCCTTGCAGGATGCGAAAGCGCGCTTCAGCGAGCTTGTACGCCTCGTCCATAGCGATGGCCCCCAATATGTGACGGTGCATGGACGCGACGAAGTCGTCGTCCTCTCCGCCGAGGAGTTCCGCCGTCTGCGCGGCGAACGAAGCGGCGGCGAACTGGTCAAAGCTATGCAGGCGTCGCCCCATCGCGATATCGAGATTGAGCCTGCGCGCGGAAAAATGTCTGTCCGAGACATCAATTTGTGACCGGCTGGCTGCTCGACACCAATATCCTGTCGGAACTGCGCAGGGCGAGGCCTGAGCCCAGGGTCGTGGCGTTTGTCGCGGCGCAGAAGCTCGATCTTCTGTTTGTCAGTTCGGTGACTTTGGCCGAGATACGCTTCGGCATCGAACGCGTCGCCGATCCCGCGCGCCGCGCCGAATTGGCGGATTGGCTGACGCATCGCGTCCGGCCGATGTTCGAGGACCGCGTCTTGCCGGTGAGCGAAGACGTCATGTTCAAATGGCGCCTGCTGGTCGAGGACGGGCGCAAGGCGCGCCACACATTCTCGCAGCCCGACCTCATCATCGCGGCGACCGGACTGGTCCACGGCCTGACGATTGTGAGCCGCGATACGGCCGACCATATGCGGGCGCGGGCCCCCGTGTTCAATCCATGGGTTGAGGACGCCCCTGCGTCCTGAGTGCAACTGAGACAATCGACGCCACCCCGGAGCCTATCTTCCATGAACCCCATCTACGACATCGATCTGCAGACCATCGACGGAGAGGCGGAAAAGGTCGGCGCGTTCGCCGGCAAAGTGATGCTTGTCGTCAATGTCGCCAGCCAATGCGGCTTCACGCCGCAATATGAAGGGCTCGAGGCGCTCTATCGGCGGTATCGAGAGCGTGGCCTGGTAGTGCTCGGCTTTCCCTGCGACCAATTCGGCCATCAGGAGCCGGGCGATGAGGCCGCAATCAAGAATTTCTGCAACCTCGAATATGACGTGACTTTCCCTCTTTTCGCCAAGACCAAGGTCAACGGCGACGAGACGCATCCGCTCTACCAGGTGCTCAAAAGCGAGGCCAAGGGCCTGCTCGGCACGCAGGCGATCAAATGGAATTTTACGAAGTTCCTGGTCGACAAAACGGGGAATGTGGTCAAGCGCTTTGCGCCAACCGAGAAGCCGGCGGATATGGCTGGGGATATCGAGCTGCTGCTGGGGTGATTTGTCATGGCGCGACGCCTCAGGCGAAGGCGCGCGCCGCTTCCTTGTGCTCCGCCACGACGGCCGCCACGTCGACGCCAACCGGCGCGCCGGCGATGACGCGCCATTGGCCCGCGATCATCACGCGGTCGGCGCGGTGGGCGCCGCACAGAACCAGCGCGGCGAGCGGGTCATGGGCGCCGCTGAAGCGCGGCTCATCGAGCGTGAACATCGCGAGATCCGCCTCCAGCCCGACGGCGATGCGGCCGATGTCGTCGCGCCCGAGACAGCGCGCCGAACCCTCGGTGGCCCAGCGCAAGACATCGAGATGGGTGACCGCCGAAGCGCCATAGCGCAGCCGCCCGATCATCAGCGCGTGGCGGACCGCCTCCATGATATTCGAGGAATCATTCGAGGCTGAGCCGTCGACGCCGATGCCCACCGGCGCGCCGGCGGCGTCGAGATCCTTGGTCGGGCAGATGCCCGAGGCGAGCACCATATTGGACGCCGCGCAATGGCAGACGCCGACGCCCGCGCGGCCCAGGCGCCCGACCTCTTCGGCGCTGAAATGAATGCCATGGGCCAACCAAGTGCGGGGGCTCATCCAGCCGGTCTCCTCCAGGAGATCGACCGGCCGTATGCCATACACATCGAGGCAGAAACGCTCCTCGTCCTTGCTTTCGCACAGATGCGTATGGAGCTGGCAATCATGCTGCTCGGCAAGCCGCGCCGTATCCATCATCAACCGTTTGGTCACCGAGAAAGGCGAGCACGGCGCGAGCGCGATGCGGATATCGGCGCCGGGCCTCGGATCATGGAACAAGTTCAGCACGCGTTCGCTGTCGCGTAAAATCGTATCTTCATCTTGCACGACTTCGTCGGGCGGCAGGCCGCCGTCTTTTTTCGACAGGTTCATCGAGCCGCGCGTCACCGTCATGCGCAGGCCCAGTTTGCGCGCCTCCTCGACTTCGATATCGACCGCGTTCTCCAGCCCGGCCGGGAAGAGATAATGATGATCGGCGGCCGTCGTGCAGCCTGAGAGCAGAAGCTCGGTCAAGGCGAGCCGCACGGCGGCGCGCAGGTGCGCGGGCTTCAGACGCGCCCAGATCGGATAGAGCGCGACAAGCCAGGGAAATAAATCCCGGTTGATCGCGTCCGGATGCGCGCGCGTCAGCGTCTGATAGAAATGATGATGCGTATTGACGAGGCCCGGCAGCACGACATGGCGCGAAGCGTTGAAGGTCGTGCCGACAGGCGCAGCCGGCGTCGCGCCGCGCGCGACCAGCTCGACGATGCGCGTCCCCTCGACAACGATTCCGCGCTCCGCGCCTTCGGCGAGAATCGCGATTGGGTCCTTGATCCACACACGCATCGCGCGTCGCCTTTTCTTTTGGAGTCGCCTATGCGAGCGACGATTCGACAGCCCGCGCATTCACGGGAGCGCGAATTTGCCTCATCGCGCCGCTTCGGTCCACCTCGGCGCCCCGCAATCGCGATCAAGCGCCCCCGATTCCTTCTGATAGAGTTTCGCTACAATTCGAAACAATAGGAGGCGCGCGGTGACGCTGACGGGCAAGGCGCTCCGGATGATCGAACGCCATCTCGACCGCGACCTCACGCTCGGCGAGATCGCCAGGTCTTGCGGCGTGTCAAGCTATCACCTCGCCCATGCGTTTGGCGAAAGCGCCGGCGTTTCGGTGATGCAATATGTGCGCGCGCGGCGCCTGACGGCCGCCGCGCAGGCCCTGGCGATGGGCGCCCCTGACATTCTCCATCTCGCGCTCGACGCCGGCTACGGCTCGCACGAGGCCTTTACGCGCGCCTTCCGCGCGCAATTCGGCTGCACGCCCGAAATGGTTCGGCGCAAGGCCAAAACGGAGGATCTGGCTATGATTGAAGCGATGAAAATCCCGGACGACGGCCGCGCCGAATTGGAAGCGCCTCGGATCGTGGCGGGCAAGCCGATGCTTGTCGTCGGATTGGCGGAACGCCATGCCTTCTCGGACCCGAAAGACATTCCCGGCCAATGGCAGAAATTCATGGCGCTCTATGGCGAGATTCCGGACAAGGCGAATCCGATCCCGATCGGCGTCAGCGCGAATATGGATGAAGACGGGAATTTCGAATATTTCTGCGCGGTGGAAGTCGCCAGATTCTCGTCCGCGCCGCGCGGCCTGAAACAATTGCGCATTCCTGCGCAGACCTATGCTTTGTTCCATCATCGCGACCATGTCGCGAAGATCGGCGCGACCTATGCGGCGATCTGGAATCGATGGCTGCCGGATAACAATCGCGCCGTCGCCGACGGCCCTAGCATCGAGCGCCACCTCGAAACCTTCGATCCGCGCACGGGCCTTGGCGGCGTCGAGATTTGGATACCGATTAAGGATGCGGCGTGAGGGGTCTTCAGAGAACACTCGCGATATCGGTTCTGGAAAAATCATCGCCGACGTAAAGCAGGCGACAAGCATGTTCCTTCGCCGCCTCATAAGCAAAGCAATCGCCGAAGTTGAGGGCGGCCGGGTTCACGCCTTTACCCCATCGTCCATAAGCTTCGGCGACACGGCGCGCCGCCGCTGAGGTGACGCTTACGACCTCGAAGCCGAGCCCATCGATGACGCTGGCCATTTCCGTCCCGACGCCCCGACGCGCTGACACGATCAAGGCCTCGGCCATCGTGCCGGCGGAAATCAGGATTTGGTCCTCGGCTTCAAGCGCGGCGATGCAAGCCTCGGCTTCCGGTTCGTCGAGGACGATCGCCATGAGCGCCGATGTATCGACGGCGATCACCCGGGCAGTCCGTCGTCGCCGTACAGGAAATCCTGACTTCGTGCAGCGCCTGGCCCAGCCTTCGCCTTGGCGCTGCCGGAACGTCGCGCCGCTTCGAGCAGCGCCCGACGGGATTTCCTATCCATCGCAGCCTTGACAGCGACCAGCCGCGCCGCCGGCTGGCCATGCCGGGTCAGCACGACCTCGTCGCCTGCCTCGGCGCGACGCACCAGGTCCGTCAATTGCCCCTTGGCCTCAGTGACGGATATGCGCACTTCATCTCCTCCGCCGGCCATGATGGCCTCAGCGAAGGTAATATTAGACTGTCCAATAGTCCAAATCAACGGATGCTGTTGCAGAAGCCCCGCCGGCGCGCTCGCGCGCTTTCTTTGAGGGGTGCATTGAGCCACCGCCAGACAGTCCTTATCGAGGGAAAGCGAGGCGGCCGTTCAATTCATTATCGTCACCAGCGTCTTGATGACTTGGCCCTCGCGGACGAGCGCTATTCCCGCGCGCCCGGCCAGAGCGCGCCAAGACCCGGCCGAACTGGAGAACGTCCACAATTCGTCTCCCGGCTGCATCAGCGCCTTGAGCGCTTCCCATTTGGCGTTCTGAAAGCCGAAAGGCTTCACAAGCTCTTGACCACGGATGCCGACGCGATCGGATTCGTAAAGATCTTCGGGAAGCGTTGTATGTTCGGCTTCGATTTCCGAAATCGTTTTGCGCTCAATCAGATCGTCCGCCATATCGCACCCGCTTTTCTCCATCGCCCGCAACATCGGGACGGCCGTCGCCGCCAACAACAGTCCGCCTCAGCATTCTATGAAATTCACCGCGAGCCCGCCGAGCGACGTCTCCTTATATTTCGACTGCATGTCGGCCCCAGTCTGGCGCATCGTGGCGATCACCTGGTCGAGTGAGACTTTATGGCTGCCGTCGCCATGCAAGGCGAGCGAGGCGGCGGTGATCGCCTTGACCGCGCCAAAAGCGTTGCGCTCGATGCAAGGGATCTGGACGAGGCCGCCGACAGGATCGCAGGTCATGCCCAGGTGATGCTCCATGCCGATCTCGGCGGCGTTTTCGATCTGTTCGTTGGTCCCGCCCAACGCCGCGCAAAGGCCGGCGGCGGCCATCGAACAGGCGACGCCGACTTCGCCCTGGCAGCCGACTTCCGCGCCGGAAATCGAAGCGTTCATCTTGAACAGAGCGCCGATCGCCGTGGCGGTAAGAATGAAGACGTTCATGCCCTCGCGCGTCGCCTCCAGGCAATGGTCGCGGTAATAGCGCAGCACGGAAGGGATCACCCCAGCCGCGCCATTGGTGGGCGCCGTCACGACGCGGCCGCCGGCGGCGTTTTCTTCATTGACCGCCATCGCATAGACGCTGACAAAATCCATGATCTCATGGGCGGCGCGCGCGTTCTGTGTCGCATTGGCGCGCAGGCGGTCGTAGATCGCCTTGGCGCGGCGCTTGACCTTGAGCCCGCCGGGCAATTGCCCGTCTACCGACAGGCCGCGATCGACGCAGGCGAGCATGGTCGCAATGACGAGATCGATATGCGCGGCGACTTCGGCCGGCGGGCGCAAAGCCGCCTCATTGGTGCGCATCAGATGGGCGATCGACAGGCCGCCCTCGCGCCCGCGCGCCAGAAGGTCGACAGAGGAGCGGAACGGATAGGGCCAGACGACGGCGCCCTCGCCCGTCGGCTCCGCCTCGTCCTCGCGAATGATGAAGCCGCCGCCGACCGAGCACCAGGCTTCGTCGAGCAGGACATCGCCCCGCGCATCCCTGGCGCAAAAGCGCAGGGTGTTGGGATGGCGCTTGGGGAGGCTGACAAAATCGAAAACAATGTCGGCTTCCGGATCGAAAGCGATCTCCCTGGCGCCGGCGAGCGCCAATGTCTTTTGCGTTTTCACGCGCGCCACGATCGCCTCGACATTGTCGGGGTCGATCGTGGCGGGCGCTTCGCCCGACAGGCCGAGGATCACCGCCTTGTCGACCGCATGGCCTTTGCCGGTGAAGGCGAGCGAGCCATAGAGCGTGACCGTTACCGAGGCGACGCGCGCGATCGCGCCGCGCTCGGCGAGGCCCTCAGCGAAAGCCGACGCCGCTTTCATCGGCCCGACGGTATGGGAGGATGAGGGGCCGATGCCGATCTTGAACAATTCGAAGACGCTGATCATCGTCGGCTCCTGGATCGGCTGAACATGGGGCCGGCGCTTAGCCCGTCATGGCCGGACTTGTTCCGGCCATCCACGCCGTGACGCAGAGAATAACATCAGAGGCTTGCCGCAGTGGCGCCGCGTGGATGGCCGGAACAAGTCCGGCCATGACGGGAGGAGTCGCCCACCCTCAGCACAAATCCTGATCGCTGGCCGCTTGCGCGAGGATGGCCACGACATAGGGGCCGAACGAGCGCGAAAATTCGACGCGGAAAAGATCAGGCGCACGGCGCCACAACACGATCTCCGCCTTGGTCAGCAAGGTGCGCGCGACCATGCCGACTGGAAAGGCTGATATATCGAGATCAAGCATCACGCCCGCGTTGAGGAGGCGCGCCGCGCCCGGCCCGCTGACCTCCAACGCGCCCTGGCGATGCGAGACATCGATAAGACCGTGAGGAACCGACGCCAACGCCGCCTCCAGAGCCGCGCCAAGCGCGAGCTCTGAATCCTCGGCGATCAGCAGCCATTCGTCCGGGCCCATCCAAAGCGCCGACCGTGCGCCCACGGTCTGGCTGCGCAGCGGCTCCAAGGGCGGCGCCGCGCCGAAGGCCGGGCCAACGCTTGCGGCGACTTCGCGCCCGCCGCGCAAGATGAAGCGCGTCGCCGGCGGACAGGGGGCGACCATCGCCGCGCTATTGCGCGGCATGGCGAGGCCATCGAGGATGGATCGGCGAACAGCTTCAGGCATCGAGGCGCTTGCCTTCCTTATCGTAGAAAATCGGCTCGACGATGCGCACCAGCGCCGTTCCCTGCATCGTCGTGACGTAAGCCGTCCCGCCGATCCGGCTACGGCCTCCGGCGACCAACGCCATTGCGAAAGTGCGCCCCAGCGTCGGGCTGAAATAGGAGGAGGTGACATGGCCGAGCGCCGATGTGCCGATCGCCGGAGCGATTGCGTCGACGACCTGCGCGCCTTCGTCGAGCTTGAACTGGGAATCGTCGGGAAGCAGGCCGACCAATTGCTTGCGTCCTTCGCGCGCGAGGTCGGGCATGGCGAGCGAACGCTTGCCGACAAAGTCGGGTTTGCTTTGCGCGATCATCTTGCCGAGTCCGAGATCGTCGGGCGTCACAGTGCCGTCGGTCTCCTGGCCGACGACGATGAAGCCTTTCTCGGCGCGCAGGATCAGCAGCACATCGAGGCCATAAACAACGCAATCGACTTTGCGCCCTTCGGCCCAGATCGCCTCCCAGATCGCGCGTCCATAATCGGCGGGCACATTGACCTCGAAGCCAAGTTCGCCGGTGAAACTGACGCGCGCCAGGCGCGTTGGAACGCCGCAAATATGGCCCTCGCGCATGCTCAAATGCGGCATTGCGGCGGCGGATATGTCGATGCCCTCGACCAAAGGCTCCAGCATCTGGCGCGCGCGCGGCCCATTGATGGCGATCGTCGCCCATTGTTCTGTGGTCGAGGTGAACCAGACTTTCAGATCCGGCCATTCCGTCTGAGCGAAATCCTCCATCAGTGTGATCACGTGGGCGGCGCCGACGCTGGTCGTAGTGACGTGAAAGCGATCTTGCGCGAGGCGCGCGATGACGCCGTCGTCCATCACATAGCCCGCCTCGTTCAGCATCAATCCATAGCGGCAACGCCCGACGCCGAGCTTGGCGAACGCATTGATGTAAAGCCGGTTGAGGAATTCGGCGGCGTCCGGGCCGACGACCTCGATCTTGCCGAGCGTCGAGGCGTCCATCATGCCGGCGCGCTCGCGGGTGCCGAGGCACTCGCGCGCGACCGCGGCCTTCACATCCTCGCCGGGCCGTTTGAAATAGGAGGCGCGCTTCCACAGGCCCGCTTCCTCGAAAGTCGCGCCATTTTCCGCGGCCCAGGCATGCAGCGGCGTCTGCCGCACGGGATCGAAGAGTTCGCGACGCGACATGCCGGCGATCGAGGCGAAAGTCACCGGCGTATAAGGCAGGCGAAACGTCGTCAGTCCGACCTGCGGGATGGTCTTGCCGAGCGCCTGCGAAGCAATGGCGAGCGCGTTCATATTCGACGTCTTGCCCTGATCGGTCGCCATGCCGGTCGTCGTATAGCGCTTGATATGTTCGATCGAACGCATGCCCTCGCGCGTCGCCAGCGTCACATCGCGCGCGGTGACGTCGTTCTGGAAATCGACGAAGGCCTTCGACTTCTGTGGATCGCCATGCGGGGGCGAAAGCCCGAGGAAGCCGCCATGCGCAGCAGGCGCGCCTTCGACGCTGACGGGCGCCGGCGCGGCAGCGCTGACTGCCGCGGCCCCGGCGGCCGCGCCGTCGGCGAGCGCCTCGGACAGCGCGAAGGCGCCCCGGCAGGCGCCGGCCGAACGCTCGGCCTGAGCGGAAACATCGGGAACGAAGGCTTGCAGCGTCTCGTCGAAGGCGAGCTTGCCGCGCGATTGCGAGAATAAATGGACGCTCGGCGTCCAGCCGCCGCTCATTGCGATGAGGTCGCAGGCGATCGCTTCGCCGCGCCCCGCCGACCCATCCGCCCAGCGTTTGGCGACCAGGGCGTGCGAAACGCGTAAATGCCCGCGCGTCCCGACGATCGCCGCGCCTGTCTCGACGCGCAGACCAGCTTTGCGCGCGGCCTCCGGCCATTCGCCTTCCGCGTTGGGGCGCAGGTCGGCGATGAGAGCGATGGCGACGCCCGCTTGCGCCAGCTCCAGCGCCGCGCGATAGGCCGAATCATGCGCGGTCGCGATGACCGCGCGCGCGCCCGGCGTGACGCCGTAGCGCGCAAGGAACCCGCGCGCCGCATCGGCCAGCATGATGCCCGGCCTGTCATTGTCAGGAAAGACGAGCGGGCGCTCATGCGCGCCGGCCGCCAGCACCACGCGCTTGGCGCGTACACGCCAAAGCCGTTCGCGCGGCAGTTTTGGATCGGGCGACGCGAGATGATCGCTGACGCGCTCCAGGCCGGCGAGGAAATTCTGCGCGTAATAACCGAAGATCTGCGTGCGCGGCAGCAGCGTGACATGGGGCGCCGCCGCAAGTTCGGCGAGCGTCGCCGCAAGCCAATCGGCGGCGGGCTTGCCGTCGATGCGGGCGGCGCTTTCGGCGAGCAAGGATCCGCCAAGTTCAGCCTGCTCGTCGAACAGCATCACCCGGGCGCCGCCGCGCGCGGCGGCAAGGGCGGCGGCCAGACCCGCGGGGCCCGCGCCGACGATCGCGACGTCGCAATGGGCGTAGAGATTGGCGTAATGGTCGGCGTCGCGCGCTTTCGGCGCACGCCCCAGACCGGCGGCGCGGCGGATCAGCGGCTCATAGAGGCTTTCCCAGGCGCCCTTCGGATGCATGAAGGTCTTGTAATAAAAGCCGGCGGGAATGAACGACGAGAACAGGCCATTGACCGCCTGGAAATCGAGGCTCAGCGAAGGCCAATTGTTCTGGCTGACCGCCGTGAGCCCTTCATAGAGCTCGACCTGCGTGGCGCGCAGATTGGGCGTGAAGCGGCTCTCCTGCGATCCGACGCCAACCAGCGCGTTGGGCTCTTCCGAGCCCATGGTGAGAAGCCCGCGCGGCCGGTGATATTTGAACGACCGCCCCATCAGATGGACGCCATTGGCGAGCAAGGCGGAAGCCAGCGTGTCGCCGGCGAAACCGGTGAATTTCTTGCCGTCGAAGGTGAAGCCGATCGGCTTGGCGCGGTCGATGCGGCCGCCGGACTGAACGCGATTGTCGCCCGTCATCGGGTCGCCCCGGCCTGAAGCACGCTGTTGGTCGCGCCATAAGTCGCCTCAGCCAATCTCATCGCCTCCGTCATCCCCGGCTTGCCATCCCGAGACAACCTAAAGGGAAGTCGGGCAAAGAGGAAACCGGTTTTCCGCCGCGCCGCGCGACAAAATAAGATGACGGCGCGCCAAAACGCGCCGAATGGCGGCGCTCGCCCCTGGCGCAAGCTTGCAAATGGGCGCCCTGGCCCATAGTTAGAGGTGATGTGAGGCTTTCCGCCACGGAGCTGGCCCTTGTTCATTCAAACCGAAGTGACGCCGAACCCCGCCACGCTCAAGTTTCTTCCCGGCCGTCCGGTGATGGACGAGGGCACTTTCGAGGCGCGCGATCTGGGCGAGGCCGAGCATTCGCCGCTCGCCAAGGCGCTGATGCAATTGCCGGGGGTCAGCGGCGTGTTTTTCGCGCCCGATTTCATCTCGGTCACCAAGAATACCGGCGAATGGCAGCATTTGCGTCCGGCCATTCTGGGCGTCGTCACCGAATTCTATCTGTCGGGCGCGCCGCTGATCGAGGGCGAGGCGGCGCCCACGGCAGATTCGGGCGAGTTCTTCGCGGCCGGCGATTCCGAAATTGTCGAGACGATCAAGGAATTGATCGAAACGCGCGTCCGCCCCGCAGTGGCGGGCGACGGCGGCGACATCACTTTCAAGGGTTTTCGCGACGGCATCGTCTATCTCGCGATGAAGGGGGCCTGCTCGGGCTGCCCGTCCTCGACCGCCACGCTGAAACACGGCATCGAGAACCTGTTCAAACATTTCCTGCCCGAAGTGCAGGGCGTCGAGCAGATCTGACGCCGCGCGCGTCTTGATCAATGAGGCTTAGTCGGCGCCAAGCGGCGATCGTAGAAACGATCGCACCAGCGGGTTGACGATATCGGGCCGGGTGAGCGGCGCCATATGGCCGCCTTCGGCGATCTCCCGATAGGTCCACATCGGGCAATTCTGACGCAGCAAGGCCGTGATTTCGCGGATGGGCGTCACCGTATTGGGATCGCTGACGACGAGCGTGGCGCGCGGCAGCAGGCGCGCCCATTGCGCCAACGGCGTAACTTCGTCCATCACGGCGTCCCATTCGAAATAATTTGGCTTGAGCGCGTCGGCGAAGGCGCTGCGCCGTTCGGGCGGCATATTGCGCCATGAGCCAGCGCCGCCCCAATAATCGGCGAATTGCTCGGCCGCGACCGACCATTCGCCAAGCGCTCCGAATTTCTTGATGCAATCGCGCAAGTCCATCGCCTCGGCGAAGGCGTCCGCTTGGCCCGCTTGCCTGAGGAGATAAAACGGATTGGCCTCCAGGAGCACGAGCTTGGCGACCCGGCCAGCCAGCCGCGCGGCCAGTTTCATCGCGACCGACCCGCCGAAGGAATGGCCGACGAGGCAGATATTGTCCGCATTCGCTGGCAATGCGGCTTCTGCGAGACGCGCCTGATCGTCGAGGGATTGCCGCGTCTCATTCGGCCAGGGCGGAGTCTTGCCGTAGCCAAACAGGTTCACCGCGCGGACATGATGGTCGGCTTTCAGATCGTCCATCAGATGGCGCCATTGGCGCGCGCCCGACACGCTCGAATGCAAAAGCATGACGAGCGGACCGGCTCCGGCTTCGAGAAAGTCAACCGCGATCGACGACGATCCGCTCATCGGCCGGCGCGCCGAAGGCCTGTCGAGAGGCGCGCGATCATGCCTCCGCCTCCGGCCATTCATCATTCGACTGGGCGTGAAGCGGTTCAGCCGGACGGACTTCGCCCGCGACGTTCTGCTTTGCGCGCTGGGCTGAGACAAGCAGCGCCGCGCGATCCGCATTGCCGGGATCGGCCATCAGTTTTTCGAAGGATGACGGCTCGGGCAAGGCCTGGCCGGCCCGCTCCATCTCCTCAATGGCGGAGGCGAGATGGTCGCCCAGCGCATGGCGGAGTTTGTCGAAGCTCCTCGCGGCTGAGAACAGCCCAGGAAAGTCGGGCAATTGCGCCGAGAGGCCGCGGTCCGGGCTCACCTGAACAAGAGCGATATATCGGCGCATAACGATCGTCTCCGCGGCGCTGAGGCTTCAGTTTGGCGCCCGGCGGAGAATGCTCGAATCGGACGCGGCGGTCTAGGCGTCCCTCTCTCCTCGCCGACCGGCAATCCGGATAGCGAGCAACCGCCCGGCGATCGCGCCGCCAAGCTCATCGGTGATCTTCACCGGCAGGCATTTGGCCAAAGCGCCGATAGCGCCCGCCACAAAGGCTTTTTGCGCGTCCGCGCCGCCGATCAGATGGGAATGGGTTATTCTCGGCGTTCCGAGCAGAGAGCCATCGCGCCTGAGAGAAAAGACGATCGTCAGTTCGGAACCCGCATGGCCGCCTGGCGCTCTGACGCATGCGCCGAGCTCGCGCCA
The DNA here is from genome assembly GCF_009765995.1 of Methylocapsa sp. S129. GTDB lineage: Bacteria > Pseudomonadota > Alphaproteobacteria > Rhizobiales > Beijerinckiaceae > Roseiarcus. The sequence continues at coordinate 152,636 of NZ_LMUI01000013.1, forward strand.
CAGATCGGGCAATGTGTTGGCGGGAACGGTTTGCGCCTCGACCGAGGTCGCGGCCAGGAGCGCCTGCGCCATCACGATGAAAAGCATCCGCCGCATAGCCGGAGGATAACCCAAATCGGAGGACGCCGCATGATCTTAGATCGAAACGGTCGAGGATGATCCATCGTTTCGCATGGCGGAGCGTGTGTCACCTCAGAAGGTTCGTCAAGTGCGCGCCAAGGCGCGCCGCCTCCGGCGGTCGCCTGAAAGGCGACACTTGACCAACCTTCTGAGGTGAAAAAAATGCCTCCATGCGAACAATGGCTCAATAACGAAACTGTCGCCGATAGCCGTTCGATTCAATCAATTCTCGTCTTGCTCTAGCGCCCACCTTCTCCGGCCGCCGCCAGCGCCCGCAGGCCCTCGCGATAGGTCGGGTATTTCGGCGCGAAGCCCAATTCGCTTTTCAGTTTGGCGATCGAGACGCGTTTGTTGTCGGCGTAGAAGCTGCGCGCCATCGGCGTCATGTCCGCCGTATCGAACGGCTCTTCGGGCGGCGGCTCCATCCCCAGAAGCGCGGCGGCGAAAGCGATGACGTCCTGCGGCGGCGCCGGCTCCTCGTCGGCGACGTTCCACAATCCGCCCTGCCCTCCTGCGGCGAGCGTCAGCCCGATCGCCTGCGCGATGTCCTCGACATGGGTGCGGTTGAAGGTCTGGCCGGGCTTGACGATGCGCCGCGCTTGCCCTGCGCGCAATTTCGTCAGCAGGTTGCGCTCGGGCCCGTAAATGCCGGCCAGACGCAGGATATGGACGGGGACGTCCATCGAATCCCCCAGCGCGCGCCATTGCTGTTCGGCGCCAAGCCGGGCGCGGCCTCGTTCGGAACGGGGCGAGGTCGGGCTCGTCTCGTCAACCCAGGCTCCATTATGGTCGCCATAGACGCCGATGGTCGAGAGATAGACGATCGCGCGCAGACGCCGCATCGCGCCGATCGCGCTGGCGAAGCGCGCCAGCACTGGATCGGCAGCGCCCGGCGCGATCGAGACGAGCAAAGCCTCCGCCTCGGCCAGACGCGGCGCAATCGCCGCTTCGGCGCGCTGGCCGTCGAAAACCAAGGCGTCAACGCCATCGCGCCTCAGCGCTTCCGCTTTATCCGAATCGCGCACCGTGCCGCTCGCCTGGACGCTCTCCTGGGCGGAGAGAAAATGCAGCGCGGAATAGCCAAGGCCGAAGCAGAAGATTTTCACGGCGCGGCGCTCCCCTCGGCGTTGTTCGCGCGGTCCAGCGTTTGCCCATAGAGCAGCATGCATGGCCCGGTCGGCGCGGCCGCCGCGATCAGCGCCGGCATGTCGGCGAGCGTCGCGACGAAACGGCGCTCTTCGGGCAGGCTCGCATTTTCGATCATCACGGCGGGCGTCAGCGGGTCGAGCCCTTCGTCAAGCAGGCGCCGCGCCAAAGCCGGCAAGGTCTTGACCCCCATATAGACCGCCGTCGTCGCGCCGGGATCGACGAGCGCCGGCCAATCGAGCCGCACCGGCAACGAGCCGTCCGCCGCATGCGCGGTGATGAACTGGATGCGGCGCGCCCGGTCGCGCTCGCTCAGCGAGATTCCGAGCGAGGCGGCGGCGGCGAGCGCGGCGGTGACGCCAGGAACAATCGTGCATTCGATGCCGGCGGCGCGCGCGGCGGCGATTTCCTCGTTGGTGCGCCCGAATACAGCGGGATCGCCGCCCTTGAGGCGCACGACCTTCTTGCCGGCAAGGCCCAGCGACACCAGCAAGGCGGAAATATCGGCCTGGCCGACCGACGGCCCGTGCCCGCGCTTGCCGACATTGATGCGCTGCGCTTCCCGGCGCGCCAGTTCGAGCACGGCGGGCGAGATCAGATCATCGAACAGGATGACATCGGCCGATTGCAACGCGCGCACCGCCTTCAGCGTCAGCAATTCGGCGTCGCCCGGCCCACCGCCGACGAGAACCACTTGACCGAGGGTCGCTGCGCCCTTTTCCGCGGCTGCGGCGGCCAGAAGGCCGTCAAGATCATGGGAGGCAGGCTTGCGGCCGCCGCTGGCGAGGGCGAGCGTCGCGAACCGCTCCCAGAAATTGCGCCTTTGCCGGAACGCCGCGCCCAATTCCGAAAATTGCGGCCGCCATTCCTTGGCCGCCCGCGCCCAGGCGGAAAAATTCGCCGGGATCAACGCTTCGATCCGCGCCCGCAAAGCCTGGCCGAACACCGGCGCCGCGCCATCGGTCGAAATGCCGATGACAAGGGGCGAGCGGTTGACGATGGCGCCGAACGAAAAATCGCAAAACTCCGGCTGGTCGATCACATTGACCGGCGTTTTGGCCTGACGCGCCGCCTGGGCGAAAGCTTCGGCCTCCGCCGCATTGGCGGCGTCGGCGACGGCCAGCGCCGCGCCGGCGAGATCTTCGGCGGCCCAGGCCCGCAGAAAAATGGCGATCTGCGGATGACGCCCCGCCGTCTCCAGCATCTTCGGCGCAGGCGAAGGCGCATATACCGCGACATCCGCTCCGCTGGCGGCGAGCAATTCGGCCTTCCACGCCGCCGCCTCCGACCCGCCGGCGACCACGACCCGCCGCCCCGTCAGCTTGAAGAAGACCGGCAGGTTGGCGAGCGGGCGAATGGCGTCGAGCGCCAGTTCGCTGGGGTTGCGGCGCGGCGTCGCATCGGCGCCGGTTGCATCGGGCATATCTTCACCACCATTGGACAAGGCGCGTGATTGTCCTTCAAACGCCCCGGCAAGAGGCCTATATCAAATGCCGAGCGATCCAAAGCCTCGATAGAGGCTCCGACCGTCATGGCCGGGCTTGTCCCGGCCATCCACGCGGCGCCGTTGCGCGAAACCTTCGAGGTTCGCGCAGTTGGCCGGGCGCGGATGGCCGGGACAAGCCCGGCCATGACGGAAACGCTTGCGAGCCGGATCGCGAGAAGACGTCAATCCACGGAGACCTATTTTGCTCGACGAGAACGCGATCACGCAGGCGCTTGGCGCGGTTCATGGGCCGGACGGCAGGACGCCGCTGACCCAATCGGGGGCGATCGGCGGGCTCACCCATCGCGACGGCAAGGTCTATCTGTCGATCGTCGTCGATCCCGCCCAGGCGGATAGAGCCGAGCCGATGCGCAAGGCGGCGGAGAATGCGCTTCGCGCGGTTGCCGGCGTCACGGCGGCGATCGTCACGTTGACCTCGGAGCGGGCGCCCGGCGCGCCGGCGCCGCATAGCCATTCCCATGCGCCCGCTAAAGCCGCGACCCGGCGCGTGCCCGAAAGCGTCGCCGGCGTCCGGCACATTATCGCCGTCGCATCGGGCAAGGGCGGCGTCGGCAAATCGACGACCGCCGCCAATCTCGCCATCGCCATGGCCAAAGAGGGCTGGCGCATCGGCCTGCTCGACGCCGATGTGTTCGGTCCCTCGGCGCCGCGCCTGTTCGGCCTGACGGAGAAGCCGAAGGTCGAACAGAGCTTTCTGGTGCCGCTCGTCGCGCATGGCATCAAGGTGATCTCGATCGGCCTGATGATCGACGAAGAAGCGCCTGTCGTCTGGCGCGGGCCGATGGTGATGTCGGCGGTGACGCAATTGCTGCGCGAAGTCGCCTGGGGAGAACTCGATTGCCTTGTCGTCGACATGCCGCCCGGCACTGGCGACGTGCAACTGACCATGGCGCAAAGCGCGCCGCTGGCCGGCGCCATCATCGTCTCGACGCCACAGGATCTGGCGCTGATCGACGCCAGGCGCGGCATCGCCATGTTCGAGAAGGTCAGCATTCCGGTGCTCGGGATCATCGAGAACATGAGCTATTTCATCTGCCCGCATTGCCAGGGGCGCAGCGATATTTTTGCGCATGGCGGCGCACGGCACGAGGCGGAAAAGCGCGGCGTCGCCTTCCTTGGCGAAGTGCCGCTCGATATTGAAATTCGCGAGACCTCGGATTCCGGGCGCCCGATCGTCGCCGCCTCGCCCGACAGCCCGCACGCGCTGGTTTATCGCACCATTGCGCGCGCGGTGATCGGCAAGCTCGATGCGCCGCAACGCGCCGCGCCAAAGATCGTGATCGGTTAAGGCGCATGGCTGAGCAAAAGTCGGAAAAGAAAGCCGAGCCCTGGCCAACCGAATTGCGGCTGACGGAGGAGGGCCGGCTGTTGACGATCGCCTATGATTCCGGCGAGGCCTTCGCGCTTTCGGCTCGAAGCCTTCGCCTCGCCACGCCGAGCGCCGAGGCCAAGCGCCTGTCGCCGGCCGAGCGCGAGGCGCAGATCGGCGACAGGCCCGTTCGCATCAAGGAGATCGAGCAGGTCGGCAATTATGCGATCCGCCCGACCTTCGACGACGGGCATTCGACGGGGATTTTCACCTGGGCCTATCTGGCCGAGCTCGGGCGGAAGGCGAAGTGAGGCCATGGCGGACGCGCCCTTTCCGTGCTCTATAATATCCGGCGACGGCCTGATGGCCGAATGAACGAAATTGACGAGATGCCCAGATGTCCCCTCCCCCCTTGTGGGGGAGGGTTAGGGAGGGGGGTCGCGCCGACCTATCGAAGATTGAGGCGCAATTATTTTTTCGGATAAGCCTGTGCGACCCCCCTCCCCCAACCCTCCCCCACAAGGGGGGAGGGAGAAACAGCGGCGCCTTTCTATCAAGCTGACGCAGACTGCGACGCATATTACGGCGCGCCAGAATGGGATGAATTTAAGTGACTCCTGAACAATGCAGAATGGCGCGGGCCGGTCTTGCGATCGGCGTTCGCGAACTCGCGGAATCGGCGCGCGTATCGATCGGCACGGTGTCGCGCTTCGAATCCGGCCAGAGCGTCCCGGACATGACCGTCGGGCTATTCCAGAAAGCGCTCGAACGTTTCGGCGTGGAATTCATCTCCGACGGCGGCGATGTCGGCGTCTGGTTGCGCAAAGGCGGCGCGGGCGCCGCGATCCCGGTCGAGGAGCTGAACGCTCAAAACGACGAGTGAACGAGGGTCGGCGAGAATCGCGATCCGGCGGCGTCGGCCTTTCGCGCCGACGCATCTAGCCATTGGATTTGCGGAGGCGTCAGGCGGCCTGAGTTGCGGCTGGAATCGCGCCGCGGTCCACGATGGCTGAAGAGAGCGCGACCGGCACGGGATTGCGTAAAATGTCGAGGACCGGACAATGGCGATCGACCGTCTCTTTCAATCTGCGCAGGTCGTCTTCCGACGCCGGGCTTTCGAGAGTGACGACCGCCTCTATGCGCTGGAAACCGGGTCGGACGCTGTCGTCGACGGCGAAGAACCCGCGCAGATCGACCAGGCCTCGCAGTTTGACCGACACGCTCGTCAATGGGATTTTGAGCGCATCCGCGTAGAGCCGATAAGTAATTTCCTGGCATGAGCCGAGCGCCACCAGAATATATTCGACGGGGTTGGGCGCCGAGTCTTTCCCGCCGAGCCCTGTGGGCTCATCGACATGCGTCGTGAACTGGCGAACGGCGGCCGTGCTGTTGAATCCCTCCCCCAGCCGCGTCTGCGCCTCGAACCACGCATTAGCCTGATCGGGAGCGTCTTTGAGCGCAGATTGAGTACCATCGAAAATGTCTTTGAAATTAATCGACATGGCAGGGCTCCGGTGATGAGAGCAGAGAGTAGAATTTAGTCTATAGAAAATGTCAATTAATAAAATGAGCAATGGACCGCCCGTTGCTCCACGGGCGATTGCGTATCGATCCACATTGGGTCTTTAGCCTCGGCTCAAATAAATCGACGGCCAGGAACAGCCCCGGCGCTCGCTCACGTCGGCGACAGGATGTGGATGGCGCGGCTGGCGATCAGGTCTTTTGTTTTCTCGCCATAGGCCGCCATATGCGGGGCGACGGCATGCGCTTTCAAAGCGTCGGCGTCGGTCCAGGTCTCGATGACGACGAATGTGTCGGGACCCATTTTGGCCTGGAATGAACCGAACCCCTCGGCGTCGATCGTCGGCCCGTATTCGATGCAGCCCTTTTCGGCGCGCACGGCCGGAACATTGGCGCGAAAAGCGGTGAGGATTTCCTCCCGGCGTCCAGGTTTGGCGGTGACGATCGCAATGACCCGGATCATGTTTCTCTCCCTGTGAAATTTTGACGCCGACGGCTCGGCGCTATGCTCGCATGGGCGAGGAAAAATCGCCAGCGCGGCTGTAATCGGACCATTGCCGTCGCGAGAAGGCGTAGCGACGAAACAATCCAGACTTTGGCTCCTAATTTACTGGCCGCCGAGCGTTAGCGACGCCAAGGCCGCCAGGACGGCCGACGAGCTTTGAGCCGTGGCTGTCGTGCTAGAGGCAGGAGGCGCAGTCGCTGTGCCATAATTCCCATCCTTCTCTTTAACCAAGCCTAGTTTGGTCGCAGCGGCAGGATCGGCGGCAACGGACGAAGCCGTGTATTCGCCATTCGCCAACTGGACCAGCGCAGCGGCGGAGGTGGTTGCGGATGCGGAAAGTGCAGAAATTGTCATGACGAAAGTCTCGGAGGCGAGCCTCCTCGATAGCGCATGGCGATTAACAGTTTGCTATCTATCCTGCGTCCGCCATGCCGACATAATTATAAACATCATAATGTCACTGCCGAAATGACAGCGCGGCATTATCTATGTGTTTCGAGAGGACTCTTAATGCTCACCCTCAAGCTCACCGCGATCGGCGCCTCCACGGGCGTCATCATCCCGAAGGAGATGCTGGCCCGCATGAATCTGAGCAAGGGCGATTCTCTTTACGCCGTCGAGGCCCCGGACGGCAGCTATCGTCTGACGCCTTATGATCCGGGCTTCGCCAGGAAGATGGAAAAGGCCGACGACATCATGCGCCGCTACCGGAACGCGCTGCACGTTCTCGCTCAATGACGGGCGCGGAGCCGATCTGGATTGAGGAGCTTGATGTCCTCACGCTGCATGATCGGCTTCTGGCGTTTCATGGCGGCCCGGCCGGCGTGCGCGATGAGGGATTGCTGAAATCGGCGCTCGCGCGCGCCAGGCCATTGGCGGCCTATGGCGACAGCGCCGATTGGGTCGACATGGCGGCCGTCTATACCGCCGAGATCTTCAAGAACCATCCCTTTGTCGACGGCAACAAGCGAACGGGCTTCGTCGCCGGAATCCTGTTTCTCGAATTGAACGGCTATCGCTTCACAGCAACCGAGGCCGCCGCGGCGGACTCCGTGCTCGCCTTGGCGGCGGGGACGTTGAGCGAGGCGGGGTACATGGCGTTTCTCCGGGAGAACGTTACGAGTGAATAATGGACGGCGAGAGGGTGGGAAAAGCCTGCGCGGAACCGAACCCACGAACCATTCGGGTTTCATCATCAGCATTCCGGCGAGGCGCCCGCATTTGTCAAATGACACGAGGCGGCTGAACGAGGGCGCGCTCATCGGGAAATGCCGAATCACTCATGTCGAGCACTGGAATAAGGGCGGCGAGAAGACGGCCGCCAGCAAGCCGCACTGCGCTTGCCAGGATTGGCAGGCGAACGCATCGGCGAAGCCTGCATGCACCTCGTCAGTGGCGCGTGCGAGGAGCGGATAGAGCCCGAATAGACGCGGCGTGAACCTGCCGCTCCTCCCGTGTGAAGGGAGCGCTCTAACTTGAGGGAGTCATCGTCCGCTTCGTCGTGGGCGCGACGACGGCGTCCTATTGGCGTACCAACAACTGCCGACGATAGGACGCCGCAGAAATTTATCCGCTAATAAGCTGCACCGATGAAATAGTATTGTCGACAATGCCGACCGAGGTTGTAGAGCGATATTCCCCTGGACCCAAATCTTTCGAAGCGCCTTGATAATTTATATCTGCAAAAAACCTCCAAGTACCAGAAGCTACTTTAATTGAAGATGTTTCATCATTCCAATTCTGCCCTGGGAACTCTCCGCTCATATTCCGAAAATCTGGAATGCTATTGTTGATAACATATGCATTGCCAGAAAAATTTTCATCCCAAAATATTGTGCACTGTGCCATCGGTTCCCCCCTTGAAATTGGCCGACCTCAAGTGACCGCGGCCGCGCCGTAAAAGTTAAGAAAGTATTAACGCACGAAGAACATGGGTCTTGGTAGCGTGAACTTGAACAACTGCTGCTCAGATTTGAGCATCGGCGGTTCGCCGTCTTTGGAACGGAGTTTGTCGCTCCTCAATCGCATGGTAATGTCCTTTATCGTGCTCTTTTGATGGAGCAGGATCGCGCCATGCTCGATCCGCCACGCCCCACGATCGCGACGAGTCCAGCCCTTCAGCCGATTCCGGTGTTTGCCGGGCGCGGGGCGATCTGTCGCGAGGTGCTGGAATCTTTGCCGGCGTGGTTCGGCATTGCGTCGGCGATCGAGAGCTACGTCTCGGCGGCCGACGGGATGCCGATGCTGGCGTGTTTCGACCCCGCCGGCCCGGTGGCGGGCTTCGTGTCAGTGAAAGTTCAGACGGCCGTCGCAGCGGAAGTGTATGTCATGGGCGTCAAGCGTCAGTGGCATCGCCAGGGGATCGGTCGCAGCTTGATTGAAGCCGCCGTGCAACTCGCCGCCGCGCAAAGATCGCGGTTTTTGACGGTGAAGACGCTTTCCTCGTCGAAGGCCGATCCGAATTACGCGGCTACGCGGCGGTTCTATGAGGCGATCGGTTTCCTGCCAATCGAGGAATTTCCGACCCTCTGGGGCGCGGACAATCCCTGCCTGTTGATGCTTCGACCCTTGTCACCTCTCACCTGAGCCGGCTCGCAAATCTTCGATCCGCGGCTTCCAATCGCCCCGACGGCATCTTCGCGAAGGCGTCCATAAACCTGCGCTCAGATCCGCCCGAGCGCAAACGCTGTTTTGCCGAGCGAATCCCAAATGATCCCGCGCAAGAGTTCGCTGTCGAGATGCGCCTCGACGCGTCCGCCGACGAAAGTCAATTCGACGCGGCGGCCGTCGCGCGAGAACCTGACGCTCTTGATCCGGCGCGGCGCCTTGACGTCCTCGGGATCGGCGGCGCCCGCAACGGCAAATTGCAGAATTTTGCTGTGGGCGACCGTCAGCCGCACGGTTCGGCCCTTGTCGTCCTCCCCGACCCAGTCGCCCTCGATCGCCGTTGCGGCGCGCGCGGCGCCTGGTAAAACGGCGAGCGAAAGCGCGAACGCCAAAGCCATCCTTCGGCTAGCGAATATCGACGGCATTTTGGCTCCGCTCATCTCGCATCGGCGACGCATCTCAGTTTGCGCCGCCACACTTCGCGCGGCAAGGCGAGGCAAGGCGAGCTCTTGTATCCCTCGGAAATGACGGCGCCTGCGCCCTTTATTCACTGATCGACGCTTTGGACTGCGCCCTACCGCCGGCGTTTCGCCGGCTCATCTCCAAGCCTGTCCGCCAGATACAGCCGCGTCATCTCGCGCAGTTCGGTCATGGCGCCGGAATCCGCGCCGTCCGCGGCCTCACGCTTCAAATGCGCCATCGTCTTCATCATATGCATCAGGACGATCGCGATATCGCGAACGCGTTCGTCGTCAAGTTTCGAGCGAGACAGCTTGAGCGTCTGCGCGATGCGTCGCCCGAGCCTGCTCTTGAATTCCGCGCGCCGGGCCGACCAATCCGAATGCGCATCGAGAAGGGCGACGATGGTCCGCTTTTCGCGGTGCATCTTGCCGATCAAGCCAAACAACGCATCCGTCAGCGCCCCCACCGACAATGTCGCGGCCTCCGCGTCGATCGCGGCAAACGATTCGTCGATGAGATCGGCGAAGCGCTGGATCAAAGCGTCGGCGAGGACCTCTTTATTCGGGAAGAAGCGGTAGAGCGAGCCAATCGGCGCGCCGGCGCGCGCGGCGACCTCGGCCATGGTCGCGGCCTCATAGCCGCGCTCCGCGATCACGTCGGCCCCCGCCTCCAGCAGCGCCGCGACCCGCAGCCTGCCCGGGCGCCGTTGCGGCTCAAGCGCGCCGCGCTCGATCAAAACAGTTGACATTATGCGAGCCTACCCTCAAATATCAATACATGAGCCAAACCTCAACTATCATAGAACCGATCGCCGAGACGTCAAAGCTCTCATTGCGCAGGAAGGTGTGAAGATGGCCGCCGCCCAGCCCGACACCTATCAAGACCTGTCGCCGCGCGCGGTGCTGGCGACGGTGATCGGCGTCATGATTGCGATGCTGATGGCCGCCCTCGATCAGACGATCGTGGGAACCGCCATGCCGCGGATCATCTCCGAACTGCACGGCTTCGAGCATTATTCGGCGGTCGTCACCGCTTATATGATCGCCTCGACCGCCATTCTGCCGATCGCGGGCAAGCTGAGCGACGTCTATGGCCGCAAGCCGTTCCTTCTCGTCGGCGTGCTGTGGTTCATGGCGACAAGCGCGCTCTGCGGCTTTGCCGGCGACATGCTGCAACTGGTGATCTTTCGCGCGCTCCAGGGCCTTGGCGCCGGCGTCATGCAGACGATGGCGTTCACCACCATCGCCGACCTCTATCCCCCCGCCAAACGCGGCCGCGTGATCGGGATCGCCGCGTCCGTCTTTGGATTGTCGAGCGTAATCGGACCGTTGATCGGCGGCTTTCTGACGGACGGCCCGGGCTGGCGCTATGCGTTCTACGTCAACCTCCCCGTCGGATTTGTCGCTCTGGCGATCCTCTATTTCTTCTTCCCGCACATCCGGGCGCAAAAGGCGGCGGACTTCCGGATCGACTATGCCGGCTCGCTGTCGCTCGTCGCGTCGATCGTGCCCGTCCTGCTCGCCCTGAGCTGGGGCGGCCGCGACTATGCCTGGGCCTCGCCGACCATCCTTGGCCTGTTGCTGACTGGCGTTGTTTTTGGCGCGCTGTTCTTCGTCGTCGAGCTCCGCGCCGCGCACCCAATCGTCAATCTCGCGCTGTTCCGCAACGCGATCGTCAGCGTTGCGCTATCGACAGCCTTCCTGACTTCGGCCGCGATGTTCGGCGCGGTCCTGTTCATCCCGTTGTTCGTCCAGTCGGTGCTCGGAAGCAGCGCCACCGACAGCGGCAAAATCCTGATGCCGCTCACTTTGGCGCTGTTGCTGACGGCGGTCGTCGCCGGCCAGGGCATCTCGCGGACGGGACGCTATCGCCCGTTCGCGATCGGCGGCGCCGCCATGGGCGCGATCGGCATGTTCCTGCTCTCCAGGATGGACCCGTCCACGAGCTATTTCATGGTGGTGCGCAATGTCGCGATCCTCGGCGTCGGGCTCGGGGCGGCGATGCCGGTCTTCAACCTTGCCGTTCAGAACGCGGTCGAGGCGCGCGTGGTCGGCAGCGCGACCTCGATGGTGCAGTTCGTGCGCTCGATCGGCGGCACGCTGGGCGTCGCCGCATTCGGAAGCGTGCTCGCCAGCGGCTTTGCTCCGGCGTTCCGCCGGGCCCTGCCCGCCGACATCGTCGCAGACGTCTCTCCGCAGCCGATCGCCGCCCTCACCGACGCCCAGCTTTACATGACGTCGGCCGGCGCCAAACAGCTTGAGGCGATCCTCAACGGCTTCGGTCTCAACACCGACGCGATGATCGACGCCGTTCGCCAGGCCGCGCGCATAGCGCTCGCCGGTTCGCTTCGCGACGTCTTCGAGATCGCGGCGGCGCTGCTCCTGGCGGCGACGGCGCTCGCCCTCTTCTTGCGCGAAATTCCGCTTCGCAAGACCAATCAACGCGCGGCGGAGCCGATCGCCGACAATGGCGCGGAATTGCACGGCGCGTGAGGTGTCGATTGTAATCCGGGGGCGGCGATTTGCGGGCGGCTGCGGTCGGCGGTTACGGTGATGGCGTGGACGGCGTCCGCACGGCATCCGGATGATCCCGGAACAGAATTGGGAAGGCCCCACCATGCGTCTTCTTTGCGCGGCGATGCTGCTCAGCGCGCTCGGCATGGGCGAGGCTTTGGCCGAAGACAATGGCGAGAGGCTTTTCCAGATTTTTGAGAGGACGTGCGCCATGAAGCCGGTCTCCGGCGAGGCGCTGGATGCGCAGGCGCGCAGCCTCGGCTACATCCATCAAGATGGTCCCGTCGCGCCCGACGACCTCAAGCGGGACCCTGATGACATCAATTTCTGGAAGCTCTCCGATCAAGGCTCGAACTTCGCCATCGACGCCTATTTCGGAGGGCCGCGCGCGCATTATCAGGTCAGTTGCTCGGTCCACGCCGACAACGTCGACCCCGCCGCCTTCATCGAGCGCCTCAAGCGCGAGACGACATTGCCCGATCCGCAAACGAAGTCCGATCCGGAGACGGGCAAGCTGACCTATGCCTGGACGGCGGAGGCGGACGGCGGCAAGGACAGGCTGGAAGTCGCCGCCTTCAGGAATGGCAGGGTCCTTGTCGCGTTCTCCTACGACGTGATCGCCCGTTAGAGCGCGCGGCGATGGCGCCTTTAATTGACTTGCCGAACCTCTCCCCGCCGCCCTGCGCTGGCCGCGCTCAGCGAGCGCGGCTACAAAGCCGCTCGGCGCGCGTCATTTCAGGGCGATTTGGCGGGGCGTCGGGCAGGCGGCTAAGGGCGCAAGTCTCGGCCGGCCTTGTTCGCGCCATGCGAAACAAGTTATTTCTGAAAATCGAAACCTATGCTAAAGTGCGCCTGATGTCCCACAATCGGGAGGCGCAGTTTGAACCCGTCCGATTCCCCTGCCTTGCCTCAATGTGCGCGCCCAGCCGGGATTGCGAGCCGCGCCGCGACGCGCGGCGGCGTTGGAAAATCAGAAAACATAATTTTACGGTTTTTCACTTGCAAAGCTTTGATTTCCTTGAATCGAACCAGAAAAAGATTTGCAGGCGAGGCTTTCCTGTCTTGCGATATCAAGGGCTTGGCGAAGCGCGCGTTGTGCGATTGGGTGCGGCAAATGCGTTTTCCAGATATTTTATTTGGAGCCGCATCCCCGGCGCCGATCTTCCGCGCCGGCCCAAGCGAAACGGCGCTGGGCTCAGCGACAGCTATCCATTGATTGCATGGAGGCGATTATGCAAACAATGGATAATCCTGCCTCCGATGATCGTCCGTTACGTTGCGAAATCGGGCATGGGCCTGTTGTAGACGCGGTCGCTGACCGCGTTCAGCGCGAAAGCGCTTTTTCGATCACTTGCGGATGAAACGGCGGCGAAGAAGCGCGGCGGACGAATGCTTCGCATTCGCCTAGGGATCAGCGATCGCGCCTACAACGATGGCGGCGCCTCGCCCGACTTATAGGTGACGCTGATCTTGTCGGTGATCGTGTCGCGCAGGCAGTTGAAATAGCGCCCGCAGCCTGACGCATGGCGCCAGCGTTCGGCGTGGAGGCCCTTGTCGTTGACGCGCAGATAGAGGAAGGCGCTCCATTCCTCGTCGCTGGCGGCGGCCGGATGGAGCGGGCGCACGAGATGCGCCTCGCCGCCGTAGCGGAACTCGGTTTCCGGGCGTTCCATCTCGCAATAGGGACAGCGGATCAGCAGCATGGTCTGGCTCTAATGCGCGACCGCCGCCGCCGCCGCCTCATTGATGAGGGCGCCGGTGCGGAAGCGATCGAGGGTGAAGGGAGCATTGATCGGATGGGGCTCGCCGGTGGCGACCTGATGGGCGAACACATGGCCCGAGCCCGGCGTCGCCTTGAAGCCGCCGGTGCCCCAGCCGCAATTGACGAACAGGCCGGGCACCGGCGTCTTCGAAATGATCGGCGAGCGGTCCGGCGTCACGTCGACGATGCCGCCCCAATTGCGCAGCATGCGCAGGCGCGACACGGTCGGGAACATTTCGCAGATCGCCTCCAGCGTCTGCGTCGCGATATGCAGGCCGCCGGTCTGGCTATAGGAGGTATAGGCGTCGGTGCCCGCGCCGATGACCAGTTCGCCCTTGTCCGATTGCGACATATAGGCGTGGATCGTGTTCGACATGACGACGCAGGGCATGATCGGCTTCAGCGGTTCGGACACCAGGGCCTGCAAGGGGAAGGATTCGAGCGGCATCCTGACGCCCGCCATCGCCATGACGACGCTGGTGTTGCCGGCGGCGACGACGCCGATTCTTTTTGTCGCGATCGGGCCCCGCGTCGTCTCAAGGCCGCTGACCGCGCCCGAGGCGTCGCGCGCAATCCCCTTGACCTCGCAATTCTCGATAATGTCGACGCCCAGCGTCGAGGCGCCGCGCGCATAGCCCCAGGCGACCGCGTCATGGCGCGCCGTGCCGCCAGTGCGCTGCAGAGCGGCGCCGACGATGGGATAGCGCATCGAGGGATCGATATTGAGCAGCGGGCAGAACGCCTTGGCCTGTTCGGGCGTTAGCCATTCGTTCTGCGTGCCGGCGAGGCGATTGGCGTAGATATGCCGCTTGAAGGATTGCTCGTCGTGATGGCTATGGGCGATCAGCATGACGCCGCGCGGCGAGAACATGACGTTGTAGTTCAATTCCTGGGACAGCCCATGCCAGAGCTTGTGGGCGTGGCCGTAGATCGCCTCGGAGGGCTCCCACAGATAATTGGAGCGGATGATGGTGGTGTTGCGGCCGGTATTGCCGCCGCCGAGCCAGCCCTTTTCGAGAACGGCGATGTTGCGCATGCCATGTTCTTTGGCCATGTAATAGGCGGTGGCGAGACCGTGTCCGCCCGCCCCGACAATGATGGCGTCGTAAGCGCTTTTGGGCGCGGGCGAGCGCCATTGCTCGGGCCAGCCTTGATGGCCGCCGAGCGCCTGGCGGGCGAGACTGAGATAAGAAAACTTCAAGGCTGGAACGCTCCCTGTGGCCGCAGCGTCGCCAATGGCGCCATGCGCGGGCGCCTTTGTCCAGCCTCTATATGACGCGAGGGGCGATGCGCGCCCCATAATTGTTCAATATGCGCCCCCACTCTTGTCATGCGGCGCCAGGAATAGCCGCGCAGGGCGAAGTTTGCGCTTGGCGTGACGAAATAATGGCTTCAAGATGCAACCGGCAGCCCTGTTCACTGTTTGTTTGGCGATTCCCGGGAGAAGGCTCGCATGGCCTATAATATCAGCGACGATTTTCGCCGTCCCGTGCCATTGGCCCTCGCCGCCGTCGCGATTCTCGGTTGGCTGCTTGTCGCTTATTTCTCCTCGCAGGTCTCCGCCGTTCAGAGCGACATGCGCGACGCGCTCAATCGCGCCGAACATGCGCGGGAGGGCATGGCCGCCGATCTGCAGAATCTGCAAAAAGCGTCCGGCAGCCTCGCCGAAGTGCAAAAACAGGCCGAGGACGCCAAAATCGCGCTATCGGAAGCGACCGCGGCGCGGGCGGCCTCCCAGAACGAGCTGATCGACCTCAACAAGCAGATCACCGACGCCCGCCTCACCGTGTCGGGCGCGCAGGAAGAGGCCAGCGCCAAGACTAAGGATTTGCAGGCCGCCGACGCCAAGGCGAAAGAAGCAAGCGACCAGCTCGCCGCCGTGCAAAGCCAGTTGCAAAGCGCATCGAACGATCGCGACCAGCTTCTCGCCGCCGTCGCCAGCGCCAGAAGTCAATTGACCGATCTGCAGCAGCAGGCGGACGCGGCGGCCAAAAATCTCGCCGACCTGCAAGCCAAGAATCAGGCCGCGCAGCCGACGCCGGACGCGTCAAAACCGCAATGAGACGGGATCGAAACCCGATCGGCTCGACCAGGCTCGGCGCGCCCCGCCGGTCGGCATGGCGTTGGACGCGATGTCTGGCGCGGGCGGGGCTCGCTGGAATTGCGCTTTTCGCCTGGGCCGCGATCGCGCAGGCGCGCAGTCTCGCGCTCGTCATCGGCAACGATTCCTACGCCAACGTCACCGCCCTCAAAACCGCCGTCGGTGACGCGCGCGCGGTCGGCGACCAGCTTGAGAAAATGGGTTTCATCGTCCGGCGCTCCCTGAATGTCGATCAGCGCGCAATGAGCCGCGCGCTGGCCGCATTCGACGCCGAGCTGCAGCCGGGCGATCGCGCCTTGTTCTTTTTCTCCGGGCACGGCTTTGAGATTTCCGGCGCAAACTATTTGCTGCCGATCGACGTGCCGTCCGCCCAGGTCAATCAGGTCGGCATCGTGCGCGACGCCGCTTTTTCCGTCGAAGGCGTGCTCGATGGCGTTCGCAAGAGCGGCGCGCGCCTGACGGTGTTGGTCCTTGACGCCTGCCGCGACAATCCCTTCGCTTCGCCCGGAAGAGCGGCCGCTGGCAGCGGGGGACTGGCGCGCATCGACGCCCCCGAAGGCGTCTTCGTGCTGATGTCGGCGGGCGCCAAGCAGGAAGCGCTGGACCGCTTGTCGGACAGCGACGACGAAAAGAATTCCGTGTTTACGCGCACATTCCTCCGCGAACTCGCCAAGCCGGGGCAAACGCTGGTGCAGATCGCCAAGGCGACCCAGGTGGAGGTGCGCGATCTCGCCGCCACCATCGGCTATGAGCAGACGCCGGCTTATTATGATCAGGTCGTCGGCGATGTCGTCCTCTCGGACGCCTCCTCGGATTCGCCCGTCGCCAGCCCGGCGCTGGTCGCTCAGGCCGCCCCGCCGCCCGTGCGGCAACAGACCGCCGCCCTGACGCCCGACCCGAAGATCGCGGAGGCGCTAAAAGTCGGCGGCCAGGCCCCGATCGCCAATTTCATGCGCTCGAACGCGGGATGGACGGTGACGCTCTCGCTGCCCGAACCTGCGACGGCGATCTCCTACCGCATCGGCGACGCCGGCGAGTTCAAGCCGACAGGGGTCGCGGATTATATCGATCAGCGCACGGGCCAACGCGCGCCCAATCCGTCCTTTCCGCTCTCGAGCAAGGCGGCGGCGACGATCATCCAGGTGCGCTACGAAACGCCCGATGGCGCCTCGGTCGGGCCATTCCCGATCTGGTTCGATCCCGAAGCCGCGCTGTTCCGCGAGCAAAAGCAAATCCTCGAGCAAATGCCGGGCAATTGGGTTGAGTTTCGCGACTTCAACGGAACGTTGATCTATTTCACGACGCTGGTGACCTATCGATGCGCGATCGCTGAACTGCGCTACGGTCTGGACGACGGCAAGCCGCTGCAACGCTACGACTTGCCGGGCTGCAACGCCAAGGACCCGTTCTCCGTGCCTGAAAACGCCAAGCTCTATTTGAAAGCGCCGCCCAAGACCAAATCGGTCAGCCTGCAAATCACCTGGCGCGACGGAACGCAGTCGGAAGTCAGCACAATCGAGCGCAATTGAGCCGGCGGTTGGCGCCCGAATGCGTTCCTTCGCGCCGAAGAAAGATGAAGGGGAGGCCATGAGCGGAGCGATCAGAATCGGCATTGGCGGGTGGACGTTCGAGCCATGGCGCGGCGTTTTCTATCCCGAAGGCCTCAGCCAGAAGCGCGAGCTCGAATTCGCCTCGCGCGCCCTGACCTCGATCGAGATCAACGGCACTTATTATTCGAGTTTCAAGCCGGACACCTGGCGCAAATGGCGCGACGAAACGCCCGATGGCTTCGTCTTCGCGGTGAAGGCTTCGCGCTTTTGCACCAACAGGAAGATTCTCGCGGAAGCCGGCGAATCCGTCGGCCGATTCATCGATCAGGGCTTGACGGAACTCGGCGACAAGCTCGGGCCGATCAACTGGCAGTTCATGGCGACCAAAAAATTCGACGCCGCGGATTTCGGCGCCTTCCTGGCGTTGCTTCCCAAGGAGAAGGACGGCGTCGCCCTGCGTCATGCAGTGGAGGTCCGCAGCCCGACCTTCGCGACGCAAGCCTTCTACGATCTCGCCCGGAAACACGGCGTCGCGATCGTCTACGCCAAGGACGAGGATTTCCCGGAGATCGACCAGCCTACCGCCGATTTCACCTATGCGCGCCTGATGGCGAGCCGCGAGGATATGGAGACGGGCGTCACGGACGGAGAGCTAGACGGCTTTGCGAAACAGGCGCGCGCCTGGGCGAAGCAAGGCGATGTTTTCGCTTATTTCATTTCGGGAGCGAAGGTGCGCAATCCGGCAGCGGCGCAGGCGCTGATGAAGAAGGTCGGGTGAAAAATCACTCCCCTCCTGTGCTGAAAACCTCGATCAGGGGAATTGAGCAAATCGGATTAGCTCAGGATCGAAATTTGCGAGAATGTGAATGTGACCCGGCCAGACTCCGCTTCTCCGCTCGCCCCTCAGAGCCATATATCGTGCGTCCCATCCGGCTCATATCCTGCTCGGTCGGGCAATTTGGTGCGACCGCTTGTAGATGGCATTCCGACCTTTCAGCGCATCGGAGAGGCAATCGACGCCGCGCGCCACAGCATCTGGCTGACGGTGACTTTCTTTGCTCCCGACTTTTGTTTCCCGGACGGCCGCGGCTCTCTGTTCGACGCACTGGACCATGCCGTTGAGCGAGGACTCGATGTTCGGGCTCTTTTCTGGCGCCCTAATCCGGAAAGCAGTGGCTATGGTCGTACCTTTCCGGGGTCACGAGACGATCGAGACATGCTCCGCGCCCGTGGATCGCGATTCCGCATCCGCTGGGATCGCGCGCACAGCGTCTACTGCCAGCATCAGAAGTGTTGGCTGATCGACGCGGGCCAGACCTCTGAAACGGCGTTCGTCGGCGGGATCAACCTGACCGCCGCGAATATGGGATCGCCGGGCCACCTCGGCGAAGGAAAGCGACATGATCTCTATGTCGAGGTGACCGGGCCATCGGCGACCGATGTGCATCACAACTTCGTTCAGCGCTGGAACGAGGCCAGCGAGCGAGAGAGCGAAGGGGGGTGCTGGGGCCATGCCCCCTCGGACGTCCTGTCCTTTCCGAAGCGGATTTCCAAGCCGAGAGGCGCAAGCATCGTTCAAATTCAGCGCATGGTGCATGAGGGCCGCTACGCAGACGGCCACGCCACGCCCGGAGGAAGCCCATACGACATCGCGACCGGAGAACGCTCCATTCTCGAGCAGTACGAGCGAGCGATCGAGGCAGCCCGACGGTCGATCTACATCGAAAATCAGGCAATACCGATTCCGCGGATCGCGATCAAACTTGAAGAGGCTCTAAGGCGTGGCGTGGACGTCGTCATGCTCGTCCCCGCTGAGCCCGAGGATCATGTCCGCGCCGCCCGCCAGAACCCGGCTCGCAGGGATTTCTTCAACCGGATAGACGCGCTCGGCCGGTATGAGAATTTCACGCTTGTGGGAATTGCCGCGCCGGATGAACGAGGCGGGCGCAACAACATCTACGTGCATGCCAAGATAATGCTGGTTGACGATGAATGGGCGACAATTGGCTCATGCAATCTTCATGTCTATTCGCTTTCCGGCCACTCGGAGATGAACGCTGCATTCTGGGATCCAATCGTCGTGCGGGCATTGCGCTGCCAACTTCTATCCGAGCATCTGGACGAGGACACCGCGCATTTGGACGACCACGCCGCTCTTGGACTGTATCGAGAGGCGGCTCATGCCAATCGCATCAGAGGAGAAAGTCGAGATTACAATTGGCGAGGCCTCGCATTCAGCATGGCTCCTGAGGCCTACGGCAAATAATCCTCAAGCTTCAACGTTGGGCAACCGAAACACCGGGAATGGAGACGCTGATTGCTCAGTTTTGGATTAGATATAACCCGTTTGATGCTGCAAAATCTTCGAATTAAATCAATGATTTAATGGCTAACATCTGCGACCCCGTCTTGGCGGGCGCCACTACCCCGCTCGACGCTCCGGAAACAGCGCCGCTAGCCCCTCGCTCGTCGCCGCGCAAACGCCGCGGTCCGTGATCAGCCCCGTCACCAATTCCGCCGGCGTCACATCGAAAGCCGGATTGGCGGCCGGGCTGCCGGGCGCGCTTATCATCACGCGCGCGACCTCGCCGTTGTCGAGCCGTCCCGTCATATGCGTGACCTCGCCGGCATCTCGCTCTTCGATTTCGATTTCACGCAGGCCATCGCTGATCGTCCAGTCGATCGTGGTATGCGGCAGCGCGACATAGAAGGGCACGTGATTGGCGCGCGCGGCGAGCGCCTTAAGATAAGTGCCAATCTTGTTGGCCACGTCGCCGCGCGCGGTGACGCGGTCCGTGCCGACGATGCACAAGTCGACGCGCCCGTGCTGCATCAGATGGCCGCCGGCATTATCCGCAACGATCGTATGCGGCACGCCATGCTGGCCAAGTTCAAAGGCGGTCAGCGCGGCCCCCTGGTTGCGCGGCCTCGTCTCATCGACAAAGACGTGAACGGGCACGCCGCGATCATGGGCCATATAGATCGGCGCCGTCGCCGTGCCCCAATCGACGGTGGCGAGCCAGCCTGCGTTGCAATGGGTCAGGATATTCACCGGCCGGCCGAGGCGCCGGTGCGCATCCTCGATGAGCGGCAGCCCGGCTTGCCCGATGCGTTGGCAAAGCTCGACATCCTCATCGCAGATTTCGCCTGCGCGACGCCAGGCGGCGTCCGCCCGCGCCTTCGGCGCCAGTCCTCCTACAACGCTCCTCACATCGTCGAGCGCGTAGCGCAAATTGACGGCGGTCGGCCGCGAGCGCAGCAACAGGCCATAGGCGCACTCCAGACCGGCGTCGCTCGGATCATGACGCAGCGCCAGAGCAAGGCCATAGGCGGCGGCGGCGCCGATCAGCGGCGCGCCGCGCACGACCATCGAAGCGATGGCATGGACCGCGGCGTCAAGGTCGTCGATGCGCCGTGTCGCGAATCGATGCGGCAGCAGGGTCTGGTCGATGACTTCGACGCCCGCGCCGTCGGCCGAGGGCCAGATGGTGCGATAAGAACGGCCGTCCACTTTCATGCCTTGCGCCTCTGATCGGATTTCTCATGCGCGCCGATCCCGGCGGCGCGCGGACGGGTCGCCATTGCTCAATTATTCAGCAAGCCCTTGGCCAAAGCCACAACATTGTTCAAAAAAACCATCTTTGCGCCCGGCGGCGGGGCTGGCCAATTCTATCGTCACATTGATACTTTCATAGTCCCAGCCGCCCTCGGCTCATCGAGGATTTCGCGTCCGCGCTGGACAGAGCGAAAGAAACCGGCTTTTGTCGGCACAGGCAGCGGCGCGCCCAAAGAAAGCAACAAGATGGATCAGGTCAGCCCCAGCGAAAACCCGAACGCCCCCCACAGCCATCCCGATTCAACGCCGCCGACCGTCGACGAGCTCAAAACCGCGATTTTGGCCAAGCTCACCTATTCGATCGGCAAGGATGTCGTGGCGGCCAGCCAGCGCGACTGGTTTCTCGCCGTCGCCTTCGCCACGCGCGACATCATTGTCGATCGCTGGATGAATTCGACGCGCGAGACCTATGCGGACGATCGCAAACGCGTCTATTACCTCTCGCTGGAATTTCTGATCGGCCGGATGCTGTTCGATGCGATGACCAACCTGTGCATCGTCGAGCCGATGCAGGCGGCGTTATCGCAATTGGGCGTCGACCTGGCGGTTTTGCGCCGTCTCGAGCCCGACGCCGCGCTGGGCAATGGCGGCCTCGGGCGGCTCGCCGCCTGTTTCATGGACAGTATGGCGACGCTGTCGATCGCCGCGCATGGTTATGGCATTCGCTATGACAACGGCCTGTTTCGGCAGATCATCCGCGACGGCTGGCAGCAGGAAGCCCCGGAGGACTGGTTGGCCTTCGGCAATCCGTGGGAATTTGCGCGGCCCGAGAGCAATTATGCGATCGGCTTTGGCGGTCAGGTCGAGGCGGTCGCGGCCGCGGGCGACAAGATGCGCCATGTCTGGAAGCCGGGCGAAACGGTTGAGGCGGTCGGCTACGACACGCCGATCGTCGGCTGGCGCGGCCATCATGTGAATACGCTGCGGCTATGGACCGCGCGCGCGCCCGATCCGCTCCGGCTCGATGCTTTCAACGCCGGCGATTACATCGGCGCCCTCGCCGACCGCGTGCGCGCCGAGGCAATCTCCAAAGTGCTCTATCCCAGCGACGCGACGCCCGCCGGCCAGGAGCTGCGCCTGCGGCAGGAATATTTCTTCGCCTCGGCCTCGCTGCTCGATCTCGTTCGCCGTCATATCAAGCAGCATCGCGACATCCGCTCGCTCGGCGACAAGGTGGCGATCCAGCTCAACGACACGCATCCGGCGATCGCCATCGCCGAATTGATGCGCATTCTGGTCGATCTCAACGGGCTGGATTGGGACGAGAGCTGGGCGATCGCCAAGGCGGTGTTCTCCTACACCAACCACACGCTTTTGCCCGAAGCGCTGGAAAGCTGGCCGGTGACGTTGATGGAGCGGCTGCTGCCGCGCCATATGCAGATCATCTATCTCATCAACGCCATGCACCTGGACAATGCGCGCAAGGCCGGCTTCAACGATCCGGCTGTCTTGTCGTCGGTGTCCCTGATCGACGAGCAGGCGGGCCGGCGCGTGCGCATGGGCAATCTCGCCTTTATCGGGTCGCACAAGATCAACGGCGTTTCCGCGCTCCATACCGATTTGATGCGCAAGACCGTCTTTCATAATCTGAACGAGGTCTATCCTGGCCGCATCACCAATAAGACGAACGGCATTACGTTCCGGCGCTGGCTGATGGAGGCCAATCCCAGCCTCACGAAAATCATCGTCGGGGCGATTGGCGAACGGGCGCTCGACAACGCCGAATTTCTCGCCGAATTGGCCAAGCATGCCGACGATGGCGCCCTGCAGGAGCAATTCGCGCTGGCGCGCCGCGCCAACAAGGTCGCGCTCGGCCGCCTGGTCGCCGAAAAGCTGAATGTGCGGCTCGACCCCGATTCGCTCTACGATGTTCAGATCAAGCGCATTCACGAATACAAGCGCCAGTTGCTCAACATTCTGGAGACGATCGCGCGCTACAATTCCATTCGCGCCAATCCGATGAAGGAATTCGCCCCGAGGGTCAAAATCTTCGCGGGCAAGGCCGCTGCGAGCTACACCCAGGCCAAGCTGATCATCAAACTGGCGATCGATGTGGCGCGCGTCGTCAATTCGGATCCGACGGTGCGCGGCCTGCTGAAAGTCGTGTTCCTGCCCAATTATAATGTGAGTCTGGCCGAGACGATCATTCCCGCCGCCGATCTTTCCGAGCAGATTTCCACGGCCGGCATGGAAGCCTCCGGTACCGGCAATATGAAGATGGGGCTGAACGGCGCGCTCACCATCGGCACGCTCGACGGCGCCAATGTCGAAATGAAAGAACATGTCGGAGACGACAATATCTTCATCTTCGGCCTGACGGCGCACGAAATCGAGGCGGAACGCGCCAAGGGCATCGACATGACGGCGACGATCGCCGCCTCGCCGCTCTTGCGCGAAGTGCTCGACGAACTCGGCTCCGGCGTCTTCTCGCCCGACGATCCTGGCCGCTATCGCGGTCTCGTCGACGTCCTGACCCACCACGACTATTTCATGGTCTGCGCCGATTTCGACGCTTACTGGGCCGCGCAGATGCGGGTCGACGAAATGTGGCGCGACAAGCAACGATGGTGGCGTTCGAGCATTATCAACACGGCGCGCATGGGCTGGTTTTCGTCGGATCGAACGATTGCCGAATATGCCGGGGAGATATGGAACGCTCCGTTCCGTCCGATCGTTTGAGGAATGAGATGGCGCAGGACTGGCAAGCTGACGAAGCCGATGTCGACGCGGTGCTGGCGGCGCGCCAGAGCGACCCTTTCGCGGTGCTGGGGCCTCACGAGACTCCAAAGGGCTGGGCGATTCGCGCCTTTGTTCCTTTCGCCGACAAGGTCAGCGCGGTAGCGCGCGACGGCGCGACAATCGTCGCGCTCGAACGCCGCAAGGGCGATTTCTTCGAGGGCCTCGCCAAGGGCCTCAAAGAGCGCCCGGTCTACCGGCTTGAGGCGGCCAATGCGAAAGGACGCTGGTCTTACGACGACGGTTATTCTTTCGGCCCCGCCCTCGGCCCACTCGACGACCATCTGCTGCTGGAGGGCACGCACCGGCAACTCTATCGCCGTCTCGGGGCCCAGATCACGACGCATGAAGGCGTCGACGGCGTTCTCTTCGCGCTCTGGGCGCCGAACGCGGCGCGGGTTTCGGTCGTCGGCGATTTCAATCAATGGGACGGCCGGCGCTGCCAGATGCGCAAGCGTTTCGATAGCGGCCTCTGGGAGTTTTTCGCGCCGGGCCTCGGCGCTGGCGTCGTCTATAAATACGAAGTCATCGCGCGCGACGGCGCTCTGCAGCCTCTCAAAGCCGACCCGTTCGGCTTCGAGGCGGAGATGCGGCCCTCCACCGCTTCCGTCGTCGCCGATACCGACGACTTTCAATGGAGCGACGCGGCCTATATGAACCGGCGCAAAGAGGGCGAGTTTCGGCGCAAGCCGATGTCGGTCTTCGAAGTTCATCTGGGATCATGGCGGCGCGGCGAGGACGGTTCCTTTCTCACCTATGACCAGCTCGCCGATGCGCTGATCCCTTACGCGACCGATCTCGGCTTCACCCATCTGGAATTGCTGCCCGTCACCGAGCATCCGCTCGACGCCTCCTGGGGCTATCAACCCATCGGCCTGTTCGCGCCAACGCGCCGTTTTGGCGATCCTGCCGGGTTTGCACGCTTCGTCGATCGCGCGCATGCGGCGGGTCTGGGGGTGATCCTCGACTGGGTGCCCGCGCATTTTCCCGTCGATGCGCATGGCCTCGCCCACTTCGACGGCGCGCCGCTCTACGAACATGCCGACCCACGCCGCGGCTTCCACCCGGACTGGAACACGGCGATCTACGATTTCGGCCGAAAGGAAGTCGCCAATTTCCTGCACGCCAGCGCGCTCTACTGGATCGACCGCTTTCACATCGACGGCCTGCGTGTCGACGCCGTCGCCTCGATGCTCTATCTCGATTATTCGAGAAAGGCCGGCGAATGGTCGCCCAATTCCGACGGCGGCAATGACAATCGCGACGCCATCGCCTTTATCAAACGCACCAACGAACTGGTGGGAGGCGGCTTTCCCGGCGCGCTGATGATCGCCGAGGAATCGACGGCCTGGGCCGGCGTTTCAATGCCCGTCAGCGCCGGCGGCCTCGGCTTCCACTACAAATGGAACATGGGCTGGATGCACGACACGCTTGAATATGTGGCGCGCGACCCCATCCATCGGCGCTGGAGCCATGACAAGCTGACCTTCGGCCTGCTTTATGCGTTCACCGAGAATTTTGTCCTGCCGATTTCGCATGACGAAGTGGTGCATGGAAAAGGCTCGGTGATCGGCAAAATCCCCGGCGACGAATGGCAGAAATTCGCCACCGCTCGCGCCTATTACGGCTTCATGTGGGCCCATCCCGGCAAGAAGCTGCTGTTCATGGGTCAGGAGTTTGGCCAGACCACCGAATGGAATTTCGACGACGCCCTGCCGTGGTGGCTGCTCGATCACAAGCCGCATCAGGGGCTGCAGGCCTTCATCCGCGACCTCAACAGGCTCTATCGCGATCTGCCGGCCCTTCACGCGCGCGATTGCGAGCCCGAAGGCTTCCGCTGGATCGTCGTCAACGACGACGAGCAATCCGTCCTCGCCTTTCTGCGCAGCGGCGCCGAAGATGACAAGCCGATTGCGATCGTCTGCAATTTCACGCCCGTGCCACGCCTCGGCTATCGCATCGGCCTGCCTGGCGCTGGACGCTGGAAGGAGATTTTGAACTCCGATTCCGCGATCTATGGCGGTTCAAACATGGGCAATCTTGGCGGCATATTCGCCGAGGCGAGGCCAGCGCACGGGTTTCCCGCCTCCGCCGCCTTGACCCTGCCGCCGCTGTCGACTTTGTTTCTCGAATTCGATCCGCAATAAGGTCGGTCAATCGCTACTCAAAAAAAGAAAATCGGAGGGAAAGGCCATGAGTCCCAGCAAAGCGCCCAAGCAAATATCGCCCGCCCCGCCGTTGTCCCGTCATGCGATGGCCTATGTGCTCGCGGGCGGACGCGGCAGCCGTCTCATGGAATTGACCGACAAGCGCGCCAAGCCCGCCGTCTATTTTGGCGGCAAGTCGCGCATCATCGATTTTGCTTTGTCCAACGCGCTCAATTCAGGCATCCGGCGCATCGCGGTCGCCACGCAATATAAGGCGCATAGTATGATCCGGCACTTGCAGCGCGGCTGGAACTTTCTGCGCCCGGAACGCAACGAGACCTTCGACATATTGCCCGCGAGTCAGCGCGTGTCCGAGACCATGTGGTATCTGGGGACGGCGGACGCGGTCTATCAAAACATCGATATTATCGAGAGCTACGCCCCGCAATTCATCGTCCTGCTCGCCGGCGATCACATCTACAAGATGGATTACGAAAAGATGCTGGTGCAGCATGTCGAATCGGGCGCCGATGTCACGGTGGGCTGCCTCGAAGCGTCGTTGAAAGAGGCGACGGGTTTCGGGGTCATGCATGTCGATGCGAAAGACCGCATTCTTTCCTTCCTCGAAAAGCCGAAGAATCCGCCACCGATGCCCGGCAAGCCCGATGTCGCTTTGTGCAGCATGGGCATCTACGTCTTCGACACGAAACTGCTGATCGAGGAACTCAAACGCGACGCGGCCGATCCCAATTCAAGTCACGATTTCGGTAAGGACATCGTTCCGCATATCGTCGCCAAGGGGAAAGCGGTCGCCCATCATTTTTCACGCTCTTGCGTCTTGTCGACCGCGGAAGCGCAAATCTATTGGCGCGACGTCGGCACGGTCGACGCCTATTGGGCCGCCAATATCGATCTGACCGATATCGTGCCCGATCTCGATCTCTACGACAACAACTGGCCGATCTGGACCTATGGCGAAATCACGCCGCCGGCCAAATTCGTTCACGATGAAGAAGGTCGCCGCGGTTCGGCTGTTTCCTCGCTTGTTTCGGGGGGCTGCATCGTTTCGGGCGCGGCTTTGTCGCGCTCTCTGCTGTTCACCGGCGTGCGCATCAATTCCTATTCGCGCGTCCATGAGGCGGTCATCATGCCCTATGTGGAAATCGGCCGGAACGTCCAACTCTCCAAAGTGGTCGTCGATCGCGGCGTCATCATCCCGGAGGGCCTTATCGTGGGCGAAGATCCGGTGGAGGACGCCCGGCGATTTCGGCGCACCGAGGAAGGCGTCTGCCTCATCACCCAACCGATGCTGGATAAGCTCGACCTATGACCAGATTGAAGGTTCTTTCCGTCGCATCGGAAGTCTTTCCGCTTGTCAAAACCGGGGGGCTTGCCGATGTCGCCGGCGCCCTGCCCGGCGCGCTGTCGCGTGAAAATATCCAGGCGACGACTTTGGCGCCGGGCTATCCCGCGTTGCTCGCCAAACTCGACAGCGCCGAGCCGGTCCATCGCTACGATTCGCTGTTCGGCGGCCCGGCGAGGCTACTGGCCGCAAAAGCTGGCGAACTCAATCTGTTCATCCTCGACGCGCCGCATCTTTTCACGCGAGACGGCAATATTTACGCCGGCCCCGATGGTCTCGACTGGCCCGATAACGCCCAGCGCTTCGCGGCGCTGGCGCGCGTAGCGGCCGATATCGGCAAAGGCGCGGCGACCAGCTTCGCCCCCGACATTGTCCATGCGCATGATTGGCAGGCGGCGCTCGCGCCGGCTTATCTGCATTACGATGGCGGCCGGCGGCCGGGAACGGTCATCACGGTCCATAACCTCGCCTTCCAGGGACATTTTCCCGCCAGCCTGCTCGCCGCGCTCGAACTGCCGCCCGATTCGCTCGTCATCGACGGCGTCGAATATTTCGGCGGGATCGGCTTTCTGAAGGCCGGTCTGCAATTCGCCGATCGCATCACCACGGTTTCGCCGACCTATGCGCGCGAAATCATGACTCCGGAATCGGGCATGGCGCTCGACGGCTTGTTGCGCCGGCGCGCTTCCGCGGTCGAGGGCATTGTCAACGGCATCGATGTCGACGTGTGGAACCCGGAAGACGATGCGCACCTGCCGCAACCTTACAGCGCCGCCCGGATCGATATGCGCGCGACCAACAAGACCGCGCTGCAACGGCGCATGGATCTCGAGCCAAAGGCCAACGCGCCGCTTTTTGGCGTCGTCACCCGCATTTCCAGCCAGAAGGGACTCGATCTCTTGCTCGACGCGTTGCCTGCGCTGGTTGAACAAGGTGGGCAACTGGCTCTTCTTGGCTCGGGCGACAGGGTTCTCCAGGAGGCGTTTGCGCAAGCGGCGCGCGATCATGCCGGCGCGGTCGGCTGCATATTCGAATATGATGAAGGGATCGCGCATCTCGTGCAGGCGGGCTCCGATTTCATTCTCGTCCCCTCGCGGTTCGAGCCTTGCGGCCTCACGCAATTATGCGCCTTGCGCTATGGCGCGGCGCCGATCGTCGCGCGGGTCGGCGGCCTCGCCGATACCGTGATCGACGCCAACGAGGCGGCTTTGGCGGCGGGCGTCGCCACGGGCCTGCAATTCGCGCCGCCGGCCGCCGATCAACTGGCCTACGCGCTAAAGCGGGCCGGGACGCTTTATCAAGACGCCGGCGCGATGCGCCGCCTGCGCCTCAACGGCATGCGCGCCGATGTTTCCTGGCGCGGCCCGGCCAAACGCTACGCCGCGCTTTATCAGGAGATCGCAGCGGCGAACGCCGGCAGCGCCACGGATGCGGCGTGAAGAGCGGACCCGGCGCGCCAGAGCCGCTCGGCGTCACCCTCACCGAAGACGGGATCAATGTCGCGGTCTTTTCCGCGCATGCGAGCGCGATTCATTTCTGCCTGTTCGATGCGGCCGGCGAGCATGAGATCGCACGTATCGCGCTGGCGGGGCGAACCGGCGATGTCTTCCACGGCTCGCTCGAAGGCGTTTTGGCGGGCGCGCGCTACGGTTTTCGCGCCGACGGGCCGTTCGAGCCCGAACACGGCCATCGCTTCGATCTCTCCAAACTTCTGGCCGATCCCCATGCCGCGCTGCTCGATCGTCCTTACAAACTCCATCCCTCCATGTTCGAACGCGGCGCCGACAGCGGCGCCTTTGCGCCTAAAGCAATCGTCGCCGACCTGAAGCCCGTCGAGCCGGGCCGCGCGCGCGTTCCCTGGGCGAGCACGATCCTCTATGAGTTGAACCTGCGCGGCTTCACCCGCCTCGATCCGCAAGTGCCCGAGACGCTACGCGGGACTTTCGCCGGCCTCGCGCATCCCAAGGCGATCGCCCATCTGGCGGGCCTCGGAATCACCAGCGTCGAGATCATGCCCGCCGACGCCTTTGTCGATGAGCGCCATCTGCCGCCTCTGGGGTTGACCAACGCCTGGGGCTATAATCCCGTGATCGTCGGCGCCCCAGACCCGCGGCTTGCGCCGGGCGGCTGGGCGGAGGTGCGGCAGGCGACCGACGCGCTTCATGAAGCCGGACTCGAGGTCATTCTCGACATCGTGCTCAATCATAGCGGCGAGAGCGACGAATTGGGGCCGACGCTGTCGTTGCGCGGGCTCGACAACGCTTCCTACTATCGCCTCATGCCCGGCGATCCCGCGCATTACATCAACGATATGGGCTGCGGCAATTGCCTCGCCCTCGATCGTCCGGCCGTGATGGCGATGGCGATCGACGCGCTGCGGCGCTGGATGGTGCAAGGGGGCGTCGACGGCTTCCGCTTCGATCTCGCGCCCGCCATGGGGCGGCGCGATTGGGGATTCGATCCGCATGCGCCATTGATCGAGGCGCTCGGTCAGGATCCCGTGCTGCGCGGCGCCAAGCTGATCGCAGAGCCCTGGGACATCGGACCGGGCGGCTACCAGCTCGGCAATTTTCCCGAAGGCTGGGGCGAATGGAACGATCGCTATCGTGACGCCGCGCGGCGCTATTGGCGCGGCGATCCCGGCATGCGCGGCGAAATCGCCACCCGCATCGCCGGCTCGCGCGATATTTTCGCGCATGCCGCCGCGCCATCGCAAAGCGTCAATTTCATCACCGCCCATGATGGCTTCACGCTGAGCGATCTTGTCTCCTACGTACACAAGCACAATGAGGCCAATGGCGAGGGCAATCGCGACGGCTCCGACGACAATTGCTCCTGGAACCATGGCGTCGAGGGGGCAAGCGACGACCCGAAAATCGTCGCGGCGCGCACGCGCGACGCGCGCAATCTCCTCGCGCTGCTGTTTGTCTCGCGCGGCGCGCCCATGCTGTCGATGGGCTCGGAAATCGGCCACAGCCAGAATGGCAACAACAACGCCTATGCGCAGGATAATGCGATTTCCTGGCTGGACTGGAGCAAGGCCGATCTGTCGCTCTACGCTTTCACGCAAAAGCTGATCGCGACGCGGCAGGCGCATGCCGCTTTGTCCAACGATGCCTTTCTGACCGGCGGCCCATTTGACGCCACCGCTTTGCGCGATGTCGAATGGCGGGAGGCCGAAGGCGAACTGACGTCGCCCGCGCAATGGCAGGACGGGGAGGCGCGCATCCTCGTCGTCGTGTTCGCCAGCCCGATGGAGGAAGGAACCGACCGCGTCGCCGTCGTGCTCAATCGGGGCGACGCCGAGGCGATCGTGCAACTGCCTTTGGCCCGCGAGCGCATGAGCTGGCGCGTCCTGATCGACACGAGCGACGCGGAAGATCAGGCCGAATGGGATGTTTCGCACGACGATCGCCTGATCGCGCCGCCGCGCGCGACCCTGATCGTCGCGGAGATCGCGGCGCCGCACCGCCAGCCTCCTGTTCGCAAAGCAGACGCGCAGCTTATCGGCACATTGGCGCGCACAGCGGGAATCGCGCCCGATTGGTGGGATGTCGCGGGATCGCATACGATCGTCGCCGACGACACCAAGATCGCTCTGCTTGGCGCTCTGCGCCTGCCCGCTTCCTCCCACGCGCAGGCGTTGGAAAGCCTGCACAGAATCGTCGACGAACGCGAGGCGCGCGCCATCCCGGCTTCGATGGTCGGCCGCCTCGATGTCCCGCTCTTTTTGCCTCTGCGCAGCGATGCGGCGGCGCCTGTGCGCCAGGTCGATCTGCGGATCGAGGCCGAAGACGGGCGCAGGATCGAACTACGTTCGGGCGAAGAACATATCCGCCGGCGCATCTTGTCGGATGGGCGAGAGGTCAACGAACGCAGCGTCGCGCTGCCCGCGCTGCCGATGGGTCGCCATCGCCTGTTCGCCGACGACGAAATGGCCTGCGAACTGACGATCGCCCCGCACACTGCCTATCTGCCGGAAAGCGCGCGGCGCCGGCGCTTTGGCTTCAGCGCGCAACTCTATGCGCAGCGCCGCGACAGCGCGCCAGGCGCGAGCGACCAGGGTATCGGGGATTTCACGACGCTTGGGCTGCTCGGCGAAGCGGCGGGGCGAGTCGGCGCCGCGGCGCTCGGCGTCAATCCGCTGCATGTCCTGTTCGCCGGAGATCGCGAACGGGCGAGCCCCTATCATCCCTCCGACCGGCGCTTTCTGGATCCCATCCATATCGATGCGCTGGACGGCGCCGACCTGCCCAGCGATGAGGTTTTAGCGGCGGCGATCGGCGATCGCGCCGATGCGATCGACAAGGCGTCGAGCGCCGCTTCAGTCCAATATGAATCCGTCTGGCGCCTCAAGGAAGGTTTGCTGAAAGCACGCTGGGCCACCTTCGAGCGGGCGCGCATCGCGCAGCCGCATGATCCGCTGTTTGCCGATTATGCGGCGTTCGTCACAGCCGGCGGCGAGACTTTGCGCCGCTTCGCGATCTTCCAGGCGATCGCGCAGGAACGGCCCGGGGACTGGCGCAACTGGCCGCAGGATTTACGAAGCGGCGATGCGGAGGCCCTCAACGAAACGGCGAGCCAAAGCAGCGACAGCGTCGCCTTCGCTCTGTTCGCCCAATGGCTGGCCGACCGGCAGTTTGCCGCCGCCGCCGCGCGCGCCAAAGCGGGCGGCCTTGAATTTGGCTTTTATCGCGATCTGGCCGTCGGGGCCGCGCCCGACGGCGCGGAGGCCTGGGCGCGCGCCGATGAACTGGCCGAAGGCGTATCGGTCGGCGCGCCGCCCGATCCTTTTTCGGCGAACGGCCAGAACTGGCATTTGCCCCCGCCCGATCCGTTGGCGGGCGCGCGCGAGGGTTGGCGCGGCCTCTCTTCGCTCTATGCCGCAAACATGCGTCATGCCGGACTGCTGCGCATCGATCATGCGATGGGTCTGGCGCGGCTGTTCGTGATTCCGCATGGCGCGAAAGCCGCCGCGGGCGCCTACGTCGCCTATCCCCTCGACGATTTGATCGGCCATATCGCGCTGGAGAGCCAGCGCAACAATTGTATGGTCGTCGGCGAGGATCTCGGCACGGTCCCCGAGGGCTTTCGCGAGACCATCGCAAAGGCCGATATTCTGAGCACCCGCGTTTTATGGTTCGAGCGCCGCGGCCGCGAGTTCATCGCGCCGCAATCCTATCCCGCCCTCGCCGTCGCCTGCGCCAGCACCCATGACCTGCCGACGCTCGCGGGCTGGTGGGGCGGCGCCGACATCGCAGAAAAAGCGACGCTCGGACTTCTGAGCGCCTTCGACGAACAGCAAGCGCAGACCGCCCGCGCTCAGGAAAAGCGCGAACTCGCCGATGCGCTGATACAGGCCCAACTGATCGCCGAGGCGCCGGACTTCGAACTGCCGCTGCCCGATTCGCTGGCCGGCGCGGTCCACGCCTTTGTCGCGCGGGCCGCCTCGATGCTGGCGACCGCTCAGATCGACGATCTCGCCGGCGAAACGGTCGCGACAAACCTGCCTGGCACGGATCGCGAAAGGCCGAATTGGCGCCATCGATTGAGTCTCGGCGTCGAGGCCTTGTTTTCAAGCCGGCGCGCCAAGGCGATCATCGATGCGCTCGCCGCCGACCGGCGATAGAGATTCCATCCCCCTTGTTGGGGTGGGAGAAAAACATTTCGGCCGACAATGAACCGCGTCACGCTCAGCTTCGACAATGGCCCAACGCCCGGCGTGACCGAGCGGGTCTTGAGCATTCTGGAGCGAGCCAGAATCAAGGCCACGTTCTTCGTCATTGGCAAGAAGCTGGATGACCCGGCCGCCGTCGCGCTGATGCGGCAGGCCCATGCCGCCGGCCACTGGATCGGCAACCATACTTTGACGCATTCGATCGCGCTCGGCGACCGACCCGACGCCGCTTACGCCGCGACGGAGATCGGCGAGACGCAAAAGCGCATCGGGGCTCTCTCGCATCCCGACAAGCTTTTCCGCCCCTACGGCAAAAGCGGCCTGATCGGCCCGCATCTGTTCAGCAGGGCGGCCAGGTCGTATCTGCTGGAACAGCGCTTCTGCGCGGTTCTATGGAACAATGTGCCGGGCGATTGGAAGGACCCCGCCGGCTGGGTGGATCGTTGCGTCGCCGACGTGCAGGCGCAGGATTGGTCCGCCATCGTGCTGCACGACGTCGCCAACGCCTGCCTTCCGCGTCTGCCGGAGCTGCTCGACCGGCTCGCCAATTCTGGCGTCGAATGGCGGCAGGAATTCCCGGAAAATATCGTCATGACGCGCGGCGGCGCATGCATCAATCTGCCCGCCGCCTATATCGCGGATTAAAAGTCTTCCGCCTCGTATTCGCGATGAACGTCGTGAGCCAGGATTCCCGTGCCTGGCGGCGGCATGGCGAGCCAGTCTTTTCGCGTCAGCGTCCGCTTGGTGTCGAGATAGCCGCTCTGCCAATGCTCCCGCATCGAGGTGCCCGAAAACTCGTAGTCCTTGGCGTCGCCCTCATAGGCTTTCTGCTGGTAGATCAATTGCAGGATCGTCATTTCCGGAAGCGTCGCGAGCCTGTCGCGCATCACGCGCTCCTCCTCGGTCAGCTTGTCTTCTGGAACCTTGATCAGCGCCTGATAGGCGCGTTTCTTCCAACGCTGGAGACGCTTGAACATGTCGGTGGTGTTGCGGGTGCGGGAGGAATACATGATGTCCTTCTGCCGTCCCGCCACATCCTGGATGGTGCGCGGCAACGCGCCGCGCGCGCTGAACAGATCGACCTGGAAGATGAGCGAGTTGAGGCTGTCGTCCTGGGCCAGCAGATGCTGCAGCGGCGTGTTGGAGACGAGGCCGCCATCCCAGAAATAATCCGTGCCGATGCGCACGGTCGGGAAGGCCGGCGGCAGAGCGCCGCTCGCCATCACATGCTCGGGCTCGATGCGGGTCGTCGCATTGTCGAAATAGACGAAATTGCCCGTCAAAGCGTTGACCGCGCCCACCGAGAAGCGGCGCGACGCATCGTTCAAGAGATCGAAATCGACAAGCTCGAGCAGCGTCTCACGCAGCGGCGCCGTATCGTAATAGCTCGTCGCGTCCGCCGCGCCCGCCGGGCTGAGCCACGGACTGATGCGGCGGGGCTCGAAGAAACCGGGCTGGCCATACATCATCGTGAACCACGAACTCATCGCGTTGCGGGCCTGCCGGTAGACGTCGCCGTCAGGCGTATAGTGCCAGACCTTGCGGGCGGTGATCCGGTCCCAGAAGGCGTGCAGGCGCTCCAGCCGCCGCTCCGGCGGATTGCCGGCGATCAGCGCCGAATTGATCGCGCCGATCGATACGCCCGACACCCAATCGGGCTCGAGGCCCGCCTCGTGCAGCGCCTGGTAGACGCCCGCCTGATAGGCGCCGAGCGCGCCCCCGCCCTGGAGAACGAGCGCAATCCGGTTGCATCGTTCGGGGCGCCAGCTTGGCGCCGGCGCGCTGGAAAAATCCAGGGATTGCGCAACATTCATCGTGAGGACTCCGGACGTATGGCGTTCGCCGCGACGTGAAGCGCGCGGGCTGCCAGTGTTGTGCTTCAAGATTCGATTTATCAGCAACGACGGCGCTGATTAAGGGCGCGACCGTAAGCTGGCGATCAATACGAATTGATGACGGCGCTGAAATGTTCGCCGTCATCGCTCTGTCAGCAAATGTTCGTCATCCCGTCAAATCCGTCAGCAAGGTAGCGGCGTGTTTTGCGCCGGTCGCGTCCCCGCGCATCGGCTGACGGGAGAACCATCATGATGCTGCAAGGCAAGTCCGCCATCGTCACGGGATCGACCAGCGGCATTGGTCTGGCGATCGCGCGCGCCTACGCCAAGGACGGCGCTAATGTGATGATCAACGGCTTTGGCCCCGCCGATGCGATCGAACGCGAGCGCGCCGGGATCGAAAAGGAATTCGGCGTCAAGGCGCTGTATTCGGGCGCCGACATGTCGAACGGCGCCGCCATCGCCGGCATGGTCGCCGAGGCGCAAGGCGCGTTCGGCGCGGTCGACATCCTCGTCAATAACGCGGGCATCCAATTCGTCGCGCCGATCGAGGAATTTCCGCTTGAGAAATGGGATCAGATCATCGCGATCAACATGTCCGCCGCCTTCCACGCGATCCGCGCGGCGCTGCCGGGCATGAAGGCGCGCAAATGGGGCCGCATCATCAATACGGCTTCGGCGCATGCGCTCGTCGCCTCCCCGTTCAAATCGGCCTATGTCACCGCCAAGCACGGCATCGCGGGGCTGACCAAGACGGTCGCGCTCGAAGCGGCGACTTTCGGCGTCACCGCCAATGCGATCTGCCCCGGCTATGTCTGGACGCCGCTCGTCGAAAAGCAGATCCCCGATACGATGCAGGCGCGCAACATGACCCGCGAGCAGGTCATCAACGACGTGCTGCTGCATGCCCAGCCGACCAAGCAATTCGTCACCGTCGAAGAGGTCGCCGGCCTCGCCCTCTTCCTCTGTTCGGACGCCGCCAAATCGATCACCGGAGCCATCCTGCCGATCGACGGCGGCTGGACCGCGGAATAAGCGAGGGACATCCGATGAAAGCCGAAGACATTCTCCAGCTTCGCTCGACGCCGCTGGCCAGCCCGAGCTACCCCGCCGGTCCCTATCGGTTCGTCGATCGCGAATATATGACGATCACCTACGAGACCGACCCGGCTTTGATCCGCGAGCATCTGCCCGAGCCGCTCGAACCCAATGGCGAAAACATCGTCGTTTATGAATGGATCAAAATGCCGGATTCCTCCGGCTTCGGCGACTATACCGAATCCGGCCTCGTCATTCCCTGCAAGCTCAACGGCGAGGACGTCAGCTACGTCTCGCAAATGTATCTCGACGACGAGGCGCCGATCGCCGCGGGCCGGGAAATCTGGGGCTTTCCCAAGAAATACGCCCATCCGAAGCTGCAGCTCGTCAAGGACACGCTGACGGGCACGCTCGAATATGCCGGCCAGCAGGTCGCAATGGGCACGATGGCCTATAAGCACGATTCGATGGCGGGCAGCAGCGAACGCACGAAGGCCGCGCTCGCCAAGACGCAGATCAACCTCAAGATCATTCCCGGCGCGCGCGGCGACGCGGAAATCTGCCAGCTTGTCGCACTCAACATCGAAAACATTACCATCAAGGGCTCATGGAGCGGCCCGGCGCGCCTCCATCTCGTCCCGCACGTCCACGCCCCCGTCGCCGACCTGCCGGTCAAGCGCATCATCGGCGCCACCCATTTCATCGCCGACCTGACGCTGCCCTACGGCCGCGTCGCGCATGATTATCTCGCGAGAAGGTGAGGCGGGGCGTATCTGGTTGCTCCGCCGCCAGCGTCGCGCCGCCCCTCATCCGGCGCTGCGCGCCACCTTCTCCCCGCTACGCGGGGCGAAGAGAAACGCGCGCCCCTTCGCCCCGCGTAGCGGCTACGGGATTCACACGAGTGATTTGCGTTGAGCGATTGCATATCCTTCGATCAAGTCGGCCAATCGTCGCCATCCCTCAGCC
>NZ_LMUI01000014.1 GCF_009765995.1 Methylocapsa sp. S129
CTTCATTTTCCTCCGCCTCGCCTCGATCCGCCTCATGCTCCGAAAGCTATGTAATTAATCGCGAAGTTATGGGACGGACTCTCACAGCTCGCGGTCGCGATTGCGTATGCGGAGGGCATTCCCTTGTTCGACTCGATGACGTATGAAAAGATAGAAGAATTATCATACATCATCGAGCGATCCAGGATCGGAAAGTTGAGGCGATGGAGCGGGTCACGATCAGCATGTCCGATGAGTTCGCCGTCGAACTCGCCGAGTTCCTAAAAGGCTATTGTTACGAGAACCGATCCGAGGCTGTGCGCGATCTCGCGCGCTTGGGTCTCGAGCAATCGCGGATCGATCACAGCATGAGCGGTCAGTGCGTCGCGACGCTCACCTATGTTTTCAATCATCACACGCGGGAATTGTCGCGGCGGCTGATCGATACGCATCACGCGCATCACGACCTTCAGGTCGCCACGATGCATGTTCATCTCGATCACGACAATTGCCTCGAAGTCGCTGTCCTGCGTGGCGAAGCCTCCGTGGTGCGGGAATTTTCGAAGGCCGTGATCGCCGAGCGCGGCGTCAAATACGGCCAGGTGAGTTTTGTGCCGGTCTCGATCGAAGCTGAATCTCACACGCATGCGGGGCGCGACCATGCCCATGTCGCGCCTCATCAGCATTCGCATCCGAAAGATTGAAAATGAGCCGACCCGCGGATGGGCGCGGCCTGAGCCGGCGACAAAGAAGCATGACCGCCATTCTGTCCAATCTGTTCAACGACGGACGCGAAAATATACGCGGGAAGGTCATCGTCGTTTACATCATGCTAATCGCCGCCAATATCGCCGCATGGATCTGGGCGATCGTCGCTTTCCATGATTTCCCGGTGCTTCTGGGGACCGCGGCGCTCGCCTACAGCTTCGGTCTTCGCCATGCGTTCGACGCCGACCATATCGCGGCGATCGACAATGTAACGCGCAAATTGATGCAGGAAGGGCGGCGCCCTATTGGAGTCGGTCTGTTCTTCTCC
This sequence comes from Methylocapsa sp. S129, assembly GCF_009765995.1. Classification (GTDB taxonomy): domain Bacteria; phylum Pseudomonadota; class Alphaproteobacteria; order Rhizobiales; family Beijerinckiaceae; genus Roseiarcus. The sequence goes on from NZ_LMUI01000014.1 coordinate 1,016, forward strand.
CTCGGCCATTCGACGATCGTCGTCGCGCTATCGGTCGCCATCGCGATCACGGCGACCGCTCTGCAAGCCCAGTTCGACACGTTCAAGAACATCGGCGCCGTGGTTGGCACGCTGGTCTCGGCGCTGTTTCTGTTCGCCATCGCCCTTGCGAACATTCTCGTCCTGATCGCCCTCTATCGAACTTTTCGAACGGTCAAGGACGGCGGCGGCTTCGTCGAAGAGGATCTCGATCTCGCTCTGGCCAACCGGGGCCTGCTCGGGCGGCTGTTTCGACGGTTCTTCAAAGCAATCGAGCGAAGCTGCCAGATGTATCCGCTCGGCGTCCTCTTCGGCCTCGGCTTCGATACGGCGACCGAGGTTGGACTGCTCGGGATTTCTGCGAGCCAGGCCTCGCAGGGCCTGTCGGTCTGGTCGATCATGGTGTTTCCCGCCCTGTTCACCGCCAGTATGACGCTGATCGACACGACCGACAACATTCTGATGCTGGGGGCCTATGGCTGGGCCTTCGTGAGACCGATCCGCAAACTCTATTACAACCTGACCATTACAGCGGCATCCGTCGTGGTGGCGCTCGTCGTGGGCGGCCTTGAGACGCTCAACCTGATCGGCGATCAATTAGGGCTGACCGACGGCGGCGGCTTCTGGGGCGCGATCGGATCGTTGAACGATAATTTCGGGATTCTCGGCTATTGTATCGTGGGCATTTTCATCGTCGCCTGGCTCATCTCTTATCTGGTCTACCGCATCAACGGCTATGACAAGATCGAGGTCTCCGCTACGTAGCGCGCCTTGGCGGGGGCCCTGATCAGTGGCAGTCCGGCGGCCGCGCCAACGAAACGCTAGGCGTGAATAGAACAAACATCCAGCATTGCCGCGACTATCGTGACGATATTTCCCGCCCCCAAAGCCTCAATGCCCCCCACTCCGCTCCTCTTCGCACTGATCAGAGAAGTTCCGCGACGATAATTAACCGAGTTTACATTGCACCATAGATGTTTGTTTAATAATTTCATCGAGTTTGTTAAAAGGGTAGTCATTCGCCCGGTCAAACGGAAACTCGGAAATGGCAATCCTCGGCGGCATATCGTCCGATCTGAAATGCCGGCTCATTAGCGACACCGATCGTGAGCAAGTTATCGATTGCCTTGGCCGAGGCTTTCCGCGCCGAAGCAGAGACTATTGGGTGCGGGCGCTTAACCGCATGGCGCGGCGCCAGGTCGTGGATGATTGTCCGAGATATGGTTATCTGTTGGAGGCTTCTGGAAACGTCGTTGGCGTGCTTCTTCAGCTTTTCTCGCGCTATCGAATGGGCGAAGTCGAAACCATTCGGTGCAACCTCTCGAGTTGGTGCGTCGATCCGGCCTACCGCAGCTACGCCATGAAAATGGTTGCTTCGGCGCTTAGGCGCAAGGATATCACCTACACCACGATTTCGCCCGCCCGCCGCACTTGGGGCGCCGTCGAAGCGATGGGGTTTCGCCGATTCTGCAATGGCCAATTCGTATTCGCGCCGGCGCTAAGTTCGTTTCGGCGCAATGGCGCGGTTCTTCAATATTCAGACGGTATGTCTGAAGCGGCGCTTCTCTCGAAGGACGAGCGCGAAGTGCTTGAGGAACACGCCCGGCTCGGCTGTCAGTCGCTCGTCTGCACGGAAGACGGGCGAGGCTCGCCGTTTGTTTTCCTGGAGCGCCGCATGATGAAAGGCCTGATGCCGTGCTGGCAATTGATCTATTGCCGTTCGATCGGCGATCTCGCGCATTGGTCCGGCCCTCTGGGCCTCTATATGTTGCGGGCGGGCGTGGCGTTGTGCGTCGCCGATTCCAACGGCCCCCTCGCGGGTTTGGCCGGGCGCTATTTTTCTGATCGCGGTCCGAAATATTTCAAGGGTCCCTTTCCGCCGGCGTTGGGCGACCTGTCATTTACGGAGTTCGCAATCTTCGGTCCCTGAAGGCGCGCTAACCGCGGCCTCCATCGAACCTGGTTTGCTTTACGAAAGCTGCTTGCGGATCGCCTGCAATTCCTCCCGGCGCTTAGCGTCCGTCTTGGGATAAGTCATCTTGAGGTCTTTCAAGGCGTCGAGGATGATGTTGGATACGATCAACCGCGCGTTCTGCTTGTCGTCGGCGGGGACGACATGCCACGGCGAATCCTCCGTGCTTGTCGCGCTGAGGCATTCCTCATAGGCCGTCCTGTAATCCTTCCAGAATTTGCGCTCCTCGATATCGGCAAGGCTGAATTTCCAATTCTTTTCGGCATCATCGATGCGCGCCAGAAAACGCTTGCGCTGCTCTTCCTTGGAGAGGTGGAGGAAGAATTTGACGATGCGGGTTCCATTGGCGTGGAGGTGCTGTTCCAGATTGACAATCGAGCGATAACGCCCACGCCAAAAAGCCTTCTCGTGACGCACGGGATCGGGGAGCGCTTCGTTGCGAAGAATCTCGGGATGCACGCGCACGATCAGCACTTCTTCGTAATAGGACCGGTTGAAAATGCCGATACGCCCGCGCTCGGGCAGATCGCGAGTGGTGCGCCACAGAAAGTCGTGTTGCAACTCCGAATCGCTCGGATGCTTGAAGCTGAACACCTGGCAACCCTGCGGGTTGACCCCCGACATCACATGCTTGATCGCGCCGTCTTTTCCCGCCGCATCCATCGCCTGAAAAATCAGCAGCAACGCATAGCGATTGGAAGCATAGAGGAGCTGCTGCTGCGCGCTGAGCTGCGCGACATGCTCGCCCAGAAGTTCCTGATATTCCTCCTTCGATCCGTAGAAGGGATCGACGGCCGTCGGCCATTTCTTGAGATCGACCTTGTGGCCCTCCGCCACGCAAAAATCCTTTGAATTGATTTTCATTTCGATCTCGTTGGAGCGTTGGGAACGAACAATAGGCGGCGTCAAAAGATTGCAATTGCAAGGCATTTGCCTCGATTGCAGGCAATCGCATGCCGCGGGAGCGAATGTCGCGCAGGCCTTTGCGCTATGCAAGGGGCCAGAGAGGCGCGGCGCCGGCCGCATGCGCTTTGACCCGCGACCCCCGGCATTTGATCAATCCGTTGTCGCCACGCGAGGCTTGTTCGGTTACGGTGACCGCCCAATCATCGGAATATTGCTCAGCGAGCCTGAAGGCCGCGGGCTTGGGAGGCAAGCTCTAGATGCCGCAGACCCCGCGTATTCAACCCAAAATCGGCGCGGTTCTGCGCGCGACTGCGGGCAATTTCCTCGAAATGTTCGATTTCTTCCTGTTCGGCCTCTATGCGGCGCCGATCGGCAAGGCGTTTTTCGCGACGGGCGACGCCTTCACCGATACGTCCGCGGCTTTCATCGTCTTCTGGTTCGGCGCGCTCATGCGCCCGCTCGGCGCGATTTTTCTTGGCGCCTATGTCGATAGCGTCGGGCGGCGCAAAGGCCTGATCGTTACGCTCGCCATTATGGCGAGCGGCACGATCATCATCGCTTTCACCCCGTCCTACGCCACCATCGGCCTTGTCGCGCCTATCATCGTGGTGATCGGGCGGTTGCTGCAAGGATTTTCGGCGGGCGTCGAACTTGGCGGCGTTTCCGTCTATCTCGCGGAAATCTCAAAACCCGGCATGAAGGGCTTTTACACGTCGTTCCAGTCGGCGAGCCAGCAGGCGGCGGTGTTTGTCGCCGCTTTAATCGGTTATGGGCTCAATCAGTTCCTCCTCGCCGACCAGATCGAAGCCTGGGGCTGGCGCATCCCGTTCCTGATCGGCTGCCTGATCATACCGGTCATCTTCGTGCTGCGCCGGTCGCTCGAAGAGACGCCGGAATTCCTCGCCAAGAAGCATCATCCGACCCCCGCCGAAATCTATCGCAGCGTCGCCGAGAACTGGGCCGTCGTCCTGCAGGGCATGCTGCTCGTCGTGCTGACGACCGTGTCGTTCTATTTCATCACGGTCTATACGCCCGATTTCGGTAAGACGCTGAATCTGTCGCCGGGCGACGCCTTGCTCGTCACGCTTCTCGTCGCCTTCACAAATTTCATCTGGCTGCCGATCGGCGGCGCACTCTCGGATCGGATCGGCCGCAAATCCGTGCTTCTGGCCACGGGCGCGCTTATTCTGGTCACGGCCTATCCCGCGCTGGCCTGGCTCGCGAATGCGCCGACTTTCGCCAAGTTGATCGGCGTTGAAATGCTGCTGTCCTGCGCTTACGGGCTCTATAATGGCGCGATGGTGGCGGCCTTGACGGAGGTCGTGCCCGCCCATGTGCGCGCCTCCTGTTTCGCGCTCGCCTATTCGCTCGCCGCCGCGCTGTTCGGCACATCGACGCCGCTGGTGTCCAAACAATTAATCAAGCATTTCGGCGATTCCGCCCCCGCGCTGTGGCTATGCGCCGCGGCGCTGTGTTCGATCGTCGGCGCGTTGTTGCTTTATCGCCAAGGCGCCGCAGGCCGGCCCGCTGCGCCCGATCAAGTCGAGGGGTTCCGTCATGCCGCTTAGCCAGATTTCCATGCGCAAGGGCAAGCCGGCCGCCTATCGCAAAGCCATTCTCGAGAGCCTCTATCTGGCGATGCGCGAGACCTTCAACGTACCCGAAGAGGATCGTTTCATGACGATCGCCGAGCACGAGGCCGATGATTTCAACTACAGCGCCAGCTATCTCGGCATCGCGCGCAGCGACGACCTCGTCATCATCCAGCTCACCGTCAACAACACGCGCACCACCGAACAGAAGAAGGCGCTGTTCGCGCGGATCGTCGAGCGTTTGAGCCAAAGTCCAGGTCTGCGGCCGGAGGATGTCCTGATCAACCTCGTCGAGACCTTGCCCGAAAATTGGTCGTTCGGACATGGCGTCGCGCAATACGCCAGGAAAAACGATTGAGACGCCGGTTTTCGGCGCCTGCGGGAGGGCGTCGGCCGAATGCCGGGGCCGAGGTCTTTTTGGGCCAGGGGACTCACCTTCGTTAAATTGTTGCTCCATAGTTGCAAATTGCGATTCGCTGGCTCGCTGATGGGGGACTAGGGGCATGCGCTATGAAATTTCCGGCACAATCATGCAGACGGTGGCGATCGATCTGAGCCCCGGCGAAACGGTCTATAGCCAGACCAATACGATGGCCTGGATGAACGATGCGATCCAGATGGACACGCATACGGGCGGCGGGCTCTTCGCTGGCCTCAAGCGCACGTTCGCCGGCGGTTCGTTCTTCGTCACCGATTTCACCGCGACCGGCAATGGCCATGTCGCCTTCGCCCCGCGCTTTCCCGGCGCGCTGATCGCCGCGCAATTGCAGGCGGGACAATCGCTGATCTGCCGCAAGGAGACCTTTCTGGTTGCGCAGAAATCGGTGACGCTGGAACTCGCCTGGCAGAAACGCCTCGGCGCCGGATTCTTTGGCGGCGACGGCTTCATCCTGCAAAAGGTGACGGGACCTGGAATCGTATGGCTCGATCTTTCCGGCGAAGTGATCGAACGCGATCTGGCGCCTGGCGAGCGTCTGCTCGTCCATGCCGGCCATGTCGGCGTGTTCGAGCCGACCATCAGCTTCGACATCCAGATGGTGAAGGGCTTCAAGAACATCCTGTTCGGCGGCGAGGGCCTGTTTTTGGCGACGCTGACCGGTCCCGGCCACGTCTGGCTGCAAAGCATGCCGATCATCAACCTCGCCGAGGAAATCGGGCGCTATTTGCCTGGGCGAAGCGATGGGGGCGGCTCAACTGGCGGCGCCATCGCGACCGGCGTCGGGCTCGGCGCGATCGGCGGATTGCTGGGCGGGCTGCTCGGGGGCAGCGAGAGCTAGAGAGCCGCTCATGCGACCGCCTCCGGCCGAGCGGGGCGAAGCGCTTCGAGAGGACAGCGCGAAATGATCGTGCTGTGGCGACACTCGCCGTAATCGTCCTATGGTTGTGGTAAGTATCCACAGCGCCTAAGGTGGAAACGGATGACGACGCTCCGCGATGAACACAGAAAAATCGTTCAATTCCCCACGTCGACGATCCGCCCTAATACACACACGACCGCATGAGATTTCGGGTACGAACAGCGCACGGTTTCGGCGTCGGCGCAGCCGTGCCATATGATCTCGAACGACCTCGCGAAGAAGGAGCCTCCCACCATGGCTGACGTAGCCCCCCCTCCGGCCATCAAGACAGTCCCCAAGCCCCGCGACCAGCACCTCAGGGATTTGGCCGACTGCATCCGTTTTCTGTCCATGGACGCCGTCCAACAGGCCAAGAGCGGCCATCCCGGCGCGCCCATGGGCATGGCCGACATCGCAACTGTTTTGTACAAGGATTTCATGCAGTTCGATGCGACCGATCCGCATTGGTTCGACCGCGATCGCTTCGTGCTGTCGAACGGCCACGCTTCGATGCTGCTCTACAGCCTGCTCTATCTGACCGGCTACAAGGACATGACGCTGGATGAGCTGAAGCGTTTCCGCCAGATCGACAGCAAGACCGCCGGCCACCCCGAATACAAGCATGCCGACGGCATCGAGACGACGACCGGGCCGCTGGGTCAGGGCATCGCCAATTCCGCCGGTTTCGCGCTCGCCGAGCGTATTATGAACGCCAAGTTCGGCGACGATATCTGCAACCATTGGACCTATGTGTTCATGGGCGATGGCTGCCTGATGGAAGGCATCAGCCAAGAGGCGATCTCGATGGCGGGCCATTACAAGCTCGGCCATCTCATCGCCTTCTGGGACAACAATTCGATCACGATCGACGGCGCGACCAGCCTTTCGGAATCGGATAACGAGGTCGAGCGCTTCCGCGCTTCCGGCTGGCACGTCCAGGAAATCGACGGCCACGACACCGATGCGATCCGCGACGCCATCACGGCCGCCCGCGCTGTGACGGACAAGCCGTCGATGATCGCCTGCAAGACCATCATCGGCTTCGGCTTCCCGACCAAGGCCGGAACCCAGAAGGCCCATAGCGACGCCCCCGGCGAAGAGGAAATCGCCGGCGCACGGAAAATCCTCGGCTGGGATTCGCCCCCGTTCGTGATCCCCGAGCCCTTACTCAGCGCATGGCGCGAGATCGGCGCCAAAGGCCGCGCGGCGCGCTTGGCCTGGGCCGACCGCGTCAAGGCGGCGCCGGCCGAACTGCGCTCCGAGTTCGAGCGCCGCAACGACGGGCAGTTGCCGGCCGACTGGAAGAAGGCTATCGCGGCGGCCCGCGCCGAGTTCATCGCCAGCGGCAAGGACCTCGCTACCCGCCAGGCCAGCGGCGCCGTGCTCGACCATCTCGCCGCCGCTATTCCGGAACTCATCGGAGGTTCCGCCGACCTCACGCCTTCGAACAACACCAAGGCGAAGGGCATGATCGAGATCAAGCCCGGCGAATACGGTGGCACATATATGCATTACGGCGTGCGCGAGCACGGCATGGCCGCGGCGATGAACGGCGTCGCGCTGCATGGCGGCGTGATCCCCTACGGCGGCACCTTCATGTGTTTCTCCGACTATTGCCGCCCGGCGATTCGCCTGGCGGCGCTGATGCAGATCCGTACGATCTTCGTCATGACCCATGATTCGATCGGCCTCGGCGAGGACGGCCCGACCCATCAGCCGGTCGAGCATCTGGCGGCGCTGCGGGCGATTCCCCATCTGGCCGTGTTTCGCCCCGGCGATCCCATCGAGACCGCCGAATGCTGGGAGTTGATCCTGGATGCGCCGCGCCGCGCCGCGCTCATCGCTCTGTCGCGCCAGCCGATGCCGCTGCTGCGCAAGGAGCCCGACGCCGAGAACAAATCGGCCAAGGGCGCCTATGTCCTCCTCGAGGCGGAAGGCGGCGCGCGCAAGCTGACGCTGATCGGCACGGGGTCCGAACTGCATCTGGCGGTCCAGGCGCGCGATATCCTGCAGAAGGAAGGCGTTCCGACGGCGGTCGTCTCGATGCCCTGCCGCCTCCTCTTCGAGGAGCAGGACGCCGCCTATAAGAAGGCGGTGATGGGTGCGACCCATGCGCGCGTCGCGGTGGAAGCGGCCGTCGAAATGGGCTGGGACCGCTATATCGGCTTCCAGGGCCGCTTCGTCGGCATGCACGGCTTCGGCGCCTCCGGCAAGATCGGAGACGTCTATGCGAAGTTCGACATCACGACCGACGCGGTGGTCCGTGCGGCGCGCGAAACCCTGGCGGAAGTCGCCAGCTAAGCTTGCCGGTCATGAAGCCGCTAATACCGCTCGCCGCGCTCGCCGCCAGCCTTCTTGGCGGCGGCGGAGGCGGCGGCGGATAGCGATGATCCCACGGTCATCGTCGCCGCTGAATCTGTGTATGCGGATATCGCCCGGCAGATCGGCGGTCCATAGTGGGCGCGATCAAGCAAATGTTTGCGGCCGACCGCCTAGACGCCCATCAAAGCCAGGCCCGCCGCGATCGAATGCAGCGGATCTGCGTCCCATATCTTCTTTCCGGGAAAACGCGTCTGGAGCATGTTTCGCACCGCCGGCACGCGCGATGTGCCGCCGGTTGCGACGATTTGATCGACGTCATCAGGCGATACGCCTGCCGCCTGCAATGTCTCGTCCAAAACGCGCCCGATCCGGCTGACGTCTCCTCTGATCCACTCTTCGAAAGCGGCGCGAGAAATCGGCGCCTGAATCCTTACGCTTTCCAGATTCACTTCAAAAACTGCGTCGTTTTGCGTCGACAATTCCGCCTTAACCTTGGCGACCGCGCGATAAAGCAAAAGACTGAGGTCATTTTCGATGACATGCACGAAAGCCTCGATGCCTTCGCGGTCTCCGGCGAATTTCGCCATGTTCCGGAGTTCGTCGAGATCGCCATTGCCTTTCATCATCGTGAGATGATTCCAACTCGCGAGATTGGCATGGAAGCGGTTGGGAATGGCCAATTGTCTTCCGAAGGAAGAATAGGTCGTCCCCTTGCCCAGGCGCGGCGCCACGACATGGTCGATGATGCGATAATCAAAGGAATCGCCAGCGACGCCGATTCCGCCCTGGCCGAGCGGCTTTATGCGCCGGCGATCCCTAGCGCCATCCATTTGCAGAAGCGAGAAGTCGCTCGTGCCGCCGCCAAAATCGGCGATCAGCACCATGCCGCTCAGCGGAAGCTCGCGGCTCGCGTAATGGGCGGCGGCAACCGGCTCGTTTTCGATCCGCGCATGACCGATGCCGAGCAATTCGAGCGCCTTCCGATAGCGCGCAATCGCAAGGTCGTCGTCCGCTTGATAGCCCGCGAACCGCACCGGGCGGCCGACGACCACGCGGCAGACCTCAGTCGCGATCTGCGCATGATCGAGGACCGAGCGCAGGAACGCGGCCATGATGTCTTCATAACTATAGGGCGCGCCGAATATCCTTGTCTGGGCGAAAGCCTTGCTTCCGGCGAACGTCTTGAAGGATTGCAAAAAACGCACACTGCCGTATCGCTCGAGATATTGCTCCACCGCCCAAGGGCCCGCCTCGCAATAGGTCCTGCGGCCATCGGGCGTATTTTCGCTCCAGAAGCAGAGCGCGGAAAGCACGCTCGACAGGCTCTCGCCGCGATGATCGAACCTGACGAAGCGAACCTCTCCCGCCCCACCTGAAATGGCGATGACGGTGTTCGTCGTGCCAAAATCGATGCCGATGGTTGGATAGGGCGACGCTTTGGAGGCGTCGGGACGCGCGAAGGATTTTGTCATGAATGGGAAGACCTGATGTGTGCGCCAACACGCCCTCGTCGACGCTCTCGCGGACCCTGGAGAAAGCCGGATGCGCCAAATGAGACGAAACGTCTGAACTTCAAGCTGATATCGCTATCCGAAATGTCGCCTCAGCCGCGCTCGCCCCCCGCCTCCGCGAGTCCGCGCTTTCGCAACAGCGCCCCGGTTCCCGGCGCGCGGCCGCGAAAGGCCGCATAGGCGGCGTCCGGCTCGCGGCTATTGCCGGCGGCATAGACATAGTCGCGCAAACGTTGCGCGAGCGCGGGATTGAATATGTCGCCGCTTTCCTCGAACGCCTCAAAACCGTCGGCGTCGAGAATTTCCGACCAGAGATAGCTGTAATAGCCGGCGGAATAACCTGAGCCGGCAAAGATGTGCTGAAAATGCGGGGTGCGGTGGCGCATCGCGATGGCGGCGGGCATGCCGAGTTTTTCGAGCGTGCTTCGCTCGAAGGCGACAACGTCGATCGCCTCTGGCGTCGCTTCAAGATGAAGGTCGAGATCGACCAACGCGGAGGCGGTGAATTCCACGGTCGCAAAACCCTGATTGAACTGCCGCGCACGCAATACGCGCTGCAGCAAAGCTTCGGGCATCGGCTCGCCCGTCCGATAATGAACGGCGAAGCGGCGCAAGATTTCCGGCTGCTCAAGCCAATGTTCATAGAGCTGCGAGGGGAATTCGACAAAATCGCGCGAAACGCTGGTTCCCGAAAGCAAGGGATAGGTCACATCGGACAACATGCCGTGCAATCCGTGTCCAAACTCATGGAACAAAGTGCGCGCATCGTCGAAGCTCAAAAGACAAGGTTCGCCCGCGCCTGTCTTGGCGAAATTCATGACATTGACGACGATCGGCTGCACCGCACCGTCGAGCTTGTGCTGATCGCGGAAAGCGCTCATCCAGGCGCCGCTATGTTTCGAGGGACGCGCAAAATAATCGCCGATGAACAGGGCGATTAGCGCGCCATCCCGCCCCTTCACCGTCCAGCAACGCGCGTCGGAATGATAGAGTTTGATATCCGTGCGCTCGACGAAGCTCAGGCCGAACAGCCGGTTCGCGACATAAAATGCCGCCTCGATCATCTTGTCGAGCTGCAGATAGGGCTTTGTCTCGCTCTCATCGAGATCGTACAAGGCTTTGCGGCGTTTTTCCGCGTAATAGCGCCAGTCCCAGGGCGCGAGGCGAAAATTGCCGCCCTCTTCGGCGATAATTGTCTGCAACGCATCCGCTTCGCGCAGAGCCTGCGCGCGCGCCGGCGTCCAGACCGACTGGAGGAGATTCTGCGCCGCCTGCGGCGTCTTGGCCATGGTGTCGTCGAGGCGAAAATGCGCGTAGCTCTGAAAGCCGAGAAGCCGCGCGCGCTCGGCGCGAAGCCGCACCGTCTCGGCCATGACAGCGCGATTGTCGGTTGGCCCTTCATTCTCGCCGCGCGCGGCCCAGGCGCGAAAGGCCTTCTCGCGCAGGTCTCGGCGGGCGGCAAATTGCAGGAACGGCTCTATGCTGGAGCGCGACAGCGTAATCGCGTGCTGGCCAGGCAACCCACGCGCGCTGGCGGTCTCCGCCGCCGCGCCAAGGAGCGAATCGGACAGCCCCGCGCGGTCCTCCGGCGTCTCAAGCGCCAGCATATAGGCCTTTTCATCGGCGAGGACGTTCTGGCCAAATTGCGTGCCGAGCGTCGCGAGGCGTTCGTCAATTTCGGCGAGCCGCGCCTTGGCTTCAGCGCCAAGCGCGGCGCCGTTGCGGACAAAGGCGATGTGATAGAGTTTCAACACACGCGCCTGTTCGTCCGTCAGGCCGAGGCCGCCCTGCCCCGCCCGCAGCGCCTCGATGCGCGCGAATAGGGCGCCATTCTGATAAATCTCGCTGCTGAGGCGAGACAGGACCGGCGCAATCTCGCGCTCGATCGCCTCAAGCGCATCATTGCTGTCGGCGCCCGCCAGATTGAAAAACACCGCGGCGACCCGATCGAGATTGCGCCCGCTGCGCTCCAGCGCTTCGATGGTATTGGCGAAGGAAGGGGGCTCGGAATTGGCGGCGATGGCGGCGATTTCCGCGCGCTTTTCGGCAAGCGTTGTTTCAAAGGCGGGGCTGAAATGTTCGGGCCTGAGAACATCGAAGGGCGGCGCTTCGAAGGGTCCGGCCCAGGAGGCGAGAAGGGGATTGGCGGACTGAGCAAGCGGTTTGATCACGATAAATTTGCCTCAAAAGATGGGCGCGAGCGCACCCTCGAGCGTCGTTTGCCGGCGCCGCGCTCGCATTATACCCTGGGTTCGCGCCGTGGCGACATCGCGCTTTAGTCACTGGCTTCCATAAGTTTGAAGAGCTGCTAGGTCGCGAAAACATGCGGACATTGGCGCGTTGGACGTTCAAGCTTGTTGTCGTCGCGCTTTTCATAGCCGTTCTTGCACTGACGGGCCTGCGATTGGCGGCCGCTTGGCGCGAGAGCGCTGAGTCAGGCGCGCCGCCCGACGGACGAATGGTTTCAACCACGGCCGGCGACATCTTCGTCCAAATGCGCGGTCCTGATGCCGGCCGGGCGGTTCTTTTCATCCCGGGAACGGCGGCCTGGAGCGGGTTTTGGTTGTCCGTCGCCGACGAAATCGGCAAGAGCGGCTACCGCGCCGTGGCCGTCGATCTGCCGCCGTTCGGTTTCTCCGCGCGCAGTGCGAACGGCGCCTATTCCCGCGCTGATCAAGCAGAACGTCTGGCTGCGCTCGTCCAAGCGCTCGGTCTCGAACGCCCCATCGTCGTCGGGCATTCCTTCGGGGCCGGCGCGGTCGTTGAATTGGCGATCGCGCATCCCGACACCCTTGGCGGCATGGTCCTGGTCGACGCCGCCCTCGGGCTACCCGGCGAAGGGCAAGACACCCCTCCCGACAACCGGCCGCTGCGTTGGGCGCTAAACCAGCCGGCGATTGCGCAGACCCTCGTCGCCGCGACGCTGGTCAACATTTGGGCGACGAGGCCGCTTCTTGCCAGCCTGCTCTATCGCGAGGACGCCGCAACGCAGCGCCAGGTCGAAATTCTCACCAAGCCCTACGCACGCCAAGGCACGACGGAATCTTACGCGCATTGGCTTCCCAGCCTCCTCCTCGCCGAAACGGACGCGCGTAGCGCGACCCCCGCTAATTACGCGCGAATCAAAACGCCCACTGCGCTGATATGGGGCGACCGCGACCAGGTGACGCCGCTTGCGCAAGGCCAACGGTTGCAAAAGCTCATCGCGGGATCGACGCTCGACACGATCGCAGACGTCGGACACATCCCCCACATCGAGGACGAACAGACATTCCTTTCTGTCTTGAAGGCGAAACTCAAGGCGATGGCGCGATGAAACGTTGGACCAACGGTCGCGCGCAGCTTAAATTTGATAAGGGAATTGAACTTCGCATGACGAATCGCGCCGCCGGACCAAAGCACGGGAATATGTCGACTTGCCTCGCCTGACCGCTAGTCGCCGCGCTTTTATCGCCTCCGCGCTCGCGACCGGCGCCGCGTTGCAGCTCCCAGTCGCTGCTCGCGCTGATCCGCGGCTCATCATGAACGACGCGAGCCGGCTGAATCCGACCCCGGTCCTCAAGCATTGGCGTCCCAAAAGCGACCCGCAAGGCGCGCTGATCGAAGCGTTGCGGCTTGAGCTGAAAACCGCGACCGACGCTGGACATCGCGTCACGATGGGCGCCGCGCGGCACTCGATGGGCGGCCAGAGTTTGCCGCGCGATGGGGTCGCGATCACCTTCGACAATCCCTGGTTCGAGATCGATACGGCGAATGAGGTCTATCGCGTTTCGGCGGGCGCTCGCTGGTCGGAAGTGATCGCCAGGCTCGACCCTCTGGGTTTTTCGCCCAAAGTCATGCAGTCCAACAATGATTTCGGCGTCGCCAGCACATTTTGCATCAACGCGCATGGCTGGCCCGTTCCCCATGGGCCCTTCGGCTCGACGGTGCGCGCCTTGCGCCTGATGTTGGCGGACGGCTCGCTGGTCGAATGTTCGAGAACCCAAAACGCGGAGCTTTTCTCGCTCGCAATGGGCGGCTACGGCCTGTTTGGAATCATCGTCGATCTCGACGTCGAAATGGCCAGAAATGTGCTGCTTGCGCCGACGGTCGTCCTGATGCCAGGCGACGAATTCGCCGACCATTTCATTCCCGCCGTGGAAAAGGACCCTGCAATTCTGCTGGCCTATGGCCGGCTGTCCGTCGCCCGCCGTGATTTTTTCAGCGAGGCGCTTATGACGACCTATCGCGCGGCCGATCCCCAGCCCTCGCCGCTGCCCGCGGCGACAAGCGGGGGCGCAATGACCGCGATCTCCAACGCCATTTATCGCGAGCAGATCGGCAGCGAAATCCCCAAGCGCCTGCGCTGGCTCGCCGAATCCCGGCTCAATCCGAGCATCGGCTCAGGTCTCGCCACGCGCAACAGCCTGCTCAACGAACCCGTCTCCAATCTCGCCAATCCGTCTCGTTATCGCACCGACATTTTGCACGAATATTTCGTCCCTCCGCAGCGTTTTCGCGCGTTCCTCGCCGCCTGCCGGGAGGTCATCCCGCCGGCCAAGGCCGAATTCATCAATGTCACGTTGCGCTATGTCGGCGCCGACGAAACCGCCGTGATGGCTTTCGCCCCGCAGCCGCGAATCGCGGCCGTTATGTCGTTCTCGCAGGAAATGTCGACCGAAGGCGAAATCGATATGCTGGAGACGACCCAACGCCTGATCGATCGCGTCATCGCGCTGGACGGGGCGTTCTACCTGCCCTACCGCCTTCATGCGAGCCGCGACCAGGTCGAAAAAGCCTATCCCGGAACAGCGCGTTTCGTTGACCGCAAACGCTTCTACGATCCCAAACTCCTGTTCCGCAACGCGATGTGGGACGCCTATTTCTCATGAGGACAGCATGATCCCCCGCCTCGCCGCGCTTCTGCTCTGCCTTGCGCTGTGGTTTGCCGCCGCGACCGACTACATCCCCACCTTCCTCGATGCCCAAGGCAAGGTTTTCGGGTTGTTCAAGCTCGATATCTACAAGGACGCGCTACATGTCGCTTCCGGCCTTTGGGCCTTGGTCGCCGCGATCATGTCGCGACGCGCCGCAACGCTGTTCCTGAAGATTTTCGGAACGCTGTATTTTCTCGACGGGGTGATGGGGACCTTCACCGGTTCGGGCTTTCTCGATCTCAGCATCATCACCCAGGGCGTCCTCAACAATCCGCCGCTGATCAAACTCTTCTCCAGCGTCCCGCATCTGTTCCTTGGCGCGTTTGGCATCATCGCCGGCTGGTTCGGCGAGCGCCTGTTGATCGGCGCGCGCAATTGAGGCGAGGCGCTGCCATGAAATGGCTCCGGCGCGCGCTCGCAGCGCTGGGAATAGTCGTCATTCTCTGCGCGGCGCCGATCGCCTATGTCGAAACACGCTGCGAGGCGACGCCCGATCTGCCCTCGGCGGAAGCCAATCCATTCAACCTTACCGAACAAGGCTATCGCCGCGCCGAAGGCGACAGCTACCTGACCTATCCCGAATGGTACATCGTCCACGCCTACACGGACCTCGCTGGGGTGACGCGGCAATCCTCAGAATCCGCCTTCGATTATATCGCGAGCGTCACAGGCTTTTGGCGCAGTCTCTGTCGCGCAACGATCGCCGCCGGTCGCGTCGGACCGGTCACCTCCGACCAGAAGATCACCAATTATATCATCGGCCTCAGTTTCACCGCCGAAATGACGATCACCGGCCTCTACGAGCGCACGATCGGCGCGGCGACGGTTTGGATGCGCGGGCCGCAGCGCACGGATGAGGACGAATTTGCGCTTGCGGCGGCCGATTCCTACGCCGCCTTCCTGCAGCAGACGCCCTGGTATCGCTATCCCTTCTGGCCGCAATTGCAGCGTTTCTGGCGCAAGACGCCGCTCGACCATGGCAATCTGTTACGGAGCCTCGAACGGCGCTTCGCGCTCAGCCTCGAATATGGCGGCAAGGCGCTATACGCCATCGCGATTGGCGCGCTCGCCGGTTATTCGCCAGCCGACTTGCGCTTGATGAGCGTGGTCGCCCATCTCGATGCCGACGACCTTGCCGCGGAGCCTCGCATCAAGAAATTGCGCGACATCGGCGACAGCGCGACCTTGATCGAAACGCCGCGCTATCAGGAATATACTGAAATCCTTCGCCGCCTTGGCGCGCGCGGCCGCGATGTCATTGAAATCGCCGGCAATCGGCGCATATTGACGACCATTGTCGCGCCGGCCGAGGCGAAGCTGACCACGCCTGGCGCGATTGAAATTTTTAGCATTCCGCTCCAGTCGCGGCCGGGCTGGCGGCGGATTGGTCTCGACACCGATGTCGGAGCGCTCACGCGCCTGATCGGCGAAGTCGGAAAACAAGGCGCCGAATTTGAGCACGCCTATGATTATTAACCCCGGCTGTGAAGCGCGCCGCGTCATCGTCGGGTTGGGCGTCGCCTTGCTTGTCTGGTTCGGCGGCATGGCGGCGCTGGCTTTGCTGGTAGAGCCGCCCGCTGTCGTCGTCTTTGGACCGACGGCCAGCCTCATCGCCGCCGTCGACGCCGGCGATGCGTCCATTCTTTCGATGGGCAAAGGCTTCGTCACCGCCAAGGCCAATGGCGTCGGCCTCGTCAGACGCCTCTATGCGGGCGGCGCCTGGTTTGTCTGGCCGGCGCTGCAAGCGACATGCAGGCCGGGGAAGCGAAGCCTTTAGGAAGCCGCGTGGCCGCGCGATTGGCCCCTACCCCTTCCGCCCCGCGATTTTCGCCAGCTCCCGCATGATCCTGAGCGTCCCGTCCAGCCGCTCGGCCAATTCCTCGAAATCGCCGATGACGACGATGCGCATGTCCGGGCGGACCTTTGCGATCGAGCCCTGAGCCGTCACCCATTTCACCAAAGCCGTCGGATTGGCGAAGGAATTATCGCGGAAGGCCAAAGTCACGCCCTTAGGACCGGCGTCGAGCTTTTCGACATTGGCGCGCCGGCACAGGGCCTTGATCGTCACCAACTTCATCAACAAAGCGACTTCTTGCGGCATCGGCCCGAAACGGTCGACGATCTCGGCGCCCATCGCGTCAATATCCTCGTCCTGCTCAAGCGCGGAGAGGCGGCGATAGAGGTTGAGCCTGGTCGGCAAGTCCGGAATATAATGTTCGGGAATGGTGACGGGCGCGCCCAGCGAAATGCTCGGCGACCACATCTCCTGCGCCGGCTCCTCGACGCCGCTTTTGAGGCGCTCCACGGCGTCCTGCACCATCTGCTGATAGAGTTCGTAGCCGACCTCTTTGACATGGCCCGATTGTTCGTCGCCGAGCAGATTGCCGGCGCCGCGGATGTCAAGATCATGGCTTGCTAGCTGAAAGCCCGCGCCGAGCGTGTCGAGCGATTGCAGGACTTTCAACCGCTTTTCCGCCTGCGGCGTCATCGGCTTGTTCGCGGGCACGGTGAAGATCGCATAGGCGCGCGTCTTCGACCGTCCGACCCGGCCGCGCAATTGATAAAGCTGGGCGAGGCCGAACATATCGGCGCGGTGGACGATCAGCGTATTGGCGGTCGGGATGTCGAGCCCGGATTCGACGATCGATGTCGACAGCAGGATGTCATATTTGCCGTCGTAGAAAGCGCCGATCTTGTCTTCGAGTTCGGTCGCGGCCATCTGCCCGTGCGCCACTACGAATTTTGCCTCCGGCACATTCTGGCGCAGGAAAGCGGCCGCTTCGTCGAGGTCGTCGATGCGCGGACAGACGTAGAAAGACTGGCCGCCGCGATAGCGCTCGCGCAACAGTGCCTCGCGCACGATCAGCGGATCGAAGGGCGAGACGAAAGAGCGCACGGCGAGCCGGTCGACGGGCGGCGTGGCGATGATCGACAGGTCGCGCACGCCCGTCATCGCCAATTGCAGAGTGCGCGGGATCGGCGTCGCCGACAGCGTCAATACATGCACTTCGGCGCGCAGATCCTTCAGGCGCTCCTTATGGCCGACGCCAAAATGCTGCTCCTCGTCGATCACCACCAGGCCGAGGTCTTTGAAGCCGACCGTCTTGCCGAGCACCGCATGGGTGCCAACGACAATATCGACGGAGCCCTCGGCGAGGCCTTGCTTTACTTCGCGCTGTTCGGCGGAGCCGATCATGCGCGAGAGCTGGCCGATCTTGACAGGCAGGCCCGCGAAGCGCGCGACGAAGTTCTTGTGATGCTGGCGCGCCAGCAAAGTGGTCGGCACGACGATCGCCGTCTGCTTGCCGTTGATGGCGGCGGCAAAAGCGGCGCGCAGCGCCACCTCAGTCTTGCCGAAGCCGACGTCGCCGCAGACGAGCCGGTCCATCGGCCGGCCGGAATTGAGATCGTCGAGCGTCGCCTCGATCGCATTCGCCTGGTCGAGCGTCTCGTCATAGGGGAAGCGCGCGCAAAATTCGTCGTAGAGCCCCTCGGGCGCGCGAAGACGCGGCGCTTCACGCAACTGGCGCGCCGCGGCGATGCGGATCAACTCGCCCGCCATTTCGCGCACGCGCTTCTTCAGCCGCGCCTTGCGCGTCTGCCAGCCGGAGGAGCCGAGCCTGTCGAGCTGCGCGTCGCCGCCTTCGGAGCCGTAGCGTGAGAGAAGTTCGAGATTTTCGACCGGCAGGAACAGGCGGTCGCCGCCGGCGTAATGGATTTCGAGGCAGTCATGCGGCGCGCCCGCCGCTTCGATCGTCTTCAATCCGACGAAGCGTCCGATGCCATGGTCGATATGCACGACAAGGTCGCCCGCCGCCAGCGAGGACGCCTCGGCCAGCACATCCTGCGCGCGCCGCTTGTGCTTGCGCTGGCGCACGAGGCGATCGCCAAGAATGTCCTGTTCGCCGATAATCGCGAAGTCGCCCGCCTCAAAGCCTTGCTCGATCGCAATGACCGCCAGCGGCAACGCGCCCGTTCGCGCGGTTTTGGCCTGAGGATAGGAGGAGGCCAGTTCCACCGACTTCAAGCCGTGTTCGGCCAAAACATGCGACAGGCGCTCGCGTGAACCGTCGGTCCAGCCGGCGACGATCACGCGCAGACCCCTATCGCGCAAAGCGCGGATATGGGCGACGGCGGCGTCGAAGACGTTG
This sequence comes from Methylocapsa sp. S129, assembly GCF_009765995.1. Lineage (GTDB taxonomy): Bacteria > Pseudomonadota > Alphaproteobacteria > Rhizobiales > Beijerinckiaceae > Roseiarcus. The sequence goes on from NZ_LMUI01000014.1 coordinate 19,741, forward strand.
ACGTTTTCGTCCTGTCGCTCGGCCAGGAAATTACGCCCGACGCGCGCGCCGCAATCGATAATATTCGCGGCCCCCGTCGGCGCGGCGAAGGGGTTAAGACGCGCCAGCGGCGCCTTGGCGAGACGCGTGCGCCATTCTTCTTCCGACAGATAGAGCTGGTCCGGCTTCAGCGGACGATAATTGGCCTTGGCGCCGTCTTCCTCATAAGCCGTCTTTCGCGCCTGATAATAATCGGCGATCTGCGCGAGGCGTTCATGCGCGGCTTCTTCGGCGCGCGCGTCGAGAACGACCGGCGCGTCGGCGATATAGTCGAACAGACTGTCCATCGCGCCATAGAACAGCGGCAGCCAATGTTCGAAACCGGCATGACGGCGCCCTTCGCTGACCGCGTCATAAAGCGCGTCGCCGCGCGTCTGCGCGCCAAATTCGGCGACATAGGCCTGGCGGAAGCGGCGGATCGTTTCAGTCGTGACCTGCGCCTCGCTCATCGGCACAAGGTCGAGCGCCCGTAATTGCCCGACGCTGCGCTGCGTTTCGGGATCGAACGAGCGGATCGATTCCAGCGCGTCGCCGAAGAAATCGAGCCGTATCGGCGCGGGCGCGCCCGGCGCGTAAAGATCGAGAATGCCGCCGCGCATCGCGTAATCGCCGACATCGCGCACGCTGCTCGCGCGCGAAAAACCGTTGGTCTCCAGCCAGCGCGCGAGTTCCTCCATGTTAACGCTATTGCCGGGCGCCGCCGAAAAGGCGGCGGCGGCGACGAAAGTCAAAGGCGGAACGCGTTGCACAAGCGCATTCACCGTCGTCACCAGAACGCGCGGGCGCTCGAGCGCGCCGCGCGTGCGGGCCAGACGCGCCAGCACCGTCATGCGTTGCGCGGAAATGGCGGCATTGGGCGAGACGCGATCGTAGGGCTGGCAATCCCACGAAGGAAGATAGAGCGCCTCGATCTGCGGCGCGGCGAAAGCCAGAGCGTCGATGAAGCTCTGGGCGCGCTGCCCGTCGCGCGCGACGAAGCAAAGCGCGACCGCGCGATCCTCGCCCGCTTTGGCCAGGCCCGAGGCGATGTCGGCAATGACGAAGGCGTCGAAACCTTCGGGCGCCGAGGCGAGCGTGAGCGCGCCTCCCTCCGCGAGACGACTGACGGCTTGGCCAAACAGGCCGGCGGGCGGGACAATCTTATTCACGTGCGCAATGTTTCCTTCGCCAAAGCCTCACGGGGCGCCAGGCGCAGCCGTGCGAACAAAGGCGTATCGTATGGTGCGGGAACAGGCTCCTCGCCGGTGATCCAGGCCAGCACCGACGGGTCGGGCGCGTCGAGCAGGCGCTCGAACTCATCAAGTTCGGCCTCTGACATATCAGGCAATTGCGCATCGGCGAACTGCCCCATGACCAGATCCATCTCGCGCATGCCGCGCCGCCACGCGCGGAAAAGAATACGGCGGCGGCGGGCGTCAAGCCCGGCGCTCGACAGATCCGAGCCGGTCATAGGATTTCCTCGTGGGATGCGCAGGTTCGAGCGAAACGCTTCCCCCGCGCGGCTTATAGCGAGGCCAGGGCCGCCTGTCAGCCCGCAGTCGCCGCGCAGATATTCACCCGTTCGAATTTCGCTTGAAGGCTCACGATTTCAATCGATTAGAATCGGATTGCATTGCGGCGCCCGAATTGCCGGCCTGAGTCCCGCGTCATATGCGCGATTTGCTTCGGATATCACGGAATCGTGAAGGGAAATCGTCATCTCGCGAGCGCACCGCCGCGTATTTCAATCATGAAAAACAAATCTCCGCTCGTCCTGCTGGTCGGCCTCTCAATTCTCGCGGCCCCCGCATGGGCGGACATGAAGGCGTCGCGAGACACCCCGACAGACGCGGACGCCGTAGATTGTAAAAGCCTGGTGGCGGCAAAACACTTGAAGAAAGATGATTTGCGGGCAGAAATGGAAAAATGCCTCAACAACCCGGCGGCGTACCGATAGGCTGACAACGCGCCCACCCTTCGTCAAACCCGAGAGCGCGGGAGAGCGCGGCGCGTGAGCCAAACACCCGCTATAGTATGGCTCCGCGACGACCTGCGGCTCGACGACCAGCCCGCACTTGCTGCGTCGGCCGGGCGGCCCGTTCTGATCGTCTATGTTCTCGAAGAAACCGAAACTTTCCGTCTACTTGGCGGCGCGTCCCGATGGTGGCTGGCCCGCTCGCTGGCCTCGCTTGCAGACGATATAGCGGCAATCGGCGGAAGACTTGATATTGTCCGCGGTCGCGCGGAAGCGATCCTGCCGCGCATCGCGCAGGCCTGCGGTGCGCGCGAGGCGTTCTGGACCCGACGCTATGGCGCAAGCCAGATCGCCGTCGATACGCGCATCAAGGCGACATTGCTGGTGCAAGGCTGCAAAGCAAGCAGCTTCAACGGACAGCTCTTGCGGGAGCCCTGGGAAGTCGTGACTCGCGAGGGCGCGCCGTTCCGCGTCTTTTCCGCGTTCTAGCGGGGCTTGCAAGCCCTTGGGACCCTCCCCGCGCCGATCGCGGCGCCAGCGAGGCTTCAGGCAGCCCCCTGGCCGGAAGAAGCGCCGGCGCGCTCGACAATTGAGGAACTGGGGCTGACGCCCAGGAAGCCAGACTGGTCGCGCGGCCTGGCGGAGAATTGGCGCCCTGGCGAGAAGGGAGCGAGAGCGAGACTCAGCGCCTTCCTCAGCCAGGCGCTAAGCGATTACCCGGAGGCGCGCGACAAGCCCGGCGGCGAGACGACGTCGCGGCTATCGCCGCATCTGCGCTTTGGCGAAATCTCTGCGCGTCGCATCGCAAGCTCGATTGAGAACGCCCTCGCCGCCGGCCAGGCGCAGGCGCGTTCCGCGGAAAAATTTCTCGCCGAACTGGGCTGGCGCGAATTCTCTTACACGCTGCTCTATGCCTTCCCCGATCTTGCGACGCGCAATTGGCGGAGCCGTTTCGACGCCTTTCCGTTCGTCGACGATGAATCCGGCTTTGCCGCCTGGACGCGCGGTCTGACCGGTTACCCCATCGTCGACGCCGGCATGCGCGAACTCTGGCGAACCGGCTTCATGCACAATCGCGTGCGAATGATCGCCGCCTCCTTCCTCATCAAACATCTGCTTTGCGACTGGCGGCGCGGCGAACGATGGTTCTGGGATACTTTATGCGACGCAGATCCCGCCAATAATCCCGCGAGCTGGCAATGGGTCGCAGGTTCCGGAGCGGACGCCGCGCCATATTTCCGCATTTTCAATCCCGTGCTGCAGGGCCAGAAATTCGACGCGGAGGGACAATATGTCCGCCGATGGATCCCCGAGCTTGCCGAACTCGACGCGGCGGCCATCCACGCGCCGTGGCTGGCGTCGCCAGTCGCCCTGCAAAAGGCTGGCGTGACGCTCAGCCACAGCTATCCCTTCCCGATCGTCGATCATCGATTCGCGCGCGAGAGGGCTCTTGCGGCATTCAAGACGATGACCGGGTGAACGCAGCGCTCGCGTTCCATTTTTCGAAATATCGCACGGCGGCGCCTAATTCGCCCGCTTGGGGGCGCCGCGGCTCATCAGGGCGAAATACAGGCGATAGGGCAAGTGATTCATCGCCCTGAGAGACCAGGCGAGCCTGCGCGGGAAAGCGATTTCGAATCCGGCTCGCTCGAAGCCGTCGCAGATGCGCCGGCAGGCGTCGTCGCAATCGATGATTCCGGGCATGGGATGGGTGTTGGCGGCGGTCAATGGCGTGCGCACGAAGCCGGGATTGACGATCTGGATCGTCACGCCGATGCGATCGCCGGAGAATTTCGCGCCCGCCGCCAGATTGATGATCGCCGCTTTGCTCGGTGCGTAGGCGCCCGCTCCCGGCAGGCCGCCATAGCCGGCAAGCGATCCGTTGATCGCGATCTGGCCCTTGCCTCTAGTCTTCATGGCGTTCATCAGCGGATTGAGGCCATTGACGACGCCAAAGACATTCAGTTCGAATGTTTTGCGAAATCCAGCCCCGCCAAAATCGCCAGCCGCATCGTCAAAGGAACCGCCGGCGTTGAGAAACGCCAGCGCGATCGGGCCGCGCGATTCGATTTCCGCGACGGCTTTCGCCATCGCCTCGCGATCCGTCACGTCCACTGGCGTCGGCTCGATGCGCCCGGGATGGCCTACCGCTTCGCTCGCCAAGGTCTGCAATTCCTCGGCGCGGCGCGCGCTGGCGGCGACGACATAGCCGCGTCGGGCCAGCTCGAGAGCGACCCCGCGCCCGATGCCGGAGCTGGCGCCTGTGACCCAGGCGATCCCGTCGTCAGGATTGGCTCTGTACGTCATGAATGTCTCTCTGTGGTCTTCGAACAATGAGCGGCTCGCTTGCCTTGACCGCAATGTCCCTCATAGGCGCTCGCCGAGCAACAAGGGCCTATCGAAAGGGCGAGCGGGACGCGCGCCTCTTGCGCTCCTGCGCCACCCGGTCTACCCGCGCAGCTTGACGGGGGCGGCGCAGCGTCGGAAAAGATGAGCAGGCGCGCGCCGCTTCGCCGCTGCTTTTACCGAGATTCCGATGCCCACCGTCACGCTGATCGACAATTACGACAGTTTCACCTTCAATCTCGCGCATTATCTGGGCGCGTTGGGGGCGGATGTGTCGGTATGGCGAAATGACGAGATTTCGGCGGCCGACGTGCTCGCCGCCAAGCCCGACGCCATCGTTCTCTCCCCCGGCCCCTGCACGCCCAACGAGGCGGGCATCTGCCTTGAACTCATTCGCGCCGCAAGCGCCACGATTCCGATGCTCGGCGTATGCCTTGGCCATCAGGCGATCGGCCAGGTCTTTGGCGGTGAAGTCGTGCGTGCGCCGCTGCCGATGCATGGTAAACTTTCGCGCATTTCCCACAATGCGCGCGGGGTTTTCCGCGGCATCAATGGCCCGTTTCAGGCGACCCGCTATCATTCGCTGATCGTCGATCGCGCCACAGCGCCGGCGGACCTCGAAATCACCGCCGAAACGGAAGACGGCCTGATCATGGGCGTCTCGCATCGCGAATTGCCGACGCATGGCGTACAATTTCATCCCGAGAGCATTCTTTCGGAGCATGGATCTCTCATTTTGCGGAATTTTCTGGACCTCGCGCGCGCCTTCAACGGCGCCGACGCGGCCCGCGTCCATTAAGGAGACCGGTCGGGAATGGAATCGTTCAAGCCTCTTCTCGGCAAGGTGGCCGCCGGCGCATATTTGAGCCGCGCCGAGGCAGCGGCCGCTTTCGACGCGATGTTGTCGGGCGAGGTCACGCCAGCGCAAATGGGCGGGTTCCTGATGGGCCTGCGCGTTCGCGGCGAGAGCGTCGAGGAAATCACCGGCGCCGTTTCGGCGATGCGCGCCAAAATGCTGCGCGTCGAAGCGCCGGCCGATGCCGTGGATGTCGTCGGGACCGGCGGCGACGGATCCGGCTCCTACAATGTTTCGACGCTCGCCGCGATCATCGTCGCGGCCTGCGGCGTTCCCGTCGCCAAACACGGCAATCGCGCTGCTTCGTCGAAATCGGGCGCGGCCGACGCGCTCGGCGTGCTTGGCGTTAAGATCGGCATCGAACCGGCGGCGATCGAGCGCTGCATCAAAGAGGCGGGCATCGGCTTCATGATGGCGCCCACGCATCACGCGGCGATGCGCCATGTCGGACCCGCGCGCGTCGAGCTTGGCACGCGCACGATCTTCAACTTGCTAGGGCCTTTGTCGAACCCCGCCGGCGTTCGGCGCCAATTGATTGGCGTGTTCTCCGGCGCCTGGCTTGAACCAGTGGCGCAGGTGTTGCGCAATCTCGGTTCGGAGCGCGTATGGGTCATCCATGGCGGCGACGGCCTCGATGAAATGACGACGACCGGATCGACAAGCGTGGTTGAATTGCGTGACGGCGAAATCCGCTCCTTCGAGGTGACGCCGGAAGAGGTTGGCCTGAAACGCGCGCAGCCCGCCGACCTCAAGGGCGGCGACGCCGCATATAATGCCGAAGCGCTGCTCGCAGTGCTTGAGGGGGCCGAGAACGCCTATCGCGACATCGCGCTGCTGAACGCCGCCGGCGCCCTGGTCGTGGCGGGCAAGGCGCGCGAACTCGGCGAAGGCGTCACTCTCGCGGCGGCGGCGCTCAAATCGGGTGAGGCGCGCCGCACGCTCGCCAAGCTTGTCAAAGTTTCGAACGATTGACCGGGGCGGGATTGGGCATGTCCGACATTCTGCGCAAGATCGAAGCTTACAAGCGGCGCGAAATCGCCGATGCGAAAGTGCGCGTACCGCGCGCCACGCTTGAGCGCGAGATCCATGACCAGACGCCGCCGCGCGGTTTTCTTAAGGCGATCGAGCGCGAGCAGGCCGCCGGCCGTTTCGCGCTGATCGCTGAAATCAAGAAGGCCAGTCCCTCCAAAGGTCTGATCCGCGAACATTTCGATCCGCGCGCGCTCGCCAAAGCTTATCAATCGGGCGGCGCCGCCTGCCTCTCGGTCCTCACCGACACACCCTCTTTCCAGGGCAAACCCGAGCATGTCGGCATGGCCAGAGCAGCGGCGCGCCTGCCGGTGCTGCGCAAGGATTTCCTGTTCGATTCTTATCAGGTGCTTGAGGCGCGCGCCTGGGGCGCCGATTGCATCCTCATCATCATGGCGGCTGTCGACGACGAATGCGCGCGAACCCTCAACAAGACGGCCCATGACCTCGGGCTCGACGTGCTGGTCGAGGTGCATGATGAGGAGGAGCTCGCGCGCGCGCTGGCGCTGGAGGCCAGGCTGATCGGCATCAACAATCGCGACCTGCGCACATTCCACACGACGTTGGAGGTCTGCGAGCGGCTGTCGCGCCTCATTCCAAAGGACCGGGTCGTCGTCGGCGAAAGCGGCATTTCGCGCCACGCCGATTGCGTGCGCCTCGCCAATGTCGGCATCGAGACTTTCCTGGTTGGCGAATCCCTGATGCGCAAGGACGATGTCGCGGCGGCGACGCGCGCGCTGCTGACCGGCGTCGAGCCGGAACATGCAAAGACGGCGCATTGAGCGCCCTAAGCCATATCGGCGCTTCGGGCGAGGCGCGCATGGTCGATGTTTCCGGAAAGAGCGAGACGGCGCGGGTCGCATTGGCCGAGGGCCACGTGATCATGGCCGTGCAGACACTGGCGATGGTCTTGTCGGGCGATGCGAAGAAGGGCGATGTGCTGGGCGCGGCGCGCATCGCGGGCATTATGGCGGCCAAGCGAACGCATGAACTGATCCCGCTGTGCCATCCCCTGCTGCTGACCAAAATCTCCGTCGACATCGCGCCCGACGAGGCGCTGCCCGGCCTGCGCGTGCGCGCCGAGGTGAAAACGCGCGGACAGACCGGCGTCGAAATGGAAGCGCTGACGGCCGTCTCGATCGCCTGCCTCACCATCTATGACATGGCCAAGGCCGCCGATCGCGGCATGCGCATCGAAGGCGTGCGCTTGCTCGAAAAGAGCGGCGGAAAGTCCGGCGACTGGCGCGCGCCCGAAAGCGCCGCGTGAGCGCCGAGGGCATGATCTCGGTCGCCGAGGCTTTGGCCCGCGTGCTCGCCTCGGCGCCAAAACCCGTCACAGAGGAATCCGTTTCCATCGAGGCCGCCCTCGGGCGCACGCTGGCGAGCGACCTTCACGCCCTGCGCACGCAGCCGCCGTTCGCCAATTCCGCGATGGACGGATACGCGTTGCGCGCCGCCGACACCGCGCCTTCCCTTGCGAGGTTGAGGGTGATCGGCGAATCGGCGGCCGGGCGCGCCTTTACCGGCGCGGTTGGCGCGCATGAGGCCGTGCGTATCTTCACCGGAGCGCCGATGCCCCAAGGCGCCGACGCGGTTCTGATCCAGGAGAATGCCGCGCGCGAGGGTGATTTACTCGTCGCGAAAACCCGCGAGACCTCGCGCCATAATGTGCGGGACGCAGGGATAGACTTTGTCGAAGGCGAGCTCTTGCTGCCGGCGGGGCGGCGATTGAGTCCGCGCGATCTTGCTCTCGCCGCCGCCGCCAACCATCCGACCCTCGCAGTGCGACGGCGGCCGCGCGTCGCTATTCTGGCGACCGGCGACGAACTCGTGCGGCCGGGCGATGCGCTTGGCCCCTCGCAGATCGTGGCGTCCAACAATTATGCGATCGCCGGCATTGTCGCGGCATGCGGCGGCGAATCGGTCGATCTTGGCATAGCCGCCGACGAAATGGGCGCCCTCGCGCGCAGCTTCCGCCGCGCTCAGGAGATCGAAGCCGATATTCTCGTGACCCTTGGGGGCGCCTCGGTCGGCGATTACGATCTTGTGCAGCGGGCGCTGGTCGACGCCGGTCTCGAATTGGGCTTCTGGCGCATCGCCATGCGCCCCGGCAAGCCGCTGATGCAGGGGCGGCTCGGCGCCATGCGCGTGCTCGGCTTGCCGGGCAATCCCGTATCCTCGGTTGTCTGCGCGATTCTGTTCCTGGCGCCGCTGTTGCGCGCGCTTGCCGGCGATCCCCAAGCCGGCGCTGATGTCAGCGAACCGGCGGCGCTCGGCGCGGATGTCGCCGCCAACGATATGCGGCAGGATTATCTGCGTGCGACATTGGCGCGCGACGCAGGCGGCGCGCTGGTCGCGACGCCCTTCACGAGCCAGGATTCGTCGCTGGTCAAATTGCTGGCGCGAGCCCAATGCCTCGTCGTTCGCCCGCCCCACGCGCCCGCGACGCGACGCGGCGAGGCTTGTCGGATCATCAGGCTCGACGAATGGGGGCTCTGACCAATTCGTTCACAGGCTCGAGGGATAATTCGGGCTTTCGCGCGTAATCGCCACGTCATGAACGTGGCTTTCGCGCAGGGCGGCCGAGGAAATGCGCATGAACTGCGCCTTGGCCTGAAACTCGGCGATGTCTTTCGCGCCGACATAGCCCATCGCCGCGCGCAGGCCGCCCGCCAACTGGTGAATGATCGCGCCAGTCGGGCCGCGATAGGGAACCTGTCCCTCAACGCCTTCTGGAACAAGCTTCATCTGATCCTTGATATCCTGTTGGAAATAGCGATCCGCCGAACCCTGCGCCATGGCGCCGAGCGAGCCCATGCCGCGATAGGTCTTGTAGGACCGGCCCTGGTAAAGGAACACTTCGCCTGGACTCTCATCCGTTCCCGCCAGCAGCGATCCGATCATGACGCAATCGGCGCCGCCGGCGATCGCCTTGGCCAGATCCCCCGAAAATTTAATGCCGCCGTCGCCGATGACCGGAATGTCGGCGGCACGCGCCGCTTCCGCCGCCTCCATGATCGCGGTGAGCTGCGGCACGCCGACGCCCGCGACGATTCGCGTCGTGCAGATCGAACCCGGCCCGATGCCGACCTTGATCGCGTCGGCGCCCGCGTCGATCAGCGCTTGCGCGCCCTCGCGCGTGGCGACATTGCCGGCGATGATCGAAACCTTGTTGGTCGCGCGCTTGATGCGCCGGACCTGATCGAGCACCAGCTCGGAATGGCCGTGCGCCGTATCGACGACGAGGCAATCGACGCCCGCCGCCATCAGAAGCTCGGCGCGATCATAGCCCTTGTCGCCGACTGTCGTCGCCGCGGCGACGCGCAGGCGGCCTTCCGCGTCCTTGGCGGCGTGGGGATGCTGGGTCGCCTTCTCGATGTCTTTGACCGTAATGAGGCCGACGCAATGCCCGTCTTCGTCGACGACGACCAGTTTCTCGATCCGGCGCTGGTGCAGCAGCCGGCGCGCCTCGTCCTTGCCGACGCCCTCGCGCACGGTGACGACGTCGCGCGTCATCAGTTCGCTGATCGCCTGGCGCGGGTCGTCGGCAAAGCGCACATCGCGATTGGTCAAAATGCCGACAAGCCGGGCCGGCTTGCCATTGGCGCCGCGCTCGACGACCGGAATGCCCGATATGGCGCTGCGGCGCATGAGCGCGAGCGCTTCGGCGAGGGTCGCGTCAGGAAAAATCGTGATCGGATCGACCACCATGCCGCTCTCGAAGCGCTTGACCTTGCGCACTTCATCCGCCTGATCCTCGGGCGACAGGTTGCGATGGATGACGCCGATGCCCCCCGCCTGCGCCATCGCCACGGCGAGGCGCGCTTCGGTCACGGTGTCCATCGCCGAGGAGATGATCGGCACATTGAGGCGAATCGAGCGCGTCAGCCGCGCGCCAATATCGACCTGGCTCGGCATGACCGTGCTATGCCCCGGCCGCAGCAATACGTCATCAAAGGCGAGGCCTTCGGGAAACACTGACTTTTCGACGGTCGCCATGGCGGGTCCTTCCGTTAGCGCTCCTGAAAGGTCGGAGCCGCGTTCACATCAAGGGCGCGATTCCCGCGCGTGGCATGGGCTGTTAACACGGTCGATCTCGCGCGAACAGGGCGTCGTATTGTCCGATCAACGCTTCGTGAGCATTCTTCTGGCGCCGAAGCGCGCCAAAAGCGCCGCCAAACGTTGCGGCCTTCGCCGCGCGGCGCCACAAGGGGACTTCGATTTGCCAGAGTCACCATGCGACCCGCTGTTCTGACGCCTTTCATCATCGCCACCGCCCTGTTCATGGAAAATATGGACGGGACGGTGCTCTCGACTTCACTGCCCGCGATCGCCCTCGATCTGCATCAGGATCCAATTGTTCTAAAACTGGCGCTGACCGCCTATATGCTGACGCTGGCGGTGTTCATTCCGGCAAGCGGCTGGGTCGCCGACCGCTTCGGCGCCCGCACCGTCTTTTGCTCGGCCATCGGCGTTTTCACCCTTGGATCAATTCTCTGCGGCGCCTCCAATTCCCTGGGCACATTGATCGCCGCCCGCATTTTCCAAGGCGTCGGCGGCGCGATGATGGTGCCCGTCGGGCGGCTGGTTCTGCTGCGTAGCGTCTCGAAGAGCGACCTTGTCCGCGCACTTGCCTATCTGACAATTCCGGCGATGATCGGTCCGGTTGCAGGGCCGCCGCTTGGTGGCTTCATCACAACCTATTTCCATTGGCGCTGGATTTTCTGGATCAATGTCCCGATCGGAATCCTCGGGATCGCGCTGGCCCTGACTTTCATCGAAAATCTGCGCGAAAAGACGGTGACGCGTTTCGACTTCACCGGGTTCCTGCTGTCGGGGTTCGGGCTCGCGACATTCATTTTCGGACTGACCCTGATCGGGCGCGGCTTCGTTTCCGCGCCCGTCAACGCGGCGATGATCGTGCTCGGCCTCGCCTCGCTGATCGCCTATGTCCGCCACGCCCGTCGCGAGCCCAACGCAATCCTGGACCTCAGCCTGCTGTCGATACCAACCTTCTTCTCGAGCGCTGTCGGCGGCTTCATCTTTCGCGTCGGCATCGGGGCCATTCCGTTCCTGTTGCCGTTGCTGTTGCAACTTGGCTTCGGATTGACGCCCTTCGCATCGGGTTCTCTCACCTTCGCGGCGGCGGCGGGCGCGATGATGATGAAGTTCTCCGCAAGCGCGATCCTTCGCCGCTTCGGCTTTCGCCGCGTTCTGATCATCACGGCCGTCATCAGCGCAATCTTCCTCGCGTCATACGGCCTCTTCACGCAGACGACACCGGGCTGGCTCATCTTGACCGCCCTGTTGCTAGGCGGCTTTTTCCGCTCGCTGGAATTCACCGCGCTCAACGCCATCGGCTATGCCGACATCTCCTTGGCGAAAATGAGCCGCGCGACGAGCTTTTCCAGCGTTTCGCAGCAGATGTCGCAGACCGTCGGCATCGCGGCCGGCGCCGCGGCGCTCGAATCCGTGCAATTTTTTTACGGCGACGGCGCCCTGGTCACCCGGGATTTTGGGCCCGCCTTCTTCGTCGTGGCGCTGATCTCGGTCGCCTCGGTCGCGATCTTCGCGCGCCTGACGCCGGATGCCGGCGCCGAAGTCTCCGGGCGCAAGGCCGCCGTCGGTGAAACGGCCCCCGCGGCGGCGGAGTAAGAACCCGAGCGCCGGCCGCTAGCTCGGCCGCCCTCGAAACCCCGTCGCCAGCACATAGAGTTCGGCGCTTCCCGCGCGACTCGCCTTCGGCTTGAGGTGGCGGACGGTCGCAAAGTCGCGCTTCAGGCTGGCGAGCAATTCGCCCTCGGTGCCGCCATGCAGCACTTTGGCGAGGAAGAAGCCGTTCGGCGCCAGGATTCCGCGCGCAAAATCAGCGGCGAGCTCGGCAAGACCGACTATGCGCAGGTGATCCGTCTTGCGATGACCGGTCGCATTGGCCGCCATATCGGACAGCACGCCGTCGGCGGGGCCGCCGAGCATCGCCGTCAATCGCGCGGGCGCCTCTGGATCGTGGAAATCCATCACCTTGAATTCGACGCCCTCGATAGGATCGATATCGAGCAGGTCAATGCCGACCACCCTGCCCTTACCATCGGGCGAACCGACGCTTTTGGCGGCGATCTGCGACCAGCCGCCCGGCGCCGCGCCAAGATCGACGATTCTCTGGCCGAGTTTGAACAGGTGGTATTTCTCAGCGATTTCGATCAGCTTATAGGCGGCGCGGGACCGGAATCCTTCCCGTCGCGCTTGCGCGACGAAAGGATCGTTCAATTGGCGCTCCAGCCAAAGCGTCGACGAGAGGCTGCGCTTCTTGGCGGTGCGCACCTTCGTCTTGAGCGAGCGACCGCCCTCGTGTCCTGAGCCACCCCCGCCTGTGGCCATGAATCAGTGACCCATTCTGTTGGCGTGCGGGCCGCCGCGATCGGCGCTCATCAATTGGGTGAGCATGCCTTCACGCAGGCCCCGATCGGCGATGCGGATGCGCTCGGCGGGGAAACTCTGGCGGATCGCCTCAAGAATCGCGCACCCGGCCAGCACCAGATCGGCGCGCTCGTGGCCGATGCAGGGATTGGCCGAGCGTTGCGCATAGGTCATCGACCGCAATCTGCCGATTGTCGCGTCAACTTCGCTGCTGGTCAGCCAGAGTCCGTCGATTTGCCGCCGGTCGTATCGGGGCAAATTCAGATGGACGCCGGCGATTGTCGTGACGGTGCCTGAAGTGCCCAGCAGGTGAAAATGGGCGCATCGCGCCTCGCCCGCCACGCGAAGGGCGAAAGGCGCCAATTGATCGGCGACGAATTGGGTCATTGCCGCGAATGTTTCGTCGCTGACATCATTGCCGCCGAATTTCTCGGCGAGCGTCACGACGCCTAGACGAAGCGATTCCCATGCCCGAATTCGCCGAGCTGTTGAATCGTCGAAGCCTTCCCCGCCTCGCCCTTCTTCGCCCGACAGCCAGACAATCTCCGACGACCCGCCGCCGATGTCGAACAGCACGATCGAACGGGCATTTTGGTCGGCAAGGGCGCCGCACCCGGCCGCCGCCAGATGCGCCTCGGTCTCGCGATCGACGATTTCAAGCTGGATCCCAAGGCGATCGCGCACGTCTTCAAGGAATTGGATGCCGTTCGCCGCGGATCGACACGCCTCGGTGGCGATCATGCGCGCGCGCGCGACGCCATGGATACGCATCTTGTCGCGGCAAACGGTCAAGGCGCTGATCGTGCGCGCGATCGCCGCCTCGCTGAGACGGCCGGTCTGCGACAACCCTTCGCCAAGCCTTACAATACGGGAAAACGAATCGATGACCCTGAACCCGTCCACCGTCGGGCGGGCGATCAGCAACCGGCAATTATTGGTGCCAAGGTCCAAAGCGGCGTAGGGACCCCGCGGCGCGCGGCCGAGCGGCGGGCCCCCATCCATGCCGGACGCGCGCTTCGGCGTCGGCCCAAAGGGCGAGCCGAGCGGCGAGATGACAGTCAAGCGCAAACTCCTCGCGCCCGAAACAGCCTGCGTCCGGGCGAACATTCGCCGCAATTGTAACAACGTGGCGGAAGGATGCAATGCGGGCGTGGCGCAGCCGGGCGTCAGGGCGCGAATATCGGATGCCTGACCTTGTCGCCGGGTTTGAGCCCAATGCTCTCCGCGACCCCGCCATTGACTTCGAGAACGCCATAGCAAGGCCTTTCGGAAGGGATCAGGCGTTCCGACAGGGGCTCCGCGTTGGCGGCGATGCTGACGACCGTTCCGGCATGAGAGATGAAAATCATGTCGAGCGGGATATAGGTGTTCTTCATCCAGAACGTGACCGGCTCTTCGCGTTTGAAATCGAAAAGCATGCCGCGATCGGCCGGCATGAACCGGCGATACATCAGGCCCTTTTCCCGCTCGGCGTCGTTGCGCGCGAGTTCAACCGAAAAAGCGTGAACGCCCGTCGACGTCACAATCTCAAGTTTGTCAAAGGTTTGCGCCAAGGCTCCAATGGAGCCCCCTATGGCGAAATAGGCAAAGACAAACAACGCCGCCGCGAATCGGCGCGGCGCACGCCAACTGAGAGCTGAGGTCGACCTGATCGGCACGTTCACGCCTGCCTTTTCAATAATGGCTGTCAAAGAACGCCGGCAGACGGGGAAACCCAAACGATTTCCTCTCGAAATCGCGGCGCGCGAGGACGCCCTATCTGCTGGCTGAATGTGTCGAATTTGGCACGGCCCCGCCCGGACTCAATGCGAGGAAAGCAGCTTTGAGCCCTCGAGCGGCCGCACTTCGGCAGCCATCAAGCCCTTCGGGCCTGGACCAAAACGCGCGAGAAGGCTATCGCCCGGCTTGACGTCCGCAAATCCGTAGCGGCGCAGCGTCTCCATATGGACGAATATGTCTTCCGTGCCCTCGCCGCGCGACAGGAAACCGAAGCCGCGAATGCGATTAAACCATTTGACGATGACAATTTCGAAGCTGCCGACTTCGGTGACCTGCACATGCGTGCGCGCCGGCGCCAATTGGGAGGGATGAACGGGTTCGCCAGCCTCAACGGAAAGGACGCGGAACACTTGCATGCCCCTGTCCCCGCGCACGACTTCAGCAACGACGCGCGCGCCTTCGTGGATCGATTGAAAGCCGTCTCGCCTCAACACCGTGACGTGAAGTAAAACGTCAGGCTCGCCGCCATCGGGGATGATAAAGCCATAGCCCTTGGACACATCAAACCATTTGACGCGCCCGGCCATCTCCACAAGCGCGCCGCGATGACCCTCTTCCGACAGACCCGGGGCCTCGCCGCCAATCTCAAGATGAGATTTAGAACCGTTCGCGCTCAATTTATCGGCTCCCCCAACGAATACAGCATCCCTCAACAAACAATAAATCTAGGCGAACAAAACATCCCGCTCGCATGCATCGACAAAATCGTCGGCGCTCCCGCACATGCTCAATGTTCGGCTATTCTTCCTTCGCAAATCGCTTGTCGGATAAATCGCCGCTCCATTAACCCTGATTCACTCGGGTCGCCGGTCAATCTGAGCGTGAGCCAAGTGATTCTCTCACATGAAGGATAGCAAAACGCCGCAGGCGACCTAGTAAAATCTTCGCCCGCTTGCGAAACCTTGTGGACAGCCCTTCATCGATCGAAATTTTCCGCGGGACCGCGCGGCGCACCGCGCGCGGGGCGTTTTCCGCTGCGTCCAGCCCCATCCATGGCGATCGAATCAGGCCTCAGCGCCGCGCGACGACGCCCGCGCACCAACGCAAACACGGCGCCGAAAGTCTCGAGCGTGATTTTGATTCATCTTTGGGAAAACGCGCCGCAAGCAAAGGCTGGATACGCGATCGAGAAAAGGCGTGCCCGTAGCTCGCGCGCGCCACGAAATCCCTCGAGGCGCGCGGCGTCGGTCAAGCCGAAATAGGAAACAGCGCTGCGCAGAACGCCCCGAATTTTATTCCGCTTCGTCTTCGGGTTCGGGTGGCGGCGCCATGCCTTCGAGGCCGCGCAACAGGTCTTCTTCGGTCATACGATCGAACTGGGCGTCGCCGCCAGCGTCGGCCTGGCCGGCAAAGGCGTTGTTGACCATCGGCGGCGCCGCCTCGGCCTCGGGCTCGTCGACCTCGACATGCTTTTGCAGCGAATGAATCAGATCTTCCTTCAAATCGCCCGGCGTCAAATGAGCGTCGGCGATTTCGCGCAAGGCGACGACCGGGTTCTTGTCATTATCGCGCGCCACGGTGATCTGGGCGCCGGAGGAAATCATCCTCGCGCGGTGACTGGCCATTAAAACGAGATCGAAGCGATTCTCGATCTTGTCGATGCAATCCTCGACGGTGACGCGCGCCATGGCAACTCCTCAAAAACGGTCAGCAATGAAAGGGTTGCAGGCCTCCTACACCGCCAACCCCGGCAAAGCAAGACAATCGATCCGGCCTCGCAGCCGAATCAGGCTTTTCCGGGGCGTCTCAGGCGCCGCCGCCGACGGAGAGGTGCGCGCGCACCGAGGCGAACACGGCGCGAAACATTTGCGGCGTGAGCACCCCCGTATTGGTGTTGTAGCGGGAGCAATGGTAGCTGTCGAAAAGCTTCAGATGGCTGCCAGGCAGGTCGTGAATCGCGCCATGGGAAAACGGAAACCGCGCGAGCGGCAGCCCGAAAGTCCGCAAGGCGCTGTCATGGGCGATGCGTCCAAGGACCACGATGGCGCGCAGATTCGTGAGCCCGCTCAAAGCCCCGATGAGATAGCGTCGGCAGGTCGCGATCTCCAGCGGCGTCGGCTTGTTTTGCGGCGGCACGCAACGCACTGCGTTCACAATAGCGCAATCCTGCAGTTTCAAACCGTCGTCGGGCCGACGATCATATTCACCGTCGGCAAAGCCGAATTCCAGCAACGTCGCGTAAAGTAGGTCCCCCGCGTAATCCCCTGTAAAGGGCCGCCCCGTCCTGTTGGCGCCGCGAAGCCCCGGCGCCAGGCCGATGATCGCCAGACGGGCGTCGACGGGCCCAAATGACGAGACCGGCGCATTATGCCAATCGGGGAATTGCTCGCGATTGGCGCGCCGGAACTCGGCCAGCCGCGGACAATCCTGGCAATCGCTCGGCGGCTCCATATCGAATGCCAAATGCGCCTCTGAGAAGGCCGGAGCCGTTCCGGCAAAACCATCGCCGTTCTGCGTGATAATAACACGCTGGGGCAAGGGGGCGCGACGTCAATCCCCAGCGGTCTCGTCGCCAGGCTGGGCGAAACCGGCCAATTGGCCCGGCGGACGGCGATGGTCGCCCTGACGCGGCGCGCGCTCGCCCGGATCGCGCCCGATGCGCGCAATCATTTGCGTGAGGTCCACGAACTCGTCGGCCTGACGGCGCAATTCGTCGGCGACCATCGGCGGCTGGGTGGCGACGGTGGAAACAACCGAAACGCGCACGCCTTTGCGCTGGATCGCCTCGACGAGCGAACGAAAATCGCCATCGCCCGAAAAAAGCACCATGTGATCGATATGGTCGGCCATTTCCATCGCATTGACCGCCAGTTCGATATCCATATTGCCTTTCACCTTGCGACGTCCCGTCGAGTCGACAAACTCCTTTGCCGCCTTTGTGACGACAGAATATCCATTATAATCCAGCCAATCGACGAGCGGACGTATGGATGAATATTCCTGATCTTCTACAAGCGCCGTATAATAAAACGCGCGTATCAGACGACCTTTGGCCTGAAACTCTCTGAGAAGACGTTTATAGTCAATATCGAAGCCGAGCGACTTTGCGCTTGCGTAAAGATTTGCTCCATCGATGAAAAGAGCGATTCGTTCTTGTTGCGGCATAATCAATATCTCTTCATGTTTTGATTCTAACAGAATAACAACGATAATCTTGGCAAGAAATAGGCCTTCATTCTTTCATCCAGAATTACCCGTTTCGATACCGTCTTGCGCTCTCCGATCTGCATTTCTGGAAGCATCGTAGGAGTCGTGAATTATTTGGCTTCGCTCGTTTATCAACTCGCCGGCGCCAGTGGAGTCAAGCGCGGAAATCGATCATTTCATTACATCATTAATGTGTATTAATGGCCGATTGACGATCTCTTCCAACGGATGGAAAGACGAAAATATCAATCGTCCCAAAATGGACAGTTTTCGCGCATGTTGCGGCATTTTGCGGACGATCTCGCCGCAGACGCAGAAAAATCACCCGCACGACCCCGACCTGCGCCGACGAGCCGCACTTGCCGTCAAAACTTGTTGCAGCCATGGTTTCGCGCAAGCTGCAAATCGGCTAATCCACCGCGACGCTCATTCTAGCGCGTCGTTTGAATTGGGGAAACGCTATGAAACTGGTACGCTACGGCAAGTCGGGCAAAGAGAAACCGGGCCTCATCGACGCCGCCGGCAAGATTCGCGATCTGAGCGACATCATCGGCGATGTCGGCGCGGAAACGCTCTCGCCCAAGGTTCTTGCGCGACTCGCTAAAATCAAGCCCGACGCGTTGCCCCTCGTTCGTGGCGCGCCGCGCCTTGGTCCGTGCGTGGCCCATGTCGGCAATTTCATCGCCGTTGGTCTGAACTATGCCGACCATGCGGCCGAAACCGGGGCGGCCATCCCCAAAGAACCGATCCTTTTCAACAAGGCGCCGTCCTGCATCGTCGGCCCCAATGACGACGTCATGATCCCGAAGAGCTCGGTGAAGACGGATTGGGAAGTCGAACTGGCGATCGTGATCGGAACCCGCGCTTCTTACGTCGCCGAAAACGAAGCGCTGGATTTTGTCGCGGGCTATTGCCTCTGCCATGACGTGTCCGAGCGCGAATTCCAGACGGAACGCTCCGGTCAATGGATGAAAGGCAAGGGCTGCCCGACATTCGGCCCATTGGGCCCCTGGCTCGTCACCAAGGACGAAATCGCCGACGTGCAAAAGCTCGACATGTGGCTCGACGTCAATGGCGCGCGCATGCAGAAGGGCTCAACCGCCACGATGATCTTCAATGTGCGCAAGCTGGTGTCCTACATCTCGCATTTCATGATTCTGGAGCCTGGCGACGTCATCACCACGGGCACGCCGCCCGGCGTCGGCATGGGCATGAAGCCGCCGCGCTTTCTCAAGGCCGGCGACACCGTCTCGCTTGGCATTGAAGGCCTGGGCCAGCAGGCGCAGCGCGTCGTCGCCTGGAAGAAAGAAGCCTGAACGTCGGCGTCTTGCTTCAACAACCTCCATCCGAAGCCGGATAGCGCCGCATGAGACCGCTGAAATCGATCACCGGCGCTCTGTTTGCGGCGCTCTATGCCGTGGCGTTTGTCGTCGCCTATGTCGATTATCGCAACCATATCGGCCAATGGCTGGCCGATATTGGGCTTATTTTCGTCGCGTTGCCGTTTGTCCTGACGATGCGGTTTCTGTCAGGCGGCGCCTTCGATATGACCGGCGAGGACAGTCTCAAGCTGCTGGCGGCGGCGCTATTTTGCTGCGCGCTCGCCTGGGTGATTGGCGGCGCGCTGGAATGGGCCGCGCGGGCGATTTTTCGCCTCGCGCGCCGCCGGCCGTCCGCCTGACCGGCGCGTTCAAAGGCCGAGCATCAATCTCAGATTTTGAACGGCCGCGCCGGACGCGCCTTTACCGAGATTGTCGAGCTTGGCGACGAGAACAGCCTGCCGATGTTTTTCATTAGCAAAGACGCGTAAGTGCATGTCATTTGTGCCATTAAGCGACTCTGCTTCGAGCCGCCCAGCCTCGCCGCCTCCCTCCGCCATGGGCAGGACGCTGACAAATGGACCGCCGCGATAATGCTCTTCAAGCGCTTGGCTCAATTGCCGACTCGTCGGCTTGCCAGGCAAGGCCTCCAGTTGCAGGGGAATGCTGACAAGCATCCCTTGGGCGAAATTGCCCACCGACGGCACAAATAGCGGACGCCGCGCGAGCCCCGAATAGGCCTCGATTTCGGGCGCGTGCTTGTGTTCGAGGCCGAGACCGTAGAGTTCGAAGGCCGGCGCCTGGCCGCTTTCATAGGCCGCGATCATCGTCTTGCCGCCGCCGGTATAGCCGCTCACCGACGTGATCGTGATCGGCGTCTCCTTGCTGATGAGGCCCGCCTCGGTCAGCGGGCGCAAGAGCGCTATCGCGCCAGTGGCGTGGCAGCCGGGGTTGGAGACCTTGCGCGCCTTGGCGATCGCCGCGCCCTGCCCGCGCGTCAATTCAGGAAAACCATAGGTCCAGCCCGGCGCGACGCGATGGGCGGAGGAGGCGTCGATAACGCGTGGGGCGGCCTCGCCCAGGCTCTCGATCAAGGCGGCGGTCTGCCGCGCCGCGTCATCGGGCAGGCAAAGGATCGCGAGATCGACCTCGCCGAGAAGACGCTGCTTGGCGGCAGCGTCCTTGCGCGCCTCCGCCGGCAGGCTGCGCAAGACGATTCCAGGCAGCGTGGCAAGCTTTTCGCGTATTTGCAGGCCGGTAGTTCCAGCCTCGCCGTCAATAAAAATGGTCGCTGTCATGATCGTCTCGGTCGCAGGAGCAAAGCGATGGGGCGCAGGAGCGCCATCAGAGCGCGACCTGAGGTCGCGCTCCGGTCAAGGGCGATCAGCTTCGTCGGTGGCGAGCGGCTCTTGCACGGATCATCATTTGCAAATGACGCAAATGATGCATGCCGTCAAGAGCGCCGCGCGCCCTATTTATTCGCCGCCGCGGCGATATCGATCGTGCTGATCAGAGCCATCGGATCGCCGGCTCCCACGGCATCCGTAAACTTGAACGTCCCCGACTTCGGATGCAGCGAGATGGTCAGATTGGTGGGCGCGGCGATGAATTTCTGCGCCTCCGCGGCGACTTTCAACGCGGACGGATCGCCGCCCAGCACAGCCGGCAGCATCTGGCCCGCCGCGCCCATCCATTGTTTCTTCAGGGCGTCGGGCGTCGTCTTCTGCTGGTCGGCGAAATAGGTGACCGATTTTTCAAAAAGACCCGCATTGACGAATTTGATCTCAATCGCGGCAATTGCGCCTCCCATGACGGCGCCCATCCGCGCCGAAGCGTCAGCGCCAAATAAAGCCGGATCAATATCGGCGAAATCCGCCTTCAGCTTGATGGCGCCGGCGTTGGGACTGTCGATCGTGAAGTCATCAAGCGTCAGTTTCTTGGCGCCGGCGTCGTAATGAGCGGCGACATGCGCGCTCAATTCGACGCGCGTATAGCCCAGGATCGCCAGGGAATTGGCGAATTCCGAGCCTTTGGACGGCTCGATAACAAGGCCCTTCACCGTCGTCGCGCCGTCCTTGAGAATATCGCCATCGTAATTGTTGCGGATTTCAACGGAACCGAGCGCGATGTGGATTGTCTTGCCTGGGCCGGCGTCCTTATCCGGGACGGTGAAATCGAGGCCTTCCCACGAAACATGACCCAGATGAGTCAGCGGGGAAATCTGTTTGGGATCCTTGGCGGCGCCCAACGCATCCGCCAGATCGGCGTTCTCCATGGTGAATGCGCCAGCCTTGATGCTCACCGGACCGTCCTTGTCCGTTCCGGAGCCATCGATGCCCGAGAAGCCGAATTTGCCGACTTTGCCTGAATCGATGTCGCTTCCGGTGACATCGTGAATATGGATGGCGCCGCCCTTTTTCGGCGCGACATCGATCAGCGGAATCGACATTTCGCCGACCTTCAGCTTTTGCATCAAAGCGGTTTTATCCTCCTGCGAAGTATCGGGCGTCAGCAGTTTCTTGATTTCGTCCTCGCTGAGATTGGTCCCTTTGAACTCGGCATGTTTGATCGTCATGACGTCGCCGTCCTTCGACGTGGTCGTGAAATCATCCAGCGTGACCTCCTCTTCCTGTCCCACCGGCCATGCGGCCGCCAATCGCGGGAAGGCGCCCAAAGCCAGAACAAGCGTCAGAAGCGATGCGCCGGCGAGCGTTGCGCGCGACGCCAGGCGAACGGAATGGTG
The DNA here is from genome assembly GCF_009765995.1 of Methylocapsa sp. S129. Classification (GTDB taxonomy): domain Bacteria; phylum Pseudomonadota; class Alphaproteobacteria; order Rhizobiales; family Beijerinckiaceae; genus Roseiarcus. The sequence goes on from NZ_LMUI01000014.1 coordinate 41,370, forward strand.
AAACATGACTGAAACTCCCTGGAAAAGGTCAATATCGCCCAAGCAAGCGCGAACGGCCCCCAGCCAAATCGCAAACTCGCGCCCTTCGCTTCGGGCGCATGCGCTCAAGCCCCACGGGGGCGAAGATGCCCTAAGACGAGCCGCATGTCGATGGACGGGGAGCAAAGGCGGCTCAGGAATCCTGGAGCGAGATGATTTATGGTGGAACCGCCGATCGCAATGACGGGAGTTCGATTCAATTAATTCCTATCTCGCTCTTGCCTTCCTGAAGCGACCACAATGATATCAATGGGTTACATTTTCACCTGCTCAACATTTGCAAATTTTTTCGAGCCTGATCGTGAGATATCAAGGGGTTGCAAGCGAAAAACCGAAAAAAGCGATTTTCTGAAAAACCGCCGCCGCCCCGCCCTTTCTGCCCGCCCTTCGTGGCGCGTGCTCGCGCAAAAACTCAAGCGTCTCCGTTGGAAAACATCGGAAACTATACGATGGAAAAGCTGGAGCGTCCAGGCAATATTTCTCTAAAATAGAAACAAGCGGCTGGACTCTTATCCGCTAGTCGCCCCGGACCGAACATTGCTTGTTGGCGTCCGCCGCGATCAGGCTGGCGTCGACCGCGAAGCCTTCGCCGCCGACCAGGCCTTCGCTGAGGCGGCGCTCGACCACCGTCTCGAACAAATGCCGCAGGATGTCGCTCTGCAGGAAGCGGCGATGCCGGTTAAGCGAAAAAGTGGAGTGATCAGGCGCCTTGCCGTCAAGGCCGAGCCAACAAAACCAACGATATCCGCCAAATGCGGACTCTCGGCGCCGAACGTGAAAGGCGCCTCTCAGACGGACCTTGAATCCGATGAAAGCTCTGGTGGTCGCAATATTTAAAAGTAATTACAATAACTTATGAGCCAGCCAACGCGAGTAGCGACGCCCCCGAGGCGCCACTACTCTTTCGCCTTCTGCAAACGGATCGAACTGCGAGGTGAAACCCATGTCGGACGAGCAAGTGCGCTGGCTTTTGAAGGTCATCCAACCCGAAGGGACCTTGGCCTCCCTCCCCGGGGGCGCCAACCTAAACCGGGAAGCTCATGCCGGGCTCCTCAACCTCCCGGTCGATATCTACGCGACCGAACTCGGCCGCATGCAAAAGGAGGCCTCGGAAGCGGCCGGCGCGTTGCTTGCTGACCCAGCCGTGGCATCGATGGTCGATCGCCTTCCCCTGCGGAAAGGGGCCAAGGTAGTGGCGTTCGGCGACAGCTTGACGTCCGATCCCCAATCTTGGGCGGTAGTCCTGAGGGAAATGCCGGCGAGGCGCCGCGGCGCCGACGGGATTTCGTTGACCATCAGCGCAATCGCAGGCGAGACGACCACGCACGGTCTCGTGCGGATCGCAAATGCCATCAATTCCCGGCCCGACTGGATACTCTTCCTCTTCGGTACGAATGACGCCCGCACGCAGGGCCCGCACCCCACGAAGACGCTCGTCCATCACGAGGAGACCGCGCGCAACATTGCCGAGCTGCGTCAGCGCGTTTCCAGAGAGAGCGCGGCGAGCTGCGTTTGGATCACCCCGCCCGCGGTCAACGAGGCACAGGTGGGGGCGCATTGGGGCCTGGCCAGGTTCGGGGTTCGGTTCCGCAACGAAGACTTGGCGCGAGTCGCCAAGATCGTCCGCGAGGGCGACGGGCCGGTTATCGACGCCTTCTCAACGCTGGGGAGTCCCCCTCCTTCCGACCTGCTCATGGACGACGGTCTGCATTTCACTGTGGCGGGCCAGAAGCGACTGGCGCTCGAAGTGATCCGTGGCTGGAGCGAGCTCAAGTGAAACATCTCGTCATCGGCGCCACGGGAAACATCGGCTCTCGGGTAACCCGGCGCCTCGTTGATTCTGGAGCGCGCCCGTCCGTGTTCGTGCGCAGCGCGAAGAGGGCCAGAGCCCTTTTCGGCGACCATGTCGATATCCATACCGGAGACCTCGAAAAGCCAAGCTCCTCGCTCGCGACTGCGCTGGCTGGGGTCGACGGCATATTCCTCCTGACTGATGGATCGGATCTCGAGAAGCGAGATCGCGCGGTCTCCTTCGCCGCCCGCGACGCAGGCGTACGACATGTGGTCAAGCTCTCTACGTTGGACGTGCGAACCGGGATCGGCACCGGTCCGTGGCACGCACGCGGCGAGGATGCCATTCGGGAGAGCGGGGTTGTGTTCACGTTCATTCAGGCGGCCGGATTCATGTCCAACGCGCTCGGTTGGTCGGAATCCATCCGCCGAGAGGGCGTGCTGCGCTCGTCTACGGGTGGGGGCAAGATCGCATTCATCCATCCAGACGACATCGCCGCCGTCGCCACGGCCGCCCTGACCACGCGCAACCACGACGGCCAGGCGCTGGTGATCACCGGCCGTAAGGCGCTGTCCTATGGGGAGATGGCGGCCACGATAGGCAGAGCCATCGGCAAGCCCGTCGGCTTCGAGGAAATATCCGACCGGCAGGCGTACGCCGACGCCGTCGAATGGGCGGGGAAAGGCCCCTACGTCGATGCCCTTGTGGGCATCTGGCGCGCGGTGCGCGAGGGCCGACTTGACACGGTGACGGACGGGGTAAAACGAGTAACTGGGCGGCAACCAATCCCGTTCGCTCAGTGGGCCGCCGAGAACGCCGCTTCGTTTCAGTAGTGCTTCGGTGCGGCGCCTTAAAGGGGCAGCAACAAGAACTGCACGAAATCGTATGCTAAGGCGATATTATACTTGACGGGACCAACCACTAACCGACGCGACGGGCCTCCGCGCGAGCATGACCGGCGATTTCTGGGCGTTTCCACGAAATGCGCAAAGTCTCGTGCTGGAGGCGGTCAATGTAAATTCCCGCAGTGGTCCCTGAAATGTTGGGGTTTAGGTTGAGGACACCGTTCGCTTGTACGCGACGAAATTTGAGGTCGGCGGGAAGGCCGAAAGGACCAAAGTCAATGTCTAAGCGTATTCTTCGAAACGGATACTGCGAGGCCTCTATCTCTATCAGGCACGGGTCATCAACAAAGTCATCGTGATATTCGACTGTCTGTCCTCTTAATATGAGGTTCTTTTTGATGAAACGAAAATTTCTGTCATAGTCAGAATTAATAAACCAAATCGGAATTAATGGCATATACCACCCATATGGCATTGGTCGGCCAAATTCTTGTATTATCTCATATCCTTTTACTTCTGATCCTACCAACTCGACCAGGTTCTTAACGTCTCCGTCATGACAATACGAGCTTACTTCAAGTCTTCTCACTCTACCGGTGGAGTTGGTTGGAGAGGCCCCGCTGTAGCAAGCGCTGACATTACTTTGATTTGCTCTGAGAATTTGTTTTCTATCCGATATTAATACCGATCCACGATTGTCGAAGAATGTGTACTTAATTTTACTCTCAACGATGGTAATTGGCCTATGGAAATACATGGACCTTATCGCGAGCATATAAATGCAGGCGCCGACGATGACGACGCAAAGCCAGCGAAGGGCGAACGCCGCTGTCAGCTCCGGATGAAGCAACGATGTTATGATCTGCGTGAGGCTTTGGGGCGGCTCAAGGAATGCGGGATATATCAGGCCGATCACGCCCGCGACCAAGAATGCCCAGTTCAACAGTTTTGCGAACGGTCCCCACATAGACAAATCCCCCCGCTGTTGGCAGCAGGGGGATTGTTATCCATTATAATAAAGTAAATCTACAAGGATTTTAGACTGTTTCCCTGACAGATGTCACGATGGACCCTCTTTTGGTGAAGCATGTGATCATCGTGGGCTCCTTTTCATCTCAGGCCGATAACTTTGGGAACCCAGCAAGGTTCCCCGATCCGACGGCCCATTCGAGTCGGTATATTGTGCCGGATGGTGGCTATTGCAACCTAACGTTCCGTTAATCGTGAAGAGTCGCAAGTCCCTGCGGTCCACGCCCTTAGGCATCTCACTTTGAAGTGATTTGCGCTAATAGGCAAGCGGCGCGATGCCGCATTACGGGACGGGTCCCCAACGTCTTCGGGCGCATCACTTTTTGTTGGCGTTTGGCGCCGGGGATTCTGGTCGATGCTGAACGATTTTCCTAAGTGTCCGTCTCGAAACTTCTCGATTCGAATGAATCGGTTATGATTCCTGTTGGGGGCAGCCTGATTCGAGGAGCTGCCGA
>NZ_LMUI01000015.1 GCF_009765995.1 Methylocapsa sp. S129
CGCATACGATATCCACATCTGCCTCACAGCAGAGGGCGGCGTCTACGCCTTCAATGGTCATGTCGATCTCGGCACGGGCATTCGCACCGCGCTGGCGCAAGTCGTCGCCGAAGAACTGGATGTTCCGCTCGAGTCGGTGACCATGATTCTTGGAGACACCGACAATGCCCCGAACCAGGGCCCGACGATCGCCAGCGAGACCATGCAGGTCACCGCGAAGCCGCTGCGGATCGCGGCGGCGCAGGCCCGGCTTCATCTGATCACGCTCGCCAGCGGGGTGCTCGAGCGGCCGACGGAAGATCTCGCGACCCGAGACGGCATGGTGCGGGGCGTTAGCGATGCGGGCGTTGCGATCGCGTTCTCGGCGCTGCTTGAGAACAGACGCATCCATCTCGTTCTCGACAGGACCACGGCGCTCAAACCTGTCTCGGAGCACCGTGTGATTGGCCGGCCGGTCAACCGAGTCGACATCCCGGCAAAGGCAACCGGACAGTTCGTCTATGTTCACGACGTCCGCATTCCCGGAATGTTGCACGGCCGTGTGGTGCGGCCGCCTTATTCCGGTATCGACGGCGGCGAATTCATCGGCCGCAGTCTCGAGGCCGTCGACCGCACGTCGATCGCGCATATCCCCGGGATCGTTGGCGTCGTGGTGGAGGGCGACTTCATTGGCGTGGTCGCCGAGCGCGAAGAACATGCCGCGGAGGCTGCGGCCTGCTTGAAGGCGACCTGGAAGCCATGGGCGACCGGAGCCGCCCTTGGCGATTTGCAAATGGCGCTGCGCGCAGCTCCGGTCCGATCCCGACGGCTCATCGACAAGGGCGACGTCGACGCGGCCCTCGCAGCCGCGGACAAGCGGCTCGACCGCACCTATGTCTGGCCATACCAGATGCATGGCTCGATCGGTCCCTCATGCGCCGTCGCCGAATTCAAAGAGGATCGCGTCACCGTCTGGTCCGGCACCCAAAACCCCTACCCGCTTCGGGCGGACATCGCGCTGCTGACGGGTCTGCCGGAGACGAATATCGAGGTGGTGCGCGCCGAGGCGGCCGGCTGCTACGGCCGCAATTGCGCCGATGACGTGGCGGCTGACGCGGTGCTGCTCGCGCGCGCAGTCGGGCGTCCGGTGCGCGTGCAACTGACGCGCGAGCAGGAACACATGTGGGAGCCCAAGGGCGCAGGGCAGCTCATGGACGTCTCCGGCGCGCTCGGCGCCGGCGGAACGCTTTCAGCCTACGACTTCCAAACACGTTATCCCTCAAACGCCGCCCCGACGCTTGCTCTCCTTCTGACCGGACGCGTGCCGGCCAATCCCGCTGTCCTTAAGATGGGCGACCGCACGGCCGCGCCCGCCTACAGCTACGAGAACCTGCGCGTCACTGTCCACGACATGGCGCCGATCGTGCGCGCCTCATGGCTGCGCGGCGTCTCGGCGCTGCCGAACGTGTTCGCCCACGAGAGCTTCATCGACGAATTGGCGGAGGAAGCGGGGGCCGATCCGGTCGCGTTCCGCCTGCGGCATCTCTCCGATCCGCGCGCAGCCGATCTCGTGAAGGCTACGGCCGAACGCGCGGGCTGGGAACCGCACGTTGGTTCAAAGCCGCAGGGCGCCGAAGCGGAGGTGATGCGTGGCCGCGGGTTCGCCCAGGCGCGTTATTCCCACGGCAATTGGCCGGGCGTCGGCGCCGCCTGGGCGGCCTGGGCGGTGGACGTCGCCGTCAATCGAACGACCGGCGAGGTGAATGTCACGCGGGTCGTCGTCGGTCAGGATACGGGCATGATGATCAATCCTGCCGGCGTGCGCCATCAGATCCACGGCAACGTCGTCCAATCGACGAGCCGAGTGCTGAAAGAGGAAGTGACATTCACCGAGACGACGGCGGTGGCCAATCGCGAATGGGGCGCCTATCCCATTCTCACCTTCCCGGAGCTTCCGGCGATCGACGTGCTGATGATGGACCGTCAGCACGAGCCGCCGATGGGCGCCGGCGAGTCCGCCTCGGTCCCCAGCGCCGCGGCGATCGTCAACGCCGTCTATGATGCGACGGGCGTGCGCTTTCGCGAACTGCCGTTGACGCCAGAGCGCGTGCTGGCCGGCCTCGGCGCGCCCGCCACAAAGCGGCCTGCAACGCCGCGTCGCCGGCGCCGCTTCGCCTTGTTCAGCACGCTCGGGGGCCTCCTCGTCGGCTTGACGGGCCTAGCGACCATCGCCATGCCGATCCGCCCGTCGATCGCGCCGATCCAGCGGCCGGACCCGTCAGCCTATTCCGCCGCCACGATCGAGCAAGGACGAAGGCTCGCCGCCCTCGGGGCCTGCGCCACGTGCCATACCGCGCCGGGCGGCATGGCTTATGCCGGCGGCCTGGCGCTGGAGACGCCCTTCGGCACGGTGACGACGACCAATATTACGCCCGACCCGGAGACAGGCATCGGCGCCTGGTCCTATCCCGCTTTCGAGCGCGCGATGCGTGAAGGAATCCATCGCGACGGCAGTCATCTCTATCCTGCCTTTCCCTATCCAAGCTTCGCCAAAACCAGCGACGCCGATCTCCAGGCGCTCTACGCCTTTCTGATGTCGCGGCCGGCGGTGAGCCACGCCAATGCCGGCACGCGTCTCGCCTTTCCCTTCAACATTCGGCCGCTGATGGCGGGCTGGAACCTGCTCTTCAATCGACCGGGCGTGGTCGAACCGGATCAGGCTCGCTCTGCTCTCTGGAACCGCGGCCGTTATCTCGTCGACGGCCTCGGTCATTGCGGCGCCTGTCATTCGCCGCGCAATGCGCTGGGGGCCGAACGCGGCGGCGCCTCTTATCTCGCCGGCGGCCTCGCCGAAGGTTGGGACGCTCCCGCGCTGACGCGCCTGTCGGAGGCTCCGTTGCCTTGGAACGAAGATGAACTCTTCGCCTATTTGCGTACCGGCTCGTCGCACCATCATGGCGCGGCGAGCGGGCCCATGGCCCCGGTCATCGAGGAACTGAAGACTCTGCCGGAAGCCGACATCCGCGCCATGGCCGTCTATCTCGCCAGCTTCAATGATCCGCTTCCCTTCGCCGAGATAGAAACACGCGCAGACGGCATCGTCGCCTCAACCGGCTCCGATGCTCATCCGATGACGAGCGGCGCAGCGCGGCTTTACGACGGCGCCTGCGCGTCCTGTCATGAGACGGGGCGCGGCGCGCTCACCGTCAGCGACGCGCAACCGCTTGGCCTCAGCACGAAGCTCGTCCTCCAGCGGCCAGACAATTTCGTGCGTGTGGTGCTCGATGGCGTCGAAAAATCGTCGCATGGCGCGATGCCAGGTTTCGGCAACGTCCTTGACGATCGCCAACTTGCCGATCTCGTCCGCTATGCGCGCGAGCGATTTGCTTCGGAAAAGCCGCCGTGGGATGGAATCGAAGAGACGATCGCGCATTTGCGCCTGGGCTCGGCGCACTGACGAGGCCGCTGTCGGAAGAGCGCGAGCAGCGCCGTTGAGGCCATCGCGCCAGCTATCGCATGACGAAAATCTGTTGATGCGGACAGAGCCTTCGTCGATTGGTTTCGCCCGGCGGCGACTTCCCATGCCGCTCATGCTTTGGCTCTTTCAAACCAATAGGCCTATTATTCTCGCATCTGCTCCGCGAGGTGACGACCGATGGAAGAATTAACGTCTGTCCGCTACGCGGACAGCCCTTTGAGCATCGAGGGGCAATGCGTCGCGACGTCCGCTCATGATTTCGAAGAGACGATTGGTCGCGTGAGCCAAGCGATCACCGACGCCGATCTCTGGCTGATCCACGAGATCAATCCGCAGGCGCAACTGCGCAAGGGCGGTTTTGCGATCCATCCAATGCGTCATTTCTTATTCTTCCATCCGCGCTATATGGCGCGTCTTTTGGCCGCCGATCCGCGAGCGGCGATCGAGACGCCTCTGAAGCTCACAATCATGGCTTTGCCGGATGGCTCGGTCGTCATGCGCTATGCCGACCCGGCCATAGCTTTTCTCCGCTACGCCGGATTGGAGGATCTCGGCCGCGAATTGTCCGGCCTGTGCGCCGACGTCATCGCCGCGGTCGGCGCCGCCGCGCAACCCGCTATCGCCGCCGTGACGCAGAAGATCGTCTCGACAAATCCCGCCACGGGCGAGATATTGGCGACCTTCGTAGCGGCGGGCGCCGAGCAGATTGACAAGGCCGTCGCACTGGCCCGGGTGGGCCAGGCGGAATGGCGAGCGATGACCGGCGCGGCGCGCGGGCGCATCGTGCGGCGGGTCGCCGACATCCTGCGCGCCCGCAACGACGAACTCGCCCATATCGAAACGCTCGACACCGGCAAGCCGATCTCGGAGACTTCCGTCGTCGATGTGATCTCGGCCGCCGAGTGCCTCGAATATTATGCTGGACTTGCGGCGGGAATCGCTGGCGAGCACATCGATCTCGGCCCCTCGGCGTTCGGCTATACCCGGCGCGAACCACTCGGGATCGTGGCGGGCATCGGCGCCTGGAATTATCCGCTCCAGATCGCTTGCTGGAAGTCGGCGCCGGCGCTGGCCTGCGGCAACGCGATGATCTTCAAGCCGTCGGAGCAAACGCCGATGACGGCCGTGAAGCTGGCGGAGATCATGCTGGAAGCCGGTGTTCCGAAGGGCGTGTTCACGGTCGTGCAAGGCGCTGCCGAGACGGGCCGGCTTCTTGTCGGCCATCCGGACATCCGGAAAATCTCACTGACCGGCGATGTGCGCACCGGCAAGCGCGTGATGGCCGCCGGCGCGGAGACTTTGAAATATGTCACCCTCGAACTCGGCGGCAAATCTCCGATCCTGGTGTTCGACGACGCCAATATCGACGACGCCGTCTCCGGCGCAATTCTCGGCAATTTCTACTCGGGCGGCGAAATCTGCTCGAACGGAACGCGGGTATTCGTGCAGCGCAGCGTCCTCGACGCGTTTCGCGAAAAACTGATCGCACGCGTCGAGCGGATTGCTATCGGCGATCCGCTCGACCCGCACACCCAGATCGGTTCGCTGATCTCCGCCGCGCATATGGAGAAAGTCCTCAGCGCCATTGCGCGCGGCCAACAGGAGGGAGCCCGCCTTCTTACTGGCGGCCATCGCGTCATCGACGGCGCCTTGGCGAAAGGATGCTTTGTCGCCCCGACCATTTTTGAGGCGCAAGACGACAATGTCGCCATAGCCCGCGAGGAGATATTCGGGCCAGTGATGACGATCCTGCCGTTCCACGATGAGGAAGAGGCGATCCGGCGCGCCAATGCGACCCCTTATGGCCTCGCCGCCGGCGTTTTCACGCGCGACATCGTCAGAGCGCATAAAGTGATCGCGCAGCTCGAAGCGGGCGCGTGCTGGATCAATCACTACAACATTACGCCGATCGAGTTGCCCTTTGGCGGGTATAAGCTGTCGGGTCTTGGCCGTGAGAACGGAAAGGCGGCGATCGAGCACTACACGCAATTGAAGAGCGTCTACGTCAATCTCGGCGCCGTTGACTCACCCTATTGAAGAATTCCGATAGCGGATTCGACAATTTGAGAGAGCGCCGCGCCCTGACAAACCCGCTTGGCGGAGCGCCAGCAGCGTCGTCGCAACGATTGCTCCGCCCATGACAATGTTAAGTGCGCGCGCCTGGCCCGGCTTCAATCGCGCTTTGCCCAAAACAACGCCAGCCCAGAGCCACGCAATGTCGACGCTCATCATCACCGCCACGCAAGGCTGGCGAAAGGACTACGCGCGTCAAGGCGCAAATGGTCGGTTTGCGCGGGATACGACGAAGCCAAGTCCAGATCGCCATTGTCGAAGCGCCGGCCAAGGGGTTCATTCCGGAAAAGATCAGATCGATCCGCGAGAGATTTCCAGGAATCTCCTTTCGGCTTCATGTTATGGACAATGCTGACGTTATGACCGCGCTCATCGACGGCGAGATGGATTTCGGGATCATGCTCAGCCCGCAATCGTCCAAGGATTTGATGGTGGTCTCCTTCGTCGATGTCGCCTTGATGGCCTGACGTATAGCGTTGCCTTTGTGCGATCCGAGATCGTCGAGCACGACGATGTCATGGGGGTTGAGGGTCGGTGCGAGAAACTGCTCGACGTGAGCGAGAAAACGCTCTGCGTTGATGGGACTATCGAAGATGCAAGGCGCCTCGATGCGGTCGTTGCGTAACGCGGCCAAGAAGGTGGCTCTTTTCTCAAGACGAATGCGAAGCGTTCGTCCGGCAATGGCCATGCAGGACTTTGGCCACCAATCGGCGCCGGCGCGGCGGCCAGCCGTAGAGGCGGGTCATGTTCGTTTTCGTCCAGGTTTCATCGATGAAGACCAGACGCGCGAGATCGACCCGCTTCTGATGCCCTCGCCAGCGGAGGCGATGGCGCTTTATATCCGGGCGATCTTGCTTACGCGCGACGATCGTCTTTTTTGAACGTGACGCCGATACGGCGAAAGAAGCGGCTCATCATGGAAGTGTCGGCCTTGACCCCGCGTTCGATCAAAAGCCGGTCGCAAAGCGCTTGGAGAGCGATGCCGGCCGTCTCGCTTCGAAGCGAAGCGAGAAAATCTTGGTGCGGCTCCAGCTTCGGGCGCAAATAGCCGCCCATCTTGGCCGTCGTCCGCGAGCCCATCCGCTCCCAACGTTCGAGCCACTTGATGGCCGCAGACTCGCTCACCTGAAATCGCGCCGCCGCCGCCCTACGGCTCATCCCGTCCCGCACAACCGCGTTGATGACCCGATCTCGTAAATCTTGCGAATACGCCATCCCCGCTGACGTCCTTCCAGCCAGCAAGTTGAAACAGAACCATAACGATTCTGGAATCCCATGCCGATTCACAATAATTGCAGGATGCTCTAGGCAGTGAGCGAGCGACATTCGGGACGCCACAGTACGACTGTTGAGACACAGGATTTTCGCGTCTCGCAGTGACGAAATAGAAAAGACGACAACTCACCCAAAGCTTCGACTCTGAGCTGACACAAAATAATGGGAAATAGATAGTGCGATCTGAGACTGGCGTCCGTTTTCCAGTTTTAAACCTGACTTGGAGTCGCGGGGCGAATCTCCCACGGTCAACAGGCCCCAGCACTGCTTTGGCGGAATATTCGCCGGAAGCGTCGCATCATTCCCATTTCGATCTTCAAAAATTCGGTTTCGCATTCGCTATCCGACCGTGTCCATCGCCTGCAAATCCCCTGTGAGGACGCCGTCAAGACGCCGAACTGCCGCGGCGCCGACATCAATGCCTTCGCCTGACGATAATCGTGAACCCAAGCCCATCGCTAACCAATTCGGTGGCGGAGCCGCTATCGCCCATGTTGACCGCTGGCTGGCCAGGCTGCGCAAGCATAATGCCTTCTCCAAACAAGCGCTGGAGATGAAGGTCGAATGCTTCGATCGGGAATTGCCAACCGTTCGGATTGTCGGCGCCTCCCTCGACGGACAACATTTCGCTGTCGCCCGACCAACCCTGACGGTCGAAATCACGCGCGAAGCTGGCGCCCAAATAGATGTTGCCGGACAGTTGATCCACGATCGCTGAATTGTCGCCATATTGCACGACGAAGGCGTTCGTCGCGGTGGAGGTCCCATTCTGCGTGAGATAGAAGGCGTAGCCGGGCTGGAAGAGCTGGACGTCGGCGCCGTTCGCCGGTCTGGAGGACTGATCGTTCACCCAGATATTGTCGTGCGACGTTGTGAGATCGAGCGTATCGACAATCATCGCACTATTGATCGCGACCAGGCTTGCATCCGTCGAAATGGTCGCGCTGCGCTCGCGCAACTCGGGAATGACAACGCCGTTGGGCGCAACGATCGTCAATGTCGCGCTATTTCCAATCCCCCCATTATAGCCAGTCAAAGAGACATCGAGCGGCCCCGTTGCGCCGGGGCTCTGGCGCAGCAAGCCGATGTCGATGTCTGTCGCGGCGAGGCTTATGCCCGAGGACACCGTTAGGTCGCCAAAGGTCGGGCTGCCCGCGCTCGAGAAGATCAAATTCGACGCCGATATGTTCCCGAGACTCAGCGCCCCGGCGGAGTCGACCTCGAATGAACCGAGGGTCGTCACATCGCCAGCCGCAATGAAGCTTGATGATTCCAGCGAGACGCCGGCTTTCGCGTCGATGTCGCCAAACGTCATGCCGTCCGCTATCGCGTTCAGAGCGCCGTTCGCATCCACTTCGCCGCCATGGATGGCGCTGCCAGCGACGATATCGACGTCACCCTCATCGCCCGAGACGCCCGTCGTCACGAGTTTCACGAAAGTGACCTCTCCGGCCGCGATCAGGTTCTGCGTTCCCCCGCTCTGCGTCGCGCCGAAGGTGACCGCTCCGCCGGTCGAATGCGCCTTGATCGTCGTCGCCGCATCGACATTGTTCCAGTCGATCAGGCCGCCGGCCGTCAATGTCGCAGCGCCGGTCGTCGTCGTCAGTTGGTCTCCTGTGTTGTTCAGCGCGGCGGTGAGGGTAGCGGAACGTTGCGCCGCGATCGAACCTCCCGTGATCGAGCCCGTGTCAGAAGTCACGTCGACATCGCCCGATGTCGTCGTCAGTTGGGTGAGTAGAACGCTTCCCGTCGCCCCGATCGTCTGCGTGCCGCCGCTCGTCACAGAGCCCAGCGACGCAATGGTCCCCCCATAGGCCTGCGCCTCGAACGTCGTTCCCGCATTCACATTCGCCCATGACAGCGAGACCGGCAGCGTCGGCGTCAGATTCGTCGAAACGCCCGCCACAAGGCTCGCGCCCCGGCCCGTCGTCAGGCTCGTCCCCGCAAGCGTCGTCAGCGCATCCATCGACGCGTTGCCATTGGCCGTCACCATATCAAGCTGGACACTCGCGCCCGAGATCGTCACATCCGCGTTCGACTCGATCAGAGAGGCGCCAGTCGGCTGGCCCTGCACCGCCCCCAAAGTCGAGGTCAGGTCAATCGAGCTCGCGTCCCCCGGCGCCCCCGTCGTGGTCAGCCTCGTGAACAACAGGTCGTTGTTCGCCTCAATCGTCTGCGTCCCGCCGCTGGTGGCCGAACCCAGCGTGATCCCCGCGCCCGTCGAGGTCACGCCGAGCGCCGTCGCGATATTCGTCGCGCCGAGGTCAATCGCCCCGGCGGCCTTGGCCAAGCCGCTGCCCGTCTCAGCCTTCAGCGAGGTTCCCGAAATCGTCGTCGCCGCCATCAGCGTGAACGAGCCCTTCGCATCGAGCAGGTCGCCGCTCGGCTTGCCCGTAATCGACGCCGTATTTGACGTCAGATCGATATCGCCAGCCGTCGTCTTCAGTGTCGTGTAGGTCAGCGCCTTGTCCGCCTCGATCATCTGCCTCCCGCCACTCGTCGCCGACCCGAGCGTCACTGCGTCGCTCGTCGATGTCACGCCAAGCGTCGTCGCAATATTTGTCGTCCCAAGATCAATCGCCCCGCCCGCTTCGGCAAAGCCGCTGCCCGTCGCCGCCGTCAGCGACGTCGCATTGATCGCCATCGCCGCGTTCAGGATGAACGATCCGTTGGCGTCAAGCGTGTCGCCCGGCGCATTGCCCGTGATCGACGCGGTGTCTGACGTCAGCTTGATGTCGCCGACATCGCCCGTCATGCCATTGGTCTTCAGCGTGGAATAGCCCAGACCCAGATAGGCCTCGATCGTCTCGGTCCCATCGCTCGTCGCAGAACCAATCGTCACAGTCGAAGCGTCCGATTTCATCCCGATCGTCCCGGCTGCCGCCAAAGTCGTCGTCACATCCACCGCGCCAGAACCATGGATCGTCTGATTGCCACCCGCCCCCGTCGTTCCCGTCGACACATCCGCCAGCGTCAGCTCGCCACCGCTTGCCGCCGTCAGCAACGTCCCGGCATTCACATTCATCCAGCCAATCGAAGCCGAACTCGATGGAGACGAAAGGCTTCCCGCCGCAAGCGTCGCGCTCCCGGTCGTCGCCGTAACCGTGATGCCGTCATTCGACGTCGCGCTCGTCAGCGACGCCGAGCCGACCGCAAATACCGAACCGCCCGCGATCGAGGCCGTATCCGACATCACATCGACATCGCCCGCTTTCGACCTCAGCATCGTGAAGCCGATGGCGTCCGTCGCCTCGATCGTCTGCGTCCCCTGGCTCGTCGCCGACCCCAGCCCAATTGCTCCGCCTGATTTGACGAAGCCCGCGCCCGTCTCCGCCATCAGCGAAATCGCATTGATCGCCGTCGCCGCATCTAGGATGAACGAGCCATTCGCGTCGAGCGTGTCCCCCGTCGCATTGCCCGTGATCGAGGCCGTATCCGAGGTCAGCTTGATATCGCCGACATCGCCGCCTGCGATCCCCGTCGTCTTCAATGTCGTATAGTCGAGACCCAGATAGGCCTCGATCGTCTCAGTCCCACCGCTTATCGCAGAGCCGATCCTGACACCCGATGCGTCCGAGGTCACCCCGATCGGCCCAGCGGTCGCCGATGTCGTCGTCACGTCCACCGCGCCTGAACCATGGATCGTCTGGGCGCCGCCCGCCCCCGTCGTTCCCGTCGAAACGTCAGCCAGCGTCAGGCGGCCCCCGCTCGTCGCCGTTAGTGACGTCCCCGCGTTCACATTCGTCCAGCCAATCGAAGCTAAAGCCGATGGAGACGAAAGGCTCCCCACCGCCAGCGTCACGTTGCCGGCTGTCGCCGTGACCGTGGCCCCGTCATTCGACGTCACGCTGGTCAGCGACGCCGAACCATTCGCCGACACCGAACCGCCCGCGATCGAGCCTCCCGTCGAGGTTACGTCGATGTCGCCAGCATTCGCCAACAAAGTCGTAAACCCGATATCCCCCGTCGCTCCGATTGTCTGCGTTCCGTCACTGGTCGCCGAGCCCAGCGTCGCAATCGTCCCGCCATAGGCTCGCGCTTCGAATGTCGTCCCCACATTCAAATTCGTCCAAGACAGCGATACTGGAATCGTCGGCGTCAAATTCGTCGAAACGCCCGCCGTCAGGCTCGCGTCTCCACTTGTCGTCAGGTTTGTTCCGACGAGCGTCGTCATGGCGTCAATCGACGCCTTACCCGTCGCGGTCACCGTATCAAGCTGGACGCTCAAACCGGAGATCGTCACATCCGCATTCGACGCGATCAGCGAGGCTCCAGTCGGCTGGCCCTGCACCGCGCCCAAAGTCGAGGTCAAGTCGATCGAACCGGCGCCCGTCGTCTTCAACGTTGTGAACAATAGATCGTTGTTCGCTACAATCGTCTGCATTCCTCCGCTCGTCGCAGAACCGAGGGTCATCCCGCCTGCCGTCGCCGTCGCCTCGAACGCCGTCGCCACGCTCACCGTCGACACGTCGATCGACGCATCACTCGTTCCCGTCGAGGTCAGCATCGCCGCACCCGTCTGCGCCGTCAGCGTCGCGCCGGTGACGGTTGCGCCCGTCACATCGATATCGCCACCCCTCACCAGCAGCGTCGTGAACCCGATATCCCCCGTCGCCCCGATCGTCTGCGTCCCGCCGCTCGTCACCGAGCCCAGCGTCGCAATGGTCCCCCCATAGGCCTGCGCCTCGAAGGTCGTCCCCGCTTTCACATTCGTCCACGACAGCGACACCGGCAGCGTCGGCGTCAGATTCGTCGAAACGCCCGCCACAAGGCTCGCATCCCCGCCCGTCGTCAGGCTCGTCCCCGCAAGCGTTGTCAGCGCATCGATCGACGCCTTGCCATTGGCCGTCACCGTATCAAGCTGAACGCTCGCGCCCGAGATCGTCACGTCCGCATTCGACGCGATCAGAGAGGCGCCCGTCGGCTGGCCCTGCACCGCCCCCAAAGTCGAGGTCAGGTCGATCGAGCCCGCATCGCCCGGCGCCCCCGTCGTTGTCAGCGTCGTGAACAACAGGTCGTTGTTCGCCTCAATCGTCTGCGTCCCGCCGCTCGTCGCAGAACCGATCGTCACCGCGTCGCCCGTCGAAGTCACGCCAAGCGTCGTCGCAATATTCGTCGATCCGAGATCAATCGCCCCGCCGGCGGTCACGGAGCCTGAGCCCGTCTCCGCCTTCAGCGAAGTCCCCGAGATCGTCGTCACCGCGACAAGGTCGAACGAGCCCTTCGCGTCAAGCGTATCGCCGTTCGCCGCGCCTGTGATCGAGGCGGCGTCCGACGTCAGGTCAATGTCGCCTGCGGTCGTCTTCAGCGTCGTGTAGCCGAGGCCCAGATAAGCCTCGATCGTCTGCGTCCCACCGCTGGTGGCCGAGCCGATCGTCACCGTCGAAGCGTCCGACTTTACGCCGATCGCGCCGGCCGTCGCCAAAGTCGTCGTCACATCCACCGCGCCAGAACCATGGATCGTCTGATTGCCGCCCGCCCCCGTCGTTCCCGTCGACACGTCCGCCAGCGTCAGCCCGCCCCCGCTCGTCGCCGTCAGCGACATCCCGGCATTCACATTCGTCCAGCCAATCGAAGCCAAAGCCGATGGGGACAAGAGGCTTCCCGCCGCCAGCGTCACGCTCCCGGTCGTCGCCGTGACCGTGGCCCCGTCGTTCGACGTTGCACTCGTCAACGATGCCGAGCCGTCGGCGAATACCGAACCGCCCGTGATCGAACCCGCCGTCGACGTCACATCCGCGTCGCCGCCATGACCCGCCGTCGTCGTCAAGGTCGTGAACCCGATATCCCCCGTCGCCCCGATCGTCTGCGTCCCGCCGCTCGTCACAGCGCCCAGCGTCGCAATCGTCCCCCCATAGGCCTGCGCCTCAAACGTCGTCCCCGCTTTCACTGTCGTCCAAGACAGCGACACCGGCAGCGTCGGCGTCAGGTTCGTCGAGACGCCCGCAGCAAGGCTCGCGTCCCCGCCCGTCGTCAGGCTCGTCCCCGCAAGCGTCGTCAGCGCATCGACCGACGCCTTGCCATTGGCCGTCACCGTATCAAGCTGAACGCTCGCGCCCGAGATCGTCACGTCCCCATTCGACGCGATCAGCGAGGCGCCCGTCGGCTGGCCCTGCACCGCCCCCAAAGTCGAGGTCAGGTCGATCGAACCCGTATCGCCCGGCGCCCCCGTCGTCGTCAGCGTCGTGAACAACAGGTCGCTGTTCGCGACAATCGTCTGCGTCCCGCCGCTCGTCGCAGAGCCGAGCGTGATCGCGCCGGCGGTCGATTTGGCGGTGAACGCCGCGCCCGCGGTTACATCATCGAGGGTCAGCGCAGAGGCCCCCTCGACATCGATCGCGCCGTGCGGCGCCGACAAAACCGAAGCATGCAAAGCCGCCATCTGGGTCAGCGACAGATCGCCTGTATCGGCCGTTGCGCTGAGGTTTGCGATATCCACCGCTATCGGCCCGATCGCCGCGCCCGCGTTTAACAACGCGCCGGCGCCGGCCGTCACATCGGTCAGCCCGGCGGCGGCGGCGTTACCGGCAATATTTCCCACGCCCGGGACGACGGGAGCGCCAAAACTCGCCGCGCCCGCTTCGATATCGATCGCCGAGCCAGTCGCGCTGCTCGTCACCTGCCCGATCGTCACATCGGTCGCCGAGGAAATCACGATCGCGCCGTCGGCCGTGACGCCTGCGCCCTGATCCATCGTGACGCTTTGGCCGCGCAGCGTCACCGGTCCGTCTGCCGACGACACCAGGCCGTCAAGCGTCACGGGATTCGATACCGTCTCGATGCGCAGCGCCCCGTTCGAATTGATGAGAACGCCATGAGCGCCCGCGAAGGTCGCAACGTTCACGCTCTCCGTGCTGGTCAGCCAGGCCGAGCCGCCGGCTGAACCCGACACCGCGCCCGTTGCGTCGAATGAGAATGGGTTCGCGCTCGATCCTATGTCGCCGCCGGCCGTCAGCGCGACGGTCTCTGAGATGATCGTGGCTGCGGAGGGATTTCCCGCGATATAACCGGAAGATTGCGCGGCGAAGCCGACCCCTGCATTCACGCTGTCGAGCTGCAGGTTAGCCGTGCCGGTAATGTCGATACTGCCTTCGGCCGCCGACAATTGCGTCGCTTCCAAAGTCGGCGCTGGAGACAGGGTCAGGAATGCGGGAACGGCTGGCAGCGTCGTCACTGCGTTGAGATATAATCCGCCCTGGGTCGTCGTGGCCGACAGCAGCGTCGTTTCAACGGACAACGCTTGGGTTGACGCGCCGATATCGGATTGGGCGGTCAGGGTCACGTCGGCATGGCTGTTTGGCGCAACCAGATTGGTCCGCCCATCGCCATTGCTGACGATGGCGCCATGGTTCGCTGTAACGACAATCGCCGGCGTCGATGCGCTCGCGCTGAGGCCGCTGACCAACTGGCCAAGCGTGATGGACCCGCTGTCCGCCGTCAGGTCGATCGGCCCGATCGCGTCGATCGCGGAGCCGGACATCATGGTTATGATCCCGCCCTCGGCGACCACGGATCCGGTTTTCGAAGACGAAACGTCTTCGAATTCCAGGCCGATCGACAGAAGCGCATCGAGATTGTTGACGTCGACCGTGGGCAGCACGACATTCAGGACGCCGCCTGCCGCGAAATGATTGACGATCATGGTCGCGGCGACGCTGTCGACCGCTTCGGTCGTCAGATAGGTCGATCCGACCGCGCTTCCCGACACAGTGAAGCCGCCGCTGGTCGCGGAGGGATCGCCGACCGCGAACGGCGTCGCGGATGAGCCGATGTTGTCGCTGGACGTCAGGATGATGGAGCTGGCCGTTATGGCGAGGCCGGACGAGTAGTATTCCGAAATATTGCCGGGTGTGGCGCCGGCGACCGCCGTCAGCGACGCTGTGCCGCTGTTGGGGTCGGCGAAGATGCGCCCTACGACGGCGTCGCCGACCGATTCTAGCCAGACGCTGCCCGCGGCAGATGCGTCATTCAGCACGGGCGCTTGGAACGTGAGGGGCGCAGAGAATGCGCCCAGATCGCCCGTGCCCGCCGCGAGCGTCAGCGCGCCGCCCGAGACGATCGATGGCAAGGCCGGAGCCGCGCCTTCGAGGATGCTGACGGGAGCAGTGAGGCTGACGGCGCCCGCGGCTGAAATGGCGCCCACTCTCAACGTATCGGAACCCGCCAGGCCAGACGATCCCGTGGCCTGAAGAAGAATCTCGCCATACTTGGATGTGGCGCTGACTGACCCTGTCGCGCTGACGTACAAGGGCTGCACTTCAGCAAGGTTAATCGAGACGACGTTCTGGCCGGTCGAATCATAAGTCACTGTGACGGAGCCCGGCGTCGTCGCGCTCGCCAGCGCCGCGATCTGATCGGGGTCCGTCAAAGTTCCGTTCTTGAGCGCGGCGAGATCGGCGCCGGCGATAGTCACCGGCGCCGACGCCTCACCCACCCCGTTCGAAGCATTGATGAAAATATTGTAGCCGATCAGGCTCGCCGGCGCATTGCCGACGATCGTCTGGGCGGGCTCCAGGGCGGACTGGTCGATAGCTTGCACAAACTGCCCATCCTGCCACACCGCGCGCTGCGTCAAATCTGTGTAGAGCTGGCTGTTGGCGGCGACCTGGTAGTTGATCGTCGGTGTGTTACCGACATTTGTAGTGGGCAAGGCGGCGAGCGCCGATTGCCAATCAACGCCGTTGGGATCGGCGGCGGTCGCGAACGCCTCCTCGAAAGTCGAAACGTAGCCCGCATATTGCGCCGTCGCATAGGCCTGGATCGCCGCGGCTGTTGGATTTGGCATCGGCTGCACGCTGGTCAGAAGGTTCGACGCATAAGCCTGGATCTGGGCGCTTGTCGCCGTCGCGACGTGGTCCGCCGCGGCGGCCGCCGCCGCATAATAAGTCAGGCCCGTCGCGCTGAGGGTGAAGGTCCCGTTTGCGCCTAATGTTCCATTAGCCAGGAGAGTCTCATAGGCGATCGCGTTCGCCGCGGCGGGGCCGGTGAAAAGAGCCCCCGTAAGGGCTGCCGCTTGAGCGGCGGCGTAGGTTTGAACCTGCTGCGTGAGGCCGTTATACAGCCCGGCCGCATAGGCCTGGATCTGGGCGTTGGTGGCGGTCGCAACATTGTCTGCCGCGGCGGCCGCCGCCGCATAGGCGGTCAATCCTGCCGCTGACAGGCTAAAGCTGCCGCTCGACGCGACAGTTCCATTGGCGAGCAGCGCACTGAAGGCGCTGGCCTGCGTCGTCCCCAACGAAGCGATGGCGGCCTTGGTATAATATTGAACCCCGGCGGTATTGAGCGTGAAAGTCCCGTTGACGACCGAGCCGAACCCGAGCAGCGTGTTGTAGGCGCCGAGTTGGGCGGTTCCGGCCGCCTGGGCGTAAAGCTGAAGCCCGGCGGCGGTAAGGGTCAGGTTGGCGCCGGAAACGGTCGCATTGGCAAGCAGCGCCTCATAGGCGATGTAGGCGGCGTCGACCGCCTTCTCGAACGGCGCCACCGTTTCCGTCAACGCGGCGTTGGGGTTGGTCAGATTCAATCTGGTTTCGATCGCGCTGAGTTGGGCCGCGCTGAGCGCGTCGCTTGAGGTCAGGCCGCTGGCGTTGAGAATGACGCCATTGGGAACATTGATGGTGACGTCGCCGGAAGCGGATGCGATCTGGCCGATGCGGAAGTCGCCGGTGATGCCGGTCAGCGCGATGTCGCCGATCGCCGCGACATTAATGACGCCGTCCAGCAATTCGCTATTGGCGCCGATCGTCGTATTGGCGCTGATGACGAGCGGCGCGGCGGTCGTTCCAGATCCCGATCCCACGCTGCCTGTGAGACTGGACAGAGAGATGTTGCGGCCGGTGATATTGGCGCTGCCGGCGGCGATCGACGTGCCGTCGACATGGGTCGCCGCAGTCGAAGCGACGAGATTGCCGAGCGCGCTGATCGTCACGTCGCCGTAGGTCGTCACGCCGCCAACTTTCGCACTGCTGACGACGCTATCGATCGCCACGGCGGAGGTGAAGGCGAGATTGACGCCACCTGTACCGGCAGCGGCTTGAACGGCGCCGGCCGGTGCGCCACTCTGGCCGACCGTCATTGTCGCGCCGAACGACTGCGCCGCGCTGCCGATCGCGCCGGCCGTCGAAAGCAAGAGGCTCTGCGTCGAAAGCGTCGCATTCGCCGCCTCGATAATATTCGACCCCGCCCCCGTTGTCGTAACGCTCGTCAGCCCGCTCGCATTGCCAACATTGCCGGCGAATGTCACGCCGCCGACAGAAATGACATTAAGGAAGCCGGTCGCGTTGCCGCTGAAGTTGATTCCAATCGGATTGTCCGCCTTGACGGAATTGACCAGCGTCAGGCTGACGGATTGCGCGACGTCGAATTGGTAGAAGCCATCATTGCCGCCGTCGACGCCAATTGAATCAGAATTCGAGCCTGGAATCCGATAGAAGCCATAGTTGCAGAGAACGCCGCCGTCATCGCAGCCAAAATGATAGATCGTTGGGGTGAAATTGACCGTCGCCGACATGGTCTCCTGGAACAACGGCATGGTCGACGAATTGCCCGTCGTGACCGATACGGAATTGAGGAACCAGGGATTGCTGGTGGACGGCTCGGAGATGGAGAGCGGCGTTCCCGAAGGGTCGGTGAATGTCCAAACAAGCCCGCCGGAATTGTTCGGATCGGGCTCGCTCGCGAGATAGGCCGTCTGGTCCCATTGATAGCGCGCGCCGATCACCGGGCTATAGGAAAGACCGGCGCTTATCGTCGAATTGGAATTCGGGACGGCGTTCGCCGCAGGGTCCTGCCCGTATCCGGTGACATAGGTGGCGACGCCGACGCCAGGCGTGAAGAGATAGGTCGTCGTATCGGTCGCGATTTCGCCGACCTGATCCTTGAGCGTATCGACGATCTTTATTCGGCTTTGCAGCGGCTGACCGCCGACGGTGCTGCCGTTGGCGACGTCGTTGATGACGAGCGCGGCGCTGGTCGGGTTGTTGATCGTGACCTGGCCGAGGCCGCCATTGACCGTGATCGATCCGTTCTGCAGCGCGGTCGTGCTGATGATCTCGCCGTCGAGCAGAACGTAGCCGGCGCCCGAGGAGGCCGTGATATTGGCCACGGTGACGACGTTGCTCTTGGCGTCGTAGGTCGCGCCGATCGTCGTGGCCGATGCCGTCGACAACGTATAGGTCTGAACGCCCGTGCTCTGGTAACTGGCCTGATCAGCGGAGATCGCGCCGCTATTGATCGTCAGGGACCAGTCGTTGGCGATGCCCGAGACGATCGGCCCGTTGATATCGATGATGCTCGCCTTGATGGCGACGGGTCCGCCGAATATCTTCGCCGATGATTGCGTCACCCCGGTGTCGGAGAAGTTGTTGGAGGTCAGCAGGAAGCCGTTGGCGGCGGTCGCCCTCCCCGGCAGATTGAAGATGGTGAGCGCGGCCGTCGATGCCGATGGAACGTACACGACTGGGACCACCGGCTCGTTCAGGTTGGTCGCAAGTGAATAGGTTCCATAGCCGCAATTGATATAGGTGCAACTCGAGAAGAATTCATAAGCTGTCGTCAAGGGATCGTTGGCGACGCCGGCGCCGATCTGTAGGTCGTTGCCGCTTCCAAATATGCCATAAGCACTCTCGCCCTGCGTGCTTCGAGACGCGATTCCATAGAGCTGAATGTTGAAGTCCGAGGAATCGCTGGTATTGAAAACCGCTGAAGTCGTATTCGAAGTCGGGTCGACGTAACGCTGCGGATTGACCTGCGCCACCCACAGGTTTGCGACGAAATCAACGAACGTGTTGGCGGCGGCGTTCATGAGAACCGTAGTCGCGAAGGCGCCTGAACCACCCTGACCCGAATCGGGAAAGAAGAGACCCGCAACGGTGGTGGAGTTCGCGGCGCCCGGGAAATTCTCATAAGTGAGCCAGTCGGCGTAAGGCACATCCGCGGCGGAGAAGGTCTGGCCGGCGGCGGTCGAGGACACGACGAGGCCGCCGTAAGGGGCGGTCTCGGTCACGCCCGACGAGATGATGTCGCCGATCTGCCCGAACCAGCCGTTCGCATTGTAAAGCGAGACGGCTCCGCCGAGCGCTGAAATTGGCCCCTGGTTGATGAAGGTCGGCCCGAAATTGCTGTTCTCGGCCGTTCCAGTGTAGTTCATGTCGACTGTGACGCCCGACGTCGGATGTTCCGACTGGACGCTGAGCTTCACGCCGGCGGCAAGCGCGTCGGCTTGCGAGGCAGCGCCGGTGAAGATGAATTCGCCGCTCGGCGTATCGGGAATATACGCGCCGCCGGCGAGAATGATGGTGGCGGCGCTGTCATTGTTGATCGTGATTGTCGGGTTGCCCCATGAAGTCGCCGTTCCCTTGCCGGCGATCGTATCGGCGTTGATCTGAACGACGCCGCCTGCCGCATACAATTGCCCGAGAATATAGGTCTGCGTCGTCTGACCCTGGAACGAGACGCCGGTCTTGAGCACGGGGGCGACTTCGGCGTCGAAATTATCCGATACAAACTGCCACACGTTTGTTTCGCCGGGCGCGTAGCTATAAATCTGGCCGGCGCTCAACGTTTCCGGCATCGCGCCCTCGACGAGCACCGGTGCGCCGCTGACCAGCGTGAAGGTTGGACTTCCCGTCGCCGTGCATGGGTTGCAGGTAATGTCGATCTCTTGATCGTGGTAGATGCCCGCAGTCACATCGCCGTCGAGAGTAACGCTCGCTGATGTCACCGGTTGACCTGGGTTGGAGCCGCCCTGATCGGCGGGAATGAAACCGAGCTCGTAGCCGTGGCCGGTCCCGTTGGCGTTGGAGACCGGCGCGCCGTGATAGGCTCCAAGAACGACGCTGGCGCCGCTGCCGATGATGGCGAGAGGGTCGATATCTACGGACGCGTTGCTCGTAACGTTGGTGGTCGCGTCGGTATGGGGAATTGCAATCAAACCGTAGACGTAGCTTTCCGCGTTGGCGTCAACCGAGAGCGACGTCTGACCGAAACTTGTCCCCAGCGGATTGAGTCCGGCGGTGATGTCGATCTCGCCGATGCCGATAATAAAAGCGTCCGCGACATTGACCGACTGATTCACGTTCAAAATCGAAGCGGCGTCGGCCTCGCCCACGCCCGCGAGGCCGTAGGTATGGACAAGACCCGACGTGTCGATCGCACCCGAAGCGTAAGTGGCCAGAACGACGACGCCCTGGCTGGCGATATGCGCTTCCAGGCTCTGGTCGGTGGAATCGCCGACCGAAACGGCGTTGGTCAAATTGGCGGTGACATAGTCGCCGACCCCGGCGCCTTCGATCGCCCCGCCGGTGTCAAGGCTGATGGTGTCGTTCTGATCCGATACATTGCTGAGCGCCAGCACGATGACGCCGCCGGTTCCTGCAGTGACCGAATCTTCACTGCCGATCGTCACAGACGAGCTTCCCGTCAGGTTGGTCGTGCTCGACGCCCCGAATCCATTGATGCCGCCGCCGCCCGCCGCCTTGATACTGTCGGTGGGGCTGCCGGCGAAATCGTCGGAGAAATTATTCGAAGCGGTGAGCGAAACGGCATTGGCGGTTGTGACGGTTCCCGTCGAATCGACGACGTCGCTGCTTTGGATCGTCACGCCCGCGCCAAGCGTGATCGCGACGGCCGAATCGGCGTCGTTGACCGCGATGGAGGCGCTGGCCCCGACCGCCGAGGCCGACAGCGAATCGACATCGGCGGCGTAGTCGTCGGTATGCGTCGCCGTGATCGTCACCGCGCCCGCGACGACGAACGCATTCGCGCCAATCTCGGACGAAAGATTAGATGTGTCGGACGTATGCGCTTCCGCGCCCGAGCCAGCGACGACGCCGCCAGCGCCCGCCTGAGCGTCGGCGACGACGGTGTCGACTCCGGTCGCGCTGATCGTCAGCGTTCCGCCGCGCGCAAGAAATTCGTCGGTCGTGTCGCCGTCGGAAGTTGCCACCGTGAATGGCGTCGCAACGTTGTTCCCGAGCACCGCCTGCGTGGTCGTGTCGGCATTCGCATAGGCGAGTTCGACCCCGAGCGCGACATAGCCGACCGAAACGCCGGTCGAGCGCGAGAATTGGTCGGTGTCGTTGGTCGCGGTGAGACTGACGTCGCCCATTGGTAAGCTGAGCCCGGTCGCCGGCGGAGCGCCAGCGGCGGGAATGGACCCGATGCGGGCGAGAACTGTTGCGTCGCCATCCGTCTCGACATAGGTCCCCTGGGCGCCGATCAGGGCGCCGCCTGCGCCCGCGATCGCCCAGCCCGCCGCGGTCGTGCCGCCATCGGCGAAATTGTCGGTAGAGGCCGGCAAGGTGTTCGTAGCCGGAAAATCCGTCGCCGGATTGCCGCCGATCAGGCTTTGCGCGGTCACTTCCAGCGAGCCGCCATAAGTAACCACCGGCTGTGTCGAGCCCACGGCGCCGACTTGATCGGTCCGTTGGAACACGACGCCGTCATCGACTGCGGCGGTGACGGTCGGATCGGCGGTCACAAGCGCCACAGACGCGCCGACGGCTGCATAGCCCACCGCAACGCCGAAAGCGAAACCTTTGGCGTCCGGCGTGTCGGCCGCCAGCACTTGCGTATCGCCCGCCACGACGGCCGCGCCGCTCATCAGCTCGGCTGTCACCGTGGCGTTATCCGCCGCGGTCGCCACGGCGCCGTCGCCGGCATAGACGCCACCGGCGCCGCCCAGAGCATAAGCCCAGGTCTCGCCGCTGTCGCTTGCTTGATCGATTACGCTGGCGGACGCGAGATTGGCTGGGGCGAGCACGTCCGAAGTCACGACGCTGTCGCGCTTGGCGAGCGCCACCGAAATGCCGACCGCCGCCGCGCCGCCGGCAAAGCCATAGGCGTCGGCCCGCACGGAAGAACTGTCGCTGGACGTCACGCTGATCGAGGTCGAAAAGATCGTCGGCGGCGCTGTCGTCGTGACGAGCGCGCCGTCATTCACCGTAGAGCCAAGACTGGCCTGCACATTGTTGTCGACGATCGAGTCGGCGACGGCCGCGCCGAGCCCGACGTAAAGGCCGCCAGCGCCCGCCGCGGCTATCGTTCGCGCGGCATGACCGCCGCCGTCGTCTTGCGCGGTCGCATCGATCGTGAGAGTCGGCGTGACCAAAACGCCGCCGATCGCTTGCGCGGTGATATCCTGATCGACGTCCGTGTAACCAACGCCCGCGCCGATGCCGCCGATGCCGATGCCGATCGACAGCGAGCCCGCGATGTTCAGCACCGCCATCTGACCCGTGGCGGCGATATTGATGTCGCTCGCGGTTACATTGCTGTCGACGATCTCAGCCGAAATCCCGTCGACGCCACCCGCGACCTCGCTTGTAAGATCGGTGGCGCCTGAGCTTGTCGCCTGGTCGGCGCTTTCGAGCGTGCCGCCCTGGTCGAGAACGCTCATCGCGTCGCTCGACGCGCCCGAGCCGATGAGAACGACGCCCACCGTCGCCGCGAAGCTCCCCTGGCCGCCGATCGCCGCCGTCGCGGCATAGGACGAAATTTCACGTTCGCTCTGCGCGTCGACGCTCACGGAGCCCGGAGCGTTTATACTGCTTCCGGCGATGAGGGCCGAATTGTCGCTGGCGAGCATCACCAGATCGACGCTGGCGCCGACGCCGCCGGTGCCCCCGATCGCCAGGCCGCCAGCGACCGGATTGAAGTCGACGTTTTCTAGCGAGTCTACGGAGACCGAACCATTGGCGGCCGCCGCGGCCGCAATGGTGACTGTGCTGTTTTCAAGCGCCGCCGCCGCCGTATTGCTGGCGAACAGACCGGAGAATTGCGCGGCGCCGCCGCCGGTTCCGCCGACGGACACGCCAACGACATAGCTCGTCGCGTCGGTCGTGGTGGTCGCCGACACGTCGACAGGGCCAGAAAGATTGATCGTCGTGGCGCCGGCGCCCGTCTCGTCCGCCGCGTCGGCGTCGCCGATCGTCGCCTTGGTCGTCGTCTCGCTCAT
Source organism: Methylocapsa sp. S129 (assembly GCF_009765995.1). Taxonomy (GTDB): domain Bacteria; phylum Pseudomonadota; class Alphaproteobacteria; order Rhizobiales; family Beijerinckiaceae; genus Roseiarcus. The sequence continues at coordinate 22,758 of NZ_LMUI01000015.1, forward strand.
GGCGACCAGGATGGAGGCGCCGACGCCGGCCGTTCCGCCAAGCGCCCCCGTCCCGATCGCGCCGAAATAGCCGTCCGTGCCCACCGCGGTCACAGCGAGCAAGGCCGCGTCGATCGTTCCGTGGTCGAGCATGGCTTCGGTATCCGCATCGAACAGATTGACCAGCGACGAGCCCGCAATGCCAAAGCCATCCGAGCCCGCCGCCCCGATGGCCTCTCCGGACGTCCCTTCCCAGGCGTTGGCGGAAACGATCACCGCGCCAGCCGCCACTGCGGCCGCGCCAATATTCGTGGTCGTCACATAGGCCTTTGTCGCCCGGTCCATCGTATCGACGACGAGCGTGAGCGCGCCGGCGGCCGAACCGCCGGAATCGGCAATGCCTATATCGAGCACATTGGCGAAGGATGCGCTCGATGCGACGACCTGAACAGCCGACGCCTCGCCGGTCAGAAGGTTTGCATCGAGACTGGAACTGTCGGCGTAAGCCGCCGTATCGCCGCCCATCACATTGGTGATGGAGCTTATCGACCCCGCCCCCGCCGCCGTGCTCAGTGCATAGATCGCGGAGACCGTATCGGCCGTCTGCCGCGACGTTGCGATGATCGCTATGCCGCCGAGAGATTCGACGCCGTCGGCGAGATTGGGGTCGTCGCCCGGCGTCACGACATCGGACGGATTGACGAACGACGGGAGGACGCCGCTATCGACAAAAGCCGGCGCGCCCAAAGCATGGGCGTCCACGATGCTCTGTTCGACCTCGGCCGTCGTCGCACCGCTGATCTCGTTGACGACGATGGACAAGCCGATTCCAATGCCCGCGGAGGACGATATGCTCAACGCGCCGGCGCCGGCGGAAATCGAGTCGGAATTGGCGGCGAGAACAAGGACGTTGTCCTGCGCGACGACGGTCGAGGCGACGGAATTAGCGCCGTTTGTGATTTCGGAATAGACGGTCGTCGCCTCGGTGCTGACGGCGACCGAGCCCGCCCCGGCGAGCCCGCTGGACGGGGTCGAAGGCGCCGGCGGCGGCGCGGCGGGCGCCGCCGGCGCCGCGGCGTCGCCGGCCGCCGGAGCGGCCGGCGCCAGCGTGCTGACCAGCGCAGTCAGGTTTTCCTCAGGCGAGGGCTGTCCCGGTTCGCTTTTTCCGGCCGAGATGGCGACGCCGATCGCAATTGTCAGGATATCGGCGTCGGATTGCCCGGACACCACAACCGAGCCCGCTTGCAGCGGCCCCCCAATCAGCGTGCTGGAATCGGACTCCGCTTCATCGGCCGAGACCTTGGAGCCAACGATGCCGGCGGAGACGAAATTCGATATCTGGTCGATCGTCACCGAAAGCCCAACCGCCGTCCCGCCCTGGAGATTTTCGGCGACGGCTCCCGTGGCGCCGCGGATCGTCGAATCTTCATCCGCGACGACCGAAATCGCGGCCGCTTTGACCGTCGCGGCATAGGCGCCGGCGCTCGTGTTTGCATCACCGATCTGCGCCACGACGCCGTCGTCGATCGAATTGTAGACAATAGATCCAAGCCCGGCCAGGGCGCCATTCGCGCCGCCGAGGCCGAAGGCGATGCCGAGAATCTCCGAATTCTCGACAGCCGAAACGTTGACGACGCCGCCTGTCGATATGATCGTGACGCCATCGATCAGGGCGTCATGACTTTGATCGATTTGGTTGACGATCAGCGAGAGCCCGAGATTGCTCGCGCCCGCCTGCACCTCTCCGGCGACCGCAATAATCGCAGCCCCAGTGGTGCTGGTCGGATCCACCACGGCGGCAGTGAAATCAAGGCCCGAATCATCCTGGATCGAGCCGTTCGAAAGGCCGCCGTTGGCGTTCAAAGCGGCCGTCGAAATAATGCCTTCGAGGGTCGGGCTCGACCCGCCCGACGCGACGACGGTGACATCCCCCGAAACGGTGATGCCGCTTGTGACCGCCGCGGTCCCACTCACGGCGGGAGCACCGACAATCTCCGCCAAATCGCTCGGGCCGATAGTATTGACGATGACCGCGCCGGCAAAGCCGTCCGCATCCGGGCCGCCGCCGAACACCGCCGCGCCGGAAAGAATCCGGCTTTGATCGAGCGCCAGAAGCGAAAGACTGCCGATATCCGCGACGGACGAATTCGACAGGATGGCGGAGACGGCGTCGCCCCCCGAGGGATCGCCAATCTCGGCATAGGTCAGGGCGACGCCGAGGCCGCCGCCTGCGCCGTTCCCCAGTTTAAGATAGAGCGAACCGGCGCCGATGCCGATTTCCGCGTCCTGATCGGCGTCGATGGCGATCGACGACGACGGACCCGTACCCCTCAGAACCGAACTATCGATCAGCGCGTTGACGCCATCGTTGATCTCGGCGACGGAAACCGATGCGGAAACCGAGACCGCCTTCGTGGCCTGCCCCGTCGTTGCGCTGATCGCCAGGCCTATGACCGTATTTTCGCCGCCGGCGAGGGCTTGAACCGCGACCTGGGCGGCGTCGACGGCCGAGTTTTCGATCGTCGCGGTCGTTGTATCCGTGCTGATCCCGAGCGCCACTGCTCCGGCGATGCCAACCGAATAATTCGTTCCGGGGGCGCCTTTGGCGATGGCGGTGGCGCCGCTGGCGGTATCGATGATCGTATTGTTCAACGCCTGGACCGACACATCGTTGTCCGCGGCTTGCTCGATATTGGCGCCCGTGATCGAAGCATACGTTCCGATCGATGTGATAGCTATCGACGTGCTGCCCGCGCCGGAGATGCTGTTGGCTCCTTTCACAAGGTTCTGGCTTGAACTTGTCGCATTGTTGAGGGCTGTGGTCGCTCTCTGTTTCGCCTGCGAGAATTTTGCCGATACGAAGCCGAAAGCCGACGAGAGGTAGCCCGCATCGTCAGGCGATGTCGACTGGATCGGCGCGGGCGCGGCGGTGGGCGCGCTGTCATTGTTGTATTGCGCGGCAACGGAGACCGTGGTGAGTCGGCCGACGCTGAGCGCGGAAACGGACAGCAAATCGGCCACGTCGTCGAATCCAGGCGCCGAGGCCGCAACGCCCGCATCGTCCGCGTCGGCGCCGCTCGATGAAAGAGCGGTCGAATTGTCCCCGATGAAGGCGGAGGTGCTAGCGTCGACCAACGCCACGGAGACGACGATGCCGATCCCCGTCCCTTTGCTGGCGCCGACGCCGCCCGCGACGTCGAACATCGACAGATCCTGCTCTCCGTCGATCGTCACATTCGGCGCGGCGATTTGCGCTTGATCGCTGATCGAGGCGGAAGTCGTGTTGTCGATCTGCAGGATGGAGGCGATGCCGTTGAGCCCAAATCCTGCGCCTTTGCCGGAAATCGGCGCGACGCCATAGACGAGATCCTGCGTCGTCGCCGCCACATCCAGGCCGCCATCGGCCGTGACGATGGCGCCGGCCCCAATTCCGGCGATCGTGTCGGAGGAGAAGAGATCGACATTGGCGGAGCCGCCGACGGCCGTGCCCGGCTTCGAGCCCTGGGCGTTGCTCGAGTTCGAGCCAAAGAAAGCAAGCCAGGAGAAATCGCCGGCGACATCGATGGACTGGGTCGTCGTTGTCGCGGAGACCACGGTTCCGGCCGACCAGGCGACCGACGCTTCCGCCCAACCCGGGACATTGACGTTCGAAGTCCACGGCGTATCGGCTCCGACATCGGTCTGCGTCAGGTCGACGCCGCTGGCGATCCAGGCGGTGGTGCTATTGGAGACGGAGAAATAATTGACCGCACCGGCGACGCCGAGTTTTGAAGATGACGCGGTCGCGTCGGCGTAGCTCGTCAAAATGTCGTTGGAGACACCAAGATCGTCGGCGAGATGGCTTGTGACATCGGAGTAGGTGTCGAAATCCGTCCAGGTGTCGGTAATCGGCATCGCGGTCTGCGCTTCGACGCCGACGTGACCCGCGGTCAGGCTGAAGCCAGATCCGATATAGGCGTTTGACGTATGGCTCAGCTCGGCGACGCTGATCGCGACCGACAGGGATTTGGAGGCCTGCGGATCCGATGGATCCGGATTATAGGCGTTGGAATTGATCGTCGTGGCAGCGTCGGCGCGAACGCCGCTGTCGAGGAGGAGGCTGACCACGGCGACGTCGCCGGCGGTGTCGATGATTGTTGGCGCCGTTCCCCCATCCGTCGACGCGATCGACGCCGAGGAGCTTTGTGAACCAAGGTTGAGCGCAACGCTGGCGCCTCCTTTGGGCACGATGGACGATGTGCCTTGTTGCTCCGACGCCGCCCCTTCTCCGGTGCCGGCGAGCAAACCCGCGGCGCTAAAAATCAACAATGAGGGCGACGTGAGCGCCTGAACCACCTGGCTCGTGCCGACCTCCGCGAAATCACTGCCGACCGTGGTTTGCGCCTGAACCGAATCGCTCGTCGTGTTCGAGCCGGCATAGACGGTGAGGCCGCCCGGCACGGTTCCCGCGGCGATGGCGGCGCCCATCTGAGCGGAAGCAGACGTTGATGGATTGCTATACGCGAAAGTGACGCCGGCCTGCGCGCTGCCGCCCGCCAGGGCCGTCGCAGAGGTCGTGAAACTGTTGGCGTTCTCAGCCGCGACGATGACGCTGGCCGCATTGGCGATGTTCGCTCCGGAATCGATGATGGCGGAGGTGCTCACCGAACCCGTCGAGACGGCGACGACCGCGTCGACCGACGCGCCTTTGAATGTATAGGTCTGCGCGGAAACGTCGAGATCGGCGGAATTGGATGCGGTAACGCTGAGCGCGCCGCCGCTCGATATGGTCGCGCCGCTCTGGATCTCCGTCCTAACCGCGCCCGAGACTTGCCCGACAACGACTCCCGCCGAAACCGGTGACACGATGGAAGCCGACGAGAAGATGGAATCGGCGGCCGTTTCCGAGCCGATCGACGAGAGCGTGACCGCGCCGCTCGCCTGAATGTTCGCGGTACTCGTCACAGTCACTTTGGCCGTCGCGCTGGCCGCGACATAGCCGCCATTGAGCCCGGTGAAGCCCGAAAGCAGATTGGCGGCGATCTGATAAATGTAGCCTTCCGCGGAATTGGCGTAGTCGTTGCTGGCGGTCGCCGAGGCTGTCGCGGAAATAGCCGCGCCGCTGACTTCGCCGGCAATCGTAATTCCGGTCGTCGCGCTCGCGGGCTTGATAATCTCGGAATCCGAGGCGGTCGCTTCGAGCGTGACGTTGCCGTTCGTATAAGCGCCGCCTGGAGAATTGACCGCCTGCGCCAAGATCTCCCCGCCCCCGTCGATCATGATCGTGGGCGCGCTTAACATGACATTGAGCGCGTTCGCCTTCGAAATGCCGGTCGACACATTGCGCTCGGTGGCGTCGATCACGCCGTCCGGGTCGATCGTGATCGAATTATTGGCCGAGATCGAGAACGTCCCGCCCGTCACCGCCCCGATCAGGGTGATGATTTCGGCATCGGTCACGAAGCCGGGATCGCCGAAATTGAGATCGCTCGACGTGCCGATGATCACATTGTTCTGGTCGAAATTGAACCCGACGACGCCGGCCGTGATCTGAGCGCCCGAGGCGATATTGAGCGTCTGGGCCGAGAGGGCGACATTCGCGCCGCCGCCGTTGATGACGGCGTCCGCGTTAAGGGTGATGGCGCCGGCGTCTGACAGTACGAAGGCGGCTGACCCGCTCATCGCGGCGATGTAGCTGGCGATAGTCTCGTTCGACAACAGACCGGATTGACCATTGTCGTTCAACGTGCCGCCGTCGCTTAACGAAGCGCCGCCAACGGTCAGCGCATTCTCCGTGAACACGAAAGTGACGGCGCCGGCGTGGAGGCTCGCGCCGCTGTCGATATTGATCAACGGCGCCGCTAAAGTGATGTGGAACGCTTGGCCAGTCGGATTGCCGCTCTGGTCAAGCTGCCGGGCGTCGAGAACGCCTGTCGCGGCGACGGTGATCGGCTGCTGATCGGTTGTCAGGCTGATATTGGCGCCCTTGATCACGCCGGCGACCGTAATGCCCGCGCCGGCGCCCAACGCCGTCAGGGTGACGTCGCCCGGCGTATAGGCGGTCCCGTTCGCATTCACCGCCTGCGCCAGCACTTGGCCGCCGGTGGGGTAATCGACCGTCGGCGCCGCGATATCGATCGTGGGCGCCGTCAGGGCGAGACTTACAGAATTCCCGGTGGAAACGCTGCTGGTCATTTGGCGGCTGTCGACAATGCCAGAGGGATCGACCGTGATCGAAGACGCGGCGGAGAGCTGCAGCGCGCCGGAGCCGCCCATGTCGGCGACGTAGCCGGCGATGGTCTGGTTTGCGATAAAACCGGCAGCGCTATTGTTGCTATCCTTGATCGCGTCGCCGACGAGCATATCGGCCGCCGTGGTCAAGGTGACGGTCGCCGCCGTCAGTTGCAGCCCCGTCGATGCGGTTATCTGAGCGCCGCCGCTGGCGGCGACGTTGACGTTGATGGCCCCGCCGACGCCAGCGTTCAGCGAGACAGCGCCGCCACTGAGTTCAGCGCCGGCGGCGAGCGAGATCGTCGTCGCGCCCAGAGCGACGTTGCGTCCCGCGCCGTCGACGACGCCGCCGAAATCGATGGTCAACGCGCTGTCGGCCCCGGGGGTGTTGTCGGCCGTCAGTGCGAAGGCGCTCGAACTGGTCAACGCGGCGACATAACCTGCGACCGTCGCGTTGGAAAGGAAGCCGGCGGCGCCGGCGTTCGGATCGCTGTCCGGCCCGACAGTGAGATTGCTTGCGCCGGTCTGGAACGTCACGACGCCGCCGCTCAACGTGTTAGCCGCAGCGGAAACGTTGGCGGACGCCAGAGTGATGTCGCCAGCGGTAAAATTCGTCGGAGCCGGACCGGTCGCATTCAGCGCCTCGGCGCGCACCTGGGCGCCCGCCGCTATAGCGATCGTCGGCGCCGTCAACCCGACGCCGAACGAATTGCCGACCGAATAGGTTCCTGTCGAATCGAGAAGGCGCGTGTCGATCGAGCCGCTGATAATTATGGAATTGTCCGAAGTGATGCTGGCGATGCCGCTCGTGATGATTCCGGCGATCGTGATGTTCGAGTTCGGTTGGTTCGCATCGGCCGCCGCCGACAGGGTCACGGCCCCGTTATTGTAAACATTGGCGCTGTCCGCCGGATTGTTCGTCGCGGCGGCGAGAATCTCGCTGCCGCTTTGAATGGCGATCGTCGGCGCCGTCAGCACGACCCAAGCGGAATCGCCTATCGAATAGGCGCCGGTTGGATCAAGTATCCGGGTTTCGATCAAACTGCCTGAGGTCAGCGTAATCGTGTCGCCGGATGTGACGGTTACGGCCGCCTCCTTGATCGCTCCGCCGATGGTCACGGCGTTGCCGGCCGCGACGGTAACAGTCGCTCCAGCGATCTCGCCGTCGATAACCACGTTTTGGGCGGAGCCAGCGCCGAGCGTGACGTCTCCTCCCATATAGGTTGTCGCATTGGCGCCGACGCCATTGTTGACGTCCGCATAGAGCGCGCCGCCGCTGGCGATGGTGATCGTGGGCGCGTCGAGCGTGATTGGGCCGGAATCGCCTGCCGACAGGACGGCGCCCGACAAAGGTCCGGCTTGCAGGCCGCTGGCGCCGGCATATGTCCGGGTATCGACCACGCCCGCGATGTTGATGGCGCTGCTGGCGCTGGCTTCCAGGGACGCCCCGACGATCACGCCATTGATGGCGATCGTTTGTGCCGACCCGGTTCCGAGCGTGATCGCGCCGGCGGTATAGTTGGTGGCGTTCTGGCCGGCCGCATTATTGACGTCGGCATAGAGCGCGCCGCCACTGGCGATGGTTATCGTGGGCGCATCAAGGGTGATCGCGCCGGAATTGCCGGTTGAGACGACGTTGCTCGCCGAGAGGATGCCGGCGACCGGCGCAGACAGATAGGTCGCATATTTGCGCGTATCGATGACGCCATCGATCATGATCGAATCATTGGCGTCGAGTTCGACATTGGCGCCATTGGTGTAAAGGCTGCCCGCCGTGCTGACGTCGGCGTTGTCGCCGAGGCTGGTCTCGGTCGTCCCACCGATAATGAGATTGTTGGGATCGAACAGCAGCGTGCCCGCCTGGCCATTGGCCGCGCCAAGATCGATCAGGATGCCGGCGGCGACCTCGTCGGTCTGGCCGCTGATCTCGATCAGGCCGCCATTG
>NZ_LMUI01000016.1:0-407668 GCF_009765995.1 Methylocapsa sp. S129
CGCCCCCCGCCTGTACGCCCGCCGCCGCCGCCGGAGAATCGGCGAGCGGCTTGGCGACGAGGGCGCCCGCCGCGGCCTTGCCGTCGGCGCTATGGCCGACCGGCTGCACTTCGACGCCGAGCCAGCCGTGCGGCGGGCCGACCGCCTCCTTGCCTTTGCAGGTCAGCTTTCGCGCGGTGATTTCATTCAGGCGCGTTTGCAATTTCGTCTTGAAGAAAGCATCCGCCTTCTGCAAGGCGTCCTGCGTGACGCAGGCTCGAATCGCTTGCTGCGCGCGCTTTTCAAAATCGTCCGGCTGTCCGCAATAGGTGAGCACGGCTTCTTCGAACGCGAGCGTATCGAGGCGATCCCAGAAAAACTTCTCCTGGTCTGTCGTCATGCGCGCGAAATCGAGCGCGCCATAGGGCGCGTCGTCGGCGCGGCCGACGGACAGGCAACAGAATGTCGCGATGATCGCCAAGGCGATGGAGGCCCGGATGCGCAAACGCCCCTCCTGATTCATCATCCAAAAGGCGCCGCGTGTTTCTACTTGAATCGCCAGTCCACGCTGTAATCCAAAGTGAACAGGAACTGGCTCGGCGTGTTGCCAGGCGCGTCGGTCACCGTCCAGGTCCCCGAACCTTCGATGCCCGCATATTTGCCGGTTCCCCCGATCAGCGAGATCGGCCCGCTTTCCGGGCCTTCGTAAGTCATGAAAATCTTGTCGCCGTCCGCGTCGGTCTCAACGCATGTGCCCGTGAATTTGTAGCCGTCTACGCGCGCATGCGATTCCTCAAGGCAATGGATGGCGAAATTGTCGAGCGTCTTGGCCGCCTCCTTGTTCTTGACGATGCCGACGCAGTCGGCGGAGGACTGCGACCCGACCGCGCCCATGTCGATGATTCCGAGCGAGCGACAGACCGTGTAGGCGGCGAGCTTCGCCGATCCCGTGCGCGGAAACGGCGAGTCGGCGGCCGCGGGCATGGACATGAGCGACAAACCGAGCAAAGCGACGCTTGCAGATAGAATCTTCATAAACCACTCCCTTCAGCGGCCGGCCCGGAACAAACGGGCCTCACCGGATGGCCTTGTCAGGCTAACCGCAACGCGGCGGCGTTTTGGAGCGCGCTTCCGATGAGACAGCGAACGCCATGACGCCCACTGTAACATAAAGCTCCTTATGTCGCCTGGCCGCAATCCGAGCGTGGGGCGACAGACGCGCCGCACGCGATCGTCAAGGAATCGCCGATGTATTTCCCGCTTCAAATCGGAATCGGTGGCACTGACTTTGCTTCTTCGTCGGCGTAGAGTGAAATGGCGATCATGCCAGAATCCTATCATACGTTCGCAACCTGTCGAGAACAGCGCGGGGATTGCCGTGAATATATTGGGAAATAATGGCGTCGAAAAATTCACGGTTGCCATTCAGTCGTTCGGAAAATGGTTCTTCGATCTCCTGTTAAATGCGGCCATCGTCGCAGGGTTGCTGCTTGCGGCGAAGGAGACCAATAGCATGGCGGTCAAGACGCTCGCCTATGCGTCATGGGCGATATTCTTCCTTTATGTCGGCTCGTTTTTCGTTCACTTCCGGCTGGATTTGTTCGATTGGGTGAAGGACCTTCGTCTTCGCGGCGCCCTCGAACTGGCCTCTGGCATCATCGTGGCCGTCCTCATCGTCGCCTGCCTCAATTTGATGTTCCAAAGGATCATCGCCGCCGCCGTATCCGCGATAGCGTTGAGCAAGTAGACGGTTGCGCGCAAGCTTCGGCTGAGCGAAGCAAAGGTCGTCAGACGCGCGCGGGGCAGGGCAAAGACGGCTGGTTCAGCTACGGTTGCACGCTGATTATCCGACTAGACGGCGCCATCGCCCATCGCACGCGCGAGCTTGTCGAAGACGTGGCGGTTTTCGACCTGTCGTAGGCGGGAGATCGTCGCATCATTCTTGCATTTCGCACGCGGGTCGATGCGAGACGCGTTGGAGGTTCCTCGACGCGACGCCAGTCGAAGTCATGGAGCCGGATGAGCGCGCCCGGCGCGAAATCGGGCTCGGGGCGCGGGCGGCGACGCTATTGCACTGTGCCTTTCCCTCAGCATGTCCGCGGAGTCGCGGACGACTTCGGAGATCTGCAAGAGCTGCGCGACCAGCGGGCTCCTCTTACGCCAGATCATGCCGATCGTACGCGAGGGCTGGGGACTCCTGAAGCGCGCGATGGACACGGACGCGGAGCGCGTCTCCATCGCCACCGCCATTTCCGGAATCAAGGTGACGCCGATGCCGGCGCCGACCATTTGAACCAGCGTGGATAGAGAGCTGCCGTCCAACAATTCGCGCGTCAGCACGGAGTGCATATTGCAGAACGCCAGCGCCTGGTCGCGAAAACAATGCCCTTCTTCCAGCAGAAGCAGCCTCATCTCCCGCAGCGTTTCGCGATCGGGCACGGGCTTTCCCTCATCTTCGCCTGGCCGCACCAGCACGAATTCCTCGGTAAACAGCGCAACCTCGGTAAACAAAGGTTCGGACACCGGCAGCGCGACAATCGCCGTATCCAGCCGGCCGTCCGCCAGCTCCTGAATCAGCTTCGGGGTCAGCGTCTCGCGCACATGAATGTCGAGGCCGTCGTAAAGGCGCGTCAGGTTGCCGATGATGGTGGGCAGCAGATAGGGGGCGACCGTCGGGATGACGCCCATGCGCAGCGGCCCCACCAGCCGATCCCGCGACGCTTGCGCCAGGTCTCCCAGCGCATCGACCGCACGCAGGATGTCGCGGGCGCGCCGGACGAATTCTTTGCCGAAATTGGTCAGATGGACCTGACGCGCGCTTCGTTCGAACAGCGCCGCGCCCAGGGATTGCTCCAATTCCTTGATCTGCATCGACAAAGCCGGCTGTGAGATGGCGCAGGCGTCCGCCGCGCGTCCAAAATGGCCATGCAGCGCCAGCGCTTCGACATAACGAAGCTGCTTGAGCGTCAGATTGTTCATAATCCTGCCTTATCGCTGCGATCAGAAAACCAGACTTAAACTAATGGCGCGATTTTGGTAAGGACAGTCCGTGTTTCTGGCTGCGGGTCATCGCGCCGCCTATGACGCGGCATCGTCTTGCAAAGACGTTACGATCCTCGTCCGCCAACCAGTTCAGTCAACGTAGCCACGAACGGAGGAATCCATGGACGGAAATGACGCCGACGCCGCCGGCAAGTGCCCTGTGCAGCACAGCCAGGTTCTCGCAAGGGTCAATCGCGACTGGTGGCCACACCAGTTGAACGTTCGGGTTCTCCATCAGCACTCCGCCTTGTCCGATCCGCTGGGCAAGGCGTTTGACTACGCCAAGGCGTTCAAGAGCCTCGACCTGAACGCCGTGATCAAGGACCTTCACGCCTTGATGACGGATTCGCAGGAATGGTGGCCGGCCGATTTCGGCCATTACGGGCCGTTCTTCATCCGCATGGCGTGGCACAGCGCGGGCACCTACCGCATTGGCGATGGCCGCGGCGGCGCCGGCGCCGGACAGCAGCGCTTTGCGCCGCTGAACTCCTGGCCGGACAATGTGAACCTCGACAAGGCGCGCCGGCTGCTATGGCCGATCAAGCAGAAATACGGCCAGAAAATCTCCTGGGCCGACCTTTTGATTCTCACCGGCAACGTCGCCTTGGAATCGATGGGTTTCAAGACCTTCGGGTTCGGCGGCGGCCGCGCCGACGTCTGGGAGCCCGAAGAGGACATTTACTTCGGCCCCGAAGGCAAGTGGCTGGCGGACGAACGCTATGCCGGCGACCGTGAGCTGCAAGAACCGCTCGCCGCCGTGCAGATGGGCCTGATCTACGTCAATCCGGAAGGGCCGAACGGCAAGCCGGACCCGATCGCCTCGGCGCGCGACATCCGCGAGACCTTCGAGCGCATGGCGATGAACGACGAAGAGACCGTTGCGCTGATCGCCGGCGGCCACACGTTCGGCAAGACGCATGGCGCCGCCGATCCGCAAGAATATGTCGGCCCCGAACCCGAAGGCGCCGGTATCGAGCAGCAAGGGCTCGGCTGGAAGAGCAATTATGCCAGCGGCAAGGGCGGCGATGCGATCGGCAGCGGCCTGGAAGTCATCTGGACCCAGACGCCGACGCAATGGAGCAATCACTTCTTTGCGAACCTGTTCGGCTTCGAATGGGAGCTGACCAAGAGCCCCGCCGGCGCCTATCAATGGACGCCGAAAGGGGGCGCCGGCGCTGGCGCCGTGCCGGACGCGCACGATGCGTCAAAGCGTCGCGCGCCATCCATGCTGACGACCGACCTCGCCCTGCGGTTCGACCCGGCCTACGAGAAGATTTCAAGGCGCTTCTTCGAGCATCCGGATCAGCTCGCCGATGCGTTCGCGCGGGCCTGGTACAAGCTGACGCATCGCGATATGGGTCCGATCGTGCGCTACCTCGGCCCGCTCGTGTCGAAGGAAATTCTGCCTTGGCAAGACCCGATCCCCGCTGTCGATCATCCGCTGATCGGCGAGCAGGACATCGCCGATCTGAAAGCGAAAATCCTCGCCTCCGGCCTGTCCGTTTCTGAGCTTGTCTCGACGGCCTGGGCGTCGGCGTCGACGTTCCGTGGCGGCGACAAGCGCGGCGGCGCGAATGGCGCGCGTATTCGCCTCGCGCCGCAAAAGGACTGGGACGTCAACCAGCCGGCGCAATTGGCGAAGGTCCTGCAGAAGCTCGAAGCGATCCAGAAGGAGTTCAACGCCTCGCAGTCTGGCGGCAAGAAAGTCTCGATTGCCGACTTGATCGTTCTTGGCGGCTCCGCTGCGATCGAGAAGGCCGCGAAGGACGCGGGGCATGACGTGAAGGTTCCCTTCGCGCCAGGCCGCATGGACGCGTCGCAGGAGCACACCGAAGTCGAATCCTTCAAACCGCTCGAGCCGACCGCCGACGGGTTCCGCAACTATCTACGCGGTAGGCATCGCCTGTCCGCCGAGGAGCTGCTGGTGGATCGGGCGCAATTGCTGACGCTGACGGCGCCGGAAATGACGGCGCTGGTCGGCGGCCTGCGCGTGCTGAACGCCAATGCCGGACAATCCCCGCAGGGCGTCCTCACCAAGCGGCCCGAGACGCTGACGAACGACTTCTTCGTCAACCTGCTCGATATGGGCACGGAGTGGCGGGCTTCCGCTGGTTCCGAAGCCGTGTTCGAAGGGCGCGACCGGAAGACAGGCGAGGTCAAGTGGACCGGCACTCGGGTCGATCTGATCTTCGGTTCGCACGCGCAATTGCGCGCCCTTGCGGAAGTCTATGGCTCCGCCGACGCGCAGCAGAAGTTCGTGCATGACTTCGTGGCGGCATGGACCAAGGTGATGAACCTCGATCGGTTCGACCTCGCCTGATTGCGGCGAAACGTCGGGTCCAGGGCGGCGCGCATCCATGCTTGGCTGCGATCCGCCCAGGAAGCCGATCGGTGTCAAAGACAAGAAACCGGGGCGGCGTTTGCCAAAAAATTGAAACGCCGCCCTCGGGCGGAGGCCCGACGGATGTTTGCGCGGGCTTTCCCGTGTTCCCTCATCCGAGGCTGATCTCGCCTCGCGATAGCGTAGCGCCTTCACTCGGCGCGCGGCTACAAACGGTCGGTTGAGTTCGAAGCCAACTTCAGCTTGTCCCGCAATCGCCGACCACAAGCCGAAACCGCCTTGTCGCCCCATTCGTTGGGTCTCACGCAAGGGGCGCGGTTCACCGCAATCTATGGATTATACATCACCCACGCCGAAACGAGGTCAAAGTCGTTGGCGCTCGCAGGGGCAATCTCAAAACGCAACTTACGCGCCCGCGGATCAATGGATAGGGGCAGTGTTTCGCTTACGAAATTGCTCGACAGGACGACGGAGCCGGCATTCGCTTGCGGATCAAATGTGAATTTCCGGCAATGCCGCCCCTCATTGTCGCAGCCGGTTTCTTCAGAGGTCAGGTTGTGAGCTGTGAATGTCGCCTTCGATAAGTTGACTCCGTCGCCAGCCATTTGAGTCAAAGAGAGCTTAAGAGACCCGCTCCCGGCTTCGGTCCGCGCAATGACGCCCAAAGTGTAGGAACCGCTTCGCGTGAGGGATGAAATGGGGATATCTTGATGAATGGACTCAGAACCACATCCCCCACCGCAGCCGAGTCGCAAATAGGCAATGCCATTGAGAGGAATCGGGCTGTCGTGCGTTGTGTCGTCTTTGGTTTTGGATACGAGAAGCGCCGCATGCGACAAATGCGATGTGTCCCAATTGGGCAGCGGGGTCAGTGTGGCGCCGTTAAAATGAAAATTGCGCAGCAGATTTAATCCGGAGACTGGCCAAGCCGGCGGCTGAACAGGCGGATTTTGCAACACAATGTTCGACCAGTCACGACAATCGATCATTGTGAATGACCGCCCCTCATAGGTCATTTGAATTTTTGTCGCGTTTGTCTGACTTGCCTGAAGAGTGAAAGGCGCCGACGTCATGTTCGGACCCGCGCTGCATATCTTGCTGGCGTTAGCGGCTCGCTCTTGTATTTTCGCCGCGGGCTCTCGTCCATCGCTCTCAAGCTGGATTTGGGGCGCCCAGCTTTCCCAGCGCGTGAGGCCATAGGTCTTCGTGAAGTAGAAAACCTCCAGATGCCCGTAAGACATCCACTTGGCCATAATCTGCGGGTCTTTTGTTGTTCGCAGACCCATAATTGTGACAATCGCGTCAAGCGGTTTGACGGGCGCGCCGTTGATCCCGGCGAAGGGAAAATTTCGTGCGAATGACCAAGTGAAAATCTGATCGTTTATGTGGCGCGCCGGGCATGCGCCGGGGTATTGTTGATTGTCCTCTTCCCACGCGCCAGTCGATCCAATCGATGGTTTTGCGCTGCCCGGCGATTGAAGAGAGCTGAGAAACGAAGCTGGGAAAAAGAGCAGGCCATTATAGTTTTTGCAGCCGGCGCCGAAGAAAGTCGTCGCATATTCTCCCGCGCCAATCCTTGTCTCGCTTCCTGACGCCCAGCCATCTTTGATCACATAGGCGTCATAACCATCGGCCCACACCTTAAAGCGCGACGCTTCATCGTTCTTGGGATCGAGCCAATCGAAGGAGGCGACAATATAGTTGGTTCCATCTGCGCCAACCCGTGGATAAATATCTTTATACTGCTGTTTGGCGTTATCCATTTTTCGATAAGGCAGCGGGTCGCCAGGCATGATGGGTCTGGGTCGGGTGCCAGCCGGACAGCCCAGATAAGGGTCCGCGCTTACCGGCCTGTTGCCGCCGTCGACGCATATTTTAGGGATGATCCAGTCAAGCATGCTGGTCTCAGACGCGGTTGTGGCGTCAGCTGAGCCCGCAACGCTCAAAGCGAAAGTAATGAATAGCGGTTTCAGAAATGCAGATAGCGTCATGATCTTGACTCTTCGGATGAAAGAAAACTGGCCTGCGCCCAAGACCTGCGCCCAAGAGATGATCCGGTTCCAATGTTAGAGGATGGCGTTTTCTGACGCGAGGGTTGGGGTGGGCGCGCATCGGAGCCAGTCGGGGCTGCGCAGCCGGTCGCTTCGAGACGGCCCGCTCGCGCCGGGTGTTCGTTGTCCTCAAACAGGCCCGCGATAGCGCAGCGCCTCCACGAGCAAGGCGAACGCCGGCGCCGTCTGGCGGCGGCTGGGATAATAGAGGTGGTGGCCGGAAAACGGCGGGCACCAGTCGGCGAGCACGCGCACGAGCCGCCCGTCGGCGATGAAGGGCGCCGCCTCGTCCTCCATCACGAACGCCAGCCCGAACCCATCGATCGCCGCCCTGAGCATGAGAGGCGCCTCGTTGAACACAAGCTGCCCGTCGACGCGCACATTCAGGTCGCGGCCATTCTTCCCGAGCTCCCAGGCGTAGAGTCCGCCCAGAGTCGGAAAGCGCAGGTTGATGCAGGAATGATGGGTGAGATCGTGTGGCGTCTTCGGCGCCGGGCGGCCGGCGAAATAGGATGGGGCGCCGACGATGGCCATACGCAGGTCCGGCCCAATGCGCACTGCGATCATATCTTTAGCCACTTGCTCGCCGAGGCGAACGCCCGCGTCGTAGCGCTCGGCCACGATGTCGGTCAGCGCCGCGTCGATCGAAAGCTCGACCTTGACGTCCGGATAAGCGGGCAACAGCCGCGCCAAAGCGGGCCAAAGGATCGTCTCGACCGCGTGGCGGCTGGTCGTGATGCGGATCGCGCCCGCGGGCTTCTCCCGGAGTTCGCTGAGCGCCGCGAGCCTGGCGTCGATGTCATCGAACGCCGGACGCAGCGTCTCGATCAGCCGCTCGCCCGCTTCGGTGGGCGCGACGCTGCGCGTGGTGCGCGTCAGAAGCTGCAGCCCGAGCCCCGCCTCTAGGCGCCGCACTGTATGGCTCAGCGCTGACTGGGACGTCCCCAGCTTGGCCGCGGCGCGCGTAAAGCTGCGTTCCTCCGCCACGGCGAGAAACGCCGTCAGATCCCCGAGTTCTTCGCGCCGCATTCATGAATTCCAGATATAGGTTCATGCGCACTTTAACGCCTAATCGCTGAGCGACATATCCTCTAAGTTGGCGCCATGCGGCAACGGACAGGCCGATGAGCGCTTGGCCGACTGGCCTTTTTGATCGTCGCGCCCGGCGGCGCCGGAACGTCACTCTAGGTAGGATTTCAAAAAATGCAGAAGCGCAAACTCGGACGCAGCGGCCTCGAAGTGTCGGCCATCGGCCTCGGCTGCATGGGACTAAGCTATGGCTATGGACCGGCCACGGAAAAGCAGGGAGCGATCAAACTCATCCGCGCGGCGTTCGAACGCGGCGTCACCTTCTTCGACACCGCCGAGGCCTATGGTCCGTTCGCCAACGAGGAACTGTTAGGCGAAGCTTTGGCCCCGTTCCGGCGCGAGGTCGTGATCGCAACGAAGTTCGGCTTCGAGGGCGGCGAGGTCCAGAAGGGTCTGGACAGCCGGCCGGCGCACATTAGGGAAGTCGCCGACGCCGCGCTCAAGCGTCTCAAGACCGAGGTCATCGACCTCTTCTATCAGCATCGCGTCGATCCGAACGTGCCGATCGAAGACGTCGCTGGTACGGTCAAGGACCTGATCCGCGAAGGCAAGGTGAAGCATTTCGGCCTCTCGGAGGCCGGCGCGCAGACCATCCGCCGCGCCCATGCCGTTCAGCCGGTGACGGCGCTCCAGAGCGAATATTCGCTGTGGTGGCGCGAGCCTGAAGCGGAAATCCTGCCGGCCCTGGAGGAACTCGGAATCGGCTTCGTCCCCTTCAGCCCTCTGGGCAAGGGCTTCCTGACGGGCGCCATCAGCGAGAGCACCCAATTCGACAGCACGGATTTCCGCAACATCGTTCCGCGTTTCACGCCGGAGGCCCGAAAAGCGAACCAGGCGCTCGTCGATTTGCTCGGCCAGATCGCGACGCGGAAGAAGGCGACGCCGGCTCAGATCGCCCTTGCCTGGCTGCTCGCCCAAAAGCCCTGGATCGTTCCGATCCCCGGCACCACGAAATTGCACCGCCTGGAGGAAAACCTCGGAGCGGCGAGCGTCGAACTGACGCCCGGCGATCTCGGCGAAATCGAAAGCGCGGTGTCAAAAATCCCGGTGCAGGGGGATCGGTACCCCGCGCATCTGCAGCAGCGGGTCGGTCGCTAGGCGAAACCCGCCTGAAGGAAAGTCCGATGCGCATTGGCGTTCTGGGTTCGGGTCTGATGGGCGGCAAGCTCGGCGCGATCTTCGCGCGCGCCGGCCATGAAATCGTGTTCAGCTATGCGCGCCGTGAGGAAAAGCTGACGCGGCTCGCCTGGGCCGCGGGCGCCGCCGCGCGGGCGGGCGCGCCGAGGGAGGCCACGCAGGGCGCCGACGCGCTCTTGCTCGCCGTCCATTGGTCGCGGATCGACGACGTGTTGAAACAGGCGGGCGACCTATCCGGCAAAGTCATTGTGACTTGCTGCCTGCCGCTCAACCCGGGCAATACCGAACTTGTCGTCGGACGCGCCTCCTCGGGCGCCGAGGAACTCGCCAAGAAGGCTCCGCGCGCCCGAATCGTCTCCGCCTTCCACACCGTGCCCAGCGAAGTGTTGTTCGATGTCTTCGAGCGGAAGTTGGCGAGGCCGAGCCTCGTCTACAGCGGCGACGAACAATCGAGCAAAGCGATCGCCGCTGCGCTCATTCGCGACGCCGGCTTCGATCCCGTCGATGCGGGCCCGCTCAAGAGCGCCCGCTATTCCGAACCGTTCGGACTGCTCGTCGGTCATCTCGCCTATAATGGAAGCGGAGGCCCGGAACTCGCCTATCGCTTCGAGCGCGAATGCCGGCCGATCTCGCTCATCGCTGCACGAAACAGCCGATCGTTTTCCGACATCTGGTTTGCTAGAAAGCGATCGAACTCTGACGCCAGTTCCGGCGCCAGAATCACCCCTCTGTCTGACATTTTCAGCAGGCCTATTCGCTCCGCGTCATGGAGCACGATGCGGATATGGGTTCGCGATACGCCGAAACGTTCGCCGAGATCGGCGAAAGATGCGGGATGCGACACGCCTTCTGGCGACTCACGGCCAAGCTGAAGCAGCTTCATGAGAACCAACAGACCGGCTTCGCGCCGTGCAAAGAACATCGTCTTCGGGTTTTCCATCCTATGCCTGGCGATATCGGCGAACAAGCGGGCTCCGGCGCGGCGCTGCGCTTTCTGCAAGTCCGGATCGTGGTCCATCGCCAGGCTATAGCCAGGAGAGGGAAACAATGTTTTCAACGGCTCGTAATCGATAGCGAGCCAATCCCGATCATGCCTCAGCATCTTTTGTGTCGGCGTCAGGATCTGCGCCCGTCGATCCCTGACGCACGGGACGGCCTCGACGAACCCGGTGTCGATGAGGCGGGCGATGATCGCATCGATGCGGCGCGGGCTCGACAGGCGGAACGCGCGCATCGCCTCTTTCACCGCCGCCTTTGTCGGCCATGTCGCGCGATCATTCTCGTCATAGCCGGCATGAAGACACAAGATGACAAAAAACACCGCCGAACGGCCAGCCTCCAGGAGAAACCGATTGCCTGGCCGATATTCGTGCTGGGCGATAATCGCATCGATATAGCGACAGCGCGCCGCGTCGAAATTTGGGTGAGCCAGAATCGCGTCGGGAACAATGTTCGGCCATGCGCCTGTCGCGTCCGGTTCCATAGTGGACATGGGTTCAGTTCCCTGTTTTTGGGGAATGCTGTGTTTGAATCATCGCGGCGGCCAAGCGGTCACGCCACCTTTGCGTTTGGGGCGCGCAAGACCGCTTCAAGCCTTGCGGTTTCGTCGGCCGTGAACGTCGTTGTGGCGATCGCTCCGAAGGCGCGCGCGGCCTCGGCTGTCCGCGCCGGGGCGTCCGCAAGCGCATCCGGGCCGGTCAGGCGGAACGAGATCGGCGATAGGGGACCGAACCACAGCGCGCGCTCCAACTCCGGCCAGGACGCGGGGTCGGGCTCGACGCCGGCGTTGCTAGCGAAGATCGTCGCAAGCGCATGCATGGGGACTTCCGGCGGCCCAGCGCGGCGGGTGCGCGCCATCGCCAAGCCTTGCCGCATGGTCTGGGCGGGGGGCAGGGGGCGAAGTCCGGCCCACATATAGGTCAACCAGCGCGCCTGCAGTTCGAAGACCGGAAAGTTGGGCCCGATCAATTGATACGCCCCGATGAACGCAAGCCCATCGAGATCGGGATGCAGCGTGTGATCGAAGAGATCGATGTGAACGCCGTCGAGGTCCAGGATCTGCGATATCGCATCGCTCAGGAACGGCAGGGACAATCTGAAGCCGGCGCCGAGGATAAGGGCGTCGAATTCCTCGCTGGCGCCGTCGGCAAAGCGCACCGTCCGGCCGTCGACCGCCGCGATCCATGGTCGCGGCTGGATGCGGCCTTCGGCGACCAGCGCGAGATAGTTCTGCGACTGGGTCAGGCCTGCGGCGAAAATATTGTCGTCCGGCTTGGGCGCGCCAAATTGCTCCGGGCTGCCGCAACGGCTGACAACCATGGCCTTCATGCCCGCCGCGATCGCCTCTGGCGGCAATGTCTGGCCGGCCACGGCCGCAAAGCGGGTGAAGGCGACGTGATCGGTCGGCACGCCGGCGAGCAGCTTCTGCAAGACATAGCGCTGGCGGCGCATGGCGAGCGTGACCTTCGCCGCGCCGGCAAACGCCAATTCGCTCGCAATCTCAAGCGCACTGATCGAACATCCGGCGACAAGCACGGATTTGCCGCGATAAGGCTCGGCGCCGCCATAGCGCGCGCTGTGGATGAATCCGCCGGAGCCGGCGAATGTCGTCATGCCGGGAATATCGGGCATTTCGGGGGATTGATTGCGGCCGCTGGCGACGACAACGCGATTGTAATGTTCCAAAACCGATTCATCGCCGTGGCGCGAGCGGACGATCCAACCTGAACCGGGACCGCGCTCCACGCTCTCGACACGCGTGGAAAGCCGAATGCCCGCGCCGAGGCCGCTCGCCTGCGCGTAACGTTCGAGATAGGCGAGCATGTCCGCATCTGTCGGATAGACGCTGACGCCCGGGGCGTGATCGAGATCGCTGAAGGCCGATAAGATACGGCTGGTGTTGGTGCGCATGCCCGGCCAGACGGCGCTTGTCGGCGAAGCGGCGTTCCACTGTCCGCCGATGCGGTTCGACGCTTCGAATACGATCGGCTCGAAGCCATGCTTCTTCAGGTAGCGGGCCGTAACGAGGCCGGCTGGTCCGCCGCCGATCACGGCGATGGCGCGCTCAGGCATGCGGATGGGGTCGAGGGAAGCGTCCATGGCAGGGGTCCTTTTTGCTTGGCTGATCCCAGTGCCTACATCCTTCCGCGATCTCGCTTTCCTAAATGATTGCTAAGGGCTACGGTTCGCTCCCTAAAAGATTGCTAACCATGGGTCCAAGGCCCCGCATGCTGATCGATGGCGATCTCGCCGCCTTCCTGGAAAGCCCGGTGATGATCATCCTGGGGACATCCGACGAATATCTGCGACCGCAGATCGGGCGCGGCGTCGGGGCGATGGTGGCTTCGACCGAAGGCCGCGTCGATGTGACGGTGTCCAATCGGCAATGGCCGATGGCGGTGGCGAATGTGCGGGCGAACGGCAAACTTGCCGTGACCTTCGCCAGACCGCACGACTACGTCTCTTATCAGGTGAAGGGGCGCGCGTCGGTGATCGACGCCTCGCCGTCGCACATCGCCAGCTCACGACAATATATCGCGGCGGTGTCCGCCGCGCTGGTCGGGCTCGGCCTTGAAGACTGGGTCGCTGCGCAATGGTTCAGCGACGAGGAGCCCCTGGTTCTGTCATTGGCTGTAGAGTCCATCTACGTCCAGACGCCGGGCCAACAAGCCGGCCGAACTTTTGACCGGCAGCGATCATGATCGGCCTTGAGCGTCTGTCCGCTTGTTTCGAAGGCGTGATTCCATCCATCATCGCCACGGCGTCGGCGGACGGCATGCCCAATATCTCCTATCTCTCGCATGTCGCGCTCGTCGACGAAGGCCGCGTGGCCCTGTCGAATCAGTTCTTCACGAAGACCGCCGCCAATATTCTGGCCAATCCCAGCGTCGGCATCCTGCTTGTCGATCCCCGCGATGGAGCGCAACATCAATTGACTGCGACGTTCGAACAGTCGCTCGATCGTGGCGATCTTTTCGATAAGATGGCGTCACACCTGCGGGCGACCAGCGCGCAACTCGGCATGGCCGATGTGATGGCGCTACGCGGGGTCGACATCTACAAGGTCGCGTCCATCGCGGCGGTCTGGTCGCCTGTCGGCGCCGTTGCAAGCCCGCCGCCAACAGCCGAGATGCGCCTCGCGGCGGCGACCGCCGTCACCGGAAAAATCTCTCAAGCCACCGAGATCAGTTCAATTATCGATGCAATTCTCGATGGTCTGCGCGACAGTTTCGGCTTTGGCGCCACGATGCTGTTGATGCTGGAGCCGGCCGGCGAGCGGCTTGTCACCGTCGGCAGCCGCGGCTACCCGTGGACAGGAATCGGATCGGAAGTCGCGATGGGCGAGGCCCTGATCGGGACGGCCGCGGTCGAGCGCCATTCTGTTCGGATCAATGATATGAGCCGCATCCGTCGGTTTGGATCGGCTATCCGTGCGTCCTCGGCCGACGAGAACCGGACCCGCACCATCTTTCTGCCGTCGCTGCCGGACGCGATGAGTCAGATCGCGCTGCCGTTGATCGCCCAGGGGGCCGTCCGCGGCGTGCTCTTCCTGGAGACCTCTGAACGACTCGCGTTTCTTCAGGGAGTCGAAGCGGCGCTGTCGATCGTCGCCGCGCATGCCGCGGCGGCGCTCGCGCTTGCAGAGCATGAGGCGAGCAACGCGCCCGCCATCATGACGTCGATCGAAGGGGCTGGCGCGCTCGCGGGGCGTCCGTTCAAAGTGGTCCGCCATACCTATGACGACAGTATCTTTATTAACGGCGACTATCTCATCAAAGGCGTCGCGGGTCGTCTCCTCGTCCATTTGCTGGGCCTGCATCTGCGCGAGGGGCGCGCGACATTCACCAATCGCGAGATGCGGCTATCCGACGAACTTCGCCTGCCGGAGTTCAAGGATAATCTCGAAACGCGATTGCTCCTGCTCAGACGGCGTCTGGACGAAAAAGCCGCGCCTATCCGATTGCGCCAGACCGGTCGCGGCAGGCTCAGCCTCGAACTGGCCGGCCCCGCGCATCTGGAGACCGTCGCGGCGCGCGGCTGAAGTCCACGATCTTCAATCTCGGCCGTATCGTCAGTTCAAACGGACCGAGGTGGAGCGCCCCTTCTTGCGCCACGCGGGGCGGGCTTTACGGATTGCCAAAAAGCCCGCCTCCTATGGCGTGTTGACTTGATCGCGGCTCCGCGGCGCGGCGAAATCCATTGAGGGCTGTTCTCGTCGACAATTACCAGTCGGGCGCCGGCAATTATCATTTTGGCTGTCCGATGAACGTTAATATAGGACGCCCATAACGAGAATCGCCGCCCCCCGACCCAAGATTTGCGTTGGGCGCCGAAGCGGTTATTGTCCGCGCCGTTTGGGCGGGAGGACGCATGCCGACGCCCCTGGAGTGTTCGCTGGTATGAATAGCGAGGTTCGCATAGCGCTGGATGCGATGGGTGGTGATAGCGGACCTTCGGTTGTCGTGCCGGCGGCCGCGATCGCGCTTGTCCGCCGCCCCGACATCAGTTTTTCGCTCTACGGCGATGAGAGCGTCGTCCGCCCTCTTCTCGACGCGCATCCGGCGCTCGCCCGGAAGGCGCGGCTCGTTCATTCCGACGTTTCGATCAAGATGACCGACAAGCCCAGCCAGGCTTTGCGCGCCGGCCGGCGCTCTTCGTCGATGTGGCAGGCGATCGACGCCGTCAAAAAGGGGGAGGCCGATGTCGTCGTATCCGCCGGCAATACCGGCGCCCTGATGGCCATGGCCAAAGTCTGTCTGCGCACCATGCCGCAGATCGACCGCCCCGCGATCGCGGCGATGTGGCCGACCCTGCGCGGCGAATCGATCGTGCTCGACGTCGGCGCGACCATCGGCGCCGACGCCCAGCACCTGATCGACCTGGCGATCATGGGCGCGGCGATGGCGCGCATCATTTTCGACATCGACCGCCCGACCGTCGGCCTGCTCAACGTCGGGGTCGAGGAAATCAAGGGGCTCGAGGAAGTCAAGGCGGCGGGCCGCGCGCTGCGCGAAGTGGGCCTGCCGCACCTCGACTATCACGGGTTTGTCGAAGGCGACGATCTTGGCAAAGGCACGGTCGACGTCATTGTGACGGAGGGTTTTACAGGCAATATCGCCTTGAAGACCGCCGAGGGCACGGCCAAGCAGATCGGCCAATATATCCGTGATGCGATGAACCATAGCTGGAGCTCGCGCATCGGCTATTTCTTCGCGCGCAGCGCTTTCAACGCGTTGCGGGAGAAAATGGACCCCAGCAAGGTTAATGGCGGGGTGTTCCTCGGCCTCGACGGGGTGGTCATCAAGAGCCATGGCGGAGCGGACGCCGATGGCTTCGCCGGCGCCATCGAGGTCGGTTACGACATGGTGCGACATGAACTTCTCGCCAAGACACGCGAAATGATCGCGCAAGCCAATGAGGCGCGCGCGCATCTTTCGCCGCCCGTTCAGATCGATTCCTGAAGGGTCAATCACAGGATTGTTGGATCCCATGAACACGCATATTCTTCGTTCCGTCGTGCGCGGCGTCGGCGCCTATCTGCCCGAGCGCGTGCTGACCAACGCCGATCTGGCGAAGACGGTCGACACGACGGACGAATGGATCCAGCAGCGCACCGGCATACGTCAGCGCCATATCGCGGCGCCGGGCGAGACGACCTCGCAGCTCGCCACCAAGGCGGCGCAGGCGGCCCTCGCCAATGCGGGCCTCACCGGCGCCGACATTGACCTCATCATCGTCGCCACTTCGACTCCCGATTACACCTTTCCGGCCGTGGCGACGCAGGTTCAGGCCAATCTGGGCGTCCAGCACGGCGTCGCCTTTGACTTGCAGGCGGTTTGTTCGGGATTCGTTTTCGCGACGACGACAGCCGACAAGTTTCTGACCTCCGGCTCGCACAAGCGAGTGCTGGTGATCGGCGCCGAGACGTTCTCGCGCATTCTCGACTGGGAGGACCGCACGACCTGCGTGTTGTTCGGCGACGGCGCCGGAGCGGTCGTGCTCGAAGCCCAGGAAAGCGATGGCACGCTGACTTCGCCAGGAATCATCACCTCGCAATTGCGCTCGGACGGGCGCCATCGCGCCAAGCTCTATGTCGACGGCGGCCCTTCGACGACGCAGACGGTTGGTCATTTGCGGATGGAGGGCAAGGAAGTGTTCCGCCATGCGGTCGGCATGGTGACCGATGTCGTCAAGGCGTGCTTTGCCGACGCCGGCGTCACGGCCGCCGACATCGACTGGTTCGTGCCTCATCAGGCGAACCGTCGGATCATCGACGCTTCCGCCGAGAAGCTCGGCCTCGCGCTCGAAAAGGTTGTGAAAACCGTCGAACTTCACGGCAATACTTCCGCCGCCTCGATCCCTTTGGCCCTGTCCGTCGCCTGTAAGGACGGGCGCATCAAGAAGGGCGACCTCGTCATGATCGAGGCGATGGGCGGCGGCTTCACTTGGGGCGCGTCGCTGATCCGTTGGTGAAGCGGGCCGACCCCAGGCCGCCAGCGATCCGGCGAGGGTCCAGGCCCGCATGAACGCCAAGGCGGTTTTGCGCTACGCCGCGTTCGCCTGTCGGACGCGGGACGATCGATTGCTTGAAGCCGTTACCGGATCTGGCGGGACGACGATGGGCAGCTTTTGTCCTCGTCTGAGCTTATATTTCTTTATATTTCTCACGAACAGTTCATCTGACATTATAGAACATATCCCGTAAAAGGCGCACGATGTGCATCTCTACGCGATCGTTGCTGTCGCTGGAGAAGGATGCATTTGCACCTGTGCACGATATCGTTTGATTGCTTTGCCGACCAGGCATCCAGCCCTCGACTCAACCTGAGGGCGCCGTGCCGCGGAGAAGGATGGGAGAATGGGCTTTCGCGGATTCTTCCGGCTGCTGATTCTGATAATAGCAGCCGGGTGCCTGTACAGCGTCTATGCGCCGGAAACCGCCGAGAAATGGGCGCCGGGGGCCGGCGCCTATGCGCGAAAGCTGCATGACCTGCTGCCGGGCGGCGCCAGGACAGGCGAGGTCAAAACGGCCGCCGCCGCGCCCGAGCCGCCGAAGGGACCGCCGCCGGCTCTTGTCTCCATCGCCCAGGCCAAACGCGCCGATTATCCCCTCTATCTGGACAGCCTTGGCCAGGCGCAGGCCTATAATACGGTGACCGTGCGCACGCGCGTCGACGGACAGGTAATGAAAATCGCTTTCGACGAAGGCCAGATGGTGAAGGCTGGCGATCTGCTCGCGCAGATCGATCCGCGTCCTTTCCAGGCCGCGCTCGATCAGGCCAAAGCGAAAAAGAGCCAGGACGAAGCCAATCTCGCCAACGCCAAGCTCGATCAGCAGCGCTATGCGACGCTCGCCAAACAGAGTTTCGCGACCCAGCAGCAGCTCGACACGCAGAACGCGCTGGTCGCGCAATTGACGGCCGCGATCGCCGCCGACGCGGCTTCGATCGACGCCGCGCAGGTGCAACTGGACTACACGACCGTGCGCGCGCCCATTACCGGCCGCACCGGCTTCCGCCTTGTCGACGAGGGCAATATCGTCGCGGCCAGCCAGCAGACCGGCATCGTCACGATCGCACAATTGCAGCCGATCGCGGTGATCTTCACCGCGCCTGAAGGCGAGGTGACCAAAATCAACGCGACGCTGGCCGCCGGGGCGCCGCCCCAGGTGCTGGCGCGCGACTCCAGCGGCGAGAAGACGCTCGCCACCGGCCGTCTCTCGGTGACCGACAACCAGGTCGACGTCGCCACCGGAACGATCCGACTGAAGGCTGAGTTCGCCAACCAGGACAATGCGCTGTGGCCAGGCCTTGCGGTCTCGACGCGGCTCACGATCGGCGATTTGAAGAACGCGGTCGTTGTGCCCACCGAGGCTGTCCAGCATGGCCCCAACGGCCTGTTTGTCTATGTCATCGACGACAAGAATCGCGCCGCCATGCGGCCAGTGACGGTCACGCATCAGGACACTGCGCAGGCGGTGATCGACAAGGGCGTGAACGATGGCGACCGGGTGGTGACCGTGGGGCAATATGTGCTCCAGCCCGGGACGCCGGTCGCGATCGACACCGCCGCCAATTCCGGGAGCTGAACGGATGAACGGAGGTATTTCGGCGCCCTTTATCCGTCTGCCTGTCTCCACGACGCTGATCATGGTGGCGATCCTGCTGGCCGGCGCCGTCGCTTATCCCTTGTTGCCGGTCGCGCCGCTGCCGCAGATCGACTTCCCCACCATCGCCGTCAGCGCCCAGTTGCCGGGCGCTTCGCCCGACACGATGGCCTCGTCGGTCGCCCAGCCGCTTGAGCGGCAGATCGCGCAAATCCCCGGCGTTTCGCAGATGACGTCGACGAGCTTCCTCGGCGCGACGTCGATCAGCGTGCAATTCGACCTCGACCGCAATATCGACGCGGCCGCCAACGACATCCAGGCCGCGGTCAACGCCGCTTCGGGACAATTGCCGAAAAACCTGCCGAGCCCACCGACCTATCGCAAGGTCAATCCGTCGGACACGCCGATCCTGATCCTGTCGGTCCAGTCCGATGTCGCGCCGATCATCGAGGTCGATGACGCCGCCGAAAACATTCTCGCCCAGCAGATCAGCCAGATATCCGGCGTCTCGCTGGTGCGCGTCGGCGGTCAGGTGACGCCGGCGATCCGCGTGCAGATCGATCCGGCCAAGCTTGTCGAAAAGAATCTGCAGCTCGAGGACGTGCGCACGCAGATTGGCATCGCCACGGTCGACAGCCCGAAAGGTTCGATCAACGGCCAGAAGCAGGGCTATACGATTTTCGACAACGACCAGCTCACCAAAGCCGAAGAGTGGAACAACATCATCATCGCCTATCGCAACGGGGCGCCGGTGCGCATCCGCGACATTGGCCAGGCGGTGGCCGGACCAACGGACGACACCCAGGCGGCCTGGGGCAATGGCAAACGCGACGTCTTCCTGGTCATCTTCAAGCAGCCTGGCGTGAACGTCATCAAGACGGTCGAGAAAATCAAGCAGACGATGGTGCATTTGGAGGCGGCGATTCCCGCCAACATCCACGTCAGCGTACTTTCTGATCGCACCACGACGATCCGCGCCGCGGTCAATGACGTGCAATTCACCTTGATGCTCACCATCGGACTCGTCGTCATGGTGATCTTCATTTTCTTGAGGAGCTTCTGGGCGACGCTCATTCCCAGCGTCACCGTGCCATTGGCGCTGCTCGGCGCCTGCGGCCTGATGTACGCGGCCAATTACAGCCTCGACAATCTCTCCTTGATGGCGCTGACTATCGCGGTCGGCTTCGTCGTCGACGACGCCATCGTGATGCTGGAAAACATCACCAGGCATATCGAGGAGGGCATGAAGCCCTACCAAGCGGCGATGAAGGGCGCGGGCGAGATCGGCTTCACCATCATTTCGATTTCGCTTTCGCTCATCGCGGTTCTCATTCCGCTGCTGCTGATGAGCGGCATCATCGGACGCCTGTTCCGGGAATTCGCCGTGACTCTGGCGATGACCATCCTGGTCTCGGCCTTTGTGGCGCTGACGCTGACGCCGATGATGGCCTCGCGCTTCCTCAAGCCGCACGGCGAGGAGCGACACGGGCGCCTCTATATGCTCAGCGAGCGCGGCTTCAATGCGATGGCGAATGGCTACGAGCGCGGGCTCGATCTCGTGCTGCGCCATCGTTTCGTGACGCTGCTCGTCTTTCTTTTCACGGTCGGCTTGACCGGCTACCTCTTCGTCGTCATTCCCAAGGGCTTTTTTCCGCAACAGGACATCGGCATCTTGTCCGGCACTTCTGAGGCGGCGCAGGATATTTCCTTCACGGAGATGATGAAGAAGCAGGAGGAGCTTGGCGCGATCGTCCAGGCCGATCCGGATGTCGCCACGGTGGCGATGGCGCTGGGCGCCGGCGTCGGGAGCACTTCGCAAAATACTGGACGCATGTTCATCACGCTCAAACCGCGCGACGAGCGCGGAGCCGATGCGTTCCAGATCATCGCGCGGTTGCGGCCCAAGCTCGCCAAGGTCGAAGGCGCGCGGCTCTATCTCCAGGCGGCGCAGGACGTGACGGTTGGCGCGCGCGCCTCGCGCACGCAGTTCCAGTATACGGTGCAGGACGCCAATCTCGAAGAGCTCAACACCTGGACGCCCCGGCTTCTCGACAAGCTCAGGGGATTGCCCGAATTGCGCGACGTGGCGACCGACCAGCAGGCCGCCGGCACGACGCTCACGCTCAAGATCGACCGCGATATGGCGTCTCGCTTCGGCATCCAGCCGCAACTGATCGACGATACGCTCTATGACGCGTTCGGGCAGCGCCAGGTCGCGCAATATTTCACCCAGATCAACACCTATGACGTCATCGAGGAAATCCTGCCGTCGCTGCAGGCCAACCCGGCCAGCCTCGAGAAGCTTTACATCCGGGCGCCCTCGACCGGGCAAATGGTGCCGATGAGCGCCTTCGCGAAATGGACGACCAATCCGATTGCGCCGCTTTCGATCAGCCATCAAGGCCAGTTCCCTGCGATCACCATCAGCTTCAACCTTGCCCCCGGCGTCGCGCTCGGCCCGGCGACGACGGCGATCCAGCGGGCGGAGCGCGAATTGCGCCTGCCGGCGTCGGTGACGACGACCTTCCAGGGCAATGCGCAAGCCTTCCAGGATTCGTTGGCGACCGTGCCGCTGCTGATCCTGGCGGCGCTGATCACCGTCTATCTGATCCTCGGCGTGCTCTATGAGAGCTTCATCCACCCGCTGACAATTCTTTCAACGCTGCCCTCGGCGGGCTTCGGCGCACTCGCGACGCTGATGCTGTTCGGCTACGAATTCAGCCTCGTCGCGTTGATCGGCCTTATTCTGCTGATTGGCATCGTCAAGAAGAACGGCATCATGATGGTCGATTTCGCGATCGTCGCCGAGCGCGACGAACATCTCTCGACCGAGCAATCGATCCGCAAAGCGGCGTTGATGCGCTTCCGCCCGATCATGATGACGACGATGGCGGCGATGCTCGGCGGCGTGCCGCTGATGTTGGGCACGGGCACCGGCGCGGAACTGCGCCAGCCGCTTGGCTATGCGATGGTCGGCGGCCTTTTGGTGAGCCAGGCGCTTACCCTGTTCACCACGCCGGTCATCTATATCTATCTCGACCGTCTCTCCAATTGGCTGTCGCGCAGCAAGAAACGCAGCGTGGAACGGGAGCCAGAGGGCGGCCATTCGGCGCCGGATTGGGGCGAGGAGCGCCCGCAAGCGGCCGAGTAGCCTCGCTCAGACGCCGCGTCAAAATCGGCTGTTTTTGACTAGGCGCGGCGCGCCGACGAAGGGCAGATAGCCCCGGGGTTCCGGCGCCTTGGCGACAGGGGCGGCGCTTGGCGCGGATGAAGAAAGAAAGCGATCGATCGGGTGCGGCGCAGCCTTGACGGGTTCCTCCGTCGGAGCCTGCGCAGGAGCGGGCGCATCCGCGATGCGATTTTCGAGCTGCGCGAGGGATGACGGAGCCACTGCGGGCTCCTCGATCGCAGCGGCCGTTTCGACCGGTGCATCCTGCACGCGATATTCGTCCTGCGAGACCGCGTTCACCGGCTCGGCGGCGGCGGGCGGGGGCGGCGCGTCTTCCACCGCGCCTGCGGAAGGCACAGCGGCGGGCGGATCTTGGGGGCCGAGAATCTCAGCGAGCTGCGCCGCCGCCCGGTCGACGACCAACAGCGCGCGATATTCCGGTTGTTGCGCAAGTTGGCGCTGAAGCTGCAATTTGACCTCTTTGAGCGAGGTCAGCACTTCCGAAAGCATATCGTTTCCCGTCGCGGACACGCGTTCAGTTGAAACAGCCAGAGCTTGCGCGAGACTGGGCGCGGCGCGTTGATGGACCTGATTTCCCGCCGGCGCGACCGGCGCCGCCTTCGTCAATTGATTTGTTATTAACCGCCGTCGTTTAACTATGACGGACGATCTGTTGAATCCGGGGGCGCGCCAGCCGATTCAAAGGCATGACGCCGCCAGATTGTGTCAGTCGAAGTCTGACATACCATCTCCCAACAATCCGAATTGCGCTCAGGCCGATATTTAGAAGCTGAAGCGAATGTTGTTGAGTAAACATTCGCCAATGCGCCGATCAAGGTAAATAAATAGATAATAAATTAGCCTCATAATCGTGGACAAATAGAAATAACGCATAGTTATACGAGGGTGGCGGGTAATGATTTGGTTCAGGGAATCGGCGTCGATCAAATTGAAGCTGTCGATTGCGTTCGGTCTCCAATTCGTCCTGACGGCGTCCTTGCTCGTCCTCCTTTATCTCGTCGCCTCGCAGCAATTGCCTGCCGTTGACGCTTTGGCCGCCGGCGGCGCGATCGTCCTGCTTTTGGCGGTCTTTAGCGTCGCCTTTGGACGCGCGCTCGCCGCGCCCTACGTGGCGACGGTCGCGCGGATGGAAGCGCTGGCGGCCGGAGACATCGCGTCGCCGATTCCCTTCACCCGCTATCGCGATGGCGTCGGCCGCATCGCGAAGGCCATGCAGTCCCTTCTCGAAGCGGCGGTCGCCAGAACCGACGCTGAGGCGCAAGCCGGGGCGCAGATTCGCCTAGTCGAAGACGAACGCGCCGAGCGCGAGGCGGAGCGGGCCCAAGAGGGCCGCCAGGACCAATTCGCCATCGAGGCTTTGGGGCAGGGCCTGGGCCGGCTCGCCAGCGGCGATCTGATCTTGCCCATCAATACGCCTTTCGCCGCGAAGACGGAGAGGCTGCGCAAGGATTTCAACGCCTCGGTCGAAAAACTGAAGCAGACGATGCAGGCGGTCGCCTCGAGCGCGGAGGCGATCGAGGCGGGCGCGCGGGAAATCTCGACGGCCTCCGACGATCTCTCGCGCCGCACCGAGCAGCAGGCGGCCAGCCTCGAACAGACGGCGGCGGCGCTCGACCAGATCACGGCGACCGTCAAGAAAGCCGCCGAAGGCGCCGCCCATGCCCGTCAGGTCGTCACAGTCGCGGATGTCGACGCCAAGAAAAGCGCGTTGGTGGTCCGGCAGGCCGTCGAGGCGATGGACGCCATCGCCAGCTCGGCGCGCCAGATCAGCCAGATCATCGGCGTGATCGACGAAATCGCGTTCCAGACCAATCTGCTGGCGCTGAACGCCGGGGTTGAGGCGGCGCGGGCCGGCGACGCCGGCCGCGGCTTTGCCGTCGTGGCGTCCGAAGTGCGCGCGCTCGCACAGCGCTCGGCGGCGGCGGCCAAGGAGATCAAGGGCCTGATTTCAGCATCGACCGGGCAGGTGGATCACGGCGTCAAGCTGGTGGCGGAGACCGGCAATTCGCTTGAACGGATCATGGCGCAGGTCGGTGAGATCAACATTGTCGTTTCCGAAATCGCGGCGGGCGCGAAGGAGCAATCCACCGGCCTCGACGAAGTCAACGCCGCCATCAATCGGATGGATCAGGTGACGCAGCAAAATGCGGCGATGGTCGAAGAATCGACGGCGGCGAGCCGTTCGCTGACCGGGGAGACCGCCCAATTGTCGGGCCTCGTCAGCCAATTCCAAATCGGCCGGGCGCGGGACGGTTCCATGCGCCGCGAACTGCAAAAGGCCGCGCCGCACGCTTTCCGGGCCGCAGCCGGAAACGGCGCCCGCACGGAGACGCGCCGATCGGCGCCGCGGATCGAGCGCGCGACGCCCAAGGCGATGGTTGCGAATGGCGCGCCCGTCGCCGCGGTCGCCGATGGCTGGGAGGAGTTCTAGGATGAAACAAACGCAAGGGACCATGCAGACGCTGCGGCTTCCCGAGATTCTGGACATCACGCGCGCCGGGCCTCTGGCCGAGTCCTTTCGCGCCTTGCGCGGCGCCGAACTCGCCGTCGACGCCGCCCAGGTTCAACGCATCGGCGCCCAATGCGCCCAGGTCATCATGTCGGCGGTCTCGACCTGGCAAGCCGATGACTTCGCGCTTTGCGTGACGGAACCCTCACCTGAGTTCCGCGAGACCTTTTCGCTTCTCGGAATCGGACTGGCCGAAATCGCAACAGAAGAAGCAGCGCAATGAGCAAAGTCATACTGACGGTCGATGATTCCCGCACCATGCGCGACATGTTGAATCTCGCGCTGGTGGAGGCCGGCTATCGCGTCACGCAGGCCGTTGACGGCCTGCAGGGGCTCGAAATGTTGTGCGCGGCGGAAACGCCCGACGTTATCGTCACGGACCTCAACATGCCCAAACTCGACGGGTTCGGCTTCATCGAGGCGGTCCGCAAGGACGCGCGATTTCGCGCCATTCCCATTCTTGTGCTGACGACGGAGAGCGATGGCGAAAAGAAGAACCGCGCCCGCCAGGCCGGCGCCACCGGTTGGATCGTCAAGCCGTTCGATTCCTTGAAGCTCGTCGAGGCGATCCGCCGCGTCGCCGCCTGAATTCTTTTAGGAAAGTCAAGCGCTTGGACACGATCGAGACGATAAAGCTGACCTTCTTTCAGGAATGCGAGGAGCAACTCGCAGAACTTGAATCGGGCTTGCTCGCGATGAACGAAGGCGCCGCCGATTCCGAGACGGTCAATGCGGTCTTCCGCGCGGTCCATTCCATCAAGGGGGGCGCCGGCGCCTTCAAGCTCGACGATCTCGTGCGCTTCGCCCATATTTTCGAGACAACGCTCGATCAGATCCGGATCGGCCAACTGCCGCCGTCGCCCGAGGTCATGAAGGTCGTGCTGCGCACCGCCGATGTCCTCGCCGACCTTGTGGCCGCTGCGCGCGAAGGCGATCGCCTCGATGAGGCGAAATGGCTTCCGGCGTTGGAGGAGTGTCGCGCCTTGAGCGACGCGTCCCACGACGCCATCGAGCTTGCCGACTTTCAACCCGTGCGCGTGAGCTTCGACGATATCGACGCTCCCGTTGCGCCCGCGCGCCCGCCTCGTGTTTTCACGATATATTTCAAGCCGAAGCGCGAGCTTTACGCCAACGCCAACGAATCCGTGCTGCTGCTGCGCGAACTTGCCCGGCTCGGCGAGATGACGGTCGCCTGCGACGCGTCGGCGCTTCCGCTTCTTGGCGAGCTCGATGCGGACGGCGCCTATTTCGCCTGGACGGTTGAACTCGTCACCACGCGGGACGAAGCGGAAATTCGCGAGGTTTTCGAGTTCGTCGAGGGCGACTGCGATCTTACGATCGAAGGCGCGGCGATTCCGGCGCCCGCGCCATCCGATGTCGCGGCGCTGATCCGTAGGGTTCAGGCGGAGATGGGCGCCGAATCGCGCGCGCCCGCGTTCGTCCAACGCCCCGCGCCCGTCCATGCGAATGCGCCTTTGAAACTCGTCGCGGACGCAGCGCCGTCCGAGGGTCGATCCGCCGCGCCGCCGGCGAAGGCGGATATCGCCAAAAATGAAATTGCTCCTCCGGCCGCGACGATCCGCGTCGAATTCGATCGCGTCGACCGATTGATCAATCTCGTCGGCGAACTCGTCATCAACCAGGCCATGCTCTCGCAGCGCATTATCGAGGCGGGCTTCGCCAACGGTTCGGCCGTCACGGTCGGTCTTGACGAGCTTGAACAATTGACGCGCGAGATTCAGGAAAGCGTCATGGCGATCCGCGCGCAGCCCGTCAAATCCTTGTTTCAGCGGATGTCGCGCATCGTTCGCGAGGTCGCCGACGCGACGGGCAAGTCCGCGCGCCTCAAGACGGAGGGCGAAAGCACCGAGATCGACAAGACCGTTGTCGAACGGCTGGCCGATCCGCTCACCCATCTCATTCGCAATGCGATCGATCATGGCCTGGAGGCGCCGCACAGCCGCGCCGCCGCCGGCAAACTCTCCGAAGGAATCGTGCGGCTTTCGGCGGCGCATCGGTCGGGCCGGGTCATTATCGAGGTCGCCGATGACGGCGCCGGGATCGATCGCGCGCGCGTGCGGGATGTGGCGATCGGCAAGGGCCTCATCCCCGCCGACGCCCAGCTCACCGACGCCGAGATTGACAATCTCATCTTTCTGCCGGGCTTCTCGACGGTTTCGGAACTGTCCAATATTTCGGGACGCGGCGTCGGCATGGATGTCGTCAAGCGGTCGATCCAGGCTTTGGGCGGGCGCATTTCCATCGCCTCGCGACCCGGCAAAGGCTCGACCTTCACCATGAGTCTGCCGCTGACCCTGGCCGTTCTCGACGGCATGGTTGTATCGACCAGCGGCCAGACCCTCGTCGTTCCCCTGACCGCCATCGTGGAGACGCTCAGGCCCAAGAGCGGTGATGTGCACGCGCTGGGGTCAGGCGCCGATGTCCTGGCTATTCGCGGCAGCTTCGTGCCCCTGATCGACGTGGGCCGCGCCCTGGGTTTCCGCACCGTTCCCGCCGATCCGCTCACCAGCGTCGTCATTCTGATCGAGACGGAAGGCCGCGCCAGGAATGCTCTGCTCGTCGATACGATTCAGGATCAGCGCCAGGTGGTCATCAAGAGCCTGGAAGCCAATTACTGCCATGTTCCCGACATTGCCGCGGCGACGATTCTGGGCGACGGCCGCGTCGCCTTGATTCTCGACGTCGACGCTTTGGTCGCCCGCTCGCGCGGCGACGTCGCGCCCGCCGACCTCCCATTCGCAGAAGCAGGTTGAACCATGAGCGAGATGATGACGAGCCCCACGCCCAATGGCGTCGAACTGATGGCGTTCCGTATCGGCGCCCAGGAGTTTTGCGTCGACATCGTGTCGGTGCGCGAGATCCGCGGCTGGACCCCGGCGACCGCCTTGCCGCATTCGCCCGATTTCGTGCGCGGCGTGATCAATCTGCGCGGCGTGGTGTTGCCGATCGTCGATCTGGCGGCGCGCCTCGGCCTGGCATGCGTCGAGCCGACTTCGCGCCACGTCATTATCGTGGCGCAGGTCGGCAAGCAGATCGTCGGCCTGCTTGTCGACGCCGTGTCTGAAATACTCACCGTCACCGACGATATGGTTCAGCCGACGCCGGATGTCGCGTCGGAAATGGCCAAGACATTTGTCCGCGGCGTTCTAGCGATCAATCAGAGAATGATCAGCCTGATCGCGCTGGACGAGATCCTGCCAAAAACATTGCGCGATGCGGCGTGAGCGTTATGGCGGGCGCGTTGCGGCGGATTGAAACGGGGCGGGAGTCCGGAGCGGGAGAGTTCCCGTTCACCAATGAGGACTTCAACCGTATTGCCGTCCTGCTTCGGCGGGAGTCCGGAATTCATCTGCGCGAGTCGAAAGCCACCTTGGTCTATTCGCGGCTCGCCAAGCGGTTGCGGGCGCTGCGCATCGAGAGTTTTCGCCAATATTGCAAGCTGGTGGCCGTCGACGGCGAGGAGCGCGTCAACATGCTGGCCGCCCTCACGACCAATGTGACGCGGTTTTTTCGCGAGCCGCACCATTTCGAGCATCTGAAGACCCGCGTTCTGCCGCCCTTGCTCGAGGCCGCGCGCCAGGGCGCCCCGGTGCGTCTGTGGTCGGCGGGATGTTCGAGCGGCCAGGAGGCGTATTCCATCGCTCTGGCCATCCTCTCGCTCATGCCGGACGCGGCCTCGCGCGACATCAAGATTCTCGCGACCGATATCGACCCCTATATGGTGGCCAAAGGACGCGTCGGCGCCTATGGGGCCGCCGAGCTTCGCGATGTGCCGCTCGAGATGAAGCGGCGCTGGTTCGAGGCGGTTCCGGGAGAAGCGCGAGGCTTTCTTCGCGTCAACGACGACCTGCGCGCGCTCGTCGCGTTCCGCGAACTCAATCTGATCGGCGATTGGCCGATGCGCGGCCAGTTTCACGCGATATTTTGCCGCAATGTCGTCATCTATTTCGAGGAAGCGACGCAATCGCAGCTCTGGAGTCGGATCCTGCCGCTTCTGTCTCCGGGCGGCTGGCTCTATATCGGTCATTCCGAACGCGTGTCGGGCGCCGCGCTCAGCGCGCTCGAAAATGTCGAGATCACGACCTACCGCCTGAGCGGGAGCGCGCGAACATGAGGCCGGTTCGCGTTCTCGTCGTCGACGATTCCGCGACCATGCGCGGATTGATCCGGGCCGCCCTCGAGCGCGATCCGGAAGTCGAAGTCGTCGGACAGGCCGCCGATCCCATTGAAGCCCGTCAGGCGATCAAGGCCTTGAATCCGGATGTGATCACGCTCGATGTCGAAATGCCGAACATGAACGGCAT
Organism: Methylocapsa sp. S129; assembly: GCF_009765995.1. GTDB lineage: Bacteria > Pseudomonadota > Alphaproteobacteria > Rhizobiales > Beijerinckiaceae > Roseiarcus. The sequence goes on from NZ_LMUI01000016.1 coordinate 28,770, forward strand.
CGAATTTCTTGAAAAAATCATGCGGCTGCGGCCGATGCCGGTGATCATGGTGTCGAGCCTGACGACGAGCGGCGGCGACGCCACGATACGCGCCCTCGAAACAGGCGCCGTCGATTGCGTCGCCAAGCCGTCAAGCGGCGACGAGGACGCTTTCGGCGAGCTGCCGGCGATCGTGAAAATGGCGGCGGGCGCCTTCGTGCGGCCGAGCGCGCCGCGCCGCGTCGAGCCGCGGTCCAGCGCTCGCCAGACGCCCGGCTATATCCATGACGGGCGGGTCGTCGCGATCGGCGCCTCGACGGGCGGCGTCGAAGCGTTGATCGCCGTGCTCTCGGAATTTCCCGCCAATTGCCCGCCGACCGTCATCACCCAGCATATGCCCGCGAATTTCACCCGGAGTCTGGCGCAGCGGCTTGACCGGATCTGCGCGCCAAGCGTCAGCGAGGCCAGCGACGGCGCGGCGCTCGAGCAGGGCCATATCTATCTGGCGCCAGGCGGCCGCGCGCATCTTGAGGTCGTCGGCTCGAGGCGTTTGTATTGCCGCCTGCGTCCGGGCGAGGCCGTCAACGGCCATCGGCCGTCGGTGGATGTGCTGTTCGCCTCCGTCGGCAAGGCGGTCGGCGAAAAAGCGGTCGGCGTGATCTTGACGGGCATGGGCCGGGACGGGGCCGCCGGGCTGCTCGAAATGCGCAAGGCCGGCGCGCGCACGCTCGGCCAGAACGAAGCCAGCAGCGTGATCTATGGAATGCCCCGCGTGGCGTTCGAATGGGGAGCCGTGCAAAAACAATTGCCGCTGACCCGGCTCGGACAAGAGATACTGACCGCCGCCTCGCCGCGGAATCCATAGAGGCGATGGCGATGGCGCTCAGGGATCAACTCAGGGTTTTGGTCGTTGACGACACCTCGGTCAGCCGCGCGCTGATCTGCGACGCGCTCGACCAGATCGGCATGAAGAATGTCTCGATCGCCAGGGATGGCGAAGAGGGGCTTCACGCGATGATCGCCAAGCCGTCGCACCTCGTCATTTCCGACCTCAATATGCCCAAGCTCGATGGCCTGGGTCTGCTGCGCGCGGTGCGCGAATGCGAGCCGATCAAAAAGGCGGCGTTCATTCTGGTGACGGGCCGCGGCGACAACGCGGTCGTCGCGCAGGGAAGGAAATATGGTTTGAACAACCTCCTCGCCAAGCCTTTTACCGTCGACTCTCTGAGAACCTCCATTGAGGCGGTGGTCGGGCGGCTCGGATGAGAACAGTCGAAGTGATCGAGCGCCGGATCCATGTCATGCAGGGCGAATATTGCGTCAGCACCGATCCAGGCGTCATGCTCACGACGCTGCTGGGCTCCTGCGTCGCCGCCTGCATGCGCGACCCCGAGGCGCAGGTCGGCGGCATGAACCATTTCCTGCTGCCCGGGACCGACGACCGGTCGCAAACGCGCGCGGCGGAGAGTTATGGCGTTCATCTGATGGAGCTTCTCGTCAACGATCTCCTGCGCCACGGCGCCCGCCGCGAGCGCCTGGAGGCCAAGCTGTTTGGCGGCTCGGCGACGATGCAGGGATTATGCGACATCGGTGCCCTCAACAGCCAGTTCGCCGAACGATTTCTTCGCCATGAAGGCATCGCCTATGCGGGCGGTAGCCTCGGGGGCGATCGCGGCCGCCGCATCCAGTTCTGGCCGACCTCCGGGCGGGCGCGGCAAGCCGCCATGCGTAAGAACGAAGCCTTTACGTCGCCGAGCGCCAGCCTTCCGCTGCGGGCGCTGGGCGGAGAGGTCGAACTGTTCTGAGAGGCGCGCGACGTGAGAGCGTGAGAGATGACAATGAATTCTTTCGAGACGCCAAAATCCCGGACGATGCCCGTCGCCGATCTGTTGCAGCGGATCGCCGATGAGCTGCGCGATCTCACGCAGGTCGTCGACAATCTGCAATCCCTGGTCGGGCGCCTCGTCGCGGCCAGCGCCATTCGCGATGGCGACGCCATGCGCGAATTGCAGAATTTCGATCGCCTGGGACAAAACCTTTCCGGCGTCGCCAATTTCGCCGAGGCTTTGGGCGGCGCGGCGCCCGAGGATTGGCTGGTCAATCCCCATTCCGCCTCGCGCGCCGTCCATCTCTCCGATCTCGCGGCCCGCCTGGTTTCCCAAGGCGCGCGCGGGCCGGCATCCGACCCGGCTGGAGCGGGGGAGCTTGAGTTTTTTTAGGACCTTCTTGATCGAAACCATTCGTCGTCATTGCGAGGGAGCGCAGCGACGAAGCAACCCAGACTGAGGCTTTGGTAGCCTTGTCTGGATTGGTTCTCAATGAGCCAGACGCCGGTGCGAGCGCCGTCCACACCATCACCGTAACTTCGCATAATGCCATCCGCCTCATGATGCGAAAGTTATGCAATTCGAGATGATATTCCTGGACAGACTCTCAGGCTTGACGCGACGCGGGTTTGTTCGGCCCGACCAGTTCGTCGAGGCGCGACAGGAACAGTTTCAGGATCGGCGAGGTGTTCGACTTGCTGTAACCCACTGCGACATCGATCATCGGCGCCTCGCCTTCCAGCGGTCGGCTGACCACGGACGCGGGCAAAAGGTTCTTGGCATAGGCGGGCATCAGCGCCAGCCCCCGAGTCGAGGAGACTAAAGACATGGCCATCGCCAGGTTGTCCACGCCGTGGTCGAGCTTGATGTCCACGCCCGCCCGCCGAAGGTAAGCCTCGGTAACGGCGCGCAACACGGTGGCTTTCTTGGAGCCGCCGATGAAAATCTGCCCGACGAGCTCGCGTGGATGAATTGCCTGCTTGGCGACGAGACGATGGTCGCTCGGCATGAGGACGATGAGTGGTTCCCGATCCACAACGTGGTACCCGAGATCATAGCCAGGCTCCGCGCGTAGGAAGGCCAGATCCAGCCGGCCGCGGGCAAGCGCGTCGGCAAGGTCGGGCGAATAGTCGCTGCTGATAGCGACTTCAATGTTCTTCAGCTCGTCGCGCAGCACGGCCATCACCCGCGGCAACCAGTCCATCTCCTGACCGGTTTGGAAGCCGATCGCGAACGTCTTCTTTGCCGGACGCGCCTCCGTGCGCGCCGCTTCGACAGCAGCGTCGACCTGCATCAGCGCCAAGCGGGCGTGGTCGAGAAACGCCCTACCCGCAGCGGTCAATTCGACGCCACGAACGCTGCGCGACAGCAACTCGGCGCCGACCTCGTATTCCAGATCGCGAATCTGCCGGCTCAGCGAGGGCTGTGAGGTATGGAGCCGCCGCTTCGCGGCGGTCGTGAGATTGCCCGCTTCGGCCACGGCCACGAAATAACGCAGATGTCTCAACTCCATAACCATTCCATGCCTGGGAGATATGCCGCCCAGCCTACAAAGTCTTTTCCGAAAGCGCCATCCGTGCCCAGCTAACCCATACAAGGCTTTGCTATCGAAAGCTTTATCCACACCACAGATCCAGGAGTATCCTAATGAACAAGCAAGTTGTCCTGATCACAGGAGCTCTCACAGGCATCGGTCGCGCCACCGCTGTCGCCTTTGCAAAGAACGGCGCGCAGGTCGTCGTCGCCGGTCGGCGTGACGAGGCCGGCAACGCGCTCGTCAAGGAACTGCGTTCCTTTGGCTCCGAAGCCGAGTTCATCAACACCGATGTACGGAAGGAGGAGGACGTCCGCGCCCTGGTCGACAAAACCGTCGCGCGATTTGGCCGCCTCGATGCTGCAGTAAACAACGCCGGCACCGAGGGTCAGGTTGGCCCGATCACGGATCAGACTGCGGAAAGCTACGCTGCGACGTTCGATACGAATGTTCTCGGTGTGCTCTTGAGCATGAAGCACGAGGTGCGCGTCATGCAGAAGCAGGGCAGCGGCAGCATCATCAACATCTCCTCTACCTACGGCCACGAGGGGGCGGCAGGCGCCTCTGTCTATGTCGGCAGCAAGCACGCCGTCGAAGGCATCACCAAGTCGGTGGCCCTGGAGACCGTGAAATCGGGGATCCGCGTAAACGTCGTAGCGCCCGGGCCGATCGATACCGGTATGCTAACCCGCTTTACGGGCACGCCGGAGAACAAAGCGGCCTTGATGACGAGCGTTCCGATGAATCGCCTCGGCCGCTCGGAGGAGATCGCGAACGCCATCGTCTTCATCGCATCGGACGAAGCATCGTTCATCACCGGCCACGTTCTCAATGTCGATGGCGGCAAGAGCCACTGACTCCCGTCCAGGCGCGAAGCTTCCTCCGCGCCTGTTTGGCGACTCAGGCGTCGATTCAAGAGGTAATCCCAATGACACAATATACTCATAAAACGGCGCCGACGCAGTTCGTGGAGGCGGGCGGCATCCGCTTCGCCTACCGACGTTTCGGCAAACCGGGCGGCGCGCCGCTCGTCTTCAACATGCATTACATGGGTACGATGGACCATTGGGATCCGGCGGTGACCGACGGCGTCGCTAAAGAGCGCGAAGTCATCCTGTTTGACAATGCCGGCGTCTCGAGCAGTTCGGGCGATGTTCCGGGCTCGATCGCCGAGATGGGCGCCAACGCGATCGCCTTCATCAAAGCGATCGGACTCGAGCAGGTCGACGTTCTCGGCTTTTCGATCGGCGGTCTCGTCGCACAGGAAATTGCGGTGCAAGCCCCAGATCTCGTCCGCCGCCTGGTGCTAGTCGGCACTGGACCGCGAAGCGGCGAGAGCATGGATACCGGCACGCCGGAAGGCAAGCAGATCTTTGGCGCTGCCCATGAGCATCCGGACGATCTTTGGCTTCGCGTTCACTTTACGCCCTCGGACGCGAGCCAAGCCGCCGGACGCCAGTTTCTCAAACGCTCTCAGATTCGCACCAAAGATCGCGACCCTCCGGTAACTGAGAAGGCCTCGCTGGCGCAGCGCGCTGCAATCGCCAAATGGGGCGCCAAGCGCGAACACGCCTGGGATTATTTGAAAGACGTCAAACAGCCGACTCTGATCGTCAACGGCAGCAATGACGTCATCATTTATACGATCAACTCGTACATCCTGCAGCAGAATCTGCCCAACGCTCAACTGGTCATCTATCCCGATTCGGCGCACGGCTCTCTGTTTCAATATCCGGCGCTGTTTGTCGCTGACATGACGCGGTTCCTGAATGCCGAGGCGCCGTTTTCGATTGAAGAGGATACAAGCCATGACTGACAAGCGGATGAAAATTCCGGGGCCTGGACATCCCATCTCGATCGAGGAGAACCCGCGTCGCGATCGGCGATCCTGACCCGAGATTGCGCTCGTATGGGACGCTGACGGAAGTCGTAGGGTTCAGCGAAGCGCGAGCCATTTCGCGCGGTCAAAGGACGACGACGCGCGTTCCCTTCGCGACCCGCTGATAGAGATCCATCACGTCGGAGTTGAGCATCCGGATGCAGCCGGACGATACGGCTTTGCCGATCGAATTGGGCTCGTTGGTCCCGTGGATGCGAAACAGCGTGTCCTTGTTGTCCTGAAATAAGTAGAGGGCGCGCGCGCCGAGCGGATTCTCCATACTGCCGTCCATATGGGCCGGCAGCTCCGGGCGACGCTCCAGCATTTCCGGCGGCGGCGTCCAGCCGGGCCAGAACGCCTTCCGGCCGACTTCTGCGGTTCCCTTCCAGGCGAAGCCCTGGCGCCCCACGCCGATCCCATACTGGATCGCCCGTCCGTCGCCGAGCGACAGAAACAGCTTGCGCAGTCGCGTGTTGATGGTGAGCGTGCCCGCCGGCTCCCCGGTGGGATCGGCGATTTCCCGACGCGTCGACAGGCTCATGTCGACGTCTTTGTCGAAGCCGCCAGGCGTCGAATAATAGGGATCGGCGTCGGCCGGCAGATCAGCGTGGGCCGCCGGCGGCGGCGCAAAGACGTCCGGGAGAGGAAACAGAGACGCGGCCGTTCCCCCGTTCGTCGAGATCGCGAAGCTCGCGAGGCTGATCAGGAGAAGATTTCGCGCATAACGCATGGATGACCGCCCCCATATGCCCTGCGCCTGCTTGTCGAAAACAAAAATGGCGAAATCGGGACGAGGTCCATGATTTGCCGCAATTATTGCGGCGCCGGGTGCGAGCCGGTTCAAATGGCGGCCTCTCATCCTGTCGGCTGGCCGTAGCAGGCGAACACGCGTTCGCCGTGGCCATGTTCATCGAACTCGACGAGATCGCTCACCAGCATGCCGCTTTCGCGGCGGTAAATGACGCACATGGCGTTCACGCCGAGGAGCACGTCGATCAGTTCGAAATGCAAGCCTGGCGCTTTCACGCCGATGGCGAAATTGTCGCGGAGTTTGGCCTTGCCGTGCAACCATCCGTCAGCAAGGCCCCAGCGGGCGACGACGGTGGGCGAAGAGAAAGCGACATTTTCGGCGTAATGGCTCATGATCGCGTCGAGGTCGCGATCGTTCCAGGCGGCGCACCAAGCGGCGGCCTTCCGCCGGGCTTCTTCCAAGGTCATGATGAACTCCCCATGAGCCTATCATAAAGCTGCCGCTCGCGATTGACGACTGGGGCGTCCAATATCAATCATAGTGCGCGAGAAGCGGCTGGCGGGTCATCGCGCCGCCCCGCTCACACCGCAGCCAGAACCCGCGCCTGCAATGCGGCGAGCTCCGCGTCGCTGGCATCGCGCTGCTGCCTCTTATGCGGGATCGGCAGATCGAGCGCGATGGCGCCCTCGCGCAGCGCCAGCACCCTGTCGCCAAGCGCCACCGCCTCGGCGACATCGTGGGTGATCAGCAATGCGGTGAACCCATATTCGCGCCACAGGCTCTCAAGCAGCCGGTGCATTTCGACGCGAGTCAGGGCGTCGAGCGCACCGAAGGGTTCGTCGAGCAGGAGCACGCTGGGCCGGCTGACGAGCGCGCGGGCGAGGGCGACGCGCTGGCGCTGGCCGCCCGACAGGATGCGCGGCCAATCGTTGGCGCGATCGGCAAGGCCGACGGCCGCCAGAGCCTCTAGCGCGCGCGCGCGCCATTCCGGCCCGCGCGCGATTCCGACATTGGCGATCACGCTCTGCCAGGGCAGCAGACGCGCATCCTGGAACATCATGCGCGCGGCGCCCTGCAGTCCCGCGACCGGCTGGTTGTCGATCGCGATCGCGCCGGCGCTCGGGCGCTCTAAGCCGGCGACAAGGCGCAGCAGGGTCGATTTGCCGCCGCCCGATCGGCCGACCACGACGACGAATTCGCCGGGCCGGATGGTCAGATCGAGGCCTTTCAACACTTCGCGCGGACCGAACGCCTTGGATACCGAGCGAAGCTCGATCGCCAGACCGCTGCGGGCGGACGATGCGGTCCGCGCCTCCTCGATGTCGGGCGCGCGAAGCTGCTGCGAAGACGCAAAAGAGGCGTCCTGGAAAAGCTGCGCCTGCGAACTCATGCATGGGCCTCAATGGGTCTGGCGTAGCTCGGATGCCACGCGAGCGCGGCGCGTTCGAAGAGTTTTATGATCACGTCCGAGAACTTGCCGAGCAGGGCGTAGATGATGATTCCGAGCAGGACGACATCGGTTTGCAGGAATTCGCGCGCGTTCATCGTCATATAGCCGATGCCCGAGGACGCCGAGATCGTCTCGGCGACGATCAAGGTGAGCCACATGATGCCAAGGCCATAGCGCAGCCCGACGAATATGGAGGGCAGGGCGCCGGGTAGAATGACGCGCCAGAACAAAGCCAATGGCCCCAGGCCATAAACCCGCGCCATTTCGACGAGGGCCGGATCGATGGTGCGCACGCCATGATAGGTGTTGATGTAGACGGGGAAGAGAACGCCGATCGAAACAAGAAAAATCTTCGCCTCCTCGCCGATGCCGAACCATAGAATGACGAGCGGGATGATGGCGAGATGCGGGATGTTGCGCAGCATCTGCAGGGAGGAATCAAGCGCGACTTCAGCCGGGCGCCAGAGGCCGTTGACGATGCCAAGCGCGAGGCCGAGCAGGCCGCCGATCAGCAGCCCCTGCAACGCGCGCCCGGCGCTGACGGCGACGTTCTGCACAAGGCTGCCGTCTTGCCAGGTCTGCCAAAAGGCCCGCGCGACCGCGCTCGGCGCGGGCAACACGCGCGCGGCGATCAGGCCGCTGTCGGCCGCGAACTCCCAGCCGACGAGAAGCGCGACGGGCAGAATCCACGGGGCGAGGCTGTCGGGTGGGCGGAGGGACAAGCGCGTCATGGGACCTCAACTGCCGTTGGCGCGCACGGCGTCGCTGATCTTGATCGGCTTGGGGATCAGCCCGAGGCCATAGAACGCATCGGCGATTTTCTGCTGGTCGGCGGTCACGTCGGCGTTGATCGGCTGGACGCCCCAGGACTGCCGACCGAGCGCCAGTTTCAGGATCGGCGCGGGAATGCCGACCGCGGGACTAAGTTCGCTCGCGGCTTGGTCGATATGATCCTTCGCCCAATCATCGATCTCCCTGACGGAGGCGAGAACGGCGTCGACCGCCGCCGGATTGGCCGTCGCGAATTTCTGCTCGGCCAGATAAAATTCCCGATTGGCGGCCACGCCCCCCTCGCCATTGGTGAGGACGCGCGCCTCAAGCGTTATTTCGGCGGCGGCCGCGAAAGGATCCCAAATCGCCCAGGCGTCGACCGAGCCGTTTTCGAAAGCGGCGCGTGCGTCCGCCGGCGTCAGAAAGACGGTCTTGATGTCCGTGTATTTCAGGCCGGCCTTCTCTAGCGCCTTGACCAGCAAATAATGGACGTTTGAGCCTTTGTTCAGCGCGACGGTCTTGCCCTTGAGCTCGGCGATGCTGTGAATGGGGCTGTCTTTTGGCGCCAGGATTTCCTCGCCGCGCGGCGCCGGCGGTTCATTGGCGACATAAACGAGGGGCGCTCCGGCGGCCTGCGCGAAGATCGGCGGCGCTTCGCCGGTGATGCCGAAATCGAGAGCGCCGACATTGAGCGCCTCGAGCAATTGCGGGCCGCCGGGAAACTCCGTCCAGGCGACGGAATAGCCAAGCGGCGCGAGTTTCCTCTCGAGCAACCCGCGCGCCTTCAAAAGCAGGAATGTGCCATATTTCTGGTAGCCGACCCGCACAACCTTGTCCGCGGCCTCGGCGGCGGCGCCCGCGAAAGCCGCTAGGATCGCTGAGGCGACGACGATGCGCGCGATTCGTCCCAAAAAGCTCTTCATCGCCAATTTCCTAGGCCCTTGTCATATCGTGAAGCCAATCAACATATATTTTCTATAGACAAATAGCAATCAATGAAAGAAAATAGGGCCAAATTCATCCTCGGCGCCTCAGCGTCAGTGCAAGGGAATCCCAATGGCCAACGCCAACGATCTGCCGCCGCCCGCGGCGCAAACCGACGTGCTGTGGTTCCTGCCGACCCATGGCGACGGCCGGTATCTGGGCAGCGACGTCAACGCCCGGCATGTCAATCTGAACTATCTCGGCCAGATCGCGCGCGCCGCCGATGAACTCGGCTATTTCGGCGTGCTTTTGCCGACCGGCAAATCCTGCGAGGATTCCTGGGTCGTCGCCTCGGCGATGGTCCCGCTGACCCAGCGTTTGCGCTTTCTGGTCGCCGTGCGGCCCGGCCTGCAGACGCCGACCGTCGCCGCGCGGATGACCGCGACGCTGGACCGTCTCTCGGAAGGACGATTGCTGATCAATGTCGTCACCGGCGGCGATCCGGGCGAGTTGCGCGGCGACGGCGTCTTCACCGATCACAACGAACGCTATGAAGTGACCGACGAATTTCTCACCGTTTATCGCAAATTGCTGGCGGGCGAGGAAGTCTCCTACGACGGCAAGCACATTCATATCGAAAAGGGCAAGCTGATCTATCCGCCGGTGCAGAAGCCGCATCCGCCGCTCTATTTCGGCGGTTCGTCCGATGCCGGCAATCGCGTCGCCGCCGAACATGTCGACGTCTATCTGACCTGGGGCGAACCGCCCAACGATGTCGCGCAGAAGATCGCCAAGGCGCGCGCGATGGCGGCCGAGCGCGGCAGAACGCTCTCGTTTGGCATCCGCCTCCATGTGATCGTGCGCGAAACCTCCGCCGAAGCGTGGCGCGCCGCCGACAGCCTGATTTCGAAGCTCGACGACGCGGCGATCGAGAAGGCCCAAAAGTCCTTCGCCAATTTCGACTCGGTCGGACAAAAGCGCATGGCCGCCCTGCACGGCGGGCGGCGCGACAAGCTCGAAGTCAGCCCCAATCTTTGGGCCGGCGTCGGCTTGGTGCGCGGCGGCGCCGGCACGGCTTTGGTCGGCAATCCCGATGAAGTGGCCGAACGCATGAAAGAATATATGAAGCTCGGCATCGACCGCTTCATTCTTTCGGGCTACCCCCACCTCGAAGAATGCTATCGCTTCGCCGAACTGGTTTTCCCAAAACTGCCGCTGAAGGCGACAACCGGCTCAAATCTCGGGCCCGCGCGCCACGGCGGCCCGTTCGGCGAAGTCATCGCCAATATCGAGGCGCCGTCGCACCGCCGGGCGGTGAGCGCGAGCTAGCGCTGGCCGATAGCGCGCGAACGCAAGGTTTCGCGCCGGCCAACGATCGCTCCGGCGATTCCTGTTCTACAAAATAATAGGTTAATTCTGGCGGCTGGCGATCTCCGGTCTTGCAGGCGAAACCGGGCGCCGTGTCGGCCGCTCGGAGAATTGTTCAGATTCGTCTCTGTCAAGACCTTGCCGTCAGGCCTCGGGCGGACATAACATCAGGTCCATGGTCGACACGCTCATATCCATCCGAACGGCTCGCGACGGCGATGAAGTCAGCATCGCGGACGTGCATGACGCCGCCTGGCGCGACGCCTACCAGGGCGTCATTCCCGGCCGCGAGCTGGAGCGTATGATCGCCCGGCGCGGGCCGATGTGGTGGCGCAATGCGATCGCGCGCGGCTCAAGGCTGCTGGTTCTCGACTTCGGCGACAAGCTCGCCGGCTATGTCAGCTATGGCCGCAATCGCGTGCCCGCCTTGACCTATAGCGGTGAAATCTTTGAGCTTTATCTGGCGCCTGAATATCAGGGCGGCGGCTTTGGGCGGCGTATGTTCGAGGCCGCGCAAAAGGATCTCGCCGATCACGGCTATCGGTCGTTTCTGGTCTGGGCCTTGGCCGACAATGATCGCGCCCTGGGGTTCTACAGCCGTTTGGGCGGGCGCGTCGTGCGGCGCGCCCATGAAAAATTCGGCCAGGAAACGCGCGAGCGCGTCGCCTTCGGCTTCGAATGACGGATGAAAGGACCGCAAGGCTCGGCTTGTTCGTAAGCCCGCCGCCGCGCCACAATTGTCTTTGCGGCGATTTGAGGCCTAATCAGTCCGTTTTCGCCTTCCCGGGAGCCCGGCCATGAACGTTGACGCCGTTTCGATCGGCAAGAACCCGCCTTACGAAGTCAATGTCGTCATCGAAGTGCCGATCGGCGGCGAGCCGATCAAATATGAGATGGACAAGAAGATCGGCGCGCTCGTCGTCGACCGGTTTCTCTATACGTCGATGCGCTACCCCGGCAATTACGGCTTCATCCCCCATACGCTGTCGGACGATGGCGACCCCTGCGACGTGATCGTGGCCAATACGCGCGCGATCATTCCCGGGGCCATTATGAGCTGCAAGATCGTCGGCGTGTTGCTGATGGAGGACGAGGCGGGCGGCGACGAAAAGCTTCTCGCCGTGCCTTCCGCCAAACTCACGCAGCGTTATGCGAAAATCGAGAATTATGTCGATCTGCCCGAAATCACACTCAAGCAGATCGAGCATTTCTTCGCCCATTACAAGGATCTGGAGCCCAACAAATGGGTCAAGATCACGCGCTGGGGCGACGCAGCCGAAGCGCATTCGCTTGTTCTGGCGGGGATCGAACGCGCCAAAGCCAAGGCGAAATAGCGGCTGATGTCGAAATTGTCCGAGGCCGCCTGATGCGCCGCTCCTTCATCGACGCCCGCATCGACGCGATGCTGGCTTTATGCGATCGCCACAGCTTCAAGCTGCCCCCTTTCGCACTATGGGACGAGGCGCGCTATCGCGCCCAACCCGTGTCGGCTCAGCGCATCAACGCGGCGGGGCTCGGCTGGAATGTCGTGGAATTCGCACCCGGCGCCTATCGCGAACAAGGCCTCACGCTCTTCACGACGCGCATGGGCGATTGGCGCGGCCTCGCCACGGGCGGCGGCCGGCTTTATGCCGAAAAGGCGATGATGGCGGAAGACGGACAGCGCGCGCCGCATCACTTCCACATCGTCAAGACCGAAGACATTTTGAACCGCGGCGGCGCGCGATTCGTCGTCGAATTGTTCAAGGTCGACGCGCAAGGCGTTCGGCTCGATGAACATTTCAAAGTGCTGAAAGATGCTGAAATGCTCGATTTGGCGCCGGGCGCGCGCGTTTCGCTGGAGCCCGGCGAAAGCCTGACGCTCGAACCCTTTGTCGCCCATTCCTTCTGGGCCGAGGGCGGCGCGGTCCTCGCTGGCGAAATATCGCTCGTCAACGACGATGCGACCGATAATTATTTCCTGCCGCCGCTCGCGCCCTTTGCTCGAATCGAAGAGGACGCGCCGATGCGTTACGTCACAGTGCGCGATCACGCGAAGTTTGTTTGAGGTGGAATCTACCGCCGCGCCAATCTCTCCATCGCGGCGATGAAATCCTCGATCATCCGCTCCGCCCGCACGCCGACCGCCACTTGCGCATTGGGCTTGCGCCGCCAGACGCCGCGCCAGTCGGCGAGCGTCATGCCATTGGCCAGCGTTCCCGTGGTTTCGACATCGACCGCGACGGCCGCGGTGTCGATCAGCGTCGGATCGATCGCCGCCGCGATGGCGAGCGGATCGTGCATGACGAAATAGCGGCGGCCCTCGCGTTTTTCGACGCGCTCGAAATAATGCCTCGTTGAATCCTGGAGAAATTGCAGAAGGGCGGGGGCGTGAGCCGCGCCTTCGCAGCGGCGCGCAAGATCCCTCAAATGTTCCGGCAGGAGCAGGGTCTGGCGCGTGACGTCGAGGCCGACTGCGACAAGCGGCGCGGAGCCCTCGCCGCCGAAGCTTTGAAAGACGATGCGCGCCGCCTCCGGATCATGCCAGATGTTGAACTCCGCCGCCGGCGTGGTGTTGCCGCCCTCCTTGAAAGCGCCGCCCATCAGCACTAGGCGCTTCAACAGTTTAGGCAATTCGGGTTCGCGCATCAGCGCCACCGCGACATTGGTGAGCGGGCCGGTGGCGATGAGGACGATCTCGCCAGCATGAGCTTTGGCCGCCGCGACGATTTCGTCGATCGCGTTGCCGGCATTCGCCGCGACGGCCGGTTCGGGCAGAATCGCATTGCCGAGCCCCGAGCCGCCATGAATTTCGCTCGCATCCTCCGGCTCCCGCATGATCGGGCGCGCGCAGCCTGGCCAGACCGGAATCTCGGGGCGCCCCGCCAGCGCCAGAACGGCGCGTGTGTTGCGCGTCGCGCGCGTGAGATCGACATTGCCCGCGACCGTCGAGACGCCGAGGATCGTCGCCTGCGGCGCGGCGCAGGCGTAGAGCAGGCCAAGCGCATCGTCGATGCCGGTGTCGACATCGAGGATGAGAAGGGTTTTGGCGTCGGGCATCGGAAACCTCTGGGTGGGAAACGTCGATTTGGCTGACGGGCGGGAATGTCTTATCAAGGCCTTCTGGCGGACGAAGCTCGCTTTTGTCGTGGCCCAACCTGTGGAATGGGTCAATGCTTCAAACCGTCGAAACTGACAATACCCGCGCAGCGTCTTCGCGCCCGTGGTTCGCGCGCGAAGCCGCCGCGATGCTGGCGTTGAGCTGGCCGCTCATTGTCGCCAATGTCGCACAAAGCGCGATGACGACGACCGATCTGATGATGCTGGGCTGGCTGTCGCCCAAGGCGCTTGCCGCTGGCGCGCTCGGTTACAATCTGTTCCTGCCTCTGCTGCTGTTTGGGATCGGGCTGATTGGCGCCGCCGCGCCGATCGTCGCCAGCCTTGTCGGCGCCAATGCCGATGATGTCGCCGGGCCGCGCCTCGCGGCTCATCAAGCGTTCATCAGCGCGATCGCCGTGGCTTTGCCGATGTGGGCGTTGCTGTGGAATGCGCAAAGCATTCTGATCGCATTTGGCCAGGAGCCGGATCTCGCCGCGCAAGCGGCGATCTATCTGCACGGCTTGCAATGGGCGCTGGCGCCCGCCTTTCTGTTCTTCGCAGCGCGTTCGGTTTTCTCTGCGCTCAATCGAACCGGCCCGACGCTGCTTGCCGGCGTGCTGGCGGTTGGCGTCAATGCAGCCGCCAATTACCTGCTGATTTTCGGCAAGCTCGGCCTCCCGGCACTCGGCATATTCGGTTCGGGCCTCGCCACGTTCTTGTCGCAATGCTTCATGCTGCTGGTGCTCATCTCTTACGCCTTCATCGATCCGCACCTGGCGCGCTACAGGCTGTTCAGCAGTGTCTGGCGGATCGACTGGCGCAAGCTTGGGCAATTGTGGCGGCTCGGAGCGCCGATCGGTCTGACCATCACATTCGAGATCACGATCTTCGCTGCGTCGGTGTTCCTCATGGGTCTGATCGGCGCGGCGGCGCTCGAAGCCCATGCGGTGGTCTTTCAGATCGTCTCATTGGCCTTCATGATTCCGCTGGGCCTCAGCCAGGCGGCGACGGTGCGGGTCGGCCATGCCTTCGGCGCGTGCGATCGCGTGAACGTGTCGCGTTCGGGCTGGACAGCGCTGACGATCGGCCTTGGTTTCATGGTTCTATCCGCCTCGACGATGCTGCTGTTTCCAAAATTCCTGTTGTCGGGCTTCATTGATGTCGACGCGCCGGCCAATGCCGAAACCGTCGAACGCGCAGGCGCCTTTCTGCGCGTCGCGGCTTTGTTCCAGATATTCGACGGCGCGCAGGCGGTGGCGGCAGGCATGCTGCGCGGCGTGCATGATGCGCGCGCGCCGATGCTCATCGCTCTATTCGGCTATTGGGGCATCGGCCTGCCGGTCGGCGCGCTGCTCGCCTTCGAAACATCGCTGGCGGGTGTGGGACTGTGGATCGGACTGGCTTGCGGTCTCGCCTGCGTCTCAGTCCTGCTTCTGGTGCGATGGCGCTTGCGGGAGAAGGCGGGATTCTTCAAGGAGGCGGTCTCGTGAGCCGGGAAGACGGCGCCTCGATAGTCTAAAATAGAATCCTGACCCGCTCCGACGCGGCCTTAATGAATTTCGCCGGCCCGTTTCAGCGCCTCCCGCATCTTGGCGCTGGTGAAGCCTGGGGCGCGGGCCACATCCAGGATCGCCTTTTCGCGACGCGCAACAAGCTCTATCGCATCGGGCAGCTTCTTTACTGCTTCTGCGGGAATGATGACGGCGCCATGGAAATCGGCGTGGATCACATCGTCATCCCTGGCGAGCATGCCGAAGACATTCACCTCGCAGCGCATCTGGACCATATGCACATGAGCGTGGCTCGGGCCGATGCGGCCGCCGATGATCTGAAAGCCGGCGGCGATCATATCGAGGTCGCGGAACGATCCATTGGTGACGCAGCCCAATACGCCCAGTCCCCAATGGACGGTGGACTGGACTTCGCCCCAGAACGCGCCGTAGCCCGGACGATCGTCGATGTCCTGCAGCACCGCGATCGTGGGTAGATCGGCGGCGGCGACATAGTCGTACCAATCCTCGCGCGACGGGATTGGTCCGCGCGGCTTCTCTTTCGCGCGGATGAGGCCGGTCCGCGCCACGCCGACGATCGGCGGCAGCTTGCGATCGACGGCGATCATCGGCTCGACGGTAAAGCCGATGGCGCGCCGTTCGGGCGCCACGAGTTCGAGCCCATTGCAGATCGTTGGCGTATCCCAGCGCTTGAGAATTTCGAGATCCGCAGCGGTGAAATGCCTTGTCGTCATGAGAAATTCCTGCCGAAAAAAGCGAGGCCGGGGAAGAGCTGACTTAAGGAATATCGCATCGCCGCTCTGGCCGCCACGCAGAACCAGCCGCGACGATCACGTCGTCGCGATCGATGGCCTGCGGTCGGCCCATGGACGCGCCTGCTCCAACAGGGCGCCGAGCCGCAGGATGTCGCCGTCGCTATGACGAGGGCCGATAATCTGGACGCTCGTCGGCAAGCCGTCCTGCGCCCAGCCCGATGGAACGGAAAGGGCGGGATGGCCGGTGAGGTTGAAGGGATAGACGAATCCGGTCAGGTGCGGCTGCGCAGGCCCGATCCCTTCGCCGTCGATCTCCACAACGCCCGAGGCGCCATTGAAATCGGCGGCGAGCGCGGTGCGGGTCAATGTCGGCGAGACCAGGAAATCGTATGTCTCGAACAGGCCCTGGACGGCGCGAAACAAACGCGTGCGCGCCGCGATCGCCTTGATGTAAGCGGCGATGTCGTATTTCTTGCCCGCGGCGACATAGGCCCGCAAAACGTGGTCGGTCTGGTCGCCGAAACGCTCAACCACTGCACCCAGATTATTGGCGATGGAGCAGAGATACAGCACCCGCTGGTCGTCTGATATCCAATCGACTTCAGCGATCACTTCTTCGACATCGGCGCCCAGATCGTTCAGTGCGCCAAGAGAATCTTTCGTGTTTTTCACGACATCGGCTGAAACAGCCTTGTTGGCGGCGCGGCTGAGATAGCCGATGCGCAGGCCGGACAGATTTTGCGACAAGAGCGCGGGTGAAATCTGGCCTAATGGAGCCGCATTCACGGTCCAGGGGTCCATCGGGTCGGCGCCCGCCATCGCCGCCTGCATGATCGCGGCATCGGCCACCGTTCGCGTCAGCGGGCCCGCTGCGACGACATTGCCGAACGCATCGCGCGCTTCTTGATAGGGCACGGCTCCTGTCGTGCCTTTGAGGCCGACAAGGCCGCAGCACGCCGCGGGGATGCGCGTCGATCCCGCGCCATCGCTGCCAAGGCCGATCGGGCCGAGACCCGAGGCGACGGCGGCTGCCGCGCCGCCGCTTGAGCCTCCCGGCGTGCGTTCGAGATTCCAGGGGTTGCGCGTCGTGCCGAAGATCGGCGCGTCGGTTTGACCTTTGATGCCGAATTCGGGCGTCGTCGTTTTGCCGATCATGATGGCGCCGGCCGCGCGCAGCCGGGTGACCAGGATATCGTCGCGGTCGGGGACATTGTCGGTGAAAGCGATCGACCCGAAAGTGGTGCGAACGCCCTTGGTCGGAATCAGGTCCTTGATGCTGACGGGAACGCCATGCAGCGGGCCGAGCTTTTGCCCTGACATGACCGCCTGCTCCGCGGCTTTCGCGCCTTCGCGCGCATGATCGGCCGTCACCGTCACGAAGCAATTGAGTTTGGGTTGCAGACGCTCGACGGCCGCCAGAACCGTATCCATATATTCGACGGGCGATAGCTTCTTGCGGCGGATTAGGGCGGCAGCGGTAATCGCCGGCATGAAGAGAAGGTCAGTATTCGCCATGATTGAGCAGCCTTGCAGGTTGGAAAAGTTGGAAGAGGGCGGCTTAGAGGGTTTCGTAGAGGTGACAGGCGGTTTGGCGGCCGGGCGCCGTCTCGCGAAGCCTGGGCTCTTCGACCTGGCAGCGCGGCATGGCGTGAGGGCATCGCGTATGAAATCGGCAGCCCGGCGGCGGCGCGAGCAGGCTGGGAACTTCGCCGCCGATCACCGGGCCTCTCACCCGTGCGGGATCAGGGCGGGGAACGGCGTCAAGCAGCGCCTGCGTATAGGGGTGCTGTGGCTGCTCGTAGAGCGCGTCCTTCGAAGCTATCTCGACGATCGAACCGGCGTAGATGACGGCGACGCGTTGGGCGACGGCGCGGACCACCGCAAGATCGTGGGCGATGAAGAGGTAGCCGATCCCGAATTTCGTTTGCAGGTCCATCAACAGATTGACGACCTGCGCCTGCATCGAGACGTCGAGCGCCGATACGGGTTCGTCGCAGACGATGAAGCCGGGCTCGAGCGCGAGCGCGCGGGCGATGACGATCCGCTGCCGCTGGCCGCCGGAAAATTCATGCGGAAACCGCTCAGCGGCGTCGCGGGGCAGGCCGACCATCTCAAGTAGTTCTTTGACGCGATGGCTCCTGTCGCGACGCGTATGCGCGCCGGCGATGTCGATCGGCTCGGCGATGGAATCGCCCACGCGCATGCGCGGATTGAGCGCCGCATGCGGGTCCTGGAACACGAATTGGACGCGCGATCGCACGGCGGCGAGATTCGCCTTGCGCTCGGGTCCCGTGATCGTGCGGCCGAACAGTTTGACCGAACCTCCCGTCGGCTCGAACAGCCCGACTAGGATGCGTCCGGCAGTGGATTTGCCGGAGCCCGATTCGCCGACCAGGCCCAGCGTCTCGCCGCGGCCGACATCGAACGACAGCTTGCGTAGAACCTGCAGCGTGGTCCGCCGCGCACGCGCCTTGCCGACGTTGAAGGCCATATCGAGATCGCGCACTTCGACGAGAGCGTCGTCAGCCATCAGGTTAAGTCCGCGGCGCGGGTGCGGGGCGTGCAGCGCAGGCGATGCCCGTCGGCGATCGCAATCAGCCGCGGCGGCGCTGTGCGGCAAATCGGCTCGGAATGCGCGCAGCGCGGACCGAAGCGACAGCCATCAATTGTTTCGTCTGGATCGGGAATGCGGCCGGGTATGGCGTAGAGCCGCGCGGCGCCTCCGTCCAGCGCCGGCATGGAGGCCATCAGGCCTTCCGTATAGGGATGGCGCGGCGACTGGAAGAGAACATCGACCGGCGCATCCTCGACGATGCGGCCCGCGTACATCACGATGACGCGTCGGGCGAATTCTGCGATCACGCCGAGATCGTGCGAGATCAACATCACGGCCATCCCGAGTTCGGCGCGCAAGTCGCGCAGCAGTTCGAGGATTTGCGCCTGGATCGTTACGTCGAGCGCGGTTGTCGGTTCATCGGCGATCAACAGACGCGGGCGGCAGGCGATGGCGATGGCGATCATCACGCGTTGGCGCATCCCTCCCGACAACCGGTGCGGATATTCGTCAACGCGCCGCGCCGCGTCCGGGATGCGCACGAGGTCAAGCAATTCGATAGCTTTCTTGCGCGCCGCGGCGCGCGACATGCCCTGATGCAGGCGCAAGGATTCAGAGATCTGGTCGCAGATCGTTAGGACCGGATTGAGCGACGACATCGGATCCTGGAACACCATGGCGATGTCGCGTCCGCGAATGCGGCGCAGGTCGCGCTCGGACGCCTGCAGCAGATCGCGGCCGGCATAGGAGATGGCGCCTGTCGAATATCTTGCGGCGCCGCGCGCGTGCAGCCGCAGGATCGAAAGCGCCGTGACGCTCTTGCCGCTGCCCGATTCGCCAACCACGCCCACGCATTCGCCTTCCGCAATATCGAAAGAAACGCCTTCGACGGCGTTGGCCCAACCGCGATCGGTGCGAAATTGCACGGTCAGGTCGTCAATCGAAACCAGCGGAGAGGCCATGTCAGCCCCGTCCTTTCAGGCGCGGATCCAAGATATCGCGCAGGCCGTCCCCCAGCAGATTGAGCCCGAGCGCAGCCAGACTGATCCCGAGGCCCGGAAACAGCATCACCCACCACGCCTCTGTCGCATAGTCTCTCCCTTCCGCGATGATATTGCCCCAACTGGGCGTCGGCGGCTGGACGCCGACGCCCAGGAAGCTGAGCGCGGCTTCCGCCAGAATGGCGTAAGCGAAGACGAAGGTGACATGCACGATCAGCGGACTGATGCTGTTGGGCAGGATATGGCGGACCATGATCCGGATGTTGGACGCGCCGGCAATGCGCGCGGCCTCCACATAGTCGAGTTCCCGCACGACCAGGGCGGAGGCGCGCACGATGCGCACGCCCGCCGGCACATAGGCGACGGTGAGCGCGATGATGACGCTCTCCATACGCGGCCCCAACGCCGCCGTGACGCCCAGCGCCAGCAAGATGGCGGGGAACGACATCAGCGCGTCCATCACGCGCATCAGAATCGCATCGAGCCGGCGAAACTGCGCTGCGAGAATGCCAATGACCGCGCCAAACAGTCCCGACATGGCGGCGACGGCGAGACCGATCCAAAGCGAAACGCGCGCCCCATAGAGAACGCGCGTGAAAATATCGCGGCCGAAATTGTCGGTCCCGAACGGAAAAGCTTCGGAAGGCGGCTTGAAGCGAAACCGTACTTTCATGCTCGACGGATCGACGCCCGTGATGACGGGCGCGAAGATCGCCGCCAGAGTCAGCAGCGCGACAAGAATCAGGCCGACCTGAAAGGAGCGGTGTCCCGCCAGCCGGCGCAGCAGCACAAATCGCCGGCGTGGCGCAAGCGATCCTGAAATCGAACCCGCCGCGATGTCAGTCATATCGCACCCGCGGATCCGCGAATGTGTAAAGCAGGTCGACAGCCAGATTGATTGCGACAAAGGCGAAGCCGTAGATCAGCATCACGCCCTGCACCAGGGGATAATCGCGCGCCAATATGCCTTGCACCACCAAACGGCCGACGCCGGGCAAGGCGAAGACTTGCTCGATCACCACGGACCCCCCGATCGCGGTCGAAAGCAAAATGCCGATCGCCGTAATGATCAGGATCAGGGCGTTGCGGAAGGCATGCTTGCCAACCGTCGTCCATTCGCTCAGGCCCTTGGATCGGGCGGTTCGGATGAAATCCTGGCTCAGCACGTCAAGCATCGCCGAACGGGTCATGCGCGCGAGAAAGCCGATCTGGAAGAGAGACAGCATGACCGCCGGCAGAACCAGCGACCGCAGCCAAAGCCCGGGATCGTGAGAGAATTCCACGTATCCGCTGGTCGGAAACCACCGCAGAATCACGCTGAACAGAATCACCGAAAGAATGGCGATCCAGAACGCCGGGACCGAGACGCCGATAAGGGCGACCGTCATGACGAACGAGTCGATCCAGGTCTGGCGATAATAAGCTGCGATTGCGCCCGCGAAGATCCCGATCGGCAGCGTGATGGCGATCGATAGTCCGGCCAATGACAATGTCACCGGCAGACGCTCGCCCATCGCGGAAAGAACGCTCTGGTTCAGCACCAGCGATGCGCCGAAATTGCCGTGCGCCAGGTGGACGAACCAGATGCCTAATTGCTCGATGAGCGGCCGGTCGAGCCCGAGATTATGGCGGACGGCTTCAATGGCTTCTGGAGAGGCCTGATCGCCGGCGATCACCACGGCCGGATCGCCCGGCAGCAGATTGATCAACAGAAAAGCCAGGATCGACACAATGACGATCACCGGCGCCGCCTGCAGAATCCTAAGCGCGATCAGCCGCGCCATGAGCGCCTCGCTCTTCCGTTGTCGTCGCCGCGGTTCGCAAATCTTTCGGCGAAGATCAGAACTCTAGGAAACCGCTCTTGCCTTCACGCCGAAATCGTCCGTCTATTCCAGGTAAATATCCCAGAGTTGCAGGATGCCGGCATAGTCGGATTGCGCCTTCAGCTTCTTTGCATAACCGCTCAGGCGGCCAGAATCCGCGATCTTGATCATATGCGCGTCGCCCAGCACGATCTGCTGGATCTTCAGCCAGGCCGCGCGCCGCTTTTCGAGATCGGCTCCGGCGAAGAACTCCTTGTAAGCGGCGTCGAGCGCATCGTCGCCTTTGATGCTTGAAAATGCGTAGATCAGCGGCCGCCATGGCGAGGGCCCTAAAATATGTTCGGGGCCGAATAGCGTCGTCGACAGATTCCAGTCGCCGCTTCCCTGCTGCATATGGGCGGCGTTGGTCGTCCAGTCGACGACCTGCACGTCGACGTTCATCCCGGCTTGCTTGAGTTGTTCGGCGACGACCAGCATGGTCGTGCGCATCCACTGGTAATTGCTATTGGTCTCGATGATGATTTTTTCGTTGTTATAACCGGCCTGCTTCAGCAGTTCTTTGGCTTTGTCGGCGCTCTTCACGTCGTACCAAGGCGTCGGCGCGGCATCGCCCAAATAGTAAGGCGTGCCGGGAAACGACATCCAGGGGTTGGGCTTGTTGATGCCGCCCGTCGCATCGATGATCTCGTTAATGTCGATCGCGGCGCCGATGGCCCGGCGGATCAGCACGTTGGCGGTCGGCCCGTGCTGGGAATTGACGATGATGTAGCTGCCGCCGAGGGGAAACACCTCGCGAATGGCCAGCTCCGGGCGTTGTTCGACCTGTGCGCGCAACTCGGTCGGGATGGTCGACGCCAGTTGCACTTCGCCCGTCTGCAGCGCCGCGATGCGCGTCGTCGCCTCTGGAATGAAACGATAAAGCACGGAATCGAGATAGGCGGTCTTTCGGCCGGCATAGCCGTCGCGCCCGGGCGAACTCATATCGGGCGCGTAGCCGTCGAAGCGCTTGATGACGAGATGGCTGTCCTTCACCCATTCGCCCAGCGAGAACGGGCCTGTTCCGATCACGTCAACGCTGCGCGCCGGCTTATCCTTTTGCGACGCTGGCAGGATCATGAAGGGAAAGATCGGCCCCTTCATCGCATCCAGCAGAACGTAATTGGGGACCTTGAGATGGATGATGAGCGTATAGGGATCAGGGGCCTCGTATCGCTCGACATCCGCCAGCGCGCTCGCATTGGGACTGACGCGCTGATAGCGCTCAAGCGACGCCTGGACATCGGCCGAAGTGAGTTCGTCGCCATTGTGGAATTTGACGCCGCGCCGGAGCTCAAACGTATAGGCCTTCGAGTCGGCCGAAGGGGTCGCCTTGGCGGCGAGCATCGGTTTTGTCGCGTTCTGGCCATCGAGCGCAACCAGCCCCTCGAAGACGTTATGAATGACTTCCAGTTCGACCAGACTCGACGAAACATGCGGATCGAGCGTGCCCGGGCCGGAGACGGTTGCGTAAGCCAGGGCGCCGCCCTTCTTGGCTTGCGCGAGCGCCGATCCAGAGTTCATCGGTAGCCACGCCAGCGCGCCGATCGCCAACGCTCCTCGAGAGAAATCCCGTCGTCCTAAAGTGGCCATTTAGGTCCCCTCCGGCTTCAGCGTTTATGACGAGGGCGTTAGCGGCCTATTGCCCACGCCTGGCGTCCATAGAAGTATATCATATATGAATACAAAAATCGTGCCAGCAACTTACGTCGCGCTCATGGCGTCGAAAGCGGCCTTGGTCGCTTCCAACGCAAAGTCGATATCCGCCGTAGTATGCGCCGTTGACAGAAACATATTGTGGCGCGGATGCAGGTAGACGCCGCGCTTCAACGCCTCCAGCGTGAAACGCTCGCCTTTGGCGAAATCCGCGTCGTCGTCGAAGAGAAGCGTCGGCATCTGCGGCGGTCCGCTTTGGCGTATGCCGATTCCGGCGGCCTTAGCCTGCGCCGCGATGCCCTTGCGAAGACGCAACCCCATTTCGCGCATCTGGCGCGGTCCGTCGATGCTTTCAAGCACGTCGAGCGTCGCCACCGCGGCG
Organism: Methylocapsa sp. S129; assembly: GCF_009765995.1. Lineage (GTDB taxonomy): Bacteria > Pseudomonadota > Alphaproteobacteria > Rhizobiales > Beijerinckiaceae > Roseiarcus. The sequence goes on from NZ_LMUI01000016.1 coordinate 52,048, forward strand.
GCCATCGACACGGCGCTGCACCAGAATGAGCCCGTGACGAATATGCGTGAGGCCGCATCGCGGAACCGGTCATTGCCCGTCACCGCCGCCAGGGCGTAGCCGTTGGCGATCGCCTTGCTCCAGGCGCTGAGGTCCGGCTGCACCCCGACCAGATCCCAGCTTCCGCGCAAGGTGAGCCGAAAGCCGGCGCGGACGTCATCCAGGATTAGCGCCGCGCCCTTGGCGTCGCAGAGTTCGCGCGCGCGTTTTGCGAAGGCCGCGTCCGGCAGTTCCTGATCAAAACCATAGTCATGCCGGAACGCCGAAACGATCACGCCGGCAAGATCGTCGCCCGCGCTTGCGACCGCCGCTTCAAGGCTCGCAATGTCGTTGTAAGTGAACGTCAGCAGATGCGCGCGATCCTCCGCCGTCACGCCGAGCGGATGGGGCGAGCACCAGGGAACCGCGCCGTGATAGGCGCCTCGCGCCGCCAATATCTTGCGGCGCCCGGTCGCGGCGCGCGCCAGGGTCACGCAGGTGGTCGTGGCGTCGGTTCCGTTCTTCGAGAACATCGCCCAGTCGGCGTGCGGGATGAGGTCGACAAGACGCTCGGCCAACTCCACCATACGCTCGGACGGCCCGTTGAGGCAGTCGCCTGCCGCCATTTGGCGCTGCACCGCCTCCGTTACCGCCGGATGTTTGTGGCCCAAGACGATCGGGCCCCAACTGCACATGAAGTCGACATAACGCCGGCCATCGACGTCCCAAAGATGGCATCCTTCGCCGCGTTCGAAAAATTGCGGATAGCCCGCCGGCAACCCCTCGCTGCGCATGTGGCCGAACATGCCGCCGGGAATGACGCGCCGTGCGCGCGCCCGAAGCTTCTGGTCTGGCGTCTCTGTATGGACATTCATCGCGCAGCCCTTTTAGTTTTCCTCAGCTTACAATATATGATATATCCGTCAAGCCTGAGGATTGGGCGACGCGCATGGCCCTCACCCCTGTGTCTCGCGCACCGCCGCCTTGCGCTTCTGTGGAGTGCGAAAGCTCAAATGCATGCCGCCATCGGGCGCATCGACGAGCGCAACTTCGCCGGTTTCCATCTTGCCCATTAGCGCGACAAGGCCAGCGCCGCCTTCGATCATGTCGTCCTGAACCGCCTGGCGGGCGGCCGCGGGGTCGCGACGACGCAGCGCCTCGATCAGGGTGAGATGCTGATGCGCGCCGGGATAGGTCGGGGGCGCGTAGGGATAGAGGAATTTGAGCAACGGACCGTTGCGCAACCAAACGCTCTCCAGAATCGACACGAGATCGCTCATCTGCGAAGCGCGATAGATCAGAAAATGAAAGTGAAAATTGGTCAGCGTCGCGGCCTCGAAATCGCCACTCTTCTCCGCCGCGATCAATTCCCGATGCGTTTGCTCAAGCCGCACGAGATCGCTCGACGTTATCAATGGGGTCGCTTTCTCGGTGGCGAGGCCTTCCAGCAGCAAGCGCACCTCGCGCAGCTCTTTGTAGCGGGACAGCGAGAGATTGGCGACGGTGATCGCCTGGCTGGACCGGATCTCCAGCCCTCCTTCGCGAACGAGCTGCATGATCGCTTCGCGAACCGGGGTCTGGCTGACGCCCATCGCCAAAGCCATCTCGCCGATCCGCAGCCGTTGCCCCGGCCAGAAGCGTCCAGCCATCAAAGCTTCCCGGAGCTGGGTGTAGACGCGCGACGTGAAATTTTCGCGATTGCTGACTTTCAGTCCGCCCAGCATCGATATCTATCCCTGTGCAAGCGCCTCTTCAGGCCCCGAGGCATACACGCCCCCATCCCCGAAGAACAGACGCTGACGCGAGGACGCATCCGTCGCAATCTTCGCCCAATCGTAAAGCATGGGAACCATCTCGCCGGCGGCCCAGGTCGCGTTCTGGTTCATATGCGAGGAATTGCCCGGTTCGCCAGAGGCGCCGTGAAAGACGATCCAGCGGCAATTCTCCCAAGCGCCGACATCGAAGACATAGCGGGACAATGAGCCATATACCGCCCGAGAGCCAATGCTTCCGGCGCACCCCGTGGCGAAAACCGTATCATTGTCGCCGCCGACGGGCGCTGAGACCCGATCGAGCCTGGCCGCTTCGTCAGGAAAGGTACCGGATAGCGGATGAACGAGACGCGGCAAATGCGCGACGCCCCAATCCTCCAGCGGCGTCGCGGCGGCTTGCGCGAGCGCCAATTGCAAGAGCTCTTCCCATGACGCCCCGCCGAGCAGCGAACGATCGTCGTTGCGCAAAAGCCCTGGAACCGCCCACCACAATTGATTCTCGGCGTTCGTGCCCGGGGGCACCTGGGCATAGGGGCTCTCCATCGCGGCGCGTAGGCCGCTGCGGTCGGCGACCAGCTTCGTCAACGCCAGGCGCACGGCATTGTAAGCGGTCGCGCCTTTCGAGGCCGCCGTCATAAGCCCATCCCAATCCAGAATGGCGCGATGCAAAGCCGCAGCGGCCGGTTCGCTCACCGTCACCGCGCGAAGACGCTCGCGCATTTCCTGACCCGGAATCGTCTCGAGATCGCGGTGGATCGCCGCCATGTCGTCGACCGAAGCGGACGCCTGCGCCGCCAGGCGCCGCCAAATGCGCCGTGCGCGGTGGGGCGGCATCGCATCGGTGCAGAGATAATCGTCGCCCTCGGCGGCGACGCGGTTGTTCGCGGTGACGATTGCGCCGCCAGGCGGATTGATGGCGGTCGGCATGCGGCTCCAATCAATAATTCCGTCCCATTCGTGCTCTCCAGTCCAGCCGGGGACTGGCAGCCATCCGTTCGAACGGGGCCGCCGCGGCACCTTGGCGCGGACGCGATAGCCGATCTTGCCGGCCGAGTCCCCTGTGACGAGATTATGGTCGATCAAACCCCATTCGCGCGTCGCCTCGTAGAGCGTTTCGACCGTCTTCGCCCGCAACATCGGAATCAGGCAATCGAAGGACCGGTCGGTCTCCGCAAACTGCATCGAACGGAGCGCCAGCGCCGAGCCCTTGCTCGGATCGCCGGCGATGATCGGGCCATGCCGCGTCTCCACAACCTCGACCCCGACATCGGTTTCGCCTTTGACGGCGATGTGTTCGCGACGCCGTTGAACCGGCTCCCATTGACCCTTGAACAGGCACGTCTGCGCATCGTCGGAAAAGCGCTCGACATAGAGGTCGTGAATATCCACGAAAGCGTGGGTGACGCACCAGGCGACTGACCCGTTATGGGCGAAATGGGGGAAACCTGGCACGCCGGGAACGGTCAGGCCGATCGCATCGAATTCGTCGCAGGCCAGATGGATCTGCGCGTACATATTGGGCATTTCCAACACGCGATGCGGGTCGCCGGCGAGCAGCGGACGCCCCGTCGCGGTGCGGTCGGGGCTTAACGCCCAGTTGTTGCTGCCGCCGCCGGTGACATCGGGGGCCGCGATATCGAGCAAGGCTTCAATTCCCGGACGCAGATCTTCGAGCGCCGCGCGATAGGGCCCTGTCTCAAGGCCTGGAGGTAGGCACAGAAGTTCGTTTCCCCCGTCTTCGAAGCGCAGCTTGGCGATTCCCTCCGCCCCGACGATTGGCAAAGAGGAGGCGCGCCACAGCTTCCACCAGACCGAACCCATCAGAAATCCGATTTGCCTCATCACCGCGATCGAGTGCCAGGGAAGCCACGCGATCGGCTCGACGTTGAGCAACCGATATTCGACGGGACGATAGCCGGTTGCGATGAAGCCGTTGACGCCGCGCGCGTAGGATTCCAGCATCGCGCGGGCTTCCGCTCCCAGAGCGGCGAAATCTCGTTGCGAGGCGCCGGCGGTGTTCACCTGCCGCGCCAGGATATCGCCGCTAACCGCCACTTTGCCGACCCATTCGGCATAATGTCCGGTGCCCCGGCGAAGCAACGCCTCCATCTGCCAAAGCCTGTCCCGCGCATGGACAAAGCCGAGCGCCGCGAAGGCGTCCGATCGGGAGCGCGCTTTGATGTGCGGGATGCCCCAGGCGTCGCGCCATATATCGGCGCCCGGCGATTCGCCCGTTTCGTTGCGAAAATTGGGCGTTGCGGACGCTGCCTTTGCAGTCATGAAAGTCGTTCCTTGCCAAGCGCGGTTTTCGTTCAAGAATAGATGTTTGTTCAGAGAGGCGTGCTGTCCAGAAAGCGCCTGAGAACATTGCCCGTCACCTGACTGACGTTGTTCCGATAGCCTGCATGCGAAAGAGCGCAGACCCAGGCGATGGAGCCAGTCGAAAAGACAGCGCCGCCGTTGGCCGTAGGGAAGAAAGCGAGGTCAGCCCTCACTTGCGCATTTTGGTCGCCCATGATGCCGCGATGCAGCGTGCGCAGTTCTTCAGGGGTCGGCGTTCCGCCGTAACCGAGGCGGTCGGCCGTCGCCAGCCATACCAGGCCGGGCGGCGAGCCCAGCGTTGGTTCGACGCGATCGATTTCGATGCCAGCCGCGCCATTGCCGCGCAGGCCGAAATCGCCCAGCGGCGCGTCGAGATCGACGCCCTCTGTCAGCCACGCTACAGAGGGGTCGCGAGCGCCGTCGAGCCAGCGGTAGAAAGAGGATTCTGTGAATACCTGTCCATCGAAACCGACGCCGAGCAGGCGCTGAGGCGGGCGTCCGTTGCTCCGCCACGTACAGGACGGTTCTCCGGTAAAAGCAAGCGCGGTTTCTCCCGCTTCTCCCTCCCAGGTGCGCAATCCGCTCATGCCGCGTCGCATCTCGATCGTATGCGGCAGCGTCGGATGATAGGCGATGCGCCAATAGAATCCATTGCCGCCAAGATACATGTGGCGACCGCCGCCTTGCTGATAAGCGTCGAAAGCGTCCCATATTTCCCGACTGATATATTCGGGATGCGAGCCTGTGATGACGCAGGCGTAGGGCGCCAGCGTCTGGACGCCATGGCGATGGATATCGTCGTCGGTAATGATATCGTAGGACTGCCCCAATTCCTCGAGCCAATCGAGCAAATGCGTGTCGTTTCCATAGTTGAAAACATTGCCGCGCGGCCGCGTATTAAGGATGGGGCGACGGGCCGTGCTGATGCTCCAGCCGCTTCCGTCGTTGTGGGTGTCGTAGGTGGAGAGGCCGAGCTCGCGATGCTCCTGGAGGTAGAGATCGTCGTGCGATAGCGTGAGCAGCCCCTCCAGCATGGCTTCGGCATGCACCTGGTCAAGACGAAGCGCGCTATTGGCGTAAGCTAGGAAAGTGCCCGTGCTAGCGACGAAGGCGAGCCGCGACTGAGGCTTGCCGAGTTCCGCGCGCACAAAGAACGCGACAAAGCTTTCCACCGGGTCGGCGTTCCCCTGCCTGGCTCGCAACCGCAGCGCATAGAAGCCGCTGCGCCAAGCGCTTGGCGTCGTCAGATGAAGCGTGGGGGCCCAACCAGCGTCCGCCATGTCGTCGCTATGGAAATGGATGGCTCCATATTGCGATGGCGCTTCGGTCCAGCGTTCGCTGCTTCCATTCCAATTGACCCCCGTCATCGCGCGCGTCGGCATCTGGCGCAACACGCCGTGCAGTCGATGCGCCGAGAGATCGCGCACCTGATCGGTCGGGATATCCTGAGAGAAGTCCCAGGCGGCGATCAGAAGAGGATCGGCGGCAGCGGGCGTGGCGGCTTCGCAAAGGCGATGCAGCCCATCGATCGATAGCGCGGCGGCGTAGACGCGCGGGCGATCGATCTTTCCGTCGTAGAAGGCTTCGCAAAGGGCCGCGTCGCCAGCGTCTTTGGCGCGGGCGGCGATGACGAGCGGAGTATCCATGGGCCAGGAAAGCGATGTCGGCCCTTCGCCCTCGACGACAACGCTGCGGTCGCGTCCGGCTTGTGGGTCGAGGCTGCGGACCATCACGCTGATGCGTCCGGTAGCGGGATCGTAGGCGCCGCCGGCCAGCACCCATTCCCGGGTCAATAGAGGAAGCCGCGACGCGACGCGCCAGGACTGGCCCTTGGCGGCCAGCACAAACTCAAGACAACCATCGGCGTCGAGGCCAAGCCGCCAGCCGGCCTTGATATCTTCCCGCCAGCGCGACAGGATCGTCTGCGGACGGGCGCCGGGCAAGGTCGGCCAGAGAAAAGCGCCGACGGTGAACGCGCCAAGCTTCGCCAGCGTCGGCGAATCTGGAATGATGGCGCAAGAACCGGGATAAATGGGCTGATTGGCGAGGGCGACCGGTCCGTTGATCGCGCAGTCGAGTTCCGTCAGCTTCAGACCCGGTCCGTTCGGATCCGGGTCTGCGCATCGCACGCGCACCAGCGTCGCCTCGGCGCCGTCTAGCGTTTTGCTCGACAGGTGGAAAGCGATCGGCTCGCCGGGCGAGACGATCAGCGGCCATGCATAGCCCAGAACGGCCGTTGTATCGGTCATGCCATTGGTTCCTTGAACGATGGGGGCAGGGAGGTCCCGGTCAGCGCCTCCCAACGCCGCTTGAATACTTCCCACTCCGCTTCGGCGATGGAGGTGAAGACCTGGTTGGACAGAATCTCGATCGGCTTGCCGCGCATCCGCGGCAAGCGGCCAAGCGCCCATCGTCGTCCGGGCTCCTTCACGACGAGCACGTAGCGGCCGCTCGCCTCGGAATCGCCGGACCAGCGCATGCGATGCAGGAGCTTTTGCAGCTCATCCCCATGGGGGCCGCGTGGCTTACGGCGGAATTCCTCGACGAGATCGAGGCGGCTCGCATCGATCGGCCAATGAGCGGCCGCCGTATAATTGACCAACATGGTCGGCTACCGCGTCAGCCAGGACACCCAGCGCTCGCGCATCTTGGCGCGCTCGCTGGCGATCCACGCATAGTCGGCGATGATCAGCTTCTCGTAATTTTCGGGATAGCTTGGCCGATAGCGCCGCTCTTCGGGAGGCGCTTGCGCGCTCGCTTCCTTATTGTTCGAATCGAAGCTGACCTCGGTGCTGAACGGCAGGTGCTCGGTGGGGTTCTGCACGAAGAAGTCCAGGAATTTTAACGCGTTCTGCATATTCGGGCTGCCCTTGAGCACGGCCCAATTGCCCGTGTCGCGTATGGACCCGTTCCAGGTGAAATCGAAGTCGCCGCTCTTGGTCAGCGGCACGGCGCGACTGGAATAAAGCATGCTCATGACGGCGTCGCCGCCGCGCAGCACCTGCATCGAATTGTCGCCGCTCTTCCACCACACCGCGACCTGCGGCTTGATGGCGTCGAGCTTCTTGTAGGCGCGGTCGAGATCCATCGGAAACAGCTTGTCGCGCGGCACGCCATCGGCGATCAGCGCCGCCAGTGGGACCCACCATTCGCGGTCGCCCGTGTCCGGCAGGGAGCGCGGCCCGGGGAATTTGGCGGTGTCGAAGAAATCCGCCCAGGATTGAGGGCCGCCGTTGGGGAAGGCTTTCTTGCTCCAGGTCAGCACCATGCCGCCCACCGTGCGGATCAACCCTTTCGGGCCGCAACTGTTGGGCAAGGCATGGGCGACGATCCCCGGCATATTGGCGCAGTCGAGCGTCTCAAGAATGTCCGCTTGCTGGATAAGATCCGGAGGCGTGGCCGTCACAACGTCGAACGGCACGTTGCCGGTACGCTCGCCGGCGATGGCGCGCGCCCATTGGTCCGGGATTTCAATCGCGACGGCGCGGATACGGATGCCGGTCTCAGCTTCGAAGCGCTTGTAAAAATGCGTCTGCAAGCTGTTGGTCATCAGGCCGCCCGTGGTGGCGACAATGACCTCGCCTGGGTCGGCTCGGGCGCTTCGAAGCGCGGGAAAAGCGGCAACAGCTCCCGCTGCTGCGATCAGGCTACGGCGTGTCATCCTCATGGGTGCTCTCCTCCTGTTCGATGGCGCAAAACTAACTTCGGCTCATGCCGCGCCTCAAGAAATGCCCTGCCGTCAGCGCGAGCAAGGTCAATCCCGTGAGCATGGTCGCCACGGCGGCGAGGGTCGGCGAAATATTGTAATCGATATCCTCGAACATCTTGCGCGGCAGCGACTTGTGATCGAGATCAGAAATGAAGAACGAGATGACTGGCTCATCGAAGGAGATGATGAAGGCGAAGAGCGCCGCCGACACGACGCCGGGTGCAATCAGGGGCAATGTCACGTGAAAGAAAGCCCGTAGCGGTCCCGCTCCGCAGGATAGAGCGGCGCGTTCAAGATCGGCGTCGAAGCGATAAAGGGACGCCAGCAACGTGAATATGACGAAGGGCAGGGCGAGCGCCGTATGCGCGACGACAAAGCCGACGGTCGTTCCCGTCAGGCGCAGCCGGTCGAAGACGAGGAACATCGCGATGGCGAGCGCGATATTGGGCACGATCACCGGCCCGACAACGAGAAGTTCGAACAAGGACTTGCCCGGCAAGCGGCCGCGCACCAAAGCAAGGGAGACGAGCGTGCCGACGACGGTCGCGACGATCATCGTCAGCACGGCGATCCTCAAGCTGAACAGCGTCGAGTCGACCCATTCCGGATCTGCGAAGAATTCAGCGTACCAGTGCAACGTGAAGCCGTTGGGCGGGAAGTGCAAATAACGATCCGGACCAAAGGACATCGGAATGATAAGAATTGTGGGCAGCAGCAGGAAGACGGTCACGGCATAAGCCACGGCGCTGACGGTCATGATTCCGGAAGATGTGCGGCGCCGCCTCATACCTGTCCCACGAAGCGATCGAGCCTGATGAGGCGGTTGAAGATCAAGACGAGGCAGAGAACAAAAGCAAGAAGCACGCCGATGATGGCGCCCGAGAAGGGCCAATCGAGCAACTCAGTCACCTGTTGCTGCACCAAAGTCGCCAGCATCATTTGCTGGGGGCCGCCGACGAGCGCCGGCGTCACAAAAAAACCGAGCGCAAGGAGGAACACCATAAGGCATCCCGACGCGACGCCGGGAAGCGTCAGCGGCAAGACCACATGGCGGAAGGCGGCGAAGCCGCCCGCTCCCAGAACCTGGGCTGCTCGCATATAATCGTCAGGGATGCCGCGCAACGCGGCGTAAAGCGGCAGAACCATGAAGGGCAGGAGGACATGGCTCATCGCCAGAACCACCGCGCCTTCCGTGTAGAGGAACTGCACGGGGGCGTCGACCAGGCCGAGCGCGGTGAGGATCTGATTGACCACGCCATTGCGCTGCAACAGCACGAGCCACGCATAGGTGCGCACCAGCACCGAAGTCCAAAGCGGCAAAAGAACGGCGATCAGCAGAAGCCCGAGCAATAGACCGCGGCTGCGCGCGATCAGCCAAGCGAGCGGATAACCAAGCAGTAGCGCCGCGATCGTCACCAGAGCGGAAATGCGCAACGTGCGCAGCATGACGCGCAGATAGACCTCTTGGTCGAAGACCCTCGCGTAATTGTCGAGATTGAATTTGGGAACGGAGAGGCTCTCGTGCAGCAGGGTAAAAAGCGGCAGAAGAAAAGCGAGAATCATCACCAGGATGAACGGCGTCGCCAACAGCAGGCTCGCCGCGGGACTGTAGGTGCGGCCGCCGAGCGTGAAGCTTGTGGGCCGCTTTGTCATGATGTGGGATAAGCCCGCGCATCCTGCGGGCGCCATGTGAGGGATAGGTCCGCGCCAGGCCGCGGTTCCGCTGTTTCATCGCCCGCCGAGAGCCTCGCGCGCAGAATCGGCCCCTTCGTGCGCAGCATCAATGTCGTGACGCTGCCCGCATAGATCGCTTCCTCCACCGTTCCGCCGACCCCGCCCGCCGCCGCCGGTCCGAGCCGGACGCGTTCCGGGCGGACGGCGAGGCGGACTTGGGTTCCCTTGCGAAGCGGGGTCGCCGCGCAGGCCTGGGCGATTTCGCCGCCTTCAAGCTGGACCGCGAGTTGTTCGTTGGCTGCGGCGTCGCTTGTCGCGATTCCGGGCCAGAAATTGCTCTCGCCGATGAAGCCCGCGACGAATTCGGTCGCCGGCGCCTCATAGAGATCTTTCGGGGCGCCGATCTGCTGGAGCGCGCCGAGGTTCAAGACCGCGACCCGATCGGCCATCGTCAGAGCTTCGGTCTGGTCATGCGTGACGAAAATGACCGTGACGCCAAGTTTGCGCTGAAGATGCTTGATCTCGATCTGCATTTCTTCGCGCAGGTTTTTATCGAGCGCAGAGAGGGGCTCGTCCATCAGCAGGACCTGCGGATTGTAGACGATGGCGCGCGCGAGCGCGACGCGTTGCTGCTGTCCTCCCGACAATTGCGCTGGCCGGCGGTCCCCGTAGCCATCGAGACGGACCGTCTGAAGAGCCGCGCGCGCGCGCTTCTCGCGCTCGGCTCGCCCGACTTTGCGCATTCTTAGGGGAAAAGCGATGTTGTCGAGGACGCTCATGTGCGGAAATAGCGTGTAGCGCTGGAACACCATGCCAAGGTCACGCTTGTCAGGCGACATCCAGGTCACGTCGCGGCCGCTAATCTCGATGCGTCCGGAATCGGGAAAGTCGAATCCGGCGATGTTCATCAAGATTGTCGTCTTGCCGGAGCCCGACGGACCCAAAAGCGCCAGAAATTCACCGCCGCGGACATCAAGGCTGACGCCATTGACCGCCACGACATCGGCATAGCGTTTGACCAGGTCGCGCACCGCCACCTGACCCGCGGATCCGACGGCAATCGATGAATTTCGTCGCTCGTGCAAATACTTGCTCATCGAGAGTGTCAATTCGTAATATATAATATATCTTACTCTCTCCGCTCCGCAACCAAAAAGACGCTGGGCCTGATCGCAGCCCTTTTGGCGCCGGATGAGGCGATGCGATGACAGAGAGGTTCTCCTTATGGCGAAGAGCAAAACTCGATCGACTGGACCGGTCGCCATCGTCACGGGCGGAACGCACGGCATTGGGCGCGCGAGCGTCGAATTACTATCAGAGTCAGGTTGGCAAGTCGTGTTTCAGGGGCGCAGCGAGCGGGCGGGTCTCGAGCTTGAAGCAAGCCGCGCGGGCTTGAGCTATGTGCCGGGCGACCTTACGGAAGAAAAAATCATCCAGCGTCTGGTGGCCCGCGCCGAAGAGCTTGGCGAGGGACGTATTGCTGGCCTTGTGAACAACGCCGGCGTCGGCGTTCGCAAGCGCTTCGAGGATTGTGAAGCGTCGGATTGGGATAAGCTGTTCGCGATCAACGCCCGCAGCGCGTTTCTGGTGACGCGCGCGGCGTTGAAGGGCCTCAGAGCGGCGCGCGGCTCTGTTGTGTTTATCTCCTCGGTGGCGGGCCGCGGCGGCGAGGATGGGCTGTCGGTCTACTGCGCCACGAAGGCGGCATTGATCGGGCTGGCCAAAGCGCTCGCCATTGAACTTGGAGAGGAGGTCCGCTTCAATGTTCTGTGTCCGGGCCAGATCGCCACGCGCATGATGGCGCGCGTGGTCGAGGCGCCCGATCTCCTCGCCGCGGTCTCCAGCCGCATTCCGATGCGGCGCCTCGGAGAGGCGGGCGAGGTCGCCTCCGCAATCTCATTTCTTCTGTCTCCCGCGTCGTCCTTCATCAACGGCGTCGTCTTCGCCGTCGATGGCGGCGAGACGGCCGGCATCATGGGTGTCGCCGCGCCGAGCCCTCAACCGCGCAAGCGACGAAGCAAGGCGTCAGTGGGAAACTGACGTTGTTGACGCTATAAATATATCATATATTATCTTAGCGATTGATCGACTGACACAGGTGTGCGGATGACCCGGGTTGATTCAGCACTGAATTTGACGCGGGACGCCGATCTGCGTCGGCGCGCGACGAAAGTCATTCCTGGCGGCATGTGGGGGCATATGAATGTCGCCCGTCTCCCGCCGGGCTATCCCCAATATTTCAGCCAAGCGCGCGACTGTCGGGTCTGGGACGTCGATGGCAATGAATATGTCGACATGATGTGTTCCTTTGGCCCGATCATTCTCGGCCATGCCGATCCGGATGCGGAAAACGCCGCCGCCCAGCAGCGCAGCCGCGGCGATACGATGACAGGGCCGGCCGAATGCCAGGTCGAGCTTGCAGAGCTTCTCGTCGATACGCTCCCTCATGCCGACTGGGCCTTGTTCGCCAAGAACGGGACCGATGCGACGACATCCTGCGTCACCATCGCGCGGGCGACGACGCAGCGCCGCAAAATTCTTGTGGCGAAGGGCTCCTATCATGGGGCTGTTCCTTGGTGCTCGCCTTCCCTCGCAGGCGTCACGGCCGAAGACCGCGCCCATATCCTGACCTTCGAATACAACGACGTCGAAAGTCTCGATCGCGCCGCGCGCGAAGCAGGATCCGATCTCGCGGCGGTGCTCGTTACGGCGTTCCGCCACGACGCAAGGCGCGATCAGGAAATGCCGAGCGCCGCTTTCGCCCTCGCGGCGCGCAGGGTCTGCGACAACGCGGAGGCGGCGTTGATCCTCGACGACGTCAGGGCTGGTTTCCGCATCGATATGAGAGGAAGCTGGGAGCCATTGGGCGTCCGGCCCGATCTCTCGGCTTGGAGCAAGGCCATCGCTAATGGCTATCCGCTCGCGGCCATTACAGGAAATGATCGTTTCCGAGAGGCGGCGCAGCAGGTCTATCTCACCGGTTCGTTCTGGTGCGAAGCATCGCCTATGGCCGCCGCCATTGCGACGATCAACAAGCTCAAGGCGACAAACGCCATCGCGGTGATGGAGGCGTCGGGCAGGCGGCTTCGCGAAGGCCTGGCGGAGCAAGCGCGCCGCCATGGGCTGTCGCTGAAACAGACAGGTCCGGTGCAGATGCCGCAAATTCTGTTCGAAGACGACCGGGATTTCGCGCTCGGCAATCAATTCGTCCTAGAGACGCTCCGGCGCGGCGCCTACATGCATCCCTGGCATAATATGTTCTTGTCAACGGCGCATGGCTTTAAAGAGATCGACCGGGTTCTCGAAGCGACGGACGGCGCCCTGAAGGTCGTTGCGCGATCGATGGGGCGATAGCGGTCCAGGAATATGACGAACGGCTGGCGTTTTGGCCCACAAGCCGTCGGAACGGGAGGAAGGGTCTTTCTGTGCATGGCGAATTGATCAAGGAGCGTCAGCCGGCGTCGCATATTCATGACCCTGACGAGTTGCACGCGATCGCCCAGGAGCTTCGTCGACAGGTGATCCGGATGATCGCCCCGACAGGGCAGGGTTATGTCCAGCAAGGCCTCGGCGCCGCCGATCTTTTCGCTGCGCTTTATTTTTCCGAATTGCGGCTTGATCCTGCCGATCCGACATGGCCTGACCGCGATCGTTTTCTGCTATCGACAGCGCATAATACCGCGATCTTCTACGCGACGCTTGCGGCGCGCGGCTGTATCCCGGACGCGCTCCTTGCGACCTATACGCAGGATGGTTCGCCGCTTGAAATCAACGCCTCCGAAAGGCTTGGGCCTGCGATCGAGGCGACCTGCGGCTCGCTCGGTCAGGGCTTGTCGGTCGGCGTCGGGATGGCGCTTTCCGCGCAGCGTCGTGGACGCGGTTATCGCGTCTACGTCATGCTTGGCGACGGCGAGATGCAGGAGGGTCAGGTTTGGGAAGCGGCTATGGCGGCTGGCAGCCATCGCCTTTCGAATCTTTGCCTCATCCTTGATTACAACAAGATGCAGGTCGGAGGGCATATCGACGCCGTCGTCGATATGAATCCGATCGCTGAAAAATGGGCGAGCTTCGGCTTTCGTGTCGATGCGGTCGACGGCAACGATTTGGAAGCGATCTTGGCGGCGCTGGAACGGGCGCGCCGCCATGAGAAGGGCCCAACCTGCATCATTGCTGAAACGCTCGTCGGCAAGGGAGCGCCTTCGCTGGAAGGCGTGCTTGGCCATACGATGCGGCTGCCGCCCGAACTTGCGCAACGCGCGCTCGCTGAATTGTCGGGAGAACAATTATGACCGCGACGGCGAGCAGCGAAAGCGCCAAGGTCGAGGATTTCATCGCCTGCGGCGCGGCCGACGCCATTCCGCGCTTTTATGGCGATGCGCTCGTCGAAGCTGCGCGGCGCGATCCGCGCATCGTGTGCCTGTGCGCCGACCTCCGCGGCTCGACCGAAACGGATCTTTTCGCCCGCGAACTGCCCGATCGTTTCGTCGACGCCGGCATTGCCGAGGCCAATATGATCGGAATGGCGGCGGGCATGGCGCGTTGCGGCGACATTCCTTTTGTCCATTCCTTTTGCGTGTTTGTGACGCGCCGATGCTACGATCAGGTCGCCGTCCAGGTCGCCTATCCCGCGTTGCCCGTAAAGATCGTGGGCTTCCTTCCCGGCCTGACGACGATGCTTGGCGTTTCGCATCAAGCGATCGACGACATCGCATTGATGCGGGCCCTCCCGAATATGACGATCATCGAGCCCTCGGGTTCTGAGCAACTGGGCGCGGCGGTCGAGGCGGCTCTCACGGTCGATGGGCCCGTCTATCTCCGGATGAAGCGCCCGGACACAGCGATCCCCGGTCTCCTGCCGCGCAGCCTGACGCCAGGCAAAGGAGAAATCTTGCGGCTAGGGCGCGATGGCGTGATCATCGCCTGCGGCGTGATGGTCGCGGCCGCTATGGAGGCGTCGCGCCGCCTTGCCGCAAATGGCATTGACGCCGGCGTCGTGAACATGCCGACCATCAAACCGTTGGATGAGACCCTGGTCGTCGAATCCGCGCGCCGCACAGGACTGATTGTCGTCGCCGAGAATCACTCGATCATCGGCGGCCTCGGATCGGCGATCGCCGAGACGCTGCTGGAAGCGGGCGTTTCTACTGGTTTTGCACGCGTCGGCATCCAAGATCGATTCGCCGAAGGAGGGTCGACGCCCTATCTTCACGCGAAGTTTGGCCTCACAGCCGACGCCATCGTGGAAGCCTATGAACGCGCCGCCGGCAGGCGGAAGGCGATGCTTGCGTCTTCGTCCGCGGCGTGAGGAGGACGGCGTGCGCAACATGATCCGGACACGCGTCAAGCCAACTTCTCCCCGCGGGGCGCGCTGATGGCCCTGCTGTTTGGCGTTATCGCCGATGATCTGACGGGAGGGCTTGAGGTTGCGGCTATGCTGCGCGCCCAAGGCATAGGCTGCGATTTCGTCAGCGATCCGTCGCTGGTGAAATCGTCTGCGCAAACAGAGGCGATCGTCGTCGCGTTACGCACACGCGTTGCGCCCAGGCGCGAGGCGGTCGAAAGTTTCAGAAGCGCCGCGCAGCATTTGATCGACTGCGGCGCCCGGCAGATATTTTTCAAATATTGCGCAACCTTCGACTCGACTGATGAAGGCAATATCGGTCCTTGCGCCGATGTCTTGCGTGAACTCACTCATGCTCGCCAGACCCTGTTCTGCCCGTCCTACCCTGAGGTCGGCCGGCGCGTGTTTCAGGGTCATCTCTTCGCGGACGATCAGCTTATCTCTGAATCGCCTAGGCGTTACGATCCTCTCACCCCCATGACCGATCCCAACCTGGTGAGGGTTCTGCAACGGCAGACGAAGACGCGGGTCGGCCTGCTGCCGCAGCAGGTCGTGCGCGCGGGACTCTTGGCGATGAACGTCTGGAGCGCGGACATGCTGTCGCAGGAGAAGCCCTTCGCGATCGCCGACGCGGCGACGCCGGAAGATCTTGAGGCGATCGCCGAACTGACGGTCGACTGGCCGTTGATGACCGGGAACTCGTCGATCTCGGCCTATTATCCAAAGTTCTGGCGCAAGCAGGGCTTGAGCGACGCCAGCGGCGCGATCGGGTCGACGCTGCCTCCCGTAACTGGTGGAGGCGTCGTATTGTCTGGGAGCTGCGCGGAAAGGTCGCTCAGGCAGCTCGAGATATTCGGCTTACATCGGCCGGTGCGGATTATCGATCTCCAGGGCGCCGCCAATCGCGATGCCGCGCAGGACGCCGTCGATTGGGCCATTCCGCTTCTCGGCGAGGGACCCGTGGCGATCGGCACCTCCGCTCCCGCTGATGTCGTCCGGAATGTTCAGTCGCAGATGGGACAGCGCGAGGCGGCGAACATGGCTGAAACAATCCTCGGGCGCATCGCTGTAAAGCTTCGCGAGGTGGGGGTGACGCGCTTCCTGATCGCTGGCGGCGAGACGTCGGGAGCCGTGTTGGAGCATTTGAACATTCGTCGCCTGCGCGTCGGCGCCTATAAAGCGCCTGGCATCGCCCAGGCCTTATCCGAAGGCTCCCCCACAATGGCCTTCTGTCTGAAATCCGGGAAGCTCGGACCAGAGAACATGTTCTTACCTATGCTGGAAAGCATGGCGCGCGGCGAGAATTAGAATCTGCTCAGACATCGACAGAACGCGCTGTCGATTCGCCTTTTTTCGTTGCGGGACCGCCAATGTCAGAAAACTTCTCCGATGAAGGCTCTTTGCGCCTGGAGCTATGCGCAACCTATCGCGAACTCGAAAGGCTCGGCCTTAGCAGCGGCAGCGCCGGCAATGTGAGCGCGCGTTGGGGAGAGGGCATGTTGATCAGTCCAGCCGGCGCTACCGGGGCAAATATCACCCCGGAATGTTTCGTTCGAACGGCGCTCGACGGCGCGGTTTCCGGCGCCGGCAGACCGTCGAGCGAATGGGCGATGCATGCTGATATCTATCGCCGTAAAGCGGCCGCCTGGGCCGTCATTCATGCTCACCCCGACGCCTGCGTCGCTCTGTCATGCCAGCGCCGCGCCATTCCAGCCTTCCATTACATGATCGCCTCATATGGCGGAAACGACGTTCCCTGCTCGGAATATGCGCCGTTCGGCTCGCTTGAACTCGCAATTGTCGCCACCGACGCCCTCAAAGATCGGACCGCCTGCCTTTTGGCCAATCACGGGATGATCTGCCACGCCAAAAATCTCAGCGACGCGTTGGCGAACGCCTTGAAGCTCGAAGTTCTCGCTAGGCAATATATCTTGTCGCTGCAGATCGGCCCTCCCGTTATCCTGACCAGCGAGGAAATGGCCGTTGTCCGCGAGCGCTACAAGTCGTACGGCCGGTGAGACACGGGGCGTAGTGAAGTTTCCACTAACCGTGCGTTTCAGACCGTACTGTCCTCGTCATCCCATATTCATGGAGAGGAAATCGGGATAGAGAAGTTCGAAGGCGCTGTCCGCTTCGGAATCTCCAGTTTCTTTGGCGACGATCGCGCGTGAACTGATGATCAAGTGGTCGCGCATGGCCACGGCGGCGGCGGATGGATCCTGGGCGGCGATCGCGTCATAGATGCGTTTGTGGTCCTCTGAGATTTCCGCCATTCCACGCGTGAAGCCGCCGGAAGTGCCGTTGGCGATCATCTGCTGGTCGAACAGATTATCCAGGATGCCCGCAAGCCGGCGGCTGCCGGAAATCAGCGCGATGGATCGATGAAAGCGGGCGTCCGGCTCCAGATGCGCGCGGACGTTTGGGGAGTTGGTTCGATAGGCGCTTTCTACTTCCTCGAGGGCGTGGCGCAACCTCTTGATATCGGCCGGCGTCGCTCGCTTTGCAGCCTTATAGGCCGAAGGCACTTCAAGGAGGACGCGAAGGCTGAATATCTCCTCGAGATCATGCACGGTCGTCTCTAATATTCGAGCCCCGCGATTGCGCTCGAAACTGACCATGCCTTGCTCTTCGAGCTTCAATAAAGCTTCGCGCACGGGCGTTCTTGAAATTTTCAGCTTTTCGGCAATCTCCTGCACGGAGTGGAGGCTTCCAGGAGCCAATTCTCCCAAAATGATCGCATTGCGAACGATCCCGAATACTTTGGTCGCCAGGCTCTGATGGCGTATCTGCGAATGATCCATGAACACCTGCGTCATCTTGCGCCGTTCAGGCGCGGCGCTTCACTCTTGGAAGGCTATTGCACGAAACGTGCCTTGCTTCTTTATCGATGATGGGCAGCCCTGATCGCCCCGGCCTGCACAGCAGCAAGGCAGGATGAACTGCTCAAAGAACGCGCATCGAATGTCAAATTTGTTGCACAAAGCGGCATTGACTCGCCGGTAGAGTGTGACATGCTACTCTCATCGGATGGCGTTTGATAGGCATAAAATGCGTGTGGCGGTCGCTCAGTTAGGTGCAACAAAGGGCGACGCCCGTCGCAATGCGAATGCGGCGTGCAACATGATTGAGAGGGCTGCGGCCGAAGGGTGCGCACTGGTGGTGCTTCCCGAATGCTGCCTCACGGGTTACGTCTTTGCGGACCGTATCGCGTTGGAGGCGGCGGCGCTGGATATGGACAGCGCGGAAGTCGCGTCCGTAATCGACGCCTGTAAAATGGGGGCCATCCACGCGGTGGTCGGCCTGTTAGAGAAGGTGGGCGGCGCGGTCTACAACACCGCGCTTCTCATAGGTCCGGATGGAATCATCGGGCGCCACCGCAAGCAGCATCTGCCTTTCCTGGGAGGCGATCGTTTCGTCGACCATCCCGATGGAATCGACCCGTCGGTGTTTTCGACCGCGATCGGCGCGATCGGGATCGCCATTTGTTATGAAATCCGATTTCCGGAGATCATCCGGACGCTCGTACTGAGCGGCGCCGAAATCGTCGCACTGCCCACGAACTGGCCGAACGCCTCACACATTCTCGCTGATCATTTCACGCCTGTGAGAGCCGCGGAGAATTTCGTTTATTTCCTTGCCGCCAACCGGAACGATTCAGAGGAAGGCACGGAATTCATGGGGGCCAGCCAAATCGTTGATCCGCTCGGCGCCGTCCTGACGCACGCTGGCAAGGAGACGGGCCTGTTTGCGGCGGACATCGATCTTGCCCGCTCGCGCAACAAGACGATCGTCTTTCAATCGGGCGAGTTTGAGATATCGCCCTTCAAGGACAGAAAGCCGGATGCCTATCGGCTTTGAACCGATGGCCAACACTGAGGAATTCAACGAGCCGGGAGAAAGCCATGTGCGTTGCATGTTATGTCGACGAGGCGATGAAAGCGAAGATCGTCGCCTACAACGCCGAGTTTCATAAGGTCTCCAAGAGCCCTTATGGGAAAGACGATGAGATCGGCATGCTGAACCTCATTGATGCGCGCTCGCGCTCGGCGATCCTGAGCCGCGCCGACGCCTCAAAGGTGTTTGATCTGTCCGTCGATCATTTCGTCGGCATGCCCGGCTGGTTCGGCGCGGGCGACCAGCCTTATCAGATATGGATGACGCATACGCCGGCCGGCGAAATCGTCGACAACAGCATGGGGGTGAGCCTGGAGGCCAACCAACTCGTCGGCTATTCCGGCGATAGCATCTCGATGTACACCCATTGCGGGACGCACATCGATACGTTCAACCACTTCGGTTACAACGGCCAAATATTCAATGAATTTAGCGCCAAAGAACATCTAGGCAGCCGGGTGTGGGACAGGTGTGGGGCGGAAAAGCACCCGCCGATCTTCGCACGCGGCGTGTTGCTGGATGTCGCCGCCCTGCATGGCGTTCCCACCTTGCCGCCGAGCCACGCGATCGGCGAAGAAGACCTGAAGGGGTGCCTGAAGCGGCAGAGCCTCGCGCTCAAACCGGGCGACGTGGTGCTGATCCATACCGGACAAATGAAGCTCTGGCCCGACATCGCCTTCGTCGCCAATACGCCGGGCCTCAATCGGCAGGGCGCCGAATTCCTGGCCAAGAACGGCGCAATCATGATCGGCGCCGACAACCTGACGCTGGAGCAGACGCCGTCCGCGGAGCCGGTGAATTTCTTCCCGGTCCACACTTATCTCTTGGCCGAGGCGGGCGTTCCAATTCTGGAGATGGCCTATCTCGACGAATTGGTTGAGGAGCGCGTCTACGAGTTCGCCTTCTTCGGGGCGTGCATCAAGCTGCGTGGAGCGACGGGCGCTCCGATGCGCCCCGTCGCCATGCCGCTGACGAACTAGAGAGTTCGGCGGGACACGTGACCCCTAATGTCGTTTCCGCAAACCCGTTGTCCGCCCAAGCCACGACCGGGCGATGAGTTCAACTCTGGTTGGAGATCATGCAGCCGCTGCTCACCCTTAACGGGATCGAACGACGTTACGGCGATGTCGCGGCGTTGGACGGCGTCAGCTTTTCGGTGGCGCCTGGCGCCTATGTGGCGCTTCTGGGACCCAGCGGGTCTGGCAAGACAACGCTCCTGCGCGTCATCGCGGGCTTCGAGCAGCCGGACGCCGGCCATGTCGTTTTTGACGGACGTCGCATCCGCGATATTCCCACGCATCGGCGCGGCATCGGCATCGTCTTCCAGAATTTCGCGCTGTTTCCGCACCTGACAGTGGAGAAGAACGTGTCGTTTGGCCTGCTGAACCGGGAGAGCGAGACGAATATGGATCGCCGGGCGATCGATGCGAAGGTCCGCGACATGATTGCCCTCGTCGGCCTGAAAGGCCTCGAAAGTCGGGATATGCATCAAATTTCGGGCGGGCAGCGCCAGCGTGTGGCCCTCGCGCGAACGCTGGTGACCGAGCCTCGGCTTGTGCTGCTCGACGAGCCGCTCGGCGCCCTCGACGCCAATCTTCGAGCGCGGATGCGGGACGAGCTGCGCAGCCTGCACGACCGCTTGGGCGTTACTTTCTTGCATGTGACCGGGAGCGAAGCCGAAGCGTTGGCGATGGGCGATACGATCATCGTTCTTGACCGGGGGCGGATCGCTCAGGTCGACCTTGCCGAATCGATCTACAATCATCCCGCATCGCCGCAGGTCGCCCGTCTTCTCAATTGCTACAATCTCTTCGAAGGGGCAGTCGAGGGCCGCGAATTCGTGAGCAGCGTGGGGCGCTTCCCGCTTGACGGCGCGCGAGCTCCAGGGCGCCCGGGCAAGGCCAGCGCCTACGCCATCCGTCATGACCGGATCGCCGTACGCCCCGTCGATAGGCCTATTTCCCCCGATGAAGCGGGCCTCGCCGCGACTTTCGTGGCCAGCGAGTACAGCGGCTCATCCGTACTTTCCTTCTTCGCGACGGCGGGAGGGCAAGTCATCGAGGTGGAGGATCACCTCAGTCTCCGCGAGCCGCCGAACTATGCGCAGAAGCAAGGCTACGCTCTCGCGTGGGAGCCGCGCGATGCGCTGGTTTTTGCGTGATGGTCGCCACGAGAGACGAGAGTGAGATGACCACGACAACGACGACGATTGCGGCTGAGAATGCCCATGTTGATCCCCCGCCAAGAAATAACGGCGCCCGAGTCGCTTATTGGCTGATCGCTCCTGGCGTCGTCTGGATGGGGCTGTTCCTCGTCCTTCCGATGCTCATGATCGTCTACGTCTCCTTCTGGACGCAAACCACATTCAAGATCGAGCCGATACTGACGACAAAGAGCTGGGTCACGTTCTTCGCCAGCGACACCTATCTTGGCGCCCTTGGAACCACCGTCAGGATCTGGCTCACAGTTCTCGCCACGACCCTCCTCGTGGGATATCCGAGCGCTCTATTCGTCGGCCTGTTCGTCAAGAACAAGACGATCCAGACGGTGCTTCTGACGCTTTGCGTCATTCCGTTCTGGACCTCCTTCCTGATCCGCGTGCTGGCGTGGCGGCCGATGCTGGGCAAGGAAGGGGCGATCAATCTCATCCTGATGAAGTTCGGAATCATCACTCAGCCGATCGAGGCGCTGCTGTTTTCCGACCTTTCCGTTGTGATCGGCATGACGCAGATCTATTGCGTGTTCATGGTCGGGCCGATCGCCTTCATGCTCGCGCGCATCGACCCCAACATCATCGAGGCGGCGCGCGATCTTGGCGCAGGCTTTTGGCGCATCTTCCGCACCATCATTCTTCCCCTGTCGATGCCGGGCGTGGTGGTCGGCGCGATCTTCGTCTCAGTCATGGTGCTGGGCGAATTCGCCACTTCGGCTGCGCTGTCGGGGCGCAAGGTCAACCTTCTCGGCAACATCATCGTCACCCAGGTCGGCTCGCTGAAATGGGCGTTCGCGGCCGTCGCCGGCGTGATTCTCACCATCGTCATCGGCGCTGTCGTCGCTGGGCTCTTGCGCATCGTCGATCTGCGTAACGAACTTTGAGGGAGCCGTCATGCAATCCGCTGTCATGAAGCCCGCGCTCGCCCTCTACACGACGCTGTTCCTCGTCTTCCTCTACGCGCCTTTCGCGATTCTGGCCATTTTGTCGTTCCAGACCGGGCCCGAGGGCGGACCGCAGTTTCCGATCATCGAATGGTCGAGCTATTGGTACCAGCATCTTTTCGGCTTGGCGCCCCCCTCCCGCGTTGCGCCGTTGCCGATCGGCGAGAGCCTGTTTCGCTCGATGACGCTGGCTTTCATGACGATGATCGTCTCGACCGTCCTCGGCGTGATGTCGGCGCAGGCCTTTCGTAGCCGGTTCAAAGGGTCAGGGATTGTCTTCTACCTGATCGTATTGGGGATGATGGTTCCAGGCGTCCTGGTCGGCCTCGGCATGGCGCTGGTGGCGAATTTTTTCGGCATCGACCGTCACTGGTGGAGCACGGCCTTCGTATTACACGTGGTCTATACCTTTCCCTTTGCCTTCCTGGTGATGCTGGCGATCTTCAACCGGTTCGACAAGAGCGTCGAAGAAGCGTCCTGGTCACTGGGCGTCTCACCTGCACGCACATTCCGGAAGGTGACGTTCCCTCTGATCTTCCCCGGCGTCCTCTCGGCGATGCTATTCGCCTTCACGTTGTCCTACGACGAGTTCTCTCGCACGCTCTTCGCTTCCGGCCGCGATCTCACCTTGCCGCTGGCGATCTACGGCACATTCGCCGTTGAGATCCACCCGAACGTCTTCGCCTTCGGCGTGCTGACGACGCTGTTCTCCTTCGCTTTGCTGGGCGTCTACGCCATCCTGATGAGTCTTTCCGTCCGACGCGCGCGGCGCATCGCGATTCAGGAGGAATGAGGACGACGACACACGAGGATTTGCGGTTCCATTCCGAGCCGCCGCTGGACCCTGCCGCCCGAAGGGTGCGCCGACATGAAGTGGGCACGAGCACAAACATCAGCAACCAGAGGTGAACCATGTCTGACAAAACGGAAGTAACACGCCGATCCCTGCTGAAGGCCTCGGCAGGCGCAATGGCGTTGACGCTGGGGGGCGGCACGCCGTTCCTGTCGTCCAGCCAGGCCTATGCGAAGGCTTCATCGCTCGCGAGCGAGCAACTCCGCACGATCGGCCTGTCCGTGACTGTGCAGGAACGCATTCTCGCCGATTTCAAGGCCGCGTCGGGCGTCGGCGCGACTTCGGGCACGGCGGCGACGACGCCAGACGGTCAGACCAAGATTTTGTCGGGGTCCTCGGACTATGATTGCTGGGAGCCGACCGCCGAGCGGCTGCCCGCCGTCGTGATGACCAAGAGCATTTCGCCAATTCCCACGAGCGCGATCAAGAACTGGTCCGCGATCCGCGACACCTTCACCACGCCTAATCCAAAGTGGGGCCCGAAAGCGCAGATCACCGGACAGATATGGGCCGATGCGAGTCGGACGGAACTTTGGATGGCGCCGGCGGTCTATAATTACGACTCTGTCGGCTACAACCCGGATGTCCTGTCCGCGGAAGAAGCCAATAGCTGGACGGCGATCTTCGACCCCAAATGGAAAGGCAAATCCGGCCTCAACACCGATCCGCTGACCGCTCTTGGCCAGGCTTTCATGGCGATGAATACGCTCGGCCTGTCGAACGTCAAGAACCCGGCCAATCCTTCAGCCGCGGAGATCGACGAAGCGGTGAAGTTCATTGTCTCGAAGAAGAAGGGCGGTCAATTCCGAGCGCTGTGGGGCGATTTCGGCGAACTCGTCAATCTCCTGGTGTCGGGAGAAATGGTGGTTTGCGACGCCTGGCAGCCCGCCGTGATGGCGGTGAAGGCGCAGGGGAAGGCTTGCAAATACGCCGTCCCGAAGGAGGGTTATCGCGGATGGGCGATCGGTCCGACCCTGATCGCCAGCAGCCCCAACAAGGAAGCCGTGTTCGCCTATGCCGACTACTGGCTTTCCGGGCCGCCGGGGGTCGCCGTCTCCGAGCAGGGCTATTATTCGCCGTCCACCAACATCAAGAAGGCGATGTCGCCTGAGAAATATGCTTTCTGGTACGAAGGCAAGCCGTGGGTCGGCGCGACCGAGCGCGGCATCAAGGAAGGCGACCTGCGCGACGGCGGTTCGCTTGAGGAACGCGCGTCGAAGGTCGCCTACTGGCACCAATGGCCGGATGAGTACGACCATCTGATCCAGAAGTGGGATGAATTCCTCAGCGCCTGACGCGGGCTTCGGCGCCGGACGGGGGAGGTCTCCGTCCGGCGCCATTGGCAGAAATATCGGGAGAACAGGCGTGCAGAGCGATCTCGAACTGATCAAGGTGGGCAAAGTCTACGACAACGGCACACCGGCGGTCGTCGACTTCGATCTGACGGTGGCGAGAGGCGAATTCATTGCGTTTCTCGGTCCGTCTGGCTGCGGAAAGACCACGACGCTGCGGATGATCGGCGGCTTTGAGGCGATATCGGCGGGCGACATCCGGATCCGCGGTCAGCGCATCAATGATTTGCCGCCGGAACGGCGGCCGACGTCGATGATCTTTCAAAGTTATGCGCTTTTCCCTCACATGACGGTGCGCCGCAACATCAGCTACGGACTGGAAGTGAAGCGCGTGCCGAAGGTCGAGCGCGACGCCAAAGTCGATCGCATGCTCGCGACGCTCGGCCTTGAGGACATAGCCGACCGACGCGTCAACAATCTGTCAGGCGGCCAGCGCCAACGCATCGCCTTGGCGCGAGGACTGGTGGTGGAGCCCGAGATTCTGCTCCTTGACGAGCCTTTGGGCGCCCTCGATGCAAATTTGCGCAGGACCATCCAGAACGAACTCAAAATCCTTCAGAAGACGCTGGGCATAACATTCGTCTTTGTAACCCATGCGCAATCAGAGGCGCTGTCGCTGTCGGACCGCGTCGTCGTCATGAATCAGGGGCGGATCGAACAGGTCAGCACGCCGCTTGCGCTCTATACGCGGCCAGCAACTCTGTTCGTCGCCCAGTTCATCGGCAACAACATCATCTTCGATGGCGCCGTGACGATGACCCAGGGGACGAACGTCCGCGTCAAGACCCCGCTTGGGTTGCTGACGGGTTCAGCAAATGAAAACTTCGAAGCAGGTCGATTGGCCAAGATCATTGTTCCGACCGAGGCCGTGCAATTGCACCAGGCGAATAAGCGAGATGAGGTGCTTGTTCGAAATGATGGGAATGCGATCTCCGCTGTTGTCGGCCGTTCAAGCGTCGTCGGCCATGTCCAACGTCTGTCGGTCGACCTTCCCACCGGTCGCGCGCTCTCGCTCGAAGCGCATGTCGACAAATATCCTGGCGACCAATTCCAGCGCGGCGGAGAGGTGCTGCTCACCTGGCCGGCCGCCGCGGCGACGGTCATCGCCGCCTGATGGCGCGCTTTTCACGATGCACATGGGGTCTCAGGCCATGAACGGACAATATCCGATTCTCGTAACGGGCGCCGCTGGCCTCGTCGGACGAGCGGTGTTGCGGCGGCTGACGGCGCTGAAACAGGCCTTTGTCGCGATCGACCGGATTGCAGTCCATGTCGACGGCGCCTTGGTCGCAGCGGCCGACCTAACCGATGGCCATCGCTTGCATGCTCTCGTTCGACGTCAACCATTGGCTGGAATCATTCACTGCGGCGCGATTTCCGGGCCAATGCTTGGCAAGGACAACCCATTCTCGATCGTCGAAACGAATATTGTGGGAACGGCCAATCTTCTCGAAATTGCCCGAATCCACGCCATTCCCCGTTTCGTCTTCTGCTCATCATGCAGCGTATATGGATCGCCCGGCAACGTTCCGATAACAGAGCACGCGCCGCTGCGGCCGACCTCAGTCTATGGCGCAAGCAAAGTGGCCGGAGAGCAATTGGTGGCCGCCTATTCGGCCGAACATCGACTGGATGGCGTGAGCTTGCGCTTGTCCTGGGTCTACGGGCCGGAACGCACGACCGACTGCCTTCTTCGGGATATGGTCAGAGCCGCGATCGCCGAACGTCCTTTTTCACGGCCCTGGGGCAAAGGATTTCCTCGCCAGTACATCCACGCCGACGACGCTGCGGTAGCCCTTGTCGCCGCTCTTGGGACCTCGTCTCTCCCACGCACGGAATACGCCATCACAGGAGATCGCGTAGATACGTTAGATGAGGTCGCCGAATTGGTTCGGTCCGTGTTTCCGAAATCCATCATCAGCCTGGGAAGCGGCGTCGATCCTCTTGACGATCTGCAAGGCCGCATCGACATCCGCGCCGCCAGGAGAGACCTGGGTTTTGCCCCGGTTGTCGACCTGCGAGATGGGATCCAAGGCTTGGCGGAAAGGCTGTCGAGCGCGCCACCTTAAACCGGTTCGGGCAAAGCGCGTCTTTCATGCAAGAACGGCCGCGCGCTTCTGGTCGTTATGCCCGCAACGAACGAGGAGACGGCGGCGGTTGTGCGCGTGCGTGCGACGACCGCATTCCAATCGCGCTGCAAGGCGGCAATTTCGACGTTCCTTGTCAGTCTTCTCCGCCGAATTTGCCAATATGCAAATCTGTTTCCAAAATGCCCGCGGCTGCGAGCAAGAACTTATCGGCGTGCCAGCGCCCCGCCATCTGCAAGCCAATCGGCAGACCCGTCCGAGTGCGTCCGCAGGGAAGCGCAATGGCGGGATGCCCGGTCAGGTTCAGCGGGAAAGCATAGGGATACCAGCCGCCGCGCAGCGATCCTGCGGGCGCGCCGTTAATGAGCACGGGCCCGTCGGGCAATTGATCGCCGAGCGGCAGCGGCGGCGCGGTAAGCGCAGGCGAGACGATCAGATCGAAGCGCTGAAACAATTGCTGCAGTTTGCGGAACATGTCGGTGCGCGCAAATCCCGCCTGCTGCAATGCGACCGCGCTATGCCGCATTCCCTTCTCGACGGTGATGATCAGATGAGGGTCGAGCCGATCGCCGAAGCGCTCGAGATGCGGAGCGACGCGGGAGGCGACGCCGGACTCCAGGATCACCAGGAACGAAGGCTCCATGGAGACGAAATCGAGCGCGATCTCCTCGACGATCGCTCCAAGCGCCTCCATTCGCCGTACAGCCGCCTTCGTCGCGGCCTCGACTTCAGAGTCCAGTTTGTGATTCCCGCAACGCGGCAGCCAGGCGATCTTGACCCCCGCAAGGCTCTGGGGCGCACGCTGGGGATCGGGCGCCGCCTGGCCATAGGGATCACGCTTGTCCGGTCCGGCCAGCACATCGAACAAGAGGTTTACATCCGCGACATCGCGCGCCATAGGGCCGACATAGGAATTGGCCGAGAACAGATCGGGGGGCTGAAGGTTCGGGATCGCGCCGAGCGTCGCCTTCAGGCCAACAATCCCGCAACAGGCGGCGGGAATGCGGATCGATCCGCCGCCGTCGGTTCCAAGGGCCAACGGACCCATGCCGGAGGCGACGGCGACGGCGGCGCCGCCGCTGGACGCGCCGCAGGTCACGGTCGGATCGATCGGGTTGAGCGTGCGGCCGAAGATCGGCGCGTCCGTCGATTGCTTGTGACCAAATTCCGGCGTCGTCGTCTTGCCGATGAGAATGGCGCCCGCCGCCTTGGCGCGGGCGACGGCGATGGCGTCCTCCGTCGGCACGAAATTTTCGAAGATCGCCGAGCCCATTGTCGTTCGCACGCCAGCGGTATTGGTCAGATCCTTCACGGAATAGGGAACGCCGTGCAGCGAGGGCAGGGGGTCGCCAGCCATCACTTGCTGTTCCGCGACTTTTGCGGCCGCGAGCGCCGCGTCCGCAGTGACAGTGATAAAGGCGTTGAGTTCGGCGCGCTGGGCGATGCGATCGAGCGCCGCCCGCACCGCCTCTATCGGCGACACCTTCCGGTTGCGGATCGCTTGCGCGAGTTCGACCGCTTTCATATCCGCGATAGCGCTCATGGGGCTGCTCCTTTTGTTCGAAAGATCGGCGCCGTCACAGCATCCACCGTCCGCCGTCGATCAGAATGGTCTGGCCGGTCACAAAACGCGCCTCCGCGCTGGCGAGATAGGCGACCAGTCCGGCGACGTCTTCCGGTTCGGCGATGAAGCCGGCTGGCGTCCCCTTTCGAAGCCGATCCAGAATTTCCGGCGCGATGCGGTCGTGCGCGCGTGTGCGAACGGCGCCTGGCGCAACTGCATTGACCGTGACGCCGTCGGCGGCAAGTTCGCGCGCCAATGCGCGCGTGAAGCCGATGAGCCCCATTTTCGCCGTCGCATAATCGGCAAGCCCGGCGTCGCCTGCAAAGGCGGCGTCGCTCGACATGTTGACGATGCGCCCGGACCGCCTCGCTTTCATGCCGGGAGCGACCAGACGCGACAGGCGCAAGGTGACGAGCAGGGAGATTTCCAGAACGAAGCGCCAGACCTCTTGGTCGGAATCAACAAAAGCGCCGCCTCTCTCTCGCGCGCTCTGTCCGACATTGTTGACGAGAATGTCGATCGGCCCCAGTTTCTGCTCCGCCGTCGCAACGAACCGCCGCAACACATCGTCCTGCGTGCAGTCGCCGGCCATCGTCAGGCAAGACGCCTTGGGCAAACCGGAAAATTCCTTCAGGAGCGCCGCTTCCTCAAGATCGATGACGGCGATACGGGCGCCTTCGGCGGCGAGCCGATGCGCCACCGCCGCCCCGATGCCATTGGCGGCGCCCGTGATCATGGCGATCCGCCCATCGAACCGGCGCATGGTCAATGGAAACTCCGTCCGCCATCGGCCGCCAGAGCAATCCCCGTCACATAACTCGACGCAGCGCTGGTAAGAAACAAGATGCAACTCGCCATCTCTTCGGGATCAGCGATGCGGCGCAAAGCATAGCGATCCCGAATCTCAGACCGCACGGCTTCGGCGTCGGAGGCGTCGTGGAAACTGGACCGGAACAGCTCCGTTTCCACAGCGCCAGGGCAGATCGCGTTGACGCGGATAGATCGCTGCGCAAGTTCGACAGCCATCGCCTTGGCGAACATCACGAGGCCAGCTTTCGAGGCGCAATAGGCGGTGCGATCGGGCAGGGGGCGCAGACCGGCCGCCGAAGATACGAGTACGATCGTGCCGCCTTCGGGGGCAAAGTCGCGCAGCGCCGCGCGGCAGACACGCATGGCTCCCGTCAGGTTGACGTCGAGGATGCGCTCCCAATCTTCGTCGCGCGTTTCCGCGACATTGGCCAGGAGATCGACGCCGGCGCAATAGATGATTCCATCGATCGCCCCCATCCGCCCAGCCGCCGCTTTCACGGCCGCGTCGACCTCTTGGGCGTTGCGGACATCGGCTTGCAGCGCAATTGTCGGCGCGCCGCCGCCGGTCCACGGATCGCGATCCAGAACGGCTGTTTGCGCTCCGGCGTCCAGGCATTGGCGGACCGTAGCGAGGCCGATGCCCGCGGCGCCGCCAACGATGAGAAGGCGTCGTCCCTGCAGCGCCTTCATCGCGGCGCCTTCAGACGCGGCCGTATTTGATCGCTCATCTCGTCACAACGCCCCATCCAGACATTGGCGTGATCGCGGGCGTGCTTGATCAGCCCTTCGAGCACCACGAGTCGTGAAGGTTGGCCGATGATTTCGGGATGCATGCCGACCATCATCATCCGATCTTCATGATAGAGGACGTCGAATTCGGTCTTCCAGGATTCGAGAACGGAGGACGGCGGATGCATCGTTCGTCCTGGCAACACGATCGAATATTGGAAGAAGGGCGCGTCATCCAGAACCCAACGGAACGGTAGCTCGACGATATCGGTCGTCTCCCCGTCTATCTCCAGGAGATAGGGCGAATCGTCGTCGAAGAAGTTCGAGGAATAATCGAAGCCGTATTCCTTCATCAGGCCAAGGCTGATCGGGCTGAACTCGGCGGCGGGAGAGCGGTAGCCGCGCGGCGCCTGGCCGGTTGCCCGCTTGATCGCGTCAAATCCCTTCTGCATCTCCTCCCGCTCTTGCTCGGGGGTGAGATTGACGATCCATGCATGAGTGTGGCTGTGGTGGGCAATCTCATGCCCGTCCTTCAACAGCGCCTCCACGACTTGCGGACGCTGCTCGACGATGATTCCGGGGATGAAGAAGGTTGCGCGGACTTCATAGCGGCGCAGCAATTCCATCACGCGCCAGACGCCGACCTTCCAGCCATAGGCGCCCTGTGACATGAGAATCGGCCGTTTGGCGTAATTGGGGTCGCGCGCGGTCCACATCGTCTCGGCATCGAGATCGAATGTTAGGAACAAAGGAAATCCGCGATCGGTCAGAGACATCTGATGGTCCTCATATAATACGGCGAACGCCAGCCATGCGTTCGACCATGACAAGCAGGATTAATGTGGCGACGATCAGCAGGGTCGAGACGGCGGCGATCGAGGGATCGACGCCAAGATCGATCGCGCTGAAAATGGTGACCGGCAGCGTCGCCTGGCCGGGCGGCAACAGGAACACCGTAACCGGCACTTCATCGAAAGAGGTAATCAGCGCGAATACGAAACCCGCCAGCAGCGACGCTCTTATGCCAGGCAAGACGACGAGGCCGAACGCCGACAGCCTCGTTGCGCCGAGGACGCGGGCGGCCTCCTCAAGCGACGGATCGAAGCCCGCGAGTCCCGCCAACGCCGTGCGCACGACATAAGGCGTCACGATGACGACATGGGCGAGCACGAGCATGACGAAATTGCCGCGCAATCCCATCATGCTGACATATTGAAGCAAGGCCACGCCGATCACGACTGCCGGAAAAATCAGCGGCGACAGGACCAGCGCGGAGATCGCCTCGCTGAACGGCAGCCAGCGGTGATGCAGGGCGTAACAGGCGGGAATAGCAAGCAGCACTGCGAGGATAGTCGAGGCGATCGCGAGCTCCAGACTGAAGCCGATGGCCTGGAGATAATTGGGATCTTGCAACACTTGCGCAAACCAGCGCAGCGTCACGCCTTGGGGAGGCACGGTGAGATAGGCGGTGGCGCTGACGGAGGCGAGCGCGACGACGAGCACGGGCAGCATCAGGAAGGCCAGGATCAAGCCCGCGACGATCTTGAGCGTGAGGGGAAGAGGGCCATCTCTCATTGCGCGGCCGTCCAGCGTCTTGTCAGCAAGCCGGCGCCAGCCACAATGAGAAGGGCGATCAGGGTCAGCACGAAGGCCAGCGCGGCGCCGGACGGCCAGTCGAGATCGCTCAGGAATTCGTCATAGATAACGGTCGCCATCACCTTATAAGCCGGACCGCCGAGCAGCCGCGGCGTCACGAGCGCGCTGATTGTCAGCACGAAGACCAGCACGGAGCCGGCGAACATGCCGGGCGCGGTCAGCGGCAAGGTGACGAGGAAGAATGTCTTCATCGGCCCCGCGCCAAGCGTCGCCGAGGCGGCTTCCGCGTCTTTTGGCAGCGCCTGCAAGGCGGCGACCAGCACCAGCACCATGAACGGCAGATAGATATGGGTCAGCCCGATGATCAATCCCGTGAGATTGAACATGAGATGCAGCGGCGCATGGATCAAGCCAAGCGTCATCAGCAGATTGTTGAGGAGGCCGTGATTGGCCAGAAGCGACATCCAGCCGAACGAGCGCACCACGAGGTTGAGCAGCAGCGGGAACACCACCAGCACCGTCAGCCAACTGCGCGCTGCGCCCGTCGAACGCGCCACCACATAGGCGAGGGGATAGCCGACAACGAGGCAGACCAGGGTCACCAGCGCGCCCATCGTGAAGGTGCGGGCCAGCACTTCGTGGAAATAGGGATCTGTGGCGATCTGGGTGTAGTTTTCGAGCGTCCAG
Organism: Methylocapsa sp. S129; assembly: GCF_009765995.1. Taxonomy (GTDB): domain Bacteria; phylum Pseudomonadota; class Alphaproteobacteria; order Rhizobiales; family Beijerinckiaceae; genus Roseiarcus. The sequence goes on from NZ_LMUI01000016.1 coordinate 83,612, forward strand.
CCGGGCGCGGCGGCGGCTCCCGCCCCATAGTGGCGAAAGCTTGTCGGCAGCATCATCGCGATGGGCGCCACGAAGACGGCGAGCAGCACGAGGCCGAGCGGCGTGATCAGCAGAAAACCGAGTGGGCGCCGCGTCTCCATGATCACCCTGCCTGCGCGGGAGGCGCGATGAAGACCGATTGCGGATCGATGAGGATGCGGACGCGTTCGCCGACGCCGAATGCGGCTTCCGGCGCGCCGGTGCTGCATTCCGACACGAGCTCGACGCCGCCTTGCAACCGTACGACGCGCTGAACCTGCGCGCCCGAGAAGGAGCGCAAAACCACATCGCCGTCGATTCCATCGCCCTGAGCCGAAACAGCCTCCAACCGGATTGCGTGATGCCGGATGATGACATCAACGACGGCGCCGACCGCCAAGCCGCGCGACGCGCTGCGCAACGATGTTCCATCGCTCAGCCGCAATTGCGCGCCGCTGGCGTCGACGGCCTCTATGAGGGCGCGCAATCGGTTGGAGCGCCCGATGAAGCCAGCGACGAAACCGTTGGCGGGGCTATGATAAATTTCTTCCGGCGCGCCGACTTGCTGCACGAGGCCGTTGTTGAGAACGCAGACTCGATCGGAGAGCGAGAGCGCTTCGGATTGGTCATGCGTGACGAACAGGCTGGTGATTCCAAGCTCGCGCTGCAGTCGCTTGATCTCGATCTGCATCTCGTCGCGCAAAAGCGCGTCGAGATTGGAAAGCGGCTCGTCGAGAAGAAGAATCTGCGGGCGCGGCGCGACGGCGCGGGCCAAGGCGACGCGTTGCTGTTGCCCACCAGAGAGCTGACGTGGAAGGCGCGCGGCGACATGGCCAAGCCGGACAAGGTCGAGCGTCTCGCCGACCCGACGCTTTAAGTCGTCGCCGCGCAGGCCCTGCCGGCGCAGGCCGAAGGCCACATTGTCGAAGACCGAAAGATGCGGGAACAATGCATAGGACTGGAAGACCAAGCCAAGCCGACGGCGATGCGGCGGCAGCGGCGTTACGTCGGCGCCGTTGATGAGCACGGCGCCGGAAGTCGGCGTGATCAGCCCGGCGACCATGCGGAGCACGGTCGTCTTGCCGCAGCCCGAAGGGCCAAGCAGCGACACGAATTCCCCTGATGCGACGGCAAGGTCGATGCCGGCGACGACGGGAAGATCGTGATAGCGTTTCGTCAATCGCCGAAGGGCGAGTTCAACCATGGCCGCTGCATCCCAGGGATATCAGGCTTGCTGCGTTCAGTGCGCGACCTCACGCTGCCAGCGATGAGTCCATTCCACGAGATGACTGGCGACCGCCTGCGGATCGGGAAAATAAAGATTTTTGTAGGCGTCGCCGGTCGCCACGATCTTTTTGATCTTGTCGCTCAAATTCACCTTCATATTGACCGGCGCGGCGTATTGCCGTTCGGAAAAGCAGCCTTGCCCTGCTTCCGACAGAACGGCGTCGACATATCTGAGCGCCAGATCGAGGTTGGGGGCGCCCTTGGGGATCACCAGAACGGGCTTGATGCCGACCGCGCCTTCTTTGGGATAGGCGACGGCCAGATCGAGACCCTTGTCGATCTGCGCGCCCGTGCGATCGGGATACCAGGGGGCCATGACGATATCCCCGCGTTGAAACAGGGAGACCAATTGATCGGCCTGAGTGTAGAAAGTGACGGAATTTTCCGCGAGTTCCTTCAGCGCCGCGAAGCCCGCATCCATATTGTCCAGCGTGCCGCCACGCATCTTGTTGATCGCCATGAGAAACTGGACGCCGGAAGTTCCCGTGATATCGCCGAGCGCGATGCGGCCTTTATATCTAGAGTCGAACAAATCGTTCCACGAAGTTGGCGGGGGATTGACGATCTTCGGATTGTAAGTGATCGCCGTTGCCGATACTTCGAATGCGACATAACTGTTGGCGGGACCGAACGCCGTTTTGTCGAGATCGGGATAGCTCGTCAGCTTGCTGACGTCGATGGGCGCGAGCAGCCCTTCATTGTTGAGCTGCGTGGCGAGCGAATTGTCCATATAGGCGACGTCATAAGTCGGGTGGCCGCCCATCGCGCGGATTGCCGCCGCGTGCTGAACGGAATTGCCTAGCTGCGTAATGACTTTCGCGCCTGTCGCCTTTTCGAACGGCGCGATGTTGCACGTCTTCGTATCGTCAGCGAAGACCCCGCCAAAAGTCGCGACAACGACTTGTTGCGCTTGTCCGGCGGACGTGACCGCGGCAGCCGTCCATATCGTCGCGAGGGCGAGGCCCAGGTGGAAAACTCTCATGTCGCGCCTCCCAAGTTTGCGTCACGCAGGGCGCTAGTCTAGATGACTTTCAAAAATCTTTCAAGAAAGGTAAATTGCCTTTTTTATAGCTTATCTGCCACGAATCTGTCCATAGAGAGGGCGGAGAGATCAGAATGAAACCAGGCAAGCGGCTTCCACAAAGCGACAATGAACGCGATGATGTCGCGGCGACGCCGGCTTTCGACCTCGTCGGCCGCGGGATGGCGCAATGGCGGCGTCAGCGCCCGGACATCGACGGCTCGGGCAAGGCGGTGGTGGGCAGGATTCTAGCGCTGCAGGACATTATTCTCCGCACGGTCAATGCCGCGTTGGCGCGGCATGGTTTGCGCTATCCGGTATATGCCGTGCTGGCGACGTTGCGGGTCGCGGGAGAGCCTTATCGCATGTCGCCTTCGCGCCTGCAGGCGACGATGCTGTTCACCTCGGGCGGCATTTCCAATCTGCTGCGGCGCGTCGAGGAGCAAGGCTATGTTCGCCGTTTCGCCGACCCTGCCGACGGGCGCGGCATCCTCGTCGAACTGACCGACAAGGGTTTCGCGGCAGCCGAAGCGGCGATGGCCGATCATGCGGATGCGGAACGGCGCCTGTGTGCGATGTTCGGCGAGCAGGAGCGAGAGACTCTGTCGACGCTTCTGAGCCGCATGATCTTGCTGAACGCGTCTGGCGGCGATTTCGGCGGCGCTCGATAGCGGATTTCTAAAACGCGGCGCCCGCCTCTTCGTCTCCCCGCGTTTAAGCGGTTCCGTTTTCGCAACCCCTTATATCGCCTCAATGCGATCGCGGAACGGAAATCCGCGATCACAATACCCGATACACATTCATGGGCGAAGGCTAAATTGCATCCGTCCAAAGTCAGCGTAATAACGCCGTTCAGTCCTCGAACTGCGTGACGAGCTTCGTGTTGAAGAACGCCTCAAGCGCTTCAGCGCCGCCCTCGCTGCCAAAACCCGAGTCCTTGATTCCGCCGAACGGGATTTCGGGCAGACCAAGGCCAAGATGGTTGATCGAAACCATGCCGCTTTCGATGGCGCCGCCGAGTTTGTTCATTGTCCTGGCCGACTTCGTATAGGCATAGGCGGCCAAGCCATAGTCGAGCCGGTTGGCCTCCGTCACGGCCTCCTCGTAATCGTCAAAACGGTTGATGATCGCGAGTGGGCCGAATGGTTCTTCATTCATGGTCCGCGCGCTGTTCGGGACGTCGGCGAGCACGGTCGGCTCGAAGAAGAATCCCTTGTTGCCGATGCGTTTGCCGCCCGCGCACAGCTTGGCGCCATGGGAAAGCGCGTCGGCGACGAAAGCCTCCATCGCCTCGACGCGTCGCAGATGCGCGAGGGGGCCCATCGTCGTTTCGGGGTCGAGCCCGTCGCCGACCTTGATCGCCTTGGCGGCATCGACGAATTTTTCCAGGAACGGCGCATAGGCTTTCTCCTGCACGAGGAAGCGCGTCGGCGCGACGCAGATTTGACCAGCGTTGCGGTATTTGCCGCTGGCGAGTTGCTTGACCGCCGCGTCAAGATCCGCGTCGTCAAAGACCAGCGCCGGCGCGTGGCCGCCAAGCTCCATCGTGATGCGCTTCATATGCTCACCGGCGAGCATAGCCAGCCGCTTGCCGACCGCTGTCGAGCCGGTGAAACTCACCTTGCGGATGACCGGATTCGGGATGAGATGCTCCGAAATCTCCGAGGGAACGCCGAATACGAGATTGATGACGCCGGACGGAACGCCGCCGTCCGCGAAGGCGCGCACCAATTCGGCGCAGGACGCCGGCGTCTCCTCGGGGCCTTTGATGATAATGACGCATCCGGCAGCCAACGCGGCGGCAATCTTTCGCACAGCCTGATTGATCGGAAAATTCCAGGGCGTGAAGGCGGCGACCGGTCCCACCGGCGTCTTCACGACCATTTGACGGACGCCATCGGCCCGCGCAGGCACGAGACGGCCATAGGCGCGCCGTCCCTCTTCAGCGCACCAATCGATGATATCGGCGCCGTTGAGCGTTTCCAGCTTGGACTGTGCAAGGGGCTTGCCCTGCTCGATGGTCATAATCTCGGCAATCGCATCGGCGCGGGCGCGTAAAACTTCCGCGGACTTGCGCATGATCTTGTAACGCTCAAAGGCCGAGATTTTGCTCCAGGTCTTAAAGGCGCGGTCGGCGGCGGCGAGCGCATGGTCGAGGTCGGCGCGCGTGGCTTTCGCAACGACGCCAATGCGATCGCCTGTCGCCGGATTGAGAACATCGATCGCCGCCCCGGCGCCCGCCACGCTCCATGAGCCGTCGATGAACAGGGAAACGTCTGGATAGATCATGGGCCTGCCTCTTGCATAGGTTTGGGTGAGCCAATTCTGCGTTTCGTAGAACTGTCGCGCAGCAGCGCGATATAATCTCATCCGCTGCTCACGTCCAATAAATCACATCGCGGCGCCGATTTGCGGATGCGCCTCATGCCCGCTGCGCGGAATACATCCCGGTGGTGCGAAAATCGGACGGGCTAATCGCGAAAGTTCTGCGGAAGACTTTGGCGAAGTAATTCGGGTCATCGAAGCCGCAGGCGCTCGAGATGGCCTTGACGCTGAGTTGGCCCGTGACGAGCAGACGCGCCGCGCGCTGCATACGCTCGCGCAGGACGAATTCCGACGGGGAGATTCCTTCGATCTGCGTGAACAGACGGCTGAAATGCGCCCGGCTAAACCCTGCGACGTCGGCGAGGTCCTGAACCTCTAGCGGTCTATCGAGATGGTTGCGTATGTGCGCGGCGGCGCGTCCGATCGCCGCGTGGCGATGGTCGCCGGCGCTGAATTCTTGCCTGGCGAGAAGATCGTCGAAGAGAGCCATGGTGGCGGCATAGGCGGCGCTGGAGGCGCGCCCGGCTTCGAGAGGGCTGTCCGTCAAATCAAGGCTCGTTTGCGCAAGCCGTTCGATCGTGTCGGGTCGCAGACGGAACACCGGTCCAGCTTCGGAAAGGATCGAGCGATGGAGCCGCAGCGCTTCCTGGCCGCTCATGGCGATCCAGAAGAACGACCAGGTTTCGCCCTCTTCGACCCAATAGCGATGCGAATGCGGAATTGTCACGAGCATCGTTTCTCCCGCCTGGATCCGATAGGTCAAGCGCTCGTATTTCAAATGACCGGCGCCGGATGTGGTGTGCTGGAGGACGGAGAAGGGCGTGTGGCCGCGCTTGCGCCCGTTCCAGTCGTAGGAGGCGCCTGTCGCGATCTCATAGCCGGTGCTGGTCGGCATGACATGCAGGCGATCGCGTCGCCGAGGCAGGGAAATCGCGCAGCGAAAAGGCCCTCGCTCAACCAGACTCGTGAGCACAGAATTACCCATAAGAGCACCAATGTCCTCTAGCCACCCAAAGCAAGGGTGATCATAGATCGAAAACTTTCAATAGCTTGATCGTCGGATGTTAGAAAGTGGGAGCAAATGGGCCGGTTCGCTCGTTTGTGTCGCGTTTTTCGATCCTCGCGCAGCCCCGGAGAGCGGAATCAATGGCTTCCATGAAAATTGCGATCATCGGCGCGGGCAGCGTCGGATTTACCCGCACCCTCGTGCGCGACATCCTCTGCGTGCCGGAGCTTCGTGAGGTCGAATTCGCCCTGACCGATATGAACGCCCACAATCTGACAATGATCCGCAAGATTTTGGACCGGATCGTCGAGGTCAACAAACTGCCGACCCGCATCAGCGCGACGACTGACCGGCGCGCCGCGCTGGAGGGCGCGCGTTATGTCATCAATTGCGTCCGGGTCGGTGGGCTCGAAGCCTTCGCCGACGACATACGCATCCCGCTGCAATATGGCGTCGATCAGTGCGTCGGCGACACAATCTGCGCCGGCGGCATTCTCTACGGCCAGCGCTCGATTCCAGCGATCCTCGATTTCTGCAAAGACATCCGCGAGGTCGCGGAGCCTGGCGCACGCCTTTTGAACTACGCCAACCCGATGGCGATGAACACCTGGGCGGCGATCGACCACGGCGGGGTTGAGACGATCGGGCTCTGCCATGGCGTGCAGCACGGCTGGCGCCAGATCGCCGAGGTTCTCGGCGCCGAAAATCCCCAGGAGGTCGAATATATCTGCTCGGGCATCAACCACCAGACCTGGTATATCGACATCCGCTACAAGGGGCGGCGCATCGGCCGGGACGAATTGGTCGAAGCCTACGAGCGCCACCCTGTTTATGCCAAACAGGAAAAGGTGCGAATCGACGTCCTCAAAAGATTTGGCGTCTACTCGACCGAGAGCAACGGCCATTTATCGGAATATTTGCCGTGGTACCGCAAACGTCCGGACGAGATCACGCGCTGGATCGATATGTCCGATTGGATCCATGGCGAGACCGGCGGCTATCTCAGGGTCTGCACGGAAGGCCGCAACTGGTTCGAGGAAGAATTCCCGCGTTTTCTGAGCGATGCCGAAAAGCCCGTCGATCCGGCGCGGCGCACCACGGAACATGCGAGCTATATCATCGAGGCTCTTGAAACCGGCCGGGTCTATCGCGGCCATTTCAATGTCAAAAACAAAGGGCTGATTACCAATTTGCCTGACGACGCGATTGTTGAGACGACAGGCTTCGTTGACCGTTTCGGGCTCAATATGAGGGCGGGCCTCACCCTTCCGGACGCCTGCGCTGCGCCCTGCATCGCCTCGATCAACGTTCAACGCATGGCGGTGAAGGCCGCGGTCGCCGGCGACGTCGATCTGCTCAAGCTTGCAATGCTCAACGACCCGTTGGTCGGGGCCGTCTGCACGCCCGATGAGGTCTGGCAGATGGCGGATGAAATGCTCGTCGCGCAGGCGCAGTGGCTTCCGCAATACGCCCACGCTATCGATGGCGCAAAGGCGCGCTTGCTCAAGAAACAGGTCCCCAAGAGCGATTGGCAGGGCGCCGCGCGTCTTCCGGTGCGCTCGATCGAAGAGATGCGCGCCGCGCGCAATCGCGAAAAAGGGGGCGTCTCGCCCGACCAACAAGTCGTGGCCTGATAGGAGCCGGCGACGGCGCAGACCGGGTCCGCGCTCCGGATAATAAATAAACAACTCAAGGGGAGAAACATCATGAGATTGTTGAAAATCGGATTGCTTGTTGGCGCGCTGATGACGCCGCTTCTTGCAAGCGCGGTTCGCGCCGAGCCCGTCACGCTCGATTTCTGGGTGGCGTGGGATCCGACGCAAGCCGACGCCAAAGCGGCGATCGGGCAGATCGCGGATTTTGAGAAGTCGCATCCCAATATCAAGATCAAGACTCAGACGATCGCTTTCGACGCGCTGCACGATAAGCTGACGGCCTCGGTCGCCGCCGGTCAGGCGCCCGATCTGAGCTGGGGTCTCGTCGAATGGCTCGGCGAACTGAACCGCATGAACGCGCTCGCCGACCTCACCCCCTATGCGGCGAAATGGCCCGAGCGCGACAAGATCTATCCCAACGCGCTGCAGGCGCTGACCATCGACGGCAAGCTCCTGGCCCTGCCGAATTATCTTGGCCTGCGCGGATTGCTCTATCACGAGGATCAGCTCAAGCAGGCCGGCGTCGCCGCGCCGCCCAAGACCTGGGCCGAGTTGCTGGACGCCGCGCAGAAGATCAAACAGACGACCGGGAAATTCGGGTTCGGCATCGCCGGGCGCGGCGTACGCTCGCCGCAGGAACTTCTGATGTATTTGGCGCAGAACGACGCCGAGATCGCCAAACGCCAGCCGGACGGAAAATACAAGAACGATTGGGCGGAAAATTCCGACGAAATGAAGCGCGTCACAGAAGTTTTCGCGCTCTATCGCCAATTGCTCGACAAGGGCGCGATGCCGCCGCAAGCCGCCGGTTGGGGCTGGGAAGAGGAGGACACCAATTTCTCGCTCGGCCAATACGCCATGGTCATCGACGGCGCCTGGATGAGCGGCCGCGCCCAGCAGAATCCGGTGCAGATGAAGGATGTGCGCGTCGTTCCGCCGCCGGCCGGCCTGAAACCCGCGACCTTCTTCGAAATCAATCCGTTCTTCGTGTATAAGGGCAAACATCCCGAAGAGACTTGGGAATTTGCCTCCTTCATGCTCAGCCATGCGTTCCAGGGCGCCGTCAACCCCAACCGCTCGCCGCGCATGGATGTGGAAGGCGACGAAATCTGGGGCAAGCCGTTCACTTCGCTGACGCCGATCGGCGTTTCCTTTCCGCCTGTGGCGCTGGGATCGATCACGCGGGATATGGAGGAATCAATCGGCCGCGTTCTGCTTAAAAACGAAGATCCCGCCTCGGTTGCGGCATGGCTCGGCAAGGCTGTGAACAAGAGTCTGCGTCAGACCGGGGAAATTTCCTCACAGTGACGCAGCGTTCTATAGAACGAGGCCCGGCAGGCGGCGACGCCTTCCGGGTCGCGACTGTTTCGCGGGGGATCGGCGACCAGGACGCCCAACCAATGGCCGCTGTCGAACACGCCACGATCGCTGAAGCTGCTCCAGCACCTAGAGGGATGCTGTTTCGCCACGCTCGCATGCAGCGCGTCGCCGCGTTGTTCCTGGCGCCAGCCGCCGCGTTTCTGCTCGTTCTGATCGCATACCCCCTATGCAACGTCCTTTGGCTCAGCTTCCGTTACGCTAATCTCGTCGATCCCAGCACAGTGGGCTTCGCTGGCTTCGACAATTACGACACGATCCTGAGCGATGAAGAGTTTGCGCCCGCGCTTTGGCATACCTTCACCTGGACAGGCCTGTCGGTCGCAGGCGAATATGCTTTGGGTTTGGCCTCGGCGATCGCCCTGGCCCAACCGATCCGGGGCCGCGCTATTTTCCGCGGGATCGTCGTGGTGCCTTGGGTCATTCCCATCGCCGTCGCCGGGCTGAACTGGATCTGGCTGCTCAATCCCGACTATGGCCTGATCAACTCGTGGATGGTGCGCCTCGGCCTGCTCGCGCATCCGCGCGATTGGCTCGGCGGCATCGACACCGCCTTACTCGCTGTCACTTTTGTCAATGTCTGGCGCAGCTTCCCTTTTTATACGATTAGCATTTTGGCGGCGCTTCAAGCTATTCCTCCCGATCTGCATGAGGCGGCGGCGATGGATGGCGCTGGGCCGATCCGGCGCTTCTTAGTCATCACCATGCCGCATCTCAAAGCGGTATCGCTGACCCTGATCTTCCTGCACATCATTTGGACGGCGATCAATTTCGATTTCATTTGGGTCATGACAGCCGGCGGTCCGCTGAATTCGTCCCAGACCCTGCCGGTGATGATCTACAAATACGCCATGCAGGACCATGACGTCGGCGCCGCCTGCGCTCTTGCTTCGATGTCCATGAGCTTCATGGCGGCGATGTTCTTCATGTACTATTACAGCGTGCGGCGGAAGGGAGCGCGATAAGCGATGGTCGTTTCGCGCAGCCAAAATCTGTTTAGAGCGACGCTCACTTATGCGACGCTTATTTTCTTCTGCTTCTTCTGCCTCTTTCCATTCTTGTGGATGCTGGACACCGCCCTGAAACCGGCAGCCGAAGTTATGAGCGACCGGCCGTCCTTCCTGATCGCCGCCCCGACGCTTGAGAATTTCGAGTCCATTCTGTTTGACAGCGATTTCGCCATCTATTTTCGAAACAGTCTGATCGTGGCGATAGCTTCGACGTTGCTCACGTTGACCGTATCGGTTTTCAGCAGCTACGCGCTCAGCCGATGGGGACGCTACGCCGTCGCCAAAGCGGTTGGCGGCGCTCTGCTCGTGTCGCAGATGATTCCCGGGGTTCTCCTCCTCGTGCCGCTTTATGTCCTCATGCAGCGCCTGGGCTTGCTCAGCACCTATTGGGCGCTGATCCTGGTCTACTGCACTTTCATGATCCCGCTCGTGACGTTCATGCTGAAAGGCTTTTTTGACGGCGTTCCCTTCGAACTCGAGGAAGCGGCGGAAATGGACGGGTGCTCGCGCGTCGGCTTCATCTGGCGAATCCTGTTGCCGCTCTCCGCGCCGGGCGTCTTGGCGACGAGCGCCTTCGCTTTTATCGCCGCGTGGAATGAATTCATGTTCGGCTATGTCCTCATCAACGATGACGGCCATCGCACGCTGACGCCGGGAATCATGCTGTTCCGGGGGTCGCATCAGACCAATTGGGGATTGTTGATGGCGGCTTCTGTCCTTGCGGTTGTGCCGGTTGCGATCGCCTTTGTTTATCTTCAACGCTTTCTGGTGGAAGGTCTGTCCGCTGGCGCGGTCAAAGGCTGATGAATTTTCCCCGCGCGCCCGTCGAGTTCGTTCAGCTATTCAGGCACAGCGCCGGACCCCGCGCGAAGGATCCGCCGATTTGCTGATCGGTCCAGTCGCGCGCTGCCGCGGAGGTGCGCCAACCGACTTCCATTTTTCAGATGGAAGTCAAACCTCGATAGCGTTCGCGTCAGCCCGTCGGCGCGGCCGGATCGAGCAGGCCGGCCGCCTTCAGGTCGGACCAAAAGCCCTTGGGTATCGTGACCGATGCGTCATGGACGTTCGCTTTGACCTCCTCGGGCGTGACGGCGCCAAGCACGATGGAGACGACGGCGGGATGCGCCATCGAGAACTGCAGCGCCGCCTGGCGGATCGTCGTGTCATGCGCTCGGCAGATTTCCTCGATCTTTTTCACTTTCGTCACGATCTCCGCGGGCGCCGAGGCGTAGTCGAATTTGGCTCCCGGCTGCGCTCCTGTCGCCAAAATCCCGGAATTGAAGACGCCCGCGAGCATCACGCCCATGTTCTTCTGCAGGGCGAGGGGGAGGAATTCCTGCAGGCCAGTTTGATCCAGCAGCGAGTAACGTCCGGCCATCATGGCGACGTCAAAATCGCCGGCCTTGGCGAATTTGACGCAGGTGTCGGCTTCATTGATTCCGAATCCGATCGCCTTGACCACCTTCTCGTTGCGTAGCTTATCCAAAGCGAGATAGGCGCCGGCCATAGCTTCCTTGAAGCGGGGACCGGCTTCTTCCGGACCGTGCGTCCAGACATCGCAATCGTGAATCAAAACGATGTCGAAACGGTCCAGCCCAGTGCGCAGCAACGAATGCTCGATCGAACGCATCGCGCCATCGTAGGAATAGTCAAAGCGCGGCGCATGCGGGAAGCCGCCGGCAAATCCAGGCGAGACGACGTCCTTGCGCGGTTCCGGCTTCTTGATAAACGGGTTCATGATGCGCCCGATCTTCGTCGAGACGACGATCTGATCACGCGGCGCGCGGCGCAATCCCGCGCCCATCCGGCTCTCCGCGAGTCCGTTGCCGTAATGGGGCGAACTGTCGAAAGTGCGAATTCCGCTGGCGAGCCCCTGTTCGACGGTGCTGATGCAAGTCCTTTCGTCGAGCAGCGTGAAAAAGTCGCCGAGCGGCCCGGTTCCCAATCCGACGACAGAAAAAGCCAGATTTTCGCCGTTCCGGGCTTTCAGAATTCTCGTTTGCATGAGTAGTTCTCTCAAAGTTGTTGAAGGCTTGGCATCTTGGTGGGGCCTTGACAGGCGACGACGAGTGCGTCGGCGGCAGCGCCGTTAGAGCCGCCCTCCGAGCTCGTCGTCAATATGCGCGCGAATGATCTCGTCGAACGACGATTCGGCGCGGAAGCCGAGCGCAACGGCGCGGCGCGCGTCGAAATTGCGCGGCCAGCCCGCAACGATGGCCTCGATTTTTGCGTCGGGCTCGCGCCGTATGAGCGCGGCGGCCTTGGCGCCCGCGACACGGGTCAGCGCGGCGATCTGTTCGCCGACGGTCGCGGAATAGCCCGGCAGGGTCAGATTGCGGCGCGCGCCAAGCTGGGTCAGATCCATCGTCGCGGCGCGCATGAAGAATTCGACCGCCGCGCGTGGGCTGGCGTGCCAATGGCGCACGTCTTCCGATACAGGCAGTACGGCTTCCTGGCCCGCCAGCGGCTCGCGCAAAATATTAGAGAAGAAACCCGACGCCGCCTTGTTCGGCTTGCCGGGCCGAATGCAGATCGTTGGAAGCCGCAATCCGATTCCGTCGAAGATTCCGCGGCGCGAATAGTCGGCGAGCAACAATTCGCCGATTGCTTTCTGCGTCCCGTAGCTGGTGAGCGGCGTCGTGAAAAACTCGTCGTCGATCTTCTCGGGAAAGGGCGCCCCGAAGACGGCGATCGAGGAGGTGAAAACGACCCGGGGCCGATAGGGGGCCTTTGCCGCCTCGGCGCGGATCGCCTTGAACAGGAAGCGAGTCCCGTCGAGATTGATCCGGTATCCCTTATCGAAATCCATTTCGGCCTCGCCAGAGACGATGGCGGCAAGGTGAAAGACCATGTCCGGCCGGTTCGCGATCAGCCTCGGCGCCTGGCTCGGATCGGAAATATCAGCCGCGCGCGCATGAGTCTCGCCGGCGAAACCGGCGGGAGCTTCGGGCGTAACGACGTCGACCAAGGTCAAGCGCTGGATGGTGCGACCGCCCAACTCCCCAGTGCGAACCAGTCTTTGCGCGAGTTTGCGGCCGAGCATACCCGCTGCGCCCGTTATCAGAATGTTCATGATCAGACCTTTGCTGTGAGTAATGCGTCGTCAGGAGAGCTGGATGCGCGCGACGGCATAGGCGTCCAGTTCAATTTCGGAACTTGTCATTGGCTTCGCCAAACGATCCAGAGCATCCGGGTTCGACGCCGCCGTGACGAAACTATCGGCGTCAAGAAGCGATATGCGGCCCGTCGCTGGTCTCGGGTGAAGACTGACGCGCCTGACGTCGCCCATGAGATTGGCGAGCCATATCTCCTCGCCGCCGGGTCCAGAGGCGGCGATGGCTTGTATCTCGCGCGGCGCCGAAATCTCGACGCGCCGCAAACGGCGGCCCTTCAATCGCGCGAGGCCGCGCAAGACATGGAAGGCCGGGAGCAGACCGCCGTGCTGGTCGAACCAGGGCTGCGGATAAGTCGCCGGACTATGGACAAGGCCAAACGGTCCAACGGCGCCGCCCAAAGCGATCGCCTGCGCGCCGCCCCGAGCGAAATGGGCGAAATAGGCCAGGCTCCACGCCGCGCCGAGCAACCCGCGTTGGCGCGGGTCGTTACGATTCATCGCTTGCCGGACATTGTGTGGATTGGCCATCGGGGCTGCGCCATAAGGATTGTCGCGCATGCCTATGGCGCTGGGTCCGACGGCATAGGGGCGATCGCCAGTGAAGCCGCGAACGCTTCTGGCGATGTGGGGAAGCGATTCCAACCCTTCCGTCACCGATCGGTCATCGCCGGCGTGGACCAGCGCCGAGGTCGTGAAACTGACGAAATCGAGATCGTCGAGCGGGGGACGCTTGCGGTTGAGCTCTGTGAAATAGCTGAACATGCCGCCGCCGAGCTTCGCATGCGGAAAGGCGAGACGCGCCGCGCGATAGAGTTGATCGGCGGGCGGGCAGGGCGGCCAATCGCTGCCGGGCAATGTGCATTTCATATCAGAAGCCGGCGAGACGAGGACGACCGGGAAGGGCGAACCCAATTCACCCACAGTCTTCCCCAGCGCAGCGAGCTCCTGGGCGAAATCTCCCACTTCGGTCACTACGGCTTCCAACCAAGGCGTTGCGCCGAGCGCCGTCGCCGCCTCAAGCGATCGTTGAAGACTATTGCGATCATGGCCGCGCCGCGGATCGAAATGGCAGATCAGATGAGAGGCTCCGACGCTCGCCAGCGCCTCTGCATGGATTAGCGCAGTCTCTGCGTCGTCCGGGTCCAGGCCGAGGCCCAAGGACGGGACGGCGCCGACATGCTCCTCGACGCGCACCGAAATCGCTGTGCTTGCGCCCGTGCGAACCGCCGGCTTGCCGGAGACAGTGAGAGTCACCGTCTGATCGAGGGGCATCCCGGCGCTCAGTGCATAGGGCCACGGCCGCGCGAGCGGCCGGACATAGGTCTTGTAAGAAGCGTCCGTCCAGTTGCGCTGATCTTCCATCTCGTAGGCGTCGCCCTCCATGCGACATTCCACCGTCGCTCCGGGGGCGAAAGCGTGGCGAATGGAGCGAAGATTCATCATCGGCTGTACGGGATCGATCAGTTCGGGAAAACGGGTTTCGACGGATTTGCCCTCGACGTCGACAAGAAGCGCTTCCTTGCCCGCAAGTTCGCCGATCGGATGGAGGACGACGAAACCCGTTCGGTTAGTGACGAAATCGGTGATCGCGCGGCCATGCGCGTGAAAGCGGAGCGCGCCATTCGAATGGCCGACAATTTCTGCTGTATAGTGAAATTCCTGAGTCTCATCCTTCGCAATCGCCTGATAGACGAGGCGAAAGCTCTCCCGTTCCTCAGTGATTTTCAGATCGCTGACGACAGGATTGTAGGTGCCCCAATTCTTGTCCCTCACGATGAAGGAAATCGCCCGAATCATCTCTATTCCGCCAAAGCGGATGTAGCGCAAATTGCCGGCCTCAAGCTCCGCCGCCAGCTCTCCTGCGCGCAACATCCGCGGTGGCGGTACGAGCTGTTCCGTCCCGAACAGGCGGATATGTCGAGAAGGCTCCTCGGACATGGTTACGCACTCCCTTGTTCTGCGGCGCGGTCTATCGGCGCACCTTCGGACTCAACAGTCGCTCGGCCAGCACCGCTGCGATGATGATTCCGCCAATGGCCGACCCCTGCCAGAACGGCGAAACGCCCAAGAGATTGAGGCCGTTGCGGATCATCACCATAATGAAAACGCCGATCAGCGTGCCAATGATCGTGCCGCGGCCGCCATAGAGGCTGGCGCCGCCAATCACAACGGCCGCGATCGCATCGAGCTCCAATAAATTGCCGGCGAGCGGATCGATCGAGAGGATCTGCGCCGACATGAGAGTGGCGGCGACCGCGGAGAGGGCGCCAGAGATCACGTAGGGCAATATGCTGTAAAATAACACGCTGAGACCGGCCGTGCGCGCCGCCTCGCGATTGGAGCCCACCGCATAGATCGTCCGGCCGCCCTTCGTATAGGTCAGATAGGCCCAGGCCAGCGCGTAGAGCGCGAGGAGGGTCAGCACGTTGCTCTGGATGCCGAACAATGTCGTATAGACGAGATCGTTGATCTCGGGCGGAATGTCGGTGATCGAGGTTTGGCCGGAGAAAATATAGGCAAGACTCCGGCCGATCGCCATGACGCCCAGCGTGATGACGAAGGCGGCGAGGTCGAAATAAGCGATCAGGAATCCTGAGAAGAGCCCGATGGCGGCGCCGGAGAGCACCGCCAGAAAAACGGAAACGGGAATCGGAAAATGGTGAAGGGAGAGACCGAGGACGACGCCGGTGAGGCCGGCGACCGAGCCGACGGAGAGGTCGATGCCGCCGGTCAGGATGACGAAGGTCATGCCGATCGCGACAATGCCGACCACCACGGATTGATCGAGCAGATTGAGGAGATTCGCGGTCCTCAAAAAATACGGCGATAGTATCGAAAGAGCGATCGCGATGACCAGCGCAAGACCGAGCATCCGCACCTCGAGACGCGAAAACGCCTTGAGATATGAGCGCGGCGCGCGGTTCATCTCGGGGGCGGTCGAACGCGTCGTTGGCGTCATGCGGGCTTCAATCCTGAAATTCAAACGGCGGCGCGAAATCGCTCGATGATAGACGCGCGAAGGGTGGAGGCGGCCGGAACGGGCTGATTGGGACCAAGCACCAATCCGATAGATCCCAATTCGTGACCGCGATGGCTTTTAACGTCGACCAAAAGGCTGCTGAGACCATTGCTGGGATCAAATACAAATTCATTCGAGCGAGCCGACAGCGCGACGCCGATCGGCGTCTCCTCGAAGCGAGCGGTTGAACCGGCGCGAAACCCGAGATCCGCCGCCGGATTGGCGGCGACGCAATTGAGGCAGAACATTCGCTTCTCGTCTAGTATCGCCCAAAAGGCGGCCCCGTCATGTTCCGCCGCAAGATCGCGAAGAACTCGCTGATTGCGCTCCATCGAACTGCGGGGCGCGGCGAGCAGGGTGAGCTTCTCTTCGTCGAGATCGCCGCTCGGCACATCGGCGATCGAGAGCCCGTCGCTGATGACGACCACGCGATCCGCCAAGCCTAACAATTCCTGGAATTCCGAGGAAATGATCAAAATAGCCGCGCCGCGCGCGGCAATCTCGCGCAGAATCGCATAGATCGACGCCCGGGTTCCGATGTCGACGCCTTTGGTCGGCTCGTCGAGAATCAGAACCTTCGGCTCCAGCAACAGCCAGCGCGCGATAATAATCTTTTGCTGCATGCCGCCAGAAAAATTCAGGAGATTGTCGTCGTCGAGCCGGTCAGGCGACAATTCCAGCTTCTGTAGCAGATCGCGGATTTTCTCATCGAGCGAACGATATCCCAGACCAAATCCGCGGTACGCTCCCAAATGGCCAAGCAGGAGATTTTCGCGCACGGACAGGTCGGGGACGATGCTTTGCCGGCGCCGGTCCTCGGCGACAAATCCGAGGCCTGCGCGAATGGCGTGAGCGGGCGAACGCGGGGCGAAGGGTTCGCCGTCCATCAACAGATCGCCCCCTGCGCGCTGACGCAGTCCGAAAAGGATTTCCGCGACTTCCGACCGGCCCGCTCCGACCAGACCGCCTAAACCCAGAATCTCGCCGCGATGCAGGTCGAATGAGATATCCCGGACGAGCGGCGGCGCTCGAAGGCTGCGGGCCGAGAGGATTGGGTTCTCCTGGATCGGTTTCGGGCCCGTTGCGCTGGCGAATATGGCGCCAAGATCGCGGCCGACCATCAGGCGCACGAGTTCGGTCTGATTGAGCGAACTCGTCGGGCGCGAGGCGGCGACCGTCCGACCTTCCCGCATGACGGTGATCTCGTCCGAAATGGCGAAGACCTCCTCGAGCCGATGAGAGACGAACACGATCGCGCAGGCCGCCTCTTTGAGCCGGCCGATAATGTCGAACAGACGCTCCACCTCGCTGGGGCTCAAAGAAGCGGTCGGCTCGTCGAAGATGATAAGATTGGACTTGAGCGCCAGCGCCTTGGCGATTTCGACGAGTTGGCGCTGCGCGACGGAAATATCTTGCACCTTCGAATCGAGCGAGACGGCGCGATCTTGGCCGAGGTCGGCGAGGATCTCGTCCGCGCGACGACGCATCGAAGAAAAGGAAAGCCGTCCGGGACGACGAAGCTCCGGCAGGAAAATATTTTCGACGACGGACAGATCCGGAGCCAGACTGGTTTCCTGCATCACCATCGCGATTCCGGCGTCGAGCGCGTCGCGAGGCGATCTGAAGTCGAGCGGGCGCCCTTCATAGAGGACCGTTCCGCCATCTCTGCGCACGTGCCCGGAGACGACACGCGATAGCGTCGATTTTCCGGCGCCGTTCGCGCCAAGCAGCGCGTGAGTCTGGCCGGCGCGCAGCGTCAAGCTCGCGCCGACGAGCGCTTTCGTCCCGACGAAGCTCTTCGTTATGTCTCGGGCCTCAAGGAGAATGGAGCCGGAAGTGGCCATCATTTGCGCGCCAGATGAAGCCGGCCGGGGGTCAGTCCGGCCGGCCGCGGTTTCAGGGTAATTCGTTGGCGAACACGGTCTGCTTGATGGTCGGCAGGATTTGATCGATGTTCTTGCTCGTCGCAACCACGATGGGGACAAGGATTTCTTTCTCCGGCTTGCCTCCAGAGAGCGCAGTCAGCAGCGACTCACCTGACTTTTCCCCCATGAGGTAAGGCTGCTGCATGCCCGAGGCGACAATCTCGCCTTTTTTCAGCAGGTCGACGAAATCGGGGATGCCGTCAAACGCGGCGACAAGCAGAGTGCCTTCCCGATGCCCGGCCTTGATCGCGCGCAAGGCGCCGATCGTCGGCTGGTCGGTCTGGATGAACATCCCGCGCATGTCGGGATTGGCGGTCAGCATGTCCTGCGTGAACTTGAACGTTTCGTCGGCGGTATAGGACTGCATCTGCTGCAGCCCGGCTTCCTTCGTGATGCCCGCTGCCTTCATGGCGTCGCGAAATCCTCCGGTCCGCGCCTGGCCGTTCTTGCGAGCCTGGGAGATCGTGATGAGGCCCACTGATCCGTCGGTCCACCCTTTTTCCTTGAGCGCCTCGGCGAGCGCCTGGCCGACGCCATGCGCGCCCTCCTTGTTGTCGGAAATCACGAACGAGACATATTCGCCGCTATTGGTGCCGATGTCGGCGACCACGACGGGAATATGCGCCCGCGCCGCGAGGGCCAGAACGCTCGGCGCGGTCGAACTGTCGGTCGGCGATATGGCGATGCCCGCGACGCCGCGGGCGATAGCGTCCTGCGCATTCTTGAGTTGCGTGTCGGCGCTGTTGTGAGAATCGAGCGCCTGATACGCGTATCCGCCCTTCTTGGCCGCCGCTTCGATCCCCTTGGAGAGATAGCGCCAGAACGGCAAATCGAGACCGGGGGTGAGATAGACGATCTCTTTGGAGTCCGCCCGGGCGGGGTAGACGCTGCCGAACCCTAGGCCAACCGTCGCCGCAATGGCGGCCATTGTCGAGACGAGTATGCGTCGATTCATTTTCGTTTCCTCCATTTGGCCGGTTGCGCCGGCGGTTAAACTCTTATTCTCTCAGCCGTTCCCGTCGTTTCGCCGGGCTACGGTCGAAAGTCACTCGCTTTACGGATCCGATTTCGTCGCGCTCGCATCCATAATCGCGACAGTCGTCGAATAGATGCGGTCGATATGACGCCCGAACGCCGCAGTGACCGCGTCGGAATCGTGCGCGCTGAGGGCGTTGAATATCTCGACATGATCGCGATAGCTCCTCTCGATCGCGCCCGGTTGAGACATTGCGATGCGGCGATGTTCGAGCATGAACGTGTAGAGATCGATGACGAAGTCCGCGAGCAGCGGATTGACCGAGCAGCGATAGATCGCAAGATGGAATTCGCGATCGCAGATGAGGAAGTGAACGGGGTCCTGAGCTATCTCTTTTTGAATCGCCAGCGATCGTTCGAGCCTTAGCAAGGTCTCGTCGTCGATTCGGTTCGCCGCTTCGGCGACGACGGCGCGCTCAACGAGCAGCCGAGCGCCATGGACCGATTCAATGTCGTAAGAATTGATCGCGCTCGGGCTCGTGACCCCTATTTTTTGCGTATCGATTTTCTGGCTGATGACGCGCGTTCGCGCGCCATGCGAAACCTCCAGGATGCCCTTGGCGGCAAGCGTCTGGATGGCGCCCCTGATGGTTTCCCGGCTGACCGACAGCAGCGAGGCGAGCTCCCGCTCGCTCGGCAATTCATCTCCCAG
This sequence comes from Methylocapsa sp. S129, assembly GCF_009765995.1. Classification (GTDB taxonomy): domain Bacteria; phylum Pseudomonadota; class Alphaproteobacteria; order Rhizobiales; family Beijerinckiaceae; genus Roseiarcus. The sequence goes on from NZ_LMUI01000016.1 coordinate 103,057, forward strand.
ATGTAGGATGCCGGAAGCGATCAGCGAGCCTAGCTTATCGCTTATTTTCTCCCGGACGGTGTGCTTGTTGATCTCGGCCCAGACTCCCGGAGCCTGGGAGAAAACAGGCTGAGGTTTGAAGCGAGCGGGCATTGGAAAGGCGGACCAACGTAAATCTGAACCAGTGGTCGGATGACCAAACCAGTTAGATCACGCCAAATAGCGCGCTGTCAATTCCGAACGCGATATTCCGACGGCGCGAGTCCAAACGAATGTCTGGCTGAATTGTCGAGGACCGATAGCCCACCAGATTCTGCGCCGGCGGCGTTGAGACGGCAGCGCCTTCCTGCTGTCGAGAGCCGCAGTCTTGGCGCCGCCTCTCAAGACCGCATCGGGACTCTCAATAAGCTTCTTGGGATATCGAGGCCTTCAACCCTCTTCCGTTCGAAGAGGCATAGCGAGCGCTCGGGGACCGACGCGCGAACGCGCTGTGAGGAAGAGCACGATCAACGTCATCGCGTAGGGCAGCATCGCATAGAGTTCGCTTGGCAAGCCATTGGCGTGGCCCTGTAGCCGCAAGCTCAAACTCTCGAAGAACGCAAAGAGCAATGCGCCGAATACTGCGCCAAGCGGCGACCAACGGCCGATGATGACGACCGCGATTGCGATATAGCCGCGCCCCGCGGTGACGCCGTCCGAATAGGACCCGAGAAAGCCAATGGTGATCGCCGCGCCGCCAAGGCCCGCCATCGCGCCGCCGAACGCCAAGGCGAGTAGCCGCGTGCGCACAACGTCCACGCCGCGCAGCGCGGCGGCGACGGGATCGTCGCCCGCCGCCTTGATCACCAAGCCGAGGCGGGTGAAACGCAGCGCAAGGAGCGTGGCCGCGAGCAGGACGAGGCCTGCGTCGGTCAGGACGCTTTGCGCGAAGAACACCGGCCCAACGAAAGGAATGTCGGAGAGAAAGGGGATGCGGATCGTCGGGGCGAGGGGCACGAAGGGCATGGTCTGCCCGGTAGGCTGCCAGAGCTGGAACGCGTAAGTCGTCATGCCGACGCTGATGAGCGCGATCGCGATGCCGGTGACGATCTGATTGGCGCCGCCTTTGAGAACGGCGGCCCCCATGCCAAGGCCCAGCGCAAGCCCGGCAAGGGCAGCGAGGAGCAGTCCGAAAGGCCAGCCGGCGAGGCTGGCGCCGACGACGGCGGCGAAAGCGCCTGCCGTCATCATGCCGTCAACGCCGAGATTGAGCGTGCCGCTGCGTTCGACGATCGTCTCGCCGACCGCGGCGAAGACGATGGGCGTCGCCAGGCGCAAGGCGCCGCCGAGCGTCGCCTTCCAGAAGGCGGCGTCAAGCCCCATGATGGCGTCCGGCGCGGTCATCGCGGCAGTCCTCCCGCTGTCTCCGGCAAACTCGGAGCGGCGCGCGCGCGGCCGTTGAAGGCGAGCGCGGCGACGAGAAGCAGCAATCCCTGGATAACGATCGAGAGCGAAGAGGGCACGCCCGTGCCTGTCTGCAGGCCGTCGGCGCCGGTCGTGAGCGCGCCGAGCACCAGCGCCATGGCCAGAATGCCGAGGGGCCGCAAGCCGCCGAGCATGGCGACGAGAATACCGGAAAAGCCGAGCCCGCCGCCGACGCTGGGATAAAGCGTGCCGGCGACGCCCGCCACCTGCATCCAGCCAGCAAAGCCCGCGGCGGCGCCCGCAACGAGCATGGTCGTCATCACGGCGCGCGGCTCGGCAACGCCAAGACGCGCGGCCAGCGCGGGGCGGATCGCAAACGCGTCATAGACGAGCCCGCGCGGCGACCGCAGCCACCAGCCGAGCAACAAGGCGGCGACGGGCGCTGCGACGAGGCCGGCGTGAAGCCGTGTTTCGCCGATCAGCTTCGGGATCAGCGCGGCGGCCGGCAAGGCGTCGCTGCGCGAAATGGCGACGACCGCATGGGCGCCCAGGCTCGTCTTGAGGAGCAACAGCAGCCCGTAGCCCGCGATGTAATTGAGCAGCAAGGTCGAAAGCACCTCGTTCACGCGAAAATAAGCGCGCATGACGGCGGGGATGACCGCCCACAAAGCGCCTCCGGCGACGCCGGCGAGGAGACCCGCCGCAAGCAGGACGGCCGCAGGGGCCGCGCCGATTGCTTCTATCGCCGCCGTCGCGGCAGTGGCGCCGGCGATGAGCTGTCCTTCCGAGCCGATCGTAAACACGCCAGCGCGCACCGCCGGCGCCACGCCGAGCGCAACGATCGCCAGAGGCGTCGCCTGAATAAGGGTTTCGGCAATCGCGTAGCGTTCGCCAAACGCGCCGTCCGCCATCGCGACAAGCGCCGCGAGCGGATCGGCGCCAGCCGCCATCACCAGTCCGGCGGCGATCGCCAGGGCGAGAGCGAGGCCGAGGATGAGACGCGCCGCCGGCCGATCGAGCGAAAACCAATCCCGCATCACTGATAGAGGCCCGGCGGCGGATCCCAGCCCGTGAGCGCGTGGCGGCCGATCTCGGCATTTTTCCAATCGACGGGATCGTGGAGCGAGAGCGTGCGCGCATTGCGCCAGAAGCGATCGAATCCGGCGCTCCGCGCTGCCGCGCGCGTCCCCATAAGAGCGTAGATTTCCGACGTCGCCCGGATCGCCGCGCGCGATGCGGCCGATTTTGCAGCGTAGATCGGGATCGCCACCGAAGTGCGGTCTGTTTCGCCGTGCTCGTAGGCGTCGAGGAGATCGCCCGTCGTCAGCGTGATCGCATAGGCGGCCGCAAGATCGGCGGTCAATTCGCCGACGAGGCGGCGCACATAGGGATCTTCGGCAGCATTGTCGACGCCGGCTGACGGCCATGGGCGGCTTTGCGTTCCGACGAAGACGCTCGCGGCGCGAATGGCCGCAATTCCGATGCCGATAAGGACGGCGGCGAAGCCCGCCTGATAGCGCAGCGACGCGTGAAGCGGCGCCAGCTCGCCGGGCCTATTGGCGCGCCAAGCGGGATCAGTCTCGACATTGGAGAAGGTGATCGTTCCCGAATCGGTCGCGCGCTGCCCGAGCGCATCCCAATCGCGATGGATATCGACCCCCGCCGTCGATGGGGCGACGAGATTGAGCTGGACGCCGAGCAGCGGATTGTCGGCGGCGCCTTCGGCTTTCGGATTGAAAGCCCAGACGGCGATGAGATCGGCCTCCGCGGCGCCCGTCGTATAAATCTTTCGGCCATTGATGAGGAAACCGCCGTCGGGACGAGGTAGCGCGGTCGTGGCCAGGGGATCGTCGACCTTGCGTCCGCTCTCGGCGACGGCGAGCCCGAGGATCGCGTCTTCCTTCAGAACCGCTCGCGCGAGGCGCGTCCGCAATTCCTCCGGCGAATAGACGAAAATCTCACGAATGAGCTCATCGTGAATCTTATAGATTTGCGCCACTGCGGAATCGGCGGCGCCGAGGCGCACCTGCGCTTCAAGCGAAACGCGATGCGGAACGCCGAGACCGCCATAGGCGGTGGGCACGACCGCCTTGAGAAAACCCGACCGTTTCAGCGCCGCGATCGAGGCTGTCGGATAGCGTCCGCGCGCGTCGTTCTCAACGGCGAGCGGCGCGATTTCAGCGTCAAGCACGCTCTGCAGCTCAGCGACAAGGCGCCGATGTTCAGGCATAAGGCCGCTCGGCGGGAAAGCGCTGCCCAACAGGGGCGAAAGCGGTTCGGCAATGGCGCCCATCGTGCTGTCCTGGCTCAAGCGCATTCGAATTGCGACGAAGCGGCGCGGGCCGGATCCATCAGCTGATGCAAGTCGTGCATGTGGCTCGGACACCGGCAGCAGACGAGCCCGCCCTCTCTGCCGAGCACGAGAGCGGCGAAACTCTGCGTCTTGGTCTCGATGAGGCCGCGCTCGGTCAGGCCGAGATCGGGCACGCCGGCAAGCCCGATGAACGACATGATGAGGAACGGCGCCGGCATCTCGCAACCGATCGTCCTGGCCGCCTCGTCGCAGGCGAGCGACTGATCGCGCACGACTTCCCACGGCCGATCGCTCATGCAGCCGGCGATGGCGAGCGGCACGCTGCCGACAATCTCGCCATCCGCCACGACGACATAGCCGCCGCCGATCCGTTCGACGGCCTTGGCGGCGAAGGCGATTTCGCGGTCTGACGTGCCGACGATCACCAGATTCTGGTTCTCGCAATTCGTCGTCGCGGCGATCGCGCCGCGCTTCAGGCGAAAGCCACGTACGAAGCCGACTCCGACCGTTTCGGTGGCGTGATGGCGATCGACGATCGCGACCTTGAGCACGTCGCGCGCGATATCGCACGCGACTTTGCCCTCGACGACCGGCAATTCGGCATGGAAGGCCCGCTTGAAATAGCCGTCATACATTTCCATTGCCTGCACCCAGGCGGAGGCGCCCTCAGCGCGGGTGGCGAAGGACGCTTCATCAATGTCGGGATGGAGATGGATCGTGCCGCGCGTAATCGCCGGAAGCGCATCGCGATTTTCGAACAGAGCCTCACCGTCGCGCGCGACGACTTGGCCGCCAACAAGGACGACCGATGGGCGCGCCTCGGCGAGATCCGGGACGATCTGGAGATCGGCGAGCCGGCTCGGCGTCACCGAGCCGACGAGATGGTCGAGGCGATAGAAAGCGGCGGGCGCGAGCGTCGCCATGCGCCACGCCTTGAGCGGCTCCACGCCGCAGGCGATGGCCTGGCGCACGTGGTGGTCGATATGGCCCTGGCGATCGATATCCTCGACCAGCTTGTCGTCCGCGCAGAAGCATATATGGAAGATGCCGTCCCTGAGGGCTGGAATGTTGGCGAAGACATGAGGCGTATTGTCGTTCATGCTGCCTGCCATCACGGTCAGCATGGCGCCGAGGCGCAGGCGTTCGACGACGTCTTCTGTGCGATGTGCGTTGTGATCGTCGCTCACGCCGCCGGCGAGATAGCTCCAGAGCGGCTCGTTCTTGAGCAAAGCCGTGTGGCCAGTGATGCGCTTGCCCGCCGCGAGCGCCGCCACCTGTTTTCGCGCCGAGGATTCGTCGAAGTTGAACGGATTGGATTCGCCAAGCGTCGCGGCGTTTGGCCATTGCACGCGGTCGGCGATTTCCTCGGTCGACAGCACGGCGCCGCCGAGTTCGAGATCGGGCGTTTGCGGCACTTTGTGCGAGACCTGACGCAGGATGCGCAGCGGCGTTGTGGTGGCGCCCATGAAGTCCAGACCCGGGGCGCCCAGCACGTTGGCGATGCAATTGGCGTCAGCGAGCACCATCGTGGTGCCGCGCGGAATTGACAGGCGCGCGAGTTCGCCAGGTGTGAGCTTGGTGTATTCGATGTGGATATGCGCGTCGATGAAGGTCGGGGCGACGAATTGCCCGCTCGCGTCGATGATCTCGGGCGCGGTGAAGTGGCCGACGGGCGTCACCGCCGCAATATGCCGCCCTGCGATGACGACATCGCGCTCAAGGACCTCGCCGGTATGGAGGGCGAGAACCTTGCCGCCGCGGATGATGCGGTCAGGTGGCGCGAGCCCTGCTGCAACATGGCGCAGGTTCATGAGTTCAGCGACCGATGGCGCAAGATGGGCGCCGGTGGCGGGAAATTTCGCGGTGAAATCGGACATCAGGCGGCTTCCTCGATGCCGGCTCCGGTCATCGCGAGCCCGATGCGATGGACGAAACCCTCCAGGTCGGCATCCGCATCCGCGCAATCGAAACTTGCCGCGACCGCGCCGCTGGCAAGAACGATGATGCGGCTGCTGATCGCCAGAAGTTCGTCAAGGTCAGCAGAAATCACAAGCACCGCGGCGCCGTCGCTCGCCGCTTCGACCAAAGCGGCTCGGATCGCCGATGCGGCGGCGAGATCGAGGCCCTGCGTCGGGCCGTGCGCGACGATCACGCTCGGCTTGCGCTCAAGTTCGCGGCCGACGAGGAGCTTTTGCTGATTGCCGCCCGACAGGCGCCCCGCGGCGAGGTCGCCGCGTGGCGGGCGCACGTCGAAGCGTTCAATCACTGAGCGGCCCAACCCCGCCTCCGCCGAAGGGCGACGCAAGCCAAAGCGTCGGAAGGCGCTTTCGCCCATATGCAGCAGGCTCGCATTGACGCTTACAGTTTGATCGGGCAGCAGCCCAAGCGCGCGGTCTTCCGGCACATAGGCCAGGCCGAGGCGCATCGCCTCCGCCGGCCGCTCCGTCACATCCTCGCCGTCGATGGCGACGCGGCCGCGGATGTCGCCGCGCAGACCCGCGAGCGCCTCAGCGAGCGCCGGCTGGGCGGGTCCCGCGACTCCCGCGACGCCGAGAATCTCGCCGCCTCGAATCGTGAACGATATGCCTTCGAGGAGGCGTCGGCCGTGCGCGCCGACGCCGAGCGCTTCGACCGCGAGACGCGTGCCGACACCCGGCTTCGGCCGCACGGGACGCCCACGCTCGCGAGCGCCGACCATCAGCCGGGAGACGGCTTCTGCATCGAGGCTCGCAGCCTGGCCAGAAAATACGACCTCGCCCTGGCGCAACACCGTGACGTCCTGAGCGCCCTCCAGGACTTCGCGAACGCGATGCGTTACGAGGCCGATTGCGGTTCCTCCTTCGCTCAGAAGCCTCAGCGTCGCGATGAGGCGATCGACCTCGATGGGCCCGAGCGCCGAGGTGGGTTCGTCCAGCAGCAAGGCTCGCGCGCCATGCGCGACGGCGGAGACGATTTCGGCAAGCTGCCGTTCTGAGAGACTCAACGTTTCGACCGGTCGATCGAGAAGAACGTCGATGCCTATCCGGGCGGCGGTGCGCTCGAGACTCCGGCGCGCGGCGGCGCGATCGAGCGCGAAGGCGGAGCCGGCGAGCAAGTGGTTGTCGATCACGCTCAGGGTGCCGACGAAAGATAGGGATTGGGGAACAAAGCCGATGCCGAGCGCTGCGGCGCGTCGCCGGTTGGCGAACGCGACAGCCTTGCCGTCAACGAAAATCCCGCCTTCGTCAGCGCGATAGACGCCGGCGAGAATCTTGGCGAGCGTCGATTTGCCCGCGCCATTCTCGCCGACGATTGCGCCAACCCGCCCGGCCCGCAGGGCGAAATCGGCGCTCTTGAGCGCGACGAGGGGCCCGAAGCGTTTTCCCAGCCCTTTGGCCTCGATGAGCGCTGGGGTTGGCGTCGTCATTGAAAGAAGTTCGGCAGCTTCTTGTCGCCCGAAGCGATCTGGGCGACGAGCGCGTCGACGTTCTTCTGCAGGTCCGCCGGGACGAGTCCGTTCACATCATTGACCTTGGTGAGAACGAGTCCCTTATTGCCAAGCCCGGAGACGAAGAATTTCTTGCCGAAGGCGCCCGAAGCAATGTCATCGACATAAGCCTTGTAGGTTGGGTACATGTCGAGCACGACGCTTGCGACATTGACTTTCTTGGCGAGGCCGCCCGCATCGCCGGTGACGCCGAGCGTCGCGCCATTGGCGTTCGCCGCAGCGGCGGCGACGCCATTGCCGATGCCGTCGCCCGAGGTCCACACCAGTTTGGCGCCTTCCTCGATGAGGCCGCGGGTCGCTTCCGCCGCTTTCTGCGCGTCGTCGAAGGACCCGGTATAGGTCTCCACGAGCTTCGCCGTGCTTCCGGCGTCCTTTACTCCGGCGCGAAACCCGTTGTGCGAGGCCTGAATGAAGGGCAATTGCGGGCCGCCTACCATGCCGATCGTCTCGATTCTCTTGAGCTTTCCAGCCACGAAGCCGTCGAGATAGCCCTGCTGGCCGAAGTCATAGGTCCAGCCGTCGACATTGGCGGTGAGCTTGCCCGCAAGATCGGGACCGCCGGAGGCGGCGAAGCGGGTCTTGGGGAAATCGCCGGCCACTTTGAGGATCGGCTCGGACAGTTCGATGCCGTGCCCGATGATCAGGTCATAGCCTTTGGAGGCATATTGACGGATCGTCGGCTCCGATGTGGCGGGATCGGCCATCTTCTCGCGGATTTCAACCGTGATCAGTCCCTCAGCGACAAGTTTCTTCACGGCGTCGGCCGCGGCCTGATTGAAAGAGCCGTCATTGGTCAACGCGGGAGTCAGCAGCGCGACTTTCAGTTTGCCGGCGGCAAAGACGGGCCTGACCCCTACCGCGAGCGCGCCGCCGGCGAGGATCAGGGCGCCGAACTGGCGACGATTGGGATTAGGGACAGGCGTCATGGATTCATCTCCGTTTATTATTCTATATTATCTATCGACTTAATAGTTAAATGCAACACGAAGGGAAGTGGGCTCAAGGCTCGGGCCGTCGAACCGGCCCGTGAGCCGATGGCGCTGCGCGAGCACAGCGCCCGTGAGCCTGTCGAAACACGGATCGAAAAGCGGCCGCGCAATGCCGATCCGTTCGGCCGGGACGCAGACGATCTGGCGTCCGCCAAACATCGTCGTCGAAGCGGCGCCGTGAAACTGGCCGCGGCGGACCATCGAAACGAGCAAGGCAGTCGCCAGAAAGCCAGTCGGAATCGGGGCGGCGCCGCAAGACAGGCCTGCGGGACAGATCACGTAGCGCAGGGCGCCATCGTGCGAGACGGCGATGCTCTGCTGCGAACGTTCCGCCCAGGCCGGAGCGCCGCCGACAAGCGTGAAGACGTCGCCTTCGCGTCGGATATCGACAATTTCCTGATAGGTCGGCTCCGTCTTGACGCCATGGACCGAAAAGCGCGGCGGAAGATCCGCGGCCCAGCGCGCGAGGTCGATCGGCGCGGCATGCGCGTATGAGGCAGAAAGAATGGCGAGGAGCCCGACCGCCTGCTGCAGAGGGATGCTCACCATGTTGCGACCTTCGCGAGCATGCGGGTCTTCGCCTCGTCGCCGGCGAAACACGCGCGGATCGACGTGGCCGCAACATTGCGGCAGGTTTCCGCGCTCCAATCGAACGCCGCGGCGCAACGCGCATATTCCTTAGGCAAATCAATTTCTAGAAGCTCTGGGTCGTCGGTGTTGACGGAAACCGGCACGCCGGCCTTGCGCAGGCGCTCGATCGGATGCTCCTCAAGCCGGGCATAGAGGCCCAGCGTCAGATTGGAGGTCGGGCACACGCCAAGCGGAATCTGGCGATCGGCCAGGCGCGCGACGAGATCGTCGTCTTCGATGGCGCGCACGCCGTGATCGATGCGATCGGCGCCGAGATAGTCGAGAGCGTCGCGCACCCCTTCAGGCCCGCTCGATTCCCCCGCATGGACCGTTCGCTTCAGGCCCGCCGCGCCAGCGCGCCGAAACGCCTCGGCGAAGCGCGGGCCGGTGCGGCCGGCGAACTTCTCATTGCCGTCGACCGAAAGAGCGACGACCCGCGGATGGCGAAGCGCTGCAAGCAGGTCGACGAGTTCGATCGCCTCCTCGGCGCTCTGTTGGCGCAACAGGCTGACGCACAGCCCGACGGGCGGCAGGCCGTCCAGTTCGGCAGCGCAAAAGCCTGCGTCAAGCGCTCCTATGAAGCCGCCGAGATCGCGACGCCAATGCGGCCAGTGCGTGGGATTGACGATCACATCGGCGTAAAGCGCGCCGCTTGCGCTCATCCGACGCGAAAAGGCATAGGCCGCGGCCGCCACCTGATCCGGCGTGCGGTAAAGGCTGCACGTCCAGTCGAGGAAATCCAGGAAGTCGGAGAGTCCGCTAAAATGAAGAAGCTCTGCTCGCGGCCGGGGCAAGGGGACGCCTGCCTCCTGCGCCAGGGCGACGACCTCGTCGAGGTCAAGGCATCCTTCGAGGTGGATATGCACTTCGGCTTTGGGGAGCGCCTGAAAGTCGAGGGTCACACTGCATCCATCGGGCGGTCTATCCACCCACGCATCGACTCTTCCATTTGCTGCATGTGCGAACAAGCGGAGTTTTTCGCATCAAGCGTGCGCAAATCTGCAACGCTTGCTCCCCGGCGATCGGTGGCTGCCTAGGCAATCGGCGGCAGAGCGCGCAACTCCTGGCGCAGGATTTCAATCATGAGGCCTGCCTGCGACGACAAGGTGTGATTGGGAGCGACGCAGAGCAGCAATTCCTCCGCCGGCAGGCGGATGTCCTCAATGGAGACAAACGAAAGTCGCCCCGCCTCGACTTCGGCCAGGACGTCCATGTAGCTGAGAATGGCGAGATGGCCCCCCTCGCTAATGAGCGCTTTGATCAGGCTCGTTGAATTGGTGGCGACGACGGCGAGCGGTTCGATCCCCGCGCGCCGCAGGGCGTCGTCGGCGACGCGGCGTAGGCCGAGCGAGCGGTCGGGCATCACGAACGAATAGCGCGCGCAATCGCTGAGGCGGATCGATTTTTTCTGGGCGACAGGATGGTCGCACGATGCGACGAGGCCGGGCCGGGCGGAGAGTTTGAGCATCGCCGTCACATGGGGGCGCGTCGGGGGATTGAAGCATAGCGCGACGTCGATCGTCTGAGCCGCGAGACGTTCGAGAATCTGCTCCGTGCCGCCGATGAAGACTTCCACCGTGACGCCCGGATGGCGCCGCTGAAGCGCGCCGATCGTTCGCGGAAGAACGCCCGCGACGAAGCATTCCATGACGCCGATCGCGACATGGCCGCGCTGCAGGCCCTTCAACTCCCGGATCCGGCCGGTCGCCCTTTCGAGTTCGCGCCGCCAGCGGCGCACGTCGTCGACGACGACCTCTCCGGCCGCCGTGAGCCTGACGCCTCGGGGCATGCGTTCGAACAGCGGCGCGCCGAGCTCAGCCTCAAGATTGAGGATCTGTCGGTTGACCGCCGACGCTGAGGCGTTGAGGCGCTCGGCCGCGCGACGGATCGAGCCGAAACGCGCGACTTCGTCGACGAGCAGGGCGGCGGGCGAGATGAGCGGCATGGTAGTCGGGCTCCGGAACCATAAAAATACGGAGCGTTGCAGATTTCCGCACGGATCGCACCAACAATTGCGCTTGCATGAAGCACTCGATGGTCGAAAGCTGGCGGCCGGCGCACCGAAGGCGCCGAGAGCGAATACGAGACGAAGGGTCGGAGGCAAGATGAAGACGATCGGCGCGGAGGCGAACACAGCGGATGAACTGCCTGGCGAGGATGCACGCTTCCTGCGCCTGACCTTCGCCGTGGCGCGTCGGTCGCTTGCTTCCGGCAGCCATCCGTTCGCGGCGATCCTGGTCGATGCGGACGGAGCCGTGCTTATGGAGCAGGAGAACGGATATTTGCCCGAACGCGACATGACCGCGCATGCCGAGCGCGTGCTGATGTCCAGGGCGTCGCGGGCCTACGATCCGCCGTTTCTTAGCCGTTGCACGATATATTCCTCCGCCGAGCCTTGCGCCATGTGCGCAGGCGCAGTCTATTGGGCCGGAGTAGGGCGCGTCGTCTATGCGCTGAGCGAAAGCCGCCTTCGCCTGCTAACGGGCGATCACCCCGAAAATCCGACGCTCGATCTTCCGTGCCGCGAAGTATTCGCTACCGGCCAACGAAAGGTCGAAGTACTCGGCCCCGCGCTCGAGGACGAAGCCGAACAAATCCACCGCGATGTCTGGTCGCGTTCGAGGTGAATGGCTGCCAACGACGGATCATCGACGAGGCGCTCGGAGAACTCGCTCGGGCAAATGGACGATCCGAGAGTCAGGCGCTGGCGGAACCTCGAGCGCAGAACCCATGTCTGCAACGTCTTCAGATGCGGCCTCTCCAATCGACGCGACGCCGAGACCCGCTGGCGAGTAGAGCCATGCAACTGGTGCTCTGACTCAGTCGGTTGGCGCCTAACTTTGATTTCGTCGAGGACATCGAGGGCGTGGCGCTCCGATTCTTCCCTCAGCGCAATTAGCTAGGCGGCCCCAATTTCGGCGCGGCCGGCGTAGACCCAGATTGAGTTCTCGGAATCAGACGGGGTCAGTTGGAAGCCGATAGGGGGCAAACCCCCGTGCCAATTCACAGTACATAACCGAAATCAGCGCAAGCCCGGCCTTCGTCAATCCGACGACGCCGGCCTTTGGTCCACGTGGGTGTCCCTCTCGATAGTGCGTTCGCTTGACCGACCGATCGTTTTAGAGCCAAACCCTGCCGCTACGTCACGTCACTGACTTCTGAGCTGCGGCGTCGCAATTCTTTGCAACGTCCGAAAATCTCGTGCGCAGATATTCCAGCACCGGATCGCCATCGTTACTTTGATGCCACTGGATCACCTCTCGTATAGATGGGATCAGAATCGGAAGCTCAAGCACTCTTAGCGGGAACTGACGCGCGAAGATGGAGGCCTGCCGACGATGAAGCGTCGCGATCCGCTTTGTGCCCACAATGAAATAGGGAAGTAGCGCGTGGCTGCGAACCGTGACCGCTGTCGCCTTCCGAAGACCGCTCTGTTCCAAGAACCATTCGTCGTGTGTCAGCCCGCTTTCGCGCTGAAAACGAACCGACACTTGGGGAAGAGACAGATACTCGTCTACGGTCAGCCTATCGGCCAGGGCCTCGTTGCTGGCGCAAGCCAGGGCGACATAATCGTCCTCGAAGAAAAGTGCGCTTGGATGTTGTTTAGAGACGTAGATGTCGAGCGTAATCAATAGATCCACCGAATAGTCTTCAATCACCTTCGATGGATTGTTGCTTACAGGGACTATATCAAACGAGATGCCTGGAGCTTCAGTCGAAATTTCGGCGAGGCAGCGGCCGAGCATGGCAAGCGCGACATAGTCAGACGCCATAACCCTGACGTTTCTGAGTGCTTTGCGCGGATCGATCGTCCGAAGGTTGATTAGGTCGCTGTCCACGTGCGCCAAAACGGCGCGCAACCTCGGCAGTATTTCTTCGGCGAAGGGCGATCGGTGCAACTCTCGCCCTGCCTGGACGAGCAGAGCATCGTCGAGCTGTTCGCGAAGCCGCGCCAGCGCGCTGCTGGTCGCCGACTGGCTCAGGTTCAAGCGCGCCGCTGCACGCGTGACGTTGCGCTCGGTCAGCAGGACTTCGAGCGCGGCGAGCAGATTCAGGTCGATACCTTTGTAGCGCAACAGACCCTCCTCCCGAGGCGAATATATCCATGAAATCGATACCAACAAGCGAAACAATGCGTTTCCATCGATTTGCAGCCCTCGCTAACGTGGCAATTGCAAGCCTCGGCGTCGCCAGCCTCTCGGTCGACGACGCCGGTAGCGCGCCCGGAGAGAACCGGGCCCGGCCGCGAAGATTTGTCGAACGGAGGAAACCTCATGGCCGATGCAAAACGAACGCTCATTATGGCGTCGCTGATAGGAATCTTCGCAACGGTCGCACCTGCAGCCCGGGCTCAGGGTCAGGCGGACGTCGAAACGGCGAAAGCCTTCGTGGAAAGCTATACCGGGCATCCCTCACCCTTTCCGATAACGGAATCGCTAGTGAAGAAACCGACTGGCAAGAAGATTGCCGTCATCGACTGCGGATCGCCCATCTGCGGAATATTCGCGGATATCGCCGAAGCTCCGGCTAAGGAGCTTGGCATGATTGCCGTACGTATCAAATCAGGGACGACCGCCGACGGCGTCGCGACGGCGTTCGACACAGTTCTCGATGGCCATTTCGACGGCGTCTTTGTTCCGGCTTTGGCTCCTTCCCTCTGGGACCGATATCTCGACAAGCTGAATGCAGCGCACATACCTGTCGTCGCGTCGGGGATCATCGGCCTTGACCAAGCCAAGGTTCCAGTCGCGATCGCGGCGGAGCCCTCCGCTTTGGTCAGCGCCACCGTCATGGCCGATTGGGCCGTGGCCCGCGACGGCGCGAAACTGAACACGGTTTTCTATACGACCCCTGAAATCTCGTTCACTGCGGTGCTCGCGACCAACTTCGTGAAGGAAGTCAAGGCCCGCTGCCCGACGTGCGAAGCGCGGGTCGTCGAAATTCCGGTCGCCACGTTCGGCAATAAGGCGCCGTCAATCGTTGTCGACGATTTGTTGGCTCATCCGAAGACGACCTCTGCGGTGTTCGCCGTCGGGGAGCAAGCCATCGGCCTCGCTTCAGCGCTCAAAACGGCGGACATCAGGCTTCCGATATTCTTGAATTCCCCAGATCCCTCGACACTCGCCCAAATTCAGGACGGCACTTACGAAGCGGGTTTTGGCTCCGATCTGGCGCTCATGAGCTGGATGGCGGTGGATTCGCTGGCTCGGCTAACAACGGGACAGGTTCCGTCGGAAGGCGCGCGGAAGGACGAACTCGTCGTTCAGGTCTTGCACGCCACAGATCTCAAGGGCGATTTGAGCCGTGGCTGGAACGGGTATCCCGACTTCCCCCAGAGGTTCAAGGCTCTTTGGGCCAACGCCAAGTAGCGGACAAGGGTCTGAGCGCGCGCTGCTCCGCAACATTGAAGGCGCCACGAGAGATGCAAGACATCCTGCTAGACGTCCGCCGCGTATCGAAGAGCTTTGGCGGAAACAAGGTCCTCGACAACGTGTCGTTTTCCGTCGGCCGCGGCGAGATAGTCGCCTTGCTCGGTCACAACGGATCGGGAAAATCGACGCTCGTCAAAATCCTCGCCGGGGCCTATTCGCTTGACGCCGGGGAAATCAAACATGGGGCGGTCGGAGACGTCGAACTCCATTTCATTCATCAAACGCTCGGCCTGGTTGCCAGTCTCACGGTCGCCGAAAATCTCGATCTGGGCCTCTCGCACCCCTGGTGTGGCCTGATGCCGGTCCGACGGGCCCAAGAGCGGCGACGGATACAGGCGATGCTGACGAAATTCGGCGTGACGTTCAGCCCAGACGCAATTGTCGCCGGACTGACCGCGGCCGATCGCACGATCGTCGCCATCGTTCGCGCACTCGCAGGCTGGAAGCACGGCAATCACGTGCTCGTACTCGATGAGCCCACGGCTACGCTGCATGGCGAAGAGATCGACAGGCTTAAAGGCGCCGTCAGGACCGTGGCCGCGCAGGGGGCGGGCGTAATCTACATCACGCATCGCCTGGGAGAGGCGGAGGAACTCGCCGATCGCGCCATCGTGCTGAAAAACGGCGTGAAGATTCTCGAGGAGGCGCGAGGCGCCTTCACGCACGACTCGCTGGTTCGCGCCATAGCTGGCGCAAATGCGCAGACGCGCTCGCGACGCGCGTCTCCGCCCAGGCGATCGGCGCTTCTGGAAGTCAGGGGCCTAGCCGGCGCCTCGCTCCGGAGCGCGACTTTCCACGCGCGTGAGGGCGAGATTCTCGGGGTGAGCGGGCTTGTTGGCTCCGGCATGGAGCGCCTCAACGGGGCGGTGTTCGGCGCGTTCCCCACGTCGGGGGGCGTCGTGCTCGTCGGCGGCGCGCCTATCGCGCTCGGCTCGCCGCGAAGCGCCATCAGAGCGGGCGTCGCCTATGTGCCGGCCGATCGGCGAGCCCGGGCGAGCATCGGACACTTCAGCGCACGCGAGAATTTGACGCTGGCGCGCATGCGGGACATCCGCCGTCCCTGGGGGGCTATCGACCGCGCCCTTGAGCGTCAGGAGGCTCTCGCCTGGATGGACCGGCTCCGCGTGACCCCGGGCGGCCAGATCGAACAGGCCTTCGATTTGTTCAGCGGCGGAAACCAGCAGAAGATTGTGCTCGCCAAATGGCTCCGCATGCAGCCGCGCGTGTTCCTGATTGACGAGCCGACGCAGGGCGTCGATGCCGGCGCCCAGACAGAGATCTATGAGTTGCTGGTCAAGGCCGCCAGGGCCGGCGCGGCCGTCGTCGTCGCGTCGAGCGACACAAAGGAACTGGCCCACATCTGCGACCGCGCGCTGGTCATGCGCGACGGCGCTGTCAGCGCTGAGCTTTCGGGCGCGGACATCAGCGAATCCGCGCTCATCTCCGCCATCATCGACGACTTCTCCGACGCTCGCGCGGACTGTCGCGTCAAGCCCTTGCGATACGTCTAGGCTATGAACATGGCTTTGAATGTCTTGAGATATCTCAGTTTTCGCAACGCCAGCGCGCTATGGGTCATGGTCGCGATCGTCCTGTACTTTTCTTACTCCATTCCAGAGACGTTTCTCGCCGCGCGCACGTGGAAGTCCCTGCTGGACGCGCAGGCGATTGTCGCGATTACCGCGATCGCGCTGGTGGTTCCGCTTTCGGCCGGAGTCTTCAATTTGGCGATCGGCGCGCAGGTCGGCGTCGCCTCGATCATGATCGGCTGGCTGCTGGTCCCGGCCGGTTTACCGATCCTTGTCTCCGTTCTCGTCACGCTCGTCGCCAGCGCCGCGATCGGTTTTCTCATATCCGTCCTGATTGTCGGATTTCGGATCGATTCTTTCATCGCCACCCTCGGCGCGAGTTCACTCCTGCTGGCCTTCGTGACGTTCATTTCCGGCGGACGACAGATCCTGAAGATGCCGCGCGCCCTCGTCGACTTCGGAACGGACAGGATCTTCGGGCTGACATATCCCTTCCTCGTGATGCTCGCGATAGCGATCGCCGTCTGGTACGTCCTAGAGCGCACCCCGCTAGGGCGGCGGATCTATGCGACCGGTGGAAGTCTCGAGGCCGCGCGACTGTCGGGAATCCATGTCGTCGCGATCGTCGTCGGTGCGATGACGGCGAGCGGACTGCTAACCGGAATCGCAGGCGCCCTGATGACGGCGCGCCTCGGCAACGCGGATCCGACTATCGGGCCCGCCTTCATGTTGCCGGCCTTTACAGCCGCATTCCTAGGGTCGACACAATTCCACCACGGCCGGTTCAACGTTCCCGGCACGGTACTGTCGGTTTACGTGCTGGCGGCCGGGGTCAAGGGGCTTCAACTGTCTGGCGTGCCGACGTGGGTTACCGACGGTTTCGACGGGGCCGCGCTTCTCATCGCTGTCGGCCTCGCGTCTGCGGCGCGCAGCGGCTCAGCCAAATCCTTGTGGCGGCGATTTCTTCGCCCTCGGCGGACGACTTTACAGATCGAGGCCGAACGTCCGCGGCCAGTGGGAACCTGACGGTGGCATCGCACCCCGCTCGCTGTGCCCACGCCGCCATAAAGGGACGCGAAGAGAAGCGTTTCCGGCTGGAGTCCGGAATTGAGGAGATCCATGCATGCGCGTAATCGCTCTGGAAGAGCACTTTCTGTTCGAAGATCTGGTGGAGAGAATTCCTGTATCGGCCCGCGTCGCCCGCGGCTTTTCGCCCGGACGCGGTCCCGGTCCGAACCAGCAGCTCGGAGACCTAGACTCTGGCCGCATCGAGGACATGGACCGGGCCGGAATCAGCATGCAGATCCTGTCCTGTTACGGTCCGGGACCGGACCTCCTGGAAGGCGGCGAGGCTGTGGCGCTTGCACGCGCCATCAACGACAGGCTCGCTTCGGCGATCGCAAAACGCCCTGATCGCTTCGGCGGCTTCGCGCATCTGCCGCTCCGAAATGGGGAGGACGCCGCACAAGAGCTCCGCCGCGCGGTTGGCGAACTCGGATTCTGCGGCGCGATCGTCAACGGCACGACGCAAGATCTGTTCCTCGACGACCGTCGCTTTGCGCCCGTTCTCGCCATGGCGGAAGAGCTCGACGCACCGATCTATCTCCATCCGCACTTGCCGCCTGAGACTGTGCGCAGGGCCTATTTCGAGGGACTTCCGGGAGCAACCGGAACACAGCTTTCCGGACCTGGATGGGGTTGGCACTCGGAGACGGCCCTTCACATTCTGCGGATGGTCCTGTCGGGAACTTTCGACCGACATCCGAAGCTGAAGATGATTGTCGGGCACATGGGAGAAGGGCTGCCCGCCATGCTGATGCGCTGCGATCAGGTCTTCGGCGGCAAGCCCGCGCATCTTTCGCGTTTGATCAGCCGCACGGTGCTTGATCATGTGTCGATCACCACGAGCGGCCTCTTCACGCTGCCGCCGTTTGAGATCGCGCTCGCCGTCTTTGGCGTCGATCGCGTGATGTTCTCAGTCGATTACCCCTATGCGTCCAACCAAATCGGACGACAGTTTCTCGAGAGTCTGAAGCTGCCTCAGGGCGATTTGGAGAAGATTTGCCATGGCAATGCTGAACGCCTGCTAGGCCTGGGCAAGGCCGGCGCTTCGAAGCAAAGCTGAAGTTTCCCTCCTTGCGACAAGGACCGTCGCGCCATCACCTCTCGAGCGTTGTGATCATGACTGATACTTTTTTTCGTCTCGGCCTGTTTTCTCATAACGCAAGCGCAAAGCTTTGCCTCGTGCTCGGCGATGAAGATATTTTCGAATTGAGAAACGCCTCGACATTCGCCGACCAGCCGGCGCTCGCGGCGGCGAACCGCCTCGACGATCTGCTCGTCGACTGGGAGCGGAATTTTGATCGGCTTCGCGAGCTTGCCGAAGCGATCACCCGGGAAGGCGCGGCGAATTTCCGCCCGCTTCGGCTCGAGGACGTCCTGCCGCTCGCGCCCGTGACGCGACCTCAGCGTCTCCTCTACGCGGCGGCGAATTATGCGGACCATGTCGCGGGGATGACAAAGACTTTTGCGAGTGGTCTGCCGGCGCCCGGCGCCCCCAAGGCTCAACTGCGCCCCTATCTCTTCGCGAAGGCCTGCGCCATGACCGGCGCCTTCGACGACATCGTGCTGCCGCCGGGCATGGAGCGTATCGATTGGGAGGCCGAGTTGGCGGTCGTGATCGGCCGCAGAGGCAAGCGCATCCCGCCCGAAAAGGTCGGCGATCATATCGCGGGCTACATGACGACGAACGACGTGTCGTGCCGCGACCTTACCTGGAGGGAAGACCGTCCAGCCATCCGGTCCGATTGGCTGAGCGGGAAGAGCTTCGACAGTTTCGCGCCTATGGGCCCTTACTTCACGCCCAAGGCCTTCGTCCCTGCGCACGACAACCTCTCGATCCGCCTGTGGGTCAACGGGACGCTCAAGCAGGACGGAATCTCGCGCGACATGATCTTCGGGATCGAAGATCAGATCGCCTATGCCGCGACCATGATGACTCTCGAGCCGGGCGATATCTTTTCGACGGGAACGCCCGCCGGCACCGGTCAGGAACGGCTTGAATTTCTCAAGGCGGGGGATCTGGTCGAGACGGAGGTCGAGCTTTGCGGCCGCCAGCGCAATCGGGTCGTGGCAGGAGATCCGCAATACAGCGCGTGAAACAGGCGCGCCCCGTATGGCCGCCGTCCAGAAGATGGGCCGCGCGTCCCAAACCGCCTGAAACCAGATCATAGCAAGGAAGGACATGCCATGAATATTATCGGACCAGACGCCGTCGCCTTCGGGGTCGACGATGTCTCCGCCTGCAAGGAATATCTGACGTCCTATGGCCTCGACCCTGTCGACGTCGATGAAACGGGCGGTTTCTTCGCGGCGCTGGACGGAACCGGCGTACTTGTGCGCCATCGCAACGATCCCCGGCTCCCCGAGCCGCTCGAGACGGCGAATATGTTGAGACAGATCGTGTACGGCGTCGCCGACCAGGGGACGGTCAACGCGATCGCGGACGAGCTCGCCAAAGACAGGCAGGTCCAGCGGCTTCAGGACGGCTCGGTCGAAGCGAGAGACGATACGGGCTTTGCGCTCAAGTTTCAGGTGACGAAGCGGCGTCAACTGGATCTGCCGGGAGAAATGGTCAACGCACCGGGATCGCCTCCTCACCGCGCGGTCAATAAGATCGGCGTTTGGGAGGACATGCCGGCGAAGCCGAGAACATTTTCGCATATCGTCTGCTTCGTACCCGAGATTCCGGCCGCGGAGAACTTCTATGTCGATCGTCTCGGCTTCAAGGTCACGGACCGGTTCGAAGTCGGTCCGTTTCTGCGTCCTGCGGGCACGCGCGATCATCACACGCTCTTCTTCATCCGGACGCCGGCATACATGAAGGGCTGCGAACATCTGGCCTTCCACATGGGCGGCCCGACGGAACTGATGCTCGCGGGGACCCGTTTCATCAGGGCAGGCTACCAATCGGCCTGGGGCCCAGGGCGCCACAAGTTCGGTTCTAACTGGTTCTGGTATTTCAACAGCCCGCTCGGCTGCCATTTCGAATATGACGCCGACATGGACCAGCACGACGACGAGTGGGCGCCGCGCGAGACGCTGATCAGTCCCGAGGCGGCGCAGGCGTTCCTCTTGGAATACAGCGAACGCAGGCTGCCGGGCGCCGAGCGTCGCAAGACCCAGGAAGGCGGCGGCCATTGAGGAAGCAGGTTCTCTGCCGGCTCGATGACCTTGATGAAAACGAGGCGCGCGCATTCGGACCGTTCGATGGTTCGCGCAAGAAGGCGTTCGTGGTGCGCAAGAACGGCCGCCTCTTTGCCTGGTGGGATTCCTGCCCGCACTACGACGGCGCCCCGATGGCGTGGCGCACCAACGCCTATCTCAACGCCGCGCGCAATCGCATCGTCTGCGCGTCGCACGGCGCGGAATTTGAGATCGAGACAGGACGTTGCCTGCTTGGCGCCGCGCTCGGTCGCTCTCTGACTGCGGCGCCGATCGAAGCGACGCCAGGCGGCGATGTGATCTTCAAGACATAAACAATAGGGGAAGAAACAATGAAGACGTCAGAACTGAGAATACTCATCGTCGGCGGCGGCTTCTCCGGAATGTCCGCAGCGATTCAGTTGCGCAAGACCGGTGCGGTCGTCGATCTCGTCGAGATCGATTCCGGCTGGCGCTCCTACGGCGCGGGCATCACACTCGGCGCGGCGACGCTGCGGACGTTTGTCGAGCTCGGAATTCTCGACGAATTCCTCAAACACGGTAATGCGGCCGAAGGCGGGGAGTTCTTCACGGCGTCCGGCCAGAAGATTGCATCGCTTACCGCACCCCGCCTTACTCGGCCCGACGTGCCGCCGGTCGGTGCGATCATGCGGCCCATCCTTGCCTCGATCCTCGCCAATGCGACGAGGGCATCCGGCACGCACGTCCGGCTCGGCGCCACATTTACCGAAATCAAAGATCAGGCTGACCAAGCGCGGGTCACGCTGACGGACGGGACGACCGCGACTTACGATCTTGTCATCGGAGCTGATGGCATCAACTCCGTTGTTCGCAAGAAATTCTTTCCTGACGCGCCGTCGCCCAGCTACACCGGGCAAAGCGTGTGGCGAGCCGTTCTGCCGCGCCCGGCTGACGTCGAAGCCATGCAGATGTGGATCGGCGACAAGGTCAAGGTGGGCATAAACCCGGTCTCGAAAGACGAGATGTACATGTTCGTCACCGAAGATCGCCCCCTGCACAGCCACGTCGAGCCCGGCCATTTCGCGGCATCGCTGAAGGCGCTGCTCGCGCAGTTTTCTGCGCCGCTGGTTCAGGCGATCCGCGAGTCGCTGAACAACGAGTCCCGCATCGTTTTCCGACCGATGGAGGGCATGTTGCTACCGCTGCCGTGGTCGAAGGGTCGCGTTGTCCTGATTGGCGACGCCGTTCATGCGACGACGCCGCATCTCGGCGCCGGCGCCTGCATTGGGATCGAAGACGCGATCGTCCTCGCACAGGAGCTCGAGCGGCAGGAGACCCTGGCCGAGGCTCTGGCGTTTTTCGGGACTCGTCGCTGGGAACGTTGCCGGATGGTGGTCCAAAACTCGCTGCGCCTGGGCGAGATCGAGGTCTCGAACGGCGACCGAGCTGAACACGCGGAAATCATGAGAAAATCTGCAATGGCGCTTGCGGAGCCAATCTGAACGGGCGGATGTTGAGCCGACATCGCGCTTTAACGGCGCTTGCAGCGTATGACGCCTGCGGACCGCGCGAGCGTCCGTTCGCCGCGCTCCGACGAAAGGTGGCTCCATGTCGTCGGGGCGGCCCGGCCGAACATCGCCGAGCGCGCTTCCGATGCGGGCGCTGCAAGGCCGGAGAGCTGGAGGGCGCAGCGTTCAGTATAGATGCGGTCAATCCGAACGAGGGTCTCCGCACTCTGCGCTTGCAGAAGATCGGCCCAAGCGCGGGAGCACCAAGAACGCGCCGTAGAGCTTCGCCTGTTACGCCAGCCATGCTTCGACCGTGTCCTCGCCGATATTGTCCGGTGCGACTACATTAGCCAGCAACGGATATTTCGCGAGGATCGCGGGGCGGCCTTCGTCCATGACGCGGCGGACTTGATGGGTATAGATGTCTTCGCCAGCCATATAGCTGAGCGCATTTTGCAGCCCTTTGATGCCTTCACGCGAGACAAGTCCGTCGCCTGTGATCGAGAGCACGATGGCAATGTCGAACTGGCCGGCCGGAGGTGTCATATCGCATCTCTTCGGGCGTGGGGTTTCATGACGCGCCATTACTACCATTGTGCTTGCGGCCGCAAATTGTTGGTATGCATTTCCACAAGCTCATTTGCGAGTTTGGCCGAGGGCCGCCCCTTCAGGCGGCGCGCGCGAGAGGCGGGCAGTCGTCCAGTTCCAGGGTAGGAGTTCGCGGAGCCGGCTTTGCGGTGTCTCGGCAATCCTTGAAAGAACGTCGGCGAGCCAAGCCTGCGGATCGACGGCGTTGAGCTTGGCGGTCTGGATCGACGTATACATGACCGCGGCGCGCTCAGCCCCGCGCTCTGAGCCAAAGAGTTAGCGATAATTTCGGAATGGGATGGTGCGCATTCGCCGACCTGCAGGACGCGGGGACCGCGGGGATCGGTAGAAGGGTGATTATGGATCACGCTCGGTCACCCTGGGTCACGGTGAAGCACCGGGGGTCACGCTGCCGCAATTGGAGCCAGTCCGGCTCCCGCGACCAAACTCTCGAGACATCGGGGACAGGGCAGGGGCTGGGCTTGGGAGAGGGATGGTTGGCGGTCGCACCGGCTGGCCGCGCAGAATCAATATCCCACCGGCCCGGAGATAGCTCAGGCGCTCATGGCGGGAAACATTGATGCGGAAGTGAACGATGCTGGCCAACTGAAAAGGGCCGTCGACAACCTTGGCGGAAAGCTGGTCATAACAAGCACGAAGCTTTTTTCCCAGCCGTGGTCGGTTCGGGAGTGAGGAAGAATAATTCGGAGGTGAAGGCCGCGCTGGAGGATGCCTTGAAGAAAATCCAAGCGAGCGGCTTTTATGACAAGCTGCTTGCAAAATACAACTTGGCGGCTCCGACGCCTGAGGAAATAGCGGCGGCGATGCAGAAATAAGCCCGTTTGGATCAGTTGAAACCGTTCGGGTGGAGTCCGCAGTCAGTCGGCGGGCTCCATTTGCTGCTCACCGCCAGCGCCGCTTGGCCATGCATCACCCGCGCCGGCATATCATCGCCATTAGCCATGCGTCGTAACCGATCGGCCAGCGTGGTCGGCCGGGATGTCCTCCTCTGCTCCAACTTGGTGGCTGACGGGCCTCGCAATGCCATGGTGGGTGTTACCGGCATCTTTCCAGCAAGGATGCGACGCAGAGTTTGGCGACTAACGCCAAGATGCTTAGCGGCGGTGGCGACCGGCATATTAAGCGCGTTGAAAACGTCCTTCCGGAGGATTTCGCCAGGATGGATGGGCGTGCGCTTGGGGTCACGCGTTGCCGTAAAAGTGCAAACGGGGATCGCCGTGGGGGGGCGGGAGGCCGTTCGCTACCCCTTAAACCGCGTCCAATTTGCCCAAGCCGCCGCGACTACGCAAGGCGGAAAAGACACAATGAATCAACATCCTTGAGCGTGATCCAGCGCGATCGAAAGGGGGTTAGTGGGGTGGTTGTGGATCACGTTCAGTCACCCTCGGTCATGGTGAAGCACGGCAGAGCAGGTTGCTATGACTTGAGCTCTCCGCGGGTGCTATGCCGACGTTGTCCAAACATTCCGAAAGGAGCAGGTTGGGGCGGGGGATTGGGGATAGGAGACGGATGGTCGAAGGTTCGTCAAATCCCACTCAATATTCGCGACCAGCGCGGATGTAGACGGGTCCGTGCAGTCGATCCCAATGGTAATCGTCCAGCTATTTGACCGCGATGGATTGACTGACCTTCTACCGGCGAGGCGTGGCTGAGCTAGTTTTCCACGAGACGCTCCTTCCTGCACGCGCGATCAAAAGTCTTGATCCTGCCATCTCGAACGGGCACAGCACGCGCATGCTCCGTCGCTTCTTCGCCTACTATCGTCCTTACCGCAGGCTGTTCCTGCTCGACTTCGGCTGCGCAGTGCTGTCCGGCTTGCTGGAACTCGTCTTTCCGATCGCGGTGAAAACCTTCGTCGACAATCTCCTGCCGGGCCAGGACTGGAGGCTGATCCTGCTCGCCTCCGCCGGGCTGCTGGCGGTCTACGTCTTGAATACCGGGTTGATGACCGTTGTGACCTATTGGGGCCACATGCTCGGGATCAACATCGAAACCGAGATGCGCCGAAAGGCTTTCGACCATCTGCAAAAGCTCTCGTTCCGCTTCTACGACAACGAGAAGACCGGCCATCTCGTGGCGCGCGTCACCAAGGATCTCGAGGAGATCGGCGAGGTGGCCCATCACGGCCCGGAAGACCTGTTCATTGCGCTGATGACGTTTTTGGGCGCTTTCGCCCTGATGCTCAGCGTCAATTCCGAACTGGCGCTGGTCACGGCGGCTATCGTGCCGGCCATCGCTTGGGTGACCAGCCACTTCGGCGCGCAGATGACGCACAATTTCCGCGCGCTCTACGGGCGCGTCGCGGCTTTCAACGTGCGGATCGAGGAGAATGTTGGCGGCATGCGCGTGGTCCAGGCTTTCGCCAACGAAGACTATGAGCGCGCCTTGTTCGCTGCGGACAATGCCAAGTACCGCAGCACCAAGCTCGACGCCTACCGCATTATGGCGGCCAATTCCTCCCTCTCGTATTTCGGCACGCGCCTGATCCAGATGCTTGTGATGGTGGCGGGCACCTGGTTCGTGCTGCACGGCGCCCTTTCGGCCGGTGGCTTCGTGGGCTTCCTGCTGCTGGTGAATGTGTTCCTGCGGCCGATCGACAAGATCACCAACGTGCTCGAAAGCTATCCCAAAGGGATCGCGGGCTTTCGCCGCTACACGGAACTGACCGATACCGCCCCCGATATCGCCGATACGCCCGGCGCGATCGATGTCGGGTCGCTACGGGGCGACATCCGCTTCGAAAACGTGGGCTTTGGCTATGTGCCAGGCAAGCTCGTCTTGGACGAGGTCGATCTCTCGATCCGCGCCGGCGAGACGATCGCCTTCGTGGGACCGTCGGGGGCGGGCAAGACGACGCTCTGCTCGCTGCTGCCGCGTTTCTACGAGGCGACGGGCGGGCGTATCACCATCGACGGGATGGACATTCACGCCATGACTTTGCACTCGCTGCGACGGCAGATCGGCATCGTTCAGCAGGACGTGTTTTTGTTCGGCGGCACGATGCGCGAGAACATCGCCTACGGGCGGCTCGGCGCCTCCGAGGCCGATATCCTCGAGGCGGGTCGCCGCGCGCGGCTGGACACGGTCATCGCCGAAATGCCGGAAGGCCTCGACACGGTGATCGGCGAGCGCGGGGTAAAGCTCTCCGGAGGCCAGAAACAGCGACTCGCCATTGCGCGAATGTTCCTGAAGAACCCGCCGATCCTCATTCTCGACGAGGCCACCTCGGCGCTCGACACCGAAACCGAGCGCGCCATCCAGCGCTCTCTGGCGGATCTGTCCGAGGGCCGCACGACGCTTGTGATCGCGCATCGCCTCGCCACCATCCGCAACGCCGACCGGATCGCCGTCGTCGACCGCAACGGCATCGCCGAACAGGGCGCTCACGCGGAACTGCTCGCGCAGGACGGCCTGTACCGGCGGTTGCACAACGCCCAATTCAGCGAAGCGGCGGAGTAGCATGGTAGGAGGCATGGCCCTCCAAACCATCATTGACATGCAGTCGAAAACTGGCTCGTCTATCACGTACCATGGGCGGCAAAGAACTTGCGCCCACCGTACCGCCGGCCGGCAGCCTTGTCGCTCGATGCGCCAAGGGCGGCGAATGACCGATTGCACTATCCAACGCAAGAAATCCGTTCGCGGGTATGGAAATTGGACATCGATCGGCGTTTTGGGTCGTGAACGTGATTCTTCCAAAGTCAGACGCATTGCTCAAGATCGTGGAGGCGCCCCGGGTCTCTGGAGGAGCCGTGACGTGTGCCGATTTATCCCGCCGTCCAATCGCAGAAGTTGCCGCCCACAAGCTCGCGTTCTCATGGTTCTCTGAGTTCAGAGGTCAGTTCTGCGCTCACTTTGTTCTTTTTTATGGAATCGCGGCCTTCGACAAGTGGATCGGCTCGAAAAGATTGGTGTCGATCTGTGCGCGGAAGCCCTCGATGCGGGTGTTTTCGATTGGGCCGAGGCTTCCGTAGCCGGCCACATTCGCCACCACGTCCAGTCGACCGAAGCGTTCGACCGCGGTGTTCACCGCGGCCTGCGCCGCGCCAAAGTCGGTCACATCGAGTCGCCGCAGGAGCACCTGGGGGGCGTACTCATCGGACAGGTCCTCGAGGCCGCGGTGTTTCGAGCTGTGGCGAAGAGATTGTCGCCGGCGCCGAGCAAACTTCCGGTTATGAGCCATGTCTTGGACATTCGTGCCTCCATTGGGTTGGTGAGGCAAATGTGACACCCCGGTCCGGCCCTCTCGACCGCTTGCCCGGACACCAGGCGAAGCGGATGTATTCGCATCCGTGGATCGCGTGCACGTCGCCCGACTATTTGAAATCGCGAGGCGCTCCCCAATCGCCACATGATCTCGGCGCGCACGAGCACGTCGGCTTTCGCAATCCCGCTTCCGGAAGGTTGCTCACGTGGCGCGTCGCGGCTACACGAGGAAAAGGCGTCCCGCGCGTCGCGCCGAAGCCGAAGCACATATTGGACGACGCGCACGCCGCCATCGTTCTTGTGGGTGACGGTTTCGGCATCGACTGGCGACCGGCGTGGCTCGTCGCGGAGGACGTTCGCAACGGCCGTCTCGTCGAAGTTCTCGCCCGGCGTCATTCGCGATTTCCCCGCCCCACTCGACCACCGGGCGGAGAGCGGGTCGAATCTGAAAGCTTCCTCATTCCGGCTTCGGCTGCGCCGCGCCTTTTCGCTCATCCAACATTTTCGCCAGACGCCGTCGCGCGCGCCATGCTGCAGGCCGAGAATAACTTCGCCATCGAAAAACACGAAGAGGCCGCTGCCGCCATGTATCGCCGCGCGCTCGATGTCGCGTTGAAAATATTCGCGCCTGAAGCCGGCAAATCGATCTACGAGCGCATCAAGACGCTCGAAGCCGAGCCCGACGCAAGGTGGCGATCTATGAGCATCTGGTGGGCGTCGATGCGGAGAATGCGGACTGGCTGGACGATCTCGCGACCAGATTGGAAATAGGAACGCGGTAGCGTTTGCCACATTCCCGCTACTCCGCGAGGATTGTTCCGTTTCGCATAATATTGTGAATGGACGCAGCGCCGGCCCAAGACGCTTCAAACGGCAAGCATACACTCAGAGGACGCTGGTTATTCCTCCATCGACAAAAAACGTCTGGCCAGTCACAAAGCTCGCGGCCTCAGAGGCAAGAAATAATGCCGCCCCAGCAAGCTCATGAACTTCGCCCCAACGTCGCATTGGCGTGCGCCCCGTCAGCCACTCCGAGAATTTTGGGTCAGCGACCAAAGCGGAATTGAGCTCTGTCTTAAAATAACCCGGAGCTATGGCGTTGACGCGAACGTTGTGCTGGCCCCACTCGCCCGCCATCGACTTGGTGAGCATGGTGATTGCGCCTTTGCTTGCGGAGTAGGGGGCGATTGAGGGCCTGGCGAGCGCGCTTTGAACCGAAGAGACGTTGATGATGGCGCCCCGGCGGCGTTCGATCATGCCCTTTACCGCCGCCCGGCTGACCTTGAAGACTCCATCAAGATTGGTGGCCATTAGCTCATTCCAATCGGCGTCGGTAAAGCTTTCGAGCGGCGCCCGGCGCTGGATGCCGGCATTGTTCACCAGAATGTCGATGGGACCGATTTCGGATTCCGCCGTCTTGATCGCTTCGTTGACTGAGTCAGTGTCGGTAACGTCGATGACGACTTGCGAAACGGCATGACCTGAAGCGCGCAGGCTGTCAGCAGCGTGCTCGAGCTCCTTCTTCTTGCGCCCAGCGAGGACTACGCTCGCTCCCGCTTTGGCGAATGCTTCGGCAAAGGCGAGGCCGAGCCCTCGGCTTGCGCCAGTAACGAAGGCCCGTTTGCCTTCGAGGTTGAACAGGGCCGTCAGATAATCAGCTGAACGCAATTTGCACCTTCATTGATTTTGATTTGTCCCCTGCGAGCAGGAACGCTTGTCTGGCTTCAACCAGAGGGAGCGTGTCGCTCAGCAACGGGCTGACGTCGATCCGCCCAGAGCCGATGAGATCGACCGCCAGTGCGAATTCCCTGTCAAACCGGAAGCTGCCGCTCAGCTTGATTTCCTTGGTGACGATCGTCGAGATGGGGATCTCGGCGGTCGCGCCCTGTCCTACCAGAATGACCGCGCCGCGGGGCTTCACCAGAGGCAACGCGTTCGACACGGTCTCGCCCTGGCCAGCGGCTTCAAAGATGATGTCGAAATGCCCCTTGTTGGTTGCATAGACGGCCATGGCGCTGGGGTGATCGGCGACGTTGACAGTCCTGTCCGCACCGACCTTGCGGGCGTAGGCTAGCGGCCCCTCTTGGATGTCGGTCACGACGATCTCGCGGGCGCCAGCGTAACGGGCGGCGAGCACCAGGAGTGCGCCAATCGGGCCCGCACCCATGATCAGCACGCGGCCGCCATAGACTGGCGCCTGTCCGACGGCATGCAGCGTAACCGCGAGGGGCTCCGCGAAAGCTCCCGCGGCAGAGTCAGAGCCGGACACCAGGGGAACGGCGTTTTCGGCGCGACAAACGAGATGCTCTGAGAAGCCACCTTGCACGTGCGGGGTACGCATCGCCGATCCCAGAAAGCGCATATCGGAGCAATGGATTGGCTGACCAGTGCGGCAAAATGAGCAGATGCCGCAAGGGCTCGAGGGGTTGACCGCGACCGGCGTTCCTACCGCCGGTCCCTCGACGCCTCGTCCGAGTTGTTCGACGCGCCCGGCAATCTCGTGCCCGAGGATCATCGGCTCCTTCATGCGCACTGCGCCGAAGCCGCCGTGCCTGAAATAGTGCAGATCCGACCCGCATATGCCGCCTCGCTCGATGCGCACCAGGACCTGGCCTGGGCCGGGTAGGGCGACCTCTCGCTCCTCTACATGGAGGTCCTGCGGCTTGTGCAGCACAATTGCGCGCATTGAAGATGGGTTCATCGAGGCGTTCTCCACTGCCTTGGCAACATCGCTATCGAACAATCGAACTTGTTTCAATCCAATTTGTCTGATAAATATTATTTAGCAGTCAATATGAACAGCGCTGCTAGGAGGAAAGGCATGACAACCAGGAAATGGGCGCTATTGGGCGCCGCCATGTGTGTGACGGCCCCCGCATATGCCGCCGACAGTTTCACGATGGGATATTCGGCGGGCTACCTGACCGACCCGTTCCAAAGCATCGAGGTCAACATGACCATTGATGCCGCCAAGAAGGCCGGCCTCACGGCTCTGCCAGTCGCCAACGCCAATGGCGATGCGGGCCGACAAGTCACGGACATCCACAACCTGATCGCTGCAGGCGCGCAGGGCATTATCGTCGTACCGACAGACAGCAAGGCGGTCGCGCCGGCCGTTGATTTCGCGTCGCAAAAGAAAGTGCCCGTGGTATCGATCGACAATGGCGTCGCAGGCGGCAAGGTCTTCATGGTTGTGCGGTCCAACAGCGTGCAGATGGGCAAGGAAGCCTGCGAGGCCGTTGGCAAGGCGCTGGGCGGCAAAGGTGTGGTTCTCGAATTACAGGGAGATCTGGCGACAACCGCCGGGCGCGAACGCACCAGCGGGTTTGAAAGCTGCATGAAGTCCGAGTTTTCGGGCATAAAGGTCAATTCACAGCCGACCAATTGGAAGACCGAAAAGGCCGTTGCCGCCGCGCAAACGATCGTATCCTCGACGCCAGATTTGGGCGCGATCTATATGCAGAGCGATTCAGTGATGCTCGCGGGCGTTCTTAGCGTGCTCAAGGGCGCGGACAAGATGACCAAGGTCGGCGAGAGCAAGCATATCTTTTTGGTAACCATCGACGGCACTCCGGGTGCGCTGAAGCGGGTGCGAGACGGATACGTCGACGCTGTTATTTCGCAGCCCGTCGATCTCTACGTTAAATACGGCCTGTACTATCTGCAGTCGGCTATCGCCGGCCAGACGTTCAAGGCAGGGCCAACCGATCACAATAGCGAGATCGTCAGCGACCAGGGCAGCTTGCAGGATCTTCTGCCGGCGCCGGTCGTAACCTCCGCGAACGCCAGCGATTCGGCTCTCTGGGGCAACGCTGCAAAATAAATCTATCAGTCGCGGAGCGCCGTTTGGTGCGGCGCTCCGCTCTCATTTCGCTCGGTCAAACATGCAGCCAGCCGCCGTCGAAGTTCGAAATATCAGCAAAGCATTCGGGGCCTCCCAGGTCCTTCATGATGTCTCGTTGTCGATTCCAGTTGGCGTCTCGCGCGGCCTTGTCGGGCGCAACGGCGCGGGCAAGTCCACCTTGGTCAGCATCCTGACGGGGCTGCTAGCGCCGAATAGTGGCAAGCTCCTCTTTGATGATGTTGAAGCGCCCGCACAGCGCACGAGCCGCGAATGGCGAAACAAGGTCGCATGTGTCTATCAGCGCTCAACGCTTGTCCCCACGATGTCGGTCGCCGAGAACCTGTTCGCCAACGCCTACCCTGGAAATCCGAGCTGGGTGAACTGGTCACGACTGCGGGCAGCCGCACGCGGAATTTGTGAGGAATGGGAACTCGGCGTCAATGTCGACACGCGCGCCTCTGATCTCAGGGTAGAACAGCGGCAATTGGTTGAAATCGCCAGGGCCCTCGCAAAGGGCGCCCGCTTCATTATCTTCGACGAACCGACGGCGGCGCTTGAATCGAAAGAGGTCGCGCGCTTGTTCGACCGCATCCGTCGCTTGAAACGCGAAGGCGTTACGCTCCTCTATATTTCGCATCATTTGCAGGAGATCTACGACATTTGCGACAGTGTCACCGTGCTGCGCGACGGACGCGTGATAGTGGCTGGCGCCGAAGTCGCCGATTTGCCGAAAGACAAGATTGTCGAGGCGATGGTCGGCGAGCAGATCGCTCGGTCGACGCGCCGGCCTCCCGTGTTGTCAGCCTCGTCGGCGCCGGCTCTCTCGGTGAAACATCTTTCTTTGGCTTCAATGTTTCATGACATCTCCTTTGACATCTCGCCAGGCGAACAGGTTGGGCTGGCTGGCTTGGGCGGATCGGGTAAGGAGCAGATCGCTGAAGCGATAGCTGGACTCCTGACGGCGAGGTCGGGAGACATTCTCGTCGGTGGCGTAACGCTTAAACCTGGTCACGTGCCAACAGCGCAATTGACGGGGGTGAGTTACGTTCCGCGCGATCGTCGCCGTCGCGGAATTCTCCCGCAATTATCGGTCGCGGAGAACTTGACAGTCTCAATCCAACGGACATTTGGAAACTTCGGTTGGATCGCGCCCCGCCGGTTGGAGGCGTCCGCCCGACAGCTCTTCAGCGCGCTTTCCATCGTCGCGTCGTCTATGCGGCAACCTGTCGTTGAACTGAGTGGCGGCAACCAACAGAAAGTCGTGATAGGGCGCGCTCTCGCATCCTCTCCGCAGGTCCTCGTCCTCGTCTATCCGACACAAGGCGTCGATGTCGCAGCAAAAGAAGCCATTTTCGATATTGTCGCGACGGCGCAAGCCCGCGGCGCCGCTGCACTCATTGTTTCTGACGAACTCGATGAGTTGCGCAATTGTCAACGCGTTCTTGTCGTCTTCAAAGGCAGCATCGTCAAAGCATTCGGCGCCGACTGGAGCGAACGCGATCTCATTGCGGCAATAGAGGGAGTCGACGCGTGAGTTCAGTTCAGATGGCGGCCAGTGCGCAGAGCGGCTTCAAGGCGCGCCTGACGAGCCTCGGGCTGCGGGAGCTCACGCTCATCCCCGCCCTATTGATTGTCGGCTTCGTTGGTTGGCTGAACAACCCGGCTTTCCTAACCTCAGACAACCTGCTCAACATTCTGCAGCAATCGTCGGAACTATCGATCCTGGTGATTGCCGAGACCCTGATTTTGCTACTCGCAAAGATTGATCTCTCACTGGAATCGATTGTCGGTTTCACGCCCATGCTCGGCGCCTGGCTGATTTCCACTGACCCGTCTCTCGGCGGGTCAGGGTTGGGCCTCAATCCAGCTTTGGCTATCGCCATCGTATTCCTGACGGGCGCGCTCATTGGCGCCCTCAATGGCTTTCTCGTGGTCAAGATGCGGCTATCGCCTTTCATTGTCACGCTATCTATTTTGATTCTCTTGCGCGGCATGACGCTTGGCCTGACGAACGGCACAACGCTGTTCGACCTCCCAAACTCGTTTCTTTATCTTGGCAGCGCCAAATGGGGCAGCGTTCCCGCGTCCATATGGATCGCAGCGTTGCTCTATCTGTTTTTTGGCATTGGCTTGCGCTACCACCGGATCGGCCGCGCGCTCTACGCCATTGGCGGAAACTCTGAAGCCGCTCGCGTGGCAGGCATCCAAGTCGACCGCGTTGTCTGGGGGACGTATATCGCGTCGGGACTGCTTGCCGCACTGGCGGGCTTGATGTTGAGCGGTCGCATTGCTTCCGTCGTTTCCAGCCAAGGCCAGAATATGATCTTCTAC
This sequence comes from Methylocapsa sp. S129, assembly GCF_009765995.1. Taxonomy (GTDB): domain Bacteria; phylum Pseudomonadota; class Alphaproteobacteria; order Rhizobiales; family Beijerinckiaceae; genus Roseiarcus. The sequence continues at coordinate 135,504 of NZ_LMUI01000016.1, forward strand.
GTCTTTGCCGCGGCGGTGATCGGCGGCGTGAACCTCAACGGCGGCCGGGGTCGGCTGGTTGGCGCGCTGACAGGCGTTCTGCTGCTCGGCGTATTGCAAAATGTGCTCACGCTCTCTCAGGTGCCGACATTTTGGATCGACGCCGTCTATGGCGCAATCATACTCCTGGCGCTGATATTCGCGCGCCTCACTGGGGATCGCGCCGAGGACGTCTAGCGCCGCATGTCGAGTCCTCATTTAGTCGATGCCATTCGCTTTGCGCACGTGTATCAGTTGTCTCCGGACTTAGAACTGGGACTATGGCAAGCCATCAAAACTCGACCGTCACCGAAGAGATAACGAACATACTCGGTCGTGAGATCCTCGGAGGATTATTCCCACCTGGCGCAACGTTGCTGGGCGAAGAGGAGATTTGTGCGCGATTTGGCGCGAGCCGCAGCGCCGCGCGCGAAGCAGCGAAGATCCTGGCGGCGAAGGGTTTACTGCAGACGCGACCGCGGCGGGGCTCGCGTATCAGGCCGGTCAAGGATTGGAACTTCTTCGATCCGTCGGTTCTGGCGTGGTTGCGGGAGAGCGCTAAGCCCCGGCTCTTTATTATCGAACTCCTGGAAATGCGCCTCGCTTTCGAGTGCGAAGCCGCCGCTTTAGCCGCAACTCGCGGCCTCGCCAAAGAGATCGGCGCCATTCGCGTCGCCTTCGAGGCCATGGAAGCCGCGTCGCAAGGCGGCGGAGATCCGATATCGTCCGACGCGGCGTTCCACGAGGCGATACTCGCAGCTACTGGGAACCGGTTCTTTCTGCCGCTTTCCGCCGTCATTCACACCGCGTTGCAATTCAGCGTTCCCACCACGAACGCATTGTTCGGGCATACTGTGGGCGACCTTGCTGCCCATGGCCGAGTGCTGAAGGCGATAGAATGTGGCGACGCCGAGTCGGCGCGAATTGCGATGCGCGATATGTTGAACGGGGTCCTAACTCGAGTTCGCACGGCGGTTGAACTCATGGGCGCCGCTTAATTACCTTCAGGTGCCCGGACTTGTCCCAGGCCAACACGCCAACGCGCGAATCATTGGCCCATTGGATGTCCCGCGCAGGGATAGCGGCGTCGTTGGCCGCATTTCCAGCGATGCTGGAGTCTATGCCGTGATGTAGCGTCCCGATTCCCGCGATCACTATGAGAATCTCTTCCTGGAAGAGATGTCGGCGCCGTCGCGACGACCAGCGCCCTGGGCGCACCGTCTGAACGGCAACGCCAATCGAGGCGCTTCCGAGCGCGCGGCCGATGTCGGCCATCTGCGCGATGACCGGAGCTCCCAAACCATAGTCGAATGGTTTGACAGCCCGCATATTGAGTTTGCGAAGTGGCATAGGTCATGCTCCGCTGGTCCGGAAGCCTCGACTGATGCTCGCATACCGGGGCTGACCCATCAAAGAGAGCCCGGATCGTCAATATGAGATGCGCTTGCCCGGCCAGCATATGAACGGGCGCTCCCAGATGCCGCCGCTCTCCTGTCTGCGAGGCCTGTCAATCCTCGCGGGCTCACCAAGCGGCCTCGAATCCAAGCAGCCCGAGAATTTCGCGGCGCGTCGTCACGAGATCGGAATTGCCGCGATGACGCGGATAGGGCCGGTCGATTCGTATGTCGGCTTTAATCGATGCGGGCCTGTCGCTGAGCACGATGATGCGCGTGGCCATCAGCAGCGCCTCTTCGATGTCGTGGGTGACCAGAAGCGTTGTAAAGCCGGCGTCGCGCCACAGATTGACGATCTCGCCCTGCATCGACAGACGCGTCAGAGAGTCGAGCTTGCCAAGCGGCTCGTCGAGAATGAGCAGTTCCGGATCGTTGACCAGCGCGCGCGCTAGGGCGACGCGCTGAGCCATGCCGCCGGAAAGCTGGTGCGGATAGGCTTTGGCGAAGCGCTCCAGACCGACGAGGCGCAGAGTCTCGTCAATCCGGGCGCGACCAGTTCTCAACACGCCCTGGGCTTCGAGTCCGAGAGCCACATTGTCCCGAACATTGCGCCACGGAAATAAAGTCGGATCCTGAAACATGACGACCCGCGACGGGTCGGGACCAACGATCGTCTGACCATCGGCGACGACCTCGCCATCGGAAGGGGGCTCCAGTCCCGCCACAAGACGCAACAATGTCGACTTGCCGCAACCCGACGGCCCGAGCAAGGCGACAAACTCGCCGCGCGCCACTTTCAGGCTAATGCGATCGAGGACCGGGAGCGGCGCGCCTTCGAGAACGAACCGATGGCTGACGTTGCGAAATTCGAGATCCATCCCCGCTTCGCTGCCAGCCTTGGCGACAGTCGCCAGCCTCACCATTGCACGTCCGCCTTCTTATAGGACAGCAGGCGGTCGCGAATCTTGAACAGCAGAGTAACGAAGCTCGTGCACATTAGGGACATGACGAGCAGTGCGGCATACATATTGGCGTAAGCGGCCCAGCCCTGCGCCCATTGCAGGTAGAAGCCAAGGCCGGCCTTGACGCCCATCATCTCCGCTGTAACGAGGACTGCGAACGAGGCGCCAAGCCCCATGAATAAGCCGACGAACACATGCGGCAACGCCGCAGGAATCGCGACTTTGAAGACGAGGAACAATCGGCTCGCCCCGAGTGTGCGAGCGACGTCATAGTAGGATGAGTTGACGCTCGCCACGCCCGACCACGTGAGCACCGTGACAGGGAAGCCGGTGGTCAGCCCGATCAGGAAGATCGACGCGCTCCAACTCGACGGAAAGGCGTAGAAGGCAATCGGCAACCAGGCGATCGCCGGCAGCGGGCCGATCAACCGCATGATCGGGTGCGCCCAATAGCCAAAGGCGCGAGACCAGCCGAGCAGCACGCCTGTCACGAAGCCGCCCGCCGCGCCGACGAGAAAGCCGAGCAATTCCAGTTTGACGGATGCGGCGACGCTTTGCCCGAGCTTGGCCCAATCTTCGATGAAAACCTCGAGAATGGCATGCGGCGGCGGAAAGAACGGTTGCGGTAGGATGCCTAGCTTGGCCGTCGTCGCTTGCCATACGGAAAGGAATAAGCCTAGCGCCAGCAGCCATGGCGTTGCACGGCGCAGACGGGCGGCGCCCGGTTCCCAAATCGTGCCGAGAAGCGCTCCCGCGATCAAGGCGGCGCCGAGGGCGCTCGCAGCTATCGCAAGCTCGGGACCGCGACCCCAATCGCCGAGGTCAGGCCATCGCAGCGTAATAAAAGCCAACAGCAGCCAGGCGGCGCCGGCGCCGATAGCGAGCCCTGAACGCGCGATATTGTCCCGCGTAGCAATGGGCGCTCGAGCCGAGTCGGACGAATTGAGATGCTCGGCAATTGGAGAGAGCGACGACACCGACGGACCCCTTAACTCAACACATCAGCGTAGATGCGCTCCGCGTATTTCGTCGTATCGGTTGATGGTTTGAAGACCGACACGAGCTTCAATTCGTCGGCGTAAAGCGCAAGCTCCTTCTTCAGATCCTCGCCGACGGGATGGTGATGATGGGTGTGGTATTTGGCCAGTGTCGTCAGATCGTCCGGGTCCACTTTACCGGCTACGAAAGGCGCGTAGGTGGCCGCCGCTTCGGCAGGGTTCTCAGCGGCGAATTCCGCGGCGTCGAGAAGCGCTCGCGCAATTGAAGCGGCCGTTCGCTTGTCTTCGCGGATCAAACTCCCGCGTACGCCGACGATGCAGCAGGTGCGATGGGCGTATTCGGCGGAAAGATTGGTGGCGATCTCTTTGAACTTGCCGTCCTTCAACCAGACATACGTATTCGGATCGCCGTCCGCCAAGGCGTGGGCCTCGCCCTTTTCAACCGCCGCGCGCAAAAGCGGACCGGGAAATTGTTTGAAGTCGACATCGATATCGGGGTCCAGACCGGCCTTCTTGATCAGGATCGCGAAAAAATTCTTGGCCGGCGAATTCATATCGCTGACGCCGATCGTTTTGCCCTTAAGGTCGACGACTTCATTGATGCCCGAAGTCGTCGGCGCGAGCAGGCGCATGCAACCCCCGTGAAGACTGGCCACGATCTTGACGTCGAAGCCCTGTTCCAGGGGTTTCAGCCAACGAAGCGCCATGCCCACCGCGGCGTCGGCTTTGCCAGTAGCCAAGGTCTCCAGCAATTGATCCGTGGAGCCTGAATAGTTGATCAGATCAACGTCGAGTCCATGCTTGGCGAAAAACCCCTTGTCCTTGGCGACAGTCACCGCGAGCAGACAGGGCGCCCCCGCGTTCCAGGCGAAGGTGACCTTTTTCAGCTCGCCGACCGGAACGGCGCCGCCGTCGGCGGCCGCGCGGCAAATCGGAAAGTCCGACTCCGGGAAGGGCGCGACGCGTGGCGTGGCCAGGACGCGGCCGGCGAGGAGGCCGACCGGGGCGGCGACGCCCACTGCTGCGACCTTCGCCAAGAAGGTCCGACGAGAACCCACAGTCCGATTATTCCACGGTTCGGTCATGATCGTGCTCCTTGCATGATTTCCTGGGCGGCCAACGAAACGCGCCAACGATAGCCTTCGCCGAAGATCGAATTGCCGGGGGAAGGCGCGGCGCAGCGGCGTGCAGCCGGAAATCGAAAATCATTGCTTCACTCCCGCGACGATCGCAGGCGTGAAACTTGGATCGACGATCCCCGCGGCATCGATTCGCTTCGGGATCAGCCCGAAGCGAAGGTAGAGATCGATGGTCTTTTGTTCGTCGACGACGACGCTGGCGTCGATCGGCGTCGCGCGAAGTTCCCCGCGCTGATACATTTTCACGGCGACTCCTCGCGGCAGCCCGACGATCTTGCTCCAGGTCTCCGCGTAAGATTCGAGATTCTCAAGTCCCCACGAACGAGCCCGTGCGAGGCGGCCGACGAAATCGCTCAGCGCCGCGCGCTTGGCCTCGTTGGAAAGCGCTTCGTCGCTCGCGAAAAAGAAGCTGAGGCCCGGCGTCAGGTCGACGCCGTCAGCGATCCGGCGGGCGCCGTGGATCACTTCAAGCTGGGCCGTATAGGGATCCCAGGTCGACCAGGCGTCGATCGCGCCTGACATCAACGCGGCGGTGGCTTCGGACGGAAGGAGGAACACAAGATCGATATCGCTTAGCTTGAGGCCATTGGCTTCCAACTGCGTCAGCACGAGCTGATGACCGATCGAGCCGCGACCCGTGCCGATGCGTTTGCCAATCAAGTCCTTGAAATTGCGCGCCGGCGAATCGCCGGGGACCACCAACGCCAAGCCCTCTTGCTTCGATCGAGTCGCAGCGATCGCCTTGATCGGAACGCCGGCCGCGATCGCAAAGGTGAAGGGCGCATCGCCGACGGTTCCAGCGTCGATCGCGCCGGCGTTCGCCGCCTCCAGAAGCGGCGCCGCGGCCTGAAATTCCGACCATTCGATCTTGTAGGGCATATCCGCGAGGACGCCAGCCGCTTCCATTACCGCGCGCGCGTTGCCTTTCTGATCGCCGATGCGCAGCGTCGTCTCAGCGCGCGCGGGATTTCCGGCGAGCGACGATGCGCAGACTAGCGCTAGCAGCACCAGGGCGCGGCGCAACGTTGCTCCAAGGACAGCTCGCATCGGCCTCACTCCGCCGCGGCGTATGGCTGAGCGCGTTCGACTCGGCCAACGATCGTCTGCGGATTTTTCAATAAATTGAGAATCGGGCACCATTGCTCCACTGCCGCATGGAGCTGTTCGATCTGGGCGGCGCTCGCCGACGATGCGATCTTCACGACATAAGAAATATCGGTGGGATAGACGGGCGTGGCCTCAAAACCTTCGCTCTTGGCGCGCGGATCAAGCGTTGCTTCCACGTCGATCGCGATCGACTCGATGGGGACTTCAAGCGCGGCGGCCTGAATAAGAAACGAATGGTTGAGGCAGGAGGCGAGCACGCCAAGCTGCAACTCCGGCGAACTCGGGCCGAGATCGTAGCCCGCGAAATCCGGGGGGCTGTCGGTGATCGCCTGAAAATCGCGAATGCGGATGCGCCTGATCCCGCTGCGCCCCTCCGCGACCGCGCTCGCTTTCAGGCGGGTGGGGCCGAGCCGTCCATCGGCGATGCGCGCGCGACGGGCCAAGAGAGCCTGACGTTTTTGGCTGAGATATTCGACAAGCGAACTCATTAGCGCATCCCTCGTTTGAGCCCCGCTTACAGCTCGCCCCGTCAAACCGGCAGTCTACATTATATTATTTCTATAGACAATATATTTAATCGGAAACGACGAGGTCTTCGCGCCAAAAAGGAAAGTGATGGAGCCGCGCGGCTGAACGCGCCGCCGCCCTTCAGCGGTTTCGAGCCAAGTCGCGCGCGCGGGCAAAAACGCTTTCCATACGCCAATGCTCATTGGCGAAGCGAGCATCGCCGTCGAATTCATCCCATCCGGACTCGCGTCGATATTGACCCAGCGTTCCCGATGCTTGCGCCCCTTCGAAAGTGGTCGAGTTCGCAGTTTCGCAGTCGGCGCCGACATAGAGCGCGTCCGCCTTGCAATAGAGTTCGCACAGGAAGCAGGTCTGGCAGTCCTCAAGTCGCGCAATCACAGGCGGCGCATTCGGCTTGGCGTCGAACACATTGGAAGGGCAGATTTTCGCGCATTCGCCGCAATGGGTGCATCGCTCGGCGATGATCAATTCGATCATTGGGCGGCCTCGGAGAAGCAGTCCGCTTCGAACTTCGTCCAAATCTTGTCGAGACCGCCTACGTTTAGACGCCTCGCGTATCCGTCCTTTTCGTCCGGCGTGTCTTCGCGAACATGCATGCCGCGACTTTCATCGCGCCCCAGAGCCGCCGCGTAGGTCCACCGCGACGTTGCAACAATGGCCGCCGCCTCGCGCGCGGCGATCGCCCTGTCGCCGGAACAAGCCAACCCGTTCCTCAAGTCTTCCCATAATCTATCCAGGCGCGACAGAGACGCCGACAGCGTCGGTCCGAACCGAAAGAGATTTTTGTCGCAAGGCAGCATTTCTTTCTGCGCCTGACGGATGATGTCTCTGGGATCGAGGTCCCGAGCCCGCTCTTTCGGCCGTAATCCGACCTCGCCGATCGCTTGCGTCGGCGCGTCGGCGCGTCGCCCAAGCTGCTTGGCCAGCCGCGCCGCGCCGCGACCGGCCCATTGGCCCGAGGAGAGCGCCCAGGACGAGTTGACGGCGCCTCCGCCGCTCATTGCTCCGGCGACCAGCTCCCGGGTCGCGACGTCGCCCGCGGCGAACAGGCCTTCGACGTTTGTCGCACAATCCTCGCCAAGGATCCGCAGCCCGCCGGCGCCGCGCACCGTGCCTTCCGCCGTCAGCGTCACTTCGAAGCGATCCTTGAAAGGATCGACGCCGAGACGATCGAATGTCAGCGGCACATTGGGCGAGATCCGCGATAGCCGCGCCCTGATATCCTCCGGCATCCGATCGAGACGGCAGAACAGCGGGCCTTGCAGCAATGCGCGACCGAGATCGCGCGTATTGTCCGGCCCTGGCGGAATATCCAATTCGCGACCGTCGGCGTCGAAATAGCGCGCGAATGCGTAGGACATTGAGCGCGTCATGCTCGTGCGCGCCGGCGCGATCGAGTAGAAGTTGGAGAATTCCAGGCCGGACATTTCCGCGCCGGCCTCCGCCGCCATGAGATGTCCGTCGCCGGTGTTCGTCTGCCCGCCGAGCAGGCGCGACTTGAAAGCGTAGCCGCCGGTCGCGAGAACGACGGCGCCAGCGCGGACTGACCAGGCCGAATGGCGCTGACGCTGCCGCCCTCGCGCGCCCACGATTGAACCGTCGGCGCGCCGCAGCAATTCGAGCGCAGGGCTCTGGTCGAGAATCGTAACGCCATGATCGATTACGATCATGCGCATCGCGCGCAGATATTCAGGGCCTCGCAGCGCGCGAAACTGCGTCACGCCGTTCTCGTCCTTGGGAAAGCGGTAGTAGGGCGCAAGCGTGGGCAGGGTGCGCCAGGTCAGATCGAGGATGCGGGCCATCCAGTCGCGATCCCCAAGGCCGCCGCACGTCGCCAATCTTCGCTCGATCGCCTGAGCCCGCTGATCGGGCGGAACCCACCAATGGCCTGGCCCAGCCGTCGCGGCGACGCCGCTTGCGCCGCAATAACCTTTATCCGCCAAGATAACTGAAGCGCCTTCGCGCGCGGCGGCGATCGCGGCCCAGGTTCCCGCGACACCGCCGCCGATGATCAACACATCGGCTTCCAGGTCGTCGCCTGCCGCGTTCGCCATGATTTGGGATCGCTAAGGATACGGATGCTTGTGGATCGGGTCGACCCAGTAGACCGTCTCGGCTTTTTCTATGGGATCGACATCGGCAATATTGACGACGACGGCTTCGTTGTCCGAGCGCACCAGCACGCATTCCAGTAAGTTGTCGGGATCGGCGTTGATCTCCTGATGCGGCACATAAGGCGGCACGTAGATGAAATCGCCCGGTCCAGCCTCGGCGGTGAATTCCAGCCGCTCTCCCCAGCGCATTCTTGCCTTTCCTCGCACGACGAAGATGACGCTTTCCAGCGCGCCATGGTGATGCACGCCCGTTTTGGCGTTCGGCTCGATTGCCACCGTGCCGGCCCAAATCTTCTGGGCTCCGACGCGCGCGTGATTGATCGCCGCTTGCCGAAACATGCCCGACGTTTGCGTGGTGTTGGCGTCAAGGCGATCACCGCTGATGACTCTCACACCATCGTGCTTCCAGCGGGGCGCGTCTTCGTGAGAGTGGCCATGCGTCATGTCTTTCGCCCCCTTCGTCGTCGTGCGATACGCCAGTCCTACTCAGCCGCAGCGGCGCGGCTGACCTCGGCGTCGCGGTTCGCCACGAGCGCGCGCACGCGCGGCAGCAGATCGCGTCCGTAGTGGAAGGCGTCCTCAATCGGATCGAAGCCGCGGATCAGGAAGGTTGTGATGCCGAGGTCGTAATAGTCCAGAAGCGCTTCGGCGACCTGGTCCGGCGTTCCCACGAGCGCCGTCGTATTGCCCTGCGCGCCCGTCAGCCCCGCCATGCCGGTCCATAGGCGCTTGTCGAGCCTTGCGCCCTGCGCGGCGGCGGCCAGAAGACGTTTCGAGCCTTCATTGGCCGGATTATGACGAACAGACCCGTCGAACCGCTGATTGAAAGCGTCGCGGACCTTGCCAGCCTCGATCTGGGCCTTTGCCCTCGCGAGAATGCGGTCCGCTTTAGCCCAAGCCTCCTCTTCGGTATCGGCGAGTATGGGGCGCAGCGACAGACTGAAGCGGGGTGAACGGCCGTGAGGCGCGGCGGCTTCGCGCACGCGCTGAACGAGTTCCCTGACCTGCGCATGCGTCTCGCCCCACAGGGCGTAGATGTCGGCATGTCGGCCGGCCACTTTCAGTGCGGCGTCCGACGCGCCGCCGAAATAGACAGGAATGCCCTCCGGCTGCACTGACTTGATGCTGCTGAAACCACGCTCAACCTGATAATATCGGCCCACGTAGTCGAAGGGCTCCTTACTGGTCCATTCCTGGCGCAAGATGTCGATATATTCATCGGTGCGCGCGTAGCGCTCGTCCTTTGTCAGGCGATCGCCGTCCTGCGCCAACTCCCTGTCGTTGCCCCCCGTGATGATGTGCACGCCGACGCGCCCGCCGCCGATGTGATCGAGCGTCGCCAACTGCCTCGCGGCCAGCGTCGGAGCAGTGAAACCCGGACGGTGGGCGATCATCACGTTGAGCTTCTTCGTCACGCTCGTGACGTGCTGGGCGACCAGAAGGCATTCGGGGGAGGTGGAGTTGAACGCCAGGAGCACGCGGTCGAAGCCGCCGTTCTCCTGCACTTTGGCCAGCGTCTCGACATAGTTGAGATCGAGCACAGGGCCTTGGGCCGCAATAATTTCGGAGGCGTTCTGATTGCCGACAAAGCCGATGAATTCGACAGGCATGGGCTATTCCCTCAAATTTGCAGCGCGGCGCGCCCGGCGGCGATCCGCACCATGTCTTCCTGGGGCGAGTGGATGCGGGCGCACAGGACGTTGCGATAGTGCCGTTCGAGTGCGTTATGGCGGCTGACGCCATGATTGCCTGTGATTTTCAGCGCCTTCTCCACGGCGGAGATGGCGTTTTCGGTGACGGCGAGCTTTAAGAGATTGCTTTCGCCGGAAGAGGGCGGGTCGCCCGCGTCTGTATCGCGCGCCGCTGAGCGGAGCAGCCGTGCATTGACGGTCAGCAACTCCTCGATCTCGCCCAACGCCTGTTGAAGGCGCGGCACGGTCGCGAGCGCTGCGCCCAGATTGGCGGGCTTGCGCTCGTGCAGAAATGTCAGCAGCCAATCGCGCGCCGCACGCGCGACACCGTCGTAGAGCGCGCCGATTAGCACGGCCATCCAGACCGATTGTTCCGCGTCGCGCGCGCCCCACTCCGCTGGAGCGCGCAGATCGACGGCATGATTGAGCGGGACACGCGCCTCGTTCAGGATCGCGTCATGGCTTGCGGTCGCCCGCATCCCGAGCGGGTTCCAGGTCTCCTCGATGCCGAGGCCCTCCGCATCCGCCGGTACAAGAAACAGACCGACGCGCGGCTCAGGCTCGTCGGTGCGCGCCCAGACGAGCCACCATGACAGGCCGGCGACGCCTGTCGAGTAGATCTTCCGTCCGCTGATCGACCAGCCGTCTGCGGTTCGCCGCGCCGTCGTGGCGGGAAGGCCGCCGCGCAGGGGCGTTCCCAAATCGGCCTCGACCCGCAGCGCGTTGATCAGCGCGCCCTTCGTCGCCGCGTCGGAGAGAACGCGCTGCGCGATCGGCGCAGGCCAGCGCTTACCGGGTAGGACGGCGAGATTTGTATATTGCATCGCCAGAATAAGCGCCGTCGAAGGCTCGCCCCTGGCGATCTCGCCGACAACCGTCGCGGCGTCGGCAAGGCCGGCGCCGCGGCCGCCATACGCTGCCGGGGCCGTGAGGGCAAGGAGTCCCACCTGATGCAGGCGTTGGAAATTATCATGCGGAAAAGCGCCGGTTGTATCGTAGCGGCCGGCTGTCGCGGAAAACTCCGCCGCCAGCGTCCGCGCGATCTCGCCTAGCGTCAACGCTCGGGTCACGACCGCCGCTCCCTTGCGATCGAAAGTCCGCTCAAAGCCGACCGGACTGGATTGTCTTGATAGGTGGGGTTGACGTGACGATCATCCATCATCAGCGCTCCGATCTCGAGGATAAGGGCCTTGCTCAATGTCCCCGTCCGAGACGCAGCTCCGGGCAGGCGTTGGCGAACCGCCGGCAAGGGATGAGGGGAATAGGTCAATCCAGCAGATCCGGCTCCGCGGCGACGATCCAGTCCCAGAGGGGTTGAAACGAGAAATAGCCGCCCTTGTGCGTACCGACCTGCGATGCCGTCAGTCGCGCGACGTCCGGCGGGATGGGCTTCGGTTCGCCGGCGGCTTCGGCGAGGAGCTGCGCGTGCGCGGCGTTGTCCATCGTAATGAACCACCAAGCGGCGGCCTCCACCGTTGGCCCGACGGTGAGCAATCCGTGGTTCTGGAGGATGATTGCTTTCTTGCTTCCAAGCGTCTCGGCGAGGCGGACGCCTTCTTCCTCTGCAAGCACGACGCCCGAGAAAGGATCGAACAGGGCGTGATCCTCAAAGAAGGCGCAGGAATCTTGCGTGAGCGGATCGAGAAGCCGGCCAAGGGAAGCCCAGGCCTTGCCATAGGTGGAATGCGTGTGGGCGGCGGCCAGAACGTCAGGCCGGGCGGCGTGGATTGCGGAATGGATGACGAAGCCGGCTTGATTGATGGGACGGTTGCCGATCAGGATGTTGCCCTCGTGATCGACAAGCTGGAGATCCGACACCTTGATCCGGCCGAAATGTTGCGCCAGCGGATTGATCCAGAACCGGTTGGGATATTCGGGATCGCGGACGGTCACATGGCCGGCAAGCCCCTGGTCGAAACCATAGCGGGCGAACAGCCGAAAGGTCGCGGCGAGGCGCTGCTTTCGATGTAACCGCTCCTCCTCCGCCGAGGCCGACGGCTGGCGCTCGACGAGCGAGAATTTTCTGGGTGCTTGTTCGACTCGGGTCATGGCGGTTCTTGTTGTGGCGGACGTCGTTGGATCGCGCGAGGGGTCGGTGGGGCCCGTGAAAAATTGTCGCCTTCAGACTATAAATTACATATATCTTGTCAAGTGACAAAGGCGCGATAATGGAATCGCTCTATTTCTCTTGCGTTTGAACAAGCTGTCACTGTCGCGACCTTTCCGGCCCCATCCTCCTTGGCGCCCGGCGACCCCTTGCTGTTGGGCAGGTATGATCATCGCCATTGTGCAACATATTAGTCTATAAATTCGATAATATAACTGGACAATGGAGCTGAGATCGGGTTTGTTGAGCGCATGACGCATTGCAGCATGCCCGTAGCACAAACCCTCGCGCGCCGCATTTAGGCGCGGCGATGGAGATCAGAATGACTCGCCAGATTCGTTTCAACGCCTTCGACATGAACTGCGTCGGGCATCAGTCGCCGGGCCTTTGGGCTCATCCCCGGGATCGCTCGTGGCAGTACAAGGACCTCGAATATTGGACCGGGCTGGCGCAGACGCTCGAGCGTGGGGGCTTCGACGGAATCTTCATCGCCGACGTGCTGGGCGTCTATGACGTCTACAAGGGCGGCGCCTATCACGCGATCCAACAGGGCGCACAGATCCCCGTCAACGATCCCCTGCAGGTCGTGCCTGCCATGGCTGCTGTGACCAAGCATTTAGGCTTCGGCATCACCGCCTCCATCTCCTTCGAACATCCGTATCCGTTCGCCCGGCGCATGTCGACGATCGACCATCTGACAAAGGGCAGGGCGGGGTGGAATATCGTTACCTCTTATCTCGACAGCGGCGCCCGCAATCTTGGTCAAACGGCCCAGGTCAATCACAACGACCGGTATGATGTGGCGGACGAATATGTGGAGGTTTTGTACAAGCTTTGGGAAGGCAGTTGGGAAGAGGGCGCCGTCGTTCGCGACAAGGAAAAACGAATTTTCGCCCATCCCGAGAAGGTGCACGAGATTGGGCACCAGGGTCGATTCTTCCAGGTGCCCGGTTATCACCTGTGCGAACCCTCCCCCCAACGCAGCGTCGTCATCTACCAGGCAGGGGCTTCGAGCCGGGGCAAGGCTTTCGCGGCGGGGCATGCCGAATGTGTTTTCGTCGCGGCGCCGACCAAGACGATCCTGAAGAACTATGTCGCCGATGTCCGGCGGCGCGCGGCGGCAGCCGGTCGGGACCCCCGAAAGATCTTTGTCTACACGCTGCTGACCGTGATCGTGGACGAGACCGACGCCAAGGCGCAGGCCAAGTTCGAGGACTACCAGAAATACGTGAGTTATGACGGTTCTCTGGTATTCATGTCGGGCTGGACCGGCATTGATTTTGGCCAATATGCCCCGACCGACCTTGTGCGGAAGGTGGAAACCAACGCCATCATTTCAGCCGTTGAAGCTCTGTCCGAGGGCGATCCCAACAAGAAATGGACGGTCGAGGAGCTCGCCGCTTTCGGCAGCATCGGGGGCATGGGGCCGGTTGTGGTGGGCTCGCCCCAGACTGTCGCGGACATCCTTCAGGATTGGGTCGCCGAGACGGACGTTGACGGATTCAATCTCGCCTATGCGGTGACGCCCGAAACCTTCGAGGATGTGACCAATCTGCTCGTGCCCGAACTGCAACGGCGCGGCGCCTATCCCAAGGAATATCGGCCGGGGACACTGAGGGAGAAGCTGTTCGGCGACGGCCCTTATCTGCCGGAAACGCATCCTGCGGCGCGCCATCGCGATCTCGGTCGCAGAAGGGCGCGCGAAGAAGCCGCGGCCACGCGCAGCGTCGAGCGGGTTTGAGAGCGCGCGCCATGAGCCTTTCTCCGACCGCATCGCTAACAAGCGCGCTCAATCGTCTGATCGAAACCGCGCGCCGCGATCCCAGATCTGTGGCGCTGCGCCACAAACACCGCGGCGCGTGGGACGCGTGGTCCTGGTACAGCATTGTGGTCGCCGTCGATCGTTTTGCTTCAGGCCTTCGCCGTCATGGCGTCGAAGCCGGCTCGGTCGCTGCCTTCGCTGGCGAGATCAGCCCGAACTTTCTCCTCGGCGCGTTGGCGGCGCGAGCCATAGGCGCCGCAGTGATTTCGATTGCGCCGGGAGCCAAGACGCCCGAGATCGCTGCTGTGCTTCGAGGCCTGCCTGTCCGCGTCGCCATCGTGCAGGGTCGCGAAGCGCTCGCTGAATGGATCCAAGCGGGGACGGCGGCCGGGAAGTCCATCCCGATCGTGTTCGATCACGTCACGCCGGAGGGTCGATCGCCGCATCCCTCGGTATTGCCGATCGCAAACTTACGCGACCATGCAGCCGAGCAGGGTTGGGCCGAGACCCTGGGCGCGCCGTCGGCTTCGTCGCGCCGCAAACCGACGCTCTGGATCGAGGCGACGACCGCCTGGGCGGACGGGCTCAACATCATCGCGGACCTGTGGCTCGCTTCCGGCGAGACCCTGGCGCTTCCCGAACTCCTCGCTGCTTCCGCACGGGACCGTTTCGAGATCCGGCCAGACCGTTGGATTGCTTCATCCGAACAATTGACAGCGACCTCGGCCGAGATCGCTGGCCGTTTGCCGCCCAACGGCGGCCTGGCGGGTCGGATCGTCGCGCGCGCGATTGGATCCACGTCGCGATCGGCATCGACTGCGGCGCGGTTTGTCAAAAGCCTCCTGCGTTATCGCTTGGGTCTGTCCCGCCTCAACCTCGTTGAAGTGGGCGATGACCACAGACGCACGGAACAATGGGAGGAGGCCGAATACTTGTTCGCCGCGCTTGGCGCGCCCTTGCGCCGGATTGCGTCAGAAAATTATGAAACCGAAACGGCGGACTCTGCGCCCGCGAACGCGATCGGCCATCTTGCCTTGAGCGGAGATGCGCGATGAGCGGCGCCATCCTTGAAGTGAAGGACGTCTCCTTGTCGTTCAAGGGCATCAAAGCTTTGGCGAACCTGAGTTTTGCCGTCCAGCAAGGCGAAATCTGCGCGTTGATCGGGCCAAATGGCGCGGGCAAGAGTTCGCTTCTCAATGTCATCAACGGCGTCTATCGGGCGAACAGCGGCCAGATCGTTTTCGACGGCACGCCCATCGACCGACCGACCCCGATCGGCGTCGCGCGGCTTGGCGTCGGGCGGACGTTCCAGAACAATGCTCTGTTTCGTCGGATGAGCGTTCTGGACAATGTGCTGACGGGTCTTACGCGGCTTGGGCACGCCAGCGTCATTGAAGTTGCATTCCGGGTCGGCAGACATCCCGCCGAACGCCGCGCCTTCCGCGAGCGCGCTGAGGACATCATCGCCTTTCTGGAGATCGAGGCCTATCGCGACGCGGTCGTGGGGCGGCTGCCTTATGGCCTCCAGAAGCGCGTGGAGCTCGCCAGGGCCCTTGTGGCTTCGCCAAAGCTCCTGCTGCTCGACGAGCCGATGGCCGGCATGAATAGCGACGAGAAGACCGAGCTCAGCCGGTTCATCCAGGACGTCAATCAGGAGCTCGGCGCCACGATCGTGCTTATCGAGCACGATGTCGGCGTCGTCATGGGCCTCTCCCACCACGTGGTCGTCCTCGACTACGGTCGAAAGGTCGGCGACGGCTCGCCCGATGAAGTGCGGCGCAACCCGGACGTGATCGCCGCCTATCTCGGCACGAAACATTGAGAGCAGGGCGGACATGTTGTTTTTTCTGAACGTTCTGACTTCCGGCCTTCTTGCCGGGTTGATGTACGCGATGGTGGCGATCGGTTTCGTGTTGATCTACAAGGCGTCCGGCGTGTTCAATTTCGCGCAGGGGTCGATGGTGCTGTTCGCGGCGCTGACCTTTGTGACCCTGAACGAACATGGCTTGCCCTTCTGGGCAGCTTTTCCGTTGACCATCGTCGTCATGATCGCCGGCGCGGTTTTGATTGAGCGGCTGGTGCTGCGTCCTCTCGTCAATCGCAACCCGAATACGCTGTTCATGGCGACGTTGGGTCTGAGCTTCGTCATCGAAGGCCTGGCGCAATTGCTGCTCGGCACCGACGTTCATCAACTCGATCTCGGCATCGACGACATACCTGTTTCGGTCCTCGGGCTACAGATCAGCGCGTTCGATTTGTTCGCCTCCGCAATCGCTGTGGCGCTCGTCGCCGTGCTCGCCGTGTTGTTCAGCAAGACACGCATGGGCATCTCGTTGCGCGCCGTGGCCGATGACACGCTGGCGGCTCAATCGATCGGCATCCGGTTGCCGCGAATCTGGCGGATCGTATGGAGCGTCTCCGGTTTCGTCGCCCTTGTGGCGGGCCTTCTCTGGGGCGCCCGCCAGGGCGTGCAATTTTCGCTGTCGTTGGTCGTCCTTAAAGCCATGCCGGTTCTCATTATTGGCGGCTTCTCGTCGATTCCCGGCGCTATCGTGGGCGGCCTGCTGGTCGGCGCCACGGAAAATCTCGCCGACATTTACATCGGTCCGCTGGTGCAGGGGAGCGTGTCCACTTGGTTCGCCTACATTCTCGCGGTCGGCTTCTTGCTGATCCGCCCCGCCGGCCTGTTCGGCGAATCTGCGATCGAGAGGGTCTAGCCGGATGTCTGCGCTCGTTTCCTCGGTCCAGCCTGCTAACCTTGCCCGCCGGGAAGGCGCGCCGCTGGTAAGCTTGAACCGTATCGCCTTCGTGCTGGCGCTCGCGGCGATCTACGTCGTCGTCCCCCTGATTGGCAACGACTACTGGCTTAACTCGCTGGTTATCCCCACAGTCGTGATGGGGCTTGCCGGGGTCGGCCTCAATCTCCTCACGGGCTACGCCGGCTTGGTTTCGCTCGGCTCGGCCGCCTTCATGTCGATCGGCGCATTTTCGGCCTATAACCTTCTGCTGCGGGCGCCTTTCCTGCCGCTGCCGCTCGCGTTGATCGTCGCGGGGTTCGTCGCGGCCGCGGCCGGCGTGATCTTTGGCCTGCCCAGCCTGCGGATCAAAGGCTTCTATCTCAGCGCCTCGACGCTCGGCGCGCAATTCTTCTTCGAGTGGCTGTTCACGAACTTCCATTGGTTCTCAAACAACAGCATGTCGCTGACCATTTCAGCGCCTAGGCTCGAATTTTCTGGTTACAATCTGACGTCGCCTGCTGGGCGTTATCTCCTCGTCGTGGTGACGACGGGCCTCCTGGTCTGGCTGGCGCGCAATATCGTCAACAGCCGCATCGGCCGGGACTGGATGGCGATCCGCGATATGGACACCGCTGCCGCCGTCGCCGGTATTCCCATCGCCAGTCGCAAGCTCCTGGCCTACGGCGTGAGTTCGTTCTTCTGTGGCATTGCGGGGGCGCTTTGGGCCTTCGCCTACCTTGGCACGGCCGACGCCCATGCGTTCGACCTCGACAAGTCCTTCCAGATTCTTTTCATCGTCATTATCGGCGGGTCGGCGAGCCTGTTCGGCAATTTCCTGGGCGCCGCCTTCATCGTGCTGACTCCGATCGTGCTCGACCTCATCGTGCTCTGGTGGAACCTGACGGACTACGTCGATCAGGGCTCACTCACGAACCTCCTCCGAATTATCTTCGGATTGATCATCATCCTGCTCCTGATCAAGGAGCCGGACGGATTGTCGAGCCTGATCGGCAGGCTCGCGCGGCGTCTCGCCGCTTGGCCATTGAGGATTTGACCATGATCATTTGTCCGCATTGTTGACGCTGCCTTAGGCGCATAACCGCCCCTCTCAACGAACTTCCTCCCAGAAGACTCCCGACGGAAACACGCGTGTTTCCCAACGGAGACGTTTGTCCTCGAAACCGAAAGGTAAAACCCATGAAACTCAGCAAGACACTGGCGCTTTTCAGCGCGCTTCTCCTTGGAGCGACGAGCCTCGCCACGCTTCCCTCGCTTGCGGCCGAGCACGACGGCGAACAGCTCTATCCGCTGTTCTCGTACCGCACCGGCCCCTACGCGCCGTCCGGCATTCCGCAATGGGGCGGGATTCGAGATTATTTCAATTATATCAACGAAGTGAAAGGCGGCGTCGACGGCGTGAAGATATTCGTCCAGGAATGCGAGACCGCCTATACGGTCGAACGCGCCTTCGAGTGCTATGAGCGGTTCAAGAATGGATACGCCGGCGCCCCAGTGGCGGCTCTGTTTACGACCTCAAGCGGTTTCGACGCGGCGGTGTCGGAAAAAGCGCGCGCCGATAAACTGCCGGTCGTTTCTGTCGCTGGCGGACGCGAGGATGCGGTCGACGGCAATGTCTTCCCGTACCAGTTTCCGCTGCTGTTCGACTACTGGACCGAATCGTCAATCGTCATCGACTATATCGCCAAGCAGGTTGGCGGCTATGACAAGCTGAAGGGTCTGAAGATCGCCACCGTCTACCATGATTCCGGCTATGGCCGCGACACGATTGAACCGCTCGCGATTCTGTCCAAGAAATATGGCTTCGAAGATATCCAGATTCCGGTTCCCCATCCCGGCGAGCAGCAGCAGGCGCAATGGCAGCAGATCAAGGAGGCTGGCGCCGATTGGGTGTTTTTCCGCGCCTGGGGCGTCATGACGCCGGTGGGGATCAAGACGGCGGCGCGGGTCGGCTTTCCCGCTGACCATATCATCGGCGATATCTGGAGCGGCTCTGAAGAGGACGTGAAGCCGGCGGGCGCGGCCGCGACGAATTATCTGGCCGTTTCGGTCTATTCGCCAGGCGTCGATTTCAAGATCAGCCAGGAGTTGAAGAAAGATATCATTGATCCAGGCAAGAGCGATCTCAAGGATACGTCGAAGTTCGGCTCAGTCTATTACAACGCCGGTCTGGTCACGGCCATCATCTATGTCGAGACCCTGCGCACCGGGCATAAGAAGTTTGGCAATCGTCCGTTGACGCCAGCCGAGGGCGAATGGGCGCTCGAACACCTCGACATCACCGCGCAGCGGATTGAGGAGATCGGCGCGACGGGCCTGCTCAGCCCACTCAAGGTGACGGCCGCCGATCACGAAGGCAGTCCAGCCGCCAAGATCCAGCAGTGGGATGGCAAGGCTTGGCATCCGCTAACCGATTGGCTCAACGGCGATCGCGCATTGTTCCATGACGCCATCTTCGCCAAGGCGGCCGCCTACGCCAAAGAGAAGAACTTGCCGCCGCGCGACGCGACCAACTAATCTCGTCGAACAGGAGATTGCCATGAACGCCCCGGTGCAGAGCTTTCTGGAAGTGCAGTCGATCGACGCCTTGTATGGCGAAGCGATTCTGGCGCTGCGTGGGGTGTCGCTCTCCGTTTCCGAGGGTTCGATCGTGGTCTTGCTTGGCGCCAATGGCGCCGGCAAGACTACGACGCTCAAGGCAATCTCCAATCTGCTTAGCGCTTCGCGCGGCGCCGTAAGCGGCGGCGCCATCACATGGAGAGGACGATCGACGCGTCGGCTTGATCCCACGGAACTCGTCGCCCAAGGGATCGTGCAAGTTCTTGAAGGACGTCACTGCTTTCCGCAGCTCACGGTCGAGGAGAACCTGCTTTCAGGAGGCTTTGTCCGCCGCCCCAGTCGAAAGGAACTCCAGGCGGACCTTGAACGGGTATATGCGTGGTTTCCGCGGCTCAAGGACCGACGACGCTCTCGGGCCGGACTTTTGTCGGGCGGCGAACAGCAGATGGCGGCGATCGGCCGCGCGTTGATGACGCGCCCGACGCTCGTCTTGCTCGACGAGCCGTCGATGGGGCTAGCCCCCATGATCGTTGAGGAGATTTTCGAGATCATTAGCCGCCTCAATCAAGACAGCGGCGTCAGTTTCCTGCTGGCCGAGCAGAACGCGAACCTGGTGCTGCGTTACGCCCACTATGGCTATATTCTCGAAAACGGCCGTGTGGCGGCTTCAGGGACCGCCGCTGAGCTGGCGGCCCGTAGCGATTTTTCCGACTTTTATCTCGGCGGCGCGGGCGCGACCGACGGTCTTCATCCGACCGCCCCGAATTGACGGGGCCCTTCTCAAACTAGAGTTCACAATGACCGAGCAGAGCGGAGTTTGGGGCGCAGGCCCGACTCGAGATTATGAAAAGCTGGCGGCGCGCTTCCGACCTGTGTTTCGACGCATTCGCGACGGCGCTGTCCAGCGCGAGATTGACCGTACATTGCCGTTCGAGCAGATTCGCTGGCTCAAAGAAGCTGGTTTCGGCGCCGTACGAGTCCCGCGGGATCATGGCGGCTCGGGGACGACCTTACCTGAATTGTTCGCATTGCTGACGGAGCTCGCGGAAGCGGATTCCAATATAGCGCAGGCCCTGCGCGCCCATTTCGCCTATGTGGAAGACGTATTGAATTCCAAAGATGACGCGAGGCGCGATCGTTGGTTCAAGCGCTTCAGGAAGGGCGACATTGTCGGCAGCGCATGGACGGAGGTCGGCGAGGCGAAGATGGCGGCTTTCTCAACGCTCGTGAGCGCGAAAAGCGGTCGACTGGTCCTCAATGGGGCCAAATATTATACGACGGGCTCTATCTTCGCCGACTGGGTTGACGTCGGGGCGGTGAACGACGCCAATGAGACGGTTTCCGTAGTTGTCTCGGCAACCGCGCCAGGCGTCGACATTATCGACGATTGGGACGGCTTCGGCCAAAGACTCACGGGAAGCGGTACGGCGACTTTCACGGACGTTCCGGTCGAACCCGAACAGGTCGTGGCTGGCGAAGAACGGTTCGGCTATTCCGCAGCCTTCGTTCAGCAGGTGCATCTTGCGACATTGGTCGGTATCGCCCGCGCGGCGTCCGCCGATGCGGCCAAGGCTGTAGCCGAACGGCGACGAACTTATTCGCATGCGGCCGCCACTCGCTCGAGCGAGGACCCGCAAGTGCTACAAGTCATCGGCCACGTCCACAGTCTATCCTATGCCGCCGGCGCCGTCGCGCTCAAGGCGGCTGAAGCGCTACAACGAAGTTTCGATCATGGGGGCGCCGGCGACGCGGCGGACGCGGCTAACGTCGCGGCGGAGATCGAGATTGCGCAGGCCCAAACGGTCGTGTCCGCTTTGACGCTCGAAGCGACCGCGGCATTGTTCGACGCGCTTGGCGCATCAGCCACCAGCCGATCGAAAAGCTTCGATCGCTATTGGCGCAACGCCCGCACGATCGCGTCGCACAATCCGCGGATCTACAAGGATCGGATTGTTGGCGATTATGTCGTGAATGGAACGCCGCCGCCCTTCCAGTGGCGGATCGGCCAAGCGTAGCCGGTCGCCTCATTCGCGACACTTATATCTTCTGGCGACTCGGATCTGTAGTCGTGCCGCTCCAGCGTCGCGCGCTGCGTTCCATTTGACGGAGGCCGAGCGCATGCCCTTTTGCTCGGCCCATCTCCGTGGGATGATATAGCGACATCGGCTTGCCGAGAACCGAGGAGCGGACCATTTTCGCGATTCGCATAAAATTATGTACGGAACGGAACTCTGCAGACCCGTAGCCGGGCAGCCCTTGCTACCGAGTCCCGACTTTGCCCCTCGCGGTCGAACCCGACAGGATTGTACTCGACCCCAAAGCGGCGGTGTAGGTCCGAAGACGTCGCTGCGCCGAAGACCATTGGCGGCGTACGCACATATAGGGCACACAAAACTTTGGGCGCCCGCTGATCTGAGAATGCATTTTTCACAGACGACGAGATACAGCGCCCGGTCGACGAAGGCTTGGCCGCGGCCCCTTATCGCACCCGTTTGGTTTCTCGACGCGCCTCTCAGTGTTTGAGAACCCGCGACAGGAAGAGCTTCGTCCGCTCCTCGCGGGGGGCGTCGAAAATTTCGGCGGCGGTTCCGACCTCCAGGATTCGCCCCTGATCGATGTAGACGACGCGATCGGCGACCTCCCGTGCAAAACCCATCTCGTGGGTTACGATGACCATCGTCATCCCCTCCCGCGCCAAGCCCCGCATGACTTCAAGAACTTCGCCGACCATCTCCGGGTCCAAGGCGGACGTCGGCTCGTCGAACAGCATGACCCGAGGCTCCATCGCTAGGGAGCGCGCGATCGCGACGCGTTGCTGCTGACCTCCGGAGAGCTGCGAGGGATATTTTTGAATGTGGTCGACGAGGCCGACGCGCTCTAGGAGGCGCCGCGCGGTTGTCTCGGCCTTGGCCTGATCCCACTTGCGCACCTTTATCGGCGCCAGGGTCACATTTTCCAGTACGGTCTTGTGCGGGAACAGATTGAACTGCTGAAAGACCATCCCGACTTCGCGCCGGATATCCTGCAACGCCCCCGAAGCCTGCCGCCGACCTTTGGCGGCAGGCAGCAACGTGAGGCCATCGACCTCGATCGCGCCGGAGTCCAATTGTTCGAGCCCGTTGATGCAGCGGATCAGCGTCGACTTGCCCGAACCGCTTGCCCCGATGATGACGACCACCTCGCCCTTAGCGATCGACAGGTTGACGTCATGAAGCACTTGAAAAGCGTCGAAAGCCTTGTTGAGGCCCGTCATCTCGATGATGTTGGCCATACCGCCGACCTCCATTCTCTCCGCCTGTCCACGCCGAAGATGATCCAGGAAGGGGTTTGAACCAGGCACTCTGGCGCAGAATGCTGGCCCGGCTTCATCGGCGCTGTCCGGAACGATTGAAGTAGCGCTCCAGCCATCGCACGCCCGCGCTGGCCGGAACGCTGATCGCTACGTAAATGACAAAAATGATGGAGTAGATCTCGGTGTAGCGGAATGTGTCGGAGGCAATGAGCTGGCCCTGAAACATCAACTCGGCGATCGAAATCGTCGAGACCAGCGCAGTATCCTTGAAGAGCGAGATGAAGTAGTTCCCGGTCGGGGGAATGACGATGCGCCAGGCCTGCGGCAGAATGATGTGGCGCATCGTTTGCGAAGGCGACATGCCAAGCGACTCCGACGCTTCGCGCTGACCGGACCCGACGGCAGCGATGCCGGCCCGGAACACCTCGCTCAAATAGGCCGCGTAATTGACCCCGAGGCCCAGCAGCCCCGCCTGGATTGGGGTCAGGCGCAACCCCAGCGCCGGAAGCACGTAGTAGATGTAGAACAGTTGCAGCAGCAGCGGCGAGCCGCGGATCAACTCGACGAAAGCGATGACCGGGGTTCTGATCCACGCATTGAGGCTGATCCGCCCCAACGCAAGCGCGAGGCCAAGCGCCAGCGCGATCGCCATGCTGCCGAACGTCATGCCGACAGTCAAACGTATGCCGGTGAGGAGCTCAGGCGACCAGGCTTTCAGGTCGGCAAACATCCTGTCGTCCCTTCATGGCCGCAACATCCGCTGTTGCGCGTCCGCGCACGATCACCGGCTGAGGAAGAAGTCCGTGGGCGTCAGGCCCCATTTGGAAAAGATGGCGGCCGCCGATCCATCCGCCAGCATTGCAGCATAGGCCGCATTGAACTGTTGTAGAAAGGCGTCGTTGCCTTTGGCCACGCCGACCGCGCTTCCCGCATGCGCCCTGTCGGCGGGTTGGTAATCAGCGACGATCTCGAAGTTGAGCGCCGGATTCTGCCTGAGCGCATAGGCGGAGAGGCTGCTGGCGGCCACAGCCGCGTCAAGACGCCCTGCGGATAGATCCGCCAAGACATTGTCGAGGGTCGGATACTGGCGAATTTCGATGGACTTGCCGCTTGGGCAGTTAGCGCTCGCCGCGCGCAGCAAGCCGACGTAGGTCGTGCCTTCGTAGCTGCCGGCGGTTCGGCCGCAGAGATCAGCCAGA
Source organism: Methylocapsa sp. S129 (assembly GCF_009765995.1). GTDB lineage: Bacteria > Pseudomonadota > Alphaproteobacteria > Rhizobiales > Beijerinckiaceae > Roseiarcus. The sequence continues at coordinate 159,130 of NZ_LMUI01000016.1, forward strand.
TTGCGCAGCTTTGCGGGATTGCCCTTGGCGACGTCCAACGCCTCCGGATTGTAGAAGACGATGTCGGTGAAATCGATGACTTGCTTGCGCTGGGGCGTCGCGTACATGGAATCGCCGATCATGGCGATCCGCTCGCTCGCCAGAGCGGGAATGAGGCTGCTGAACGGCATCGCCACGGGATGGATATCCGCCCTGACGCCCATGCGCGCGAATACCGCCCGCAGGATGTCCGGGAAAATGCCGATGGCGGCGCCATCCCGGCTGTCGATCGAGGACAGCGGCGCGTCGTTCGCTGTGCCGATCGTAATTTCGTGGCCGCCGCCGCGCAGGGACGACAGCAAATCGGCGGCCTGAAGAACCCCTGACGACGTCAACGGAACGATTACCGACAGGATCGACGCTCCGAGCGTCTTCGATAGACGATTCATGTTGACGACCGGTCCTTGGCTGTGCGGCTCAGGGGGCGAGGAAGAAGGCCGTCGGGGTCAGGCCCCATTTGGTGAAAAGCTTGGCTGCGGAACCATCAGCCAGCATGGCGGAATAGGTTTCGTTGAAGGATTTGAGAAAGTCCTCGCTGCCCTTGGCGACGCCGAAGGCGCAGCCTGAACCCTGTTTATCCTCAGGCTTGTAGTCCGCCACCAGTTCGAAGCTGAGGGACAAATTCTCCTTCAACGCATAGGCGGACAGCGTGCTGTCCACTACGGCGGCGTCGAGCCTGCCGGCGGAAAGATCTGCAAAGACGTTCTGGATTGTCGGGTACTGGCGCACGTCGATGGTCTTGCCCGCGGGGCATGCGGCGCTCGCCTTGCGCAGCATGTCGATATAGGTCGTTCCCTCGTAGGTGCCGGCGATCTTGCCGCACAGATCGGCGAGGCTGTGCAGCTTGCCAGGATTGCCCTTCGCGACGTCGAGCGACTCGGGATTGTAGAAGCTGATTTCAGTGAAATCGATAATCTGCTTGCGCGCCGCCGTCGCATACATCGCGTCGCCGATCATATCGATGCGCCCGCTCGTCAGCGCCGGAATGAGGCTGCTGAACGGCATGGCGACAACGCGAACCTCGGTCTTCACGCCCATTTTCGCGAGCGCGGCCCGCAGGACGTCAGGAAGCACGCCGGTGGCGGAATTGTCTTTGGAATCTATGAAGGAGAGAGGCGCGTCGTTGGAGGTGCCTATCGTGATCTCATGCTTGCTACGGGCGGTGGAGAGGAGATCGTCCGCCAGCGCTCCTTGCCATGCAACAAGCGAGAGCATGGCGGAGAGCGCGGCAAGCAAGGTCGTCTTACATTTTCTGGCCATTTTGACTCCTATCAACCGGGTGGGGGAAGCCTCAGCATAGGCGGCGCGCGCCGCGAACCATTCGTCTTCAAGCTGAAAGATTTCGGTACGGGCGATCCTCCTTTGCGGCTTCAGCCTTCGATCACGTAATGCGCATCCCGAGGCGTCTTGTCCGGCCCGTTGATCACGGTCATGTCCTGCGGACAGGCCGAGATCACGACGATGAGATCCATCCCAGCTTTGAGCCGGACATAGTCGCCAGGTTTGGTTGCTGGCGGCAGGCGGCTGATCGTGCGGTCGGCATTGACCGGGATGTTCATGAAAACGTTGAGCGGGCCTGGCGTGAACGGAAATGACAGGCCGATCTCCGCCAGGCCCTCATGCAGGTTGTCCGAGCAGTTTCGGTGATATGTCTTGCAACCCGCCTCTTCGTATATCTGGCGATTGCACGCGCAGAGCAGCGTGTCGTGGATGCCGGGCGATGTGTCTTCGGTGACGCACAACATGGGGCGACGGCGGTCGGACACATAATGGTCGCCGACCCCCAAGACAATTTTGCTATTGCGGGAACGGGTGTGCTCCATCGACATGAATTCGGTCATGTCGGCAGCGTTGAACGCCCACATGTCAAACACCTGCGTTCCATGCTGGCTGAGGACCTTGATGACCTGCCCGTTGGAAAGGGGAATCGCCTTCCCCATCGTGGCCGGGACGACGCCCGGAACGGCTCTCGAAAGTGTGTCGATCATTATCGTCCTTCGGCTTGATGGGACTCTATTAGCGGGCGGGCGCTATGGACAAAAGCTTCAGTCGCCTCATTTGACGCCAGATATTGTATTCAAATGGCATAGTGAGACAAGATGAACTTCTAGGCGCACCGTGCCCCTTTAATAAGCACGGCCGCGAACGTGCATTGGGGTTCCGCGACAGAACCATGACACGCGACGATGAGCGGCGCGGCGTCGCTGTTGGCGGCGGCAAAGAGGCTCTCACCTCTGACGCCCTAAATCCAGACTCTGTTTCCTGTGCCGCATCGCATTGGCCAGATGCGTGCGCATCAGGGCTGACGCCTCCTGGAGTTCGTTCGCGACGACCGCTTCCAGAATGTCCAGATGTTCCTTCAGCCAGACCAGCATGCGGCCCTCGTCCGGCGCGTCGCGGTATTCAAGGATTTGGCGCATTCGATTGTGCTGCGCCACGCCCGAATGGAAGAAGGGGTTGCCGCCGCAGGTAGCGATCGCTTCGTGGAAGGCGGCGTCGACCCTGAAGGCGATCCGCCCGGTGCGCTCCGGCGTGGCGAGCGTGAGAAGGCGAATATGCTCGTCGCGGCAAGCCCGGATCAGGTCGCGCTTGACCCTGAAGGTCGGCAGCAGCAGGATTCTCGGCTCGGTCGCTAATCGGTATTCATAGCTCGCCAGGCTGGCTTCGTTGGTGAGGAGAAAAGGATTGAAACGCCATTTTCCATCCTCGTCCGAGAAAATCACCTTTTCGTCGCAGAGCGCGTTGAGAACGCGTCGCACCATGCGCGCGCTCATCCCGTAGCGGGAGATCACGTCTCTTTCCGAGAAGGGTCGCGGCAGAACGCCCTGGAGGTGATCCAGCGCGACGCGCTCGAACAATGCGTCTTCGTCGAAAGACGGAAAGTCGAGACTCGCCGCGAACAGGGTTCGGGCCGGGCGGGCGAGGAAATAGCCGCGATGCGCGACCTTGGCGACAATGCCTTCGGCGTGCAGATCGGTCAGCGCTTTTCGGATGGGCGTTCGCGAGACGTTCAAGGCGTCGGCCAAGCCCTGCTCGGTCAGATGGGCGCCCTCTGGCGTGTCCTCGGCGACGAGGTGGCTGAGAAGCCGACGAATCAGCGGGGAGCCGCCGCCGTCCGGAGCGGCCGTCGCGCTCGCCTCGCCCCGCGATTGCTTCGGCGCTTCTTCGTCATCGCGGCTGGACCGTTTGGGCATCGTATTTTTTTCGCAGGGAAACATTGTTCTGACGCGGCGCCTATTGTATCAATTTTTTAAATTGATACAAATTCTCGGTTCGCTGCGACGCCGTATTGGCCATAGGCCGCGCCGAGTCTTTGACACCCTGCCGTTCCGGATGACCCGATGTCGCCTGCGCCCCATCTCATTCTGTCGCAAGAGGCCGTTGCGCCGGGGTTGGAATGCGTCTTCCCCGACGACGAACTCGCGGCGCGCATGGCGCGCTTGCGCGCCGCCATGCGCCAGCAGCGCTTCGACGGGTTGGTGCTGACGGGAGCGGAAAACATTTTCTGGCTGACGGGCCGCCAGACGCCGGGGCATTTCGCCTTCCAGGCGCTGTTCGCGCCCCTCGACGGCGAGCCCTTCATCATCGTGCGGCAATTGGAGGAAATGAATTGCCGCGCCAACACCCGTCTTGCCGATATTCGCACCTATGCCGACGATGAGGCGCCGGCGGATGTGCTTGTCGCGGCGATAACGGACCTCGGCTGGCGACATCGCCGCATCGCGACAGAGATGCGCGGCGCCGGCCTGACGCCGGCCGCTTTTGCGCGTCTGGCGGCTTGCGCGCCCGACTTGCACGATGCGAGCGCGCTTGTCGGCGCGTTGCGCGCCGTCAAATCGCGGCTGGAGATCGCCTTCATCGAACAGGCGGCGCGCTATGCGGACGCCGGGCTAGAAGCCGGTATTGGCGCGATCAGGGTCGGAGCGAGCGAGAACGCTGTCGCTGCGGCGATGATGCAAGGGGCCATCGCGGCCGGTTCTGAATATGTCGGGATGGAGCCCCTGGTTTCGTCGGGACCGCGCAGCGGCATGCCACATGCGACATGGCGCCGTCGTCGGCTGGCGGCAGGGGATGGGCTGTTCCTTGAACTCGCCGGCTGCCACAACCGTTATCACGCGGCCATCCTGAGGCCGGTCTGGCTTGGCTCGATGCCTGACGAGGCGCGTCATATGCTAGAGGCGGCGCAGGCAGGGCTTGCGGCGGCGCTCGATGCCCTACGTCCGGGTGCGACCTGTGCGGATGTCCACCGCGCGGCGGAATCGGCCATCGATCGGCATGGTTTTGCCACAGCCTATCGCAAGCGGACAGGATACAGCATGGGCGTCGCTTTCGCACCGGATTGGGGGGAGGGCGATGTGTTGAGCCTCTATCGGGGCGTCGAGCGTCCTATCGAGCCAGGCATGGTGTTCCACATCCCGACGACACTGAGGGCGTATGGTCGCTTCACCATTGGCGTCAGCGAAACGGCGGTGGTGACCCAAGACGGGCCCCGATGTCTGTCCCGCATTCCGCGCCGGCTGTTCGAGATGTCGTGACGGCGCGCCGCTGGAACAATGTCTCAGGCGAAAGCCGCGCTCATTTTCCCACATCAACTTCCCTCCAATTGCGATCGGAACCCTCCCATGCCCGCCCACAAGATCAGCGAAACGACGCGCGGCGTCTTCATCATCGCGCCAACGCCCTTCGACGAGAGCGGCGCGGTCGACGCCTACAGCACGGATACGCTCGTTGACTTCTTCCTTGCCAAGGGCGTCACGGGCATCACGATCCTTGGCGTGCTCGGCGAGGCGCCGAAGCTCTCGGCCATCGAGCGCAAGGACTTCATGACGCAGACGCTCCGACGCGTCGCCGGGCGAGTCCAGATCGTTGTCGGCGCCAGCGACGCCGGCACGGACAATCTCGTCCGGTTCGCCAGGGAGGCGATGGATCTCGGTGCCGCGGGCCTGATGATCGCCCCCGTCGCGGGCCTCAAGACCGACGATCACGTCTATGATTATTGGGCGGCTGTACTGGAGAAGCTCGGACCGAATATTCCCGTATGTTATCAGGACTATCCGCAGACGACGACCGTCGTCAGTTCGGTCTCCGTGCTCAATCGCTTGATCGACGCCTTCCCGAATTTCGTCATGCTGAAACATGAGGATTGCCCGGGCCTTGGCAAGATCACCAGCCTGCGCGACAGCGCCAGAGACGGCGCCCGTCGGCGCGTGAGCATCCTGGTCGGGAACGGCGGCCTCTATCTGCCGCAGGAATTGCGGCGTGGCGCAGACGGCGCCATGACCGGCTTCGCCTTTCCCGAGATGCTTGTCGAGGTTTGCGCAAAATTCTCCGCCGGCGCGGCCAAGGAGGCGGAAAATCTCTTCGACCTTTATCTTCCGGTGCTGCGCCATGAGCAGCAGCCGGGTTTCGGCCTGGCCATCCGCAAGGAAATCCTGCGGCGGCGGGGCGCCATAAAGTCCGCGAAAATCCGCCATCCCGGCCCGTCCCTGACGCCTGCCGATCATCGGGAGCTCGATGGGCTCCTTGTGCGCCTCAACAATCGTCTTGGAGCTTGACATGGATCTTGGTCTGCCCGGCAGAACCGCCCTCGTCTGGGCTCAAGCAGAGGTCTGGGGCCAGACGAGCTCGCCGAATTCGCCGATGTCGTCGCCTTCCTGGCGAGCGCATGCGCGAGCTACGTCACGGGCAGTGTGCTGCGCGTCGATGGAGGCATGATCCGCAGCATCTGATATTCTGAACAAACCGGCGCTCCGATATCGATCATCACGCGCTCGGATGCGAAGCGGGAGAAGCTGCCATGAAAGTCGATCTCAATTCCGACCTCGGCGAGAGTTTTGGTGCCTGGACCATGGGCGACGATGCTGCGATGCTGGACATCGTGACCTCGGCCAATGTCGCGTGCGGCTTCCATGCGGGCGATCCGATCGTGATGCATCGCACGATCGCAGCCGCGCGGGATCGCGGCGTCAGCGTCGGCGCGCATCCCGGCTTTCTCGATCTGTGGGGGTTCGGCCGGCGGCCGATCCAAGGGGAAAGTCCCTCCGATATCGAGAAGATCATCGTCTATCAGGTCGGCGCGGCGATCGCTGTCGCGGCGGCGGCGGGATGGCGCGTCACCCACGTCAAGACCCACGGTTCGATGGGTAATATGGCGATGGTCGATCCCGCTCTAGCCGACGCGATCGCCAAGGCCGTGCATACGGTGGATCGCGATCTGATCCTCGTCGTCATGCCGGCTCTGGAGCTGGAGAAGGCGGGAATGAAGCGCGACCTCGCGCTCGCGCGCGAGATCTATGCGGATCGCACCTATGACGATAACGGCAATCTGACGTCGAGGAAAAAAGAGGGCGCCGTCCTCCACGATCCGGCGGCGGCCGCCGCCCGCGTGCTGCGCATGATCGAAGAGCAGGCGGTTACGACGGTATCCGGGCGCAAATTGCCGGTCCGCATCGACAGCGTCTGCGTCCATGGCGACAAGCCGGAGGCTGTCGCCATGGCGCGTGCGGTTCGCGAGAGCCTCGAGGCCGCCGGCGTCGAACTGCGCCCCTTCGTCGAATTCGTGCGGTCCTAGGCGATGGGCGCGACCGGCACGGGCAAGCGACGACGGCTCCAGACATCCGGATTGACGAGATGCGCCGGCCGACGACCCTCGAGAATATCGGCGACTTGATCGCAAATGGCAATCGCCGTGGCCTGAAGCGCGGTCTCGGTCGTGCCGGCGACGTGAGGCGTGATTACGACCTGAGGGCTGGCCAAAAGGTTCTCATGCGTCTCCCCGCCTTCTTCGTGAGCCAGCACGTCGAGCCCAGCGCCAAAGAGCTGCTTCGATTGCAGCGCTGCGAGGAGGGCGTCCTCATCGATCAGTCCGCCGCGTCCCGTATTGATGAGGATCGCGCCGCGCTTCATGGCGGCCAGAGCGCCGCGTCCGATGATGTGCCGCGTCTGCGGCGTCAATGGTAGGTGCAGGGAGAGCACGTGGGCCTCGGCGAGAAGAACGGCGAGGTCTTCTGTGAAAACGACATCGGAGCGCGGCGCGGCATCGGCATGGCCTCGCCGCCACGCGAGGACCCGCATGCCGAGCCCCGCCGCCGCGATTTCCGCTGTGGCGCGGGCCGTATGTCCCCAGCCGGCAAGCCCGAGAGTTCGTCCGCGAAGCTGCATGAAGTCATTTTCAAACTTGAAGCGAAGGTCGCGAGCACGCCCGGCGGCGTCCGCCTGCGGAATCCGGCGCGCCACGGCCAGCATCAGGGCGATCGCATGCTCCGCCACGGAATGGGCGTTGGCGCCGGGCGTGTTGACGACGGGAATGCCGCAGGCCGACGCGGCGGCGAGGGCGATCGAATTGTGACCGCTGCCATGGCATCCGATGGCGGCCAGGCGCTGTCCGGCTTCCATCATCGGTCGATCGATCGTCGCGTTGCGCGTGATCAGCGCATCGACGCTCGCCGCGAGGGACAGCAGCGCGCCGTGACCAGGCGCTGGAGCGATCGCGTCGATGCCTCGTTGGCGCAACAGCTCGAGCCCCACGCCATGGATCGGCTGGAGGACGAGGCATCGACGCGTCATAAATATGGCCTCCGCTCCAGAATGGCGTTTCGTCAGCGCGGCGGGATTGTATTTTGTCGTGAAATATATTCAATCGCATCGCGCGCTTCGGGAACCGCCCCGTATGATGCAAGCCTTGCGGTCAAGAGACCGGGCGCGGCGGTTGCTGTCTCGAATCGCGCCAATCGGCCCACCTTTATTGAAGCGATCGTTCGGATAGGTCACGCCATGTCCCCAGCGCCGCATTCCGGCCTTCCTTCGGCGGCGTTATGCCGCATCCTGAATGCGGGCGACTGTGGCCTCGTCGTCGAGTTTGGGTCCGCGGTGGACGCCAGGCTAAACGGTCTTGTCGTCGCGCTCGACGCCAGGCTTCGCAGCGAGGCTTTGCCGGGCGTTGTCGAGACGGTGCCGACCTATCGCTCGCTTCTCGTTCTCTTCGATCCCATCGTGCTAGGCCGTCGCGAACTAATCGCCAAATTGGAGATGATGTCCGCCGATCTTCGGCCAGAAGACGATAGCCAAACGCGGCGCTGGTTCGTGCCCGTGACCTACGGGGAGGGTTTCGGCGAGGATCTCGATCACGTCGCGGCGCTGCATGGCCTGACGACTGATGAGGTGATCCGCCATCATTCGCAAGCCGAGTATCGGGTCTATATGATCGGTTTTGCGCCGGGCTTTGCCTATCTTGGCGGTTTGCCCGAGTTGCTCCACACGCCGCGGCGGATCGATCCGCGTCAGCGGACGCCCGCTGGCAGCATCTCGATCGGCGGCGTGCAAGCGGCGATCTCCTCGGTTGAAGGGCCAAGCGGCTGGCATTTGCTGGGGCGGACTCCTCTACGCACCTTCGATCTCGCTCGCGAGGACCCATTTCTGCTGAAGCCCGGGGATCGCGTGCGGTTTCAGCCGGTACCGCAGGCCGAGTTTCTTCGCCTGAAGGCGATGTCGGAAAGCGGTGCCGTCACAGCGGAATGGGAGGCGGCGTCTTGAACGCCGCCTTGCGGATCTCGGCGCCGGGCGGCGCGGCGACGATTCAGGACCTCGGTCGCCCCGGCTTTCAACGCTACGGCGTGCCGGAGGCCGGCGCGATGGATCGAGGAGCTCTCAGGATCGCGAATCTTCTGGTTGGCAATGACGAGACGGAGGCATGCATCGAATTTGCGGTCGTCGGAGGCGCCTATGAGATGGTCGGCGGTCCCGGCCGGCTCGCCGTCGCCGGCGACTTCACCGTGACGGTCGACGGGGTCAAGCTCGCAGCGTACCAATCTTACGACCTGCGCGAGGGGAGCCGCTTGTCTATCGGCCGCAGCGCATCCGGCGTCTATGGCTATCTCGCTGTTGACGGTGGCTTAGACATCGCCGCTGTGCTCGGCAGCCGTTCGACGCATGTGCGCTCGGGCATTGGCGGCGGCGTCTTGCAAGCGGGGATGAGGTTGCCTTTGCGGCAGCAGCGGGAGTCTTTTGCCGTCGCGCAAATATTGCCGCGAGCGTCATGGCCGCAATACGATGGCCCCATCCGCGTGGTCCTGGGTCCACAGGACGATTTCTTCACGCCAAAGGGCATCGCCGATTTCCTAGCTGGCGATTATCGCGTCTCGCTTCGGTCGGACCGGATGGGCTATCGCCTGGAGGGCCCGCCCATCGCGCGTGCCGGCGATTTCAACATTGTGTCCGACGGCATCGCGCTTGGCAGCATCCAGGTGCCGGGCACGGGCCTGCCGATCGTGCTTCTTGCCGATCGTCAATCGACGGGCGGTTACCCGAAGATCGCCACGGTCGTCTCCTGCGATATCCGACGCCTCGCCCAACGCCGGCCGCAGGATGTCGTTCGTTTCGCCGCCGTTTCGGCGGACGAGGCCGAAGAGATCGCGAAAGCCGATCAGGCGGCGTTTCATGGACTCTGCAGCCATATCCGAACGGCGATCGATACCGATCCTTATGATTCAGCGCGGCTCTTGCAGCTCAATCTCGTCGACGGCTTCATCGACGGCGAGGTTTGACGCGCCATGAGGCGCGGCGTCTGAGAGATGCGAAGCCGCGGCCACGCGTCGCGCTCACTGCTTCGCCTGCCTGTCGCCGAAAGTGGCGGCGAGCGTTCTGACCGCAAGGGCGAGATCGGCCTCCCGCATCGCCTCGTGTGGATTGTGGCTGCCGTTCCAGTTGCAAAGAAACAGCATGGCGGCGTCCCATCCCGCGGAGGCGAAGGCCGCGGCGTCATGGCCACCGCCTGACAGCATATGGCGCGGCGAGCGGCCGATGCGCGCGGCGCCCTCTGCGATGCGGGTGTTGAGGCCGGCGGATAGCGCGGCGGGCTTGCTGCGCGATTGCGCGCCGAGCGTGAAAATCACGCCGCGCCGGGCCTCGATGGCCGCGATCTCCTCCTTCAGGATGGAATCCATGCGGTCGAGGACCGCATCGTGGCCGGAGCGGATGTCGACGCAGAACGCTGCGTTTCCCGGCACCTTGGCGAAGGCATGCTCGGAGCTGGCCGCGTCGATCCGGCCGAAGGTGACGGCCAGATCGTCGCCTTTTGCCAGAATCGCCGCCCAGTGGCGGTCGAGCGCGGTCACGAGATCGGCGAGGGCAAAGACCGCGTCGGCGCGTTCCTCGCGCGGGGCGCCGCCGGAATGAGCCCAGACGCCGTCGACGCGCGCGTTGCGGTATCGGAGGCCGCCGCGAACGCCGGTGACGAGCGCGAAGGGCTCGGCCGCCTTGTGCAGGACCGGCCCTTGTTCGATGTGCATTTCGACGAAGGTCGCCGCCGCGAGCCCCGGCCCCTTCAGGACCGCATCGGGGTCGCCGCCTTCGCGCCGCATGTGCTCGGCCAGCGTCTCCCCGGTGTCGATGCGACGCGCTTCCAATTCGGGCGCCGTCAGGAGGCCGAGAGCCGCCCGCGAGCCGATATAGGAGACGGGAAACCAGACGCTTTCCTCGGCGCGGGTGACGGTCACGATCAGATCGACCGGCGGCGTCTCGCCGCTTTCGACGAAAGCCGCGGCCAGCGCCATCGCGCCCGCCACGCCATCATAGGCGCCGCCCATCGGCACCGTGTCGAGATGCGAACCGACGTAGAGCGGCGGCGCCGCGCGATCGCGGCCGGGCAAGCGGGCGAAGAGATTGGCCGCGGCGTCGTGCGTCACCGCCATGGCGAGCCTTTCGGCTTCCGCCGCGATGACCGCGTGGGCCTCGGTTTCGAGCGGGCTGTAGGACGGGCGCGTATAGCCAGGACCTGGAAGGCTCAGGGCGTTCACCCGCTCAATGATCCTGCCGATCGTCGCCTCGATCATGGCGCGCCTCCTTTTTTCCTGGTTTGCCGCGAGAGCGCCGACTGGCGCGAAGAGACTTTGGGAGACCGCCTTCCAGGCGAACGTTCAGGGATCCAGCGAAAGCGGCATGCGCCCGAGCCTTTCACAACCGACCGGCGTCACCAGGAAGGTCTCGCCGGGGGCGACATTTCGCGCCCCTTCGGTGACGACCATGTGCAGGAAGATGATCATGCCCGGCTCGACGACGGCCGGATTGTCGCGATAGACCATCGGCCAGTCCATCCAGTTCGGCGAGAAGGTCGTCCCGAGGCTGTAGCCGCAGGCGTTGAGCCGGTTGTTGGGGCCGCCGAGGCCGGCGGCGGCGAGCGCGCCCGTATAGGCTGCGAAGATGGCTCCGAAGGTGGCGCCGGGGCGGATGGTGCCGCTGCAGGCTGCGAGCGCGTCGAGCCCGATGGCGTAGAGTTCGCGAAGGCGCGCGTCGGGCGCCCCGACGCGGTATGTGCGCATCAGCGCCGAATGGTAGTGCCGGAACACGCCGGCGAATTCGATCGCGATGGTGTCGTCGGCCTCCAGACGACGGCGACCCGAGACGTAGCGACCGAGATTCTGCCCCGGTCCGGAGCCGATGATGAATTCGTTGCCGGCATAGTCGCCATCCTGCGCCAGCACGCTCGCCTGCAGGGCGGCCAGAATGTCGCCCTCCCAGGCCTTGGGCCGGATCAGCGGCAGCGCCGCCGCCAGAGCGGCGTCGGCGAGTTCGGCCGCCTTGCGCACATAGGGAATTTCCGCGGGCCGCTTCACCGCGCGCTGACGGGTCACGAGATCGGAGGCGTCCTCGAGTTCGCAGAATCGGTCGAGCGCCGTCGCGAGCTTCCGACCATTGGCCGCGGTAAGGCCATAGGCGTCCCATTCGACGCCAAGACGCTGGCCTCGCGCCTTGTACTCGTCAAGGATGGCCCGCAACTCGACCGCCGGACTCGCGTCCGGGCCGTCGACCCACATGCGCACGTCGTCGATCATCGAGGTATAGGCGGCCGTCCGCACGTCCACCGCGCGGGTCAGCAGCGTCAGCCGCCCATCTTGGGTAAGATAGAGGCACTGAAAGAACACGTAGCCGAAAGTGTCGTAGCCGGTCAGATAGTACATACTCTCCTGGCGAAACATCAGCAGGCCGGCGAGGTCGCGCTCCCGCAAGCGGCGGCAGGTCTCCGCGCGGCGTTCGGCTAATTCTTCGAGGGAGAAGTGAAGCGGCATGGGGCGGCCTTTGCGGATGATGCGGTCAGGGTCGGAGCGGTTCGAGGGGGACGCGACTTAGCGCCTCGCACCCCGTTTCGGTGACGATGACTGTATGGCCCATGCCGACGGCGCGGCGGCTGTCGATCGCGCCGAGCATGACATGGGGAAACAGCACCATGCCGGGCTCCATCACGAGCGGGTTGTCGGCATAGATCATCGGCGGCGCGTCCATCCAGGTCGGAGCGAACGTGGCGCCGAGAGAATAGCCGCAGGCGCCATAGCGGTCGCGGCCGTAGGGCGAGGCGTCGAGAACGCGGCGATGCATGGCGTCGATGGCGCCGAGCGGAACGCCCGCCCGGATGACCGCGGTCATGGCCAGCAGCGTGTCGCGGACGACGCTGAACATGCTTTGATGGTCGTGGGACAAAGGGCCGAGGATGACAGTCCGCTCGATGCAGCTCATATAGCGACGATGGCTGGCGCCGAACTCCACGAGCACTTGATCCTGTTCTTCGAGCCTATAGGCGCCGAGCACCCCACGGCCGTAGACGGCTCTGGGGCCATTGTTAACGATCGGCTGTTCGGAAGGGAGGTCGCCGCCGTGCGCCAACATGGCGGACAGGGCGGCGCCGGCAAGCTCGTTCGAGAGCCGGCCGGGCGCGGCGGCCGACCGCACTGCCTCCATGGCAAGGTCGGCGAGCCGCCCGGCTTGGCGGACGTGTTCGAGTTCGGTCGAGGATTTCACCAACCGCTGGGCGCGCACCACGTCGGAGGCCTCGTCCAGGACGCAGAAGCCGGCGAGTTCGCGCTCCACCGCGCGCCAGTTTCCCGCTGTCAGCCCAAAGGTTTGCAGCTCGATCCCGAGCCTGCCCCCCTTCAATCCCTTTTCCTCGAGAATAGCGCGCAACTCGGCTGCGGGATTGGCGTCCTCGGCGTTGTACCAGACCCGGATATCCTCAATGATCGATGTGTCGCGCGCTTGAGCGAGATCGGGACGGCGCGTCAGCAAGACGATCGGTCCCTCCGTTGGCAGCACGGCGCATTGAAAGAACACATAGCCTGACGTGTCGTAGCCGGTCAGATAGAACAAGCTTTCCTGCGCGAACAGCAGCAGAGCGTCGAGACCGCGGGCGCGAAGCGTCGCGCGCGTGCGAGCCAGTCGCTGTCGGTATTCGGAGACCGAAAAGGCGGCGAGCGGTGGGGAAGCCAAGTCAGGCACGGCGGCGGAGCCTCGCTTCAAGTTAGCTTGACGGCGCGCAGGAAGGATTGGGTGCGCGGATTGACGGGATCGTCGATGACCTGCTCGGGCGGCCCTTCCTCGACCATCATGCCCTTCTCAAAGAAACATACGCGATCGGCCAGAGCGCGGGCGACGCCCATCTGGTGCGTGACGATCAACATAGTTAGAGCGCGCTCGGACGAGAGCGCGCGCATGACGTCGAGCACTTCGCCGACGAGTTCGGGATCGAGCGCCGAGGTCACTTCGTCGAACAGCATCACTTTGGGCTCCAGAGCGAGCGCGCGCGCGATCGCCACCCGCTGCTGCTGGCCGCCCGAAAGCCGCGCCGGATAGCTCGCGAGCTTGTCGCCGAGCCCGACCTTTCGCAGCAGGCTTTCGGCGAGCGCCTCGGCCTCCGCCTTGGATTTTTTCATGACGTAGCGCGGACCGGACGCGACATTCTGCAGCGCCGTCATATGCGGGAACAGGTTGAACTGCTGGAAGACCATGCCGACCTTCGCCCGCATATGCCGCAGATGGCTTTCCGTGACTGGCTCGACGTCGACGCCCTTGCGGACGAACCACAGCGCTTCGCCGTCCACCATCACCATACCAGAATCGATCCGCTCAAGCGTCATCAGAACGCGCAGGAGCGTCGACTTGCCCGAGCCGCTGGGACCGATGAGCACGACCTTCTCGCCCTGCGCCACGATGAAGTCGAAATTGTTGAGAACGACGGTCTGGCCGAACCGTTTGGTGACGCCCTCGAACTTGATGATCGGAGTCATGCGGGCGCCTCTTCAGGGCGAAAACGCTTATCGATGAGATGGATGAGCGCGGTCGCAACGAGGCTCAGGACGAGATAGATGACGGCCGCCGCCGTCACCGGCTCTGTGTATTGGAAGCGTTCGGAGCCGATCTCATTGGCCACGAACATCAATTCCGTGACGGTGATGGCCGATAGGATCGCAGTGTCCTTGACCATGGCGATGGCGATGTTGCCGAGCGCCGGGACGACGGGAGGCAAGGCCTGCGGCAGCACGACGGACAGGTAGGTTCGCAGCTTGGTGTAATTGAGGCTGAGCGCCGCCTCCCATTGTCCCTTGGGCACGGATTCGAGCCCCGCGCGATAGGCTTCGGCGGCATAGGCGCCATAGTGCAGGCCCAGAGCAATCACGCCGGTGACGAAGGGGCTGAGCACGATGCCGGCGCTCGGCAGTACGAAGAACAGGAAATAGAGCTGCGCGAGAAGCGGCGTGGCGCGAAAGAATTCCATGACGAAGCGGGCGAGCGCCCTGACCGGTCGCGAGGGTGTGCGCATGAGCGTGACGAGAACGGCGCCAAACACCAAAGAGAGGACAAAGCCGACCATCGTCGCCTCGACCGTGACGATCGTCGCGAGCAGGAGTTGCGGCAGGATTTCCCAGACGAGCGCAAAGGAGAACTCCATGGTCACGCCGCCAGTCTGTCGCGGCCCTTGGCGAGCGCATGTTCGACCCCGCGCGTCCCTCCACTGATGACGAGCGCGATCGCAAAATAGATCAGGAGCACGACGATCAGCACCGGCGCGGTAACGACGTGAACCAGATTGATGTTCCTGGCCTGGAAGGTCAGGTCGGGAAGCGTGATCAGCGACACGAGCGAGGAGGCTTTCATCACCTCGATGGCCAGATTGCCGAACAGCGGCGTCATGATGCGCGCGGCCTGGGGCAACACGACGATGCGGAAGGCCTGAAAGCGATTAAAATTTAGGGCGATGGCCGCCTCGCGCTGTTCTCGCGCGACTGACCTCAAGGCGCCGCGCACGATTTCGGACCCGTAGGCCCCGTTGCAAAGGCCGATCGCCAGCACGCCGCAGAGCAGGGGCGTCATGCTGACGCCGAAGGCTGGCAGCACGAAGAACATCCAGAATAGTTGCGCCAGCAGCGAAGTGCCGCGAAACAGTTCGACATAGACAGTGGCGGGCGTGCGCAGGAGCCAGACGTTCGACTGCCGCGCGAGCCCAGCCAGCAGCGACAGTACGATGGCGAGCATGGTCGCCGTGACGGTGACCTGGATCGTGATCCACACACCCTGCAGGAGCAGCATACGGTAGTCCCAGACGACCTGCATCGGCGCGGCGCTTCCCGTTTCAAAGATTTCGAGCGGATCGGCTTGAGCCGATCCGTCGCGGCTTAAAGGCCAAGCGCGAGCCTGGCTCGGCTCAGCCCTTGCAGAGGTCGGCTGTGGTTATACCCACGGGAATATCGGACTTCGAATAACCGAACGGCTCGATCATCTTCACGTAATCCGGCGATTGCACGATTGAGATCAACGCCTCATTGAAGGCTTTGAGAAAATCCGCGTCATCCGGCCGAAAGGCGTAGCTGCCGACGCCGAGCACCGGTTTGCCGTCGACGACCGGCTGGACGAAGGGGTCGACGCGCTCGACGCCCGGATCCTTGGCGGCCTTGAGCAATTCTTGGGTCGACAGCGTCGGATAAATGAAGGCGTCGATCCGCCCCGCCTTGACGGCGGCGATCAGCGAGGGGCCGTCGGGTAGCGGGGCTGCCTGCGTCTTGGCGACGCCGGACGCATAGGCATGTTCCACGAGGGCGCCGGCGCCGGTGGTGTAACCGAGCTTCAGCGCAGGGTCTTTGCCGACGTCCGCAAGGCTGTGAAGCTTCTTCGGGTTGCCGGCGGGCACAACGAGAGCGTCGCCGAGGGCGAAGACCGGTTCTGCGAAAGCCACCTGCTTGCAGCGGTCGGGTCGGATATACAGGCCGGCCGCGATAATGTCGAAGCGCTTCGCCTTCAGACCGGGGATAAGCGAGCCGAACGGCGTCAGCACGCCGTCAAAATCCTTGACCCCCATCTTGGTCAGAACGGCGCGCAGCAGCACGATATCGGAGCCGACCAATTCGCCATCGGAGGTGGCCGAGCTGAAAGGCGCCTCATTGGCGAAGCCGATGCGCAAGGCTTCGCCGGCCTTGGCGCGTTCGAGCAAGGTGTCGGCGCTGGCCATGCCGGTCATCAGGGATAAGGCAAAACCGGCGATCGCCGCTTTGCCGAAAGGGCTTTTCAACAGGGACATGCGTTCTCCATTTTCCTTTGCAGCATCCTGGGAGTGATAGTTTACTTTGCAGCAAAAAGAACAATATTGTCTACAACCGTTCCGCATTCCGGCGTCGCGGCCAAAATGCGAGGCGGATCCTAAGGCTTATGCAAAACGCGGGCCATCAAGTTTAGTATGCTACGAAATGCACAATCTCGGACGGCCCGCGAACTTTGTTGACACGTTACGGAGCGCAATGCATGCCACGCCGAATGAGCCGGATCGAAGCCGAATGGCAGGGTTGGTTCTGCTTGATTGCTGCGCATCGATGACCAAAGCGCGGGCGTCCGCAGACCATTGGGCGCGATGGCTTATCCGAAGGGTCGAACCGTCACGCGCGAAGCGGCGCAACCAAGGATCAGTCCCATGACGATCATCCTCGTTGCGCATGATACGCTCATTCCGAGCCTCGATTGCATGATCGCGGGGGAAATGGCCGCCGAACGGGGCGCTCGCTTTGCGCCTCTGGTGAGCGGCGGCGCGGGTTTGTCGCGTTTCGATTGCGTGCAGCATGTGCTGGAGCAGGGCGAACTCGCCCCGAACGGCGTTCTGTGGGCCGAACGGGCCTGCGGCCGCCCGGTCGACGGGCTGGTCGATCGTGGCGCGGTAGCGCGTCTGCCGGACGAGATCGTCCTCGTGCCGCTTAACCCCGCCATTGCGTCGCATGGCGAAGCCGTCGCGCGGATAGAAGCCGGCGCGATCGCGGCCGGTCGACGACTGGAGCGTTATGACGTCACGGAGCGCGAGAGCGCCTTCGAAGTGCGGCGGCAGGGCGCGACGGCGCCGGTTTCGCTCTGGACTCGCGATAAGTTCGGTCGGCCAGTGCGCTCCGGTTTCCAAAGTGCGCGCACGGCGGGCGCGCCGCTGCGAATCCTGATTATCGCGGATGAGATCCTGCAGCGCGAGGTTTATCCCGCGAATATCGCCGCCCTTGGCGATGCCGCCGATGCGCTTGACCTCGACGTCGCCCTGAGTTTTATCGATCCGCGCATGCCTCAGGAGCGCGCCTGGGAGAAGATTTTGGCCGAGGCGGACGGCGTCCTGCTTCCCGGAGGATCGGATATGGAGCAGGTGCGCGGCCAGATCGACGTCGCTCGCGCGGCCCTCCGCACGAATGTCCCGACATTGGGTCTTTGCCTTGGCATGCAGACCATGAGCACCGCCGTCGCCCAGGAGGGCGCCGGACTTAACGACGCTAACCTCGCCGAGGCTGATCCAACGGCTCAGACCAAGACCTTTGTTCGCTTGCGCGACGAGAAGGGACGTCCGGAATTTCGGCTTGGTGTCAGGCCTTGCCGCATCGTTCCGGGGACCTGCCTTTCCCAGCTGCTGGGCGGTGCGGCGGAGATCGACGTTCATTACAACCATCGCTTTGTCCTCGAGACCACTCTGCACGAGCCTCTGGCCGCGGCGGGTCTGCGCATCAGCGGTCTGCACGAGGACCGCGACTTCGCGGACGCCATCGAAGCGCCTGGCCTCACCTTTTTCATGGGCATGCAAGGGCATCCGGAATTGGCGAGCCGGCGCGGCAGACCTCACCCGCTCATCACGGGCTTCCTGTTCGCCGCGGCCGCTCGTGAAAACTCCCAGAAGATCGCCCCGATTGATGGCGCGCCGTTGGCCGCCTCCGGACGTCGCCGCTAGGATACCGACGTTTCTCAAACGAGCGCATGGACATGGATCGCCGAGACAAAAAGCAAGCCCAATATCTCTTGGCGAATCTCATTCTCGACATCGCCCGCACCTTGCGTCTGAAGGTCGGGCATCATTTCACCGAGCAATGGCTCGCCAGGGAGCTTTCGGTCTCGCGCACGCCGGTTCGCTCGGCGCTCCAATTGCTGGCCGTGCGCGGCATCGTCGAAGCGCGCCGCAATCAGGGCTTCTTTCTCGCCATGCCCTGGAGCGAGTTGGACCCGCAGCACACTCTGGATGTGCCCTCGACCCCCGAGGAGACCTTCTATACTACCCTGATCCGAGACCGACTTGCTGGCGAGATCGCCGATTCCATCACCCAGACCGATCTGACGCGACTCTATCGGGTCAATCGCGTCGTTCTGATGCGCACCTTGAGCCGCATGAGCGACGAGGGATTGATCATCCGCAACAAGGGACAGGGCTGGAGCTTTCTGCCGACGCTCGACTCAGCCCGCGCGCTGCGCAGCAGCTATGAGTTCCGCATGACCGTTGAGCCTGCCGGCCTGATGCTGTCCGGTTTCACGATTGATCTTCTCGCCCTCAAACGACTCAAAGCCGATCACAACTACGCGCTGTCGCGCGCCGCCGCGGCGATGTCGGATGGCGCGCTGTTCGAACTCGATTCGACCTTCCATGAAACGCTCGCCGCGTTTTCCGACAACCCGTATTTCCTTCAGGGAATTCAGCAGCAGAATCGTCTGCGCCGCTTGCTCGAATACCAGGGCTACAGCAACCGGCGCCGCGTCCGTGAATGGGTGCGCGAGCATCTCAGCATCATTGAATCGCTTGAAGCCAACGATCGCCTGAGCGCCTCAAAACAGTTGCACGGGCATCTCGTCAACGCGATCGCGGCCTCGACGCGGAGCGCGGCCCGCTTGATTGCCTAGACAGGAGGCCACGGCCCGCAGGGCTTGACGAGGACTCGCTTGCATTTTGTACATTATGTATCAATATAAGCAATACAAGCGGATCGCCGGACAAGTCTCCGCTTCCGCTTCGAGTTAGGAAACGGAACTCGTTCTTGCGGTGCGAGGGTCAATTGCTGGGCGCCGCGCTCGTTTAGAAGCAAGGCCGGACATCAGGAGTGCCCAAAAATGTCGTCGTGTCCCGATGTCGCGCGCATGAAGCGGGAGCTGGCGGGCCTTGTGGCCATCGACACGCAAAACCCGCCCGGCGGCGAGGCGGCGGCGGCGCATTTCCTTCGCGATCTGCTAGCGGGGGAAGGCTTCGAGGTCGCCCTGCAGGAATACAAGCCAGGGCGCGTTAACGTCATCGCGCGGATCGAGAACGGCGCTGGCCCGGTCTTCGCCTTCAACACGCATATGGATGTCGTGCCGGCGGGCGAGGGCTGGTCGTCCGATCCGTTTGCCTTGAGGGAAGCGGATGGCAGGCTCTACGGTCGCGGCGCCTCCGACTGCAAGGGGCCGCTCGCCGCCATGCTGGAAGCCCTGCGCATGCTCGCGGCCGACCGATCGACCTGGTCTGGCACGCTGCTTGGCGTCTTCGTCGCCGACGAGGAAATCGCGAGCGAGGGCGCCAAGTTCTATGCCGCTGGCCGCCCGAGGATCGACGCGGCGGTGATCGGCGAGCCGACTTCGAACGCCGTCTTCGCCGCCCATAAGGGCAGCCTCCGCCCCATCGTGCGCGTGCATGGGAAGACAGCTCATTCTGGCGCGCCGCATCTCGGGGAGAACGCGATTTTGCGCGCGGGCGCACTCCTCGGCCTCATCGCCGAACATCACGAGACGATCGTGAAGCACAGAACGCATCCGCTCGTCGGCGCGGCGAGCCTCACCGTCACCCGCATCGATGGCGGCCATGCCGACAATGTGCTCCCCGACGCTTGTGACCTTCTGCTCGACCGTCGGATGGTGCCGGGCGAAGACGAAGACATCGTCAAGCGCGACATCGACGATCTGCTGGCTCTCGCTCACACGCGTTTTGGCGTCCGAGCTGAGGTCGTCGCCTACAAACCGACGACCGGCGGCGCGACGGAGACCGCGGCGGATGCCCGCATCGTGCAGGCGAGCCTTGCCGCGAGCCGCGCGCACGGCGTTGCCGAGCCCGGTCCGTTCGGCTTCCAGGGCGCCTGCGACCTCGTGCACTTTCGCAGCATCGGCGCCCAGGGCGTGGTGATCGGCCCCGGCGACCTCGCCGTCGCCCACAAGCCCGATGAGTTCGTGCCTGTGGATGAGTTCATCGCCGCGAGCCTGATCTATCGCGACGTCGCGCGGGCCATGCTGAGGGGTGGAAACTGAGCCGATGCGCGTATCCCTACACAAGGCGGAGCTTCATTACGGCGCCGGCCTCCTGCTGCATACCGCCTCGTCCGGCGCCGTGCCTCATCTGGCGGAGATCTATCTGCGGCTCGACGACGGCGAATCCGTCGGGATCGGCGAGGCGCGAGCCAATATTGCCTATCTGAATGGTCTTGCCGAGGGCGATGTCGTCGCCGGCGCCGTCGCGGCGCTCAAGGTCGTCGATTGGGCGCGCGATCCTGCCGAGCTTCTTCGCACGATGGAGGACTGGGCCGCGTCCTTCGCCGCGCCCGTGCGCATGCTGATCGACGTCGCGCTGCATGATCTTGCGGCCCGCCGCGCGGGCCTGAGTGTCGCCGCCTGGTGCGGCGCGCCCGCGCCGGACATCGTTCGGGCGACCAACCAGACACTATTCTGGTCGCCGCTCCAAGAATTCCTGGCGCAGGCGCAGAACTACGTCGACCGGGGCTTCCGCGATCTCAAAGTGCGCGTCGCGGTCGGCGACTTCGACGCGGATCTGCGCCGGATCGCGGCCTTGCGGGGGCGCTTTGGCGATCGTGTGACGATCGCTGCCGACGCCAATGGCCGGTGGGCAGCGACGGAGGCGCTCGACAAGCTTCAGGCGCTCGCCCATTTCGATCTCGCGTATGTCGAGCAGCCGGTTCCGCCCGGCGACTGGACGGCGCTCAACCGCCTCGCCGATCGGAGCCCGGTGCCGGTCATGCTCGATGAGAGCGTCGCCACGCCAGGCGACATCGCGCGCATTTGCGCCTATGGCGGCCGCGTCCTCGCCCATCTCAAGCTCGTCAAGCTCGGCGGCGTCGCCCCAACTATGGCCGCGGCGCGGCGTCTGTCCGCGGCGGGCGTTCCCTTCATGATCGGCCAGATGAACGAGGGCGCTGCCGCCACCGCCGCTGCGCTTCACGTGGCCTGCGCGACCGAGCCAGCCTTCTCGGAACTCTACGGCGCCGACGGGCTCCTCGACGATCCGATTTCGGGCGTCGCTTACGGCGAGGGCCGTGTGCGCATCGATCGGCTTTCTGGTCTCGGCGTTGCCTTTGACGCGGCGGCCGCCCAATGCATCGGAGAATTCGGACATGGATAGATCGGGCGTCGCGCAGGGTTCGGAATCGGCCTTCCCGAAGGCGGAATACGATGGCCGCGTGGCGCGGGCGCGCGAGGGCCTGACCAAGGCCAGCATCGACGTGATGGTTGTGACCGGGCCGGAAAACATCTTCTATCTCACAGGGCAGCAAACACCCGGCTACTACACGTTCCAGGCGCTCGTCCTGCCTGTGGAGGGCGACCCGGTCTTCGTCGTCAGAGAACTTGAAGTCTTCAACTTCATCGCCAACACCTTCATTGCAGACGCCAAGGTCTATCAGGACGGCGACGAGCCCGTAAAATTCCTGGTGGAGGTCATCGAGGCGCGCGGCTGGGCGGCAAAGCGCATCGCGATCGACAAGCGCGGCTGGTTCCTGCCAATCGCAACCTACGAGGCCCTCCAGAGCCGGCTCGGCGCGATCCACGATGCGGCAGGGATCGTGGAAGCGCTGCGCATGGTGAAATCCCATGCCGAGATTGAAAAGCTGTCGAAGTCCGCCGCCTATGTAGACGCGGGCCTGCGCGCCGGCCTGGCCGCCGTGAAGGTGGGGGTGAGCGAGAACGACCTCGTGGCCGCCATGATGGGCGCGGCCATCACGGTTGGTTCCGAATATATGGGCATGGAGCCGCTGGTGTCCGTAGGTCGTCGCACGGGCGTGCCGCATGGCACCTGGAAGCGCAGCCGGCTTGGCGCGGACGAACCGGCATTCCTCGAAATGGCCGCCAGCCACGACCGCTACCATGCGGCCCTGATGCGCTCCGCCTGGGTCGGCGCCATGCCTCAGGCGGCGCAGGATATGGAAAAGACCTGCCGCGACGCGCTTCAGGCCGCCCTCGACGCGATCCGTCCGGGCGTCGCCTGCGAGGACGTTCACTTGGCCTGCCAGACGGTGATCGATCGCGCCGGCTATACGGATAATTTTCGCAAGCGCACCGGCTACAGCGTCGGCATTTCCTTCGCGCCTGACTGGGGCGAAGGCGGCATCCTCAGTCTCTATAAAGGTGTCGCCACCGCGCTTCAGCCGGGCATGACGTTCCACATCCCCCCAGCGCTCCGCGCCTATGGCCAGTTTACGGTCGGCGTCAGCGAGACGGTCGTAGTCACCGAGACCGGCTGCCGCGTGCTTGGCGCCGTGCCCCGCCCCATCCTGCGCCTCGCCAGCTGAGGCCGACGTGGCTCAACATCATCCAGGACCTGCATCATGAAGGACTTCTCAGAGTGCCATGCGCGGCTCCGCGGGCTATTCAACATCACGGTCACGCCGTTTCGCGCTGACGGCGCCTTCGACCATGAGGGCCTGGCGCGCAATGTGGAGCGGGCGATCGGGCTCGGCTTCAATGGCGTCCTGATCGGCGGAACCTATGGCGAGTTCCCGGCCATGTCGACGGATGAGCGCGCCAACATGTTCCGCCGCGTCATGGACGTCGTCGGCGATCGGGCGCCGGTCATGCTGTGCAGCGCTGGCTCCGACACCCGTGTAGTGCGTGAGCTGACGGCGCTCGCCGGCGACCTCGGCGGCCTGCCGATGGTGACGCCGCCCTTCGTCTCAGAAGTAACCGACGAGCAGATCGTCGCCTTCTTCCGCGATATCGCCCCACTCTCGCGCACCGGGGTCCTAGTCTACAACGCGCCCGGCGTCGGCATCACACTGTCGCCCGCCGTGTTGGAACAGCTCGCTGAAATCCCCAACATCGTCGGAGTGAAGCAGGGCGACCTCTCTCCCACCGCCATCGATCGGATCGCCAACCGGCTCGGCGGCCGCATCCGGCTGTTCTGCGCTTCGGACCTAGCTTTCCTTGGCCCGATGATGGCCGGCTTTGACGGCGTCAGTTCGACCAACAGTTGCGCGTTGCCGGAATTGATCCTCGCCGCCTACCGCGCGCTGGAGGCGGGCGACGCGGCGACTGCGCGCGATCTCCACCGCCTGTGGTATCCGTTTCGGGCGCTCGCGCGTGAGTTTGGGCAGCCCCAGGTCGCCAAGGCCGCGATGACCCTGCGCGGCTTTGACGGCGGCTCGGTCCGTCCACCGCTGCGCGATCTCGATGCGGCGCAGGTCGAGCGTGTCGCAGCCGTGCTGCGCGATCTTAGCGCCGATCCGCGATCAGGCGTGCGCCTTGCCGGATGAAGGAATGGGGCGCGCTGGTCGGCGACTTGCGCGGGCCGTGTTCCATTCAAGACTTCCACAGCGGGTCATTAAATACGAGTTTCTTCGTGGCGCCCGAATTTGAAGCGCGAGCCTGCCACTGGCGTCGATTTCCGTGGCGCCCTCGGCTTCAAGCGAGGGCTGTAGCACGGCGATATGTCCCTGCCGGACGTCGATATCAATGTTTATGCGGCCATCGGGCAGATTGGCGCGATGGATGATCAAGTCGAGCAAGAGGTCTCCGGGTCGAAGGTTATGCTCAGGTCACGAATGCTTCCAACCGAGGAACCGCCATCAGGAGCTGGCGCGTGTAGGGGTGACAAGGGCTGTCAAAGACTTGGTCTCTATCCCCTTCCTCAACGACTTCTCCATCGCGCATGACGACGACACGATCGGCGATCTGTTCGACTGCGCCAAGATCGTGACTGATAAACAGGCAGGAAAATCCATGTCGAGCCTGCAGATCGGCGAAAAGATCGAGGATTTGCGCGCGAACGGTCACATCCAGGGCCGAAACCGGCTCGTCGGCAATCAGGAACGCCGGGCGCCTTGCAATCGCGCGGGCGATCGCCACACGCTGACGCTGCCCTCCAGAGAGTTCGTGTGGGTAACGGGTCGCGAGGTCTTCAGCGAGCCCAACCTCCCGAAGCGTCTCACGGACGCGCACATTTTTGGCGACCGAGGTGAGGTTCCGCGCGGCGCGCAGCGCCTCTCGCACGAGGCTGTGTACGGTCATGCGCGGATCAAGCGACAAAAAGGGGTCCTGGAACACCATCTGGCATTGCGGACGATAGCGCCGCCAGCCTTCAGTCCCGCGCGCGATCGTTTGGCCCTCAAAGAGGATTTCGCCTTTGGTGGGGTCGAGAAGACCGGCGATGGCCCGCCCCAACGTTGTCTTGCCCGACCCAGACCCTCCGACGAGCGCCACCACCTCGCCGGGGCCGACGCGAAGACCAACGCCCTGTAGCGCTCGCTTGCCTGGGCGGTTGAGAAAAAGCCCCGCGCTCCCCTTATAGTCGACGATCAGGTTGTTGACCTCGACCAGCGGCGGCCCCGACGGCTTCGGTCGCGTCGGTCCGCGATGCGGCATCGCCGAAAGTAGGTTGCGTGTGTAGGGTTCGCGGGGTGCGCGTATTAGCTCGGCAGTCGTATTGTCTTCGACGATCTCACCGTGGCGCATGACGAGAACGCGGTCGGTGTAGCGAGCGACCATCGATAGGTCGTGACTGATGATGAGAATCGCCGTTCCGTATTCGCGGGTCAGATCGACCATGAGTTCGAGCACGTCACGCTGAACGACGGCGTCCAACGCCGTCGTTGGCTCATCGGCGATCAGCAACGCCGGCCGGAGCAGCATGGCGGAAGCGAGCATGATGCGCTGCCTCATGCCACCGGAAAAGTGATGCGGGAAAGCGCCGAGGGCCGCTTCGGGATCCGCCAGCGCGACGCGCGCCAACATTTCGAGGATTCGCGTGCGTCTCTGGGGACCGCTGAGCTTCGTGTGTAGGACGAGTCCTTCTTCGAGTTGTCGCCCGATGGTCATCGACGGATCGAGCGATGTCATCGGTTCCTGGAAGACCATACCGATGCGGGCGCCGCGCAATTGCCGAAGGGCTCGAGCGTTCAGGCGCGTGAGCTCCTGTCCGTCGAACTGGATCGTTCCCGCCGTTCGCCGGATGGCCGGCGGCTGCAGACTGAGGATCGCCCGCGCCGCTAGGGTCTTGCCGCTGCCAGACTCGCCGACGATTCCGACAATCTCGCCCGGACGGACGGAGAATGTAACGTCCTTGACGATCTCTTTGCCGTCGCGAAGCGCGAGCCGAAGACCGGCGACAACAAGCAAGTCGGCGTTCGCCATTTCAGACCCCTCGCATCCGTGGATCGAGCCGGTCGCGTAGGGCGTCGCCCAGGAGGTTGATGCCCATGAGCGTCAGCGAGATGCACAGGCCTGGGAATAAGCCGAGCCAGACCGCCTGCGCGATAAATGGTCGGCTGGCGGCGAGCATGTTGCCCCAAGTGGCGGCCGGCGGCGGAACGCCCAGTCCGAGAAAGCTCAGGGCGCTTTCGGCCAGCAGGGCCCAGCCGAACATCGAGGTGGCGAGGACAATCAGCGGGGCGATGCAATTGGGAAGGATGTGGCGTACGATTGTGTATATTTCGGAGTTGTCCATGATTCTGGACGCGGCGACGAAGTCTGTCTCGCGTAATGACAGGACGGCGCCGCGAACCACTCGGGCGACCGACGGCGAATAGGCGACGCCAAGAGCGAGAATGATACCGTATTCATTTGCGCCCATGATGGCGAGGAGGCCGAGCGCCAGGAGGATTCCAGGAAATGCGAGCAGCGCGTTGTTCAGCGCCATCAGGATCCGGTCTGTCCACCCCTGAAAATACCCGGCGACAAGACCCACCGTCGTGCCCGCGAAGAGGGCCCCGACAACCGTCAGCAAGCTGATCCGCGCGCTGGTCGCCGCGGCGACCATCAAGCGGCTCAAGACATCGCGGCCGAATTCGTCGGCGCCAAGCCAGTGAAGCTCACTGGGCGGCGCGAGACGGGCCGTGAAGCTGACAGCAAGCGGGTTGAAGGGCGTCCAGATCATGCCCACGAGGGCGGCCAGCGCGACGACGCCGACAAGCACGCCGCCAATGACCACGTTTGGCTTCAGGGCGCTCACTGCGCGGTCACTCGCGGATCGAAGAGCGGGTAAAGCAAATCAACGACGAGATTGGTCCCGACATAGGTGAATGCGATGAAGAGCAGGCAACCCTGGATCACAGGATAGTCACGGCCGAAAATCGAATCGACGAGGAGCCGCCCGAGGCCAGGAATCGTGAAGACGGTTTCGATGACCGCAATGCCGGCGAATAGGTTGCCAAACACCAGGCCAATCAGCGTCCACGTTGGTCCGAAGGCGTTCCTGAAAGCATGGCGCACGAGAATCGCCGGTTCCGACAATCCTTTGGCGCGGGCATTCGTGATGTAGTCGAGGCGCAGGACCTCGAGCGTGCTCGCCCGCGCCATGCGGATGAGGACGCCGGTCTCGTGGAGAACCAGCGTGACGACGGGGAGGACGATATAAAGGAGAGCCGCAAAGGGGTTTTCCGAGAACGCGACATATCCAACCACAGGGAGCCAGCCGAGCTTGAGGCCAAAGGCGTAAAGCAGCAGGAGGCCGAGCCAGAAGCTGGGGATCGACAAAAGCAGGGTCGCTGCGCTGACGATTCCGACATCGAGCGCCTCGTTCTGGCGCCACGCCGCGATCATTCCCGCCGGAACCGCGATCAGCGCGGCCAAGGCGACGGCGGTCACGACAATGCCGGCACTCACCCAGAACCGGTTGACAACCAAAGGAAGAACCGGCTCGCCTGTACGAATGGAAGCCCCAAGATCGCCTCGAAGAACATGTCCGAACCACCGGACGAATTGCGTCGCGATGTTCTGGTCGAGGCCGAGGCGGCGGTGCAAGTCCGCCAGACTGGCGGGGTCCGTCCGATCCCCCAGCATCAGAGCCGCAGGGTCGCCGGGTATTAGACGGATCATGACGAAAACCAGCATCGCGACAATCAGCAGCGTCGGCAATGCCGTTAAAAGCCTCTTCGAGATGAACCGGATCATGACGCTCCGCTCCCGTCCTCTCGCCCGCCGCCGCTGTCAATCATCGACGCGCATGTTCCACAGACGCGGCTTCCCCTCCCAGGGCTTAAAATCGGAGATAAGCTTGTTATGCACCCAAACCGTCAAGCCGTTATAAAGCGTCAACAAAGGCGCATCGTTGAGCGCCATCAGATGCAGCGCATCAAAAATCTTGCGCCGCTCGTCTTGATTCGACACCAGTTCGGCGCGATCGATCAGCGCGAGGGCCTTCGGGTTGTCCCAAACCTTGCGCAGTTGCTTGGTTTTGTCACCCGCGAATTGCTCATAGCTCATGGCCGGGTCCAATCGTCCTGAATAGGAGAAGGACATCATCTGATAATTGCCTGAATTGTAGCGGTCGAGCTGAGTGGCCCATTCCAGAACTTCGATCTCGACGTTGACGCCGATCGCCTGAAGCATCGCCTGCGTGGCCACCGCGACCTGGAAGCTAGGCATAGGCGAGCGTTTGTTGGCGATCAGCTTGATCGTCTGGCCTTTGTAACTGCTCTCCCGCAGCAATTTTTGCGCCTCGCTGAGGTCCGTCTTGAAACCCTCGCGCTGCACGTCGTCGAAATAGATCGAACCCTGGAAGACCGCCGAATTGTTAGGACGCGACAACCCGTCGCCGGCCATGTCAACCAGCTGCTCGTAGTCGAGCGCCGCCGCGATCCCTCGCCGAAGTTTCTGATCCGCTAAAAGCGGGTCCTTGGTTTGGAAGAGAAGAACATTCTTGGATGAATCCGGGATCGACAGCACGACGAGATTAGGGTCCGCCTTTAGCTCTTTCACATCCGAAGATAGCACCTGGGCGATGTTGATAGACTTTGTGGATAGTGCGAGTTTCACCGTCGCCGGGTCCGGCACGACCTGGAACTCAATGTTGTCGATATGTGGCGTCTTAAGGCCGACATAGCCGTCGAAGCCCGCACCTGCGGGAGAGACGTAGGATTCGAAACGCGCTAGCGTAACGCTGCGACCGCGTTTCCAATCGACAAACTTGTAGGGCCCAGTTCCGATCGGGTGGTCCCAGGATCCATCGGCCTTGATCGACGCCTTGTTTAGAATCGCCGTCATGCCGCAATCGGTCCGCGCCATGGTGTCGAGAAACATCGCACTCGCGTGGTCGATGTGCATGATGACGGTCTCAGCGTCTGGCGCCTCGACCGAAACAACCTTGAGCCCGTTGCGACCGTCGAAGTCCGCGAGGCAGCGCCATCCGGTCTTGGGGTCCATGTAGCGGTTCCAACTCCAGATTACGTCCGATGAGTTCAGCGTCTCGCCGTTGTGAAATCGGACGTCTGGCCGAAGCTTGAATGTATAGGCGAGTCCGTCCGGGGAAACATCGACCGTCTTGGCGAGCAGAGGCTTTACATCCCCTCCTTCGCCGTAGCCGACGAGGCCTTCGACAATGTTCAGAATGACGCCGTCGGTGTTGTCGTCCCGGTTGACGCCGGGGTCCGTGCTCCGGATGTCCGCGGTCAGCGCCACCGTGACGCGCGTCGCAGCCTGGGCCACGCCAAACATTGAGAGAGCCACGACGATCGCCGTCACAAGCATACGTTTCATTGTCGATCCATTGCGTAATGGCCGAAGCCTTAGGCGCGCGCGCCAAAGGGCCGCGACGTTCAAAGGCTGGAAGACCTCTCTGTCGCAGCTTTGCGGCGAAGCTCTCCGAGCTGCGCAGCCAGAAATGGCTTGGCGCGTTCGATGACTGACGCGGCGTCATGGGATACGCCGAGGATAACTTCGTGGGTGACGCCGACGCCGGCGGCGGAAAGGGTCTCGTGCAGCGCTCCGAGGCGCTCTGGCCTGGAAGCTCCTGCGTCGTTCGCGCCGGGCATCCAATTCCGTCCGCCTTCGCGGTGGGTTATCTCGCTTGTGTCCAAATCAGCCGATCCGACGAGCAATTGGACTGGCACGCGTCGCAAGGCGTCGAGATTCGGCGTGACGCCGAACCGCTCTTCAAGATTGCGCGTGCCAACCCACCAATCTCGATTGTGGTCGAGCAGCGTGACGGAGCCCGGGGCCCCCAGAGAAGCGGCCCAGAGGCGTTCGGGCCTGACGAGAAGGAAGCGGTTCGCAAATTGAGCGCCGCCGGAAAAGCCGAACAGGGCGAACCGATCGAAAGAGCAGGTCCACCGCTTCGAGACCTCGGAGACGATATCGAGCAAGATCTGGTCGTAACGTAATTCCGGCTCGCTCAGATATTTGTATCCGTCGGGATTGCCGTCGCCGCCTGGGCCGACCGGAAACAGCGGGCTGAGGATCATGACGTTGTTCGCGAGACCGAAATCCTGGAAGCGATCCCTGAAATCCATGAACGTCCGTGGACTGCCGTGAACGACGACGACCAATTCCGGCGGAACGGGGGCCGAGCGCAATTCCGGCGGCACGTATAGGCAATAGGAAAATCGAGGGTCTCGGCGCCCGGCATACACGGTCGTGCATCCGCTGTCATAGGGGCCGAAATTCGTCATCCGAATGCTTTCACGGCATCGCCTCGACTAGCCATTCGCGCTCGCTCTAATTATGATCCAAAATGTGATCCAATTTGCTAGCGCCTTTTTCCCGCCGATGCAAGCGTTGACCGTCCCACGCGCGCGTTATGAATTTGGGCTAACGATCGCTGACAGACCAGCGGCGCCTCACGATCGATGATGAGACCATGGCAGGGGAAATGAACGATGGTCCGGACGAAAAAGGTGACCACTGGCAAAAAACGGGACTCCAAGGGAGCCGACGCAATAGCCGCCGCGATCGCCAGGGACATCCATTCCGGCCAATTCGGCAACGGCGCCTGGCTCAAGCAGGTGGACATCGAAGGTCGCTATCGATGCACTCGCGCCGACGCCCGCCGCGCGCTGGAGGCGCTTGCCCTAAAAGGCGCTGTGCAGCGAATTCCACAACGGGGCTATTATGTCAGCGTCATCGACGAGCGGAGCCACCGCGAACTGGTGGAAGTTCGGGTAATTTTAGAAACGGCGACGATCCCAAGCATCGTCGAACAGGCCACGGAAACCGACGTCGCCGACCTCAAGCGACTCGCGGAGCGATTCGCTGTATCGATCCGACATGGCGACGCGGCCGAAAAATATAACGCCAATCGGGCCTTCCATGTGCGTCTGACTCAGCTTTGCGAGAATCGCGAACTCGTTAAGCTCGCTCTGGATGTCCGCGGTCACTTGCCTGCTACCCCGATTGCTCAATGGCGATCCCAGGCTCGGATCGAGCGTTCTTGCGAGGAGCACTTCATGATGATCGACGCGCTCGCCGCTCGCGATATCGCGAGGCTCATGCATCTTATTGCCATTCACATTCGCCAGCCAGAGGGCGAAGACCGCTCAGTTCCACAGAGCCAATCATAGCGGCGTCGACCTCAGCGGACGTCGTTGTGCAATTGTTCTGGGATCGACTTCCATTGGTCTATGTTCGTGAGCGGTCTCGTGGCTGCACCAATATGTGGCAGACGGCACTGTCAGATATGGAGCCGAGGCGCACCGCTCGACGGTTGGCGATGGCTGTCCGCGCGACCTGTGCTGTTCATTCCTCCTGTCCGATTCGCATAATGCTGTGTAAGGAACGGAGGATCTGTCGACATGAAGTAGGCCGCCCGCTCATTACCGAGTCCCGATCACGCTCAATCATTGCCCGAGAATGACAATCCGTGATCGAGCGTGAAGTCGGATTTCGAGACGGATTGTTGTGGAGGACGATTATCGCCTGTTCGGCACAGGCCAGCGCATGAGACCAGAAGTTAGGTAATCTCGCCGCATGTTCGTCTTTTCACGACGCGGCCGCCGAATCTACGATCGAGGCGTCTTAAGTGTAGGCGAAAGCAGGGGGCCTTGCTATTCTATGCCTATCTTCGATCGGCTTTCCATTGCCTGCCAAGCGGATCGTAGCATAGGGAAATATCGCACGCTGGCGCGCAGCATCGTGTCCTGGCGTAGAAACGACCTCGGCCCCGCGCGCTGAACGAAACTGCGAACTTTGTGCGCACTATATGTGCAGTGTGAAACCTGATAGCAGCACGAGATTACCGGGTCCTCTTCGCCCCCGCCGCGCGAATGGCGGCTTTCGCAAAGGCGCGGCGAGGTGGAAAACTCAATCGCTCCAATGGCGCATTGGACGGACGCGAAAACAAATAACGTAATGAAATGAATGAATTAGAAATAAAATTCTCGGTTGCCCCCATGATGGACTGGACGGACCGGCATTGTCGGTTTTTCCATCGCGTCATGACGCGCCGCGCGCGGCTTTACACGGAAATGCTGACGGCCGATGCGGTGGTGTTTGGGCCGCGCGAGCGGTTGCTCGGCTTTGACGCGTTCGAACATCCGCTCGCCCTGCAGCTTGGCGGCGCCGATCCCGCGCGTCTCGCGCAAGCGGCCCGCATCGGCGCCGATTTTGGCTATGACGAGATCAACCTGAATTGCGGTTGCCCGTCGGACCGCGTGCAAAGCGGCCGCTTCGGCGCCTGTCTGATGCGCGAACCGGCGCTGGTGGGCGATTGCGTGGCGGCGATGCTCGGCGCGGTCGCCATTCCCATAACCGTCAAATGCCGCATCGGCGTCGATGCGCAAGAGCCGCGCGAGGCCCTGTTCGGACTGGTCGAGGCGGTCAAGGCGGCGGGCGCCTCCGCCGTCATCGTTCACGCCCGCAAGGCGTGGCTGGAGGGTCTGAGCCCCAAGGACAATCGCGACATTCCGCCGCTCGATTATCCCCTCGTTTACGCCTTGAAGGCGGCCCATCCCGATTTGCCAATCGCCATTAATGGCGGCGTCGTGGATTTGACCGCGGCGCCGGAGCATCTCAAGCACGTCGACGGCGTGATGTTCGGCCGCGCTGCCTATCAGTCGCCCGAATTGTTGCTCGGCGTCGATCCGCTGTTGTTTGGCGAGCCGGCGCCGGTCGCCGACGCTTTTGAGGCGATCGAAGCCTTTACGCCTTATATCGCGCGCGCCCTGGAGCGCGGCGTGCGCCTGCACGACATCACGCGTCATATGCTCGGCCTGTTCGCCGGGCGGCCCGGCGCTCGCGCCTATCGCCAGAAGCTCGCCATGCTGGCGCCGGCGCGGGGGGCGGGCCTGGAGGTGTTGCGCGAGGCGGTGGCGCAGGTCTCGCGCGAATTTGAAGCGATGACCGTTTGAGCGGCGCCTATCGCGCCTTCAGCACAAGCCGTCCGCGCTCGACCGAATAGCTTTGCAGGCGTTCGAGGAAACTCATGCCGAGCAGGTTTTCGCTCAGGGCGCCGGGGCGCGCGATCAGCGCGCGGACATTGCGAACGACGATCGGCCCGACCGAAAGCTGATCGAGCCTCGTCTCGGCGGCCATGGCCGCGCCGTTGGCGGTGGTGACGCGCACGTCATAGTCGAGCGCGGCCGTCTCGATGCCCATTTTCTTGGCGTCCTGCGCGCGGATGACGACCGTCGACGCGCCGGTGTCGAACAGGAATGAAGCGGACGTATTGTTGACCTTGCCTGCGACGACGAATTCGCCGCCCAGACGCTGGCTGATGATCACCTCGCCGCCCTGGCCGACCACCGGTTCGGCGGCGTTTAGCTCGGCCAGCACCCGGTCGGCGAACTCGGAAAATTCGAAACGATAGGCATAGAGGCCGGTCAAAGCGACCATCAGCACGGCCCAGGTCAGGGCGCCGCTGAGCGCCCGCCCGATATTGGCGGGCCCGAGGCGCCAGGGTCCGCCGAGCAACAGCCACAGAACGAGCGCGCCGGCGAGCGCGGCTTGCGCGAAATGCCCGTGATCGAGGCCGAGGATGAGCGCATCCGCCGGCGTCAGGCATAGCGCGAGCGCGGCGAGCGCCAGCAGGCCGATGGGGAGGATCAGGCGCATTTCAGCTTCCCTCCTGCGCCTCCAGCTTGCGTCCGCGCGCCTTTCGCGATCGCATCGTGACGAGCCGCGCCGACAATCCGGCCATGATTTCCAGCCGGGCCGGCTCGTCGAGGCCGCCCCAGGCGGCGATTTCGCTGAGCGTTCGGCCGCAGCCGATGCAAAGCGCGGCGCGCGGATCCACGACGCAGACCTGGATGCAGGGGGTCGAGGGCGGGTGGGTTAGCGGGGCGCTCATAGGGCAATATTTAGGCGGCCGAGCGCCCAATGAGAAGGCCGCACAGGCAGGCAATTTCGGCGAACTGCTGCGTTGCGCCGATGACGTCGCCGGTCTGGCCGCCGATCTGGCGTCGCGCGACCATCGTCATCGCTATGGCGGCGGCCAGCGCCAGGGCGAGCGCGAGGATCGCGCGGCCGAGACCGAGCGCGCTGAGGCCCAGCACGCCTGCGACGATCAGGGCGGTCATTCCTGCCGCCAGAGCGCTGCTCGCTTCAAGGGGTCCGGCGCTGGCGCCCAGGCCGTCCGCGCGGGCAGGGGGCAACAGCGCCAACGGCAGCAGCCCGAAGGCGCGTGACGCGGCGGCCGCCAGGATGAGCCCCGCGGCCGCGGCGGCCAAGCTGTGTTCAAGCAGCGCGCTCAACGCCGCGATGCGCAGCACGAGCGACAGCGCCAGAGCCGCCGCGCCATAGACGCCAATGCGGCTATCGCGCATGATTTCGAGCTTCCGTTCGCGCGTTTTGCCGCCGCCAAAACCGTCGGCGACATCGGCGAGGCCGTCTTCATGCAAAGCGCCCGCGACGAGGACAAGCACGCTGATCGCGAGCGTCGCGCAGACGAGGGGCGGCAGGCCGAGCGCATGGCCGAGCCAAAGCGCCAGCGCGCCGATCGCGGCGATGACCGCTCCGGCGATCGGAACCATGCGCGCGAGGCGCGAAAGATCAGGCGCGGCGTGTGGGTTTTGGTCGAAGGGCGAAGCGGGCAGCGGCAGGCGCGAAAAGAACCGCAGGCAGGCGAGAAGATCGTGCGCGGCGTTGCGAAGTGAAGCGGGGACGGGAGCGAGATTGGGCATGGCGCGATCTTATCTGCTTCCGTCGACGCGTGACGAATCAACGCACCGGCGGGAGTTCACCCCTTGGGATCGCGGCCATACGGCCGCCTCTTGCACGGTGAGAGAGGCCCGCGCCGCCCCTCATCCGGGCGCCATCCGGCGCCCACCTTCTCCCGCTTCGCGAGAGAAGGAAGACGCGCGCCCCTTCGCCCCGCGTAGCGGGGAGAAGGTGGCCGGCGGAGCCGGCCGGATGCAAGGGGCGGCGCGGCGTTGGCGGCGCTTTCACTTGCGCCGGCTACGTCGCGAGCCGCTCTTTCTTGCCCAATGGCCTGGGGCCGCGCTTCCTGGCCGCGCCCTTGGCGCGCGGCTCAAAGCCCGCGCCGAAGGGCTGATCGTCCAGCGGTTCGATACGGATGTTTTCCGGCGACCGGCGGCGGATGTCGCTGGCGAATTGTTCGGCGGCCGAGGCCGCCACTTCGAATTTCGTTTCATTATCGAAAATGCGGATTGTGCCGATATCGGCTTTGGTGAGGCCGCCGGCGCGGCAGATCATCGGCAGCAGCCATTTGGGATCGGCGTTTTTCGAGCGCCCGATGTCGAGCCGGAACCATACGCCCTTGGCGGTGGGACCGAACGCATGCGGCTTGCCAAAATCCCGCGCCTTGCGCTCCGGCGGCCGATAGGATTCGGCGTTGCGCGGCGAAGCCGGGCGCTGGCGCGGCTCGCGGCGCTCTGGCTCATGGCCGGGATCAGAAATCTCCTCGAGCGCCGGAAGGCGGGATCGGTAGATGCGGGCGAGGGCGGCGGCGACCTCTTCGGCGCTGCGGCGCGCCAACAGGAGCTTCGCCATCGCGATATCGTCGTCGTTTGGCGGTTCGGTCAGCAGCGGGTCTTGCAGCAGACGCTCCTGATCGAGCAGGCGGATTTCGTCCGCCGATGGCGGCCCGCTCCATTGCGGGGGAATGCCGGCATTGGCGAAGAGTTGCTCGGCGCGCCGGCGCCGCGCGATCGGAACCAGCAGCGCGCTGACGCCCTTGCGCCCGGCGCGTCCCGTTCTGCCGCTGCGATGCTGCAGCGTTTCGACGTCATGGGGAAGGTCGGCGTGAATGACGATGCCGACATTGGGCAGATCGATGCCGCGCGCGGCGACATCGGTCGCCACGCAGACCCGCGCGCGCCCGTTGCGCAACGCCTGCATCGCCTGATTGCGTTCATGCTGGCTGAGTTCGCCCGACAGCAATACCGCCGAAAAGCCGCGCTCCAGCAGTGTGGCGTGCAAATGGCGCACGGCTTCGCGCGTGTTGCAAAAGACGATCGCGGTCGGCGCCTCGATCAGCCGCAGCAGATTGACGACCGCATGTTCGGCTTCCTTGGGCGCGATGCGGATGGCGCGATATTCGATATCGACATGGCCGCGCTTGCCGCCCGCCACTTCGATGCGCAAGGCGTCGCGCTGATAACGTTTGGCGAGAGCTGCGATCGCCTTGGGCATGGTGGCGGAGAACAGCAGGCTGCGCTTGTCGGCGGGCGCGGCGTCGAGAATGAATTCGAGATCCTCGCGAAAGCCGAGATCGAGCATTTCGTCCGCCTCGTCGAGAACGACCGCCTTCAGTCTGGAGAGATCGAGGCCGCCGCGCTCGATATGATCGCGCAGCCGCCCCGGCGTGCCCACGACGATATGCACGCCCTCCGCGAGGCGCCGGCGCTCCTGTCGCGAGTCCATGCCGCCGACGCAGGCGGCGATGCGCGCCTGCGTATATTGATAGAGCCATGTCAGTTCGCGCTCCACCTGCATCGCCAGTTCGCGGGTCGGCGCGATGACAAGCGCCAGAGGCGCGGCGGCTTGTCCAAAGATCGCAGCTTCGCCAAGGATCGTCGGCGCCATGCCCAAACCATAGGCCACTGTCTTGCCCGAGCCGGTCTGGGCCGACACCAGGAGATCGCGGCCCGCAGCTTCGGGCGCAAGAACCGCCGATTGAACGGGCGTCGGATCGGCATAGTTGCGCTCGGTCAATGCGCGCGACAGCGATGGGTTCGTCTGGAAAAAAGTCACGGAATGAATTTGCCTTCGGGATAGGGGCGCCGGGAATTGGGCGCGCGCGGTATGGACCGGGGTTGTGTTGGAAATGCGCTCCGCGAGCATAAGCTTATCACACCGACGGCGGCGGGTCTTACCGAATAAGGAGCTGCTGCGAAGCCGAAGACGTCCGAGGTCTCGCCGAATATGGTCTTGAACGCCGCCGTGAAATAGGGCATCGCAGATAACGCATTGCTAGGAACAGGGTTTATAGCATGTCCAGTCTTTTTAGCGCCGTGGAGCCCTATGCGGTTTTGCGGGTCGCCTGCGGCGCTTTTCTCATCCCGCATATCTGGGGAAAACTTCAATTTCCGCCGCCGCTTGTCGTGTTCTTCGAACAGGCGGGTCTGAGGCCGGCGAGAGCTTTCATGATTCTGGCTTCGATCATCGAAGCCATCGCCGCCGCGGCGCTGATCTTGAACCTCTTCACGCCGATAGCGGCGTTGCTGGCCGCGATCATGCTGGTTATCGCAACGATCTGCCTGTATCGCGTGCGGGGCTTTCTCTGGATATGGAACAGCGGGGGCTTCGAATTCCCGCTGTTTTGGACAATCGTCAGCCTCGTCGTGGCGCGTATCTATTGGATTTGAGTTCGTCCCATCGCAAGCAAGATTGGTTAGCGAGGTCTCATAATGCCCGGTTCGACGGAACATCTTGTCGTAGTTGGCGGCACGTCGGGAATTGGATTGTCGGTCGCGCGGGCAGCTCATGCGCTCGGCTGCCAGGTCACGATCGCCGGCCGCGGAGCGCAGCGCGCCGCCGACATCGCCGGATCTATCGGACCCGGCGCGACCGGCCTCCACATTGACCTGGAAGACACGGCCTCGATCCGAGCGGCGTTGGCGGATGGGCCGGCGATCGACCATCTCGTCCTGACGCCGATCCGTCGGTTGGCGACCAGCGTGAAGGATTTCAATATTGTCGAGGCCAACAGGCTCGCGCATATCAAGCTCACCGGCTATGTCGCGGCCGTCAGCGCCGCGCTGCCGCGCCTCAAACCGACGTCCTCGATCGTGCTGTTCGCGGGCCTCTCCAAGGCCAATCCCTATGTGGGCTCGACGATGATTTCGATCGTCAATGGCGGCATTGTCGGCATGACGAAAACCATGGCGGTCGAACTGTCGCCGATCCGGGTGAATTGCCTGTCGCCAGGTCTTGTTCCGGACTCGCCGACTTGGGAGCGCGCCATCCAGCAGGGCGCCACAGCCATTGTCGATGCGATGGCCGCGCGGACGCCGGCGCGGCGGCTGGCTTCGAGCGCCGACATTGTCCACGCGGTCTTTTTCCTGCTCGACAATCGCGCCGTGAACGGCATCGATCTGGAAATCGACGGCGGCATCCAGTTGGTGTGACCTGTCTCGCGGTCCGGTCCGGAAGACCGTTACGCGAACAGGTTTCTCAAATGATCGTTGAGAAACCGGCCCTCCGCGTCGAGGCGGCGGCGGATGGCGCGAAAATCATCGAAACGCGGATAAAGCGTCGGCATGTCCTGCGCATTGTTGAAATGCAGCTTCCCCCAATGCGGCCGCGCTCCGTATTGTCTGAGGATCGCGTCGACGTCGAGAAGATAGTTCCAATAGTCGATCCCCGGGCCGCCCGAGACGGAGACCGTCACGCTGTCGCGCTTGTAGTAGGGGCTCAGCATGCCTGAATCGCCGCCGACGAAACGATATTCGACGGGATAGATGCAGTTCGTGTGTTTCGTCAGCATCAGGTCGCGGACCTGCCGCAGCGCCTCCTTGCCGTTTTCGACCGGAATCGCATATTCGAGCTCGTGGAAGTTCGGGACATATTCGATCGGATAGATTTCCGAGGAATAGGCGACGCGCTCGAAGCTCTTCTCGTCAGAGAACGGCGGCTCGTCGGTGATATCCATCACCTTCATTTCGCAGACGTCATGCTCGTGTTTTGTCGGCGAGACCGCGGCGACGTCGGGCAGACAATAGAGATGCCGGGATTCTGGAACCGGACACCAGAAGAAGCTGAAATGGCGATGGCGCGCGGCCAGCTCATCGTGTTGCGCCATGCAGGTCTCGAAATCATCGCGCCACAGCTTCTCCTTCAGATTGTAGGCGTCGACCGTCTGCAATGTGACGGTGGACATCACGCCGAGCATGCCGATCGAGACCTGGGCGGCGGCCATCGTCTCAGGGTCCGTGTCGGCGTCGACGCTCAGCGCCGAACCGTCCGCCTGAATGAGGCGCATGCCGACCGCCTGCGACGACAGGCAGCCAAGGCTGATCCCGGTGCCATGCGTGCCGGTCGACAATGCGCCGGCGATCGCCTGGGTGTCGATGTCGCCCTGGTTGGCGAGCGACAGCCCGATCTGTTTGAGGGCTCTGCCGATGTCGCCGATTTTCGTGCCGGCGCGCACGACGACCCGCTTGCGGTCATGATCGGCGCTGACGATTCCCTGCATATTTTTGAGGCTGAGCAACAGGCCGCTGGTCGCCACCACCGGCGTGAAGGAATGGCCGGAGCCGGCGACGCGCACGCCGAGATTCCGGCGCGAAGCTTCATGCACCAGCGCGGCCAGTTCGTCCTCCGAACCCGGTTCGCTCATGTGGCGCGCGATAAAAGACTGGTTGCCGACCCAGTTGCGCCAATGACCGCCCGCTCCGAGTGGGACCGGCGGCGACGGCAAAGGCTCATTCATGGGGCGCTCCTGATGCGGCGATGAGGCGACAGCTTACCCAATGCGTTGCGATGGGGGAATGTGGCGGACGATTTCACAAACCATGACCTCGCAAGTCATCGACGCTTTCGCCGTATCCTGAGAGAATGGGCGCCGCCAAAGCCGGAGCCGCCGTCATGTCCCCTCTCGAACGCATTCGCGCCAACCCGCTGCCTTTCGCCGATCACCTGCGCATCGAATTCGTCAGCGCCGATCTCGACCGGATCGTCGCGACAATGCGCGTCGCGCCGGAACATTGCACTTTGGGCGGAAGAGTTCACGGCGGCGCCTTGATGGCTTTAGCCGATACGATGGGCGGCGTCGGCGCTTTCATCAATCTCGACGCGAAAGCCGCGGGCACGACGACGATCGAAAGCAAGACCAATTTTCTCGGCGGCGCCCCCGCCGGCGCCGTCCTGGTCGCGACGGCGACGCCAATTCATCGGGGGCGGCGCACCCAGGTCTGGCAGACTCGCATCGAGACGGAAGACGGAAAGCCGGTCGCCTGGGTGACGCAGACGCAGCTCGCGCTCTAGCCCCCACCGCCAAGACGCGCGTTGGGAACAAAACATCCGTGCTATCCTGAACCCGTCAGGCGCAAGCGAAAGTCCGGAGGAGCTGATGTCGGAGCCGCCCCTGGTGCAGGTGACCCAGATGATCGAGCAGCAAAAGCTCGGCGGCGCCCAGGGCCTCATCATCGCATTGTGCGGCCTCGTGGCTTTGCTGGACGGGATGGATCTGCAATCGATCGGTCTTGCCGCGCCGGTTATGGCCGACGCGCTGCATGTCGCGCCGCAAGCGTTCGGTCTTGTCTTCAGCGCGGCTCTGGCGGGATTGGCGCTCGGCGCCTTCGCGCTCGGACCGCTGGCGGACCGGCATGGCCGCAAGCGGGTGCTGATCGTCGCCACCGTCTGCTTTGGAATCTTCACCTTATGCACGGCCTTCGCCGACAGTTTTGGCGAACTGCTCGTCTGGCGGTTCCTGGCCGGCGTCGGTCTCGGCGGCGCGATGCCAAGCTTCATCAGTCTCGCCTCGGAATATGTTCCCGGCCGCATGCGCGCGGCCATCGTTAGTTTGCTCTGGGCCGGATTTCCGTTGGGAGGCGTCGTCGGCGGCCTTCTCGCCTCCCGTCTCATTCCCGCCTTTGGCTGGCGGTCGGTTTTCTTCGTGGGGGGCGCGCCGCCGCTTCTGGTCGCCCTCGCTTTGATATGGGCGCTTCCGGAATCTCTCAGCTATCTCGTCAATTCGGGAGCGACGCACGAGCGCATTGCGCGAACGCTGAAGCAGATATTCCCCGAGGTCTCCATTCCCGACAACGCCCGTTTCGTCGTCATCGAGAACGCGAAATCCGATGCGCGGATGAGCCAGTTGTTCGCCCTCGGCCGCGCCAGCGGCACCCTCCTTCTTTGGACGAGCTTCTTCTTCGCCTTCATGATCCTGGTCACCAATTCCGCCTGGAGCCCGACGCTGCTGGGCGCCGAAGGCGTGCCGATTGGCCATGCCGCGGTTGCATTGGCGACGTTCAATTTCGGTTCGCTGTTCGGGTCGGGCGTCGCCGGGCTGCTGCTGACGCGCTTTGGGATCATCGCGGTTCTGCCCGGCGCGCTCGCCGGCGGTGCGCTTGCCTACGCCCTGGTCGGCTATACCGCGCCTTCGGTCGCGGCGATCACGGTTTTTCAAGGCCTGTTCGGCCTGTTCACGGGTTGCGCCAGTTCCGGCCTCATCGCGCTCGCGGCGATCCTCTATCCCTCTGCGATCCGCGCCACCGGGATCGGCTGCGCCATGGCCGCCGGACGCTGCGGCTCCATCGCCGGCCCGCTCATCGTCGGCGCTCTCGTCGGCGCCCGCTGGGCGACTCCGAGCATTTTCTCCGTCATGGGCGCATCCGTTCTGGTGGGGACGCTCGCCGTCTTCGCGCTGGGCTTGCGCAGGCCCCTGTCCGGGCGCGCCGATGCGGCATAACCTGGAATGCGATGCATCATCAGTTTAGCAGACAAGGACAGCGGCGTTGACCAAACTCCAGCTTTCGGTCGCGATTGGCGATTACGACCGCATGCGCCCGCTCGTTGACGGCGCGGTTAAGATCGACGCCGTCGATCCTCAATTCATGCTGCTTGAGCCGGAGGAAATATTCTTTCGCGCCTTTCGCCGGGCTGAATTCGACATCTGCGAGCTCTCGCTCAGCAGCTATTGCGTGCAGGTCGCGGCCGGCGGCTCCCCCTATATCGCGGCGCCCGTTTTCCCATCGCGGGCGTTTCGCCATTCCTCGGTCTACATCCGCGACGATCGCAACATTGCGAACCCAGCCGATCTCAAGGGAAAGCGGATCGGCCTGCCCGAATACCAACTGACGGCCAATGTTTGGGTGCGTCTATTTCTGAACGACGATCACGGCGTTGCGCCGTCGGACATTTCCTGGGTGCGCGGGGGATACGACGATC
Source organism: Methylocapsa sp. S129 (assembly GCF_009765995.1). GTDB lineage: Bacteria > Pseudomonadota > Alphaproteobacteria > Rhizobiales > Beijerinckiaceae > Roseiarcus. The sequence continues at coordinate 200,452 of NZ_LMUI01000016.1, forward strand.
CTCGCCGGGTCGAGAAAATCCCTCTCAGCCTGCCCGCCAATGTGCGGCTGGAGGACGCGCCCGAAGGCAAGACCATCTCGGGCATGCTGGCCGCGGGAGAGCTTGACGCGATTATCGGGCCGCGGGCGCCGTCCTGTTTCCGCGACAATCATCCAAACATTCGCCGTCTGTTTGCCGACCCCCAGGCCGCCGGCGTGGACTGGTTCAAGCGGACGCGGATATTTCCGATCATGCACCTGATCGGAATCCGCCGCAGCCTCGCCGACGCGCATCCTTGGCTACCGTTCGCCATATTCAAGGCTTTCGAGCGTTCCAAAGCGATCGCGATCGTCCGTCTCGACGATTCCTCCGCCGCCAAGGCGACCCTGCCTTTCATCGAGGAGCAGCTTCAGGCGGCGCGCGCGTTGATGGGCGATGACTTCTGGTCCTACGGCCTCGCGCCCAACCGCCACGTGTTGGAGCGCTTCCTGCGACAGCATCACGAGGAAGGCCTTTCCGCGCGTCTGCTCGCCGCCGAGGAGCTGTTCCATCCCTCGACGCTCGAAGCGCATCGGATCTGAATCCGCCGGGCCTGCATCATGATGCTCATTCCCTCGTTGCTTGAATGGACGAGATTTGACGGATTCCGACGCCGTCGCTAACACAGAATCCATTGGGGTCTAAGGGACTGACCACAGAGCCGCGCCTTGCTGGAGCGCGGCTTTTTTGCCGTCCGTAGGCCGCGTACCTCAAGCCGGACAGAAGATGGCCGTCTATACGGAAGTCACGGACGAAGCCCTTGGGGCGTTCCTCGCCGATTATGATCTTGGCTCTGTCTCGTCCTTCAAGGGCATCGCCGAGGGAGTCGAGAATTCGAACTTTCTCATGCACACCGAGACCGGCCGTTTCATCCTGACGCTCTATGAAAAGCGCGTCAAAGAAGCGGATCTGCCCTTTTTCATTGGCTTGATGGAGCATCTTGCGAAGAAAGGCGTCACTTGTCCGCAGCCGGTGCGCAGCAACAAAGGCGAGGCGCTCGGCCGGCTTGTCGGCCGGCCGGCGGCGATCGTCACGTTTCTCGACGGGCTATGGATTCGCCGCCCCAGCGCGCGCCATTGCGCGAGCGTCGGCGAAGCTTTGGGCCGAATGCATAAAGCCGGCGCCGATTTCAACCTCCAGCGACCTAATGCTCTTTCGATCGGCGGTTGGCCCGCCTTGTTCGAGGCCGCGCAGGCCCGCGCGGATGAAGTGGCGCCCGGCCTCGCCAGCGAGGCGGCGAATGAGTTGGCCGCGCTCCAGCAGATATGGCCGACCGGCTTGCCAGCCGGCGTGATCCACGCCGATCTCTTTCCCGACAACGTCTTTTTTCTCGGCGACCGGCTGTCCGGCCTGATCGATTTTTATTTCGCCTGCAATGACGCGCTTGTCTACGATCTCGCCATCGCCTTGAACGCTTGGTGCTTCGAGCCTGATGCATCGTTCAACATCACCAAGGGCATGGCGCTGATCAATGGCTATGAGCGGGTGCGTCGCCTGACCGATCGGGAGGTCGCGGCTCTGCCGATCATGGCGCGCGGCGCGGCGTTGCGCTTCATGCTGACGCGTCTCGTTGACTGGTTGAACGTGCCGCCGGGAGCCAAAGTCGTGCCCAAAGATCCGATCGAATATCTCAAGAAGATGCGCTTTCATCGAGCCGTGGCGAGCGCGCGCGACTATGGCTTACTGCGATGAGTGGGCGCGTTGCGATCTGGACCGACGGCGCCTGTTCGGGCAATCCGGGCCCTGGAGGCTGGGGCGCAGTGCTTTGCTACGACGGGCGTGAAAAGGAGCTTTGCGGCGGCGAGGCGCTGACGACCAACAACCGTATGGAGCTTCTGGCCGCGATCAGCGCGATCGAAGCGCTAACCCGTCCCTGCGCGATCGACCTGCATACGGATTCGCAATATTTGCGCGGCGGCGTCACCGGCTGGATCAACAATTGGAAGCGCAACGGCTGGCGCACCGCCGACAAGAAGCCCGTCAAGAACGAGGATCTCTGGCGCCGCCTCGACGAAGCGACGACGCGGCACGAGATCGCCTGGAAATGGGTCAAGGGCCATGCCGGCGACGCGATGAATGAGCGCGCCGACGAGCTTGCGCGGCGGGGCATGAGCCCGTTCATGCCGAAGTCCCGCAAGGCGGCCGAGGCTTAGGGGCCAAATCTGACGTTTGGCGCCCACCAGCCTCTCGGGCTCTCAGTCTCATCGAGACGATCCGCGTGACGCAATCGGCGCCGGCGCGTTTGCCAAGGAAGCGACGAAAAATCTATCTTGGCTGTCTCTGAATTTGTGAGGCATGTTATGGTCGGCGCCCTCCCGGATATCATCGCCGAACGTCTTGCTGTGGTCTTCTGCGGCATCAATCCTGGAATGGCCGCGGCCGCCGCGGGTCGCCATTTTGCAGGAAGGGGCAATCGCTTCTGGCGCGCCATCCATCTCGCCGGCTTCACGCCTGAGGAAATCCTTCCCGACAACGACCGCACGATCCTGCAGTACCGATGCGGCCTGACGACCGTGGTCGAACGGCCGACAGCGCGGGCCGATCAACTGTCGGTGCAAGAATTCATCGCAGCCGCCGCGCATTTTGAACGAAAGATCGCGCGCTATTCGCCACGCTTCGTCGGCTTCCTCGGTAAGGCGGCCTATTCCGCATTATCCGGACAGCGAGAAATCGCGTGGGGGTCTCAGCCGGTCGCCTTGGCCGGCGCCGTTGTATGGGTTCTGCCCAATCCCAGCGGGCGCAATCGCGCGTTTCCCCTCGATCAATTGGTCAGCGCCTACCGTCAACTTTATCTCGCGGCAGGCCTGAGCCAACTTCCGGCGCAAATCGCCGAAAGAATGTGCGGCCCATGCTCAGAGCGAACGCGACCTCGCGCCGGCGAATTCACTTGGCGCGTGGAATAAAGCCAGGCACGCCAGTCTGCACCACCGTATTGAACCTGATGTTCGCCGTGATGCCCTCCCGCATCTCCCGCATGGCGTCTTCGGGCAACGCCGATATGTCAAAGCTTGCTTGGATATTGTGGGGCTTGGTCGAGGTGGTCAGGAAAGCCGTGCCGCGCTGCACAGCCCAGGCCAACGCAACTTGCGCCGGCGTTTTATGGACGCGCTGCGCAATGCTTGTGATCACGGGATCATCCAGCACTTTGGGACTCATGCCGTGTCCCAATGCTGCAAACGCCAGCAGCACGATCCCGTGCTCCCGACAGAATTCGAGCAACTCCCATTCAGGGAGATACGGGTGGGATTCGACCTGCACCACAGCAGGCTTGATCCGCGCGGCTGCAACGACCTCTCGCACCTTTTCCAAGGTCACATCGGATAGGCCGATCGCCTTGCACTGACCCTCGTCCACGAGGCGCTCGAGCGCATGCCACGTCTCGACTAACGTCACCCCGGAATCATAGATGACCTGACCGCGTTCGTCCCGCGGATCCTGCTCGTCGCCCGGCCGAAACGCAAAGGGGGTGTGGATGAGATAGCAATCGATCGTGTCGATTTGCAATCGCCGGCGGCTGGCGTCGAAGGCGGGCTTGACCCGCTCAGGGCGATGATTGGTGTTCCAGAGCTTCGTAGTGACAAAGACGTCCTCGCGCCGAAGCGTACCGGCCCTGAACGCCGCCTGCATCGCATCGCCGACCGCTTCTTCGTTGCGATAGCGTTCGGCGCAATCGAGATGCCGAAATCCCGCCTCAAGCGCGGTCTCAGTCGCTTGTTTCGTTGCAAGAGGATCGGGTATCAGCGTGCCAAACCCGACGGCGGGGATGGCGCCAGATCCATGCGTAAGAGGAATTCTCGTATAGCGAAGCGCATCGGGGGTCGCCATGGTCATCCTCCTTTGTTCCAGGCCGGCCGCCGCGTAAGCAGCAGACGGATTGCCGGCGAATTTCGGCAATCCATCTGAGCCAAGCCATGGACTGGCCGCCAAATGTCAGATTTTGACCGCAAGCCCTTACAATTGCGCGAGCAGATGTTCCGCGCTGGAAACGTCGGCTTTACCTGGCGAATCCTCGATATTGAGGGTCTTGACGACGCCGTCTTCGACCAGCATCGAATAGCGCTTCGAACGTATCCCGAGGCCGCCCGCCGACGCGTCGAAATCGAGCCCCGCCGCCTTGGCGAAATCGGCGTTGCCGTCCGACAGGAAGCTGATCTTGTCCTCGACGCCGGAAGCCTTGGCCCAGGCCGTGAGGACATGGGGATCATTGACCGAGGTCATCGCAATCACAGCGACGCCTTTGGCCTTGATCGCCGCTTCATTGGCGACAAAGCCGGGCAGATGATTCTTGTGGCAAGTCGGCGTGAAGGCGCCGGGCAGGCCGAACAGCACGATTTTTTTGCCTTTGAAGAACTCTCCCGTCGTCACCGGCCGCGGTCCGTCGCCGGTGATGAGGCGAAACGTGGCTTCGGGCAGATGGTCGCCGACCTTGATCGTCATGGATTTTTCCCTGGGCTCAGAAAGAGAGCGGCAGCCCCGCTCTCTACATCTTTGTATCGCGAACCGGCTGGCGCGCAAACCCTGTGCGATTAGGGTTTGGCGCCGGCCTTCAGGGCGATCGTCGTTTCGATCGGCCCCTGGCCGCCGGTGATCGTGAGCCGCGCGACGACCGGAAGCTCGGCGTCGGGCGGCTTTTGCATCAGGCTCAGACCAAAACATTCCGTTCCGGCGGACCCGCTCGCATCCGGCTTGATGTCGAACCACCAGGCCTCCGGCGGCTCGATGAAGAGATCGCGCTTGGGGCCCGCTTGCGGCGCCAGACAAACGCGCCAGCTCCGCTCGCCTGTGGCGGTCAGAGCGGCGGCGAGATCGCTCCATTCGATGGGCCGCGGGGTCAGCGCCTTGGCTTTGGCGATGGCTTCGGCGAATGGCGAAGGCGACCCCTCGCTGGTTGCCAGGACCAGGCGCAAGCTTGCCTCGGCCGGCACGCAGATTGTCTCGCAAACCGCATAATTCAACTTCAGCGCGAGTTCCACGGGCTTGGACGGGTCGATCACTTCAACGTCGATCGGCAGGATCAACGCCCGATCATAACCAAAGGCCTCGCCGCCGCCGCCCTCCGGCAAGCGCCGCGGCGCGGGAAAAGAGGTGCGGGCCTGCGCCAGATTGGCGGAGCCTTCGAAGGACAGCGTCGGGGGCAAGCCCGCATCGCCCGGATTGCGCCAATAAGTGATGGCGCCAGGGGCGAGCTTGATCTCGACGCCGGCCTGCAAAATGCCGTCCCTCGGCCCGGCGGCGATCAGACGCGCCGAGGATTTAAGCCCTTCGGCCCAGTCCGACGAATAGGCGTCGGCAGCCAAGGTCGGCCGTGCAATGCCGAAAAGCGCGGCCAGAACAATGAGAAGAGGACGGCGTCTAAACATGCTTTCCTCTAAAGCGATCGGCTTGACGGCGCCAGCAACATTCGCGTGAGGCGCGGCCCGGCCGGCTACAAAAAGCCTGCTTTGACAGAAACAAGCGGATGCGTAGCATAGGGCCATGAAAAGCGCTCCGAAAAAGCCGGGCGGCTCCGCCAGCCTCGAAGGTCAGATGCTGATCGCCATGCCGACCTTGCGGGAGGGGCCGTTCGCGCGCGCCGTCGTTTACCTCTGCGCCCACCGCGAGGACGGCGCGATGGGGATCATCGTCAATCAAAAGGCCGAGACGATCAACTTTCCTGAATTGCTGGTCCAGCTTGACGTCGTGAAAGCGGCCGATTCGATTGTCCTGCCGCCGCGCGCCGGCGACGTCCGCGTCTTGCGCGGCGGACCCGTGGAGAAGGGCCGCGGCTTCGTGCTGCATTCGAGCGATTATCTCAGCAATGATTCCACAGTCTCGATCGGCGACGGCATTTGCCTGACCGCGACGCTCGACATCCTGCGCGCCATCGCGACCGGCAAGGGCCCGGAAAAGGCGGTTCTGGCGCTCGGCTACGCCGGCTGGTCGTCCGGCCAGCTCGAGAGCGAGATCCTCGCCAATGGCTGGCTCAATTGCCCCGCCGATCCGAGCCTCGTCTTCGACGCCGACCTCGCCTCAAAATACGATCGCGCTCTGGCCAAGATCGGCGTCAACGCCGCTATGCTGTCCTCCGAAGCGGGCCACGCTTAGAGCGAGATGAGAATTGATTGAATCGAACTGATATCGGCGACAGCTTCGTTATTGAGCCATTGTTCGCATGGAGGCATTTTTTTTCACCCTTGAGGACCTGTCAATGACGCGCAAAGCGCGCCGCCTTCGGCGGTGGCCCGAAGGGCCATCATTGACAGGTCCTCAAGGGTGAAACACGCTCCGCCATGCGAAACGATGGATCACCCTCGACCGTTTCGATCAAAAGTCATCAGGCTCCAGCGCCTATGGCGGCGGTTGCGGCATCGCGGCATAGGCGTCGCCCGAGACGATGACGGAGACAGAGACGCTTGGCTTGTCTTTGGGACCGAGGGGTCCCGGGATCGCATTTTTCACGGGCGGCAGGCTCTTCAGATAGGCCGCGATCGCCTGCGCGTCGGCGCCCGTCAAATGGGACAATTCCTGCCATGGCATGACGCCCGACAGAAGCCGTCCATCCGGGCGTTTCCCCGTCGTGATCGCCGCGATGATCTGGTCGGACGTCCAGGCGCCAAGGCCGGTCTCCTTGTCCGGCGTGAGGTTGGGGCCGATGAAGACGCCAACCCCTGGGATGCCGAAACCCACATCAGCGCCGCCGAGCATCCGCGTCATGTCCGGACTTCCGAGCATGCCGCCGGGCGTGTGGCAGTCCGAACAGCCCGAGATCGTCACGAGATATTTGCCCCGTTCGATCTGGTCTTCAGCGGCGGCTGGCGTGACGAGGCCGGCGATGGCGAGAAGGGCAAGCGAGCAGCGGCGCCACATAGATTTTCTCCCGGCGATGTCCGTCAGCCTGCCTCGATTTGATCATCCGGGCAAGCATCCGAGTTCACCTCATTTGAGACGATCAACTGAGGCGGAATTGTCCATTGTTTGCATGGCGGAGCGGCGCGCGGGAGGAATTCGAAGTCAAGGACGGCCGCGAAGCGGTCGCCGCCATTGCTGACAAGTTTTCGCAGTCAGCAAGCTGACTGCTATGGGCGGTCGCCTGAAAGGCGATCCTTGAGTTCGAATTCCTCCCACGCATAATCGCCTCCATGCAATCAATGGATAGGCGGCGCTGAGATCAGCGCCGCCTCACGTGTGTCGAACCCGCGCAGCGCGGAACGCCGGCCCTCTATGGACGGCGCGTGACGCGTCCTGACGCGACATCGAGGAGCTGCGCGCGCCCGGCAAGACCCGCGAAGGCGGCGGGATCGGCGCCGGTCAGGAACACCTGGCCGCCGATCCGCTCCAGCGCCTCGAACAGAGCCGCGCGACGGCGCGGGTCGAAATGCGCGGCGACCTCGTCGAGCAGCGCGAGCGGCGCCATGCCGCTCATATCCGCGACGAGGCGCGCATGGGCGAGCACGAGGCCGACGAGGAGCGCCTTTTGCTCGCCGGTCGAGGCCTGGGCGGCGGGGACGCCCTTGGGCCCATGCCAGGCGCGGAGATCGCCGACATGGGGGCCGATCAACGTGCGCCCGGCGGCGGCGTCGCGGCCGCGATTGTCGCGCAGGACCACGCGATAGCGCTCTTCGGCGGCGAGCGCCGGCATTTCGGCCACAAGGCGTTCGACGTCGCCTTCCAGCGCGAGATCGGCCCAGGGGAATGGCGAGGCATCGTCGCGCTCCAGCGCGATCATGGCTTTGAGCCGGCTCACGCATTCGCTGCGCGCCGCCGCCATTGCGACGGCGAGTTCGGCCGCCTCGCGTTCGATCGCATCGAGCCACTGGAAATTGCGCGCGCCGTCTTCCAGCAGGCGGTTGCGGCCGCGCAATGCGCGCTCGAACTGGTTGACGCGCGCGCCGTGATTGGGATCGATGGCGAGCACCAGCCGGTCGAGAAAGCGCCGCCGCTCGCCCGCCGAATCGGTGAACAGCCCGTCCATCGCCGGCGTCAGCCAGACGATGCGCAAATGGTCGGCGAAGGCGCGCGCCGAAGCGACGGGCGTCCTGTCGATGCGGTTGACGCGCGCGGCCGCGTCGGGCCCCGGCTCGAGGCCCGTGCCGAGCTGGCGCGGCTCGCCCTGGTCCTCGATGAAGATCGACACGGCAAAGCCGCCGGAGCCGCCGTCGCGGGCGCATTCGCCGATTGGCGCGCGGCGCAATCCTCGCCCAGGCGCAAACAGCGACAAAGCCTCCAGCAGATTGGTCTTGCCGGCGCCGTTCTCGCCGACCAGCGCAATGACGGATCCCTCCAAGGCGAGATCGAGCGTCGCATAGGAGCGAAAATCCTGAAGGATGATGCGCCGCACGAGGGGGCGGCGATTTGTCGCGAGAACGGCTGCGCTGGGCATGAAAGGCATGTGCCACGTCCCGCGCCCGGGCGAAAGGCTCAGCGCTGGCCAAACGTTCGGTCTTGGCGGCGGCGGCGTCTCGGGGCATGGTGCGCCCGGGGATTGACGACGATGGCAAGGAATCAAAAGGTGGCGGAATTTGACGTTCTGGTCCCGGTCGAGGGCATCGCGAAAATCGGCGGCGAAATCGAGCAGCGCGTGACTCTGCATCGGCTCTGGCAAGTCCCCGATCGCGAAGAGGCGCTGGCGCGGCTCGCGCCGAAAATCAAGGCGGTCATCGCAACCTCGCATCACGCGATCGTCGATGCCGCGCTGATGCGCCGCCTGCCCAATCTGCAGATCGTCGCGAGCTTTGGCGTCGGCTATGATCATATCGATGCGGCCTGGGCGGGCGAGCACGGGATTATGGTCACCCATACGCCGGGCGTTCTCGACGACGAGGTCGCCGACATCGCGATGGCGCTGACGCTCGCCGCCGTGCGCCAATTGCCGCAGGCCGAACGCTATTTGCGCGAGGGGCGATGGCCCGGCGGCGCCTATCCGCTGACGGCCTCGCTGCGCGGCCGCACCATGGGCATCCTGGGGTTCGGGCGGATCGGCAAAGCGATCGCGCGCCGCGCCGCCGCTTTCGGGCTCGACGTCGTCTACCACGGCCGCGCCCAGCAGACGGGCGCGCCCTTTCTCTACTACCCCTCCCTGATCGGCATGGCCAAGGCCTGCGACATTCTGATGGTCGCAGCGCCGGGCGGCGCCGGCACGCGCCATATCGTCAACCGCGAAATCATCGAGGCGGTCGGCCCCGAGGGAATCATCGTCAATATCTCGCGCGGATCGCTGATCGACGAGGAGGCGCTGATCGTGGCATTGCGGGAGGGCAAGCTTTTGAGCGCCGGCCTCGATGTCTTCGAGAACGAACCGAATGTCCCGCCGGCGCTGCTGGCGCTCGACAATGCGGTGCTGCTGCCCCATGTCGGCTCCGCCTCACGCCACACCCGCCAGGCGATGGCCGACCTGATGATCGACAATCTCAATTCCTGGCTCGACGGCAAAGGCCCGCTGACCCCCGTGCCGGAGACGCCGTGGAAGGGGTGAGGGCGGTTGGAAGAGGGGCCGTTCCCAACCACCCCGTCATGGCCGGGCTTGTCCCGGCCATCCCCATGCGAATGAGGTGCGTTCATCTGCACGCGGCACGGTTGTAAATCACCGTCGACGTTAGCGCCGGCGACCCGGCGTGGATGGCCGGGACAAGCCCGGCCATGACGATGGAGGGTCAGTCGACAACGCGAGTTTTGTCCCGCGAAACGTGGAATATCAAAGCGTTGCAGGGTGGTTTAGTTTCCTCTTGCTCTCCCGCTCGATGCCCGGCCGTGCACAAATTTGGATTTCCGAGGAATATTCAAATATTCACAAATATCTATTTGATCGAAGCTAAATATATCAATAGAATCAATATGTTGCTGCGTGATCAGCGAGTGGCCGCACTCGCGCAACCAGTTCCGACAGAAACTCGTCGGGACGATCAAACGGAATGAAATGATCCCCGCCATGGATCCGTACAAAATCCTTGCGCGGCGCCACGATCCGATTGAAATAATCTTCGGCTGGCGCACTTGGCGTGTTGTAGTCCTCATCGCCTTCGATGAAAATTATCGGTATCGCAAAGTCGAAACCCAATGAAGCCAGGTCTCGCTGAAACATAGGCCCTCCGCGGCCACGTAGATACTGTGCTGAGAATGTCATTCCCCTATACCAGTTATACCAGTCAAGCAGAGTGAAACCTGGCATGAAAGGCGGCGGAATCGGGCCGACCAATGTGAAGCTCTCGATCGATGGGAGCTTCAATGCCGTGCTCCACTTTTCTGCGACGAGCCGATTGCTTGGACTCATGACAGGTAGAGCCGCGATGGGTTCCAGCTCCGTCAACGCTTCTTTGTTGTCAGCCGCTCGCGCCAGAGCTTGCAACTGCGCGATGGAAATCTGAAACGACGTTTCGAACGTCACCCTGCCAACGACTTGCCCGGCGCCGACATAGGCGTAGAACAGGTCTGGACGTTGCTTGACAATGTGGATTCCCAGGAACGAGCCCCACGAATGGCCAACGAGGATAATCTTGTCCTTGTGCAAATAAGTTCTGAGATATTCTGCTAGCTCGATCCCGTCCTGCGTCATCCTTTCTATGGTCATGGTCGGTGCGACCGCGGTCCCGGTGGCGCCATAGGTCCGGCCCGTTCCGCGCTGGTCCCACTGCACAACGGTGAAGTATTTTTCCCAGGGGCGCCAACCCGACGAGATCGGGATCGTGGAGCCGCCGGGACCACCGTGGACGAACAGAAGCACCGGGTTGTTGCGATCTTCGCCACGGATTTGAATCCACTGGCTGATGTCGCCGATGGTGACGAACCTCCCCTCGTCGATTCCGTCCGGGGATTGGATCGAAAGGGCTTGTGCGGCGATATGCTGGCGATAGGCGCGAAAACTTAGCCCGGCAGCCGCCGCTAAAACGACGGCGCCGACAATGCAATAAAGAATGACTACAACAACCCGTGCGAGTTTGCGCATCGGCGCCTCAAGTCGTCTGCTGTGGCGTGGCGTCAGCTTAACACGGCGTCAAGATGGTTGCTGACTGCTTCCGACACGCAATGGACTGCAATTCACGGAACGCGCTTTTCGTGTGGCGACCCCGAATTCCGATGACGCGGAATGTCGATTGGGCGCATCGCCAATCGACTATGATGCGTCCCATCCCTCTGAAGAAGGAGCCTCCCATGAAATATCTATGCCTCGTCTATTTCGAGCCCCATGTCTTCAGCACGCTGTCCGACAGCGACAAGGCGGCTTTGGACCGCGATTCGCTGAATTACGACAAGGAGCTCGAAAAGAACGGTCATTACATCCTCGCGGCCGCGCTCCAGTCGGTTGCGACGGCGACGACGGTCCGCATGCGCGGCGGCAAGATTTCGATGACCGATGGCCCGTTCGCCGAGACCCGGGAGGTCTTGGGCGGATTCATCTTCATTGAGGCGCGCGACCTGAATGAAGCGCTCCGCATCGCCGGCAATATCCCGATGGCTAGATATGGAAGCATCGAGGTGCGGCCGGAACTGAACATTGGCTAGGCGAGCGCCCCCGCCCGAACTGGCGGCCGGCGATGCGAAGGCCGCGCGCGCAGACATCGAGGCGATCTACTGCGGCGAGGCGCGCCGCGTCTTCGCCTCGCTGGTGCGCCTGCTCGGCGACTTCGACCTGGCGGAGGAGGCGTTGCACGACGCCTTCATCGCCGCGTCGGAGCAATGGCCGCGCGAGGGCGTTCCCGCCCATCCGCGCGCCTGGCTCACCTCCGTCGGCCGGTTCCGCGCCATCGACCGGTTGCGCCGAAAGACGCGCTTCGACGCGGCGCAGGCGGACATCGCGGAGACGCTTTATGGCGAGTCCGGAGAAGACATCGAAACTGGCGACGCCATGGCGGATGATCGTCTCGGCCTCGTCTTCATCTGCTGTCATCCAGCGATTTCCGCCGACGCGCAGGTCGCGCTGACGCTGCGAGAAGTCTGCGGATTGACCACCGAAGAGATCGCGCGCGCCTTCCTGACCGCGCCCGCGGCGATCGCGCAGCGCATCGTACGCGCCAAGACGAAGATCCGGGAAGCCCGCATTCCCTTTGAGGCGCCGGCCCCGTCGGAACTCGGCGAGAGATTGGCCGCCGTGTTGCGCGTGATTTATCTCGTGTTCAACGAGGGCTATTTCGCGACATCGGGCGCATCCGTGACGCGCGCCGACCTTTCAGGCGAAGCCATCCGGCTGGCGCGATTATTGGCGAAACTGCTGCCCGAGCCGGAGGCGAAAGGCCTGTTGGCCCTGATGCTGTTTCATGAATCGCGCCGCGCCGCCCGCACATCGCCGTCCGGAGAGCTGATCCTCATGGACGAGCAGGATCGCTCGCTCTGGGACCGCGAACTCATTAGCGAAGGCTTGGCGCTGCTCGACAGCGCGCTCCTATCGCGCCGGTTCGGCGCCTATACGCTCCAGGCCGCCATCGCAGCGCTGCACGCGCAGGCGACGCGCGCATCGGAGACCGACTGGCTCGAGATCGTCGGTCTCTATGACGTGCTCATGCAAACGGACGGCTCGCCGCTGATCGCGCTGAACCGCGCCGCGGCCGTCGCGATGCGCGACGGTCCCGCGGCTGGCCTGACGCTGATCGACGCCATCCTTGAGCGGGGCGACTTGCGCGACTAGCACCTCGCTCATTCGGCGCGCGCCGACCTTTGCCGGCGTCTCGGACGCAACGAAGACGCGCGCGAATCCTATGAGAAGGCTCTTATGCTGGCCCGGCAGAATCCCGAGCGCCGGTTTCTCTCCCGTCGTCTGGCGGAGATGCGGGGGCTGTGACGAGGCAGCGATCGAGGCGGCGCTATGACCGCTCGTCGTTTTAAATGGCTCCCGTCGACAATCTTTATTCGAGCGGCGCCACCGGCACATCGTTGAGCTTGGTCGATGGGGCTTTTTGCGCTGGCGCGCCTGGCGCGGCGGCGGCGGTTTCGGGCGTCGGCTTGGCGACCGCCGCAGCCGGCGGCGGCGCCCCCGATCCCGCGGGCGGCGTCGCGGCCTGCCCCGCCGCCGGCGGCGCCGATGTCGCCGGATTGTCGCTTGGGGCCGTGACCGCCGGCTGGACGACGGGTTTGGGACGCCTGGCCTGCGCCTTGGGCTTGGGCGTTTCCAAAAAGTCGGAATCCGGCGGGGGCGACAGCGGCGCGGCGTCCTCCGGACTGCCAAACAAACGGTCGAAAAAATTGGTCAGCGGCGATTCCTCGGGAACGGCGGCCTGACGGCGAAGCAGGGACGCCCTGCCGGGATAGCGCTGCAGAACGCGCCCGTTGCGCGCATCGACGACCAGCCGCAGCGGATCGTCCCCCTGTCCCAGGACATTGGCGAGGTAGACCCGGCCGTGGCGGGCGACCGGACCAGTCAACCGATAGCCGCTGTCCGAAATGATGCGCTCGATCTGGGCCGGCGACAGCGCCGAATCCGGATTGAACGATTGCGCATGAGCGGGAGACGGACCCATCCACATCACGCAGGCGGCCAACGCGAGCGCGGCAAGCGTTGGGCGCGGGAAAGACGACTTCGAACGCATGTTCATCGCACGCACCTTCCTCAGGCCTGAAGACCTCCCGCCCATTCTTCTGCGATAATTGCGGCATGCTCGCGACGCAGAGTCAATCCGGCATGCGCGGCGCGGCGCCTCTGGATTGCGAAAGGATGACGGGCGGGCGTGAAAGGAACGCGCCCGAAGCGGCCTTTGCACGCTTCAGGGATTCTATCTTTGCAGGCGGCGTAGCGAGAGAAAGGCCGCCCTCAATCGGGGGACGCGCGGCGCAAAAATCGGCGATAGCGCGGAGAAGACAGCGCCTCGCCGAAGCCGGTCCAGTTGGAAAAATGCGTCCCGTTTCCCGCGACGCGCTCTAATTATGTTGTCCCATCAAAGGTCTGTGATAGGCGACCGATGCGGCGAGAGCGCCGCCGGGCTTGTTGAGATTGGCGGAGGCCCCGCCCGGCGCGGGCGTCACGGGCTTTGGCGTCGTATCCGCGAAGCGGGAATCAGAGCGCGCATTGGCCATGGCGCCGCCGCCCAGCAAGCCCTTGAGACCGCTGGCGCCAACCGTCGCGCGATCGGGGACGGTGCCGGTGCATTTGCCTTTGGAGTTGCAGGAAATAGAGGCGTTGGCCGTCACGCAACCGTACCCGCCCTTGCCTGTGCCGTTTGTGAACTGCCCGTCCATGTGAACGCAAGCCATTTCGACCGCCTCGACGCTAACCGTCCCCTTGACCACGACGGGTTTGGAGAAGGCGCCATGCGGCGCGAGGCTGACGAGAGATATCGCGAATGCCGCCGCGAGAGATAAATATGCCGCTTTCCTCATGAGACTCTCCTTGCGTTGCAGGCGCTTGGCGCCCGTCCGGACTTTCGGATGGCGGCGAGAATAACAACCGCATCTCCCCACCGCGTCCGCCGATCGGTGGACCCGCGAGCCGATGGCGACGGACAGGGCGTCGGCGTGAGTCACGGAGCCGTCGCCGCCATATTCGCGCAAGGCGTCGCTGGAAGCGCTAGCGCCATCTGAAATCATCGCCGGGAATTACGAGCTAACGCCGATGGAGCGGCGCGCGCTGCTCGCCATCGTCGAGATCGGCGGGTCGCGGCCGCATCGACGAGAAGACCGGCGCCAACCGCCAAGCCGATTTCGTCAAGGTCGTCGCCGCATTCGTCAGTCCGCTCGGCCGGACGAATGCGGATCGAACTGCGGACTACGGCGATGGCGCTCTAACGCAACCCCCTTCAGCCTTGTTCCGTGCTTCAGGCCTCCGCGCCTCACCCCGCCTCGTTCCCCGCAATCGTCAGCAGCGGATATTTCGCCGCGTCCTTCGCTAGGTCCGCCGAGACGACCGCATCCCAGGCCATGCCGACGATCGCGCCTCGCCTCGCGCGAATGCGGTTGTCGCGGATCGTCGCGCCGCCGGCGCCGGGCGCGACCGACACGGCGATGCCGAAGCCGCAATCGCTGAGGACATTGTCGGCGGCGATGACGTCGCGCAAGCCGACGCCATAGCCAAGATGCAACCCGGCGAAGTTCACGCTGTCGACGGCGTTGCCGCTGACGATCGTGTCCGCCTCGACATGAATGCCGATGCCGTAAATGTCGCCGCCTTGGGGGAGGCGCTTGACGCAATTGCGCATCACATTGCCGGTGACCGCGGCGAGCCTACCGCCGGAATCGAAATTGGTGACCGAGATTCCGGTGGAGGCGCCGTCGACGACATTCGCCGAAACGATCGCGCCCTGAAAGCCGAATTCGACATAGATCGCCGTCTCGCCGCTCTCGAAGCAGCTATTGCCCGAGATCAGCGCGTCCGAGCCGGAATTGTAGCGGATCGCCGAGAAGGCGGCGTCGCGGATGACATTGCCCGCACAGGAGACGCCGCCGGCGCGAAAAACGCTGATCGCATTGCCATAGGGCCCGTCGCCGCCGGGGTCGGCGCGGATGCGCGCGATGCGGTTGCCACGCACGATCGCGCCATCATAGCCGGGCGCCGAGCGCCAGACCTGCACGCCGTTGGCGCCGCAATCTTCGACGCTGTTGTCAATGATGGCGAGCCCCGTGGCGTCGAGACTGTGGATCGCCGATTGCGCGAGATTTCGGAACGAGGAGCGCGCGATGCGGCCGCCGCAACGCTCGGCTCTGAGGCCATAGCCCGCGCGTTCGACGCTGCAATCGACGAAATTAAGATCGGCGACATCGCGCGCCTCGATCAGACCCGCTTCGCCGCCGGACGCATGGCCGCCGCCATCGAAGGCGACGTTCTCGATCGCGACGCTATCCGCATGCGCGATCGCCAGCATGGGTCCGGGCCCGATCGCCACCAGACGGCTGGAGCGTCCCGCGCCCACCAGCCGGATATTGCCCGCTATGCGCAGATGCGAAACGGCGCGCACGCCCGGTGGAATCGTGACGATTCCATCGCCGCGCTGCGCGACATCGATGGCGTGCTGCAGCAGCGGCGCGCCATCGCCCGACGCCTGCGCCCATGCGCCGCGCGTCCGCCACGCCGCGGCAAGCGCGGGCGCGGCGGCGATAAAATCTCGTCGATTGATCATCGGGCGCCGTTCAACCGCTTGCTGGGAGGGGCGAACATATCATGGCGCCCCCTTTTTGTGCGGAACTGGAATGAACCCATTGGTCGTTGGTGCGTTGCAACATGCTGGGGGCGCCCGGATTTGAAAGGAAAGCGCCATGTTTACGATATATCGCGCCAGCGTGGTTGCATTTGCCGCTTTGACGTCGCTCGGCCTAGGCCCGCTTCCAGCGCATGCGCATGAGGCCGCGCTTTCGGTCGGCCGCGGTTTCATTTGCGATACGGCAACGGAAGTCGCGGCGGTCGTCACGTCTGACGACAACGCCATCCGCGCACGGGTGGCGAGCGTCAACAACCAATTCGGAAAAGACGCCTGCACCTTCGCGACCACCATCTTTTACAGCGATGCCGACGCCAAAACAGTAACGACGCCCGAGGGCGTCGCGAGCATCGAAAAAGTGGAGATGGTCGGCTATCTCGTTGGCGACGAATTGCAGAAGATCGCCAAGCCGAAGGAACAATATTTTGGCGTGATCGCCGCGGCGCCCGCGGTTTGACGCCTTCCGACGGGAGCAGCGGCGAGACGTTCGCGGCGCGTTCGCGCGAAGCGGCCTGAGCGCCCCATCGTGACAGTCGAGGCGGCAAAGATTCAAAAAAGCTAGCGGCGCCGGGACTCTTCAAACCGGCGTCCCGTAACCGTCTTGGCGCCGCCGCAATCGACGGCGATCGTGCGCCCCTCCTCGATTGCCCGGAGTTCGCCCCATGCTCGCTCACCCTGTCCCGCGTTCGTTCCTTATTGCCTTGATGCTCGCCTGCTCCCTCGGCGTCGCGCAAGCCGATGAGGCGGCGCGCCCGACGATCGAAACGACGGGCGAAAGCACGGTCGGCGCGCGGCCCGATTTCGCGACGATCACGATCGGCGAGCAAAGCGCCGCCAAGACGGCGCAGGCCGCGCTGGCGGACAATTCCAAGGCGACGGCCGCATTGATCGAAGCGTTGAAAGGCGCCGGCGTCGAGGCGAAGGACATCCAGACATCCGATTTCTCGATCCGGCCGCAGATGTCGAACGTCGGCCGGAGCGGCGGCGAGCCGACGACGATCGTCGGCTATTCCGTCTCCAATCGCGTCAGGGCGACGCTCCATGACCTGACGCGCCTTGGCGACGTGCTCGACAAAGCGGTGGCGGCGGGCGCCAATTCGGTCAACGGCATTCAATTCGGCGTCGCCAACGCCTCCATCCTGCTCGACGAGGCGCGCAAGGCCGCTTTCGCCGACGCGCGGCGCAAGGCCGAACTTTATGCGGGCGAAGCGGGCGTCAAGCTCGGCGCCCTCGCGAGCCTCGAGGAGACGGGCGCCGCCATGCCGGTCTACGCCAACGCGGCTGGCATGCCGGCCGCGATGGCGGCGCCGATCGAGTCCGGCCAAAGCACATTGAGCGTCGGCGTCCGCGCCCGCTTCGAGATCGCGCGATAGCGCGCTTAATGAAAGGCCGGCGTGACGAAGATCGCGATCGCGACCAGCAGGCCGAGGAAGAACGAGGCAGAGCGCAGCGGCTGGCGATCCGTCAGATACATCGCGGTGTAAAAGAGCCGGATCACGATATAGGCGACCGCCAGCCAATTCACTGTGGCGCTCGCGCCTTCCAGCATATGCGCGACAATCACCGCCGCGGCGAAAAACGGAAACGTCTCGAAATGGTTGAGATGCGCGCCATAGGCGCGCGCCGGCAGGCCTTCGAGCTGCTGAGCCGACGAGCCCCGCGGCAACTTGATATTGAGCTTCGCCGACGCGGGACCAAAGACCAGATAGGGTAGGAGCGCGGCGATCAGAATGCACCAGATGGCGATTGTCATGCGATATCCCCCCGTGAAGCCTTGGTCCTGACTTAACGCATGTGGCCTTCTTTTGACAGGAGTGCGCGCCGATCGCCGGCGCAGCCGCATCCCAATGTCCGACTTTGCTCTTGACGCTCGAACGCCGGCCATCGCACTTGGCGGGCGTGAATGTCGACGCGCCGGCGCCGGCAGGGAGAGAGCGAAGTGCAGGCGATGCGCACGCGCAGATCGATATTGCAATCGGCGGCAGCGGCCGCGGCCGGATCATTCCTAGGCGCGCGCGCATCGGCGCGGCCGAAGGAAATCGTGCGGGAATCGGCTTACAATTACATCATCGTGTCGCAGGACGGTCCCGTCGTCTCTTTCCGGCGGATGGAGAACGGCGCCGCCATTTCTGCGATCGATATGAGTCGGCCGAGCTATCAGGTCATCCCCTATACGAAATTCCTGTTCGCGCCTGCCCTCATCAACCCGAATCCGGCGGCGGTTTTGAGCATCGGCCTGGGCGCCGGGTCCTTCAACCGGCTCTTTAATGTGATCTATCCGGACGCGACGCTGACAAGCGTCGAAATCGACCCGATGATTCGCGATCTGGCGTTGGAATTTACCAACTTCCAGGAATCGGAACGCAACAAAGTCGTTATCGAGGACGGCCGGCGGTTCTTGCGGCGCAGCCGCGACCGCTGGGACTGGATCATCATCGACGCGTTCGTGCGCAACAGCCAATATCCTCCGCATCTGGCGACGCATGAATTTTTCACGCTCGTTGCGGACCATCTCAGCGATGATGGACTTCTCGCGATCAATGTCATCAGCGGCAACAAACTGGTCGATTGCCTGGTCGGCGCCATTATGGCGGCCTTCCCGAGCGTTGTTTTATTCGCCGTGCCAGGCACGGCGAATGTCGTCGTCGTCGCTGCCAAGAGCGCAAGTCCCCCGCTGGAAGAAAAATTCAAGACGGCCTCGGCGCCATTTTCGTCGCCGATGAAGGACAACGGCGTCGACCCCTTCGCGATCAGCGCATTGGGCAAGGCGCCGGGCTCCCTGGCTTGCGCCAATCCGCTCACCGATGATTTCGCGCCGACCGAGTTTCTGGGTGCCCAATGGCAGAAGTAGCGGGCGGCCGGACAATGGGGATCAGCCTGCTGGTTGGCGTTTGCGCCTTCTTCCAGGGCTTTCTCAGCATGGGATTTCAACTGGTCGCGACGCGTCTGCTGGCGCCCTTTTTCGGATCGACCCTGTTCGTCTGGTCTTTCGTCATCTCGACCTTCCTGGCGGCTTTCAGCATCGGCGCCATTGTTGGCGGCTTGTTCTCGCAGCTTGCCGCCAGACGCTTGATGACCAACCTCGTCGCGCTCGTCGCCATCGGTCTTGCCGGCTATCTCGTCACCGCGACGCAAGGACATGTCATCCTGCAAAGCATCGATGCGAGCTTCGATAATTCCTTCCTCGCGCTCGGCCTGTCGTGCTTTGCGCTGTTTTTCTTCCCGGTCGTTTGCTTGTCGGCGCTGCTGCCGATTTTCACCGAGGCCTTGATGAGCTCGGGTTTCCGAGGTGGCATGTCGACCGGCGTCGTTTACGGGATCAGCACGCTGGGCAATATCACCGGCGTGATGGTCACCGCCTTTGTCCTGATCCCGTCGTTTCCGACATCGACGATTTTGCAGGGCTGGACGGCGGCGGCGGCGATCTGCTTCGCCTTGTTCATCGGGCTGATTGGCCGGGCGGCGCCGCATATGGCGGCGCAGAGGGGTTCGTCAAATTCATGAAGCTTCGGGCGACGTTCAGCGCAGTCGCGACGATGACGATCAGCGAGGCGCCGTCGAGCAGGAAGGGAAGACGCAAGCCCGTCAACAGCCATTCTCCGCCGCAGCAAATCACGATCTGCGCGAGCGCCGTCAGTCCCACTGGGCGCGTCGCGCCGCCCGGAGCGGCCCCGGTGCGCATGATAGCGAATCCGGCGATC
Source organism: Methylocapsa sp. S129 (assembly GCF_009765995.1). Lineage (GTDB taxonomy): Bacteria > Pseudomonadota > Alphaproteobacteria > Rhizobiales > Beijerinckiaceae > Roseiarcus. Next base: position 220,262 of record NZ_LMUI01000016.1, read on the forward strand.
AGCACGGCGGTGACGAGAATATGGACGGGCTTGCCAACGGCGAGGAAAGACGTGTTCATCGATTTGTCGAGGCTCAAAATCAGGGCGCCGAGTAAGAGGCCGCCGACATATTTGGCGAGCAGCGGCGGCCAGACATCGAAGAGGCTCGCCTCGTTCGCGCCGCTTTCCGCAGCTTCGCCCGCGACCGAAATATTGGAATTTCGACCCGGCGCGCCACGCGCCATGGCGAGCGAGACAATGAGAGCGACCGCCGCCAGGGAACAACCGATAACGACAAGAATATCGCCCTGGCTCACCACGCCCTGACGCAAAAGCTCGACGATCGCCGCGGCCGCGTGCGGAAGTTTCGTGAGATAGGGCGCGACCAGCAGCAGCCAGAAGCCGTGGCCCAGACCGCGAAGCGTGATCCGCTCGCCGAGCCAGCCGAGCAGCGCGGTCGCCGCCACAAACGTCGCGACGATGCCCGCCTGAAACGTCCAGTCGGGATCGTCGACAAGACCGGGGGCCAGCTCCAACGCATGGGCTATGCCTAAACCCTGAAACGCGGCCACGACCAGAGCGGCGATTTGCGTCGCGCGATGCAGCCGCGCCGCTTTTCTCTCGTCGGCCGCCTCCCATCGCGCGAGCGCCGGAAAAGCGAGTTTCACGACCTCGACGATCAGCAAAACGGAAAGAATCGGCGTGACGCCAAGCGCGAAAATCGAGAGGCGCTCGAGCGACATCCAAGGCGCGCCCAGAAAGCGGCTTATGGCTTGCGGATCAAGACCGGGAAGCGGAATCTGGCATCCCAGGCGATAGAGCAAGAGGACGCCGATCGTGATGAATAATCGACGCCATATCCCACTCTTCAAAGCAGGCTCGCCGATCGCCATCCTGGCATTCACCTGAGGTTCGACGCGCATAACAGCGAGTCACGGTTGGCCTTGCCTCGCCCTGTCGAGACAGCCTCCCATTCGCGCGCGGATGATGCGCCCGTGCGAACGGGTCTGGCAAGCCCGGCTTACGGGACGCGAGGCGAATGAACTTGTTGAACGCTGCGGCCCTTGCCTCCTTTGCGCCGATGCGTCAGATTCGGTCCGCGGAGGATGGGGCCATGCGGATGGAATTCAGACGGATGACGGGCGTTCTCATTCTTGAAAGGGCGTGGCCGGCGCACGGGCGTCCGGTCGAGGAGATTGCCGCGGAAGCGAAAGACGCGCTTGCGAGCTGTTATGAGGGCGACACATTCTCGTTCTGGCCCAAGAAGGAATTCGCCTCCAATGCGCCAGAAGAGGTTCGGGTCGTCGACGGCGAAGGCCGGGTGATTGCGCAATATGATCTCTGCAGCTTTCTTGCAGAGACGCAGCGCTCGATGACGGCGAGGCCCAACGCCTAGAGGCGTTGGACGCACGCGACGCGCGATGTCCTTGGGGGTTCATGTCGCGCTCGCCGTTGGCGGCGCCTGACGGCCGCCTTACCGCGACGACCCGATGAAGCGCCGGCTAATCGATTATCGACAGAGCTAAAGCGCTAGCTGTTTGATCCTAGGCTTTGATGGCGGCGGGCTTCAACGAATGATTCCGTTGAAGAAGTTTCTGGTGAAATTGCTCGCCCATAACTGCGCAGGCCAACAGCGCGCGAAGTCCTTCCGGCATAGCCCAGTTCGCGCCGTGCGGCAGCATCATTGACGCTGAACTCCCGGCCGATCATGCGCATCATCGAACGAGACACCGGCGGGTCGCCCGCTTTGCGCGCGATGGCCCAGACAGCGTCCATCAAACGACCCAGAGTCATGGCGAGCCAGTAGGGGATCGAGCGCAATTTCTCGATGGACAGGCCCTGAACGTTTGCGAGCGAGGCGACGAATTCGCGGAAAGTCTGCTTTTCCGGATCGGCGATGAAGTAGGCGCGGCCGCCCTCGCCGCGTTCCAATGCGCATTGAATGGCTTCGATGACATTGTCCACATGGCAGGTGGCGAAGGCATAGTCTCCTCGGTCGACGAATGCGAACTGCCCAGAGTTGATTGCCTGTGGGAGCGCCCGGCTGAATGGGTCGCCTGGGCCCCAAAGCGCCGGTGGGCGAAGTGCGAGCGTGCGGAAACCAAGCTTGTTGGCCGCCAACACGATTGTCTCGGCCCGCGCCTTGCTTGCCAGGTAGGCGGAAAAGTGGTTCGGGAACGTCGGCGCGCTCTCGTCTGCATTACGGACAGGGGCGCCTGGATTGTCCATGACGATTCCCGCCGCGCTGATGTGGACGAAAGTCGTCGCCCCGGCTTTCTCGGCCGACGCCAGAAGCCTGGCCGTACCCTCTACATTCGTTTTGAAGAACGGCTCCCGGGGGCCAGAGAACCGGAACAGCGCCGCTGCGTGCACGACGGCGTCCACCGAGGGCAACGATAGCGGCGCTTCGCTTTCCAGATCCCCTTCGACGGGGAATGCGCCCAATGCTCGAAGTTTCGCGTGGGAGGACGCCGAGCGCGCGAGGGCAAACACTTGATCGCCATTCTCCACTGGTTTCGGGATCAGGCGGCCTCCGAGAAGACCTGTGCCTCCGGTGACCAGAATTCTCATGATGATCAGCCTTTCGATTCAGGGGTGAGGATGGCTTGCATAGCGTTCTCGCGGATGTCTTTTAGGACGGCCGGACTAGGCATTGCCGTCTTGCGTAGTTGAGCCGTCACGTAGAGCAGAGAAGCGGCGTTCGCAGAGGCCCATGCCAGATCGGCCGCCGCCGCTACGGCGAGCGCGAGCCGTCCATCGGCAGCGATGGCCGCAATGCGTTCGATCAACAGCGCGAAAGCTTGTTCGGCAGCGGGTATCTGGGCGCCATTGAGGACGCGACTCATCATTGCCGCATAGAGTCGGGGCCGCGCCGCGGCGAAGCGCACATAGTCGTCCCAGCCCTCGCGCAGGGCCGTTACAGGGTCGGGGGATTGCTCTGCCGCCTTCTTGCCTTCGAGGAACTGCGAGAACGCCTCAGTCATGGCCGCGCTCAACAGGCCGTCGGCGCTACCGTAGTGGTGGCAGAGCGTGGGCGCGGTGACGTTCGCCAGGGCGCATACGGCGCGCGTCGAAAACTGAGCCTCTCCTTCGTCCTCAAGAACTTTCAGAGCGGCGGTGAGCAAGGTTGCGCGTGTATTCATACTCCCGACTATAGCGCCGATATAGGACTCTTGCGGAACGGCTCCCGCTGGCGCCGGAATACCGCATCCGGGGCGGCGCAGGTCATGTCAGCCACGCGTTCCCCGTCGACCGCCTAAGCCCGTCAGCGCGTCATGTCTTGAGCCGCCGGCGCGTCACGCTATAGTGTGCGGCCGGTCAACCCTATCGTCGGCGACCGAGGAGCGCAGAAGTTGATCGATTCGGCTGAAGCGCGGCGCACGAATATCGCTTTGCTGATCGATGAGCTCGTCGACGCCAATCATATTCTGTTCCACCAGAACGTGGTTGATGGCTTCGGCCATGTCAGCGCGCGCCACCCCGAACGCGCGGATCGCTTTTTTCTCTCGCGCAGCATGGCGCCGGCTTTGGTGCGGTCGGCGGACATCCTGGAGTTCGATCTCGACGGCGCAGTCGCGGAGCCGGATGGGCGAGCCGTCTATCTCGAGCGTTTCATCCATAGCGAGATTTATCGGGCCCGGCCGGATGTCGCCGCCGTTGTGCATAGCCATTCGGCCTCGGTGATCCCGTTTGGCGTGGTGCGCAATGCGCCTCTGCGAGCCATCTCTCACATGTGCGGGTTCCTCGGGGAAGGCGCGCCGGTGTTTGAGATCCGCGACGCGGCAGGCGATGGAACCGACCTTCTCATTCGCAACCGCGCGCTTGGCGCCGCATTGGCCAAGTCGCTTCAGGGCGCCGCGGCGGTGCTGATGCGGGGCCATGGCGCGACAATGGTGGGGACCAGCCTGCGCCAGGCGGTCTTCAGGGCCGTCTATACCGAGACGGGCGCCCGGCTGCAGGCGGAGGCGCTGCGACTCGGTCCGGTCACATTCCTGACGGCGGCGGAAGCCGCCGCCGCCGCGCAGACCAACGATGCGCAGATCAATCGGGCGTGGGATCTCTGGCGCGTTCAAGCGCGCGCGCATGCAGGAACCCCACAAAAAGATTACTTGCGCGAATGATGACATTTGTTCGAGAAATAGCGTCGCCGGCCGCTCGACCGAGCCAAAAGGCTGCGGGGCGCGTTACAGGGAGGGATCAGGCGATGCGTAAATTAGCTTTCGCGACTTCGTTGTTGTTAGCGGGATTGGCGAGCGCCGGCGCGGCGCGCGCGCTCACGCTGACAAGCCCGGACATCAAGCCGGGCGCCAGAATATCCGACGAGCAGGTGGCCAACAGCATGGGCTGCCCTGGAAAGAACCTCTCGCCGGCGCTGAGCTGGTCGGGCGCGCCCAAGGGCACCAAGAGCTTCGCGTTGAGCGTCTATGATCCAGATGCGCCGACGGGCAGCGGCTTCTGGCACTGGGTGATCATCAACATTCCGCCGGACGCGACCTCGCTGCCCAAGAACGCCGGCGATCCCGCGGCCAATCTGTTGCCGGCCGGGGCGGTGATGAGCCGCACCGATATCGGCTCGCCCGGCTATACCGGCCCGTGCCCGCCCAAGGGCGACAAGCCGCACCATTACCACTTCCAGCTTTTCGCGGTGGATGTCGACAAGCTCGACGCCGATGCGAACGCCACGCCGGCCTATGTCGGCTTCAACCTGCATTTCCATACGCTGGCCAAGGCGACTCTGACTGGAGTCTGGAGCCGTTGAAACCACGGAGCAGGCTCGGTCCGGGTTTGCGGATCGAGCCGGCTTCGGTAGGCGCCGCGCCGATCAAAGGCTGAAACGGTCGGCGCTACTCCGTCGCAAAATAGAGGAGCGCTGCGATCGGAAGGGCGAATCCGATCCAGGACGTCAGCGCCCAGCCGCCTCGCGCATAGGCCCATCCTCCGAGCGCGGAGCCGATCGCGCCGCCGACAAAAAACGTCGCCATATAGAGGCCATTGAGGCGGCTTCGATATTCGGCCCCGAGCGCAAAGATGGCGCGCTGCCCGAGCACGAGATTGGCCGACACGCCGAAATCGAGCAGGATCGCGGCGGCCACCAGAAGCGTCAGAGCGAGATTTGAACCGGTCGCGCTGATATGCGTCATCAGGAAAGCGGCGGCGACGGCCAGCATGGCGGGCGCGGTCGCCAGGCGGATCCATCCGCGATCGGCGATTCTGCCGGCGATCGGCGCGGCGATCGCGCCTGCGACGCCAGCGAGCGCGAACAGCGCGACACCGGTTTGCGATAGACCGAAATCAGCGCCGGTCAGCAACAGAGGCGTCGTGGTCCAGAACAGGCTGAAGGCGGCGAACAGGCAGGCGTGATAGAGCGCTCTCCTTTGCAGGGTTGGGGTTGTCAGCGCAAGACGCGCCATGGAAGCCAGGAGTTCGCCGTAGCGGAGCCTGGAGGTCGGCATACGCGGGGGCAGCGCCCAGCCCAGGACGATGGCGAGCACAACCATGACGACCGTCGAGAGAATGAAAACCACGTGCCAGGACGAGACGTGGGTGATGAAGCTCGCAACGGGACGGGCGAGCATGATCCCGAGCAGGAGTCCGCTCATGACGTTGCCGACCACTTGTCCGCGCATGGCGTCGGGCGCCAGATGCGCGGCGTAGGGCACGAGAATCTGCACCGAGACGGAACCAATGCCGATGAACAGGGCCGCGGCCAGGAACGGCAGCGGCTGGGTGCAAAGCGCCGCCGCCAGCAAGGCGAGGCCGCCGACCGCCATCACGCAAAGGACAAGCCGACGATTCTCGATGAGATCGCCGAGCGGCACGATCAGCAGCAGGCCGATGACGTAGCCAATCTGCGTCATGGTCACGATCAGGCCCGCTGCTTGTGGCGGCAGGCCGAGCGCCGCGCTGATCGGCCCGACAAGCGGTTGCGCATAATAGATGTTGGCGACGATCAGACCGCAGGCCGCGGCAAGAAGAAACGTCATCCATGCCGGGACAATGCGTCGATCAGGCGTCGCGTCGGCGGATAGGGCGGCAACATTGTTCACTGGGGACTCCATAAAGGGAATATATGTTTCCTAAATAGGCGAAAAAATCAGGCGAGCACTTTCATCGCGATATCGACAGTCCCAGCCATCTCCGCGCGGGTCCGCCCCGTCTTGCCGAGGATACGCAATCCCTGCGTCAGGCAGACCATCACGCGGGCCGTAGCTTCGGCGTCGATATGCGGCGGAATTGAGCCGTCCTCCCGGCCTTGCCGGATCAGATCGGCCAGAAACGCTTCGTTCTTTCTGAGTGCGCCCGTCACGTGCTCTGCGATCTCAGGATCAAAGGTCGCCAGTTCGGCGGCGCAGCCGACGACAAGACATCCCCGCCGTCCTTCCGCGCCGTGCGACGCCTCGACGTAGAAGGACAAAGCCTTGCATATCCGGTCCCGCCCAGTCTTGCCCGCGCGGATCGCGTTCCGAAGCTTTTCGTCCCGCGCGACCTTGTAGCGATCGAACGCCGCCAGGAAGACCGCCCGCTTATCCCTGAACGCCTTGTAGATGCTGCCCGAGGCAAGCTCCATCGCGCCCGTGAGGTCGTTGACCGATGTCGCGTGGTAGCCCCGCTCCCGGAAGACGCGGATCGCCTTGTCCAGCGCTTCGTCCATGTCGAACTCGCGTGGTCGGCCGCGGCTTCGGGGCGTCATGGCGGATGAAGGCGCGGCATTCAGCATAGGTTATTATAGGGAATAATCGTTTCCTAAATCAAGCCCCTTAAATTCGTAATGAAAGCGGCGCTTCGGCGCGCGTTGCTTATGAGGCCTGATTCAGCCCAACGCGGCTTTCTCGCGCAGCGCCCGGGGTAATGGAAAGAACACCGTCTCATCCGTTGTCGTCAGCGTCTCGACAGCGATGTCATAGCGTTCGGCAAAAGCGTCGATGACCTGTTCGACAAGAATCTCCGGCGCCGAGGCGCCGGCGGTTATGGCCAGCGAGCCGATGGCGCCAAACATCTGCCAGTCGATCTCCGAGGCGCTCGGCAGAAGGCGTGAAATCTTACATCCGGCCCGCTGCGCGACCTCCGCCAATCTTTGCGAATTGGAAGAATTGGGCGAGCCGACGACGATCACCGCCTCGACGGATGGCGCGGCGCGCTTGATCGCCTCCTGACGATTGGTCGTTGCGTAACAAATATCTTCCAGCGCGGGTACGATAATTTTGGGGAAACGCCGCACCAGCGAATCCACGATCCCACGCGTATCGTCGACGGATAGAGTCGTTTGCGTGACATAGGCGAGATTGCTTTCATCTTCAAAGGTCAGCGCGGCGACCTCCTCGATCGTGCTGACCAGCACGATGGCGCCGGCCGGCAATTGGCCCATCGTGCCGATCACTTCCGGATGGCCGGCATGGCCAATCAGAATGATCTTGCGGCCGCGCTTGAAATGAACCTGCGCTTCGCGGTGAACCTTGGTGACAAGCGGGCAGGTCGCGTCGATCGTGAACAGGCGCCGCGCCAGAGCCTCTTCCGGCACGCTTTTGGCGACGCCATGAGCGGAGAAAATCACCGGCGCCGAACCCGCCGGCGCCTCGCTCAGCTCTTCGATGAACACCGCGCCCTTGGCCTTCAAGGATTCGACGACATATTTGTTATGGACGATTTCATGCCGCACGTAGACCGGCGGCCCATAGATTTGCAGGGCGCGCTCGACGACGTCGATCGCCCGCACGACGCCCGCGCAAAAACCGCGCGGGGCGCATAGGATGATTCGAAGTTTTGGTTTTTGCGACGTCGGAGAACGGGTCATGATGGCGAAGGTTTTCGGGAAGCTGCGGCCGTAAGTCAATAGGGTTGTCGTTGCGCGAGCTTTGCGGCGGCCCGTCAGGAGATCCGCGCAAGATGCCGTGATCGGGGCTGGCGCGAGCGCTTCATTGGCTCTAAGAGCGCCTTGCTTTCGCTCCGCGAGGATCCTCTTTTGACCGCTGCATCCGCCGCCGTTCTTGTCAAGCCGCGCGCCGTTTTTACGGAAGGCTCGACGATGCGCCACGTCGCGGTGATGACGGCGACCGGCTCCATCGGCCTGATGGCGATCTTCTTCGTCGATCTTTTGTCGCTGCTTTATGTCTCGCGTTTGGGCGATCAATCGCTGAAGGCGGCGGTTGGTTATTCCAGTCAAGTGCTGTTTCTCGCCATGTCGATCAATATCGGTCTGACGATCGCCGTCACCGCCACAGTTTCGCGCGCGCTGGGCGCGGGCGATCGGCCCCGGGCGAGACGTCTGGCGGCTTCGGGGCTGGCGATCGCCGGAATATTTGCGACGATCATCGCCGCGGCGCTGCTTGTCTTTCGCGGTCCGATTCTTGAGCACGCTTTGCATGCGCAGGGCCATGCGGGCGAAGTCGCCTATCAATTTCTCGCCATCACCTTGCCAGCCAATATCCCGATGGCTCTGGGCATGTGCCTTTCCGGCGTGCTGCGCGCCACGGGCGACGCCCGGCGCGCGATGTATGTGACGCTGGCGGGCGGGGCCGTCACGGCGTTCACGGACCCGCTGCTGATTTTCGGATTTGGGCTGGGCGTCTATGGCGCGGCCTGGGCGACGGTGATTTCGCGGTTGGTGTTTCTTGGCGTCGGCGCCTATGGCGCGATCTTTATTCACGACCTTGTCGGGCGCCCTGACTGGCGATCGATCCGGCGCGATCTGCGGCCCATCATGGGGATCGGCCTGCCATCCATTCTGGCCAATCTGGCGACGCCCGTCGCCGCCGTCTACGTCACGCGCGTGATCTCGGATTTCGGCGAAGCGGCGGTCGCGGCGGTCGCCACGACGGACCGCGTCATCCCCGTCGCCTTCGGCGTCATTTTCGCGCTGACCGGCGCCGTCGGACCGATCCTCGGCCAGAATCTCGGCGCGAAACTGATGCATCGGGTGCGCCGCGCGTTAACCGATTCATTCCTGCTGTCCGTCGGCTATGTCTTGATCGCGTGGGCGGTGTTGTTCGTCGTTAGCCCCTGGATCAATTGGGCGTTCGACGCGCAAGGGGAAAACGCCCGTCTCGTCACGTTTTTCTGCACCTATGGCGTGTCGGCGTGGGTGTTCGTCACTTGTCTTTTCGTCGCCAATACGGCGTTCAACAATCTTGGCTTTCCGCTGCTGGCGACCGTCTTCAACTGGGGCCGCGCCACTTTGGGGACCATTCCGTTCGTGACGATCGGCGCGAGGATTGGCGGGCGCGAACACGGCGTGGAGGGCGCGATGTTAGGAGTGGCCGCCGGCGCCGCCATATTTGGAATAAGCGCAGTGATCGCGGCTTATTGGGTGACGGGGCGGCTCGCAAAACGCATCGAAAAGCTCTAGGGTCGTTTACGCCCCGGCGGGGCGCCTCACAGGGGGATGCTTCTCCATGAATCTCAACGACATCATTCAAGCAGCCCAAGGCGGGCAGGGCGTCAATAATCTGGCGAGCCAGTTCGGCCTGACGCCCGAGCAGACCCAGGCGGCCATCCAGGCGATGATCCCCGCCTTTTCGACAGGCTTGCAGAGAACGGCGCAGGATCCGACCGGTCTTGGCGGCATTCTCTCGCAACTCACCAGCGGCGTGCATCAGGGTTCGTTCACCGACCCGAGCCAGGCGGGCGCGGCTGCCGGAGCGGGCGGCGGCGTGCTCGGCCAGATCTTTGGTTCGCCGCAGATTACCACGCAGATCAGCCAGCAGGCTTCGCAGATTTCGGGCATCAGCCCGCAGATCGTTCAGCAGATGATGCCGATCGTTGCTTCGATGCTGATGGGCGGCCTGTTCCATTCGATGACCTCTCAGGGGCTCGGCGGCATTCTTGGCCAACTCGCCGGCGCCGCAAATAGCCCGGGCGGCCTGGGTTCGGCCGTCAATCCGTCAGGCGCCGCTCAACCGGCTGGCGGCCTGTTCGGCGGTCTTCTGAGCAACGTGCTCGGCGGGCTCTTCGGCGGCGGCGGCGCGTCGGGCGCGGCTGCTCCTCAATCGGCGGCGTTGCAGGCCGGGCTCAATACGCTGAGCAGTATGTTTCAGGCCGGCGTGCAGGTCTCCCAGACGCATCAGCAGGGCCTGAGCGATATTCTCAACTCGCTGACCACCCCAAACCGCAGCTAGGCGGCGGCGTCCGCTATCGCCGCGACGGCCTTGAGCCGTCACCGCGTCTTGAACGCGATGGCTTTTGGCCAAATTGCCGGTCGCCGTGGCGATGGACGGGCGGGGATGGCGATGCGACTTGTCCCGTTCTGGAGAATAGCCGCGATCGAGGGCGATCGGCTTTGGCGCGCGCTATGCGAAGGGGCTGGATGGCGCAGGCGTCATCTCCGGCCGTCAACCGCTCGCTTCCTGCTTGGGCGATGGATTGAAGGCCGCGGCGCTCGCCAAAAGCCACGGCGGCGCACAATGTTATTTCTGGAAATAAGAATTAATGCTAAGGTTTAAATTTAGTTTTCCAGAAGACGATCTTCAGGGAGACCCGCCTTTGACGCCCTCATTCTCTGCGCCCGAAAGTTCGATCGCTTGGCCAAGGCGCCGGCGGGCGGGGCGGTTTGGCCGTCGGAGACGAACCGGGCGCCGAAAGGCCGCGGGCGCTATTTCCTGCCCGAAAATTTCGATGTGGAAGCTCGGAGGGGGTCAAGTCCTTGATATCGCCTGTTTCGCGGATGCCCGCGCTTTTCCGGGCGGGCGAGAATCAAGGACTTAGCGTGAGTTTTGACGCGCCATGCCGGGTCATTCGGGCGCTCCGGCTATTCCCGGGCTATTCCACCGCTGATCGCCGTTCTCGACTTTCCCTTCGCCTGGGGCGCTTCGTTGCGTTGTCGCCTGGGGCCGACTATCTAACCGCGGTCTCTCACGGGCTTGCCCGCTCACCCTCTTCCGGAATCTTTCATGGCCCGCGATATCATTGACGCCCATTCTGTGGAGTCGCGCGACGCGCTCGTCTCCTGGCTGGAGGCGGGGTGTAAGCCCGCCGCGTCATTCCGGGTCGGGACCGAACACGAAAAGATTCCCTTCTATCGCGCGGATTTGACGCCGGTCCCCTACGAGGGCGCGCGCGGCATTCGGGCGCTGCTTGAGGGCATGCAAAGCTTGCTCGGCTGGGAGGCGATCGTCGACGGGGACAATCTCATCGGCCTGTTCGACGCCGCCGGGGGAGGGGCCATCTCCCTGGAGCCGGGCGGTCAATTCGAACTGTCGGGCGCGCCGCTGGAAACCGTGCACCAGACCGCGGCGGAGATCGACGCCCACTTGCGTCAGGTCAGCGAAATTGGGGCGCCGCTCGGCATCGGTTTTCTGGCGCTGGGCATGAGCCCGAAATGGACCCTGGCGCAAACGCCTATTATGCCGAAGGGTCGCTACCAGATCATGGCGCGCTATATGCCGAAGGTGGGAACGCGCGGCCTGGATATGATGTTTCGCACCGCGACCGTGCAATCCAATCTGGATTTTTCCGATGAAGCCGACATGGTCAAAAAGCTGCGCGTCGGGCTCGCATTGCAGCCTTTGTTGACGGCGCTCTTCGCCAATTCGCCTTTCACCGACGGCAAGCTCAATGGTTTTCTTTCCGCGCGTTCGGAAATCTGGCGCCACACCGACAATCATCGCGCGGGAATGCTGCCTTTCGCCTTCGAGCCGGGCATGGGTTTTGAACGCTATGTCGATTATGCGCTCGATGTGCCGATGTATTTTGTCAAAAGGGGCGCCCAATATCACGATGTTGCAGGCGCGAGCTTCCGCGATCTGCTGGCTGGCCGGCTTGAAGCCCTGCCGGGCGAGCGTGCGACGATATCCGATTGGGCCAATCACCTTTCAACGATTTTTCCGGAAGTGCGCCTGAAGCGTTATCTCGAAATGCGCGGCGCGGATGTCGGGCCGGCGGCGCGGATATGCGCGCTGTCGGCTTTGATGGTCGGTCTCTATTACGATTCAGCCGCGCTCGACTCCGCTTTCGATCTTGTCCGGGACTGGAGCGCCGCCGAGCGCCAAAAGCTGCGTGACGACGTCCCGCGTCTTGCGCTTGGCGCGACGATCGCCGGCCGGCGCCTGACCGAGATCGGGCGTGAAATATTGGCGCTCGCACGCGCGGGTCTTGGGAGGCGCGCGCGGCTTGACGAGAGCGGGCGCAATGAAGCGGTCTATCTCGATCCGCTTGACGAATTCATTGAGACGGGCCGTGTCGCGGCTCAGGATTGGATTGCTCGTTTTGAAGGCGAATGGAACGGCGCGGTCGATCCAGCCTTCACTGAGGCCTGCTACTGACCGTTGATGATCCAGCGTGGGTTCGTGTCTTTCCGGACGCCGACGTAAACGCGGCCTGGCCCGGCCGCCGTATCAAATCGCAAATCGCCGGACGCCGCCGCCTCGGTGTCGAACCCCTTGTTGGCGGGATTGCCGCCAAAATGCGGACCGAAAGCATTCGTCGATCCGCCGCCCGCCGATCCAAATCCCGCCCCGGCGCTGATCCGGCCGCTGATCTTGATGCAGGCGTTCGATCCGGCGACCGGGAAGAAGCCTTCGCCCAGCGTGGCGCAATGCGTATCGGCTTTGGCGGCTTGCGGCGGCTGGATATCGTTGGCGCTAGCCGCCTGAACGGCCGCCGACGCCAAGACCAAGCCCAAACTCAAACGAATCATCCAACAAGCTCCCGGCGTCATGACGATTCTCACGCCTCCCTAGCGTCACATTTGGATCGACTTCGTGGCGGCTTCGGGGCGGGGGAGACAATTTTCTGTCTTTATGCGCCCTGCGTTGCCGAGGCGCCACAGCGATTTTGCCTAGCGCCAGTCGCCAAGCTGCGCCTGGATCAGCGCCAGGGCGGCGACCGCGGCGGTGTCGGCGCGCAAAATGCGCGGGCCCAGCGAGAGCCGCAGGACATTAGGCAAGCGCAAAATGGCCGCCCGCTCCGCCTCGTCAAAACCGCCCTCAGGCCCAATCAGCAAGGCGACGCCGCCCGGCGCCGCCCGGCCGGCGAGCGCCGCAACGGGATTAGCTTGCGGCGCGTCCTCATCGCAAAAGATCAGCAATCTTTGCGCCGGCCAAGCGTCGAGCGCTTTATCGAGCGTCTCCTCGGCCAATATTTCGGGCAGCCAGATGATCCCGCATTGCTCGGCCGCTTCTTGCGCATTGGCGCGAAGCCGATCGAGATTGATACGGCTGGCTTGCGTTCGACGCGTCATCACGGGCCTGAGCCGGCGCGCGCCCATTTCCACCGCCTTTTGCGCCATATAATCCAGGCGCGCATGTTTGAGCGGCGCGAAGAGATAGTCGAGATCGGGCGCAAATTCCTGCGCTCGCAAGCGTGCGCCGATGGCGAGCGCGGCGCTCTTACGGGTCGCGCCTTCGATGCTGGCGACAAATTCGCCCTCGCGGCCGTTGAAGACCAGAACGCGCGCGCCCTCGCGCAGGCGCAGCACGTTGAGAAGATAGTTCGCCTGTTCCGGCGTGAGGACGATTTTGCCGCCTTCATTCAAAGGCGCATCGACATATAAGCGCGGGCTTGAAAAATCTGTGCGCGCCATCAAGGCCTCCGCGAGGGGCTGGAATCGGGAGCCTCCCTATAGCATCCCGGCAGAATGCCGGGCGCCAGCGACGTCTGGAAAAACGCGCCGGTTCCGTCCTGTTGTTTCAGCGGATTGGGTTTGAGGACAATCGGGCGCTACGCCGTCAGCGTCTTTACGCCGACGCTACGCGGCCTGGGAGGTTGGCCGTGCCGCCAATGTCGGGTCGAGCACGATGCGATCGCGTCCGGATTCCTTGCCAAGATAGAGCGCCAAGTCCGCGCGCCTTGTCAGTTCCTCGACGGGTTCGCCCGGTGTGTATTGGGTGACGCCGATGGTGATTGTCACATGCAGATCCGGATCGATGGCCGTCCAGTCGTATCCGGCGAGCCGTTCGCGCAGGCGCTCCAGAGATGCTTCCGCGGCGTGAAGCGTCGTCGCCGTGAGTATGACCAGGAATTCCTCGCCGCCATAGCGGCCGATCCGGTCGGTCGCGCGGATCGCGCCAGAGGCGATCTCCGAAAAGATTTGCAACGCCCGATCGCCGGCCAGGTGCCCATAGGCGTCGTTGATCCGTTTGAAATGATCGATGTCGACCAACGCAACCGACAGCGCCAGGCTCGTGCGCCCGCATGACGCAATCTGCTCGTCGAGCCATTTCGTGATCGATCGCCGATTTGGCAGGCCGGTCAGTTCGTCCCTGTTCGCCAGGACTTCGATGCGGTTGATGGCGGCCTTCAGGGCTTTGTTCTTTTCGCCGAGGCGTCGCTGCAGCTTTCGGAAGAAAGTGGCGATCCAGACGCAGCGCGCCAGCAATCCGACGACGACGCCCCCGGTCAACGCCTGCCCTGCGAGCGACGAGGTCGGCATCGCCAGCCGTGGTCCGACGAAGAATATCACCGCCACAGCCCCGATGGAGGCGCCGGCCCAGCAAATGGCGAGACTTCTGGTGTTGGGCGCCATGAAGCTGAAGGCGCCGATGGCGAAGAGCGTCGCGAAAGGCTGAAAGCCGATCTGCGGAGCGACGAGCGCGACGCCGAGCGCGACCGATATGGCGTAAAGTTGCTGCGGCAGAAAGAGGGTGGGGTCCTTTTGCCTGTGGCTCCATCCGCTGCTGTGCGCCCAGTGCACGGCGCCGACAAGAAGCGCAAAGAGCGCGATGACGGTCAGCGGAACGCGCACGTCGACAAAGCCGACCGCAGAATAGCCAAACAGCATGAGGGAATCGTAGAGATAGGCGAAAGCGATCGTGATTTGAGTCCGCTTCAGACTGCGCAGCAACCTTGCGGCCTCGGCGCCATTGTCCGATTGCAGTTTGACCTGAGACATTCAGATTTCCCGCCCGACAACCTTGCCTCTTTTGAGAACTCAACAATAAGAAAATCAAAACTTTCATAATAAGATTGAAGTCTTGTTGAAGGGCGGGTCCAACTATCGATAAAATCTTATGATTTATTGGCCTGTCTTGGTCGCGCCGCCGCGGCGGGCCGTTGTGCGCCGAATCGATTTGCTCTGAGATTCTCGCGCAATTTCGCTTGCCTTGTCTCGTTTGTTCTGCAAATGTTCCTGTCATCGCCGTCGGGAATGGCGGGCTGGCTTTTGAGCGGGGGCGCTATGGTCGCGCGCGTATCGACGGTGGCTTTTGAGGGCGTCGAGGCGCGCCCGATCGACGTTCAGGTGCAGATCGCGAGCGGCAATGTCCTGTTCATGATCGTCGGCCTCGGCGACAAGGCGGTCGCCGAATCGCGCGAGCGGGTGCGCGCGGCGCTGATCGCCTCGGGTCTCGCCTTGCCCGCCAGGCGCATCACCGTCAATCTTGCGCCCGCCGATATGCCCAAGGAAGGCAGTCATTACGATCTGCCGATCGCGCTTGGGGTGATGGCGGCGATCGGCGCGATCCCGCCCGATGCGCTGCAGGGCTATACGGTGATCGGCGAATTGGCGCTCGACGGAGCGATCAGCGCGGTCGCTGGCGTTTTGCCGGCGGCGATCGCCGCCAATGCGCGAGGGCAGGGCCTTATCTGTCCGGCCGCCTGCGGCCCTGAGGCGGCGTGGGCCTCCGCCGATCTCGATATATTGGCGCCGCGCTCGCTCATCCAATTGGCCAATCATTTCAAGGGAACGCAAGTTTTGAGCCGGCCGGAGCCCGCCATGCGCGCCGCCGGCGGGCCTCTGCCTGACATGCGCGATATCAGGGGCCAGGAAAGCGCCAAGCGCGCCCTCGAAGTCGCGGCGGCGGGCGGCCACAATCTCTTGATGAGTGGTTCGCCGGGGGCCGGCAAGTCGATGCTGGCGCAACGATTGCCTTCGATTCTGCCTCGCCTGACCCCACGCGAATTGCTGGAAGTCTCGATGATCCATTCGGTCGCCGGCCATTTGGCGGGCGGCGCGCTGACGGACCGGCGCCCGTTTCGCGCGCCTCATCATTCCGCGTCGATGGCCGCGCTGGTCGGCGGCGGCATTCACGCCAAGCCCGGCGAGATTTCGCTTGCCCATCAAGGCGTGCTTTTTCTCGACGAATTGCCCGAATTCCAGCCGCAGGCGCTGGACAGCCTGCGCCAGCCGATCGAGAGCGGGGAAGTCGCGATCGCCAGGGCTAATCATCGCATCGTTTATCCCGCGCGCTTTCAGCTTGTCGCGGCGATGAACCCGTGCCGCTGCGGTCACGCCAGCGAGCCGGGCTATGCCTGCAGCAGGGCGCCCAATATTCGCTGCATGGCGCAATATCAGGGGCGTTTGTCGGGCCCGCTGCTCGACCGGTTCGATTTGACGATCGACGTGCCGCCCGTGACGGCCGCCGATCTTCTGCTGCCGGCGCCGAAAGAGGGGTCTGCCGAAGTGGCGGCGCGAGTCGCGGCGGCGCGTGAAATCCAGATTGAACGATATCGGGCGCTGGGTCTCGACGGAATCGGTTGCAACGCCGCGGCGCCCGCCGGAATCGTTGAGCAGGTCGCCGAGCCCGACGGCTCCGCGATGGCTTTGCTGCGCGACGCGGCCGAACGTATGCGAATTTCCGCGCGCGGCTATCATCGCGTGCTGAAGCTGGCGCGAACGCTCAGCGATCTCGATGGCGGCGGCCCTGTGCGCCGCCCGCATCTGGCCGAAGCTTTGTCTTATCGCGGCGCCCAGGACAGAGCGGCGGCGGCCGCGTGAGCTGGCGCCTGTAGCCGGCCCAATCGGGAGCCCCGATAGGCCAAGCCTGCCGCAACGTTAGTTGACCCTCGACTGCCCGGTCTCGCACTTCGCGCAAATCTGGCCTTTATCGCAACGGTTTCTCAATGGGGCTCTGCCAATCTCCTGGCGCGCGACAATGGGGTTTGCGGAAGGACGAACGCTGGTCATGGACGCAAATGGCATTTTGACGCTGCTCTCGGGCCACCTCTTGTTGATTGAGGCGGCGCCCTGTCTCGTACTGGCTTTGGGATTGGCGCTTGGCCTCGCCCGCTTGCACCGGCTCGCAGTGGCGCGGGCGACAGGCGCTGAAGCGGCGAACGAAACGCTGCGCGACGAGCTGTGGCGCCTGAAAGAGGGCGTTGCGGCGCGCGAACGGGCCGAGGCGGCCAGCGAGGCCAAATCCCGTTTTCTCGCGACGATGAGTCATGAGATCCGCACGCCGCTCAGCGGCATTCTGGGCATGGCCGATTTGTTGCGCGAGGCCCGTTTGGATGCGGAAAACGCCAGCTATGTCGAGGCCATTCGCAGCTCCGGCTCCGCGCTCGTCAGCCTGATCGATCAGATCCTGGATTTCTCGAAAATCGAAGCCGGCCGCCTCAATCTGGTTTGTGAATCCTTCGATCTGCACCGGCTGGTCGAGGGAATCGTCGAACTTATGGCGCCGCGCGCGCAGAGCAAAGGACTGGAAATCGCCGTCTCCATCGCCACCAATGTGCCGCTCCGTGTTATGGGCGACGGCCTGCGGCTGCGTCAGGTGCTGACCAATCTGGCGGGCAACGCCGTGAAGTTCACCAATAGCGGCGGCATCGGAGTCAGCGTCGAGCGGCTGGACGACCGGCGCTTATTGTTCAAGGTGGTCGATACGGGGCCCGGCGTCGCCCCCGACCGGCGCGCCACGATATTTGAAGATTTCGAGCAGGGCGACGGCTCGAATGCGCGCCATTACGAGGGTGCCGGACTTGGCCTCGCTATATCGAAGCGCATCGTTTCATTGATGGGGGGCGATCTTACATTGGCCGACAACGCCGGCGACGGCGCATGCTTTTCTTTCGCCATTTCACTGCCCGAGGATTTAGCGGCGCGGCCGACGGTCGCTAGCGACCCGGCATCTCCTAGACTTATCGGCCGGCGCGCGCTGATCATCGCGCATTCGCCATTTGAAGCCCCGGCCATGGCCGCGCGCCTGAGCGAGGCGGGCGCGGCGGTCAGCCGGGCCGAAGGGCTGGAGGAGGGGTTGCGGGCGCTCAGCTTGGGGCCGCAGCCCGACGTCGTCATCGTCGATTGCGCGCTGGGCGTAGAGGCGACCAACCGCCTGGCGCTCGCGGCGCGCGCGGCCGGAGCGCCCAGGAGCCTTGTCCTGTTTTCGCCGTTTGAGCGGCGCGCTTTCGGGCAGACCTCGCTCCAGGGGTTCGATGGCTGGCTCGTCAAACCGGTTCGCGCGCGCTCTCTTTTCGAGCGCCTCGCCGGCGAATTTCCAACGTCCCCGGCGCCAGTCGCGCCGCGCGCGCCGATTGCGGCGAACCGACGCCTGGCGCGCGCGCTTCTCGCAGAAGACAATGAAATCAACGCGACAATCGCTCAAAAGGCCCTGCGAAGGCTGGGCTTTGACGTCGTGCGCGCGCATGACGGTCGAGAAGCGGCGACGCTTGGCGAGGCGGCGGCGCGTGGCGAGTCGCCCAGATTCGAGATCATCTTGATGGACATCAAAATGCCGGGCCTCGACGGTTTTGAAGCCTCGCGCGGCATCCGCGGCGTCGAGCGGGAAACGGGCGCGCGGCCGATGCCGATCATCGCGCTGACCGCCAATGCGATGGAGGAAGACCGGCGCGCGTGCCTCAGCGCCGGCATTGACGACTTCCTGACCAAACCCGTCGATCTCGCGCGTCTTGCGGAGGCCATCGACGGCGCCCGGCGCAAGAACGCGCCGAATCAGGGGGTTAGGAATCACGCCCCCAACGAACAATCGGCCGGCAATCAATCCGCATTGTCATAATTGATTGGGATGGAGATGCTCTGACATTCGCTTGATCAGCGAATCGGAGGGCATTCGATGACATTGCGAGCGATTGAAGGTTCGGGCGTCGTCGCCAGACGAGCGTTTGCCCGCGTTGGGCGCCGCGTTCGCGATCTGCGAGGCCTCGGGCCCAGTCTTGGCGCGATCGGCTCGCTGGAGCTTCGTCTGGCGACGACGAAGAAGGAAATCCGCAAGGCGCAGAAACTGCGCTATCGCGTTTTCTTTGAGGAGGGCGGGGCGACGCCCGATCAGACCGCGCGTCTGATTCGCCGCGACATATGCGCTTTCGATCGGGTTTGCGATCATCTGATCGTGCTTGATCATGCGACGGCGTTGCGTCGCAGCGCCCCCAAGGTCGTCGGCGCCTACCGGCTTTTGCGTCAGGATGTCGCGGAAGCGAATTTTGGCTTCTATAGCGCCGGCGAATTCGACATCGCGCCGCTCATCGCGCGCCATCGCGGCAAGCGCTTTCTCGAGCTTGGCCGGTCCTGCGTCGCCAAGGGCTATCGCGGCAAGCCGACGCTGGAGCTCTTGTGGCGCGGCATTTGGGCCTATGTCCAGCACCACCGCATCGACGCGATGTTCGGCTGCGCGAGCTTGGAGGGCGCCCGGCCCGCCGATCACGCTCTGGCGTTGAGCTACCTCAACCGCAACGCGTCGGCGGATGCGGAATGGAGCGCCGAGGCCGCCAATGGCCGCGGCGTCGATATGGCGTTCTTGCCAGCCGGCGCGATCGATGCGCGCGCGGCCATTCACGCGCTGCCGCCGCTGATCAAAGGCTATTGGCGCGTTGGCGCGAAATTTGGCGCGCAAGCGGTCGTCGATCCGAAATTCGGCACGACCGACGTGTTCGTCATCATGCCGATTGCAGAAATCGAGGAACGCTACATCCGCTATTTTGCGCCGCGAAATGAGGCTGCCCCCCTTGCGGCGTGACGCTCCGGTAGCGCCTCAGCGGGAACAGACGCGTGCGCCACGGCCCGGTCTTCGAACCGCATTTGAGAAAACGTAATTCCCCTTTGCGCGAAAATGCGATATTCAGCCCTCGTCGTCCATTGCGGCGCCATCGCGCACCCGTAGCTCAGCTGGATAGAGCGCTGCCCTCCGAAGGCAGAGGCCAGGGGTTCGAATCCCTTCGGGTGCGCCAAAATTTTAATTGAAATCAAGGGTTTGAAATTGGTTGTCGCCGCGATGAGCGTCCACATCTTGTCATGATGTCGACGCGTCGGTTTGGTTACGGCTTGCTCCGTCCTTTGTCCTTGGCGGAAGCGCTTTTCGTCCGGTCGGGGACAACTACGACGAAAGCCCTGGCTGGATCGCCGTCCATTGCGACGCCGTGATGTTCGATATTGGCCTGGAAGTGGATGCAATCCCCTGGGCCGAGGATGATTTCGGCTCCTCCATATTCGAACTTCATCCGGCCTTCGAGCATCACGATGATCTCTTCGCCGGAATGTTTAAATTGCGGCGGCTCCTGCTCGTGACCAAGAACCGGCAGCGTCAAGAAAAACGCCTCGGCGCGTGGATTGAGCATGCGTCGCGAAGCCAATTCATAGGTGTAGCCGAGTTCGGTTCCATTCCGGTTGATTGGCGCGCGTTCGTCAGCCCGGACAATTGACAGCGATGTTCGCTCGCCCTGCGTTATGAAAATGTCGGAGACCCCGATCCCATAGACATCCGCGAGTCGACTGACGACTGCTATCGAGGGGACAGCGCTGCCGAGCTCGACCTTGGACAAATAGCCCTTTGTGACGTCAGCCCTTTTCGCCGCAAGGGAAAGCGTGAGGCCGGCTGTTTCGCGGAGCCGTCTGAGGGTTGCTCCCAGCTCAATCATCGCCGCGCCATCGGCAAAACATCGTTACGCGCCCGAAATACGCTCACGGTGAGCCTCCTTCCCCATCCCCGAAATCCCGGCCGAAACCTGCGACGACGGCCCTGTGAGGCGACGTTTCGCGCTCTTGGCATGGCGTCCTGAGGCCAACAGCCAACCCCGACGGCATTTCCGGCACATTCGCATAGTTGCTGTTGACAAGAAAGTATTCTTGTAGGAAACATTCATGAAACATATCGATCGGATCAACCGTTCGTCGGCCTCAGGGAGAGATCATTCATGATTATCCGCCATTCGTTTGCGATCCCCGTCATCACCGACGGTGCCCGCTCCGAGATTGGGGAAAATCGTCGTCCGCCCGCTCTTTGTCTCGGCTGGATCGGAGCCGGTCTCGCCCCTCTCAAATCGATCTGAGCGGTAGGCTTGTGCGAGCAGACTTTCGATCAGCGGATCCAGTGAGCTTGATCAACGCAGCGGCTACTCAAGGACCTACGGTATGGTCCCTGTTCGCCGACGCGACACTGGTCCATCGCGACGCGTATGCCGTCGAGGACAAGCGCGTCCGCCTGACCTATCGCGCGTTCCGCGAGCGGGTCGAAAGGCTTGCAGGCGCGCTCCTCGCGCGGGGCGCTCGGCACGGCGACCGCGTCGCAATCCTTTCGGAGAACCGTTGCGAATATCTGGAAGTTCAATTGGCTTGCGCGAAGCTTGGCCTTATCGCCGCTTGCCCGAACTGGCGTCAGACCGGCGAGGAATTGGCGCGCTGCATCGCTCTCGTCTCGCCCATCCTGATCTTTGCGTCGCCGCGGTTCGAAGCCACGCTCGAAGATGTCGACCAAAGCACTCTAGACAGACTCGTCTTTGAGGACAGTTATGAAAAGGCTCTTGCGGACGCCCCCGGCCTCTCCGACAGCCCCGTCGGTCTGGTGGCGCCGGAAGACGGATTGCTCATCCTCTATACGAGTGGGACGACCGGCTCCGCCAAGGGAGCGCTCATCAGTCATCGGGCCATGATCGCTCGCGCAATGACGATGATGGCCGACTGGTCCATCGACGCCAGCAGGGGTTTCATCGCCTGGGCGCCCTTGTTCCACATGGCGTCAGCCGACCCTTCGCTTTCGACCCTGTGCCAGGGAGCCAAGGTCACCATCATCGACGGCTTCGACGCCGAGGCGATCGCGGCGACCCTGGCGCGGGAGTCGGTCGGCTGGTTCGTCTTGATGCCGGGGATGATCGAGCGGATGTCCGAGGCGCTGCGGCGCCTGGGGACTGCGGCCAAAGGCGTCGCCGCCGCCGGCTGCATGGCGAACCTGATTCCCGGCCATCAGATTGCAGAGATCACGCGTCTGGTCGGGGCGCCTTTTCTTAATAGTTTCGGCTCGACCGAAACTGGAATTGCACCGGCCAGCCGGTCGAAGATTCCGATCGGCGTCGTCTTGCCGCCGCAGCCCAAGCTGCAAAGCTCCTTCTGCCAGATCCGGCTGGTGAACGATGAGGATGAAGAGGTGGCGGTCGGCGAAGTTGGCGAGATGAGCCTGCGCTCTCCAACTTTGTTCAGCGGCTACTGGAATGCTCCGGAGGTTAATGCGCGCGAATTTCGCGGCGGTTGGTTCCACATGGGCGACGATTTCGTCCGCAACCCAGACGGCACGCTCGATTTCGTCGATCGACGCAAATACCTCATAAAATCGGGCGGAGAGAACATCTATCCGGCGGAGATCGAGCGGATATTGCTTGCCTCGGACCGCGTCTCGGAAGCCGTTGTCGTCCGCAAGCGCGATGAGAAATGGGGCGAGATTCCGGTCCTGCTGATTGTGGCGCGCGATCCGACGCTCCGCGGCGCCGACGTCATGGACCTCCTGAACGGGCGGATCGCCCGCTTCAAGCTGCCCAAAGACGTCCTCTTTATCGCCGACGAGGAATTGTCGAGGAACGCCACCGGCAAAATCCGGCGCGATCTTCTTGAGCGACGAGTCGCCGACCGAGACTTCGGGGGGACAAAGCCGTGAGTCTGTTCGCCGCCTCTGGGAAGCCGGCCTGGCGCTATGTCCAGCAGGAGAACATTGTGATCGCCATCACGGCGATCGTCTTTCTCGGCTTCTCCGTGACGTTGAATAATTTCCTCACGACCTCGAATGTATTGTCGCTGATCCAGAACGTTGCGATTCTGGGCATCCTCGGTCTCGCTATGGCCCAGGCGATCATCGGCCGCGGCATCGATTTGTCGATCGTCGCCAATATGGCTGTTTCGGTTGCTGCGACCCTTCAATTGGCCAATGGCGGAATGCCGATCGCGCTCGCGATCGCCCTGGGGCTGGCGCTCGCTCTTGTCATCGGCCTGATCAACGGCATGCTGATCGCCTATGTCGAGATACCGGCAATCTTCGCAACGCTCGCTATGGGGACGGCGGCCTATGGCTTCGTTCGCGCTGCGTTGCTCAACGACAACCTCATTTACTTGAAGGCTGGCGGGGACGGCTGGTTCAAATGGATTGGGAGCGGCCAGATCGTCGGCATCCCGAGCTCCGTCGTGCTTTTCGGGATCGTCGCGGCGCTGATGCATGTCTTCCTGCACCATTCGCTGCCCGGCCGTTTCATCTACGCCATGGGCGACAATCCGTTGGCGGCGCGCACGACCGGCGTGCCGGTCCGTCCGACGATCGTCCTGCAATATGTACTGTCCGCTGGCGTGGCGTTCCTCGCCGGCATTGTCATGGCGACCTCGGTCGACAGCATGGAGACGCGCATTGCGCGCTCGAACCTCGTTTACGACGTCATCCTGGTCGTAGTCATCGGCGGCATCGGACTTAGCGGCGGCAAGGGCAAGATTCGCAGCGTGCTTGTGGGCACGCTGCTGATCGGGACGCTTCTAAACGGCATGACCATCATGGATGTCCAATACACGCTGCAAAGCATCATCAAGAGCCTCATTCTGCTCGTCGCGATCATCGTGGATTCCCTCGTCAATCCGCGCGACGAACAGACATCTCAGCAAGGCGACATCTAGATCGCATTCAATACCCGCCTGGAAAAGGTCATCGCGGGAAAGAAGGAGGAAACGACAGTGCAAACGGCATGCAATCAACGGGAGGACTTCACGATGAAATCGACATTGAAAAAGCTTGGATTCGCCTTGTTGCTCGCAGCGGCGACAGCAAGCTTCGCGTCGTTCGCGACGGCTGATGAGCCCGACGACGGCCTCGTCAAAGGCGCCAACGCCGCCTTGAAAGGCAAGAAGGTCGCCTTTGTTCCGATCGCGATGGGGTTCGATCTGACCGAAGCCTGGGCGGCGGGGCTGAAGCAGGATGCGGCGCTCTATGGTTACGAGCTCACGATCCGCGATCCAAACTGGAGCGTTGACGCTGGCGCCCAGGCGATCACGCAGCTCATTGCCGAGAAACCCGACGTCCTCGTGATTCATCCGCCTGAAATCCAGGCCTATACGCGGCTCGTGCAGCGCGCCAATGCGGCGGGCATTCCAGTCGTGACCATGAACCTCAAATCAGGAGCCAACGGAGACGCCTTTATCGGCGCCGATTGGTACGACATCGCCGTGAAGCAGACGAACGCCGTCGTCAAACTCTGCGGAAAGGACAGCGGAAAATCGGGCAAGATCGCGGTCATGCAGGGCGTGCTCACCAACCCCACATCCCAATATGGCATCCAGGCCATCCAGGACGTGCTCAAAAACCATCCCGATGTGCAGATCGTCTCTAATCAGGCGGCGGACTGGGATGCGAGCAAAGCGCACGCGATCGCAACGACCGTGCTGAAGGCGAACCCCGACCTCTGCGCCTTCATCGGCATGTGGGACAATATGGACGTCGGCGTCGCCGCGGCCATCAAGGAAGCGGGCAAGACCGGCCAAGTCTACGTCGTGAGTTCAGGCGGCGGAAACCAAGCTTCGGCCTGCGACAACATCGCCAGCGGCGCTTTCACCACTTACATCAGCTATGACGCCAAGGGGCAGGCGCGCGACCTGATGATGACGGTCAGGAGCCTCCTCGAGGTCAAACCTGAAAGCGCCGGCGTTCATACCGAAGCGCTCTATACGCCGCTCAAAACGATAACCAAGGACACGCTCTACACCGGCGCGTGCTGGAGCCTCCCGGACGTTCAGAAATACGGGCCTTGAGCTTGTCCACGCCGTCGGCGATCCGACCCCGGACCGCCGACGGCGCCGCGCGGCGTTCGTGGGTTTCCCCAATCATGTTGTCCGAGTTCCTGACCCGCTGGCGATATCGCCTCGTTCCCGATCACGTCCTGGGCGAAATCCTGTCCAAGACGTGGATCGACAACGCGATACCGTTCGCGATCCTTCTGCTCACCCTCGCTGTTTTCGGGACATTGATTCCCGGGCTCGTAACGTTGACAGGCTTCGCCGCTCTCTATGCCGAGCTCGGGGAGCTCATCTTCGTTGTGCTTGGCATGTCGCTCGTGATGCTCGCGGGCGGCATCGATCTCAGTGTTGGTTCGGTCTTCGCGCTCGCCAATTTCCTCACGCTCTTGCTGTTCAACATGCTAGGATGGCCGATCCCCGTTGTCATCGCGCTCGCGCTGCTATGCGGCGGACTTGTCGGGCTCGTGAACGGCTTCCTCGTCGGCTATCTCCGGCTCAGGGCTTTTCTGACGACCCTTGTGACCTTGATCATCGTTCGCTCGATCGTCGACATGCTGATTCTCGCCTATGCGGTGAAGGTCGCGAACCCCGTCGCCACGTCGCCAATCTGGGATTTCATCTCGTTTGATACGTTTCATGGGTTACCCGTCGCGCTCATTGTCGCGCTGGTCGTCGCGGCGGCAGCTCACCTTTTTCTTACCCGTCTGCGGCCGGGATGGCGCATCCTGGCTGTCGGCGGCTCGCGGCGCTCGGCTTACAATGCGGGTCTGCCGGTTCGCCGCACGATCGCGACGACCTACGTCATGAGCGGCGTTCTCGCGGCGGCGGGGGGCGTCTTTTATGCGGCGCGGCTCAACGCCGCCGGTTCGGACACCGGCGTCGGTCTTGAGGTGCTCGCGCTCACCGCGGCGGTGTTGGGCGGCAACAGCCTGGGCGGCGGGCGCGGCTCGGTCGCAAAGGCGCTGCTAGGCGCGATCACCGTGCTCATCGTTTCGAGCAGCCTCATCCGCTTGAGCCTCCCAACCGGCGCTACGTCTTTCGCCCTCGGCGTGGTCCTGCTCGCCGCTGTGGCGATCGATGTGCGATGGGTCAAGAATCGATCGAAGCTTCTCTCGCGCGTCTATGTTTCGCCCACCTATCTCAAGCTTCCTCCTGCGCCCTCGACCGAGGCGGGCTCGGCCTCTCTCTATGCGGTGAACGACCGGTTGCATGAGGTCGAGCTTATCGGCCTTGGAGAACTGGACGGGCCGGAGGACACGATCCTCGATGCTGCGGACCATCTCTATACCGGCAGCCGGCATGGCGACGTCGTGCGCTTCATTGCGCCGGACTATCGCAGACAGGAAATATTCGCCCATATCGGCGGCCATCCGCTCGGCATGGCCTTCGACAGCGAGGGAAACCTCATTGTCTGCGTCGCTGGCATGGGGCTTTACAAGATCGCGCCTGACCGGGTCGTCAGCAAGTTGTCCGACCAAACCAACCGCAGCCTGCTGTCGGTGATCGACGATTCCAGGATGCGTCTTGCCGACGATCTCGATATCGCGCCGGACGGGCGGATTTTCTTCAGCGAAGCGACGATCCGCTTCGATATGTCCGAATGGATGGTCGATGCGCTGGAGGCGCGCGGCAACGGGCGGATCATCTGCTACGATCCGCGCGACCGGTCGTCCCGCACGGTGATTTCCAAACTCCTGTTCGCCAATGGAATCTGCATGGCGAATGATGGCGAATCCTTCTTCTTCGCCGAGACCTGGGGATGCCGGATCTCCCGTTACTGGTTCACCGGCGGCAAGGCCGGCCGCCGCGAGATTGTCATCGAAAATCTCCCAGGCTATCCCGACAACATCAATCGCGCGTCCGACGGCAATTACTGGCTGGCGCTGGTCGGCATGCGCACTCCGGCCTTCGATCTTGGACTCGCCATGCCGAATTTTCGACGGCGGATGGCGCAACGGATCGCATCCGACGAATGGCTCTTCCCGAACATGAATACCGGCTGCGTCGTGAAGTTCAACGAAGCCGGCGTGATTGTCGATTGCCTCTGGGACGGGCGCGGAATCAACCACCCCATGATCACGTCGATGCGCGAACATAAGGGTTATCTCTATCTCGGCGGCGTCTCCAACAACAGGATCGGACGCTACAGGATTCCCGGCGCCGACCCCGACTGGACTGGCGTCGGGTCCTATTGGGGGGCCCGGACATGAGTTCGCTTCTGTCCCGTCTCGCCGATCGGTGGCGCGGCAGCGGGGCTTACTCGCTCACAACCCCGCCGATGGATGGCGCGTTGCGGCCGAATCAGCTCATCGAGAGCGCCGATCTGGCCACTGCCGCCGGGGCGCCGGACAACCTTGTTGTTCAAGGCGATCGCGTGTTGTTCACGAGCGGTCGGGCCATTCTCGCATTGGGCGATGCGTGCGGCTCGCCCGTTCCGGCCGGCGAAGCGCCCGCCGAGATTGCCTGTATGGCGGCCGCCGTCGATGGAAGTCTGGCGCTCGGCCTTGTCGATGGCCGGATCCTTTTGCGCGGCGGCGTCCATGATGGCCTTGAGCTGCGAACATGCGGAGACCGGCCGGTTCTCTGTCCGACCGCGCTGCTCTTCGAGGACACGGATACATTGCTCGTGTGCCTTGGCAGCCAGGACAATCGGCCAGATGCTTGGAAGGCCGACCTCATGGAGCGGCGCGCCACAGGCTCCATCTGGCGCGTTCATCTGGGACGGCGCGAGGCCAGTTGCCTCGCCGATGCGCTCGCCTTTCCTTATGGCGTCATGCGCGTCGGCAACGGCGACCTGGTGGTCAGCGAAAGCTGGCGCAGCCAGCTCGTCGCCATTGCGCCGAATGGAGGCTCGAGACCGGCGCTCCTGGATCTGCCGGGCTATCCCGCGCGCATCGTCGTGCGCCCGGATGGCGCGGGCGCCTGGATCGCCATCTTCGCTCCGCGCAGCCAATTGATCGAGTTCGTGCTCAGAGAGCGCCGCTATTGCGAGCGGATGATGCGCGAAATGCCGCCAGATCTTTGGGTGGCGCCGTCTCTGCACGCCCCCGAATCCTTCCTGGAGCCGCTCCAGGGGGGCGCCCTCAAACAACTCGGCATTCTCAAGCCGTGGGCGCCGACGCGCTCCTATGGCCTCGTGGTCCAACTCGACGCAAACCTCCGGCCGGTATCGAGTTTCCACAGTCGCGCGGACGGTCGGCGGCATGGCGTCACGAGCTGCGTCGAAGTCGGCGGTCGCCTCATAGCCACAAGCAAGGGCGGTGACGCGATCGTCGCAATAGCGCTCCCTCCGTCAGGAGCCCAGACATGACGCCAGCTCCCCTCGTTGAGATGCGGTCGGTGACCAAACGCTATGCGGGCGTCGCGGCGGTCGAGGATGTCGACTTCTCGGTGCGCGCGGGCGAAGTCCATGCTCTGCTCGGTGAAAACGGCGCCGGCAAGTCGACGCTGACCAAAGTGCTCGCCGGCGTCACGGCGCCAACCAGCGGCGAAGTGCTTGTGGACGGGACGGCGGTTTCCTTTGCAACCCCCGCCGACGCGTTGGCGCGCGGCATCAACATGGTCTTTCAGGAGAACAGTCTTGTACCCTCGATGACCGTCGCGCAAAATCTCTTCCTCGGCGACGAGAAATTTTTCAACCGCCTGCGCAACCTCTACATCGCCGCGCAGCAATTCCTGCAATCGCTCAACTTCAACGTCGACCCCTGGGCGACTGTCGCTTCGCTGGGCGTCGCCAAGAAGCAGATGGTCGAGATCGCCCGCGCAGTCCGCCACAACGCTCGCCTGATTGTTTTCGACGAACCGACGGCCTCGCTCACGCCGGAAGAGAAGCGCCACTTCTTTGCGCTGGTCCGCCGCCTGACGGCCAAAGGCGTCGCGATCGTCTTCATTTCGCATGCGCTCGAGGAGGCGCTGGAGATATCGGAACGGATCACCGTCCTGCGCGACGGTCGTCTGATAGCAACCGGGCCGACGCGAGAGTTCGACCGGAATCGAATCGTGAGCGCCATGGTCGGGCGTTCGCTTGTCAACGAGGGGCTGGACCCCCGGACCCGGCGAAGTGCGCGCGCGCCAGGGCGAAAGCTCCTGAGCGTGCAGAATCTTTCGATGGGCGATGCGGTCCGGAATACCTCGTTCAGCGTTTATGCCGGACAGATTACGGGGCTGTTTGGCCTCATCGGCTCCGGGAGGACGGAAACCGCCAAGATCGTCGCCGGCATCGCCAAGCGCAACATCTTCTACGGCGGTGAAATTCGCCTGGAAGACAGGGCGGTGCGTTATCGAATCCCGCGACAAGCGGTGCGCGACGGCATCGTCTATGTGACGGAGGATCGGAAGGTCGAAGGATTCTTCGAGACGATGTCGATCGCTGAGAACATTGCGATCGGCGTCCTTTCGGCGCGAAAGAGACCGCCTTTGATTGTCTCGATGGCCGACATGGCGGCGCTGGCGCAAGAATGGACGGCCAAGCTCTCCATCAAGGCGATCAGCGCGGAAGCGCGGGTCATTGAACTCTCAGGCGGCAACCAGCAAAAAGTCGTTATCGCCAAATCGCTGGCGCAGACGCCGGCGGTCGTCATCTTCGATGAGCCGACCCGGGGCGTTGACGTCGGCGCGATCGCCGAGATTCATCAGATGATCAACGGCCTCGCCGATCAAGGGCTCGGCGTCGTTGTGATCTCCTCCTACCTTCCAGAAATATTGTCGCTCTCCGATCGCATTCTTGTGTCGCAGAAGGGACGCATCGTCGAGGAGTTCACACCAGGAAACGTAACCGAGGAAGAAATCATGTTCGCAGCGGTACATTGAATTGATGGACGTTCGGCAGTTTGGACGGGATGGTTTCTTGAGACGCACGCCGGCGATTTCGACACAGACAGCGATAAGCGAGGGAACATAATGCGAAGAGCGACGGCCGCCGTGGTGGGAATAGGGGAAGTGCCATCGGGGCGTTTCCCCGACCGATCTGAACTCGAAGCGGCGGTTTTGGCCTGCAAGGGCGCAATTCTGGATGCGGGCCTTGGTCCGCGCGACATTGACGTCGTCATGCCGACCGGCGCTCTGGCGTCGCGGCATTTCAACGTCGATCTGATATTCTCAAGGTTGTGCGAAGAGCTCGGCATGCTGCGCAGCGCCGCCATGAACGTGCAGGTCATGGCCGGAGGAGCTAGCAGCTCCAGCATGCTTGCCCTGGCGGAGGCCCTGGTCTCGACGGGAGCGGCGCGCACCGTTCTGTGTGTGCATTCGGACGCCGTCGGCTCGCTCCCCCGGCAGATGGGGATCGACCTTTTCGCAACCACGGGCGTCTCGGAAGAATGGGAAGCGCCCTATGGGCACAACATGAACGCCGTTGGAGCATTGATCTCGCAACGCTACATGCACGAGACCGGCTCGACCGCGGCGGAACTTTCCTCTGTCTGCGTAGCCTTGCGCAAATGGGCGCAGCTCAATCCGAACGCGATGTTTCGCTCGCCGCTTTCGCTTGAGGACGTGATGACTTCGAAAATCGTTGCGACTCCGTTACGGGCAAAACATTGTAACGTGCTCGCGGACGGGGCGAGCGCCTTTGTCGTCGCCCGCGCCAGCGAAGCCGCAGCGATAACGCCGACGCCGGTGTATGTGCGCGCCCACGCCTCAAAGGTTACGCATTATTCAGTGTCGCAAGACCGTGATCTCGCCAGGCTCGGCTTCTTCGAGGCCGCAGTCGAAGCCTATGAGCAATCGGGACTGGAGCCCAAGGATATTCATATTGCGGAACTCTACGACGCCTATCCGGTCTTTCCGCTGATCGCCTTGGACGCGCTCCGCGTATGCCGCGGTGAACGGGCGGGATCTTTCGTCGCCGCGGGGGAGACTTCGCCTGGCGGCTCCATGCCGATGACCACCAATGGCGGCATGCTCTCTCAGGGCCATACCGGCGCAGGCGGCGGCGTCGCCGTGCTGGTCGAGGCGTTCCGTCAGTTGATGGGAAAGGCGGGAGAGCGACAGGTTCCTGGCGCCGTAAACGCGGCGGAGACCGCGTCCGGCGGAACCTGGATGGACTCTCACGTGACAATCTTGTCGAAGGAAGCCTGACGATGGCGAATACAGCATCCCATCCCAATCCCACCGCCTGGAGCGCGCCATTCTGGGAGGCGGCCGCTCAGCGCCGCCTCGTGATCCAGCACTGCCGGTCCTGCGACGCCTCCATCATGTATCCCAAGCGGGTCTGTCCCCATTGTCTTGGCGAGGATCTTGGCTGGCGCGCTTCGAAAGGCGAGGGCGAGATCTATTCGGTGACGGTGCAGAAGGCTGCGCCGCCGACAGGCTTTGAGGATCGGCTGCCCTATGTGATCGCCATTGTCCGTTTGGATGAAGACGTTCAGCTCATGACCAATCTGATCGGAAGCGATGCGGAACATGCCGAATGCGGCGATCGGGTGACTGTCGACTTTGAAACGCGATCAGACATCGGCGTTACTTTGCCGGTCTTCCGGCTGGTCAATCCCAAATGACGGCGGACAGCCGCCGGACTCGGCGGCGCTCAGTTTTTTGCTGAGAGACACGGAAGGAAACATTCTTTGCCAAACAATTTCTCACTGGCGGTCGTCACCGGCGGCGCGTCGGGAATCGGGGGGGCAGTCGCGGCGCTCTTGAGGGATGGCGGCTGGTCGGTGCATGTGATCGATCGGCGGCCGAGTGAACTCGCGGATGTGCATAGTCATATTTGCGACGTCACGGACGAAAGCGGGCTGGTCGGCGTCGCCTCTGAAATTGGCCCGATCGGCGCCCTCGTGCTCGCCGCAGGCATTAATCTTCGTCCGCAGGATGGACCGGCGGAGAAGCTTTCCCTTGATGCCTGGCACAAGACGCTCGCCGTCAATCTGACCGGGTGTATGCTCAGCGTGCGCGCCTTTCGTCCGAAGTTGCGCCAGGATGGGTCTATTGTGACGTTGGGCAGCGTCGCCGCCATGCGGGCCATGCCTTGGGCGGACGCCTATACGGCGACCAAGGGCGCTATCGTGGCGTTGACGCGCTCCTGGGCGGTTGACTACAGCCGCGACGGCATTCGGGTGAACTGCGTTTGCCCCGGCCCTACCGACACCGCGATGATGGCCGGCATGATCGAGCAACATCATTCGAATAGCCAGCTTCAGCTCCCGCAGCAGCGTATGGCCACGTCGCTGGAAGTGGCCGAAGTGATCGCTTTCCTCGTCTCTCCGAAGGCGTCCTACCTATCTGGCGCCATCATTCCGGTGGATGGAGCCGCGACCGCACACAGCGCTGGAATGCCATTCCCTCGGCGCAGATAGGACTTATCGAGAGACTGGCGTTTGTTTGGCTCAATCCAACCGTCGATTGAATAACGATCGCCAATCTCGTTCATGCGGACGCCGATCCGTCAAAGTAGTCAGGGAGCTTTCTGACGAGCCGCGGCAGAGACGAGAGGAGCTCCGACAAATGTTCCCGCATGGCGGTCTGGGCGGAATCGGGATCGCGCGCGTTCAAAGCCCGGATGATGGCTTTGTGCTGTTGGATCAACAATTTTCCAGGCGTTGCATCGGGGAGGCTGAGATAGCGCACACGATCCATCTGCAATTTGACGTTTTGCAAAGTTCGCCAGACGTCTCCGTGTCCGATCGAGGCGGCGAAGGTGAAATGAAGCTCGTCGTCGAGCGAGAGGAAGGCGGCATGATCTTCCTGCTTTACTGCACGCTCCTGCGCGCTGACGATCTGTTCCATAGTCTTGATCGCCGAAGGTTTGCTCCTCAGCGCGGCTTCCCGGATCACGGCGAGTTCCGCGGCTTCGCGAAGAAAGCGGCCGCTATCGACGCTTTGGAGATCGATGCGCGTAACCTCCGTTCCGCGCTGCGGAAGCGCGCGCACGAGCCCGGCTTCGCCCAGCCGGATCAAGGCGTCTCTTACGGGCTGACGGCTAACGCCGAGCGAAGCGGAGAGCTCGTTCTCCGACAGCCGCTCTCCCGGGCGAAGCACGTTCGTCAAGATACGTTGTACGAGTATTCGCTTAATTTGAGGTCCAAGCGCCTCATTGGGGTCCAGCGCTTTCTCTGCAATTCCAGGCGTCACGACCGAATCCCCCATTCATACCTCTTGAGAGTATAGCGCGGCCTTCAAGTCAAACTCCATGCGATAGGAACCGCGACAGTGGCGATTGACAATCGTTATGGATACTAGTATCCAATAATTGCTCGAACGACAAAAATGGGAAGTGGGGAGGCGGCGCCGATGAGGGGATTCATGCTAGCAATAAGCGGAAATTTTCGATCGACAATCGGTGCGGCGGTCCGGAGCAGAATCGGCTTGCCTTTCGTAAGTCTGGCGGCGCTCGCTCTGCTGTTCTTCGTCAGCAGCGCCATCGCGGCGGATGCGAATTCGACGAAAGTGGCGATTGTAGCAGGCGGCCCGCATCCGTATTTCGCGTCGTGGCCCCAAGCGGGGAAAGACGCGGCGCGCGACTTTCATCTTGGCGCTGCGGATTACAAGGTTCCGCAAAGCTGGTCGCTGAGCCAGCAGAACGATCTGATCGAGAGTCTAGCCTCTCAGGGTTATAACGCATTCCTGGTCTTTCCCGGCGACCCAGCAGGCAGCCGGAACGTCGTCGGTGAATTGGTCGATCAGGGAATGCCTGTGATCGCTTTAGCGGGTTGTTTGCAAGATCCTAGCAAGGCCGCCTTTTGCTTCGCGACCGATACCGAGCACTCGGCTTATCTGGGAGCCAAGGAACTGATCAAGGCAATGGGCGGGAAAGGCCGCATCGCGCATTTCACGGGTTTTCTCACTGACCCGGGTACGGCGTTACGAATCAATGGCGTTAAGCAGGCGGTCGCCGAAACCAACGGGTCGGTGGAGCTTGTTCAAACGATTGCCGACATCGACGCCCCGGAACCGGCCCAGGACAAGATCAACGCATTCCTTGCGACGCAGGGCAAGCAAGTTGAAGGAATCATCGCGACCGCCTGGATACCGGCGACCGTCGCCGCCACCGCTTTGCGGAAAATCGGCGACAAGCGAATTCATATGATCGGCCTCAATGACGATCCCATCATTTTGGAGGGGATCAAAGACGGCTACGTAACGGGAACGATGCTTCAGAATCCTTACGGACAGGCGTATATTGGATCTTACGCGCTTGGAAAATTGATGTCCGGCTGCAAGGTCAAGACGGACGCGCCCTGGCTAAAGACTCCCCAGACGACGCATTTTGTCGATAGCGGCACGGCATATGTGGGGGCGAGCGACCTTGCCAACTATCAAGACAAGATGCAGGGCGTGACAAAGGATATTCTCGCGAGCTTCCAGCAGAAATATCTCGATTGCCCTTGATGCTGGAAGGTCTCCCGCCGGCGCAGGGCTCTGACGCAACAGAAACGCAGTATGAGAATGCGGGGCGCCTCGGCGGAAAGCTGGGACGTTTCCTGCTCTCGTCCGAGTTTGGGTTGCTGCTTCTGGTTGTGCTCGCTTTCGCCGGCTTCTGGTTATCGACTCGCGGCTTCAGTTCGCCGTTCAACCAGTTCGGCTTGAGCCGATCGGCGGCCGTCAACATCCTCATCAGCCTTTCCATGATGTCGGTGATCGTCTCGGGTGGACTAGATCTGTCCATCGGCGCGATCGGGGTTTGCGCCAGCATCTTGGCGGGCTGGCTGATGGAGGCCTGTCGATGGCCGGCGCCGGCGAGCGTCGCCGTGGGGTTGGCGCTGGGTGGTCTGCTCGGCTTTGCAAATGGTCAGATAATCGTGCGCACGGGCATGCATAGCTTCGTGGTCACGCTTGCGACGATGAGCGTCTTCTTTGGAGGTATGATCATATTGACGACGGCGAAGCCGTTCGACAGCCTTCCCGATGATTTCAGCCTTCCTGCGCAACAACATTTATTCGGCGCTGTTTCACCGCTGCTTGTCTACAGCGTTCTGATAGCCTGCATGATGGCTTATCTTTATCGTCTGACCGCGATAGGCCGTGACATGCTGGCTGTCGGCGCCAACGCTCGAGCGGCCCTACTGTCCGGGATCTCCGCATCGCGGGCGGTCACGTTGTGCCACGCGATGGCCGGAATCCTTGCCGCCGTTGCGGGCGTAATGCTGTCAATGCGTAATGGCGCTGCGATCCCCTCAATGGCGGGAAATCTTGGTCAGGATTGGCTTTTGCCCGCTTTTCTTGGGCCGGTTCTGGGCGGCGCGTCGCTGAGTGGCGGCCGCGTGTCGGTGCTGGGCGCCGTCCTCGGCGCAGTGCTGATCTCCGTGATCAACAATGGGCTTCTGCTGCTCCATGTCGGGGCGTTCTGGCTGCAGTTTTTCCTCGGCATGCTTCTGCTTGGCGCCGTAATGATCGATAAGGCGCGAATGCGCGTCTTCGCCAGCGGCGATCGTCGATGACGGCGACGCTACGGCTCTCCTCTGATTGGTTGGGGCTCGCGATCCTCACTCTGGGGGGCGCGATTTTTTTAAGCGTTCTGCGGCCGGACTTCTTGTCTTCGTACAATATTTTTGTCCTGCTTGATGCGATTGCCTTGTCGACGATGATCGCGCTTGGGCAGTTGGCGGTAATCGCGCTCGGCCAGACGAATCTTTCCCTAGGCTCCATCGGCGGTTTGGTCGGCGTCGCATTTGCGGGCGCTATGCAGGCAGGCGGCGTCGCTCCCTGGCTTGCGGTTTTGCTGGGACTCGCGCTTGGTCTCGCATGCGGCCTCATCAATGGTTTGCTAACGGCTCGGGCAGGCATTTCGGCATTCGTTATCACGTTAGCGACTCTGGCTGCTTATAAGGGGGTCAACCTTGGCCTCACACAGGCCCAGCCGCTGTACGATATACCGGCTGTTGTAAAAGCGGTCGGCACGGCCTCAATTTCTGGCCCTGTTCCCGTGCTCCTGATTCCGGCGGCGATTGCCGTGGTCTTCGTGTGGTGCTTGTTCGATCGTATTCCGCTGGGTCGGCAGATCCTCGCGGTAGGGGCAAATCAGCATGCGGCAAGGCTCGCAGGAATTTCGGTCTCACGCGCCGTCATCGCGACGCACGCTTTATCTGGTCTGCTTGCCGGCGCGGCGGGCATGATGGCGGTCGCGCGCCTTCAAGTCGGTCAACCGACGATTGGCGATGACTGGCTGATTCCCTCCTTCACGGCTCCAGTTATCGGCGGGGCGATACTCAGCGGCGGGTATGTCAGCGTAGCTGGCGCGGTTTGGGGGGTTGCGCTCGTCGTCCTGATCACTCAGGCGCTCGTGCTGTTCCAGGTCGATCCCTATTACGTGCAGTTCCTTCTGGGTTTGCTGATCCTCGCGGCCGTGGGCGTCAATCGTTTCAGGTCCAAACGACAGACCAAGGCGGTGTGAAATGTCGCCCGCTCTCGATCTGTCCGAGATCACGAAATCATTCCCTGGCGTGAAGGCGCTGCGCGGCGTCTCTTTGCGCCTTGATCCTGGAAGCATTCACGCGCTGCTTGGCGAGAACGGCGCCGGCAAGTCGACGCTCATTAAAATCATCACGGGGGCACAATCTCCGGAAGGCGGCGAGATATGTGTGTCTGGCAAGCCTGTTTGTTTCGCAAATCCTCTCCAAGCGATCGAAGCAGGAATCGGCGTCGTCCATCAAGAACGAAACCTCATCCCACGTTTCTCTGTCGGCGAGAACATCCTGCTCGATCGAATCGCCAGCGCCTCATTGCGCCCGATAAATTACAGCGCTGTTCATGATGAGGCGACGCATTGGTTGCGTTTGCTGGAACTCGACATCGATCCCCGCCGTCTCGTCTCGGAATTGAACGTAGCGACGGCGCAGATGATCGAGATCGCGCGCGCTCTGTCCCAGCAGTCGCGCATATTGCTGATGGACGAGCCCACCGCGTCGCTGACGCTTAGCGAAACGCAGGCCTTGTTTCGCATGCTGCGTCGCCTTCGCGATCAGGGCGTCGCAATCTTGTTCGTCAGTCATAAACTTGAAGAAATCCTGGAGCTTTGTGACGCGGTCACCGTTCTGCGCGATGGCGGCAATGCGTGCCTCAGCCGCCCCCTCGCAGGAATGAGCCGAAGCGATATCGTCTCTCTCATGATCGGCCGTGCCGAGCCTATCCCTGACCTTGGTCGGAACCAGCGGACCGATCTGCCAGTGACGTTGTCGCTTGCTAGCGTCGCAACATTGGGCGGCCATCGCGATATCGATCTCGATCTGCGTTCGGGAGAGATCGTCGGGCTCTACGGTCTGGTGGGAGCCGGACGAAGCGAGTTGGCGCGCGCCATTATCGGCCTCGACCGGATCACACATGGTGAAATCCGGATCGACGGGGCGCCTGTCTCGATAGGAAGTCCGCGCGAAGCCCTTCACCGATTCGGTATCGGCTATGTCAGTGAGGATCGCAAGCAGGAAGGCGTGATACTCAGCCATGGCGTTCTGGCCAATGTCGGATCGACTGTCTGGTCACGATTGAGAGGTTGGTTTGGCTTTCTCCGCGACGCCACGGTCATTCGTCTCGTCGCTCCGGTGCTAAGCGCCCTGGAAGTCAAAGCCTCGTCACTGGATCAACTTGTAGAAAACCTGTCTGGCGGTAATCAACAGAAAGTGAGCCTCGCGAAATGGCTCGCTGCTGGGACTAGGGTTCTTATCGTCGATGAGCCGACCGTTGGGATCGACGTCAAGACAAAGGCTTATTTTCATCAGCTTCTTCACAAGCTTGCCCGTGAAGGACGCGCTGTGCTGGTCATATCGAGCGATATGCCCGAGCTGATCACTTTATCCGATCGCATCGCAGTGATGGACCACTATCGCTTGGTTGGTAAATTTGAGAACAGCGGCGACTATGGAGAGATGTCGCATGCAATTATGGCTTACATTCACGCAGCCCCGCCGACAGCATCCCTCAAGTCCCAGAACTCGGCTGCGAACGCTGCGGCGACTTAGCCAGCGTTCAACACCTAGCGAAGCCCCTGTTGCTTGACCTTCATCTAGGATACTAGTATCCTCACCGAGCGGCTGGCGGAACTAATTATCGGGAGGGCCAAACGCTAATGGGCAGGTCTGAGCGGCGCGTACCTCGCCCCCGTGGGTCCGCGCCATCAAATCGGCGGCGGTTTGTTTGTAAACTCATAGCGGCTCTGACTGAAGACGGGTCGGATCATGTGCGCCAATCAAGCGCCAGGCCTGATCAATGAGCCCATCGGTAGCGCTCGAAGCGACGAGGCGAACGAGCCGTCAAATAGCGGCCTCGCATCAATCTAAAATCTTGGGGCGGCTACGCCACGAGATCGTCGTGCGAGCCCTGCGTCCCGCGAGTCCGACGCGAACTTAATCAAACGACAAAGAAAGTTCCGATGAAGATAACAGATATTCGGGCGACAACCGTCACAGTGCCTCTGGAAGCGCCGCTGCGGCACAGCAACGGAACTCACTGGGGTCGCTTCGTCCGAACGATCGTGGAGGTCGAGACCGATGAAGGCGTTACGGGCCTCGGCGAGATGGGCGGTGGCGGTGAAAGCGCAGAACTGGCGTTCTCCGGACTGAAGCCGTACCTGGTGGGACATGATCCTTTCAACTTAAATCGGATGCGCTACGCCATCTGCAATCCGACGGCGTCGCTCTACAACAACCGGACACAATTGCACGCTGCTATCGAATTCGCCTGCCTGGACATTATCGGGAAGAAGTTAAACGTTCCGGTTTATCAACTCCTCGGTGGGCGTGTGCGCGACGAGGTCGCGTTCGCCAGCTACCTCTTCTATCGGTACGTCAATCCGGAGACGGGCGAAGGCGAAGTCCGCACCATCGATCAACTAATCGCCCACGCCAAGCTCCTGAAGGCGGAGCATGGGTTCGCGACGCATAAGTTAAAGGCTGGCGTCTTCCATCCCGACTATGAACTCGAATGCTACAAGGCGTTGGCCGCCGCCTTTCCAGACGACACGCTTCGTTACGATCCGAACGCCGCCCTTTCGGTCGAGCAGGCGCTCAGGTTCGGGCAGTCGATAGGGGGCCTGCGAAACGACTATTTCGAGGACCCGACCTGGGGGCTGGCCGGCATGCGGCGTCTTCGCGAGAAACTCGCAACGCCGCTCGCCACTAATACGATCGTGATAGACTTCGAGCAACTTGCCACCAACGTGCGCGATCCCGCGGTCGATGTGATCCTGCTTGACACGACATTCTGGGGCGGCATCCGGGCCTGCATCCGGGCGGGGCAAATCTGCGACACATTCGGTCTTGGAATTGCAGTGCATTCGTCGGGCGAGCTCGGCATCCAGCTCGCCACCATGTTGCATCTCGGCGCGGTTCTGCCGAACCTCACGTTCGCGGCGGACGCGCATTACCATCATCTCCTCGACGACATCATAGTCGGGGGGAAGATGCGCTATAAGAACGGGCGCATCGCAGTGCCCGATGGCCCCGGACTCGGCGTTACGCTGGATCGCGACAAGCTCCAAACCTACGCCGATTTGTACCGTTCGCTTGGGGGATACCCCTACGATCGCGATCCGGGCCGGCCGGGCTGGTACCCGCTGCTCCCCAATTCTGATTTCGCGGATCCAACGGTCAGCGCAACGCCCAGCCTTCGCACGCGATGAACGCGAGCGGTTGCTGGCGCTCAAGAGAACAATAAAGCAGGAGGGAACAATGAGGATAAAACTGTTCAAAAACGCGACGGCCCTGAGCGCAATGCTCGCCATTTGGGCCGCGACGCAGCCAATGGCGGCGCTGGCCGAAAACGGAATCGCGAAAGGCGACACCAGCGGCAAAAAGATCGCTTTCAGCAATTCCTATGCAGGTAATTCCTTCCGTCAGGTCATGATCAAGAGCTTCGAGGAGATGGGGGCCCAAGCCAAGAAGGACCACCTGATCGCCGACGTTGCGGTTGTCAGCTCCAATAATTCGGTGACCGAACAGGCCGCCCAAATGCAAAACCTCGTGCTTCAGGGTTATGACGCCATCATTGTGCTCGCCGGCTCCGACACGGCGCTCAACGGCGTCGTCAAGGATGCGTGTAACGCCGGTATTGTGGTTGTGGCCTTCGCGAGCGGCGTGACCGAGCCCTGCGCCTATCGCGTTGATTACGACCTCGACACTTATGGGAAGGCGGAGCTGGACTACATAGCGAGCCGACTGGGTAAGCAGGACGCGAACCTCCTGGAGATTCGCGGCATGGCCGGCGATGGTTTCGACAAGAGACTTCATGCTGGCGTCGAAAAGGCTGCGCAAGCGCATCAAAACATCAAGATTGTCAACGAGGTCTACGGCCAGTGGACCGCGACGGTCGCTCAGAAGGAGGTTTCCGGCGTATTGCCGTCCCTGCCGAAAATCGATGCCGTGCTGACGCAGGGCGGTGATGGCTACGGAGCCGCGATGGCCTTCAAATCCGCCAGCCGCCCATTGCCGATCATCATCATGGGCAATCGTCAGGACGAACTCGCGCTCTGGAAAAAAGAATACGACGCCGGTGGCTACGAGACCTTCTCGCTCGGAGCGACCCCGAGTGTGTCTCAGGTGGCGTTCTGGGTCGCTCAACAAGTGCTGGCCGGCAAGAAGATGCCAAAATTCGTCGAGGTTCCATTGCTGCGCATCGATCAGAAGGATCTGGACGCGTGGCTGAGCAAGGTTCCTAACGGTGGCGTCGTCAACGCAGAATATTCGCAGGCGCTCGTCGCCGAGATCATTGACGCGAACGCCAACCATACGCCCTTGCCGGCAGTGCCGGCTCCAAAGTGACTTAATGTCCGCGCCCACCGTCGTCGCGCCGACCGTTCCCGCGCTTGAACCCTCGCCCGCCTTTCTCGATGTGCGCGACGTTCACAAAAACTACGGCGCAGTTCACGCCCTGCGGGGAGTGAATTTCAGGATCGGTCCTGGCGAGGTGGTGGGCCTGGTGGGCCACAACGGCGCCGGCAAGTCGACGCTGATGAACGTCTTGGCGGGCACGGTGCAGCGATCGAGCGGGACATTCAATCTTGAGGCTGTCGATGTGACGGCATGGAGTCCTGATCGCGCGCAGGACTACGGTTTGCGCTGTGTCTTTCAGGAACTGTCGCTCTGCGCCAATCTTGATCTCGCCGAAAACACGCGCATAATTCATCGTCCGCTGCGCGGCCCTGGATGGCGTAAGCGAGCCGGGGCCGTGATTCTCCAGACACTGGACGAAATCTTTCCCAACCACGGGGTTCCAGTCGGCGTTCGGGTGGGAGATCTGCCAATCGGCGTGCGGCAAATGGTCGAAATCGCGCGCGCCTTTAGCGTGACCGACACATCGGTGCGATGCGTAATCCTTGACGAGCCGACCTCGGCGCTTGGCCATGAAGCGGCTGAGCAATTGCTCGCTTATATCCGGAGCGCCGCGGAACGGGGGATTGCCTGCATCTTGATTACGCATCGGCTCGACGAGATCCTGGCGGTCTGCGATCGGGTTGTCGTCATGGTCGACGGTCAGATTGTGGCGGAACGCGACGCCAAGCGCCTCAGCCGCGCTGCGCTCGTGGCGCTCATGGGCAGCATCGAGGCGCCTCGGGAGCGCACCATCCGGGAAGACGAACCGGCCTCTCGGGGTCCGCTTGTCGTCGATTCCCCGGGGCGCGGTGCGGGCGACCTTTCTATTGAAGCGGCTCTTGGCGAGATCATCGGATTTGCAGGGCTGGAAGGCCACGGGCAGAGAGAGCGATTGCGAGCGCTCTATTCGACCGGTCGAAAAAGAAGCGCGCATGGTCTCGCGCCCCCGGTCGCCTATGTCGCGGGCGATCGCGGCTCCGAAGGCGTCTTCGCGCTCTGGTCCGTTGCAGACAACCTGACGATCCGTAGCGTCAAGGCGTTGCGCCGGCGCGGACTGATTTCCTCCAAAGCCGAGAGGCGCCTCGCTCAAGCCTGGTCGGATCGTTTGAACGTCAAGACGCCCTCTATCGACACGCCTATTCTGAGCCTCAGCGGCGGCAATCAGCAAAAAGTCTTGTTCGCGCGTGCGCTCGCCTCCGACGCCAAGGTGATCTTCCTGGATGATCCGATGCGCGGCGTCGACGTCGGCACGAAACAGGAGGTCTATCAGTTGATCCGGAGCGAAGCCGCGAAGGGACGCTGTTTCGTATGGTACACGACGGAACTTGAAGAGCTGACCAATTGTGAGCGGCTGTACGTTTTTCGCGAAGGACGCGCCGCGGTTCAGCTCATGGGGCGGCAAATTGAACCTTCGCGTATTCTCGAATCCTCCTTCGGAGGCGGCAGTGACTGAAGCGGCGATGCATCGACGCGTCGCGTCGCGAGTCCCGCGATTAAGGGATGCCGTTCAGGTGGGCCTGCCCGTAGCGGCGCTGGCGATTATGCTAGCGATTATCTTCTGGATCCGACCTGCGGCGTTCAGCTTTTTCGGCTTCACGCTCCTGTTTAGATTCGCGATCCCGCTGGTGTTTGCGTCCCTGTCGCAAATGCTGGTGATCATGCTGGGCGACATCGACCTCTCGAATGGGAGCTTCGTGGGGCTCACCACTTGCGTGACGGCGCTCTACCTTGAAAATGCGCCAGCCGAGGCGACTCTGATTTATGTCGTCATGATCGTCGCCTATGCGGCATTTGGCGTCCTGATTTACGTGCAGCGGCTTCCCTCGATCATCGTAACGCTCGGCATGTCCTTTATCTGGCTTGGCGCGTCGATCATCTTATTGCCGTCTCCAGGGGGATCCGCGCCGGACTGGCTCAGCGAATTCATGAGTTGGCGGCCGCCTTGTTTGCCTTTGCCGATTTGGATCGCGATCCTGGCGGCCGGGGTAGGGCATTTCTTCATCACCCGCTCGTCCTACGGCGCCGTGCTGCGTGGAGCCGGAGCGAACGCTCGCGCGGTCGAGCGCGCAGGCTGGTCGCTTATCGGGATACGCGCGGCGACATACGCTGCCGCTGGGCTGCTCGCCTTGCTGGCGGGTCTCACGCTGACCGGTCTTACGACCTCTGGAGATCCAAACGTCGCGCCGGCATAT
Source organism: Methylocapsa sp. S129 (assembly GCF_009765995.1). Taxonomy (GTDB): domain Bacteria; phylum Pseudomonadota; class Alphaproteobacteria; order Rhizobiales; family Beijerinckiaceae; genus Roseiarcus. Next base: position 262,798 of record NZ_LMUI01000016.1, read on the forward strand.
ACCTTGTTGAGCGTCGGCGCCGTGATCCTTGGAGGCGGTTCTTTCACGGGCGGTATGGTGTCGCCGGTCGGCGCGGTGATTGGAGCGCTCACGCTATCGTTGGCCGGCTCACTGCTGAGTTTCTTGCAAGTGCCGCCAACATGGCAAATCGGCGCGCAGGGCGTGATCTTATTTCTGGTCCTCGCCGGACGAGCCTTGACCGCGGAGCGAACGCAATGAGTCTCGCGCATCCGCGTGTCGTCATAGCGCCGTGGACCTATGGCTTCATTGTCGCCTTGGCGATGTGGATTGCGACTACGGTCTATTCTGGACTGGGCAGCGCTGGCTCGACCTTGTCAGCCGCCTTGGCGTTTGGCGCCTTTAGCGTCACCGTCGGAACGGGACAGATGCTGGTGATCGCCTCCGGTCCGGGCAATATCGATCTTTCCGTGCCGTCGGTCATGGCGCTCGCCGCCTACGTGTCTATGACGATCATGCACGAAAGCAATAGTATGACGGCGCCCGGTCTGCTGGCCGCACTGGCTGTCGGCGCCGTGGCCGGGGCTCTCAATTTTCTTGCCATCACGGCGCTGCGTCTGCCGCCGATCATAGCCACTCTGGCCTGGAGCTTCGTTTTTCAATCCTTTACTTTCAATTTCGGCGGAGAGGCGACTCTCAAGCCGCCGGAAATCTTGTCGTGGTTCGCGGTTTGGCGTGTCGGCGGCGTGCAAGCGATGCCTGTCGCGGTGATGATCCTGACGCTTGTTATGATGATTGTCCTGCGTCGGTCCGTTTTCGGCCGTCAGTTGCTCGCGGCCGGTCAGAGCGAACGGGCCGCGGATCTCGCTGGCGTCGAAGTGGGCCGCGTTCGTCTGACGGCCTACATGCTGTGCGGGACCGCGGCCGCATTGACGGGCTTTCTGCTGTCCGGCTTCACGGGCGGCGCGGCGCTGAATATGGGCGACACTTATCTCATGGAGTCCATCGCTGTCGTTGTGTTGGGAGGGACCAGCGTAGCCGGAGGTCAGGCAAACCCGCTCGGCATCTGGGGAGCGGCGCTGTTTTTCAATCTCATGGCGACGATGCTGAATACGTTTCACTTCGAGGCTGGAGTGCGTTTCTTGCTCACCGGCGTTCTCATCATTTTGATTGTTGCAATCGCGCCGCGCGCCCGCGGAAGCTGAGCCGGGTTAAAGGTCATGACCAATTGGGCTTCTCCTCCAGATTCCGTAGACGCGCTTTTAAAAGCGGTTGCGGCCGCAAAGCTCGTCGATCTCACCCATCCGCTCAAGGCCGGAATGCCAGTGTGGCCAAGCCATCCTCTCTTTTGTCAAGAGGTCGTAGAATCCTTAGAGCGCGGCGACGTCAGTTGCTTCCACGCCCTGTCCATGGGCGAGCACACCGGAACCCATTTCGACGCGCCGTCCCATTTCATCGGAACGCCAGGCGGCTGGTCTATTTCGGAAGCGCCCCTCGAAAAGTTCTTCGGCCGCATGGCCACAATCCACACGAAAGGTATGGCCCCCCGCGCGGCTGTAGAGCCAGAAGTCGTCATGGCTTGGGAGGCCAAGAACGGGCCGATCGCCAAGGACGACGCTGTCTTCTTCCATTTCGAGTGGGACCGGTTCTGGGATGATCATCCGCGCGAGTTCCTAGCGGACTGGCCGGGGCTTTCCTCGGCCACCTGCGAGCTGCTGGCGGCGCGCGGGGTGCGAATCGTTGGCTCGGACTGCCTATCGATCGACTGCTTTGGCAGCAGCGATTTTCCCGCTCACCATATCCTGCTGGGAGCCGGCATTCTGATAGGGGAAAACTTCGCCCGTCTCGGCATCCTCCCGCCGATCTGCTACCTGGCGACGCTTCCGTTGCCGATCGTCAATGGATCTGGTTCTCCCCTGCGCGCGATCGCATTCGTACAGTCCGCACAATGTGTCTAAAAAATCCAAAACCCCTTGAGGCGGTCCAGCGTTCGCTTCGCATATCCTTGGGGCCGCAAAGTTAGGCGTATAGGCTCTTGTCAATGAGGGCCGATATAATCGCCAACGAGACCCGCCACCGCTCTTTGCGCGCCGTCTCGAATCAATCGACCATATGAATTCGTTACCGCTGTTACAAACTCGGCGCTGTCCTTCAGGTCGTCGCCAAATACAGCTTCGACCGATATGAGCGCACGCGCCTGATCAGCCGCCGTGTCGCCGGCGGCTTCAATCCGTTCGCGCAACAGTCGGGCCAGGGGATCCCGAACATCGATGACGCCGCCTTTCTCGTCAACGCCCGTCACGTAACGCATCCAGCCGGCCACGGCGAGCGCCAAATACGGAAACGGGCGATTCCGCCTGAGATTATCTCGGATGCTCGAAAGGAGGCGTTGCGGCAGCTTTTGCGAACCGTCCATGGCAATCTGCCAAGTGCGATGCCGGATCGCCGGATTGCTGTAGCGGGCGAGAAGTTGATCCGCGTAGCGATCCAGATCCATTCCGCGAAGCGCGGGCAGCACGGGGATTACGTCCTCGCTCCAAAATCGTTTGATATATTTCCGGAAGGTTTCGTCCGACACGACATCGACGATCGTCTCGTGCCCCGCCAGATAACCAAGATAGGCCAGGGCAGAGTGCGAGCCATTCAGCATCCTGAGCTTTGCGTGTTCGAAGGGTGCGACGTCCGACACGAACTGCGCGCCCGCTCGCTGCCAGGACGGTCGGACATCATTAACGAAACGATCCTCCAGCACCCATTGACGAAACGGTTCATGCATCACTGGAGCGGCGTCAAGCAGCCCTATCAGCTTCTCGACCTGATCCAGATCGCCCGGCGCCTCCGCAGGAACAATCCGATCCACCATGCCATTGGGAAATGGGACGTAGCTCTCAATCCAGGACGCAAGCGCGTCGTCGCGCAGCGCTGCGAAATCACCGACCAATCGTGCTAGCAGCGCGCCATTGCGGGGAAGATTGTCGCAGGTCGCCACAGTGAATGGCTGAAGTCCGGCCGCACGTCGACGCGCCAGGGCTCCAGCGAGGAGACCGACGGCCGATTGCGGCGCATCGGGATTAGCCAGATCGCGGCGAATATCCGGATGATCGGCGTTGAGTTGTCCGGAAGCCGGATCATGACAATAGCCCTTTTCTGTCACCGTCAGCGTGACGATCTCTGTGTCTGGCCCACTGAGCAGCTCGAGAATGGCGCCCGGACTCTCTGGCCCGACCAACACATCCAGCAGACAGCCCACAAGCCGCGCTTGCTGACCAGCCGGACCCGTCTCGACGGCCGTGTATAGGCAGTTTTGCGGCAACAGCCGGTTTCTTTGCTCGGGGCGCTTCAAGCTGGCGCCCACGATGCCCCAATCGCCGCCACCTTCTGCGAGCACGTCTTCCGTGAAAAGAGCTCCGTGCGCCCGGAAAAAGGCGCCCAGCCCAAGATGAACGATTCGCGGCCGAAGGCGCGATCGATCGTAACCAAACCGAACCGCGCCGCTCCGGGCCGAGTCCATGGTTGTGAGGGAAAGTCGGGGGGCGGAGGGTTGGTCCATATCGTCATGTTCCTCTGTCTGTCATGCTCGCTGGCGATCGCGCACTTCTAGTGGGAATCGGCGACCAAGCTTCGATGCGACAAAGCGCGGAACCGAATGAGCGAGAACAGGCGAAGCTCTCTCGACGTTCGCGGTCGGCAAGGCGTAGCCGCTGCGCCATCAAAATCGCGGTGTGGAGATCGGACATCCCGTTCGCACGCGGCATTGATGGCTAGGGATTCTGGTAAATCTCTCCTGGACACGGGCCGATAGTTGCAACGAGCCCGACAGCGCGCTGTCGCCTTCACAAGAATGAAGCAGCGGGGCCCAAATCGCTCATCAAGAAAAATCGAGCTGAACCTTGAGGGTTTTCTGCGGATCTTTTTCTATGAGGTCGAAGGCGGACCGTGCGTCGGCGGCTGCGAACACCTGCGTAATCATGCTTTCCGGCTTCAAGCGTCCCTCGGCGAGCCACGTGATCACTTGCGGGAGAAGGCGTCGGTTCAGACGCGAACCCACTATCGTCAACTCCTTTCGCACCATCTCTTGCTGGCTAAGACCTGACGGCGCGGGGGAAAATCCAAGCAGTCCGATCCGACCTGCCGGAGAGGCTATACGACAGGCCTCATCGAGCAAGGGTGGTACGCCGGCCCCATCGATTACCACAGTCGGTCCCAGTCCGTTCGTCTCCGGTTTGACCGCTTCTGGGACGGGCTGCCGTCGCGAATTGATGACGACATCGGCGCCGAAAAGCTTGGCGCGTTCAAGGCGCGCCTCGTCGATGTCGGCGATAATGCAGCGTGCGCCATGGAGCTTGGCGACCTGCAGAACGGTGATGCCGACTGTGCCTGCTCCATAGATCAGAACTGTATCATCCGGACCACATCCGGTCCGCGCGAGAACGTTCGCTGCGATTGAATAGGGTTCGGCAAGAGCCGCGCGATCGAACGACATATTGGCGGGAACAGGAATAACATTACCGGCTGGCACAGCAATAAAATCCTGGAACCCGCCGTCGCGATGAACGCCTATGACCTCAAGATTGGCGCAGACGTTGGCACGGCCAATCCCGCATGGGTAGCAATGTCCGCAAGAAATGACAGGGTCGACCACTGCGTGCTGGCCTTCTCTGATGCTTGTGACGCCCGAACCGAGGGCTGTCACCACGCCTGCGAACTCGTGGCCAATCACGCGAGGATAGACCGCGAATGGATTGGAGCCATGCAAGATGTGAACGTCCGATCCGCAGATGCCGGCGCGTTGAACTCGAATCACCACCTCATCCGGCTTCGGCGCTGGCGCGGCGCTTGGCTTCACTTCGAGAGCCAAAGGCTTGGAAACTATCACGGCAACCATTGTTTTCTTTCGCTTGGATACTAGTCGACAATTGCCCAGTCAGAATCGACAGTCAAGCGGAGTGCGGGTCGGCTTGCCGAATGGCGCCAGCGGCGTGGATGGCCTGTCGAAACAGGCCGGCCTCGTTTCGCAGCGCGCCTCAGTTTCGAGGGCCTTGTCACATTGTAGAATAGGGACCGCGATGAGGGTGCCGGGAGTGACTTGCCAGGCAGTCGCGAAGGCTGCGCGCGACGTGTTCATCGCCGCGGCGAGACCGCAATCTCACGCTGCGCCAACAAATCATCGCCATCGCGCAAGCTCAAGGCGAACCGGAGATCGAGCCAAATCGCCCGCTGAATGATCTCGGGCGGGAACCGCACCAATCTGATCGTCTATATGGCGACCGCGCTCGGCGCGCCGATTTTCTCGCAACGTCTGCGCGTTTCGCCTGAACGGCCGTCCATCGATTCCAAGTCGATGAGACGCGATGCATTTTCAAGACTTCAGCCGGCCGTAGCTTGAACGCTTACCGTGATGAGGTTCGTCCGGTCAGCGCTTGTCCCGACCGATAGTTCAAAGCGGCCCGGTTCGATGATTGGTCGAAAATCCAGTCCGAGAAATGAAAAGGCGGACGCGGGAATCGACAGATGGACGGCGCTGCGCTCGCCCGGCGCGAGCTTGATCTTGGCGATCCCCTTCAATTCGAGCAAGGGTCGCGCGACGCTCGCCACGACGTCGCGAATGAACAGGAATATTGTCTCCTCGCCGAGGCGCGATCCTTCGTTGACGACATCCACCGACGCGACGATGTCGTCGCCTGGCCTGAATGTCTCGGCGCTGAGGCGCAGGTTGCTGAGCGCAAACCGGGTGTACGACAGGCCGTGCCCAAAGGGGAACAGAGGTTCGACCGACATGTCGAGATATTTGCTGGTGAAATGATCCGCAGGATTGGCCGGCCGTCCGGAGGGTCTGGCGGCGAAGAAGATCGGCGACTGCCCGATGTCGCGTGGCCAGGTGACGGGCAACCGGCCGGTCGGATCAAAGCGGCCGGTCACCACGTCTGCGATCGCGTTTCCTGCCTCGCAGCCCAAAAACCAGGTCGCCGCCACCGCATCGGCGCGCTCGACCAGCCAGGACGCCATCAACGGGCGTCCGGAAGAGAGCAATGCGACAACGGGCCTCCCGAGATCAAGCACCGCCTCGGCAAGCTCACGCTGGCGACCCGGCAGGACAGGATCGGCCCGGCTCGCTGCTTCCCCACTCATCGAAGCCGCCTCGCCCAGGCACATCAGGATGACATCGGCCGAGCGGCACGCGTCAATCGCCTCGCCAATACCGCTGACGTCTTCGCTCTCGATGTCGACGCCTCGCGCATAAGCGATCTCGCAATGGGGCAGCGCGGCTCGTAAACCCTCGAGAATGGTCACAGGATCGTTGGCGTCGCCCGCTGCCGACCAAGATCCGCGCATATCGGCGCGAGCGTCCGCCAAAGGTCCGACGACGGCGATCCGTTGCGCCCCGCTCGCGAGCGGCAGGACGCCGGCGTTGGTCAGGATGACGATGGCGCGGCGCGCCACATCGCGGGCCAGTTCGCGGCGCGCGCGCTCTGCGGAGGGGTCGATCGTTCCGGCGCCGCCGCGCCGATAGGGATCGTCGAACAGTCCGAGCCGCTGCTTGAGCGTCAGGACGCGAAAGGCGGCCTCATCGATATCATGGATGCTGATGAGGCCACGATCCAGAGCCATTGGAAGGCCTCGGGAATAGGCATTGCTCATCATATCGATATCGACGCCGGCTTTGAGCGCCAGCGCGGCCGCCTCGACAAGGTCGCCAGCGACGCCGTGGGGCACAAGCTCGGCGATGGCGTTATAGTCGCTGATCACGACGCCGTCGAAGCCGGCCTGTCCGCGCAACCAATCGCGCAGTAGTGCAACATGGGCGGTCATCGGTATGCCCGCGATATCGTTGAAGGCTGGCATGATCGCGGCGCAGCCGGCGGCGATGGCGGCCTGAAACGGCGGCAGATAGATCTCATGTAGACTGCGCTCGGACACATCGACCGACGCGTAATCGCGTCCCGCCGTCGCTGCGCCATAGGCGCAGAAGTGTTTGGCCGTGGCGACCAGGCTATCGGCTGCGGCGAGGTTGCTTCCCTGAAAGCCGCGCACTTTCGCCTCGGCGAAGCGCGCCGCCACCCAGGGATCTTCTCCAGGCCCCTCGGCGATCCGGCCCCAGCGCGGATCGCGCGCGACGTCGATCATCGGCGCAAAAGTGACGGCCAGGCCGTCGCGCGTCGCCTCCACAGCCGCCTCGCGGGCCGTGCGCTCCCAAAGAACGGGATCGAACAACGCGGCTTCGGCGAGGGGGATCGGGAAAATCGTCCTGTGCCCGTGGACGATGTCGAAGCCAAGAAGGAGCGGTATTCCAAGGCGAGATTCCTCCACTGCCATTCGCTGGATCGCATGGGCGTGCTCCGCTCCCCAGAGGTTTAGCATGCCGCCGATCCGTCCAGCGCGAACGCCCTCCGTAGCGTCGCTCGCGAGCACCGGCCCGGTCACCGCATAGCCGGCGGTCGCCATGACGAGTTGTCCGATTTTCTCCTCGCAGGTCATGGCGGCCAAAAGCGTCTCGATACGGCTCACCGTCGATCCCTCATCTTGTCATCGTTTGACCGACATCCTACCACCGGAGGCCTATGCGCCCAATGCCGGAAAGTCGATAATGGCGAAGCCCAACCGTCTCGCGAGGGAAGGGGGCGGGCCAGGAGAGGAAACGGACAGTTCTTGATGGCGGATCAATCCAGCAAGGCTCTTGCGCCCGATGAGAACGCGGAAGCGGTTGGCGACAGCCTCAAATCCGAGCTGACGATGATGCTTCGCGCCTTCATGGCTTCGGCCGAGCGGACGAAGCTTTTCATGCTGGGCGGAGCCATCGCGATCGTGATCGGCTTTACGGCTTACGGTCAAATCAAATTGAACGCCTGGAACAAGCCGTTCTACGACGCTCTCGCCAAAAAGGACTTTGGCGCTTTTCTCGACCAGCTTCTCGTCTTCATTGTTATCGTCGCGGGCTTGCTGATTCTGAATGTCGCCCAGATCTGGCTCAATCAGATGACGAAGTTGAAGCTGAGAGAAAGTCTCGTGCAGGACCTGCTGGATCAATGGCTTGGGCCCAAGCGCGCTTTTCGCCTCGCCGAGGCCGGCGAGATCGGCGTCAATCCGGACCAGCGCATCCATGAGGACGCCCGCCATCTGACCGAACTGTCGACCGATCTCGGCATCGGCCTTTTTCAGGCTTCGCTCCTGCTGATCAGCTTCATCGGCGTTCTGTGGATTCTTTCCGCCAATGTGGTTTTCACCATTCATGAGCGCAGTTTCTCGATTCCAGGATATATGGTCTGGTGCGCTCTTTTCTACGCTGCAACCGGTTCCTGGCTGAGTTGGCGGGTCGGTCGTCCGCTGATTCCCCTCAATGCCGAACGCTACGCCCGCGAGGCCGATCTGCGCTTCGCTTTGGTGCGAATCAACGAGCACACCGATGGCATCGCCCTCTATGGCGGCGAGGCCGACGAAAAACGGCATCTTCGTCTCGGTCTCGATCGCGTCCTGGCCGTTATGCGCCGGCTGGTCACCGGCGTGACGCGCCTGACCTGGATCACGGCCGGGTATGGCTGGTTCGCCATCGTGGCGCCGATCCTGGTCGCGGCGCCCGGATTTTTCGGCGGAGGCCTGACGCTTGGCGGGCTGATGGTGGTGGTGGGCGCCTTCACCCAGGTGCAGCAGGCCTTGCGCTGGTTTGTCGACAATTTCAGCACGATCGCCGATTGGCTGGCCACGCTGCGTCGCGTCGCCTCCTTCCGTCGAGCGTTGGTCGACATGGACGAATTGGGCGAGGAGGTGGGCCGGATCGAATTCGTGCAGCCTAACGAGGGTAAGATCGTCCTCGATGATTTGAGCGTCGTATCTCCAGCCGGATGCGCCGCGCTCAGCGACAAGCATGTCGAAATCGGGCCGGGCGAGCATGTTCTGATCGTCGGCGAGGCCGGGACCAACCTGACGACATTGTTCCGCGCGATCGCGGGCCTGTGGCTGTGGGGATCGGGTCGCATCAGCCTTCCGCTTTCGCAGGGCGTTATGTTCATGCCGCAGCGCCCTTACATGCCGTTGGGCGCTTTGCGGGATACGTTGGTTTATCCCTCCTCGGCCACGACATTTCAGGATAGCGCTCTCGCGGCGGCTTGCAGTCGTGTCGGGCTTGGACATTTGTCGTCGCAGCTTGATCGCAGCGCCAATTGGGACAATGAGCTGGCGAGCGACGAGTTGCAGCGCCTCGCGTTTGCTCGCCTGTTGCTTCACAAGCCGAGTTGGGTGTGCATCGATGAAGCATTAGATTCTGTCGACGAGAGCAACCGCGAAGGGATCCTCGCGATATTCGACGCCGAACTTGCGGGGACGGGCGTGATCGTTCTCGGCCACCGCGATCTGCGCGAGGGATTCTCCACCCGCGTTCTACATCTGATCAACAATCCCGAAGGGCCGCGATTGACCCCGTATGTTTATCCCGACCGCCCCGCGCAGATCACAAAACCCGCCGCTTCTGCAACTTGACGGCGTCGGGTCCAACAGGATTCCTCATATCATGACGACTCCAGAAATACGCGCATCCAGGAAGCGGTCGCAGCACGCCAGGCATCCTGCTGAATCATCAGACGACGCCTTGATCGATCTCGTTCAGCGGCGAACTTTTGGCTATTTCTGGGAGGGCGCGCATCCCGTCAGCGGTTTGGCGCTTGACCGCTGCGGACTATCTCCAGATCCGACCAACGATCGCGTCGGCATCGGCGGTTGCGGTTTCGCAATCATGGCGATGCTCGCAGCCGCCGAACGCGGCTGGATCAAGCGGGACGAGGCCATCGAGCGCCTCACCGCCATGCTTGCGTTTCTGGTGAGAACGCCCTGCTACCACGGCTTGTTCCCTCACTATCTGAATGGCCGCACCGGCGCGACTATGCCTTTCGGCCGCAAAGACGACGGCAGCGATCTCGTCGAAAGCGCTTATCTGTTCCAGGGGCTTTTATGCGCGCGACAATATTTCGATCGCGATATGGCCGCGGAGAAAAACCTGCGGGATCAGATCACCTGGATATGGCGCGACGCCGAGTGGAATTGGCACACGCGCGACGGTCGCCATGTGCTCACCTGGCATTGGAGCCCGAACAACGGCTGGAGCGCCGACGCCGAGATTCGCGGCTGGAACGAATGTCTCATCGCCTATGTGCTCGCCGCGGCCTCGCCGACCTATCCGATCGATCCGGACGTCTATCACAAAGGTTGGGCGCAAAGCCGCGCTTTCGACAACCGCCGTCGCTACTATGACATCGAATTGCCGCTCGGCCCCGATTATGGCGGCCCCCTGTTCTTCAGCCAATATTCGTTCTGCGGTCTCGATCCGCGGGGGCTGAAAGATAGATACGCGGATTACTGGCGCCAGAACGTGCAGCATACGCTGATCAATTATGAGCATTGCGCGCGCAATCCGCATGGCCACAAAGGCTATGGACCCTCCTGTTGGGGTCTCACGGCGAGCGACGACCCCGCCGGCTACGCGGCGCATGCGCCCGACAACGACAATGGCGTCATCTCCCCAACAGCGGCGCTGTCGAGCTTCCCCTATGCGCCGGAACAGGCGATGCGCGCGCTCCGGTATTTTTATGAAGGCGTCGGCGAGAGGATATGGGGCCGCTTCGGATTCACCGACGCCTTTTGCGAAGGCAAGAATTGGTACGCCAAGACCTATCTCGCCATCGATCAGGGACCGATCGTATCGATGATCGAAAATTACCGGACGGGGTTGTTGTGGAAGCTGTTCATGAGCGATCCTGACGTGCGGATCGGCCTGAAAAGGCTCAGCTTCGAAAGCCCGCATCTGGCTTGAAGGACGCGCGATGCCGAGAGAAGGTTCAGCCGGCGATGACGCGGCGTTCCACGACGGCGAGTCGTCGCTCGGCGATTGGATGGACCGGCAATTTCATTTGTCCGCGGCGGCGATGCTGCAAAGCGTTTCGGCCATTCATCTCGTCAAGGAACGCCCCGGCTTCGGACAGACCATCCGGCCTGTAAAAGGATCGGTGCTGGCTTCGCCAATGATCGCTTCTTACGATCCAGATCCCGATTATTTCTTCCATTGGCTGCGGGATTCGGCCATCGTGATCGACGCTGTCGGCGTACTCATCGAAGAGAGGGCCTTGGCGCGGGACGCTCTCGACGACATCCGCGATTTTCTTCGCTTTAGCCTCGCGCTTTGCGATCTGGACGGGCGCGGTGCGTTGCGGAGCGGGGCCTCGCTTCGCGCGGCCAATCCGGCCTTCCAGCAATATATGCGCTCCGCCCCGGAATTGAGCGGGGTTGTTGGAGACGCCGTATTCGGCGAGACGCGCGTCAATCCCGACGGAACGCTTGATATCACCAAATGGGCGCGGCCGCAGCACGATGGCCCGGCCCTGCGCGCGCTTACGGTCATGCGTTTGTGGCGGCGAGGCTTCTTCGATGATCCCGATACGCGCGCCGTAGCGCGCGCGCTCGTCGACGCCGATCTGGCGTTCACCCATCGGCGCTGGACTGCGCCTTCCTTCGACATTTGGGAGGAGGAGCTCGGCCATCACTATTATACGCGTCTGGTCCAATACGCGGCGCTGGCGGATGGCGCGGAATGGCTGGATGAGATCGCCGGCGACGACTGCGCTCACGCCTACCGGACCGCGTCGCGCGAAATCGCCCGACGTCTCGATGGCCACTGGGATGCCGACAGGGGATTCTATCTCAGCCGCCTTGGCGCAACAGCGGATAACATGGCGAAGGAGCTCGACTGCGCGACGATTCTCGCGGTGATTCACGCCCGGCGCGGAGCGGGTCCGCACAGCGTGACCGACCCGAGGGCGTTGGCGACGTTGGGGCGCCTGGAAAATCTGTTCATCCAGGACTATCCCATCAACAAATCTTTGCCTCCCGGTCGTGGCCCGGCGATGGGGCGATATTCGGGCGACCTTTATTACAGCGGCGGCGCTTATTATTTTTCGACGCTGGCGGCGGCGGAGTTTTTCTTTCGCCTCGCCGGCGCTGTGGCCGGCCGTGCGCAAGTCCCCGCGGCGTTAGACGGCCAAAGCCTATTGGCTGGCGTTATCGCCGACCCATCTGATGGGCACAGCGGTTTTGACGCGCTCATAAGCCGCGGCGACGGATTCATGGCTACAGTTCGCGCCTATGCGCCGGCCTCTGGGGCGTTGTCGGAGCAGTTTGATCGTGCGACGGGGCGACAGACATCGGCCAAAAACCTCGCCTGGAGCCATGCCGCTCTCATCACCGCGGTGGCGTCCCGACGGGCCGCCTTTCGCGCCGTCGACCCACTTTAGGGCGGCGCTACTTCGGTCCGTCCAGAAACGCCTGCCATTGCTCGGGCGACCCATAATAGGCGTTCTGGTCGACATGGCCGACGATACCGGGCGTGTAGCCGTCGGCCTGGAATTGCCAGAAGCGCCAGGGGCGCGAGCCGTAGCGCACCGAAGGATGATGCTTGGTCGAGCGCACCCAGATCGGATAATCGGCGAAGGCGCCGTCCGACAGGATCGCCTCGAAGAAATCGACGCTGGTGTAGATGACGGGGCGGCGCCCGTAATGGCGCTCCATTTCTTCCAGCATCACCTTCATGTCGGCGATCGTGGATTCGCGTTCGAGATGGCGATGGCAGGTCGCCGACGTCGGCGTCGCCTCGACATCGAGCACCGGGGGCAGGGAATCGTCTTCGACCGGCACGTTCTGTTCGAACCAGGCGACTTCCTCGCCTGGCGGCCGGCACCAATAGACGAAGTGATAGGCGCCATGCGGGATTCCCGCCATTTTCGCGCCTGTCCAATTGGCGGTGAATTTCTCATCGGCGTGATCGCCGCCTTCGGTCGCCTTGATCCAGACGAATTTGACGCCGCTGGCCTTGACCGCGTTCCAGTCGATCTCTCCCTGATATTTGGAGACGTCGATGCCGTGGATCGGATAGTCGCTGGGGTGGGGAAGGCCCTCGTCGAAATCGAACGACCCGACGCCCGCGCCACCGCCGCAGCCGGCGAGACTGAGCGTCAGGGCGAGCAAGGCCCCAAGGCGGGCGGAATGGAGTCTGGGAACACACATGGGACAAACCGAGACAACGCAATGAGGTTAGCGCAAATTAGAGCGCCCGATGTAACGTTTCGTTAATGCGCCGATTCGGCCTGGCGCTTGACGCGCCAGCGGCCGCGGATGCTTCATGTTATTTCAGCTCGTCTAAAGGCGCTCCATTGAAGATATCGGTTGTTTTTCTCATCCTGCCGCTTTTTGCCGGCGCCGCAAAGGCCGCCGATTGCGGTCCTGACAAGCTGGGAACTTCGCGGATCGTCGAGGTGGGCACGCAGGGCGGCCTGGCGGTCGGCTTCAAGACTTATCCGAAAGAGATTCCACTCGCCGATCATGAAGTGATCCTGACCTTCGATGACGGGCCTGAAGTCGCGACCACGCCGCAGATTCTTGAAGCGCTGGCCGCGGAATGCGTGCGCGTCACCTTCTTCGACATCGGCCGCAAGGTGGAGGCGACGCCGGAACTCGCGCGTCGCGAGGCTGCCGAGGGCCATAATGTCGCTCATCATACCTTTACCCATCCGCAGCCGACCCTGCGCTATATGGGCGATCGCGAAGCGCGGGCCGACATCCTGCGCGGGATGATCGCCGTCGAGCGGATCGTCTATGGCGCCGATTTCAGCGCCGGCGAGCCGAAAGACCTCAGCGGTCTCAAACTGCACGCGCCGTTCTTCCGCTTTCCCGGATTTGCCGACACGGCGGATCTGAAAAGCTGGTTCGCGGCCAATAATGTCGGCATTTTCAGCACTGATCTTTGGGCGTCCGACTGGATTGAAATGACGCCGCAGGTGGAGCTCAATCTGATCATGGCGCGGCTCGAAGCGGTCAAGCGCGGCATGATTCTGCTCCACGACAACCACCAGTGGACCGCGGATATGCTTCCCCATTTCCTGCGCGAACTCAAATTGCGCGGTTACCATGTCGTTCACATGGTCGCCGGTCCCGGCCCCGGCGTAACGGTCGATGCGCCGCCGGGCTGGGTTTCGGAGACCGAGCGGACCATCGACCGCCTGAAGCCCAGGCTCACCAAGCCGCCGCCACCTGGATAGGCCTGCAACAAAAAACGGCGACCCGAAGGCCGCCGTTGAATTCTGGTGCGGCCAAGAGGACTCGAACCTCCACCCCGGTTAAAGGACTAGCACCTCAAGCTAGCGCGTCTACCAATTCCGCCATGGCCGCTGATCTGCGCGCGAACCAGGCCCGCGCGGGCAGGGGCGTCGTCTAACAAATAGCCCCCCCAATGACAAGGCCAACGGTTTGCTTATCCGTCTTTCCTCAACCGCCGCGTTTTTCTTCATAATATGAAGGCTGGCCGCGGATTAAGGTTAGGCTGGCGATCGATAGTGGGTGCGAGGAATGCATCCTCGATTTGCAACGGCGGCATCGGATGCCGCCGACGGGCGCAAACGGGCGGAAACCGCGTGGCGATCGAGTCTCCGCTCGTCGCCCTGACCGAAATAGTTGTAAATTCGCAACATGTTCGGAACAAGTATCGCAAGCCCGAATTCGCGCTTCAACGCGCCGCGATTGCGCCATAAACCCCGCGCTAATTCGTTTCCTGCAATATGACGAAAGTCATGGCTTCATTTCCGCTTGAATATCGCTGGCGTATGGGCGCGAAGCGGGATGGGGCGTTAGTTTCGGAGTTGGGATGAGCGCGTTCGCGTTCGATAGGGGTGGTTGGGGCGCGGTCGGCTTGATGGCCGGGCGCGTCGCGCCGCATCGAAGCTTCGCCTTGGCGCTGTTGTTGGCGTTGGCGGGGGGCGCTCCCGCTTTCGCGCTCGACGGTTCGCAGCCCTCGACGATGGACAAGATACCCCTCAAGGTCTTCAAGAGCGCGCAGCAGGCCCTGCGCGCGGGGATCGACGACTTGCGCGCGGGCGACGCCAAATCGTCGGTCGACGCGCTCAAATACGCCGCGGCGGGCGGCCAATCGCTCGCCCAATGGAAGCTTGGGCGCATGTACGCCCAAGGGCAGGGCGTGCCTCATGACGATTTCCAGGCCTATCAATATTTCGATCAGCTCGTTCAGAGCTATAATGAGGACGAGCCGGATCGGCGCGACATTTCGGCCGTGTCCAACGCTTTCGTGGCGGTTGGCGTCTATTGCCTGAACGGCATCCCCAATACCGAGGTGAAGCCCGACCCCGAGCGCGCGCTCGAAATGTTTCAATATGCGGCGACCAATTTTGGCGATCCCGACGCCCAGTATAACCTCGCCCGCATGTATATGGACGGTGCGGCCGGCCTGACCAAGAACAACATGCGCGCCGCGCGCTGGCTGGCGCTCGCCGCCGAAAAGCAGCATCGCCCGGCCCAGGCTGTGCTTGGGCACCTTCTGTTCGAGGGGGTTGGCGGGCAGCGCCAGCGCGCGAAAGGCCTGATGTGGCTGACCATCGCCAAGAGCGCCGCGCAAGGCCCCAAAGACGACTGGATGAACGATCTCTACGTCAAGGATTTCGCGGCCGCCAGCGACGAGGACCGGCAGATCGCCGCGCTTTATCTGGCCGACCGCGCCAGGGGCGGAGCGGGATTGCCGCCGCCGCCCGACGCCGTCGCCGCTCAGGGCCTGTTGCCAGCGCTTGGCGCCGCTTTGCCGGCGATGCCGCGCTTGTTCGGCAGCCCGCCGCCGATGGCCGCGTTTGAAGCGAACGACGAGCCCCCGCCGCCGCCGCCCCAGCAGTAGTCCGGTCCGGCCCAATCAGCCTATACAGCCGTCCCATATAAATCGTAGGCGTCGGCGCGCTCGACTTTAACGCTGACGATATCGCCGGCGCGTAAGGGTCGGCGCGAGACGATATGGACCGTTCCGTCGATCTGCGGCGCGTCGGCTTTGGAGCGCCCTTTCGCGCTGGTCGCGCCGCCGATGTCGACGATCGCCTGGATGCGCTTGCCCACTTTTGCCGATAGCCGCTTGGCGCTGACCGCCTGCTGGCGCTCCATGAAGCGGCGGTAACGCGTCTCTTTGACCTCGGCGGGGACCTGCTCCAGCCCAAGGTCGTTGGCGACTGCGCCCGCGACAGGTTCGTATTTGAAGGCCCCGACACGGTCGAGTCTCGCCTCGTCGAGCCAGTCGAGCAGGAAGGAAAAATCCTCTTCCGTCTCGCCGGGGAAGCCGACGATGAACGTGGAGCGGATCGTCAGGTCCGGGCAGATCGCGCGCCAGGCGCGGATGCGCTCCAGCGTCTTTTCCTGATTGCCGGGACGGCGCATGGCTTTCAGCACGCGCGGCGAGGCGTGCTGGAACGGAATGTCGATATAGGGCAGCACATTGCCGCCATTCATGAGGGCGACGACTTCGTCGACATGCGGATAGGGATAGACATATTGCAAACGAATCCAAGCGCCTAGCGTGCCAAGCTCGCGCGTCAGATCGAGGAATTTGGCGCGCACTTCGCGGTTGCCGTCAGGCCGGGTCCATTGGCTCGCGGCATAGCGGATATCGAGGCCATAGGCGCTGGTGTCCTGCGAAATGACGAGCAATTCCTTGACGCCGGCCTTCACCAGCTTTTCCGCTTCACGCAACACTTCAGCAGCGGGGCGCGAAACGAGATCGCCGCGCAATTTTGGAATGATGCAGAAGGTGCAGCGGTTGTTGCAACCTTCTGAAATCTTTAAGTAAGCGTAATGGCGCGGCGTCAGGCGAACGCCGGTGTCGGGGATCAGGTCGACGAACGGGTCATGCGGGGCCGGCGCCGCCAGCCGCACCGCTTCCATCACGCTCTCATAGGCTTGCGGGCCGGTGATCGCGCTGACATTGGGGAAGGCGTCGCGGATCTGGTCGGGCTCGGCGCCCATGCAGCCCGTGACGATGACCTTGCCGTTCTCCGCCATCGCCGCGCCGATCGCCTCCAGCGATTCCTTCTTGGCGCTGTCGAGAAAGCCGCAGGTGTTGACGATGACCGCGTCGGCCCCGGCGTGCTGGCGCGAAAGCTCATAGCCCTCCGCGCGAAGCTGGGTCAGGATGCGCTCGCTGTCGACCAGAGCCTTGGGGCAGCCGAGCGAGACGAAGGATATGCGCGGCGCGGGCCGAGCGGAGGCGTCGATAAGGTCGTTCATGGCGGTTCGATTGCCACGCCCGCCCCCCGGACGCAATGGTCGGCGCGTCCAGGCTTCATGCGACGACCGTTCCCGGATCGTCCTCGAACGCCAGTTCCGGCCCGACCGGCACGATGCCGCTCGGGTTGAGTTGCGGATGGCTGCTGTAATAATGGCCTTTAATATGTTGAAAATTAACGGTTTCAGCGATTCCTGGCTGGGCGTAGAGATCGCGTAAATAACGCGTTAGATTGGTATAATCTGCGATGCGGCGGATGTTGCATTTGAAATGGCCGACATAGACCGCGTCGAAACGGATCAGCGTCGTGAACAGCCGCCAGTCCGCCTCGGTGATGGCCTCGCCGCACAGCCAATGATGCATGGCCAGATGCTCTTCGAGCCAGTCGAGCGTCGAGAACAGCGCCCGCACCGCCTCCTCATAGGCGCCCTGGCTTCTGGCGAAACCGGAGCGGTAAACGCCATTGTTGACATTGGGATAGATGCGCTCGTTCAGTGCGTCGATCTCGCCGCGCAACGCCTCGGGATAATAATCGCCCGGCGCCGCGCCGAGCCCGTCGAACGCCACATTGAACATGCGGATGATCTCGGAGGATTCGTTATTGACGATTTTTCCGGTCGCTCGATCCCACAGCACGGGCACCGTGACGCGCCCGGTATAATCGGGCTGCGAAGCCGTATAGACCTGATGCAGGAAGCGCGCGTGATGGACGGGATCGGCGATGACGCCTGGCCTATCCTCAAAGGTCCAGCCGTTCGCGCCCATATGCCAATGCACCACTGATAGGCCGATCATATCCTCCAGCCCTTTCAGCTTGCGGAAGATCAGCGCGCGATGCGCCCAGGGGCAGGCGAGCGAGATATAGAGGTGGTAGCGCCCCTTCTCGGCCTTGAAGCCGCCGTCGCCCGACGGGCCCGCCGCGCCATCGGCCGTCACCCAATGGCGGATCGGCGCCGAAGGCCGCACGAACCGGCCGTCCGTATCGGTCGGAAAAGCGCTTTCCTGGCTCCAGACGCCGTTCAGAAGAAATCCCATGGGGTGCCTTTCGATTGGTGCGCCGCTTATAAGTGGCCTCGCGTCCCCTGATGCAAGCCGTCGCCGCGCCAGGATCGGTTTGCAAAAACGTTGGAATGCGCGCGGAAAAAGCGCGAAAGCGGCGAAAGCTGATTTTGCGGGCCGAGCAATTTCAAGGGCTTAGGAATCGAAAAAATTTGCATCTCCATATTCAAGCGTGGGAAATCAAAGGCTTAGCGGTGAAAAGTCTGAATTTTTTTCTGAGAAAGTTTGGATGATGGGCGCGTCGCTTATTCTCCGGTCCGAACGTTCGACGCCAAAAGCATGTGGCGGAAAAGCTGGAATGTCCAGAGATTGTTCTGGAAAAGAGAAATCCAAGGGGTAGCGCCGCCCCGATCGGGCGCGCCTTGCGCGCCGCCCGCCCGGCCGCCCTCAAAACCGCTCCACCCACGGCCGCAGCTCCACCTCCAGCGACCACGCGCTACGCGGCTGGCGCAGCACGTCGATATAGGTCTGGGCGATCGCGTCGGGGTCGAGCAGGCTGTCGGGCCGATCGGCGGGCTCCGGACGATGCGCGGCGCGCACCCCGCCGTCGATGACGAAATGGGCGACATGGACGCCCTTCGGCCCGAGCTCCCGCGCCGCGCTTTGCGCGAGGCCGCGCAAGGCGAACTTGCCCATCGCAAACGCTGCCGAATTGGCGAAACCCTTGATGCCGGCGGTGGCGCCGGTCAGCAGGATCGCGCCGCGCCCGCGGGGCCCCATCCGTTTCGCTGCTTGCTGGACGACGAGGAAAGCGCCGAAGGCGGTCACGCCAAGCGACCGCTCGACCGCGGCCGGATCGAGTTCGGCGAGCGGGCCGGGGACGCGGGCGCTCGCATTATAAACGACGATATCCGGCTCGCCGATCTGGCGCGTCGCCGCCTCGAACAAAGCGGCGACGGAATCGGCCTTAGCCGCGTCCGCCTGGAACGCCGCCGCGCCGGTCTCGGCGACGAGGGCGGCCAGCTTGCCGGTATCGCGCGCCGCGAGGCCGACCTTGACGCCGAGCCCAGATAGAGCGCGCGCCAGCGAAGCGCTGATGCCGGCGCCGACGCCGACGATAAGGGCGGAACGGTAGGGGAAATCGGGCATGGGGTCCTGTGCTTTCAGAGGGTTGGGGGTCGGTTGCAAATGCTAGCCGTCATGGCCGGGCTTGTCCCGGCCATCCACGCGGCGCCGTTGCAAGCGGCTTTCTATTGTTGGCGCTCACCGCTCGGCGTGGATGGCCGGGACAAGCCCGGCCATGACGGTGGGGGCCGTTGACGGTCCCGCATCCCCCCATTCACCGCCCCCCATGCGAAGTCGCCGCGGCAATCAGGAAAACGACGCCGAAAATCGCGGCGACCGCGACGAGCGAGCCGATAATGATCCACAGCGCGAGGCGCGCCTGGCTCATCCCGACCTGGATCCGATAGGGGTCGAAACGGAGCGTCGAATCATTCGCCCGGGCGCTGGCCGGCCGCTTGACGCGCACGCGGGCATTGTCGAATTTCTCGACCATCGTCCAGCCGGCGCGGCCCTCTTCCTGCAAGACCGCATGCAGCCAGACGGAATTGCGAAACTTGCCGGTGGCCGAGCGCAGAATCTTGAATTCCCAGTTCTCGGCCAGGTCGTTCGACGAATAGGGAGTCATGTCCTCCTCCTCCGCCCGCTCCTTCGCTATGGCGGCGGCGGCGATGACGCCAGCGGCGGCGCTCATGCGAACCTCCGATCCAGTAATGGACCAAGCTAAGACTTTGTCCGCTCGCCGGCAATAACGCGCACCTCTTCGCCCCGCATAGCGGGGAGGTGCCCGGCGGAGCCGGGCGGATAGGGCGGCGCAAGCCTCCGAGAGGGGGTCGACGCCCGACACCCCCGCAGCGAAAAAATCCCTCCCCACGCCCGGAACCCGCCACCCGTCCGCACGTTCTCGCCGAACCTCTCAACCCCAAGGAGGCGAGCATGAACAAGGACCATGTCAAAGGCGCGGCCGACAAAGCCAAAGGCGCGATCAAGGACGCCGCCGGCAAGCTGACGGGCGACAAACGCCTGCAAGCCGAAGGCAAGATCGACAAGGCCAAAGGCGCCGCCCACAAGGCGGTCGGCGACGCCAAAGACGCCATCCGCGGCGCTGCGCATAGCATCGACGACGAGCACAATTTCGACGACGAGTAGCGCGCGTTTAACGCGAAAAGGTTCTCCCAGAACGAACTTGGCCGCCCTGTGGGGCGGCCTTTTTGTGTCCGGCGTCGGCGGCGGTCGCAGCCTGAGGGGAGGCTTTGCGGCTTCTATCGGGACTCCTCTTGTTTACGAAAAAGCGCTCGCGCGGATTGCGCGCCGCGAACGCCACGGCCTACCAGCTAGTGACGAAAATCTGACGCTTGGGTCCTGACAGAGAAGTCTGGCGTCGAACCAGGTTGGACCTCCGCCAACCGCGCCTAAACGACCGGACTTGGCCGAGGGCGGACGGGCAGGTTTCCGGATGAGTGGCGGTCCAAGACGACATTCAATCTGCCGAGACGGAGCGGCCCGCTACGCAACGGCGGCTAGGCGCGCGTGATGACGAGGCGCGCTACCCATCACTCGCTTGAATGCAAAACTGAACGCGCTCTCAGATTCGTACCCCAGAGAGCGGGCGACGGCGCCAATGGGTTCGCCGCGCGAGAGTCTGCGGCCGGCGAGCAACATGCGCCAGCGCGTGAGATATTCGATCGGACCATCGCCGACCAACTGCCCAAATCGCGCCGCGAAACCGGAGCGCGACATCCCGACTTCGAGGGCCAGCGCCGCCACCGTCCAGCGCCGCCCCGGCTCGCGATGGATGGCTGCGATCGCCGCCCCCACCTGTCTGTCGGAGAGCGCGAACAGCCAGCCGACGCCGTTGCGCTCGTCGAGATGGAGGCGGAGCGCCTGGACGAAGATCATGTAGACGAGCTGCTGGATAATCAAGAAGCTTCCCGGTTTGGACTCGGTCAGCTCTTGTCCCATCCGGTCGAAGGCCCAGCGCAACGTCTTGCGCTCGCTTTCCCTTCGCAGATGGACGATCGGCGGCAGCATGCCTAGCAGCATCTCCAACTGCGGCCCGGCGAGCTGAAAATGGCCGCCGAGCACCGTGACCCCGCGGCTGTCATTCAGTTTGACCAGTTCGCCGTCGCGGGAGCCAAGAAAATGGCGCTTCCAGTCCTCGGCCGGCAGGGTCAGATCGCTTGCGACCCGGAATGGCCAGCCGCGCGGCAATAGGAAACAGTCGCCCTCTTCGAGAAGCACCGGCTCCCCGGCGCCCTCAATCGCGAGCCAGCACGCCCCTGCGGTCACGGCATAACATTTGATCCCGTTGAAGGGATCAAAGCGGATCGACCAGTCTCCGCCCGCCTCGAAGCCGCCGACGAGATAGCTTCTCGGCTCCAGAAGCGAAATGACATCGGATAGCGGATCCATCTTTGGACAATCTCCAACGAAGAATAGACGCCATCGCATAGATCGTCTGACTGCAATCGTCCATGCTCTTTCTCGACGCAATCGCCATCCGTCGAACAAACAAGCTGCGGCGTGCGGGAGACCGACAATGACTTTTCAGATCATGGCGCTGATCATGACGTGCGCCGGCTGCCTTCTCGGCCTCCGCTTCATCTTCGCCGGAGGTTCCGTGCTCAAGGAATGGGGCGTCGAAACGACCCCGGGGTCGCTTATCCTATTTCGCCGGATCGGCGCGATGTATCTTGCCCTCGCCCTGATGTTCTTCCTCGGACGAGCCGCGGCCCCCTCGGATATGCGCTCGGCAGTGTGTCTGGTCATGGGCGGAGCAATAACGCTGCTCGCGGGTCTCGGCCTCTTCGAGTTCCTGGCTCGACGCGTCGGGCCTGGCGTCTTCCGTTCGGTCGTCGGGGAGGCTGTGCTCGCGGCGGGCTTCGTATGGGTGTGGTGGGACGGTCAGTGACCGCACGGGCATTTGCCCCGCCTGAAGCCAATCGTCCTGCACACAACCGAAATCAGGACAGACCGAGGTCACTGCCTATGAAACGCATCCAATATCTCCATTTCGGGGCGCCGGACGAACTGCGGCTGGACGAGGTGAAGCTGCCCGACGCCGGGAAGGGCCAAATTCGCGTCGAGGTCTGGGCGGCGGCGGTCAACCCAATGGACGGTAAGCTTCGGCGGGGCGAGATGAAGGCGATTTCCGGGTCCCGGTTTCCGCGCGGACTGGGCCATGATTTCGCCGGGGTGGTCGAAGCCGTCGGGCCGGGGCTAAAGCGGCTCAAGGTGGGCGATGAGGTCTTCGGCGTCACCTCCATCCGTCAAGCGGGCGCGTTCGCGGAATATCTTGTCGTGGACGAAAAGAACGTTGCGCTCAAGCCGCGATCCTTCTCGTTCGAGCAAGCGGCCGCCTTCACCATAGTGAGTTTGACGGCATGGAATGCGCTGGTGACGAAGGCAAGGCTGAGAGAAGGCCAGTTAGTCTTTGTCACCGGGTGTCTGGGCGGGGTTGGACGTGCTGCGGTGCAGATAGCGCGCATGCGCGGCGCCAACGTCGTCGGCAGTTGCAGCGCGTCCGGGCGCGAGGAATCGCTGGCGCTGGGCGTGAGCGAGGTCGTCGACTATCGCGCATTCAACGTCGTTTCGCATCGGCATCGCTTCGACGTGGTCTTCGATACCGCGGGCGCGCTGTCTTTGAGCCAATGCAGTGCGATGTTGAAACGCGGCGGCTTGTCGCTGCACATCGTCCCCACCTTCGCCAAGATGATTGGTTGCCTGCTCCCGTCGCGACATCACCTGGTGTTCGGCAATCCCACGCTACGAGCCTTGGCCGGCATCGCCGAGGCGGCCGAGCGAGGCGAACTCGTTCCGGCGATTGGCCGTGTCGTGCCGCTATCTGAGGCCATCTCGGCTGTCGTCGAACTGGAAAAAACAGGCTCGCCCAAGGGAAAGCTGGTGATCGCTCCCATGCGATAGCCTCTCGGCGTTCAATTGGGGCATACGCAATTCCCAAAGAAAACTACCCGTCGGCGATCCGCTGGACCGTGCGCCCGCTTTCGGGCGGTTCATCCGCGCTGAGGAATGACCGCGATGGGCGCAAACTGTCGGTCGCTCCGGGGCGGACGCAAGGCCCGCAACAACCCATAGCTACCCTGCGTGGCGGCCTTTTTGCTGTGCGCGAAGTATGTGATCCCGGCAGCTTCGTTCCGCCTCGCTTACCCTTTCAAGCGCGCTCCGCCTACCAGATCGTATAGCCGCAATCGACCACCATCAGCGCCCCGGTCATCGCGCTGGAGGCGTCGGCGGCCAGGAACAGGATGGCGGAAGCGATCTCGTCGGCGCGCGCCACCCGCTTCATCGGCGTCATCTCCATCCAGACTGGGAACAGCGTGGGCTCGGTGAAGCCGCCGCGCGACATCGGAGTGTCGACATAGGTCGGCGCGACCGTATTGACGCGCACGCCGCGCTCGGCCCATTCGCCGGCGAGCGAGCGGGTGAGATGATGCACGCCGGCCTTGGCGGCGTTGTAATGCGCCTGGCGTTGCGGCTTGTTGGAAATCAGGCCCGACATCGAGCCGATGGTGATGATGGAGCCGCGCCCGCGCTGCAGCATCGGCCGGGCGAATTCGCGGCACGACCAGTAGACGCCGTTAAGGTCGACATCCAAAACCTTGCGCCAGACTTCGTCGGCCATCGATTCGCCCGGCGTGTCGGGCCAGGCGATGCCGGCGTTGGCGACCAGGATGTCGATGGCCCCATGGCGCTCGTTGGCTTCGCGCGCCGCGCGGCCGACCGCGTCGGCGTCGGTGACGTCGAGCAGGACCGCGTCGACCGCCCGCCCTTTGGCCAAGAGTTCGGCGCGGCCATTCTCCAGCACTTCGGCGTTGTGGTCGGAGATGACAACCTTGGCGCCCGCCTCCAGCAGGGCTTCGGCCGCGGCGAGGCCGATACCGCGGCCGCCGCCGGTGATGAAGGCGGTCTGGCCATCCAGTTTGTATTTCTCGAGATACATGTTCCGTTTCCCTGCCATTGTTCATCTGCGCGTAGGGCGAAGAGTCAAGAATGCGATTCAATGTTCAACCGCTTGGCCGTCATCGCCGCTCTTCCTCGCGCCCAAAAAAATCAAACGCCGCCAGCGTCAGCGCCTCCGCCAGCCCCATCAATTCCTCAGCCTCGACGAATTCATCGGCCGCGCCCATAGCGTTGGGCGTCAGGCCGCACACCACGACCGGATGGGCCGCCGCCCGGTAGAGCCGCGCGTCGGAGGCGCCGACGCGCATGTTGACGACGGGCTCCACGCCCATCGCCTCGCGCACGCAAGCCGCCATAATGCCAACGATCGGGCTTTCCGGGTCCGTCCAGCTCGGCTCGTAGCTCTGAATCCACTCGACCGCGACGCCCTCGAGGCCGACGATCTGTCGCGCGATCCAATCTTTGATCTCGGATACGTTGACGCCGAGGGGAAGCCGGATGTCGGCCGTCGCCTCGGCCGCGTCCGGCACGAGATTGGGCAGGCGGCCGCCCTTGATCGTGCCGAAAGTGACGGTGACCTTGCGCAGCACGTCGCTCTCGCCGACGCCCGACAAAGCTTCGGAAACGGCGGAGGCCGCCGCGATCGTCTCCAGCACTTCCGCCGGCGCCCGCACAGCAAAGTCGCGCAGCGCGGCGATCCCCGCCATCGCGGCGACCAGCTTGTCGATCGCGCTGTCGCCGCGATGAACATGGGCGGCATGGGCCGAGCGGCCTTTCGCCTTCAGCCGCAGCCAGATCAGCCCCTTTTCGCCGATCCGCAACACGCGCGGCGAGCCGGCGTCCGCGCAGATCACGGCGTCGCCATGCGCATGCGCGACATGATCGAGCAGGAATTGCGTGCCGAGCCGCCCCATCGTTTCCTCATCGCCGGCGAAGGTCGCGACGATCTCGCCGCGCCAGTCTGAACGCGCGGCGGCGAGGCTTTGCAGCGCAAAAAGACTGGCCGCGAGGCCGCCTTTCATGTCCGAGACGCCAAGGCCATAGATCCGGCCGCCGATTTCCGCGCCGGTAGTGGAGGCGGTCCATTCCTGGAGGTCGCCGAGCGGAAATGTGTCGAGATGGCCGTTGAAGATGAGGCGCGGGCCGTTGCCGGCCCCTTTCAGCCGCGCGACGACATTATGGATGCCCTCGCCGGAGGCGTGCCGTTCCGCCGTCACGCCGGGCATGGCGTTCAGCAAATCCAGCATCGCGGCCGCGATGGCGCGCGTATCGCCGGGTGGGTTTGGGCTCGGTATGCCCAGCAATTTCAGAGCGATGTCAACGACCCCGCGCCGGTTTGCCCGCGCCTCGGCCGCCAGCGCTTGTCGGTTTGGATTGGGATCTGCGCGCGTCATCATCTTTGCATCCTGGCGTGAAATCGTGGGGCAGGGGAGCCCCTATGGCCTTGGTCATCTGCTTGGCATGAAGACATGCAAGCGTGGGGATTGATTCACGAATCCCGCATTGAGGGCTAGCAATGACCGATAAATTTAGCTGGGACGAAATGGAAGACGATCTGGCCATCCAGGAACAGCGCGCCGTAGCGATTTACGAGAATCCGAGGGGCGACACGGTCGTCCGGCAGGCGGCCGAGCAATCGCCGGATGAGGATCATATCGTCATCATCAACCGGAACAATCTCGCCGCTTTCGTCGGCGCCTTGCAGCGCCATCTCGAAAACCAGCAGCAGCACGATTCCGCCCATCCGCGCAACGCGCATTAGCGCGGGGCGGTTCAATCAGTCCGCTGTCATTGCGAGGGAGCGTAGCGACGAAGCAATCCAGACTTTGGCTCCGATAGCCTTCGTCTGGAACGGCTCCCGAAGCGTTCATGCGAGGTGGTAGAAGTTCCTCCTCTTGCCGTCCGCAAGCTGTGGATCATCGCTGCGCCTGAAAGAAGTGTACGATCGTTAAATGTCGCCGCATTCGCGAACCTGCCGCGATCGCGCTATTGTCGCCGCAGGCTTCGAATGCGCACAAGCGCGTAAAAAAGCATAGATGGTGGAAGCCCAAGCCATGGAGGTCCTCATGGAGCATCCTGCAAGCCGGCGCGATCTTCTGCTGACATCGCTGCTGGCGGCGCTGCCGCTCGGCCTGTCGGGCGCGGCCGCCTCGCCGCTCGATCCGGCGCAGACGATCATCAAACTGCCGGCCGATTTGCAGTGGAAATCGAACCCGGCCAATCCCGCGCGCAGCGTCGACATGTGCCCGTTGGTGGGGGACCCGGAAGCGTCGGGTCTCTACTACACGCTGGTCCGCTGGTGGCCGGGCTATATGAGCGCGCCGCATAGCTATACCAGCGATCGGCTCTGCGTGATCGTCTCTGGAATCTGGTGGTGCAACAGCGGCGCCGATTTCGACCCCGCCGCCTGCGTCCCCGTGCCGGCCGGCAGTTTCGTGCGCCGCGTGGCGGGAACGCCGCATTACGACGGGGTGATCCGCAGCCACAACGAGCCGGCCGTCATCGCGATCTGCGGCATCGGGCCCGTCAACTACAAGATCATCGATCCGTCGCTACCCTTTGTGCGGCCGGTGTAAGCGCTCCGGCCGTGTCATTTCGGCGGCCGCAAAGGGCTGGAACTATTTCCCGCACGCCAAGTTATAGGTAGATCGATTCAATCCAGATCGTCATGGCCGGGCTTGTCCCGGCCATCCACGCCGAGCTGCGACCGCTAACCTCGTAGGTTGTTTGCAACGGCGCCGCGTGGATGGCCGGGACAAGCCCGGCCATGACGGCAGGGAATTGAGAATTGAACGGTCCAAGGCGTCTCCCGGGGAAAAACAGGCATGTACCTCTCAAACGAAAGTCTCCTCGTCATTCTGTTCGTCGGCATTGTCGCCGGCTGGCTGGCGGGCAAGCTCGTGCGCGGCGCCGGATTTGGCCTCATCGGCGATTTGGTCGTCGGCATCATCGGCGCGTTCATCGGCGACTGGCTGCTGCCGCGCGTCGGCATCCATCTGGGCGTTGGAACCGTCGCTTTGATCATCAACGCGACCATCGGCGCCATCGTGCTGTTGCTCGTCCTCAGACTCGTCTGGGGCGGCGGCGGATGGGGCGGCCGCCTAGGTCGACGCTGGTAGCGGCGCCGATCAGGCGCGCTATCGTCCGATCCCGCGAAACTGACGGTCATAAACGCTGACAATCTCGTCGCGCGCCTCAGGCGCGCGGCCTCAAGATCGAAGCCCGCGCGTTGCGCCGCCTCGATGGCCTTGAAAAAGCAGCCGCGCGGGCCGGCGACAGCCCTCTATTCGACCGGCGTGAAGTTTGTCGAAATATCGCGGGCGTGAAACTCCAGATCAGCTCGGGCGAATGCCAAGTCTCGGTACGAGCGTCGCTGACCTCGCCGTGAACCGTTCCGTACGCTCTGGTTGCGACGCCCGCGTTTATAGCGTGCTTTCCTCAGGGCGCTCTTGGCGCGGCGCTGGAGGCTCGGCAAGCCTTGGCAATCCCGTAATCCATGTCCGAAGCCCACGCCGGAGCCTCCTTCGTGAAAGTCGCTGCTCGCTGTCTTGCCTCGCTGCTGTGGCTCGCCGGCGCGCCTGTCGCGGGGGCCGCGGAGCTCGGCGAAACCATCCCGGGCCATCCTGGCCTGACCTATTTCGACATGGCGAAGCTTCTGGTGACGGACCTTGATCCTTCGGGGGACGGCGCGGAGCATGCGATCGTTCCGTTCACCCATATCGAAGGCAAGGACTCGACGGTCGAAGCGCAGCAGGACGTGACATTGGACGCTTCCGACATCGACGCCATGGCGATCCCGGGCGATCCGTCGCGCATCGTCGTTCTTGTCGACCTTGGTCACCAGGAAGGTTTTGTCGCCCACGCGGAATTGCTTGCGCTGTTCTCGCTTGCGCCGGCGCCCAGGCTCCTTGACGTTGTGGAAGTCGGGACGGCCGAGTCCATTGGTTTCGCGCAGAAGGAAAAGCCGGCGATGCTGGCGGCGCGCGCCCCGCTCATCCTCATCGACAGCGAGCATGACGATGCAGATCTGTCCCTGAGCTCGGTGGAAATGATCTTCATCCGCGGCGACCGGTTTCAGTTCATCGGCGCCTTTTCCACCTTCGATGAGAAGCTCTGCAGCTACAACCAGATGGAGCCGTGGTCGGTTGGCATTGTTCCGACCTCCGGCGCCTATCCAGCGATCCATGTCTCCGTGCAGGAGCGCATCGCCGCCACGGGCGCGGAGGGTTGCGGCGACCAGCAAAAGACGCCGCGATCGCGCGTGACGACCTATCAGGCGAATTATCGCTGGGACCCGCGCGCACTGCGCTTCACGACGCCATCGACGCAACTGAAACAGCTCGCCAGGGAAAACGACAAAGCGCCATGAAACGAGGCCACTGCCTTTTTGCGTCCCGTAATCGGGCCGTCATGAAAGCCTTCGCCTTCTGTCTCGGCGCGCTGTTCTGGCTCTGCGTCGCGCCGGTCGCCGCCGCCGATCTTGGCGATACGGTCCCAGGCCATCCTGGCCTGACTTATTTCGACCTGATGAGACTTGTCGTCACCGACCTCGCGCCCGGCGGCAAGGACGGCGCCGTCGGACATCAAGTCATGCCCTTCGAACATATCGACGGCAAGGAGGCGAAAGGCGATCCGCCCGAGACGATCGCCCTGCAATATATCGAAACGATGGCCATTCCCGGCGACGAATCCCGGATCGTCATCCTCGCCGACCTCGGCCCCTCGGAGGGCCAGGTCGCCGACGCCGCATTGCTTGCGCTCTTCGTCCTCTCGCCGGCGCCCAGACTGCTCGATGTCGTCGAGGTGGGAACGGACCGCTTCACCAGCTTTTCCGACGCCAAGGTCGGGCTGCTCGCGCCGCGCACGCCGCTCATTCTCATCACCAGCACGCATAGCAATTCGGAGCAGACCTACCTCTCGACAAAAGTGATGTTCGTCCGGCGCGATCGCTTCCAGTTGATCGACGCCATTTTCACCTTCGGCGAAAGAAGCTGCGCCTATGACCGCACGCAGGAGCCTTCGTTCACCATGTTCGCCGGTCCGCGTCCCTATAGCGCGGTGCATGTGTCGGTGCTGGAGCGCGTCACGCTGACCGGCGAGGCCTGCGACGATCAGAAGGCGCCCCGGCCAAGCGTTGCGACCTATCAGGCGAACTACCGCTGGGACGCGCGCCGCCAGCGCTTTACGACGCGATCGGGGGAACTGGACCGGCTCGCCGCCGAAGACGCGAAACGGTTCTGAGGCGGACCGCCGAAAACCGCCGCGGTCCCGGCGCGGCCGCCCCACGCCGTCGACGGCGTTTACGTCATTCTGGAAATGGCTGTATTGCTTGACGACAAGCTTCAGGACAAAGCGCGGATCGCCGATGGATGCGAAAAAGACCGCCGCCGCCGAGCGGCAAATCGAGCGAACGACCGCCAAGCCTCCGGTCTTCGAACATGTGGAGACGAGCGCAACGGAATCGTTCCTCTGGCGTCTCGACGATTATCCCTGGGAGCGGAACGTCTGGAATTTTCACCCGGAATGCGAAATTCATCTCATCCGCTACGCATCGGGCGTCGCCCTGACTGGCGACCATATCGGCCATTTCGAACCGGGTTATCTCGCCGTCGTCGGCGGTGGGCTGCCGCACGATTGGGTCACCAAGGTCGAGCCGGGAGAATTGCTTCCCGGACGCGACATCGTGCTGCAGTTCGATCCTGAGCGCCTCACCCGGGCGGCGAAAGAATTGCCCGAACTCAATCTGGTCGAACAATTGCTTTACCGCGCGCGCAGGGGCCTTGCCTTCCGCGGCGAGGCCCGGCGCCGTGGCGCGGAAATCCTTGAGACCATGGGCAAGACCGAGGGGCTCGCCCGGCTGGCCTTGTTCTTTGAACTGCTGCATACCCTTTCCCTTTCCGACGAATACGAAATCCTGTCGTCGGAATCGTTCGCGCCAAATCTCGACAAGCAGACGCTCGACATCGTCCATCGCGCGTTGTCCTATGCTTTGGCGAACTTCAACCGCGACGTCAAAATCACGGAATTATGCGAGATGTTCGGCATGAGCGAGACCGCGTTCTCGCGCTTCTTCAAGAAGAACAGCGGCAATACCTTCACCGACCACATCACGAAACTCAGGATCGGCGAGGCCTGCAAATTGCTCGCCGGCTCAAAGACACCGATCACCGAGATATGCTTTGAGGTCGGCTACGCCAATCTATCGAATTTCAATCGCAATTTCCGCAATCAGCGCGGCATGACGCCGGCCGAATATCGACGGCTCGCCGAAGCCCGGCGCGGACGGCGTTGATGCAATGCTGCGTTCAAGGGGCTATTTGTAGCCATTTTGTGCATCGCACAACGCAATAAAGTATCAATTGATGACAACATGCGCGCTAGCCCGCCACGCGCTCGCGCCTATTTTCTCCCCTCAGCGACGGTCCTCGGATCGATCGCTTCCGCGATATGGCGGCAACGGGCGCAGGCCCGGGTTCAACCGGCGACGCGGACAACACGAGCCTGAGGGAAGGGAACGACAATGGGCAAGCTCTCAATGCTTTCGGCGAAGTTCGCGGGGGCGCTTCTGCTCTCGACGATCTTGGCCGGCGCGGCGTCAGCCGAGGGATGCAGCGGAACCATCAAGGTTCTGTCACAGCCGCGCGACGGACTGACGCTTCTGGAAAAATCAAAGGACGAGTTCACCAAGCTCAGCGGCGGCGCGACGTTTGAAATCGACAATCTCAACGAAAACGATCGCCGCGCCAAGTCGAAGGCCGACGCCTCGACCATCGGTAAGTACAATGTCTACTATGTCGACGAAGCGAATGTGGCGCTCTTCTCCGCGGCAAAGTGGATTGTTCCGCTTCTGGACTATTATCCCAAGGAATATGACTACGCCGATTTCGACCCGGGCCGTCAGAAGGTCGCGACAGTCAACGGCACAGTCTGGTTCGCGCCGCTGACGGGGGGCGGCGACATGATGGTCTATCGCAAAGACCTGCTCGAAAAGGCCGGCGTGCAGCCGCCCAAGACGCTTGACGAGTTCATCGCGGCGGTGAAAAAGCTGCATGACCCCGATCATGGCGTCTATGGCGTCGCTCTGCGCGGGCAGCGCGGATCGGGCGCCAATGTGTGGCGTTGGATGCCCTATTTCCGCGGCTTTGGCGGCAAGTGGTTCGATGGCGATACGCCCGCTTTCGACAGCGACGCTTTCGTGAAGGCGACTCAGACTTATCTCGATCTGTTCCAATATTCGCCGCCTGGAACCAAGACGGGAAGTTGGGACGAGTCCACCGGCGCCTTCCTCGCCGGCCAGGTTGCGATCCTGATCGAATCGACGCCGTTGACTGGCGAAGCCCTCGATCCCAAGGTTTCGAAGGTCATAGGCAAAATCGGCTTCTTGCCGCCGCCTTCCCCCCTCACCGGCGGCGGCTATGGCCACGGCCTGGCGATCGCCGCCAAGGCCAACAAGACTGACGCGGAAAAGAAATGCGCGGGCCTGTTCATCGCCTGGGCGACTTCGAAAGAGAACGAAATGCGCCGCCTGGCCGACGGCGAGTTCAGCGAACTCAATCGGACCAGCGTCCTGACCAGCCCCGAATTCGCCAAACAATTCGGCGCGGATTTGGGCCAGGCGCTCGCCGATACCGCGAAAGTCACGGCCGTCAACTTCTGGCAGGATCCCCGCTGGCCCGATCTGGGCGATCATTGGGGCATCTCGCTGGAAGAACTGATTACCGGCACGCGCACCGACATCAAGGGCGCCGCCGACGAGTTGAACGGGTTCGCCAAGACGCTCGTCGCCAAGAAACAATAAAGGCGGGAATGTCTCGGCCGGGGGCGTCCTCCTCCCTGTGTCCCCGGCGCGATTTTAAGAAACTGGGCGGCGCGGCCCGCGCCTCGCCGCCGGCTTTCCAGTGTCTCAGTCCTCGCGCCCTTTTCAGGCAGGGCCGGGCCTCCAAGCGAACAGGGGCGCCTCCATGAGGGCCAAGAACAATTATCTGGCCGCGACGTTCATCACGCCGACGATGCTCGTCCTCGCCGTTTTGGCCTTCGTGCCGACGATTTACGCGATCAACATTTCGCTTCAGGACCGCGAGCTGTCCGGTTCGGACGCCAACTACGTCGGGCTGAGCAATTTCATCCAGCTCTTCTCAGACCGGCGGTTTCTCAACGCCGCTTTCGTGTCGCTCAAATGGGAGCTCGTCACCGTCAGCGCGACGATGATCATCGCCGTTCTGCTGGCCATCATGATGTTCGAAGCGCTCTCGCCCAGGTTGCGCAATGCTTTGTCGCTGGTGTTTTTGATGCCGGTGCTGTTGCCGCGCGTCTCGGCGGCCTATGTCTGGAAATTCGCGTTCCACCCGCTTTTCGGGTTGGCGACCTACCCCTACAAGGCCCTCACGGGACAACCGCTCGATCTGCTCTCGAACCCCAACACGGCGCTGGCCACGGTCGCCCTGGTCGACGCCTGGCAATGGGCGCTGTTCTTTGCCGTCATCATCGTGAAATTGCTTGAAACGCTGCCGCCGCAGCCATTTGAAGCCGCCAAGCTCGATCATGCCAGGACCTGGGAGATCTACGCCTATGTGGCGATCCCGATGCTGAAGGCGCCGTTGATCAGCCTGACCTTCGTCAAGATGATCGAGTCGCTGCGCGCTTTCGACCTTATTTATGTGATGACGCGCGGCGGGCCGGGAATCACGACCGAGACGCTCGACATGTATGCTTTCTCGCAGGGCTTCATTGAATCGGGAAAAATCTCCTACGCCTCCTCGATGGCGGTGCTGATGATGATCGTCACGACCGTCGCCTTCACGATCCTTTGGAAGCGGGTGCGCACATGAATCGCGTCCGGCCGGCCATCTGGATCGCCCGCGTCATTCTCGGCCTGGCGGCGGCGATGGCGATCGTCCCCGTGCTCTGGACGTTCCTCAACGCCTTCAAAAACAGAGTCGACATCGTCACGCCCGCGCCCGTCTTCATCTTCACCCCGACGCTCGATAATTTCATCTATGTCCTTGGCCGCGAGAGCGTCCTGCAAGGCCTCATCAATTCGGTGATCGTTTCGGGGGCGTCGGTGCTGATCGGCGCCCTATTCGGCTTGCCTACCGCCTACGCGGTGGCGCGCCATCCCTCGCGCCTCACCGGGGAGATTCAGTTCTTTGTGCTCTCGCTACGCTTCCTGCCGCCCGTCGCCGTCGCCATTCCGCTCATGGTCATCTGGCTCGACGCGGGCCTCTACGACACGCAGCTGTCGCTGATCACAACCTATTCCCTGTTGACGATCTCGACCACCGTCTGGCTGGGCATCCCCGCTTTCCAGCGCGTGCCCAAAGAGGTCGAAGAAGCCGCCACGGTCGACGGCTACGGTCCCTACGCGGTGTTCTTTAAGGTCGCCTTGCCGATCGCCTCGCGCTCGCTCATCGGCGCGCTCGCCTTCAGCTTCGTGCTGGTCTGGAATGAATTCCTGATCGCGCTGATGCTGACGACGTCCGACGCCAAGACGCTTCCCATTGTCGCTTCCGAATTGACGCAGCTCGGCCGGGACGTCCCCTGGGGCATCCTGAACGCCTCCGTCATTCTGCTGTCCCTGCCGCCATTGCTGTTCATCGGCGTGCTCAGTGGTTTCCTGAACAGCATCGTCAAGAAGACCAACGGATAGAAAGCGGTGACCATGCGCGCACTGGTGCTCGAAAAAAAAGGCGAATTGTCGCTTCGCGAGATCGATTTGCCGACCGCGATGGGCCGCGACGATGTGAAAATCGCCATGGACACGGTGGGCGTGTGCGGCAGCGACGTCCATTATTACACCCATGGCCGCATCGGCCCTTATGTCGTCAATGCGCCGATGGTGTTGGGCCATGAGGCAGCGGGCGTGATTGTCGAAATCGGCGCCGGCGTCACGTCCCTTAAGGTCGGCGATCGCGTCTGTATGGAGCCGGGCGTGCCCAACCTTTCCTCGCGCGCGTCCAAGCTCGGCATTTACAACGTCGATCCCGCCGTGACGTTCTGGGCGACGCCGCCGGTGCATGGCGTCCTGACCGCTTACGTCGTTCACCCCGCCGCGTTCACCTACAAGCTGCCCGACAACGTGTCGTTCGCCGAAGGCGCGATGGTCGAGCCCTTCGCCATCGGGATGCAGGCGGCGGCGCGGGCGCGGATCGTGCCCGGCGATGTCGCCGCGGTGATTGGCGCAGGGCCGATCGGCATCCTGGTCGCGCTCGCGGCTCTCGCTGGCGGGTGCTCGCGCGTCTTCATCGCCGACCTTGCCGAGGACAAGCTCGCCATAGCAGGGGGCTATGCGGGCATAATTCCGGTCGACATTAAACAAGAGACGCTCGCCGCTGCCGTCGCGCGGCATACCGACGCCTGGGGCGCCGACGTCGTATTTGAAGCCAGCGGCAACCCCCGGCCCTATGCGGACATTTTCCAGATCGTGCGCCCGGGAGGCGCCGTCGTGCTGGTCGGCCTGCCCGTCGAGCCCGTCGCGTTCGACATCGCCGGCGCCATCTCGCGGGAAGTGCGCATCGAAACGGTGTTCCGATACGCCAATATCTTTGACCGCGCCCTCAACCTGATCGCCTCCGGCAAGGTCGACCTCAAGCCGTTGATCACCGGCGTGTTCGATTTCGAAGAAAGCATCGCGGCGTTCGAGCGCGCCGCGCGCGGTCTGGCGACCGACGTGAAGCTGCAGATCAAAATGCCGCCGGCGAAGGGCTGAATGCGATGGCGAAGATCAGTTGTTCGAACTTGAAGAAGTCCTATGGCTCGGTCGAGATCGTGCGCGACTTCAACCTGGAGGTCGACGATCACGAATTCGTCGTGTTCCTCGGGCCGTCGGGCTGCGGAAAGTCGACCATTCTGCGCATGATCGCCGGGCTCGAAGACATTTCCGGCGGCACAGTGGCCATCGGCGGCGCCGTCGTCAACGATCTGCTTCCCCGCGACCGCAACGTCGCCATGGTGTTCCAGAATTACGCGCTCTATCCGCACATGAGCGTGTTCGACAACATCGCCTTCGGGCTGCGGCGGATGAAGGTCTCGACGGCCGAAATCGATCGCCGCGTGCAGGACGTGTCGGCGATCCTCGGCCTCGGCCCCTATTTGCTGCGCCATCCGACGCAATTGTCGGGTGGGCAGCAGCAGCGCGTCGCCATCGCCCGCGCGATGATCAAGACGCCGCAGGTCTTTCTGTTCGACGAGCCGCTTTCGAATCTCGACGCGAAACTGCGCAACCACATGCGCGTCGAGATCGCGCGCCTGCACAAGAGACTGGAGACGACGACGATCTATGTCACCCATGATCAGCTCGAGGCGATGACTTTGGGCGACCG
Organism: Methylocapsa sp. S129; assembly: GCF_009765995.1. GTDB lineage: Bacteria > Pseudomonadota > Alphaproteobacteria > Rhizobiales > Beijerinckiaceae > Roseiarcus. Next base: position 298,135 of record NZ_LMUI01000016.1, read on the forward strand.
GATCGTGCTCCTGAACGGCGGCGTCATCGAACAGGTGGGGACCCCTGCCGAAATCTACGAGCGGCCGCGCACGCTGTTCGTCGCCGGCTTTATCGGCACGCCGAACATGAATTTGATTTCCGTGACGATCTCCGATGGCGGCGATCGTTGGCGCGCGACGTCCGGCGCGCTGAGCTTCGCATTCGTGCGGGAGCGGTTCGACCTGAAGGATGGGCAGAAGGCGGTCCTCGGCGTGCGTCCATCCAATTTCGTCGAAGCCGCGCCGTCGGCGACAGACAACGTGGTCGAAGGCACGGTGGATCTCGTCGAATATATGGGCGACGCCGCGCTGCTCGACGTCGCGCCGCGCTCGGGGTCGAGCGACGCCAGACAGATCGCCGTGCTTGTCGAAGCCCACCGAAGCCCGCGGCCCGGCGCGGCCATTCGCCTGACGTTCGATGAGGGCGACGTTCACCTCTTCGATGAAAGGACGGGGTTGTCGCTGCTGAAGCCGCGTTCAAATTGACGACTTGACGCGGGGTCGTTGGCCTGGCGTCGAGAACCGCATCCGCCGGCGCGAGATGATTGAAGAACAGCACATCGACGGAGAAAGCGCGGCGGCATTCGACCGAGGCGCCGATCTTTTCGGCAACCGCCCTCTCATGCTATTTGAGGCTCAGAATGCGATCCCTTCACCTTTGCTGCGCTCTTTGTCGGCCGATGGGGTTGCAATGAGACTCACAGAAGGCGCCGGTTGGGAACGCGCAAGGCCGCGACGCTCATCGTCGGCATTCTGCTCGGGCTTAGCGCCGCGCCAGCGCAGATGCCCCCGGAGGACGCTGCGGTATGGCTGGTCGCCGACCGCCGCCTGACGGTTTACACGCCGGCAGGCTCTGGGGCTTTGGCGCTTTATGTGTCGCAGGATTGGAACCGGCCGCAGCCCGCGGTCACCCGCGCCATCGTCACCATCCATGGGATCGAGCGCGCCGCCGATTTCAGCCGCACGATCGCGGAAGCGGCGCGCGCCGCCTCCAAGCTCGATCCCGAATCGGTGCTGTTGATCGAGCCGCAATTCCTCAACGATGGGGATGTCGCCGCCCAGCATCTGCCGGCTGAGACGCTGCATTGGGCCCATGCGAATTGGGAGGGCGGCGACGACGCTCGTGGGCCCGCGCCCATCAGCAGCTTCGCCGCGCTCGATGCGATTCTGGCGCGACTGGCCGATCGCGGCTTGTTTCCGGCCCTCAAGGACGTGGTCGTCGCCGGCCACTCCGGCGGCGGCCAGCTCGTGCAACGCTATGCCGTCGCCAGCCGCGGCGAAGGCGCGCTGGCCAAGGCGGGAATTCATCTGCGCTATATCGTGGCCAACCCGTCCTCCTATGTCTATTTCAGCCCGGAGCGGCCGGCCGGCGATGGATTGGCGCCGTTCGACGCCGCCGCGTGCCCAATCTATGATCGTTGGAAATATGGCATGACCGGGTTGCCGCCCTATCTCGCGGGTCAGGATGCCGCGGCGCTGGAAGCGGCCTATGTCGGACGCGACGTGATCTATCTCCTGGGCGCCGCCGATGACAACCCGAACCATCCGGAGCTTGATAAGACTTGCATGGCCGAAGCCGAGGGGCCCAATCGTTACGCGCGCGGCCTCGCCTATTTCCGTTACCTGCAACGGCGACATCCAACCTCCCTCTCGCACCGGCTGCTGCAAGTTCCGGATGTCGGCCACAACGACGATATATTCAATTCCGCGTGCGGTCTTGCCGCGCTCTACGATCTCCGGGGCTGCGCCGGAGATTGAACGCTACGGCGCTTTGCCCGGCGCGGGCGTGAAGGCGCTGACGAAGGCGTCGCGGTTGGGCATCGCCACTTTGGGCAGCGTCTTGGCGTCGAGAATCGCGTCCGCCGGCACGAGATGATTGAGGAACAGCACATAGGCCGAGACCGCATAGACTTCGTCAGGCGACAAGGATTGCGGCGCGTTGAACGGCATCGCGCGATGAATGAAATCATAGAGCGTCGTCGCATAGGGCCAATAGCTGCCGACCGTCTTGACGGGCTTTGGCGTTGCGATCGTTCCCGCGCCGCCGGCGAGCGCGTCCATCGGCTTGCCTTGGCCATGATCGCCGTGGCACGCCGCGCATTTGTCGGCGAAGATTTGCGCGCCTTGCGCGACGCTTCCCTGGCCGGGCGGCAGTCCGGCGCCATCTGGCGCAACGTCGATGTTCCAGCCCGCGATCTCTTCGGATGTCGCCGGTCGTCCAATGCCATAATCCTCGCCAGCGCGGGCAGGGGCGGAAATGCTGAGGAGGCTCGCCGCGAGCGCGGCGGCGATGAATGCCTTAGCCCGCATTTGTCACGGCTCCATCGGCGGCGACCTGCCAGTTCTGAATGGCGTTGTAGTGGTAGTACGATCTTGCGTCGCGCTGCTTGAGCAGCGCCTCGCGGCTCGGCTGGACGGCGCCGGTCTCGTCGGTGGCGCGGCTCGACAACAGAGCAGGGCCGCCTGGCCAACGCCAGGGCAGGCGAAAGCGCGTCAGGCATTTGGGCAGCACCGGCTCCTGCAACGCCGCGTCGCTCCAGGCGCCGCCGCCGTCCGTGCTGACCTCGACCCGCGTCACCTTGCCATGGCCCGACCAGGCGACGCCGGAGATTTCATGGAAGCCAGGCTCGGCAAGCTTTTGTCCGCCCGACGGCGAGGTGATGACCGATTTCGCCTCCATCACGAAATTGAACTGGCGCACCGATCCGTCCGGCATGATCCAGCTATATTTTGAAGTCTCCTCGCGCGTCTGCCATGGCGCTTCGCCCAATTTCAATCGGCGCAGCCATTTCACGCTCGTGTTGCCCTCATAGCCCGGCAGCAGCAGGCGCAGCGGATAGCCCTGTTCGGGACGCAGCCTTTCGCCATTCTGCGCATAGGCGAGCAGCGCGTCGTCGAAAGCCTTTTCGATCGGAATGCTGCGCGTCATCGCGGCGGAATCGGCGCCTTCGGCGAGCATCCAGCGCGCCTCGTCCCGCACGCCCACCGCGTCGAGCACGGTCTTGAGCGGAACGCCCGTCCATTCGCAGCAGGAGAGCAGCCCATGCGTGTCCTGCACGGTCAACGCGGCGTCGGGCTTGCCCCAGTTCTGCGTATTGCCCGAACATTCGAGAAAATGCAGGCGCGACGTCGCGGGAAACCGCAGGATGTCCGCCATCGTGAAGATCATCGGTCTGTCGACGAGGCCATGAATGATCAGCCGATGCTGCGCGGGGTCGATGGCGGGCACGCCGCCATGATGGCGCTCGTAGTGCAGGCCGTTCGGCGTGATGATGCCATGCAGGTCTTGCAGCGGCGTCAGGCTCACCGCCGCCTGCCGCGTCGGATAGGGCGAGCCGCCGGTTCGCTCGCGCCTGATTACGCCGGCTTCGAAGGGCGAAGGCTGGCCGTAAGGCGGGCTCATCACTTCGGCGCCCGGCTGCTGCTGCCACTCGGGAACGCCGGGCGGCAGGTTGGACGTCGGCGTCTCGGCCTCAGCCGTCGAAGCGGCGAGGGCCGCGCCGGCGAGGCTTGCGGCGCCGGTCAGGATTTCGCGCCGGGACGCGGATTTATTTGTATAGCGGCGGACCATTCAGTTTTCCCCCTCGAGGGGGCCAGCGACGTTTCAAGCCATTGCAGCGCGGGGGCAAAAAACGAACGCGCGCCGAGATGACGGCGATGCTGGCGAAAACGAGATCGGCGGTCAAAAGTTCGACGCCAACCATTCATATAGTCGATGCCGCGCGTGGAGGCGACAAGCGCCGACATCTATATCGGTTCGACCATCGCTTCCGATTTCGGCGCGCCTTCCTCTGTTTTGGATATTTCTCTCCCCGTTTTTTTCGCCCAGATCGCTGTCACGATCGGCACGAGGACGGCCGTGATCAGGCAAGAGGCGGCGACAAGCGCGGTCGCTGCGGGCGCGACGGCTTTAAACTTGGGAATCATCTCGCCGATGATCGTCGGATTGGCGACCGCCGCGCCGGCGGTGCTCGACGCCGCGAGGCCGGCCGTGCCGTTGCCGCCGCCGATATATTTATCCGCCAGCATGAGCGGTATGCCGGTGACGACGATGACGCCGAGTCCGAGGATGATGCCGGCCGGTCCGCTCTGGATGACAACGCTGAGGTCAATCCCGCAGCCGAGCGCAAAGCCGAAGAATGGAATGAGGGGATTGACGCACCGACCAAAAAACTCACGCAATTCCGAATCGAGATTTCCCAGAGCGAAGCCGATCAGGAAAGGCAGAACCGCGCCGATGAACAGGCGCGGCTCGAAGACGGCGACGCCTGTCGCTCCCAAGATCATCATGCTGATCAGAGGTCCCGATTCAATGGACATCAGGACAAAGGCGCCCGCTTCCTCCTTCGTGCCATATTGCTGCATGACCGCCGCGTAAAGGCCGCCGTTGGTCATATCCATCGAAGCGGTGACGGCGAGGACCGAAAGCCCCGCGAATAATCCGGTTTTTATCCCGTCATCGGGGAGGAGTTGGGCGGCGATCACGGTGCAAATCGAGGCTACGGCGATTTTCGTCAGCAACAATGTTCCCGATTTGCGGATCACAATGGCGGTGGCGCGCAAATCGATCGTCGCGCCCATGCAGAAAAACCAGACCGCCAGAATGGGCACGGTCCCGACGATCAGGCCGTTGGTGAACGAGCCGAAATATTTGCCGGCGTCGGGCGCGAAAGTCTTGCACAACACGCCGAGAATGAGCGGGAACAACATGAGGCCGCCCGGTACTTTTTCGACAAATCTTTTGATCCTCATATTGAATCTCCTCCCCTTTTATCATCCCGTTGGGACGATTATCGACGTAAAATGCGTCAACGGGAAGGAGAGGGGCGATGGCGCCTTTGTCCGCCGCTCCGCTCTTCGATGCCTGGCTCACTTGATCTTGCGGCTGAGTAGTTCGATGGAGCGGGGCTCCTTCCTATCGGCTTTGGCAATGAGAATGGCGCCGGCCCGCCGCCACAACAAGGCGCTAAGCAGGCAAGATCAAATCCGCACGATTGCGCCAAGCCCATCCTTGCCGCCAAGCGAAAGCAGGCCAGCCCGCAAAAGGCGCGCGGTTTGAGTCCGATCGCGGACTCGAAAATGCAGAAATGGAGAAGGGCCGAGGCCCTTCTCCCTGCTTTGGCTTAATCTCAATCGTAGAGAACCGCCGCGACTTTCGGGTCGGTAATGTTCGACTTGTCGTACCAATAGAACCCGGTGTCGATGACTTTGGGCAGCTTCTCGCCCTTCAGCGCCTTCAACGCCGATTCGACGACGCACTTGCCGATGCCGACCGGGTTCTGCGTAATGGCGCCGGCCATTGCGCCCGAAATGATCGCTTCCTTTTGCTCCTTGCCCGAGTCGTAGCCAATGAGCACGAGCTTCTTGCCCGATTCCTTGACGCCGATCGCCGCGCCTTCCGCCGACCCTTCATTGGCGCCGAAGATGCCCTTGAGGTTCGGGTTCGCCTGAATCATCGCCTTGGCGATTTCGGCCGACTTCAAATGGTCGCCGGCGCCGTACTGGACGCTGACGATCTTGACGTTCGGATGCTTGGCTTTCATCTCGTTGAGGAAGCCGTCGCGCCGATCGATGCCGGTGCGGCTGGTCTGGTCATGCACGATCACGGCGACTTCGCCGGCGTCGCCGATCATTTCCGCCATTTTGTCCGCGGCGAGGCCCGCGGCTGCGAGATTGTCCGTCGTGCAAGTCGTCAGCGGAATGTCGCTGTCCACGCCGGAGTCGAAGGCGATGACGGGAATATGTTCCGCCTGCGCCTTCTTGAGAAGGGGAATGGCGGCCTTGCTGTCGAGCGCGGCGAAGCCGATCGCGTTCGGGTGCTTGGCGAGGTCGGCCGAAAGCATATCGATCTGCTTGTCGACCATCGCTTCGGTTTCCGGCCCTTCGAAACTGATTTTGGCGTTGCCCTCCTTGGCTGCCTGTTCGGCGCCGGCTTTCACCGCCTGCCAGAACTGGTGCTGAAAGCCTTTGGAGATCAGCGGAATGTAGATGTCATCCGCGCGCGCGGCGCCGCTCATGACCAGGATAGCGCAGACGCCGACAGCGGCGCTGAATTGTCGTCGATTCAACATGGGTTTCCTCCGATTTACAATTGCTGTGATTTTAGCTTTCATCGCCCCTTGCTGAGGCGACGACGATCCTAAGCTTATGGTTCCCTGCTCCTCCCCTGTTAAAAACGTTTGGCGCGCGTCAGACCTTCCTGCGGCGCAAAATGTCAGCGTAAACGGCGAGGATGATGATCACGCCGGTCACCACGGTCTGCCATTCTTGCGCGACAGACAGAATGCGCAGGCCGTTGGTGAGAACGCTCATGATGAAGGCCCCGATGATCGTTCCCAGAATCGTGCCCGCGCCGCCGCTGAGCGACGTGCCGCCGATCACAACGGCGGCGATCGCCTCAAGCTCATAGCCTTGGCCGAGCGCCGGCTGCGCCGAATTCAGACGCGAGGCGATCAGAAGCCCGGCGACGCCGCAGATCGAACCGCCGAGACCGTAGATCGCGATTTTCCAGCGGTCCACGTTCACACCCGATAGCCGCACCGCTTCCTCATTGCTGCCGAGCGCGAACGTATAGCGGCCGAGCGCGGTGCGGTTGAGGACGACCGACGCCAGGGCCGCCAGGGCGAACAGGATCAGCACGGCGTTGGGGATCGGCAGATTGGGCAGAGCCAGGCCGATGAGCGAATCCTGGGAGATCATCGGAAAGTTTTCAGTATTGTTGAAATAGATCGGCCGGGTGCCGGAAACGACCAGCGAAAGCCCTTTGAGCAACATCATCATGCCCAATGTGGCGATGAAAGGCGGGATCTTCATTTTTGCGATCAGGGTTCCCGAAACCACTCCGCTCAAAGCCCCGGTCGCGATCGCGGCGACGACGCCGATCCACATCGGCAATTCCCAATAGGTCAGGAAAACGCCCGCCATGACGGCGCAGAACGTCATCAACGTGCCGACGGAAAGATCGATGCCGCCCGTAATGATGACGAAGGTGCAGGCGATCGCCAGCACGCCGTTGACGGCCGTCGATTGCAATATGCCGAGAATATTGTCGATCTGCATGAAAACAGGCGAGGCGAAGGAGAAGAAAATCAGCAGCAGCACCAGGCTCGCGAAAGCGAGCAGTTTTTGCCGCGCCGTCGGACCAAAGAACCGGGCCTTCATCGCCGAAAGCCGCCCGTCTTTTGTCATCGTCAAAGCTTCAGACCGCATCGTCATGTCTTATGATCCTTCGCTTCAGGCCGCGTTCAAGGTTTCGCGCTGGGTCGCCAATTGCATGATCCGTTCCTGCGTCGCATCCTTGGCGAGCAATTCGCCGGTGATGCGCCCCTCGCACATCACCACGATCCGGTCGCTCATACGCAGGATCTCCGGCAATTCGGATGAAATCATCACGATTGCCTTGCCCCTGTCGGCCAGATTGCGCAGGAGCTTATAGATTTCGTTCTTCGCGCCGACATCGATGCCGCGCGTCGGTTCATCAAAAAAAAGTATCTCGCAATCGCGAACCAGCCATTTTGCGACGACGATTTTTTGCTGATTGCCGCCCGAAAGCAGCCGAACCTCCTGCGTGGCGGAAGGGGTTCGGATATCGAGAAGGTTGATGAATTTCGTGACAGTTTCGCGGATCGCGAGCTTGCGCAAAAAGAATCTGAGCGACAGAAATTTGCCGAGATCGGACATCACGACATTGGACTCGACGTCCATGCTCGTCGCCAGGCCATAGCGCTTGCGATCTTCGGAGAGATAGCCGATGCCGCGCGCCACCGCTTGTTGCGGCGACTTGATCGCCGCCTTCGCGCCATCGACGAATATTTCGCCTGAGCGCACTTTGTCCGCGCCAAAGACGGCGCGCGCCACTTCGGTCCGCCCGGCCCCCATCAGGCCAGCAAAACCCAATATCTCGCCTTTGCGCAAGGTGAAGCTGATATCCCTCACGAGCGGGCCGCAATTGAGATTGCTCACTTCGAGCGCCACGTCGCCAAGCGGCGTCGCATTTTCCGCTCGCGGCTTCTCGGTGAGCGTTCGCCCGACCATCATGCTGATGATGGATTCCATGCTCGTGGTCTGCGTCGGCACGGTCGCGACATATTCGCCGTCGCGCAGGATGGTGACGCGATCGGAAATCTGTTTCAACTCGTCCATCTTATGCGAGATGTAGACGATCCCGACGCCGCGCGCCTTGAGCTCGCGGATCATCTTGAACAGCTCGGCGATCTCGGCATTGTTCAGCGCCGCCGTAGGCTCGTCCATGATCAGCACGCGCGAATTGAAGGACAGCGCCTTGGCGATCTCGACCATCTGCTGCTTGGCGACGGTCAGCGCGCCGACGACCGCGCGCGGGTTGAGCTGCAAATTCATATGCTCGAGAATGTCCCGCGCCTGGCGATTGAGTTTCTCCTCGTCGAGAAAGACTCCGAGGCGCCGCGGTTCGCGGCCGATAAAAATATTCTGGGCGACGGTCAGATGGTTCATCAGTTGCAATTCCTGATGAATGATGCCGACGCCCGCGGCCTGCGCGGCGCGGGGACTGGAGAAGGACACGGGCTCGCCATCGTAGAGAATTTCGCCAGCGTCTCTGCTGTAGACGCCAGCCAGGATTTTCATCAACGTCGATTTGCCCGCGCCGTTTTCACCCATGAGAGCGTGGACTTCGCCAGCCATCAACTCGAACTGGACATCGCTGAGCGCCCGAACCCCGGGAAAGCTCTTGCTGAGGCCTCGAATGGCGATGAGCGGCGTCATGGCGCGCAATGCTCTTGTTGAGGGTTTGAACGGCGATGGGCGGCGCGATCACGAGCAATACCGCCGGGGTCTCGGCTTCGATCCAAAGATTTTCGAATATAAGGCGCACGCAAAACGGGTTCGCCACGACGTCTTTGGGACGATCGGCGTCGCGCCGCCCGAGAGTTCTCCTCGATCGCTCCCGTCCCGCTCGCTAGCATGTCGCTCCCTTCCCAGACAGTCGTCAACCACGATTTCGCGAACTTGATTTCGAAGGCGGGCGGCGGTGAGAAGTTCCGCCATCACGTCTCCAAACAATGCGAACGGGTTACGCTGGCCTCAAAACATCATTTTCCGGTTGACCGGAATGTGCTTCTTGGGACGACTTCATGTCATCCGGCGGCGGCCAGGGCAGCCTCCAGACGCGGTTGCGGCAGCGTGACGCCGCTTGCGAGCTTCAGTTCGATCAGGCCGCCAAAACGGCGGCGTTTCTTGGCCTCGTGATTGGTGAAAATGTCGGCGAGGAAGTGGTTGAGAAAAGGGTTCATGAACCGCTCCAGCACGGCGCCGCGATAGGCCTGCGCCTCCTCGCCAAGCCCGATCGCCGCGAACAAAGGCAGCACTTCGCGATCATAGAGATCGTTGAGATCATTTTTGATGACGGCTTCATCGAGCAATTGCCGCACCGTCGCGGATTTGTTGGCGCCGCGCGCCGCCCAGCCTTCCGCGAGCCACGTGTGGCCGAGGTTGAGGATGAACAGCTTCAGCCTTTCGTAGCGCGCGAGATCGTCGGTGAGGACGATCGCGGAATGAACGCAGGGCATCGCCAGCCGAGGCTGGCGCGCGATGGCCCACAACGCATAAGGCTCGGCGACGGCGCCGGCCGGCTCCAGCGGCTCCGACACGATGCGGTCGACGAGGGAGTTGATCCACAAGCAATCTTGCACCGCCCATTGCCGGAACCCATCCTCCAGCGCCCAGGCCTTTGCGAGTTCGAGAACGATAGCTTTGAGCTTGTCGCCATTGCCGACGATGAGTTCGCACGGCAGCAAGGTCAGCGGCGCGCGCCCGGCCCGATAGCGCGCCAGCAACAGCTTCGTCAGTTTGGCGGGGAAGGAGCGGGGAACGGCGCCGTCCGGCCGATCCTGCGCATCAAGCTCGTAGCCGCGATCGCCGGTGTTGGAAATGATCCAACGCGCCTCGTTGACGAACAGATTTTCGACAGCGTCCCATTCAAGATTGGCGTCGAGGCCGCGGCCGATACTGGAAACTTCGATCCATTTGTCGATAGTGGCGCCGCCCGCCAATCCCTGGACATGTACGCGATAGGGACGCCCTTCGTCAAAAAACGCCAGGCGCCGGCGGCTGTCGGGCGAGGAAGTCGTCTGGACGATAGCGATTTTGCCCGCCGCCTCGCCCTTCGCCAGCGCATCGCTGACGAACAGATCGACATGCGCCTGAAGAAAGCGGCTCGTCCCGAACTGGAGAATGGGAAAGGACATCGGCTAAATCTCGATGATCGCTTTGATGACGCCGGTCTCCGGCTTGATCCAGACGGGAAACAAGGCCGTCGCCTCGCTCAAAGGCGCCCGGTGCGTATTGAGCGCGCCGGCCAGTTCATGACCGATCACGCGAGGATATTCGAAGCAAGGCTGCGCGCCGTCGAAAATATGCAAATCCATCCCGCAGACGCCGGCGCGGCGCGGCCGGCTCCGCGCTTCGCCCGCTTTGAGCGCGGGCTTTGGCCGCTCGACGATTTCAAGTGCGCCGGGGCTTTTGCAAAGGAGGGCTCTCACGGCGTTTGGCCCGGCGTTTCGCCATCGGCGCGAGCTGGCAACGGACAGGCGGTTCTGCGCCAAAATCGGTCGACCCAACGCGACATTCCAACCCCTGATGACAGCTTGTTTATTATGGATAAAAAGGAAACTGCGCCAGGCAAGTCAAGCTGTTTCTTATGGGCAAAAAGCGGGGCATGAAAACAGATGCGGCGGTCTGAACCGCAGCGGCGCGCGCCGCGCCGACAAGCCGATTATGAGGACAGCAGATAGGCCTGTGCTGTAACTTCGACCCGGATTCCCGGCGGCCCAATGAGCTCGCGCACAACGACGGTCGCCCGGCTAGGATAGGGCTCTTGAGTAAAAAACTCGCTATAGACTTTGTTCAAACCAATGACATCTTTGGAATCGATTAAATAGACGGTAACCTGAGCGACATTGGAGAGATTGCCGCCGGCTTCTCGCAAAAGAATGTCGAGATTTAATAAAGCCTGTCTGGTCTGCGCTTCTATTGGGCCGCCGACAAAGTGTCCGGTTTGTAGATCGACAGGAACGACTGTAGCAAAGAACAGGTTTCCCGCGACAACAGCCGGGCTTATAGGAAACGAAACTTTGGGCCCGACGGCCTTTATCATCTTACGCTCCGAAATTGCGATTATTGATTCTATCGCAAATCATTATGTATGATATTTGACCATTTCATACTCTGACGTGTCAACCCAAATTCAGCCGCGCGGAATCCGCGATCCCGGGCGTTTCGTCAGCCTCGCCCATTGACTGTTTATTATCGACTAAAAGATGGGAGCCCGCTATGCGAGTCCGATCCGGGTCTGGATCGGCGCCATGAAAACCAACGCGATCTTCAAGAGAACGTATAATTCCTGCCTCAAACTTTTGTCGACCGAGCCGATCGGCGACGATCTCGGTTCAGAGCCGCATCTGGCGGCGCGGCTCGACGTCAGCCGTACGACGATCCGCGCGGCGCTCGCCGCTTTGAGCGCGCGCGACCTGATTCGCGTGAACGGGCGCGAAAAAATCATCCAGCGCCGCCCCGTTCCCTCCGATTACTATCCCGAGATCGAGACGGAGCCGGTCAGCGACATCGTCGAGAAGCGCTTCATGCAATGGATATTGCATGGCGATTGCAAGCCGGGCCAGCAGATCAACAGCCTCGAACTCGCCCGCCAGTTTGGCGTATCCACCTCCGCGATCCGCGAATATCTGAACGGCTTCAGTCAATTCGGCCTGTTGGAGCGCCGCCCGAGCGGAAGCTGGATCGTCAAGGGATTCACCAAGGAATTCGCCCGGGAGCTGTCCGAGGTGCGCGAATTGTTCGAACTGCGTTCGGTGCAAAGGTTCGTCGAACTTCCCGACAGCGACGCCGTTTGGGGCTCGCTCGACATCATCAACCGCGATCATCTCCGGCTGAAAGAGGACGTCGAAAAACGGCACGCGGATTTTCCCGCGCTTGACGAGCGCTTCCACCGCCTGATCAACAATACTTCGCGCAACCGCTTCATGGTCAATTTCTATGCGCTGATATCGATGATCTTCCATTCCCACTATCAGTTGAGCAGGGTCGACGAGAAGGAGCGCCATTCGGTTGCGATTGGCGAACACCTCGCCTATATCGCGGCGCTGCAGAGCCGCGACAAGGAATTGGCGATGGCGCATTGCCGCGCCCATCTGAACACGGCGCGCGCGACGCTGCTTCGCTCGATGGACGTCAATGCGCCGGCCTGAAGGCCGCTCTTGGGAGAGAAACATGGAATATCGCCAGCTTGGCAATTCAGGCCTGAAAGTCTCGGCCATAGCTCTGGGGACGATGACGATCGGCGGCGCGGGTGGATTCTCCAAGGTCGGCAATGTTGGGCTCGCCGACGCTAGGCGCATGGTCGATGTGGCGATCGAGGCCGGCGTCAATCTGATCGACACCGCCAATGTCTATTCCGCCGGCGGCTCGGAGGAAGTGATCGGCGAGGTGCTGGCCGGCAAGCGCAAAGGCGGCATGCTGCTGGCGACCAAGGCGCGCTTTCCGATGGGCGAGGGCCCCAACGATCGCGGCCTCTCGCGCTGGCATCTCATCCGCGAATGCGAAGCGAGCCTGAAGCGGCTGCAGACCGACGTGATCGACCTCTATCAGGTGCATCAATGGGACGGTCTGACGCCGCTCGATGAGACGATGGAGGCGCTCGATTCTTTGGTGCGGCATGGCAAGGTCCGCTATGTCGGCTGCTCGAATTATTCGGGCTGGCACATCATGAAGGCGATGGAAATCGCGCGGCGCGATGGGCGCATTCCCTTCGTCTCGCAGCAGATCCACTACACCTTGCAGGCGCGCGAAGCCGAATATGAACTGATCCCGATTGCGATCGACCAAAAGCTCGGCGTGCTCGTCTGGAGTCCGATCGCGGGCGGCCTCTTGTCGGGCAAGCATCGGCGCAATCAGAAGACGCCGGAGGGGACGCGTCAGTTCGCCGGCTGGAGGGAGCCGCCGATCCGCGACGAAGGCAAGCTCTGGGATATTGTCGACGCTTTGGTCGCGATCGCCGACGAGCGCGGCGTGTCGGGTGCGCAGATCGCGCTGGCCTGGCTGCTGGGGCGCCCTGGCGTTACATCGGTGATCATCGGCGGACGCACCGAGGCGCAGATCAAAGACAACCTCGGCGCCGCCGCTGTCAAGCTGACGCCGGACGAGCGTGCGCGCCTCGACAAGGTCAGCCAGCCGCCGCTGCTCTATCCCTACTGGCATCAGGCCTGGACGGCGAAGGACCGGCTGGGCGCGGCGGATCTCGCGTTTCTGGCGCCCTATCTCGAGGGTTGACGCGGCGGGCGACTTTCGCGAATGGGCCGAGAAGGCTGCCGGACATCGTGTGGAACTCGGCGCTTTCCGCGCCGATTCCGAAAACGACGCGCTCGTCTTCGCGCGGAATCCACAACGTGCCGAACAGCCAATCCCAGATCGACAAGGCGAAGCCGAGATTCTTGTCGAAATGCTTCGGATCGGTCGAGTGATGGATCTGGTGATGCGCCGGACTATGGACGAGGCGGCCGAGAAATCCGGTGAATGGCAGCCAGACGTGCGAATGGCGCAGATGCGAGATGGTCAGGAAAAATACCGCCAGCAGGACATTGGTCCGCCACAGCGTCAGCGGTTGGGCCACGCCGAACAGATAGGTCAGGCCGCCATAGGTCAGGCCATTGGCGATGGCGAGCGCGTTGGGCATCAGCATCATCTCGAGGGGATGTTGCCGCCATTCGGTCAGCGGGGTCATGACCTCGGCGGAATGATGGACCTTGTGAAACTCCCAGAGCGCGGGAATGCGGTGCAACAGGTAATGGCCCGCCCAATAACCCAGATCCACCATGACGATCTCGACGATCGTGGTGACCGCGAGGACCAGCCAGACAGGCGTGGTCGGGGCGTCATGAGAGCCGAAACAGGCGGTCAGCGTCCGCATTGTTCCCTCGGCCCAGAAGCTCGCGCTGGCGACCGCCAGGCCATAGGCCGACGTCAGCGCCACGGAATTGAGGACATAGAACTGGAGGTCGGCGCGGGTCGAAGCATGGCCAAAAATCTTCTTCGGGAAGACGACTTTGCGGAAGGCGCGCCAACTCGGCCATCGCCGCCGTCCGACCGTCGCCATCATCGCGAGCACGACAAAGGCGCCGAGATAAGAGGCGAGCCCCGTCGGCGAAGTCGGCGCGATCAGGCGGCCGGTCGCCCCGAGGAACAACGCGCCGATCCAATTGAAAAGGTCCATAGCCAACCGTCGCCTCGGGCTTTCGCGTCGCGACAGTAGGATGCAATTGCTTGAGGCGGGTTAACGCGATCGCAGAAAGGCGCGGAGTCCCGATTCACCGCGCCGTGTCGCGCTCAGCCGGCAGCCGCCAGACGCGGCGGGCATTGCCTTCGAGCAGTTTGCGGCGCTCGTCGGCGCTGCATCCTTCGATCAGCGCGCGCGTCGCCGCCACCCAGGTCGAGAGCGACGCCGAGATCGTGCAGACCGGCCAGTCGCTGCCCCAGACGACGCGATCCCAGCCGAAGCTTTCGATCGCATGTTCGACATAGGGGCGGATGTCGTCGAGCGTCCAGGTCGGCGGATCGGCATAGGCGACGACGCCGGAGATTTTCACCACGACATTGGGCCGCTTGGCGATCTCGGCCATGTGTTCGCGCCAGGGATGTTCGGCGCGATCCTTGATCGCCGGCACGCCGCAATGATCGAGCACGAATGGGACGTCGGGACAGTGATCGGCGAGCGCGATCGCATGGCCGATCTGGTGCGGCAGCACGCACAGATCGAACGGCCGGCCGCTGCCCTTGAGCCGCCCGATATTGGCGCGGAACATCACGGATTCGCTTAAAGAATCGGGCGACTGATGGAGGATGCGGCGAAAGCCCTTGATGAAGGGATTGGCGAGCTGGCGCTCGAGGAAAGCGGGAAAGTCGGCGTTCTCCGGCCGGCAGGCGCTGATCGCGCCGCGCAACAGGCTGCCGGGCGTGGCCGAGAGAGCCTCGACATGCTTCGTCTCGGCTTCAATATCGCCCTCGGCGACATCGACTTCCATATGCAGCGCCGCGCCGATGCCGCAGCGAACAGCTTCCGCCTGATAACGCTCGGCGGGAAATTCCTGCTGCAGATAGGGCGCGCCGTCGATCCAGGGATAATGAAGCAGGCCGCGATAGATCAGGTGCAGATGAGTGTCGATGATGGTCACGCTTTTCCTCTCCTGAGCATCCCTTCCCACGCGCTTGTGGGGGCTGGATAATCTCCAGCATTGGCCCGTATCTATTCATGCCTGCGGTCTTTGCGCGACAGTTTTTTCGACTATGGCTTGCTTGCGCGCAACGGGCGCCGGCCCGAACGGCGAAAAAAGCTATCGTCGGTCCTCGCCGATGAGGCGCTCGAGGCTCAGATGAAGACGATGGGTCGGCGCGCCCGCATATTCGTCGCAGCGCGTCGCGCCGATATGGGCGATATAGCCGTCAGGGCGAATGAGAATCCCAGGCCCTTCCGGCGTAACCAGTTCCGTCGCGTGCGGCCCGCGCAGACGATCGAAGAGCCTGCCGCCGTCGTCGAGCTGGAGGTCCGGCATGCGGTCGCCGGGATGCAGCGTTCCAAGCGCGGCGCCCGAGGACAGAGGGCTCGCCCGATAGTTCAAGGCGAGCAGGTTCGTCGCATCGCCGCGCTTGATCGATCGCGTTTGATGCAGGCGCTTGCTCAGGCCGAGCACAACCGCGGCGACCGGAAGGCGCTCGGCTTCATAGGTATCGAGCAGCGAATCCGGTCCGCCGCGCATGACATGGGCCAGTTTCCAGCCGAGGTTGTAGGCGTCCTGCACGCCCGTATTGAGCCCCTGGCCGCCGGCCGGGGGATGCATATGCGCCGCATCCCCCGCCAGGAATGCGCGCCCGACGCGATAGCGATCGACCATGCGCACGGCCGGCTGATAGGTTGAACTCCAGGCGATGCGCGCGACGCGATGGCCTGTCGCCCTGCGCACGGCGTCCTCTATCCCCGCCTTCGCGGTTTCCGCTTTCGCGGTGAATTGGAACAGCGACGTGTTTGGCAGCGGACAGAGCGCGATCATGCCGCCCTTGGCGAAAGGCCAGAGATGCCAGTCGCGGCGATCCAGATCTTCGATCTCGAGATCGGCGACGATCATCGTCTTCTCTTCGACCGTCTCGCCCTCGAGCCGCAAGCCGAGCGTTCGTCGCACCCCGCTGCGGCCGCCGTCGGCCCCGACGAGGAGGTCGCACCGGACGTTTTCGCCGGTCGAGAGCGTGGCGTCGACGCCGCGCTCATTCTGCGTGAACGTTGTCAGCGCCTTGCCGAATTCGACTACGGCGCCGAGCGCGCACAGGCGCTCGCGCAGGATCGCCTCCGTGCGCGATTGCGGGAGCATCCAGACGTTTGGATAGGGAACGCTTTCCGTTGGAGGCCTGAAGGGGGCGAGCGAACCCGCGCGCAGCGAAAAGGGGCCGGCATGGGTCCGGAACTTCGGGTAAAGGGCGCCGGCGGCGAGGATTGGTTCGATGATTCCAAGATCATCGAAAATCTCGAGCGTGCGCGGCTGGATGCCTTTGCCGCGCGACCCCTCGAAAGGCGTTGGCGCGGCCTCGATCAAGCGAAACGGGGTTCCTCGGCGCGCGAGATCGACCGCCAGCGTCAGCCCCGTTGGGCCGGCTCCGACTATCAACACAATATTGTCGTGCATCGCCTGCTCCATCATTTCGTACAGCGTACGAAGACGATTGATGGTACAGTGTACGAATGTCAAGAACCGAATCGCGGCTGAGCCGCCAGAAGATCGCCGCCGCCGCGCTCGCCATCGCCGACAAGGAGGGCTTTGAGGCGGCGTCGATGCGCCGTGTCGCGCAAGAGCTCAAAGTCGGGACGATGAGCCTCTATTACTACGTGAAGACCAAAGACGATCTGATCGCCGCGATGGACGACGCGCTGATGGGCGAAGCGCTGCTGCCCTCGCTTCCCCGGGACTGGCGGCGCGCGATGATGGAGATCGCCAAGCGAACGCATGCCGTGTTCATCCGTCATCCCTGGGCGCTTGTGGCGATGTTGTCGGCGCCCCCTGGGCTCAACGCGATGCGCCACATCGAGCAATGTTTCGAAGCGCTCGCCGAAACGTCGATGACGACGCAGCAGAAGATGACGCTGCTGGCGACGGTCGACGATTTTGTTTTCGGGCACGCGCTGCGCGCGGCGGCGGCCGATGCGACGATCGACGCCGAATTCGCCGCGGCCCAACTCGCCACAGGCGCCTTCCCGCGGCTCGCCGCGGCGTTCGGCGGCGGCCGCGTCGAAGCGAACAAAGATCGCTTCGAGCGTGGGCTGCGGGCGCTACTCGACGCCGGAGTGAATGAGGCCAGCTAGTGGTCTGCGTCAGCCAAATTGAAAGGACGCCAATATTCCCTCCCCCCTTGTGGGGGAGGGTTAGGGAGGGGGGTCGCACCGTACTATCCGGTTAAGGCGCAAGCTGTTTATCCGACAGGTCTGCGCGACCCCCCATCCCGACCTTCCCACCGCAAACGCAAAAGCGTTTGTCGGGACACAAGGGGGGAAGGGGAAAGCAGGCGTCCTTTCAATTTGGCTGATGCACAGCACTGGATTGTTTTGCCGCCGTAGACCGCTACGACGCCGGCGGCGGCGCGGTTTGCGGCTTCGCGCCGTCCTTGCCCAATCCCATCGTCAGCGCGGTCATGCCGGCCAGACCGCCGAGCTGCATGGTCTCCAGCGCCGAGCTTGGCACGATGACGATCGTGGAATTCTGTTTGATGCCCTCATAGAGCATGTTCATCGCTCTGAGATGCAAGGCGACAGGATTGTCCTGATAGGTCTTGGCCGCTTCGCCGAACTTCTCCGCCACCTGACGTTCGGAATCGCCCAGGATCACGCGCGCCTGACGTTCGCGCTCGGCCTGCGCCTGCATCGACATCGCGTCCTGCAGCGCCAGCGGAATGAGGACATCCTTGACCTCGACGGCGATCACATTGACGCCCCAGGGCTCGGTGCGCGCATCGATGATCTTCTGCAGCTCCACGCTGATTTTCTCGCGACCCTCCAGCATGTCGGCGAGCATGGTCTTGCCGATGACGTCGCGCAGCGCCGTCTGCGAGGCCCAACTGACGGCGCTGTTGTAATCGGCGACGTCGAGCGCCGCCTTTTTCGGATCGACGACTTTCCAGAACAGCACGGCGTCGACATCGACCGGCACCGTATCCTTGGTCAGCGTCTTCTCCGCTTTGAACGAAGAGGTGATGACGCGGGTGTCGATCCAGTAGGGCGTGGTTTCGATGATCGGGATGATGAAAAACAATCCCGGCCCTTCAAGCGAACGGAAACGGCCGAGCCGCAGCACGACCGTCTTTTCCCATTGATCGGCGATCTTGACCGCATAGGAGACGACGATGGCAATGATGAAAGCGATGACCAGGATCGCCACACTCGCGGGCGCCGAAACGACATATTCGAAATAGGCGAGGGCGAGGCCGATCAGGACAATGACGATGAAGATCAAACCCGGCAGCGGATTGGCTTTCCTCATGGCGACCTCCCTCGATGTTTGTTTCTTCGGGGGCATCATAGCCCAAAAGGAGCGCAAAAGGGATGGGCGCCGCCTGCTCTCGACCCCATCCGCCGGATGATTTGCTGTGGCCGGCGGGCCGGTAGAATGGTTCGAACACCTATTCGCGCTCTGCATCGACTCCGACAGGCATGCCGGCGACGGTCGAGGCTCTGGCGGTCTGTCGGCCGCTAAAGCGCCGCGTTTCCTTCACCTTTCTTTACGTTGGATCGCATTTCGCGAAACCTCTCCCCGTTAAGCTGGCTCATCCGATGCATCTGACCGGCGACGGGAGCCATCATGACGCCAATGTCCCGCCTTTCGCCGCTGGAGTTCCGCAGAGCACATGTTCCCGGCGCTCCTTTGACAGCGGCGGGCGGCGGCGTAATGGGCGACACGATCGAGCGAGATGGCGCACCGAGGGCCGGCGCGAGCTTTCGCCTGCTTTGCTCCGTCGCCGTGCTTCTGACCGCTACGGGATGCGCGTCCGCGCCCATGGATCAAGCGGGGACGCTTGTGTCCTATGATAGGCTCACGCCCTCAGACGGCCTTCTCGCCCATTCCCGACTTTGGGTCAGCAAGAACGAGATTCTCGCCGCCAAGAGCGTGCGGATCGCGCCGACGGTTTTCGCGGCAACCTCGGGCGAAGCGGCCTGGTCGCAGAAGCAACGCAGCCTCGTCGCCAACGCCGTCGATAGGTCTTTGTGCCTCGGGCTGAGCAATCGCTTCGAGGTCGTGCCTCTGACCGAGACGGCGGATCTGACCGTGCATGCGGTCATCACCCACGCCGCCGCGACGAACCAGGCGATGGCGGGCGTATCCAGGGTCGTCGCGCTGGCGCCGACGGTCTTCCTGCCTGGTGTTCCAGCGCCGGTGCCGCGCATTCCGATTGGGTTAGGCAGCCTGTCTCTCGAGGCGGAAGCGCGTGATGCGAGCGGCGCTCAGAAGGCTGCGATAGTCTGGGCGCGCGGCGCCGATTCCTTCACGAATGCGCCGAGAGTAGCGAGCGAGGGAGACGCCTATGAGCTGGCGGCGTCGTTCGGCGCCGATTTTAGCAAGCTGCTAGTTACAGGCGTCAGCCCCTTTTGGAAATTGCCGTCCTTGCCTTCGACGCAAAGCGTGGGGGTGTTTTTCGGCGGCGCGCCAAAGAGCGTCGCATGCGAGGCCTTTGGGCGGGACCCGGGGGTCGTCGGGTTTATCGCCGAACGAGTCGGCGCGCCTCCCGATTGGACGGACAAGGGCGCCGCGCCGGCCCAACCCGCCATTTCCTCCTCGAATTGAGCCGGAAAGGAGCGCAGAAGGGATGGGCGGAACGGGCGCTAACTGCGCGCCCCGCTTCAAAACACGAAGAAAGCCGCCGCCAGTGCGATATTCGTCACCTGATGCAGGAACTGATCGAAACCCATCAGCCACCAGAACTGTCCCTGCTTCACATCCCAGCGGCCCCAATGGCCGGTCACCGATTTGCCGCGATCGATCGCGGCATGGACGACGAGATCGGCCGGCGCGAGCCACCACAGGCGCGGCGCGATCGCCAGCGCAATGAGCAGCGTCAAGGCCGCATGGCCGAGGACATGAATGGCGAGCGGCGCGAACCAGCCTGTCACGCGCTCCTTGCCATGCGCGATCCAACTCGTCTGGAATAGGAAGTCCGCGACGAAATGCTTGAAGGCCATGACCAGGAGCAGGCCGCAGAAGGTCCACAAGGGAACGGAAGGGCCAATCTGCGGCACAAGAGCATCCAGTCAACGACACTGCGCCCATAGGACGCCAATATCCTTGATTTTCTGTCAAGTTTTACGCGGAGGCGGGATTTGGCGCTAACGGACGCGTCCGGCGCCTTCGCGCGCCGCTGCAGCGCCTCACATGCCGTCGGGACAGCGCCGGTCGGCGAGGCGCGTGTCGCATACCGACACGTGCTGGAGATAGTCCATGGCTGGCCCGATCAGGTCCGCGCTCATCGCTTTCCGGTAGGCGTATTGCACGCTGTAAAGGGCGTCGACGCCGCTTGTCGCTTTCAGCCACATGTTTTCGGGCTTGCCGGTTCGCGGATTGAGCGGGCAATTATACATCCACACCGAGAAGGCATAGCCGTTCTCCTTGCCCGCCGTGACCTTGCGCGCGTCGCCGCCGGCGCAGGCCGACATCCATCCTTTGGCCACGCCGCCCGCGAAAGCGTCGGGGTCGATCATTTTCAAAGCGTGAAATATCTGCACGGTGATCATTCTCGACCAGTCGTCGACGCTTTCCTGCGCCGGCACATATTCGGCCATGATTTCGCGGTCGCTCCTGGTCTGGAAGCCGACCTTGAAGCCGTCCGGGATCGTCGCCAGCAGGTTCTCGTTCTTGAGCGCGGCCATTGCGGAAGGCGCATGCGCAGCCATCGCAACGAGCGTCAGCGCAAGGATCGCCGCGCTCTTGCGAATGTCTATGAAAGCCAAATCCCCCTCCCGCCGAAATGGCCGACCACAGGCCGCCGATGGATAACCAAGCACGAACCGCGCCGTTTTCATTTCGGGCGCGCTTTGCAAGGGCAAATTCAAGGCGATCGCCCGGCCACAGGTCTTTCGCCGATGCTCTCCATCAAACGGACGAGATAGCCGTCCGGATCCTGAACCAGGAATTGCAATTGGCCGCGCTCGAAATTGCCGGCGCGATACCACTTTTCCTCGCAGGCCATGAACAGCGGCCAACCCGCTTCTTCGAGCCGTGCGATGATCGGGCGCAGGGAGGAAACCTCGATCTCGAAATTGACGCCGCGCCCGAGCGGGTATTCGAGCGTCCCCGTCCGCCATCGCGTCGCCCTGTCGTCGCGCTGCTCCAGCATGAGCTGCGCGCCGTCGCAATCGAGATAGGCGAAGCCTTGTTCGGGGCGGTCGTAGGCGACGACAAAGCCCAGCAGATCGCACCAGAAGCGAAGGCTGGCGTCGATATTGCCAACGAGAAGTTCGGGAACGAGTCTGGCCCAGTTTGGCATTCACACGGCCTTGCGGCGTTTGGCGGTTCCGTATCGACGCTCCATCTCCGCCGCAACCTTCGCCTCCGGGCGCAATTTCACGGCCGACAGCCAAAGTTCGGCGACGGCGCCGCTCTTGTTGCGCGTGCGGCGCACGGGCTCGCCGTGGTTCGCATAGCCGTTGGCCAGCGCGATGCGTCCCTTGTCGCGCCCCGTCACTTCGATTTCGGTCGCATCCATGAAAGGATTGATGAAATGGGGACTGGCGGCGAGCACGACATGGCTCATCGGAACAAGATCGAGCGGACCCCATGTGCTCCACCAGCGTCCGCTCCAATCGCGCGTGCGCCGCGTCGGCGCCCCACGCGTCGCGAAAGCCCGCAGCATATGGATCATGCCGTCGACCCAAAGTCCGGCCGGGCCATCCGTCGCATTGGTCATGACGCTCAACGTCAGTTCGGGCGCGGGCAAGACGCAGGTGCGCGAGATATAGCCCTGCAGCGCGCCGCCATGGCCAAACCAGTCCCAGCCAGCCAGCGCGCCGCTGTTGACGCCGAGTCCATAATAGCTTTCCTGGCCGGAATGGGGATTGCGCCATTGCCGCCGGATCATCTCGCGCCGGCTGCCGACCGAGAGTACGCTTTGTTTCGCCTTGGGCGCGAGCTGCGCGAAATAAAGCGCAAGATCGCCCGCCGTGCTCACAAAGCCGGCGGCGGGGGCGATCGCGTCGGTCGGATTGTCGCCGGGAATGACAAGACGTCTGCCGAGCGGAAGTTTGGGCGTATGGCCGCGCGCGAATGGCGCGCCTTTGGCGATCGGCATGTCGGGTTCGGTCTCGCGCAAACCGGCGGCGTCGACAATCTCGCGTTTGATCCAGGCCCGATAAGGCTCCTTGGCGATCGCTTCAATGACAAGGCCGAGCAGTCCGAACCCATGGTTTGAATATTTGAAACGGGTGTTGGGCTCGATCGCCAACGGCCGTCGCAGCTCCGCCGTCAGCTCGCTTCTGTTGAGGAAAGGCCGGTTGTCGATGAACTGTCCGGCATCGGCGCCGTCGCGGATGATTCCGGCGCTGTGCGAGAGAAGCTGCCCGATCGTGACTTCCGCGACCTCCGGATGCAGGCCCTTTACATATTGTCCGACGGGATCGTCCAGGCGCAGCTTGCGCTGTTCGCGAAGCCTCAGGATTCCGGCGGCGGTGAAGCTTTTCGAATGCGACGCGACGCGAAAGCGATGGCGCGGCGTCAGCTTTTCGTCTTTGACGAGGTCGGCGTGGCCGAAGGCGCGCTCCAGGACGATGCGGTCGCGATGCGCGATTGCTAGGACGCATCCCGGCTGCTCCGACATGCGCATCTGAAACTGGATCCACGACAGGATATATTCGAGGGCGGGTTGCAGCCAGCGTTCCATCAGCGCTTCTCCATTGAGCGCGCTATGGATGCATCGGACAATCCGCGCGTCAAATCGGCGACGCGAAAATGGCTCTTGGCGACCAATCGTTGACCGGCGGCGGGAGCCCGTGAGACGATCGCAACAGGGTGCGAGCG
This sequence comes from Methylocapsa sp. S129, assembly GCF_009765995.1. Lineage (GTDB taxonomy): Bacteria > Pseudomonadota > Alphaproteobacteria > Rhizobiales > Beijerinckiaceae > Roseiarcus. The sequence continues at coordinate 321,238 of NZ_LMUI01000016.1, forward strand.
GCAGGCGACAATCATGACTTTGACGCGCGTCGAAACATCGACCGACGGCCCGGTTTTCACCATCGCGATGAACCGGCCGGACAAGCGCAACGCGGTCGACGGGCCGATGGCGGCCGAATTGCTGCGGGCTTTCGAGCGCTTCGAGGCCGATGAGAATCTGCGCGTTGCGGTTCTGTGGGGCGCCGGCGGCCATTTTTGCGGCGGCGCCGATCTCCAGGCGATCGGCGATCCCGCGCGCCGCAACGAACTCGATCCGCAAGGAGGCGGCGGCGGCCCGATGGGGCCGACGCGTCTGGCCTTGTCCAAGCCATTGATCGCGGCGGTCAGCGGCTATGCGGTGGCCGGCGGACTCGAGCTGGCGCTGCTGGCGGATTTACGCGTGGTCGAGCGCGACGCCACTTTCGGCGTGTTCTGCCGGCGCTGGGGCGTGCCGCTGATCGATGGCGGCACGGTGCGCCTGCCGCGTCTGATCGGCATGGGCCGGGCGCTCGACCTCATCCTGACGGGACGCGCCGTCGGAGCCGAGGAGGCCCTGGCCATGGGCCTCGCCAATCGCCTCGTCGAGCCTGGCGGAGCGCTTGCCGCCGCGCAGGCGCTGGCGCATCAGCTCGCGGCGTTTCCGCAAGCCTGCATGCTGGCGGACCGGCGATCCGCCTATCAGCAATGGAATCTGCCGCTCGCCGAAGCGCTGCGGCAGGAGGGCCGGCGCGGCGTCGGGATCGTCGTCAGCGAGGGCGTCGCCGGCGCGGCGCGCTTTGCCCAAGGCGCTGGCCGGCATGGCGCGTTCGAGACCTGACGTCGGCGAGGCGCCTTCTCAGGCCGCTTCGATTCCCGCCAGGCTCTTGCGCGCGCGACCGATGGCGGTGGCGAGCACGTCGGCGCTTTGGGCGCCGGGAACGCCAAAACGCTGGGCGAAGATGAAGAACGGCACGCCGGTCACGCCCATGCTCTGCGCATTGGCGATTTCGGCGCGCACTTCGGCTTCGTCGGCGCCCTCGGCGAACAGCTTTTCGACGACCTCTTTGTCCATGCCGCATTCGCCGGCGGTCTCGATCAGTAGAGCGCGATCGCCAATGTCGCGCCCTTCCTCGAAATAGAGCTTGAACAGGCGGTCGACGATCTTGTCCTGCGCGCCCGTCACGAACGCCCAGCGGATCAGCCGGTGCGCGTCGAGCGTATTGGGGGCGCGCGCGATCTTGTCGAAGGCGAACGCGATGCCCTCCTCGGCGCCCAGAGCGTTGAGGCGCTCATGGGCGGCCTCGATGCGCCCGTCATTGCCGAATTTGTTGATCATATAGGCGCGCCGCTCGAGACCTTCTTTGGGAATGCTCGGGTCGAGCTGATAGGGGCGCCAATGGACCTTGATCGGCTCGCCGTGCTCTTCGGCCAAAGCGCGCTCCAGCCGCTTCTTGCCCAGATAGCACCAGGGGCAGACGACGTCGCTGACGACATCGATGGTTAGCTCGGCGGTGTCCTGGCTCATGTCATCCTCCTATCTCCAGCAGTCCCGGTCGTCGCCCTATGTAGGCTTGGCGAGCCGATTTGCGAGGCGCTGGAAGCGTTCACGGGCTCTTGCTCCACCATGCATCCGTATTGACGCCAAAAAGCGGCGTTTTATCGGGGCGGCCAAGTCTCGCCGAATAGGCGATCCATTGATCGGGCGCATAATACAGCGGCACGATATAAAAGCCGGAAATCAGCACGCGGTCCAGCGCCCGGACGGCGGCGACGAAATCCTCGTGCGTGTTGGCGGCAAGCAAAGCGGCGATCGTCGCGTCGATAGCGGGGGAGGCCGCGCCGCAGATATTATAGGCGCCGTCCATATTGGCGGAGGCCGAGCCCCAGCGCGTGCGCTGTTCATTGCCGGGCGAGGGCGATGCGACCCATGAGCCCATCATCATGTCGAAATCGAATTTGGTGCGCCGGCGCTGATATTGGACTTCATCGTTGAGGCGCACGGTCGCCGCCGCGCCGATGCGGCTGAGACTCTGCGCATAGGCCAGGGCTAGCCGTTCCTCCTGCCGGTTCTTGACCAATATTTCGAAGGCGATCCGTTCGCCGCGCGCATTGGCGAGCGCGCCGTCCTTCAGCGCGTAGCCGGCCTCTTCCAGCAGGCTGAGGGCCCGATGCGCCAGCGCTCTGTCGCGGCCCGACCCGTCCGAGACGGGCGGCGCCCATTGGCCGTCCATGATGTCGGCGCGCACGGCGCCGGGGAAAGGGGCGAGAAGCGCACGCTCCAGCGGCGTGGCGGGACGCCCGGCCGAGGCTAGTTCGCTGTCGTCGAAAAAACTCTTCGAACGGCGATAGACGCCGCCGTAGAGGTTGGCGTTGATCCATTCGAAATCGAACATCATCGCCAGCGCCTCGCGCACCCGCGCATCGGCGAAGATCGCGCGGCGGGTGTTGAAGGCGAATCCGTCCATGCCTTTGGGCAGGCCATTGGCGACCGACTGCTTGATGACGCGCCCATCGCGCAGGGCGCGGAAATCATAGCCGTCGCGCCAGCGCGTCGGGTCGGTCTCGGCGCGAAAATCGTACTGCCCGGCCTTGAACGCCTCGAACATGGCGGTGGCGTCGCGATAATAGTCGATGCGAATCTCATCGAAATTATAGAGGCCCCGGCTGATCGGCAGATCGCGCGCCCAGTAGTTGGGATCGCGTTTGAGCACGAGTCTTTCGCCCGGCTTCACTTCCGCGACGACATAGGGCCCGGAGCTGATCGGGATCTGCAACGTCTGTTCATCGAAATGCTCCGCGTCGGTATGAACGCGCGACAGCACGGGCATCAGCGCCAGAATCATCGGCAATTCGCGGTCGTTGGCGCCGGTCAGGTCGCAGCGCACCGTCAAGGCGTCCGGGGTTTCGATGCTTTTGACGAGGCCGAGGGCCGCGCGTTGCTGCGGCCGGCCCTTTTCCTTCAAAAGCTTGAAGGTGAAGGCCACATCCTCAGAGGTGATCGCGCCCCCGTCGGAAAATTTCGCTCGCGGATCGAGATGAAACACAACATGGTCGCGCGCGGCGTTGGTCTCGATCGTCTGCGCGATCAGCCCGTAGAGTGTGAAGGGCTCGTCGGCCGAACGCGTCATCAGCGTCTGATAGACGTTGCCGTTCAGCCCCTGCGCCGTCGACAGGGCTCTCACATTATTGGGATTGAGGCTGTCGAAAGCGCCCGCATAGGCCAAGGTGAGGCGTCCGCCCTTGGGCGCGTCGGGGTTGACATAGGGAAGGTTCGGGAAATCGGGACCAAGCGCCGGCTCGCCATGCATGGCGATGGCGTGCGCCGGCGTGAGGGCGTCGTCGGCCAGGGCGCGGGCCGGCGCCGCTCCGACGAGGGCCGCCAGGACCAACGCTGCAATCCCTAAGCGAATCGGTTGCGCCATCATCGAAATATCCTAAAGAACGGCAAAACCGCCGTCATCTCGGCTCATAGGGTGTCATGCTTGCCACAGGCTCACGAAATTCTTGTTGGATTGTGGCGGCCCATATGGAAAGAAGGCGCCAACATCGCTATGCAACGCCCGCGCCCCTTTATGGCCGCATTGTCGCGACATGCAGCGGTCGATGATTATTTGACGTTTTAGCGGGGCCGCGACCGCAGCGCCGTTGCGCGCGGCGGCGGTCTCGTTTGCGGTTGGATCGAAAGGATCACTTATGACTTTGCTTCTTGGGCGCTTCGGCGCTGTAACGTTGGCCTGCGGGCTGGCGATGGCGAGCGGGGCCGCTTTGGCTCAAAGCGCGCCAAAACCCGCCGCGCCGGCCGCGGCCGCTCCCGCGGCTCCGCAGCCGGTCGGACCGGTCAGGCTCGATCTGCAACCCATGCAATCGCCCTGGACCAAGATTTGCGGCAAGGATCAAGGCAACAACAAGGAAGTTTGCTACACCACGCGCGACTTCGGGCAGGCTGCCGATCAGCCTCCGACGCTGGCGGTCGCGATTTATCAGATGTCGGGTGAAGAAAAGCGCATCGCGCGCTTCCTGCTTCCGGTTGCGCTCATGCTGAAGCCGGGTTTCCGGCTGATCATCGACAAGGGCGAACCGATCGACGGCAAATTCGCGATCTGTTTCCCCAACGGCTGTTTCGCCGAGGCTGAACTCAACGGCGCGACGCTCGCCACCTTGAAAAAGGCGCAGGTCGCCAACGTCATCGTGCGCAATCAGGCCAATAATGAGGTGACTTTCAGCCTGCCGATGAAGGATTTCGGCGCCGCCTTCGATGGTCCGGCGATTGATCCCAAAGTGCTTGAGCAGCAGAATCAGGAATTGCAAAAGCAGCTTCAGGAGAAGGCTCAAAAGGAGCGCGAACAGCTTGAAAAGCAGAGCGCTCAACCGGCTCCCGGCGCGCCTGCTCCCGCCCCCGCGGCGCCGCAGCCGCCGAAATAACCAGGGCGGCGTCCTGTAGCCGCGGCCGGCGCGCAAGCGCCTCGTTTCAGCCGCCGCTTGCGCCGCGCGAAAGGGCGCGGTCAACGACCGCGCCTGCAATCTGGCCGTCGTCCACGCTTGCTGCGGACGGCGAGCCTAGCTCGAGCGGTGGGCCATGCGCATGCGATAAGCGCCGTCGTCGCCGCGCACGAACATTTCGTCGATTTGAGGATTGGCGCGCACCGGCTCGCCTGACTCGTCGGGGAGCAGGTTCTGCTCGGAGACATAGGCGACATACTGGGTTTCGGCATTCTCGGCGAACAGATGATAGAAGGGCTGATCCTTCGAGGGGCGCACCTCGGCCGGGATTTGCCGCCACCATTCTTCCGTATTGGCGAAAACCGGGTCGACGTCATAAATGACGCCGCGAAACGGATAGATACGGTGTTTGACCACTTGGCCAATGCCGAATTTAGCAACCCGCGTTTTCATCGAAACTGCACGCCCTCTCTATCGTCGGCTGGTTACTCCTTGGGGGGAGTGGGAGTCAATTCCGCATAAAAGACTAGGCGCCGGCGACGACGGACGCGCCCCGGCGTTTCTCGCGCCTCGCTCAGAAGCCGTAGAGCGCGGCAAATTCGATATCCTTGGCGGCGACCTGGCGGGCAAGATCCACGATGACTTTGGCCTGTTTCCAGGTGGCGTCGTCCTGCATCTTACCGTCGATCATCACGGCTCCGGAGCCGTCGGGCATGGCGGCGAGTATGCGCTTGGCGAAAGCGACCTCGGCCGGATCGGGTGAAAACACCCGCTTGGCGATCGCGATCTGGCTGGGATGCAGCGTCCAGGCGCCGGCGCAGCCTAGCAAAAACGCATTGCGAAATTGCGCCTCGCAAGCGTCCGCGTCGGCGAAATCGCCGAACGGGCCGTAGAAAGGCTTGACGCCATTGGCCGCGCAGGCGTCGACCATGCGGGCGATCGTATAATGCCAGGGGTCCTGCTGCGCGGCGCGGCGCGGCTCGCCGGGCGCGCCGGAATCGGCCAGCACGCGATAGTCGGGATGGCCGCCGCCGACGCGCGTCGTCTTCATCGCGCGCGAAGCGGCGAGGTCGGCCGGACCCAGGCTCATCCCGTGCAGGCGCGGCGAAGCGCGGGCGATTTCGGCGACATTGTTGACGCCCTCGGCCGTCTCCAGAATGGCATGGACCAGAATCGGTTTCTTGACCGCGTGCCGGGCTTCTAGCAGTCCCAGATATTGGTCGATGAAATGAATGTCCCAGGGGCCCTCGACCTTCGGCAGCATGATGACGTCGAGCCGGTCGCCGACTTCGCCCACCAGCCGCGTCATGTCGTCGAGGAACCACGGCGAATTGAGCGCGTTGACCCGCGCCCAAAGGCCCGTTGTGCCGAGATCGGTTGCGCGCGCCATTGCGATAAATCCCTCGCGCGCCGCGGCTTTGGCCTCGATCGGAATCGCGTCTTCGAGATTGCCGAGAATGACATCGACCTGGCTGGCCAATTCGCCCGCTTTGGCGCGGAGCTTTTCGATGTGCGGCGGCACAAAATGGATCATCCGCTCAAGCCGCATCGGCAATTCGCGATAAGGCGAGGGCGCGCCAATGGCGAGCGGCTCGAAGAACTTGCGAGGGGATTTCATGACCGGCTCCGCTATTTCCGCAGCATGCAATATGGCTGCCAGGCGCAGCCTTCGATTCTATCGCCGAAATGGGCCGCCTTTCAGCCGCCGCCCACGAAAGGCTTGATGGTCGGGGCCGACCACGGCCCCGCAATGTCGAAATCGAGATGGGGGCCTTTCGCTACGGGCACGCCCTTTTCGTCGGTTTGCGTCGCCGTCGCGCGCGCCGTCCATTGCCGCCTGGCCACATCGAGCACACCGGCGAGCGATAAGCTGACGCCAGGGCCGGCCATCGAGGCGTTGATGGTCCCCCCGCCGCCTCCCTCGAGCGTCAGATTCGCCGCCGCCTGGGTGAATACGGTGCGCCCCATGCGCATGTCGTTGAAGACGTCGATCGGCCGACGTTCGCTGCGCCGCAAGGCCTCCTCGAAGCTCACGCCATCGATGACGCCCGGGCCGAGCTGGATTGTCGCTTTGCCTTCGAGCGCGCGGGCCAATGCGGCGGGACTGTCGCCGTTCGCTTGCAGGGAGAATTCGCCGCCTCCCTGACCCGAATAAGCGCCCCAGCCGAAATCTCTGCAGAGAGCGCCGATGTCCGCATTGACCAAGCTGGCCGAGGCATGCGTTTCAAAGCTGGACGGCGTCGGCGCGAAAGCGATTTCCGCCTTGAGGAGCCCGGCATAGGCGGTCGCCTCCGCAAGCGTCGCAGTCAGCCGGCCATTCTCGCTCAGGAGCTCAATGGCTGCGTCCGTCAAAGGATGGTCGCGCCATTTGACCCGGGCCGCTGAGACGCGCAGATCGAAATCGAAAGCCGTCAGCGGCGCGAAATTGAAAGGGGCGAGGCTCCAGTCGCCTTTTGCATCGATCACGGCAGGGGCGCTCGCCATGATCGGCGCGAGATCCAGTTCATCGGCCGCCAGCGTGCCCGAAACAGCCAGACGTTTGGCGGATTTGGTGAACGCCAACGCGCCCTCGAAACTTTGTTCCAGAAAACTCAATCGCGTCGCGCTCAAGGTGAGCATTTGCGAATTCGCCGTCACTTTGGCCGCGAGCGAAATGCGCCCATCCGAAAGCCCGGAAGCATCGGGCAAGCCAAGGATGCGTTTGAGCGCTGAGGCCGAAACGACGTTCGCCGATACGGAGCCCTCGAATCGGCTGGGGGTGTCAAAAATATCGCCGTCCAGTCCGATCTGAACGTTGCTGGAGGCGACGGACAAATGGCTGTCCGAGCGGCCGCCCTTCAACAGATCGGCAGGCTGGCCAAGACTGGCTTCGACGGCAAGCCGTTCGCCACGCCATGTCGCGTGCAAATCGAGACGAAGCGAAGAGTCGAATTTTGGCCAATCGAAACTCCCGTCGACATCTTCGACGATCGTGTCGATCTTGTTGGCGGCGCTGACGATGCGCATCAGCCCGCCGTGAATCTGGAGCGCGCCGAGCGGGGCCGAGCCTCCGTCGCCGCTCTTCGCGCCCATCGTCGTCGAAATAACGCTGCCCGAGGCGAAGGGCTGCGAATCGAGATCGATAAGAAGCGTGGGTTGACGCAATTTGGCGCTGGCGAGTTCGAAATTCCCGGCGAGCAGCGGCAGCAGCGCGAGGCGGACGCTCGCTTCGGGCGCGGTCAGGATGGTCTGATTATCCCGCCCCCGAACCTCCACGTCGACCATATGAAGCGTGGGGGTTGGAAGAAGACTGAAGTGAACGCGCGCCGGTCGGCGCAATTCCAGTCCCAGGGAATTCGAAAGGCGCGCGCTCGTTTCCTCGATGACGAAGGCGGAGGAAATCGGCCATCGATAGAAGCCGGCCGGCAGAGCGAGGGCGGCGAAAAACAAAGCCGCCGCCCATATCACACGTAAGCGCATCCATTCGTCCTTGGCGAACCAGGGGAAGGGCGATTTTTCGCCATTCTCGCCCACGTCTATAGCGTGTTTTTGTTCGGATGACGCTGCGCCGGATCCCGGAATCGGCTACGGCTGCTAATTGTTCACGGCCTGTTCGAGCCCATCGCTCAACAATCCCGGTGAACGTCCTTCGATCCAAAGATCCCCGCCGCGCCGTCATGAAAGAGGGCGCCAGCGGAATATGTCAATTGCTCGCCGAGATCATCGGCTCGACAAAGCGGATCGACTTGTTGGCGGGCGTCGCCTTCAGGCGGTCGGGCGAGGGCGCGGCGAAGGCGATTTGCGACTTGCGCGGCGGCGTAGGGGCTACGCTGGATTGACGGAGGCCCGGAAGGGCGGCGCGCTCGATCGCCGCCAAAGTCTCGCGCTTGTCCCTGGGCATCGAGGCGTTCGCCAGATTGGTGAAATCGCCTTGCGCGTAAGGCATATGTCCGTTGCCGCGAAAGACGACGATTCCGGAGGGCGTCATGATCGAATCGCCCTGGCGCAGCGTGGAATCATTGAGCAGGGAGAAGGTTTCGCCGGGACGACGATGGCAAGAGCAGGTGTTGTCGACGGTTGCCCGATTGCGAAAGGCGACCGGCAACGCGGTATAGCGCGCGCCATTGCTTGAGACCGCGTCCTCGATCTTGTCCGATCCGGCCGGCTCGACAAACAATTGCGTCGGCGCATCCGGGCACAGCCCCGAACACGCCGCTTCCTGGTTGGGCAGATCGCCGGCCCGCGACAACGGGCCGATGGGGAAGTAATAACCGTCGCACAGGCGCACGCAGACGGAATGGCGCGGCAGCGATGAAGAATTCTCGGCCGCGCTGGCGACCACGACGCCATTGCGCTTATGTCTGACGCGGGGCTCCAGCGGCATCAAGACGACATTGGAAACCGCCGCAGGAACGCCTTCGAGCGCCGAAAACCGATTGTGAACCTGGCTTGTGATGAAGGATATCGGGCTGTTCGAACTGTTAACCAAGCCCGCGGCGACGCCTGCTTCCAGAGAACAGAATCCCAGCGCGAGAAGGCCGGCGCCAGTCAAAAACGCCGCCAGCGTGCGGCGTCTCGGCTTGGGCGCTTTTACCGGGTGAGAGCCGAAAGAAAGGCCAGCGATATCAATCGCTTTCGGCAAGCCTTGAACGATACGGCCAGTCATCCAACGTCCCCAACGCTTAATCAATCGCGAGTTAGACGGGTGGCCTCCGTCTGAAATCCTTAACACATTTTTAAGGATAGAGCATGGGATGAGCAACCGCCAACGCGAAACTTGGTTAGCGCGCTTGACTTGGCGGCCTGTCGGACCGCCCGGCTCGTTATGGCGATCAGACGCTGCGCCGGCGCCGCTGGCGGTATTGATCGGTGACAACGGCGGCGATGATGACGGCGCCCTTGATGATTTCCTGATAATGCGCGTCAACATTCAGGAAGGTGAAGCCCGAGGTCAGAACGCCCAGGATCACAGTGCCGATCACGGTGCCGGTCAGGCGGCCGACGCCGCCTGACAGCGACGTCCCGCCGATCACCGCCGCTGCGATGGCGTCAAGCTCGAAGCCGACGCCGACGCCTGCCTGGCCGCTGATCGCGCGCGCCGTCTGCACGATGCCGGCAAGACCCGAAAGCAGGCCCGCGAGCATGTAGACGACCATGATATGGCGCTCGACATTGATGCCGGAGACGCGCGCGGCGAGCGGATTGGCGCCGATCGCATAGGTGAATTTGCCGTAGCGTGTGTAGCGCAGCGCGATATGGAAGATCGCCGCCACGGCAAGGAAGATCACCACCGGCCACCAGCCCGAGCCGATGACCGCATAAGAATCTTCGAGATTGCCGATCGGCTGGCCGTCCGTATACCAGTCGGCGACGCCGCGCGCCGAGACCATCATGCCGAGCGTCGCGATGAAGGGCGGAATTTTTGTGAGCGCGATCAACCCGCCATTGATCAGCCCGGCGAGCAGACCGCAGAATAGGCCGGCTGCGACCGGAAAGAGCGGATTCAAGCCGGTCAGACCGGGATAGACCGCATGCGTGAAGCCGGCGCTCTGGGCGAGGCTGGCGGCGATCATCGCCGTCATGCCGACGAGCGAGCCGGACGACAGATCGATGCCGCCCATGATGATGGTTTGCGTGACGCCGACCGCGATGATGCCGATCACCGCTTCTTGCAAGATCATGATCTTCAGGCGCAGCGGATTGGCGATGAAGCTTTGACCGACGAAAATCCAGCCGAGCACTTCGAACAACAGCATCATGCCGATCATGACGCCCAGGATGCTGAGCTCCGGCGGCAGACGGCGGCGCGCCGCGACGGACGCTTCGGCGGGCCGGATGAGTGTGGGCGCGGGTTCGGTGGTCACGGTCTCATTCCTATCTTTTATCGCCCTGTCGCCTCTCGGGCGCGCACTATTGCGACGCGAGCTCCATGATCTTGACTTGCGTCGCGTCCTTGCGATCGACGATGCCGGTCATGCGTCCCTCGTGCATCACCATTACGCGATCGCTCATGCCCAGCACCTCCGGCATCTCCGAGGAGATCATCAAGACCGCGACCCCCTTGGCCGCCAGCTCGCTGATCAGCCGATGGATCTCCGCTTTGGAGCCAACGTCGATGCCGCGCGTCGGTTCGTCGAGAATGAGGATGCTGGGATGGGTCATCAGCCAGCGCGCGATCAGAACCTTCTGCTGATTGCCGCCGGACAGATTCAGGACCGGCTCGGCAAGGTCGGGCGTGCGCACTCTCAGGCTCGTCTTCTGTTCCTGGCAGAGCGCTTCGACTTCCCGCTCCCTGACGAAGCCGGCGCGCACATATTTGTCGCGCAGCACCGCGATCTGCATATTGTCCAAGACGCTGAGCAGCAGGAAACAGCCGCTCTCCTTGCGGTCCTCGGTGAGGAACGCCATCCCCGCGTCCATCGCCACGCCAGGATTGCGGATCGCGATCTCGCGGCCCTCGACGGCGATCGTGCCTGAGGTCGCGGGCGATACGCCGAACAATGTCTCGGCGACATTGCTGCGGCCTGAGCCGACGAGCCCCGCCAAACCCAGAATCTCGCCCTTGTGCAGATCGAAGGAAATGTCGTGAAAGCGCCCTTTGAGCGTCAGGTTGCGGACCGAAAGCGCGACGTCGCCGATCGGCACGGTCTGCTTGGGAAACATCTGGGTGATTTCACGCCCGACCATCAGTTTGATGATGTCGTCGCGCGTCACGTCGGAGGCCTGATGCTCGCCGACGAACTTGCCGTCGCGAAACACGGAGACTTCGTCGGCGATTTCGAACAGCTCGTTCATCTTGTGGGTGATGTAAACGATGCCCTTGCCCTGCGCCTTGAGGGTGCGAATGATCTTGAAGAGATGATCGACTTCACGATCCGTCAGCGCGGAGGTCGGCTCGTCCATGATGAGAATGTCGGACTCATAAGACACCGCCTTGGCGATTTCGACCATCTGCCGGTTGGCGACGCTGAGATCGCGCACCTCCGCTTCCGGATCGACGCCGATATCGAGGCGGTCGAACAAAGCCTGAGTCTTGCGCCGCATTTCATCGTGGCGGACGAAGCCGAAACCATTGAGCGGCTCGCGGCGAATCCAGATATTTTCGGCCACCGTCATGAAGGCCATCAGGTTCAGCTCCTGATGGATCATCGCAATGCCGTATTGCAGCGCGTCGAGCGGCGAGGTGAGGCGGATTTCCTGGCCCTTGAGCCGGAAGGAGCCCGAGTCCGGTTGATAAATGCCGGCGATGATCTTCATCAGCGTCGACTTGCCGGCGCCGTTCTCGCCCATCAGCGCGTGGACATGGCCGCGCTTCAGGCGGAACGAGACATTGTCGAGCGCCAGCACGCCAGGAAAGGCTTTGCGGACATTCTCGACCTCAAGCAGATATTCGGCGCCGGGAACGGCGCCGCTCTGGCGGACGACTTCTGCTGTCGAAGGGCTGAGCATCGGGGGGATGGCTCCATCCGTACCCCACCCCCGGCCCCTCCCCGTGAGGACGGGGAGGGGAGAGGCGCGGCAATTTCCCCTCCCCGTTCTTACGGGGAGGGGTCCGGGGTGGGGCGAGGTTTCGCCTGACGCCCTCAGTTCTTCTTGGTGAAGTCGGCCATGTTGGCCGGGGTCACGAGTTGGAAGGGAATATAGACCTTCTTTTCGACAGTCCCGCCGGCGGCCAGCTTGAGCGCGGCGTCGACCGCGCCCTTGCCTTGGCCTGCCGCGTCCTGGAAGACGGTGACCTTGAGGTCGCCCGCTTTCATCGACGCCAGCGCGTCCTGCGTCGCATCGACGCCGCCGACGATCGCCGCCTTGGTGTCGACGCCCGCCGCCTTCATCGCTTGTAGCGCGCCGACCGCCATTTCGTCGTTGTTGGAGACGACGGCGTCGTATTTCATGCCTTTCGACAGCCAGTTGGTCATCAAATTCTGCGCCTTGGTGCGATCCCATGCCGCGGTCTGCTCGGCGATGATCTTGATGCCGCTGCAGTCAGGGGTCGCGATGACTTCGTGAATGTCCTTGGTGCGTTGCACCGCCGCCTGGTTCGACAATTCGCCTTCCATCACCAGAATGTCGCCCTTGCCGCCGAGCAGCTTGCAGATTTGCTTGGCCTCCAGCGTGCCGGAGTCCTTTTCGTTCGAGGCGACGAAGGCGGCTTTCGGTCCCAGACTGTCGACATCGGCAGGCTCGCGATTGACGTAGACGAGCGGCACGCCGGCTTCCGCGGCGAGCTTGGTGATCGCGGCGGTCGCACTGGTGTCGACGGGATTGACGATGATCGCATCCATCTTGTTGGCGATGAAATTCTGTACCTGGCTGATCTGCTTGGAGACGTCATCCTTGGCGTCCTCAACCTGCAGAGTGACGCCTGGCTGCGTCTTGGCGTAATCGCTCATGCCGTTGCGCAGAACGGTGAGGAAGTTGTCGTCGAATTTATCCATCGAGACGCCGATTTTGGCGGCATAGGCCGAACCCGACAAAATGGTGGTCGCGGCCAGGGCGATAAGAATGCGCTTCATGGTTCATCTCCTCCAAAAAATGTCCCGACGTTCGCGCCGGTTTTTATTGACGACCCGGCGACGCGCCGGGCGATTGCTGGCATGACGACCGCCGCAAGGCTGTCGCACATCGGCCGTCGCGACGATGAAGCGCCGCGTCCGCCCATCTCCCAATCGCGTCGCCGAATGCCCGCGCGGCGGGCGGCGGCGATCAGTCGCGTTTCAGGAGATCCTGCGTATCCTTAGCCCACGAAAATTCGCAGCACAATCGAAAATAGAATATTTATTGCAAAATCATTCATTTTTAGAATTTTCAGTATGAGAAAGAGTCAAGCGGGGGCAAGCGCGGTCGGCCAGCCCGCATCGGGCGCGGCGCGCAACGTCAAATATTGGTCGATATATAGAGGTCGAAAGGCACCAGGATCTGGCCGGGCGGGCCGCCCGAAGGCGCGGCGATCGCTTGCGCCATCGCCGCCACGGTTTTCGCCGCCAGCAGCGCCGTCGGCGTCGCAATGACGGCGGTCAGCACGCCTTCGATCAGGCCGGCTCTGGTCTTGGGCGTCAGTTCGTTGCAGACGATGGCGACGGGATCGTGGGTCGGCTCTTCGCGCGCGGCGGCGACGACCCCCTCCATGCCGCCTCCGCAAATGTAGAGACCGACGAGATCGGGATTGGTCGCCATCATATTCTGCGTGGCGGCGCGGGCGATGCGCGCGTCCTCGAGATTGGTGAGGGGCTCCAGAACGTCGAAATTCGACGCGTGCTCGCGGAAATAGGCGCGAAAAGATATTTCCGCCGTTTCCTGGCACAAATAACGGTGGCTGCCGACGATGATTCCGACCTTGCCGGGCTGTCTGGCGGTTTTGGCGATCATCCAGGCGGCGGTGCGGCCTTCCTTGCGATTGTCGCGGCCGATGAAGCCGGCGCGGGCCTCGGCGGTCAGATCGGACAATATCGCGAAGGTCGGCACATTGCGCGCGCGCAAGGCCTCGATCGCCTGCGACACATAGGGGTGATCGACCGACACGAGGGCGACCGCGTCCGCCTGTTCGCCCAGATGACGCAAGCGCTCCGCGATGGTCGCGGGCGAGAGCTCGCTGACAAATTCGATGATGGGCTTGCCGCGAAGGCTTGTCGCATCGCGCGTCGCCGCCTGAAGGTCGTCGGCGAGTTGCTGATAAAAGGCGTCGCGTTTCTGCAGCAGGAATCCCAGGGTTCGTTGGGGAACATCGACGCGCAAGCGCTGTTTGAGGAGCGAGGTCGCGTGATAGCCGATGGATTCGGCGGCGCGCATCACCCGGTCAGCGGTCCCCTCGCGAACGGGATGACGCTGGTTGAGGACGCGATCGACGGTCGCGATGCTCACGCCGGCGGCGCTGGCGAGGTCGGAGACGGTCGGTCGCTTGCTCATTCCGGCCTCCGCTCGCAAGTCCCTTATTATGGGCGCGACCACTTTGATAGAAAATGAGAGATTTTGCGAGTCTTTCATTGAGGCGCCGAGGCCGTCCCGCTAGCTTGCCGCGCATAGGACCGGGCTCGATCGATTTCAGCCTCGATCCCCGGGAGGCGAAGATGCCCGTCGAAATCACGCCGAGGGACTACAGTCTGATTGGACTGGATGCGAAGCTCGCCGTCGAGACGGGCCTTTCGGCGGCGCAATGGTACGCCTGCCCGGTCCCGCGCAAGCGATTGAAGGAGCTGATGAAGCGCAAGGACGGCCCGGCGATCCGCGATACGCTGATCTGGTTCGCCGCGCTCGTCGCCTCCGGCGCGCTTGGGGTTCATTTCTGGGGAAGCTGGGCGGCGGTCCCATTCTTCCTCGTCTACGGCGTGCTCTATGGCTCGTCGTCCGACAGCCGCTGGCACGAATGCGGTCATGGCACGGCGTTCAAGACGCGCTGGATGAACGACGCCGTCTATCACATCGCCTGTTTCATGATCCTGCGCGAGCCGACCATCTGGCGCTGGAGCCATACCCGTCACCACACCGACACGATCATCGTCGGGCGCGATCCCGAAATCGCGGTGCCGCGACCGCCCGACATCGCCGGCATCCTGCTCAATCTTTTCGCGCTGAAAAGCGGCATGCATGCGTTTCGGCTTCTTACGCTGCATGCGTTGGGCCAGCTGACCGCGGAGGAGCAGACCTTCGTGCCCGATATGGAGCGCTGGAAAGTCACGCTCGTCGCGCGGATCTATCTGGCCATCTTCGCCTGCGTCATCGCCGCCTGCCTGCTGACGCGCTCAGTTCTGCCGGCGATGATCATCGGCCTGCCCAGCTTCTATGGCGGCTTCATGACGATTTATTTCGGCCTGACCCAGCATGCCGGGCTCGCCGAAGACGTGCTCGACCATCGGCTCAACGCGCGCACGGTCTATATGAATCCGATCTTCCGGTTTCTTTACTGGAACATGAATTACCACGTCGAGCATCACATGTTCCCGATGATCCCCTATCACGCGCTGCCGCAATTGCACGAGGCCGTGAAGGCCGATTGTCCGCCCCCTTATCCCAATACGTTGGTCGCCTATCGCGAGATATTCGGCGCCCTGTACCGGCAGATGAGCGATCCCGGCTATTTCGTGAAGCGCGAGCTGCCTTCCTCTGCGAAGGCTGTGCCTTACAATCACGATACGCAAGTCGTCGCCGCGGAATAGAAGATCCATCGCCAGCGTCCATTTCGCGGCGGCGATATCAGAGGAGGAAGTCCATGGCTGACGACTGGGTCGACGCCTGCGCGGCGGACGACATCGACGAGGAGGACGTGATCCGCTTCGATCACGGCGCCAGGACCTTCGCGATCTACCGGACCGACGACAACGTTTATTTCGCGACCGACGGCCTTTGCACGCATGAACAGGTTCATCTGGCCGATGGCCTGGTGATGGGTTCGATTATCGAATGCCCCAAACACAACGGCCGATTTGATTTTCGCACCGGCGCGGCCAAGGGCGCGCCGGTTTGCGTCGATCTGGCGACCTATCCGGTCAAGGTCGAAGGCGGGCGCGTCTTTTTGAACCTCGGTTGAAGGAATGCGGGGGTGACAAAAGCCGGAATCGTCATTGTCGGGGCAGGGGAGGCGGGCGCGCGCGCCGCGATCACGCTGCGCGCCGAGGGTTATGACGCTCCGCTCACGCTGATTGGCGACGAGCGGCATGCGCCTTACGAGCGCCCGCCGCTGTCAAAGGCGACGATCGTCAGCGAGGCCGCGCCCGCCATTCCGACGATCGGCGACGCCGCCGGGCTTGTCGGCTCGAATATCGACCACCTGACGAGCGTCTGCGTCGTATCGATCGACCGTTCCGCGCGCAATGTCGCGCTCTCCAATGGCCGCGCGCTTGCCTATGACAAGCTGCTGCTCGCGACCGGGGCGAAGCCGCGCCGGCTCGCGATCAAGGGCGCCGACGCGGCGGTCTATCTCCGCAACTTCGACGATTCTCTCGCATTGCGCGGCCATATGAAGGCAGGCCGGCGCATTGCGATCATTGGCGGCGGCTTCATCGGCCTCGAATTGGCGTCCAGCGCCTGCGCGCTGGGTTGCGAGGTCATGGTGATCGAGGCGGCGCCGCGCATTCTGATGCGCGGCGTGCCGTCGGCGATCGCCGATATCGTCGCATCGCGGCACCGCGCGGCGGGCGTTGAACTCGCGACCGGCGCGACGATCGCCGGCGTCAGCCGCACGGGCGATCATCATATCGTCACGCTCGCGAACGGGCGCAAAATCGAGGCCGATTGCCTCATCGCCGGCATCGGCGCCGCGCCCGACATCGCGCTTGCCGAGGCGGCCGCCTTGTCGATCGACAATGGGATCGCGGTCGACGGGCGATTGCGCACGTCCGATCCGCATATCTACGCGGCGGGCGATTGCGCGAGCTTTCCACATCCCCTTTACAACGGCCGCCGGATCAGGCTCGAAGCCTGGCGCAATGCGTTTGATCAGGGCGCCTTCGCCGCCAAAAGCATGCTTGGGGCGGCCGAGGAATATCAGGCCGTTCCATGGTTCTGGTCGGACCAGCATGACCTCAACCTGCAAATCGCCGGGCTGGTCGATGAGGGGCGCGAGACGGTCGCGCGCGATCTTGGCGAAGGCGCGCTTCTGTTGTTTCACTTGACGGACGACGGCCGGCTGGCGGCGGCGAGCGCGGTCGGACCGCTCGGCAAAATCGCAAGGGAAGTGCGGCTCGCCGAAATGCTCATCGCCAGACGCGCGCGGCCGGATCGCCAGGCTTTGGCCTCGCCGGACGTCAAGCTGAAGTCGCTGCTTGCCGCGTGACGTTCGCAGCCGAACAATCGGCTGTCGGTTGCTTTGTCGCCTATTCCCGGCATATTCGTGGCGCGCATCTCGCGAGCGCCGCGGCCCTCCGCGAAATAACAAGCAAAGCCCTTGTCGATGATTCTGCAAAGCAAGGAAGCCGCCTCTGCGCTCGACGAGATCGACGCGATAAGCCGCAAGGTGCGTCAGTCGATCGTTTACCAGCGCGCAAGCTTCAGTCTGATTCTGTGGGGCGTCCTGGTTTTCATCGGCTATCTCGTGACCTTCTTCGCGCCCCGTCATTCCTTTTATGCATGGATCGCCGTCTACGTTTTGGGCGTCGCGGGAAGCGTGGCGATTGGCGTCTTCGACCGTTTGGAACAGGTACGAAAATCTTTCGACTGGCGCCTCTTGTCCGCTCTCCTGCTCTTCTTCGGCTTCGGCTTTCTGTGCACGCTGACGCTCGGCGATTTCGCGCCGCGCGCGTTGAGCGCCTTCTGGCCGATCTATTTCATGCTGCCCTTTGCGATCGTCGGCCTTTGGGCGGCGCGGGCCTTCGTCTTTATCGGCGTCAGCGTCATGGTCTTGACGCTGATCGGCTTCTTCTTCGCCGGGCCATGGTTCAATCTGTGGATGGCCTTCGTCAATGGCGGCGGGCTCCTGCTCGCCGGTCTGTGGATGAGGCGCGCCTGAATGGTCGAGCCGTTCGATGAGATCATTCACCAGCCGCTCAGGCTCAGGATCATGGCGGCGCTCAACGCCATGCCCGCCAAGACGGGCCTGGAATTCACGCGCCTCAAGAGCCTGACCGGCGCCACCGACGGCAATCTGGGCGCCCATATCGAGACCCTGTCCAAAGCCGGCTATGTCGCGGTCGAAAAGGCGTTCGTCGCCAAGCGTCCGCAGACAACGGTCATCCAGACGTCGGCGGGCCGCGCCGCCTTCGCGCGCCATGTCGCGCATTTGCGAGAAATTATCGATCGCGCCGAAGGCGGTTGAGCGGACCGCGGCCAGGAGAAGCCGAGGGATTGCCTCCACGGCGGCGCTCTGTAACACTCGTGCGCCAGGGTTGAGCGCTGGGGGCCGACAAATCGGAAGCGCTTTTCTTAAAGCTGGCGTTCTCTGGCGGCCAAACTGCGGCTGGGCCGGCCCCGATAGCGCTCGGCGCTCCGCCGGACCGTAAACGGTCTGGACGCCGCGAGGCCTGGGGCCGCCTTGCCACGGTTTTGGAGGCTTTATGCATTCGTCTCATTTGCGCTTCGTCTTTCGCATCGCGCTCGCCGCTTTGCTTTATGGGGGCGTCGTCACTCATTGCCTGGCCCAGGCGGCTCCTGGCGGACCCGGCGGCGGCGGAGCCGCCGCGGGAGGAGGCGGAGCCGCTGCTGGAGGAGGCGGAGCCGCTGCTGGAGGTGGCGGAGCCGCCGCTGGTGGAGGCGGAGCGGCTGCGGGCGGCGGCGGGGCCGCTGGTGGGGGAGGCGGCGGCAGTTCTGGCGGGAACTCAGGCGGCGGGCATACGATTGTGAGCCCGGTAGGCGCTTCCGACCCCGTCAGCGCGGTCGAAGCCTTGTCTCACGCGACCGAGCAGGCCGTCGACGCCTGCGATGTCCATACGCTGCGCTGCGTCGCCGACGCCCTCGACGATTATGCGACCGGCCTGCGCGCGCTGGCGCCGCAATTGCCTCGGGAATTCCAGGACCTGCCCGTCATTGTCGAGAGGGCCGCGACAAGGGTGCGCACGGCCAGGACGAAGAAGGAGGCGATCCGGGCCGTCACGAATGCGATCGCCGAGGTCCACAAGCGGATCGCCTTGCTCAGGGCCGACGACCCGATTACGCTCAAGGCCGAAACGCGCGAAGGCTCGTTCGTCGTCGAGACTTTGCAAGTTGCCGACGATAGGCTCGAAAAGGCGGTCGGCCTATAGCGTGCGGTCGGGGCCGGGGATTTGATCCTTCGTCCGGCCCCGCGACAGCGCGAAGAGTGAGACCCTTGTCGCCATTCGATCGATGCCGATCGCGCTCCAGAGCGCCGATGCGCCGAATAAACTGGCTCGGCCTCGCGCTTTTGGCTTCCCTGCTGATTGGGTTGACGGTTGGCGCCGCGATCGCCCGCGCCGAGACGCGCGTCGCTCTGGTGATCGGCAATGGCGCCTATCGCGAAGTGGCGACCCTCGCCAATCCGCCCAACGACGCCGTCGATGTCGCCGCGGAACTCAAGACCCTGGGTTTCAAGGTCACGACCGGCGTCAATCTCGATCAGGCGGGCATGGAGCGGGCGATCGCCGAATTCGCGCTCGCCGCCGCTTCCGCCGACGTTTCGCTTTTCTATTACGGCGGCCACGGCTTGCAGGTCGCGTCCCATAATTATCTCATTCCGGTGGACGCCCAATTGCACAGCGAAGAGGACATCTACAAACACAGCGTGAATTTCGACGAAGTCCTCAAGGCGCAAGAGGGCGAGGGCATCCATCTGGTCTTTCTGGACGCCTGCCGCACCAATCCGCTGAAGGATGCGCCGGCTTCCGCGCATGCCGAGGGTCTGGCGCGGGTCGGCAACGCCGCCGGCTTTCTGATCGCCTTCGCGACGCAACCCGACAATGTCGCCTTCGACGGCGCCGGCCGCAACAGTCCCTTCGCCCAATCCCTGCTCGGCCATCTCGCCGCCGTCGGCCAGAACATATCCAGCATGATGATCGAGGTCCGCAAGGACGTCATCGCGGCGACGGGCGGCGCGCAGATCCCATGGGAGAATTCGTCGCTCACCCGGCAGTTCTATTTTGCGCCGGGCGAGGCGCCCAGCGGTTCGCCGGACACCTTGCTGTGGCAACTGGCGGGCGGACAGAGAGACGTCAGCCTTCTGCATATCTATCTCGACCGCTACCCCGAAGGCTCGCATGTCGGCGACGTCAAGGCGTTGCTCGCGGAGGTCGGCAAGACGGGCAAAGGCGCAGCAGACGCGCCGCCCGCGCCGGCCAAGGAAAACGTCGAAGAACTGCTATGGAAACTGGCGAGAAATGGGCGACAGAAGCCGCTCGTCGATCTCTATCTGGCGCGCTACCCCTCGGGCGCGCATGTCCAGGAGGCGACGGGTCTGCTCGCCAGCCTGCAACAGACGCAAGGCTCGGACGCGCCGCCCGGAATTGTCTGCGAAAGACTAGCGACCCATCCGCGCGATTCCACTGCGAATAATTCAGGCGTCGATCTCGATACGCTTGCCAAAAACGCCGAGCCCGCGATCGCCGCCTGCCGCGCGGCGGTCGACCAGAATCCGAATGTTTCCCATTATCTCGCCCTTCTGGCGCGCGCGACCGCCGCGGCGGGGCGACGCGATGACGCGATCGGTCTCTACCGCAAGGCGGCGGAGGCGGGCGACGTGCGCGCGATGGTCAGCCTCGGCCTCTTGCTGGAATCGGGCGACGGCGTCGCCAAGGATATTGCCGCCGCCAACGCGCTCTACGAAAAAGCGGCGGCGCGCGGCAGCGCCGACGGCGCGATCAATCTGGCGGTCGCGCTGATGAGCGGAAAAGGAGTCGAGAAAAACGCATCGCGCGCTGCGGCGCTGCTGCGGACCGCCTCGCAGGGCGGTTCGGCCATCGCGACGTACGATCTAGGCGTTCTGGCGCAGGAGGGCGCCGCGGGCAATCCCGCCGAGGCGCTCGATTTCTTTCAGCAATCGTCAAGCCTTGGCGACCCGCGCGGCTATCTCGCATCGGCCATTCTGCTCGACGAAGGACGCGGCGTGCCCAAAGATCCGGCCGGCGCGGCCGAGGAGCTGTTGCGCGGCGTCGCCGGCGACGACGGATCGGCCTTCAATCAATTGACGGCCAAAGCGTCGTCTTGGTCGCATGACACGATCAGGGCCGTGCAGGTCCGGCTGAAGGAGGCGGGCTATTATGCCGGCCTCGTCGACGGCAAGGGCGGGGCGACGCTCGCGCCCGCGCTCAAGCAATGGCGCCTGCTAGGTCCGCCGCAGAAAGGCTGAAGCCGGCTTGACGTCCGCTACGCCGCCATCAAGCGCCGCCGCCCGAGAAAACCGTCGCGGATATGGCGCGCCAGGCCCTGGGCGATCGGGTTGGCGTCGGTGCGCGGGAGATGGAGGTTGATGGCGAAACTGGCCAACTCCGGCAATCCCGAATCCGCCCCCAGCACATCGAGGCCATACGGAACCGTCGAGGCGAGGGACGCGGTCACGGCAAGATCGGTCATCACCGTCGCGGTAATCGCCTCGACGCTGCCATTGGCGTAGACGGATCGCCACGCGAGGCCCTGGCGGCGCAGTGCGTCGAACACGACGGGGCGGAATGCGCAGGTGTCGCTGACGATCGAGATCGGCAGCGGACGCTTCATATAGGCTTCGCCGCCCTTGCAGCCGACCCAGACCAGGCGCTCGATCGACAGGCATTCGCCATTGGATCGACCGACCGGCTCCTCGATCACCGCCAGATCGATTTCGCCAGCGGCCAGGGCTTCGGCGAGCATCGGCGAGGTTAAGCAGACGAGAGAAATCTCAACTTGCGGAAAGGCTTGCGCGTAAGTCTTCAGAACGGGCGGCAGGTAAGTCGTGACGAGATCATAGGGCAGGCCGAGCTTGATCTCTCCCGTGAAGGCCGGCGTCGTCAACTCGGCCCAGATCTCATCGTTGAGCCCCAGGAGACGCCTCGCCTTGCCGAGCAGCCGCTCGCCGGCGTTCGTGAGCTTGAGCCCGCGCCGGTCGCGCTCGAACAAGGCGCATTCGAACGTCTCCTCCAGGCGCTTGATCTGCTGGCTGATCGCGCCCTGGGTCAGATGCAACGCATTGGCCGCCGCCGTCATGCTGGCGGTTTCGGCGACCGTCACGAAGCTGCGAATGAGGGCGGTGTCGAGATTGCGGTTCATGGCGTTCCATTAGTATTCGTAATTCAAGACATCATAAACATTCGCTTTAATAATACAAGCGGCGATCCTATCTAGGGGGCGAACCCTCACTGGAGGCGATCATGTCTTCGCTCATTCATCATTCCGCCGCGCCGACTGGCGGCCCATTCCACGACCTCGCCGGACTTTTGCTCAAGCTGCATCGCGAATGGCGCGTGCGGCGACAGCTCGCCTGCGCCCAGATGCTCGATGGCGCCTCGCTGCGCGACATCGGCCTCGCGTCAAGCGGCATTGAGAGCGCTATCCGTCACGGCCGCTGAGCCGGCTGACGCGGTCGTATTGGCGAATCTGCCCGACGCCGCCCCGCGATCCCCGGGGTTGCGGCGCGGCGGCGGCCCGGCACGCTTCAAACCCGGATTTCGGAAGGTTTCGCGATGACGAATGGAATGCGCGGAACCGCCGAGATGACCGCGGCGATGGCGATTTCCGGAACGATCGGGTGGTTCGTCGTTTCCTCCGGCGAGCCGATCATCGACGTCGTGTTCTGGCGCTGCGTTTTCGCAGCGGCGACGTTCTGCTTTATGGCGCCATTCAGAAGCTGCCGACCAATGTGATCGGATCGCTCTCCTTCATTTATCCGGTTGTCGCGATTTTCGTGGATATCATCGCGTTCGGCCATCGATTGCAGCTTCTTCAGATCGCAGGGGCGGCCGCTATTCTGTTGTCGGCGGCCGGCATGACGCTCGGCTGGTCTCCCTTTAGGCGTCGCATCCCCAATCTGGCGATCGATTCATCCGCCAAATAGCGGCGTGGCCGGCGCCATCTATGAACAATCAAGCGCTGTCAGTGGCCCATCCCAGGGCCGTGTCCGCCGCCGGCCGCCCCCGAACCGGGACCGCCGGGCGATCCTGAGCCCGGCCCCGCGCCGCCGGGTCCGCTCCCAGGGCCGGGGCCTGGCCCCGGCGCGCCCGGCGCCGGACCGGCAGGCCCTGAAGCGCCCGCCGGGCCGCCGGCGAAGCGGATCGCTTCGATACGGGTCTGACCGTCGCTGTCGACCACAGCGTCGACAAACGCTCTCGCTTCTTCGTTCTCGGGAATTTGCGAGGCGGCGGGCGAGTCGTGAATCAACAGGCCAGATCCCAGGCGAAGATCCGCGCCGACGCGACGGACAAAGGATTCAAGCGACAGACGATCGATCCGCCCGCCGAACGGCGCGTCGTCGGCCCGGCCGCCGATGACGCGAAAGCCGTCTTTGGCCCTATGTCCGACCAGCGCGGCGCGTTTTCCGATCAGGCCCGCATCGAGGTCCACAAGCTTCAGATCGCCGATGAAGGATGAGCCGCCGTCATTCTCGATCTCGCCGACCACCTGATCGAGGCCGTCTCCGCGCAGTTCGACGGCGCTGGCGACGATCGCCCCGTCAATCCGGCGCAATCCGCTGACGGCGACGCGCGCGCCCTTGCGCCGCCATGGCGCGGGTTCAAGTCCGGCGAGAATGATGCTTTGCCCGAGCACATCCATCGTCTCGTCGGACAGGTTGTCGATCCGTCCGACGACTTCGCTGACAATAGCGATCCGGTGGGTTGAAAGGGCGCCTTCACGGGAATGGGCGACGGCGCGCACGATCTGTCCGATGCGAAGATCGCGCGCGGTTCGCGCCGCGCCGTCGATGTCGACATTCACATCCTGCCGATAGCCGATCCTTGAATCATTGACGATGATGCTGCCAAAGCGCTGGATGGCGCCGACGAAGCCGGTTCCGCCGATGCCGCGATCCTGCTCCTCGGCGGGTCCCGGCGCGAAACCCGTCCCGCCGATGCCGCGGTCGCGCGGCTTTTTGCTGGCTCCGGCGGCGGGAACCGCCGAAGAAGCCGCCGCGCCGCCGATGAGGCCAAGCAGGCGCCTGCGATTGATGTTCCAGGCGCTGCTCACGAGAGGGGCGACCCGGATGGCGCGTCGGGCGCCGCGGCGTCGGAGGGCGCTCCATCCTCGCGATAGACATAGACGCCAAAATTCCAGCGGCTATCGCCGCCCGCATCCGCCGCGAGCGATGCATGCGCCTCGCGATTGGCGGTCTGCAGCGCTTCCAGCGCGATTTCGCGCGCGCGGTCGGCGAGGCGACGCGCCAGCGCCGGAGACAGGCCGTCGTAATGCACCGCGCGCTCCAGGAATGGTGGCTCGGTCGAGAGGATATTGGCGACCGCCGCGGCGAAATGATCGTGCAGGTTGCGGCCGAAATAATAGAATTTGCGGTCGTCCTCGCCGCGCGGAATGAAGGCGGCCTCGGCCAGAACCACCCGGTCCTGCGCATCGCTCGTCACCAGCTTCCGGTCGAGCCATTCGTCGAGAACGGCGCGCGGCCGCACGTCCCGCGTCACCGACGCGACCAGGGATTCAAAGGACGGATCGCCGGCGCGCGATGTGCGCGGCAACGGCAACGGCAGCCCTGAGGAATCGGTGAATTCGGGCGCCGCGAGCCAGCGGGCGACGATCGCGCTGGTGCGCGACACCGCCGCGTTCACGACATTGACCGGCGCGCCGGCGCCGCGCAGGCGGCTGACTTCCTTGCGATGGATGCCGGTGAGCAGGCTCACGCGGCTGTCGGTCTGTTCCTTGTCAACGAGCGCGAATTCATGTTCGGCGACATTGACATAGAGCTGGCGCAAAAGCTGGACGAGGGCGGGAAACGTCATGCCGCTGCGAATGCAGAGATGGACCAGCGGCCTCAGCAGACGCGCCAGCGGCGTCCGTAATTGCTCCGCTCCGGGCGACGCGGTTGGCTGCGAGAAAAGTGGCGTCATCGCACCATGATAGCCGTAGGGACCGTGGGATACAATCCCACAAAAAGCGTCAACTGGATTGACGTGGGTAATTTTCCCACATAATAGGTGGGAAGATATCCCACGGAGTCAATCGATGATCGCGTCTCTGCATCCTCCAGCCCACGCGCTGGAGCTTCTCGAGCCTGTCGCAGAATCGCACGGCGCACCCAGTCCCCACAGCGGTTCGGCCATGAGCGCGGCCTTTCATTCGCCGAGCCGGCGCAAGCCGTCGGTCCTGCACATCTTCAAGATTTATTATCCGGACCTCTTTGGGGGAACGCTGACCGTGATCCATCGCATCTGCGCGGATCTGCGCGAGAGTTTCAGTTTCTCCGCTCTGGTCTGCACCGCGTTGGGCGGCGCCAGAACGATTGACGTCGACGGCGTCCCGGTCGAGCGCGTGCGCTCTCTGGGCGATTTCCTGTCGCTGCCGATGGCGCCCACCTATCCTTTCCGCCTCTGGCGGCGCATGCCGCGTCACGATTTATGCGTGATGCACGCGCCGTTTCCGCTCGCCGATCTGGTGCTCGGTTTCGGCTTTGGGCGCCGCCAACCTTTTGTCGTTCACTGGCACGCCGACATCACGACGCGGAGCGCTTTGCGCCCGATCGTCCAGCCCTTCATCCGCCGTACCTTGCGTCGGGCGAGCGCGATCATCGTGGCGGACGAAGTGCTGGCGCGGGAGACGCCCATTCTTCGGGAATTCGCCGACAAATGCCGCGTCGTGCCTTTCGGCATCGACGTCGAGAAATATATTATTCCCGAAGCGGAGCGCGCCGCGATCGCGACCGCCAAGCGCCAGAATCCGGGCGTCGTTCTCGCCTGCGGCCGCCTCGTTCCCTATAAAGGCTTCGATGTTCTGATCCATGCGGCGGCGCTCGGCGACTTCACCGTGTGGATCGTGGGGGCAGGGCGCGAGCAAAGCTATCTTGAAGAATTGGCCGCCGAACTTGGCGTTCAAGATCGCATCCGCCTGCTCGGCGCGGTGTCCGACGAGCACCTCGTCCGTCTCCTGCACCTGGCCGAAGTTTTCGTCCTCCCCTCGGTGACGGACGCGGAAACCTTCGGCCTTGCGCAGCTTGAAGCGATGGCGGCGGGTTGCGCGATCGTCAACACGGCGCTCAACACCGCCGTTCCGATGGTCGCCCGCCACGGCATTGAAGCTTACACCGTCCCGCCGCGCGATCCCGTCGCTCTGGCGGATGCCGTGACGGCTCTCCTTGGCGATTCCGAAACGCGCCAGCGTTTCGGCGAGGCCGGCCAGCAGCGCGCCGCGGCGTGCTTTTCGTCGCAAATGTTCAAGTCCAAGATCGAGGATATCTATTTCGAATCCGCTTCGCCGGTGCCGAGCCGCGTTGAGGAGCCGGCGCGGGCGCAAGAGCGCGGGCTCTCCATCGCCGGCATGGCGCGGCTCGCCGCGGTTCTCGCCTGGTCCGATGTGCGCCATCGCTATGTCCGCTCGATTCTCGGGCCGTTCTGGATGTCGCTGCAACTCCTGGTGACCGTCGGGGTTCTCGGCGCCTTCACCAGTCAGATGACGCGGACCGAGCCGTTCGGCGTGCTGCCGACGCTCGCCGTCAGCCTGACCGTCTGGAGCTTTCTGAACGGCGTCGTTCTCGACGCGATGAACGCGCTGCCGAATGCGGCGAATCTGATCAAGGATCGCGCCGTGCCGCCGCCGGTGTTTCTGATGCAGTGCTTTTTCCGGCAGGCCTTGTTCGCGCTGCATAACGCGATTGTTCCGCTTGGGCTTTGGCTCGCCTTCGGCAGTTTGAGGATCGACAACGTCGTCGCCGCGTTGCCCGGTTTTCTTCTGTTTTGCGGCTGTGCGCTCGGCCTTGCGCTGACGCTCGGAGCGTTGGCGACCCGCTTCCGGGACGTCAAGCCGATCGTCGAATCCTCGCTGATGCTGGCCTTCCTTGCCTCTCCGGTGATGTGGACCGCGGCGTCGAGCAATCCGAAAGCGCTGGTGCTGAAGCTCAACCCGGTGACGCATCTGTTCAGCGTCTGGCGCCAGCCTCTTCTTGACGGGACCCTCGCGCCTGAGAGCATGGCGCTCGTCGTCGGGTTGCTGGCGTTCCTGGTCGCCGCGAGCGGGTTCGCCTTGCGCCAGATGCGCCGCGCCGCGTTCTGGATCTGACCGATGTCGCGCGTATTGCTGCAAGACATTGTCATGGATTATCCCGTCCTGGGCGCCTATGATCGCTCGCTCAAGCGGCTTCTGTTCCGTCGCGCGCTCGGCGAGAGCCGCGTCAAGGTCGTGCGCGCGCTCGATGGCGTTTCACTCGCCGCGGCTTCCGGAGACCGGATCGGTCTGCAGGGACCCAACGGTAGCGGCAAATCGACGTTGCTGCGCCTGATCGCGGGCGTCTATCCGCCGACCAGCGGCGCGCGCGACATTCGCGGTGCGGTCATGCCGCTGCTCGGCCTCGGGGTCGGCGTCAATCCCGACTTCACCGCGGAGGACAACATTCGCCTGCTGCTGCGGATCGGCGGCCATGCCTTCGATCAGGCGGTTGTCGACGAAATCTGGGACTTCACCGAACTTGACGAACGGGCGCGAAGCCTGCCGCTGCGCACATTCTCTTCCGGCATGCAGATGCGCGTTCTCTTCGGCGCCGCCACCGCCTTCCCGACGGACATCCTGCTGCTCGACGAATGGCTCAGCGTCGTCGACCAAAAATTCTCCGCCAAGGCGGAGAAGCGCCTGCGCGATCTCGTATCGCGGGCGGACGTCGTCTTTATCGCCTCGCACGATCGCGACCTGCTGAACCGCGTCTGCACGCGCATCGTCACGCTCGATCAGGGCCGCATCGCCGGCGTCGCAACCGCGGACGCACGGGGCCGCAACGAATTGAACCTGGAAAGATTGCAAGCATGAAACGCATCCTCTTTGTCAGCGAATCTCTTGGCGAACCCAATCACCAACGCGGCATTTTCCATTTCACGCGCGAGCTTGCCCGCTCGCTGAACGCCGAGGGCCACGAACTGACGCTGCTTGTGGAGCGGACGGCGCGCTTTCGCAGCTTGCGCCGCGATCAGCGCCGCGCTCGCCTGTTCCCGGAGAACGAACATTCCGTCGAACTGCTCGCGCTCTACCGATTTCTTGGCGACGTCGGCGTCAATATCGTCGACATGAGATCCAGCATGCGTAAGACTGTGGATTGGGTTCGCAGTCGCTTGCAAGCGATCCTTTCGGTAGATGTGCTGATATGCCTCGCACAAGCGTTCATCGGCCGCGCCATGCGCGGCGCGGTCATCGCCAATGCCGCCGCGGTTTTCGACTATCTGCCGGCCGAGCTCGAACATTTGAAGCTGTTCCACAAATTTCGCCTCGATTCCGGCATCTACAGCTATCAGGAGCTCTCCGCCCTCGCGCGGCTTCCGGCGCCGCGCCTCGACGTCAGCGGCTATGATCTTGTCATCGTCGACAGCCCGACGCGCATCGCTATGGCGAAGAATTCGCGCGCCCGAATCGTCGGCGTCGTTCACGACCTGCTGCCGATCACCGACATTCGGCTGTCGGATGTCGCCACTCACCTGTTCTTGTTCCGACTGACAACGACATTGCGAAATGCGACGGAGCTTCTGTTCGTGTCGGAATATACGCGCGACCGGTTCCGCCAGCTCCTGCCGAAATTCGCCGATCTGCCGGGCAAGGTCGTCTTTCCGCGCACCCGGTTCCCCGCGCAATTGCCGCGCCGCGAGCCGGTCTCCCGTCCGACATTCGTCGTGATCGTTTCCTATGAATATCGAAAGAACCTGCCGACGCTGATCCGCGCTTTCGCCAAACTCCCTCAGGCTCAGCTTGTCATCATCGGCTCGCTTGGCCGCGCCTCCATCGTCCGGCGCCTGCCCGAGAACGTCACCTATACCGGCTTTGTCGACGATCAGGAAAAGCAGGCGCTGATGGGCGACGCCACCGCTCTGATCATGCCAAGCCTTGCTGAAGGATTCGGGGTTCCTATCATCGAGGCCTTCGCCGCGAATGTTCCGGTCCTGTGTTCCGACATTGCCGTATTTCGCGAAGTCGCCGGCGACCTGGCGATCTATTTCGATCCGCTTTCGTCGGCCTCGATGCGGGACGCCATTGTCGAGGCGATCGCGACGGAACGGGCTTTGCGCGACCGGATCGCCGGGCGGCGCGACGAACTGATCCACCGCTTTGGCACGCTCACCCATGCGCGCGACATTCTGGCGCCCTGTCCGCCGCGCGGCGAGAGCCCCGTCGAGCTGCATTTCGCCCCTTCCCAGGGGCGCCCAAACCCTGCCGTCGGCGCGTTGTAGCGCCCGACACAGCCCACGCGCCGGCCCTGATCGCATGCGACATCGGCGGCGATGGGCCGGGATGTCGGAGCTTGTCAAGCCAGCTTTGATTTTCGCGCGTCAATTTCGAAACGAAAATGGCGCCGCGCCGTCATGCCGCACAGCGCGGAGCGCCGCGTCGCCGCCACGACCCATATTATGCAATCTTAAAATGAACAATTAATAATTGCATTATATGGTGATTCGAGACAGGCTGACATTGTTGGAGATGAATCTGTCCGGTCCTTGTGATCGAGAACGTGGGCGAAGGGAGAGGCCATGAGCGGGTTGTCGTCGTTAGGGTCCGTCGCGAGCCAACCGTATCGCTATAATGATCGCGAGGAATTCACCATCGGCGAGATGGCGCGTGAATTCGGCCTCAGCCTGCGGACTCTGCGCTTCTATGAAGACAGGCGCATGATTCACCCGCGCCGTGAGGGCGGCTCCCGATTTTATAGCGGCCAGGAGCGGCTTCGATTGCAAATGATCCTCAGGGGCAAACAGCTTGGCTTCACTCTGAGTGAAATAGGCGATCTGATTGGCTCACAGGGCGGCGCGCCCAATTCGGAATTCGAGGAAAAGCTGCATTCCGATCGAATCCTCAACCAGATCAGCCATCTTGAACGCCAGCGCGCCGAGATCGAAGACGCGATCGCGCAATTGCGCGCGACGCAGATGCGGCGTGCGGAGCGGAGCGCATAGGGCGATGTCCGGAGGACACGTCCGGTAAGCGGACGATTTTTGCGCGTCGGGGATATCGTCCGAGCGAAAGGCCGCCGGCGATCGACGCATGCGGCCGAGTCATCACAATCGCAACGCGGATAGCCGCCGATCGATGAACGCGAGCCCGCGGTGGCGCATGGCGTCGGCGGGAGGGCGGAGGGCCGCGCCTGGCCCTCCGGTGGAAGCGCTTAGTTGCAGCCGCAGCCGTGCGAACCGCCGCCGAGAAGACCGCTGAGAACGCTGACGTTCTTGACGACCGCCGTGATTGGCGCGACGGCGGACACGTTGGTCTTGTTGTTGCTCAGCACGCTCACGTTGTTAAGCGCGGTGATGTTGAGCGCCGAGACCGAGGTCGTGATCGGAGCCAGGATGTTGCCGATCAGCGAGGTTGACTTATGCGAAGCGCCGGCGAAGGCCGGAGAAGCGATGAGAGCGGCAAGAGACACGGCAATAAGATATTTCATGACTTCCTCCATTGATGTTCAGGCAAGTGATCATCGAATGCCCGATGAAATAACTATTGCTGAATTATTATAATAAGCAACAATGTGTATATATTTACACTAAAATTTAATATTAACCCTATACTTACCTTACGTAAACCGCGATACATTACGCTACGTAAGCAAAAACTGTACTTATTTCTGATATATACGCTGTAACAATTGGATGTAGTTTGCAATAGACCACAAAATTTACCGACTGTTATCCTTAATTCCTCATCCTGCGCGTCGGAGACCTCGCGCATGATCCGTCGGAAGCTCTTTGCGGTCCTTGTCGTTCCGTGGCTTGCGACGCCTGCGGCCCTGGCGCAAACCGCTACGCCGGCGCCCGATACATTGGCCACGGGATCGATCGGTCTGCGCGGCGGATTTGATTCCAACCCCACTGACAGCGAGGGCGGTCGCGGCAGCGCCTTCGAGACGCAGACTTTCTCATTCGACTATCTGCGCGGCGCCGAACAAGAGGGGATCGGCGTCAAGCTTGCGGGGTCGAACACGCTTTACGATCCGCGCGTCGCGGCCCCGAGCACGAGCGTCGTCGCCGCGCTGACCGCGGCGCTGCGGCCGGCGCCGAACCTCACGCTGCGCACCAGCCTGACGACGACAGTCGACGACAGTTGGTCGCGCCGTTCGCAAGCGGAGCAATGGCATAACCGCATCGAATACGAAACGTCGCAATTTCGCGTTTTCGCCAATCTTGACGCGACGGTGACAGCGCTCAACGAACGCAACATCTTCGCCAATGGCGGATTCTTGCCTTCCGACGAAAACTTTGTGACCGTCACGGCTCTGTCAGGCGCGGCCTACAAGACCGGCTTTGGAGAATTTGGCGCGTCGGTCGCCGCTTCACGCGTCGACTATCTCGAAGACAGCGATTATCTCGGACTCGACCGCAGTCATGACACGCTGCAGCCGAACGCGTTCTTCTCGGCAAACTTGCGCGGCGCGGAGCTGGAAGGGTCGGTGTCGCCGTTCGCGGCCAATTTCGATACGAGTGATTTCGATCCCGTCCGGCAATTGCTTTACACGGCCAAGGCTAAAATTCCGCTCGGCGCGTGGACGTTGGGTCTTGGGTCGACGCGGACGGTGCAGGACACGACGCTGCCCTTTTCCGCCATCGACTTGACGCAGGCGCACGAGGCCTCGGTCAGCTACAAGTTCGACGCCCACAACGCCGTGAACTTCACGGCGCGCTTCAAGCGCGACGACTATCTCGGCCTCGGCGCGTGGAGCACGACCTTGCTCGGCGGCGTCGATTTCGCCCATGATTTCGGCGGCGGGCTGCTGGGCACCGCCACCGCGTCCGTCCGCCAGGTGAAACAACCCGGAGAGACGTTGCCCTGGTCGTTGAATCTGCAAATAGGTCTGCAGAAACAATTCGATTTCGGGGGAGGGCAGAAAGCGGCCGCCGATAACGCCGCCGGCGCCAAGCCTCCCGCGTCTTAATGAGCGGAACGGCGGAATCCTGTCAGGCCGCTGCTATCGCTTCGATTTCAATCAGGAAGTCCGGACCGTAGAGCCGCGACACTTCAACCAAAGTGACCGCGGGCGCGGCGGCCGGCGCAGTCGTCGCGAAAAAACGATTCCGCGCTTCTCGATAGGCGGAGAGATTATCCATGTCCCGGAGGAAGACTGTCAGCTTGACGAGATTGGCCGCCGTGCAACCGACCGATTGGAGGGCGAGCCCCAAGTTTTGGAATACCTGCGTCGCTTGCGCGGCAAAATCATCCTTGCCGACCAGTTCGCCCTCGCGGTCAAGCGCCGTCTGCCCCGCGATGAAGATGATCCGACCGGCGCGCATTTCGACGACCTGCGAATAGCCGGGCGGGGCGCCGAGTTCGGGCGGGTTTATGCGCCGGATTGACGCCGATGCATCCTCGCTCATTTTGAGTTTTTCGCTTGCCGCCATGCCCGCTCGCGCCTCCAAAAAGCCGCGCTGTTCAATAAACCTTGATTTGGACGCCGCCCGTCATAGGTGGAATGCTTTCGTAAGCGCCCGGGCCATTGCACCAGACGCGTCAGTAGCGCCGCTCCAATGAGGGAATAGCATGGGAAGCCTTCACCGAAAATCGTTCGCTGTTGTCGCGCCGTTTGTCGGCGCGGCGTTGATAGCGGGGGCGGTCTGCGCCCAGACGGCGGCGCCGCCAGCCGCTGCGAAACCGCACAAGAATGCGACGCCATCGGCCCTGGTCGTGGTCACCAATTCGCGCGCCGTCGCGCTCACCGAGCTGGACGCCACGCCGACGGGGACGTTCATACCGAGGAAAATCGCCGCCAATATCGCCCCCGGCAAAAAAGCTTCGGTGAGCGTCGCGACCGACAAAGACTGCGTGTTCGACCTGCATGGCGTCTACGCCGACGGATCGAACACCGATTCGGAGAGCGTCGATTTGTGCAAGGACAAGAGCGTCAATCTCGTGAACTGACAGGCCCCGCCGCTTACGGCGCAGCGCTCTGCGCCCGCGTCAGCGAGAAAATGCAGGTCTCCATCAATTCGCCCGCGTGCGGATCATCGGCGCGGGCGACGACATTGGGTTTGGGCTGCCGGCCGGTCTCATCCTTGGCGACCACCATATTGGGCGTCACAAGCTGGATATTGGCGCCGATGCCGCGCCCTTTTCCGAGCAGATTTTCGCGCAGTGCATATTCCTTGCCCAGATCCCGTCTTTGCCCGGCGCTCGTCGCGAGCGCCGTTCTGATTCCCTCCAGGAACGGCGCGGGATGGCGCGCCATCGCCAGCAGGATGGTTTCGCCGCCTGGACCGATCGCGACGGGAATATTGACGTCGGGAGCGCTGGCGAGGTCGCGGATGGCGCCGGGCTGCGTTTCGTCGAAGGCGTAAAGTTTGGATTGCAAAAGCCCGGTATAGCCGACCCGGAACGTCGCATCCGCGCCGACCGGCAATTTGTCATTCGGCGCGAGCGGCACGCTGACGCCGGCCGCCGCCAGGGACGGGAAGCTCGGGTCGGACACCAGGACCTGCCAACTGCAGGCAGGGCCGCCCTGGGCCAGTCCGGCCTGCGGAATCATCCAGGCGATCGGAATGCTGGCGCCCGGCGCAACCTCGGGATTTTCGGCGAAGGTCTGCGCCTTCACGCGCGCCAGCAGCGTGCGATCATCGGGCAAAAGATGAAGGCCGATATTGGCCACCAGCGCTTCCGCATCGGCTTTGGTCGTAGCGGCGACAACCCAACGCACGCGGCTCGCGCCCGCAAAGGCTTTTACGCGTTGGGCGAAGGCGGTTATGTCGGAATCATTGGCGAGGATCGCCGGCGCGCCGAAAGCTGCGCCGCTTGCAAAGCTTGCCGCCACGATCGCCGCCGCGCCGGCCAGGGCGCGTAGCGCGCGCCGGATCGGCTTGCCTTTGCCGGCGCTCTCGCGCGCTCGTTTTCGATCGATCATGGCTTCCTCGCCGTTCTCCGGAGGAGTTCTGGCCGGCGCTTCAGGCCGGGCACAGGCTCCGGTCGTTCGTCACCTTGAATTGATATTCGATCTCGGCGCCCAGACGGTCCTGCAGAAAGCTCTCCGTCGTCGTCAGCACCGCGGCGCCGGACAGGCCTTGCAGGTGCTTGCGCAGATCGGCCTGGAGCGCCGACAGTTCGATGCTGGGATCGCGCGTCGCCACCACGAACAATCGCACCTCGTCCTCCACAGGTTCGATCGGAATGGCGGTCATCAGGTCGAGCGTCGCATCGGAGGCAGGCGCCGCGCTCTGCGGGTGAAAATGATCAGCGTCGAGAATAACCGGGTCAGCCGCCCGCGACACGGCGGCGATGAAAATGCGAGGCGGGCGCAGCTTGCTCGCAAAAGGCAGGCCGTCGCGCGCCGTCACTCGCATGAGCAGCGTCTCGCCGCCGATGACCAGGGGCTGCCGCTGTTCGTCGAAACAATCGCTCAGCAATTGCAGCTTATCGGTTGCGGAATCGTAGCGGGCGCGCTGCGGTTCCGTGTCTCCGGCGTCGACCTGGATGCCGCGGGTCTGGGCCGCCGCCGCCGTCACGGGCGCCCAGGCCAATTCGATGGGAGCATGGGCAAGCGCCGTCCATGCGGTAAAAAGCAGCGCGAGCGCGCAAACCGCGGCGCCAAGCCCGATCGCCCGCTTCGGCGTGACGATCTCGTGCATGGCGAAAGGACCGAGCGCCTCTTCGACGCCGTCCAGCGTATCGGCGAAGACGAAATCGAGCGCCGCACCCGCATCGCTGGCTTCGGTTTTCAGGCGCTGAAGGGTCGACGCCTCGGCGGCGGCGAGCGAGCGGCCGTCGGGCGTCGTCGAAGGCAGGACCACCGTCATCCGCGCGCCGGCGAGCGCCTTACGATGCTGAACGATGTAATCGCCCACCAGCATCAGCTTGCCGCGCAGGCCATCCACGGGACCGACCGCGACGACGGGCGCGCCGGGGCCGCCCGGCAGCTTGATTTCTCCCGTCGCGAAAACCACGCCGGGATCGCGTCCAAACGCCTGGCAGATCGCCGCCAGCGCCAGGCCGAGCCCCGCCGAGCGGGCGTTTTCGTCGGAAAGGCGGCCGATCTGGAGATCGGATATGCGCAGGTTCCACGGATTGACGCGTCCGTTGCGCCGCCCGAGCCATAATTTGGCGCGGCGGGCGTCGACGAAGCGCGACACCGCCTCACGAACCGTCTGGCCGATGCCGTAAAGGCCAAAGTCGAAAAGTTCGGAAATCTGCGGCAATAAGCGGGCGGGATGGGCTTCGGGGGCGATATCGCCGGCGATCGCCTCGAACACTTGAGCAGACTCGCCGTTCGCACCCACAAGAGGCACGAACACGCGAGCGATCACAGCGCGCCATCCAGCAACTGGAGTTCAAAAGCCGACAGGTCAGCATCGCTGATCGCCGCTTCCTCGAACACCAGATGGAGCCGGCCGTCGCGATCGAAGACGCCGTCGGCGGCCAGATTGGCGCCAAAACGAACCCGCGCCGTGCGATTGGCGTAGGCCGACAGGCCGGTGAGGCCCTGGGCCTGAAGCTCCATGACATGGGCGCCGCCCGTCTCGCGCGACAGTTTGGCCAGGACCAGCCCGTCCGAACTCATCAGGCCCGCGTCCGGGAAGCGCCATTCGCCGGGCCCTTTGGCCGCAAGCGCCTGGAAGGCGGTGGTCGCCCGGCCAAGGCTGCGTCCGCGCCTTAGATCCTCTTGAGCAAGCGCTGTTTGCGTCGTGACGCGAAGCGTCCGCAGGAAGCGGGCGGCCTCACGGCTATCGAATTGGTTTGTCATGGAAATCTCCTTAACCGGCATCTTGCGCCATGCTGGCCCCCGATCACCGGTTTTTGATTACGGTCTGGAGGAATCCGTCTTCCACACAAACTGGGCGGTCCGGCTTGAAAGATCGTCGATATAGGCCTCAAGATCATTGTCGAAATCGGCTTTAAGACGTCGGCGCAGGTAGAGATTGGAGCCCATGACGTCGGCCAAGGACCGTCCAGCCATGATCGAGGCCAGCAGGCTCATTTCCTGGGCGTCGATGACGCCGGCGGCCACGGCGCCTTCCAGGAAGGGCGCGGCTTCCTCGGCGTCCATCAGCGGTTCGGCCGGCTCGTCTGCCAGCGCCTCGCTTTGCGTCGCCTCCATTACATCAAAGGATAGGAGGAACGTCTGATCCTGTCCGGCCAGGCGCGTCAGGATCGCCGATCCGAGCAGGCTGGCCGTGAAAGCCTTGGCGTCCTTATAGCCGGGGATCGGCGCCGAAAAGAAGGCCACGTCGAGTTCCCGCTGGTCCGGGCGGCGGCCAAACTGGCCGTTCATTTCCGCCTTCAGGATCTTGAGGAAGGCGTTAGCGGCCTTCAGCGTGTTGACCCCGACCGCATCGTCGCCGACCAGCCATTCCTTGGGACAAAGGCCGAGCCGCAGCACCTCGGCATAGGGACGATTGGCGGCGTCGAGGCATTTCAGGATGCGGTTGGAGAGTTCGAACAGGTCGCGCTTGTCGTTGAACCGGCGCATTTTCGGCTCTCCGCCCATCAGCGCCTTCCAGATCGACAGGGCGCCTGCGGCGCGAACTGCGCGCGGACCGATCGCATGCGAGCCGATCAAAGCGGCAAGGTTATCGGCTGAGGATGGCCCGTCGCCGCGGGCGCCGATGGGCCGGTCGAGAACATTGTCGAAGTAGAAGTCAGCGGCGTCCTCGGCGTTGTTGGGCGGCGGATAGGCCCAGGCGCCGACAAGGATGTCGGAATATTTGCGGTTTGACACCAGGCTGCGGTGGACGCGCTCGAATAGCGAGAACGGCTTGATCGCAACGACCTCGTCGCTGTCGCTCAAACTGTCGTTGCCATTGACCAGATTGGCCAGATGGCCGGCGAAATAGGCGACAATGTCGCGGCCGCCTTTGGGCGCGCTGGCCGGGCTCATGGGTGACGCTCTCGCTGCAATGCTTTCTCCAGTTCGACGAATCATCGTCACAGCGGCGGGGGGAGTAGATTCCCGCGCAGCCCGAATTTCCCCAGCGGTTACTATATCATAGTCGAAGGGCGTTGTTTGCTTTTACAGATGGCGATATTGGCTTAATCTTCGGTTTATTCCAAGCGTCGCGAAGGCGGCGCCCCGTAGACTGGCCGCCGCGGCGCTTCTTGTCGGAGGCGGCGGCCTTCCGCCGAGCTGGCGGATAAAATTAGACGCGTGGCGCCCATTCGATGACCGACCGTTCGCCGGACCAACTCCTGGAGCGCTTGATACCCGCACTTGCCGATGTCCCGGGCGTCGTCGCTATTGTGCTCGGGGGATCGCGGGCCAGAGGAACGGCGACCGCCAGTTCCGACTACGATCTCGGGCTCTATTATGGCCCGCGAGCGCAACTGGATACGGATCGCCTCCTCGATGTGGCGAAGGGTCTGGTCGACGATCCCCGCGCAGCCGCCGTGACTCCTGTTGGCGAGTGGGGACCATGGATCGTTGGCGGCGGTTGGCTGTCCATCGGCGGTCGAAAGGTGGACCTTCTCTATCGTAACGGCGAGGCGGTGACGCAGGTCATCCACGCCTGCACGGCTGGTCGCATCAATATGGACTATCAGCCAGGGCATCCGCATGGTTTCTGCTCGGCGATATGGATGGGGGAGGTCGCGCTTTGCCTGCCGTTGCACGATCCGCAGGCGATGATCGCTGAGTTGAAGGCGATGACGTCGCCCTATCCGGAGGCGTTGCGGGAGGCGCTCGTTCGCCGATTTCTGTGGGAGGTTCTGTTCAGCATCGAGAACGGGGAGATTGCGATCCCCCGTGGCGAGCAGACGCATATTGCGGGATGCGCCTATCGGGCGCTGTGCTGCATCGGTCAGGTGTTGTTCGCCCTCAACCGGCGCTATCTCATCAATGAGAAAGGCGCTCTGGATGAGGCGGCGGCGTTTCCGCTCACCATTGCAGAATTGTCGGGGCAGGCGGCGGCGGTCTGGCGGGCGATCGGCTGCGGCGAATTCGGCGACGCGTTCACGACGCTGCGGGCTTGCGAGCATGAACTGAAGGCGCTGGCCGCGGCGACCAGCTAGGCCGCTTTCAGCCCAAAGCCGCCCCATCAATGGGCCGCCATACGCGATCCCCACGCTTTCCTTGCCTCAGACGGCGGACAATCCAGCTTCGCATTCGCCGACGCCAGGGCTCCGCTCACTGTTCGGCAAATCCTGAATCCGTCAGCCGGATCATGTTGAGATCGAGTCTCAACCAATGGCGATCGATCGCATAATCCAACCCTGCCTCGTAATCGGGTTGCCTGCCCATATTCCTGGTCAGGAATTCAATTTTGACTTGCCCGGCCCTCAGGGTTTCGCCCGGACGAATTTGGTTGGCGTGGAAGATGCTTAGAACGGATTTTGCATAGTCTTCGTCTGCCGGAAGCGTAGCCATCTCGTCTTCCTCCCGCGGTGCTGAACCTGAAGATGTTGGGCCAGCATTTCTCCATATATGTAGCGCTGAGCGCATAAGGTATCCATGCGGAAGTCGGACTGCCGGCACAAACCCGATGTCAATCTCCTGCCGCCAAGCCGCTGATCGACAATCCGGATTGTGTCAGGGCCACGGTGGAGGAGAAGACGCCAGGACGCACGGCGCATACGCCGGAAAACTCTGACCTCTGGCGGCCCAAAGAAGAAGGAGCGGAGCGCTCGCGACGGCGTGCGACACTAAAAAATTGTCGCAGAGATATCTACCTGTCGCGACAGTGCGGCTCGCGCGACTGGTCTGGCGGCCCTACGTCGATCGAACGATCGCAGGGCAAGCTTCTTTATGACTCGCTTACGCGACTCCCCAACGAAGCGAATTGTAACTTTATGATCATTCGCTGTAGTCGGCTCTGTGCGGGTCGCGAGACTGACACGGCGCGCCGAAGCGCGCCGTGGTTCGGTTCAGGCATTCGTGGCGACTGCGCCTCATGTCTCGCCGCCTCCTATTGCCCCCGGAGTAATTTCGGTGACTGCGATGATGCGTTCCGCCTCGGCTTCTCTCCAGCGATCTGAATTCGACGACTTTTTATTCGCGCCGATTGGCGATGAGAGAAACGGAATGTTGCTCAGCGTCATTTCGGCGCTGGCGCGACTGGACCTGGATCCTTGGCTGGAGGCCGCCAGTTTAGCTCGGATGCCGAGGGAAACCGCGACCGAAAGAATGGCCGCATTGATCTTGGCGCTACCTGACCCGACATCGGCGCACCGGGATCCCGAGGCTATCGCCACCCGCTTGATCGCGCTCTTGCCGCGCCCGGGCGCCTCGAGCCTTCCGCAGCGGGAGGCTTTGCTCGCCCGCAGCGCGGCGACCAGAACTCGGGTCATCGTATTCGCGATCCTGATGACCCTTCTGTTGACGACTCAATTCCTGATGAGAAGTCGTCAACCGTCGGCGCAGGCCGACAGCGATCATGCGCCGGCGTCCAGCATGGTTTCACCGCCGGGTTCTAATCCCTAGCGATCGGGAGCGCCGCTGTTCGTGCTCGCCGCCGACGCCGAACGGCGAGCGCTTCGCATCGCCGGCAGCCGCATCGTCAAGCCGATGGAGAATGTCTGGGTAAAGGCCCCTTATGAAATCCTTATGCCGGAGGCCGTCATTCGATATGGCGTTCTTGCGGCGTTCGGCGCTAGCAAGACGGCCCAATCGATGCGGCCTTGTTCAGGAGATTGCCGTGTTTGAGAACACTCTCGGGGCCAGAGTCGCTGCAAGAGCGTCGGCCCACGGGGCGAATTACCGCCCTCTGTCGCTGACGGATTTTGCTCACATTCTGCTGGCGATTTTCTCCATCGGCGCCGCCGTCTTGTTCTTTGGGTGGTTGATGCTTTTAAATCCGCTCCGACCGGCGAATTCAGGCTTGGGCGCGGAGTCGGATTGCACCAGTTTGGGCAGGGGCGGCGTCTATTGCGCCAAGCCTCTTTCAGCCAACGGTCAATCCAATATTGGCTCAGGTCAGGAAAATGGTTGCGCCAGTTTGGGCAAGGGAGGCCGTGTCTGCGCCGAGCATCCCTGAATGAGAACCATCCCAATTGATCGGCAGAAGTGATGTCGATCTCAAAGAGCCCATTGCGATTCGGCTCTCAGTCAAATCAAACGCTGCATAACGCCCGCGAACGCGCGTCGTAACGACGCGTGCGAGCGAGCGGCGCTCGCTATTGTTGGACGCAAGTCGGGCCGGCGCAAAAAAGAAGCAAACGGTGGAAGTCATGCAAGTCAGTTACACCAACAGCCTCGAAGGCGGCCGGCGTCATCATTCAATCGGCCGCGTCAAGGCGTCCTCCGGCTGGCGCGCTGTCAACGCCCCCGCCGTCGAGGCCGACCGTTCGGCGGCCGTGCGCGCGTTGATCCGCGAAGCGGAAGAATATGACGCCGACGCGATTATCGGTCTCGATTTCGAAGTTGACAGCATCAACGGCGCCGATATTGGCGGCGCCCCGCTGCAGCGCGTCGCCGCGACCGGCATTGCGGTCAAGTTTGACGAAGCGGCCTGATCGGCGGCGTGGCCTCCACATGAGATGCAACCTCAAGCAATATCAAGCGACGATACTCTTCCAGCGTTCATCCCAACATGAACCGGAGACCCGCCCTTATGGGCTTCTTATGCGCGTGGCCGTACTTCGATATCGACCCTTTACGCAGTTCAGGTGCAATGTTCTCAGCGCGGCGAGCCAACTGAGCCGCGTTTGGAAGGAGATCATGCGGAGCGCACTCTCTGGTGAGCGCGCTGTCGAAAGGTGGCCCTTTTGCTCCGACTGGCGGGTCGGCGCACCGGACCGTTCATGATCTTCGATGTGGCGCAGGTCCCTCGCGATCGTCGTTTAATCGCCTGATTCCGCCCCGGACCGTCGCGCCCGTAACGATGGAGAGTTTGTTGTTCAATACGAGCGTCGAAGAAAAAGAAGCTCCTCCGGAGCCCCTCAGTCCTGAACCCCTCAGTTTTGTATTGGGCCGCGATCTTGGCGGCCACTGGATCGTCCAGGAAACACACGGACTTTGCGGCGGATTGTTCGCCAGCAAAGACGCTGCAATCAGCTACGCCAGATTCGAGAGCGCCGACCGCAAAAGCGTGATCCGCCTCGCCCCCGATCCCATCGAATTAAACTGTTCGTCCTAACCGCCGCCGCCGCGCGTCGCCGCGCGTCGCCGCGCGATTTGCCGTGCTTCATTCGTGCATGAGGACGCAAAAGCGATGGACATCCCGCTTCGTGACAACGGCGTTCCGGCAGCCTGGGCGCCCGGCGGAGGGCGAAGATCGCCGCCGACGGCTGAACTCGCTTGCGCGGAGGCGGCGGCGGCGGCCCTGCGGGAGGCGCTCGCGTTCCGATGCGCGGCGCGGCGCAAGGACAAGGCGTCCGGACGCGCGCCGGGGGAGGGGGCATGACCTTCGGCGGCTGGCTGCAAATCATCCTGATTCTCGTCCTTGTGGTCGGCTTTGCCGGGCCGCTCGCACGTTTCATCGCGAGGCTGTTCGAGGGTGGACGCACCTTCCTGTCGCCCGTCTTGG
Organism: Methylocapsa sp. S129; assembly: GCF_009765995.1. Classification (GTDB taxonomy): domain Bacteria; phylum Pseudomonadota; class Alphaproteobacteria; order Rhizobiales; family Beijerinckiaceae; genus Roseiarcus. The sequence continues at coordinate 362,511 of NZ_LMUI01000016.1, forward strand.
CGCCGATCGAGCGCGGGCTCTATCGGCTCGCGGGAATAGATCCCGAGACCGAGCAGGACTGGCCCGATTTCGTTCAACGGCGATGCGCCGGCAGCCGTTTGGCATAAGTCAGCGGGCTCAGCGATCATTCCCGTCAAAGTTGCGTTTGTACGCGCTCGTCCTCCCCATCTTTACGTTTTCCTTATGCCCTGCCGCCCAATGCCGAATGGATCGCTTACGTATTTCAATCGTAACAGCAGGGCTCAAATCTGGAGGCGCCTTGCTATGGCCGATCTTGTCTACGTCGTTCTCGGACTTTTGTTCTTCGGGCTGATGGCGGTCTACGCCAACGCCTGCAGCCGGCTGTGAGGGGAACGCCATGATCGAACCCATCATCGGCCTGATCGTCGGCGTCAGCCTCGGAATCTACCTGCTGTACACGCTGATCTATCCCGAAAAATTCTGAACTTGCAAAAAAATCTGACCTTGAAGGTGACGCCATGACATTCGTCGGCTGGTTGCAAATTGCGATCGTCCTCGCCCTCGTGCTCGCAACCGCCATACCTCTGAGCGGCTATATCGCGGGCATATATGCGGGCAAAGACAACTTCCTCTCGCCGGTTTTGCGGCCTGTCGAGCGCGGCTTCTATTGGCTCGCCGGCGTCGATGAGACGCGCGAGCAAAGCTCATTCCTTTACGCGATCGCCCTGATCGCCTTCTCGATCGCCGGCTTCGTCTCGCTCTACGCCTTGCAGCGGTTCCAGAATGTCTTGCCGCTCAACCCGCAGGGTTTCGACGCGGTTGGCGCCGATCTGGCGTTCAACACGTCGATCAGCTTCATCACCAACACCAATTGGCAGAACTACGGCGGCGAGACGACGATGAGCCATCTCACTCAGATGCTCGGCCTCACCGTTCACAATTTCCTGTCGGCGGCGACTGGCCTGGCGATCGCCTTTGCGTTCGTTCGCGCTTTCGCGCGCTCATCGGCGGCCACGGTCGGCAATTTCTGGGTCGATGTAACGCGCGTCTCGCTCTATATCCTGCTGCCGATCGCGATCGTTCTCGCGCTTGTCTTCGTTGCGCTCGGCGTGCCGCAGACGCTGGCGGGCTCGGTCGATGTGACGACGCTGGAGGGCGCCAAGCAGACGATCTCGATGGGGCCCATGGCCAGCCAGGAAGCGATCAAGCAGCTTGGCACCAACGGCGGCGGATTCTTCAACGCCAATTCGGCGCATCCGTTCGAGAACCCCAACGCCTGGACCAATATCCTCCAGATCTGGGCTTTGTTGCTGATTCCGGTCGCTTCGGTGATCGCCTTCGGCAGGGCCGTTGGCGATTTGCGGCAGGGGCGCGCGATCCTGATCACGATGGCGATTCTGTTGATCGTCGGCGTCGGCGTCATCTATTGGGCGGAAAGCGCCGGGACTTTGGGTCTGACCGCTCTCGGGCTCGATCCGTCGGCCGGCAATCTCGAAGGCAAGGAAATTCGCTTCGGGCAAGCGATGAGCGCTCTGTTCACGTCGGCGACGACGGGCACCGGCACCGGCGCCGTCATTACGATGCACGATTCGCTGACGCCGCTCGGCGGTCTCGTGCCGCTGTTTAACATCCTGGCCGGCTGTATCTGGCCGGGCGGCGTTGGCGCGGGGCTCTATGGCTTTCTCGTCGTCGCCATCGTCGCCGTCTTCGTCGCCGGCCTGATGGTTGGGCGCACGCCCGAATATCTCGGCAAGAAGATCGAATCGCGCGAGATGAAGCTCGCGATGTTCGCGGTGCTGATCTATCCGATGGTTGTGCTTGGCTTTTCCGGCGCCTCCGTCCTGCTGAAGACCGCGCTCGACAGCCTCAACAATGCGGGCCCGCACGGGCTTTCGGAAATCATCTACGCCTATGCTTCGACTAACGCCAATAACGGCTCGGCTTTCGCCGGACTGAACGGCGCGACGCCCTGGTTCAATACGACGCTGGGCCTCGCCATGCTGTTTGGCCGCTTCGCCTATGCGATTCCGGTGCTGGCGCTGGCCGGTGGGCTGGCGGCCAAGAAGAAAGCGCCGGCTTCGGCGGGAACTTTCCCGACCACCGGACCGCTGTTCGTCGGCCTGCTGCTCGGCGTCATCGTCATTCTCTATCTGCTGCAATATTTCCCCGCGCTCGCGCTGGGACCAGTCGTCGAGCATTTCCTGATGCTCAGCGGCAAGGCGTTTTGACAGCAAGTTTTCTTTGATCGGAGTTATCCATGTCCACGAATGCGAAGGCTCAAGGGCTTTTCGATCCGAAGATCATCCGCGCGGCTGCTCTCGACGCCTTGCGCAAGCTCGATCCGCGCAAGCTGGCGAAGAATCCGGTGATTTTCGTCACCGAAGCGGTCTCGCTTGTCGTCACCGGCTTCTTCATCCGCGATCTCATCACGCATGAAAGCTCGCCGTTGTTCTCCGGTCAGATCGCCTTCTGGCTGTGGTTCACGGTGCTGTTCGCCAATTTCGCCGAAGCGGTGGCGGAGGGACGCGGCAAGGCGCAGGCCGACGCTTTGCGCAAGACGCGCAGCGACACGCGCGCCAAGCGCTATGTCGACTCGAAAAACCTGAGCGAAGTCATTCAGCCTGTGAACGCCCAGGACCTGCGGGTCGGCGATGTCGTTCTCGTTGAGGCGGGCGACATCATCCCTGGCGATGGCGAAATCATCGAAGGCGTCGCTTCGGTCAACGAATCGGCCATCACCGGCGAGTCCGCGCCGGTGATCCGCGAAGCCGGCGGCGATCGTTCCGCTGTAACGGGCGGCACCACGGTTCTCTCCGATCACATCAAGGTGCGCATCACGGCTGCGCAGGGCTCGACCTTCATCGATCGGATGATCGCGCTCGTCGAGGGCGCCGAGCGTCAGAAGACGCCGAACGAACTCGCTTTGTCGATCCTGCTGTCCGGCCTGACGCTGATCTTCCTGATCGTCTGCGTCACGCTCTGGCCGATCGCCGCCTATTCCGGCACGGTTCTCTCGGTGACGGTGCTGATCGCCCTGCTGGTCTGCCTGATCCCGACGACGATCGGCGGCCTGCTGTCGGCGATTGGCGTCGCGGGCATGGATCGCCTGATCCGCTTCAACGTGATCGCGACTTCAGGCCGCGCGGTGGAGGCGGCGGGCGACGTCGACACCCTGCTGCTCGACAAGACCGGCACGATCACCTTCGGCAATCGCATGGCCGATGAATTCATCCCGGTCGCCGGCGTCACCGAGCGTGCGCTCGCCGAGGCGGCGCTGATCGCCAGCCTCGCCGACGAGACGCCGGAAGGTCGTTCGATCGTCGCGCTCGCCAAGAGCCGTTATGAGATCGCGGCGCCCTCGCTGCCGCCGGAAGCGACCGTGGTCGAATTCACCGCCCAGACGCGAATCTCCGGCCTCGATATGCCGGGGCGCGTCTTGCGCAAAGGGGCGGTGGACGCGATTCTTGCGCAGTCTGCGACGACCGGCACGGCCGCGCCGATGCGCAATAGCGGCGGCGCTGGAGTGCTTGTTCGTCAGGCGACGATTGGCGACCTGGCGCCGGCCGATTTCCGTCAAGCGGTCGATCGCATTTCGCGCTCGGGCGGCACGCCGCTCGCGGTCTCCGACAGCGGCCGGTTGCTCGGGGTGATCCATCTCAAGGATATCGTCAAGCCCGACATTCGCCCACGTTTTGCGGAGTTGCGCGCGATGGGCATCAAAACGGTGATGGTGACGGGCGACAATCCGATCACCGCCGCGGCGATCGCCTCGGAAGCGGGCGTCGACGATTTCCTCGCGCAAGCGACGCCGGAAGACAAGCTCGCCTATATCCGGCGCGAGCAGCAGGGCGGCCGCCTGATCGCCATGTGCGGCGACGGCACCAATGACGCGCCGGCTCTCGCGCAAGCCGATGTCGGCGTCGCGATGCAGACCGGCACGCAAGCGGCGCGGGAAGCTGGCAATATGGTGGATCTCGATTCCGATCCGACCAAGCTCATCGAAATCGTCGGCATCGGCAAACAATTGCTGATGACGCGCGGTTCGCTGACCACCTTCTCGATCGCCAATGATGTCGCCAAATATTTCGCGATCATCCCGGCTTTGTTCGTCACGACCTATCCCGAGCTTGGCGCGCTCAACATCATGGGGTTGAGTTCCGACAAATCGGCCATTCTGTCCGCCGTCATCTTCAACGCGCTGATCATTATCGCGCTGATCCCGCTCGCGCTGAAAGGCGTCGCCTATCGTCCCGTCGGCGCGGCCTCGCTGCTTCGCCGCAACCTGCTCATCTACGGCCTGGGCGGCGTCATCGTTCCCTTCATCGGCATCAAGATCATCGACGTCTTGATTTCCGCCTTGCATCTGGCTTGAGGAAAAAAGTCATGTTAAGCCAAATTCGTCCCGCCATCGTCCTGCTGGTCCTGTTCACCGCCTTGACCGGCCTCGCCTATCCCCTGGCGATCACCGGCATCGCCCAGGCGGTCATGCCCAACCAGGCCAATGGCAGCCTGCTCACGACCAGCGCCGGCCCGGTTGGCTCGGCGCTGATCGGCCAGAACTTTGCGACAGACAAATATTTCCACTCCCGTCCGTCGGCGACCCAGGCGCAGGATCCCGCCCATCCCGACGATTCCTCGAAGACGATCGACGCGCCCTATAACGCCGCCAATTCGACCGGCTCGAACCTTGGCCCAACCTCGCAGAAGCTGCTTGATCGCGTGAAGGCGGATGTCGACGCCAGGCGCGCCGCGGGCGCGACCGGCGTCATCCCGGCCGACGCCGTGACGACTTCGGCTTCGGGTCTCGACCCGCATATATCGCCTGAAAATGCCCTCGCGCAGGTCGCCGCCGTCGCCAAGGCGCGCAATCTGCCCGAAGACAAGGTTCGCGCTGTGGTCGAGGCCAATATCGAGGGCCGCGCGCTGGGGCTGATCGGCGAGCCCCGGGTCAATGTCCTGCGCCTGAATATGGCGCTGGACGCCCTGACGTCGTCCTGAAATTGCGCGACGTTGAGGCCAAGGGGCGCTATCATCGTCGAGACCTGACTCGACGCTGAGGCCTATGGTGCAAGAACGAGATCTGGACCGCCGGCCCGACCCCGACGCGCTGCTCGCGCTGGCGGGCAAGGAGACGCGCGGCCGGCTCTGGGTTTTCCTCGGCGCCGCGCCCGGCGTCGGGAAAACCTATGCGATGCTCGCGCGCGCCCGCGCGCTGAAGCGGGACGGCGTCGATGTCGTGGTCGGCCTCGTCGAGACGCATGGACGCGCCGAGACCGCGGCGCTGATAGAAGGCCTCGAAGTTCTGCCGCGCCGCGCGATCGAATATCGCGGCCAGACGATTGAGGAATTCGACATCGACGCCGCGCTGGCGCGCAGGCCCAAGCTCATCATCGTCGACGAACTCGCCCATACCAACGCCCCGGACAGCCGCCATCCCAAACGCTGGCAGGATGTCGAGGAATTGCTCGACGCGCATATCGACGTCTGGACCGCGCTTAATATCCAGCACATCGAGAGTCTCGCCGATGTCGTCTCGCGCATCACGGGCGTGGCCGTGCGCGAAACCGTGCCCGACACGGTCCTGCGCGACGCAGCCGATATCGTGCTCGTCGACATTACATCGGATGAACTGATCCAGCGTCTGAAAGAGGGCAAGGTCTATCTGCCCGAGACGGCGCGCCTCGCGCAGCAGAACTTCTTCACGATCGGCAATCTCACCGCCTTGCGCGAGCTTGCCTTGCGGCGGACGGCGGCGCGCGTCGACGACCAGATGGTCGATTATCTGCGCCAGCACGCGATCGAAGGCCCATGGGAGACGTCGGAACGCTTGCTCGTCTGCGTCGGCCCCGATGCGCTTTCCGAGGCCGTCGTGCGCACGGCGAGCCGTCTCGCCACCGGCCTCAACGCAAGCTGGGTGGCGGTGACGGTGCAACAGCCGGGGCGCGAAGAGACCGATCCGGCCAAGGCGAAGCGCGTTGAAGATGCGCTGCGCCTCGCCGAGCGCTTGGGCGGCGAGACGGAGCGGCTCGTCGGGCAGGACTTGCCCGCCGAAGTGCTGCAATTCGCGCAGCGCGAGAACATCACCCAGATTGTGATCGGGCGCTCGCGCGCCAGTCTGTGGGCGAAGCTGATGGGGCGTTCGCTGTCCAGCGCGATCGTGCGCCGCTCGAAAAACATCGGCGTGCATGTGGTCATCGGCGGTTCCGACAGGGATGAACCGGCGGCCCGCCAGTGGCGATGGCTCCGGCTTTCCGGTCTGCCTGTCGGCGCGCTCGCGGCGGTCGCTTCCGTCGCCGTCGCCGTCGGGCTTGGCTATGGCCTCGACGTCTGGCTGCACCTGCCCAACCTGTCGATGATCTTCCTCACCGCGGTTTTGTTCTGCGCGGTGCAATTCGGCCTGCGCTCGGCGGTGGTCGCCGCGGTCCTGTCCTTCTTCGCCTATGATTTTTTCTTCATCGACCCGCGCTATGAGTTTACGATCCAGGAGCCGCAGGAATTCTTCGCGCTGCTGATTTTTCTCGTGGTCGCGGTTTTCACCGGCCTGCTCGCCGGGCGCGCGCGCGATCAGGCGCAGAACGTGCGCGACAATGCGCGCACGACGCAATCGATCTATGAATTGTCGCGCAAACTGTCGGGCGCGGCCGCGCTCGACGACATCCTTCTGGCGGCGACCATCTATATGCACAGAACGCTCGGGGCGCGTTGCATCGTGATGATGCTGCCGGAAGATGGCGAACTGAACCTCTCGGTCGCCTGGCCGCCGATCGACGAACTCGATCCCGGGGAGACCAGCGCCGCGCGCTGGGCCTTCGACAAAGGCGAGCCCGCCGGCTGGCGGACTGGCACCTTGCCCAATGTGCGCTTCCAGTTCCGCCCGCTCGTCACGACGCGCGGGGTGGGGGGCGTTTGCGGCATCGAGCCGGCCGACCCGAACGCGACCATCTCGCCCGAACGCGAGCGCGCGCTCAATCTCATCCTTGAGCAAACCGCCATCGCGATCGACCGCTCGCTGCTGGTCAAGGATTCGGTGAAGACGGCGGCGCTGGAAGAGAACGAAAAGCTGCGCACGACGCTTCTGTCCTCGCTGTCGCACGATCTGCGCACGCCGCTCGCTTCGATCACCGGCGCCGTCACCACTTTGCGCCAGTTCGGCGAGACCATGGCGCCGGCCCAGCGCGCCGATTTGCTCGCCTCGATCGAAGAAGAGGCGGCGCGCCTCATGCGCTTTGTCGCCAATCTGCTCGATATGTCGCGCATCGAGGCGGGCGCGCTGAAGCCCAAACGCGACTATGTCGATGTCGCGGAAGTCGCACGGGCGGCGGTCGAGCGCGCGCGCAAGGTTTTCCCCGGCCAGCCGGTCACGACCAGCTTGGCGCGCGACCTGCCGCTGATACGCGGCGACGCCAATCTGCTGGAGCAGGTTCTGTTCAACCTGCTCGACAATGCGCAGAAATACGGCGGCGGGGCGGGCGTCGTGGTGCATGCGCGCCGCCTCGGCGTCGACGTCCAGATCTCGGTCACCGACGAAGGCGAGGGCGTCAAGCCGACCGATCTCGAGCGCATTTTTGAAAAATTCTATCAGGGCGGTCGCTCGGACGGCCGCAAGGCCGGCACGGGACTGGGCCTGTCGATCGCGCGCGGATTGATCGAGGCGATGGGCGGGACGATCCATGCCGAAAGCCCCGCCGCGCGCCGGCGCGGCACGCGCATCGTCATCCAATTGCCGGGCGCCGCGGCGCCCGCCGCCGCGCAGGAGAATGCATGACCGGTCTTCGCGTCCTGGTCGTCGACGACGAGCCGCAGATCCTGCGGTTTCTGCGCCCCGCGCTGGAGGCGTCGGGCTATGAGGTGCTCCATGCCGCCGCGGGGCGCGAAGCCTTGCGGCTGATCGCCAATTCGGCGCCCGACATCATCGTGCTCGATCTTGGCCTGCCCGACATGGATGGCAAGGAGGTGCTGGTCGAGGCGCGCAAATTCACGGCGGCGCCGATCCTTGTTCTGTCGGCGAGGGACCGGGAGGCCGAGAAGATCGCCGCGCTCGATCTGGGCGCCGACGATTATGTCGAAAAACCCTTCGCCATCGGCGAGCTTCTCGCGCGCCTGCGCTCGGCGTTGCGCCACCGCGGCGGCGGCGAAGCGCAGCCCATGCATGTCGAAGTCGACGGCCTCGCCATCGATATGGACAAACGGCGCGTGACGAAGAGCGGCGCGGCGGTGAAGCTGACGCCGAAGGAATATGATCTCCTTTGCATCCTCGCGCGCCACGCGGGCCGGGTCGTGACGCACGGGCAGATCCTCACTTCCGTCTGGGGCCCGGCGCATAAGGACGACACGCAATATCTACGCGTGTTCATCGGCCAGTTGCGCGCGAAGATTGAGAGCGACCCGGCCGCGCCGACCATCATCCGCACGGAGGCGGGGATCGGCTATCGGTTCAGCGAGGAATAGGGGAGGGGGCTGGCAAGTTCATGGCGCCAGCGTGATTTGTCGGCAGACCGACTCCTCCCGGCCGGCGGGGCCTTGACGCGGTGCGCCTCAATGCAGTCTGCTCGGCGCCGACGGAGTGAGATGACGGGACATTGATCGATCCCCGCTGGCGGCCGGACCGGCGAGGATTCTTGCGGGAGACGTGCGATGCGATCGTCTAGCGAAACCCAAGCCCTGTTCGACATCCTCAGACAATCGACGACGCCGGCGGCGGCGGGCGCGATCGAAGCTTTGGTGCGGGAGGGGAGCGACCGCGCCCTCTGCCGCGTCAATGCGCTCGACTTCGCGGCGACGCGGGGCCTCAACGAAGAGGAGGCGATCGCGGCCTTTCTCCACGCGGCCCGGCTCGGCCTCTTCGAACTCGCCTGGAACGTGCTCTGTCCGGGATGCGGCGGCGTGCTCGACACGGGCGCGACGCTGAAAAACGTGGATCGCGAAGAATATACCTGCACGCTTTGCGCCGCCGGCTACGAGCCGACGCTCGACGAAATGGTCGAGGTGACGTTTACGGTCAGTCCCAATGTGCGCCGCATCGCCGCGCATGATCCGCACACCCTGCCGGTGATGGAATTCTATCGCCAGGTTTTCTGGGGTTCGGGCATCGATCTTCCCGACGATGAAACGCTCGCCCGGGACTTTGAAGAGATCACGCTCGACTCGCTTGAGCTGCCGCCCGGCGAAAAGGCCAGCATGTCGCTGCAGGCGCCGGAGGCGTTCCTCATCGTCATCGATCCTGTCGTGCATCTCGCCCAGTTCATCGAAGTGACGGGCGAGCCGACGCGCGAGCGCCAGACGCTGAGCGCGGTGCTGACCATGGAATCGCCGGGCAGCCGGGTGACGATCCGGCCCGGCCCGCTTCGCATCCTCTTCGAGAACCGCACCAGCCTGCGCACATTGCCCAGCGTATGGATCGGCGGCGACAAACTGCATGGGCTCATGAGCAAACGCCGACCGTTCCTCACAGCCAAGCGGCTTCTCACCAATCAGACCTTCCGCGATCTCTATCGCACCGATACGCTTGACGTCGACCAACGACTGAAGATCACCAGCCTGACCTTCCTGTTCACCGATCTGAAAGGCTCCACCGAACTCTACGACCGGGTCGGCGATCTCGTCGCTTACGATCTGGTGAAGGCTCATTTTCGCGCGCTGCATGAGATCGTCGCCGCGGAGGGCGGCGCCGTGGTGAAGACGATCGGCGATGCCGTGATGGCCACCTTTCCGTCGCCCGATCGCGCCGTCGCCGCCGCGTTGCGCATGCGCGCCGCCATGCGCGACCTCGGCGCCGATCTCATTTTGAAGATCGGCATCCACGAAGGCCCGTGCCTGGCGGTGATGCTCAACGAACGACAGGATTATTTTGGCCAGACCGTCAACATCGCCTCGCGCGTGCAGGGCCTGGCGACATCCCCATCGATCTTCGCCACCGGTCCGGTGGTCAGCAACAGCCGATCGGCGGAGATACTTGAAGAGGCGGGAATCATACCTTCGCCCAAGGAGCATTCATTGCGCGGCATTGCGGAAAAGATGGCCGTGTTCGAAATTCCTTGAGCATGGCGGACATCCTTGTCTTGCCTGCTTTGTAACGACCCCGCGGCCGCCTCCGTGGATTGCCGGGGCCTTACTATTGCCGCAGGTGCACGCGCCGCTTCGCCGGGCTGTGAGGGGTGCGGGCCGGGCTGGCTTCGGTCGGCGGTGTCGCAATCTCAGTCGGCGTCACGGTTTGCGGCTCCAGGATCGCGTAGGGCGATTCGCTGGGCGCGAGGTTGCCGCTGCCTCCCATGGCATGGGCGTTCCCTGCGCCGAAGGCCAGAACGGCGAGCGTTGTTCCCAGAAGGAAGATATTGCGCATAGGTTTTTCCTCTTCGTTGCCCCAGAACGCATGGGAAAGGCCGCAAAGGTCACCCTTCGGTAGCAGGCTGCCGAGCTGCGACGGTCCTCGCGTGGCTTGTCTATAGGCCCGCGCCGTTCCCGATGATGTGGCGCTGGCTACATCGCGCGCTTGCGCCTCCGTCATTGCGAGCGGCGCCTACGCTCGCGCGTGACAGCGCGCCAGCAAAGCGCTTGGATGGATTGGGTTCTCTTACCGACCGTTCCGGCCTATCGGGCGACGCCAAGAACAAGTTCGGTTGTTGCGTGGCTCGCCTGCGCGCGCTCGCGCGCTTCGGACAGGGTATCGACATAGGCGACTTCCGTCTCGCGCAATCCCGCCGTCATCAGCGCGCGGCGAACCCCGGGCCGCGCTTGCGCGATAAATACGCTTGTGTTCGCGCGCCGCAGCTTAAGCACGAAGGCCCTGAGCGCCTTGGCCGCCGTCGTGTCGATCAGCGGCACATCGGCGAAATCGAACGCGAAGTCGCGTGGATATTTCCCGATGCCGTCGAGCGCGGCGTTGACGGCCGCCGTGGCGCCGAAGAAGAATGCGCCGCTGATTTTGTAGACCATGAAATCGGCGCTGCTCGCCGCATCGGAATCGTAAGTTGCGCGTTCGCTGGAATCGGCCTGGTCGTCTCCGGTCGACGGCGCCCCCTCGCGGATTTCGATCGCTCCGGCCATGCGGTGCAGAAAAAGGAACGCGCCCAGCGTCACGCCGACCGCGATGCCGAGCGTCAAACTCTCGAAAATCGTCAGAAGAAACGTCGCCAGCAGCACCAGGGCGTCGCCGCCAAAGCCGCGGACTAGGGCGATGAATTCTTCCCGCTCCGCCATGCTCCATGCGACGACGGTCAATATGGCGCCGAGCGAAGCAAGAGGAATGTAGGCGGCGAGCGGCGCGGCGACCAGCATGAACAGCAGGACATAGAGGGCGTGCAGCATGCCGGAGACCGGCCCCTTCGCGCCCGCGCGGACATTGGTCGCGGTGCGCGCGATCGTGCCGGTGACCGGCATCCCGCCAAAGATCGGCGCGACAATATTGGCCACGCCCTGCGCGACGAGTTCGCAATTCGAACGGTGTCGCCGCCCGCTCATGCCGTCGGCGACGACGGCCGAAAGCAGAGACTCGATCGAGCCGAGCAGCGCGATGGAGAAAGCGTCCGGCAGCAGCGTCCACATCCTGGCCAGATCGAAAGGCGGCAGCGCGGGCGAGGGCAGGGCGCGCGGCACGCCGCCAAAGCGCGAGCCGATCGTCGCCACGTCGAGATGCAGGAGGCCCGTGAGCGCGCTGCATAAAGCCACCGCGATCAATATGGCGGGCCAATTGGGGCGCAGCCGTCGCAGCACGAGGATGACGGCGATCGCCAGCACTGACAAAGCGACGGTCGGGGCTTGAATCGTTCCGATCGCGCCCGCCAGCGCGAACAATTTGGGGACGAGGGCGGCCGGCTCCCTGGCGAGGTCGAGCCCCAGCAGTTCCTTGAGCTGGCTGGCGAAGATGATCACAGCGATCGCCGCTGTGAAACCGACCGTCACCGGATAAGGAATATATTTGATATAGGCGCCCCAGCGCATGAAGCCGACGATCATCATGATCGCGCCCGCCATCATCGTCGCGAGCACAAGGCCCTCATAGCCCTGGCGTTCGACAATCGAGAAGATGAGGACGATGAAGGCGCCGGCGGGACCGCCGATCTGAAAGCGACTGCCGCCTAAAGCCGACACCAGAAAGCCGCCGACGATCGCGGTGTAGAGACCCCGGTCCGGACTGAGACCGCAGGCGATGGCGATCGCCATCGACAGCGGCAATGCGACGATCGCTACGGTGAGGCCGGCGATCGCGTCCGCCTGGAACCCGCGCAGGCCATAGCCCTCGCCAAGCACCGTCGCCAGCTTCGGCGTGTACAATTCCCGGAAGGTCGGCTTGCGGATCGCCTGATCGTTCATGGCGCGCTCCCTTCGGCCGCAGGCGGCAGCTTGAGCGTCGCCGGCTGGCGCAGACGGACTCCCCGGCCGCCGCCGTCGCTGCGCATGTTTTCACCGATCAGTTCGACGCCCGCCGCCTCCAGCGCCCCGACGATTTTCATCAGGCTGTCGACCACGCCGCGCACATTGCCCTCGCTCGCCTCCATTCTCTGAATCGTCGCCAGCGAGACGTCGGATAGTTTGGACAGTTCTCGTTGATCGATTCCGAGCAAGGCGCGCGCGGCGCGCAATTGGGGGGCGGTCAACATTTTCGGCCTGCGTTCAAAAAGATCGACGAGTTGTGTATCATAGTGCGGTAGTGACGTATAGAACATCACTATCACATCTTATTACCGCATCGCCTGCGAAGACCTTGCCGTTCGCCAATTTCCGCAATTGGGGCCGCCTGTCGGACGTTCCGCCCCTGCGCTCTGGCGCATGACAGCCCGCCAGCGTAATTTGCCGGCATGAACGACGCTCCTCCACCTGCCGCCCCCACGCGCCTCACCGCCCGCGCCCTCATCATCGGCGAGCGCATCGAGACCGCCGGGCTTGAGCGGCCCGACATGATCTCCGCGCTGCCGCTGGCGTTCCGGGTGGGGACATCGGGCATGGTCGCGCTGTTCCGCTTTGGCGTCGCGGTACTGGTCGGCCTGTCGCCGCTGGAGGAGGAGGACGTTCTCGCCAAGCTCAAGCAGCGCAGCTCGGGCGCCCGGGCCCGGGTCGATGACGAGACGGCGATCCTTGAAATCGCGCCCGAATTCGACGATCTCGCGCCGCCCGGCGGTCCGATCCAGATGAAGAATCTGTCGCCGCAGCGCTTTCTCGTCGTCGCCGACGCTCTGGCCAAGACGGTGGCGCTGGGGCGCGACGAGCGCGAGGTCAACGCCGTCTTCGACGTGATCGAGCCCTTCGCCGCCACGCTCGCCAAAACCGGCCGCCCGCCGTTCCGCCGCCGCGCGATGCTGCGGCTGATCGGCCAGGCCCTGCTCGCCCAGCATCGCGTCTCGGGCCGTGTGGCGGTCGAGGAAAAGCCGGATGTCCTGTGGGACCGGCCCGATCTCGAGCGCCTCTATGCGCGCCTTGAAGACGAATATGAGCTGAAGGAGCGCGCCAGCGCCTTAAAGCGCAAACTCGACGTTATCGTCGAAACGGCGCACGCCCTGACCGACATTATCGACGCCGACCGCGCGACAAGGCTGGAGGCGACGATCGTCATCCTGATCGTCGCGGAGATTTTGCTGACGCTGTATCAGCTTTATGCGGCGGGGCGGCACTGACAGGACGCCGCCTTCCCCCAAGGGGGAAGATGTCATGCGTAGCATGACGCGGACGAACGCTACGCGTTCGCCTTGGGAAGGGGAGTCGAGCGAAGAGCGATGGCTTTGAACTGATGGGCGCGGCCCCGGCGCCATACCTGCGCAGAGGTCGTGGGTCAGTTTGAATTTCCGCTTCCGACCCGAAGTAGACGTTCACGTTCGCTGCGCGCCGAGCGCCCAACCACGTCGTTCAATCCCAATTGATTGCCTCCGAAACCTGCCATTCTTGGCTCCCCTTGCGGCGCCAAGACGCCTGCCAAAGGCCGAATTGCTGAGTATTAAACGCACGCGTTTCTGCGCCCCGATGATGGTGAAGCGGACATGCGAGACGCCACGGACGCGGCCTGTTAGCGCCGCTGCACGCGATAACCATTTCTTCTCAAGGACTCCGTTTCAGCTTCGCTAGCGCGGCCGCCATGGTCTCGCGCTCGGGCGAAGGCTGATAGGCGGCGATGACTTCCTGAGCCGCGCCCAATTGCGCGTTCGCATCGCAGCCGTGGCCGGCCAGCCATTGCAACGCCACGAGAGGCTCGCCGGCGCCGAGGCGTTCGCCGAGCTCACTGTAGGGCAACGGATTGTCGGCGGTTGGCCGATAGACCTCGGCAAGACTCTCTCCGATCTCGCTCAGGGCCGCGGCGCAGAGCGCCGGCGTCGTATCGAGATCGAGTTGCGGCAAGAAGTGCAGCAGCACGAAGGTGTCCGAAGCCGCAGGAACTTCTTGCAGCCAAGCCACCGCGTCGGCGTTGCGATGGTCGAGCGCGCGGGCGCCGGCCAACAATCTCGGCCGATCGGCCGGATCGCTTTTATACAGCCCGTAGGCGAAATTCAGCCATGCGCGCAGCGTTGTTTTCGAGGTGAGCATCGAGACTTTGGGAGGATAATAAATGAGTTTCCAGCCTAAATTCTTGGGGTCGCGCGCCTCCACCAAATCCAACACATCGATATCAGACTTGCCATAGCTCCGCCCCAACGCCTCCCATTCCAGGGCTTGGGCGTCGCTTGCGCAGCCAAGGCTGATGAGCCATGGGATCGCGACCTTCGCGCCATAGAATTCGGCGGCGATTTTGTTGAAGTCCGGCTTCTCGCCCGGCTTCAAGGCGAGAGCTGCGGCGCGGCGCGACAGCAAGGCTTGCGCGTTCTGGCAAAGCACGGGCGTCGCATCGAGGTCGAATTGGTTCAACTCGCCGAGCGGAAACTCGTCGCGCGCCAGCATCGCCTCGGCGTCGCGTTGCCGGCTCGGCAGCGCCATGATTTTGGCGCGCGCCGTCTCCTCGACCGAATAAACGCCGCTATTCAGCAATGGAATCCACTGCGACAGATTAGCGTCGTCTGGCATTGCGGCGACCTTGGCCTCCAAAGCCGCTATCCCCGCCGCCACGGCGGCGTCGCCGTGAGTGCGCATCGCCTCCAGCGGAAAAATCGCCGCGCAGACCAAGCCGAGCGCGCCCAAAAGCCCGAAACCGGCGACCCGCTCCGGCACACGGGCTCGCAAAGGCGCAATCAAAGCCCAGAGGCAATAGGCGACGATGAGCGTTGGCGCCGCGGCGGGGACTGCCAATGCCCATAGGCCGGGAGAAACGCTGGGCTTGTCGAACAGGTCGGATGCCCTGAACATCGCGACAAAGGCGACAGGCGCGAGCAGCAATATCGCGATGCGCCCCGAAGCCGGCAACGCCCCGCCCACGACAGCCGTCAGCACAAGGGCGGCGAGCAAGAGGCAAAGCACGAAAAGGCCGACGACCGTAAAGGCCTGCGCTATGCCAGCGTGGTCGCTGCCGGCGCTGTGGGACAACCATGTGCTCAGAAGGAGGGTGAAGAACAGGCAAAGGAAGGCCAGCAACAGCCCAGCGACGAAAGCGGCGGTGGAAATGCGCAAAGGGGACGTGGTCAATCGCTCGCCTCCCGCTTGCCGCCACAAGCCAACGTTCTCCGAATGGCCGCCGGTCAGGCCAACAGATTGCGCAATTCCAGTGGCCGCTACAACCCGAAGCTCGGCTTTTGGAGCATTCCTTCCATTGCGCGGGATGCGGCGAGCAACCCCCACCGGGTCGGCTTCGGCCGTGCCACATCAGCGACCAAAGTCTATTGTGGCCCCTCGTTCATCCAGAACCGGCTAGTCCGTTCCCCACCCAAAGCGGAAATTCAAACTGACCCACTCCCGCGCGGACAATTCATTGACCAGTGGCGGCGGGTCATGAGATGCTGCGGGTGTTTTCCCAACGGAGAGCGGTCGTTGCGCAAAAAAAACGACGGTCGGAAGGAAAATCGGGCTTAAGCCATTGAAATCACACGATCGGCGACCCGATCTCGCCCTTCCGCGGCGCAGGATATCAAGGACTTAGCGCCGATTGGGCGCTTCCTTTTGCGTCCGTTCGGCTTCAATTGGCGGTTTTGGGAAGCAAAAGGCGTCATCGGCGCCGCCGCGCCCGCGCTGGCGCGCCTCTTCCCCCTTGCGCGATTCTGGGCTAGGGAGGGAACCGCTTTCCGGCGGGCGCCGTCCAGGCGCTTCCCGCCGCTTTACGTGAGGACGCTTCACGGCGCCGGGCGCCTGCGGAGCGGCCTTTTTTTGTGTGCCGGACATATCGGCTAGAATTCCTTGTCCGCCTCGCGGGCAAGCGCGGGGACCCATGCCGAAGCGGACAGATATTGCGACGATCCTCATCATCGGCGCCGGCCCGATCATCATCGGCCAGGCGTGCGAGTTCGATTATTCGGGGACGCAGGCCTGCAAGGCCTTGCGCGCCGAGGGCTATCGCATCGTCCTGATCAATTCCAATCCCGCCACCATCATGACCGACCCGGATATGGCGGACCGCACCTATATCGAGCCGATCACGCCGGAGATCGTCGCCAAGATCATCGCCAAGGAGCGCTACGCGGTTCCGGGCGGCTTCGCGCTGCTGCCGACCATGGGGGGGCAGACCGCGCTGAATTGCGCCTTGTCGCTCAAGAAAATGGGCGTGCTCGAACAATATGACGTCGAGATGATCGGCGCGACGGCGGCCTCGATCGACAAGGCCGAGGACCGCGAATTGTTCCGCGAGGCGATGACCCGAATCGGCCTCGAAACCCCGCGCTCGCATCATATCAAGACCTTGTCGCAGGCGCTTGTCGCGCTCGACGACATCGGCCTGCCCGCGATCATCCGCCCCTCCTTCACCATGGGCGGCACGGGCGGCGGCATCGCTTATAACAAGGGCGAATTCATCGAGATCGTCGAGCGCGGCATCGACGCTTCGCCGACCAATGAAGTGCTGATCGAAGAAAGCGTGCTCGGCTGGAAGGAATTCGAGATGGAGGTTGTCCGCGACAAGGCGGACAATTGCATCATCGTCTGCTCGATCGAGAACATCGATCCGATGGGCGTCCATACCGGCGATTCGATCACGGTCGCGCCGGCGCTGACGCTGACCGACAAGGAATATCAGATCATGCGCGACGCCTCTTTGGCGGTGCTGCGCGAGATCGGCGTCGAGACCGGCGGGTCCAACGTCCAGTTCGCGGTCAATCCGGCGGACGGCCGGATGATCGTGATCGAGATGAACCCGCGCGTTTCGCGCTCGTCGGCGCTGGCCTCGAAAGCGACCGGCTTTCCGATCGCCAAAGTGGCCGCGAAACTGGCGGTCGGCTATCTCCTCGATGAAATCGCCAACGACATTACGGGGGGCGCGACGCCGGCCTCGTTCGAGCCGACGATCGATTATATCGTCACCAAGATCCCGCGCTTCGCGTTCGAAAAATTCCCCGGCGCCGATCCTGTCCTGACCACTGCGATGAAGTCGGTCGGCGAAGCGATGGCGATCGGGCGCACCTTCGCCGAATCGCTGCAAAAGGCCCTGCGCTCGCTGGAGACGGGCCTCACCGGCCTCGACGAGATCGAGATCGAGGGCCTCGGCAAAGGCGACGATCACAACGCCCTGCGCGCCGCGATCGGCAAGCCGACGCCTGATCGCCTGCTCAATGTCGCGCAGGCGATGCGCGCGGGCATGAGCGTCGAGGAAATCCATGATGTCTGCAAGATCGATCCGTGGTTCTTGCAGCGCATCGCCGAGATCGTCGCGCTGGAGCAAAAAGTCCGTCGGCACGGCCTGCCCAAGGACGCGGCCAATCTGCGCAGCCTGAAGGCGGCCGGTTTCTCCGATTCGCGTCTGGCGGCGCTGACGGGCGTGGCGGAAGCGGATGTCTTGCAGGCGCGCCGCGCGCTTGGCGTGGCGCCGGTTTACAAACGCATCGACACTTGCGCGGCGGAATTCGCTTCGCCTACCCCTTATATGTATTCGACCTATGAAGCGCCTTTCGCGGGCCAGGCCGCCTGTGAGGCGCGGCCGACACAACGCGACAAGATCGTCATTCTGGGCGGCGGACCCAATCGCATCGGGCAGGGCATCGAATTCGACTATTGCTGTTGTCACGCCTGTTTCGCATTGAGCGAAGCGGGTTTCGAAACCATCATGATCAATTGCAATCCCGAGACGGTGTCGACCGATTACGACACGTCGGACCGGCTCTATTTCGAGCCGCTGACCGCCGAGGATGTCCTCGCCATTCTCGAAAAGGAGCGCGAACAAGGCACGCTCAAAGGCGTGATCGTGCAGTTCGGCGGCCAGACGCCGCTGAAACTGGCGCGCGCCATTGAACTTTCCGGCGCGCCGATTCTGGGCACTTCGGTCGATTCGATCGACCTTGCCGAAGACCGCGACCGGTTCAAACGTCTGCTCGACAAACTGGGCCTGAAGCAGCCCAAGAACGGCATCGCCTATTCGGTCGAACAGTCGCGCCTCATCGCCGCCGAGCTTGGTCTGCCGCTCGTCGTGCGCCCGTCCTATGTGCTGGGCGGCCGGGCGATGGCGATCATTCGCGACGAGACCGCCTTCGACAATTACCTTCTCGACACGCTGCCGGGCCTCGTGCCTTCCGATGTGAAGGCGCGCTATCCCAATGACAAGACCGGCCAGATCAATACGGTGCTTGGCAAGAACCCGCTGTTGTTCGACCGCTATCTCTCCGACGCGACCGAGATCGATGTCGACGCGCTTTGCGACGGCAAGGATGTCGTCGTCGCCGGGATCATGGAGCATATCGAGGAAGCGGGCATTCATTCGGGCGACAGCGCCTGTTCGTTGCCGCCGCGCTCGCTCAGCCCCGAGACCATTGAAAAGCTCGAGGCGCAAACGCGCAAAATGGCGCTGGCGCTCGATGTCGGCGGCTTGATGAATGTCCAATACGCCTTGAAGGACGGCGAGATCTATGTCCTCGAAGTCAATCCGCGGGCCTCGCGCACCGTGCCTTTCGTCGCCAAGGTGATCGGCCGCCCGATCGCCAAAATCGCCGCCCGGCTGATGGCGGGCGAAAAACTGGCGTCCTTCGAATTCAAGCTCGATGCGATCGACCATGTCGGGGTCAAGGAAGCGGTGTTTCCTTTCGCCCGCTTCCCCGGCGTCGATACGGTGCTTGGCCCCGAAATGCGCTCGACGGGCGAGGTCATGGGCCTCGACCGGTCGTTCGACATCGCCTTCGCCAAAAGCCAGCTTGGCGGCGGCACGAAAGTGCCGCGATCGGGGACATTGTTCGTCTCGGTGCGCGACGTCGACAAGCCGCGCATTCTGGCGACGGTCAAACAGCTTCTCGCGCTCGGCTTCAAGATTCAATCGACGGGCGGTACGACGCGCTATCTCCAAGCGAACGACGTTCCCGCAGTGAAAATCAACAAGGTTTCGGAAGGACGGCCGCATATCGTCGATGCGATCAAGAACGGATCCATTCAACTTGTTTTCAACACGACGGAAGGCGCTCAGGCCCTGGCCGATTCCAAGCCGCTGCGCCGCGCCGCCCTCTTGCATAAAACGCCCTACTATACCACTCTAGCCGGCTCGATAGCCGCGGCTCAGGGCATCAAGGCCTATATCGACGGCGACCTTGAAGTGCGGGCGCTGCAGGATTATTTTAGTTGACCATCGGCGCGAGATTTAGCGCGCTTTGATTGTAAAATCTCGACACTGCGAGTAGAGAGGACCGGGTAAGGATACGCCATGGACAAGTTTCCTATTACGATCTCCGGGCATGCCGCGCTTGAAGCGGAATTCATGCGGCTCCAGCAGGTGGAGCGCCCGCGCATTATCGAAGCGATCGCGGAGGCGCGTTCGCACGGAGATTTGTCCGAAAACGCCGAATATCATTCCGCCAAGGAAGCCCAATCGCATAATGAAGGGCGCATCGCCGAGCTTGAAGACAAGCTGCAGCGCGCCGAGGTTATCGACGTCTCGAAATTGTCGGGCGCGACGATCAAATTCGGCGCGACGGTGACGTTGATCGACGAGGACACCGAGGCCAAGAAGATTTTCCAGATCGTCGGCGAAAGCGAGGCCGATGTGAAATCCGGCCGTGTCTCGATCACCTCGCCGACGGCGCGCGCGCTGATCGGCAAGAAAGTCGGGGATAGCGTTGAGGTGAATACGCCGGGCGGCGGCAAGAGCTACGAAATATTGAAGGTCGCCTACGTCTGAACCGACTCGGGGGTCCGCATCGCCGCGCGATGCGATTCCCGGCCCGGGCTGCCGAGCTCGCCAGCAGCTTCGCGCAACGGCTGTCTGGGCGGATGGGGCTCTAGAGCGCGCGGCGAAAAAGTGGATGCCGGTTTTTCGCAAATCGCGCACGTTTTCAAGGAATCTAGAGCCTGTTGCGATTCAATTGAATCGCAACAGGCTCTGGAAAGCAGGGATGTCGGACTTGTTTCTTGCAAAGTGAAACGCTGCTCGCCAAGGGCGCGCGAGTCCTCGTCCTGAGTTCCGGCAAAGCCGGCCATGAGGCCAATAGCCTGGGCGTCGCCGATGCGCTCGGCGCGCCCTATGCGGTGCGCAACGTGGCGCCGCGCGCCTTGTTCGCCAGTCTCTCGCCCTATGGCCCGGTCGATCCCAGGGATCGGCCGGGCAGGGCGGGCTCCGTCTTCGCGCGACCCTTCCCGCATATCGTCATCGCCAGCGGCCGGGTGACCGTACCCTATATCCGCGCCATCAAGCGCGCCGCCGGGGACAAGGTTTTCACGGTCTTTCTGCAGGACCCGCGGTACTCCCGCGCGAACATGGATCTGATCTGGGCGCCCGAGCACGACGGCCTTGCCGGGCGCAACGTCATTTCCACTTTGACTTCGCCCCATCCCTTCTCGGCGGCCAGGCTCGCCGCGGCCAGAGCCGAGCCCGATCCGCGCGTCGCGATTCTGCCTAGCCCCCGCGCGGCGATCATCCTGGGCGGTCCTAGCGGCGCGCATGACTTTGCGCCGGCGGATGTCGCCAGATTGACGGCGGCGGCCGCGGCGATCGCCGCGGCGGGCTATAGCGTGATGGCGACGCCCTCGCGGCGCACGCCGCCTGAACTCGTCGAGGCGGTGCGTCAGGGCCTCGGCGCGGCGCCGGCCTTTGTGTGGGACGGGACGGGCGCCAATCCTTATGCGCAGATGCTCGCCCATGCCGACGCGATCCTGGTGACGGGCGACAGCGTCAATATGGTCGGCGAGGCGGCGGCGACCGGCGCGCCCGTCCATGTTTTGGAACCCTCGGGCGGGGGCGGCGGCAAGATCGCTAGGTATATCGATGCGCTGGAGCGGATCGGCGCGGTGCGCCGCTTTGCCGGGCGCATCGAGCGCTTTTCTTACGAGCCGATCGATTCCAGCCTGACGATCGCACGCGAGATCGCGCGGCGGTTTGCGGCGTCGGGGGCGGCGCCGCTATTGTCCGCCTCTTAGAGCGCGGCGAAAACAGGAAAAGCCATGGTCGGGGCGGGAACGGATCGCACCAAGGCCGCCGTCGCCGGCGGGCCCGCTATCGTGCTGGTGCGCCCGCAATTGGCCGTCAATATCGGCATGTGCGCGCGCGCCATGGCCAATTTCGGTCTTGACGATCTGAGATTGGTGAGCCCGAGAGAAGGCTGGCCGCGCACCGGCGCCAGGCGCAAGGGCGCCTATGCGGCGGCGGCCGGCGCCGTCTATCTCCTGGAATCGGCGCGCGTTTTCGACAGCGTCGAGGCGGCGATCGCCGATCTGCATTTTGTTTACGCGACGACGGCGCGCGAGCGCGGTCAATTGAAGCGCGTCGCCGCGCCCGCCGAGGCCATGGCCGAGAGCGCGGCGGCCTATGGGGCGCGCCAGAAGCACGGCATTCTGTTCGGCCCCGAGCGCACCGGCCTCGACAATCGCGAGGTCTCGCTCGCCGACGCGATCATTACCTTTCCGGTCAATCCCGCCTATGCCTCGCTCAATCTTGCGCAGGCCGTTTTGCTATGCGGCTATGAGTGGTTCAAGGCGGCGCATGGCGGGGCGCCGCCGCTTGCGGCACCCGAGCGGTCGGGGCCGGCGACGCGCGAAATGGTTCTCGCGTTTTTCGATTTTTTCGAGACCAAGCTGGACGAGCGCGGCTTCTTCCGCCCGGCCGGCAAGAAGCCGGTGATGCAGCGGAACCTGCGAAACATATTCCACCGCATCGGCCTGACCGAACAGGATGTGCGCACGCTGTGGGGCGCCATCGTCAGGCTGGTCGAGGGGCCGCGCGCCAAGGTGCAGACACGCAAACGCGTGCGGCAGAAGAAGCCGGAGGGCTGAGGGCGGGGCGAGTCAATGTTTCCGGCGGGGCAGCTATTCATCCGCTTTGAAGTCGGCGCATCGGTTAGTCAGTCTTCCGCACGCGCCTCCGCTGCTCTGCGTCAAGATGACTCGGTCGGTTCGCAGCCGCCGAAATCGTATTCGTCGAATACGGTTTCCACGACCGCGTACGGAGGCCCATCATAATTGCTGGGGTCAGATTGATCGAGTTTGATCGCGATTATCGTCCGAGTGCCGATATCCGTTACGCGCCAACGACCCGCGCCTGTCAGGAACTCCATGCCAATCCGAAAATCGGAATGTTCCATTTCACCTCGCAAAACGTAGCACAGCCTTGGAACGCCCGATATGCGTCTCCCTGCGAACCGGATCCGAATAATACGACCGATCCAGTGCTTTTCGACTTTCACGTCGCCCATCATCGGATTATCCCGCCTTTTGTCTCCGCTCAACTCGGCGGCGAAGCGGGCGTGAGAAACGATGTGTGGATTGCCCGCCGCCCGCCGCCGCGCTAAATGCTTGGCCCATGCCCGCTCCCGCCGATCGCCTCGTCATCGCCCTCGCTCAGCTCGCCGCCATCGTCGGCGATATCGAGGGCAATCTTTCGCGCCTACGCGCCGCCCGAGCAGAAGCGGCGGCGTTCGGCGCCGATATCGTCATGTCGTCCGAGTTATTTCTATCGGGCTACCCACCCGAGGATCTTGTTCTCAAACCAGCCTTCCAGGAAGCCTGCCGCACCGCCTGCGAGACTTTGGCGCGTGAGACGGGCGATGGCGGCCCCGCCGTGCTGGTCGGGCTGCCCTGGGTCGAGAATGGCGCGCTTTACAACGCCTACGCCTTGCTCGACGGCGGGCGGATCGAGGCGGTGCGCTTCAAGGTCGACCTGCCCAATTATGGCGTGTTCGACGAAAAGCGCGTGTTCACGCCCGGGCCGGCGCCGGGGCCGATTTCATTTCGCGGCGTTCGCATCGGCATCCCCATCTGCGAGGATATCTGGGGGCCCGATCCCGTCGAATGCATCACGGAGACGGGCGGCGAAATTCTCCTGGTGCCCAACGCCTCGCCCTATGAGCGCGGCAAAGTCGCGACGCGGCAGAATATCGCGGTGGCGCGGATCGTCGAGAGCGGTCTGCCGCTCATCTATCTCAATCAGGTCGGCGGCCAGGACGAGCTGGTTTTCGAAGGCGCCTCTTTCGCGCTCAACGCCGATCGCTCGTTGGCCGTCCAATTGCCCGCCTTCCGGCAGATCGTTGCGCGCACCGTCTGGGAGCGGGACGAAAAGGGCTGGCGCTGCGTGGAAGGCCAGCGCGAGATTGTCGAAGAGGGCGACGAGGCCGATTACGCGGCCTGCGTGCTGGGCCTGCGCGATTATGTCGAGAACAACCGCTTCCCCGGAATCGTGCTGGGGCTGTCGGGCGGCGTCGACTCCGCGCTTTGCGCGGCGATGGCGGTCGACGCGCTGGGCGCCGCGCGCGTTCACGCCATCATGTTGCCCTACCGTTTCACTTCGATGGAATCGCTCAAAGACGCCGCCGATTGCGCGAAGGCCTTGGGCCTGCGCTACGACATCGTGCCGATCGCCGAGCCGGTCGAGGGGGTGGAGCATGCGCTCAATGAGCTATTCGCCGGGCGCCCGCGCGATATTACGGAAGAGAACATCCAGAGCCGCGCGCGCGGCTTGATCCTGATGTCGATCTCCAACAAGTTCGGGCCGATGGTGGTCACCACCGGCAACAAGTCGGAAATGTCGGTCGGCTACGCCACGCTCTATGGCGACATGAACGGCGGCTTCAATCCGATCAAGGATCTCTACAAGATGGAAGTGTTCCGCCTCTCCGCCTTGCGCAACCGCTGGAAGCCGGCGGGCGCGCTGGGGCCGGACGGCGAGGTGATCCCGACCAACATCATCGTCAAGCCGCCGAGCGCGGAGCTGCGCGAGAACCAGAAGGACGAGGATTCGCTGCCGCCCTATCCCGTTCTCGACGCCATCCTGCAGGGCCTCGTCGAAAAGGAAATGCGGCTCGCCGACATTATCGCGCAAGGACACGATCCCGCGACGGTCCATAAGATCGAGCGGCTGCTGTATCTGGCTGAATACAAGCGCCGCCAATCGGCGCCGGGCGTGAAAGTGACGGCCAAGAATTTCGGCCGCGACCGCCGCTACCCCATTGTCAATCGCTTCCGCGATTCGGGCGCGCCGCTGCTAGCTCCCGATGCCGCGATCGCGCCGCGCGGGCAGACGGGGACGAGCGAGCGGTTCGAGGAATAGGTTCAGGCATTCCCGCCAAGCGCGGCATTGATGTCGGCGAGCGTGATCATGAGCGTCATCGGTTCCAGCGGCGAGGGGTCGAAACCGAGCGCGAGATAGAACGCCTTGGCATCCTCCGATACGGCATGGACGAGGACGCCGCGAATGCCGATGATTTCGGCCGCGTTGGACAAGCGAAGCGCCGCGTCGCGAAACAAGGCGCGCCCAATGCCCTTGCCTTGCCAGCGCCGATCCACAGCGAGGCGGCCGAGTACGGCGACCGGGATCGGGTCGGGCATGTTGCGGCGGAAACGACCGGTCGCAGCCGAGACATTCACGCCGCCCGAGGCAAGAGCATAGTAACCAATCACTTGGTCGCCCTCGCAGACGACGAAGGTGCGCGATGCGCCGTTCACTTGATTGGCGCGTGCGCGGCGCTTCAGCCAGTCGTCAAGCGCTGCGACATTGGAGGCGAAGGAGGATAAGTCGTGGCGATTGGTGAGCGGCGTCGGCGCCGTCAGCGTCACGGCGTGTCCCACGGCGCCTTCGTCGCCAGCGTGCGACGCAACCGATCGTTCGGCTGCGGCGGCGCGTCGAGCCGTGCAAGGAATTGCGCATATACCGCCGGATTCGCCGAGAAGACTGTGCGTTCGAGCAAAGCGTCTTCGGCGGCGCGACGCGCTGCTTCAAGCATGAAGTCGGTGCGCGTTTTGCCGAGCGCTTGCGCGGCGCGGTCAATCAGGCCCCGTTCTTCGGCCTTGATCCGAATATTGAGCGTATCGCGAGCTGTGGCGCTCGGCTTAAGCAAAGCTTGCTTGGCCTTGGTCCTCTCCGTCGGGCCCTTGGTGGCTGTCCGCGGCATGAATTCTCCTGTCGTCCATCGATCATAACAGAAGGTATAGACATTGTCATTACGGATTGGATGGTCGAACGATCATGTTCCCTCGCCCGCGCAAAAGAGAAGGGCCGCCCGAGGGCGGCCCTTCCATTGTCGCGACCACGCAGAGATCGCTCAGGGTTTTCCGTCTGGGCGCCTGCTATGCGCGGTCTTTCTCCGCACGGACAATAACCCAGGCCCTGCAAATCACTCGTGGCGATAGACAATGAGACACTGGATCACCTCCTTTCAGTTCGTTGACGACACGATGAAGATACGATGATTCGAGGGTTTGGGAAGCCCCCATCGGCGCCTGCGACAATTTGGACGCCGCCCGCGGCTTTCATCGTCCGGCGGCCACTCCCGCGTCGTCTTCGGCGACAGTCATCGCATTGCCGCGCCACACGAAATTGTTGCTGGCCCACGCTTGCGTCCATAGCCAGGGCAAAGCGAGGTCGCGCGCCATCCAGGCTGGAACGGACCAAAGGCTGAGCCGCCAACCGGCTGCCCAGGCCAGCGCCGCCTCCGACCCGTACCAGGCTATCGCGGCCAACGCGACCGCGGCCCAAGGATCAAGCCCGAGTTCCGACGCCCCCCAAAAAGCGGCGATGAAGGCGAAGAGGCCCGACGTCAGAAGCTCCGGCGCAAAATACAACGGGAAGGTCGCGCGCCGCAGCCGCGCCCAACGCACCTGCCGCGCCCAGACCTCGCCCCATTTGCGCGGCCCCAACGGCTGCTCGAAGGGCGCATCGACCAGATGAGCGCTCAAGCCCGCCTCATGAATCAGCTTGGTCGCGGCGGCGTCTTCGGCGATCTCGGCCCCCAGGGCTTCGATGCCGCCGCCCGCTTCCAATATCGAGCGCCGCCATAGCATGGTCTTGCCTTGGGCAAAGCCCAGACCGAACGCCTCGCCGGCATATTGCCAGCGCGCCTGATAGGTGTTGAGAAAAGCGCATTCGATTTCCGCCGCGAAAGAGCCTGGCGCCGCGCCGATCGGCGGCGCGCAGACGATCCCCGTATTGGCGCGCCAGCGCGCCGTCAGCCTTTGGATGTAATCGGCCGGCATCAGCACATTGGAATCGGCGATGACGATCCATTGATGCGCCGCCGCCTTCCAGCCCTTGACGACATTGTTGAGCTTGGGATTGCTGCTCGGCCGATCGTCGCCAATCAGAAGGCGCGAGGGGATGTGTGGATGCGCCTCCATCAGGCGGCGCACGATCGGCGCTACGGGATCGTCGCCATCGGCCAGGCAGAAGAGGATTTCGTAGGCGGGATAGTCGAGTTCGAAAGTCGAAGCCAGCGTCTCCCTGCCGAAGGGATCGATCCCGCAAAGCGGCCGCACGATGCTCACCGCCGGGGCGCCTGCGCGGGGCGGCATGGGCGCCGCGCGTTTGGCGCATCGGGAAATCGCGATCAAAGCGCTCAGCATCTGGATCGATACGGCGGCGAGGCCAAAGGTCGCCGCCAATTGAGTTCCGGTCATTGCATTCCCTGGATTTTGTCGCCGACTCGCTCCCCATCCATGTTGCAGGGCTTGCGCGACGCTTCTATGAAGGCGCATGTCTAATGGCCCCATTGTCCGCTTTGCGCCGTCGCCCACCGGGCGCATCCATATTGGCAACGCCCGCACAGCTTTGCTCAATTGGCTCTTTGCGATGCGCGAGCGCGGGCTCTTCATCCTGCGTTTCGACGATACCGATCGCGAGCGTTCACGCGCCGAATATGCCGATTCGATCGAGACCGATCTCGCCTGGCTCGGGATCATTCCCGGTTTCCAGTGCCGCCAGTCCGAGCGCATGGCGCTCTATGATTCCGCGGCGACGAAACTACGCGAGATCGGGCGGCTTTATCCCGCCTATGAGACGGCCGAGGAACTCGATCGACGGCGCAAGCGTCAGCAGGCGCTTGGGCGGCCGCCGATTTACGATCGCGCCGCGCTTCGCTTGAGCGCTGAGGAGAGAGCGGCGCTGGAGGCGCAAGGGCGGCGCCCGCATTGGCGCTTCCGCCTCGAGCCCGCGACCGTCCATTGGGAGGATATGGTTCGCGGCCCCAGCCATATCGACTGTTCGTCGCTTTCCGATCCCGTCCTGGTGCGCGAAGACGGCTCCTATCTCTACACATTGCCCTCCGTCGCCGATGATATCGACCTGCGCGTGAGCCATGTCATTCGCGGCGAGGACCACGTCACCAATACGGCGGTGCAGATTCAGATTTTCGAAGCTTTGGCGGGCAAGGCGCCGTCGTTCGGCCACCACAATCTGTTGACCGACGCGAGCGGCGAAGGGCTGTCCAAGCGCACCGGCGCGCTGTCCATATCGTCCCTGCGTGAGGGTGGCGTCGAAGCTTTGGCGGTTGCGGCGTTGGCGGTGCTGGTCGGTTCGGCCGAGGCGGTGCGGCCTGTGGGCTCGCTGAGCGAACTGGCGGCCGCTGTCGATCTCACGCATCTCTCGCATGGCGCGGCGCGATTTGACGAGGCGGAGCTGCGGGCGCTCTCGGCGCGCACCTTGCACGCTTTGCCCTATGAAGCGATGCGCGAACGCCTTGCCGCGCTCGAAATCGTCGGGGCCGACGCCGAGCCGTTCTGGAGCGCGGTGCGCGGCAATCTCGCGCAACTTGGCGAAGCCAGAGACTGGTGGCGCGTAACCCAGGGCGAGATCGAGCCGGTCGTCGAGGAGCCGGCGTTTTTGGCGCAGGCGGCCGCCTGCCTGCCGCCCGCGCCATGGGACTTGACGACCTGGGGCGTTTGGACAAGCGCCCTCAAAGCGTCAAGCGGACGCAAGGGCAAGGCGCTGTTTCACCCTTTGCGCCTGGCGTTGACGGGCCGCGAATCGGGGCCGGAACTGGCGGCCTTGCTGCCGCTGATCGGCAGGATCAAAGCGTTGGGTCGATTATCCGCACACGCCGCTTGACGCCATCGGAGCCCGTGACTTCCTGCGTCTGCCCCTGGCCCTTGGTGTAGAGCGGGCCGGTCGTCGCATCGCCCGTCGCTATGCCGGAGGATTCACGGCTGACGGTCGCCGCCTGTTGGCTGAGCAATGGGTCGATCGGAGCCGTCTGGTCCTGGGCCGACGCCTTGGGGTCGGGCGTGGGCGCGGGCGCTTTTGGCGCCTCTAGCGGCGATTTGATCGGCTTGGCTTTCGGATCCGGCTTTGGCCGCGACAGCTCAGCCGATTTTTCCGGCGTCACCATAATGTCGGTCTTGCCCATGCCGCCGAGTCTTTGCTCGGCGCCCGCCAATGCGTCAGCCCAGCTTTGCCCGCGCCTTCTGCATGAACAGGTATTGTCGAGGCTCTTGCGATATTTGAGGGCGGTCGGCGAATCCATATAGCGCGCGCCCGTGATCGACACCGCCGTCTCGATATCGGCGGAAGGCGAGTAGGTATAGAGGCTGACATCGGCATTGGGGCACAACGCCCGGCACATGTCCTGGAGGTCGTCGAGCCGGCTGCCGCCCGCCGAATAAGAGACCGGGAAAAAACTGCCGTCGCAGGAGCGCACGCAAACCGCCTTGGATCCCGCGCGCGCTTCCTTCCCCTCGCCGTCGAGCGGCTGCTGGTCGGGGTTGGCGTTGGGATCCGGCACGAGGGGCACGGTCTGCACGTCAGGCGATTGGTCGCGCGGGTTGCCAAACAGCGCATCGAAAATGCCATGCGGCTGGGAGCCGCCGGGGTTCATGCATTGGGAGTTATAGCGGGCGATAAGCTCGCCGCGCCCGCCGTCCGAGCCTCCCGCGCGCGATTGCAGGTCGGAAAGATTCGCCTGCATTCGAGATATCTGGGCGTTGATCTGATCGCATTGCGGAGGCGGGCCGCTGCCGAAGAACAGGAACTTGCGATTTTCACATCCGATCGACCGGGCGTAGGCGACGGTCCTGTCGATCTCGCCGCGCTGTTTTTGCGCCGCCGCTTCAAATTGCGCGCCTTGACCATTGCCGCCGCGACCGGCCGTGGCGATCGCTTGTTGCAATCGCACGCACTCGGCGCTTTGCGCCCGCGCCGAACCGACCGCCGTCGCGCTGACGAGAAACGCCATCGCCAATCCAAAGATCAATCGCATCAAATCCCCTGAAGGGTTCCAGCGCCACATGGCCAGCCAGTTGGCTCATCAATCGGGCGCAAACATGGCGAGCTAGCCGCAGTCAAAATTTCCTCTCGAAATATATCGGATTTCTAGGTGATTTTCCTGATCAGGGCCAGACTTTTATAGAACCGCCCGCGCCGCGCTCTGGTCCGCGCCGGCCCGATGGGGCATAGAAGCGCCATGGCCGAATCCTCGCCCACGACCAATGCGCCTGAGCTTTCCGTCACCGAGCTTTCGAGCGCGCTCAAGCGCACGATCGAGGATCGTTTCGGTTATGTGCGCGTGCGCGGCGAAGTCTCGAATTATCGCGGGCCCCATTCGTCAGGCCATGCCTATTTCTCGCTTAAAGACCAGGGCGCCCGGATCGATGCGGTGGTCTGGAAGGGCGTTTTCGCACGCTTGCGCGTACGTCCCGAGGAAGGGATGGAAGTGATCGCCACCGGCAAGATCACCACTTTTCCCGGCAAATCGGCTTATCAGATCGTCATTGAGGCGATGGAGCCAGCGGGGATCGGCGCCTTGATGGCGCTGCTTGAGGCGCGGCGGGTCAAGCTCGCCGCTGAGGGACTGTTCGACGCGGGCCGCAAGCAGTTGCTCCCCTATTTGCCCAGCGTGATCGGCGTCGTGACGTCGCCGACGGGGGCCGTCATTCGCGACATTCTACATCGGTTGGCGGACCGCTTTCCCGTTCATGTGCTAGTCTGGCCAGTGCGCGTGCAGGGCGAGACTTCGGCGGCGGAAGTCGCCAACGCCATCGCCGGCTTCAATGCGCTGGAGCCGGACGGCGCCATCCCGCGCCCTGATGTGCTCATCATCGCGCGCGGCGGCGGCTCGCTGGAGGACCTCTGGAGCTTCAATGAAGAGATTGTCGCGCGCGCGGCGGCCGAAAGTCTGATCCCGCTTGTCTCGGCGATCGGCCATGAGACGGATTGGACGCTGATCGACCATATCGCCGATGTACGCGCGCCGACGCCGACCGCCGCCGCGGAGCTCAGCGTGCCGGTGCGCGCCGAGCTTCTCGCCAATCTCGCCGATCTTGATGCGCGCCGGCGCGGCGCCATTTTGCGGGTCGCCGAGCGCGCGCGTGCGAGTCTGCGCGCCAGCGCTCGCGCGCTGCCTTCGGGCGAGGCGATCCTCGCCGTGCCGCGCCAGAGGCTCGATCGCGCCAGCGCCGCTCTGGCCGCGAGCGCGCGTGCGGGTTTCGACAGGCGCGCGATCGCGCTGGAGCGCTTGTCGCGCAGACTCGTGGCGCGCTCCCCGCAAGCGTTGCTCGCCAGCGCGGTTGCACGCCAGAAGGGCGCCGCGCGGAGTTTTGCGCGCGCGGTTGCGCTCGATCGCGAACGACGGCGTGAACAGCTCGCCCGGGTCGCGGCGCGCCTGACGGCTGCGCTCGCGGCGCGCAGCCGATTCGACGTCCAGCAATTGGCGCGTACGGCGCAGGCGCAAATCCGGCTGCGACGCGCCTTGCAGGGCGCGATCACGCAGCGACGCGCGCGACTGGCCGCCGCCGCCCAATTCCTCAATGCGGTGAGCTATCGCAATGTGCTCAAACGAGGGTTTGCTCTTGTGCGCGATGGCGAAGGGACGCCTCTGCGCAATGCGGCGGCGATCGGCGCCGGCCAGCCGATCCGCATCGAATTCGCCGACGGCGAAGTGACGGCGACCGCACACGGGAGGGCGCGCCCTGATTCCATCAATCCATTGACGAAAAGCCCAACGGCGTCTCGCCCTGCCAAAGCCGCCAAGCGAGAGCCATCTGGCGGCCAAGGTTCGCTATTCTGACGTATTCGTTTCGATTCTTTTCTGAGGTTCCGATTGAGCTCGATGGGCGTGCTCGCAGCGGGAAAGCCGAGAAATTTTCAAGAGGCGTTCGCCTGAAACCGCAAGCAAGTCCGCCGAATTGGCTCAAGCGTCAGGGACGTGCGCCTTGGCGCTTCACTTGAAACAGTGCGGCGAAGCCCTGTCGATCAAGCAATGTAAGGCGCTCTGGGAGCAACGTATCTAGATCGGGGACTGCTTCCGCGTTCATCAGGAGAATGTAGTCGAATTTGTCTGGCCAGCCCGCGAGGTACGACGCTGGATCTGGCGCCGTCGCCGCATCGAGATAAGGGCGTAGCTCGGTGTAGTCGTGTGGCGGCGACGCGCCGCCGTCGCCGGAAGCTTGATAGGGCGGGAGCGTCGTCATCGGTTGCTGCCCATGCAGCGTGAAAGCATCGGACCAATAGGCGCGGCGATCGATCAATGCGAAGGCGGCGTAGTGCCAGTAGGAAGGGGGCAGCCCGGGGATCGCAATGCGGCTGGGCGGCATCGTCGCCCAGGCTTGCGGCATGCTGATAAGGATTTGCTTGCATCATCAGCACCCGGCTGCCCGGCGTCACAGGCGTCAGCGCCCGCCGTACGTCGGCGACGTCCTGCTGCGACCCCGCCCAGATTTCAGTGATATAGGCCATCCGCCCAACGAACAGGGCCAAGAACGCCATTGTGGCCACAACCGCCTCGCGACGACCGAGGCGATGCGGCATCGTGGTCGCGAACAATGTATAGCCGAACAGCACGGGCATGCGTGTGTCAATCCAATAGCCGCCCTTGGCGCCGACTGGCAGCGCGGCGTAAATGAGCAACAACAGCGGCAAGCAGGCCCAGGCGAGAGGCGCCACAAGAAGCTGGCCGCGCGCGCGCCACCACGCCAGCAGCGTAATGAAAAGCGCTACAGCGACCGCCTGCTGAATCCAGGGCGAATAGCCGAGCACCGGCGCGAGCAACAGGATAAGCTTGCTCGCAAGCGGCAGAGATACAGTATGACCATTCGCTCCAGCTAGCGGCGAGACCGTATATAGCGCCGCAGTCGGCAATAGCGCCGCCGTCGTCGTCACAGTCCTGCCAAGCGCAAAGCGCCATGCGCCTGCATCGTCGAATCCACGCCGCAAGATCGCAGCCAATTCCGCGCAGCCGATCAGCAAAGCGAAAAAGCAGAAACCGAATATGTGGAAGACGAACGCCACGAGTGCGAATCCGGCCCCGATGAGGGCGCCGACAAAAGGATGCCGCGACGAGGTTGCGATCCAGGCCGCGGCCCCCCAGAGCGCGACGCCCACCGCCAGTTGGAAGTTCAGCAAGCCGATCAGGAACATCGCATTGTAGGAAACGAACCCGGCGCCCAGTTGCCACAACGACAGCCGTCCAAAGCAAGCGCGGCTGAGCGCGATGGTCCCGGTGGCGGGCAGCAGCACCGTCAGCGCCACGACGAGCTTGCCCGCCAACAACGGCGGCATGATGTGCATCAACGGCGGAAGTATCAGGTCAATGGCGAGATTGGGGATCAGATCCCAATGCGTCGCGAACATGCTTTGCAGCACCGGATCCTCGGCCCCGAACGCCAGGAAGAAACAACGCGCCAGGTGATTCGGATAGTCAGCTAGCGGCGGTACGTCGACCGCCAGGATTGGCGCAATCAGCCCGGCTACCAATAGCGCCAGGCCGCCCCACCATAGCCATGCCGGCGTCGAGCGCTCGGCGTCTTCGGGAGTTGGAGTTAAACCGCAGTCGAGCGCTTCGCCGGCGGCGCTATCGCGGCCAGGCGCCGACGCGCCAACGGTCGCCCCGCGCATGAAGAAACGGTTCATCGGGTCTCGAAGACGGGTTGGCGGGGTGACCTTCGATCGCCCCCCAGCGCTGTCGTGCTTTTGAGAAGCGCTGATCAGGCCACCGCGAGCATCGGTTCCGCTGGCCCCGTTGCCGGCGCAGGCAGCTTTCCGGCAAGCCATTTCGGCAGGAACGCCCGCAGCCACGCCGCGACCGCGGGATCATATTGGCGCCAGCCGTTGAGATGGTCTTCGCGCGGCTGCGCGCCAGGAAGCTTCAGTCTTTCCGCCCCGCGCACGGTCCAGCGGCACATCATCTGATAGGTCACTTCGGGGTGAAATTGGAGCGCGACGGCCTTGTCGCCGTAGCGATAGGCCTGCGAGGGGAAGTTCTCGCCGCCCGATGCGATCAATTGTGCGCCGTCGGGAAGCTCGAACCCGTCGCAATGCCATTGATAGACCTGACGGGGAAAAGGCGCCGCGCAGAGTTCGTCCGCGCATGGGCCGGGCTCGACAGGAAAGTAGCCGATCTCCGCGCGCCGGTCCGGATGGGTGAAAACCCGGGCGCCGAGGGTTTTGGCGAGCATTTGCGCGCCCAGGCAAATGCCCAGCAGCGGCTTGTCCTCGCGCAGCGGCGTCTCCAGCCAGGCGATCTCGCGGCCAATCCATTCGCAATCGTCGTTGGCGCACATCGGGCCGCCGAAAACCACGACGCCGTCATGGTCGTCGAGCGTGTCGGGCAAAGGTTCGTCAAGGCTAGGACGGCGAATGTCGAGGCGGGCGCCGAGCGCGCTCAGATAACAGCCGATGCGACCGGGCGTCGAATGCGCCTGATGCATGACGATCAAGACTTTTGGGCGCGAATCGCGCTTCGTCATGGCGCCGCTCCGAACTATCGCAAAAGTGACACAAGCCGCCTCGTCGCGTCGAGACAATTGTAAGCAAAGTTTATGCCGGGAAGGTTAACGCGACGATAAGTCGCGGCCGCCCCGTCTGAGCCCGCAGCCTCGCATTTACGGTCGCGGCGGCCGAGGGGGGGACGCGCGCTCCGCTACGCCTTTTCGCTTTCTCGCAGCTTAGCCTGCTTGATGAATTTCTTCGTCACCCGGTCGCGCTTGAGCTTGGAGATGTGGTCGATGAACAGCACGCCGTTGAGATGGTCGATCTCGTGCTGGAGCGCAGTCGACAACAGGCCCTCGGCCAAAATCTCCCGCGGCGCGCCGTCGCGATCGAGGAAGCGTGCGCGCACGCTCCCGGGCCGCTCGACCTCTTCGTAATATTCGGGGATCGAGAGGCAGCCCTCCTCATAGATTGAGGTCTCCTCCGAAGACCAGAAGATCTCGGGATTCGCAAAGAAAAGCGGCTGCGGCGGTTCGTCCTTCTTGGCGAGGTCGATCACCACGACGCGCTGGAGGATTCCGAGCTGACTGGCGGCCAGGCCAATGCCGGGCGCGTCATGCATGGTTTCGACCATGTCATCCATCAGCTTGCGTAAGGAGTCGTCGACCTTGGCGACAGGCTCGCAGGCGACGCGCAAACGCGGGTCGGGCAGAATGAGGATGGGACGAATAGCCATGTTGCTCGTGAAAGTGGGCGCGTCTGGTGAAGGTCTGATAATCGGGCGCAGGCACGCGGTCAAACCGTTCTTCTTTCGTTCGCGCTCAACAAGAGAATCGGCTATAGCTATCGCCATGAATCAGACCTTCATTCTTCTTGGCGCCGCTCCCATCTCATTTGGGGAAGCGCTCGAAGCCGCCGCCGGCCTGATCGCGCTGCTGCTGCTTTGCCTTGTCGTCGGCATGGCGCGTGCGCGCGGCCATCGCCTGCGCGAGCGCGCGGCGGCCGAGGAGCGTCAACGGGAACTCGAACAGGGAATGGCCGAACTTGCGCGCTCGGGCGCCGAGCTCAATGGGCGCCTGCAGAGCATGGCCGAAGCCTTCGGCTCGCGGCAGTCGGACCTTGTGCGCGTTATGGCCGACCGGCTCGACAATGTCAGCGCGCGCGTCGGCGCCGGAATCGAATCGGCGGCGCAGACGACAGGCGCCAATCTCAACAAGCTGAACGAGCGTCTGGCCCTGATCGACGCGGCGCAGGCGCGGCTGAACGGGCTTTCCCAGGAGGTCATTTCGCTCAAGGATATTCTCTCCAACAAACAGACGCGCGGGGCCTTCGGCCAGGGACGGATGGAAGCGATCGTGCGCGACGGGCTTCCCACGGAAGCCTATGAATTCCAGGCGACGCTTTCCAACAAGTCGCGGCCCGACTGCTTGATAAAACTGCCGGGCGACGAGCGGAAGATGGCGATCGACGCCAAGTTTCCGCTCGAGGCGTTTACGCTGTTTCGGGACGCGCGTAGCGATGAAGCCCGCAAGGTCGCGGTCGCGCGCGTGCGCGCCGATGTCGGCAAGCATGTCAAGGACATTGCCGACCGCTACCTGCTGCCCGGCGAGACGCAGGACCTAGCCGTCATGTTCGTACCCTCCGAATCCGTCTATTCGGACCTCGTTGAACATTTCGACGATGTCGTGCAAAAGGCGCATCGCAGCAAGGTGATCATCGTTTCGCCCTCGCTCTTGATGATGGCGATCCAGGTGATGCAGACGATCGTGCGCGATGCACGCATGCGCGATCAGGCGCATGTGATCCAGGCGGAAGTCGGCAAGCTGCTGGAGGACGTGCGCCGCCTCGCCGAGCGCACGGCCAAGCTCGACACTCATTTCCGCCAGGCGCAGGAAGACGTCGGTCAGATCGTCGCGTCCTCCGAGAAGATCGTGCGGCGCGGCGAGCGCATCGACACGATGGAGTTTTCGCAAGAGCAGGCGTCCGCGAAGATCGAGGCGCTGCCGCATCTGCGGCTGGCGAAGGGCGGGGAATAGGCGCATTTCTTGATGAAGAGCGCCTTTTCCTCTACCGCCGCCATCGGTTTCGCGTTGATCGCATCGGCGACCGCGCTTGGCATCGCGGGCACCGATCTGGTGCTGCCCGCCGTGCCCAGCCTGCCGGAGGTCCTTGGCGGAACTCCGGCGCGGGCGCAGCTTGTGCTTGCCGCCTATGTCGCGGGAACCGCATTGGGACTGCTGTTTTTCGGCGCGGTCAGCGCGTATGCCGATCCGCGTAAAGCGGTGGTCGCGTCACTTGCTCTTTACGCGCTTATCTCGCTCGCCGCGGTCTTCATCCGTACGCTCGACGAATTGATCGTGCTTCGGTTCGTCCAAGGCGCGGCCGGCGCGGCGCCGGCGGTCTTTGCGCCGGGCTTCATCCGCGCGCTGTTTCCTGAAGGCCGGGCCTTGCGGATGTTGGGGCTCCTTGGCAGCATCGAATCGCTGGTGCCCGCGCTGGCGCCCATCGCCGGCGCCTGGCTTCTCATCCGCTTTGGCTGGCGGGCTTCGTTCATCGTGATTGGCGCGCTCTCGCTCGCGCTGGCTGCGCTCCTTGGCCTTGTCGCCCGGCGCCTTCCACACATCGCAACGCAAGCTACCGGCGGCTCTTATGCGGCGCTGCTTGGCGATCCCGTCTATCTTCGTTACGCCTTGAGCCAGGCGTTCTCATTGGGTGGCCTTCTCGTGTTCGTATTCGGCGCGCCCGCCGTCATCGTCGGGCCGATGGGGGGCGCGCTGTCCGACTTCATCTTGCTGCAGATCACGGGCATCGTTTTTTTCATTCTCGGCGCCAACCTGACGGGACGCCTCGTGGAGCGCTTCGGTCACGACCCGCTGATTCTCTTTGGAACGGCGCTGTCGGCGTTGGGCGCCCTGTCGATCCTGGGCTATGCCTTGCTTGGCGGCGACAAGCCATTGATGCTTCTTCCGCTTTCGATCGTGTTGAATCTCGGCTTCGGGCTTCGCGGCCCGCCCGGCTTCCTGCAAGCGGTGCTCGCGGCGGGCGGCGACGACGCGCGCGGGGCGGCGCTCGTCATTCTGGCGATCCTGCTGACGGTGGCCGGCGGCACCGCGCTTGCCGCGCCCTCTGTCGCATCCGGCCTGTTGGGCGTTGCGATGGTCGCGTCCGCGATCTCGGTAGGCGCTGTGCTGTGTCTACTGGTTTTGCGTCGCCCGGATTGCGCCGCAAAAGGCTCTCATCAGGGATTCGGATAAGAGTCGCCGAATCGACCTGAATGGCCGGCCATTTGCGTGAGGCGTCCTTGCGCCTTGACGAATATATACAAATTGTATATACATGACAGCATTTGAATGGGATGAAAACAAGCGCCACAAGAATATCGAGAGCAAAAATCTCGATTCCGTGGACGCCGTAATTGTGTTCGATGGGCGCGTAGTGATCACGGCGCCCTCGCGCTACCCATTTGAAGACAGGTTCGTCTCGACGGCCATTTTGGACGACGGAAAATTCTACACCGTCGTCTGGACATGGCGCGGCGGCGCCAGGCGGATCATTTCATTCAGGAGGGCGAGAGATGGCGAAGAAAGAGCATATCGTCAGATATTCCGCTGAAGAATTGCTGGCTATGCGAGACCGCGGTGAGAGCAAGAGCGACGGGGCGCGCGCAGCCGCCATGACGGACGCGCAAATCGAGGCGGCTATCGCGGCCGATCCCGATGAAGCCGGCATGACGGTCGATTGGGCGCAAGCCTCGGTCGACATGCCGCAGCCGAAAGCCGTCCTCAACATGCGCGTTGACCGCGACGTGTTGGAGTTTTTCCGGCGTGATGGGCGCGGCTACCAGACCAAGATCAACGCCGTTTTGCGCTCCTATGTCGAGCAGATGATTTACCGCGATAAAAGGTGATTTGCTTGGATGATCGTGCGAGTCTACTAGACGTCGAGTGTTGGAAGCAATTTGCCCAAACTGACCTACACTCCCGCCCGCCGCCGCAGCCATGGCCTTGTTCCCGTGGGCACTTCATGCGGCTCCACGCTCGGCTGATAAAACAATGAACCCCCGGGCAAATGCCCGCGCTCCAAGGCTCGTAAGGTCGGTGCGTTGGAGACTTCAAATGAATCAAAACCGCAGCGTAGCATCAGTGGGATTTCATCGAGCAGCACGTCGCCGCCCGCGCGCAATTCGCCGGTGAAGCGAAACCGTTCGCGCAGGAGTTCCGCATAAGAAAAAGCGCGGCCGTCGGCGAATTTGGCGAAGCTTAGAACGACGAGCGGGCGGGCGGCCGCCTCGCTTAATTGCTCCATGGCGTCCTTGCCGGCGACGATCGAAACGCCGACGGGATCGGGGCGGCTCGTCAGCGCCTCGCGTTCGGCGCTCCAGCGCAGCGCCGATACGATGATCGCGCCCGAAGGCGGCAGAGCGTCGCCGTCGGCGACATTCGTCCAGACATTTTCGACAAAACCGTCTTTACGCCACAGCGGCATTAGATTCCCGCCCCCGCCGTCAGCGCGCCCAGGTGAATGCCGCATTCGGTCTTTGCTCGACCGCGCCAGCGGCCGGCGCGCGGGTCTTCGCCGGGCTTGACGGCGCTCGTGCAGGGTAGGCAGCCGATCGAAGGAAACCCCTTGGCGACAAGCGGATGCGGCGGCAGGCCAGCCTTGGCGATATAGGCGAGGAGGTCGCCGGCGCTCCAGCCGACGAGCGGATTGATTTTCACGCGCTCGCCCTCGGCTTCGAATAGCGGGACAGCGGCGCGCGTGGCGCTCTGGAAACTCTTGCGCCCAGTGATCCAGGCTTCATAATTCTCCAGCGCCTTGCCGAGCGGCAGAACCTTCCTGATGTCGCAGCAGCGATCGGGGTCGCTGGCGAACAGGAATTTTTCCGGATCTTCGGCCGCAAGCGTCGCAGCCTCCGGCTCGGCGACAACAATGTTCTCAAGGCCGAGCCTGGCGACGAGTTCATCGCGATAGGCGAGCGTTTCGGGAAACAATTGTCCGGTATCGACGAACACGATCGGCGTCTTCTTGTCGATCTCGGAAACCATATGCAGCAGCACGGCGGAATCGGCGCCGAAGCTGGAGACGAGCGCGATGCGGCCGGGATAAAGATCCTCGATCGCCAGGCGCAGCAGCGAACCGGCCTTCATCAGCGCGAACTTGCCTTCGAGGCGCGAAGCGGCGACCTGGTCGCCGAACATTTTGATGTCGTGCGCGCTCATTAGATGTCCGATCCGGCGCTGCGCTCATAGAGCGCTTCCTTGAACGGCGCCATGCCGACCCGCCGATAGGTTGTCAGGAAATCCTCAGCGCCGTCGCGCCTCTGGCTCATATAGGTCGCCACAACCGTCTCGATGGCGTCGACGACGTTTTCGGAAGAAAAGCCTGGTCCGGTGATCTGGCCGATTGAGGCCGTTTCATCGCCCGAGCCGCCGAGCGTGATCTGATAGGTCTCTTCGCCCGCCCGCTCCAGGCCCAATATGCCGATATGGCCGACGTGGTGATGGCCGCAGGCGTTGATGCAGCCCGATATCTTGATCTTCAGGGGGCCAATGTCGCGCGCGCGCGCGCCGTCGCCAAAATGTTCGGACAGGCGCTGCGCGATCGGGATCGAGCGCGCGGTCGCGAGCGCGCAATAATCGAGGCCGGGGCAGGCGATGATGTCGGTGACCAGACCTGCATTGGGCGTCGCCAGGCCAACCGAAGCCAATCGATCGTAGACCGCCGGCAGATCGTCGAACGCGACATGCGGCAACACGAGATTCTGCTCATGCGAAACGCGCAACTCGTCGCTCGAATAATCCTCAGCAAGATCGGCCACGGCGTCCATCTGGTCGGCGGTCGCGTCGCCGGGCACGCCGCCGATCGGCTTCAGCGAGATCGTGACGATGCCGTAGCCCTGGACTTTATGGAGTGTGACATTGGATTGCAGGAAGTTTGAAAACTTCGCGTCCTTCGAACGGCGTCTCTCGGTGCGTTCACTCAAAGCTTTCTTCGGCTCAAGCGCGGGCAAGGCGAAATAAGCGTTGATGCGCGCAATTTCTTCCGCCGGCACGGTCAGTCCTTGGCGATTGTGGGCGACAAATTCCGCCTCCACCGCTTCGCGCATCGCGGCCTCGCCCTTTTCATGGACGAGGATTTTGACGCGCGCCTTGTATTTGTTGTCGCGCCGGCCTTCGAGATTGTAGACGCGCAAAATCGCATCGATATAGGCGAGCAAGTCCGCCTCGGGCAGGAAATCGCGGACCTTATGGCCGATCATGGGCGTGCGGCCAAGGCCGCCGCCGACATAGACGGTAAAGCCGATCTCGCCGCGCTCATTGCGCACGATCTGCAGGCCAATGTCGTGGGCCTGAATCACCGCCCGATCCTTCGGGCCGCCGTTGACGGCGATCTTGAATTTGCGCGGCAGGAAGCTGAATTCCGGATGCAGCGACGACCATTGCCGCATGATTTCGGCATAGGGGCGGGGGTCGGCGATCTCATCGGCGGCGGCGCCGGCGAAATGATCGGCGGTAACGTTGCGGATGCAATTGCCCGACGTCTGGATCGCATGCATTTCGACGCTGGCGAGCTCAGCCAGGATGTCCGGCACGTCCTTCAAGGCCGGCCAATTGAACTGCAGATTTTGACGCGTCGTGAAATGACCGTAGCCGCGATCATATTTGCGCGCGATGTCGGCGAGTTTGCGCATCTGGCGCGACGACAACGTGCCATAGGGCACGGCGATGCGCAGCATATAGGCGTGCAATTGCAGATAGAGGCCGTTCATCAGCCGGTGCGGACGGAACTGTTCTTCCGTTAGCTCGCCCGCGATGCGGCGCGCGACCTGATCGCGGAACTGGCTGACGCGCGCATCGACGAATGCCGCGTCGAACTGGTCATACCGGTACATGAGGCTTCTCCAGAAGGACCGGCGCCTGCCCCTGTGCCTGCTTGCCCAGATCGAGGTGAGTTGTCGGCCCCGTCGCGCGGATCAATTCGCGCAAGGCTTTGGGTATGTAGTGTCCATTGCGCAATTCGACGACCACCGCATAGGCGTCGACGATGAGATTGCGCAGCTCATCGTCCTTCGCCAAGGCCAACGCCGTCTTTGTCGCTTCGGCGTCTGGATAGATCGCGGCGTGAGCGAAGTCCTCGACCCAGCCGCCGGTGGCATCCTGGAACAGGACGATGCCGTCGATCAGGCGATTGGCGGTGATGATGTCGCTCATAGTGAACTGGGTCCCGACGCCGACACGCTCAATCCATTCGCGGCCGTTGCTGATAGATGCTGCGCGACCGAGACAAATCAAGATCGACGGATGCGCGACAAAGGCTATTTTACTGACGAAAAACGCAAGATTATGCTTATGGAATAAGCGGATAGCATAAAATACGGGTTTGTTCTAGAATATATTTTCTATAACATATTCATTACGTCTATATGTGTTTGTAGCAGGGCGGCAATGATCCCGCGAATGAGGCTCTCCCTGGAAATCCGAATTTGTGTCATTGCGTCTTCTTCGGCCTTTGCGATCCGTTCGATGACGGGCTGACCGAAAATTCGAGAACCATTCTGCCATTGCGGGCATGTGAAACCTGCATCGATTGCCCACCATGGCTATGCGCCGCCCATGCACCGCGCGGCCCGTCTTCGCCTTCGGGAGGCGGCGTGGTCCCTTTGGTTCCATGCGCAACCGGTCCCTGCCGCGCCAGACATTCGTTATAGGCAAGCGGGTTGTCGAACTTGGCGCAGGCCGAGTAATCCTCGGCGCTGGCTGACGTTCCAGTCAGAGCAACGAAAGCGGCAAGGCCAGAGACGCGCGCAATTTGTGTCGAACGTCCTGCTCGTCGGACCATTCTCATCCTCGCAAGACAGCGCCGGTTTTCTTCGCGACCTCAGCGACAATCTTCGCTACGGCCGCCTCGATCTCCGCATCCGTCAAAGTGCGTTCGCGCGGCTGCAATGTCACCGCGATGGCGACGGATTTATGGCCATCCGGCACGCCCCGACCTTCGTAGACATCGAAAACCTGCGCGCCGGCGATCAGGCCGCGCTCGGCGGTCAGCGTCGCTTTGACGATGTCGGCCGCATGAACGTTCAAGGGGACGACGAAAGCCAGATCGCGCTCCACCGGCATGAATTCCGGGCGCTCCAGCTTAGCCTTGGCGCGCGTCGCGCGCGCCTTGGGCGCGGGTATCCGATCGAGGACAATCTCGAAAGCGACGAGCGGTCCTTCCACATCGAGCGTTTCGGCTGCGCTTGGGTGAAGCTGCCCAAACCAGCCAATCACGTTCTGCGGCCCGAACTGCAGCGTGGCGGAGCGGCCGGGATGCAGGAAGGGGGGACCGCCTGGAATGATCTGCACGGCGGCCATAGAGACGCCAAGCGTCGCCAGCAACGCCATCGCATCGCTCTTGGCGTCGAACACATCGACCGATCCGCCGCCCGCCCAATGCCGGCCCGAGCCTTGCGCCTTGGCCTGGCCGCGTCGCAGCGATGCGGCGGCGATGCGTTGATCGTTCTCGCCGTCGCCGAGGAAAATCTGCCCGACCTCGAACAAGCCGACGTCGCGCTGGCCTCGTCGTGCGTTGCGGCCGGCCGCCAAGGCAAGGCCCGGGATGAGGCTTGGGCGCATGTCGGAAAGATCGGCCGCAATCGGATTGGCGAGCGCCAGCGCCGCGCTGCCGCCGCCGAATAATTCAGCATTGGGCTTCGAAATGAACGACCAGGTCACCGCCTCGCGCAGCCCAAGCGCGGCCAAAGCTCGCTTGGCGAGGCGCGTGCGTTTTTGCAACAATGTCAGCACGGGTTTAGGCACGCTCGCCGAAAGGCGCGGCAGCGGGCGCGTCTCCACGCGGTCGAGCCCCGCGATCCGCACGATCTGCTCGACGATATCGGCCTTTCCGTCGATATCGGGACGCCAGGACGGCACAGCGACTTTGGCGCCGTCGATCCCGAAGCCGAGCCTGCGCAAAATCGCCTCGCCTTCCGGGCGCGCAATGTCGAGACCGGTGAGGCGCTGCACTTCGCTGAAGGGGAATTCGATGACCTTTGCCGGCGTCGCCTGCGAGCCGCAGATCACAAGATGCGAGGCCTGACCGCCGCAAAGCTCAAGCGTCATCTGCGTTGCAAGCTCGGCGCCGGGCGCGCAGAAGGCGGGATCGACGCCGCGCTCAAAACGATAACGCGCGTCCGTGACGATGCCGAGCTTGCGGCCCGATTGGGCGACGTTGAGCGGGTCCCACAACGCGCTTTCGATCAGCACGTCGCGGGTGTTTTCATCACAGCCGGAATGCTCGCCGCCCATGATGCCCGCGATCGATTCGACGCCATTATCATCGGCGATGACGACCATGCTGGCGTCGAGCGCATAGGTCTTGCCGTCGAGCGCGAGCAGGTTTTCGCCCGGCTTGGCGCGTCGCACATGCAGCGCGCCGGCGACCTTGGCGGCGTCGAACACATGCAGCGGGCGGCCGCGATCGAAGGTGAGGTAATTGGTGATGTCGAC
The DNA here is from genome assembly GCF_009765995.1 of Methylocapsa sp. S129. Lineage (GTDB taxonomy): Bacteria > Pseudomonadota > Alphaproteobacteria > Rhizobiales > Beijerinckiaceae > Roseiarcus. The sequence goes on from NZ_LMUI01000016.1 coordinate 405,828, forward strand.
GAGGGCGTTGATCGGGCGCAAGCCGATCGCGCGCAGGCGCTTCTGCATCCATTCCGGCGAGGCGCCGTTCTTGACGCCGCGCACGAGACGGAAAGCGAAGGCTGGGCATAGATGCGCGTCCTCGGGGGCGAAATCGAGCGTCGTCTTTACCGGGCAATCGAAAGCGCCGGGGATGCTGGCCGGCTGCTTCGTCTTGAGTTCGCCGATGCCGGTCGCGGCAAGATCTCGGGCGATTCCGGAGACGCCTGTGGCGTCGGGGCGGTTCGGCGTCAGATTGATCTCGATGACGGGGTCGTCGAGGCCGGCATAGGCGGCATAGGACTGGCCGACCGGCGCATCGTCGGGCAGATCGATGATGCCGTCATGATCGTCCGATATCTCAAGCTCGGCCGCCGAGCAGAGCATGCCGTTCGATTCCACGCCGCGGATCAGGCCTTTGGCCAAGGTGATGTTCTTGCCGGGGATGAAGGTTCCCACCGGCGAGAAGACGCTGCGCATGCCGGTGCGCGCATTGGGCGCGCCGCAGACGACCTGCACCGACGGGCCATCGCCCGCGTCGACCATGCACACGCGCAAACGGTCGGCATTGGGATGCTGCTTGGCCTCGATGACCCGCGCGACGACAAAGCCCGCATATTTGGCGGCGGGATTATCGACGCTTTCGACCTCCAGGCCGATGCGCGTCAACGTCTCGACGATTTCGCCGAGCGGAGCGGGCGTATCGAGATGGTCTTTAAGCCAGGAGAGGGTGAATTTCATCGGGCGATCTTGTGTGGGTGCGTGGAAACTAGATTGCGGAAGGCGCCTTCGCGCTCCCTTCTCCCGCTTTGCGGTAGAAGGGAATACGCACCTATCCGCTCAATCCTCCCGCCAGCGTCGGCATATCGAGAGGGCGGAAGCCGTAGTGATCGAGCCAGCGCACATCGCCTTCGAAGAAATCGCGCAAGTCCGGTATGCCATATTTCAGCATGGCGATGCGGTCGATGCCCATGCCCCAGGCGAATCCCTGAAATTCCTCAGGGTCGATGCCGCAATTGCGCAACACATTCGCGTGGACCATGCCGCAGCCGAGAATCTCCAGCCAGTCTTCGCCTTCGCCAAAACGGATGTCATCGCCTGAGCGCCGGCACTGGATGTCGACTTCCATCGAAGGCGATGTGAAGGGGAAGAAGCTCGGGCGAAAGCGCATCGCCACTTTGGGCACTTCGAAGAACGCCTTGCAGAATTCTTCCAGCACCCATTTCAGATTGCCCATATTGGCCGTCTTGTCGATGACGAGCCCCTCGACCTGGTGGAACATCGGCGTGTGCGTCTGATCCGAGTCGGTGCGATAGGTGCGGCCGGGACAGATGATGCGAATCGGCGGCTTCTGGGTCAGCATGGTGCGCACTTGCACCGGGCTCGTATGCGTGCGCAAAAGTTTTCGCTCGTTCGTTCCGCTGGCTTGAAAAAAGAACGTGTCGTGCATTTCGCGCGCGGGATGGCCGGGCGGGAAATTGAGCATCGTGAAATTGTAATCGTCGCTCTCGATGTCTGGCCCTTCGGCGATCGAAAAGCCCATATCGGCGAAGATCGTGATGAGTTCATCCAAGACCTGGCTGATGGGATGGATGCGGCCGCTCTCGATGCCTGGCTGGCGGACCGGCAAGGTCACGTCCAAAGCCTCGGCGGCGAGCTGGGCTTCAAGCGCGGCCGATTTGAGAACGGCGCGGCGGGCGGCGAGCGCTTCGCTCACCTGATCCTTGAGGCCGTTGATCGCCGCGCCCTGAACCTTGCGTTCGTCGGGCGACATTTTACCCAAAGTGGCGAGCAGGGCGGAGATCGCGCCCTTCTTGCCCAGC
>NZ_LMUI01000016.1:407748-430784 GCF_009765995.1 Methylocapsa sp. S129
TACCCAAAGTGGCGAGCAGGGCGGAGATCGCGCCCTTCTTGCCCAGCGCGGCCACGCGAACCGCCTCAAGCGCCGCTTCGTCGGCGGCGCCGGCGATGGCGGCGAGGGTTTCGGCTTGCAAGGGGGAAAGATCGGTCATGGACAAATCATGGGGTTTGATCGGAAGCGGCTTTTGTCACGCGACGGCGGGGTTGTCGAGGCGCGCCAAAACAAAGCGCCTCCACGCTGGCTGCGCGGAGGCGGATTTCATAAAGGCGTCAGAACCTCGAGGCCGCGGATTTGTCGAAAACGGGCCGTTCAGGCGGCCTTCGGCAAATGACCTTTGGCCTGTTCGACGATCGCCGCGAAAGCCGCGGGTTCGTTAATCGCCAGATCGGAGAGAACCTTGCGATCGACCTCGATCCCGGCCGTGATCAGGCCCGAGATGAAGCGGCTGTAGGTCAGGCCATGCTCGCGCACCGCGGCGTTGATGCGTTGGATCCACAGGGCGCGAAATTCGCGCTTGCGGTTCTTGCGATCGCGATAGGCATATTGCATCGACTTTTCGACCGCCTGTTTGGCGATGCGAATGGTGTTCTTGCGGCGGCCGAAAAAGCCTTTGGCGGCGCGCAGCACCTTCTTGTGTTTGGCGTGGGACGTTACGCCGCGTTTGACACGGGACATCTTGATCTCCTGGAATGCTCAGCAAAGGGCCGGACGAATGCTTCGCATTCGCCTTGAAAGGGATGAGGCGTTCAGCCGTTCGGCAAGAAATACTTCTTGATATTGTCGCCGTCGGTCTTGAACAGCACCTTGGTGCCGCGCAGGTTGCGGATCTGCTTGTTGGTCCGCTTGATCATCCCGTGGCGTTTGCCGCTCTGGGCGTAAACCACTTTACCGGTTCCGGTGATCTTGAAGCGCTTTTTAGCGCCCGATTTGGTCTTCAACTTGGGCATTTGGCTCTCCTAGGGGTTTAAACCCCTTTTGGAATGACCAGGCCTTGTAAGGCCCGTTCGCGTCGAGATGAGCGAAAAGAACCGCCACGGCAGCCCTGACTGGCCGGGCGGTTCGAAGGTGGGGCTTGTAAGGGAAAGGGACGGGGGATGCAAGGGCTTCGCCGCCAGCGGCGGCGCCAGAACAATGCCAGGATTCTTTCGCTTTGCTCGTAACGGACGCAACATGCTCTTTGCGTCGACGCAAGCATGCTTTCCGGCCGAGGGCGAATGAGCGCCGCGTCGCTGCCCTCAGTCCGGCCCCTGCTTCCCGGCAAAACGGGGAAGCAAGGGCCGGCAAGGGCGGAGCTGTTTTAGTGCGCGCCGGCGTGGCGGGGAACCTTGATCGGCTCTAGCGGCGCCACGATCTCGGCGCGGCGCGGCTCGAACCATGGCGGCAACAGCATCTTTTCGCCCAGATGCTCCATCGGTTCGTCGATCGCGAAGCCGATGTCGCAGGTTGCGATTTCGCACAAGATTCCGCCGGGCGAGCGGCAATAGATCGAATGGAAGTAATTGCGATCCTTGATCTCGGAGACGTCGGTGTAGCCGAGCCCTTCGAGATGGGCCTTGACGACGGTTTGTTCCTTTTCGGTCGGCACAGCGAAGGCGATGTGATGGACGAGGCCTTGCGCGAAGGTCCAGGATCCCTGCTTGCGGTCGGGCTCGTGATGGAGATCGATGGTCTTCTGGGCGCCGCCCTCGTTGATCGCAAACCGGATGAAGGGGCCCGAATGGCCCTGTTTGGTGAAGCCGAGGCCGTCGACGAAGAAGCGCTCCTGCTCCTCCGTATCGCGCACCGACATCACGACGCTATGAAAGCCGCGCACGGCGACATCGGCGGATATTTCATCGGTGGTCCAGCCTTCCGTCTTGTCGTGGGCGTCCTCGACGAGATCGAATTCGAGGCCAGCCGGATGCGAAAAGCCCAGCCTTTTTTGACCGAAACGTTCGTGGACCGCGCCGTGCTTGACCTTGTGCTTCTCGAAATGGCCGGTCCAGAACTTCAATGAACCGACCGGCACGGAATAGCAGGTCGTCTGGATCTGGCCGGTGCCCTTGCGCCCCGACAGCCCCGCTTGGCGGAACGGAAAGCAGGTCATCACCGAGCCGACCTGAGCGTGTTTGTTGGCGTAATAGAGGTGGTAGATCGGCTTCTCGCCATCGAACAGCACGGTCTGCTTGATCATCCTTTGGCCGACCGCTTTGGTGAAGAAATCGATGTCCTCCTGCGCGCCCGAAACGCCGCTGGTGACATGATGGATTCCATTGACGCGTGCGCTCATTGCTTCCTCCCGCTTGAAGTCATTCCGCCTTTTGCACATGGCTTTCGCAACGTAAGCGATCCATGCCGGGCGAATATGTCCGGGGCCGAACGATATTGGCGTCGCCAATATTGTAAAGCCCCGACGCGGCCTCAATTCTCATAATCAAGGGCCGCAATGGTCGGCAGGCTTCGAAGACAGGTATTGGAGAAGAAACGCGGCTTGACAATTCCGCTCGTTTGACGTTGGCCCGCGAAGGGCTAACTTGATCCTGCAAAACCGTTCGTCAGAGCAAGATTCTGGGCGGCGCCGCGAAAAAACACGAGCAAGGGGAGGGCGGGTGAAGGGCAAAAAGATATGGATGCTGGCTACCGAGTTCAGCGCAGCGCCAATCTCGCCGGCAAGGTCGAAAAAGTGACGATCGACGACGCCAGCGCGTTCTTCGCCCATTGGAGGTCGATGGCTACAACGTGCCGATCCAATGGGATCTTCACGACTTCCATCTGTAACAACAATGAAGGGATCACGGATGTATGCGATGCGGCGTTATGAGGGGACTGGGGCGATCATCACCGGCGGAGCCTCGGGCATAGGCTTACGAACGGCCGAGCGCATGCTGGCGGAAGGCGGCCAGGTTTCTCTCTGGGACGTGGACCAGGCCAAGCTCGACGCCGCCAAGGCGCGCCTGGGCAAGGACGCTCGTGTGACGCGCCTCGATATCACCGACCCGGCCGCCGTCGAGCGCGCGACGGCGGAGGCCCAGGGCGCCATGGGTCGCATCGACGCGCTCGTCTGTTGCGCGGGGGTCGCCGGTTTGAACGCCCTTGTCGTCGATTATCCCATCGACGAATGGAAGCGCATTTTCGATATCAACGTCAACGGTCTGTTCTATTGCAACCGCTATGTCGCGCCTTTCATGAAGGCGCGCGGCTACGGGCGCATCGTCAACGTGGCTTCAATTGCCGGGAAGGAGGGCAATCCCACCGCTTCGGCCTATAGCGCGTCGAAAGCCGCCGTGATCGGATTGACCAAATCGCTGGGCAAGGAACTCGCCAAGGATGGGGTCGCCGTCAACGTCATCACGCCAGCCACCGTCGAAACGCCGATGCTGGCCCAGGTCTCAGACGCTCATATCGCCTATATGCGTTCCAAAATCCCGATGGATCGCTTCGGCACGATGGACGAGATGGCGGCCATCATTTGCTGGTTGGCGAGCCAGGAATGCTCTTTCACGACAGGCGCGGTTTTCGACGTTTCGGGGGGCAGGGCGACCTACTGAAGCCGAAGCGCCGGGCTCAACTGGTTACTCTAGGGTTAACGTCGCCCGCAATCCGGCCGGCTCGGTAATAAAACCGGCATGTCTAGTGATGCATCAAAAGCACACCCACGCCGATTGTGAGCACGGACACGCCTTTGCAGGGCATATCTCTGATTTTGGGATTGAACTTGGTGCGCCGCAGCATATGTTGGGCATACGATGATTCTTTCATCGTATGCCCTCCTTGGGCGTTTCCTCCCTAGACTTAGGCCGCTTTCGGGTGGCCTTTTTTTTGCGCCGAGGGTGCGCCACTAAACCCGAGCGGCGATGCGAAGGCAAGCCCGGCGCAGGGGATTTTGGCTCCGTTGCAAATTAAATTTGCGTCTGAATTGCTGACCTAACTATCGGGTCGCTGCGCTGCCGAATCAAAGGCCGCGGAGCCATCGAGTCGTCTCGTACCTCATACCATCCGACAATAGACAAGCACGACTGCTTCCATTAAGTTTGAGCCCAAACTAAATTGACGTCATGCCGCTTTGCAAGATGCGCGGCCGAGGCGGTTTGTCGACGACAGGACGGAGGAGCGGTGACGGTCTTGCAAAACAAGATTTGTGTGATCACCGGGGGTGGGGGCAGCATCGGTCTGGCGACGGCGCGGCTGTTCCTTGGCGAAGGGGCCAAGATCGTGCTCGTCGACCGCGATGAAGCCAAATTAATCGAAGCGGTCGCTACGCTTGCGCATGCCGATGTCTTGCCCATTGTGGCCGACGTCACGCGCACGGCGGACATTCAACGTTTGGTTCAAGGCGCAATGGGGCGTTGGGGCCGGATCGATGTTGTGTTCAGCAACGCTGGAAGTTTTGGCGTCGTGGCTTCAGTCGACCAGTTTCCCGAGGATATATTCGACGCAGTTTACGCCGTGCATGTGAGGGGCGCATTTCTTCTCGCAAAATATGCCGTCCCGCACATGCCCAGGGGAAGCAGTATTGTCATCACATCGAGCATTGTGGGAACGCGCGGCGATCCCGGCGCCTACGCCTATGTCACGGCCAAACACGCCCAGGTCGGCCTGATGCGCTGTCTCGCCAAAGATCTCGCGCCCCGAGGAATTCGCGTCAACACCGTTCACCCCGGTCCGATTGACAATAGCTTCCAGCAGAATGTTGAGGCCGGCCTCACCGTAGCCATGGGGCGGGACGCCGCAGCCTTTTTCGACGACATGATTCCGCTCGGACGTCACGGGCGGGCGGTGGAAATCGCCGAAGCCGTTCTGTATCTTGCTTCAGACCGGAGCAGTTTCACCACCGGCAGTCTCTTGATGGCCGACGGAGGTTTGAGCGCGTGAGCAAGGCCGCAACGGCGCACAAACGCACAAGTCGGGCGCGGTCGGCGCCGGAGCCTGGGGCGGCGGCCCCTGAAGTGAACCTCGGTCCACTCGACGGCTACATCGCTTTTCATCTGCGCATGGCGCAGGAAACCGCGTTGCGGGCCTTTATCGCAAGCTCCAGCCGGCGCGATTTCAAGCCCGGTCACTTCGCGACTCTGATGGTCGTCAGGCTTAATCCCGGCCTGTCGCAGATCGAAGTGTGCCGCGCCATCGGGCGCGACAAGTCCACGATCAGCCCGCTCATTCGGGATCTGGAGCGGGACGGTCTGATCCTGCGTGAAAGTTCCACCGCCGACAGGCGCAGCGTCACCCTCCGGCTGACCTCTAAAGGGGAGGATGCGCTCGACGCATTGCTCAAGCATGTCGAAGCCCACGACCGTCGGCTCGACGCCATCATTGGAGAGGCCAAGCCCGAGCTTATCGCGATGCTGAGGAAGATCGCGGCGGCCCTGAGCTGAAGACCCATTTCCTGAGAGGACTGCCATGTATAGCGCCAGCACGGCCCTGCTCGAAGCCTTGGGCGACTCGGGTGTGACGCATATTTTCGCGAATTTCGGCAGCGATCATCCGGCGCTGGTCGAAGCGATCGCCGAAGCGCGCGCTCATGGGCGCGCCATTCCCATGATCGTGACTTCGCCCAACGAGATGGTGGCGCTGAGCTGCGCGCACGGTTCGGCGCAGCTCACCGGGCAGGCCCAGGCCGTGATCGTGCATGTGGAATGCGGGACGCAGGCGCTCGGCGGCGCCGTCCATAACGCCGCGAAAGCGCGCGTTCCCGCTTTCATCTTCGCCGGGCTCTCTCCCTTCACTCAGGAGGGGGAATTACGCGGCAGCCGCAATGAATTCATCCAATGGATTCAGGACGTCGCCGATCAGCGCGGGATCGTTCGCGGCTATATGAAATATTCCAACGAATTCCGCACCGGCAAAAACATCCCGCAGCTTGTCCGTCGGGCCATGCAACTGGCGCACAGCGACCCCAAAGGACCGGTCTATCTCACAGGCGCTCGCGAGGTGATGGAGGAAGAAATCACCCCCGTCGCGATTGAGCCGGATTGCTGGCGGCCGTTGCCGGCTGCGCCTCTGCCCGAGGCGAGCGTCGCCGAAATCGCGGCGGCGCTGGCCACGGCCAAACGGCCTTTGATCGTAACGACCTATCTTGGCCGCAAGCCGGAAGCCGTGCATGAACTCGTGCGCCTCTGCGAGAGGTTAGGCGTCGGCGTATTGGAATCGGTTCCCACCACGATGAACTATCCGCATGACGCGGCGATGTACCAAGGCAATCACTGGAATCATCCCTTCCAGAATCAGCGCCTGGCGGAGGCGGATGTGGTGCTGGTGATAGACAGCGACGTGCCCTGGATTCCGACCATCAATAGGCCGGCGGAGAGCGCGCGGATCTTTCATATCGACATCGATCCGCTTAAGGATTCGATTCCCCTTTGGTACATCAAGGCCCATCGCTCTTTCCGCGCCGACGCGGCGACCGCGCTCGCGCAAATCAACGCCCATCTCGGGCGCGCGGGATGGGATGAGGCCGCGGCTGGCGCACGCATCCAGCACTACGTGCGCCTCCATGACGAACGCGCCAAGCAAATAGAAGGGCGCGAAGCGCCCGATGGCGATACGATCACGCCGGAGTTTTTGACCGCTGCGGTTCGCAGAGCGATCGACGCGGACACGGTGATCCTTAATGAGGGCATCACCAATTATCCCGCCATTTGCGATCATATCGCCCGCACAAAACCCGGCACGTTTTTCGCAAGCGGCGGCGGATCCTTGGGCTGGAACGGCGGCGCGGCGGTCGGCATGAAGCTCGCGGCGCCTGAAAGAACCTTTGTCGCGCTGACAGGCGACGGATCCTACATGTTCTCTATTCCATCGACGGTGCATTGGATGGCCCGTCGCTACAAAGCGCCGTTCCTGCAAGTCGTTTATAACAATCGCGGCTGGAAGGCGCCGAAATATTCGGCTCTTGCCGTTCATCCCGACGGCTATGCCGCGCGCGCTGACGACATTGACGTCAGCTTCGAGCCGCCGCCCGATTACGCGGGCATCGCGGCCGCGGCCGGCGGAGCCTTCGTGCGCACGGTGAAATCGGCCGGCGACCTCGACGAGGCGATCCGCGAAGCCTTGCGGGCCGTGCGCGAGGGCGGGCGCGCGGCCGTGCTGGATGTCTGGCTGCCGGCGTTGTAGCCGGCGGCACCCTGGCCGCTCGAAATACGTTTTCTAGGCGATGTCCTGGAAGACGCGCTTACCTCATCATTGCATCGATCATTCCGGCGCCGAGGCCAACCGCTTCATAGTGAGCCTTGCACATCGCGATGTATTTATGGACGTCGAAGTAATCCTGCGACTTCCCGTCTTCATCGAGCCAGATCAGCGGCCCTTCGACAATGAAGATCGCGCGCATCGGCTCTTCATGTTCGTAGGCGATCAACGTGTGGCCTTCGCCCGCCGTCTCGTAAACGAAATCGCCCGCCTTGGCGGTCCAATCATGTTCGAGATAGCCCCATTTGCCGGAGATCGTGTAGGCGAAGACCTGATGCGGGTGGTAATGCCGGTTCACCAGGCCGGCGCGTTTGGCCATCAGGACGTCGCACCATTTGTTCTGCGAGGGTGAAATCCATAGGGGACGCGACGAGACGGTTTCCGTGAATGGCACGAAATAGCGCTCGTCGGCGTTCGCGACATCGGGCGTATAGATTTCCGGCAAGGCGTTTGGCTGGAACACCGTCGTGATCGGTTTGAGGTTCTTCCAGAATTCCGTCGTTGCGGCTTCAGGCATGGAATCTCTCCCCTTAGTCTGATCAAAACGGGTAATGCTGGTGCGGATCTTCGATCGTGATCCAGCGGGTTTCGGTGAAGGCGTCGAGGCCCCAACGCCCGCCGAAGCGGCCGTAGCCTGACGCTTTGACGCCGCCGAAAGGAATTTGCGCTTCGTCGCTGACGGTCGGGCCGTTGATGTGGCAGATGCCGGATTCGATGCGCTTGGCGACCGCCATCGCCCGCATGATGTCGCGTCCGAAGACGGCCGCTGAAAGTCCATATTCCGTGTCGTTGGCGATGCGCACGGCTTCATCGACGCCTTTGACGCGGATCACTGATTTCACCGGCCCAAAGCTCTCTTCCGTATAAATGCGCATCGCCGGAGTGACCCGGTCGAGCAGCGTCGCTTCGACGACAGCGCCCTTGCGTCCGCCGCCGCAAGCGAGAATCGCTCCCTTGGCCGTCGCATCGTGAATGAGAGCATCCATCCTCTCGGCCGCGCCGAGGTCGAACAGCGGACCGAGAACGACATGCTCGCGCGGATCGCCAGCCTTCAGGGTTTTGGCTTTGGCCGAGAGTTTTGCAACGAACTCATCCGCCACGGCTTCATCGACGATGATGCGCTCGGTCGACATGCAAATCTGGCCCTGGTTCATATAAGCGCCGAACGCGGCCGCGTTGACGGCCGCATCGACATCCGCGTCGTCAAGGACCAGCAACGGCGCCTTGCCGCCGAGCTCCAGCAGGACCGGTTTGAGATGCCGCGCCGCCTGTTGGGCGATAATGCGCCCGACGCGGGTCGAGCCAGTGAAATTGATGCGCTTGACCGCGGGATGGCCGATCAGCGCCTCGACCAGCTTGGGCGCGTCGGCGCCGGCATGGGTGATCACATTGAGCGCGCCCGCGGGCAGGCCCGCTTCGATCAGGACTTTGCCGATCAACTGATGCGTGCCGGGGCAAGCTTCGGAGGCTTTAAGGACGACCGTATTGCCGCAGGCAAGGGGAACGGCGATGGCGCGCGTCGCCAGGATCACGGGCGCGTTCCAGGGCGCTATGCCGAGCACCACGCCGGCCGGCTGACGGATCGCCATCGAAAGCGTGCCCGGCTTGTCGGAGGGAATCACCTGTCCATCAAGTTGGGTGGTCAGAGCGGCTGCCTCGCGCAGCATGTTGCTCGCGAGATAGACGTTGAAGCCGGCCCAAGGCGCCGTCGCGCCGACTTCTTCGATCATCAGTTCAGTAAAAGCGGCGGCCTTGCTCTGCATGACATCGGCCGCTTTCAACAACACCGCGCGCCGGGCGCCGGGGCCCAGGGCTGACCAGGCGGGAAAGGCGGCGGCGGCGGAATCGGCCGCTCGCCGTGCGTCGGCCTCGGTCGCGGCGGCGGCGCGCGTCGCCGCGCCGCCCGTCATCGGATTGATGCGCTCGAAGATTGCGCCATTGCTGGCCGCCGCCTCGTCGCCATTGATCAGCATATTGATGTTCATCATCGTCTTGCCTCCCTGTTCAGCTTTATAAAGTCGGTGAGGGCGCCTTATCGGCATCCGGCGTTTGGGCACGTCGTCGTCTTGGCGGAGCATGCGAGACGGGGATCAGATCCTGAGGAACGATCCGGCGCAGCAGACCCCAAAGGCCGCGCGGTTCGACCAGGATCACCGCGATCGACAGCACGCCCAGCAGGATGAAATGCCATACCCCAATATCGGCGAGATATTGGCGGATCAGAAAGAATACGATCGTGCCGATGATCGGGCCTTCAAAACTACCGATGCCGCCGATCACGACGATGAAAATCACATAAACGGTCCAATCGGTAATGCTGAAGGACGCCGGGGGCGCGACGCGCAGCTTCTGCAAGGTGATGATTCCGCCGGCTATGCCCAGGAACGGCGCGGCCCAAAGAAAGCATAGGATGCGCGAGCGGATGAGATTGACGCCGATCGCGCCGGCGCCTTCCTCGTCGTCGCGCATCGCGGTGAGGCCGATGCCGACGCGAGAGCGCATGAGGATGAAGGTCGACGCCAGCGCCAATCCCGCCAGGGCGAATGACAGCCAATAGATGGTCTCGTAGCGAAGCGCGGGCTGCGCCCCGAGTTCCTTGACCACGGAAACCGGCATGCTGACGCCGGACCCGCCGCCAAACGCCGAGAGCTTCCCTGCGATCAGCATCAGGGTTTCCGCCACGACCCAACTGCCGACGGCAAGATAGGCTTCGCGCAGGCGGAAGATCACCAGCATGACAGGCAGCGCGAAGAGCAGGGCCGTCGCGCCCGCCATGACAAGGGCGATGAACGGGTTCAGTCCGGCGAAAACAGCAAAGCCGTAAAACGCATAGGCGCCGATGCCGACAAAGGCATGCTGGCCGATGGAGACGATGTCTGCGTACCCGGCCAGAAGATTCCACATGATCGCGATCACAAGCAGCGAAAGGAACTGCGTGAGCAGTTGAAGCTGCGGAATGGAGAACAACGCCGGGCCGACGATCAAAACGGCGGCGCCGAGCGCGAGCAGCCCCCGTCCCATCGCCACAGTCCAGAAAGCTTTGGGTTCGAACATCGCAGGCCTCAGGAGCGGGGAAAAAGGCCCTGCGGCCTGATGAGAAACACCGTCAGAAACACCAGATGTCCGGCGAGGACCTGCCAGGCGGCGTCAACTTGCGCGCCCAGACTCTGCGCGACGCCAAGAACAATGCCGCCGGCCAATGTCCCCCAGAGGCTGCCAAGGCCGCCCAGCACCACCGCTTCGAAAGCCGTGATGAGACGGCTCGGACCACTGGCCGGGTCAAAATTGGTCCAGATCGACATGAAGCCGGCCGAAATGGCGATCGTCACGCCGACGACGCCCATCGCGATCGCATAGATGCGCGCGGACGGCAGACCGACGAGATCGGCGGTCGCGACATCGTCGGAGACGGCGCGGATGCGCGCGCCAATGCGCGTGGCGTAGAGCAGGCGGTCAAGCAATCCAATCATGGCGACGGCGGTCAAGAAAATCGTCAGCGGCAGCACGCCGATATTGACGCCGTCGCCAAGGGCCAGCGTCGCCGTCTCGAAAGCGCCTCCCGCTACTTTGCGCGTGTCGGCGCCGTAAGCGCCGAGCAGCCCGTTCTGAATGATGATCGAGAGGCCGAAGGTCACCAGAATGATCGGCAGCACGCTCTTGCCGAGCGCGCGCTGAAACAACAGCCTTTGCAAGAGATATCCGCCCCCAAAAGCCACCGGAATGACCAGCAGCACCGCCAGAAACGGCGGCAGGCCGAGTTGAGACGTCAAAGTGAGCAGCAGAAACGACGCCGCGACGATCAGGTCGCCATGGGCGATGTTCACGAATCGCAGAATCCCGACGGACAACGACAGGCCCATCGCGAACATGGCGTAGAGGCCGCCGAGGAGCACGCCCTGCAGAATCTGGTTCACGATGGCGGCCAGCATCTCAGACTCCGAAATAATGCTTGGCCACGATCTCACGCGTGGTGTCCTGCGGGCGTCCGCTGAGGTTAATCCGGCCTTCGAGAAGGCAGTAGAAATGATTGGCGACCGCGAGTGAGCGCGCGATGTCCTGTTCGACGACAACGATTCCGACGCCGCGATCTCGAATTTTGGCGATGATCTCGTAGAGATCGTTGATGATCGTAGGCGCAAGTCCGAGGCTGATCTCGTCGCAGAGAAGCAGGCGCGGGCTGGCCAGCAAGGCGCGCGCAAGGGCGACCATCTGCTGCTGACCGCCGGACAATTCCCGCGCTTTCTGGCGGCGTCGCTCCCGCAGCATGGGGAAATAGCCGTAGACATCTTCGAAACCAACGTCGCCGCGCGTTCCGACCTCCCAACCGATATTGAGGTTTTCCTCCACCGTCAGGGACGGGAACAGGCGCCGCCCTTCCGGCACCAGAGCGACGCCGCCGCCCACGATGGCCGCCGTCGACCGACCGGCGAGATCGGCGCCCTCGAATCGAATGGCGCCCTCGATGCGGTCGGCGCGCCCCATAATGGCTTTCAGAAGCGAGGATTTGCCGGCGCCATTGGCTCCGATGATGGAGACGATCTCTCCTGCTGCGACCTCAAGGTTGAGGTCGTGGATCGCCTGGAACTGGCCGTGGAACACCGAAAGGTTTTCGATCGACAGAAGTGCGCTCGACGCCACGGCCTAGGCCTCGACGCCGAGGTAGACTTCGCGAACTTTTGGGTCGGCCAGAACGGCGTCAGGTGCGCCATTGCTGATGATGGCGCCGCCATAGAGCACGGCGAGCCTAGTCGCCACGCGGCGCAGCGCATGGATCACATGTTCGATCCAGATGATCGTGGCCCCTTGTTTGCGAACAGTCTGCACGATCTCCAGCAGCGCATCGCATTCATAATCGGTGAGGCCGCCGGCGATTTCGTCAAGCAGCAACAGGCGCGGGCGGCAGGCGATCGCCTTGGCGAATTCGAGCCTCTTGAGATCGAGGAGCGAAAGGCTGCCCGCCGGACTCGCTGTGCGGTGATCGAGGCCGGTCAGATCGAGCACTTCCATGGCCCAGTCCCGCGCTTGGCGGAGCGGCAGGCCGCCTCCACTGACGGCCCCCGCCAGCACGTTCTCATAGGCGCTCATATTGGAGAAGGGCTTTGGCACCTGATAGGTGCGCCCGATGCCCGCCCGGCAGCGGTCCCATGGCCGCATGCGAGTCATTTCGCGCCCTTCGAAAATAATCTTGCCCGCCGTCGGCGCGAGCACGCCGAGGATGACGTTGAACAAGGTGGTCTTGCCGGCGCCGTTTGGGCCGAGCACACCAAGGACTTCGCCCTTGGCGACGCTGAGATCCAGGCCGTCGATCACTTTCAAGGAGCCAAAATGGCGATAAAGCGATTGCAGCTCCAGCATGGGGGCCTTTGTTCTCGATCTCTCTCGGCTTCGCCGTCAACCGTAGGAGATCACCTGCGGCGTTCCGGCGACGGGGATATTCGGGAAATTGGTGTTGTCCACGACGACGATGTCGAAGGGATATTTTGAGTTCGGGCTCTTGAGCCATTGCCCAATGACCAGCGGCGTCAAGGCGCAGTTCGGGAAAGGCCCTTTGCTGAAGTCGATCGGGCCGACAATCGTGTCGAGCTTCGTCGCCTTCAACGCGTCCCTGATTGAGGCGGCCTTGTCGAGATCCTGCGCGCGCTTGAGCACATCGAAGATGACTTCGAACAAGGAGTGGCGGAAGCCAAGCGGCTGCGACCATTGCCGGCCGCTGGACTTCTCATAGGCGTCCGCCAGATCCTTCGAAGACTGGCCGGTGAAGCTCGACTTGAACGGAGCGGTCGGGCTCCACCATACTTCGGTGGTCAGCCCGGCCGCCCGCGCGCCCATGGGGGCGATCGCGGCGGGGAATTCCAGGGCCTTGCCCATATAGACGGCTTTGGGTTTGTAGCCCTGCTGAGCGCAACCGTTCCAGAAAGTCGTCATCTCCGGCGGGGGCACGACGCCCGTGACGATCTCGCAGCCGGCCGCTTTGAACGCCGCGATCTGCGCATTGTAGTCGCTGGCCGGCATGTCGAAACGGCCGGGATCGGTGACCTTGAATCCCGCCTTGGTGAAGAGGCCGGGAAAACCCTTGGACTGCGCGATGCCGTCGCCGTCGTTCGGCCAGATCCCGCCGATCATTTTGTTGGTCGGCAGGCGGTTCCAGAAAGGAATGAGAGAGCTGGCGAGCTCCTCGCCGCTGAAGAAGAAATGATAGGTCCAGTCGAAGCCCTTCTTCGGATCGCCGCTGCGGCCGAAGAAATAAGGCTCGAGCGGCGCGTCATTGCTGACGCAGGGCACGCCGTTCAATTCGCATTGGTCGGATACCGGATTGACCGTTTCCGGCGTGGCGAAGGTCGCGACGATGTCGACCTTGTCGTTGAGGAGGAGATCCTGCGTCACTTCCGCGGCGCGATTGGGATTCGACTGGCTGTCCTTGATGATGATCTCGTAGGGGTGTTGCGCGCCGCCATTTTCGAAATGGCCGCCCATCTTCGCTTTCACCTGGTCCAGCACGAAAGGCATATGCTCGCAGAAAAAGGCGAGCGGGCCGGTTTGCGGCATGACGAGGCCGATTTTGATCGCGCGCGGCGCGGCGAAGGCCATTCTTTGACCGGCGACCGTCGTGAGGCTGCCCGCAACGAGGCCTTTTAAAATCGTACGCCGACCGATCCCGGATTTGGAAACCATTCTTTCCTCCCAAAAAGAAGCGCCGCGGCGGACGCTGGATAGCTCTCGGCCTTGATTGAGCCGAATTGTTTGATCCCAAACTATCCTACGATTTCGAATCAGAATCAAGAGTTCTGTTCTGTTCGGCGTCCGGCGTGCCGTAGGTGTGGAAGGTTGAAATCGTCTGCAGGCCCCAGGCCTGTCCTTTGGCGCGCTCGGCCTCTGTCCAGACGATCGGTTTCCAATCGGGCGCCAGAATCAGACGTGCGCCAGCATTGCAGACCTCGAAGCGGTTGCCGCCAGGCTCGAACACGTAGAGAAAGAAGGTTTGCTGGATGGCGTGTTTATGCGGACCCGTCTCGATGTGTACGCCATGTTCGAGGCAAATGTCCGCCGCGCGCAGCACCAGTTCGCGCGAATCGACGGCATAGGTGACGTGATGGAAGCGTCCCCTCGCTCCCGTATGGTCGTGCGTATAGGCGATATCGTAGCTTTTATTGGTCGCGGTCAGCCAGATTCCCTCTTCGACGCCCGTGTCGAGCACGATCATCTCCGTCGTTCGAAGTCCGACGGCGTTTTCCAGAAACTCGCGCGTTCCCTTGATGTCATGGGCGAGCAAATTCAGGTGGTCGAGCCGGCGCACCCCAACGCCATGGGAGGCGTAACGCGCGGCCTGGTTCTTCAGCGCCGGCTTGAGCGCCGCCGTCGGCTTGTACCATTCGGTTTCATAATAGATTTCGATTTTGTGGCCATCGGGATCGCGCGCGAGATAGGCTGGCCCATGTCCCACGTCGCCATCGGTCCAACCGACGCCGAGACCGGTCGCCTGCAAGGCCTTCGCCCGGCGCTGCAACGCCGCCGGGCTCGCCGCGCGAAAAGCGAAATGCCCAATGCCGGGTTGTTTCGATGCGGTGAGTTTCAGCGTGTGATGCTCGTAATCGTCCCAGCCCCTAAGGTAGACGGAATCGCCCGCCCGGGCCGATTCCTGCATGCCCATCACGTCGAGGAAGAAGCGCAGGCTTTCTTCGGGCTTGGGCGTGAGCAACTCCACATGCGCGAGATGCGCGATGTCGTGGCAGGGTTCCGCGTCGCTCACCGTAAATCGTCCTTCCTTCTCGCACGCGAATCTTTGTGGCGGCGGCGAAGCCGGTCGTCGCGTCATTGAAAAGACCATCGCGCGATAGATGAAGCAAATTAGTTTTATTGGCGCATTTATGAATATTGTGCAGGAAACCAGGGTTCAGGCGCGTGCGCATTGATTTTCTCGGCCTCCAGGCTTTCGTTAGTATCGCGGAGCGCGGCAGCTTCCAGCGCGCGGCCGCTCATCTCAACCTGTCGCAAACCGCGCTGAGCCATCGTATCCGCAAGCTCGAGGACGATCTTGGCGCTCAACTGTTCACGCGCACCACGCGGGAGGTGACGCTCACGCGAACCGGGACTGACCTTCTTCCAAAGGCGCGCCGGGCGATCAATGAGATCGCCGCTTCCTTGAGCGAGATTCGCGAGGCCTGTCAGCCTGAGCAGGCTTTGTTGAGTCTTGGCTGTCTGCCGACGATCGCGACCAATCACCTGCCGGCCTTGATCCGACGATTTCAAAGCAAGCATCCCGACGTGCGCGTGCGAATTTACGACAATTCGGCGACCGAAATCGGTGAACTCGTCAGCTCCGGCGTCGCCGAATTCGGCCTGACGATCGTCGCCGCCAATTCATGGGATCTCCATCTCCAGACGCTGCTGAAGGAGCCTTTTCTCCTGGTCTGCCGCAAGGACCACCCCCTTGCCAAGAACAGCGAGGTCGACTGGGACGATCTCGTCGATGTGCCGTTGATCCGCGTCAGTCCGCAAACCGGCAACCGCCAGCTTATCGATGACGCCTTGGGGGCGCGGCGCGAGATGCTGAAATGGCGTTATGAGGCGCAACATACGGCCACCGCGGTGAGTCTGGTCGAAGCCGGGGTCGGCGCGACGATCATTCCCCGTCTCGCCCTGAATCTTCATCTGAGTCCGACTTTGAAGGGCATAGCGCTTCGCAACCCCAGCCTCTCGCGTAGCCTCGGCATCATCTCGAAGCGCGACAGACCTCTGTCGCCGCTCGCGACGGAATTTCGCGGCATGATCGTTAAGCATTTCGCAAAAGGCTCGAAAGCCGATGAGAGGCTTTCATAAGTTCTGCGAAAGAATGCATTTGTTGCATGAGACGCGCTGCGTCAGTGTCGAGGCGAACGACGACCCCTCGACGTTAAGCGGGGCGCGGCGCTGTTTATGGAAACGCAATCATGCAGCATGGCATCCGATGCGCGCTGATGCGCGGGGGCACCTCCAAGGGCGCTTATTTCCTCGCCAGCGATCTGCCGGCCGAACCCGCGGCGCGGGATGCGATCATCCTCTCGGTGATGGGCTCGCCCGACGCGCGGCAGGTCGATGGCCTCGGCGGCGCGCATCCGTTGACCAGCAAAGTGGCGATCGTGTCCGTTTCCAGTGAGCCGGGAATCGACGTGGATTTCTTGTTCGGCCAGGTTCTGCTCGACAGGCCGGTGGTCGACATCACGCCCAATTGCGGCAATATCCTCGCCGGCGTCGCGCCCTTCGCCATCGAGCGCGGCCTGATCAAACCTTCGGGTTCGTTGACCCGGGTCAAGGTGCGCACATTGAACACCGGCACGATCGCCGAACTCTCGGTGGAGACGCCTGGAGGGCGGGTGAATTACGCCGGCGCGGCGCGGATCGATGGCGCGCCGGGCACGGCCGCGCCCATCGTCATCGATTTTCTTGACGCTGAAGGGTCGGTTTGCGGGTCCCTGCTGCCGACGGGCCATTCCGTCGACCGGGTTGCCGGCGTCGACGTCACGCTAATCGACAACGGCATGCCGGTCGTTGTCATCGAGGCTTCCGCCCTCGGACGCACCGGCTATGAGCCGCGCGATCAATTGAACGCCGATCAAGAGCTCAAGGGGCGCCTTGAAGAAATCCGCCTTGCGGCCGGCCCTTTGATGAATCTGGGCGACGTTCGCGACAAGGTCGTTCCGAAAATGTGTCTTGTGGCGGCGCCGGCTAAAGGCGGCGCGATTGCGACCCGCAGCTTCATTCCTCATGAATGCCATGCCTCGATCGGCGTCTTCGCCGCCGTATCGGTGGCGACGGCTTGCATTCTGCCGGGCTCGCCCGCCGCGCGCGTCGCAAACCTGCCTGCGGGCCGCGAAAAGCTTCTGGCGATCGAACATCCGACGGGCGTCTTTGATGTTCGAATTGCGGTTGGCGGGACCGCCGAACGATCCGTCGTGGAGCGCGCTGGCTTGCTTCGCACCGCGCGGCTTCTGTTCGACGGCGTCGCTTTCCCGCGCGAAACTATTGAAATCAGCGCCGCCGACTGACCGGCCTTCTTGGAGTGTAAGATGAAAAATGCCGGCGCCGCCGCGCTCGTCGTCACTGCCCATCCTGGCGATTTCGTTTGGCGCGCGGGCGGCGCGATCGCCCTGCATGCGGCCAAGGGCTACAGGGTCAAGATCGTTTGTCTCTCTTTCGGCGAGCGTGGGGAAAGCCAGTTCGCCTGGAAAAAAGGCGGCGTCAGTCTCGAAGAGGTTAAGAGCCAGCGCAAGGCGGAGGCCGAAAAGGCCGCGGCGATTCTTGGCGCCGAAATCGAATTTTTCGACGCCGGCGATTATCCCTTGCGCGTCACCGAGGCCATGCTCGATCGGCTGATCGACGTCAATCGCGAGGCCAATCCCTCTTTCATCCTCACCCACTCGCTCGAAGATCCCTATAATGTCGACCATCCGGAAGCGGCGCGCCTCGCCCAGGAAGCGCGCATCGTCGCGCAGGCGATGGGCCATAAGCCGCGCGCCGATTACAGCTACACGGCGCCGCCGGTCTTTCTGTTCGAACCGCATCAACCTGAAATGTGCAATTTCAAGCCGAACGTCATCCTGAACATCGACGAGGTATGGGAGCGCAAGGTCGAAGCGTTTCATGTCCTCGCTGCGCAAAAGCACCTTTGGGAATATTACACGCGCGTGGCGCTTCAGCGCGGCATGCAGGGCGGGCGCAACAGCGGGCGGGCGATGACGTACGGCGAAGCCTATCAGCGTCTGTTCCCCATGGTCGTCGAGGAACTGGCATGAAAACGATCGTCGTACGCAATCCGCCGCGCGCCGAAACCGAAGCCGTCGATCGGCTCGCCAGGCTTGGCGTGGCGACGGTGCACGAAGCCCAAGGCCGCACTGGCTTGCTGAAACCCTACATGCGGCCGATCTATACGGGCGCACAGGTCGCCGGCTCGGCGGTCACCGTTCTTGCCCAGCCCGGCGACAATTGGATGCTGCATGTGGCCGTCGAACAATGCCAGCCCGGCGATATTCTGGTCGTCGGCCTGACGACGGACAATACCGACGGTTTTTTCGGCGACCTGCTCGCAACATCGTTGAAAGCGCGCGGCGTTCGCGGGCTCGTCATCGACGCGGGCGTGCGCGACGTCAAGAGCCTGACGGAGATGGGCTTTCCCGTTTGGTCGCGCGCCATCAACGCCAAAGGGACGGTGAAGGCCACGCTGGGCAGCGTGAATATTCCGATCGTCTGCGCGGGCGCCTTGGTGAGGCCGGGCGACGCCGTCGTCGCCGATGACGACGGCGTCGTGGTCGTATCCAGGCGTGACGCGCGCGCGGTTGCTCAGGCGGGAGAAGCGCGCGAAGCCAATGAAGCGGAGAAGCGCGAAATCCTGGCTTCGGGCAAGCTCGGTCTCGATCTCTACAAGATGCGCGAACCGCTTGCCGCGGCAGGCTTGGTCTATGTCGATTATTCCCCCGAACACGAGTGAAGCCAGATGACGGAAGCGACGCGCGTCAACATCGGACTTCTCGGCTTTGGCGAGGCGGGAAAATTACTCGGCGCGGAATTTGCGCGCGCTCCGGCGGCGTCCGTGCGCGCGTACGACATCCTGTTTGAAAGTCCCGCGTTTTTTTCGGAATGCGCCACCGGCGCCGCATCGGCCGGCGTGAAGGCTATGGCTCATCTCGACGCTTTCTGCAGCGGCTGCGACGTCGTCATTTCGGTTGTCACCGCCGATCAGGCGGCGCCCGCGGCGGCGGCGGCGGCTAGATATCTGCGGGTTGGCCAAATTTTCCTCGATTTCAATTCCGTCGCGCCAGACACGAAGCGATCGGCGGCGGCTTTCGTCGAAGCCGCCGGCGCCGCTTATGTGGATTGCGCTGTTATGGCCAACGTGCCGGGCAGGGGGCTCGCCGTGCCCATCCTGGCCGGCGGAAAGGCCGCCCGGAGAGCGGCCGATTTGCTCAATCCGATGGGCATGAAGATCGATGTCGTCTCCGATGAGATCGGCCGGGCGTCGGCGACAAAGCTTTGCCGCAGCATCGTCATCAAGGGCATGGAGGCGTTGATGATCGACTTCTCCGAGGCGGCGGACAAGTGCGGGGTGTTCGAGGATGTCGTTCAAAGCCTGGACGCGACCTTCCCGAGCCTCGATTTCGCTGCGCTCGCCGCGACGATGCGCGGCCGCGTCGAGCAGCATGGGATCAGGCGCGCCGCGGAAATGCGCGAAGCCGCGAAAATGTTGGATGGTTTCGGTCTCGGCGGCGATCTGAGCCGCGCAATCGCCGACGTTCATGAACGCGTCGCACAGGAACGTCTTGCGAAGCGGGCGCGAACCGACACGTTAGTCGCGAACGGTTGAAGGCCCGCGGGGGACGGCCTCTCCGGCGCATATGGCGGCAGGTCGTCGATAAACGCGCTTCATCGCCAGTGGTCTGTCAAGCTGATCATCATCGATAGCGGCTTTGACCAACCCGCGGCGCATCGGCGCGCGGCCCGAAGCCCCCAGCGCAAAGTCATCCCAATAAAAGTCAGACCGTTTCAGTGAATTCGAATTATCATTGTTTCAGCCGGATATCGGTTTCCGAAACGCTGATCACAGGAACGTCATGCTTTTTCGCCGCGGTTCGTCGCCTGCAGACGTCGGGGGTCCGTGATGACGGGCGCCCGCACGGGGGTTGCGGCGGACGTGATCGGGAATATAGGCTTTGCGGACGAGAAGCGCCGCCATGATCGCATGAGCAAAGCTGACCTGGCCGTTCCCCCCGCGAGGGAACGAGCGGGCCAAATCTATTCCTGGTATCTCGTCGCGGTTCTGGCGACGGCTTATGCGTTCTCGTTCCTCGACCGCTATGTTCTCAGCCTCCTGGTCGAGCCGATCAAACGCGATTTCGGGCTGAGCGACGTCAATGTGAGCCTCCTGCAGGGGTTCGCCTTTTCGATTTTCCTCGTCGTGAGCGGACTGCCGATCGGGCGCTTGGTCGATCGCTCCAGACGCATGACGATCATTGCGCTTGGCGTCGCCTGCTGGAGCCTGATGACCGTCGGCTGCGGGCTCGCGAGCGGTTTCCTCGGCCTGCTCCTCTGCAGGATCGGCGTCGCCATCGGCGAGGCGACGCTGCTTCCGGCAGGCTTCTCGGTCATCATCGACGCTGTGCCTCGGAAGCGTCTGGGCTTGGCGTTCGGGCTTTTCACCATGGGCGCCTATATTGGCGCAGGTTTGGCGTTTCTGCTGGGAGCCGCCCTGATTGCGCGGCTCGCGGCTTACGGCGGCCTGTCGCTGCCCTTGATGGGCGACCTCAAACCTTGGCAAGGCGTTTTCGTTCTGATTGGCGCGCCGGGGCTCCTTTTAGCGTTCTGGGCGGCGACTTTGCGCGAGCCCGTGCGTCGGCATGCGGATGTTTCAACCGGCGCCAGCCTGTCCGACGTCATGGTTTTCTTCCGATCGAACGCGCGGACGCTGACATGCCTTTTGCTGTGCGGCGCCTTCGGCGCGATGAGCGCTCAGGCGATGACGGCCTGGGTGCCGAGTCTCCTGATCCGCACCTATGGATTCACGACGGCGCAGGCCGGGACGGCGTTCGGCGCGATCGTCATCCCCTGCGGCATTCTCGGCGTTATCGCTGGCGGCCTCATCGGCGACGCCCTGACCAATAGAGGTCTGCGCGACGGCCGGCTGAGGGCGATGATCGGCGGCAGCTTGCTTGCATTGCCCTTCGCCGTCGTTGGACTCCTCGCCGGCGACGCTCGGCTGACGCTTGCGCTGCTCACGCCCGCGATCTTCTTTTACACCCTATTGATCAGCAATAGCCCCGCGGCTTTGCAGGAGATGCTTCCGAGCCGCCTGCAAGGGGTTACGACCGCGGTCGCGGTTCTCGTGTCGAATCTCATTGGTCTTGGACTCGGCCCGACATCGGTGGCGTTTGTCACGGACTTTGTCCTGCGCGATGAGGCCAAGTTGCGCTATTCTCTCGCAATCGTATCAGCGACGGCCCTGACTCTCTCGGTCATATTCGGGCTCCTAGCGCGGCGACCTTATCTTGCGAGCAGAGCTTCTCTCGACAATTTGACGTCAGCGCGATGAGCGGCTTTGCTCGAACCCATCGACGACAAGGGTTTCAGCCCTCGCGACTACCGGCGCCCGTCGGCGCTGGCGCGTTTCTCGGATGTGAGAAGGCTCTCGGCCGAGGCTCGGTCTGTCGGCGCGTCGCCGCGCGCCGCCGCTTGGCGGCTCGCTTTGGCCGCAGGCTCGGTAATACCGTACAGCAGGGCGTCGCACATGCGCGCATAGCGCTCCGGCAATGTGGCGGCTGGGAGGTTTGGCAGCGTCTGGTTTACCCCCCGGGCGCCGTCGGCCAGCAGTTGCGCGGCATCGGCCGGCGTTTGGTTCGGCCGAAGCTGAATCAGATGGCGCTTTTCCAGATCGGCGAGGACCTCGGCGAGTCCCGCCTGAAAAACGACCGCCGATTGCGCGATAATGTCCATACAACGGTGGAAGGCCTCAAAGTTGAGTTCCGACGCATGAGGGGAGAGCGCCAAATCCCGGCGCGTCTCTCCAAACCGGGCATCCAAAATCGCAACGATCACCTCGACCGCGCTGCCTCCGCGTGCAAGCTTCCGCCGACCTGCGTCCCAGCCGCGTTGGATTTCGCCGATGTGGTTCCAGCGGATCGACTCGCGAAACGCGTCTTCCTTGCTCTTGAAATGATAGTAGAGCGCCCTGGCAGTGAGATCACAAGCTTTAGCCAGCCCACCCATCGTCAGTTGACCGTAGCCAAAGTTGAGGAACGCCAGCCGCACCCGCTGCATCATCCGATCGTGGCGATTTTCATTCCTCATTCGTCAATTCGCATCATTTTGGAAGTTCCGGGAAGGATCGGTCGACGCTTCCGGTCGGCAATCCCGGCGGCGATTCCGAGATTTAGTCCACTCATACGTCGGATACAAAGGTTTCGACGCCGATGGCGCCAAACCTTCCAGCATGGAGGGTGGAGCACAATCGGATGTCCGCACCATGCGGCGTCGGCGACGCCAACCCGTCGCCGTCTCACTGAACTCTCATGCATCGCACGGAGCCGGGAATTGTCCGGCGCTCGCGTATCGCCGTGACTCTGCCTGGGTGATTGGAAGCAAAAACCCTGGCGAACCGGTTTCAAACATTCCTGGGCCTCTTGAATCAAACGTTAACGCATTCCTAACATACTTGTTGCATTTTTTTCGCATTTTTCATAGATGTGTGAAGACAAGTCTAATCACTACCACGCTTCCCGCGTGGCGGCGCCGGCAAAATCTTTCGAGATCGGGTGAGGTGGGAGATCGTGAAGTTGATTGTGAATCGTAGCATCGGCGTCGTCGCAAGTCGCATGTTTGCGGCGTTTTTGGCCATTTCCGGCATGGCCGAGGCGGGATTTGCCGCGCAGGTCGCGCCGAGCAATACAAGCAACAGCGTCTCCGCTTCGCCTCCACCTTTGGTATCGCCACAGCCGGCGGCGGGCGCAGGTTCGGCCGCTCCTCCTGTCGCCCCCGCGCCAGCCGAGCCTGCGCAGACTGCGGCGGAGGTCGCCGGGTTCCGATCGGCCCTTTTTGGCATGGTTGAGGCCGATGTCCGGGCCGCGATCACGAAGGATTTTGCCGTTGGCGCGGACGGCGTGCGCGTTTCGCAAAATGGCGCGGAGCATACTCAGGTTCTGTCGATCAAAGCGTCCGACGCGCTGCCGGAAGGCGGCGGGGCGGAGGTTTCCTACGTCCTTGGCTACAAGACCAAGAAGCTCATTCAGGTCAGCGTTTCCTGGTCGAAGGCGACCGATGACAAGCTGACCCCGGAGCGACTGGTGTCGAACGCCGACACGTTGCACGCCTATTTCATGGCCGCCGGCTACAAGCCGGACACGATCGTCAACAATGTGGCGGTG
>NZ_LMUI01000017.1 GCF_009765995.1 Methylocapsa sp. S129
GTGGGGACCACAGGCCAATCCGGAGAACTGGATCTCCAGCGCCATTGGCATGGGGCCATACCAACAGCTAACGCGATAAGAGCCGACATTTTATTTCTGAAAATTGGAAATTTATGCTAGTCTTCCGGCTCTATTTCCAAAACGCCGAGCCCACGGAGTCTTGACTTGATCGGCCCGACCCGTCCGCCAGAAAGCCTAATCGTCCGGTCAAGGCGCATGGCCCGCGCCAATGCCGCCGCGTCAGCCGCGATAGGCGCGCAGCGCCTGTTCTGCGCGCGGAAAATGCATTGGGAAGGCAAAACGGACTCAAGCCCTTGATATCGCTCGTTTCGCGGATGGAAATGCGCTTCCGCACGAGCGAGAATCAAGGACTTAGCAAGGGTTTTAGCGGGCGCTTCGGCGGCCCCGACTATTCCGCGGCTCTTCCATCGCCGACCGCCAAGCCATCCGGCGCCGTGCAAGAGGGCGGCGCAGACCCGTTCGCGACGACCATTGGCCGATTTTCCGCCTCACGGCGCCTAGCTCTAACGCCGCGCCGCCTCGATAAGCCCGCGCGCGCCCGCACTCAGCTTTTCCCATTCCGAGAGGAGCGCCGCGGAAAAGCGCAGCTCGATGTCGAGACCGTCGACGCGGAAGTCATAGGTGCAGGAATTGGGCGTCTTTTGCGTCTGGTCGGGGCGGCTGCAGCGCGCCGAGAAGGCGCGGCCCTCCGGCGCCGCAAAATACAGCTCCTGGCCCTCGAAGGGGCTGCCCGCCTGAAAGGCGCTCGCGAGGAGGCCGCCGGGATGGCTCCATTGATCGGGCTCAAGGAAGCGCGCGTAGAGCTTGGTCGGCCGCTCGGCCGGATCGAGGCTGGAATCGGCTGGCGTGACGGTGATGAACACCAGTCTTTGATAGCGTTCGGCGAGATCGGTCTTGCCGTCGATGTCGCCGGCCTCGCCGGCCGGGCCGAAATCGGGGAAGAAGGCGGCGAGGTCGAGGCGGTCGAGGCGCCCGCCGTCCCGCGAGGATGGCCGGAAATAGCCACTGAGCAAGGTGAAGCGCGCCGCGCCGACAAAAGCCTGGCGCGTTGGCGGCGCCGCGCCGCCTCGCCCAAAATGCAAGAAGAGCCCCGCGCCAATGAGCAAAAGCAGCGCCGCCGCGCCGACGCACAACGCGGTAAATTTCGAAGACATCAGTTTCGACTCTCCGCAAGGCCTCGTGCGAATCGCGGCATTGTCGGCGGGAACATTGGCGCAGCCTTGGCGCCGGTGCGAGTCGTCGTTTCGCGAAGGCTGCGACGTCATTGCCTTCCGCGCGCGTTCGTTGCGATAAAGACCGCCTCGCCAGAACGGAGACCTTTGAAATGCCTATTTACGCGCTCGACGGGGTCAGCCCGGTTTTGCCCGTGTTGGGCCGTTACTGGATTGCGCCCAACGCCAGCGTCATCGGCAATGTCGCGCTGGGGGACGATTGCGGCATCTGGTTTGGCGCGACCTTACGCGGCGACAACGAGCGCATCAGCCTGGGCGCGCGCACCAATATTCAGGAAGGTTCGACGCTCCATACCGACATCGGCTTTCCCATCGATATCGCCGAAGATTGCACGATCGGCCACAATGCGATCCTGCATGGCTGCGCGATCGGCGCGGGCTCGCTGATCGGCATGGGCGCGATTGTCCTCAATGGCGCGCGCATTGGCGCCGGCTGTCTTGTCGGCGCCGGCGCGCTGGTGACGGAAGGCAAGACATTTTCCGATCATTCGCTCATCGTCGGTTCGCCCGCCAAGGCGATCCGCACGCTTGATGAAGAGGCCGTCGCCCGCCTCAAAGCGTCGGCCGCCCATTATGTCGAGAACTGGCGACGCTTCTCCAAAGGCATGGTTGCGATAAGCTAGAAAAAGAGAGGCCGGCCTTGGGGGGAAGGCCGGCCTCAGGACGAAACGGGATTTAGGGGGCGGATCCCGCTTCGGAACTTTGATTACGGTCTAACGCGCCGTATAGAGCGGCGCCTCCACCGGCGGGCCAAGCATCACCCAGACGTTCTGATCCTGCTGGCTCTGGCGCTTGACGAAGCGATACGGGGTCGTCGTCCACGGCTTCACGTCGTCGTTCAGATTGTCGAGCACGAACTCGCCCTTGCTGGTTTTCAGGGTGAGGATCGCATGGCCTTCCTGGCTCTCGTCCTTGACGACGGTCATCAGCAAGGCCTGACGCGGAAAGCCAAGGTCAATCAGCATCTTGCGCTTCAAAAGCGCGTAGTCCTCGCAATCGCCCTTGCCGTCGAGGGGATAATCCCAGCGATCGACGAGGCCCCAATGATCCATGTCGCTGATCGGCTCCACATGCGCATTGACCCAGTGGTTGACGCGCGTGATCTCGCGCAGAGCCTTGGCCGAAAGATTGATGTCGACGGCGGCGATGCGTTCGTCGTCGCATTCGCTTTCATAGCGCTTGCAGAAATCGACCCAGCCGTAAGGCACGCTGGTCTCCTCGCCGACCGCCGCATAGCTCGCCTCGACCGAACTGGCGCTGGTCGGCTGTCCCCAGGCGATCCAGGCGCCGAGTATCATGCTTGCCGCCGCGCCGGCGCGGACCAATCCCGAAATCATCGTCGTCCCCTGTCATTCCCCGGGGATGACGATAGGGGCGGCGTTTTTCCAACGGCCCAAGTAAAAGCATCAAGTTATAACGATCCCGATTCAGGTCCATGACCGTAAAATAAAGAATAATCAGGGCTTAAGCTTTTGGGTCAACAACGTCTAAATAGCCCGGAATTGGCGGGATCGGGCGGTTGCTGGAGATCGGCGCCATCTTTGCTTGACCGCGGCTTCATGCAATCGAAACCATGGCGCCGTCGGCAAAGGTTAATTCGCGCGCGCCAAGCGGGTTTTTGCGCCCGATGCGGCCGGCAGAACCGTTGAAATGGTTAGGAGTTTCCTTCAGGCGCGGCGGCGCGGGCATTCAAGGCTTGGCTTCGCCCGCGTTTGAAGACGCGCCAGGCGTCTCCGGCGCCGGAGACGCAGGGGCGTCCGGCGCTGGAGCTGGCGCGGCGGGCGGCGCGAGCCGGCTCAGTTCGGCGACCGCGCCGCTATATTCGATGAAGCTCTTCGGGCAGGCGTCGACGGCGCGTTTCAGCCCGGGGATCGCGGGCTCATTCAGGTTCTGCAGGACGAGCCATTCGGCGACGTAATAGTCAGCCTCGCAAACCTGATCGGGGTTGGCGGCGGAGTCGAGGGCGGACGGCGCCGACCGTGCGCCAAGATAGAGTTCGATGATCGGAAACGGCCAGGCGTTGGGCGACAGGCGGCTTGCCCAGAAGATGAGCTCGTCGCGGCCGTTCTTGCCGGCGCGCGCCTGGGCCAGATAGAGCCATAGAGCGGAATAGGCATAGGGCTGGCGCCCGTTGGCTTGTTGGAAATCGGCGACGGCCGCCGGGAATTCGCCGCGATAATAGTGCGCCCGGCCGCGCGTGAAATAGGCCGTGGCGAAATTGGGATCGATGCGGATCGCTTCGTCAAGCTCGCGCAATGCGTTTCCGTAATCGACCTTTTGCAGGAACAGATCGCCGCGTCCGGCATGGGCTAGCGCGAGATCGGGCTTGAGTTGCAGCGCGCGATCGAGATCGGCGGAGGCCTTGTCGAAATCGCCCTTGTTGGTCAGGATTTCGGCGCGCACGGACAGAAGCACCGGCTCGTCGGGTTTGATCGTCAGCGCGCGGTCGAGATCGGCGACCGCGTTGTCCGACTGGTGAAGGTTCTCGAAGGCGTTGGCGCGTTCGCCCAAAATCGCGGGGTCGTCGGGCGCGAGGCGCACCGCGGTGTTGAGATCGTCAAGCACGCGATCGTAGCGTTGATAGGTCTTGTTGGCGAGCGCACGCTGGAAGAACGCGGGAACGAAATCGGGCTTGTACGCAAGCGCCGAATCATAATTCTGCACGCCGCGATCAAGATCGCCCTGGCCGCTATAGGAATTGCCGCTGAAGACAAGCGCATAGGCGAGAAGATCGCGCCGCGCCGCTTCAATCGCGCTGTGGAAGACGACGATCGCCACGCCGACGGCGGCGAGCGCGCCGAATGCGAGAATGCGGCCCTTGCGAGAGATGCGCGGCGCACCGGCGGGCCTCGGCGCCGCGCGCGACAGGAGAAGCGCGCCGATCATGGCCGAAGCCGCGCAGACGCTCAGGGCGTCGAGCGTCATCACCGGCATGACGCCGGCGATGGTCGCGTTGACCGCAAGGGCGATCCAGATCGCCGACGGGATCAGCAGCAGGGCGCCCAGGATGAGCCCGGTCGCGCGGGCGAAGACAAATCTATTGAGCCAGTTCGGTCGTACGGGCCGCGCCGCGCCGCCCGGTTCGGATTCGACGCTGGCCTTTTTGCGAAGCCCAAGGATGACGCGCGTCGCGCCAATGCAGACGGCGACCACCGCGGCCAGATAGAGGATCGAAAGCAGCGTCGGCGTCGTCGCCGAAAAGGCAAGCGCGAACTGGTTGAGCGGCGTTGGATAAAGCGGCGCATGCTGACCCAGAAAGAGCGGGAAGTCGTAAAATCCATGCAAGAGCGCGGCGATGAGCCAGGCGCGCATGATGAGGAGCGTGCGCATCGCGCCGCGCGGCTCGGACTCGGCGCGGACGAGGCCGCCGCCCAGCACGATGCCGATCAGCGCATGAATCGGCACCGCCGTCGCCATGCGCGCCAGCGCGGTCGCGGGCCAACGATCCGCGGCGGCGAAAACATAGAGAACATTCTCGAGGAGCGCGAAGCCGAGCGCGACCGACGCGACGCCGAGAACCAGGTCGCGCGCCGTGCGGCGCTCGTAATAGGGGCGCACGAAGAAATAGGCCGCCGCGAGCTTGGCTCCCTCCTCGGCGAGGCCGGCAAGGACGAAGGCTTTGATCGTCGCCTCCCAGAACGGCGTCAGAACGAGATGGAGCCTGGCTTCGAAGAAATCGACCGCGGCCGGCAGGAAGGCCACCATCGCGCCGCTAGCGATGGCGACGCCAAACAGCCGCGGCGAGAAGCTCTTGCGCCCCAGCCGCAGGATGACGAGGGCGACGAGCATGCCGCCGATCAGGGCGGCCGGCAGCGCCAGAATGCGCGAGGACAGAACCAGAATCATCCGCTCTCCGATAAATTCAGCGCGCCAGGGATCGATCAGACTTTCAGGAGGGCGAAGGCGACGAAGGCGGCGATCAGAAGAGCGCCGATGACCGCGCCGGCGACGGAGACGCCGCCCGCTCGGGCGATCGTCTCGCGCGCGTTGGCTTCGTCGGTCGCGGCGGCGCGGATTTCAGCGATCATCTTGCGCGCCCTGGCGAGATACAGCCGATTGCCGAAGGCGCCCAGAAACGCGAAACCGAAGCCGATCCAGCGCGTGATTTCGCCCGGGACATGGACGAGGCTGGCGAGGACCGGCAGGAGAATTGTGATCGCGGCATAGCCGTACATCTTGCGATAGAGGAACCAGGCGGCTGGGAACAGAAATCCCGGCCAGCAGACGGCGTTCCCGCCCGCGCTCCCGGTCTCCCGGGCCTTCGACATCTTCACGAAAACATCGGCGTTGGCGCCCGCGAACAGACGCAAATCCGCCTCTCGCGCGGTGGCGCGCGAGAGGGCCTCATCCACGGGCGCCGGCGCATTGGCGAGTTCGGCTGGTCCGGCAGGACCAACCTCGGCGCGCTCATCGTTTTCGAACTTCGGGTCGGGAGGCTCGCCGGAGGCGGGAGACAGGAACGACATTGCCGGGCAATTCTCCAGGGTCGGAATGCGACGGTCGCCGGAAATGGGACGACCGCGGGCAATGCCGCCATCGGGCGCCCAATGTCGCCTAGGGCGCGATGGTGGCAAATTGAAGATGCCCCTGCAAATCGAATCGGGCCGCCGCCGGACGCAAGCGGGCTAGATGGACCAGGCCGCAAACGCTATTGGGCGGGCTATTGACCGCGCGTCGCGACGCGCCCATCAAGCCGCCTGACTGCGGGCGGCTAAACGCAATAGACAGAGGCTTGGTTCATTAAAAAATGCTAAAACGTCTTGGCCGGATGAAGTTTGTGCAGGAGACGCTGGGTCTTTTGCTGGCGGCCTATATCAGGCTCGTGCGCCGCACGAACCGCTTCACCTTCGAGCCGCCCGACCTCGATGCGGCGATCGCCGGCCAGACGCCGCTGATCGTCGCGATGTGGCATGGCCAGCATTTCATGATTTCTTTCGCGTGGCCTCGCTCCATCGCGCGCATGGCGGCGCTGATCTCCCGCCACGGCGACGGCGGCGTCAACGCCGCCGCTTTGCGCCGCCTCGGCGTCACGCCGATACGCGGTTCGGGCGCGCGCTCAGCCGGTCGGCGCGATAAAGGAGGGGCGCCGGCGATGCGCGAAATGCTGCGCGCGCTCGCGGGCGGCGCCTCGGTGGCGATCACCGCCGACATCCCCAAGCGGGCGCGCGTCGCGGGGAGCGGCATTGTGCTGCTGGCGAAGCTTTCCGGCCGGCCGATCGCGCCGACGGCGGTCGTCACCAGCCGCCGGTTCGATTTCAAATCATGGGATCGGGCGAGCCTTGGCAAGCCATTCGGACGCGGCGCCATTGTCGTCGGCGATCTCATCCATGTCCCCGCCAACGCCGACGAGCAGGCGATGGAGCGCGCGCGCGCAGCGGTCGAAGCGGGGCTCGACGCGGTTCATGCGCGCGCCTATTCCAAGGTCGGCGCCGCCGATCCCGGCGCTGGGCTGCGGCGCGAATGAAGCTGGCGGGACTGGCCGGCTCCAGAAATGGGATATGATTGCCGCAACCGAACTGACGTGGGACGATTATGAGAAAGCCAATCTCTTGGCCCGCTGAGCGAGCGCAACGAGATCGTTGGCGGAAGCCGGGTCACGTTTGAAGATTTGTCCGATCGACAGGCGCTCGCGCGGCGCCCATGTTAGATTTGGCGCGAAGCAATGGCAATGGAGCAGCCGATGACGCATCAATGGGTCAGATGCACGTCGCATAGCGACGATGAGACGATCTATGTCAACCTAGCGCATGCCTCAATGATCAAGGCGCATAATACAGGCGCGCGCATCACGCTGGCGACGGCCGATGAGCAATGGTTTGAGGTGACCGAGTCGCCCGCGCAAATTATCGAGCGCCTGGGCCAAGTACAAAATGCCGACAAGACATGAAAACGAGATGCGTCCGCTGATTCAGGCGCCCGCGCTCTGCTTTTGTTTCACATGTCTTCTTTTCGGAGGGCGTCGCGACTGGCTCAAGGGGGCGCTTGCGCTGGCCTGGGGCGAGTGATCTATAGAGATGCTGGAATATTCCTGGCAATATTTGAGAGATCATCGCCATGCCGCAGCCCATTTCCACGGATTCCGATCCCGTCGCCCTGGCGACCGAAATCGTGTCAGCCTTTGTCGCCCATAATTCCCTGCCGTCAGCCGACCTGCCGGCTTTGATCCATTCGGTGCATGCGGCTTTGGCGAGGATCGCGAGCGGGGCGCCGACAGTGGCGGAGCCCGTCGCGCCCGTCGCGGCGGTGACGGTTCGCAAATCGATCACGCCGGACTATCTCATCTGTCTCGACGATGGCCGCAAATTCAAATCCTTGCGGCGGCATCTGACGGTGCTTGGAATGACGCCGGACCAATATCGCGCGAAGTGGAGCCTGCCACCCGACTATCCGATGGTCGCCGCCAATTACGCGGCGGCGCGATCGGAGCTGGCGAAGAAAATCGGGCTTGGTCAAATTCGCCAGAACGGCGCCGCTCCCAAGAGCGACAGCGCGGCCAAGGGCAAGCCCGGCCGCGGCCGGCCACGCAAGGCGGCCGGCTGACTGCGAAGACGCGCCTCGAGGCGTGACCGCCGCCTTATTCCGACTGGCCGCGCTCCCCGGCAAGCAGAACACAACATTTTCTGAAGCTGAGACGATGCCTCCCGGGGTATCGGATTCCTTTGAAATTTAAGGATAGGGCCTCAGGTTGAAAGCGAGCCGGATTGACGCGACTCGTGATCCGACCGCGGTTCCTCTATCCTCGGCGCAAGCATGAAATGGCCGACGAGGCGCAACCCATACAGAAAGAAAAATTACTATCTGAGGGTGTTGATGAGCAAGGTCCAAAAGATAGCCCGAGCGATGGCGCAAGCTGACGATGTCGATCCTGACCAACCCATCACGAGCTTTCGTCGGATTGTCGGAAAAACGATTCCCGTATTTCGTTACGCCCCTAAACTCCTCGCCTGAAACTACTACATCCCGTTGGCAAGGCTGTTCATCGCAGCGTCTGCGGCGCGCGGCGAGGAATAAGCGGAAACCGTGCCGCTCGCCTACGTGCGGGCGTGGCGTCTCACCATTGCTCGTGCGGCGCTGGCGCGTGGCGATGAGACTGTCGCCGGCATAGCGAGCAAGGTTGGCTATACCTCGCAGAGCGCATTCGGCCACGCTTTCAGGCGCGCCTTCGGCTCACCTCCAAAAGCTGATGCTCGATCGTGAAGAGCGGCGGCTTGCAAGCCCATGATCCTGGAAGCGCTAACTTAGACTCGCTGCGCTACCAACCCGTCGCGCTAATCACACGGAAACCGTATCACACCGCTCGGCGGCGCTAGACAAAATATGCTGGCGGGTAGGCTGGGGAGGCTCACGACTTATTGATGTCAGCGCCCCGCTTTAGGCAAACTATTTGTCTACTCTTCAGTCGTCATGGCGAATAATGTTAGCGTGAGCGGACCCGATCGCGGCGTTTGACCGATCGAACCCGAGACCAGATCAGCAGGGTGCATCGAATGAGCTTAAGCGACAGCGAGCTTGCGGGGCTAACGCCGCGCCAGATCGTTGAAAGCGAAGCGAGCGAAAAGCGTGGCCGGAGAATCGCGGTTGGCGGACTGATTCTCGACATTCTTCAAGACCACGGTATCGATACGATTTTTGGAATTCCCGGCGGCGCGGTATCCAGCCTGTACGCTGGGTTGGTCGAGCGCCCTCAAATTCGCGTCGTCAATGCGAAACACGAGACGGGCGCTATATTCCTCGCCATGGGCTACGCCATGGCGACAGGGCGGCCAGGCGCGGTGATAACGACCGCAGGACCGGGCATCACCAATGCGCTGACCGGATTGGCGTCAGCCTATTACGATCGGATACCGCTCTTGATGTTGAGCGGTGAAGTGCCAACCACGGCTTTTGGTCGTGGCGCACTACAGGAGGGCTCGACAAACGAATTCGATGCGCTTTCCATGGTTCGTAATATCACTCGCTTTGCCGCTCAAGTTACGCGCCCGGAGACGGCCGCCGCTTTAACGCATGAAGCACTGCGACACTCTATCGATGATTTGTCGGGGCCGACGTTTTTGTCTTTGCCGCTCAACGTCTCATCCAGCGTCGTTGCGGCGGGGGCTCTTTTTTCCGGCAGCAAAAGTATCGAATATGAGATAGACGGTGCAGCCTGCCATCGCGCAGTGAATTTGCTCCTGAATGCTAAACGACCCCTGATCATCGCCGGATCGGGCGGGCGCAGAGACACCGAAGCGCTCATCGATCTCGTTGACCTGACTGGCGCGCCTATCTTGGTCACGCCGAAAGCCAAGGGCATCTTTCCGGAGGATCATTCGTCATATCTTGGCATCCTGGGCTTCGGCGGTCATGAGTCGGCTATTGCTTACTTGTCCGGGGGCGTTGATGTCATCCTGGTGTGTGGATCAGGGCTGAATGATTTTTCCACCAACGGGTGGTCATCTCTGGTGGCGGCGACGAAGGTGTTGATCCAGATTGACATTGACGCCGCGCGCCTTGGAAGGAATTACCCGGTCGACCTCGCCTTCAACGCTCCTATTGATGCTATCCTTGACAGGATGCTGTCGGAGTCGGACGGCCGACCGGCCAAGAGAACTCTGACCTTTTCCGGCGTCGCGACGCTACCGGCGCAGAAATCGGCCAAAGGCATGCTGACAACCATAGACGTGGCGCTCGCTATGAATGAAATGTGCCCGTCTGACGCGGTGTTCACATCGGATATGGGCGAGCACCTATCGGTAGCGCTACATTACTTGAAGATTTGTCGCAGGAAGCGCTTCGTCGCCAACCTAGGGTTTGGCTCGATGGGTTCTGGCATATGCACGGCGATCGGGTTTCAAATGGGAGCTGGATCGCGACGCGTCTATGCGCTCTGCGGCGATGGCGGCTTTCTTATGTACGGGTCCGAGCTTGCCACGGCCGTTCAGATGGAGCTGCCGGTGACGATCCTGGTCGTCAACGATAGCCGGCTGAACATGTGCCATCTCGGCATGCATGACCTATTCGGCGCTTCCACCGACATGACGACCCAACTTGTCGATTTCGCCGCTATTGCGCGCGCGATGGGAGCCGAAGGACTCGTCGTCCAAACCAAGGACGAACTTCTTGCAGCGCTGGCGGCCAGGCCCGCAAAGCCAGTCGTGCTCGATATCAGGATTGATCCCGACGTTCGGTTGGATGGCAGCCAGCGAAATGCGGCGCTCCGGCAATTTCGTGCAGACCCCGGTCCCGCGAACTGATGCTGCGGACCTGCTTAGCGACATGAGTGACGAGCCATGGGCAATCTCGAAGGCGCCGTTAGCACAACGGCGGATGCGCTCAGTGTTTTACGGGCCGACCAAGACCTGATGCGAACGGTGGGCGCGCAGGATCCTTATGCGCATTATTTCGTCTCTGATGAGGGTGAACGGCTTGTCTCGCTGGCTACCCAGATAGACCCGGTCGTGCGGCCGTTCAGCGCCGCGCGCTATCGTTGGTTCAGCGACCGGATCGAGGACGCGGTGAAAGCTTACGCTCAGGTCATCGTGCTCGGAGCCGGGTTTGATACGCGCGCTATCTGGATGTCGGCGTTCCATCCCGGCGGCTGCATGGTGTTCGAGGTTGATCGTTCCGAGATGTTGGCAACGAAATACGCGGTGCTTCGCGATCATGGGGTCGCCAAACCCGACTGGGTTGCATCCGTCGGCGCCGACCTCGCCAGCGATGACGTCGGCGCAGCGCTCGTGAAGGCTGGCTGGGACACAAAGATCAAGACTTTTGTCATGGCCGAGGGCGTGGTTTTCTTTTTGCCCGCGCAAGCTGTTTCGAACTTGCTCTCCCCGACGAAGCTGGGACTCGTCGAAGGCAGTAAAGTTGCCTTGGATTTCTGGACGCGGGCTCGCCTTGAGCGTCTAAATCGAAGAATGTTCGAACTTCGCGGTATGGAGCTATTTAAAAAATTCCCTGCGGGCGATCAACTCAGCGACGTGATTAGCACATTGAAAGAGATGGGCTATTCCACCGCGAACATTATGCCATTGATTGATTACGCACAGAACTTTTGGCCGGATTCGGAAACGTGGAAGGAAGCCGACGGCTGGGCCCTAATCGAGATGCAGGTAGGTAATTTGCGGCCTCTTCGCAGACGAGACGGCGGCGCCGGCGCCTGATCGGGGACGGGGCAAACCAAGACTGGACAGCTTTGGGCCTATGCGCGCGACGATCGGCATCGGTGTCGGGAGTCATCTTGGCCCGAGACCTTGACGTGAACATAAAAAGAACATAGAGAGAACCTTCGGTCTTTCGCCCGGAGGTCGTCATGATGTATCGCGCTGTTGGAATCATGCAGGATATGGTCGAGCTTGCCGCGCTGGCGGCGTTTTTGGCGATGATCGCCATGGTCGCGCGTTCGCTCGGCGCGTGATCGCTGTTGACGACTCAGGGGCGAGCCTCGACTAGGGGTCGCGCGGCGCAGACAATGGTGGCCGTCCAGGGGAAGAATTGTGGATCCTTCGATCATCAAATCCGTCGGCTTCGTGCATTTGCACGTTCATTCCTCCTATTCGCTGCGCGAAGGCGCGCTGACGATCGAAACCCTGGCCAAGCTCGCCAAGGCCGATGGGATGCCGGCTTTGGCGATCACCGACACCAACAATTTGTTCGGCGCCCTCGAGTTTTCCGAGAAACTCTCGAAATCGGGCGTCCAGGCGATTATCGGCGCGCAGATCGCGGTGGATTTTAGCGATGCGCCGGCGTCTTCGAGCCCGCGCGCCGATCAGCGCCTGGCGCGCGCGCCGATCGTACTGCTCGCGCAAAACGAGGCCGGCTACGTCAACCTGATGCGGCTCGCCAGCAAGGTCTGGCTTGAGCCCAATGATTCGGACGAGCCGCATGTTCGTTTCGACGCGCTGGGCGCGGTCGACGGCCTGATCGCGCTGACGGGCGGTCCAGCCGGGCCGATCGACCGCGCCTTGACGGGCGGGTTCGCCGATCTCGCGCGTGCGCGGCTGATGCGTCTGGCGGCGCTGTTCGACAGGCGCCTTTATGTCGAATTGCAGCGTCACGACATCGAATCCGAGAAGGCCGTCGAGCCGCAATTGCTCGATCTCGCCTATTCCCTTTCGCTGCCGCTGGTCGCCGCCAACGAGCCCTATTTCGCGGGGCCTGCTGATCATGAAGCGCAGGACGCCTTGCTCTGCATCGCGGATGGCGCGCTGGTCGGCGCGGGCGACCGGCGCCGTCTCTCCGCCGAGCATGGCTTCAAGACGCGGGCCGAAATGGTCAAGCTGTTTGCGGATCTGCCGGAGGCGACCGGCGCCAGCGTCGAGATCGCGCTGCGTTGCGCGTTCCGCACCCAGACGCGCAAGCCGATCTTGCCGCGCTTCACCTCGGCCGCCGGCGATGCGCTCGATGAGGTCGGCGAGCTGCGCGCGCAGGCGGCGCAAGGGCTTGCGGCACGGCTTGCCCATTACGGCTGCGCGCCGGGATTTACTCAAAGCGACTATGAAGCGCGGCTCGCCTTTGAGCTCGACGTCATCGTCAATATGAAGTTCCCCGGCTATTTCCTGATCGTCGCCGACTTCATCCAATGGGCCAAGCGGCAGGATATTCCCGTCGGGCCGGGGCGCGGTTCGGGCGCCGGCTCGCTGGTCGCCTGGTCGCTGACCATCACCGATCTCGATCCCATCCGCTTCGGCCTGCTGTTCGAGCGCTTCCTCAATCCCGAACGCGTGTCGATGCCCGACTTCGACATCGATTTTTGTCAGGATCGGCGCGACGAAGTGATCGCCTATGTGCGCCAGCGCTACGGCGCCGATCGCGTCGCGCAGATCATCACCTTCGGTTCGTTCCTGGCGCGCGGCGTCATGCGCAATGTCGGGCGCGTGCTGGAATTGCCGCTCGGCCAGGTCGACAAACTCGCCAAACTGGTGCCGCAAAACCCGGCCAATCCCGTCACGCTGAAACAGGCGTTTGTCGACGAGCCGCGCCTCAGCGAAGCTTCGGAAGCCGATCCGCGCGTCGCCAAAATGCTCGCCATCGCCGGACGGCTCGAGGGGCTTTATTCCAACGCCTCGACCCATGCGGCCGGCGTGGTGATCGGCGATCGCCCGCTGGTCGAACTCGTGCCGCTCTATCGCGATCCGAAATCCGACATGCCGGCGACCCAATTCAACATGAAATGGGTCGAATCGGCCGGCCTCGTGAAGTTCGATTTTCTCGGGTTGAAAACCCTGACCACGTTGCAGAAGGCCACGCGCCTGCTGGCGCGGCGCGGAATCGACATCGACTTGTCGAAAATTCCGCTCGACGATTCCAAAACCTATGAAATGCTGGGACGCGGCGAAACGATCGGCGTGTTCCAGGTGGAAAGCGGCGGCATGCGCAAGGCGCTGGTCGAAATGCGCGCCGATCGTTTTGAGGACATTATCGCGCTGGTCGCGCTTTATCGGCCGGGCCCGATGGCCAATATCCCGACCTATTGCGCGCGCAAGCTCGGCCAGGAGAAACCTGACTATATCGAGCCGCGGATCGAGCCGGTTTTGCGCGAGACTTTCGGCGTCATCATCTATCAGGAACAGGTGATGCAGATCGCGCAGGTTTTGTCGGGCTTTTCGCTCGGCGAGGCCGATCTTCTGCGCCGCGCGATGGGCAAGAAGATCAAGGCGGAAATGGACGCGCAGCGCGCCCGTTTCGTCGAGGGTGCCGTCGCGCGCGGCCTCAGCCAGAGCAAGGCCGACGAGATTTTCGATCTGCTCGCCAAATTCGCCGATTATGGCTTCAACAAGAGCCATGCGGCGGCCTATGCCTTGATCGCCTATTGGACCGGCTGGTTCAAGGCCAACCATCCCGTCGAATTTCTCGCGGCGTCGATGACGCTCGACAAGTCGAACACTGACAAGCTCGCCGAATTTCGCGGCGAGGCCATGCGTCTGGGCATCAAGGTGGCGCCCCCTTCCGTCAATGGCTCGGACGTCGATTTTGACGCGCGCGTCGGGGAGGACGGCGCGCTTTCGATCGCCTATGCGCTGTCGGCGGTCAAAGGGGTGGGCGAAGCGCAGGCGGCCGCGATTGTCGCCGCGCGCGGCGACAGACCGTTCTCTTCGTTGAGCGATATGGCGCGCCGTATCGATCCGCGCGCCGTCAACAAGAAAGCGCTGGAGAGTCTGGCCGCCGCCGGCGCTTTCGATGAAATCGAGCCTGATCGCGCCATCGCCTTCGCCGCGATGGAGGCGGCTCTCGCGCTCGCCAATCGCACCGCCCAGGAGAAGGCGGCGGGGCAAAGCGGGCTGTTTGGCGAAAGCGACAACGCGCCGCTGAAAGTGCGCGCTTCGCCCTGGCCGGCGGCCGACCGGCTGCGGCGCGAATTCGACGCGGTCGGGTTTTTCCTCTCAGGCCATCCCTTGGACGCCTATCAAAGCGTCCTGACCAAACTGCGCATCACGCGCTGGGCCGATTTTGCGCGCGGCGTGCGGCGGGGCGCGACATCGGCGCGCCTTGCCGCCAGCGTGCTCGATCGCTCGGAGCGGCGCACCAAATCGGGATCGAAGCTTGGCATCGTCCAGCTTTCCGATCCGTCCGGCCAGTACGAGGCGATTCTTTTCGCCGAAGGTCTCGCCCAATATCGCGATCTCCTGGAAAAGGGCTCGGACGTGCTGGTGACTTTGCAAGGCGCGGTCGAAGGCGAGGATGTCCGCGCGCGCATCATCCATGTCGAAGCGCTCGCCTTGGCGGCCGCGCGCATTCACAAGGGCCTGCGGATTTTTCTGCGCGACGAGGCGCCGCTGCCCTCCATCGAGGAGCGGCTGCAGACCAAAGGCGAGGGCGAAGTGTCGCTTGTCGTCCTGCTCGGCCCGGCGCAGGGCGAGGTCGAGATCAAGCTGCCCGGCCGCTTTGCGGTCTCGGCCTCGATCGCGGGCGCGTTGAAAGCGGTCGCAGGAGTGGTGGCGGTCGAGCACGTCTGAGGCGGCGGCGCGGTCGAATTTCGCCTCGCGTCTCGACCATCCTTGCCCTGTCGCGGGAGCGGGCCGCTTCGTGTAGATTCTCCGCCGGGCGGATGGCGGCGGAGGCCAGCTTGGTTGAGGATGAAGTCCTGACGCGTGCTTTGCGCGCGGCCAACAGGGTCGCGCGCCGGGGGGCGGGCGCGCCGGAGGCGGTCGTCCTCTATCGCTCCCGACGCATCTGCGTGCTGTTGCCAGAACTCGCGACGGTCGCCCGGATAGCTCTAGCGGACGATGAGAGCCTGGCGGCTAGCGCCCGGGAACTCGCCGTTTCGCGCTATCTTGCCGCGCGCGGCGCGCCGGCCGTCGGTCCGAGTCAAGCCATGCCGTCGACGCCCTTCGTCGAAGAGGGGATGGCGGTGACATTATGGCCGCATGTCGCGCACGCGACGGCCGACTACGACGACCCCGAAGAAGTCGCCCGCGCGGCCTTCGCTCTGCGGCGCGTCCACGATGCGTTCGTCGATTATCCCGGCAAGCTTCCTTCCTATGTGGAACGGATCGAGGAATGCGCTGCGCCGCTTCGTCGCGGGGATGGGCTGCCAGCGATGGCCGATGAGGACCGAATGTTTCTCCTGTGCGCCTATGAGCAACTGAGCCGTTCCCTCGCCGGTTTCGTCGTTCGCTCCTCGCCAATCCACGGCGACGCGCATATGGGCAACGTGTTCCTCACGAGCGCCGGACCGCTGTGGACGGATTTCGAGACGGCCTGCGTTGGGCCGCGCGAATGGGACGCGACGGGTGTGCCGCACTTGCCCGCCTTTGAGCCGGTCGACGCTCCGCTCTACGCCTTGCTGTCCGATTTGCGCAGCCTTTGCGTCGTCGTCTGGTGTTCGGCTCTCGCCGCGGATCCCGACAAGCGCGGCGCCGCTGAATATCATCTGGCGCGGCTGAAGGAGCGCGGCGCCGGGCCGGGCTGACCGCTTGTGCAGGCGGCGAAAGCGCGCATGATGAAAGCCCGCTCCCGAAGCCCCGATGGTTCGCCATGCCCATTTTTGAAATTTGCATCGATAGCGTCGCCGGCGTCAGGGCCGCGGTCGAAGCCGGCGCGGCGCGCGTGGAATTATGCGCCAGTTTGATCGAGGGCGGCCTCACGCCATCCGTCGGCATGATGCGCCAGGCGGTCGTCGCCGCTGACGGGCGGCTCAAGGTTCATGTCATCATCCGTCCGCGCGGCGGCGACTTTCTCTACAATGAGGACGAGTTCGCCGCCATGCTCCACGATATCGCGGCGGTGAAAGAGGCTGGCGGCGCTGGAATCGTCATCGGCCTGCTCGACGCGGAGGCGCGCATCGACGAAGCGCGCAGCGCCGCGCTGATCGCCGCCGCTAGGCCGCTTTCGGTGACGTTCCACCGCGCCTTCGACGTCTCGCGCGATCCCTTCGCCAGCCTCGACGCATTGATCCGGCTCGGGGCCGACCGGTTGCTGACTTCGGGGCAGGAGCCGGGCGTGGTCGAGGGCGC
Organism: Methylocapsa sp. S129; assembly: GCF_009765995.1. Lineage (GTDB taxonomy): Bacteria > Pseudomonadota > Alphaproteobacteria > Rhizobiales > Beijerinckiaceae > Roseiarcus. The sequence continues at coordinate 16,688 of NZ_LMUI01000017.1, forward strand.
GCCGCTGATCCGCCGGCTGATCAGCCGCGCCGCCGGGCGCATCATCGTCATGCCGGGCGGCGACATTACGCCCCGCAACGCCGCGCGTATCGCGGCTGACACCGGCGCGCAGGAGTTTCATTTCGCGGCTTTCGCGAACGAGGCGAGCGGCATGCTTTGGCGCAACGAAGCGGTTTTCATGGGCGGCTCGTTGCGACCGCCCGAATATGACCGCGCCGCGACGACCGCCGGCGCCATCCGGGCGGTCACGGCGGCCTTCGGCGGATAGGCCGATGAGGACGGCGCCGTTCAGCGGCTTGCCTTCTTGCGCGCCCTCCTTTATACGCGCGCTCATTCCACAGGCGGATTTTCGCTGTTCCTGATTCAAGGAACGGCTCCGGTGGCGGGGTTTTCCTCGCCCAATCGATCCGCCGAGGCTTTAACCGGATAGGACAGTACAAATGTCAGTACCTGATTTTTCCATGCGCCAATTGCTCGAATCGGGCGCTCATTTCGGCCACCAGTCGCATCGCTGGAACCCGAAAATGGAACGCTACATTTTCGGGGCGCGCAACAGCATCCACATCATCGATCTCGCGCAGACGGTTCCCTTGCTTCACCGCGCCCTGCAGACCGTCTCGGACACGGTCGCCAAGGGCGGCCGCGTGCTGTTTGTCGGCACCAAGCGCCAGGCGGCGGACGCGATCGCCGAGGCGGCCAAGCGTTCGGCGCAATATTTCGTCAACGCTCGCTGGCTGGGCGGCATGCTCACCAACTGGAAGACGATTTCGGCCTCCATCGCGCGGCTGCGCAAGCTCGACGAAATGTTGGGCGCGGGTGCGCAGGGCCTGACCAAGAAGGAGCGTCTGATGCTTTCGCGCGAGCGCGAAAAGCTGGAGACGGCGCTTGGCGGCATCAAGGATATGGGCGGCACGCCGGACCTTGTCTTCGTCATCGACACCAACAAGGAACAGCTCGCGATCAAGGAGGCGAACCGCCTCAAGATTCCGGTCGTCGCGATCCTTGACACCAACAGCGATCCCGACGGCATCGCCTTCCCCATTCCCGGCAATGACGATGCGGGCCGCGCGATCCAGCTTTATTGCGATCTGATCGCGCGCGCCGCGATTGACGGCATTTCCCGCAGCCAGGGCGCGCAGGGGATGGATAAGGGCGCGGCCGAGGCGCCCATGATCGAGGACCTGCCCGCGGCAGAGGCGATCGAGGCGGACGCGACGCCGACCGAACATTTCGAACTGCTCACCGCTCCGCGCGGCGCGCCTGACGATCTGGCCAAACTGACGGGCGTCGGCCCGCAGATCGTCAAGAAGCTCAACGAGCATGGCGTGTTCCATTATTGGCAGGTCGGCGCGATGACCAAGGAAGAGGCCGACAAACTGGACGCCGATCTCAAATTCAATGGCCGCATCGCCAGGGACAATTGGGTCGAGCAGGCCAAGACGCTGATCGCCGGAGCCTGAGGCTTCACGGTCCCTTTAAGCCCGGCGCGCCGGGCTTAAGTCTCTTCATAAAGCGACAGGAGGGAAGCCTTAAGGGCTTCCCGCAACCGCGACAAAGGAACGGCCATGGCCAATATTACGGCGGCGCTGGTGAAGGAGCTTCGCGAGAAGACCGGCGCCGGCATGATGGATTGCAAGAACGCGCTCAGTGAAACCAATGGCGATATTGAAGCGGGCGTCGACTGGCTGCGCAAGAAGGGCCTCGCCAAGGCAGCCAAGAAGAGCGGCCGCATCGCGGCCGATGGCCTGGTCGCTGTGGCGGTCGAAGCCAATTTCGGCGTCGTCGTCGAGGTGAATTCCGAGACCGATTTCGTCGCGCGAAACGATGACTTTCAGGCGCTCGTGCGCGGAATCACGGCTGTCGCGCTCGACAAGGGCGCAGGCGTTGAAGCCGAAGCCGTGAAGGGCGCGCATTACCCCGGCGGCGGCACTGTCTCCGACGCGATCGCCAACGCCATCGCCACGATCGGCGAGAACATCACGTTGCGCCGCGCGCACGGCTTGCATGTCGCCCATGGCGTGATCGGTCATTACGTGCACGGCGCCGTGGTCGATGGCCAGGGCCGCATCGGCGTGATCGTTGCGCTGGAATCGACCGGCAACGCCGACGCGCTGACAGCGCTCGGGCGCCAGATCGCCATGCATATCGCCGCGGCGAGCCCGCTCGCGCTGAACGCTGAGGGGCTCGATCCGGCCGTGGTGGCGCGCGAAAAGGCCGTGCTCGCCGACAAGAACGCCGGCAAACCGCCGCATGTCCTGGAAAAGATTGTCGAATCCGGCCTGAAGACTTACTATAAGGAAGTCTGCCTGCTCGATCAGGCGTTCGTTCACGATAACGCTAAAACGGTCGCGCAAGCGGTCAAGGAAGCCGAAAAAACGGTCGGAGCGCCGATCGCGGTCAAAGCGTTTGTGCGATACGCCCTCGGCGAGGGAATCGAAAAGCCCGCCGAAGAGGCGTAAGCTTTCAGAAGCGAATCAGGGCAGCCTCGGGGCTGCCCTTTTCGTATCGGTTGCATTTGGCGGCATAAGCGCGCCAAAGCATCTTTGTGGCGGCAAGCGAGGCGTAAATGTCCGACCCGGTCCCCGCAGACGCCCAGCCCATTGCCGGTCCCAAGCCCTTGTTCGGGCGCGTCGTCGTGAAATTGTCGGGCGAAGCTTTGATGGGCAAGGGAAGCTTCGGCCTCGATATGCCGACGCTTCTGCGCATCGCCGCCGATCTGAAGGCGGCCGCGGATCTGGGCGTGCAGGTCGCCGTGGTCGTGGGCGGCGGCAATTTCTTTCGCGGCCTTGAAGGCGCCGACAAGGGGATCGAGCGGGCGCGCGCCGATTCCATCGGCATGCTAGCCACCGTCATGAATGCGCTCGCAATGGAGGGCGCGCTGGAGCATCTGGGCCAATCGGCGCGCGTCCTTTCCGCCGTCGCCATGCCCTCGCTCTGCCAGCCCTATTCGCGCCAGGCCGCGCTCGCCCATCTCGTCAAGCACCGCGTCATCATGCTGGCGGGCGGCACCGGCAATCCGTTTTTCACCACCGACACAGGCGCAGCGCTGCGCGCCGCTGAGCTTTCCTGCGACGCCGTGTTCAAGGCGACCCAGGTCGACGGAATTTACACCGCCGACCCCAAGAAAGACCCGAAGGCGACGCGTTTCGAGCGCCTGTCGCATGACGAGGCGATCGATCGCAACCTTGCCGTCATGGACACGGCGGCTTTCGCTCTGGCGCGCGACAACCGCATTCCGATCGTCGTCTTTTCCATCCACGAACCCGGCGCCATCCGCGCCGCGCTGCTGGGACAGGGCAGGGCGACTTACGTGATGCCGTAGGGGCGGGTCCAATAGGCGCCTCGCGCGGTTTTGCCCGGCGCGGAGCCATGAACAAACCTCCGCGATGTCATGCGTTTTCGTTCAGGTAAACGGCGGTTTGGCGGTGCTGTCACCCGCCCGCGCTTATGCTATCACTTGCTTCTGGCGCCCTTCAGGCGCCTTGCGAATCGGTCAGAATGCGGCGCCGCCCGCCGCATTTGATGAATCTAACGACAGGTTTTCTCATGGCGCAGCAACCTATTTTCGATCTTGCCGACCTCAAGCGCCGCATGCAGGGCGCGATCCAGACGCTCAGGCATGAATTGGGCGGTCTTCGCACCGGGCGCGCGACGGCGAGCCTGTTGGAGCCGGTCTACGTCGAGGCCTATGGCCAGCGCACCCCGCTCATTCAGGTGGCGACGATCAGCGTGCCCGAGCCGCGCGCGCTTTCGGTCCAGGTCTGGGACAAGAGCATGGTGGCGGCCGTCGACAAGGCGATCCGCGACGCCAATCTGGGCCTGAGCCCGACGATCGAGGGGCAGATCCTGCGTATCCGCATTCCCGAGCTCAACGAGCAACGCCGCAAGGAAATGGTCAAGGTCGCGCACAAATACACCGAGGACGCCCGCATCGCCGTGCGCCGTGTGCGGCGCGACGGCATCGATGTCCTGAAGAAACTGCTCAAGGACCACGCCATCAGCGAAGACGATCAGAAGCGCGATGAAGCGGATGTACAAAAGGCCACCGATCAGGCTATCCGCGACATCGACCTTTCGCTGGCGAGCAAAGAGAAAGAAATCATGCAGGTCTAGCGCGAACCGCGCTGCCGAGGCCCACAATGTTGACGCCCTCTAACGAGCAATTCACCAATGCGCCTGATCCGTGCGGGCCGACGCACGTCGGCATTATCATGGATGGCAACGGGCGATGGGCGCAGGCGCGCAGCCTGCCGCGCATCGAGGGTCATCGGCGCGGCGTCGAGGCCGTTCGCCGCGCGGTGCGCTCGGCGATCGATCTGGGCTTGCGTTATCTTACGATCTACAGCTTTTCGTCCGAGAATTGGAGCCGGCCCGCCGCCGAGGTCTCCGATCTGATGGGCCTGCTCAAGCGTTTCATTCGCAACGACCTTGCCGATCTGCACCGCAATAATGTGCAGGTGCGGATTATTGGCCTTCGCCGCAATTTGTCGGCCGACCTGCGGGCGCTGTTGAACGAGGCGGAGGAGCTGACGCGGGGCAACAGCGGACTGACGCTTGTCGTTGCGTTCAACTATGGCGCGCGCCAGGAGATTGTCGAAGCAGCCCGCAAGCTAGCGCTTGACGCGGCGGCCGGACGGCTCGACGCCGCCGCTATTGACGAGGCGGCGCTTGGCGCCCGGCTCGACACCGCCGGCATTCCCGATCCCGATCTCGTGATCCGCACGTCGGGCGAGCAAAGACTGTCGAACTTCCTGCTCTGGCAGGCCGCTTACGCCGAGTTTGTCTTTCTGCCGATGCATTGGCCCGATTTCGATCACGCCGCTTTCCAATCGGCTCTTGCTCAATATGCGGGGCGGGAGCGGCGATTTGGCGGGACCGCGGCGCCGGCGGCAATCGTCAAATCGGCCTCGTGAGCGCAGGGAATGGCGGATTCCGCGCGCAGAGAGACAGCAGATGGCGCGGCGCCGCAGGGAATCGCGTCCGCGCGGTTCCTCGCCGCCGATCTGCCCGCTAGGGTCGGCGCGGCGATTGCTCTCATGGCCGCCGCGCTGGGGGCCGCTTGGGCTGGCGGCTATTGGTTCGGTGCATTCTGGCTGATCGCCGCTCTGGTCGTTCATTGGGAATGGCAAAACTTGATTGGCGGCCCCAATCACGGATTGCGCGTCCTGTTTGGAGCCGCGGGGCTCGTCGTCGCCGCCCCTTTAGCGACCAATGACTCAGTCTTTTGGGCGATCGCGGCGCTGTTGGCCGGCGCCGTGGGGGCCGCGCTGACAAGCGGCATCAAGCCTACGATCCGACTGATGCCCGGCGCGGGCGTGCTTTATGCCGGCGCCATGCTGGTCTCGGTGTGTCTGCTGCGCGCAAGCTGGCCGTATGGGCCTTACGCAATAGTCTGGCTCTTCGCAGTGGTTTGGGGAACGGACGTTATGGCCTATTTCGGCGGCCGATCGATCGGCGGTCCTAAATTATGGCCGCGGCTCTCGCCGGCAAAGACCTGGTCGGGGTTCGGCGTCGGCGTCCTGTGCGGCGCAGGCGCTGGATTGGTCACAGCCCCGGCAGCCAGTTCAACGCTCGCTCTTTTCGGATTCGGCCTTGTGACCGGTGTGGTGGCGCAAGGCGGCGATCTCTTCGAATCTTTCCTCAAGCGAAGGTTTGGCGTCAAGGATTCCAGCCATTTGATCCCTGGCCATGGCGGCTTGATGGACCGTCTGGACGGGTTTATCGCGGCGGCTATTTTTGTAGCTTTGGCGGGCGCCGTGCGGTACGGAATTCTCGATATCTCGGCGGGCATTTTCCAATGGTGACAACTTGTTAGAAACGATTCCCGAGCCCAGAGTCAAAGCAGCCCGCACGAGGGCTTCGCGCAGCGATCGGGCGCAGCCCAAGCGATTGGTCATTCTGGGCGCGACGGGCTCAATCGGTCGTTCTTGCGCGCAAGTGATTGCCGGCTCTCCCGACCGCTTCGATGTGACGGCCGTGGCCGGTGGGCGCGATGGGGCCGCCTTGGCGCGAGCCGCCATTGCTTTGAAAGCCCGATTCGCGGCGATCGCCGATCCTGCAAGCTATGCAGAGTTGAAGGCGGGGGTGGCGGGACAGCCCATCGAAATCGCCGCCGGCGACGAAGCCGTGGTTGAGGCGGCGCTGCGCGAGAGCGATCTGGTTGTCGCCGCGATTGCCGGTACGGCGGGCCTTGCGCCCACTTACGCCGCGATCGCAGCGGGGCGGTCCGTCGCGCTGGCCAATAAGGAAACGCTTGTTTGCGCAGGCCATGCGGTCATGGAAGCGGCGCGCCGCGCGGGCGCTCGCATCCTGCCGCTGGATTCCGAGCACAATGCTATTTTTCAGGCGATGGGCGGTTGCGACGCGGACGAGATCGTCAAAATGACTTTGACCGCGTCGGGCGGGCCGTTTCGCGAATGGAGCGCCGAACGAATCCGTATGGCCACCGTCAGTGAGGCGCTTGCCCATCCTAACTGGACGATGGGCTCCAAAGTGACGATTGATTCGGCCAGCCTGATGAACAAAGGTCTCGAACTTATTGAGGCGCATCATTTATTTGGGATATCGGCGGCTCGGCTCGATGTGCTTATTCATCCCCAATCCGTCGTGCATGGTCTGATCGCCTTTGCCGATGGGTCGGTGACAGCGGGTATGGCGGCGCCCGATATGAGGACGCCCATCGCGCATTGCCTGGCCTATCCAGAGCGGATGAAGTCGGGCGCAAAGGCGCTTGATTTGGCGGCTGTTGGCCAGCTTACTTTTGAACGGCCGGATCTTGCCCGCTTCCCGGCTCTGGGTTTGGCGATCGCCGCGCTGAACGCAGGTGGGGCAGCTCCGACGGCGCTCAACGCGGCCAATGAAATCGCTGTCGAGGCCTTTCTGGCTACGCGAATCGGGTTTTCCGACATCATTGGGGTGGTGGAAGCGGTTTTGGAACAATCGGGCCGCGCGGGAGAACTGTCCGCTTGCGCTACTGTGGCGCAGGCGCTCGGCGTTCACCATATCGCCAGAGATAGGGCGCTCGCCCTCTTGGCCTGAAGGCTTGTCTCCGTCATGGTAACCTTTCGGTAACCAAGTTGACCTTCGGGGCGCAAGCCTCGTCGAGAGAGTCGGCGCGGCGGAGATCGGTAATGGGTTTTTTAAGCATTGCGGGCGGCTTTATCGGCTCGATGGGCTGGTACGTCATTCCGTTCGTTGTCATTTTGAGCGTTGTCGTGTTCTTTCATGAACTCGGCCATTATCTCGTAGGGCGCTGGTGCGGCGTCAAAGTCGATCGGTTTTCGCTCGGCTTCGGCCCTGAATTATTTGCATGGGTCGATAAGCGTGGCACGCGTTGGCGCGTCGCTGCTTTGCCGCTTGGCGGCTACGTCAAGTTTCACGGCGATGCGGATGTGTCGAGCGCCCCCGACGCGGCGGCGCTCGCTCAAATGGATCGCGGCGAGCGCTCCCAGACGCTTGCCGGTCAGCCAGTTCTTAATCGCGCCGCGATCGTCGCGGCGGGCCCGATCGCCAATTTCCTGCTTGCCATTGTGATTTTCACGATTTCCTTCGCCATTTATGGCCAATACGTTCTTACGCCGCACGTCGGCGGCGTTGAAATCGGGAGCCCGGCCGATCTGGCGGGTTTCAAAACGGGAGACCTGATCAAATCCGCCAATGGCAGCCCGATCGACAGTTTTGAGGATCTGCATCAAGTCATTTCGACCAGCACGGGGTTGACGATCGTCTTCGGCCTTGAGCGTTCAGGGCAGGCAATGACCATTGCGGCGGCGCCGACGATCGCGCTGGTCGATCTTGCTCCGTTCGGCAAGCGCCGCATCGGTCGTCTTGGAATCAAGGCGTCGTCGGATCCGGCCGATCGGCGGCTTGAAACCTGCAGCCTGCCGCGCTGCGTGGCCTGGGCCGCCAAGGACACCTGGAACATCGTGGACGCTACGAGCGCTTACGTCGTCGGGTTGTTCGCCGGGCGCGAATCGGCCGATCAGGTTTCCGGGCCGCTCGGGGTCGCCCAGGTGGCGGGCGAGATCGCCAAGATCAGCATTCTCGCACTTTTCAGCCTCACAGCCGTATTTTCCGTGTCGGTCGGTCTGATGAATCTCCTGCCGGTGCCGATGCTGGATGGCGGCCACCTGCTGTTTTACGCCATCGAGGCGCTGCTGGGGCGTCCTTTAAGCGAACGGACCCAGGAAATTGGCTTGCGCATCGGGATTGCTCTTGTCGCCATGCTTGTCATATTCTCAACGTCCCACGACATTCTGCGCCTCGTTACGGGCGGGGGAGGTTAACGATTGATCGACCAAGAATCGTGTCATGGAGGTCACGCCGGGTTGGAATCGACTATACTCGGTTAATAGCGGTTTGCAGGCTTCGCCAAAAAGGGTAGAAGACAGGTTAATTTGATTGTCGCTGGCTGAGGCGGCGTCGCGGAAGTCGAACGAAGCGAAATTTGCAAGTCCTGCGCGGAACTTGCAAAGCGCGAGAATGAACGGACCGGCGGATGTATCGCCGGCCAGCGACTATGGGGAACCGGAGCCAAATGCATTTCCTTCGTGGCTATTTTGGACGGCTCATCCTGGCCGCGTGTCTGGTGTTTGGCGTCGTCGGCGTTACCTCCGCGGCCTATGCGCAAGACATCGTCGTCGAAGGCGCACATCGCGTCGACGTCGCCACGATACGCTCGTATTTTGGCGGGACGGATCAGGCTCATATCGACCAAGGCATCAAGGATCTTTCGGCCACGGGCATGTTTTCCAAGGTGAGCGCCCGCGCCGTTGGGGGACGCGTGATCGTCAGCGTGGTCGAAAGCAGCGTCATCCTCAATCGTGTCGCGTTCGAGGGCAATAGCAAGATCAAGGGCGATCAGCTTGCGGTGGAGGTTCAGTCCAAGGCGCGCGCAGGCTACAACGAAGCGGTGGCGACGGCTGACATAGATCGCATCAAGGAAGCCTACAGGAAGTACGGACGGAGCGATGCGAAGGTGACCTACCGACTCGTCGCCTTGCCCAATGGCCGCTCGGATCTGGTCTTCACGATCGACGAGGGGGATAAGACCGGCATACGCGAGATCAAATTTGTCGGCAATCAGGCCTTTTCCAATTACCGCTTGCACGGCTTGATGCAGACGTCGGAAATGAATTTCCTGTCGTTCCTCAAAACAAGCGACGTTTACGATCCCGATCGCCTGGCTTCCGACGAGGAGGCGATTCGCAAATATTATATGAAGAACGGCTATGCCGACTTCCGCATCACCAATACGGATGTTCATTATCAGGCCGATCCGGCCGGCTACATCGTTACCATTTCAATGGAAGAGGGGCCGCAGTATCACGTTGGGAGCGTTAAGGTCGATTCGCATATCCCCAATGTCGATGGTCAGGCGCTCAATCATCTCGTGAAGATTGCGCCGGGCGACGTCTATAACGCCTCGGCGGTGGAATTGTCGACCGAAGCGGTCACGCGCGACGTCGCCCGCCAAGGCTATGCTTTTTCCGAGGTGCGCCCGCACGGCGATCGAGACAATGCGACTCATGAGATCGGCATCGCCTTCACCGTCGACGACGGTCCGAAAGTGTATATCGAACGCATCGACATCCAGGGCAACACCCGCACTCGCGACTACGTCATTCGCCGCGAGTTCGATATCGGCGAAGGAGACCCCTACAACCACGCTTTGATCGAGAAAGCGGAGCGGCGTCTCAACAACCTCGGCTTTTTCAAGAAGGTGCATATCACCAACCGGCCTGGGTCGACTCCCGATCGGGTGATCGTCGTCGTGGAAGTTGAAGATCAGCCAACCGGGTCGTTCTCTATCTCAGGCGGTTATTCAACGACCGATGGCGCCATTGCCGAAGTTTCGGTCACGGAAACCAATTTTCTGGGACGCGGCCAGTATGTGAAGCTTTCCGCATCGGAGGGACAGTACAGCCGCGGCTGGAGCGCCACGTTCACAGAACCCTATTTCCTCGATCAACGCATCGCGGCAGGGTTCGATATCTATCATAAGGAAACGGACCCCTATCAATACGCTTATTACGAGAACTGGACGACGGGCGTAACCTTCCGCCTCGGCCTGCCGGTGACGGATGAGTTTACTTTCCAGCCTCACTACTCGATTTATGAGTCGGCGATCGTCATCCCGAATAACAGTTCGCAACCCTACAACGATTGCACGGACCCGGTCGTCGGCACGACGCCTGGGACGGCGGGCGTTGATGGCATAAGCTCCACGAACAATTGTCTGACCAACGGCGAGGCGTCGCTGGCGCTCAAGCAGGCGGCGGCGCAGGGAACGCAGCTCACGTCTCTGGTCGGCTTTTCGCTGATCTACAATACGCTCGACAATAACAAGAACCCGACCACGGGCGCGATCGCGACCTATAAGCAGGACGTCGCGGGTGCGGGCGGCGATTCCAAATTCCTCCGCGAGACGTTCGACGCGCGCTATTACTATCCGCTTACGGATGACTTCACGGGCTTCGTGCGCGTCCAGGGCGGCCAGATCAATGCGTTTGGCGGTCAGGACTTGCGGATCATTGATAATTTCAATGTCGGACCGACTCTGGTGCGCGGGTTTGCGCCAGGCGGCATTGGGCCGCGTGATATATCGGACCCCAATAACCTGCAGGCGGCTGGTCTCGGCGGCACGACCTATTTCGGCGGCACTGCCGAGGTACAGTTCCCGATCTTCGGCCTGCCAAGAGAAATTGGTCTGAAGGGCGCGATATTCGCTGACGCTGGCACTTTGTTCGGCTATAGCGGCCAGACGAATTTCTCACCGCTTTTGGGAATGGCGCCGGGCGCGGCTTGCGTCGCCGGAAACACCGCGCCGAACTATACCCAAGGCAATTGCATTCAGGTTGATGACGAGCGCACCATTCGCTCGTCCGTTGGCGCGAGCTTGATCTGGGCGTCGCCGCTTGGGCCGATCCGCGTCGACTACGCCTACGCGATCACTAAAGGCAAATACGACCAGACGCAGGCTATCAGTTTCTCGGGCGGCAGCACCTTCTGAGCAACGGACGGATCGGGTCATTTGGTCAGGGCGCGCCACACTGAGCGGCGCGCCTTTTTCTTCCTGGGGGCTCGTGTGAGTTCGGCAAGAACAAGATGGAGCGCCGGTTTGCTTTGATGCATTTTCTTGATGCGGCGGGCGTTCCCCTCGGTTGAAAATGCGTGAAAGGATTGCCCGCTTTTTTCATGGCGAAAACCAATTTCTTCCCAGCGGCCCTGACGCCGTCGATCGGCTCAATTGTCGACTGGACAGGCGCTCAGCCTAATGACGGCGCCGATCTGACGCTGATCATTCGTGGCGTTGCGCCGATCGAGCGCGCCGGTCCCGGCGATCTCACTTTTCTCGACAACCCACGCTACGTCGCCGATCTGTCAAAAACGCGCGCCTCGGCGGTGTTGTTGCAGCCCCGCCATAGCCCGCGCGCGCCGGCGGGTTGCGTCGCGCTGGCGACGGGGCAGCCGTACCGCGCATTTACCGAGGTTTTGCTGCGGCTGTTTCCTGGCGCCGCCAGGCCAGGTTCGACTTTCGGCGAGACTAGCATCTCCGCCAGGGCCTCGGTTCATCCCAGCGCGCGGCTGGAGGCCGGCGTTATTGTCGATCCAGGCGCGGTTGTGGGTCCGCGAGCGCAGATTGGCGCCAATACGCTTATCGGCGCGAATGCCGTGATTGGCCCCGATGTCCATATCGGCCGTGATAGCGCGGTCGGGGCGAGCTGCACGGTGCTCTGCGCGTTGATCGGCGATCGCGTTATTCTCCATCCTGGCGTCAGGATCGGCCAGGATGGCTTCGGTTTCGCCATGGGGCCGCGCGGCCACCTCAAAGTCCCGCAGGTCGGGAGGGTCATCCTTCAGGATGATGTCGAGATCGGCGCGGGAACCGCCATTGATCGCGGGGCCAATCGCGACACGGTGATCGGCGAAGGCACCAAAATCGATAATCTCGTTCAGATCGGTCATAACGTTGTTATCGGTCGCCATTGCGTCATTGTTTCGCAAGCTGGCATTTCCGGCTCCTGCACGATCGAGGATTTTGTCGCGATCGGCGGTCAGGCCGGCCTTGCGGGTCACTTGCATATTGGCGCGGGTGCGCAGATCGCCGCCGACGCCGGCTTGATGCATGATGTTCCGGCTGGCGCGCGTTGGGGCGGGTCTCCCGCTCAGCCCATTCGCGATTGGTTCAAGGAAGCGGCTTTATTGAGGAAGATGGTCCGCAGGTCCGGGGCGCATGAGCCGCCGGCGGAGGGGTAGGCGGCGGCTCCCATCGTTGAGTTCTTGATATGAATTTCTGGCGTCGGGGCTTGGAAGTCTTTATGCACCCGAACCGAAAGCCGCTGTGCGGGCATGCGATCGGAAAGGTTTCGAGCTTTCCGAACGTAATTATGCAAAAAAGGATAGTGAGAAAGCGTCGTTCCTGAAACAGTCGCGCGATAAGGCGTCCGCCGGCGGCTTTGCTAGAGGAAAGAATCGCCACACGAGGTCATATCTGAGATCGATGAGGGAAATCGAATGAACATATTGGCGGGCCAGACTTTAGAGAGTTACGACATCCAAAGACTGCTTGGTTTTCTGCCGCACCGTTATCCCTTTTTACTGGTCGATCGGATCATCGAGGCGCGCGGCGACGAATTCGGCATTGGCATCAAGAATGTCACCGCCAACGAACCGCAATTTCAGGGCCATTTCCCTGGACGCCCGATCATGCCGGGCGTGCTGCTGATCGAAGGCATGGCGCAGACCGCAGGAGCGCTTTGCGTCGCCTCGCAGGGCGACAACGCCAAGCCGACCGTTGTCTATTTGATGACGGTCGACAAGGCAAAATTTAGGAAGCCGGTAGTGCCGGGCGATCGGGTCGAGTTTCACATGGAGAGATTCGCCAAGCGTCGCAACATGTGGTGGTACCGCGGCGAAGCCAAGGTCGATGGCGTCCTCGTCTGCGAGGCGGAGATTTCGGCCATGTTGGTGGCGGAATGACGAAAATGTCGCCGGGCTCTCCGTTCAGCTCGCCCACGCCGGCCATCCACATCAGCGCGTGCATCGAGCCTGGCGCGCAACTTGGCGCGGGCGTTGAGATCGGTCCGTTTTGCCACGTCGGCCCCAATGTGATTCTGGGCGACGGCGCTCGACTGGTCTCTCATGTCAGCATCGCCGGCTTCACGAATATCGGCGCCCGCACACGCATATTCCCCTTCGCGTCGATCGGCCACGAGCCGCAGGACCTTAAATATCGCGGCGAACCTGTGCGTTTGACGATCGGCGAAGATTGCCTCATTCGCGAAGGCGTGACGATGAATCCAGGAACAGCAGGGGGAGGATCGCACACCATCGTCGGCGCCCGTTGCGTTTTCCTCGCCAATGCCCATGTCGCCCACGACTGCAAGCTCGGCGACGATATCGTCCTGTCGAATAATGTCATGCTTGCCGGTCACTGCCAGATCGGCGATTTCGTCATCATCAGCGGCGGCGCCGCCGCGCATCAATTCGTTCGCATTGGCGCGCATGCTTTTGTCGGCGGATTGGCGGGCGTCGAAAATGACGTCATCCCCTATGGGATCGCTCTGGGGAATCGCGCCGCGCTCGCTGGCCTCAACATTGTCGGTCTGAAGCGCCGCGGTTTCTCCCGCGAGTCCATTCATGACCTGCGTCGCGCTTATCGCGCTCTTTTTGCCCCTGGAGGCACGCTGAAAGAGCGTGCTGAGGATGTGGCGGCCGAATTTGCCGCGCATGCGGAAGTTCAGCAAATTCTCGACTTCCTGCGCGAGGGGGGAGAGCGGGCGATTTGCATGCCCCGTGCGGGCAAGGAAGACAACGTGTGAGCCTCGCCGCCAACGCCTCGTCGCCCGGCGATCCCGGCGCTGCGCAAATGAAGCCGCTCGCCATTTTGTGCGGCGGCGGCGATTTTCCGATCCAGGTTGCGCAGGCCGTGATCCAGCAGGGGCGGAGTCCCGTGCTGGTCGGGATTGTCGGGGCGGCGGATGAGAGGATCGAGGCCTTCGCCCATTTCTGGATTCATATGGGCGAGGTGGGCAAGCTGTTTCGCTCGCTCAAAGAGCGCGACGTCGTCGAGATCGCGATCGTCGGGGCCATGACTCGTCCGGAATTCGCCGATTTGCGCCTGGATTGGGGCGCGGTGAGACGACTGGCGGGATTGGCCTCGCTGTTTCGCGGCGGCGACAATCATCTTCTGGTTGGCATTGCGCGGCTTTTCGAAAGCGAGGGCGTCGCTGTCGTCGGCGTCCATCAAATTGCACCGCAATTGCTGGTTTCGCCGGGCGCCTTGACGGTGCTTGAACCATCCACTCAAGCGCAGGCTGATGCGCGCCAAGGGCGCGCGCTGATCGGAGCCCTGTCGCCATTCGACGCCGGTCAGGCGGTAATTGTCGCCAACGGCCGTGTGCTGGCGATCGAGGCGGCGGAGGGCACGGATTCCATGCTTGCCCGCGTTGCGGAAATGCGGAACTCGCATCGCCTTCGCTTTAAGGGCAGGGCGGGCGTGTTGGTCAAGACGCCCAAAAGCGATCAGGACATGCGGCTCGACATGCCAGCGGTTGGATTGAAGACAATCGAAGGCGCCCAACGCGCCCAGCTCGAGGGCATTGCGCTGGCCGCCGGCCGCGTTCTGATCGCCGATCGCGCGGCCTTCGCGCGCGCCGCCGACGAGGCCGGCCTGTTCGTGTTCGGGCTGGAGACATGACCGCTCCGACCGACCGCAAGTTGCGGGTCTTTCTGGTGGCGGGCGAGCATTCGGGCGATCAACTCGGTTTCAAATTGATGCGCGCCTTGCGCGAGGCGACGGGCGGCGGGATCGCGTTTTCCGGAATTGGCGGCGAGGCGATGCAGGCCGAAGGCCTCCAGAGTCTGTTTCCGCTCGCCGACATCGCCGTCATGGGTATTCTGCCGGTGATCGCCAAACTGCCGAAATTGCTTGCACGGATCAAGGAGACAGCCCAGGCCATCATTGCGGCGCCCCCCGATGTGCTAGTGATTATCGACAGCCCGGATTTCACCCATCGCGTTGCGCGTCGCGTGCGCAAGGCGATGCCGGGCCTGCCCATTGCCGATTATGTCAGTCCGACGGTCTGGGCGTGGCGACCCGGCCGGGCGCGCGCGATGCGCGCCTATGTCGACTGTCTGCTGACGCTGCTGCCGTTCGAACCGGCTGTTCACCAGCGGCTTGGCGGGCCGCCCAGTTTTTACGTTGGGCATCCCCTCATCGAACGTTTGGCCGAATTGCGCCCCAATGCCCAAGAGGCGGCGCGGCGCTCCAGCGAGCCGCCGCTAATCGTCGTGCTGCCGGGATCGCGTCGCACGATCATCCGGCGGCTGATGGGCGATTTTGGCGGCGCGCTGGAATTGCTGGCGCGCGAAATCGGCCCTTTTGAAGCCGTCCTGCCGACAATGTCGCATCTGGCCGCCGAAATGTCCGATCGCGTCGTGAATTGGTCGATCAAGCCCCGCGTCGTGGTGGGGGAGGCGGCCAAGCTCGCCGCTTTTCGCAGCGCGAGGGCGGCGCTGGCGGCGTCGGGCACGGTGACGCTCGAACTTGCGCTGGCCGGCGTGCCGATGGTCGGCGCTTATAAGGTGTCGCGGCTTGAAGAGCCGCTCAAATATATCGTGAGAGCGCCCTCGATCCTGCTGCCTAACCTGATCCTCGGCGAGCGCGCGATTCCGGAAATCCTGCAACGCGAATGCACGCCAGAAAATCTGGCGGCGGCTTTGGCCGACCTGACGCGGGAGGGAGCGCCGCGCGATGCGCAGATTCAGGCCCTCTCGCGGCTAGACGCGCTGATGCAATTGCCGGATGGCGACGCGCCAAGCGCGCGCGCCGCGCGCCTGGTGTTGCAAACGATCGCCAGCAATCCTGCGGGCGCCTCGTCATAAGAACCGCGCCGACGCTTAAAGGTAAGCGATGTTTTGATCCCACCTTTCGCGTGAGGGGATGATCTGAGAGTCTTCGGCGGGTTGGCCGTTGGACTTAGAATGAT
>NZ_LMUI01000018.1 GCF_009765995.1 Methylocapsa sp. S129
AAAAACAGGGGCGCCCGGACGCTTCGTCACGACAGCCAGGACGCCGCTGCGGCGCAAGAGTTCGCGGCGTGACGGAATAATGGGCGTCATCGCTCGCCAATCCGGGCGTCTCGTCCGCGCCGCGCGGCCAGCATTACAGCGCGCAAAATCTCCAGGTGAGTGCCGCAACGGCACAGATTGAAGCGGAGTTCATTGCGCACTTCGGCCTCGCCGGGATCGGGGTTGCGATCGAGCAAGGCCTTGGCGGTCATGATCATTCCATTGAGGCAATAGCCGCATTGAGCGGCCTGTTCGTCGATGAATGCTTGCTGGATAGGGTGGAGGGCCTCTGGCGTCCCGAGGCCCTCCAGCGTCACAATGTCTCGGTTCTCCGCCAGATGCAGAGGCAGCACGCAGCTGCGCGCGGCGATGCCGTTGAAGATCACCGTGCAGGCCCCGCATTCCCCAAGGCCGCAGCCGTATTTTGGCGCGTTCAGGCCAAGGTCGTTGCGCAGGATGTAGAGCAGCGGCGTTCCGCCTTCCGCCTCGACGACGTGCTCCGCCCCGTTGACGCGCAACTTGTAGGGACGAGGCTGCCTCACGGAGTTTTGACCGCCTTTCGAACTCGGCGGAGACGGGCGTCCGCCCTCAGAAGGCCGAGCCAGCATCTTACTGAACAATCCCCCGCCATCATCGTCAAGCACCTCATAATTCGTTCGTATACAAACAAAATGGCCTAAATGTCAGGCTCTGGCAACCGCGATCATCGCCCCCTTGACCAGCCTGTCGGGCGCTGCGCTGCGAAGAGCATGTGCGACGAACCGGCGCTTCGGATGCCCGGCGTTGCTTTTGCGGGACCGCACAGCGATATGACGGACTCGGGCGAGCTGACGGTCGATAGGCTGGCGCCTCACAGCCTGCGACGCAGATCGAATGTAAAATCGGTTCATGGATCGGTCATGAGTTGAAGAGGAGTAACGATGTTTCAGGCCCACCCGATCGAAGGCGCCGCCAAGGCGGAGTTCTATCGCGAACTTCTCCTACAGCTCAGTTCTCTTCTCGGGGAGGAGCGCGACCCCATCGCCAACGCCGCCAACACCTCGGCCCTTTTGTTTGAGATGATGCCGAATCTCAATTGGGCGGGATTCTATTTTCTGCGCGATAACGCCGAACTCGTTCTTGGTCCCTTTCAGGGCAAACCCGCATGCGTGCGCATCCCGGTCGGCCGTGGCGTCTGCGGCGCCGCAGTGGAGCGTAAGCATTCGATCCTGGTCGAAGATGTTCATGCTTTCCCCGGTCACATCGCATGCGACGCGGCGTCCCGTTCCGAACTGGTGGCGCCGCTCATCCATAATGGCGGCGTCCTTGGCGTGCTTGATCTGGATAGTCCCGTAGCGGGGCGTTTCGACATTGATGACCAAGAAGCCATGGAAAGAGCCGTCTCCATCTATCTCACGGCGAGTGCGTTGCAAGAACTGCCGAGCGTTCACGCGACGTCAACGTAGGAGCGCATGACCAGATCGGGCAGAGCCCGGCGGCCGCGATTAGGCCGGCGCCGTCGGAAGACGCTTGTCCCTACATCACCTGCCTCGAGACGCCATGAACGGAAAAATCGCGTTGCGCGTCCGTCTTCATTCGGAGAGCCTCGAAGGTTGCGGGCGGCATGAAGGCGCGATAGCGACATATTCTCAAAGAATATGACGCTGCGAGCGGTCCGATGCCGTCCGCTGGATGTCGGATTTGCGACGCCGAACCCACAACTCGTTCGTCGATTCTGATGAGAACGACAACCTTATGAAGAAGTAAGCCCATGCCGGCGCGCATTACCGAGTCCCACCGACTTTTGGCCATCTCTCCCCACCTGGACGATGTGGCCCTTAGCGTCGGCGGAATTGTCGCACGAATGGTAGGGAATGGCGCCGACGTCGTCGTTGGAACCGTGTTTACTGCGGATAATCCGCATCCAGCAGTGTCGTCCCCTGTGATTGAAGAATTGAACACGCTCTGGAACCTAGGTCCCTCGCCGATCGCCTTTCGCAGAGGGGAGGACGTCGCCGCTGTAAGTGCGTTGGGCGCGCGTTTTATTCATGGCGGCCTCCTTGATGCCATCTATCGAACTGACCGCGAGCGAAATTGCCTCTACCCGACCAGAACTGATGTCTTCTCGGGACCTTCTCATAAGGACGACATTTTCTCCGCTCTGAACAAACTTTTCGCGGATTGGATAGAGGACTTTCAACCCGATAGTATCTTGTGTCCTTTGGCAGTGGGGCGGCACGTCGATCACGTTGTCACATCAGAGAGCTTACGGACCGTCGCTCTTGATCGAAATTTAAACGTCTTCCTATACGAAGACTTTCCCTATTCTACCGGCCGTTTCCCTCCAGGATTTCCTGACTCGGTGGAAGCCGCGCTTCGCAGGACAGAGTGGACCATTACTTACCCGCAGCCGGTTTCTGTTGACGTGTCGGCGAAGATCGACGCGATTTTGAAGTATGCCTCTCAAATTGACGAGCTCTTCGCCAACGCCCGGGAGTTGGAGATTGCGCTCAAGCGCTACATGGCTTCTGCAAGCCCGGAAGGAGACTTCTGCGAAACGATTTGGCTGACCTCAACTTGAACTCGCGTTTGCTGATTGAATCACGTCGCACGCCCATGGATGGTGGCTTTAGTCACGCATGAGTCTTTGGCTCCATCCGCGTTGCGCCGATTGCTGGCAGCCGATGCCGCGCTCGCCACACTTTCCGGTCGGGCGCGGCGATGCGATCCGCATAAGGTTGTGAATGGAACGAGGTGAGCCCTGGTTGAACAGGACCAGGCGGCCTGAGTTAATATCTTGCGGCTCGATTTCTGAACCTGAATGCGCCCGTCGCTCTTCCGCGACCGCCTGAGCTTTATTGCGGAAATCACTCACAACGCAATGTGGCTCCGCCGCCGCGAACCCTTCCTCACCGAGGAAAGATCATCAACCGCCATATTCTGCCTGTGGAGGAGGCCTAACATCGCAGCAATCGGCCGTCGCTGGCCGGAACCGCGAAGAGGAGGTCGCCTTGGTGGAGGACAGCTATCACAAGGACCGCATAGCGAATCGTCGGCTGCATCCTGAGACATTGATGATGGGCTACGGCTATGCGCCGGGCCTTTCGGAAGGTTCGCTCAAGCCGCCGATTTTTCTCACGTCGACCTTCGTTTTCGAGAACGCCCAGCAGGGCAAGGATTTCTTCGACCTAACCTCCGGCCGCCGCCAGCCGCGGCCAGGCGAGAAGTCCGGTCTGGTCTATTCGCGTTTCAACAATCCCAATCTCGAAATCCTTGAGGACCGGCTGGCGATCTGGGATCAAGCCGAACGTTCTGCCGTCTTCGCCAGCGGCATGGCGGCGATTTCGACGACGCTCTTCGCCTTTCTCCGGCCGGGCGACACCGTTCTGCACAGCCGGCCCCTCTATGGCGGCACCGAAACGCTGCTCAAGAACCAGATGGGCGCCTTCGCGGTCACTGCCTTTGGCTTTCCCGACGGCGTCAATATCTCCGAAATGCGCAAAACGGCGGAAGCGGCGCGCGCGAAGGGCAGGGTGGGGCTAATCTTGGTCGAGACTCCCGCCAATCCAACCAACGGTCTTGTCGATCTCGCCGCCTGCGCGGCGATCGCCGACGAAATGGGTAAGACGCAAGGGCATCGTCCGCCCGTCGTGGTCGACAATACGATGCTCGGTCCGATGTTCCAGACGCCGCTGAAATGCGGCGCCGATATCTCGCTGTGTTCGCTGACCAAATATGTCGGGGGCCACAGCGATCTCGTCGGAGGCAGCATCAGCGGGGCTGCCGGCTTCGTGAAGCTGGTGATGAGTTGGCGCAGCGCTCTCGGCACGCAACTCGATCCGAATTCCTGCTGGATGCTGATGCGCTCGCTCGAAACACTCGAAATCCGCATGACGCGCTCGAACGACAACGCTCGTCTCGTCGCCGAATATCTGGCGGGCCACCCCAAGGTCGCCAGGGTGCATTATCTCGGCTTTCTCAAGGACGGCGATCCGCACAAGACAGTATTCGACCGCCAATGCTCGGCGCCGGGTTCGACGTTCGCTTTCGATGTCAAGGGCGACGAGAGGCAGGCCTTCGCGCTGCTCGACAATCTCCAGATCATGAAGCTCGCGGTCAGCCTAGGCGGCACCGAAACGCTGATCTCGCATCCCGCCTCGATGACGCATTCGGGCGTCGCGCGCGAATTGCGTGAGGAGATTGGACTGACGGATGCGCTGATCCGCATATCGATTGGCATCGAGAATGTAGAGGACTTGATTTCGGATCTCGCGCAGGGCCTCGAACACGTTTGACGCGTTTTGCTGTTTGGGCCAAGAGCTGCAGGAGCGAATGTCCGCTTCGACGGTCCGATTGCCTCAAGCTGCCGGACCGGTCCCATGCGCGGTTACGAGAGCGCGGGTTCATCTGGCGACACACCGGCTCACCCGTGCGAAGCAGCTCGCCGTAATGTCCAATATTACCCTGAAGCAAAAACCGGTTGAAAAGCCGTTTTATGAGACTCGCTCTCAAACGTTGTTTTGACTGGTGGCGAGACGGCAAATCGCGCGCGGTCGCCACGGGCGGCCGCGCGCTAGTCGATCAATAATAGCTCGGCACGCCGAAGCTGCTGTTGACCGCGAAGAACGGGAATTGCGCGATCTCTCCGGCGAGATGAACCGGCGCGCCGACCAGCACGCGCGGATCATTGGCGCCCGGAGGAAACACGGCTTCGACCCCCCGGAATGGCAAGCTGACGATCGTGCCGGCGATCGCGACCGGCGCCGTGATGATGACGCCGGGCCCATGGAAAGCGTCGGGAGCGGCGGCGACCGGCTCGCGATAGGCGGGCGTTCTCACCGTCACATCGCCGCTGTCGACCGGATGATGGATCCGGTGCGCGAATCGGTGGTGGAAATAACGATGCTGCTCGGCCGCGGCCGCCGGCAGGCTATAGGCTCCGGCAAGAAGTGCCACGCCTGTGACGGCTTGCGCCAGTTTCGATATGCGGGTCTGCATTCCTATCGGCTCCATACCTGTCATGGGGTGTTACCCGCTGAACCTCAAATATGGCTATTGCTAGGCCTCATTTAGCCCGCATTGTGCAGCCCCTTACCTCACGCGGCGACTGGTTCGACATGCCTCTGTCCAAGCTTGGCGACGATCCAGGCCTCGCGACGGCCCAGGCCGCCTTGCTTTCCTCAATCTCACTCAAAGTTGTGTGGCGGCGCGCAGCTCACGCGGCGCATAATGTCGGTCCCGATTGCGGGTCGGACGCCTTTCAAGGATGGCCGTCGAAGCGCCAAATTCAAAGGGAGGAATGAATGAAGTTCGGCCGAAACCAATCGCCACTCAGTCAAGCGACTCTCACGGTCGCGGCTATCGCCATGATAGGGTCGATCGCCGTTTCAGTGACGCCTAAGGCCGCCGCGGCCGAGCCCGGCGCGATCACTCCAGCGATGACGTGCGAGGCGTTGGGTAAATCCGATCTGACCGCCTTGGATTCGCGAATCAGATCAACGACCACGACTACCCGCAACGGTCACGCTTTTTGCGACGTCATAGGGTACATCAGCCCAGCAACGCAATTCGAAGCGCTGTTGCCACAGGACAATTGGCGCGGTGATTACCTGCAACAAGGTTGCGGAGGACTCTGCGGTCAAACCAATGTGAGCCTCGACGATCCCTCAAGGACCAGCGGCTATCAAGCCCCTTATGCTCCGTTGGCGAATGGGGAGATGGTCGTCGCGGCGGATGACCAGGGGCATGAAGCTCCTAATAACGGCGATGCGCTTTGGGCGAAGTACGATCTTCGGCTGAGGGCGGTGTTCGGTTACAGTTCCGAACACCAGCTCGCACAGACGGCAAAGGCCCTGATCCGAATCTTCTACGGACGCAAACCGGCCTACTCCTACTTTAGCGGGGTCTCCGCCGGGGGGCACGAGGCTTTGGTGCTGGCGCAGCGTTACCCCGAGGACTTCGACGGAATTCTCGCCGGGGCGCCGGCCAATAATTGGGCTCCGCTCACTTTGTTTGAATTATGGCTCGCTGCGTCGAATCGAGACCCGCAGGGACGGCAAATACTGACTGCGGAAAAGCTTCCTGCGCTGCACGCTGCGGTAATGGCTGCCTGCGCCGATGATCATGGAGTGATCTCGGACCCGCGCGCGTGCGCATTCGATCCCGCGAGCATGCGGTGCGCGAACGGCGACGACAAGCCGGACTGCCTAACCGATGACCAAATAAGGGTCGTCCGAGATGAATATCGCGGACCAAGCGATCGGGAGGCTCATGGACTGTTCGACGGCGGAGAGCCATACGGCTCCGAGTTAGCGTGGTCCGGTTGGCTAGTCATGCCAGCCGCCGATTCCTCGGCGCCGACGGACACTTATGCCGCGCAAATCGGGCTTGGCTATTTCAATTATATGGGGTTCTTGCACAATCCTCGGGGCGGGTTCAGTCCGGATAGCGTACCTTTTACTAGCGCGATGCATCAGCAGCTTGCGCAACTCGGTGGGATTTACAATGCCACGGATCCTGATCTGAATGCGTTTCAGGCTCACGGCGGCAAGATTATCATTTATCATAGCTGGGCGGACCAGGCGATCCCGCCTTTCGCGACTATCGACTACTATCGCGCCGTCGTGCGGCAGGCAGGTTGGCCGGTAGCTCAATCGTTCAGCCGACTGTACATGATTCCTGGCCTCTACCACTGCCCGTGCGGGCAACCTGTCGATGGGGATCCGGCGACAACCGTGCAGTTCATGCCCCAACTGGTCGGTTGGGTCGAACATGGAGAAGCGCCCGGCGCGCTCACCCTGCCAGTAACCGCGCAGACAACCGGCAGCCATTTAACTTCACTGAACGTCGAGCCGTTCGACCCACGCCGCCCTGTGCCGAACAATAGCGGTTTCAACAGCAATTACCATTACATCGGCGAGACCAGCGACTATAAACCGGGCAACGAGCTGTGGTGCGCCGAGGACAGCCAACCGCTCACATGCACGACGCGCTGAGCGCTGTTTGATGGTGACGCAGTGACGGACGTGACGCTCTCGCTTCTGGATTTCTGCGGCGACTTTTCCCGCCGAGCCTTATGAGACGAGGAAAATCGTGCGTCACTCCCTCACCGAGAGCTAGGGATGAGTTCCGATAGATCGTGTCGTGGATGGTGCGATGGAGGGCGATGATCTCATTAACGCCGCGCACATAGTGGGCGAACCGATTTACGAACGTCGCGTCATCACGAAACAAGGCGCCGAACGCCGCCATATCATGGGCGTTCCATGCCGCTTGAAACGCTCCCGACGTATCTTCGGGATTGGCGATCGGCGTCATGTAAGTCCCCTGTAAGCGTCTTGTTCCGAATTGGCTTGCGGCAAAGGATCGTATTGCCGCGACTCTGATTGGCCCGATCCGCGACAACAACAGCAAGCCCGTCGCAGTCTTGTCTTGTCTGGTTCGCGCAAGGTTGTGTACAGAGCCGGCGCTCCGCGCGACGCGCGCGGCGGATTTTGCGCCGTGGCTACCCGAGAGAAAGAAAGCTATCTATGATTCGGACGGTTCACATCATTGTCACCGGACGTGTTCAGGGCGTCGGCTATCGTGCGTGGGTAGCGCAAGAAGCAGAGACGCGGGGCCTTTCCGGTTGGGTCCGCAATCGTCGTCACGGTTCGGTCGAAGCAATGTTTTCGGGAGAGACAATCATCGTCGATGCGATGATCGCGGCCTGCCAATTGGGGCCGTGCCTGGCGTGGGTAGACAATGTGACAGTAGCCGATTCATTAGCTGATGGTGATTTGCGAGGCTTTCGGATTCTCGCGACCACTTGAGTGGACTGGCGCGTTAATCGCGGCCTCGTAAACTCTACGCTGCGGCTCGAAACAGTCCGACTTTCGATGTGGCGGCACGCGGTCCTAACATCGAACAGGGTTCTGTAACGTCCCGCAATTTGAGATGGTTGCGGGCCACCGATTTGAATCTGCCAGTCGCCGGGCCGGCGGTTTTTCACCCTGAACGATAGGCTCGCTCGTCATGAGCGGGCGGGCGGCTCGCGTCGCCGCCCTCCCAATTGATCCAACCGATTTATGCCGCTTTGGCTTGCGCGGGCGCCGCATCTTGTATGGCTCGGAGATAGAGGTCGAGCAGAGAGTCCTGTTCGTCGCGCTCGTCCTGATCTAGTTTGCGCAAGCGAAGGATTTCCTTCAGCACTTTTACGTCGAAGCCCTCTCCCTTGGCCTCGGAGAAGACTTCCTTCTTCCCCTCATTCAGCGCCTTAAGTTCTTCGTCGATGTGCTCAATGCGCTCGATGAAGGACAGAATACGATTACCAGGAATTCCCACCGTGTCGGTCATGCCGTGCCTCTCTGTGACGGGAGCAAAGGCTAGGACGGCGAAGGTTGCCGAGAGGTTAACGCGTTCGTTCTAATCCCCAGCGATTTCACCTACCGCGCTGCAGCGGTCTGGCGGCGGGGCTTGAACTGGGGCGGAACAGGCAAACTTGATTCACAACCTGTTGCGCAGGAAAGATGCCCTTGTCGACATATGTGGGTGATTCGACTGACCAGGCGACAGCGCACTCGGCACGCCATCCTCGCTTCTTTTCCAGACGTATCGCTGGTGGGCAAGCCGCCGCCCGGAACCGCTTGGCAAGATGGAGAGCCAACCATTTTGAGAGGGTGGGGCCTGTCCTTTAGCGCCTTCTTCGCCGAAGAAGATAATTTTCTTCTCTATCGCGATCCCAGTCGGATCGGGCTCTGAAAACACCGTTGTAAAATCAATTCTAGAACGGCGGTGTCGATAGAAGTTCTTGAAAAGACTGGCGCGCCCGAAGAGATTCGAACTCCTGACCCCCAGATTCGTAGTCTGGTGCTCTATCCAGCTGAGCTACGGGCGCGCATTGATTCACACCTCATTCCGATAACCCGGAAAACCGCGCGTCCGATTTTTTCGTAAGCGCGACTTGGCGTGAAGAGAGCGAACCGTCTAATCGCTCTTGGCTTGAGTGGCAAGCGCAAAACAGACATTTTGTGGGGCGGGGACCGTCAAATATCACGGCGCGTCGAATGCGCAGGAAATTCGCCCTTCTTCCTCAAACCGACCCTTCGCGGGGGGTGGGGAGGGTGATTTGGAAACGGGCGCCGCAGTAAAAATCATCAGGCTGGCGCGGCGCAAGCGCGATTGTGCCGCCGTTGCGATCGGTCAGATCGGCTGCGATCGCCAGGCCGAGGCCGGATCCGCCTTCCCGGGTCGAGAGATGAAACGGTTCGAAGATGCGCCGCGCTAGGTGCGGCGGGAAGCCAGGGCCCGTATCGCAGACCTCGATCAGAGCGCCGCCGCCGGCGCGGGTGGCCGCATAGCGGATCGCCGCCGGCCGGCCGGAACTCGGGCCAAATTGGGCGAGGGCCTGAATCGCATTGCGATTGAGGTTTTCGATGACGCGC
Source organism: Methylocapsa sp. S129 (assembly GCF_009765995.1). Lineage (GTDB taxonomy): Bacteria > Pseudomonadota > Alphaproteobacteria > Rhizobiales > Beijerinckiaceae > Roseiarcus. The sequence goes on from NZ_LMUI01000018.1 coordinate 9,441, forward strand.
AGCAAATGCTCGGGATCGACGAAAATTTCGAAAGTCTCGGATACATCGATATCGAAAGAGACGCGGTCATGCTCCCTTTCCCCCGAAGCTTCGATCGCCTGTTGGATCACGTCCCGCAGCCCGATGCGGCGGCGCAGCGGCGCTTTCTCGACGGCGGCGCCATAGGTCAGCGTTTCCTGGCAGAAGGCGATCGCGCGGTCGAGCGTCGCCACCAGACGCGGCGCCAGACGGATAGCGAGCGGATCGGGGATGGTCGCCAGCCGGTCGGAAATCAACTGCGCGGCGGTCAGCATATTGCGCAAATCGTGATTGATCTTGGCGACGGCCAGCCCGAGTTCGGCGAGCCGCTTCTTCTGGCCGAGCTCCTGCGAAAGAGCAGTCTGCATGGCGGCGAGCGCCTGTTCGGCGTGGCCGATTTCATCGCGGCTGCCGCTTGGCGCAATGATCCGCGCGGCGTCCTGAGGCCGCTCGCCAAACGCCACGATATTGGATGTGAGCCGACGAACCGGCCTCAACACCATCACCCATATCGAGGCCCAGATCACCAGGACGACGACGGCGGAAATCGTCATCACGATCGAAAGGAAAGTTCGTGTGAACCGCCACATTTCGGCGGTAAGCGGCGTTTCGTCGAGCGTAAGTTCCAGAAAAGCGCGCTCCATGGGAGCCGGGCCGATCACACGCAGCACGGCGTTTTTGGGTGCGAACAGGGCGCCGACGGCCGCACGGACGCCCTCTGTAAGCGAAGGGTCGCGCAAATCATAGAAATCACTGACCACGGGCGGCATTTCGGCGACCGCCAGCAGTCGGTGCGTATCACTGGTCTTGAGGGCGATGGTCATGGCGCCGACGCTGTCCAGTATCTTTTTGGCAAGATCCTTTGGCAGCGTGCCGTCAGGGGATGCGGCGAAGACCAGGGCTGCTGTATTTGCCGCCGCCAGCCGGCCGCGGAGCCAGTTATCGTGAACAGCCGCGAGGCGGGGAACGAAAATCAGGACCTGCGCCAACAACGCGAAACCGATAGTCAGCAGCAGCAGCCGCGACGCCAGCCCAGGACCACGCGGACGGCCTGCCGCAACCGACGGACTCTCTGGTTGGAGCGGGGCAGGGCGCGCAACGGGAAGGGCCGGTCGCGGCGACGACTGGATGTCTAACATCGTCTCCTCATCCGATCCTGCCGCCATGCTCTTCTTCGATATGATTCCTGATGATATCCTCGAAACTCGCCTCGACGTTAAAGCCGAGCCCCAACGCCCGTTTGGCGTTGAAGTTGCTGGGCCAGCCAGCAACGATGCGCGCGATCGTCTCGTTGGGCTCGCGCCGGATCCGGCTCACCGCCGCCTCGCCGGCGACCTTCCGCAAAGCTTCGATCTGCTCGCCGACAGTGACCGAGACGCCGGGCATGGTCAGATTGCGGCGCGGACCAAGCCTGGACGTGTCGAGGCTTGCAGCATGGATGAGAAAGCCGACCGCCGAGCGCGGCGAGGCATGCCAATGGCGCACATCCTCGGAGACCGGAAGCACGGCGTGCTGGCCAGCGAGCGGCTCGCGAATGATGTTGGAGAAAAAGCCGGAAGCGGCCAGATTGGGCTTGCCGGGGCGAACGCAGATCGTCGGCAGGCGAATGCCGACGCCGTCAAAGAACCCGCGCCGTGAAAAGTCCGACAGCAGCAATTCGCTGATTGCCTTTTGCGTGCCGTAGCTGGTCAGCGGCGTCGAGAAATATTCGTCGTCGATCACTGAAGGGAATGGCGCGCCGAACACCGCGATCGAGGAGGTGAAGAGGACGCGTGGGCGATATTGACCGTTCGTGCGCAAATGTCGTTGCCGAATCGCTTCGAAAATCCCGCGCGTGCCATCGAGGTTGATGGCGTAGCCCTTCTCGAAATCACTCTCGGCTTCACCCGAAACGATCGAGGCAAGCAGAAAAATCGCATCGGGCTCGCCGGCTATCAGCTTGGGCGCGACATAGGAGGCGGCAATATCGACGGCGGCCGTCGTCGTGGCGAAGGGAGCGCCCTGCGGCGCGGCGGGCTCGACGATATCGACGAGATCGGCATGCGTGATCTTCACGCCCCCGATGACGCCGTCTTTGGCGAGCCTTTCGACAAGTTTGCGTCCGATCATGCCCGCTGCGCCGACAATGAGGATTTTCAAGAGGCTGTTTCTCCAGTTTTCGGGGCGCACTCAGGCAAAATTCCGCGAGACTCTTTCATAGGTCAAATCGCGCCCAAATTACGGCGGCCGCTTTTTTGACGCATATCGGACGCATATGGGGCCGGAATGGTCCTTGGGGGAGGCTCGCGACAAACTAAACAGGAGTTTGCATTGCACAAAGCGATTTTAGCCGCTTCAGCGGTTTTTCTCATGATTTCGCAAGCGCAAGCGGGTTGGGTCGGGCAGGCGTCCTATTACACCCACCCGCGATATCCCGCCGGCCTGATCGCCGCCCACCGCACCCTGCCTTTTGGCACGCATTTGCTCGTCACCAACCTCGGCAATGGCCGCAGCGTCACGGTCGTCGTTGTCGACCGCGGTCCCATGTTGCGCACGCGCATCATTGATCTTTCGACTCGCGCAGCCGACGTGCTTGGTTTTCGAAGCGCGGGGCTCGCCCAGGTGAAGATCGACCTGATCGACAGCAAAGCCTCTGTCGTGGGCGCAAACGATCGATAGCGCGCCCGGCGGCGCTCGGCGATTGGATTGGGGCGACGAAAATGTCATAATGAAATTGGAAGCGGCGCCAGCGTAGGGCAGGGCGCCCAGGGGAGGATGGGGATGAGCGGGCTGGCGCAGAGCTATGTTCATGGCGCCAGCGCGAGGCCGCTAATCGGCGAGACGCTCGGCGCGCTCCTCGACCGCATCGCCGCGGCGGCGCCCGACAGTCCGGCGCTGGTCGTGCGCCACCAGGATATTCGCTGGAATTACAGGCAGTTGCGCGCGCGCGCCGACGATCTTGCCGCTGGCCTTATCGCCCTGGGCCTCAAGCCGGGCGAGCGCATCGGCATCTGGTCGCCCAATAATGCGGAATGGGTGCTGACTCAATTCGCCACCGCGAAAGCCGGCCTGATTCTCGTCAATATCAACCCGGCCTACCGCGTGCATGAATTCGACCATGTCATGAACAAGGTCGGCTGCAAGGCGCTGATCCTGAGCGCCGGCTTCAAGGGCAACGATTACATCGCCTCCCTGCGGTCACTCGCGCCCGAGCTCGATCGCGCCGCGCCCGGCCAGTTGAAGGCGCCCCGGCTTCCCCAACTTGAAATCGTCATCCGGCTGGGCGCGGAAAAGACGCCCGGCGCCCTGAATTTCACCGACATCGCCGCGCCCGCCTCGAAGGCGCAGCTCGCCGAACTGGCGGCTCTCGAAGGGACGCTGCAGTTCGACGATCCCATCAACATCCAGTTCACCAGCGGCACGACCGGCGCGCCCAAGGGCGCGACGCTGACCCATCACAATATCCTCAACAATGGCTTCTTCATCGGCGAGGCGATGCGGCTGACGTCGGCCGACCGCTTATGCATTCCCGTGCCCTATTATCATTGCTTTGGCATGGTTTTGGGCAATCTGGCCTGCGTCACCCATGGCGCCTGCATGGTCTCACCCTCTGAAGGCTTTGATCCGCTGGCGGTGCTGGAGACGGTCCAGGCCGAGCGCTGCACCGGGCTGCATGGCGTCGCCACCATGTTCATCGCCATTCTCGGCCATCCCGAATTCGCCCGGTTCGACCTCACAAGCCTGCGCACCGGCATTATGGCGGGCGCGCCTTGTCCGGTCGAAGTGATGCGCAATGTCGTGGCGCGCATGCATATGAGCGAGGTCACCATCGCCTATGGCATGACCGAGACGAGCCCGGTCAGCTTCCAGAGCGCCTGCGACGACCCGCTGGAGCGGCGCGTGACGACAGTCGGGCGCATCCAGCCCCATATCGAAGTGAAGATCGTCGACGCCGAGGGCCGCGTCGTGCCGCCTGGCGTCGCGGGCGAATTGCTGACCCGCGGCTATTGCGTGATGCGCGGCTATTGGGGCGACGAGGAGGGCACCGCCAAGGCGATCGACGGCGCCGGCTTCATGCATACCGGCGATCTCGCGACCATCGATCCCGAGGGCTATTGCAACATCGTCGGTCGCCTGAAGGACGTGGTGATCCGCGGCGGCGAGAACATTTATCCGCGCGAAGTCGAGGAATTTCTCTACACCCATCCCGCCATCGCCGACGTCCAGACTTTTGGCGTGCCCGATCCCCATTACGGCGAGCAGCTCTGCGCCTGGATCAAGCTGCGCGACGGCGCTGTGCTGAACGAGGGCGAAGTGGTCGCCTTCTGCAAGGCGTCGATCGCCCATTACAAGGCGCCGCGCTACGTCCGTTTCGTCGAGGATTTCCCAATGACGGTAACGGGCAAGGCGCAAAAATTCATCATGCGCGAGAAGATGATCGAGGAGCTCGGGCTGGTGGCTGAGAAGACGGCGTAGGGGCGTGCGGCCGCTGTAGACGCGGTCGCTGACCGCGTCGTTTCCGCCGCCGCCGATATTACAGAGCAATGGCGCTTCGTGTCGGCGATGGTCGCGGACGAATGCTTGAATTCGCCGGGGGACGAGGGCGTCGGGGCAGGGGCGCCGCGTCGGCGAGATTAGTCTCGCCGATCGAGCGATATCAACGCCTTGCAAGGCGTTTTAGTTTCCTTTGAGTCTTGAGAAGCGCCTCAGATCGAGTTGACGCAACCGACCTCGGCCAGCGCCGCAGCCGCTAATCACAAGCTGAAACTTGTCACCCAATCAGCCGTGTCTCACCTAAGGGGTGCGGTCCACGCCTGTCACCGAAATCCATCGGTATCTCGAAGGGCCTTAACACGGTAAAAAGAAAATCATATCGTAGCTACGTTAACGGAGTCTACAAGGGCGCCGCTGGATGCCCTCGGCGCCCCTCTCCAGGGCTGGTCTTGCGGCCAACCACGGGCCAAGGTTCAAGCTGAATCTAGCCGTGGCCGCTGGAATCCCAGCCAAGGGCCCTTTCGACGACGCCACGAACAAAAGCGTCATCGAGCTCTTGCCGCGAAAACCACCGGCGATAAAAGAGCGGCCCGGCGATCGCCGCCGTGAGTTCGGATACATCGAAATTCGCGCCCAGCTCGCCGCGCGCTTGCGCCCGCGCCGCAATCGCGCTGAACCCCGACATCATGCCAGCATGAGTGCGCGACTGAAACTCAGCGACCTCCTTGTCGCGCTCGGCGGCGTCAATGATCGAAGGCATCGCAGACGACCACCGGCCTGTCTGCAGGCGTTGAGCCAAGCCCAGCGCCAATGCGGTCAGGTCGCCCCGAAGACTGCCGGTGTTGGGCGTCTGAAGCCGAGGGGCGAATTGCATGACGGCGTCGAACAGTAGGGCTGAGCGTGTCGGCCAATATCGATAGATCGTGGTCTTGGCGACGCCCGAACGGCGCGACACTTCGTCGAAACTGACGCCGCTGAGGCCAGCCTCGGTCAGCAGCTCATAGGCGGCGGCCAAGCTCGCAGCCTTCACGGCTTCTTTGGAACGCCGTAGCGGCTCCGGTCCTTTGGCTGGCGCCCCCACGCTGCGGGACTTTGCGGACACTTCTATTGACTCCTAACAAGTAGCTACTATATCGTAGCTTCAACATGCAGTACGACATTCTTGGAGACGTTACCATGACTCTCAAGCAAACCCGACTGGTCACCACCGATGTGGCGAAGCTGACGCGCTTCTACGAAACCGTCAGCCAATCGAAGGCCGAGATCCTTAGTGTCCGTCTCGAAACTTCTCGATTCGAATGAATCGGTTATGATTCCTGTTGGGGGCAGCCTGATTCGAGGAGCTGCCGAT
>NZ_LMUI01000019.1:0-130682 GCF_009765995.1 Methylocapsa sp. S129
GCCTTCATTTTCCTCCGCCTCGCCTCGATCCGCCTCATGCTCCGAAAGCTATGTAATTAATCGCGAAGTTATGGGACGGACTCTTAGAGAGTGATGTCACGTTAACTCGGCAGCGTCTCTTATTCGTTGAGCGATCTTGGACCGCTGACGAACGGACTGCTCCGAAGATAGAATCGCAGGAGGCGGTTTGCATCCTGCGAAATGCCGATCCTGACGCTCTTCCCGATTTCACCGGGTTCGTGCTCATCGCGTGCGAGCCATAGAGGGCCTTTTCGGCAAAGATCGAGTCCATCGAGCGAACGATCAATGCGCAGCGCGGCGGCGAGCCTTCCGGGGCCTCGCGCCAGGTCGCGCAAGCGCTCGACGCCGCGATTGCGCCGCATGATCGGGATGCCTTCGAGCGGCTCGAGCGCCCTGATCAGGGCCCCGGCTCCGATCCCGGGCGCCTCGCTCGATACATTCAGCATATATGAGACGCCGTAGGCGAGATAAACATAGGCGCGCCCAGGCTCGAGAAACAGCGAACGATTGCGCGGAGTCTTCCCGCGATAGGCGTGTCCGGCGGCGTCGCCGACGACATAGGCCTCGGTCTCAACAATACGGCCGGTGGCGACTCCTTCGGGCAATTCCCGCACCACAACCTTGCCAATGAGATAGCGGGCGAGAGACGCCGTATCCATCGGCAGCTCCGATCGGGCGAGCGGGCGGCGAATAGCCATCCTTACGACCGCACGGTTTCAGGGCATCGGCTCGACCCATTGCGCGCGCGAAGGCCCTGGCTCGAATGGATCGCCGAAATACTGGGTCTCGCGGGCCACCTTCCCATCGAGGAACTCCATGATGCTCACTGTGTAAGACGGCCGCCCGTCATAGGATAGGACATATTCCGTGACCCAAAGGCCGCCCGCGCCGATGATCCGGCGCACGGTGAAGCGTTTCCGGTTGGGCTGCGCGGCGCGAGAGGATTGAATGTTCAGCCGCCCGCGAATGCGCTCGCCCGATTGAGGATATTCGAGCAGCGCATCCTCCTGGTAAATCTGGTGCTCCGCCTCGAAGTCGTTCGCATCGGAGGCCGCCCAGTGGCGATCCAGAGCCGCTCGAATCTCTGTGTCTTCCATATCAAATCTCCTTGACCATCGCCGTCGACGTTGAGCCGCGGCGCCGTGCGCTTGCTTGCAACAAGCCCCAAGATAGGGCAGGGGGGCCATTCCCAGTGGAAGACTGAGTGGCCTCCTGGATCGTATTTCGAAGGTGGATTCAAGAAATCATCCAGTTGGCTCCGATAGTCCGCTGAGAGCGAGAAATTTCCTAAGCGACGAAATTTCTCTTTTAAATCAAAGGCCATACGCATCTGACGGCTCGACCGACGGAAATGTTCAAGGCGAAGAAATTTTTGATCTCTCGCTGCTTAAGGTTGTCGCTCGCGTCTTCCGCGCTTTTTCAAACGCCGTCGATGGATTGAGGCGCGGTGGGAGTCGATCGTAAGGGGCGTTCCGGAGGGCGGAGTATCGTAGCGCCTCTGGCGTGCAATTCGACGGGGTTGGTTGCGAATTCAAGTTTCTACGTCGAGAGCTGACGTCGCGTTGAAAGCTATCCGACAAGAATTCCGGACCAATCCGCGAAGCCAACGGTGGGCCGGGTCGGCATCCATCCGCGGATGCCACATCTGCGACACCGTGATCGGTTCGGTTTGTACTGGAAGCGGAAAGCTCTCCAGCCGTTCGCGGTTGGCGCCAGACAGGCGCTCGAGCTCCGCTGTGATGAAGGAGGCCGGCACCAGCGCCACAAGGTCTGAGGCTCTGGCAAGCGTCAAAGCGGCCGGGAAGCTCGGCACTGCGACAACCACCTTGCGCGATAAGCCGAATTCCGCCAGGGCTTCGTCCACCGGGCCATTCATACGACCACGGCGCGAGGTGACGACGTGGTCGCAAGCGGCATAACGTTGTGGCGTGACCGGTCCGGTCGTCAGAGGATGCCCGGTCCGCACCACGCCGACAAAGCGATCCTCGAAGAGCGCCTGCACACGCACTTCGGGTCCGGTCTGGCCCAAGACGCCGATTTCCAGATCTACGAGGCCTTCCCTCAGCGGTCGCACATCTTTGTCGGGCTTGGGCGCGAAGCGCAGCCGAACGCCAGGCGCCGCCGCCATCACGGCCTGGACCAGCCGCATCGCAAACGTCTCCACGAAGCCTTCATTGGCGCGCAATGTGAAAACCCGGCTCAAGGCGGCAGCGTCAAACCCGTCGTCGGGCGGCTGCAGCACGGCGTGGACCTCATCCGCCAGACCCCGAACACGCTCGCGTAGCCTGGCGGCATGCGGCGTCGGAACCAGCCCTCGGCCCGCGCGAACCAGGAGCGGATCCCCCGTCGCTGCGCGCAGGCGTGCGAGCGTTCGGCTCATTGCCGATGCGCTCAACCCGAGTTTGCGCGCCGCGCCGGCCACGCTCCCCTCCTGCAGAAGCGCGTCGAGCGCGGTCAAGAGATTCAGGTCGATATCAAGCATTGGCCATCCTGGCATTGCGCGACGAGCGATGCCAGCGGAATGGCGTCTGGTGCATGTATTGACTGCATCTACTGCGCCTTCCGCCCGATAGCTCGATCGCTATCATGCGCCAATCAATTGGATTGGACATGCGATGCCATCTGTCACTGAGAAGAACGCAGCCGACCTCTCAGATGCCGGATTGCCAATTCCGCGGCGCTATTTCGCCCTGGCGGCCGTCTTGGCCGCGATGGTGCTGGTCGTGCTTGACGGCGCCATAGCCAATGTCGCGTTGCCGACAATCGCGGGCGCCCTCCTGGTTTCGCCCGCCGCATCTGTTTGGGTTGTCACCGGATATCAGTTGGCTTTGGTCATGGCCATTCTTCCCTGCGCGGCGCTTGGCGAAAGCCTGGGGTATCGACGGGTCTTCATTGCAGGCGTTGTAGTTTTTACAGCGGCCTCGGCCTTATGCGCTTTGTCGCCGTCCCTTCCCTGGCTTGTCGTGGCGCGTTTCGTTCAGGGACTTGGCGGTGCGGCATTGATGGCGCTCGGCGTCGCCTTGCTCCGCTTCGCCTATCCCCATCGGCTTCTCGGCGCTGTCATCGGCTGGAATTCCCTTGTGATCGCATTGTCCGCAGCCATCGGGCCGACCATCGGCGCGACAATCCTCTCCATCGCGAGTTGGCCATGGCTCTTTGCCGTCAACCTGCCGGTCGGCGCCATCGTGCTGGTTATGAGCAGGGCGTTGCCGAACCCGCCGGGTACCGGGCGCCGGCTTGATCTTGTGAGCGTCGGACTGAATGCAGGGACCTTCGGATCCCTGGTCTTGGCGCCCGACCTCATGATTGTGCGGCCTTGGTTCGGATGCGCGCTGCTCGCCGTGACGGCCATTTGTCTGGTTGCATTGATACGGCGCGAGATGCCGCGCCAGGCGCCGCTCATCCCCTTGGATTTGCTGCGCGATGGCTCATTCCGTGTCTCTGTCATCGCTTCGGTGTGCTGTTTCGCTGGCCAGATGGCCAGCTACATAGCCTTGCCGTTTTACCTGCAACATGGGCTCGGCCAGGACGCCTTCATGACGGGTCTCTACATGACGCCGTGGCCGCTGACAGTGGCCTTCGCCGGTCCGATTTCCGGTCGCCTGACCAACCGCGTTTCGACCGCATGGTTGTGCGCGGCGGGAGGAATATGCCTTGCCTCCGGGCTCGCGCTTGCTTGTCTGTGGCCTCTGCTGGGCAATCTTCTGCCAATTGTGCCGTTCACAATGCTGAGCGGGCTAGGTTTTGGGCTTTTTCAAGTGCCCAACAATCGCAACATGTTCCTCTCGGCGCCGCGCGAGCGGAGTGGGGCCGCAGGCGGCATGCAAGGAACAGCCCGTCTTGTCGGCCAGACGGCGGGCGCGGTCATTATGACGGTGCTTTTCTCGCTCGTTTCGGTGGAATCGGCCCCTCGCATTGGTCTTGCCATCGCAGCTCTTCTTGCCTTGGCAGGGGGACTTGTCAGCGTGCTGCGCGTGGGTCACGGTTTTGGAAGCTAGCCAATGGGCGGCCGCGGCCGACCGCTGAACCTCCCCAAGAATTGGCGCGAGCCAATAATTTCAGCCGGTTCGCCCAAACCGCGAGTAAGCCGCTTAGTCGACGAGGCGACCGCGAAATCGCCGAGCACAATCGCTGCCCGCAAAGGGCGAGCGTCATCGTCGCCGGCGATCCACCGAGTAAATCGCGCAGTGGCGGCTCTTAAGCGCCGGCAACCGTCAGAATGGCAGGCTAAACCGCCGTCGTTCGACGGCGAAGCCGCCACCTTTGCATGTCTTCGAATGCCCCGAACGGTCTTCGCATATGCGGCATACATATTCGCCAGAATCGCAATCGACCGCGCGCCTTCATCGCTCCCCGCCTTAGTCGCGTAATCTATGCCACCACGACTAAAGCGCTTTCGACGGCGCTCACGAGTACCGGCGTTTCTTGCCAGAACGCTCACGACGCAATAATTGTTGCAAGGCAGGCTGAACAGGGATGCCCCAAAATGTGGTTACGGATGCCGAGAACGAACCGCCGCTACGCGAAGCGTAGCATGACCCGCTTGGCCGGCATCTTCTCGTCGCCTGTTGTCGGGAGCCAGGTCAAGGAACAGGTTACGCCCCATGAGTGGGCGCTCAAAGCCTTTGAGAAGCGCCAGGATGCGAGTGTGGCAAAGATCGATCGTCGATGATCGGCAAGTGAGTTCCGGTGTTCCATTGTTCGCCAGGTCGCCATGTCGCCCAACTTAAAGAATCTAGCGATGCCGCAATCCAAGCCTCCGTCTGATTACGAGGAGCTCATCCGCACAATCCATGAGCGCTACGACCACATGAGTAAGTCGTATCAGCGGATCGCGGTTTATCTGACCCAGAATCCCAATGATGTGGCCGTGCATTCGGTCCACGCGATCGCGGAGCGCTGCGAGGTTCACGCCTCCAACGTCGTCCGGTTCGCCCAGGCTCTCGGCTACGATGGCTTCAAGACGCTTCAAGGTTTGTTCCAGAAGCGCCTTTCCACAGCGGCGCCCGGTTTCGAAGCGCGAGTCAAGGCGCTGGAAAGCGAACTCGGCGCGCGCAAGGACCGCAGCGAGGGCGGGTTTCTTCGAGACCTGATCGTGCGCGATATCGCCTCGCTTCAAAATCTACTCGTCGAGGTCTCTGAAGCGGATCTCAAAAAGGCCGTGACGCTGCTGGAAAAGGCGGAGGTCATTTATTTGCTTGGTCAGCTCCGCTCGTCGCCGGTGGCCGATCTCTTGCGATACATCCTGACGATGCTCGGCAAGCGCTGCGTGCTTCTCGATCCCAGTGGCGGTCTGGCGACGCACATGGCGAGAGAGATCCGAAAGACGGATCTGCTGTTCGCCATTTCGTTCCGCTTCTACGCCACCGAGGTCGTCAACATCGTCAACGAAGCGGCCAGCCGGAAGGTGCCTATTGTCGCAATTTCGGACAGCACGCTTTCGCCAGTCGCGAAGGCGGCGAGCGTTCTGCTCGCCGTCCCCGAACACGAATATACGTTCTCACGGTCCCTGGCCGCGCCAATGTGTCTCGCGCAGGCGCTAACGGTGGCCTTGGCGGCGCGGCTTCAAAGGAATTCGGTAAACCCACGCATACCGACCGTCACCGAACAATGAAGGCCTAGCGAACGTCTCGCCAGGCGCCCGCGCAGCTTGACGCGTGGATTGTTTCGACCAGCGTCTGGATGCGCAGGCCGGCGCGGAAGTTGAACGGCTCCGGCCGGCGGCCGGCGATGGAGTCGAGGAAGCCAGCGACCTCGATCGCCTTCAAATCGTTGAAGCCGAGCTGATGACCGGGCGCGACGCAGAACAAGCCGTAGGGCGGATGGTCAGGGGCGGCCTCGATGCGGCGGAACCCCTGACGGCCGCGCCGATCTTCGGTAGAGAAGAAATGCAACTCGTTGAAACGCTCCTGGCTGAAGGCGAGAGCGCCTTTCGTCCCATAGACTTCGAAGTCGTGCTGCATCTTGCGCCCGGTGGCGATCCAGTTGCCTTCGATCGAACCGGTGGCGCCGCTGTCGAAACGCAGGAATGCGCGACCGACGTCGTCGACCTCGACGCGACGTTTGCCGCCTTTGCCATCCGGGCGCTCGGCGATCATCGTGACGCAATCGCCCATGACGCGGGTGATCGGTCCGGCGGCCGGTCCCATCAGAAACTCGGCGGTGGCGAGCGCGTGACTGCCGATGTCGGCGAGCGCGCCGCCGCCCGCTGGATCATGCCGGAAGGTGAATGGCCTGGCGCTGTCGGCCATGTAATCTTCGGCATGCACGCCCCGGTAACCCCTGATCTCGCCGAGTTCGCCAGCGGCGATCATTTTGCGCGCAAGGCCAAGCATCGGGTTGCAGAGATAGTTGAAACCCACCTGCGTCTTCACGCCGGCCGCCTCGGCGGCCTCGGCCATTTCGCTGGCGTCGATCGCGAGCGGCGCCAAAGGCTTTTCGCAATAGACGTGCTTGCCTGCAGCGATCGCCGCCAGCGCCATCTCTTTGTGCAGCGCGTTCGGCGCGGTAATGTTGACGACGTCGACAGCGGGATCGGCGACCAGCGAGCGCCAGTCCGACGTCGCGCGCGAGAATCCGAGCGCGGCGGCGGCCTTTGTGGCGGCCTGGTCGTTGATGTCGGCGATCGTATGCAGCTCCAGCTCGTAGGGCAGGTCGAAGACGCGCGTCGCCGTGGCGTAACCGAAGGCGTGCGCCTTGCCCATGAAGCCGCTGCCGATAAGGCCGATGCGAAGCTTCGGTTTGGTCATGTCAGAAGTCCTTGTTGACGATGAGATCGGAGTCGAGCCGCCCCGCGAAGAAGTCGATTACGTTTTGGACGGAAGACACCGCCATCCGCTCGGCCGCTTGCTGTGTCAGGCCCGCAATATGAGGCGTGAGCAGAACCTGGTCGAAGGCGAGGAGCGGGTGATCCCTAGCGGGCGGTTCGTCGTCGAATACGTCGAGACCCGCGGCGCCGACCTTTCCCTCCGCGAGTGCGGTCCCAAGCGCGCTTTCATCAATGATCCCGCCGCGCGCGGTGTTGACGATGATAACGCCGGGCTTCATTTGCGCGAACTCCTCGGCGCCTAAAATGGGTCGTCCCGCTTTTGGCGCATGTACCGAGATCACGTCCGCCCAGGCGAGTCCATCGGCCAGCGACACGACCGGGGCAGCCGGGCCGTCCGGCCATCCTTGTTTGAAAAGGAACGGATCGAACGCGCGCGTTTGCATCCCGAAACCTTGCGCCATACGCGCCAAGTGACGGCCGGAACGGCCATAGCCGATGATGAGCAGGTTCTTGTCCGAGATTTCGCCTGCCTCCAGCGCGTTGCGCCAACCCCAAGGACCTTCGCGGACGGAACGATCGGCCCGGATGAGCCGCTTTGCGCTGGCGAGAATGAGCATGATCGCGTGTTCGGCGACAGAAAGCGAATTCACGTCGCCGGCCACGCAGAGAGGAATTCGCCGCTTATTCAACGCTGCGACGTCCACGGAATCGTATCCGACCCCGTGGCGCGAAACGATTTTCAGCCGCGACGCTCCGGCAATCGTGGTTGAAGACAGCGGTTGGGTGCGGATGACCAGCGCATCAGCTTTACCGATCAGGGGCGCGTAGCTCGGCTCGGAGACCTCCTTCACGTATTCGTAGGTGAATCCGTCGCGGCCTTCGACCAGCGCGAGGCCGGCGGGATGAAGCTTTCCCGCGATCAACAGATGGGGCATCAATAGGCTCCCTTTTCGGGCTTCGAACTGATCTGGCCCGTCAGTTGCCGGAACTTCGCCACGCTCGCCGCCGCCGCTCCGGCGAGAAGCCTCGAATCTCCCGACACCGTCGTCATGTCGAAGCCCCATTCGATAGCCCGCGCCGCGTATTCGGGCGCGCCGCAATGGAGCGCGGCGCGGATGCCATTCGCCTTGCACGCGGCGACAATCTCCGTGAGCGCAGCGATCATCTCGGGCTCCTCGCGATCGAAGCCCGGGGCAAGGCGACCCTGCGCGAGGCCAAACGCGAGATCCGCCGGCCCGACATAGAGTCCGTCCAGGCCCGGCGTCGCGGCAATCGACGACAGGTTCGCCATACCCTCGGCGGTCTCGATCATCGCAAAGGCCAGCATTTCGCTGTTGGCGTGGGCGCCGTAGTCCGCGCCGGCGGCAAACGAAACACGCGTCGGGCCGAAACTCCGTTGCCCAAGCGGCGGGTAGCGCATGTAGCTCACAAACTCCGCCGCTTGGCGGGCGTTGTTCACCATCGGACAGATGACGCCAAAGGCGCCGGCGTCGAGCGCCTTCATGATGATGCCGGGCTCCAGCCACGGCACACGCGCCATTGGAACGACTCCGGAAGCGCGCATGGCCTGTAGCATCGGCAACAGGCTTGCATAATCGAGCGCTCCGTGCTGCACATCGACGGTGACGGAGTCATATCCCTGAGCGGCCATAATCTCCGCGGTGAAGGCATTGCCGATCGAACACCAGCCGTTGATCGTCGGTCTTCCCTCGGACCAGAGCTGTTTGAGTTTGTTCGGAATCATATCAGAATACCACCTGCGCCAGTTTCACATCGAGATAGTCGCGAATGCTCCCCGCCACGAAAAACCCGAACTGTCGGCGCATCTCACTCAACCTCCGAAACCGTTACTGCGCGGCCTTCCGCGATCGACTTGAGCGCCGCTTCCGCGAGCACCAGCGCTCGCCGTCCGTCGTCGAAGCCAACAACAGGGGGTTGATGCGTTTCGACAGCTTTGACGAAAGCGCCGATCTCCGCATCGAACGCCTCCCGGTAGCGCTCGATGAAAAAGTGAAGAAGGGGCGCGGCGTGATTGCTAAAACCCTTGCCAAACAAGAGCGTCTGGTTCGGCCGCCGGTTCTCGGACAGGGCCATTCCCTTGGAGCCGAAAGCTTCGACGCGCTGGTCGTAACCGTAGAGAGCCTCGCGCGAGTTGGTGATGATGGCCTGCTTGCCGGAGACTGTCGTCATGACGACAGTGACCGTGTCGAAGTCGCCGAGTTTCTCCATCAGGGCTGGAGCAACCAGCCGCGAGGCGGTCGCCATGACGATCTCTGGTTCTTCACCAAGAATGAACCGCGCCATGTCGAAATCGTGGATCGTCATATCCCTCAAGATTCCGCCGGAGACCCTCAGATAGGCTTCTGGCGCCAGACCGGGATCGCGCGAGGTGATGACGACTTGGTGCAGAACGCCGATGTCGCCGGCCCTGACCGCATCGTGAACGGCCTTGTGACCCGGATCAAAACGACGCACGAACCCAAGTTGTATTGGCGTTTTGACTCCGCGTATAATCGCAGCGCAACGGTTCACCCGCGCCAGGCTAAGGTCGATCGGCTTCTCGCAGAGAACTGGCTTTCCGGCCGCGACCGCTTGCTCCAGGAGATCGGCATGCGTATCGGTCGCCGTCGCGATGAGGACGGCGTCTACATCGGACGAGGAAAACACTTCCGCAGCGCTATTCATCACGCGCGCGCCCGTGGAGGCCGCGACAGCTTCGGCCGCCGCGCCATTGATGTCCTGCACCGCCGCCAAGCGGGCGCTCGGGTGCGCGGCAATATTGGCGGCGTGCATGGCGCCGATGCGCCCGCAGCCGAGCACGGCGATTCGGATCACTGACGTTCCTCCCTGGCCATAGTTGCAATTTTTGTTGCATTAAACGGCGGTTGTCAATATATGATGCACACGAAGATGCTTCACGCATTCCGTCGAGGGAGGAGACCGCATGCCCAGCGCCACAATTCGACTCACGATGGCCCAGGCTGTGGTGCGTTGGTTGACCCAACAGTTCACCCAAATCGAAGGCGCTCGCGTCCCCTTGTTTGCCGGCGTGTTCGGTATTTTCGGGCATGGCAACGTGACCTGTTTCTCTGAGGCTCTCGAAACGGTGCGGGACCTTCTGCCGACCTGGCGCGGACAGAACGAACAGTCGATGGCGCTCGCGGCGATCGGCTTCGCCAAGGCCAAGCGGCGCCGGCAGATCATGATCGCAACCTCCTCCATCGGCCCAGGCGCGCTGAACATGGTGACGGCTGCGGGAACCGCCCATGCGAACCGCCTGCCGGTGCTGCTGATCGCTGGCGACACCTTCGCGAACAGGCTGCCCGATCCCGTGCTGCAGCAAGTGGAGCATTTCGGCGACCCGACCGTCACCGTGAACGACGCGTTCAAGGCGGTGACGCGCTATTGGGATCGGATTACCCATCCAGCGCAGATTCTCTCGTCGTTGCCGCAGGCGGTCGCCGCGATGCTCGATCCCGCCGATTGCGGGCCGGCCTTCCTCGCCCTGCCTCAGGACATTCAGGAAGTGGCGTTCGACTATCCCGAGGTTTTCTTCGAGCCGCGGACATGGACTGTGCCGCGCCCGCGCCCCGATCGGCAGGAACTCGCTGAAGCCGCAGCGCTTCTTAAGACCGCAAAGAAGCCGATCCTGATCGCCGGCGGCGGCGTGCGCTATTCGCTTGCCGAGAACGTCGTGGCTGAATTCGCTGTCAAGCGGGGCATCCCGATCGTCGAAACGATCGCGGGTAAGGGCGGACTTACGCATTATCATCCGGCGCACGCGGGGCCCATTGGGATCATCGGCTCCACATCGGCTAACGCGCTCGCGGCGGAAGCCGATGTGATTCTCGCCATTGGCACGCGCCTCCAGGACTTCACGACCGGCTCATGGACAGCGTTCAGCCCGGACGCGAAGTTCATCTCGATCAACGCCGCCAGGTTCGACGCCGTGAAGCATCGCGCGCTCGCCGTGGTCGGCGACGCTCTTGAGACGGTGACCGAACTCGATGCGGAACTCGGTGCGTGGCGCGTGGATCCCGCGCATATGGCGCGCGCAAAGGCGCTCTTCAAAGAATGGGACGCTTTGCTCGATGCGCATCAGGCGCCGACAAACGCGCCGGTCCCGACCTATGCTCAGGTCGTCCACGCCGTTAATGCGGTGGCGGGAGAGAAGGACACGCTGATTTCGGCGGCCGGCGGCCTCCCCGGCGAAGTCGCGAAGGGCTGGCGCGTCAAGGCGCCGAACACGTTCGACCTGGAGTTCGGTTTCTCCTGCATGGGCTACGAGATCGCGGCCGGCTGGGGACATGCGATGGCGAATTCCGGGCCGGGCGGCCTCGGCGGCACGCCGATCGTCATGGTCGGCGACGGGACCTATATGATGATGAATTCGGACATCTATTCGACGATTCTCAGCGGTCATAAAATGATCGTTGTGGTCTGCGATAATGGCGGGTTCGCGGTGATCAACCGGTTGCAACAAGCCAAGGGCGTGCCGGGCTTCAACAATCTGCTTGTCGATTGCCGTGTGAAGGATCCCGCCGCGCCGCCGCACGTCGATTTCGCCAAACATGCAGAATCCATGGGCGCGTTAGCGAGGCATTGCGAGAGCTTTGCGGATTTCGAAGCCGCCCTCGAATGGGCCAAGGGGACGGACCGGACGACCGTAGTGTCGATCGCTTCGGACGCCTACGCCTGGGTTCCCGGCGATGCCGACTGGGATGTCGGCGTGCCTGAAGTCTCCTCGCGCGAATCGGTTCAGAACGCGCGCAAACAGCAGGAACAGATTCGCGCCAAGCAGCGCGTTGGAGTGTGACGAACCATGAAAGCTAGACTTGGAATAGCCCCCATCGCCTGGTGGAACGACGATCTCCCTGAGCTGTCCGACGACGTGAGCCTTGAGGAATGCTTAGCGCAGGCGAGCGTCGCAGGCTTCACTGGCATGGAGACGGGGCGGCGCTTCCCGATGAACATGAGGGAACTCGGGCCGATCCTCGCCCGCTATGGAATCTCCGTCTGCGGAGGCTGGTTCTCTGGCCTTCTGCTTGACGGCGACATTGAACGCGAGAAGGAGCGCGTTCGCACCCAGATGGATTTCTTCATCGCGGCGAAGGCGCCCTGTATCGTCTATGGCGAGACCGCCCGCTCGATCCAGGGCGTGCGCTCCGCGCCGCTCGCGACCAAGCCGAAGCTCTCGGAGGATGAGATCAAGGCGTACGGGCGCAAGATGACGGCTTTCGCCGAATGGTGCGCCGGCCAGGGCATGCCGCTCTCTTATCATCACCACATGGCCGCCGCGATAGAGACGGAGCCGGAACTCGACCTTCTGATGGCCAATTCGGGCGACGCGCTACCGCTGTTGTTCGACGCCGGTCACATGGCTTTCGCTGGCGGCGACGTGTTGCGCGTCATCGACAAGCATCATAAGCGCGTCAGCCATGTGCATACCAAAGACGTTCGCGGCGGGGTCATCGACAAGCTGGACCGGACGCGGGAGAGCTTCCTGGACGCGGTCGTAAAAGGGGCCTTTACCGTGCCCGGCGACGGCTCGCTCGACTTCGCCGCCATCGTTGGGCGGCTGGCCTCCTACGGCTATGAGGGTTGGTTCGTGATCGAGGCCGAGCAGGACCCGAAGGTCAATCCGCCGCTCGAAATGGCCAAGAAGGGTCATGTCGAATTGATGCGCGTGATGGCGCTGGCGGGATACGAGGTGGTGCCGTGAATCGCATGGATGGCAGGGTCTGCGTCGTTTCCGGAGCCACGCAGGGCCTCGGCTCCGCGATCGCCCGGCGGTTGGCGGCGGCCGGCGCCGCAGGAATCGTCGTCACCGGCCGCAACGAAGAACGTGGGAGCGCCGTCGCTCAAGACATCACGGCGACTTCCGGCGCTCCCTCCCTGTTCGTGCGCGGCGATCTCGGATCGGTAGAGGATTGCAGACGCATGATCGCGGACGCCGACAAGCGTTTCGGCCGCGTGAATGTGCTTGTGAATGCAGGCGCGTCAACTGAGCGCGGCACTATCCTCGACACCACGCCCGATCTGTTTGACAGAATGTTCGCAATCAATGTGCGCGGACCCTTCTTTCTCATGCAAGAAGCGATCAAGCTGATGATCCGCGATGGCGTCGAAGGCGCGATCTGCAACATCGGCTCGATCTCGGCGCTCGCCGGCCAGCCCTTCATCAATCCCTATTGCGCGTCCAAGGGCGCGTTGACGACGCTCACGTCGAATACCGCTTTTTCGGTGATGCGCAACCGCATTCGCGTCAACCAGCTCAACGTCGGCTGGATGGCCTCAGACAACGAACGGCAGATTCAGGCCGCCGAGAGCGGCGACCCGGACTGGATGGAAAAAGCGGCGAGCCGACTTCCTTTCGGCCGGCTCATCGATCCGGAGGAAGCGGCTCGCGCTGTGAATTTCCTCGTGTCTGATGATGCAGGACTCATGACGGGCGCGATC
This sequence comes from Methylocapsa sp. S129, assembly GCF_009765995.1. Taxonomy (GTDB): domain Bacteria; phylum Pseudomonadota; class Alphaproteobacteria; order Rhizobiales; family Beijerinckiaceae; genus Roseiarcus. Next base: position 13,250 of record NZ_LMUI01000019.1, read on the forward strand.
GTTAATTTCGATCAGTCGGTGTGGGGCGCGGTCGCGGGAGCAATGCCGGTTCCTGATCGCCCGATGACTATGGCTCACTGACGCATAAGGCCAGCCGACTCGCATCTCCTTGCCGCTGGCGATAGGAAGGCGACCCAAACGCGTTGAAGGCGCACGGAAGGCGCAAGGCCTGGGGAACCCAGAAGGAGCAATAAAATGAGCGTAGCCGTCGGCGTCATCGGAACCGGCGTGATGGGGTCCGAACATGCGCGCCTTATCAGGCGCCAGACGCCCGGCGCGCATCTCGCAGGCGTGTTCGACGCAGACGGCGCCCGCGCGCAAGCCGCCGCGGCGGGAGCCCCCGTCTTTTCCGATCCGCGATCTCTAATCGCGTCGAACCACATCGAAGCGGTGATCATTGCTTCGCCCGATGCGACCCATGCAGAATTGACGCTGGCCTGCTTGGAAGCTGGCAAGCCGGTTCTATGCGAAAAGCCCGTGGCGTCGTCGGCGGCGGAAGCCCTGCGCGTGGTTCAGGCCGAAGTTGCATTGAAACGCCGGCTGATCCAGGTCGGTTACATGCGCAGGTTTGATCGCGGCTATCAGGAGATCAAGCAGATTAAGGACGAGGGCGGGGTGGGCGCAACCGTGTTGCTGCACAACGTGCATCGAAACGCTCGCGCCCCGGAATGGTTTACCGGACCGATGGCGGTGACGAATTCGTTCGTGCACGAGATCGACATCAGCCGATGGCTGACCGGATCGGAAATGGTCTCGGCTCACGTCGCCAGCGGGCCCGGCGGCGATCCGCTGATGATCACGATGCGGACCGACCGCGACGAGATCGTGTCGACCGAGGTCTATATGAACGCCGCCTATGGCTACCATGTCCATGCCGAACTGGTGGGCCGTCAGGGAACAGTCGCACTGGCGCCGCCGTCGCTCACGTTGCGCAACAAGGACCGGACTGGCGGACTTTCCTATCCCGAGAATTGGGTTCCGCGTTTCGCAGACGCGTATCGCAGGCAATTGACTGACTGGATTAGCGCGGTGACGACAGGAACCCTAGTCGGGGCGAGCGCCTGGGACGGCTACGTCGCCTCGTCCATCGCCGAGCAGATCGTCGCCGCTCTCGCCAATTCCGGGGGGACGACGCTGAAATGCACGCCGCGTCCGTCGCTGTACGACTGAACCAGAAGGCCCGCTAGCGGGCGGCGTCGGTCCTTCCCGTTCCCATGCGTTCCATCGGCGAAGCTCTGGAGAGAATGGATGATCAACTATGCCATCGTCGGCGCTGGCTGGATTTCGCAGGTCGCGTTTCTGCCTGGCGTCGCGCAGTCCGGGAATTCGCGGGTCGCCGCGATCGTAACTGGCGATAGCGCAAAGGCGAAGCGTCTCGCGGATTTCCATAGCATTGGAACGGTTGTCGGGTATGACGGCTACGACGCCCTGCTGGCCAGCCCCGCTGTCGACGCGGTGTACATTGCTTTGCCGAACCACATGCACGCTGACTACGCCATTCGGGCGGCGCGCGCCGGCAAGCATATCATGGTCGAGAAGCCGCTCGCTGTGAGCGAAGACGAAGCGCTTGCCATGATTGACGCGGCGCGACGCGCCAACGTATTTCTGATGACCGCTTACAGATTGCACAACGAACCGGGAACCGTCGCCGTTCTCGAACATATCCGCGCTAACGCCATCGGCCGGCCGCTGTTCTTTCAGTCTGTGTTCAGCTTCCAGACCGCGATGGGGAATCATCGGCTGAAAGCATCGGCCTGGGGTGGGCCGCTTCAGGATGTCGGCGTCTATTGCATCAACGCCGCTCGTCATATCTTCGCCGAAGAGCCGATCGAAGCGATGGCGATGTCGTCCCGTCCGGACGACGACCCGCGCTTTGGCGATATCGACGCCTCGGTGGCTGCGACGTTGCGATTTCCGTCCGGCGGCCTCGCGCAATTCGTCGTCAGCTTTGGAGCGTCGGCGGTCGACAATTACCGGGTCGTGGGAACCTCGGGCGATCTCGAACTCGACCCTGGATTCAAGTTTGAAGCCGCGACGCGGCTGCGGCTGCGCCGTGACGGAAAGATCGTCGAGACCCAGTTCCCGCAGATCGACCATTTTGGCGCGCAGGTTGCGTATTTTTCTGATTGCATCAGATCGGGAACGCCGCCTGAAGCCGATGGCGACGAGGGGTTAGCGGACATGCGCGCGCTGATCGCAATCGAAAGGGCCGCCTCGACCGGCACGCCACAAGCGATTTCAACTCAGCCGCGTTCTCGCCATCCGACCCCCGACATGGTGCGGCTTACGCCTATAACGGATCGTCGCCTCGTTCTCTGACAAATCGGTTTCCCCCTGGATCGGTAGGGATCGACACAGAAGCGGCCGCCCTGGACAGTGGCGGATCGCCCAATGCCGCGAACGCCAACTCGGCGGAACACCCACGTCGCTCGCCGAATCTGGAGAGCCTCCGAGCAATCCGATAATGGCGTGAGGGCGAATCCGGATCGAGAAAGAGGGTTCTTCACCGGTCGCCAGCGAAACCCGGTAAAATCCGAATGCACGCCAAGCCTCACACCATCATGAAATTCGCGAGCGAACCGGTATTGAGATGAAGAAGAGAGCTTGACTTCGGTTAAAAACTTGCAATAAATATTGCGATACACTGACATCGACAATTTTCAATGCGCGTTAGTTAAGATGCCGACGAAATGGTCAGGGTGGAGGCGAGAGCATGACGAACGGCGCGCAGATTGCGGCCCCACTCCTTGAAGCGCGACGCATTTCCAAATTTTTCGGCGCGGCGGTCCGTGAACGAACGTTTGAATTGGACAGGGGCGCGGTGGACGCGCGCCGCGCCTAATTTGCAGGCGCCTGATTTTCCTTGCAAAACGAAGCGATAGTCCGGCAAATTGCAGCGGGATCGACAGGCGCCGCGAAAAGCCGTCGACCCAGGGGAGGCGATAGCGAATGACCTTGCTTGCGCTGAAGGAGGTTTCGAAAAGTTTTGGCGCGATCAAGGCGCTGAGTAATATCGACTTTTCTGTCGCGCGTGGCGAGATTGTCGGCCTGATGGGCGACAACGGCGCTGGGAAATCTACCCTCGTCAGGGTGATAGCGGGGAACTTTCCGCCGTCCTCTGGCGAAATCGTGCTCGATGAGAAGACCGTCCATTTCCACAGACCTGTGGAGGCGCGCGAACAGGGCATCGAGGTGGTCTACCAGGACCTGGCTCTGTGCAACAATCTGTCGGCGGCGGCCAACGTCTTTCTCGGACGCGAGATCAAGCGATCGCTCGGACCCATCAAATGGCTCGCGCATGGCGCGATGAACAAACGTTCGGGCGAATTGTTCGCCGAGCTCAAGTCCGAAACGCGCCCGCGCCACCTCGTGCGCCTGATGTCGGGCGGTCAGCGCCAGGCGGTGGCGATTGCGCGCACGCGGCTCTCCAATCCGAAAATTGTGCTGATGGACGAGCCGACCGCCGCGATCAGCGTGCGCCAGGTCGCTGAGGTGCTCGACCTGATCCGGCGCCTACGCGATTCCGGCGTCTCGGTTGTGCTCATCAGTCACCGCATGCCTGATGTCTTTGCGGTGTGCGACCGCATCGTTGTCTTGCGGCGCGGCCGCAAGGTCGCCGACAAGGCGCTCGCGACGAGTTCCCCCGAAGAAGTCACCGGGCTCATCACGGGAGCAATTCATGTCGCTTGACCGGCAAATCGAAACCATCGGCGCCAGCGCTGCGGAGCCCCGACTCGACACGCGCGACAAGACTGTGCTCGCGACGCTGTTCGCCAGTCAGGCGTTCTGGGTGACGGTCGCGCTCGTCGTCATCAGCGGCGTCATGAGCATTCAAGAGCCGGTGTTCGCGAGCGAGGATAATTTTTTCAACATCACGCGCAATTTCGCCTTTATCGGCATCATGGCGCTCGGCATGACGCCGGTCATCATCACCGGCGGCATCGACCTTTCCGTCGGTTCGGTCATGGGGGCCGTCGCCATCGTTTGCGGCCTCGTGTTGCTGAAACAGCCGATTCCGTGGATGCCCGATTGGTGGAACGAGGCGGCCTGGACGCATTCCTGGTGGATGGCGGTGTCCACAGGCCTGCTGGCGGGCGCCATCATCGGCGGCGTCAACGGCGCGCTAATCGCCTATGTCGGTCTGCCGCCCTTTGTGGTGACGCTGGGGATGCTGTCGGTGGCGCGCGCTTGCGCCGTGCTGCTGTCGGGAAACCGGATGCTCTACGATTTTGGCCCCGGCGCGGCCACGTTCAAGAGCATCGGCAGCGGCGCGAGCTTCGGCTTGGCGCTTCCATTCCGCTTGTCCAATCCTTTTCTCGTGCTGATCATCCTGACTGTCGTCCTCGCAATCGTCCTGAAGAACGCCGCCTGGGGCCGGCATATCTTCGCGATCGGCGGCAACGAGCAGGCCGCCAATCTGGCGGGCGTGCCGGTCAAGCGCATGAAGGTGCAGGCCTATGTTCTTTGTTCCATGTCGGCCGCCGTCGCCGCCATTCTCAGTGTCGGCTGGTCGGGCTCGGCCAACAACAGTCTCGGCCAGTCCTATGAATTGCTCGCGATAGCTTCGGCGGTGATCGGCGGCGCCAATCTCATGGGCGGCGAAGGGGGCGCCTATGGCGCTTTCGTCGGCTCGGCGCTGATTTTCGTGATCCGCAATTCGCTGCTGATGGCGGGCGTCGATTCCAACTGGCAGGGCATATTCGTCGGCAGTTTTATCGTTCTTGCGGTCGTCCTTGAAAGGATCCGCGGCAAGAGACGCGAATAGTCCGAACACCGGACATCGCGGGTTGTGTGGGAGCAAACGGGAGGACGTTCATGTTGAAACATGTTGTGGGTACAGCGTTGGTGGCCGGCGCCTTGTTGGCGATGGCGAGCGGAGCGAGCGCGGCGGAAAAGAAATACGTCTTCGCGCTGGTGCCCAAGAACACCAACAATCCGTTCTTCGATCAGGCGCTCGCCGGCTGCAAGAAGGCGGAGAAGGAGCTCAACGGCGCGATCGAGTGCCTCTACATCGGTCCTGGCGAGCACGGCGGCGGCGACGAAGAAGCGCAGATCGTCGCCGATCTCATCACCAAGAAAGTCGACGGCATCGCCGTTTCGCCCGCCAACGCGGCTGCGATGGCGAGCGCGCTTTCGGGCGCGGCGGCGGCGAAAATCCCGGTTCTCACCTGGGATTCCGACCTGCTGCCGAAGGACAAGGGCGAACGCCTCGCCTATGTCGGCACGCACAACTACGACATTGGCGTCAATCTCGCCAAGCGCGTGATGGAGATCAAGCCGAAGGGCGGCAGCATCTGCATCCAGTCGGGCGGCGCCGCGGCGGCCAATCATAACGAGCGCATGCAGGGAATTCGCGACACGCTGGCCGGCAAGGCCAGCGCCGAATCGCCCGGCGAGCGCCTGACCGGCCAGAATGGCTGGACGGAAATGGCCGGCTGCCCACTCTATACGAATGACGACTTTACCGTCGCGGTCCAGCAGATGGAGGACATTCTCAACAAGAATCCAAACCTCGACGCCTTCGTCCCGACCGGTGGGTTCCCGCAATTCTTGCCGGACGCCTACAGCAACGTGGCGACGAAATATAAGGACAAGATCGCTTCGGGCGCTTTGGCGCTGGTCGTCGCCGACACGCTGCCGGTTCAGATCGATCTCATGAAGAAGGGCCTCTCGGCCGGACAGGTCGGCCAGCGCCCCTTCGAGATGGGATACAAGGCGATGTATTTCCTGAAGGACATCAAGGACGGCAAGGCGGCGCCCGCGGACCCGACCTACACTGGCCTCGATGTCTGTACGCCGAAGACCGCCGACACTTGCATCGGCGGCGGCAGCTAAAAGGCGCTGAGGGGATCGCATAGACGACACGAAACAGGGGCGGCGCGCAATCGCCGCCCTTTGCTTGCGCGCTTGCTCGATGAGGGCGTAGCGGGCGACTTGTCGCGGTGCGTGATGCGGTCGCGAGCCGGGCCGCCGAGATCGTCGCCAGGCTTCGGCTCCGGTGCGACTTTCTGGAGCTTGGGGATCGTCTGAATCATTGCGGGGGCTGACGGGCTGTTGAGGATGTCGCGTCGCCATGACCAGTTGAAATAACTGCTACGCCGATGAAGACAAGGATGAGAACTCGGGGCGACGGGTTCTCTGGGCCGTGACGCTCAGCGCGAAAAATAGGCGGCCTCGTGCTTGCCAAAACGTTCATGATATGTTCTCTTTGCATAACCGCGGTTGCGAGGTTGCGCTGTGAACGATTTTCCGCCCATTCGGGTCTTTCGCCTCTCGCCCGGGGGAATTGAATGTGACGAGGAAGGGCTGCGGGTTGGCGACGTCGCGCTACTGGCGCGGGATAAGAAGGGCGGTTGGGCGGCGCGCGACGAGCGTGATCTCGGTTTCGACCTTTCGCGCGTTTACGGCTTTCCGATCGATGTCACGGCCAAGATGGCCGCCTTAGGCGCCGTCGCGAGCGCGCTCCGAGATCGGAATATCGCCAAGGCGCAGATCGCGGCCTTGCTGTTGCGACTTCCCGATCCGCTTCCGCTTGCCGACGCCCTGTTGGACAAGTCTGGCGAGCGCCGCCTTTCTCGCGACCTTGTCGCGTGTGGCCTCTTGAAGGCCGATGATGGTTGGGACGACAAGCACCCGCGAACCGGTTCGCCGCCGAATCCTGGCTGGTTCGCGCCCAAGCCGAAAGAGTCGCAGGCGGATGAGCCGCCGAAAGCCGCCGCGAAGCCTAACGAAAGTGCGTCGTCTCACAGTGCCGCTCCCGGCGGCGAACTTGCGTTCGTGCCCTCAGCGCTCGCTACCGGCGCGGACTCGTTGCTCGCCGAAAATCTGTCTGCGGTCGCTCTGGATGGGCTCGCGATGCTGGCGGCTCGCGTTTCCGTTCCGACGATCCTTTTCGGGGCGATCTTCATCCCGAACGCCAATCGAATCGTGGATGAAGGCGCCGTTCCAGGTCGTCCCGACATGATCTACCGCTGGGCTCACGACGAGACCCGGGTGACTTTCAAGGCGCTCATCGACGGCCAGTGGCGAACCCTGATAGTGGGCGCCCTGGGACAGGGCCACGCCTTTTATAGTCCTGACGGCGAAATGGTCGCTCGAATGGTTCTCACGCCCGGGCGGCGCCGGACTTTGGTCATCACCGCCGACGCCCTTGATCGCGCGCTCGCGGACTTTCGTCGCGTCAACGGCGAGCCGGCAGCAAATCCGGCAGATGATGATCACGAGCCGAAACTCTGTCCGAGTCCGACGCCCGAGCCGAAGACGGCGCAATCGGCAAACTCGATCGCCTATCAGGAGTATGTCAGTAAGCTGCCCTACGGGTGGGCGATAAACGTCGGCGACGTCAACTTCGACGGCTGCGATCCGCAGACGGGAGACTTGCTCGAAGCCAAGGCGGACATCGACTTCATGTTTGATGAGAATGACAAATTGTACGATTGGGTCAAGTCGAAAAAGAATCCTGCAATTCAGATGGAAAGACAAGCGAATAAAGCGGCCGCCGCGGGCCGCATTGTCGTTTGGCACGCTCAAACCGAGAAAGGCTATCGCGGATTGAGCGAGATCGGCAAGACGAACCTGTTCGTCGTTTACGATCCGAACTGAGACGAGAGCTTTGATGGATAAGTTGCACCTCGATCTTTGGTGGGAAGCGCGCGAGCCTGCGCAAGCTGACGACGCGCGTAGGCTCTCTGACTTTGTCACCGGTCTGCCGGACTTCGATCCGATCTATCAGAGTTGGCTGGGTTCGCCGACCACCAGGGAGGAGACGGTTCGCGTTCCTCTGAGCGAGGCCGAGGCGAAACAACTTTTAGTCGACACTATGAATCGCTATGACTTCGGCGGCGGTCTTTGGCCGGAGCAGGGGAGCGATGTTTGGGGAGGGCACGCGGGATCTCCGCCCTATGATTTTCGCGAGTCGAGCTACGCCGACACCAATTGCCATATTGGCTCTTACGGCCCGCACAAGGACAGTAAGGCAAACCACATCTTCATGCGGCTCTCGGCGTTGCGGCCGACCACCGGACGACTGTGGCGCGCGTCCGAACTCAGGCCGTTGATGAAATTCGCGTGCGAAATCTGGAAACCCGCGGAAATGTGCGCGATGTTTCCGTTCTATATCCGCGATCTTCCCTCGATCCCCAATCCGCTTTGGACGGCGCACCAGCGATCTCTCAAACCCTGGATCGGCTGGATCACCTACCTGCCCCCAGACCTCGCTTCGCGCGCGAAATATCCCGCCGATGTTGAAGTCGAAACTCTCGAAGACGGCTCTGTGCTGGTCACTTTATGCGAGGAGCTGTTCGAGAAGAACGATGCCGAGGGCTTAGCGCGGCTGCATGCGCTTGAAGCCGCGCTGCGCCCGATTCAAAGCTGAGCGCCGAACGGGCGACGGCGCGGATGGGCGCAAGATCAACAAGTCTTCTGGCGCATAGCAGCCGAAGCCTTGGCGTAGGCGGATCAAGAGCGAGTAGGAGGTCACATGACAGCGTTTGCACATTTCCCCTATGAGATCGTGGAAACCAGCGGTGAGAGCGCCCTCGCCACATGGGAGGAGTTGAAAAAGGCTGGCCGCGGCGCGCCCGTCGTACTCGGGGATGATCTCGAAAATCTCCTGTTCCCATTCGATCCAACGGATCGGGCGCGACTGACGCCAATCGAGGATATCCTTGCCGCCGCAGAAGCCATCAAGTTTCCGGCCGACCTTCATCAGCTTCGCCGGGACGAATATGCGGAGGCCATGGTGTACCTCGGGCAAATAGCTTCGTTGGCCGATTTCAAAAACGAGGAATGTGAGGCGCCTTTGGGGGATTGGCCCGCCGAGACCTCATACGGGTCAGGCTTGTCCGTCGCGTACGACACCTTGACCGGACAGCCTAGATCTCCAGTGCACATTGCGCTGATCCCTACCGATGACCCCACCGCCATTCCAGCCTATATGCAGTGGGGGAATTTTAATCAGTGCCCTGCGGCCGCCTATCACGTTGCGGCGCTGCGCGCCTGGCGCGACCATTACGGCGCCGAACTCATTGGCCTTGGGGCCGATACGATCAACCTGCGCGTATCACGCAAGCCCACGACGCGCGAGGAGGCCCTCGAGCTCGCTCGCACACAATATTTCTATTGCAATGACATCATTGACCAGGGCATGGGCTCCTATCGGAAGCTGGCCGCCGGATTGATGGCGAGCGACTGGTGGTTCTTCTGGTGGGATTAGAACGCGCGGGCGTCCGATTCACTTGGCTGGTCGCCGCTTTTCCCTAACGGTGAATCCGAGCTGTCCGAGCACTCTTACGGCGCCGGCTTTCCCGCCTTCGAAGTCGCCGGAAGCAAGTCGCTGGCCCGTGGCGAACTCATAGGCCGCGCCCAAGATGGCTTTGGGCGGGTAAAAGCGTTGTTCCCAGACCAGTTCATAAGTCGTGGTGGGCGCGAAGCCATGGGCGGAGAAGAACCGCTCCGGCCCCAGGCGGTCGTATTCTTTTATCGCGCGCAGCACGTCGGCGTCGGTCACGCGCTCCCAGGCTATCATCTCGTCATCCCTCCGGGATCGTTTTGTCCTCATTCGAAATCTAGGGACAAGAGAACACGCGATCAATGCAATGTGGACGCGTCCCGTTTGAACATCGATTGCTCCGGGGGCAACGCGCTTACCTCCAGCGTCTGGCCGACATGGTTCGCATAGACATCATCGGGAGTAAGACAGACGGTCGGCTGCTCGTCAGGCGCAGTCTTGGCGCGGCCATCGAAGTCGGCGCCCGGTTTACTCCGCCGGCCGCACCAGCTTGATGTCGTGTTGCGCGGCCCAGGCTTGAAGGTCTTGGCGGCGCAGCGCGGCCGCCATCAGGTCGGGGAAAAGATCGGGCGTGCAGGCGAAGACCGGCGCGCCCAGAGCCGCGATGCGGGCGGAAAGATCGGCATTATAGGCGGGACGGCCGGCGTCGCTGAGGGCCAACAGCACGATCACGCTGACGCCCGCGCCGATCAGGCTCTTCAAGCGCGCGAGCGTCTCGTCGGCCTTGCCGCCCTCATAGAGGTCGCTGATCAGCACGAAATGGGCTTTGGCGGGACGTTCGATCTTGCTGGCGCAATAGGCGACCGCCTGGTTGATGTCGGTGCCGCCGCCGAGCTGGACGCCAAACAGCGTCTCGACTGGATCGTCGAGCTCGTCGGTGAGATCAAGGACGACGGTGTCGAAGCAGACGAGCCGCGTCTTGACGACCGGCAGCGACGCCATGACCGCCGCGAAGATCGAGGCGTAGACGACCGAACTCGCCATCGAGCCCGACTGATCGACGCAGAGGATGATTTCATCGAGATCGGCGAGCCGTTTTTGGCGGCGCATGAAGCCGATGAGGCGTTCGGGCACGATCGTACGGCGATCGGCCTGATAGTGCCTGAGATTGGCGCGGATGGTGCGCGGCCAATCGATGTCGGCGAAACGCGGGCGGTGAGCGCGGCGGGAGCGGTCGATGGCGCCGCGAAGCGCCTCGGCGGTCCTGTGTTCAAGCCGCTCCATCAATTCCGCAACGACCTTGGCGATGACCTGGCGCGCCATCGCCTTGGCCTTGTCCGGCATGACATTGCGTAGGGAAATGAGCGTCGCGACGAGGTTCACGTCGGCTTCAACGGCGGCGAGGAATTCGGGCTCGAGCAGCATGCGGTGCAGCCCGAGCCGTTCGAGCGCGTCCTTTTGGACGATCTGCACCACGGATGACGGGAAATATCGGCGTATGTCGCCGAGCCAGCGTGCGACATTGGGCGCGGAGGCGCCCAGACCGCCGCGTTTCTTCCGATCGTTATCGCCCTCGCCATAGAGCGCAGTAAGCGCACCGGAGAGGCGCTGATCCTCGGGGCCCAGAGAATCGTCCCCGCCGCCGAGCGCGAGGCGCCAACGTCGCTCGCGATCGTCATTCATGGGCCGGCCTCGCGCCAAGAATTTCAGTCAGGCGCTCGAAATGCCGCGGCCATATTGCCGCCGCGTCTGCGCAAAGCAGGCGTCCCGCCAGGCCCGCGCCGGCGCGGCCGAGCACAGCGTCGAGCAGGCGGCGGCGCTGCATGCGGTCGAGATTCGAAAAGGCGCGGCGGAACAACGGCAGATGTTCGACGAAAAACGCCTCATCGAGGCTTTGCATCCAAATGTCGACCGCCTCGCGCAAAGGCTTGTCATGGATGAGCCGCTCGCCTGCGCCTTCAAAAAAGCCTTCGAAATAGCCCGCGGCGTCGGCGGCCGCGCGGCTTGGCGAAAGCGCAAGGCCAAGAAGCGTCGCGGCGTCCTCCGCCGCCAGCGCTTCGGCTTCATAGAGCAGGCGCGCCGCCGCGCCCGCGATGACAGGCGTGACGCGCGCATCCTCCGTGAGTGCGCGAAGCGCATTGCGCCAGGCCGCCAGTTCGTCGCCGCCGATCTCGGCGAGCGTCGCGGCTTCGTTGGCGCTCGCCATCATGCGGCGCATCGCCGCCGCGGCGGGTTGATCGAGCCCGCGCGCCGCATAGGGCAGGGCGAGCGCGGCCTGCGTGAGGATGCGCGCGAATAAAGCGGCGAGCTGATCGGCGTCGGATTGGCGCGCCTCGCCGTAGCGGAGCGTGTTGGCGAGCGGGAGCAGAGCGGGAAGCAACTCGCCGCAGTCGCTGGTTTGCGCCGCGCGCCTTTCGATCTTCTCAATGCCGCGTTCGACGGCTTGCGTAAGGCGCGCGGTCAAGGCGGCGAACGCCAGATCGGCGAGCGCTTTCAGATCGGCCGCCTGGTCGAAAGCCGCGGCCATGCGTCCGGTCGCCGCCTGGGCGATGGTCGAGCCGTGGATGAGATTCTCGACGAGGCGGACGGCGAATTCCGGCTCCCAGCGCAATATCCAGCGCTCGCGGAACGTGCCGCGGCTACGGCCGGCTTCGGCGAGCTTGCCCCATGGCGCGCCGAGCAGAACAAGGCGATGCAGAAGCGTCGAGCGGTCGGCGCCGCTCTCGCTGCGCAGATCCACCGCGAGTTCGCGGTCGAGCGCTTCGGGCTTGAGGCGCACGCGCTTTTGTTCGCGTTGCAAATCTTCGAGCAGCGGCGCCAGCGGCGCGTTGTCGGGGATGGCGCCGACTTCCGCGCCGACGAGCAAGCGTTGCGACACGATTGCCCAGACAAGGGTCTCGCCGAAGCAAAGGCAGGCGATCGCCGCTTCGCGCAATTCTTCGAAACCCGGCGCCGGGCGGCCGCGCAACGCGGCGAGACTTTGGGCGAGGCGCTCGGCTTCGATGAGCGAAGCGGTGGAGACGAAATGACCTTCGGCGCGCAACGCGGCTGCGATGCGCGCCAGCCATCGCGAAGCGATTTCCTGTCGCGGCGCGTCCCAAAGATGCGCGCACCAGCCCGGCGCGGCGACGCCGGCGCCATAGCCGCTCGCCATCGCCAGGCGCGGCGAGGTCCAGGGCGCCCAGGTGGCGACGATCTTTTGCTTTGGCGCGCTCTTGAGGAGCGCGCGGTCCGCCGTAGCGGCGATCTTCGCCTGCAGCGCCGGCGCGTGCCACGCGCCGCAGACGACGGCGACCGACCCTTCGGCCTCCTTCGCCGCCTTGGCGATTTCCAACCGCATATAGGCCTCGCGGATCGCCTCCTGGCCGCGAACCGGCGACGAAGCCTCGCGCAGCGCAGTCATGGCTTCACTGATCGCGGCGAATATGGGGGCGGGCGCAGGGTTTTCCTCGATCACGTCGCGCCACCAGCTCTCGCCATCTTCGTAGCCGCCGGCCGCCGCGAGAACGCCAATCGGATCGCGTTCGAGCGGGCTCTGCTCCGTCTCGCCAGTGAAGGCGGCTTCCTTCGGTTCGGGTTCGGTTTCGTCCACTTGCGCAGGCAGCGCGAGCCGCCAGCTCGCGGGTATATCGATGAAGCGCACGCCGACGCGATGGCGCACCGCCCAGCATATGGCTTGATATTCGGGTGAAAAAGTCGCGAAGGGCCAGAAGATGGCGCGGCCCGGATCGTCCGCGGCATAGGTCAGTAGCGCGACCGGCGGAATCATCGCCGCGTCCGCGAGCATCGGCAATAGGTCCGACGCATCGGACGGCCCCTCGACGAGCACGAGCGAAGGCCGCAAGGCTTCGAGCGCCTCCAGCAGGCGGCGCGCCGAGCCGGGACCATGATGACGAATGCCGAAAATGCTGACCTCGACGCCCATCGCGCGCGTCACATCATATCGCTGAGCGCATGGTAGTAATCGGCGTAGTCGGGCCGTTTCTTCAGCACGGTCTCGAGATATTCCTCCAGCACCGCCTTGTCCTGCACGGGGTCCTTGATGATCGCGCCGATCATATTGGATGCGATCCCTTCGGCGGAAAGCGCGCCGTTGTTGAAGAAGGCGGCGTGGCTGAGGCCGCCGATCATGACGCCGATCGCCTCGGCGGCGGAGAGCGATCCGGAAGGCGACTTCAGCGTCATTTTTCCGTCAACGGTCGCGCCGCCGCGCATTTCGCGGAATATAGCGACGACGCGCGCGATCTCTTCGGCGACGTTTTTGGGCGCGGGCAGTTCGAGGCCCTGCGACATTTCGCCAACGCGCTTGGCGACGATCGCGACCTCCTGCTCGAGGTTGTCCGGCAAAGGGAGGACCACGACGTTGAAGCGGCGCTTTAAGGCCGAGGATAGTTCGTTCACGCCCTTGTCGCGATTGTTGGCCGTCGCGATGATATTGAAACCGCGCCTGGCGTAAACGGAATCGTTGAGCTCCGGGATCGGCATCATCTTTTCCGACAGGACGGTGATGAGCGTGTCCTGCACGTCCGATCCCATGCGCGTCAGTTCTTCGAGACGGCAAAGCTTGCCATTCTCCATGGCGCGGAGCAGAGGCGTTGGAACCAACGCCTGGCGCGACGGTCCATGAGCGAGCAATTGCGCATAGTTCCAGCCGTAACGAATCTGATTTTCATCGGTGCCGGCCGTGCCTTGAATGATCATCGTCGAATCGCCGCTGATAGCGGCGGCAAGATGTTCCGAGACCCAGGATTTCGCTGTGCCCGGCATGCCAAGCAGCAGGAGCGCGCGATCGGTGGCGAGCGTGGCGATCGCCGTCTCGATCAGGCGCTTGTCGCCGACATATTTGGCGCTGATCGGCGCGCCGCCCCCAGCCGCGCCGCCCATGAGATAGGTCATGGCCGCGCGGGGCGATAAAACCCACCCTTTCGGCTTCGGCCCTGCGTCGCCGACCTTCAAAGCTTCGAGTTCGGCGGCGTAGGTTATTTCGGCGGGAAGACGCAACATTTCCGTCAAGGCGTAGCCTCCGTTGTCAAAGCGGCGTTGAAGCGCAAGGGGTCGAGTCTCGGATCGGCGGCGGGGAGGCCAGCGGCGGTCAGGCGCGCCAGCAAGGCCGCGGCGGCCGGCGCGTCGGCCAAAAACGCGATGCGGCTCAGCATCGTCTCAAGGAGGGCGTCGGCAGGCCGGCGTTGCGTCTCGTCTTCGCCGCGAGCGGCTTCGACCGCGTTCGTCAGCGCGGCATATCCGGGCGAGGCGAGCAAAGCTGGCAGCGCCGCCTCGCCCAGAACGCGGCCCATTAGCGTCAACGTCGTCTCGAACATCTCGGCGTCGCGCATCAGGATCCGCGGCTGGAGCGCTCGTCGTTGTTCCGCATCGAGCCGAGGCCCTAATGAACGGGCGTGGGCGAGCGGGAAGGCGCCGTCGTCGAGCATTTGATCGAGCAGCATGCGGCAGGCGCGGTCCGAGCCGGTCGCCGCGACCATCTGCACGAAGGCTTCGACGCCGTCGGGAGCGCCGACCGGCGCCGTCTCGACGATCTCTTCCTCGGTTATGCGAAGCGCGCGGGCAAGACCCGCCAAGCTCACGAGCTTGAACAAGTCCCGGCGGCGCGCATTTTGCGCCGGGGTCTTCAGGGCGTCGATCGCCAAACTTGCGCGGCCGCCCGGCGCCTCGCTCTTGCGGACTTCCAGCATATCGGCCAGTTCCGTCGCAAGCGCCTCCGCATCGACCCGCCGCCCGAGCCTCGCGAGATAAAGCCGCGCCAAAACTTGCACGCGTTCGGACCGGTCGTCCGCTTGAGCTTCGAGACATTCGACGTCCTGATCGGAGAGCCCCGTATCGAGAATCTCGATCAGCATGGCGCGCCGCTCCGCAACCTCTGAAGACGCCTTGGCGGCGATGATCGCGCGCGCTGCGCCGGGATCGCGCGTGCGCAATGCGACGAGCGCGGCGCACCGCATCGCCCAGGACCATTGCTCGTAGGTATCGAGCGCGAATGTCGGCGGCGGGAACGGCTTGTCTTCGCCGCGAACCCAGTCGAACCAAGGCGCATAGCCGTCCGGCGCCCAATCGGCGCGCGACGCGGGCAGCCAATCCGCAGGGTGCAGGACGTAACCGCGCGCCGCGACGAAGTCGATCCAATGGCGCTCGATCGACGCCCCGCCTTTCTGCTTCGCCATCAAACGGCGCAGATGGGGCCGCAATGGCTCGGGAAGGGTCGGCGGGGCAAGCTCGGGCAGAAGGCGACGCGGTTCCAGTGCCGCCGCCGGGGCCGGACGAAACAGCACGGCGCCCGCATGACCAGCGAGCGCGGCGAGGGCGCATTCAGCGCCGACGCCCTCGACGGCGGCGCGCCATTCCGGCGGACAATGTTGGAATGCCGAACGTCCGGCCATCCAGGCGCCGCGGATATGGGCGAGGGAGGATTCGAGATCATCCATCGAAGGCGAGCCTTCCCCAGTTCGTCCGGGCGGCGATCAGGGCGAGGCGCGCGCCATCCCAAACGCCCGCCGCGCTGTCGATCAAGGCGCCGAGGGCGAGCGACGGCGGCGGCTCGCGCAGCGGCGCGCATAGGCCGCGGCTGGACCGCCACCATGCGCGCCCGCTGGCGTCGGCGCAGATTCGACCTTTCGGCAGCAGCAGCGGCGTCTCGGACCGCCATGGCGTCGCCAGGAGGTCTTCGGCGTAATGGGCGAAGGGATCTGTTGGCGGATCCGGCCAGGCGTCCAGTGCATCGACGGCGCCCTCGCGCGAGGCGATGACGGCGCGAAGCGGCGCGCGGGCCGGATAAAAGGCGATCTCCGCATGGAAGCGCTCGCCGGCGACGAACGCGCCGCCGCGGCGACCCGCCGACGCTGGGAAGAAATCGAGCAGCACTGCAAAACGCCGCGCCGACGGCCCGAGGCTCATCAGCCAGGTCGCCTGGCTCACCAGTCCGTCGCGGCGCGTCACGACGCGCTCGCCCAGCACTTCCCAGAGCGAGATGGCGCGCGGCGCCTTTGGATTGGCGAGCACTTCCTCGCGCGTTTCCGCATTGACGATTTCGCGGCGCAGTTCGGGGTCGTCCGGGGCCGCGCGCCACGCGCGCGCGAGGAGGACGAGCTTGCCGAGTTCGGCGATGGCCGCGTCGACCCGCTCTTCCGCGGACAGGGCGAGCAGACGCGAGGGCATTTCATCGATGCGGCTCGCCAGTGCGCCGGCCTTCGCGTCGACCAGGCGCGCCGCGATGCGTCGGCAGCGTTCGCCGAGGGCGCCGAGAAAGCCTGCAAGGCCGGTGCGCAATTGATCGGCGATCCAGATGTCGAGATCCTCGGTCGCGGCGTAAACGGATCGGTGGGTTTCATCGGCGCGCTTCAAAGCGGCTGCTTTTCTGCGCGCCTCGGCGTCAGGGTCAGGCGTGCTTTCGGCGAGCGCCTGATGCGCCGCCTCGAGGCTTTTGTCTTCGCCGGCTGCGACGGGCGGCGCGACGCCCTTGCGGCGACGCCGGGTCCAATCATTGACCCAATCGGGGACATCGCCGGCCTGAAACGCAGCGCCGTCTTCGACGTACATCCACATCAAAGCCAGCGCGTGTTTGCACGGAAATTTGCGCGACGGACAGGTGCATTTCGAGCCCCGATCCTCAAGGTCAGCGGCGACGCGATACGGATTGGCGCCGGAACCTTGGCATTCGCCCCAGATCAATCGTTCCGAACGCGCGCGCAGCGGCCATTTCGCCGGCTTGAGCAATGCCGATGCGGCGGCCAAAGCGCTTTGGTCCGGCGCCATCGCTTCGATCGCGGCGCGAGTCATATCCATCGGCAGCGGTCCCCAGCTCTTGCGATGCGATGGCGTAGGCGTGCCGAGCGGCAAGGAACGCGACTGGCCTCCCATCATCCGTTCTTGAAATTCTCAACGCCTCATTATCTTGCCCCCAAAGCCAGTTCACGATATGTTCCTTAAAGAGTCAAGGCGATTTGTCGAAGATCGACAGCGCGGCAGCGTCGACGCCACCGCGAAGGAGCTGGGAGCATGCCTTTCACCGGCGCACCGCAACAGCCGCAACAATTGTCGTTGGACCTCGACCTGCAACCGACGAGGCTGCAGTCCGCACGGAGATTCATGCAACGGAAATCCCCGCAAAGGACCGATCTGTTCTTCGCCATTTATTTGGACGTCGCCGCCACAGCCCGCAGCGCGGAATTGGCGCGCGCTTTATGCGGCCCGTCACAATTATCCGGCCGGCCTCGACCGGCGGAGATCTTGCACGTCACATTGGTCCCGGTCGGCGTTGCGTCGCTCTTGCCGGCGGAGGCATTTTCGGCCCTTGAGCGGGCCGCAGCGTCTATCGATCAGGCTGCTTTCAATGTTGTTTTTGACCGCGTCGCGAGTTTCAAGAACGGCGACAGTTTTGCGCTGGTCCTGCTTTGCGGCGACGGCCTCGCCGCGCTGACGGCTTTACGAAACTCGCTCCACGCGGCGATGGCCGGCGTCGAGTTTCTTGGGCGGTCGCGTTTCAAGCCGCATGTGACTTTGGCTTATTGTCGCAAGCCCGTCGCCGAAACTGCACTTGGCGCGCCGATCGCGTCGACCGTGCGCGAATTCGCCCTCGTCCGCAGCGTGTATGGCGAAGGCGTGCACATGCCGCTCGCGCGTTGGCGATTGCGCGATTGATTTCAAGAACGGCGATGGCCGCGCGGCCATCGCCGCTTCACGCTATGGTAACTGGACGCCAGCAATCTTTCCGCAGATATCGATCAGCCGGTCCTGGAGAGCGACGTCGCGGGCCTGCGGATTCGGGTCGCGCGGCTTGAGGTGATAGAAATAGCCGGCAGTCGTCCGCGCCGCGGCGTCGTCGCTCGCCGCAAGCCACGCCTGGGTGAGATGGGCCTGATCGAGATCGTCGGGCGCGCCTAGGCCGCCCATCTTGGTTGGCACCCAGCCTGGCTCTAGAGCATTCGAGAGCACATCGGGCCACCGGCGGGCGATGGCGAAGGCCAGCATGGCGTCATGCAGCTTGCTTTCGGCATAGGCCGTCGACCCGTCCCAGCGCCGCTCCCGCCAGAGAATGTCGTCCAGATGGGCGTCCGCATGATGGTGCATGCCCGAACTCAGATAGATCAGTCGCTTCGGCCTTTCGATCAGCGCGGTCAGGATATAGGCGGCGAGCGTATTGATCGCGAAAACATGCGGCAGGCCATCCGCGGTGGTGCGGTGGCGCTCGCGATAACCGACGGCGGCGTTGTGAATGACCGCATCGAAACGGCCGAGCGCGTTGACTCGCGCCGCGACATTCTTCGCGCCGGCGATGGTCTCCAGGTCGCCGATGACGACGGCCTCGGCGCCCGGCAGCGCCCGTTTTGCGTCGTCGGCGCGCGTTTCGCTGCGCGCATGGAGGACGACTTGATGGCCCTGCTCGAGAAGAAGCCGCCCGGCCATCAAGCCGAGGCCTGTAGACGAGCCCGAAATAAAGACACGCGTCATTTGAATTCTCCTGCGTCGAATGGTCTGGGTTATCGGCGCCGGCGGGCATCGCGGCCCATCCGGCGCGTAGCATAGCGGTTCACGTCGTGATGCGCCGCCGGCTGAGAACAATGGCCGCACCGAGCAGCGCACAGGCGGCGCCGAGCAAATAGACGGCCGCGTATCCGAACCATCCGGCGACGAGACCCGCCGCCGGACCGGCAACGCCGTAAGCGATGTCGAGGAAGGCGACGAAGGCGCCCATCGCGCTGCCCCGGTTCGCCGGCAGCACGCGCTTCAGGGCTTCGACTCCAAGCGCTGGAAAGATGAGGCCGCATCCAAGGCCGGTGACGAGCGCGCCGGCGAGCGCGACGATCTCGTTCGGCGCTTCCCATAGCATCGCCTGACCGCCGGCTTCGACGACGAGCGACCAGAAGGCGACCCGATACCCGCTGATCTTGTCGGGCAGATGCCCGAGCGCCAGCCGCACGAGGATGAAGCCGACGCCGAATGCGGTCATGACAAGGCCGGCGTGAGCCCAGCCGCGCGCTGCGAAATAGAGCGAAGCAAAGGCGGCGAGGCCGGACAGGCCGACACCCTGCAGCATCAGCCCCACGCCTTCCGTCCAGATCTGGCCGATCACGCGGTAGAAGGGTAGCCGCTCGCCCGCCGGCGAAACGTAGGAGGCGGCGGCGAAAGCTATGGCCGCTGCGACCAGCGGCGCTGCAATGCAGGCGACCATCGCCGCCTGAAGGCCATAGGCCTGGTAGAGCGCCATGCCGATCGGCGCGCCGATGGCGAGCGCCGCGAACATGGCGATTCCGGTCCAGGACATCGACATGCCGGCGCGCTGCGAGCCGACCGCGGCGATCGACCAGGATACGCAGCCCGTGACGAATTGGCTCTCGCCGAAGCCGGCGGCCAGGCGTCCCACGACAATGATGGCGAGACTGAGGGCTGGGGACAGTCCTGGCATGGCGGCGGCGAGATAGAGCGCCCCGCCGAGCGCGCAGACGACGGCGCCCTGCAACGCTGCGCGCCGGCCGCCATGGTGGTCGGTGACGCGGCCGGCATAGCCGCGCGTCAGCACCGTCGCCAGGAATTGGACGCCGATGGCGAGCCCGACGATCAGATTGCTGAAGCCGAGCCTGTCGTGCAGGAACAGCGGGATGACCGGGAGCGGGAGGCCGACGGCGAGATAGCCGCAGAACAGCGCCGCAATGACGCTCGGCGCGGGGCGCGCGAGGTGAACCGGCGCGGCATCGGACCGGCTTACGCTTTTGAGTGTGGGCGCCGACATGGCAACCTCCGTCAATTTCGGTTGAGGGGTGAGGCGCCGCCCGGCAAGCGGGCGGCGCTCTGATGTCACGCCGCGGTGCTGGTGGCGGTCGCCAATGTGCCGAAGTGGTCCGGCCGGTAGCCGCTCGCCTCCAGCAGATAGTCCCGCGATGCCGCGACCTCGGCCGACAGCTTCGCCACGTCGACGCCGACCAGCTTGCCGGCGCGTTTGCGGACCTGGCCGGCGACCATGACGGTGTCGACGTCCGAGCGCTCGACCGCCTGGACGATGGCGCCGATGGCGTTGTTGACCGGGAAGACGCCGACGCCGCCGGCGCCGACCATGATGATGTCGGCCTGCTTACCCGGTGTCAGGGCGCCGATCGAGCGCTCCAGGCCCGCGGCCCGCGCGCCGTTGACGGTCGCGGCCTGAAGCACGGCCTCGACCGAGATCGGCGCGGGCGCGGCCGCTTCGCCGCGGAAGCGGCGGTAGCGCATCGCCGAGCGCTGCTGGCCGAACAGCGCGTGCATCTCGCCGAACAAGTCGCTGCCGAAGGCGGTGTCGAGATCGATGCCGAGCGCCGGGGTCAACCCGTGATCGATCGCCTGCTGGTAGGCGAAACTCTCATCGTCGAAGCCGAACAGCGCATCCGAGCGCGGGTTGACCGTGATGTTGACGCCGGCGTCGGCGAACAGCTTCCACGTCTCTTCGGGGATGCGCGCGCAATGATTGAAGATGTTGTGAGAACCCAGCACGCCCTTCTCGGCGAATTCCGGGCCGAGCTTGGCGAGATCGCCGATGAACTCCGTCAGGATTCGCATGTCGAGCGCCCGCGCGGCCTGCCACCAGTCGAGCTTGAACTGGCCGAAGAGGCCGACCTGCACCCGGCCCCCGTCGTGGTTCCAGGCGCGCGCCAGGCGTTCGAGATCCCGCGGCAGATGGGCGGCGGGCGCGTTCTTGTCCATCGCGGCGCCGACCATGTGCAGCGCGCGGATGCCGGCGGAGTCCAGAGCGTCCAGCGCCGCGTCCGTATGTTCGGGGCTGCGCGAGCTGTGGCAGGCGTCGATGAGGGTGGTGATCCCGGCATCGAGGGACGCCGCCGCGGTCAGCTTAGTGCTCGCGTACATGTCGAGCGGCCGGTAGTGGGCACCCAACGTGTCGGCGACGACGCGGATGTAGGCGAAGAGATCGTCGACGTTCGGCATCAAGCGGCGCATCACGCCCAGCCATGCGTGATGGTGGGCGTCGACAAGACCCGGCAGCACGATGCAATCTCTGGCGTCGATGAGTTCGGCGTCGCCGACCGGGATTTTGGCGGCGACTGCGACGATGCGGTCGCCTTCGATCAGGACGTCGCCGGTTGCGAGGTTCGGAACCTCGGCATCCATGGTGATGATTGCGCCGCCCTGGATAAGCGTGCGCGGGGCGCTTCGTGTGCTCATGATCTAGCCCTCTTAAGTGTTCGCGTTGGACCAAAAGTTTTGGCCCCGGGGCCAATATCGCGGGTGTGTGAGCTTGAATTAAGTGCGGTTATGTCAGATGCTTCATGACTAAATGTCAGGAAGCTATCATGTCGTTCGATGGGCGGATCTTGTCCGGAGTGAGTGTGCTGGCGGCCGTCGTCGAGGGCGGCAGCTTTGTCAAAGCTGCGGGCCTCGTCGGGATTACGGACTCCGGCGTGAGCCGAGCGATCGGTCGGTTGGAGACGAGGTTGGGGGTTCGCCTCCTTGACCGCACGACCCGGTCGATCATGTTGACCGACGAGGGGCGCCGTTTCTTCGAGGAGGTGAAGCCGCACCTTTCCGCGATCGAGGAGGCCGCCGCGGTCGCGTCCGGCGCGGCGTCGGCCGTACGCGGGAGGCTTAAGGTCGACATTGACCCGTTCTTCCTGCCGTTGGTGCTCGCCGGTCGGCTCGGGGCCTTCTGCGAACGCTATCCCGAACTGTCGATCGAGTTCGTCACCGGCGAGCAGGTCGGCGATCTGGTGTCGGAGGGGATCGACCTTGCCATCCGCTTCGGCCAGCCGCGGTTTGCGACGCTCGTTTCACGCAAGCTGATCGAGGCGCCAATCTTGACAGTCGCTTCGCCGACTTATTTGGAGCGCCACGGTCGGCCAACGCTTCCTTCAGACCTGGCCCGCCATCGCTGTTTGCAATTTATCGACCCCCACACGGGACGGCCTTTCGATTGGGAGTTCGTCCGCGGCGACGAGGTCCTGGGGGTCGCCACCAACGGCCCGCTGACCTTCTCCGATCCCAAGACCATGCTCGATGAGTGCATCGCCGGCAGCGGCGTCGCCCAGGTAATCGGATGGGGCGTTCGCGACTTGCTCGCCGCCGGACGGTTGGTCGATCTCTTTCCGGACTGGCACGGAGAGCGCTTTCCGCTCTTTGCGTTTCATCCGTCACGTCGGCATACGCCGGCGAAAGTCCAGGCGTTCACCGATTTCTGCGTCGACATCGTCGGACAGCTTTAGCTCTGCAGCGATATAGGCCGGCCTGTGTGAGTAAAGCGCCGGGCGATGACCGATCGGCGAAACGGGGTCGCCTGATCGCCTTGGTGAACTGGGGCAGGGCATGCTAGCTTCCGCGCGATCGCATCTCGCGGTCGATGTCGAGCGCTGGTGGGGCCGGCCATTTTTTCGACGTGAAAATCCTTGAAAATCAACGGCGTCATTTTTTGACGGCGTTGCGAATGGCTTTTCGACCTCGACTGGGAGAATTGGGTTCCTATATCAGCACGCTAAAACTGCCCGTCATCAGCGAGCGGGAAGAGGGCGGGGGCCGGCCTCAATCAAGTGGAGAATATCCAATGACCGAAGAACGCGCAGTGCTTGCCGGCGGTTGTTTTTGGGGCATGCAGGACCTTATCCGTCGCTATGCCGGCGTCATCTCGACGCGCGTCGGCTATTCCGGCGGCGATGTGCGCAACGCCACCTACCGCAACCATGGAACGCACGCGGAAGCCATCGAGATCATTTTCGATCCTTCCAGGATCAGCTTCCGGAAGATTCTCGAGTTCTTTTTTCAAATTCACGACCCGACGACACGCAACCGCCAGGGTAACGATGTAGGGCTGAGCTACCGATCCGCGATCTTCTACGCCAACGACGAACAGAAGCGGGTCGCCGAAGACACGATCGCCGACGTCAATGCCTCAGGTTTGTGGCCGGGCAAGGTCGTGACCGAGCTTGCGCCCGTCGGCGACTTCTGGGAGGCCGAGCCCGAGCATCAGGATTATCTCGAACGCTATCCCAACGGCTATACCTGCCATTTCGTCCGGCCGAATTGGACGCTGCCGGTTCGCGAAAGCGCCGTCCGCAAGCAAGCGTGAAGGCTTGATGTCGACGAGGGGCTCCGACGCGTTCAGCGCGCCGTCGGGGCTTGCTGCGAACCGGCCATAAGCTCGCCTTCGTCGATGCTGAACCGCAAGCGCCCGGCGTCGGCGCGCATGCGCAGGCCGCGATATCTCGCGAGATATTGGATCGCGACGATCGCAGCAGCGAAACCGCCGGCGGCGCCGATTCCGAGCGCCCAGCGCGGGCCGAACGTATCGGCGACCCAGCCGACAATCGGCGCGCCGATGGGCGTGCAACCCAAGGCTATCGCGAGACGGATCGCCATCACGCGCCCGCGCATGACGGGCTCGGTGGATAGTTGCATCAAGCTGTTGGTGGCGTTGGTGAAGGTCAAAGCCGATATGCCGATGATGACGAGAGCGGCGCCGAAGAGCGCGTAATTGGGCATGACGGCGGCGAGCGCCAGACCAAAGCCGAAGAACGCGGCGCCGCCCAGCAAAAGCGTGAATCGCGGCTTTTCCCGCCCGGCGGCGAGCAGGGCGCCGGCGACCGTTCCGACCGCCATGATCGACGTCAGCAATCCATATTGGCTCGCCCCCGCGTGAAAGACGGTGACCGACATGGTCGAGATGAAGATCGGGAAGTTCAATCCAAACGTGCCGATCAAGAACAGCATGAAGACGATGGCGCGCAGATCCGGACGCTTCCAGACATAGCGAAAGCCTTCCAAGAGGCTCCCTGGCGTACGGACGGCCCGGCGGCTCCGGTGGAGATCATCGACGCGCAGCAGGCTAAGAGAACCCAGCACCGCCATGAACGAGGCCCCGTTGATGAGAAACGCCCATCCCGTGCCGGTTGAGGCGATCAGGATTCCCGCGATCGCGGGACCGACCATCCGCGCCGCGTTGAACGAGGTCGAATTCAGCGCCACCGCATTCGACAGATCGTTTTCCCCAACAAGCTCCGAGACGAACGTTTGACGCGCCGGAGCGTCGAACGCCGCGGCGCTGCCATGCAGAAAGGCGAACACATAGACATGCCACAATTGGACGTGCCCGGTGACAGTGAGGAGGCCCAGTCCCAGAGCCAGTGCGCCCATCGTGGCTTGCGTGGCGATCAACAGCTTGCGGCGGTCGAAATGATCGGCGGCAAACCCGGTCCAGGGCAGGAGAAGGAGCTGCGGCCCGAATTGCAGTCCCATCACGATGCCGACGGCGGTCGCGTTATGTTGCGTGAGCTGGGTCAGCACCAGCCAATCCTGGGCGGTGCGCTGCACCCAGGTTCCGACATTGGAGACGAGCGCGCCGCCCGCCCAAATCCGGTAGTTCGGATTGCCGAGCGAGCGGAAAGCGCCTTTCACCGGACCGCTCACGAGGCCTCGGGAGAATTGCCGCCGTTGAACTTTCCGAACCGGCGCGCCGTCAACAGTCCTAGGAGAAGAACGCCCAATCCCAAAACGGCGATATGTTCCGCGGACCGCAAATCAAAGTCCCCGACGCGGCAGACGAGAACATAGCCGACGGCAAGGTTGAAAAACCCCCAGAGCACATTGACCGTCGAAGAAGAAAAGCCCTCGCCGGGCGGTTTCGCGAACGGGCTTTGAAAGGGGCGCCCCATCATGCCGCTCACAAGATGGGGGACAGCGTTTCCGAGGAACGCGCCGCCGAAGAAGTAGGAGATGTCGTGGAGCCATTCCATAGTCAAACGTTCCTTTTCTTGAGGAGGTCGATGATCTCTTGCGTCGCGCCAGTTTCACCCAGCTTCGGGAAAATCCTTGTGATGCTGTTGGTGTGAGCATCGGCGTTTGTGTCGGTCATCGCGTCGACGGCGAGAGTGACGTTGAACCCGAGTTCATAGGCGTGGCGCGCGGTCGCCTCGACGCCGTTGCTGGTGGCGACGCCGGCGAGGACGATCTGCGTGACGCCTAACTTCTTGAGATGCGTCTCGAGGTCCGTGTTCGTGAATGCCCCCGGCGTCCGCTTTGTCACCGTGTGGTCTTGCGGCTGCTGATTCAGTTCGGGGAAAAGATCGGTGAAGCCGGGGGGAATCTCGCCAAAGTTGCGAACCTGCTCGGTCCGCCCCGGAGCGCGACCGGCGGCGACGACAAGCACAACAGGCAGGCCATGGCTGCGGAAAGCGTCGGCCAGGGCGCTCGCTTGCTCTACGATTTCACCGATGGGACGCGCGGTCGGATAGGCGACGATCCCTTTTTGCAGATCGATGACGACGAGGGCCGTCTTCGGGTCAAGCTTGGTCAGCGCCATGGCGTTTTCTTTCTGTTGATTGGGATCGCCGCGCTTCGGCGCGCGGCGCGATGTTCATGAATCGCCCAGGCGCTTGATCAGTGCGACGGCGGCGATGAGGGTTTGCTGTTCGGCCGGGTCGAGCTTGGCCATCGCGGCGAGGAGCCATTCCCGCTTGGCGACGCTGCGCTTTCGCCGCGCTTCGACGCCTTCGTCGGTGAGGCCGAACAGGACTTGCCGCCCATCGGTCGGATGAGGCCGGCGCTGGACCAATCCCTCCTGCTCCAGATCGGCGAGCGTGGCGCCCATGGATTGCGGCTTCACCGATTCGGCGCGGGCGAGGTCCGCCGTCGTCATCCAGCCGAGCTTGTCGAGCCGGGCGAGCGTCGCGACCTGCGACCAGGATAGTTCGCTCGGGTTCGCTTCCATGCGCAGTCGGCGCAGGAGCTGTCCAATCGCCAGCGAAAGCTCAGTGACGGCGGCTTCCAGGGAATTGAGAGGGTCGCGGGTATTGCTCATAACCCCCATATAGGAATTAGCAGTTAAACTTGCAAGTTTGTCTGTTGATATTTTCAACGCTGGCTGTCGTGAAGGTTGTTCTCCAGTCTGTGGACCGGGCATTTCGCGGCGAGCCGTTTCGGTGCCATCTGGAAGCGGCTATGGTTTAGGCGAACGTCGGCGGCCGACTTCGACGGCCCACGGCCAGGACGCCGCGATGGAGGCAGCGTGGTAGGATTATGACCAAGGATGCCGTGCTCGCCCTCCGCGCTGAGATCGCGTCATGCGTGCATTGCGCGGCCGATCTGCCGGCCGGTCCTCGACCGGTCGTCCAGTTCAGCGCGACCGCCCGGATACTGATTATCGGACAGGCGCCTGGAACGCGCGTTCACGCCAGCGGCGTACCATGGGATGATCCAAGCGGAGATCGGTTGCGGGAATGGACCGGATTGTCGAAGCGCGACTTCTATGATCCCGCGAAGATCGCCCTCGTGCCGATGGGTTTTTGCTATCCGGGAAAGGGCAAGAGCGGCGACCTGCCGCCACGCGCCGAATGCGCGCCTCTGTGGCATGATCGGATCCTGAAATTGCTTCCCGCCGACCGTCTGACGCTGTTGGTCGGCAGTTACGCGCAAGCGTATTACCTGCCGCGCGCGGCGCGCCTTTCGCTCACCGAGACGGTGCAAGCGTTCCGAACCTTTGGCCCGGCGCTGTTTCCGCTGCCGCATCCCTCATGGCGCAGCGTCGGCTGGGCGAAGCGCAACCCCTGGTTCGAGAGCGACGTTCTGCCCGCCTTGCGCGAAGCGGTGCGTTCATCGATGCCGCCGCGCGGGAGGATCGGCCGGTCCGCAGAGCATGGAGACGGCGGCGTCGATTAGCGCCTGCAATTCGTCCCTCGGCGCATGGATGCGCGCTCGGATCGCTAAGGTATGGATCGTCGCCGTGGCGACCTTTGCGAGCGCCAAGGGATTCGAGTCCGGCGCCAGTTCGCCGCGCGCGATCGCCTTGGTGAAAAGCGCTGCGAAGGTCTCATCGAGCGCGGCGATCGCTTCGACCACCAGCTTGCGGATTTGAGGATCGGCGACCGCCTCCGACGCGGCGGTGACCACCGAGAAACATCCGCGCGGGCCATCGGGTCCCGAGAGGTAGAGTTCGCTGGCCGCCTCGAAAATCCGGCGCAGGACAAGACGGACGGGCCCCGATTCCTCGATGATTGGTTCGAACTCGTCTCGCACTCGCGCGCGATATTTCCGATAGGCTTTGACATAGATGTCTTGCTTGTCGCCGAACGCCGCATAGAGGCTCGGGCGGTTCATGCCCGTGGCGGCGCTAAGATCGTCGAGCGTGGTCGCCGCATAGCCTGATTTCCAGAACGTCTCCATCGCCCGCGCGAGGGCGATGTCGGGTTCGTAGGAGCGCGGACGGCCTCTGCGCTTCGTCTCGGGGGATTTTTGTACCATATTGCAAACAATCCTTGACGTAAGGTATTTTATGCGAGACAGTATAAAAAACAATCCGTGGAGGATTTCGATGGATCTTTATTTCTCGCCCTTGTCCTGCTCGATGGCGACGCGCATTTCGCTCTATGAATCGGGCGACGCCGCCAATTTTCTCGAAGTGGATCCAAAAACGAAGACGCTGGTTGGCGACGGCTCCGATTATCTCGCGATCTATCCGCTCGGCATGGTGCCGTCGCTGAGGACGGACGACGGCCAATTGCTGACGGAAAACGCGGCGATCCTTCAATATGTCGCCGATCGGCGCCCGGAGTCCGGCCTTGCGCCGACTGAGGCGATCGAACGCACGCGGTTGCATCAATGGCTGTGTTTCATCGGCACAGAGCTGCACAAGGGCCTGTTCGTCCCGCTTCTGGGAAAGAAGACGCCCGCCGAAATGAAGGCCTATGTGCTCGCCAATAATTTGTCGCGCCTGGCCTATCTCGACACATATCTAACGGGGAGGGAGTTCCTGCTCGACCGCTTCACCATCGCCGACGCCTATCTTGCGACCGTCTTGAACTGGACGCAGGTCATTCCCTCGATTGACATGGGCCTTTATCCCGCGGTCGCAGACTATCTTGATCGGCATCGCAAGCGGGCGAGCGTCGCCAAAGCGATGGCGGAAGAGGTCGTCCTGTGGCAAGCGGAACGCGCGCGTCACAAGGCCGCCTGACGGCGGCGCCGAGCGCCGCTCCTATGCTAAACGATGCAACGGCGCTGATAGATGAGTCTGTCTCGCCATTCAAATTGGCTGGGGAATGCAGGCGTGACCATTACGATTTACGGCATCAAAAACTGCGATACGATGAAGAAAGCGCGACTGTGGCTCGATCAGCACGGCGTGAAATATGTCTTTCACGACTATAAGACGGAAGGGATCGATCGGGCGCGGCTAGAGGGTTGGGCGAAGACGGTAGGCTGGGAGACGCTGCTCAATCGATCCGGTACGACCTTTCGAGCGCTGCCGGAAGCGGCGCGCGAGGCGCTGACACTGAAGAAGGCGATCGCGCTGATGCTCGACCAACCTTCGATGATCAAGCGGCCTGTGCTCGATTTGGGTGGGAAGTTCCTTGTCGGCTTCAAGCCAGACATCTACGAGGCCGCGATCTCCTGAGACTCCGGCGCCTCTCATCAAGCGCTCTTCGCCGCCCTCGGATGGCGGTCGCGCGCCTTCACCGCCTTATGCAGAGCTGTGAGCACGCGCAGAGCGCGCTGATCGTCGCTGGACGGGTCGCGCATCAGATTCATTGCATAGGAAAAGCCGATGCGATGTTCGGGCCAGGCCCCGTGGCTGGAGCCGCCCGCCCCATTATGGCCGAAGGCGTCCTCCGGCGGCCCCAGAAGCCGCAATTCCGTTTGCAATTGAAAGCCGATTCCGGTGCGCAGCCGGG
Organism: Methylocapsa sp. S129; assembly: GCF_009765995.1. GTDB lineage: Bacteria > Pseudomonadota > Alphaproteobacteria > Rhizobiales > Beijerinckiaceae > Roseiarcus. Next base: position 42,125 of record NZ_LMUI01000019.1, read on the forward strand.
CGCCATGCACTTCATCGAGCCCGTCGGCGACCGTGCGACGGCCCAGGGCAAGCGTCTCTCGCGATAGCAGCGGCGCGCCGCCTTGAGCCAAAACGCCATAGAGGGTTGCGATCGCGCGCGCCGTGCCGATCGCCCCGGCCCCGGCGATCTCCGCGCGGTGGAACGCGCGCGTGTTCCAGGGAAAAGTCCCGGGCGTCCAGTTGACCGGATCGCCCCACAGCGGCGGATTGCCCCAGATCGACTCGATCAGCGAATCGCGCGCCCAGAGGGTCGGGTCGAGAAAGGGGGCCATTCCCCAGTCCGGCGCGAGATAAAGCGTCGACGCCCGTTTCTCCCGCGCCTCGGGCAACCCCATCCAGAGTTCGAGCGAAAGAGGGCCTGCGATCTCTTGGGCGAGAAACTGACCCGCCGATTGGCCGGATACGCGGCGAACCAGTTCGCCGCAAAGCCAACTGAAATTGAGCGCGTGATAGCAATGGGCGGCGCGCGGATCGATGCTGGGCGATTGCCTGGCGAGCCTTAGGGCCATGCCGCGATCGTCGGTCAGATCGGCAAGGCTGAGGGGTGCGTCATTGCCGGGCAATCTCGCGGTATGGGAGACGATGTGACGAACGAGGATTGCATCCTTGCCGAATTCCGGCCAATAGCGCGACACCGGCACGTCGATGTCGATGAGGCCGCGATCGATGAGCATCAAGATCATCGTCGCAAGCACGCCTTTTGATCCGGAAAAGACCAGTTGCAGCGTGTCCCTGGTCCAGGGTCTGCTGGTCGCGCGGTCCGCGACGCCGCCCCAGATGTCGACGACCAGAACGCCGTCTTGCACAGCGGCGAAAGCCGCGCCAAGTTCTTCGCCGATTTTGAAGTTTTGGCCGAACGCTTCAGCGACGCGCTCAAATCCGGGCGCGACAAAACCCTCGATCGCTGCTTCTTTCGGCATGTCGTTCCTCCCGGCGAGGCGGGGTCGCCTTGCCGGGGCAGAATATCGATTCTAGTATGTTGACGTCAATATATTGTCGAAACCCGTCGCGTCACGACCCCGCGCGGATGCCGGCATAGCGCGGGAAGACAATGAGCAGCTTTGGACAGCCGACCATCAACGATGTCGCCCGCCGCGCCAACGTTTCCAACATGACCGTGTCGCGCGTTGTCACGGGCAATGGCTATGTCAGCGCGAAAACGCGAAAAAGGGTCGAGGCGGCCATTGCGGAGCTTGGCTACCAGCCCAACGCAGCCGCCAAGAGCATGCGCACGAAATCCACCCAGAGCATTGGATTCATTCTGCCCGACCTTGCCAATACCGCCCATTCCATCGTCGCCCAGACCGCGGAGGCTCTGCTGGCCAAACAGGGATATCGGATGGTTTTGGGCAGCACCGGCTTTTCGCCCGAGCGCGAGGGGCAGTTCTTTTCCTCTTCGCAGCAAAACACGGTCGATGGCGTGATCGCCGTCATTACGGACGAGACGCAGACTTCGATTCACGAATTGATCCAGAAGTCGCGCGTGCCGATCATCATCCTGGATCGCGACCTCCCTTTCCCGATCGACACCGTCTATTCCGAGGATCGAAGCTGCATTCGCGATGTCGTTCATTATCTGGCCAAGCTTGGCCACCAGCGGATCGCCCTGATGACCTGTCCTTTGAAGGCGCGGCCGGGCCGGTTGCGTCATCAGGCGTTTCACGATGCGCTTGAGGAAATGGGGCTGGAGTCCGATCCCTCCCTGATACGGCTACGCCATCAGATAGGCTCGAACGGCTATCAGGCGGCGCTGGAATTGTTGAAGGGGCCGCGGCCGCCGACGGCTCTTATCGTCGCGGCCGATCAACTCACATTCGGCGCCTTGCGGGCGATCAAAGAAATGGGATTGCGCGTTCCCCATGACATTTCCCTCGTCGGATCGGACGAGGGCTTCATCTCCAGCGTCGTCGATCCGCCGCTCACGGTGATCTGGAGAGATATGCAGCAGGTGGGGACGCATGCCGCCACCATGCTGCTCGCCCGGCTCGCCGATCCCTCGCAGCCCGCACAATCGGCGACCGTACGCTCCGAGGTCATCTTGCGCCAGTCCTGCGATCGCCCGCGCGGTCTTGCGTGAAGGGGAAGGGGCGTCGAACGACGAATCATGTCGGGCGCGCCCGATGAGCCAACGCTGAAGGCCGTTTTGGCTCGATGGAATTCGGAGTCCCGAGGCAGGCCTTATTCGCTGCGCGCGGCCGCCGATGGTCGTTGACAGGCGAGCATCTGAGCAATATTGTTGACGTCAACATATTTTCGATATCGTCGATGAGGCGATCGACGAAACGCGTGACGGCGCTTTCCAGGCCGCGTCCGGTCGGGAAACAGGGGAGGGAAAAATGAAAAAACTTGTCGTTGCAAGCGCGCTGGCGGCTATCGCCGCGGCGGGGTTGGGCGGGCCTGCGCAAGCCAAGGATCCCGTCATCATCATGGTGTCGGGCCCGCTCATCGAGCCGTTTTTCGGTCCGTTGAAAAAGGGCGCCGATGACGCCGCCAAAGCGCTTGGCATCGAATATCAATATTCGACGATCCAGGACTTCAACAATGTGCAAGCCGATCTGACCCGCCTGGTTCAACAAGCGGCGGCCCGTCAGCCTGACGTGCTGGTCGTGTCGAACTTTTTCCCCGATTCGATGGGTCCCCAAATCAAGAAGGCGGCGGACGCCGGCATTCCCGTCATCATCATGGACGGCGGCTTCGCCCAATGGCGCGAAGTCGGCGGCCTGACCTATGTCGGCTACGATCCGCATGAAGTGGGCGTCAAGGCCGGCGAAATCGAGGCGAAGGCCGGCGTCAAACATGGGCTGTGCGTCAATCAGGTGCCGGGCAATCCCGCGCTGGAATCGATGTGCGCCGGTTATGGCGAGGCGATGAAAGCGGGCGGGAGCGACAGCAAGGATCTGACGATTCCGCTGCAAGACACGCAAAACCAACAGGTCAATCTGCAAGCCATCAAGGGCGCGCTGCAGGCGGATACCGCGATCGACGGCATTTATGCGCTGGGCCCAACGCAGGTCGATGTGTCCGTGCGCGCCGTCCAGGAAGCGGGCAGGGAGGGCAAGGTCAAGATCGGCGGCCTGACCCTGGCCCGCAAGGTTCTCGAGGAAGTGCGCGACGGCAAAGTCCTGTTCGACGTTGATTTGCAGGGCTATCTCGACGGCTATTTCGCATTGACGATCGCCTATCAGAAAGCCAAGTTCGACATGGTTCCCGCCGAACCTTTGTTTGCGGGCCCGCATTTTGTCTTCCAGAAGGACGCCCAGCGCATCATCGACCTCAATAAGGAATTTCCGGGCTACCGCGGCACGGAATGAGGGTTTTTGCAGAGAGCCCGGCGGCGTGCGCCGCCGGACTCGATCATCGCATAGGGAGGGGACAAAGAGTGCGAATGCGTTCGTGGCCGATTCTGTTGGACACCGATCGATGAGCGATCGTGTTTTGGAAAGCGGCGCTGTGCGACCCGTGCAAACGCCATCGAGATTCCAGATGCGCCGCCTGCTGCGCCGGCCGGAGGCGGGCGCTTTTTTCGCCGCTCTGCTTGTCTATCTGTTCTTCGCCATCGCCGCCTGGAAGGCGAACTTCGTTTCCTTCAACGGCACGGCCGCCTGGCTCGACACCTCGGCTGAACTGGGGATCATGGCGCTCGCGATCGGCCTGCTGATGATCGCGGGTGAATTCGATCTGTCGATCGGATCGGTGATCGGCGCGACGTCGATCATCCTCGCCATCGGCACGAACCATTATGGCGTCAATCCGTGGATTATGCTCGCCGTCGTCTTCGTCTTCGGCGGCCTGGTGGGGTTGATCAATGGCCTCATTGTCGTTCGCACGGGCCTGCCCTCGTTCATCGTCACGCTCGCGACCAATTATGGAATCGTGGGCGCGGCGCTGGGCTTTTCACGCTTGCTGACCAACACCACTTCGTCCTCGATGCTGACGACGCCCGGCGTCGATTTCCTGTTCGCCAGCCAATGGGGACAAGCCAACATCGCCATACTCTGGTGGGTGTTGCTCACGCTGGCGGCGATGGGCGTGCTGATGCGCACGCCGTTCGGCAACTGGATCTATGCGACGGGCGGCAATATCGTCGCCGCGCGCGGCGCCGGCGTGCCGACTTCTTTGGTCAAGGTCGTAATCTTCGTCGTCACCGCCCTTGCCGCCACGCTGGTCGGCGCCATCCAGGCGATCGAATTTCATTCCGGCAACGCCGCCAATGGCCAGGGCTATGTCTTTCAGGCGCCGATCGCCGCCGTCATCGGCGGCGTGTTGCTCGGCGGAGGCTACGGCTCGCCGCTCGGCCTGTTTTTCGGTTCGGTGATCTACGGAATCATCAGCGTCGGCATTTTCTACACGGGCTGGAACACGGATTGGCTGCTGCTGATCCTCGGCGCTTTGCTGCTGGCGGCGGTGCTGGCTAACAGCTATTTCCGGCGCCTTGCGCTGACGACCCATTAGGTGGGGACAATGGCGGAGCGCGCACCCCTTATCGAATTGCGAAACGTCTCGAAGAGCTTTGCCGGCATTCAGGCGCTGCGCGACGTGTCGATCGCGGTTCACGCCGGATCGATCCTGTGCCTGCTGGGCGACAATGGCGCGGGCAAATCGACGCTGATCAAGATTCTGTCGGGCTTTCACCCGCCGAGTTCTGGCGTCATTTTCGTCGACGGCGCTGAAACCCGCTTCTCGAGCCCGCGCGAGGCGCGAGGCCTCGGAATCGCCACCGTGCATCAGGAGGTCGGCACGATCCCGCTGATGAGCGTGGCGCGCAACTTCTTCCTCGGCGCCGAACCGACCAAGGGTTGGGGCCCGTTCCGCCATCTCGATATCGCCAGGGCCGAGACAATCGCGCTGGAGCAAATCCGCGGCTTCGGCATCACAAGGGTGACCAATGGCGATCAGCTTGTCGGCACGCTTTCGGGCGGCGAACGCCAGGTCATCGCCATCGCTCGCGCGATGTATTTTGGGGCGAGGATTCTCATCCTCGACGAGCCGACCTCCGCGCTCGGCGTGAAGGAGGCCGCCAAGGTGCTGACTTTGGTGAAGACCGTGCGCGCGAAGGGGATAGGAATCGTGTTCATCACGCATAATGCGCGTCATGCGATGCTGATCGGCGATCGCTTCGTCGTACTCAATCAGGGCGGCGTTTCCGCCGCCTTCAATCGCGGCGAGAAAAGCCGCGAGGAAGTGCTCAATCTCATGGCCGGTGGCAAACAGACCGAGCAGATCGAAGCCGACCTCGCGCTTTTTGAAGAAGACGGGCAGGGCGCTCTCTAGAGCGACCCGGCCAAGGCAGGCGCGTTTCGAATAAGGTGCGCGCTTACTCCACGCTCAACTCCACATGATCCAGCTCGCGCTGCAGCCGCAGGAAAACCTGGTCGCTGACGAGGCCGCGATGCTTCATTGCGATCAACCGCTGTTGCTGCGCCGCGACAATGTCTTTCTGGGCCTGCCGCCGCGTTTCCTGCGCGGCCGGGTCATAGACCTCGGCATCGGCCGGCGCTTCGGCGAGATATTGGGCGGAGAGCGCCTTCAGCGAGGCGGCGGCGGCTGTTCCCGGGGGAGAATCCCTCGCGAAGCGGCGCAAAGACTTCAGCGCGGCGACGGCCATTTCGCGCCGCGCGGCGGTTTCGCCCGGCAAGTCTTGCGCATCGCTTTCGAGACCAATCGCCTTCATCAGCGGTCTCAGCGTGACCGATTGCAGCAGCAGCGTGATGACGATCGCCGAGAAAGTCAGAAAGACGATGAGATCGCGCCCCGGAAATGGTTCGCCGCCGCCGATCGTGTGCGGGATCGCCAGCGCGGCGGCGAGTGAAAGAATGCCGCGCATACCGCTCCAGGAGACGACGGCCAGCATCGGGAACGTCATGGGGCGCTCCCCGATCGGTCTGAAAAGGCTGGCGAGCGCTCCCGATCCCAACACCCAGGCCATGCGCAGCGCGATCAACACGGCGCTGATCGTCACGCTGTAGAGAGCGAGCCGTCCCACGCCATAGCCCGACAACGCCGTGACGACGTTGCGCAATTGCAGGCCGATCAGGACGAAGATCAGGCTGTTGAGTCCGAAGGCGACGACATCGGCGATGGCGAAACCGATCAGGCGGGAGCGCGCGCTGAGAACTTCGGGCGAATGCCAGCCGCGAAACATGCCGGCGGCCAGCACCGCCAGAATGCCCGAGGTCTGCACGGAATCGGCGGCGAGATAGGCCGCGAAGGGCAGCATGATTCCCCATATCGCCTCGAGCTCGGAATCGCCAAGCAAGCTGTGAACGACTTCGAACAGAACGGCGATGACGAGGCCAACCAGGGCGCCGCCCGCCGCCACGAAGACGAATTGCACGACGCCCGAGGGAATCGAGAATGCGTCGGTGGTGATCGCATGGACGGCCAGCGTGAACAGCACCAGAGCGGTGGCGTCATTGACGATGCTCTCGCCTTCCACGACGGTCACGACGCGGCGCGGCGCGCCCAGTTTGCGCATCACGGCGATCGCGGCTGTCGGATCGGTGGCGGCCAGAATGGCGCCCAGCACCATCGCGGCCGCCAGCGGCAGGGTGGGGATCAGCCAATGTGCGACAAGGCCGATCGCCGCCATCGTCGCCAGCACGAGGCCGATCGCGAGAATCAGGATCGGTCGCAGGCTCTCGCGAAACTCCCCCCACGGCAGATGCAGCGCGGCTTGATAAAGGATGGGCGGCAGCAGAACGGTAAAGACGATTTCAGGCGCGATGCCGATCTGCGGCAGGCCAGGAATGAAGGCGAGCGCCGCGCCGCCAAGCACGAGCGTCACCGGGTCGGGCAGGCCCATGCGCCGCGCGATCCAGGCGAGCGGCACGCAGCCCATGATCAGCGCGATAATGATGTGAACGGACAGCATGGTTCCAGCGCCCCGGCGAGCCTGACGCGGCGTCCAGCTTCGCTGGCTTCGTTTTAGCCGAATTGAGCGCCAAGCGCTTCAGAAACCGGCGCCGCCGCGCCCGATTCCGGCGCGCCGTCGCTTTGGAAACTGAACGAAATTCAGAGGACCCAGCGAGGACGCCGCGCTCGCATGCGGCGCATACAGTCAAGGGATCGTCGCTGGGCCTGTCGCCACGGCGCAGTCATCGCGGCCGCCCCATTCGGCCCAGGAGCCGTCGTAGAGGCCGGCGAGTTTTCCGCCCGCCTCCTCCACCGCGAGCGCCAATATTGCGGCGGAGACGCCCGAGCCGCAGGTGGTGATGACCGGCCTGGCGAGGTCGACGCCATGGGCGGTTAAGGTCGCCGTGAGGGCCTCGCCGGACTTGAGCTTGCCGTTCTCAACGATATCGACAAAGGGAACGTTGAGACTGCCAGGCATATGGCCGCTTTTAAGGCCGGCGCGCGGCTCGGGCGTCTCGCCGCGAAATCGCTCGGCGGGGCGGGCGTCCACCACTTGCGCCGCGCGGCTCGCCAAAGCTTGCCGCACATCGGCGAGCGAGGCGACGACGCTATGGTCGAGGCGGGCGGAAAAATGCCGCGGCTGGCGTTCAGCCGCGCCTTCTTCCACCGGACGTCCCTCGGCGATCCATTTGGGCAGGCCGCCGACCAGGATTTTGACGTCCGTCGCGCCAAAGGCGCGCAGCGTCCACCAGACTCTGGCGGCTGCGAACAGCCCATGCGCGTCATAGACGACGAAATGCATGCCGTCGCCAAGGCCGAGCTTGCGCATCGCCGACGAGAAGGCGACGGGGTCGGGCAACATATGGGGCAGGCCGCTCGAAGTGTCGGCGATGACGTCGATATCAAAGAATACGGCGCCCGGAATATGGCCGGCGCGAAATTCAGCCGCCCCGTTGCGCCCGGTCGGCGGCAGATGCCATGACGCGTCGATCAATCCGAGGCCGGGCTCTCCGAGATGGGCGGCGAGCCAATCGGTGGTGACGAAATTATGGGAGGTCATAAGCGGCGGTTCCTATGCGATCGAATGGCGCGAGGCGTCAGTCTACCCTCATTGCGTGGCGGCCAGAAGCCCGCGCGGCGCTACGACGGACGGTCGGCCGCGTTGGCGGCGGGGCGGTCCGCGTCGCCTGGCCGCCCGGCCCGAGCGAGAGAGGGATCGATGGGCGGCGTCGCCTCGTCCATCTGCCCCATGCGCGAACCCGTAATGCCGGTAATAAGCCGGGTCCCGCGCTGAAAGGTGAAATAGTTCCAGCCCCAGTTCAGGACCACGGCGAGCCTGTTCCTGAAGCCGATCAGGAAGTAGATATGCGCGAAGCACCACAGCAGCCAGGCGAAAAAGCCGGAAAGCTTGATCGGCCCCATCTGGATGACCGCATGTTTTCGGCCGATCGTCGCGAGTATGCCGAAATCCCTGTAGCGGAACGGCGGCGTCGCGCGCCCGTTCAGGCGATCGATCAGCAAATGCGCGACATAGACGCCTTGTTGCTTGGCGACCGGCGCGATGCCGGGCAGGGCGCCGCCATCGCTCGATGGGACGAGAGCCGTGTCGCCGATGACGAAAACTTCGGAATGTCCGGGCAAGGAGAGATCGGGCTGCACTTCGACGCGGCCGGCCCGGTCAGTTTTGGCGTCGAGCCATAGGCCGGCCGGGGAGGCCATGACGCCGGCGCCCCAGACGATCGTCGCCGCCGCGATGCGTTCGGCGCCGATCGCGACGCCCTCTGCGTCGCAAGCGGTCACCGCGGCGTTCAGGCGAATTTCAACGCCGAGCCGTTCGAGCGATTTGAACGCGGCCTCCGAAAGGCGCGGATCGAAAGGCGTGAGAAGCCGCGGCGCGGCTTCGATCAGCACGATGCGCGCGCTGCGGGGGTCGATGGTTCGGAAATCGGACTTCAGCGCCTTGCGAGCCAGTTCGGCGATCGCGCCCGCCATTTCGACGCCGGTCGGACCGCCGCCGACCACCACGAAATTGAGCAGCGACCGACGCAGCTCCGGGTCCGCCTCCGATTCCGCCTTTTCGAATGCGAGCAGGATCCGGCGTCGCAAATAGGTGGCGTCGTCGATGCGCTTGAGGCCGGGCGCATGATGCGCCCAGTCGTCATGGCCGAAATAGGCGTGCCGGGCGCCGGTGGCCAGAATGAGGAAATCATAATCGACCCGCCGATCTTCGGCGATGACCTGCTTATGCGCGATGTCGATCCCGGAAACCTCGGCGAGGATGACCGTCGTATTCTTCTGACGCGCCAGAACGCTGCGGATCGGCGAGGCGATGTCGGCGGGCGAAAGCGCGGCGGTCGCCACCTGATACAGCAAGGGCTGGAACAGATGATAATTGTGCTGGTCGATCACCGTTATGTCGACCGGCGCATGCGCGAGCGCCTTGGCCGCGGTCAGCCCGCCAAATCCCGCCCCGACGATCACGACCCGCGGCCGGGCGCTTTCCGATGGCGATGGAGGCATGGGAACACTCGCTGCCGGTTTCACCGCCTATCGCGATACAGCGGATCAGAACCGGGATGCAAAAATATTGCATCTCCTTTCGAAATTATCGCGAAGGTCGGCCGGCGGAGCGTCCCGGTGGGCAAAAACCGTCCCGTAACCGTCATACAGGAACGAGCCAGACCTTTGGAGGCTATCGTGGACCACGCTTCAAGCCATAACGCGTTCAATGTCCTCTTCACGCTGGCGTTCTTCGCCACTTTCGCGCTGATGATCATCCGGTTTGGATGAAGGCGCGCCGCGCAGCCGGCCCATTTCCAAATGAGCCGACGTAAATCCCTGCATAAACAAATCCTTATACGGTCGCGTCAAATCCAAGCCGTCCATCATACGCCGACGTAAGCCGGATGCCTTAGACCCGCCCCCGTCAGACAATTGGGTTCTGGGGGACTATATGGACCGGGCGTCAAACGGCTCTACACTCCACGTCATTTTCGTCGCATCATTTTTCGCCAGCATTGCGCTGGTCATGGTCCGGTTTGCGTGAGGACGATGCGCACGCGACGATTGATCCTGCCCTTCTTTTCGACCTGCGTGACCTCGGCGTGACCGATCTCGCCGGTGCGCGCGACATGCGTGCCGCCACAGGGCTGCAGGTCGATCCCCTCGATTTCAACCAGCCGGACACGGCCGCTGCCGGTCGGCGGTTTGACGGACATGGTTTTGACGAGGCCGGGATTGGCCGCCAGCTCCTCGTCGGTGATCCAGCGGGTTCCGACGGCGGCGTTGGTGGCGATCAAAGCGTTGAGCTTTTGCGCGATCTCGGCCTTGTCGAGCGCGGCGTCGCCGGAATCAAAATCGAGCCGGCCTTCGCCATCGCCGACCGCGCCGCCGGTGACGGGATAGGGCAGCACCGCGGTCAGCAGGTGCAGGGCGGTATGGGCGCGCATGCGCTTGAGGCGAAGGTCCCAGTTCAGCCGCGCCGTCACCTTTTCACCGGGAGCGGGCAGTTTGGCGCCCGCCGCCGGCACATGCAGGATCGTGCGCTTGTCTGCGTCATAGATAGCGTTGACGATCGCGAGGCTTGAGCCGTCGGCCAGCAGCATTTCCCCCTGGTCGCCCGCTTGCCCGCCCCCCTGCGCGTAGAAATGGGTCGCCTCAAGGACGATCCCGCGCGGCTCGGCGCTGACAACGACGCCTTCGATCTCCTTGAGATAGGAATCGGCGCGAAACAATGGCTCGGTCATTTAGAGAAAAACCTTTGGCGCGCTGGCTTTGCGCTCGAGCCAGGCGGGGACCGGCAGGTTCTTCGAACGCAAGAACGCCGGGTTGAACAGTTTTGAGGCATAGCGCACGCCGGAATCGGCCAGGATCGTCACGATAATATGGCCCGGCCCCAGCTCCTTGGCCAGATGGATCGCCCCCGCGATATTGACGCCCGAGGAGCCGCCGAGCAGCAGGCCCTCCTGTTCGGCGAGATCGAAGACGATCGGCAGCGCCTCCTCGTCAGGGATCTGATAGGCGAAATCGACCGGCGCCCCTTCGAGATTGGCCGTGATGCGCCCCTGGCCGATGCCCTCGGTGATTGAAGACCCCTCGCTCTTGAGCGCGCCATGGGCGTAAAATTCATAGAGCGCCGCGCCCATAGGATCGGCCAGCGCGATCTTGATGGAGGGATTGCGCTCCTTCAGCGCCATGCCGACGCCGGCCAGAGTGCCGCCCGAGCCGACCGCGCAGACAAAGCCGTTGACCTTGCCCAATGTGTCGTCGAAAATTTCCGGGCCGGTCGTTTCATAATGGCCGCGCCGGTTGGCGACATTGTCGAACTGGTTTGCCCAGACCGCGCCATTCGGCTCCGATTTCGCAAGGGCTTCAGCGAGTCGCCCGGAATATTTCACGTAATTGTTCGGGTTGGAATAGGGGACCGCGGGCACTTCGACGAGCTCGGCGCCGACGAGGCGCAGCATGTCCTTCTTTTCCTGCGTCTGGGTGTCGGGAATGACGATGACCGTGCGAAAGCCGAGCGCCGATCCGACGACGCCAAGGCCAATGCCGGTATTGCCCGCCGTCCCTTCGACGATCACGCCGCCTTTGCGCAGCGCGCCGCTGGCGATCGCGTCCTGAATGATGGCCAGCGCCGCGCGGTCCTTGACCGAGCCGCCGGGGTTCATGAATTCGGCTTTGCCGAGAATGGTGCAGCCGGTCAGCGCGGAAGCCCGCTTGAGCTGGATGAGCGGCGTGTGGCCGATCGCTTCGACGACGGATGGACTGAATTTCATGTCGCCCTCATGAATTCTGGACATTTCAGAAACGGATGCGGCGGGACCGAGGCCTCGATCGCCGCGCGGATTTAAACGATAACCAGACGGGCCCCGACAAAGACGAGGACGATGGCCAGCAGCGGCCGCAGCCAATAGTCGGGCAGGCGCGGCGCGATGAAACTGCCGGCGATGATGCCGGGGATCGAGCCGATCAGCAACAGGCCTAGCGTGCCGAAATTGACCGATCCGATCAGCCAATGGCCGAAACCGGCGACCAGCGTCAAGGGAACGGCGTGCGCAATGTCGCTGCCGACGATTTGCGCAGTCGGGACCTCAGGATAGAGCAGGATAAGCGCAGTGACGCCCAGAGCGCCAGCCCCGACGGAGGACAGCGAGACGAAGACGCCAAGGACGATGCCGGTCAGGATCGTCAGCGCTGTTCGCGTTGCAGGATTGATGCGGCCGACGCGGCTCGCCGCATAGGCCTGGATGCGGCCGCGCAGCAGCATCGCCGCCGCCGTCAACAGCAAGGCATAGCCGAGAATCGTCGTGATCAGCGCCGAAGCGCCGGCGCCGAACGGTCCGTAATGATTGAGCAGGAAGATCATCACGAAGGCCGTCGGCGCGCTGCCGAGCGCCAGCAGGCCGGTGACGCGCCAGACAACCGTGCCATTGAAACCGTGGACCGCGGTGCCGACCGATTTGGTCGCGGCCGCGTAGAGAAGATCGGTGCCGACCGCGGTTGCCGGATGGACGCCAAACAACAGCACAAGGATCGGCGTCATCAGCGATCCGCCGCCCACGCCAGTTACGCCGACCACAAGCCCAACGAAAAGTCCCGACAATGTATAAAGCAATTCGGCGTCCCCATCAGCAATCACGACGCCTTGTGCGACGCCGAAAGCTTCGAGCGTCCGCTCTCGGTTGGAGCCATGTCCTAATAAAATTGACATAAACGATATTTTTATAGAATTCAAACCTCGGCGACACGCAATAGTCACTTCCGGGCTGTGTCGTTTGGCGGCCAGCGATGCGCGCCGCCTGATGGCGCCGGTCGCGTTTCTGGCCTATAGGCTTTGGGAAAAAGACGGTCGGGGGAAGCTGTTCCATTTCGATTCGACGCCTTTCCTCCCGCCAGCCCGGTTTGCCCGATCCGTGACCTTTTCCCTGCCGCATGGCAAGATTCTGACGCTGGCTTCGCCAGTCCCCCTGATGGGCATCGTCAATGTCACGCCGGATTCCTTTTCCGACGGCGGCGCCTTTGCGACGGCTGAGGAGGCTGTCGAACATGGCGAACGCCTCGTCGGGGAGGGAGCCGCGATCCTGGATGTCGGGGGCGAATCGACCCGGCCCGGCGCCAGCGCCGTCGCCGCCGATGAGGAAATCGCGCGCACGGTCCCTGTGATCGCGGCGCTGCACCAGCGTGTTGGACAGCCGATCTCCATCGACACGACCAAGGCGCGCGTCGCCGCCGCCGCCCTCGAGGCGGGGGCGTCGATCGTCAATGACGTCTGGGGATTTCAGCGCGACAGCGAAATGGCCCGCGTCGTGGCCGATACGGGCGCCATGGCGGTGCTGATGCATAATCGCGCCAGCATCGATGCTTCATTAGATATTGTCGCCGACATCATCGATTTCCTGTCGCGTTCGATCGATAGGGCGCTTGCCGCGGGCGTTGCGCGCGAACGGCTGTTGATTGACCCGGGTTTTGGATTCGGCAAGACGCCGGCGCAAAATCTTGAACTCATCCGCCGACTGCGCGAGCTAGCCGTGCTCGGCTGTCCGATTTTGCTGGGCGTATCGCGCAAGTCGACGATCGGAATGCTGACTGGCCAGAAAGTCGCCGCCGAGCGCGTCGTCGGCTCTGTCGCGGCTGGAATAGCGGGCGTCATGAACGGCGCGGCCATTTTGCGGGTTCACGATGTCGCGGCCCATCGGCAGGCGTTGCAGGTTTTGCATGCGATAGAAGCGGCGCCGCAGACAAGAGAATGACCATGAACAATCGGGGTTCCGATAGCCGGATTTGTCGCGGCAAGGTCTTGATTGAAAGGTTGGAGTTGCGCGCCTTTCACGGCTGCTTTCCGCACGAGCGGCAATATGGCCAGATGTTCGAGATCGATCTCGATCTCACCGCCGACCTCAGCGAGGCCGCGGCAAGCGACAATCTGAGCGCGGCGATCGACTATGGCGAGGTCGTGGCGGTGACGCAAAAGGCATTTTGCGGCGCGCCGCGCCATCTGGTCGAAGCCGCCGCCTTCGATATTGCGCGCGCATTGCTGGAGACATTTGCCCGGATTGAGAGCGTCGCAGTGCGGGTGATCAAGCTCGCGCCGCCGATCCCGGCGAAGCTCCGCGGCGCCGGCGTGGAGATCGAGGTGAAGCGTGGCGAATGATCGCGCCGTGGCGGCGTTTCTCGGCCTCGGCGGCAATGTCGGCGATGTGGCCGCGGCCTTCATTCACGCCCTGCAATGTCTTGGCGACGCCCCAGGGGTGACGCTGCGGCGCGCCTCGTCCGTCTATCGGACGCCGCCCTGGGGCAAGCTCGACCAGCCGCCGTTCCTGAATATGGCGGTCCTCGTCGAAACGACGTTGCCGGCGCAAGCGCTGCTCGCGCTTTGTCTGGACATCGAGCGCGGCATGGGCCGCCGACGCGTCGAGCGCTGGGGGCCGCGCACGCTCGATATCGACATTCTGACTTATGGCGAGGCGGCGATCGACGAGCCTGAACTAAGGGTCCCGCACCCGCGCATCGCGGAGCGCGCCTTTGTGCTGGCGCCGCTGGCGGAAATTGTGCCGCATCTGCAAATCGCCGGCCGGGATGTCGCGCAATGGCTGATGCTTGCCGACCGCGCGGGCATCGAAGTCGATTCAGAGGCGAGCGCGAGAGTCAGCGCCGCCCTCGGGCCAGACAATGGTCGGGCGTAGGTTTTCGACGCCGACAATTCTACGAATACTTGCACACGGTGCTCTATGTTTTTCATCGCCTCGAAGGTGCTTTGGTTTTTTGCCGCGCCGATCAATATCCTGCTGTTCGCCGCGTTTATCGGCGCCGTCCTGTCCGCGGGACGTCACGCGCGCCTGGGCCGGCGCATGGCGCTTGTCGCGATCGGCTTGCTGCTCCTGGTCGGCCTGGGGCCGGTTGGGAATTGGCTGATCGCGCCGCTGGAGGATCGCTTTCCGACCGCGCCCGCCGAATTGGTCGCGCCCTATGGCATCATCGTGCTCGGCGGCGCGGTCGATCCGGAATTGGGCGAGGCGCGCGATCAGGTGATTCTGATGGACGGCGCGGCGCGTCTGACCGAGGCCGTCGCACTGGCGCGGCGTTTCCCGCAGGCGCGTCTCGTTTTTACCGGCGGCAGCAATGCCCTGACCTCAAGCGATCTCACCGAGGCGCATGACGCGGGCAAATTGCTCACCGCGCTCGGCGTCGATCCGGCGCGGGTTCAACTGGAGGATCGCTCGCGCAATACCGACGAGAACGCGCGGTTCACGCGCGACCTGGTTCATCCTGAGCCGACGCAGGTCTGGCTGCTCGTCACTTCGGCCTATCACATGCCGCGTTCGATGGGCCTGTTCCGCAAGGCGGGCTTCAATGTCGTGGCCTATCCCGTCGACTATCGCTCCTATGGCGGCCCCCGCGATTGGCGGCCCAACCATGAAACAACGCGTGGCTTGCGCCTGTTCGATGTCGCGATCCACGAATGGATCGGCCTGATCGCCTATCGCCTCAGCGGCAAGATCGATGCGCTTTTCCCGGCGCCTTGACGCGATCGCTCAGTCGGAGCGGGGCAGGCCGAGCCGGTAGACGCCGCGAAAATCGTGCGGGTCGGCTGGTTTTCCCTTGCGATAGATGACGATCCGGCCGGCCTCGGCCAGGCGGATGGCGGCGCCGCGCACCTTCGACAGATGCGAGCGCCAGCCCAATGAATCCTCGCCGCGCGCGGCGGCATAGGCCTGCGCCGCGTCGGTCGGGCAGATCGTGCGGGCGATGCCGGCCTCATTGCATAGCGTGAAGATCGTCCCCTCAAGGCTCGGCGGCGATTCGGCATTCTCGGCTGAAATGGTCATGGCGAGGTGATGCCTCGGGCTTTGCCGTCAGGTCAAGCCCGGCGCTTGACAAGCGCCGGGACACGCTCAATGAACGCGCATCCTCGTTTTTCAGCAGAGGCCGCCATGCCCCTCAAGCTTGTGATCGCTAACAAGGCCTATTCGTCATGGTCGCTGCGGCCATGGATCCTGCTCGCTCATTTCAAGATTCCCTTCGAGGAAATCGTCATTCCGCTGGATCTGCCCGATACGCGCAAACGTATCCTGAAATATGCGCCGACGGGAAAGTGCCCGTCGCTGCATGACGGCGCGATATCGGTGTGGGAATCGCTGGCTATTGTGGAATATCTCGCGGAGAAATATCCCGATAAGGCGATCTGGCCGAAGGCCAAAGCGGCGCGGGCGCATGCGCGCACGCTCAGCAGCGAAATGCACGCGGGCTTTCAAGCGTTGCGCCAGCATTGTCCGACGAATTTTCGCCGTCCGGTCAGGAAGCTGGAGCTGACGGAAGCGGTCGAGGCCGATGTCGCGCGGATCGAGGCGGCGTGGGCGGAAGCGCGCAAGACCTTCGGCGCCGCGGGCCCGTTCCTGTTTGGCCGCTTCAGCGCCGCCGACGCGATGTTCGCCCCGGTCGTCAATCGCCTGCATACCTATGACGTCAAGGTGAAGAAGGCGACCCGCGATTACATGGACGCCATCATGGCGCTTCCCGCCTGGAAGGCCTGGATCAAGGACGCAGAGGCCGAAGAATGGCGCCTGGAAAAATACGACAGCATGTGAGACGGCTGCGCGTACGCGCGCTTTCGATCCTCGGTCTGAGGAAGACGCGCGCGCGCGTCGTGACCCTGGGCGCCGGCAAGATCATTACTGAAGGGCTCGAGAACAACGTCTGGACCGATTTTTATCATAACGCGATGACAGTGACCTGGCCGGCGTTCTTCGGATCGCTGGCGGCGATTTTCATCCTGTTCAACCTGCTATTCGCGCAAATCTACAATTTTGGCGAAGCGCCGATCGCCAACGCCAAGCCGGGCAGCTTCTCGGACCTGTTCTTCTTCAGCGTCGAGACGACATCGACGGTCGGCTATGGCGACATGCATCCGCAATCGATGTATGGCCATCTTGTGGCGACGGTCGAGAATTTCTTCGGGCTGGTTTCGCTGGCCGTCATGACCGGCCTGGTTTTCGCCCGTTTTTCGCGGCCGCGAGCGCGGCTTATTTTTGCGAGCAATCCGGTCGTCGCCGTCCATAATGGCGCGCCGACGCTGATGGTGCGGCTCGCCAACGCGCGCAATAATTTCATTTCGGACGCGAGCGCCAAATTATGGGTCACGCTCGGCATTAGTTCCGCCGAAGGGCGCCGGAGCGTCAGCTTCCAGCCCTTGCGCCTTGAGCGAAGTGAAAATCCCGTCTTCGCCCTGAGCTGGACGCTCTTTCATGTGATCGACGCCAACAGTCCGCTTGACGGCATGAGCGCTGGAGATATCGGGAAAAGCGAGATGAATTTCGTCGTGACCATCAACGGGCTCGATGAAACCTCCTCGCAGCTCGTGCATGCGCGCAAACGCTATGCGGCCGCAGATTTGCGCGTCGGGCATGAATTCGTCGACATTATCCGCATTGACGAAGAAGGCATGCGGCACGTGGATTATGCGAAAATCCACGACACGCGACCGGTCGTAGCCTAGACATTTTGCGGACGGCGCGCGCTGCTCTAGGTTGACGGGCGGCGCCTTGGCGTTCGGCGGGTGGAGAATCGAGTGGCGATCTTGAAAAGCAAAGCCGGGGCGCCGACCCCCGAACAGGACGCGAATGCCCAATCCTGGAAGGCTTTGCTGACCGAGCTCGCCGAGCGGCGCGCCGCGGCTGCTGAGGGCGGTGCGGCGCGCAGCCGCGAGCGGCATGTCGCGCGCGGCAAACTGCTCGCCCGCGAGCGCGTGGCGCGTCTCATCGATCCGGGCTCGCCGTTTCTGGAAATCGCGCCGCTCGCCGCCTTCGGCATGTACGAGGGCGACGTGCACGGCGCGGGGCTGATCGCCGGCATCGGCGCGATCGAGGGGCGCGAGGCGATGATCGTCGCCAATGACCCCACCATCAAAGGCGGCGCCTATTATCCCTTGACGGTCAAGAAGCACCTGCGCGCGCAGGAAATCGCGCGCGAGAATGGCTTGCCCTGCGTCTATCTCGTCGATTCCGGCGGCGCCAATTTGCCCCATCAGGCCGAGGTCTTTCCCGACCGCGAGCATTTTGGCCGCATCTTCTACAATCAGGCCAATATGTCGGCGGCAGGCATCGCGCAGATCGCCGTCGTGATGGGGTCTTGCACGGCGGGCGGCGCCTATGTGCCGGCGATGTCGGATGAGACAATCATTGTCAAAGGGCAGGGCACCATCTTCCTCGCCGGCCCGCCGCTGGTGAAGGCGGCGACCGGCGAAGTCGTTTCGGCCGAGGATCTCGGCGGCGCCGATGTGCATACCCGCATCTCGGGCGTCGCCGACAATATGGCGCGCGACGACAGTCATGCTTTGGCGCTGGCGCGGCGGGCGATCGCCAATCTCAACAGGCGCGAGAAGACGGCGCATGACATCATCGCGCCCGTGGAGCCGCTCTATCCCGCCGAGGAGCTCGAGCGCGTCGTTCCCGTCGATCTGCGCAAGCAATATGATGCGCGCGAAATCATTGCGCGCCTCGTCGACGGCTCGGTCTTCGACGAATTCAAGGCGCGTTACGGAACGACGCTGGTCACCGGCTTTGCGCGTCTGTCGGGCATGCTGATCGGCATTGTCGCCAACAATGGCATTCTGTTCTCGGAAAGCGCGTTGAAGGGCGCGCATTTCATCGAGCTTTGCGCGCAGCGCAAAATTCCGCTGCTGTTCCTGCAGAATATTTCCGGCTTTATGGTGGGGCGGCAATATGAGGCGGGCGGCATCGCCAAGGACGGCGCCAAGCTCGTCACGGCGGTGGCGAGCGCGCGCGTACCGAAGATCACGCTGATCGTCGGCGGCTCGTTCGGCGCGGGCAATTACGGCATGTGCGGGCGCGCCTATGGCCCGCGTTTTCTGTTCACATGGCCCAATGCGCGCATCAGCGTGATGGGCGGCGAACAGGCGGCGAGCGTGCTCGCAACCTTGCGCCGCGATGCGCTGGAAGCCGAGAACAAGAGCTGGTCCGCCGAAGAGGAAGACGCCTTCAAGGCGCCGATCCGCGCCAAATATGAGAGCGAGGGCTCGCCCTATTTCGCGACCGCGCGCCTGTGGGACGACGGCATTATCGCGCCCTCGCAAACGCGCCGCGTCCTGTCGCTGGCCTTTTCCGCCTGCCTCAACGCGGAAATCGAAGAGACGAAGTTCGGCATTTTCAGGATGTAGCGATGATTGAAGCGAGCCTTCGCCATATTGCTGACCTCTCCGTCAAGGTCGCGCCGCCGATCGTCGTCGGCCACACGCCCGCGGGCCTTAGAAGGATCGTTCCGATCATTGGCGGCGCGGTGAGCGGGCCGCGGCTGAAGGGCGAGGTGATCGCCGCTGGCGCGGACTATCAATTGATCGGCGACGACGGCTTCACGCTTGTCGAGGCGCGCTACGCCTTCCGGACCCATGATGGGGCGACGATCGGCGTCGACAATGTCGGGCTGCGCCATGGACCGCCGGAGGCGATGGCGCGTCTCGCGCGCGGCGAAGCCGTCGATCCCGCGCTGATCTATTTCAGGACGAGGCTCACCTTCGAGACCGATCATGCCGATTATCTCTGGCTGACCCGCTCGCTGTTCGTCGGCGCGGGCGCGCGACATCCTGCGCATGTCGAGATCAATGTGTTCGAGGTGCTGTGAGGGTCGGCGGCGAGGGGGGCGTGCGGTTGTCGGTAGCGGGTCCATTTGAAATCTGACGGTCTTGACCATGGTGGAAGTCGCCGCGCACGCGTGCGATAATCAGACCCATGTCTTCTCGTG
Source organism: Methylocapsa sp. S129 (assembly GCF_009765995.1). Lineage (GTDB taxonomy): Bacteria > Pseudomonadota > Alphaproteobacteria > Rhizobiales > Beijerinckiaceae > Roseiarcus. The sequence goes on from NZ_LMUI01000019.1 coordinate 61,753, forward strand.
ATCGATGGCCGCGAGAATTAAAATGCCCGAAATGCGGAGCCGTAGCGAGGGCCACCCTTTCTGAGCACGCTGGGCATAAGATCGTGTACCCAGTTTTTGATCTCGTTGGACGATCGCGCGCGCTGGGCTAGGCTACAGACTCAGCAGGAGACGCCCAATTGTTCGCATCCGTCCTCATCGCCAATCGCGGCGAAATCGCCTGCCGGGTCATCCGCACCGCGCGGCGGCTCGGCATCCGCTCGATCGCGATTTATTCCGAAGCCGATCGCGGCGCTCTGTTCACGCGGCTTGCAGACGAAGCGCATGAAATCGGCCCGGCTGCGGCGCGCGAGAGCTATCTGGCGGGCGACAAGATCATCGCGCTCGCCAAACGGGTCGGCGCAAGCTGCATCCATCCCGGCTATGGTTTCCTGTCCGAAAACGCGGAATTCGCTGAGGGCTGCGCGGCGGTGGGCATCGTCTTCGTCGGGCCGCCGGCCTCGGCGATCCGCGCGATGGGGCTGAAGAACGCCGCTAAGGCGCTGATGCAGAAAGCGGGCGTTCCGGTGGTGCCGGGCTATCACGGCGACAACCAGACGGCGAAGTTTCTCAAAGAGAAAGCCTATGAGATCGGCTATCCCGTTCTCATCAAGGCGATCGCAGGCGGCGGCGGCAAGGGTATGCGCCGCGTCGACGCGCATGTCGATTTCGAAGCGGCGCTGGAGGGCGCCGCGCGCGAGGGGCAGAGCGCGTTCGGCGATTCGCGCGTGCTGATCGAGAAATATGTCGCGCAGCCGCGCCATATTGAAATGCAGATTTTCGGCGATCGAAGCGGCGAGGTCGTGCATCTCTTCGAGCGCGATTGCTCGCTGCAGCGTCGCCACCAGAAGGTGATCGAGGAGAGCCCGGCGCCGGGGCTGTCGGCGTCCATGCGCGCCGAAATGGCGGCCGCGGCGATCGCGGCGGGCAAGGCGGTCGGCTATGTCGGCGCCGGCACGATCGAGTTCATCGCCGATTCCTCGCGCGGCCTGCGGCCCGACGCCTTCTATTTCATGGAGATGAATACGCGCCTGCAGGTTGAGCATCCCGTGACGGAGGCGATCACCGGGCTGGACCTCGTCGAATGGCAATTCAGGGTCGCGGCAGGCCAGCCGCTGCCGTTGAAGCAAAGCGACATTCGCCAAAGCGGCCATGCGGTGGAAGCGCGCCTTTACGCGGAGAATCCCGAAAACAACTTTCTGCCCTCGGCCGGAAAAATCTACGCCCTGCAATTCCCCGATGGCGAAGGCCTGCGGGTCGATACGGGCGTCGAGGCGGGCAGCGAAGTGACGCCCTTTTACGATCCGATGATCGCCAAGGTCATCGCGCATGGCGCGAACCGCAACGAGGCGCTTGATCGCTTGAGTCATGCGCTGGAGGAGACGCTCGTCGCGGGCCCGCGCACCAACGCGGCCTTTTTGCGCGCCCTGTGCGACGCGCCCGAGTTCCGCGCGGGCGCCTTCGACACCGGCTTCATCGAAGCTCATCTGGCGCGCCTCGGCGCGGCGCCCAGGGAACCTGATGCGGGCGCTATCCTGCTTGGAGCCCAGCGTCTGCTTGCGCGGCGAAGCGCCGGCGCCGCCGCCTCTTTTGATCCCTGGCGCGTGGCGGATAGTTTCGAATTGACGGGGCGCAGGAATGTCGGCGTCGATATTCTTGTCGATGGAAGGCCTGCGGCTCTTGTTCAGCGCAGCGCAAGCGGGGTCACGGAGCTTGCTTTCGCCGACGATCGTCCCGCCGCCATCGATGCGCCCAAAGCGGCGGCGCGCATTGTCGAGACGGATGAGGCTTTATTCGTCCTGCGAGAGGGCCGGCAGATCGAACTGCGCCTCGCCGATCCGCTCGACGGCGAGATGGAGGCTTCGGGGAACGGTTCGGGCGTCGTCGAAGCGCCGATGCACGGGCGGCTGCTCGCTATGTTCGTAGAAGAGGGCCAGATCGTTGCGCAGGGCGCGCGCGTGGCGATCGTCGAGGCGATGAAGATGGAGCATTCGCTCAACGCGCCGCGCGCCGGCCGCGTCGCCCGCATCGCCGCCGCCGTCGGCTCGCAGGTGCAGCAGGGCGCGCGGCTGATGACGATCGAGGAGGGGGAATAACCCTTCTCCCGAGAATCGGGAGAAGGTGGCCCGACGAAGTCGGGTCGGATGAGGGCGCCTGCCGCGGAACGCCGGCGTCACGCGGTCGATGCGCCTGCGACGGCTGCTCGGATGCGATCGACGATAATATTCCCGCTACCGATGATAAGATCATTGGGAAACCGTACAACCTGATATCCCTGCTCGCGCAGCCAATCATCGCGCGCGGCATCGCGGCTCTTGCGTTCGTCGCCATCATGCGGCGGTCCGTCCAGTTCCACGATCAAGCGACGCTGAAAGCAGAGAAAATCGGCGATGTAGGGTCCGATAGGAACCTGACGGCGGAATTTCAGGCCGTCGACGTGCGAGCCGCGCAGGAGACGCCAAAGCGTCGCTTCGGCATTGGTCATATTACGGCGCAATCGCCGCGCTTGATCAAGTTGTCTTTCGGGATAACGCGTCGGCATAGGCGATGGTGTGGTTGAAGCGACTTCGTGAAATTGCAACGCTATTTTGGTCGGCGCTTCGCGGCAAGCGCCCTCATCCGACCCGACTTCGTCGGGCCACCTTCTCCCGATTCTCGGGAGAAGGGGTTGCGTCGGCGCTTGGGCCTCACCGATCGGCGAACGCCAGTTTCGCGCCAAGCGCGACGAAGGCGCCGGCGAAAGTCCGGCGCATCCATGTCAGGACGCGCGGACGCGCGATGATCCGGTCGCGGACGGAAGCGGCGAACAGGCCGTAGCCGACGAAAACGACAAATGTCATCGCCATGAAAATTCCGCTCAGCAGCAGCATGTGCGAAAGCGGATGCGCCTCCTGCGCGCTCACGAATTGCGGCAGGAAGGCGAGGAAGAAAATCGACAGCTTTGGATTGAGAATATTGATCAGGATCGCCGTGACGATCGCCCGAACGGTCGAGCGCTCTTCGACTTGCTTCTCGACATTCAGCGACCCCTTCTCGCGCAGGGCGCTCCAGGCGAGATAGAGGAGATAGGCGACGCCGATATATTTGAAGCTCTGGAAGGCGAGGGCGCTGGCGTGCAGGATCGCCGCCAAGCCGCCGATCGCCGCCGCGATATGGGGGACAATCCCGATCGTGCAGCCAAAGGCCGCCGCCACGCTGGCGCGCGCGCCGCGCGAGAGGCCGGTCGCCAAGGTGTAGAGAACGCCTGTTCCAGGCGATACGACGATGATGAACGACGTGATCAGGAATTCGAGACTCATGGCGCTTCTCCGACGGCGGGCTTTCCGCGTGCGGCCGCATGGAAGCCGACGAAGAGCCGTGCGTCTTGAACGGGATTGCAGGCGGAGCCAATCAGGCGAAGGCGGCCGCATAGGCGCCGGGCGAAATCCCGTATTTGCGCAGGAATGTCCGCGTCATGTGGCTCTGATCGGCAAAGCCGCTGAGAGCGGCGGCGTCCGCCAGAGGCGTTCCGCGCGCGATCGACCGGCGCGCAAGATCGGTCCGCCGCTGCAGGAGATAGGCATGCGGCGTGAAGCCGGTGGCGCGGACGAAGCCGCGCAGAACCTGAAACCGGCTTAGTCCGCAGTCCCGTGCGAGATCGGCCAGCGTGACCGAGGCGGCGGGCTCATCGTCGATCCGATTTTGGGCTCGGTGGATCGCCATAGGGGCCGATCGCAGGACATCGGCTTCGCCGCGTTCGCGGATGATTCCCGCCAGCAGTCCCAACAACAGTTCTTCACGGCGAATCTCGGACGAACCGCCGCCGCCCTTTGTCATCGCCTGGAAAAGGTGTTGGAACGCGGCGGCGATTCTGGCGTCGCGCATGACGGGGTGGAAGAATTCCTGGGATTGCGATGCGCCTTCGCCGATGTCGGAGATCGCGTCGACAATCACCGGCGGATCGAAATAGAGCATCCGCCAGGACCGGCCGGCGCCGCCGATCGGCGCTCCATCATGCACTTCGCCAGGATTGACCGTGATCGCATCGCCGGCGCCCGCTTCCACCATGCCGCGGCCGCTATGGGATTTATGCGCGCCCTGATGAATGACGCCAACGCCATATTGCTCGTGCGAATGGCGCGCAAAGGCATGGCGCGTCGCGGCCTCGACAGCCTGCACGCCGGCGGCTTCGCAACGCAATATTTTGAACTGCCCTTTGGTCATCCCTTTGTCCGGATTTTCGACCATCATCGTGGCGGATAGGGGTCCGTCAAGCCCGTGTGTCGGATGTCGTCGAGTTCCGCGGCGCTGAACAGGCCGGCATCATACAGGCTCAGAAACTCTTCCGACACGCCCTGACCGAAGACGAGGACGTCATCCGTATTCACCGTCACCGGCACGCCCGCATCATAAAGCTGGCGGATCGGATGCGTCGCCAGGTTCGCCACACGGCCGAGCATCACGTTGGACGTCGGACAAATGTTAAGGCGGATGTGGTTGTCCGCGAGGAAACGCATGACGGCTGGCGAATGGGCGGCGGCGATTCCATGCTGGACCTCATCGAGCGCCAGCTCCTCAACGGCTCGCCAGACGTCTTCGGCGCCGCCCCATTCTCCGACATGGGCTTTCACGCGCAATCCGGCGTCTTTCGCCCGCCGAAAGACCGGTTTGAACGCTTCGATCGGCTGCGCGAGTTCATCGCCTGACAGGTCCAGGGTTTGGTAGAATCCAAGCTCCAGAAAGGGCCGGAGCCAACGCTCGATCGCCGCCAGCGGGCAGTGGCGCGACAGTCCGAGTTGCGGAACCCATGCGATGTCGGGCGCCGCGAGAGCGTGCAATTGTTGGAGATTGCGCGTCAATTCCGCCGCCGAACCCTCATAAAACGTGATCGCCCAGACATCTTCGCCGATCTCAAGACGCGTTACGCCGTCTTGACGAGCCTGAACAAGCGTCGCTTCGAAGGCGAGCAGCCGTCCCTCGCGGTTTTGGAACAGTTCGCCGACGGCTCCCTGCACGAAGGCGTGCATCTCGGCCATCGATCCGAGCTTTCGATCGAGCGGCGCGATGTTCCGCCCCGTGCGTTGCGCGAGGAAGTCGCGCGCCCCTCCGAGCATGGCGTGGTTGTGCAGATCGCTTTTCGCGCAGCGCCGCACGGCGTCGATGTCGCCGGTTATCAATGCGGCCTGAAAATCCGGGGCCATTGTCAACCCATAGCAGCGCCACATCCATCGTTCAAAAATCTCGATCGATGGCGGTGGCCATTGATCTTCGTGCGACCATCGTCCATTTTTTGCTAAGCAGAATCCGAATCTTGGTCCCGGAGAGGCGCATGAAGTCGGACGACGATCGTGGCCCTGGAAACTTCGTCGAGGCGTTTTATGCCGTGGCATAGGCGCGCGCCAGCGCTCGGGCAATCGGCAGGCGCCGCATCCGCAACCGCGCGCATCGTCGCCGGAATCATCGCTTTGATCCTCTGGATCGGGATGGCGCTTCAATTCAGCGCGAGCTTCGAGCGGCTGGGATCGGTCGCCGAAACGCTCTGGATCATGTTTCGCTATTTTACGATCATCGCCAATTTTCTGGCGGCGCTGGTTTTAACCGGCGCCGCATTGGGCCGGCGTCAATTCGGGTCGCCGGCGCTATTGGGCGGCGCGACGCTCGCGATGCTCCTCGTCGGCATTGTTTCCGGCCTGCTGTTGCGCGGCCTCGTCGTCGAATTGAGCGGCGGCGCGAAACTGGCCGATTTGCTCCTGCATAAGGTGACGACGGTGCTGGTCCCGCTGTTCTGGCTGATTTTCGCGCCCAAGGGCGGCCTTACGCGCCGCGATCCATGGCTTTGGTTGCTGTTGCCGGTCGCCTATTTCGGCTACGCGCTGACGAGAGGCGCGGTTGAAGGCGTTTACGCCTATCCGTTCATGGATGTGGCTAGGATTGGGTGGCTCCAGATGGCGACGAACGCGCTGCCGATGGCGCTAGGGTTTGTGGCGGGGGGCTTCGCACTGGTCGGGCTGGATCATTGGCTGGCGCGGCGGACACGGGAGGAATAGGCGTAGACCGACGTCCGTCCGCTCTATGTCGCCGCATCTCTTCGTTCAACAGATAGTGCGAGGGATAAACGTGGAAGATGGGGGTTAGCGAGCGGCGTTCGTCGTATTTCTATTTTAGACAATTTTATATTATACATCAATTGCTTATCGCTGAAATATCATGCGCGCTCGAAAAGGCAGCATTTCTTTCACGCTGCGCTTTGTCCTCGCCTCGACCGACATCCGCACAGGAGGCGAGCGACGCTGGGCGCGAAACTAAACCGCCTCGCAACGCCTTGAAAAACCTCATTTCGCGGTACCAAACTCGCTAGCTCTCCACAGCCTTGCGCCGCCGCGCCCTTCGCTTTCCCCGCGCGCCGCGCCATAATCAAGGCATGGCTCTTCATCTGATCAAACTATGCGTCGGCGCCGAGTCGATCGAAGACCTCGAGGAATGGATCGCTGAACGTATCGCAGAGCGCCGGAAGCGCGGCGAGCGGCAGCTTTCGCTGCATGTGACGCGGATGGCGCCCAAGCGCGGCGCCGAATTGCTCGACGGCGGGTCGCTCTACTGGGTCATTCGCGGCCAGGTCGCGGCGCGCCAGGAGCTGAAGGACATCGAGACTTTTATGGATGCGGACGGGATCGGCCGCTGCCGTCTGTGGATGCAGCCACAGGTCACGCCGGTCCTGCCGCGCCCCTATCGCCCGTTCCAGGGCTGGCGTTATCTTGCCGCCAAAGATGCGCCGCCCGACTTGCGCGGGCGCGGCGACGTCGCGGACATGCCGGAAGCGTTGCGCCGTGAGCTGAGCGGCCTCGGATTGCTGTAGACGCCAGCCCCCGCTTGTCGAATGGCTGCCGGACGCCGATGTAACCGGTCGAGAGATTTCACGGCGGAGCACGGTCTTGGCCAAAGAGAACAACGATTCGCCGCTCGCGCAGAGACCGGTCAATCCGGATGTCGCGGCCTTCGTTGAAGCGGCGCGCAAGGCGCCGGCGCCGCTCGCGTCGGGCCGCGGCCGCCTGATCTTCGCGCTCGACGCGACGATGAGCCGGCAAGCGACCTGGGATCTCGCGCAAAGCCTGCAGGCGCGCATGTTTCAGGTCGCCGCCGACCTTGGCGGCCTCGATGTGCAGCTTGTCTATTTCCGCGGCCTCAACGAATGCCGCGCGTCGAAATTCGTCTCGGGCGGGCAGGGCCTTAGCGACCTCATGAGCAAGATCGAGGTGCGCGGCGGCGCGACGCAGATCGGCAAAGTGCTCGGCCATGCGCGTGACGAGGCGCGCCGCGCCAGGGTCGGCGCGCTGGTCTTCGTCGGCGACGCGATGGAGGAAAGCATCGAGGGCCTGCTGGCGACGGCCGGCCAATTGGCGATCGCCGGGGTCAAGGCGTTCATGTTTCAGGAAGGCGACGACCCGAATGCGTCGCGCGCGTTTCAGGAAATCGCCCGCCTCACCGGCGGCGCCTATGGCGCTTTCGACGCCAGCGCCGCCCATCGCCTTGAGGGACTCTTGCGCGCCGCCGCGGCCTATGCCGCCGGGGGCAGAGCGGGCCTCGAAGCGCAGGCCCTGAAGGAAGACGCCGCCCGCCTCCTCTTGCGCCAGATGCGCTAGGGGCCATTTCATTGTAACCTAACGCCCGCCGTCGCCGTTCCCGCGTGATGCATAGGGGCGGATGGCGTCCGCGGCGAGAAAATTCGAACGATGCCCAATCTGATCGCTGGTCTCTTCCTTCTCTATCTGGTCCTTGCCGGGATCAAGCAATTCGCCCGCCTGAGCCCCGCTTTGGCGGCGCGTCTGGTGCGTCAGGGCGGCGGCGTGCTCGGACTGATCGGCGCGCTGCTGCTGGTGTTGCGGGGCAGTCTCGGCTTGGCCTCGCTGGTGGCGAGCGTGGCTTTCGGTTTCGCCGGCTGGGGCAAGATTCAGAATCTGTTTTCGGGTCTGGGGGCTCGAAACGCGCGACCCGCTGGCGGACAAAAATCCAGCGCGCGGTCGGCGACGCTTGAAATGCGTCTCGATCATGAGAGCGGCGAGATGACCGGGATCGTGCTCTCGGGGCCTTTCCAGGGACGTTCTCTGGACATGCTTACGCGCCCTGAATGCCTGAATCTTTATGCGACGGCGCGGCACGACGATCCTGACGGGGCGCGTCTCCTAGAGACGTATCTCGACCGCCGGTTCGCCCGTTGGCGCGAGACAGCACAAGACAACGGCGACGCGCGGCCCGGAGGCGGCGGCTCGGGGGCGATGACCCCGGATGAGGCCTATCAGGTTCTGGGCCTGGCGCAGGGCGCCGCCGCCGAGGAGATTGTGCGAGCGCACCGGTCCCTGATGAAGAAGCTCCATCCAGACCATGGCGGCTCGACCAGTCTGGCGGCGCGCGTCAATCAGGCCAAGGATGTTCTGTTGCGCCGCCATTGAACTCAACTCCACTCAAAAACGCATTTCGTCGCACATCAAAAACCGCATTCACGCTTAGTCGTGTGTCGCAAAGCAGGAAAAACCCGTCCTTTTCAGAGTCTTGCAGGCGGCCTCGGCGGACGACGAATCGAGGCCGGCGAAGCGCGCGCGATAGAAAGTGGAATCGCCGTTCGCCACCTTCTCCGTAAAGGGCTTGGCTGACGCGAGGGTCGACCGGTTCTGCGCCTTGGCGCGATTGAGCAGGTCGTTGGCCTTATCCGCGTTCTCGCTCGCGCCGATCTGGATCATCCAGCCATCGCGACCGGACGAACGGACGTCTTCGCTGCGCGCGACATGGGTCTCCTCTTTAGGCTGGGCGGCGGCGATCGCCTTTGCCGGGGCAGCCTTCGGTTCGGCGACGCGCGCCGGAGCGGCGGCTACCGTCTTGGCGGCGGGGCCCGCCTTTGGCGCCGCGGAGGGTGCGACGCCATTGGGGCCTTTGACCCAGCCGAGCGCAGCGGGGCTATTGTCGGCGGCGCGGACCGGAGGAGACGGCGGCAGAAGGGCGGGAAGCGCGGCGGCGGCGGCCATCGCCTTTTCGGGTTGGCTGGCCTTTGGCTCGGGCGGCGCAACACCGTCGGGGCCCTTGACCCAGCCGAGCGCCGCTGGATTGTTGTCGGCAACGCGCACCGGAACCGGCGGAGGCGCGGGGGCGGCGAGCGCGGCGGCCGGCGCGTCGTGGATTTCGCGCCGGACCTGGCGATGCACGGCTTCCAGCGTCGGGGTGGGCGGGTCGCGCTCGACATTGTCGCCGTCGCCTTCGGCGTCTTCCCTGTCGTCGTTGGAGAGCGCGATCGAGCGTGTGGGCGGCAAGGGCGCGTCGGCGGTCGCCATTGCGATCCTGACGGGCGGGGCAGGCGGCATCGCAGCCAATTGCAGCGGCGCCGCGGACCCTCGACGGTCCGACGACGCCGGGGCTGGCTCGGGCGTCGAAGCGTCGGCGATCATGGTCGCGGTATGGGCGGTTGTCGCGCTCGCAATATGCTGGGCGATGAGCTGTTCCATCAGTCGGTCGCGCGCAGAAGCCGTAGGGCCGCCCATGACGACCGCCACCAGCGCGCGTCCGTCCCGATGCACGGAGGTCAGGAGATTGAAGCCCGAGGCGCGGGTATAGCCGGTCTTGATTCCATCGACGCCGTCGACGCGGCCCAGCAAATGATTGTGATTGCCGATCGTCTCGCCGGCATAGTCGAACGAATGGGTCGAGAAATAGCGGAAGTAGCGCGGAAAGCGCTCCTGCACCGCTCTGCCAAGCACGGCCAAGTCATGCGCCGTTGTGATCTGCCTGTCGTCGGGCAGGCCCGAGGCGTTGACATAAGTCGTGCGCGACATGCCCAGCGCATGGGCTTTGCGCGTCATCATCTCGGCGAAGCTGTCTTCGTCGCCCGCGATATTCTCGCCGATGGCGACGGCGACGTCATTGGCCGAGCGCGTCACAACCGCCTTGATCGCATTGTCGACGCTGATGGTCTCGCCGGGGTCAAGTCCAAGCTTGGACGGCGCCTGGCTTGCGGCATGGGCGGACATGGTGATGGGCGAATCGAGGGACAGGCGACCCTTTTCAAGCTGTTCGAACAGGAGATAGAGCGTCATCACCTTGGTCAGCGAGGCGGGGTGACGCAGCTCGTTCTCGCTGGCGGCATAAAGCGTGCGCCCCGAATTCGCATCGACGACCAGGGCGGCGAACGCCGGGGACGGAGCGGCTGGCTGCCTGGCGTAAGAGCGATAGTGCTGCCGCGCGTAATAGTGATAATGGCGCCAATGGCGCGCCTCGGCCGGTGTGGCGAATAAAGCAAGAGCGGCCAAAGCAGCGCCAATCGCCGCCAGGGGGGTCGCGCGTCTCGACCCGATCTTTCCAAAACGCAACGCCATGAAACCGCCCCTTGAAGCAAACCAGCAAAAGCGCCAAGGCAGCGACAGTTGCTTCACGCACACACAAGCAAACCGTATGGGGATGCGGTTACGGCGGGGTTAACGGCGAGCGCTCATTCCGCTTCATCGCTCTCCAAGCCGATGAATTGGCGCGATAAAATGCGAGATGATTAACGCTTGGTGGACCGCGCGATGGTTCTTGAAATTGAGGCAAGCGGTTGAAAATGAATGCAAGTTTATCGATACCGATTATCTGGCGTTAAGGAATGACGCGCTGTAAAACATGGAAATGGTGCGGTGCAAGATAATCGATTGACATTTTTGTGCACTGCACATACATAAGCCGGGCAGGGATGGGGTCGCATCGTGATCGCATCGAGCTTGCGTCGGACCGCTGGTCGCGCCGCGATCACGCCTCGCCGTTTGAAGTGCGGCGGCAAAATTGAAAGGCCAAAACCATGTTCACCAACGTTGAAGAAATGCAGAAATTCGGCAAACAGCAGCTTGAGGCCGCGACCGCGGCGACCACTTCGTTCTCGAAGGGTCTGCAGGAAATTGCGACCGAGACCACGGACTATTCGAAGAAGACGATCGCCGCCAATACGTCGGTTGTCGAGAAGCTTCTCGGCGCCAAGAGCATCGAGACGGCGATTCAGATTCAAACCGAATTCGCCAAGAGCGCGTATGAAGGTTTTGTCGCTCAGGCGACCAAGGTTAGCGAACTTTACGCCAAGCTCGCCAAGGAAGCGTTCAAGCCGATCGAATCCGCCTACGTCAAGGCGCCGGCCAAGTAATCATCCACACCATTTCTATTGCTGGATTAGGCGCTCCATCATCGCGCGCCTTGTGCAAGGGTCGGCTGAAAAGCCGGCCCTATTTTTGTTTTTACGCTCCGCGCATCATTTGCCGGCTGTCTGATTTTTGATCCGGGCGCGGACGCACAATCCTCTTTCATATCGCGCATAAGGCGCCTAGATTGGGTGGATGAGTTTTACTGGAGAGGCCGCCCCGGTACTGATCGTGCGCCGCTCAGTGTGATGAGAGGTTGAAGGTGATCGGCGAACCGCATTTGGTGGTCAGTCGTTTCAGGGCCGGAGTGGCGCTTCTGGCGCGCTGGCTGTTTTCTCCACGCAGCGCTGGCCGCCCAGCGGCGGGCGCTACGAGAGCGAGCCCGCCCCAGCTTCTGCGCATTGCGCCGGTCGGCGCGCGCGAACCGCGCAAGGCTCCCGAAGGGCCGGGCAGCGGAACAGCCGTTATTACGCGCACGCGCACGCAAACCAAGCGCCCGAGCATGTATCGTGTTTTGCTGCTGAATGACGATTACACGCCCATGGAGTTTGTAATTCTCGTTCTGCAATCCTATTTTAATAAGAACCCTGAAGAGGCGACGCAGATCATGCTGCATGTGCACCATCACGGCGTGGGCGAATGCGGCGTCTTCACATACGAGATCGCCGAGACCAAGGTCGCCCAGGTCATGGACCACGCCCGCAAGAACCAACACCCGCTGCAATGCATCATGGAAAAGAAGTGAAAGGCGCGCAATGCCATCCTTTTCTCGCGCACTGGAAAAAACTCTGCACCGGGCGCTCGGCGTCGCCAACGAGCGGCGGCACGAATATGCGACTCTCGAACATCTGTTGCTGTCTCTGATCGATGACAGCGACGCTTCGGCCGTGCTGCGCGCCTGCAGCGTCGATCTCGACATCTTGCGCAAGAATCTGACGCAATACGTCGATACCGAACTCGAAAATCTGGTTATCGAAACCCGCGAGGAAGCCAAGCCGACGGCCGGCTTCCAGCGCGTGGTCCAGCGCGCCGTGATTCACGTTCAATCTTCCGGTCGCGAAGAAGTGACCGGCGCCAATGTTCTGGTCGCCATCTTCGCCGAGCGTGAAAGTCACGCCGCGTTCTTCCTGCAAGAGCAGGACATGACGCGCTATGACGCGGTCAATTATATCAGCCATGGCATCGCCAAGCGGCCCGGCATGACAGACGCCTCGAAGACGCCGCGCGGCGCCGAGGACGATCATGAATCACGCGATTCCAAGGATTCGAAAGAGGGGCCAGATCAGAAGAAAAAGGAAGCAGCCCTCGATGCTTATTGCGTAAACCTCAACAAAAAAGCGAAGGATGGCAAGATCGATCCGTTGATCGGGCGCGAGGCCGAGGTGCAGCGCACGATTCAGGTGCTGTGCCGGCGCCAGAAGAACAATCCGCTGCTGGTGGGGGAACCGGGCGTCGGCAAGACGGCGATCGCCGAAGGGCTCGCCCATAAGATCATCAATGGCGCGGTGCCTGAAGTGCTCGCCAACGCCACCGTCTTCGCCCTCGATATGGGCGCGCTGCTGGCCGGCACCCGTTACCGCGGCGACTTCGAGGAACGCCTCAAGCAGGTGATGAAGGAGATTGAACAGCACAAAGACGCGATTCTGTTCATCGACGAAATCCACACCGTCATCGGCGCCGGCGCGACGTCGGGCGGCGCTATGGACGCCTCGAACCTGCTCAAGCCGGCGCTGGCGCAGGGGGTCCTGCGCTGCATCGGCTCTACGACTTACAAGGAATATCGCCAATATTTCGAGAAGGACCGCGCTTTGGTCCGGCGGTTCCAGAAGATTGACGTCAACGAGCCGACGGTCGAAGACGCCATCGAAATCCTCAAGGGGCTGAAGCCCTATTTCGAGGAGTTCCACAAGATCCGCTACACCAACGAGGCGGTGCGGGCGGCGGTGGAGCTTTCCGCGCGCTTCATCCACGATCGCAAATTGCCCGATAAGGCGATCGACGTGATCGACGAAACCGGCGCGTCGCAAATGCTCGTGGCCGAAGCCAAACGGAAAAAGACCATCGGCATCAAGGAGATCGAAGCGACGATCGCCACCATGGCGCGAATCCCGGCCAAATCCGTCTCCAAGGACGACGCCGAGGTTCTCCAGCATCTTGAAGACACGCTCAAGCGCGTGGTCTATGGCCAGAACGAGGCCATCGCGGCGCTGTCTTCGGCGATCAAGCTTGCGCGGGCGGGCCTGCGCGATCCTGAAAAGCCGATCGGCTCCTATTTGTTTTCCGGGCCGACCGGCGTCGGCAAGACCGAGGCGGCGCGCCAATTGGCGTCAAGCCTTGGCGTCGAACTCATCCGCTTCGATATGTCGGAATATATGGAGCGGCATACGGTATCGCGCCTGATCGGCGCGCCGCCCGGCTATGTCGGCTTCGACCAGGGCGGCCTGTTGACCGACGCCATCGATCAACATCCCCATTGCGTGCTGCTGCTCGATGAAATCGAAAAGGCCCATCCGGACCTGTTCAATATTCTCCTGCAGATCATGGATCACGGCAAGCTGACGGATCATTCGGGCAAGCAGATCAATTTCCGCAATGTGATCCTCATCATGACCACCAATGCGGGCGCCCAGGATATGGCGAAGGCGGCGTTCGGCTTCCATAGTTCGAAGCGTGAAGGCGACGACACCGAGGCGATCAATCGGCTGTTTGCGCCCGAATTCCGCAACCGCCTCGATGCGATCGTGCCATTCGGCCGCTTGCCCGAAGAGGTGATCGCACGCGTCGTCGACAAGTTCATCCTGCAGTTGGAGGCGCAGCTCGCCGACCGTAATGTGACGATCGAATTGTCGGATGAAGCGCGCGCCTGGCTGGTCAAGAACGGCTATGACGAGGCGATGGGCGCGCGGCCGATGGCGCGCGTCATCCAGAAGGAGATCAAGACGCCGCTTGCCGACGAAGTGCTGTTTGGCCGGCTGAAAAACGGCGGCATCGTGCGCGTCGTGGTGACGGGCGACGACAGCGGCGTGAAAAAGCTCGGCTTTGTCTATCCCGAAGGCCCGGCGCAGCCGCGGCTCGAGCGCGATCTGCTGGTGGCGGGCCGCAAGCGCGCCACCGACGAGCCCGAGGTGCGCAAAGCGAGGTCGCCGCGCAAACGCGGCGAGGGCGACGCGCCCGCCGAGCCGGACGAGAACCCGTCCGGCGAAACGCCAGGAACGGAGCCGCAGGTGGTTCCCGGAGACGCGACGCCACAATAGCAGGAGGCGCCAACGCGCGCCGGCGCTTTATGATTCCTTCAGCGCCGCGGCGATCTTCGCCGCATTGGCTGCGAGTTTGCCGCTCTTTTCGATCGGGCCGCCAGGCGGGCGCAATTCGACGCCGGTCCAGCGCGGCAGAATGTGGAAGTGCAGGTGGAAAACTACTTGTCCGCCCGCGCTTTCGTTGAACTGCATGATCGACAGCCCGTCGGCCGCCATGGCGGCTTTGGCCGCGATCGCGACCTTCTGAACCGAGGGCATGAAACGGGCGAGCGCCGCCGGCGCCAAATCCAGAATGTTGCGCGCCGGAGCCTTGGGTATAACAAGGAGATGCCCCTCCGCGCGCGGCATGATGTCCATGAAGGCCAGTGCGACCTCATCCTCATAGACCCGCGTGCACGGCGCCTCGCCGCGCAGGATTTTGGCGAAGATGTTGTTGGAATCATAGACTGGGGACATGGGGGACTCTGATTCAGGGTAGGGGTCGGGCGATCTTGCTGTAGATCGTCGTTGTTGAAAACAGGATTCGGCGGCGACGGGCCACAGCCAATGAACAGCGGCGCGGCCAAGAGAGGAATTAGTGAATTCGGTCTCTGCCTCGCCCGTCGCTCGCAGGACCGAGCGCGCCGCCAATAGCTTGATTTTCCTCTGCAACGGCTTGGGGATCGGCGCCTGGGCCGCTTCGATGCCGTTGCTGCAAGCACGGCTGCATCTGTCCGACGGCGCGCTCAGTCTGGCGTTGCTTGGCTTTGCGGCGGGCGCCGTTCTATCGATGCCGATGACGGGAATGCTGGCGCCGCGCCTCGGCGTCGCCCGCGCGACCCGTTTCGCCGCGCTTGCCTTCGCCCTGGCGATGTTCGGTCCGGGCCTCGCGCCCAACTTTGCCGCGCTGATCGGGGCGGCCTTCGTGCTCGGCCTGACCAATGGGGCGCTCGACGTTTCGATGAACGGTCTCGCCAGCGGCATTGAGACGCGCTGGGGCGGCCCGATCATGTCGTCCTTTCACGCGGCGTTCAGCGTTGGCGGCCTCGGCGGCGCGGCGCTTGGCGCGGCGATGGCGACGCGCTCGTCGCCCTTGGTCAGCGCGATGAGCCTTGTCGCGCTCATCAATATCGTGGCTGTCGCCCTGACCTGGCGCGCGTTGCGCGATCCCGACGCGCCGCCGCCGGCTGTTGCGCCGCGCTTCGTCTGGCCAGATCGCGCGGCGCTTTGGCTTTGCGGCTGCGTCGCGCTCGGCCTGCTGTGCGAGGGCGCGGTCGGCGATTGGAGCGCCGTCTATCTCGCCAATGATCTTGCCGCGCCGCCATCGCTCGCGGCCGCCGGCTATGCCGTATTTTCGGCCGCGATGGTGATCGGTCGGCTCGGCGGCGACTGGTTTGTCGCGCGATTCGGGCAGGCGAGGACCGTGCGATTGGGGGGAATAGCATCTGCCGTGGGAATTGCCGGCGCGCTGACGGCGCCGCATCCTCTGGCGAGCGCGATCGGCTTTGGCCTGGTCGGCCTCGGCGTGTCGAATGTCGTGCCGATCGTCTTCAGCGCCGCGGCGCGCGCCGGATCTTCGCCGGCCGCCGGCGTGGCGATGGCCGCGAGCGCCGGCTATTCCGGCCTGCTGCTCGGCCCCGTGCTGATCGGCGCGCTGGCGACGATGTTTGGTCTTAAGTTCAGCCTCTGGCTGCTCGCCGCATGCGCTTGCGTCATTGCGCTGACGGCCAATTCCATGCGCTAGCCCGTCGCCGCGACGATCGCCTCCTCGACATCACGCAGGCGATCCTTGCCGAAATAGATTTCGTCGCCGACGAAGAAGGTCGGCGCGCCGAAAGCGCCGCGCGCCACCGAGCGTTCGGTGTTGGCCATGAGTTTGGCTTTGACGTCAGGCTCGCTTGCGCGGGCTAGGAACGCCTTGCCGTCGAGTCCGCGCTCGTTCAACGATTGGACGATGATTTCGGCATCGTCCATTTTCTTGCCGTCTTCCCACATCAGGCAGAAAAGGGCCTCAACCGTCGCCATGAACGAAGGGTCGTCCTGTAAGGCCGTAACGCCTCGCATGATCTGCAATGTGTTCACAGGAAAATGCGGATTCATTCTGAACCGGTCGAGGCGGTGGCGCGCGATGAACCGCCTGATCTCGAGGCGGTCGTAAGCGAGCTTATTGGCGATATCCTTGAAGGCGATTAGCGGGGCCTGATTGTTGGTCGCCTTGAACACGCCGCCGAGCAGAATTGGGACGTAGGTGAAAGTCGCACCCGTCCGTTGTTCGATCGCGCCGATGACGCGGTGGGCGAAATAGCAGTTGGGGCTGCCGAAATCGAAATGATGCTCGACCGTCGGCTGTTGCTTTGACATCACCAGGCCTCCATCCAGGGACGCAGATCGAGTTCATGCGTCCAGGCGCTGCGCGGCTGGCAATGGAGCATCCAGTACATTTCCGCGATCGCGTCGGGTTCGAGAATACCCTCTTGCGGCTTCAAGGCCGCCCGTTCGGGAAAATTCTCGCGGATCCATGGCGTGTCGATAGCGCCGTCGATCACGACATGGGCGACATGAACGCCCTCGGGGCCAAGTTCCCTGGCCATGGATTGAGCGAGCCCGCGCAGCGCATGTTTCGCGCCCGAGAAAGCCGCAAAGCCGGAGCGGCCGCGCAGGCTGGCGCTGGCGCCGGTGAAGATGATTGTCCCACTCTGGCGCGGCGTCATTTTCCGTGCGGCTTCGCGGCCGGTTAGAAAGCCAGCGAAACAAGCCATTTCCCAGACTTTCCGGTAAACGCGCGCCGTCGTGTCGCGGATCGGGAAATTGACATTGGCGCCGATATTGAAAACGACGATGTCGAGCGGCGCGACATCGCGCTCGATCGTCTCGAACAGCGCAATGACAGAATCTTCATCGCGCGCGTCGACGCCGAACGCACGCGCCCGCCCGCCATCGGCTACGATCTGGGCGACGAGCGGCGCCAGCTTGTCCTCGTGGCGGCGGACGACGCAGGCGATGAGCCCTTCGCGCGCAAACCGCCGCGCGATCGCGCCGCCTGTTGCGTCACCAGCTCCAATAATCAGGGCGGAAGCTTTTGCTGTCATGCGGCGCCCTATCCCGAGGCAATTGTTGGATGCAGGATTTCATAGAAGCCGGCGCGCTACAACCAGGCCGACGGCGTGCGGGTTACGCCTTGCGAAAGGGCGCGTGCTCTTCATAGAGCGCGATCGTCTCCTCGACCGCGATCCGTTCGCGGGCGAGATATTCAGCGACCGCGTCGCCCAATCTTTTATCCGCGAAGTCATGAAGCGAAAAAGTCGGGACAGGGCGATAGCCGCGCGCGAGCTTATGTTCGCCCTGCGCGCCGGCCTCGACGCGTTTGAGCCCGCGCTGGATCGCAAAGTCGATCGCCTGATAATAGCAGACCTCGAAATGCAGGAACGGGCGCTCTTCGATCGCGCCCCAATTGCGCCCGTAAAGCGCATCGTCGCCGATGAAATTGATCGCGCCGGCGATATAACGCCCGTCCCGTTTGGCCATCACCAACAGGACGCGGTCGGCCATGGAGGCTCCGACCAGGTCAAAGAACTTTCGGGTCAGATAGGGGTTGCCCCATTTGCGCGACCCCGTATCCATGTAGAACGCGAAAAAGGCGTCCCAGTGTTCGCGCTTCAGAGCCGCGCCCGTCACCCATTCGACGCTGACACCGTCCGCCAGAGCGTCCTTGCGCTCGCGCCTGATATTCTTGCGCTTGCGCGAGGAGAGTTCGGCCAGGAACGTTTCGAAATCGGCATAGCCGGGATTGGCGAAGTGAAACTGCTCGCCCGTCCGCAGCGAGAAGCCGGCCTCCTCCAGCGCCGCGCAGTCCTGGGCATTGGCGAAGGTGACGTGGATTGAGGAGGCGTTGATCGCTTTGCACAGGCCGCGCAAGGCTGCCACGAGCGTCGCGCGCGTTCCCGGCGGCGCGTTCTGGGCGACCAGCAGGCGCCGTCCTGTCGCCGGCGTAAAGGGGACGGCGACCTGAAGTTTGGGATAATAGCGCCCGCCGGCTTGCGCATAGGCCTGCGCCCAGCCGTGGTCGAAAACATACTCGCCCTGTGAATGGCTCTTGGCGTAGGTCGGCGCGGCCGCGATCAGGCGGTCCGCCTGATCCTCCACAATCACATGCATCGGCGCCCAACCGCTGCGCCCGCCCACCGAGCCGGATTGTTCGAGGGCCAGCAGAAAAGCGTGGCTGACGAACGGATTGAAGCGTTCGCCCCCGGACGCTTCTTCGTTGAGGCCTGGGGGGTTGGCGCAAGCATCCCACTGGGCGGCGTCGATCTTGGCGATGTCTCGGGCGATGCGGACCTTTAGCTCAGACGGGGACATAGGCGCTCATGGGCTGCTTTCGCCCTCAACATAGAGTCATCGAGGAAGGCTGCAATGCGGCGAGGGCGGAAAAATCCACGCTCGATCGTCGCAGGGCGGGGTCGCAGGAGGATGCTAAGGCGATGGCTCCCCCTCGAAAATAATTTGATCGGCCCATTGCGCCGCCGCTTGCCTTTGCGCTTGCGTGCGGACGGTCCAGGCCATCACCGGGGTCGCATTAAGCGTGCGCAGCAGGAACGGTGTCGCGTTGGGCAGATCGTCGACGCAATAGGACAGGAAATCGGGCTTGGTTTCACGATAGTGAAGAAAATTGGCGAGACGGATTTTCTGTTCCGCCGACAACGCGCTCCAATATTCGCCGTCGTAGCTGGCTTCGGCGACGATCCCCAAAGGGCAGGGGCTTCCCTGCGGTCCGGGCGGATTCGCGCCGCCGCGGAAATGGGCGATGATCGCGGGATCGAAGCTTTTCAACGCGAGCGGACCGCTATAATTGGCGGCGATCCGCGCCACGCGCTCCGCCAGCCGCATGTCGCCGTCGAACGCGCTCTTGATTTCGCAAATCACGGGCGTTCGGCCGGCGACGCGCTGCAGCAGTTCGACCAAGGTCGGAATCCGCTCAGGACTCGCCCTGTAGCTTATGCCCTGTAATTCTTGCGTCGTTTTCTGCGAGAGCAATCCGCTGGAAAGGGTCAGCCGATCGAGGGTTGCGTCGTGAAAAACCATCGCCTCGCCGTCGGCGCTGGCTTGCACGTCGCATTCGATCGCCGCCTTGTGCGCGACTGCGCCTTCGGCCGCGCCGAGCGTGTTCTCCACAATGCGCCTGTGGGCGTCATGAAGCCCACGATGCGCGATCGGGCTGGCCGTCAACCAATGCGGCGCGTTGAGAGCCATTTCAGGCGACTTCGAACATCGCTTCGACTTCGGCCAGGGCGTTGAGGGGCAGGTGGGCGACGCCGACGGTCGTCCGGGCGTGTCGTCCCCGTTCTCCAAACAAGGCCGCCATCAGATCGGAGGCGCCATTCATCGCCTGCGGCAGCGAATCGAAATCGGAAGCCACGTTGAAGAACCCTCCGAGCCGCACCACCTGCGTGATGGAATCGAGATCGCCGAGGGCCGCACTGGCCTGGGCGAGCAGGTTGATCGCACAAAGCCGGGCCGCCTCGCGGGCGCCGTCAATGGGCGAATGAGGGCCCAGCTTGCCGATATGCGCCGGCGCGATCTTGCCGTCCGATCCGAGCGGCAATTGGCCTGATATGACCAGCATGCGGCCAATGCGCGCGTAGGGGACGTAATTGGCGATGGGCGCTACGGGAGCGGGGAGAACAATCCCCAATTCTTCGAGACGCGAAGCGATCTGGCTCATAATATGTCCTTCTTTTGGCCATAGCGCAGCGCTAGGCGCATAATGGTTCTGGAGTCGGGATCAGTCTACGTCAGCCCGCTGACGTTGCAATGATGGCGGGCCACCGTATTTTTTTGCCCCGCGCATTCGCGCCGGGTTGCCGAGGGAGCTGGATGTATGAAGCTGAGATTGGCGATGGCCGCGTTCGCTCTGGCGACCTCTCTGGGCGCGGCGCGCGCGGATGCCGTCATGCCGCTCGCCGCTCATCGCGCGGCGTACCAGATCAGCCTGGCTAAAGGAAACGGCTCGCAGGCGCCGGTCTCCGCGAGCGGGCTGATCGCCTATGAATTTCATGGTTCGTCCTGTGAAGGTTATGCAGCCACCTTTCGCCAGGTGACCGAGCTGCAACGGGGCGAGGGGGCGCCGATCTCGTCAGACACCAAGGCGGTCACATTCGAAGATGGGCAAGCCAAGACGTTGCGATTCCGCATCGATACGAGCCTGTCCGACAATGCCCAGACCCCGATCGACGGCAGCGCGACGCGTTCGGATGCGGGCGACATTTCGGTCAACCTGACTCAGCCAAAAGAAGAAACCCTGGCGTTGGGCAAGGACATATTGTTTCCGACGCAGCATATCGCGCGCATCATCGAGACGGCGAAATCGGGCGGCAGCGTCCTGGAGGCGCGCGTTTTCGATGGCTCTGACACCGGCGAGAAAATTTTCGATACGCTGACCGTCGTCGGCAAAGAGGCGACCGCGCCGGGCGCAGACGCCGATGCGGCCGATTCGCTCAAGGCGCTGCGGCGCTGGCCCGTGGCGATCTCCTATTTCGACGCCGCCAAGAAAGATTCGGCGCCGGAATATGTTCTGTCGTTCGATCTCTATGAGAACGGCGTTTCGGGCAGTCTGAAACTGGACTATGGCTCGTTTTCGCTCGCCGCCCAGTTGACGAAGCTCGAACTGCTGCCCGCCGCCCCTTGCGCCAAATAGAACGCGCGACCGCCATGGTCGCGATCAGGGTCGCTTGGGCGTCGTCGCTTTGAAGGCCAGCCCGCGGACGACGGCGCTCGCGCCGAACTTCTCACGCAGGGAATCGATGGCGTCCTCGCGCGCCCTCTCGCGCCCGATGTCTTTGTCGACAAGATCGCCTTGATCGGCGCCCTCCGCGGCGGCGAAATCGGCGGTTGAAACGCCCAGCAGGCGAAAGCGGGCGCCGTCCAATTCCTTCTCTAGCAGGGAGCGCGCCACGAGGAACAGCCGCGTCGCGAGTTGGGTCGGCTCGAAGCCGGACCTGGCGCGCGTGCGCAGCTTGAAATCGGCTGTCCGAAGCTTGAGCGTCACGCTTTTGCAGGCGAGTTGCTGCTTTTTGAGCCGGGCTGCGACGCGCTCGCACATGACGAGCAAGGTGCGGGTGAGGTGCTCCTTGTCGGCGGTGTCTACGTCGAAGGTTGTTTCGCTCGAAATGCTCTTGGTTTCGCGCTCCGGCGTCACGCGCCGTTTGTCAATGCCGCGTGCAAGGCGCCATAGCCGGCCGCCTTCCGCCCCGTGCCGGGCGAACATCGTCGTCTCGTCCAGCGCCTGGATGTCGCCGATCAGGCGCAAACCTGCGTTGTTCAGTCGGGTTTGCGCAACCTTGCCGACGCCCCAGATCCGGCTGACGGGCATGGGGGCCAGCAGCGCCATCGCCTGAACCCGCTCGACAATCGTATAGCCGCGCGGCTTGTCGAGGTCCGAGGCCAATTTAGCAAGAAACTTGCAGTCGCTCAGGCCAATCGAAACGGTGAGACCGATCTCGCTTTCTATCTTTCTGGCCAGGCGCGCCAGTGTCAACGGCGCGCCGGCGCCATGCACGCCTTCACAGCCGGTCAGGTCAAGAAACGCCTCGTCGATCGAGATCGGCTCGACGAGCGGCGTCAGATCCTGCATCAGCGATCTGATCTGGCGGCCGACGCGAACATATTTGGCCATGTCGGGCCCGATGACGACCGCCTCGGGGCAAAGCTTGAGCGCCTGGAACATCGGCATGGCGGAGCGCACGCCAAAAGTGCGGGCGACGTAGCAGCAGGTCGAAACGACGCCGCGCCGGCCGCCCCCGACGATGAGGGGCCGATCCCAGAGCGTCGGATTGTCGCGCTTTTCAATTGATGCATAGAACGCGTCGCAATCGATATGGGCGATCGTGAGAGCGTTGCCGTGGGGGTAGGCGACGAGGCGCGGCGAACCGCACAGGGCGCATCGGCTGGA
Organism: Methylocapsa sp. S129; assembly: GCF_009765995.1. Classification (GTDB taxonomy): domain Bacteria; phylum Pseudomonadota; class Alphaproteobacteria; order Rhizobiales; family Beijerinckiaceae; genus Roseiarcus. The sequence continues at coordinate 84,078 of NZ_LMUI01000019.1, forward strand.
ATCGCCGCCCGGCGATTCAACCAGACAATCCCTACACAAGACGACGCGGGCGCCCTCGGCGCCATGGGAGATCACAGCGCCGCCCTGACCTCGGGTCCGTGGAGGACGGCGTGCGCCCGCGCCACTTCTTCGGGGTTTCGCGCGCTATCGCGCGCAAAATCGACCAGCAGCGCCTCGTTTGAGGCGAGATAATCGAGTATAGCAGCGAGAAAGCGCGGCTCCGCCGCCGCTTTTCGCAGATTTTCAGGGCCAAGACCGGAGAGGGTCAGGAAGCGCCCCAGCCGATCGTCGTCGGCGGCAAGCCAGGCGAGCGCCTCGATGGCCATCTGCGCTGCGGCCTCAGCGCCTGTGGATAGCGAGGCTTTTTGGTTGGGCCTCATGGCGAGGTTTTCCTTTCGTCAATGTCTCTGGGTTAGGCTCGCAAACAGGTTGCGCCCGTCTAAGGTCGGCTAGGCGCCGCCGCTTGATTTGGAAGCTGAAATGGCCAAGACCGTGCTGATCGTAGAAGACAACGAGTTGAATATGAAGCTCTTCAACGATCTCCTGGAATCGAGAGGGTGCCGGATCATCCAGACCCGGAACGGCGTCGAGGCTGTCGAACTCGCGCGCAAACACCGCCCCGACCTGATCCTTATGGATATTCAATTGCCGGAAGTTTCGGGGCTGCAGGTCACGCAATGGCTCAAGGACGATGAAGAACTGCGCTCGATTCCGATCATCGCGGTGACGGCGTTCGCCATGAAGGGCGATGAGGAAAAAATTCGGCAAGGCGGATGCGAGGCCTATCTTTCAAAGCCCATCTCCGTCGTCAAATTTTTCGAGACGATCGACCATTTTCTGGGAGAGAAGTGATCCCATGACTGCCCGCATTCTCGTCGTTGACGACATTCCGCCCAACGTCAAACTGCTGGAGGCGCGTCTTAGCGCGGAATATTTCGACGTTCTAACCGCTGCCAACGGCCCCGAAGCCTTGGGGATTTGCGCCGAGGGCTCATGCGACATCGTCCTACTCGATGTGATGATGCCGGGCATGGATGGCTTCGAAGTCTGTCGCCGCATCAAGAACAATCCAGCGACCGCGCATCTGCCCGTAGTCATGGTGACCGCCCTGGACCAACCCGCCGATCGGGTGCGCGGCCTCGAAGCGGGGGCCGACGACTTCCTGACCAAACCTATTGACGAAGTCGCCCTGGTCGCGCGCGTCAAATCGCTCGCCCGCCTCAAAGTGGTGATCGACGAATTGCGCAGCGGCGCCAGCAAGGCCCTGTCGCCTGGCGCGCGCGAGGGCGCTTTCGCGATGACCGCCGACGACGGCAAGAAAGGGCGAATTCTGCTCGTCGACGACCGCGCCAGCTCCTCGGAGCGGATCGTTCAGGCGCTCAGCCCTCACCATGAGGTGACGGTCGAGACCGACGCGCATCGGGCCTTGTTCAAGGCCGCCGAAGACGATTGCGATTTGTTCGTCGTCAGCCTTGGGCTGGAAAATTACGACGGACTGCGGCTTTGCAGCCAAATCCGCTCTCTGGAGCGGACGCGCAATCTGCCGATTCTGGCGATCGCCGAGGCCGATGACCGCACGCGCGTTCTTCGCGCGCTCGATCTTGGCGTCAATGACTATCTGGCGCGGCCGATCGATCGCAATGAATTGCTGGCGCGCGCTCAGACGCAATTGCGTCACAAGCGCTATGCCGACAGCCTCCGCAACAAGGTTCAGCAGTCGATCGAGCTTGCGCTAGTCGACCCTCTGACGGGGCTTAACAATCGTCGTTTCCTCGAAACGCATCTCGCGACAATGCTCGATCAGGCGCAACGCCGCCGCGCGCCATTATCCCTAATGATTTTCGACATCGACCATTTCAAGAACGTCAACGACACCCATGGTCACGATTGCGGCGATGAAGTGCTCAAGGGTTTCGCCGATCGTCTGCGCGGCGTCATACGCGGAGGTGATTTGCTTTGCCGCCTCGGCGGCGAGGAATTCGTGATCGTCATGCCCAATTCGTCGCTTGAAATTGCCGCGAAAGTCGCCGAGCGCACCCGCTCCGCCATTCAGGAAGAACCTTTCGTGATCGACAGCGCGGGACGGACGATATCTATCACCGTGTCGATCGGCATCGCGGGCCGCGGACCCGACAGCGATCCGGATTCGCTCTATCGCCGGGCCGATCGTGCGCTCTACCGGTCGAAATCCGAAGGGCGCAACCGTGTGACCGCCGACGCGGCTTGATCGTTGGGAAGCCCGAGTTCCTTGCGGGAATGAGATCGACGGGTGCGCTCGCGCGCGCTGTGCTGGGATCACGGACCAGACCGGCGGAAATCCATAATTTGGCGCGGCGGCGCGTTTAAAGTAAATTAACTACCGATTCGGAATGTGGCGGCCGCGGGGCGGGCCGCCCTTAACCGCGTTTGTTTAGGTAAACAAACGGTTTCCAGAGCCGATCGCGGTCTAACGATTGCTTTCCGCCTTCGTCGTTGTAACGTCGTTTGTGCGGCGCACATTGGGGGCCGCAAGAGATACCCTACGGAGTGCTCAGGTCCGCCGCATCTCCTGGGTCCGTGGGGTCGGCCGGCTTGGAAGCAGCAAGGAGTGGCCTCCTCATAGCTGTTTCCAGCCGGCCACCATTTCTCAGTCATGATCGAAACTGGCAGGCCCTGGATCAAGCGGGGCGCGCCGTTTTGCCTTAGTACCGGCGGATCAAGCTGACGAGCTTGCCTTGTATCGTCACGCGGTCGGGACCGAATATCCGCGTCTCATAGGCGGGATTGGCCGCTTCGAGAGCAATCGAGGCGCCGCGACGGCGCAGGCGCTTCAAGGTGGCTTCTTCGTCGTCGATCAGCGCGACGACGATATCGCCCGTTTCGGCGTCGTCCTGCCGGCGGATAATGACGGTGTCGTCTTCGAATATGCCCGCCTCGATCATCGAATCGCCGCGCACTTCCAGCGCAAAATGCTCGCCGCTGGCGAGGAATTCAGGCGGCATGCTGATCGTATGCGTGCGCGTCTGAATGGCGGCGATCGGCGTTCCCGCCGCGATCCGGCCCATCATGGGCACCGCGACTGAGCGGTCTTCTTCCGACCGGGACGAGGGGCTGGAGGGGCGAACGCGCCCGAGATTGCCCTCGATGACGCTGGGCGAGAATTTCTGGGCGCGGGGCGCTGACACCGTTGCCGATTCGGGTAGACGCAGCACCTCGATCGCGCGCGCCCGATTGGGCAACCGGCGAATGAAATGGCGCTCCTCCAACGCCAGAATGAGGCGGTGGATCCCCGATTTTGAACGCAAGTCCAGCGCTTCCTTCATTTCATCGAAAGAGGGGGGAACGCCCGCCTCCTGCAGACGTTCATGGATGAAACGCAGTAACTCGCTCTGTTTCTTGGTCAGCATTTCTAGCCTCTTGGCGAATCCCGCAACGAATCATCGTCCGGGCCCAGATTTGCGGCCACTTTCGCGGCGGCCGATAAACAAATCATGAACAGACCTTATTCGTTCACTCTGTGTTCTGCAAGTAGTGCGGGGGTTTTGCACGATCTTTGCTACAATCAGAGACGCGTTTCATGGGTGGATGACGGATCGGAGGCGCCGCAATGACCAGGAAAACCAAGGAACAGACGATCAAAGACGAAGTTGACGCTAATCTCGACGCGGCGCTCGCGGAGACCTTTCCCGCCAGCGATCCGCTGGCGATAACCGAGCCTTCGACCGCGAATCACGCGGCGCGGAAACGCCCAGCGCGCAAACAGGCGGGCGCCGAATCACGAAGGCGAAAGTAGAGAGCGACCCCTTGGAGCGGAATAACTTACGATGAAAACGGCCGCTCGCCATGGCGGTGGATCAATTCGATCGAGAATCATCCCGCTGTAGCGCGATAAGAGTCCGGCCGCCTCTTTCTGTTTTAGAGAAATATTACCTGGACACTCCAGCTTCTCCATCGTATAGTCTCCGCTGTTTTCCAGCGGAAGAGATTGAGCTTTTTTGCGCGAGCGCGCGCCGGGAAGGGCGGATAGGACGGGCGGGGCGGCGGCGGGTTTTCAGAAAAACGAATTTTTCAGTTTTTCGCTTGCAACCCCTTGATATCTCACGATCAGGCTCGAAAAAAATTTGCAAATGTTGGGCGAGGAGAAATGTAGCCCCTTGATATCATTGAGGTCGCTTCAGGAGGGCTAGAGCGAGATAGGAATGGATTGAATCGAACTACCGTCGTTGCGAGCGGCGGCTCCACCATAAATTCATCTCGTCCTAGTCGATTCGCAGTTCGACCCATGCGGGCGTGTGGTCGGAGGGCTTTTCCAGCGCCCGCAGTTGCTTGTCGACGCCGGCTCCGCTCAGGAGATCGGCGGCTTGCGGCGACAGCAGGAGATGGTCGATCCGTATGCCGTTGTCGCGCTGCCAGGAACCCGCCTGATAGTCCCAGAACGTATAGAGGCCGCCGGCGTCCGTGGTTGCGCGAAGCGCGTCGGTGAAGCCAAGCGCGAGTTGTTCGCGGAATTTTGCGCGGGTCTGCGGCAGGAAGAGAGCGTCGGACGTCCATTGGGCGGGGTCGGCGGCGTCGCGCGGCTCGGGAATCACATTGAAGTCGCCGGCCAGAATTAACGGCTCCTCGAAGGCAAGCAAATGCCGGGAATGGGCGATCAGCCGGTTCATGAAGGCGAGCTTGTAGGAATATTTGTCGCCGGGCGCCGGATTGCCGTTCGGCAGATAAATGCTGGCGAGCCGAACTACGCCTTTGTCCGTTGGCAGGACAGCCTCGATATAGCGGGCCTGTTCATCCGCGGAATCGCCAGGCAGGCCGCGCGTCGCTTCGAAGGGGCGCTTGGCGAGAATGGCGACGCCGTTAAATGCCTTCTGCCCATGCGTCGCGACGTTGTAGCCGAGTTCTTCGATCTCGGCCCTTGGGAAGGCGTCGTCCTGGCATTTCAATTCCTGCAGACATAAAGCGTCCGGGCTCGCCTCCTTCAGATAGGCGAGCAGGTGGCCCAGTCGCTGGCGGACGGAATTGACGTTCCAGGTGGCGATGCGCAGGACAGGCTCCTTCGCCAATGATTGGCGCAAATCGGTTCTCGAACGCATCTTAAAGCATTTTTTGCGAGGCCGACCGCGGATTTTTCAATCCCACCGACGATGCGCCCACATCCATTGCTCGGGCGCCTCGCGCACCATGCTTTCGAACGCCGCCTGCACGCCGCCGGTCGCCGCCGCGACATCGGCGTCGCGGTCCGCCGTATTTGGCACCGTCACTTGCGCCACGCTGATCGAGAAGCGAACCCCGTTCAGGCGTTTGGCGCGACAGACGTAAAGAGGCGCCCCGACCGAACGGGCGACGAATGCGGGAAAAGGGGTGGACAGAGCCGACCTTCCGAAGAAGGCTGCGCCGACGCCCCGGCGATCCCGTTGGTCGGCCAGGAAGGCGACGCAACCACCCTCGCGCGCATAGCGCAGCATAGCTTTCGCCGCGCGCGGCGACTTTTCCATGAGTCCGGCGGGATAGAGCGGCGCTCGAATAGTATTGATGTAATGATCGACGAACGGATTGGTGATCTTCTGATAGACGCCGGCCGGCCGCCAACCGATATTCAAGCCCGCTTGGGACAGGATCTCCCAATTGCCCATATGCAGGCCGCAAATGACGCCGCCGCTCAGTCCGCGCAGCGACTCGAAAAGCTCCGGCGGCTCCATCCGAATGCGATCGCCTTTGACGATTTCGTCGAGATGAAAAAACTCCGCGAAAGTGCGTCCTAAGTTCTCCCACATGCCCAGCGCGATTTGTCGGATCTCGGCGGGGCTCTTTTCTGGAAAAGCTAGAGCGAGATTGTTCAAAGCGCGCTGATGTCGGCGAAGGCGGGGCGCGACAAGGCGCCAGCCTGCCCCCGACCATTGCGAAGCCCGTTCGAGCGGTAGAGCGCGAATGACGGCGGCCAGCGCCAAAAGTGCAATATACTCAACTCTATGGCGCAGACGCTTGAGGCGGGTCATCAACACGGCGATCCAGCCGACGGAGCGCCGACGACGCCTGATTGCCGGGCAAGGCGTGCGTCGTCAAGCCTTCGCGGTCAAGCCGAGGGTTGCGCCAGAACGCCCTCATGCTATCAAGCGGCCGATATCGAACGCTTTGACTCCGCTCCAGCGAGGTTATCCCGCATGAAATTCAGCCGCCGCGACGCTTTGGCTCTTTCGATCGCCGCTCTCGCCGCCTCGGGCGCGGCCGCGCAAGACTCCGATCCGCAGAACACGCTCATCCTCGAGACCAAGCACGGCAAGGTCGTCATCAAGCTGCGTCCGGATCTCGCGCCCAAGCATGTCGCCCAGATCAAGGCACTGGTGGCGCGCAAATTCTATGATGGTCTCGTTTTCCATCGCGTGATCGCCGGCTTCATGGCGCAGACCGGCGATCCCAAGGGCACCGGCGAAGGCGGCTCCGATCTGCCTGACATCCCGGCCGAGTTCACCCAGACCCCCTTCAAGCGCGGCACGCTCGGCATGGCGCGCGCCAGCGATCCTGATTCCGCCAATTCGCAATTCTTCATCTGCCTCGCCGACTCTTCCTTCCTCGACGGCAAATATACGGTGTTTGGCGAAGTGACGTCCGGCATGGATGTCGTCGACAAAATCAAGAAGGGCGACCAGGCCAATAACGGCGCCGTGACCAATCCCGACAAGATGTTGAGCCTGCGCCTGGCGGCGAGCCCTAAGTGAGGGCATGCCGCTTCGTTTCGAAACCATCCCCTTCAATCAACAGGACTGCATGATTCATGGCTGAACAAGGCAACACCCTCACGCTGGAGACGACCAAAGGCCCCGTCGTCATAGAGATGCGGCCCGACCTCGCGCCCGGCCATGTCGCGCATATCAAACGCCTCGTCGCCGAGGGCTTTTATGACGGCATCGTGTTTCATCGCGTTATCGACGGCTTTATGGCGCAGACCGGCTGCCCGAACGGCACCGGCACGGGCGGCTCGCAATATCCCAACATCAAGGCCGAGTTCAACGCCGAGCCGCACGTGCGCGGCACGGTCTCGATGGCGCGGGCCCAAAGCCCGGATTCGGCCAATTCGCAGTTCTTCATTTGCTTTGGCGACGCCAAATTTCTCGACAGGCAATATACCGCCTGGGGCAAGGTGGTGTCGGGCATGGAGAATGTCGACAAGATCAAGCGCGGCGAACCCGTGCGCGATCCCGACAAGATCGTGAAGGCGACCCTGAGCTGAGGGCTGCGAAGGCGGGCCTTCGAGGGCCCTGATCATGCGCGTTGATCTCTTCGATTTCGAGCTTCCGCCCGAGCGTATCGCGTTGACGCCGGCTGCGCCGCGCGAGGCGGCGCGGATGCTTGTGGTGGACCCGCATGGCGCGCTTGCGGATCGCCGCATTGGGGATCTGCCCGATTTCATTCGCCCCGGCGATGCGCTGGTGGTCAATGACACGCGCGTCATCGCCGCGCGCCTTTCCGGGATCAGAATGCGGGGCGACAGCGCGGCGCAGATCGAGGCGACGCTGATCAAACGTGTCGACGAAAGCCGGTGGCGCGCCTTTGTCCGCCCCGCCAAGAAGCTCAATGCGGGCGAGCGGATACGCTTTGGCGAGACCAGCGAAAGCATGGCCTGTCTGCTGGGCGCACTCGACGCCGAGGTCGAGGAAAAAGGCGAGGGCGGCGAAGTTTTGCTCGCCTTCGCGTTCCACGGCGCCGCGCTCGACGAAGCGATCGAACGGCTCGGCGAAATGCCGCTGCCACCCTATATCGCTTCGCGTCGCGCGCCGAATTCCGGCGACAGAGCGGACTATCAGACGCTATTCGCAGCGGAGCCCGGCGCCGTTGCGGCGCCGACAGCGGGATTGCACTTCACGCCCGAGCTCGTCGCCCGGATCGAGGCGCGCGGCGCGAGCCTTCATAAGGTCACGCTGCATGTCGGCGCCGGGACGTTTCTGCCCGTTAAGGCGGATGACACGCAGGATCACGTCATGCATGCCGAATGGGGGCGCATCGACGGGGCGACCGCGGCGGCGCTGAACGAAGCGCGCGCCCATCGCGGACGCATCGTCGCTGTCGGCACGACGAGCCTGCGGTTGCTGGAAAGCGCGGCGGACGAGGCTGGAGACATAAGGCCCTTCGCGGATGAAACCTCGATCTTCATCACGCCGGGCTATCGTTTCCGCGCGGTCGACGTCCTGCTCACCAACTTCCATCTGCCACGATCGACCTTGTTCATGCTGGTCAGCGCCTTCGCCGGGCTGGAGCCGATGCAGCGCGCCTACGCCCATGCGATCGAGACCGGCTATCGTTTTTACTCCTATGGCGACGCCTGTCTGCTGACGCGCGCCGGCGATCGGGCGGCGTGATGCGCGCAAACCTCCTCGAAAGCTTCCGTTGACCGACGTTTTCACATTCACGATCAACGGCCGCGACGGGGTGGCGCGCTTGGGCGAAATCTCGATGCCGCGCGGGACCATCCGCACGCCGGCTTTCATGCCGGTGGGGACGGCGGCGACGGTCAAGGCGATGTATCCGGGCGATGTGCGGGCTTTGGGCGCCGATATCGTGCTGGGCAACACCTATCATTTGATGCTGCGGCCGGGCGCCGAGCGCATTGCGGCCCTCGGCGGCCTACATAAATTCATGAACTGGCCGCATCCGATCCTCACCGACTCGGGCGGCTTTCAAGTGATGTCGCTCGCCAAGCTGCGCAAGCTCAGCGAGCGCGGGGTAATGTTCCAGTCGCATATCGACGGCTCTCGCCATGAGTTGACGCCCGAACGGTCGATGGAAATCCAACGTCTGCTCGGCTCCGACATCCAGATGCAGCTCGACGAATGCGTGCGTCTGCCCTGTTCGGACGAAGAGGCGGAGCGCGCGATGCGGCTGTCGCTGCGCTGGGCCGAACGCTCCAAACTCGCGTTCGGCGATCAGCCGGGCAAAGCGGCGTTCGGCATTGTTCAGGGCGGCGCGGTCAAGAGCCTGCGCGTGACAAGCGCTCGGGAACTCGCCGCGATGGACTTTCCCGGTTATGCGATCGGCGGCCTGGCGGTCGGCGAGCCGCAAGCGGTGATGCTCGACATGATCGAGACCGTCGAGCCGCATCTGCCGGCCACCAAGCCGCGCTATCTCATGGGCGTGGGGACGCCCGACGATCTCATGCAGAGCGTCGCGCGCGGCGTCGACATGTTCGATTGCGTGATGCCGACGCGGGCGGGGCGCCATGGCATGGTGTTCACGCGCTTTGGGCGCATCAACCTGCGCAATGCGCGCCACGCCGACGATCCCAACTCGATCGACCCGCAATCGACCTGTCCGGCCGCGCGCGATTATTCCAGGGCCTATTGGCATCATCTGGTGAAGTCGGGTGAAATTCTCGCTATGATGGCGCTGACGGCCGTCAATATCGCCTATTACCAGGAGTTGATGGCCGGGATGCGCAAGGCGATTTCGGAGGGGCGGCTCGCCGATTTCATGGCCGAGGCGAGAAGCGGCTGGGCGAGGGGCGAAGGCCCGATGTCCCCTTCTCCCGCTTCGCGGTAGTAGGCGGCGCGCAGCGCCGCGGACGAACGAAGTTCGCTCGGGTTGACGGCCATCGGCGTGATGGCCCTCATCAGGACGAGGCGGTTTGGGGTCGTTGCCAGGGCAACCGCCCTCATCCGACCTTTGCTTACGCAAAGGCCACCTTCTCCCGATTCTCGGGAGAAGGGTTGAGGCCTCTTCAAGCAAAAAAGGCAAAGCCGCGGGCTTGCCGGGCTTTGCCTCTTTGCACCTGTCCTTGAATTGCGAAGCCGGTCTCCGTCGCATCATCGTGCGCGCAGGAATCACGCCCTGCTCGTAAAACCGGTAAGACGCCCCGTCCTCCCACAGACTCGGCAGCTACGCGACGCCAAAACTGGCGCCAGCCTCCTTTTCCTAACGGAAGGGACGCTAGTCGAAAAAATGTGCAATGTCACCACTATATGAGGCGCCATGACGCAATTATTTGTCGGCCGCCCAGCGGCTAGGCATTTGGGGCGCCTAGAACTCCCGGAACCGCGCGATAGCGGGAGCGGTTGCCAGCTCGAGCCCAATATTTAGGCGTCGCGTTTTTGGATTCTTTGGCGCGCTGCGCCCTTTCGTGCGCGATGGCATTCGCGTAAAAGCCTGCGCGAGCGAACGAGGACCGAGGAGCAGATATGACCGCCATCGTCGACATTATTGCGAGAGAAATTCTCGATAGCCGCGGCAATCCTACGGTGGAGGTGGAGGTCGTTCTCGAAGACGGGTCGATGGGTCGCGCCGCCGTTCCCTCGGGCGCCTCGACCGGCGCGCATGAGGCGGTCGAACTGCGCGACGGCGACAAGGCGCGCTATGGCGGCAAGGGCGTTCTCAAAGCGGTCGAGGCGGTCAATCGCGATATTTTCGAGGCGCTCTCGGGCCTCGAGGCCGAAGACCAGATCATGATCGACGAGGCGATGATCGCGCTCGATGGTACGCCGAACAAATCCCGGCTTGGCGCTAATTCCATTCTCGGCGTTTCTTTGGCGGTCGCCAAGGCAGCCGCCGAGGCGTCCAGCCTGCCCCTCTATCGCTATGTCGGCGGGACGACCGCGCGCGTGCTGCCGCTACCGATGATGAACATCGTCAACGGCGGCGTTCATGCCGACAATCCGATCGATTTTCAGGAATTCATGGTTCTGCCCGTCGGCGCGCCTTCGCTGCGCGAGGCCGTACGCTGGGGCGCCGAGATTTTTCACACGCTGAAGAGCGCTCTCAAAAAGGCCGGACACAATACGAATGTCGGCGACGAAGGCGGCTTCGCGCCCAACCTTCCATCGGCGGAAGCAGCGCTTGATTTCTGCCTGAAGGCCATCGAGAGCGCTGGCTTCAAGCCGGGCGCCGACGTCATGCTGGGAATGGATTGCGCGGCCACCGAGTTCTTTAAGAACGGCGCTTATGTCTATGAAGGCGAAGGAAAAACCCGGTCCATCGAGGAGCAGGCGCACTATCTCGCCAAATTGGCGGGCGCCTATCCCATCGCCTCGATCGAAGACGGCATGTCGGAAGACGATTGGGAGGGTTGGAAGCTGGTGACCGAATTGATCGGGTCCAAATGCCAGCTTGTCGGCGACGATCTGTTCGTGACGAACGTGACGCGTCTTTCCGAGGGCATCAAGAAGGGCATCGCCAATTCGATTCTGGTCAAGGTCAATCAGATCGGTTCGCTCACCGAGACGCTCGCGGCCGTCGATATGGCTCACCGGGCCGGCTACACCGCCGTTATGTCGCATCGCTCAGGCGAGACGGAAGATTCGACTATCGCCGATCTGGCGGTCGCCACCAATTGCGGCCAGATCAAAACCGGCTCGCTCGCCAGGTCCGATCGGCTCGCCAAATACAACCAGCTCATCCGCATCGAGGAGGAGCTCGGCGCGCAGGCGAAATATGCCGGGCGCGCGGCGATCAAATCGCTTTGAAAGGGACGCCAAAAGCAGAGATTCTTTTGGCGTTCGCCGCGCAATTTTGGCCGAGCCGGCAACCAAATCTTAACGATGAGGACGCCAAGGTCTTCGGATGGTAGTCCGAACGCGCGCGCGCGCTATCCTGCTTCCGATCGCGTTTTACGTCGTTCTGGGCGTTGCGAGCGGCTATCTCGTCTGGGCCGCCTGGAACGGCGAACGTGGCCTGAAAACCAAGGCCGAATACGCCAACCAGATGCAGGATCTGGGCGCAGAATTGAAGGCGCTCCAGACCGACCGTCAACGCTGGGAGCGCCGCGTGGCGTTGATGCGTTCGGATGCGGTCGATCGCGACCTTCTCGATGAAGAAGCGCGCGCGGTTCTGGACCGTGTCGGCAAGAATGATCTGGTGGTGTTTACTGCGGAGAACGGGGCAGTAGGCAGTAGGCAGTAGGCAGCAAAACGTCCTTATTGCCTACTGCCCCTTCGCATTCCTCCGCTGCCATTCCTCCCGCTCATAATCCTCGAAAGCGGCGATCATGGCGCGATAAGTGCGCTCGGCGACGCTTTCGGCCAGGCCGCTCTCTCCAGCGATTCCCTTGACCTTGACGATGATCTCTTCGACCCGCGCCGGCGCGCTCACCGCCGCCGGATTGGCCTTGAAGCGGCCGGCTTCGGCGACATATTTTCCGCGTTCGGCCATCAGGCGGATGATCTCGTGATCAAGCCGATCGATGTTGGCGCGCACTTCCAGAAGGTTCGCGCAGCATTTGCCGCCATCGACCGATGGCGAGCCCCAAAAGGCGGGATGCGTGGCGGCGTTGTCGGCGGTTTGAGCCTGAGCCTGAACGACGCCTGAAACAAACAGGACGGCAAGAACGAAAAGCGGATGATTCATCGAGGGCCTCGCCAGGAATGGTCGCGCTGCAAGCGGTTGTTTCGCCATTTGGGCGACCGCGCGCGCCAGGGTCAAGGCGGGCAGAGTTCGGAGCGCGTCATGCAGCGATTTCTCCACGATATGTTCAACGGCCCGATCTGGCGGGCTTTCCTTCTGATGGGCGTGTTTGCGGGGCTGTCCGCGATCACGTCCTATCATCTTGTGCTGCTGTTCAGCGCCAACTTCGGTTTCGTTTCGCAATATGGAATCATGGCTCTGAAAGACGGCGGCCTGCTGCAACTGGCGGAGCTTGTCTTTTATGGCTATCTCAGCATCGCCTTTTACGTCCTGTTCAAGGGCTGCCTTTACGGCGTGCTGGGGCATTTCATGAAACATTGAGCGGCGTCAGATTTTGCATGCGATAAGCGCCTGATATTCTCGCGACGCCCGTCAAATGAAACGCATCCGGACAGGAATCAACCGATGCCGACGCCAGGGCATATTCTGGAAAGCGCGGCCCTCAACAACGCCTATGGTGCAATGCTGTTTGTTCCGCGCACGGCGCTCCCGGCGAATTTCTGGACTCGATATGGGTGCATCGGCAAGGCGCCCCTCGGTATTATCCTGACGTCGTGACTTTAATCGGCGCCAGAGCGGCGTCGGAACAGGAGCGGACGATTTCCGCGCTGGTCCAATCTCGGGAACGGGCATGGGCGGTAAAGGACAGTTTCCGCTGCCTTGATCTGAGTCGATCGGGCTTCGCGGTGTTGTTCGAGGCACAGTGGATAAGCCTGTCGCCGCGGTTCGGAAACGCGCTTGAGACTTCCGACGGATTGACATGGGCGCCGGCGACCAGTGCGGCGGAGTTGGAGCGCTGGGAGCTTGCGTGGACCAAAGGCGACGCAACGCAAGAAGAGCCGCGGATATTCTTGCCTCGTTTGCTGTCGGTCCCCGGCGTCGTTTTCCTGCTCGGCTTCCGCGGCGATAGGCCCCTGTGCGGCGGCATTTTGAATCGAGGAGCGGAGGTTGTCGGTCTCTCCAACGTCTTCTCGTCGGAAGTCGGTTCAGAAATTGTCTGGCGCGGTCTGATTTCTCAAGCTGCGGCGATATTCCCCGATTTGCCGCTCGTGGGTTATGAACGACAAGCCGAACTCACCGCTGCCCTCCGGGCCGGTTTCGAGCCGATCGGGCCTTTACGAATTTGGATCCGCCAATAGCCATATCGACAATGTTGCTGTCCCAAATATTCGATTTTTCACCACGCCCGGGGCGTCTCCGTCGATCACGAGAGAACGGATTGAGGCATTGCCGGTCCAGCGCCCGCCTTTCGCTTCTCCGCGTCCTTGTGCTATGCGGGCGAAAGTCGGGAGCCTCCTGGGAAGCGGAAGGTCCGGCGCCATCAGTTCGAGGGCCGATCCATGACGCAGACCGTTGCTGAAATCGCTGACAAGCCGGTACGCTCGAATTCCTTCTTTTCGGCGCCGCTCGCCGCCGCCGATCCGGAGATCGCCCGGGCGATCGAGCTGGAGCTTGGTCGCCAGCGCGACGAGATCGAACTGATCGCCTCGGAAAACATCGTCTCGCGCGCGGTCTTGGAAGCGCAGGGCTCGGTGATGACCAATAAATACGCGGAAGGCTATCCCGGCCGGCGCTATTACGGCGGCTGCCAATATGTCGATATCGCTGAAAGATTAGCGATCGAGCGCGCCTGCAAGCTGTTTTCCTGCCGCTTCGCCAATGTCCAGCCCAATTCGGGAAGCCAGGCGAATCAGGGCGTGTTTCTCGCGCTGCTACAGCCGGGCGACGTGTTCATGGGACTTGATCTGGCCGCTGGCGGCCATCTCACCCATGGCTCGCCGGTCAATATGTCGGGCCGCTGGTTCAAGCCGGTTTCCTATGGGGTCGATCGCGAGACGGGCCTCATCGATATGGATCAGGTCGAAAAGCTCGCCCACGAACACCGACCCAAAATGATCATTGCCGGCGGCTCGGCCTATTCGCGCCATTGGGATTTTGCGCGATTCCGGGCGATTTGCGACGCGGTCGGCGCTTATTTCGTCGTCGACATCGCTCATTTCGCCGGGCTGGTGGCGGGCGGCGCGCATCCTTCGCCATTTCCGCACGCCCATATCGCCACGACGACGACGCATAAGACCTTGCGCGGGCCGCGGGGCGGCATGATCATGACCGACGACGAGGATCTCGCGAAAAAGATCAATTCGGCGATCTTTCCCGGTCTCCAGGGCGGCCCGCTGATGCATGTGATCGCCGCCAAGGCTGTCGCTTTCGCCGAGGCGTTGACGCCTGAATTCAAGAATTACGCCCAGGCCGTCGTCGCCAACGCCAAGGCCCTCGCGGCGACGATTACGGCAGGCGGCTACGCCATTGTATCGGGCGGCACCGACAACCATCTGATGCTGGTCGATCTGCGCCCCAAAGGCCTGACCGGCAAAGGGGCGGAAGCGGCGCTCGGGCGCGCGCATATCACCTGCAACAAGAACGGCATTCCCTTCGACCCGCAAAAGCCCGCGATCACCTCGGGCGTACGGCTCGGCTCTCCGGCTGCGACATCGCGCGGCTTCGGCGTCGGCGAATTCAGACAAGTAGGCGAATTGATCGTCGAGACGCTGGACGGCTTGGCGGCGCATGGCGAATCGGAGAATGCTGCCATCGAAGCGCAGGTTCGCGCCGGCGTCGCCGAATTGACGCAGCGTTTTCCGATTTATTGAAGGGCCCGGCGATCCGCCCGGGCCAGGCGGGAGCTTTCCCATGCGTTGCCCTTATTGCGGCAGTCTTGAAACGCAGGTGAAGGATTCTCGCCCGACCGAGGATTCCTCCTCGATCCGCCGCCGCCGCATTTGCCCCGATTGCGGCGGTCGTTTCACGACGTTCGAGCGCGTGCAATTGCGCGAATTGACCGTGGTCAAGAAATCGGGCCGGCGCGCGCCATTCGATCGCGACAAGCTGCAACGTTCGGTGGAAATCGCCTTGCGCAAGCGCTCCGTCGCCGCCGACCGCATCGAGCGCATGGTCAACGGCATCGTGCGCCAGCTTGAGAGCCAGGGCGACGGCGATATTTCGACCGACCGCATCGGCGAGCTGGTGATGGAAGGCCTGAAGGGCCTCGACGACGTCGCTTATGTGCGCTTCGCCTCGGTCTATCGCAATTTCCGCGAGGCCCGCGATTTCAACGCGATCGTCGGCGAGTTGGAGGCCGAACCCGAACTTTCGCCCAAGACGGCGGCCAAGCCCAAAAAGTCGCTCGCGGAGCCGCGATGACCGCCGCGCATTCGGCGCCCGACGCCGTCATGGCTGAGGATGAGCGCTTCATGGCCGCCGCGCTTGCCCTCGGGCGGCGCAATCTTGGCGTCTGCGCGCCCAGCCCCTCGGTCGGCGCCCTGATCGTCCGCGACGGCGTTCTTGTCGGGCGCGGCGTGACGTCAAAGGGCGGGCGACCGCATGCCGAGCGCAACGCGATCGACCAGGCGGGGCCAGCCGCAGCCGGCGCCACGCTCTATGTGACGCTGGAGCCGTGTTTCCATCAAGGCCGCGGGCCGCCCTGCGCGCAGGCGGTCGCGGCGGCGGGAATTGCGCGGGTCGTCAGCGCGATCGAAGATCCCGATGAGCGGGTCGCCGGGCGCGGACATGCTTTGTTGCGCGAAGCGGGCGTCGAGGTCGTCGTCGGAATCGGCGCGCGCGCGGCGCGGCGCGACCATTGCGGCCATATCCTGCGCGTCACCCAAGGCCGGCCGATGGTGACGCTGAAACTCGCGCGCACCGCCGACGGCTATGCCGCGGGCGACGAGCATGACCCGCGCCTCGCCATAACGGGCGAAGCCGCCAATCTGCGCGTCCAGGTCATGCGCGCAATGCATGACGCGATCATGGTCGGGGCAGGAACCGCGCTTGGCGACGATCCCTTGCTGACGGTTCGCTTGCCTGGCGCGGAGGCGTTCAGGCCGCTGCGCGTCGTGCTTGACGCGCGGTTGCGATTGTCGCCGCGTTCGCGTCTCGGCGCCACCGCGCGCGATTTTCCAACTTTGGCGATCGCCACCGATGCGGCGCCGGCGGAGCGCGCAGCGGCGCTTGAAGCCGTGGGCGTCAGCGTCGAGCGGGTCGCCGCCGACCGCGAAGGTCACGTCGACCTGGGAGCCGCGTTGCGCGCGCTCGGCCGGCGCGGCGTCACGCGCGTTTTCAGCGAGGGCGGGCCGGGCGTCGGCTCGGCGCTGATTGCGCAAGGCCTTGCCGACGAGGTGATTCTGTTCACCGCCCAGAAGCCGCTTGGCCGAACCGGCTTGCCGGCGCTAGACCGTTTCGCCCTGAGCGCGCTTGACGATCGGGCGTGCTATGCCGAGGCTGAAATTGCTCACTTCGGCAGCGATGAAATGCGAGATTTCCAAAGGCTGGAAAGGTTGGAATGAGATGTTCACGGGACTTGTCAGCGATGTCGGCGAGGTTTTGCAGGCCGAGGACCACGGACATTTGCGCAAGCTGCGCATCGGTTGCGGGTATGACCCCTCCACGATCGAGATTGGCGCTTCCGTTGCTCATGCGGGTGTGTGTCTGACCGTCGTCGATGTCGCGCGCGCCGGCAATCGGACGGCGATTTCGGTCGATGTGGGCGCCGAAACTCTGGCGCTGACGAATGCGGGAGCATGGGAAGCGGGAACCCGGCTCAATCTCGAGCGCTCGCTGCGGCTCGGCGACGAACTGGGCGGCCATATGGTCAGCGGCCATGCCGATGGAACGGCCGAAATCCTGTGGCGGCGCGATTTCGACGGCATGGCGCATTTCAAATTTCGCGCGCCCGCCGCGCTCGCCAAATTCATCGCCCAGAAGGGATCCGTCGCGTTGGACGGCACATCCCTGACTGTCAATGCGGTCGATGGCGACACGTTTGAAATTCTGTTGATTCCGCATACGCTCGCCGTCACGACCTGGGGCGACAGAAAATCCGGAGACCGCGTCAATATCGAGGTCGACCAGATGGCGCGCTATGCCGCGCGGCTGCTGGAGGCGAGCCGCTGAACTCGCGAGCGCGGCCGTCGTCTGACGCCGCGCCTAACGAAGGATTGGCTTGATGAGCTGGGCAGAAGGATATGACCCCGTCGCGGGCGACGCCCAATCATGCGACGCGCTTGAACTCGTCATCGTTCCGCGCGTGCGCGATCTCGGCGGATTTTCCGTCCGGCGCGCCTTGCCGCATGGCAAGCGCCAGATGGTCGGACCTTTTATCTTTTTCGATCAGATGGGACCGGCGCAATTTATCGCCGGGCAGGGGATGGATGTGCGTCCGCATCCCCATATCGGCTTGGCGACGGTCACCTATTTGTTCGAAGGCTCGATTTTCCATCGTGACAGCGAAGGCAATGCGCTGGAGATCGCGCCAGGCGCGATGAACTTGATGACAGCTGGCGGCGGCATCGCCCATTCCGAGCGGACGCCGGCGCCGCAGCGGGCAAGCGGGCAGGGTCTATACGGCATCCAGTCCTGGATCGCGCTGCCCAAAGAAAAGGAGGAGATTGCGCCGACCTTCCAGCATTTCGACGCGAGCGTTCTGCCGATGATCGCCGATCGTGGGCTGGAAGCGCGGATCGTTGCAGGAAGCGCTTTTGGCAAGACGGCGCCCGTCGATAGTCTTTCGCCTTGGTTTTATGCGGAAGTGAAGATCGCCGCCGGCCGATCTGCGCCGCTCGACAATGATTACGAGGAACGCGCCGTCTATGTCGTCGATGGCGAAGTCGAGATCGCAGGGGATCTGTTCGAAGGTCCGCGGCTGCTGATTTTTCGCCCGGGCGATCGCATCACGATCAAAGCGAAAAGCGATTGCCGTCTGATGTTTCTTGGCGGCGCGGCGCTGGAGGGCCCGCGTTACATCTGGTGGAATTTCGTCTCGTCGAGCAAGGAGCGCATCGAGACGGCGAAGGAGGATTGGAAGCAAGGTCGCTTCGCCGCCGTGCCCGATGAGAGCGAGTTCATTCCGCTGCCGGAAGGGTGAGAGCCCTTCGATCCCGCGAACGAAGCCCCGCGTTGAATCTTGTCATCTCGCGATCGAATTGCCCGCGCGCATCGATTTTGGCGTCGAGAAACGCGGCGTCGCGCCCTCGCGCATGACAAAGCGGCGCAGCGGCCCGATGGCGCCGAGCGCAGTCAGGGCTCCGGCCCGCAGGAAGTCGAGCGGCGGCAGGTCGGCCAGCAGCGAACGATTGAGGCCATCGACCGCGCCCGTGCGCGAAGCGACGTCGAGCCGTCGTGAACCGGCGTAATGCGTGAGCGTCTCGGGGCCGCCGAGGTCGCTTCGCTCCGTTCTCGCCTTGATCGCCGCTTCGATCAGATGAGCGGCGTCGCGCAGACCAAGATTGAGCCCTTGCGCGCCGATCGGCGGCAGGAGATGCGCGGCGTCGCCGATCAGGGCGAGACGCCGCCCAGTCATCTGGACCGCCGATTGCAAAGCCAATGGAAAGGCGCCGCGCTTCCCCTCGATCCGCATGGCGCCCAGGATGGACCGGGATTGCGTCTCGATTTCTTCGGCCAGCGCCAAATCATCAAGCGCGGCGCGGCGCTTGGCCTCGGCATGCGACATCACCCAAACGAGGCTGGAGCGCGTCGTCCCGGGGGGCGATTCGGGCAGTGGAACAAGGGTGAACGGGCCGGTTCTGGTATGAAATTCGGTCGAGAAATCATGGTGGGGGCGCGAATGCGTCAGGATGAGGGTCAGCGCCGTCTGCGGATAGGCCCGCGATGAGGCGTCTATCCCAGCGGCTTTGCGCGCCGGCGAGCCGCGCCCATCGGCCGCCGCAATCAATCTGGCGGCGATGACCATTCCGCTGTCGCAGCGCGCCCGCGCTTCGCCGGTCGCGAATTCGTAAGCGGCGATCCGGCTCTCGATGATTCGCAGCCGGGGCGACGCATGCGCCGCCGCTGCAAGCACATCGACGAGCTTCGCGTTTTCGATATTCCAACCAAACGCTTCAAGGCCGATTTCGCTGGCGCGGAACTCGATCGGCGAGGCGCTCCAGAGCGACCCCACATCGTCGACGATGCGCAGCGCGCGCAGCGGCGCGGCTTGCGTTTCGACATCAGCCCAAACGCCGAGCGCCTTGACGAAGCGGACGGAGCTTTCAAGCAAGGCGACGGTTCGTCCGTTCGCGATGCGCTCGGGGGCGCCGCAAAGAATAACGTCGAAACCGGCTCGCTCGAACCCGATGGCGGCGGCCAGGCCCGCCAGCCCCGCGCCAACGACGAGAATTTCGCAGGAAAGCGCCGCGCCAGATGTTTCGTCCATAAAGCGAAGGCTCTCCGTTGACGGGCGGGAATTCACTCGCCGAGAGATCGCGGACGGCGCCCGCAGGCGGCAATGTCCATCATGGGCGCCGCTTAGGCAATATCGCAAACTGGGCGCCGGCGCCCGCTCGACATTGCCCTATTGCCGCACGCATGCTTTCTTCGCAACGGGCGAGCGTCGCCCGAATCCGCGCGCCCTTCGAAGTTCCGCGCGGGCGGGAGGCTGGGGGCGGAGCCGCGATGAGTTTGGGCAACAAGGGCATCCCCGTGCGAAACGCGGCGGGTTTTTCTGTTCACATCCTGACCGCCTCCGGCGGCGCCGTCGCGCTCCTGGCGCTTTATGCGGCGATTGAACGCGACTTCCCCACGACCTTCGCCTGGCTTGGCCTGGCGATGTTCATCGATGGCATTGACGGCACTTTGGCCCGCGCCGCCCGCGTCACCGAAACAGCGGCGACGATTGACGGCGTCGTGCTCGATCTCATCATCGACTTTCTGACTTATGTGGTGGCGCCCGTGGTTGCGGTCTGGCGCTCCGATTTGATGCCGACTTCGGTGGCCTTCTGGATCGGCCTGATCGTCACCATCGCCTCGGCGCTCTATTTCGCCGACACGAGGATGAAGACCGCCGACAATTGGTTTCGCGGCTTTCCAGCGTTGTGGAATGTGTTCGTTCTCTATCTCTTTGTTTTTCGCCTGCCGTGGCTCGTCAATGCGGCGGCGATGCTGATTGCCGCCGCATTGATGTTCGCGCCGGTTGTTTTTGTGCATCCGTTGCGCGTCGAAAAATTGCGCGTATGGACGGTCGGGGCGACCATCGCCTGGTTCATTTTCGCAGCTTTGGCCATTATGGAGCATCTTGAGGCCGATCTCTGGGTCAAGCTTGGTCTGATCGCGACGGCTCTCTATTTTCTCGGCCTGCCGTTTCTGCGCCATTCGCCGTGGGCCCAGGATAATGAGATTGCCTGAGGCCGATAACCGCGTCTTGCCGCCGCGCAATGAATCTTGCTATAGCCGATCACGCTGCAGCGAAACTTCGCATCGGCACGGCCTCGTGGCGGAGTGGCTACGCAGAGGACTGCAAATCCTTGCACCCCGGTTCGATTCCGGGCGAGGCCTCCAAATCTGATTCTATCGGCGCGTCTTTCACGTGCTGTCACGAAAAGCGAGCGGCGCGCCAATGGCTCAGGCAATTTCCGGCGATGATTGGGCTGTTCGACGCCAGCACATGGTGGACGGCCAGTTGCGGTCCTGCGATGTGACCGATCAGGCGGTGCTGGCGGCGTTCGCTAATATTCCGCGCGAAGCCTTCGTCGCGCCGGCGTTCGCCTCGCTCGCCTATGTCGATCGCGACGTTCCGGCTTTGGGCGCGCACGACCGGGTTCTGCTGGCGCCGATGGTTTTGGCGAAGCTGATCCAGGCGGCGAATGTTCAGCCCGGCGAAAAGGCGCTCGATGTCGCCGGCGGTTCTGGCTACAGTGCGTTGGTTCTGGCCAGTCTCGGGGCGCATGTCGTCGCTCTTGAATCTGACGAGGGAGCGGTCGCGGCGGCAAAAGTTCTGCTGGCGAAAGAAAAATCGGTGGAAATCGTCGCTGGCGACCTGGCGGATGGGGCGCCAGGGCCTTTCGATATTATCCTCGTCAACGGCGCTTTTGAGAGCAGTCCGGAGAAATTGTTGGACCAATTGGCGCCTGGGGGGCGTTTGGTCGGCGTCGACGCTTCATTTAACGCTGCGAAAGCGGTCTTTATCGAGAGGATTGGCGGCGTCACGAGCCGGCGTGTCTTGTTTGACGCGACGGCGGTCAAGCTTCAGGCTTTTCGGCCAACGCCTAGCTTTGCTTTTTAACGGTGAAAGTGTCGCATAATTGCGACGCTCGACAAATTTGCTGTGGCTCGAGCGCGATCTCAGGGCGACGCAGGTAGCCCGCGACGAACAAAGGCTTATATTGAATTCTGGCGCCGGTTCGCCGGCTCTTCTAGTCGCGGCTTGGGTAGCGTTCGCGGCCGTTAGGCGATTGCTGCAATCGGACGCAGAAATGCGTTCGCGGAGCAGCCAAATGTCAGGCGCGCCGAACAACGGCGGCCGAAAACGGGGCGTCAATGTCGTTTTTGAGAGTCAAGATAAAGGCGTCAGACGCCTCGAATCGGGTTTGGATCGCGCGCCGGGTGGCGTTCGGCCTGGCGATCGCGGGTTTGACGGTAGTCTCCGGAGCTGTGCGAGCGGAAACAATCGGCGGGGCGCTGGTCAAGGCCTATTTCAAAAATCCCGACATCAATCAGCAACGCGCGGCCGTTCGCGCCAGCGACGAAAATGTTCCCAAAGCGACCGCCGGTTATCGGCCGACAGTCAGCGCGGAGGCCGACGCGGGCGTTCAACAGAGCAATGGGGGTTTGCCGGCCGCGGCCGGGGGACCCTTTGATATTTATTCAAGGCCGCGCGGCTACGGCCTGACGGTCAATGAAACCTTGTGGAATGGCGAGCGCACTTTCAACTCGGTGCGCCAGGCTGAATCCGGCGTGATGGCGGCGCGCGAGACGTTGCGCAACACGGAGCAGAACGTCCTGTTGGACGGCGTCACCTTCTACATGAATGTCTTGCGCGACACGGCGATTCTCGATCTCGATCGCAACAACGTCGAAGTGTTGCAAGAACAATTGCGCCAGACGAGAGATCGCTTCACGGTAGGCGAGGTCACCCGGACCGACGTCGCCCAGGCGGAGGCGAGTCTGGCGGGCGCTCAGGCGACCGCCCTGGGGGCGCAATCGACATTGCAGACGTCGATCGCCAATTATCGGCAGACGATCGGCGATGAACCCAAAAATCTCGCGCCGGTCAAACCTCTGGACAAGACATTGCCCAGGACCATCACCCAGGCGATCGCGATTTCGCAAGTGGAGCATCCCGCTATTGTCGGATCTCTGCACGGCGTCGATGCGGCGGAGCTCAACATCAAGGTTATTGAAGGGGCGCTTTATCCGACCGTTGGGTTGACCGGCCAGGTTCAACAGCGATTTGACGTTTCGGGCGAGGCTGTGCCCAACAACGCCCTTACCGCGTCGCTCGTGGCGCAGATATCCATTCCGATCTACGACGGCGGCACGACTTACGCCTCGACGCGCCAAGCCAAGGAGCAACTCGGCCAGCAGGAATTGCAGACCGATCTGCAGCGCGACAAAGTGCGCGCCGCGGTTGTTTCCGCCTGGGGCGTGAACGAGAATTCGGTGAGCATCATCCGCTCGGCGAAAGCGCAGGTCGCGGCCGCCGAAATCGCGCTTGCCGGCATACGCGAGGAGGCCAAGGTTGGGCAGCGCACGACATTCGACGTGCTTACCGCCCAACAGACGCTTCTCAACGCGCGCGTCCAGCTTGTTTCGGCGCAGCACGATCAGGTTGTCGCCTCTTACGCGGTTCTGTCGGCGATCGGCCGGTTGTCGACCGTCAATCTCGGGCTCGCCGCCGTCCAATACGACCCCAAGGTTCACTTCGACCAGGTCAAGGACAAGTGGTTTGGCCTGCGCACGCCCGACGGCCGGTAAACGATCAACAGCGCTCGCCCCATAGGGGCGAGCGAAGGTGCGCCTGATTTTCCTGGATCGGGCCGCGGCGTAGAGCGATATTGGCGAGCGCTCCAACCTGGGAGCGCGCCATTCAACCAAACAAGGCGCAATTGCGCGCCGGGGGGCAGAGGCCATGAACGCACCCAATTCGTCTTCCACCGACAGAGAGCTCGAATCGCTGCGTCGCGCGCAACGCGCCCACGAACCCTCGATGGAAGAAATCCTCGCCTCGATACGCAGCATCATTGCCGACGACAAAGAGGCGCCTGCGGCAAGCGCCCCGGCTCAAAGGCCTGTCGCGACGGGCGGACCCCAGATCGTCTATTCAAACGATTCGGTCCCGGCCGCTCGCGTGGCTGCTCCGGCGCCCGAGGCGGCGCCGGTCGCCCCGCCGCCTGAGCCGCCGGTCGATATCGCCCCGCCATCTCCAAAGATCGTTTGGGAACAGCCGGCGCCTGTGGCCGCGCCTGTCGCGCCGGAGGTTGCGCCAGATCCGGCGCCCGTCGAGGAAGATTCGTTTGTGTCTCCGGCGACGGACGCCGCGGTCGCCGCTTCCTTTAATGCGCTGTCGGCTAGCGTCGCCATGCAGAGTTCCGAAATGATCGAAGGTCTGATGCGCGAAATGCTGCGCCCGATGCTCAAGGCCTGGCTCGACGATAACTTGCCCAGCCTCGTCGAACGGCTTGTCCGCGCCGAGATTCAGCGGGTCGCGCGCGGCGGCCGCTAAGCCGGAATCGCTCGTTTGCGTTGACTTTGCCGCGCGCCTCGGGCTTTAACCCCGGCGCGCCGGGCGGAGCGTTTCGTCTTCCCTGATGTCATCGTCGCGGCTGTCGCGTTGCAGCCGCTCCCCGGGGCGTTGCGCGGCTTGCGCATTCCCCGGCGAGTTTTGGGCTTGTTCATGATGGAAAAGACATTCGATCCCGCCGCCGTCGAAGGGCGCATTTCGGCGCAATGGGAGGCCGAGGGCGCCTTTCGCGCTGGGCGGCCCGAGCGCGCCGCCGCCGAACCGTTTTGCATCGTGATCCCGCCGCCCAATGTCACCGGCAACCTGCATATGGGCCATGCGCTCAACAACACCTTGCAGGACATTTTGTGCCGGTATCACCGCATGAAAGGCAAGGACGTGCTGTGGCAGCCCGGCACCGACCATGCCGGCATCGCGACCCAGATGGTTGTCGAACGCCAGCTTATGGAGCGGCAGGAGCCGGGCCGCCGCGAAATGGGTCGCGAGAAATTCCTTGAGCGCGTCTGGGCCTGGAAGGCCGAATCGGGCGGCGCCATCGTCAACCAGTTGAAGAGGCTCGGCGCCTCGTGCGACTGGAGCCGCGAGCGCTTTACGATGGACGAGGGCCTGTCGAAGGCCGTGATCAAGGTTTTCGTCCAGCTCTATCGCGAAAAGCTGATTTACAAGGACAAGCGTCTCGTCAATTGGGACCCACAGTTCCAGACCGCGATTTCGGACCTCGAAGTCGTGCAGGTCGAATGCCGCGGCGCGTTCAAATGGTCGCGCGGGGACGAAGCGCCGTTCGACACCGCCGCGCTCGGCAAGGCGCTTGCCAAAAATCCCAACGGCCATCTCTATTATTTAGAATATCCGATCGTCGATGAAGAGGGCGAGGAGACCGGCGAAAAGCTGACGGTCGCCACGACGCGGCCCGAAACCATGCTCGGCGATACGGCTGTAGCGGTTCATCCCGACGACGAACGCTATAGGCATTTGCAGGGCAAGAAGGCGCGCCTGCCGCTGGTCGGGCGGCTGATCGCGATTGTCGCCGACGCATATGCCGATCCCGAAAAGGGCGCCGGCGCCGTGAAGATCACGCCCGCGCATGATTTCAACGATTTCGAAGTCGGCCGGCGGCACGCGGCCGAAGGCGTGCGGGCCATCAATATTCTCGATAGCGAGGCGCGCATCCAGCTCAAAGGCAATATCGCCTTTTTCGAAGGGGTGCCGACGGAAGATCACGATTGCGCCCGGACGGTCGCGGTTCTCGACGGTCTCGACCGGTTCGAAGCGCGCAAGCGCGTCGTCGCGATGATGGAAACGCTGGGATTGCTCGCCAAGATCGAGCCGCACACGCATATGGTGCCGCACGGCGATCGCTCGGGCGTCGTCATCGAACCCTGGCTGACCGATCAATGGTACGCCGACGCCAAAGCGCTCGCCGAGCCCGCGCTGAAAGCGGTGCGCGACGGGCGGACTTTGTTCACGCCGAAGAACTGGGAGAAGACCTATTTCGATTGGCTGGAGAATATCCAGCCCTGGTGCATTTCGCGCCAGCTCTGGTGGGGTCACCAGATCCCCGCATGGTACGCGCCATGGGGCGCCGTCTATGTCGCCGAGAGCGAGGCGCAGGCGTGCGGCGAGGCGCTGGCCGATGGCGTCGAGCGGGGCGCGTTGACTCAGGACGAGGCGGATGCGATCGCCGCCGATCCGCAGCGGCTGACCGAGACTTTCATCCGCGACGAAGACGTTCTCGATACCTGGTTTTCATCCGCGCTGTGGCCGTTCTCGACGCTCGGCTGGCCGGACGAGACGCCCGAACTCAAGCGCTTTTATCCGACCTCGGTCCTCGTCACCGGTTTCGACATCATCTTCTTCTGGGTCGCCCGGATGATGATGATGGGCCTGCATTTCAGGCAAGAGATTCCGTTCCGCGACGTCTACATCCACGCCCTCGTGCGCGACGAGAAGGGCGCGAAAATGTCGAAGTCGAAGGGCAACGTCATCGACCCCCTGGCGTTGATCGACCGCTACGGCGCCGATTCCTTGCGCTTCACACTGGCGGCGATGGCGGCGCAAGGGCGGGACATCAAATTGTCCACCGCCCGCGTCGAAGGCTATCGCAATTTCGCGACCAAGCTCTGGAACGCTTCGCGCTTCGCCGAAATGAACGGCTGCCTGCGCAAGGCGGCCTTCGATCCGGGCGCCGTTCGCGAACCGCTCAACAAGTGGATTCTTGGCGAGACCGCCAAGGCGGTGGCCGAGACGGCTCTGGCGATCGAATCCTTTCGTTTCAACGACGCCGCCAACGCCGTCTACCGCTTTGTGTGGAACATCTTTTGCGATTGGCATCTCGAACTCGCCAAGCCGGTGCTGCAAGGCGGCGAAGATGGAGCGGCGCGGGCCGAGGCGCAGGCGACGATCGCCTATGTTCTCGACGAGATATTCGCGCTGCTGCATCCGTTCATGCCGTTCCTCACCGAGGAGCTTTGGGCGATTAAGGGCGGGGAGGGACCGCCGCGCGCGCAGCTTCTGGCGCTCGGTCCCTGGCCCCAGTCGGATTTTGTCGCCGATCCCAAAGCCGAGGCGGAGATCGGCTGGCTGGTCGACCTCGTCTCCGAAATCCGCTCCGTGCGCTCGGAAATGGGCGTGCCGGCCGGCGCGCAATTGCCGCTGACGCTGGTCGGGGCTGATGCGACGATTGTCGCCGCCGCCAAAAACTGGGGCGAAACGATCCAGCGTCTCGCACGGGTGACCGAAATCGGTTTTGCCGATTCCGCGCCGGCCGGGTCGGCTCAGATGATCGTGCGCGGCGCCTTGGCCGCGATCCCGCTAGCCGGAATCGTCGACATTGCGGCCGAGCGCGCACGGCTCGCCAAAGAAATCGCAAAAGAGCGCAAGGAGGTCGCGGGGATCGACGGCAAACTTGGCAATGCCGATTTCCTGGCGCGCGCGCCCGAAGAAGTCGTTGAGGAAAACCGCGAACGCCGCGAGGCCGCCATCGAACGGATCGCCAAGATGGAGGCGGCGCTGGCGCGGTTCGACAAGGCTTAGCGCGACGGTGGGGCGCTGCTCAGCCGCGCCCTTTTAAAGCCGCGCCGCGCATCGCCTCGATCTCCGCCCGATAGGCTTCGACCGAACGCCCCGCGAATATCGCCGACCCGGCGACCAGGACATTGGCGCCGGCGTCAACGACCGCGCCGGCGTTTTGCGGCCCGATGCCCCCGTCGACTTCGAGTTCGATCGGGCGCTCGCCGATCATCGCTTTGACGCGTCGGATTTTTTCAATCATGGCGGGGATGAAGGCCTGGCCGCCAAAGCCGGGGTTGACCGTCATGACGAGGATGAGATCGAGCCTGTCGAGATCATACTGGATCGCGCCTTCCGGCGTCGCGGGATTGAGCGCGACGCCAGCTTTCTTGCCGAGACCGCGGATCGTCTGCAATGATCGATCAAGATGAGGTCCGGCCTCGGCATGGACCGTGATCCTGTCGGCGCCCGCCTTGGCGAAGGCTTCGAGGTAGGGATCGACGGGCGCGATCATCAAATGAACGTCGAAAGTCTTGTTGGTCAGCGGCCGCAGGCTTTGGACGACAAGCGGTCCGAACGACATATTGGGTACGAAATGCCCGTCCATGACATCGAGATGATGCCAGTCGCCGCCGGCTTCGTCGATCGCGTGGATTTCCTCGCCAAGCCGCGAGAAATCCGCGGCCAGAATCGAAGGGGCGATCTTGATGTCCCTGAGCATAAGTTATTCCCCGGTTCCCTGGTCGACGGCGCGATGGTCTCTACCGTTTCAGGATCTCTTCCTGACGAGATCGCTCATAAGGAGAGCGACAATGACAACGCCTAAAGCAAGCGCGGCGGCCTGCGCGCCTAATGATCGCCCCGCGATCAGCAAGGCAAGCGCGCAGAGCAGGATATTGCATGCCGCAACGCGCGCAATCACCTGCCATGTCGACAGCCCGCAGCGGGTCGCCCGCTGATAAAAATGCTGGCGATGCGCTTGCCAGAATTTCTCGCCGGCAAGAACGCGGCGGGCCAGCGTGACGCTTGCGTCGGCGATATAATAGAGGAATGGCAGCAGCGCGACCACCGCGCCACATGCGTTCCCCACGACAAGCAACGCGATCGCGCCGAGAAGGCCGAGCGGCAGACTGCCGGAATCGCCGAGGAATAGCCGCGCCCGGGGCCGGTTGAGCAAGGCGAAGCCCAATAGCCCGCCCGCGCTCGCCAGACACAAGGCGCCAACCCATTGCGCGGCGCCCGCCAGTCCCGCCAGAAGCAGGTAGACGGTCGCGAAGGCGGGCACGAATTGGGTGACGCTCATCAGATCGATGCCGTCCATGAAATTAGTCAGATTGATGAACCACAACATGCCGATCAGCAGGCAGGCATAGACGATCGCTGGCGCCAGAAAGGCGATTGGGCCGGTAAAATCGAGCGGCGTCACAGCCAGCGCGAGCGCCGCCGCCCCGGCTTGAACGACAAGGCGAAAGCCTGGGTTGAGCGCCGCCAGATCGTCCCACCCGCCCAGCGCCATTAACAGCAAGAGCGCGGCGATGAGGCTGCAGGCGAAGGGGTCGGGCCGCATTCCGGCCATGCCAGTGAGCGCGGCGCATGTCAGGACGATAGCGACGGGGATCACGACCAGGCCGCCGCCTTGCGGCGTCGCCTCCACATGACTCGATCGCGCGCCCGGCGTCACCAGAAAGGCGCGGCGAAAGAACGGTATGAGCGAGGCGCATAGAGCGAAGGCGACGACAAACGAGGCGATCAGAACCAAAATTGCCACGCAAGCTCCTGAATCGAACCGGCAATATTCGCGCCTTCGATACGACGGCGAGGGCAGGCGGGCAAATCAGTCTGTGGCTGTGAGCCGACCGGGTCGCCCTGGCCTATCCCACCGCCGCCGTCTGCCGCTCGCTCAATTCCCAAAGCTTCTCCTGCAGAGCGACGTCGGCGCTCAGCTTCGAGGAAGCGATGGGCTTGCATTTGGCGAAATATTTGCCGCTGACATCGGCGAGTTCAGGCGAAGAGGCCAGATAGATCGATGTCGCGGCGCCTTTCTCCGGCGTCATCAGCAGCGGCCGCGCCAAACCGAGCACAATATTCAGGAAGCCCGGCGTGTTATGGCCAAACCCCGTCGCGACGACGCCAGGATGCAGGCAATTGGCGGTCACGCCTTTGCCGGCGAGCCGCCGCGCCAAGGCGTAAGTGAACAAGATGTTGGCGAGCTTCGACTGGCCATAAGCGCTCCATGCGCTATATTTCTTTTCGCCCTGCAAATTATCGAAGGCGACGGTCCCCGACGCATGCGCTGTGGACGAAACATTGACGATGCGGGCAGGCGCGCTCGCCTCCAGCCTGTCGCGCAAGAGCTGGGTCAGCAGGAATTCGGCGAGATGATTGAGCGCCCAGGTGCGCTCATAGCCGTCGACCGTCACTTCCCGCTGGGTGAAGATCGCGCCGGCATTGTTCAAGAGAACGTCGAGCCGCGGATATCTGGCTTTGAATTCAGCCGCCAGGCGACGCGCCTCGGCCTGCGAGGAGAGGTCCGCGACGAGAAAGTCGACCTGCGGATTCCCTGATTCCCGGGCAAGCTGCGCTGCGGCCTCGCGTGTGCGCGCCGCGTCGCGCCCGACAATCACGACATGGGCGCCTTTTCGCGCGAGGCCTAGCGCCGTCGCATTGCCGATGCCGAGCGTGGCGCCGGTCACCAGGCAGAGTTTTCCCTGCATTTCCTGAGACATGGTGGAATCCTCTTAGGGATGTCGCGAAAGTCGGCCGCTCAATCTATCCGCATTCCTGCCGAACGCATCGGCCTCATTGAGCTGGCCGATCACCACCAGCCGCGCCATTTGAACCAAACGAGCGGGACGATTGCGCTGAGTGCGATCAGGCAGAGGCCATAGGGATAGCCATAGGTCCATTCCAGTTCCGGCATGTATTTGAAATTCATGCCGTACATGCTGGCGATCAGCGTCGGCGGGATGCCGACCACGGAGACAAGCGTCAGGACTTTGAAAATATTGTTCTGGTCGACATTGATCATCCCCAATGTCGCGTCGAGCAGGAACTGGATCTTGTCGGACTGGTGCTTCTCGTAATCATTGAGGGAGGCGACGTCGCGGCTGAGGCTCTTGAGCCTTGCGCGCGCCTCGGCGGAGAGGAAGTCGGCGGCGCCGGTGACGACATAGGGGATCATGCGGGAAATGCCCAGAAGCGTTTCGCTGATCCTTGAAGTGACCGCGCCGGCGCGTCCGACATTGCGCAGGACCTGCCGCAGATCGCGGCTGTCGCCGCCGACCTCCCGCTTCGGCCGGTGGTCCTCGTCGCGGAAAATGATATGTGACAATTTGTCGAGCTCGCCCGCCAGGGCTTCCAGTTCGTCGGCCAAATGGTCGACGATCGCGTCGAGAACGGCGACGAAGCCTCCGGGCCCGCCCGGCAGCGGGTGGTCGCCGGCGGAACCGGCGCTCTGGCTGCGATCGCAAGCCCGGACCGGCTTGAAACGGACGGTGAGGACGTTTTGCTTGTCGAGAACGAAACCAAGCGGCGTCGTCTGGATCGATCCGGCGTCGTCGTGATAGATCATCGGCGTCGTCAGAAAAAGATGGCCGCCGGCCGTCGAAAGCCGGCTTGAATTCTCGATTTCCGACATTTTCTCAAAGCTTGGCGCCTCGACCCCCACGACACGCTGGAGGAAGGCAATTTCCCCGGAATCGGGCTGAAAAGCGTCGATCCAATTCACCTCAGAGGGAAGGGACGCGGCGTCGGGGGCGACCGTGATGTCGCGGCTCGTCGAAGTATCGTGGAAGGTGAGCATCAGGCCTCTCGACACGTTTTTTCGATTTTGGCGCGCTTTGGCTCATGGCGTAATCCGCCCGCCGCCGCTGCGCCAGCCCCTTGCCGCTTTCCCCCTGGCGCTTTTTCCGTTACGCACCCCGCTCACGCTATTCCATGAGAAGCACGAGAGCCATGCACCGTTACCGCAGCCATCATTGTGGAGACCTCCGCGAGACCGACCAGGGCCGCGCGATCCGGCTTTCGGGCTGGTGCCATCGCATTCGCGATCATGGCGGTGTGCTGTTCATCGACCTGCGCGACCATTACGGCCTGACCCAATGCGTCGTCGACCCGGATTCGCCTGCCTTCAAACAGGCCGAAAAGCTGCGCTCGGAATTTGTCGTGCGCATCGACGGGGATGTCCGCAAGCGCCCGGCCGGCACCGAGAATAGCGAGATGCCCACCGGCCTGATCGAGGTCTATGTGCGCGAGATCGAGGTGTTGGGTCCCGCCGCCGATCTGCCGCTGCCGGTGTTCGGCGATCAACCCTATCCGGAAGACACGAGGCTTCGCTTCCGCTTCCTCGACCTGCGCCGCGAAAAGCTGCACCAGAACATCATGCTGCGCGGGCGCGTCGTCGACAGCCTGCGCGCCCGGATGAAAGGGCAGGGGTTCTTCGAGTTTCAGACGCCGATCCTGACGGCGTCCAGCCCCGAGGGCGCGCGCGATTATCTCGTGCCCTCGCGCATTCACCCCGGCAAGTTCTACGCACTGCCGCAGGCGCCCCAGCAATATAAGCAGCTCCTGATGATGGCGGGCTTCGACCGCTATTTCCAGATCGCGCCCTGCTTTCGCGATGAAGATCCGCGCGCCGATCGCCTGCCGGGCGAATTCTACCAGCTCGACATTGAAATGAGCTTCGTCGAGCAAAACGACGTGTTCGCAGCGATGGAGCCTGTCGTGCGCGGCGTCTTCGAGGAGTTTTCCGGCGGCAAGCCGGTGACGCCCTCGCCCTGGCCGCGCATTCCCTATGCCGAGGCGATCCGAAAATACGGCTCGGACAAGCCGGATCTACGCAACCCGATCGTGATGCAGGACGCCTCCGAGCATTTCCGCGGCTCGGGCTTCAAAGTGTTCGCGCGGCTGCTCGAGACGGCGAAAAACCAGGTCTGGGCGATCCCGGCGCCGGGCGGCGGTCAGCGCACCTTCGCCGACCGCATGAATTCCTGGGCGCAGAGCGAGGGCCAGCCCGGGCTTGGCTACATCCTCTTTTTCGACCGCGCGAGCGACGAGACGGCGAAAGCCGCCGATCCGGCCGCCACGGGCGTCGGCGCACGCGGCCCGCTCGCCAACAACATTGGCCCGGAGCGCGCCGAGGCGGTGCGCGTCCAGCTTGGCCTCAAGGCTGGCGACGCCGCTTTCTTCGTGGCGGGCGATCCCGAGAAATTCGCCAAATTCGCTGGTCTTGCGCGCACCAAGGTTGGCCAGGATCTTAAGCTCATCGACGAAGGTCGCTTCGAATTCGCCTGGATCGTCGATTTCCCGATGTTCGAATGGAACGAGGACGACAAGAAGATCGACTTCTCGCACAATCCGTTCTCCATGCCGCAAGGCGGTCTCGAGGCGTTGACGTCGCAGGATCCTGTGACCATCAAGGCGTTCCAATACGACATCGCCTGCAACGGTTACGAACTCGCCTCGGGCGGCATCCGCAACCATCGGCCCGAGGCGATGGTGAAGGCCTTCGAAATCGCCGGTTATGGCGAGGAGACGGTGATCGAGCGTTTCGGCGGCCTGTACCGCGCCTTTCACTATGGCGCGCCGCCGCACGGCGGCATGGCGGCGGGCGTCGATCGCATCGTGATGCTGCTGGCGGGCGAGCAAAACCTGCGTGAGGTCGCGCTGTTCCCGATGAACCAGCGCGCCGAGGACTTGCTGATGGGCGCGCCCTCACCCATTTCGCCCAAGCAATCGCGCGAGTTGCATATCCGGCTGAACCTGCCCGAACCTAAATAAGGGCGAGGGCCTATCGGCCGATCGCGGCGAGATAGCGGGGCAGGGCGGCGGACCATGTGTGTTTGGCGCGCGCCAGATCGGCGGCCGCCGCGCCAAAATTCTTGCGCAGCGCCTCGTCGTCGAGCAGCCGGCTCAGCGCGCCGCGCACGGCGTCGTCATTGGCGCCGTCGCACAGGAGGCCGGTGCGCTCGTTGACGACCGCATCGGCCGCGCCTCCGTCGTCTCCCGCCACCGAGGGGACGCCGTACCAGGCCGCCTCGACATAGGAAATGCCAAAGCCCTCGACGGAGTTTCCGGTCCGTCGCGACGGCATCCCGAAGATATCGCTGCGGGTCAGCAACGCCGCCTTCTTTTCGATCTCGGTCACCTGGCCGAGGAAAACGACGCAGTCATCGACGCTGAGGCTCGTAGCCAGCGCGCGCAACCTTGCGAGATCCGCGCCCGCGCCTGCGACAAGATAGACAAGGCCGGGATGCTTTTCGCGCAAAGCCGGCAGCGCACGCAATATGGCGTCGATCCCCTTGCGCGGCTCCAGCCGCGCCAGGGTGGCGAGCACCGGCCCGCGGCCGGCGATGGCCGCATCGATTTGGGCGAGCGCGGCGGGCGGCGCGGCCGGGAGTTCGGCGATCGGAGGATTGATGACGACAATCTCCGCTTCAACCCCCTTCATGAAAGGGGCGACAAGGCCGGCCGTATAATGAGAGCTGGCGACAATGGCGCGGGCGCGCTTCAAGGCGGCGTTGATCCGAAGCGCTTTGTCCGGCGAAGCCTCAAGCGGGAATTCCGTTCCGTGGGCGAGCACGGCGAGCGGCGCGCCATTCGCCGGCGCCGCGGCGACGCTCTTCCAGGAATCGGCGAACAGTCCCAAAACGCCTCGCTCCTGGACCGCGCGCGCAATCGCGCGCCGCTTCATGAAACGGCGCAGGGGGCGGATCGATCCGAAGCGATGGATGGGGTAGGGCCGCGCGAGCTCGGCCGCTCCCTTCAAATGCACGTGGTCCGCGAAGACTTCGACCTTCAGACCGCTGAACGACAATTGGTCGGCAAGGCCGGTCATCAGAATCTCTATGCCGCCAAGATCTGGGCTGAAGCATTGGGTGGCGATAGCGATCAAAGCCGTCGTATTCCTTGGCGGGCGGCCGCAGTCCATGCATGAATAGCCGAGGTATAGTCGACTTTTCCTGATGATGCGAGTTTCACCGGGACCATTGTCGTTATTGGACATTCGGGCAATCTGCGATATGGAAACGCGCGCCTGAGGCCGCCGCGCCTTGTGATGAACGCGTGTCGGACCGACCGAAGCCTGGGACTGAAATGCTGGCGTCAATTCAACGTATCGATTGGCGAAACGTCGATTTGCGCGCTCTGGCGGAGCCTCTCGCCATTCTGTCGCCGCTCGCCTTGATCGTCAGCGGCCAGGAATTCGTGATGTCCTGCGTCGCGCTGCTGTTCGTTCTCCATTCGTGGCGCGTTCGCGACTTCTCCTGGGCGCGCGAAGGCTGGTTCGCGGCGCTGCTGGCGCTTTGGGCCTATGCGTTCTTGCGCACGCTTCTCTATCAGCCGACCGCGACGGGCGTGCTGACGGCGTTGCAGTGGATTCATTTCGGCCTTTACGCCGCGGCCCTTGCACGCTGGATACTGCCGGACCAAAAATCGCGCGACCGATTGCTTTACGCGACCGCCATTTCGCTCACGTTCTTCGCATGCGACGCTCTGCTGCAATATTTCGTCGGTTTTGACATTATCGGCCGGCCGGCGTGGCAGAGCCGGCTGACCAGCGTGTTCAGGAAACCCTATGTCGGCATCGAGATCGCCTGGCTGTACCTGCCTGCGCTGCTGGGGCTTTGGCAAAAAGGGAACACGCTTTTAGCGGCGGCCTTCGGTTGTGTTTGCGCCGCCGCGGTTCTGATGAGCGGCGACCGGATGGGCCTGTTGATTTTCGTTTGCAGCGGGCTGCTGGCGGGCCTCGCCTATCCGGCGTTGCGAAAGCCGTTTCTGTTTTTCCTGCCCGTTGTCGTCGTGATCGCCGGCGCGCTGCTTCTTTATAGTCCGACCATGTATCAGCGTCAGGTCGCCTCGACCCTCGACGTGATCGAACATGTCGATCGATCGCATTATGGGATCATTTTCAACAGCGCCTTGGATATGGCGCGCGACCACCCGGTTTTTGGCGTCGGCGTGCACGGATATCAGGCCGTTTGCCTTGAGGAGCGCTACGGGCCGCCGCTGGTGGGCCCCGATCAGCTCCCGCGCTGTGAAGGCCATCCGCACAATATCTATCTGTTGTGGCTTGTCGAAACCGGAGCGATTGGCCTTATCGGATTCATCGCCTTCGCCGTGTTGTCACTCGCCGCCGTCATACGTTCCGCTCGCGCCAACGCCGCCAACGCCATTTTCTATGGTTTGGCGGCGACGCTCGTCATGCGATTTTGGCCCTTAGCGGCCGGCACGAGCTTTTATTCATCCTGGTCGGCGGAGCCCATGTTTTTGGTCCTGGGATGGGTCATGAGCTATTGCCGACCCGCTTGGCTCAAGGTCGCATCCGAGGGGCAGGGCGCGATCGCGTTCGGCTCGGATCAAACGTCCCCTCCGGAGGCCGCTATGTCTCTTGAGGCGACGGTCGAGGCCGTTCCAGATACGGTGACAATATGCCTGACTAGTTGCGGTCGCCATGATCTTCTCAAGCGCACGCTCGACAGTTTCCGGGCGCTGCATTCCGGCGGCAAGTTTCTCATTTCCGAGGATTCCGGCGATCCGGCGGTCGTCGCCCAGGTCAAGGCCGCCTATCCGGACATGACGATCCTCTCGGGATCCGAGCGCCTCGGCCTCATGCGTTCGATCGACAGGCTTTATAGCGCGGTTGAAACGCCCTATCTGTTTCATCTCGACGACGACTGGCTTTTCGACCGGCCGGTCGATTGGCGGTCGGCGATCGCCGTGCTAGAGACGCGCGACGATATCGCCAATGTCGCCATGCGTTACTTTTCCGAAGTGAAGAAGAAATATCATCCTCGATCCGACCCGCTGACCGTGAATGGCGCCTCATTTCGCGTGATGCATCGCGACGCGCATCCTGAAGTCTTCGGCTGGTCGCACAGCCCCGGACTTATGCGCACGAAACTCTATTGGACCTATGCCCCGTTTGGTCGAATGCGGCACGATCAGCTCTCCGGGCTCATCAAGCGTGAAGGCGGACGGGAAGCGTATTTCATTCCCGGCGTCGCGCATCACATCGGCCTGAAGCGCACGGTCACCGACCCGACTCTGCCGGCCCGACCGACCTTCAAGCCCGCCAAATGGCTGCGCTGGATGAAGAAACGGCTTTATTACGCGGGGCTGCGGACGGAGCCGTTTTGACCGTGTCGGCCGCGCCGCCGCCGATTGGCCTGAGCGTATTGATCCGCACGCTGAACGAGGCGGATCGTCTCGCGCGCACTTTGCAGGCGGTCCAGCCGCTGGGCGCGGAAATCGTTATTATCGACGCAGACTCAAAAGACGACACCGTCGCGATCGCGCGATCTTTTGGCGCGATCGTCATCAACAATCCATGGCCCGGATTTGGTCCACAGCGTCGATTTGGCGAAGACAAATGCAGCCATGATTTTATTTTCTCGCTGGATGCGGATGAGGTCCTCACCGATGCAATCGTCGCGGAAATCCGCGGCGTGTTTTTGCGGGGAGCGCCGCCACGGTTGATGATCGTTCGCAAAGCCGTCGTGTTCCCCCATCACGACAAGCCGCCGCCCTGGCCGTTCTGCCACGAGCAGATTCTCATCTACGATCGCCGCATCGCGCGCACCGGCCTCAATCCCAATTGGGACCAGTTGGAGATTTCGGCCGCCGACAAGCCGGTGCGATTGAAAAATCCCTTGTGGCATTTCAGCCTGAGAAATCTGAATCATGCGGTGTCGAAAGCGCTATTCGTGGGTCAACTCGCCGCCGACACGCAGCGTCCGCGTTTGCGCCTTGGATTGGCGTTGCGGCTGCCGTTCGAATTTCCGATCGCCTTCCTGAAATATTATTTCTTGCGCCGATACTTTCTCGCCGGGCTTGATGGATTTGTTTACGGAATGGTGGGCGCCTTCAGCCGGTTCATTCGCATCGCCTTGATGGCCGAGAAGCGCCCGCAAGAAGGGAAATAAGCTGGGCGTCGCGGCACGCTTCGACGGACGTGGGCGGCCTGAAGGAAGCGGGTGGCGCGCAGCCTTGGGGTTGTCCGCGCCAGTCGCCCATGTTAGCCACGCTCGGTTAGTCGGGGTATAGCGCAGCCCGGTAGCGCGGAAGTTTTGGGTACTTCAGGTCGCAGGTTCGAATCCTGCTGCCCCGACCAATGAAGCTAGGTTCCCAAAAAAATTGCAGATTTTTTAGACAAAACGATGCGATAAAACGAAGATCGGCATTCCTCACACGCGAGCGCGACGGCAGACATGACCGCACGAATCTATCGCCCCACCCGCAACGCCATGCAATCGGGCCAGGCCAAGGACAAATGGCTGCTGGAATATGAGCCGGAAACGCCGCGCCAGATCGAGCCGCTGATGGGCTGGACCAGTTCAACCGATATGAAGGCGCAGATAAAATTGCGCTTCGACGCCAAAGAAGACGCGATCGCCTATGCGCAGCGCAATGGAATCGCCTATCGCGTGGAGGAGCCAAAGGAAGCGATCCGCAAGGTCGTTTCCTATTCCGACAACTTCAAGACGAATCGCGCCGTTCCGTGGTCGCATTAGCCTTAACGGCCCGCGGCGTCAGGGCTCCGTAGCTCAGCTGGATAGAGCAGCCGCCTTCTAAGCGGCAGGTCGCAGGTTCGAGCCCTGCCGGAGTCGCCAGCAAAAACAATCGTTTACACGAATATTCGAGGGTTTTTAATAGCGCGTGGGCCCAAGGGCGCCGCGCGAGCTTTTTTTGTCGGCCGCGACCGTGAATGGGCGGGCCGGCGCTTCATCCTCCGTTCAGGTGAGCCATGATGATATGTCCCGGTATGGGCAACTATGGAGGAATAAACCATGTCCCGTAACTTCGCGACTTCTTCTCTGGCGGCGCTCGCCGGCGCTGCAATGCTGGCGCTCTCGATGAGCCCCGCGTCGGCGTTCACCCTGGCGTCGCCTTCGCTCGAACAACCCGTCGCTTCCGCGCAAATCGAGAAAGTGTGGTGGCATCACGGTTGGGGCGGCGGTTGGCACGGCGGCTGGCACCGTTGGGGCGGCGGCTGGGGTCCAGGTTGGGGCTACGGCGGACCTCATTGCTGGCGCGGCTATTGGGGCCATCTCCACTGCAATTATTGAGGGCGCGATGGCGGCCGAATCGTCGGCCCGATCGTAATCCTCAATGAACAATGGCCGCCGGCGTAATCTCCGGCGGCCGTCAACAGGCGCAAACCGGGCGTTAGGCGCTCTTTTCGCCTCCATTGTTGAGCCTGCCGCACACTTCCATGGCTTGTCGCCGCCGCGGCGGCGCCTCGCTTGAAAGTGTTCAAATTTCGGGGATCGCATTGCTGCAATGCAGCGGTGTGTGTTGCCGACAACATGGGTCTGTGGCAAGAGCTTGCTCCCACCACCATTACAACGGAATGAGATGTCTATTTTTAACGGAAACAGCTTTCTAGATCGACAGACTGCCGCAGCGAACGCCAGAAAAGCCCAAGCGGAAAAATTTCTGGCCAGACCGAAATACGACCCCAACGATCCCGCCATCATCGAACGCGAAGCCAAGCGCCGGGCTATCGTCGAAGCGCGCGAGCTTCGGGCCGCGCAGCGTCAGGTGCAGAAAGAAGCCGCCGAGGCCGAGCGATTGGCTAAATTGGCCGCTGAAGAAATCGCCAGACAGGAAGCTTTGAAGGCCGAGGCCATCGCGCGAGAAATCGCCCATGCCGAAAAGGTCGCGCGCGAGGAAGCGCTTGAAGCCGAGCGCAAGCTGGAGCGCGACGCCCGCTACGCCGCACGCAAGGCGCGCAAGAACCAGCGCAAGAGCGAAATTCAGCGCTACCGTTGAGCGGTCGCCCGGCCCAACGCGAGCCGGGCAAATCAATTTTCGAATGCGGCTGAAATAAGCCCGGAGCCGCCGAAACGGACCGGGCCTCGAAGCGCCTTCTGCGGGGCGTCTCGTGGAGGCGGACGTCCGCTTACTTGGTCGCCTGAATGCTGTCAGAGATGGCTTTCAGTTCCGCGCCATTGGCCTTTTCGCCCTCGCTCGATCCCCAATAATACAGCAGCAGGAACTTGCCCTTCGCATTGGTCTGGACCAGCGTCAGGCTGATGTTCGCGGGACCGTCTTTGTCTTTGCCCGTAAAAGCGAGGTCAAAGGCGGCAAGGTTGTTGATCTTGATATCTTTGGTTTTCATGCTGTCGGGGTCGATCGTCACCCCGTTCTTGATGAAATATTTGAGGCCTTCCTCCGTCGCCGACTTCACGTCCGCCGCATCGACCGATTCGAAGGCGACATAGAGCTTGCCATCGGCGGAGGTTCCTTCGACGCCGCCGTCGTAAGCATTGGGACCCCAGGTGTCGGGGATGCTCACTGTCGCGATCGGATTTTCCGCGGGGACTGGAAACGTGCCGGCAATCGCCAGCGACGGCCCCAGGCATAGGGCGAGCAAGGCAAAAATGGCGTGGCGCTTCATGGCGGTCTCCGTCGGTCATGGGGTTGATCGCCCCCAGCGGCAATCGCTGCGAGCATCCTGGAATTATTGCTTGAAGTCGAGCCCCAAATCGCGTCGCTGGCGCCTTTTCGCGCAATCAAAACCTAGGGTTCGTCGGAGGCTTTTCGCAACCGCGCAAAACCGCGATCGAGATCCTCCTTCAAGTCCTCGATATCTTCGAGGCCGACCGAAAAGCGCAGGGTCGGGCCGCCTGGCGCCCATTGCGTCGCGGTGCGATATTTCGTGCAATCGAAGGGGATGACGAGGCTTTCGAAACCGCCCCAGGAATAGCCCATGCCGAACAATTCGAGTCCGTCCAGCATTGCCGCGACGGCCCGATCGGAGACCGGATTCAGCACGATGCTGAACAGCCCCGACGATCCCGTGAAATCGCGCTTCCAGATTTCATGGCCGGGATAATCGGGCAGAGCGGGATGGACGATTCTTTTCACCTCGGCGCGCCCTTTGAGCCAATGGGCGAGGGCGAGCGCCTGACGTTCGGCTTCACGCAGGCGCAATTCCATCGTGCGCAAGCCGCGCAGCGCGAGATAGACGTCCTCGGGGCCGGGTTGAACAGCCAGCGAATCGACCATTTTATGGAGGCGCGGAAACCAGGCGGCATTGGCGGATACGAGACCAAGAAGCAGGTCCGAATGGCCGGACAGATATTTCGTGCCGGCCTCGACAGCCAGATCGACGCCATGCGCGTGCGGCGAGAAGAACAGAGGCGTCGCCCAGGTATTGTCCATGATGACGCAGACGCCCTTCTCGCGCGCGACCGCCGCTATGGCGGGGATGTCCTGCATGTCGAGAGATTGCGATCCGGGCGCCTCGACGAATATCGCGCGTGTGTTGGGTCGCATCAGCGCCCCGACTCCAGCGCCAATCGCGGGGTCGTAATAAGTCGTCTCGACGCCCATCCGCTTGAGGATCGTGTCGCAATAGATGCGCGCCGGTTGATAGGCGGCGTCGGTCATCAGCAGATGATCGCCCGCGCTGAGAGCGGTCGTCAGCGCGGCGATAATGGCGAAAAGACCCGAAGGGACCAGCACCGTTCCGGCGGCGCCGGAAATCTCGCTCCAGGCTTCGCATAAAGCGTCGGTGGTCGGCGTGCCATGGGTACCGTAGGTATAGCGCTGATTGCGCTTCTTCATCGTCTCGACGTCGGGAAACAGCACGGTCGAGCCGCGATAGGCGGGATAATTGATAAAACCATGGTTCGCTTCGGAATCGCGGCCGAGGTGCACGAGACGCGAGCGCGAACGGAGCTTTTTCTTGGCCTCCGGAGTCAATTTGGTCATTTCATTCGGTCTCCACGCCAGGCCGCGGCAAAGTGAAGAGCGCGCAAGCGCCCGTCAACCGGGAAACAATATCGTGAAGAGACCGCCATGCGAGACGGGCGGCGATCTACGGGCGGTGAGGCAGCGACCTGCGGGCGGGGCGTTCTTTTTCAAAGAACAATCTCTCGACAAATTCTATTTTACAGAATAAGATTCTCGGGCGCCTGGCGCGAGGACTTCATGCGAGACAAGCGACCAACAGAAGCGCGGCAAAAGGCGGCGCGAAACTAAACCGGCTTGCAAACCTCTGATATCGCCCGTTTCGCGGTACTAAACTCGATATGATTCAGCGCGCCGCACGATTGCAAGGCAGAGCCCTTCCGCCGCCCGCGCCTTCGACATAGGATCGCCTCGTTATCTCTGGGGAGTTCAAGCGATGAAGCCATTGATGTCCTTGTTCGCCGGCGCCGCGTTGGTTTGCGCGAGCGCGTTTGCCGCCGACGCCGGCACGCTCGATCAGATCAAGGCGCGCGGATCGTTGATCTGCGGCTCCAACATCGGGCTTGCCGGTTTTGCGCTGCCCGACGATCAGGGCGTCTGGAAAGGCCTCGACATTGACGAATGCCGCGCGCTCGCCGCGGCGATCTTCAACGATCCTAATAAGGTCAAATTCCTGCCGATCAACGCCAAGGATCGCCCGACGATCCTGGCTTCGGGCGAGATCGACGTGCTGA
The DNA here is from genome assembly GCF_009765995.1 of Methylocapsa sp. S129. Taxonomy (GTDB): domain Bacteria; phylum Pseudomonadota; class Alphaproteobacteria; order Rhizobiales; family Beijerinckiaceae; genus Roseiarcus. The sequence goes on from NZ_LMUI01000019.1 coordinate 125,385, forward strand.
TCCGCAATACGACCTGGACGATGTCGCGCGAAACCGGCGGCATGTTTTTCACCGGAATCAATTATTACGACGGCCAGGGCTTCATGGTGCGCAAGAAGCTCGGCGTCGATTCCGCGTTAAAACTCGACGGCGCTTCGGTCTGTATCCAGCAGGGGACGTCGACCGAACTGAACCTGGCCGATTTCTTTCGCGCGCATAATATGAAGTTCGAGCCCGTGTCTTTCGCCACCGACGACGAGACCGTGAAGGCCTATGATTCGGGGCGTTGCGACGCCTACACCACCGACGCCTCCGGCCTCTATGCGGAACGCCTGAAACTGACGGCGCCCGACGATCACATGGTTCTGCCGGAGATCATCTCCAAGGAGCCGCTCGGGCCCTCGGTGCGCAAGGACGACGTGCAATGGTTCCAGATCGTGCAATGGACGCATTACGCGCTGATCACCGCCGAAGAGGACGGCGTCACCAAAGCCAATGTCGACGACAAATTGAAGTCGGATAATCCCGAAATCCGTCGGCTTCTCGGGCTCGAGGGCGATTTCGGCAAGGGGCTGGGCCTGACCAACGACTGGGCCTATCGCATCATCAAGGCGGTCGGCAATTACGGCGAATCCTTCGACCGCAATCTCGGCGACGGCTCGCCGATCAAGATCAAGCGCGGGCTCAACGCGCTGTGGAGTAAGGGCGGCCTGCAATATGCGCCGCCGATAAGGTGAGGAGGCGTCAGCCGCCTGCGAAGGCGTAGCGCATTCGCGCTACTGCCCGCGCCTTGCGCTCGTAGCAAACCGCACCGCTTCCTCAGCAGCGCGAAACAACGCCTGCGCCTTGTTGACGCATTCGCGGCCCTCATAGGCAGGCTCGGAATCGTAGACGATGCCGGCGCCCGCCTGGACATGCATCTGGCCGTCCTTGACGACGGAAGCGCGCAGGACGATGCAGGTGTCCATGTCGCCGGACGCGCCGAAATAGCCGATGCAGCCAGCATAGATGCCGCGCTTGTCCTTTTCCAATTCGTCGATGATCTCCATCGCGCGCACTTTTGGCGCGCCCGAGACAGTGCCGGCGGGAAAGCCGGCGGCGAGCGCCGCCAGATTGTCGTGCTTGCCTTCGATGTCGCCTTCGACATTCGAGACGATATGCATGACGTGGCTGTAGCGCTCGACAAAGAAACTGTCGGTGACCTTCACGCTGCCGATCTTGGCGACGCGGCCGACATCGTTGCGGCCGAGATCCAGCAGCATCAAATGTTCCGCGCGCTCCTTCGGATCGGCCAGCAAATCAGCGGCGAGGCGCTCGTCCTCATCCGGCGTCTTGCCGCGCCAGCGGGTGCCGGCGATGGGGCGGATCGTCACTTTGCCGCCGCTGACCCGCACCAGGATTTCCGGACTCGAAACGACGATCTGGAAGCCGCCGAAGTCGAGATAGCAAAGATAGGGCGAAGGATTGACGCGCCGCAGCGCCCGATAGAGCGAGAAGGCGGGCAGATCGAAGCGGCTGGTGAAGCGCTGCGACAGCACGACCTGAAAGACATCGCCCGCCACGATATATTCCTTGGCCTTGACGACCATCGCGTTGAATTCGGCTTCGCTCGTATTGGATTTGGCCTCGCCCGCCATCAGGGTCGGATCGACCGGCGGCGGGACATGAGCCAGCGGACCTTCGAGCACGGCGACGATCGTCTCCAGCCGCGCTTGCGCGCTCTCAAAGGCGGCTCTCGCCGACACGCCGCTTGACGGGCGGACCGGCGTGACGACCGAGATTTCGTCGCGAACGCCGTCGAAAACCACCATGATTGTCGGGCGGATCATCACCGCTTCGGGCACGCCGATCGGATCGGGCTTGGCCGGCGCCAGGCGCTCCATATGGCGCACCATGTCATAACCGAGATAACCGAATATTCCGGCCGCCATCGGCGGCAGGCCGGCGGGAATGTCGATGCGCGATTCCGCCAGCAATGCGCGCAAGGCGTCCAGTGGTTTGTCGGGGCAGGGGACAAAGGCGCCGCCATCGTGCAATGCGCGACGGTTGATCTGCGATTGCCCCCCCGTGGAGCGCCAGACGATGTCAGGATCGAGGCCGATCATCGAATAGCGGCCGCGCTGCGCCCCGCCTTCGATCGATTCAAGCAGGAACATATTGCCCGCCCGGCCCGCGGCGAGTTTCAGATAGGCGGAGACCGGCGTCTCCAGATCCGCGACGAGCGTCATGACTCGGACGCCGGCGCGCCCGCTTTCATAGTCCATCGAAAATTTTTCGAAATCCTGGGCGGCGATCATGTTTGTTTAGCTGCCCTCGGCGGCTTGCAAGGCGTTGTCGTTGATGACGACGCCAAGCTGACGCTGCAATTCGGCGATATATTGGCTGACGAGGTCGTCGGTCAGTCCCTCGTTGACGCTGCTTTGCAGGGCCTTGACCTTCGGATCCGCCGGGTCGATCGGCGGCGTTGAATCGGCGGTGACCTTGAAGACGACGCGTCCCGCCGGGGTCGCAGCCGAGCCGGCGCCGGCGGAGGAGGTGTTGAATATCGCGGCCACGACGCTTTCATCGAGCCCGCCGCCGCCGCGCCGATGGATGTCCGTCGCGCTTTTCGTCTCAAGCTTCTCCGCTTCGGCCAGACTCGCCAGCGTCGCCCCCGCATTGAGCTTTTGCACCATATCGGCTGATTTGGCGGACAAAGCCTTGGCGACCTGGTCGTCTCGCCATTGCTTGGTCGCCTGGTCCTTGACCTCATCCAGGCTCCGCGCCCGCGGCGGCTCGACCTTGGTCACTTCGAACCAGACGAAACCGCGATCCTTGGTCGCCAACGGCTGGTCGTCGACGCCTACGTCAGAGGCGAAGATCGCGTGCAACAAGGCAGCCTTTTCATCCAAACCTTCGACAGCCACGCCGTTCTTGTCGAGGCCGTTGGCGTCAATGGCGGCGATGGCGCGCTCTTCGACGCCGACGGTTTTGCCCGCCTCGCCCAGAGACTTGCCCGACACCCGCGCGTCCTCGATCTTGTCATGGACGTTCAGCGCATCGTTCGCGGCGCGCTCCACCGCGATCTCCTGCTTCAATTGGGCGGCGACTTCGTCATAAGGCTTGAGGTTGGCGGGCGTGATCTGCGTCACGCGGATGATCGCCGGGCCGAACTGGCCTTTTACGACATCGCTGACGGAATCGGGCGCCAGAGCGAAACCTGCGTCCGCGATAGCTTTGTCGAAAACGCCCAATCGCGTCACATCGCCAAGATCGATGTCCTTGTCGGTGAGATTGCGCGCCTTGGCGATATCGTCAAAGCTGGTTCCCGCCTTGATCTTGGCGAGCGCCTCGTTGGCTTCGGCCTCATTGGGGAAAACGATCTGCTGCAGTTTGCGCTTTTCGGGCGCGCCGAACCTTGCGTCCTTCACCTTGTCGTAAAGCGCGCGCGCATCTTCATCCGTCACTTCGCCGGGCTTGGCGAGGCTCGTGGGCGTGACCGCGAGGATGTTGACGGCGCGATATTCCGGCGCCCGATAGCTTTCCTTGCGGGCGTCGAAAAAGCTCTGCAACGCGTCCGGCGTCGGCGGCGCGATATCGCCGGCGGCGGCCGGCGGCAGGGTGAGATAGTCGACATTGCGGCTTTGCGTATCGAAACGGGCCAGCGCCTCGACCAGCGCCTTCGGCGCCGTCACGCCATTGACGAGCGAGACGCCGATCTGCTGGCGCAAATCGGTGTTGCGCTGTTCGGCGATGAAACCGCGTTCGCTTAAGCCCGCATCGCGCAAAACGCCTTCGAAACGATCCGCGCTGAACGCGCCCGACGCATCTTTCAGGCGGGGATCGTTGCGGATGGCGTCGGCGATCGTCTCGTCCGATATGGCGAGGCCGAGCGAATGAGCCTGCACATCGAGCGCCTTGTCAGCGATCAGTCGCCCCAGAGTCTGCACGTCGAGGCCCATCGCATGGGCCTGGGCGTTGGTCAGGCCCGTCTTCGCCTGGCGCTGATATTGCTGCATGATCGCCTGGTAAGCGTTGCGAAAATCATCTGGTGCGATCGGCGCGCCGCCGACGCTGGCGATCTTGTTCGATCCGAAGCCGCGAAAAACGTCGCCAATGCCAAATACCGCGAAGGCGACCACAATCAGGCCAAGCACGATGGTCATGATCGCCCTGCCGATGAAACCTTGCGTGGCTGCGCGCATACGATCGAGCATCGCCCGTTTGTCCTTTGAGTTCCGGCCCTTGAATAACCCTGGCGCGGTCGCCCGCGCGCGCCCTATCTAGCGGCGTCGCGCGCCTTTGCATAGGCGCGCCCGGGGTGATAATCGGCGTGAAAGCCTCTGTATGGGGCCAGGGAGGCTTAAAAATGTCACGCGATCCGCGTCCGCTCGTGGCGGGCAATTGGAAAATGAACGGCCTCAAAGCAGGGCTCGAAGAAATCGTGGCGATGCGCCGGGCGGTGGAGGGGCGCCAGGCCGGCGACGCCGAAATCATCGTCTGTCCGCCCGCGACGCTCATCATCAGCGCGGCCGCCGTGCTGCAAGGCGGCCCCATCGCGCTCGGCGCGCAAGATTGTCACCCCAAAGCGGGCGGCGCCTATACCGGCGATATTTCCGCCGCCATGCTCAAGGACGCGGGCGCCTCTTACGTCATTGTCGGCCATTCCGAGCGGCGCGCGGGATATGGCGAAAGCGACGCCCTGGTGCGATCCAAAGCGGAGGCGGCGAACGAGGCGGGTCTCGCCGCGATCATATGCGTTGGCGAAACCAAGGCCGAGCGGGAAGCCGGCGAGGCGGTCAGCGTCGTTTCCGGGCAAATCCGGGGCTCGCTGCCGCCAGCCGCGACGCCGGCCAATCTGGTGGTCGCCTACGAACCGGTCTGGGCGATCGGCACCGGCCTGACCCCGACCGCCAGCGATGTCGCCGACATGCATGCGTCGATCCGCGCCTTGCTTGGCGAAATCTACGGCGAGGCCGGCGTGCGCGTGCGCATTCTCTATGGCGGCTCCGTCAAGCCGTCCAATGCAAGGGAATTGCTCGGCCTGCCCAATGTCGACGGGGCGCTGGTCGGCGGCGCAAGCCTGAAGGCGAACGACTTTATGGGCATTGCGGGAATTTACGCTTAGCTTCCGCTGTCCCGCGAGCCTAAATGACGCGACCCGTCCCGCCGCGGGAGCGTGGACGCGCCCCTTGCGCCATGCTAGGAGCCGCCCAACTTATAGGGCGGCGCTTCGAGCGCCGTCGGAATATTCAGGGCTAGAAAATGCAGACCGTCCTTATCGTCATTCACCTTCTGATCGTGATCGCCTTGGTGGCGGTCGTGCTTTTGCAACGCTCG
>NZ_LMUI01000019.1:130981-236257 GCF_009765995.1 Methylocapsa sp. S129
CCGCTGAACCGGCTCCGGCCGCGCCAGCGCCGGCGCAAGAGCCGCCGAAATAGTCTTTCGCCCGTTCGGGCAAGATTGCGTCGGAACGGCGACCCGTCGGCGGCGGGTCGCCGCTGACGACTGGGAGCCATTATGTCGACCCCGATGTCGATTGCGGTTTATTTCACGATGTGGTGGATCGTCCTGTTTGCGATCCTGCCATTCGGCGTGAAATCGCAATTTGAGGCAGGCGCCACGGATCTGCCGCCCGGCGCTGATGCTGGGGCGCCCGTCGCGCCGATGCTGGTGCGCAAGGCGCTGTGGACGACCTTTGTTTCGGCGCTGCTTTTCGCGGCGCTAGACGCCTATATGTTCTGGGCTGGCTGACCTCTCGTTTTTCCGCCGCCGCGCCGATATTGGGGGCGCGAGATTTTCAGGTCGCTTATGCCTTTCTTCAAAACAACGCGTCGGGTGCGCCATTCGGCTGGCGACATGTTCGATCTCGTCGCCGATGTCGAGAAGTATCCTGAATTTGTGCCGCTCTGTCAGACGCTGCGCGTGCGCCGCAAGACAAGCGGCGAAAATGGAGTCGAAGTGCTTCTCTGCGACATGGCGGTGGGTTATCGCGCCATTCGGGAAAAGTTCACCAGCCGCGTCACGCTTGATCGCCCCCAGCTCAAAGTGCTGGTCGAATATGTCGAAGGGCCGTTCAGCTATCTCGAAAATACCTGGAATTTTCGCGATGAGGCGGAAAAGCCGGATTCAAGGATTGAGTTTTTCATATCCTACGAGTTTCGCAGCCGCATCCTCGCCGCCCTGATGGGCTCGATGTTCGATGTCGCCTTCCGCAAATTCGCGCAGGCCTTTGAGGCGAGGGCTGACACGGTTTATGGGCGCAAGCCGGCCTGATCGACTGCGCCGCGTCGGGCCGCCTGTTCGAACAGATCGAGCGCTGCGCCGACCGACGCCAATCTTATCGCCGTCCTGCTCAGCGCGCCGTAGCGCTTTTCCAGCGCAACGACGCTTCCATCGGCGCCGGCGCAGGCGAAATGGACGAGACCGACGGGCTTTTCGAGCGTGCCGCCGTCGGGTCCGGCGACGCCGGTGATGGCGACCGCGAAATCGGCGTGCGAATGGGCGATGGCGCCCTGCGCCATGGCGCGGGCGGTCTCCTGGCTGACAGCGCCAAAGGCGGCGAGCGTTTGCGCCGGCACGTCTAGAAGCTCCTGCTTGGCCTGATTGGAATAGACGACAAAGCCCCGCTCGACCGCCGCGGAGGAGCCCGGAATCTCCGTCAGCAGCCCAGCGACAAGGCCGCCGGTGCAAGATTCGGCGGTCGCCACTTTGACGCCGCGCGCGCGGCAAAGCGCGATGAGGGCCGCGGCGCGTTCAAGGAGTTCAGGCGTGAACATGGTCCAACTCCTGCAAACGCCAGTTCAGGCCTCGCCGCGCCACGGCAGCCGCACCGTCGCGCTCGCCATGCAGGCGATGCCTTCGCCGCGGCCGGTGAAACCCAGGCGCTCCGATGTCGTGGCTTTCACGCCGACCCGGCTGACGTCGATGCCCACGATTTCAGCGATGCGCGTCCGCATCGCTTCGCGAAATGGCCCGATCTTGGGCGCCTCGCAGACGAGCGTCGCATCGATATGCGCGACTATTCCGTTCAGCGCCCGCACCCGCCGGATCGCGTCTTCGAGAAAGACCCTGGAATCCGCGCCCTTCCACTGGGGATCGCTGGGAGGAAAATGCGCGCCGATATCGCCGTCGCCGATCGCGCCGAGCAAGGCGTCGGTAATGGCGTGCAGCGCCACGTCGGCGTCGGAATGCCCTGATAAAGCCTGCGAATGGGGAATTCTCACGCCGCCCAGCCAGACACGATCGCCCGCGACGAAGGCATGGACGTCGAAGCCTTGGCCGACGCGGACATCGGCGGCTTGATTGAAAAGTCGCGCTTCGGCGCGAATGAGATCTTGCAAAGTGGTGACTTTCACATTGTCAGGATCGCCATCGAATATATGGGATCGGCGACCCGCCCATTCGGCGACGGCCGCATCGTCGGTAAGGCCTTCGACGTTTTCCAGCGCGGCGCGCCGATGCGCCGCCAGGATCAGATCGAAACGAAAACTCTGCGGGGTTTGCACGGCGCGCAAAGCCGCGCGGGACGGGGTGGCGACAACGAGATCGGCGTCGTCGACCTCCTTGATTGTATCGCTGAGCCGCACGCCGGGCGCGGCCGCGCCGTAATGCGCGGCGGCGGCGATGGCGCGCTCGACCAGCGGTTTTGACGGGAAAGCGCGCGCGCCGTCGTGGATCAGCACCAGATCGGGCGCCTGCGCCGCCTGCGCCTCGAGGCCGGCCAGAACGCTGGCCTGACGCGTCGCCCCGCCGAGCGCCGGCGGCCCTAATGACGCGGCGCAGGCAGGGGAAAGGGCGGCGAGGACTTTGTCATAACGCGCGCGATCATCGGAATGAATCACAATCGTCGTCGCGCAAAAATCATGCGCCGCCGCGAGCGCCTCCAGCGTGTGGCAGAGCAGGGGGCGCCCGGCGCAGAGCCTGTATTGCTTGGGCTCATCGCCGCCAAGGCGCGCGCCGCGCCCCGCGGCGACGACGATCAGAGAGACTTTGGGCGGCTGCGGCAAAGGGCGGCTCCAGGAGACCGGTGCTCTGTCGCGTTTTGGTCGCCCCACGTCAACTGCAACTTCCGATCAGAGTGGAGCGCGGGCTCGATCTCGTCGCAATGATTTGCGGCGGCGTTACCCCCGGGCGCGCGCGCGATTCCCGCCGCGATCGTCATAGGCGACAGCCGTTTTGAAGCCGGCGATTCTGTCGATGATGAGCTGGCGATAGTTGTCCGCGGAAATGCTGCGATCCTCGATGCGCGTCAGGCCGCGCGAGACCGGAATCAGGAGATCGCCGGGAATGTCGCCGCGCAAGGAATGGATGGCCGCGGGATCTCCGCCCTGGGCGCCCAGACCCGGCGCCAGAATGATGGAATGAGGCAGCAATTGCCGCAGCCGCCGTCCTTCATGGGGCGCTGTCGCGCCGCCGACCGCGCCGATCGGCCTCAGACGAGAGGACGGGTCGGGTCTGCCGGCCAGGCTTCCAATCAGGTCCGCCACACGATCTGAAACGAGACGGTTGCCGGTCATCTTGTCCTGCAGCCAGCCAGCGCCAGGATTTGACGTGCGGCACAATACGAAGAGGCCCTTGCCGAAGCGAGTGGCGCATTCGACGAAAGGTTCGAGCGTGTCGGGTCCCATCAAAGGGTTCACGGTCAGGCAATCGGCCTCGAAATCGCCGCTGCCGCCCGCCGAGGCCGGGGTCAGGTAAGCGCGGGCGTAGGCCGCGGCGGTGGCGCCGATATCGCCGCGTTTGCCGTCGAGAATGACGCCAATGCCCGCCGCCCTGGCCCTTTTGATCCCGGAGGCGAGCGCCCCAGACCCGCCAGACCACAGGCTTCGAAATAGGCCGATTGGAATTTTACGAAACCGATGCGCCCCTCGATCGTATCGATGACAAAGTCGGCAAACCGTCCGATCCAGGCGCCATCGTCATTCGAATCGAAGAATGCGGGAAGATCGGGCAGATGCGGATCGATTCCGGCAACCAGGTCGCCGAACCTCTCGACATTGCTTTCCACCAATTCGCACCAGGAGGGTCCGCTCATGACGCGCCTTTTCGGAGGGGTGGAGGGGCGATCCATCTTATTGTTGCGGGCGTTCCGATCAAGGCGAAACTTGCGCGGCTGATTTCTACGCCGCTGCGGATCAGGAACCTTCGCAGCGCGATTTCTTTCTGAAATTCAAAATCCATGTTATTCTTGGTGGAACGGACGCCGCCAGCGCCCCGTCACAGGAGATCGCCATGATGGAATCCGGTCCGAACCCGAAACCCAGCCTTCGTGCTTGCGCAAAGGTCGGTCCTCGTTTCGGCGCGGTCCGGACGACAGAGGAATGAAAAAATCGGTTTGGAAGGAAAACACGCATTAAGACCTTGATATTTCATGTTTCGCGGATGCTTTTGCGTTTCCCGGCATGCAAAATATCAAGGACTTAGCCCGGATTCGGCGCGGCGTTTGGAAGCTTTTTTCGGTCGCTTGACCGGTTTTGAGCGTCTTTGGAACATCGGCGCGACGCTTTATGTGTGCGACCGCTATCATTGCAGACTTGCCGTCGCGGCGGATTTGATTAGAATGTGGGCATAATGGAAATCGCACAAAAATTAGGCAAAGATAAAGGCGCCCCTTTGCGCGTCGGTCCCTTGCTTCTCGACGGCCGCGTGATGCTGGCGCCGATGTCCGGCGTCACGGATGTGGGAATGCGGCGGATCGCGCGGCGTTTTGGCGCGACCCTTGTCGTCACCGAAATGGTCGCTTGCGAGACCTATCTGTCCGGTGAAAGCGAAAGCACGATCCGAGCCGAGGGGGAAGGGGTCGCGCCCCATGTCGTCCAGATCGTCGGACGCGATCCAAAAGCGATGGGCCTTGCAGCGCGGCGGGCCGAGCATGCCGGCGCCGACATCATCGACATCAATATGGGTTGCCCGGCCAAACGCGTGGCGGGCGGCCTTGCCGGCAGCGCGCTGATGCGCGATCTCGATCACGCTTTGCGCATCGTCGAGATGGTCGTCGGCGCGGTCGCCGTCCCCGTCACATTGAAAATGCGCCTCGGCTGGGACGAGAACAGCTTGAACGCCGCCGAACTCGCGCGGCGGGCCGAGGCGGCGGGCGTCGCCCTCGTCAGCGTGCATGGGCGCACGCGCTGCCAGTTCTATCAGGGACGGGCCGATTGGGCGGCGGTGCGCGTGGTGGTCGAAGCCGTCGCCATACCCGTCGTCGTCAACGGCGATTGCGCTGATGTCAGCGACGCGCGAGCCATGCTGGCGCTTTCCGGCGCAAAAGCCCTGATGGTCGGCCGCGCGGCGATCGGCGCGCCCTGGCTGGCGGGAGAAATCTCCCGCGCCATTGAGGCGGAGGGGCCGCTTGGACAGCCGGCGCTGCAAGCGCGCCAGGAAGCCGCTCTGGAGCATTTCGATACGCTGCTTGGCTTGTTTGGCGCGCATGCCGGCCTGCGCCATGCGCGCAAGCATCTTTCGGCCTATGCCGAAAAGGCTGGCGCTTCGCCAGCCCATCGGCTGGCGCTGGTCACCTGCGACGAAGCCGGCGCGGCCCGCCAATTGTTGGCCAGGGCGTTCCTTGAATCCGAGCCCAGGGTGGCGGCGTGAACTCGCGTCCGGAAGTTCAGCAGACCCATCAAGAGGCCTATGCCGACGCCGTCCGGCTGCTCAACGCCTTGTCCCAACCGATTCTCGCGCTCGACTCCGCCGGACACATCCGCGACGTGAACAACGCCGCCGAACATTTCTTCGATATGGGGCGGGCCATGCTGCAGCGCTCCCGCCTCGACGATATCATGCCGTTTGGCTCGCCCGTGCTCGATCTTGTCGAGGAAGCGATCGCCGCGCAAGCGCCGATCAGCGGCTACAAACTCGACATCAGCACGCCTCGCACGGGACTGGGGCGACTGGTCGACGCTTTCGTCTCGCCTTTGCCTGAAAGCGACGGCGGCGTGGTGCTTCTGCTTCAAGAACGATCAATTGCTGAAAAAATGGACAGGCAGATGATCCATCGCGGGGCGGCGCGATCGGTCACGGCGCTCGGCGCCATGCTCGCCCATGAGATCAAAAACCCGCTTTCGGGCATCCGCGGGGCGGCTCAATTGCTCGAAAGCTCGGTCGGCGATGAGGATCGCGCGCTCACGCAGCTCATTTGCGAGGAGACCGACCGGATCGTCAAACTGGTCGATCGCATGGAATCCTTTTCCGACGAGCGTCCGGTTCAACGTGAAAGTCTGAACATCCATGCCGTGCTCGATCATGTTAAGCGCCTGGCGCTTGCCGGCTTTGCGCGTCACATCCGATTCCGGGAAGTCTATGATCCCTCCTTGCCTCACGTTCTGGCCTCGCGCGACCAATTGATTCAAGTGTTCCTGAATCTCGTTAAGAACGCGGCGGAAGCTATTGGCAATGAAGGATTTGATGGAGAAATCATTCTGTCGACGGCCTATCGTCCGGGCGTCAGGTTGCGGATTTCCGGCTCTGTCGAACCGGTCGGCTTGCCGCTCGAGATCTGCATTCGCGACAACGGCCCCGGCGTGCCGACCGACATTGCCGGGAATCTGTTCGACCCGTTTGTAACGACCAAGTCTTCCGGCTCTGGCCTCGGTCTTGCACTTGTCGCCAAAGTAATAGGCGAACACGGCGGTATCATCGAATTCGAGTCCCATCCGCGCCTCACGACTTTTCGGGTGCTGATGCCCCTGGATTCGCCCCGCCTGGCTCGCCTGAGTGCGCCGGCATAGGCGATTGTCGAGAGGAGCCGTGGGAGCGTCCCGACGAGGGGCGTCGTGAGATCAATGTGTTTGCGCATTTTCGAGCCAAGCGGGCGCCGCTTGGCGTGAAGAGGATGCGGCAAAACCAAAATGGGAGCTTCGATCCGGTCATCTCGTGCGGATCTGGCTAGTGGAGCACAATTAATGCCGTCAGGGCATATTCTCGTAGCCGATGACGACGCGGCGATTCGAACCGTCCTCAATCAGGCCCTCTCGCGTGCCGGTTACGATGTCCGCGCGACGGGCACCGTGGCCGGCCTATGGCGTTGGGTCGCGGCGGGCGAGGGCGACCTCGTCATCACCGATGTGGTGATGCCCGACGACAACGCTTTCGAACTGCTGCCCCGCATCAAGAGATTGCGGCCCGATCTACCGATCATCGTGATGAGCGCCCAGAACACGTTCATGACGGCGATCAAGGCGTCGGAGCGCGGCGCCTATGAATATTTGCCCAAGCCGTTCGATCTGAAGGAGCTGGTCGGCATTGTCGGTCGCGCGCTTGCGGAGCCCAAGCGGCGCAAGGCGGGCGAAGTTGACGCGACCGCGCCCACCGATTCCATGCCGCTGATCGGCCGTTCGCCGGCGATGCAGGACATCTATCGCTCGCTGGCGCGCCTCATGCAGACCGATCTTACGGTGATGGTCACTGGCGAATCGGGCACCGGCAAGGAGCTTGTCGCTCGTGCGTTGCACGATTACGGCAAGCGGAAAACCGGCCCATTCGTCGCCATTAACATGGCCGCCATCCCGCGCGATCTGATCGAGAGCGAATTGTTCGGGCATGAGAAGGGCGCCTTTACCGGCGCCAACGCGCGCTCGGTGGGCCGATTTGAGCAGGCGGACGGCGGCACGCTGTTTCTCGACGAAATCGGCGACATGCCGATGGAGGCGCAGACCCGGCTGCTGCGCGTGCTGCAACAGGGCGAATATACGACGGTCGGCGGCCGCACGCCGATCAAGACCGACGTGCGCATCGTGGCGGCCACCAACAAGGATTTGCGTTATTCGATCCAGCAGGGTTCGTTTCGCGAGGATCTGTTTTTTCGCCTCAACGTCGTGCCGCTCCGGTTGCCGCCGCTGCGGGAACGGACGGAGGACATTGCCGATCTCGCGCGCCATTTCTTCGCCCAGGGCGTCGCGGACGGCCTGCCGCCCAAACATCTGGATCCCCCGGCGCTGGAGCGTCTGCGCCGATATCCGTGGCCCGGCAATATCAGAGAGCTGGAGAATCTCGCGCGCCGCCTCGCGGCGCTCTACCCGCAAGATACGATCACTGAAGCACTGATCGAGACCGAACTCGGCCTCAACGCGCCTCTGCAGTCGCTGGGGCCTTTAGCGTCGGGCAATCTCGCTAGCGGCGCCCGCGCTCAATCGGGCGCCGGCGCCAATGAAACCTTCTCTTCGGGGATGGAGAGGCATATTTCGGAACTGTTCCGTTCGTTCGGCGCCGATCTGCCGCCGGTTGGACTTTACCATCGCCTGCTGCGGGAGCTGGAGGCGCCGTTGATCGCCGCGACGCTGGCGACGACGCGCGGCAACCAGATCAAAGCCGCCGAAGTGCTGGGGCTCAATCGAAACACCTTGCGCAAGAAAATTCGCGACCTCGATTTGAGAACGATCCGCACGATCCGCTAATCCGGCGGATCAAATTCTGTTCTTTGTCCGGCCTGCCGCCAATTTGTCGCAATTCTGCAACATCGTTGCAGAGTTGCAACTTTGCGCGTCTATGACGCCGCCTTGTCCTGACAAAGGAATATCCCAGCACGTGAACGGCCGAGGCCTCCGAGAAAACGCAGAAAGCGCGCGTCGCTTTGAAGAAGGTGAAACAGCGGGCCGTTTCGGCCCCGTGGCTGTCGCCGCCGCGTTGCTTCTCGCTGTCGCGACCTTTGTGGTCTTCGCCGGGTTTACGCCCGTCATCCCGACGCCGTTCGTCGTGCTGTGCATATTTTGCGGCAACGCGCTCATCATCTTTATCCTGCTGGTGCTGATTGGACTTGAGGCGCGCAATCTGATCGCGGCGGGACGCGCGGGGCGCGCCGGCGCGAGACTCCACATCAGAGTGGTGGCGCTGTTTTCGCTCGTCGCCGCGATTCCGGCCTTGCTGACGGCCGTCGTCGCAACGGTTTCCCTCGAGCGGACTTTGAACCCTGTATTTATGAAGGATATCAAAACCTTCATCAACGAGACGACGGAGGCCAGCCATCTCTATCGCGAGTCCCAATGCCGCTCTTTGTTGCGCGACACCGCCCTGACCGCTTCCGATCTCGCGCAAAGCGCGCGGCTTCTCCAGTCCGATCGGGGATTGCTGCATGATTATCTGACGTCGCGCGCCCAGGTGCTCGGACTCAGCGTGGCGCTCATCATGAAGGGCGACGGGTCGATCGACGATCGCGCGACCGGCTCCGATCCGGCCCAGGTCGCGACTCCTGAGGCCGCTGATTTCAGCGACGCCAAAAAGGACGAGCCGCTGTGTCTGCTGCTTGCCGACGGCAAGGTCTTTGTGGCGCTGCGCCCCATTCAGGGTCTCGACGACAGGTTTGTTTACGCCGGCCGGCCGATCGACCCTTTCTCCGAGCGCTTCTCGCGCGACGCCGCTGATGTCGGGACGACCTATGTCGCGTTTGAAGGCGCCCGCCGCAACATCGAGATTGGCTTTGGCGTGATGTTCGTCCTGCTTGCGCTGACGATGGTCTTCTCCGCCGTCTGGCTCGGCCTGACTTTCGCCAATCAATTGGTCGCGCCCATTCGTCGGCTTATCCGGGCGACCGATGAAGTCGCCTCGGGCAATCTTTATGTCCAGGTGCCGACGCGCCGTTCCGAAGGCGATCTGGGACATCTGGGCGACACCTTCAACAAGATGACGCTCGAACTGAGCCAGCAGCAGAATCGGCTGGTCGCCGCCAACACGCTCAACGACGAGCGGCGCGCGTTCACCGAGGCGGTCTTGTCAGGCGTTCCAGCAGGCGTCATCGGCGTCGATACGCAGGGAATCGTGACCGTCAGCAACACCGCCGCCGAACGGCTGCTCGGCCCTGGCGAATCCGGGCAGGGCCTTGTCGGCGCGCCGATCGAAAGCGTCTTGCCGGGACTGGCGACCATCTTGCAAGAAGCGCGCTCGGCGCGGCTTCGGCTTCATCAGGGCCAGGCAAAATTGCAACGCGACGGGCGAGAGCGCATCCTCAATGTGCGGGTGACCAGCAATCCGCAGCGCGCTGACCAGGGCAGCGTGATCACGCTCGACGACATCAGCGATCTGGTCACCGCCCAGCGCACCGCGGCATGGGCCGATGTGGCCCGCCGCATCGCCCACGAAATCAAGAACCCGTTGACGCCGATCCAGCTCTCCGCCGAACGCCTCAAGCGCCGCTATGGGAAACTGATCGTCGAGGGGCGGGACGTCTTCGATCAATGCACCGACACGATTATCCGTCAGGTCGACGACATCAAGCGGATGGTCGACGAGTTCTCTTCTTTTGCGCGCATGCCCAAGGCAAGGCCGGCGCGCGACGATCTCGTCGATTGCGTGCGCCAGGTGCTGTTTCTGATGCGCGTCGGGCGCGCCGACATCACGATCGAAGACAAGCTGCCCGCCGAGCCTTTATTCGCCAAATTCGATCGGCGGCTGATTTCGCAAGCCCTCACCAATGTCGTCAAGAACGCCTCCGAGGGAATAGACGCGCTTGAGGGGGGCGGCAAAGGGAAGGGGCGCATCCTTGTCGAGATGGAGATCGGCCGCGACTCCATTCTCAGCATCTCGGTCAGCGACAACGGCAAGGGCTTTCCCAGCGAAGATCGCGATAAGCTCACTGAGCCTTACGTGACGACGCGCGCCGAAGGCACCGGACTTGGTCTGCCGATCGTCATCAAAATCCTTGAAGATCACGGCGGCGGCGTCGAATTGCTCGATGGATTGCTGCGCGACGATGGCGGTCGCGGCGCTCAGGTCCGGTTGAGACTGCCGATCGTCGGGGATGCGGCGCCATCCCAATCTTCCCCTGCGCCAGGTGCGAACGAGCGAGAGCTGCTGTAGAAATGGCCACTGACATTCTTATCGTTGACGATGAAGACGACATTCGCGAGATCGTGTCGGGGATTCTCTCGGACGAGGGCCACGGAACCCGTCTGGCGCGCAATTCCGACGAAGCGCTTGGCGCCATAGAGGCGCGGCGTCCGCAACTGGTTCTGCTCGACATATGGCTTCAGGGGTCGCGTCTGGACGGCCTGCAATTGCTCGAGATCATTAAGCAGCAACATCCCAACGTTCCCGTCGTGATGATTTCCGGTCATGGCAACATCGAGACGGCGGTATCGGCGATCAAGCTGGGCGCCTATGATTTCATTGAAAAGCCGTTCAAAGCCGACCGGCTTATTCTGATCGCCGATCGGGCGCTTGAAACCTCGCGTCTCAAACGCGAGGTCAGCGATCTGCGCGTCCGTTCGGGGGCGATCAATCGGCTGGTCGGCTCCTCCGCCGCAATCAATAATCTTCGGCGCGTCATCGAGCGGGTCGGCCCGGCCAATTCGCGGATTCTCATTTCCGGGCCGGCGGGCGCCGGCAAGGAATTGACGGCCAGACTCATTCACGAACATTCAGGCCGCGCGGACGGGCCATTCCTCGTTATCAATGCGCCGACGATGACGCCCGATCGGATGGAAAGCGAATTGTTCGGCGTCGAAGCGGGGCCCGATCGGGCTCGGCAAGTCGGAGCGCTTGAGGAAGCCCATGGCGGGACGCTCTATCTCGACGAAGTGGCCGACATGCCGTTGGAGACCCAGGCCAAGATCCTGCGCGTCCTGGTCGATCAGAATTTTCAGCGGGTGGGCGGTTCGGCGCGCGTCCATGTCGACGTTCGCATTATTTCCTCGACCAGCCGCGATTTGGCCGAAGCCATCACGGATGGCGGTTTTCGTGAAGATCTGTTCCATCGCCTTTCAGTCGTGCCGATCCGCGCGCCCTCGCTGTCAGAGCGGCGTGAAGACATTCCCGAACTCATCGAGTTCTTCATGGACCAGGTTTCGACAACCATGGGCATTGCGCGCCGCCGCATTGGCGCCGATGCGATGGCGGTTCTGCAATCGCATGATTGGCCGGGCAATATCCGGCAGCTACGCAATAACGTCGAGCGGTTGATGATTCTGGCGGCGGGCGATTCAGAAGCCGAAATCACCGCCGCGATGCTGCCCTCGGAAGTCGGCGCCCTGGTCCCCTCGATCCCGACCGGGGTCGGCGGCGAGAAGCTGATGAGCCTGCCGTTGCGCGAGGCGCGCGAAGTGTTCGAGCGGGAATATCTTGTCGCGCAGATCAGCCGGTTCGGCGGCAACATATCGCGCACAGCCGAATTCATCGGCATGGAGCGTTCGGCGCTGCATCGCAAGTTGAAGTCGCTTAACGTCGACTGACAATCAAGCCAAACCGCCGAGCCGAGAATGAGCCGCATCGCCTATGTCAATGGTCGCTATCTCCCTTATGCGGAGGCTGGCGTTCACATTGACGATCGCGGCTATCAATTTGGCGATGGCGTCTACGAGGTTTGCGAAATCCGCGACGGCGCGCTGATCGACGAGACCCGGCATCTGGCCAGACTGGAACGCTCGCTCGCCGCCCTGGAAATAAAGGCGCCAAGGTCCCTCACGGCCTTGCGGTTCATCATGCGCGAGGTGGCGGCGCGAAATCGTGTCCGCGACGGCATGGTCTATATTCAAGCGACGCGCGGCGTCGCCCGCCGCGATCATGGATTCCCCGATCCTGGAACGACGCCCGGGCTCGTCGTCACGGCCAAGGCGATCGACCGGCGCATCGGCGATGCGCGCGCGGCTATGGGCGTGCGGGTGATCGTGACGAAAGATTTGCGATGGGCGCGGCCCGACATAAAGAGCCTGCAACTCCTGCCCAATGTCCTCGCCAAGCAGGCCGCGCGCGAGCGCGGCGCTTATGAGGCGTGGCTGTTGGATGCGAATGGCGATATCACAGAGGGGGCTTCGACCAACGCGTGGATCCTTACCGCGGCCGGCGTGCTGGTGACGCGCCAGGCGGATCAAGCGATCCTGCGCGGCGTTACGCGGACTACCTTGCTCGCCCTGTTAGCCGGCGAAGGGCTACGTTTTGAAGAACGCGCCTTCTCGCTTGACGAAGCCTATGGGGCCCGCGAAGCTTTCCTGACAAGCGCCGTCAATATCGTCATGCCGGTCGTGGCGATCGACGATAAATTGATCGGGGATGGCCGGCCGGGACCTCTCGCTCTGTCTTTGCGCGGCAAGTTCCACGGCTTCGCCGAGGTCTCCAGCGCCTGACGCGATCAAAATACGGGCGAACGCTATCCACTGCGACACGTGTGAAATTTGCATCAGGCTCTAAACTTTGCCTTGCGCCTGTGGCAAGACTGCTTCTAACTGCTAAATATAAGCAAGCGGCGCGATGCAACGAGGGGCGCCGGCGAAACCAGATGATGTTACGGCCGTCCTCGGCGGCCCAAAACCAATAGGATAAGCTCATGGCGGGCGAAAAAGCACAAAACCTTCAAGACACGTTCCTGAATCACGTCCGCAAGACGAAGACCTCGGTGACCATCTTCTTGGTCAATGGCGTCAAGTTGCAGGGGTTTGTGACCTGGTTCGATAATTTTTGCTTACTCCTGCGCCGCGACGGCCATTCGCAACTGGTCTACAAACACGCGATCTCGACGATTATGCCCGCCAGCCCGATCCAGATGTTTGAGGCCGGCGAAGAGGGCGCGGTCGCGGACAAGAGTTAGATGCGTCAAAACAGAGACATAGCGCCTCATTGAGCAAACTTACCCTGAATGATCGCCTGCGCGAGCCGGAACTGTCGGCGGCGCTTGATACGCGTACGCTGGTTGTCGGCCCTTATCCGTCAATTCATCGCCCCGGCGCCGATCGCGCGGCTTCCGCCCGATCGCCCGAGGCGCGTTTTGAGGAAGCGTGCGGTCTTGCCCGGGCGATCGATCTCAACCTCGTCGCGTCCGAACGCGTCACTTTGAACGTTATCCGGCCGGCGACCTATCTGGGCAAGGGCAAGGTCGAAGAGATCGCGGAACTGGTCAAGGCGGATGAAATCGCCCTTGTGGTGATGGATTGCGCACTTTCGCCGGTGCAGCAACGCAATCTTGAAAAGGCGTTCAAGGCCAAGGTCATCGATCGTACTGGCTTGATTCTCGAGATTTTCGGGCGCCGGGCCCGCACCAGCGAGGGCGTGCTGCAAGTCGAGCTCGCCCATCTGGCCTACCAGAAATCGCGCCTTGTCCGTTCCTGGACCCATCTTGAACGTCAACGCGGCGGCTTCGGCTTTCTCGGCGGCCCCGGCGAAACCCAGATCGAGACCGATCGGCGCCTCATTCAGGAGCGGATGATCCGCATCGAACGCGACCTCGAAGGCGTCAAGAAGACACGGGCGCTGCACCGCGCCAGCCGCAGCGATGTTCCCTATCCAATCGTCGCGCTGGTGGGCTACACCAATGCCGGCAAGTCGACCTTGTTCAATCGGCTGACGAAGGCCGAAGTCGTCGCCGCGGATATGTTGTTTGCGACGCTTGATCCAACCATGCGGCTATTGAAGCTGCCCCATGGCGGCGCCGCCATTCTGTCCGATACTGTCGGCTTCATCTCCGATTTGCCCACCATGCTGATTTCGGCTTTTCGCGCGACTTTGGAAGAAGTTCTCGCAGCGGATGTCATTTTGCACGTGCGCGATATTTCGCATGAGGATAGCGACGCCCAGAGCAAAGACGTCGAGGCGATTCTTGGGGAGCTTGGCGTGGCGGTCGGCGCCGAGCGCGTGATCGAAGTCTGGAACAAGCTCGACAAGCTCGACCCCGAACAGCGGATGGCGATGCTGGATGGGGGCGAGGCCGATGAAGCCCAGCCGCTGGCTGTGTCCGCATTGACCGGGGAGGGGACCGAGCGGCTTCTCGACGCCATCGAGGTCCGGCTCGCTCAAGGGCGCAGCCTTCTCGAAATTGAATTAGAGGGCGCCGACGGGCAGGGCCTTCACTGGCTCTACGAAAACACCGAAGTGATGGGCCGTGAGACTTCGGACGACGGCCGCGTCCAGCTAAAAGTCCGCGTCGCGCCGGATAAGCTCGCGCGTGTGACGCGGCGTTTTGGCGGGGTGACGGCGGCGCAATAGGGAGAGCACGGCGCCAAACGTCAAAAATCGTTCGCGTAGGCTTCTATTGCGCCAATGGTGAGCCAATGCCGCTGAGGATCAGATCGATTCCCGCGAGAAAATCCGCACGGTCGTCGTGCGCGCGCAACTGTCCGGCTACGCTGCGGGTGAACGGGTATTCATCCGGATCGAGCTGAGACCAGGCGGTCGACACCGATTCCAGGAAGTTGGATCTGTCGAGGTCGTGCGCCCGTGCGAACTGCGCGTTGGCCGCGTTCTGCCCGCTGACGCCAAGGATGTAATTCAACAACGCGGACGCCGCGGCCCATTGTGCGTCGCCCGGTACGCCAAGAGCGCGAACCTGCTGACCTATGCCTTCGAGAATGCGCACCATGGGCGCCTGCCCCGGAGCGCGTGTGAGCGCCGAGCCGACCCATGGATGCGCGTCGATCGCGTCGAACATGCCCAGCGCGAGGGTGCGAATGGCCGCCTTCGGCGTCGCGCCGACCTGGGGCGCCTCCAGCGTGCGGGCGACGATCGCGTCGCAGGCGGCGGTCGTGAGATCGCTCTTATTGACGATGTGCCAATAAAGCGCGCCAGGACCGGTGGCGAGCCGTTCGGACAGCGTGCGAAATGTCAGACCGCTTTCTCCGCTGTGGTCCAGGAGCGCGATCGACGCCTCAATGATGCGATCCCGCGAGAGCGCTTCTTCCCGTCTCTGGCTGCTGCGTGTTTTTTTGACCATGCCCCATCTTGACATATGGAATGTCGTTCCACAATTATGGAATAACGTTCCATAGCCGTCCGCCGTTCCCCGGCGGCGGCCTAAAATCACGAAAGAATTATGATGAATACTCCAGTTGCGATCATCGGCGCCGGGCTCGGCGGCCTGATGCTTGCCCGCGTCCTTCACGTGCACGGTATCGCCGCGACGGTCTACGAAGCGGAAGCCTCAGCAGACGCACGGGCGCAGGGGGGCATGCTCGATATCCACGAAAACAATGGACAGCTCGCACTCAAGGCGGCGGGGCTCTTCGAAGAGTTTCTCGCGATCATCCACGCCGGGGGGCAGGCGACGCGGGTGCTCGACAAGAAAGGCGCAGTCCTGCTTGATGAACCCGACGACAGCGCAGGCGGTCGACCTGAGGCGCCCCGAGGCGAGCTTCGGCGGATTCTGCTGGGCTCGCTTCCCGCCGGCACAGTCCGCTGGGGACACAAACTCACAGCGGCGGCTCCGCTCAGCGGCGGGCGGCACGTATTGACCTTTGCCGACGGCTCGACGGCGACGACCGACCTCCTCGTGGGCGCCGACGGCGCCTGGTCGAAAGTTCGTCCGCTTCTTTCCCCAGCGAAACCAACCTATGTCGGCGCCTCATTCATCGAGACGTACTTGTTTGACGGCGACACCCGTCATAAGGCGAGCGCGGAAGCGGTTGGCGGGGGCGCGCTGTTTGCGCTGGCGCCGGGAAAAGCCATTATGGCGCACCGCGAGCCCAATGGCGTGCTGCACACCTATGTGGCGTTGAATAAGCCGGAGGACTGGATCGCCCGCATCGACTTTTCCGACCCGGCGACGGCCTTGGCCGGCGTCGCCGAGGAATTCGACGGCTGGGCTCCGGCGCTGACGGCGCTCATCACCGACGGTGAAACGGACCCTGTGCCGCGTCCCATTCATGCGCTTCCGGTCGAGCACAGATGGGACCGCGTACGCGGGGTGACGCTGCTCGGCGATGCGGCGCACCTGATGGTGCCATCTGGCGAAGGCGCCAATCTCGCCATGTTCGACGGCGCGGAGCTCGGCAAGGCCATCGCCGCCAACCCGGGTGACGTTGAAACCGCGTTGATCGCGTATGAAAAGGACCTCTTTCCCCGTAGCGCGTCCGAGGCGGCGGCGGCGGAAGAGATCCTCAAATTATGTCTCGGCCCCAACGCGCCTCAAAGCTTGGTTGACTTCTTCGCCCATAACCAGCCCGACAAGTAGCCGCCCAGCACGCCAGATCTTCAATCAACCAATGGGCCGAGCGCCTCGATGCATTCCAGCCGATAGCTGGGATCGACCCCATCGTCCATGTCCCAGCTCGCGGAAAGCCCCGCATGGGCCAGCGAAAACTCAAGCACCCGCGAGACGTCCAGAGAAAGCCGCGCTGAATAAAGCCGCGCCAAGCGCTTCATCCGGCCGGTGTCGTGAACAATCTCGGCGTGAGGCCACGGATTGGCCAATAGGTTGGCGGTTTCATAGGTACGCTCCCCGATGAGCGCTTTGGGATCTATGGCAAGCCAGCCGCGCGCCCCGCCGTCGAGCACATTGGAATGATGCAAATCGCCATGCAATGGAACGATGTCGCGTTGGCTGGCGAGCAGACGGCGGGCGATTGCGGCGCAGCGGGATAGTAGCGGCTGATCTTCCGCTCGCCCGAATAGCGAGGCGAATTGATGTTCGAGCGGCGTCAGGCTGGTCGGGACCGGCCGCGGCCGCGGCGCGTGAAGTCTCAAGACCGTGTCAGCAAGGATTTCGGCTGCTTGGATGTCCGCGCCGGAAGTCGCCATATTGACGAGCGACAACGGGCCGTTCACACGCTCCATCAGGATCGCATCATTGTCCGCCTCGATGATGCGAACGGCGGCCTCGCCATCAAGATATCTGAGTAGGTCCGTTCCATCTCGCTCGTCGCTTGCCGGCTTGAATATCTTGAGCATCGCCAAAATGGCGCCCTGCCGCACCGGCATGAGCCAGCTCGACCGCGTCTCCATCAGGTCGCCATCCGGGACCAGGCTCCAGTTGGCGAGACGACCGGCGAGTTCTGGATTGGTCATTCCCTGCCTTAGACGCGAGGCGGCGTTTCGGGAATTGATGGGGCGCAAGCCTATCGGAGAGGCTGCGCATCAATTCATTGAAACGACCGTGATGTCCAACCTGGGCATT
This sequence comes from Methylocapsa sp. S129, assembly GCF_009765995.1. Lineage (GTDB taxonomy): Bacteria > Pseudomonadota > Alphaproteobacteria > Rhizobiales > Beijerinckiaceae > Roseiarcus. Next base: position 148,398 of record NZ_LMUI01000019.1, read on the forward strand.
CCGGCGGCCGGTTCAACTTTCCGTCGCTTCACAAAGCCGGAGCATCGTGCGCCAATTTCGCGACGTCCCAATCGTTTGCAGCATTTTGTCAAAATAGGCGTTCGTCAATTTGCTGCGCGCGACGCCATTGGGCAAGCGCAGGTAGACTTCCCTGTCGCGCACGATGAATTCATCCGGCGAGGAGCGATGCGGGTCGAGCGCGGTGATAAGGTCCGCGCTCGGCCGGGCGGCCAAGCACATCACATGAAGCATGGCTGGATCGGCGCCAGCGCGAAGGAAAGGATTGCCGTTGACGATCGCGCGCAATTCGGCGCTGCTCCTGAGAATGACCGGCGCGTCGATTCCAACACGCCGGCGAATTTGGGCGGCGACAATGGGCGCCAGGCCGCTCGCGACCGCCGCCGGCGCCGCAAACACAACATTGCCGCTCTGAATGATTGTTTGAACCTGCGAACAGCCGGCGCTCTCAAAAATCGTCTTGAGATCGCTCATCGCCAGCTTGTTGGCGCCCCCGACATTGACGCCGCGCAGAAGGGCGACATGGACATCCGCTCTTTTCGTCCGCGCGGGATCGGCGGTCATGCCTGCTCGCGCTCGCCGAGCTTGGCTTCGTCCCAAAGCGCGTCCATTTCTTCAAGGCTCGCTTCGCTGGGATGACGGCCCTGCTGGCCGAGCCGAGCCTCGATATGCGCGAATCTTCGCTCGAATTTCGCATTGGCTCCCCGCAGGGCGGCCTCCGGGTCGACGCTCAGGTGGCGCGCGAGATTGGCGACGACAAAGAGAAGATCGCCAACTTCGCCCTTTACCCCCTCGGAATCGCCCGCCGCCAGCGCTCCTTCAATCTCCGCTGTTTCCTCGCGCAATTTGGCGAGGACCGCACGGGGATCATTCCAATCGAAACCGACCTTGCTCGCCTTCTCTTGCAGCTTCACCGCGCGCGTCAGGGCGGGCAGGGCGAGCGGCGCTCCAGCAAGAGCGCCGACCGGCGGCTCTTCTGGTGCGCCGGCCTCGCGCCGCGCCTGCGCGCGATCGAGCTTCTCCTGCGCCTTGATCCGCCCCCAAAGCGCTTTGACCTCCGCGGGCGACAAGTCGCGCGCGTTAGTGAAGACATGGGGATGCCGGCGGATCAGCTTCGTCGTGATCGCCTCGACCACGCCGCCAAAGTCGAAATGTCCGGCTTCCTGCGCCATGCGCGCATGGAAGGCAACCTGGAGCAACAGGTCGCCGAGTTCGTCGCGCAAGTCGGCGATATCGCCGCGTTCGATGGCGTCGACAACTTCATACGCCTCCTCGAGCGTATAAGGCGCGATGGTCGAGAAGCTCTGCTCGAGATCCCAGGGACAGCCGGTGACCGGCGTACGCAAGGCCGCCATAATATCCAGCAGCGAAGCGATATCGCGCGAAGGCTTCATGGGCGGCGTTCCTGCTGCTGGCCGATTCCTGGCGTGCCTTCGATCAAAAAAAACGCGGCCGCTCATGCGGCCGCGCGCTCACTCTTCGAGACAGGGTCTCCAAGACCTCCGCCAAAGCGCTACGCTTCTATATAGAGAGCGAGACCGCTTCACGACCCTTGGGCGTATCGACCACGCGCATGTTGACGCTCTGGCCTTCGGCCAGATGCGTAACGCCAGCGGGCCCAAGGATCGAGATATGGACGAAGACGTCCTTGCCGCCGTCGTCGCTCGCCACAAAACCGAAGCCCTTGGCGTCGTCGAACCATTTGACCTTGCCCGCGACGCTGACCGCGGTCGACGGATCTGGCGCAGCCCGTCGCGGCGGGCGGGGCGCGTCCCCGAACGACCGCTGCGGGGCGCGCTCCACCGCGCCGGCGGTATCGACCTCCAGCACGCGCGTCACCTGCGCGCCCTTCGCGCCGGCGCCCACCTGAACGCGCAACTTCGCGCCCGGCGGCACCGAATCGTGCCCCGAAGCGTGCAGTGCGTTCACATGCAGAAACGCGTCGCCCTGACCGTTCGCTAGTTCGACAAAGCCGTAGCCTTTATCCGCCTTGAACCATTTGACGACCGCGTCCACCGTCGGCCCGGTCGCGGGCGACGAAGGCGCTCCTGGGGCGGCCCCGCCCGGGGCGCTGCTGGCGAATCCGCCCGCGCCGCTATCGAAGCTGCGCGAGGTGCGGGGGCGCGATTCATAGGGCATCGGCCCATCATCGTCGAAACCACGCTTCCTTGGCGCCCGAAAATCCTTACCCTTGCTCATGATATCCCTAAGTCTCCGCCGTTTTCCAAAATTAGGAGCCGCTTTCACATCCCAGAAACGACTCCAGCCCGCCCCGCCGCACAAGCAGCGAAACCCGTTCGAAGCGCATTCGTTGCGCTCGATAGTCCCGAAAACTGTCCTGCCGATTGATCATTTGCTCGCCGCAACCCCAGTCACAGGGCCGATCCGCTGATGAATGAAGCGAACCCGTGAAAAGGCGAGCATGCGCGAGCCGCATCCGACGCCGCCGCGCGCGGGCGCGAAGCTGGGGACGGAACAAGAGGAAATGACCGCATCTCTAGCCTGCTTTGCCGCCCAGCGAAAATCAAACCGGCCGACCGAACTCCTAAGATAACGTATTTTTTAAGGCAGGGCCAGATGATTCGCACAAATCGAATCAGAGCAATTTACTTCACTTTGGGCGCGCTAAAAACACCGCCGCCAATATCACGGCGCCGCCGGCCATTTGCAGCGGAATCATCGTTTCGCCAAGGACCAGCCACGCCAGCAGGGCCGAAAAAGGCGGCTGCGCGAGAATCACTAGCGCGACCAATCCAACCGGCACCCGGCCGATCGCGACCGAGGTCAATCCTTGCCCCATCGCATGCGAAACCACGCCAAGCAAGACCACGATCGTCCAGCCGAGCGCGCTGTGGGGCCATAAGATTTCGCCGCGCAGCACGGCCGCGATGGCGAGCGCAATCGCCGATACGGCGGCCGACCAGAGCGTCGCGGTCGGCCCGTCGAGCGTGGTGCGTACGCGCTTGATGACCAGCAAGTAGGCGGCGTAGGAAAAGGCCGCGCATAAAGCGAAAATATCGCCATAGCCGAGCTTTGAAGGCGCGGCCATGCCCGCCATCACCCAGGAGCCGCAAAGCGCAAGCGCCAGGGCGAACCAGACGCGCGGCGGCGGGTGCTCCGTAAAAAACAGAGCGCCGCCCGCCACCGTCAGGATCGGCGCCAAATTGCCGATGAATGAGGCGTTGGCGACTTTTGTTCCGGTCAGCGCGATGTGGAAGAAGCCGACATCGGCGGCGAAGGCCAGGCCGGCCAGCACAAGGGGAAAAGCAAAGGCGACAGGCTCCGCCAAACCAACGCGGCGTCCCGAAACCAACCTCGCCCAGAGTGCGAGCGCGGGGACCGCCAATCCCATTCGCCAAGCCGCGCCGGCCAATGGTCCCACATCGAGAAAGCGCACCAGAACGCCCGACCAAGCGATGATCGCCGTTCCCACAAGGATGGCGATCAAGCCGATTTTATCGACGGGCGGCGATTTGGCAGAGATTGGAAGCGTCACTCGGACTTTTGACGCCCGGTGCATGGATCGAGCACGATCTTTTGTCCGTTGACTGAGCCGGTCGCCGAATAATCGATCGAGTTAAAACTCGGCGCTTTGGATTTCTTAGCGACATATTGGTCGGGGCTGAGGAAAGCGATCGTCGGCAGGTCGCCTTCGCTCGCCAACTGTTGCGCGGAATATCCGACAAACAACGCCCCGGCGGCGACAAGCGCGGCGCCGACGGCGAAATATTCGACGGATGAACCCGTCCTGTGTTTCCAAAAGCTTGGCGTCATCGCCGATCCCCGCTTGCTGGCGGATATCATTAGGCGAATATGGTAAACGAAGCCTTGCCAAGTCGCGCAAACGACTGCGACGGCTAGATATCGACGAGTTCGCCTGCGCGCGGCGCCCGTTCCTGGATGAAGGCGAAGCGCGCCTCCGGCTTCACGCCCATCAGCCGCTCGACCGCGTCGGCTGTCGCCTCGCGCTCGGCGTCGACCACCGCGACGCGCAACAGCGCGCGCTTGGCCGGGTCCATCGTCGTATCGCGCAGATCCCGCATCGGCATTTCGCCAAGGCCTTTGAATCGACTGATCTCAATCGCTCCACGCCCGGAAAACCCATCTTTCATCAATCGATCCTTGTCGGCGTCGTCGCGCGCGTATATCGATTTGGCGCCCTGCGTCAGCCGATAGAGGGGGGGGACGGCGAGATAGAGATGGCCTTCCTCGATCAATTTGGGCGTCTGGCGGTAAAAGAAGGTGATGAGAAGCGAAGCGATATGGGCGCCGTCGACATCGGCGTCGGTCATGATGATGATTTTGTCATAACGCAGATCGGCGGAACGATAGCTCGATCCGGAACCTGAGCCGAGCGCCTGCATCAGATCGGCAAGTTGCTGGTTCTGGGCGAGTTTGTCGCGGGTCGCGGAGGCGACGTTCAAGATTTTTCCGCGCAATGGCAGGATCGCCTGCGAGGCGCGATCTCGCGCCTGCTTGGCCGAGCCGCCGGCTGAATCGCCTTCAACGATAAAAAGTTCAGAACCTTGCGCCGAAGTGTTCGTGCAGTCTGCGAGCTTTCCTGGTAGCCGCAATTTGCGCACCGCGGATTTACGCGCGATGTCTTTTTCGGCCCTGCGGCGAAGCCGCTCCTCGGCCCGCTCGACCGACCAGTCGAGCAGCTTGGTCGCCTGGCTTGGCGAAGCGGCGAGCCAGTGATCGAACGCGTCGCGGATAGTGTTTTCGACGATCCTGGCGGCTTCGACGGTTTGCAGCCGCCCCTTGTTCTGGCCCTGGAATTCGGGCTCGCGAATGAACACCGAGATCAGCGCGGCGCAGGTCGCCATCACATCGTCGGTGGTGAGGGCGCTCGCCCGCTTGGTCTGGCCGATACGCTCGGCATGGTCTTTCAACGCGCGCAGCAGCGCCGTGCGCAGCCCGGTCTCGTGGGTTCCCCCGTCGGGCGTCGGGATCGTATTGCAATAGGAATGGACGAAACCATCCTCGCCCGCCATCCAGGCGATCGCCCATTCGAGCGAGCCATGGCCGCCGGGCTTGCTCACTTTGCCGAAGAACGGCTGGTCGATGACAAGTTCCTGTCCTTCGATGTCGCCGGCCAGATAATCCTTCAGGCCGCCCGGGAAACGGAAGGTCGCTTCGGCCGGAATCTTGGAATCAACGAAGGCGGCGGCGCAGCGCCAGCGGATTTCGACGCCGCCGAACAAATAGGCTTTGGCGCGCGCCATTTTGAAGATACGGGCGGGGTCGAAGCCCACTCCTTTGCCGAATATCTGCTCGTCAGGCAGGAAACGCACCTTGGTGCCGCGCCGGTTGGGCGCCTTGCCGACGGTCTCAAGCTTGGTGACAGGATGCCCGCGCTCGAAAACCTGGCGGTAGAGGGTCTGACCGCGCGCAACTTCCACTTCGAGACGCGACGACAAGGCGTTGACGACGGAAACGCCGACGCCATGCAGGCCGCCTGAAGTCTGATAGGCGCCGCTATCGAATTTGCCGCCCGCATGCAGCATCGTCATGATGACTTCGAGCGCCGACTTCTTGGGGAATTTGGGATGGGCGTCGACAGGCATGCCGCGTCCGTTATCGGTCACGCTGACCCAGCCGCCGTCCTCGAACCATACTTCGATGAAGGTTGCGTGGCCGGCCACCGCCTCATCCATCGCATTGTCGATCACCTCGGCGAAGAGGTGGTGCAGGGCGTTGGCGTCGGTGCCGCCGATATACATGCCGGGACGCCGGCGCACGGGCTCCAGGCCTTCCAGCACTTCGATCGAAGCGGCGTTATAGTCGACCTCTCCCGGCGTCGCGGCGCGAGGCGCTGATATCTTTGGCTTTGCCGCAGCCTTCAAACGGGCGCCGCCCGAGGCGCCGAACAGATCATCGTCCATAAGGTTTTTGCTTTCGAATCAGTCGACGGAGGGTAGCATACCGAATGAGAACAAACGAGAAACACGTGAAGCCTAAACCCAAGCAAAGGGCTTTCGGCCGCGATGTCGCCGATCAGGGGAATCGGGTAAAAACTCTTGCGGCAATGGGGCTGACGAAAATTCCATAAGTTAGGCGCGCCCATGGCGGGCGCTAAAAATCGGGCCTGCGATTGTCGTGATTGGGCGGCTTCATGCGCCCGAACAGGCCAACAGGAATCCGCGCTGTCCCTCCTCATACCAGCCAGAGAAGCCGGCGGCAAAGCCGAACGCCGCCTCCGATGGCGCACCAGATCGAATATGTCGAAATCGATATGGCGACAATGCGAGACGTCGCGGGAGGAATCGAATTCAACTTGTCCCAGCAACGAACGCGCAAGCAATTCTCGCTAGGTCTGGCGTGTTGACCCGCAGCGCGAAGCAGATCGCAAGCGACGATTCTTGCGCCCGCAAAACCGCTCGGCGGCGTCAAAGGCCGTATCTGGGAGCAGACCGCGATGGCGCCGCTCCTCTGCGGCAGCCAAATCGTTACGCTTCGCGGTCGGTGGGCTCGTCCACGCGGCGAAATTCGCTTGGGAAGATGTCGCTGAACGCTACATCAGATTGTTCGAGGAGGTCGAAAGCGAAATGGCTGGCCGCAGCGGCTGGCCCGCCCAATCGCCGCTCCGCGAAGGCTTTGACGCGGCCGCGCGCTTGCGTCATCGTCCATCTCGCAAAAATGATCGGAGCAGGGGAGTCGCTATGAATATTCGCGTGTTCGGCGAGGTCGATGGCGTTCCCGTCGTCGAGGCGACGATCGCCTCGAACGCAGGCGCTGTTGCAAAAATCCTGAGCTGGGGCGCCGTATTGCGCGATCTCGTCGTCCCGACCCCGAAAGGACCGCAACGCGTTGTGCTCGGCCTCAATTCAATCGCGGATTATTTGGCCCATTCGCCAAGCTTTGGCGCCGTGCCGGGACGTTTCGCCAACCGCATCGCCGAAGGGCGCTTCACGCTGGATGGGACCGTCCACATCCTCGATGTGAAACCCGGCGAAAAACATACGCTGCACGGCGGTCCGCATGGCTATGGCAAGCGCGTATGGCAATTGGGCGAACACACGTCTTCATCCGTGACCCTGACGCTGCATTCCCCCGATGGCGATGCGGGCTTTCCCGGCGCGCTCACGGCGACCTGCGTCTACCGGATGATCGAACCCGCGACTTTGCGCGTCGAACTCTCGGCGGTGTGCGACCAGCCGACGGTCGTCAATTTGACGCAGCATGCCTATTTCAACCTGGATGGCTCGGCCGACATTCTCGACCACGAGTTGATGCTGAATTGCGATTTTTTCACGCCAACCGATTCTTTGTTGATCCCCACAGGGGAAATTCGCGCCGTCGCGGGCACGCCCTATGATTTCCGCAAGGCGCGAACCGTGCGCAATGATTCAGGCGTGACGTACGATACGAATTTCGTTGCGGTTGACCAGCCCGGCGAGGACGGCATGGCGCATATGGCGACCTTGCGCTCCCCCAAAAACGGCCTGCAGTTGGAATTGCATACGAGCGAACCCGGGGTGCAATTTTATGACGCGGCCAAACTGAATTGTCCCGTGCCGGGCCTCGACGGCGCTCATTACGGCGCTCATGCTGGGCTTTGCCTGGAGCCGCAGGTTTTTCCCGACTCCCCCAATCGTCGCCATTTCTCGCCCTGCGTCCTGCGGCCTGACGAGGAATATCGTCACGTCAGCGAATTTCGCTTTATGTGACCGGCGCTGGATCATCGGGAAATCGGATCGGAGGTTTTCAAACCGCGGTCCTCGACGGCGCGGCTATTGGCGCCCCAGCTTTGGTGACGCGTCAGGAAGGACAGCCAGGCCCACGCGGCGCCGGTATGGCGCAGCAATTGGAAGCTGAACGGTTCGATGAAGACGGCAAGAACGGCGTAGCCGATGCTGGAGCCGGAGCGATCGCCGGTCCAGCGCCTGTAGAGATGGATTGTCCAGAGGTGGGCGATGAGATCAATCGCAATCTTCACGCCAATCACCGCCAACGCCAAACCGGCAAGCGTCGCCTTGCCGCTGGCGGCGAAGACCAGCAAAAGACCGAACGCCGTCAATCCGTAGATCGGCTGCATCGTGTCGAACGCCTTGATCGGCAACATCAGCGTCCCCAACAGACCATAGCGGCTGGAGCCGACCATATCCCGGTTCCAATATTGCGTTTGCAGAAAGCCGCCGAACCAGCGCCTGCGCTGGTTGAGAAAGCTGCCCACTGCGCCAGGGGCGTCCGTGGTGGCGCGCGCCGATCCAACCACCCGCACGCGCCAGCGGAGATTGTGGTCGATGGAAGTGCGGTGCAGCCGGTGGATCAGCTCGTAATCCTCCACGAGGCATTCCGGATCAAACCCGCCAACCGCAAGCAGGGCGTCGCGCCGAAAGCCAGCAAAAGCGCCCGAGACCAACAGGAGACTGTCAGCGCGCATATAGGCGTAGCGCGACACGAAGCTTCTTATATATTCGTAAGTCTGAAACCACTGAAAAAACCGGGCCGCTCGGCCGGAGCGGCACGTCGGGATCAAAATACCCGTCGCGCCCACGAGTTCCGGCTCCGCGCCGAACGCGCTTCGCATGGCGCCGATCGCGTCGGGCGCGAGCAAGGTGTCGGCGTCCACGGTCAGAACAATCTCGGTGTCGAGCCGCACAATCGCGGCGTTCAGCGCCCGTGCTTTGCCGCCATGCGGGAGCCGCAGCCAACGCAAGCCGGGATGACCAGGCGAGGGCGCGCTGACTTCGCCTGACGGGGGCGTGGCTAATCGAAACGCGTTCGTCAGAACCTGCCCGGTGTCGTCGCTTGAGCCGTCGTCGGCTATCAGAATTTCGTCGGGCGGATCCGATTGGGCGAGCAAAGCGGCAAGGGTGACGGGCAGGGACCGGGCCTCATTATGGGCGGCGATGACGACGCCGAGCGTCGGGCGCCGCGCGGCGGCGTCAATCGCTCGGGACGGCCGGATCAGGGGTAGGGTCTGCCACGCTACGAAAGCTAGAAGAAAGGTGTCGTAACCAGCGTAGGCGATGCCGATCGACCAGGCGAACAATCCGTCGAACGCGAAAGCCCGGGTAAACAGCGCGACCCAAAGCACGATGACGAAGCCATGAATCAACAGGCTGGCGACAGGCATCGGGCGCGGCGATGCGACGGAAAAAGCTGTCGTCAGGGAAGACATTGCGCAGCTTTCCTCAATTTCATCAGGCAAAAACCGCGCCCGCGGCTGCGGAGCGGCGTTCGGCGCGCGACTTTTGCGGCCGACGTTGCGCTGCTATTTCGTCTCTTTCGTGGTCAACGCGCCCCATGGAACCATGCGTTGCAGTTCCGGCTCGCGATCCCAGAATTGATGCTTCATCGCGCCGATGACATGCAGGGCGAACAGGCCGAAAAGCCCATAGCCAAGCCAGCGGTGAGCCGCGCCGAACAGGTTGTGCAGGAATTCTTTTGTTTGCGGCTCGACATTGGCGATCAGGCTTATCCGCGGCCACGAAACCAGGCCAAACAGCCGCATCGGATAAAGAGCCGCGTCCTTGAAGGCGGAATCGTGCATCCAGCCGGATATCGGAATGGCGAAGATTAGAACATAGAGCACGATATGCACGGCGCTTGCGCTGATCCGCTCCCAAGGACGATAGGACGCCGGCAGGGGCGGCGGACGATGCGCATATCGCCACAACAGGCGCAGAATCGCCAAGCCAAGAACGGTAATGCCGATCGACTTATGCGTGTCGATGACGGGACGAACATAATCGTCGGGCAAGTGATCGACGATATAGACGAGTATTATGTTCGCGAGGATCAACACGGCTATGATCCAGTGAAGGATCATAGCCGTTCGCGAATAACGCCGCAGCGGTTCGGCGCCAGGCGCCGCCTTCAGTTCCATCGCTTCGCTGTGCGAGGGTTGGAGACGGCATGCAACAAGTTCCGCGCCGATCGTTCGCAGCTCACCGCAAATTGATCGCCGAATAAAGGGCCGGCCGTCAAAGCCGTCAGCCCTGGCTTCACTCTCTCCCGAGGCTCTCGCCAGGGCCCGCCTCGGCCAGCGCCTGCCCGACTTCGAGCCCCAGATCGTCCATCGACGTCTCTTCGCGCACCGAAAGATCCTCGCCCTTTGACTGGCGCTCCGCCTGTTCCTGCGACCGGGCGACGTTGATGGTGACAGTGGCCAACACTTCGGGATGCAGATGCACGGGTGTCTTATGAAGGCCCAGCGTCTTGATCGGATGGAGCAGGGTGACTTGATTGCGGTGGACCGAGACGCCGGCGGCAGTAATCGCCTCGGCAATGTCTCGGGCCGACACCGATCCGTAAAGCTGGCCGGTTTCGCCCGCCTGACGGATGATGATGAAGCTCTGGCCGTCGAGCTTCTCGGAGACCACAGCCGCTTCGTTCTTCAGTTCGAGATTGCGCGCTTCAAGCTGGTGGCGCTGGCCCTCGAACTTTTTCTTGTTGCCTTCCGTGGCGCGTAAGGCTTTGCCGCGCGGCAGAAGGAAATTACGGGCGAACCCGTCCTTGACGCGCACCGTCTCACCCATTTGACCAAGCTTGGCGACGCGTTCGAGCAGAATGACTTCCATTTTTCTCTCCTTTTGATTTCGTGTTCAGGGTTTGGCGTTGGCCGCCGCGGCGCGCCTAGCGCGCAACGACAGCAAGCTTTCGACGAGGCCGACGAGCGCGAGCGCGGGCAAGGACCAGCGCGCTGTGACCATGCAGCCGAGATAAAGAGCGATCAGCGCAGGGATTCGAACGGGCAGGCCGCGCGAAAGCGAATGAACGACGGCGAGCCCTTGCATGACATAAGCGCAACCCAGAGCGCCAACGCCGATCCAGGCGACATATTCGCCAGAGCCGCGCAGCGACAGAGCAAGCCCGGCGCATGCGATCAAACCGATCCCCAAAAACTGCGGCAGAACCAGTCCCTCGGGCAAGTTCGGCCACGGGCGCTTCAATCGATGCGACAATTGCACGGCGCGGGCGCCTGCGTAGAAATTGGCGCAAAACATCAGGCAGGTCGACGCCGCCAGCACAGCCGGAAAAAGGCGTACGATCGTCGCGGCGAAATCCTCGATGGTGATGTCGCTTGGCAATGTCATCACGTCATCGAACGCATCCCTGAGACGGGGGATCAATTTGGCCGCCATCGCATCGACGCCATTTTGGTAGCCGCCATAGTCCAATATCATCGACGCCAGCATGCCAGCGCCGACAAGGGCGCCCATCAATGCCGCGATGGCGACGATTCCGCCAACAGGAAACCACGTCTTCTCGCCATTGGCGGCGGCGGCGCGCGGATAAAGTTTTTGCCGCGGCAGCAAAGCCGCGGCGCTCAGAAGCCAAGGGGGAAGGGCGATCGAAGCGGCGAACACGCCGCCCGAGAGCGGATCGATCAAGGCCGCGGCGACCACGCTGGCGATCGCCGCCGCCAGCGCGCCCATATCCAGGCCCCAGCCGAGCGAGGCGATCACGATTGGCAACGGCGAGAGATAGGCGAGCAGTATAGCCAGCAACGTGCCTTTCGCCGTGACGACGAAAAGTAGGGCGGCGGCCAGACCCGCACCAATGGCGATACCAATGCGTTGCATCATCGTCGAGCTGTCCCGCGCCTTATGGCGGTTAGGAAAAGGTCGGCTCGCCGCCGCCTCTCCCAGCCAAACCGCGCCGGTCTATCCGGCGCGATCGACTTGATCGTTCATCGTTTGGGGACGCACGCGCCCCGACCCGAATTTTACCGGATCACGTAAGGCAGCAGGCCAAGGAAGCGCGCGCGCTTGATCGCCTGGGCGAGTTCGCGCTGCTTTTTGGCTGAGACCGCGGTGATGCGCGAGGGCACGATCTTGCCGCGCTCGGAAATATAACGAGAGAGCAGGCGCGTGTCCTTGTAGTCGATCTTGGGCGCGTTGGGACCCGAGAAAGGGCAGGTCTTGCGGCGACGGAAGAAGGGGCGGCGAGGGGCGGTTGCCATCAGAAAGCTCCTGCGGCTGAATCGTCACGGGGACGGCGGGGACGATCCGGGCGGTCGCCGCGATCGGGCCGATCGCCGCGATCGAAGCGGGCGCCGCGGCGCTCGCCGCGATCGTCGCGGTCGGCGTCGTCGCGCTTGCGCAACATCGCCGACTGACCTTCTTCGTGTTCATCGACGCGCAACGTCAGATGCCGGATCACATCTTCGTTCAGGCCAAGCTGACGCTCCATTTCGACGACAGCCGCCGAGGGCGCGTCAATGTTGAGCAGGGAGAAATGGGCCTTGCGGTTTTTCTTGACGCGGAAGGCGAGAGATTTCACGCCCCAATATTCGACCTTGGTCACCGAACCGCCGTGGGCGGCCAGAATGCCCTTGAGCTGTTCGGTCAAAGCTTCGACTTGCTGGGTGGTCACGTCCTGACGCGCCATATAGACATGCTCGTATAGAGCCATGATGAGCCTTTCTTTCCTTTTGCGTTATGCGACCCACGCTGAGCCCTTCGAGCCCCGTGGAAAGGCTCGACCGGATCTGATCGAAGGCGGGAACACGGGAAGTCGGGCTCTCAAGCCCCCATGAATTGGCGAAAAACGCCAGCGCATGTCTTCCGTTCAGCCCCCAGCGGGACGCATCGACTGGCGCGCTTATAGGGCAGGCTGGCGTCAGCGCAAGCAAAATCGACGAGAAATTCGATATAATCGTCCTATTCCGGTCCCCGAAACGACAGGACCTTGTCCTGGGGGAAGTCATAGAGCGTGCCGGTCTCCTGCCATTCAGGCGAACACATTTCGACTATTTTCGGCGCGAGCTCTTCCGGCGCGCGCAGGCTCAGCGGATCCTCGCCCGGCATGGCGGCAGCGCGCATCCTGGTGCGGAGCGGGCCTGGATTGACCAGCATGACGCGAATCCGCGACGTATTGACGGTTTCGGCCGCATAGGTGCGGGCCAGGGCGTCGAGGGCGGCTTTCGAAATGGCATAGGGTCCCCAATAGGCGCGCAATTGGCTGCGATGAGCGGTGCCGGAGGAAATGAAAACGACGCGACCGGCGCTCGAAGCTCGCAGCAAAGGATCGAGCGCGCGGATGAGCCGCCAATTCGCGGTCACATTGACAGCCAGAACATCATCCCATGGCTTGGGGTCGACGTGATGAAGAGGCGAAAGGGGGCCGAGCAGGCCGGCATTGCCAACGAACGCGTCAAGACGACCCCAGCGTTTGAAAATCGCCTCGCCGAGCCGGTCGATGGCGGCATGATCGCGCAAATCGCAAGGAACAAGCGTCGCAGGACTTTGTTCGGCCGGGCGCAGCGCGCGAATTTCGTCGTCGAGCTCCTCGAGCGCGCCCTGCGTGCGCGCCAAAGCGATGATATGCGCGCCTGATCGGGCGAGGGCGATGGCGACCGCGCGGCCAATGCCGCGCGAAGCGCCGGTGACGAGGGCGACCCGACTTTCATCATTCATGTCTTAGATGCCTGTCCAGTTTTTCCAGGGAGCCAATTGACCTTAACGGCAACGTCGTTTCATCGAAACGGCGTTCGCTTTATAGAAATTTTGGTTGCAAGCCTATCGAGCCGGTTTCAATTCCGTCTCGTTATGCTCTAAGGTATTGCCCACACATCGTTTGCCGTCGCCAAATTGATGGGCGAAACGGCAAGATGGCGCAAGGCTAGGCTCTTCGGGCTGAAATTGAGTTGGGGATTAGCATGTCCGAGCAGAAGATTGGCCGCCATTCCGCGCGCACCATAACGCGCGCGGATTTGTCGGAAGCGGTTTATCAGCGCGTAGGGCTTTCGCGCACCGAGTCTTCCGATCTGGTGCAGACGGTCCTCGACGAAATATGCGATGCGGCGGCGCGCGGAGAAACGGTGAAGTTGTCTTCATTCGGTTCCTTTGTGGTGCGCTCGAAGGGTCAGCGCATCGGTCGCAATCCCAAGACGGGGGTTGAAGTGCCGATTCTTCCGCGGCGGGTGATGGTCTTCAAGCCGTCGAACGTTCTGAAATCACGGATCAATGGCGGCGCCGCCAATGGTTCCGACAAGGATTGATCCGCCGTGCGGTTCTGACGTCCGCGTCAATGTGAGGAGCCATGGACAAGAGTCCTGACGCATTCCGCACCATCAGCGAAGCGGCCGACGATCTGGATTTGCCGCAACACGTGCTGCGCTTCTGGGAAACGCGATTCCCGCAAATCAAGCCGCTCAAACGTGGAGGCGGGCGCCGATATTATCGCCCCGACGATGTCGAGCTTTTGCGCGCGATCAAGCAGCTCCTCTATGGACAGGGATATACGATCAAAGGCGTCCAAAAGCTGTTCAAAGAGCAGGGCGCGCGCGCTGTCGCCTCAGCGAGACTGCCCCAGGCTTCGGACGACGCCGCCTTCGGGGCCGCCGCTGAGCGCTCGCATCCCGAACAGCACGATCCCGTTGTCCGATCGCCAGAGACTGAAGCGCCGACGGCGGTCGACGGGAAGGCGGCGTCGATGAGATTCTCCCTGGATGATTTACAGGCGCTGCGGGCCGCACTTGCCGATATCAGCGAGGGTGAGCGCATTCTCGCGCTCGCGCGCTAGCAAGAGGGTCGGCCAAGCCGCAGAAAAATGGTCGGAGTGGCGGGATTCGAACCCACGACCCCTTGTCCCCCAGACAAGTGCGCTAACCGGGCTGCGCTACACTCCGACGGCCGCCCTTATAGGGGAGCCAATCAGCACATGCAATCCGCATGACGGGCGCGCGATGTAGGTTAGGAAAATACGATTGTCGTTAAGTCGGCCTTACGATGTTTAAGCCCATAAACGCCATTGGATCGTGGAAACCTTCGGGCGGCACGTTATGGCTTTGCGGCCGAATTTCATCATGCGCATATTTCGCGCTTCGATTACGAACAAGCGCGAACTCTTCAATTATGTCGGTTGCATCACCGGCGTCTGCGTCGCGGTCGCTCTGGCGGTCGACGTCACCAACCAGTTGGCTTTCTTTGTCGACTGGGCGACGTGCCTGCGCTCCTGGGCGATCACGGTCATATTGGTTTTGGCCCTCGCGATTCCGATCTCCCGCACGATCGGCAACGCTCATCTCGAACTCTATCGGGCCCAAATTATTGGCCGAAAAGCTTAGTCGCACGGACCAACTCACCGGGCTTCCCAATCGCCGCGCGCTGATGGAGGTCGTCTATACCGCAAAGTTGAAAACGCTGGCCCTGGTGATTATCGATATCGATCGGTTCAAGCGCGTCAACGATACGCACGGCCATCTTGCTGGCGATGCCGTCATACGATCGGTAGGCCAAATGATGGCGGCGGACTTTAGCGAAATCGGCCATGTCGCGCGGGTCGGCGGCGAAGAATTCGCGCTGCTATCATCGGGCGTCTCGGCTGAATCTCTGACCGCCAAGCTGATGGCGTTTTGCGAAAGGGTGGGCTCGACGCCGGTCCTTATTAATGGCCTGGCGGTCCGTGTGACGATTTCAGCCGGGATCGCGCTGCGCCGGAAGAGTGAGACATTCGATCAGCTCTACTCGGCAGCCGACCGCGCCCTTTACGCGGCAAAGGCCTCCGGTCGAAATCGCGTCCGATTGTCTGACGGGGTTGATGCGCTTCGCGACGGGGACGACGTTGAACGGTTTGAATCGAGCCCGGATCAGTTTTCACTGAGCGCTTGAATCCAACCGGCGGCCAGGGCGATAAGAAACCATCCGCGATTCGCATAATGTATATTATGGAACCTGATGGCACATCAGAACGAGCTGGGCGCAGCATCTGACAAACGATCATAGATATTCATGTTCAGTCGCTTGTCGACTTATTCTCACACGTCCTATCAGCCAAGCTGCGAATGCGGGCCCCGCGATTTCAGTCAGCGCCAAGCATCTCGGCCAACGTCAAAGCGACGATTTCGGTCGCCTTGTAGAGATCGGCCAACGGCAGACGCTCGTCGGCGCGATGTGCGTTGGCTTCTTCGATCGTGCGCGGCCCAGCGCCATAAAGGACGATGGGCACGCCGGCCTTGGCGTAGTGACGCGCGTCCGTGTAGAGCGGCACGCCGCCGGCCTTGATTTCTTCGCCTATGATTTCGCTGGCGAAGACGCATAGAGTCCGGGTCAGTTTTTCGCCGGCTGGCGTCGGCATCAGCGGCTCGGCAAGCAGAATGCGCCGCACGTCGACTTTCGCTTCAGGATAGGCTTTGGCGGCATGAGCAATGACTTCGCGCAGTTCCGCCTCAACCTCGACGGGATTTTCTTCAGGGATCATGCGACGGTCGAGGCGAAAGACCACGCGATCGGGCACGACATTGGTGTTGATGCCGCCCGAAATCAGCCCGACGGTCATTTGCGGAGAGCCGATGCCGGGAACGGCTGAGACTTTGGCCGCGAGGCCGCGGCGCCAAAGATAGAGCGCGCTCAGAACAGCGTTCGCCGCCTCCAGCGCATCGACCCCGGTGAAAGGCTTGGCCGCATGGGCCGAGCGACCGAGTACCTCCACCTCAAGGTGGAGCGCGCCATTGTGGGCTGTCACTACGCCATAGGAAAAGCCGGCGCCCAGTGCGAGATCGGGGTGCGAAAGGCCGCTCTCCAGCAGCAGGCGCGGCCCGATTTCGCCGCCCGCCTCCTCGTCATAGGTGATGTGCAGTTCGATCGCGCCGCTGAGCTTGGCGCCGCTCTTTTCAAGCGCCAGCAAGGCGAACGCATAAGTCGCGATATCGGATTTCGACACCGCGACGCCGCGTCCATACATCCACCCGTCGACGATCTCAGCGCCATATGGATCCTTCGTCCAGCCTGCGCCTGGCGGCACGACATCGCCATGTGCGTTCAGCGCGATCGTCGGCCCCGCGCCGAACCGCCGGCGCACGATCAGGTTGGAAGCCGAGATCATGCCGTTGGCGCGCACGAGATCGGTGGAAACCTTATGGCTCTCGACGGTGAAGCCGAGGCCTTCGAGAAGCTTGGCGGTCAGCGCCGCCGCCGGATCGCAATCGCCGGGCGGATTATCGGAGGGAACTTTGACGATTTGCGCGAGAAAACGTGTCTCGGCGTCGCGGTTCGCCTCGATGAAGGCGTGAATAGCGTTGCGAATGGCGGGTTTCATGAGCGATATCTCGTTTCAGACGCATTCTTGTCGAGCTTGACCCATAGCCGCGTCAAGCCCGAACGAAACGCAAAGACTTTCGCAAATTTCAAGCGTCGCTCAGATATCCGGCACGTCGATCCGCATGCCGTCATAGGCCGGCGTGACTTTCTCCGGCAAGCGCCGCTTGAGTTCTTCATAGTCGAGGTCGGTGTGAAGATTGGTGATGATGGCGCGGCGCGGCTGCATTTTTTCGATCCAGGCGAGCGCTTCGTCGACCGACAGATGGGTTGGATGCGGCTTATAGCGCAAGCCGTCGATGATCCACGTATCGAGCCCTTCGAGGAAGGGTAGACTTGCCGCGGGAATGCCGTTGAGGTCCGGCGTATAGGCGAGGGCGCCAAATCGGAGGCCTAGGGCGGGGATTTCCCCATGTTCGAGCAGGAAGGGCAGCGCTTCGATCGGGCCGCCCTGCCCCTCGATCCGAACCGCCTGCCCGTTTACGAGGCGCTTTTCATTGGCGAGCGGGGGATAAAGGCTCCCCGCCGGCGATTCGAAGAGATAGTCGAAGGCCTGCAGGACCGCGCGCGACGTCGCCTCGTCCATATGGATGTCGATCCGCTTGCGCATCGCGATCACGAGCGGGCGCAGGTCATCCATGCCATGCGTATGATCGGCGTGCGAATGGGTCATGAGCACGCCGTCGAGACGCTCTACCGCGGCGCTCAGCAATTGCTCGCGCAGATCGGGCGATGTATCGACAAGCACGCTCGTCTTACCGCTGCTTCCGGCGCCCCCGCTGCGTTCCAGCAGGACCGAACAGCGCCGTCGTCGATTGCGCGGATTGTTGGGATCGCAATCGCCCCAGCCTTGCGCGACGCGCGGCACGCCTCCGGACGAGCCGCATCCCAAAATGGTCAGCGCGACGCTCAAGCGGCTTCATCCATCGGCGGCATTTTGGAAAACAGCCGCAGCGTATTGGCGCGCGTTGCAGCGGCGATCGCCTCCTCGTCAACGCCTTTGACCTGCGCCAGCATACGCGCGGTTTCGGTCACAAAAGACGGTTCGTTGCGTTTGCCCCGATAGGGAGCGGGCGCCAGAAATGGCGCGTCGGTTTCGACTAGTACTCGATCGATGGGCACATCGCGCGCGATGTCGCGCAGATCCTGCGAATTCTTGAAAGTCAGCACGCCCGAGAAGGACACGTAGAGGCCGAGCGCAAGCCCGGTTTGCGCCAGGGCGCGCGAGGACGTGAAGCAATGCAAAACCGCCTTGAAGGCGCCCTTCCCCATTTCCTCCGCAAGAATCGCGGCGACATCGTCGTCGGCGTCTCGCGCATGGATGACGAGCGGCAAATCAAGCGCGCGAGCAAGGCCGATTTGCGCGCGGAACACCTTGGCCGCGACATCGCGCGGCGCATAATCATAGTGATAATCGAGCCCCGCCTCCCCGATCCCCACGCATTTGGGATGAGCGGCGAACGCCCTTATCGCGGCGGCGTCGGTTTCCGCCTCCTCGCTCGCCTGATGCGGGTGGGTGCCGATAGTGAAATAGATCTGGGCGAACCGCTCGGCGAGCGCGACGAGCCGCGCGCCATGCGCGACGCGCGTCGAGATCGTGACGAGCCTCTCGACGCCCGCCGCGCCGGCGCGCGCGACGACGGCCTCGATCTCCTCCGCGAAGTCGGGAAAATCGAGATGGCAATGGCTGTCGATGAGCCTCATGGCGCCTCGACCCCGGGTTCGACGTAGCGCGGAAAAATGGGGGCGGGCGCAGGCAGGGGCGCCCCCGATTTGAGCCGGTGGCTCGCCTCCAGGCGCCCAGCTCCGCGCTCGTCAACGAGCGCCGCAAAATCGCGCGCCTCCATTGGAACCGCCAGAAGATCGAGCAGCTTGCCCATCGCGCCCGGAAGCACCGGCTGCAGCAGAATTGCCGCGATGCGCAACGTCTCGATCGTCACGTAAAGCACCATCCGCATCCGGGCGGGATCGGTTTTGGCGAGCTTCCAGGGTTCGTTATTGGCGAAATAGCGGTTCGCCTTGGCGACGACATCGAATATCGCGCCGAGATATTGGTGGATCGCGTAACTCTTCATATGGTCGCGGGCGGTCGCCAGCAGGGCGTCGGCCTCGGCGAGTAATTCGAGGTCGTCGCTTGTTGGCGCGCTTTCGCGCCAATCGGGCGCGGCGCTCGCGCAATTCTTGGCGATCATCGACAGCGAGCGTTGCGCGAGATTGCCAAGATCATTGGCGAGATCGGCGTTGATGCGCTGAACGATCGCCTCATGCGAATAATTGCCGTCCTGCCCAAACGGCACTTCGCGCAGGAAGAAATAGCGCAATTGGTCGAGGCCGTAGTCGGCGACAAGGGTCGCGGGGCTGATCACATTGCCCGTCGACTTCGACATTTTCTCGCCGCGGTTGAAGAGAAACCCATGCACCACGACCTGTCGGGGCAACGGCAATTTCGCCGACATCAGGAACGCCGGCCAGTAGATCGCATGAAAGCGAGAAATGTCCTTGCCGATGACATGCGCGTCCGCCGGCCAGAATTTCGCGCGCGGGCCGTCGTCGGGAAAGCCGGTCGCGGTGATGTAGTTCGTCAGCGCGTCCACCCAAACATACATCACATGCTTGGGATCGCCGGGGACCGGCACGCCCCAATCGAAAGCAGTGCGGCTGATCGAAAGGTCTTTGAGGCCGCGCTTCACAAAAGCGACGATCTCGTTGCGGTATTTTTCCGGCGTGACGAAGTCCGGGTTCGCTTCGTAATGCGCAAGCAGTCTGTCGCGAAAGTCTGAGAGGCGGAAGAAATAATTCTCCTCCCCCTCCACCCATTGCGCCGGCGCCCCGCTCGGCGCGAGTTTGGCGCCGTTGGGTCCATCGATGAGTTCGCTTTCGTCGACATAGGCTTCGTCGCGCACCGAATACCAGCCTGCGTATTTCGACAGATAGACGTCGCCGTTGGCCTTCATCCGCTCCCAGATCGCCTGGCTCGCGCGCCTGTGACGATCCTGCGTCGTGCGCACGATGTCGTCGGCGCGCGCATTGAGCGCCTCGCCCATCGCCTCGAACTCAGCGGCGACGCTGTCGACGAATTCCTGCGGCGTCAGGCCTTCGCGGGCCGCCGTTTGCTGCACTTTGAGGCCATGTTCGTCCATGCCGGTGACGAACAGGACGTCGCGTCCATCCAACCGCATGAATCGGGCGATTGCGTCCGTCGCGATGCGCTCATAGGCATGGCCGATATGAGGCGCCCCGTTGGCGTAGGGAATCGCGGTGGTGATATAGAAACGTTGGCGCTGGGTCATCAATGATGGTCCTAGAGTTTCCCGTATCTCGAAAATGCTCTAGGAGCTTCGACTTTTACAGGCGGCGCGCGACGGCGGAAAGTTCGGCGAAAACCGACAGGACATGCAATTTCTTGTCGAGATTATAGCTCTCGGTCTCACGCGTCGCGGCGCGAATCTTGTCCCATACCTCGGCAATTGACGCAAGACGCGCTCCCTGTTCGCCGCTCTTTGCGCGCGCGGCGAGCCAATCATAGAGCGCGTTCATCAACCCGTCGAAGGCGTCGCCCGCGCCGCGCGCGCTGACGGCGTCCGCGAGTTTATGGATTTCGCGAAAGTCAGCGTCCGGCAATCGCGCGATCGCCGCCTCGATCAGGGCGCCGACCTCGCCGGCGGCCGGATCGAGGCGCTTGAGAGCCTCGCGCACCGACCCGTTGGCGCGCGCCGCGGCGCGGTTTGCTTCCGCTTGCGGGATCGCCGCCCAGGGTTCGCCAAGTCCCCCGATTATTTGCGTGATGTCGGAAGGCGCAAGGCCGTCCAGAGTGAGGCGCCGGCAGCGCGATCGGATCGTGGCGAGAACTTGGCCCGGCCTATGGGCGACAATCAGGAACAGGGAGCGCGGCGGCGGCTCCTCGATCATCTTGAGCAGCGCGTTGGCGCCGGCGCGATTGAGGTCCTCGGCGCTGTCGACGATGCAAATGCGCCAACCGCCGGCGCCCGCCGACTTCTGAAACAATTGCAGGGCGTTGCGCACGTCCTCGACGCGAATTTCCGAATAGAAATTCTTCGATTGCGCATTCCAGTTTCGGCGCAATGCGGCGAGGTCGGGGTGGGCCAGCGCCAGGACTTGCCGCACGGCCGGCGCTTCCAAATCGACGCTCATGTCCTGGGCGGCGCGCACCTGCGCGCTGGTCGGATCGGGCTGGGCGAGAACGAAACGCGCAAAGCGCCAGGCGAGCGTCGCCTTGCCGACGCCCTCCGGGCCGCCGATCAGCCAGGCATGGGCGAGCTTCTCCGAACGATAGGCGTTGAGCAGCTCGCTCTCGCCGACAGCATGGCCGACCAATGTCTTCGTAAAGCGCGGATGCGGCGCGCCGGCGTAAAGGTCGCTTTCCTGCGTGGCGCTTTCGGGAGCTCGGCTCATGGGGGGGCGCTTTCCGTCTGGAGGGCGCTCGCTAGCCGGTCGCGCACGCAGGCCCAGATCGCCTCTGCGACTTCTTGCGGCGACTTGTCGGCGTCGATGACGGCGCAGCGTTCCGGCTCGCTCCGCGCAATATCCAGAAACGCCTGGCGCAGGGTTTCATGGAAAGCGGCGTCCTCGCGCTCGAACCGGTCCGCCATTTCCTTTTTGCCGCGTCTGGCCGCCGCGCGTGCGAGCCCTGTTTCGGTCGGCAGATCGAGGATGAGCGTCAGGTCGGGTCTGACATCGCCGACGGCGACGCGTTCAAGGCTGGCGATCAAGGCCGGATCGAGTTTGCCGGCCGCGCCCTGATAGGCCCTGGTCGAATCGGCGAAACGGTCTGAGATCACCCAGGCGCCGCGATGGAGGGCGGGCGCAATCGTGTGATCGATGTGATCGATGCGCGCGGCGCTGAACAGAATGGCCTCGCCGGCGGGGCCAAACGGCGCGGCCTTTCCCGACAGAATGACATCGCGCAACGCCTCGGCGCCCGGCGACCCGCCGGGCTCACGGGTGACGACGACGGAAATCCCCATGGGTTCGAGCCTTTGCGCCAATAATTGAGCCTGGGTCGACTTCCCCGCCCCCTCCCCGCCTTCCAGCGTGATAAACCGGCCTTTGGCTGGCGCGCTCATCGTCAGTTCTTCGCAAAAGTCTTGCGCAAGAATCCGCCGGCTAATTCAAGCCCAGCGTCAAGCGCGCGTTGCGTCAGCGTTCCCGTCGCGACCGATCCGCCGGTTCTGATCGGAATTTCGAGCACCTGCGTCTGGCCGCGCCATATTTTGAGCTGGCCGACCTCAACGCCTTCCGCCACCGGCGCGATGAGCGGGCCTTGATAGACGATCTTCGCCGAAAGCCTCTCTCCCGATCCATGCGCGGCGAAAACTTTGACCGGCTTTTCGGCCACCAACGCCACCTCCCCCTGCGCGCCGCCGTATACTTCAGCCTGGCCGACAACATCGCCCGGCTGGAACAGCGTCCTGGCGTCGAAAGATCGAAAGCCCCAGTCCAGGAGCTTGCGCGATTCCTCGGCCCGCTCGGCCGCCGTCTTCAGGCCGTTGACGACGACGATCAATCGTTGCCCGTTTTGGACGGCCGATCCAACCAGGCCAAAACCGCTCTCGGCGATATCGCCGGTCTTCAGGCCGTCCGCGCCCAGATCCATCGTCAGCAAGGGATTGCGGTTGAGCTGGCGGATCTTGTTCCAGGTGAACTCGCGCTCGCCGAAATAGTGATAAAAATCGGGATAGTCCGTAATGATATGAGCGGCCAATTGCGCCATTTCGCGCGGCGTCACCCGTTCGTGCGGATCGCCCTTGCCCCAGACATTGGCGAATGTGGAATGCGTCATGCCGAGCGCGGCGGCGCGCTTGTTCATGAGGGCGACGAAATTCTCTTCGGTGCCGGAGACGCCCTCGGCCAGCGTAATCGCCGCGTCATTGCCGGATTCGATCAGCAGGCCGCGCAGGAGATCTTCGATCCGCGCCCTGCTATGGACGGACAAGAACATCGCTGAACCATGGGAGGGCGCTCCTCCCGTCCGCCACGCATTTTCCGAGACTTCAAATTCATCGTCAAGTTTGAGGCGGCCTTCTTTGATTTCGTGGAACACGATCTCGGCCGTCATCAGCTTTGACGTTGACGCCGGCGACATCAGCTCGTCGGCGTTCTTTTCGAACAGAACCGCGCCGCTCTCATAATCCATGAGCAAGGCGAATGGCGCGTTGGTTTGAAAGCTCTGCGCCTGAGCCTGGACGAGACTCCATCCGGCGGCGATAGCCACGACAACCGGAACCATGGTCGCGCGCAAACTCAACAAGGGCGCCCCTCGAGCTGCGCGGACGACATCGCCAGCGCGGTTCCCTCCTATTTGCATTGCAAAGCCGGCAAATCAACGGCCGAGATAGCGCGCCGTCCCGGAGTGTTTAGGGCTGTTTGCTCAACGGAACGAAGCCCTGCGCCTTAAGCCGATCGAACGGCCCCCCGTGTCGCATGAACATTCGCACACTGGCGCTGTCGGCGAAATAGAGAGCGTTGTCGGTCGCGGCCGTCTGCAGTTTGGGACGAGGAGGCGGCGTCATTTCCGATGACCTGACGGCCGTCACGGGGACCGCCGCGTCCGGGATCGTGCCGAGATCGAAGGGGCGCGCGGGCGGGGTCGGCGCGTGGATCGGCAACGGTTTCGCCGGCTCCGCGAGAGCTTCCATCGGGGCGGCGGGCGCGGGTTCGGGCGCCGGAGGCGCCGGAGGTTGTGGACGCGCCGGAGCGGGGGTCAGAGCTTTCGCCAGACTCGCGACCGGATTGCTGTTGCTGGCCATCATCACCGGGCTGCCGTCCGGCGCGCCATCCAGCGTCGCCGGGGCGCCGTCAAGACGCAGCGTCGCCAAAAGCTTTGAATCGTCGGAGCCTTCAAGCGCGGCGCGGCCGATATATTCGACTTTGACGTGAGCCGTGCCGGCGCCCTTGAAGTCGAGCGCGTCGGCGACGCGCGAAGAAACGTCCATGACGCGCCCGCCGTGGTAAGGACCGCGATCGTTGACGCGCACGATGATCGAATGGCCGTTGCCCAGATTGGTGACCCTGGCGTAGCTCGGCAAGGGCATGGTCGGATGGGCCGCGGAAATGGATTCCTTGTCGTAGATTTCGCCATTGGCCGTACGACGTCCCTGGAAGGCGTCGCCGTACCAAGACGCCATGCCGACGGCCGTATAGGATTCATTTTCCGAGGGATAATAGGTATGGCCGGCGATCGTATAGGCGTGTCCGACGAGATATTGGCCGCCGCCGTGCGGAACGGCTTGTCCGTCGCCAATCACGCGCGGACTGGCGTGGCCGTATTTTGCCTGTGAGAAATACTCTCGCCCATTGGACGAGTGCCTGACTTGCGGCGGTTGCGCGCAGCCCGTGACGCCTGCCGCGATCGTCAGCACCGCAATTTGCGCTACCTGCCGTCTTGAAATTGCGTCCACGAACAGGCGGGAGACGTTAATCATGGATACGAACTCGGGACGGCGACGCGACGGCGTCAACGCAAGAACAATCGGATAAGCGGAAGCCCGGCGGGCGACGACCGCATGACAACTTCATTCCAACGGTCACTTTTGCCCCCGCTTCCTTTCCAAAGCCCTAACGTATCCTGTGGGCCATGGCGAAACTAATATGACAAATTAGCAGCACCGCGCGCGCGCGGCAACTCGGTCGGGATTTCCGCGCAAAGTTCGTCGGAAATCCATGCGGCAGCCGACGACCGAATCGCGACAGGGTCTGCTCGCTCCCGAGGGCCTTCATGTATAGTTTTTCAGTTGGGCGACAGTGTAGGTTGGATTCAGATAGGGCCCGAGAATTGGCGCCATCAAACTATTGAAAAAATCCAAAGTATGGGCGTAGGACGCGGTGACGATGACGCCTGTCTGGCCGGAAGAGAAATTGGCTTGCGCCACGGTTGTCTGCGCCGCCGTCATCGTCGCGCTGGCGGGATAGGAATAGACGACGGTCGGCGTCGTCCCTGACATTGTGACTTCGAACATGGTCAGCGTCAGCGGTGGGCTGGTCGTGGTGAGCTGCGGCGCGATATTGGCGATCGTGTAGGAGGATGAATATTCGTTAAGTTCCGTCTGGCAGGCCGTCGCGCAATCCGCCCAGGCGATCGCAAATTGCGTCGCCAAACGGTTGGTCGCGACATAGACTTGAAAAATGCGCCCGAATTCGACGATCGCGGCGAACATGAAGAGAATGATAGGCAGGACAAGGGCAAACTCCGACGCTGCGGCCGCTCGCTTCGACGTCCAGAATTTGCTTGGCGCATGTGGCATGGCTTACGTGCCTTGACGACGGACGAGCGCGGCCGATTGGACCTTCGCAAGCGAACTGAATCCTGGCGCGAAAATTAGCACGCTCGCCTGCGCCCGCAACACAAGAACGCTCGTGGTCGAGCCATAATCGTTCGTGCCGTCCACGATGGGCACAGCCGCGCTGTCGAGCAAGATCAATTCCCTGATCTCGACCGCGGAGGTCGAGTCATTATTGATGAGTCCGCCGGCGCTCGCCACGACAGCAGCCTTCAGGGCAGCGGCGTTCGGCAACGTCGGCGTCGCGCCTGTTGTGAAATTGTTGCGGAGCGTTTCCGCTGTGCGCAATACGCCGCTGTCGAGAGCGGATTGCGCCATGAAATAGAGGCACATCTGCAGGAGCGCGACCAGGAGCAAAATGAAGGGCGAGGACACGATCGCAAATTCGATGGCGGCGGCGCCCCGCCCGTCGTGCAGAAACGGCGAAAGCCCTCTTTGCGCCGGCCGGCGCTGACGCGCGGCGCAGCTCACTGTTCCGCTGCCGGAGGGGTCATGGGGTCCGCGACGATCGAGAAGCCGGTATAGCTGGTCAGCGTGTCATGCGTCGGGCTTGGCGCGGGGATCGTCACATAGCTCGCTGGCGGCGAAGTCATATAGGGGCTGCCGAGCGCGGTCAGCTTCACATCGTCGATGGTCCCGCCATAAGTCGCCGCCGGCGCGCCAAGCGCGGAGGCCGTCAGCCAGTAATAGGCCGGCTTGGTGATCAGGATGCTGGCCGTGCGGGCTTGCCAGGTTGTTGCATAACCGCAGATGTCGAGGAGCGGATTGACCTGCGATGAATTATAGCTGGTGAGGCTGATGCCGTTGGGCGCGACGGTCGGAGTCGTCGACGTGGTGCCGTCCGGATTGGTGTAGGAGGTCGTGGAGTTGAGCGCTCCTCCGCCGATCGGCGTGCTCGCCTCCAACGCATGCGACATGAAGAGGCCGACGATGTTGCTGTTGAGATTCTCGGTGGCCGAAACGCCGGTCGGCCGCGATTTGGCGGTGGCGGTCCCTGTCAGCGACGCGACATTGGCCGCCGAAGGCGTCGCCCCGCAATAGACGCCCGACAAGGACGAGAATTGCCCATCGGAGATGTAATCGTAGCTTACCTGATAATATCCCGGGTCGAGCAGGAAACCGCGGCTGATCAGGCGATTGGAGGTGGTCATCGAACCCGACTTGGTTCCGTCGACCTCAACCGCCTGCGAGCCTTGAGCCGCGCTTTTCATGACGTAGTCGATTTGGTTGTAAGGCGCCGCCGCCCAGCCGCTCGCCGCCAGATTCGGCCAGCCGTCGTTCGACGCGCCGCTGGTCCCGACGCTATTGTTCATATTGCCGTTGGCGTTGACATAAGCGCTCGAACCGGTCGTTGAATAGGAATAGGTCGGGCTCTCGAACGTGTCCTCGAACAGGTTCGTCGAGGTCAGCCATGCGGACGGGAAATTGTCCTGCACCGTATTCACGCATGTGCCGGCGCAGAGGCGAAGGTCGGCGATCGACCCGCCATAGGAATCGTTTTGGCCATCCGCCGCGAAGCTCAGCCAATACCAGCCGGCCGTCGTAATATCGATGCGGATGCTCCGCTCGATCCAATTCTGATTGGCTGTATAGACGCACATGTCGACCAAATTGGAGCCGCCGAGCGACTGGGTTCCATCGATTGTCTTATGCGTGGGCGGCACGCCGGTTGTATTGAGATCGAGATAGACGTTGATTTGATTGTCTCTCAGGGCGCCGGGGACCGGCCCGCCGGATGAGTTCGTATCATTCGCCCAGGAAAGATCGCTCGCCGCGGAGCCGCAAATATAAGCCGGATTATAGTCGGGATAGTTGACGCGCGAATTGTAAAACCAGCGCACTTCATAATTGCCGGCCGGCAGATATTGCTCAGTCGAGATCGACGAATTGCCAGCCGTGCCAGAGCCGTTTTCGCAGTCGAGTTCGGCGCTATGCGTGCCGACCGGCACCGTCGGCCAGAGAATGCCCACGGTGTCAATCTCGACGCAATAGCCCATGACGACCCATTGCGTGCCCGTCGTGCCGGTATAGCCGATCGTCGAGGTCGGGGTCGAATTGGGAGTCGTGAGCGTCTTTCCGTTTCCCGTGTTGGTTGTGGACCCGGGCGCCGGGTAGTACCACCAACAAGCGCCGGTGCATCCGGAGGTTCCAAATGTCTCCTGAACGAGATAGGAGCCCGAAGTGGCGCTCGCCGTGACGCTCGAGGGCGTGTCGTAGCAATGCACCGACGCCGAGACCGGCATTTGCGTGATCTGGGCGATCTGCATGAATGTTGTCGGAACATTCGCCGTCAAACTTACATTCGCCGGCCCGTTTTGCGTCGATGTGAAGGGCGTCGCGGTCGTCTGGGTGTATTGGAAATTCTGGCTTTGCAGGTTCGTCGTGATGAAGCTGGCGACTTTCGATGCGTAGGTATTTGAGCCGGTGTAGCTCGTGGCATCGGTCGCAAGAAGGGCGTTGCGGCTGGCGTATTGACAGGCGAGCGTCGCGACTGCGTTGAGCTTCTGTTGGGCATTATAGGCGCGCCCCAAATCCACGGCGCCGCCGGCCGCGATCGTGATCGCCACAATGGAAAACGCAAAGACAGTCGCAATATTGCCGCGCGCATCCTCTTTGAAACGCGCGAACGGCAACGCTCTTTTGAGTCCGGCGATAAGGCGGGAAAGCATCTGCGGACCTTTGGTCGAATTTGGCCGAATAGACTGGCAAAGGGTTTAGGCTTTGCTAAAGCGGCGCTCTGTCAGGAGTGAATCCGCGTTCCGCGCCCGTTAATTAGAAAAAACCCCGCGGGTATGGATTACAAATTCTCTCAGTCGGCGAATAATTTCGATGAATGGATTGGCGGCCCGCGCCGACGCGGCTTGGCCGACGGAAAATGCGCTTTGCGCTTCGTCTCGCGCCGCACGCGAGGGCGACAGGAACCGCAGATGGAAGCGCTCCGGAATAGCCGGAGCGCCCGAATGGTCCGATAGGGTCCGTCAAAACGCTCGCTAAGTCCTTGATTCTCGCCCGCCCGGAAGGGCGCGAGCTTCCGCGCAATGAGCAATATCAATGACTTGACCCCCTTCGACCTTCCACATCGAAATTTCGGGACGCAAAATGGCGCCTGCGCGCCTTGCGGTTGACGGCGAAGCGGGCGGGCTGGCCGGGCGTCTTGACTCAATCGATTGGGCTTTCGGGCGCAGAGAGCGGGCGCGTTCAAGGCGGTTTCCCTCGGGATGTTCTTTTTGGAAAAAGGGCCATAAGACTATCATAAATTTGTATTTTCAGAAAGAACATTCTGCGCCGCCGCCCTTTTGGCAGAGGCTCAAGGCCTCAGCCAAAGGGGCGGCGCTATTGTCGCCCCGCCCCGGCTACGCGCCGGCCGAAAAAATCATTGATTCAGCACACACCAATATCCATTGGCCGAAACGGCTGACGTCTGCGAATGCAGACCCGGCGGGCATATCCGGCGCTCGGACAGATATTGGGCCTGATACGGGTTCGACGGTCCGGCGGGCATGCATCCGCCGAGCGGCGCCGACAGCGCGATGATCAAAGCGCAAGATTTGAGAAGGCGGTTTTTCATAACAGACCCCGGTCGTTGTCCGTAGTCTATACGCTGCTGTCTCGCCTTAGTTTCCGTTGAACGGACGGCGCGGTCGGCTCAGCACGCGGCGATATTCATTTGTGGACCCGGCTGACAGTCCGCGCGTGTCGGCCCGACGGGCGTTCCCAGCAATGAGGCTTCACTTGAAGCCCGGATATCATTGGTGAGCGCGGTGGGACTCGAACCCACGACCCTCTGATTAAAAGTTCGAAACGGGCTCCTCGCTGTCGTTTCTAATTGCACGCTACACCCCGACGTCGGCAAAAAGCTCTTTTGATCATAGCGGCTTATCGCGTAGCGTCGCGGTCTGTCGAGCCGAAACCCTCAAACCTCCCGGTTCGACAAAACCGTTTGAAAACCGTTTTAGCTCGCCTGGGCTTCAAATATGGCTGACGTCCGAATTCTGCTGACGGATAAAACGATCGCTCAGTTATCCGCGCCAGACGATGGTTGGTATTTGGCTCGCGACACCGAGTTGAAGGGCTTCTTCGTCGTCGTCGGAAAACGTAAGCGG
Source organism: Methylocapsa sp. S129 (assembly GCF_009765995.1). Taxonomy (GTDB): domain Bacteria; phylum Pseudomonadota; class Alphaproteobacteria; order Rhizobiales; family Beijerinckiaceae; genus Roseiarcus. The sequence continues at coordinate 177,807 of NZ_LMUI01000019.1, forward strand.
ACGTTCACGATCCAAGGCGACCTCAGAAAAGGTGGCAAGCGGGTGTCGTCGATCCGGGTCTCGATTGGCGACACGAGTGAAATCTCGACGCGAACCGCCCGCGCCACCGCAAAGGAATATTTGGCTCAGATCAGTCGAGGGCAGCACCCGAAGCCAGTGAAAAACGGGCTCAGCGGTTCAAGTGGGGGCACTGATAACAAGGCGCCATCAGCAGACGTCACGCTCAGGCAAGCGTGGCAGCGGTATTTGGAAGCCCATCTGGTTCGGAAAAACCGCAGCGAGAAGATCATCGCCGGCTATCGCGATCATGTGGAGCGCATTTTCGCGGAATGGCTTGACACCCCTTTGCACGAGCTTGGCGCCGATCCGGCTCGCGTGGCGAAAAAGCACGACGATGTCACGAAGGAGAACGGACCCTATCTCGCGAACGGGGCGATGCGCACCTTGCGGGCGATTTACAATCATGCGCGGAAGACGAACAAAAAGCTTCCCTCCGACAATCCCGCGGACGCGGTCGATTGGAACGAGGAGAAGCGCCGCGACACCGGAATGGGCGCGCGTGACCTGAAAGGATGGTTCTCGGAGTTGGCGTTGCTGGAGAACCCAGTGCGTCGTGAATTTCATCTATTCATGTTGTTGTCCGGTTCGCGGCCGACCGCTCTGCAGGGGATCAAGCCTGATCACATAGACTTCCGAAGGCGCACATTGCACGTGGCCAAGCCTAAGGGCGGCAGCAAGCGCGCATTTGATATCCCGTTGTCGCGCGAGATGATTCTGTGTCTCGCGCGGGCCATTCGGTTCGGCAGGGAAATGTACCCATTGCAGGCGAGAGAATGGGTATTCCCAGCCGACAGCGAATCAGGGCATCTCGCCGAAACAAAAGAAGATCGAAGTGAGCTCTCCAAGTGGGGCAATGATCTTCGGCAAACCTTCAGAACCATCGCGACGGCTGCAGGTGTTTCGGAGATCGACGCCAAGCTCCTGATGAACCACTCCATTCCTGGCGTGAACGCCGGCTACATCACTCGGCATAAGCTTCTCGAAGATCATCTGCGCCGCCAGCAGCAAGCGATCAGCAGCACGGCGCTTGCGGCGCAAGGTTCCACACTTGCCGAAAATCGAGCCCTTGATGGTTGGCTGGGTCGGGGCGCGGCCCGGCGAGCGGTTTTCGATACCGAGAGCCAGGGCTCTACTTCCGGCAGAGAGCGGCCACCTATTCTTCGAGCCGCCTAGGGTCTGGACGCAACCGCTCGAACGGCGGAGGTGCACTTGCGGCTCTGCGATCTAGTGGCGTGATGGTCGCGGCGACTCCCTCAGGATGCGACCGCGAAGTCCGTCGAAGCACTGAGGTCGCTCCATTTGCGGTCGGCCTCGGCCTTTCGGGCGTCGGCGCTCCCGACGATCCTGAGCGCATCGCTGCCGAGCAGTAGACGGAGCGGCGGATCGTCCATGCCGACGACCTTGAGGATCGCCTGGGCCGCCCTGGCTGGGTCGCCGGGTTGCTTGCCGTCGTAGTCACGCTGGAACCGCGCCGCTTGGCCCACGGTGGCGTCGTATTACGGGCGGATCATGTGGATTGTCTGGGACGAGCCAGCGAAGTCGGTACGAAAACCGCCGGGCTCGAAGATGGTCACCTTGACGCCCAGCGGCGCCAACTCGGTCACCATCGCTTCCGAAAACCCCTCGACCCCAAACTTCGCGGCCGAATAGGGGGCCCGGCCCGTCGACCCGATCCGTCCTCCGACAGACGAGAAGTTCAGGATGTGGCCTGAGCCCTGGGCGCGCATGATCGGGATCGCGGCCTTCGACAAGTGAATCGGCCCGAAAAGATTGGTGTCGGTCTGCGCGCGGAAGTCCTCGATGCTGGTGTCTTCGATTGGGCCGAGGTTCCCGTAGCCGGCCACATTCGCCACCACGTCCAGCCGGCCGAAGCGTTCGACCGCGGCGTCCACCGCGGCTTGCGCCGCGCCAAAGTCGGTCACATCGAGTGGCCGCAGGATCACCTGGGCGGTGTACCGATCGGACAGGTCCTCAAGGCCGTGGGTGTTTCGGGCTGTGGCGACGAGATTGTCGCCGGCGTCGAGCACCCGCTTCGGCGAGTGCGCGGCCGAGGCCGCGCGAACTTCCGGTTATGAGCCATGTCCTGGACATTCGTGCCTCCATTGGGTTGGTGCGGCAGATGTGACACGGCAGCACTGATCTGATAAGTCGATCAAAATGACGCAAGCTGATGTAAAAAATCGCGCAATGAGGCGAGCCAACTTGAGCTCGAAGCCGTGGTGGCTGTCGCCCGGCACGGCGGCTTCCGGATTGCGGCGCGCGAACTCGATATGTCGTCCTCGGCGCTCAGCCACGCGGTGGCGGCGCTGGAGGCGCGCCTGGGCGTTCGCCTATTCAACCGCACCACGCGCAGCGTCGCCTTGTCCGCCGAAGGCGAGCGGTTCGTCGCGGAAGTCGCCCCGGCTTTGGCTGCGATCCGCACTGCCATGGAACACATCGATGAATATCGCGCCGAACCGGCAGGCGTCTTGCGTCTGAATCTGCCGCTCGGCGCAGGGCGGATGATCCTCGCGCCGCTGGTGTTCGAGTACATGCGCCACTATCCGCGGGTGGCGGTGGACATGGTGACCGAAGGGGCGATGGTGGACATCGTGAGGCACGGCTTCGACGTCGGCGTGCGGCTCGAAGAGTTTGTCCCGCCCGACATGATCGCCGTACCGATCACCCGTCCGATACGCTCTATCGTCGTCGGCTCCCCCGCCTATTTTTCGGCGCGCAGGAGGCCAAAGACTCCGGCTGAGCTGGCGCAGCACCGCTGCATTCGCCGACGCACGGGGAACGGGACGATCTATCGCTGGGAATTTGAAAAACGCGGTGAAGCCGTCGCGGTAGACGTCCAGGGCCAGTTGATCCTCGACGACGGCGACCTAATGCTGCAGGCCGCCCTGGCTGGGGAGGGTCTGGCCTATCTCTCTGACATCGCGACCGCGGCGTCGATCGAACCCGGCCTCTTGTTGCCGGTGCTCGAAGACTGGTCGCCAGAATTCCCGGGTCTTTGTCTCTACTATCCGAGCCGCCGCAACATTCCCGCCCGGTTGCGCGCCTTCATCGATCTGGCCCGCCGGCAGGCGAGGTACGCTTCACGCTTCCAGGGTGAGGCTCGGCTCCTAGGTCCCCGTGGGACTTCGACGCCCGCCGACTGTAGAGTTCATACAGTTCATCGACGACCCGCTGCGTCGTAGGCGTGACCGGTTCGCGACCCAGTACTAGTCAAAACCTTTGAGGTTTTTGCGCGCCGCGGCTCCGGGGTGCCTTGCGGGGTGGGGCCGCCGCAAGCCCAATCAAGAAGCTCTGCAGTGTGAACGATCGGGATCGACGTTCCAGCGGCAATTTGTGTGATACAGCCAATATTGCCGGTGGCGATTAAATCCGGCTTCACACGTTCAATATTGGCGACTTTCCGGTCTCGTAAGCGCCCAGCGATTTCCGGCTGCAGGATGTTGTATGTGCCCGCGGAGCCACAGCAGATATGGCCTTCGGGCACGTCGCGCACGACGAAGCCCGCGCGACGCAACAGCGCTTTCGGCTTGGTCGTGATTTTCTGACCATGCTGCATCGAGCAGGCTGAGTGATATGCTACGACGAGCCCGCTAGGATCGCCGAAGGGCAGATCGAGCCCGTTAAGATATTCCGTCACGTCTTTGGCCAGCGCGGAAACGCGGGCCGCCTTCTCCGCATAGCGCGGATCGTCGCGCAACATGAAGCCATAGTCCTTGATCGTCGTGCCGCAGCCCGACGCCGTCACGAGGATTGCCTCCAGGCCGCCGTCGTCGATCTCGCGCATCCAGACGTCGATATTGGCGCGCGCTTGCACGAGCGCACGCTCCTCGAGCCCCATATGATGGACCAGCGAGCCGCAGCAGCCTTCGCCGGTCGGCAACACGATGTCGACGCCAGCGCGGTTCAGCAGCCGGATCGTGGCAGCGTTGATTTGCGGCGCCAGCACCGCCTGGGCGCAGCCGGTGAGCAGAGCGACGCGCTGGCGTCTATCCACGCCGTTGGCCGCATTGAAGGCGCCCGGTCCTTCGGTCGAAACGCGGGCGGGCAATTGCGCAGGCGCGAGCGTCATCATCGCGGTGAGCCTGGCGCCGACCCTAGGGATGCGTGCGAGGACGGGAGCCAGCGGCCGGCCGACCCTCGCAAACAGGAGCGCGGCGCGAAACAGATTGCGCGAGGGCAGCACGCGCGCCAGCAGCATACGCAACAGCCTGTCGCCGAGCGGGCGCCTGTAGGTCGCCTGGATATAGGCGCGGGCGTGATCGACTAAGTGCATGTAGTGCACGCCCGACGGACAGGTCGTCATGCAGGCGAGGCACGAAAGACAGCGATCGACGTGTTTGACAACGTCCTTCGACGCCGCCCGGTTGTTCTCCAGCATGTCCTTGATGAGGTAGATGCGCCCGCGCGGACTATCGAGTTCGTCGCCGAGCAACAGATAGGTCGGGCACGTCGCCGTGCAGAAGCCACAATGAACGCAGGAGCGTATGACTTTCTCCGACGCCTGCATATGCGGATCGGCGAGAAGAGTGGTGGAGAAATTCGTTCGCACAGAATCTCATATTCCCTGGTGCATGCGACCCGTATTGAACACGCCGTCGGGGTCGAAACTCGCTTTGACACCTCTGGTGATCTGCGCTAGCGGCGCCGACAGCGGTTCGAAAACATCGACGGCCTCGCGCAGTTCGTCGGGCGCGCGAACAAGCGTCGCGTGTCCGCCAAACGGCGCCAACGTGACGCGTATCGCGGCGGCGGAGCCCTGCGAAGCCTCGCTGCTCAGCCAGACGAGACCGCCGCCCCAATCGTAGAAACGCGCATGTGCGCGGTTCCCGACCTTCGCGACGAATTCGGCGGCTTTGGAGGGGGCGAGGCTGACGCGCCAGACGGCTTGTTGGCGCGGCTCTGCGAGGAAGGCCGCATCGCCGATAGCGCGCCATATCCGCTCGGAATATTTGTTTTCTAGCACATGTTTGGCGCCGAACGGCGCGAGCACCGCCAGTAGTGAGGCGATGCGATAGTCGACCGAGGCGCGAAAGCCCTCGATACGCAGGAACGTTTTCGGAAATTCGCAGCCCATGCCGGCCGAAATATGCGCCGCGCCGCTCACGCCGAACGGCGAACCCAAGGCGATTGACAAGGCTTCGATCGCGCGCTTGTCGTCGAGCCGCCGGATTACGATGCTGGATTCGCATTCGGGTTTCGGCAGTAGCTTGAAAGTCGCCTCGATCAGGAATCCAAGCGTTCCATGCGCGCCGCAATTAAGCTTGACGAGATCGAGGCCGGTGACGTTCTTCATGACGCGGCCGCCGCTCTTGATGATTTCGCCGCGTCCGTTGATAAGACGCAGGCCAATCAGCGCATCGCGCGCCGCGCCAGCGCTGATCCGGCGCGGGCCAGAAATATTCGCCGCCGCCAAGCCGCCGATCGTCGGCTCGCCGGTGCTCGCATAGAGGCCGCGATGGTCCATCGGCTCGAAGGGCAGGGTCTGGCCGTGTTGCGCGATCAGCGCCTCGACTTCGCGGATGCTCGTTCCGGCTTTGGCGCAGATGACCATCTCGGCGGGTTCGTAGAAAACCACGCCCGACATTTGCGCCGAGCTCAGCGCGGCGTCGCCGCGCGCCGGACGCCCGAGGCCCTGGCGCGTGCCGCCACCGACGATATCAAGCTTTTGCCCCCTGCCGCGCGCTTCCGACACCCATTGCGCCGACTCGCTCTCCGAGGCCGGCGTCAACAATCGTCCCGCATAAGATTTCAAACCGCCGCCCTCCCCCACTGAACCCGCAAAGCTGATCGCCCCGATGCTGGCGCGGTTCATGGCGACGGATCGGACATTCGCGAAGATGCGGCGCGCGAATCAAGCGCCAATGGCGGGCAAACCGAGGACAAAAGTCTGGTGTGTCACAATGTCAGCGGGTGTTACCTCTCAAATGAATTCACTTCGAACCCCACGTCTGGAGACGCGGAGGGAGTAGCGCGCGACTCCCTCCGCGGCCCCCGCGCATGCGAGCTTCGGGGAGGACGGAAATCTCGCATTGGCGTACGGGCTAACCATGGAACGATCGATTCAGTTTGAGGATCAGGCCTCGAGATTGCTCTTCAGGATCTCCAACGCACCAATAAGAGATCAGTCAAATATGAGCTTCCACATCCGGTAGGACCTCGCCTTTGGCACGCGTCGGAATTACTCCAGCGAAAAAATCGCCCGTTTACCTCTGAGTAACAAGTCATTATGCTCGGACGGGTATGGCAACATGCCTAACCGCTCTGAATGCGAATACGATGGCGGGGCCAAGGGCGATGCCGGGACCGGGGTAGTAGCCTCGCATGGGCGACGCCAGATCGCTGCCGCAGGCATAGAGGCCCGGAATGGGGTTATCTATGTCGTCAAGTACCCGAGCGTCACGGTCGGTTTTCAGGCCGCAGGCCGTACCGAGCGTAGATGGGATGATCCGGAGTGCGTAAAACGGCGCCTTCTCGATCGGCCCAAGATTGGGATTCGGCTTCACCGCGGCATCGCCGAGAAGGCGATTGTAGTAATTCTTCCCTCGGTTGAATTCCGGATCGACTCCTGTTTTGGAGTTTTCGTTGTGCAATCGCACGGTCTGAGCCAGAGCCTCTGGATCGATGCCAATCCGAAGCGCCAACTCCTGGATGGTCTTGCCCTCGTAGATGTATTCCCGCTTGACGTAGCGGGTGAGGTTTCGGGTCCATGGGTAGGGCAGCAGCATGCCGAGGCCGCGCTTGCGCATGAACGCGCCATCGCAGATGAAAAAGAAGCGATTGTCGCTGCCGCCGCCGCTGTCGAACATCGCCGCGATAATGTCGTGATAGGAGTTCGACTCGTTCACGAACCTCTTGCCGTGGGAATTGACGGCGATAAGGCCGGGTCGCCCACGATCGAGCCAGCCATACGGGTTCAGTTTCTCGGCGCCATCCGCGCGCGTGTAGATAGACGCAGGCGCCCAAAGCCCCGGGCTCGCCAAATCAGTATCGATCGCCGCCCCGATGGCCATGGCGGCCGTGAGGCCGTCCCCCGTGTTCGATTCGTAGACCAGCGAGTGAGAGTGCGGATAGTTCGCTGACAGGCGATGCCGCAGTTCGGGGCTGTGCGCGAAGCCGCCGGTCGCGAGCACGACGCCTTTGCGGGCCCGCACGCGAACAGCCTTGCCATGCCGTTTGATGACGGCCCCGAGCACACAACCCTCCTCGCGAATGAGTTCGGTCAGAGATGCTTCGATCCAGATGTCCGCGTTGGTCTGCTTCAGACTGTACACCAAGCGGCCCACAAGTGCGTTGCCGTTGCCGAGTTCGGTTCCGCGCGGAAAGCGCAGCCGATCCTTGGCGTAGCGCGCGAGGCGGCGGAGGACGTGCTTGAAATTAGCCTTCGACGAAAACGGCTTGAGGAAGGCTTGGATTTCGCTCGACGAGATCATCATGCCGCCCAACACCAACATACGCGGGAGCGGTGGGCAGACGAGGCCCAAGTCGGAGCCGAGTCGACGTCCGTCGAAGGGTCGGATATTGAGCGCGCGCCCTTTGTCGAGTCCGCCGACCTGATCAGGATGATAGTCCGGCGCCGACGCGAGATCGAATTTTACCTCCGTTCCGTCTTCAAGCGTCGCCAACGCTTCCGCGCCGCTTGTGAGTAAAGCATCGACAAGATCGGCCCGATAATGGTTTCCAAGTTCATGACGCAGATATTGGCGGGCGCGATCGATCGAATCCTCAATTCCGGCCTTCTGCGCTTGTTGGCTGCAAGGGATCCAGACCATACCGGCGGAGCGCGCCGTGGTTCCCCCCAACGTCGCCGACTTTTCACACAGCAGCACGCTGAGGCCCTCTTTGGCGCCATAGAGGCTCGCGGCGAGGCCGCCGGCCCCGCTTCCAAGCACAAGGAGATCGGTTTCGAAGTCCCATGGGGCCGAGCCAGAGCCGAGTTGTTCCGGCCGCGGCTGAAGTGTGCTCTTGGGATGCGCCGAGACGTCGGTCATGGTTCTTTCCAAGCTTTACGTTTGCGATGTTTCGATCGGGCGGTTCGGTCGCGCGCGCTCAGCCCATTCGAGCAGCCTTGAAGGCCTTGGCGGCGGCCAGCACCGCACGCTCGATCGGGATGCGCTCGATGCTCGATGCGGCCACGAAGCCGACGCAGTCGGTGTCTCGGTAGACGTTTTCAGTATCCTCGGGCTCGGAGATCGCTCCTCCATGCGCGAGGTAGATCGCTTCGCTTCCAACGGCGCGTGCGCCGGCGACTATGGCCTTGACCATCTCCAGGTCGGCTTTGCCGGTCTGCGCGGCGTCGTGACCCACCAGGCCGCCGCGCGTCGCCCCGACATGCGGCACAATGCAGTCGGCCCCGGCTTCCGCCATGGCCCGGGCGTCCTCGGGCGTCGCCACATAGGCCATGGAGAAGATCGAGGCGGCGTTGGCGCGGCGAACAAGCTCCACCTCGCGCTCGAAGCCGAGCCCGACACGTCCGCGCCGTTCGCGCCAGGTTTTGCCCATGGTCGAAATGGTCGGATAGTTGATGATTCCTGAGAACCCCGCGGTCTGAAAGTCTTCGAGGAGGTCGTCGAGATCGAGGCGGGTCGGGTCCCAGGCCTCGATTCCTCCGATGATGGGGACATCGGCGACGACGTTTCGGATTTCGGCCGCGATCGCGATCGTAGCGGCGTTGGAATCGCCGATACGACTCGTCGGCAGCCCCATCAATCGGGATCGCCCGGTGCTATACACGACGAGCAGATCGGCACCTCCCATGGCTGCGCATTTTGCCACGAGGCCGCAACTACTGCCTGCCGCGAGAATCGGAGCGCTAGCCGCGATCTGGGCGCGAAGGCGGGCGAGGATTTCGTGCCGCTTAAAGAACTTCTTGGCCATCGACGGCTTTCTCGGAAATGGACAGCGTTGCAAGGATCCAATCGACCGCCGCCCGTGCGAAGTGTGGGTCGTTGATGTGGCAGTCGACAACGCGCAGGTCGGCGCGCTTCGGCAGTGTTGCGCGCAAGCCGTCGAGGAAGGCCTGGTCCGCGGCCGGGTCGAAGAACGGCTGTCCTGGCCGGTCGTAGTCCGAGAACCCGCCCGATGGAAAGAGCACTGTTAGTTTGCCGCGCCCCATCGCAAGTTGCCGGCCCGCCATCATCCCGATCCGCCGGTTCTCGTCGACATCAGTGCGCACCAAAGTTGTGTGGGGCGTGTGCTGATAGAATAGTCGTCCTTCGAACTTCTGTGGGACTTGAGTCCGCGGTCCGAAGTTGATCATGTCGACGGCCCCTGGAGCCACCAGATGCGGGACGCCTGTCATGCCCGCCGCCGTCAGCCGATCCGGACCCGCTGACGCGCTCCCGCCGGCAATCTCGTCGGCGAGTTCGGTGATCGTGAGATCAAGCACCGCATCGATCTCGCCGGCCAGCACCAGGCGCTCCATCAATCGGCCGCCGGCGCCATTCGCCGGAAACGCGATGGGTTCGACGCCTGCGGCCTTAAGCAAGGCAACGCATTGACTGACGGCCGCCGTCGTGACCCCGAACGCCGTGACGCCGACCACCTTCCGGCGATGGTCGGGCGGCTTTCGCCATTCCATCGCCGCGACCGCCGCACCAGCATTTCGCAGCACACGCTCGGTGAAATCGTTGACACCGAAAAGATCGACCAGCGTTGGAAACAGTGCGATGTCCGTCGTCTCCGCGAAACTTGCAAGCAGCTGCGGACGTGCGCTCGACACCAACACCTTGGGAAATCCGAAGGGGAGGTCCGCGACAGCTTCCTTGAAAAGGGCGCTCCCTTTGCCGCCCGCGATACCTATCACAGCCCGGATTCGGCCTTCCGCCTGCAATCTTGTGGCGACCGCTTTCGCGCCCGCCGCCATCACGGTCAGGGCCGCAGCGGGCCCGCCGGACCTCGTGAACGCAGCTTCCCCGCCGCCCTGCTTCTCGACTTCTGCTCTCGTTACGTCCCCAGAAATCCCGGGGGCGTCGGACGTCCCGACATCGATCACCAGCACAGGTCGTCCGATTTGCAGCAGAAGATCTCGTACGAAGGAGACTTCCGGCCCTTTGGTGTCGAGGGTCGCGACAATTGCAATGCTGGCGGCCGAAGGGCATAAAGAGCGCGCGTCAGCCACGACATGCCGCCCCGACCGTGAACCGCGGTGTAGAAGACGTCGGCTTAGTCATCAGTCTACTCCTCCCAACGCCGCGCGGCTCAGGGCGCGTCGCATTGTCGTTGGGAAGGGAGTAAGGCTTATGTCGGCTTTGCGTCAGGTGGAATACTGCCGATGACGGGTAAGATTGGGTAATTGATCGGGTCATCCTTGCGCGTGCTTCTTCGCAGTTCCTTATCGCTTGCAACCGACAGCCCCGTGCTCTACGCGCCTTCGCTGCGTCAGCTCGCTCCTGACGCGACCCTCGTTATGGCGACCTTGCCGATCCTCGATTGGAACGCCGCGCTTCTGGCTGATCTGGCAGCGGTTGATGTCGGACCCGCGCCGCGTGTCTATGCCGCTGTGCTCGCGACCGACCCATTCGCCTGTTGGGAAGATATCGCCGACGCCTTGAGGGGCGCCGGCGTCAGTGGTGTGTCGAACTTCCCGAGTTTGGCTTTGGTAGACCGGTCAGCGCTGGCCGACCTCGATGCCGCCAACCTCGGCTACGCACGCGAACTCGATCGCCTCGCCTGGTTCGCCGGCGATGGCTTTCACGTGCTGGGGATAGCCGCTACGCCCGATCAGGTCGTCGAAGCGCGAAACCGACTTGGCTCGTCGCTCGACGCCTTGTGCCTGACTGAGGCCGGCGACCTTCACCGCTCGCTCAATACCGGTCTCGCTTTGGTTCGCGCATTCGAATGTGCGGCCGGGGAAGACCCCGCGCCGGGCGCGCCGATACTGCGGATCGCCGAGGAGAACGCGCCCACGAAAAAAAGCAAGACGACCCGCGTCTCGACCCGCACGCCGACGGCGCGAGCGGAGCCACAAGTCGATCGAGCGCCTAGGCGGCGCTCTTCCGTTAATCGAGGATCTTGAGCGCCTTGATCTTGTTATAGAGGGTCTTGCGGGAAATGCCGAGGAACCGGGCGGTGCGGCTGCGGCTAAGCTTGTTGCGGCGCAGGCCGTCGATGATCCAGTCTCGCTCCGACAGGTCTTTGGTCTTGTTGCTCGAAATACGTGTGTCTAGCAGCGACGCGAGCCGTTCGGCAGTGACGCGGCTGCCCGGCGCGAGCGTCGAGAGCCGTTCGACGACGTGCCGCAATTGTCGGACGTTGCCCAGCCAATCAAGGTCGGCGAGCGCGCGGAACGCGGAGTTCTCGAGAATGACCGAGCGCGATCCGCCTTCGCCTTTGAACTCGACTAGAAAGTGCTGGATCAGAAGTGGTAGATCCTCAAGCCGGTCGCGGAGCGGCGGAAGAACAACTTCGAACCCAGAGAGCGCTTCCGCTAGGCTCGGCGCAACGGCTCCCGCCGCGACGAGGCGGCCCAGATCCGCCGACGCGGTCGCAATGATCTTCGCTTCGGACCAGACGAGAGCCGATCCGCCAACAGGAGTGAAGCTTCCTCTTTCGAGGTAGTCGGCCAGTCTTTCCTGACAGCCCAGCGCCAAATGATCGAGATGAACAATCAGCACCGACGAGTCGCTCGCCGATTCCAGAATTGAGATCCGCCGTTTCGTGCCGCCATGCCCCTCGACGCCGAACAAGGCCTCAGCCTGTTCGGTGGCCGCCCCGGCGTGGCAGGTGAAGACCGTGGATTGCCGCCCCTTCCGCGGGCTGACAGCATGGATCAACTCCCCCATGGTCCGCTTGCCGGTCCCCGGCTCCCCGACGATCAGCGCCGGGTTCGAACCCGAGGCCAGGCGCTTGGCGGTTTCAAGCGCCTGATTCATGGCAGCCGATTGAGCGACGACGCCGTGCTGATAGCCGCTCAAGCGCAATTGCCGCTCGAGGGCGTCTACTTTGTTTCGAAGAACGTTGATCGTCTTAAAGCCCGCCGTGATTTCGAGCACTGAAGTTTGCAGCGGGACGCGGTCGAGGCTCGAGCCGCCGATGAACCCCTGAGCGCCGGTTTCTCGGCAAACATCGAGCAACTCGTCCGGTTTCGTGATGGGGCCGCCGCCCAGCAGGCAGACCACTTTGCGATCGATCGCGTGAACGCAGCGCGCCATGTCGCGGGTGCGCGCCGCCATCTCGGTCAAACCGATCGCCGGCGACGCTGCGTCCGGTCGGCCGGAATTCAAATTGAAATTAATGCAGATTGCGCGCACGCCCGCCTCGGCCATGCGCCGTGCGTCGCTTTGGGTCCGGGTGTAGCCCAAAGCGGCAAGACCAACTCGCTGAGCGCCCAGGAGCAGCGAGACTTCGCGATCGTAGCCCAGCCCAAGACCTTCCAGCGCAGCTCGGCGTCCTTCGTCCAGATGAATCACCGAGGGAAAGTTCGTGACGCCGCTGAACCCCCAGCGCGCCAACTTGTCGAGGAAGGCGTTGATCTCCAGCCGAGGATCAAACGTGCACGCCCCGAAGAATACGGGCAGTTTAGTGTTCGGCAGGATCTCGGTCCGGGCGAAGCCGGCCACGAACGTGTTGTTGTCGCGGATGGGGAGGACCGAGGCCGGAGAGGAGCCCCCCATAGTGCGAAAACGCCCGGCGGAAAGCGCCAGAAGGAAATCGGCTCCCGCCCGTTCTGCCGCCTGGGCGGTCATGCCGGAGCCGATCGCAGCGCCCAAAATGAACGCACGCGGGTCGCGCAAGTCCTTCTGCAGCCAGAAAGACTTCCGGCTCGCCGGCGTCAGCGCACCAGCGTCGGAGTCGGCCGCGGTGCTCAGGCCGGTGCCTCCTCTGCCCGAACGCGCCCGATCAATTCCATCGTTCCGAAACTCCTTCACGCCGAAACGCGACGCCGTCCTTCGAAAACAGGTAACAATCCCGCGGCGCTACCGCAATGCTTGCGCTAGCCTCCTTGCCTCGCACCTGGTTGCTCGGGGACACGGCCACGATCGCGTCGCTGCCGACGGCGCCGTAGAGATAGGTGACGCTCCCGAGATGCTCGACAACGTCGACGACGATATCGAGCGACAATTCGTCCCGATTCGCGCCGGGCGGGACGAAGTCGTCCGGTCGAATACCAAGTACAAGGGGACTGCCCGACGGGAGGTCGATTGCGCCGACTGGCAACGTCACGCCGCGGCCATCTGACAATGTGATCCTCGCGCCTTCTCTCGTCGCCTCGACAAGGCGGCAGTCGAGGAAATTCATCTTGGGCGAGCCGATGAAACCCGCCACGAACTGAGACGCGGGATGATGGTAGAGGTCATAGGGCGCGCCTACCTGTTCGATGCGGCCGGCCCGAAGCACGACGATCTTGTCGGCCATCGTCATGGCCTCGACCTGATCGTGCGTGACGTAGATCATCGTGTTCCCGAGCTGACGATGCAGCTTGGCGATCTGGATACGCATCTGCACACGGAGTTCGGCGTCGAGATTTGACAATGGCTCATCGAACAAAAAGACTTTCGGCTCGCGCACGATGGCGCGCCCGATCGCGACACGCTGGCGCTGACCGCCGGACAATTGCCGCGGCTTGCGATCGAGCAGATGTTCGATCTGCAGTAGCTTCGCGGTCTCGCCCACCCGGGCTTGTATTTTGGATTTCGTCGCCTTCGCCATCTCCAGCGGGAAGGCCATGTTCTGACCGACGGTCATGTGCGGGTAAAGCGCGTAGTTCTGAAACACCATGCTGAGATTGCGGTCCGCGGCATCCACGTCGTTGACAGTGCGACCGTCAACGCACAGGCGCCCGCTCGTGATGCGTTCCAGGCCTCCTATCATGCGCAAGAGCGTCGATTTCCCCGAACCAGACGGTCCGACGAACACGACGAACTCCCCATGAGAGATTTCGAGGTTGATGTCGCGCAGAATTTCGACGCTGCCGTAAGCCTTGTTGATTCTCTCCAGCTTGACATCGGCCATCGGTAACTCCCTCACTACATCTGTTATTGACCAGGCTCTGCACCGCACCGTCAGGTCGGAATTTCGGATAAGCTCTCGATTACAATGTCGGGGGGTGACAGACCTGGCTCCTCCGGTTCGGCCACGCCTGTGGTGACCAACACAGAGTAAAGACCGGCGCGCTTGCCAGCCTGGATATCGGTCGCAACCTGGTCTCCGATCATCAGCGTCGATTCTCTCGGCGTGCCCAGCCGTTGCAAGGCGGTCTCGATCATATGCGGTTCCGGCTTGCCGAGGACGATGGGTCGAACTCGCGTGGCTGCGGAAACAGCAGTCAGCATCGCACCGGCGCCCAGCTCGAAGCCATTCGCGGTCGGAAGCAAAAGATCCGGATTGGTACCGATGAGCGTCGCTCCGGCGAGCAGCGCGTCCACCGCGACGCAGAGCTTTCGGTGACTGATGTTGCGGTCCAGACCCATGACGATCACTTCCGGCGATCGGTCAGTGATTTCGAATCCGGCCGCGGCGATGGCGTTGTATAACGCCGGCGCGCCGATCACGAAGACAGGCGTCCTCGGTGGCCAGCGCTCCTTCATCATCTGCGCCGCTACGAGGCTCGAGGTGACAATACGTTCCGGAGTAACGGTAACTCCGAAGAACCTTAGCTTCTCGGCGACATCCTCGGGTGAGCGCGTCGAATTGTTGGTGACGAACGCATAAGGAATGCCGGTCCGCTCCCAATTGTTGAAAGCCTGAATCGCATCGCGAATCCCCACTTCGCCACGGTAGACGACCCCGTCGAGATCGGAAATGATCCCCTTGACCGCAGGCCAGCCCAAGAGATTTCCGTTGCGCTCAACCATTCATCAACATCCCGCCATTTACGTGTATCATCTGGCCGGTGATGTAATCCGCGGCAGGGCTCGCGAGGAAAACGGCGAGACCAACAAGATCCTCGGGGTTTCCGACCCGCCCCAGGGGAATTCTGCCGTGGTGCCGGGCCTCGGTCTCCTCACGTGGCCGGCCATGCATGGGCGTATCGATTATACCGGGAGCGATGCCGTTCACGGTGATCCGATGCTGGGCGCATTCGTAGGCGAGCAGCTTCGTAATATCGTGCACGACCGCCTTGGATAGGCAATAGTCCGCTCCGCCGGCCTGATAGTTGAACACGGCGCCCTGCGATGACAATGACGAGCCTATGTTGATAATGCGACCGGCGCCGTTCTTGATGAAACGCCGCACCGCGAGACGGGAGCAGAGCAGAACCGCATCGGTATTGATCTTCATGGTGCGTTCGATTTTTCCCCTGTTGCCAGTGAGCAGAGATTCGCTCGACTTAATTCCGGCGTTGTTAATCAGGATGTCGAGGCGACCGAACCGTTGCGTCACCGTGTCGAGCACCGCGGAAATCTGCTCCTCTTCGGTCACGTCCATCGCAAGGGCCAGCACGCTACCATTGTCTCCGTGATCCGCGAGTGCGCGGGTGAGCGCCTCGCGGTTGGTGTCGGTCGCCACCACATTGGCTCCCGCCTCGCAAAACGCCACCACGAGCGCGCTGCCGATTCCGCCCGCTGCGCCGGTGATAAGGACGGTGTGTCCGCTGAGGGAAAACGATAGATCTGTCATAAGGGCTCCACAAGCGATCGGCTGGCTAGAAAAGCGTCCACGGTCTCGACCGAGGGCATGGCGGATTGCGCGCCTGCGCGAGTGACGCACAGCGCGGCGACCGCCATGGCATAGCGGATGGCGCGCTCAATAGGCGCCGAGCGGGCGAGCGCCGCGGCCAATCCCCCGGTGAAGGCGTCTCCCGCGGCGGTGGTGTCGAGGGCTTTCACCGGGAAGGCCGGAACATGAAAGCGGCGTTGGTCGTCCGCGTAGAACGCGCCCTGCGCGCCCAGTGTGACGATGACAGCCCGTACGCCGAGATCGAGAAGTCCTTCGGCGGCGCGCTCGGCCGAGACGAGATCGACGACCTCGATCCCAGTGAGATCAAACGCCTCCGTCTCATTGGGCGTCGCGTAGTCGACTTGCCGCCATGCCGCCTTCGTCAAACCCTTCCGCACCGGCGCCGGATTGAAGATCAGCTCGAACCCGTAATCGGGTTTCAGCGCAAACAGACGCTCCAGAGCCGCGTTGGGCAGCCCCATTTCGGCAACCACGAGGGCCCCTGCCCCGATAAGACTCGCAACCCGCTCGATGTCGCGTTCCGACATCGACTGATTTGCCCCCGATTCAATGCCGATGATGTTGCCGCCGTCGCCGTCGACTATGATCAGCGCTGTTCCGGAGTTGGCGCCGCGCACAGTCTCTATTGCGTCAGTCTGGACGCCCGCATCGAGAAGTGCGCGTTTCAAAATCGCGCCCGCCTCGTCGTCGCCAAGCTTGGTGAAGAGCCGCGGCGCGAGACCGAGCCGAGCCGCTGCGACGGCCTGGTTCGCACCCTTGCCGCCGGGATACCGGATGAGATCGCCCATCACCGATTGTCCCCGCGTGGGAAGACGATCGACCGAGAGGCAGAAATCGAGGTTGCAGGTTCCAAAGAAGATGAGAGGTTTCGGCGCGCCGGTCACTTGACCGCCCCGAAGGTGAGACCGCGTTCGAGGTGCCGCTGCCCGAGCAGGATAAGGACTACGGGAACCGCCATGGTGACGACGAGACCCGCAGCCATGACAGGATAAAACTGCACACCGGGGTTCAACAGCTTCAGAAGCGCGACTGTAACCGGGGCTTTGGCGGAGCTCAACATCAAGCCGAGCGCAAAATTGTGCCAGGCGAGCAGGAACACGAGCAGCGACGCGCCGATCAGGCCTGGTTTCAACAGCGGCAGGACCACGCGCCAGACGATCTGGATCGAACTGGCGCCGTCCATCGCGGCGGCGTCCTCAAGCTCCCGCGGGATGTCCTCGATATAGGACCTACTGAGCCACACGATCATCGGTAAGGTGACGACCTGATACACCCAGATCATGCCGACGTAAGTGTCGTAGAGGCCGATCGCTTGAAAGACGCTGAAGAGCGGGATGACGACGAGCAGGACTGGCGCGAAGCGGAATCCCAAGATAAAGAACGCGATATCTTCCTTGTAGGGGATATCCCGCCGAGCCAGCACATAGCCGACCGGGACGCCGACGATGACTGACACGATAACAGATCCGACCGCGATGATAACGCTGTTCTCGATGGGGCTTAGAAAATCGATCTTGATCGTGCCGTAATTGGTCGCGCCGGCGCTCGCGGCGTCGAACAGCACGCGGAAGTTCTCCAGCGTCGGAGTGAACACGAACTGAGGCGGCCAAGCCATCACCTGGCTCTGCGTCTTCAAGGCCGTCATCAATATCCAGACGAGAGGAAAAACCAGCACGGCGGCGGCGAGAAGCACAAGCGCGTTCAGCGCCAGGCGCACATACAGAGAGCGGGATGCGATCATGGCGATCTCCTCAACTGACCCGGCGTTTCACGAACTGCCAAGCCCTGACGGTCACCATGGCTCCCGCAAGAACGATAAGCCAGTTGACCACCATCAGCGCCGCGCCGCGGCCGAAATTGAGGTTCTGGAAGGCCGTGATGTAGCCTTGCACCGAGAGAACCGACGTGCTGTTGCCGGGACCGCCCTGAGTGGTCCCGAATATGATGTCGAACTGGTTGAAGGATTCGATCAGTCGGAATACGGCGGCGATCAGGATGTACGGAGCGACAAGCGGCAGCTCGATTCGCCGAAACGTCGCCCATGATTTGGCTCCGTTGATCCGCGCAGCTTCCCGGATATCGTCGGTAATGCCTTGCAGGCCGGCGAAGATGATCAGTGTAAAGAAGGGCGTGTAGGTCCACACATCTATCAGGATGATCGAGGCGAGCGCCGTCTGGGGGCTGGAGATCCAGCTGAACGGGCCCAAACCGATCAGAGAGAACAGATAGTTGAGGATACCGCTCTGCGGGTCCATCATGGTGGTCCACATCAGGGCGACGCTCATTGGTGGAAGCACCAGCGGCAGGAGGATCACCGGCCGGAAAATTTCGGCGCATCGGACCTGCGACGCGAAGAGCTTGGCCAGCGCCACCCCGAACAGGGCCTCGATCACAACGACCGATGACGCGTAGACCAAGGTGACGCTCACGTTGTTCCAGAAGCTCGCGGTGCGAAACAGAGCGAGATAGTTGGCGAAGCCGACGAAATGAATGATGGGGCGCCCAAGGCGGAGATCCGTCAGCGACTGCCAGACGCCATAGAAGAACAGGAGAAGAAACCCAAGCAGAATCAGAACTGCGGGCGCGACGACGAGGAGACTGAGCAACTCAGAGCGCCGGCGCCCGTTCCGGTCGACCGGAACGGGCGCGACAAAGGACTTCAGCCCGGATTCGACCTTGGTTGATAGTGCAGTCATGACAGTTCAATCTTGCTGCGCGATATGTCGCGTGCGGCGCGCGGGAGAGCGAATCTTGCGCCTTCCCGCGCGTCCGTTCTAGAGGGACCCGCGGATCTGCTCGGCGAGCGCTTTCAAGGTTGGCTCGACGGGGGCGCCGTTGACCATCTGCTGCATCGAGACAGCCCAGGCGTTCATCGCTTCGCCGAAGCCGTATCGGGGCGTGAAGGCCAGGGCGGCTTGGGCCTGCACGGTTTTGAAGGTGGGAACGAAGTTGTTGAATTCGGCCTTAGTCGCGTAATCGATCCACGCCTTATTGTCCCAGGTCGACGCTCGCGGCGAGTTAACGAGCTTGCCTGCGACGGCGCCCGCAAGATCGACCTCCTTCGAGGTCGCCCATTGCATAAAGAGCCAAGCTGCGCCCTTCTTTTGCGACGCCGCGTTCATCGCCAGCGACCAGATCCAGATGTTCGAGTCGAAGCTCTTGGCGCCTGGAGCCCTCGGCGGCGGCGCAAAAGCGATCTGCCCGGAAGCCGCCGCCTTGCCCGGCACGTCGTTCCAGAATCCAAACATGTTCGAATCGATCGCCATGACGGCCCGGCCCGACGAGAGCCCGTCGACAACCTGGTACCAGTTATCGTTCGCGAAGGAGCTAGGCGCGCAAGCCTTGATCATCGCGACGTAGTCGGTGTGAAACGCGACCGATTGCGGCGAATCGAGACCGGTGTCGAGCTTGCCGTCCTTCACGACAAAGTCGCTTACGCCGTAGGACTTGGCGATCGAGATCGCCGCGGTGTGAATGCTGCTCCAGAACCTCACCCCGCGCACGACCAGCGGCGTCACGCCGGGTTCGGCCTTTTTTAGCGCCGTGCAGGTTGCAATCATTTCTGGCAATGTCTCGGGAACTTTGAGGCCATCCTTTGCAAGAATGTCCTTGCGATACATGAGCTGAATGTTCTCGAATCCGTGCGGGATCGCCCAAATCTGTCCGTCGTCCCCGGCGACAACCTGGCCGTCCTTGTTCTTCCAGGTGAGCGCCTTGCGCAAGGCAGGGAAGAAGTCGCCGTAGTCGTAGTCGGAGTCTGTGAGCTTCGGGTTCTTTATATAACCGTCGAGCGGCTCGAGGCTGCCGCCGGGCGTCAGATCCCAGGCCGGCTGGATGCCTATTCCGATCACGTCCCATGCTGGCGACTTCGTGGTGAGTTGGATGGTCAGCTTGCTCCAATAGGCATCGTCCGGATAGAGTTCGGGCGTCACCTTGATCCCAGTCAGCTTCTCGAATTCGGGTAGCTGCGCGACCACGGCGTCAGCATAGGGATGAATGTCGTAAGCCCAGGTGATCGACGTTCCCTGAAACTGTTTCCAGTCGATCGATGCCGCCCCGGCTACGCCGGCCACCAGCGCCGCCGCGGTGATCACGGCGCCGCCGAGGACGAGTTTCAGTCCGCGTTTTAGATTCCCGCCACGAGTCGTCCTACGCATTTTCATGTTTTTCCTCCCTTATCCCGAATTCGCGCCGTTCTTGCTTGGCTACAGCTTCAGCGCCGGGGCGTTCCAAATTTATCGCCGGTGTGCGTTGAGTCGGGACATGAATTGGAGGCAGATTGGGTAAAAATGGGAAACCGTACGGCCATCGGATCATTCGGAAATCGGTTCCAGTCTGCGAACTAGTCTATCTCGGCACCCGAGGTGTTGCCGATTTCGACGACCACTTCCGAGGCCTTGGTCGTCGGTCGATTGATCACGCAGTCCCGGCTTTGGCGGATTATTTCGAAGCTGTGGTTGGCGCTGGAAATGACGCACCCGATCAAGAAAGGCGTGAATTCCATGAAGAAGTGCCGGAGCAGATCGGCAGTTACATCGCGAACTCCGGGCACCGACCAGATGACGTCGCAAAGCACGAGGCGCCACCACCAAGCGACAATTGGCGAAAGACGGCACTTCGCCCAGTGGCTGCAACGAACACGTCCCTTGATGATCAATCCATATGCATCGCCGATCCCGACGGCCATGTGGGTCAAAAGAATGTCCCCAACCTGCGCTCGACGACCGTTCGAGTGAAGCCGCGCAGGACGCGACGCTAAGTGTCCGTGGACCTTGCCTCGGCGGCGCTTTCGACCACGTTGCAGCCTCGAAGGACGATCGCAGTGATCGTGGCCGCGGCCTCGTCGAAATCTTTCTTCGTTATGCGCTTGATAGCGAGCGCGTCGCAGGCGAGCACCTCGAAATCTGCGTAGAACTGGGTCGCGCCCCACAACATGATGAAAACGTGCCGAACCGAGATGGGCGACATCTTTCCAGCCGCGATCCAGCTCTCGATCACGACGGCCTTGTCGCGAGTCATGGCGCGCATGTGGTCCCGGTTCGCCTTGCTGAGGAAGCGTCCCCCTCGCAAAATCTCGTTGGCGAATAGCCGGGATTCGCTTCCAAACTGTCGGGAATATTCCAGCTTGGCGACGATGTAGGCGCCGAGCGCTTCGGCCGGCTTCCGATCGGCGCGCAGCTCTTCAAGAGCCTTGTCCCATCCCGCGAGGAGCTTGCCTATCAACGCCTTGTAGATGTCCTCCTTCGAGGGAAAATAATAATAGACATTCGCCTTGGGCAGGCCCGACCGCTCGGCGATCTCTGCAATGCGCACGCCGTCGAATCCCTTGCGCGCAAAGAGTTCGCCGGCAGCCTCCAGGATGGCCGCTTCACTGCGGTCGCGGACGCGCTCGTCAACGTCCTTGCTGGGTCGACTCGCGCGCGTCTTCCGCGCTGCCTGGTCCATTGATGCTGCCATGCTCTGCTTCCCAAAAAATGCTGCGGCGATGAATGTGTGGTCCAACAGCCTGCTTTTGCAGCATCACCTGCGCAAGGCGCAAGCAGCAAGAGGGGCAGTAAAGAAAAGTTGACGTTTTGGTCAAATATCGTTGATTCAAAAGTTGACGTTTTGGTCAGGTTATGACAATGCTCGTCCTTGGAAGAGGCTCATTCGCCAGGGCGTCAAGAGCCTAAGCCTGATCTGCTTACTGCTCGATGTCGGGCAGTAGGCCGACGACGAAACCGCTCGCTGCCCGAAGTGACCAACGACCGACAGCCGACGTCCTCGAAGACGAAAAAATGGAGGAATTTATGAGCAGGTATCAATCCAGCGCGCCGACTTCCACAGCTCTATTGTCGCGACGGCATGTCCTTCAGGGCTCAGCGGTCCTGGCGTTCGGCGCGGCCGGCCTATCGTCGAGCGGCGCCCGCGCCGCTGGTGGCCTCGTCGCGCTCGTCCATACACAGGCGGCCGGCGACAACGGTCCGGTGGACAGCATGATCGCCGCACTGAAGCGGCTCTCAAGCGAGAAGGGCTTCACGATGCGCGCGATCTACGCGCAGGACGCCGCGACCTACGAATCGATTTTTCGAAGCCTGGGTGATGCGGGCGCGGCGATCGTGGTGTCGACCTTCAACGAGGTGGCTGACCCGATCAAGGCAGTGGCTCCGTCCTATCCCAAGACTAAGTTCATCCAGCTCTTCGCCGATCCGTTCCAGCCGGCGATCCCGAACGTGGAGACGGTTGGTTATGACTACTACCTCGGCTGCTATCTCTCGGGCTTGTTCGCCAGCCGCATCTCCAAGTCCGGGAAAATCGGCTACGTCGGCGGCATGAGCCTGCCCGCGCTCAATGCCGACCTCAATGGCCTGAAGGCCGGGGCCGCGGCGGCCAACCCGGCCATCGCCGTGACGGGCGCCTTCGCCGGCTCGTTCCAGGACCCGGCCAAGGGCCAAGAGATCGCCAGCCAGATGTATCAATCCGGCGTCGACTACATCCAGACAGATTCCGCCGCCACAGATACCGGCATCATCCAGGCCGCCAATGAAGGCTCCGGCCGAATGGTGAGCGCCATTGCCAAGACGCAGTACAAGCTCGGTCCGAAGACCGTGGCGGCGATCGTCAAGCTCGACTTCGGCCTGTCGCTCTATCAGGAGGTCAGCAAGGCGTTGGAGGCGGGCTGGATCGGCCACCACCTGCCGACAGGAATCGACACTGGCGTGGTCGACTTCGAATTATCCGACGTGTTCCTGAAGGAGGGGCCAGCCGACCTCGTCGCCAAAGCCAAGACGATCTGGCCCGAGATCGAGACTGCGAAGAAGGCGATTATCACTGGAACGGTCAAGGTGCCGCTCAACACCACGCTCTGACAGGATCGCTGTGATGCAGGGCGAGGAGGCGGCGCTGGCGTGCGTCGACGTCAGCGTGCGTTTCGGCGCGGTCGCGGCGCTCAGTGGCGTGAGCCTCGCCTTCGCGCCGGGGCGCATCCATGCAGTGGTCGGCCAGAACGGCGCTGGGAAGACCACCTTCGCCCGCGTCTGTGCCGGGATGGTCCGGCCAACCGCGGGCGAGTTGCGCATCGGCGCCCAGCCCGTGCCGGTTGGGAAGGTCAACGCTGCGCGCGCCGCCGGCGTCGAGTTGGTGCACCAGAGCTTCGCGCTACCACCTTCCTTCACCATTGCCGAGTCGATGGAGTTCGGCGCCACGGGATCCGGCGGGATATTTACCCGTCGGGCGCTCGAGGCGCGGTGGACGGGGCACCTGAAGAGTCTCGGCGTTGATACGAACCTGCGCACCCGCATCCGCGACCTGCCGGTCGAGACGCGCCAAGCCGTCGAGATCGCGCGGGCGCTGGTGACGGACGCCAAAATCCTGATCCTAGACGAGCCGACGGCGGTGCTGTCGCCGGCCGGCGTCGCGACGCTGTTCGAGCGGTTGCGCCTGCTCAGCCGGCGCGGCGTCACCATCATCCTGATCCTCCACAAGATCCGCGAGGTGCTCGACATCGCCGAAACGATCAGCGTGCTGCGTGGGGGCCGGCTGATCGAAGCGGCGATCCCGGTCGCTGCGATCGATGCGGCGCGTCTTGCGACGGCGATCATCGGCACGCCGTCGGGCTCTATCGAGGCCGCGGACCAGGCGGCCTTGGTCGGCGGCGGCGGCGGCGCGGCGCCGGTCGAGACCGCGCGTGTCAGCGCTGCGGCGCCCGCAGGGCCGCCAGTCTTCGAGATGGCTGGCGTCGACACACGACCGGATGGAGAGGGGCGCGCGCTGGAAGGCGCCAGCCTCACGATTCGGCGCGGCGAGATCGTCGGCGTCGCCGGCGTCGAGGGCAACGGCCAGCACACGCTGGTGCGCGCCCTGGCGGGCCTTGCTGGGCTCGATCGCGGCAGCATCTGCCTCGGCGGGACCGACGTCACCGCTCACGCGCTCGCGCAGCGCCGCGCGGCTGGCCTGCGCATCATCCCGTTTGACCGCAACAGCGAGGGCCTGAGCCTGACAAGCGCGCTGTGGGAGAATTGGTCGGCCCGCCGCCTGTTGCTGGGTCGGCTCCTTTCACCGATCGCGCCCTCGCGGCTGCGGAACGCCTGCCACGCGAGCCTCAAGGAATGGGACGTCCGCTTTGCCGACACAGGCCAGCCCGCCGGCTCGCTTTCCGGAGGCAACGCCCAGAAAGTGATCCTAGCGCGCGAGATCGACGCCGACGCCTCGCTCGTCATCGCCGCCCAGCCGACGCGCGGCCTCGACATTGGCGCCACCGCCTTCGTCTGGCAGGCGCTGCGCGCCAGTCGGGACCGGGGCTGCGGCGTGCTCCTGATCTCTTCTGACCTCGACGAACTCTTCGACATCGCTGATCGCGTAGTGGTGATGCTGTCGGGGCGCATCGCGGCGGAGTTTTCCGCGCCCTACAACTTGGCGGCGGTTGGCGCGGCGATGACGGGAGCGCCGCAATGAAGGGCAAAGTCCTCTCGGTCCTCAGGGCGCTCGCTTTCGTCGTCGTGGCGCTGGCGTTGTGCGGCGTCGTCTTCGAGCTCGCCGGCTTCTCCGCGCCTTTGATGTTCCAGAGCATCGCCGACGGCGCCTTCACCTCACCCAACGCGCTGATGAAGAGCCTGCGCTGGGCGATGCCGCTCCTGATCACCGCCTGCGGCGTGTTGGTGTCGTTCCGCTGCGGCTATTTCAACGTCGGCGCTCAGGGCCAGTTCTATCTCGGCGCCATCGGCGCGACCGTCGCAGTGGAAGCGCTAAACGGCGCTCCACCGGCTCTGGTGGTCCCGGTCGCCATCGCCTCCGGCATGGTAGGCGGGGCGCTGTGGGCTGCCTGGCCCGGCTTCCTGCGTATCCGTTGGGGCACCGACGAAGTGATCACCACGCTAATGGGTAACTTTCTGGCCGGGCTCTTGCTCGTCTACCTCACCTCTGGGCCACTGAAGGACCCCTCCGGCACCGGGCAAGTCACGGCCAGCCGGCCGGTGGCTCTCGGCTATCGCATCGCTACCTCGGTCGGCGTGTCGCCGACCATCATCGCGCTCACCCTGGCGACGCTTGTTCTGGTCTGGCTGCTTGTGAACCGCACTGCCTTCGGCGTGCTGTCGAGCCTCGCCGGGCGCAACCCGGTCATGATCGTCTGGCAAGGAGCGAAGCTGTCCTCGCTTGGCCTCTCCGCCTTCCTGGTCAGCGGCGCGCTGGCGGGCCTGGCAGGCGCGATCGAACTGCTCGGGCCCAATGGCCGCCTGGTCAGCGGCTTCCTGCCCGGCCACGGGTTCACTGCGGTGCTGATCGCCCTCGTCGCCGGGCTGTCGGTTACGGGGGTCGCTGTCGTCTCGATGTTCTTCGGCGGCCTGGCGGCGGCGAGCCTGTATCTGCCTGTCATCGCTGGTCTGCCGGCGGCCGCGATCGACGTGATCAACGCCGCCATCGCGCTGTTCATCACCGCGCGCACCTTTCCCCTGCCAGCCGCGCTGCTCGAGCGCCTGCCGGCGCGGAGGCCAGCGCCATGAGCGATATCCTCATCGCCGTTCTGCGTTCAGGCACGCCCCTGATCTATGTGGCGCTGGCCGGCATGCTGGCCCAGCGCGCCGGTGTCTGGCATCTCGGCCTGGAGGGGCTGATGATCGCCGGCGCTTGCGCCGCCGCCGTCGGCGTGGAGCAGACCGGCTCGGTCGCGGCCGGACTCGCCCTGGCGGTGCTGGTCTGTGTACTCGGTTCAACGCTGCTGTGGTTCGTCGTGGAGAAGCTGCGGGCCAATCCGATCATCGCGGGTCTCGGGCTCACGGGCTTGGGCCTCGGCGGCGCCGACCTCACGGTGCAGTCGATCTATGGCAGCGAGGCCTCGGTGACGGCCGGCGCTGGCCTGCCGCGCCTCGGCGACGCCTTTGGCGCTTTCGGCGTGCTCTCCGTGCTGGTGGCGGCCATGCCCGTCGTGGTGCTGCTTCTCTGGGTGCTGTTGCGCCGCACTCGCTTTGGCCTGCGCCTGGCGGCCTGCGGCGAACATCCGTTCGCCGCCCGCAGCGTCGGCGTCGCGCCCTCGCGCATGCGGCTAATCGCGCTGATGGGCGGCGGCGTGCTCTGCGCCCTCGGCGGCGCTGAGCTGGCGCTCGGCACGTTGCAGCTCTTCAGCAACAACATGACCGCGGGCCGCGGCTTCATGGCCTTTGCGGCCGTGATCTTCGGCGGCGGCCATCCCATCGGTTCGGCCCTCGCGGCGTTGTTCTTCAGCATCGTCGAGGCCGCCGGCATCAAGGCTCAGCTCGTCTTCGGCGAGAAGGCGCCGCGCGACCTGCTGCTGGCCCTGCCCTACCTCGCCACGGTGATTGGCGTGTGGATCAGCGGGCGCCTGCGCGGCGGGCTGAAGGCCGCGGCCAGCGGCGGTGAGCTGCGCGACAACTGACGGAGACCCTATGACCGCCTTCGCCCAACGCCACGCTATAAGCGACGTGTGCTTCCTCGTTGAAGACATTGAGCGATCGATCGCTTTCTATGTCGACAAGCTCGGCTTCGTGCTGAAGCACCGGGCGCCGGGCTTCGCTGATTTCGACGGCGCCGGGCTGACGCTGGCGCTCTGGGATATCGACCACATCGCCCGCCACACTACCGTTCCCGCGCGGCGCGGCTCCGGCGCCCACAACGTGCTTGTAGCCGTCCTGCTTGCCTCTCCAGCGGAGGTGGACGCTTGCCACGCCGACCTCGCGGCGCAGGGCGTCGTCTTTACCCGGCCGCCAGCCGACTACCCGTGGAACGCGCGCTGCTGCTACTTCGCCGGACCGGACGGCGAGGCGTGGGAACTCTATGCCTGGCATGAGGGCGGCGCGGTGGGAAAGCTGCCATGACCGCGGCGCGCAAGATCATCGTCACCACCGACCCTGGCCAGGACCAGGCGGTCGCGCTCTTCGTGCTGCTGGCCTTGCCAAAGGACTTCGACATTCTCGGTGTGGTCGCGACCGCCGGCAATATCGGCCTCGACAAGACGCAGCGCAACGCACGCCAACTCCTGGAACTCGCAGGGCGCAGCGACGTGCGAGTCTATCTCGGTTCGCCCCGACCGATGCGCCGCCCGCTGGTCACGGCTGAGCATGTGCATGGGCCGAACGGTCTCGATGGGGTGGACCTGCCCGAGCCGTCAATGCCGCTGCAGGCGCAATCCGGCATCGACTTCATCGTCGAGACACTGCTGCGCGAACCCCCGGGCAGCGTCACGCTCGTTTGCCTGTCGCCGCTCACCAATCTCGGCCTGGCGCTGGAGAAGGAGCCTGACATCGCCTCGCGTATGGCAGGCGTCGTCATGATGGCGGGCGCCTATTTCGAGGTTGGCAACATCACGCCGGCCGCCGAGTTCAACGTCTATGTGGACCCCGAAGCCGCTGACCTCGTGCTGCGCTCGGGCGCGGCGATCACCATGCTGCCGCTCGACGTCACCCACCAGATGCTGTCGACCCCGGAGCGACTTGATCGCTTCCGAGCGTTGGGCAACCGCTGCGGCCTCGCGACCGCCGACATGCTGAGCTTCTCCGAGGCGTTCGATCTGAAAAAATACGGCTGGGAGGGTGCGCCGCTGCACGGGCCCTGCGTACCCGCTTACATGCTGAAGCCGGAGCTGTTCGTATCTCGACGGATCAACGTGACGGTCGAAACGGATAGCGCGCTGACGCTAGGTATGACGGTCGCCGACTGGTGGCGCGTCACCGATCGGCCGCGCAACGTCGCCTATGTCCGAAACGGCGATCCCGCTGGCTACTACGACCTTCTGGTCGAAACGATCGCGCGGTTGCCATGAGGAGCGCCACCACGTGTTGAGTCCACATGTGATCATGAATTGGCCGGCTGATCGCAAAACGAGGCTGCCGATCGGACGGACCATGGCGGAGGATGCCCCTTTCGTCTTCTCCCAATTGCCCCAAGATGCGCGCGTTCAAGGGGTGACGGCATGACCACGCTCATCAGGAACGCCACCATCCTCGCCATGGACGCCGCCCATGGCGCCACACCATTCCTCGGCGACATTCTCGTGGAGGGTGACCGAATCGCCACCATCGGCCACGGCCTCGAGGCGCCGCCCGGCGCGAAGGTGATCGAGGGCCGCGACCGCCTGGTAATGCCGGGGCTTGTCAACGCCCACATCCACTCGTCCGAGACGTTCTTCAAGGGCCGCTACCAGAACATGCCGCTTGAGGTGTGGACGCTCTACGCCTATCCGCTCGTCGGCGCGCCGGTCATCCCGGAGCGGCTGCTCTATCTGCGCTCTCTGCTGACGGCGATGGAAGCTTTGAAGGGCGGCGTCACCACCATGGTGGATGATTTCTTCGATCCGCCGCGCTTCGATCTCGACCGGCTGGGCATTGTCTTCTCCGCCTATGATGCGGTCGGCATCCGCGCCAATGTCTCGAACGCCATCATCGACAGGCATATCTTCGACACGCTGCCCTTCGCGCGCGAGATCGTCCCCGCCGCGCTTCAGGCGGCAATCCCCGATCCGGGCTTCACGGTCGACGGCTATATGGACTATTGCCGCTCCGTCTTTGCAAGCCTTCATGGGCGCGGCAATGGCCGCCTCCGTTTCATGCTCGCGCCTTCGGCGCCGCAGCGATGCAGCGTGCCGCTGATGGAGGCCTGTCTCGCCCTCGCCGTCGAAAAAGGCGTACCCTACCACACGCATATCCTGGAGACGAAGACACAAGCCGTCACGGGCGAAGAGTTCTACGGCAAGACGCTGATCCGCTATATGCACGATCTTGGTCTGCTGGCGAGGAATGTCACCATCGCCCATTCGATCTGGGTGACGGATGAAGATATGGTGCTGATGGGCTCGGCCGACTGCTCGATCGCGCACAACTGCATCTCGAACCAGAAACTCGGCGCCGGCGTCGCGCCAGTTCGGCGCCTGCTTGACGCCGGGGTGAATGTTGGGCTCGGCACGGACGGCCTTTGCAGCAACGACACCGCCCGCATCTTCGATGTGATGCGCGCCGCCGGCCTTATCCACGGTACGGCCACGCCCGATTATGAGCGCTGGGTGACGTCGGAGGAGATCCTAACCGCGGCGACGATCAAGGGCGCGCGTACCGCCCTCCTCGATCACGTGACGGGATCGCTCGAAGTCGGCAAGAAGGCCGACCTCCTAATTCTGAAAATGGACGGCTTCAACTTCTCGCCGATGAACGACATCCGCCACCACCTCGTCTATTGCGAGAACGGGCAGTCGATCGAGACGGTGATGGTGGACGGCGCCGTCGTCGTTGCAAACGGCCGCTTGACCACAGTCGATGAGGACGCCGTGTTCGCCGAGTTGCGCGAGATCGTGCCGGCTTGGCTCACCGAGCACGCCGAGGTCGAGGCGCGGAACAAGGTCTTCGAGCCCTATATGCGCGAACTCCACCGCCGGGCGACGATCCGCGATATCGGCATCAACCGGTATCAGGGCGACATGCCGTTCTGGACCGGTCAGAATCGGGCCTCCGCATGAGCGCGGAACGGCTCGGTTTCCTGCCGCAGGAGATCATTCGCAAGAAGCGCGACCGGGGCGCGCTTTCGGTCGAGGAGATCGCCTTCTTCATCGCGGGCGTCACCAACGGCACGATCAGCGAGGGCCAGATCGGCGCCTTCAACATGGCCGTCTATCTGAACGGCATGGAGCGCGATGAACTGACGGCCTTCGCGCTCGCCATGCGCGACTCCGGCGATGTGATCGACTGGAGCACGATTGGCATCGGTGGGCGGACGCTGATCGACAAGCATTCGAGCGGTGGCGTCGGCGACGAGAAGGTGAGCCTGATCGTCGCGCCGCTCGTCGCCGCCTGCGGCATCAAGATGCCGATGATCTCGGCCCGCGGCCTCGGCCATACCGGCGGCGAGGTCGATCTCATGGACAGCATGCCGGGCGTGCAGATTGCGCCGCCGGTGGAGTTCTTCATGCGGACCGTGGCCGAGGTGGGCTGCGCGATCATCGGACCGACCCGCCGCCTCGCTCCGGCCGACGGGGCGATCTATTATGTGCGCGACGTGACGGCAACGGTCGAATCGATCCCGCTGATCGCCAGCTCGATCATGTCGAAGAAGCTCGCGGCCGGCATCAATGGCCTGGTGATGAGCGTCAATTTCGGCTCCGGCGCCTTCATGCCGACGGTCGATGACGCCCTCGCCCTCGCACAGAGCATGCTCGGCGTGGCCGAGGACGCCGGCGTGCCAATGGTCACGCATCTATGCGACATGGACGAGGTGATGGGCGACGCCGTTGGCAGCCTGCCGCAAATCCGCGAGGTGATCGGCTTCCTGACCGGCGGCCCACGCGAGGTGCGGCTCGAGGAGATCGTCATAACGCTCTCGGCCGAGATCCTGATCATGGGCGGCCTCGCCGCCACGATGGCCGAAGCGCGTGCGCTTCTGAAGACCAGGCTTGATGATGGCGGCGCCGCCGACCGCTTCGGCCGCATGGTCGCGTCGCTCGGCGGACCCGCCGATATCGTCACGAACCCCGACCGTCATCTCGAACAGGCGCCCTTCATCCGGCCAGTCTTTGCGGAGACCGATGGTTATGTGGCGCGGGTGGACGCGCGCGCCGTCGGTCTCGCCCTCCTGGGCATCGGGTCGGGCCGGACGCGGCCGGACCAGTCGATCGACCACGCCGTCGGCCTCTCTGGCATGGTCCATGTCGGCGACCGCGCCGGCATTGACCGACCGCTGGCCATCCTTCACGCCCGCGACGAGGCCGCGTGGTCGCGGGCCGCCGCGGCTCTGCGGGCCGCGATCACGCTTTCCGACACCCGGCCGGCAGCCCAGCCGCTCATGCGCGCGCGGCTCGCGACCCGGCTCTAGTCGAGGGGCTACGGCGCTGACTGGACCCAGCCGCGCGGCGCCGCACTACTGATCGCGCCGATTCCGATCATAGAGATTCATCTTTGCGACCTCAGAAAATATCGTCTCCCCCGCGTGGCGCTTCGGCAGTGTCACAGCCTAAATCAATGCGCGATGCCAATTGATTTGACACCCGTACAAAGCTCGATCGCCCTCCACCCCATTTCACGGCCCCGTCCGTACTGCTTGAACCCGCCCAAAGGCATCGTTGAAAAACCGTTTTAGTCGGCGCTTCTCAAACGGTGAGTTTTTGATAAGTCTTTGATTTTATTGGTGAGCGCGGTGGGACTCGAACCCACGACCCTCTGATTAAAAGTCAGATGCTCTACCGATTGAGCTACGCGCTCCCTTCACGGGATGCGCAGTGCCTATAGCCTCGCCCCTCAAGGGTCAATAGAAAGCGCGGCGCGCTGATCGTGCGAAGGGGCTCAAGACGCCAGGCGCGCCGCCTTGAGGCGGGCGAAATCGTCTCCCGCGTGATGCGACGAGCGGGTCAGCGGCGAGGACGACACCAACAGGAAGCCTTTCGCCGCGCCGATCGTGGCGTAAGAGGCAAATTCTTCGGGCGTGATGAAACGCATCACCTGATGATGTTTGCGCGTTGGCTGCAAATATTGGCCGATTGTCAGAAAATCGACCTCGGCCGAACGCAGATCATCCATCAATTGCAGCACTTCGTGGCGCTCCTCGCCAAGGCCGACCATGATGCCCGACTTGGTGAACATCGTCGGATCAAGCTCCTTGGCGCGCTGAAGCAGGCGTATCGAGTGGAAATAGCGGGCGCCGGGGCGGACGGTCAGATATTTCGAAGGGACCGTTTCGAGATTGTGGTTGAAAACATCGGGCCGCGCCGCAATCACCGCCTCCAGCGCGCCGTCCTTGCGCAGGAAATCGGGCGTCAGCACCTCGATCGTCGTCGCGGGAGAAACGGCGCGAATGGCGCGGATCGTTCGCGCGAAGTGCTCAGCGCCGCCATCGGCCAGGTCATCGCGGTCGACCGAGGTCACCACGACATGCGCAAGGCCGAGCTTCGCGACGGCGTCGGCGACCCGCTCCGGTTCGCCCGCCTCCAGCGCTTCGGGTAGGCCGGTGCGCACATTGCAGAAGGCGCAGGCCCTCGTGCACGTGTCGCCCATGATCATGAAGGTGGCGTGTTTCTTCTCCCAGCACTCGCCAATGTTGGGACAGCCCGCCTCCTCGCAGACGGTAACAAGACCGTGCTGACGCACGATCCTTTGCGTTTGCGCAAATTTCTCGGAGCCGGGCGCCTTGACCCGGATCCAATCCGGCTTTCTCGCGATCGGCTGATCGGGCCGATGCGCCTTTTCGGGGTGGCGCGTGCGATCGATGGACCCGATTTTGCGCGGGTCATTGTTCAAGAGATCGAGCACGACAGTCATCAGATGCCTCTGCGGCGCAGCCAATCAGCCACGTCGCCTATTGTTGTGGATAGACGCTTCGGCCGTGAATCAATTGCCAGATGAGAAGAACGATGATCGATCCGACCAGCGCGGCGAGGAAATGCTTGCCCGACCCGGCGACCGCAAAATGCAGAAAATTATCGGCGACATAGGAGCCAATCCACGAGCCGACGATGCCGACCAGGATGTTCGTGAGAATTCCGTGCCGGATTCCCAAAATCATGCCCGCGATCCATCCGGCAAGTCCGCCAATGATGATCAGCGAAAAAAAGCCGATATCCGGCGTCCCCAGCACACCCAACGGTTCATCCATGACATTTCCCCAGTTCGTTGGCGCCCTGACGAAGGCAAAGCGCGTGGTTGCACCCTGCCAATATCTCAGACTTCACTGCGACAGGGAAGCGACGAAGCGCCTCATGAACGGGCCAGAGCCGCGATATAGAAGCCATCGGTGGCGGTTTGTAGGGGGCTGAGCCGCAATCCGACGCCTAATTTCGACGCCTGCGCCGCAAGGGCCGGCAGACCCGCCGACCGGGCGAGATGCGCGGCGCCGACCGGGAGAAAATCAGCGTGCTCGCCGAGAAAGGCGTCGATCTGATCCTCATTCTCGGCCCGCAACAGCGAGCAGGTGACATACAACAGCCGCCCGCCGGGTTTGACGAATTGCGCCGCCTGTTGAAGGGTTTCCTTTTGATTTTTAATGCGCTGCTCAAGCGCTCCGGGCCGCATCCGCCACTTGGCGTCGGGATTACGGCGCCAGGCGCCCGAGCCGCTGCAGGGCGCATCGACGAAGACGAGATCGCAGCGCCTCGCCAGGTCGCTTAATATGTCGCGCGGGCCCTTGGGCGCCCGCACTTGCACGTTGCGCACGCCGGCCCGTTCGAGGCGGTCGAAAATGGGCATCAGCCGCCGCCCGTCTGAATCGGTGGCGTAGATCTGGCCCTGATTGTTCATCATCGCGGCCAGGGCGAGGCTCTTGCCGCCCGCGCCCGCGCAAAGGTCGAGAACCTGGGCGCCGGGCGCGGCGCCCGACAGCAGCGCGGCCAGTTGCGAGCCTTCGTCCTGCACTTCCACAAGGCCTTTGGCGTAGGCGGGCTCGGCGGCAAGCGCCGGCCCTCTGCCCTCCGCGGTGATGGCGATCCGCAGGCCGACGGGCGAGAAGGGCGTCGGCTGGGGCGACAGATGGGCCAGCGAAGCCAGCGCCTTGTCGCGGTCGCCTTTAAGGGCGTTGACGCGCAAATCGACGGGAGCGCGCTCGGCAAGCGCCCTACCCTCGTCGGCGGCGGCGGCGCCAAAGCTCGCCTCGAAGGCGGCGCTCAGCCATTCGGGATAGTCGCCGCGCACATGCGCGGGCGCGTCATCGAGAACGCCATTCTCGAGCCGATCCTGCTCCCCGGCGCTCAACGGCGGCGGCGCATGGCCCTCGCCCGTGAACAGACGCGCGATATCGACGCCCGACTGGTCCCGCAATTGCTTGAGCGCGCCGATCACGCTGGCGCGCGCGCCCGCCTCGCCCATGATCCATGCGGAAGACGCCTTGCGCCGCAACGCGTCGTAGATGAGGCTGGCGATCGCCGAACGGTCGCCCGATCCAGCAAAACGATGGGCGATCCCCCAATCCTTGATGGATTCGGCGGCGGGCCGCCGCCTTTCTTCGATATCGGTGAGGATCTCTATGGCGGCGGCGACACGCGCGGCGGGAATCATTGCGCGGCCATCGGCGAATTATGGCGAGCGACCCAAAACCGACATGATTGGGGTGATAGGGAGGACGGCGCGCGATAAGCAGGCGCCTTCATTTCATGGTTTGGAGATATCATGGCCACTTTCATCCGATCCCTTGTCGCCGTTGGTTTGGCGCTGTCCCTCGCCGCCTGCGCAGCCGCGCCGCCCCCGCCGCAAGCAGACTTGAACCCGCCGCCCCGTAAGCAGCTCGACGCCAAGACCCAGCTCGAAACGGGCCGCACCTACTGAAGGCGGCGTAAGACCGAGACGAGGACGGCGAAGCGATGTGGCGGTCGAGGTCCAACGACCGCCGCGAATGGCGCCTGCACGCCTGGCGGCCGGTGAGAGCGGCTTCTAGACGGTATGACGCTGGAAAGCACGTCATTTTCTGACCGTCGCCCGATTGGCCCCGTTTGCGCGGGGAACGCCGGTTACTTGGTCGCCGCGGCGAGAAACGCCCGCCTTGCGTCGGGCATGGGCAGCCCGCGCGGGCCAAACAGATTGCGCTCGAGGAAAAATCCCGTCAGGCGGAAAGCGTCGGCAAGCTCGCTCACTGTCGGTGCCGCGAGAGAATCGTCCGAGCGAAGAAACGCCGGCAGCGCCAGCAATTTGTCGCGCCAGGGCGCGCCGGCCGATGCGCTGACGGCGCGGCCGGATTTGGGCGAGACATAGATCAGATCGTCGCGCGACCCCGAGGCCGCGCAACGCTCCAGATCGAGCTGGAAGCCGCATTCGGCGAGCACCTGCAATTCGAAGCGCGCGAGCAGGGTTGGCGCGACATCGGCAAGATCAAGATGGTCGGCGATGATCTCGAGCGCTTCATGCAGGGATTCGTGAGGGTCGCGCTCGGGCAGCAGCCTCAGCAGGGCGCCAAGATAGCTGACGCCGGCCAGCGCCAGGCCGCTGGCGATCAACCGCCCCGCCCTGAGATGGAGCGGCTCGATGGCGTAGCTGCCCAGATGTTCGTCGAGCCGCGCGCGCCAGACGAGGCCTAGCGAATTGCCGGGCTGCAGCAGGCTTTGGAAACGGGTCGAACGACCGCCCCGCACAAGGCCCAGATGGCGCCCATGCGCCTTGGTCAGCGTTTCGATGATGGCCGAGGTTTCGCCGTGGCGCTTGACGCCGATGACGAGCCCCTCGTCGCGCCATTCCAATGTTCAGACTCCCTCAATTGTTCGCGAGATGACGCGGCGGCGGCGTCCTTGCAAGGCGTAGCGCGACGATCAGTGCGCCGCATGCCAGCGCGCCGATCCACCCGGCGACGCCGGGCCAGCCGGCGCGCGAGAAAAACCAACCGCCCGCCGAACCGGCGACGCTCGATCCGAGATAATAGAAGAAAAGATAGAGCGCGGAAGCTTGCGCTTTCGCCTTTTCCGCGCGCAGGCCCACCCAGCTTGACGCGATCGAATGCGCGCCGAAAAACCCCGCGGTGACGAGCGCGACGCCCAATATGATTGCGATGAGATTGTCGGGCAGCGTCGCCGCCACGCCGGCGAGCATCATCGCCATCGCGATCCATAAAATCCGCCGCCGCCCAAAACGGCCGGCAAGATCGCCCATCGCCGTCGCGCTGACGGTTCCCGCGAGATAGAGAATGAAGATGAGCCCGATCGTCGTCTGGCTCAGCGAAAACGGCGCTTCAAGCAGCCGGTAGCCGATGTAATTATAGACGCAGACGAACCCGCCCATCAGCAGGAAGGCCGCAAGGAACAGAAGCCGCAGGCCCGGATCGGCGAAATGGCTGATCAGGGAGGCCCATAGGGCGCGAAGATTGGGCCGTTGCGGCGTAAAGCGGCGCGATTCCGGCAGGATGATCGCCAGCAGGCCGGCGCTGGCGAGCCCCATGGCGCCGACGACGAGGATGCCGAGGCGCCAGTCGCCCCGATCGGCGAGAACGGCGACGGCCAACCGGCCCGCCAGGCCGCCAAGGCCGCTGCCGGCGACATAAAGCCCCATCGCCAGACCGATCGCCTTGCCGTCCATTTCATCGCCGAGATAGGCCATGGCGACGGCCGGCAGCCCCGACAGCGCCAGCCCGGTCAGCGCCCTCAGCAGGATGAGTTGCGTCCAGTCTTGCGAAAACGCGGCGAGCATGGTCGCGGCGGAGGAAGCAGCGAGCGATGCGACCATCACGCGCTTGCGGCCGAGAATTTCGGAAATCGTGCCCGCCGCGATCATCGATATCGCCAGAACGCCCGTCGTCGCCGAAAGCGACAGGCTGCTGACGGCGGGCGAAACATGGAAGATGCGCGAAAACACAGGCAGCAACGGCTGCACGCTGTAGAGGAGCGCGAAGGTCGAAAACCCGCCGAAGAACAGCGCCGCCGTCGCGCGCAGAAAACCCGCGCCGCCGCGCGCGATCTTGGAGACGCCCCCTTCTGGCGAGGTTGAGGGGCTCGCGGGAATCGGCGCGTCCAACGCTTGGCCCTCAGCTCTTGGGAAACTCCAGCCCCATCGCGCGGTAGCGTTCGGGATCGTCGAGCCAGTTGGCGCGCACTTTGACGAACAGAAAGAGATGGACCGGCCCGTCGTTCGCCTCGGCGATCTCTTTGCGCGCCGCCGTGCCGATCGATTTGATGGTCCGACCGCCTTCGCCGAGGACGATTTTCTTGTGGCTGTCGCGCGAGACGAAAATCGTCTGCTCGATGCGCACGGACCCGTCCGGCAATTCTTTCCAACTGTCGGTCTCGACGGTTGCTTGATAAGGCAATTCGTCGTGCAGGCGCTCGAATAATTTCTCACGCGTAATTTCCGCCGCCAGCGCGCGGATCGGCGCGTCGGTGATCTGATCTTCGGGATAGAGCCAGGGACCGGGCGCCATCATGCGGCCGAGGCGCTCGCGCAATTGATCGAGGCCGTCGCCGGTGACGGCGCTGATCATGAATGTTTCTTCAAACTTGAGCGTGGCGTTGAGCTTTTCGGCAAGCGCCAGCAGCGTCGGACGGTCCACCAGGTCGATCTTGTTGAGCACGAGGACTTTGCGCGTCGTGCTCTCGTTCAAGGCGCGCACGATCGTCTCGGTCTGCTCGCTCAAGGCATGCGGGGCGCTGGCGTGGGGCGTATCCGAAGACGCCGCGCCGCGATCGGTCTTCGCCGATCCGCTCAGCTCCTGCCGCGCATCGATCAGCAGCGCCAGCACGTCGGCGTCCGCCGCCGCCCCCCAGGCCGACGCGGCCATCGCGCGATCGAGCCGGCGTTTGGGCGCAAACAGGCCTGGCGTATCGACGAAGATGATTTGCGCGGCGCCCTCGATCACAATGCCGCGCACCGTCGTGCGCGTCGTTTGCGCCTTTCGAGACACGACCGAGACTTTGGAGCCGACCAGCGCGTTGATCAAAGTCGACTTGCCGGCGTTCGGCGCCCCGATCAAAGCAACGAAGCCACAGGATGTGTCGGTCATGAATTTTCCATTCCGGCCTGACGCGCCATGAAAGCTTGCGCCGCGGCCTGTTCGGCGGCGCGTTTGGAGGACGCCGAACCCTGCGCCGGCGCAAAGCCCTCCAGCGACACTTGAATCGTGAACTGGGGCGCATGCGGCGGGCCGGAGCGATCGATTTCAATATAGGTCGGCGCGTTAAGGGCGCGCGCCTGCGCCCATTCCTGCATCGCGGTCTTGGCGTCGCGCTCGGGCTCCTCGACCGCATACATGCGGGCGCGCCATGACCGCGCGATCAATTGCCGCGCCGCGTCGAAGCCGGCCTCGACGAACACCGCGCCGATCAAAGATTCCGCGATATCCGAGAGGATCGCCGCTTTCTTGCGCCCACCCGCCTGCGCCTCGCCAACGCCGAGTACGACATGCGGGCCGACCTCCCATTCCTTGGCCACTTCCGCGCAGGTTTCGCGCCGCACCAGCGCGGCTAGGCGCATCGACAGCTCTCCTTCGCTAGCTTGCGGAAAGGCCTCGTAGAGCATTGCCGCGACAGCCAGACCGAGGACGCGATCGCCCAGGAACTCCAGCCGCTGATAGGAATCGAGCCGACCTTGCCTGCCTGTGGCTGGGGCCGAAAGGTGAGTCAGCGCGCGCGCGGCGAGTTCGGCATCCCTGAATTTATAGCCGAGCCGGGCTTCGAGATCAGTGAGCGCGGCCTTTTCTTTTCTGGCCATCTATCGGACCGGCTGGAACAGGCGGTCCCAGCGAATGGCCCACGTCCCGCCCGAATTATCCTTGGCCGGGCTCTCGCTGCCGACCGAGAAAAAGACCATCTCCGCCCGGCCTATGAAATTGTCGAAAGGCACGAAGCCAACGCCCTGCTGCTCGGCCGCGAGGCGTGAATCGTTGGAATTGTCGCGATTGTCGCCCATCATGAAATAATTGCCTGGCGGCACTGTATAGACATTGGTGTTGTCCCAATAGCCCTCGTCGCCGTCCATCTGGATGATTTCATGTTTGACGCCGCCCGGCAGCGTTTCCTCATAATGGGGAACATCGATCGGGCTGCCAAAATGGCCGAGCGTCGAATAGGGCGGCAGCGGCGTGCGTTCGACGATCGTTCCGTTGATGTAGAGCCTGCTGTGGCGCAACTGGATGGTGTCGCCGGGCAGGCCGATGAGGCGCTTGATATAGTCGGTTTGGCCGTCGCGCGGCAGCTTGAATACGATGACGTCGCCACGTTTGGGCTGAGACGCGAATAGGCGGCCCGGCATGGCGGCCGGCGCAAGATCCAAAAACGAGGGCAGCGAGAAATGCGAATAACCGTACGAATATTTTGACACGAATACGTAGTCGCCAATCAGCAAAGTCGGAATCAAGGAACCGGAAGGAATATTGAACGGCTGGAACAAGAGGAGACGGCCGGCGACCAGGATCAATGCCGCCAGAGCAGCGAAGGCGATCGTCCCAAGACCGCCCTCTCTAGTCTTTTTTGCAGCGGCTTCGAAATCGCCGCTCTTCAAACTTGCCGGCTCCGTCATATCGATATCGAACCTTTCCATCCGCGACCGGCGGCCGACCGGCGCATTCTGTCAGGCAAACAAACGCCATACCAGCGCACAACGCGTCGGCCAAGCGTCCCGGCAGACGCCCCTTACGGGCCGATATGAAGAAAAGGAGGCGGCCCGAAGGCCGCCTCTCGAATAGAATCGCCCATCAGCGCGGCATCAATAACTTCCGAAGCGATCCTATCGGACCGGCTGGAACAGGCGATGCCAGCGCACAATCCAGGGCCAGCGCCAGAATTGCCAGGCCGGCTCGCCCTCCTCGACCGAAAAGAAGATTACCTCGGCGCGGCCGATGAGATTGTCGAAGGGCACGAAGCCGACGCCTTCTTCTGGCGGAAAACGTGAATCGAGCGAATTATCGCGATTGTCGCCCATCATGAAATAATTGCCCGCGGGCACTTCATAAACGGGGGTGTTGCTTTTTTCGCCCTCGTCGCCGCTGATCTGAATGATTTCGTGTTTGACGCCGCCCGGCAGCGTCTCCTCATAATGGGGAACCTCGATGGGGCGGCCAAAATTGCCCGACATCGGATAGGGCGGCAGCGGCGTGCGCTCGGCGACCGTCCCGTTGATATAGAGGCGACCGTGAATCATCTGGACCTTGTCGCCCGGCAGACCGATCAGACGCTTGATATAGTCGGTCTCGCCGTCGCGCGGCAGCTTGAACACGATGATGTCGCCACGCTTGGGTTGTGACGCGAAGAGCCGGCCCGGCATCGATCCGGGGAGCAGATCCAGAAACGACGGCAGCGAAAAATGCGAATAACCGTATGAATATTTCGAAACGAAGAGGTAATCGCCGATCAGCAACGTCGGGGTCAGGGAGCCCGAGGGAATATTGAACGGCTGGAACAGCAAAGTGCGGATGACAAGCGCGATCAGCAGCGCCTGAACGATGACTTTAATCGTCTCCCAGAGACCGCCCTCGTTCGACTTTTTTGAGGCGACGTCGTAATCGCCGCCTCTCAGACTTGCCGGCTCCGTCATCAGCGTATCAAACCTTTCCGTCCGCAACCGGCGCCCGGCCAGCGCGACTTGTCCAACAAACAGACCCTATACGCGCGCGCAGCGCGTCAGCCAAGCGTCAACAGCAGGCCCGTCGCGCCTTAAGTTCACAAAGCCGGCTACTAAGAAAAAGAGGCGGCCCTAAGGCCGCCCCTCGAAATCCGAGCCCAAATGCTCATCGCGAACTCTGGGTTTATTGCGGGATCTTGTCGTCCACGCCTTTGACATACCAGTTCATGCCCAGCACGTCTCCATCTTCGAGCGTCTTTGCGCCCGGTTTGCAGCGGTCCTTGCCGTCCTGGTCGAGGACCGGGCAAGCGAAGGGCTGGAGCGCGCCCGAGGCGATGTCGGCCGTCGTCTTGACCGCCGCCGCCTTCACATCGTCAGGCATGTTGGCGAAAGGCGCCATCACGACCATGTTCTTGCCGATGCCGTCCCAAGTGTCCTCCGACTTCCACTTCCCGTCGATCAGGGCTTGAATGCGCTGGGTGTAATAGGGACCCCAATTGTCAGTATTGGCCGTCAACTGCGCCTTGGGGGCGAATTTCATCATGTCCGACGACTGGCCAAAGCCCAATTTGCCGGCCTTCTCGGCTTCCTGCAACGGCGCGGCGGAATCGGTGTGTTGGGTCAGGATATCGGCGCCCTGAGCGAGCAACGCCTTGGCCGCGTCCGCTTCCTTGCCCGGATCGAACCAGGTATTGACCCAGACGATCTTGATCTTGGCGTTCGGATTGGTCGTCTGCATGCCGCGCTCAAAAGCGTTGATGCCGGAAATCACCTCGGGGATCGGGAAGGACACGATATAGCCGATCGTATTGGTCTTGGTCATTTTGCCGGCGATCTGGCCCATCACATAGCGGCCTTCATAGAATTTGGCCGCATAGGTCGACATGTTCGGGTTTCGCTTATAGCCGGTCGCGTGTTCGAACATCACTTTGGGAAACTTCTTGGCGACCTTCAACGTCGGGTCCATGAAGCCGAACGACGTCGTGAACACGATGTTGCAACCGCTGCGGGCCAGTTGCTCGATGGCGCGCTCGCTATCGCTGTCGGGGATGTTTTCAAGGAAGGTCGTCGCATCGACTTTGTCGCCCAGAGCCTTCGCGGCGGCGAGACGACCCTGATCGTGCTGATAGGAATAGCCAAAATCGCCTACCGGGCCGGTATAGACCCAACAGGCCTTCACCTTGCCTGCCGCCTCGGCGCCGCCGGCGGCCGCCAGTGAAAGCGCCGCGACAGCGGCGGCGGTAAAGAGTGTGCGCATGAACCATTCTCCCGTTACAAAACCAGTTCGACCTTAGCAACATCGGCGCCGGCGGTCGCTTCCGGTTCCGATTGAAGTCTTGCGACCTGCGAACATCAACAACTTTCGTCGCTGTCACCGGTCGGGAATGAACGCCTGCCCAAGCGAAGCGGGCGCCAGAGCGCCGCGGCTGTCGCGGAGTGAAAGCACAACCAGCACAATGATCGTCGTCAGATAAGGCAGGGAATTGAGAAGCTGGGCGGGGATGGGCACGCCTAAGCCCTGGAAAGCGAGGGCCAGCACCGCGACGCCGCCAAACAGAATCGCGCCGGCGAGCGCGCGCCACGGCTTCCAGGAGGCGAACACCACCAGGGCCAGCGCGATCCAGCCGCGCCCCGCCGTCATGTCCGGCGACCAGAAAGGCGTATAGGAGAGCGAGAGGTAGCAGCCTGCAAGACCGGCGCAAGCGCCGCCGAACAGAACCGCCAGCAATCTTATGCCGCGCACGGGCACGCCGAGCGAATGACCGGAAGTGTGATTTTCACCGACCGCCCGCAAGGTGAGGCCGGCGCGCGTACGCATCAACCAATAGCCCACGGCGCCTGTCAGCAGGATCGCGAAATAGACGAAGAAGTCCTCGCCGAAAATCAGCCTGCCGACCAAAGGCAAGTCGGTCAGGCCAGGAATGTAAAGATGAGGCGCGCCGGACCGTTTCAGCCCGACGAATCCTTCCCCGATCAGATTGGCGAGGCCGCGCCCGAAAATGGTGAGGGCGAGGCCGGCGGCGACCTGATTGGTGGCGAGGCCGATAGTCAGGAAGGCGAACACCGCCGACATCAGCACGCCGCCCAGAATGCCGGCGATAACGCCGACGATCGTTGAATCGGTCATATAGGCGAAAGCAAAGCCGGTCGATGCGCCGACGATCATCATGCCCTCGAGGCCAAGATTGAGGACGCCGGCGCGTTCGGCGACGACTTCGCCGATCGCCGCCAGCAGAAGCGGCGTTGCGGCGGCGACGATGATTATCAGAATGTCTTGAATTTGCTGCGGGTCGAAGCTCACGATCGGGCTCCCATTGTGAAGCGCAGCCG
The DNA here is from genome assembly GCF_009765995.1 of Methylocapsa sp. S129. Classification (GTDB taxonomy): domain Bacteria; phylum Pseudomonadota; class Alphaproteobacteria; order Rhizobiales; family Beijerinckiaceae; genus Roseiarcus. The sequence goes on from NZ_LMUI01000019.1 coordinate 219,743, forward strand.
GTAACGGGCGAGCACATCGGCGGCGAGCACGCAGATCAGAAGGACGCCCTGGAAAGCGAGCGTCAGATCGCCGGGCAAATGCATCGCGATTTGCGCATCCTCGCCGCCGACGAAGGTCAAGGCGAGGACGAGGCCGGCGATGAATATGCCGACGGGCGAAAGGCGTCCGAGGAAAGCGACGATGATCGCGGAAAAACCATAGCCCGGCGAAATCGATGGCAGGAGCTGTCCGATTCTCCCCGAAACTTCGGCGACGCCGGCAAGGCCCGCGAGGCCGCCGGAAATGGCGAAAGCGGCGATCGCAATCGTTCGATCGTTGAAGCCGCCGAACCTTGCGGCTTTGGGCGCCGAGCCGACGAGCCGGACCTGATAACCGAACAACGTTTTCGAGAAGACGATCGCCGCGACAATCGCCACGAGCGGCGCCAGCAGCACGCCCAGATGAAGAGAGCCGCCGTCGAAAAGAATGGGGAGCGTCGCCTCGGGGTCGAGATTGACCGAGACCGGCAGATTATGCCCTTCGGGATCTTTCCACGGTCCGCGCACAAGCCAGTCAAGGGCGAGCTGCGCGACATAGACGAGCATCAGGCTGCTGAGGATTTCGGAGACGTTCAGCCAGACGCGCAGCAGCGCGGGGATCATCGCATAAAGCAACCCGCCGAGCGCGCCGAGGATCATCATGGCGGGAAGAATCCACCAGCTCCCGAGCACGCCCTGAAAGGCGCCGTCATGCGTCACGAGACCAAGCCAGCCGCCGAGCGCGCCGCCGGCGATGAATTGCCCTTCCGCGCCGATATTCCACAAATTGGCGCGATAGCAGAAGGCGAGGCCGACGGCGATGAGGATCAGCGGCGCCGCTTTAACCGCGATCGCCTGAAGAGAATAGGATTGCGACAGCGGCTCGACGAAATAGACGTCGAACGCTTCGATCGTCGAGCGGCCCATCAAGGCGATGACCACCCCGCCGATCAGGATGGCGACGATCAGCGCGCCGACCGGCGCGAGGATCTCGCGTAGAGTCGAGCGCTGCGGCCGCGCGTCAAGATCAAGGCGCATGGGCGCTCCCGCCAGCAACATTGGCGCCGCCCGGCATGCCCGCCATCAGCAGGCCGATCTCTTCGCGCGTCGTGCCGCGCGCGGGCAAAGCCTCCGACAATTCGCCGGTATGGATGACCGCGATCCGGTCGCTGATCTCGAACAATTCGTCAAGATCCTGGCTGATGATCAGCACGGCGGCGCCGCGCGCGCAAAGATCGAGCAAAGCCTGCCGGATCGTCGCCGCCGCCAGCGCGTCGACGCCCCATGTCGGTTGATTGATGACCAGCAGCGCCGGTTCGCGCAGGATTTCGCGGCCCACGACGAATTTTTGCAGATTGCCGCCCGATAAAGTGCGCGCCAGCGGGTCCGCGCCGGATTTGCGAACGTCGAACGCTGCGATGACTTTTTGCGATTGATCCTTCGCCGCCGCTCCGTTGATGAAGCCCAAACGCGTCAGGCCGTCCGATCCGTGACCCGTCAGCACGATGTTTTCGGACAGTGTAAAATCGGGCGCCGCGGCATGGCCGTTGCGCTCTTCGGGCACGAAGCCGGCGTTGAGCGCGCGCCTGTCGCTGATGCCGAGCGCCCCCACCGGCGAGCCGTCGATGACGATCGCTTCTGGCCGTCGCGCCAGGCTTTCGCCCGAAAGATTGGCGAAAAGCTCCGACTGGCCATTGCCCGCGACGCCGGCTATCCCAAACACTTCGCCGCCCTTCACCGCCAACGAAACATGTTTGAGCGAGACGCCATGCAGGGACGGCGATGGCGCATCGAGATCGGAAACGACCAGGCGATCCTTGCCGAGCGTGTGGGCGCCGGCCGCGCGCACTTCCATGATTTGCGAACCCACCATCAAGGCGGCGAGGGAGCGCGGCGTCTCGACGCGCGGATCGCAGGTTCCCACAAGCTTGCCCAGGCGCAGGATGGTCGCCCGGTCGCAAAGGCGCTTCACCTCCTCCAGATGATGCGAAATATACAGAAGCGCCCTGCCCTCGGCTTTGAGCCGGTCCAGCGTTTCAAATAGCTTTTCCGCTTCCTGCGGCGTCAGCACCGAAGTTGGCTCGTCGAGGATGAGGACTTTGGGGTCCTGAAGCAGGCAGCGGGCGATTTCGATGCGTTGACGCTCGCCCGCCGATAGCGACCAGACCGGGCGGTTCGGCTCAAGACCCATGCCATAGGCGCGCGAAATGCCGTCGATCTTGCCCGGCACGTCCTGCAGCCTGTCGGACGCGGGCATGACCAGCGCGATATTCTCGGCGACGGTCAAATTGTCGAACAGCGAAAAATGCTGGAACACCATGCCGATTCCCAGCGCCCGCGCGGCATTGGGATTGGGCAGTTTTATCGACGCGCCCTGCCAAAGAATCTCGCCTTCGGTCGGCGCGAGCAGGCCGTAGAGCATCTTGACCAGCGTCGACTTGCCCGCGCCGTTCTCGCCGAGCAGGGCGTGGACTTCGCCTGGCGTCAAACCCAGTGTGATGTTGTCGTTGGCCGTGAATGAGCCGAACCGCTTGGTGATGCCGCGCACCGCCAAAAGCGGCGATTCCGGCTCCCCCGCTATCGCTGTGTTCGCCTGCTCCAACCCAGCCTCCCAGCCAAGAATGAGTTGATATTAATCACGGATCAAAACATAGCCAGCCTCAATCGTTCGCGACTTATCGAATCAATCCACAAGCACTTTCGCATTAGGAACGAATGTCGCCCGAACTTCGTAGCCGTCCGGGGAGCCGCCGTCACGGCAGGAGAATTGTCGATCCCGTGGTTTCCCGGGCTTCCAACGCGGCATGCGCGCGGGCCGCCTCGGCGAGCGACAGGCGCGAGGCGACGCTGATCTCGACGTCGCCCGACTGCACGACGCGGAACAAGTCACGCGCCATGCGCTCGAGGCGGTCGCGATCGGCAAGAAACGTGAAGAGGGTCGGCCGCGTTGCAAACAGCGATCCCTTCTGGGCCAGCAAAGCGAGGTTGAAGCCTTCGACGGGCCCCGAGGCGGAGCCATAGCTGGCGAAAGTCCCCAATGGCCGGAGGCAGTCGAGCGAAGCGGGGAATGTCGCCTTGCCGATTCCGTCATAGACGACCGCGCATTTGGCGCCTTTGGTGATCTCCCTGACACGGACTGCGAAATCCTCTTCGCGATAGAGGATCAGGTGTTTGGCGCCGGCCTTTTTGGCGAGCTTGGCTTTTTCAGGCGAGCCGACCGTGCCGATGACGGTCGCCCCGAGCGCCTTGGCCCATTGGCAAAGCACAAGCCCGACACCGCCCGCCGCCGCGTGGACGAGGACCGTATCGCCCGCCTGGACCTTGTAGGTCTGGCGCAGCAGATATTGCGCGGTGAGGCCTTTCAGCATCATCGCCGCGCCCGTCTCATAGGAAATCCCTTTGGGCAGTTTAACGAGAAACCTCGCCTCGACATTGCGCTCTTCCGCATAAGAGCCGAGCGGCGCGGCATAGACGACGCGATCTCCGAGCTTCAAATCCTTGACGCCCTTGCCCAATGCGACGATCTCGCCCGCGCCTTCATTGCCCGGCGTGAACGGCTTGGGCGGCGAGGGATAGAGACCTGTCCGGTAGTAGACATCCAGGAAATTCACGCCGATCGCGTGATGGCGCACGCGCGCCTCGCCCGGCCCTGGCGGCGGCAGTTCGACATCCTCGAAACGCATGACTTCCGGCCCGCCGGTCTCATATATCCGGATCGCGCGCATCTGAGACCTCCCGTCGGACAATGCTTGCCCAGCATGATTGTCCAGCGAAGCATAGCGTGCAAGTGGAGGGCTGCGATACGCACTTGCCAGCGTAGCCTGGCGACTCTATAGCATGGCCGGCCTCGAACATGCCGAGCCGCCGCGCAGCGCCCATCGTCTAGCGGTCCAGGACGTCGCCCTTTCACGGCGAAAACACGGGTTCGATTCCCGTTGGGCGCGCCAATATAATCAATGAGTTAGCTAAAAAACCAGCCCTGCCCTGTCCAAGATTTGTCCAATACGCGGCATGGATTTGGCTGAATTGAAGCGGACAAAGACGGACGCTGCTCTCACGCAACCGTGAGCGAATCTGCGACGCAAGCGAATGCCCTGGACCCGCAAGCTGCCTACGCCCATCGCGCTTAAGGACGGCCGCACTCTCGCGACTTTAAACCAGGCGCGCGAGATGATGCTTGCGGTTCCCCCTTCTAATCGGCGCCTCGCCGTCTGGCGTTTTGCCGCCCAGCGGTTGGAAGATGCATGCGCCGACGAAACGCCGCTCCCGGAAGCTGAGGAATTACTGACGCGCGCGTTGAAGGTCGAGGGGCTGATTTAGGCTGCGCGCGGCGACCGTGGATCGCGAGCAGGGCAACCTTTTGAGCATCATCCCCGTTAGGCGTTTTAGGGGGAGTTGGCGACCAACAGGAGACTCAAATGATCAGAACTTCTTTGAAATGCGGCGCCATTCTCGCGTTGCTGTTCGCGTCCACCGGCGCCTACGCGGACGATCCGACGGGTGTGCTGGAGCAGGAACGGGGCACGCTCCCGAGAGTGCACGGCCGCTTGCCCCAATTTTCAGATTCAGGTCCATGCCAGCGTGGCATGCAATCGGAGCCATTCCCCAATGCCCAGGGTTTCCGCTGTATCCGGAGACACTAGGACAAGACAACGCGAGCGGTCGCCGGCGATATCTTGGCCGCCGCGGCGTGGATCGCATGCTTGGCGCACGCGGCGGCGATGAGTCAACGAGCCGCCTTTGCGCGGCTTTGCTGTTGTCGAACAGGGCAAAGGACGTTTTGCCATGATCAAGAACATTTGGAAGAGCGCATTCATGATTTCGGCTCTTGCGCCGACAATCGCCTATGCGGCCATGGTTACGGAGCCCGGTCGAAACGGCCTACCGCCGACGCAAGTCGTGCCAAACACGGCCCATGGAGGTTCTCCCGGCAGCAGTATGGATGCTCCCGGCGGCGTCGGTCCGGGTTTCACCAACCAGAAGAACATTCCGCCAGGAATCGTCGCGCCCGGCGCGATCGGTCGAAACGGCATAGAAGCGCCCGACGGCGGCGGCGCGCGCTGAAACAATAAAACGGCCGCGCGCATGGACCGGCGGCGGCGTTGCGAAATCGAGAATGGCGGCGGCGTGGGATTGAGAAAGGGCAATGCCTATGCTTGGGCCAATTGTGTTGAGCGCTATGTTGTCCTTCGGGCTCGCGCCCGCCGCCGGCGCGACGGGTTTGCCAACGCCGATCAGCGGCGAAGTCGGAATCGTGAAAGTCTCGGAAGGGTGCGGGGTTGGATGGTGGCGAGGGCCGACTGGCCATTGTCATCCGTTTAATAGCGCGGGCGGCAGTCCTCGCGGGACCCACTTCGCATGCCCGCCAGGAATGCACGTCGGCGCAGACGGTCATCAGTGCTGGCCCAACTGATTTTGGGCTGAGAATTCATCGCTGTGGTCGTGAGACCTCTTCACTCGATTCGACTCAGCTCTCTGCTGAGCGAGGGCGGCGCAAGCATAAAAACGGAAGTTCGCTTGAAGCGTCCTGACGGCCGAAGCCGATTCAAACACGCGGCCTTTTATGCGAGATAGCGAGAGTGTGGCTCAATGCGACCGGCGCGAGCCTTCCAACCCGCGCAGGGCATATCCAATGAACGCCGCGAAAAACACAGAGGTCAAAGGCTTTCCCCGAATCCGCGTTCGCGCGCCTGCTTCAAGGTCGGACGCAAGATTTTCGATCCCTGACGCCGCTTTCGAAACTTGATCTTTAGCGTCGTCTATCGCTCCGGAGATTGCGGTGGCGGCGGCGCCTCGTTGGCATTGCGCGAAACAAGCAACGTCATCCGCCAGACGCCCAACGTCCTGGCGAAGAGCAGTCAGGGCGGCAAGCACATCCGCGCTGGAGGCTTCGCTCGATTGCATGGACGCCTGAGATTGCTCGCTTGCATCGTCGGTCATGGGGATTTCCTGGGATTCATTTGGAAGGTATGAACCAAACGCACGACGCCGGGCAAACGTTCCCTTCGGGGTTTAGACGGCAAGAGAACCTATCGTCCCCTTCAAAACACGGCCGCCTTGCATAGCCCGGCGGCCGTGTTTTGCCAGCGTCGGAAAGTCTCTCCGCCATCCCACGGATGTTTGGCAAAATCTCAAGCGGACGGCGCAACACACCGAGCCGCGCAGCGCATCACCGACCGAACAGCCAGAGAAGCACCAGCACGATCACGACGATGCCAAGAACGCCGCCGAGTCCGCCGCCGCCGTAGCGGTTGTGCGCGTAATAGCCGCCGCCGCCGCCAAACAGAAGAACGAGGATTATGATGATGATCAGCAGGCTCACGGCGAAGCTCCCGGCAAATAGGGGTCTTCTCCAGGCGAGCCGGACCCGATCGGCGCCTGGCTGATCGGTTCAAACGATCAGTGCAAGCGTCATCGGTAACGTCCGATTGTCAAATGAGTTCCATGAGTTGTTTGTTCAAGCGTTGGCGCGATCGCCCTGAAGGGGCGCGATCGCGAGACGCCGCCAGCGCTCAGAACCGGAACAACGGCTCGTCCGAATTATACCTTGCTGTCGGCGATTGCCCATAGCGAAACGTGTTGTCCATCAAATCGCTATGGCCGGTTGCGACGGTGTCGCTGAAATAATGATTCTCGGATCCGGTTGCGGCGGAGGTGCTGGCGCGTAGCTCGACGCCGGGCGCGAGCGGCGACATATCGGGCTGGCGCGGCGCCAACATGTGAACCTTGTGATGAATCGGACGGTGCGCGGTTTGCGCGCTTGCATTCACCGATAATGTGAGCGCCGCGACTGTCGACAACGCAATGATCGAGCCGGCGATCGCGCTTCTAGGGAATGCAGGCATCTTGCCTCTCCTTGCGGCGCGTCGCGACGCGCCTGTTTCACTTTCGGCAGAGTTATGGGACGCCATCGGACTCTGATCCAGTCACTTTATCATGAAACGCCGTCCGACGGGAAACGGAAACATCTGGCGCGCCGCGAAGGCAGCATCGCCATTGACCGAGATTCTTAAGGTATCGACAAGTCTTTTTAGGTAAATTCATATTGTGGCGTCCAATTTTTCGCGACTTATCGAGTGAATTCGCAAGATGAAAATGATCGATCGGCTCAAGAGGTTTCTCGCTGATGCGTCGGGCGCGACCGCTATCGAATATGCGATGATCGCCGCTATGATCGCTCTCACGATCGTCGTCTCGCTGACCGCCGTGACCGGCGGCATTAAAAATGTCTTCAACGAAGTTTCCGGCAATTTGGGTTAAGAAAGAATGCGCGGCCGCCGCGCGTCAGAATCTTCGCCAAACCGCGAGTTCGCCATAGGGGCCTGCCCGCTGGCCGCACCACGAAATCCCCGTCGCCACGCGCGCTTCAAAGCCGCCGCCCAAGCGCAATCCGGTCGCGTGGAGCCCGGCGCGCAATTCCCCTGTGGACGCCGCCGCCTCCGGCCCGATCCAAGGCCAATTCTCGGCTGGCTTTAGTCCGGCCGCCAGACGCCAGGAGACATAAGCGGGCGTCGTCTGAACCTGGGCCGTCGCCATCCAATTCTTGGCGGGCTCCCACCAAAGATCAGCCGACGCCAAAGGCCGCGCCGCGGGCGCAGCGCCGGGCGCGAGTTCAGCGCCGCCGAGAAGAGTCAGCGAGAAGCCGGGTTGGGAGAAGCGCCATCCGGCCGCCGCCTGCCCGTAGGCCAGATTGATTTGCTGGCGTCCAATTTCAACCGCAAAGACCGGTCCGCTCAAGTCGAGGCCCGAGGCGGCGTGCAGCCAGCCAAGACCGGCAAAACTGCGCTTGCTCATCAGATCGCCAGAAAAGAAAAGGAGGTTTGTCGCCTCATCGCCGCGCGCGACAGCGATTGAGGCGGCCAGCGCAAAAACGCTCACCCACGCCGAACTCAGGCGTCTCATCGAGCCCACCCCCCGCCCCGCGGACCCGCTGGGCGACGGGTCGGCTCATGGCGCGGAGGATAGATCGATTTTTAACGGTTTGGAAACGATCGATTCGAATCAAGTCAAGAAAAAACGAACCGATCTCGGTTTTGTCCCCAGAATTAGGAATCGCAGGGCGCCGTTTTGCGCAATTCAGCGCAGCATCAGCTCTCGACGAAGGCTTTTTCGATCACGTAGTGCCCTGGGGCGCCATGGTTGCCCTCGACAAAGTCCTTGTCCTTGAGAATGGCTCTGATGTCGGCGAGCATATTCGGGCTTCCGCAAAGCATGAACCGGTCCGAGTCCGCCGATACCGGGGGAAGCCCGACATCTTCGAACAGCTTGCCATTGGTCATGAGCAGGGAGATGCGGCCATTGTGGCGGAACGGCTCCCGGGTGACCGTCGGATAATAGGTCAGCTTTTCCCTGACGCTTTCACCCACGAGTTCGTCGTTGGGCATGACGTTGGCGATCAGATCGCTGTAGGCGAGTTCGGCGGCCCAGCGGCAGCCGTGAACGATGACGACGCGTTCGAAGCGCTCATAGGTTTCGGGATCCTTGATGATGCTCAGGAACGGCGCGAGGCCGGTGCCGGTCCCCAGGAGATAGAGATTTCGCCCCGCGCTGAGATTGTCGAGCACGAGCGTGCCGGTCGCCTTGCGGCTGACGAGGATCGGGTCGCCTTCTTTGAGATGCTGCAAGCGCGAGGTCAGGGGGCCGTCGGCGACCTTGATGCTGAAGAATTCCAGCTCTTCCTCATAATTGGCGCTGACCAGACTATAGGCCCGCACCAGCGGACGGCCTTTGACCTCGACGCCCATCATCGTGAATTGACCGTTCTGGAAGCGAAAGGCGGGATTGCGCGTCGTTTTGAAACTGAACAACCGATCGGTCCAATGATGGACGCTAAGGACGGTCTCTTGATTGAAATTGCTCATCGCTCACCATCTCCGACAGGTCAGGGCGGATCGTATTTTGGGGCCCCCCGCCCCTGCGGCCATGGGAAACAGGGGCTATTTGTCTATTAAGTTGATAGCATCAGTTCTTCAACCCGCCGCGCGGCGTTCAAAGCGCCGTCTCATGCGACAAGTCGTAGCTTGCAGGCGGAATATCATTTGTATACAAATGAATTTAGGCGCAGGTCAAGGGCTTTGAATGAGGTTGATTTGAATGTCGGCTGGGATTCGCCAGCAGAGCCTCCGGCAAGACGATAAGGCTCAAACTCATAAATTCATTCTCGTTGACCGCGTCGGCGCCGTTACGCGAATTTCGCTATGCGATCCATCGCGAGTCCTGTCCTAGCCTGCCCATGTTGAGAAGCATGTCCCCAACTTTCGGAGCATCCGATGGCCCATGATGAACCCGCCGCTTCCGGCGCGCCGACCAAGCTCGTTATCAAAAACATCGGGCTAATGCTGAGCGGAGACATAGCCGCCCCAATTCTCGACGCCGACGCGATCGTCGCAATCGACGGACGCATCACGCAGATCGGCCGCGCCAAGGACATCGATATGGAAGGCGCGACGACGCTCGTCGACGCCAATGGCGTCACGCTCTCGCCTGGCCTGATCGACAGTCATGTCCATCCCGTCGCAGGCGACTGGACGCCGCGACAGAATCAACTGGGCTGGATCGACTCAACGCTGCATGGCGGCGTCACCACCATGGTTTCGGCCGGCGAAGTGCACACGCCCGGCCGTCCGCGCGACATTGTTGGCCTCAAAGCCATGGCGATCACCGCGCAGCGGACCTTTTCGGCGTTCCGCGCCAGCGGCGTCAAAGTTCACGCAGGCGCGCCGGTCATCGAGCCAGGCATGGAGGAACATGATTTCAAGGAATTGGCGGACGCCGGCGTGCGCTATCTCGGCGAAGTCGGACTCGGCGGCGTGAAGGACGGCGCGACCGCCCGCAAAATGGTGGCCTGGGCGCGCAAATACGGGATCAACAGCACCATCCACACTGGCGGCCCTTCGATCCCCGGCTCCGGCCTCATCGACAAGGACGTGGTTTTGGAGGCCGACACCGACGTCATCGGCCATATCAACGGCGGCCATACCGCCTTGCCCGACGATCAGATCGTCTGCCTGTGCGAGGGATGCAAGCGCGGTCTCGAACTCGTCCATAACGGCAACGAGCGCGCCGCCCTCCTGACCCTGCGCACCGCGCGCGAACTTGGCCAATTGAGCCGTGTGATCCTGGGGACGGACGGCCCGGCGGGCTCCGGCGTGCAGCCGCTCGGCATTATTCGGATGGTGTCGATGCTGTCCTCGCTCGGCGGCGTCCCCGCCGAAATCGCCTTCTGTTTTGCGACCGGCAATACGGCGAAGATGCGCGCGCTCGATTGCGGGTTGATCGAAGTGGGACGCGCCGCCGATTTCGTCTTCATGGATCGCGCGCAGCATTCGGCGGGAAAAACATTGCTCGAAAGCGTTCAACTCGGCGATCTGCCTGGCGTCGGCATGACCATCATCGACGGGATCGTGCGATCGCAGCGAAGCCGGAATACGCCGCCGGCGGAAAAGATCCCGAGCATCGTCAAGGGGTAATTCGCGCGGCGGACTCATGCAGCGCTGCGACGAAATCATCGACATCGGCTCGCTTGGTCCGGTGATTGACGATCGCGGCGCGAATGACCGGGCGACCGGAGAGATGCGTCATTGAGGGCGCGGCTACGCCGCGCTCTTGCAGGTCGATGACAAGGGCCTCATTGGCCTCATCGCGCCAGCCGGCTTTCAAAGCAAAGCAAACAATATTGAGGGAAACGGCGGCGCGCAGCTCGAACACGTTGGATCGCGCGAGGGACTCGGCGAGATGTCGCGCATTTTCGCAGTTGGCCTCGATGGCCCGGCCGATCTTGTCGGCGCCATGCACCTGGAACGTGAACCAGGTTTTCAGCGCGCGAAATCCGCGCGACAAATCCGGGCCGAGATCGCACGGCCAGACCTCTCCGGCGGCGAGCCCGCGCGGCGCGCGCTGAAGATAGGCGGCGGCATTGGCGAATGTCCCGCGATGCATTTGACCGTCGCGAACCAGAAGAAACCCCGCGTCATAGGGAACATGCGCCCATTTGTGAAAGTCGAGGGCGATCGAATCGGCGAGTTCGACGCCCGACAGTTTCGGCCGCAGACTCGGACTAAGCGCCGCCAGCGCGCCAAAGGCGCCGTCGACATGGAACCACAGCCCATATTTCGTCGCGGTCAGGGCGAGGCTTTGCAAGGGATCGATGGCGCCCGTGTTGACCGTTCCGGCGGTCCCCACGACGAGAAAAGGCGAGAGGCCGGCGCTAAGGTCGTCGTCTATCGCGGCCTGCAGCAAATCCACGCGCATCGCTCCGGCGGAATCGACAGGGATCGACCGCAGATGCGCCGAGCCGACGCCCGCCAGCTCCATCGCCTGGGCGACGCAGCCATGAGCTTCAGCGGAGGCGTAGGCGATGAGTTGTTCGCCCGACGCGGAAAAGCCGGTGCGGCGGATCTCATGCCCCATCGCCGCGTCGCGCGCGACGAGCAGGCCGAGGAAATTCGCGGCGGAGGAGCCGGTCACGAAGATCCCGCTGGCGCTTTGAGGAAATTCGAAGAGCTCGGCGGCCCATTGCGCGATCTGGCGTTCGACTGCGATGCCGATATGGTTGCGGCCGCCGCAATTGGCGTTCAGTCCCGCGGCGAGCATTTCGGCGATCATGCCGACGGGCGTACCCGCGCCGTGCACCCAGCCCATGAACAAAGGATGGGTGTTGCCGACGGCGTAGGGCTTGATGTTCGCCTCGAAATCGTTGAGCGCATCGGCGAATGCACGCGGGCCGCGCGGAAGCGGTGCGCAAAATTTTTGACGAACCTCCGCTGGAGCGTCCCGCCAGACGGGACGCTCGCGCGTGGTCTGGAGAAAATCAATCATCCGGTCCAGGGCCTGATGGCTGGAGGCGCGGAACGCCGACCAATCATCGGGGTCGAGATCGTCGCTCATATCGCGCGCTCAAGGTCGCCGGAAGCGGACAGTGCGGCGTCACGCTGAACAGAGATCTGGCCCATCAGCCATCTCCATTTCTCGAAAAGCGCGTCGAGATTCCCCTCCAATGACGCGAAGGCGGCTTCAAGGCTCTCGCCTTGTTCAACGCGCTCGACCATCTCGCTGATCATCGGCGCGCTCGCGCAAGCGCGCAGCACGGTCCTTGGCCCGATCGCGACCGATTGTCCGAGATGAAAAGTCCGCAAAAGAGCGGGAGAGCCTGCCATTGAAGGCGCGCAAGGCAATCGCAGGCGCGCGTGCACCAGCGCTGTCTCGGCGGCGGAGAACGCGGCGCCGTCACGATGGGCCATAACGAAAGACAGGATGCTGCTTGGCTCCTCGCGAAACGAATGGGGCTCGTCGGATATTTCGCAAAGGCTCCTCATGCCTTCGGCTCGTCTTCGCACTGCTTGTTCGAAATGGGCCAGAACGCGCGCGCGAAGAGCGCAGGGCGCGGCGAAGAAACGCTCCATCTCGCTGAGCGCGGCGACCCATCGGAGGCCAAGTCCGAGGTTGGCCTCGTTGGCCCAGCGCAACGGGGTCTGGGCTTGAAGGTCGTCCGGCCAGTCCAGACGCGAACTGTATTCGGCGAGCCCGGCGGGAAGCGCCAATTGTCCGATGCGTCTCAGGATTTGCGGCGGCAGAAACAGCGCGCCGGAGAATGGCGGGCCGGCGAAGAATTTCGAACCGGTGATGGCGACCATGAAGCCGCGCTGCAGCAATTGCTGAACGCGCTCCCGCGAACACCGCAATTGACAGCAATCGGCGATAATGACGACCCGGTCCGGCGCCATCGCGAGGATTTCGGAAGCCGTTGCGGCGGTCAGGCCGGATTGGCCGGTCTTTGACGTCTGCAGCAAATGCAAGAGAACGCTGCGTCCCGCTTGAAGCGCGGCGGCTGCGTACAAGCGCGCCTCAGCGTCGACACCGGCGGCCGCGCGCAAATCGCCTTGCGAGTCGCGAATCTCAATCTTCACCGTCGCAATGTCGGCGCCCTCCCAGCCGTTTAGGCGATGTCCAGCCCGTCGCGCTTCGCCGAACGGTGTGGAATCAAGGAAATAGGCTCCCGCCGCCGCGCGCAGGACGCCGCTTCCGGTTTCGGCCGGCGCCAGGACGATATTGGTGAGAGGGCCGCCGGCGACGCTCCTGGCGATCGCCAAAGCGGTCAATTCCGCTTCCGTTCCCGATCCCGTCAGGACCACATTGCCGCCGGCAATGCCAAAGAGGGCGAGGAGCCGCGCCCGCAGGCTCTCGAACCAAGCGTCGATCCCTTGATAACCGGCGCTGGAATCTGCCGACAGAGCGGCCCATGCCAATTCAACGGCGCGATGCGCTTGGGGTGTGATCGTCGAGGCGGTCGATGAAGACAGGAAAATCTCGCCGGGACACGGCGTCACCGTCGTTCCGTATCGATTGCGTCGCGTAACGGGGTCAAGACGAATGCGTTCGTCGCCGCCCGCCGCCAGAAGCAGATCGGCCCCCGCCGTCATATCTGGCGACTCGCTTCCGAAACTCTTGGCTCTGTGAACGTTCACGGGCGGCTTCCCTGCCAAATTGGATCAGGAGATCACAGGCGACGGGCTCGCGCGATCTATGCGAGACTAGGGCGATCGACTTGCGTGAGGCTGTCGCGCGACCGCTCGAATGCCTGAAGCCATGGAAGCACCGCTGCGCGAATGGGGCTTGACGCCCGTTGCGCATGACGGCAAGCGAGGCCCGGCCGACCCCGAACGCATCCGAAGGAAATCGCCATGGCGATGTTTCATCCAATCGACCTTGGCGAGCTCTTCGATTTCACCCTCAAAGTCGCGATCGCCTTTGTCCTCGCCACCGCGATCGGCGCCGAGCGGCAATATCGTCAGCGCAGCGCAGGCCTGCGGACCAATGTTCTGGTCGCGGTCGGCGCGGCGTCTTTCGTGTCGCTCGGCATGCATCTCAACGGTCAGGCGGGCGCGAGCCAGATCGCCGCCTATGTCGTGTCCGGCATCGGCTTTCTGGGCGCCGGCGTGATCATGAAGGAAGGCAGCCACGTCTGGGGGCTGAATACCGCCGCGACGCTTTGGTGTTCTGCCGCCGTCGGCGCGCTGTGTGGCGTCAACCTTGCGGCGGAGGCCGGCGTCCTGACTGTGGCGATTTTGGCGGGAAACACGCTGTTGCGGCCGCTCGTCAACAGGATCAACCGCACGCCGATGGACGAGCAATCGGCCGAGGCGACGTATGAAGTTCATGTCCTCACGCAAGCCGAACATGTCGGCGAAGTGCGCGATCTCCTGGCCGAGCAATTGGAAAGCGCGAGCTATCCCGTCAGGGAGATCGAGGTTTCCGAACGCAGCGAAGATGTCACCGAGCTTGCCGCGACCTTAGTCAGCACCGCCGTCCATCCCGAGGAAATGGACGCGGTGGTTGCGGCCCTGGAGGCCTCGCCGCTCATTTCGCACGCAAGCTGGTCGTCAAGCACGGCGGACTGACGCTCGGCGTCGATGCGGCGTTTCGGCTTCATATTTTGGCCATTCGGATCGGGAATTCTCGGCCTTGCGCGTCGCCTGCAGCGGCGGCACAATCGCAGCCGGAACCACCGTCCACCATAGGGAAATGGCCGCCTATGAATTTTCGTCGCGTCCGCGTGGTGTGCATCGTTCTGGCCGTGATCGCCGCGCCCTTAGCGGCCCTGGCCGACGACGCTGTTCCCTCCCCGCTCAAGGCGCCGGCGCATGTCGCAAAGGCGAAGAAGGTCAAGCCCGCCGCCCCTGCCGGCGATATGGCGGACATTAAATTTTCGGATCCGAGTGCGCCGCCGGCCGGCGGCGCCAAGCCGTCAAAGCCTGCCTCTTCGTCGGCTGACTCGAAGGTGGCGCCGGTGCCTGTAGGGAGCCCGTCGCTTGACCTCAAATGGCACGCGGAAAATCGCGTCAACAATCCCTATTGGGAACCCTGGGTCCCTAACGGACAGGGCCAAAGCGTCGAGGCGGGAGTCAAATTCGGCTTTTGACGGAAGACTGAGGGAATGCGGTGGCGCCCCACACGCCGCCCCGCCTCTGCCTGGGCGCCAGGCGCGCAATTTTACGGGAAGTAATAGACTATATACCTTATCTCTTGTCGTTCTATATACTATGGAGCCGCCACAAGAATTAATGCTCATCAGTAGAATTTGAGTATTTGATTTAGATCGACTGCAAATTGAGTTTGGCACGGTGACCTCAGCTTGAACGCCAGAGGTCGTCGTTATGAACATCGCATCGATCAAAGCGGCCGCCGTCGCCGCAGCGCTGATCGCCTTTGTCGCGGGGGGAGCCGGGGCGCAAGCGCACCTGCTGCAGACGAGCTACGCCGCTGTCGGAGCGGAGACGAGCGTGCCCTATGGCTGGGTGGACTTCTGCGGCCGTCGGCCGGAGGAATGCAACGTGCCGCGGCTTGCCGCCGTCGACGTCAAGCTCTCCGCGCAGACCTGGGCCTTGCTCGATCGCATCAACCGCCAGGTCAACGCCGCCATCGAGCCGATCAGCAATTTCGATCATTGGGGCACGATGCTCGACCATTGGGATTATCCGGTCGATGGCAAGGGCGATTGCAAGATCTATGCGCTCTATAAACGCAAGCTCCTGCTTGAGGAGGGGTTTCCCCGCCAGGCGCTGCTCATGACGATCGTGCGCGACCTTGAGGGCGAAGGACATGCGATCCTCACGGTGAAGACCGACCGCGGCGAGTTTGTCCTCGACAACCTCTCGGACGAAATCCGGCCATGGAATGCGACCGGCTATCGCTTCGTGAAGCGCCAGTCGCAGGAAGATCCCAATCTTTGGGTCTCGATCAGCGATCCCGCCAAATCCTCGCTCTACGCCGCCCAGTGAGGGCGCGCCGCGCAACGCGATGGATGGCGCACACGCCGTCCGCTTCGTCGCGAAACAGCGGTCCTGCCGGCGGGTCCGTCGCTGCCTTTTTTCGATTGACAGGCGTTATCGAGGGGCGCATAGCCGCCGTGTTGGACGACGCTCGTGCGCGTCCGACGATCAACAATTTTCTGAAAGAAACATGGGCAGTAGCAGCTTCGGCTTCTCGACGGCGGCGTGGTCCGCAATTGGCGAGCCGGCACATTTTGGGACCGTCCACGGCGTCGGAGACGACGTGAGAGGCATCGTCAGGGCCTAAGGCTCCTGCCCCGCCGCTCACACTCCAGCCGTGATCAATCGGCGATTGGAGGTGGGCGATGAGCAAGATCATTGTCATCGACACAAATCGGAATTTTCGCGCGCGGCCCGTCGTCAACGGGGTGCAGCGTGCGCTTCATCCTGCGCGCGGCGTCGACCGCCGAGCGCGTGCTGCGCCGCCTGAAGGGAGGGCTCAGATCCATGAATGAAGGCCCGAGTAGGCCCACCGGCGCCCTCTCAGACGCGTCGGCGGGCGGCAAATTCAACCCACTCCCCAATTCCCCCGCTTCAAGGGCGATGCGAGACGAGGCCTGACAGGGCCATACGGCTCGCTCCCGCGCTAAGTGTCCGTCTCGAAACTTCTCGATTCGAATGAATCGGTTATGATTCCTGTTGGGGGCAGCCTGATTCGAGGAGCTGCCGA
>NZ_LMUI01000020.1:0-196028 GCF_009765995.1 Methylocapsa sp. S129
GCCATCCCAATAGCCAAATCGACGATCTCTTGCCCTGGGCCTACGCCCCCGCCATCAAAGCCGTGGCCTGAGAACATCGCTTACAACAATATGCAAAGCGCCGTATCCTTCAGCGGAGCCCTCGCCATATCGCTTCCAAATGAGCGTGTGCTTGCTTTGCTGATCTAATGGAACGCCCTCCTCCATACCGGCATGCACATAGACGCGGTGCTGATCTCTATGAAAGAGCGGTAGGGCCTGCATCCACGCCACATGAGCCGGTTCAACCATGGAGAAGTCGAGCATTGAACCCGTTTTGGAGCCATAGGATCTCAGCGTCGCCTCTCCGCCGTTGCGAAGCCACTGGCGTATCTTGAGCCAATTCTGCGAAGCCTGAATCAGCATGTCCTCGTGGTTTCCAAGGAGGCATATCCATTTCCACCCCGTCGAGGGCCCGGCGATGAGACGTTCGATGACTTCTCGACTTTGTGGACCTCGATCTATGTAGTCGCCCGTGAAAACTACCGAGCCGGCTTCGTTCTTCTCAATGCTGGAAAGGGCGAGTTTGAGAAGATCGAAACGCCCATGAAGATCGGGAACGACATAGGTCCTGCCAGATGCGCCCACGGAATAAGTCCATCGCCGGTTCAAAGGTCCCATCTCAGCGCGCCATCCGCTGCCGAATAGCGCCAATCAGACGCCGAATAATCGATGCGAAACTACTCGGCTTTCTTGGGTGGGACAGTTTCCCTTCCAGAAAGAGACTGCTCCTGTTGCATATGCTTTACGATTGCAGCCGCCAGTTCCATCGCGACAGCTCCAGACATCACCAAAGACTCCTGGTCCTCCGATGTCAGAACTTCGATCGCGATGCTGCCAGGATGAGTGTCTGAAGCTGGCGCTGTAACGATGGGCCCGATGCCGGTGATGCGCATTTCATCCATGGGGCTCTATCTCCTTCTTCGCCATCAATCGGCCTTGGAAAACACTCTTGCTGCCGTCTCGTATTTCTCTGGAGACGGGAGAAACCATGAAAGACAAAACAACTATAATCGGCCAAATTATTGGCGTTATGCGAGACCATTGGGATTTGCCAGCCGATTGCAACGAAGGCGAATTGTTCGCCTACGCGGAAATTCTCTTTGATCGGATGAGCGCCGGGGAAGACCTGGAGGAGCTTTGTTCTTACCTTGCCGATGTGCAAGTCGAGAAGCTCGAAATGCCACCGTCCGAGTCCTACCGTGAGATCGTCAGTGGGTCGATCGCTCTCGTCCGAAATTCGGGATGATTGTTTGACCACATCCATCAGTTGACTAACGAACTCGCCAATCGGAGATCATACCCGTTTCATTGAGTGCGGCTAATCGATCGCCGTTTTGATCGCCGCCGAGCCGCGGCGGCATCGCGGATATTTTGAGGCGGCCGCGCTTAGTGTAGATACACAAGCTGAGCAATGTTTCCAGGAAACGCAGCCCAAACGGCGCCGGAGGCCATTTGACCCCGCATTCCCCTCTCAGCCTGCACATTCCGGAACCACGCTTTCGTCCCGGCGAAAAACCCGATTTCAGCGATCTGCGGACGTCCGCGCCGGGCGAAGTGCGTCGGCCTGAGGTGGACGCGCCGGCTGCGGAATTTCGCGATCTGGCCGAAAGCCTCGTCCGGGTTCTCGATGAGAAAGGCGGAGCGGTGGGGCCATGGGACCCGAAGCTTGAGCCCGAGCGGCTGCGGCTCGGCCTGCGCCATATGCTGCTGACGCGGGCCTATGACGAACGCATGATGCGCTCGCAGCGACAGGGCAAGACGACCTTCTATATGAAGAGCACGGGCGAAGAGGCTGTGGCCGTCGCCCAGGCGATGGCGCTCGACAAGGGCGACATGCTGTTCCCGACTTATCGCCAACAAGGCCTCCTCATCGCTCGCGATTGGCCGATCTTTGAAATGGCTTGCCAAGTCTATGGCAACGCTGTCGACCGGTTGAAGGGACGTCAATTGCCGGTGATGTATTCGGCGCGTGAGGCCGGTTTTTTCACCATTTCGGGCAATCTGGCCACCCAGTTCATCCAGGCGGTCGGCTGGGCGATGGCGTCGGCCTATAAAGGCGATACGCGCATCGCGGCTGGCTGGATCGGCGACGGGTCGACGGCGGAGGGCGATTTTCACTATGCGCTGACATTCGGGGCGGTCTATCGCGCGCCGGTCATTCTCAACGTCGTCAACAACCAATGGGCGATCTCCAGCTTCAACGGCCTGGCGGGCGGAGAGACCGCCACTTTCGCCTCGCGCGCGATTGGTTATGGACTGCCGGGCCTGCGGGTCGACGGCAATGATTTTCTCGCGGTGACCGCCGTGACGCAATGGGCGGCCGAGCGCGCGCGGCGCAATCTCGGACCCACCCTCATCGAGCTTGTCACTTATCGCGCGGCCGCGCATTCGACGAGCGACGATCCGAGCAAATATCGCCCTGCGGATGAAGGAAGCTACTGGCCGCTCGGCGATCCGATCGAACGGCTCAAGGACCATCTGATCGCCGTCGGACAATGGTCGCCCGAGCGCCACACGCAACTTGCCGCCGAAGCCGAGGAAACGGTTCTCGCCGCCGTTAAGGAGGCGGAAGCGGTCGGGATTATGGGCAGCGGCCGGCGTCATAGTCCGGCGACGATGTTCGACGACGTCTACAAAGTCATGCCATGGCATCTGCGCGGTCAGCGCCAGGAATTGGGGTTCTGACATGTCTCAGATGAATATGGCGCAGGCGCTCAATTCGGCGATGGATGTGATGCTCGGCCGCGATCCCGACGTGCTCGTCATGGGCGAGGATGTCGGCTATTTCGGCGGCGTGTTTCGCTGCACCGACGGCCTGCAGCGCAAATATGGCGCGCGGCGCGTGTTGGATACGCCGCTCACCGAAGGCGGCATTGTCGGCGCGGCCCTTGGCATGGGCGTTTACGGCTTGCGGCCGGTCGTCGAGATTCAATTCGCCGACTACGCCTATCCTGCTTTTGACCAACTCGCTTCCGAGGCCGCCCGCTTGCGTTATCGTTCGGCGGGCGAGTTCTGGGCGCCGCTCACCGTGCGCACGCCTTACGGTGGGGGCATCTTCGGCGGGCAGACGCACAGCCAGAGCCCCGAGGCCCTGTTCACCCATGTCTGCGGCCTCAAGACGGTCATTCCGTCCAACCCCTACGACGCCAAAGGGCTTTTGATCGCCTCCATCGAAGACGACGATCCGATCATTTTTCTCGAGCCCAAACGCCTCTATGCCGGACCGTTCGACGGCCATCATGACCGGGCCGCCGCGTCCTGGGCCGGCCATCCCTTGAGCGAAGTGCCGCAAGACCACTACAGCGTCCCGCTGGGCAAGGCGGCGGTTGTCCGCGAGGGCGGCGGCGTCACGGTTCTCGCCTATGGCACGATGGTTCACGTGGCGCTCGCCGCCGCTGAGGAGACCGGCGTCGACGCCGAAGTGATCGATCTGCGCACGCTTGTGCCTGTCGATCTGGAGACGATCGCCGCCTCGGTCGCCAAGACGGGCCGTTGCGTGGTGGTCCACGAAGCGACCCGCACGGGAGGCTACGGCGCCGAGCTCGCGGCTCTTGTCCAGGAGCATTGTTTCTACGCACTGGAAGCGCCGATCGCGCGCGTGACGGGATGGGACACGCCGTACCCCTATGCGTTCGAATGGGATTATTTCCCCGGACCCAAACGCATTGGCGAGGCTCTCGTCAGGACAATGGACGCCCGCGCATGAAATATGTGCTCAAGACGCCGGATCTAGGTGAAGGGACCACGCAGGCGGAAATCGTCGAATGGCGCGTCAAGGTCGGCGATTTCGTTCGCGAGGACCAGCCGCTCGCCGATCTGATGACGGACAAGGCGACGGTGGAGGTTTCGTCGCCTGTACATGGAACGATCGTCGCATTGCGCGGGGCGCCCGGCGAGACGATGGCGGTCGGCTCCGAACTGGTTGTCTTCGATGTCGCCGGCAATGGGGCGAGCGAGGAAAGCGCGGCGGTGGAACCCAAGACGACGCATGCGCCGGAAAGCGAAGCGACGGCGGCGCCTGTCTTCGCGCCAACGCCGCCCGTTGCGCCGCCGCCCAATGTCAGGAGCGCCGGGCCTCAGGCCGCCTCCGGCGCGCCAGCGTTTGCGACGCGAACGCCAGGTGAAAAACCGGTCGCATCGCCGGCCGTTCGTCGTAGGGCGGCCGAGCTTGGCGTGGCGCTCGCCTTCGTGCCGGGCACCGGTCCCGGCGGCCGCATCGTGCAGGAAGATCTCGACGCCTTCCTTGCCTCCGGAGGCGCGAACGCCAGTTCCCGTGCAGGTCATGCGCCGCTCGACGACGGCGTCGAGGAGATCAAGATCATCGGCCTGCGCCGCAAGATCGCCGAGCGGATGCAGGACGCCAAGCGTCGCATCCCGCATATCGCCTATGTCGAAGAGCTCGACGTTACAGCGCTGGAAGACTTGCGCCAGCATTTGAATGCGCAGTACGGGGCGACGCGCGCCAAGCTCAGCCTGTTGCCGTTCCTGATGCGCGCGATGGTCCAATCCATCGCAAAATTTCCGCAGGTCAATGCGCATTTCGACGATGCGGCGGGCGTGGTGCGGCGCCATCGCGCCGTTCACATCGGCGTCGCCACGCAAACGCCGGCGGGCCTTGTCGTGCCGGTGGTGCGTCATGTCGAGGCGCTCGACATCTGGCGATGCGCCGAGGAGATCGCTCGTCTCGCCAATGCGGCCAGAGACGCCAAAGCCTCGCGCGAGGAACTGACGGGCTCGACTATCACCGTCTCGAGTCTGGGCGCCCTTGGCGGCATCGTTTCAACCCCGGTGATCAATTCGCCGGAAGTTGCGATTGTCGGCGTCAACAAAATCGTCGAGCGGCCGGTCGTTCTGCGCGGCCAGATTGTAGTGCGCAAAATGATGAACCTGTCGTCTTCCTTCGATCATCGCATCGTCGATGGCTGGGACGCCGCGTCCTTCATTCAAGAGATCAAGGCGCGTCTTGAACAGCCTGCGCTCCTGTTCATGGACGATCCACGATGAAAAGCATCGCGACAAAAGTTCTGGTCGTCGGCGGCGGTCCCGGCGGCTATGTCGCCGCGATCCGCGCCGGGCAGCTTGGTCTCGATGTGACGCTGGTCGAGAGCGTTCGCCTTGGCGGAACCTGCCTCGTGCGCGGCTGTATTCCGTCTAAGGCGCTGATCCATGCTGCGGGACAATTCGAGGCGATGACGCATGCGGTCGGCGGCAACCGCTTCGGCATCAGCCTGTCGGCGCCACCGAGCCTTGATTTTGGCGAGACCATCCGCTGGAAGGACGCGATCGTCGCCAGGCTCAGCAATGGCGTCGGCGCTCTGCTAAAACGCGCCAAGGTCAAAGTGGTGAACGGCTGGGCGACATTCTCGGATGCGAAAACCTGCGAGGTCGCGACGGCTGAGGGAAAGGTCGCGATAACAGCCGAACATGTCGTTCTCGCCAATGGTTCGGAACCGGTGGAATTGCCGTTTCTTCCCTTCGGCGGCCCGGTCCTTTCCTCGACCGAAGCGCTGTCGCTATCGGCGCCGCCCAAGCGCCTTGTCGTCGTCGGGGCCGGCTATATCGGCGTCGAGCTGGGGACGGCGTTTCGCAAATTGGGGTCGGAGGTCACGCTTGTCGAAGCTTTGGACGATATCTTGCCCGCGTTCGATCGCGAGCTTGCCGCGCCGGTGAGCAAATGGCTGTCGCGCGCCGGCGTCACAGTGTTGACGGGCGCCAAGGCGAAAGCTCTCGTTCAGAAAAGCGGGGGCCATGCGTTGGCGATCGAAACGCAAGATGGCGAAAAGACGGAGCTGCCGGCCGACGCGATTCTGGTGACGGTCGGTCGCAGGCCCTTGACCAAGGGCTGGGGTCTGGAGGCGATGGCGGTCGACCTCGACGGCCCGTTCGTCAAGATCGACGATCAATGTCGCACGTCGGTCAAAAACGTTTGGGCGATCGGCGACCTTGTCGGCGAGCCCATGCTTGCCCACAAAGCCTCAGCCCAGGGCGAAATAGTCGCCGAAATCATCGCGGGCAAACGCCGGACTTTTGATCCCGCTGCGATACCAGCGGTCTGCTTCACCGAGCCGGAAATCGTCAGCGTCGGCCTGAATTCCGCTGAGGCGGCTGCGAAGGGCATCGCCATCATCGCCGGACAATTCCCATTTTCGGCGAGCGGACGCGCTTTGTCGATGGATGCGGGAGGCGACGAAGGGTTCGTTCGCGTGATCGCGAGGGCCGACAATCGGCGCGTTCTCGGCGTTCAGGCGGTGGGCGCGCATGTCTCGGAAATGTCGGGCGAGTTCACGCATGCGATCGAAATGGGGGCCGTCATCGACGATGTCGCGGGCACGATCCACGCGCATCCGACTTTGAGCGAAGCCTTCGGCGAGGCTGCGATGCGCGCGATCGGCATGGCGATTCATATCTGATGAAAGCGATTGTCGCGCGATGTGCGCCTATGGCCAGCGGGCGAGCGGGGGCATCGACGACAGGATGGAATCGACGTTGCCGCCGGTCTTCAATCCGAAGATCGTGCCGCGATCGTAGAGAAGGTTGAACTCGACATAGCGGCCGCGCCGCACGAGTTGCTCCTCGCGGTCAGCGGGCGTCCAGGCCGTCGCAAAATTCCGCCGCACGATGTCAGAATAGACCGCGACGAAACTCCGGCCGACGTCGCGCGTGAAGGCGAAATCCGCGTCCCACGCTGAATTTTCCTCGTCGCTCGCGCTGTTGAGATAGTCAAAGAAAATACCGCCGACGCCGCGGGGTTCGTTGCGATGCTTGAGAAAGAAATATTCCTCGCACCACGCCCGGTATTTCTCATAGGACGCGACATCGGCATGACGTTCGCAAGCGCCGCGCATCGCGTCATGAAAGGTCAGAGCGTCGGAATCCTGCTGGTTCCTGCGCCGGTCGAGCACAGGCGTCAAATCGGCGCCGCCGCCCAGCCACGCTTTCGACGTCACGACGAATCTTGTGTTCATGTGGACGGTGGGAACGTTCGGATTCCAGGGATGCGCGATGACCGAAACGCCCGAAGCCCAGAAGTGGGGGTCCACGTCGGCGCCGGGAATCTGCCTGGCGAATTCCGGCGAGAATGTTCCAAAAACAGTCGAACTATGCACGCCCATCTTCTCGAAGACGCGCCCGCTTAGCATCGCCATGCGGCCGCCGCCGCCGGGTTCGCCGCTATGGTCCGTTCGCGTCCACGGTTTTGTTTCGAAACGACCGGGCTGCGTCGCGCCATCGGCATAGGGGCCGGGGCAATCGCGCTCGATGGATTCGATGACGCCGATCAGTTCCTGCTGAAGCGCCTCGAACCAGCGGCGCGCCTCGATCTTTCTCTGTTCGTGCGCGGGCGCGTGGGTCATTGTCATCGCGCGCCTCGAACCTGGCTGATGAGCTGCTCCACATGGCTGATCGGCGTCTCGGGGAGAATGCCGTGGCCAAGATTGAATATATGCGGTCGGCCAGAAAAGCCCGTCAATATGCGGTCAACGCCCTCTTCGAGGCCCTTGCCGCCCGCCATCAGCGCGAGCGGATCGAGATTGCCCTGCAGCGTCAGATGGGACGGCAACGCCGCGGCGGCCCAATCGGGCGCGACCGTGGTGTCGAGGCCGATCGCCGCAACGCCATCGAGCGCGGCAAAATTCGTCAGCGAGGCGCCCACGCCGCGAGGAAACGCGATAATGGGCGCGTTTGGCGTTTGCGTCCGAACTTTGGCGATGATGGCGCGGAGCGGCGCAAGACACCAGCGTTCGAGTTCCGCCACGGGCAAGACGCCCGACCAGCTATCGAAGATTTGCACCGCCTGCGCCCCCGCGCGCAATTGGCGAATGAGGTAATCGGCGGAAGCCTCGATCAGCAATGCTATGAGTTCTTGAAACAAGGCCGGATTTCGGTAGGCGAAGAGCCGCGCCGGCGCCTGGTCAGGCGTGCCGCGTCCGGCGATCATATAGCTCGCGACGGTCCAGGGCGCGCCGCAAAAGCCGATCAGAGCGACTTCATCGGGCAGGCTCGCCCGCACGCGGCCTAACGTCTCGAAGACAGGCTCCAGCCGGCCTAGATCGAGGCTGTCGCGCAACGCGCTGAAATCGGCGCGCGATTCGATCGGCTTGAGGCGCGGTCCCTCGCCGGACTCGAAACCGACCTCTTGCCCCAGCGCGTCGGGCACGACGAGAATGTCGCTGAATACAATCGCCGCATCGAAGCCGAAGCGCCGGATCGGCTGCAGAGTGGCTTCCGTCGCGAGTTTGGGCGAATAGCAAAAATCCAGAAACGTCGGCGCTGTTGCGCGAATCTGCCGATATTCGGGGAGATAGCGGCCTGCCTGACGCATCAGCCAGATCGGCGGAATCTCCTGAACGGCGCCGGCGAGCGTCTGTAGAAACTTGTTCGGCGGCGCCGTTGCGACTTTCATCAAGAAATTCCCAGACGCGTGGAGGGACCGACCGCCGATAGCGCGATCCGCACGCCCGCGTTAGCCTGAAACCCGGAATCGGCGCAAGCCGCCAATCCTATTTCGCCGGCGCCGGGAATGTCTTGAGATAGGCGATGACATTGTCGATATCGGCATCGGAAGAAAGGCCGGGAAAGGTCATTTTCGTGCCCGGCACCTTGGCCTTGGGATCCTTCAAATAGACCTTGAGCGTGGCTTCGTCCCAGGTGAGCCCGGAATTCTTGTTCGCATCCGAATAATTATAATCGGGATAGACGCCTGCCGGCCTGCCGACGACGCCTGTGAGCGCCGGCCCCACCATATTCTTGGCGTTGTCGCCGATCTGATGGCAGGCCCTGCATTTCAAAAATACTTTCGCCCCGGCGGCGGCGTCTTGCGCAAATGCGGCGCTGACGGACATGGCGAAGGCGGCGCCGGCGATCAGAACCCATCCAACCGATTTCATGCTTGGCCTCCGGAGGCTATGGCGCCCGCTGTCGGACCGGCGGCGCGATCAATAGCCTGACGCGACAAGACTCGTCTCTACTCCGCCGCCCGCTTCAACTCGGGATAGGTGCAATGAGCCTCGGGCGCCGGCTTTGCCCAACGCAGCGGCAAGACTTGCGTTGGCGCGAAGGGCAGGCCCAGCGTGCGCCAGACGTCGACAAGCGCCTCGACCAATTCTGCGACATGTGCTTCTGTGTGGCGGGGGGTCGGCGTGATACGCAGGCGTTCGGTCCCGACGGCGACGGTGGGATAATTGATCGGTTGGATATAGATGGCGTGGCGGTCCAGCAGAAGATCGCTCGCCGCCTTGCAGCGTCCCGCATCGCCCACCATCAGCGGCACGATATGCGAAAAATTGTCGATGATGGGCAGGCCAGCGGCGCGCAACGCATGTTTGGTCAGAGCGGCCATATGCTGATGGCGCGCGCGCTCCGCGCCCGACGTCTTGAGATGGCGCACCGCGGCGCAAGCGCTGGCCGCGATCATCGGCGGCAATGTCGTGGTGAAAATGAACGACGGCGCGCAGCTCCGCACCGCGTCGACGATGACGGAATTGGCCGCGATATAGCCGCCGAGCGCGCCAAAGCCCTTGGCGAGCGTTCCCTCGATGACATCGATCCGGTCCATCACCCCGTCGCGCTCGCATATGCCGGCGCCGCGCGGGCCATACATGCCGACCGCATGGACCTCGTCGATGTAAGTCAACGCATTATATTTCTTCGCAAGGTCGGCAATCCTGGCCACCGGCGCAATATCGCCGTCCATCGAATAGAGGCTTTCAAAGACGATAAGTTTGGCTCGCTCAGGACCGGCGGCGATCAGCAGTTCTTCGAGATGAGCAATGTCATTGTGGCGCCAGACCTGCTTGTCGCATCCCGAACGGCGCACGCCTTCGATGATCGAATTATGGTTCAGTGCGTCCGACAGGATAAGGCAGTCGGGCAATAGTCCGGCAAGGGTGGAAATACCCGCGAGATTCGAAATCCAACCGGAGGTGAAGGCGAGAGCCGCCTGTTTGCCGTGAAGATCGGCGAGCTCCGCCTCAAGTTCGACGATAGGATGGTGGGTGCCCGAAATATTGCGCGTGCCGCCAGCCCCAACGCCGTGCCGCTCGACGGCGCGGATCGCCGCTTGGACAACTTTGGCGTGGCCACCCATGCCCAGGTAATCGTTCGAGCACCAGATCGTGACTTCGCGCGGCGCTTCGGCCGCGCCTTCGGGCCGCCACAGCGCGACCGGGAAACGCGCCGCGTCCCGTTCGAGATCGGCAAAGCTACGATAGCGGCTCTCTGACTTCAGGCGCGCGATCGCGCGCTCGAAATGCTGCTGATAGTCCATCGCCAGACGCCTCACGTCGCCACTCAATTTAGTATCGCTCTAATATGGCTGAAGATGCGATGCCTTGATACAGGTCAAACAGCCGCATGTTTGACCAGGAACGCCGTACACGATCCGTTCTTCCAGACCAAGTTGGGGCCGAATATCGCCGATTGGGCCGGCATATTGCGAACCAAGGGACGGATTAAGGAAAAACCGCTATCTGATCAACCCAGCACGCCGGCGGGAAGGCGGCTAAGTAGATCATGTCCGGCCTCTGCGCCAAGCTTTCGCGCGTCGCTGGTCGCGCCGTTCATTTCCACTTCAAAAATCTGTGAGCCGTCGGCGCGCAGGACCATGCCGCGAAAACTGATCCGCCCCAAGGCGACGCGCGCATGTCCGGCGATCGGCGTGCGGCAGGAGCCGTCTAGGACCGCGAGAAACGCGCGTTCGGCGGCGAGCGCGTAGCCGGTATCGGCATCGACAATCCGGCCGAGAGCAAGATGCGTCGCCGCGTCGTTTGTGCGCGCGGTCAGTCCGATCGCGCCCTGGCCGACCGCCGGCAAGAAAGTGTCGATGTCGAGCACGGCGGTCGCCCGATGCGCCAGGCCAAGCCTTTTGAGCCCGGCATAGGCAAGTATGGTCGCATCCACTTCGCCGGCTTCCGCCTTGCGCAGCCGCGTCTCCACATTGCCGCGCAGCAGCACGGTCTGGATATCGGGACGCAGCCGACGGACCTGCGCCTGGCGGCGCAGGGACGCGGTTCCCAGCGTCGCGCCAGGGGGCAAAGCGGCGATGCTGTCGGCATGAACGGAAACGAGCGCGTCGCGGACGTCTTCGCGCGGGAGATAGCCGGCGATGGCGACGCCTTCAGGCATGGCGGTGGGCAGATCCTTCGAAGAATGGACGGCGACGTCGATTTCGCCATTCAGCATGGCGGCGTCAATTTCCTTGGTGAAAAGTCCCTTTCCGCCCGCTTCGGAAAGCGGGCGGTCCTGGATCATGTCGCCCGTGGTGCGGATGACGACGATCGCAAACCGGGATTCGTCGCATCCGTTCGCGGCGGCGAGCAGGCGCCGGACTTCATGAGTCTGCGCGAGGGCGAGCGGCGATCCGCGCGTGCCAATCTTCAACAATATTTCAGTCATCTTTCATGGTCCGCGATTGCGCTAAGCAATGACGGCGACAAGCGCGCTATCTGGTCGAGCCATAGCGTTACTGATCATCGTCCCCACATCCCCGCGACAACCCGTCGCGTCGCAGCCATAATTGCCAGCTTCTCACATCATTGCGCATGCGCGAATGCAGCGTTGCTTTGTGAACGGCTTTTCCCACGCTTGGGGCTATTTGATCAACCGTTCCAGCGCCTGCGTGAACTCCTTCATAGAGAAGGGCTTTTTAAGCACCGGCGCATCGCGAAATCCCTCGATAAGCGCGTTCGATCCATAGCCGGTGGCGAACATGAAGGGAACGCCGCGCGATTTCAGAACCTCGGCGATTGGCGTCGTCCGGGCGCCGTGGCCCAGGTTCACATCGAGAATCGCACCATCCAATGGTTCGTCCCTCGCCAACGCCAGACCGCTCTCCAGCGTCATGGCGGGTCCGACCACATCGTAGCCAAGCTCAAGGATCATGTCCTCGACCAGCATGGCCACCATCATTTCATCCTCGACGACGAGCACTCGTCTGCGATCGCTCATTGCGGCCTACCGAGCTGACGAGGAAAGGCCGACATCGATCGAACAGACGACGCCGGAAGCGGAGAATGTAATCTTGGCTTCGCCGCCAAGTTCGCGGGTGAGCCCCCGCTCGATCAGGCGGAAGCCCAGCCCGCGGCGCTCGGACGCGATCACCATGGGTCCGCCCGTTTCGCACCACAGCAACTTCAGGCGTCTCGCCTCGCTCGTGTCGTCAACGCTCCAACTGAGCGAGACCTTGCCGCTTTGCCCCGACAGGGCGCCATAGCTGACGGCGTTGGCGCATAGTTCCTGCAGGGCCAATGAAAGAGCCAGCGCCGTCTTGGGCGTAAGACGGACCGTCGGCCCGTCGATCTCGTGGCGAAGACCATCGGCGTCATGGCCAGCGAGCGCCGCCTCGGCGATGCCGAGCAGGTCCGCCCCTTCCCAGTTCTCAGCCGTCAAAATGTCGTGCGCGCGCGCCAGATTCAGAAGTCGATTTTCCACATCGTCGCGCGCTTGCCGCAGGTCGCTCGTCCCGTGCAGCGTCTGCGACACGACGGACTGAACAGTTGCGAGCGTGTTCTTGACGCGATGATTGAGTTCGTTAATCAGCAACCGCTGTCGCGCAGCCGCATCCTTGTGGAAGCTGATGTCGATCAGCATGTTCACCCCACCTACGAGCGCGCCCGAGGCATCGTGGAGCGGTGTCGGATAGGGCATGAAAGGAACCCGCGTTCCATCGGGACGCTCGGCGATCGCTTCGACATTTCTAATGCTGCGATCCTCTTTCAGAGCCAGCGCCATCGGGCACTGGTCATGCGGCAGCGGCGTTCCGTCGGGATTGAACAGGCGCCAGGAACCGCACCACTCGCTGATTCCCACCTCTGGACGATGTCCCCAAAATTCGACCGCGGCCTCATTGAAGAAAGTGATCCGTCCGCTTGCATCCGTCGTGTAGATCGCAGTCGGCAACGCGTCGAGAAAGTCCTTGAAACGCCGCTCGCTCTCCCGCAGCGCGCCTTCGTCATCTTTGCGCGGCGCGATGTCCCGCATGATGGCGAGTTGAGACGTCGCCTCGAACGCATGCATGAGCGGGACGACTCGAGATTCGTCATTCGCTCCGGGTTTCTGTTCGCGGCCCTTGCGGGCGGTGATGTCCCGAAAGCAGTTGATGGCGCCCTCAACGGAGCCGCGCGCGTCGAGCAGCGGCTCGATGTCGCAGAGCGCGACCACCCGACTGCCATCCGGGCGTTCGATGACGACATCAATATCCCCGACGGGCAGTCCGGTCCGCAACACGTGAGCCATCGGCGTCTCCGCATGGGGAAGATGACGCCCATCCAGATGGTAAAGCCGAGATGAGCCGCAGAATCGATCTTCAGGCGCGTCGAGGCGAGGTCTCCGGTCCCAGAGTTGGATGGCGCGCCGGTTGTATCGAAGAATGACGCCGTCGGACCCGCACAAGCAGACCGCGCAAGGCATCGCATCGAGCGCGGATTGCGCCATCGCAGCGATGGCCTGGAAGGGGGAGCCGCCCTTTTCGCCCTCCGGCTGGAAACTGGCTATTGCCATCAATAACCTCAAATTCCCGACCCGTCGGCGAAAGAATGCTCGAATTCGAAACTCTGGAGCGGATGGATCGTTCCGCGACGTTCCGAAGAAAGATTCGGAACAACTCAGCTTGGAGCTTCATTTTTCCAAAAAAAAGCCATGGGCAGAACGTGCAGAGCGCCGTTTGGTCGCGCGCTCAAATGAGAAATGCGGCAATTGAACCAAACTATTCCATTGTTGGTTAACGGCAGGCGAACGACCTGCGCCGGCTCCGTCAGGATCGCCGGACGCGTTCGTTTGCAGCGAACGCCGCGGATGCGCGCTCTATTTCGGACCGGCTCGCCTGGCGTCGGAAACGTGCGCACGCGGTCGCGCATCAGCCGCCGAACGGCCGGCAGACGCGCGGTTAAGCGTTCCTCGCGTGCTGGCGCCCGCCTAAGTCCAATGATTGATCTGAATGATCGCCGGCGTCAGGATCGCCGCGAACAGGCCCGGCAGAAAAAACAGGATCATCGGCACGGTCAAGGCAGGCGGTAGCGCGGCGGCCTTCTTTTCGGCGGCGGTCATGCGCGCGTCGCGGCTTTCTTGCGCCAGGACGCGCAGCGCGGCGCCGAGCGGCGTTCCGTAACGTTCGGCTTGCACCAACACCGTCACAAGCGCGCGAATGGATTCGAGACCTGTGCGAACGCCCAAATTCTCAAACGCCGTGCGTCGATCTGGCAAAAACGACATTTCGGCGGCCAGGAGCGTCATTTCTTCCGCCATAGGGATCGATTCGGCGCCGACCTCCATACTGACCTTGCGGAACGCATGTTCGATCGACATGCCGGATTCAACGCAAATCAGCAACAGATCGAGCGTATTGGGGTAAGCGCGCTCCATCGACCTCTTGCGCTTGGAAATCGTATTGGACAGAAAGACCTCAGGCGCCTTGATGCCCAGATACATCGCCCCGATGGCGACGCCGATTTTCATCAGGACAGGCTTATCCCACTGAAGAATCACGAACATATATAGCAGAGCGGCGAGAAAGAGCGTGATGGGGGTGACGAGACGGAAGAACAAAAACGTATATTCGGCACCGGCGCCCCGATAGCCAGCCATCGCGAGCTGCTGCTTGGCCCGTTCGGTTCCAAGCCAACTCGCCAAATTCAATCGATCTACGACATCCTTAAAGAGCCGCTTGGGTGCAATACGCAACGCCGCCTTGTTTTGGTTGACCGCGATGCGTTCGCGTTCCCGTTGCCGTATTTTCTCTCTTTCGGTGCTTACCGCTTTCATCCGGCGACCGAGATTATCGGTCTGAAGAAGCGGCATCGCCAACGTCAATACGCTCGCCGCGCAGCCAAGGGCGACCAAAATACCCGCCACGAAATGCCCGTCGCTCAACTTCGCGATAACGAGATCAAGCATTGCTTCGCGTCCCTTTTAGAAGTCGAAAGAGATCATCTTTTTCATCATCGCTATGCCAATTCCCATCCAGACCAGAGCGACGCATGAGACAATGATGCCGTGGTTTGTCGTCCAGAGAAGACTGACGTAGGCTGGGGCCGACATATACAAGAGTCCCACAACGACGAATGGCACCGCGCCGATAATCGCCGCCGACGCTTTCGCCTCCATCGACATTGCGCCGATCTTGCCCTTCATCTTCTTGCGTTCACGCAACACGCGAGAGAGATTGCCCAGCGCCTCCGACAAATTTCCTCCGGCCTTTGACTGGATATTGATGACGATGGCGAAAAAATTGGTTTCCGTGACGGGAACCCGTTGGGCAATCCGGTCGACGGCCTCGCCAAGCGAGAGACCCATCGCTTGCGTTTCGGTAATCATCTTGAACTCGCCCCGCACCGGCTCGGAAGCTTCATTGGCGATAACGCGCATGCAATCGCCAAGCGGCAACCCGGCCTTGACGCCGCGCACGATGATGTCGATCGCGTTAGGAAATTCAGCGACGAATTTGTTGATGCGCCGCTTGCGCAATCGCGCCAAGATGAGGTTTGGCAGGCCAAAGAGGCCGATCAGCGCGGCCGGACCTGAGATGTAGAGACTGCGAGTCGCCAGAAACACCAAAAGCGCGACCGCCAATCCGGAGATCGCCGAAAAAATCATGAACTGCCGGCCGCTGATAAAAAGCCCCGCTTGCTGAATCTTCATGTCGAGACTGAGGCGCGTCTGTCCCCTTCTCTTTTCAAGATCCTTTAGACTGTCCGATATCTGTTTTTTGCGCGCGGTCTTTTCGATCGTATTGTCTTTGGTCTTGACGCCGCCCTTTTGCAAGGCGGCCTGCCGTTTCTGGGCTTTCGAATCACCCGAACTCAGGACGAACGCCAGACCGCCCAGCGTGACGGCGACCAGCCCGGCCATAATCATGGGGTTACTCAACACGGGTCGAAATCCTTCGCTTGACGCATCAGCCGCCTTCCGGAACTTCGGATACGTCGAGAGCCGCCGCCAGTCGCTGCTCCTCGCCGTAATAGCGCGCGCGCTCCCAAAAGCGCGGGCGTCCAATTCCCGTCGAACGGTGACGCCCTTTCAGCTTTCCTTGCGCATCCTCTCCTAACAGATCGTAAACGAATAGGTCCTGGGTGACGATAACCTCGCCTTCCATGCCCATCACCTCGGTAATGTGCGTGATGCGCCGGGAGCCATCGCGCAGGCGCGCGGCCTGTACAATCACATCGATCGACGAGGTGACCATCTCGCGGATCGTGCGAGAAGGCAGCGAATAGCCGCCCATCGTAATCATCGATTCAATGCGGCTGAGCGCTTCGCGCGGAGAATTGGCGTGCAGCGTGCCCATCGAGCCGTCATGACCGGTGTTCATCGCCTGCAAGAGGTCAAAAGCTTCGGGGCCGCGCACTTCGCCCACAATAATCCTTTCCGGACGCATGCGCAGGCAATTCTTGACGAGATCGCGCATCGTGACTTGGCCGGTGCCCTCCAGATTTGGCGGACGCGTCTCCAGCCGGACGACGTGGGGTTGCTGAAGTTGCAATTCGGCCGCGTCTTCACACGTGATGACGCGTTCGTCGGCATCGATATAATTGGTCAGGCAATTCAGAAGCGTCGTTTTACCGGAGCCCGTGCCGCCGGAGATGACGACGTTGCAACGCACTCGGCCGATGACCTTCAATATCTCCGCGCCGGCTGGCGAGATGGCGCCAAAGCGCGTGAGCTGATCAAGCGTGAGCTTGTCTTTCTTGAACTTTCGAATCGTCAACGCCGCGCCGTCGATGGCCAGAGGCGGGGCGATGACATTGACGCGCGAGCCGTCCATGAGTCGGGCGTCGCAAATTGGCGAGGCTTCGTCGACCCGTCTGCCGACCTGGCTGACAATGCGTTGGCAGATGTTCATCAACTGCGCGGCGTCACGGAAGCGGATATTGGTCAATTGGATCTTGCCCGCTACTTCGATGAAGCATTTGGTCGGGCCATTGACCATAATGTCGGCGATGTCGTCGCGAGCAAGCAAGGGCTCAAGCGGGCCAAAACCGAGTACATCGTTGCAAATGTCGTCGAGAAGATCCTCCTGCTCGGCAATCGACAGGACGAGGTTTTTTATCGTGACGATTTCATGGACGATGTCGCGGATTTCCTCCCGCGCGCTTTCCGGATCGAGCTTCGAGAGCGCGGACAGATCGATCGCCTCGATCAGCGCGCCAAAGATCATGCTCTTTGTTTGATAATAGCTGTCGGGGCGCACTTCCGTTTGCGTGTTCTGGGATGGAGCGGAAGTTGAGCGAGCAGGCATCGGGTCGAGCTTCATCGCAGCCGATTCGAGCGCTCGAGCCGGTCCGATAGGTTGCGCGCTAACGCCTGGGTTCGAACGCTTACCGAACATCTCGATCCATCCTTGCGCCTTCGGCTAGTGAATCCAAGCGTATTTGGGTCGATTCTCCAGACCGTACCGGCGCCGCGGCGGCTGTTGCCGCGGAACTGGAAGCCGTGATCGCATTTGCATGGGTCCGCGCCAGGCGGCGAGCGCGCTGAAGCAGGGCGCTCATGCTCTCTTGCGTCCCAGTTTGGCCAGCAAGGGTTCAAACAAGCCGCGCTTCGCCTTGCGGATATCGTTCTTACCGGTGATTGCGCGGGCAAGATCGTTGAATATTTCGGCGATCTTACAATTCGCGTCGATCTCCGCGATCATCTGGCCGTTATTGGCTGCCGCTCCAAATAATTTGGCGTCATGGGGAATCACCGCCAGCGGCTCCAGTTCAACTGTTTTGGTGAAGTCGGCGACTGCAATTTCGGGGCGCTTCAACAGACCCACGCCATTCAGGATCAGTTTTGGCTGATGATCGTTAGGCCGTGCGCTGCGAATGCTATCCAGCATGTTTTTCGCATTGCGCAGATTTGCGAGATCTGGCGCGGCGACAATGATGACTTCATCGGCTCCGACCAACATCCGGCGCGTCCAAGCCGTCCAGGCGTGCGGCAAATCGAGGATGATGCACGGCGTGGAGGCGCGAACGACGTCGATAATGGAATCGAAGGCTGTTTCCGGAAAGTCATACAGGCGGTCGAGCGTGGCTGGGGCGGCAAGCAAGCTCAAGTTGTCGCTGCATTTGGAAAGCAGTCGATCCACCAGATTGGCGTCCACACGGTCGGGCGCGAAAACCGCTTCCGCTATGCCCTGCGGCGGATCTTGGTTGTAGTCGAGTCCCGCCGTGCCGAAGCCGAGGTCGAGGTCTGCGATGATCGTTGACGTATCGAGGCCGCTGGCGATCGACCATGCGACATTGTGGGCGATGGTCGATGATCCGACACCGCCTTTGGCGCCGATGACGGCCACGACGCGCCCAACGGGGCTGGCCCCCGGCGCGGTGTAAAGGTTCGAAACCGCCTGAACGAATTCCATCACGCCGAATGGCGCCACGAGATATTCGCTCACGCCTCGCAACATCAATTGGCGATAAAGGACAATATCATTGACCTTGCCGCATATAATAACTTTGGTGCCCGCGTCGCAGAATTGCGAAAGATCGTCGAGATAGCCGACCAGAGCATTGCGATCATGTGTTGCTTCCAGCACAATCAGATTTGGCGTGGGCGCGCTACGATACGCTTCGACCGCCGCCGGCGCGCCGCCCATGTGCAGTTTGACGTGAGCCTTGTTCATACGTCGATCGGAGATCGCCGCCTGAACGATCGTCGCGACCTCCTGCGTCTCGCAAAAGGCCTGGATCGATATCCTCGGCACTGGGCTGATCTGTTGCACGTTCGGCATTTCTTTCGCTGCGACGCCCACTTCGTCTTCCGCCTGCGCGCGCATCGGTCAGTTCCCCCCAACTTGTCCGATCGCCGTCAATTGAACCTTCCAGTTTGTGCCGGGATCTTGGCCCTGGCGCACGGCCCCGATCGCGCGCAAACGCATCTCTTCGTCGGAAGGGCCGAGGGCGCGCGCACGGGCGAAGTCTCTGGGATCGTCGACTTGAGCCGCCAGCATCGCTTGGGTCGCGCAACCGAAATTCCAATAGCTCTCGTTTTTCCAGCCTTCGAGCGTGGAGCCCGATGCAATGTCGTGCGGCCATTGCCCGCAGCGCGAGACGACCTCGGCCTTCAGGCCCCGGAAGCTCAGCCGGATGGGCGACGCGAGAGAAGGGTCGGCGACGGGATAAGAGCCCAGCCCGATGGATCCCCGCAGACCCGTTGAAGCTAAAACGCGGCGGATGTCGTCAACGGCCGCGCGCGTCCCATATCCGCCAACCGACGGCGACAGGATGACGATCCTCCCACTCCCCATGCTTCGATAGCGAGCCGCGAACGCCCTGATATCGTCGATCGATCCCTTGTCGAGCACGCCCTGGCCCCCAGGAAATATATCGAGCGTCGTGGGCGCTTGCGCGAGCACGATGGGATGGCGATCGTGATAATCGTCCGTCTCATTTGACGTCGCTTCAAGGGAGTCGGTGACGCAACCCGCCAGTGAAATGGCGGCGGCGCCGGCCAGGCAAACCGCCCTCAGCTTTGAGGCTTTCAGCAACGATACGGTCGGATTGAAGGACATGACTGCTTCTCTCTTGATTGTTGCGCCGCGAGGGCGGCCGGCGTCGTCTCGTCAATCGTTGATGAAGCCGACCTTGCCGGAATAGTTTGAGATCGGCTGCGAATTACCCGAACTCGAATAGAGGCGATTCACACGACCCAGAAGCCAGCTCTGCGGATCGGTCGCGTCGACGTAATTGGCGTCGGGCTTGACGATCTCATGAGGATCAATCGCATGAACGATATAAGGCGTCACCATGATCAGCAGTTCAGTTTCATCGCGCTGATAGTCGCGCGAGCGAAAGAGCGCGCCCAGAATGGGCAGGTTCATCAATCCGGGGACGCCGTTGATAGCCTGCTGCGTTTCAGTTGAGATGAGTCCGGCCGACACAATGGAGCCGCCCGAAGGAAGTTCGACAGTCGTCTCGTTCCTGCGGGTTCGGAAAGCGGGCACCGCTGTGCCCAGGACCGTGATTTGTTTCGAATTATCAATGTCCGTCACTTCGGTCGCGACCCGCAATTGGATGCGGCCTTGCGACAGCACAACCGGCGTAAAGTTCAGCGTCACGCCGTAGGGTTGATAGGCGAAAGTCAGGACGCAATTGCCGCCGCCGGTAGGGCACGTTTCACCCGAAGGGACGGGAACCGAACCGCCGGCCAGAAACTTGGCGCTTTCCCCGGAGACGGCGGTTACGGTCGGCTCGGCAAGCGTCCTTGCAACCCCCTGACGTTCGAAGGCCTGCAAGGTCGCGGAGAAGCCTGTGCCGTTGGACTTGGTCCAACCGAGCACGGCTTCTGTGGCCGTAATCGCGCCATTGATGGCGAAAGGATTGTCGACGGTGAAGCTATTGGGCGAATTGCCTGTGCCTGCCATGCTCACGCCGAGCTGTTTCAATATTTCACGCCGAATTTCGGTCACGGTGACGCGCACCGACACCTGGTCCAACCCCCGAATGATTAGCGAGTTGATCACTTTGCCGCTCACCGGCGTTCCCGCGGAAGAAATGCTCACTGACGGTGCCGCTCCGCCTGACGGCGCTCCGGCGGCGCTGGAGCCGCTAGGGGCGCCGCCGAGAACGGAAACGCCAACAAATCCACTCGCGATGTCGAGCGCCTTCTGGGCCTCGCCGGCGGATCCGACCGAGCCTATCAGAATGATCGAATCAGCGACGGTCTTAACCTGAATGTCGTTGCCTGGAAGCGCAGTGCGCAACAATTCTTGCAACTCGCCGATGTCGCGGCCGACCGACACTTCGAAGACAACGATCTGGCGTCCGTCCTTGTCGAGCGCGAAAATACTTGTCTGCCCGTTAGCGATCGCATCGATGTAAAGGCGGCGCGCCGAACGCACGATGGCGTTGGCGACAGCGGGATTGCCGACGAAGATTTCGCTGGCTTCCGCCGGAAGATCGACGATCACCGACTTTCCGACGCCCATCTGCAAATGACGGGCGACGCTTGACGCC
The DNA here is from genome assembly GCF_009765995.1 of Methylocapsa sp. S129. Taxonomy (GTDB): domain Bacteria; phylum Pseudomonadota; class Alphaproteobacteria; order Rhizobiales; family Beijerinckiaceae; genus Roseiarcus. The sequence continues at coordinate 20,949 of NZ_LMUI01000020.1, forward strand.
CTCACCGTCTGTCCATCAGCCGCGTCGGCGCCCGCGGCGGGCGAGGACAGTTGAGGCGCGATCGCAAGGCTGGCGGCGAGAAGGCCTGCGCGCAGCATCGCGAAACGCTTATCCCGACGACCATTCATCGACCGGCTCTCATTTCGATTTTGTGCTGCGTGAGACACGAGGACCCCTTACCGGCTTGCTTGTTGTGGGGCGCCGGCGCGCACGATCGTCAGGCCGCCCCCTTTGGAGACGCCGAGGTCGCTGACGGAGTCTGTCTTACCTGCGGCGTCCAACATGCTGCGCAGCGTGAGATGGAGATTTCCCGCGCCTCCCATGCGCTGGGCGAGGATAATGAGCTCGGCTTGCTCAGGGGTGAGTTCAAGGGTCGCGTTCGCGCCCAGCGCAGTCCCTTTATCGGCGCCCTTTTCCTGAATGCTTTGCGCAATGGCCAAGACGCGGACATTAGTCAGGATCGTCTGGGCGCCGTTAACCTCGACGCCGCGCGCCTTGGTCTGTTCTTCGTCACGATAGACGCGGATCACGTCGACCCGGTCGTTGGGAAGAATAAAGCCGCCAGCCGTTGCGCCGCCGCCTGGGTCGATATTGATTGCGACCGCCCTCATGCCAGACGGAAGAATGGCCGACAGAAAGCCGGAATTCGGCCCTTTGATGAGCTTGTCGCGCCGCATCGGCTCGCCCTGGAGGAACGATCCCCGAGTCACCGCGCCTTTGACATTTTCGAGGGCTTGCGGGCCTTCGGATTTCTTGATCATGAGTTCCGACAGCGCCTGCGTCGGCCATTTCTGCCAGACGTAGTCCGGCTCAGCCACTTGCGTGCCCATTGGCAAGTCGCGAGCGGCGACCAGAACCTCGTCCGTGTCTATCTTTGGCGCGGCTTGGATGATCTGCGGTGGCGGAGCCTGCCCGGAATTGAACAGAACATAGGCGCCGCCAAAGGCCAGAACTGTAACGCCCAAGACCGCAATTTGAACCCTGTTCATGACGCCAAGCCCTTATCGCGCCGTTTCGCGCAACGTGGACTTGATATGAACAGTCAATCGTCAAATTAGGGTTAATCAGACGTATCCAATCTTCAAAGGCATATGGAAGCGAGGCATTTAAACCCACGGGAGTCTGGCGACCTGCCCAAATCGAGCCGCCGGCGTCGTCGCGCTTTCGCGAAACTGGCAGGTTGCCGCCGCGGACGAAAATCGGGCGGGAGAAGTCCTCATTTGATTCATTTGTCGGGGTATGCCGGGCGATCGCGATAACACGCTGATTATCATAGATAAATTGTCAAAGAGGGCGACCGCTCGCTCTGCCGGCTGGGCGACGGCGATCTCAAATTCTAATCGTCAAATGCCCGCCGCGGCGCGCCAAATCTGCGTCTGCGGGTAGAGAGCAAGGCCCGCCGCCGCCAGGGCGATGCCATAAGGAACGCCGCTTTCTGGATGATGGAGGCGGGCGACCCAATCGAGACGCGCCGCCCAGGCCGGCAATGGCGCCTTACGGCTCAATATCAGCGCGAGAGTCAGGACGCCGCCCAATACAGAAGCAAGCAAACCATAGTCGAGGATCAGCGCCCAGCCCAGCCAGAGCGCGGTAGCGGCGGCGAGCTTGGCGTCGCCCCCGCCGATCCAGCCTTGTGAAAATAGGGCGAATGTCAGAACAAGCACGACCAGCCCACAAGAAAGGTCGATCGCAACCGCCGTGAGGGGCAGGCCGACGGCGACGGCCAACGCGAAATATCCAAGCACCAGAGCGATGCAAACGCGATTAGGAATCGTCATCGTGAAAAGGTCGGACGATGCGGAAAAGGTCATCAGCGCGGGAAACAAAACGAGGGTTGGGAGGAGCAGGAAACTTGCAGCCATGACCCACCACGATTGTTGGAGCGCCCAAAACGCCCGTGCTTAAGGACAAATCGTTGAAGTCCCGTTACCGTCGGTTCGCGTTCCGCGGCCGCTCAGAATGGGACGATTGTGGCCGACGACTTGACGGTCGCCCTCGTCTTGAAAAAATCAGCGCGCCAACGAGGGATGATCCCGTCGGCGCGCCATACATCGTCAAATCGCCTTGGCGGGAATTACTTCAGGTTGCCCGCGACTTCGTTGAAGGTGCCGTTCAGTTTGGTGCCCAAGGCGCCGAGCGAAACGATGATCGCTACGGCGATCAACGAGGCGATAAGGGCGTATTCGATGGCGGTGGCGCCAGATTCATTGGCGACGAACTTCTTGATGGACTTGATCATTATATTTGCTCCTGCTGCGGAATGCTTACTCCGGTTGAGCAAATCGCTTGCCCGTCGGAATACCGAAAACTTACGGTCGCGCCGTTTCGAATGGGTTAATCCGACTGTGTGCAATCGGCGCTGTGCGCGATTGCGTTCCGCTTGGTTAAACGGCATTTAATCGGAATGGAGATTTCCGATACTTTGGCGGTCTGGCCTTTCGATTTTGTTAAGATGATATTGAATGCGCGCACGGGGATGTCGCCGTTGCGTGCGGCGCTGTGAGATAGCGCGTCATGGGAAGAGGTGAGTTGTGACGTCAAGCGGGCCCGCGGCCATCTGCATCGATTGGGGCACAAGTTCGTTCCGCGCCTATCTTGTGGGCGTCGGCGGGACGATCATTGAACGTGTCGAGTCCGCTCGCGGCATTCTCACCATCGCCAAGGGCGAACACGAGGACGTGCTGGCGCACTTTATCGGGGGGTGGCTGACCAGCGCCCGCGCTTTGCCGATCCTGATGTCAGGAATGATCGGCGCCCGCCAGGGGTGGGTCGAGGCGCCCTACGCCCCGTGTCCGGCAGGCTTGCGGGAGATCGCCGCGTCGATCGTGACGGTCGGCGCCCGGACATTCGGCGCGATCGGCCTTGTTCCCGGGGTCAGCGCGCTCGATCGCAACGGCGCGCCCGATGTGATGCGTGGCGAAGAGACTCAAATTCTCGGCGCGCTCGCCGCATTGGATCGCGTGGACGGAACTTTTGTTCTGCCAGGAACCCACTCGAAATGGGCGCGCGTCGAAGCAGGACGCATCGTGTCCTTCGCGACTTATATGACCGGCGAAGTTTTCTCAGCCCTTAAGGATCACACCATTCTTGGACGGCTGATGGAAGCCGGACCGGGGGACGAGGAAGGCTTTGCCGAAGGGGTTCGCGCCGCCTCACGGCTTGAGCGGCCGGGAGACGTCCTGCACGCTATTTTCATGACGCGCACTCTCGGGCTATTCGATCGGTTGGGATCGGGTCAATTGTCGGATTATCTTTCCGGCCTATTGATCGGCGCGGAGCTTCTGTCGGGCGCGCGGGGCGCGCAGGGCGCCATCGTGATCGGCTCGCCTGCCTTGACCGCTCGCTACTGCGCCGCCGGCGCGATTCTGGGGTTGGCGCTTCAGCCCTCGCCAGAAGATTGCGCGCCGCTGGGGCAACTTGCGTTGCTCGCCCATTGGCGCCCGGCATGATCAGCCGATCGACATCAGGCTGGCGTTGCCCCCCGCCGCCGTAGTGTTCACTGTCACCGTCTGTTCGTTCATAAGCCAGTCCAGCGGCCAGTTTTCCCCCTGCTGAAGCCGGGTCGCAGAAAGGCTGAAAACGCTGGCGATCGGGCCGCTCTTCTGAGACATTTCGCGCAGAAGATCGAGCAATGCCTCGCCCTCGCAATCGGTCAGCACGACGTCGACTGATGTTGAGGCGTCGGCAAGACCAATATCGGCGCGCAAAGCGCGCGGCAGCCCGTCAAAGACCGATTGGGCCGCGCGCCCGGCGAGCAGAGCGCGATTGCCGGCGCTCAGGGCGCAAGCGATCTGTACGATCGCGGCCTCTTCTGAAGCCGCATGACATAGAACGGCGCCACGCGCGTGCAGCCCATAGAGGTTCTGTTCGCCAACCGGCCCTGGCAATTCGATGCTGGCGCCGAAGCGGGAGTGCGCGGCGACCGCATTACAGCGGCTTGACAACGCCACTCGCCCCTCGCTCGCCAACCATCCGCAAAATCTTGTCGCGGCGGGACTCATCGCTGCCCTGCCGGAGAGCGGCCAGAGCGGCGGCGCGACGCTCAGCAAACGCTTGAGGTAGAGAGGGCCGCCAGCCTTGGGACCCGTCCCCGACAGACCATGGCCGCCAAAGGGCTGCACGCCGACGACGGCGCCGATGATGTTGCGATTGACGTATATATTGCCGGCGGAGAGGCGCGCGGTCACCAGATCGATGACCCCGTCGATGCGCGAATGCACGCCGCCGGTCAAGGCATAGCCGGAAGCGTTGAGTTCGTCGATCAAAGCGGTCAACCCGTTGCGCCGGAAGCGCAACACATGGAGAACGGGGCCGAAAACTTCGCGTTTCAGATCGCTGACGGCGTTGATCTCGATGAGAGTCGGCGCAATGAAATTTCCCGCTTTGCAATCCTCGCCGAGGTCGGGTGCGTGAACCGCAAATCCGCGTTTGCGCATTGCCGAGACATGCGCGGTCAAGGTCCCCAGCGCATCTTGCGAAATGACCGGGCCGAGATCGGTGGAAAGCCGGTCGGGCTTGCCGATTGTCAATTCGATCATCGCCGCCTTCAGCATGGCGATGGTTCGTTCCGCGATATCTTCTTGCAGGCACAGCACGCGCAAAGCCGAACAACGCTGTCCCGCTGAATCGAATGCCGAGCCGAGGACATCGGCGACCACCTGTTCGGCAAGGGCGGAACTGTCGACGATCAACGCGTTCTGCCCGCCCGTCTCCGCAATGAGCGGGATCGGCTCGCCATTCGCCCCGAGCCTTTGCGCAAGCGCCCGCTGGATGATGCGCGCGACTTCGGTCGAACCGGTGAACAAGATTCCAGCTATTTGGGGATGAGCGGTCAGCGCCGCGCCCACTTCACCCGCGCCGGGCAGCAATTGAACGGCATGTTCGGGAATGCCCGCCTCGTGGAGAATGCGTATCGCCTCGGCCGCAATGAGGGGCGTTTCTTCGGCTGGTTTGGCGATGACGACATTGCCGGCGGCCAAAGCGGCGCTCACCTGCCCGGTAAAAATAGCGAGCGGAAAATTCCAGGGGCTGATGCACGCGATAACGCCCAGCGGGCGATGCGTCGCATTGGAGAAATCGTTGCTGACCTGCGCCGCGTAATAGCGCAGAAAATCGACGGCCTCACGCACGTCGCCGAGGGCGTTGGGCAGCGTCTTGCCCGCTTCGCGGCACATCAATCCGGCTAGTTCGCTCGCACTGTTTTCAAAAAGCGTCGCCGCGCGCGCAAGACACGCCCCCCTTTCTGTTGGCGCTCTGTCGCGCCAGGCCGGCCATGCGGCGGCGGCGGCGGCGATCACCCTGGCGATGTCCTTCGCATCGGCAAAGGCGACGTGGCCGATAATATCGCTATCGTCCGCAGGGTTGACGATGGGCTGCATAGCGGCGGCGTCTTCGCCCGCCCGCCAAATCTTCGCCGCGCTGGAAACCAGCTTCGCGCCCAGCTCCGACAATCTCGCCTCATTGCTCAAATCAATGCCTGCGGAATTGGCCCGCGCGTCGGCGAAAAGGTCGCGCGGCAGGGCGATTTTTGGATGAGGAGCGCCGATAGGATCAAGCGCGCGCGCCGCGTCCATCGGGTCTTCCAAAATGGCTTCGATCGGGATGGATGCGTCGGCGATGCGATTGACGAAAGATGTGTTGGCGCCGTTCTCCAGCAGGCGCCGGACGAGATAGGCGAGGAGCGTTTCGTGCGACCCTACGGGCGCGTAGATGCGGCATGGGCGATTGAGATGGGCGGCGCCGACGACTTGTTGATAGAGCGGTTCGCCCATGCCGTGTAGACACTGAAACTCATATTGGCCGGCGTAAAAATTCGCCCCCGCCATTGCATAGATGGTGGCGAGAGTGAGCGCATTATGGGTGGCGAATTGCGGATAGATTTCGCCCGGGGCGTCAAGCAACAGCCGCGCGCAGGCGATGTAGGAAACATCCGTATGGATCTTGCGCGTGAAGACGGGAAAGCCTTCGAGGCCCTCGACCTGCGACCGCTTGATCTCGCTGTCCCAATAAGCGCCCTTCACCAGCCGGACCATGATGCGGCGCTTTGTCCGCCGCGCAAGATCGATGATGAAGGCGAGGACTGCAAGGCTGCGCTTCTGATAGGCTTGAACGACAAAGCCGACACCGTTCCAACCGGCCAGATCCGGGTCGCGGCACAGCGCTTCGAGAAGGTCGAGCGACAGATCGAGCCGCTCGGATTCCTCGGCGTCGATATTGATGCCGACGTCATATTGGCGCGCCAGCATGACGAGATTTTTGAGGCGGGGCAGCAATTCTTCCAACACGCGATGACGCTGCGCGCGTTGGTAGCGCGGATGCAGAGCGGAAAGCTTGATCGACAGGCCGGCCCCTTCATAGATGCCGCGTCCACCGGATGCCGCGCCAATGGCGTGAAGCGCGTTGGCGTAGGAGGCGAGATAGCGCGCGGCGTCATCAGCCGTGGCCGCCGCTTCGCCGAGCATGTCGTAGGAATAGCGAAATCCTTGCGCCTCATGTTTGCGGGCGGCGCCAAGGGCGGCGTCGATGGTTTGGCCGCACACAAACTGCTCGCCCATCACGCGCATCGCCGTATCGACACTGGCGCGAATGATTGGCGCGCCGCTTCTGGCGATCAGCTTCGTCAGCGCCGAGCCCAGGCCCGTCTCATCGAAAGTGCCCACCAGCCGCCCGGTGACGAGAAGGCCCCAGGTCGCCGCATTGACGAAGGGCGAGGGCGATTGGCCGATATGGGCGCGCCATTCGCCCCCGCCTATCTTGTCGGCGATCAATGCGTCGCGCGTCGCGCTGTCGGGAATGCGCAGAAGGGCTTCGGCAAGGCACATGAGCGCGACGCCTTCCTGGCTGGACAGCGCATATTCATGCATCAAGCCCTGAACAAGACCGGCCGCCGGTCGGGCGCGCAATTGTTCAACCAGTTGGCGCGCCAGAGCATGCGCCTTAGCCTTCGTCGGCGCCGGCAATGTCGCGGCGTCCAGGAGCGCAGGCAGACACTCCGTCTCGGGAGCGCGGTAACGGGCGTCGATCGCGGCGCGTAAGCCGTCATGCCTCTGAATATCTGCGAGGAACGCCGCAAAGGGCGCCGCATCGAACGAATCAGGGCCGCTCAATCGCTCGGCGGAGATGGACGGTTTTGTGACCCCGGGCATGTGATTTGCCTATCTTCGCTTCCAAACAGAGGCCGCCCGAGCCAGGGCAGGGCGGATGACTGGAGATGACGGCGGAAAGTTCGTCCCCAGCAATATGGCGAATGTCGCGCATTTGGGTTCGACGAGCCAGAGCGATTATGAACGAGGGCGCGGATCCCTCGCTCCGCCGCCGTCTGCTCGACACCGGATGAAATCGGCCGTTCAACGGCGCCATTTCGTCGCATGCTGCAGAGCAACAATTTGTTTGCTGCGGCGCACCACGCGTGCTAACGTCTAAACACATCATACCCCGCTGGACAGGATTGATCGATAAGGATCAACTGATAAAACTGAGTCGCGGGACATTGAGGATACGATGGGCGCGGTTTGGAATACGAAATGGGGCACGCGAAAGGTCCGCGTGAGTCCTCCGACCCTTGAGGAAGCTTTCATCGCCGCCGAGAGTCTGACCGAGGATTTCGGGCAGAGGATCGAGATCGCGGCCTCGCTGATGGGCGTGCCCGTCGATGAAGTGAAGGCGCAGGCGGCAAAATTCGCTCCTCATGCGAACGGCCGCCCCACCCTCGTGACGGGCCGCGGGCGCGCCGTTGTCGTTCAATACAAGCGGCCCAGAGTCGGGCGGCCGGCGGCCATGCCGGGTTCCCGAGGTTAAGCGTCGAGGCGACCACGCCTTCACCCTTGCTGCGATCTGACCGCTTCTTTGCATAGGTTCCGTTTCGGCCCGGCGATCTGGCTAAGGCCTAAGATGAGGCCGCAAATCGAGCTTCCCCTTTTTCTATCTTGGCATTAGCAAGGGGGCGATGCTCGATATTCCCGACTATCGGCCCACCACCGGCGCCATCGTCATGCTGTCGCGTCTCCTGCGCGACTACGGGCGAGAGCACAAATGGGCCTATGCGGCTGGCGCGATCATGCTGGGGGTCGGCGCTGGGACGACCGCGCTCGCCGCAGCGCTGTTGCGTCCCGTCCTCAACGGCATGGCCACCGCCGCGCGATTTTCCGAAATGCGAATGCTCGCTTTCGCGGTCCTCGGGCTGTTCGTCTTGCGTGGATTGGCGACTTATGGCGCGCTGGTGGTGCTCTCGCGCACAGGCAACCGCATTGTCGCCACGGTGCAAGCCCGCGTTTTCGATCATCTCCTGCGTCAAAACATCCTCTACTTCCAGGATCGCCATTCGAGCGAGTTTATCGCGCGCCTTGCGCTTGCCGCCAATGGCGTGCGCGATTCCTTACAGGTTCTCGTGCAGAGTATCGCCCGCGACGGCCTGAGCGTGGTGGGTCTGGTCGCTGTGATGATATGGCGCGATCCGTTGATCGCGCTGATGGCGCTATGCGTTCTTCCGGTCGCCGCGTTGATTCTTGGACGGGTCATCCGCAGGGTGCGCGCTTTCGCGCGGCGCTCGTTCGATGGCTCGACGCAAATCATGCAGACCATGGGTGAGACGGTGCTCGGGATGCGCATTGTCAAGGCCTTCAATCTCGAAGACGAGATGCATCGACGGATGCAGGCGGCGATCTCCGTCGTCGAGCGTTCCGCCAATCGGATGGCGACCGGCGGGGCCGTCGCGACCCTCATGGCGGATTCGTTGGCGGGCCTGGCGATCGGCTTTGCGATTTTCTACGGCTCCTGGCGCGTCAGCATCGGCCATGGCGACGTCGGCTCGTTCGTCTCATTTCTGGGCGCGCTTCTGCTCGCTTACGAACCGGCCAAACGGTTGGGACGGCTCAATGTCGACATCCAGAACGGTTTGGTCAGCGCGCGTCTGATCTATGAGGTGCTCGACGCGCCCCAGGGCGAAGCGCCGCAACCGTCCTGCCCCAAGCTGGCGGTCGGGCAGGGACGGGTTGTCATCGAGGACGCGCGCTTCGCCTTTCGTCCCGGCGAATATGTCATTGATGGCCTGAATCTGGTCGCTGAGCCCAATTCGACGACAGCGCTTGTGGGCCCTTCGGGTGGCGGCAAGACGACGATATTGGGCCTCATTCAACGTTTCTACGCATTGAGCCATGGCCAGGTGACGATCGACGGGCAGGATATCAGCGCGGTCGATCTGCCGTCGTTGCGCGACCGAATCGCTTTTGTCTCCCAGGACGTGTTTCTGTTTCGCGGCTCGATTCGCGAAAACATCGCGGTGGGACGCCCCGGCGCCACCGAGGCGGAGATCGTCGCTGCGGCGCGCAAGGCGCATGCGCATGATTTCATCCTCCAGTTCGCCGCCGGTTACGAAACGAATGTCGGCGAACAAGGCGCCCAGCTTTCGGGCGGCCAGCGCCAGCGCATCGCCATCGCGCGCGCGATTCTCAAGGATGCGCCGATCCTGCTCCTTGACGAGCCGACCGCGGCGCTCGATTCGGAATCCGAACGCGAGGTGCAAAAGGCGCTCGACGATTTGCGCATGGGGCGCACGACGCTCGTCGTCGCTCATCGTCTCCAGACGATCGTGAATTCCAACCGAATCTGGGTCATCGAGGGTGGGCGGGCCGTCGAAACCGGCGAGCATGAGGAGCTGATTGCGCGCCGAGGCGCCTATTACGCCTTTTTCGCCGCGCAGTTTGGCGCTAGGGCGGCGCTGCCGATCGCTTAAAGCGGGATTGGACCGGTCTAGCGAATGGACACGTTCGCGCCTCTCCTCTATCAGAGCCGCATGCATGCGATCCCGGATTAATGTTCAAGCGCCTCTATCAACGGATATTGTTGCTTGCCGAGAGCAAACATGCCCCATTCGCGCTGGCGGCGATCGCCTTCGCTGAGAGCTCTTTTTTCCCCATTCCCCCTGACGTGATTCTTATCCCGATGTCGCTTGCGACCCCTCGGCGCGCTTGGCGTTATGCGGCGATCGCCACCGTCGCCTCGGTCGCCGGCGGCGTGGTGGGGTATGGCATCGGCGCTCTGCTCTATGACACGCTGGGGCAATGGCTGATCCATCTCTACGGCTATGCCGACAGGATGGCGATGCTGAAGGAGACCTACGCCCGTTGGGGGGCGCTCGTCATCCTGGTGAAGGGCTTGACGCCGATCCCCTATAAGCTCGTGACGATCGTGAGCGGCCTGCTTGGCTATAACTTCGCAATTTTTGTGCTGCTCTCCATCGTGACGCGCGGCGCGAGGTTTTTTATTCTGGCCGGAGCGCTCAACTGGTTTGGCGATCCCCTGCGGATCGCGCTGGAGCGTCATTTCGCCCTATTCCTCGGGCTCATCGCGATCGTCATCGTTATCGGTTTCTGGATCGCCGCGCGGATGCTCTGATGCTTCAGGTCAAAACCTTCAATCTCGATACGCGTCGCGGCTGGGCCGTCCTGATCGCCGCCGCCGCCGCCGCGACATTGGCGGGGGCCTGGATATTTCAAGGATTCGGCATCGTCCCCTGCGAACTCTGTCTGAAGGAGCGCATCGCCTACTACGGCGCCGTTCCGCTCGCCGCGCTTGTCGCTTATGCCGCGACGGGCCGCGCGCGGTCGATTGCTGTGGCCGGATTGATCGGCCTCGTCCTGATCTTCGCGGTCAACGCCGGGCTCGGAATTTATCACTCTGGCGTCGAATGGGCGCTTTGGAAGGGGCCGGACGACTGCACAGGCGCGATCGCCGGCGCCCCCAAGGTTGCGGATTTTCTCAACGAATTGCAGCACATCAAGGTTGTGCGCTGCGACGAAGTCCAGATTCGCATTTTCGGCCTGTCGCTTGCGAACTGGAATGTCCTTATTTCAGCAGCGCTCGCCGCTTTCGCAACGCGCGCCGCGATTTTGCAGGACTGATCGACGCCCGCCGCATAAGCGGCCGTTACGGCGCTTTGCCGAGCGGCATTCCATTCACTTTGATTGCGCCGTCGACGCCATATTCGGCGACCCAGGTCAGCGCGCCGTCGCTCTCAGATTTGCCGAGCGTCTTGGCTAACGCGAGGCCACCCAGCATTTGCGGCGACGCCAACGGGCCGAGAGCCTTGATCGCTGCGACGGTCTTGTCGAAATTACGAACGCGAACTTTCATCGTACCGCTTGGCCGTGCGCCCTCGATATGGACTTGACCTTCGACAGTCAGATCGATCTGCGGGGCGACCACGTGAGATGGCAGAAGTTCAATGGCGATCGGGGCGCCGCCTTTCATTTTGGCGAAGATCGACGCGCCATCGGCCTCGGCGATGACGGGTCCGTCTCCGGAAAAATGCAGGTCGTTGATCGCTTCGTCGGCGCCCGCGCCAAGATCAAAGCCGCTGGCCTTTATATCGATGTTGAACGCAGTGGGCACGAGGTCGCTCATCGCGGACGGCAGCAGGCCGGCCGGTAATGACAGGCCATCCATCGCCAAATCATATTCCGCCGAACTCTTCGCCCCAGGCGCCGAGGCCGCCACGACGCCGAACCTTGCGCCCGTCAGCCCAAAGCGCCCCTGCGGCGCCTCCACCGAAATCTGTTTCGTCTCGACCTTCTCGGTCAATTTGAAATTGACCGGGACTAGAGCGCGCAATAGCTCCTTGAAGGCAGGTTCGTTGGCCGCGATTTCGGCGCGGTTTGGATGGGCGACGACAAAGGCCCAAACATCCAGAGCTTTATGGATCGACACGCCGTCCAGGCCGATATCGGCGAGAGCGGCGGCGAGTTGCACGGAAATCGGGACTGGTTTGGCGTCAGGCGCCGCGTTCGCGGGCGTCACCGAGATCGCCATTGTCGTAGCGCCAAAGTCTTCATGGGCGGCAAGCGAGATGGCGCCGTCTGCTGCTGGAGTGGCGGATTGGACAAGTTTCAGCGCGTTGATGTCAATTGTTTCGTCGATTTGCGGCCCATGAGCCTTGACCTTCTGGTTGTCGAGGCTGAGTTGCGAACTCTTGAACACGGCGAGCGCGGGATCGAAGATTCCTTCGAATTTATAGCCGTTGATCTCAATGGATTCGGCGACGTTCTTGACGCGCAGAGAAATGGACGGGAAGGCGTCTCCCGCCACGCGCCAGGTTCCGTCGTCCTGTTCGGTCAGTTGATATTTGATTGTGGCGGGGTCTAGCGAAAAGCCTGTGTCCTTGAGCGGCGCCGCCATAGCCGCCAGGTCGACGGCGACATCATAATGTCCATCCTCGGGTACGACCGTAATCGACGAGGGCGCGCCCGCGGGCGGCGTGCCGAGATAGGTCGCGAAAATCGCGCTGAGCTTCTGCGCGCCTTCGGGGGTTGGCGGCAAATCCTTCGCGAAAGCCGACAATGGAACCGCGCCCATCGCAGCGGCGGTCAGGAGCATCTTGCGCAGGGTCAGACCGCGGCGCTGACGGATGATTTTCATGGAAACCTCTCTCGGAAAGGTTGAGGCGCGGCGTCGAAGAGCTTCAAGTCCGACGTCGCAACCGTAACGGATAAAGCGCTGTAGAGGAAATGTGCGACAATTGAATCCGTCCCCATCCATGGTTCGTTGATGGGGACGGCTCATGCGCCTTACGGTCCGCAACGGGCAGGCGACTTTATCGCGTCGCGCGGCCCAGGAGGTTTGAGCCAGGCCGCGCGCGTCCACCGGGGTGACGGGCACGCGCCGGAGAGCTGTACCTGGTGGTCACATGGCCGGCAAAGCGTGCGGCGCCTGCGCGGGAACCTGGGCGAGCGCGACGCCCGCCTTGACCGCCGCCTGCACCTTTTCGAAGGCCCTGACCTCGATCTGACGAACGCGCTCACGCGAGACGCCGAACTCCGTGGAGAGATCTTCGAGCGTCACGGGTTCGTCGGCGAGACGCCGGGCCTCGAAAATGCGCCGCTCGCGCTCGTTCAGAACGCTCAGGGCGCTCTTCAGCGCATCCAATCTCACATCGCTTTCTTCGCGGTCGGCCAGGACGGCTTCCTGGCTCGAACTCTCGTCAACCAGCCAGTCCTGCCACTCGCCTTCGCCCTCTTCGCGCAAAGGCGCGTTCAAGGAGGCGTCGCCGCCGAGGCGCCGATTCATGTCGATGACGTCCTGCTCGGGCACGCCAAGCCGCGTGGCGATCAGCGCCACCTGGTCCGGTTTCAGATCGCCTTCTTCAAACGCCGAAATCTTGCTCTTCGCCTTACGTAGATTGAAGAACAGCTTCTTCTGGCTCGCCGTGGTGCCCATTTTCACAAGCGACCAGGAGCGCAGGATATATTCTTGAATCGACGCCCTGATCCACCACATCGCGTAGGTCGCGAGCTTGAAGCCTTTTTCCGGTTCGAAGCGTTTGACCGCCTGCATGAGGCCGACATTGCCTTCGGAAATAACCTCGCCGATCGGCAAGCCGTAGCCGCGATAGCCCATCGCTATCTTGGCCACCAGCCGCAAATGCGAGGTGACAAGCTTGTGCGCCGCATCGCGGTCGCCATGTTCGCGCCAGCTCTTGGCCAGCATATATTCTTCCTGCGGCTCCAGCATCGGGAACCGCTTGATCTCAGCGAGATAACGGGAAAGGCCGGATTCTCCGGCAATCATTGGTAGGGCGGCGGCCATAAGGTCCTCCTTTCGGATCCCCCAGATCGGGCGGTCTCCGGCGGCCGCAAAAGCGCACCGCACTGCACTATATAAGGTCGCCTGACCGTGGCCGAAAGAGGGCCAAGATTAGGCGTTGGAAAGCATGAACATGACATTTTGTTCATGAAGAAATCTTCGGCCGGCTTCCGCGCCCTCCGCTTCTACCGCCGCAATATCTTGATAAGATTTGATAAATCATCAGGCGGCGCGCTTTGGAACAGCAATTCTTCCCCAGTGATGGGATGAACAAATCCCAGTTTCGCGGCGTGCAATGCTTGGCGCCCAAGTCGCGCCAACGCCTGCTGCGCCTCTGCGGATAATTGGGCCGCCTTGCTCTTGAATCCTGCGCCATAGACGGCGTCGCCAAGAATCGGGTGGCCGATATGCGCGAAATGGACACGTATCTGGTGGGTGCGCCCTGTTTCCAGCCGGCATGAGATAAGACTGGCTGGGCCGAGCTGCTGTTCAAGCCGCCAATGCGTAACGGCGTGACGGCCTCGTTCCTCCGAGACCACAGCCATCTTCTCACGCTGGCGCGGATGACGCCCGAGCGGCGCATCGACTGTCCCTGCCGGCATCTGCGGCGCTCCCCAAACCAGCGCCTGATATTCCCGCACCAGCGAACCGGTGCGTCCATGGTCGGCGAACAAGGCGGACAGACCCTGATGCGCGGCGTCTGTTTTGGCGATGACCAGTAGGCCGGAAGTGTCCTTGTCGAGGCGATGGACGATGCCCGGTCGCCTGACGCCGCCAATTCCAGACAGGCTGTCGCCGCAATGGGCGATCAGCGCATTGACGAGCGTGCCGTCCTCATGTCCGGCGGCGGGATGGACGACCAGACCGGCCGGCTTGTCCAGCACCAGCAGATGCCGGTCCTCAAAGACGACGTTCAGAGGCAGCTCTTGCGCGAGGAGCGGCGATTCGTCGGGCGGCGGCGCTTCAACCTCGATCTGGGCGCCTTCGGTGAGTCTTGTTGCGGCGTCGCGAATGACATGGCCGTCGATGGTGACATAACCGGCTTCGATCAACGTCTTGAGCCGCGTGCGCGACAGCGCGAGGCGACGCTCGCTCGCGGCCAGGCCAAGAAAACGATCGAGCCGCGCGCCAGCGTCGCCCGCGGCTGCCGCAAAGGCAAGACGGCCGGATGGGGCCGTCAGGGGAGAAGGCGAAGCCGTCGATCGCGCCTCCGCCTCGCTCGGGCCTTCCGGCTCCGCGTGCGCCTGAGTCCAGGCGCGCTGTTTGGCTTTGGAGTTCACGGCGCCGCCGAATCTCTTCGCCGCTTGCGCGTCTGGCCCTCAGCCGTGGACGGCGGGGCGACAAGCGGACCGAGCGCGGCGACGACGTCAGTCAATTGAGGCCGCCCGCCCGCCGCGTGACTATCGATCGCGCGGCGCATAGCGGCAAGATGCGCCGCGGTTGAGCCGCAACATCCGCCGACGATGCGCGCTCCCGCGTCGATCGCCAATCCCGCATATTCAGCCATCAGTTCCGGCGTGCCCGAATAGTGGATATGAGCGCCATGCCATTGCGGAATTCCCGCATTGGCCTTGGCGATGACCACCGCCTCCGGTCGCGCCTGCGTCATCGCGAGGATCGACATGACAAGATCCGAAGCGCCGACCCCGCAATTGGCGCCGAAGGCCAGCGGCTTTGGATCAAAGCATGAGACCAGTTCCGCCAGCGCGGCCGGCGCGACGCCCATCATTGTCTTGCCCGCCGTGTCGAAGCTCGCCGTCACCGTATAGGGCATGCAGAGCGAGCCGGCGGCGCGCGCCGCCGCGCGAATTTCGTCGGGCGCCGACATCGTCTCGATCCAGACGACATCCGCGCCGCCCTCCTTCAGCCCTTCGATCTGCTCGACGAAAATGTCGAACGCCTCGTCTTCGGTGATCGGCCCAAGGGGCGCCAGCAGATCGCCTGTCGGTCCAACCGAACCGGCGACGACGACGCGCCGCCCGGCGCTTGCCGCGGCTGAACGCGCAATGCTCGCCGCAAGCCGGTTCAATTCGCGCGTGCGGCTCTCCAATTGATGCAGCATTAGCCGCCGCCGGTTGCCCCCGAAGCTATTGGTCAGAATGATGTCCGCCCCCGCATCGATAAAACTCTGATGGAGCGCGTGAATTTGATCGGGATGGGCGTCGTTCCAAAGTTCGGGGCTGTCGCCCGAATTCAGGCCCATTTCGAAAAGATTGGTGCCGGTCGCGCCGTCGGCGAGCAAAGGGCGGCCCTCGCCAAGCAGGATTTCAAGCATCAGGACCTCGGGGATTATTTTGCGGCAGGCGCGATAGCGCCGCTTGTCGGTCTCGCATCGTTGCGGATGTCGGAGACGTTAGGCGGCTGTAGATAGGAGCGCAAGGCGACGGCGCAAGCCAAGGCGAGGCGGTCGCCGGACCGCCATGAGGACGCGCCTGGCAAATCATTGAATCCAGCCGTCTTGATTCCAGAATCGCGATCCCTTATTTAGCCGCCATCGATTCTGGCCGACGACTTGGCCTCGCATCGCCGATGCGTGCTGACGACCCTCCCGCCATCGATATTCCGCCGGCGCTTTGGCGCTACGTCTCTTGCGAATTCTGGGGAAGGCTCCCATGGCTACGGGAACTGTAAAGTGGTTCAACGCGACAAAGGGTTATGGCTTCATCCAGCCGGATGATGGCGGCAAGGACGTGTTCGTCCATATCAGCGCCGTCGAGCAGGCGGGCCTGCGCGAACTCAATGAAGGTCAGAAGGTCAATTACGAGATCGTCGCCGACAAGCGCACGGGTAAATCCTCCGCGGGCAACCTGCGCGCCGCCTGAGCCGCGCAGCGGTTTGAGAATGAGAGCCCCGGCGACAACGCCGGGGCTTTTGTGTATTGAGCCTCCAGGAAGCGGCAACGCGTGCAATGGGGGGCGAGACGATGTCGGACAATGCGTCGGCTGGGGGCGTGTTTCTTGGACTAGACATCGGCACCTCCTCAATCAAAGCCGTTTTGATCGACGAGGGACAAACGCTTCTGGCCGAGGTTTCCATCCCGCTCTCGCTTTCAAGGCCGCGGCCCCTGTGGAGCGAGCAGGATCCGGCCGATTGGGCGAATGGCGTTCAGGAAGCGGTCGCAGGGATAAGACGGAACCGGCCTGAAGCTTTCGCGCGCTTGTCCGGCATCGGCCTTTCCGGGCAGATGCATGGCGCGGTTCTCCTCGATGGCGCCGACAAGGTTCTGCGGCCCGCGATCCTTTGGAA
Organism: Methylocapsa sp. S129; assembly: GCF_009765995.1. Classification (GTDB taxonomy): domain Bacteria; phylum Pseudomonadota; class Alphaproteobacteria; order Rhizobiales; family Beijerinckiaceae; genus Roseiarcus. The sequence continues at coordinate 37,770 of NZ_LMUI01000020.1, forward strand.
CGACGGCCGGTCCTTCGCCGAATGCGCCGAACTCGAGCGGCGTCTGCCGAACTTCCGCCAGCGCGCCGGCAATATCGCCATGCCCGGCTTCACCGCGCCCAAACTGTTATGGGTCGCCCAACATGAACCTGATGTGTTCAAGGCGACGAGGCGCGTGCTGCTGCCCAAGGATTATGTGCGCCTGACGCTGAGCGGCGAGCACGTTTCCGAAATGTCGGACGCCTCGGGCACGCTGTGGCTCGATATCGCGCGACGCCGATGGGACGACGATCTCTTGGGCGCGACCGGGCTCAGCATCGCCAACATGCCGCGCCTGGTCGAAGGATCGGCGCTATCGGCCAACCTTTCGCCCGCTATCGCCAGCCAATGGGGTCTGGCGGGACGCACAGTCCCCATCGCTGGGGGCGCCGGCGACAATGCCGCCGCGGCGGTTGGCGTTGGCGCCGTCGCGGCGGGCCAAGGTCTTGTTTCGCTGGGCACCTCGGGGGTCATTTTCGCCGTGACGGATCGCTTCGCCGCGCTGCCCGAGCGCACGTTGCACGCGTTCTGCCATGCGCTGCCGGGCCGTTGGCATGGGATGGCGGTGATGCTGTCGGCCGCCGCTTCGCTCGCATGGATCGCCGGTATTCTGGGGCGGAAGGGTGACATCGACCGCCTCGTCGCTGAAGCTGAAGCCTTCGCCAGATCGGCCGACAATGTCGCATCGGCGCCTGTGTTCCTGCCCTATCTGAGCGGAGAGCGAACGCCCTACAACGATCCGGCTGCGACGGGTCTGTTTGCGGGACTGCGGGCGGAACATGGCGCCGACGCCTTGGCCTTTGCGGTCATGGAGGGCGTCGCTTTCTCTTTTGCCGATGGCCTCGACGTGATCGACGCGGCCGGCGCGAAGCCGACATCGACGATGATCGTGGGCGGGGGCGCGCGCAGCGTTTTCTGGGGGCATATGATCGCCGACGCGACCGGCCTGACGATCGATCTCGCCGAGAGCGCCGACGCCGGCGCGGCAATGGGCGCCGCCCGCCTTGCGATGCTGGCGGCCGGCGCCGGAGATGAAGCGACGATATGCACGCGGCCTGCCGTCAGCCGGAGCTTTACGCCTCACGCCGACCGCGCCGCCCTCTCGGGGCCGCGTTTGCGGCGTTATCGCGCATTGTATCAGGCCGAAAAGGCGGCGAGGGGTTAAGAGGATCACGGGTTTTGGCGTCGCCCGTTTAACCCATTGGAAGGCGTTCGCGGTCTAGGGTAGCGCTTACGCTTGGCGCCGGTGAACGCGATGGACTTCCTGCCCTGGGCTTGGATGCTGATCCAGGACCGCCTGCAATCCGTATTCAACCTTTATGCGCCTTACGGGCCGGCCGCTCTTGGCGGCGCCCTCTTGTTCACCGTGCTCTTCTATGTCGACGCGCGGCGCAAGCGCGGGCGCAGAATGAGCATCGCCGGCTTCTTCAAATCGATCTTCCCCGCGCGCATCGTCTGGCATCCGTCGTCGCGCCTCGATGTGCGGCTGTGGGTCGCTAACACGCTTGTGTTCACGTCAGCTTATGGGGTCTTTGCGATCGGAAGCCTGTTGTGGCGCAACGCCACACTGACCCTGATGACGTCTGTTTTTGGTCCCCACGAGCCCAGCCTCTGGCCTCTATGGACGATTCTGACGATCGCGACGCTGCTCGAATTGCTCGCCTATGAATTCGGCTACTGGATCAGCCACTATCTCTTTCACGCGATCCCCGCCCTTTGGGAATTCCATAAGGTGCACCATTCGGCGGAGGTGCTGACGACGTTGACAGAAATGCGCACCCATCCCGTCGAAATCATATTCTTCGCGAACGCCATCTTCCTATGCACAGGAACTGTGTTCGGCGTTTTGACTTATCTGTTCGGACCCGGCGTCCACCCCTTCACCCTCCTCAACGCCAATATCGTCCTGATGCTGTTCATCGTCACGATCGGGCATTTGCGTCATTCGCATATGTGGATCGCCTTCACCGGTCTCGCCGGGCGGCTCTTTCAAAGTCCCGCTCACCACCAGATCCACCACTCCGACCAGCCGCGTCATTTCAATAAGAATCTCGGCTTCGCGCTGTCAGTCTGGGATTGGCTGTTCGGGACGCTCTATGTCCCTGAGAAGTTTGAGAGAATCACTTTCGGAGTCGGTACCGAACATGTCCGTTTCGACACCGTGCTGAGGAGTTTTGCGCTGCCATTCTCCTATTCGGCCAATCATCTCGTGAAATGGGCGGGCGGTTTGAAAGCCCGCCTACGGAAAAGCGGGTCCGCGATTGCGCCGCCTGCGCGCGCTTCCGAAGGCTAGCGGCGCTTCATTCGCCCTGGCTCAGGGTGTTACTGAACTTGTGGATCGGCGCCGGAGCGCGAGGCCTTGTCCGGCCTCCAGCGGGATGGCCAAATCGGTGTGACTCGCCGCGACCGCCTGCAGCGCGGCGCCGACGTTTGGGGGAAAATCGGCGGCGCGCGGGCGCTCCCCAGTCTGATCGACGCAGATCAAAACCTGTTCGCTTGTGGAAACCAGCTCATTGTCGCCGACGCGCCGCGCCTCAAGCCAGTAACGCACGCGTTTGCGGTCGGTCTCCAACACTTGAATGCTGATCGCGATGCGCTCGCCGAGCTTGGCCTCCGCGAGATAGCGGATGACCAAAGCGAGCGTATAGATCGTGCGACCTGTCGTCTGTCGCCCCTCCGGGCCTAGCCCGATGCGCTCCATGAAGACGTCGCCCGCCTGGCTGAAGGCGACAGCATGATAGGCGTCATTGAGATGATTGTTATAATCGACCCATTCGGCGGGAATTTCGAATTCGATGAGATGCGTCAGCGCTGGCACGGCGGTTTCCTCCAAAGCGTTGCGCGGAACTCCCCGCCGCCGCAATCCTATCGATCCGGCCCAATCTCAATCAATGGATAAATCCGTCGCCAGGGCCGATTTTTCAGGTGGACGAAATCCCACTCACGCCTTGACGTGCGCCTCTCACGAACAGACTCTCCGGCCCCAAATACGAATCGGACGATCGGAGAACACATGTTCGGCGGGATTTCGGCGCGCCGGCGTGGGCTTATCCTCGTCTTCATCGCAACGATTCTGTGGAGTTCGGCGGGGTTCTTCGCCAGACTCGTCGACCATCTCGACGCTTGGACCATGCTGTGCGGACGCGCCTTTTTTGGCGGCATGTTCATGCTCGCCGCGGCGGTCTTCGAATGGCGACGCGGCGCTCTCGGACCTCATTTCGGGCTCGGACCGTTGGCGCCGCTGCTCATCGCGACCTCGGCGATCGCGGTCAGCGCCTATGTCGCCGCCCTGAAAACGACGACTGTCGCCGAAGTCATGGTCATTTACGCCACCCTGCCGTTTGTCGCGGCGGGCCTCGCCTTCCTGGTGGGCGGCGAACGCACGACGCGTCGAACGCTCATCGCCGCGGGCATCGGGTTCGCAGGCGTCCTGACGATGGTGGCGAGCGCGGTGGGGACGGGCAGACTGATCGGCGAAATCTTTTCCTTCGGCATGACGGTTGGCTTTGCCTTGATGATCGTTCTCCAGCGCCGTCACCCCGGCATGTCGATGACCTCGATCAACGCGTTCGGCGCTCTTGCGGCGGCGGGCGTGAGTTTCAATTTCTCGCCTCATCCGGCCCTGACGCCATTCGACCTCATCGTCCTGGCTATATTTGGCCTGATGACCGTCTGCGTCGCTTTTTGCCTCTTCATGGAGGGCGCCAAGCACATACCGGCCGCGGAGGCGGGACTGATCAGCATGCTCGATGTCGTGCTCGGGCCTCTGTGGGTTCTGCTTGCCTTCGGTGAAAAGCCCGGTCCCATGGCGATCGTCGGCGGGGCGCTTGTCATTGGCGCATTGATCTGGCGGCTCGCGCCCGATATCGGGAGCGCACGAAATGGGTTCGCCGTTCGTGGAAACCAGCCATGAAGAACGCCAAAAGCTGCGCAATCGCTCATTTCGCTCTATAATAATTCTCTGGCGGCGATCGCTCGGGGGGAAAGGCATTCATGTCCGAAGATAAATTTGCTCTGATCACTGGCGCCGGCGGCGGCATCGGCCGCGCGGCGGCGTTGGCGCTCGCTAAGGCTGGCTGGCATGTTGCGGTGACCGGCCGCCGTCCCGAGCCGCTCGACGAAACGGCCAAGGAAATTGCCGCTCTCGATCGACGCGCCCTCGTCTTTCCATGCGATGTCGGGGATCCGCAATCCGTGAAGGCTTTGTTCGCCAAAACCGGCGAGGCGTTTGGTCGGCTCGATCTGCTTTTCAACAACGCCGGCGCCGGCGCGCCCCCCGTTCCAATGGAAGAGCTTTCCTACGAGCAATGGAAAGCCGTGGTCGACGTCAACCTGACCGGCGCGTTCCTTTGCGCCCAGGGCGCCATTTTGATGATGAAAAGCCAGACGCCGAAGGGCGGCCGCATCATCAACAATGGCTCGATTTCCGCTTATGCGCCGCGGCCAAATTCGGCGCCCTATACCGCGACGAAACACGCCATCACGGGTCTCACCAAATCGATCGCCCTCGATTGTCGTCAATACGACATCGCCTGCGGCCAGATCGACATTGGCAATGCGCTGACCGATATGGCGCGAAAAATGACGAAAGGCGTGCCGCAGGCTGACGGCAGGATCGCCATCGAGCCGACCATCGACCCCGCGCAAGTGGGCGACGCCATTGTTCACATGGCGAGTCTTCCCTTGTCCGCCAATATTCTGACGATGACGATCATGGCGACCAAAATGCCCTTCGTGGGGCGCGGTTGAGCCAAATGGACGATCCGGTTCTCGTCGAAGCTTTTCGCGGCGATCGGGTCGAAAGCCGGCATCGCGGCGCGGTCGCCGCCTACGATGGGGACGGGCGCCCGGTATTCACGCTTGGCGACGTCCAGGCGCCGGTTTTCCCGCGCTCCGCAATCAAGGCGTTTCAGGCCCTGCCGCTCCTCGAAAGCGGCGCGGCGGATTGCTTTTCGCTGACGCAGGCCGAGATCGCGCTTGCCTGCGCTTCGCATTCAGGCGAGCCGGTTCACGCGGAAACCGCGCTCGCCATGTTGGAAAAATGCGGTCGCGGCGTCGAAGCCCTGGAATGCGGCGTCCATTGGCCGTCGGGCGCTGAAGCTGCGCGGAGCCTGGCGGCGCGCGGCGCCAGGCCGTCGGCCTTGCATAACAATTGTTCGGGCAAGCATGCCGGTTTCATTTGTTTGAGCTGCGCGGCGGGAGTCGAGCCTTCGGGCTATGTCAAAGCTGAACATTTCGTGCAGCGCGAAGTCAAAGCCGCTATCGAGGACATGACGAAAACGCGGCTCAACGCCGGCGCGATCGATGGCTGCGGGATTCCGACTTATGCGGTTCCCCTGAATGCCCTCGCGCATGGTTTCGCTCGATTTGGCGGCGGCTGTCTTCCGCCCGCCAGGGCCTCGGCGGCCAAGCGAATCAGAGAGGCTGTCGCCGCCCATCCCGCGCTTGTCGCCGGCACGGGACGTTTCGATTCCCTGGCGATGGAGGCGCTGGGGCAGCGCGCCTTCGTGAAGACGGGAGCGGAGGGCGTTTATTGCGCGGCTTTTCCCGAATTGGGGCTTGGCGTCGCGATTAAATGTCAGGACGGCGCCACCCGCGCGGCCGAAACGGCGATGGCGGCGGTCATCGCCCGATTTCTCCCCTTGAGCGAGAAAGAACGCATTGCGCTCGCGCCGCTCCTCGAACCGCCGATACGCAATTGGAACGGCGAAACGGTCGGGCTGATTCGGGCAAGTTCGGCGCTGACGGCGTCAATCCATTGAATGCAGGCGCAAGCGTTTGAGCTTGGCGGCGCAAGCGGCTAGAAGTGCGCCGCAAGAAATTCAGGAGTCCCCATGAGCGAGATGCGCAAGGCCAGCCCACAGGAGCAATCCGAAATCCTGGTGCAGGCGCTGCCTCATATGCTGCGCTACGATGAGGCGATCATCGTGGTGAAATATGGCGGCCACGCCATGGGCGATGAAGCCAAGGGCCGCGATTTTGCACGCGATATGGTGTTGCTCGAACAATCGGGCGTCAATCCGGTCGTTGTCCATGGCGGCGGCCCGCAGATCGGCTCTATGCTGGAGAAACTCGGCATCAAGTCGAAATTCTCCGGCGGCCTGCGCATTACCGACAAGGCGACGGTCGAAATCGTTGAAATGGTGCTGGCTGGCGCCATCAACAAGCAGATCGTCGGCACGATCAACGCCCAAGGGGGCCGGGCGGTCGGATTATGCGGCAAGGACGGCAATATGGTGATCGCGCGCAAAGTCGCGCCTCGGAGCGGCAATGGCGGCTCGGAGATCGAGGATGTCGTTGATCTCGGCTTTGTCGGCGAGCCCGATAAGGTCGATATTACCGTGCTCGAGCAAATCCTTGGCCGCGAGCTGATCCCCGTTCTGGCGCCGGTGGCGCAAGGCGCGGATGGCGAGACCTACAACGTCAATGCCGATACATTCGCAGGCGCGATCGCCGGCGCTCTGCGCGCCAAGCGCCTGTTGCTACTGACCGATGTGCCGGGCGTGCTCGACAAGAACAAGGAGCTCATCAAGGAACTGAAGGTCGACGACATTCGCGGGTTGATCGCTGACGGCACGATAACCGGCGGCATGATCCCCAAGGTCGAAACGTGCATTTACGCGCTGGAGCAGGGGGTCGAGGGCGTGGTCATTCTCGATGGCAAAATCCCGCACGCCGTGCTGATCGAACTTCTGACCGATCACGGCGCCGGCACGCTGATCACGCGTTAGAGGCTATTCGCGGCGCGGCGCCTTTGATAACAAGCGTCCGATGCGAATTCTGGCGATAGATACTTCCTGCGGGGCTGTGTCGGCTTGCGTCCTCGACAGCGGCGCGGATGAAGCGATTGCGCGGCGCAGCGAACCGATGGAGCGCGGCCACGCCGAAGCGCTTGCGCCGATGCTGGAACAGCTCATGTTCGGCGTGGAAGGCGGTTTTGCGAGCCTCGATCGTATCGCGGCGACGGTCGGACCGGGCTCCTTCACGGGCATTCGCGTCGGCCTCGCCACCGCGCGCGCGATGGGTCTGGCGTTGAACGTTCCCGTTATCGGCGTCTCGACGCTCGTCGCTTTCGCCGGCCCCCTGCTCTTTGAGCCGAGTCCGGGAATTATCGCCTCCGCCATCGACGCGCGACACGGCCGCGTCTACCTCCAATTGTTCGAATCGGTGGGACGTCCGCTCATCCCCGCGCGTATCGAAGGCTTGCGTGAGGCGGTGCGGGCGATTGGCGCAGGTCCGGTCCGCATGACCGGGAGCGGCGCCCGCATATTGGCTTTGGAAGCGGCCCGCGTGGGCCTTGGCGCCGACCTGACCGGCAGCGTCGATTTTCCCGATATTCTGGCTGTCGCGCGCATCGGGCTTGCGCTGGATCCGCGCGATTGTCCTCCGCGTCCCCTTTACCTCAAGTCGCCCGATGCGCGGCCGGCGACTGGCGAGGGCGTTGCACGCGCCAATCCCTGATTCGGCGGAATGTTTATGCTGTTTCCGTTTCGAAAACCCAATCCCCCGGTTATACGCGCGTTACGCAGCGACAGAGCGGAGCCATGCGCGGCCATCCACGCAGAATCCTTCAGCCATCCCTGGTCGCCGGCCGAGTTCGAGGCGCTATTGTCGAACAAAACCTCGATCGGCGCAGCCGCGATCGACGCGCCAAGTGATGAATTGCGAGGGTTCGCGCTCTCGCGCGTTGCCGCCGACGAGGCCGAGATTCTGACCATCGCGGTGCATAAAGCCTATCGCAACCGCGGCATTGGCCGCGCCTTGATGATCGACACCCTGTCGCGTCTCGCCGCATCGCATGTACGATCGCTGTTTCTTGAGGTCGAGCGGACGAATCAATCTGCGATCGCCCTCTATTCTCGCATGGGATTTCGGGAGGTCGGCCAAAGGCGCGGTTATTATCAAAAACAGGATGGATCAGCCGCGACCGCGCTTGTGCTGCGAAAAGATCTGACGTGAGCGCTGCGCCATGATCGTTCTCAGAGTTGCGCTGGCGCTTTCGGCCGCGGCGTTGATTCTGCTTTTCGGCGCCCCTTTCCGCTGGCTCGCCGTGCTCCGAGGCTGGAAGACAGGCGAGGGATTGCCGGTCCTGTTCCACCGGATGCTATGTTTTGCGCTTGGCGTGCGCATTCGAGTGCACGGAAAAGCGGCGTCCACGCGCCCACAATTGGTTGTCTCTAATCACATTTCCTGGCTGGATATCCCGATTCTCGGATCCATGCGTCCCACTGAATTCCTGGCCAAGAAGGAAGTAGGGGCGGGGCCGCTGGTCCGTGCGTTGCTGGCCCTTCAGGGCGTTGCTTTGGTCGATCGGGCCAAGCGTCTGGGCATTCCCGCGGTCAATGCGCAAATTGCCGGGCGAATGCGCGACGGCGCGGCCGTTATTCTGTTCGCCGAGGCGACCACGAGCGACGCCAATCGGATTTTGCGCTTCCGCTCATCGCATTTTGAGGCGGTCCGGCAGACGCTCGGCGCCGGCGAGGCGATCGTTCAGCCGATTTTTATCGCCTATTCCCGGCGGGCGGGCCTGCCCTTAGGGCGGCCCGAGCGGCCGTTCGTGGCCTGGTATGGCGATATGCGCTTTTTCGATCATTTCTGGCGTCTGCTTGCAGCGGGCCGGATCGATTGCGATATATATTGCGGCGCGCCGATCCCGTTTTTCTACGATTCCGACCGAAAAGACGTTGCGCGCCGCACCGAGGGCGCGGTGAGGGCCATGGCGAAGGAGCGCGCCAGGAGGTCCAACGGGGCGATGTCCGCTATTTCCGCGGGCGCGGAAACGTCGTAGAAAGCGGAGACGGTGTCACAAGGAGCAATTTTGTCGGCAGTTCTTTCTCGCGCCCGGGATCAATCGATCGGGGCGCCCGTCTCAGACGCATCTGGCGCGGGGATTCCGCTGACCGATCGAGCCAAACGCATCTTTGTGAAATCGTTTGGTTGTCAGATGAATGTCTATGACTCTCATCGTATGGCTGATGTGGCGGCCCAAGAGGGTTACCAAGAGGCCGCGACAATCGAAGACGCCGACCTCGTCGTGCTCAACACCTGCCACATCCGAGAGCGCGCCTCGGAAAAGATTTATTCGGAATTGGGCAAGGTTCGCGAATTGAGGGAAGCGCGCGAGGTCGCGGGGCTTAAGACGACGATCGTCGTGGCCGGCTGCGTCGCGCAGGCGGAAGGCGCCGAGATCTTGCGCCGGCAACCGGCGGTCGATCTCGTTGTCGGACCTCAGAACTATCATCGTCTGCCGCAGCTCTTGCGCGCGGCGAGCCTGCGGTCAGGCGTTGTCGACACGACCTTTCCGGTCGAGGACAAATTCGATCATCTGCCCGCCTCGTCGCCTGCGACGATCCGGTCGCGCGGCGTCAGCGCCTTCGTCACGGTCCAGGAAGGCTGCGACAAATTCTGCTCGTTCTGCGTCGTGCCCTATACGAGGGGCGCCGAAAGCTCGCGCTCCGTCGCCAAAGTCGTTCAGGAAATTGTCGGTCTGGCGCGCGCGGGCGTGCGCGAAGTGACGCTCATCGGTCAGAACGTCAACGCCTATCATGGGCAAGACGAGGGCGGGCGCGCCGCCGATCTTGCCCATCTGTTGAATGTCGTCGCCAAAATCCCCGGCATCCTTCGCGTTCGCTACACAACCTCGCACCCCAACGACATGAGCGAGGCGCTGATTCTCGCACATCGGGACAACCCGTCGTTGGCGCCCTACCTGCATCTTCCGGTTCAGTCGGGCTCGAACCGGATTCTGGCGGCGATGAACCGAAAGCACGATGTCGGGGATTATATGGACATTGTCGGCCGGATCCGCGCCGTGCGGCCGGACATCGCTCTTTCCTCTGATTTCATCGTCGGTTATCCCGGCGAGAGCGACGCCGATTTTCAGGAGACGCTTGATCTTGTCGGCGCGGTCGGCTTTGCCGCCTCTTATACCTTCAAATATTCGTCGAGGCCCGGCACGCCGGGGGCTGAACTCAAGAACCAGATTGACGAGCAGACGAAATCGGCGCGATTGCTGACCCTGCAACAATTGCTCGAAGATCAGCGGCAGGCCTTTAACCGGGCCGCGGTCGGGCGAATAATGCCGGTCCTTTTCGAAAAATCGGGTCGCCATGCCGGGCAGGTGATCGGCCGCTCGCCTTATTTGCAATCCGTCTACGCCGTCGGCGACGCAGCGCTGATCGGCGCCATCGCCGATGTTGAGATCATCGGCGTGGGCCCCAATTCCCTGCGGGGACGCATTGTCGCGCCAGCGTCACAGTCTTTGGATGAGATTCAGAGGAATGCGGCGTTTTCAGGCGAAGCGGACGCCAGTTTGCGTAAAGAGAATGCATGAAGTGATATGCCGATGGCGTCAGGAGATGACCGATTGAGAGCGCAGGACCGGACGGTTTCGAGGATTTCTTCCCTTATGCCTGAAAGCGCGGCGGAGGCGCGAGACGCCAAACCTTCCGAAATCACGCTGGCTTTCGATGACAATGGGCTCGCCTCGATCGTCTTTGGCCATTACGATCAGAACATCGCCAAGATCGAGCGGCGCCTTGGCGTCGTCGCCAACGCCAACGGCAACCAGATCGTCATCAAGGGTCCAAAGGACGCCTGCGAAAACGCGCGGCGGGTTCTGGAAATGCTCTACGCGCGCGCCAAACTGGGCCAGGCCGCTGACCTTGGCGATGTCGAGGGCGCCATCGCGGAAGTTGCGCTGCAGGGCAGTTTGTTTCCCAGCGACATCGATGGCGCTAGATCTCTGTTTCATCAGATCAAGACGCGCCGGAAAGGCGTCGTGCGCGCGCGCAACGCCGCGCAGGATCTCTATCTGTCCGCGCTCAAGCAGCATGAATTGGTGTTCGCCGAAGGGCCGGCGGGCACTGGCAAGACCTGGCTGGCGGTGGGGCATGCCGTTTCATTGCTTGAGCAGGGCGCTGTCGAGCGATTGATCTTGTCGCGGCCGGCTGTCGAAGCGGGCGAGCGGCTCGGCTTTCTGCCAGGAGACATGCGCGATAAGGTCGATCCTTATCTCCGTCCCATTTACGACGCCCTGCATGATTTCATGGAAGGCAGAATGGTCGAGCGCGGCATCCAGACCGGCATGATCGAAATCGCGCCGCTGGCCTTCATGCGCGGGCGCACATTGGCCAAGTCCGTCGTTTTGCTTGACGAGGCGCAAAACGCGACCTCGATGCAAATGAAGATGTTTCTGACCCGCCTTGGCGAAGGTTCGCGCATGATTATCAATGGCGATCCGACGCAGACCGATTTGCCGCCGGGACAAAAGTCCGGCTTGAGCGAAGCCGTCGCGCTTCTGAGCGGGCTGGAGGGGGTCGGCCATGTTGTCTTTCGTCACGGCGATGTGGTGCGGCACGATCTCGTGCGCCGCATCGTCGCGGCCTATGAGGGCGCCAATCACCAAAGTCAGAACGGATCGGCGCGATGAAGCCGAATATTGAAGTCGTGGAATCGTCGCCGCAATGGCGCGCTTTGCCCGGCATTGAGAAACTGGCCCGGCGCGGAATCGAAGCCAGCCTTGAGATGAGCGGGATTCGAATCCTCGATGGCGCTGAGGTGAGCGTGCAACTCGTGGATGATTCGCAAATCCGCGCGTTGAACGCGCAATGGAGGGGTCTCGACAAACCGACCAACGTGCTCTCCTTTCCTGCTTCGGCGCCGGAAAAGATCGCCGCCGCGCCGATGCTCGGCGATATTGTCATGGCGTTTGAAACGGCCGAGCGGGAGGCTGCGGAAGAAGGCAAGACCCTCGCCGACCATGCCGCCCATCTCGTGGTGCATGGCTTTCTGCACTTGCTCGGCTTTGATCATCAGATCGCCGCCGACGCGAACCGCATGGAAGCGCTGGAGACAAGGATACTGGCGAAACTGCGGATCGCTGACCCCTATGCATTGACCGTTCCCCTGGGCGCGAACGCATGAGCGAGACGGAACGAGCTGCATCGGTCGCAGCGGATCACACGTCGGCGCCTTCGCCGCCGCGAGAACCGCCCGGCGGATTGTTCGAACGCCTTCGCGCTTTGTTCGGCTTGGGGCCGGCTTCCGTTCGCGACGATCTTGAGGACGCGCTGATTGGTTCCGGCGCCGATACGGATTTCACGCCGCAGGAACGGACCATTCTGACCAATGTCCTGGGCTTGCACGATGTCCGGGTCGAGGATGTGATGGTGCCGCGCGCCGACATTATCGCCTTGGGAATCGATGCGCCCCTCAGCGAGGTCTTGTCGCTCTTTCGCACCGCCGGTCATTCACGCCTGCCCGTGCACGGCGAGACGCTCGATGATCCTCGCGGCATGGTGCATATCAGGGATTTCGTCGACTACCTCGCCGCCGAACCGCAGTTCGGGCTTGTTCCCGATGCCGCCAAAGCGGACGCTGTCTCGGCGAGCGCCGATCCGAAGCTCGGGATGCGCCTGCCGCTCTCTCGCGCCAACATTTTGCGGCCGGTTCTGTTTGCGCCGCCCTCGATGCCCGCCCTCGACCTTCTCGTGAAAATGCAGGCGTCGCACACGCATATGGCTTTGGTCATCGATGAATATGGCGGCACCGACGGATTGGTCTCGATTGAGGATGTCGTTGAGGCCATCGTCGGCGATATTGAAGATGAGCATGACGAGGCGGACGCGCGGGAAATTACACAGACGGCGGACGGGGCCTTTATCGCTGAAGCGAGAGCCAGTCTGGAGGTCGTTTCGCGCGCGCTCGGCGTCGATCTGTCAACCCTCGCCGATGCCGAAAATGTCGATACGATCGGCGGATTGATCATGGCGAAGGCCGGCCGGGTGCCGGGGCGCGGCGAAATCGTCACGGGTCTCGGTGAATTCGAATTCGAGATTCTCGATGCCGACCCGCGGCGCGTCAAGCGTCTCAAGATCCATCCGCTAACCGGTCGCGTCCGCCGGGCCGCTGCCCGCAAGCGCCGGACGGCGGGCGAAACAACCGCCGGGCTGTCGGCGGGATCAGAGCCGGCGCCCAAATAGCGCGGACATAGATTTGTGCGGTCGGCCAGTTCGAAGAATTGACCTCGCCGGATAATCCGTCCGCTCCTGAATCCGATTTGATTGAATGCGATCGCGGCGCTAGAGCTTGGGTTCGTTGCAAGGTTCGCTGGAAAAGAGGTTTCCGCTTTTTCTGACTTTGCTCTCGGGACGCCAGCCCTTGCTTTCAACCGATCTGAGGCCATCCCGCGAAGGGAATTTTGTCGGCGCGCTCGCTCAGAGCGTTATTCTGGCGTGGGACTGGCGGCGCCGCGCGATCGCCTTCGTTGCCGGCGCGCTCGGCGCCCTGGCCTTGCCGCCGTTCGACTTCCTGCCGGCGATGCTGGCGCCGATGCTGGCGGCCGTCTGGCTGATTGACGGATCGGCGGTTGTCGGCGCAAGCGGGCGTTCAACCGGCCGATCCGTGCGATCGGCGTTCGCGGCCGGCTGGTGGTGGGGCTTTGGCTATTTTGTCGCGGGCCTCTGGTGGCTGGGCGCCGCCTTTCTCGTCGAGGCCGATAAATTCGCCTGGGCGCTTCCGCTGGGCGTTTTGGCGCTGCCCGCCGGCCTCGCTTTTTTCCCAGCGCTTGGCTTTGCGATCGCCCGATTGCTGTGGTCGCCCGGCGCGGGACGCATTTTCGCGCTGGCTGTCGGTCTGTGCGCCAGCGAATGGTTGCGGGCTGTCGTGCTGACCGGATTTCCGTGGAACGAAATCGGTATGGCGCTTGGCCAAAACCAGATCCTCGCCCAATTCGCATCGATCGTCGGCCTGCATGGGCTGACGATTCTCACCATTGCGATTTTTGCGGCGCCGGCGACCTTGGCCGATGAGCGACGCGGACGCTGGTTTTTCCGACCGATCCTATTGGCTTTTGCAGCCTTAGGATTGCTCGCTGTTTTCGGCGGGTTTCGTCTGTCGGCTCCGGACGCGGCCCTGGTCGCCGGCGTGAAGCTGCGCATCATGCAGCCCAACGTTGCGCAGGACGCCGACTTCCGGCCGCAGAACAAGGACGCGATCATGCGGCGCTATCTGGCGTTGTCGGATCGCGCGACCTCCCCGACCTCGACCGGCGTCGCCGATATCAGTCATCTGATCTGGCCGGAATCGGCGTTCCCATTCCTGCTGGCGCGCGATCCCCAGGCGCTGGAGCAGATCGCCGATCTCTTGCACGGCGGCGCTATATTGATCACCGGCGCCGCGCGGGTCGCAGAGCGGATTCCTGGAGATGGGCGCGCCCACTATTTCAATTCGATCCAGGTCATCGACAGTCACGGCGCGCTGCTCGACCGGTACGACAAACAGCACCTCGTGCCATTTGGCGAATATTTGCCCTTCGCCGACTTCTTCGACCGTTTCGGGGTGACGCAATTCATCCATTTTCCCGGCGGGTTCGATGCCGGCTCGGGCCCAGGCGTCCTTCACGCCCCGGGGCTGCCCGATGCGCTTCCTCTCATCTGCTACGAAGCGGTCTTTCCCCAGGAGATCGGCTCCATTTTCCACCCGGACGAGCGCCGCGCGAGCTGGATGCTCAACGTGACGGACGACGCGTGGTTTGGCGTGACCCCAGGCCCGCACCAGCATTTTGCGCAGGCCCGCCTTCGCGCCATCGAGCAAGGCCTGCCCCTTGTGCGCGCCGCCAATACCGGCGTTTCAGCGGTCGTCGACGGTCTGGGGCGCGTCATAGCGGCGCTTCCCCTTGGCGTCGAAGGCGTCCTCGACAGTCCTTTGCCGGCGCCGGCGCCGCCGACATTTTATGCGCGATTCGGCGCCCTTGCGCCGCTCGCGATATGGGTGGTCTTTCTGTTTCTTTCCGTCCTCTTGAAGCGGAAGCTCCGACGTTGATCCGGATTCTCATTCGCATTTTCGGATTGGCGTTGCTCGCAGGGGCGTTCGCGGCCGGCGTGATCGACGGCGCGCGCTCGATCGCCGCCGACCAATTGTCGCTGACGCCGATGGGCGCGACCGCCTATTGGGCGTTTCCCAACAAGTTCCCGCTCATGCAATCGTTCATAGAGCGCCAAATCCATCCTCTGTTATGGGATCCTATCCTCCTGCATGTTCTGATGCTGCCGACCTGGTTGGTTCTGGGGATTTTTGGCTTGGGATTGATGTATGCGACGCGCAAACGCCCGCCGCCGATCGGGCATTCGAATCGCTCGCGCTGATGCGAAATCGTGGATTGGACGGCGCCTGCTTTGCCTGTGCGATCGCCGTTGGCGCTAAAGACCTTCTGGCCCGAAGGTTGAGACCGCGGCCGTTATATCGCTGCGTCGAGCCCGTAGAGCGAATGCAGGGTGCGGACCGCCAGTTCGGTATAGGCGGCGTCGATCAGCACTGAGAATTTGATTTCGGATGTCGTGATGGCGCGAATGTTCACGCCCTTCTCGGCCAGGGCCTTGAAGGCGCGGGCGGCGACGCCGGAATGGCTGCGCATGCCGATGCCGATCGCCGATACTTTGACCACGTCCTGCGCGCCTTGCAGCAGGGCGTAGTTGATCTGGCCGCGACGCTCTTCCAATATCGCCTTGGCGCGCGCGTATTCGGCGGCCGGCACCGTGAAGGTGATATCGGTCGTCGTCGTGTCGTCCGAGACGACCTGGATGATCATGTCGACATTGATGTTGGCTTCCGCCAGCGGCATGAAGATCGCCGCCGCCACGCCGGGCTTGTCGGCGACCCGGCGCAAGGTGATCTGAGCCTCGTCTTTCGAAAACGCGATGCCGGTGACGACCTGGCTTTCCACAATGTCCTCCTCGTCGCAAATCAGCGTGCCCAATTTCGGATCGGCGGGGTCGTCGAAGGACGAACGCACAATGAGCTTGACCTTATGCACCATCGCGACTTCGACGGAACGCACCTGCAGGACCTTCGCGCCAAGCGAAGCCATTTCCAGCATTTCCTCGAAAGCGACCCTCTCCAGCCGGCGGGCTCTGGGGACCACGCGCGGGTCGGTCGTGTAGACGCCGTCGACGTCGGTATAGATATCGCAGCGGTCGGCGTTAATCGCGGCGGCTAGCGCAACCGCCGAAGTGTCGGATCCGCCGCGCCCGAGCGTCGTCACCCGGCCGCTCGCCGCATGAAGACCCTGGAAGCCGGCGACGACCGCGATCTCCCTGTCGGCGAAACGGGCGATGATTTTCGAGCCGTCGACGCCGACAATGCGCGCCGCGCCATGCGCGTCATCGGTGTGAAGCGGGATCTGCCAGCCCTGCCAGGAACGCGCTTTCAGTCCCATATCTTTCAGGACGATGGCGAGCAGGCCCGCCGTGACGAGTTCGCCCGACGCGACGATGGCGTCATATTCGCTCGCGTCATAAAGGGGCGCCGCTTCGCGGACCCAGCCGACCAACTCGTCGGTCTTGCCCGACATGGCCGAGACGACCACCGCGACATCATGGCCCGCGTCGGTTTCGCGTTTGACGTGGCGCGCGACATTACGGATTCGCTCGATATTGGCGACTGAGGTGCCGCCGAACTTCATCACCAGGCGCGACATCAAGATTCCAACGAATGAACACCCGCCAAGCGGCTCGCGCCGTCTGCGAAGGGCGCGTATAGATGGCGCCGCAGGGGCGGTCAACGCCCGTTTCCTTTGCCGGATCGCCCGTCATGCGCGCCTCAGACGCCTCCTCCAGCGTGGATCCCGCCGATGTCGCGCGTTTCGATGCGATCGGCGATGACTGGTGGAACCCTTCGGGGTCCATGCGCGCCTTGCATCGGATCAATCCATTGCGCATCGCCTGGCTGCGCGATCTCATCATCCGCCATTTCAAGACGTTGGCTCAAGCAGGCGAGTTGCCCCTCGCCGGCCTGACCATCCTCGATATTGGCTGTGGCGCTGGCCTGTTGGCGGAGCCGTTGGCCAGACTCGGCGCCGACGTCACTGGCCTTGATCCCGCGCCTGGCAATATAGAAGTGGCGCGGCGCCACGCGGCCGAGACCGGCGCCCGTCTCTCTTATCGCGCCGCGACGCTTGAGCAGTTGGCGGACGAGAGCCCATCCTTTGACGTCGTTCTTGCGATGGAAGTCGTCGAGCACGTCAGGGACATGCCTTCCTTCGTCGGGACCGCTTGCGGATTGGTGCGGCCGGGCGGGCTTTTCGTCGCCTCGACCTTGAACCGCACATTGAAGAGCTTCGTTTTGGCGATCGTCGGCGCCGAATATATCCTGCGCTGGGTGCCGCAGGGCACGCATCGCTGGGAACAATTCGTGACGCCGGAAGAATTGAGCGGCGCGTTCCGATCCGCCGGCCTCAGAGAAGCCGCCCGGGCCGGAATGGTCTACGATCCACTGCGCGCCGCCTGGCTTATCTCGCGCGACATGGGCGTCAACTATATGATCGCTGCCAAGCGCCCTTAGTTCGAGGGGCAATCCTTCTGCACGCGCTCCAGCGCCTGCGAGAACCCGGCGAGCGAATAAGTATCGGTCGTCACATGGCCTTTTTTGGAAGCGGCCTTGACCTGCAGTTTGGCGGCTTTGCGCATCTGATCGATCAATTGGCCTTCTTTGGCGGCGTTCTTGACCCAGAGATTGGAGGTCTTGGCCAGGAGTTCAAAAGATTGGTCGCCGACGATCGCCATCGCCTGTAAGTCCTCGCCCTTCTTCTTGGGATCAGGCTTGTCAGCAGCGGCTTCGGGCGAATTGGCGACGTCAAAACCCATGATGAACGAGATTTCGTTGCGCACGCCCTCGCCGGGGCGGTCCGAAATAAAGGCGTAGGCGGGATCGCGCTTGAGATCGGCGGGCGCACGGTCTTTAGGCTGCGCCAATGTATAGCAGACGCGGCCTTTGGCCGCCTGCGTCTGATAGACGCCCCAGTCGCCAAAACTCGCCACCAGCAATGGCTTGCCAGGCGCCGCGTCGGCGCTCTTGTCGCCCGCCTTTGGCTTGTCGGCCGCCGTCGCCTTCGTCGGCTTTTTCTTGGCCGCAGCGGCGGCTTTGTCCGAATCTGGACTTTGCTGGGCCAAAACATTGCCCGCGACCAACAGGCCCATCATGGCGCAGAGGACGAAGGCGGTTGGTTTCGCGAAGCGAATCATGGGATGAGTTTACTCCGGCGGACGCCACGCGGCGATGGGGCTTTTCATGGGCGGCGAACGGGGCGAAATTCTGACCCGGTTCCCAGCGTTTAATTGATAGTTTCGCAAACTTATCCAATCTTAGTGAAAAAAGACTCAAATTCGAGGTCCGCGATGAAAGCCCTGGTTTGCGAGAGTTTTGGCCCTCCCGAAACGCTGAAGCTGGTCGACTTGCCCGATCCGGTCCCCGGCGAAGGCGAGGCGCTGGTCGATGTCAGCTACGCCAGCCTCAATTTTTTCGACCTGCTGGTCATTGAAAACAAATATCAGGTCAAGCCGCCCCTGCCGTTTTCGCCCGCCGCTGAATTTTCCGGACGCATCGCGGCTCTCGGTCCCGGCGCGACAGGCTTCAAGATCGGCGACCGCGTCCTCGGCTATACCGGATTTGGCTGCGCCCGCGAGCGGCTGGTGAGCCCCGTCGCGCGTTTGGTCGCTCTTCCCGACGGGCTTTCGGAAGAGAAGGCGGCGGGCCTGTCGATCACCTATGGCACGACGCTGCATGCTTTGAAGCAGCGCGCCGATCTCAAAAAAGACGAGACTCTCGTCGTTCTGGGCGCTTCGGGCGGCGTCGGTCTGGCGGCAGTCGAAATCGGGGCCTTGATGGGGGCGAAGGTGATCGCCTGCGCCTCTTCCGATGAAAAGCTCGCCTTCGTGCGCAAGTTCGGCGCCCAGGAGACGATCAATTACGCAACCCAGGATCTGCGCGCTGAACTCAAGCGCCTCACAGGAAGTCGCGGCGTCGATGTCGTCTATGACCCCGTCGGCGGCGCTTTGACCGAGGCCGCCTTGCGTTCGCTTGGCTGGAAGGGGCGCCTGCTGGTCATCGGCTTTGCCTCGGGCGAAATACCCAAGCCGCCGCTCAATCTCGTCTTGCTGAAGGGTTGCGACATTCGGGGCGTGTTCTGGGGCGATTTCATCGCCCGCGAGCCGCAGGCCCATCACGCCAATATGGCCGAGCTTCTCGCCCATGCCGCGAGCGGCGCCATCTCGGCCCATGTCCACGCCGCCTATCCCTTGGAATCCTTCATCGAAGCGTTCGGCGCGATTGCACGCCGCGAGGCGCTCGGCAAAGTGTTGCTGAAGATGGGGACGACGGCCTAGCCGGCGCCTTCATTGGCGCCATCGATGGGCCCCGCTCGCCCAATTGTCAGACTTGTTTCTTATGCTGCAGCGCATCATATGGGGATTTCCAGGGAGGAACGCGTCGGGAGGCGTTGCTCGATTCTGGAGTTCGCTATGGGACCCGCTTCCCAGGAAACCATTCGCCGACTTTGGCCCGCCGACAGGGCGGCCTTTCGCGCTCATCTCCTGCGTCTTGATCCGCAGAGCCGCAACGACCGCTTTGGCGGCGGCGTCTCGGATGAATTTCTCGACCGTTACGCCGCCCATTGCTTCGGCGCGGGGGATCTCGTCTTCGGCGCCTTCGTCGACGGCCAATTGCGGGGCGCGGGCGAATTGCGCTCGGCCAACGCGACCTGGACCGAGCGCGCGCCCTTCGTGCAGCGGGCCGTGGCGGAGGCGGCGTTCAGCGTCGAAGAAGCCCATCGCCGGCACGGCATAGGCGAGCATTTATTTCAGCGCATCTTGCGCGCGGCGAGCAATCACGGCGTCGCGACGATCGAGATCATGTGCCAGGCCGACAATCGCCCGATGCAGAAGCTGGCCGCCAAATTCACCCCCGAATTCCGCTTCGAGGCGCACCAGATCACCGGCCGCCTGATTGCGCGCCGGCCGACGCCCTTCTCGCTCTGGCGCGAGGCGTCGCAGGACATGGCCGATCTTACGGCGTCGATGATCGACGCCCAGATGCGCGCTTTGTTCTCGCGCCGGGCGCCCGGGGTTTGAAAATGTTTGGGGTTTCCTCGCTTGACGCGACAAAGCGCAGGGGCGGTGCGCCATTGGTGGCGCAAAAAATTGATAAATATCGATAATTTTTGACGCGCCACGTTCTTCCGAATTTCTATCGGGCGAGGACGAGAGATATCAGGGCGCCGCCCGCGCTCCCAAACAGCCTCTCCCTCACATCTGCCGTTCCAGCATCATGCTCTTGATCTCGCCAATCGCCTTGGCGGGGTTCAACCCCTTCGGGCAGGTCTTGGCGCAGTTCATGATCGTGTGGCAGCGATAGAGGCGGAAAGGGTCTTCGAGATTGTCGAGCCGCTCGCCCGTCGCTTCGTCGCGCGAATCGATTAGCCAGCGATAGGCCTGCAACAGGACGGCGGGCCCGAGATAGCGGTCGCCGTTCCACCAATAGCTCGGGCAGGAGGTCGAGCAGCAGGCGCACAGGATGCACTCATAGAGACCATCGAGCTTGCTGCGGTCTTGAGGGGATTGCCGCCATTCCTTCTCGGGCGGCGGCGAATCGGTCTTCAGCCAGGGCTCGATCGAGGCGTGCTGCGCATAGAAATGCGAGAGGTCGGGCACGAGGTCCTTGACGATCTCCATATGCGGCAGCGGATAGATTTTCACCGCGCCATTGATCTCGTCCATGCCGCGCGTGCAGGCGAGCGTATTCATCCCATCGATATTCATCGCGCAGGAGCCGCACACGCCCTCGCGGCAGGAGCGGCGGAAAGTGAGCGTCGGATCGATCTTCGATTTGATCCAGATCAAAGCGTCCAGCACCATCGGCCCGCAATCGTGGCGGTCGACATAATAAGTGTCGATGCGCGGATTGGAATCGTCATCTGGATTCCAGCGATAGACGCGGAACTCGGTCGTCTCCTTCGCCCCGGCGGGTTTGGGCCAGGTCTTGCCAGGAATCATGCGCGAGTTTTTGGGAAGGTTGAGCTGGACCATTGTTGTTTCCGTCGGCCGAAGGGCGTGTAACTCTCGAGTTCAGCGCGACCCCGCACCCCAACCCTCCCCCACAAGGGGGAGGAGGAAGGCGCGAACCTTATCCCCTCCCCCCTTGTGGGGGAGGGTTAGGGAGGGGGGTCGCACAACGCTTGAAAATTGTCAGGGCAGAGCGCGGACGTAGCTCATTCAATTTCAATCGAATCGTTTCCAGAACGCCCTCGAACCTTCGAACGCGGCGCGGACACCGGGGATTTCTGGACCCTGCGGAGGGTCAAGGTCAATAGATTCCCGATGCGGCAATTGGGAGCAATCCGGCGCCACGCGCGCGCTTGCCTGACTTTACGCTCAGCGGCCAGCGGGCTTGACGCTCATCCCTCGGATTTCTCCTGTTGCGCCGCCGCGATGGCGGCCATCAATTCGGCGGCGACGCGGTCGAGCGGGCCAAACGACTGTTCGGCGCGTGAAAGAATGACCGCGCCTTCGCATGCTGAAATCAACAGCGTCGCGAGCGCCGGCGCCCGCTCCTCGGGAACGCCGCCTTCGGCGAGCAGCGCGCCGATATGCGAAACCCAGTTCCGGAAGATCGTCGCGGCGCGGTTCAGCAGTTCGGGCGCCTCCGCGGCGATAGTGACGGCGGCGATCGCGCAGCCCGAACCAAAATGCGAGCCTGCGAGGATGCGCCGCCACAGATCAATGAACCCTTGTGCGACTTCAATCGCCGGTCGCCCCGCCATATCGCCCAGGGCTTTCATCGCCCAGTCCGCCGCCAGGTCGAGGGCGTCGAGCACGAGCTCTTCCTTGCCGCCGGGAAAGTGGTGGTACAGCGACCCTCTCGGCGCCCCGGACGCCTTCAGCACCTCGCTGAACGAGCTGCGCTGCAGCCCCTTCGCGGCGAGCGACAGAGCGGCCTTCTGAACCATGCGCGTTTTGACGTCGTCCACTTGGTTCTCTCCTTGACTATGACGACCATCATAGTTATCGATATGACGATCGTCATAGTTCAGCCGGGATCACAACCATGCCCATGATAGACATTTATGCGTCCGCCGGGACATTCGCCGATAGCCATCAACTTGCGATCGACGCGGCGGCGACGGTCAAATCCATCGAAAAGGTTCCGGATATCCCGATGTTCCGCAAGAACACCGCCGCCTTCGTCCATGAGCTGCCGCGACGGGCGATCGCCAATGTCGACGGCGACAGTAATTATGTGCGCGTTCAGGTTCTGACCAACGCAGGCGCGCTGGATCGCGACAAGCAGATCGCAATGGTCCAGCAACTGACCGACCTTGTCGCGAAGGCCGCGGGAGATCCGAGTCTCAAACAGAGAACCTGGGTTCTGCTCTCCGAAGCCGCCCCGGGCGGTTGGGGGCTATGGGGCCATGCGCATACGAACGAGGAGCTCGTGGGCGCCGCCCGGGCGGAGATCGCGAAGCTGAAGGGGTGAGGAGGCGTGAGAGCGTGACGCCGGGCTCCGCCAATCTATAAGGTCTGGACCGGCTCGCGAGCGCGACTCTGGAAAGACGTTGATGCCCATGTTATATTATTGGAACGGTCAATGCTCAAGGAGCCAATTCCGTGGGCGTCTGATCTGGGTTCGAGGCGCTGGAACGTTTCGACCCCACTAACTCGAATGCTTGGCTCCCCGGCTAGGATTCGGACCTAGGTTGCCTCACTTGTAAGGGCGGGCGTCCTACCGTTAGACGACCGGGGAAATTAATCGAAGCCAATTGCAGGGCCGTTGCCTTTCCTTGAACCGGATCGGGGCAGCGGCCCTTCCTTTATCCTCGCCCCGCCCGCGTCGGCCTGCCGCGCCGGGGCTCTTTCCCTCCTGAGCATTAGCGTCGCTCCTTTCACGGTTGCAATCATAGCCATTCAAGACATAACGTCAAGCCCCATTCTTCCATCTCTCCTGAAATTTGACGGCGCTGGCAAGACGTGCCATATCTTATGCGCAAACTCAGGAGGCGACTATGCCGGCCGTTTTGATTAAGCGTCGTCCCGAGGCGGGGCAACGATTTCCGTTTATCCCGCTGGCGCGGGCAATCGAACGTGCGCGTGAATTGTATAAAATTGCGAACGGCCATGAGGTGCCATTCGCAACTGCGGTCGGTGCATGGGGCTATGCCGAGAAAAGCAGCGGCGGTTCGCAGACCGCAGCGGCGTTGAAGGCATTCGGGCTATTGGAGGACATCGCGGGGAGCGACGTTCGCAAAGTCAAACTTACCGATGCCGCAATGCGCATAATTCGCGACCCGCGAGACATCTCGCCCGATCGCGACGGATTAATTCGGGAAGCGGCAATGAAGCCGGCTCTTCATCGCGAAATCCTCGAAAAATATAGCGGTATGCCGCCTTCGGACGAAGCTCTTAAGGCCTTTCTTCTGATCGATCGAGGGCTAAAGGATGAGGCGGTCCCTGATCTGATCCGAGAGTTTGCGGCCACAATGTCCTTTGCAAAAATCTCGGAATCTGCTACCATTCAAGACATGAAATCGGAAACGGCTTCGGCCAGTGATTATATTGAAGCTGTGATCATCAAAGCCGAGCGCCCCGCCGTGTCTTCCAGCGCATCCGTTTCGCGTTCCCTGCTTGATGAGAGTCCCACGTCAGTTCATTACCCGAAGGCAAAGGGGGGTATGCTGCAAGAGATTTTCAATTTGGACGAAGGGCCCGTCACTCTATCGTTCCCCAGCGATCTTTCCCGAGAAAGCTACGAGGACCTGAAAGATCAACTCGACCTCTTCTTGCGTCGAGCGGAACGACGCGCGTCGGGTGGCCTTCGGTCGAAGCTCCGTCTTTTGCAGGAGGAGGCCGATTTCGACGACGGCAACGGTGAGCAATGATCAGGTGGAGCGTGATTGCATGGCCGATCCACGGATACCCCGGAAACGAGAAAGCACAAGCTGAAGAGCCGATGAACTTTACTACCGATGACGGGGCTAAGGCTTATGTAGTGGAAATGGGAGCCAAGCACTATCAAGTGGAAGTGCGCCCCATGGGGGAAAATAAAGCCGAGATAATGGATGACGCGCACGCGCGGCTGTGGGCCCATAAGTTATCTTGAAGCAGTTCGGAGCGCCTTAAACAATTTAGGACACTCCTTCCCTCAAATTCGGACACTCAGGGCCAACTTAGGACAGCACCCATTATCGCTGCAGCAATTCGCGTTTTGGCGATCGGAGGATTTTTCCCCGTCATGGCCGGGCTTGTCCCGGCCATTCACGCCACGCACTTGCTGCTTCGTTCTGAAAGTTTGGTACGACGTCGCGGCGTGGATGGCCGGGACAAGCCCGGCCATGACGACCAGGGGCTCCGGAGATAGGGAAAACTTCCCACGCCCTTTGCGGATTTCGGTTTTCGGACAGCCTTGCACAAGGGGGAGTGGGAAATGGGCTTCTAATACACCCGCGCCTTCGGCTCGATATAAGCAATGTCGTTGCTCATCGTATACGTATGCACCGGCCGGTAATCGATCGTCACGCTCTGCTTCTCCGGGTCGATCCAGGCGAGCGTGTGCTTCATCCATTCCTTGTCGTCGCGGTTGGGGTAATCCTCGCGCGCATGGGCGCCGCGGCTTTCGAGCCGGTTGACGGCGCTGTCCATGGTGACGACGGCCTGGGCGATCAGATTGTCATATTCCATCGTCTCGATCAGATCGGAGTTCCATATCAGCGAGCGATCGGTGACATGGACGTCGGCGCCGGCGCGCCAGACGTCGTGGATCAGCGTCGATCCCTCGCCGAGCACTTCGCCGGTGCGGAACACCGCGCAATTGTTCTGCATCGTGCGCTGCATCTTGAGCCGCAACTCGGCCGTCGGCGTGCCGCCATTGGCGTTGCGGAAGCGATCAAGGCGCGCCAAAGCGAAATCAGCGGAATCCTTCGCCAGTTCGGCATGCTTTTCGCCCGGCGTGATCAATTCGCCGGCGCGCATCGCGGCCGCGCGGCCGAACACGACAAGATCGATCAGAGAATTGGAGCCAAGCCGGTTGGCGCCATGCACCGAGACGCAGGCGGCTTCGCCAAGCGCCATCAGGCCGGGCACGATCGCATCGGGATCGCCGCCGACTTTGGTGAGAACCTCGCCGTGATAATTGGTCGGGATGCCGCCCATATTGTAATGGACGGTCGGCAGCACCGGGATCGGCTCTTTCGTGACGTCGACGCCGGCGAAAATCCGCGCGCTCTCCGAAATGCCGGGCAGGCGTTCGTGCAGAATTTTCGGATCGAGATGGTCGAGATGCAGGAAGATGTGGTCCTTGAGTTTGCCGACGCCGCGGCCCTCGCGGATTTCCATCGTCATCGACCGGCTGACGACGTCGCGCGACGCGAGATCCTTGGCCGAGGGCGCATAGCGCTCCATGAAGCGCTCGCCTTCCGAATTGGTGAGATAACCGCCCTCGCCGCGCGACCCCTCGGTGATCAGGCAGCCGGCGCCATAGATGCCGGTCGGATGGAATTGCACGAATTCCATATCCTGCAGCGGCAGGCCCGCGCGAAGCGCCATGGCGTTGCCGTCGCCCGTGCAGGTGTGCGCTGACGTGGCGGAGAAATAAGCGCGGCCATAGCCGCCGGTCGCCAGAATCGTCAGATGCGCGCGGAAGCGATGGATCGTGCCGTCGTCCATTTTCAGGCAGACGAGGCCGCGCACGCGGCCGTCGCTGTCTCGGATCAGGTCGATCGCGAAATATTCGATGAAGAATTCCGTTTTCGCCTTCAGCGCCTGGCCGTAGAGCGTGTGCAGGATCGCGTGGCCGGTGCGGTCGGCGGCGGCGCAGGTGCGCTGGGCGATGCCTTTGCCGTAATCGGTGGTCATGCCGCCGAACGGGCGCTGGTAGATCTTGCCTTCCTCGGTGCGCGAGAAGGGCACGCCCCAATGGTCGAGTTCATAGACGGCGGCGGGCGCCTGGCGGCAGAGATATTCGATCGCGTCCTGGTCGCCGAGCCAATCGGAGCCTTTGACCGTGTCGTACATATGCCAGCGCCAATCGTCGGGGCCCATATTGCCGAGCGAAGCGGAAATGCCGCCCTGGGCCGCCACCGTATGCGAGCGCGTCGGAAAGACCTTTGAAATGCAGGCGGTGCGCAGGCCAGCCTGCGCGCAGCCGACGCTTGCGCGCAAGCCCGCCCCGCCCGCGCCGACGACGACCACATCGAAACTATGGTCCGTGATCGGATAGGCTTTTCGCCCGTTCGCGCCATTCGTGGCCATGGATCAATGCAACCTTGTGTTGGCGAATTCTAGGACTTGAAGCTTCAGACGAAGCCGATGCGCAGCACCGCATAGATGCAGGCCAGCGCCAGCGCGGCGGCAAAAACCAGATTGGCCATCAGGGCCCATTCCCGCGCGCGGCCATGGATATAGTCGGCGATGATCGAGCGCATGCCGATCTGCATATGATAGATGCCGGCCAGCACGAACAGCATCATCAGGATCGCGGGAAAGGGGTGGCCGAGTTCCGCCCGTGCGCCATTATAGTCCTTGGAGAGCAGCGACAGGATGAGCCAGACAAAGGCGATCGTCAGCGGAACCAGCGCCGCGGAGGTCACCCGCATCAACCAGTCTTCGCGCATGCCCGAGCGCGCGGAGCCAAGGAAGCGGACGCGCCCAAGAGGCGTGCGCATGGAATTGAGGTCGTCGGCCATGAACCTGAGCTCCTTAATAGACCGCAAGGCCGATCGCCCAGACGATAATCGTCAGGACGAACCCGCCGATGAGGGTGCCCATCGCCAGCCATTCGCGTTGCGGCTTGTCCATGCCATAGCCGGCGTCCCAGATAATATGCCGGATGCCGCCAAGCATGTGGTGAAACAAAGCCCAGGTGAAGCCGAGCAGGACGAGGCGGCCGAGAATCGAATTGAGGCAGGCGGAAGCGACGCCGAAAGCTGTCGCGTCCATCGAGGTCGCGAGGAGGAACCAGGCCAGAAGCAGCACGCCGATATAAAGCGCGCCGCCCGTGATGCGATGCACGATAGACATCACGTAGGTCATGGTCGGGCGCCAAACGCTCAGATGCGGCGACAGCGGTCTGGCGCGGGGCGTCGGCGCGGCGTCTGTGGCGGCCATGGCAATGCTTTCGTTTTTGCGAAACCCGCGCATTCAACTATCGGAATCAGGCGACGTCCGCAACGGCGGGGAAGGCGGGTCTTCGCGGGGAAAGCGTCGCGCCGCTGTGTAGGGCCGCCGCGTTTTGCCGAAGCCGCGCTATTCAGGCCATTCGCGGCGGCCTTGGCTCACGATCTGTTGACAATTCTGATTTATGTGCATATACACTATTTATGATCGATGCTCCCTTCGACTTTAGCGCTTGCCGGCAATGCGCCTGTTCGGCGGTGCGCCGGGCGAGCCGCGCGATCACCCAGCATTATGACGCAGCGCTGCGCGGCTCGGGATTGCGAAACACGCAATTCACGCTCCTCGCGACCCTGGCGCAAGGCGGCCCCATGCCGATGACCCGCCTGGCCGCCTTTTTGGGTCTTGAGAGAACCACCCTGACGCGCAACCTCAAAGCGCTCTTGCGCGATGGGCTTGTTGAGCAGCGCGAAGAAAAAGATGGCCGCGTCCGCCGGATCGCTGTCACCGCGAAAGGCGAGATGGCGGCGCGCAAAGCCTTCCCGCTTTGGAAGAAAGCGCAGGACAGCGTGAGAGAAGTGACTGCGTCGTTCGATCTGGGGCTCGCCAGCGGCGGATAAATTTTTGCCAAATATGTGTATATGCACTTAACGTCAGCAAACCAGCGGAGATCGCCATGCCTTCCGAAATTCTCTCTACGATCGAGCTCACAGCGAGCGCGGCATTGGTCGTCGCGGCGCTCTCGTTCTCCTTGGCGACAACGGCGTGGCGGCGAATCCTGCTCGCGGCCCTGCTGGCTGTGTGGTTTGTCATTGTCGTCGCTTTGGGCGCGACGCTGGCGTTGGATTACGTTGGAACTCCCGGTCTCGGCGTCGCGACGGCGCTGCCTGTCGCGGCAATTTGCTTCGCCTTTTTCATGGCGCCGCCGATCCGCGCGGCGCTGTTCGCCATTCCGCTGCCCGTGCTTGTTGCGGTGAACGCCGCGCGCATCCTCGGCGTTTCCTTCATTCTGCTTTACGCGGCCCATCGACTGCCGGCACCCTTCGCGCTGTCGGCGGGTTGGGGAGACATTTTCGTTGGGCTCACCGCGTTGCCGATGGCGTGGCTCGTTGCGCGATATGGCGCACGAGTGCGGGGGCTGACGCTCGCGTGGAACGTGATCGGCCTTGTCGATTTGATCGCCGCCATCGGATTCGGCGCGACCTCATCGCCCGGACCCATCCAGATATTCAAGGTCTCGCCCGATACCTCGCTGATGACGACGCTTCCGTGGATCCTCATCCCTTGCTTTCTCGTGCCGTGCTATCTGTCCCTGCATGTGGCGATCTTCTACAGATTGAGCCGCACGAGTCCTTCCGCGCTTGCTTCGGGCGATCGACCGGCTTCCGCTTCGCCAGCCCCCGGTTGGACATCGACGGCGAAACCGGCGTCTGGCGTCCAGTCATTCAGCCCTTTCAATGCGCTCTATCGCGCGCTTGAACATATGTCGGCGTAGGAACGGGGGCTGCCGGAGCATGTCGGCGATCTGCTCTTCGAAGCGTCACGGGATACGAAATTCCGCGATGCTTTCAACTTCCGGCCTCATATCCATATAATGCGCCGCGCGCTCCTGAGCGCTTTGGCGCGAGTCGACTGCCAAGTGTGCTACGAATGGGTAGGGGAGAGCGGCAACGATGAAGGGTTTTCCATGAATTCCGCCGCGCCTCAGCCGCCGCTTCCGCTCCCGCTTGAAACGCTCGATGGCCCGCTCGGCCAGCGCATTATCGAGACGCATATCTGGGCGGTGCGTGAAGGGCTGCGCGGCGCTAAAGCCTACGAACTGTTCGACGGCTTTTGTCAGCGCCTCGTCATCCATGGCGTGCCGCTGTGGCGGGCGCATGCGGCGATGGAAACGCTGCATCCGCAATGGAACGGTTACGGTTACACCTGGCGGCGCGATCTCAACGCCATTCAGCCCGAGCGCTATGCGCACGGCGAGCTTGAAGAGTCGATATGGTTGAACAGCCCTTTTCATCAGCTCATCGAACGAGCGCAGGCCGGAGAACTGAATCCCGAGATGCGCCGGCGCCTCGAGGAAGGCCCTGAGCAACGCGACTTCCCGGTGCTCCAAGAATTCTTCGCCGCGGGCGGGACAGATTATTTCGGCCATCTCTTCGAGTTTGGCGAGAATGGCGACCGCTCGCATGGTTCAGGCATCGTCTATTCCTTCACGACCGATCGGAAAGGCGGTTTCAGCGAGGACGATACGACGTTGCTGCGGGCGACGCTCCCGGCGCTTTCGCTGGCGATGAAGGGCGACGCCGGTCACGTCATCGCTTCGGGACTGCTGGGAACTTACCTTGGCGAGGACGCTGGGCGGCGCGTCCACAACGGAGCAGTCGAGCGCGGCTCGGTCGAGAGCTTGCACGCGGTGCTTTGGTATGCCGACATCCGCGGCTTCACCCCGACCAGCGATTCCGCGCCAGGTCCCGTCATCATCGACCTGCTCAACGATGTCTTCGAGATCCTGGCCGCCGCGCTGCGCCCACGCGGCGGCCAGGTGCTCAAATTCCTTGGCGACGGCATGCTTGCGATCTTCTCCTTCGCAGATGGCGATCGCGCGGAAACCTGCCGCCGCGCGCTCGACGCCGCGCTCGAGGCGATGCAGGCGCTCGTCGTGCGCAATGAGGCGCGCGCGGCGGCGGGCTTACCGGTCGCCGCCGTCGATCTGGCTCTCCATCTTGGGGACGTACTCTACGGCAATGTTGGCGCGACCGACCGGCTCGATTTCACCGTCATCGGCCCCGCCGTCAACGAGGTCGCGCGCATTGAGGCTTTGTGTGAGCCGCTCGATCGCAAGGTTTTGGTCTCGGCCGAATTGGCCGCCGCGGTCGAGGACGGCGGCGACCGTCTCGAACCGCTCGGCCGCCACCCCTTGCGCGGCGTCAAAGCAGCGAAGGAGATATTCGCACTGAATCTGAACGCTGGACTCTAGCGTCCCTTGTGTCGCCGCGCGCGGCTGATCGAACTTTGCATGGCGTCATAGCGGTGCAGGACCAATCCGCTAAGATCACGCTCGGCATAGATTCGGCGCGGGGCGAAATGGAGCAAGGCGAGATAGCATCCGGCCCGCGCATCGTCGCCATCGATGTGGGGCGCGGCGCCGCCCTCATCGGCATGGCGATCTATCATCTGAGCTGGGATTTCGCCCATTTCCATCTGGCGCCGCCGGATTTTCCAGTGACCCCGCCGATGCGGCTATTCTCCCATGCGGTGGCGGGCGCCTTTCTCGTGCTGGCGGGCGCATCGCTGGCGCTGGCGCATCGAAACGAGATGCGTCCCGCCGCCTTCTGGCGCCGGCTGGCGATCGTCGGCGGTGCCGCGGCGCTGGTCAGCGGCGCGAGTTATGTCTTCGCGCCGCAGCAGGCGATTTTCTTCGGCATTCTCCATTGCATAGCCGTGGCGAGCTTGCTGGCGGCGCCGTTGTTGCGCCTGCCGGTCTGGATCGCTCTCGCCCTGAGCGTCATTGTCTTCGCCGCGCCTTTGCTGATCGCCAGTCCGGCCTTCAATCCGCCCGCGCTTGTCTGGCTGGGTCTGGGGACGATTCCGCCGCAAACGCTGGATTGGCGTCCGCTCATGCCGTGGTCGGGCGGTGTCTTTCTCGGGTTGGCGCTGACGCGGCTGAATATACAGCGCCTGATCGCTTCGCCGCTGGCGCGCTGGCGCCCAGCGGCTGTTCCGGGGCGCGCGCTCGCCTGGGCGGGGCGGCATAGTTTGGCGATTTATCTGACCCATCAACCGATCTTGTTCGCCATTCTATTGGCTTTTACGAGCCTGACGGGGGCCGGCGCCGGCTGGGAGGCGGCGGAATTTGCGAAGGTCTGTCAGCGCGAATGCGTCGCAGGCGGCGGCGAACCCGAAGTCTGTGCGCCGGCCTGCGCCTGCGTGGTGAAGGGATTGCAGGAAGAAGGTCTGTCGAGCGCCATCGCCCGCGATAGCCTCGATGACGCGCAGCGCGAGCACTATTCGCGCATTGTGCAGTCATGCAGCACGGGGCCATGAGGGGAGGCCGGGATTGCCTGCCGCGGGATGACTGTGTTCGTCATGGCCGTGATTGCCTGAGTCTGTTTATCCCAGCATCCACGCATGGTCGGGATCATTGTGGAAGCGCCAGGTCCGCTTCGGGCCGGCCATCACGTTGAGATAATAGAGGTCATAGCCATGCGGCGCGCCGACGGGATGATAGCCGCGCGGCACTAGCACGACGTCGCGGTCGCCCACCGCCAGCGTCTCGTCGAGCGAACGATCGTCGGTATAGACCCGCTGCAAGGCGAAGCCCTGTGGCGGCGACAGGCGGTGATAATAGGTCTCTTCGAGATAGGATTCGGCGGGCAGCGCGTCGCGATCGTGCTTGTGGGGCGGATAGCTCGACCAATTGCCGCCGGGCGTGATCACTTCGACGACGAGCAGGCTCTCGGCGGACGCGGTTTCCGACAGGATATTGCGCACATGGCGCGTATTGGAGCCCTTGCCGCGCGTCAGCGTCTCGACATCGTCCGGGCCGATCACGCGCGCCGGCAATTTACCCGTCGCCGGCGCCGTGCAGATCGCGACCTCGCAATCGGTCGCGCCTTCGATCGTGTAAGCGCTATGCGCAGGCAGATAGACGGACCATGGCGTTCCTTCGAACACATGGGCGCGTCCGCCGATCGCGCCGGAATCGAAGCCCTTGGCTTTGATCCGCGCTTTGCCTGACAACACGACGATGCAGGCCTCCATCACGCCATTTTTGAGCGCGACGCGCGCGCCTTTCCGAATGTCCCGCGCCTCGAAGCCGACATAGGTCCAGCCGGCGCTTTTGGGCGTGACGCGATGTACAAGGCCGTTGGCGGATTTGCGCGGATGAACGAGCAGCTTTGAGCGCGGCATGGAACGCTTCTCCCTGGAGGTTTTGTTATCGCGACGAACAGCGCAGCGACAATCAAATCAGCCCGCTCTCCTTGAATGCCGCCTTCAGATGCGCGACGCCTTTCTTCGCATAGGCCAGCGTCGGCGCCTTTTTCGGATCCTGTTCGGCCTCAAGCACGACCCAACCGGAATAACCCCTCAATTCCCGGAAGACGCCGACATAATCGACAATGCCGTCGCCCGGCACGGTATAGACGCCGAGTTCATCGCCTTTACCCAGAATCGAATCGAGAAAACTCCAGTCGCCGGCGCGCGCTTCTTCCATTTTCGCTTCGCGCACGTCCTTGCAATGAACATGGCTGATGCGGCTCCTGTAGCGCCTCGCCAGCGCGGCGGGGTCGGCGCCGCCCCAGGTCGCATGGCCGGTGTCGAGCAGCAGATAGGCGGGCGGGCTGGTGTTGGCCATGAAGGCCTGGATGTCGGCTTCCGATTGAACGATCGTGCCCATGTGGTGGTGATAGCAGAGCTTGAGCCCGTCAGCGGCCAGCAGCAGTTCGGCAAGTTCCGTGATCTTGTCGCCATAGGCTTTCCAGCCGCCGGCCGGCAGATGCGGGCGCCGCGACAGGGGTTTGGCGCGATCGCCGTGGATCGCGTTGGATGTCTCGGCGACGATGAACACGTCCGTTCCCATCGCCTTGAGGAGATCGCGATGCGGCCTGGCGAGATCGAATTCCTCGCGCGCCGAGCGCTTGAGCAATTCGATCGAATGCCAGCCGCCGATGCAGGCAAGGCCATAAGGCGCCAGCGCTGTTTTCAGCGCCAAGGGCTCGCGCGGAAATTTATTGCCAAGCTCCATGCCCTCGAAGCCCGCCTCGCGCGCTTCAGTAAGGCAGGTCGCGAGCGGCGTTTCGCCGCCGATCTCCTGCAAGTCGTCGTTGGACCAGCCGATCGGATTGGCGCCTAAACGGATCGTCATTTTCAATCTCCAACGCGCTGGGCGGCGAGCGCCTTCTCATAATTGTCGCGGGCCGCGACGACGGTTTCGCGCGATGACACTTCCGGCACCGCGACATCCCACCACGCGCCGCCGGCGTCGGTGATCGCCATCGGATCGGTGTCGATCACGATCACCTGGGTCGCCTTGGCCTTACGCGCTTTTGTGAACGCTGTCTCCAATTCGTCGATCGATTTCACCTTGACCGCCTCAGCGCCAAGGCTGCGCGCATGGGCGACGAAATCGACGGTGGGCAGCGTCTCGTGGCGCGTGTCGCGAAGCAGGTTGTTGAAGGATTCTCCCCCCGTCGCGCGCTGCAGCCGATTGATGCAGGCAAAGCCCCGATTGTCGTTGACGACAATGATCAGCTTCAGGCCGAGCATCACCGAGGTCGCGATCTCCGAATTCATCATGAGATAGGAGCCGTCGCCGAGCGAGACGATCACTTCGCGATTCGGCTGCGCCATTTTCACGCCGAGCGCACCGGCGATTTCATAGCCCATGCAGGAATAGCCATATTCCGCGTGATAGCCGAGCGGCGCGCCCGCCTGCCAATGCTTGTGCAATTCGCCGGGCAGGCCGCCCGCCGCGCAGACCACGATATCAGTGGCCAAGCCGACCCGCTGCAGGGCGCCGAGCACTTGCGCGTCGGAGGGCAGTTCGAGATTGGTCGGGGCGATATAGCGGGCGGCGACTTTCATCCATTCGGCTTTGGCTTCGACCGCCGATTGGCGCCAGACGTCGGGCGCCTTCCAGTCGCCTAACGCCGCGTCCAGGGCCGCGAGCCCGGCGCGCGCGTCGGCGACGAGCGGCAGGGCGCTGTGCTTGATCGCGTCGAAGACCTGAACATTGAGGCCGATGAAGCGACGCGCCGGATTCTGGAACAAGGCCCAGGAGCCGGTGGTGAAGTCGGCGAGCCGCGTGCCCACGGCGAGAATGACATCGGCCTCTTCAGCCAGTTTGTCGGCGGCGCCGGTGCCAGTGACGCCGATGGCGCCGAGCGACAGTTCATGGTCGGCCGGAATCGCCGATTTGCCCGCCTGCGTTTCGGTCATCGGGATCGCGTGCTTTTGACAGAAGGCCAGCAGCTCCTTCTCGGCGTCGGAATAAAGAACGCCGCCGCCGCAGATGACGAAGGGCTTCTTGGCGGCGCGCAAGGCGGCGACCGCCTCTTTCAATTCATGTGCGTCGGGCCCCTGCCGGCGCGGGCGATGCAGACGCTCCTCGAAAAAGCTCAAGGGATAATCATAGGCTTCCGCCTGCACGTCCTGGCAAAAGGCGAGGGTGACGGGGCCGCATTCGGCCGGATCGGTCAATACGCTGATGGCGCGGGTCAGCGCGGGCACGATCTGTTCGGGCCGCGTGATGCGGTCGAAATAGCGCGACACCGGCTTGAAACAATCGTTGGCGCTGATCGTGCCATCGCCAAAATCCTCGACCTGCTGCAGGACCGGGTCGGGCCGGCGATTGGCGAATATGTCGCCCGGCAGAAACAGAACCGGCAGGCGATTGACCGAAGCGACGGCGGCGGCGGTGACCATATTGGTCGCGCCAGGGCCGATCGAACTGGTGCAGACCATCATGCGCTGGCGTCGCGACGCCTTGGCGTAGGCGACCGCCGAAAGCCCCATCGCCTGTTCATTGTGCGAGCGGTAGGTCGGCAGGTTGTCGCGCGCCGCATAGAGCGCTTCGCCGAGGCCGGCGACATTGCCATGGCCAAAGATTGCGAAGACGCCGCCAAACAATGGGACCTTCTTGCCGTCGACCTCGGTCATCTGTTGGGCGAGGAAGCGAACGGTCGCCTGCGCGGCGGTGAGGCGAATCGTTTTCATGGCGTCGAACTCCCATTCAGAATGCAATCCGCGCCAAACTCAACTGGCGAATGCGCGAGCCGGGCGCAAAGCGCGCAGCGCCGCCGGCATATGCCTTTCGATCGCGGCATTGATTTGTCGCTGACGCCGCTGGAAGGCGATTCCAAGGAATATGATCGCCAGACCCAGCGCCGATAAGACGAAAGAAAACAGCAAGATGTCCTGGAAGACGTCGGCGGCGAGATAGCCGAGATAGCCCGCGACGCCAATCGTGCCAAGAACCGCGTAAATCCTGCGATCGAGAAACAGGCCGAACGCGATGAAGGCGATGCTGATCGCGCAAAACAGCGCCTTGCCGAATCCGGTCGACGATTCCGACATCGCCAGCGCTGACCAAAGCGTTATCGCGCCAAACAAATGCAGCCAGAAGCCAAAATCGCCCTGGCGGGCGCGCAGCAGGTCGAGCGCCCAGGCGACCGCGACCATGGCCAAGCCGAAGGCGAGCGAGACCCGCCGCCGCAATTCCCAATCGCCCAAGGCGCCGCCGCCGAACCAGCGCACAATGTCCATCGACATGAACCAGAGCGCGACGGCGGCGATCAGCAGGATGAAAGCGAAGGGGAAAAAACGCAGCGCGATCATTGAGGCGACGATCGCGCCGACTTCCATATAGACCCAATTGCCGTTGACGTAAGGAAAGAAGTCCTTGTAGGAGCCGGGGGCGCCGAAGCTCCACAGGTTGAGGCCGTCCTGGACGCCGTAGATCGCCAGCGGCGCGAGCGAGACCGCGACCGCTATGCAAAGACCGCCGGGAACGCGCAAGTCCAGCGAGCGCCACAGGCGCCGGCCGAGCAGAACGAAACCCAGCGCGTAAACAATGGCTGTGACGGTGAGAGCGAAGCCGCCCATCGCGGCGAAGGCGGCGGTGGAGAACAGGCCCATCGCGCCGATGACGATTAGCGCGCCGGCGTACCAGAGCACATGAGTGACATCGAACTTCGGCCTTGGCGCCAGCGGCGCGGCGTCAACCGCCGTGCGCGAACGCGCGCGAACAAAGGCGACAAGGCGGTCGCGCACATTGGAATCAAGAATCCCGGCATCGACCGCCGCCTGAAGTTCGTCGTCGCTAATCATGCGCCTTGTCCCGCCCACCGGACGAGTCTTGCCACATTTTGCAAAGGCGCGCGAATGAGCGCGCCATCAGGTCGACCGCCGCCGCATCGCCGATTTCGCCAGCGAGCCATGCTTTGGCCGGCTCGGCGAAGATCGTGCGCCCGACCGCGAAACCTCTCACGAGATCGCAGCTACGCGCGATGGCGAAAGAGGCCGCCAATTGCTCTTCGCTCGCCTCAAGACCGAGCAGCAGGATGCCGCGACAATAGGAATCGTTGCTCGCGATCGCCTGGGCGATATTCCTCCATGCCTGCGCGCTGGCCTGGCTCTCGAGCTTCCACCAGTCCGGCTTGACGCCGATCGCATAGAGCCGTTCGATGACGCTCGCAATCGTCTTGTCGTCGACGGCGCCATGTTTGCTAGCGATGATCTCGACCAGCAATTCCCGGCCGATTGTGCGCGTCGCATCGTAAAGACGCAGCAGTTCGCGCTCCTGTCTCGCCTTCATGTCCGGCGTATCGTCGGGATGGTAGAAGCACAGGCATTTGATCGTGTGGCTCAGCGGCCATTCGATCAGCTTGGCGCCGAGCGAGCCGCCAAATTCAAAGTCGAGCGGGCGGGAGCCCGGATCTTCGACGGGACGACCGATCCAAAAGCCGTGGTCGGCCGCGCGAAACAGGGCTTCGCGGCCATATTTGCCGTCGAGCAACATGCCAAAGCCAGCGCGGCCATCGGCGACTTTCGCAGCCGCTTCGACCGCAAGCTTTTTGAATGCGCCGATCCGCTC
Organism: Methylocapsa sp. S129; assembly: GCF_009765995.1. Lineage (GTDB taxonomy): Bacteria > Pseudomonadota > Alphaproteobacteria > Rhizobiales > Beijerinckiaceae > Roseiarcus. The sequence continues at coordinate 74,313 of NZ_LMUI01000020.1, forward strand.
GCGCGGCGCATGCGCCTCGTCGGCGATGGCCTCAAGCTGGGCGCGATGGTCGATGGCCAGAGCCATCAGCCCGGGCGGTTGCTTGGCGCGGGTGGTCGCCCAGTGAATGTGATTCAGGGCGGCGTCGTGACGCAGCGCGCGATGCGGCGAGCCGTGTTTGAGGAAATGCTGCAGTTCTGGAAAAGTCAGATATTCGGCCGAACAGAGAAGGCGCGATACCGCGAAGGCGCCGCCCGCATTGGCGAAGGCGCAGCAGGTCTCGATAGGTTCGTCGCGCAGCCATCCGCGCAGAAAACCAGACATGAAGGCGTCGCCGGCGCCTAGCACATTATAGACCTCGACCGGAAAGCCGGGGCCCTTGAGACCCTCTTCGATGGAAGCGGGAATGGCGCCGGGGAACACCGCGCAACCCATCGGCCCGCGCTTCATCACGATCGTCGCCTTGCTCAGCGCGCGCACGGCTCTCAAGGCGTCGTAGGGATCATCCGCGCCGCCCGCGATCATCAACTCCTCCTCCGTCCCGACGATCAGATCGCAGAGAGGGAGAATCTTTTGCAGCCGGGCCGACACTTCTTCCGACTTGATATAGCGCTCCTCGCCAGCCCCATGCCCGGCAAGGCCCCAGAGATTCGGACGGTAGTCGACGTCGAAAGCGACCTTTCGTCCGTGTTTTCTGGCGAACGCAATCGCGAGATTCTGCGCGGCCGCATTGTCGCGCCTGGCGAAATGCGTTCCCGTAACCACGATCGCTTTCGCGCTGGCGATGAAAGTCTCGTCGATGTCGCTCTCATCCAGCGCGCTGTCCGCGCAATTGTCGCGATAGAAAATGAGCGGGAAAGTCTTGTCGTCGCGAATGCCCAAAATCACGAGCGAGGTGAGACGGGTCGGATCGGTGTGAATGCCGGTGACAGAGACGCCCTCGCGCGCGCATTGCTCGCGGATATGGCGCCCCATATGTTCATCGCCGACGCGCGTGATGAGGCCGCTCTTCAGGCCCAGCCGCGCCGTGCCGATCGCGATATTGGTTGGGCAGCCGCCCACTGCTTTGGAAAGGCTCGCCATATCCTCAAGGCGCCCGCCAACCTGCGCGCCGTAGAGGTCGACCGACGAGCGGCCGATGGTGATGACGTCGAGGGTTGGCTCGGACACGAGCGGCAATTCCTGGTTCTTGGCGCTTCGCGAGCGCTGTTTCTCCCTCCCCCACAAGGGGGAAGGGAATTCTTCGGCCCATTTGATCGGCGTGCGCCAAGCTTACGGTTCGATCGGCGGATCGCTGACGCCGACGATCGTCTGGTCAAAGTCGATATTCGAGCCGGTCATCAGTCCCGATTCTTCGGAGCCGAGATAGGCGCAGGCGCGCGCGACCTCATGGGGGTCGATGAGGCGCCCGAACGGGCGTGATTTGACGGCTTCATCGAGCCAGCCGTCCTTCGCGCCGTGATAGGTCTTCATGATGCGGTCTTCGCCCGGCGTCGCCATCCAGCCGATATTGAGGCCGTTGACGCGGATGCGGAATTTGATCAGCGAATGCGCGGCATTTCTGGTCAAGGTCGCGAGCGCGCCCTTGGAGGCGCAATAGGCCGTGATGAACGGTTGGCCGCCATGGGCGGACATCGATTGGATGTTGATGATCGAGCCGGCGGTTTTCTCGCGGCGCATGATCTTCGCCGTCTCCTGGATCAGGAAGAAAGGCGCGCGGACGTTGACGTTGAAAATCTCGTTGAAGCGTTCTTCGGTCGTGTCGAAAATATTGCCGCGATCGGTGAGGCCGGCGGCATTGACCAAAACGTCAATTCTCTTAAAGCGGCGATCCGCCTCGCCGATGACCTCGCGGCAATCGGCGACGCTGCCAAGATCAGCCGCGACGAACGAGGTTGGGCAGCCGGTCGCCTCGATTTCCGCGGCCACACGCGCGCCATTGGCCTTGTTGCGCCCGCAAATGACGAGGCCCGCCGCGCCGCGCTCGGCGAAAAGCCGGGCGATCGCCTCGCCCAGGCCCTGCGAGCCGCCGGTGATGACGGCGACCTTGCCGTTCAAATTGGCTGGGCCGCGATATTCCGCGCGCTTGGGCCCAGAATTGCCTGTCATGGCGTTTCCTCTTCTTGTCGAGAGCTTATGGCGCTCCCGGATGTTGTGAAAGGACTTGCCGCAGGGGTTCAGCCTCGCGACGCGACGGGATCAAAATCAGCTCCGTTTCGACCGGAATGAAACAAAAATTCTATTCACAAGTCAAGATAGAATGTGTATTCTTTTTTGAAAGAGGCAATCGACCATCGAGACGGCGAGGGAATGGACCATGAGGTTTGGAATTATCGGCGCGGGACGGATTGGCAAGATCCATGCTTCGAATGTCGCGGCGCGTAAAGATTGCGAGGTCCGTTTGATCGCGGACGCGGATCGTTCCGCGGCGCAATCGCTCGCCGAAGCGACCGGCGGCCGGGTCGCCGAGATCGACGCCATTCTGGCCTCGAACGAAATTGACGCCGTCGCGATCTGCGCTCCGACCGACATGCATGCCGATCTCATCGAGAAGGCGGCGCGCGCGAAAAAAGCGATCTTTTGCGAAAAGCCGGTCGATCTCGACGCCAACCGCGTGCGCGCTTGCCTCGAAGTGGTCGCCGCGACGGGCGCGATCCTGATGGTCGGCTTCAACCGGCGCTTCGACCCGAATTTCGCTTCCCTCCAGCAGCGCATCAGGGACGGCGCCATCGGCGCTGTCGAGATTGTCCAGATCACCTCGCGCGATCCAAGCCCGCCGCCCGTATCCTATATCTCGCGGTCCGGCGGCCTGTTCCGCGACATGATGATCCATGACTTCGATATGGCCCGTTTCCTCCTGGGCGAAGAGCCTGTCGCCGTGAGCGCGATGGGTTCGGCTTTGGTCGACAAGGCGATCGGCGAGGCCGGCGATGTCGATACGGCCGTCGTCATTCTGGAGACGAAATCGGGCAAAGTCGCCCAGATCTCCAATTCGCGCCGCGCGACCTATGGCTATGACCAGCGCATCGAGGCGCATGGCTCCAAAGGCATGCTGCGCGCCGACAACATCCGGGAGACCTCGGTTGAATTCGCCGGGGCGCAGGGTTTCGCCAGCGACAAGGTTCTCAATTTCTTCTTGGAGCGCTACGCCGCCGCCTATCGCGACGAACTCGACGCCTTCGTCAAAGCGGCGAGCGCCGGCGTCGCACCACGCCCCAATGGCGAGGATGGCTTGCGCGCCAATCTGCTCGCCGACGCCGCCAACCTGTCCTGGCGCACGAAGCAGCGCGTCGCGCTGGGGTGAAATCAGGCCCTCGCCCGGTCCGGTTTGGCCCGGTCTTGCCCCCGGCGCATTGTCCAAGCATATACGCTGCCGGCGCGGTCGGATGATGGGCGAGGCATGCTGGACGAGAACAGGGATCGCCTGCCGATCGACGCGGCGACTGAACGGACCCAACAAACGAAAGGCGCCCTTCGGGGCGCCAGAATCGCGCTACTAATTCGCCAAAACCGCATATTCCTGCACCGCTTGGGATTGGCGGCGAGTCTCGCCATCGTCTCGATATCGCTGTTTTTCTTTTTCCGCACGATCATCAGAGTCGACCCGCATCAGCTCGAAGGCGCATTCGCCGCCACGGGGCTGGATCAGATTGCGCTCGCCTTTGCTTTGTCGGCGCTCTCTTATCTCGCCTTGACCGGCTATGACGGGCTGGCGTTGAGGCATCTGCACGTCAAAGTGCCCTATAAACTGACCGCGCTCGCCTCCTTTACGAGCTACGCCGTCTCCTTCACGCTTGGCTTTCCGCTCATTACCGGCGGCGCCGTACGCTATTGGATCTATGGCCCCGCTGGACTTTCGGCGGGCAAGGTCGCGAGCCTGACGGCGATCGCCGGCATCACATTCTGGCTGGGCATGGGCCTGATCGTTGGCATCGGCTTCCTCTTCGAAGCGCAGGCCATCGGCGACATCAATCATTTTCATGCGCTGGCCAATCAATTGATCGGCCTTGGCGTTATCGGCGCTCTCGTCGCCTATTTCATCTGGGTGGGCGTGCGCAAATGGCGGGCGAAGCCCGTCGTTTTCAATCTGGCGCTGCCGGGTCCGGTGCTGACGTTGGGGCAAATGATCCTGGGCGTCGTCGACGTCTGTTCGGCCGCGGGCGTGCTCTACGTGCTTTTGCCGCACGGCCACGGACTCGCGTTTTTGACGTTCTGCGCCCTCTACTCTTTCGCGTGCATGCTCGGCATCGCGAGCAATGCGCCGGGCGGCCTTGGCGTATTTGAAGCAACGATGCTCAAGGGCGTCGGCGGTCCGAGCGAATCCCTGCTTGCCTCGCTTCTCTTATTCCGCGCAATCTATTACCTGATCCCTTTCATTCTCGCGATGGCTCTGCTCGGCGCGCATGAGGCCGCGCGACGCTGGCGTTCGCTGCGCGAAGCGATGGAAGCGTCGGGGGATGTCGACGAAAGTTGATCCATGGGCCGCTTCAAGGCATTTCCCGGTGAAGCGGAGGTCGGCTCGCGGGAAGTCATTGCGCGAAGGCTGCGGCAATCATGAATAAAAAGGCGAGACGAGAACTGGACGACGAGATCCGATCGCGATTCTGTGCGAATCTGATCGGCGCCATGCCCGAGCCCGCGATTATCGTCGGGGCGGATGGGCGATTGTCTGCCGCCAATGATCCAGCCCTCGCGCTGCTGCCGGCCATGAAGATTGGCGAGCCGCTGGTTTTGGCGCTGCGCGCGCCGGACGTTCTCGACAGTTTGCGCAGAGTGATGGCGAGCGGCAAAGCGGAGACGGTCCTGTGGAGCGAGCGCGTTCCCGTCGAACGCCTGTTCGATGTCTGCGTGGCGCCGCTGCCCGCCTCGACCGGCGAGATCGGGGCTGCTTTATTGACGTTGCGCGACCTGACCGAGACCCGAAGGGTCGAGCGCATGCGCGTCGATTTCATCGCCAATGCGAGCCATGAATTGCGCACGCCTTTGGCTTCGCTGCTTGGCTTCGTCGATACTTTGCAAGGGCCAGCCCGCGACGATTCCCGCGCGCGCGAAAAGTTTCTCGGCATCATGCGCGAACAGGGGCGCCGGATGGCGCGCCTCGTCGACGACCTGTTGTCCCTATCGCGCATCGAGCAGAATCAGCATGTGCGCCCGGAAGCGCCTATCGATCTGGCGCTTGTGGCGCGGCATGTGGCGGACACGCTGGCCCCCATGGCTGAGGAAATGGGCGTCGAACTCAAGGTGGAGGCGAGTCAGCCCGTCATCGTCGCGGGCGACCGCGACGAACTGGTGCGCGTCGCGGAAAACCTGATTGAAAACGCGATCAAATACGGGACGGCCACCGACGGCTCGAACGCCGAGCGCGTGGAGGTCGCCGTGACGCGGACGGCGCGCGAGGGTTGGCTGAGTGTGCGCGATTACGGGCGCGGCATAGCGCCCGAGCACCTGCCGCGACTGACCGAGCGTTTCTATCGTATTGACGCCGGTCAGAGCCGCTCCAAGGGAGGAACGGGGCTCGGGTTGGCGATCGTCAAACATATCATGGCGCGCCATCGCGGACGCCTGACGATCTCCAGCCAAATCGGGCACGGCTCGACTTTCGCCGCCATGGCGCCGCTTCATCCCAATCATATCGGATGAAAACGCTTTATTTACAGGATTCTACAACGTCACCGTCCTGTAACATGAATGTCATAAGAAGACGGAACTGATCCCCTAGAACTCCGTGCCGCATGCTGGCGGCGCGCAGGCGGCGATCGGCGGCCTGAGTTCGAAACGGGCAGAAAGAGGCATTCATGTTGTTCAGATCTTTAGCGAGCGCGGCGATTGTTGTCGCCAGCGTCGTCGGCGCCAGCGCGGCCGATATATCCGGAGCGGGCGCGACGTTCCCTTTCCCGCTCTACGCCAAATGGGCCGAAGCCTATAAGAAAGACACGGGCAATGGCCTCAACTATCAGGCGATAGGTTCGGGCGGCGGCATCAAGGCGATCCTGGCCAAGACGGTCACGTTCGGCGCGTCCGACATTCCGCAAACCCTCGAAAATCAGGCCAAATCCGGTCTCATCCAGTGGCCGATGGTGATGGGCGGCATTGTCGCCGTCGTGAACATCGACGGCGTGAAGTCTGGCGACATCGTGATCGACGGCGCGACGCTCGCCAACATTTATCTCGGCAATATCAAGAGCTGGGACGATGCTGCGATCAAGAAGCTGAATCCGGACGCCAAGCTGCCGTCCGCTCCAATCACGGTCGTTCACCGCGCCGACGGCTCGGGCACGACGTTCAACTTCACCAATTATCTCGACAAGGTTTCGCCCGATTGGCACGACAAAGTCGGCGTCAGCCAGAGCCCGGAATGGCCCGCTGGCGTCGGCGCCAAGGGCAATGACGGCGTCGCCGGCACGGTCGGCCAGACCAAAGGCGCGATCGGCTACGTCGAATACGCCTACGCCAAGCAGCAGAAGCTCACCTATACCGACATGATCAACCAGGACGGCAAGAAGGTCGAGCCGACCGTTCCAGCCTTCCAGTCCGCCGCCGCCAACGCCAAATGGTCGGAAGCGACCGGCTATTACGAAGTGCTGACCAACGAGCCGGGGGCCGCGTCCTGGCCGCTGACCGCCGCCACCTTCATTCTCATGTACAAGGAGCCCGTTGATAAGGCGGCCTCCGCCGAGGCGTTGAAATTCTTCGACTGGGCCTTCGCCAGCGGAGACAAGATGGCCGAGGATCTCGACTACATTCCGATGCCAGCCGCGGTGGTCGCCATGATCAAGCAGACCTGGGCCGGCCAGATCAAGACCAAGTAAACAGATCCTGCCGGCGGCGGGACGTCCCGCCGCCGGCCCACCCCCAACACAGGACGCGCAGATGGCTGATGTCACGCTCAGCAACGCCGAGGGCAAGAGCCTGTCGGCCCAGCAGCAGCGGATCAGCGCGGTCGGCATATTTCGCCTGACAGATCGGGTGTTTCACAACGTCACGTTCGTTGCCGCGCTTTTCGTGCTGATCTTGTTGGGCGCCATCATTCTGTCGCTGATCGTCGGCGCGTGGCCCGCCATAGCGAAATTCGGCGTCGGATTCCTGTATGGCGAACGCTGGAGCGTGAACAAGGAGATCTTTGGCGCGCTCTCGCCGATCTACGGCACGTTGATGACTTCGTTTATCGCCATGCTCATTGCCGTCCCAATCGGCCTCGGGATCGCGATTTTCCTCACCGAACTCTGCCCGGCGGCGCTGCGCCGCCCGATCGGCATCGCCATTGAATTGCTGGCGGGCATTCCGTCGATCATTTATGGGATCTGGGGCTTCTTTACGCTGACGCCGTTTTTCGGCCAGACGCTGCTGACCGCCGCTCTGATTCTCGCCATCATGGTGCTGCCCTTCGTCACCGCGATTTCCCGCGACGTTTTCTCCACCGTCCCAGCGGTTCTGAAGGAGGCGGCGTATGGCCTTGGCTGCACGACCTGGGAGGTCGCGAAAAATGTGGTGGTGCCCTATACGCGCGTTGGCGTGGTCGGGGGCGTCATGCTGGGCCTTGGCCGCGCGCTCGGCGAGACAATGGCGGTGACTTTCGTCATCGGCAATTCTCACACGATCGCCGCGTCGCTGCTATCGCCGGCGACGACGATTTCGGCGACCATCGCCAACGAATTTCAGGAATCGGACGGCATCTACCGCTCGGCGTTGCTGGAACTCGGCCTGCTTTTGTTCGTCATCACCTTCTTCGTTTTGGCCGCCGCGAGAATCATGCTGATGCGCATCGAGCGCAAGGCGGGAGCCTGACCATGGCGTCCTACGCCTCTCGCCGCGCCGCCAACCGAATCATGATGGGCCTTTGCTGGGCCGCCACCCTATTCGGCCTGGCTTGGCTGGCGTTGATTCTGATCACTCTGTTCTGGAACGGTTTCGCCGGCATCAACCTTGATGTGTTCACGCACGACACGCCGGGGCCGAATACAGAGGGCGGCGGCCTCCGCAACGCCATCGTCGGATCGCTCATCATGACAGCGCTTGGCGTCGGCATCGGGACTCCGATCGGCATTCTGGCGGGCACCTATATGGCCGAATACGGCCGGTATTCTCGCCTGACCTTCTATATTCGCTTCGTCAACGACATTCTGCTCAGCGCGCCCTCGATCATCATCGGCCTCTTTATCTACGCGGCGCTGATCACGGAAGGCATCGAGCATCGCATCGTCGGTTATTCCGCCATAGCCGGCGCCCTGGCGCTTGCCGTCATCGTTATTCCCGTCGTTGTGCGGACCACGGAGGACATGCTGCTCCTGGTCCCCAATCCGCTACGCGAGGCCGCCTCGGCGCTGGGCCTGCCGCGTTCGCATGTGGTGCTGAAGATCGCCTACAAGGCGGCGCGGGCCGGCCTGATCACCGGCGTCTTGCTTGCCGTCGCCCGGGCCGCCGGCGAGACGGCGCCCCTGCTGTTCACCGTGCAGTCGGACCAGTTCTTCAGTCTCGATCTCACCAAACAGATGGCGAACCTGCCGGTGGTCATCAACAATTTCGCCGGCAAGGGCTACGCCAACTGGCAACAATTGGCCTGGACGGGAGCGCTCATCATAACCCTTGCGGTTCTGACGCTTTCGATCGCGGCGCGTGTGCTGAGTGCGCAAAGGACGCAGAAATGACCATGACCGAGACCGTCGCAGCCGTCGCGGCTCCCCTTCCAGGACATGGGTTGCCGCAAAAGATTTCCGTGCGCAACCTCAAGTTCTACTACGGCGACACGATGGCCTTGAAAGGCATCAATCTGCCACTCTACGCCAACAACGTGACCTCCTTCATCGGCCCGTCGGGTTGCGGCAAGTCGACGCTCTTGCGCGTTTTGAACCGGATGTACGATCTTTATCCCAAGCAACGCGCCGAGGGTGAGGTTCTGCTCGACGGGCAAAACCTGCTTGATCCGCGTCAGGATCTTAATCTCCTGCGCTCGCGCGTCGGCATGGTCTTCCAGAAGCCGACGCCGTTCCCGATGTCGATCTACGACAACATAGCGTTCGGCATCAAACTCTACGAAAAAGTACCGCGCAGCGAACTCGACGGTCGCGTTGAGGAGGCGTTGAAGGGCGCCGCGCTCTGGGGCGAGGTCAAGGACAAATTGACGGCGAGCGGCCTGAGCCTGTCCGGCGGACAGCAGCAGCGCCTGTGCATTGCCCGCACCGTCGCGGTCTCCCCGGAAGTCATTCTGCTCGACGAGCCTTGCTCGGCGCTCGATCCAATTTCGACCTCCAAGATCGAGGAGCTGATCGACGAGCTGAAGGATAGCTACACGATCGCGATCGTCACGCACAACATGCAGCAGGCGGCGCGCGTGTCGCAATTCACCGCCTTCATGTATCTGGGCGAACTCGTCGAATTCGACGACACAAGCAAGGTGTTCACCTCGCCGCGCGAGAAGCGCACGCAGGACTATATCACCGGACGCTTCGGCTGAGCGGAGACCTCTTATGAGCGAACATATTGTCAGAGCTTACGACAAGGAACTTGACGAGCTCGGGCGGCGCATTGCCGAAATGGGCGGGATCGCGGAAAAAATGGTGATCGACGCGATGGATGCGTTGAGCAATGTCGATCTCGTCCTCGCCCAGCAGGTCATTGCGGCCGATCCGCGTCTTGACGCCATTCAGCGCGAGATCGAGGAACAGGCGATTCTGACCATCGCGCGCCGCCAGCCGATGGCTGTCGATCTGCGCGAGATCATCGGCGCGATCCGCATTGCCGGCGATCTCGAACGGGTCGGCGATCTCGCCAAGAATATCGCCAAGAGGACGGTGACGATTGGTCAGGAGGCGCGCCTGCCGCGTGCGCTCGTCGGCCTCAAACATATGAACGAATTGGCGACGGAGCTGATGAAGGACGTGCTCGACGCCTATGCGCAGCGTGACGTCGAACGGGCGCAGGCGGTGTGGACGCGCGACGCCGAGCTTGACGCGCTTGAGGATTCCGTTTTTCGCGATCTTTTGACGCATATGATGGAAGACCCGCGCAATATCTCGTTCTGCGCACACCTTCTGTTCTGCTCAAAGAATATCGAGCGTATCGGCGATCACGCCACCAATATCGCGGAAACGGTTTTTTACCTGGTCACCGGCGGCACGCTTCCGGCCGAACGTCCCAAGGGACGCCCTGACCTCAACGTTGCTTCCTTTGGGACGGCTGCGAAATGAACGAAGAACGCAGAGAGCCGGCGCGCGCCGCCACATCGACCTCGCCGCGGATTCTCGTTGTGGAAGACGAATCCGATCTTGCCTTGCTTCTCGCCTATAATCTGGAGGCGGAAGGCTATGTCGCCGAATGCGTCGAGCGCGGCGACGAGGCTGAACTCAGGCTCGTCGAGAGCCCGCCCGATCTGTTGATTCTCGACTGGATGCTGCCCGGCGTCTCGGGTCTGGAAATCTGCCGGCGGTTGCGCGCCCGCGAGGGCACGCGGACTCTGCCCGTCATCATGTTGACCGCGCGGGGCGAAGAGGGCGAGCGCGTGCGCGGCCTGTCGGTCGGCGCCGACGATTATGTCGTCAAACCCTTCTCGGTGCCCGAACTTATGGCGCGTGTGCGCGCGCTGCTCAGACGCAGCCGGCCCGAGCGCATCGCCGACAAGCTCTCGGCCGGCGATCTCGACCTCGATCGGGAAACCAGGCGCGTGCGGCGCGGCTTGCGCGACGTGCATCTGGGTCCGACCGAGTTTCGGCTGCTGGAATATCTTCTGGAAAAACCGGGCCGCGTCTTTTCGCGCTCGCAATTGCTCGACGGCGTATGGGGGCTTTCGGTCGAAATCGACGAGCGCACGGTCGATGTGCATGTCGGTCGCCTGCGCAAAGCCCTGTCGCGCGGTCGCGAACGCGATCCGATCCGAACCGTGCGCGGAACCGGCTATTCGTTCGACGAGACTTTCGGTAAAGCGTGAGCGCCAGCGCATCGGCTGGCGGGCTGGTTTGAGTTTTTGTGGCGGCTGGACGCGCCCGTGAGGTCAGATTGGTTGAGGATCTCCAACCTCGTATAGGCGCAGATTTCGTTCCCCGATACCGAGAGAAGGCCAACTTGCGCGCCAATTGGCTATGTGAACAGATCTGAAATGCGCGCCGAGCGCCGTTCGATCTGTCCAGCATTCCTTCACATGGATCAGGCCTCTATCGAGCACGTCCTCGGCATACGAATATTCCAGGCATGCAGCTTCCGCCCTGCTCGCCTCGACCATGGAAGCCATAGCGGGCCGCGCAGCATCCAACCGACCTGCGGGAAGCCTTATTGTGCCAATAATCAGAAGCATTGTTGTCCCTCCCCTCTGGAGGGAGCCGCGAATAAGAAAGACGTCCTCGCGAGAATAGAAACTCAAGCGAATCCATGACCGCCGACGCCAAAGATTGACTTTAGGCGGTGGGCCGGCTCGCCATCGCGCGACGGTCGCGCTCACGCTCCCTGCGGCGATCCTGCACAGGCTGGTAGGCCATCCGCCCGTGATGGGTGCAATAGGGCCCTGTCCCCGACGATTGAATGCCGCAATAGCGAAACTCCGACGTGGTCGGGTCGCCCAAAGGCCAGCGGCACATGGCTTCCTTGAGCTCCACGATCGTCACGCGCAGCGACATGGGAACGACAACGTCTTCGTGAAAGACCGGCCGGGCCTCCATCGCCGTATCGATCGAAAAGGCCAGCGCTGTGTTTCCCCGCACGGAATGGCCGCCGCCGCCGCTCGGCCGGCTCGCCATGGGCGCTCGGGGCGTTGGCGCGGGCCGCTGCCGAACGCGCGGAACGGCGGGGGATGTCGATTTCGCGCGTCCCGATAGTCCAAGCCGATGAACTTTGCCGATCACCGCGTTGCGGGTGATGCCTAAACCAAGCTCCGCCGATATCTGACTTGCGCTTCTGCCATCAAGCCAGAGCTGGCGCAGAAGTTCGACCCTTTCATCCGTCCAAGACATTTTGGCCTCATCTTTTCTGAACGTCCGGGCGCAAATTCAATCGCCCATTCCGTCCACTGCATTGGTTCGAGACAGAATCCTCCCACCTCGCTCGACGGCCGCGCCATCGAACGCCACGCACTCAAACGCTCTTATGAAGGTCCGCCACACGACATGTCGTGGTTCACTGTCCTAACGCTACACTACTCGTTGAATCGCGCGCAAGAGTCCGGAGTCCCCTCCACACGACCTTTTCCCCAACTGATATATGGCGTCGCATGGGTTGGCCGCGAGCGACTTCAGATTGATTGAGTCCGATCAACGATTTAGCGCTCGGTTTCTTTGGGCGGCGCGGGCGGCGGCGGCGTAAATTATTTTTGCGATCGCCGCTTTGATTTGACCGGCCCGCGATCAATCCCCTATTATTACGTTCAAAGAGCGGCCGTCCCTGCGGGGCGGCGTTTTCGTTTTTACGGTCCGCCGGCAGCGGCGCGCCGCCATCCCGAGCGAATGGAGTCCTAACGTGTCATCCGCGATCGTGCCGGTTTATGCGCGCGCCGATATTGCCTTTGAACGGGGCGACGGCTGTTGGCTTACCGCGACCGATGGCGAGCGATATCTCGACTTCGGCGGCGGCATTGCTGTGGCCTCGCTGGGCTATTCGCATCCCCATCTCGTTGCGGCGCTGAGCGAGCAAGGCGCCAAGCTCTGGCATTCGTCCAACTTGTTCCAGATCCCGGGCGGCGAGCGTCTGGCGGCGCGTCTGGCGGAAGCGACCTTCGCCGATCTGGTGTTCTTCTCCAATTCCGGCGCCGAGGCCAATGAGGCGGCGATCAAGATGGCGCGCAAGCGCCAGTCGGTCGGCGGCCATCCCGAGCGCTATCGCATCCTCACTTTCGAAGGCGCCTTTCACGGGCGCACCCTGGCGACGATCGCGGCGGGCGGCCAGGCCAAATATATCGAAGGCTTCGGGCCGAAGGTCGATGGGTTCGACCAGATTCCGATCACCGATCTTGCCGCCGTCGAGGCGGCGATCGGCCCGGGAACGGGCGCGATCATGATCGAACCGATTCAGGGCGAAGGCGGCGTGCGCGTGGTTGCGCCGGCGTTCCTGCGCGGCTTGCGGCGTATCTGCGACGAACGCGGGCTCGTGCTGATATTCGACGAGATCCAGACCGGCGTCGGCCGCACCGGGCGTTTGTTCGCCTATGAGCTTGTGGGCGTCACGCCCGACATCATGACGATCGCCAAGGGCATCGGCGGCGGTTTCCCAATGGGCGCTTGCCTGGCGACCGCCGACGCCGCCAAGGGCATGACCGCCGGCGTGCATGGCACGACATTCGGCGGCAATCCGCTAGCGATGGCGATCGGCAATGCGGTGCTTGACGTCGTTCTCGAACCCGGCTTTGTCGAACGCGTGGCGCATCTTGGCCTTCTGCTGCGCCAGCGTCTTGCCGAACTGCGGGATCGTCACCCGCAAATCGTCGAGGAGATCCGCGGCGAAGGCTTGATGGTCGGGGTGAAGTTGAAGGTTCCCAACACGGAATTCGCCGCCGCCGCGCGCGCCGAGCGGCTGCTGACGATCCCCGCCGGCGACAATATTGTGCGCCTGCTGCCGCCGCTCATCCTCACCGAGGAAGAGCTTTCCGAGGGCGTGCTCCGTCTCGATGCGGCCTGCCGCCGCATGGAGAGCGAGATCGCGGCGATGCGCAAAGGCGTGGCTGAATGAGCGCGTCGCAGAAAGGCGCCCCGGTTCGGCATTTCCTTGATCTTCTCAACGTGCCGGCGCCGGAGCTTCACGACATCATGGAGGCGTCCGCCGCGATGAAGGCGGCGCGCGTCAAGGGCCAGCCATCGACGACGCGGCCCCTCGCCGGCAAGACGCTGGCGATGGTCTTCGATCGCCCCTCGACGCGCACGCGCGTATCCTTCGATATGGCGATGCGCGAACTTGGCGGCGAGACGATCATGCTGACCGGCGCCGAGATGCAGCTCGGACGCGGCGAAAGCATCCCGGACACCGCGCGGGTGCTTTCGCGCTATGTCGATGCGATCATGATCCGCATCCTCGACCATGAAGCGATGGAGGAGCTCGCGCGCTATGCGACGGTTCCCGTCATCAACGGCCTGACGAAGCAGTCGCACCCGTGCCAGGTGATGGCCGATATCCTGACGTTCGAGGAGCATCGCGGTCCGATCAGAGGTCGCAAAGTGGCCTGGAGCGGAGACTACAACAACGTCCTTTCCTCCTGGATCGACGCAGCGCAACGCTTCGACTTCTCGCTCGACATCGCCTGCCCGCGGCCCCTGCAGCCGCGCCCTGAGCGCATCGAAGAGGCGCGGGCTTTGGGCGCCAAGGTCACGCTCGGCGAGGATCCGTTCGCCGCCGTCGCCGGCGCGGCGGCCGTCATCTCCGATTGCTGGGTTTCGATGGGCGACGAGGACGAGGGGCGGCGCCATAATCTGCTTGCGCCCTACCAGGTCAATTCGGCTTTGATGGGCGCCGCGGCGACCGACGCGATCTTCATGCATTGTCTGCCTGCCCATCGCGGCGAAGAAGTCACCGATGAGGTCATCGACGGCCCGCAATCGGTCGTCTTCGACGAGGCCGAAAACCGTCTACACGCCCAGAAAGGCATTCTGGCCTGGTGTCTGGGAGCGGCGGCCTCATGAATCGAACGCCACCCTCCCGCGCGGTGTCGGACGCCGGGCAGGACGACATCGTCGTCCCTTTTCTGGTCGAACCCTTGAGCACCCGGGGCCGCGTAGTGCGTCTTGGTCCGGCCATCGACGCCATCCTCAAGCGCCACGCCTATCCCGCGCCGATCGCCCGGATCGTCGGCGAAGCGGTGGCGCTGACCGTCCTGCTCGGTTCGGCTCTCAAGATCGAGGGCAGCTTTCAATTGCAGACCAAGACCGACGGCGTCTTGAACATGCTGATCGTCGATTTCGACGCGCCCTCGAACTTGCGCGCGCTCGCCCGCTTTGACGCCGCTCGGCTCGCGCAGGCCGGCGGCGCGGGGCGCTCCGGGGATTTGCTGGGGTCGGGCCATCTGGCTTTCACCATTGATCCCGGCGGCGATCTGGCGCGCTATCAGGGCGTCATCGCGCTGGACGGGCAGGGATTGGAGGAAGCGGCGCATCAATATTTCCTGCGATCCGAACAGATTCCAACCCTCGTGCGCCTTGCCGTGGGCGAGGTTCTCACTCCCACCGGCGCGCATTGGCGGGCCGGCGGGCTGATGGCGCAGTTTCTCCCCGATTCGCCCGAGCGGCGGCGCCAATTCGATCTCGATCCCGGCGACGCGCCACCCGGCGCGCCGCGCGACATTGTCGCCGAGGACGACCACTGGACAGAGGCGAAGGCGCTGGCCGCCACCACCGAAGATCACGAATTGATCGATCCGACGCTGTCGAGCGAGAGGCTCCTTTATCGCCTGTTCCATGAGCGCGGTGTGCGCGTGTTCGAGCCGGGCGTTTTGCGCGACGTCTGCCGTTGCTCGACCGAGCGCATCGATGCGATGCTGCATAGCTTCTCGGCGGCCGAGCGCGCCGATATGGTCGGCGACGACGGTATGATCGGCGTCACTTGCGAATTCTGCTCGACCAAGAGGATATTCGACCCCGCCGATTACGAAAAGGCGTGAGGGCGCTATGACATACGAGACGGATAGTTCAGCGTTCCTTGCGCGGTTGAAACAAGTCGGCGGTGAGGTGGAGGGCATGCTGGAGAGCCTTCTGGCTGCAGCGCCGCTGCCGGGCGAGATCGCGCGGCCTGCCCGGCTTCTGGACGCGATGCGCCATGGCGTTCTGGCCGGGGGCAAAAGGTTACGACCGTTCCTGGTCGTCGAGACGGCGCGCGCGCTTGGGCAAACGGGCGAGGGGCCGCTGCGCGCCGGCGCGGCGATCGAACTCCTCCACTGCTACTCGCTTATTCATGACGATCTGCCCGCGATGGATGACGACGACCTCCGGCGCGGACGCCCCACCGTACACAAGGCTTTCGACGAGGCGACCGCCATCCTGGCGGGCGATGCGCTGTTGACGCTCGCCTTCGATGTGATGGGCGATCTGCCGACCCATCCCGATGGCGCAATCCGCGCCGCGCTTTGCGTCGGCCTCGCGCGCGCGTCGGGCGTGGGCGGCATGGCGGGCGGGCAGATGCTGGATCTCGCGGCCGAATCGGCGCCCGCGCCCCTGGACGCCCATGCGATCGAGCGGCTCCAGGCGATGAAGACCGGAGCCTTGCTGCGCTTCTCCATTGACGCCGGAGCCATCATTGGCCATGCGACGCCTCATGCGCGCGCTTCGCTTTCGCGTTGCGGCGGCGCGCTTGGCGCCGCCTTCCAGATCGCCGACGACATTCTCGACGCGGAAGGCGATGAGGCCAAGCTTGGCAAACGCGCGGGCAAGGATGCGGCGCGCAACAAGGCGACCTATGTCTCCGCCTTCGGCCTCGATCAGGCCAAGGTCGCGCGCGATCGTCTTGTCGCTCAAGCGGAAGCGGCGGTCGATGAAGCGGGACTTGGCGAGAGCGGCGACATCTTGCGCGCCGCCGCGCTGTTCATCGCCGCGCGTACGAATTAAGGAAACGATCCGACGGGGTCACACCTGGCCTTGCGTCGCGGCGCGAAAGGAGCGGTCGACGCTTTCGGGCTCGCGGCGTTACAGCGTCGAGCGATCGATCGCCCGCTCAGCCTCTGCGATTGATTCCGGCCGTCCGACATGCAGCCACAGGCCGTCGAGGCGCTGGCCGTAGAGGCGGCCCTTGCGCGCCGCTTCGAAGAAGAACGGCGCAAGACGGAAGGCGTCCGCCTGCTGGCCGCTAAAAAGCTCCGGCTTGATGATGCCGACCCCGGTATAGACGAAAGGCGCGACATGGCGGTCCTGGCGGGGCGTGAGGCGTCCATCCGTGTCGAACGAGAAATCGCCCGGCCAGTCGACGCCCACGGCGCCGGCCGATGACGCGACAAGCAGCGCGGCGTCCATCCGTTCGGGGTCGAATGCGGCCGCCAGCCGCTGCAGATTGGAGCGCGGCCCCTCGATCCAGAAGGCGTCGGTGTTGCACAGGAAGAACGGGGCGTCGCCGAGCAGCGGCAGCGCGCGCTTGATGCCGCCGCCCTGGTCGAGCAATTTCGTGCGTTCGTCCGAGATGACGATGGCGGGATGCTTACGCGAAGCCAGATGCGCCTCGATCTGGTCGGCGAGCCAGTGCACATTGACGATGGCGCGCTCCACCCCGGCTTCGGCGAAACGGTCGAGGCAATGGTCGATCAGCGCTTTGCCTGCAACTTTGACGAGGGGTTTGGGCAGGCTATCGGTGATCGGCCGCATCCGCGCGCCGAGGCCGGCGGCGAAGACCATGGCGGCTTTCGGCATGTGCGGCGACGCCATCGGTCAAATCTCGTTCAGGGGCAATCAGGGTTCGGCGGGATGCGCTTCGCCGCCCAATGCGCGCGGCAGATGGGCCTGATACCAGAGCTTGATCGGTTGCAGCAAGGAATGAGAGAGGCTCTTGGCGAGATAGCGTTCAATGCGCGGCAGGTGAGCGAGATATTGCGGCTTGCCGTCGCGCTTATCGAGCCTGGCGAAGATGCCGAGGATTTTCGTCGCCCTTTGCGCGCCCATCACTGCATAGGCCGCCGTGAAGGCGCCCGCGTCGAAGGCGGGATCGGCGCTTGCCCGCCGACGCGCATAATGGGCCATCAGCCGCAGCTCCATTTCGTCAGGAATATCGACGCGCGCGTCCTGAAGCAGCGACGCCAGATCATAAGCGGGCGGCCCGAGCACGCTGTCCTGGAAGTCGATCAGTCCGAGCCGTTTCAGGCCGTCGCGTTCGGCGAGCCAGTGCAGGTTCGGTGAATGAAAATCGCGTAAGGTCCAGGTCGTCGGCTGGACGAGAATCGGGGCCAGCGCCTCGCGCCAGAGGCCAAGGAATTGCGCGCGGGCGCCGGAAGCGGGCGCGGCTTTGGCGACATGGGGCGCATACCAGTCGAGGATCTGCTCGACCTCGACCAGCATCGCCTCGATATCATAGACGGGGATCGCGTATATCTCGTCGTCGACAGGCAATTGCGTGGGCAGTGTCCGGCCATGCAATTCGGCGAGCAAAGACACCGCCTCCGTGTAGCGCACGGCATTGGGGCCGTCGGCGTCGGCGATATAATGCGCGCCGATATCCTCCAGAATCGCCAACCCGTCGGCGACATTGTGGGCGATGATGCGCGGGGCCGAAACGCCTTGGGCGCGGAGCGCCCCGTCCATCGCGATGAAAGCCCGGATGTCGTCGGCGAGCTTGGCGATCGCGCCATAGGGTTTGCCATAGCGCAGGATGGGCCCGTCGGGACGCGGCGGCGCGATCATCAGAATCGCGGTCTCGCCCGAGGGCGCGATGAGCTTTTCATAAGCTCTGACGGAGGCGTCGCCCTGCATGAAGACGCGCTCGGCGTTGCTCCAGCCCGTGCGCGCAAGGATCGTATCGATGCCCCGCGCGCGCGCGAGACGCGGTCCCCAGGCGCCGCGGCCGCTCAGGATCGCGAGGCGATAGTCAGCGCCTTTCGCCATATCGAGGCGAAACGCGATCTCCAGCCTGTTGGGATCGAGAAGATCGCCGGCGCGTTCCGGCCATTCGACAAGGGTCAGCGCGCCTTCAATCGCCTCCTCCCAGCCGAGGTTGAAGAGTTCGTCGGGCTGACGGATGCGATAGAAATCGGCATGAACGATCGGATAGCCGGGGCCATCGTAAACCTGCATCAGCGTGAAGGTCGGGCTTGGCGCCTCAAGGGCGGGATCGCCCGTCAGGTGTCGGATCAGCGCTCGGGCGAATGTCGTCTTGGCGGCGCCAAGATCGCCCGATAGCGCGACGAGATCGCCCGGCTTGATCCATTGCGCGACCCGCGCCGCCAGCGCGACGGTCGCCGCCTCGCCCGGCAGGTCGATCCGCCATGCTGAATCCGCGCCGTTTGCGTTGGCGGTCGCAATCACGTCACGCGACCGCGCGGGTTAGGGCCGCCGCGCCGGCCACCGGAAAAATGCAGGTCACCGTCGTGCCCTCGTTGGGCGCCGAGTCGATCAGAACGCGTCCGCCATGCAATTCGACGAGCGCGCGCACGATCGACAGGCCGACGCCGAGGCCGCGATGACGGGAGCCGACCGTATGGGTCTCAAACCGTTCGAATACGCGATCGAGCACTTCGGGGGGAATGCCGCGCCCGCGATCGCTGACCTTGAACACAATCTCGTCGCCTCGCCGCATCGCGGCCAGCGTCACCGTCTGGCCCGGCGCCGAGAAGCCGATCGCGTTGGACAGGAGGTTGAACAGGATCTGGCGCACGCGCCGCCCATCGGCGCGCAACGAGCCGACGCCGTCGGTGGCGATGATGCGCAATTCGATCGCCGATTCGGTGAGCCGGTCCTGAATGCCTTCGGCCGCCGCCTTCATCGCTTCGGCGACATCCACTTCCTCGAGCCGCAGCTCAAGCGCACCGGCGTCGATCGTCGCAAGGTCGAGAATATCGTTGATGATGGCGAGCAAAGCGGCCGATGATTTAGTGACATAGCCGGTATATTCGAGTTGCTTGGCGTTGAGTTCGCCGACAACCCCTTCGGCGAGCAATTGCGCGAAACCGATGATGTTGGTGAGCGGCGTGCGCAATTCGTAACTGACGTGATGGACGAAATCGTTGCGCAGCTTCTCGGCGCTGACGAGCGCCTGATTGCGCTCCGTCAGGGCGCGCTCGACATTGACGCCCGCCGTCACGTCCAGGAAGGTGAGCAGCGTCGCGCCATCGGGTAGAGGCATCGCCGCGCAGTCGAGAACGAGGCCGTCCTTGCGTTCGATGCGCGCCTCATAGCCCTTGCGCTCTTCGGGCAGGCCGACAATGACGGCGCGCAGCGCCGACCAGAGGGACGATTCGTCAAGGAGCGGCGCGCAGAATTTGGCCATTTCATCGATGTGCGGCTTGGCCTCGGCATTGGCCGGGTCGAAACGCCAGAGCGCGGCGAAGGCCGGGTTGATCAGTTTCAGGCGCCCGTCCATGCCGAACACTGCGACGCCTTCTTTAAGCGTATCGAGCGTCTCGCCCTGCACGCGGGTCAGGGCGTTGAACTGCGATTCGAGATTGAAGCGCTGGGTGACGTCGTCGAAAAGATAGGTGACGCCACCTTGCGTATTGGGGCTGGCGACTGCGCGCAAGGTCCGCCCGTCGGGCAGATACCAGACATATTCGGCTGATTCAATCGCCTGATAGGCTCCTTGAAGCTGCGCTTTCCAGGTGCGGAAATCGGCCTGTTCCGGCAATTGCCGCTTGGCGCGCAGGCGATCGAGCACTTCTCCATCGGTCGGTTGCTGGTCGAGAAAAGCAGGGTCGAGCGACCAGATCTGCCGATAGGCGGCGTTATAGAAAACCAGACGCTTGGAGCGATCGAAAATCGCCACGGCGGTCGAGAGTTGATCGAGCGTCCGAGCATGAGAGCTCGTCTGGCGATCGAGTTCGGCGCGCAACGCAATCGTTTCGGAGAGATCGCTCGCTATGCCCGCCGCGCCATTTTGACTCGCGACTTCGACGACCTCGTACATTTTGCGCTCGCCGGCGGCGACGGCGGGCGTACGTTGGCGCCAGATTCCCGTCTCGACACGCGCGGCGTGGGCGGCCTCGCGCGCATCGCCGTCGAAAAGCTCGAGCGAGCGAGCGCCGACCTCGACAGAATCCTTTGCTTCGACGGCGCGCGCGTAGGCGGCGTTTGACCAGGCCAGTCGCCCGTCGGCATCACGCGTCCAGACCGGGTGCGGAATGGCGTCCAGGACCGCCCGGATCGCGCCGAGCTCTTCGAGAAGCTCTGTATGGCTCTCGCGAAGCCGCACCAATTGCAGGCGATCGCCCGATACGTCGCGGATGCGCAACACGGCGCGGCCCGCGACGGCGCGCCCTTCAATCTCGAAATGGCGACCGCGCGAACTCGCCACCGCGACCGAAAAACCCTCGCCGCGCTCGCGAAGCCGCTCGACCGCTTGATCCATCTTTTGCGCAAGGTCCGGCGCCAGCCACGAGCCGAAGCCGAGCACACGGCGCGGCAGCGGCGTGTCGGTGACAAGCGAATAATCGCCCTCGATTTCGGGCTCGCCGTCGGCGACGCCCCAGGCGATGACGATCTGCGGTTCTGTGGACAGAAACAGATTCGCGCGGTCGAGGCGCGCATGGGTCTGGGTGAGTTCGGCGGTGAGCGCTTTTTCGCGCCGTGTCCAGTCGCGGCGTCCCAATAGGTGGAGCACGGCGGTAAAAGTGCCGAACAACAGCAGGATGAGAAGGACAAGTCCGGTCAGATCCTGTTCGCCTGTCGAGTCGCCTGACAGAATCGGCAAGGCGATTCCGGCGGAGGCGGCTGGCGAAACGAGAAGCGTGGCGAGGGTGGCGCAGGAAAACGTCGCGCAGCAAATGCTCCGCCCTGTCGCGCCACGCGTTGATCCCCGCTCGCGGTTTGGCCTCTGTTTCCTACGCAAGCACCGGCCCCCTCAGATCGCGGAGGTGAGCTTGAACATTGCTCGAACGGCCCCGCCGATGACCCGGGCTCCTTCCGCCAAGAAGGCCCGAATCACCCCAATGTAGCCTTACGCAAGCTTGGCTAGGAAGTCGTTAACCATAGGATCGGCATTTTAGGTGAAGACGCGAGTCGGCGGCGCTACTTATGGTAGGCGCTCGCGCTCAAACCGCTAGATTTATCCTACCGTCTGAGGCAGCCTCGGTGTGTGGCGGGTTCGGACATCGGGCGCTGACGTCGCCAAAGGAACATTCTATCTTTATTTTTCGTCCAAGGACGATTTATGCGCCGCGTTCGGCGAAGGCGGCGCCGATTGTGTAGCAAGAAACGGAGTGATCGCGTTGGGGCGGGCGCAACAATCGGCGCTGCAATCCTCGGATTGGCGCTCGCTCGGCCTATGGCGGCGCATTGAAAGCGTTAAGACTCCAGGACTTGGGCGATGATTGGCGAAAGGAATAAGCGGTCCCGTCTCTCATGCGCGGCGTCAAAAGGAATCGTCTATGGCATCAGTTTCGCGCGGTCGATCAATCCGGACGAGGCCATCCATTCCGGACGGCGCGCCACTTGCGCCAGGGGCGGCGCGCGCGATGGTGCTGAAAGGGATTGACCAGTTGGTCGCTGCAGGAATCGCGAATTTGAATGCGCGCGGCGATTCGAGCCTGGAATTGCGGTTTGGCGCCGACGAAGTCTGGCGTCTCGATGAAAAATGGATCACCCGCGAGAAATGAACGGCCGTCGGTGTCGCGCAGCCTATTTCGATTCGAAAGCAAGGGACGGAGCGATCGAGGCGGGCCTTTAACATTAAGACGGGCGGCATAAGTCAGTTCCCAGAGGCATGTCGATGAACAATAGTCCTATTGCAGATGGGGCCCGTCCGGCGAAGCCCGAGCTTTTCCTGACCGCGACAGAGCAGGATCCACGTTGGGCTCGCGTCGTCGCGCGCGATCGGGTGGCCGACGGCGCTTTCTATTATTCAGTGGCGACGACGGGCGTCTATTGCCGGCCGTCTTGCGCCTCGCGCGGCGCCAATCCAAAAAACGTGCGCTTTCACGACACGGCGGCGGCATGTGAAGCGGCTGGCTTTCGGCCGTGCAAGCGATGCAAGCCGAATCTGCTTTCACAAGACGCGCGGAATGCTGATAAAATTGCGCAAGTCTGCCGGTTGATCGCCAAGGCCGAAGAGCCGCCGACCTTGGCCGAAATGGCTAAGGCGGCGGGTCTCAGCCGCTATCACTTCCATCGCGTGTTCAAGGCGATAACGGGCGTAACCCCCAAGGACTATGCCGTCGAGAACCGCGCTTCCAAGGTGCGGAAGGAACTGACGCGCAGCCGGACTGTGACAGAAGCCATTTATGACGCCGGGTTCAATTCGAACGGTCGGTTCTATGAGAAGTCCGATGAATTGCTGGGCATGAGCCCGACCCATTATAGGGACGGCGGCGCCGGCGCCGCCATTCGCTTCGCGGTGGGCGAGTGTTCGCTCGGATCGATCCTGGTCGCGCGCAGCGACAAGGGGGTTTGTGCGATCCTGATCGGCGATGATCCCCAAGCGCTTGTGCGCGACCTGCAAGACCGCTTCCCCAAAGCCAATCTGATTGGCGCCGACGCGGAGTTCGAGACTCTCGTCGGCCAGGTCGTGG
This sequence comes from Methylocapsa sp. S129, assembly GCF_009765995.1. Classification (GTDB taxonomy): domain Bacteria; phylum Pseudomonadota; class Alphaproteobacteria; order Rhizobiales; family Beijerinckiaceae; genus Roseiarcus. Next base: position 97,384 of record NZ_LMUI01000020.1, read on the forward strand.
GTTTCGTCGAAGCGCCCGGCATCGGCCTCAATCTGCCGCTCGACGTGCGCGGCACTGCTTTCCAGCAAAGGGTCTGGCAGGCGCTGCGCGAAATCCCCGCGGGCGTCACCGTCACCTACTCCGAAATCGCCCGCAAGATTGGCGCGCCAAAATCGACGCGCGCGGTCGCCGGCGCTTGCGCCGCCAACGCATTGGCGGTCGCCATCCCCTGCCATCGCGTGGTGCGCAACGATGGGGCCCTGTCGGGCTATCGATGGGGCGTCGAACGTAAACGCGCTTTGCTCGATCGGGAAGCGCGCCGCGCTTGAACAAGCGGGCGTGGGGTCTCAAGGTGAGACAAGCTTCTTCTGGCCCCCATGCGCGCGCGGTTTTGTAGCGCCGATAGCCGCCGCCGATGCATTTCTTGATTTGAAAGCAAGAGCCGGAGTGCGCGGGTTCGCCCCTTTCGCGAAAGTGGCCCTACACAAACGCAAAGGATCAAAACCATGAACGCAATATTCAACCAGGCCCCTGTGGAGGCTGAAGAGCTTCGCTTCACCTGCGGCGATTCCTGGCTCGGCGCCGTGCTGGTCGCTGTGAGTTCGCAGGGCGTCGCCTCCATCCTGATAGGGGATCATCCCGACAAGCTGCGCCGCGAACTCGCTGCCGCTTTCCCACAAGCCCGCCTCGTCAGCGATGGCGATGGGCTGCGTGAGCCTTTCGATAAAGTCGTCGATTTCCTGGAAGCGCCGGGCCGCGGACTGGATATCACGCTCGACGTGCGCGGCAGCGCCTTGGAACGGGCCGTCTGGAAGGCGTTGAGGGCGATTCCTTCCGGCCAAACCGCCACCTATGGTCAAATCGCGAAAACTCTGCCGACGCCTGCGACGGCGCAGGAAGTCGGGGCCGCCTGCGCGGCGAATGTTTTGGCGGTCGCGATTCCCTGTCACCGTGTGGTGAAGGCGGATGGATCGATCTCCGGCTATCGCTGGGGAGTGGGCCGCAAGAAGCGGCTGATCAACCGCGAGGCCGTGGCGTGACGGCCCTGGTCTCCGCCTTTGACGCCAATCGGCGGCTTGCATTGCGCGATTGGGCGGGCGTCGCCGCGGCTCTTGACGCCCAAGGCTGGACGACGCTGACGTCGCTACTGGCCCCAGAGGAGTGTGATGCTCTCGCCCGTCTTTATGGCAAGGACGAAGGGTTTCGCAGCCGCGTCATCATGGGCAAGCACGGTTTCGGCCGCGGCGAATATCGGTATTTCGCCTATCCGTTGCCGAGCCTCGTCGAAGCGCTTCGCTCCGCGCTCTATTCCCGCCTCGCGCCCGTCGCGAACCGATGGCATGAGGCGATGGGCATGGACGTTCGCTTTCCAGCCGATCATTCCGCCTTCATTCAGCGTTGTCACGAGGCGGGCCAGACGCGCCCGACCCCGCTGCTGCTCCAGTACGGCGAGGGCGACTACAATTGCCTGCACCAGGACGTCTACGGCGCGCATGTCTTTCCGCTGCAGGTCGCGATATTGCTCAGCGAACCGGGCAAGGATTTCGACGGCGGCGAATTTGCGCTGACCGAACAGCGCCCCCGGATGCAGTCGCGCGTCGCTGTGGTTCCCTTGAAGAAGGGCGATGCGGTCATATTCGCCGTCAACAGCAGACCCGTGCAGGGCGCTCGTGGTTCCTATCGCGTGAATCTGCGCCATGGCGTCAGCCAGATCCGCGCGGGTCATCGCCATACCGTCGGCATCATATTTCACGACGCCGCTTAAGCGCGCCGCTCAGTCGAATTTTTTTCACACCCTGTCAAAACCGCGAAAGCTCGAACGTCTTTAAAGCAGCGGGACCTGACGCGTCGCAATTGGATCGAGGCAGTTTCATGCAAGATATGACGAAAACGGACAAACGCCGTGCGACAGGGCTCTTGACCGTGCTGCTGATGGGTCTGTTCATCACCAATGTTGACGTCGCCGTGGTCAATGTCGCGACGCCTTCCATCCACGATCGGCTGAACGCCTCAGGCAGCGAACTGCAATTCGTGGTCTCCGGTTATGTGCTCTCCTATGCGATGCTGTTGATCACCGGCGCACGGCTGGGCGACATCTATGGCTATCGGCGGCTGTTCCTCGTCGGGTTGTGTCTATTTACCGCCGCTTCGCTCGGTTGTGGGCTGGCCCCTGGCGCGGCTGCGCTGATCGCGGCGCGGGTCGTTCAGGGAATCGGCGCCGCGCTGATGGTGCCGCAGGTGTTGATCGGGATTCAGCTTAACTTCTTTGGCGATGCGCGCGCTCGCGCGCTCGGCCACTATTCCGTGGCGCTGTCGATCGGCGCCGTCGCCGGGCAGGTCGCGGGCGGCGTGCTCGTCTCAGCCAATTTGTTCGACCTGGCTTGGCGGCCGATCTTCCTGATCAATCTGCCGATCGGCGTGGCGCTGTTTGTCGCGGCGCTGCGATTCCTGCCCGCTGACCCTGGCGGCCGGCCGCGGCGGCTCGATCTCTGGGGCGTGGCGACTCTGTGCGCGACCGTGCTGCTGGCCTTGCCGCCGCTCATTCTCGGCCGCGCGCAAGGTTGGTCGCTATGGATCTGGCTGTGTCTGGGCGTAAGCCTCATCCCTCTTGCGGCGTTCATCGTCATCGAACGGCGCATCGCCGCGCGCGGAGACACGCCGCTGATCAATCTCCATCTGGTGTCCCAACCGGCCATCGCCTGGGCGCTCGTCGCTTTCGCCGCCGCCAGCATGACTTATTTCGCGCTGCTGTTCACGTTGGCTCTCTATCTGCAGCAAGGTCTTGGCAAGAGCGCTCTCTATTCGGGATGCGCTCTGGTGTCGTGGGTCGCGGCGTTTGGAATCGGCGGCCCGGTCGTGCGGCATTTGCCCGCGCGAATCATGCCTCTGGTCGCGCCCTTCGGCTATCTCATTCTCGCAGCCGCTTATCTCGCGATCAGCGCCTGTCTGTTCAGCGGATATGGCGGCGCCATCCTGCTCTTCATATTGCTCGGATTCGGCGGCCTTGGACTGGGGATCGGCTACACCGCCAATATCCGCCATCTCACTTCGGCGGTCGAGGCCCGCTATGCGCCCGATATGAGCGGCCTCATCACCACGAATTCGCAGATCTCGGGCTTGATCGGCGTAGCGACCTTCGGAACCGCCTATTTTGAGCTCGCCGCCAGGCCGGGACCGGACGCTGCGACGCACGCCATTGCTGCCGTTGTGGTCGGCTGCGCCTTCGCCGCGTTTCTTGCGACAATCGCGGTGTATCGGTCCAGCCATGGCGTGGTCGCGGCCGCGGCCGAATCGGTGGCTTAGAGTGTGCGTGCGTCCTGCGCCGTGAGCCCCGCTGGCGAGACCAACAGTGAAAAGGATTTGGATCGGTTGCCTGGCGTGGCATAAAGCGACAATGTCCGGGCCGCGCATGCGGCCAAGCACGAACGCCGTCAACTGAGGCGGCCGACCGGGAAGGGTCTATGCTCAGATGGCGGATGGGACTTTGATGGACGAGGGGACTCGCCATATCCCCAATCAATCGGCTCCTCTGTGCGACGATTTGATCGACGCCGCAAAGGAAGTGCGCATCCGTCAGGATCTCGTGCTGACCGCGCTTGGGAAGCGCCCGGCCGACAAGGCTTTGCGGGTCGGCCGCCTCCTTGATGTCCATACGCGCTCCTGGCGCGAGGATTGGGAAATTATCGTCAAGGGTCGCCGGATCGCCTGGATCGGTCCAGCTGGGGAATATCAAGGCGAGGTCCGGGAACGCTTCCATGAGCCGGCGCTCGCCGCGGTTCCCGGCTTTGGCGAAGTCCACAAGCATATCGAAAGCTCGCATCTGACGCCGGAATGGGAAGCGGCTTTGGTGCTGCCGCGCGGCAATACCTGGACCTGTGAAGCGAGCCACGAATTCTCCAACGTCAACGGCCCGCGCAATCTCGAATTCTGGCTCGAGGCGCGCAAGCGCGGCTCGCCGCTCAAGATATTTCCCTTGCCGGGTTCGGCCGTCCCCCCCACCGCCTATGAATGGGGCGGCGGCTATTTCGGCTATGACGAACAGAAGCAATTTATGGCCGAGAGCCTGATGGTGGCGGGCCTCGATGAAGTGATGGACTGGCCGGCGGTGTGGAACCCCGACAACCCGTCCTATAAACGGCTCTGGGGCATGATCGAGGCGACGTTTGCCGCGCGGGGGGTGGTCGAGGGCCATGCCTCAGGCTTGCGCGATGCCGCTTCGATCAACGCTTTCGCATCAGCCGGCCTCGCCTCCGATCACGAGGTGCAGACGCCGGAAGAGACCTGGGACAAGCTCACGCGCGGCCTCTTCATCGAGTTGCGCATCTACGCGATGCCCGAGATCGTGAAGTTCCTTATCGATAAGGGACTCGCCGACTGGTCGCAGATCGCCTTCACCACGGATGATCGCAGCGCCTCGCATACGCTGGAGCTTGGCGCGACCGACTACAATGTGCGGCTGGCGATCGAAAACGGCCTTGCGCCGGAGATCGCGATTCAATGCGCGACCATCAATCCGGCGCGGCACATGCGGCTGACGCCGTTTGTTGGCAGCCTTTCGCCGGGCCGCTTCGCCGATGTCGTGCTGCTTTCCGATCTGCTGTCGCTCAAAATCGAAAAGGTCTGGGCCGACGGCGCGCAGATTTCCGAAGGCAAACGCTACATCGGCGCCGTTCCTCGCATCGACTGGCCGAGATGGGCGACGCATACGGTCAATATCCAGCGCGAGGTGAAGGCTGAGGATTTCGCGCTTCACGCCGCGCCAGGGCGCGCGACGATGAAGGCCGCCGTCATTCGCCCGTTCCACTGGCATCCCGATTTCTACACGCTCGAAATGCCCGTCCGCGACGGCGAGGTTCAACGCGACCCAGCCGAGAACATCACCAAATTCGCCATTGTCGATCGCTTCTCGGGCGAGGGGAGGATTTCGAAAATGTTTTGGCGCGGCTGCGGGCCGCGTGACCCCGAAACCGCGCTCGCCTGCTCGGTCGCCCATGACAAGCACAATATCTGGACTGTTGGCTCCTCCGACCCGGCGATGGCGAAAGCCGTCAACGCCTTGATGGACATCCAGGGGGGCTGGGCGCTAGTGCGCGAGGGCGAACTCGCCGCCACCGTGCGCTTTGAGATCGGCGGCCTGATGTCTTGCCGCCCGGCCGAGGAACTCGACGCCGAAATGCAGAATCTCTACGCCGAAGCGAGACAAGTCGACTGGATGTACGAACCGACCTTCCGGCCGCGCTGGTATCCGGGATTTCCTGAGCGGCTGATGTTCGCAACCCTCACCTGCGCGCCCTGGACCTGGGTGCTGGTCGCGCCGTGCGAGCAAGCGCCAGACGGATTTATCAACGTGCAGACCGGGGAGGCGCATCCGGTGGTATGGTGACCGGCGTCGTCCCAATTTGTATGTCCGCAAGGAGCGAAGCCGCCGCACGCCCAGGCATGTCGTCGATCTACCCGAGCCTTTACTCCTCGGGCATTCCTGCTTTGCGCAGGCCATCGATTGTCCGCTCCCAGCCTTCCAGCGTGCGCGGATCGCTGCGCGGATTGGCGACCTGGGCGAGGAACGCCTTAAACGCTGCGATGGTGGCGATTCCGGTAAGAGGGAGCGCCAGGTAACGCTGGAGCGCCTCATGGGCCTCGGCCTCACGGCCCGTCAACGCAAACGCCGCGATGAGGTCTCCATGCGCAAACACATTGCTCGGATTGATCGCGATCGCCCGGTCAGCCCATTCGATCGCCTGATCGTACTGCTTCAGCCCGAAACAAGCGGCCGTGTTCCCGCTAACCCAAAGACCTAAACCTGGATCATGTGGGCTGAGCCGAATCGCCTTGTCGAAATATTCGTGGCTCTTTTCAAAATTCCCGAGGCCGAGATATGTCCAGCCGAGGTGCGCATCGGCGTCGACGATCGCCGGGTCCAAGGCGAGCGCGCGTTCGTCTTCCGCGATCGCCTCATCGTAGCGCGTCTGGAGCTCGCGTATGCTCGCCTTGAAGGCGTGCGCAGGGGCGTAATCTGGATCGAGGGCGAGCGCTTTCGAAACCAATCCATCTGCTCGCTTGAGACCGGCCTCGGGATCGGCGCTGCGGCCGAGCCCCACTGGGAACCAGAACTTGAGAGACAAATAGCTCAGGGCGCGGACGTTCTCGGGATCGGCCTTGAGCGCTTGTTCGCAGAGACGGAAAGTCGCTTCGGCTTCCTTGCCGGCAAATTCGCCTTTTTCCACGGCGGCAATGCACTGGAAGGCCAAGTCCTGAGCCTTAGGATTTGCGGTGGGCTTCCGGTTGAGTCGGGCGGCTTCGATGTCGGCGCGTTGAGCGACTATCGCGGGCGCCAGATGGGTGAAGATTTCGTCCTGCATCTGCAACAAGTCGAAGCGGGCGGCGTCGAATTGATCGCCCCGGATTTGCGTGCCGCTGTCGGTGTCGATGAGCCGGGCGTCGACCCTCACCCGCTCGCCGCCGGGTTGGACCGAGCCTTCGAGCACATAGCGCACACCGAGGTCCTTGCCGATGGCCTTGGCGTCGACCGGCACGCCTTTGTAAGTGAAAGCCGTATTGCGCGCGATGACGAAGCTGCCGGGGAGGCGTGCGAACGCGGTGGTCAATTCATCGGTGAGAATGCCGGCGAGATAATTCTGCGTCGGATCGCCTGACAAATTGGCGAAGGGCAGCACCGCGACGGAGAGACGCGCGGCCTCGATAGGCGCCAGCGTATTTGTCTCGGCGGCCGCGGGTCGGTTCGCAACGAGGAAATCACAAGCGCCGCCCGCCACCGTCACGAGAAGCGCGGCGATCCCAACTTTGAGTAGGGCCACCGCCGGGCGCTTTCGCGGGTCGGCGACCTTCGTCTTGGTGGGAATGTTCGTCTGCCACGAACAGACCTGGATCGATTTGGCGGTTTGCTTGCCCAGGCTCTCGCCATGATCGATCACGTCCTTAGCCTCCGCTTGTCGCTCATAGCGCCCGTCCGAGGCTGTCCAGATTAGCATGAAAACCTGCAATCGACCGTCTGTCTCGCTATCGAGCGGTCCTGCAAGGGAAAAGCGGCCCGGGGCTTCGGACAGAGCGATCGGCTTGGGTCGACTACGAAAATTAAAACTGAAACAATGCAGAAGAGCGGCGCGTGTCTTGCATGATGGCCTTTGCCGCCAAAGGGCGACGAAGGGTTGAAGCATGGAAGACCGAACCGCCTCGAACGCAAGCTCCGCGGCGCCGCCTTCAAGCGGTTTCCTCGACCGCACCTTTCATTTGTCCGAGCGCGCGACCTCGGTCTCGCAAGAGCTGATCGCCGGCGCGACTACCTTCGCCGCCATGGCCTATATCCTCGCCGTCAATCCCTCGATCATGTCGAACGCCGGCATGGACCGTGGCGATCTCGTGATCGCCACCGCGCTCGCGGCTTTCTTCGGCTCGGCGATGATGGGCCTTTGGGCCAACCTGCCGCTGGCCGTCGCGCCTGCGATGGGGTCCAACGTCATCTTCACCTATGTCATCGTCAAGCAAATGGGCGCGCCCTGGCAAGGCGCCCTGGCGATGGTCGCCTTTACCGGAATCGTCTTTCTCATCCTGTCGTTGTCGAAGCTGCGCGAGAAAGTCGCCAAGGAGGTGCCCGAGGCGCTGAAAATCGGCATCCAGGCGGCGGTCGGCACATTGATCGTCTTCATCGGCCTGCGTGGGGCCGGCTTCATCGTCGCCAATCCCTCGACCTATATCGCGATGGGTTCGCTCAAGAGCCCGGCGGTGCTGCTCACCATGGTCGGCATTCTGCTCACCCCGGTGCTCGTGGTGCGCAAGGTTCCCGGCGCGCTGATCATCGCCGTCGCCGCGATCACGCTTGTCGGTTTGTTCGTACCGGGCGCCGGCGGCAAGATGGTGACGACAGCGCCGGCCTCGCTCGTCGCCTGGCCGAAATGGCCGGCGAGCACTTTCGGCCAGCTTGATTTCAAATGGCTGTTCGGCAATTTCCTTATTGCGTTGCCGCTGCTATTTTATTTCATCTGCGCTGAATTTTTCTCGACGCTCGGCACGTTGATTGGCGTCACCGGCGCGGCCAATCTCCGCCGGCCTGACGGCTCGATCCCCAGCGCAACCGCCGCCTTCGCAACAGATGCGACGGCAAGCATCGTCGGTCCGATCCTCGGAACTTCGGTCGTCACCGCCTATATCGAGTCGATTGCGGGGGTTCAGGCGGGCGGGCGCACGGGCCTTACCGCCCTCACGGCGGCGGCGCTCTTCGCGCTCGCGCTGTTCTTCTGGCCGATCTTTGTGATCGTGCCTCCACAAGCCACGGCACCGGCGCTTGTGGTCGTCGGCGTGCTGATGATGCAGGGCCTCGCACGCATCGATCTGACCGATCTGTCGAACGCCATTCCGATCGTTCTGACGCTGCTCGTCACCGTGTTGACCAACAATCTCATCAACGGCATGGCGCTTGGGACGTTGAGCTTGATTCTCATATTCGTTGCGACGGGCCGCGCGCGCGAAATCAGCGCAATCGTCTGGGGCCTCGGAATCGTGTTTCTCGCCTTCTTCTATGTCACGACGATGCTGATGTGAGAGCAGGGCGCTCGCCAAGTTGTCGAGATCGTCGCGACGCCTAGCTTTCGCCGAAACTGAATGGCCGTGACGCCTGAGGCGCGGCAGGCCTCGACGAGTAAAACGCTATATTTGTCGGCGTCGCCCTGCGCTATCTAAAATGAAGGCGCAGAAACGCGCGATGGACGGAAGTGGTTGGTGGAGCCAGACGGAATCGAACCGACGACCTCTTCAATGCCATTGAAGCGCTCTCCCAACTGAGCTATGGCCCCAAAAATCAAGAACCCGATGAGCGGGGCCGGTTGGGACCGGCCTCGTTTGCAGCGGGGCGCTGTATAGACTCAAAGACGGTCCGCTCACAAGGCCTGTTTCGCGTTTTCCTCGTAATCGCCCGTTAAACCCCGCACATCCATGCTTCGCGCGCTGCTTGCGACGTCACGGTTCCTCGTCGTTGACGATATCGCCGTCGATCAGCGCGGCGACGTCGTCGTCATCCTCTTCTTCTTCTTCGAGGAAGGTGTCTTCCACGGCGCCATCGTCCTCGACTTCGATATCGTCGTCAGCGACAGCGGCGACCTTCTCCTCTTCGACATCAGCCTCTTCCAGAGGCACCAGTTCGATGCCGGCGGGCGCCGCGGCCTCCTCTTCCTCCTCTTCGTCCTTGGGCGCCGCGCGCTGGGCGCGCGCCGCCACCCCCTGGAAGATGGTTCCGCATTTGGGGCAGACGATTGGGTCTTTGTTCAGATCGAAGAATTTGGCGCCGCAGTTCTGGCATTGGCGCTTGGTTCCGAGCTCGACTTTCGCCACTTCTGTAAAATCCCTGATCTCGGGTAATCGCTTTGGGTGGCTTCGGTTAGTCGGGTGCAAAGCCCATGTCAATGCGCTTTGCATCGCTTGTCGACACGCGAGACGCCGGATGCTACCAGCCCCGGGCTGGCGAAGCGCCAAAGGATCAGGGTTTCGTGGGAATTGTGAGCTAAAACGTGTCTTCGAACCCGAATATCGCGGCGACGCCGCTCTCTTGCCGCCGCGGCGGCGCGCTCAAGGGCGCGGTGCGCCCGCCGGGCGATAAATCGATTTCGCATCGCGCTTTCATTTTCGGCCTGCTTTGCCGGGGCGTCACCGACATCGCCGGGCTGCTGGAAGGCGACGATGTGATGCGCACCGGCGAGGCTTGCAAGGCGCTTGGCGCGCGCATTGAGCGCATTGGCGAGGGAAACTGGCGCGTGGCCGGAATGGGGGTGGGGGCGCTGCTGGCGCCGCCGCATCCGCTCGATTTCGGTAATGCCGGCACCGGATCGCGACTGATGATGGGCGTGGTCGGCGGTCATGCCGTCACCGCGACGTTCGACGGCGATGCTTCTCTGCGCAAACGCCCGATGCGCCGCATCCTCGATCCCCTTGCACTGATGGGCGCGCAGGTGCTCTCGCAGACCGAGGGCGGGCGCTGCCCGATCGTGTTGCGCGGAACCAGCGAGCCGGCGCCGATCGTCTATCGCACGCCGGTCGCCTCCGCGCAGATCAAATCGGCCGTGCTGCTGGCCGGGCTCAACGCGCCGGGCGCAACAACTGTGATCGAGACGGAAGCCTCGCGCGATCACACTGAGAAAATGCTGCGCCACTTCGGCGCCGAGGTCGAGGTTGCGCCGGAAGGCGTCGCGGGCCGGCGGATCACGCTCAAAGGGCGTCCCGAGTTGCGGCCTAATCCGGTCGTCGTTCCCGCCGATCCTTCCTCGGCCGCTTTTCCGATGGTCGCCGCGCTGATCACGCCGGGCTCCGATATTACGATCGAGGGCGTGATGATGAACCCGCTGCGCACCGGCCTGCTGACGACTCTTCTCGAAATGGGCGCTGAAATCGAAGTGGTCGATCAGCGTCTGGAGGGCGGCGAGGATGTCGCGAATTTAAGGGTGCGCGCCAGCGCGCTGAGGGGCGTCGACGTGCCTGCCGCCCGCGCGCCCTCGATGATCGACGAATATCCCGTCCTCGCGGTCGCCGCCGCCTTTGCGCAAGGCGAAACGCGGATGCGCGGCCTGCACGAATTGCGCGTCAAGGAATCGGATCGCCTCGCCGCCGTGGCGGCGGGTCTGGCCGCGGCGGGCGTCGACCACGCCATCGACGGCGACGATCTGATCGTGCGCGGCGGCGACGGCGACGTGCGCGGCGGAGGTCTCGTCGAGACCCATCTCGACCATCGTATCGCCATGAGCTTTCTTGTCATGGGGATGGCGTCGGACAGAGCGATGGCGATCGACGATTCCGCTATGATAGCGACCAGCTTTCCCGCCTTTCGCGGTCTGATGGAGCAACTCGGCGCGCAATTTGCCTGAAGGGTGGGCGCTGGGCGCACTCAGTGTACGCAACCAACTCTGACCGTTATCAGCGGCCAGCCCTCTACGGCGCCTGCATCGGTTGCTGCGCCAGGGCGTCGGCTTCCGCCTTGCAGTCGCGCTGGGGCGCGAGCTTTTTGGCGCGAACGGCGGCGAGTTCGGCCTTCGCGGCGTCGAGATCGGCGAGGAACGCCGGCTCGTCATGCAGCCGCGCGACCGTTCCCGCCGCGAGCGTCAAACTCTCGATCACATCGCTTTCCCAATGAACATTGCAGACGACGCGGCTCTGCCCGAAAGCGCGGCCCCGCGCCAGAATCGCCTGGCTCTGTTCGGGGGATATTTCGCTGAGAATCAGCGCCCAGGTCCAGCCGATCGCCGTATGCCCGGAGGGATAGGAGCCGTTATGCGTAAGAGCGTCCTCGTCGCCGGGCGTGCAGGTCGGCGCCTTGTTGACCATGAACGGCCGCTTGCGCATGTAATTTTCCTTTGCCTTGCCTGTGGAGGAGCCGCCATCGGTCATGGCGCGGCGCAGCAACTGATAGAGGCGCGGCGTGTCCGCCTGCGTTACCGGCGCGCCCAGCGCGCAGGCGAAATCGCCAGCGGCTGAGGGGAACGACAGATCGGCGTCGAGCGCTGCGAGATCCCAGCGTGGCGTGCCTTTCAGCGCAAGATTCGTCCGGCTGATCTCCTCATCCATCGCGAGCACGGCGGACCCATCCGTCGGGGGCGGCGGCAGAAGGGCGAGGCTGTCGGGAATCGTGGTTTTTGGCAGATAGCCCATCAAGACGCCCGGGTGGATTTCCGGGACAGGCGGAGCGTCGTCCGCCGCCGCGAAACCGGCGCCCCCGACAAGCCATACCAGGGCCAACCCGGCGACGCGCGTGGTTGAACGAAATCGCAGGCATTTCATTTAGAGCGTCCTTCGTATTGTCAGCGGCCAACCGGACCCGTGTGTCGAAACAATATCGTCCGGGCGATGCCGATTGCGAGGGGATATTCGCCTCGCTTCGATCCATGACCGCCGGCCCCGGCGTTGCGCCGCTGCGCGTCGCCGATCCGGCCGTCTAATCAAGGGCTAAACCTTGCGCGTGACAGCGGCGCGACGAAGCCTTAAGAGCCCCATCGTTCGGCGGGGCCCTTCAAGCATGATCATCGCAATCGACGGACCGGCGGCCTCGGGCAAAGGCACGCTCGCGCGCCGGCTCGCCGGACGCTATGCTTTGCCTCATCTCGACACCGGGCTTCTCTATCGGGCGACGGCGGCTGCTCTTTTCGACCGGGGCCGGGATCTCAGCGACGTTGAAGCCGCGATCGCTGCGGCGCGGGGCCTCGCGCTGACCGATTTCGACGAGGCGCGGTTGCGCACCCGCGAGATGGGCGAGGCGGCCTCGGTCGTCGCCGCCCTGCCGGCGATGCGTGAGGCGTTGATCCAGGCGCAGCGCAATTTCGCCCAGCGCCCCGGCGGCGCGGTGCTCGACGGGCGTGACATAGGAACCGTCATCTGCCCGCAGGCGGACGTCAAAATTTTCGTCACCGCGAGCCCCGAGGTGCGGGCGCAGCGTCGCGCTCTCGAGCTCGCCGCGCGCGGCGAAAAGGTCGATTATGGCGCGATCCTCGCCGACATCGCCAAACGCGACGCCCGCGATTCGGGCCGCGCCGCCGCTCCGCTCAAGGCGGCGCCGGACGCGGCGCTTCTCGATACAAGCCGGCTTAGCGTGGATGCCGCTTTTGCTGAGGCGCTGCGGATCGTCGATGAACGGCAAGGGCGGCGGAATGCTTGAAAGAGCGTTCGAAAACGCCGAGGTCGAGGTGGTTTTCCATGCTTATCCCGGCGCCTTGAGGGAAAATTTGCTGTTCCTGCGCGAACTCATATTCGAGACGGCTTTGGCGACCGAAGGCGTCGGCGAACTCGAGGAGGTGCTCAAATGGGGACAGCCTAGCTACGTCACCGCTCAAACGGGAAGCGGCAGCACCATTCGCATCGACCAGGTAAAGTCAACGCCGGCGCGATATGCGATGTATTTTCATTGCCAGACCAACCTGATCGCAACCTTCCGTGAATTCTATCCCAAGGAATTCAGATTCGGCGGCAATAGAAGCATCTTGTTCGATTGCGGGGATCAGATTTCCGATCAGGCTTTGCGCCATTGCGTGGCGTTGGCGTTGACCTATCATCTCAAAAAGAGCGCAAAACCGCCGGCAGTGAAGTCAATCTGACGGCCGAGCCGGCGAAGTGACGGAAATTGGAAAAAAGCTCGCCAAGCCGGGTTCAGATCAAAATGGTTCGTTTGCGGCCGGGCGCGATCCGGCCTAGCCATCTCATTCAAGCAATCTAAGGTTGTCATTGACTTGCAATACAACCGCTCGACGAAGCGATTGATCATCGCCCGGCGCGAATCAAGGGCGTCATTAACGATTTCTTCACCACGCGCGCCGAAACATGCGGGCTGCGGCGCCAAATCGGGCCGGTGGCGCTTCGCTTGTAAAAATCCCGGTTACGGTTGCAAAAATGAACAGAGCCGCTGCTTGGAGCGTCAGAGGAGTCGGCCGTGAAACGCGCGACGCCGCGCAGGAAGCGGCGCGCCGCGCTGGTATGAGCTTGGGCGAATGGCTCGATGAAGTCATCGCCGATCAGGCCGCCGACCAGGGCGTCGATCCCGGTGATTTCGACGAAGACGAGAAGCTCGACGCCATCGGCGACCGATTGTCTGGCTTGTCCAGCCGCGATGAAGCGCGCGCCGGCCGCTTGCGCCGCGACGGGGCGGATGAGCGCGATGACTTTCGTCTGCGCGTTCGCGCCCGCCCGGCGCCGCTCGATGAATCGGGGCGCGCCGACGAATTGCTCGACGCCGCGATCAGTAGATTTGAGAGCCGCGCGGCGAAAAGCGACGCACGCACCGCACGCGCTTTGGATTCCGTCGCAAGCCTAATGGAGCGGAGCCAGGATGGCCGGCGCGACGAGCGCGAGACTTTGAAAGCTGTCGTCGGCCGTCTCGAAAGTCTCGAAGAGCGAATCGTCAGGCAGCAGACGGAGCGCGACGCATTGGTGAAGCGACCGGCCGTCCAGGCGGAACCGCGCGTCGACCGTGCGCGCGATCTCGACGAGCGCATGAGCGAATTGTCGCAGCGAATCGGAACGTCCGACAAGGGCCGCGGCGCGCCTCGCGCCCGTCCACGCATCGACATCGACGACGCGGTCTCGCAGATCGCACGCCGTCGCCAGGAACTGGACGCCCGCAGCGCTGGCGGCGCGCCAGAGCCCCCAAAGCGCGGCTGGCGCAATTTCGGCATCGAAGCGCCGGCGGCCAAAGGCGGCGCCGACGAAAACGCCATTAGAGAGAACGGAGCGCAGGAAAGAGCGGCGCAAGACTTGAGCGCGGCCGGCTCCCTGCAAATCGAGATCAGAAAACTGAGTCAGCGCCTTGACGAATTGCGGCGCGAGCAAAGCGAAAAGCGCGAGGCGCCTGCCGCCAATATTGAAGCCCTGCGGGCCGAGCTGGCCGCGATGTCGCGCAGTCTCGCCGATCTTGCGCCGAGAAATGCGGTCGTGGCGCTTGAAGGCGCGATCCGCGATCTCAGCCAGCGTGTCGCCGTGTCCCGCGAGAATGGCGCGCGCGACAATTTGCTAGCGCCCGTCGAGGGGCTCGTCGCTGGACTGCGCGAATCTTTGCGCACCCACGATCCTCGCGAGGCCGTTGCGGCGCTGCAACGTGAGATTGGCTCTATCGGCGCCAAGGTCGACGGTATCGCGGATGCGAGCATTGACCCCCGGGCCTTCGAGCGCATCCGTCAACAAGTCGAAGAGACGCGCACTCTTTTAAGCGCCCTCGCGCAGCGGCCTATGCCGGTGGATCGCCTTGAAAGACAGATTGGCGAACTTGCCGATCGCGTGGACCGCATGTCGACGAGCCTGACGCCGCAACACGAATCAGCCGAGGTTGTCGCCTCGCTCGCTGAAGCGCGCGCGCAGGTCGAGCGTTCGACCCCGGCCTCAGCCCTGAACTCGATCGAACGGCGGCTTGAGCAGATCGCCTCCAGAATGGATCAGGCGCTCGAACGCCCGTCTGCCGCCCCCGCATTCAATCCGGGCGCGCTTGAAGATCTGTCGCGACGCATCGATGGCGTGCGCCAAAGCATCGAGACCCACTATGCATCGCCGCCCAGCGCGCCGCTCGATACGAGTTTGCTCGAGAGGGCGATGCGCGAAATCAGCGCCAAGCTCGACAGGCCGATCGCGGCGGCAATCGATCCAAATGCCTTCGAGAGCATGATACAAGATCTTGGCGCGCGCATCGATCGACGCGCCAGCCCGGTCATCGACACGGCTCCCCTGGAGCAGGTTCTGCGCAAGCTGGGCGAGCGGCCTGCGGCGCTCGACACAAGGCCTCTGGAAGGCCTGATGCGCGAGATCAGCGCCAAGCTGGACAGACCAACTCCGGCCGCCATCGACGCCGGCGCCTTCGAGAGCATGATCCACGATCTTGGCGCGCGCATCGATCGGCGACCGGATCCGGTCATTGACACCGGCCTTCTCGAGCAGACGCTGCGCTCGCTTCACGACAAGATCGATCGCGGCCCTTCCTCGCAACAGGCGGTCGATCGGATCGATCAAGCGGTTGAGGCGCTGTCCGCCCAGATTGCCTCGAAGGGGGGCGCCTCCGATACTGGCGCGCTCGAACGCATGGTCGCCGAATTGCTTGCTCAGCTCGACGAGACCCGGCGGGCCTTGCGCGACGCCTCTTCGGCGCCGTCCGCCAACGCGGTGGGCGCCGATGACGCCTTTATCCGCGGCCTCGCTGATTTGCGCGCTGAACAGAGCAATTCCGATCGCCGGATTCAAACGACCCTCGGCGGTGTGCATGACATGCTGGAGACGCTTGTCGACCGCATTGGGCAGATCGAGGAGGATGTTGCGCGGGGCGGTCAGGCGCCGCAGGGTTCTTCAAATGCGCCGCCTCCCGCCGCGAGCTACGGCGCCGCCAGTCCGGCCCCCGCCAGCGCCGCGCTGAATGCGATGGATGCAACGATCCGCGAGGCGCCAGTCTTTGCGCCTGCGAGGCCGACGTCGGAACCGCGCGCCGACAAAGGCCCGGATCCACGCGCGCCGCAATTACCCCCGGCAACGCCGATGCGCTCGATCGATGGGTCGGAATTTCTGATTGAACCAGGGTCCGGGGCGCCGCTGCGCGCGTTCGAAAATGACGCCATCGCCAACGCCAATCCTAAAAGCGCGGTCAATGCGCATATCGCGGCGGCGCGGCGCGCGGCGCAGGCGGCGCTTGCCGAGACGGCGAGCAATGTCGCCAAAGGCGGCGCCAGGCCTTCGCCCGACTCCGCTGGCGCCGTCGGCGGTATTGAACAAGCGAAGACTTTTTTTGCCGCCCGCCGTCGACCGATTCTTCTGGGCGTCGCCTTGGTCGCCCTGCTGACGATCGCCTTCGTTGAGCTTGGCGTAATGCGCCAGCCCAGCACGCAAAAATCCGAGACTGAATCAATTGCGACGCCCAAGCTGGCCAGCGCGGAACCTTCCAAAGACGCAAGCGCGCCCGCATCGCCGGCCAAGATCGACGCGCGCGCGCTTGATACGACGCCCGTTGGATCCATAAGCGCAGCCCCGGCGGCCAGCGGCCCAACGGCAAAGTTCCTGTCGCCTGCCCCTGCCGACCTCGTGGCCTCAATCCCGGCCGCAGCGCCGCAAGCTTTGCACGACGCGGCCGCCGCCGGAGATCCGGCCGCGCAGTTCGAGCTTGCCTCCCGCCTCGCCGATGGGCGCAACATGACGCGCGACCCGCGTGCGGCCTTCCTATGGTTCGACAGGGCGGCGGCGCAGGGTCTCGCACCGGCGCAATACCGGCTGGGCTCCCTCTACGAAAAAGGCACAGGCGTCGGGCGCGACGCGCCGCTCGCCATGGCCTGGTATAAAAAAGCCGCTGAGGCGGGCAATGCGCGCGCCATGCACAATCTTGCGGTGCTCATCGCCGAGGGGGGCGGCAGCATCAAACCCGATTATTCCGAGGCGGCGAACTGGTTCCAGAAAGCGGCGCAACTGGGCGTCAAGGACAGCCAATATAATCTGGCGATCCTCTATGCGCGCGGAATGGGGCTCGCTCAGGATATCAACCAATCCTGGCTCTGGTTCTCTCTGGCGGCCCAGCAGGGCGATCTCGACGCGGCCAAGAAACGCGATGAAGTAGCCGCCAAGATGGACGCCAAGGCGCTCGCCGCTGACGCGGTCGCGCTGGCCAATTTCCATACGACGCCGCCCAACCCTGCGGCCAATGACGTTCCCGTTCCTCCCGGAGGCTGGGACCTCGGCAAGATAGGAGCGCCGCCCACGCCGCCGCAGGCGACCAATTCCGCGTCTCACGCGTCTCACGCGGCCGCCACGCCATTGTGACGAGACGCGGCCTCAACCGGCGCGCCTCGGCCGGATGGGGGCTGGGCGGAGGCAATTGACCAAACCGCGCCATTCGCCTCGACATATTTACAGGCGCCCCCTATGAAATGCCGCTGCGACGCCCGGGCGGTTTGATTTGCGCGGCCCGCAAAATCGAGGATGACATGCCGCCCTCTCCGGCCGCCGCCACGCCGCGCTTGCAGCTTCGCCTGATGGGCACCAGCGATCTTCACGCCAATATTTTCGCCTATGATTATTACCGCGACCGGCCCGACGACCGGGTTGGTCTCGCGCGGACCGCGGGCCTCATCGCTACGGCGCGCGCGGAAGCGGAAAATTCGCTCCTGCTCGACAATGGCGACATCATCCAAGGCACGCCGCTGGGCGATTATGTCGCGCTATCCAAAGGCCTGAAAAAGGGCGACATTCATCCGATGATCGCCGCCATGAATGTGCTTGGCTATGCCGCCTGCACGCTTGGCAATCATGAGTTCAACTACGGGCTTGATTTCCTCGACGTCGCTCTGGCGGGCGCGAACTTCCCAGCCGTCTGTTGCAACATATTCAAGCAGGACGGAACGTTCTACGTTCAACCCTGGCTCGTGCTCGAACGCGCCTTCCGCGATGAGTCGGGCGTCGAACAAAAGCTGCGCGTCGGAATCATCGGCTTCACGCCGCCGCAAATCATGCAGTGGGATCAGAGCCATCTTGCCGGCCGCGTGACGACGACGGGTATTGCTGAAGCCGCGCGGCTCTACGTGCCGCAGCTCCGCGCGCGTGCGGATATTGTCGTCGCGCTGTGCCATTCCGGCATATCGCGCAAAAGCCCGCCTCAGCCCGGCGAAGAAAATGCCGCGCTCGCGCTCGCGCGGGTTCCCGGCGTCGACGCGATTTTCTTGGGCCACCAGCACCTGCTGCTGCCCGGCGCGGATTTTGCCGGCATCGAGGGCGTCGATGTCGCGGCGGGCGCGCTCTATGGCGTTCCCGCCTTCATGCCGGGCTTCTGGGGCAGCCACCTCGGCCTCATCGATCTTACTCTCGAGCGGCAGGATTCAGGCTGGCGCGTCGTCGCCGCCAAGGTCGAGGCGCGTCCTATCTACGCGCGCGATGACCGCGCCGTAACGCCACTGGCCGTCGCCGACCCGAAAGTGCTCGCCGCCGCGCAGCAGGCCCATGACGAGACGCTCGCCTATGTGCGCTCGCCGGTGGGCGACATCGCTTCGCCGATCCAATCGTTCTTCGCGCTCGTCGCCGACGATCCTTCCGTCCAGATCGTCAATTCGGCGCAAAGCTGGTACATCCGGCGCCTCGCAGCGACCATGCCGGCGCTGAAGGGTCTCGCTATTCTTTCGGCGGCGGCGCCGTTCAAATCGGGCGGACGCGGCGGCCCGGACTATTATACGGACGTTAAAGCGGGCGCGATCGCGATCAAGGATGTCGCGGACATCTATCTTTATCCCAACACCATGCGCGCGGTGAAGGTCGACGGCGCGACGTTGCGCGAATGGCTGGAGCGCTCGGCCGGAATCTTCCGGCGCATCGATCCGGCCTCGGTCGTCGAGCAGCCTTTGATCGATCCCACCTTCGCTTCCTATAATTTCGACGTGATTGACGGCGTGACTTACGCGATCGACGTGACGCAGCCCTCTCGCTACGATTTCGAAGGCGCGCTGGTCGCGCCGCAAGCCCATCGGATCGTCGATCTCAATTTCGAGGGCAAGCCGATCGATGAGGCTCAGCTTTTCATCGTCGTCACCAACAATTACCGCGCCAGCGGCGGCGGCAATTTCCCCGGCTGCGACGGATCGACCGTCGTGCTTGAGGCGCCTGACGCCAATCGCGAAGCGCTGGTGCGCTATATCGTCGAGACCCGGCATGTCGAGCCCAAGGCCGACGGCAACTGGCGCTTTGCGCCCTGGCCGAAGAATGTCGTGGCGACATTCGAGACCTCGCCCGCCGCGGCCGCCGCCGCCGCGCCTGCCGGCGTCAAGCTCACGCCGATGGGCGCCGCGCCTGGCGGCTTCGTCAAATATCGCGTCGAGCTGGCCTGAGAGGTCATTTTCCGCTTTCCCGGCCTCCGGCGATTTTAGCGGCGGTCCGATCCGCGATGAGACGCGCCAGACGCGGTCCGATGAGAAGGATGACGACAAAACGGGCCGTCTGCAGCGCCATGACGAAGGAGATGTCGACTTTGCTCGATGCGGCGATGATCGCGATCGAATCCATCCCGCCGGGACTTGTCGCGAGATAGGCGGTCAGGGGGTCGATGCCCAGCGTTTTCACAAGAAGGAGGGCGAGGCCGCAGCAAAAGGCGATCAGCGCGAGGATGGAGAGAACGATTTGCGGCAGTGCGCGCGAGGCATGGCGAAGGATGCGCCGGGTGAAGCCGAGGCCGATATTCCAGCCGATCAACGCATAGCTTATCGCGAGCAGCCATGGCGGCAGTTCGATCTGGACAAGCCCCGAAATATGCAACGCGGCGCCGGCCGCCATCGGCAGGAGGAGTGCGCCGGCGGGAATGCGCAGGGCCTGCCCGAGAAAGACGCCGACCACGGCGATGGCGAAGGTCTCCAGGAAGGGCAGCCAATCGATCGGCGGAAACCAGGCGATTGTGGGAGCGGCCGCCCCGGAAACGTTTATCCAGAGCCGCGCGATCGCCGAAGCGGCGATCGCGACGAACACCACACGCAGATATTGCATGAGGGCGACGAGTTGCGCATCCGCGCCATAGGCTTCGGCCATCAACATCATCGCGGTGGCCGCGCCTGGCGATGAGCCCCAGACCGCCGTCGTTCCCGGCAACACGCGCCATCGGCTCATCAACCAGCCCAGCACGCTGCTCGCGGCGATGACGACGAGCACAATCCCGAAAAACAGCGGCCACTGCTTGAGGAAAGCCTGAATGATCTGCGGCGAGATGACGCTGGCGATCAGGCAGCCGACGATTCCCTGCGCGCCGAGATAGGGCGTCCGCGGCACTCGGATCGCTCCGCCGTTCACGCCGAGCACGATGCCGGCGATCATCGGACCCAGCAAGCGCGCAGCGGGAATGCCGGCTATCTCCAGGAGAACGGACAACGTGACGGATAGGGCGACGAGGAGGCTCCAGAGCGCGACGATCGGAAGCCGCGTCAGCAGCCCTGCCGTGGAAGCGTCAGGCTGTGCGCTCATAAGGCATGGTCCAGGTTAGGCTCACTGAAGCGAAAGCGTGGCCGACGAAGCGACCCTGCCGATGCGGGGAATAATTTTTTCGATCGAGAAAGCATGCATTTCCGCTGACAGGCTTGCTACGGCGTCTTCCACGAGGACGAGATCATAACCGTGTTCCCACGCTTGTCGCGCGGTCGATTCCACGCCGAAGTTCGTCGCAATGCCGCCAAGGACAATCGTCCTCACGCCACGACGTCGCAATTGGAGATCCAGTTCCGTTCCATGGAAAGCGCCCGATTGTCGCTTGACGATGAGGATGTCGCCGGGACCGGCGAGGCCTTCGGCTAGATCGCTCCATCCCGCGGGCAAGCCGTCGGCTGGGCGCGGCATTGACTGGTCGACCAGCCGGCGCAGGGCGTCAGCAGAATCAGGCGACCAGTCGACCCGCACCAGAACAACGAGGGCGCCCGCAGCTCGAAAACGGCGGGCGAGCTCACTCCCTCCGGCGAGAACCTCCGCCCCGGTACGAGGCGCGAGCGGCACGCCGACAATCCCATTCTGAAGATCAATGAGCACAAGAGCGGTGGTTTGCGGATTGAGCGTGATCACCGGGGATGCTTTTCAGAGTCGATCGTCCCGCCCCCCTGCGTCGCGGGTGCGTTATCCGGCCAGGACTGTTATATGAGGATAGATTCGTAAAACGGATATATGAGGATGCCCTCACAAAAGTCAAGCGCCCCTTCGATCGCCCGCGAGCCTCAGCGTGACCGCGGCAGGCTGAGAGTCGCGACGCTGATCGAGGCGGCGGCCGCCGTATTTGCCGAGAAAGGCTTCGACGGCGCGACAATGACCGAGATCGCCGCGCGCGCGGCGACCGCGATTGGTTCGCTCTACCAATTTTTCCCGAATAAGGAGGTCTTGGCGGATGCGGTGCTCGCTCGCCACGGCGAATTGCTCGACGCATCGCTTGGCGAAATCGAAGCGCGCGTGAAGAGCCTTTCTGCAGTCGCTTTGGCCGATGCGCTTTTCGATCTCATGCTTGAACGCAAGGCCGAGCGGGCCGCCGCCATCGTCTTGTTAGACGCGCGAGACGACGCGGCGATTCAGCGCGCAGAACTGCGCGAGCGGATGCGTCGGGGCATCGCGGGCCTTTTGCGCGCGGCCGCGCCCCGGCTTTCCGCCGATCAGGCCAGGACCATGGCGATCGCCCTGTTGCAGACGCTCAAAGGGGTTTCGGCGCTGTCGCGTGAACTGGAGGGAGAAAAGCGATCCGCCGCATTGGCCGAATTGCGCGACATGGTCCGGCTCTATGTCTCGAACAAGCTTGGCGGTTGACGCCTGACGGCGGTGCGCTAATCGCGAATCCATTGGATTTAGGACGTCACCTCGCGATTCGGGAATTGTCCGCCGCCCGCATTTGCGCCCATTCAGGGCGCAGGATCGACATGACCAGTTCGTCGCGATTGACGCCGTTAAAGTATGCGCTGCCCCGTGATACACCCTCCACCTGGAAGCCGCTGTTCTCATAGACGCGGCGCGCGCGCGCGTTTTCAGGAAACAGCCCGAGCGAAAGCCGATAGGCGCTTGTCTGGGCGAACACGGCGTCCATCACCGCGCGCAGCAAAGGCTTGCCGAGCCCCTGGCCAGGCCGCACGACAGCGAAGCGTTTGATATGCGTGACCCGTTCGGGCGCCCCCCAATCGCGTAGGATCGTAAAGCCGATAGCCTCGCCGCCGAGCTTGCCGATGAAATAGGCGAAGCGCGCGTCGCCGAGCGCGGCGCGATGCCAAACCTCGTCCGAGCGCCCGAGCAGAAGCTCATAACCTTCGATGCGCTCTGTGGCCATGATGAAGGGGATATCGGCGGCGGTCGGGCGGATGAGTTGCACAGACGCAGCGGTCAATGTCGCGTCCCTCTCACTGCGCCAACGTGTCAGCCGGCAATTGAATGGCTCTTCCGGCCGTGGCGCCGAGAGAAGCCGCCTGATCCTTAAGTGTTTCGCGCGTACCTGAATCGAAAATAGATACCGGCGCAGAGACCGCCAACACGGCCGCTTTCCCGACAGTGTCGGTTGCGCCCTCAACAACGCCGCCGAGGCGCTCGCCCAATGTTTGTTTGGAATCATTGAGCCTTTGCCCAGAGGCGAGCCGCAGCCCGATCGCCTTGACAACCTCGCTTTGGGAAAACTTGCCATGATTCAAGGGATCGTCCGAACTCAGAGCGGTCAGATCGACCACGTCGACATGCGCCTTTGCAAGCATTGAGCGATAGGGCTCGGCGCCCGGGTCCACCGCGCCAAGGCGCGGTTCGCCGCCGGCGAACTTTCGCGACAGATCGAGCGCGTGGTCGTCCTGCGAAACGAACAGCGTGATGGGGACGCTCCGGGCCGAGGCTTCGATTTCGGCGACATCGCGGCGGAAGACGTCCACGTCGATGTCGGGCGCCGCGAGCATGATGTCCTTAATTTTGGGAGAGAGGGCGCGATTGCGGATCGCCATCTGCCGTATCGCCTCGATCGCGACGAAATTGCCCATCGAATGGGCGAGGATCGAGATCGATGCGACATTCGCGTCCTTCACCATCCCCTGCAACACCGCTTCGAGCGCATCGCGCGAATAGGTGGCGCTCTCGCGGTCATAGGCGTAGTCGAACAGTTTTCCGCGCGACGGCCACGTGAAGAGAACGGGCACGACGGGCGCGCCCGCGTCGTGCGCGATCTGCGCGAAGCGATAGACCGCCTCCTCGAAGCGCGTATTGTAGCCATGCACGAACAGCAGCACATGGCGCGTCGGACTCGCGTGCAGGCGATTGTCGAACGCAGCAGTCGCCTGTTTGAGATCGAGCCGGTCGGCGCGCAGCGTGACGAAGTCATGTGCGGCATCGCCAGGGATCGTGGACGGCCATTGCACTTCGCCGATTTTTCTGGCCGCGTCCGGCGGAATCGAAATGGCGATGTCGGCGAACGAGAGGCCATGTCCACGCTCTCCGCCGAACATGACGCCGGCAGGCGCGGCGTCATCGGAGCGCGTCGTCGCGACCAGCATATCGACCGAGCTTGCCCCCGGCGCGCTGGCGGACACCGCGATCAGATTCCCGCTCGGCCGGCTCGCGCAGCCCATCAGCGTGAAGACAACGATCGCCGCCGCCGCGAGTGGAAAGGCCTTGGTCAAAACATCTCCGTAAGCCACCGGCGAAAGTTAGTGCGGCGCACATCGTAGAGCAATGACGCAAAAATAGAACGCCTTGGCGGCGCTGCGAAGCGTTAAATAAGGACCGCCAGGCGAGAACGCCACTTCAGATCGCGCGCCAAACCGCAGCCTTCGCTAGTACGAAGGCTGCCTTTTCTGGGCGAATGCAAAGCATTCGCCGCTCGGGTTTTGCGGAAGAGAGGATGCCGTGTCGGCGCACGTTCCGCTGGAATCGGGTTCAACCGGCGGCCAGCGCCTCGCGTCCCATCGCGTAATGGATCGTGATGGGCGCTTGGGCGGCGGGCTTGGCGTCCTTCTTCATGGCGACGAACCAGTAGATCGCTGCGAGTATGATCAGCACGATGACAACGATCGCCCACATGGGAAAGCCACTCGAAGCTCCGGCGGCGCGCGCCTGGGTGACGGCGGCGCCAGCCGCGCTCGACGCCATAGCCGCCCCTGCGGCGCCCAGCCCCTGCAAAAGGCCTGAGGAGCTAAGCGACTTTACCAGATCAGCGGGCATCGCCGCCGATATCGCGCTTTTCTGGCTCGCGAGCAGGTTGCCGATGGCGCCGCCATCTGACCATGTCGATGGGTCCTGCTGGCCAAGCGCGCCAATCAGCGCGTGAGTGACTGCGCCAATCGCCAATTGGGCGTTCGCCGGCGTGGCGCCCGAATGCTGGCTGAGCGCGGCGGCAAGGCTCGAGAGCCCGCTCCCACCGATCAGGGCGCTGAGCTTGCCCGCGCCGTCAGTCAATAACTGGCTTTGACCCGATCCGAGCGCACTCGTCAGTTTCGTCGTCAAATCAGGGTCGGCGTTAGAGACGGCGTCGGCGATTTTCTGAGCGCCGCCAGGCGACGACGCGGCGCTAGCCAGTGACGCGACGACAGAGGGCACGGCGCCTCCGACAAGCTCCTCCGCCGTCGTTTGATCGAGGCCGGTCATGCCAGCGATCTGGCTGATCATTTGCGGCGTGACAGATTGAGAAACGAGACCGATGAGATCGACAGCCATTTTGAACTCCTGTCAATGAAAGCGGAGACGCCGATGTCTCTCCTAATCGATAGATTGATGAAAATATGTGACGCCGGCGCAAATGCGCGCCGCCTGCATCTAACGACGCAGGGGGACTCTAAACGAACAATGCGACAATCGCAGCTGGAAAATATCGACGCTCGCGACCGATGATTCGCCCGCGCGGCCGGTTCACGCCGCCCGCCGCTCCCAAAGCACGATGCTTGTATAGGCGAACACCTCCGCCCCATGCTGATTGAGGCCTGTATGGCGGCTCGTCACCAGACCCCATTGCGGGCGCTTCGTTTCACGCATGGTCTCGACGCGGCTCGAATAGGCCACCGTGTCGCCGGCGCGCACGGGGGCTGGCCAACGCATATCGCGAAAGCCCGGCGACACCCCGAGCTTGGGCAATTGTTGGCCCAAAGCCGCATGACTCGCGCGCGCGCGATCGCGCCAATCGATCAGAAGTCGCATGCACACGCTGGCTGTATGCCAGCCCGATGCGATCAGCGAGCCGTACATCGACGCCTTGCCGCCTTCCTCGCTCAAATGAAAGGGCTGCGGATCATAGAGCACGGCAAAGGCGATGATCCCTTCGCGCGTGAATGTATGAGCGCCCAGCGTGCTGACGTCGCCAATTCTTATGTCGTCATAGAACAGGCTCATGCCGCCGCCTCTTCGCCTACCGGGCGGCGTTTGAACAGGATGACGTTCTTCTGCGTCATGGTGACTTCGCCGAGCTGGTTGAGAACTTCGAACGAAAAATCGACGATGCCAAGTTTCGGCTTCGACGCGGAAGGGCGCGCGCTGACCGTCGTGCGCCGCACGGAGAGCCTGTCGCCAGGGCGAACGGGTTTGAGCCAATTCACTTCGGCGATGCCCGGCGATCCCTCGCCCGCCGAGCGATTGAGGAAATAGTCGCAGCTCATGCGCATCAACATGCCTGCTGTATGCCAGCCGGACGCGATAAGTCCGCCGGCCATCGTCTCGCGTCCGGCGGCGTCATCGAGATGAAACGGCTGCGGGTCGAACTGCTCGGCAAAGGCGACAATCCGTGCGGCGGAGACTTCCATGTCGCCATATTGGACGATTTCGCCGGGCGGAAAATCCTCGAAATACAGCAGGTCCATCGTTTGTCTCCTGGCCTGGTCAGTTAGCGAATCTAAAATGCAACACATCGCCGTCGGCGACGATATAATCTTTGCCCTCCAGCCGGAACTTGCCGGCTTCGCGCGCGCCCGATTCTCCTCTGCCGCTGACATAATCATCATAGGCGATAGTTTCCGAGCGGATGAAGCCTTTCTCGAAATCGGTGTGGATGACGCCCGCCGCCCGCGGCGCCCTGGAGCCCTTTTCGACTGTCCACGCACGGGCCTCTTTAGGGCCCACGGTGAAGAAGGTCACGAGATGCAGGAGCGCATAGCCCGCGCGGATCACGCGGTTGAGGCCGGGTTCGGCAAGTCCGACCGCGTCGAGATAATCCTTCTGGTCCGCCTGCGGCAGTACGGCGATTTCACTCTCGATCTTGGCCGAGACGACCACCGCCACCGCGCCCTCCTTGGCCGCCTGCTCGCGCACCTTATCGGAAAAGGCGTTGCCTTTATCCGCGCAGGCTTCCTCGACATTGCAGACATAAAGCACCGGCTTGGAGGAGAGCAAGCCGAGCGATTGAAACAGGCTCCGCTCTTCGGGGCCGACGCCCGCCAGCCGCGCGGGGCGGCCCTCGCGCAACTCGGCGAGGCAACGCTGGACGAGCGCGAGCGTCTCTTTGGCTTCCTTGTCGGCGCCCTTGGCCTTTTTCTCGAACTGCACGACACGCCGCTCAAGGCTGTCGAGATCGGCGAGCATCAGCTCGGTCTCGATCGTCTCGATGTCGGAGAGCGGATCGATGCGGCCCTCGACATGGGTGATGTCGCCGTCCTCGAAACAGCGCACGACATGGGCGATGGCGTCGCATTCCCTGATATTGGCGAGGAACTGATTGCCTAAGCCCTCGCCTTTCGAAGCGCCGCGCACGAGACCGGCGATATCGACGAAGGTGAGTCGTGTCGGGATAATCTCCTTCGAGCCCGCGATTTCGGCGAGGGTCGCCAGCCGCGCATCCGGCACCGCGACATCGCCGACATTGGGCTCAATGGTGCAGAAGGGATAATTGGCCGCCTGCGCCGCCGCCGTCTGCGTCAGCGCATTGAAAAGCGTCGACTTGCCCACATTGGGAAGGCCAACAATGCCGCATTTGAAGCCCATAGCCGGGTGCTCTTGAAGGTTGTGCCGCGTTCAGGCCGCGCTATGCGGGGCGGCGGCGAAAAAGGCAAGGGGAGGGCGCGCGAGCCGCCGCCGCGCCCGTCATCATGGCCGATTGGCCGTGCTGTCCTACATAAGTCCGGCTCAGCCAAAACTTGCGCCCCAGCGTCTCGCCCTCTATAAGCCGCAGCCTCGCGCCCAATCCGACACCCCTGGAGGCAGGGCGCGGTCAACTCTAAAAAGGAATGTTCGACATGGCAGCGACGAAGCAACTCGCGGCCGTGGCGCGCAACGGGATCGGCAAGGGGGCCGCCCGTTCTGTTCGCCGCGAAGGCCGCGTACCCGGTGTAATCTATGGCGGCGGCGAGGCGCCCGAGCCGATCTCGGTCGACTATAAGGACCTCAACAAACTAGTCTATGCCGGCCATTTTCTGACGACGATTTTCGAACTTGACCTCGCGGGCCGCAAGGAGCGTGTTCTGCCGCGCGACTATCAGCTTGACGTCGTCAGCGACAGGCCGCTGCATGTCGATTTTCTGCGGCTCAAGGCCGGTTCGCGCGTGCGTATCCAGACGCCCGTCCATGTCATCAATCAGGATCAGTCGCCCGGCATAAAGAAGGGCGGCGCCGTCAATCTGGTGCTGCATTCGCTTGAGCTTTGGGCGCCGGCGGATGCGATTCCCGATTCCGTCACGATCAGTCTGGCTGGTCTCGATTTTCACGATTCGGTGCATATTTCGACGGTCAAGCTCCCCGAGGGTTGCAAGCCGGTCAACACCAAGACCGACCTGACGGTCGTCACGATCGTGCCGCCGACCGTTTACCAGGACGATACGCCGGCGCCGGTCGCCGCCGTCACCTCGGGTGCGCCCGCAGCGGGAGCCGCCGCGCCTGCCGCTGGCGCTGCGCCTGCCAAGGGCGCCGCCGCTGCTGCGCCCGCTAAGGGAGCCGCGGCCGCGCCGGCCAAGGCGCCCGCCGCCAAGAAATAAGGGCGGCTTTAACTCGCCCTTCCTTTCAAGGCCCGTCCGCCCTCAAGCGGGCGGGCCTTTTCTCTAAAGGCCGCCCATGCTGCTTATCGCAGGCCTCGGCAATCCCGGCGCGCGCTACGCCCGTAACCGTCATAATATCGGCTTCATGGCGATCGAGGCGATCGCCGCCGAGCATCGCATCGGCCCGTTCAGAGCACGCTTTCAAGGCGCGGTCGCCGAAGGGTTGATCGGCTCGGAGCGCGTTGCGCTGCTCGCGCCGCAGACCTTCATGAATGAATCGGGCCGCAGCGTCGGCGAAGCCATGCGCTTTCACAAAATCGGCCTCGATGCGGTCGTCATCTTGCATGACGAACTCGATCTCGCGCCCGCCAAGGTTCGTGTGAAGGTCGGCGGCGGCAATGCCGGCCACAATGGCTTGCGCTCGATCAGCGCCCATATCGGCAATGATTACAAACGCGTTCGTCTCGGCATCGGCCATCCCGGCGACAAGGCGCTCGTCTATCAATTCGTCCTGAGCGATTTCGGCAAGGCCGAGATGGCCTGGGTCGGCGCTGTTTGCGATTCCGTGGCGCGTTTCGCGCCATTGCTCGCCCAGGGGCAGGATGCGAGCTTCCAGAACAAGGTCCATCTCGCCGTCGACGCGGTAGGTTTTGGCGACAAGAAGGACGAGGCCTGACGGTCGGATCGTTTTGAACAGCGCTGCTTGGCGCCGCCCACGGTTCGTGCTTTTTACCCGCTTGCCTCACGCCTCAACCGGATGATCCCATGCCGACCGCAGACCGCCTCCTCGTTCTCGTGCGCCACGGCCAGAGCGACTGGAACCTCAAGAACCTGTTCACAGGATGGAAGGATCCCGATCTTTCTCCCAAGGGCGTCGAGGAGGCGACAGCGGCGGGGCAAAGGCTGAAAGCGCAAGGACTCTCGTTCGATCTCGCCTTCACTTCGGCGCTCATCCGCGCGCAAAATACGCTGAAACTCGTGCTCGGCGAGCTTGGTCAGCCGAATCTTGCGACCACCGCCGATCAGGCTCTGAACGAGCGCGATTACGGCGATCTGTCCGGCCTCAACAAGGACGATGCGCGCAAACGCTGGGGGGAGGAACAGGTGCACATCTGGCGGCGTAGCTATGACGTCGCGCCGCCAGCGGGCGAGAGCCTCAAGGACACGGTCGCGCGCGTGCTGCCCTATTATTGCCAGCACATCCTGCCGCCCGTGCTGGATGGCCGACGCGTTCTCGTCGCCGCTCATGGCAACAGCCTGCGCGCGTTGGTGATGGTGCTCGACCGGTTGACGCCGAAGACGATTCCCTCGATGGAGCTCGATACCGGCGTGCCGCTGGTCTATCGGCTGAAAGCCGATTCGACGGTGGAATCGAAAGTCGTGCTCGGGGCGTGAAGGAAGCCGTGCCCGCTTCCATCGAGATTGTTCCGGGCATCGCTCATTATCCCGGTTATCTCGATCGGGCCGCTCAGGAGGCCTTGCGCGACGCGTTGCGGGAAATCGTGCGCGCCGCCCCTTTGTTTCAGCCGCGCACGCCACGCACCGGCAAGGCGTTTTCGGTGCGCATGACCAATTGTGGACCGCTGGGTTGGGTTTCCGACGTCGCCGGCTATCGCTATCAGCCCCATCATCCCGACACCGGCGCGCCTTGGCCCGATATGCCGGAGATCGTCGTGCAGGCCTGGGCGGAATTGGCGGCTGACGCACCGCGGCCGGAGGCGTGTCTTGTCAATTTCTACGACCAGGGCGCGCGCATGGGGCTACATCAAGATCGCGACGAGCAGGATCTGTCCGCGCCTGTGCTCTCGTTGTCGCTCGGCGATTCCTGCCTCTTTCGGGTTGGCGGAATCCAGCGCGCCGCGCCGACGCGCTCGTTCCGTCTGCAATCAGGCGACGCGCTGACGTTGGCCGGCCCCGCGCGCCTTGCTTTTCACGGCGTCGATCGGATCATGCCAGGCACATCGACGCTTCTGACGCCAGGCGGGAGAATCAATCTGACGCTGCGGCGGGTGACGCGGATTGGCTAAGACGTCGGCGGTCTCCGGGAGGCAAAAAAACATCGTGGCATAAACGCCCAAAGCCTACCCCTGACGGCATTTAGCCGCCCGGGTTCGACAAAAAGCCGGCCTATCGACGTTCCGCATAGCCATTACAAATGACAAAATATGTCACTATAAAGATCAATTTTATGTGCTGCTGGGGAGTGTATGATTTGCGCATTGATGATCTAACCGGCTGATATTAGGTTGAACTCTCGAATGACGAAGCAAGCTCCAGGGCGAAAGCGCCGGCTTCTTGATCGAAAGTCCGACTTGAACTCGTCGCATTGTTGAAGTGAAAGCTGGAACAGAACCTGGCGAATTCCGTGGGCGGGATGGCCGCCCCAAAACAAGGATTTTGAGGCTCATGGCGCGTAAGAAGATTGCTTTGATCGGGGCGGGACAGATCGGCGGCACGCTGGCCCATTTGGCGGCGCTGAAGGAATTGGGCGACATCGTTCTGTTCGATATCGTCGATGGCGTTCCTCAAGGCAAGGCGCTCGACCTTGCCGAATCCGCGCCGGTCGACGGCTTCAACGCGAAGATTTCGGGCGCCAGTTCCTATGCCGATATCGCGGGCGCCGATGTCGTCATTGTCACCGCCGGCGTGCCGCGCAAGCCCGGCATGAGCCGCGACGATCTGCTCGGCATCAATCTCAAGGTTATGGATTCGGTTGGCGCCGGCCTTAAGGCCCATGCGCCCGACGCTTTCGTCATCTGCATCACCAATCCGCTCGACGCCATGGTCTGGGCGCTGCAGAAGGCGTCCGGCCTGCCCGCCAAGAAGGTTGTCGGCATGGCCGGCGTGCTCGATTCCTCGCGCTTCCGCCATTTCCTCGCCGACGAATTCAAAGTTTCGGTTGAGGATGTCACCGCTTTCGTGCTCGGCGGCCATGGCGACGACATGGTGCCATCCGTCCGCTATTCGACAGTGGCCGGCATTCCGCTGCCCGATCTCATCAAAATGGGCTGGACCACGCAGGAGCGGCTTGACGCGATGGTCGAGCGCACCCGCAAAGGCGGCGGCGAAATCGTCAATCTGCTTAAGACCGGCTCGGCCTTCTATGCGCCCGCCGCCTCCGCCATCGCTATGGCCGAGTCCTATCTCAAGGATCAGCGCCGCGTCCTGCCCTGCGCGGCGCAATTGTCCGGCCAATACGGCGTCAAAGATATGTATGTTGGCGTTCCCGTCGTGATCGGCGCCGGCGGCGTCGAGCGCATTGTCGAAATCGCTCTCGACGATGCGGAAAAGGCGATGTTCGCCAAATCGGTCGCCTCGGTGAAGACGCTGGTCGACGCCTGCAAAACGATCAACCCGGCTTTTGCCGTCTAAACGCCGGCAGCCCAAGGCAAAGCCGGCGACGTAAATCCTTCCCACCCGAGCGCTTCTCATGAACATCCATGAATATCAGGCCAAAGCGGTCTTGCGCGAGTTTGGCGCGCCGCTCTCCAAGGGTAAGCCAGCCTTCACCCCTGACGAGGCGGTCGCCGCCGCCAATGAGCTTGGCGGCTCGCTCTGGGTGGTCAAGAGCCAGATTCATGCGGGCGGGCGCGGCAAGGGTCGCTTTAAGGAAGCCTCGGCGGGCGAAAAAGGCGGCGTGCGCCTCGCTCGTTCGATCGACGAGGTCAAGAGCTTCGCCAAGGAAATGCTCGGCGCGACGCTGGTGACGGTGCAAACCGGTCCGGCGGGCAAACAGGTCAATCGCCTCTATATCGAAGAAGGCGCCGCGATCGATAAGGAGTTCTATCTCTCAGCCTTGGTCGACCGGGTCACGGCGCGCGTCGCCTTCGTGCTGTCTACCGAAGGCGGCGTCAATATCGAGGACGTCGCGCATCACACGCCGGAGAAGATACATTCCTTCTCGATCGATCCGGCGACCGGCGCGATGCCCCATCACGGGCGTGCGGCGGCGCGGGCTCTGGGCCTGACCGGTGATCTCGCCAAACAGACGGAAAAGCTGATCGCGCAGCTCTATGGCGCCTTCATCGCCAAGGACATGGCGATGTTGGAAATCAATCCGCTGATCGTCACGGCGCAGGGCCAGCTCAAGGTGCTCGACGCCAAGGTCTCGTTCGACGACAATTCGCTCTACCGTCATCCCGACATCGTCGCGCTGCGCGATGAAAGCGAGGAGGACGCCAAGGAGATCGAGGCGTCCAAGCACGAACTCAATTACATCACGCTCGACGGTTCGATCGGCTGCATGGTTAATGGCGCCGGCCTCGCCATGGCGACGATGGACATCATCAAGCTCTACGGCGAAAGCCCCGCGAACTTTCTCGACGTCGGCGGCGGCGCCTCCAAGGATCGTGTGACGGCGGCGTTCAAGATCATCACCGCCGATCCGCATGTGAAGGGCATTCTGATCAATATTTTCGGCGGCATCATGAAATGCGACGTGATCGCCGAAGGCGTGATCGCGGCGGTCAAGGAAGTCGGCCTGCAAGTCCCGTTGGTCGTGCGGCTGGAGGGCACCAATGTCGAGCTCGGCAAGAAGATCATCCGCGAATCCGGACTGAACGTCATCTCGGCTGATGATCTCGACGACGCTGCGCAGAAGATTGTGAAAGCGGTTCAGGCCGCTCGTAAGGGAGCGGCCTGATGTCCGTTTTGATCGACAAGAACACTCGCGTCCTTACGCAAGGCTTCACCGGCAAGAATGGCACGTTCCATTCCGAACAGGCGCTTGCCTATGGCACGAAAGTCGTCGGCGGCACGTCGCCAGGCAAAGGCGGCTCGACGCATCTTGGCCTGCCGGTTTTCGACACCGTCGCCGAAGCGCGGGAGAAAACGGGCGCCGACGCTTCTGTTATTTATGTGCCCCCGCCCGGCGCGGCGGACGCAATCTGCGAGGCGATATCGGCCGAAATCCCGCTAATCGTTTGCATCACCGAGGGTATTCCGGTCCTTGACATGGTGAAGGTCAAGCGCGCCCTGCAGGGATCGAAATCGATCCTCGTTGGCCCCAATTGTCCCGGCGTCATGACGGCGGGCGAATGCAAGATCGGCATCATGCCCGGTAATATTTTCAAGCGCGGCAATGTCGGCATTGTCTCGCGCTCGGGCACGCTTACCTATGAAGCAGTGTTTCAGACGACTCAGGAAGGCCTCGGGCAGACGACGGCGGTAGGCATCGGGGGCGATCCCGTCAAGGGTATGGAATTCATCGATGCGCTGGCGCTGTTTCTCGCCGATCCCGAGACAAAGTCGATTGTCATGATCGGCGAAATCGGCGGCCAGGCGGAAGAAGACGCCGCGCAATTCCTGAAGGATGAGGCAAAACGCGGCCGCGCCAAACCAATCGTCGGCTTCATCGCCGGGCGCACGGCCCCTCCGGGACGCCGGATGGGTCATGCCGGCGCCATAATTTCGGGCGGTAAGGGCGGCGCCGAAGATAAGATCGCGGCGATGGAAAGCGCCGGCATTCGCGTTTCCCCCTCGCCGGCGCGGTTGGGCAAAACGCTCGTCGATTTGTTGAACGGCAAATGATCGGGCGGCCGACAAGGCCGCGACGAAGGATCGGATAATTCTGCGATGACCAGGCAAGATTTCAATCAGGCGTTGTTGCAAACCTCGTTCCTCTATGGCGCTAATTCGGCCTATATCGAGGAACTCCAGGCCAAATACGAAAAGGATCCGGCCTCGGTCGAGCCAGACTGGCGCGACTTTTTCGCGGCCCTTGGCGACGATCCCGCCAGCGTCGAAAAGACAGCGCAAGGCGCGTCATGGAAAAAGGCCAACTGGCCGCTGACGCCCAAGGGCGATCTCATTTCCGCGCTCGACGGCGACTGGCCGGCGGCCGAAAAGATTATTGGCGAGAAGTTGCGCGCCAAAGCGCCGTCGACGGCCGGCGAAGACGCTCTGTCTGAGGCCGACCTGCAGCGCGCCACGCGCGAGAGCGTGCGCGCGCTGATGATGATCCGCGCCTTCCGCATGCGCGGTCATTTGCACGCCAACCTCGATCCGCTCGGCCTTGAGGCGCAAAAGGATCACGAGGAGTTGCATCCTTCGAACTATGGCTTTGCCGAAGCCGACTATGGCCGCAAGATTTTCATCGACAATGTGCTGGGGCTCGAATACGCGACGATCCCGGAAATGCTTGCCATTCTGCGCCGCACTTATTGCGGGACGATTGGCTATGAGTTCATGCACATTTCCGATCCCGCCGAGAAGGCCTGGATGCAGGAGCGCATCGAGGGGCCGGACAAGGAGATTACCTTCACCAGGGAAGGCAAGCGCGCCATCCTTAACAAGCTCGTCGAAGCGGAAGGTTTCGAGAAATTCTTTGACATAAAATATACCGGCGCCAAGCGTTTCGGCCTCGACGGCGCCGAGGCGATGATTCCCGCGCTCGAGCAGATCATCAAGCGCGGCGGTGCGCTGGGCCTCAAGGAAATCGCTTTTGGCATGGCCCATCGCGGGCGTCTCAATGTGCTCAGCCAGGTGATGGGCAAGCCTCACCGCGTAATCTTCCACGAATTCAAGGGCGGATCGGCTTCCCCCGACGAAGTCGACGGCTCAGGCGACGTCAAATATCATCTGGGCGCCTCGTCGGATCGCGAGTTCGACGGCAACAAGGTGCATTTGTCGCTGACGGCCAATCCGTCGCATCTCGAAATCGTCGATCCCGTCGTGCTCGGCAAAGTGCGCGCCAAGCAGGACCAACTCAACGATTACATCGAGCGCGTGAAAGTCCTGCCCTTGCTGATCCATGGCGACGCGGCTTTCGCGGGTCAGGGCGTCGTCGCCGAATGTTTTGGCCTCTCGGGCCTGCGCGGCCACCGTACCGGCGGCTCGGTCCATTTCATTGTCAACAATCAGATCGGCTTCACCACCTATCCCCGCTATTCTAGATCCTCGCCCTATCCTTCCGATGTCGCCAAACTCGTCGAGGCGCCGATTTTCCACGTCAACGGCGACGATCCCGAAGCGGTCGTCCATTGCGCCAAAATCGCGATCGAATACCGGCAGAAATTCCATAAGCCTGTCGTCATCGACATGTTCTGCTATCGGCGCTTTGGCCATAATGAAGGCGACGAGCCGGGCTTCACGCAACCACTGATGTATCGGATCATCCGCTCACATCCGACGACTCTCGAGATATACGCGAAAAAGCTGATTGGCGAAGGGCTCGTCACCGAAGGCGAAGTCGACAAATTGCGCGGCGATTGGCGCCATCGGCTGGAGGCGGAACTTGAAGCCGGTCAGGGCTACAAGGCCAATAAGGCCGATTGGCTCGACGGGCGCTGGGCCGGCCTCAAGGCGGCGCAGGACATGATCGACGACGACCGGCGCGGTCTTACCGGCGTCGACATCGAGAAGATCAAGCAGATCGCGGTGCGCATCACGACGACGCCGGCGGGCTTCAGCGTCCACAAGACGATCCAGCGCTTTCTCGACAATCGCCGTCAAGCGATCGAGACGGGCGAGGGCCTCGATTGGGCGACGGGCGAGGCGCTCGCCTTCGGCTGTCTGCTTGACGAGGGCTATCCCGTCCGCCTGTCGGGCCAGGACAGCGAGCGTGGCACATTCTCGCAGCGCCATTCCGTCCTGATCGATCAGCAGACGGAAGCGCGCTACATCCCGCTCAATCATATTCGCGACGGTCAGGGCCGCTTCGAAGTCATCAATTCGATGCTTTCGGAAGAAGCCGTGCTCGGCTTCGAATATGGATATTCGCTGGCCGAGCCGAAGGCTTTGACTCTGTGGGAAGCGCAGTTCGGCGACTTCGCCAATGGCGCGCAAGTCGTCTTCGATCAGTTCATCTCGTCGGGCGAGCGCAAATGGTTGCGCATGTCCGGCCTCGTCTGTCTGCTGCCGCATGGTTATGAAGGGCAGGGCCCCGAGCATTCCTCGGCTAGACTTGAGCGCTTTCTGCAAATGTGCGCCGAGGACAATATGCAGGTGGTCAATTGTACGACGCCCGCCAATTATTTTCATGTGCTGCGCCGGCAGTTGAAGCGCGAAATCCGCAAACCGCTGATTGTGATGACGCCCAAATCGCTGCTGCGCCATAAACGCGCGGTGTCGATGACGAGCGAAATCGCCGCCGGCACGTCGTTCCATCGTCTGCTTTGGGATGGCGCGGAATCGCATAAGGGCGAGAAGATCAAGCTCGCCAAAGACGAGAAAATCCGGCGCGTCGTGCTGTGCTCCGGTAAGGTTTATTACGACCTCTATGAGGATCGCGAGAAGCGCGGCGTCGACGATGTCTATCTTCTGCGCGTCGAGCAAATCTATCCCTTCCCATTGAAAGCCCTGGTCAAGGAATTGTCGCGCTTCAAAAAGGCCGAGATTGTCTGGTGCCAGGAAGAGCCCAAGAACATGGGCTCGTGGAGTTTCGTCGAGCCCTATCTCGAATGGGTGTTGGGACAGGTCGGCGGCAAATCGAAACGCGCGCGCTATGCTGGACGTCCCGCTTCCGCCGCGACAGCGACCGGCCTCATGTCCAAGCATCTGGCGCAGCTGAAGGCCTTCCTCGACGAATGTTTCGCTGAGTGAGGATTTTCCAGGAACGAACTGCCTTGTCGGCGATCTAACCTTCCAACAGGAGCCGCTTGGCGGCTAAAGTGATGAAATGGCGACTGAAATCCGCGTTCCGACCCTTGGCGAATCGATCACCGAGGCGACCGTCGGCAAATGGTTCAAAAAGGCCGGCGATGCGATCAAGGCCGATGAACCGCTCGTCGAACTCGAGACGGATAAGGTGACGCTGGAGGTCAATGCGCCGGCATCGGGCGTCCTCTCCGAAATTGCCGTGCCGACCGGCGAGACGGTCGCAGTCGGCGCTTTGCTTGGTATGGTCGGAGCGTCGGGCGCCGCCCCGGCGCCGAAGCCCGCTGCGGCTGCGCCCAAGGACGTCAATGGCGTTGCGCCCAAGGATGTGAACGGCGTCGCGCCCAAAGCGCCAGCGCCTGTCGCGACGGCGATGCCGCCCGCGCCCTCCGCCGCCAAAATCGCCGCCGAACAAGGCGTCGATCTTAGCGCGGTCGCCGGCAGCGGTAAACGCGGGCAAGTCCTCAAAGGCGATGTGCTCGCCGCGCTCGCCAGTTCCGCGCCGGCCGTCCCCATAGCGGCGCCAGCGGCTCCCGCACCTATCGCGGCGCGTGCGTCGATTCCCGACGACGCCGCGCGCGAAGAGCGCGTGCGCTTGACCAAATTGCGACAGACCATCGCTCGTCGCCTCAAGGAGGCGCAGAACAACGCCGCCATGTTGACGACCTTCAACGAGGTCGACATGAGCGAAGTGATGGCCTTGCGCGCAAAATACAAAGAGGTCTTCGAGAAGAAGCACGGCGCCAAGCTCGGCTTCATGGGCTTCTTCGTGAAGGCCTGCGTCCAGGCGCTCAAGGACGTCCCCGCCGTCAATGCGGAGATCGACGGCGCCGATCTTGTGTTCAAGAATTATTATCACCTCGGCATTGCAGTTGGCACGGACAAAGGACTCGTCGTGCCGGTCGTTCGCGACGCCGACCGCCTCGGCATAGCGGGAATCGAAAAGGCGATTGCCGACTTCGGCAAGCGCGCACGCGACGGCCAGCTCAAGATCGACGAATTGCAAGGCGGCACTTTCACGATCACCAATGGCGGCATCTATGGCTCGTTGATGTCGACGCCGATCCTGAACGCGCCGCAGTCGGGCATCCTAGGCATGCATAAAATTCAAGAGCGGCCCATGGTCGTCAATGGCAAGATCGAGGCGCGGCCGATGATGTATCTCGCGCTGTCTTACGATCACCGGGTCGTTGACGGCAAGGAGGCTGTGACCTTCCTGGTTCGCGTCAAGGAAGCGCTCGAAGACCCCGCTCGGCTCGTGTTAGACTTATAGAGCGCCGTCGCAATGGCGTCCGACAAGGAGGGGGAACGTCATGTCTTCGATTGAACTGATCTGCCTGGAACTCAGCGTTCTGCTTTTCATCGCGCATGTCGTTTGTCAGGCCGTCCTCGCACAGGGTGAGTTCGGCCAGCCGTTTCTCTTCAGCCCGCGCGACAATCCGCCTGCGCCCACTGGCGTCGCGATCGGCCGGGCGACACGCGCCCTTGCCAATTTTGTCGAAAATTATGGCGCTTTCGTCGCCATGGATCTGGCGCTGATTGTCACCGGACATACCGGCGGCTGGGGCGCGGTCGTTTGGATCGCCGCACGCATCGTCTACCTCCCGCTCTACCTTGTCGGCATTCCAGTCGTGCGCACTTTGTGCTGGACCGTCTCGATTATCGGTCTTCTCATGATGGTCGCGCGGCTCGCATTTTCATAAAACCGGCGGGTGGGCGCACTACGGCGTTTGACCTTATCCAAGTCAGCCAAGATCGAACGCAACGCTCAACCCTCCCTCTCGCCCTTTGAACAGCAGAAAGCACCTATGGCTTACGATCTTGTCGTCATCGGCTCGGGACCTGGCGGTTATGTCTGCGCCATCCGCGCCGCTCAGCTTGGGCTGAAGGTCGCCGTCGTCGAGAAGCAAAAAACCTTTGGCGGAACCTGCCTCAATATCGGCTGCATCCCATCGAAGGCTTTGCTCTACGCGTCGGAAATGTTCGAGGAAGCCGCGCATGGCATGGCGGCGCTCGGTGTGGTCGTCGGCGCACCCAAGCTCGATCTACCCGCGATGATGAAGCACAAGAGCGATACGGTGACCGCGAACGTCAACGGTGTCGCTTTTCTGTTTAAGAAAAACAAGATCGAGGCGTTCATCGGCGTGGGCCGAATCGTTGCCGCGGGCAGCGTCGAAGTCAAAGGCGCCGACAGCAAGACGACGATGCTGGAGACCAAGGCGATCGTCATCGCCACGGGCTCGGATGTGGCCCGGTTGCCCGGCGTCGAGATCGATGAAAAAATAATCGTGTCATCGACCGGCGCGTTGAGCTTGTCGAAGACGCCGGCCAAAATGCTCGTCGTTGGCGCGGGCGTCATCGGCCTCGAACTCGGGTCGGTCTGGGCGCGTCTCGGCGCCGACGTCACCGTCGTCGAATATCTCGATCGTATCTTGCCGGGCATGGACGGCGAGGTCGCCAAGCAATTTCAGCGCCTGCTGGAAAAGCAGGGATTCAAGTTTCACCTCGGCCATAAGGTCGCGAGCGTTGCGAAGACGGCGACTGGCGCCAAAGCAATCATTGAGCCTGCCAAGGGCGGCGAGGCGCAAACGCTGGAGGCCGATATCGTGTTGGTGGCGATCGGCCGGCGGC
The DNA here is from genome assembly GCF_009765995.1 of Methylocapsa sp. S129. Taxonomy (GTDB): domain Bacteria; phylum Pseudomonadota; class Alphaproteobacteria; order Rhizobiales; family Beijerinckiaceae; genus Roseiarcus. The sequence continues at coordinate 136,440 of NZ_LMUI01000020.1, forward strand.
CGTACACCGAGGGGCTTGGTCTCGAGGGCGTCGGCGTCGCGCTGGAGCGAGGCCAAGTCGTGATCGATAATCATTTTCAGACCAATGTGCCGGGCATTTATGCGATCGGCGATGTCGTGCGCGGTCCGATGCTTGCCCATAAGGGCGAGGACGAGGGCGTGGCGGTCGCCGAAATTCTCGCCGGTCAGGCTGGCCATGTGAACTATGAGGCGATTCCGGCCGTCGTTTATACGTCGCCGGAAGTCGCCGTCGTCGGCAAGACCGAGGAAGAGCTCAAGGCGGCCGGGATCGCCTATAACGTTGGGAAATTTCCCTTCACCGCCAATGGCCGCGCCCGCGCGATGCGCCACACCGAAGGCTTCGTCAAAGTACTCGCCGACGCCGCGACCGACCGGGTCCTTGGCGTCCATATCTTAGGGTTTGGCGCGGGAGAGATGATCCATGAAGCGGTGGTGCTGATGGAGTTCGGCGGCTCCGCGGAAGATCTGGCCCGTTGCACCCACGCGCATCCCACGATGTCTGAGGTGATCAAGGAGGCGGCGATGGCGGTCGCCAAGCGGGCGATCCATATCTGACGGACGGGCCGATGAGCGCGCGCCTTCGACCGATCGCAACTTCGCGGGCTGCGCTATGGGCGGCCATAGCGGTTGCGGGCCTTATCATCGCGACGGCGACACTGGCGGTGCGCGCGGCCGATCGCTTGGTTCTGTGGCGCATCGTCCATGAAAAATGCGTCGTCGACCAGAGGGCCAATGGCGCGCCGGCGCCCTGCGCCTTGGTCGATATTTCCGGCGGCGAGGACAATGGCGTCGCGATTCTCAAGGACATCAACGGAATCGCTCAGCATCTGGCGATTCCGACCCGGCGCATCGCAGGCGTCGAAAGCCCAGACATTCTAGACGCTTCTTTGCCCAATTACTGGCGCGCCGCCTGGGCGGCCCGCTCCTATCTTAACGCGCGTCTCCCCCATGAATTGCCGCGCGACGCTATCGGGATGGCCATCAACGCGGCGAGCCGGCGTAGCCAGGACCAGTTGCACATTCACATCGATTGCGTCGCGCCCGACGTTCGCGACGCGCTTGGCGCCTACAACGGGCGCCTGAGCGCCGACTGGCATGTCCTGCCCTTCTTGCTCAAAGGGCGCCGCTATTGGGCGCGCCGGCTCGATTCGGTCGATCTGTCGGATGCGGCGCCCTTCCGGCTGCTGGCGGAGGGGGTCGAGGGCGCGAAAAACGATATGGCGCAGGAAACGCTGGTCGCCATCGGGGCGACCTTCGCGCCCGCCAGTCCCGGCTTTATCCTTCTGGCCGACCGCGCCGACCCCGGCGCCGGCGGCCATGGCGAGGACCTGCTCGACGCACGCTGCGCCATCGCCGGCGCGGCCTGACCACGGTTCATGGCAAGGTTTCTGGGCTCCGTTAACGATTTGAGGCGCAACTGTGCAGCAATCGTGGCTTGATTGTGGCGCCGCGCTTGCTTAGACTTTTGTAAGGGCGCGCTCGCTATTGCCGATGTGCCGGAATGGCGCAAGCGCCGCCCGCGTTCTGTTTGCGAGTTGCGTCATGCGTTCATTTCAGAGAGTTCTGCTGTCTCTTTTTGCGCTTTTTGCGATGTCGAGCCTCGCCCATGCGATGGTCAGGATCGACGTCGATCTTTCGTCCCAGACCATGAATGTCACGTCGGGCGACGGCGCCAACTACACTTGGCCGATTTCATCGGGGCGAGCGGGCCATTTGACGCCGCACGGCCAGTTTCGACCGCAACGGCTTTACGTGATGGTCCATTCAGCGAAATATAATAACGCGCCGATGCCGCATTCGATTTTCTTCTACGGCCAATATGCGATCCACGGAACGACCGCGGTCGGCGCCCTCGGTCGCCCGGCCTCGCACGGCTGCATTCGTCTGGCGCCCGCCAATGCGGCGACGCTTTTTGCGATGGTCCAGTCGCAAGGCGCGGCGATTTCGATTGTCGGCGCAATTCCGGGGGGCGGGGCGATGGCCCAACTGCATCATACCCATCGCAACGTCGCGGCGCTGGCTTATGCGCCCCACCACCGGGCGCGCTCGCTGAAGGAATGGGCTCGCGATCCCCTCGGCAACCGCTAAATCTCAAAAATCCGGTCCCGACGCCTGTCCGGCGTTGGGCCAATCGTCTTGACACGCAGGCCTTGAACTTCCCGCGTCGCTCTCCGCAATTGTCGTTACAATATCGCACCGCGAATCATCTGTCGCGTTTTGGCGCATTATGGGCTATCAGGCCGGGCGACCGCGCTTTACGTGATCCTATTGAGGAGGCCTTCGGTGCAAAGACGTAACTTCCTGGCCGGGACGGCCGGGCTTTTGGTTGGCGCGCTGGCGTCGCGCTTGGCGATGGCCGATGATGCGCCGGCCCCGGCTGCGGCGGCCCCCGCCGCCCCGGCGACTCCGGTAGCGCCCGCCGCTCCGGCGGCGCCTGCGACTCCTCCGGCCAAAGTGTTGCCAACGCCCTTCACCTTCGACCTCGCGCCGCCGACGGACAGCCGCGAAAAGTTCGTCGCCTGGGGCGTCGCCCAGCGCGAAGAGGATCCAAAATATCTTGGCGAACGGTTCGACCGCTTCGGCGCGCTCGTGCGCAACGAAGATCTCTGGGACGACCGCAACAAGAACGCGTTTCTGCTGACGCCGCGCGAAAAATTCGTGCGCGCGCCGAATCTCCCACGCGCCTATGAGCACGCCTTCCTCGACATCGGCTTTGGCGTCACTATTTCCGGGCCCCATATCGTCGGGCGCATGACCAACACGATCGACGTCAAGAAGGGCGAGAAGGTGCTCGAAATCGGCACCGGATCGGGCTACCAATCGGCCTATCTGTCGCATCTGACCGACAAGGTCTTCACCATCGAGATCATTAAGCCGCTGGCTGAGCGAACGCGCGCCACTTATGACGAATTGATCGCAGCCGGCTACAGCGAATTCAAAGCGATCAGCAGCAAGAACGCCGACGGCTATTATGGTTGGGAGGACGCAGGACCTTTCGACAAGATCATCGTCACCTGCGGCATCGATCACATCCCGCCGCCCCTGCTGCAGCAGCTCAAGCCGAACGGCATTATGGTCATTCCCGTCGGGCCGCCGGGCGCCCAGCGCGTGCTCAAGGTCGTCAAGACCCAGGGCGCCGACGGATCCATCACCGTCGCCCGTTCCGACATCTACGGCGGCAAGATCGTGCCCTTCGTGCCCTTCACCAAACTTGAAGGCGACGCGATCAAGGGGACGCATAACAATTGATGGCCGCGGTGATCGCGTGTGGGAGAAGGGCGCGCATTCCGCTGCCGAGGGCGGCGCTATGAACGACGGCTTCGCCGCGCCCGATCCGCTCGCTCTGACCCCCGTCGCCACTGAAGACATCGTTCTCGACGGGCGCGGGCGCCTGGCGCTTTATCTCGCCGTCGGCCTTGCCGCCGGCGCAGTTATCGCGCTGCAAATCGATATCATGCGCGTCTTCTCAGTCGGCTCCTGGGCGCATTTTGGCTCGCTGGTCGTCAGCCTCGCTATGCTTGGCTTCGGTCTGACCAGCGCCGTGATGTGCGTCGCCAAGGAATGGTTCCAGCGCCATTGGCGCATCGCCGCCACCGTCGCACTCGCCTTGTTCGGGCCGCTCGCCGTCGGCGCCAATCTCTATGTCCAGCAGCTCGGCTTCAACGCGATATTTCTGGTCTCTGATCCCGCGCAGAAGTGGAAGCTGCTCCAAATATTTCTTGCCGACCTCACGCCGTTTCTCGCCGGCGCCGTGTTCCTCGGCTGTGTGTTTTTGAAAAGCAACCGCACGTTTGGGCGCGTCTATTTCGCCGATCTGGCGGGCTCGGGCCTGTGCGGCCTGGTGTTTCTGGCGGCGATGTATCTTCTCAAGCCGGAAGACCTGATCGCCGCGCCGCTTGCATTGTGGTTCGCCGCGGGCATTGCCTGGTCCGTCGGCCCAGGCGGCCTGCGCACGATCGTTCCGCTTGTCGTCCTCGCGGCTATCGCTTTTGGCGGCCATTTCATCGCCGCGCCGGCGCTCGGCTGGAGTCGGCTCGCTGTCAATGACTACAAAGGCGTCGCCTACGCCCGTAAATTTCCGGATGCACAACGCGTCTACGAGAGCGTTTCGCCGTTCGGCTATATCGAGGCCTATTCCAGCTCTTATCTGCATTTTGCGCCCGGCCTCTCCGACAACGCCGCATTCAACCTGCCGAACATTCCGGCCAACGCCTATCTCGCGATGTATATCGACAGCGACGGGCCGATCGGCATCATCCGCAACCTGCCGGACAAGGACACGGCCTATTTCCGTTTCCTGCCGATGTACTATCCCTACGTCATCAAGAAGAATCCAAAGACTTTCATCACGCAATTCGGCGGCGGCATATCGAGCGCGCTGGCCTTGCGTTCCGGCTCCAGCAGCGTGACAGTCGCCGAAGGCAATCGGGCGGTGCTCGCCGCCTTCCATGATCCAGTGATCAAGGATTTCACCGGCGACATTCTCTCAAAAGTGCGCGTCATCGATTATGAGGGCCGCCACTTCCTCGCCCATACCGACGAGCGCTTCGACATTGTCGACTTGAGTCTCGCCGATTCTGTCGGACTGTCTAATCCGGGCGGCTTTGCGATCGTCGAGAAGTTCTCCTACACGCGCGAGGCGATGGAAACCTATATGCGCGCGCTCAGCGACGGCGGCATATTGTCGGTCACGCTGTGGAACAAGGAAGAGCCGCCCAAATCGATCCTGAAGCTCTACGCTACGATGGCGGCCGCCGCCAAAAACGTCGATCCCGCTCATATGGCCGATTCGTTCTTTGTCTCGTCCTCCTATCTCTCGACGGCGACGGTTCTGTTCAAGCGCGGCGGATTTACCGCCGACGAAATCGACAAGTTGCGCAAGCATACGCACGACATGTCGTTCGATGAGATCTATTCGCCCGGCTTGTTCTATGACGGCACGCAGACCGATCGCACGTTGGACGGCTATGTCGCGCAGATTTTCTCCGGCGCCGCGGGTGGACCGGCTGCGCCGATCCCGGCGACCGATGCGCAAGCGGCCGCCGATCCGACCGGCCCCGCCGACTCCACCGGACCTGCCGATCCGACGGCGCCAAGCGACCAGCCTGGCGCGAATGCCGACAATGGCATCCTTCCCGCGACCGTCATGGGGCGCCTCGCGTGGCATTCGCTGATCAACGGCGAATGGCCTGGTATCGCCAAACGTTATGTCTTCGATACGCGCTTGCTGACCAACGACGCCCCTTATTTCGCCGCCTACGTGAAGACGGCCGATCTTCCCAGGATCACAGATCGGCTTGAATTGTTGCAAGACGAATGGGGCTATCTGCTGATATGGGCGACGCTGGGCGTCGCCTGCGTCACGGCGACCGTTCTGCTCGCCATTCCGGTTCTGTGGGGTTGGCGTACGATCTTCTCGAAATCTCGCGGTAAATTCCTCACCATCGTTTATTTCGCCTGTCTTGGCGCGGGATATATCATGGTCGAGGTCGGACTGATCGCGCATTTCGTGATGGCTTTGGGCAATCCAACCGTATCGGCCTCGGTGTTGATCACCGGCATGCTGGTCTTTTCGGGATTGGGCGCGCTTCTCTCCGAGCGCGTGTTGCCGCGCATGCGTACGATCATGCCAATCCTGTTTGTCGCCATTGGCGGGCTGTTGATCGGCTACGCCTTCTTCATCAACAATGCGCTCGACGCGATCGGCGCCTTTCCCTATGGCGTGCGCCTCCTGTTGTCGTTCGCCATCATTGCGCCGCCGGCCTTCCTGATGGGATTCCCGATGCCGACTGCGATGACCACGCTTGGGCGGTTGGGCAAGGAACACATGTTCATCTGGGCCTGGGGCGTCAACGGATGCTTCTCGGTGATCGGCGCGGCCGCGGCGCCGGTGATCGCCACCAATTTCGGGCTTGGCGCGGTGATCGAGATCGCCGGCTGCGCCTACCTTCTGGCCTTGCCGGCGTTCTTCGGCGTAATATCGGGCGGCTCGTCGCGCCGCGCTGCGTAATCCCGAGGGAAAGCGCTGACTTTTGAGTAAGGATTATGCGCTAGCAAATGACTGAATGGCTGACCAAGGGCCGTGCCTCCGTTTGCGATGGCGCGAGTGTTGAGTTGATCGGCTCGGAGCGACGCATGAGCGACAGTCGGCATGCATCTCGTCTTGCGAAAGCCGCAGCGGGATTGGCTTTGGCTCTTCTGGTTGCGAGCTGCGCCGGAGGGCCGCCTGTGACCAGGGAAGCCGGAACGCCGAACGGTTCTTTCGGGCCGCAATTCGCCAATGCCGGCGGCGTCAATGTCGCGATGCCGGAATTCCAGAATTCCGCCTTCCCTTATCACGGCCTGATCCCGGCGAGCGCCGACAATCCCGGCAAGGATCGTCCGTTCATGAACGTGGACGACAAAGGCCGGCTCGGCCATCAGTCGCCGCGCGGCGGCGTCTATTGGGAGGACGCGACTTATAGCGACCGTCACGTTCTGCTTGCAGCGTCGCAGAATTTCGACAGCCGCAATCCAGGCGATCTCGTGATATTTTTCCACGGCAATGAGGCGACGCTCTCCCGGGACGTGCTCGATCGCCAGCAGGCGCCGCGCCAGCTCGCCGATTCCGGCCTCAATGGCGTAATGATTGCGCCGCAGATGGCGGTCGATGCGATGGATTCAAGCGCCGGCCGTTTCTGGAAGCCCGGCGCGCTCGCCGAATTTCTGGATGAGGCGGAGGTCAAGCTGGCCGCGCTCTATCCCGGCGCTTCGCGCAGCACGTTCAGCCGCATGCCGGTCATCCTTGTCGCCTATAGCGGCGGGTATCTGCCGGCCGCCTTTGCGCTGGCGCAGGGGGGCGCTTCGGAACGCGTGCGCGGCGTCGTACTGCTGGACGCGCTCTACGGGGAGGAAGACAAGTTCGCCGACTGGATCGAGCGCGAGCACAATCGCGCTTTTTTCGTCAGCGCCTACTCGAAATCCTCGCATGATCAGAATGAGGCTCTGCGCCGCCGCCTCGCGCAAGCTGGCGTCAATGTGCAGGACGGGATGCCGGAAACACTAGGCCCCGGGGTCGTGGCCTTTATCGACGCTGGCGACGTGGATCACAACGGCTTCGTCAATAGCGCCTGGACGAGCAATCCGCTGCGCGACGTGCTGGCCAGGGTTGCGCAATAGCAAAGCGAGAAATCTCAGCGCGCGGGAATGCGCGCTGTCAGTTTGCCGCCATAGCGGGCGCTTCTCTCCGCCTCTCCGCCGATTTTGGATTCTGGAATGATGCGATAATCGCCTCGCACATGCGCACGAATTTTGCGCTTGGTCCTTCGACGCCAACGCTTTGCCGGCTCACGCGGGCGCCTTCGAGCAAAAGCGACAAGGTGTCAGCGAGAAGGTCAGCTTGCGCGATCCCCGCTTCCCTGCACAGATTCGCGAGGCGGTTGCGCTGTTTGGTCTTGATTTCTTCGATCACCCGCCGCGCGGGATGATCGGTTTCGGCCAATTCGACCGCGGCGTTCGCAAGGTCGCAGCCCCGGTCGTCGCCGAAAACGCATTCAGCGCAGCCCGCGATCCAGGCATGCAGTTGCGCCAGGGGATCGCCGGGGTGGTCCGTTTCGAGTTCGACCCACCAGTGTTCGGCCTCAAGCGCCACGTCGCGCAGACATTGAATGATCAAATCGTCCTTCGATCCGAAGTGACGGTAAAGAGTCATCTTGTTGGTGCCGGCCGCCTCCGCGATCGCGTCGACGCCGATGCCCCGTATCCCGTGCCTATGAAACAGGTCTCTGGCGGCGCCGGCAATCCGATCGCGTGGGCGAAGCCTTGTCGTGGCGCATTCCTCTACCAAGTGAGTGTCTCCTGCTCCCGAAATTTGTTTGTCGTGACTATTGACTAGGGTGTGACCGGTCTGTATCTTCCGTGCTGTTACTTACCGGTAACACCCGACGTTGCGTTAGTCAAGACCGCGCCTTGGTCTCGATCTTGCCGGGCGACGCGGACCGCTGGCGTCGCTGTTTGATTGGCGCAGCAACAAAAAGGATCAAACCCATGGATGCGACAAGCAGCTTTCTATCGGTTGCCGATGGGGATACGGATTTCAGGACCGCGCATTGTGCGGAGCCGACGCTTGAAGACCTTCTGGCGGATCCGCTAACGCGCGCTCTGATGAAAGCGGACCACGTCGATGTCGGAGCCTTCGAACAGATGCTGCATTCCCTCGCTGGCCGTTTCCAGGCTGGACGCGCGCCGACGCAGCCGATCGTAGCCTTGAAAACAGGCGCTAAATCCAGCCTGCCGATTCCCGACTATCTGCATTGGACGTCTCTCGATCGTCTTTCCGAATCGGCTACGGCGCGATCCGTGTCCGGGGCGCTTGCGGCGAAGGCTTCCGGAAACATCTGCGGAACGCATTGCTCATGGTGAATTTCTTCATCCAGCGGCCGATTTTCGCTTCGGCGATCGCTGTCGTTATGGTGCTCGCCGGAGCGATTTGTTATTTTCTGCTTCCGGTCTCGCAATTTCCAAACGTGACGCCGCCCCAGGTCGTGGTGAACGCCATTTATCCCGGCGCCAGCGCGCAAGTCGTCGCGGATACCGTGACCACGCCGCTCGAAGAGCAGATCAACGGCGTCGAAGGCATGACCTATATGTCGTCGGCGAGCTCCAACGACGGCTCGTCGACCATCACCATCACGTTCGAAGTCGGCTATCCCATCAATACCGCGGCCGTCGACGTCCAGAACCGCGTGTCCCAAGCCGCTTCGTCGCTGCCGGCGATCGTCAACCAGGGCGGCGTGACGATCAAGAAACAGAACCCCAATTTCGTCCTCATCGTCAATCTTGTCTCGCCCGACGGATCCGTCGATCCCGTTGCTCTCAGCAATTATGCCTATCTTCAGATCGCCGACCCGTTGAAGCGTCTGCCAGGCGTTGGCGACATCCAGATATTCGGCGAGCGCCGCTATTCGATGCGCGTCTGGCTCGATCCCGACAAGCTCGCCAATCTTGGCATTACCGCCGTCGACGTCCAGAACGCCGTCGCCGAGCAGAATCTGCAGGTTGCGGCGGGCAAAATCGGCCAGTCCCCGGCGCCGCCGGGCACGCCGTTCGAAATGCAGGTCAATGCCGTCGGCCGGTTGAGCGATGCGACGGAGTTCGGCGACATTGTCGTGCGCGCCAACGCAGCGGACGGCGCCGTGGTGCGCCTGCGCGACGTCGCGCGCATCGAGCTCGGCGCGTTGCAATATTCCTCCTCGGCCTTTTTCGGAGACAAGCCGAGTGTCGTGCTCGCGGTCTTCCAGGCGCCTGGCTCCAACGCGTTGGAACTGCAGCAGCGTGTCAAGGACAAGATGCAGGAATTGTCGAAGCGCTTCCCCGCCGGCATCGACTACGCCATGCATTACGACACGACGCGGTTTGTTTCCGCCTCGATGCATGACGTGGTGATCACGCTTACCGAAGCGCTCATCCTTGTCATCGCGGTCGTGTTCGTCTTCCTGCAGAGTTGGCGAACGACGATCATTCCGACGATCGCGATTCCGGTGTCGTTGATCGCAACGCTGATCGTCATGCAATTGCTCGGTTTCTCGCTAAATATGCTGAGCCTGCTCGGCATGGTGCTGGCGATCGGCCTTGTCGTGGACGACGCGATCGTCGTCGTCGAAAACGTCGAACGTCAGCTTGAAGCCGGCCTGCCGCCGCTCGCGGCGGCGCGCAAAGCGATGGGCGAGGTCACTGGCCCGATCATCGCGACGACCGCAGTGCTGATGGCGGTGTTCATTCCCGTCGCCTTCATCCCCGGCGTCGCCGGCCGCCTCTACAATCAGTTCGCGTTGACCGTAGCGATCTCAGTGGCGATCTCCGCGTTCAATTCGTTGACGCTGAGCCCCGCTCTGAGCGCCGCGTTGCTGCGCGAGCGCAAGCCCACCCATTTCGCGCCGTTCCGCTGGTTCAACGCAGGCTTTGAATGGCTTTCGCACGCCTATGCGCGCTCGGTTCGCGTTTTCATCCGCTGGCGCTGGGCGATGCTTGGATTGTTCGCGGCGGGGCTGGTTGCGACCTATGCGGTGTCGGAGCGGCTCAACTCGACTTTCTTGCCCGTGGAGGACCAAGGCTATTTCCTCATCATCGTGCAGCTCCCCGACGGCGCCTCTCTGCAGCGCACCGACGCGGTCGCCAAGCAGGTGCGCGATGTCCTTCAGAACACGCCGGGCGTCGACATTGCCGGCTCGATCAGCGGCCTCAACTTTCTGACCAACGCCCAGCAGTCGAATTCCGCGATCGAATTCGCGGTCCTCAGGCCTTGGGACGAACGCGGAACGGCGCTGAGCGTGGCGAACATCCTCGCGTCGGTGCGCCCGAAGCTGTTCATGATTCCCGACGCTTTCGTTTTGGCCATCGATCCGCCGTCGATCAACGGGCTGGGCACTACTGGAGGATTCGAATTCCAAGTGGAGGATCTCGCAGGCCGCGGCGCCGTCGCGCTCAATGACGCGACGCAAGCGCTGCTCGCCGAAGCCCGCAAGCAGCCGGAGCTGAGCCCGCAGCAGATGTTCAGCTCCTTCAGCACTTCGACGCCGCAGTTCACCTACGATCTCGATCGCAACAAGGCGAAGCTGCTCGGCCTCAGTCTGCCCGATGTGTTCAACACATTGCAGATTTATCTGGGCTCGCTCTACGTCAACGATTTCAATTTGTTCGGCCGCACTTTCCGCGTGACGATGCAAGCCGACAAGGATGCTCGCGCTTCCGCGACAGATATTTCGCGGCTCTATGTGCGCAATGCGACGGGCGGCATGGTGCCGCTGAACACGCTCGGCCAGTTGCGCCCAATCGTCGGTCCGGAAACCGTTCCTCACTATAACAATTATGGATCGGCCCTGATCAACGGCGCCGCCGCGCCAGGCTTCAGTTCTGGCCAGGCGGTGGCGGCGATGCAGCGAGCGGCGGCGACCGCCTTGCCCAACGATTTCGGTTACGAATGGACGGGCATTACGTTTCAGGAGCTCAAAGCGGGTTCGATCGCCACGGTGGTGTTCGGACTGGCGATCGTCTTCGTCTTCTTGATTCTCGCCGCCCAGTATGAAAGCTGGACCATGCCCTTCATGGTGCTGCTCGCCGTGCCGCTCGCCCTCTTTGGCGCGCTGCTGGCGCTATGGGTGCGCCAGATGCAGATTGACGTTTATTCGCAAATCGGCTTCGTCATGCTGATCGGCCTGGCCGCCAAGAACGCCATTCTGATCATCGAATTCGCCAGACGGCGGCGCGAAGAAGGGCTCGAAATCGTCGAGGCGGCGATGGAGGCGGGGCGTCTTCGCCTGCGTCCCATCCTGATGACCGCTTTCGCGTTCATCCTCGGCGTGCTGCCGCTGGTGTTCGCAACAGGCGCCGGCGCGGCGAGCCGGCAATCGATTGGAACGACGGTGTTTGGCGGCATGGTCGCCGCGACAATCTTGACCCTGATCTTCGTTCCAGTTTTCTACGCCGTCATCGAGCGGTTGCGCGAGCGTCGCCCCGCGAGCGCGCCTGTCCCGGCGTCGGCGTCATCGACTTATGGCCCCGAGGCGAACCCTCAGGCGGCGGAATGAATTTGGAGACGATGTGATGAGAGTTTGGAAAATTGTTCTTGGAGCCGGCGTCGTGTTTGCCGCGATCGCCGTCTGGCATGTGCTCGATCGCAATGCAAAAAATGTTGTCGCCGGCGCGGCGGGCGCCGCGACGCCAAGCCCCGCGATGATGGCGATGCCCGTGCCCGTGACGAAAATCGTCAAAAAAACGCTGCCTATTTATCTCGAATATTCGGCGCGGACCGAGTCGATCGGCAATGTGACGCTGCAGGCGAAAGTGTCGGGATATCTCAAGGAGCAACTTGCGCCCGATGGCGCCGACGTCAAACAGGGCGACCTGCTCTACAAAATCGATCCGCGCGATTTTCAGGCTTCGCTCGATCAGAGCAACGCCCAAGCCGAACGCGACGCCGCTTCGCTTGATTATCTGCGCTCCAATTTCAATCGTGGCACTGAGCTCGCAAAGACTGGCTTTCTCGCCAAGGATGCTTTCGACCAGCGCGGGAGCAATATGCGCCAGGCCGAGGCCGCGCTCTCTATGGATCAGGCCGCGATTCGCGGCGCGCAGTTGAATCTCGGCTATACCGAGATTCGCGCGCCCTTCGCGGGGCGGTTGGGACGCAATCAGGCGCCGATCGGGACGCTTGTCGGCGCTTCGGGCACCGTGCTGAACAATCTGGTTCAACTCGATCCGATCTACGTCACATTCAATCCCAGCGAGACGGATCTTATTGAACTTCAGAAGGCCCGCGCGGCAGGCAAGGTCGAAGCCGATATTCTTCTACCCGGCGAAACACAGCCGTCCCAAAAGGGCGAACTGACGTTCATCGACAATATGGTGGATCGCGCGACCGGCACGATCACTGCCCGCGCGACGATCGGCAATGCCGACTTTCATCTGCTGCCGGGCCAGTATGTCCGCATTCAGTTGCATATCCGCGAACAGCCCGATGCGCTGATGGCGCCGCAAATCGCGCTTGGATCAAGCCAGCTCGGCAAATATGTCTATGTCGTCGGCGCAGGCAATAAGGTCGACCAGCGTCTCGTCTCGCTCGGTCGGACGGACGGCGATCTCGTCGCCATTACCGGAGGCGTCGCCGAAGGCGACCAAGTCATCGTTGGCAATCTGCAGAAGATCGGCCCTGGAATGCCCATCCAGCCCATGCCAAGCAAGACGGAAACGAAATCGTAAAGGCGCGGCAATCGAAGTCGGCGCGCTCATTTCGCGACGTCGGCGCAGGACGCGCGACGATTCTGAAGGGGTTACGGCGCTTCCAGCGCCGCCATGCGTTCGCGCGCGGCGCCCATCCCGGCCGCCAACGCTTTGGCGTAATAGTCGCGCGCCTTGCCCGCATCGCCCTTGATGCCCAAAACGCCCATGCGGGCGAGCGTCATGGGATCGTAGCTCTCGCCAAGCACCATAAGAGCCCGGACATCTCCGGCCTCGGCTGCCCGTTCGAGATAGGGGCGGGCCCCGGCAATATCGCCGGCCGCCATCGCGACCAGCCCCTGTGCGCAAAGCCGCCTAGCGGTCTCGCTGACAGGCGACGAGGCGCCCGGAGCGGAGAGGGATAAGTTCACTGAACGCGTCGCCGCTGGACTCGCCGTAGTTGTCGTCGGATTCGCTTGCAGCGCAACTGTCAGTTTGGCTATCGCGGCGGCGTCGGTATTGGCGTCCGCCGCCGCAGCGGCCGGCGCCGGCTTCGCGGGCGTCGAACTGACGACGAAGACCGGTTGTGACACTACGGACTTACTCGATAGCGACGTCTTTTCCATCGGCGGCCAAAAGGCCAAGCCAAGCACCAAAGTCAACGCCGTGGCGCCCGCGCCCGCGCCTAGTCCAATCAGATTGGGCATTTACGGTCTCCCGTCATTGCGCCGCCCCGCTCAATTTCATCAAGCTCTCATAGAGTTTATCGGAATCTGCGCCGCCCGGCCCATCGCTGCCGCTCGCGGCCGTTTCCGCCGCGCCACGGAACGTATCGAGGGCGGCGTTTGGGGTCCCTTGGTTCTGATCGAGCCAAGCTTGCGTCGCGCCGAAGCGCGGCCAACCGAGGATTCTCGCGGCGAGATTGACATCGTTCCACCGGGAGCCGCGAAGAACGCCAACACTCTGGTCGAATTGCGCGAACAAACGGTCTGCGATCGGCGCGATCCGGGCGGTGCGCGGCGAATCTGGCGCCGCATCGATCGCCAGCAGCGCGGTAGGCACGCCGATCGTATCGACTTTGTCGTCAACGCCGATGAGATTGGCTTGATCGTGCGAAGTCAACCGCATGGGGCAGTAAAGCGCCTGCAGCGCGGGGGCATAAGGAATGGAGACGATGTGAAAGCGCCCATCCTTGCCAAAATCGGCCAAAGCCTTGGAATCGCCGCCGCCGACCACGAAGATCGCGTCGATCTCACCGCGCGCCAGATGTGAAAGCGCGTCCGACAGCGGTTCATTGGTCATCGTCGGCGCGATGTTCAGCCGCGAAAAGACAATAGCCGCACTTGCCGCCGTAGCGCCGTCCGCGGCGGCCACATTAACCTTACGACCAGCGAGCTGATGAATGTCGGCGATAGCGCGCGGCGCGATCAAAGCGATCGGTTCGTTGGCGAGCCGGACAACATAGGGCGCCCGTGCGCGCCAATCCGCGCCCTTGTCTGTCAACCCATTGCTGGAATCGCCCATGGCGTCCATCGGAACAACAGCGAGATCGGCTGAATCGGCGTCAACCACCTTGTCCAACGCGGCGGCCGAAGTTTTGCCGGCGATGGCCTTCACATGCAGACCGCCGCTTTGCATGGCTTGCGCGAATTCGGCGGCCATCCGCGTCGCCGACGCATCGGCCCCGTCCGCTAAAACAAGAATATCGCGCGTGCTGGCCGGCGCGGCGGCGTTCGATTCGGGTTTTGTCGCCGGCGCAGCGGCGGTTTCGCCGGCGCGTCCGCCATCACGCCATGCGCCGTGCCAAAGAACCCGGTGCCCGTTATGAAACACCGGCTTGTCATAGCGCACCATACCGCCATGCCTTAGCGAGGGCGTCTTTTCGGCAGAGGTCGGCGTGTTGTCGGACGCGGCGGCCGGCTCGGTCGCCGGTTGCGCTTCTTGCGCCTGCGGCGCAGCGCCACCGGCGGCGCGAGCCGCCGACGGCAGCGCGAACGCGGCCGCGATTACGAGGGTTGCGATGCTCGCCTCGCGCGATTTGCGGCGAAACGCACTCGCCCGCAAACCGCCCGCCGTCGTCCGCGAAATGTCCTTATACGCGCGCCAAAGCGGGTCGAGACGCTGAACTCTGATCGTCATACGAATAGCATTCCCTGCAAAATGCGACCTCTTCAAGGCAAAGCGCGCGCGCGTCAACTGTGGCGACAATATGAACATGGCAATTTTCATATTGTGGTCAAAAGTTTGGCGAGCGCTTGATCGAGCGCACCAGGGTCGATTTCCATAATATCGGGATTGTCGAGCCAGACGAGGAAAGCGCGCAACGGCCGCTTGGGATAGAGCGGGGCCAGAGCCGCGCGGTAAAGCGCGAGCTGCGCTAGATATTGAGGCGACGTCGGGCCGTGCGGCGCGCCGCTCTTGAAATCGGCGATCAGCACGCCCTCTTCGTCAATCGCGATCCGGTCGATGCGCCCCGCGAATGGCGCTGACGCGCTGCCAGGCCGCGGGGTGTTCGCCGCGATCGCGACCTCCGCTCGCGAATTGACGCCGAACAGCGAGACCAGGCGCTCATCCTCGATCACGCTCAGCACGCGCTCGATGATGGCCCGATATTCCTCAACCGGCGTCTCCAAGCCGCGTCTGGCCAAAAACCGCATTGCGGCGTCGCGCCGCTGCTCTGCGGCTATGTCGGGGAGATATTGCAGGAGAGAATGACTGAGACGCCCCGCTTCAAGCCGGCTCTTGCGCGCCGGGCCAATGACCATCGTCGAGGGGGCTACAGCCGCGCGCGATGGGTTGAGCGCAGTCGGCGCCCTTTCAGGCGTCGCACGGACGCGTAACCAAGGCGGCGCCGGTTCTCGGTCACTGACCGTTTCGGCGCGCAAGCCGCCCGTTGCGACCGAGGCGTGGCCGAGGCGCCAGATTTGCTCATCGCCGCTCCAGGGCGAGGGGGAGGGGTTCATGGCGCCATCGAGCCCGGCGCGCGCCATGTCGTACCAGCAATCCCTGGCCTTGCCGCGCGGTCCGTGAAAGCCTGCGATGACGAGCCGCTCGGCGGCGCGCGTCATCGCGACATAAAGCAAGCGCCGGTGTTCGCCAGCCGCCGCTTCGCGCACGACCGCGCGGGCTTGCGCGACGCCGGAGGGATCGCTCGCTTCACGCGGCGACCAGGCGATCAGTGGCGGGTCGCCCGGATTTATCGCATCGAGCGTAAACAATTTGGGATCATGGCGCCCGCTTGGGCCGCCGCATGTGTCGGGCAGGAAGACGATGCTCGCCTCCAGTCCCTTGGCGGCGTGGATGGTCATCACGCGAACGCTGTCGCCGCTCGCCTCCATGTCGCGCTTGACGGAAACGTCGGCGCCTTCGATCTCCTGGAGAAAGTTGAGCAGCGATGGCGCATTGCTTTGCTCGAAAGCGAGGGCCAGCGAAAGGAATTCGTCGATCGCGTCTCCGGCTTCCGGCCCCAGACGCGACAGAATCGCGCGGCGGCCGCCATCTTCGCTTAGAAGGCGAGCATAGAAGGCGAACGGCGAGAGATGGCGGGCCCGTTCGCGCCAGATTTCCAGCCGTCGATGCGTCTGCGCGAATCGCTCGTCCGAGGCCTCGGCGAGCGCCTGCGTCAGCGATCCCTCGCGCAATGGCGCAAGCGCGATCAGGTCCGTGTCGCCGAGCCCGATCAATGGCGATTTGAGGACGCAGGCGAGCGCCAGATCGTCGTCGGGCGAGAGCGCCGCGCGCCCCACGGCGACAAGATCCATCGTCGCGATATGCTCGCCCAAAGCCAGGCGATCGGCGCCCGCCGCTTTCACGTCCGCCTCTTTGAGGGCGCGGATCATCGCTTCGAAGAAAGCGCCGCGCGAACGCACAAGAATCATGATGTCGCCGGGCGCGATCGGCCGGGAGCCGCCGCTTCGCGCATCATGCACGCGTTCATGCGAACCGGGCGACAGCCAGCCGCCGATGACGCTGGCGATGCGTTGGGCGAGCTGCACGGCGGGGTCTTGACTGGAGGGCGCGTCAATGGGCATCAGCCAATTGTCTGGGACCGCTTCGCTTGTCCCCTCGATCGGCTCCCAGACTTCGACAAGGCCCGGCAAAGCGCTGCGAAACGCGATATGCGGCGGCGCCTTCTCCTCATCCGCCGCCATGCCGCGCCAAGTCTGCGCGACGCTGAACGTCTTGTCGACGCCCTCGAGCACCGTCGCGGCGGAACGGAACGAAAGGTGCAGCGGCACTTCGGCGAAATCGAGTTCGGCGCGCTTGTGGCGCATCGCGAATTCCCTGCGCATCTCCGCGAACATTTTCGGCGCGGCGCCCTGGAATGAATAGATCGACTGCTTTTCGTCGCCTACTGCAAAGAAGGTCCGGATTATTTCCCGCGCGCCTTTGCCTGAAGTGAAGTCCTCGGCCAGTCGTTTGAGGATTTCCCATTGCTCTTTCGACGTGTCCTGCGCTTCGTCGACGAGGATGTGATCGATGCCGGAATCGAGCTTGTAGAGCACCCAGGCGGCGTCCGACCGACTGAGCAACGACAAAGTTCGCTCGATCAGATCGTCGAAATCGAGCAGGCCGCGTTGCGCTTTTTGCCGCGCATAGGCGGAGAGAATCGCAGCGGCAAGTTCGATCAAAATGAGACTGCGCGCGAGCGTTTGCGCCGCCTTGAGTTTTTCGCGCAAGGCGATGAGGCGCTCCTGCTCGGCCTGCAGGCGCGCAAGCAGGCCAGGGAAGCGCGCTTCGAGCGGTTTGGTGATGAGCTTGCGATCGCCGCCGCCGCGCGGCTCATCCGCCTTGGTGAAGAAGACGGAGAGATAGGATTTGAGGGTGAACTCGCGGTCGCTTGCATCGACAGCCTCGCGCAGCGCGGCCGCTAAATCATTATCTTTCTTGCTGCCTTGATCGAATTGGACAGCAATATTGACCCAATTGGCCCGCCCGCCGAGGCCCGTCAGCATCGCGCTTTCGAGCGTGGCGACATCCTCGCCCGGCTCCAGCCCGAGGCGCTCCGCCAAAGCCTCGCCATATCCGGTCGAATCGCCGCAAAAGGCCATCGACTCGACGATTTCGGCGCGCAGCCCGAGCGCTTCGCGCAGCAATTTGTCGAATCCGTCGGCGCCCGCCTCGCGCGCCACGGCGGCCAGCCGTTGCTCCCCTTCGACATTGCGCACCGCTGCTGTGAGCGCTTCGGCCCGTGCGCGCTCCAGCAGCAGCGCGGCGTCGCGCTCCTCCACGACGCGAAAGCCGGCCGCGACATTGGCTTCGAAAGGGAACAGATGCAGCAACCGCTCGCAGAAGGCGTGGATCGTCTGGATCTTCAGGCCGCCGGGCGTCTCGATCGTGCGCGCGAACAGGCGCCGCGCGAAGCTGAGCCGCGCCGCGTCAGGCGTTCCGGCGCCGACTTCGACGATCGCCGCGCGCAAAGCGTCGTCCGAAAGCTGCGTCCATCGCGCGAGCGTCTTGAACACGCGATCCGCCATGTTGGCCGCGGCCGCCTTGGTGAAGGTCAGGCACAGAATGCGCGAGGGCGGCGCGCCGCCGAGCAGCAGGCGCAGCACCCGTTGCGCGAGCACATGCGTCTTGCCCGAACCCGCATTGGCCGAAACCCAGGCCGAGGCGCGCGGATCGGAGGCGCGCGCCTGCGCCACGCGCGCGCCCGGCGGGATCTCAGGCCGCCCTGCCGCTGGCGCGCTCATGAGCCGCCTCCGTCGCCGTCGCTCAGGCCGCCCGTCGCCGACCATTCCTTGACGCGGGCCAGATGATCGTAGGCGCCGAAGCGGCTGGCGAATTTCGGATAGGGGCGCGACAGATAGGGTGTTTCAACTTTCGCAAATTGTTCAAGCAAGACGATCAATTCACCGAAATGCTTTTCGACGATTTCGGCGAAACTCGCGTCCTTGAATACGAGCTCGCGCGTTTCGCCGCCTTTGGCGCCGCCCAATTTCAAATAGAGCGCGCCGATCGCCTTGACGCCATGGGCCGCGGGAAACGCCCCCCGCGCAAGCATCGCGGCCTCCAGTGTGAGCTGCGGCGCAAAGCCGACCTGCACTTCGCCGACGCCGGGCGGCGCTCCGGTCTTGTAATCGATCAGCACCGCGCCGCCGCCCTTGATGAGATCGATGCGGTCGGCCCGGGCGGTGAGCTTGAAGGATGCGCCCGTCGCCAGCGGAATCGCCAGCGATCCATTCTTCTCGACCAGAATGCGCTCGACGATCGCGCGTTGCGCGCGATCAAAGTCGAGGAAATAATCGAGCCCGCGCTCGACGCGCGGCCAGGTCAGCGCGCGGAAAGAAGGGTCGGCCAGCATGGACGCAAATTGCTCGCGGGCGATGCGCGCCAAGACATCGCGCGCGTCGCCCGGCATTTCGCCGCCGGGGAAATGCGCGGAAAAGGCGCTCAGCGCCTCGTGCCATTGCGTGCCGATTTCGCGAGCGCCTTGAACCATGCCGATCGGCTCCAGCGGCTGCAGCCGCAGGATGCGCTCGGCATAGATCGCGTAAGGGTCGCGTCGCAAAACCTCGATGCGCGTGACGCTGAGGCTTTTGGGGCGCAATTCCAGCGCCGGACGCGGCTCGGGTCGCCTGATCGGCGCGATGGCGGCGGGCGCGTCGATGTCTCGCGCCAGCGCAAGCCAGGCCTCGCCCCGCGCGCCGGCCGTGGCATAGGCGGCCTCGCCCGCGACCGCGCCCATGCGCTGCAAGAAGCGCGAGGCGACGGTCGGCGCGCCGCCCCGTTTTTTGGCTCGGCTGAGGATCGCCTCAGGCGCGCCGAGCGCGGCGACAAAATCATGTGCGGTCTGGCCGATGCGCCGCTCCGGCGCCGACAGGCCGAGCGCGGCGCGCATCGGGCGGTTGAGGAACGAATCGGTTTGCGCCTGCGGCGGCCAGACCGTTTCGTCGAGGCCGGCGACCAAGGTCAGATCGAACGACAGCAGCCGCGCTTCCAGAAGGCCGAAAATGTGCAGCCGGGGATGCGCGGCGCCCGCATCCGGCGCGCGTTGCTGGGCCGCGACCGCATCGAACAAAGCGATGTAATCGATGCGCTCGCAGGCAAAACCATGCTGTGCGGCCTCAATCCATTCCTCCATCAGCGCGATCAGCGTCTCGCCGCCGGACGCTTCGACCAGCGCATCGCTCTCGGTCAATCGGTCGAGCGTCGCCGCGTGCGCGGCGACGAAATCGGCGAGCGGCGCGTTCGCTGGCAAATCGCGCAAAGGCGCGAGCGCGGCGCGCGCATCGCGCAGCAGACGTTCGGCGGCGTTCCATTCTGCCGCGCTCAATCGCCTGCGCGCGTCATGCGCATGGGGATCGCTCGCCGATTTCTTCGCGGCTTCGAACAAGGCCTCGACATTGTCGAGACCCCCCGCCGGCAGAACGCCGCGCAAGGCGCCGATCTCCAATGCGCGCGCCGCCGCTTCGACTTCGTGGCGCGGACGCGCCAGAAGCGCGAGCGGATGGGCGAGCAGGGCGAGGAGATCGAGCGCACGCCCCTCGAACGCCGCGCCAAGGATGAGCCGCGCAAAAGCGCCGGCGGCGGTCTGGCCAAGCTTTTCACCGGCCGAATCCTCGACCTCGACGCCCCAGCGCGCGAGTTCCGCCTTGACGCGCCGGCTGATCTGCAGGTCGGGCGAAATCAGCGCCGCCGTCTTTCCCGGAACCTCGAGCGCGGCGCGCATCGCAATGGCGAGCGCGAGCGCCTCTTCGATTTCGTCGTTTGCTTCGATAATGGTGACGCCTTCCAGCGCTTCGTCGACGCCCTCCGCGCGAATCGCGCCCTGGGCTTGCCAAAGGTCGGTGGAATCGGCAGGGCGCAACGCCTCGCTCAAGAAACGGGCGCGGCTTTGCAGCGTGGGCGCGACATGCCCCAATGGCCGCACGTCGTCCCGTTCGGCTTTGACAATGCTGAGCAGGCGGAACAGGGCGGCTTGCGGATGGCCGGCGATTGTCTCGCCATCGGCGCCGATCATCCGCCATGAAGGCTCGTCCAGCCTGCAATCGAGATCAGGCAGCACCACCGCGCCTTGCGGCGCGCGCGCGATCGCCGCGATCAGGTGCGCCGTCGCACGGTTCGTTCCGGTCGACCCCGCTATGACGACGGGCCCTTTCATCGCGCCGGCGGCGAGCCGGGCAATCTCCTGCTCCACCAGCAGCGCGCCGCGCGCCGCCTGGTCGACGAGGCCCCGCTCGGCGAGCCACGCCGGCCATTGCGCGATGGCGATCTTGAGAAAATCGAGCGTGATGCGCCAATAGGCGTCGAAATCGCCCGGCGCGAGGCTGTCGAGCCGCTCCCACGGCACGCCCTCGATGATCATGTCGTCGATCAGTGCGCCAAGATCGCCGGCCAGAAAAAAAGCCTGCGCTGGACTGGCGGCGACCAGCGGCGCCTCATGGGGGTGGAACAGCAATTGCCCATCGACGTCGATCCGGGCGATAGCGCCGCGCAAAGCCTGCCCCCAGGCGCGCGTCAACCGCGCCAGGATCATCCGCCGCATCAGTTCGGATACGGCGTCCGGCGCCTCCGTGATGAGATCGCTTGGCTCCTCGAACAGCAGGCCATCTTGCGTCGCCTCGAAAGCGCCGAGCGGCGCGATGCGCGGCAGGATCAGGCTGGCGCCGCCGCTGGCGTTGACCAGCGCTTGGCTCAGCGCGCGCGCCGCGCGCTGCGTTGGCACGTAGATGGTGGCGCGCGCGAGAGCGAGCGGGCCCGCGTCGCCGGGAAAGCCCTCGACCAGCGCGCCATCGAGTAGGGCGCGGCTGAGCGTTGCGAGAAAGGGCGCGCCGGCGGGGATGGAGAAGAGGTTAGGGCTGCGCAGAGGAGGCTCGCTTTGGCGCGGGAGGATTCCCGGTCGAAAAGGCTCAGCCGTCATTGCGAGCGGCGCGAAGCCATCCAGAAATCGTGACGCCGGGCGGTTCGCACGCCGGTGCGTCGGGACCAACCCTTAAGCGGGACCTCCGCGACGACACTAATCACCGGACGTCACGACCTCTGGATGGCTTCGCTCCGCTCGCAATGACGATCAACGGCTCGACCATAAATCATCACGCGCTGTGCAGGAAGGCGGGGCAGCGAACCCTGCGGGCCCAGTTCCCCGGGCGATCGTGGATCGGCCTCATCGTCCAAAATCGAACGGGCGGAAAGCTCGCTGCTTCCGCTTTCCGCTGTGCAAGCGCGCATATCGTCGATGCCAACGCAGACCGACTTCGGCTAGTTTGCGCGCGACCAGGAGAAAAGAGCGCAATGAACTTGTCCGGTATTTTCGCACGCAGCGGTTGCGCTGCCGGGGGCGCTTTCCGCATTTTTCAACTCACGCGCGGACCGGGCGGAAAGGGATGAGCAAATTCCTTATGGCGCCGAGTCTTCGGGAGACGAATCGCGACATCAAAACAGGAGCTAATAGCGATGCGGCGCCATTCGTCGAAGCACTTCGTCTTTCAGGGCGTAATGATGGATGAGCGCGGCCACCGCATGCAAAAACGCGAGGCCGAGCAAGATATTGGCGGCGAGTCCATGCCAATGGGTTATAGGTCGGCGCAAAGCCGAGTCGCCAAGCTGCGGCACATTGACAATATCGAAAAGGCTGGAACCCCGAACAAACGCGTTGACGACGCCGAGCGCTACGACTGTCAGAAGCAGGGCGTAAAGCAAACAATGCGTCGCTTCGGCAAGGAAATGGAGAATGCCGGAATCGGCGGCGGGCAGCCGTCGTCCGCCAAGGCTGCGCCATAGGATTCGCCACGCCAGCACAAAAGCGAGGGCAAAGCCGAGCAGGACATGTATTGACCAATAATCAGTTTTGACCGCGCCGCGAGGAAGCCAATCTGCGGTTTGACCGATGATCCAAAGCACGACGACCAGCGCCGCCGTGGACCAGTGCAGCGCGATCGTGGTTGTATCGTATTTCAGGTGGGTTTCATTTGTCATAAGTCTCAATCTGCCTTCTTCCTTCGCGTGGTCAAGCGCGCGGGGATGGTGTAATTCGAATTCATGCGCGCGCAGCCTATTATTGCTGTCTGCGCTATCACCGTTATAGCTTGGAATGCCTGGCCGTCGCGGGCCGCCCTCAACATCCAACGCGTCGACCGCGTAGAAAACTCCCGGCCCCTGCTTCCGGCTGTGCAAGCGCGCATATCGTCGGTTCCAACGCAGGCCCGCTTCGGCTAGTTTGCGCGCGACCCAGGAGAAAGAGTGCAATGAGCTTGTCCGGTATTTTCGCACGCATCGTCGCGCTGATTGGCGCTGTCATGGTTGTCTTGCGGCGGCTGCAGGGCGGCGCGCACGAGCCTGCGTTGGGCGGCGCTCCGGCGATCCCGGCGGCAAAGCCGCAGGGCGCGCTTCCGACGCTCAAGATGCCGACGGCGAGGGGATGGACGACAGGACAGACGCCGGTCGCGGCGCCCGGGCTCAAGGTCAATGCGTTCGCAGCCGGTCTCAAGCATCCCCGCTGGATTCACGCGCTGCCCAATGGCGACGTGCTCGTCGCCGAGGCGCTGACCCAGGCCGGCCCCATCAAGACCGCGTTCGACTATGCCATGTTCAGCACGATGAAACGCGCCGCCGCTGTCGGCGACAGCCCGAATCGCATCACGCTGCTTCGTGACGCGGATGGCGATGGCGTCGCCGAAATCCGGGAGACGTTTCTGGAAGGGCTGAACCAGCCGTTCGGCATGGCGCTGCTGGGCGATACGTTTTATGTCGGCAATACCGATGGCGTGGTGGCCTTCCCATATGCCGCGGGGGCCAGCCGCATTACCGCGCCGGGGCGGAAGCTGACCACATTCAAGCCTGGCGGCCATTGGACGCGAAGCTTGCTGGCGAGCCCCGACGGGTCGAAACTTTTCGTCGGCGTCGGCTCGCTCACCAATATCGCCGACGACGGCATGGACGTGGAGGAGGGCCGCGCGGCCATCTACGAGCTTGATCTGGCGAGCGGCGCGAGCCGCGTTTTCGCCGGCGGTCTGCGCAATCCTGTGGGCCTCGCATGGGAGCCGCATACCGGTGCGCTTTGGACGGTGGTCAACGAGCGCGACGGCCTCGGCGACGAGACGCCGCCCGATTATCTGACCTCGGTGCGCGACGGCGGCTTTTATGGCTGGCCCTATTGCTATTGGGGACAGACGGTCGACGACCGGGTGCCGCAGGACGCGGCCGCGGTCGCCAAAGCTGTCACGCCGGACTATGCGCTGGGCGGCCATACCGCGTCGCTGGGCCTCTGCTGGCTGCCCGCCGGCACGCTTCCGGGCTTTCCGGACGGCATGGCCATCGGGCAGCACGGCTCCTGGAATCGCAGCACGTTAAGCGGTTACAGGGTCGTCTTCGTGCCGTTTGTGGATGGACGCCCGGCCGGGCCGCCGCGCGATATTCTGACGGGGTTCCTGGCGCCAGACGAGCGGGCGTCCTACGGACGACCTGTCGGCGTGACGATCGGGCCCGATGGCTCCGTGCTGGTGGCGGACGATGTGGGCGATGTGATCTGGCGCGTGACGGGCGAGGGGCAGAGCTGAGCCAGCCGCCGAGTTGCGATCGAAGCGCATCCTCAGTCTTGCCGGACCCTCGTTCTATCCCCCGCCAATGCCGTGGCGGAATGGGTCCGCGGGGTCCTGCCAGAGGTTCGTCTCGCTGCAGATGAAAGCCCGACCGCCGATGCGTGGAATGATTCCGCCGCGCTCGCCCGGCCGATAGTGCGCCTCGAAGCGGCTGCCGATGATGCTCTCCTGAATCCAGCGCTCGCCTGGGCCAAGCTTGCCGTCCGCGGCAAGGCAGGCGAGCTTGGCGCTGGTTCCGGTTCCGCAGGGCGAACGGTCATAGGCGCCGCCGGGGCAAAGCACGAAATTGCGGCTGGCGGCCTCCGGCGAGCGAGGCGCGCCGAAGATTTCGATATGGTCGATTTCCGCGCCGCCTGCTCCGGTGACCCCTTGCGCCTTGAGCGCATACTGGATGGCTTGCGCCGCTTGCGTCAGCGTCGGAATATTGCCGATGACCAGCGGACATGGGGCGAATTCCGTCAGGAAGAACCAATTGCCGCCCCAGGCGACGTCGCCTATGACGATCCCCAGACCATCGATCTCGACGCGAACCGCCTTCAAATGCCGATAACTTTCGACGTTCTCAACGGCCGCTTCATTTCTGCCGGTCAATTCGACAGAGACGATTCCGACCGGCGTCTCGAAGCGATGGGCGCCGAGGCCGATACGCCCGAGATGGGCAAGCGTCACCGCCGCGCCGATCATGGCGTGGCCGCACATGCCGAGATAGCCGACATTGTTGAAGAATATCAGGCCGGCGGTGCAGGTCGGGTCTTCCGGTTCGCACAGCAACGCCCCCACAAGGGCGTCATAGCCGCGGGGCTCGTTGACGGCAAAACGCCTAACATGGTCGAATGTGTCGGCGAAAAGCTGGCGGCGCTCGGCAAGCGGGCCGCGGCCGAGCGGCGGCCCGCCGTCGATGATGAGCCGCGTGGGCTCGCCCTCCGTATGGGAGTCGATGACGCGCATGGGTCTTAGCGCTCCGCGCGACGCCAATCGGTATACCAGGATTTGAAGAGCTTCAATTGCGTCTCGGCGAAGCGCTGCTGGCTCGCGCTCAGGACGTCGGATGCGTTGAAGTGCAGCGCATATTCCGCGTCGCCTTCCAGCACCATCAAATGCTTGTAATAGAGGACGAGATCGACCCCTTCGTCGAAGCTGGAGAGAACCACCAACGCGCTTTCGAGTTCGAGCGCCCGCCGCCGTGCTGTGGCATCGCCCTTTGCGGTGCGTTCGCAAAGAGCGACGAGATGCAACACTTGTTCAGGCAATATGTTGCCGATGCCGGTGATCGCGCCGCTGGCCCCGCAATTGACGAAACCGTGGAACACTTGTGTGTCGACGCCGACCATCAACGTGATGTCGGGCGACTGCCCGGCGATGTGTTCGGCCGCGTAGCTTAGTGATTTTGCGCCGCCAAATTCCTTGAAGCCGACGAGGTGCGAATATTGGCGGCGCAGTTCGAAGAAGAGCTCGGCCCGGGTTTCGAAGCCATAATAGGGGCTATTATAGATGACGGAGGGAAGATCGACGGCGGCTTCAAGCACGTCGGAGAAATGCGCGCGCTGGGCGGCCGCCGATCCGCCGCGCGACAAGACGCGCGGGATAATCATCAGCCCCTTCGCGCCGACCTTCTTGGCGTGGCCGGCGAGCGCGGCGGCGCGGCCGGAGTTCTGCGCGCCCGTGCCGACGATGACCGGGACGGCCGCCTTGACGAGCGCCTCGACGCCTTCCATGCGCTGCTCGTCGGTGAGCAAAGGCCAATCGCCCATCGAGCCGCAATAGACCACGGCCGACATGCCCGCTTCGATCAATTGTCGTCCTTTGCGTGCGAGCGCGTCGAAATCGGGCGTGCGATCGGATTTGCAAGGCGTCATCAGAGCGGGAATGACGCCCTTGAATATATTTGAGGCCATGGCGGAGGCTCCTGTCTCTGTCCGGCGAGGACGGAATTGGCTGATGGCGCGCAGCTTCCCACGGATGGCCGTTCCGATCTTGTCTGAAACACTGGCGGAAAATCGAGAACCTGCACAATATCTGCGCCGATGAGATCGCACGGCGACTGCCGACAGGATTTTCTGAATACGCTTGGGCGCCCGTTCCTGGGCGAGGAATTGTTCGACCGCATCGCCGACACGGTCTTCTTCCTCAAGGACCGGGATGCGCGCTATGTCGCGGTCAATGACGCGCTGGTTCGCCGCTGCGCTCTTGCCAGCAAAGCCGACCTCATCGGGCGGACGGCGCGCGAAGTTTTTCCTGCTCCCCTTGGCGAACGCTTCGACGATCAGGATCGGCGCGTGCTGAAGGAGGGACTGTCAATCAATGGGCGGCTCGAACTGCACCTTTATCCCGACAGGCGGCAGGGATGGTGCCTGACCTGGAAAGAGCCGTTATCGGGCCGTGACGGGAAAATCGTCGGGCTCTCGGGCATTTCGCGCGACGTTCCCACATTGACCAGCCCGCAACCCGATGTGACCGCGCTTTCCTCCGTGCTCGGCTATATCCACGACCATCTCGACGCTTCGCTACGGCTGCCGGATCTGGCGGCGCGGGCGCGACTGTCGGTATTCCAGTTCGATCAGCGCATCAAGGCGCTGTTCGGCCTCTCCGCCGGGCAATATCTGACGCGGGCGCGGATAGAACGCGCCTGCAATCGCCTGCGCCAGACCGATGATCCGATCAGCATCGTCGCGCAGGAATGCGGCTATGCCGATCAGGCCGCCTTCACCCGCCAGTTCCATAAATCCGCCGGGCTCACGCCGAAAGCCTATAGGAGCGCGATGACACGGGATCGCCGTCAGGCGCCGGGGCAGGTTCAAAGAACGTGAAAGCGTTGGAAGACCTGCGCCGCCCGCCCCTCATGCGGGGGGAAATGGCGCGCGAGCAGGTCGCCGCAATGGGTCGCGGCGCCAATCAGTGCGTCGCCCGTTGCGCCTGTCTTCATCGCGTTTGTCAGCTTGTCGACAATGGCGCGCCATTGGCTCTGGTCGATGGCTTTGGCGGCGCCGTCGTCGGCGACGATGCGCGCATAACGTTCGGCAAGCGATACGTAGATGAGAATTCCGTTGCGTTCGGCGCAATGGGTCGCGCCGCGCAGGACGAATTGTTCGAGGGCGGCGCGATGGGCGTTGGCGCGGCGCACGCTGCGCGGGGTGAGGAGCAAGCGGAGGCTCGGCAACGACAGGACGGCCAGCGTGACAAGAAAGATCGCGAGTTGCGCGATGAAAATGCGCTCCGCCGACAATTCGGTGAAAAACAGCAGCGGCAATGGCGTCGCCAGAGCGATGAGGGCGCTCCAGATCAATGGCATGATCTCGTAATGGGCGGAGGCGCGCGCAAGAACGCAGACGATCTGGCCGCTTGAGCGCGCCTGGGCCGCGCGCAGCGCCGCCTCGATCCGGACCGCTTCTTCATGCGCCAGCACCATCACCAACTCCCCGAGGCGCCGCCGCCGCCCGACGATCCGCCGCCGCCCGAGAAGCCGCCTCCGCCTCCATCCGAGAAACCGCCGCCTCCGCCGCCTCCGAAAGAAGAACCGCCTCGACCGCCGCCGCTCAGCAGAACATTCATCAAAATATACATAAGGGCGCGGCCGACGCCGCCTTGTTGGCGGACGGTGCCGACGATGATGAAAATAAAGATCGCAATGAAAAGAAGAAGCAGGACAGGCGCCGCCCAGCTCTCAGAATCCTCGGGGCGCATCTGCTGCGCCGGCTTCTGCCATTCCGACGAATCGGTCGTCAGCGTGGTGATGATGTCGTCGACGCCGCGCGATATGCCGCCGTTGAAATCTCCGGCCTTGAAGCGCGGCGCGACGGCATTGGCGATGATGATCTTCGAAGTCGCGTCGGTCAGCGTTCCTTCGAGCCCGTAGCCGACTTCGACACGCACCTTGTGTTCCTTGGGTGCGATGAGAAACAACACGCCGTTGTTCTTCTTCTCTTCGCCGAGCTTCCAGGTGCGGAAAAGCTGGTTGGCGTAGGGTTCGATTTCCTGGCCTTCGAGCGAGGAAACGGTCGCCACGACAAGCTGGATGCCGGATTTGTCCTCGAGCGCCTTCAGCTTGCCTTCGAGGGAAGCGCGTTGTTCAGGGGAAATGACGTTTGCCTGGTCGACCACCCGTCCCGTGAGCGCGGGAAAGGCTGGGTCCGCCTGAGCGGCAAGCGTCAAACCGAACAAGACGACCAGAAGCGCGCAAAAGCGCCCCGGAGAGATCGCGGAGAGAAGAGCGCTCAGAATTTCACCTTCGGCGCGGCCTGTGCGTCGTCCGTCGCCGTGAATTCGGCCATCGGCTTATTGCCGCTGAAAAAGGTCGACGCCCAGATCACGCTCGGGAACGTCCGCAAGGCGACGTTATAGGCGCGCACCGCGTCGATATAATCCTTGCGCGCGACGGCGATGCGATTTTCCGTGCCCTCGAGCTGCGACTGCAGCGCGAGGAAATTCTGGTTGGACTTGAGATCGGGATAGTTCTCGCTAACGGAAAGCAGGCGCCCGAGGGCGCCGGACAGCGTATTCTGCGCGTCCTGCAATTGCTTCACCTTGACGGGGTCGGTGAGATCGGCGGCGTCGACATGGATCGCGGTGGCTTTGGCGCGCGCCTCGGTGACGGCCGTCAGCACATCTTTTTCCTGCTTGGCGTAGCCCTGTACGGTCGAGACCAGATTGGGGATGAGATCGGAGCGGCGCTGATACTGGTTCTGGACTTGCGCCCATTGCGCCTTGGCGGCCTCTTCGAGCGTCGGAATGGTGTTGTAGCCGCAGGCCGAAACGCTCAAACCGAGAAGGACGGCGGCGGCTATGGCGCGTAGGCGCGAAAAGCTGGCGGACAATGGCGATCCCCTCGGTGTTCGATTTCAGCCGCCAGCATAGAACCGAAGCCGCGCTTCGCAAAGAGCGGCGCGGGATCGGCCCGCGCGTTTACTCCTTGTGCTGCGCCGATCGCCACTCGGCCCAGGCGGCGCGAAAGCGCGGGGACGCTATGGCGAGGGCGAGTTGAGCAAGCGCGATCGCCAGATTGAGGTCGGCTGGCGGCCCAGCGCGGCGGCGGCGCGCCATATGGCTGGCGAGTGCGTCGATTGTCATTGCATCGGCTCCGCGAACGATCCGCGCAACCCGCCATGGCTGGGCAATAAGGACGCGGCCGCCGGCCTCGATGATCGAGGCGACGGCGTCGGAAGCAAGCGCCGCGGGATTCTGTGCGGCGGCATGGGAGGATATTGGATTGTTGAGCATGCGTCATTTCTGTAAAATAGAAAATAACACATAAATATCTAATTATCCAGAATTTTCATCTATGTCGGCGTAGGGGCCGTTTCTCTCTCTGGCGGGCGGCGATCGAAAACAACGCCGCCGCGCGGGCACGGCGTGCTTGATCGGCGCCCGGCTTTTCCCTAAGAAACGCTCAGCCGACCCGGGCGCTCCGGGCTCGACCCGTTTCAAATCCAAAAAAGCGTTAGGAAACGCCAGCGAAGGACCTGATATGCGCGTCTATTACGATCGTGATGCCGATCTCAATCTCATCAAGGGCAAAAAAGTCGCGGTCGTCGGCTATGGCAGCCAGGGTCACGCCCATGTGCTCAATATGCGCGACAGCGGCGTTAAGGACATAGCGGTCGCGCTGCGTCCGGGCTCGGCTTCCGCCAAGAAGGCGGAGGCGGAAAAGGTGAAAGTGCTCGACGTCGCCGCCGCGGCCAAATGGGCCGACATCGTGATGATGCTGACGCCGGACGAGCTGCAGGCCGACATCTATCGCGCCGAACTCGCGCCCAATATGAAAAAGGGCGCTGCGCTGATGTTCGCGCATGGCCTCAATGTGCATTTCAACTTGATCGAGCCGCGCGCCGATCTCGATGTGCTGATGGTCGCCCCCAAAGGTCCCGGTCATACCGTGCGCTCCGAATATGTGCGCGGCGGCGGCGTGCCTTGCCTGATCGCGATCCATCAGGACGCCAGCGGCAATGCGCATGACCTCGGCCTGTCCTACGCCTGCGCTATCGGCGGCGGGCGCGCCGGCATCATCGAGACGAGCTTTCGCGAGGAATGCGAGACCGATCTGTTCGGCGAGCAGGTGGTGCTGTGCGGCGGTCTGGTCGAACTGATCCGCGGCGGATTCGAGACGCTGGTCGAGGCCGGCTATGCGCCGGAGATGGCCTATTTCGAATGCCTGCATGAGGTGAAGCTGATCGTCGACCTGATTTATGAGGGCGGCATCGCCAATATGAACTATTCGATCTCCAACACCGCCGAATATGGCGAATATGTCTCCGGCCCGCGCATCATCACATCCGACACCAAGGCGGAAATGAAACGCGTGCTGACCGACATCCAGTCCGGTAAATTCACGCGCGACTGGATGCTGGAGAACAAGGTCAACCAGACCTCGTTCAAGGCGACGCGCGCCAGGAACAACGCGCATCAGATCGAGGCGGTCGGCGAAAAGCTGCGCGCGATGATGCCCTGGATCGGCAAGAACAAGCTGGTCGACAAGGCGCGCAACTAGAATCTCGCGCCGGCGCCCCGTCGCGCTTCATTTCGAAGCTGGACAGGGCGCCGCGCCTTTGCTACACCCCCGGCCTCGCGACGGCCTGGGGTCATCGCTTTCGATGGGCGCATAGCTCAGTTGGTAGAGCAGCTGACTCTTAATCAGCGGGTCCAAGGTTCGAGCCCTTGTGCGCCCACCATCGAAATCAAGGACTTATCAAAATTCACCGTTTGAGGCACGCCGACTCAAACGGCTTTTCAAACGGTGTTTTCTGGCGCGGCGGTTCACAGAGATGTGAATGGCTGCCATCTCCTAAAGCGCCAGATGCTACCTTAGCGGCGGGGTTTTGGCGCATGGCCGATCCAAGGGCCACAACTTTGCCAAGGTGGGATCGAGGGTTCGAATCCCTTCGCCTGCTCCAAGTTTCGGGTGTGTTGGCGAATCTTAACTGCCGTTGAAACCCAAGCTTCGCCATACATCTATGAACGGATGCCGCTCAGCGGGTTAATGCTCCCATTGAACTTCGGTGGCGAGGTATTCCGAAAGGACGGACCGCACCCTCGGGCCGCCGTCCTGCTGGACGGAATAGCGGTAGATTCCTTCTTGGACGACGACCCATTCGCCTTCCGTGTCCTCGCCCGTAAGTAGGCGTGTCAGCATGCGGCTCCCGACCTCCGGCCACGCCGCGAGGCTTCCTGGGCCGCTTAGCCCCTCAAAGTCCTGGCGCTCCTCCGTCGTCATACATTCCAGCGGGATCATCGACATGTGGGCCGGAGCATCCAACATCGGTTCGCCGTACTCGAAATAAGCGTGCCCACGCGCATTCTTCAGCACCACACGCGCGACGCGACTCGAATCCGGTTTCCATAAGACACGTGTCTCGCCACCGCGCGTCACATATTCTGTTCGCGATCGCTCGATCCGCGCGCGCAAAGCAGCGCTATCGGCCAGAGCACGCGCCGCGCTCGCGTTCGACTGTTTCTCCGGGTCGGTCGAACCTGCCAGGACACAACTCAGGAACGTCACCACGTATTGCTCATCCAACGAAAAGCTGGTGTTGCACTCCTTGCAGATTGTCACGATCGGCAGGTGGTGTGGGCGTGGCTTTGCCAAGAGGCTCTTTGACGGGACGTGATCCTCGTTGGTTTCAAGGCCCGCGAGCGGCCTCGCGCAGTGGATGCACCACGACTTCTGCCGTTCGTCGACGAATTCCTCGATCTTGTGCAATGCTGGCTTCCTATCGATCGAACCTACGGAAATCGACGGCACAAGCAATCATAGCGCGGCTCATGGTGTGCGTTCCTCCGTTGCCGAGGAATCATCGCCGCCCGGCGTTGCTAAGACCGCGTCATCTGGTCGTTGCTGGTGGGCTTCCAATTCCGCAGTAAGTTCGCCCAGCCGTGTTCTGAGGGCGACCCTATCGACTGGCGCGACCGGCATCGATGCGCCAGGCGCGCCCGACAACACGGCAACGATCTGATCTCGTTCATCCTCAAGCTCCCGAACCTTCGCCCGTGTCTCGATTGCCTCCGCTACCTCGCTCTGTCTCCGACGAGCACGCTCGTCGTCCTGCAAGCTCTTCTCCACCTGATCGACACCGGCTTGGATTTCTGGGAAGCGCTCCGCCGCGAACCGCAAGAACTGGCCGAACTCATAGATGTGAAAATCCTGGTCGGACCCTGCTCGAAACTCCTCAATCAGCTCCGGGCGAGGACCGAGCTTCCGGCCTTTATGGATCCACCACCAGTCTTCCTTGGCATCGTCGGATATAAATATTATAGGCCGCTTGTCGGATTTGGCCTTCGCGATCATGTCTTTCCAGATAATGAGGTCACCGAATTTGTCGATCTCTCCACCGTCTTTCTTGGCATCCTTGTATCCAGGTGGAACCTTCTTCGAATACCGATCCTCGCCCTCTTTCTTCACCGCAGCGAGTTGCTCGGGCTTCCACTTGTCACCAATTCGCCCGTCCAAGAGTTGTGTGAGCCTGGCGACGGCGGCGGCGATTTCCTCAACCGGGTGCGCTGCCTGCGCCGCAATCATTCGGCCGCGAAAGTCTCCGGCGAACATATCTAGCGCCGCCAGTTCCTTAGCAACGCTGATCGTCGGGTGGGCGCGGAGCTGACGCAGCCTCTCGCGCGCTTTCTCAAGAACCGCCTCCTGATCCTTTATCAATGCCTCATAGGCATCCTGCGCACCCAGTTCGACATCTAGGCGGTTGCGATGAAACTCAAGCCCAACTTGGTACGGAATCCACAACGACCCCCTTAGCGCATCGAACAGTCGCAGAAGCTCTTCACGTACTGCGGCGGGGTGACGGAGGCAGTGCAACAGAACGTTTGCATCGGGGACAAAAATCGCGTTGTCCCACAACGCCGAAGCCTCCGTTGCCGACTTTGGATACCAGCCCGGATACTTGTCCCTCATGATCACTCCAGCCAGGCTAATTTCTCGATACCAAGTCGTTGCGCGGCTTCTCGAACAAGTCCACGGGATCGTTCGGCCTCAGTCTTCCCGCTCTCCAATAGGACAACACCAAACGAAGAAAAGGATCTGTGCGCCCGGCCGCGCTCGAAAACCGCCATTAAGACGGATTTCCAATCTCGGCTGCGGCCCCATCCGATTACTCGGCCATCCTCGGTCCTGCGTCCATGAGGCTTGATATAGATGTGGACCGCCCGGTCCCTGCTCGTGAGCCCGAGTAATCGCCAGACCTCCGCTTCGTTCAGTGATAATCGCGCCCGGACATAGGGCTTCACCAACGAATCCTTGATGTACACGCGTACCTTTCGCGCATCCATCACATGGGCCAACTGCCCGCCGATCGAGGCATCGCGCGTCCAAAGCTCGTAGTAACGCGCGCGTTCTGTGTCGGGTAGCGACATCCATCCGAGGTCATCGCACTGTGCCCAGAGCCTGTCCCTCAACGCATCGCGTACCGTTGTTGGAATCGCCGTCATTGAATGCCGCCTCTGCTATGAGGGGCTGGGAAATCGAAAGCGGGCAGCTCAAGCGTTGGATCGCCTTCGCGGGTGAATAAATCGGCTTGGTCCTTCATCCAATCCAGCATGAAGCTCCCGGCGCCCTCGTCACGGAATTGGATGACGCCAGGCAGACGCAACCGCTCGACATCGCCTCGCACGGCTTTCTCAAGTTCGACGACCTCAGCGAGGCGGCGCAGATCGCTAACGAAGTCGAGAACGACGACCTTCTTTTTCCTGGGGCTGATACGTAGCCCCCGGCCCAGTTGCTGCACGAAGATCCGCCGGCTGTGCGTGACCCGCATGAAAACGATCATGTCAACGTCGGGGACATCGACGCCCTCGTTGAACAAGTCACGGGTCGTTACGACGTCTAACGACCCTTTCCGAAAGGCCACCATCGTGCGATCTCGTTCCCGAGGCGTCATGTCGCCGGTGATTGGCTCGGCGCGAAAACCGAACAGCCTCAGCATGGCCGCGAAGCTTTTCGCGTGAGTAACCGACGAACAGAAGATTATCGCCGAGCGTCGAGCCTCCTTGTCGAAGGTGTCCCGGATCGCGCGTGCCGCTTCCTCATCGCGCGTCGGGAGCAACAACAGCTTGTTCAGCTGTGTGATCGAATAGCTGTTGCGTGAGTGCGATCGAACGAATGACCAATCGATATTGTCCGCTAGTAGGCGGTAGTCCGCCTCACAAAGGAATCCCCGCCGGAGACCTTCCGCGATCCCAATTCGCACGACCGGAGGGCCCAGCAGGTGGTCAATGTCATAGCCGTCGCCACGCCATGGGGTCGCTGTGACACCCCCAATCATCGCTTCAGCCATCTTGTCGGTTACTCGGCGGAAGGTATCGGACCCCACATGATGCGCCTCGTCGATCAGGACGACCCCAAAGTCAGGCAACTGGTCGAGCCGCGACACGGCGCTTTGAACAGTCGCGAACGTGATCCCATTCCATTCGGGGGGAAATTCGCCGCCAATCAAGCGATGGGTCGGAACCCACTTCGGAAGCTGGTCCCAAAACGCTCTCTGCAGCTGATCGACCAATTCCCTCGTGCCGGCGAGCACCAACGCCCGACCGCCAGGTACCGCCTCGTCGCGAAAAAGCTGGGCGACGCTCTCGGCAAGTACAACTGTCTTTCCGAGTCCTGTCGCAAGGACCACTTGTCCCCGACCCGTTTCGCGCAGGGATCCAACGAACCGATCAACGGCATCGAGCTGATAGTCGCGAAGATCGCGTCTGCTGGCCGGGTACTCCGGACTGCGCCGCGCCATCTCGAGCAGACTCGCCGGCTCAAGAACACCGATCTCAATACCAAGCGCCGCCCAGCGGCGAACCGAGGCCTGCATCGCGGGGCCGGCGCGGCGGCTCGTGGCGACATAGATTCGATCAGCCTGATAATATCGTGCCGCTTCGCCGACCTGATCGACAGCGGCCGGCGACGGATATCCGTTGGTGGTGAACTTGCATTGTATCACCCACAGCTCGGCGTTCTTGACGCCGAGGACGTCGGCGCCCGCGTCGCCAGAACCCCCGATGAGCCTGACATCCTCAAAACCATTGCACACGAGCAGCCGAGCCACGTCCCGCTCGAAGGCTTGCCATGGCCCCCGTAGCAGTCGTTGGGCGTGTAGGAATGGTTCCGCAGTCACATCATGACGTCCGGTCTGAGAAGACGGAGCGAGCAAGTCGCTCGGATCACGGTGTCTCGCGAGGCCCTTGCCAAATCTGCCGGCGTTTGATCAGCGAGCCATATGGCGTCCCCCAGATATGCGTCATAGCGCGCGACCGTTGCCGCCTTCGCGTCGGTCGTGACATCGGGCGCGCCGAAATCAAGAGCGGCGTACACATCTTCCCAATACTTCCCGTCGAGAAATAGCTCGGGATGTCTCTGGAAGAAGCGGCGAACCGTGCCGCCATCGGCATAGTCCCAGTACCGGCCGTCCCCGATGAGCGCTCGAGGATCTGCGACACCGCGACCGGCCATCCGGCGAGCTATTCCTTCCTTCTCGCGATCCGTTAGCTCGGCATACATTGCCTCGGCGGATTGCCCGTTGAGAAGGCCGGCCACGGAACGGCAGATATCGGTTAGGATACTGCTCGCCAGTGCGATGATTTCCTGCTCGTCCAGTCGAGTGTCGCCGCAATACTCGGCGCGAAAATCCGCGAGGACACCCGCCGGCGTGGCATCCTGGCTATGCCCGCGGAGAAACTCGATTGTCCGGTAGGTCAGATCGACGAGCAAAGCGTCGAGGGGAGTCATCGTCGAGGATCGAAACACGTCGTGTGCCGTATCCACGAGATACGAATAGGTGCGTGTCGCGACGTTGTCTAAGCGGACCGCCCACGGCTGACCCGCCGGCAATTGTGGGTCAGCTGGATCGACGGCGAAAGCCTCGACGTCGAACTCCGCGCGGTATGTAGGATGAACGTACTTGCGGGTGAGCTCGAATATCGGCCGCCGCGCGGGGGCCGGCTCGGGCGTTACCGGGGATGCGGCAGGAGGCTGCTCGCCGCTGGGTGGGGCGCCGCCACCGTCGCCACTGCCAGCGCCTTCCGGATCGGCATCGCCTCCAAGAAAACCCGGAGGAATCGCTGCACCATCGCCGGCGCCAGGCGTGTCGCCGAGAATCTTCACGTCCTGCTCTTCAACGAGCTGCCACCAGCGCTCGTCGGTCAGATACTCGGCGTCGGCGTTCGCGAACGCACCCGCCATTTGCTGGGCGCGATCGTTGTCCTGAACGACCATGATCCTAGACCACAGACCATTCTTGCCTTGAGGGCTGGTGCGGCGGAAAGCTTGAAACAGCTTGTACAGCGGGGTCCGATTGCCATCGAAACCCTTCTGGCGCGCGGTGTTGGGCCGTAACGGGCCCTCGCCTCGAACCACCCGGACCATCTCGTTCCATGCCGGATCGTCTCGCTCGAAGCGATTCTTAGTGTAGCTCACCTGGCAATGGTCGAGGTGGATCTCTCCTATGAAGCGACCCCGGCTTCGCGGATCATCGATCGGATACTCGACCTCCTGGGTCTCCCCGTCATTCCAGATGAAAAGATCCTTGGTCCCAATTTCAATCTTTCGCCCATTTCTGATGAAGTCGATTCCAAAGTCCGTCTTGTCCAAGTATCTTTGGATGCCGACCCAGCCTTTGACCCTGCGCGGGGTCTCGACGATCGCGCATTCAGCGCTTCCAGTGGGGCACTGCTCTTGATCACTCGCCAACGTCCGCATGCAATGCTCGCAATATCGTCGTGGGGCGAGCGCGACGTCGAATTGCTCTACAGCGCTAACGGTGGTGCCATCAGGTAGCTCTACCGACCGGCTGGCGTCCCAGACGCAAGGGCGGAGTGGCGTGACCCTCGCGCCGCCCAGCATCAACCGGATCGCCCCCGCTTCCGAATTGGAGAGAAGCGACGAGTAAGTCTTGGCCAAATGCTTCTTGATTGTTGCTCGGTTGTTCGCTCGCGCCAGATAAGCTCGCTGCTCGGGCTTCAACCGCGTCACGACAATCTCCGTGCCGTGGTCCTCATGATTCGCCTTGGCGCGCGTCTGGCGGGGCACCTTATAATTCCCAGAGGCGCGAAGCTCCTCAAGATCAATGCGAACGCCAACCTGTTCTGGATCGCCCCGCCGGCTTGTCCAAACCTCGGTCACGATACCAAGGCGCGCGGTGGCGATATTGAAACCCATCCCAAAAAGGCCGAGCTTTGACAGCGGATCGTTTCCCGACCAGCCCGCCCGAAGCGCGTTCTCCAAGGTCTTCAGGGACATACCCGGCCCATTGTCCTTGACGGACACCCTCGCGTTTTCGGTATCGGCGGTTGGTATGCTGACCGCGATCTCGGGCTGTGCGATCGGCGCGCCGGCCCTGGCCGCGTCAATGAAACCGTCGATGGAGTTATCGATGAGCTCGGCCAGGCACCGCCATTGCTCGAGATTGATTTCGCCGAGCATCTGCAGCACGCGCGGCGCGGGTGTGAGATCCAATTCCTGAGTCATTTCCCCGCCTTTGCCCCAACTATGGATCGGGATTTATCCTCCGCCGTGCGCGGCGGGTTTATCGTCTGAAGTCTAGCAATCAGCCGCCGCAAGTAGTCAGGTTTGGTCTCGCACTCCCAAACCTCGACCACCGTCCAACCATCCGTTTCCAGCGCGGATCGTGTTTTTTCGTCGCGTAACCTGTTGCCCTCAAGTTTCGGGCGCCAGAAATCGAGCTTCGACTTTGGCATTCGAGAGAGCTTGCAATTCGGATCCGGATGCTGGTGCCAGAAGCACCCGTGGACGAATAGTGCTATCCGCCGGCCCCGAAAGACAAGGTCGGGCCTTCCGGGCAAATCCTTCGCATGAAGACGGTATCGCAATCCCGCCGCGTGAAGCGCCCCACGCACGCGCATTTCCGGCTTGGTGTCACGCGCTCGTATGCGCGACATCTGCGCACTTCTGGCGGCATCCGTTTCATTCGTCGTCGACACCGCCAGCCTCATCCGGCTCGGGACCCGCGACGTCCTCACCCACTGGCGGAATCTCGGGAACCACTGAAACGGCATCGTCCTGACGAAACCCGGCCAACATCTCCTTCAGTAGCGCGGCATGATCCTGTCGCGCCGGCACCCGTTCCAGCGTCGCGACGATTCGCTTGGCGATCTCATACGGCGTCAGCGAGTCCGCCAGCCGCTCATCCAATGCCCAGAGTCGTCCAGGATGCACGACGTCCCACGGGGAGCGCTTGTTGGCTCGCGTGGTCGCCGCGTCACCATGCTTGCTCATTCCCCAACAGGCTTTGGTTTCCGAGTTCCAGATCGGCCAGAAGGTCCGAATGAGATGCTTTTCCGCGACTAGTTGGGCATTTGTAGCGCAGACAAGTCGGCGGCAAACGAAGTCCGCGAGCTTTATGGCGGATAGATGGGACGGAAGCTTGTCAGCGTAGCCTTCCGCCGTGCCGATCGTGCCCGCATGCTCCAATAGACGCCCCGTGAGTTTTGGGCCTTGCTCACGCGTGGTGCTGGCATCGTCGTTCGCAGGATCAGCCTTACCGACGTATATCGGCGTCTCTGATCCTGAGATGCCGCCGTATAGCGGATGATCGCCCCGATAATAGATCGCATAGACGCCCGAACCATAAGCCGACCGAACATCGGTCAAAGCCACGAGAGGTTGAGCAAGGAGCGCGATCGAGACCATTCGGCCGATCGCTTTTGGATCGGCGGGATCGAACGTCGTGCGGGGCATACGAATTGGATCGGTGGACGAACGCGCCGCTTCCACCGCGTCGGCGTGTGCCGCCAAACCCTCACGAATCCGACGGACAACCGCTTGGGGAGGATTGCTACCGGCCGCTGAGAGCACAGCCGCAAGCGCGTCCTCAAGTGCCTTAATCGCGGCTCGATCTGGTGCGAGCGCCATCCACTAAACCCCCTCGGTAGCCGAAACGAGGTCTAACGGCCGCGACTCGCCCTCCGGCTGAAATAAACGACAAATCTACGCCGCGCGACGTGTGGAAGCTAGGCCGCCGAGGGACTTCCCCCCTTCGACCTGCGCCGCCAACCAACGGCCAGCCGCGGCTCCAAGAGGAGCCGGAACCGCATTTCCAAGTTGCCGCATGCTCTCCGTCCACGACCGCGGAAACTCGTAGTCGTCCGGCAAGCCCACCAGTCGCGCGGCCTCTCGGGTCGTGAAGTAGCGAACGGATCCGTCGTCCCGCACCATCATATTCTCGCCGCCGGGAACACCATGATCACCCGCCTTCAGAGCTTTCGCGGGAAGGTCCAAGGGACTTCCGGTGTGACCCGGGTAAATTCGCGCGCCGATCTGGAGGACGTGGTTGCGCTTGCCGTTCGGTTCGCCAAGGCCCTCCAACACATCCCGGACGGTGACCCATGGGGCCCCAGTCGGCTCTGTGTCCGCCTGCTTCAATCGTTCAATGCGCGCGTGATCCTGTTGAAGAATGGGGGTGCGGCGTCTCTTTAGGTCATGGCGCGCCCAATATTCCCCGATGACATATTGCTCCCAGAGAAGTCGATCGCGCGAATGGGTCGGCGGCATCGGCGTCGGAACGACATCGAGATCGCTTCTGATCCCGAAGATCAGAACACGGTGCCTGATTTGAGCCGCGCCGAAATCGGCGGCGTTTACAAGCTGCCAAACAACTTTGTAATCCTTACGACTCTTGGACGTGGCTAGCCGCGCGCGATGCTCGGTATGCGACTCTTCTAGCCCGCGGATCATTCCTGGTCGCTCAAGATGCGAGACGATCCACTCAAGATAGGGGCGGAAGCGGGGACCTGCGAGATTCCTCACGTTCTCAAACAAGATCAGCCGCGGTTTTGCCTCTCGCACCGCTCGAATCGCCTCGGGCCACATATCACGATGGTCGTCCTGGCCATGCTTTTTCCCGCCGATTCCAAACGGCTGACAGGGAGGTCCGCCAGACACGAGATCGAGGGAGGTCAGTTTCTTCCAATCGATCTCTCGAACATCCTGAAGACCGATCGGCCAATCGCGGACATGCTCGATGCCCTTTGCCTTGTTGTGCAAGACCGTCGCGACCGCGTCCTGGTCGAACTCCGCCATGTGCTGGTGTCGAAACCCCGCGTGGGACATTCCAAGCGCCAGTCCCCCACAGCCAGCGAAGAGTTCAGCGCTTTGCATCTTCGCCCCCATTCAGATCCAGCGGTAACAACGGCCCGCCCGCAGCCTCTTCCAAGAATCTCTCGACAGCCCGCCGCACCAGCCAAGCGACCTTCACGCCCTGCGCCTTCGCGAGACGATCCAGTTCGGCCTTCTTCTTACGCGTCAAGGTCGTAGTCACCCGCTCCGCGTCGCGGCCATCCTTGCCCAAACCGGCCTCCGCGGCAATCCGCGGCATTCCGCGGCTCCGCTCAGTCTGAAGCAAAATCGTTAATTGTTCAACGGGGAGCATCGCCAATCCCCTTGATTCGATCTCACCGGATAGAACAAATACGGAACATGCCAATTTCCACCTCGGAGGTCAAGAAGAAGCCATGCGGCAACAGCCCGTCCTTGAGTCCTTGCGCGCGCAGATCAGGCGAATCGAGGCCCGCGATAAACGCGTAGAAACGGCATTGCCATTTGGCGTTGCCGATCTGGACGCGCGACTCCCAGGTGGTGGGCTTCCGCGTGGCGCGTGAGGTTGCCGGCGGCGGCAATGGCGCGATCGGCGGCGCAGCGGCCGCGCTCTTCGCCGCTGGAGTTGCCGCGCGCACCAAAGGCAAAGTGCTTTGGTGTGTGACCGGGCCGGACCTTTTCGCCCCGGCGCTCTCGCAAGCTAGCCTGATATCCGACCGCGTTTATCTACCTCGAGGCCGGCGACGAGAAGACTGTCCTCGCCTGCTTCGAAGAAGGTGAAGAGCCGGAATTTTCAGTGAAGCCGGCGCGAGAGAGGCGGGAGGGCAGCCACCCGGTCCAAACCGGGAGATAAGGAAAGAGGCGCCGAGTGGCCGCTAGGGCGTCGTAGGCTCGGACCGTGCTTTAACCCAAGTCAGAAATGCGCCTATGTCATCCTTAGGAGCCGTCGTGTCCGCGTATATCGCCAGCTCTAATGCTGCCCGCCGAATGACAGCGATCGCGAATTCCTCCATTCCACTCCGACTCAGCGCAAGCCGTGTGTTCAGGGTGGACCATGTGCCGTGGAGGATGCGTGAGCGATCCCCGACTATACCGCGCGCGAACTGCTTGGCCGTCGTCGCCGTCTCGCTCGTGACAGTATCGTCTGGGTTCAAACCGTAGAAGGTCGCAAGGATCGCTTCCATCCGGGCTTGGCTTCCCGAGGCGTTTTCCGCGCGCAGCAAGACCTCCAAAGCCGTCTCGAGCTTCGCCATCGCGATGGCGTCAATGGCCTCCACCAGGGCTTCGTGGAGCCAATAGGCGGCGTCGCACCATGCCCGCTCCAAATCAGGGAGCCGAAACTGGCCGGTCGCGAACGACACGACACAGCGCCCAGCCGCGGCGATCGTCGGAGCCGTCTTTTGGAGGATGTCAGTCAGTGTCCCCGTTCCGATCGAAACTCCCGCCTCCCTCTTGGACCAGCCGGCGTTGTAATAGCCGTCCGATTCTGAAAGGGTCCGTCGTTCGGCCGCGCCGCGCCGGGCATCAAGGCGGCCCATCGTTCGCGTTCCCCATGCCAGGGGTATAGAAAGCTGGAGCGCGACGATGGCCAGGTCGGCAGCGAGGGCACCGATCTCTTCGGCCCGCTCGTGCTCACATCCCTCGACGGATACGCACGCGAGCCAGTTCGCCCGATTATCCCTCATCAGCCCCAGCATTCTGTCAAAGCCGTCGCGGCCAAGCACATCCCCCGCGGGCGGGTAGAACTCGCTCCGTGCAGCTTCATCGACGTGAACGAAGATGGCAGGCCCGATCGAAAATCGAGGGGCGGCCCACGGCGAGATCACGCATGGAACGAAAACCCGACGCCGCGCGGCGAGCTGTCTGAACCACCTGTCGAAGTGGGTATGGAGAGACGCCACGTCGTCAACGCCGATCGAGCTTGGATCACGGCCTGTGTAGACCGCAAGGGTCTTCAGCAACTCGGTACGGACGTTTGCAAAGATCGTCCCGCGCTCCATCGCCGGGGATCGTTTGACGAGGGACTCCGAAAGATCAGTGAAGGCATCGCCGGCCGCCTGCCGGATCACGATCAACTTCTCACCGTCGAGCCGCGCCAGCGCAATTCGCTCGTTGCGCAAGAACTCTTGGGTAATTTGGTGAGACGGCACTGCAGGCCGTATCTCCACCCCTTGGGCAAGCGAGCGAAGCACCCCGATCTCTCTTCCGTAGCGTGAGGCCACTGGCCCTCCTTAAGAATTGCCGATGATGCCAGCTTGGCTGCAGCTCCCGGACGGCCAACCTAGCTGCGGAGCTCACCCTGTCGCCATGAGTGCCGCGTCGGCGCCTGCACTCGACTGAACGACGCGATTGTCGATGCGCCATTCAGCTCTCCCAGTATTTCTTCAGCGCTGCTGTGAAGCTGTTGAAATTCGCGACCGACCAGCAAGTCGGCGAACTGTCGCGCACGAGCCAGTGCATGTGGTTCGCGCACACGAGCTTGTCGCGATCGGCCGTGACGATATGGTTGAAACAGTTGATCCAAGTCTGCTGGTAGGTGCCCCCAAACTGGTCGTCCGGCACGTTGTAGAGCATGCCCTCGATGAAGTACGAGGGTGCCCCTCCGCCCTGTAGCAGCCCCTTTCCGGTCATCGTGTTCCGCATGTTCTTGAAGATGCGGACCATCGGCTTGAAGTAGCTTTTCGTGCTTTGATGTTTCGTCGTGCAGTTGTCGGAATGCAGCTTTGGGAAATTTTCGATCATCGGGTCGCCCGGGGGGAAGAAACATACCCCTTCGTCGTAGCGCTGGGTCTGCCAGGACTTGAACTCGTAGTAGCGCCGGAACCGGGACGCGATCAGAACGTCCGCGTTCCTGCGCCCGGAATTGCCTCCCGGGATATAGAGCGCCTTTTTTCCGGCGTTCACGTTATTGTAAAGCCGCGTCACATAAGCGGTCGCGTCGCGCTTGAAGTCGGTGTAACCGTACGTCACGGTGCCGCCCGCCACGGCGTCATACGCGCGCCGATCCTCCGGCGAAAGCCGGCTCAGATCCTTGTAGAAGGCGCCGGTGTGGCAGAGGACAATGTCGACGTCGCTGTCGCCGTAGACGTTCGAGTCGTTCTTGTAGGAACCCTGGAGGAAGACTTCCGTATCGGCGAGCGGATAGGGCGCGCCGCTGTCGAGCAGGTTGCCGCGGATGCGATTGTAGGTGTCCGTGAACTGGGACGTCGGCCCCTGGGACGCCCAGATGTCGAGCTGGCTTTCGGCTATCACTTGCGACTCCTCAGGCAAGAAACTTCCGCAACTCAGCTTCCGCGTCCCGCGCGCAGTCGCGCCCGCGCAGCCAGAGCAGGCCAAGTTTCTCCAGGTCGACCTCGAGCATGTCCGTCGCCATGTCCGGCTGCGTATACCTGGCGTGGATGCGGACGGTCTCGACCTCTCGGAACAGCACCTTGCGCAACTGGTCCATCGACTGCGAGCTGATTTCCATCGTCTTCTGGAGGAACACCATGGTGGGCAATTTGCTTGCCCACTTCCGAAGGCTCCAGGCCGGCAGCTTCGGTGTCGGGTACTCGCCCACGCCGATGCTCACCACGCGAACATCCTTCCGGGCGGCGCCGAGCGATTCAGTCGCGTCCGCGATGGCATAGAGCGTCGGGTTGTTCGCGACGAAGCCCCCGTCGCGCACCTCGATTTTCTCGCCGCGGCTCGTGGACACGAACTTCTTCTTGAAGAAGGGATAGGCCGAGCAAGACCCGACGACGGCGTCCGCGATGGTGCAGCCGAAGCCGGGCTCGAAGGTCG
Source organism: Methylocapsa sp. S129 (assembly GCF_009765995.1). GTDB lineage: Bacteria > Pseudomonadota > Alphaproteobacteria > Rhizobiales > Beijerinckiaceae > Roseiarcus. The sequence goes on from NZ_LMUI01000020.1 coordinate 180,506, forward strand.
CGTTTCCGAAGAAGGCCTGCCTGCGGTTCGTCTTGAAAATGATGGGCCGCTCTTCTTTCCATCGCGTCCCGACGATGCCCATATCCGTCTTGAACGCGTCGAATTTCAACGCCCCGAACACCTCCGAGGCGAGCGTTTCCAGCGCGGCCGTCTTTTGGCTCGGAAGCCAGCGCGCCATGACCGTCACCACCCGCTTCCGGTAGAGCGCCTCGACTTCATCCACGGATTTCCCAAGCCCAAGCAGCGCGGCGATGATGGCGCCGGTCGATGTCCCGTAGATGAGATCGAACTTCTCGTAGAGCCGGCATTCGGCGAGCGCCTCAATCTCCTTCAGCGCGCCAAGGGTGTAGAAACCCTTCGCCCCGCCGCCATCAAGGCTTAGGACCCGAAAAAGCTTCGCCGTCGGAATATCGTCTGACATTGCGGTTATCCGACCCGTTCAACCGATAAGGTGCCCTCCGGCATCGACTTCAAAATAGATTTTGATGAAACCGAAGGGTCGAGCCAGGCGGCCCAATCCGAGCGGTTGAGTATCGCGATCTGCCGATCATGATACGGGGCGATGTCGGGCCCAGGTTCGATGGTGAGCATTGTGAAGGCCTCGCCGATATCCTTGTTGGCACGCCAAACCCCGGCGATGGAGAACCGGGGGCTCGCCCTTTTTGGTGAACAGCCATTTGTCCTTCCGCTTCTTCTTGTCCGGTGGATCGGTGAATTCGTAGAAGCCGTCGGCGATAATCAGGCACCGGCCCGATGTGAATTCGCGCCCGTCTGAGCGGAAATTGTAGACTGGCTTGCCGTTTTGCCCGGGCCAGCTCCAGCGCCGCTGGACAAGATCGCCCGCGTCCGGCTCGCCCTCAACCGTTCGCACGATCGGCGCGATATCGGTGATCTTGATATCGTGCCGCGCCTGGATGTTCGCCGTGCCCTCGGAGAAGCGGATCTTGATCTTGAGGTCCGCGAAATCCTTAAAGATCGCCGCCGCCTCCACCTCCAATCGATAGTCGTTGCACATGCAGGTCTCCGAACAGCGGACGGTTGCATCTGACTGTAGTTCTTATTATGTTCTCCCCCGTGACCGCAACCCCATTCGATCTGGACGCGCCTCTCGGTCAACGCCGCGCCATCATAAGGCGAGACGGAGAGGGCGTGGAAATGGTGGAGCTTTCCTGGGGCCTGCAGCCACGGGACGGCAACGGCCGGCCCTTCACGGTGATCCGCGCCGAAGGTCGAAGCTTCCCGACGCATCGCTGTCTTGTTCCCCCGTCCGAGTTTCGAATGCGAATCCGGGGCCGCGGATACAGTTTCTCGCTCGCTGACGGCGATTGGTTCTACTTCGCCGGCATATGGCGGCCCGAGACACACGGCTCGTGCGAAGCTTATGCGATTCTCACGATCGAGCCTGGCCCCGATGTCGCCCGATACCATGATCGGCAAATGGCGGTCTTGAGGCGTGCGCAGCGATTCGATTGGCTCGATGCAACGATTGCCGAGGGTGAGTTGCTGCGTCCCCTGCCGGCCGGGGAGCTTTCGCGTCAGAGAGGATCGGCGGCCGAACGTGCCGCAGGGGTCTATGGCGTTCTAGGACGCCTATCACCGCTGCGGCTGCCAGCCCACACGCATTTCCTGAGAGTCGCGAATACGCCTTCGCGAAGCCGGATTGTGAAGGGGAATGCCTTCCCCCTGGCCGGCGCTTTGGTCGCCGGCACACCCCCTTCTGCGGGGACGCCCCCGTAACGCCCCGAGAGTGAGAGTGCGGGCCGGATTTCCGCGACGGCTTGAGGGCTGGAGGAGAGGCCTCCGGCGCCCGTCGCGGAGATCACGATGTTCAGAAAGACCATCCTCGCTCGCGCCGGCTCGGACCGGGCGACCCTCTATGACGAAATCACCGGCAAGATCATCGCCGAGCTGGAGGCCGGCCGCGTGCCCTGGGTCCAGCCCTGGGGCACGGCCGCGGCGAAGGCACCGCTCGCCGTGCCACGGAACGCCGCCACCGGCCGGCAATATTCCGGGATCAATATCCTGATTCTCTGGGGCGCCGTCATCGCGCTCGGCTATCCGGGCCAGAGCTGGCTCACGTTCCGCCAAGCGCTCGCGCTCGGCGGTAATGTGCGTAAGGGCGAGCATGGCACGACTGTCGTCTATGCCGACCGCTTCGTGCCTGACGACGAGAAGAAGCGCGCCCTCGAGACCGGGGAAGACGCTCAGGCAATCCCGTTCCTCAAGCGCTTCACCCTGTTCAACACGGCGCAGTGCGAGAACCTACCAGACGACGTCGCGGCGGTGACGCCGCCTCCGCCGCCGAGCCTGATCGAGCCACGGGTCGAGGCGCTGATCCAGGCGACGGGCATCGACTTCCGCATCGGCGGCAACCGCGCCTTCTATGTTCCGGCGCAAGACTACGTCCGGGTCCCGCCGCCCCAGGCGTATTTCGAGCCGATCAACTGGCATCGTACCGCGCTCCACGAACTCGGGCACGCCACGGGGCACGCCTCCCGTCTCCGGCGCGATCTGGCCGCCGGCTTCGGCACCAGGAAATACGCCTTCGAGGAGTTGGTGGCGGAGATAACCGCGGCCTTTTGCTGCGCCTCGCTCGGCATCGTGCCGACGGTCCGGCATGCCGACTACATCGGCTCCTGGCTCGAGGTGCTGCGCGAGGACAACCGCGCGGTCGTACGGGCCGCCTCCCAAGCCAGCAAGGCGGCCGAGTGGCTGCTCGGGTTCCTGCCGGCCAATGTTCGTCCTATACCCGCGACAACCTCTCGCGACGAGGAAGCGGCGTGATAGGGGACAAGTCTAGTTCGGTCAACAAGGGAGCACCGTCTGACTTCAAACAAGTGCAACTCTCAGAAATATCGGGCTCGATGCCGCAAGTCAGCCAATTCAAATTGAAGGACGTCAACTGTGACCCTGGTCTGTGTGAGATTGGAAGAAAGTTTCGGTGTTGTCCGCATAACAGCGCTGGCCGACGCGCGGGCGTCTATCCGTCGCGAAGATGGGACCTTCAAGACCGTTTCTGACACTACCGCAAAGCTCTTTGCCGTCCCTGTTCGCTGTTACCCGCTAAACCTCACCCCGGTGATAGGCGCTTGGACTGACCCTTATTTCGAAACAATGATTGGCTTGGGCTTTTCGGGATCCTGTTTCGAGGCGCTGACGGTCATCGCTCACATCAGCCAGTCGTTGTCAGCTCTGGTCGCCCCAAATGGAGATTCGCCCGTACCTACCAGAGATGGACTGGTGAATCTGATCTCCAGGCTTTGCGAAACCTATTTTGCTCACCACAGTGGCGATGGCAAACCCCTCCTGCTCCTCATCATTTTCGGATTTGAAGACGGCAAGCCGTGGATCGCAAAGGTCTTTTGGGACCAACCGACCGGCGTTAAATCGTGCGTGGAATGGGCGACTGATGGCACTCTGGTGACGGTCGGCCAGGACCAACTGTTCCGCCAATACACCGAACAGTGGCGAACCCGAATCCAGAAACACAGGGAGGGCGTCGCAAAGAAAGCTCCTCCAGCCCTGGGCGACACTACCTTTGAGCAACAGCTCGAAATTTCACGCCACGATGTGGCAGAGCGCAAATCCGTCGAGGAAGAAATGCTTCGCCAGATTGAGTCGGAATTCGCCACGAGCATCGGAGGCGTCCTGCAGCGCCTTGAATTGGGCGTGGAAGATGGACGCGTGGTCGCCGGCTTCACCCATGACGATAGGCCTTATCTCGACGGGGCCAGCTACACCGTAACGCCCGGGACCCTGCTTGGGCCAATTGCGATAGTTGAGAAGATGGGACGACAGGTTCGGAAATCAGATGTTTGAGCTCGTCGGACACACCAGTCGGATAGTTCGGCTCTGGAAGAGGAAGAGGGCTGCGCGAGTTTTCGCGGCGGGTTGGAGGTCGAGAGAGAGGCTCTCGGCCGCCCGCCGCGGAGACTACCCCGATGGCTGGTGCCATTCAGAAGATCACCCTGTCGTCCTCGCGCGACATTCCCTTCAACAAGCTGGTGCTCAGCCAGTCGAACGTCCGGCGCGTGAAGGCCGGCGTTTCGATCGAGGAGCTGGCCGACGATATCGCGCGGCGGACGCTCCTCCAGAGCCTCAGCGTCCGGCCAATCCTCGACGCTGACGGCGCCGAGACCGGCATGTTCGAGATCCCCGCCGGTGGCCGACGCTACCGCGCCCTCGAATTGCTGGTGAAGCAGAAGCGCCTGGCCAAGACCGCACCCGTGCCCTGCGTCGTGCGCGATCCCGCGACCGACATTCTCGGCGAAGACGATTCGCTCGCCGAGAATATCCAGCGCGCCCCGCTGCATCCCCTCGACCAGTTCCGCGCCTTTCTGGCACTTCGCCAGAAGGGCCGGTCCGAGGAGGACATCGCCGCGGCGTTCTTCGTCGGCGTGAGCGTGGTGAAGCAGCGCCTGCGGCTTGCCTCCGTCTCGCCGACGCTGCTCGACATCTACGCCGAAGACGGCATGTCGCTTGAGCAGTTGATGGCGTTCACCGTCACGGCCGACCATGCCCGCCAGGAACAGGTCTGGCAGGCGATCTCCGGATCCTGGTCGAAGGAGCCCTACCAGATCCGTCGCATGCTGACGGAAAAGACGGTGCGCGCTGCCGACCGGCGGGCCGTGTTCGTCGGCCTGGAAGCCTATGAGGCCTCCGGCGGCCTGGTCCTGCGCGATCTCTTCCAGCAGGACGATGGTGGCTGGCTCGAAGATGCCGCCCTGCTCGATGGCTTGGTCGCCGAGAAACTGAAGGCCGAGGCGGAGAAGATCGCCGCCGAGGGTTGGAAGTGGATCGAGGTCGCGATCGATCTGCCTTACGGCCACGCCCATGGGCTGCGCGCGCTTGAGGGCGTTGCCACCGGCCTGACGGAAGAGGAACAGGCGACGATAGAGGCGCTGAACGCCGAATACGCCAAGCTCGAGACCGAGTATGCGGAAGCCGACGAGTTGCCCGACGAGGCAGATCAGCGGCTGGGCGAGATCGAGACGGCACTTGCCGCCTTCGGCGATCGTCCTCTCAGCTACGCGGCGGCCGACATCGTGCGCGCCGGCGTCTTCGTCACCATCGATGCCGAGGGCGCGCTCTCGGTCGATCGCGGCTACGTCCGTTCCGAGGACGAGGCGCCTATCGTCGAGCCGGGACACGAAGGCGACGAAGACGACGTGATCGCTGGTTCGCAGGGCACCGAACCGGGCGCGCCGATCGTTCAACGCGCGGTCATCGCCATCGGCGGCCAGTCTTCGGAGCCGGAGGACGAGGATGACGATGTCGTCAAGCCGCTGCCGGACCGTCTCGTGACGGAGCTGACCGCCGAGCGTACGCTGGCGCTACGCGACAAGCTGGCCAACACGCCAACGGTCGCGTTCCAGGCGGTGCTGCACAAGTTTTGTCTGGACGTCTTCCAGCGCTTCTTCTCCTCCGGCAGCGCGATGGAAATCTCGGTCCGCAGCATCGCCTTCCCCGTGCAGGCGCAAGGGCTGAAGGACACGGCCGCGGCGCGCGCGATCGCCGGGCGTCACAAGGTCTGGGAAGACCGGCTTCCGAAGGACCGCGCCGATCTTTGGGACTGGCTCACCACGCTCACCGGCGACGAGCAGGCGGCGCTCTTCGCCCATTGCGCCTCGTTCGGCGTCAATGCGCTCTATGAGAAGGCCGACCGCTACGGCGGCGTGGTCACGTCACACGGAGTCGAACAGCGCATCGCCGAGGCGGACCGCATCGCACGGGCCGTCGATCTCGACATGGTGGGAGCCGGTTGGCGGCCGACCGCCGAGAACTACCTGGGTCGCGTGCCGAAGCGCCGCATTCTCGACGCGGTGCGAGAGGGCGCGGGCGAACGGGCCGCGCACCTCATCGACCACCTGAAGAAGGGCGACATGGCCAAGGAGGCGGAAAGGCTTCTGGCCGATACCGGCTGGCTACCGGAGCCCCTGCGGCCCGTCACCAAGGACGAGGCGGCGACCACCGCCGGCACCTCGGACGCCGAGGTCGGCGCGCTGCCGGAGTTCCTTGCCGTCGACGGCGAGGACGCCGCTGCCGAGGATGCGGAAGACCCGCGGATGATCGCGGCCGAATAGCGCCAGGACGCGGGGCGGCCACCGGCCGTCCCGCGTGTCTTCGTCTCTTACCCCATTGAACAGGCCGGCCTTCGCGTCGGGCTTTCGTGTTTCTCGAGGTCATCATGCCCGTCTTCACCATCGAAACGACTTACCGCCTCCCGATCTATCGGCAGCGCACCTATGAAGCCGTAACGGCCGAGCAGGCCTGCGGTCTCGCAATCGCCGACGAAGGCTGGGATGACGGGAAATCCGATGCCGACGTTGCCGGCGACACCTACGTCAGCGGCGCGTGGGAGGGCCGGGACACCGCCTATAGCAGGAAGGTTCTGCCGATCCCCTCGCGGTTCGGCGAACAGCCTCAGCGCAAGGCCGAGCATTTCGAGGTGCTGCTCGGTCTCCTCAAGATCTTCGCGAATGCCCCCGCCGGTGGGCTGTCGGATGCCGCCGACCGGCGTTGGCGGACAGATGCCGCCATCGCGAAGGCCGAGACGATCTTGGCGGGTGAAGGCGATCCTGATGTGAGCCCCAATCGAGAAATTTAGCGCGCTAGGGGTTGACCGTGAGTGGACTACGTCTTACATCAGCCGTAGTCCACTCACGTAGAAGCCATGGCCGACAAAACGATTGCAGAGCGTGCCCGGCGCCAACGGGGCGTCCGGCTCACTGAGGGTTGGCAAGAAGTAAAGGTGTGGGTGCCCACGGAGGCCGACGCCGAAGATGTTCGAAAACTCGCCGCGGAGCGCCGCAAAAGAGCGGAAGCGCTGCACGGCCTCAGCAAGGAAGTACCAATGATCGACATGAACACGGAACTACGGATCGCGAAGGCGATCTCGGAACAAGGCTCGGCGGCGTACACGACAGAGTCGGGAGCCGTCCTCGAGTTGATGACCCATCTCGCGGATGAAGACGACCTGCAAGGCCTGTCGCGCGCATTCGTCATCTTGGCGCGCGCCAAGCCACCGAACGCGGCATTCGTGGCGGCTCGGGTCCCCGCGAAGATCTCGAACTTTCTGATCAAGCATCGCGGCATCAATCCAATCGCGTTGCTGAAATGGACCTCGGCCTACCCCGCGTGGGTCGAGGACCTGAAGGACGCAGTACGTGACCCCGTCCGCTTCGAGCAGGTGGTCGAAGCGATGGCGACTGCCATCAACCAGGCGGCGGCCACGAACTAGCGCTCCGACAAGAACAGGCCCGGCCTCGGACTGCGTCCAGAGGCCGGGCCTTTTTTATTGCCTTCGCTGGTTCGCGGTCGTCGCGCGCCGAGAGGAAGAGGACGGCCGCGCCGGCTTTGAGCCGATGCGGTCCGAGAGAGAGCGCGCCGGCCGGCTCGCCCCGTTTCCCGCTCTCCCGAGGTTCCCTCCATGAACGACCTTTCCCCGCTCGCGGCCGCATTGGCCGCACCGATTGCTGCCGCTCGCCCTTCCCACGCAGCCGGCGCCATCTTCTCGGCGGCCGAGCAACTGCTCCCTCAACTCGAACGTGGCCAGCGCGTCGACGCCGCGATCCTGCGTGCCGCCATGGAGGCAGCCTTCGGTGCTTCCGACGCATCCGGCGCCTGGGACTGGAAGACGGCCTACGACGCCTGCGAGGCGGCCACCGTCCTGTTCCTGCGCAAATACGGCAAGGCGCTTTTCCGTAAAGCCGACTCTCCGGCTGCACGGCTTTCCGCGCTGACGAAGATCGCGAGACTTCTCCCCACCCACACGCGCCGCTCGGCCGAGAGCGAGACCTTCCAGCAATTCTCGACGCCGATGCCACTCGGCCTCACGGCGGTGACGGCGGCCGCCATCACATCGGCCGACCGTGTGCTGGAGCCGTCGGCGGGCAGCGGCCTCCTCGCGATCCTGGCTGAGATCGCCGGCGGCGCGCTGGCGCTCAACGAGCTGGCCGAGACCCGCGCCGGCCTTCTGTCTTCCCTCTTTCCGGCCGTTTCGGTTGCCCGCTTCGACGCCGCGCAGATCGACGATCATCTCGATCCGACGGTCATCCCGAGCGTGGTGCTGATGAACCCACCGTTCTCAGCAGTAGCGAACGTCTCAGGCCGCATGGCCGACGCCGCGCTCCGTCACCTCAGTTCGGCTCTTGCGCGCCTCGCTGACGGCGGTCGCCTAGTCGCCATCACCGGAGCGAGTTTCGCGCCGGACAATCCGGTATGGACGGACGCCTTCATCCGGCTGCAAGAGCGTGGCCGCGTGGTGTTCTCGGCCGCGATCGACGGCGGAGTCTACGCCAAGCACGGGACGACCATCGATACGCGGCTGACCGTGATCGACAAGCGGCCGGCCGACGATCCGACCGTCTTTCCAACTTCACCGGGGCTGGCGTCTGACGCCGCCACGTTGCTCGGCTGGGTGATGCGTTATGTTCCCGCCAGGCTGGCGGTCGCAGCGTCTGTCGCGGTTTCGACGGTCGCACGGCCGGCCATTCCCCGGACCGTCCGCGCATACGCTATTCGCCCGTCCGCTGTTCCGGCCAGAACAGCTGAGGCCGAGGCGGTCGAGCTCGCCTATGAGACCGTCGATTGGACGCCGGCCGAGGGCGGCCGCATCACCGATGCGCTTTATGAAGAATACGGATTGCAGGCGATCCGTATTTCCGGCTCTCAGGCACATCCGACCAAGCTGGTGCAGTCGGCAGCGATGGCCTCGGTGGCGCCGCCGAAACCCTCCTACCGGCCACATCTTCCATCGAACATCATCTCCGACGGCGTGCTGTCCGACGCCCAGTTCGAATCCGTCATCTACGCGGGCGAGGCCCATTCGGACTTCCTCGCGGGATCGTGGACAGTCGACGAGACCTTCGATGTCGTCTTGGCGGCCCGTGACGACGCCGAGAACGCCGTCCGCTTCCGGCGCGGCTGGTTCCTCGGCGATGGCACCGGCGCTGGCAAGGGACGCCAGGTCGCCGGCATCCTCCTGGACAATTGGCTTAAAGGCCGCCGCCGAGCCATCTGGGTGTCGAAGTCCGACAAGCTGATCGAGGACGCCCAGCGCGACTGGTCGGCCCTCGGCATGGAACGCCTGCTGGTGACGCCGCTGTCGCGCTTCCGCCAGGGCACGCCGATCCGGCTCAGCGAGGGCGTCCTTTTTACGACCTATGCCACGCTACGATCCGACGAGCGCGGCGAGAAGGTTTCGCGGGTTAAGCAGATCGTCGAATGGTTGGGCTCCGGTTTCGACGGAGCGATCATTTTCGACGAGAGCCACGCCATGCAGAACGCCGCCGGCGCCAAAGGCGAGCGCGGCGACCAGGCTGCCTCGCAGCAGGGCCGCGCCGGGCTTCGCCTCCAGCACGCGCTGCCGAATGCGCGCGTCGTCTACGTCTCGGCGACCGGCGCCACTACCGTCCACAATCTCGCCTATGCCCAGCGTCTCGGCCTCTGGGGCGGTGAGGATTTCCCCTTCGGCACGCGGGCCGAGTTCGTCGAAGCCATCGAGGCTGGCGGCGTCGCGGCGATGGAGGTGCTTGCTCGCGACCTGAAGGCCCTCGGCCTCTATGCGGCGCGCTCGCTCAGCTACGAGGGCGTTGAATACGAGTTGATCGAGCACCAGCTCACCGATGAGCAGATCCGCATCTACGACGCCTATGCCGGGGCGTTCTCGATCATCCATAACAATCTCGACGCGGCGATGCAGGCGGCGAACATCACCGGCGAGACCGGCACGTTGAACGCGCAGGCGAAGTCCGCCGCGCGCTCCGCCTTCGAAAGCGCCAAGCAGCGCTTCTTCAATCACCTCATCACGGCGATGAAGACGCCTTCGCTGATCCGCTCGATCGAGCGCGATCTCGAGCAGGGCCATGCCCCCGTTATTCAGATCGTCTCCACCGGCGAGGCGTTGATGGAGCGCCGGCTTGCCGAAATCCCGACCGAGGAATGGGGCGACGTCCAGGTCGACATCACGCCACGGGAATATGTTCTCGACTACCTCGCTCATTCCTTCCCAGTGCAGCTCTACGAGCCGTTCACCGACAGCGAGGGCAATCTTTGCTCGCGGCCGGTCTATCGTGACGGCCAGCCCGTCGAAAGCCGGGAAGCCGTCGCACGGCGTGATCGGCTGATCGAGAAGCTCGCCTCGCTGACCCCCGTTCCCGGCGCGCTCGATCAGATCGTGCAGCGCTTCGGGACCGATGTCGTGGCCGAGGTGACGGGACGCAGCCGGCGGATCATTCGCAAAGGCGACCGCCTCATGGTCGAGAACCGCGCCGGCTCGGCCAATCTCGGCGACACGCAAGCGTTCATGGATGACGTGAAGCGTATCCTCGTCTTCTCGGAGGCGGGCGGAACCGGACGTTCTTACCATGCCGAGCTATCGGCGAAGAACCGACGGCTGCGCGTCCATTATCTGCTGGAGCCTGGCTGGAAGGCCGACGCTGCAATTCAGGGGTTAGGTCGGACGAACCGCACCAACCAGGCGCAGCCTCCGTTGTTCCGGCCGATCGCGACCAATGTGAAGGCGGAGAAGCGTTTCCTCTCTACCATCGCGCGCCGACTCGACACGCTGGGCGCGATCACGCGCGGCCAGCGCCAGACCGGCGGCCAGGGCCTGTTTCGCCCCGAGGACAATCTGGAAAGCCACTACGCGCGCGACGCCTTGCGCCAGCTCTACATGCTGCTGGTCGGGGGCAAGGTCGAGAATTGCTCGCTCGCCCTGTTCGAGGATGCGACCGGACTGAAGCTCACTGACGCAAACGGCATCAAGGACGAACTGCCGCCGATCACGACGTTTCTGAACCGGCTTCTGGCGCTCACCATCGATCTGCAGAACGTGCTGTTTACGGCGTTCGAGCTTTTGCTGACCGCCCGCATCGAGGGCGCGATCGCCAGCGGCGCCTACGACGTCGGGCTGGAGACGCTGCGAGCCGAGAGCTTCACTGTCACGGACCGGTGCACGATCTACACCCACCCGGGCACGGGTGCGGAGACCCGGCTGCTGACCATCACGCAGCGCGAGCGCAATCGCCCGGTGACGCTGGTTGAAGCCCTGGATCGTCTCTTGGACCGCCGCGCCGTGCTGCTGGTCAATGAACGCTCCCGCCGAGCGGCCGTGCAGGTCCATGCGCCGAGCCTCATGCTCGACGACGGCGAGATCGAACGGCGCGTGCGGCTGGTCCGTCCGATGGAGGGGCACAACGTCCCGTTGAAGACGATGGCCGAAAGCCACTGGATCGAGACCGACCGCGAAGCCTTCGCCGCCGCTTGGCGAGCAGAGCTTGCCGAGGTGCCGGAGTTCACTGACAGCGCGATTCACATCGTCGCCGGCCTGCTGTTGCCGATATGGAAGCGGCTACCGAACGAGTCGACGCGCGTCTATCGGCTCCAGACCGATGCCGGCGAGCGCATCGTCGGCCGCAAGGTCTCGCCCGCCTGGGCGGTGGGCGCGGTAGCGACCGGCATATCCACTTTGACGCCGGAGCAGTTGTTTGCGGTCCTGGTGGACGGCGGCGCCGTCATCGACCTCGCCGAAGGACTGCAGCTCCGCCGCGTCCGCGTTATGGGCGCCAACCGCATCGAACTGTCGGGTTTCACCGACACGATGCGCGATCGGCTTCGGGCCTATGGCCTGTTCCATGAGATCATCTCATGGAAGCTTCGGATGTTCGTGCCGACTGACGCCAGCGGCGGCGCCATTCTGGCGAAGGTGCTGGAGCGCTACCCCATCGAGCGCGTCGCGGACCGCGAGGCAGCCTGAGATGGCGCGCGACGCAGCCGAATTGGCGCACCGTCTCGCGCGCGATGCCGAGGCGGTGTGTCGATACTATCTCTCCAAGGGTCGTCGAGAGGGCCGCTATTGGCTAGTCGGCGACGTGCGCAACACGCCCGGCCGCTCTCTGTTCGTTCGGCTCAAGGGGCACGAGTCGGGCAAAGGGGCGGCCGGTAAATGGACCGACGCCGCCTCCGGCGAACATGGCGATCTCCTCGACGTTATCAGGGAGAGCCGCGGCCTGGCCAACTTCCGCGACGTCGCCGATGAAGCACGGCGCTTCCTTCGCTTGCCGCGACTGGACCCGGAGCGAGAGTCGACGCATCGATCGGCGCCAATGCCAGCCGGATCGCCGGAATCGGCACGGCGGCTCTTCGCTATGTCGCAGCCGATTGCGGGCACAGTCGCAGAAGCGTATTTGCGCAATCGCGGCATTACGGATTTGTCCGGAATCGGAAGCCTCCGGTTTCATCCCCGCTGCTACTATCGGCCAGACGCATGGTCGTCGACGGAGACTTGGCCCGCGATGATCGCCGCGGTCACCGACCTCGACGGCAAGATCACGGGCGCGCACCGGACTTGGCTCGACCCTTCTGGTGACGACAAGGCGCCGATCGACACGCCGCGAAGAGCCATGGGCCACCTTCTTGGTAATGCCGTCCGCTTCGGCGTTGGGGGCGAAGTCATGGCGGCGGGCGAAGGCATCGAAACCATGCTGTCGCTCCGATGCGCCATGCCGACCATGCCAATGGCGGCCGCGCTCTCGGCCGCGCATCTCGCCGCCATCCTGTTCCCGGAAACGCTGCGTCGGCTCTACATCGCTCGCGACGACGACCCGGCTGGCGATGGCGCGATGGCCACCTTGGTCGGACGAGCACAGCAGGTCGGAATCGAGGCGATTACCTTGTCGCCTCGCTTCGGTGACTTCAATGGAGATCTCCGCACGCTTGGCGTCGATGCGCTTTGGGCAACGCTGAGGGTCCAGATCGCACCGCAGGACGTCGCGCGCTTCATTGAGCTGGCGGCATGACCGGGATCGGAGGGGTTGGAATTGCGGGGGCGCCGGAGTCACATCGGGTCGGACACCGCCGCTTCCCTTCGTCGGAGAGGACCGCGCCCACGGCCTTCTGAGAGGGCGATCGATGCGGCAAACGGCCCGGCCCGGCAATGGCGGATGGCCGACTATTTTCCGTCGGCGGGCGAGCCCGCCTTTACATCGCGAGGCAAAATAGCCGGCCCCCGCCATCCTCCGCTTCGCTTCGGCCCTGCGCTTCACTCCGGGTGCAGGTCCGGTCCGCCCGCCGCCTTTCGTCGCCACGAAGGCCGCGATGGGCGCGGCCGATCCGACAAAGGAACGCACCGATGATCACCGACCACGAAGACACCGGCCACGAGCCGCCGCACGCCTCATCCCCGACCGATCACGTCCTCGAAGAACTCCAGCTCTACGGCTACCGCCCCTTCCAGGACGAACCTGATCCAAGACCCCTGCCGGAAGCCAAGATCGTCGCCGGCGCTGTCGCCGACATCTTCGACGCCCTCGTCGCGACGCTGGCCGACACCCGTCTCGAACCCGACCTCCAAGATCTGCTCTGGTCGACCGTCAATATCTTCCACCGCGCCACGAGCCGGATCGAGCGCGAACTCGACGACAATGAGCAAGCGCAAAAGCGCAGCCAGAAGGAGCAGGACGGCTCGGAAATCCGCTCGGTCGAATTGGAGCGCCTGACGGCGGAGGGCCAGACGCTCATCGAGCGCAGGAACAGCATGGAATTCTTTCGCGACCAGGCCGCCGACCAGTTCGAGCACCACATCCACTCCGCCTGGCGGCCGCGCGCGGGATCGAAGGTCAACCACCGCACACTGACGTCGTCGATGATCGATAGCCGCGATTTCATCGCCGCCAAGCGCCGCGCCGAAAACGAGGTGCTGCTACCTGCTGGCCCCAAGATCGCTGTCACCGGCGGACTCGACTTCAACGATCATCGGTTGATCTGGGACCGGCTCGACAAGGCTCACGCCAAACATCCCAACATGGTGCTGCTGCACGGCGGATCGCCGAAGGGCGCTGAGTTGATCGCCGCCAAATGGGCCGCGAATCGCAGGGTTCCGCAGATCGCCTTCAGGCCCGATTGGACGAAGCACGCCAAGGCTGCGCCGTTCAAGCGCAACGACGCAATGCTGGACGTCCTGCCGATCGGGGTCATGGCGTTCCCCGGCACCGGCATCCAGGACAACCTCGCCGATAAGGCAAGGAAACTCGGAATTCCAGTCTGGAAATTCGGCAAGGGCGGCGCGTGAGCGCCGCCTATGCACAAAGGCGGAATTCCGCAGAACAGGAAAGGCGCGCATCCGCCTTTTCGTAGAGCCGACTGTCAGTAGGGCTCACCCGTTACCGCCATCCTCGCCGAGCGCGCATAATGTTCCAACTCGACGTCGTTCTGGATCAGAACCTCGAGCAGCGCCTTCATGTCCGTCTGATCCGAAAACGGCTGGAAGTCTCCCGGCTGATGTTCGATCGCCAGCACTGCGATGGCGAGCGCCTTCTTCACCAGATGCAGATCGCGTCCTCTGAACTCGGCCATGCCGTCACCTCTCGCGAGAAGATCGAACACTTGCGCATCGCCGCCTGCAAAGAAACATAACCCACATTTTCCCTGCCATGCGCCGGCGTCTTCGACTATACTGCGCCTGCGCCGCGGTGGTGGTGGAAGGCGCGACCGTCAGAACTTTGTCTCACGGAGGCCACCGCCATGATCCTCGTTGGAATCGCTCTCAGCCTCTTCGGCGTCGGCTTCCTCTGCTGGCTGCTGTTCGCGCTCGCTGTCTACGCGACTCCATTTTTCGTCGGCGTCACTGCTGCGCTCGTCGCATTCAACTACGGCGCCGGTATGGTCGGTTCGCTAATCGTTGGGCTCGCTGTCAGTGCAATTACGCTCGTTGCTTGCCAGGCCGCCTTTGCCGTTGCCAAATCGCCTGCCGTTCGCGGCGCAATCGCCCTGGTCTTTGGGGCGCCAGCGGCCGTCGCGGGATTTCACGCGACATTCGGACTCGCGCAGATTGGCGGCTCCTTAGAAGTTTGGCGCGACCTTTTCGCGGTTATTGGGGCCGTTATCGTCGGCTGCACGGCTTTCGTTCGTTTGACGCGCACGACGGGCCCTACCTCGTATGAGCGGAGCGTTGCTTTCATCTCTGCCCAGCCGCCATCGCCGCCGCTTGCGTCCTCGACCACAGGGGATTGACGTCAGTCGTCTCCATCGTCCTGTTGGCTGAAAGGGGTTGGCGTCCGACTCGTCCGCTTGAGACGCATGACGGCCTTCGCAAGAGCGTTGCCGGATGTCTTTGCCAAACTCTGGCCGACGACAAAGACCCGATCTCGGCGTAGTGCTTGCGGCGGCGAAAGCGGTTTCACGGGGAACAAGTCCGTCCCTTTCCTACGCCGCGGTTTCCTTCTCCTCTTCTGATCTTTCCTGCCTCTTGCTTCGCCGGCTCCGAGTTCGTCATGTCTTCTTCTGAGGATGCTGTCTGAGCACGGACCACGCGTCCTCTCTTTGGCTTGATCTGGCCGAAGGCCGGCTGCGCCTCGATCGCCTAAGCCGCAACGGCGACGGGGAGACTTTCTTCCCCTGCCGGCCGAGCCGGCATTCCTCGCGAGACAAGAAAGTCTCTCCGTCGCCGTCCTCCACTGACGTTTCGGCCCTGGCGGGTGCGTCGTCGATCGCCTCCGGCTCACCGATCGCCATCGAGGCCGCG
>NZ_LMUI01000020.1:196038-366295 GCF_009765995.1 Methylocapsa sp. S129
GTCGCGGGCTCGAAATAGCAAGGAG
Source organism: Methylocapsa sp. S129 (assembly GCF_009765995.1). Taxonomy (GTDB): domain Bacteria; phylum Pseudomonadota; class Alphaproteobacteria; order Rhizobiales; family Beijerinckiaceae; genus Roseiarcus. The sequence goes on from NZ_LMUI01000020.1 coordinate 196,064, forward strand.
AAGTGACATGGCTAACATCGGTTCCTTCAAGAAGTCCGGCAGCGAGTTCCAGGGCGAGATCGTCACCCTCAGCGTCCAGACCAAGAACGTCCGCATCGTCCCCGAAACCAACCGGGCCAACGACAACGCGCCGAGCCATCGGATCTATGTCGGTCGCGCCGAGATCGGGGCCGCCTGGTCGAAGCGCTCCAACGAGGGCCGCGACTACCTCTCGGTCAAGCTGGACGATCCGAGCTTCAACGCGCCGATCTACGCCAACCTCTTCGACGACGAGGAAGGCGACGGCTACACGCTCATCTGGTCCCGCAGCCGCAAGTCAAACGGCGATTGAGCCAGACTTTCCTGGCGCCCCGCCCGGTTCCTCGGGCGGGGCTTTCTGGGCAACAATGTGATGAGGGTCATCGCCTCATCACTCCGAGATCGGAACGGCTGAGAGCCAGACTCTGAAATTCGCTTCCGGCGAATTGTTTGGCCGGACTGACCTTTCCAGTCATTCGTCGCCAAGTGCAGAGTGACCTGTTTTGGCCGACACAGGAATGGCAGCTCGCGATCGATTGGAAGCGAAAGCAGGCTTTCGATGGTCGAGTCGAACGGCTTATACCAAAGGTTATGACAATTAACCGACGTGCGCCCATGTGCGCAAACCGATGGATCGGACGAGGTCGGGCCTTGCGGCCAGTTTATTCCGTGTGTCGCAAGCGGATGATGGCGTCGTAGGTCTCAAAGATAGTGTTTGAGAGCCGGTTCTGAGTAAGCGCTGTTTTGTGGGCACCTTTTCAGCGGGCCTTCCGGCGTCGATATTCGGAGCGACAAGCGGCTCCGACACATGTCGACTACAGAGCATAGGAACGTATAGGACGCTGAGATCGCATCCCGCGCGTCGAGATATTCACGGGCGCGGGACGACGGCGCAGTTGGACGAAACAGCAGAAGGCGATCATTGTCTCGGAGCGCTTCAAGGTCGGCGTTCGGGCGAGTCACGCCGCTCAGCCCAAAACCCGGGAAACGCGATGCAAAAGCCGGCAATCGCAGCATAGACGCGCCCAACCAGAAGCCGGAAAACCTCATTTCTCAATGGTTCGCTGAAAAGCGTTTTGGGCGCATTATTGACGGAATTTCACGACAGGCAGCCAGCGGCAAATTGCCAGTGAGCTTGACGAAGCGCCTTTCGCACAAAAAAGTTGGGATTCTTGGTAGAGAGGTGAGGGTTTTTGCGTTGCTCACGTGGGTAGCATCATAGCCAAATGAAGATCTAAATAAATGTCGCTGACATCCATTTTCTTGTCGAAACCAAGTGCCCAAGTTCCAATTGGGCTCCAATTATGAAGGCCGACTATGCCAAATACATCTGCATCTCTGACTGCATTCCACGCGAGTACTCTTCCGTATCTAATGATTTTCCCAGCGACGCCGTCGAATTGAGCTTCCGTGCCATCGTCGCGAACATATCTTGGGTTATCCGGCGGCTTTATCCAAATAGAAGCAGCCTGAATTTTTGCGTCAGTACGAAAAGAAGCCCCAATACCGCGCAGACGAAGCATAGACGCGTCGCCAAATAGACTGCTCGTGAGATCGAACGTCCAATGATTTGAATCAACAAAGCTAGAAAATCCGTCATGGCCAATTAAATCAACAACACTAATCTGAACAACGTTATTCTGCTCTCTTCTTTGCTGCGCAGATAATCTGTTTATCGTCGTCTGTACCCAAAGCCAACAATAATCGAGAAATGAATCGGTAATGTCTTCTCCAATTTTACCATACAACTCATAGTCAGGAACTTTGTCATCGAACCCATACAGAATAGAAACGCCAGATGCTGCTGCTACCATTCTTTGATACGACTTCGTCAAATTGGCTACATATCGACGCCTAGCCATTTGTGATAATTGGGCGTAGTTTAGCGGTCCATCTTGCGTGGTTACGGCAGTCATCTTCTTGGAGTTCAAATCTCTAGCGACGGCCAGCCGGTCCTCTTTTGTTTTAGACGTCGCCGCAAGAAATTGAAAATTCATAAACGCGCTTTTCTCACGTTGTTTGCTAGCGAGAGCGGCGCCGTCGGCCTGATTGTGCTGCGCAGCTATTCCAGAATTTCTGAGATATAGCTCCATATTTGCAAGTTTGGATTCAATACCTTGTGCTACGTCCGGTTTGTTTCCGTTAAAGCTAAACGACCCAATTGTTAAATCGTAGTTCATTTGGCCATCCGGGTTAGTAATTTTCATAAAACTTCCGGCGTTTGCGAACGCGGAAAACCCGCGGAGGGCGACTTCAGTCTCTCCATTACTCGACGCCGCCTTGTCGGCGTCTCGCATTTGATCGGCTGCCAACTGTGACGCGTTTGACGTTGCGTTTTCCGCTTCATAGTCGCATTCGGCTCGGTCTCGTTCAATGGTATAAGCTCCCGCCAGCCGTTCCGCTTCATGTATCTGATCAAGTCGCGCAAATTCTTCTAGCTCCAACGCGATCTGAAAAGCCTGTGCGGCTGCTTCAGAGTACACTTTCCTATCTTGAAGAGAGCGGTTAAGTAGCTGTTGTGCTTGATCGAGGAGCGGCTCGACATGGAGCGGCGAGAACGGAAACCCCTCGCTTGCAATCTCTTTTGCAATGTCACCAAAAGGTGACTGAGTGAAATCACTGGGTTGGATTGAAGTCTTTATGTCATATGTAGAGAACGCAAATGCAACCAATTGTTTGTATTCAGCTTCCGGCGTGGCATCAGGCATACTCAGTCCCCGTTCATCTGTTCGATGTTGGAGCGTTTGATCTTAAATCAGGGCAGTTGTAGCGAAAGAATATCACTTCGGGCAATTGACCATCAGAGTTCAAGGTGGGGTGTAATCCAGAACTTGCGCGGTATCGCCCTTCGGCATCTTCTGTAAAATGGCGCATTTCTGTGACGTGAGTACGCAACGCGGAAATGCCGAGACCCGTAGATGGATTTTCGACAATAAAGACGTGATTGGCATACACGCCCAAATCTCCCGTTTGGGGGGGATCTGCGCGTGACCAGCATTGAAAAGCAGACGTCGACAACATTGTGGACGTATTGGCATACGCGTGGTCTGGACCGTACATCGGCTCCATACCAGAGTTTACGGCCATCTCAGCGATGAAGACATTACATTTCCACGTATTTTCGGACAAATTACCTCTTGCTACGGCGTAGGACCAATCGCCCAATTTCTTGTCTTGAACGTAAGCCTGCGTCTCGGTGAGAGCGCAGTTTTTCGCATTATCGAGCATGGATTGCACTAATTCGGGATTGGACGGCAGAGATGCTGCCCAGCGCTGTATAATTTCGCTGTGCCGATCAAACATCGAGTAGGATGCAGTCACCGGACTGGGAGGGGGCGGCGCTTCCATAGAGAACGAACCCGAATATTTCAAGAGATCGTTATTGCCGAAATCAGGTTGTTTTAAACTCGCGTCGCCTGCACTTCCCGATCCCATTTGCTTTAACTGGTTGAAATATTCCCCGGCAGCTTCATCGGAAATACTCTGATCGGACATTCCATAATTCGAACTGCCGCCGCCGTCGCCATCGCCGCCGGCGTCTCCTCCGCCTTCCTGCCCAAGCGCATTGGATACCCCGATGAAAGGCTGTAAAACGACCCCCGTTGCCGCGCTCGCTAAAAATTCGCGCCGCGTGATACACATGGATCCATCCGACTGGAGAACGGCAGGCCTAGTTTTTGCGCGTCGCCAATAGGTCGCGACGAACAGCCAACCCTGTCCAACTTTGCGCTATCGTGCCCTCCGCTTCAAGCGAAGAGTAGCAAGCTAACGCACCGAGCGCCGACCCTTCGGTCGATGCGCGGCGCAATGCGGTTCGCGGTGCGGCTAAGCCAGCGACGCTTGAACGTTGGGCTGTGGAAGCCGGAATCGCCATGCCCAGGCCGCTCGACCGCTTGATCGGATCAGCGGCCTGACGGACTTCCGTCACTTCCTCGATTGGGAGTGCAGGTTCGCTAACACCGGGGAACGCCTTGCGCAGTTAGCCTAAGACTTTTGCCAACGACTTCACGACGACGGCACCGGCTACGCCGACATGATCATCAATCTCACGCATTGGAGCGCTTGGCGGGGGCGAACGAGGGAGACGATCGAGACGCTGGATTCAGGGTTCGCTTCCGCCGAGAAGGACGAACTCCCCCTGTTGGCCTTTGGATCAGTCTTTTGCGAACTCAGACAGCCGAAAAAGCAAATGACCGTTGACCATGTCAAGGCGAATGGCGGCTTTTCACCGCCGCAACTACCCGTTCGCGGCTCGTCCATGCGCGGTCACGATCACATCCGGCGGAACACGACGCTCAGATTGTTTGCCGGCATCTCCGTGATAATCGGAATCGAGAATCCCACAGATTGCGCCATCGCAGCGACCGCTTCGAGGTCTCGCAGACCCCAAGCCGGATTGCGATTGCGAAGGCTCCGATCGAACGCATGGTTGCTCGGCGCCGTTTCTAGGCCTGCGCGTCTGTATGGGCCATAGAGATAGAACGGCGCGCCCGGAGGGAGTATCGCGGCCGCACCCTTGATCAGTCCGAGCGTCACGTCCCAAGGTGAAATGTGGACCATGTTGATGCACATAACCCCGTCAGCCGAAGCGATGGGCCAGGGCGATTGCGAGGCGTCTAGGATAATTGGCGCGCGCACATTCGTGACACGTGTCGCCTTCACCCATGCCACGACACTCTGCAAGGCGTTGGGATCAGGATCGGAGGGTTGGAAAACGAGACTCGGGAGACTTTTGGCGAAGTGAACGACATGCTCGCCGGAGCCGCTTGCGATTTCGAGGATATCGCCCTTTGTCGGCAGAACCTCACGAAGGACATCGAGAATGAAATCGCGATTGCGCAGCGTCGCGGGCGCATACTGGCGATGGTCGCTCATATTCCTCACACATTCCCGGAGTTCCGGTCGCAAGATGAACTGTAAAGCAAGAGGCGACGCTATCGGCTGAAGAGCACCCGCCGGTGTCGCCGGATCGTCGCCCGCTCCCGCTCGATAGGCAAGCAAGGTGTCCGGACCGTCGCCGCGATCACCGCACAGCGAAGCTGCAAAGCCTCGCCGGAGGTCATCTCACAATTAAACAAGCGCAAACCGACAGTCGATAACCCACTCTGCTGATTGTCGCCGATCTGCTTTGCGCTTTGTCGACTTTACGACTTTGTCCGTTTACGCCTCGGCGCTTTTGCGGCTTTGCCGGATGGGACGGGCGCGGCGGCGGCGGCTTCGTCCAGAAACTCTGCCGACCTCCGCCCCAGAGCCTGCGCCGTTTCCCATACCGTCAGAAGCGTGACGTTCTGTTGTCCGCGTTCCATGCTGCTGACGTGAGCGCGGTCGACGCCCATCCGCTCCGCCACGGCTTCCTGGCTGAGCCCCGCTGCCAGCCGATAGCGGCGCAAATTTCGACCAAACACGAGGCGTATATCCATCCGTAGGATGGAGACCAATCGCGTATTTTATTGCTACGTATTATAATACGCGACTAAGATGAGTGCGGCAGTCGCCGCGGCGCCGAGGAATGGTCTGGAGCGGCGCTCCCGCACTATGTAGAATGAGGCTAAACTTTGGCGAAAGTTCTGTCGGCTTGGCCCACGTTTTGCTAAGAACCAATTCTCCGTTGCGTAGGACCCCAATGCGGAAACCACCGCTCAACCCAGACATCGCTGATGTCGCGCCGACCGATCCGACGCTGACGCCTTACGATGAACAGCACCTGATCACCTATTTGCGGGTGCTCGACGCTGACGCCGAAGGCGCTGATTGGCGCGAAGTTGCGAAGATCGTATTGCACATCGATCCAGATCGTGAGCCGGAACGCGCGCTCCGCGCCCATGAGAGCCATCTGGTGCGGGCCAAGTGGATGACCGAACACGGATATCGGCATTTGCTGCGGGGAGAGGCGCCAAACTGAAGGAGATCATCGTCCGCCGTTAGGGCGAAATCAGTTCGCGAACTCCCAGCATCTTTGCATCGCGTGATGCGCAATCGAGGACTTCCCTCAACTCCCCATCGTCAAAACTATGGCGCCTGATTCTCTATCGCTCACGCCGAAAGGAGAAACGACGCGATGCCTCATTTTGACTGGCGGTCTCCAACTGCATACGAGCATCTATCGGATATTGATGCAGCGGGCCTCGCCTGGGAGCTTCTGCGCCGCAATCCCGATTATCGGAACGATTTTTCTCAAACTGATCGAATGAGGGCCCTCGGCGCCGGCGCGGAGGCCCTGCCCGGTTCCGCCCGGAGCTGGGGGCTGACGTTTTTGGGTCGATCCGGATATCGGCGCAGATCGCCAGGCAGCGTTCTGGTCCCCAGACGTCCTCGCTACGACGATCATTCTCGCGCCTGCCGAATTCGAGACCGCGCCGTCAACGTTGCTATTCCAGCCTGACGCGTGGCCCGGAGAGACGATCATCCGAGAATATCCGGATGGCGTGCATCTGCAGCTTCGTGAGGGGCGGCGCCGACACCAGCTCTGGATCCGCGAGCGGCCGGCCATTGGGGCCTCTCTTGCGGTGCGGCTTCCTTTCGATGAGACGACACCGGACCGCGCCGCGGCGGCGCTGCGCTTTTGGCGGCACATGCGCAACGGCAAAGGGACCGACGAGCCGAAGCTCGCAAAGCAGCGGCATGCGCGCGTCTGCGCAAGTTTGCGGGCCATCGACGCGAGGCTCGACGGTGCAAGCTATCGCGCCATAGCAACCGCGTTGTTCGGATCGCGGCGAGTCGAACGGGAGGTCTGGAGAACAGCGAGCCTCCGCGACACGACGATTCGCCTCGTTCGCGACGGCCTTCGTCTAATGCGCGGTGGTTATCTCGACCTGTTGCGCCGAGGGGGCCGCAGCCGACGATGAAGGTCAGCGGGCGTCGAGTCCCAGGTTCAGCGCGAGAACGGCCAGCGCAATCCCGGTCGCCCAACCCTGCGCCTTGTCGAACGCCGGGTTGCGGGTGACGACACGCGCGAGCGCGCCCGCGAGAACAACAATGATCGCCTTAACCGAACCATTGATGACGACATACTCCATTCCCAGCTCAAGCGTTTGCGCGAGCGCGCTTCCGCGCGCGGGATCGACGAATTTCGGAATGACGGTGAGGTAGAGGAGCGCGGTCGCCGGATTGAGGAGGCTGACCAGCACGCCCGATCTGAACAGCTTGGCATGCCCCTCGCGCGCGAGGGGACGCGAATCAACGTTGGCCCATCCGGTAGAATGGACGGCTTTCCAAGCGAGATATCCGAGATAGATCGCTCCAGAGACCCTGAGCATGTCATAGACGCGCGGCACATTGCTCAGCAGCACCCCGACGCCGAATGCGGCCGGGACAAGATAGCCGAGCGATCCGAACAAGATTCCGAGCAGTGCGATCATGCCCGCCGTTCGCCCCTGAATGAGCGAGCGCGACATGGCGTAGACCATATTCGGCCCCGGCGTGAGCGCTACCCCGAGCGCAATCAGCGAGAATCCGAACAAGGCGTCGATTGAAACCACTGCCCTCTCCCCAGCCCTTGAGAGAGGTCCGTATGGCCGTCGGCGCCAACGCTAGGGGATGGCGAATTCGAGGCGCCAATCTTCGCCATCCCTCATCGTGCAGTGATTTCGCCATCGTGGCCGTCAATGCGCCGCCAATCTCCAGCGGTGCTCGACAAAGCCTCGGAGGCTCTCAAATGCCCGATCCCCTGGCCGGTTTGCCGCCGCGCTTTCTCCGCACGCCCGAAGCTGCGCGATTCCTCGGCCTGTCCGGTCGCACGCTGGAGAAGCACCGCACCTACGGCACAGGGCCGAAATATCGAAAGATCGGCGGCCGCGTCGTCTATGCGCTCGACGATCTGCAGGCCTGGGCTGACCTCGGCGCCAAGAGCTCGACCTCTGATCCCGGCGTTGGAACCGTTCTTCCCGCCAAGCGCCACGCTGCGGTCACTCTGGCCTATGCCGGCCGGCCGCGGCGCTGAAGCTCATGCCAAACAAGAGCGTGGCCGCACGGCATCAGAAAAGCCCGGTACAGGAACAGCTCGATCTGTTCCGCGCGCTTCCAGGGGACCTCGCACCCCGCGATGCGCAAGACCTCATGGCCTATCCGTTCTTCTCCCTCGCAAAGTCGAAACGGCTAACCCCGATCGATTTCAGGGCAGGACAGATCGCCATTCGTGTCGAGGCTGTCCCTGAGCATGGCATGGCGACCATCTGGGACGCCGACGTGCTGATCTGGGCTGCGTCGCAGATCGTCCATGCGCGTGACGCGGGCCTGAAGACCTCCCGCCTGATGGCGACGACGCCCTATGAGATCCTGACCTTCGTCGGCCGCGGCGTCAGCGCCCGCGACTATCACAGGCTCAAGGCCGCGCTAGACCGGCTTCAGTCGACGACCGTCGCAACCTCGATCCGGCAGCCCAGCGAACGTCGCCGTCACCGTTTTTCCTGGATCAACGAATGGAAGGAGACGGCCGACGCCCACGGCCGCGCCCTCGGCATCGAATTGATCCTGCCCGACTGGTTCTACGTCGGCGTCCTCGATGACGCGCTCGTCCTCACCATTGATCGCGCCTATTTCGCACTGACGGGCGGCCTCGAGCGCTGGCTCTATCGCCTCGTGCGCAAACATGGCGGTAGCCAGGAATATGGCTGGAGCTTCGACTTCGCATATCTCCACGCAAAATCTGGCGGCCTGTCGCCACTAAAGCATTTCGTCTACGACCTGCGCGACATCGTCCGCCGACAGCCCCTGCCCGGCTACAATCTGGCGATCGAGGGGTCGATATCCGGAAAAGAGCGGCTCGACTTCAAACCATCGTCCGTCGATCCGCTCGCGCAGGCGCCGCGTCGGCGCCAACCCGCTCGCAGCGTTGGGGACAACCTGTGAATCCCCTCGTGCTATCGGGGACCGCGGCTGTCGTGCCATCGGGGACCGCATCCTCGTGCTATCGGGGACCGGAATCTGGTGAAAAGCCAAGATGTTCAATAGCTTGCGGCGCTCGTAACTTCTCTAACTTAGAATCCTTCGGATTCTTTCTAACGGAAAGCGCGTTTTTCGCTGCTGAGGACAACCGTCCGCCGGCAGCAGGGAGCGCGCATTGATCGTCGCGCTCCTCAATCAGAAGGGCGGCGTCGGCAAGACGACGCTGGCGCTGCATCTCGCCGGCGAATGGGCTTGGCAGGGTAAGCGGGTCACGCTCATCGATGCGGATCCGCAGGGCTCGGCGCTCGACTGGTCCGAGCAGCGTGCGAAAGAACGCCTACCGCGTTTGTTCGGCATCATCGGTCTGGCGCGCGACACGCTCCATCGCGAGGCGCCCGAAATCGCTCGCGACGTCGATCATGTCGTCATCGACGGTCCGCCGCGCGTGGCGTCGTTGATGCGCTCAGCCTTGCTTGCGGCCGATCTTGCGTTGGTTCCCGCCCAGCCATCGCCGTTCGATGGCTGGGCCTCCGGCGAGACGCTGAAGCTGATTGAAGAAGCGCGCATCTTTCGACCCGAGCTCGCCGCGCGTTTCGTCCTCAATCGTTGCGCCGCACGCACTGTCATTGCGCGCGAGATCGCGGCGGCGCTCGCCGATCACGAGCCGCCGGTGCTGACGTCGACGATCGGCCAACGCGTGATCTTCGCCGACGCGGCGCGCACCGGCCGCCTCGCCGGCGAACTCGACGAGGTCGGTCCGGCGACACGCGAGATCATCTCGCTCGCTGCCGAAGTAGCGAGGGTCGCGCGATGAACGGCCGCGATCCCAGGCAAGCCTTCGTGGTGCGTCCGAGCGACGCGGAGGCGTGGGTTCGGCGACCCGACCCGGTCGCGGCCAGCGAAAGCAAAGGCGACGTTTTCACCGCCCGGCTCACCATCGACGTCACCCCTGAACTGCGCGGCCGCATCAAGGTCGTCGCCTTCCAGCGCGGGCTGACGGTCGCCGACATGCTGCGCGAGCTCCTCGCGCGCGAATTTCCCGACAAAGCTGGAGACGCGTCGTGATCACGAACAACATCACCGGCAAGCTTACGCACGTCGAACTCACTTGGCTCGAAAAGCGGATCGAGCACTGGATTCGATTCGGCGCAATCGCCTCCGAAAAGGTCCTCGATCGCAGTCGGCGGGTCGTCAGCTTCGCGCCTGACAGCGTCTTCGGTTTCGTCCGTTGGGCGTCGAATGACTTCGGCACCGTCATCTCGCGCGTCGACGTCGTGCGCGCGGTTACGCCGGGCGAGGCGTTCTCAACCCTGCCGTTCGTCCGCCCCGGCGGCGACATCCTTCTGCGCATCTCCGGCTGGCCAAAGGTCGAGCGCGTGCTGCAGATCATCGACGCCATGGAGGCTACTGGCATCGACCCGGCGGACGCTGCGCCCGACCATTGGCGACATGTCCACAACCGTCTGACCGCCGGCGAAGAACCCCGGCCCTATACCGCAACCCGACACCACGCCTGGCTTCTGCGGCAGGGGGCGGAAGCATGACCAGCGGCGCTGCAACAGTCGTCGCGATGGCGCTTGGCGTCTCCGCCGCAGCGCTCTCGCTCGCCGTCGATGTGTCTCCGCTGTTCATCTGGAACGCCAGCGCGAGCGCGCCGATCGGCCTCTATGCCGTCAGCCCGGCGAACCAACTCCAAATTAATGATCTGGTCGTCGTGAGACCGCCAGCAGACGCCGCGGCGTTCCTTGCCGAGGGCGGTTACCTGCCGCGCGGCGTGCCGATCTTGAAGCACATTCTGGCGCTCGCAGGTCAGACCGTCTGCCGTCTGGGCAGCGCCGTCAGCATCGACGCCATGCCCGTCGGCTACGCCCGTGAGCGCGACAGCCGTGGCCGCGCGCTGCCCGTCTGGCAGGGCTGCCGCGTCCTCGCCAAGGACGAAGTCTTCCTCATGAACTGGGCCGCCGACTCGTTCGATGGTCGGTATTTCGGGCCTCTGCCGACCGCCTCGATCGTTGGTCGCGCAACGCCTCTTTGGACCGACGGGGAGGAATGACCGTGCAGTCAGATCGCGAAGTTCCTGCGCTTCCTTTGTTCGCCCCGGAGACGAACCGCTCCTCCTTTCCGGTCACGACCACCGCGACCACTGCTGGCATCGGCGGCGTCAAGCGCACGCGAAGCCTACGCGTCGCCAGTGCATTCGAAGCGCGACCACGTGCGACCACCGGCTTGCGCTCGCTGGCTAGGATCGTCGGCCTTGCGACGATTCTCGTGTCGTCGACGCTCCTCCCCGACGGAATTGCGCACGCCGAAAACCCGTCGCGGGTCGCGAAACCGACGACGGACCATGCGATCGATCGTTTTGAGGTCTTCATCGCCGAGGCGTCGCGGCGCTTCGATGTGCCGATCCCTTGGATACGCGCGGTGATGCACGTCGAGAGCGTCGGCGATGTTCGAGCCCGATCGCCAAAAGGCGCGATGGGCTTGATGCAGATCATGCCGGAGACCTACGCCACATTGCGCGCCCGCTACGCTCTGGGGGCGAACCCCTATGAGCCGCGCGACAACATCTTGGCGGGCGCCGCCTGTCTTCGTGAGCTTCATGATCGCTACGGGGCGCCGGGGTTCCTCGCCGCCTACAATGCGGGTCCGCGGCGGTATGAGGAGCATCTGCTTAACGGTCGACCGCTGCCGCTGGAGACGCAGCGCTACGTTGCAATGCTGGCGCCGATCGTTGGCGGTGGACAGATGGATGACCGGCCGGCTGTCGTCGCTGACGTCGGCGCTTGGTTCCATTCCTTGCTGTTCCCTGCGCGACCCGGCGACAAACCGGCCGGCGATAAGTCGCTATTCGCCGCGTCGCCGGAACGTCAATCGACTGTCCGTGCTCCCGTCGATCTGACGGGCCTTGCGCCCCAGTCGGGCGAGCTGTTCGTGCATCGTATCGCGGAGTTTCAGCCGCAATGATCGAAATCGCGCTGCGTAGGAGCTTTTCGGGCGTTATCGCACGTTCGGCGGCGAGTCGGCAGGTGCTCGGAGGCGCCAGCCAGGGATGGCAAGATAAAAGCGCCGACCTCGGTCGGGCGCATGTGATTGGTTGGGTTGGCATTTTTGGCATTGGAGTCATTGTGCCTGCTGGCGCTTGCCGCAAAAGTCTCTGCGATTTCAATCGGCCGTGCGCCGTCACCCGCGTTTCAAAGTCGCCTGATCCTAATGACGACGCGCGATGACGAACTCAACATCCAGCCCGGCCGCATCCAACACGGGGCCCGAGGCGCCAAGCGTCCAAAGAGCTTCGTCGGTGAAGTGATGCGCGCCGCGAAGAAGGCTGGGCACTCCGGCAAGGGCTTCGGACACAGCGGGCGCACGCAAGCGCGCTCGACGTTCGGCCGTGGGCGGCGGGCGGGGCTGTCCATGTCGTCACGATCTCCAGGACGACGCGTCGTCGTCATGAGCCGCATTGTCCGTCACAAGGGCAAAGCGTTTCGTTCGGCACCGCTGTCGAAACATTTGGCCTATCTCAAGCGAGAGGGTGTGACGCGAGATGGAGCGGGCGCTCGGATGTTCGACTTGGCCTCTGACGATGCCGATGCGAAGGCCTTTGCCGAACGCTGTGAGGATGACCGGCACCATTTCCGGTTCATCGTCTCGCCTGAAGACGCCTCTGAGCTGGGGAACGTGCGCGCCTTCACCCGCGAGCTGATGGCGGACGCCGAGCAGGACCTCGAAACGAAACTCGACTGGATTGCCGTCGACCATTGGAACACCGACAATCCGCACATCCATGTCCTGATCCGTGGCCGCGCCGACGACGGTCAGGACCTCGTCATCAGCCGCGACTACATCAGCCGAGGCTTTCGCGATCGCGCGTCCGAGCGCGTCACTCTGGAGCTGGGCCCCCGGAGCGAGCAAGAAATCCGATTGACGTTGACGAAGGAGGTCGAGGCCGAGCGCTGGACCAGCCTTGATCGGTCCCTCCGGGACATCGCGGACGAAAGTGGCGGCATCATCGATCTTCGCCTCGGGGCGGCGAACGAAGACCCTCAGCTACGCGGCCTGATGCTCGGCCGCGCGTCGAAGCTCGAACGGCTTGGCCTGACGGAACAGGTCGGTTCGGCGCGCTGGACGCTGAAGCCGAGTCTCGAGCAGACTTTGCGTGATCTCGGAACCCGGGGCGACATCATCAAGACCATGCATCGCGCCGTGATCGGCGCCGGCCGCGATCCGGATGTCTCCGGGTTCGCCCTGCACGGCGGCGAGCCGGCCAACCCCGTGATCGGACGGCTCGTCGGGCGCGGCCTCCATGATGAGCTGAGGGGCTCCGCCTATGCGATCGTCGAGGGTATCGACGGCCGCACCCATCATCTGCGGTTCTCCGATCTTGAAGTGACGGGCGACGCGAAGCCCGGGGCGATCGTCGAGGCGCGCGCCTATGAGGATGCGAGCGGACAAAAGCGGCTCTCACTCGCCACGCGTTCGGACTTCGACATTGAGGCGCAGGTCACGGCGCGCGGCGCGACCTGGATCGATCGTCAGCTTGTCGCACGAGAGCCAGCAGCCACTGGCAGCGGATTCGGCGCGGAGGTGCGTGACGCGATGGAGCGGCGTGTCGATCATCTCATTGAGGAGGGCTTGGCGCGTCGGCAGGGACAGCGTCTCGTCTTCGTACGGAATCTGCTCGATACCCTGCGTCGGCAGGAGTTGGACCACGCCGCCACGACGATGTCGGCGGAAACCGGGCTCACCCATCGTCCCAACCGTGATGGCGACCATGTCTGCGGCATTTACCGCCAACGGGTAACGCTTTCCTCTGGTCGATTCGCCATGATCGACGACGGGATGGGCTTCCAGCTTGTGCCGTGGCGTCCGGCGCTGGAACAGCAGCTTGGAAGAGAGGTCTCGGGCACGCTGACGCCGCTCGAGAGCGTTCATTGGAGTTTCGGTCGCAAGCACGGGGTGAGCATTTGATCAACCTCGAACGCCCAACGCCTCAGCGCACCAAAAATTGCCCCTACGTCAGCTTTCTTTGCCTATGCTGCTTCACTTCATTTGTTGGACTGGCCTGCTCAAAGCTTGCAGCTGACGATCTGGCACCACCGAACGTCGGCAGACCTAGCGCACCTCCTTTGCAAGCGGGGCTGGGCGGGTGGATCGCTTGCCGATGCCGCCACGCGCCAGACGTCCCATTGACGGCGTCAAGCGCAGGGCATCAATTGTAGTCCGGGGCGTCACGGTGGGGAGCAAAGATGCGACTAGTCGCCAAGCGATTCATCATCGACGAGAAGACAAAACCTTATAAAGGCGAAATGGCGGAGGTGCTATGCACCTTCGACTCGTCAAATTCGATGCAGAAGGTGGCGATCAAACTCTTTAACGAGGGGAATGAATCCAAGCTTGTCCTGGAAGCCTTTGCCCGCGAATGTGAAAGCCTTGAGAAGCTCAATTCGCATCCTAACATAATTTCGCTGATCGATTTCGGAAACGACTTGGATCTCGGACGGAAATATATTGCCCTAGATTGGGCACCCTACAATCTTCTTGAGCATATTCGATCGTACCCTGAGCATGGCTGGGACGGATTTTATCAAAAATATGGCTCGAAAATACTGGACGCCCTGACCTTCGCGTTCTCTCGCGACATAATTCATAGGGATGTTAAGCCACAAAACGTTCTGATAGATAACGAAGGAGCGGTCAGAGTCGCTGACTTTGGCATATCTAAATTCAAGCGCTACTACCGCCCTGGGATTACCCTCGCTCAGTTTAAGAGTGCTCCGTACACTCCGGAAATCGAATCAGAAGAGTTTGCCGATACGAGGGATGTATACGGGTACGCCGTGTTATGCCTTGAGTGCCTCTCTTCGCATAACCTGAACACGTACGCCGACGTCTATCGATCGCTCGACGAAGCCTCGGTACCTGAAGAGATTGAGCCAATCCTTCGTAGGGCGCTTGAGCGCGAGCCACGATTGCGCCAGCATAATATTGTCGAGTTGCGAGACGAGCTAGCGTCCGCGATGCGGACGAGAGACGCAAGGAACGCGGTTCGCCGAGATATCCCAGTCCATATCACGCACGCTGCGGCCGACATCCTGAAAACAGAATTCCAGGAGGTCTCCCAAGCCGCGGCACGGGAACGGCTCTTGCGAGAGCTGAACGAGGTGTGCGGAATCGACATCTGGCCGGCCACCGGAGTCGAAGAGGAGCCGCACCTCGCGCTCTTGACCGCCGAGTTTCGCTTCCGAGCGGTGATTGATGAACAGAAGCATGCGCTGACAATCATTCACGCCGCTCGTGCGCGGCCCTCGCAACTTGAGCGTCAGCGCGAACGAGCTTGGTTAGCGAATCTGCGCTTCACGCCAGCCACGCCAGGCGGAAGCCCGAAAGGGATGGATTGGATCGGCGCGGAGTTCGACGTCTTCCTCGCTGAACGGCGTGCGCGGGAGGCGACCCGCGCGGAGACAGAATTATTCGATCGATGGGCAAACATCCTTCGGCTCAAGGCTGACGTCGAGGACGCGAGAAAAGCTCCGATCTACTTCAATGATCTACAGCGCGATGGAAACCGCCTCATATTAAGTCTGCGGGACCGAGTCGCCGAGGACATTATCGGGGAAGACAGACTCATTCGCGTTGGCGATGGGCTAGTCATTGCGGGCGTCGTCGAGCGGGTCACAGAGGACTCGCTCGTCCTCTACTGCGGCACCTCCCCAGATTTTGAGGACTTGCCGCGCAAAGGGGAGCTAGTCGCAGACACACGATTAGCGGAAATCGCAATAAAACGGCAGAACTTTGCACTCGACGCTCTGCGCTTTGGTCGCTCGGTAAGACCGGAGCTCCGAGAAATCCTAATAGGCAAAATCCCCGTTCGGGAACCGATGCCACAAGAGAACGTCCCGTTTATCCAAGACCCGCTCGACGACGATAAGAAGGCGGCGATTGCCGTCGCGCTGGGGGCGCCTGATCTGCTCGTGGTGGAAGGCCCACCCGGAACGGGGAAAACGCGGTTCATCACCGAGCTTATTGCACAGTTTCTCCGTGAGAAACCGGGTGCGCGCGTGTTGCTATCTTCACAAACGCACAACGCGCTGGATCACGCGCTGGCTGGCATCGAGGCTCTGGCTCACCGCGAAGGCCTCTCACATCGGCTAGTGCGCATCGCACGGCGCGGAGACCCCCGAGTGTCGATCGCGCTTGAGCACCTTCTCTTAGACAATGGTGTTCACAATTGGCTCAACGACGCAATACGTAGGTCGGACGAGTTTCTGCATAATTGGGCTCTCGCGAAAGGAATTTCGACCGAGTACGTCAGGATCGGGCTAGCACTTGCCGAGTTGCGCTTTTCGACCGTCCGCTTTCGGCGAGCAGACGAGGAATTGGGTGCATGCGAGATCGCTGCCGCTGATTTGAGACGGCAGGAAGCAGAATTGCGCGACCACCCAGCTGCGGGCGACACGTATCGAAGCGCTCTCGCGGAACTGCGAGTGGCCGAAGAGGGCCTACAAGACGCAGAAGAGGAGCGTATCGCCGCTCGCCGTGCTCTCGCCGCCGCACGTCGAGGGGCTGCGGCATTCCCAGATTTGGCCGGAGACGTGGATACCCTCACCGAATCGGACATGGAAGATCTCGAGGCCGTTTTCATCAACCACGCGCCCGGCGGTGCCGATTTCCGGAAGCTGCTTGCATTGTCTGAAGAGTGGCGGCAGCGGTTTGGTCGTTCCGCCGATTTCCATGGGGCGTTCCTGGCCGGCTGCGACGTGGTTGCAGGCACCTGTATCGGGGTCGCGACGCAAAGCCTTCAGCGCGTCGAATTCGACCTGTGCATCATCGACGAGGCCTCGAAAGCGACCCCAACAGAAATGCTAGTACCTATGACGCGGGCCAAGAAGTGGGTCGTAGTCGGGGACCCCAAGCAGCTTCCTCCCTTCATCGGCGAAGCTCTCTCAGACCAGCGCGAACTGGAGCGGTACGGCCTAACGCGAGAGGAGGTTAAGCATACGCTACTCGACCATCTGATTTCTATCGTCCCAGAGCATTCGAAGAAGTCTCTCTTATCCCAACACCGGATGATCCGACCTATCGGCGAACTGGTCAGTCATTGCTTCTATGGTGGGACTTTAAACAATTTGAACGACGCTCAGGACGACTGGCTGCGGAAGTCTCAGGCGCTCCCGAAGCCCGTCACTTGGTTCACCACCGCGAAACTTCCGGATAGAGCCGAAACGAATCGGCGGAACGTAACGAAGAATTTCGCCGAACTGAGGGTAATCAGCAGGCTGTTGTCCAGATTGCAACTGGCTGCACTGAGTGGGAAAAAAGAGTACTCGGTCGCCCTACTGTCCGGGTATGCGGGACAGGTGCGTGAGCTGCAGGACGTGGTATCGGCGAATCGCGCTGCACTCGACAGGCTCCATATCGAATGCGCAACCGTCGATGCCTATCAGGGCAGAGAGGCCGATGTGGCCGTCTACTCGATCACTCGGTCGAACCCGGAGGGGCGTATCGGCTTTCTAAAGGAATACGAGCGATTGAATGTCGCGCTATCTCGGCCGAAAGTTGGCTTGGCGATCGTAGGCGACTCCCTTTTTTGCGAATCCGTGCAGGGCAAAAACCCCTTTTCCGACGTTCTAGGATACATCCGCCGTAATCCAACGGACTGTCGGCTATTGGAGGAAGTGGAATGAAAGCCGAGGACGTCGCTGCACTTTTCGATGATCGCACAGGCTACGCGCTCGTAGACTTTGAAGAGGTTGGCTCGCCAGCCTATCGACTGACGACGACGGTCCTCACTCTTCAGGCAAAGCATTATCCGGCGATCGATGAGTTCATCCTTAGGGCCGTCGATGTGGGTCTTGGCACGGTTGCGGACCTATCGGGTTTCCTTGGTGTCGACGAGCGCGTAATCGAGGCGAGCGCTTCCGGGCTTATTCGCGAGGACGATCTCACTGAGCGCGAGAGTGGCGTGCTGGTTCTCACGACCAAGAGCCAGAAGGTTTTGCTTGGAGAGACGCCACTGAGGCCCAAAGAGCAATCGTTGGTGTTCCACTACGATGCCCTGACTCGTCGCCCAATCAGTGGAGTAGATCTCCGTCTTCTGGCTCCCAGGGAACTCAGAGAGCGTGGGATGCGGGAGGTCCGCGCTTACCCCCCAAAGAAGCCCGAGCCGGAGGACATCGACGCGGACGAGTTGCAGAATGTCCTGCGCACCGTTGCGGGACGGACGGACGAACAGTTTCGCATTCTTCGGGTGCAGTCGGTGACGCGAGGGGCTGCGCTATTCATTCCGGCTGTCATGCTTATCTACCGTAGGAATGACGGGGACGACGTCCGAGTCTCGTTTGCAATAGATGGACGACTCTCCGAAGAGCACGAGCGGGCATTCCTTGAGGCGGGTGGCCCCGCGAAGATGGGAATTGTCCAAGCGATATTAAGTTCCCCCGCGAAACCGCCATTGGCTGAACTGATTGGCGCCCAGCTTGCTCAATCCGTCGAAAAGTTACCGGACTCATCGAGCATATCGCGGAGCGTGCGAAACGCGGCAATCGCTCGGTTCAAAGCAGAGATTGCACAGAAGCGCGGTCTTCCGGCTCCCGCACCCGCCGAGCCGGCTCTCGATCACGTCGAGCCCGCCCGGCCCGTGCCGGTGTACGAGCACCCGAGGCTTCTCGAGATGGCTTTCGAAACAGCTATCAACCGAGTCATCTTGATTTCACCGTGGGTCACGGACGCGGTTGTCGACGTCGCTTTCATCAAGCGACTCCGCATGTGCCTGCAGCGCGGCGTCGTGGTCTATATCGGCTACGGCATTGGTGGGCCAGACGAACGAGAGACGGACGCGCTTCGAGAGCTGCAGAAGATCGCGAAGGCAGACGAACGATTGACGCTCCTGAAACTCGGCGACACGCATGCGAAAGTGTTGATCAAGGACACCGACTGGTTCGTTACGACAAGCTTCAATTGGCTATCTTTCAAGGGAGATCCGAAGCGGACATTTCGAGAGGAATGGGGTACCCAGGTCGGAGTACGGTCCGTAGTCGATAAATATGCTCTTGAGATCTTACAGCGCTTTCGCAGCAACCCGGCCCCGTAGGTGACTGACGTGTTTCAGGCTTGGGGAACGACAAAGCGCGGCCACCGGTCCGAGAACCAAGACAGATTCAGCTTGGCCGGCCTGAAATCAGGTGACACCGAGGCCCCGCTATTCCGACACGGCCGACTCGTCGAAGCGGGTGTCGCCTTCGTGGTCGCGGATGGCGTTGGCGGCAGCGAAGGTGGCCGATGGGCAGCCGAACAGGCGGTCGATTGCATTGGGTCTATGACTTACGCCCCTAATTCTCGGCTAACCGTCGAGCGCGCAATAGCAAACACCTCCGCTATTATCCGGTCTAGTGCCACAAAAGAGTGGCGACCTGCGACCACTGCAGCAGGAGTTACCCTCAGTCAAGGACGCGTCGTCGTGTTCAACATCGGGGACTCCCGCGTATATGGATTGGACGATGATGGGGCCACGCAGCTCACGATCGATCATAGATCGATGGCCGACCCCCGAGCTATCACTCGGTTCCTCGGTGGCGCGCACTCGCAGTCAATTCCGGATACTACGGAACCTGCCCTCACTGACTGGAAGGGCTTCTTGATCTGCACTGACGGGTTCTATGGTCACTTGACAAAGGTTGATCTTCAATTGGTCCGGAAGGTAGATCCCGCAGTCGCTATAGAAACCCTGATGGACCTTGCCCTTGAGCGGGGCAGCAGCGACAACCTCACAGCGGTCTACGTAATCTCCAGCTAATTTCGTGCTCGCCAATATCCCACTCTCGGGTCAATCGCGGATTTCCAGCGCGCCAACCCGCAGCGCGCACGATTTGCGGTTTCGGCAATTGACATGGCGTTCGCCCGCGATCCGTATCCTCTGAGCACGGCAATATGCTACGTAGCAACGCCCAAGCCATCCGATTTTACACGCCGGGGCGTCCCCGTCTACGAGCTTTGTACATTTGGGCTTGCTCTCTACCCTCACCTACCGTTGATACTTGGTCGCGATGCATGCGACCAAGATCCTTTGGAGCCAGCTTCTCCTTGTCAGCGCCGTCGCGCTGGCCTTCGTCTGGGGCGCGACGGAATGGGTCGCGTGGCGTCTGGCCTTCCAACCGCAGCTCGGCCGTCCCTGGTTCAGGCTTCTCGGCTGGGCGGTCTATCAACCCGCGGCCTTCTTCTGGTGGTGGTTTGCCTACGACGCCTACGCGCGCGATATCTTCGTCGAAGGCGCCTATATCGCTGCGTCGGGCGGGTTCGCATCGATCGTCATCGCGATCGCGATGTCTGTCTGGCGGGCGCGGGAAGCAAAGCGCGTCACCACCTATGGATCGGCGCGCTGGGCGGAAGCGCAAGAGGTCCGCGGCGCTGATCTTCTCGGAACCGACGGCGTGCTGCTCGGCCGCTGGGGCGACGAATACCTTCGCCATGACGGCCCCGAGCATGTCCTGTGCTTCGCGCCGACACGATCCGGCAAGGGCGTCGGTCTCGTGGTTCCCACGCTTCTCACCTGGCCCGGCTCGGCGATCGTCCACGACATCAAGGGCGAAAACTGGACTCTGACGGCCGGCTGGCGCGCGCACTTCGGTCGGGTGCTTCTGTTCGATCCAACCAATGTGTTGAGCGCTGCCTACAATCCTCTGCTGGAAGTCCGGCGCGGCGAGTGGGAAGTCCGCGACGTCCAGAACATCGCCGACGTGTTGGTCGATCCCGAGGGCGCATTGGAGCGTCGCAATCATTGGGAAAAGACTAGCCATTCACTCCTCGTCGGCGCGATTCTGCATGTCCTTTATGCCGAGGCAGACAAGACGCTCGCCGGCGTCGCCAATTTCTTGTCCGATCCACGCCGCCCGATCGAGACGACCCTGCGCGCGATGATGACAACGCCGCATTTGGGCGAGCGCGGCGTCCATCCGGTCGTTGCCAGCTCGGCGCGCGAGCTCCTCAACAAAAGCGACAACGAGCGCTCCGGCGTCCTGTCGACGGCGATGTCGTTCCTCGGCCTCTATCGCGACCCCGTCGTCGCGACCGTCACGCGGCAATGCGATTGGCGCATCCGCGACCTCGTCGAGGGGAAGGCGCCCGCTAGCCTGTATCTTGTGGTGCCGCCGTCCGACATCAGCCGCACCAAGCCGCTCGTGCGATTAATCCTCAACCAGATCGGCCGCCGTCTGACCGAAGAGTTGGAATCGAAGGGTCGCCGTCATCGGCTCCTGCTGATGTTGGACGAGTTCCCAGCGCTCGGCCGACTCGACTTCTTCGAGAGTGCGCTCGCCTTCATGGCTGGCTACGGCCTGAAGAGCTTCCTGATTGCCCAGTCGCTGAACCAAATCGAGAAGGCATATGGCCAGAACAATTCGATCCTCGACAATTGCCATGTCCGCGTGAGCTTCGCGACCAACGACGAGCGGACGGCCAAACGTGTGTCGGACGCGCTCGGCACGGCGACCGAGATGCGCGCGATGAAGAACTATGCCGGCCATCGGCTCAGCCCCTGGCTTGGCCATTTGATGGTGTCGCGCCAGGAGACGGCGCGGCCCTTGCTGACCCCAGGCGAAGTGATGCAGTTGCCGCCAGAGGACGAACTCGTGCTGGTCTCCGGCTGTAATCCGATCCGGGCGAAGAAGGCGCGCTATTTCGAGGATGCGGAGATGAGAGTGCGCATCCTGCCGCCGCCTATCCTCGAGTCTCCCAAGGGTTCGTTCGGTCCGAGCATTCCGACGGGCCCGGGCCAAGGCGATTGGACCGGCGCCCTCGTCGCGGCGCCAGCGGCCGCCTCGACCGAAGACCCAGCTAACGGCGGCATCCGCCGTGAGCCGGAGTTGCCGGAGCACGAGGACATTGCGCCGGCGCCGAAGAGCTCCCTTCACGAATTCGAGCCGATCGAAGACGAACCCGACGACGAAGCGCAGCGCCTCCACGCCATGCAGCGCAATTTCGGCAATGCCGTCCGACAAGCTCCGCTCGATCCCGGCGACGACCTGCGGATGTGACGCCAGATGCGCACCAAGCATACGTTCCGCCTGCCGCCCGATCTCGCGGGCAAACTTGCCGACTATGCCGCCAGGAAAGGCGTGCCGCAGGCGCTGGTGGTCGAGGCTGCGCTCGCCTCTCATCTGTCGCCCGACGGGGCCGATCGCCTGGAGGCGGCGCTGGCGCGGCGGCTCGATCGAATGACGCGACACCTCGAGCGTCTCGAGCGCCATGTCACGATCTCGAACGAGGCCTTGGCGGTCTTCGTACGCTTCTGGCTGACCAGCACGCCGCCCCTGCCTGACACGGCGCTGCCCGCCGCCCAGGCGAAGGGCCGAGAGCGGTATGAGGGCTTCGTGGAGGCCCTGGGTCGGCGATTGGCGCGAGGGCGAACGCTCTCAGACGAGATTGTCGCCGATGTCGATCCCACGCGGTCGGCGACCGCTAAAGCGACCGAGCCGTCATAGCCCTTGATTCCGCCGTCCTCCTGTCTTTCTACGCCACGGCCCTACTCTCCTCATGAGCTTGTTGCTCTTCCCCGCTTTCGGCCCTTTTTAGTCGACCCGCTGATCCATCGCCTGAATGAGGCGAGATTGCGGGGATTCCGGTTGACTGCCATTCCTTTTCGATCCGAAGCCTTCGCCCGCGGCGCGCGCATGCTGCGCACGGCGCTTGGACCTGCAATCGCCGGTTATCTCGAAGACCCCAGCATCGTCGAAGTGATGCTCAATCCCGACGGCCGGCTCTGGATTGATCGATTGTCCGGAGGATTGGAGGACACCGGCTGTCGCATCGCGCCGGCGGACGCCGAGCGCATTCTTCGACTTGTCGCGCATCATGTCGGCGTCGAGGTTCATTCGGGATCGCCGCGCGTCTCGGCCGAGCTGCCGGAAAGCGGGGAGCGGTTCGAGGGCCTAGTTCCCCCTGTGGCGGCGGCGCCATGCTTTGCGATCCGCCGCCCGGCGGTCGCGGTGTTCACTCTTGGCGACTATGTCGCGGCCGGCATCATGACCGAGGCGCAGGCGGAGTTGCTGCGCGTCGGCGTTCGCGAGCGCAAGAACATTCTCGTCGCCGGCGGCACCTCGACCGGCAAGACCACCTTGGTCAACGCGCTCCTCGCGGAAGTCGCCAAGACCAATGACCGCGTGGTGCTGATCGAGGATACCCGCGAGCTGCAATGCGCCGCGCCGAACCTGGTCGCGCTGCGCACCAAGGACGGCGCGGCCTCGCTCTCCGATCTCGTGCGCTCAGCGCTCCGGTTGCGGCCGGACCGCATACCCGTGGGCGAGGTCCGTGGCGCCGAAGCGCTCGATCTTCTGAAGGCTTGGGGCACCGGCCATCCCGGCGGCGTCGGCACGCTGCACGCTGGCTCCGCGATCGGCGCGCTGCGCCGCCTCGAGCAGCTCATCCAGGAGGCGGTCGTCACCGTCCCACGAGCCCTCATCGCCGAAACGATCGACCTGATCGCCGTCCTCGCAGGCCGCGGCTCCGCTCGCAGGCTCGCCGAATTGGCCGCGGTGAGAGGGCTGAGTTCGAGCGGAGACTACGTGCTTTCATCCGCAGGAGAACCATGATGCCGCTCTTCCAAAGTCTGCGCCATCGGCTGGCGGCAGCGTCCGCTTTCGTCGCCGTGATTATTGTCACGGGACCTGCCTTCGCTGCCGGTTCGAACATGCCGTGGGAGCAGCCCCTCAATCAGATCCTGGAATCGATCCAAGGTCCCGTTGCGAAGGTCATGTCGGTGATCGTCATCATCATCACCGGTCTGACGCTGGCCTTCGGTGAAAGCTCGGGCGGCTTTCGGCGGCTGATCCAGATCGTGTTCGGCCTGTCGATCGCCTTCGCGGCGAGTTCCTTCTTTTTGTCCTTCTTCCAGTTCGGCGGCGGAGTGCTGATCTGATGGAACGGGCTGAATCCATCGCCGGCTTCTACGCGCCCGTCCATCGCGCCCTCACCGAACCGATTCTACTCGGCGGCGCGCCACGGGCCGTGGCCATCATCAACGGCACGCTCGCCGCCGCGGTTGGGCTCGGGCTTCGCCTCTGGATCGTCGGCGCGGCGATTTGGCTGGTCGGCCATCTCGCCGCGGTCTGGGCCGCCAAGCGCGATCCCGCCTTCGTCGACGTGGTGCGCCGTCATCTGCGCTACCCCCAACACATGACCGCGTGAGGCGTTGGGATGATGAACCTCGCCGAATACCGCCGCCGATCTCAGACCCTTGCCGACTTCCTCCCCTGGGCGGCGCTTGTCGAGAAGGGCGTCATCCTGAACAAGGACGGCTCGTTCCAGCGCAGCGCGCGGTTTCGAGGGCCTGATCTCGATTCCGCGACCTCGGCCGAGCTCGTCGCAATTACGGGTCGCCTGAACAACGCACTACGCCGTTTGGGCTCGGGCTGGGCGATCTTCGTCGAGGCGCAGCGCTTACCTGGCAACAGCTATCCCGAAAGCGTCTTTCCGGACGCCGCTTCGAGGCTGGTCGACGCCGAGCGTCGGGCGCAGTTCGAGGAAGAAGGCGCCCATTTCGAGAGCCAGTACTTTCTGACACTGGTTTGGCTACCGCCGGCCGAGGACGCCGCACGCGCCGAGGCGTGGCTCTACGAGAACCGCGCCCGTGGCGGCGCCGATTGGCGCGGCGCGCTCACTGGCTTCATCGACCGCACCGACCGCGTGCTAGCGCTGATCGAAGGTTTCATGCCCGAGGCCGACTGGCTCGATGACGAGGAGACGCTGACCTACCTCCATTCCTGCATCTCGACGCGCCGCCAGCAGGTGCGCGTGCCTGAGACGCCGATGCATCTCGATGCCTTCCTGCCCGACGAGGAACTGATCGGCGGCCTCGAGCCGCGGCTGGGCGGCGCCAACCTGCGCACGCTGACCATCATGGGCTTCCCGTCGCAGACCTGGCCGGGGCTGCTCGACGATCTCAACCGGCTCGCCTTCTCCTACCGCTGGTCAACGCGCGCGATCTGCCTCGACAAGACCGACGCGACCAAAGTGCTCGCCCGCATCCGTCGGCAATGGTTCGCCAAGCGCAAGTCGATCATGGCGATCCTGAAAGAGGTGATGACCAACGAGGCCTCGGTCCTGATGGACTCGGACGCCGCCAACAAGGCGCTCGACGCCGACCTGGCCTTGCAGGAGCTCGGCTCCGATCTCGTCGGCGAGGCCTATGTCACCGCAACCGTGACGGTCTGGGACGAGGACGCGGGCGTCGCCGACGATCGGCTGCGCCTGATCGAGAAGACTGTCCAGGGTCGCGACTTCACCTGCATGCGCGAGACGGTGAATGCGATCGAGGCCTGGCTCGGCAGCCTACCCGGCCATGTCTACGCCAATGTCCGTCAGCCGCCGATCTCGACCTTGAATCTCGCCCATATGATGCCGTTCTCGGCGGTCTGGGCCGGGCCGGAACGGGATGAGCATTTCAAGGGCCCGCCATTGTTATTCGCGAAGACGGAAGGGGCGACGCCGTTCCGGTTCTCACTTCATGTCGGCGACGTCGGCCATGCCTTGATCGTCGGCCCGACGGGCGCGGGAAAGAGCGTGCTGCTGGCACTGATGGCGCTGCAGTTCCGCCGCTATCCCGGTTCGCAGATTTTCGCCTTCGACTTCGGCGGTTCGATCCGCGCCGCGGCGCTCGCCATGGGCGGCGACTGGCACGACCTCGGCGGCGCGCTGGCCGACGACGTCGCCGAGCCCGTCGCCTTGCAACCGCTCGCGCGGATTGACGACGCCGGCGAACGCGCCTGGGCGGCCGATTGGATCGCGACGCTGCTCGCGCGCGAAACGGTTGTGATCACGCCGGAGCTCAAGGAGCATCTGTGGTCGGCGCTGACGTCGCTCAGTTCCGCGCCTGCGGCCGAGCGGACCATCACCGGCCTGTCGGTTCTCCTGCAGTCGAACGCGCTGAAGCAGGCGTTGCAGCCCTATACCGTCGCCGGCCCTTGGGGCCGTTTGCTTGACGCCGAGGCCGAAAGGCTCGGCGAAGCCGAGGTCCAGGCTTTCGAGACCGAAGGCCTCATCGGCGCCGGCGCCGCGCCGACGGTCCTCTCCTATCTCTTCCATCGCATCGAGGATCGCTTCGACGGGCGCCCCACGCTGCTCATGATCGACGAGGGCTGGCTCGCGCTCGACGACAAGGGCTTTGCGGGGCAGCTTCGCGAATGGCTGAAGACGCTCCGGAAGAAGAACGCCTCGGTGATCTTCGCCACGCAGTCGCTCGCCGACATCGACGGCTCGGCGATCGCGCCGGCAATCATCGAGAGCTGCCCGACCCGCATCTTCCTGCCCAACGAGCGCGCGCTGGAGCCGCAGATCGCGACCATCTATCGCCGCTTTGGCCTCAACGATCGCCAGATCGAAATCCTCAGCCTCGCGACGCCGAAGCGCGACTATTACTGCCAGTCCCGCCGTGGCAACCGCCTGTTCGATCTCGGCTTGAGCGAAGTCGCGCTCGCCTTCGCCGCCGCTTCTTCCAAGACCGACCAGGCTGCCATCGCGGAGGCGCTCGCCGCGCATGGCCGCGAAGGATTCGTCGCCGCGTGGCTTCGCGGCAAAGGCCTCGATTGGGCAGTGGACATGCTCGTCAATCCTGACCAGGAGATTCCCCAATGATCAATCATTTCCGCGCGGCGCTGCTCGCAGGCGCCGCGGCTCTCTCATTTGCCGCGACGGCCATCCCCGCCCACGCGCAATTGATCGTCTACGACCCGACGAACTTCTCGCAGAATGTCCTCACCGCCGCGCGCGAGCTGCAGCAGGTCAACAACGAGATTCAGAGCCTCGAGAATCAAGCGACGTCGCTCATCAATCAGGCGAAGAACCTAGCGAGCCTGCCCTATTCGTCACTGGCACAGCTCCAGCAGTCGATCACGAGAACCGAGCAGCTTCTCGCCCAGGCCCAGGGCATCGCGTATAGCGTCACCACCATCAACCAAGCGTTCACCCAGGCCTATCCCCAGAGCTACTCCAGCTCCACCTCCTCACAACAGCTCCTCGCCGCTGCGCAAACCCGGTGGCAGAACTCGCTTACCGGCTTTCAGAACGCCATGCAGGTGCAGGCGGGCGTCGTCCAGAACCTCGATACGACGCGCACGCAGATCAACGCCCTGACCTCTTCGAGCCAATCGGCATCTGGTGCGCTCCAGGCCGCCCAGTCCGG
Source organism: Methylocapsa sp. S129 (assembly GCF_009765995.1). GTDB lineage: Bacteria > Pseudomonadota > Alphaproteobacteria > Rhizobiales > Beijerinckiaceae > Roseiarcus. The sequence continues at coordinate 223,131 of NZ_LMUI01000020.1, forward strand.
CAACCAGTTGATCGCCCTGCAAACGACGCAACTCGCCGATCTGACCGCGGTCATGGCGGCGATCGCCCACGCGCAGAGCCTGGAAGGCGCGCGCGTCGTCGCGAACCAGGCTCAGGCACAGCAGCAACTCACGAACTTTCTCAATTACGGCGGGGGCTACCAAGCCGGCTCCGCGCAGATGTTCCACTGATGCGCCGCCCAATTGCCAACCTTGGCGCGTTTGGCCGCGCGCTGGGTTTCGTCGCTGTCGCGGCGATTGTAGTGGTGATCGCTGTTCATTTTCGACGCAGCGACGCCTTGGAGCATGCGCCTCCGCCTGCTCCTTCGACGCCAAGTGATCCGCTCGCGCGAGAGCTTGTCCGCTGCCAGGGCCTCGGCATGGCCGCGGAGGACGACCCCGGCTGCAAAGCCGCCTGGGCTGAGAATCGTCGACGCTTCTTCGCGGCTCCTCCTACGGACGCGAACTCGATCGATCCAACGACCGAACATAAGGCCCCCACCAGGGTCGAGGATCGCTGACGATGGGCGGCACAGGCGTCATCGACAATTTCCTGGGCGTCTTCACCCAGTATATCGATTCCGGCTTCGGCCTCGTGCAAGGCGATGTGCGCTGGCTGGCCGGCGTGCTGATCGGCATCGACATCACGCTGGCCGGCCTGCTCTGGGCGATGGCGCCTGACGAGGACGTGCTCGCACGGCTGATCAAGAAGACCCTCTATATCGGCGTCTTCGCCTTCATCATCGGCAACTACAACAATCTCGCTCAAATCATCTATAACTCCTTCGCCGGCCTCGGCATCGAAGCCAGCGGCGGGACGATGAGCCAGGCGCAGCTTCTTCAGCCGGGCCGGGTCGCTCAAGTCGGCGTCACGGCGGGCCAGCCGATCCTCACCGCGATCTCCGGGTTGATGGGCTTCGCCAGCTTCTTCGACAATTTTGTCCAGATCGTCATCCTGCTCCTTGCCTGGGCCATCCTCGTCATCAGCTTCTTCATCATGGCGATCCAGCTTTTCGTGAGCCTGATCGAATTCAAGCTGACGACGCTGGCGGGCTTCGTCCTCGTGCCCTTCGGCCTTTTCGGACGCACCGCCTTTTTGGCGGAGAAGGTATTGGGCAACGTCGTTTCATCGGGCGTGAAGATTCTCGTGCTCGCCGTGATCGTCGGCATCGGCTCGACGATCTTTGGTCAGTTCACCAGCGTTCTGAACAATCCACCGACGATCACCGACGCCCTGACATTGATCCTCGCGGCCTTGTCGATGCTCGGCCTCACGATCTTCGGACCCGGCATCGCGAACGGCCTCATTGCCGGAGGCCCGCAACTTGGCGCGGGCGCGGCGGTGGGAACGGGGATGGCGGTCGCCGGCGCGGGCTTCGCTGGAGCGAGTCTGGCGGCCGGCGGCATCGGCGCAGCCGGCAGCGCGATCGCGGGCGGCGCGCGATCGGGCGCATCCGTAATCGGCGGAGCCGTGACCGCCTTTCGCGGTGGCAGCGCCACAGGCGCCGAGGCCGACGCGTCGTCCGCCTCCAGTCCGCTTCGGGCGGCCGCATCCGGCCTCGGCGGAAACCCTGCGACCGAAAGCCAGGCCGGGATGGGCGAAGCGGGCTCACCCGCTTCGAGCGCTCCCAGCCAAGCCGAGACCTCGGGCCCGCCGGCGTGGGTGCGGCGTATGAAACGAAATCAAGCCATCAGCCGCGGCGTCAGCGCCGTCGAGCATGCCCTTCGTTCCGGCGATCATCCGAGCAGCGGCGGCGGCGTCGATCTCTCAGAAGGAGACTGAAATAATGTTCCAGCGACCGACCGTGCGCTATGGCCGGACCCCCGAACCAGAGACCCCCTATCAGCGCGCCGGCCAGGTCTGGGACGAGCGCATCGGCTCCGCGCGCGTTCAGGCCAAGAACTGGCGGCTTGCCTTCTTTGGGATGCTGTTCCTCAGCGGCGGGCTTACCGCGGGCCTCGTCTGGCAATCCGCGCGAGGGACGGTGACGCCCTGGGTGGTGCAAGTCGACAAGCTCGGCCAGTCACAAGCGGTAGCGCCGGCGATCGCCGATTATCGTCCGACTGATCCGCAGATTGCGTGGCATCTCGCGCGATTCATCCAAGAAGTGCGCGGCATTCCCGCCGATCCGGTCGTGCTGCGGCAGAACTGGCTCGAAGCCTACAATTACGTCACCGACAAAGGCGCTCTCACGCTCAACGACTACGCGCGGACCAACGATCCCTTCTCCAAAATCGACAAGACGCAAGTCTCGATCGATGTCGCAAGCGTCATCCGCGCCTCGAGCGACAGCTTTCGCGTCGCCTGGACCGAGCGGCGCTATGTCGACGACGCGCTGACCGCCACCGAACGCTGGAGCGCGATCATCACAATCGTCGTCCAGCCGCCGACCGACGCAGACCGGCTGAAGAAGAACCCGCTCGGCGTCTACGTCCACGCCCTCAACTGGTCCAAGGAGCTCGGCTGATGCGCTTCCCCTCTCTCGCGATTATTCTGACGTCGGGGCTCTCTCTCGGCGCTTGCACGACGGCGTGGAAACCGCCCGAGATCGCCTACGACGACACGCCGCGCCAAGCGGTTCTACAGCCGAATCCGCCGAAGCCGGTGAAGGTCGTCGAGGTCCCCAAGCTTCTTCCCTTGCCCGGCCAGCTCAAGCCGTTGCCGGGCGCGAAGACCGAACCGCCCGAGGCTACCGATCCTCGCACGCGCGTCGACCACGCCAACGACGAAGCACGCATGCAGCCAACGCGGGCGGGCTACCTCAACGCGATTCAGGTCTATCCGTTCTCCGAGGGGGCGCTCTATCAGGTCTATTCGGCCCCCGGCGAGATCACCGACATCGCGCTCGAGGCGGGCGAGCAGCTCGTCGGCTCCGGCCCGGTCGCCGCCGGCGACACCGTGCGCTGGATCGTCGGCGACACCGAAAGCGGAGCGGGCGCCACCAAGCGCGTCCATATCCTGGTGAAACCGACGCGGCCGGACCTGATGAGCAATCTCATCGTCAATACAGACCGGCGCACCTACCATCTCGAACTGCGGTCGGACGATAAGACCTATATGGCCTCGGTGTCCTGGACCTATTCGCAGGACCAGTTGATCGCGCTGCGGCAACAGAACGTCATCGCGGAAGCCGCGGCGCCGGTCGCGAGTGGCGTCGACGTCAATGCGCTGAACTTCCGCTACGAGATCGAAGGCGATACGCCTCCCTGGAGGCCACTGCGCGCGTTCGACGACGGGCGGCAGGTGTTCATCGAGTTTCCGACGGGCATTCGCCGCGGCGAGATGCCCCCGCTCTGGGTGATCGGCGCGGAAGGCGGAGCCGAGCTCGTGAACTACCGCGTTCAGGACCATCACATGATCGTCGATCGGTTGTTCGCCGCGGCGGAGCTCAGGCTCGGCGGCGAGCATCAGAAGAGGGTCCGGATTGTTCGCACCGACGGGAGACCGCAGCAGTGACGGACGCCCCACGCGACGAGGCGCCGCCGCCCGCCGGAGGCGAACGGCCGGCACAGGGGATGCGCCTGCGGTCCCGCCGATCGCCTGTAACACGGCTGTCGCGGCGGGTGCTGATAGGGCTCGGCGCGGTCGCGGCCGTCGGCATCGGCGGCGCACTCTTCCTCGCGCTGCAGCCGCAGCGCAAGCCGACCGGCTCCGAACTCTACAGCACCGATAACCGAAACACGCCGGACGGGCTCGCCAATCTGCCCCAGGACTATTCGGGCCTGCCGCACGGAACGCCCAGGCTGGGCCCGCCGCTGCCTGGCGATCTCGGCAGACCGATCCTCAACGCCGGCGCGCCGGCGCCCAGCATGGCGTCGGATCCGACTCAGCAACGCGAAGCGCAGGAACAGGAGGCGGCGCTGACCAGCCATCTCTTCGCGACGACCAATGTCGGACCGGTCATCCCCGCATCTCTCACGGCGCCCGCTCAGGCGGCCGCCGCGACGGCTGCGGCGGTCTCAAACGATCTGACCTCTCAGGATCACAAGCTCGCGTTCCTCAACGGAAACGTCGACCGCCGGACCGTGAGCGCAGATCGCGTCGAGGCGCCGCCCAGCCCCTATGTGCTGCAGGCGGGCGCCGTGATCCCGGGCGCATTGCTCACCGGCCTTCGTTCCGATCTGCCCGGACAGGTCACGGCGCAGGTGACGGAAGATGTCTATGACTCGCCGACGGGGAAGTTTCTGCTGATCCCACAGGGCGCGCGGCTGATCGGGCAGTACGATGCTCAGGTCGCCTTCGGTCAGTCGCGGGCGCTGCTCGTCTGGAATCGGCTGATCATGCCCAACGGCCGATCGATCGTCCTCGAACGCCAGCCCGGCGCCGACACAGAAGGCTATGCCGGCGTCGAAGACCAGGTCGACTACCATTGGGGCATGCTGTTCAAAGCAGCGATCCTTTCGACCGTGTTGAGCGTCGGCTCCGAGGTTGGCATGAGTAATAACGGGAATTCGCTCGTTCAGGCGATCCAGCAAGGCGGCTCGCAAGGCGTGAATCAAGTTGGACAGCAGGTTGTAAGTCGTTCCCTGAATATCCAACCGACGATTACGATCCGACCCGGCTTTCCTGTGCGGGTGATCGTCAACCGCGATCTGGTGCTCGAACCAAATAAAGGATGAGCCTATGAAAATGTCTAAACTGAAGCTCGGCGCAATTGAAGACGACAAGCCGGTCAGACTCGCCGTCGAGCTCCCCGCGGCATTGCATCGCGATCTCATAGCCTACGCACAGACACTTGGAAGGGAAACGGGACAGTCGGTTGCCGAACCGGGAAAACTCATCGCCCCAATGCTGGCGCGATTCATGGCGACCGATCGAGCGTTCGCAAAATCGCGCCGCGGACGTCAGCCGCCAACGACTGGCAACGGATAGCGTTCGCCAAGAAGCGTCAGAAAACTTGCCAACGCGGGATTTTCATTGTCTCCCCTCCAATGGGCAGAATAGCCAACCCTGGACGCACCGGCGCCGTCGCGCACCTCCCGGTAGATCAAGCCGGGAAAAGTCAACCCAATGCCGGCTTCCGTGACCAGGCTGACGCCGAATCCAGCGCCAACGAGGTTTTTGAGACTCCCGCGGCTCACGTCATGGCGCAAGACCCTGGGCCGATCCTCTGATGAGGCAAGCTTCGTGACGAGGAGATCTTGGAACTCCTCGCCTGGGTCGTCCTGGTTCAACAAAAGGGTTTCGCCTCTCAGGTCGGTCCAGTAGACGGTCTCGCTCGCGGCCAGCCGATGGCCTTCCGGTACGGCTACAAGAATCCGCTCGCTCCAGAGCGGCGCAGCTTTGCAGTCAAGCAAAGGCGATTCCCCCGTAACGATCGCGATGTCCAGTCCGCCGTTTCGGACAGCGGTGGCGAGGCGTAGTCGCGAGCTCTCAAACATGCTGATTTCGATTTGCGGAAACCGTCGCGCATAGTCCATCAGCGTCGCGCGCAGATTTCCGTTTGAAAGCGAAGTGTAAAAACCGATCGCCAGCTGCCCGGCTTCGCCGCGACCTGTTCTATTCGCGATTGCCACCAGTGCGTCCATTTGCTCGAGAATCGACCGGGCGGCGCGCAGAAATTTTTGCCCGGCGTTCGTCGCCCGCACGCCGCCGCTCGATCGCTCGAACACGACCATGCCGATCGATTCTTCAAGCTGGCGAATGCAGCGACTTAACTTGGACTGCCGAAGCAGCAGCGCCTCGGCGGCCTGTCGAAAGCTCCCGTGATCCTCAGCCGATATCGCATATCTAAGATGCTGAAGGGTGAAAGCCGAGGATCTACCTCGAAGGAGCGTATCTGCGCTTCTACGTTCATTCGTCATAATCCTGCACCTGACCCCTCTGTGCCGTTTCGGGTTGCGACGCGCCTCAAAAGCGCCCACCACGAGAGGCATGAAGACAAGCGGGCTGCTCCTTTCGCCATGAAGCGAGCTCCCCTATCCGAAGTGTTAGCGTTGTCGTTGCTGGCTTCTCACGCTGCAGCCTGCGCCACTGGCGCCCAGAGCACTGGGGCACGAACCCCGCCGGCGGAACGGACGCGCGCCAAGCTCTCGACCGAAACCTCGAGATAGCCCGCGACCGCCTGGGTCGCCCCGAGCACGCGTGGTTCAGCAATCCGCCGCAACGGCCAGCCCGCGCGGCGCAGGATCCGCTCCATTCGAGCATCGGTGACCGTGACGATTTCGGTGAGCAGTCGTGACAGGCCGAACTCGATCATGCCGGCTAAAAGCTCATAGGTCGCGCTGGCGAGGCCGTGCCCTGCTTTCGGCGCATCGGCAGGAATATCGAGCGCGAAGCGGCTGCTCTCCCAGATGGTCGAGCTCGTTGGGGCGCGGGCTCCGTCCAACAATATCGGAAATGTATCACGCAGCATGGTGGGGCCAGTAGACGGAAGCAGGCGCACACAACCCTGGACACGGCCGTCGTTCGCTCTCAGCAGCAAATAAGCGGGACGGAGCGCATCGAAGTCGTCGATTTCCATATCGCCGCTAATCTGGACGTCCCAATCCAACCTCTTCTTGAACACGCGGTAGCGCAGACGATGCATCTCCGCGATCTCTCCAACAAAGCTGCCGTAGTGATCAACCGTAATCAACTGAATCATCATCGCCTCCTCGATTGCTGAACGTCCAGCATCGGAGGCGAGTTGATGTGTCGATACATCCTGTGCGGTTGCACAGGATGGCGGCTCAGGGTGACTCACTGCATCATGGGTCTCGAGGCGACAAGCCGGGCCACCGCTTGGCAGTTTGAATGAACGCCGAGCTTCGCTTTGGCATTGTCGAGATGGAATGACGCGGTGCGCCGAGAAATGCCGAGGATGCGTCCGATCTCCCAGGCGGACTTGCCTTGGGCGGTCCACTCTAGGCATTCGAATTCGCGTGGGGACAACGACACGCCGTCGACGAACCGGTCAGGAGCGAGTTTGCGTCGGGCATGAGCGTGGAAGTACATCGCCATGAGTTGAAGCACGCGGCCGTGTTCGCCGATGCACCGTTCGAATGCCGGTTGTCGCTCGTCTGCGGCGAAGGTCACCGCGGCGACCGGGCCGCGAGTATCGTGAATTGGAATCGTGAACCCAGAGCGGATGCCAAACCTGGCGGCCTCATCGAACAGCTCACGTTGAGGATTGGATTGCGTCGTCGCCCCGAGTCCGAGGCCCCACTCGAAAGGTTCAGGACGGTCGAGGGCCTGAAGGATGACAGGATCAAAGCGTTCGTAACGGTTTTGCAGATAGTGCGCCGTCCATGCCGATGGGTAGTTCGATATCAGTTGCGGAGCTGAGCCAGGCCGAGGAGCGATAGATAGGTACGCAAAGCATGTAAGGTCGAGCGCCGCCGCAGCCTCGACCATTGAAGCGCTCAGAGTTTCCGTGTCCGAAGCGCTCGACAAGCGATCAATAAAGGACTGAAAGATGTGATGCATTGAGATACTCATACGACAGCACCGGATGTCGTCGAAACAGCTCGCGAGGGAACTGTTCAGTCGGTATTGAGTGCTTCATTTTCTCGAAGCCACGCCCTGATAACTGAGTAATTACCTCGCCGGTACGGCGACCTCCGCGGATTTATGGCGCCCCTCGCAATAGATGCGTCGCCTCCTCGAAATCTCGATGATATCCGACCACGCAGGTTCCCGGCATGGCCAGTCAACCCCGAGTTGACCGTTGAGCCAAACGACAACAATTTTCGAATATTTGAAACGGCGGCACGTCGCGCCGTTGTTAAACGATGTCCCATCATTTTGCGAACTCGATTGCGTGACCTGACCTGTCTCGAAAAAGGCCGGGATCCCTGTCGAGATCCCGGCAAGTTCTGGGAGGAAACGCCCGAAGGCGCTTGTCGCCATTTTCCGGCTGACCTCAGCCGATGCCGCTGGCAACACGCGGAGCTCGAACGGCAAGATGAGCGCCTGCATCGCCGCCGCAATCTGTCATTTTGAGAGTCATGGTCTCGCGATCATTCTCCCGAGGCAATAACCGTCGAAGCACAGGCGATGTCACATCTGCAAACATCCCACTCAACGAGTGTGCCGCGTCGTTATTGAAACGATTCTGGTATGAGTTGAAACCGCTGCTGTTCACCCGACGTTGGGCAACAATTCCGTTGCGGCGAATGGTCCCCGCACCAATTGTTTCGCTGGTGTCATCAAGAAGATTGGCGCGCGGACCTCGCCAAGCTGTCACATCGCGCACGGTCATCACAGCAACTCATTTCCTTGGCGGTTCCGTCCAGTCGGTTATCATGGCTCCCTCGCACCCCGATTATGGATCAATCGCCGCGACAGCGCGGGTCAAAGCATCCGCAATTTGATTAGCCTCCGTCGCCGTAAGCACCAACGGTGGGAACAGTTTCAAGCTCGGTGGCTCGATTTCAGATACGCTGTGGCAGAGAACTCCTTCGGCAAACATATTGCGATAGAGCTGGCGCCCCACAGATCGATCAGCCAACTCGACCGTAATGATAAGTCCGAAATCGGATACGCCCGTCAGCAGATTTGGATGCGCAGAGCAGACCTGCGTCAAGCGCTCGCGAAGAGCCACGCTGACTTCTGAGACATGGCGAAGGAACTGGGGACGGCTCGACACTTCGAGCACCTTCGCCGCGACGAGGCAACTGATCTCGTTGCCGCCGAGACTGGAGATATATGCGAAGCGATGCTCGTTCAAGCAGCGATCATAAATTTCCTGCCGCATCAGAACCGCGCTAACTGGATACAACCCACCGGAAAGTCCCTTGCCAGTCACCATCATGTCCGGTTCAAGCTTGTAGTGTTCGCTGGCCCAAAGTCGACCAGTACGGCCTAGTCCAGTCCTGGTCTCGTCGATGATGAAGACAATGCCTCGTTCTCGGCAGAGACGCGTAGCTGCATCGAGGAAGCTCTGTGTCGCCGGCCTGAATGTCTCGTAGTCGATCGGCTCAACGATAAACGCTGCGATGTCATCGCGCAGTAGTCGATCGAGTTCTTCGACGTCGCCATATTGTTCGAGAAAGCGAGAATGTTCTGTGGGAAGGTTGTAGTGGCCGACAATGCCCTCTTCTGGTGAGCCTGTGACCAGAGCTGCGAATCCCGAGTGCCCATGATAGCCGTGTCTGTAGGCCAGCGCTTTTTGCCGTCCGGTCATGCGGAACGCGAACATTGTCGCGATGTCGACTGACAGGGTCGAGCAGAGCGTGATGACGCTCCTGCTCAGCGAGCGAGAGGGAGCAAGCGACGCGAGCAGATCCTGCAGCTCGAGATACTCCGCATTTGGAACCGACCACAGACCAGTATCGCGGCCATCGTCCAAAGCTTTACGAAGCGCCGCGAGGACTTCTGGATGGCGATGGCCGAGCGAATGCACGCCGCCGCCGGTTCCGCAGTCAATGATCCGCCGCTTTCCCTCGATATCCCAGAGGTAGACGCCGTCCCGTCGGCCGATGACAAAGTCGACCCCCTTGGCTCGCTGGCGTGCGGCGTTAGCCCGCCAGGACCTTTCGACGAATTGGTCAAGTATATCCGCGCTGGACCGAGACGAGTGATCGAGAGTCGCGTGAGACATTCTATCTTTCCGGAGTTTTATTTGCCCAAATCAACTTAAGCGTCTGCTTCGACAGTGAAGTGCCAAACCTTTGAGACGATCAGCCAGCGATCGTCGACAAACAGTAAGGTAAGTTCGTCGGTAAAGTGCTTGGGCAAGAACAGCTCCTTCACGCGAACATGCGCCGTCGTGGATGTGGGAACCTCGATTGAGACGATTTCATCCTCACGACGGTCATTCCGCGAGGCAGGCGATTCCCGTCGCCTGACTACTTCCAAATACTCGGGAACATCCATGACCACGAGTTGACCATCCGTGCTGCAGAATAGTCTGCCTTTGGGATGCAGGACTTCGGCGAAAAGATCGGCATCTCCTCTGTAGAGCGCATCAAAGTACTTTTCGAGGATCTGCCGGATGGCGTCGACGGGATTCATGCTGAGCTCGCTTGAGGTTTGCCTGGCGGGACGACCGCGCGTTGATGGCCGCAGACAGGAATAAAAAGCGCCTTCTACGCTACGTCGCCCTCTGCGCGGTCCGGCCGCTACGCGTCCGGGCAACAGCAACAAGGCAGGTTAGCTCGAACATCAAGTTGGCAGCGTTGATACAAGTCATCCCGGTGGGATCCAGGGACGGCACGACCTCGCAAATATCGCCGCCGACCACGTCCAAACCTGAAATAGCTCGGAGCATCATTTGCACGTCCCGCATCGATATCCCGCCCGGCTCAGGAACGCCGGTGCCCGGAGCGTCCCTAGGATCGAGGCCGTCGATATCGATTGTGAGATAGGTGCTTCCACTACCGACGACGCGACGAATTTCATCTATCACCGCATCACGGCCCAGCGCTTCGTACTCGTCCATCGTGATCATGCGTATGCCGACCTGCGATCCGTATTCGATGTCGTCGTCGCCGTATCGGGTCCCGCGGAGTCCAATCTGAACGATCCGTCGTGGATCGAGCAGCCCCTCTTCAACAGACCTCCTCACAAACGTCGCGTGGTTGCACTTCGTCCCCATGAACTCATCGAAGGTATCCGAATGAGAATCGATTTGCACCAACCCGAGCGGCCGGTCTTTTGCGATCGCGCGCAAGATGGGGAGCGGCACCGTATGGTCCCCGCCGACGGAAATCGGGGACGCGCCAATCCGGTGGATGCGCTCGTAGAATTCCTGAACGAGTTCGACGCTGCGCTCGACGCTAAGCGGGTGCGTCGGAGCGTCTCCCACGTCGCCGATATTGCAAAGCTGGTAGGGAGCCACCTTCGTCGTAGGGTTGACTTGGCGGATGAGACGAGAGGCCTCACGGACACCGGCCGGGCCCTGGCGAGCGCCCGAACGGTAGGTGGCGCCGAGATCCAATGGTACGCCAACCAATGCGATATCCAAGGGAGCAGCAATCTCAGCCCTGGCGGATCGCATGAAGGTCGCGATTCCAGAGTATCGGGGCGTTACCGATGAATCGGTGGGCTGAAATGCGGATGTCGAAGTCATCGATTTCAATGCGCTCCTTGAGAATTGGCGACTGTCGACAATTCTACGTTCGGGATGCCTTCTTGTCAATCCGACCAGCACTCAATCGACTGAATGATCGCGCCGCAAGATGTAGCAGATAACCGCCGCCGCCGTCCGGCTGACAAAACGTCGGCGTCATTATTCAAAAAGCGATGGACGTCGGCCCCCAGGATACCTCTCCGAACATTTTCGGGTTGCCGGATCCGAACTGCCACGATCTCAACAAAGATTAGACGGCCTCGGCGCTCCCGGAAGCAATTCCCACATCCCCGACCGCCGAAATTGATACATTGCCAATGTGCCGGGTCATGCGCTGTTCAATGAGCGACCAAAATCGACGAAAGAGTTCGACGACAACTAGGTAGATAAGCGCCGCGATCACGTAGATTCCGATATCGAACGTCTTGGCAAAGATTTGGCGCGTCTCGCCCATCAAGTCGTAGACGGTGACCACAGACGCCAATGCACTCGCCTTCATAACCATCACATACTCGTTTCCGAGCGGGCGAAGCGCCACGATCAGCGCCTGGGGAAGGCGCAGGTGCAGCAGCCTCGTCACAGCGCCAAGACCCAGCATCCTCCCGGCCTCCTCTTGACCAGGGGCAATTGACCGAAGAGCGCCGTAAAGGATTTCAGCCTGATATGCCGCAGTGTTGAGGGTGAACGCAAAGACGGTGCATATGAATGGGCTTCGGAAGAACTGCCATAGGCCGAGCGCCTCCAACGAAGGCCTGAATTGACCCGCGCCGTAATAGACGAGGAATAACTGGGCGAGCAGTGGTGTACCGCGCAGAGCGAAACAATAGAGCGACGCCGAATGCCGAACGAGGGCATCACCGTGGACGCGTAGCAGCGCGAGTATGAGCGCCAGCGGCGATCCGAGGATTATCGAAAGGCCCACGAGTTCGCAGGTCACGATTAGACCATTCAGCAACTTGGGCCAGAATTCCAGAACGAGGTTGATCAACGTCGCTAACTCCCGTGAGCAAATCCGCGGTTTAGAGACGACGAATAGGCCCCGATCAGAAGACTCGAGGCGGCAGATATAACCAGGTAAACAACGCAAGCGGCGCCGAACATCACAAAAGGCGCTTTCGTCACGCCCACTGCGCTCGTCGTTTGTCGCATCAGATCCGGGAGCGCGATTACCGAGACGAGGCTTGTGTCCTTCACCAGCGAGAGCCAATTGTTCGCGAGACCCGGAAGCGCCAAGCGAATCAGCTGCGGGAACACAACGAAGCGGAACGTCTGGAACCTTCCGAGGCCGAGCGCTTCGGCCGCCTCGCCTTGGCCGCCATGGATTCCGAGCATGGCGCTGAACAAGACCTCGCTCGAATAGGCGGCAAACACCAGGGAAAGAGCGACGACGCCCGCCGCAAATCGACTGATCTCCGGCGGTTGCCCTCCTTCCAACGCCGAGTAGAGGTCGCTGAGCAGATATTGGCCTCCGAAATAGACGAGGAATAGCGTAAGCAGTTCGGGAACGCCGCGAAATACCGTCGTAACTCCTTCACCGAAAGCCCTCACGAGACGCGTATCCGATGCCTTGGACATGGCCAGCGCGAGCCCAAGCGCCAACCCCGGAGGCAGCGTGGCAATCGCCAAGCCGAGGGTGATGCTGGCTCCGGCCAACATGGCTGGACTCCATTCAACCAACTGCGATATCCACGAAACGGTCATAGGTCTCGACCCGCCTCTAAACTTAAACTGGGACACACGGGGCACGCCCCCGTGTACCAATGAGCCCGATAACTCCACGCCGTATTGCTCGCGCGGCGGGCTCCGCAGACGGCGTCAATCATTTGCGTCGCCCGAAGGAGACTCTCGCTTGTTTGTCTCCTCGCCAGACGCCAATGCATCGTGATAGGCGTGCCTTCCGAGCGGAAAGTCGGTTCGCAGCACGCTTCGCTTGATCTCGCCGACGCCACGGAAGCCCACAAGCGCCATCGTTCGGTCGATCTCATCGCCGATCATCGCGATCGCTGACTGCGCGCCAGCCTCGCCGCCCGAAGCGGCGCCATAAAGAAACGCTCGCCCAACGAGAACGGCTCGAGCGCCAAGTGCCAAGAGTTTCACGACGTCGCTGCCACGGCGGACCCCGCTGTCGGCGAGGACGACCATCCGCCCTCCGACGTCATCGGCAATCTCGGGCAGAACGTCGACGGGCGACACTGCACTATCGAGGTTGCGCCCACCGTGATTTGATACAACGATCGCGTCCGCGCCAACCTCCGCCGCTCGCCGAGCGTCTTCGACGTCTAAGATGCCCTTTAAGACGAGTCGACCCGGCCAGCGTTTTCGAAGCTCGCCGATATCCCGCCAAGACAGGGACAGGTCGAAGCCGATCCTGCCGGATGATCTCGAAGTGAAGATCGAGCGACGGAAACGCGTCGGATAGTTGGCGTGAATCGGCATGCCTTCGGTCAGCATATGACGCAATAAGACACAAAATAACCACTTGGGATGTCTCACGATGTCCCAGCAACCTTTCAACGACGGTATGATCGGCACGTCGAACGCGTTATTCGAATTGTATTCCCGCTTGGGAATGGCGGCCATGTCTACTGTGACCACCAACGTTTCAATGCCCACGGACCAGGCTCGGCCAATGAGTTCATGAGTCAACGCGTGATCCCTCCAGACGTACAGTTGCAACCAAATCGCTCCGTTCGTCGCTGCCGCGAGTTCTTCGATCGAAATGATTGATTCCATGGCGGCACAAAAAGGTATGCCCGCTGCGGCCGCCGCCCGGGCCAGGCCAAGCTCGCCTTTATGCCAAACCAGTCCAGCCGCGGCGGTCGGCGCTACGATCAGAGGATGTTTCAACGTGTACCCGAGCAATTCCGTTTGCTGGCTGCGGGACGTGATGCCGGCGAGCACGCGAGGCTGGAACCGCACGTTATCAAGCGACCGACGATTGTTCACGAGGCTTGTTTCGTCCTCGGCGCCGCGATCGATATATTCGAATAGGCCGCGCGGCAGCCGGCGTCGGGCCGTGTCCCGAAGGCTGTAATAGTTAAGCGCGTGCGGCAACTTTGCCTCTGCCTTCTCGCTTTGGTCCCCACCGGGAGTCGCGAGGTTCTTCCGTCCTTCGTTCGGCAAATCCAATGGCTGCCCACTGCCGAGAATGGTTAGGTCGTCGGTCGCGACGTTAGAGCTCAACGTCCTGGGCTCTCAGTGGCGGAATGTGACATATCGAGGCACCGAATAATCTTCTAGCGCGTAGACAGACATGTCCTTGCCATAACCAGATTTCTTGAAACCGCCGTGCGGCATTTCGCTCGCCCAAACGAAATGGCAATTTACCCAGGTGCATCCGTAACGTAAGTTTGACGTGATCTTCATGGCCAGCCCACTGTCACGCGACCAGACCGAGGCCGCTAATCCGTAGTCGGAGTCGTTGGCCATCGTGATCGCTTCTTCGATTTCGTCGAATGGCGTAACTGAAACAACGGGTCCGAACATTTCCTGTCTAACGACATCGTCCGCCTGGCGCGCATCGCAAATTACGGTCGGCGCGAGATAGAATCCGCCGGTGCTCCGGCTGGGCGCCTGGATTACGCGCAGGTGGCTTTCGGACTGAGCTCGCTCAATGTAGCCGCGTACTTTCTCATGCTGCGACTGCGTGACGAGCGGGCCAATTTCGTTCAGACTGTCGTCCTGGAAGGAATATTTGATGCTGGCGGCTACGCCGATTAGCTGTTCGATAAACCGCTCATAGATATCTCTGTGGACGTACAACCTGGACGCGGCGGTGCAATCCTGTCCGGCGTTATAGAAACCGCTGGCGGCGATCTCCGCGGCAGTTTCCTCGACGTTCACGTCCTTGCACACGATGACGGGGGACTTGCCGCCAAGTTCGAGGTGAGTGCGCTTGATAGACTTGCTAGCTGCACGCAGGACCGCCGAACCGGTGGCGACGGAGCCCGTCAAGGAGATCATGTCCACCGCGGGATGGTCGATCAGAGCCTGACCGACGGTCGTTCCGCGACCGACGAGAATGTTTACAAGACCGGCCGGAAGCAATCGAGAGATCAATTCACCTAACCGAAGCGTCGTTAACGGCGTGAACTCCGAAGGTTTCAAGACCACGGCGTTCCCCGCGGCGATCGCGGGCGCGATCTTCCAGGTCGCCATCTGCAACGGGTAGTTCCAGGGCGCTATCGAGGCCACAACCCCAACGGGGTCCCGTCGAACGTACGATGTATGCCCTCGAACGTATTCGCCAGCGGCCACCGCGGTCTGCACTCTGGCGGCGCCGGCGAAGAATCGGAAGCAATCTGATGCAGCGGGTATTTCGTCAGTCAGAACGCGGTGGAGCGGCTTTCCACAATTCCTAGCCTCGATTTCCGCAAGCTCCTGCGCGTGGTTGTCGATCGTCTGGGCGACCTCAAGGAGCACCTGCGCGCGTTCCCTCGGAGTCGTCTTGCTCCATTCGAACTGGGCGCTGACCGCAGCGCCGACGGAGCGTTGCACTTGACCCAAATCCGCCTCGGGCAGCTCGCAAAGGACCGCCCCAGATCTCGGATCCATGATCGTAATCGGGGCCGCCCCGCCCGCCTCGAGCGTCCCTCCGATCAGAAGACGTTTGGCATTCCGGTCGAATTCGGCCAATTGGCCCATGAATTACCACTCCCTTTGTTGCCGACTGTCGGCAATATTGAATTGACGCATGCCACCTTCGGCCGCCTCAATCCGCCGCCGGCGCTAAGCGGAAGACTAGGACGCTCGCGCCTTGTGATTATTTTCCAGCGCTTCGAGCGAACTCAGAATGTGCGTAGTCAATATTGCGGTCGCCCTGATCGCGTCTCCGGACTCAATCGCCGCCAATACCGGCTCGTGTTCAGCCGCGACATCCGCAAGGTCCTCATAGTTCGCGTTGTCCACGGCGAGAGCCATGCGCAATTGACCATCGATCATCCGGGCGGCACGAGAAACATAGGGATTACCGCCAAGCTCGCACATCGTTTCGTGGAACCGAAGTTCCGCTTCTACGACCGCCATAACGTCCCCCTTGCGGGCCGCATGACGCATTTCCTCGATCAATGCGCGCAACGGCTTGAAGTCCACTTCGTTGCGTGACGCCGTCAAATACCTCACCGCCAAAGTCTCGATTGCAACCCGCAAGTCGTAAAGATAGCGCATCTTCGGGAGCGTCATCTGGATGACGGACGGACCGAAATGAGTGCGGGACTCGAGAAGACCATCTTGAAGCAGACGATTCACAGCCTCGCGCACTGGAGCTCTGCTCGTGCGAAGCGACCTCGCAATCTGGAGCTCGACTACACGCTCGCCTTGCGCGATTTGTCCGGAAACAATCGCGTTCCGAAGATGCTCGTAGACCTGCTCCGCGACTGAAAACCGGTCAATCTTGCCTTCGATCTCCGACACTAAGCTCTCCTAGACATTCGCCGCCACTCCGCATCCATGCAGCGGTTGACAAGAAATCACAATCCGTGCTCCTTGTCCACTGTCGACAATCATGGAAACGCGCCAAATGACTCCCGGCCTCACCCTGTCTGCACGTCCCAACCGGATCTCGATCGATCGACAGGCGCTGGTTGCGGCGTGTCGAGAAGTCGTCTCGATCCCGAGCCTTACCGGCGAGGAGACGAATGTCGCCCTCGTATTCTCGCGCTATTTTAAGGAATTGGGCTTCGATCATGTTGAGATCGATCAGAACGGTAACGTCATTGGCAAGATGATCGGAACCGGCAGAGGCCCATCACTCATGATAAACGGTCATATCGATCACGTTCCGACCGGCGACATGGCTACCCCCTATTCTGCAGACGTTGTCGATGCCGTCCGGTGGGGCGAGGTGGGCGAGGCTATTTACGGACGCGGCACCTGCGACATGAAATGCAATGTCATGGCCGCCGCCTTTGGCGTTGCCGCGGCTAAGCAGTGCGGCCTGTCCTTGGCGGGCGACGTCATTCTCGTTGCAGATGTCGAAGAGGAGACGGATTCGCCGGCGGGCGTCAAGTCGGTGTTGGAGCGGGGGCTGAAGGCCGACTATGGCGTTTCGGTCGAATCGACCAACGGCGGTGTCTACGTGGGCCATCGCGGAAAGCTGGAATTCGAACTGGTGGTGAAAGGGCGGACCTCGCATGCCTCCGAGCCGTCAAACGGAATCAACGCGATCCTACAGACCGTTCCTTTCCTACAAGCACTTGAGGCGCATGCCAGGGGCCTGGCGAACGATCGTCTGCTCGGCTTGGCGACTGTGACGATCACTGGCTTTCATTCCTATCCCGACAACGGCACCGCCGTGGTGCCTGACCAGTGCCGACTTCGTATCGATCGGCGGTACGTCCGAGGCGAGACGCCTGAATCATGCGAGGCGGAACTCCGATCTCTTTTCGCGGAAACCGCAAAGCAGAATTCGGATTTGCGTTGGGAACTCGCACTAACGAATCACTATCCGCTTATGTTCACGGACCCGAGCAATCCGGTCGTCCAGGCCGCGGTAGAGGCCGTAAGCGAGGTCGTCGGCGAAAAGCCGGCGATCGGAGCGTGGCGATTCGGGGTCAATGGGACCTTCATGGTCGAGGCCGGTATACCTACGGTCGGCGTCGGCCCTGGAGATGAACGTTGGGCACACACGCCAGAGGAGCACATTCTCATCGATGATCTGCATCGCTCAGCAGAATCGATTGCTCATCTGGTGCTCAAGGTCTGCGGATCGGCATCCTAAGCGCGACTCCAGTCTCCAACCGCATCGCGCAATCGAACGGATTGGCCGACGGACGATGGAGATCGTCTGATATCGGCCGGTTCGAGGCCGAAGTGAGGCCTAGAACCTTCAGTTCCAGTCCACGGCAACCGCATCGCGGGGGCGTCCGAAGAAGCAACACCAGCGCGTTCGCGCGCGCGACGAAATGAGAGTCCACATGTACGAAAGTGGGTTAACCAGAAGGATTGTGGGCCCAGGCGCCGAAGGCTTCAAAACAAGCGACCGCGCCGAGACGCTTGTTCGCAAGGGCAAGGATATCATCATCCTCACGTTGGGGGATCCTGACTTCGACACGCCATCGCCAATCACCGATGCAGCGGTTGCTGCATTGCGATCCGGTCGGACGCACTACACCCCCGTTCCCGGCGTCAGAAAACTACGGGAAGCAATCGCGGGGGATCAGCGCCGGATCGACGGGGGCGCCTGGGATTTCGACAACGTTGTGGTATTCCCCGGCGCACAGAGCGCCCTATTCTCAGCGATGATGTGTGTCGCGGATCGCGAGTCGACGGTCGTCTCTTTCGACCCGACATACGCCACCTACGCCGCGGTCGTCGGCGCATCAGGCGCCCGGAATGAGATCGTTCCCATGGAGCTGCCATGGAACGGCGGTTCGGTTCCAAGGATCGATTTCGATCGAATGCAAAGCGCGCTCAAGGGAAACGTCTCCGCGATTCTCCTAAATTCTCCGAATAATCCGGGCGGATTCACCTTCCATGACGATGATGTTCGGCGTCTCGCAGACATATGCGTCGAGCGGAACGTTTGGCTCCTGAGTGACGAAGTCTATCGCGATCTTCTCTATGATGGACGCTTCCGGTCCGCCTCGGCGTTGCCGGGCATGCAAGAGCGCACCATCATAATAAACAGCTTGTCCAAGTCCCACGCGATGACAGGATGGAGAATAGGTTGGGCCGTTGCCCCACGGGCAATGGCTCGCCACCTTGAACGGTTCGCCCAATGCTCGCTCTTCGGCTCGCCGCCCTTTATCCAAGACGCCGCGATCGAGGCGTTGGCAAATGCTGAGACTTATGTCCGGCCGATGCGCGTCGAATACGAACGCCGACTCTGCGCTCTGCTGGACGCGCTGCAGGGCGACATCGTGCTCAAGTGCCTACGCCCAGTTGGTGGGATGTTCGTGTTGATAGACATCTCAAGAACCGGTCTCGAGAGCGGCATATTCGCCGAGCGCGCGCTGGATGAAGCGGGAGTGGCAGTTGTCCCCGGCACCGCGTTCAGCATGACCGGCGCGAACTACGTTCGTGTGAGTTTTGCGACGGACGTCAGGAAGATTGTCGAAGGCATCAATCGGCTGAAGGCATTTGCGACCTCTCTGGCGCCACCTTGAGGTCTGCTGTGCCCGATCCGCTCGTGTCCTCGATCCAGGGTTGAACGCCGATTTATCGCGACCTCCTCACTGTGCGCGCGCCACGCCAAGGTGAATTTTCAAACGAGGTGAGGTGCCGGACGATCAGCTCCATCTTTTGCAATGAGATAGCCATTGACAAGCGACGAGGCAGTCTTTTACGTAGAATTGTCGACAGGCGACAATTTGTTAAGAAGGGGAGACGAATGCTCAAATCAGTTCGGGCAGCGGCATTGATAGCGGCGGTAGTGTGCTCGTCCCACGCCCATGCACAAAGCAAGACGATCAGGTTCGGCACGGAAGGCGCCTTTCCTCCGTTCAATTTCGTAACGCCACAAGGCGAAGTCCAAGGGTTCGAGATCGACCTTGCGAAGGCGATCTGTGATGATCTCAAAGCAAAATGCGGCTTCACCGCCCAAGATTTCGACGGATTGATTCCGGCGTTGGAGGCTAAGAAATTCGACGTCATCATCGCCGCGATGAACGTTACGGCTAAGCGACAGGAGCACGTCGATTTTTCGTCGGTTTACGTCAACGTGTCGGGTCGCTTTGTCGGCAAGAAAGGCAGCGCTCTCGTTCTGTCAAAAGAGGGGCTTTCCAAAAAATCTATTGGCCTGGTTTCAGGTACGGTCCACGAAAGTTACTTCCAGGACGTTTGGAAAGGCGTGAACGTCCAGGTCTACAAGAGTCTTGATAACGCCATTCTCGATCTCCAATCCGGCCGCGTCGACTTCGTCTTCGACGACGAAATCGGCATTTCGGAGGGTTTCCTGAAACGCCCCGAAGGAGCCGGCTACGACTTCGTCGGTCCAGCCGTGACCGACAAGAAGTATTATGGCGGAATGGCGATGGCGGTTCGAAAAGGTGACGAGACGCTTCGCAATGACCTGAACAAGGGCCTGGCAGACGTCGTCGCCGCCGGAACATTCAAGGAATTGAGCATCAAATATTTTGGCTTTGACGTCTCAAAATCCCAATAAAACGCGGACGATGCTGGAGTCAGAGGCGATGGTCAACCAAGCAGAGCAAATTGACGTCCCGTGCGCCGATGCAATTATGCGCCTGCTTGAGAGATACGGCTTCGATACGATCTTCAGCATCCCCGGTGTGCACACGGTCGATTTCTATCGCACCTTCCCCGAACGGGGTTTTCGACATGTGACGCCGCGGCACGAACAAGGCGCGGCGTTCATGGCATATGGCTATGCCTTCGCCACAGGCCGTCCAGCGTGCTGCATGCTCATCACAGGACCAGGCCTGCTCAACGCGGGGACGGGAATCGCGGAAGCTTACTCCGACTCCCTCCCAATGCTTGTTCTGACCGCTTCCAACCAGAGGGCGGAACTCGGTGTCGGCCGGGGCTGTCTACACGAGACCAAGTCGCAACACGCGGTCGAGCAGCAGATCGCTGGCTTTTCGCATCTTGTACTCGACACGGCGAATGTCGCTGAGGTGCTTCACCGTTCAATCTCCCTCTTTTTGACGGCTCGGCCTCGTCCGGCGATTATCGAAATTCCCCGCGACCTCCTCGCGGCTCCGACGCGTGTAACTCTCGAGACAGCGTCGATGTTCCATCCGCCGGCGCCCGCGCCCGAAGCGGCGAAGATGGCGGCTGATCTTGTCGCCGGGGCGACGAGAGCGATAGCGATCCTTGGCGGCGGCTGCCGGCGAAGCGCAGACGCGGTGTTGGAACTTATCGAACGGCTAGGCATAATTGCTGTGACCACAAATGCCGGCAAGGGCGTCGTGCCCGAAGACCACCCCCTCTCCCTTGGATCTTCGCTCCCCTTCGAACCCGTTAGGACCCTGCTCGAGGAAGCGGACGTGGTCCTGGCGATTGGGACGGAGTTGGGAGAGACAGACCTTCTCTACACATGCAAGCCCTACCAAATTCCGGGCAAACTGATCCGGATAGACATTGATCCCCATCAGTTGACGATGAACTTCCATCCGAGCTTGGCGATATTGTCTGACGCAGGACTCGCGGCGAAGGAAATATGCAAACATCTCTCGGCGTCTGTCTCTGGCGCTGATCGCGCCGATCGCGAGAAGATCGTACGCGATAGCAGGGCGAAACTCGTGGGGGAGTGGTCTGCGGAAGCGCCGAAGCACAAAGCCATCCTCGACGTGCTTGCTGGCAGCCTCGACCGAGATGCGCTCATCTGCGCTGATTCAACACAGTTGGCCTATACAGGGAACCACTACTACCCGTCCAAAACGGCGGGCGCATGGCTTTTTCCCAACGGATACGGAACGCTTGGCTCCGCAATGCCCGCCGCGATCGGCGCAAAGATCGGATGCCCGAGTCGGCAGGTTGTCGCCATCGTAGGCGACGGCAGCTTCCTCTACACTCTCGAAGAGTTGGCGACAGCTGTCGAAAACCGTGTCGGCATCCCAATTGTCCTTTGGAACAACAGGTCATACGGCGAAATCAAGGACGCCATGAACGCGGGCGGTATCCCGACGATCGGCGTCGATCTCTACACGCCTGACTTCGTGGCGGTCGCTCGCGGTTTCGGATGCCAGGCGATTCTGGTCGAAAGCCTCTCCCAATTCGGAGCCGAGCTTGGAAAAGCTTTGAGCCGAGACGTCCCAACACTGCTCCAAATCGATGCTGACGGGCCAAGCTTTGCCGAGCTCGCGAACTGAGGACGCCCCAACATGGCCTCTGCTTCACAGAGCGAAGCTACCAGAAGTGAAGCACCCTTCTCGGCGACACACGGGAGTTCGGTCGCCCCCGATCCCATCGCGGTATACGCGGCTAACATCGTCAAGAGCTACGGCACGGTGAGGGTGCTAGATGATATCGGTGCAACGTTGCAAAGGGGGTCCAAGACCGTAATCTGCGGGCCATCTGGATCGGGGAAGTCAACTTTTATGCGCTGCCTCTCGGGGCTCGAGAAACGCAACGCGGGAACGGTACGTCTCCTCGGACGTGACGTAAAGCCGGATGGAAGCAGCGTAAGAGACTTCGCCGGCCGGGTTGGAATGGTTTTCCAATCCTTCAATCTCTTCCCGCACTTGACGGTCCTCGAAAACCTCATCCTCGCTCAAACGAAGGTAAGGAAGCTCAGCAGACGGTTAGCCGAGGAAGTCGCCGCCGACTATCTCAACCGTGTAAGGATGCCGGGCAGCGAACAGAGATACCCGTCCCAATTATCTGGAGGACAGCAGCAGCGCGTGGCGATTGCTCGCACACTCTGCATGCAGCCCGAGATTATATTCTTCGATGAGCCGACGTCGGCGCTCGATCCGGAGATGGTGTCGGAAGTCCTCGACATCATGACACTTTTGGCGTCCAGCGGCATTACGATGGTTGTGGTTACACACGAGATGAGCTTCGCGCGCCGTGTCGCCGACAGCGTAATATTTCTCGACTGCGGCCGTATCGCGGAGGTTTCGCCCCCAGAGAGGTTTTTCAGTGCCCCAAGCAACCCGCGCGCGGCAGAGTTTTTGGGTTCTCTGCTAGGGCGCTAAAGACGTTCGGCGAGCACTTCTATGGTCTGCTCGACCACGCTTTCGGACACCCAATGCCTACGATCGCCGTCCGCGTCGCCCCGTACGCTGCTGGTCCGCAACCGCTTACGCGAGAACCGATGATGATAAGAGTTCCGAACGAAGCCATCACAAGGTTGGAAAACATCGTTGGGCACGGCCATCTCCTTAAAGAAAGCGATGTCTTCTCGCGTTGGCCAGGTTACGGGGCGGGAAATCTTGACGCAGGCCTTCTGATCCGCCCCAGCAGTACAGAGCAGGTCGCCGACTGTGTCTGTGTGTGTAGCGATTTTGCGATTCCGATCGTGGTGCACGGCGGGCTGACTGGCCTTGTTCGAGGCTGCAAGAGCGCGCCGGGCCAACTAATTCTGTCAACCGAAAGGCTGAACCAAATCCACGGCATCGATGTCGCGCGACGTTTAATCGATGTCGGCGCCGGCGTGAAGTTGCAGAGTGTTCAAACCGCGGCAGCCGGCGCTGGCCTTCATGTCGGAATCGATATTGGATCGCGCGGGTCTTGCACCATCGGTGGCAATGTCGCCACAAATGCCGGTGGCTCGCGCGTGGTACGTTATGGCATGACACGCAGCCAGATTGCGGGATTGGAAGTGGTTCTGGCGGACGGCGCCGTTATCTCGGAAACAACCGGTCTTATCAAGAACAACACTGGCTTCGACCTTAAGCAATTGTTCATCGGGACTGAGGGCATTTGTGGCATCGTGACACGCGTTTTAGTGCGCCTGGACGCAGCCCCAACGACAAGTTGCGCAGCGCTACTTGCATTCGATAGATATGACGATGCGCTCAAATTTTATGAAAAGGCGAGAGCTGAGCTAAACAACCGAATCTCCGCAGTCGAGGTGATGTGGAGAGAATACTACTCGGCCGTGTGCCAAGATATGCTCGCCGGCAAGCCTCCTCCCCTCGCTGCGGAGTGGCCAATTTTCGTTCTCTTCGAGTTGGAGAGCGTCGACAAAAGCGTGCACGCGGATGCCGCTATGCAGGACTTTCTCGGCGACATCGAATACATCTCAAGCGGTGTCATAGCTAAATCCGGCGCTGAGGCGGCTCGGTTTTGGGAAATCAGGGACGGTTCAGATTCCATTGAACGCCTTTATCCCGCGGTATACTCGTTCGACGTGAGCCTTAGCCCTTCCGATTTTACTAATTACATCGAAAAGGTGAAGGCAGGACTGGCATCGTGTGGCGAAACCTGTTCGTTGTATTCCTTTGGCCATATGGCCGATGGCAACATTCACTTTATGGTCGGATGTGCGAATGCTGACCCGTCGCTACACGGTCTAATAAGCAACCTGGTCTATGACCCTCTTTCGCGGTACGTCTCCTCTTCGATTTCCGCAGAGCATTGCATAGGCATTGAGAAGGCGGCTCATGTTTCCAGGTCCCGCCCTGCCCAGCAATTGGCTCTGATGCGGCTGCTGAAGCGCTCACTCGATCCAAAGGGCCTTCTGAATCCGCACATAGCTTTCTGAGCGATGAACACTCTTTTCGCTGCGTCGAAAGCGGCGAGCTGACTTCGCGCCTGGTCGGCGCAGCTATGAAGCGATAGCCGTCCCATAGGAAGTCGACAGTCGACGGGCCATTGACAATTTCGAAATCTCGGTGTCCCCTAAGATTGTCGACAGGCGACAACACGGACTTTCACATTGAGTTTGAGGAGGTAATATGAACGGGATCGCGAGAGTGCTCGCCATTGCAACGATGTTGGCTTTTGGCGGCCAATGCTCTGAAGTCGCCGCGCAGTCGGTTCCCAAGCTTCGAATTGCGCATTCAACGTGGATTGGCTACGGCGCCCTCTATGTCGCCAAGGAGAAGGGCTACTTCACCGAGGCGGGCGTCGACGTTGAGCCCACCATTATCGAAGCCTCATCCGATGCCATTGCGGCAATGGCAGGCGGTCGGCTCGACGCTGTGGCGTCCACCATCGATAACTTCGCCCTTTTCACCGGGAATGGGGCGCAATTGTCAGTCGTTCTCGCACTCGACGAGTCGCACGGCGGCGATGGTATCGTCGGGAAGAAAGACATTGCGGGCGTTGCAGGGCTCAAAGGCCGCACCGTCGCCGTTCAGCATGGTTCGGTCTCTCAATTCTTGCTGGCGCAGGCTCTGGACAAAGTCGGGCTATCCGACAAAGACGTCAACGAAATCGACATGAAGTCGGGGGATGCGGGAGCCGCTTTCGTGGCCGGCCGCGTTGACGCGGCAGTGACCTGGGAACCGTGGCTTTCGAAGGCCAAAGCGACTGACTTCGGCAAGATCCTGATTGATACGAAGTCGCTTCCGGGTCTCATTGTGGACGCGCTCGCCGTGCGCCCCGAATACATGAGGGACAATCCCAAGGCTGTCGAGGGATTGGTGAGGGGGTACTTCAAAGCCATCGCCTTTCTTCAGGCGAATCCGGCCGAAGCCAAAGAGATTATTGCCAGAAACCTCAAAATGACGCCGGCTTCGCTTGATAGTTCATGGAACGACGTGATGTTTTTCGGAAAAGCGGAGAACCTTTCCTTTTTCGTCTCACCGACGGGAGGAACCAGCCCGGCACTGGAGCTCGCCAAGAATGCTGGCTCTTTCTACGCCCGCATCGGCGTCCTGAAGAAAGCGCCCGCTCCCGAGGCAATGATCGCGTTCAAAACGCCGGCCGACAACTGATCGCATTGGAACGACAATGAACCCCGACGTGCCTCTCCGGGTGCCGGCATCGGCGTCTCCCGATGCCGCCCCGGCCTCGCCTGTGAAGCGGGACCGGCGCTCCGCTTCACATAAATTGAGTCGCTATTTGCGACCGCGCGCCAGTCTCTCTCCGCGGGAAGGGTGGATCATTTCGGCCGTCGGGGTTGCTTTGTTCTTTGCGCTTTGGATCGCCGTCACGAGCGGTGGATTCATTCAGCCATTCTTCTTGCCGAGTCCCGCTGCGGTGGCGACTCGTCTGGTCTCGATGCTCTACACGGATGGATTTTTGATAGACATCTGGGCGAGCGCATACCGAATTCTGGGTGGGTTTCTCATCGCGGCAGCCCTGGCCGTTCCCATTGGCGTCCTCATGGGCAATTTCCGGTTCTTCCAGGCTTTATTCGAACCGCTCTTCGGCGCAGCGCGCTATATGCCTGCATCCGCTTTCATTCCCCTACTGATAATCTGGCTCGGCATCGACGAGGGACAAAAAATCTCGGTTGTCTTCCTCGGCGTCTTTTTTCCTTTGACGCTGATGATCGCAGACGCCTCATCGACCGTATCGAAGGATATCGTCAACAGCGCCTATACCCTTGGCGCAAGCTCGATGCAGGTCTTTTTCCGAGTGCTCATTCCCGCGTCCACGCCGGCCATCGTGGATGCGCTTAGGATAACAGTCGGACTTGCTTGGACCTATGTGATTGTTGCGGAGCTCGTGGGCGCCCAGCGCGGGATGGGTATCGCAATCCTGCAAGCGCAACGCTTTTTGTTAACGGATCAGGTGATCGCGGGCATTATTTCGGTCGGTGTTCTTGGCGTAATCACCGACGTCGGATTCCGTATCGCGCACCGTAGGCTCTTTCCCTACATGTACTGAGGGTAGCACTGTGGCCCGAGTTGTCATCGATCGTGTCAGTATCGCATTCCAAAGCAGCGAGGGTGTTCCCCGCATTGCCGTCGCGGAAACAAACCTAGACATCGCAGACGGCGACTTCGTCTGTCTCCTGGGACCGTCGGGCTGCGGAAAATCGACGCTCCTCAACGTTGTGGGTGGCTTGGTCTGCGCCTCGACCGGAGTGATCATGGTTGACGGTCGCGAAGTAGTCGATCCGGGACCGGACCGCGGTATGGTCTTTCAGAATTACTCGCTATACCCATGGCTGACAATTCGGGACAACGTAGAGTTTGGGCCTAAAATCAATGGTTGGCCGCCAGAGCGTCGCCGGGAAACGTCGCTGGACCTTCTGAATCTTGTCGGTCTCCGCGAGTTCGCGAGCGAATACCCAAAGGCGCTATCCGGCGGAATGCGCCAACGCGTCGCCATCGCAAGAGCGCTCGCGATGGAACCCAAAGTGCTTCTCATGGACGAACCGTTTGGGGCGTTGGACGCGCAAACGCGGTCCAGAATGCAGGAACTGTTACTCGACATATGGGCGCGTCGGAAAACGACTGTCCTCTTCGTAACCCACGACATCGAGGAGGCAATTTTTTTGGCCGATCGCGTGCTGGTGATGAGTGCGCAGCCGGGGCAGATCATGGCTGATTTTCGGATCGAGCTGCCACGCCCGCGCTCGGCCGACATCGTCGCGAGCGAGGAGTTCACATCTTATCGACGTGACGTCCTTCATATGCTGCGGCACTAGCGGGAGAGCACCTAAGTGACGAATTTCAGTTCGAACGGTAACGCTTTATGATGGATCTACAACTCAAGCTTCAGGATCCTTTGCTCCTCAAGGCGCACTGCTATGTAGACGGTCAATGGATCGGCGAGCCCACCGACGCTGTCACGAATCCCGCCACCGGCGCGATCCTCGGTAAGACTCCAAGCTTTGGCACCCGGCAGGCGATGAATGCCGTCGAAGCTGCAGAGCGCGCCTTTAGGCTTTGGGCCAAGAAGATCGCCAAGGAACGCTCTGCGATCATGCGCCGCTGGTTCGAGTTGATCGTGGAGAACCGCAGCGACCTTGCCCTGATCCTCACCTCTGAGCAGGGAAAGCCGCTCGCCGAGGCAAAAGCCGAGGTCGACATTGCCGCGGCCTACGTAGAGTTCTACGCCGAAGAAGCGAAACGCGTCTACGGCGAGACCATCCCGAGCCACCGGGCCGACGCGCGCATCGTTGTCGGCAAGCAGCCGATCGGCGTCGTGAGCGCCATCACGCCGTGGAATTTCCCGTGCTCCATGATCACCCGCAAGGCGGCGCCTGCTATCGCCGCAGGCTGCACGGTGGTGCTGAAGCCTGCGCCCGAGACGCCGCTCTCGGCGCTCGCCCTCGCGGCACTTGCCGAGCGGGCCGGGCTGCCTGCAGGGGTATTCAACGTCGTGACAGGCGAGCCCTCCGCTGTCGGCAAGGTGTTCTGCGACCACCCAGCGGTCCGGTTTGTGAGCTTTACCGGCTCGACCGAGGTCGGCAAGATTTTGATGAGACAAGCTTCCGATGGTGTGAAGAAGGTGGGGCTCGAACTCGGCGGAAATGCGCCCTTCATCGTCTTCGACGACGCCGATCTCGATGCCGCCATTGAAGGCGCGATGGTCTCGAAATATCGCAACATGGGCCAGACCTGCATCTGCGCAAACCGGATCTACGTGCAGAACTCAATCTACGAATCCTTCGTTGAGAAGCTCGCCACGCGCGTCATGGACATGAGGGTCGGCAGCGGTCTCGAAGTTGGCGTCGAGCAAGGCCCGTTGATCAGCGACGCTGCCGTCGCGAAGGTCGAGCGGCACATCGCGGACGCGGTCAGACAAGGCGCGCGGCTCGTGATCGGAGGCAAGCGCCATCCGCTTGGCCGCACTTTCTTCGAGCCGACCGTGCTCGCCGAGGTGACGACGAAGATGCTGGTCACTCGTGAGGAGACGTTCGGTCCGCTCGCTCCGGTGTACCGATTCAGCAGTGAGGAGGATGTCATCGAGATGGCGAACGCCTCCCCCTTCGGCCTCGCGTCGTACTTTTATTCCAGTGATCTCGGTCGGGTGTTTCGTGTCGCGGAGGCATTGGAATATGGCATGGTCGGCGTCAATACGGGGCTCATCACCACCGAGGCGGCGCCCTTCGGCGGCGTCAAGGAGAGCGGGCTCGGCCGGGAGGGCTCTCACCACGGCATCGAAGAGTTCCTCGAGTTGAAATACATGCTGCTCGCCGGCCTCAATGGGTAGGCGGCGCTGTAACGTTGGCGCAATCTTCCCCGATATGTGTTTTCTCGTCTTGCCGGTCGGTGCGTTCCGAAGGCGCGGCCAGAATCGCTCGAGTGCGTCGGCAACGGTTGCCCGGGCGCGCGCGCAGCATGCCCGCCGAACGCGATGTAGAGCGCCCAACAGCAGGCAGCGCGAAGCCGACACCGACCGCATCGAGATTGTTCATGGATTCGCCGAGGGGCAGCAACGGCGTCAGTCCCAGCGTGGCGAGCCCGATCCATGCGAAGTGGTGCAGACGTCGGGAATTCACGACGGCGACGCCCAATGCCCCGGCCCGTCTCAATTGATAGGCCGGTCAGTTGCCTCGGTAGGCCGCTCGAAGCGGTAAGGGGATTTTGATGTCGGTTGCGGTTCGCGGTCTGTACCATTATCCCGTGAAAGGGCTTAGTGCGCAGGCCCTCGCCAAGGTGCGCCTGATCGCGGGCGAGGGATTTCCGTTTGACCGGGTTTACGGCCTTGCGCGGCATGATAGCGGGTATGACCCCACTTACTTCCAGCCCTTGCCGAAATCGCGCTTCATCGTGCTCGTGAAGGAAGACCGGTTGGCTGGGTTGTCGACGTTTTTCGACACGGAAACGAAGACGCTCGATGTCAGCGTTCAGGGACAGCCGGTGCTATCGGAGAATTTGGAAACTGAGCGTGGGCGTGCCGAGGTCGTGCGGTTCTTCTCAAACATGTTTGATCTGCAAGACGGGCGGGAACCTTCTGTGGCGGTCGGTGGTGAGAATCGCTTCACAGATCTTTGCACAGAGTCAAAAGAGATGATGAACGCCATTTCGCTAATCAATCTTGCGACAGTCAGAGACTTCGAGAGCAGGATCAGCGCGGCCGTCGACCCACTGCGCTTTCGAGCAAACCTCTACTTCGACGGACTGCCGGCTTACCGGGAATTGGAGATGCTCGGCCGCGAAATCGAGGTGGGTCCCGCCAGGTTACGGATCTTCCAGCGCACGGAACGTTGCGCCGCGACCGAGGTAAACCCAATCGACGCAAGGCGGGACATCGCCGTCCCGCGGCTGCTGATGAAGCACCTCGGGCATGCAGACATGGGGGTTTACGCTGAAGTCATCGAAGGGGGCATGATCGAAATCGGCTCCCAGATCTCGATTTCCTGAGACAAGGCCGCATGCTCTTAGACAGCAAACTTCAGCTCCAGGTTCACGCTCGCAGGGCGTTGACCGACGACATTCATGAGTTCGATCTTCGGTCGGCGGATGGGACCGAATTGCCGGCCATCCTTGCCGGCAGTAGTCTGATTGTCCAGACGCCATCAGGCGAGCTGCGCAACTATTCGATTTGCAATGACGACACAGAGCGGCACCGCTACGTCATCGCCGTCAAGCGAGAGACGGCATCGCGCGGTGGCTCGCGGAGCATGCACGAGGGTGCGTCAGAAGAAGCCGTCCTTTCAGCGGAAGTGGCCCGGACCGGTCTGCGACTGGCCAAGGGTCACGGTCATCTTCTGATCGCGGGCGGGATTGGCATCACCGCGATGTTGTCCCTGGCGCGCCGGCTGCTACGCGGCCGAGATGGCGATTTCAAGCTGATCTATTTGGCGAAGTCACGGAGCGAGGCGGCCTACGCCGACATTATTCTTGGTCCGGAGTTCGTGGAAAACGCCATCTGCCACTTCTCTGCCGAAAACGGCGGTAGGCGCCTCGACCTCGGCCCCTGGTTGCAGGACAACGGCGACGGAACGAATCTGTATTACTGCGGCCCTGCCGGCATGATGGACGCCGTGCGGCTGGGGTCGATTCATTGGCCGAGGTCGCATGTCCACGCCGAGCAATTCCGCAAAGACGGCGCCGGCGCGATCGACAACGAGCGGTTCGAGATCCGGCAGACAAAGACGGGTAGGGTGTTCCGCGTGCGCGAGGATCAGACCATCCTTGATGCGCTTCGCGAGGCAGGCCTAAAGCCTACCGCATCCTGTGAGAGCGGCTTTTGCGGGAAGTGCCGCATGCGCCTGGTCTCTGGGGACGCAGATCACCGTGACATGTACCTCAAGCGAGAGGAGCGGGCATCGGCCATTATGCCGTGCGTGTCTCGGGCCTTAGGGGGTGTGATCGAACTCGATTTTTGAAATGAGCACCGATCAGAGTGATTTGTTCAGTTAGGGCATAGTCAAATCGCACTGGTTGGATCGGGTGGAAATCCGCCTGTCCGCTCTGGAGCGGAATAGTTGAAGGCCCGGGCGTCCAGATATTGACCATCGGCGTCGAGACTTCCCTTGGCTAGAAAGTCGCCCGTGAAGAATCCGATTTAGGCGGCGGCGATGAGATTTTGTGAGCCGTCAGCATTGATGAGCGCGGCGAGCCAGAGGCGCAAAAGCAGCCTCAGCCAGGCCAGCAACCTGCGGAAGTTGTAGCCGGCGGCGGCGAGGACGGCGTTGGCGGCGTCGCCGGTCATGTGGGCGAGGTGGTTGCGGCCCATCCGGTGCTCGGCCTTGAGATGGCCGATGCAAGGCTCGACGGCGGACCGGCGGCGCAGGTCCCGTTCGATCGCCTCGGCGACGCGCCGCTTCTGGCCCGAGATATAGACCCTGAACCTGTGCTCGGGCGGAGCGTTGTGGCCACGGTAGCCTCGGTCGACAACGACGCGCTCGATATTGGCGCCGATCTGGGTTTCCATCTCCGGCACAACGACGCCGAGCGTATGGCCGTCATAGGGGTTGCCCGGCAACGCCTTCACATGGGCGATGAATTGGCCGCCGCGGGAGCGATGCAGCGTCGTGGCGAGGGAGACCTTGACGCCGAATTCGTAGGGCCGATGCGCCTTGCCCTTGCCGATGCATTCGACCTCCGGCGCATGCAGCGAATAGACTTTCTTGCCGCGCTGGTTCTGACGCTGATCGCGCACCCGCCAGGCGAGCGAGAGCGGATGAGCAAAGACGCTCTCCAACGCCGCCTTGCCCTTGATCTTGCGAACGACGTCGCGCGCGGTCCGGCCCAGATACGTGCGCAAAGTCCTGAGCGCCCGGTTCGCGCGCTTAAACTGCTTGGCGTGGGCGTAGCGCTGATGGGCGATCAGCGCATGTTTGCCGACCCGCTCGTAGGACTGGCGCAGCGCGACGCCATGCTTTTTGGCCAGCCGGACCAACCGCTCGCGCGCGCGATGCATCAGCTTGGCGTCGGTCGGGTGCGCCACCGCCTTGGGCTGAACGGTGGTGTCGACGATCACCTTAGAAAAATCCGCCGGCTTGGCCGCGCGCGTGCGCGTGGCGACAGCGAGGCTCTCCTGGATCAGCGCGACGAGCTTCTCTTCGCCCATGCGCTGTCGCCAGCGCGTCATTGAGGAGCGATCGAAGCGCAGCTTGTGTTGGAAGAACTCCTCGCCGCAGAACAATTGGAAATAGGGGTTCTCGACCCAGCGCTCGCACAGAGCTTCGTCCGAAAGATCGTGCATGTGCTTGAGGATGGCGAGTCCCGCCATCAAGCGCGTCGGCAGCGGCGGATGGCCGGGCTTGTCCGTATAAGCCGCGCCGAACCGCGCCTCCAGGAAACCCCAATCGACCGACCCCGCGAGCTTCGCCAGCGGATGACCCATGTCGACGATCTGATCCAGACGGGCGCGGAAGAGGTCTTTCTGTCCGCTGTCCCGACGCTCCTTCGGCCGCATCGCGAATCTCCAGATCGCGTCTCTCGCCAGCAGAGAATCACGACCCGGCGACCGTTTCAATTTGCAAGATAATCGCCGCCCGCGCCCTCCATTCCGGCAAAAGCGATTACTTCAAACCACCAGAAAAGCCCCGCAAACCGGCCCTCTCAGGATTCTTCACGGACGACTAGAAAAGCATCCGTACTCGAAATGCTGGCCACTACGGGGGCAACATGCCGCTATGGAGAAGGTGCTGATGCTCTTTTCATCAGCATCACTCCGTTTAGTGCGGTTGACCGAGCATTGAACACCCCCAACCAATGAACGGGAATTGAGCGAATACAGGCGTCTGTTTACTGCTCGCCGTGGGCGCCGCGAATCCGCCGCACGATGAGCGCGACCCCGAGCACGACCATCGGTACAGCGGCGGCGGTGGCGAGCGAGGGGTCTGGCCCGACGCCGATTTCCTTGAGCCCCTTGAACGCATAGCCTGCCAGGCCGACGATGTAATAGCTGATCGCGGCGACGGAGAGCCCCTCGACGGTCTGCTGCAAGCGCAATTGCAACCGCGTTCGTTCGTTCATCGAATGCAGAAGATCGCGGTTCTGACGTTCGATCTCGACATCGACGCGCGTGCGCAAGAGATTGGCGGCGCGGCTGAGTTTCTTCGAAAGGTCGACCTGGCGATTGGCCATCGTCTCGCAGGTGCGCATGGCTGGCGCCATTCGCCGCGCCAGAAAAGAGGCGAAAGTCGAGAATGCGCCGAACGGCTCCTCGTCAACGGCGACGAGCCGCTGCTGAACGAGGCTGTCGTAAGCCCGGCTCGCGCCGAAGCGAAAGCTCGAGGCCGCAAGATCGGCCTCGAGCTCCGCGGCGAGCCGCGTCATTTCGTCGAGCAGCTTGTGGTCGGCGGGCGCGCCCTCGACGATATTCATCTTATTGAGGATGCCGGCTAGACCCTCTTCCGCCGCCTTGACGCGGGGCGCGCATCGCTGCGCCTCGGGCAGGCCAAGCAAGGCGAGCGTTCGATAGGTCTCGATCTCGAGCAAGCGCTGGGTCAGCGCGCCAGCGCGATTGGGCGTCAGGCCGCGGTCGCGCACGATGAGATGCACGAAGCCGTCTTTTGCCAGCCGGAAATCGGTCGCCGCCAGAGCCGCGCCGCGCCCCATCGTCGAAGCGACGAGCGAACTCTCGTCGAAGATATCCTCCAACGCCGCCGCCTGTGCGTCCGGTTCAAGGGAAAGCGCGGCGCTGACGAGCAGAGGTCCCGGCTGCGGGAGGCTCCCGAGAATCGGCGCGGCCAGGGCTTGCGCGGCCTCGAAATCCACCGCCGCGGCGCCTTCGACGATCAATGTCCACGTCGTGAATTCGCTATGCTGCTCCCAACGCAACGCAAGGTCTTTCAACGCGACACAATGATGTTTGGCGTTGCCTCCGGGGCCCGCGACGCCGTTTCTGGCGCAAAACTGCGAAATCTCGCGCCGATCGGCCGCCGCTTGTGCAAAATCAGCCGTGAACGCGAAGTGCAGCAACTGAGCCGGCGTCGTCAGCGGATGAAATGGTCGCGAATGTATTTCCTGCAGAACACTGTCGCGCAGGGGATGATCTTCGTAGAGTCGTCCTGCATTGTCACCCGACATGACGCCAACCTTGTCGAATCGAGGCCATTGTTCGCACGACTTAAGCTCGCCTTCTGCGGCGACGACTCCGACCAAGCGCCTTCAAATGAGCCGGAACGTATGCACGGAACGCGACCGATTTGAAACCGTTTTATGGTGAGGTCTTGCGTCGCAGGGCAATAGGTCGCGTATTCGCCACGTTGTGATTTTTGAGCATGGACAATTGGGTCCATCGGAGACGGACGGGTTCAACTTTCGACGGCTCGCAAAAGTCGGCTCGATCATTGGAATCGACGAAGCTTCAGGCTGTCACCACTCCCGGCACCAATTGAAAATTGCGGGGAAAATTCCCGACACGCCGGCCTGCGTCAGTGGAAATCCCGGGCCCTCACCTTTATCGAACCGCCTCGGGAATCGGGAATGTAGATGTCGCGCGGCGCCGGCCCTTTGGACTGCCGCTCACGAGGATCGAGGCCAGGGCCGCCGTGGTGGAACTCATCACCGCGCCCATGCGGCAGCAGAAATGCAGCCTCCCGCTCGCCGACGCTGGCGAGTTCCGTGGAGAGGTCGGCGAGGTGATGGGCGACGAGATGCACGACCTCGCCCTCGCGCTGAATACGACCGCGGACGGCAAGCATGCTAGCGGAGAGGACCACGCGACGATACTTTTCGAACATCTTGGCCCAGACGACGAGATTGGTGATGCCGGTCTCATCCTCCAAGGTGATGAACATCACGCCCTTGGCCGTGCCCGGCTTTTGCCGGACGAGAACGAGGCCGGCTGTCTGAAGCCAGCGTCCGTCGCGGGCCTGCATCGCCTCGGCGCAGGTGACGATGCGCTGGCGCCGCAGGTCGGCGCGAAGAAAAGTCACGGGGTGGGCGCGCAGCGTGAGACCGACATGGCCGTAGTCTTCCACCACCTCGCCGCCGGCGGTCATCGGTCGGAGCACCACCGCCGGCTCGTTGAGTTCCGGAACGGTCTGTTCCTCCCGCGCCGAAGCGACCGCAAAGAGCGGCAGCGGTTCATCACGCAGGCCCTTGATCGCCCATAGCGCCTCGCGCCGGGCGAGCTTCAACGAGGGCTGCAAGGCGTCGGCCTCGGCGATCTGCACGAGTGAGGCGGACGGAATGCCGGCGCGCCGCCAGAGATCATCGACCGACACGAAGGGCTCATCGACGCGCGAAGTGACGATGGCGGCGGCATCGACATTGGCGAGGCCACGCACCATGCGCAGACCGAGTCTGACCGCGAAACGGTCATCCCCGTCGGTCGGCTCCAGCGTGCAGTCCCAGCGAGAGGCATTGATGCAGACGGGGCGAACTTCAACACCGTGATCGCGCGCATCGCGCACGATCTGCGCGGGCGCATAGAAGCCCATCGGCTGCGCATTCAGCAGCGCGGCACAGAAGACATCGGGATGATGGCATTTAAGCCATGACGACGCGTAGGCGATCAATGCGAATGAGGCAGCGTGGCTCTCCGGGAATCCATAACTGCCGAACCCCTCTAACTGGCTGAAGGTCTTCTCAGCAAAGCCGCGCTCATAGCCCTTGGCGATCATGCCGTTGATGAGCTTATCGCGAAACTTCGAGACGCCTCCCGTGTGCTTGAAGGTCGCCATGGAACGGCGTAGCTGGTCTGCCTCGCCGGGAGTAAAACCGGCGCAGACGATAGCAACGCGCATGGCCTGCTCCTGGAAGAGCGGCACCCCGAGCGTCTTGCCAAGCACAGTCTCCAACTCGGGCGTCGGGTAATGGACCGGCTCAATACCGTCGCGCCGGCGCAGATAGGGATGCACCATATCGCCCTGGATCGGCCCTGGCCGGACGATCGCGACCTGGATGACCAGGTCATAGAAGGTGCGCGGTTTGAGCCTCGGGAGCATCGACATCTGCGCCCGGCTCTCGATCTGAAACGTGCCGAGCGTATCCGCCTTGCGGATCATCGCGTAGGTGCGGGGATCCTCCGCGGGGATCGTCGCGAGATCGAGGGCAACGCCCTTGTGCTCGGCCAGGAGGTCGAGGCCGCGCTTCATGCAGGACAGCATGCCGAGCGCCAGGCAATCCACTTTCATGAATTTCAAGGCATCGATATCGTCCTTGTCCCATTCGATGACCTGACGGTCCTTCATCGCAGCGGGTTCGATCGGCACAAGTTCATCGAGTCGATCGCGGGTGAGGACGAAACCGCCTGGATGCTGGGACAGGTGGCGCGGCGCGCCCATCAATTCGTGGGCGAGATCGAGCGCAAGTCGAAGTCGGCGATCGCCAAGATTGAGATTCAATTCTTCCACGTGCTTGGGCTCGACACCCTCTTCCGACCAACCCCAGACCTGACCGGACAACATCTTGATGAGGTCCTCGGGCAGGCCGAGCGCCTTGCCGACGTCGCGGAGCGCTCCTTTGGCACGATAGCGGATGACGGTCGAGCAGAGCGCCGCATGATCGCGACCGTAGGTCTCGAACACCCATTGCATGACGATCTCGCGCCGTTCGTGCTCGAAATCCACATCGATGTCGGGTGGCTCCCGCCGCTCCTCGGAAACGAAGCGTTCAAACAGCAGATCATTGCGCTCGGGATCGATCGACGTGACGCCAAGGACGTAGCAGACCGCACTGTTTGCGGCTGACCCTCTGCCCTGGCAGAGAATGTCCCGGCTTCGGGCAAAACGAACGATCGAATTCACAGTCAAGAAATACGGCGCATATTGCAGCGTCTCTATCAGGCGCAGTTCGTGCTTGAGGATGGCGATTGTCTTGTCAGGCACGCCCTCGGGATAACGTTGCTCAGCGCCCTCCCAGGTCAACTTCTCCAGCGCCTGCTGCGGCGTGAAGCCGGGGATCGCAGCCTCCTCGGGATATTGATAGGCGAGTTCGTCGAGCGAAAACCGGCAACGCTCGGCGATCGCTCGTGTTTGCGCCAGCGCTTCGGGATAGCGGCCAAACAATCGCGCCATTTCCTCCGGCGCCTTGAGATAGCGATCGGCATGACGCTCCCGACGGAAGCCCGCTTCGTCGATCGTGCAATTGTGCCGGATGCAGGTGACGACGTCTTGCAGAATGCGCCGCGCCGGAACGTGAAACAGCGCGTCGTTGGTGACGACGGTCGGCACGCGCGCCCTAGCCGCCAGGTTCGACAATTCATGAAGTCGCATTGCGTCGTTCGGCCGTCGCCGCAGCGTCAGCGCCATGAATGCTCGATCGCCAAAGGCCTTGGCGAGGCGCCGCAGGTTTACGGCGCAGAGGTCGTCGGCTTGGTCCGGAACGAGGATCGCAATGAGTCCCTCGCCGTAGGCAACAAGGTCCGACCAGTCGAGACGGCACTTCGCCTTGCCTGCGCGCTTCTTGCCGAGAGACAGCAGCCGGCAAAGCCGCGCATAGGCTGGCCGGTCCGTCGGATAGACGAGAACGGACATGCCGTCGGTGAGATCGACGCGGCATCCGACGATCAGCCGCACACCGGTCGCCTTGGCGGCCTCGTGGGCGCGAACGATGCCCGCGAGGCTGTTGCGGTCGACGATCGCCAGACCTTCGATGCCCAACACCGCAGCCTGTGCGAAGAGCTCGTCGCATGAGCTCGCCCCGCGAAGGAAGCTGAAATGCGAAGTGCATTGCAGCTCGACGTATCGGGTCCCGCTGTTCATCCGAAGATTCCATGCAGGAACCAGCGATGCGAGCCGGTGTCGGGGTCCTCGCCGTCACCGGCGCGATAAATCCAGAAGCGCTCGCCCGCCTCGTCTTCGACCTGGAAATAATCCCTGACGGCGATCAACTCGGCATCGCGCTTCCACCATTCGCCGAAGACGCGCTCGGGGCCATCGGCTCGTTTCACGCGGCGGCGCACGCCGCGCCAGGTAAAGGTGACGGGCGGATGGTCGGGTAGCAGGGCGACCGTCTCGATCGATTCCGGGTTTGGCAACAGGCGCGCGGGACGCGGCCAATGGTCCGGCCATGTTTCGCCGGTGATCGGAGCGGTTGGCGCGACCCGTTGAACGGAGCGCTCCGGCACGTCGCTGGCGAATGGAGCGAAGCGATAGAGCCGGCTTTCGCCAACGCGATTGGCGAGCGTGTCGATCAGGCCGGAGACGTCGGTCTCGGGTTCTTCGATCAGCGAAGAAATGGTCTGCCTCGGCGACAACGGCTCGGCGAGCGTGACGGCGAGGCTCATCAATTCGATGCCGAAGCCCGGATCGACCGTTTCGATCTTGTCGCAGAGGAGCCGGGTTAGACGCTTTGCGTCGCGCACCGGCAGCGCCGTTCCGATCCGGATCGCCTCAATGCGATTGTCGACGCAATGAAAGAGAAGGTCGAGCCGCCGCGCGCCGAGGCCTTTGGCTTCAAGCGCCTCGCAGAGTTGCGTCACGAGCTTGCTGGTATAGCGGGCGATCGTTTCCGCGGCCCCAATCGGCTCAGCGAAACCTCGGCGGACCTCTACGAGGTCGGCAGGGCGCACAGGAACGATCGGCTCGTTGAGCCGTCCCAGGGCTTGGTCAAGACGGCGGCCGAGTTCCGGACCGAAGCGATGCGTCAGCGGCGCCCGGGGTTTTGACGCCAGTTCGCCAATGCGCTCAAAGCCGAGGACGCGAAGAGCGTCGATCATATCTTTGGGCAGACGAAGGACCGCGATCGGCAGATCGAGAACGGCTTTTGCGCTTTCTCCCGGCGGAACGACGAATACCGGCCGCGCGGCACAGCGGGCAAAGGCATATGCGGACCCCCAGCTATCGGCAATCGCTGCCCGCGCGGCGATGCCGGATGCGGCGAGCCGCTCCACCATCGTTTTCACCATGGCGCCTTCTCCGCCATGGAGGTGAGCGGCGCCCGTCGTGTCGATCACCAGACCATCAGGCGGATCGGCCGCGACGATCGGCGCGTAGCGCAGCGCCCAGAGCGCCAACCGCTCGAGCGCTTGCGTATCGCCAGCCGGCTCCGCGTCCTTGACGATGAGGCCTTTCACAAGTGCCTGCGCTTTGGTCGCCGGCATTCCGACGTGCAACCCAGCGCGTAGCGCCGCCCTATCCGCCGCCAGCACCACCCGCCGCCTCCCCTCCCGGCCGATCAACAGGAGCGGCGCCT
This sequence comes from Methylocapsa sp. S129, assembly GCF_009765995.1. GTDB lineage: Bacteria > Pseudomonadota > Alphaproteobacteria > Rhizobiales > Beijerinckiaceae > Roseiarcus. The sequence continues at coordinate 261,917 of NZ_LMUI01000020.1, forward strand.
CAGCCGGCGGCGCGGCGGCGCCTAAATTCCTTCTCACCCGATCCGTCGGCCAGGTCGGAAGGAATAGCGAGACGACCCTTGGCATCGCAGGCCTCCACTTCGAAATCGGCGCTTTCGCCGGCCCGACACCGGATCAATTCGACCTGCCATCGGGCGCGTCCAACGCCGGGAACGGGCAGCGGGGTTGAGGGGAGCGCGGTGACGCGCCAGCGGGTGACGGAGGCCGTTGGCTGCCCGAAGTCGGCGGCTTCGGTTTGCCGCCGCCAGCGGCGCACAGCGATGCCGATGGCGCCGGAGCTTTCGGCGGCGAGTTGAAGGCGGCGGGAGGCCATCATCGACAGGCGAGCGACCTCGGCGACGACCGCGCCGAGCCCACCGTGTCGCAGCCCCTCTTCGAAGCAGGCGAGGAGCGATTTCTCGTCCCCCGCCTCAACATAGATCACGCGGTCGGGCCCAAGGCCGGCCTGCGCAATGGCGGGAGCGAACAGGTCCTGGCGGGTGACGCACCACAGGACTTTGCCGCGCGTCCGAGCCGCGATCCCCGCGGCGAACAGGGCGGCCGCCGCACCGTCGATCACGCCGTCGCCGCCGCCGGCGACCTCATGAAGCGCGCCGAGCGCGAGGCCGCCTCCCGGTAGACGCCGGTCGATCTCCTTGACGCCGAAGGGAAGCGTCGTGCGACGGCGCGCTGGGCCGCTTTCGAGGCGCTGAATGCGCTCTCGAAGCTCCGCGACGACAGGATGGGCGGGCGCATTCATCTCCTTCGCAACTCGTTTCGCTGATGGTATGTTCTCTATTTGTTCCCAACTCGGCGAATGAGTCAAATCGCGGGAAGTGGTGCTAAGCTCGGAGCCATGTGCGGACGTTTCACACAGACGACAGGAGACCTGCCGGGCCTCGAGACCGTCGCGACGGGCGAGACGGGCGTCGCCTATCCGCCGCGCTTCAACGGAGCGCCCTCTCAAGAGTTCTGGGTCATCCGACGCCACCCCGAAACGGGGGAATACCGCAAGGATCGCTTGATCTGGGGCCTGATCCCGCATTGGACGAAGGATCTCGATGGCGGCCGCAAGTCAATCAACGCAAGGGCGGAGACGATCGCGAGCCTTCCGTCTTTCAAGGGGGCCTACGCCAAGCGCCGCTGCCTGATCGCGATCGACAACTTCTTCGAGTGGAGGGCGATCCAGGGACAGAAGGCCAAGCAACCCTTCGCGATCGCCATGAAAGACGGATCGCCCTTCGCCGTCGCCGGCATCTGGGAGAGCTGGGAGCATCCAGAGACCAAGAAAATCATCCGCACCTTCCTGATCATCACGACCGAGGCCAACGAACTCGTCGCCACGATCCACAACCGGATGCCCGTCATCATCGCACCGGCGGACTATCATCGCTGGCTGAGCCCGCTCGAGCCCGATCCGAATGATCTGATGAAGCCATACCCCTCGGAGCCGATGACGATCTGGCCGATTTCGACGCGCGTCAATTCGCCTGGGAACGACAGTACGGACATTCGCGATCCGGTCGATCCGTGACGCTCACGCGGTCAGCGCGAGATCGAGCTGCTCGGGAGCGGCGACCTGATTGTCGCCGAAGTTTGAAACTGCCACGCCGACGAGGCGCACGCCTTGCGCGGGCGGAAATACCGTCCGCACAAGGTCGAGGCTGACTTGGCGCAGAACGGCCGCAGATGTGATTCGACCCGGCAGAGATTGGCTGCGCGTGGCCTGCCTGAAATCGGCGTATTTGATCTTCACCGTCACGGTGCGGCCAAACGCAGTGGTTTTCTCGCACCACGCCCAGACCTGATCCGCCATCGCGGCCACGCCGGCCTCGATGTCGGCTGGATTCAGGAGATCATTTGAGAAGGTCGTCTCCGATCCAGACGACTTCCGGGGACGGTTCGGCACGACGGGACGGTCATCTTCGCCATTGGCGATCGCGTGATACCAGGGTCCGGACTTTCCAAAGTGCTGCTGCAGAAAAGCCAACGACTGCTTCCGCAGGTCCGCGCCCGTAAAGATGCCGAGTCGATTCATCCTGTCGGCCGTCACCGGCCCAACACCATGAAACTTGCCGATAGGCAAGGCTTCGACGAAGGCGGCGCCCATCACAGGGGTCACGACAAACTGGCCATTGGGTTTGCGATGATCGGACGCGAGCTTGGCGAGGAATTTGTTGTAGGAAATGCCGGCCGACGCGGTAAGCCTCGTCTTCTCGAAAATGCGGGCCCGAATCTCCGACGCCGTCGATGACGCTGTTGGGATGCCCCGAAGATTCTCCGTCACATCGAGATAGGCTTCGTCGAGCGAAAGCGGTTCGATCAACGGCGTATAGTCCGCAAAGATCGCGTGAATTTCGCGCGACACTGCGCGATAGACGTCGAACCTCGGCGGCACGAACACGAGGTCTGGGCATTTGCGTGTCGCCATGCTCGAAGGCATTGCCGAACGCACGCCGAATTTGCGCGCCTCGTAGCTGGCAGCCGCAACCACACCGCGCTTTGCGGCATAGCCGACAGCAACAGGGCGACCTCGTAGCGAGGGATCGTCGTGCTGCTCAACTGACGCGTAGAATGCGTCCATGTCGATGTGGATGATTTTGCGCATGGTTCAACAAAATGGTCGGCGCCGAACTTATCAGAATAAGAACATAAAGGGAACCGTTCGCGCCATTCGGTGGTGTCTCAGTTTGAATTCCCGGGTACGACGTTTGGAAGCTCCGCCTTCGGATAGCCCAACTCAGGTGAAACCCAATTTTGCGCGCTGCCTGCGTGTCACATGCGACTCTATGAAGGGACGATCGACGGCTCGACGTCAGAGTCCGCAAAATGCTCATCGACCTTCTGGCCGAGGCAGCATCGTTCGACGTCATCGAGGCCCACGTCCCGTGACGATTTTACGGTGAGGTTTCGCTTCAGGATCGCGATGTCGGAACGGAGCTGCGGCTTCCCACCCTCTATGACCGCCGGCATAAGGAGATACACACCCGCCTTCTCGTAGTCGGCAAGGAAGCGGCGGAGATTCGTGTCGGTGTCGGGTTGCATGCGGTTGAACCGCGAAAGAACCATAGCCCCGCCAGGCTTGCGGAGTTCAGAAGGATCAGGACTTGAGGTGATCAACACGTTGTAGTGGGCCGGGTTCGCGGCCGACACGTCCCGAACGATTGACAGATAGATCTCGTCCTTGCGGTCGACCTCTCCGAAGCGCTCACGCCAGCGTTCGAAGATCGAGCGTGCCGCGTCGCGATCCGTGAACAGCAAACCGAGCACGGGCGGCACGTCCGGCCCATAGCTGGCATAGATAGTTCCCTTCCACGCAGCTTTGTTCCAGAGATTGTAGTCGATCACCGAGCGCGTCTGGATGTCGCGGTGGTTGCCGCTCTTCCACCAGGCTTTCATCTTCGCCCCGGTCTGCTCGTCCTTCTCGTCAGGATCATCGATCTTTTCGCGGACAATTTTCGGCCGGTCATCGCGGAGTGCGTAACTCGTCCGGACGAGTTCGCTCCGCTCATCGAGGGACGTCAGATCGCGCGAAAACAGGCGGTGATAGCTGTTCGCGGTGATCGAGATCATCGTCACTCGGTCAAACACAGCCTCGTCGCCGGCGAGGCGCTCGATCAGTTCCATGCCGCCATGCCACACACAGCTGGCAGTCATCGTGAGAAGGGACGCTTCGGTGAGGAAGCGGATCGTGTCAGCGGACCGTTCGAATGAAGTGATCGGGAGATCCTTGGGCCAAACGAGCTTCGCCGTCGGTTTGAGCGGATCGATCTCGAACGATGGCGCTGCCGCCTCTGCTGCTTCCACAAGGACGATTTCATAGCGCTCGGTGTGGGGGTGAGTCCGAAGCTCAAAGGCCGTAGCGAAGCAGGCCTCGATCGAAGCGAGGACAGCTTCGGCAACAAGGGTTGCAGTGATCGTTCCCTCGAACGCCACCTCGACCATCATTCCCATGACCGTCGATTGCAAGCGGCGGCGCCCTGGCCGGTTCGTGATGAGCGGGCCGCGAATGTCGTCAGTCACCGGTTGGCTGGCGAGCCTTTTGACCATGGCCTGCACGGCCTCGTCAGACTCCCCGGGCGGCAGCGATCCGTCGGTGCGGAGGTGATCCTCGTAGCCAAGGGCATAGAGCAGCGCGAAGCGCGCGGCGAAGAGCCCGACTGCTTCCAGGATGTCCGGAAGGCCCTCGACCTGGCGCAGTTCCTCCGGCTGGAAGTTGAGGAAGTAGCTCCCGAGCGCCCTGTCGAAGGTCAGAAGCCGGTCCTTGAGAAGTTCCTTTGACTCGTCGGCGAGCGGCAGGGCGTTTAGGCACCCGTTGAGGAGCTGGACGGCTTCGAGAAAGTCCGGTAGGTGGCGCAGCTCAAGCGCCGTCCAAGCCATGAATTCGATCGTCGGGACGATCGCAACATCGATCTCGCTATCCGCCTCGCCCTCGATGGCGATGGACGCCGCCGCAAAAATGGACGTTGCTCGAGACGCCCAGAGCAAGCCCGCGCTCCGGTAGGCCAGACTCAGCAGCTGCAAGGCCTCGATAAGCTTTTCGGCATACTCCTTCTTGGTGAGCTGGCGCGCCGCTTTGCCGAGCAGGCGGATCATCTCGAAGTGATTATTGAAGTCAAGCTTTTGGGCGCGCTTGAGGAGCACTAGCGCGCCCTCTGCCTCGCCGGTGCGCTCGCTCACGAAATCGGCGACTTCTTCGATCAGTGAATTGTAAGCGGGGTCATTGCCGGCCGCGTTTCCAATCGCCTCGATTAGGTAGACGAGGCGTGTTGCTTCGAATTCACCAAGGCCGCGGGCTTGCGCCAGAATTTTGGAGAACTCCGGCAAGATCGGCGGGATTGCATCGCGGTCGCCGGCCAGCATAGCCGCGTTGAGGCGACCTAGGAGCAACAACGTCCGCGCCCAGAGCGCGTTCGTCGGGCGGTCCTTATTCGCCGCGACAGCTTCAAGCCGTGTTTTGAGCCGGCCCGCGCGTGCGTCGAGATCGCATCGCTCGCGCGTGAAGTCGCTGTGGATCACGGCGTTGTAGAGCATCTGAAGGAGGTTGGAGAGGAACTCCAGATTGGCCGCGTGATCGCTGTCGATAACTAACGCCTCGAAGGCGTCGTAGTTGGAATTCAGTTCGTTGTAGTCATCGAACCACCAGACAGCGGTCCAGAGCGCTTCGTAGCGCGCCTCAAGCTTCTGCCTGTAGGCACCGTGCGCATCACCAAGACGGATCGCCCGCTGGAAGCGCCCGTCCGTCTCCGGGCGCGGGCGCTCCAGCGAACGCGAAAGCTTTGCCGCCAGCAGGGCTTCGGTGACGCCTTGGCGTTCCATTCCCGAAAAGCTGTCGGGGTCCGAAAACGACTTCTCGATCGCTTCCAGTTGCCGGTTGCGGGAGTAGTCGGCGGGGCCAAGCCGGCTCGCGTCGGCGATCTCCTGTCCCACGTGGAGATAGTTATAGGCCAGGTCTTTGCGGTCGAATTCGATGACCTGCTGCACGATCCACGAACGATCGTGGATCGTGACTTGGATCCCGTACTTTTGGGTCAGCTCGTCTTCAAGCGCGGCGCGAGCCTTCGCCTTCGCGTACCGGCTCGTGACAAAGATGATGCGCTTGTAGCCGCGCTCCGTCTTCGTGATTCCCTCGACGTCGCTGCGGGCCTTGGCCAGCCATTTCTCTTTGGCGCTGAAAGCGAAAGCCCACTTCTCGTTGCCGGCGTTCGGCTCGCCGACATAGGTGAGGGCCATAATCTCATCCGAGACGGGAACGGTCTCAGAGTCGGCTTTGCTGTCGCCGCCGCCATCGGGGCCGGTCTGCGGCCGCAGGTTTCGGCAGATGGCCCGCTCGCAGAGCTTGCGGCAGAAAATTTCGAAGTCGTGGGTTTGGTTGCGCGAGGTGATCGTGTCGAGGTGGTGGCCGAAAACGGCCCCGTCGAGCAGGTAGGAGGTGAGCTCGGTCGTGTCCGAATAAATTTCGGGCCGAAGCTGGCGCATGAACGCAGAAGGAGTGAGCTTTTCGTTCGCCATATCCCTTTCCGGCGTCCGAGGGCGCGAACATTAATAGAACACGACTCACGCGAGCGCCAGCTTTCTGGAAGGATTGCAACGTCCGCTCTCCTCCCGTTTGCGGAACTCTGAATTGAGACACTACCCGCCGTTCGTCGCCCTAGGACCCCCGCTCGCTAGGCGGCGCGCAGAATAGGAGGCCGCTCTCCGCCGGAAGCAGGGCGCTGGACCTCGGGATTGACAACCGCTCGCCGGGCCGCACCACGCCCCAGCCAACCTTGCAGGGCTCGATTTTCGGCAAGTGAGGCGCCCAATGCCTCAATGGTCGCGCTGCTGATCGCTTGCTGCTGGCGCCGCAGGTGGTCTTCAAGAAGCTTGTGCCGAGTGATGTAGCCGGCGTTCACGCCAGGAATGGAGTGGTTCATCAGGAGCTTGGCGTCGAATTCAGAAACACCTGCAATCGTCGCGATGGTTCTGAAGGTTTGGCGAAGATCGTTGCCCCACTTGGAGAGCTCATTTCGATCTTCTTTTGTCTCGGCGAGATGCCCTGATTCGCTATCGGCTGGGAATACCCATTCCCTCGCCTGCAATGGGTACATTTCCCTGCCGAACCGGATTGCCCGCGCGAGACACAGAATCATCTCGCGCGATAACGGGATATCAAATGCGCGCTTGCTGCCGCCCTTCGGCTTGGTCACGCGCAATGTGCGCCTTCGAAAGTCTATGTGATTAGGCTTGATCGCCTGCAAAGCGGTCGGCCGCGAGCCAGACAGCAACATGAATAGATGGAATTCACGACGCACAGGGTTCTCGAGCGCCCCCAACTCCGAGAACCATCCTCTCAGGTCACCCGCGCCCATCCCGGTGTCGCGGCGCTTCTCCTCGTTCCAATCGACAGCGTCTGCAGGATTGTCGGAGGGAAGCTTTTTGTTCGTCTTTCGCGCGTGATTGTAGATCGCCCGCAAGGTGCGCATCGCCCCGTTCGCGAGATAGGGCCCGTTTTCCTTCGTGACATCGTCGTGCTTTTTCGCCACGCGAGCTGGATCTGCGCCAAGCTCACCCAAAGGGGCGTCAAGCCACTCCGCAAAAATGCGTTCCACATGATCGCGATAGCCGGCGATGGTCTTCTCGCTGCGGTTTTTCCGAACCAGATGGGCTTCCAGATACCGCTGCCACGCCTGCCTGAGTGTGACGTCCGTTGATGCCGTCTTGTTCTCAGCGCTCTCATTTGAGCCGCTGAGCCCGTCTTGCGAGGGCCTCGGGTGCTGCCCCCGACTGATCTGAGCCAAATATTCCTTTGCCGTCGCACGGGCGGTTCGCGTCGACATTTCACTCGTGTCGCCGATCGAGACCCGGATCGACGACGCCCGCTTGCCACCTTTTCTGAGGTCGCCCTGGATGGTGAACGTCCGCTTACGTTTTCCAACGACGACGAAGAAGCCCTTCAATTCGGTGTCGCGAGCCAAATACCAACCATCGTCTGGTGCGGGTAACTGAGCGATCGTTTTATCTGTCAGCAGAATTCGGAGGTCAGCCATATTCGAAGCCCAGGCAAGCTAAAACGGTTTTCAAACGGTTTTGTCGAACTGAGAGGTTTGAGGGTTTCGGTTCGACGTGCCGCGACGCTATGCGACAAGCTTCGACAAACAAAGGGCTTCTTGAGGGGCGTCGCGTTCTGGCGTGCATTCAGAAACGGCGGCGAAGAGCCCAATTCGAACTCTTAATCAGCGGGTCCAAGGTTCGAGCCCTTGTGCGCCCACCATCGAAATCAACGGGTTAGCAGTGTTTTGCCGTTTGGGCGGCCCGTTTTTCAAACGGCGTTTTTCGATGCATTTGCTAACTTGGACAAAAAACGCCGCTGCGCCGGAGAGTGGAAGAGCGCCCAGCGCAGGTTTCATGAGCGCAACATGAATCTACCGAAAAATGTTTCAAGCTCGGCATAGCCGTCGAGCGGGAGAACATTCGCGACATATTGGTCCGGGCGCACGAGCACCATGCATCCCCGGCTGCGATCGATGGCTCTCAGGTCGAAAATGTCGCGGCCGCTCTTCAAGTCGGGACAGAACATCTTTTCGTAGTCACGCAGCCCATAGCGACCTTTCGTGGGCAACAGGAAAGAGGGCATCGCCTCGATCGCAAGCTCGCGATGAGCTTGCTGGAAAATAGCGCGTACGTCGATCACGGAGTCGATATCGGCCCCCTTCGGCGTGTACTGCCCGATGGGAGACTGGGGGGACCGGGCAAGAAACTCGCACAGGGCTCGAAGCCGCGAGGAGGCTCCGGCGGGGTCTTCCGTGGCGGCGAAAGCGAACAGCCGCCAGCGGCCGTCCGCCTTGACCGTATGCCCCAGGTGAACCGGCTTGGCGTCGGCCAATCGGATGACCGGCGCCGAATGAAAGCGCATGCCGATGGTGAGCCCTTTGGCGAGATGCTGGTAGGTCGGCTCGTCTGAGATGATCGACGGGGCGTAGCGGGTTTCCGTGCCCGCCGTGAAGCGACCTTGCTTGACGAAGTAGGTCTGGAACTCCGCAGGATCGATGCCTTTGCCGTCGGCCTTCGCGGGGTCTCGCGGGGCGGCGCTGAACATCTTCGCGAATTTGCGGTCGAAGTCGATCAGCTCCTCAGCGATGCTCTGGCGCTCGTCGGAATAGGTACGCAGAATCCGCGGCGAGCTTTGGCCCCTGAGGACCGACGCTAGTTTCCATCCCAGGTTGAAGCCGTCCTGCATCGAGACGTTCATGCCCTGCCCAGCTTTGGGGCTGTGCGTGTGACAGGCGTCTCCCGCGATGAACACGCGCGGGAGACAATCCTCGGCGCCATCGGGAGTGTCATCGAATTTTTCGCAAAGTCGCTGCCCGATCTCGTAGACCGACCACCACGCGATCTCCTTCACCTCCAATGTGTAGGGATGCAGGATCCGCTGCGCCGCGGCGATCAAACGGTCGGTCGTGATGTTCAGGCTCGTGACCCGCTCGTTCTCGTTGAGCTTATCGAGTTCGATATAGAGGCGGACGAGATAGCCTCCTTCCCGCGGAATGATCAGGAGGCTACCTTCCTCAGCCGATTGAATTGCCGACTTGATGCGAATGTCGGGGAAGTCGGTGACGGCGAGAACGTCCATGACGCCCCAGGCCTGGTTGGCCGAATCCCCGCTGAGCAACCGTCCGAGCGACTTGCGCACGACGCTGCGGGCGCCGTCGCAGCCAACGACATAACGGGCCTTTACCGTTTCGATTTGACCTTCGTGCGCCGGATCGAGCCGTTCGAGAGTAACGGTCACCGGATAAGCCGAATCGCCGTTCCCGGCCTCGCCAGAAGCCGGAGAGATTGTGAGGTCCTGCAGTCTACGCGAGTAGTCCGGCTCCAAACGGGTCGCGGCGTTGCGCATGACGTCGAGATAGAAATCGTGTATCCGCGCCTGGTTGAGGATCACATGCGGGAATTCCGACAACGCGTCCTCGGTGTCCTGGATTCGCCCGCTGCGCGCGATATGCGCGCGCTGCTGATCATCAGGCTTCCAGAACGTTGTCTCGTTGACCCAATAAGCCTCCTTCAACACGCGCTCGCAGAAGCCGAAGGCCTCGAACATCTCCACCGTGCGACAAGCCACGCCATCCGCCTGGCCGAGCGACAGTGGTCCGGATTTCTGTTCGACGATCCGGGTTCTAATGTCGGGAAAGGCGGCGAGTTGCGCCGCCAGGGTCAAACCCGCCGGTCCGCAGCCGACGATCAGCACATCCACGCCCTCCGGAAGCGCGCCAGCGGGCGCCGCCGCGGCGCGCGATCCTGCCGGCTCCGGGATTTCCGGGTTGCCGGTTCTGAACCCGTTGAGATGGAACTGCATCGCGGCTCACTCCTTGTGATTTGTCAGGCCATGGTCACGGGCCGGCTTCAGAAGGCTCCGACCATTACGATTGCCGTCAAATCACTCAACCAGAGGAACGCAATCGGGCGAGCGCATTCGTCCGAGCGGCATGATTGAAGCCGCACCAACGCCCAATCGCGCCTTGAAACGTCTCCTTGCAACAAGGTCACTCCGCGAAGCGTGGAAACAAACGCTCGGCATTGCCCCGATCGATGGCGGCGTGGTCCACGGCGGCCGAGCCGTCGAGCTGGCTCGCATAAAAGCCGCTAACCGCAACCGGCGCAAAGGGGAAATCGGACCCGAAGACAATGCGGACCGGATCCGCGAAAGCGAGCAGAGACGGCAGCGCGAATTTGGAAGTAGCCAGCGCCGAGTCGAGATAGAAACGTCGCAACAGATTCATGCCCTCCCTCGGCTCCCTATTGGGCGAGGCCTGTGCCGCTACTCGAAACGCCGCGTAAGGTAGGAATCCGCCGCCGTGGGAAAGGATGAACTTGATGTCCGGATAGCGGCTCATGGCTCCCGTTGCACAGAGATGGACAGCGGCTCGCACCGTATCGAGCAGGAAGTCCGCGACATAGGCCGGCAATCCAGGGACCGCGCCGCCCGGTAGCTCGGACGGATGAATGAACGCCACGGCTCCGCGTCGATTCAATGCGTCCATCAAGTCGGCAAATCTGGGATCGCCGAGGTAAGTCCCATCAACGTTCGCGTTGAGCACGACCCCGTCGGCGCCCAAGTGGTCGAAAGCATAATTGATGTCCTCTATCGCGCCCTCCATGTTGATCAGCGATGGCGTCGCAAAGAAGCCGAAGCGCCCGGGATACTCCAAGCATACGTTGGCGGCATACTCGTTCAAGCGGCGCGCCATGGCGCGGGCGTCTTCTGGGTCGCCGCACTCCACCCCGGGAGTCGATACCGAGAGGATCGAAGTCGCTATTTCATGCCGTTCCATGAAATCGAGGGCGGCGTCCGCGCTCCAGGCGGGAATCGGAAATCCGCCCGACAAGACGTGCTTGTCCTCAAGCCATTTCGCGTAGAATTCAGGGACGATATGCGAGTGGGTGTCGATCCGGCGTCCGCGCGACATGCAACTCACTCCGTTGTACTATGGGCTCTGTCCCGATCAGCCGCGTCCGGGCGTGTCGAAGCCGGGCCTCATGCCGCCGACAATCAGCCTTGCCTCGATTTCGCGTGCGGCCGCGAGCAAGGACGGCAGGTGCTGGTCGAGGTCCGGTTTCGCGATCGGTTTGGGCGAAAACCAGTTGATGTTGATGGCGGCGGCGACGCGCCCTTCACGATCTCGCACCGGAACAGCAATTCCGACGACACCCGAGATGAACTCGCCGTTGTTGATCGCATACCCTTGCTTGCGAACCTTCGCGACCTCTCTCTCGAGCGACTGAGCGCTGACGAGCGTCGTCGGGGTGCGTTGTGTCCGCTCCACACGCGTCAAAAACTCCTCGAACGCTTCGGGCGAAAGACCCGAGAGAAGACACTTACCGAGCGATCCCGCGTAAGCGGGTCGGCGTGCGCCGACAGCGATGAAAAACCCGTGCATCTTTTCGTCGTAAATGCTCGCGACAAACAATGTACTGTCATCGTCGAGCACCGCGAAATGCGCCGATGTCCGCGTTTTGTCGGCGAGGTCCTTGAGGATCGGTTCGACATGGACCTCGATGCGCGCGGCCGAGATGTATGCGTAGCCAAGATCCAGAACCCGTGGACGCAGAAAGAAATAGTCGCCTTCGGACGCAAGGTAGCCCAGTTCGCGCAATGTAAAGAGAAATCGCCGTGCTGCTGCCCGCGTAAGGCCGGTCCGCTCGGAGACCTCGGTTATGCGAAGTCGTGCGGCTTCGTGTCCGAAGGCCCGAATGACCGTCAATCCTCGTGCAAGCGATTCTGAGAACCAATTAGGCTGACTTGGCATGCCCTCAACGCTCACTGATAGTAGGATGGAAAAGCTGCAGCATTACGTCCGCGCGCCCATGTTGAAGGAGCGCGTCAATTTGGTTCAACAGGCTGAGTTTTCGCTGCACGATGCCCCGATCGCCCCGACTGGTGATCCGTTTGCCAACGATCTCGACCTCGACATGTACGGTCTCGCCGATGAAGAGCGGCGCCGCGAACGTCCAATCCTGGAGTCCCAAGGCTCCAACGATCGGCTCGACAAAATGAATAATTCGATCCTGCGATGCCCATCGCCAGGGCGATTCCGAAGGTTCCATGCGTCACGCGTTTGCCCATCGAAGATTGACTTGCATATACCTCGTCCGAATGAATCGGATGCCAGTCGCCTACCAGCATCATGAAGAGACCGTGATCGGTTTCCGTGAGCGTCCGCCCCGGTCCTATAAAGCGTTGTCCGATCTCTAGGTCGGCAAATTTGATAACATTCACGGGAATGCGTCCAAGTCCGTTGGGCCTTCAGGAGACCTGATGGTCGCGCCCGCTCCAATACGGAGCACGCAGCGTTTTTTTGTCGATCTTGCCGTTGAAAAGGCGCGGAAGCTCACTGAAAAAGTCCACGCTGCGCGGCTTCTTGTAGCTCGCCAAATTCGCCCGGCAGTATTCAATCACGGCGTCGCCCTCGAGCGAGCGACCGTGACGCAACACTACGCACGCCTTCACCGCTTCGCCCCACTCCGCGTCGGGAACGGCGATGACCGCGGCTTCAGCAATTGAGGGATGGGCGCGGAGCACCTCTTCAACTTCCCAGGAATGAATGTTCTCGCCGCCGGATATGATCATATCCTTCTTGCGGTCCACAACGTAGAGATATCCCTCATCGTCAAGTTTCCCGAGATCCTGAGTCGCATACCATCCGTCCTGTAAGGCGTCGACGGTCGCGGAGGTTTTGTTCCAGTACCCGAGCATCAAAGTGGGTGAGCGGATCAATATCTCCCCCACCTCGTCGCGGCCGCACGAGGTTCCATCCTCGCGAACGATCCGCACTTCATTTCCGAAGCATGGCTGCCCCGCCGAACTGAGGCGCCGTTGGTCGGATTCGCTGCCATCGGGGCGATGCTGGTGCGCCTTGAGCGTGCTCCCCATGATACACTCGGTCATGCCGTAAACCTGAACGAAGATAGGTCCAAATCGGTCGAGCGCCCGCCGCAGCACAGGAGCGGGCATCGGAGCTGACGCGTAGTGCACCAGCCTGAGAGAGCTGAGATCATAGGAGCGTCTCGACGTCTCCAGGGCGTCCAACAGGCGTTGGATCATAATAGGAGCGAAATGGGCAGCGGAAATTCGCTCGCGTTCGATTGTTTCCAATATCTCTATCGGATCGAACGTGGATCTGAGAATGATGGCGCCGCCGAGAAAACTGAAGCCCATTTGCTCGAGCTTGCCGCCGAGATGGAAGAACGGCATGACGATCAATGCCCGCTCCGTGGGTTGGACGCCTCCTTCGTGCGAGGAAATGCGGACGGCCTCGACAAAGGCTCTATGGGTGAGCATGACTCCCTTGGGGCCGCCGGTTGTTCCGCTCGTGTACATGAGATGAGCGATGTGATGAGGTTTCGAGTACAGCGTAGGCGACTCCGGTGAAGCCGCCTGGACCAATGCTTCGTAGGAATCCTCGCCTGACTGCGCCTCGTCTATCCGCACTAGTACGCGCAGATCGGAAACGGCTGCCTGAACGGCCTTCGCGATTCCCGCAAACTCTTCGGCGAAGATGAGACAACTCGGCTGACAATCCAAGCAGATGCGAACCAATTCGGGCTCGGATAGACGAACATTCAAATTGACAAGAATGAATCCGACGACCTCCGCGGCGCCGAACGCCTCCATGTACTCGGCGCAGTTTCGGGCGAGCACCGCCACACGGTCCTGCTGCCGGAGGCCCTTGTCCGACAGCGCATTGGCCAGACGATAGATGCGCACGGTGTGTTCGGCGTATGTGTATGATCGACGCCCGTAAACCAAGGCTGGGCGGGGGCCGTGGATAATGCCGGCGCGCCTGATGAGATCGCCAAGTGTCTGCATTTGTCTGTCTCCGTCGCGATCGATGGCGGGATTGTTCGAGGCCGGCGCGATTTTGCGCAGAGCCGCTTATTTGTTGGAGACGAGGGGGCAGCCCCCCTCTTGCATCGTCAGGAACGCCTTTTCTCCGGGAACGGTCTCATAGAGTTTGAGATAGTCCCAGGGGTATTTCGACTCTTCGGGTGATTTGACTTCGAATACGTAGACATTGTGAATCGTGCGGCCATCGGCGCGTACGTAACCCTTGCCAAACAGTGGGTCGTCTGTCGGCAATTCCTTCATCTTATCGACGACCTTCTTCCCGTCATCAGCGCCGCCGAGCGCGTCGACGGCCTTGAGGTAATGCAGCACCGCCCCGTAATTCCCCGCCTGGATCATCGTAGGCATTCTGCCGTTGTTTTGTGCCGCCCACCTCTTGCTGAAGGCTCGCGTCCCCTCGTTGATATCCCAGTAGAACGGCAGGCTGAGGAGAAGACCGTGCGTCGCCTGCAATCCGACGGCATTCACGTCGGTGATAAGCGCCGCAAGTCCGACGATCACCATCGTGTTGGTCAAACCGAATTCGTTGGCCTGCTTGATCGACACCGTCGTATCCGCGCCTCCGTTCGCGAGCGCGAGCACGTTTGCGGACGACGCCTGCGCCTCCAGCAGAAAGGACGAGAAATCCATCGTGTTGAGCGGGTGCCGGACCGAGCCGACCACCTCGCCGCCGTTAGCGAGCACGGCATTCGTCGCCTCTTTTTGCAGGCTGGCGCCGAATGTGTAACTGGCGGTCAGAAAGAACCATTTGTTATGTCCGCGCTTCACCAAGGCAATGGCCAGAGGCGCGGACTGGGAGTGGGTATCGTAGGTCCACTGCACCGTGTTTGGCGAACATTGCGCGCCCGTTAGGGCGATATCGCCGCCGGCAGACACGAGAATTGCCTTGTTACGATCGCGAGCGATCTGACTGACCGCTAGCGCAACTGACGAATTCCCAAGATCGGCGATCGCGTCTACGCCCTCTGTGTCGAACCATTTGCGAGCGATGCCGGCGCCGATGTCCGCTTTGTTCTGATGGTCCGCAAAGATCACTTCGATCTTTTTGCCGGCGGCCTTTCCCCCGAAATCGTCCACGGCCATCTGAGCAGCCGTCACCGACCCGTGGCCACTCGAGTCAGCGAAAACGCCGGTCTCGTCGTTGAGGACGCCGATCTTGATCGTGTCGCCCGACGCTAGAGCCACGCTCGGGATGACGAAGGACGCAATTATGCAAAGCATCGACAAGATTCGCGCCGCCATACCTCGTTCCTCCCATGTGCGATAATCGCACATATGTTCAGAAATAAAGTGTGCGCCTTGTTTCCAACAGCGTCAAGGAGACCGATCTTGCCAGGAGCGCTCGGCCTTGAGTGTGAAGCGGCTCCACGTGTTGACCACATTCAACCCAATTTCGTCGGAAGCTTCGCGCGCCGATTTACACAAAGGCCTTCAGCCCCGTCCCCGTAGTCCGTGTCCTTGGCGACGCGGCTTTCGCAGATGAGAGTCGGATGGTCTATCCGGCGTCAATATCGATTCGGAATTCGCGATATAACGGGATTGAGCAGCGCTATTGGGTATCCACTATGTGCAACTGATCTCATCGCAAACAAGCAGGACGAAGATGCCCCCGATACAGGCGCCGGTTAGATTCTTCGTTTTTGCAAATCATCGTTCCTGAACAACATTTATTCGTTGAGTATATTGATCCACAACAACCCGTCTCGGCATCCTTCTTCACGCTCAATCACGGACCATCGTTCTAACGCAGCGATTGAACGTGATCGGGCTTCGCTAGCAAGCGCGCTGCCCCACTTCGTGGCCGGCCCGCTGTCGGCGCAACCTTGCGGTCAATACCGACATCAGTGCTTTGTCAGTGGAATCACGCGCAATTGCAGCGGCAGGAGTTGGATTTGCCATCGCGATCGCACCAATCCCCAAAGCCCTCTTGGCGCTAGTAGCATGACAAGAATCGCGACCGCTCCAAGAACCATCAAGTATGTCGGCCCAAGATTGGCGAGGGTTTCGCGCAGCAAGAAGTATATCAGAGCGCCGAGGATCGGACCTTCGAAGGAGCCGAGGCCGCCGATCACGACCATGAAGATTACGAGCGCCGTCCAGTCGTTGACGCTAAACGCTGCGTCGGGAGAAATGCGCAGACGCTGCAGGAAAATCAGGGCGCCAATCATCGCCGTGCCGAACGCCGTCGCCACATAGACGATGAGCTTGGTGCGGCCGACATTGACGCCGTTGCTGCGGGCCGCGAGTTCGTTGTCCCGGATGGCCGTCAAGGCAAGGCCCGTCCGCGAGCGCAGCGCCAGGAAGATGATGACGAGAATCCCAAGGAGCAGCGCCAGGGCCGTCCAATAGACGGCGACGAATCGATCGTGCGGGGCGCGCCCGACCGATTGGGCGATGCGTGCAGGCAGGCTCATCCCGGAACCGCCGCCGAGTGGGGTGAGCAGGATCGCCGACAGGCGAAAAACTTCCGCAACCACCCAGGAGCCAATCGCAAAATACGCGCCGCGCAATCGGAACAGCAGGCCGGCGATCGGGATGGACAAAAGCGCCGCCGCCAGACCCACGATCGGCACGCAAAGCAGGGGGGGAATGCCGGCCTTTGCTGACAGGGCGAAGAGACCATACCCGCCCAAGCCGACAAATGCCTGCTGGCCGACGGATACGAGGCCGGCATAGCCGGCGAGAAAATTCCACAAGCAAGCTAGCGCGACATAAAGAAAGATGTCGATGAGGAGGCGCAGCGCGTCGGTCGTCGCCCAAAGAGGCGCCGACAAGAGTCCGGCGACCAGGCTTGCGATGAAGACGAGACCCAGGCGGGTCGACGGCGTGGCGCGCACGATCGTCAGCGCGGCGACGGTCATGCGACCCTCCCGAACAGGCCCTGCGGGCGAAAGGCCAACACCAGCAAGAAGGCGAGATGGCCGGCCAGAATCTGTAGGCCCGGATCAATCGTTGCGGCGATGGCCTGCACGACGCCGAGAATGACGCCGCCGACAAGCGTGCCCCAAAAACTGCTGAGGCCGCCGATAATGACCGCCTCAAAGCCGAAGATGAGCCGGGTTGGTCCAGTTGCCGGATCGAAATTGGCGCGAATGGCGAGGAGGACGCCGGCCAGGGCGACGACCGCCAGAGACAGCGCCATCGCGAGACCAAAGATATGTCGGTTGTTGAGGCCCATCAGTTGCGCGATCCGTGGGTCGTCTGAGACGGCGCGAAAGCTACGTCCAATCGCGGTACGAAACATCAAAGCCTGAAGGCCGCCTATGACCAGAACGGCGAGGACGAACTGAAGCAGCGGCAGCACGCCGACGTTGATCGCGTCGCTGAATTTGATGGTGGCGACCTCGATCGGTCCGGCGAGTAACCGACGATTGTCGGCGGAGAAGAGTTCCAGCAACCCGTTCTGGATAATGACCGACAGCCCGAAGGAGACCAGCAGCGGCGGCAGCAGATCATTGCCAATCGTGCGGTTGAACAGGCCGCGCTGCAGGATGTATCCGATCAACCCCATGATCGGAACAACGAACACAAGCGATACGAGAGGATTGAGCCCGAGCGACTGCGTGACGATCAGCGCGACATAGGCAGAAAGCACAATCAGATCGCCGTGCGCGATGTTGACGAGTTTCATCACGCCGAAGATCAGCGCAAGCCCGACCGCGAACATCGCATAGAGACCGCCGATCAAGATTCCCTGAATGATCGTGTTGATCCAATCGGCCATCCTCAGACTCCGAAATAAGCGGCGGCGATCGATTCGCGCGTCAGCGATCTGGCTGCGCCGTGCAGAACGATGCGGCCCTCGAGCATGCAGTAAAGGTGGCCGGCGATCTTCAACGCCTGCTGGATATCCTGCTCGACGATGATCGCCGCCACGCCGTCGGCGATGATGGCGCGCAGATGCGCATAGATGTCGCGCACCACGATTGGAGCGAGCCCGAGGCTGAGTTCGTCGCATAACAGGACGCGAGGGTTCGACATCAACGCTCTTCCGATCGCGACCATCTGCTGCTGGCCGCCCGATAGCGCGGTCGCCGGATGATGGCGGCGTTCGGCAAGCGTGGGAAACAGTTCGTAGATTCGCGCCAGCTTCCACGGGCCCGGCCGTTTCATGTGACCGCCGATGACCAGGTTTTCCTCGACGCTGAGCGAGGGAAAGAGGCGCCGCCCTTCCGGCACGAGCGCAATCCCCTGGGCGACGATCTGATACGGCGCCTTGCCGCCGATGCGTTCGCCGGCGAGCTCAATCGCCTCCGGTCTCGTCGCCATCAACCCCGCGATGGAGTTCAGAAGCGTGCTCTTGCCGGCGCCGTTGGCGCCGACGATCGCGACGACTTGACCCGTCTTGAGCTCCAGATCGAGGCCATAGAGAGCCTGAAAGTCGCCGTAGAACGCCTCGAGCTGGCGAACCTTGAGCAGCGGGGCGTCAAGCATCCGCTTCGATCCCCATATAGATCTCGGCGACTTTTGGGCTTTTGATCACGTCATGGGGATCGCCGTCGGCGATGAATCGTCCCTGATAGAGGACGACCGCCCGCGCGACGACCGACAGCAGCGCGTGAAGCACGTGCTCGATCCAGACGATGGTGACGCCGGCCGCATGCACCTGTTTGATCAGAGCGACGAGATCCCGGCATTCATGCTCGGTCAGGCCCCCGGCGATTTCGTCGAGCAGCAACAGGCGCGGATCGGTCGCCAGAGCTCTGGCGAGTTCGAGCCGCTTGCGGTTGAGCAACGTGAGCCGGCCCGCCGCCTCGTTGGCCTGATCGGCAAGGCCGCACTGCTCGAGGATATTCAGGCTGCGCCGATGCGCCTCCCGTTGCGAAACATTGGCGCCAAAGCACGCGGCGACCGCGAGGTTTTCGAAAACCGTCATGTCGCCAAACGGCTGAGGCACCTGGAAAGCCCGAGCAATGCCCAGCTGACAGCGGCGCTCCGGCGTCAGACCGGCGATGTCCCGGCCTTCGTATTCGATCCGGCCGCCGCCAGGCGTCAGCGTGCCGGTGATCAGGCCGAGCAGCGTCGTTTTGCCGGCGCCGTTCGGGCCGAGGATGCCGACCGCCTCGCCTTGTTCGACGACGAGGTCGAGTTCATTGGCGATGACGATCGCGCCGAACGATTTCGATACTTTACGAAGGGCGAGAACGACGGGCATTCGGCGATGATGTCCCCGTATTCGCGCGTGGGATGCAGCGGGCTCTGGCCCGCCGCGCATTTCAACAGCAGGCCTTGCCGTCCTCAAGAGCCGTAGGCGATCGGCTGGAACTTGCCCACCGTCGCGATGCCAGGATAGGCGGCGTTGTTGACGATCTGAATATCATACTTAGAGGTCTTGCCCTTAACCCACTGGCCGCCGACCAACGGCGTCGTCGTGCAATTCTTCACTGGCCCCTTCTTCCAAGACACCGGCCCGACGATCGACTGATAGTCGGTCGCCGCGATTGATTCCATGATCGAACCGGGATCGTCGACGTTCTTAGTGCGCTTGAGCACATCCAATGCGACCTCCAGCAGAGCGTGCTTGAAGCCGATCGGCTGCACCCATTGCTTGCCGGTCGCCTTGGTGAAGTCGGCGCAAAGCTCGGCCGCCGACTGGCCGGTCAATCCCGATTTGAACGGGTGGTCGGGCGACCACCACTCCTCCGACGACAGGCCGACGCCGCGATCGCCGAGCGCTTCGACAGAGGCCGGAAAGAGCAACGCCTTGGCGACGGTGACGGCCTTCGGTTTGAATCCCTGCTGCGCGCATTGCGCCCAGAACGTGGCGAAGTCCGGAGGCAGGAACACGCCGGTGACGATGTCGCACTTCTCAGCCTTCAGTTTGGTGATCTGCGCGGTGAAATCGTTGGACAATGGCGTGAACAGGCCGGCGTCAATCAGCTTGAAGCCGGCCTTGATGAAGCCGGGAGGCAGGCCATGCACCGGATTGGACACCGCCACGCCGTCAGAATCGTTGGACCAAAGCGCGCCGACGGTTTTGTTGGTTTCGATCGCGTTCCACAAGCCGGTGAAGGTTTCGACGATCTGGCCGACCCCCCAGAAGAAATGATAGGTCCAGTCGAAACCTTTGGCGGGGTCTCCGCCGCGCCCGAAGAAAAAGGCGTCCCATGGCGTATCTGTCGTGATGCAGGGCACGCCGTTCACCTCGCATTGATCAGCCACCGGGTTGACCGTGTCGGCGGTGCTCGAGGCGAGCATCAAGTCGATTTTTTCCTTCGTGATCAGTTCGGCCGCGACTTCGGCGGCGCGGCTCGGATTGGACTGGCTGTCGCGCACCAGGATTTCCACCGGATATTTGACGCCGCCGACTATGATTCCGTCGCCGATCGCCTTGCGCACGCCCGCTAGAATGAACTCGTCGGCGGAGCCGAACGATGCGATCGGTCCGGATTCAGGACTGACAAAACCGAGCTTGATCGTCCGGCTGGCGGCAAGCGCGCGGCCGATCAGCGCGGGCGCCGCGATCGCGCCGGCGCCGGCGAGAGCCAAACCTTGAACCGCACGACGGCGGCTGATGGCTGTTGGCGAAGATAGGCTCCATTTTCCCTGTGCCATGATTTGTCCCTCCCAGGATTCGCTGTTTGTTATGGGGCTTGCGGCGTCTGAGGTCAGACGAGCGCCGTGACGTTGTTTTCGACGCCGAGTAGAGCCTTGCCGTAGACCTCATAGCCGACCGTCGGAAGGACGACCGCGTGGCGCGCCGCCACCGCTGAATCCCGCCAGATGCGTTGAAGGGGGCTTGAATCGGCGAAGCTGCCCGCGCCATGCGCAAACAACAAGAGATCGATCGCTTGCGTGATCTTCTCGACGACGTATCCAGTATCGGCGCGCACCCGGGTGCGGACGATCATATCGGGGTAAACGCCGCTGACCGCGGCTTGATCGATGTCGTCAGCGGCCCGATAGGCATGAAGATGGGCCGTGTCGATCAGCATTGCCGCCTGGGCGATCTGCAGCTGAAAAGCGACGGAAGCGTTCTGCTTTTCGAAGAAAGTATACGAGATCGGCCGCGTTCCAGCTTTCTGCCGGACGTATTGCAGCGCAGCGCGACCGAGGCCGAGTTGGGGACCGACCAGGATCAACGCAAGGATCGCGACGAAAGCCGATCGGTAGAAAGATTCCTGGCCTCTCATCTCTGTCGGATAGTCTCCCTCGATAGCGCTGGGGACCGACAGGATTCGGTGGCTAGGTATGAATACGTCCTTGGCGATCAAACCGATGCTGCCACTGGATTTCATGCCGGCGACGAACCAGGTGTCCTCGCGTTCAAGATCAGCCATCGGGATTAGCGCCAGGCCTTGATCTATCGTCTCGCCGACGTCGTTGACGATGGGAACGCCGAGCACCGCCCATTGAGCGTGCCAGCCGCCGGAATTGTAGTACCATTTGCCAGTGACGCGGAGCCCGCCGGCGACCTTGGTCGACGCCGCGCTGGGGGCGAGCACGCCGGACACTATCGCATCCGGGTTCGCGCCGAACACCTCGTCCTGCGCCTTGACGGGAAACAGGCTGGCGAGCCAACAGCAGATATTGTTGAGGTTCGCCACCCAGGCGGCGCCGCCATCCGCCTCGGCGATCGCGGCGCTCACGTCCAGCATTGCGCGCGTGTTCATCTCCCAACCGCCGTATCGCCTCGGCGTGCACACTTTGAGGAGACCCGCTTTCGTCAGGGCCAGTAGCGATTCTTCCTCGACGCGCCGATTGGCTTCCCCTTTCGGCGCGTTCCTTTGCAGCAGCGGCGCAAGCTCGCGCGCCCTAGCGACGAGTTCTCCCGACGTAGGCGCAACAAAAGTATGAACGCTGGCAACACTGGTCATTGCATATCTCCTCCCAATAAGGTCAGTCTTTTTGCCTTCTTTTTTCGCTCGGTTTCGCGTTCCAGCAGCACCGAATGCGTGCCAAAAAGTCGTTCGCTGTAGACGAGCGGCGGCGCGGCGGTTTTTTCGGCGTCCGTCACGACGCCCAGAAGAAGCATGTGATCGCCGCCTTCAACGGCTTGGGCGAGGGAGCAGACCAACCAACTCGCCGCGGCCGCCAGCCGCGGCATCCCGTGATCGAAGGCCCAGGTCGACTGGCCGAAGCGATCGGCGCCCCGCGCAGCGAACAATCGCGCCGTTTCCTCCTGGGACTTCTCCAGGACATTGATCCCAAATCGCTCGGTCCGCAGAATGCGCGCGAGCAATTGCGAGCCTTGACCCAGCGCGACGCTGATCATGGGCGGGCTGAGGGAGAGCGAAGCGAAGGCGCTTACGGTCGCCCCGTAGGGAATTTCCGCCTCCGAAGTGGTGACCACGGTCACTGGCGCGCAAACGCCAGCCATCAGATCGCGAAATCTCTGGATGTCCAGCGTCACTCGTTCCTCCAAAAGTCCCTTGTTCCAGGGTCTCTTCTACGCTTCGGAAGCCGTTTCCCGATCTTGGTACGTCATCCCGGCTCGGCTGCGGGACGGTCAGGCGGCCGAGCTTGCAACAGAGGCGAGCCCAGAACGATATCCGAAGTGCGCGTCAGGTGACGCTCGATCAACTCGCATGCGAGGGCCGGCTCACGCGCAAGACACGCGTCGAGAATGCCCTTGTGCTCGCCGTCGATGTCCCGGCTTTCGCGCGCCAGCGTGTGCGAGAGAAGCCGATAGCGTTCCGATTGCGCATAGAGCATGGCGCGCAGGATGAGCATCCAGGAGCTGTCGCAGCCGGCGACAAGCGCCGCGTGGAACGTGGTATGCGCGGCGGCCCAGGCCTGATTCACGCGGGAAGGCTCCCCGGGCATCGCCAGGGGAATGCGATGCAGCCGATGGTAAGCCGCCACAATCGCCGTCTCCCATTCGACGTCGCCGCACTCGATCGCCGAACGCAGACAGATCTGTTCGATCGTAATTCGCGTCCGCGTCAGATCCTTCAGTTCCTCTACCGAGACTTCGGCGACGGAATAGCCCTTTTGAGCGATGGCGACCGTCATTCTCTCCGCCGACAAACGCGACAGGGCTTCACGGACGGCTCCCGGGCTGAACCCGAACTTCAAAGCGACTTCGCTAATCGTGATCCTGGCGCCGGGCGCGAGCCTGCACGTGAGAATTTCATCCAGAAGGGCCGCATAGGCTGCATCTGTCTGGGTCACCGATTGATCGAGTTGAGCCCGCTTGTTCATTCATATTTTCTAGCGCGTCAAAACTATGACCGCAAGGAAAAAATATTTTATATTGACAAAACTAATTTCAAGCAAATAGAATTTACCCTGCGATATGCCGCTAAGGCTTTCCCTGGGAGACTTCGACGTGAGATTCGTCCGCTACCAAGCCGAACACGAAGAAGGTCTCGCGATCGAACAAGCAGGCGAAGCGCGCGGATTGACGGCGAGTGAAGCTGGCTATCCCGGAGATTTCGATGCGCTCGTTCGCAAGGGTCTCCCAGCGCTCGAACAGGCTGCCAAGGCGCTTGGCGCGGGCCACTCTGTCGACCTTGCCGCCGTCTCCCGACTGCCGCCGATCCGCGCTCCGGAAAAGGTGATCTGCGTCGGGCTCAACTATCGCGATCATTCCACAGAATCCGGCTTCAAACAGCCCGATTACCCAACGCTGTTCAGTCGTTTCAATTCGAGCCTGATCGGCGACGGCGCGCCGATCGTCAGACCGTTCGCCTCCGACAAACTCGACTACGAGGGCGAACTCGTCGCCATCATTGGCACGGGCGGGCGCCACATTCCCTTGGCGAGCGCGCTCGATCACGTCATCGGCTATTCGATCTTCAACGACGGATCCATTCGAGACTATCAATTCAAGTCGCCGCAATGGACGGTCGGCAAGAATTTTGACGGCACGGGCGCGTTCGGCCCTTGCTTTGTCACCGCCGACGAACTTCCCCCCGGCGGCAAGGGCCTGAGATTGCAGACGCGGCTCAACGGCGAGGTCGTGCAAAGCGCTTCGACCAGCGACATGGTGTTTGACGTCGCCACGCTCATCGCCATCATCAGCGAGGCCATTACGCTTCGAAGCGGCGACGTCATCGTGACAGGCACGCCGTCGGGCGTCGGCCAATCGCGCAAGCCGCCGCTCTTCATGAAACCCGGCGACACGGTCCAGGTGGAAATCGAGAAAATCGGCGTACTGTCGAATCCGATCGCCGACGAGACGCGATAGCGGCCGCGGGAGCAACGCGAGTAGATATTTCAATCGCGTATCGCCACATGCCTATAGGAATGCGATCCGGGCGCGCCAGACGCCAAATCGCGCAAGGCAAATCAGGAGGAAACGCGATGACCGAGATTCATGGCTTCATCAAGCCGACCCGCCGGCCAGGAGAACTCGGGATCCATTCCCTGGATCAATTTCATTTCGTGGCTCCCGATCTCGCCGTCGCTCATAATTTCTATAGCGAATTCGGCCTGGACATTCAGGAAAAAGGCAATTTGCTCACGGTCGGCACGCACGGGCATCCCCATAAATGGGGGACAATCGGCGAGGGTCCCCGCAAGAGACACAGCCACATGTCTTTCGGCGCCTTCGAGGACGACATCGACCGATTCGCCGAGCGCCTGCAGAGCATGGGAATCAAGAGGCTTGATCCGCCGCCGGGCGTCGACTCGAATGGGTTGTGGTTTCACGACCACGACGGCAATCTGGTCGAGATCAAGGTTGCCGCAAAGTCGTCGCCGGACGAAAAGACGCGGTTCTCCTTTCAGTCTGCCGCCCCTGGTCAACGCGGGGCGTTGTTCCGCAGCAAGATGAAGCGAACGCATCCGCGCCGCCTCGCCCATATTCTGATGTTCACGCGTGACGTGCGCAAGGCGGTCGAGTTCTACACGCGCGTGCTCGGTTTGCGTCTCTCCGACCATTCGAGCGACAATATCGCGTTCCTGCACGGCGTTCACGGCAGCGATCACCATATGATCGCCTTCGCTCGCTCGGACGCGCCCGGCCACCACCATTTCAGTTGGGACGTCGGAACCGTCGACGAAATTGGCGCGGGCGCCATGCACATGCTGGGCAAGGGTTTCGCCAAGGGATGGGGTCTCGGTCGCCATGTGCTGGGCTCGAACTTCTTTCACTACGTTCAGGATCCTTGGGGCAGCTTCAGCGAATATTCCGCGGACATCGATTACATTCCAGCCGATTGCGACTGGCCGACGGGAGATTTTCCGTCAGACGATTCGTTTTACGCTTGGGGACCAAACGTTCCGGAAGATTTCGTGCATAATTACGAGGCCTGAGCGGCGCGGCCGTCCCGGAAGATGTCTTGCCTCAGCTCCACCCCGTTTTTTTCAGGCGAGATTTCCGAAAAGTCGGGCGCATAGCGCCGCCTGGGAGTGTGATCGCAACGTCTGCCGCGCCAAAACCAATAGGCAATCCACAACTTCCTAAGCGCGGATCAAAACATCTATACCCTTCGTTCTGAAAGAATCAGGCGATTAATCCGCTGCCCGCCCGTAAGCGCGACGGCGGCCAGGGGCGCGCATCGCCCACCGCGACCCTGATCCTCGCAGCGACGACTTCGATCGCCTTTCTAGGACCGTCGGGTGAAAGCCAAAGCGAAAAGGTAGCGTTCGGCAGATCGGGCAGCGAGGCTTCCCGGCTCACGTCGCGCAGGCCGAGCGACAATTCGCTCTCCAAAAGCGCGACAACGCCAAAGCCGCTGCGCGCCGCGGTCAGGCAGCTTTGGAAACTTGGGCTAACGCAAGCGAGGCGCCAAGCGATCTGCCGACGCGCCAAGGCGGCAATCGATGCCGCGCGATAGGGGCATGGTTCGGGTGCAAAGACCATGGGCATTGGTCGATCGACCGGAAGCGGGTTCGTCGTGGCGAAACCCCAAACCAGTCGCTCGGTCCATAAGGCTTCCGCCGACGGATGGGTGTCGCAATGTACACCCAACAGAATGTCGAGCAGGCCATCATTGAGCTGATCGAGCAATAGTTTCGTGAGATCGACGTGCAACTCGATCTGCAAGGTCGGATGTTGCTCCATGACGCCGCGTATTGCAGCCGCCAGCGCGCCGCTGAAATAGCCTTCGGAAATGCCGATCCGCACCCGTCCCCGGATCGATTGCGTCATGCCGAGCTGCTCGCTGAGCGCGCTGTGCAGCGCGAGAATGTTGCGGGCGCCCTGCAACATCACCTCGCCATGTGGCGTCGGCGCCAATGCCCGCGTACTGCGCGTCAGGAGCGCACAGCCCGCCTGCGCTTCCAGCCGCTTGATCTGCGCCGTCACGGCCGATTGCGTGAGGCCAAGACGCCTACCGGCGGCGGTGAAGCTGCCCTCATCGACGACGGTCGCGAAGGTGCGCAGCAACTCGGTCGAGAAAGTCTGCATTCATCAATTAGTGTAATAACTGCGACAATGATAATCAATTTAATTTTCGAATGCGCGCCCGCTAGGTTTTCGTCCGCCGAACAAGCCAGGAGACGAATCATGAAGGTGCTCTATATCGAAGCGTCCCCGCGTAAAGAGCGGTCGGCCTCCATCGAGGTTGCGAATGCATTTCTGGATGCGCTGAGGGCGGAAAATCCGGACACGCAGATCGATGTTCTGGACCTTTGGGCGCATCAACTGCCAGAATTCGACGGGCCGACGCTGCAAGCCAAATACGCCGGGCTCGAGGGCGTGGAGCGAACCCCGGCGCAGCAGGCGGCTTGGGAAGCGATCAATGTTATGGGCGACCGCATCAAGGCCGTCGATCTCCTGCTCTTTGCGATCCCGATGTGGAATTGGGGCATTCCTTACAAACTAAAGCACCTGATCGATTTCGTGTCGCAAAAGGACGTACTCTTCACCTTCGACGAACGCGGCTTGAACGGGCTGCTCACCAATCACCGCGCCGTCTGCATCTATGCGCGCGGCATCGCTTATGGGGCTGACAGCGAGCTTGCGAGCTGGGATCAGCAACGTCCTTTCATGAACACTTGGCTCACCTCTGTCGGCGTCCCGACGATCGACACCTTACTGGTGGAGAAGACCTTGCTCGGCCCCGACGTCGACGTGCAGGCCCGCGACGCCGCCAAAAAGGCCGCGCAGGCGCTGGCGAAGACGATCGCGCGCTGCTAGCGGCGATATCCCGCCTCCACCCTAAGTCGCTTGGCGACGATTTCGTGAGGCGCCGTCATGCGGCGCTATGCATAATCACGATAGCTCTTCGTATTAACGCCATTCGAGAGCCGCGGCGCCGCCGGCGCACCTAAATCTTGCTGTCGCTCGGAAGAAACGCCGCGAAGTTGCGCCGCCCGTCGACAACGCGGACGCTCTCGACCGATAAGTCTCCAACATTATTGTTGGCGATCGCGGAGCGCTCGCCGCTCAGGGTCGGTTCGGGGACAAGGCCGCGCCGCAAAGCGGGATGGCGGAAACCAAGGGCGCGTTACGTAGCCGCCGTCGGAAAGTTTCATCAGGCGGCCCGAAAACACATAACATTTTTTTGACGTGTATACGGCGCTTGCACATATAATCTGGTAATTAAGAGTTAATTGAATTTTGCTGCGCGGCGGCGTCAAAGAAGGGGGCAGTTTGATGGATCGCTTGGTCCGAGGTTTTCCTCAGCGCCTCGATAATTCGCAACGCATTCGCCGCAGCCCCTGCCATCGTCGTCATCGCCGAGCGCTCCTCGCATTTCCGACCGGTGTTCTTCGGCGCAATCTAGGCCGCGTGCTCCTATGAAGCGCCCTCTATCATGAGGGCCTTGCATGGATAGCGAGCCTACTTGTCTTGTCGAGATAAGCGGAAGGGGCATCGCCCGTCTCGGTGACGCCACCTATTGGCGAATTGCTCCGGGCCACTTGCCGCGTGTCACGGGATGGAAATTGGGCGTAGGGATTGTCGTCGAGGAAAACGATCATCTCTTCTGGAAGCACAGACTGCTTAATCTTGAGACCGGGGAACAGGCGTTCGCGGTTATTAGTCACAGAAGAGGCTCCCCATTGCCCCGCGCGCCTAACGTGTTCGGACTGGCTCCGATCGGCCATCGAGCGCGCGGCGACGTTGGCGGTCTCGCCGATCGACTTGCTCAGCCCTTGCAAAACGAAGTCGGCGCGTATTTGAGCGCGGAGGATGTCCATCTCGCGCTCGCCGTGCTCAGGGTTCATGTTGGGATGGCGGGAAGTTCCGAAAGCAGCCCCGCAGCCCCGATGTATGAGATTGAGATCATCAATGGTCAGGGACGTTCGGAAGAGGTGCTGGCTACGGCCCGCGATGAACCCATCGCCCGCGCCGCATTTGACGAGGCCGTCGGGATCCATCCCGGTCGCAAATTGCGAATGATACGCGGGTCGCAAGTGGTGGCGGAGTTGGAATAAAAGGTTCCGGCAAAGATATTTGGAGGCCGCTTCCCGGGGGCGACAAGACATTGGTCGCAACCAGCATTCGGCCGCGCGCTCTCCCCACGGCGTTCGCAGCCTATCGAGTGCGGCTCCTCTCCTTGCTGCAGGCGATGAACGGATCGGCGGCGACAGGAAAGTCGATCGTCTCGACGCCGCCAATTCGCCCGTCCTTTTTCACGCCTCAGGATCGAGCGTGAAGAGTTCTTGGGGCCGCCCGACGCCGCGCAAGGCGTAGCGTCCGACCGAGACGAAGCGATGCCGTTGGTCGGCGAGAGAGGCGGCGAATGCGGCCGAAAGCAGCAACGGCTGGTCGGCGGACCGGCACATCGCCGCGATCCGGCTGACCTCGTTGACCGCCGGGCCGATGATAGTGAAATCGAGGCGTTCCTTGCTGCCGATATTGCCGTAAAACACCTCGCCGATATGGAGCCCCAGATACATGTCCGTCGTCGGCAAGCCTTCGCCGGCGCGACGCGCATTGAGCTCTTCGACAGCCCGCTGCGCCTGGATCGCGGCGTCCAGCGCGGCCGTGGCGGCGCGTTCGCGCTCCTGCGCCGGGAAGATCGCCAGTACGCCATCGCCGATAAATTTCAGAACGTCGCCGGCGTTCAGGTGAATGACGGAGATGATGGCGTCCGCATAGTCGTTGAGCAAGGGGATGATCTGCTCTGGCGGCGACGTGTCGGCGATGCGCGTGTAATTGCGTAGATCGCTGAACCACAGCACGGCCTCGATCCGGTCCACCACGCCGCGCGCGATCCTGCCGCTGAGAACCCGTCGGCCGGCGTCGCGGCCAAGATAAGTTTCGACCAAGGTCGCGGCGATTCGGCCGAGCGAGGCTGATTTCACGGCCAGCCCGAGGAACGGCATGAGCCGCTGCAATATCGCGATCTCGCGATCCTCGAAACCGCTGGCGCGATCGGTTGTCCACGCGGAATAGACGCAATCCATCTCGCCGATTGCCCCATCGGCGCCGAAGCGATTGACGATCGCCACGAAGTCGGTGATGCCGGCCGCGCGGTGCTCGCGAAACATCGGAAATTCGTTTTCGCCCTCCGCGTCGATGCGGCGGCGCAGCATGGATTCGCCGCTGGTCACCAGCCGATAGAACGGGCTGCTGAGCCAGCGCTCGGCAGCCTCGCCTTCCGTGCTTCGTCCATATTCGGCGAGCGTCGCCTCCGCCTTCTCCCGATCCCAACGAAACGCGCGCCCCTCATAAACGGGGTGCAGCGTATCGTTGAAAACGGTGACGCGGACGAGCGGCAAGCCGAGGGCGGCGAGGCGGTCGCAGAAGCCCGCGACCATATCGGTTTCCGCCCGCCCCGCGAGTCCCGCCTCGGCGATCCAGGCCGCCAGCGCGGCAATCTCAGCTTCTCTCATGGCCGGCGATCATAGCGCCTGTTGAGGCTATGGCCAGTGGCGTCGAGCTCTTGGTTCCCAAACTTGACAAGGCTAAGGTGGCGGATGGAGACAAGGGAGGCGACTTTTCCCCGCGCCCGATAGTCTCTCTCCAAAGGCCATGCGATGCAGAATTTGCTGTTTCTCCAATCGCTGTGGGCGATGGAGCGCCGGCACACCGACGGGGCCGAACGCACGCTCGAGCAGAATATCGAGATGATCGTCGACGCCGGCTATGACGGCGTCAGCATGAGTTTCACCGACGCGGACCTGGCGCACCGCGCGTCGGCGTTGCTCAAGCCGCATGGCAAGGTCATCGAAGCGCAATGTTTCCCGCGGACGGTCGACGATCTCGCGCCCGCGCTGGAGCTCGCGAGCGCGGCGGGCGTCCATCACCTCGATATCCAGGCCGACGTGCGTCCGCGCCGTTTAGACGATTGCATCCCGCTCATCGAGGGTTGGCGGCGTCTCGCCGAGCAGGTCGATTTTCCCGTCTATTTCGAGACGCATCGCGACCGCATGACGACTGACCTCTATTTCACGCTCGATCTCCTCGATCGCTTTCCCGATCTCAAGCTCTTGGGCGACCTCTCGCATTTCCTGGTGGGTCGCGAATTCGCGACGCCGATCTCGGCCGAGAACCACGCCTATATCAACCGCATTCTCGACCATTGCTGGGCGTTCCATGGCCGCGTCGCCAGTCGCGAACAAGTGCAGATCGAGATCGCCTTTGCCCATCACCGGATATGGCTCGACATCTTCCTGGGATGGTGGAAATACGGTTTTGAAAGCTGGCGGCGGCGCGCGGGGCCCGACGATTCGCTCGCCTTCGTTTGCGAACTCGGCCCCCAGCCCTATGCGATCACCGGGCCGGACGGCAATGACACGACGGATCGCTGGCAAGAGGCGTTGCTGCTCCGCGAGCATGTGCGCGGCCTCTGGAATTCGCCGCCTGCCGGTTAGCCGCGCGAACCCGCCACCCATTGCTCCTGGTCGATCAGCGACCCGGTGATCGGGCCTCCCGCGTCGCTCAGCAGGAACAGAACGAGACGCGCCACATCGTCCGTTTGAATGAGCTTGCCGAACGGTTGCCCGGCTTCCGCCTTGGCGAGCCAGCCCTCGCCCTTGCCGAGCGTGACGCCCTGCATCCGCCGCTCGCCCGGCGTGTCGGCCCAGCCCAGATTGATTCCATTGACGCGGATGCGATCGAAGCGATGGGCGTTGGCGGCGTTCTTGGTCAGCGTCGCCAGCGCTCCCTTGGTCGCCGAATAGATCGCCAGATCCGGCGCGCCGCAATGGATGTTTGTCGACAGGATATTGACGATGCCGCCCGGCGCGCCGCGCCGGCGCATGTCGGCGATCGCGCCCTGCATCAGGAAGAACGGCGCGCGCGCATTGACGGCGAACAGCCGCTCCCACACTTCCGGCGCGCCGTCGACGAAGGAGGCGCGGTCGGTCAGCGCGGCGACATTGACCAGCGCATCGACGCGGCCGAATTTCGCGATGCAGGCGGCGATGAGCGCGGCGGGCGCATCAGGGTCGGCGAGGTCGGCGATTTCAGCGGCGGCGGCCGCGCCCAGCGCCTCGACTTCCGCCACGACGGACGGGGCGGCGTCGGCCTCGCGCCCGGTGATCAGCACGCCCGCCGCCCCCTGCCGCGCCGCCTCCAGCGCAACCGCGCGCCCGACGCCCTGGGTGGAGCCGGTGACAAGGACGATACGGCCGGGGATGCTCATGGGGCTCTCATAGCGTTTGGGACTGCGAACTTATCCAAAGGCGTTTCAGGAGAATCCGAGGAATCTCCAAATTTACCCCCATTGATATCATTGAGACTCGCCAGAAATTTGCAAATTTTTATCGAGGCGGATTGATTGATATCAAGGGCTTGCAAGCGAAAAATCAAAAAAAACGCGCCTCTCTCTAATCTCGGCTCCCGGCAAGCGCGCTCAGCGGGAAGGCTTACATCGACCTTAGCACGCCTAGTGATTTTCAGAAATAAATTGTTGCGAACCCGAACTTTTATTATGTATCGGCCAACGCAACATCCCGCCCAGAGCCCGGCCGCATGATAGCTAGCGCATGATGATTTATGATCGAAACGGTCGAGGGTGATCCATTGTTTCGCATGGCGGAGCGTGAAAAAAATGCCTCCATGCGAACAATGGCTCCATATCGAAGTCGCCGCCGATAGCTTTTCGATTCAATGAATTCTCATCCCGCTCTGGGCGCATCAAGGCGACGATCGTCGAGGCAACCGGCGGCTGCGTCGCCTTCATCGCTCCCCCCACCTTGCTGATCGCACAGGCGACGTCAGAGCTCCGACGCGGGCGCCTTTTCGCCCGTGTTGGTCGCGCGGGGCGCGCTGAAAAGCGCGCCGATGTCGCGTTCGGACGCGAAAAACGAGGTCGCGCGACGATTTCACTCCATGTGCCGTTGCGCATTAGCGCCTCACCCCGCCCGCTCCCCATGCCCGAGCGACCTCCGCCCCAGCCTCCTGCGGATCGGCCAGGCGCAGAGATGGGTCGCGCTCCAGCCGATGACGAGCGCGATGCCGGCGATGACGAAAGCCTCGAAAGTGATGGGGACGGCGGGTTCGTAGTCGCGGATCGCCTTCGAGGCGGTGGCGGGGTCGAAATTCTCGATCAGGCTGGCGAGGCGGGTCAGCGGGCCGCCGATCTGGAAAGCCTCCTGCTGGCGGGTGAGCCGGGCGGCGCGATCGACATCGCTTTCGATGGCGGCGCCGCGTTCCTGCGCCAGATTATCAGGATTGGTCTTCAGCCGGTCGACGCCTTGGGCGCGCGTCAGCGATTGGGCGGCGACTTCGCTGTCGAATTGCGCGATCATGCGGTCGAGCTCGTCGATCGCGCCGCCGAGGCGCTGGCGGTATTGCTGAGCGAATTCAGGTAGTTGCGAACCGGCAAGGGCGAACAGCAGGCCGATCGCCACGGCCAATCGTCGAATCAGCAGCATGCGGTCCTCGTTGCGCCGAACTGGCGGCGGGCATTATCGGCTCTAGGCAAGGCGCTGTCTTCCCCCTTGGGGGAAGATGGCCGGCGGAGCCGGTCAGATGAGGGGAGTCGCGAAGCGACGGCTTTGAACCTGTCAGCTCGGCGCCGCGCATATGCAAGACAACAGGCTTGATTGCTCCGATGACCCGCCCGTCGGCACAAGCACGCGCGCGAATCTCGGCAACGTTCAAAGCCGTCTCGCTTCGCTCGACTCCCCTCTTCTGTCGTGCTTCGCATGACATCTTCCCCCAAGGGGGAAGAGGCGTTCGCCTGTTGACGCCGTCAATCGAATGGGCCTCATATCGGCCATTGGCTGGGCGATCCAAAGATGAACGAAACGCATAGTCCTGTCGCCGCGCGGCCTTGGCCCGTCTTGCGCTCCTTCGCCGGCTGGCGCTTCGCCGATCTTGGACCCGACGTCATCGCCGGCCTGACCTTGGCGGCGATCGCGATTCCCGAACAGATGGCGACGGCGCGGCTCGGCGGTTTTGCGCCGCAGATCGGCTTTCTCGCGATCATCGCGGGCGCGGTCGGCTTTGCGATTTTCGGTTCCAATCGCGCGATGTCGGTCGGCGCGGATTCGACGATCACGCCGATTTTCGCCGGCGGTCTGGCGTTGATCGCGGCAAGCGGGTCGCCCCATTACGCCGCCCTGGCCGCGATGCTCGCCCTGATGGTCGGCGCGATGTTGATCGTCGGCGGCCTGCTCCGTCTCGGCTGGATCGCCGATCTCCTGTCGATCCCGGTCACGACAGGCTTTCTGGCTGGCATCGCCGGACATATCATCCTCTCTCAGGCTCCCGCCTTGCTCGGCGTCGCCGGTCCCGAGGGCTCGTTCATCGATAAGATCACGGCGCTCGCCGGCGCGCTTGGCTCCGCCAATATCCTCACATTGGCCATCGGTCTTGGCGTTCTCGCGATCATGCTGATCGGCGAGCGCATCAGTCCGCGCGTTCCCGGCGCCTTGATCGGCCTTGGCGGCGCCACCGCGCTGGTCGCCGCCCTTGGGCTGGAGAATCATGGCGTCGCCGCTTTGGGCGCTGTCGCTGGCGCCATTCCGACGTTGAAAATGCCTGAAGTCTCGCTCGACGACCTGACCAAAGTCGTCCCGCTCGCCTTTATCGTCGCTGTCGTCGTGATGGTGCAGACCGCGGCGACGACGCGCTCTTTTCCCGCCGGCCGCGAGCCCGACGTCAATCGCGATTTCGTCGGCGTCGGCGCGGCCAGTGTGCTGGCCGGGCTCACCGGCGCCTTTCCCGTCAACGCCAGCCCGCCGCGTACGGCGGTGGTCGTCGAGACTGGCGGCGCCTCGCAATTGGGCGCGCTTGTCTGCGCCGCTTTGGTGCTGGCGCTGTCGGCCTTCGGCGCCGATCTCCTGACCCATGTTCCCTATGCCGCGCTGGCCGGCGTCCTGCTGTTCGTCGCGCAAAGGATCATTCGCGTTTCGACCTTCGTCGATGTCTGGCGCCAGAGCCTCGCGGAATTCGCTTTGATCGTCGCCACGATGGCGGCGATCCTGTTTCTGCCGATCCAGCAAGGCGTCGGCATCGGCATCATCCTGTCGCTGCTGCATGGCGTCTGGACGACGACGCGCGCCAAGACCGTCGAATTTGCCAGAATTCCGGGGTCGACGATCTGGTGGCCCAAAACGAACGCGGCCCAGCCAGGCGAAACCATTCCCGGCGTGCTGGTCGTCGCCTTGCAGGCGCCGCTATCTTTCCTCAACGCCTATGATTTTCAGCATGCGATTCAGCGATTCGTCGCCGCGCGCGCGCCCGTGCGGCTGGTAGTGATCGAAGCCGACAGCATCGTCGAGATCGACTATACCGCCGCGCAGGTCTTGAGCGCGGGCATCCGCCAGTTGCACGAGCAGGGGATCGCCATCGCCGTCGCCCGGTTGGAATCGGTGCGCGCGCAGGAAGCCTTCGCGCGCCTCGGGCTCGAAAAGCTGATCGGCGCGGATCATCTGTTTCATAGCGTCGAGGAAGCGGTGCAAGCGCTGAAGCCTCAAAGCGCGGCCTAATGGCGCGCCCGGTCACGCCGCCGTCACTTTCGGATGTGACTTTGGCGGGGGCGCCGACAGGGCGGGATCGAAGCAAATGCAGTGGAATGTGTTGAAATTCGCGGCGATCGCCGCCGCCGTGGCGTTCGCCGCGCCCGTGCTGGCGCAAGAAGCGCCAAAGCCCGTCGCCGGGCTTGAGCGCATCAATCATATCATCGTCATCTACCTCGAGAATCGCAGTTTCGATCAGCTCTATGGGCTGTTCCCCGGCGCCGACGGCGTCGCCAATTCCGGCGCGGCCGCCACCCAGGTCGATCGCGACGGCAAGCCCTATGACAAATTGCCGCCGGTGCTGAACACCAATTTCAGGCCGGCGCAGATTGATTCGCGCTTTCCCGCCGATCTGCCCAACAAGCCCTACCGCGCCGAGCCCTATGTGACGCTGTCGCAAATCACCGGCGACGCCTGGCATCGCTATTATCAGGAGCAATTGCAGATCGACGGCGGCAAGATGGACAAGTTTGTCGCCTGGACCGACGCGGGCGCGCTGCCGATGAGCTATTTCGACGGTTCGCCAACCCCGCTCTGGGCCTATGCGAAGGATTATGTGCTGATGGATCATTTCCATCATGCGGCGTTTGGCGGCTCGTTCCTCAACCACCTTCTGTTCGTCTGCGCCTGCGCGCCGCGCTTCGACAATGCGCCGGCCGATCTCGTCGCCCAGCTCGACGACAAGGGCATGCTGGTCAAGGACGGTTCGGTGACGCCGGACGGCTATGCCGTCAACACCTTGCTGCCGCGTCTCGGACCGCTTCCAGCCAAGATCGATCTTGCCAAAACGCTGCCCGTCCAGAGCGCCCCGACGATCGGCGACCGGCTTGACGAAAAGGGGATCGACTGGGCCTGGTATTCGGGGGGCTGGGACGCAGCGGCGGCCGGCAAGCCCGGCCCTCTGTTCCAGTTCCATCATCAGCCCTTCGCTTATTTCGCCAATTTCGCTTTGGGCACGCCGGGGGCCAAGGCCCATCTCAAGGACGAGGTCGATTTCGTCGACGGCATCGAGAAGGGGATGCTGCCCCCCGTCGTCTTTTTCAAGCCGAGCGGCGAGGATAACGAGCATCCGGGCTACGCCAGTGTGCTGGCGGGCGAATACCATACCGCGCTTCTGCTGCGCCTCATCGAGCGCAGCCCCCTCTGGAAGGACAGCGTCGTCATCGTCACTTACGACGAGAACGGCGGCCTTTGGGACCATGTGGCGCCGCCCGTCATCGACCGCTGGGGACCTGGCACGCGCGTGCCGACGCTTGTCGTCTCGCCATTCGCCAAGCGCGGCTTTATCGATCATACGGTCTATGACACGACCGCCATTCTGAAATTGATCGAGACGCGCTTCGCCTTAAAACCCTTGGGAGCGCGGGATGCGGGCAGCGCCGATATGACGGCGGCGTTCGACTTACCCTGACGGGAGCTTTTGTGACAGAAATTCTCATTGGGATCGTCACCGTTTCGGATCGCGCCAGCGCCGGCATTTACGAAGACAAGGGCGGTCCGGGCATCGAGGCGGCGCTGGCGGCGATTCTGGCGACGCCCTGGCGCGCCGTACGCCGGCTTGTGCCTGACGAACGCTTGGCCATCGAGGCTGCTTTGCGCGAGCTTGCCGATGTCGCGAATTGTTCGCTGATCCTCACCACGGGGGGCACCGGCCCATCGCCGCGCGACGTGACGCCCGAGGCGACGGAAGCCGTTTGCGAGCGCATCCTGCCCGGCTTTGGCGAATTGATGCGCGCCAGGAGCCTGCTCGAAGTCCCCACCGCGATTCTCTCGCGCCAACTCGCTGGCACCCGCGGCCACACATTGATCGTCAACCTGCCGGGCAAACCCTTAGCGATCCGCACCTGCCTCGACGCGGTCTTTCCCGCGATCCCCTATTGCCTCGACCTGATCGGCGGCGACCGCCTCGACACCAACCCCACAGTCTGCAAGGCGTTTCGCCCCCAGCAATGATTGCGGAGAGCGCTCGGACGGGCCTCAATTGTCGTCGCTGGCCTTGGGCGGCCCGGACGACGCATCGGCGTCTTTCTTCTTGCCAATGGTCTTGGCGCTGATCGGATGCGGCGCGCACCAACCGGGAAGGTAACTCGCTTCGTCGGTCTTGGCGTATTGGAGCGCGAGCGCGAGGGAGCCTTTGAAATCCTTTTCGGCGGCTTTGTCCTTGATTCTCCGGCGCAGGAAATCGGCCCATAGGAATTCGGAAAAGGGTGTGGAATCCTTGGCGAAGCCGCCGAGGCGCCGCAATTCGCCCGCCAGCGAGCGGAACGGGTCGTCCTTCATATGAGCGACGGTCTTGGGCAGATCCGAATAGTCGCGCCGCCGCCCCTTGCCGTCATAGGGATGGGTCCAGGCGCGAAAATCGAGAACGGTCCAGAAAGCGTCCTTGTCGAGCTGATGGAGGTCGGCGATCACCGTCGTGAAGACGCTTTTGACCCCGTTGTCGTGCAGCGCCCGCGCCAGATGATGATGGTCGGTGAGATAGGGCTCCTTGCCGGGGCCAATGATCACGGGGACCATGTGCGAGCCCAGGAAACGCTCAAGTTTCTTGGGGTCGAAGGCGCCCCATGCCTTTCGCTTTTCCTCGACTTCCCGCATTCCGAGCGTCATCTGCGTCGGGCGCAGCTTAAGGATCGGCGTGGGCGTGAGGACCGGTTCCCGAATATGGACAGCCATGGATTCCCCCTGCGAACAATCGATGAAACGCCCGCGCAAACTGCCGCAGGCGCGGCCCTGGGTCAATGAAGGGTCGCTCGCGCGGCCGCTCGACCGGCTGCAATTTGACCGGCCGGATCAATTCATGCTCTGTCCCGCCCAATGACGGAGCGCCTTCACGCGCGCCGAATTTTGGACAAACTCCTTAAAGAACAGACATGCGGCCTGAGCGTTATAACGCCCGCGAGGCGGAACAAAAGTGGCAAAAGATCTGGGCTGAACGCGCGACGTTCCAGACGCATAGCGACGATCCGCGCGCCAAATATTACGTCCTTGAGATGTTCCCCTACCCCTCGGGGCGCATCCATATGGGCCATGTCCGCAATTACGCGATGGGCGATGTTGTGGCCCGCTACAAGCGGGCGCGCGGCTTCAACGTGCTGCATCCGATGGGCTGGGACGCCTTTGGCATGCCGGCCGAAAACGCCGCCATGCAGAACAAGTCGCACCCGGCGGCCTGGACCTATTCCAACATCGATACGATGCGCGGCCAGCTCAAATCCATGGGGCTGTCGCTCGACTGGTCGCGCGAGATCGCGACCTGCGATCCCAGCTATTACAAGCACCAGCAGAAGCTGTTCCTCGATTTTCTCGCCGCCGGTCTCGTCACGCGCAAGAAATCCAAGGTCAATTGGGATCCGGTCGACCATACCGTGCTCGCCAACGAGCAGGTGGTCGAGGGGCGCGGCTGGCGATCGGGCGCGATCGTCGAACAGCGCGAACTGACGCAATGGTTCTTCAAAATCACCGATTACGCCGAGGATCTGCTCAAGGCGCTCGATGGACTCGACCGCTGGCCGGAAAAAGTGCGCCTGATGCAGCGCAATTGGATCGGCCGTTCGGAAGGCATGCTGGTGCGCTTTGCGATCGATCCGGCCTCGGCGCCGCAGATCGCGACGGAAGCGGGCGCGCAGGAGCTGGAAATCTATACGACGCGGCCGGACACTTTGTTCGGCGCCAAATTCATGGCCCTCGCGCCCGACCATCCGCTCGCGGCCGCGGCGGCGCGGCATGATCCCAAGCTGCAAGCCTTCATCGAGGAGTGCAAGCGCGTCGGAACCTCGCTCGCCGCGATCGAAACGGCGGAAAAGAAGGGCTATGACACGGGGCTCCGCGTCATCCATCCCTTTGATCCGACCTGGCGCCTGCCGGTCTATGTCGCCAATTTCGTGCTGATGGATTACGGCACGGGCGCGATTTTCGGCTGCCCGGCGCATGACCAGCGCGATCTCGACTTCGTCAACGCCTATGGCTTGGGCGTGACGCCGGTCGTCTGCCCGCCCGGCGTCGATCCCGGGTCATTCGTCATCGAAAAAGAGGCCTATGACGGCGACGGAACGATGATCAATTCGCGCTTCCTCGACGGCATGACGATCGAGGACGCAAAAAAGGAAATCGCGCGGCGTCTTGAGGCGCAAAGCCTGGGCAATCGTCCGCAGGGCAAGCGGCAGGTCAATTTCAAGCTGCGCGACTGGGGCATTTCGCGGCAGCGCTATTGGGGTTGCCCGATTCCGATCATTCATTGCGAGGCCTGCGGCGTTGTGCCCGTTCCCGCCGCCGACCTGCCGGTCGTGCTGCCAGAGGACGTTTCCTTCGACCTGCCTGGCAATCCGCTGGATCGGCATCCCACGTGGAAACATGTCGCGTGTCCGCAATGCGGCGGTAAGGCCCGCCGCGAGACCGATACGATGGACACGTTCGTCGATTCTTCCTGGTATTTCGCGCGCTTCACCGATCCGTGGAACGAGACTGCGCCGACGACGCCCGCGATCGCTAACCATTGGCTGCCGGTCGACCAATATATCGGCGGCGTCGAACATGCGATTCTGCACCTGCTCTATTCCAGATTCTTCACTCGCGCGATGCGCCGCTGCGGCCATCTGGCGCTCGACGAGCCTTTCGCCGGCCTGTTCACGCAAGGCATGGTCGTCCACGAGACCTATCGCCACCCTGAAGGGCAGTGGATTGCGCCGGCCGAAGTGCGGGTGGAAGCGGGTACGGATGGGCGTCGCGCCATTTTGATCGAGGGCGGCGTCGAAATCGAAATCGGCCCGATCGAGAAAATGTCGAAGTCCAAGCGCAACATCGTCGATCCCGACGATATTATCGCGACCTATGGCGCCGATACCGCGCGCTGGTTCATGCTCTCGGATTCGCCCCCCGAACGCGATGTGATCTGGACGGAGGCGGGCATTCAGGGCGCGACCCGGCAGACGCAACGGTTGTGGAGGCTCGTTTGCGAAATCGAGCGCATCGTCGGCGCCGGGCGTCCCACCATGCCGACGGCTTTTTCCGCCGAAGCGCATGAGATCCGACAGGCGGCGCATCGCGCGCTCGCGAAAGTCGAGGACGAAGTCGAGCAATTGCGTTTCAACGTCTGCATCGCGACGATCTATGAACTCTCCAATATTCTCGGCGCCGCCGTCGGCGCGATCGAAAAGTCCGAGATTGCTGACGATCTGCGTTTCGCTTTCGCTGAGGCCGGCGATATCCTGGTGCATCTCTTTGCGCCGATGATGCCGCACCTCGCGGAGGAATGCTGGTCTGTGCTCGGCCATGAAACGCTGGTCGCGGAAAGCGCCTGGCCCATCGCCGACCGTGCCCTCATCGTGCAATCGCAGATTACGATTCCTGTGCAGGTCAACGGACGCAAGCGCGCCGATTTGACGATCGACCGCGACGCCGACGTCAAAACGGTTGAGGCCGCCGCTTTAGCCCTCGACGCCGTGCGCCGGGCGTTGGATAATCGGCCGCCCAAAAAGGTGATTGTCGTGCCTCAGAGGATCGTCAATGTCGTTATCTGAGACTTCGCCACTCGAGAGGGGCCGGTCTTTCTGGAAGGACGGGCGGCGTTTCGCCATTCTGTTGCTCGCTCTTCCCGCCGCGGGATGCTTCCAGCCGCTTTACGGCGAGGCCGCCCATCCCGGCCTCGTCGCCGAAATGCAAGCGATCAAGGTTGAACCACTCAGGCAAGTCGACCCGGTCACCCTGCAGACGACCACCGGCGCCTTGCAGCAAAGCATCGACCTTGACCGCATCGACCATTATCTCGAAAACGATTTGATCGCGAACCTCAATGGCACAGGAACAACTCCGGAGCCAAAATATCGTCTGGTCGTCACCCCCACATTCGGGGCTATGACCCCAACCGTCTCCTCGCAGATCGGTGTTGCGAACGCTGCTACAGTGCTCGTGACGGCTGCTTATACCCTGACGCCGATCGGCGGGCGCGAGGCGGTCCTGAAAGGTACGGCGAGCAACGCGGCGGTCTATGACCGTACGGAAGATCGCTTCGCCAATCTTCGTGCGCAACGGGACACCGAAATAAGACTGTCCAAATCATTGGCTGAAGAAATCGAACTGCGCATCGCCGCCTATCTCGGAGAGAAAAAATAGGCCTCGGGTGCGATGCTGTGGCGCCCTGCGAAAGCGCAGCCGCGCCGCGGCTTATCTTGGCGGTTTGGAAACGGATCGATGAGAGAACGGCCGATCCGGCTCATGGGCTCTGCTGGAAAAATTGAAATCTAGGTTGAGGCGTTGGTCGTTTGATGCGTATGAATCATAGAAATATCGCCCTATTTGTCGCGATTTTCTTGTCTGGCCGCGCGTTTGCCGCCGATCTTCCTGCGCCGGCTGTCATTTCGCCCGAGCCGGTCGTCAATTGGGCTGGCCTCTATGCCGGCTCATTCGTCGGCGGGGCGATCGGTTCTTTCGCCACGCGCCAAAACGTGGCGGAGAGCAGGGTCGCCTTGGGCGCCGCGACGGGCGCCCTGGTAGGTTACAACTGGCAGAACGGCGCTCTTGTCTATGGGCTCGATGGCGACATCGGCTCAAACTACCTCACCCGGAAATTCGGCGCCGCCGCCGGCGTCGTCGCCAACGAGGCCGAGAGCATCTATGCGATGCACGCCAGAGCCCGCGTCGGCTATGACGTCGGCGGCTTCATGCCCTTCGTCGCGGGCGGGCTGGCCTATGACAAAACCGATCAGTTTCAGCGTGCGCCGCTCGATTTTGACGGCGAGGCGCGCAACCGCGCCGGTTGGACGCTTGGCGCCGGAGTCGACGCCAAAGTGAATCTGCCGCTCCTTGGCCCATCAGTTGTGCGAGCCGAATATCTCTATGAAGGCCTGCCGGCGACCAGCTATGACCTCAAGGGGCCATCGCTGCGCACGGATATGTCGATTCATTACGCCCGCGTCGCGTTGATTTCCACGATGAGCGAAGTCCGGCATGGTTCGCCGGAGACGGATACGACCGATTGGGCGGGCAATTATGTCGGCGCCATCGGCGGCGGCGCTCGCCAGGCGGTTTCGACGCATGGCCTTGGCGTCGCCGACACGTTTTCCGCTGGCGGTCCGATCGGCGGCGTCTATTCCGGATATAACTGGATGCATGGCGATTCCATGCTGGGCGTCGACGGCGCAACAATGCTCGCCGATGTCGTCGGCCATGGCGCGCAGCCTGGCGCCGCCTCGACCGATTACTGGAACTTTCTCGAAAGCGATTTCCGCGGACGCGCCGGCTACGCCGTCGGCCGCTTTCTGCCTTTCGTGGCCGCCGGCCTGGACTTTGGTTCGAGCCAACAGGTCGACAATGCAACGCAAAATACGAAAGCCAATCTTCCCGTTCTCGCCGGGACGTTTGGCGCCGGCGTCGATTATATGGCGACCGATCTCATTGCGATCCGCGCCGAATATCTTCATGCCCGGTCGCTGATCGGCGAAAGCACCCATCTCGACAGCGATGTCTGTTGCGGCCAAACGCGAACCGGCAATAGCGTGCGCCTCGGCGCCGCCTATTTTTTCCACTAACGGGGAAGTCACTAACGGGGAAGTCACTAACGGGGAAGTCACTAACGGGGAAGTCACTAACGGGGAAGTCACTAACGGGGAAGTCATGGCGCCCGCGCCCTGTTTGCTCCGGCGCGATCTCGAACCGCCAGCGTCGTGGTCCCCTGCGATCAATGCGAGGATTTGGACTTGCCCCGACTTTTCACGGGTCTTGAACTGCCTTCGGAAATAGGGACGGAGCTTGCGATGTTGCGCGGCGGGATTTCCGGGGCGCGCTGGATCGATGCGGAAAACTATCACATCACATTACGCTTCATCGGCGATATTGACGAGCGGATGGCAAGCGAAATTGTCGAGGTTCTCAGCGAAATCCGCCGTCCTTCCTTCCCCGTGACCCTTGAAGGGCTGAGCTGGTTCGGCGCCGACAAGCCGCGCGCCATCGTCGCCAAGATCAAACCGACGGCGCCGCTCGTCGAATTGCAGGCCGATCAAGAGCGCCGACTGCGGCGCATCGGTCTGCAGCCCGAGCCGCGTAAATATACGCCTCACGTCACGCTGGCGCGATTGCGATCCGCCTCCACCCTCGCGGTCGCTGATTATTTGAGCGTGCGCGGCTATTTTCGCATTCCGCAATTCGAGGCGACACGGTTCGTGCTATTTTCAGCGCGCGAGTCGACGGGCGGCGGTCCCTATCTTGTCGAAGCGGCCTATGGATTGCAGGGATAGGATGCGCAATGGGAATGAGCATCGACGTTGAACGGCGCTCGGTGTCGCTCGATCCGCGCGATCCAGCTTTTTTCAACGATCCTTACCCCGCTTACCACGCCATTCGCGCTACGACGCCGGTATTTTTCTGGGAGCAATATGGGTTCTGGTGCTTCGCCCGCCACGCGCAAGTATCGGCGCTGCTGCGCGACCGGCGTTTCGGGCGCCAGATTCTTCATCTGACGAGCCGTCAGAAGCTCGGCTGGAGCGAGCCGCCCGCGCATCTGCGCTCCTTCCTCGATGTGGAGCGCCATTCGCTGCTTGAACTCGAGCCGCCCGAGCACACCCGCTTACGCAATCTCATCAATCGCGCGTTTGTGTCGCGGCAGGTCGAGCGTCTCGCGCCGCGCATCGAGAGCCTGGCGAATGAGTTGATCGATCGGTTCGAGGC
The DNA here is from genome assembly GCF_009765995.1 of Methylocapsa sp. S129. GTDB lineage: Bacteria > Pseudomonadota > Alphaproteobacteria > Rhizobiales > Beijerinckiaceae > Roseiarcus. Next base: position 305,209 of record NZ_LMUI01000020.1, read on the forward strand.
GCGAGGCGCGGTCGATCTGCTCGAACATTTCGCGACGCCAATCCCGGTGATCGTCATCGCCGAATTGCTGGGCGTGCCCGGCGAGATGTGGGCGCGTCTGCTCGACTGGTCGCATCGGATGGTCGCGATGTATCAATTTGGCGTGACGCGCGCTGTTGAGGACAGCGCGGTGGCCGCGACGCAGGAGTTCGTCGCGTTTCTGCGCGATTATGTCGAGGCGCGACGCGGCGCGCGGACCGATGATCTCATCAGCCAGCTCATTTCAGCCGAATCGGAGGCGGGTCGCCTCAGCGAGGAAGAACTGATCGCGACGTGCATTCTCGTGCTGAATGCGGGTCATGAGGCGACGGTGCATGGCGTCGGCAATGGCGTGAAGGCGCTATTGGAGGCGCATATCGATCCAAGTCGGGCTTTTGCGACGCCCGCTGCGAGCGCGGCGATGGTTGAGGAGCTGCTGCGTTTCGATGCGCCGCTTCACTTGTTTACGCGCTACGCGCTGGAGGATATCGACCTTGACGGCGTCGCTCTCAGGCAGGGCGACAGGATCGGCTTACTGCTGGGGGCCGCCAATCGCGATCCCGAGCGCTTCTCCAATCCAGACCTTATCGACGTTTCCCGGTCGCCCAATCCGCATGTCGCTTTTGGCGGCGGCATTCATTTTTGCATCGGCGCGCCGCTCGCGCGGCTGGAAATGGAAATTGCGCTGCCCATTTTGTTTCGGCGCCTGCCCGGGCTCAGGCTGGCGGAGCCTCCGCGCTATCGCGACAGCTATCATTTCCACGGCCTCGCAGCCTTGCCCGTCGCATGGTGAAGGCTGGCTATATCGGGCGCCCGGAGACGATGGCGCCGCGGTGAGAACCCTAGCGCCTAGCCAAGCTACTCAAGGGAAACGTTGTTCAACGCCTCCGCGGGATGCTATGAACCATGCCAAAATGTCGCAATCGCTTGGGGGGTCGAGGATGTCCGACGGCGCAGAAAATGAAATATTGGGCAATGGTTCTTCGGTCCCGGCGGGGCTTCCGAAAGTCGGGGTCTTGGTGAAAACGCCCGACGAAGCTGAAATTGACGGGACCGACGCGGAGCGCAACACCATTTTCGATAGTCTCGTCAAGGTCGAAGGCGAAGTCGCCGGCCTCGTCGCCTATTCGATCTACAAGCAGAACAAGCGCGCCTGGCTGCAGGATTTCCTTAAGGCGACCGGGCGTCCGCCGAGCGAGGCGGAATCGCGGTCCTATATCATCGGGGAGAGCACGGAGCGGCGCCTGGCGACTTATCGTCATCTTGCCGCCGCCACGCTCGCGGGGCAGGGACCGGACGCGCCCGCATCGGCGGGGGGGCGGCGCGCGATGCGCCAGGGGCCCGGTCGGCCGACGTCGTTCTATGTGGTTTGGGCAATCGTTCTGGTCGGGGCGATTGCTTTGCTCGCCTTCGCCCTGCATGCGGGTCTGGGCGTCGGCAAATAATTTCCGTCAAAGGAATTGCGCCGCCTGCATGGACATCTGCAATTCGAACGTTTGAAATTGCGTGAAAATTGGCGCGACCCAGGCCCTCAGGCCGGTGCGTGTCACAATCGACATATCGGGCGGCGGCGCCTGCAGGAAACGCGACAGCGAGAAATCGGGCGCGTCGAAACACGCCCGGCTTGACGCATCGAGCGCGCCGATCGCGAAACGCCGCGACGATGGGAACTGGGCGAGAATATCGGACGCATCGGGGCCGAGCGGCGCGGCGCCCTTGTTGGTCACGACGACCATGCCCAGTTCCGGCCATTGCGCGGCCAGGGCATGGGAGGCGGCAAGCGAGGCCGAGGTCGCATCCGCGTGGAACAGCACAATCGGTTGAACCATCGCTCGCCGCGCTTCATCCATGAAGCCGATCTGGCCCATCGTCTCGATAAACCGGCTGTAGGAGCGGTGCCAGACATCGACAATTTTTGGTGTCTCGTCGTGCACGAGCAGCCTGTCGAACATCGCGACCTGGCCTTCGACTTTCGCGGCGTCGACGATCGTCACCGCCTGCGGGAAACGCGCGCCATAATCGGGCTCGTGCGGATCGGTGTCGAACCCGGCAAAACCTCTGCCGTTGAAGAGGAGATATTCGGTCAGCAGGCGCGCGGTCGTGGTCGCGCCTGTCCGCTTATGGGGTGAGCAGCAAATATAGACCCTGGTCCTTTGCTCCATCGCCGGGTCGCCGCATGTTTATTTCTTCGGCGAAGCGCCCGCGATGAGATCGAGCAACCCGATCTCTTCGAATTCCTCGGCGATCTTGCCCTGCCATGTCCGGACGTAGCCGCGCAGGACGAAGGAATGCGCCGCTTGCCGGCCATCGCCCGTCTTATTGGCGACAAATTGCGAAAAGGGCGACCCCGCGATCTCGACCTGCTCATAGGCCATCTCGCTCAGTTTGGGGATCGTCAATTCGCCGGCGCTGCGCGTCTTGGAAAAATAATTCTGATAGGTCGCGGGATCCCATTCAAAAAACGTCGAGTCGTTGACGTGATTCTTGACGAGGAAATAATGCGCATTCGAGACGAACGGCGCGGTTTCGGCGATCTCGTCCAGCGAAGCGATCGAAGGGCCGAGCACGTGAAACAGAATGAAGGTGAATTGCCCCTCGCGCACCGCATCGAAGAAGCCGACGTCGCGTAGGGCTCTCAATGTTCGGGCCAGGGAGCCGGCGCGCGTGTCGATGATCGAGACTTTGACCTGCGCCGTGTTCAATGTGTCGATGATTCTCATTTGGTCGGACGTTGAATCAATGTCGACGACTTCAGTCATGTCGCCATGGAAGCGCTTCAACGTGCCGCGCGGACTTTCCGTGTCGAAAGCGCGCGTCATAATGTTCTTTCCCGTGAGATAGTCGGCAAGAGCGCGCGCGACGGTCGTCTTTCCGACCCCGCCCTTATCCGCGCCGACGAGAATGACCGCTGGCTTCATAGCTTTGCTTGCTCCCACACGAGTTTCGGCAATCGGTTGCTTTGCGGTCGATGACTGGACGCTTCGCACCGCTGATTTTGAATCGCTTGGACGACGGGCCATTTCATATCCCTACCACCGAAATCCACGAGATGGGGATCGGTAAACTATGTGAGAATGAGAAGACGAGGTTAAGGCGCCAAAAATCTGAATCGAGGATCCATTGAGAACTCAATCTCAAGGGGCGACATTGACATGACTTTTGTTCTTTGGCCACCCTCGCCTGGCGGCGCCTTCATGCGTCGGCGGACGATCATCGCACGATCGTCAGACGCTTGGCGGCGCGGGTCAGGCCCGTATAGAGCCAGCGATTGCGATGCTCGCCAAATGCATAACTTTCGTCGAACAGCATCACATCGTCCCATTGCGACCCCTGCGCCTTATGGACGGTGAGCGCGTAGCCGAAATCGAACTCGTCGGATTCGCGACGCTGAGGAAAGGGAATTTCCGCCTCGCCGCCCTCGAAGAATTGCCGGAGCACGGCGACCTTGGCGCTTGCGCGGCCCGTATCGTCCTCCGGCTTCAGATTCATCCGCACAAAGTCCTTACGCATCGCCTGCAATGTGTCGACTCGCCACAGACCGCCGTTGATCAGCCCCTTGGTCCGGTCGTTGCGCAGGCAGACCAGCCGGTCGCCGGCGACGGGCAGCGGTTCCTTGATCCCCAGGAGATCGCGAATGCGGCCGTTATAGAGGCGCCGCGTCCGGTTCAGGCCGACCAGAACCTGATCGACGCCAAGGACGGCGCCGGGTTCAATCTCGTTGCGCCGGATCACGCGGCTCTCGCCATATTGGCCATAGGCGAGGTTGCCGCCGCCGCGCACCTCAGCCGAAAGGCGAATGATCGGATCGTCCTGCGCCTGCCGATGGATTTCGGTGAGCATGATGTCGGGCTCGACCTCGGTGAAGAAGCCGCCGCCCTTGACCGGGGGCAATTGCGCGGGATCGCCAAGCACCAGAATCGGTTTGCCAAAAGACAGGAGGTCGCGGCCAAGCTCCGCATCGACCATCGAGCATTCGTCGATGACGATCAGGCCGGCGCGCGAGGCCGGCCCGTCGTGGTTGAGCTTGAATTTCGGCGCGCCGTCGTCGTCTTCGCTGGCGCGATAGATCAGCGCGTGGATGGTGGTGGCGCCGACGCAGCCCTTCGAGCGCATCACCAAGGCCGCCTTGCCGGTGAAGGCCGCGAACACCGCCTCGCCTTGGGCGCCTTGCGCGATGTGGCGCGCCAGCGTCGTCTTGCCGACGCCGGCATAACCGAACAGCCGGAACACCTGCGGCTCGCCGGCGCGTAGCCATTGGCCGACACGGTCGAGGGCCGATTGCTGCTCGCGCGACCAGTCCATGAGTTTCCTTGCGTGAGAATCGATCTGGCCGCCGATCCGGGGCCTTGGTCGGTAAAGAATTGGTTTATGTTTTTCGTGTAATTTAGCAACCTGAACGATTGCATCGAAGCTTGTCTCGCCTGGACCCGGTCGAACCAGGGCTTGAACCCTCTGGCGGCATGGCCATATTAGCCTCGTCCGGAGCGCTCCTGGAGCGAAGGCCGGGGACTAAAGCGGGCGAGGCGCTTCAAATACGAAGGCTTTGCCGGTGAAGCGCCGAAAGGGCTTCGAACATGGTGCGCGTGGCTGCATTGAGCTCTCCGTTTCTGCTCGGCTTCGACGAGATCGAGCGTGCGCTCGATAAAGTGTCGAAGGCGGCGTCCGACGGCTATCCTCCTTATAATATTGAGAGAATCGCGCGTTCGGGGCCAGCGCCGGAGATGCTGCGCATTACCTTGGCTGTGGCCGGCTTCGGTCAGGATCAGATCGAGGTGACCCAAGAGGAGAACCAACTTCTCATCCGCGGGCGCCAGCAGGAAGACAAGACGCGCTGTTATCTGCATCGGGGCATCGCCGCGCGGCAGTTTCAGCGAAGCTTTCTGCTTGCCGAGGGTATGGAAGTGCTTGGCGCCGAACTTGCCAACGGGCTGTTGTCAATCGATTTGGCGCGACCGCAGCCCGATAGAGTTGTGAAGAGAATCAATGTGTTAGCGCGAGACTAATCGTTCGCGCGGGTTGGCGGGTCCTGTTTGGACCGCTTGATGAGGAGTAAGAACAATGAACAACCAGACCAATGATCGTCCGGCTTTGACGCCCCAGGAATTCGCCCATCTGGGCGGCGGCGCGTTGGCCTATGTCAAGACGATTCGCTCGGAAGACGCGCAGCGTCTGTTTCCGCAGGCGCCCGCTATTCGCCCCGGCCTGGAGCTTTACGCGCTGCTCGGCGCGGATGGAACGCCGATCATGCTGACCGATTCCAAGGACGCGGCGATCGCCAACGCGTGGGAAAACCAGTTGCAGACGGTGAGCCTGCACTGATCGGCCTCTTGCCCTTCTCCCGAGAATCGGGAGAAGGTGGCCCGACAAAGTCGGGTGGGATGAAGGCGGTCCGTCACGGCGCGGATTTGCCCGATTTGCGCGTTTCCCGAAAATTGCCAGCTCTGGACGTCGATCCGGCTTTCCGCGCCGCCTTCGCCTGTTTCTTGGCGGAGGGCCGGCGCGGCGTCGTTTCGCCGCCCTGACGGGACTTGCCATATGCGCGCCTATCTCGATCTTCTGGATGAAGCGCTCAATACCGGCGCCGCGAAGGGCGACCGGACGGGCACGGGCGTCAAATCCTTGTTTGGTCGGCAAATCCGCTTCGACCTCAACGAAGGCTTTCCGCTTGTCACCACCAAGCGGCTGCATCTCAAATCGATCGTCCACGAACTGATCTGGTTCCTGAAGGGCGACACCAATGTCGCCTATCTCCAGGCCAATGGCGTGCGTATCTGGGACGAATGGGCGGACGAAAAGGGCGAGCTTGGCCCGATCTATGGCCAGCAATGGCGCGCCTGGGAGGGTGCGGACGGCCGCGTTCATGATCAGATCGCCTGGCTCCTTAAAGAGATCAAGCGCAATCCCAATTCGCGCCGCCTCATAGTCTCGGCCTGGAACGTGGGCGACATCGACCGGATGAAGCTGGCGCCCTGCCATTGCCTGTTCCAGTTTTACGTCGCTAATGGTCGGCTTTCCTGCCAGCTCTATCAGCGCTCGGCCGATCTCTTTCTCGGCGTGCCGTTCAATATTGCGAGTTATGCGCTGCTGACCCATCTGATCGCGCAAGAGACCGGCCTCGGCGTCGGCGATTTCGTGCATACGCTCGGCGACGCGCATCTCTATCTCAACCATATCGATCAGGCGCGCGAGCAATTGACGCGAACGCCGAAGGCGCTGCCGCGGCTGAAGCTCAACCCTTCAGCGTCCCTGTTCGATGTGAAATACGAGGACATCGCCTTTGAAGGCTATGATGCGTGGCCGGCGATCAAGGCGCCGATAGCGGTATGAGCCGGGCCGCGATCGCCCTTGTCGCTGCCGTTGCGCGCAATGGCGTGATCGGCGCCGACAATCGATTGATCTGGAAACTCTCGACCGACATGAAGCGGTTCCGCGCGCTCACCTGGGGCAAGCCGTTCGTCACAGGCCGCAAGAATTTCGAGTCCATCGGGCGGCTGTTGCCGGGGCGGGAGACGATCATCGTGACGCGCGACGGCGGCTTTGACCTGCCTGGCGCGCGCGTGGCGCATGATATCGAAGCGGCGTTGTCGCTGGCCGAAGAGATCGCTCGCGAGATGAGCGTGGATGAAATTATCATAGCGGGCGGCGGCGAAATTTATCGCCAGACGATCGATCGCGCCGATCGGCTCTTCATCACCGAAGTCGACCTCGCCCCGCAAGGCGACGTGCATTTCCCCACGATTGATCCGGCGCGTTGGCGCGAAGTCAAACGGGAGCGTGGCGCGCGAGGGGAGCGTGATGAGGCTGAGTTCACGTATGTTGATTATGTGAGACGCGAGCCATAGTGCTGGCAACCGCTGCGACGGCGGGGTCGAGGCGGTCCCGCTCTTCTTCACAGGACTTGCCCACAAAGAGGCTTGTTTCTATGTAGCTTATGGACTACAGATTCGTGTGATCGAAATCCGCGAAACAGCGACGTTCTCTGATTGGATGCGCAAGTTGCGCGACTCTGACCCGCGCTCGGATCGCAGCCCGTGTCCGCAGGCTTGCCTTTGGCAATGCAGGCGACTCAAGGCCAGTGGGTGAAGGCGTGTCGGAATTGCGCATTCATCACGGCCCAGGATACCGAGTCTATTTCGTAAGGCGCGGCGAGATGCTGATCATTCTGCTATGCGGCGGCGACAAGAACTCGCAGGTCCGAGATATCGCCGCGGCGAAGCGGTTGGCGACAGAGTTGAAGGAATGAAGATGGTTGTCCGCACCCGCCCTTTTGATCCCGCAGAATACCTCGATGATGACAAGGCCATCGCCGCCTATATGAGCGAAGCTTTGGCGACAGGCGACGTTTCCTTCATCGCCGATGCGCTGGGCATTGTCGCGCGGGCGAAGGGGATGAGCCAGATCGCCAGCGAAACCAATCTTTCGCGCGAGAGTCTCTATCGCGCATTGAGTTCCGAGGGGAATCCGGAATTCGCCACGGTCATCGGCGTTATGAAAGCGCTGGGGCTGCGGTTGACGGCAAGCCCTATAGGCAACGCGAATCCGTGATCGACTCGACGCCGTCACTGAACACTCCGCTCCTAATGACGATCGGACGATTGTAAGTGGCCCTTATTCTTTCTCAACAAACCTCAGTCCCCCGCACAGCGCCGTCGCATGACGCAGCGCCGCCGCGGTCGCGACGATCATCTGCGGCAGCACGAGCCATTCGAGGGTCCAGGCCGCGCCCGAGCGTTCGTTCTCATGCACCAGCGTCTGGTGCTGCGCGCCGAGCAAAGCGGCGTTGAAACGCGCGAGCGTGACGAGGACTTCCGCGCGCACCGGGTTTGATTTATGCGGCATTGCCGAAGAGCCGCCGCCTTCCGCCAGTTTGACCTCGCCGATTTCGTTCTGGGCCATCAACGCGACATCCGCGCCGATCTTGCCGAGCGAACCTGTAACCAGCGACGACCAGGACGCCAATTCGGCGAGCGCGTCGCGCTCGACATGCCAGCACGGCCCCGCGCCAAGCTGCAACAGCCGCGCCAGCTCGGCGGCGATCGCCTCGCCTTTGCCGTCCAGATCGCCGCGCAGGCCCACGGCCCCGCCAAACTGGACGCGCAGCAGCCGCGGCCGCAATTCGCCGAGGCGCGCAATGTGCCGCTCGAGCGGATCGCGCCAGCCGCGCAGCTTGTCGTCGACATGGATCGGCAGCGCGCGTTGCATGCGCGTGCGGCCCATCAGTTTGATCGCACCCTGACTCGTCTCCAGGGCGCGCAACGACGCGACCAGCAAGAGCAACCGCGCTTCCAGCAGCGCCAGCACGGGCTTCAGCCGCAAGATAAGGCTGGTGTCGATGATGTCCTGGCTGGTCGCGCCGCGATGAACATGGGCTTCATGCGGCGCGCCGACTTTGGCGCGCAGCAGTTTGACCAGCATCGGGGCGACCACCCCATCCTGCGCCGCGCCTTTGGCGAGGCTCGCGACATCCGGCGCGAAGGTGTCGCAGACGGCGGCGATATGCGCAGCGGCTTCCATCGGAATGAGGTCGACCGACGCCTGCGCCTTGGCGAGCGCGCCCTCGAAAGCGAGCATCGCGCGAATATCGGCCTCGACGGAAAAATAGCCCGCGACTTCTTCATCGCCGAGCAGGGCCGAAAGCGCCGGGCTATCGAAAGCTGAAACTGTCATGAGGCCTGACGTTAAATGTCGAAGAAAATCGTCTCTTGCTCGCCCTGCAGGTGAATGTCGAAGATGTAGACTGCCCGGCCTCCCTCTTCGCCACGCGCGGCAATCAAGGTTGCGACACGATCGCGATGTTCGACGCGGGCGAGCACTGGACATTCCGTATTGGCCGCCGCCTCGTCGGAAAAATACATCCGCGTATGCAGCCCGACATTGATGCCGCGCGCGACGATCCAGAAGGTGACGTGCGGCGCCATCAGGCGGCCGTCGACAAAGGGAACCCGGCCAGGCTTGATCGTCTCGAAGCGGTATTCGCCGGTGACGCCGTCAGTCGGCTGGCGTCCCCAGCCCGCGAAGGCCGGATCGGCCTTGCCGCGCTTTTCCTGCGGGCTGTTGTGGAGGCCGGCGGAATCGGCCTGCCAGATTTCGACCAGCGCGTCTTTCAGCGGCGCGCCGCCGCCGTCGATGACATGGCCCTTGATGACGATGCGCTCGCCCTTGGCGTCAGGGCCGACAAGCGTTCTACCGAGGTCGCCGCCGTTGCCGTAGATCTCGATGCCGGAATGATTAGGGGTCGCGCCGATATGGATGTAGGGCCCGGCGGTTTGCGAGGGCGATTCCTTCAGGCGGTTGAGGCTTTGGACCATCAGTTCCCCTCCGTCCGGTTCTCGAACAAAGTGGAGCGGCGCCCGCGCAGCACAATGTCGAACTTATAGGCGAGCGCATCCATATGGATCGAATTTTCGCGGTCGAGCGCGGCGACCAAAGTCTCTATCGCGTTCCTGTCGGGAATTCCCATGACGATCGGGCATTGCCAGATCATCGGATCGCCCTCGAAATACATCTGTGTGATCAACCTTTGTGCGAAGGCGTGGCCAAAGATCGAGAAGTGGATATGGGCGGGGCGCCAATCATTGACGCGGTTGGGCCAGGGATAGGGGCCCGGCTTGATGGTGCGCAGGCAATAGCGTCCTTGATCGTCGGTGATCGTGCGCCCGCAGCCGCCAAAATTGGGATCGAGCGCCGCGACGTAAAGCTCCTTCTTGTGACGGTAACGGCCGCCCGCATTGGCCTGCCAGAATTCGAGCAGCGCGCCGGAAACGCCGTGGCCGTTTTCGTCGAGCACGCGGCCATAGACGATGATGCGCGGGCCGACGGGATCGCCCGTCTTGGCCCAATTGCGGATAAGGTCGTTGTCATATTCGCCGAGCACGCCATGCCCAAAAACGGGGCCCGTCATTTCGGAAATCGTGTTTTCGAGCGAGAGCAAAGCGCGTTGGGGCGAACGCAGCACCGAAGTCTTGTAATGCGGCGTGAAGGGCGGCGGATGCCAGCCGCGGTCGCGCTGATAGAATGAACCTTGATCGGTCATTTTCGCTTCGTCTCCGCCTTGCGAGCGCGCCCGCTATTTCTTCGCTTCCCCTGCCATTTCGGCATAGGTCTTCTTGACGATCTTGAACGCTTGGTTGGCGGCCGGCACGCCGGCATAGACCGCGACATGCAGCAGCGCCTCACGGACATCTTCTGGCGTCGCGCCGGTATTGACGGTAGCGCGGGTATGCATCGCCACTTCCTCGTCATGGCCGAGCGCGGCGAGCAGCGCCAGCGTGACGATGGAGCGCTCGCGCTTGGTCAAATGAGGGCGCGACCAGACCGAGCCCCAGGCGCCTTCGGTGATGAACGTCTGGAACGGCTCGTCGAACGGCGTCATCGCCGCGCTGGCGCGGTCCACATGCGCATCGCCCAGCACGGAACGGCGCGTCGCCATTCCCGCTTCGAAGCGCGCATTCTTTTCAGAATCCTTCACGGCGAAACTTCCTTCAAATGCGCCTCGATCAGGCTGCGCAGGACATCCGGCTTTTCGACGCAAGGAATATGGCCCGAGCCGGCGATGATCTCTAATCTCGCCGCGGGGATGAGGCTGGCCAATTCGCGCACCAGTTCGACAGGCGTCGATCCATCCTGGTCGCCGACGACGCAGAGCGTCCGCGCGCGGATCGCTTTGGCGCCCTGCGTCAAATCCGCATCGCGTATCGCGCCGCAAGCGGCCAGGTAACCCTGTTGCGGCGTTCGCGTGAGCATCATCCGCCAGCCCGCCAAGGCATCGGCGCAATTGAGGTGATAATCCTTAGTGAACCAGCGCTGCATCACGCCGTCGGCGATCGATTCAAGGCCGCCTGCCTCGACCGCGGCGATCCGCGTCGCCCACATTTCCAACGTACCAATGCGATGGCCGGTGTCGCAGAGAACCAGCGACGCCACGAGATCAGGGCGCAAACGATAGAGTTCTTGCGCGATCATGCCGCCGATCGACAGGCCGACGATCGTCGCCTGGCGCACATGCAGGCCGTCGAGCAACGCGGCGAGGTCGGTCGCGAAATCGGCGATTGAGGCCTTGCCGGCATGATGTTCGGACAGGCCATGGCCGCGCTTGTCGTGACGAATGATCCGCGCATCTTGCGCCAGCGGTTTGACCACTTCGTCCCAGATGCGAAAATCCGTGCCCAGCGAATTGATGAAAACAATCGGTCGGGCAGCCTTCGGCCCTTCGTCGGAATAGTGAATCACGCCGCCATTCGCGCGCACAAAGGCCATAGCCGCTCCTCCTGGATCGACGCTAATCTCTAGCGAGACGTCGCGATCCATGACAAATAGCCGCAGAAAGGATCAATATCGAAGGTCGTCGGTGGAGATCAAGCCGTAACTGGCGCGTCGGAACGGGCCGGTCTGCCTGTGCCCAGGCCGTGCGGCCGCAGCGTCTCAACTTTCTTCAGTTTTGGCCAATGCGCAATCTGTAGAAGATGTGATGGCCGATGCGGTCGACGCGCTGGAGGGTGTGCGCCCAATAGGGCATCACGTAATTGGCGTGGTAGTTCACCGCGTCTGCGACCTGAGGATTATAAGCAGCGCCGCTGGCGACATCGTTGGCGATGCGGACCGCGACAGCCCAGGGACCCGGCTCTTCGATGCGCAGGGATTTGCCTTCGCAAGCGAAAGAGAACTGGCAGGCGAAGGGGCGGTTGCGATCCTGATAGACGACGCCGCAGATATTGGCGGGAAAAATACCGCTGCGCACGCGGTTGAGCACCACCTGGGCGACCGCTGCCTGCCCGTCCTCGGGTTCGCTGCGCGCCTCGAAATAGATCGCCTCGGCGAGACATTGCATCTGACGCGTCGAATCTTTGGGATCGATGAGCGAGGCGTAATCGGGCTTTCCGCCAGCGGCAGTCTTGGGGGCCACCGTCGTCTCAGGCGCGCCTTTGGCGGCGACGACGATTCGCACGCCGTCGTTTGGCGTCGGGGTCGAGGAGTTCAGCGCGACGTCGAGCGGCAGGCTTGGCGTCGCGCCGTCGTCAAAGCTTTTGCCGACATCGGTCGCATTCGCCGCGGCTTGCGGGACCGCCGCGGCGCTAACCCCCTCATTGGCGGGGGTCGACGGCGGATCTGCGAGCGCATCGTCAGCCGGAATATCGAAATCGGCGCCTTCGGCGCCGGCGGCTCGTCTTATGCCGGGCGTATTGTGATGGTTGAGGCGGGCGTCAAATCCGGGGCGCAATCCGATAAACGGGTCGCCCTTTTGCGAGCGGTCGATTTCGGGAGGATTGCTCCTGGCTTGCTTGAGATCGGTTTTGGGATCGATTTCGTCATCGATCGCGTCCAGATCCTCCGGAGAGCCGAGCGTCAGTCGCGCTTCACGGCCAAGGTTTTCCGCGGCGGTTCTGTCGAAAAGATCGCCAGGCAGGCGGACGGTTGACGAAAGCAGGGCTTCGCGCACTGGCGAAGGGGGAGCGTCCGAGTGGGCCTGCGATGCGGTGCTCACCCCGAGCGATGGGTCCTGACCGGCCTCCGCCGTTATCGAGACCACCAGCCCCAGCGCAAGGCACCAGGGAGCGATCGCCGTGCATGCCCAGCCTAACCGCGAGCGACCCATACTCAACTCACGCGAGATTTGATTGCCATTGCGCATTCACTGTCGGGCCGTCCTGCGACGCGCCTTTTGTCCAGTCCGACAGCCAACGACCGAAACGCCACGACCAATTCGAACGTTTTTATTTATCGTGGCTTAACGTTGCGCCCGGGTTACCGGAGGAGGGCGCGACATGTCCCGGAATGGTTCAAGCCATCGAGGGGCTAATCCCGGACCGCTAGAAGCTGGGCGGGGTGCAGGCCGACACCACCACGAGCTCCGTGTCGCCGATATTGTGGAAGGAATGGGGTTTGCGGCTGTCGAAGGAATAGGCGTCGCCCGGGCCAAGCTGATAACGCCGGCCATCGACTTCCAGCGCGAGAAGTCCTTTGATGACAAGGCCTGCCTCTTCCCCTTGGTGCGAGAGCATTTTCTTGCCCGATTGCGCCCCCGGCCTGTAGCGCTCGTGGAGCATCTGCAACGCATGACCCTGTAAATTCGCGCCGACCTGGCGATAGGAGATCGCGCCGCCGGCGATTTCGGTGAGTTCTCCGGCGCGAAACATCACACGCTCCCGTTCGTCTTCGGCGGAGGCGAAAAAATCGGCGAGACCGGCCCCCAGGGCCGACAAAATCTGTTTGAGGGCGGAAACCGATGGGCTGACGCGATTAGCCTCGATCATCGAGATCGTCGCATTGGACACGTTGGCGCGCCGTCCGACTTCGCGTTGGGACAGGCCCAGCCGCAGCCGCAGTTGACGAAGCCGCTGGCCAATTTCAGAATCGCGATCGGATGTGTTCATGTGTTAAATATTTAGAACACATTGAACAGACGCGCAATTGGACAAACGGCGCCGTCGCTGGCACTGTTCAGAAAACCGATCATTCCTTTGAATTATTGAAACTGGAGACGATCATGTCCAAAGCCGCGGCGCGGGTCGAAGTTCCCAATGATCTCGAAGCCTTCTGGCTGCCCTTCACGCCCAATCGGGCGTTTAAAAAGGCGCCGCGATTGATCTCTCGCTCGAAGGACATGCATTATTATACGCCCGAAGGGCGTGAGATTCTCGACGCCACGGCGGCGCTGTGGTGCTGCAACGCCGGCCATAATCGCCCCCCGATCGTTGAGGCCATTCAGCGGCAGGCTGCAGAACTCGACTTTTCGCCGACGTTCCAGTTCGCCCATCCCAAGGTTTTCGCGCTCGCCGCCCGCCTGACGGCGATGGCGCCGGGCGATCTCGATCACGCGTTTTTCACCAATTCCGGCTCCGAGGCCTGCGACACCGCGCTGAAGATCGCAATCGCCTACCATAATGTGCTCGGCCAGGGGTCGCGCCAGCGGTTGATCGGTCGCGAGCGCGGCTATCACGGCGTCGGCTTTGGCGGTATTTCGGTTGGCGGTATGGTCAACAACCGCAAATTCTTTGGTTCGCTGCTGGCCGGCGTCGATCATCTGCCCGCCACCTACAATCGCGAGCAGCAGGCTTTCACCAAGGGCGAACCGGAATGGGGCGGGCATCTCGCCGACGATCTCGAAAGGATCGTGGCTCTGCATGACGCATCGACCATCGCTTGTGTGATTGTCGAGCCGATGGCGGGCTCGACGGGCGTTCTGCCGCCGCCCAAGGGCTATTTGCAGAAGCTGCGCGCCATCTGCGACAAATACGGCATTCTTCTCGTTTTCGACGAAGTCATCACCGGCTTTGGACGCCTGGGCGCCGCCTTCGCCGCCGAACGATACGGCGTCATTCCCGATATGATCACATTCGCCAAGGGCGTGACTTCGGGAACGGTGCCGATGGGCGGCGTGCTTGTTCGCAAGCACATCTACGACGCGTTCATGAAGGGGCCCGAGCACGCGATCGAGCTGTTCCATGGCTACACCTATTCGGGCCATCCTCTCGCCTGCGCGGCCGCTCTGGCCTCGCTCGACGTCTACCGCGACGAGAAATTGTTCGAGCGCGCCAAGACGCTTGAGCCCAAATGGTATGATGGGCTGATGAGCCTGAAGGGCCTGCCCAATGTGCTCGACATCCGCTGCCTTGGCCTGACCGGAGCGATCGATCTTGCGCCCTCAAGCGGCGGCGCGGGCGCGCGCGGCTATAAGGCGGTTGAGCATTCGTTTCACGAAGCGGGCATCATGATCCGCATTTCGGGCGATACGATCGAACTGACGCCGCCCTTGATCATCAGCGAGGAGCAGATCGGCGAGATCGTCGATAAGGTCGGGCAGACGATCAAGGCTGTCGCGTAAACGACGCGATCGCGACGCCCGTGCGCGCTCTAAACGTGTTGCGCGCGGCAAGCTGACGGCGTGCGGACGAATGCTCTTCATTCGCCTTGAGATGGCCGGGGCAAGCCCGGCCATGACGATGGATTTGAATTGGACGCCGACGGACGAGATGGGTCTTTATCTTTTTCAGCGGTTCATTCTGTTGCTGGCGACCCTGGCCTTCGCCTCGATCGTCGTCTTCGGCGTGCTTGAGATTCTTCCCGGCAACGCCGCGCAGGTGATGCTCGGGGCGAGCGCGACGCCTGAGACCGTGGCCGCGCTCGCGCATAAACTCGGACTCGATCAGGGCGTCATCGTGCGCTACGCCGCCTGGATCGGCGGCGTCTTGCGCGGCGACTTCGGCCTCTCCTACGCCTATGATTCGCCGATAGGGCCGTTGATCGCGGAGCGGCTGGCGGTCAGCGCGCCATTGGCGCTCCTCGCCATGCTGATCACGACCGCCGTCGCCCTCGCCGCCGGCGTCTTCGCCGCGCAGCGGCGCGGCAAAAGCGGCGATGTCGCGGTGATGGCCGCCAGTCAGATCGGTTTGGCTGTGCCTAATTTCTGGTTCGCCATTCTGCTTGTTCTCGTCTTCGCCGTGCATTGGCGTCTCGCGCCTTCGGGCGGCTTTCCCGGCTGGGAAGCGGGGCTTGGCCGCGCGCTCGGCGCGTTGATCTTGCCCGCGCTCGCTTTAGGTCTGGTGCAGGCGGCGGTCCTCACGCGCGTGACGCGCTCAGCGCTGCTTGACGTGCTGAATGAGGATTTCATCCGCACCGCGCGCGCCAAAGGTCTCTCAAGGCGCGCAACTCTCTGGCGCCACGCTTTGCCCAATGCGTTGACGCCGATCCTGACGATTATGGGGCTGCAATTCGCCAATCTCATCGCGGGCGCGATTGTCGTCGAATATGTCTTCACTTTGCCAGGGCTCGGGCGGCTGGTGTTTCAGTCGATCGCCAATCGCGATCTGCTGGTGGTGGAAGATTGCGTGATGCTGCTGGTGGCCATTGTCATCGGCGTGAATTTCTTCGTCGACATCGCCTGCGCGGCGATCGATCCGCGGTTGCGCAGGCGCGCGGCATGAGCGACGATCGCTTTTTCGCGCGCGCGCGGCGTAATGGCGGGTTTGTGCTGGGCGCCATTCTTGTCGCGGCGCTTATCGCCGCCGCCGCTTTGTCGCTCGTCTGGACGCCCTATCCGCCGGCCGCCATCGACGTGCCGCATAAGCTGCTGGAGCCCTCGTTCGCCCATTGGCTCGGCACCGATTCGCTGGGGCACGATGTCGTTTCGCAACTCCTGGCCGGCGCGCGCATATCGATTCTTGTGGGAATCATCGCGGTTGGCATCGGCCTTGTTTTCGGCGTCGCGCTCGGTCTCGTCGCAGCTTCCGTGGGGGGCGTCGTCGAAGACGTCATCATGAATCTTTGCGATTTCACTTTCGCGTTTCCCGCTCTGTTGCTCGCGATCATGCTCACCGCAGTGCTGGGGGCTGGCGTCGTCAACGCCATCCTGGCGATTGGCGTCGCCAACGTTCCGATCTTCGCCAAAGTGACGCGCGCGCTGGGCAATGGCGTCCTAGCTCGCGACTATGCCATGGCCGCCCGGGCGGCCGGAAAAGGTCCGGTCGCCATCGCGCTCGAACATGTGTTGCCCAATGTCGCCCCCGCTCTGATCGTGCAGGCGACCATCCAATTCGCCATCGCTATTCTCGCCGAGGCGGCTTTGTCTTATCTCGGCCTTGGCGCGCAACCGCCGCAGGCCTCCTGGGGACGCATGTTGAGCGACGCGCAGCAGTTCATGTTTTTGGCGCCGCGCCTCGCGGTTTTTCCCGGCGTCGCCATCGCCATGGCGGTGCTGGGTCTCAATCTTTTAGGCGACGGTCTGCGCGATCTGCTTGATCCACGCCTGCGGGCGAGGCGCTGAAAATGCTGCTCGAAGTCGCCGAACTCAGTGTCGACCTGCCGACTTCCGGCGGCGTGCGGCGCATCGTGCGTTCGGCGTCGTTCGCGCTGGATCACGGCCAGACGCTCGGCATTGTAGGCGAATCCGGCTCGGGCAAGACGATGACGGCGCTGGCGCTGATGGGCCTGCTTCCCGATGGCGCGACGACTTCGGGCGCCATTCTCTTCGAAGGGCGCGATCTTTTGAAGCTGAACGAAGCGCAGATGCGGGATTTACGCGGCGACCGCGTCGCGATGATCTTTCAGGAACCGATGACGGCGCTTAATCCGCTCCATTCGATTGGGCGGCAGATCGCCGAGCCGTTGATCCTGCATCGCGGCCTGTCGAACGCCGCGGCGCATGCGGAGGCGGTGAGGCTTCTGGAGCGTGTGGGTCTGCCCGATCCCGTCCGGCGCGCGCGCGCCTATCCGCATCAACTCTCAGGCGGCCAGCGTCAGAGGGCGATGATCGCGATGGCGCTTGGCTGCGCGCCGCGGCTGATTATCGCGGACGAGCCGACCACGGCGCTTGACGTCACCGTGCAGGCGCAGATTCTCGATCTCATCGCCGATCTTGGCGCGCAATCCGATATGGCGTTGATTCTGGTCAGCCACGATCTGGCGGTCATCGCTCAGAATTGCGAGCGCGTCCTGGTGATGTACGGCGGCATGGCGATGGAAAGCGGTCGCACGGACGATGTTCTTGCGCGGCCGGCCCATCCCTATACCAAAGCGTTGCTGCAGGCGCGCCCTCGCGTCGGCGCGCGGCGCGGCGAACGGCTGCAGGCGATCGCCGGCGCTGCGCCGTCGGCCGGCGCCATGCCGAAGGGTTGTCCCTTCGCGGGGCGATGTCCGCTGACCATCGCGGCCTGCGGCGAGGCGCTTCCGGCTCCGGTCATGCTGGGGGGCGACCATATGGCGCGCTGCATCAGGATCGACGCTGCGGAACGCGCGGCATGAGCGAACAACAGGGTGGCGCGCCGCTCCTTGAGATTGCCGACCTCGTCAAGACCTACCGCTTGCCGCGTGAGCGCCTGTTCGGACCAAGGCCGCAATTGCGCGCGGTCGATGGCGTCAGCTTCCGGGTGACCGCGGGGCGATCTTTCGGCATTGTCGGCGAATCCGGTTCTGGAAAATCGACGCTCGCCCGCGCGGCGATCGCGTTGGAATGGCCGACCTCAGGGCAAGCGCGCCTGATGGGTTCGGCGATGAATCTGGCGCCGCGCGCGGCGTTGCGCAAAATGCGCGCGCATATGCAGATGATCTTCCAGGATCCCTATGGCTCGCTCGACCCGCGCCAGACGGTTGCGCGCATTGTCGGCGAGCCGCTTGCCTGTCTCGATGGAATCTCACGCGCCGACGGAGCCGCCCGCATCGCCGAGGCGTTGCAAGCCGTGGGGTTGAGCGCGACCGACGCGCGCAAATATCCGCATGAATTCTCGGGCGGCCAGCGTCAGCGCGTCGCCATCGCGCGCGCGCTGATTACGCGGCCGAGGCTCGTCGTCGCCGATGAGCCCGTGTCCGCGCTCGATGTTTCCATTCAGGCGCAGGTGCTTAACCTGATGACCGATTTGCAGCAGCAATTCGGAATCACCTATCTGCTCATCAGTCATGATCTGGCCGTCGTCGAACACATCTGCGACGAGATCGCTGTGATGTATCGCGGCCGCTTTGTCGAAACAGGGCCGAGCGAAATTTTGCTTGCATCGCCGGCGCACCCTTATACCCGCGCGCTTATCGACGCCGCGCCGAAACTTCAGACGGCGCGGCGCCGCGCGCCCGCGCCGGCGTCCGATTCGCCGGGCCCAAAAACGGGCTGCGCCTATGCCTCGCGCTGCGCCTTCGCCCAATCAAAGTGCCGCGAGGAAGCGCCCGCGCTGCGCCCGCTCGTCGACGGACGCCATGTGGCATGTCATTTTCCGTTGTGAATCAATGGCTTGCTACTCCTTAGCGGGCGGTCTGCAAATAATTCCGCTTCTCCCTCTTGCGGCGTCACGTTGACTACCCGATGTAAATGAGCGTTACATTGCTTTCGCTTCAGGGCGAGGCGTGTTCATTTTACGGAGGCTCTTCATGAGCACGATACAGGGTGCTGTTGGCGGTTCGGGCGGGGCGCAGGACTTTGGTCCGCGCGATTGGGCGGGCGCGTCATGGCGCGGCCGCGGTTGCGGGGCAAGTCGCTGGTCGCTGTTCGAAATCGTCGCGATGGTTCTTGGCTTCATTGTGTTTTGGCCGATCGGATTGGCGATCCTCGGCTTCAAACTGTGGCAGCGCAAAGCCGGTTATTCCGGCGATCTGCAAACCGTCGCCCAGGAAAAATGGCGCGAGGCGCGCAGCGCGATGTCGAGCGGCCCGTGGCAGGGTCGACGTGGTGGTTTCCAAGGCTTCCATTCGTCTTCGACAGGCAATTCCGCGTTTGACGATTGGAAATCGGCGGAGATCGCCAGGCTTGAGGAAGAGCGTCGCAAGCTGCAGGAAGCGCATCGCGAATTCGCAGCTTTCGTCGACAATATCAGGCGGTCGAAGGATCGTGAGGAGTTCGAGCGCTTTATGAACGAGCGTCGCAATCGCCCGGCTGACGGCGCGCCCGGCCAGGGGCCGTCCGCTTAACGCTCGCTCGGTCAACTTTATTTTCCGCACATACGCAACGACCGCAGCGCTCCTCTTGGGCGCTGCGGTTTTTTTTTTGCAAAAGACTGGCGCTACGCGGAATGCGGCCCCGATCCGGCCGGCGAAGTTGGCGTTCGCACAGAATGAAATTCAGCGTCGAATTCTGATTGGCGAAAATCTTTCGCATCGCGCGGCGATTGTCCCGATCTGCCACGCGCCGCGCTTGACGCGCCGCGCTTCTTCGGGTTGCTATAGCTCTGTAAATTCAAGCCGCCGCCGAGCGGCAAGGAGCTGAAATGCATCATACTCTTCGCGTCATCGTCGCCGCGAGCGCTGCTATGCTCGCCTTTGGCGCGCTCGCTGCGCCCAAGGATAGCGTAACGATCGGGATGGTTCTCGAGCCGCCGGGTCTGGATCCAACGGCGGGTGCGGCGGCGGCGATCGGAGAGATCACGCATTACAATATTTTTGAAGGGCTCACGAAGATCAATAGCGATTTCACGGTGACGCCGCTGCTCGCGGAAAGCTGGAGCCTTTCGCCGGATTCGAAGACGCTGACGTTCAAGCTGCGCAAGGATGTTCATTTCCAGGATGGCGAGACCTTCACTTCGAAGGATGTGAAATTCTCGTTCGAACGGGCCGCCGCGGCAGATTCCACCAACAAGGAAAAGGCGTTCTTTGCTTCGATCGAAGCGATTGACGCTTCCGATCCCGCGACTGTGTCGCTGAAGTTCAAACAGCCCAGCTTTGACGCTTTGTATCACTTGGGCATGAATACCGCGGTGATCGTTGATCCTAAGAACGTCGCCGCCAATGCGACCAATCCTGTCGGCACCGGGCCTTACAAGCTTGCCAACTGGTCGAAGGGCTCCTCGATCACGCTGGAGAAATGGGACGGATACCGCGACGCTGCGAAGATCGCGATCAAGAAGGCGACATTCCGCATCATCAGCGATCCCTCTGCGGGCGTTGCGGCGTTGCTTGCCGGAGACGTCGACGCCTTTCCGCGCTTTCAGGGCGTGGACAGCCTTGCGCAATTTCAGAGCGATCCGCGCTTCCAGGTGATGGTCGGCGGCACCGAGGGCAAGACAATCCTTTCGATCAACAATAAGAAGAAACCCCTCGATGATGTGCGGGTTCGTCGCGCCATTGCCTATGCGATCGACCGTAAGGCGATCATTGACGGCGCGATGAGTGGTCTTGGGACGCCAATCGGCAGCCATTTGACGCCGAACGATCCTGGCTATGTCGATCTGACCGGCGAATATCCGCATGACCCAGCCAAGGCCAAGGCTCTGTTGAAAGAGGCGAGCGTCACGACGCCGCTCCAGCTTTCACTCATCCTTCCTCCACCCGCCTATGCGCGCAAGGGCGGCGAGATCATCGCGGCGCAACTGGCGGAAGTCGGCATCGAGGCGAAAATTGAAAATGTCGAATGGGCGCAATGGCTATCTGGCGTCTACAAGGAAAAGAATTTCGACCTGACGATCATCAGTCATGTCGAGCCGCTCGACATCGGCATCTACGCCAATCCCGACTATTATTTTCAATATGACAATAAGGATTTTCGCGACATCATCGCCAAGCTCAACGCCGCGCCGGACCTTGAGACCTACAAGAAGAATATGGCCGACGCTGAACGCAAACTGGCCGACGACAGCGTCAACGCGTTCCTGTTTCAACTGCCGAACCCAACTGTCGCTGATGCGAAGTTGAACGGCTTGTGGAAAGACGCGCCTATCTTCGCCAATGACCTTTCCGCGATGTCCTGGAAATAATCGCCTCGCTATGCCTCGCTATGCCTTGCTGAGACTGGCGAAGCGGTGATGCTCGCGCTTCCTCCCGAACTCTCGGGACAGGCGCGGGCGCGAGCCTTTGCCGTCTTGAATTTGTGATCGCGGCGAGGCCTGGCTTCGCGCAGACTTTGGAAATCATGAAACCACATCAGCTTTCCGCCACGGCGCTTTTGGCCGCCTATCGCGCTCGTGAGTTGTCACCGCTTGAAGCCATGAAAGATGTCCTCGATCGCGTCTCGGCATTCGAGCCGCATATCAGGGCGACCTATCTTCTGAACGCCGAACGCGCGCTGGAAGAGGCGCGGGCGTCGGAGGATCGTTGGATGCGCGCCGCCCCGGTTGGCGCGCTCGACGGCGTGCCGACCACGGTCAAGGACAATATCGCCACCAAGGGCGAGGCGGTCCCGCTCGGGACCGCGGCGAGCGACCTGGTTCTTGCAGCCGAGGATGCTCCGCCAGCGGCCAGATTGCGTGAAGCCGGCGCGATCATCTTCGCCAAGACGACCATGCCTGATTACGGCATGTTGTCGTCCGGCCTGTCGAGCTTCCATGCGCTGGCGCGCAATCCGTGGGATTTGAGTCGCAATCCGGGTGGTTCGTCGGCGGGCGCCGCCGCGGCCGCCGCTGCTGGATATGGACCGCTGCATGTGGGCACCGACATCGGCGGGTCGGTCCGATTGCCCGCCGGCTGGTGCGGCATTTTCGCGCTCAAGCCCAGCGGAGGCCGCATACCGATTGATCCGCCTTATATCGGGCGCGTCGCGGGGCCGATGACCCGCACCGTCGATGACGCGGCGCTGCTCATGGCGGCTCTCGCTCGCCCTGACGCGCGCGATTTCATGAGCCTGCCGCCGCAAGAACTGGATTGGCGCGTCCGGCCGGCGCCCTTGCGAGGCTTGCGGATCGGGCTTTTGCTGGAGGCCGGCTGCGGCGTTCCGCCGACGCCGGAAGTGCGCCGCGCCATCGAGGCTGCGGCGCGCGATTTTGCTCTCGCCGGCGCGATCGTCGAACCTTTGACGCCGTTCCTGAGCCAGGAGATGCTCGACGGACTCGATCGCTTCTGGCGCATGCGCTTGCTGATCGACATTCGTGCGCTGCCGCAGGCCAAGCGAGAGAAAATTCTGCCCTTCATCCGCGCTTGGGCGGAATCGGCCTCTGCGTTTTCGTCAGAGCAAGTGTTTCACGGGTTTAGCCAGGTCATGGCGATGCGAAAGGCGGCCGTGAGCGCGACGGCGCCGTTTGATTTTGTCCTGTCGCCGACGGCGCCGATGACCGCCTATGCCGCTGAACTGCCCTCACCGAGCAACGATCCGCTCAATCCCTTCCCACATATCGGGTTTACCGTCGCCTTCAATATGTCTGAACAGCCGGCGGCTTCGATCAATTGCGGTTATTCGGCCGAAGGCTTGCCGATCGGATTGCAGATCATCGGCCGTCGGTTCGACGATATTGGGGTTTTGTCGGTGTCGCGCGCTTTCGAAGAGATGCGCCGCGCGCAGGCTCACGCATGGCCCGAGCCTCCTGCGCTCTAAGACTTGGCGTCGTTGCGCGAGATGGCGACGACGGCGAACAAATGGGGCGCGTACGCTTCCGGCTCTTAAAATCTAAAGCGCGGCAGCACGGAGCTCCGGGGATCGCCGCGTTAGTTTCCGGGTGAGGAAGGCGCGAACCGGCAGATCATAGACAAGGTCCAAAATCCAGGCGCTGGCGAGCGCGATGAGAATCCAGCCGATCAAATTAGGCCAGAAAGCCAATCTGGGATCCCAGTGGTTCAGCCGACAAAGGACCCAGAGCGCATCGAAGATCGGTTCGTGCGTGATGTAGAGCGCATAGGAGATTGCGCCGAACCAGGCCGCCAGCCGTTGAGCGATCCCATTGAGACGAACCTGTGCGCCGACCCACACGATTCCTGGAAAGAGAATTAGCGCGCTGAACAGGCCGATCGCCTTTCCGTCATCCCGCCAGGCGAAGGCGGCGACCATGACGAATGCTAGGAGCGCAGCGATGGACGAGGGCAGGGTTGGCCGCCGATTGGCCCCAAAAATGCGAAACGCCAAAATGCCGGCGAAGAACGACCAAAACACGCGAACCCATCCGCCCAAATAGGTAGGCCAACTATGGCCCAAATTAAGCGTGCCGTAGAAGCCAGCGATCGCGATTAATCCCAAGGCGGAAACTGCGACAATCGTCGCCAAACGCAGTGTCGTCAAATGCACGTTGGCGAACGCATAAATCGCGTTGACGCCAATCTCAAGCGACAATGACCAGGCGGGAATATTTAGTGGAAACACCCGGGAGCCGAAAACCGAGAGGGCTGGCGGGGTCGGCAGAAATAGAAGCCCGAGAAAATAAGACGTCGTGATCCGTGTCCCTTCCGAAGGTGGTTGACCTAGCAACAGGGCAGCGATGATGACGACGATCGGCAATGTCGTGCCAAGCCAATAAAGCGGATAAAGACGAATCAGACGCCGCTGCATGAATTCCGGGACGGTTTGACCGGCCTGAAGTCGGGCTTCATAGGCGTGAGCAATGACAAATCCGCTTAGAATAAAGAAGAAGTCGACAGCCAAATAAGCGTTAGGGAGTAATTCCCAGCCCAGATTGTCGCTGTAGTGGTAAATGACGACCGAAATCGCGGCGATTCCGCGTAAGCCGTCGAGTGCGGAATAAGCGTGGTCCTTACCCAATGTCGCCATCCCGACGGACGCTGGCGACAGCGCCAGGCGGAATCATCCATTCGGCGCGAGTCCCATCGCGCGATCGCTGTCCGCCCGAGGTCTCGGCGACGTGACGGACCATGGCAAGAAAGTCGCTGGTTGGTGCTGACACGGGGACACGTCCACGACGGTTGGCGACAGTAAGACGCTCGCCCCTTATGTTTCTCGCAGCTTTCGATTAACAACACCTTGCCTGCTTGGCTTGCCTCTGTAGGCAGCGAAGGACGATCTCGGACGGAATCCGTCTTTCGTTCTTAACGGCGATTCCCTCCGGTGCTTCTCATTCCCCGCGTGACGACGCATCGAGCCCCAAGATATAATCGAGCGCGATCTTGCCGGGTCCGAAGGTCATGATCGCCAGCGCCATAGCGGCCCATGGCAGATGGAAATTGGCCCAGCCGTCGGGAACCGTGAGCTGAATGATCGCCGTCATCGCGAGCAGGCCAAACGCCGCATAGCGCGCGCCAAGGCCGAAAACCAACATGACGGGAAAAGTGACTTCAGCGACGCCTGACAATGTCGCCATGAGTTCGGGCGCGGGATAGGGGAGTTCGGCGCCAAAAATGTGCAGCTTGAACTCCTCGGCGAACAATGTTTTCGCCCCGAACGAAAGATTCAAAAAGCCGTCCCACTTGGTCAGGCCCGAGAACCAGAAGGGCACGGCAAGCGCAAATCTCAGTGCGAGCATCGTCAGGGATAGCGGGATGATTCCGAAGATGGCTTCTGTAAACCGCGCAACGGCGCCCGGCGCGCCGCTTTGGGCGGCGACGTTCTGGTTGATACTCATAGCTTTCTCCTTAGATTTGAAACCGCGAGATCGCCCCCGCCTCGATTAGGCCGATCAGATGGCTACCGGGGTCGAAACCCTCAAAATTCATGGCCAAATGGGCTTCGCCGAGCGTCGCGCCGTTTTGCAGCGCGTGGGCGAAGGAATAGCCGCCGAAGGGAAGAATGCGCACCCCGACATCCGCGTCTGGCCGCGAGACGAGAATCTCCTCGCCGCGCCAATCGTCAGGCGGTTTGGCGTCGCCCTCGCCCTGGTGCCCGGCCCAGATCGAGGCCGCCGGATGGCTTGAGCGGAGCAGCCTGGCGGCGGGATGGAACGCGAACCTCAAATCGCCAAGTTTTGCGGGGTCGACGGCCGCCAGCGCCGCCACGGCCAAGGGCTCGGCTTCCGCGGAATGATAGGCCTCAA
This sequence comes from Methylocapsa sp. S129, assembly GCF_009765995.1. Lineage (GTDB taxonomy): Bacteria > Pseudomonadota > Alphaproteobacteria > Rhizobiales > Beijerinckiaceae > Roseiarcus. The sequence continues at coordinate 330,321 of NZ_LMUI01000020.1, forward strand.
CCCAGGCGTTCTCCAGACGGGCGACATCGGCGAGATAAGGAAGGTCGCGCGCCGGTTCGAACTCTGCGATGAAGCCGGGAAAATTGGCGGCGTAGTGCAGAATCACCGCCGAACGCGGTTTGTTGTGCGCAACGAACGCCCGCGACATCGCGCGAAAGAACGCATCGCCGACCAGGCGCCGCGTCACGGGATAGCGGGCCTCGACGGCGGCGATCAGCGACATCGCGACATTGTTGCGGTAGACCGCGAAACGACGCGCATCTGGCCTGTTCTCGCGCCCGACCGTCTGAGCGGGCGGCGCGCGCGTCGGGTCCGCCAATGCGCGCGCAAAGGCCTCGATCGTCTGGCTAAACGGCATGGCGGCGGGCGCCTTCGTTCATTGTCGAGAGGGCTTGAGCCATTGCCGCCTCGGCGCGGCGCGCCTCGCCCAGCAAAACTGGCCATTCCGGCACGTCATTGTCCCACTCGACCAACGTGGGGATTGGTCCACGCCGCGCAATCATTTCGCGATAGAGATCCCAGACACGATCGCGCACCGGAGAATCATGCGCGTCGATCAACACGAGATGGCCGGAATCATCTCGGGCCTCTGCAAAGCCTGCAAGATGGATTTCGCCCACACGCTGGAGCGGAAACGCGTCGAGATAAGCAAGCGCATCGAAGCCGTGATTGATTGCGGAAACCAAGACATTGCCGACGTCGAGCAGAAGGCCGCAGCCTGTGCGCCTGGCGATCTCCCGGATAAAGTCGGTTTCGGAGATCGTGCTCTCTTTAAAGACCACATAAGTCGAAGGATTCTCGAGCAGCATGGGGCGACCCAATGCCGTCTGCACCTGGTCCACATGCTCGCAGACAGTCGCGAGCGTCTCCTGCGTATAGGGAAGCGGCAGAAGGTCGTTCAGGTAGCCTTCGTCATGGCTCGACCAGGCGAGATGCTCCGAAAAGAGACCCGGCTGATAGCGCCTCGCGAGCGCGGCGAGGCGAGCAAGATGCTCGCGATCGAGCGGCTTTGGCGACCCGATCGAGAGCCCGACGCCATGCAACGAAAGTGGATAAAGCGCGCGAATCGCCTCAAGCCGGCGATGCGGCGGCCCGCCCGCGCCCATATAATTCTCGGCATGGATCTCAAAAAAACCCAATGCCGGCCGGTCGCGGAGGATTTCGTCGATATGTTCCGGCTTTAAGCCGACCCCGCTGCGATTGGGAAGCGCCGCGGCGACGCGTGGGGAGGGGAGGTGGGCGTCGGACATGGATGAATTCCTCGGAGGGTTCGTCGATCCTCACGAGATGACTTCGCGGTCTTCGTCGCCCATGTTACACCCCGGCTAAGAATATGTTCACCCTGCCGACCGCACATGAAGTCAAAAATGCTCCCTCGAATATGTAACATTTGTTTCAGTCGTGCGAATGACGAATGAGCGCTGCTGTGGGCGACGGCCAAATCGATGAAAAATGGGCCGGGATGATGCGCGCCGCCATAGCGGGCGACGAGGCGATCTACCGTCGGTTGCTTGAAGAAATTGCGCGCTCGGTTCGGACGATGGCGCGCGGCGCTTTCTCCCGGGCGCGCGTTGGCGATGCGGATGTCGAGGATGTCGTGCAGGAGACGTTGCTGGCGATTCACCTCAAGCGCAACACCTGGGATGGCGGCCTTCGGCTTGCCCCCTGGGTTGGCGCGATTGCGCGCCATAAAATCATCGACGCCATGCGCCGCCGCGGCGCGCGCCGATTTCAGCCGATCGAGGATTTCGAGATGACGCTCGCCGCTCCCGAGGTCGAAGATCCGCACACGCGCAGCGATGCCGAACGTCTTATAGCGCAACTTGCGCCGCGTCAGCGCGACATTGTCCGCTCAATCTCGCTTGAAGGGCAGTCGATCGCGGCAACGGCCACGCGCTTGTCGATGACCGAGGGTGCGGTTCGCGTCGCCCTGCATCGATCCCTGAAACTGCTGGCCTCTGCATGGAGGAACGCTTCGCAATGAAGACTTCCCAGCTTATCGATGCCCTTGCGGCGGACCCTTCGCGCCCGGGGCTAAACTTGGGCGCCCGATTTTCCTTAGCGCTGGGCGCCGGCGCTCTGGTTAGCGCCTGTCTCTTCGCGATGATCGTTGGGCCGCGTTCGGACATCGCCCATGCGGCGCATACGCTACGGTTCGACCTAAAATTCGTCGATACATTGGCGCTCGCTTTGCCCTCGGCGCTTCTGGCTTGGCGGCTGCTGCGTCCCGACGCGCGTCCGGGGGCCCTCGCCTTAACTTTGCTTGCGCCCTTTCTGCTACTTGGCGCCGCTGTCGTCGTAGAATTGACGCTGGTCCCTGCGGATTTGTGGGGAACGAAGCTGATCGGGTCCAATGCCATGCATTGCCTGACGATCATCCCGCTTCTGTCGATCGCGCCGCTGGCCGCTTTGCTGTTTGTCATGCGCGAGGGGGCGCCGCGCAATCCTGGGATTGCGGGGGCGCTGGCGGGCGCCGCCGCCGCGGGAATCGCAGCGACCCTTTATGCCTCGAATTGCCCGGACGATTCGCCGCTGTTCGTGGCGAGCTGGTATCCGCTCGCGACCCTGATCGTCGCAGCCGTCGGCGCTTTCGCGGGCGATCGGCTCTTGCGCTGGTAGGCGGTTCGGCGCCGCTTAGACGATCCGAACGTTATTTCACAAGAGGCTTCAAAATCGCGTTCAATTCGTCGAGGCTAAGAGCGCCGCCATAGATTTTGCCGTCGATGATGAAAGTCGGCGTGCCCGAGACCTTGAATTTGTCATCCGCCGTCTTGACGATTTGAGCGAATGCATCCGCTTTGGCCTGATCCTTGAGGCAGGCATTCGCTTTATCGTGGCTCATGCCGGTCGGCCGCAAGGCGGCGATCAGGCCGTCCAGCGGATTGCCTCCAAAAGCCCAGGAATCCTGCGAGGCGAATAGAAGCTCGATTGTCGCAAAGGCTTTGTCATCGCCAACGCAACGCGCCAGCATGAAAGCGCCAACGTCGAGATTATTGCGCGAATATTCCCTGAAAATGAACCGCACTTTGCCGGTGTCGACATAGCTCTTCTTGAATTCGGGCCAGATGTCGCGGTCAAAATGCGCGCAATGAGGGCATGTCGCCGAGCCATATTCGATCACCGGCACGCCCGCCGGGTCGCCAATTGATAATTCCGGCAGCGGGCCCGGCTCCAGCGCCTTGGCCATATCGACCGTCGAATCGGGTTTGGGCGCCGTTTGCGCGCGAGCCGCGCTCCATAGGGCGAGTCCGGGCAGTAAGGCCGTCGCGCGCATTAGGTGGCGACGCGACAGGGACGAAGAAATCAACAAAGGCGAAGACAGCAAGGTCACGATCCGTGCGCTCCCAGCGCGTCAAACTGCATGATTGGCCTGAAAAGACATTGGCCTTTTTCGCTGGAAGCGGCAAGGCGAAGGGACGGATGGAAATTTGCCGGCGAATCGGATTGACACCGCGCCTTTTGCGGCCCAGATTCCGCCTCGCTCGAGGGGAGCCCCGATTGGGGGGCTGAGATGGCGGTCAGCCGGACCCTTTGAACCTGATCCGGGTCATGCCGGCGAAGGGACGAGGTTTGGGCCAAAGCGGTTTATTTCTCCGGCCCGACTTCCTCCATAGCGCCGCGATTCGACGGCCCGCGCTACCGGAGGATGGTCATGAACCAACACGCCAAATCGAAGAAATTCCAGCCTGTTCCGCAAAGCGTGACGACGGGGCCCATCGCGGGATCGCATAAAGTTTACGCCGCGCCGAGGTCGCATCCCGACATGCGCGTGCCGCTGCGCGAGATTACATTGAGCGATCCGCTGGAGCCGCCGGTTCGCGTCTATGATCCCTCAGGCCCCTATACCGAATCTGATGCGCGCATCGATCTGGCCGCCGGTCTTCCAGCGGTTCGCGAGACCTGGATCGCCGCGCGCGGCTTCGACGTTGTCAAAGGGCGCGCAGTCAAGCCCGAGGACAATGGCAATGTCTCGACCGATCGGTTGGCGCCGCATTGCCCCGCCACGCGGACCTTACGCGCGGGTCGCCCCGGCCAGATGGTCACGCAATATGAATTCGCCAGGGCGGGTATCATCACGCCGGAAATGGTCTATGTCGCGCATCGCGAAAATGTGGCGCGCGAAAGCGCGGTCGATCATGCGGCGGCCACTCTCGCCGACGGCGACAGCTTTGGCGCCGCCATTCCGGAGTTTGTGACGTCGGAATTTGTGCGTGACGAAGTGGCGCGAGGCCGCGCGATCATTCCCGCCAACATCAACCATCTCGAACTGGAGCCGATGGCGATCGGCCGCAATTTCCTCGTCAAGGTCAACGCCAATATTGGGAATTCCGCCGTCAGTTCCGGGGTGGCCGAGGAAGTCGAAAAACTGGTCTGGTCGATCCGCTGGGGCGCCGATACGGTGATGGACCTCTCGACGGGGCGTAATATCCACAATATTCGTTCGTGGATTTTGCGCAATTCGCCGGTGCCGATCGGCGCCGTGCCGATCTATCAGGCGCTTGAAAAAGTCGACGGCGATCCGCTGAAGCTCGATTGGGAGGTGTTCAAGGATACGCTGATCGAACAGGCGGAGCAGGGCGTCGATTATTTCACCATTCACGCCGGCGTGCGCCTTGCGCATGTGCCGCTGACCGCCAGGCGCGTCACCGGCATCGTCTCGCGTGGCGGGTCGATCATGGCGCGCTGGTGCCTAGCGGGCCATCGCGAAAGCTTCCTCTACGAACGCTTCGACGAAATTTGCGACATCATGCGCAAATACGATGTTTCGTTCTCGCTCGGCGACGGGCTGCGCCCCGGCTCGATCGCCGACGCCAATGATGCGGCGCAATTTGCCGAACTCGAGACGCTCGGCGAACTGACCAAAGTCGCCTGGAATAAGGGTTGCCAGGTTATGATCGAGGGGCCCGGCCATGTGCCGATGCATAAGATCAAGGTCAATATGACCAAGCAACTCGCCGAATGCGGCGAGGCGCCTTTTTATACGCTGGGGCCGCTGACAACCGACATCGCGCCAGGCTACGACCATATCACCTCGGGCATCGGCGCCGCGATGATCGGCTGGTTCGGCACAGCGATGCTCTGCTATGTCACGCCGAAGGAGCATCTCGGCCTGCCGGATCGCGACGATGTGAAGACAGGCGTCATCACCTATCGCATCGCCGCCCATGCCGCCGATCTCGCCAAGGGCCATCCGGCGGCGCAATTGCGCGACGACGCGCTGTCGCGCGCCCGTTTCGATTTTCGGTGGGAGGATCAGTTCAACCTGTCGCTCGATCCCGACACGGCGCGCAAATATCACGATGAGACGCTTCCGAAGGATTCGCACAAGGTCGCGCATTTTTGCTCGATGTGCGGACCAAAATTCTGCTCGATGCAGATCACCAGGGATTTGCGCAAAGAGGCTGAAGCGCTGGCCGGCATGCAAGAGAAGTCGAAAGAGTTTATCGAACAGGGCGGCGCGCTCTACGTGCCTGCCGCGGAATAAAGCGATGCGCGTCACCGTCGTCGGCGCTGGCGTCGTCGGCCTTACTGCGGCGCTCGAACTCTCCGAGCGCGGCGCGGAGGTTGAGATCGTCGAGCGCGCCGCGCATCTTGGCGAGGCTGCGTGCTCCTGGTGCGCGGGCGGCATGCTGGCGCCGTGGTGCGAAGGAGAAAGCGCGCCGGCCGAAGTTGTCGATCTCGGTGCGCAGGCGCTGGATTGGTGGGCGCGGCGCGTTCCCGGCGTTGCGAGTAACGGCACGCTCGTCGTCGCGGCGCCGCGCGATGTCGGCGAAATCGAGCGCTTCGCTGCGCGTACGCTGAATCATGAACGCGTCGACGAGACGCGCATTGGCGCGCTGGAGCCCGACTTGGCCGGGCGCTTCCGCAAGGGGTTATTTTTCGCACGAGAAGGGCATCTCGATCCGCGCATGGCGCTTGGCGCGCTCAGGGATCGTCTCGCCGAGCGAGGCGTCGCGATAAGCTTCGGGGTCGACGGCGCCGCGCCTTCGTTGTTTGCCGGCGCCGTGCTTGATTGTCGAGGATTCGCTGCGCGCGATGCGCTCGAAGAGCTTCGCGGCGTACGGGGCGAAATGCTGATCTTGCGCACCAAGGAAATTTCCTTGGCTCGGCCGATCCGCTTTTTGCATCCGCGCATTCCCCTCTACGTTGTACCGCGCGCCGATGGTCTGTTCATGGTGGGAGCGACGATGATCGAGAGCGCCGAGCGCGGCTCCGTCACCGCGCGTTCGGCGATCGAATTGCTGAGCGCCGCTTATGCGTTGCACCCGGCCTTTGGCGAAGCGGAGATTGTCGAGATGCGCGCCGACGTGCGTCCCGCCTTTCCCGACAATTTGCCGCGCATCGTTCGGCGCGGCGCAACGAACTATCTTAATGGATTTTACCGTCACGGCTTTCTTCTTTCGCCGGCCTTTGCGCAAAAGGCGGCCGCGACGATTCTGCGGGATGTCAGGGATACAAATGAAAATCATCGTCAACGGCGCCGAGCTTGAGCTTGGCGCTACGACGCTCGCCGAGGCGCTTGAAGCGCTCGACTATCGCGACGCCGTCGTTGCGACCGCTTTGAACGGTCATTTCGTCGCGGCGCGGGCGCGCGCGCTGACGCGGCTTTCCGAGGGCGACAAGATCGAGATCGTCGCGCCAAGGCAAGGAGGCTGAACTATGGAGCTTTATGGCGTCGAGATCGCCTCGCGTCTATTGCTGGGGACCGCGCAATATCCGTCGCCAGCGATCCTTGCCGACGCCGTGCGTGCGGCTAGGGTCGATATTGTCACGGTTTCGTTGCGCCGCGAATCAGGCCGCTTGCGCGAAGGCCAGGATTTTTGGTCGCTCATCCGCACGCTTGGCATTCGCGTGCTGCCCAATACCGCCGGCTGCCACTCGGTCAAAGAAGCGGTGACGACGGCGCAAATGGCGCGTGAGATATTCGCCACCAACTGGATCAAGCTTGAAGTGATCGGCGAGGCCGACACGTTGCAGCCGGATGTTTTCGGCCTTGCCGAAGCCGCGAGGATCTTGAGCGACGACGGCTTCGCCGTTTTCCCCTACATGACCGAAGACCTCATCGTCGCCGAGCGGCTGATCGAGGCGGGATGCAGGGTTTTGATGCCGTGGGGGGCGCCGATCGGCTCGGGCAAGGGCCTGAACAACCCCTTCGGCTTGCAGGCTTTGCGCGCCCATTTCCCCGATATTCCGCTTGTCGTCGACGCTGGCATCGGCCTGCCCTCGCACGCCGCCGCCGCGATGGAGCTGGGCTATGATGCGGTGTTGTTGAATACCGCCGTCGCCAAGGCGGGCGACCCCGTCGCGATGGCGCAGGCTTTCGCGGGGGCCGTCGAGGCGGGGCGCGCCGCCTACCTTGCCGGTCCGATGGAGGCGCGCGATATGGCGGCGCCTTCGACGCCGGTACTCGGCAGGCCGGTTCTCGCACGATGACGGCGCGCAGTTTGAGCGATCTCGACCCTTTTTATCCGATCGTCGACAGCGCCGCATGGGTCGAGCGGCTGGTTACGGTCGGCGCAAGACTGATCCAATTGCGCGTCAAGGACCGTGCGGACGCGGATGTGCGGGTGCAAACGCACGCGGCGCTGGCGTATTGCGCACGCCACAGCGCGCAACTCATCGTCAATGATTACTGGGAAATCGCCATCGATGAAGGCGCCGATTTCATTCATCTCGGCCAGGGCGATCTCGATGGCGCCGATATGAAGCGCATTCGCGCGCTGGGCTTGCGCGTTGGAATCAGCACGCACGATCACGTTGAGCTCGATCGCGCTTTGTCGTTCGATCCAGATTATGTGGCGTTGGGGCCGATCTATCCCACCATTCTTAAGGCTATGCCCTTTGCGCCGCAGGGGTTGGCGCGCATCGGCGAATGGAAACGGCTTGTCGGCAAGCGGCCGTTGGTCGCCATTGGCGGCATCAGTCTGGAGCGGGCGCCCTTATGCCTAGCCGCGGGGGCCGATAGCGCGGCTGTCGTGACCGACATCACGCTGAACGCGGATCCCGACGGGCGCGCCAAGGCGTGGCTGGCGGCGACGCGGAGAGCGGCTTGAAGCGCAAGACGCCTGTCGCCCTGACGATCGCCGGTTCCGATTCCGGCGCTGGCGCAGGCATTCAGGCAGATCTGAAGACTTTCGCCGCGCTCGGCGTCTATGGGACCAGCGCATTGACGGCTGTGACGGCGCAGAACACGCTCGGCGTGCGTGCCGTCTTCACCCTTCCCGCCACGATTGTTGCAGCGCAAATCGACGCGGTCTCAAGAGATTTCGACGTCGCCGCGGTCAAGATCGGCATGCTTTCCAGTCTGGAAATTGTCGAGGCCGTGGCGGCGGCGCTTGCTGGCTTTTCACCCCGCTTTGTCGTGTTCGATCCTGTGATGATCGCCTCTTCCGGTGATCCGCTGATTGCGCCCGCTGCGGTAGCGGCGATGAAATCGTACCTCTTCTCACACGTCGATTGTCTCACGCCCAATCTGTCGGAAGCCGCGGCGTTTCTTGGCGAGGCGCCCGCGCGCGACGAGGAGGAGGTGACCCGACAAGGGCGCGCCCTGCTCGAACTCGGCCCCCGCGCCGTTCTGATGAAGGGCGGGCATCTCGAATCGCCAGAAGCGGTCGATATTCTTATCACGGAGACGCGCGCGCGCCGCTACGCGGGACCGCGCGTCGCTTCGCGCAACCTGCACGGAACAGGATGCACGCTTTCGGCGGCGATATCGGCCTATGTCGTTAGGGGCCGCGAGCTTGAAGAGGCCGTGACGAGCGCCAAGGCCTTTGTTGAAAAAGCCATCATCGCTGGGCGCAATATCGAATTGGGCGAAGGGCCGGGGCCGTTGATGCACTTGCCGCTGAAGACTTAGGCGGACGTCGGAAAGCGCTCGATATGCACTTCGCCGCGACGGCCAAAATATTGCACATGCCGGCCGGCGATCCATACGAAATAGCCGACGCAACCGGCTGCCATGGTGCGTTGCATGAATTCCGGATATTTGACCGCGCCGCTTTGCGCCCCCCGAACAGCTTCGCTGACGTCGTCCGCATTGAAAGCTTCGGCGACGGACATTTCCGGCGACGTGAATTTGACCGCATAGGTTTCGCCCGACGGCAGATAATAAATGTTCTCGCAGCGACGGTAATCCGCCAGATATGTCTCGACGCCCACTTGCATCAGCTTGCCGACAACTTCGCCGAAGCTGATTGTTCCCTGATGCGAGCGTTTGACGCATTCTTCAATGACGGTTCTGGCTTCTGCGCTCATGCTCATTGGACTTTCCTTTCTGTGTCGCTCAGTCAATCGGGACGGCTTTCAGTTGATGAAGGCGGACGACCTCTTTCATTGCGCTAACGAGTTGGTCACGCACGGGTTTCGACAGATGGCCGAAGAACTCTTCGTCGTTCTGGTCCGCCAACCGGGCGAGGGCCGGGACAAGCGTCTGGCCGGCAATTGTCAGTTCGATCACGTGGTTGCGGCGGTCGGCCTCGGTGATCGAGCGGATGAGCAGCTCCTTGCGCTCCAGGCGGGCGACCAGTTTCGATATTGCCCCCTTCGTCATTCCTATCTTCTGTCCAAGTTCGGTCGGCGATGTGGGCCCCAGCCGGTGCATCTCGCGCATGACGACCCATTCCGAAACGGTGACGTCGGCGGCTTCCATTTTTCTCTGGAAGGCTTGCGCAACATGATTGGACACAAATCGCAGCCAGTAACCGAGATGAGATTCGAGCTCGCTTACGGATTTCCCGCTTGAAGCGTGGGATCCGCGGCGGTTTGGGTGATCGGGTCGGGCGTTCATGAGAGTTCCTGCTGGCGTTCCGATTGAGACATGGATCGCGCACGTTTCGACCTATAGTTTCCTAGGAAACTTTTGTCAAGAGCTTATTGCCTAAAAATGAACCCCGTTGGGGGTCTCGAGCGAGCCCAACGCCAATTCCCGCGTTTGCATCGTCATCGACGACTCCCATCGCAAACGCGCCAGCAGATTCCTCGAACATCATCGTGGAAACCTGACGCTCCACCGATGCTTTGCCGCTTTGCTTTTGCTAGGGTCGCCGCCATGATCAGCGAAGCGGACGTGAGAGAGCCGGAAGAAAGCCAAGTCAATGGTCCCGCCGCGTCCTACGCCAAGGAGCCTGCACGCCTCACGCCCATGATGGCGCAATATCTGGCGATCAAGGCCGCCAATCCCGATTGCCTGCTTTTCTATCGAATGGGCGATTTTTACGAATTGTTCTTCCGGGACGCTGAAATTGCGAGCCGGGCGCTGGGCATTGTGTTGACCAAGCGAGGCAAGCACGAAGGCGAAGATATCCGCATGTGCGGCGTGCCGGTCGAGCGCGCCGACGATTATCTGCAAAGGCTGATAGGCCAGGGTCATCGCGTCGCGGTTTGCGAACAGCTTGAGGATCCGGCCGAGGCGAAAAAACGCGGCGCCAAATCCGTCGTTCGCCGCGATGTCGTGCGTCTGGTGACGCCTGGAACGATCACCGAGGATCGGCTACTGGAGCCCGGCCGCGCCAATATTCTCGTGGCGGTTCAGCGCGTGAAGACAGGCGAGACGCGCGCGCTGTTCGGCCTTGCGGCGCTGGATATTTCGACCGGCGCCTTCTCGTTGAGCGAGACCGATGAAGTAGGTCTGGCCGTCGAAATCGCCCGTATCGAACCGAGCGAAATATTGGCGCCGCAGGCCCTGTTCGACGATCCCGCGATCGCTCGCCTTTTTTCCGAAACGCGCGCCGCCGTTACGCCCATCGGGCGCGACATGACCGACGGCGTTCTCGCGGAACGACGCATTTGCGATTTCTACGGGGTTGAGACGCTCGATGGGTTCGGCGCCTTTACGCGCGCGGAAATTGGCGCGGCGGCGATCGCGCTCGGCTATATCCAGCGCACCCAGATCGACGCGCGCCCGGCTCTGTCGCCGCCCTCGCGCCGTGTTCGCGGCTCCAGTCTTGAAATCGACGCCTCGACGCGAGCCAATCTCGAATTGACGCGCACGCTTTCGGGCGAACGGGCGGGATCGCTGCTTGCGGCGATCGACCTGACCCTGACCTCCGCCGGCGCTCGTCAACTCGCCGAAAGATTGGCGAGCCCGTTGACGCGGCAAGCCGACATCGTTCAGCGCCTCGATTCGGTCGCCTATTTCGTGGGGGAGGGGCGCCTGCGCGCCGATTTGCGCGCGATTTTGAGCGCGGCCCCCGACTTCATCCGCGCGCTGTCGCGCCTGAGTCTCGATCGTGGCGGCCCGCGCGATTTGGCGGCGATGCGCGATGGACTGAATGTCGCTGGGCTGGTGGGGCGCAAACTGGCCGAGCAGTCGACCCCAAGCGCCGGTCTGGCCGAGGCCTGCGCTCAGCTTGTTCAGGCCGATGGCGCGCTAGAGGGCGAGCTTGCGGCGACGCTGAACGACGAATTGCCGTTGAACAAACGTGATGGCGGCTTCGTGCGCCCTGGCGCTTTGGCGCCGCTTGATGAGGCGCGTGCGCTTCGGGACGAGAGCCGGCGCGTCATCGCCGAACTGCAAGGCAAATATTGCGAGCTTGCCGAAACGCGGCAGCTCAAGATCAAGCACAACAATTTCTTGGGATTCTATATCGAAACACAGCAGGCGCAGGGCGAGCGGCTGTTGCGCCCACCCCATTCCGCGACGTTCATCCATCGGCAGACCATGGCGGGTGCCATGCGCTTTTCGACGAACGAACTCGCCGAACTTGAGGCGAAAATCGCCTCGGCCGCCGATCGCGCCCTCGCGCTGGAGCTTGCCGCGTTCGACAGGTTGCGGCTGGCGTGCCTTGCTCAAATGGAGGCGATCCGGGGGCTGGGCCTGGCGCTTGCGGAGATCGACGTCGCCTGCGCACTCGCCGAACTCGCGGTCAGCCGCGACTGGACACGTCCGATCGTTGATGATTCGCTGCGCTTTATCATCGAAGGAGGGCGCCATCCTGTGGTCGAGGCGGCGCTTCACGCGCGCGGCGAGCCTTTTGTGGCCAACGATGCCGATCTTTCCGGCGAGATCGCCGATGGCGGGCGCATCGCGCTGATCACCGGCCCCAATATGGCGGGCAAGTCGACCTATTTGCGGCAAAACGCGCTGATCGCGACGCTGGCGCAAATGGGCTCTTTCGTGCCGGCGCGGCGCGCCCATATCGGCATTGTCGATCGGCTTTTTTCGCGCGTTGGGGCGGCCGACGATCTGGCGCGCGGCCGTTCGACCTTCATGGTCGAAATGGTCGAGACGGCGGCGATCCTCAACCAGGCCAGCGTTCGTTCGCTCGTCATCCTCGATGAAATAGGGCGGGGCACCGCCACTTTCGACGGCTTATCGATCGCCTTCGCGACCATTGAGCACCTTAATGCGGTCAATCGTTCGCGAACGCTGTTCGCCACGCATTTTCACGAATTGACCCGATTGTCCAAAACACTGCCGCGCTTGTTCAATCTCACCATGCGCGTGACCGAGTGGAACAATAATCTCGTGTTTTTGCATGAAGTGACGCCGGGCTCGGCCGATCGCTCCTACGGCATCCAGGTCGCCAAATTGGCTGGCCTGCCGCCGAGCGTAATCGATCGGGCGCGCGTGATCCTGGCGGAGCTTGAAGCGACCAATCGTTCCGGCGCTGCCTTGCGCAGCATCGACGAATTGCCGCTGTTCGCGGTCGCGCCGAAGCCGGCGCCGCCCAGGAATGACAGGGATGAATTGCGGGAGAAGCTCGCCGCGATCGATCCGGACGATCTTTCGCCGAGGGACGCCCAGGCGGCGCTCTACGCCCTCAAGAAACTGGCGACGGAGAAATAAGCGATGATGGCGCAAAAGATTTATCTCGCGACGGCGGCGGCAGCTTTTCTTTATGTCATCTCGCCCGGGCCGGCTTTTCTCGCGCTATTCACGCTGGCGGCGTCAAAAGGGCGCAAGGCGGGCGCGTGGTTCATCAGCGGCCATCTGGTCGGCGACGTCTCCTGGGGGGCGCTTGCTTTCGCGGCGATCATCGGTGTCAACCGGATCGGACCCGTGCTGTTTGAATTGCTTGGCGCCGCCTGCGGATTCTATCTGATCTATCTCGGCGTCAAAGCGGTGGTGACGAAAAAAGACGCCCCACCGCAAACCATCGGCGCTCGCCGCCCGCTGATCGCCGGCATGGTGTTCGGGTTGACCAACCCCAAAGCCTATCCCGTCGCGGTGGCGATGTTCACGGCGATCGCCGCGCCATTCGCGGGCCAACTGACCTTCGCCGACGCGCCGCAATTGATGCTGGCCGCTTTCGTCGGGTTCCTGATGGCGGATATGACGCTGATATTCGCCGCCGGCCTACCGGGAGTGCGGCGCTTCTTCCTGCGCCACGGTGTCGCCGTGACGCGCGTCGTGGGCGTATTATTCATTGCCTTTGGCGCAAAGTCGGTCTTCGACGCGGCGAGTGGCGCGCTACGGCGGGCGGGGTGAGCCGCTGACTTGCCGCTTGATCGCCCGCGTCTGAAAGTCGCTCAAATCGAGCCTGGCGGAATAAAGGCGCAATAGAGAAAGATGCTGTCAAAGACGTTCGACGAGGCGCCGCCGAGCCGATCATTGTCGGTCGCTGAGCGATAGCATAAATGCGCGCGATGAGAATCGTCGCTCGGCGGATCGCCAGGTATAGGCAAGAACGTGATGCGATCTTCGGGGATTGCGATCCATTGACGCTCGCGCGTCAGGAACTCGAACTGGCCGCCGTGTTCACGAAAAGATGTCGCGGCGCAATCATCGCCGCCGCAGCAGAGCTGGCCGTTCCTGCCGTGCACGTCGGTATAAATATCATGGGCGCTGACTGCGGAGAACGACGCGGCGACGACGGCGCCGCCAAGGGCTGCGTGCAAAAGAACATTCATCATGTCAACCGCTCCTGTTGGCGGCCGATCAATCGAGACATTCGTCGATGGCGATCAGGCCGCATGCCGATCACCCCCCTTAAACTTGTGATTTCCTCCCAAACGTTCCATCCGCCCTGGCCGCTTGACAGTCGGCGCGGCTCGATGATCGTTGTACGCGCAATGGCTAAATATACGCGCATGCCGCTCACACAACTCGCTGCTATTCATGCGGCAGCGAGGAAGCCGGCTCTGGGCGTGTCCTCCGGCCGCGACGAAAGCGCTAATAGCGTCGTGGCGGCTATCCGGCGAATCAATGCAAGAGGCGTGCCGAATCCCTCCATGCAATCGCTTGCGGCGCTCTTCGTCAAGATGGCCTGTGGATAGTCCGAACTCCGGCGGCTTGCGCCGAGTCGAACAGGTCGAGGATGACCGATAAAATCCTCGGCCGCGGTTCCATTTGCCCTCGCCAGCCCCTCATCTTATCCTCTTTCCCAGGAGGACTCACCTTTGAACATCGCAGCCGAGACGCTCGCCGCCACCCATCTGCGCCGCCGCGCTGACCATCTTTCACCAGCGGCGGTTGAAGCACTGAACGCCGCCTTGGCCGCGCGTTTTGGCAATCGCCTCGTCACCTCGGAGGCGGTGCGCGTCCAGCACGGCCATACGCTGACCTGGGTCGCCAATGCGCCGCCCGACGCCGTGATTTTCGCAGAGAACACACAGGACGTCGTCGACGCCGTGCGCATTTGCGCCGAGCACGATGCGCCGATTATCCCCTTTGGGGCCGGCACTTCGCTAGAGGGGCATGTCAACGCGCTCCACGGCGGCGTGTCGATCGACATGTCGCGCATGGATCGCCTTCTCGCCGTTCACGCTGAAGACCTTGATTGCGTCGTCGAGCCGGGCCTGCATCGCATCGCGTTGAACGAACAGTTACGCGATACGGGCTTGTTCTTCCCGATCGACCCTGGCGCCGACGCTTCGATCGGCGGGATGACGGCGACGCGCGCCTCCGGTACGAATGCTGTGCGCTATGGCACGATGAAAGATAATGTCCTCTCGCTGGTCGCCGTGACCGCGGATGGCTCTATCGTGCGCACGGCGAGCCGGGCGAAAAAATCCTCGGCTGGCTATGATTTGACTCGCCTGTTCGTGGGCTCCGAGGGGACATTGGGAATCATTACCGAAATCACCTTGCGGCTGCACGGCATCCCCGAGGCGATATCGGCCGGTCATTGCCCATTCAAGGACGTTCGCTCCGCCTGCGACGCCGTCATCGCGACGATCCAGTCAGGCCTACCGGTCGCGCGCATTGAATTGCTCGACGCAATGCAGGTGAAGGCTTGCAACAATTATTCCAAACTTTCACTTCCCGAAACGCCGATGCTGTTTGTTGAATTTCACGGCACATCGGCAGGCGTCGCCGAACAGTCGCAACGTTTCGGCGATATCGCCGCTGAGTTTGGCGGCGGCCCTTTCGTGTGGGCGACGCGGCCCGAAGAACGCAGCCGCCTTTGGCAGGCGCGTCATGACGTCTATTGGGCGTCATTCACCCTGCGGCCGGGCGCGCGGCTTTTTGCGACCGACGTCTGCGTGCCGATCTCGCGGCTCGCCGATTGCGTTGAAGCGACGCAACGGGATATTGCCGAGACAGGTTTGGTGGCGCCGATTGTCGGACATGTCGGCGACGGCAATTTCCATGTGAGTCCCCTTGTCGACATGGATGATCCCGCCGATGTCGCACGTGCGGAGGCGTTTTCATCGCGCTTGGTGCGCCGGGCGCTGGCGATGGACGGAACCTGCACCGGGGAGCATGGCGTCGGCCAAAAGAAAATCCCCTATGTCGAAGAGGAATATCCTGCCGCGACGCTTGATCTGATGCGGCGCATCAAACAAGCCTTCGATCCTGCCAATCTCCTCAACCCAGGCAAAATACTGCGGCAATAGGCCTATTGGGCGGGCCGGGACGGCGTCGATTTCCCGCGCGGTCTTGCATCGTCACTTTCGCGCCATGAATTGGGATATTGTTCCTCCCTCCAATCCGGCCTCACACCAGGAACTGACGGTCAATCTTGCGCACCGGCCTTACCGTTATCGCTCTTCTCCTGATTTCGGCGCTGACCGCGGCGTTGATCGGGCCCTATTACGTCGATTGGAGCAAGCAGCGCGTTGCGGTCGAGGCGCAATTGTCCCGCATCCTGAGCGAGCGCGTTCAGGTGAAGGGCGCGATCGATCTCAAGCTTCTTCCCAGCCCCTACGTCACTTTGAATCAAGTCGAAGTCACGGATCCTAAAACTGGCGGCGTCCTGTTTTCTTGCGACGAGATGGAACTGGCGCTCGGTCTGACGTCTCTTGTGCGAGGCCAATTCCGGTTCACGCGGGCTTCCTTTGAACGTCCAATCCTCGATCTCGTTCAGGGTCCGGACGGAGGAATCGCACTGCCAAAACTAGATATGGCGTCACGCTCCGATTCGATCGCTTTCGACAAGGTCGTCGTTCGCAACGCCAGCGTGAGAATAATGCGAGCCGATGGCCTCGCGGAATTCACCGTTGCCGGAATTAGTCTTGATGCGGAGGCCGGTTCCTTGCTTGGACCTTTCAAAGGCTCGGGCGAAGCTCCCGGTCCCGGCGGCGCAAAACTCGCGTTCAATTTTGCGACGGGCGCCGTTGAAGGCGACAATTTGCGATTCAAGGCGGCAATCGACGCCAGAGGCGGGTTGCCGCGAAGCGAGTTCGACGGCGCCCTGGCTTTGACCGACGCGACGGCGACAGCGGGCGTGGCGGTCGTCGGTTATTCCGGCGCTGCAACCTTTTCGGGACTGATCAAGGGGGCCGACGCGCCGACGCCCTGGCGTGCTTCTGGCGCCCTGAAAGCCGACCTGCGCAGGGCCTCGCTAGACAATCTTGATGTCCGGCTTGGGCAGGAGGATCGTGCGCTCGCGGCAAATGGTTCGGCGCAGATGGAGTTTGGCGCGCCGCCCCGTGCGAGCATTGTCCTTGCGGCCAAACAGCTCAATTTCGATACGTTGCTGCGAGGGGAAGGCGAGGACTCCGCGTCGCCAGCAAAAGCTTATGGCGCGTTGAGCGCCGCTTTGGCAGGGCTTGGGATCGAGAGCGCTCCGCCTGTCGCCCTGTCCGTCGAACTTGAAACGCCGGCGGCGATACTCGGCGGCGATACGATTGCCGACGTTACGTTCTCCGTAAATGTTGAT
The DNA here is from genome assembly GCF_009765995.1 of Methylocapsa sp. S129. Classification (GTDB taxonomy): domain Bacteria; phylum Pseudomonadota; class Alphaproteobacteria; order Rhizobiales; family Beijerinckiaceae; genus Roseiarcus. Next base: position 347,366 of record NZ_LMUI01000020.1, read on the forward strand.
CCAAGCGCGCCGACCGGCGTGAAGCTTGAGGCGAGCCCGCCAGGACGCAGCCATATCCTGGCGTCAGGGGTTGTCGATGCCGGTCCTGCTCCAGGCTTCAAAGGCCGGATGGACGCCAGGATCGGCGACATTCAACGCCTGCGCGACTGGCTCACGCTTGGCGCCCCCGATTTGAGCGCGCGCCTCGCCGCTGTTAGCGAGGTATTGCCTTATCGGTCAGCCTCGGCGATCGGCGATGTGGATTTGTCGGCGACAGGTTTTGTCGCGCGAAATTTGAGTCTTGCGCTTGAGCGTTCGACCTTCACCGGAACCTTGGCTTTGACGCGCGCCGTCGGTGTCGAGCGTGGGCGCATGTTTATGGATATGCAAACGGATTCGCTTGACATCGATGCGCTTCCTAACGTCAGCGCGAGTACGAATTTTCTCAGCGATATCGATCTTTCCCTGGCCCTCGACGCGCATGCGATTCGCATCGCCCGATTGGGAGAAGCGCGGGTCGAAGGAGGATCGCTGACGCTCAAACTAACCAAACAGGGCGACGATGTTCGGCTGGATCATTTGTCGATTGCTGATCTTGGCGGAGCGTCGGTGGAGGCGAACGGCGCCAGCGATGGGAAAGGTCGCTGGCTTAGCGCCAAAATCGACGCCGCGCGATTGCGCGATTTCGCACTGCTGATCCGCCGCGTGGCGCCGGGGCCGATCAGCGACATGCTCGTCGATCGTTCAGGAGCGCTTTCGCCCGCAAAACTGACTTTCAACGCGCAATCGTCGGCGCCGAGCAAGGGCGTGGCTGACGCGACGGATACGCTGACGATGCAGGGTACGGCGGGGGTGACGCGCGTTGACGCCAAATTCGACCGCGCCGCTGGGGACGCCAATACGCTGAGCGCGACTGTATCGCTCGATGCGCCTGACGCTGCTCCATTGCTGCGACAGATCGGATTGCCGGCCTTGTCGCTTGCAGGGCAAGGGCGCGGACATATCGGCGCCTCGGCGCACGGCCGTTGGAGCGACGGCCTGGAGGGGGACATATCCGCTTCGTTCGCTGGCGCTGATCTCGCCTGGCGGGGGCGGCTGTCGTACAAAGCATCGGATGTTGACGGCGCACTGGTTAGGGGTTTGGCCAGCGTCAAGGCGGCTAACTCGATGCCGCTCCTGGCGGTGCTTGGCATAGCGTCGCCGGATTCGACTGTCGCCATTCCGACCGATCTTTTGGCTGATATCGCCTGGCGCGACAAACGACTCAGTTTTTCACAACTGCAGGGCACAATCGGGCATACGCGTTTTTCTGGAGATTTGACCTATTGGCCAGCGTCGGTGCAGCCAGGCCCCACGATTCCAGCGGATCCGGATGTAGCGCTCGCTCAGGCGGTAGCTGGTGAAAATTCCGCCGCGCCCGCAGCGCAACTCACGGGTGCTTTGCAGGCGGACCGATTGTCGCTCTCCGCCTTGATTGGCTTGGCGCTTGGCGCGCCACAGTCGGCCAAGGCCGGAGCGTTCTGGTCGGACGCTAAGTTTTCCGCGGGACTCGTCAATCCGCCATCCGCCGATATCGCTCTCAAAGTCGCCGCGCTTGACGTCACTGATAGCCTTCTCGCCCACGACGCCGGCATGCAGCTAAAACTTGGGCGGGGCCTAGTCAGCCTCGATGATTTGTCGATGAATGTGGCCGGAGGCGCCCTCGCCGGACGGGCGACAATTCGACGAGACGGGCCGAATGCGTCGGTGTCCGGGCAAGTCTCAACCGAGCCTATCGCCCTCGATCGGCCGAACTTCGCGGGTCAGGTGTCGGGCTCGATGGACTTCGCTAGTACAGGACAAAGCGCCAGCGCGTTGGTTGCTGGGCTCGCCGGAGCCGGCCAAATAAAGCTGCAAGGCGCGCGAATACCGCATCTCGATCAGAGCGCGATTGGTCGGATTGTCGAAAAAGCGCAATCGTCCGACTATGCGATCGATCCACCTAATATTAATCGCGCTTTCGAACTGGAGTTCAACAAGCAAGCCTTGCGCGTTGGCGACGCCAATGCGTCTTTATCCCTTACAGCGGGAATAATCCGCTTTGGTCCATTTGAAGTGAGGGATTCCAGGGACGAGGCGGCGCTGCAGGCGAATTTTGATCTTCGATCGTTCATCCTGGAGATTTACGCCGCATTCGCTGAATTGCAAACGCCGAAATACTGGAGTGGGGCGCCACCAGCGATCAATGTTGTGTTGAGAGGGCCGATCGATGCCTTGGTTCGCGAGGTCGATTCCGGCCTCTTCGTGGCCGGCCTCGCGGCTCAGTCCATCGCGCGGGAGACCAACAGAATCGCGGCTCTGGAATCGGACATACGTGAGCGCGCCTTCTTCAATCGACGGCTGAAAGCCAGCCAATCCATGCGCCGGCGCGAGTTGGAATTGGAGGCCTATTCGATTGAGCAAGCGCGGCTCAAGTCGGAAGACAATCGTGCGCGCGTGGAGGCCGAAACTGTAAAAGCCGATGAGGAAAGGCGCAGGGCGGCTGCTGCTGAGCAGCTATCAACGCCTGCGCCGGCGCCAAATAATCCCACGCAATCGTCGACGAATCCCATGCCGCCCCTGCCGCGGCCGCCCAGCGCGCTGCAGCAATCTGATCCGACCGCATCTGGGCTCTATTGAATCACGCTTTCGAACACGAAGACGCGGATCGCCGATGATAGATTCGCGGGTCCACGATTGGCGTCGATCTCGGCGACGAGCGCATTGATCGATTGAGCGCGCCTTTTGGCTAAAGCCTTGAGTTCACGCCAGAACGTTTCTTCCAGCGAAATGCTCGTGCGGTGCCCGGCAATCACGAGGGATCGCTTGACCACGCCGGCATCCGGACGGATCGATCCGCCGCCAATAGATTCAGGCGAGTCACTCGGCATCGCCCGGGTCCGGCCGCCGATGAGCTTCGAGACGCCTGTCCGCCAGGACGCGTTCGGTTTGGGCTTTGCTTCTCACACTTTTCGAGACGCCAAATGCGACGCGGTTGGCCGCCGCTTTGATTTCAGCTTCGGCGCCTAACTGACGCTTACGAATTCTGCGGAGATTGACGATCTCGCCCATGCTCGCGCCCGTCCGTCATTACTTCTTGCGAAACGCGTCGATCGAAACAACCTTGGCCGCTTCTGACTTTTCGGTCGTTTTGGCGGCGGCGGGACTTGGCGACGAGTCCGAAGGTTTGGCGGGCGCGAGCGCTTTTGCCATCGGCGTCGGACTCAGGTTGCGTTTGGAAGGCGGTCCCGCCTCGCTCTCGCCTTTGCCCGCCGAATTTGGGATTGTCTCAGGAGTTGGGGCCCCAGCCTCCGCAACTTCGGGCACCATGAATTTGAAACCGAATGTCGGCACCGAGGGATCGCTGAAACCCGTTATCGCGGCAAATGGAATAGCAAGCCGTTCGGGCTTTCGCGAAAAAGACAAACTGACTTCAAAACCTTCGCCATTGACCGATAGATCCCAAAACTCGTGCTGGAGAATGATCGTCATCTCATCGGGGTATTTCTGGCGCATGGCCGCGGGAATAGTCACTCCCGGCGCGCGCGTCTTGAAAGAAATATAGAAATGATGATCGCCGGGCAGGCCGTTGCGGGCCGCATCGCCGAGCACCTTGCGAACCACTGAGCGCAAGGCCTCTTGAACCAGAAGATCGTATCGAATGTGATCGGTAGGCATTGTAAAACTGCGCTCGCGCTTCTCCTTCAAGAATTAGCGGAGTGAGGCGGCCAATGCAATTGCGGGCTTGGAGAGTCGAAGACCTCAGAAAAGTGGAGGCTTCTGTTGCCAGGCGCCTCCGGACCCCGCCTAAAGGTGCGAACCCTCAGGACTTGATTTCCAGTACCAGCACCGCATTACGCGGCGAGGGCCACCGGGGCATAGTTGTCATTAGCAACTATAGGTTTGACCCGATAACGGCGGTATCATGCCGGGCAAAAGATCACCCTTTACATCCCTCGTCGAACCTATTTCGCCCCCGCCAAAGCCCGCTTTCCGCAGCGGGTTTTGGTGGAGGCGCCGGGTACCGCCCCCGGGTCCGAAAGACTTATTCCGATGCCCATTTATCGCCATAGCCGTCTTGCGACGGCAGAGCCAACATAGGCGCTGCATCCCTCGTTGGGAAGGGCCAATTGGGAATTGTCTTAAGGTTTTGGGCTGCTTAGCCCGCGCCGGCCTTAACGAGCTTATAAACGATAGCGTCGACCAGCGCCTGGAACGATGCGTCGATGATGTTGCCAGAGACGCCGACGGTCGACCAGCGCGCGCCCGACGAATCGCCAAATTCGATCAAAACACGGGTGACCGCGTCGGTGCCTCCCTGAAAGACCCTCACGCGATAGTCGAGCAATTCGAGATCTTCGATATGGCGCTGATAGGCGCCGAGATCCTTGCGCAGGGCAAGATCGAGCGCATTGACAGGACCATTGCCTTCGGCGGCGGAAATTAGCGTTTCTCCGTGAATTTTGATCTTCACCACGGCCTGGGAGGCGGAGACGAGCGCGCCGCTGGCGTTGAACTTGCGCTCGACATTGACGCTAAAGCCCTCGACCTCAAAGAAAGCCGGCGTCTCGCCAAGCGCGCGCCGCGCGAGCAATTCGAAAGAAGCGTCGGCGCCTTCATAGGCATAGCCTTCCGCCTCCTTGGCTTTCACTTGGTCGAGCAGGAAGGACAGCCTGGGGTCGTTGGCGCGCACTTCGACGCCAAGACGCGTGAGCTGGGCGACGAGATTGGATTTACCCGCCTGGTCCGAAACCAGAATGGCGCGTGTGTTGCCGACGCTTTCGGGCGGCACATGCTCATAAGTGCGGGGGTCTTTGGCCAGTGCGGACGCGTGAATACCGGCCTTCGTCGCAAAAGCCGAGGCGCCGACATAGGGCGCGTGGCGATCGGGCGCCCGATTGAGCAGCTCGTCGAACGTATGCGATATTTTCGAAATGTCGCTTAGCGCCTCAGGCGTGACGCCGGTCTCGAAGCGCGCGTTCAATTCGGGCTTCAGGAGTAGCGTTGGGATCAGCGATATCAGGTTCGCATTGCCGCAGCGCTCGCCGAGCCCATTCAAGGCGCCTTGAATCTGACGGACGCCCGCGCGCACAGCCGCCAATGAATTGGCGACGGCGTTTTCGGTGTCGTTGTGAGCATGAATCCCCAGATGGTCGCCAGGAATGACGCGGATGACTTCGCCCACGATACGCTCGACTTCATCAGGCAGCGTGCCGCCATTGGTGTCGCACAGCACCACCCACCGTGCGCCGGCCTCGTATGCCGTGCGGGCGCAGCTCAAGGCGTACTGGGGATTGGCCTTGTAGCCGTCGAAAAAATGTTCGCAATCGAGCATCGCCTCGCGGCCCGCTTTGACCGCCGCCCTCACACTGAGTTCGATGCTCTCCAGATTCTCGTCAAGCGTACAACCCAATGCGACATGAACATGATAGTCCCAGGATTTGGCGACGAAGACGATCGCGTCGGCGTCGGCGGCAAGCAGAGCCGCGACGCCTGGATCATTCTCCGCCGATCGTCCCGGGCGTTTGGTCATGCCAAAAGCCGCAAAGCGCGCATTGGTTGTGGGCTTGCGCTCAAAGAATTTTGTGTCAACTGGATTGGCGCCGGGATAGCCGCCTTCGACATAGTCGACACCCAGGCGATCCAGCAGAGCGGCAATCTGGCGCTTGTCTTCGAGAGAAAAATCAACGCCCGTCGTCTGCGCGCCATCGCGCAGGGTCGTGTCGAAAAGGTAAAGGCGTTCGCGCGTCATTGGATTGAACCGCTAGTGAAGCTTGGATGTCGGGGGGCGGGCGGGGTCAGCCGCGACCAATGGCTTGAGCATCGTCGTGTTGGCGAGCCATTCGTCGTCCAGCTGGATCAAATTGCGCCGCTGCGCGACAAAGCCCTGGTTTTCGAAGCTTGCTTTGGCGGTGTCGCTGACTTCGCTGGTCAGTTGCTTGGCGCCGCGCCCCTTCGCGAGCCGCGTCAAGGCGTCGATCAGAAGGGCGCCGACGCCGCGCCGCGCGAATTCGGGATCGACGTAGAGCATGTCGATGACATCAGCGCCTTTCAGGCTGCCAAAACCGATCGGCTCGCCCGAGATCGTCGCAACCAGAGTGAGGGATTTTGCGAGGCGCGCGCCAAAGGCCGCGACATCATCCGCCGTCGCAGCCCAGGCTCTGCGCTGTTCGTCGCCGTAATCGTCGCTCGTCAACGCCTCGATGCTGGCGCGAAAAATCGCTGCGCAGCGGGCGGCATCGGAAGGCAGATACGGGCGCAGGGCGGGAGTCGTGCTCATCGCTTGAACTCCCATGTCGTGCCGTCCTTGGATTCTTTAAGGACGACGCCGAGATCGGCGAGCTGATCGCGAATCTTGTCGGCTTCGGCGAAGTTCTTTGCCGCACGAGCGGCTTGTCGACTTGCGATCAACTCGTCGACGCGCTTCTGAGTCGACGAATCTTCAAAATGCGTTCCGTCCGCTTTCTCGGTGGCGACAGCTTTATCCGATGCCCTGATGCCGTCCATGACGCTCTCATAGAGCCTCCGAGTTAGGCTGGTCGGATTGCAGCTGAAGCCCAGAAAGGTCAGGGAAGCGCTAAGAGCTGCTCTGTCTCCCGTTTTTGCAAGCTCATGCACCCTGACGAGAGCGCCGTGCGTATTGAGATCGTCAAACAGCGCTTCCAGGATCCCCCGGTCGATCGTTCCGTGGGAAGATGCTTCGGTGGCGATGAGACCGTACCATTCACGGAGGTCTTTGAGCGCTCGCTCTAGCTCTTTCACGGTCCAGTCGATCGGCTGGCGATAGTGCGTGCGCAGCATTGCGAGCCGCAACACATCGCCCGGCCACGTGCTGTCTCCGAACTTCCCGGTCTCCAAAAGGTCGCGAATGGTGACGAAATTGCCGAGGCTTTTCGACATCTTCTCGCCTTCGACCTGCAGGAAGCCGTTATGCATCCAGACATTGGCCATACGCGTCGTATTGAAGGCGCAGCAGGACTGAGCGATCTCATTTTCGTGGTGAGGGAATACGAGATCGATGCCGCCGCCGTGGATATCAAAAATATTCTTGGTCGGATCGTCGCAGGCCAGCCCGCCGCCAAACGGCGTGAGCAGCTTGGCCATGGACATGGCGGAGCACTCGATATGCCAGCCCGGCCGTCCAAGAGGGACGATGCCGCAGGGGCTCGGCCAGCCGGGTTCATTCGGCTTCGACGGCTTCCACAGCACGAAATCCATCGGATCGCGCTTGTAGGGCGCGACATCGACGCGCGCGCCGGCGATCATCTCGTCGAGTGAGCGTCGCGCCAGCGACCCGTAGCGAGGCGCGCCGGGATAATTGTCCATCGCGACGGGGGAAAACAGCACATTGTCTTCGGCGACATAAGCGAGGCCGCGCGCCACGAGCCGCTCGATGATCGCGACCATTTCGACAATGTGGTTGGTCGCACGAGGCTCTTGATCCGGCGGCAAGCAGCCTAGCGCGGCGACATCTTCATGGAATTGCCGCTCCGTCGCTTCCGTGACCTTACCGATCGCGTCATTCAGCGGAAGGTCGGGAAAGTCGCGTGCGGCGCGAGCGTTGATCTTGTCGTCGACGTCCGTGATGTTGCGGGCATAGACGACATGGTCAGCCCCGTATCGATGCCGCAGCAGTCGATAGAGAACGTCGAACACGATGACCGGGCGCGCATTGCCGATATGGGCGTAATCATAGACCGTCGGACCGCAGACATAGAGGCGCACGTTTCCGGGGTCGATGGGTTCGAAAACCTCTTTCGACCGGGTCAGCGTATTGTAGAGCTTCAGTGGTCTCGACATTTCATCTTCACCAGCCGCGCGAATGCGGATTCAGACCGGCTGGATCGTCGCTTTTCATGACTTCAATTGGAAAAGACGCGCGCCAGCCAGCAATAGTGCTAGCTGCAAATAATAATGATCCGGCAAAGGCGGAATTGGCGCGTCATGCCGCCACCTTTCCCGCGGGCCGCGGCGGAAGTCAAGCCGAAATGGTCTTGAAGGGGCGCGACCTGCCCGTTAACCCCGCATTCATAGCGTGGCTTCAGGATTGCCGATGGAGGCGGTTCCGCTTCGTCGAGATCATGAAATCCAGAGTCTGACATGCGTCGTTTCAAGCTGTGGCCGGCAATTCTCCCGTTTTTTATCGCCTTGGCGCTCTGCGCCGGCTCGGTGGGTCAGGGGCAGGCCGCCGAAGGAAACACCTTCATCATAGCCGCCGCGGAAGGCTACGGCGTCGAGGATTGCCTGGCGGAGGGTGGGGAATGCGGACACGTCGTCGCTGACGCCTGGTGCGAGGCGCATGGCCACGGGGCCGCGATTTCGTTCGGGCTCGCTGAGGACGTCACCAACGCCATTCCGGCCAGCGCGGCCAGCAAATCAGGCGCCCCCTACATCGTTCGGTGCGGCGAATAAGGCCAACCCAATCGGTCAGCGCAGGAAATCGCCGCACTTCTGGATATCACCGCTTGCGACGCCCCAAGGTTGAATTGGAACGCTCGAGGTCGAATTCTTCGGTGATCCGTCGACCAATTTGTCAGTATAGACCATATAAATCAATATGTTGCGCTTGGCGTCGCACCCCCGTACGATCTGCATCTTCTTGAAAAACAGCGACCGGCGCTCGCGGAAGACCACATCGCCCTGCTCGAACTTCTCCTTGATCTTGATGGGACCGTATTGCCGGCACGCCAAGGAAATGTCCGAGGTCTGTTCCGCCAATCCAAAGGCGCCCGCAAGGCCGCCTTTCTCAGGCGCGGTGTAATGACAGGCGACGCCGTCGATTGCCGGATCGTCGACGCCGTAGACCGCAAGCTTGTCGTTCGGGGTCAACAATTTGAATGTCGTGGATTTCCGGAAGATGAGATCGGGCTCATCGGACTCTGCCCTCGCGGGGACCGCGACCATTAGCGACGCAACAAATCCGAGACAAACAAAGACGGTTCCATATCTCATCGCGCCGCTCCAACCCCTCACAGGCGCGACAAGATTCACGCCAGACTCGCCAACAAATCGCGTCCCTACATAGGGAACTTGACTGACGGCGCAATACCGCTCGGTGGCGGACCTGGCGGGTGTCTCCATAGCGGTGCGACCGAATAGCCGCCGCGCCGGTTGATAGCCTGCCCATCCTCGCCTAAGAAGCCGCACTAGAGAGTGCTGAGGCGCCATGGGGTCCGGGCCGCATGAATGTTTTGATTATTGGCTCGGGTGGAAGAGAGCATGCCCTGGCCATCGCTCTTGCCAAATCACGCTCATTGACGCGGCTGTTCATCACCCCCGGCAATCCGGGGACAGCGACCGTTGCGGAAGCTATTGTGCTTGATGTCGCCGACCACAGCGCAGTGGTGAGCCTGTGTCAGTTATTGTCCATCGGCCTCGTCGTCGTCGGCCCAGAAGCGCCGCTGGTGGCCGGAATCGCCGACGATCTTTCCGCTGCCGGGATCGCCTGTTTCGGCCCGGGCCGCGCCGCGGCGCAGCTTGAGGGGTCGAAGGGCTTCACCAAGGATTTTTGTCGCGATTTTGGCATTCCAACCGCCGCCTATGGTCGTTTCGACAGGATGGATGCGGCGCTATCTTTCGTGCGCGCGAAAGGCGCCCCGATCGTCGTGAAAGCCGATGGTTTGGCGGCGGGCAAAGGCGTGGTCGTCGCCACCACGCTGGCGGAAGCCGAAGCGGCCGTCCGTTCGATGTTTGATGGCGGTTTTGGCGCCGCCGGCGCTGAAGTCGTCATTGAGGAATTTCTTGAAGGCGAGGAAGTGTCTTTCTTTGCGCTCAGCGATGGCGAGCGGGCGGTCGCCTTTTCCTCCGCCCAGGACCACAAGCGCGTGGGAGATGGAGACACGGGCCCTAACACCGGCGGCATGGGCGCCTATTCGCCGGCGGCGATCATGACGCAAGACATGAGCGCACGCGTCATGCGCGAAATTATCGCGCCGACAATCGCCGGCATGCGCAAGCGCGGCATGCCTTTTCGTGGCGTCCTGTTCGCAGGGCTGATGATCGGCGCGGATGGGCCAAAGCTGATCGAATATAATGTTCGCTTTGGCGATCCAGAGGCGGAGGTCGTGCTGACGCGGCTGGAGAGTGACCTTCTCGACCTGTTGTTTGGGTGCGCGCGAGGGTGCCTACCGGAAGGGACGCCGCAATTCTCAAACGAAGCGGCGCTGACCGTCGTGCTCGCTGCGCGCGGCTATCCCGGCGCTGTGATCAAGGGCTCTGAAATTCGGGGAATCGAAGTGGCCGCCAGGCTTCCTGGTGTAACGGTTCATTATGCAGGCGCTCGTCGGGATGGCGTACGCCTTCTCGCCGATGGCGGCCGCGTCCTCGCTGTCACTGCCACGGGCAAGAGCGTCGCACAGGCGCAGTCGCGCGCTTATGCCGCAGTCGATGCGATCGACTGGCCAGGGGGGGTCTGCCGTCGCGATATTGGCTGGCGGGCCGTGGCGCGCGAACGTGCGCATAGCCTTCCGAGGGTTTGAGTGGAGCCAGCGCGCCAAAACGCAGACGAATCCTCTTCGCCTTCTATCGCCATAGCGCTCGGCGGAGGCGGGGCGCGCGGTATTGCGCATATCGCGATACTCGAAGCTCTCGACGAATTGGGCGTGAAGCCGCGGGCGATGTCAGGCACGTCGATCGGCGCGATCCTCGGCGCCGCTTACGCTGCGGGAATCGAAGCCAAACACTTGCGCGCTCATACGCTCGCCATAATGCGCAAGCGTTCGGAGGTAATGGGGAAACTGCTGAAAGCGCGCGTCGGCCGCTTCACCGATATCGTCCTGCGTGGATTCGCTAATCCTGTTCTGCTCGACGCCGAGCTTTTCCTCGATCTGTTCTGGCCCGATGCAATGCCGGAGCGCTTTGAGGATCTGGCGATCCCGCTTCAGGTCGTCACGACGGACTTCTATGATCGTTGCGAGGCGGTCTTTTCGACAGGCCTTCTGTCGCCAGCGGTCGCCGGATCGATGGCCATTCCGGGTCTGATCAAGCCCGTGGAAATGGACGGGCGTGTGCTTATTGACGGCGGCGCCGTCAATCCTTTGCCCTATGACCTTCTCTTTGAGGCGGCTGATATCGTCATCGCGATTGACGTCACTTTCGGAGGTCCGCGCCAACGACGAAATCCTGCCCCCTTTGAGGCAATGTTTGGCGCGGCGCAGATCATGCAGGGCGCCATAACGTCGGAAAAATTAAAACTACGCGCGCCCGATATTTTAATGAGGCCGATGGTCGAGCAATTCCGCGTGCTTGATTTCTTCCGGGCGGCCCAGATATTGCGTGCGGCGGAATCGGCCAAGGAAGACATCAAGCGAAAGCTCGCCGCCCTGCTTGACCCCTGACGAGCTATATGAACTTCGCGCCCGGCGAGATCTGCGCGCCGCGCTGAAATTCTTGGCCGGACATCGCAGCTCTGCCAGCGCGCTGCGCCTCAAGAATTCGTATCGCGCCGCCGCCGCCGCAGGCGACCGTCGGCGCCTCGTCGATCACCGTCCCCGCGGGGCCGGCGCCCTCGACCGCGGCTGCACGAAGAAACTTCACACGTTCCGCGCCCCGGCCGAGATCGATCTCGGAATAGGCGCCGGGGCTTGGAGAGAGCCCGCGGATATGATCGCGTATAGCTGCCGCACTCCAACGCCAGTCGATGCGCGTCTCGCTCTTGTCAATCTTGCGCGCGTAGGTCGCCCCGTCGGCGCTCTGGTTGTGAAAGGCAAGGCTTCCCTCAGCCAGTGCCGGCAAAGCGCGGGCCATCAGCGCCGCGCCACTATGGGCGAGCGCCTGTGCGATTTCGCCGGCCGTAGCGCCCCGATCGATGGCGATACGCTCTTCGAGGGCGACGGGACCCGTGTCCAGCCCTTCTTCCATACGCATCACGCTTACGCCGGTCTCGACGTCGCCGGCCATGATGGCGCGCTGAATGGGCGCTGCGCCGCGCCACCGCGGCAGCAGGGAGGCATGCAAATTCAGACAGCCGAACGCGGGCGCGGCGAGGACGGCGCCGGGAAGGATCAGGCCATAAGCGACCACCACCGCGACATCGGCGCCACGCGCCCGGAATCCATCTTGCGCCTGTGGATCTTTCAAGGTCGCGGGGGTCAGCACGGGTATCGAGAAGCGCTCGGCGACTTCGTGGACCGGCGTCTTCGTCGGCGCCAAGCCGCGGCGGCCCGCGGGCTTTGGCGCGCGGGTATAGACGGCGACGACATTGTGCCCCTGCCGGATGATCTCGAGAAGCGTCGGCGTCGCGAAATCGGGGGTGCCCATGAAGACGATGCGCATGATGAAAGGGCGATAGCATCGGCCCGGTCGAGCGTCAAAACACGCGTGCTTGCGACCGCTATGGCGTTTTGCCATGAACTGGGTTCAAGTTCGCTTTCCGAATCCCTCACCCCAGCGGCTCGATGATCGATCCGAACAATCCCTCCTTCTCGCCAGACGGAAATCACCGGTTCATTCTGCGCGTTTACTATGAGGACACCGATTTCTCGGGGCGCGTCTACCATGCGTCCTATCTGCGCTTCCTCGAGCGCGGACGAACGGAATGGCTGCGCAGCCAAGGGTTTGAACAGCGCGAACTTGCAGCGGGCGCCGCCATTGTTTTTGCCGTGCGCCGCCTTGAGATCGACTATCTCAGGCCGGCTTTGATGGATGAGTTGCTGACGATTGAAACAAGGATTGACGCGGTTGGCGGCGCCTCGATCGATTTCGCGCAAGCGGTTTTTCGCGGCGATGAGAAACTCGTCAAAGCCTTTGTCTGCGTCGCGGCGCTGTCTAGCGGTCGTCCTGTGCGCCTCCCCAGAGACATGAGAGAGCGGTTTTCCGCGCCGAGGTGACGGCGACGAGAGAAGTGTGCGCACTCACATCCCACGCTTCTCCAGCGCACGATCAAATCGCGCAGCGAGCGCTTCGATCCGCTCGCCGATGTGATCTTCGACGTCTCTCAGATCTCCTCTGCTCGGCAGGCCGCCTAGCGTTTCCCGTAACCGATAGTGGTCGTGATTCATCTGCGCCAAGGTTTCAGTCAGCCTGATAAAAGATGCGCTGTTAGCTTCTTTGTCAGCTTCGAAATCCGCACGCTGGCGGTCGATCGAGAGCGACATGCGTTCCAGACGGGTCATCAGACGCCAGATAAAGGCGACGACGCTCACGGTTAATGTTGCGAGTCCGGTAAAAGCCCATTCGACGAATCCCCAAGGGGGCTTGCTCACATCAGGCAGATCCATGCGACGTCTCCGGATTGTCTCAACGTTCCGTTTTCCTGCGTATGGAATCATTGGCGACTGGCGCGACGCTCGCAACGCTCCGCAGTTCGGCCTGAACCGAACTGATCGCCTGCAATGTCTCGGCGATAAGTCCGATATCCCCGGCGACGCCGGAACCTGCGGCCGCGGCGGCGCATATGCGGTCGGCCGCGTGCGTCATAACGACAAGCCAACGCGCGCTGCCGGCGCGATCGGCGAGCGCATCGAGGAGCGGATCGGTGGCCTTGCAAAGCCTGCCGAGATCAACGGCAACGCCATCGATGTCCGTTATGACGACGCCCGCGCCGGCTATCCAGGGCGCGAGATGAGCGCCGGCGAGAAAGGTGGCGAACGCCGCCGGCAAGACGATGAACGGAGCGGCCATGGTCACCCGCCTGCCGGAAGGGAGGCCGCCGCCGTCGGCGCGCTCACGCCGCCCGCTGTCGCCGCTTTGATGGCCGCCACCGCGCCGATAATCTGGACCGAGGCGGCGACCGGGTCCGCCGTGGCGGGGTTTTGACAGAGCGGCGAACCGGCTAGAGCCGCGGCGCCATTCGCTGTCTTGGCGATCGTTGACGCCGCGCCGCCGCCGGCCAGTCCGGACGCGGAATAGGCGCTCGCCAGTGTGGCGATCTGTCCGACAATCTGGCAGGCGCTGGGCAAGTCGGCGATGGCGAGTTGCGCGCCCGCGTCGATTTTGGCGGCGACGGCGACGAGCCTGGAATTGCCGGTGGAGCCGATGACGTTCTGGACCGCTGCGCAGCCGTCGAGCGCGAGCGCGCCGAGAGCCGCGGATGCGAAAAGAAGAGTTTTCATGGGATATCCTCTCAAAAAAAAGCCGGCGGCCTTTTCGGGCGCCGGCGCGGATGGTTTGGCTCTTTCGCCAGAATTATCTGGCGAGGTATTGGTTGTAGGCTTCGGTCAGTAGCTGCGCGGCGAGCTGGGCGGCCGGAGCGTAAATTCCAAGTTGCGACCAGTCGTAATGTCCGAGCGTGGCGACGATCGCCGTCGCCGCCGCGGTGGCGAGGCCGACGCCAAGGTGTCGCCAGAAATCTTTTGTCATCGCATTCCTCATTGATGCGCCCTCCGGAGCTTGCGGGAATCCACGCGCGCGCCGGCGGACGCGAAAGCGCCCGCGCGCGAAGATCAAGGGTTCAGGGATTATTCGAAATCGCCGACCGACCAGACCGCGCCAAAGACGAGGCTGATGACGAGCCAGAGATGACCGCCGAAAAGCCAGGCAATGCCGCCGAAGGCCGCCGAAACAACGAAGGCTTTGGCGGCGCGCAAGGCGTTAGGCGTGCGCTGACGCCGGCGGCGCCGCTGCGGGATCGTGCTGGCCCCATTCGGGCAGGAAGCCACGCGCGAAGGCCTCTTGCACGCGCTTGACGAAGCCGGCCCAGACGGCGCCGTCCGTTGTCGGATCGCTGTGGCCGCCGCCTGCCGCGCCAAGATCATAATGGCTGCAGAATCCCGAGCCCTCGCCATGCCGCGCCCAGACAGCTGAGATTTGATATTTGTGCAGCAGCCATGCGACGATATTGGCGGCGGCGCTCCACTCGGCCTCGCCATAGCCGGCCTTGGCGAAGCCCGCCATTTCGAGCCCTATCGAGCGCGAATTATAATCGCAGGCGTGCCAGGCCTTTTTGGCGAAAGGGACCATCTGCGTCGCCTGCGAGCCGTCCTCCTTGAGGACGATATGGGCGCTGACTTGGGAGTGCCGGTTGGCGAACCAACTGACGGCGCTCTCCGCCCCGCCTTCCGTATCGTGAATCACGATAAGGTCGATGCGGCTTCCCGCGCGTTCGGAAAAATTAGGCGACGGAATTTGCCTCAAAGGCGGGAGGAAAGGGGGAGACCAGTTGGGCATGCGGGTTTCTCCTTCGGTTTGGGTGGTTCTTAGTTTTGCGCCCCGGCGTGCTTGTTTTCGCCGGCGCCGACTGGGCGCAGCGTCGAGATTGAACTGACGGGGAGAGGCTGCGGCTGGTCCGCCCCTGAAAAATGGTCCCCCCTAAGGTACGGCTTTAGAGCCGATGGAGGACATTGGAACGACCAGGAAGCGACGCACAGCGGACAAGATTGTCGCGAAGCTTCGATAGGTCGACGTGCTGGCATCGCAGTATTGGTCGCTTGCGGAGGCGGTGCGAATGATAGGCGTGACGGAAGTCGCCTATTGCCGGGGGCCGACCGAATATGGTGGACTAAAGGTGCAGGCTGGACCACCTAGACATGATTTTTACACTGGCGTGCCGCTCTCGACGTTCGGCCTTCTCCAAGGAGGGCGCTACTTTATCCTCCCGTCGCTCGCGAGTAGATGTCTGCAATGAAGCTATTGCACGGCCTAATCAAACGGAAGGGCGACCGCTTGGAAAAAAAACGCAGAACGCTTAGTGCCATAGGCACCGTGTCGCTGGTCCTCTCTATGCTCGATCAGTTTCCGTCGTTGCGAAATGTCTGTTCCGAATGCAGTCCGAGAGTCCCGACAAATCTTATGCAAGAGGAATGAAATCAATATGCGGTTAGGAATGACGCTGATTGTCCGTGACGAGGCGGACCTCGTTGCGGAAAACATCAAATTTCACGCGCGGATGGGAGTTGATGCCTTTGCGATTTATGATAACGGCTCCAAGGACGAAACACTGGAGCTTCTGCAAGGCCTCCGCACAACCTACGATCTTGCATTATTTGACGATCCCGGTCCGTTCGACAAAGAGCGGCGGTCGATGGTCCTGGCGCGGCATTTGCGCGAGCGCCAAGGTGCGGACTGGCTTATCTCCAACGACGCCGATGAGTTTTGGCTGCCGAAAAGCGGCAACTTGAAGTCCCTGATGGGTTCCGAAACTTCAGTTCTAGTTGCGCGTCGTTATAACTTCCTGCCGCGGACAATCGACGTTGCCGCATGCGATTACAAATTCCATCACAACATCATGCTGGTTGAAAAACCTTATGGCCCGCAGCCACCCGCGCCGGATCCCAGCGATCCGTTGCTATACCCGATAATGCTCCGTGCCATTCCAGGAAAAGTCGCGTGCGCCCTGGAAGGGTTGGAACATATCCATAAGGGAAACCACAGCGTGGACCACGCGAAAGGCCCGGCGCTGGGCACGGACGACGCCATTGTTTTCCATTATCACATTCGCAGTTATGAATATTTCGAATCAAAGATCCGCAATCACGGCGAAAACCTTGATGGCGTCACCGGCGGAACGTCCTGGCATCTTCGCCGCTGGCACGCAATCTATCTTGCAGGAAATTTGCGGAAAGAATACGAATCGCTGCTGCTAGATGAGCAACAAACGCAATCCTTATTAGCGGATGGCGTGATCCGAGAAGAACGAGTTCTCGCCAATTTCTTCGCTGCCGCTGAACCATCGGCGTGACGCGCAACAATAAAATGGCGAAAGCGCTTTCTAACAAAAAAAACAAGCCCGATGAAAGAAAGAGCAGCTTCGCAGTTGCTCTGGCCCCTCTTCGGGCTAAGGCCAACACTTTTGTGAAAGCATTCGCTGATTGCGTGCATGCGGGTGGCCTGGAAGTATACGACTATACGTATGAGACAGAATTGCCGAAAAACATAAATTGCATCATTTTTCATTGGCCGAATGAGTTTTTTGTTGGCCAATCCGAGCAAAGAAATCAAGAGCTAAGGCACCTCCTGTCAATATGGCAAGAAGCACAGAAGCAGTATGGCTTACGTCTAATATGGGTGGCGCACAACGTGCACCCTCATGACCGTAATGATTTTTGTCTTGAACTGAGAACAGACTTTATAAACGCCCTTGATGGCATTATTTATTTGTCCGCGCGTTCGCGTGATATCATCCATGAAGCCTATGCTCCGGATGTAACGCGTGAGTTGGTCACCGTGCATGGTCACTACCGCGATAATAGTTCAACGCGGCCTCAACCTCTGCCGCCGATCGATGCGGTGGTACGGCTTTGCTATTTCGGGCGCATCCGCCCTTACAAGAATCTCGACACACTTATTGATTGCATGAGTACGCTGACAAGGTCACAAGCATTACTGAGCATTACAGGCTTCAGGCTCGATCAGGCCTACGCCTCCCGACTTGAGGATTTGGCGCAGGGGCGTTCTGATATCCAGCTAGATTTGCGCTCTCACTTCGTGCCAGAGGAGGATCTGGAGGCGGTTATCGACCAAAGTCATGGGATCATCTTACCGTATCGCGATATACTCAACAGTGGGGCGGCGTTGTTGGCTCTTTCGCGCAATCGCCCCGTTTTGGCTCCTCGTTTGGGAAGCCTGCCCGAATTGCAGGGCGATGTCGGGGAGGACTGGCTGCATCTCTACGACACAGCGTTGAATTCGACGGTACTACAAGAATTCATCGATCGGTTGCGCAAAAAATCACCTGAACAATGTAATTTATCGGCGTATGACTGGGGCCCAATCGGGCAATCCGTGTGTCGCTTTATTGAGCAGGTTTGTGCTGATGACAAGTGAGTGCCCGCCTCTTTCTTCATACCATCCAGTGCGCTACTGGCGCCAAGAACTTCGTCACGAATTGCAGAATTTTGGAGATTATTTAAGCGAATTTTTTCTGCGAGCGCTGCTTACCGTGCCGATTTATCCCGCCGAGGCGTATCATCTGATTGGCAGCACTATCGCCGAAAAAAAAATAAGGCGGGATTTCGGCGATTTGCGGATCGCCTCAGGTGAGGGGCAGGTTGCGTTTTGGGGGTGCGGCACGCGCGGCGATGAGCCACTCTCTTGCTGGGCTCTTGAACATGCGAAGTTTTTCGGTGTGAGGGGACCCCGGACTCGCGAAGTTCTCGGGTTGCCCGATAACACGGTACTGGGTGATCCAGGTCTTTTAGTGCCACTCATTCACCCGAAACCGGCCAAAGGACACGGGCGTACACTCTGTATCACGCACTTTCATGAATCGCGCACTCCCGACGATATCAAGCAACAAACCGGCGTTGACGCCGTAATTTCTGCCGCCATCCCTGGAAACCTGACGGCGTTGCGGGTCTTGATTGACCAGATTGCTGAGGCTGATTTTGTGTTAAGCGGAGCTTTGCATGGGGCTGTTCTAGCGTGTGCCTATGAGGTGCCTTTCTCGTATTTCGATTCCGGTTACATCGACGTGCCGTTCAAGTGGGCTGATTTCGCCTCTTCAATCGGCGTGCCGGCACTGTTTGCACAAACCTTGAAGGAAGGTCGCGCGATTTTTGCCGACACCTTTGTGTCAAACTACAAGCCACTACCCTTGACACGTATACTTGCTGCAGCTCCGTTCGGAGTCCGCCACGCGATGATATTGAAGGCCCTTAATCATGACAAACATATGGATCAACGCACATTTGACGAACTTACCGCAAGACTTGCAGCAGAAGGAGTTGATTCGCCGCATGTCATCACAGATGCTCAAGAAATGTGGCTTTCACTGGAAAGACGCCGGTTTCTTCGGCGCCTTGATAATTTTAACAGACTCTCGCGATTGAATGCCGATGACCAGACTGAATGATGTCGACATAGTTAGCCTCGTTCACCGCTTTCAGGCCGCATACGTGAACCAATTCAGCTTTCACCTTTTCAGATAATCGCATTGGCCAATGGACAACCTCCGACTAGCGGTCGGGGTTTAACCGTAAGCGATGTTTTGATCCCACCTTTCGCGTGAGGGGATGATCTGAGAGTCTTCGGCGGGTTGGCCGTTGGACTTAGAATGAT
>NZ_LMUI01000021.1 GCF_009765995.1 Methylocapsa sp. S129
TGCCGTCGCCGCCGTCGAAGCCGTGCTCGTCTGCGTCCCGTCCGCGCTCGTGTCCGTCGCCGTCAGATGATACGTCCCATCCGCGAATGTCGCCGTCGTCGTGATGTCGAAGGCGCCGCCAGCGCCCACCGTCCCGGAGCCGACCAGGGTCGCGCCGTTGTAAAGCTTGATCGTATCCCCGGCCGCGTCCCCCGTCCCCGCGATCTCAATCGTCCCGCCGTTCGTCGACGTTCCCTGCTGCGCCAAGCCCGTCGGCGCGAGCGAACCCACAATTGCCGTCGCCGCCGTCGAAGCCGTGCTCGTCTGCGTCCCGTCCGCGCTCG
>NZ_LMUI01000022.1 GCF_009765995.1 Methylocapsa sp. S129
GGCCTTCGATCCCGCTGGAGAAGCTGCTGCGGGCGATGCTGCTGCAAGCGTTCTACTCGATTCGCTCGGAGCGGAAGTTGATGGAGCGGCTGGAGTTTGCCCTTCTGTTCCGCTGGTTCGTCGGCATCGGCATCGATGACGCGGCGTGGGATCATTCGGTGTTTTCCAAGAATCGCGAGCGGTTGTTGGAAGGCGACATTGCCGCCAAGCTGTTGAGCGCAGTTATGAATCAGCCGCGCGTGAAGTGGCTTTTGAGCACGGATCACTTCTCGGTCGACGGCACGTTGGTTGAAGCCTGGGCTTCGGTGAAGAGCTTCAAGCCGAAGGAAGGCCAGGACGAGCCGCCCGCCGAAGGGGGCGGACGGAATCCGGAGACGGATTTTCACGGCCAGAAGCGTTCGAATGACACGCACGCCTCGACCACTGATCCCGAAGCGAGGCTCTATCGCAAAGGGCCGGACAAGGAAGCCAAGCTCTGCCTCATGGGACACGCCCTGATGGAGAACCGAAGCGGCCTGGTGGTGGACGCCTGTTTGACGCCCGCCGACGGACACGCCGAGCGCGTCGCGGCGCTGCACATGATCGAGCCGCGCGCGATCACGCTGGGCGCCGACAAAGCCTATGACGCGGAGGACTTCGTCAATGAACTGCGCTCGATGAAGGTGACGCCGCATGTGGCGCAGAATACGAGCGGGCGCTCGTCGTCGATTGACGGGCGCACCACGCGGCATGGCGGTTACGCCGTCAGCCAGCGCATTCGCAAGCGGATCGAAGAAGCCTTCGATTGGATCAAGACGGTCGCCGGGCAGGAACAGACCAAATATCGAGGATGCGATCGCGTCGGATGGGCCTTCACCCTCGCCGCCGCCTATAATCTGACGCGGCTGCCCAAGCTCATGGCGGCGCCGGCGTGAGCGCCCCCATGAAATGCCAGCTTGTCGGCCGCTGGCGGATTGTCGAAGCCGACATTTGGGATCGCGATCATCTCGACCTCTGTGGGCCGGCGATGATCACGATCACGGACCACGGCCGCGGCGAAATCGCCTTCGGCGCGCTTCAGGCCGGCCTCAACATCGAATACAGCCAGTCTTCGATCGGCTTCACCTGGGAAGGCTTCGAAGAAATGGACGAAGTCTCTGGCGACGGCTCCGCCGAACTGCTCGACGACGGCTCCATCGAGATCGAATTCGCCTATCACGACGGCGACGAAGCCGTCCTCAAAGCGAAACGAGAGACTTCTTCAACAGCCTGCTAGGCCCTTGGCTCGGAAGACGACCAACGCAAGCTCTCGGGTGTCCAGACCGTCCGGAGCAGCTTCGAGGGCCTCTGCGCAGTATCCGAATAGTTCGCCGCGTCGGAACAGCCGAGAGATTGATGCGGGCAACGGGAACTGCTGCGGCTCTCCGTTTGTCTGGAAAATTTCACGGTCGCGTTGATATGCGCGAGATCGACGACGTCATGACCGTCCCACGCTCGCGCCCAGGGTGACGAGAAGCGCGTCCAGTTGCGCGAACGTCTCGCTGAATCCACTTGTGGCCTGGGAGGCGACGGCGGCGTCGAGCGCTTCCTTCGAGGGATAGAGGTCGTGCATGACGACTACGGTCTCGGCCCCGCGTTCTTCGAACGTCACCGTGGTGACGGCCACGCCGTCGTCACCTTCGTCATTCGTCCAGACGATACGGGCGTTCGGCGTTACGTCGATGTATCTGCCGAAGAACGCCATAGTCTGCTCCGAGGACGGGTGGCCGAACTCCAAACGGTAGCTGCCCCCGACACGGACATCCATGTCGCAGGACAGCAGGGACGCGCCTGACGACTTCGGCGCCCACCAGCGCTTGAACAGCTCGGGCTTGGTCCAGGCCTCGAATACGAGGCGCGCCGGGGCGCTGAAGGTTCGCGTGACGACGAGCTCACGCTCGGACTTCCGGTCCACCGTCGTGCGGTTCTTGCCCGAGTTGGGATCACTCTCTCCTTTTGCGACCATCGACTTTTTCCTTCTGTTTCAGTTCCTCGACAACCTTGTCCAACTCGTCGAAGCGTGAGGCCCAGAGCTGGCGGTACTCCTCGATCCACGCCACCTCTTCCGCCAGTCGGCGCGGGCCGAGCTTGCAGGTCCTCACGCGCCCGACCTTCTCCGTGGCTACGAGCCCGGCCTGCTCTAAGACGCCGACGTGCTTCTTCATGCCCGTGAGGGTCATGTGGAACTTCCCCGCAAGCTCCGTGATCGAAGAATCTGCACGTCCGAGCTGCTCCAGAACGCCGCGTCGGGTGGCGTCCGAAAGCGCGGCGAAGGCGGCATCGAGGCGGGTTGTCGCATACTGAACCATGTGGTTCAGTATCTAGCGCATGGATTGGCGGCATGCAAGGGGAGGCCGAGCGCGCGCCGCGTCGCCGGCCGCCTTCACTCCCAAATCGACCTCATTTCGATGCAGATTCGATCGACTCGGCGATCCTCAGGCCCTCAGCAACAACTCGGGGCGCCCAACACAAATATCGATTTGTACTAAACATATCGATATTTGTTGACATTCCTCTTTTTCCCCATCAGTCTGCCGAAAGAAAAGCAGCATGACGGGAGGATCGGAATGAGGTTCGTCGCCTTTGAGCAGGATACGCATCGCGGCCTCGCCATCGAGCATGCCGGCGAAATCCGGGGCGTCGTTGCGAACCAAAGCGCTTATCCCGGCGACATCCTTGGTCTTCTGCAAGCGGGTCCGGCTGCGCTCACTGCGGCATGGCGGGTCCTATCGGACGCTCCTGCGCTCGACCCCGCGAAGATCGCGTTTCTGCCGCCCATCGGGAAGCCGAACAAGATCATTTGCGTCGGGCTGAATTATGCGGACCACGCCAGGGAAAGCTCCTTCGCGGCGCCCACCTATCCCACCCTTTTCTGTCGTTTCACGACGAGCCTGATCGGCCATGGCGCGCCCATGATCAGGCCGATCGCTTCCGATCAGCTCGATTTCGAGGGTGAGCTCGTCGCGATCATCGGAAAGAGCGGTCGCCACATCGCGCGCGAAGCGGCGCTCGACCATGTCGCCGGATATTCCGTATTCAACGACGGCTCCATCCGGGACTACCAGTTCAAGGCGCCGCAATGGACCGTCGGCAAAAACTTTGACGGCACAGGCGCATTCGGTCCGGCTTTCGTCACCGCCGACGAACTGCCGGCAGGCGCGCGCGGATTGCGGTTGCAGACGCGCCTCAACGATCAAATCATGCAGAACGCCAATACCGAGGATCTTATTTTCGACGTCGTCTCTTTGATCAGCATCATCAGCGAAGCGATCACGCTTGAGGTCGGCGATGTCATTGTGACGGGGACGCCGGCGGGGGTCGGCGCGGCGCGCACGCCCAAGCTGTTCATGGCGCCCGGCGACATTTGCGAGGTCGAGATCGAGGGCGTCGGTCTATTGCGCAATCGCATCGCGCAGGAACAGACGGCCAAGGCCGCTCCCGCAAGAGCGTTTGCATAAATAAGACTCGCGAATCTGGGTCGATGTGGGTCTAGGGAGGAATTCAATATGACAATCGGCGGAGGATTCCGTCCGGCTTCGCGACGATCCGGGCTTCTGGGCGTTCACTCGATCGGCGAGTTCGTGCTCTCGGTTCCCGATGTGAGCGACGCGGAAAAATTCTACGGCGCCTTTGGCTTCGACACGCGGGCGGCGAACAACCAACTGGCTCTCCATACGGCGGCCGATGGCTATCGTTGGGGCCGCGTCATCGGCGGCGGCCGTAAGGCGATGCACCATGTTTCATTCCATTGCTTTGAAGAGGACCTTGCGCGTTTCAAGACGCATCTCGAAGCCCATGGCGTGAAGGTCCTCGACCCGCCGCCCGGCTTCGACAGCAACGGTCTATGGTTTTACGATCATGACGGCATGCTTTTGGAGATCAAGGTCGGGGTGAAAACCTCGCCTAACGAAAAGGCTCCAATGGAGGCGCCGGCCCCCGCCACGCCGATTCGCACGGCGCCGAACCGCGGCGCCGTGCGCCGCACTCAGCCGCGCAGGCTCAGCCACATCGTTCGATTCACGCCCGATGTCGATCGGGCGGTCGCGTTCTATTCCCGGGTGCTCGGACTGCGGCTTTCCGATCGTTCCGCCGACGCGGTCGCCTTCATGCATGGCGTCCATGGCAGCGATCATCATTTGATGGCTTTTGGGAAGTCCGACGCGCCGGGCCTCCACCATCTGAGCTGGGATGTCCCGTCCATCGATTCGGTCGGCCTCGGAGCCATGCAGATGGCGGACAAAGGCTTTTCGCGCGGCTGGGGCCTTGGCCGGCACGTCCTCGGATCGAATTACTTCCATTACGTTCGCGATCCCTGGGGCAGTTATTGCGAATATTCCTGCGACATGGACATCATTCCGGCGGCGATCGACTGGCAGGGACTGGATCACGCGCCCGAGGATAGTTTCTATCTTTGGGGGCCCAATGTGCCCGAGGATTTCGGCGTCAATCATGAAGCGGCCGGCGCATGAACGGACCCGAAGAGGCCATACGCTTCGACTATGACGTGCTTGTCGTCGGGGCGGGGCCGGTGGGGCTTTCGCTAGCCGTCGAACTCGGTCTGCGCAATATTCGTGCGCTGGTCATCGAACAGAACGATCGCACCGGCTATCAACCGCGGGCGAAGACGACGAACGTCCGGTCGATGGAGCATATGCGCCGCTGGGGGATCGCCGAGGCGATCCGCAAGGCGGCGCCGCTGCCCGCGGACTATCCCTACAACATCGCCTTCAAGACAAGGTTATTTGGCGAGAAAATCGCCCTCATTGAAAACGCCTTCTATGGCGATCGGAACGTGCGGAACGCGCTGTTTTCGGAGCCGGCTCAATGGATACCGCAGTATAAAGTCGAGGAGGTTCTTCGTCAGCGCGCCGAGAGCCTGCCGAGCATCGAGCTGCGATTCGGTTGTCGATTTGAAACCCTGCGCGAAAGCGCGGACGACGTCACGGCGTCGATCGTCGATATCGCTAGCGGAAAAAGCGCCGAACTTCGGGTCCGTTACGTCGTAGGCGCCGACGGCGCGCGCAGCGCGGTTCGCCGTCTGATCGGCGCCGAAATGCAAGGCCGACATGCGATGGCGCAACATGTCGGACTGGTCATCCGCGCCCCCGAGCTTCGGGAAGCGATGGAGCGCGACCCGGCCATCATGTACTGGCTCGTCAATCGCGACACCGCCGCTATCGCAAGTCCGATGGACAAAGGCGATCTCTGGGCTTTTGGCTATTCCGTCGGCGCCGGCGATACAGTCGACGAAGCCGAATCCCAGCGCCGAATCGCCGCGGCGTTCGGACGTCCCGTCGTCGCGGAAATTCTGTCGACCGACTGTTGGTCCGCCCATAGCCTGATCGCCGACCATTATGGCGCAAGCCGCGTTTTTTTGATCGGCGATTCCTGCCATTTGCATCCCCCGTTCGGAGGCTACGGCATGAATCTGGGCATCGCCGACGCGGTCGATCTCGGCTGGAAGCTCGCGGCGACGCTGCATAGCTGGGGCGGCGAAAAGCTTCTCGCAAGCTATGAAATCGAGCGCCGCCCGGTGCATCGCCGGGTCATCGAGGAGGCGGCCGCGAATCATTCGGTGCTGCCCCAGCATCTGGTCACGAGCGACCTTGAAAGCGCCGGCCCCGACGGCGACGCGGCGCGACTCCGTCTTGGCGATAGAATCCATGGGGAGAAGAGTCGCGAATTCCACACCTTGGGCGTCGTGCTCGGCTATGCGTATTCGGGATCTCCGCTTGTCGTGCCGGACGCGAGCGTCCCGCCGCCGGAACATCACACAACCTACACGCCATCCGCTCATCCCGGCTGTCTCGCGCCGCATCTTTGGCTCGAAGACGGACGCTCTCTCTACGATCTGTTCGGCCCGGAATATACGCTGCTGGCGACACGCGCCGGCGCTGAAGATGACGCCGAGCGCCTGGCTGTCGCGGCGCATGCGCGCCGCATGCCGCTGAAAGTAGCGCGTCCCGAAGCGGATGGTCTCGCCGACCTCTACGGCGCTCGTTTTGCGCTGATCAGGCCGGATCAGCATGTCGCTTGGCGGGGCGATCGGCTGGAACGCGACGCCGGCGAAATCCTCGATATCGCCCGCGGCGCCAATTTGGGTTGAACGCCAAACAGCGCGTGCGACGAAAAAAGAATGAGGCAGGGAGCGAAGAACATGGACGCTAAAGACGTCGATCTCAATGCATTGATGGCGCAACGTCCGATGTCCGGGCTGCAGGTGAGAATCTGCCTTCTCTGCGCCCTTATCGCTGTTCTCGACGGCGTCGACACGCAGGCTATTGTCATCGCGGCGCCGTCGCTCGCGCAGAGCTTCGGCATGAAGGTGATCGCGTTCGGACCTGTGTTTTCGATCGCTTTGCTGGGCGGCGTCGTCGGCGCGGTGCTATGCGGCTCGCTCTCGGACGCATTGGGACGCAAGCGAATTCTTGTCGCGGCAACCGCTGTCTTCGCCCTCTTCACCTTTGCGACCGCCTTTGCGGATAGCTACGAGAGCCTCCTTGCGATTCGCTTTCTCGCCGGCTTGGGACTCGGCGGCGCCGTTCCTCGCTTCCTCGCCCTCTCCAGCGAATATACGCCGCCTGACCGCCGCGGAACGGTCGCAAGCCTTCTATGGGCGGGGTTTCCCCTCGGCGGGATGCTCGGCGGCTTCATGAATGCGTTTATCGTCGCCCATTTTGGCTGGCCCGCCATATTTTACGTCGGCGGATGTCTTCCTTTGATCGTCGCGGTCGCGCTGACGGTCGCGCTTCCCGAATCCGCAGCGTTTCTCGCCATGCGCGATAGCCGCTCGGACCGTCTGCGCATGATCGCTGAGCGCATCGCCGGCCGGACCTTTGAACCGGGCGCGCGCTTCTTCACGACCGAATCGAAAATGCCCGGAGCGCCTGTCGCGCTTCTGCTGAGGCAAGACAGAAGAGTCGCGACCCTCATCTTGTGGCTATCCTTTTTTGCCTCCTTCGGATTGCTCGGCCTCGTGGTCCTGTGGATACCGGCGATTTTGCAAGGCGCTGGGATAGCGGCGTCGGGAACGGCGACCGTGCTCGGTTTTCATGGTCTTGGCGCCTTGGTCGGCATGGGGGTCGCCGGGCGTGTCGTTGACAAATTCGGTGCGCGTCTGGCTCTCATCCCCGCCTTGATTGTCGCGGCGGTTTGCACATGGCTGCTGGGGAACGTGAGCTCGATCGTCGAAGCCTCGACCGTGATGGTCTTGATCGGAATCTTCCTTGGATTGGGCGCCTCTGGCCTGATTGCGCTGGCGTCTCAGATCTATCCCACCGCGATCCGTTCCACGGGATTGGGATGGGCGATGGGAATGGGCCGCCTCGGACAGGTCATCGGCCCGCTTGTCACCGGCCGCTTGATGCTTGGCGGCATGACGTCAGGCGAAGTAATGGAAATACTTGCGATCCTGCCGATTATTGTCGGGCTGGCCCTGTTAGGTCTGCGCGTGCGCGTGGGCGAGCCGACAGCGATGTCTGGGGCCACGGATGTCGCATTGACGCCCGTGGCTTCCGGCCAACCAAGGAGGGCCTGAGACTGACCGAGACAATTAAAACGGCGCGGCCCGCCAGGCGCCCGCAACAGAAGGGCGAATCGCGCAGCCTGACCGAGACCGTGACCGCGCAATTGCGTGGCGACATTCTTCGATGCCAGTTAGCGCCAGGCGCCCGCTTGCGAACGATGGCGCTGTGCAAGGAGTTTGGCGTCAGCCTCGCCGTCGTTCGTGAAGCGCTATCGAAGCTGACCGCCGAGGGGCTGGTGACGGCCGATCCGCAGCGCAGTTTCTGCGTGACGCCGGTCTCGATCGGCGAGCTCGAGGATCTGACCTGGATACGCATCCAATTGGATGGCCTTGCGCTTCGCGAAGCCATCGCGAGAGGCGATGTAGACTGGGAAACAAGCATTGTCGCGGCGTTTCATCGCTTGTCGCGAACGCCGCATTTTAGCGACGCGACGGCCAGAACAAAAAGCGAGGATTGGGCTCAAGCTCATGCGGCTTTCCATCTCGCGCTGATCAGTGCGTGCGGCAGCCCTTCGTTGTTGCAGCTACGCGAAGGCCTGTTTGCCCGCTCGGAGCGCTACCGACGGCTGTCCGGCTTGGTCGAAGGTCCCCGCCGGGATGTCGAGGGGGAACATCGTGCGATCATGGACGCGACATTGGGTCGCAACGCGCCTTTAGCGGTCGAGCTTTTGGACCGGCACCTCCAGTTGACCACCGATCTGGTGCGCGCAACATTTGGCGAACCCGACCTGCAAGTCGACCTGCCGCGCCCGCGGTGATTCGATCGCGCGAAGGCTTGGGAGCAGCTCTCGTCAGGGAAACGTTTGCTCACGCGCGTGAGCGCTCCGGTCTTCGCCGCTCGCTCAATGCGCCCGGAAAAACCGCACGACATCCTCCAGCACCGGCGCCCTGCCGCGGAAGGGCCGCGACAAAGCGAGCACCATTCCGGCGTGGTCCATGTCAGGGTAGGTCTTTTCCTCGACCTCGTCGCCGGCCGCGCGCAGCCGCGCGGCAAGGCCGGTCGTGTTGCGCGGATAGACGGTGGAATCATCCGCGCCGGTGGCCACGAAGATCGGCGGCGCCGAGCCGCGCACGAAATTGATCGGCTGCGTCGCCGCCAGGTTCTTCGCCTGGCCGAAGGCGGCTTTTGATTCGTCCACGTCGAGCGGCAGGAAGTCGTAGGGGCCGGACAGGCCGGCGGTGGCCCGCACAGCACGGGCGCCGAGCCCGGCCGCCGCGAGAAAATGCGCGTCCAGCGTCAGCATCATCGCATTATAGGCGCCCGCCGAATGGCCGAGCAGATAGAGGCGTTGCGGGTCGCCGCCAAACTCGGCGATATGGTCGTGGACCCAGCGCACAGCCTGCGCGCCATCCTCGACAAAGGCGGGAAAACGCACCGCGGGAACCAGCCGGTAATCGGGGATGATCGTGACGAAACCGCGCGACGCCAGCGCCTTGCCCACGAAGCTGTAGTCATCCTTCCTGCCGCTATCCCATCCCCCGCCATAGAAGAACACGACGACCGGCGCCCCGGGCAGGCCGCCCTCGGGGATATAGACGTCCAGACGCTGGCGCGCCTGTGCGCCATAGGCGATGTCGGCTTTGGCGAGCGACGCGCGGGGGTCAGTCGGCGTGAACGTATTGAACGTCGTCAGCGCGGAGCATCCATCGAGGCACACCGCCGTGAGGAAAAGCGCAAGCACTGCTCGGAGCCGCATCGACGATCGCCCAGCCTTTTGGCGGTTTGCGAGAGTTCGCGCGCCGAGTCGCCTTCAGGGCGAATCGCCAGCGCCAAGGGGTTACGCGCCTGGCGCACGGCAAGTTTCAAAACGCTCGCCGCGAAGGCGCACTCCCGGACATGACGAGAGGCGCTTTGCGCGCCTCTCGATCGAATCAGAAACTTGCTAACCCGTTAGCGTTTCGTGACTCTTATCGCGCGTGCCAACGCTCGGCGTCGCTCTGGGGGGCTCCATAGGTATTGACGATGTTGTCTTGCAGCGGCGCATAGACGCCGCCGTTGCGGCCCTCGTTGGTATAAGCGGCGCGTCCCTCCGGCATCGGAGCCGGAGCGGGCGTAGCATCGGGGTATTTGGGAGCGAGGATTTCATAAGGCGAGTAGAGCGGGCCGTTGGCGTAGACGCTGGAGACGCCGAGGGCGAGAATGAGTGCGGTTGATCCGGCTAGGATTATGGTGCGCATAATAACCTCCCGTGACTTGAGATCGGACAGCGGAGCATCGCTCCCTGTTCAAAGAACATATTGGAAGCGCAACGCCCGTTTGCAACCTTTTCATCGCTCACAAATCTGCGATTAGGTGTGAAAAATCGTGACCGGCGGCGCCGATGCAAATGTCCGCCGCGCTGCATAAGGGAGAACCATCATGCGCCAACATATCGGCATCGTCGGCTGCTCGGCCGAGGGCGCGGCGCTTTGTTACCGGACCATCTGCGTCGAGGGGCCGCGGTTTTTCGGCGCGCACGCCCATCCCGAAGTCTCGGTGCACACGCCTTCGTTCGCCGACTATGTGCAATGCCTCGAGCGCGGCGACTGGCGCGGCGTCGGCGAATTGATGCTCTCCTCCGCCGATAAGCTCGCCAAATCGGGCGCCGATTTCCTGATCTGCCCCGACAACACCATCCACCAGGCGCTCCCCTTCATCGAAGCGCGCCTGTCGCTGCCCTGGCTGCACATCGCCGAAGCGGTCGCCGCCGAGGCGCAAGCGCGCGGCTTTCGCCGCCTCGGCCTGACGGGCACGCGCTGGCTCGTCGACAGTGCGGTCTATCCGGAAAAGCTCGGCGCCCGGGGATTGGATTATCTGCGCCCGAACGACGAAGAGCGCGAAGAGATCAACCACATCATCATGGACGAACTGGTGCGCGGCATTTTCAAGCCCGAGGCGATCGCCTATTTCCAGCGCGTGATCGGCTGCATGAAGACCGAAGGCTGCGACGCCGTGATCCTCGGCTGCACGGAAATCCCCCTGATCATCGACGACGCCAATTCCCCGTTGCCGACGCTGGATTCAACGCGGCTGCTGGCGCGCGCGGCCTTGCGAAGGGCGGGGGAGGGGTAAAGTAGAAGAATGAATCGACCCATCGTCATTGCGAGCGGAGCGAAACAATCCAGGCGCCGTGACGGATGCTAGCTTATGCGCGACGTGCGCAACGAGAACGATTCACGATTGACTCGCTGTAACGCAAATCAGCAAGCGTTACGGCGCCTGGGTTGCTTCGCTCCGCTCGCAATGACGGCCAGCGCCGCTCAACTCAGGCCAAACACGAGCGCCGCTGTTGTGAGGATTGCGGAGGCTTTCGCCGGAACGGAAGGGACGAGAATGCGAGAGCCTGCTTATGGCACGCCGGACCGTAAGGAAGCGTGTACCATCTCGTCGTCAGGAGATATCGCTTGCAGTTCGCTGTCGTTCTTTTCAGCCTCGGCGCCCTCGCTTGCCTCGGCTCCGCGCCCGCTTGGGCCGAGACCGCCGATCCGCACGATGTGGCGGCGATCCAGGCGTGCCTGAAGACCAAGGAGGCGGCGAAGGCGCCGCTCGAAAGCTGCGTATCGACCGTAGCGCGCCCTTGTTTTGGCGGCGACGAAGACGCGGTCGCGTCCAACAAGGTCACCGGATGCCTCGACCGCGAACAATTGGCCTGGGACCAATTGCTCAACGAATCCTTCAAGCAATTGCACGACCGTCTCGACGAAGAGCAACAGACCAAGCTGCGCGACATGCAACGTTCCTGGATCGTCGCGCGCAAACAATCGTGCGAATTCTTCTACGATTATTTCCAGGGCTCGATGGCCAACTCGATGATCGCGTCCTGCATGAACCGCGAAACCGCGCGCCGCATGATCTTTCTCGATATTTTCGCCAGGGGCGCCGCGGCGAGCAAGTAATAAGCGTCGCGCGCGCGTTCGGCCTGGCGCCCATCATCGGTCGGCCTTGCGAGCGCCCTTTATTTCTCGCGCTTGACGGTGAAGACGCGGTTATTGAGGCCGAACAGCACCGTGTCGGGATCGATGAGGACGAACTCGACTTCCGAACAGCTCGCCGTCATGGCCCGCGCCATCTTCTGATTCATGCCGAGCGCGCGCGCGGCGACGACAGGGTCCGCGGGTTTGCCGGCGCCGTCGGCGTTCAGGCTTCCCTCAAACAGCCCGTCGGCGGCGGCATTGCGAAAGGCATAGGTCGGCCTGGCGCATCCCAGCGGCTCGGGCGCGTTGAAGACATGGGGGGCAATCGTCAGATGGCTGCCGATAAGGCGCTTGGCGTCGGCTTCGTCGGCGGCGTCTTTCAGGTCGCTCGCCCAGGGCGCGACGACAGCGCCCGCGATCGCCCAATGGCCCGCGAAGCGCTCCTGCGCGGCCGCGGGATTGGCGATTGCGCCGACGATCGCGCACGCCGCAACGATGGCGAGGCGCGACAGATGGGGACAGGGACGTGAGGGACAAGCGGACATGGTTAAGCCTCGAAAACGATGGGACGTCGATCGGAATTCGCGCTCCGGGCGCTGGCGGTCAAAGCCGTCACAGCCTGTCATTCGCAACACGCTTTGAGCGCTGCGCGCAGCGTGTCGACGTTCATCGCCGGCACGAGCGTCAGGCCGGCGCGTTCGCTGAGGCCGCAGGCGGGCGTCGCGATGACGGGGATGCCGGCGGCCAGCGCGGCGAGCAAGGCGCGCGGCTGATGTTCGACGATCGCCGGCAGGACAACCGCGGCGATCTCCTGCGGCCGTTCGCCCGGGGCGAGAATGCGCGCACGAAGTCCGGCCCAAAAATCCCAGGTCTCGACGGCCTGCCCGGCGATGACGAGATCGAGGTCGAGGTCGGCCATCGCCTCGCGCAAGGCATACGCCCCTTTGCGCGCCAGCGCGGAAGCGGGGAACAGCACAATCTTGCCGCCGCGGCGCGCCGCCATTGGCCGGGCGCGCGCCCAGTCAAGCAGAACGGTCTTGGCGGAAAAGCAGGCGGCGATATCGGGATGGGCGGTGTAAAGCGTCCGCGCCGCGCCCAGCGCCGCGCTTTCATCCGCGACAATTTGGCGCGGACTGCGAAAGTCCGCGAGGGTCGGGCTTTGCGGATAGCGCGATGCGGCGTTGTCAAGGCGCGCCTGTAGGACATCCATCGGCAGCCGCTGCATCAGCACGTCGAAGCTGCGTCCTTGCAAGACGCCAAGGCGCCATAGATGCGGCAACAGATTTTGCGCGACGACGACATGCGTGTCGAGATGCGAGAGCCGCGCCGCATAGGCGGCGGCCAGACGTGCGTCCGCTTCGAGCGCGCGCGCCTGCAGCGCGCCGCCTTGGCCGGCGTTGCGCAGCGCCAAGGAGCGGCGCAGCGTCGCCCATGTGGCGGCGTTCTCGCGCTCGCAGAGTCCCTTGGGCCAATCGTAACGCTTGCTTGCAAAACGCCGCGTCGGCAGCATTAGCGCGTCGGTGGATCGCGCGAGCCGCGCGAACAAAGCTGAAAATTCAGGGCTGCCCGCGTCGACCAGCCAGGCTGACGGGCCCCCGCTGTCGGGGGCGCGTTCCGGATCATTGCGCCGGCAAGCCGATTCGCCGCAACTCACGCAGTCATGTGCGTCCGCCGCCTCTGTGGGGTGGGGCGGCGCGGACGCGGCGCCGGCGCTGCCCGCCGCGGCGCGAAACGTCACGATGAGCGCATCGCTCGTCAGGCGTGCCTCGATGCGAAAGGCGCGCGTCGCGCGCAGGCGCAAATCGACATAATTCCAGAAGACCGTGGCGTCGCGGCCGAGCGCGGCGCGGGAGCCGGGGACGCGGCGGCTATGGGCGTGTCTTTCGACGATTTCAAAGCCCGCGCGCAGCGCCGCCTCATAGAGCGCGTTGGACAATTGGCAGAGGCCGCCGCCCGGGCTGGCGATCATGCAGCCCTCGCGCAATTCGCGCCCGGCGACAAAGCCGCGCGCCCGCGAGGGGCGGCCGACCTGCTTCCAGAAACTGAAGATCTCGCCAGCGGGAACCTCGATCCCGTCGATCCCGCGCAAAGCCAGGCGAAGATTATGCACCTTGCCGGCGGTCAGCGCGCGGTCCTTGGGCCCGGCGGCCGCCGTCCAGAGCGGCGAGCGCGCTTCCGCGATCGCCGGCGCCGCGATGAGATGCGCGCTCTGGCGGTGCGGGCGGGCGAAGGAGCGATCGGCGAGCGCCGTCGCCCAGCGCCGCAGCCGCAGGCCGGACGCCCGCGCCTGGAACAGCAGGGCGTCGGCGAGGCCGGGATAATGGGGCTGTGTCGCGGATATCATGAGCGGAAACCCGACGCTGGTGGCACTGACCTGGTGTATATCTAGGCTTTACGGTCCGCCGCTCAGCGCCCCTTGATCTGGAAGCGCGGCAAAGCGCCGGGCGCCGGAATCCTGACGCGCCGCCTTGCGGCGGTCCGCGCCCGGCATGGCGGCGACTTCGTTGACAAGCTTATGGATCATCGCCTCGCCAAAGCTATTGAAATCGTCGATCGGCAGCACGAAGGCGCCGGGGCCGCCGATCACATGGTCGCGGTAATATTGGGCGAGGCCGCCGGGCGGGTTGGTGTGGAGCGCGAGATAGCCGCCCTCCCCGGCGGCGCGCTGGTTGAAGATGGAAAGGCCGTTGATCGTCGCGCCGGCTTTCACCGCCGCGTCGCGCGCCTCCGTCACGGAACGGCCCTGGTTGCTGGTTCCATCGCCCGAAACGTCGATCACCAGGCGGTCGGCGGCAAAGCCGCTCTCCTCCATCAGGCCCGTTGCGAAATCGAGCGCCGATCCGATCGCGGTGCGCCCGACATAAGAGCGCGGCGCGGCGCGCAGCGCGTCGGCGAATTTGCGGGCGTCGGCCTCATCGCGAATGAGCGTCCAGTCGACCACCGTCTTCTGCTCGGCCTCTCCCGCCCATTCGACAAAGCTGACGGCGATGGCGCCATGCGCGCCGGAGCGAATCGCCTCCAGCAATCGCGCGCTTGTGATCGCCGCGGCATAGCCGCGCTGCTGCAGGCCGAATTCCTCGTCATTGATGCTGCGCGAGACATCGGCCGCCAGCACCAGCGCGACATCGACCGCTTGCGCCGCCCGCGCCGAAGGTCCGATCGCCGCGAGCGCCAGCATTGTGGCGGCGAAGATCGTGCAGACATGCAGAAAGCGCATCGGAATCTCCGAGGCTGTGGAATGGCGCCTTCCATTTAGGGATGGGCCGCGGCCTTTGCTACGCCGAAACCCCAGCCGGCGCGGATTCCCGCGGCTCAAGACGTTTCGCCACGAGCCCCCGCATCAGCCGCAGTTTCGGATTGATCGCAACGCCGTCGATGACTTCCAGCGAGCCGGCCCGGTTCAGCGTATGCAGACGTCCGCCCGGCCATAGCGGCCCCGAACCGATGGGCGGCCCGAGCGTTTGCGCGAACCCTTCGGGATCGAGGCGGTCGATCCGCGCGAGGCGCAGCGCGCGGCCATAGCCATGCGTGCAATCCTGCACCGGACGCCATAGCGCGCCCTCTTTCCTGACGATGGCGCCGGCGGGGCGCGCGGCGCCGGCGTCGATCAGGGCGGAGTTCGCGGCATGAGCGCGCCAGGGCCCGGCGATCTTGGACGCGACATGGATCGCCAGCGTGTCGGAATAGCCGCCAAGATCCTCGCGCACCGCCGACATCATGTAGAACAGGCCGTCGTGTTGGAGGATCGTCGCATCGGCCGCCTCGATCCCCTCCAGCAGAGCGGCGCTTCGCTCCCATCGCTTAGGGAATTCGACGCAGCGGTAGAGCGTCGCCTGTCCCGATTTCGAACTTTCCGGGACCATCCAGAGCTGCCCCTCCGCCTCGATCAGGAAGGGATAGGACATGTGCCAGGGCTCTTCGAGGACTGGAAAGACCGCGCCGATTGGGCCGTCGGGGCCGAATTCGACAGCCGAAATGATTCCCTTGCCGACGTGGTGGTCGAGGTCTTCGAAGAATAGATAGCTTCGCCCGTCGCGTGTGATCGGGAACGGATCGGCGTAGAACCGGTGGCCGGGATCGGCCAGCACGTTCCACCTCGGCCCGCCGAGATGGCCAAGCTCCATCACGCCTGGTCCGTCATGGACGCGCCAGCCGACCCGCCAATGCGGCGCGTAACAGCACAGGTGATAGATGCGCCGCACGAGTTGCCCGATCTGGCCTTTGAGGCCATATCGCGCGAGATCGCGCGCGGATGCGGCATGCGTTTGGACTTGCGTGCGCGGCAGGGATTTCTCCGGCGCGCGGATCGCCTGTTCGATCAGAATCATCACGCGGGAATAGACCGCCTCCATGCCGCCGGTCAGGCCGTCGGCCGCTTCGAGCGAGGGCGTTCCCGCGCAGAGGATGTGTCCGGTCGCGACGTTCTCGATCGCGATCTCAGGCGCACGGCCGCCGATCAGCGCGCCGATCATCGCGGCGTCGGCGGGCGCGCCGTCGTAGAGCGGCCGCAAGGTCAAGGCGGCGCCTGCGCCTGATGTCGCCCGGCCCGAAAGATCGAGCGCGATGTCGGGCGCGCCGGCGGGAGGCGCGCCAAATTCTCGGGGCGATAGCCCATCGCAAAGCGTCTCACGCGAGCGCCGCAGGATCATCCGCTCGATCGCGAGCAAGGCGGCGACCGCGCCGGGCAGGGGCGGCGCGCCCTCGACCGCGTGCAGCGCGACGCTGGCGCCTGGGAACCGGCGCGCCAGCCTGTCGCGCAACAGCCGATGGAAACGCCGGCCGCCGGCGTGGTCGACATCAAGGACGAGACGCATCGCCGCTCCCGATCAACTTGCCGATCAGCTCGGCATAGGCGCCAGTCATCGCGCTTAAGGGATAGCGTCCTTTAAGCCGCCGCCCGACTGCGCCAAGCTTTGCGGCAAGCGCGGGATCGTCGAGCACAAGGTTGACCGCGTTGCCGAACGCCGCATGATCGCGCGCATCGGCGAAGATAGCGCAGGGCTCGCCCTCCACGCTCAGGACGTCCTTGAGGACGGGGAGTTCGTTGGCGACGACGGGAAGCCCGGTTTGCGCGGCCTCGACCGGCGCCAGCCCGAAACTTTCGGCGGCGCTGGGAAAGACAAAACAATCGAGCGCCGCCAGAAACAGGCCGATCCTTTCGGGCGCCAATTCGCCGAGGAAATGCACGCGCGCGCTGACGCCGGCCTCGCGCGCGGCGGCCTCAAGGCGCGGCCGGTCGGCGCCCTGACCGGCCAAGGCGAGGTGAGCCTTGTCGATCGCGGGAAGAATCGCGATCGCGACATCGAGCTGCTTGGAGGGATGCAGGCGCGCCGCGCAACCCAAAAGCGGGACATCGAGCGGCAATCCGAGCTGCGCCCGCGCCTCGGCCTTGCCGATCGTCTGCGTCTTGTCCTCAAAGCCATGGTCGATATGAACGATTCGCTGACGATAGGAGGCGGGATAGTCCTTGAACATGTCGGCGGTGACGTCGGAATTGACGACGATCCTGTCATAGGCGCCCAGGCGTCCCAGCCATTTATCGGCGCCGACCAGCCATGGCGCCAGCAAGGCGCCGGCCGTCACCTGATTGGCGACGACGCGCCGCGCGCCCGCCAGTCGCGCGACCGGCGCCGCGATGACATTGCCGTAGTGCTGGAAAGTCACGACCACATCAGGCCGCATGCGCCGCAGGCGCGTATAAAGCTGGAAGAGAAAGCGCAGGAAGGCGAGCGGCCCGCTTGGCCGCTCATCGGCGCAAAATTCGACTTGAGCGCTGGCGTCGAAAGAGCCCGTGCGATGAAAGAAAAACAATTGCCTGACGTCGAAGCCGCGCGCGGTAAAGTCGGCGGCGAGCAGGCGCGAAATCTCTTGCGCGCCGGCGTTCTCGGCCTGCGTCTGCACGAGCGCGATGCGGGGAGCCGATGCGTCGCTCACGTCATCGCCGCCAGTGAGTTCGGGGCCGGGCTGCGTTTCGCGTCCTGGATGAGCGAGACGACGCGCCGGTCCACCGCGCCGAATGTCAGGCCGGCGAAGGCGAGGATGAGCCCCAGCGCGAGAGGCGCGAACCAGGCTTCTTCCTGAAACAGGCCATTGACGAGCATGGTCGCGATCAGCACCGTCGTTAGCGCCAACGCGGGCGCGTGCAAGTTCCTGAACAATCGCCAGGCGGTCCTCGCCAGCCACAGATAGATCGCAATGACGGCGATGCCGGCGACGCCCATCTGATAGAGCAGCACGCCGGCCGCGCTTTCGACCGCGATGTCGGTCGCGCCTTCATGCTGATATTTGCTCCAGTCGATTCCGGCGAAATTGGTTGAGAGATTGCCGCCCGCGCCAAGCGTATGGCCGGCCGGATTGCCCAGGAATCCCCTGATTCCGCCGATCAGTCCGAGCACGTGGAAGTCGCCGATCTGCAAGCCGGTGTAAAAGATGAAAGCCGCGTAGAGCACCAGAACGACCGCCAGCCCGATCGGCATCAGGATTCCTTGGTAGAAGCGACTGACCAGGCAATAGGCCAGAGCGAGAAGCAGCAAGGCGAGCGCGCCCTTGGCGCCCACCACCAGCAGAAGCGGTATGGCGGCCAGCGGCAGCAAGAACCTGCCATGAACGGCGACGAAGGCGCTGAAAATGGCGAGCGCATAGCCAAAGCTGATCGGGTGGAAGTTCGGCCCCTGCAGGCGGACCACCCTGATGTGCAGATCGCCCAGAAGGCTGCTGTTGAGGAGACCCGTAGTCAGGAAATCGATCGTGTCGCCCACGACAATGCCGGTGGCGCGCGCGTCCCTGTCGAAGTCGGCGCCCTGGCGCATGGCGGCGGAGGCGAGGCCCCAATAGGTCCAGCCATTGGTGAAATCGAGCCAGGTTCGGATCGCCAGAAGTTCGACATAACCGCAGGCGACCATCAACGCCAACAAAAGCACGGCCGTCTGCCGCATCGCCAGTTCGTGTCTTGAAGCGACGAGCAGGCAGATCTGAAACAGCAGCACCGGCAGCCCGATATTGCGCATGTAAATCGTCGAGCCGCGAAAGTCGAGCGGCAGTCCCAGCAGGAAGAATATTCCCGCCAGCCCGAGAATGCATGAGGTCGCCAATATCATGCGCAGGACGAAGGGCGAGACCCGATCCCAACCGAGAACGAGGCGCGCCATCATCGTCAACCAAAATCCGACCGTCGTAATGAAATTATAGGCTTTGGCCGCGTCGAGATCGGAAAATTGCTCGGCATAGGGCGAGGCCATCGCGACGAACATCGTTTGAAACAAAAGCGAGACAAGCACGACGATCGGAACAGCGCGTTCACAATAGATGACAATGAAGCACGCGGTCGTCAGGCAAAAGGCGATCGCCAGGGGTTGACCGACCTGATGCAGCAGGACGGGCGCGCCGGTGATCACGAAAGCGAGAGTCGCCAAAAAAAATAGATCCAGCAAGCGTCGCACGGGCGCCTCTTGCTGTTGCGTGCGACCGTTCATTCGCGCCCCAAACCGGTCATGGAGAATCCGCCCGCTTGCGGCCCGCGCGGCCGGGCCTCCGGCAGCATTAGTAACTAATACTTAACGCTTCGTGTATCTTCTGCTTGACAGGCTTCGACGTTGCTGAGGCTGCGGGATCCCGCTGGACTTTTGCCCCGATGAACCTGTTCGAAAAAACGCCGACGCGTCCCGGGGCGGTCTCCGCCATTCCGGCGGCGCCGGCGTTCGACCTATGGGGCGAGTCCGCGGACGCCCCTCAAGCGAGAAGGCTCGATCTGCGCGTTCTTCTGTCGGTCGTGCGGCGCAACCCGATCTGGATCGTCTCGGTCGCGTGCGTCGTCGCCCTTCTCTGCGTGATCGCCATCAAGCTGATTTTCAACCAATATTCAGCGACCGCCACCATTCTGTTTGATCCGCGCAAGGCCGAGGTCACGGGGACGCAGGAAGTCCTGCCCGATATCGGGCCTGATTCCATCGCCATCGAAAGCCTGGTGCAGGTCGCCAAATCGGACGCCTTCCTCACCACGCTCGTCGAGCGCGAGGGATTGTCCAATGATCCTGAATTCATCGGCAGCGCCGCCACCCCCGCGGACCAGAAGGCGGCGGCGCTCGAAAAATTGAAAGACCGGTTGGCGATCGCGCGGCGCGGCGCGACCTATGTGGTGGATGTGTCGATCAAAACCAGCGACGCGCAAAAGAGCGCCCGCATCGCCAACGCCGCGGCCAATATGGTCGTCGACAGCGAAAGCGATTTGCGGGCGGGTTCGAACCAGCGGGCCGTGGATTTCATCACCGGCAAGCTGACCCAATTGCGCGAGCGCGTCAGCGCCGAAGACGCCCAAATCTCCAAGTTGAAGACCGATCTGAAAATCACCGACGCCGGCCAGGGCGACGTGCTGCAGGAACGGCGGATCATCGAACTGAACCAGCAATATGTGCTGGCGAGCGCCCATAGCGAGGCGACCCGCGCGGTCGTCGATCAATTGCGCGAGGCGAATCTGGCCGATGCTGTGCTGCCGCCGGCGATCCAGTCGCTGGTCCTGAACAGCCTTCGACAGGATTATGCGCGCCTGACCCGCGAGGCGGCCGACCGCCAGACGGTGCTTGGCGCCCGGCATCCTGAAGTGATCGCCGCCAATGCGCAGCTCAGCGACATCCGCCGCCAGATCGCCGCCGAGAAAGATCGCCTGATCGCTTCGGCCAAGGCTGATTATCTCGAAGCGCGCAAGCGCGAGTCCCTGCTGGCGGACGCTTTGCATAAGGCGCAGGCCGACAGCGGTTCGACCGATCAGCAAGCCGTGCAGCTTCGCGATCTCGAGCGCACCGAGAAATCCGATCAGGCGGTGTACGAGCAATTGCTCAACCGCCAAAAGGAGCTCAGCGAAATCAGGGGCTTGACGAGCGGCGACGTTCGCATCGTCTCCCCCGCGCTGACGCCGACGCGAACGACAATGCCGAAATTGCCGCTGGTTCTGGGGGCTTCCGGCCTGATCGGGCTCTTTGCCGGTCTCGCAAGCGCTCTCCTGCGCGAGGCGATGCAACGACCGTCGACGACCCCCGCGCAAATCCAGCGCCTGCTGGGCGTCGAAGTGAGTGCGACATTGCCCGTCTTCTCGCCCGCGCCGCCGCTTGACGGGCGCCTCGCCAAGGGCGAGGCCGCGCGACTGTTTGCGCAGCTCTGCTCTTCCGCGGGCATGCGAGACGCCGGGCGCGGCGGGACTGTCTTTGTGACGTCGGCGCGCGCGGGCGAAGGCAAGTCGACGGTGGCGGGCAATGTCGCGGCGTCTCTGGCGAGCGGCGGATCGAAAGTGCTGCTCATGCAATTGGCCGATCGTGAGGCCGGCCAGCCGCGTCGGCGCCCCGGCCTCATCGATGTCGCCGCCGAACAATGCCCCCTCGAAGACGCCGTGCTTTGGTATGACGAGGACGCGCCTAGCATTCTACCTCTGGGCGGAGCGGGCGGCGCCGAGATCGACGCCTTGCTTTCGGGCGCTCCGCTGCGGCGTGTGATCCATCGTTGCCGCCGGCGCTACGATACGCTCGTCATCGACGGGCCATCCATCCTGGAGGCGCCGGCTGCGCGCGCGCTGGCGGGTCTCGCCGACGCCATCCTCATGGTCGCCGCATGGGACAAGGCCGATGCGGCTTTGCTCGCCAACGCGATGGAAGGCTTCGATTTGCGCAAGACCAGCCTTGTTTTCAACAAGGCTGGTCTCAAGGGCGACGCGCCGGCAGCGCCAAACCCTCCGTTCGACCCACCCGTGCTCAAGGACGCGGAGCGAGTTGCGCGCGAGCGGCATGCGTCAGCATTCGCAAACCCGGCAGGATCGACAAGACGGACGAGTCGACGCCGCGGCGCTTTCGGCAGAGCAGACTGACCCCGATCGCGACGGGCGCATTGACGATCGCCCAGCCAAACGCGGCCCCGCTGGCGCCGTAGCGCGGCGCGAGATAGAGCATCAGCAGGACGCGCAGCATCAGCGAAAGAATCGCAATCCGCGACCAGAGCCTTTCGCCGCCGGTCACCATCAGGATGCCAGACGCAGGTCCGCTCAGCGTGACGATGAAACTCGCCGACGCCAACACCACCAGCGGGACATAGCCGGCCACATAGGACGGCCCGAATATCGAAAGAATCGGTGAGGCCGCGATGACCAGCAGGATGAAGAGCGGCGTGACCAGGACGAAGACGACGGTCATGACCGAGCGCAACACATGCTGCAGCCCTTCTATTTCGCCGGCAAAATGCAGCGTGCTGACCTGGGTGACGGTATAAGTGTTCAGGCCCGATGAGATCATCGCGAAAATATTGGCGATGCGCGCCGCGATGAAATAGGTCGCCGCCGCCGCGGGCGCGACGAGGAAGCCGAGCAGGATGACTTCCGCATATTGCCCCATGGCTTCGACGCTCGCCGACAGGCACATGCTGCGCGCGCGCGCGAACCATTCTTTTCTCGCGAATTGGCGGCGCGCGGCGGCGACCTCGGCGGGAAATTTCCTGAATGTCGCGACCGTCTGAATCGCGATTGACAGGCACATGCCCGCGGCGGCGGCGGCGAAGAAAGTCGTCAGCGTCAGATCGCCATGCAGATGAAGCGCGACCACCAGCAGCAGAACCAGCCGCCACGTCAGCTCGCGGTTGAACTCCGATACGCGAAAACCATGGATCGTCCGGCACGAATGAGAGGAATAGTGGAGCATCGACTGCGCCGCCAGAAAGGCGATCGCGGCGCCGAGTGCGGGCAGCGGCAAGGGCGCGCTCATGAATTGGTCGCCGACGATCAACGCGATGCAGGCGATGACCGTCGCCGCCGCGCTTGTCGTCCAGCCGAAGCGATAGGCCCCCGCCATCAGGCCGAACTGGCCGCCGCTCCCATATTCGGCCCAGGAGCGCACGATCAGGTTTTCCTGACCGAAAACCGCCGCCACGGCGAGACAGGAGAGCACATTGAACCATACTGCGATATCGCCGAACGCGCCCGCCGACATGGTCCGCGCGGCGAGCGTAAAGACGACGATCATCAGGACGGCGCCGCCGCCCTTGATCGCCAAAGCCAGAACCGCGCCCGCCATCGCCTGATGGCTGGCGACAAAGCTCTGCAGCTTCGCCAACATGGATCGTATTTTGTTTGTAAATCTCATGTCGGCAGCAGCGCATCGATCAAGGGGCGATCGGGTTGGCCCGCTTCGTCGAGCAATCCGAATCCCTGATTATAGTCCCAATGCGCCCAACCGAATTGATGGGCCTGCGCCGTCTCGCGCACGCTTTTCAGCCATTCCAGCCGCGCGGCGCGCGCCGCCTTGAACCGCAGCACGCCAAATTCATTGAGGATGACCGGCGCGTCATGCGTCCGGCTCCAATCGGCGAGCGGCGCGAATTGGGCGGCGATCGTCTCCTTCGTCCAGGGCTGATCCAGCGCGCGATCGATCGAGGCGGCAAGATCGGCCTCGCCGCGCGCGCGCAGCCCTTCGAGCAGGCGCGCCATCGCAGGGTCGGCGCGCGAGGTCGGAAACGGCACGCCTTCGAGACGCGAGAGCGGATCGGCGGCGTTCCAGGTCAGCCCCTGATGGGTGAACGCCATCGGATCGTAATAATGAAAGGCGTAGACGATGTTCTTGTCGTCGAGCGGCCGC
Organism: Methylocapsa sp. S129; assembly: GCF_009765995.1. Classification (GTDB taxonomy): domain Bacteria; phylum Pseudomonadota; class Alphaproteobacteria; order Rhizobiales; family Beijerinckiaceae; genus Roseiarcus. Next base: position 23,044 of record NZ_LMUI01000022.1, read on the forward strand.
CAGGCGGCCAAAGCTTCGACGCGCTGATAGGGCGCCGGCCCGGCGATGAAAGTGGTCGCGGGCAGATCGGCGCGCAGATCGGCGGCGAGGCGCTCCGCCTGGGCGCGCCAGATCGCATCCGTGGTTTGCGGCTCGTTGAGCAGTTCGGCGAAGACGCGGGTCGCGGGCAGGCGCCTGATCGGCCTGGCGAGATGGCGCCATCCCTCCGTCAGCGCGGCCAGCGCGGCGTCCGGATCGGCGCGATGCAAATGGCCAAAATCGTCGCCGGGATGCATGTCGGCGCTGACCGCGAAATCGAGGCCAAGCAGCAGGTCCATCGCGCGATTGAAATCGTCGATCGCCGCGCGGATCGTCGCGGGATTCGAAAAACGCGACATCAACGCCTCGCCGCGCACCGGTAGCCGGACATGCGTCATGCCGCGCACGCGCAGCCATTTCAATGTCGTGCGATCCGGCCGCTGCGACGGCCGCGCGGGAACCTGATCGGGCAGGTTGAAGCCGCGCGCGAGGACGGCGGCGCGCGCGTCGAGCGTGCTGGCGCCGGCCAGGCGCGGCGCCAGCGCCGCGGCGCCGATCAGCGCGAGAACCGTGCGCCGCCCGAGAGGCGCGTTCATCTCAGGCCCCTGAGCATCAGGAACAGGGCGTGCGGATTGGTCAAGGCGTAGCGCAGGAACAGCCGCCCCGGCTCGCGCGCCATCCGGTAGAGCCATTCCAGCCCGCGCTTTTGCATCCAGAGCGGCGCACGCGGTTTGACAAGCGAAAGAAAGTCGAACAGCCCGCCCGACGTTTTGACGATGCCGACGCCGCGCAAGGCGTTGAGGTTGCGCATGCAGAATTGCTGTTCGAGCGGCACGCCGAGCGAAAGCCAAAGCACGTCGGGCTTCAGGCGGACGATCTCCTGTACGAGCGCCGCTTCCTCGGCGCGCGAGAAATAGCCGTTGCGGCGTCCGACGATGCGCAGTGCGGGATAAGCGGCGAGCGAGGCCTCGACCGCCTTTCGATTGACCTCTTCGCTGCCGCCCAGCATGTAGAATGTGACGCCCGCCTTGGCCGCCAGCCGCGCCACGACCGGGAAAAGATCGGTCGTCGCGACGCGCTCGGGCAATGGATTGGCGCAGAGATAGCGCGACAGAAACACCAGCGGCTGGCCGTCGGCGTTCACCGAGTCGGCGCTCAGGAACATTGCGGCGAGCTTTCGGTCGCGCGCGCAGAGGGAAATGACCTGCCCATTGACCGAGGTCGAATAGATCGGCCGCGCCGCGTCGGCGCGCGCCGCGCTTAGGCAATAGTCGATAAAGGCCTGCGCCGTCTCCTGGATGTCGACCGCGTCGATCGGCAAGGGGCCGACATGGACGACGGGTCGCCATTCCTGTCGCGGCGCCGTGGCTGCCAATTGCATTGATCCGCTCCAATCTCGCCCACAGGCGTGAAGCAAAGCGCAAAGCGCGTGCCTCCCGAATTGGGACGCGATCGCATGGAGCGAACGAGGCGTCCGCGCGAGCCTTTCGAGACCTCGGCAATCCCGCCGCGACGCCGCCGGCGCTTGATTTTTCGGCCTTTGCCGCCGACCCGCGGCGGGCGCGGCCGGGCGCTCCCTGCGCGCGCCGTCCCGATCGCCGCGCGTCGGCACGTGGCTTGCGCTGATAAGGGCGTGGAAGCGTCATTCGGGCGTCGACGCCGGCATTCTGTGCCGAAATGGAGCAACAAGGGATGCCATCAGTCGGCGCATCGACCGCGGCGCTTCGAGCCGCCAGACGCCAGTCGCCCGCCTATTTCGCGCGGCGCGGCCGTCGACGCCGCCTGGCGAGCGCGCCCAAGGCGGTCGCCGAAGTCGGCTTTGGCTATCTCGCGGCCCTCTTCGATTTCTGCGCGATCGTGCTCGCGGCGGCTGCCTCCCACACGATCTACAAGTTTGCGACATTCGGGTATTTCCCCGACGCCGAACCGGTGACGGAAGTCGGCGTATTGGTCGGCGCGCTGGTGGTCGTCTTCAATATTCAGCGCAGCGAATACGCGATAAGACAATTCGATTCTTTCTCCGGCCATATCGCGCGCTGCATTTCCGTCTGGAACCTCGCCTTTTTCTGCATGCTGGCGCTCGGGTTCCTCACCAAGACGACGGATGTGTTTTCACGCGGCGCGACCGGCGTTCTCTATTTCGCTGGCCTGTTGACGCTCGGCGGCGCCCGCGTCGTGATGGTCGGCTTCGTCGACGCCACCAAGCGAAAGGGATGGCTGCCGCAGCGCCGGCTGGTCGTGGTCGGTTTCGAGAGCCAGTTGTCCGCCTTCCTGCAGCGCTACGATCTGTCGAAATCGGGCATGGAGATCGTCTCCGCCGCCGTGATCCGCGAGGGCGAAGGCACGCTCAACGACGATCTCGCCCTTGCCGCCGCGACCGTGCGCATGTTGCGCCCGGACGATATCGTGATCGCGGTGCCGTGGTCGCAGACGCGCATCATCGAGGCCTGTGTCGACACGTTCCTGCGCACGCCAGCCGAGATCCATCTGGGGCCTGAAGCGATCCTCGATCGCTTTTCCGAAGCGGCGGTGGCTCAGCTCGGGCCGATCTCCAGCCTCAATCTGACGCGCCCGCCGCTGTCGATTTTGCAGCGCGTCGAGAAGCGCTTCTTCGACACCACGCTCGCCGCGCTGGCGCTTGTCGCGCTAGCGCCGCTATTCGCCGTCACGGCGCTGCTGATCAAGCTCGACAGTTCCGGTCCGGTGTTCTTTCTGCAGCGGCGCTATGGCTTCAACCAGGAGCCGTTCCGCATCGTCAAGTTCCGCACGATGACGGCGATGGAGGACAACGCCAATCTCATTTCGGCGACGCGTTTCGATCCGCGCGTGACCCGCATCGGCGCCTTCCTGCGCCGCACCAGCATCGACGAATTGCCGCAGCTCCTGAATGTGCTGGCCGGCGACATGTCGCTGGTCGGGCCACGGCCGCACGCGCTCGCCCACGACCAGCGCTATGACAGCCGCATCGCCCAATATGCGCGCCGCCACAACGTCAAGCCTGGCATCACCGGCTGGGCGCAGGTTTGCGGCCTGCGCGGCGAAATCGCCAGCGAGGACAAGATGCGCCGCCGCGTCGAACATGATCTCTATTACGTCGACAATTGGTCGCTGTGGTTCGACATCAAGATCATTGCGCTGACCGTGTTTTCGTCGAAGGCGCATTCCGGCGCTTATTGAGCCGCTTTTTCGGCGGCGAGGTTCGCTTCTCGCTTGCGAAGTTCAACCCATGCGCGACGGCTTTGCGCATCAGGCTTGAAAGCGCCGCGCCCTCGATCTCCTCCTCGGCGACCCAGAAGCAGCCCTCATGCGCCGGCGGAATGCCCGCGAGCCGCGTGCAATAGACGTTCAGCGCCAGCGAGAAATGGGTGAAGACCTGTTCGACGAGCCCGGGCGTCAAGCGCCAAAGCGCGGGGAAAGGCGCCCCGCTTGCGGCTTCATCCGCGGCATAATCGGCCGACCAGGGCGTGCCCGGCAGTTCCAGCGTGCCGCCCAGCAGCCCGCGCGGCGGGCGTGTGCGCAGGAGAATGGCGCCGTCGGCGGCCTGCGCGAAAAAGGCCGCGCCCTTGCGATGCGGACGCGCCTTGCGGATCGCCTTGCGCGGATAGGCCTGCGGCTCCCCGGTCGCAAAGGCGGCGCAGGACGATCGCATCGGGCAGGCCGGGCAATCGGGGTTGCGCGGCGTGCAGATCGCCGCGCCAATATCCATCAGCGCCTGGGCGAAATCGCCGGGACGATCCGGAGGCGTCAGCGCCGCGGCCGCCTTGGCGATCGCGCCTCGGGCCTTGGCGATCGGCTGTTCGATCGCGTGGAGGCGCGTCATGATGCGCGCGATATTGCCGTCGACCGGCGCGGCGGGCTCGTTAAAGGCGATCGCGGCGACCGCCGCCGCCGTATAGGCGCCGACGCCCGGCAGCGCGCGCAATTCGGCTTCGCCACGCGGAAAGACGCCGCCGCGCCGCGCGATCTCCCGCGCGCAGGCGTGCATATTGCGCGCCCGCGAATAATAGCCAAGCCCTGCGAAAGCGCGCATGACCTCTTCCAGAGGCGCGGCGGCGAGGTCTTCGACGCGCGGCCACAGCGCCCGGAAACGTTCGAAATAGGGAATCACCGCCTGGACGGTGGTCTGCTGCAGAAGAATCTCGGACAGCCAGACGCGATAGGGGTCGGCGATCACGCCCGGCTCCGCCCGCCACGGCAGGCTCCGCCGATGGCGATCCCACCAGGCGAGGACGCGGCGCGCAAGCGGCGGCGATTGCATCGCGGCGCCGCGGGGGGATAGATTGGCTTTCATCGCGCCGATCATAGGTGGACGGAGCCCATGACGAAACCGCCCAATCGCTGGGGTCGCGGCGCCGCGCCGCTCGGCGAGTTCCTGGCCGAGCTCGTCGCGCCGGCTTTGGCGCGCCAGGGCCTTGGCGAGACGAGCCTGGTGACCGACTGGAGCGCAATCGTCGGCGAGCGGATCGCCGGCCGCTGCCGGCCGATCGAAGTGCAATGGCCGCCGCGCGCCTCGCGCCGCGATCCGGATATGCCGGTCGCGCCCGCGACCCTGGTTCTGCGCGTCGAGGGCGCCTTCGCGCTGGAGGCCCAGCATTCGACCGCCGTCATTATCGAGCGCGTCAATGCGCATCTGGGCTGGCGCTGCATCGGCAAGGTCGCCTTTCGCCAGGGCCCGCTTGACGCGGCCCCCCGGCGCGCGCCAAAGACCGCGGCGCCGAGCGCCCGCGCGCGGGAACTCGCGCAGGGATATTCCGCCTCGATCGAGGCCGAGGATCTTCGCGACGCGGTGACGCGCCTGGGCGCGCGGGTGATCGACAAGGCCGGGCGCGCGCGGTAGTGACCAATTCAGGCAAATCGAAAGGGGCTGCCTTCCCCTTCCCTCCTTGTGGGGGAAGGTCGGGATGGGGGGTCGCGCAGACCTGGAGGGGGATAGGGCGGTGCGACCCCCTCCTTAACCCTCCCCCACAAGGGGGGAGGGAATAGTGGCGCCCCTTCAATTTGGCAGGCGCGCGCTATTGGTACGTTCGGAAAGAGGAGCGGCTAAAATTTCCATCGCGATTGATCGAACGATTTCGCGCCGCGTCGCCAAAATGAACGGCCTGGGCAATGAGATCGTCGTGCTCGACCTGCGCGGCGCCGATGTCGGCGTGAGCGCCGATCAGGCGCGCGCCATTCATCGCGCCAAGGGTCTCGCTTTCGATCAATTGATGGTGTTGTTCGATCCGCGCCGGGCGGAGACGGCCGCCTTCATGCGCATCTACAACAACGACGGCAGCGAGGCGGAAGCCTGCGGCAACGGCACGCGTTGCGTCGCCTATCTCTTAATGCGCGGAACCGATCGCAACGATCTCAAGCTGGAGACAGGCGCGGGCGTTCTCGATTGCCGCCGCGAAGGCGAGTTTTCATTCCGCGTCGACATGGGCGAGCCGCGCCTCGCCTGGAGCGAAATCCCGCTCAGCCATGCCGTTCCCGATACGCGCAGCGTCGCTCTGCCGATCGAGGGTCATCGCGACGCCGATCTCAGCGCGGCCTCGGTCGTCAATATGGGCAATCCGCATGCGATTTTCTGGGTGCGCGACATCGCGGCCCATGATCTCCCGGCGATCGGCCCGCTGCTCGAACATCACAAGATGTTCCCCGAAAAGGCCAATATCTCGCTCGCCCATGTCGCGAGCCGCGATCACATCCGCCTGCGCGTATGGGAGCGCGGCGTCGGCCTCACGCAGGCCTGCGGCTCGGCGGCCTGCGCCGCCTTGGTCGCCGCCGTGCGCGACGGCCTCACCGAGCACAAGGCGCGCGTTACCCTGCCCGGCGGCGATCTGACGATCGAATGGCGGCAGGCCGACAATCATGTGCTGATGACCGGCCCGGTCGAACTGGAACATGAGACGAGCGTCGAACTCTAGGTGGTCCGGATTAATCGTGGGACGACGACTTTAAATTGCCCATTTCGACGCCGCCCGAGACATAGCCGCCCAGCTTCACGCAAGTATCGCTGCCCGGTATCAGGAAGCCGGTCATGCCGCCGACGGTGCAGGTCTTCAAGTGTTCGGTGCGCACGCGCTTCATCGTCGGCAACTCCGCGGCGCTCGCCATGCCGATGGCCGCGACGGCGAGCGCAATCCCCGGCAGAATGATTCTCATCGTCTGTCTGGACCTCATCCTTGGCCGGCCCTGATTGGGGTTCGGCCCGCATGTTAGGGCATGGCTGGTCCCTGCGCCACATGGGTCGACCCGGCTTGAGGAACGCCGGCTGGCCCCGCCCCATTTCCGGCCGATGTTGCCATGGCCGCGACCCTGTGGCACAAGGCGCGCGTTCCCGCCCATCCCCTCGCAGATTCGCCGCCGGATGGGCCAGCGCTGCCGTAGCTCAGTGGTAGAGCACTCCCTTGGTAAGGGAGAGGTCGAGAGTTCAATCCTCTCTGGCAGCACCATTCGCCCTTGAAATCATGGATTGTTTTCAAGCGGCCGGCGAGGCGCCGACGCGCGCGCATGCCTTGGTTCTGGCGCGATCGCGAACTACGTCTCACGACTGTGTGAACGGCATGGAACGCGACGCGTCCGCCGACGTTAATCCACCACATCCGCGGTCTCGATGACCCAATGATGGAAGGAATACCAATGCGCAATCTTCTTCTGGCCGGAACAGCCGGTCTTTTCCTCGCCCTTGGCGCGGCCAACGCCTATGCCGTCGCGCCGAATTCACCCTATGCGACAATGGTTCCGCCCGGCGCGGTCGACGGCTATGCGCCTGACAACGGCTATCCCTATTACGCCGATCCTGGCTATGGCGATCCCGGCTTGGTCCAGGGTCGCGCGGCTTATGTGGACCCGGATTACGCCTATAACGATCCGGTCTATGTCGATCCGGGCTATGGCTATTACGGATATCCCGCGCCGGTCGGCGGATTCTACTTCGGCGGCGGCCGCGGCGGTCATTTCGGCGGCGGTCACTTTGGCGGCGGCCATTTCGGCGGCGGCCACTTCCATCACGGAAGATAAGCGGACAGACCAGAGACCAAGCAAAGATAGAGCCGGCGAGGGAAACCTCCCGGCTCTTTTCTCACGTCAGACCTACGGCGGCTATGCGATATCAGAACGCCGTATGCCTATGCCATGCCGGCGTCTGGCGCTTGGCGTCGCAAATTTCGTTGAGCGCATGGCGAATGCCCGGCCTTTCCAGCCAGTGGATTCCTTCTTCCAAACCTTCGGCGATGACTTCTCGTTCGATCGAAGCGAAGTCTTTGTATTCGCCCGTCCGCGCCAGCTCGTAAGCGATCTGGACGACATGGGCCAAACGTCCATCGTCTTGGATCATTGCGGCCTCCCTTTTTCGCCCCTTCAGCCTCCCGACGCTCCTCCATCAAAGCGTCAATCGTATGGCGCCCGCGGCGCTGGCGCAGCTTTAAATGCGGTCGCGTCGGGCCGCTGCAAAATGCGTCAATCTGAAACTTCGTTCGCCCCGCCTCGTTCCCTCTATGACTGGGGACAACCCGAAAGGACCATCTCATGCGCAAGTTTCTTTTGCTCGGAACGATCGGCGCGGCTGTCGCTCTTGGCGCCGCCAATGCCTATGCCCTCCCTTCCAGCTCGCCCTATGCGCTCTCGGAACCTCAGGCGGTCGATTCCTATACGCAGCCTGATTCAGGTTATGGCGCCATGAACGAGGGTCGCGCCGCGTTCGTGCAGGGCGGCGTCAGCGGTTGGAGCGGGCCGTCGTACGAAGACAGCACCTATTATTCGCGCGGCAAGTGAAGGCGGCAAAATAGGGGGATCTTGCATCCCCTGATGATGACGGGCTGGCGAGGGCGACCTCCCAGCCCTTCATTTTGCTTCAGCGGAATGCCGCGGCGCCGGGATAAACGATTGCAATTTTCAATCGCGCCGCGCCGCGAAAAACGCGCGCAGTAACGTCGCCGCTTCACTCTCGCGAATGGCGCCGTAAACTTCCGGCGCGTGGTGGCAGGTCGCTTGCGCAAAGAAGCGCGGGCCGTTTTCGACGGCGCCGCCTTTCGCGTCGCTCGCCCCGTAATAAAGCCGCCGCAGCCGCGCGAATGAAATCGCCGCCGCGCACATCGCGCAGGGTTCGAGCGTCACATAGAGATCGCAATCGGCGAGGCGCTGCGAACCGAGCGTCGCCGCCGCCGCGCGGATCGCCAGAATTTCCGCATGGGCGGTCGGATCATTGTCGGCGAACGTACGATTGCCCGCGCTGGCGAGGATGGCGCCATGGCGTGCGATCGCCGCGCCGACCGGAACCTCGCCGCGCGCCGCCGCCGCCCGCGCTTCATCGAAAGCGACGCTCATCGCATCGAGCGCCATGCTAAATCCCCTCCGCGCCGCCGTCCGAGCGCGGATCATGCGCGGCCTCGATGGCGCCTTTGGCGCCGCGCACCAGCGCGCCCGCATGGCCGAAAGCATCGCCGCGCGCCGCCCAATCGATCTCATGGCCGGCGCGCGCCAGCGCATGGCCGATTCCATCGTCAAAGCCGTCCTCAAGCTTGACGCTGGCCGAGGGCGCGCCCCAGGAGCGGCCGAACAGGTAACGCGGGGCGTCGAGCGCGGCGGCGAGATTCTGGCCGGCGCGATAGCGGGTCAGCAATTGCGCCTGGAATTGCGGCTGGCCGTCGCCGCCCATCGCGCCGTAGGACATGACGCGGCCGTCGTCGAAAACGCAGAGCGGCGGGTTGAGCGTATGCAGCGGTCGCCGGCCCGGCTGCAGCGGATTGACGGCGCTGGAATCGAGCGAAAACGAAACGCCGCGGTTCTGCATGAGAACGCCGGTGCGCGGCAGGACGCAGCCCGAACCGAATTCCCAATAGATCGACTGGATGAAGGAGACCGCGCGGCCCTGCGCATCGATCGCCCCCATCCAGACCGTGTCGCCCTGGTCGAATTTGAGCGGCAGGCTCGCGGCGCGAGTCATGCTGATTTCGGCAGCGCCGCGATCGAGCGCCTCTGCGGCAAGAAAATCCGCGCAATCATATTCCAGTTGGTCGAAGTCGGTGACGACGTGATCGCGGATCGACAGCGCGCGCTTGGAGGCTTCGATCAGGCCGTGAAAATAGGCGAAGCTTTCGACATTCCTGACATTGAGCCGCTCGAACAGGCCCATCAGGATCAGCGACGCCAGCCCTTGCGTCGGCGGCTGCGTGTTGTAGAGCGTCGCGCCCGCAATGCGCAGAGACAAAGGCTGGCGCCATGCGGCGCGGTACGTCTTGAGGTCGGCGCGCGTCACCGGCGACCCCAAGCGTTCGAGATCGCCCGCGATCTCGCGCGCGACATCGCCGCGATAGAAATCGTCGAGCCCGGCATGGGCGAGCTGCGCCAGCGTTTCGCCAAGCCTTGTGACTTTGCGAAGATCGCCCGCCTTGGCCGGCTTGCCGTCGATGAAATAAGTGTCGGTGAAACCCGGCGCCGCGATCAGCCCCTTGTCCTTGGTCGGATCGAAACGCGTCTCGGACGGCGAAACAGGGTAGCCGTCCAGCGCATGGCGGATCGCATTCTCCATGAGCACGCCGAGCGGCAGGCGCCCGCCCGTCGCCGCCGACAATTCCAGCGCCAAAGCCCAGCCGCCGACGCTGCCGGGAACCGTCAGCGCCGCCTGCGGCCCGCGCGGCGGGATCGCGTCGACTTCGGCGAGGCGGTAGAATTCAGGCGTCGCCTTCTCGCCGGCGAAGCCGCAGGCCTCGATCGCGCGCACCTTGCCGTTCGGCTCGCGGATCAGCCAGAAGCCGTCGCCGCCGATCGCGTTCATATGGGGATAGACGACGGCGATCGTCGCGGCCATCGCGACCATCGCCTCGATCGCATTGCCGCCCTGAACGAGGATGTCGCGCCCGGCCTGCGCCGCCAGAGAATGCGGCGCGGCGGCGGCGGCATGGGAAAAGACAGGCGTATCGTTCATGGGGGACCGATGTTTGAGAGGGGCGGGCGGCTTGCGCCGCGCCATCCTATGGTATAGGGCCGAGCGCCGCCAACGAAGCGTGGAGTTCATCTTGCCGACGAATGCGCCCATCAATTGGAGAAATGCGCTGACGCTTGCCAGCGTCGCCGTTCTCGTCGGCACCGAGCTGGTCGGCGCGGGGGGCGCGGCGGGCTGGGCGATCGGCGGCCTGTTTCAGCTCGGCGAGCTCTTCACCCATATCCTTGAGGCCATCTTCATCCTGCTGGCGCTGACCGGCCTGTTCTATTTCGTCCGCGCGGCGCTCAGCCACGAGCCGATCCGGGGGTAAGGCGCGCATGAACCCTTCTCCCGCGAAGCGCTACGGCATTCACACGAGTGATTCCCATTAGGGTCGATGTGTGATTCAAGCGCCTTTTGTTGCGGGGCGCGATGGGTCATG
>NZ_LMUI01000023.1:0-66425 GCF_009765995.1 Methylocapsa sp. S129
CGCCTCGGCGCGCTCCCGCCATAGCGCAAAGCCAAGCCGCCACCAGTCGAGGAACGTGTCGATCCAGATCCGATGCTGGGGGAAATGCAACGGCAATTGCACCTGGCAACGGTTCGCCACCCGGCCCTGAAAGGAATCGGACCGCTCCAGGATGCGGCGGATATAGGCCTGATAATCAGCACTGATAGGCTGCATCATCTCGCGATCGACGACGTAATGCGAGAGATCGGCGCTCAGCCGCATTTCGGGGATCGCATCGAGCAACAACAGAGTCGAGAACAGGTCGTTAGTGATGCAGTTGCGATGCGTTTCGAACTGAATCGGAACGCCTTCTTCGTTCGAGAGGGTCAGCCAGGCTTTGATGACCGTGGCCATGTCCGCAACCGCAAGCGGCATGACCTGGCCGACGACGATCACAAAGGGCGAGCCGATGTCCTTGGCGAGGCGCAGAGCGGGACGCAGCTCTTCGACAGATCGCGGGAACGCCGTCAGCAGGCCGTTGAGGCCGGTGCGCGCGAATTCTGGAACCAGGCCGCGGGCGGCGTCGATGTCCATGGCGCCCAGATCGATCGCCATGCCGTCAAAGCCGGCCTCACGAACGCGGTCGAACCGTTCCGCGACCGGTCGCTCGGGCGCGCCGGGGCGCCGCAACTCCGTCGCCCATAGAGATTGATAGACGCGCAACGCCATCGTCAGGCCTGTTTGGCGGGCCGCAGGCGCGGCGCCACCGGTTCGAGATCCGTATCGTCGCTGATCCAGATCGCATCGTCGGCATAATCGGCTTCCGTACGCCCGTTCCAGAAGGCGCGCAGCACCGCCCATTGAAAAGAGAGATAGGACATCGTCGGCGGCTTGCGGCCGCTCTCTACGAAAATCTCGTTGTGCAATTTGGGCAAGGCGTAGCACGGCACGCCAGGAAAGGCGTGATGGGCGGTGTGGTACTGCATGTTCCAAGCGAGCCAGCGCATCAGCGCATTGGTGCGGGTGGTGCGCGTGTTCTCGGTGATAGCGTCGACGTGAGGCAGGCCGAGGTGCTCGATCGTGTTCTGCAATTGGTGCACGGGCTTCATCGCCAGCATCGGCAATAGCCAAAGCTGGACCGCCGCCCAACTCCCCGTGGCGATCGACAGAACGGCGATGAGCACATAACCGGCCAGGTGCCAGCGCGCTTCGCGGATCACTTCGGCTTTGCGCCCGTCGGGGATATAGGGCTCGCTCACGACGCCTAGGGAGAAGCGGATCACCCGGCGCACCCGCGTGTACCAATAGGTCGGCCCGAGTACCCAGAGAAGATAGGAGGTCAGCGTATAGCGTTCGCGCGCGAGTTCGCCGTCGCCTTCCCAATCCTGCGTATAGCGATGATGGGCGAAATGCTGGATCTGATCGAAATCTCTGGGGTAGATCAGGATGAAGCCAAACAACCGTCCGAAAATCTCGTTGAGCGCCTTCGTCTTGAACACCGTCCAGTGGCTGAGCTCATGCTGCCCCGCGTAGAGGAAATTGATCAGAATTCCATGCACGATGAAAACCGGAACGGCGAGCCACCCGCCCCAGGTCAGATAAAGCGCGGCGCCCGACAGAACGAGGGCGCCGAGGCGGGCGCCCACTTGCGCGAAGCCGCGCAGGTCGGATTTGACGCTGAGCGCTTTCAATCTGGCCGGGGCGATCAGGTCCCGCCGCCCAAAAACTTCATCCATGATCCGTCTCGCTCCTCAAGCAGGTTCGTGGCGCTGGAGCATCATGCGGCCCACAAGCGCGATGGTGGTGAGGGCGATCAGAACGACCGAAATGGCCGCGATCGCCGGGTCGATATTGTCGTGCACGCCCATCCACATCATGCGGGGAAGCGTGATGGCGTTGACGCTGGTCACGAACAGCGTGACGCCGATCTCCTCCCAGGAGAGCACGAAAGCCATTAAAGCCGCCGTCAGCACGCCGAAGCGGATATTGGGCAAGACGATCTTGAAGGCGCGCTGCAGCACCGTCGCGCCGAGCCCACGCGCCGCCAGATCGATGCGGCGATCGACCTGAGCCAGAGCCACCAGAATCAACACGACGGCGCAGGGCGTGATCATGACCACATGCGCGAGCGTCACGCCGAGCCAGGTGTCGTAGCCGACCGCCCCGCTCACCTGCGAGAGGCTGGTCAGGAAGAAATAAAGGATCATCGCCGAAACTACGGGCGGCACGATCATCGGCAGCAAGACGAAGCCGACCAGCAGCGCCGAAAGGGGCGGTTGGAACATCCAGATTCCGAGCGCGAAGGCGAGCGCCAAGGTCGTTGCGATCACGCTGCTGACGACGCCGATGCGCAGGCTGAGCAGGATGCTCTGGCCCCAGTCGGGATTGTCGATCAGATCGCGATAGTGGATCAGCGACAATTCGCCCGTCGGCATCGTGAGAAAGCGCGCCGGCGTGAGGGAAATCGGCACGACCGCGAGGAGCGGCAGCAACAGGAAAATCGCCACCAGACCGGCCATGACCAGCGCAATCGCGCTCGGACGCTGCCTCATCGGCCGCCTCCGATCATCGCGGGCCGGGCGAAGCGGAACAAAGCCGCCATGAGAGCGCCGACAATCAGCACAAGCACGACGCTGACCGCCGCGCCAAGGCCCCAGTCGGGGCTCTGGAACATCCGCAAATAAACGAGTTCGGCCACCATGATGCTGCGCCCGCCCCCGAGGATCGCCGGGGTGACGAAGAAGCCGAGCGTGAAGACGAAGACGATCAGCGCCGCGCCGATCAATCCCGAGGCGGTCATCGGCAGGAACACCCGCCAGAAGATGCGCAGCCGCGAAGCGCCGAGCCCGCGCGCCGCGAGCAGCACGCGTTCGTCGACCGACCGCATGGCGGAGGCCAGAGGGAAAGCCGCGAAGGGAATCAAAACATGCGTCATGCCGAGCACGACGCCGAACTCGTTGCGCGCGAGTTGAAGCGGGCTGTCGATCAGACCGGACGCCTGCAGCCAGGTATTGACGAGGCCGCGGCTGGAGAGCAGCGCCAACCAGCCGAAGGCGCGGGTCAAAACGGAGATCAGGAACGGAATGAGGATGCAAAGTTCGGTCAACCGCCGCTGCAACAGCGTTCCGCGCACCCACACATAGGCGATCGCATAAGCCGCCGTGACGGACACGAATGTCACGATCGCGCAGATGCGGAAGGTGCGCAGGAAAACCGACAGGACGAGCGGGTCGGTCGCAAGCCGCTCATATTGTCCGATTCCGGGCTTGGGAAGCGTAACGCTCCATTCCGCGACGCCGAGAAAGGGAATGACATAGACCAGCGCGAGGAACGCCAGCAGAGGCGCGATGAAGCAGAAGCCGATCCATCTGGAGGCGCGGCGCGGCGTCGCCTGCCTGCCCCATTCCGTTCGATGATCAGGGGCGAGGCTGACGGACGGCCCCTCTTCTTCCGCACGGGAGAAGGGGGCCGCCGCGGCCATAGGCCTCAGTCTCATGCGGAGATGATCTTCGTATAGCCGTCCAGCGCCGGGCCGTAATTATCGGCGTACCAAGGCATGTCGAGCGCGACCTGGCGCTTCATATTGGCGGGGTCGACCGGATTGTATTTCTTCTTTTCGGCCGGGATCAGCGCATCGGTCGCGGGATTGGCGGGCCCCTGACCCAGCGCGTCGAATATGATCAACTGCTTTTGCGGGTCGGAGGTGCTGGCGATGAACTTCATCGCCGCTTCCTTGCCGCCGGGATTGTTCTTGATCACCGCCAGGGCGCCCGGCGAGATCAACCCCTGATCCCAGATGAATTTGACCTGGCCGCCTGAATCCTTGTCGAGCAACGAGGCGCGGGTCGACCAGATGATGGCCATGGAAGCGTCGCCGCTCAGCATCACCTGCTGGCTTTCCGCGCCGCCGCCCCAATAGGAAACGACGTTCTCTTTGAACGCGGCGATCTTGTCGTGGGCGCGTTTCAGGTCGAGCGGATAGAGTTTTTCCGGCGCGACCCCGTCGGCCAGCAGCGCCGCCTCCCACATGCCCGCGCCCCATTTATACATCGAGCGCTTGCCGGGATATTTCTTGACGTCGAAGAAATCAGCCATGCCCGTCGGCGGATTGGCGCCGAATTTCTTGGCGTCATAAGCGATGACGTAGGAGAAGAAATAGGTCGAAGCCGCATAGTCCCAGTTGAAGCCCGGCCGCATCTTGGATTTGTCGACGATCGCATAGTCGATCGGCTCGATCATTCCCTGTTTGCCGAGGGATATCGCGGAGAACGGATCAGCGTCGACGAGGTCCCAGGTCGGCTTGCCGCTCTTGAACTGCGCGGTGATGGCGCCCTCGGTCGGCCCTGTGCCGTCTTCCTTGACGGTGATGCCCGTCGCCTTGAGGAAAGACTGGCCGTAAGCCTGATCATAAGCCTTCAGGGCGTCGCCGCCCCAATTGACCAGGACGAGCTGCTGATCGGCGGCCCTGGCGCCGCCAGCGCGGAGCGCCAATGGCGCGCCGGCAAGCATCATGGCGGCGAGTTGTGTGAAACGCCGGCGGCTGATCTCGCCGCGTTCGACCTTGGCGGCGAGGATGTCGAGACAATCTTTTTGAAAAGCGTCGTTCATATCGGGCTCCTGCGGTTAAGAGGGGATCAGCGTCCTTCCGGAAGAAGGAAGCCTTTGTCCATGGGCCAGGTGACCCAAAGGTCGGGGCCGTTGGTGAGCGCTTTGGCGGCGGTCTCGGTCGGCAGAGTGACGATGATCCGCGTGCCGCCGCGCGTGGCGAGGCCGAGGCGCATCGCCGAACCCAGATAAGTCGTCGCAATGATCGACGCCGCGACGCCGTTGGCGTCGCGCGGACAACCGTCCGCCAGGGACATATGCTCTGGACGGATCGCCAGGGTTCCCGCGCCGCCGGCGTGTTCCTGGCGCGGCCCCGTCAGGCGAGCGCCCTCGAACGAGCCGCCCGTGCCGATGCTGCAATCGCCGATGTTCTCGACGGGCAGAAGATTGATCTCGCCAAGGAATTCGGCGACGAAGCGGTTCGCGGGGCGCTCGTAAACATCCTGCGGCGTCGCGACCTGCAGCAATTCGCCGTGATTGAAGATCGCGATCCGCGACGAGAGCGACAAGGCCTCGCTCTGGTCGTGCGTGACGAAGATGAACGTCGTTCCGAAGTCCTGATGCAGCCGCTTCACCTCATCCTGCATCCGGCCGCGCAGATGCTTGTCGAGCGCCGAAAAAGGCTCGTCGAGCAACAGAACGGACGGCTCAAAGACAAGCGCGCGGGCGAGCGCCACGCGCTGCTGCTGGCCGCCCGACAATTGCGCGGGCAGTTTCTTTTCGTGCCCGGTCAGGCCGACGCGCTGAATCATCTCGGCGACGCGGCGGCCGACGGCGTCGCGCGACATCTTCCTGACCTGAAGCGGGAAGGCGATGTTCTGCTCCACATTCATATGTGGGAACAAAGCATAGCCCTGGAACACCATGCCGAAAGACCGCGCCTCGGCGCTCCTGGCGGTGATGTCGACGCCCTCGCTCATCAGGCGCCCGCTCGTCGCCTGTTCAAAGCCGGCGAGGATCATCAGAAAGGTGGTTTTGCCGGAGCCTGAAGGACCGAGCAGCGTCAGAAACTCGCCGCGGCCGATATCGAGCGACACGTCTTTCAGCGCGCGGAACGCCCCATAGGACTTACCAATGCCGATCGCGTTGAGGCCGACAGCTCGCGTATCCACGCCATTCGCTCTCCATGCCGAACTCAAGCAGACTAGCGAGCAACAACGCTCACGACAAACGAAGAATCATGCAGGTTGGATCAAATTAGATTCACGGCATCGCCTAGCCTTTGAGCAAGATTGCCGGGCGATTAAGCAGGGCGCAGCACGATTGCCGTTTGTACGAGCTTGGACCTCAGCCAGTCCGAAAAGGCGAGCGTTGCCGGATTGGCGACGCGATGCTGCTCCATCACGAGATAATAGGCCTGGCGCGAACGAATGGCGAGATCGAACGGGCGGACGAGCCTGCCCGTGTCCAGCGCCTGCCGGCACGTCAGTTCGTCGCCCATCGCAATGCCCTGCCCTGCGGTCGCGGCGGCGAGCACAAGGTTCATGTCCGAGAAAGTCACGCCCTGGCCGAGGTTGGGCCGAACGACTCCGGCGGCCTTGAACCAGCGCGCCCAGTCGTCGTCGTCTTCAAGGTGCAGCAGCACCGTTCGGAACACGTCCGACG
Organism: Methylocapsa sp. S129; assembly: GCF_009765995.1. Taxonomy (GTDB): domain Bacteria; phylum Pseudomonadota; class Alphaproteobacteria; order Rhizobiales; family Beijerinckiaceae; genus Roseiarcus. The sequence continues at coordinate 6,172 of NZ_LMUI01000023.1, forward strand.
GTTCGCTGAGCCCGCCGATCCGATTGAGCAGGACGGGACTGCACAGCGGCGTGAATTCCACCTCGCTCAACAATTCCACCGCGCATTTCGGCCAGGCGCCAACGCCATAGGCGATGAAGGCGTCGACCTCGGGATTCGTGACATCGTCCAGCCTCAACGGCGTTACGATGCGCAGCGCCACATCCGGATAAAGCTGCTTGAATTCCCCGACATGGGTGCAGAGCCAGAGCGAGGCGAAGCCCGGCGTGCAACTGATGGTCAGCGATCCTCTGATGCCCTTGTCGCCATATTGCACCGCCGCGTCGCCCAGCAGTGTCAGCGCCTTGCGCACATCGACGGCATAGCGCTGGCCCTGCGGCGTCAGCGAGACGCCTTTGCCCGCGCGCTTCAAGAGGTCAAAGCCAAGATCCTGTTCGAGGAAGCGCAATTGATGGCTGACCGCGCTGCGCGTGAGATGAAGCTCCTCGGCGGCCCGCCAGACGCTGCCGTAGCGCGCGAAGGCGTCAAGCGCCCGCAGCGCTTGAGTCGAGGGAACGCGCATGGACTCTCCTGGCGTGAAGAAAATTTGCGTAATCAGCGAAAAACCATCGCTTTCCGCTACCTCGATTCACCTCTTATGCTGACGCCACCCTCTCTTCAAGCCCCGCGAAGCCGAGCCATGACCCGCCACGAACGTATTGTTTCCGAACCTTTTACGCTGCGACGCCGCGATCCCCTGGGCGGTACGAAGCCGCTGACCCATTGGGGCTTTCGCAACGAAACGGACGCGTTGACCGATGTGTTGCTGGGCTCGCCCGACCACCTCAGACATCTCGCGACGAGTTCACTGTCGCGCAAGCATTTGCGCGACGCGCCCTGCAATCTCCAGCTTGCGCAGGCTCAGCACAAGGATCTCGTCGACGCCTATCGGCATTTTGGCGTCGCCATTCATTGGCACGAGCCCGAACCGGAATTGCCGATGCAGGTCTACGCCCGCGATTCCAGCGTCATGACGCCCTATGGCGCAATCATCACGGCGATGGCGAACTGGTGGCGGCGTGGCGAGAATTACGCCGCCATCCGAACCTATGAAAGGTTGGGCGTTCCGATCTACGACATGGTGACGTCAGGCGCTTTCGAGGGCGGCGACTTCAACGTCATCGAGGAAGGCTGCGTATTGATCGGCTGCGGCGGCGCGCGCACGCAGGAAGAAGGCGCGCGGCAGGTGGAGGAATGGTTTCGGCGCGAAGGCTGGGAAACGCGCCTCGCCTTCATCGACGAATATTATGTTCACATCGATCTCATGGTCGTGCCAATCGCCCCGAAACTGACGGCGGTCTGTCTCGCTTGCACGGATACCGGCATCGTCGACTGGTTGAAGAGCAAGCGCCACGAGATCATCGACGTGCCGTTTCAGGACACGATGGCGCTTGGCTGCAATTTCATGTCTCTGGGCCGCGACCGCGTGATCGCGCCCTCGTCAAGCCGGGCGCTCATCGGCCAATTGCGCGCGCGCGGCTTCGAAGTCGCCGAGGTCGACACGGACGAAATTTCGAAGACGGGCGGCGGCGTGCATTGCATGGCGCAGGCCCTGCGGCGCACCGCAATCTAACGTCGCGCTAGATCGGAGCGCGCCTCAAAGGCATCGTCATGCAATGCACGCTGCCGCCGCCGGCGGCGAAGAGGTCGAGTTCAGGGTCGTGAACGGTAATTCCCTCGGCCCGAAGCGCCGCGTTGATGCGGCTGCTGTGGCGGGGCGAGATGACGCGATCGCCGCCGAGCGCCAGAAGATTGCAACTCATCGCCATGACCTCGCGATAGGTCGCCTCAATTACACGGATGCCCTGCGCTTTGAGCCAATCAGCGAAGGGGTCGCCGAGCACTTCAATGCACGCCACAGCGAGCCCATCCGTCGCCATGCAGAACAGGACATCGAGGTGAAGAAAATGTTCGGCGAAAGGTTGAAGGCGCGCCTCCCAGCCCGCATCCTTAAACCAGCCCGCAAATTGCGTCGCGCCTTCTCTGGTGGTGCGCACGCCTGACCAACCCACGAGAAGCAGCCCGGGCCGGATGATGTGGATGTCGCCCCCCTCGATCGCGCCCACGCTGCAGTAGCGCCAGAAGCCGTCTTTCGCGCCATGAAACCGGAGAATGGAAGCGGCTTCGCCGCGCCTGGCGGGCAGAGCGAGTTGCGTCAGCGCCGGCCCCCAGGGCGTCGTCTGGCTCGAGTCGCGGGTATAGACCTGATAAGGCAAATGCGGTTCGGGCTCGATGTAATGGCGCTGCACGCCAGCCTGATCGAGTGCGTCTTCCAATTGGCGGAACTGGCTGTGCAGCTTCTGCGCGTCGATCTGGCGGCCGGACCCCAACGTCTCGACGGCGACCGCGTTTGTCTCGATCCACTTATAGAAGTCCGGCGGACAGAGCAGCACATCGGTCAGGACGCCCGTTTCGGAATCGATGGACCACATCAAAAATCGTCTCCAGTCTTCCCCAAAAACGCCGACAGCGTGCAGGCTTCATGCGCACAGATCAACGGAATTTTCTTCAGGCGTTTGCGCATCCGTTTCAACACGACGCGCTTAGTCCCAGCCTGTGAAGATGTCGGTTCCGCGTTTACGCAATTGACCGCCGATGATCACGCGCTGGATTTCAGAGGTTCCTTCCCAGATGCGATCGACTCGCACCTCGCGATTGAGCCGCTCCACGGCGTTCTCGCGCATATAGCCGCGCCCGCCGAAAATCTGCACGGCCTTGTCGAGCACGCGGCCGGCCATCTCGGAAGCCTGAAGCTTCAGCGCGCTCGCCCGCGCATGGACGAGTTTGCGATCGACGCCGCTGTCGATTTCCCAGGATACGCGGTAGACAAGGCTTTTCGTCGCCATGATCTCGACCGCCATGTCGGCGAGCATGAATTCGATCGCCTGGAAATCGCGGATGGCGCGGCCAAACTGATGCCGTTCGCTCGCCCATGCGTTGGCAAGCTCGAAGGCGCGAATCGCGGCGCCCAATGTATTCGCCGCGATCTGCAGCCGGGCCTCGACGAACCAGTCCTTCGTCAATTCGAGCCCGCCGCCGACCGCGCCGAGAACCTGGCCATCGCCGACCTCGACATTCTCGAATACGAATTCGGGATGACCGAACACATAGGTGTGCGTGAACTTGGGTTCGCGCGCGATGCGCACGCCCGGCAACGCCTTGTCGACGAGAAACAAGGTCGGTTTGTCGGGATCGCCGTCGACATTGGCGTGGACGATCAAATAGTCGGCGACGTCGCCCGAGGTCACGAACCATTTCTCGCCATTGAGGACGAAGCGCCCGTCGCGCATGTCGGCGCGGGTGAGAATTGTGCGCGGGTCTGAGCCCGCGCCGGGCTCGGTGACAGCGACGCAGGCGCGCCGCTCCATGAGGCAGCTCGGCCTGAGATAAGCGTCGATTTGCTGTTGTGTGCCGTGTTTCAGCGCCACCGCCGGATGGGGCACGATCGCCCAAAGGGCGCCCGTCGCCTTGCCAAGCTCCTCGCCGATCAGCGTCTGTTCAAGCTGCGAGCAACCCTGACCGCCGACCTCCCTGGCGTGGTTGACGCCGTTGAGGCCATGTTCCCTGACGGCGCGCCGCAAACGGTCGAGCGTGGCGGCCGGCAGCGAACCGTTCATCTCCAGTTCGATCTCATGCGGAAACAAATGCTCCTCCGCGAAAGCCTTGGCGCGACGGCGCCAGTTCAACGCCTCGGACGGCAGAGAAAGATCCATCAATTGATCTCCGGTTCGGCGACGATGAGCGCGTCGAGGGCGACAATGTCAGCGCCCGCGATAAGCGGGTTGACGTCGATCTCAGCGATCAGATCGGCGAGTTCAGCCGCCAGCACGGAGAACAGGGCGACGATCTCGGCCAGGCGCTCCATATCGACGGCGCCGCCGCCGCGATAGCCGTTGAGCAAGCGCCGGAGCTTGAGGCCATCGAGCAGCCGGCGCGCCGTCGCTCTCCCGAACGGCGCGAGCGCGGCGCGCCGGTCGTCGAGCAGTTCGACCAATGTGCCACCCGCGCCGACGGTGACGACGGGACCGAATTGGGGATCGCGGATCATGCCCAGCGACAGTTCGACGCCGCGTTGCGCCATCGGCGCGATCAGCGCGCGCGGGCCGAGCCTGGCCGCCAAATCGTCATAGGCGTCGCGCAGGGCCTGTTCGTCGGTAAGACCAAGCCGCACGCCGCCGACATCGGATTTATGCAGCAGCCCCCGCTCGGCCGTCTTGCAGGCGACGGGATAGCCAAGTTTGGCAGCCGCTCGACGCGCCTCATCGAAATTTGCAACCACAATATGCGGGATCGCTGGCGCCCCCCAGGCTTCGAGCAGCGACAGGCTTGTCGCTTCGTCGAGCGGTCCGGCGCCTTGCCGCAACCGCGCGCGGGCGCGTTCGCGATCCGCCGCGCGCGCGGCGGGAGGCGAGGGCGGCGGATCGAAGGGCCGCGCCTGGAAGTCGCGATAGGCGAAGGCGCCGCGCACCGCGGCGAGCGCGTTCGCGGTGCCGTCGAGCACGGGCACTCCCGCGCGCGTGAGTTCGAGCGCAAGCGCTTCGTGGCGGACCTGCGTGTAATTGGTGGCGACGGCGACAATCTTGTCCGAAGCGCGCGCGGCCGCGAGCGCGGCGTCGGCGAAACCGCGATGCAGGTAATAGCCGTCGCGAAGATCGGCGTTGAGCAATCCGAGCGCGGCGTCGGAATCGGCGAGAAGATCGCCGAGGCAATCGGTGAAACAGGCGACAAAATCCGCACCCGAGCCCCAGGCGTCGAGCGGATTCGCGGCTTCGAGACCATGCTCCAGCCGCCCGGCGATCGCGGCCTTCGTCGCCTGCGAGATCGCGGCGAAGGGGACGCCGGCGCGCTCGGCCAGATCAATCATCAATTCACGCTCGCCGCCGGAATCGCCGATCGTGACAAGGCCGCCCCGTCTGACAGGGCGCTCGGTGGACAGAAGCAAAAGGGTGGCGGCAAGTTCGTCGAGCGTCTCGACCCGGATCACGCCATAGCGATCGAACAAGGCGGAATAAGCAAGGTCGCTGCCCGCCAGCGCCCCCGTATGCGTGAGCGCGCCTGCCGCCGCCGCCTCGGTACGGCCGACTTTGAGCGCGACGACGGGGACGCCGCGTTCGGCCGCGCGCTCGAGCGCCCGCGCGAAGCCCCGCGGATCGCGCGCCGATTCGAGGAACAGGCCGACCACCTTCACCTCCGGCCGTTCGACGGCATAGGCGATGTAGTCGGCGACCGTCGCCGTCGCCTCGCCGCCGGGCGACACGGCGAGGGCGAAGCGCAGACGCGGATCGTTATGCGCAAGCGCGCCAAAGACGCTGCCGGAATGAGCGATGAAGGCGATCGAGCCCGGCGCCGGCTGACGCGGGCTGGGAAAGCCGCACACCCAGACCCCGTCGAGGTCGTTGTAGAAGCCCATGCAGTTCGGTCCGCAGATCGGAATGCGGGCCGCCCGCGCGAGCCGGGCGAGCCGTTGCGCAAGCGGGGAATCGCCGTCGTCCGGCAAGAGGCCGGAGGCGAAGATGACGGCCGCCTTCGCGCCGGCCGCGATGGCGGCGGCGAGCGCGCCCTCCAGCCGCTCGTTCCTGACCGACAATACGGCGAGATCGGGAGGAGCCGGGAGATCGGCGAGACTGCGGACGCAGGGATAGCCCTCGATCTCGCCGCCCTTCGGATTCACGGCATGAACAATGCCGGTAAAGCCGCCGCGACGGATCATCCGCATCATATCGTGGCCCGGCGTATTCGGCCGCGCGCTCGCCCCGACGAACGCGATGCTGCGCGGGGCGAGGAGCGGCGTCAGGAACGCCGCGCTTTTGGAGAGCGTCATATCGGCGCCGATCATTCGAGCTGCATGCGGTTCCAATCGTTTTCATATTTCGCGGAATAGAGGGCCGCCTGCTCCTCGTTGAGGATCAGCATGTTCTTGATATTTTCGGGCGCCGTGACGATGAACTTGCGCTGCTCGGGCGTCCCTTTCGCCGCGGCGTCTGCGAGCACCGGCCCGTAGGTGCCCAGATCGAGGAGGCGCGCCTGCGCTTCGGGCGAGATCGCGTAATTGATCGCCTCCATGACGAGCTTGGCGTTGGGCGTCCCTTTCGGGATGACCCAGGCATTGCCCCAGGCGATGCCGTCTTCATAGGTCATCGCGACGGGAGCGTTCTCCTTGATGATGGCGAGCACGCGTCCCGACCAGGCCGACGACATCGCAAGTTCGCCCGTCGAGAGGAGTTGCGGCGGCTGCGCGCCGGCCGTCCACCACACTTTCACATTCGGCTTGAGCTCGCGAATCTTGTCCATGGCGAGTTTCACCTTGTCCTCGGTGACAGGATAGATGTCCGCATGCGGCGTGCCGGCGGCCAGAAGAGCAGCCTCGTAATTATAGTAGAAGGGCTTGTAGAGCCCGCGCGGACCGGGGAAGTTTTTGACGTCCCAAAAGTCCTTCCAGGATTTCGGTCCTTTGCCTTCCGGAAACGCTTTGGTGTTCCAGGCGACGACAGTGGCGCCCGTGGAGGTGAAGATGCCCTTGGGCGCCACCCAGCTTGGGTCGAGCGCCTTGGCGTTCGGGATCAGCGACATGTCGAGCGTCTCGAGCAGATCGGCGCCCTGCCAGATGAAGCGGCCGCCAACGTCGACGAGATCCCATTCGGGCTGGCCTGATTCCACCATCGCCTTCAGCTTGGCGTAGTTGGTGGGCGAGGCCGCCACGACCTCAAAGCCCCTCGTTTTGCCGAAGGGATCGAGCAGCGCCGACTTTTCAAGGTCGCTGAGCGCGCCGCCCCACGAGCAGAACGTGAGTTTCGTCGTATCGGCTTGGGCGCGGCCTATCAAACTTGTCATGGCGCCGGCCGCACCGGCGGCGATCAAATGTCGTCTTGTCAGCATGATGTTTTCCTCCCCTACGATGTTTCCGGCAAGATCGAGACGCGCTCCCGATCCCAACCGATCTCAATCTCGTCGCCAGCGGGCGCATCCGAGCTGAAGAGCCGCGACCAAAGCTCGGCGCCGCTCGGCAAGACGAGCCTGAGCGCCGCGATCTCTCCAAGGAACAGGCGCTCGACGATTCGCGCCGGCTGCCCGCCGGCGACCAGCCGGACATGTTCCGGCCGGATCAGCGCGCATGCGGCCTCGGCCATTCGCAGCCCTTGCGCCGCATATCCCTCGATCGGAGCGGCAAGACCTTGCGCGCTGAGCATCGCGCGCCCGTCCCCCAGCTCCGCGACGCGGCCGACAATCAGGTTCGATTCGCCGAGGAAGCGCGCGACGAAGCTGTCGACGGGCCGGCTGTAAAGCTCTCGCGCCGTGCCGAGTTGCACCAGGCGGCCGCCGCGCAATACGGCGATGCGGTCCGACATGACGAGCGCCTCTTCCTGGTCATGGGTCACATAGAGCGTGGTGCGCGGACGGGCGACGTGCATCCGCCGGATCTCGATCTGCACCTCTTTGCGCAATTGCTTGTCGAGCGCGCCGAGCGGCTCGTCCATCAAGAGGATGTCGGGCTCGATCGCCATGGCGCGCGCCAACGCCACCCGCTGCTGCTGGCCGCCGGACAGACTGCGTATCGACCGGCCGCCAAAGCCATCGAGACGCACCGCCTGCAGGGCGTCTTTTACCCGTTGCGCCAGTTCGGCTCGCGCAGTCCTGCGGACCCGCAGCCCATACGCGACATTCTCGAAGACGTCGAGATGCTGGAACAGCGCATAGTTCTGAAACACCATGCCGATATTGCGCCGGCGCGGGGGCGCGGCGGTGACGTCGCGTCCCGCGACGAAGAGCGCGCCGGCTGTCGGCTCGATATAGCCCGCGCAGATGTTGAGAAGCGTCGACTTGCCCGAGCCCGATGGTCCGAGGAAACTGATGAATTCGCCCGACGCGATCTCGAGGTCGAGCGGGAACAGCGCCTCCGCGACGCCGTAACGCTTGGCGATGCCGCGAAAGGCGACCGCGCTCATGCCGTCCTCCGCGTCACGAGCCGTCCCATCGCCGAGCCGATGACGGCAAGGATGATCATGATGGTCGCAGCGACCGCGACCACGGGCGTATATTCGACGCGCACCTCTTCCCAGATGCGCACAGGCAGCGTCTTGACGCTGGGGCCCGCGAGGAAGACGGCGAGCACCACTTCATCGAAGGAGGTGACGAAGGCGAAGATGCCGCCGCCCAGCATGCCTGGCAAGATCGACGGCAAGGTCACTGTGCGGAAAACGCGCCAGGGGCTTGCGCCAAGCCCGCTCGCCGCCAGAGCCAGACGCGGATCGAGCCCTGCAACCGAGACGCCGACATTCAAGACGACATAAGGCAGCGCGAGCATCGTGTGGGCGAGCACGAGGCCGATCGTACTCCCCACCAGACCGAGCGAGCGGGCGAGCGCGTAGAGCCCGACTGCGAGCACGATCACGGGCGCGACCATCGGCCCCAAGAAGAGGCCGGTGGCGAGCGCTCTCATGCGCGGCCCAAGCCTCAAGAGGCCAAGCGCCGCCGAGGTTCCTGTCGTCACCGACAGGAGACACGAGAGCGCCGCGACTTCAAGGCTCGTCAGGAGCGCGCGAATCCATGACGCATCTCCGAAAAAGACGCCCCACCAGCGCACCGACCAGTCCTGCGGCGGCAGTTGCAGAAAACTCTGTTCGCTGAACGCCAGCGGCGCGACCGCGAGAACCGGTATGACGATCGCGGCGGCCAGCAGCGCCGCAAAAGCCTTGGTCCAGGCCCCGGCGGGCGTCACCCGACCTCCGACAATGCGCTGACCGGCACGAAGCGGCCCGCAAGGCCGATCACTGCGAGCGCCATGGCGAGCAACGTCATCGAAGCGGCGGCCGCGAGCGGCCAATCGAGTCGTTCGTTGACAAAGGAATCGATCAGCATCGAGATCGTGGTGTCGGATGGGCCGCCAAGCAAAGCGGGCGTCACGAAGAAGCCGAGCGACAGGAGGAAGGTGAAGGTCGCGGCGGTGGCGAGCCCACGCGCCGACAGCGGCAGCAGCACGCGCCTGAAGGTCGTCACGCGCGAAGCGCCAAGCCCGCCGCTTGCGCGCAGCAAAGCAGGGTCGATGCGCGACAGCGCCGCATAGATTGGCAATATTGCATAGGGAAGCAGCACATGCACCATGCCGATCGCGACGCCCGGAAAGGCGAAAAGGAGCGGCAGCGGCTGATCGACGATCCCAAGCGCAGCGAGGAAGCGATTGAGGGGGCCGTTCCTTTCCAGGATCAACATCCAGGAGAACGTCCGCACCAGCACGCTGATCCACAAAGGCAGGACGACGCAGGCGAAGACGATGGCGCGCCAGCCCGCCTCAAGCCGCATCAGCGCGAGCGAGAGCGCAAAGCCGATGGCGAGGCTCGCGACCGAAACGACAAGCGCCAACACAAGAGTATTCCTCAGCACCACGCGATAGACGTCGACCGTCGCCAGTTCGCGATAGGCCGCCAGCGGACCCGCCGGCGAAGAGAAACTCAAGATCGCGAGGCGGATCAAAGGCGCAACGAAGCCCAAAGCGATGATCGCCATGGCCGGCGTCAGCAGCAACGCGGCGACAGCGACCCGCATGGCTCGCTGTCGGCCGGCCGCGTTCACAGACGACGGTCCCGTAAAATCTCGCGCGCCGCATTGTGGCCGACAACCGCGCCGACGCCCCCGCCCGGATGGGCGGATGAGCCGCATTGGTAGAGCCCCTTGATCGGCGTCCGGTAATCGGCCCAATGGGGCGCTGGCCGCGCCCAGAAGAGCTGATCGATCTGCAACTCGCCATGAAAAATATGGCCATGCGGCGAGCCGATCTTCGCCTCGATGTCGGGCGGCGTCAGCACCTGCATGTCGATGATGCCGCTCGAGAAGCCGGGCGCATATTCGTCGACCACCCGCAAGACGTTGCGCACGAGTTCATCCTTTCGCGTCGTCCAGTCGCCCTCCTTCAGCGTATGGGGCGCGTGACCGCCGAAGAGATGGACGACATGCTTGCCGGGCGGCGAGATGGTGTTGTCGACGAAGCTGGGCGTCACCGGCGTCACGAAGGGCTCGCGCGACATGTCGCCATATTTGGCGTCGTCATAAGCCTTTTCGAGGTAGTCGATCGTCGGGCCGAGGTGCGTGTAGGTCGGATAGGCGAATCCGCAGGCCTGCGCATCGAAGGCGGTATATTGCGGCAGCGCCTCGCAGGCGATGTTGATCTTGAAGGCGCTGGAGAATGTTCTGTAGGCCTCGATGTCGCGCACGAAATCGGCCGGCAGTTTGGATTTATCGAGAAACTTCAGAAAGGTCAGCTTGGCCGAAACATTGCTGGCGATGATGCTGGCCTCGTAGCGCGTTCCGTCCGCCAGCGTCACGCCGGTCGCGCGGCCATTCGCTGTTTCGATCGAAGCGACATCGCAATTCGTTTTGATCGTGAGCCCCTTCTCCTGTCCGGAGCGGGCAATGGCCTGGGTGATCGACCCCATTCCGCCGCGCACGAAGCCCCAGCCGCCGGCCCCCGCATGCTCGCCCATCACATGATGCATCACGACATAGGCGGACCCGGGGCTTTTTGGCCCGACAAAAGTGCCGATGCCGCAATAATAGGCGAGCACCGCCTTGACCTCGGAACTTTCGAACCATTCGGAGAGGTAGTCGTCGGCGCTCATCGTCATCAGGTCGATCAGGCGGAAGAGCTTGCCGCCCACACGGCGGTATTTCCAAAGGAACTTCGCCGTCTCCTTGAAGGAGCGCCAATCGCGGCATGAGGGATCGGGCGGCGTATCGAGCAGAATCTTCCGCATGATCTTGACCGAATCCATGAGATAGCGGTCAAACTCGGGATAGATAGCCGCGTCTTTCGCCGAGAAGCGGGCGAAAGACGCCTGCGTCTTGGCGATGTCGTCGGCGAAGATGATGTAATCCTTGCCCGGCAGCGGGCCGAACATGTCGGTCGCCGGAAGCACCTCGTAGCCGTATTTCGCGAGTTCGAGATCGGCGATGACCTTCGGATGCAGCAGACTCATCAAATAGCTGAATACCGAAAACTTGAAGCCCGGCACGACCTCTTCCGTCACCGCGGCTCCGCCGACCACATGACGCCGCTCCAATACGAGCGTTTTCAAGCCGGCGCGCGCGAGATAGGCGCCGCAGGTCAGCCCATTATGGCCGCCCCCAATGATGATGGCGTCATAGCGTTCGGCCATTCTTCTTTTCTCCGACGACTTAGCTTGCATTAAAATTTTGATACGCTATTTTTGTCAATAGAAAAATATCGCCCATGAATCGCATCTCCCGTTTGTCCCCTCCCAGCCGCGCCGAGACGCCGTCCGAGCCGCTTGACCCGAGCCAGCCGCGCCTGATCGGGAGCGAGATTCGCGGGCTGCGCAAAGCGCGCGCCATCACGCTGACCGAGCTTGCCGCGGCGAGCGGCTTGTCGATCGGCTATCTGAGCCTGCTGGAGCGCGATCGCGCGACGCCGTCGATCAAGGCGCTGCATGCCGTATCGCGCGCGCTCGGCGTCACCATCAGTTGGTTTTTCGAAGCGAACGACGTGCCGGAGGACGAACGCGATCTCGTGGTGCGGCGAGCGCGGCGGCGGCGGCTCGATTATTCGGCCGGCGTGGTCGACGAACTCTTGAGCCCCAACCTGACGGGCGCGCTTGAGCTTCTGTCGTGCCGGTTCCCTCCCGGCGCCTCATCGGGGGAGGAGCCGTACACGCATTCGGGCGAAGAAGCCGGCGTCGTGCTGCGCGGCCGGCTGGAGCTCTGGGTCGACGGCCGCATGGTGACGCTAGAGGCGGGCGACAGCTTCGGCTTCCAGAGCGCGCTGCCGCATCGCTACCGCAATCCAGGCCCGGATGAGGCGGAAGTGATCTGGGCGATCACGCCGCCAAGTTATTGAGGATGAGCCGTCTCGCCAATCTCTGGGAGGAGACGGCGGTCGCGGCGCCGACTGCCGAACCGCTCAAGGGCGAAGCCCGCGCTGACGTGCTGGTGGTCGGCGCGGGCTATCTCGGCCTTTCCGCCGCGCTTCACATCGCGGAAGCTGGCGGCGACGCCATTGTCCTCGAGGCGGAGGCGCCGGGTTATGGCGCATCCGGGCGCAATGGCGGGCAGCTTATCCCCGGACTCAAATATGACCCCGACGAAATCGAAGCTTTGTTCGGCCGCGAACGGGGCGAGCGGCTATGGCGCTTTGCCGGCGGCACGGCCGATTTCGTGTTCGGCCTCGTCGAACGGCTCGATCTGCGAGCCGAGGCCAGCCGCACGGCCTGGATTCAGGGCGTCCATTCCGAGAAGGCCGCCAGGCTCGCGCGGTCCCGCGCCGAACAATGGCAGAGACGCGGCGCCGATGTCGCCTATGTCGAGGCGCAAGAGGCGGAACGCCTGACCGGCGCCCGCGCCTATATCGGCGCTTTCGTCGATCGCCGCGCCGGGCGCCTGCAACCGCTTTCCTATGCGCGCGAACTCGCGCGCGCGGCGATCGCGGCGGGCGCCCGCGTCCATGGCGCCTCGCGGGTCGTCTCGCTCGACAGGCAAGGCGCCGGCTGGAAGGCGACGACGGCGACAGGAGCGCAGGTGATAGCCAAAAAGGTTCTCCTTTGCGGCAACGCCTATTCCGACGGATTATTCCCGGAGCTGCCGCGATCGATCGTCGCCGCAACGTCGCTGCAGATCGCGACCGAACCGCTGCCCGAACCGCTGCGGGGCGCGATACTTCCCGGCGGCGAAGTGTTGTCCGATACACGCAAGGTGATCCGCTATTGGCGGCTCGACGCGGCGGGGCGCCTGCTGATGGGCGGCCGCGGACCCTATCGCGAACCAGGGGCCGAGAGCGATTGGGCGCATCTGGTGCGCGCGGTGCATGGGCTCTATCCCGCTTTGCGCGGGATCGCCTTCACGCATCGCTGGGGCGGGCGTGTGGCGATCCATCCCGATTACTGGCCGCGGCTGCATGAGGTGCGCTCGGGCGTTCTCGCCGCGATCGGCTGTCAGGGACGCGGGATCGGCTGGCAGACGGCCATGGGCGCCGAGCTTGCGCGCCTGGCGATGGACGAGACCTACCAATCCGTCCTTCCCGTTTCACCCATCAAGCCGATCCCGTTCTCGCCGCTGAAGCGCGTCGGCTTTACGGCGGCGCTCCATACGATGCGGGCGCTCGACCGGTTGGGGCTTTCCTGAGGCGGCATTTCACGGGAGAACAGCATGTCGGAACCTGAGACTGAGACGCTCACGATCGAACGGCGCGGCCCTGTCGCCATCCTGTCCTTCAATCGCCCGCGTGTGCTTAACGCCTTCGACGGCCCGCTTGTCGAGGCGACCACGCGGGCGATGGCCGAATTGTCCGCGGACGAGAAAGTGCTCGCGATCGTGGTCCGCGGCGAGGGGCGCGCCTTCTCGGCGGGATTCGACCTCAAGGCCGGCGCCGCGACGGCCGGTCAGCGCATGCTCGCTGACTGGCGACGAGTGCTGGAAGCCGATTTTGCGTTCATCATGGCCTGCTGGGACTGTCCAAAGCCGACGATCGCCGCCATCCATGGCTTTTGCATCGGCGGCGCGTTTGAATTGTCGCTCGCCTGCGACATCACAGTGGCGGCGGCGGGCACGCGCCTCGGCGCGCCGGAAGTGAAGTTCGGGTCTGGCGCGGTTGCAATGCTGCTGCCCTTCGTCACGGGCGCGAAAGCCGCCAAAGAGATCCTGCTCACAGGCGACGACCATCTCAGCGCCGAGCGCGCGCTGGCGCTCGGCATCGTCAATCATGTGACGCCGGCGGGCGAGGAGATGGCCAAGGCGCTCGCCATCGCCGAAAGCATCGCCGCCGCCGATCCGGTGGCGGTGCAATTGTCGAAACGCGCGCTCAATCGGAGCTACGAAGCCATGGGCCTGAAGACAGCGCTCGCCCAGGCGCTGGAAATCGACATTTTCATTGAAGGCGCCGGCGGCCCAAAGCGCGCCGAGTTCGATCGCATCCGCCGGGAGCAGGGCTTAAAGGCCGCCCTCGCCTGGCGCGACGGGACTGCTTGATCCGCATCGACGCCGGCCATCACGCCGCTCACGCGAACGCTTCGCGAATTTCCGCGCCGATCGCCGCCAGAGCGGTCGCGGCGTAAGGAATGGCGGCGCCAAGGCCGTAGAAATGATGGATCATGCCGGGATGTTGGCAATGGTGGACTTCGACGCCGGCGCGCGCCAGCGCAACGGCGTAGAGAGCGCCTTCGTCGCTCAACGGATCATATTCGGCGGTATGGATGAGCGCGGGCGGCAGATCGTGAAAATCGATCGCCTGCGACGGGGAAACCATAGAATTATCGGGGTCGAGCCCCTCGATGCGATAATGCTCCCAATAGCGGATCATCGTTCGCTCTTCGAGAAAATAGCCGGTTCCGAGCGCCTGCCGCGATTGGGTGCGGCCCAGCGCATCCATAACAGGGCAAAGCAACACTTGCAGCGCGATTCGAAGGCCGCGCTTTCTGGCCAATTGGCAAATGACGACGGCCAGATTGCCGCCCGCCGAATCCCCCGCCACGCCGATGCGCGCGGGATCGAGGCCAAAGCGCGCGGGCTGCGCATTTATGATTTCGACGGCGGCGAGGCAATCTTCGATGGCGGCCGGAAAGCGATGTTCGGGCGCCAGACGATAATCGACGGCGATGACCCGGCATTGCCCTGCTGCGGCCAAGGCGCGACAGATGCCGCCATGCGACGCCAAGTCGCCCGACAGCCAGCCGCCGCCATGAAAGTAGATAAGTCCCGGCAGAAACTCTTGAGACAGCGCGGCGGGCGAATAGATTCGGATCGGAATCGCGCCGCCCGGCAAACGTTCGTCGCGCTCGTCGACTCGAACGCCCGGCGTTGCGCCCGCAAAAGCGGCCAGCCCCGTGAGCCCTTCGCGCATCTCCGCGATCGTCGGCTCGCTTGTTCGACCTTTTGCACTGGCGCCCGCCAGATCTAGAAAACGGCGCGCGAATCTGTCCATGGCCATTCGAGCGTCAAAGGCTCCGCAGGCGGCCGACCAGCGCTTCGACCGCTTCGATCGAGCGGAAATTGTCCGGATGCAAATCGGCGTCCGGGATGGAAATGTCGAACTCGACCTCGACGGCAAGCATCAGCTTGACCATCGCCATCGAGGTGAGGCCGGCGGCGTAAAGATCAGCGTCGCTGGCGAGACCGGCGAGCGAAGAGCGCTCAGGCATGACCTGACCGACAATTTCAACGAGCCGGCTGGTCATATCGGCACGGTCCAACATGTTCGTCACCTTCTGTCCCAGGATGGCACAACATCGCAGCCATACCTTTTGAATCGAATATGATCCTTCTCATAAACTAATCGTATTAATTTTCGACCAACGTTGCCTCAAAAAACCCCTCGATTGCGGAACAAATTGTTAACTAGTGGACGAAAGCTTTCTCGATTATTTGTAGAAAATGCGCGATAGGTGGTGCAAGCAACATTAAATACGATCATACATCAGATAATCGGGGTTCATTATTATTAATATACTCGCGCTCCGCTAGCCGTCGTTGATGTGGCGCGAGATACCGGAGACTCGGGATCATGACTTCGAACATCAGCCGCTTCCCCCTTCGCAACGCCCATGCCAACGCCGCAGCTAAAGATAATTCGGGAAGCCTGAGGACGCGCGCGGCGGCGGCCGCGGAAGTCGCGGCCAGATTTGCCGATGCGGTCGATCGCGAGGGCCGCTTCCCCAAGGAAGCCTTCGACGCCATTCGCGAACAGAGATTGCTGGGCATATTGATCCCGGCGGCGCTAGGCGGCGAAGACGCGAGCGCCGCGGAAGTCGTGGATGTCTGCTACATCCTGGGCCGCGCCTGCGCCTCAAGTGCGATGATCTATGCGATGCATCAAACCAAGATCGCCTGCCTGGTCCGCCATTCCGCAGGCAATGTGTGGCAGGAAGGCTTGCAGCGGCGGATCGCCGAAAAGCAATTGCTGATGGCGTCATCAACGACCGAAGGCGCCAATGGCGGCAACATCCGCTCCAGCGAAGCGGCGATCCAGACCAAAGGTTCGCGCATCGCCCTGGAGCGCAACGCCTCCGTCATCTCTTACGGCGAACATGCCGACGGCATCGTGACGACTGCGCGCCGCGCCGAGGCCGCCGCCAGTTCGGATCAGGTGCTGGTCGCTTTCCTCAGAGAAGATTACACGCTGGAGCGCACGCAATCCTGGGATACGCTGGGCATGCGCGGTACCTGCAGCGTCGGCTTCATGCTGCGCGCGCAAGGCGATCCCAATCAGATTCTGCCCGAACCCTATGATCGCATTCACAGCCAGACCATGATGCCGCTCGCCCATTTGTTCTGGAGCGCCGCATGGAGCGGCGTCGCCGCCGGCGCAGTGCAGCGCGCGCGCGCTTTCGTGCGCAAGGCGGCGCGCGCCGCTGAGGGCAAACTCCCTCCGGCCGCGGCGCATCTGACGCGGGCGCGGGTTTCGCTCGAAACTTTGCGCGGCGCGGTTCAATCCGCCTTGCGGAAATTCGAGCTTCATTCCAGCGATCCGCAAAGCCTGACCGCGATGGACGTCCAGATCGCGCTGAACTTCCTGAAAGTGGAAGCTTCCGAGCTTGCCGTCACGATCGTCATGAGCGCGATGCGCGCCTGCGGCCTGTCAGGATATCGCAATGACAGCGAATTTGCGATGGGCCGGTACCTGCGCGACATCCTCTCTTCGCCGATCATGATCAACAATGACCGTATCCTCGCCGATTCGCAGGCCGCCGTAATGATGAGCGACGTCCCAGCCGGATTGAGCGAATAATCAAACAACGGGAGCGCCCGCATGACGATAGCCCAAAAAACATTCGGCCAACCCAAGGCCTCGCCGGAAGTTCTGCTCGATACTTTGTTCCGGCCGATGGGCGTCGATGGCGTTTATGGCCGCACCGGGCGCTATGAGGGCGTCGTCGAAGCGCTCGCCGCGCTGATCTCCAGGCATCGCGAACCGCAAGCGGAAATTCTCCGCTTTCCCCCGGTCGTTAGCCGCGCTTTGATCGAGAAATCGGGTTATCTCAAAAGCTTTCCCCATCTGTTGGGTTGCGTGTGCTCGCTAAGCGGGAGCGAGCGCGAAATCGGCGCCGCGGTCGACCGCTTTGCCGCAGGGCAGGAATGGACCGACGCCCTATCGACCGGCGACCTGGTTCTGGCCCCGGCCGCCTGCTACCCGATCTATCCGATGGCCGCCGCCGCGGGGCCGGTCCCCGCCGATGGCCTGATGTTCGACGTCGCCAGCGATTGTTTCCGCCGCGAGCCGTCGCGCGACATCGACCGGTTCCAGTCGTTTCGCATGCGCGAATATGTGTTCATCGGCGCGCCCGCGCAGGTGCAGGCGTTTCGCGAGCGCTGGATGACGCGCGCGACGGGCATCGCGGACGCGCTGGGGCTCAGCTATCGCGTCGAGACAGCCAGCGACCCGTTCTTTGGGCGCGGCGGCGTGCTGGTCGGCAAGGCCCAGGTGCAGCAGGAATTGAAGTTCGAACTGGTCGTGCCGGTTCGCTCCGCCGAACAGCCGACCGCGTGTATGAGCTTCAATTATCACCGCGATCATTTCGGATTGACCTGGAATATGCGCAATAGCGCGGGCGAGCCCGCTCACACCGGCTGCGTCGCCTTCGGCATGGATCGTCTGGCCGTCGCCTTGTTCGCCACGCATGGCGTCGAAGTCGCGCAATGGCCGGCATCGGTCAGGGCCGTGCTCCAACTCTGACCGGGCAAGGGCCCGGCGAAGGCAAAGCTTAGGCGGTGCTGCCGGCGTCCACCGTCATCACCGCGCCGGTAATGTTGCGGCCTGTCTCGCCGATCAAGAACGCGGCCATATCCGCGATATCGCCGGCTTCCGCCAGGCGGCGCAAGGCGCTGCGGTCGGCGATGCGTTTGCGTTGGGCGTCGTCGAGCCCGCGCGTCATTTCCGTATCGATGAAGCCCGGCGCAATGGCGTTGACCGTGATCCCCAAGCGCCCAACCTCGCGCGCAAGCGATTTGGTGAAGCCAATCATCGCGGCCTTGCTGGCGCCGTAGACCGAGAGCGCGTTATAGCCAGTCGAAGCGATGATCGAGGACAGGTTGACGACGCGTCCCCGGCCCTCCGCCATCATGCCGCGCACCACATATTTCGTCAGGACGATCGGCGAAAGGTTATTGAGACGCAGCAACGCCTCGATCTGGCTATTGGGCATTGTCGCAAGCAACCCTTCCGTGCCGATGCCCGCATTATTGACCAGGCCGTATATCGGCCCTCGGTCGCGACGCGCTTGCCGAACGAACTCGGGCATGGCTTCGATTTGCGCGAGATCAAGCGCCGCGAAGCGCAGCGCGCCGGCCGCCTGCCCTTTACCGGCGGCGATCGCCGCCTCGAGCTCGTCGCTCGTACGCCGTGCGACCGCGGTGACGTCATAGCCGGACGACGCGAGCTTTCTGGCGATCGCCAGCCCGATGCCTCGACTCGCGCCGGTGACAATCACATTATCCATTGCGCGCGAGCTTTCCGCTTGGCGTGACGGCGAGCGTGGGAACGAAGCGAACGAGCGCCGGCACTTTATAAGGCGCGAGCTGCCTCGCGCAGGCGGCGATGATCTCGTCCTTCAAGCCCGGCGCTTCGATCACGCCCTCATTGAGGACGACATCGGCCGCGACCAGCGCGCCGGTGATCGGATTCCGGCGCGCTTTCACGAGGCTGGCGTGCACGCCGGCGTGCATATTGATCACCGCCTCGACTTCCTCCGGGTTCACTTTGGCGCCGCCGACATTGATGATGCCGCCGCGGCGTCCGACAAAATAACCCCGATCGCCGCGCAGCTCGATCATGTCGCCGGTGTCGACGAAGCTTTCGGCGTCGCGCAAAATTGGGGCGCTTTGGCCGAGATAGCGCAAGGCCGTGCGGCCGGAGCGGATGGCCAGCGAACCGTCGACAACTTTCAGGGCGGCGCCATTGTCTCGTTCACCCAGATAGGCGGCCGGGAATCCAGCCTGTCCGTCTTCGACCTCGAAGCCGACGCCCGCTTCCGTCGAGGCGAAGGCATGGGCGACGCGCGCGCGGGGATAGAGAGCCGCCAATGCATTGAGCACGGAAGAATCGGCGATTTCGCCCGACAGGCGCACATATTCGGGGTCCATGCGACGCGCCGCCGCGTTCATCAGAACCAGTCGCCAATGCGAGGGCGTTCCCGAAATATGCGTCACACCTGCGACGCCTGCGCGGATCAGAAAATCGTCGACCGTCTCGCCGGCGTTCCGCAACGTCAACGAGCCCCTGCCGGCAATCGCGCGCAAGAAAATCTGCAGGCCGCCATAGCGCCGGATGTCATAGAACGTCGCCCAATTCTGGACCAAGGCTTGCGGGGCGCTGCGCGTAATCGCGCCGGTCAGCGTCGCCAGGGTATGAACGACCATTTTCGGATCGCCGGTGGTTCCGGAGGTCAGCAGCACCCATTCCGTGGCAAAGCGCCTGACGGTCGACGCCGCGCGCGGTTGCAAGGGCAAAACGCAGGGCGCGAGGATCGCGACATCGACCCCTTGCGGCGGCGGGTCGTCCCCGCCGTAGACGATGGCGTCGGCCTCGGCGTCGCGGATGACGGCGCCCCAATGCTTCGACTCAAGATCGGGCGGACAGAGGACGATGCGGCGCGCCCAGCCATCAAGCTCGATCAGCGCCGCCGCGGTCTTCAATTGGTCGCCGGCCATCAGGACGATTGAACGGCCCTCAAGCGCGTCGAAATAGCCGCCAAGACTCGTTGCATTTGAAAAATCGTCAAGCGCGAGGGAGGCGCCCATCATCCCAATCGCCCGGCCAACGCCGGCGCCGGCCTTAAGCAGATCCGTCAGCGACAGAGATTCAGGCTGCGACATGTTCGTAGAAGGCGATCAGCTCGCCGATCGTATTGGGAAATTTGACCTCGGCGGACGCCGTAAAAGGGTCGACGCCGATCGCATCTTCAAGACGCGCGACCAAGATGGCGAAGCAAAGGGAATCCAGGCCAGAATCAAGCAATGACAAATCGTCGGTCAATGGCGCGAGCGTTTTCTTCTGTTCGGCCGCAACCTGCTGAATCTGCGAGATTATTATTGATCTGGTCGTCATTTGTCGCTGCGCCTCAGCATTTGGTAACGTCTGCAGTGTACTCTATTTTGCATGTATTCCGTTAATGAACTGAATAGACGGTAAACCGATGCTGGCGTCCAAGAAACCTGACGTTCGCTGTCGTCTCATCGAAGACGACGACATCGACGCCGTCGTTGATTGCCTGCGCCGCGGATTTCCGTACCGACTCAGGGCTTACTGGGCCAGAGCGCTGAAACGAATGTCCAAGCGCCCGGCCATCGAGGATTTTCCGCGATACGGCTACTTGCTTGAGGCGCCAAGCGGCGTCGTCGGTGTCTTGCTGGTGATTTACTCGCGCCGAACCGGGGCTGCGGGGGAGAGCATCTTCTGCAATCTTTCGAGTTGGTGCGTCGACCTGGAATTTCGCAGTTATGCCGTTGTTTTGCATGCCGTGGCGGTGAAACGCAAGGACGTGACCTACATCAATGTTTCGCCGGCCGCGCATACGAGGCGCGCGATTGAAGCGGTTCGTTTCAAACGATTCTGCGATGGTCAGATCGTCTTTGCGCCGATCCTGTCCACCTGGCGATCCAATGTCCGCGTCGCAGCTTTTGCGGCGGACGCGCCCGAATCGACTCTGCTGTCGGAAAGCGAGCGCGCGATTTTGGCCGAACACGCCGCGCTTGGGTGCCGCGCGCTCGTCTGCGTCAAGGACGGCGTCGGCTATCCCTTCGTTCTTCAGCGGCGGGCGGCTTTCCATCGTCTCATTCCTTGCCAGCAGTTGATCTATTGCCGCAGCATGGACGAATTTGTTTTTTTCGCAGGGGCGATCGGACGGTATTTGGCGCTGCGCGCCTGGCCGATTTTCCTTGCCGACGCCAATGGGCCAGTGCTGGGACTCATCGGAAAATATTTTGCCGGATATGGCCCGAAATATTTCAAAGGCCCGGTTCCGCCGAGCCTCGGCGACCTGTCCTACACCGAACTGGCGATCCTGGGGCCCTAGCCCAAATGGCTAAGCGCGCCACATCCCTTCGGCTCGCCTTCTCTCGGAATGAGGAATCTGAGTCCTATGCAAAAGTCGAACGGCCCCCGCAGCGCCGCGCAGGCGCTTGTCGATCAATTGATCGTCAATGGCGTACGCCATGTTTTCTGCGTTCCCGGTGAAAGCTATCTGGCGGTGCTGGACGCTTTGCGCGACCGCGAGGTGGCGATCACCGTTTGCCGTAACGAAGCGGGCGCCGCGATGATGGCCGAGGCGATGGGCAAAGCGACAGGGCGGCCTGGCGTCTGTTTCGTCACGCGCGGTCCGGGCGCGACCAACGCCTCGCCCGGCATCCACATTGCGCGCCATGACTCGACCCCGATGGTGCTTTTTGTCGGACAGATCGAACGCGCGTTCCTCGGCCGCGACGCCTTTCAGGAAGTGGACTACCGCTCTTTTTTTGGCTCCATCGCCAAATGGGCGACCGAAATCGACGACGCGAACCGGGTGCCGGAGATTGTATCGCGCGCCTTTCAAACCGCGATGGAAGGGCGCCCCGGCCCCGTCGTTGTCAGCCTGCCCAAAGACATGTTGACCGAGCCCGCTATGGGCGCCGACGCGCGCGCCAGCGAGCCGGTCGAAACTTTTCCCGGCGCGGCCGCGATGGCGGAATTCGAGACCCTGCTGGCGGCGGCGCGCCAACCCTTTCTTATCCTGGGCGGCACGCGATGGAGCGAGGCGGCCGTTCGATCCGTCCAGCATTTCGCCGAGAGATTCGAATTGCCCGTGGCGACAAGCTACCGGCGCGGCCCTCTCTTCGACGCTTTGCACCCTTGCTACGCCGGCGATCTTGGCCTTGGCCCGAACCCCAAGCTGATCGCGCGGATCAAACAATCCGACCTGCCGATCCTGCTGGGCGGGCGTCTGGGCGAAATCCCGTCGCAGGGCTTCACTTTGTTCGAAATCCCCGGCCCGCGCGCCGATCTCGTTCATATCCATGCATCGGCCGAAGAATTCGGCCGCCTCTACCAGGCGCGGCTTTCCATTCACGCCACGCCGATCGGTTTCGCGACCGCGCTCGAGGCGCTCAACCCGCGCGCGCCGATCCGCTGGGGCGGACAAACAGAGGAAGCGCATAAAGACCTGATCGCCTGGACGGAAGTCGCCACGCCGCAGCCGGGCGCCGTCAATCTTGGCGCGGTCATGGTCTGGCTACGCGAACACGTTCCGCCCGATACGATCCTCTGCAATGGCGCCGGCAATTACGCCTCGTGGATTCATCGCTTCTATCGATTCCGGCGCCTCGGCAGCCATATCGCGCCGACCTCCGCGTCGATGGGCTATGGCGTGCCGGCGGCGGTGGCGATGCAGCGGCTCTACCCTGAGCGGCTGGTGCTGTCGGTCAATGGCGACGGCGATTTCCTGATGAACGGCCAGGAATTCGCGACGGCGGTCCAATATAATCTGCCCATCGTCGTGATCGTCTGCGACAACGCGAGCTACGGCACGATCCGCATGCATCAGGAGCGCGAATATCCTGGCCGGGTCGTCGCGACCGATTTGCGCAACCCGGACTTTGCCTCTTATGCGCGCGCCTTTGGCGGGTTCGGCGTCACTGTAGAGAAGACGGAGGATTTCCCCGCCGCGTTCGAAGCAGCCCGCGCCGCGCATGCGCCCGCGATCATCCATGTGAAAATAGCGACCGACGCCATCACGCCATCGGCGACGCTGACGCGGATCAAGGAACTCGCGCTGGCGAAGGCTTGAGAAAGCGCGGCGGCCAAGTCGCGCTTATTGCGCTTCGGCAATGATGTGAAAAAACCCGCCTGTCACATGGCCACGGCGGGAGCCTGATGGCGTCGGGGCGGCGCCATAGGCGTCGCTGACATGGGCGAAACAATCATCGCCGCCGATCGTCAGCAAAGTCGAATAATGGAATTCATGGCCTTTGAACTTTCGCCCGGCAGGGCCGAGGCCGCAGGCCACATCAAGGCGCGCATCCCTATAGCCGAGATTCATCTTGCGCTTGGCGAAGCTGGTCTCGACGCCGAGCAGGCCGGCCATGCGATGAGCAGCCCCAGTGGCGTCGGTCAAGGCGGCGCCGAGGATCATGTAGCCGCCGCACTCGCCATGCACGGGACGGCCTTCGGCAAAACGCTGCAAACCGCCGAGGAAATTTTCGGCGGCGGCGATGCGTCCCGCATGGAGTTCGGGATAGCCGCCGGGCAGCCAGCAAAAATCGCTGTCCATAGGCGGCGCCTCATCGGCGAGCGGGGAAAAGAAGCGGATTTCGGCGCCCGCATCGCGCCAGCTTGAAAGCAGGTGCGGATAGAGAAACGAGAAGGCGGCGTCGCGCGCGATCGCGATGCGCTGCCCGGGCGGAGACAGCGCTCGCGTCTTGCCATCATTCGTGAGGCGCAGGGGTTGCGCAAGGCCGCGCAACGCCGCCAGATCGACATGGGCGGCGACGGCATCGGCGATGCGCTCGAGCCGCGCCTCGAGATCGTCCGTCTCCATCGCCTGAACGAGGCCGAGATGACGTTCGGGCAGCGTCATATCGTCGAGGCGCGGCATCGACCCAACGACGGGCACGCCAAGCGCCTCGATCGCATCGCCCGCCAGTCGCCGATGACGCGCGCTGCCGACGCGGTTGAGGATCACGCCGGCGATGGCGATGCGTGGATCATAGGCGGCGCAGCCCTTGACGATGGCCGCAGCCGATTGCGCTTGGCCGGAAACATCAAGGACAAGCAAGATGGGCGCGCCGAGCGTCGCGGCGACATCGGCCGAGGCCCCCGACCGCCCTGGCGCCGCCGGCACGCCGTCGAACAATCCCATCGAGGCTTCGCAAAGAAAGAGAGCGCGGCCCTGCGCCGCGCGGGCGGCGAGGCTCAGGATGAGCGAAGGCGGCATCGCCCAGCTATCGAGATTGAGTCCGTCGCGCCCCGAGGCCGCCGCGTGAAAAGCCGGGTCGATATAATCAGGCCCCGATTTGACGCCCACGACATCGAGCCCCAGCCGCCGATAAGCGCGCAACAGGCCGAGCGTCAGCGTCGTCTTGCCGCTGCCCGACCGCGGCGCCGCGATGACCAGTCCCGGAATCATCGCGTTTTCTCCGGTCCGTCGCCGCCGCGAAAGCGCCTGACATAATCGGAATTATAGAGCGCGCTCTCAACAAAATCCGTCGCCGACAAAGCCGGTCCGACGAAGATCAGCGCGGTGCGCTCGATCGTCGCCGCCTTCGCCTGCGCCGCTATATCCGCCAACGTGCCGCGCAGAAT
Organism: Methylocapsa sp. S129; assembly: GCF_009765995.1. Lineage (GTDB taxonomy): Bacteria > Pseudomonadota > Alphaproteobacteria > Rhizobiales > Beijerinckiaceae > Roseiarcus. Next base: position 30,455 of record NZ_LMUI01000023.1, read on the forward strand.
GAGTTCGTCGGGCCATGACGCGCGGTAAACGATCGCGACGGGACATTCGGCGCCATAATGGGGAATGAGTTCGGCGATTAGCCTGTCTAGCACATGGATCGACAGATGGATGGCCAGAGTCGCGCCGGTCGAGGCGAAGACAGAGAGCTTCTCGCGCTCCGGCATCGCCGAAGCGCGGCCCGACGTGCGCGTGAGCACGACCGATTGCGCGATTTCCGGCAACGTAAGCTCCTTGCCCAAAGCCGCCGCCGCGGCGGCGAAGGCGGGCACGCCGGGCGTGATCGTAGTGGGAATCGCCAGCGCTTCGAGGCGCCGCAATTGCTCGCCCATCGCGCTCCAGATCGACAGATCGCCCGAATGGAGCCGCGCGACGTCTTGCCCCTTCGCATGCGCGTCAACGCATTGCGCGACGATGGAATCGAGGTCCATCGCCGCGGTGTCGACGATACGGGCGCCGGGCGGGCAATGCGCGAGCAGAGCTTCAGAGACAAGCGAGCCCGCATAGAGGCAGACCGGACAGCGCGCCAGCAGATCGCGCCCGCGCAGGGTGATGAGATCGGCCGCGCCAGGGCCGGCGCCGATGAAATGAATGGTCATGCGGGGCGGTCCGTGTTGGTTGGCGCCAGCGCAATCGCGCAAGTCGCGCCATGGGCCGCGAGACGCGGCCCGAGCAGCTTCGCATCCGGCCCCGCGCCCGCAAGCGCCGCCGCCTCGGCCACCGAAGCCAGTCCGAACCGGCTTTGCGCCGCCGCGGAGCGCGTGAGAAGGCGCGGCATTGTGGCGGCGAGCGCTTGGCGGGAGAGAAAGACGAGATCGAACCCAAGCTCTCGAGCGGCGGCGCTCAAGCCGGGCTCGTCGCACTTGTCCACCACGCTAAAAAGACGCCGGACGCCCTCGAGATCCTGACGATCGGCAAGCGCGCGCCGCACGATGTCAACAATGGCCTCGCTCGCGCAAGCCTTGCGGCAGCCAAGCCCAATGGCGATCATTCCGGCCATGGCTTTTCCCATCTCCATTGAACAACCGGCATGGCGGGCCGCCAGCCGTGGAAACGGCCAAGAGAATCGGCCCGTGCGATATTCGCCTGCACGAGATCGCCGCCGCGACGCTCGAATTGCCTGATCAGTTCAGCGTGGCCTTCGAGCGTCACCGCATTGGCGACAAGCCTTCCCCCAGGCGCCAGCGCATTGAAGAGATGATCGAGCAGCCCTTCGGCGCTGGCGCCGCCGCCGACGAAAATCGCGTCGGGGCGCGGCAGGTTCGCGAGCGCTTGAGGCGCATGGCCCTCGACAATCTGAAGGCCCGGAACGCCAAGCGCCGCCGCGTTGCGGGCGATGCGGGCGGCGCGCTCGGGATGGCGTTCGATCGCGATGGCGCGATTGGCCGGATCGCACAACATCCATTCGATCGCCACCGAGCCGGAGCCGGCGCCGACATCCCAGAGAAGCTCGCCGCGACGCGGCGCGAGAGCCGCCAAGGTCATCGCCCTGATCTCACGCTTGGTAATCTGGCCGTCGTGCTCGAATAAAGAATCTGGCAGCCCGCTGGCGCGCGGCAACACACGCGCGCCTGCTTCCGCCACGACTTCAAACGCGATCGTGTTAAGGCCCGCGATATCGTCAAGAGCGAAATCCTTGGCGAGGGCGCTGCGCAATCTCTCCTTGGCGCCGCCCATCGCCTCGCAGACGATCAACTTCGAGCGGCCCATGCCGCGCGCGACGAGCAATTGCGCGAGCTTGCCCGGCGTCGACCCATCCCAGGACAGAGCCAGAAGACGCGCGCGCGGCTGCAAATGCGGGATGACCGCCTCCAGCGCGCGCCCATGCAACGAGAGCGTCACGCAATCCTGCAGGCTCCAACCGAGCCGCGCGGCGGCGAGCGAGAAAGCCGAGGGCGCGGGCAGGCAGATCATTTCCTCCGGCGAAATATGGCGCATCAGCAGGCTACCGACGCCAAAGAAGAAAGGATCGCCGCTCGCCAGCACACAGACCGGCTCGCCGCGCCGCGCCAGAACGACCGGCATGGCGTCGTCGATCGGTGAGGGCCACGTCAGGGTCTTATCGCCCGCGAGCCCCGCTAGCTTCAGGTGCCGCGCGCCGCCGACGACCAGCGAGGCTTGCGCGATCAGCCGCCGTGCGGCAGGAGAAAGGCCATCGAGACCGTCTTCCCCGACGCCGATGATGGAGAGCCAGCGGCTTTGCGGGGTCACGGGATCGCACCTTGCGGAGCGAGCCCTTGCGCCTTCTCATTCTCGGCGGCACGACGGAAGCCAGCGTATTGGCCGACGCGATCGCCGGGCGCGCCGACATCGCAGCGGTTCTGTCCCTCGCCGGGCGCACGCGGAGCCCAGCGCCTTCGCCTATTCCCACGCGCATTGGCGGGTTCGGCGGCGCCGAGGGCCTCAGCGCCTATCTTGACGCCGAACACATCGACGCTGTGGTCGACGCCACCCACCCTTTCGCCGCGCAAATGTCGCGCCACGCCGCTGAGGCATGCCGCGCCGCAAAGCTGCCGCTGCTGATCTTCACGCGGCCGCCATGGGAACGACAGAGCGGGGATCGATGGATCGATGTCGCCACCATGGAAGAAGCGGCGCGCACGCTGGGAGACATTCCCCGCAATGTTTTTCTGACGCAGGGACGCTTGCAGCTTGGCGCTTTCGCCGGGGCCCGGCATCACCGCTATATCGTGCGCGCGATCGAGCGGCCGGACAAGATCGACGCCCTGCCCCGCCATCGCCTGATCCTGGCGCGCGGGCCTTTCCGGTTTGCCGACGAGGAAGCCTTGATGCGCGCGGAAAGCATCGAATTCCTGGTCAGCAAGAACAGCGGCGGCGAGGCGACCTATGCGAAGATCGAAGCGGCGCGCAATCTTGGCCTGCCGGTCGTCATGGTGCGACGGCCAGCCAAGCCGGATGTCGAGCGGACGACGCGGCTTGAAGAGGTTCTGGCCTGGCTCGACACTCATCGCGCCGCCCCATAAGATCGCGGCGTCAGCAGCCAGGGGCGCGCCGCGCCGCGCATAACGAAACGCGTCTCGCTCGAACCGATCAGCACAAGCGTGCTCATATCGGCGAGCCCGGGGTCCGCCTTTTCAAGATCGGTCAGCACGACGCGCTCGTCGGATCGCCCGACGGCGCGGGCGAAGGCCACCGGCGTGCCGGGCGCCTTACGCTGACGCAACAGATCGAACGCCTCGAAGATCTGGCGCGGCCGCGCCTTCGACGCTGGATTGTAGAGAGCGATGACAAAATCGCCGTCCGCCGCCGCGTTGAGACGGCGCGCGACGACATCCCAGGGCTTGAGATTGTCGGAGAGCGATATCGCGCAGAAATCATGGCCGAGCGGCGCCCCCAGGCGGGCCGCCGCGGCCTGCATCGCGCTGATCCCGGGCGCGACTTCGATCGACAGGCCGCGCCACGCCGGCTCGCCGCCCTCAAGCGCCTCGAACACCGCCGCCGCCATCGCGAATATGCCGGGATCGCCGCCCGAAACGATGGCGACCGCGCGCCCCTGGGCTGCGAGACGAAGCGCATGGCGCGCGCGATCGATCTCCACGCGATTGTCGCTGGAATGGCGATGCTGATCCGGGCGCAGCGACAGGCGATCGAGATAGGGGCCATAGCCGACGATGTCGCTCGCCCGCGCGATCGCCTCGGCGGCCTCGGGCGTCATCCAATGCGCGGGACCGGGGCCGAGGCCGACGATCCATAGGCTGCCCGTCGCGTTCACGGGCGCCTCCCCATACCGGGAACGATCACCATCGCGAAATAGGGCGCTTCGTCGTCTATCTTCTGCGCGAGAGGCGCGATGATCTCATTGTCCATCGTCGCGCGTTCGACATAAATCGCCCGGTCGAGCAGACCCGCGCTCGTCAGCGCCGCGCGTATCTTGGCGAGATTTCGTCCGATCTTCATGATCGCGACGGCGTCGCCGCCCTTGAGTTTTTGCGCGAGCGCGGCCGCAGGCAGGGTTCCCGGCAGGATGGTGAGGACATCGTCGCCCCAGGTGATCGGCGTCTGCGCTGACGCAAGGCAGCCGGACATGCCGGTGACGCCCGGCACGATGGTCACGGGAAAGCGCTCCTTCAACCGCACGAAGAGATGCATGAACGAGCTATAGAAAAGCGGATCACCTTCGCTGAGCAGCGCGACATCGCGCCCCGCCAGAAGATGGGCGGCGATGGACTTCGCGCTCGCTTCGTAGAACGCCGCGAGCTCTGCGACATAGCGCGGATCGTCGAAGGGGATTTCGGTCGTGACGGGATAATAAAGCGGCAGCTCCTCGTATGTCGCAACTAACCAGCGATCGACGATTTTGCGCGCATTGCCGCGCCGGCCGGCCTTTGCGAAATAAGCGACGACCGGCGCCGCCTGAATCAGCCGCACCGCTTTCACGGTCAGCAGTTCAGGATCGCCTGGTCCGAGGCCAATGCCATAAAGACGTCCTGTCGCCGGCGCGCTCATTCCGCGCCGCTCGCCAGCGCATTGACGGCGGCGGCGGCCATCGCGCTGCCGCCTTTGCGGCCGCGCACGACGATCGAGGCGTGAGTGGAGGCGAGAAGCGCCTCCTTGGATTCGGCGGCGCCGACAAAGCCGACCGGCATGCCGATGATCGCGGCCGGCGCGGGCGCGCCCGCGTCGAGCATTTCCAGCAGGCGGAACAGCGCAGTCGGCGCGTTGCCGATGACCACGATGGCGCCCGCCAATCGCGGCAGCCAAAGATCCAGCGCCGCGGCCGAGCGCGTCGTACCCAGGCGCGCGGCGAGATCGGGCACGGCGGAATCGCCAAGCGTGCAGATCACCTCATTATTGGCGGGCAGACGCGCACGCGTGACGCCTTCGGCGACCATGCGCGCGTCGCACAAGATCGGCGCGCCGCGCTGAAGCGCGGCGATCGCGGCAAGCGCGGCGCCGGATGAGAAATGGATGTCGGCGGCCGCCTCCACCATGCCGCAGGCATGGATGATGCGCACGGCGACGCGCTCTTCCGGCCCTTCGAATCGCGCAAGATCGGCCTCGCGCCGGATGATCGCAAAGGAATTGCGATAGATTTCGGCGCCGTCGCGGATATAGTCGCGGTTGTTGGTCACCTAGTAGCCTGCGTCGAGAGCGGGAGGGTGGAAAGCGCCGCTAGAGTCGCGCTGCCCCTCATCCGACCCGACTTCGTCGGGCCACCTTCTCCCGCTTCGCGGGAGAAGAAAGACGCGCGCCCCTTCTCTCGCGGAGCGGGAGAAGGTGGCCGGCGAAGCCGGCCGGATGAGGGGCGGCGCAATCCTTACCACGAGACATCGCCCCCATGTTCATGCGCCAATAGAGACGCGATCTGCTCGACCGACAGCGCCTTATGCGCGGGCTCGTCCGAAGCCTTGCCGTTCACGACGAGATCATAGCCGCCCTTGCGCGCGACCAGCGTGAATGGCGCTGGCCAACTGTGGGCGCAACCCTTTTCGCAGCCGCTGACATGCAGCGCAATCCCGCGGGCCGCCGGAACCGATCGCGCCAATTCGAGCGCTTCCGCCTGCACCGCGCGCGCCGCATTGGCGCAAGCGGGCGCACCGGAGCAGGCGACGACCGCCAAGCGGGGGTCCGCGGGATCGAGGATGAAGCCTCGGCGGCCAAGCGCGGCGCCAAGACTTTCCGCGCCGCCGCGATCGAGCCCGGCGACGATGAAAGCGCGCCAGGGAGTGAGCCTGACATCAGCCGCAGCGCAGCGCCGCGCCTCCTGCGCGAGAAGGCGCAGATCACCGGTGGTCATGCGGCCAAACGACGGCGCCGCGCCGACGCAATAGGACGCGCCAAACGTCTGAACGCCCAGAAAATCACGTCGCTCGGCGCCGCGTCGTAGCGACGCTGGCGGGGTTGAGGAGCCGAGATCGGCGGCGCGAAAAATCGACGCCGCGCCCCGTAGCGCGACAAGCCCGCGCATACGGCGCGGCGCATCCTCGCCGGCGCCCGCGCCGCGCAGGAACGCCAAAGCGAGCGCCGCAGCGACGTCGGGAACCTCGCGCGGCGCACAGAGAGCTGCGACGTCCCCTGCCCCGGCGAGCGTCGCGGCGAAATAAGGACCGCCCTTGCTGCGCAAAGCCTCGAATCTTATGTCGGCCTCGATGTCGCCGAGCGGCAAAACGCCGCCGCCATCAATCAGGAAGCCGAATTTCGCAGGCAGACGATGCAGCGACGGATCATCGCCAAGCCGCGCCTCAAGCGCCGCGACGATCGGCGCCGTGTCGAGGACCGCGCTCGGATCGATATCGGCCAAAGGGCTCGCGACGATGTTGCGAACGTTTTCCGCCGCCGCGTCCGCGTCAAGCAGACCAAGTTCATCGAGGCGGCGCTGCAAGCCCGACAGCCCCGTCTCGCTGATTCCGCGCAATTGCAAATTGGCGCGCGACGAAATCTCGATGATCCCATTGCCGAATCGCGCCGCGCAATCGGCGATCGTCGCGACGCTATCGAGGTCAAGACGACCGCCGGAGACGCGGATGCGCACGAGCAATCCGTCGCCCGCCGACATCGGGACAAGCGCGCCGGGACACCAGCCCTTGCGAAGCGAAGCGGGCGCGCTCATGCCGCATCTCCGCGCATTTGCTCGAGAATTTCGGCCGACGAATTGCGGCGCGAAATCCAGAAGCCCCTGCGCCGCGCCTCCTCGAAACGCTCGGCCATGCCGCGCGCGGCTTGCGGATTAGCCGCGACGAGAAAGGCGCGCACGCGATCGTCGCCGCAGGTCGCATCGAACAAGAGATCGAAATGCCGGCTTGGCGCGGCGTCGGTCAACGCGGCATAGGCGAAGAGATTGTCGAGCGTCTCGGCGATCTCCGCCGCGCCGCGATGGCCATGGCGCATCTGCCCAGCGATCCAGCGCGGATTGATCGCGCGGCCGCGCAATACGCGCGCGATCTCCTCAGCGAACGGCCGCACGACGCTTTTATGCGGCTGCGTCGTATCCGCGTGATAGAGATCCAGCGTTCCGCCCAGAAGCTCGGCGGCGGCGGCGAAGCCGCCTTCATGTTCGGCGAAGGCGTCGGAATCGAGCACGTCCTGCCCCAGCATGTCCTGGACATGGATGAAGGCGTCGGCGCCAGCGACATTGGCGCGAAACGCCGCGCGCGCATCCTGGCCTTCGCCATTCCCGTCATAGGCATGGCTTGTCGCATTGAGATAGGCGGCGCCAAGATCGTCGCGGGCCGCCCATTCCCCCTCCGCGAGCAGGCGCGCGAGGCCGACGCCATAGCGCCCCGGCGCCGCGCCAAAAATGCGCAGGAGCGGCGCGCCCGCATGCGCGGCGAGCGGATTGTCCTGCAGGCTTTCGTCCTGCGCCGCGACATCTTGAATCGCCTGATGCAGAAGCCCGATCTGGGCAGGAAAGACATCGCGGAACAGGCCCGAGATGCGCAAGGTGACGTCGACTCTCGCGCGTCCGACCATCGCGATGGGCAGGATCTCATAGCCGCTCACGCGGTTCGAGGCATGGTCCCAGATAGGGCGAACGCCCAGAAGAGCGAAGGCCTGCGCGATATCGTCGCCGCCCGTGCGCATAGTGGCGCTGCCCCAAAGATCGAGCACGATGCGGCGCGGCCATTCGCCGTGATCCTGCGCATAGCGCGCGACAACTTCCTCCGCCGTGCGCCGGCCAATTTCCCAAGCGGTGCGTGTCGGCACGGCGCGCGGATCGACGCTGAAGAGATTGCGCCCGGTGGGCAAAACGTCGAGCCTGCCGCGCGCGGGCGCGCCGGCCGGACCCGGCGCGACAAAGCGGCCATCGAGCGCGGCAAGCAGCCCGCGCATCTCCGCTGCGGCGCAAGAATCGAGCCGATCGCCGATCGCCGCCGCATCGGCGCCGCTTTGCTCCAGAAGGATCGCCAGATTCTCGCCGCGCGATTGGACATCGGGCTGGCGCCCGAACACATGCAGACCGTCGCCGATACGCATGTCCTTGAGATCACAAAGCCAGGCGTCGAGGCGGACCAACGCCGCCTCGGGATCGAGCCCGGTCGCCGCGCATTCCTCAGCGAGGCCAGTCTGCCCCGCGCGCTCCAGGATCAATTCGGCGATCGCGCGCGCGCGGCGCGGATCGAGCGATTGCGCCTGCGCATATTCATCGAAGAGCCCCTCAAGCTCCGCCGCAACGCCATGCGCTCCGGCCGCGATCAGCGGCGGCGTCAGATGGCCAATCGTCACCGCGCCGATGCGGCGCTTGGCCTGGGCCGCTTCGCCCGGATTGTTGACGATGAAGGGATAAACGACCGGAATCGGGCCGAGCACCGCCTCCGGCGCGCAGGAGGCCGACAGAGCGACGGATTTTCCCGGCAGCCATTCAAGCGTGCCATGCGTACCGCAATGGACCATGGCGTCGATGCGCGCGACATGGCGCAGCCAGAGGTAGAACGCGACATAGACGTGACGCGGCGCGAGACTGGCGTCGTGATATTCGCCCTTACGCGTCGCACTATGGCCGCGATCGGGCTGCACGGCGACGATGAGCTTGCCGGCGCGCAGGAACGAAAAATGGAAGGCGCCCGCGCGCACGGCGGGATCCGCCGCGCTTTCGCCCCATGCAGAGCGAACCGACTGTACGAATTCGTTGGGCAGTTGCGCGAGCGCGCGTTCGTATTCGGCGACGGAGAGCATAGACTGGCCGACGCCGAGGTCCTCATTTTGACCCACGGCCGTTATGGCCGGGCTCGTCCCGGCCATCCACGCCCGGAGACCGTGACCAGCGTTTGAAGTTTTCCGCGGCGGCGCCGCGTGGATGGCCGGGACAAGCCCGGCCATGACGGCGAAGGGGAGGCCTATATTAGCGTCCACGATGAGCCGAACGTCAGACGTCCCTCCGGAAGGAGAACGGCCGCCGCTGAGCTCCGGCGACAGATGTCGGATGAGGTCCGCCTCAGACGGAAGCGTTTCGACATCATAGCCCGCTTCGCCAAGCGCCGCGCCAATCGCCAGCACGCTGCGCGGCGTGTCGAGGCCGACGGCATAGCCGACGCGGCCGCCTTTGGCGGGATAATCGGACAGGACGCAGGCGATCGTCCTTTCGCGCGCCGGCTTTCGGCGCAGGCGCGCCCAGGCGCAGGCGAGGTCGGCGACATAGGCGATGCGGTCGTCCAGCGGCGCATGCGAGATGCGGGTGAACTCCAGTTGTTCGCTACGCCGCGTCTCCTGCTTGAACGAAATGGCGCGGGTGAGAATGCGCCCGTCGATCTCAGGGAGAACGACATGCATGGCGAGATCGGCGGCGCCGAGGCCGCGCGTCGAGGCGGCCCATTGCTCCTGCGCCGAGCCGGCCAGAACAACCTGCAACACCGGCGCGTCAGCCACATCGAGAACGCCGCCTCCCTCGTCGACGCGCGCAGAAAAAGCCGTGGCGTTGAGAATGACGTCGAAGGAAGTCTGCGCCAGTAGGCGCGCGAGCGGCGTCTGGACTTCGGCATCCTTGAGGCTCGTGACATAGGCGCAGACGACGTTGACGCCGCGCGCCGTCAGAGCCTGCGCCAATGCGTCGATCGGCGCCGTATCCGACGCCATCAGGATCGAGCGATAGAAGACGATCAGCGCGTGCGGGCCATCGCGCGCCTCTTTTTGGCGCACGCTTTCATACAGGCCGAATGGCGCGATCGGACGCGGCGCTGGCGCTGGCGTCGATGCGCCCAGACGTTGGGCGATGAATTGCAGACAAGCTGAGAGGTTGTCCGGGCCGCCCTCTTCGAAATAGCCCCAAAGCTGGCGAAGATCGGCGACATCAAGCGTCGAGGCGGCGTCGAGCCGCGCGTCTTCGCAACGATCGCCAGGCACGATCGCGAGCTGAACGCCGCGCGCGCGCGCCATGGCGGCAAGCTCATCGACGCCATAGCGCCAGTAATCCATGCCCCCGAGCAGCCGAACCAGCACGAAGCGCGCCTTGGCGCAGACTTTCTCGATATGCAGATCGATGGAAAACGGATGTTTCAGGAAAGCGAGATTGGCGAGGCGCAGGCTCGGCAGGCGATCGGCGGCCTTTTCCCAAGCCGTCGCGAGCGAAGCCAGATCGCTGTCGGTGAACGAGAGAAAGACCACATCGGCCGCCGACTGATCGAGATCGACGGCCGGGGCTGTTTCATCGAGGGACCGGGTCTCAATCCGCGCGATGTGCATGGCGGCGCTACGAGGCTAAAAGAGCGGCGGCGATGGCGCTCTGGTCGACGCCTTTTTCGCCGATCACCACGAGGCGGCCGCGGCGCGCTTCGTCCTGCCGCCAGGGGCGGTCGAACTCGCGGCGAAACCTTTGCCCGACGCCCTGCACCAGCAGCCGCATCGGTTTGCTCGCGATATCGAGGAAGCCCTTCATGCGCAGGACTTCATGCTTGCCCGCGACTTCGGCGAGCCGCGCGACGAAGGCGTCGGCATCCCCTATGGCCGGGAGATCGACGACGAAAGTGTCGAAATCGTCGTGATCGTGGCCCTCTTCCGCATCGTGATGGGAGGGGCGGCGCGCCAGATCGTCCTCCACAGCGGCTTTGAGCCCGAGCAGGACATCAGGATCGATCCGCCCCTCATGCGTCTCGACGATCTTCACGGCGCGGGGAATGGCTTGCGTAATTTCCGCTTTGACTCGCGCAAGATCCGTCGCGCTCAACAGATCGGTCTTGTTCAGCACGATCATGTCGGCGCAGAGCAATTGGTCTTCATAGACTTCCTCGAGCGGATTCTCGTGATCGAGCGAGGGATCGGCCTGGCGTTGACGCGCGACCTCCTCGGGATCGTCGGCGAAGCGCCCGTCGGCGACGGCGCTCGCATCGACGACGGCGATCACGCCGTCGACAGTGAGCCTCGCGCGAAGCTCCGGCCATTCGAACGCTTTGACAAGCGGTTTGGGCAAGGCGAGGCCCGAGGTCTCGATGATGATATGCTCGGGCTTTGGCTCGCGCGCGAGCAGCGCTGAAATCGCAGGGGCGAAATCATCAGCCACAGTGCAGCAGATGCAGCCATTGGTGAGTTCGACGATATTCTCCTCGGCGCAGGAGGTCGCGCCGCAGGATTTGAGGATATCGCCGTCGACCCCGACATCGCCAAATTCATTGATAATGAGCGCGAGCCGACGTCCATGCGCATGGATCAAAGCATGGCGAATCAGCGTCGTTTTGCCTGAACCCAGGAAGCCGGTGACGATGGTGACGGGAATCTTGCCGGGCATGCGTCAGGCTCCTTCGAGCGGTTTGGACAAAGGCGGCACGCGGGAAATGACGCCTTTGCGGAAGGATTGCGGTCGCTCTCGCCAGGGCACGATTCCGTCCGGCGTCGCCGCGAATTTCAGGGCGGCTTCGAGGACATCGTCGACGCTGGCCTCTTTATCGAGGTCGCCCACGACATAGGTCCATTTGCCCGGTCCCGCCAAGGCGACGGTGCAGGGGCGCTTGCAAACCGAAAGACACTCGACGCCGCGGAGCGCGACCTGGCTGTCCTGCCGACCGGCAAGGCGCATCTGCACCGCGTCGAACAAAATCTTGCCCGGCCGCACGCCCTCTTCGCTGGCATGCCTGCAAGTGAGGCAGACGAAGATCGTGACGTCCGGTTCGGCCGGGCGGTTCATCAGCGGCGATTGAGACAAGTCCACGCCTCCCGCTTCAAGCAGACAAGGTCGTGGCGCAGCGGGAATACAGGCATCGCTCACTCCATGGCCGCCCCTCCGGCGGCCGTTCGAGACATTCGCGCACGGCAGGTCTCCTGGCTCACAGCTCCGAAGGCCTGCGCCGCCTTCCCGGACCGCTTGGGATCCAGTGGCGATTGGCGCCGACTCGCTGCTTACAGTCGCGGGGGCGGCCACGGATCGGGTTTCCCTTACCGTGTTCCCTTTTCACCTTCCCGAGGGAAGGACCGTACGGCGATTGGTTTCCCAGCTTGATCGCCCCTTGTCAAATGGCGAGGCTTGCGACATCCCTCGGGCTTGAGGCCCGAGGAATGGAATCGAGCATGGACGATGCGCGCGGCGACGAGGCCGAACGGCACAAGGCCAAAATGGCCAAGCGCAAGGCCGTGCAGGACGCCGAGGTCGCCGCCAAGCCGATTGAATCGAAAGGCCTGCTGATCGTCCATACCGGCCCCGGCAAGGGCAAATCGACCGCCGCCTTCGGCCTCGCGCTGCGGGCGCTCGGGCGCGGCTGGCGGGTGGGAATCGTGCAATTCATCAAGGGCGCGTGGTCGACGGGCGAGCGCTTGGGCTTCGAACGTTTCGGCGATCTGATAGCCTGGCATACGATGGGCGAAGGCTTCACCTGGGAGACGCAGGATCGCACGCGCGACGTCGCCGCCGCCGCGGCGGCCTGGGCCAAGGCGCAGGCGCTGATGGCCGACCCGGCAATCCGGCTGATCGTGCTCGACGAGCTGAACATCGCGCTGCGCTATGACTATCTGCCGCTCGATGAAATCGTGGCGGCGCTCGCCGCGCGGCGCGCCGATCTGCATATCGTCGTCACCGGCCGCAACGCCAAGCCGGAACTGATCGCGGCGGCCGATCTCGTCACGGAGATGACGCTGGTCAAGCATCATTTCGCAGCCGGCGTCCGCGCTCAGGAAGGGATCGAGTTTTAGTGGCTTGGATCGCTTACCTTGAAAGGCGGCAATATTCCCTCCCCCCTTGTGGGGGAGGGTTAGGGTGGGGGGTCGCGCTAGCCTCTCCAAGTCCTCGCAAAGTCCAATATCCGAGAGCGCGGCGCGACCCCCCTCCCCGGCCCTCCCCCACAAGGGGGGAGGGAGCGCCCCCCTGCGATCTGGCCGTGGCGGGCCATTAGAATGGCGCGCGCGCTGATGTTTCAGGGCACGGGCTCCGACGTCGGCAAATCGCTTGTCGTCGCCGGGCTCTGCCGCGCTTTCACTTCGCGCGGGCTGGCGGTGCGGCCGTTCAAGCCGCAGAACATGTCGAACAACGCCGCCGTCACGCCGAATGGCGGCGAGATCGGCCGCGCCCAGGCGCTGCAGGCGCGCGCTTGCCGCGTTGCGCCAAGCGTTCACATGAATCCGGTCTTGCTCAAGCCGCAAAGCGACATCGGATCGCAGGTCGTCGTGCAGGGCCGCGTCGTCGGCAATGCCAAGGCGCGGGAATATCAAAGCTGGAAGCCGAAGCTGATGGCCGCCGTGCTCGAGAGTTTCGCTGTGCTGAAGGGCGAGGCCGATCTCATTCTGGTCGAAGGCGCGGGGAGCCCCGCCGAAGTCAATCTGAGAGCAGGCGACATCGCCAATATGGGCTTCGCGCGGGCGGTAGACATTCCGGTCGTCCTGATCGGCGACATCGACCGGGGCGGCGTGATCGCCCAGATCGTCGGCACGAAGGCGGTGATCGATCCGGCCGACGCGGCGTTGATTGGCGGCTTTCTCGTCAACAAATTCCGCGGCGACGCAGCTTTGTTCGAAGAAGGCATGCGCATCATTGCGCGCCACACCCATTGGCCTGGCCTTGGCCTCATCCCATTCTTTCCCGCCGCCGCGCGCCTGCCGCCGGAGGACGCCGTGGCGCTCGAACGGGCGCCCGCTGCAACGGGCGAGGGCGTTGCGATCGCCGTGCCGATCTTGTCGCGCATCGCCAATTTCGACGATTTCGATCCCTTGAAGCTCGAGCCGCAAGTTCGTCTCGTCATGGTCCCGCCGGGCAAGCCGATTCCCGCCGAGGCCGAACTCATTATTCTGCCTGGCAGCAAGGCGACGATCGCCGATCTCGCCTTCTTGCGCCAACAGGGTTGGGACATCGATATCGCCGCCCATCGGCGGCGCGGCGGGCGCGTGCTTGGAATCTGCGGCGGCTATCAGATGCTGGGACGAAGTCTCACCGATCTCGAGGGGACGGAAGGGCCGGCGGGCGAGGTCGCCGGGCTCGGCCTGATCGACGTTTCGACCATCCTATCGGGAGAGAAAATCCTGACGGCGGCGGACGGCGTTTGCCTCGACAATGGCGCGCCTTTCCACGGCTATGAAATGCATATCGGCCGGACGAGCGGTCCCGATTGCGCCAGACCGTTGCTGCGTTTCGTCGACGGAAGAGCCGATGGCGCGATCTCGCCCGACGGACGCGTGATGGGCGCCTATGTCCATGGATTGTTCGCCGACGATGCGCAGCGCGCCGCCTGGCTTGCAAGCTTGGGCGCGCGCTCGGAACTCGCCTATGAATCGCAGGTGGAGCAAACGCTCGACGAATTCGCCGCGCATCTGGCCGCGCATATCGACCTCGATGCGCTTCTCAGGCTCGCGCGATGAACGGCGGGGCGTTTGCCATTGTCGCAATTTTCTCCGTGCGTGGGCGCCTCAATCTTGCTACTATGGGGGCAAGAAAGGCGTATCATGTCCAATGTCCAGAAGGTGAGCGTCGCGCTCACGCCTGAAATTGTCGCCATGCTGAAAGATGCTGTCGACACCGGCGAATACACATCCACGAGCGAAGTGGTGCGCGAAGCGCTGCGCGCATGGAAGGCGCGCCGCACAGCGCATGAAGTGGAAGTCCAGGAACTGCGGAAGCTCTGGAGCGAAGGGCTCGCCAGCGGGCCGCCGATTGATGGCAAACCCATATTCGCGCGCCTACGCGGCAAATATGGCAAGCAAGCGGTTGAGAATTGAACCGCCTTCTCATCACGCCGCGCGCCGCCGCCGATCTCGAAGAAATAGGCGATTACATCGCTCTCGATAATCCGGCGGCGGCGGCGCGAATGATTGATCGTCTCGAAGAAGTATCGATTCTCCTAAGCGAGCGTCCACGCATCGGAACGTCCCGCGACGATATAGCCAAAGGCGTGAGGGCTTTTCCGGTCGGAAACTACCTCATCCTATTTCGGACGCTGGCCAACGGCGTGGAAATTGTGCGCTACGTGCATGGAGCGCGGCAGATGTGAGGGCTCGTTTAAGCCATGGTGGTCGCTCTGCCTGCTATCCGACGAAGGCCAGCGCGCCGATTGCGATCGCCTGCAGCAGACAGGCGACGCGATAGAGGCGCAGACCGGCTCTGATATCGGCCGCGTTCGCTTCATAGCGGCCATCGCCCATGAAGGCGTCTTCGACATTTTCCTCGCCATAGACGCGCGGCCCTGCGAGCTTCAAGGCGAGAGCGCCGGCCATCGCGGCCTCGGGCCAGCCGGCGTTGGGCGAGCGGTGATGTCGGGCGTCGCGCTGCACCGCCGCGATCGCGGCCGGCGCGGATGCGCCCGGCAGAATCGCGGCAGCGACAATGATCCAGCAGGCCGCGAGGCGGGAGGCCGGCAAATTGACAAGATCGTCGAGCCGCGCCGCCGCCCAGCCGAAAGCGAGGTAACGATCGCTTCTGTGGCCGATCATGCTGTCGGCGGTATTGACGGCTTTGTAGAGCGCGCCGCCGGCGAGGCCGCCGATGACGATCCAGAACAGCGGCGCGACGATTCCGTCCGAGAAATTCTCGGCGAGGCTTTCGATGGCGGCGCGCGCGACGCCCGCTTCATCCAGCGTCGAGGGATTGCGTCCGACAATCATCGCAACCGCGCGCCGGCCGCCAGACAAACCTTCCCGCTCAAGAGATTGCGCCACGGCGCCGACGTGATCATGGAGGCTGCGTTGCGCGGGCAGGCTCGCGGCAAGCGCCGCCAAAAGGAGAAAGCCGATCCAACCCGGCGGCGCGACGAGCGTGATGAGCGCCGCGGCGCCTCCCACCGGCGCGAGCAACAGGAGAAGGGCCAGCGCTCCGGCCGTGCGCCTCGCGCCAAAGAACAGCGTCGGCCGGTTCAGGCGCCGATCGAGCCAGGCGAGCCACGCGCCCATCCAGGTGACGGGATGGCCGATCGCGCGGTAGAGAATGTCGGGGTAACCAGCACAGGCCTCGATGACGAGCGCCGCGAAGGCCAGTTGAGGCGACAAGGCGAAATGCATTGTGAGTGAAGCGCCCTTCGAAGCGGCATGGAGCGCATTGTCCTATCACGGCGGCAATCTTGGCGCCGCGCGCCGATTATGTCCGGAGGCGCCCGAGCCCTGGATCGACCTCTCGACAGGCGTCAATCCGCACCCCTATCCCCTGCCTGCCGTCCCGCTCGAAAGCTGGGCGCGATTGCCGGAGGTCGACCATCTCGCCGCCCTCGAAAGCGTCGCGGCGCATCGCTATGGCGCGGCGCCCGCGCAAACGATCGCGGCGCCCGGCACGCAAGCGATCATCCAATTGCTGGCGCGGCTTCGTCCCGCGGCGCGCGTCGGCATTCTCGGGTTCAGCTACAGCGGGCACGCGCATGCTTGGCGCGCGGCGGGGGCGGGCGTCGCGACAGTCGAAGACATCGCCGAACTCGCCGCGTTCGACGTTGCGATCATCGTCAATCCGAACAATCCCGACGGCCGCCTGGCGAGCCCGGCCTCTCTTGTCGCGCTCCACCAGGGAATCGCGGCGCGGGGCGGAATGGTGGTCGTCGACGAGGCGTTCATGGACCTCGACGGGCGCGGGCAGAGCCTTGTCCCGGCGCTTCCGGCGAGTAGCGCTATCGTGTTGCGCTCCTTTGGCAAGACTTATGGGCTCGCCGGCCTGCGGCTCGGCTTTGCGATCGCGTCGCCTGATCTCGCAGGGCCCCTGCGCACGGCCTTAGGTCCCTGGCCGGTCAGCGGTCCCGCCATCGCCATCGGGTGCGGCGCGCTCGCCGATGATGCATGGCTGGAAGAGACCAGGCTGCGACTCGAACGCGACGCCAGGCGGCTCGATCGCCTGCTTGTCAAATGCGGCTTCGAAATGCTTGGCGGCGCGGCCTTGTTCCGCCTCGCCCGTCACGCGGACGCTCAGGCCCTCTTCGCCCATCTGCTGCGTCACGGGATTCTGACGCGCCCTTTCGCTGCGCTGCCAGACCGGTTGCGTTTTGGCGTTCCGGCAGGTGCGGAATCCTGGCGCCGGCTGGAGTCGGCGCTTGGGCGGCCTTAACGCGGCAGGTCGATCGCATGGCGCGACTGCGACAAAAAGGAATTCGGATATCGCGCCGTTTCAGGTAATAGACGGGCTCAGGCAGTTTGCAGGGGGATGGGATGGCCAGGAGTTTTTGGGTTGCGGTCGCGGCTTTGGGGATGGCGCTCGCGGTTCAGCCCGCAGCCTCCCAAACCACCCCGAAACCAGACGCCGCCAAGCCGGCGCCCGGCCCGGTCAGCGCGGATCCGCAGTCGACGACGGCGGCCTATGGCGACTGGGTCGTCCGATGCCAGCGCATCGGCGATGGCGCCGCCGCCCAGCGTGTTTGCGAAGCGGCCGAAACGATCCAGACGCAAGGCGCGCAGGGCCCCATCGCCCAGATTGCGATCGGCCGCGTGGCGCCGACGGATCCGTTGCGGCTGACGCTCGTTCTGCCGCCCAATGTCAGCTTTCCCAGCGCCCCGCGGATGGAGGTCGACGACAAGGATGCGCATCCGGTCGACCTGAACTGGCGTCGCTGCCTGTCGGGCGGCTGTTTCGCCGATGCCGAGATGAAAGACGATCTCTTGCAGTTCTGGCGCAGGCAGGCCGGCCAGGGCTCGATAAAATTCAGGGATGGCGTTGGCCGGGACATTGCGGCGCCGTTTTCGTTCCGCGGCCTCGCACAAGCGCTCGACGCCCTCGCGAAGAGTTGAGCGGCCCTTGCGAGTTGGATGCGCCAAATTGGTGGGACTAAGCGTGCCGTCCCCCTTTTGGGAGAGGGAGAAGCAACGCCAATCTTTCAATTTCGCTGATGTAAGCCGCCAGCCAATCCAAACGGAGCCAAAAATGCAGAAACGTCGTCTGGGCCGCACCGGCCTCCATATCGCGCCGCTTGTCTTCGGCGGCAATGTTTTTGGCTGGACCGCGGATGCAAAGAGGTCGTTCGATCTGCTCGACCGTTTTGTCGAGGCCGGCTTCAACACGATCGACACGGCCGATGTCTATTCGGCCTGGGCGGCTGGCAATAAGGGCGGCGAATCCGAGACGATTATCGGCGACTGGATGAAGAGCCGCGGCAATCGCGATAAAGTGATCGTCGTCACCAAGGTCGGGTCGCCGATGGGACCGGGCAAGAAGGGGCTCGGCGCGCGCTATATCGCCGAGGCGGTCGAGGCCTCCCTGAAACGGCTGCAGACGGATCACATCGATCTCTATCTCTCGCATTGGCCCGATGCCGAAACGCCTTATGAGGAAACCCTCGGCGCCTATCAGGGGCTCGTTCAACAGGGCAAGGTTCGTTTCATCGGCGCCTCGAACCTCGACGCCGCGCAGCTCGGCGCCTCGCTCGACGTCGCGAAAGCCAAATCGCTGCCGCGCTATGACGTGCTGCAGCCCGAATATAATCTCTACGACCGCGGCAGTTTCGACGGGCCGCTGCGCGAACTTTGCGTTCGCGAAGACATTGGCGTCATCACCTATTTCAGTCTCGCCAAAGGTTTCCTGTCGGGCAAATATCGTAGCGAGGCCGATCTTGGCCAAAGCCCGCGCGGCGGCGGCGTCAAAGCCTATCTCAACGCGCGCGGCGCCCGCATTCTGGCCGCGCTCGACGCGGTCGCCGAAAAGCTTGGCGCCAAGCCCGCCGAAGTCGCTCTGGCCTGGCTGATCGCAAGCCCCGGCGTCACCGCGCCAATCGCCAGCGCCACGTCGCTGACCCAGCTCGACAGCCTGATCAAGGCGGCGGCGCTGACGCTGGACGCCGGCGACATCAGCGCGCTCGACAAGGCGAGCGCGCTCTGAGGGGGGTAGAATTCTGTCAGGGGCGGCGCTGTCAGCGCTATTTCGGCCGCGCCTGCGCATCCAGCGCCTTGAAATCGGCGTCCGACAGCGTGATGCCGGCTGCGGCCACGTTCTCCTCAAGGTGCGAAACTTTGCCCGTGCCGGGGATCGGCAGCATGACCGGGCTGCGTTTCAGCACCCAGGCGAGCGCGATCTGGCTCGGCGAGGCGCCATTCTTTTTCGCGATGCCGTCGAGCACTGAGCCCGGGCGCGCGAGATCGCCGGCGGCCAAGGGATACCAGGGGATGAAGCCGACGCCATGGGACTCGCAATAGTCGAGCACGCTCTCGCTTGAACGGTCGGCGAGGTTGTAGAGGTTCTGCACGGTCGCCACTTTGAAGAATTTTTGCGCCGCTTCGATCTCCTCGACGCTGACCTGGCTAAGGCCGGCATGGCGGATCAGACCTTCCTTCTGCATCGCGGCGATCACGCCGAATTGTTCGTCGCGCGGCACCGCCGGATCAATGCGGTGAAGCTGCCATAGATCGATGCGCTCCACACCCAACCGCTTGAGGCTGGTCGTGACGCCGTTGCGCAGGAATTCGGGGCGCCCGTTCGGCGTCCATTGATTGGGGCCCGGCCGCTCAAGGCCGCTTTTGGTGGCGATAACGAGGCCCTTGTAGGGAAACAGCCCTTCATGAATCAGCCGCTCGCTGACCTCCGGCCCATAGCTCTGCGCGGTGTCGATGAAATTCACGCCGAGTTCGGGCAGGCGGCGCAGCACGCGCAGAGCCTCGGCGCGATCTTCGGGCTCACCCCAGATTCCCTTGCCGGTGATGCGCATGGCCCCAAAGCCAAGGCGATTGACGGTGAGGTCTCCGCCAATGGCGAAGGGGCCGGATTCGGCGGCGGTGGGCTTGGTCATGGGGACCTCTTCGGAGGATTGGATGTTGCGGCGGGCGTGCGACTTAGGAGACGCACGTACGCGTTTACATGGGGTGCATTGGGCGACACGCAAGCCTCGTCGCCGCGGCCACGGAGCGCGACGGGCGAAGGCTTCGCATTGGCCTCGAGGTCAATGACCGTATGTAAGGGGGAGCCTGGTCGCCGCGCCGCCCATCGCTATCGCGTGGGAACCGGCGCGTCGGCGCGCAGCAGGCCTTCGTGCTTCAACTCGCTCCAGAGGTCGGCCGGAATGGGATGATTGAAAGCGGCGAGGTTCTGGGCGATCTGCGCGCGCGAAATGGCGCCTGGGATCACCGCAGCGACGATCGGATGGCCAAGCGGGAATTGCAGCGCCGCGGCGGCGAGCGGCGTATTGTGGCGTTTGCACAAGGCCTCGATGCGCGCGACGCGCACCATGATTTCGGGTTTGGCAGGCGAATAATTATACATCGCGCTCGGCGTTGCGCCGGTCGCCAGAATGCCTGAATTATAGGGCCCGCCGATGACGATTCCGACGCCGCGCTCGGCGCAAAGCGCAAACTCGCTGTCCAGCACATCCTGTTCAAGCAAAGTGTAGCGCATCGCGATGAGGAAAAAGTCGATGTCGAACAGATCGAGATAGCGCGGGATCGTACCCATCGTGTTGAAACCGGCGCCGATGCCCTTGATCACGCCCTGGTCGCGCAATTCCTCAAGCGCGCG
The DNA here is from genome assembly GCF_009765995.1 of Methylocapsa sp. S129. Classification (GTDB taxonomy): domain Bacteria; phylum Pseudomonadota; class Alphaproteobacteria; order Rhizobiales; family Beijerinckiaceae; genus Roseiarcus. The sequence continues at coordinate 50,722 of NZ_LMUI01000023.1, forward strand.
CCAACCGCCGGTGTAGAGCTGATTCATATAGGGCCCGACCTTGGCCTCGGTCTTGAAATGCCAGGAATCGAGATCGTGAATCAGCAGCACGTCGATCCTGTTGATGCCAAGGCGCTGCAGGCTGTCCTCGAACGAGCGCATCACGCCATCGTAACTATAGTCGAACAAAGCGTCGAATTCGAGCCCGCCGAGCCAATCGCCGCGCACGAACGGACCCGCTTTGAGCGGACGCCGCAACAGGCGGCCGACCTTGCTCGATATGACGAAGCTTTCGCGCGGCTTGCGATAGAGTGCGCGGCCGACCCGATGTTCCGCCTGCCCCTTGCCGTACCAGGGCGAAGTGTCGAAATAGCGCACGCCGCCGTCCCATGCCGCATTCAGCAGGCCGCCGGCTTCCTGCTCTTCGATGATGTCCCAGTTCTCCCCCAGCGGAGCGGTGCCCAGTCCGAGTTCGGTTACGGTGGCGCCCGTGCGCCCAAGCCGCCGCGTCGGCAGGCTGGCAATTTCATTCACGCTCATGACCGAAAATCCTCCCACGTTCTTTCCGACTTCTATTGTACATCGCGCCGCCGTTCGCAACTTTTTTCAAGGCAAGGCAGCGATGGCGCCATGGCGAGGACAGGCGATGCGCGCCTCTGCGCGTTTCGCCGACAAGGGCGATCAGCCGCGCCTCAGTTTGAATTTCCGGGGGCGATTCAGAAAATGGCCGCCAGAGCGAAGCATCGGCTTGCGATTTGCCGGCGTGCCGGTCAAGCCCGGTCGTCATGCGCTCAAGGAGTTCTCACTTCTCGTCGATATGGGTAAGCTGCGGGCGCATGTCGAACGAATGTTTCCATTGGAGCGAGCCGCTGGCGCCCATCGCTTTCTCGTAAGCCGTCCGCTGGGCAACGTCGTCCTCGCGCGCTGAGCCATCCGGCTTTCCCATTATCAACCCTGACATCAGCAGGAGATCATCCATGTCAGTCGTCGCGCCTCACAAGACCTTATCGCAGCGGGTGAACGCGGTCATCGAGCGTGCGCTGGCGGAGCGGCGGCTGGTCGGCGGCGTCGTGCTCATCGCGCAAGACGGCGATGTCGTCTATCGCCGCGCGGCCGGGTTGGCCGACCGCGAAGCGAAGCGCCCGATGCGCGAGGACGCGATCTTCCGCTTTTCCTCGCTGACCAAGCCGATCGTCTCCGCGGCGGCGATGGCGCTCGTCGAGCGGGGACAGCTCGCTCTCGACACGCCTACGACGCAATGGCTCCCCACGTTCCGCCCGAAACTGCCGGACGGGAGCGAGCCGGCCATCACGATACGGCAATTGCTCACGCATACGGCGGGGCTGAGCTACAGCTTCTTCCAGCCGGCCGATGGTCCCTACCAGCGTGCCGGCGTTTCGGATGGGATTGCCGAACCCGGTCTCTCGATCGAGGAGGAGTTGGAGCGTCTCGCGCGCGTGCCGCTATCCTATGCTCCAGGCGCCGCCTGGGGCTATTCGGTGGCTCTCGATGTCCTCGGCGAAATTATCGCCCGCGCCGGCGGCGCCGCGCTCCCCGCCATCGTCGAGCAGCTTGTCACGGCGCCGCTGCGGATGGCGGACACGGGATTCGCCGTGCGCGACCTCGGGCGGCTCGCGGTGAGTTACGTGGATGGCGCCCCGCCGCGCCGTATGGGCGATCCGGACGTCGTGGCTTTTGGCGATGGCGCGGGAATCCGCTTTTCGCCCTCGCGCATTCTCGATGCGGCCTCCTTCGCTTCGGGCGGCGCGGGAATGGCGGGCACGGCGGCCGACTTCCTGGCTTTCCTCGAAACGCTGCGCCGGGGCGGCGGCGGCATCCTGACGCCAGACAGCGTGCGCGCGATGATGAGCAACCAAATCGGCGCTTTGCGCATTAATACCGAAGTCACGCCGTCCTGGGGCTTTGGCTTTGGCGGCGCCGTGTTGATCGACCCGATTCTCGCGGGAACGCTGCAATCGATCGGGACCTGGAAATGGGGCGGCGTCTACGGGCACCATTGGTTCGTGGATGCGCAGCGGCGCCTCACATTGGCGGCGCTTAGCAACACCGCCATCGAAGGCATGGCCGGCAATTTTGTCGGCGAATTGAGGAACGCCGTCTATGACGCGCCATCGCCCGCAGCCAATCCGAGCGTTTGAAAAGCGAGAGGAGCCGGGGCGACAGGCGCGATGGCGCGCCGGGGCCTTTTACGATATCCTCGCGTATTAGGCCGCCTGATTGGAAAAGGTCGCTTTTTGAACAGACCCGGCCCTTGTTATTCCACGATGCCCCCTCTGCCTCTCCCGTAGCGGCGCCGCGGCGCCCCAATCATGCAAAGGAAAAGCAATGCGCCCGTTCAAATTTCGTCATGCTCTTGTCGCCCTGATGGCGATGGCGGTCGCGAGCGTCTCGTCCGTCGCCTACGCGGACAGCGGCTATATCCGGATTTCGGTGTTGAAGGGGGGCTGGTTCATCGGCGCCTCTGGAGGAAGCGGCACGCTGACGTTTCACGGCCGGCAATATCCGCTGTCGATCGGCGGATTGGACGCGGGCCTCGTGTTCGGCGCCTCGCATAGCTATTTGTCGGGCCGGGTGAGCCACATCTACCGACCCTCGGATGTCGCAGGAGTCTACGGCGCCGCCGGCGCCGGCGCCGCCATTTTCACCGGGGCGCGCGCGATCGTGCTGTCCAACGAAAAGGGCGCAATCCTGGAGCTGAACGGCCGTCAGACAGGTTTGATGGTCAACGCCGATCTCAGCGGATTGGCGATTTCGATGCGATAGGCGCGCCTCTCGCGCGCCCATTCAGCAACGCCTGCCCCGCTCCCGTAACGAAAAAGGCCGCCCTATGGGCGGCCAGTTATTTTCGGGGTCAGTTGGGGGGAGGTCCCAAATGGCTGATTGTTTGGTAGACCAGCGCTGGCGCGAATGATGTGGCGTCCGCCACATCTCGCGCGAAGGCGCTAGCGGGTAAACCATTCGGGGCGCAGCGCCGCCGACAGGATCGCCAGCAGCGCGACGACGGCCAATAGGATCCATCGTGCGAACCCCGCATCTTTGCGGCGGGGCCGGTTCGCATCGGGGTCGCCAAAACTGAAACGTCCGGACAACATGGCCGCAATCATCGCGCGAATGTCTCAATATCGGATTGAGCGCAATCGCGCGCCGAGGTTAATGGCTGGTCATTGATGGCCCTCAGGCCATCAATTCATGCGCGACCGGCGCTCGCGTGAGGCGAGCGCCGGTCGGTCCAGGGACTTCAGCGGCGATCGTTCAATGACAGGCGGGCTCGCCGGGATGTCCGCATTCCGCTTTCTCAGGCCTCGGCTTTGGCGGCTCGGGATGGGCGACTTGCGGCTTGCTCTCGCTCGGCGCGGGCCGCACCTCCTTCTGCGCCGGCTCTGGCGGACGCTTCTGTTCGACCGCGTCTTTGGGCGCTTCTTTCATAGCCGGCTTTTTCTCGTCCAGATCCTTCTTCTCGTTCCGATCCTTCGCCGCCGGCGTTTTTTCCACCGGCTCTTTCAACGCGGGTTCTTTCTCGGCCGGAGTCTTCTCCACCGAGGGCTTCACCTCTGTTTTCGGCTCGGCGCCGACGTCCGGCTTTTCCGGCGTCTTTCGCAAGTCCTTCGCGGGAGCGTTCGCGCCCTTTGGCTCTTCCTCAGCGCCAGCCGGCGCGCCGGCCGCCTTGGCCCTGACGACATTGGGGCCGGTGAGCGCGCCCGGTCGCGGCGTCGCCGCAACCGCCGGCTTGCCGTGATTGGTCGTCGCAAAGGCGCCCTCGTTCGTACTCGCCTTGCGCCGATGTTCGAGCTGGGCGCTGGTCGGCTTCTCGTGCGGCTCCTTCGCCACGGCTTCTTCCTCCGCCGTCGGCTTCGCCGTGATTCCGCCCGCGCCGCCATTGAAGCTGGCGTGGTTGATGGTCAGGTTGTTGACGACCATCTTTTCGTTATAGACGTTGGTGATATGCGTGTTGCCGACATTGTTGACGGAGCGATTGTAGAAGAACGCGCCATTGTCCCAGCGGCCGCCTTGATAGCCTGAGCCGCCATAACCATAGCCATAAGATATGCCGCCGTAGAAGCCGACGTGCGGTCCCCAATAGCCTTGATTGAAGAGATAGACGCCATCGGAATAGCCCCAATATCCAGGCGTCCAGAGTACGCCGGGACGCGGCGGCTCAACCCATGTGCCGGGCACCCAATAATAATCCTCATTGTTCCAGGACCAGTATCCGGGCGTCCACATATAGCCAGGCGCGGGCACAGGCGGCTGATCATAGTCCGGCAATGGCGGGGGCGGCTCCTCGGCGCGGATGCCAATGGCGCCGCAGGCGCAAGATTGCGCCGACGCGGAATTGAGCGGCAGCGCAAGAGAACACGTGGCGAGGAGAATGGCGATGATCGCGGGGCGGAGTTTTTGCATCCGGCTTTCCTCTGAGTTGTGGCCGTGGCCCGACAATGCGCGACAAAAAGCGATGACGCTGCTGAATGACGCGTGAATGGGCGCGCGATTCAACAACGACGCGCGCATGCATGACTCACGCGAGCATCACGGCGAGGAATTGGCGGTTTTGCGGCGATGGTATGGCCAGTATGCGCGCCGTCGCCGTAACTGGCGACGACGAGGCGCGGACGCGCGGATTTGACGCGGTTAGGGCATCCACACCACGCAATGATCGTGCCACCAACTGATGCAAATCGGAGCGCGTTGAAATGGCGGGCTCCAGTTGAGTGCGGTGGCGGTGTTTTGTTCCGGCGGCGGTCGCGTCGGCGGCGTTTGGCGATTGAACCCGCCGCCCGCCGATCCGCCGTGGAAGCGGAACGCGGCGCCTGCGTCGGTCGTACCGAGCGTCGCCGCGCCTAACATCGCGGTCATCAAGACCGCCAGCGTTCTGGACTTGAACATCTGCGTCTCCCTCACGATGAACCTAGCCTGCCGCCCCGGGCGCCAGGCCTTGAGGGTTTACAGTCTGTCTTGACGGAAGGCGCGCTCGCGATTGGATGCGTTTCAGACTAGAAACGGCGACGAGACTTTGCAGGAGCCCGCATGCCCGCTCTATCCGGACCGCCGCGCTTACGGGTCACGACCAAAATCGGGCTGATTCTGATGCTGCTCTGCGTGTCGTGGTGGTTCGCCTATTACGCCCAATACGAGAGTCCGGCCGCGTTTCTTCAACACAAGATATGGTGCATCGCCGCGACAACGGACGCGTGCGCGTTCTACGCGCAGCACATCATCTCTTCGCTGCCCGACTATTCGCCCTGGCTCTGGTGGCTCGGTCTTCTATTGGCGTTGTTCGGAAAGGCGCAGCGTTCCCTTGAGCGTCTTTTGCACGACGGGGAAGACGCCGCGCAGTGACGCGCCATCAGCCTCTCAAGGCGAGCGCCGACCTTCGTCCGATGAAAGCCGGAAACTTCGGACAAGAGCTTCGCAAGGGAATGCCGTTCAGGCCAAGGCCTATGCCGTGTGGTCCAAGACGGGCGTGCGAGAACTGATACATTCAAAAGCGATGAACGCTGCGGAGAACGGTCGCTGCGCGAAGTCCTTGCGCCGGCGGCCGTCGACTTGCGGCCGCTCCAGCGGACCAGGGTGCGCGCGGATGAGTGCGATTCTGGCGATGCGATGGGCTTCCATCGACATTTGGGGCAATGATGAAAAAGCTTCTGGTCGGTCTCTTTTTTGCGGTCAGCGGCATCGCCGCCGCGGCCGCCGCCGATTTGTCGGCCCGATCAGCGCCGCCGCCGCTTCCGCCGCCGGCCTTCAGTTGGACCGGCTTTTATGTCGGCGTGAACGGCGGCCGTTCATCGACGGACCCGACCTTCGGCTACACGCCGAACGATTTCAATGCTCTTTTTAGCACATGCGGCAGCCCTTTCGGAACCACCTGCGTGCCTTCGGCGTCCTTCAATATGAACGGGAGCCTCGCCGGCGGCCAGATCGGCTATAACTACCAATTCAACCCGAGTTGGATGGTGGGCGCGGAGGCCGATTACGATTGGTCCAATATTCACGGATCGGCGAATTCGAACTTTATTCTCGGCAGCGTGGGTCCTTCAACATTTGTCGCCAAGGAAACGGTCGAATCATTCGGCACGTTCAGAGGGCGTCTGGGCTTTATTCCCACACCGCCCTTGCTGCTCTTTGTTACGGGCGGGTTGGCTTACGGAACGGTCGACGGACAATCCGCCATGGCGCCGGGCGTCGGGGATAACGGCAGCGGCGACAGCTTCGGGCACAATACCTATCGCTGCTACGATCCCATAAGCTGCTTCTCCGGCAAATTATCGGAGACGCGGGTCGGATGGACGCTGGGCGCGGGTGGCGAATATGCGATCACCAACAACATCACTGTGAAGGCGGAATATTTATACGCCAATCTTGGTCGGCCGGAGAGTTTCAATGCTGTCGCCACCATGGGTTTTGGCGCCCCGTCCTCTTTTGCGGTTAGCTCCAGCGCGGTGAGCTTGAATATCGTCCGCGCCGGCCTGAACTGGAAATTCTAGCTCCTTCGTCTCGAGCACGCCTTCGATCACGCGGCGCCGGGCGATTTCTTTGGCGGTTGGGGAGGCGCAGCGGCGGCGCCTGTGGACGCAGGCGGGCCGTTCAGCGCTTCCTTCTCGCGCTCAATTTCGGACTGCGCCTGCCGCCAATGTTCGAGATGTCTGCCCTCGGGCCGTCCCTCAGCCTGCCAAATCGCATGCGCGCGATCTCTGACCTTCTGTTCGTCAACAGCGCTCAGGAAAATCATCCGAATCCTCCTCCACGCCGCTCTCAATGGGCGGCTCCTCTGGTTCTGGCCCGGCGCCCGCCGCGCTGGCAAGCGAAGAATCTGGCGGCGACACGGCCACGACCCGCGCCCCATACGTCATCCTTATCTTGCGGCCGGGTTGCTGATGGCAAGCTTCGTTAAACGCGGCGCGCGCGACATTTTCGTTGGCGGCAAGCGCCAATACCTCTTCGGTCCAACCCCGGCTGTCTATGGCCTCGACCTGGAAGGGACGGACGCGGCCATTGATTGTAGGGGCCAACAATTTCACATAGGCGCGGAGAGCCCCAATCACGAGCGCGACCGACTGCGGCGTCAGACGCGCGCCCGCGCCCTTGCGAAATCTTTGATTGAGCCAGTCGATGAGACTGTGGAGTGCAGCGATGGCGGCCATGATGCGCGCCTCCCTGCCGCCACGAACACCGTGACCAAGAGCGAGCCAGTCCGGGGCGGCCAGTTAATATTAACTCATGAGTCATAAATCCGTTCCAACGAACGGACATCGGCAGCCTCAGGTCAGCGGCCGGCGCCGGCGCCCCAGCGATCGGCGGACGCTTCGATGAGAGTTAAACGCATTCCTAAGATTATTGCATTTTATTTTAGACAGATCTGCGGCGCGAGATCGCCGCTTTTGCTCGATATTCGCCAGGTCATCGCAGCCCGGCTGCCCCATTGGGAGAACCTCATGACGAAGCTTTTCGCCGCGATTGGCGTGGCGTCCGTGCTGATCCTTGTCGCGAAATACGGGCTGGTCGCGGGATGAGGCCGCGACTTACGCGATGGGTGTCGCCTCGCTGACTGCAGAGGCCTACGCCGCCCCTTCATCCCAAGGCGAACTTCGTTCGTCCGCAGCCCGGCTCCGCCGGGCCCCTTCTCCCGCTTCGCGAGAGAAGGGGGCGCGAGCGCAAATTAGCGCGACGTTAATTCCCGATGGCGCTTACTGGCGGCTGTCGTCACTTCTTCGAGATGTCATGATGTTGCGCAAAGGGCTTATCTGTCTCTCAGCGTCTTATATCGCGGCCTGCGCATCCGCCGTCGCGGCCGACGCGCCGCTGAGCCCGGCGGCGGCGGTCGCATGCCCGCCCGCCATCGTCAGGCACGCCAGCGGCGCGCACAGGCTTGTCTGGCGTCACAAATACGTCTGGCGTAGCGAGCATAGCGCGGCGGCCCGTCGCGACGTCATCGACCACAGCGGCGGCGACCATCGCGACGCCGCGGTTCTCCGCGCGATGGGCGGCGGCCTCGCCTGGGGCCTGGCGCCCGGCGCCGGCCAGCTCGGCGCCGCCGGATTGGGCTATTACCACGCCGAAAGCTGCCTGAGCTATGAATCGGTCTACGACCGATGGGGCAATTATGTCCGCGAGCAGCCCACGAACATCTGCATCACGCCGCCGGCCGAGTGAGCGGACGCGGCCCCACGCGTCGCGGGGCGCGCGCCCTTCTCTCGCATAGCGGGGTGCGGACAAATGCTTCGCATTCGCCTTGGAATGAGAGGCGGCGCGAACCTATCCTGCGGGCGCTGCGTTAGCCGCCGGTGCGGGCCGACAGCAGCCGCGCGAAGCGCTCCATGATGTTGGGGTGCCACACGAGGCGGACCGGGTCGGTCCAATACGTGCGGTCCTCGACCGTCAGTTTGTCGAGAGCGCCGCCGGCGCACAGCGCCTTATAAACAACGGTGCTGCAGTTCATGTCGATGAGGCGATAATTCTCGGTCAATTGCTGGTTCGCCCACCACGTCTTGATGGCCGCCTCGTCGAGCCCGAATATTTTGATGCGATAGTCGGGGTCCCTGAATATTGTCGGCGGATTGAAGTTCGGATCGCCTTCCCCAGTGATATCGTCGCTGTAGGTGCGGTCGATCACATGGTCGGCGTAGAAATCCTGCGCGACGCCGTTGAGATTCCAAATCGTCGCGATGCCCTTCGGCCACCAGGATATGTAGGTCTCGTCCGAGAGCGACATCGAAGCGTGGCCCTGACCCCTGTCGAACGACACGTAGGACCAGATGAACACCGTCACGCTCGGCCGCGGATCGAAACGCGCATAATCGATCGTCTTCTGCGCGCCGGGGACGATGCCCGGATCCGGCGTCATCGAGGAGATGTAGGAGGCCGCGGCGACGCCGGTGATGCCGACGCCGACCGCGGCGCCGACGAGCTGGGCGGTCGTCGCCGCGGCCGCGGCCGCGAGGACGACCGGCGCCGCGGCGATCGCCACCGCGGCCAACGCGACGGTCCCGAGGGCCGCCAACCCAATCTCCCACCATTCCCAGTCGTCATCGGCGGCGTCGGCCTTCAGCCCTGCCGCGCGTCCGGCAGCGTTGGACAGGCCGGGGTAGGCGGCCCGCACCGTCGTCAGCAGCGTCTGGGCGACATTGGCCGACGGCATCGTCTGGACCGCCAGTTGGAAGCCGAGCCCGGCCGGCGCCGTGACGGTGAACGTCCATTCGCCGGCCGGCGGCGCCTTGAACACGAAGGCGCGAACCGAGGCCCCGCTCATCGTCACCCAGGCGGAAGCGTCGTCGCGCGCCGCGTTGACGGGACCGTTCGGCGACGAGACGACGAGCGTCACGCCGTCAGGGAACGCCGCGGTGCCGTCGTCCTTGATGAGGGCGCCATAGAGGAACGGCGCGCCTTCGCGGACATTCAGCGTCTGCACGCGCGACAGTGGGGGATCGTCATCAGCGGCCGCCGGACTCGTCGCCCTGTATCGCGTCGGCGCGCTCATCGCCAACAAGCTATGGTCGTTCTCCCCGTGAACGGCGAAACTATGGATGATGCGATCATAGGCCGCGGCCGGGCCGGCGCAGGCGAGCGTCGCCGCGCTGGGCGAGGAATCGGCAAGGTTCTGGTTGAAAGCGTAGAGGCCAACGAGACCGGATTCCGCGCCGCTGAGCTGGTTGGTCATCGTCGAGATGATTTCGGTCGGCGACAGCGCGCGGCCCCACAGCGTCACGTCCTCGATGAGGCCGTGGGCGTCGCCCGTTTCCGTCTCGCCGTTGGCGAGAACCTGTCGATAGGAGCCGATGAACAGCGGCGCGAGCGTGGCGAGATTGACTGGGCTCTCGGGGCCGCGGCGCACCACGCCGGCGAGCGGCTTGCAGTTGAGGAACAGGCTCACATTCGCACCCGACCGGACGACCGCGAGGGCGTGCCAGCGACCATTGTAGATCTCGGGCGCCTTCGCCGAATAGGTGACTTGCGTCTCGGCGTCGTAGAGAGCGAAATACAAGTTCACGAAATCGATGATGCGATAGCCCTGGACCAGCAGCTCAAGGCCGCAGCCCGCGCCGTCGATGCGCCGCAGCAGCGCGGTGTCCGTCGCGAAGCCGCGCGGCCCCGCGACGAATTGAAACAGCAGCGTGAGGGTGAAGTCTCCCGTCGCAAAAGTGTGCTGCGCGGCGGAGACCGAAATGATCCGCCCCACGTCCAGGGGCGCGCATGTCAGGGCGTAGTCCATGGGATCGTCGAGGATCGGCATTTCCGCGGCGGCGCCCGGATTCGGCTCGATCAGTATCGTCGCATCCGAGCGTACCGTCACCTTGATCGTTTCGGTCGTGAACGACTGGCGCTCCGATCCGGAGGCGACCCACACGGCCGTCGTCCCGTTGTCGTTGAGGTGGACAACGCCGGCGCCGTGCACGGTGATGACGACGCCCGTAGGAGTATAGGCGATCGCCGCCTCTTCGCCTGCGCTAATCGCGATCGTATTCGCGACCACCGTCTGTGCGGTCGCATTGACGATGGTAGTGCTGTACATTTGTCAGGCTCCAAACGTCGCGCCGGGCGACGTTTGTGGTTGCCACTGCGACCACGGCGTCGGTTGGCTGTGGCCGTTGTCGACCTGAATGCGAACTTGCCAGGCGTTCGCCACCATCCATGGCGCGAGATCGGTCGGCAACGTTGTTGTGCCCACCAGCGCGACGCAGCGCAGGATGGTCGACACCGGAATCTGCGCCGGTCCGTAGGCGTCGGCCTGCCATTCCGTGACGTTGTTCGTCAACGCGCCGCGAATGAGCGGGTTGAGCATCGTCGAAACGAAGCCCGGCTGCGGCTCCTGCGTGAGGAGATAGCTGCCGCCCGGGGCGACCCATTGGATCACCCAGTCGGTGCTGACCGTGCGGATTCCCGGGCCGGTCAGGATGGCCGAGACCATGATGTGGCGGCCGTTCCCTCCGAGGTCGTTGATGATCGTGATGTCGCGAATAGGAATAGGCTTAGGCATGGCGTCCCTCCTGTTTATCCTGTTGCCGGCGCAACCCCTCCATCGATCCGTCGCACGGCGTCAGCCCTAGGGATCGCCTGTCCGCGGCTCATGTCGATCGCCTCTCGATCTTGACGCGTCGCCGACCGCTCAACCCGATCTCCGGCGTCGCCCTTCATCGCCGACGAATGGCGTCGCGCTCGTCCATGGCTCCGCAAAAATATTATCGATCCGCAACGCCTTTGTGACGCCGCCATACGCCATGCGTTTCATGTCCCGGTGGGCCCGCAATGAGCGGCCTAGCGGCATGCCAGGAAAAGCGCACGAATGGGTGAGCGTTACGCAGCGTCAGCGGAGCACGCCGCTTTCGATTTCGGAAGAATCTTTCTTGTTCAGCGCATGTTCAAGATTGAACATCGCTCCGCCAAACCGATTGCCGGGAGGCGAAAGACGAGGCGATAGACAATGCCCGATCCCGGGCGTTTGACAGGCGAGATGCGTCGGCCATTTGACGCATTAGCTCATGCAAATGCGTTTCATGTCGCCAACGCCGGGAGGCTTGCGCCGCCCCTCATCCGGCGCTGCGCGCCACCTTCTCCCCGCTACGCGGGGCGAAGGGAAACGCGCACCTCTTCGCCCCGCGTAGCGGGGAGAAGGTGGCCGGCGAAGCCGGCCGGATGAGGGGCGGCGCAACCCTATCCCGCGCGAGCTTGGCAGGGAGCGCCGTCGAGCTCTCAAGGCGAATGCGAAGCATTCGTCCGATGGAGAGCCTCTTTTTTCCGAAGTTTTGAGGCTGTCGGTGGTCTTGACCGCCGAAGGCGGCGCGCGAGAGCGCGCGCCATTGACAGCCTCAAAACTTCGGAAGTCTATGCTTCCATGAGGTCGACGGCGCGGTGTGTGACGGAGAAGGGGCAGCGGTTGTCCTCGCTGAGAAAATTCGGTGCCTTTGGCGCAAATCGAACGCGAATTAAAGCAATGCGTAGCATGCCCTCGTGACGCCCGCTGGCGAATCGCCTTTGGTGCGTCTTGCTTATGAGATTGAGGCTAGGAATGGCAAAGACCAGAGAACATGCCGGAGAAAGGCGCTGCGCCTATTGTGGCGGGAGGGCCTTCACGGGCGATCATGTCGTTTCACGCGCGCTATATCCACCGTCTTCGGGGAATTCGCGGCATCGACGCATTAAAGTTCCCGCGTGCGTGAGTTGCAACAACGGTTGGTCGGACGACGAGGCGCATTTTCGCACTGTAATGCTTCTTGCGGGCGATCCGACGCCTGCGGTCCGTGAACTCTGGGATGGAAAGGTACGTCGAAGTTTCACCCAGCCCGACGGTCGCAAGCGGGCTCGCGATTTGTTCAATCAATTTGTGCCCGTTACGACGCCTGATGGTCCAAGGCACGCGATTTATCCAGGAAGGGATGAGCGCGTCGTGCGGATCGTACGCAAGATTGTTCGTGGCCTGTGCCACCATCACGGACTGTTGTCGCCGGTGCTTGATGAGCAGGTTCAGGCGGATATCCATCGCTCCGAGGTACCTCATGAGTTTCTTGCGCAAATGACATTCTCGCATGCGGAGGAGAGTGTTTTGCAATATCGCTTTGGGGTCGTCGACGAACCGGAAATCCACTCCGGCTGGCTTCTCACTTTTTTCAATCGCACGCCATTTCTTTGCATCGTCTTTCGATCCGCCGCCGCGCGTCGCCAGTTTGAAGCCAGGTCGGTCGCCACAAGCGAACAAGAAATGATCCTCTCGAATACGTAATTCGAAGGGTCTGCGCTCGTTTTCGTATCCCAGTGATGGTGCATTCAACTCGGTTACGGGCGCAGGCTCCCTCTTAGCGAGCGGCAGCCGGACGAATGCTTCGCATACGCCTTGAGAACCGATCCTGACGAGGGCTGTCAGAGCCTCGGTCTGGATTGCTTCGTCGCTTCGCTCCCTCGCAATGACGGCGGCGCGATGCGGAAGATGCGGCCCATGCGGGAGCAATGGGACGCGATACATATTCCCTGATTCCAAAGCGTTTGACAGGCGAGATGTGTCGGCGCTTTGTTACAATGCATATCGTGTCCCGATAACGCCGAAGAAATGGGTTCCAATGAAAATTACTGGCGAGCACCTTCGGGACGGAAAGGAATTCCGCTTTCTCGATAAACCGAGATACGCTGCCGCTGCAAACTTCATTGCAATCAAGGACGACGAGGTAATCGTCACGCGACGCGCCACTGACCTGTTTGCGCTTCCTGACGACGTTCCGGTGATCGCGAATTGGCACGGCGAGCGGCGGACTGATGCCTTCTTGCTTACAGTCGGGGATCTTAAAGCCAAGGCGCTGGAGTTCGGACGCTAGCGTTCCAAAGCGCTCTTCCGAGTTGCGGGGCGCTTGCACAATCCCGGATCCGGACTTTGTCTGCGCCTTCGACAGGCGAGATGCGTCGGCCATCTGATGCATCAATTCAGGCAGTGCGTGTCGTGCCGCCAACGCCAGACGCCTGCGCCGCCCCTCATCCGGGCGCCATCCGGCGCCCACCTTCTCCCGCTTCGCGAGAGAAGGGAAACGCGCGGGCATTCTGTCGGGATGCGGGCGGCGCGGCCTTTGTAGCCGCGGTAGCTGACCGCGGCCGGCGCGCAAGCGCCTTGTTCCGCCGCGCGCGGGTGTGGGAGAGGGCCGCGGCGGACGAATGCTTCGCATTCGCCTGGAGGTCGGCGACCGCGGCTACAATGGCCCTCACCCAGCCGTCCTTAGCGCCTCGTCGAGCATCTCCAACCCCAGGTCCAGCTCAGCCTCGCTGATCGTCAGCGGCGGGGCGATGCGGAAGACGCCGCCCATGCCCGGTAGCTGCACGATGTTCATGTGCAGGCCGAGGTCGAAGCAGCGGCGGGTGACGCGCTGGCCGAGGGCGTCGGCGGGTTGTTTGGAATGGCGGTCGACGACGAGTTCGATGCCCTGCATCAGGCCGCGGCCGCGTACGTCGCCGATGCATTCGTGCTTCTGCTGCAAGGCGATCAATCCGGCGCGCAGGCGCTGGCCCTGGCGGGCGGCGACTTCGTCCATTTTGTCGCGCGCCAGAATCTCCAACACTTTGAGGCCGGCGGCGGCGGGCAGCGGGTCGGAGACATGGGTGGTGTAGAAGAGGAAGCCGCGCTCGTGACAGCGCTGTTCGATCGCAGCGCTGGTGACCACCGCCGCCAGCGGCAGGCCGGCGCCGAGCGTCTTCGATAGCGTGAGAATATCGGGCGTGACGCCGTCGCGTTCGAAGGCGAACCAGTCGCCAGTGCGGCAGAGGCCGGTCTGCGCCTCATCGAGGATCAGCAGCATGCCGCGCTCCTCGCATTTGCGTTTGAGCGCGGCGAGATAGCCGAGCGGCAATTCGATCAGGCCGCCCGAACTGAGGATCGGCTCGATCAGGCACGCCGCCAGCGCGCCGCTCGACTGGCGGTCGACCTGGTCGAAGGCATCGTCGAGTTCGGTCCGCCAATCGAGCGAGCCGTCGGCCTGTTTGAACCTGGGGCGATAGGCGTTGGGCGCGGGGATCGCGAGGCTGCCGGGCATCGGCGGGCCATAGCCGCGCCGGCCGGCGCTGTAGGTCGCGGAAGCCGCGCCTTGCGTCATGCCGTGCCAGGACAACGTGAAGCTGACGATTTCATGGCCGCCGGTATAGAGCTTGGCGAGCTTGATGGCGGCCTCGTTGGATTCGGCGCCGGTCGACAGCAGCAGGACCTTGCTGAGGGAGGGCGGCAGCAGGCGCGCGAGCGCGCTGGCGAGATCGACGACGGGGCGCGACAGCATGCCGCTGAAGAGATGATCGAGGCGGCCGATGCTGTCACGCACGGTGGCGACGATTTCGGGATGGGAATGGCCGAGAATGGCGCTCATCTGGCCCGAGGTGAAATCGAGGATGGCGCGGCCCTGCTCGTCATAGACATAGGCGCCTTCGGCACGATCGATCACGGCGGGCGTGAAGGCGCCGCCATAGCGGATGAGATGGCTGTCGACTTCGCCCCAGAATGCCTCGTCCCGCTGCATTGCTTGCCGCCTATTCTGGTGTTGGAGATAGACCGCCGGGCAAAGGGCGGACGGGGGAGTGTCGCATGGGGGCGGGCGCGGTGGAAGATGGGGAGGCGGCGTTGCGCGGGGCGCGGAGATTCTGTTCGGCAGGCGCGCGGCGGCTGGGATGGATAGCCATTGTATATCCGGCATCATCCTGCGCCTCGCATCGCTGGCGAAAATCGTGCCGTTTAGCGCGAAATAGGTGACGAGGGCGCGTCCACAGCGGCGCGAGGGATGCGCGATTGCGGCAACGGCGTGGCGAAGTCGCGATGCGTGCCTTCCCGGCGGGCCACGCCGATGAGCCGCCGTCAAGCGGCTGCGCCGCTTCTTCGCTCCGCTACGATCCCTACGGGATGACTGCGTCTCAACGACGCGGCAATTTGCATCCATGCCCTTTTGGTGCGCGACGCGGCCCTCAGGCCGCGATCGCCCACCAAAAGGGCATGGTGGCCAAAAGCCAGCGCCGCGCGGAGGCGTCAAGGCGCGCGGAGCGCCCGCGAAGCGGTTGCCTTTACGCCGAGCACGGCGATGGCGCCGCGCCATCGCAGGACGGGCGCCACGCCCATGTCAAAAACAATATCTTTCTAAAAAACAGAATAGCTGCTACTATTCAAAGAGAGGCTCCGCCCAACGCTTCGGAGACGAGACCATCGCGCGATAAATAGAGGTCCAAAAAGAGGCGGGCCCCTGGGAATTATTTTTTCGTAA
>NZ_LMUI01000023.1:66639-197427 GCF_009765995.1 Methylocapsa sp. S129
ACCGTTTTGAGAGAAAGTCGTTTTCCTTCAATGTTTTACGGCGAATTGACCCACCTTGGGAGTTACCATTTTTTCGTAACTCCCAAGGTGGGTGGTCTGGAATTTCTTGGCACTGATATCATTAGGTTTTTCGAAGCCGATGTCGGGCGGAATCGTTAAAATTGGGTGAAAAGCCGACGAATCGTTCGTCTCGGGGGCGGCCGTTTTGAGAGAAAGTCGTTTTCCTTCAATGTTTTACGGCGAATTGACCCACCTTGGGAGTTACATTTTTTCGGTTTTTCGCTTGCAAGCCATTGATTTTATTGAATCACGCCTGATTAAAATTTGCAAAGGCTTGGCGGGCGTCAGAAATTATCCAGCCATTTCAACGACCCTAAAAACGCTGACTTGTGCGCACCGCGCTTTTCCCGCGTTAGGCAAGGCCATCGCCCATCGGCCGTCCGGCGGCCTTGAGATAGGCGCCGATCGCCGCTGACACTTCCTCCGGCCGCGTGAAGTCGACGCGCGGATGCCGGAACGGCACCCATTGGTGCCGGGCGTACCAGAGCGTCCCGGGATGCGGCGGCCGGCTGTAATCGTAAGACGCCAGCTTTCGCCAGCATTCCCGGGCGGTTCCGACATAGTTCAGGTTCTGCCGCTCCGAGGCGTAAAGGCGCAGCAGGTCGCTTTTTCGCGCCTGCTCATTAGGCGTCAGATCGATCGTCTGTTCGCCGCCGTCGGGAAAGGGAAAGCGCTGCGCCTGAGCCTTGGCGCCGAAGAAATTATATTCGGCGAATTCCAGCACGCTCAATTGATCCCTAAACAATTGCCCGAGCGCGTTCAGGCCGTCGTGATCGGGATTGCCGCCTTCATAGGCGGGCAGCCAGATCTGATCGGGCCCGCAAGCCTCGATCGCCGCGCGCATCTCGTTGTGAACCTGCGGCAATTCCCGCCACAGGCGCCGCGTCGGGCGCGCCGACCAGCCGACCGACGACAGCCCCAGGCTCGCGGCGGCGGCCTCGCCCTCCGCCCGGCGACGAGCGACATCGTCGGCATGGCGCCCGCGCCGCCATGGCCAGACGGTGTCGCGCGCCAGACAGCCGTCGGTCAGATAGGCCGCGAAAACCTCCGCGCCCCGCCCTTTCGCGCGGCCGATCGCCGCGGCGCAGGCCACGACCTCGTCGTCGGGATGGGGAACAAAAATCAGGATGCGCCGACCGAACATGTCCTACACAATCTTCAACGCCGCCCGCCAGCCGCCCAGCAAATCCTCTCTCAGCACGTCGCGCCAGCTCGCCAGATGGCGGGCGCTATAATCGAGCGCCGCCGCGCGCATGGCCGGGAGGCTGTCGCCATTGTCGGCCAGTTCGCGCAGCGCCGCCGCCCAGGATTCCGCGCCGCCTTCGACTATGCGGATCGCCGGCGTATCGCCAAAAACCGCGGCCGTGCCGCTGCCCTGAGCGACAAGCGCGGGACAGCCCGAGGCGATCGCCTCGGTCGTCGCCATGCTGCCGATTTCCACCTCGGATGGCAGCGCGAGCAGATCAACGCTGGCGTAGAGCCGCGCAAGCCTCTCCGGCTCGACAAAGCCGAGCAGGCTGACATGGCCGCCGAGCCGGCGCGCCGCCTCGTCCGTCATCGGGCCGATTCCGGCGATCATGAGATGCAGCTCAACGCCCGCGGCGATCGCCCGCTCCGCCGCTTCGATCAGGACCGGAACATTCTTGCCGACATCGACGCGTCCGACAAACAGCGCGACGAGGCGTCCCTCGGGAATCGCGTAGTCGCGGCGCATGCCCTCGCTATCCCGGCGACGCGGATCAAACATCGCCTTGTCGACGCCAAGACGCAGGTTTCTGACCCGGGCGTCGCCAAGAACGCCCGTCGCCAGTTCCCGGTCCCGCGTACGCGTGACGAAGGCGCAGGCGCAGGCGCATTGGCCGAGATGGCGGCGCAGGCGGCGATCCATCACCAGGCCGCGTCGTTCGGGCGCGTCCCAATCCTCGATCAATTTGTTCTTCGCCCAGGGCCAGCGCGCAAAAAGCCTGTCGATGGTCTGACGCGTAAAAATGCGCGCATAGACCGGCGTATCCGTGTGGATCGATGTGGTCAGCGGGATGGCGCGCCGGCGCGCGATTCGCTCGGCGGTTCGCGCGAAGGCGAAGAAACCGTCGGTCGTATGGATGAGATCGTAATGGGGCAATTCGCGCGCCAGACGCGGGTGATAAGGCGCAAGATCGGTGTGGTCGGGGACGTAAGGAAGAAATGTCAGCCGCGCCGTGCTGAACACGGGAGGCAGATGGCGCAGCCGGACATGTGGGGAGAGAATTTCGTCGGGCCCACCGCCGGAAAAATAGACCGTGAGGTCGAACGGCGGATTGCCGGCCTCGGCGGCGGCCGCCGCCGCCAGGCGCTCCCACCATTTGACATGCCCCCCCGCCTGCGCCGAACGCGGCAGATCGACGAGCGCGGCTATGCGGAGCGGGCGTTGCTGGGCGGGAGGCGAAATCGGGGAGACGTTCATGAGGCGAGAAAGCAAACCAGAATCAACAAAAAGGGCGAACGACCAGGCAGCGGTCGGTCCAATCAAGTGAGTTACGCGTCCTGATCGCCGGGCGCCACCAAATTCAGAAGAGGCCGCCAGAGCCGCCGTCTTAAAAGTGTAGCCATTCGCCCCCTATGTGCGCCCAACTCAACCGCGACAGAGGAAGTTTTGCAATGATCGCATTGTGTGCGAATGCGGCGCGAGCCATAGCGCCGGCCAGCGTCGCGATCCTGTCCGTCCTGATTTGCTTGGTCGCCGGTCCCGTCGAAGCGCAGCAGGCGAATTCCGCCGCGCCTGATTCCTATACGAACCTGTCGCAATATCTTCTCGTCGGCGCCCAGCCCGCGTCGCAACAGGCGGCGGCCGCGTCAACGCCTGCGGCCTTGTCGTCATCCGTGATTCAGACAGGGCAGAACAACAATGCGAGCGCCAGTCTCTCCGGCGCCGGCAATATCACAATTCAGTATCAGAACGGCGCGAACAATTCCTCGACCCTGGTCGTCAACGGCGCGCAAAATTCGGTTGCGACATCGCAGATCGGCAATTCAAACACAACGTCGATCAGCGTGGCCGGCAATGGCAATTCGATCAGCAATCTTCAGGTCGGCTCCGGCCTCTCCTATCAAATTCAGGTGATCGGAACCGCCGCGCCGGTGTCCGTCCAGCAATACGGAAGAAAGTAGAACCCATGGCGTTTGGCTTCTCGATCTTCCGCTCGCGCGCTCTTTTTGTCGCCGCCGCGCTTCTTGCAATGGCGGGTTCGGCGGGAGCCGGCACGCTTCTCTATACGCCGACGAATCCGTCATTTGGCGGCAACCCTAGCAATGGTCCCAATCTCCTCGCCGTAGCCCAGGCGCAGAACCAGTTCACCCAGTCCAAGTCGACGGCCGGAACGACCGCTTCCGCGGCGCTGACGCCCGGACAGATTTTCGCCCAGCAATTGACCAGCCAGCTCTATTCCTCGCTCGCCAACAAAATCACGGAGGCAATCTTTGGCGCCAATGCGGCGCCGAGCGGCACATTCAGTTTCGAAGGAACGACGATCACCTATCAAACGGTGGGCGGCAATATCGAGATTTCCATCAACGACGGCTCGACCATCACGAACGTCACCGTGCCGGCGGGGCCCTGAGGCCACGGCTTCGGGCGGAATCACAAATCAGGACATGATGATGCGACGAGGCGTAGGATGTTTGGCGCTCTTGTGCGTGGCCGTGCTGCTGGCCGGCTGCGCGGTGCGGCCAGGCGATCGCGATCTTCCCGAGCAGGCGCCGGTTCAAACGCCGGCGTCGCCGACCGCGCTCGATCTGCAAGCCCTGCCTCCGCCTGCGCGCAAGCTCGATATCGCTGTCTATTCGTTTAACGATCTGACCGGCAAGAACGAGCCTAACGATACGGTGGCGGAGTTTTCCCGCGCAGTGACGCAAGGCGGCTCGGGCTTCGTGGTCGATGCGCTTCAGCGCGCGGGCGGCGGGCGTTGGTTCACGGTCGACGAGCGCACCGGTCTCAATGATCTCCTGCAGGAGCGGCAGCTTGTGAAGGCGACGCGCGCCGAATTCGAAGGGGAGAACGCCCGGCCGCTGCCGCCGGTGCGCTTCGCCGGCCTCCTGCTCGAAGGCGGCATTCTCGGCTTCGACGGCAATATCACCACCGGGGGCGTCGGCGCCAATTTTCTTGGCATCGGCGCCGACGTGCAATATCGACAGGACAACGTCATCGTCGGCATGCGCGTCGTTTCCGTGCAAACCGGCGAGGTCTTGACCAGCGTCACGACAACCAAGACCGTTTATTCGATCGGTCTCCAGGCGAATGTCTACAAATTCGTGTCCGCCGATCAATTGCTCCAGGCGGAAGCCGGCATTACGCATACCGAGCCGACCCAGCTTGCCGTCCGCCAGGCCATCGATCTGGCGGTCTATGCGACGATCATGCAGGGCGTGCGCAAGAACATCTGGAATTTTGCGGATCGCCAACGCGGTCGCGCGCTTCTCGACGAATATCAGGCGCGCGACGCGATCGTGACGTCTGGGATTCCCGGCAAGACAAACGACAAGGCGGCGGCGCCGCAAGGCTGAAGATTGCCTTCGATGCGCCGCGAACCCATACGTTCGCAAGTGATAATCTGCACGGAAGATACCTGACTAGGCCGTTGTTAAAATTAAAAATAACGCTGATATTATAATTATATGACCACGATATGTAAATATATAATCACGCATAATTGAATTGTTACAATATTAAGACATAATATTTCTATATACACATAACATTCATATTTCACTAATCTGTCATTATTGCTAATTATATAATTATCTATTGCGCATATATCATCTAATAGTTTAAAAATTAACGAGGTATTAACCTAAGGTCGCGGCACTGCCCCGGCTGTTAATGCCTGGCTAGGGGGGCGATGGCGCCTCCGGTAATGGAGTACCAAAATGAAAAAGCAGCTCTTGCTCGCCTCGGGGAGCCTCATCGCGGCTACGGTCGCGACGCTCGCCTATGCCGGTGACAACAATTCGGCCGCGGTGGACCAGACCGGCTCCCAGGAGACGGCGACGATCACCCAGTCCGGCGACAACAACCTCGTCGGCCCAGCCGCGACGCAGCCCATCTACCAGACCGGCGCCGGCGACAATCTGAGCGTGACCCAGTCCGGCGCCCAGAACACTTTCGACGGCAATGACGCCAAGACCGGCTCGCTCGTCCAGACCGGCGCGGGCAACGCCGCCGCCGTCACCCAATCGGGCGCGGCGAGCTCCGTCCGCCTGACGCAGTCGGGCAACAGCAACGGCGTGTTCAACAGCCAGACCTCATACGCCTTCTCCGTTTCCGGCCCGACCGACGTCATCAACCAGAGCGCCAACAACAGCACGGTCGCCCTGACCCAGAGCGGCTCCAACAATATCTTCGCCCTCACTCAGGCCGGCGCCAACAATACGATCGCCGTGACGCAGCAGGACGTCGGCAACCAGGCCGTCGCCAATCAGGGCGCCGGCTATACCGGCGGCGCGATCACGATCACTCAGAGCGACGGATCGCCTGCGACGGCCGGCAATTACGCTTCCGCCCAGCAGACCACCGGCGCTGGCGGCGTGACCACGATCAGCCAGGTCGGCGCGCGCAACTACGCCGCCTCGACCCAATCGTCGAACAATGGCGTCGTAACGCTCAATCAGACGGGCGCGTCCAACTCCGTCAGCGGTTCGCAGGCGGGCGTCTCCGACACCGTCACGACGATGCAGATCAACGCCGGTTCGTCGATCGACGGCAACAATATCCTGTTCGGACAGGGCGCGGGCACGGGCAGCAACCTGAACCTGAACCAGAACGGCTCCTTCCTCGCCGCCAACGCCACCCAGACCGGCGACAATAACGTCATCAGCTCGATCCAGACCGGCGCCGGCAACAATTTCAACACGGCCCAAAACGGCGCGACCAACGTGGTCACGAATAATCAGAGCGGGACGTCGAACTCTTTGATGGTCGGTTACGGCGGCCTCGGCCAGAGCCAGACCGGCAACGGCAATAACGTCACCAACAACCAGTCGGGCGACTACAGCACCGCCTACGTCGAGCAATATGGCAATGCGAACACGATCTGGAACCTGCAGACCAGCACCGTGCAGCAAAGCGGCAACGACGTCAGCGTCACTCAGGGAACTTATCTGGGCGCCGCCAACAACAGCTCCGTCGCGGACTCGCAGACTGGCGACCATGACAGCCTGACCGTCAGCCAGGCCGGCGCCGCCGACACGTTCACTTCGAGCCAATCGAACTCGTTCGATTCGGCAAACGTCGCGCAGACCGGCACAGGCAACAGCGTCAACAACGTGCAGTTCGGCGCGAACGATACGGTGACCGGCGCCCCCATCTCCGTCAACGGCCTTACTTTCCCCGGCGCTGCCGTCCAGACTGGCAACAACAATAGCGTCAGCACCACCCAGGCCGGCGCGAACGAAAGCCTCACCTTCGCGCAGGTCGGAAACAACAACAGCCTGATCAACGGCCAATCCACCGCCAACGACACGCTGGTCGCGTTGCAAACCGGCGACAACAACCTCATCAATTCGAACCAGTACGGCAGCGCCATGCAGGTTGCGTCCATCACGCAGACTGGCAATGGCAATACCGCCTATGGCACGCAGGCCGGAGGCGGCAACAACACCGCCACCGTGGGGCAGTACGGCAACAGCAATTACGCCGCTTATCAGCAGACAGGCTCGGGCAATGTCGTGACAATCACGCAGGGCGTGAAGCACTGAGCTATAGGGCCCGAGCAAGTTCCTGGAGGGGCGTCGACGACGCGCTCTCCAGGCGCTCCGCCGCCGAAGCAGCGTCAAGCAAGCTTCAAGGCTTGCTTGATTTTTCAAGATCTCAAGCGGCGCTGATTTCGACCGAACCCGCACGGTGTTTGTGACGCCAGGCGACAAACAAGGCAGGGAAGCCGACGTGCTTTTTTTTCAGCTCCAGACAAGACGACGCAATACGTTTGTCATGTTGGCGGCGTTGCTGTCGTCTTCCGTCATTGGGGCCGGCGCCGCCGGCCAAACCCTGGGCATCCATGCCATGAGCGTCCTGGCGCAAGCGTCTTCCGGCCCCCTTCGATGCGAAATTCGCAAGGACGCGGCGTCCGGCGCCGTCGAATTGACCGGAATCATTGTCGGCGCCCGCCACATCGTCGGCGCTTTCCGGTTCGTGGTGACGAAATCCGGGAAAGCCGGCTCGTCGAACATAGCCCAAAGCGACCGCTTTGATCTCGATCCCGATAAGGAAAAGACTGTCGGCCATATCCAGATCGGTCTCGAACGCGACGGTCATGTCATCGCGGACCTGTCTGTCCGGTCCGACGATGGGCTCGAATGCCGGGCGACGGCGCAAGTGGGACAGTCAGATTGATGGTGAAAGAAAACTTGAACAAGCCGTGTGGCGCAACCGCGCTTTCATCTTCAAGGCGAATGGACCACGCGGGTTCGCCGTGGCGCGCCATGCGCCTGTCGCCAGCTATAGCAGCGTCGTCGATTGTCGGCGCCGCGTCTTTGCTGTTTGTCGCGACGGCTCACGCACAGCAGGCCGCGCCCACGCAAACGAAACCCGTCTCGGCAAGCGGCGTGCAACTGGCCGCGCAAGCCGGACAGACGCCGCCGCCGCGCTGCGACGCCAATTGCGTGCGCGCTAATGCCGGCAAGGCGGCGGACGCCTGCGCGCCGCGCATCGAGGCGGAGGCTCCCAGCGACTTCGAATGGTTGACCCGGCCTACGCCCGGCATCTTCCAACAAGCCGATCCTTCCTCGCCCAGTGATTCGATCGTTCGCTTTCGAGGCGATTCGATCCGCTTCATCACGGTGGACAAATCATGGATGCGAGTGAGTTACGAATGCGCGTATGATGTCGGGACCCAATCGGTGGCCTTCGTACATGTGCGCTCCGGTCGCCTCGACCAGCCCCTCACAGCGGCTGCCGCGCAGCCGGGGACCGGCGGCGCGCCGGCAAGCGCCGCTGTCGCGACGCCCGCGCCGTCGACGGCCCATGCGGTAATGCCCCAGCCCGCCACGATCGCCGCTGCAATCGCGGCGGCGCTACGCCCCAAACCGCATGTCGGCGAGCCGAGCCCGGTTGAAATCCAGCAAGAGTCCGCCAATCCGAGGCTCCACTGAAGCGTGCTTTCCGCGCCGACCTCGGGCGTTCAATCGGCCCTGGAATTCAAGCGGGAAAGCACGCAAGCGTCAGGCTCAGGCCGCAGCCCGCGCCCTAATTGCAATCCGAGATCACGATCTTGCAATCGCCCTTTTGGCAAGCGCTCATCGCGCCGTCCTCGGCGCCCTTCTTTGTCGGCGATTTCCCCCAGCCGGCGTCATGGCCGTTTGAGGCGAAAGCGCCGCATTGTTGATAGGTCACCATCGATTTGCAGCCCTTGCCGCCGGCTTTGACGCAGAACTTCTGGGCGGTTTCGACCGCTTCAGCCTCGGTGTCCGCCCCGCCGACGCCATAAGCGGGCTCCGTCGTCGACGCTGAGGCGTCAACTGAAATCGCGCCCCAAGCATAGTCAGCCGCCAAGGCCGGCGCCCCGATAAAAAGCGTACTGACGCAAAGGCCGAGTCCAATACTCTTCATATATGTGGGGAACATGATTTGTCTTTCGCTGACGCGCCAGTGAAACGGCGTTTTCGACCAAAGGCTTTCGCGAACTCCTGTCACACGCGGTTTTTTCCAGCAATCGAAATCGGCGTCGCGGAAGCCTCCCAAAGAAAAAAATGATGCGTTCCAGCTCGGACGGCCAGAGACATTATCGTCATTCGCTATTCACAATCGGATTTCCTCATGCGACCCTACCTGTGTCTGGGAATTTCTTTGGGGGGCGTTATGAATAACTTGCTATTCTCCTATGCGGGGCGGATCAACCGGGCCAAATTCTGGCTCGGCGCCGTCGTTTTGATGGTTCTCGACGCGATCGTGTTTTCGATCGTCGGGGCCTATAGCTCAATGAGCGAGGATCACGATTCGATTGCCTTCATCGTGCTGGCGGCGATTTGCGTCGTGGTTTTGATCGCCACGATCTATGCTTCGGTTTGCCTGGGCATCAAGCGTTACCATGACCATGGCAAGTCGGGCGTCTGGGTGCTCATCCAGTTCGTGCCCGCCATCGGCGCGCTCTGGTATTTTATCGAGGCTGGGTGCCTGCGCGGCCAACCCGGCACAAATATCTATGGCCCCGATCCGCTTGATTCGTCCAACCGCCTCGCCTCGGCCTATTGATCTCGCCGATATCGATATTGGCGCCGCGGGCCGCCTCGAGCATGCGCTTCGAGGCGGCCGCCGTTTGCGCGCGAAGGGATCCGCGTCTGTAATGTCTCGACAGCCGCCGACAAAGCTGAGAACCCGAGGCGAATCTGGAGGAAAGCATGATGAAAAAATCGATATGGGCGGCTTTGTTTCTTGTTTTGGGCGGTTTATCGGCCGCCCATGCGCAGTCCGACATGAGCTGCGCGGATCTGCTCAAGGTCAACGCGCAGCTCGACGCGGCGACCAAGGCCGAGATGGCCAAGGACGCCACCGCCGCCGCGATGGACAAAAAAATCAACGATTACTGCGTCAAAAATCCGACAGCGAAGGCTTCGGAAGCCATGGAGAAGGCGCTGCAGTAATTTGTCGCGCCTAAATTCGACGCCTGGGAGGCCGCCCCGCACGCGGCCTCCCTTGTTTCGCCACGAAGATGAGCCAATTCCCCTCATGGCGCGATTGCTGTAGGGAAGGCGGATCGAACGACGAGCCACGAGCCTCCCGTCACTGAACTCGGTCTGAAGGATTCATCGCTTGGGCATACCTATGATGCAGATGGCGCGTGTCGGCGCCTATGTGCTTCGCCAGCGGATCGCCGGCGTCAAGCGCTACCCGCTGGTGCTTATGCTGGAGCCGCTGTTTCGCTGTAATCTTGCCTGCGCGGGCTGCGGCAAGATCGATTATCCCGACAAAATCCTCAATCAGCGCATTTCGGTCGCTGACAGCATTGCGGCGATCGAGGAATGCGGCGCCCCGGTCGTCGTTATCGCCGGCGGCGAGCCGCTGCTGCACAAGGAACTGCCGGAAATCGTCACCCAGGCCCTGGCGCGCGGCAAATATGTCACTGTCTGCACCAATGCGCTGCTGCTGGAAAAGAAACTGGCGCAATATAAGCCGCATCCGCGCTTCAACTGGTCGATCCATCTCGACGGCGACCCGGAGATGCACGACCGCTCGGTGTGCCAGAAAGGCGTCTATGATCGCGCCGTGGCGGCGCTGAAGGCGGCCAAGGACGCCGGCTTTCGCGTCAACATCAATTGCACCTTGTTCGATGGCGCGGATCCCACGCGCGTCGCCGCCTTTCTCGACGAGACCAACCGGCTCGGCGTCGAAGGCGTCACCATTTCGCCCGGCTACGCCTATGAGCGCGCGCCCGACCAGAAGCATTTTCTCAACCGCACCCGCACCAAGCAGCTCTTTCGCGACATTTTCGCCAAAGGGAAAACCGCGAAGGGCAACGGCAGCAAGGCCTGGGGCTTCTATCAATCCTCGCTTTTCCTCGATTTTCTCGCCGGCAATCAGAGCTATCATTGCACGCCATGGGGCAACCCGACGCGCACCGTCTTCGGCTGGCAGCGGCCTTGCTATCTCTTGGGCGAGGGCTATGCCGCGACTTTCAAGGAGCTGATGGAATCGACCGATTGGGACAAATATGGCGTCGGCAATTATGAAAAATGCGCCGATTGCATGGTCCATAGCGGTTTTGAAGCGAGCGCGGTCACCGATGCGCTCAATCACCCCCTGAAAATGCTGAAAATTGCGATCACGGGCGTGCGCACCGACCAGCCGATGGCCCCCGATATTGCGCTCGACAAGCAACGCCCGGCCGAGTTCGTGTTCTCACGCCATGTCGAATCAAAGCTCGCCGAGATCGATGCTGGCGAAACCCGCGCCAAGCAGCGCGTGAGCGCGAACTAACGCGGAAAAAGCCCTGCGCGAATCGAGCCCGAGCCGGACCAACGCCGGCAATTGGCCGGGGTCGCGGGCCAGTGCAGCGAACACGGCGGCAAAATCGACAGCGCCGTCCGCCCGCATCGCGACGAGCGCGGCGGGCGGCAACGGGCGATGCGCGGGATCGGCGATCGCGCGCAGAACAGCGAAAGGCAAGCCGTGGCGCTCGGCCGCCCGCGCTACGACCGCCGATTCCATATCGACAGCCCAAGCGCCGGTCGCGATCATTAACGCGGCCTTGGCGGGGGGATCGGCCACGGGTGCGTCGACGCCTACCAAGTCTGTCTGAAAAACAGCGGTTTTCATCGCCCGACCAAAGGCCGCCAGGCCTTTGATCATCGCCGCACGCCAGATCGGATCGCATGCTAGGCGACGTACGCCGTCGCGCACGCCCTCCGCGACGACCAGATCGCCAGGCGACATTTGCGGTGCGAGCGCGCCCGCGACGCCGAAGCTCAAAAGGCGCCGCGCGCCCCTCGCGATCCCGATCTCGAGATCGGCGGCGAGCCGGTCGGCGCGTCCCGCGCCAACAAGCGTCGCAGCGCCCGATGCGCTGACTATTCGCGCCTCGGCGGCAAGGCCCGTGACGATCAGAAGCGACATCAGACGGCGCCGAACCATTCCATCGCCGATCGCGCGGCCGCCTGTCCCGAGCGAACCGCCCCTTCGATCGTCGCCGGCAGCCCGGTCTGCACATAATCGCCGGCGAGCAGGAGATTAGGCCATTTTGTCTCCCTCACGGGGCGGCGCGCGTCTTCCTCCGGCGAAGCCGCGAAAGTGGCGCGCCGCTCCTTGATGATGCGCCAGGACGGCAAATCGTCGGAGAGGCCCGTCAGCCCGGCGACCTCGCGCCAAAGGTCGGCGGCCAATTGTTCGCGCGGCGTCTCCATCAGGCTATTGGCGTCGCTGACCGTCACGGAAAGATGGTCGGGATAGGCGAACAGCCATTGGACTTTCGCATTGACCACGCCAAGAATCGGCGGCGTGTTGGCTGGCGGGGCGATATTGAAATGGGCGTTGAGAATGGCGTTGAAAGTCTGAGGCGCTGAGAGGCCGGGCACAAGCGTCGCCGCTATATGAGCAGGCGTCGCCAGCACCATCATGTCCTGCCCGCCAAGCGCGATCGAATCGTGCTCGAATTCCAGCGCCGCGACCCGATCCTCCGCGAAACTCAGCGCACGCAACCGCCGCTCGAACCGAACCTGCGCGCCGCCCCGCCGCAACAGTTTCAACGCGGGATCGACGAAGGCGCGCGACAGGCCGTTGGCGGCGACCAGCGGATGGCAGGCGCGCCCGCCGCGCGCCAATGTCTCGCGCAGGATCGCCGCGGCGAGCGCGGCCGATGCGCCCCTCGGATCGGTATTGAGCGCCGCAAGAAAGAACGGGCCCCACAAGCGTTCATAGAGCGGTCCCGAACATTCCATCACATCGCCGACCCTCGCCTGCCCGGGCCCTCGAAGCAGCCGCGCGACAGATAAATAATCGGCCGCGCGCGTCCGCGGCACGCGGCGGCTTTCAACGAGCAGCCACCACGGCAGCCGCCCTTCATTGGGGCGCAACGTCCAACGTTCGCCGCTCGCCATATCGGCAAAAGCAATCTCGCAACGCTTTGGCCCGCGCAGCTCATGGCGCGCGCCGATCGCATCGACATAGGCGAGCGTGGACTTGTTGCCCGACAAAAGCAGATGATTGCCGTTGTCGATCGTCATGCCCATGGATTCATCGAAATAGGAGCGGCACCGTCCGCCCGCCTGCCGCGACGCTTCATGCACGACGATATCGAAAGGGCTTTGGCTCAGCGCCACCGCCGCCGAAAGGCCCGAAAGTCCGGCGCCGATAATATGAATGACCGGGCGTTGCATCAGAAAAGTCCGTGCCGGACGATTGCGGCCAAAAGGCGGGCGAGCGGAATATGCACGCGCGCGCGCGGCGGCGCGAAACCGCGTCGAACGAGGCGTTCCAGAATGGCTTCATAGGCCGCCGCCATCAAGCGAGGCGCGCGCACGGCCGCGCGCGGGCAAGCATCCATGACTTCGCTGGCCAAGCGATACCGACGTTGCGCTTCCTCAACCAGAGGACGCGTGGCGATATCGATTGCCGGAGAGGCAAGCACGACAGCCGGATCGCTCGCGTCGATGCCCGCTTTATCCAGCGCCTCGCGCGGTAAGTAGAGGCGCCCGAGCGCGCAATCTTCGTCGAGATCGCGCAAGATATTGGTCAATTGCAGCGCTCGGCCGAGATGTTCGGCGAGCGCATGGCCGGCGCGGGCGTCGAGGCCGAAGATGCGCGACGAGAGGCGGCCGACCGCGCAGGCGACGCGATCGCAATAGAGATCAAGCGTCGCCCAATCGGGCGCGCGTATGTCGGCCGCCACATCCATATCCATGCCGTCAATAACGGCCAGAAAATCGTCGCGCTGAAGGTCATAGGCGCCGATCGAACGCGCCAACCCAAGCAACAGGGACGGCGTCCGGCCGGCGAAAATCGCATCGATATCAGCCCGCCAGGATTGCAGCTCGGCATGCCGCCCTTCGCGCGCACGCCCGCAATCGTCGGCGATGTCGTCGACCGCGCGGCAGAAGCCGTAAACATCAAACATGGCTTGCCGCTTGTCGCGCGGCAGAATGCGCATTGCGGCGTAAAAGGAACTGCCGCGCGGCGCAGGCGGACTGGGCGCCGTCGCGCTCATTTACCTCTCGCTCCAACAGCCGCAGGCCGGCCTTCGCCCCTGGCGCGCGCGATCGCGCCCTCCGCGGCGCCGACCAGGCTGGTCCAGAGGAATGCGCCCTTGCCCGGATGGACGCGCTCGCTCAGCGGATCACATTTCATCAACCGGCCGACATTGGCGCGCGCGAGCCTGACGATCGCGCCGATTTCGCAGGCCAGGCGCCAATCGTTGACGCGACCGCCGAGGTCCGCGCCCCGGTCGAGAAGCGCGCCCGTCTTTTGCGCGAGATCGACGATCGCGGCGCGCAATCGCGGCGAGGCGCGCGGCGCCGCCAGATCATCATAACTCGCGCCCGCGCGTTGGAGCGCATCTTCGGGCAGATAGATGCGGTCCAGCCGCGCGAAATCCTCGGCACAATCTTGCAAATGATTGATGACCTGCAGGCTGGCGCAAATGGCGTCGCTCGCGGGCCATAAAGATGCGCTCTCGCCGTGAACGTCGAGCACGAAACGGCCGACCGGCATGGCCGACAGCGCGCAATAGTCCATCAAATCCGACCAGTCGCGATAGCGGCCTTTTGTAACGTCAAGACGAAAGGCGCCGATCAGGTCGCGCGCATGGGCCTGGCTCAGATTGCGCGACGCCAACGCGGCGCGCAGCGCGACCGCTTCAGGTTCCGAGTTGCGCGCGCCGGTCAGGCTCGCCTCTAGCGCGTCGAGCGCATCGAGCTTGGCCTGCGGCGGTAAGCTTGGGTGATCGGCGACATCGTCGGCTTTGCGCGCAAAACGATAGAAGGCGAGAATGACGGCGCGAAACTGAGGCGCGATAAGGCGCGAGGCGACGGGGAAATTCTCGTCGCGCTCCGTCTTGCCCGATTGCGCCTCGCCCGCCTTCATGCCTTCTCTCCGCCCGCGCTGTTGATCGCCTGCGCGCGGCCCTTCCATAGACCGCCGCGCCCGCGCCAATAGAGGTAAGCGGATTTGAGCGTGAAGGCCAGATAGGCGGCGGCGATCAACGGCAGGACTAGGCCCCATGACGTTGCACGACCGTAGAAACGCAACATCGGTTGGAAAGCCAGCGCCATGAAAATCCAGGCGATGAGACCGATGAGAGCGGCGACGTCCGATGCGAACAGAGCGACGACCGGAGCGACAAGAAACGTCACAACCATACCGGCGGCGACGCCGGCGAGTTTGATAAAGGAATAGTCAAGCTGCGCATAGGCCGAGCGCGCGACCATCGCGCCGATGTCGCCAAAACGCGGATAGGCGCGCAAACTGACGACCCCACGCGTTAGTCCCAGCGCGATCGCTCCATGGCGCTTCATCAGCGCGGCGAGCGCGCAATCGTCGATCAAGGCGCCGCGCATCGCCTCGAATCCGCCCGCGTGCAGCAGAGCCTGGCGATCCGCCAACATGCAGCCGCCCGCCGCGGCCGCCGTGCGAGCCCGGGGATCGTTCACCCAAGCAAAGGGATAAAGCATCTGGAAGAAGAAAACGAAGGCGGGGATCAGCGCGCGTTCAGCGCGGCTCTTGCAGCGCAGTTTCGCCATCAGCGACACAAGCACGCAATTGCCAACCTCCGCGCGGCGCACGAGCGCGCTCAGGATATCGGGCGCGAACGCAATGTCCGCGTCGCAAAACAGAAGGCGCTCTGGAGGCGCGGCGCTCTTGCCGACTTCTTCAAGACCCTGGCGCATCGCCCAGACCTTGCCGCTCCACCCCGGCGACCGCGGCGCGCCGCGCAATATCGTCAAGCGCTCTTCAGCGCCGCACGAGATCGCCGCGGCCTTGGCGACCTCGCTGGTCCCGTCGCTGCTCTCGTCATCCACAAGCACGATCGAGAACTGGCCGCGATAGTCCTGACGCAATAGGGAAGCAACGCATTTGCCGACGCATTCCGCCTCGTCCCGCGCCGGAATGATCGCGACGACATCGGGCCAGCGCAGCGGATCCGCATCCTGCGCCCAGAATTCGTCGCGTTCGCGCGCGCGCCAGAAGGCCCCACGGGCCAAAAGCAGATAGGCCCAAATCGCAAACGCGATGACGGCGAGAACAAGGTTCATCGGAGCATCCCTCGCTGTCTGAACCAGGACAGCGCGTCGCCCAAACCTTCGCGATGAGGGCGATGGCGATAGCCAAGCTCGCGTTGCGCTTTGGCCGAGGAAAAGAACATATGGCGTTTGGCCATCCTCAGGCCGTCGCGCGTGATGAACGGCTCACGGCCGGTAAAATGTGCGATTGCCTCCGCCACGAAGGCGACAGGAAACAGGGGCGCGCGCGGCAACTTTATGCGCGGCGGCTTTCGTCCAACCGAAGCGGCGATTTCGGCAAGCATGTCGCCAAGAGAGACATCGTCGCCGCCCAGAATATATCGCTCGCCGATCCGCCCAAATTTCAGCGCCGCCAGATGACCCGATGCGACATCGTCGACGTGAACGAGATTGAGGCCGGTGTCGACGTAAGCGGGCATCCGTCCGCGCGCCGCCTCCAGCAGGATGCGCCCGGTCGGCGTCGGCCGCCCGTCGCGCGGACCGATCGGGGTCGAGGGATTGACGATGATGGCGGGAAGTCCCTGCGCGACCAGTGTTTCGACAAGGCGTTCAGCGGCGATCTTGCTGCGCTTATAGGCGCCGATGGCATCGCCCTCATCCAGGCCGACGCTTTCGTCGGCCGGGGCCCCATCCGCGCGCGGCGCCAATGTCGCGACACTGCTGGTATAGACAATGCGCTCGACGCCCGCATGCGCCGCCGCCTGCATCGCGTTGCGCGTTCCCTCAACATTGGCGGCGATGATTTCATTGGGATCGCGCGCCCAGAGCCGATAGTCGGCGGCGACGTGGAAGAGATAGCGCACCCCCTCCATCGCCGCATTCATCGCAACGGGATCGCGCATATCGCCCCGGGCAATCTCAACATCGTCCCGCGGCAAATTCGCAAGCGGGCTCGTCGCACGGACAAGCGCACGGACGGGGACGCCTTGCGCGAGCAACGCCGCCACGACCGCCGAACCGACAAAACCCGACGCGCCCGTGACAAGCACACGGTCGCTCACGCCAATTTCAACTGCCATGGCGCCTTGTGCATTCGATGAGTTTGATCCCCGGCGCCATCGCCGGGCGGACTGAATAGGCGCAGATGTGGCGCCTTTCGATCAAATCGTCTACCGCGCCACCCGAGAGCGCCTTGATGCGTCTAAGCATGCCGTCTTTTTCAATGATCGCCCTAGCTGAACTCAAGAAGCGCCCTCCCCTGTCAGGCGCGCAAACTAACAAAGGCGTCGCCAGGAACAAAGGATGATTATGCCGCCTGCTTAGGCCATGAGGCTATTGTTCAGGCGCCGGCGCCCATTGAATCTGCGTGCAATGAATCCTGTCTGATGTCGACTTGACAAGGCGCGTATGGCGCGCGAGCATCTTGACCGTTTGGTCAAGATTGTGCCGCGGTCGTGCTCGGCCGCGCCAGCCGCCGGGGGCTTGAATGACGACGGTCCGTGAGACGAATGCGCTGCCGGGCGTCGCCGCCGGCCTTCTCGACGCCGAGACGTTGGCCGCGAATTTCGGCGACCTCCATCCACCCCTCGGCCGGCACGAAGCGTTGGTGGAAGCAGACCGCTGTTACTTCTGCTACGACGCGCCCTGCCAGCAGGCTTGTCCGACCTCCATCGACATTCCGCTGTTCATCCGCGAGATCGCCGCTGAAAATCCGCTCGGCGCGGCGCGCACCATTCTCGAAGAGAACATCATGGGCGGCATGTGCGCCCGGGTCTGTCCGACCGAAACGCTGTGCCAGGAAGCCTGCGTGCGTGAGGAGGCCGAAGGCAAGCCAGTGCGCATCGGGCTTTTACAGCGTTACGCCACCGATGCGATCATGCAAACGGGCAGGAATCCGTTCACCCGCGCCGCGCCGACCGGCAAGCGGGTCGCGATCGTCGGCGCCGGCCCTGCCGGCCTGTCCTGCGCCCATGCGCTGGCGGTGAGCGGACATGACGTCACAATTTTCGAGGCGCGCGACAAATCGGCCGGCCTCAACGAATATGGCATCGCCGCCTATAAGACGCCCGGCGGTTTCGCACAAAAAGAAGTCGATTTCATCCTGTCGATCGGCGGCATTGAAGTGAAGCATGGCGTTGCGTTGGGTCGGGATATCGACCTCGCATCGCTACGGCGCGATTACGACGCGGTTTTTCTTGGCCTCGGCCTCGCCGCAGTCAACAAGCTCGGTCTGACCGGCGAAGCGGCGAGCGCCAATGTGCTCGACGCCGTGAACTATATCGCCGAGCTTCGCCAGGCGGAGGACCTTGCCAGCCTCCCGGTCGGGCGGCGAATCGTCGTTATCGGCGGCGGCATGACGGCGGTCGACGTCGCCGTCCAGGCTAAATTGCTGGGCGCGGAACTCGTGACGATCGTTTACCGCCGTGGCCAGGAGCATATGAAGGCGAGCGGCTACGAACAAGACTTGGCCCAGACGCATGGCGTGCTGATCCGCACATGGGCACGCCCCGTCGCGCTTGAGGACGCTCATGGCAAAGTGAGCGGCGTTGTTTTCGAGCGCACGCGCGATGAAAACGGCAAACTGGTCGGCGCCGGCGAAACCTTCCGCCTTGACGCCGATATCGTGTTCAGCGCGATCGGCCAGTTGTTGACGCCCTCTTCCTTCGGCGGCGAGAGCGCGCTCAAAGGCAAGGACGGACGCATTCTGGTCGATGAAGAGCGCCGCACCAGCGCGCCCGGCATATGGGCGGGCGGCGATTGCATCTATGGCGGGCAGGATCTGACTGTCGGCGCGGTGGAAGACGGCAAGCAGGCGGCGCGCTCGATCGACGCGGCTTTGCGCGCCGGCCTCAAGAGCTGAAGGAGCAAGCCATGGCGGATCTCAGCACAAGTTTCCTTGGCATCAAATCTCCGAACCCATTCTGGCTCGCCTCGGCGCCGCCGACTGACCGCAAGACCAATGTCGAGCGCGCGTTTCGCGCCGGCTGGGGCGGCGTCGTCTGGAAGACGCTTGGCGAAGCGGGGCCTCCAGTGGTCAATGTTTCCGGCGCGCGCTATGGCGCCGTCTACGGCCCGGACCGGCGTCTCATGGCGCTCAACAATATCGAGTTGATCACTGACCGCGATCTCGAGATCAATCTGCAAGAGATCAAGGAGGTCAAACGCAAATGGCCGGACCGCGCCTTGGTCACATCCTTGATGGTGCCTTGCGACGAGAGTTCCTGGCAAAAGATTCTGGCGCGCGTCGAAGAGACGGAATGCGACGGCGTCGAGCTTAATTTTGGTTGCCCCCATGGCATGTCCGAGCGCGGCATGGGCGCGGCGGTGGGCCAGGTGCCCGAATATATCGAAATGGTCGCGCGCTGGTGCAAGGCCCACACGCGCATGCCCGTCATCGTCAAGCTGACGCCCAACATTACCGACATCCGCGCGCCGGCAAGAGCGGCGAAAGCTGGCGGCGCGGACGCGGTCTCGTTGATCAACACCATCAATTCACTGATGGGCGTTGATATCGACGCCATGGCGCCGATGCATGCCATCGAAGGCAAGGGCACGCATGGCGGCATGTGCGGGCCGGCGGTTAAGCCGATCGCGCTGTCGATGGTTTCCGAAATCGCCCGCGACCCGGAAACGCGCGGCTTGCCGATATCGGCGATCGGCGGCGTCACCACTTGGCGCGACGCCGCTGAATTCATCGCGCTTGGCGCAGGCAACGTGCAGGTCTGCACCGCGGCGATGACCTATGGCTTCAAAATCGTCCAGGAGATGATTTCCGGCCTCGGCAATTACATGGTTTCGAAAGGCTATCGGACGATCGAAGACTTCCGCGGCCGAGCCGTGCCGAACGTCACGGACTGGCAATATCTCAACCTCAACTATGTCGCCAAGGCCGAGATCAATCAGGACCTCTGCATCAAATGCGGGCGCTGCCACATCGTGTGCGAAGACACATCGCACCAGGCGATCTTTCCGATCGTCGACGGCAAACGCAAGTTCGTCGTCAATGACGACGAATGCGTCGGCTGCAATCTGTGCGTTCTCGTCTGCCCGGTTGAGAGCTGCATCACGCTGGTGCATCGCACGCAAGGCGTCGATCCGCGCACGGGGCTCGATTACGACCGACCGGCCGCCAACTGGACGACGCATCCCAATAATCCCGGCGCCGTGCCGGTGGCGGGCTAGGGAGCGCGTCGCCAATCATCAGGGGGGACGGATCGAAAATGGCCGCCGACCGGGCGTTGATCTCGACGGCGGAAACGGTGATTAAATCCTGTGATTAGCGACGGAGAAAGTCGTGCGCCTTCCTTCACGAAGATCGCTCCACTTGATTCACATTCGCCCGACGCTCCAGGTCTGGATATGGTCGTCGCTTGCTTTGGCCTCGTTGCATTCGGGGATGGCCTTTGCCGACGATCCCAATCCGGTCCCCAAAGTCCCAAAGGGAGATCCCGCCATGAGCGCGGCTTTCGCTCACGCAGCGACCGGGCTCGATGATTTTTTCGCGAAATGGCGTCATCCTCCGAAGGGCGCGCAACGGTTTTCAGTCAAGATCGGCTTGATGGACGTTCCAGGCGCTCCAGGTTACGCCCTCGTGCGGCCAGATGCGTTTCCGGCCGGTCAGGTCGAATGGTTCTGGATGCACGATCTGCGCGCCGATGGCGCGGGCTTCTCGGCGCAAATCGGCAATGACGCCGAGGAACTGCACAACGTATCCTTCGGCCAAACCATCCGTTTCACGCGACAGGATATTGGCGACTGGACGTATTTCCAGAACGGCAAGATCATCGGCAATGCGACGGCCTGCCCCGCGCTGGCGCATGCCTCGGCCGAAGAGCGGCGCCAGATGAAAGAACAATACGGCCTAAACTGCGACTAAGGCGTATCATAGGTCGGTTCCAGACGGCGGCAAGAGTAAGCCTGCCCCGCTTGGAGCATGCCACGGCTATTCTGCGGCCTGCCGCTGAACCGGCGGCGCGCGCCAAGCCTCCAGCAGGCGATCCCATTCCTCGCGCACGCCAGCAACGCTCCGCGCTTTCACATGCCCATAGCCGCGTATTCTCTCGGGCAGCGCGGCGAGAGAGAGCGCGATCGCGTGATTGCCCGGCGTCAAGCCGACGACCAGTTCGCGGCATAAAGCCTCGTAATCGGCAATCAACGCGCGCTCTTCGCGCCGATCCTCGCTATAGCCGAAGATATCGAACTTCGTTCCGCGCAAGAACCGTAGCGTCGCGAGCAGCTGAAACGCTTTCATCATCCACGGTCCGAAGCTCATCTTTTTCGCTTCGCCCGTTACCGAATCCTTGCGAGCGAGCAGCGGCGGCGCGAGATGAAATTCAAACCGCAAATCGCCTTCAAAGGCTTGCGCGACCTGCTTTTGGAACGAGCCGTCGGTATAGAGTCGCGCAACTTCGTATTCGTCCTTGTAGGCCATCAGCTTGAACAGATTGCGCGCCACAGCTTTTGCAAGGCCCGTCGCATTCGGCGCGCGTTTGGTCTCGGCGTCCGCAACCTGCGCAACAATCTGCTTGTAGCGCCCAGAATACGCGGCGTTCTGATAAGACATCAGGAACCCCGCGCGGCGCGCGACAATCGCCTCCAGGCTTTGTTCGTCCACAGGCGCCGTCTCCGCGCCGCTGCGAAGGTTAGCCCCAACCGTCGCCGGATCGGCGGCAGCCGCGCGGCCCCAATCGAACGCCGCGAGATTCATCGCCACCGCTTCGCCGTTAAGCTCGATGGCGCGACGGATCGCTTCGGCGGAAACCGGCACATAGCCGGCCTGATAGGCGTAGCCGAGCACGAACATATTCGCGCCGATCGCGTTGCCGACAAGCGCATTGGCCGCCGCCGTCGCGTCGACGAATTTCGCGCCGCCCCCGCTTGCCGCGCTGATCGAGCGTTTGAGGCGTTCGCCGGGCAGCGAATAATCGGCATTGCGGGTGAAATCGCCGGGATACAGTTCGGCGCTGTTGACGATGAACCCGGTCTCGACGCCGCGCACAGCGGCGAGCACTTTCTTGGCGCCCGACACCACGAGATCACAGCCCAGAATGAGATCGGCGTCGCCGGCGGCCACGCGAATGGCGTGGATGTCTTCCGGCTTTCGGGCCAGTTTGACATGGCTGAACACAGCGCCGCCCTTTTGCGCAAGGCCCGCCATGTCGATCATGCCGCATCCTTTGCCCTCGAGGTGCGCCGCCATGCCGATGATCGCGCCGATCGTGACGACGCCGGTGCCGCCGACGCCGGTGACGATGATCGAATAGGGCTTGTCGCCGATCTCGCGCCGGACCGGCTCTGGGCTCGGCGGCGCGGCTTTAGCTTTGCCGACGATTCTTTTCGGTTTTGCGCCATGGACTGTGACGAAGGACGGACAGAAGCCATCGGCGCAGGAGAAATCCTTGTTGCAGCTCGACTGGTCGATCGCACGCTTGCGGCCAAATTCGGTTTCCAGCGGCTGTATTGAGACGCAATTGGATTTGACGCCGCAATCGCCGCAGCCCTCGCAAACGAGTTCATTGATGATGACGCGCTTGTCGGGATCGGGATATTCGCCGCGCTTGCGGCGCCGACGCTTTTCGGCGGCGCAGGTCTGGTCATAGATCAGCACGGTGGCGCCGGAGACCTCGCTGAGTTCCTTCTCGACCGCGATAAGATCGTCGCGCGCACGCAATGTCACGCCGGCCGGCCAATCGGTCCCCGTCGGATATTTGCTGATGTCATCGGCGACGACGACAACGCGTTTGGCGCCGTCGGCGGCGACCTGCCGGGCGATCTGCGGCACGTTGAGGCCGCCTTCGTGCCGCTGGCCGCCCGTCATCGCCACGGCGTCGTTGAACAGGATTTTGTAAGTGACGTTGACTTTCGAATCGATCGACCAGCGCAGCGCGAGCGCGCCCGAATGGTTGTAGGTGCCGTCGCCTAGATTCTGGAAGACGTGCCCGCGTTTGGAAAAATGCGATTCGCCAATCCAATTGGCGCCTTCGCCGCCCATTTGCGTGAAGCCATCGGTGCCGCGGTCCATATATTGAGCCATGAAATGGCAGCCGATGCCGGCATAGGCGCGCGCGCCTTCGGGAATCACCGTCGAACGATTATGCGGGCAGCCCGAACAGAAATAGGGCGTGCGCGCCGCAACCTCCTTGATATCGGCAAGCGCCGCCTGCGAACGTCTGACATGAGCGACGCGCGCGGCTAGCTCATCGCTCGGATGAAACTTCAACAGGCGCTCGCCGATCGCAATGGCGATATCGTTGGGATCAAGCGCGCCTTTAACGGGGAACAACCAGTTTCCGGCCTCGTCTTTTTTGCCGATGCAAGTCGGTTGGTTCGGCTCGCCATAAAGTTCCTCGCGCACCTGCACTTCGATCAGCGAGCGCTTTTCTTCGACGACGATGATGAGCGAAAGACCGCGCGCAAATTCGCGCAACGCCACAGGTTCGATCGGCCAGGCGCAGCCGAGCTTGTAGAGGCGCAGCCCAAGCTCATTGCACTTGATTTCATCAATGCCGAGATCGTCGAGCGCTTGTCTCGTATCGAGATAGGATTTGCCGAGCGTGATGATGCCGATCTTGGCGTCCGAGCCGCCCGACGCGATGATGCGATTGAGCTTGTTGGCGGCGATCCAGGCGACGACAGCGGCGCGCTTATGCTCCTGGAGGCGTGCTTCCTGTTCGAGAATGCCGTCGGGCGTGCGAATGTTCAGGCCGCCCGGCGGCATCGGGAAATCGGCGGGCGCAATCGGCGTGACGCGATCCAATGACGTGTCGACGACAGCCGTCGATTCGATCGTGTCCTTGATGCATTTCAGGCCGACCCAAACGCCGGCATAGCGGCTGAGCGCCCAGCCGAGCGCGCCGTAATCGAGCACCTCCTGCACGCCCGCCGGCGACAGGATCGGCATCATGACATCGACGAAGGCGAATTCGGACTGATGCGCCGTCGTCGAGGATTCGGCGGTATGGTCGTCGCCCATCAAAGCGAGCACGCCGCCATGGGGCGAAGTCCCTGCGAGGTTAGCGTGGCGGAAGACGTCGCCACAACGGTCGACGCCCGGTCCCTTGCCGTACCAGAGCGAAAAAACGCCGTCGAAGCGCCCCTCGCCACGCATCTCCGCCTGTTGCGCGCCCCAGACGGCGGTGGCGGCGAGTTCCTCGTTGAGGCCCGGCTCGAAATGGATATCGTTCGCCTTAAAGAGCTTGGCGAGGCGGGTGAATTGCAGATCGAGGCCGCCGACCGGCGAACCGCGATAGCCGGAGATGAAGCCGGCCGTGTTGAGCTTCGCGCGGCGGTCGCGCTCTTTTTGCGCAAGAAGCAGGCGCGCGACCGCCTGCGCGCCGTTCAGCAACACCGGCGATTTCGTCAGATCGAAACGGTCGCCAAGCGAAATGTCGGATAGAGCGGCCGCCGGCGAATCAAAAGGAACGCGATCCATGACCTCTCCCGCCGCCCGAATCGGGCGGATGCGGATTGGTTCCGCTTCGGCCTGAATTTGTGCCGTCCGGCGGCCAAATGCAAGACGCGCGGTTTTCCAGCTTTACCTGGAGATCGCTAGCGACAGCCGCCCTCAGATCGGCTCGGGCCCGCGCGAAATGGCGGCTATGCCGGTGCGCGAAACTTCGACGAGGCCGACCGGACGCATAAGTTCGACAAAGTCATCGATCTTGCGCGGCGCGCCCGTCAGTTCAAAAATGAAACTTTCGATCGTCGCGTCAATGACTTTGGCGCGAAACGCCTCGGCTAGGCGTAGCGCCTCGACGCGGTTTTCGCCCTTGCCGCGCACCTTGACCATCGCCAGTTCGCGCTCGATCGCCCGCACTGTCAAAGTTAAATCGGTCACCGAATGGACCGGCACCAAGCGTTCAAGCTGATGACGGACTTGCTCAACCACCTCGGGCGTGCCGGAGGTGGCGATCGTGATGCGCGACAGATGCGTCTCATGTGTGACTTCGGCGACCGTCAGGCTTTCAATGTTGAAGCCGCGTCCCGAAAACAGGCCGACAACCCGCGCCAGAACGCCAGGTTCATTATCGACCAGCACCGAAAGCGTGTGACTCTCGGCGTTCGATTTGCCGATCGCGGAGGAATAAGGAGAGGGCGGCGTAGCGGGAGCGTTCATGTTTCTGCTTCCTGTTGCATTAATCTCTTCTCCCCGCTCTGCGGGGAGAAGGTGGCGCGAAGCGCCGGATGAGGGGCAACGCCGACGTCTGGCGTTGGCGTCTTAAAACGTTCGAACGGTTCAAGTTTCCCTTCGAGCGCGGCGAAGATTGTCTCGCATACACTGTCGATTGCGCGAAGCGCGTCGGCGTTCCAGAAGCGCAAGACAGAATAGCCCTGCGATAGAAGAAAAGCGTCACGCTTTGCATCGTGTGCGCTGTCGGCATGCTGACTTCCGTCAAGCTCGACGATGAGCTTCGACTCACGGCAGGCGAAGTCGGCAAAGTATGGGCCAACCGGCGCCTGCCTTACGAACTTCACGCCGTTCAGACGGCGATTGCGCAAGCGGAACCAAAGCTTGCACTCGGCATCGGTCGAGACCGCGCGCAGCGTTTGCGCGCGAGCGGTTGTTGGCAAATCTCTGGTGCGCATCGGGTGCCTTCGAAGGTTGGCGCCGCCCCTCATCCGGCGCTGCGCGCCACCTTCTCCCCGCGCAGCGGGGAGAAGGATTGGAAAAGGCCTCACACCAGCATCTTGCCTTTCTCATCGATGACGCTGCCGATTTCGATGCCGGCGTCGTCGCCGAGATCGGCGAGCAGCATTTCGTTATGCGCTTTGCCCGACGGAATCATCGGAAAGCAATTCTCCTTCTGATCGACGAGGCAATCGAAAATGACCGCCTGGGGCGTATCGATCATTTCCTTGATCGCGGCGTCGAGATCGGCGGGGTCGCTGCAACGGATGCCATGGGCGCCATAAGCCTGCGCGAGTTTGACGAAATCGGGCAGCGATTCCGTGTAGCTCTCGGAATAGCGTCCGCCATGCAGCAATTCCTGCCACTGGCGCACCATGCCCATATATTGATTGTTCAAGATGAAGATCTTCACCGGCAGCCGATATTGCGCGGCCGTCGACATTTCCTGCATATTCATCAAGATCGACGCTTCGCCCGCGATGTCGATGACCAGCGAATTGGGATGGGCCATCTGCGCGCCGATCGCCGCCGGCAAGCCATAGCCCATAGTTCCCAGGCCGCCCGAGGTCATCCAGCGATTGGGCTCGTCGAAATGAAAATGCTGGGCCGCCCACATCTGGTGCTGACCGACTTCGGTCGTGATGTAAACGTCGCGATCCCTGGTCAATTCGTAAAGTCTGCGCACCGCGTGCTGCGGTTTGATGATTTTGTTGGAGTTACGAAACGCGAACGAATTCCGGGCGCGCCAGTGATCGATGTGCCCCCACCATTTGACGAGCGCCGCCGGGTCGGCTTTGGCGGCGCTGGTGCGCCACAGACGCACCATGTCCTCCAGCACATGAGCGCAATCGCCGACGATGCCGAGATCGACCTTGACGTTCTTGTTGATCGACGACGCGTCGATATCGATGTGGATCTTCTTCGAATGCGGCGAGAAGGCGTCGAGACGCCCGGTGATGCGATCGTCGAATCGCGCGCCCACGCAGATCATCAGGTCGCAATCATGCATCGCATTGTTGGCCTCGAACGAGCCATGCATGCCGAGCATGCCAAGCCATTGCTTGTCGGAGGCGGGATAGGCGCCAAGCCCCATCAGGGTCGAGGTGATGGGAAAACCGGTCAAACGCACGATTTCGCGCAGCAGCGTCGAGGCGGTCGGCCCCGAATTGATGACGCCGCCGCCGGTATAGAAAACCGGTTTGCGCGCCTTGGCCATCATCTCGACGGCTTGCTTGATGCGTCCAAGATCGCCCTTCACTTGCGGCCGATAGGTCTTGTGCTGGATGTTCTTCTGGAACGTATAAGCGCCGGTCGCAAACTGGATGTCCTTGGGAATGTCGATCACAACAGGGCCCGGTCGCCCGCTGGTGGCGACATAGAAAGCTTCGTGCAGGATGCGCGGCAGATCCTCGATACGCCGCACAAGGTAATTATGCTTCGTGCAACTACGGGTGATGCCAATCGTGTCACATTCCTGAAAGGCGTCCGAACCGATCAGATGGGTTGGCACCTGCCCGGTGATGCACACAAGCGGGATCGAATCGAGCAAAGCGTCGGTGAGGCCTGTGACCGCATTGGTGGCTCCCGGTCCCGATGTGACCAGCAGCACGCCAACCTTCCCTGTCGAGCGCGCATAGCCTTCGGCCGCATGAGCGGCGCCCTGTTCGTGGCGCACGAGCACATGACGCAATTTATTCTGATGAAAGATCGCGTCGTAAATTGGCAACACCGCGCCGCCGGGGTAGCCGAACAGAACGTCCACGCCCTGATCTTTGAGCGCCTCGACGACCATTTCAGCGCCGGTCATCTGCTTCGACATCTTGGTGCTCCGTACGGTTCAAGGGAATGCCGCGACTTTTCCCATTTAAATCAAAGGCGGCGGGCGAGGAATTGCAGGCAATAAAAAAGGCCCTCTCGGGCCTTCGGGTAGCGCCAGATCCGGGATCGCAAGCTCTAAGCCTGTCCCGTCTCCAGCGCCAAGGATACAATAAGGGTCAAAGTCACAGTAGCTCTCGTCCAAAGTCTATTGATTTGCGGAACCTAGCGAGGCGCGCCGCAAGCGTCAAGAGCTTTTCGGCGCGCCCAGAAGGGCGTCGCATCGACGCGCTTTCCCTTTGAAAGTCATTTAAATTGCGATAGCGCTTGGCGATCTTGAGGCAAAGCCGCCGCCAGATTGCAAGTCGGGCCAAGCGATTGAGGGGAGCCAGAATGCCGAGCGATACGGACGAGGCGGCCAAGCTCGAGACCGGCGGACCGATCGATTTATCCGCGCTCGTCGCGCTTATAGGCTATCAGCTTCGGCGCGCGCAGCTTGCCGTCTTCGACGATTTCATCCGCTCTTTCGCCGACCATAACATTCGCCCATCCCAATATGGGGTGTTGACCGCGATCGATCGCAACCCGGGCTCGTCGCAAGCGGCGATCGCGCAATCCCTAGCGATCAAGAGATCGAATTTCGTCAAACTGATCGACGAATTCGAAAGGCGAAAGCTGGTGGTGCGTCGTCAGGTCGCCGCAGACCGCCGCGCCAATGCGCTCTATC
The DNA here is from genome assembly GCF_009765995.1 of Methylocapsa sp. S129. Classification (GTDB taxonomy): domain Bacteria; phylum Pseudomonadota; class Alphaproteobacteria; order Rhizobiales; family Beijerinckiaceae; genus Roseiarcus. The sequence goes on from NZ_LMUI01000023.1 coordinate 94,506, forward strand.
TGACCAAAGCGGGGCAGTCGGTCATTGAACAGTTCCATGCGATCCGCGCCGCCCACGAGGCGCGCATCAGCGCTTTGATCGGCTCGCCGAAGGAACAAAAGCTTTTTCTCGAACAACTCTCGCGGCTCAGCGCGTTGCGCGAAACGCTGGAGGATTAGGACCTTCAATTGGCGCGCAGCGCGCCCGGGCCCGGAATCGCGCCGGGCGGACATTTGCCAAGGATGATCATGCCGAGCACTTCGTCTTTGGTGACATCCTCTGTTCTGGCGGCGCCCACCACCTGACCGTTCTTCATGACGGCGACGCGATCGGCCAGATCGAACACATCGTGGATATCGTGGCTGATGAGGAAAATGCCGATGCCTTCCGCCTTCAATTGCTTGATGAGTTCGCCGACCTGCGCCGTTTCCTGCGGGCCGAGGGCGGCGGTTGGCTCGTCCATAATGAGGATGCGCGCATTGAAATGAATGGCGCGCGCAATGGCGACGGACTGGCGCTGCCCACCCGAAAGCGATTTAACAGGATCCTTGAAGCGACGAAAATTCGGATTGAGCCGCCCCATAACCTCTCGCGCCTGCGATTCCATCGCCACGTCGTCGAGTGTGCCCCAGCGTGTGCGGATTTCCCGCCCCAGAAATAGGTTCGAGGCGGCGTCGACATTATCGGCGAGCGCGAGCGTCTGGTAAATCGTCTCAATGCCATAGGCCTTGGCGTCGCGTGGATTGTTGATCGCCGCTTCTTCGCCGTTGATCAAAATCACGCCGTGCTCGCGCTTATAGGCGCCCGACAACACCTTGATCAGCGTCGACTTGCCGGCGCCATTGTGACCGAGCAGGCCAACGACTTCGCCGGGATAGAGGTCAATGGAAGCCCGGTCGACGGCCTTGATGCCGCCGAAGGCGATGGAGATCTCGCGCAATTCCACGAGCGGAGCTGGCCTCGCGTCATTGGCAGGCGCGGCTTGGGTTTCCATCGGAGCCTCGATCATGTCTTCCGGCGGCGGTATAGCTGGTCGATCCATACCGCGAACACCAATACCGATCCAACGATTACGTCCTTCACGGCGCTATCGAAGTTAAGCAGCGTCATGCCCGATTGCAGCGATTGCATCACCAGCGCGCCAAGCATGGCGCCATAGATGGTGCCGACGCCACCCGCCAGGGAGGTGCCGCCAATGACGGTCGCCGCGATCACGTACAACTCGTCGAATTGGCCGAGGGAGTTCGACGCGGCGTCAAGCCGCCCGGCGGTGATGCAGGCCGAAATCGCCACAAGCATGCCCATCAGCATGAACATCAGCAGCGTGATCTTGCGAGTATTGACGCCCGCCAGTTCGGCCGCCTCGGGATTGCCGCCGATGGCGTAGACATACCGACCGAATCGGGTGCGGGTGGCGATGAAGGTCATCACGATGCCGACGCCGAGCGCGATCAGTACAGGAATGGCGAAACCGTGCGAAAAATTGAGCCCTTCTGGAGGTATTTGGATGTTATGTTCATTGGCATAGGCCTCGGCAACCTTTGGCGGCCAGGCGTATGAGTTGACGACGAAGACGGCGCCCAGTGAAAGGGCGCAACCGACAATCCCCAGAAACAATTCCGCCCAGATCGGGCGTTGCGGAAACCGGAACCGAGCCCGAGCGGCTCGGTTAGAAAGAATTCCAACCAGAATGGCGAGACAAGCGACCGCGCCAAGCGCCCAGCTTGCCGTAGCGCCAATCCAAGCCGCCCTCGGCGTGCCGCCGATCAGTTCGAAGCGGCTGTCCATGGGGGCGACGGTCTCGCCGCGGATCACCCACCAGGCGGCGCCATTGTAAACGATCAAGCCGCCTAACGTGACGATAAAGGAGGGAATGCCCGCATAGGCGACGAGGAAACCATTGAAGGCTCCAAGAGCAGCGCCAAGGGCGAGCGCAATAACAACAGCGATGATCCAAATGACCGGGTGGTCCGAACCCAGCGTGGGCGCCAGCCAATAGGCCTGCGCCACGCCTGTCACGACGCCGATGAAACTCAGCATCGACCCCACCGACAAATCGATGTGGCGCATGACAATGATGAGCACCATGCCGGTGCTCATGATCGCGATAGCCGAGGTTTGGACAGAGAGGTTCCAGAGATTGCGGGGGGTGAGGAACACGCCATCGCCGGTGAGCCACTGGCCGACGACCTGAAAACCAAGCCAAATGAGGATCAGCGCGCCGATCATGCCCAACAGGCGGGTGTCAATCTCGGTCGCCCGGAAAAAGCGCTGCACCGGACTTTCTTGCGCCATCATAGGGCTGGGCTTCGCGTCCGCCACGCTCGCCATTCTCGCCTCCCCGGCATTGTCTTCTTATCCCATCCCACCACGAACCGGGGGAGGGGAATAAATTAACCGCGTGGCTCTTACGAGCCGCGCGGTCAATCATGCAGACGGAAACCGGTTTTGCAACCAGCTTCTCACGTCATCCTCAGCCACAGCCCTTGACAGTACCGGGCTTGACGCCGGCGCAGGCCTTGTCCTTGCTGATCCAGCCGGTGTCGATCACGTCGCCGAGATTGTTCTTGGTGATCGGATCGGGGGGAAGCAGGATGGAGTTCATCTCCACGCCCTTCTTGCCCTTGTTGAACTTCGCCACTCCCGGAAGATCGGCGATCTTCTTGCCGTCCGCGATGGCGATCGCGGCCTCGGCGGCCGCCTTGCCAAGAACGCGGCTGTCCTTCCAGATCGACACAGTCTGCGTGCCGAGCGCAACGCGGTTGATGGCGGCAAGATCGCCATCCTGACCAGAAACCGGCACCTGACCGTCCATACCCTGCGCCTTGAGGGCTGCGACCACGCCAGAGGCCATGCCGTCGTTCTCGGACACGACAGCATCGACCTTATTGTTCTGCTTGGTCAGGCATTGCTCCATGTTCTTCTGGGCGTTGTCGGGCTTCCACCCATCGGTGAAGGTCTCGCAAACGTTCTTGATCTTACCGGCGTCCATCGCCGGCTTCAGAACTTCCGTGATGCCGCTGAAGAGGAACGTCGCGTTCGGGTCGCCCTTGTCGCCCTTGATGAAAGCGTAGTTGCCCGCCGGTTTGGCCTTCAGGACCTCCTGCGCCATCAGGCGGCCGACGCCGATATTGTCGAAGGTGATGTAAAGCGAGTTCGGATCCTCGAACTGCACGTCATAGGCGATCATCTTCACGCCGGCGTCATTGGCCGCCTTGATCGAGGGCAGAATCGCGTCCGAATCATAGGCGACGACGAGAATGACGTCGACCTTCTGCGCGATGAGGGCTTCGATGTCGGACGCCTGCTTGGCGGCGGAGCCTTGCGCGTCCGCCGAGATATAGGTGTCGCCGGCGGCCTCAATCACCTTTTTGATGGCGGCGTCGTCGGTCTTCCAGCGCTCTTCCTGGAAAGTCTTCCAGGACGCAGCGATCTTCTTGCCGGCGGCATCGGCCGGCATCGCCGAGGCGCTGAGAAGCAGCGCGCTTGTCAACCCTAATAGCGCCGCCCCGAAGGCGCGTGTCTGCGCATTCCTCATAGGTTTTCCTCCCCTCGAAGGGCGCGGACGTCAATAGACGCGCCCAATTTAAGCAACCGGCCAATTAGCACGGCGGCGCGTTGATCGCGCGATCCGACACTGCTTGTACCGGCCATCGCTGTCAATATACTGATGACATTCAAAAAATAATTTTTTTGTATCACGCATAAATAACGGGCGCCCGGCTTGCCGGCGCGACAAATATCGGGTTTTCTATTCCGGAAGAGACGGGGTCAGGCCGACGGCCAAAAAGAACCCGAGATTTAGAGGGAGGGCGCCGCGAATGAAAAAGGCGGCGATGGCGGCCGGAGTTGCGATCGTGGTTTCTGGCGCGATCGGCCAAGTCCACAGCGCGAGTTGGGACGAGAAAGTCTTCACATCCCACGTCGATTTCGACGCTGTCGCCAAAGCAGGGCCGGAGGCGCTTCCCGCGCTGATCGAGCGCGGGCGCCAATTGTTCAAGGCGAAATTTACCCTTGAGGACGGCGCCGGCCGTCCTAAAGCAACCCAAGCGATTGTCCCCACCAAACGAAAGACTGGTACGAACCCGCCGTTCAGCCGCACCAGCGGCCCCGATTCCAATTCCTGCGCTGGCTGCCACAATGATCCGATCACGGGCGGCAGCGCGGATTTCGTCGCCAATGTCTTCGTCTCCGAAGGATTCGAAAGCGCCGCATTCGACAATACCGATCCGACTTTTTCCAGCGAACGCCATACGATCGCACTGATGGGCGCGGGATTGATCGAACTGCTGGCTCGCGAAATGACCGCCGATCTACAGCGCGCGCGCGACGAAGCGGTCAAACAGGCGCGGGTGGGCGGCAAGGACATACACGCCGACCTCGTCGCGAAAGGCGTGCGCTTCGGTTCGATCCTTGCTCATCCCGACGGCATCGTCGATCTGGATCAAATAGAGGGCGTCGACGCCGATCTCGTCTTGCGCCCGTTCAGCCGCAAAGGCGTCTTCGCTTCGATACGTCAGTTCACAATCAACGCGATGAATATCCATCACGGCATGGAGGCGACCGAGCGGTTCGGCGTGCGCTGGACCGGCACGCATGATTTCTCTGAAAGCGGCGTGCCCGACGCCGTGACGCCGGGCGATATTTCCGCGCTTGTCGCATTTCAGGCGAGCCTGCCGCCGCCCACCGTCAAGCAGGATCTGCCGGACGACTGGCGCATCGCCGCGGACGAAGGCGCCAAGCAGTTCACAGCGTTGGGTTGCGCGAGCTGCCATATCGCGACGCTACCCCTAAAATCGCTGACCTTTACCGACCCCGCGCCCTATGACATGGCCGGCACCCTGCGCGCATCGGAGACCGAGCGGTCGATCCAAATTGATCTGTCAAAAATGCCTTTCGCCAGCCAATTGCAAAAGAACGAAAAGGGCGAATGGCTGATTCCGCTGTTCAGCGATCTCAAGCGTCACCTGATGGTCGACGCGCAGGTCAATGCGCTCGGCAATGAACTGCAGGCGCAACGTTTTGTCGAACGCGATGTGTTCCTGACGCCGCGGCTCTGGGGGGTCGGCTCGACGGCGCCATATGGTCACCGCGGCGATTTCCGCTCGCTCGATGAAATCATTCGCGCCCATGGCGGCGAAGCGCGTTTTGCACGCGACGCCTATCTGGGGGCGGATAAGGAGATGAGAGATGACGTCATCGCCTTTCTGCGCTCCCTGGAAATCAAGGCGCCGTGATGACAGACTTTCCTTCAAACGACCGGCGTTTGCGCTTTCCGCGAAAGCAGGCAAGCGCGTGCGTCCTTTTCGTGTCGGCTATCGCCTTCGTCATGTTTTGCGTCGCGCCCGCGCGCGCCGAGGATGCGCCGCAAAAACCGCTCGGCGACATTCCGATCATGCATGAAGAGGCGGCGGCGGCCGACCTTAACAGCGTCTATGACGGGCCATGGGAATTCTTCGTCGGCGGCGGAGGGGCGGCGGTTGATTGCGACGGGTCCGGTTTTCCATCCGTTTTCTTGGCCGGCGGCAAAAATCCCGCCAAGCTCTTCGTCAATAAGTCGACGGCGGGCGGCCCGCTTCGCTTCGAAGAGAAGCCGCTCACCTTCGATACCGGCCATCACGAGCTTGAAGGAATTATCGGGGCCTATCCCATCGATATCGACGGCGATGGCCATATGGATATGTTCGTTCTGAGGGTCGGCGGCAATCTTCTGCTGAAAGGCGGCCCCGACTGCTCTTTCACGATCGCCAATAAAGAATGGGGTTTTGACGGCGATCCCGGCTGGACGACCGCGTTCGCCGCTGAGTGGGAGCCTGGTCAAAAGTTCCCCACGCTGGCGATCGGCCATTATGTCGATAGGCACGCGCCGGGATCGCCTTGGGGCACCTGCGAGGAGAATTCGCTTTACCGCCCGCAGCCCGGCGACAAGCCGGACTATTCGGTGCGCACGCCGCTGGCCCCAGGCTTTTGCGCGCTGTCGATGCTATTCACCGACTGGAACAAGTCGGGCACGGCGTCGCTGCGCGTCTCCAACGATCGACAATATTATCGCGGCGGCGAAGAGCAGATGTGGAAGATTGAACCGGACAAAACGCCCAAGCTTTATGGGCGCGCCGACGGCTGGCGGCATGTCTCGATTTTCGGTATGGGCATCGCGGAAGGCGACATCGACGGCGACGGTTATCCCGAATATGCGCTGACTTCGATGGGCGACACGAAGCTGCAGAAGTTGGATGCCGAAGAGAGCGGCAAGGGCGAGGCGCCGGTCTATCGCGACATCGCCGGCGAGCGCGGCGCGACCGCGCATATCCCTTACGCGGGTGGCGACCAGAAGCCTTCGACCGGTTGGCATAGCGAATTTGCCGATTTCAACAATGACGGCCTGCTCGACTTGTTCATCGCCAAAGGCAATGTCGAGCAAATGCCCGATTTTGCTTCTTTCGATCCCAACAATCTGCTTCTTGGCCAATGGAACGGCAAGTTCGCGGAGGCAGGCGCGGAGGCGGGGATCGCGCTGAACAGAAAAGGACGCGGCGCGCTCATCTCCGACTTCAATCTCGACGGCAAGCTGGATATTCTCGTCGTCAATCGGGGCGCGCCGGCCAGCCTCTTTCGCAATCTCGGCGCCAAGGTCGACGATGGTCCGCCCGGACCGATGGGCAATTGGAGCGAAATCCGCCTCAGCGAGCCTAATCCCAATCGCAATGCGGTCGGCGCGAAAATCGCGGTCAAGACAGGAACGCGCACGATGATGCGGACGATCCAGGTTGGCGGCGGCGACGCCTCGGGCCATGCAGGCTGGGTGCATGTAGGCCTGGGCACCGCCGAGCGCGCGGAAATCCGCGTGCAATGGCCAGACGGCGAATGGAGCTATCCCTATCGCGTCTTCGCCAATCAGTTCGTCGTGGTGGACCGCACCAAGGCGCAGGCGGCATATTGGTACCCTGGCCGCTGACGATCTTGAACGATCCGACGTTTGCGGCGGCTTCGGCCAGAAGGGGTTCCCTTACTCTGCCCGCGCCGCCTCGACCTTTATTGTCTTCGCGTAGGCGCCGCTGATCTGAATCGTCAGCGGGCCGCCGTTGGTCTTGAAGCGGATGCTTTTGTCGATGCCGGGACAGTCCTTGGTGCGGACATAGCCCGATTGCTTGATGATTTCGCCGTTCTCGATGACATCGACCCACGCGCCGTCCGAAACCGTGACCTGATAGGTCGCTGCTGGCTCGGCGCCAAGCTTGACGACCGCGGCGTAAGCGGGGTTGGCTTTGCTTTTCCGGCCGGGCGCATGCGCGAATGTGACTTCGTTTTGCGCCGACAAATTGATCAGCACGGGCGCGCCAAGCGTGGGCAGAGAATCGCCGTTGGCGAGGGCTGGCAACGTTCCACCAAAATGAGCTTGAATGGCCGATAGCGGCCATTTGCCAACGTCGCATCCGGCTCCCGCCGCCCTGGCGGCCGAAGCCGAACATAACGCAAAGCCAATCGGCGCAGCGATGATAGAAACGACAAAAATGACGTGAAATTTCCAGCGACGACAGTTCATTGCGGCCCCCAATCCTCGGATTGATCCACCCATGCAATGCAACCTTAGCGTGTGGTCACCTCGCAATCAAGCCTTCGACGATGGTCTCGATCACCTGCCGGCGCGCCAATTCGAATTTGGAATCGTCGAGCGAGTTTCCATTCTCGATCGTCGAGATTTCATGGGCGGCATTGGCGTAATGCTGGGTCGTCGCCCAGATCATATAGAAGAGGTAGCGGGGTTCGATCGGCCGTAATTTCCCCTCGCCGATCCAACGCCGCACAATGCGGCTGCGCGATTCCACCCAGTCGGCGAGCGTCGTTTCGAGAAAGTCCTGGATGAAAGGGGCCCCGCGCATGATCTCGCTCGCCCAGATCTGCGATCCCAACGGCATCGAGCGGGCAAGATCCATCTTCGCGCCGATATAGCGCGACAGAGCTTCGCGCGGATCGTCGCTCTGATCGAAAGAAGAGGCCGCCGCCAGCCACGCGGTCAGCACACGCTCGATCACGGCGCGATAAAGCGCCGCTTTGGTCGGAAAATAATAATGCAGGTTGGCTTTGGGAACGCCCGCCCGCGTTGCGATGGCCGCCGTCGTCGCGCCGCCAAAGCCTTGTTCGGCGAAGACGGCTTCCGCCGCCTCCAGGATCATCCGTTCGTTTTCGGCGCGGATTGAGACTTTAACAAGCGGCTTGTTCACAAAAGATCCTCGCAAACCCGGCTCGATCCGCCGGCGCGATGGGCGGGCTGGCAAGGCAGGTCTTTGTTTTCAGTCATTTTCTCAGGTGGAGACGACACCCGCCTCGCGGCAAATTCCTCTTTTGAAGGCGCCGTAATTATTGGCGCCTTGGACAAGATCGCGGCATTTGACCATTTGGTCAAATTCATAATAGCGTTGCCAGCGTTTCAAGGGGGCGGCGAGGATGTCAGACCTGTCGAATGTGCGCATCAACGGCCAAAGGCTGTGGGACGCACTCATGGAAATGGCCAAGATCGGCGGCACGCCCAAAGGCGGTTGCAAACGCCTGACGCTGACCGATCTCGACAAGCAGGGTCGCGAGCTCTTCGCCGCCTGGTGCGAGAAAGAGGGCTGCGTCGTCAAGGTTGACGAAATGGGCAATATGTTCGCGCGCCGCGCCGGCGTCGAAGATCATTTGCCGCCGGTTATGATGGGCTCTCATCTCGATACGCAGCCGACGGGCGGCAAATTCGATGGCGTGCTCGGCGTTCTGGGCGCGCTGGAAGTCGTGCGGTCGCTGAACGATCTCAAGATCAAGACGCGCCGCCCGATCGAGATCGCCAACTGGACCAACGAGGAAGGGTCGCGCTATGCGCCGGCGATGATTTCATCGGGCGTGTTCGCAGGCGCCTATACGAAAGAATTCGCCTATTCGCGCATCGACGCCGAGGGCAAGAAACTGGGCGATGAACTGGAGCGCATCGGCTACAAAGGCAGCGAGCCGATCGGCGGCCGGCCGATCCACGCCTTCTTCGAATTGCATATCGAGCAGGGACCGATTCTCGAGGATGAATCGATCGATGTCGGCGTTGTTACCCATGGCCAGGGCCAGCGCTGGTATGAAATCCGGCTGACCGGCTTTGAAAGCCACGCTGGCTCGACGCCGATGCCGCGCCGCAAGGATGCGCTGCTGGGCGCCGCGCGGATTGTCGAACTCGTCAATCAGATCGGCCTGTCCAAGGCGCCGCTCGCGGTGTCGACGGTCGGCATGCTCAACCCCTATCCCAATTCGCGCAATGTGATCCCCGGCGAAGTCTTCATGACTTGCGAATTCCGTCATCCGATCGATGCGACGTTGAGCGAAATGGACGCCGCGCTCAGGGAAGGCGTCGAGAAGATCGCAGCGGCCATCGGTCTGACCGTCGACATCAAGCAGGTCTTTTACTATCCGCCTGTTCCATTCGACGAGAGCTGCGTCGCCGCGGTGCGCCAGGCGGCGAAACATCTGGGCCTGTCGCATCGCGATATCGTCTCGGGCGCGGGGCACGATGCTTGCTATCTCGCTCGCGTCGCGCCGACTTCAATGATTTTCACGCCCTGCGTCGACGGCGTCAGCCATAACGAGAGCGAAGATATCAAACAAGAATGGTCGACGGCTGGCGCCAATGTGCTGATGCATGCGGTGCTGGAAAAAGCGGAGATTGTGGCGTGAGAAGCCGCGCTCCCATCACATTCGCGGAGAACTAGATATGTCGCTTGTCATCAAGGGCGGTACTGTCGTCGCCGCCGACCGCACTTACAAAGCCGACGTCCTCGTCGAGGGTGAAAAGATTGCGGCTATCGGCCCCAATCTGACGGGCGATACAACGCTCGACGGGTCGGATTGTTTTGTCATGCCAGGCGGCATCGACCCGCACACGCATCTTGAAATGCCTTTCATGGGCACGACTTCCGCCGATCATTATGAGAGCGGCACCAAGGCCGCGCTTTCCGGCGGCACGACCATGGTCGTCGACTTCTGCATTCCCGGCAACGGCCAGCCCCTCATGGAGGCCTGGGCCGATTGGGATCGGCGCTCCAAGACGGCCTGCGCCGACTACGCCTACCACATGTGCATCACCTATTGGTCGGACAAAGTGCGCGAAGACATGGCCAAGGTCGTCGAAAAGGGCGTGACGACCTTCAAGCATTTCATGGCCTATAAAGGCGCGCTGATGGTCAATGACGAGGAATTATTCGCCTCGTTCCAGCGCTGCGCCGAACTTGGCGCCATGCCGCTCGTCCACGCCGAGAACGGCGACGTCGTCGCATCGCTGCAGGCCAAATATCTGAAGGCCGGCATTACCGGGCCGGAGGGTCACGCGCTGTCACGTCCACCGGAAGTCGAGGGCGAGGCGACCAATCGCGCGATCATGATCGCCGATCAGGCGGGTTGCCCGCTCTATGTCGTGCATACGTCCTGCATCCAGGCGCATGAGGCGATCCGGCGCGCGCGCGCCAAGGGCATGCGCGTCTATGGCGAACCGCTGATTCAGCATCTCATTCTCGACGAAAGCGAATATTACAACAAGGAATGGGCGCATGCGGCGCGACGCGTGATGTCGCCGCCGTTCCGCGACAAGAAGAATCAGGACGACCTCTGGAACGGTCTGCGCGCCGGCTCGCTGCAGGTCGTCGCCACCGATCACTGCGCCTTCACAACGGCGCAGAAAGCCTTCGGCAAGGACGACTTCACCAAAATCCCCAATGGCACCGGCGGCCTCGAAGACCGCATGCCGCTGCTTTGGACTTATGGCGTCGGCACGGGGCGCCTGACGATGAACGAATTCGTCGCGGCGACCTCGACCAATATCGCGCGCATCCTCAACCTCTACCCGAAGAAGGGCGCGATCATGCCGGGAGCGGACGCTGACATTGTCGTCTGGGATCCGAAGGCGTCGAAGACCATCTCCGCCGCCACCCAACTCTCGGCGATCGACTACAACGTCTTCGAAGGCGTCAAGGTGCAGGGCCTGCCGCGTTTCACCCTGTCGCGCGGCGAAGTGCCGTGGCGCGACGGCAAGATTCAAGTCGAGCCGGGTCGCGGCCAATTCGTCAAGCGCGAGCCCTTCCCCGCGGAGGCGCGCGCGCTCGCCGCCTGGAAGAAGCACACGGCGGCCAAAGGCGTCACGCGATAATATGTTGAGCCCGCTCGCCACCGACGGAAAAACGGATGTTGGCGCGCGGGTCATCGATGTCGCCGATTTGTCGCTGAGCTTTGTCACCGCGGACGGGCCGGTGCAGGCGCTGAGCGGCATTGATCTGGCGGTGGAGCGCGGAGAATTCATCTCCTTCATCGGCCCGTCGGGCTGCGGCAAGACGACGCTTTTGCGCGCGATCGCCGATTTGGAGGCGCCAACGTCGGGCGCCATTCGCGTCAATGGCATGAGCCCGCACGAAGCGCGCGCCAGTCGCGCCTATGGCTACGTCTTCCAGGCGCCGGCGCTTTACCCCTGGCGCAGCGTTGCGCGTAATATCGCGTTGCCGCTGGAGATCATGGGCTATCCCAAGGCGGATCGCGACGCGCGCGTCGCCAAGGGCCTTGAGCTCGTCAATCTGACCGGGTTCGGCAAGAAATTCCCATGGCAATTGTCGGGCGGCATGCAGCAGCGCGCCTCGATCGCTAGGGCCCTGTCCTTCGATCCCGATCTGCTGCTGATGGACGAGCCTTTCGGCGCGCTCGACGAGATCGTGCGCGACAAGCTCAACGAGCAATTGCTGCGCCTCTGGGACGTGACGAAAAAGACCGTGCTGTTCGTCACCCATTCCATTCCCGAGGCGGTTTTCCTGTCGACCCGCATCGTCGTGATGTCGCCGCGCCCAGGGCGCATCCACGACGTCATCGCATGCGACTTTCCGCGCAATCGCACGCTTGACATCCGCGAAACGCCGGAATTTCTCGAGGTGGCCAATCGCGTCCGGCACGGCTTGCGCGAGGGGCACTCCTATGAAGATTGACCGCCGCGCGTCTTTGGCCCTTCTCGCACTTCGCGGGAGAAGGTGGCCCGACGAAGTCGGGTCGGATGAGGGCCATGCGACCGGGTGCGCCATTTTGCGGCCGCGCTCTACGATGCTGGCCCTCGTCTCAAGGCGAACTTCGTTCGTCCACGGGCGCTGCGCGCCACCTTCTCCCGCGAAGCGGGAGAAGGGATCGGCGCGCGCATGAAGAACGTCCTTCCCGTCACGATCGTCGTCGCGGCATTGCTGGTGGTCTGGTATGTCGGCGCGCTTGTGATGAACACGCCGCTTCAGCGTGACTTCTTCGCCAATGCCGGCGTCACGAACTATTCCGCCGAGGACCTAGCCATCGCCGATCTCAATATGGAGCGTCCGAAACTTCCCGCCCCTCACCAGATCGTCGCTGAGCTGAATAAGACGGTGCTTGAGACCGCGCCGACATCCAAACGCAGCCTTGTCTATCATGGCCTCATTACGTTGCAGGAGACCCTCCTCGGCTTCGCGATCGGCTCGGCGCTGGGCATTGCGCTGGCCATACTCATCGTCAATGTGAAGGTGCTTGAGAAGTCGCTGATGCCCTGGGTCGTCGCCTCGCAGACGATTCCGATCATCGCGCTGGCGCCGATGATCGTCGTCATTCTCAACCAGTTCGACATTACCGGCATCCTCCCCAAAGCGGTGATCGCCGCCTATCTGTCTTTCTTTCCCGTCACGGTCGGCATGGTCAAAGGCCTGCGTTCTCCCGATCCCCTGCAGCTCGATCTCATGCGCACCTATTGCGCGACGCGGGCGCAGACGTTTCTCAAACTGCGCGCGCCGGCGAGCGCGCCTTTCTTCTTCGCCAGCATGAAAATCGGCGTCGCCGCCGCGCTTGTCGGGGCCGTCGTCGCTGAAGTCACAAAAAGCGAGGACGGCGGCCTCGGCGCGCGACTTCTGGCGGGCTCCTATTACGGGCAAACGGTGCAGATCTGGGCGGCTTTGTTGACGGCGGCCGCGCTGTCGGCGACGCTGGTCGGACTGATCGGCCTAGCCGATCGCATTGTGTCCAGACGCATGGGCTTTGCGCGATGAACGCCCGTAGCGCCGCCGATCTCGCGCCGCCCGCCCTGTTTGGCGCGGGCGTATTGATCGTCTGGGAATTCGTTGTGCGTGGGTTTGGCGTGCCTTTCGTCATCTTGCCCGCGCCGTCGGTTATTTTCTTGCGCCTCATCCACTCGATCCCGATCCTCGCCGCTGATTTCGTGCAGACCATCCAGGGCGTCATCGCCGGCTATGTCATCGGTTGCGGCGCCGGCGTTCTCGTCGCGATCCTGATCGATCGATCGCAATTCCTGCAGCGAGGACTGCTGCCGCTTGGCAATCTTGTCTCGGCGCTGCCGATCGTCGGCGTCGCGCCGATCATGGTCATGTGGTTCGGCTTCGATTGGCAGTCCAAGGCCGCGGTTGTCGTCGTCATGACGTTCTTCCCGATGCTGGTCAGCGCGGTGGCGGGCCTTTCGAGCGCCGGCGCGATGGAGCGCGATCTGATGAAGACCTACGGCGCAAACTATGGGCAGACACTCAGGCAATTGCGGTTGCCCGCCGCCTTGCCGTTCATCTTCAATGCGCTCAAGATCAATACGACGCTGGCGATGATCGGCGCCATCGTCGCGGAGTTTTTCGGCACGCCGACCGTCGGCATGGGGTTTCGCATCAGCACCGAAGTCGGCCGCATGAGCATCGATATGGTGTGGGCCACCATCGTCGTCGCCGCGCTGACCGGATCGCTGTTCTATGGGATCGTTGCGCTGATCGAGCGCCGCGTGACGTTCTGGCATGCGTCCTACCGCCAGAGAGGCGCATGAATGTTTTTTGAAGCAGGAGGAGAAAGTCGATGAAAAAAACGATCTATGCATTGATTGCGTCAACGGCGCTGTTGGCTGCGGGCGCCGCGCACGCCGCCGATAAGGTGACGCTGCAGCTCAAATGGGTGACGCAAGCGCAGTTCGCCGGCTACTACGTCGCCAAAGACAAAGGCTTCTATAAGGACGCCGGCCTTGATGTCACGATCAAACCCGGCGGTCCCGACATTGGACCCGTCCAGGTGCTGGCGGGCGGCGGCGCCGATGTCGTGGTCGACTGGATGGCGGACGCGCTGCAGTCCCGCGAAAAAGGCGTCGCGATGGTCAATATCGCGCAGCCCTTCAAGCATTCGGGCCTGGAGTTGACCTGTCGCGCCGACACCGGCGTGAAAGCTCCCGCCGATCTCAAGAACCGCACGCTCGGCGTATGGTTCTATGGCAACGAATTCCCCTTCCTGAACTGGATGGGCAAACTCGGACTCAAAACTGACGGTTCGCCCGGCGGCGTCAAAGTTCTCAAGCAGGGCTTCAACGTCGATCCGTTGATCCAAAAACAGGCCGATTGCATTTCGACGATGACCTACAACGAATATTTGCAGGTGCTCGACGCCGGCTACAAGCCCGACCAGCTCGTCGTCTTCAAATACGAGGATCAGGGTGTCGCCGTTCTGGAGGACGGCCTCTATGTGATGGAAGACAAACTGAAGGATCCCGCCTTCGTCGACAAGATGGCGCGTTTCGTCAAAGCCTCGATGAAGGGCTGGGCGTGGGCGCGCGAAAACAGCGACGCCGCAGCCAAGATCGTGCTCGAAAACGATTCGACCGGCGCCCAGACCGAGAAGCATCAGATCGGCATGATGGCTGAAATCAACAAACTGACCGCCGGTTCCGACGGCAAGCTTGATCCGGCCGATTATGCGCGCACCGTCAAGACGCTGCTCACCGGCGGTTCGGATCCGGTCATCTCCAAGGAGCCGACCGGCGCCTATTCGAATGTCGTGATCGACAAGGCGCTGGCCAAGTAAACCCTCGCCGAGGTCGACGCATCTCTCGCGCGGCGCATTTCCTTGCGCCGCGCTTTTTTTCGCGCGAACAGCGCGATGGCGAAAGCCATTCGCCGTTCATTATGTTCTGACGCATCAAAGGTCGCGCCATGTCGCCCCTCTCTATTTTGCTTTCGCTTCTGGCGCTTATCGCGGGCTTCCTGTTCCCCTTTCAAGCCGTCATCAATGCGCAACTTGGGCGCGGCATCGGCGGCCCGATCGCGGCGACAATGATTTCTTTCGCCGTCGGTTTGATTGTTCTCGTCGCGGTTAATTTCCTTGCTTTTCGTCAAATACCAGCGCTCGACGATCTCACGAAACAGCCGCTTTATTTGCTACTCGCTGGCGGGGCGCTCGGCGCGATCTATGTGAGCGCCAATGTCTTTCTGGCGCCGCGCATTGGCGCTGGCGCCTTGCTTTGCCTCGTTGTCGCCGGGCAACTGATTGGCGCGCTGGCCATCGATCGCTTCGGCCTGTTTGGCCTCGCTATCCGGGAACTGACGCTTGGCCGGGTCGCGGGCGTGTTTCTCGTATTCGTCGGCGCCTTGCTGGTGCGGTTGACGTAACGGAAGGCGCGCGAGCCCCAGCCGGCAACGCGCAATTCCGAAGTCGCGGCATTATACCCCGTTATAACAACGAGATAAGCCTCAACATCGTGATTTTTAGCCCGCCGAACAATGCGGCTTCAGCCAATTAGGCCGTCCGCCGCCCCCGATTCGTACCAATATTGCAACGGCACTGTTGCCGTAACCCCACAGTGTTCCCCACCGCGGTGCGGTATGATGCCTGAATTCTATTGAGACCTCCCAAGAATGGCCAATTTCTCGATCCCAGCCTCCAACGACGCCGCAGAGGACGCCGCGCGCCTGCTGCAACGACTCGGCTATGTCGTTCTGGCGCTGGGGGCGCCTTGCGCCGAGGCTCTTTCGTCGCGTGCAATTTTCTTGTTCTTCCCGATCGGCATGGCGCTCCTGCTTGTCGCCGCCTTGCTCAGTCCGGTCCAGGGCGTTGGAGAGCGCCTCAATCAAGCGCTCTGGTCCCCGTTGGGATTGGTCAGCCTCGCACTTTTCGCCTGGAGCGCACTGTCATTGGCCTGGACGCCGTTTCCCGTCGAGGCGGTCGAGCATCTCTTCAAACTGGTGGGAACCGCATTGGTGGTTATCGTCGGGATCGCCTGCTCACGAGACCATATGCGGGCGGCGGACCTCTATTTGTTTCCGGTCGGCGTCGTTTTGGCGATGCTGGCGATCCTCGCGCTGGCCTTGGCGGACCATGCGGGCATAGGGTCCTATGCCGAGAGGATCGAGCGCAGCGGCGTCGCGCTTGTCGTCATGTTATGGCCCGCGATGGCGGGCCTGGCGGCGCGCGGACGCACCGGCCTGGCGCGTCTGCTCATGATCCTGACGGCGGCGTTCATTTTCGCCATTGGCGCGCCCGTCACGGCGGCGGCGCTGTTTGTCGGCCTTCTCGCGCTGTCTTTCGCCATGTCCGACGTCAAACGAACGGTCTTCGACTTAGGCGTTCTGGCGGCGGCGATCGTCGTGCTCTCGCCGCTGGCGCCCGCCATTTCGCCAACGCTGGCGCGGTGGTTCTTCCATGCGAAGCTTTCAAGCCTGTCGGGACCTTTTGCGCCGCTGGCCGGCGCCGCCGAGATTCTGCTGCATGAGCCGTTCCGACTATTCACAGGCCATGGGATCGACACCTCGATCCGAGGCGTGGAAACGGGTCTGACGGCGCCCATTCCTCGCGTCGGTCTCTTCGAGATTTGGTACGAACTAGGGATCATCGGCGCGCTGCTTGGCGCGGCGCTCACATGGCTGGGGTTCCGCGGCGTCGGCGCCACAGGGGCAAAGATCGCGCCCTATCTGTTGGCGGCTTTTGCCTGCGATCTGACTCTAGCGTTCCTGTCCGAGGATTTCTCGCAAATGTCCTGGGTGACTTTGCTTGCGGTGAGCGCCATCTCCGCTGGCGCGGCGGCCCGCAGTCAATATCGCACCAAACGCCCTTCCGCCACGACGACGCAGCAAGCAAGCCTGTGAACGCGCATGAGGAATGGCGAGTGACGGCTCCGCGACTTAAAACGGATGGTATTGGAACATCCAGGTCTCTGTGAGAGTCTCGCCATTGGCCTGCAGGAAGCAGCGTAATTCGACCGGATCGGGTCCGCTGACAGGGTCAAGGTCGAACTGGACGCGCCAATGTCCGGGGACGTCGTCGGGAACCGCTTCAACGAGCTTATAGGTCGAGAACGAACCGCGCGAGGCGCTGAGCACCGGCTCGGGCACCGCTCCATAGGGAAGGCTGGCGAGCGGGCCGCCTAAAAATTCGACCATGAACTTGCGTACGCCCGGAGGCCGCGGCAGACCCGCCTGCCCGCCCCTGCCCAGGCGCGTGGCGACGCAGCGTCCCAACTTGGACGGGTAAGGTTCGTCAGCGAGCCAATGCAGGCGATAAGAAAGATCGATCTGCGCATTGGCGGGAATCGGCTTCTCGGGCACCCACATGGCGACGACATTGTCGTGGATTTCGTCATCGGTCGGGATTTCGCAGAGCTGAATGGCGCCCTTGCCCCAGCCCTCGCCCTGCGGACCGGGCAAAGGCTCGACCCAAAGACTCGGACGGCGATCGTAGTTGACGCCGTCGAGATAATGGTCGAACACGCGATCGCGCTGAAGCAGGCCGAAGCCGCGCGGATTATTGTCCGAAAAGGCCGAGACCATGATGCGCGGCGGATTGTTGAGGGGACGCCAGAGCCGCTCGCCATTGCCGCTCCACATCGCCAGCCCATCCGAATCATGCACCTCGGGACGCCAGTCGATAGCCGTCTCTTTCTTGGTCTCGGAGAACCAGTACATCGAGGTCAAAGCGCCAATGCCGAAGCGTGAAACGGGGGCGCGCATGAAGAGCGACGAATCGATGTCCATCACGACGCCTTTGCCTCGCTTCATGATGAAGCGATAGGCGCCGACGATCGAAGGCCCTTCCATCAATGCATAAAGGGTGACGCTGTCGGCGCCCTCATTCGAATCGATGAAGAAATTGGTGAAGTCCGGGAATTCCTCGGGATGATCGTCGACTGCGACGTTGAGCGCAATGCCGCGCGCGGACAGGCCATATTGCCGGAGCTCGCCGATCGAACGGAAATAGGCCGCGCCGAGGAACGCCACCCAATCGTTCTTGTGCCAGTCGAGGGCGCCGTCGCGCGATTCCTGGATGCGAAAGCCGGCAAAGCCCGCCCCCTCCGGCATTTGCCGCGCAACCGAATCGGCGGGCATGTCGAAATAGGACTGATCGTAGATGATCTTGCGCGATTGACCGCCTTCGATCACATGAAGATCGACCGCCTTCTGGAAAAACAATCCTAAGTGAAAGAATTCGACGGGAAAGCGACCCGGGCCGTCGGCGAAAAGAGCGTGGTCGGTGCGGAACGTGATCTTGCCCCATTCCTCGTAATTGATCTTTTGAACAACCTGGGGCGCCGGATGCGCCGGCCCGACATAAGCCGAGCGCGCCATGTCCTTGGCGCGCGCCTTTAGTCCGTCATAGGAAAATGCGACCGGCTCGGTGAACCGCAGCGCTTCGGCGGCCTTCGCCTCGAAATCGGAAAGAGCGGCGAGACCGGCAGCCGTCGCGGCCGCGCCTTTCAACAGGGTGCGGCGATCAACCATGTCGGACATGAGAATCCTTTTTGGAGGGATGACGTTTCAGCGCTGCTTAAAGCATTTCTCGACCAAGTGGAATCAAGTTCAGGCGAAGAAAGAAGCGCCGGCAAATCGCCGCCGGCCCGATAGATTACGGGCTAGCGGCGCGAATGCCGCCGGAACGCCCGCGTGTTGCCATACAATGGCGCGGCGCCTATACCCTACTGGCTCGCGCTTTCGCGAGGCTGTCGGCGGATTGTGCGTGCAAACGGGTTCTGACGACCAAGATTACCCACCGATCTCGCCCATTTCAGCGGGTTTGGCGGGGCGCTGTCCTCGATGCGGCGACGGCCGGATGTTTTCCGGATTCATCAACGTCGCGCCCCGTTGCGAGAATTGCGGTCTCGATTATTCCTTCGCCGAATCGGGCGACGGCCCGGCGGTGTTCGTCGCGTTGTTCGGCGGGTTCGTCGTCCTTGGCGCCGCGCTATGGACGGAGGTCGTCTATCAGCCGCCGATGTGGGTCCATATGGTCGTCTTCCTGCCGCTGACGCTGATCGTCTGCCTCGGTCTGCTGCGCCCTTTCAAGGGCCTGCTGATCGCTCTGCAATACCGCAACAAGGCGGAACTCGGCCGGCTCAAGGGCTGAGCGATGTCGGCAAGGCTGCGATCCCTGCTTTGGCTCGGCCTGTTCGCTCTAGTGGGTCTGGCGGGCCTGCTCTGGCTTGGCTTCTGGCAATTGGACCGCCTCGCCTGGAAGGAAAACCTGATCGCTGAGGTACAGGCGCGCGTCGCCGCGCCGCCGGTCGAGGCGCCGCCCGAGGCCGATTGGGCGAAGCTCGCGCCAAACGACTACGAATATCGCCATGTGCGCCTCAGCGGCGTCTATGAGCTCGGCCGCCAGGTTTTTGTCTTTCGCGCGCTGGACAATCCGCATGGCCGCTTCAGCGGCCCCGGCTATCTCGTCCTGACGCCGCTGCGCCTCGCCGATGGCCCTGTTGTCATCGTCAATCGCGGATTCATTCCCAACGATCAAAAGGCGCGATTCGCCGCGCAATCGGACAAAGCGTCGGGAGAGACTGTCGTGACGGGATTGATGCGCGCGAGCGAACCGCGCACCTGGTTCACGCCGCCCGACGACGCCGCGCACGGCCAATGGTTCACGCGCGATCCCGGCGCGATCGCCGCCGCGCTCAAGCTGGAGCGCGCAGCGCCGTTTACGATCGACGCGGACGCGACGGGAAGCCCGGGCGACCTGCCGCAAGGAGGCGAGACAATTCTCGCCTTCCCCAACAATCACCTGGGATACGCCTTCACCTGGTTCGGGATGGCGCTGGCTTTGGCCGGCGTATTCTGCGCCTACGCCGTGACGCGGCTGCGGGCCTAAAGCTTAGAAATGGTGGGCACGACAGGGATTGAACCTGTGACCCCTCCCATGTCAAGGGAGTGCTCTCCCGCTGAGCTACGCGCCCATCTCCGACCCGAGCCGCGAGGCTCCGACGTGAGAAGGTCGGCGGGGTATAGCGACTCATCGCGGAGCGCGCAATCCCGATTCAACGCGGCGTTCAATCACCGATAATCCAACCTTGTCCCATCTACCCCTTTGGGGTATGAGAAGGGGGAGGATGGCGCCTTCCCTAATCACAGTTGTCGAGACGAGCCCCTATCTCAAAATGGGCGCCGATATCATGGACGAGGCCGAAAGGACCGTTGTGATCAACATGATTGCTGCGGACCCGCAATCGGGTGATGTGATCCGGGACACCGGAGGTCTACGAAAGGTGAGAATTCCTTTGCAAGGTCGGGGCAAGCGTGGGGGCGGCAGGCTCATCACCTTTTTCCACGATATGGGAATGCCGGTGTTTCTGATCGCTGTTTACGCCAAAAGCGACCAAACGGATCTCGACCCGCTGCAACGCAAGCAGGCGAGAGCGCTGACTGACGCAATCCGCGCGCAGTATGGAAGATAAAGCAGTCGCCCAGGGTGCTCATGCCCGCCGAGATTACGAAAGATAAGTCGATGAACAAGAAAGACTTCGAGACGCTGATCGCGGGGCTTGGCGACGCCTTGTCTTACGCCAAAGGGCAGCCGAGTCCCGGCGCGAGAGTCCATAAAGTGAAGGTCGACCGCACCTTCGTCGCGACGACACGATTGAACGCCGGCTTGACGCAGGAGGAATTTGCCAAGGTCACGGGCGCCTCTCTCGGCACGGTGCGCAAGTGGGAACGCGGCGAGCGCTCGCCATCCGGCGCTGCTGGAATGCTCGTGCGAATTCTTGCGCGCAAACCCAAACTGGTGATTGAGGAAGCCGGGATCAGACCGGCGAAGACGCGTCGCCAGCGCCAAACCAAGGCGGCGTGAACTTTACGCAAGCGCCGATTGACTTGGGCGTCGCGACGTGGTTTCCAACGTCCTGCGCTACAAGTGAGACGAGCGCCTGAGCGAACCATGACCATCGCAATGTCCAAACGGCTGACGAAAACCCAGCCCGCCGCCCGCAAAGGCGGCGCGACGCTTTAGTCTTGCCCTCAGCTCCGGTTCCTCCCCCGGCGGGGGTTTTGAGGAACCAGCCCCCAGGGGCGACGCGGGGGGAATATCGGTCAGCAAAAGGAAATCGTGAGATGGCAGGCTTCAAGGTCGCAATCGTCGGCGCGACGGGCAATGTGGGCCGCGAAATGCTCGACATATTGGCGGAGCGCCGCTTTCCCGTGAGCGAAGTCGTGGCGCTGGCTTCGTCTCGTTCATTGGGCCGCGAAGTGTCGTTCGGCGACAGGACGCTGAAGTGCAAAAATCTCGAGCACTACGATTTCTCGGACACCGACATCTGCCTGATGTCGGCGGGCGGCGCGGTGTCGAAGGAATGGTCGCCGAAGATTGGCGCCAAGGGCTGCGTCGTCATCGACAATTCCTCGGCCTGGCGCATGGACCCTGACGTGCCGCTGGTCGTGCCGGAAGTGAACGCGGACGCGGCCAAGGGCTTTTCCAAGAAATATATCATCGCCAATCCCAATTGCTCGACCGCGCAACTCGTCGTCGCCCTCAAGCCCTTGCACGACAAGGCGACGATCAAGCGCGTCATCGTCTCCACCTATCAATCGGTGTCGGGCGCGGGCAAGGACGCGATGGACGAATTATTCTCTCAGACCCGCGCCGTCTTTGTCTCCGATCCGGTCGAGGCCAAGAAATTCCCCAAGCGCATCGCTTTCAATGTGATCCCTGAGATCGACGTCTTCATGGAGGACGGCTTCACCAAAGAAGAGTGGAAGATGGTCGTCGAGACCAAGAAAATCCTCGACCCTAAGATCAAGCTTGTCGCGACCTGCGTGCGCGTGCCGGTCTTCATCGGCCATTCGGAGGCGGTCAATATCGAGTTCGAAAATCCGATCAGCGCCGATGAGGCGCGCGACATCTTGCGCGAAGCGCCGGGTTGCCTGGTCATCGACCGGCGCGAGTCCGGTGGCTACATCACTCCGCACGAAGCCGCCGGCGAGGATGCGACCTATATCTCGCGCATCCGCGAGGACCCGACCATCGACAACGGCCTCGTGCTGTGGTGCGTGTCGGACAATCTGCGCAAGGGCGCCGCGCTCAACGCGATCCAGATCGCCGAGGTTATCGTCAATCGCGGCTGGCTGAAGGCCAAGCAAAAGGTGGCGTGAAAGACGCCCGTCGCGCGGCCGCTTGCGACGCGCCAAACCGCCCTTCCGCCGATCGACAGGCGGGAGGGTTTCGAGCGACGCCTGGCGCCGCGCGCGAGGGCGACAAAAAGCGCCGATGGAATAGCCGCGGAATAGCCGGAGCGCCCGAAGGGCCAGAGAGGGTCCGTCGAAATTCCCGCTAAGTCCTTGATTTTTGGATGCGCGGAAGCGCCGATGCATCCGCGAAACGGGCGATATCAAAGACTTAACCCCCCTTTGGCCTTCCAAATCGAAATTTTCAGACGCAAAATCGCCTGCGCCTGACGGCAAAGCGGTCGCGCTGGCCGCGCGCTTTGGTCCAGGCGATCGGGTTTTCGGGCGGCGCGGACAGGCATTCAAAGCGGGCCTTCTTGTGAATTGTCCTTTTGGAAAACAACGCGGAAAGATTATCATAAATTCGTATTTTCAGAAAGAATATTCGTGGATGCCGTCTTCGCGGCGATATATCACATGGATCGTTAAAATCCATTTATTTACAGTGAAATATAGACGCGCAAAGGAAGCAGAATTTATCCGTTGATTGCATGGCGGAGCGGCCTCCATGCAATCAATGGAAGCGTGGCGCTGAGCCTAGCGCAAAGGCGTCCGGACGAAAGGACGACCGGCCCGACATTCCAAAGCGCCGCTAACCGCCCGCCTTCGCGTCCGGCGCCAGGACATCTCTGGCGGCGTCGATGAACGCGCGCAGTTTGGGCGCGTTCGATGCGTGACGCGGATAGTAGAGGAATAGGCCCGGCTCTTCGATCGCCGTCCGCGGCAGGAGTTGGACGAGCCGACCCTCTTCGATCTCGGTGCGGACCAGCGGTTCGAAGATATAGGCGATGCCGACGCCCTCGAGCGCGAGAGCTTTGGCGTAGGTCGAATCGGTGACGAGCGCCGTTCCCCTCACTTTGACCGAAACATCCTCGCCGTTCTGCGCGAGATCCCAGGCGTAAACGCCGCCCGATGCGATGAGCCGGTAGCCGATGCAATTGTGGCGCGCGAGATCCTCGATCGTCGCCGGCGCGCCGCGCGCTTCGATGTAGCTGGGGGCCGCGACAAGGATCGCCCGGAATGGCAGGGTGAGGCGAACGGCGATCATGTCCTGGGCGATCATGCCGCCGAGACGGACGCCGGCGTCAAAGCCGCCCGCCACAATATCCGTCAGGCCATCGTCCCCGGCGATCTCGACGACGAGATCGGGATGGCGCCGTGCGAGTTCGATCAGGACGGGCGTGATCGCAATCGGCAAAGCGACGCGCGGCGCATTGATCCGCAACAGGCCTGTCACCTGTCCGCGCGCCGAGCGCAGACGCTCGATCGCGGCGCGAATGTCCTCGAACGCCGGGCTGAGCGACGCCATGAGGCTCGCGCCGGCTTCGGTCAGCGCCACGCTGCGGGTGGTCCGCGCGAACAGAGGCGCGCCGAGGCGCTCCTCCACCGTCTTGACGGCATGGCTCACCGCGGAGGCCCCCATGCCGAGTTCAGCGGCGGCCGCGCCGAAGCCGCCGCGCCGCGCGACGGCGAGAACGACCGGCAGATGAGCGAGCAGATCGCGATCCATTCATGAATCATATCGTATAACGCATGCTAACTAAACCAAATTGTCAATATATCTGACCCGTGACATCTTTCGATCGTTCGCCGCCGAGGCGCGAAACGCCAGATCGAAAGGAGCCTCCGATGCCAAATTCTCAAAAGACCTGGTTCATCACCGGCGCGTCCTCGGGCTTCGGCCGCGCCTTCGCCGCCTATGCCCTCTCGAAAGGGCATAATGTGGTCGCCACCGCCCGAGACGTTGCCAAGCTCGCCGACCTATCCGCGCAGGCCCCCGAGCGCGTCCTGGCTCTGACGCTCGACGTCACCCGCCCCGAGCACGCGCCCGCAGCCGTCCAAAGCGCCGTCGAACGTTTCGGTCGGATCGATGTCGTCATCAACAACGCCGGCTATGGAATCGTCGGCGCGGTCGAGGAAACCCCTGAGGCGGAATTGCGCGCGCTGATGGAGACCAATTTCTTCGGCATGGCTGCGGTCACACAAGCCGTGCTGCCCATTCTGCGCGCCCAACGTTCGGGAGCCATCGTCAATATTTCGAGCATGGGCGGCCAAATGTCTTTCGCCGGCTTTGGCGCCTATTCCGCCTCGAAATTTGCGATGGAGGGCCTTTCGGAAGCGCTGGCGCTCGAAATGGCGCCGTTCGGCGTCAAAGTCCTGATCGTCGAGCCTGGCGCTTTTCGCACCGATCTGATGGGCGCGGCGCTTCGGCACATGCCCGCGCTCGGCGCCTATCGCGACACGGTCGGGGGCACGCGCGACTACGCGCGCGGCGCCCATCGCACGCAGGCGGGCGACCCTCTCAAGGCCCCGGCGGCGATCGAAAAAGCGATTGACGCGGAAGCGACACCGCTCCGCCTGCAACTCGGGCAAGATGCGGTCGACGCGATCCGCGACCACGCCGAAACCTTGTTGCGTCAACTGAAGGCGTGGGAGCCGGTCGCCATCAACACGCGCCTCGATAGCGCGGACGTGTAAGGAACGCAGTCGGCGCGCTCATGGCGCGCCGGCCGATCGCGCGTCAGATTTTCAACGCGTCTTTCAGCTCTTTCAGCCGGTCGAGCTTTTCCTGCGCGAGGCGTTTCTGATCTTCGGTCGCGTCGGCAAGATCCTCCTCCGCGTCCTTGATCTCGCCGCCGAGGCGCTCGGCGCTGAGTTCATCGACCGGTATGGCGGTCTCAGCCAGCAGGATGAGCCCGGCCGCGCTGACATCGGCAAAGCCGCCGCGCACGAACAGGCGCGTATGCTTGCCCTGGGCTTCGCCGATATCGACGATGCCGGGCCGCAGCGAGGTCATGACCGGCGCATGGTCGCGCAGGACGACAAAATCGCCCTCGGTTCCCGGCACCAGCACATCCTCGGCCTCGCCGTTGAACAACAGCTTATCAGGCGAAACGAGTTCGAAGTGAAAACTGGCCATCGTCAATCCCGTCTCAAAACTGTCTACGAATCCGCATCAGCTAAATTGGCCGACACGTCCCCTCCCCCCTTGTGGGAGAGGGCTGGGGAGGGGGGTCGCGCTAACCTATCAAACCGTTGGCGCAATCCTTTTTGGATAGGTCGGTGCGACCCCCCAGCCCTGCCCTCCCCCACAAGGGGGGAGGGAGAAACAGCACCGCGCCCTTTCAACTCGTCGACAAGGCCGCCGCGCGGATCACGCCGCTTCCGCCGCGAGCTTCTTGGCCTTGTCGACAACCTGTTCGATCGTGCCGACCATATAGAATGCGGCTTCCGGCAGGCTGTCGTATTTGCCCTCGAGAATGCCCTTGAAGCCCTTGACCGTGTCCTCGATCTTGACCTGCACGCCGGGCGAGCCGGTGAACACGGCGGCGACGTCGAAAGGCTGCGACAGGAAGCGCTCGATCTTGCGCGCGCGCGCCACCGTCAGCTTGTCCTCTTCGGACAATTCATCCATGCCCAGAATGGCGATGATGTCCTGCAAAGCCTTGTAGCGCTGCAGCACCTGCTGCACCTGGCGCGCGACGGCGTAATGCTCCTCGCCGACGACGGCGGCGGTCAGCATGCGCGAGGTCGAATCGAGCGGATCGACGGCGGGATAAATGCCCTTTTCCGCGATCGAGCGCGACAGCACGGTGGTCGCGTCCAAATGGGCAAAGGAGGTCGCCGGCGCCGGATCGGTCAAATCGTCGGCGGGCACGTAGATCGCCTGCACCGATGTGATCGAACCCTTTGTCGTCGTCGTGATGCGCTCCTGCAATGCGCCCATGTCGGTAGCGAGCGTCGGCTGATAGCCCACCGCCGAAGGAATGCGCCCGAGCAAGGCCGACACTTCGGAGCCCGCCTGGGTGAAGCGGAAGATGTTGTCGACGAAGAACAGCACGTCCTGTCCCTGATCGCGGAAATGTTCGGCGACGGTGAGGCCTGACAAAGCCACGCGCATGCGGGCGCCCGGCGGCTCGTTCATCTGGCCGAACACCAGGGCGCATTTCGATTTGACGTCAGGGTCGGGATGATGGGGATCGGCGTTGACCTTCGATTCGATGAACTCGTGGTAGAGGTCGTTGCCCTCGCGGGTGCGCTCGCCGACGCCGGCGAACACCGAATTGCCGCCATGCGTCTTGGCGACATTGTTGATGAGCTCCTGAATGAGCACGGTCTTGCCGACGCCCGCGCCGCCGAACAGGCCGATCTTGCCGCCCTTGGCGTAGGGCGCGAGCAGATCGACGACCTTGATGCCGGTGACGAGAATCTGCGCTTCCGTCGATTGCTCGGCATAGGACGGCGTCGGCTGGTGGATCGCGCGCCGCGCCTCGGCGGGGATCGGGCCAGCCTCGTCGACCGGCTCGCCGATGACGTTCATGATGCGCCCGAGCGTTCCCGCGCCGACGGGAACGGAGATCGGCACGCCCGTGTCGGTCACGTCCTGGCCGCGCACCAGGCCCTCGGAAATGTCCATCGCGATGCAGCGCACCGAGCTTTCGCCAAGATGCTGCGCGACTTCAAGCACGAGGCGCGAACCGTTGTTGGTCGTCTCCAGCGCGTTGAGAATTTCCGGCAGATGGCCGTCGAACTTCACGTCGACGACGGCGCCGATCACCTGGGTGACGCGGCCGGTCGGTCTGTTGGCGTTTGCCATGTCTGTCGTCCTCGCTTCGCAATGGGCCGCGCTCATCAAGCGCGGCATAGATGGGCTCAGAGCGCCTCAGCGCCCGAGATGATTTCGATCAGTTCCTTGGTGATCATCGCCTGACGCGTGCGATTATAGCGTTGCGTCAGCTTCTTGATCATTTCGCCGGCGTTGCGCGTCGCATTGTCCATCGCGCTCATCTGCGAGCCGTAGAAGGACGCCATATTCTCGAGCAGCGCGCGATAGATGCGCACGGCGACGGCGCTCGGCAGCAATTGCGCGAGAATCTCGCCCTCTTCCGGTTCGTAATCATAGGTCGGCGCGTTCTCGTCCGATTTCTCGAATTCGGGCGGAATCAATTGCTGGGCGGTCGGGATCTGCGCGATCACCGATTTGAAACGCGCGTAGAACAAGGTGCAGACGTCGAACTCGCCGGCCTCGAAGAGATCGAGGACCTTTTTGGCGATCGGCTGCGCGTTGGCGTAGCCGAGCGTGCGCACGGCGCGCAGATCGACGAGGTCGATGATCTGCTTTTCAAACGTGCGGCGAAGCTGGTCATAGCCCTTCTTGCCGACGCAAATGATCTTGATCGTCTTGCCCTGCGCGATCAGCGCATTGGCCTTTTCGCGCGCCAGGCGCACGATCGACGTGTTGAAGGCGCCGCACAGGCCGCGCTCGCCCGTGCAGACGAGAAGAAGATGGGTCTGTTGGGCGCCGGTGCCGGTCAAGAGCTTCGGTCCTTGCGCGCCGTCGACGGCGCCGCCGGCCAGATTGGTCAGCACCGTTTCGATGCGCTCGGCATAGGGACGCGCGGCTTCAGCGGCGGCCTGGGCGCGGCGCAGCTTGGCGACCGCGACCATCTGCATCGCCTTGGTGATCTTCTGCGTCGACTTGACGGAGGCGATCCGGTTTCTGAGGTCCTTTAAGGACGGCATCGCTTAGGCTCTCCAGGCGCGTCCCCTCCCCCCTTGTGGGGGAGGGTTAGGGAGGGGGGTCGCGCCGCCCTAACAGATTGAAACGAAATTATTCCTAGGGATGGGACAGTGCGACCCCCACCCCAACCCTCCCCCACAAGGGGGAGGGAGAAACATTAAGCAAAGCTCTTGGCGTAGGCCTCGACCACCGCCTTGAGTTTGGCCGAAGTGTCGTCCGACAAATCGCGCGAAGTGCGGATCGTCTCAAGAATCTCAGGGTTCTTGGTGCGCAGCGTCGACAGCAATCCGTCCTCGAACGCCTTGACGCGATCGAGCGGCAATTTGTCGAGATAGCCGTTGACGCCGCAATAGATCGAACAGACCTGTTCTTCCATCTTGAGCGGCGCAAATTGCGCCTGCTTGAGAAGTTCGGTCAGGCGCGAACCGCGATTCAGCAGGCGCTGCGTCGTTGCGTCGAGATCGGAGCCGAACTGCGCGAAGGCCGCCATTTCGCGATATTGCGCGAGCTCGCCCTTGATCTTGCCCGCGACCTTCTTCATCGCCTTGGTCTGCGCGGCGGAGCCGACTCGCGACACGGACAGACCGACGTTCACCGCCGGGCGAATGCCCTGGTAGAACAGATCGGTCTCCAGGAATATCTGGCCGTCGGTGATCGAAATCACATTGGTCGGGATATAGGCCGAAACGTCATTGGCCTGCGTCTCGATGACCGGCAGGGCGGTCAGCGATCCCGCGCCGTGCTCGTCGTTCATCTTGGCGGCGCGCTCGAGCAAGCGCGAATGCAGATAGAACACGTCGCCGGGATAGGCTTCGCGGCCCGGCGGGCGGCGCAGCAGCAGCGACATCTGGCGATAGGCGACCG
Organism: Methylocapsa sp. S129; assembly: GCF_009765995.1. GTDB lineage: Bacteria > Pseudomonadota > Alphaproteobacteria > Rhizobiales > Beijerinckiaceae > Roseiarcus. The sequence continues at coordinate 123,105 of NZ_LMUI01000023.1, forward strand.
CCTGCTTGGACAGATCGTCATAGATCATCAAGGCATGCATGCCGTTGTCGCGGAAGAATTCGCCCATCGCGCAGCCGGAGAACGGCGCCAGGAACTGCATCGGCGCCGGATCGGAGGCGGTGGCGGCGACGATGATCGTATATTCAAGCGCGCCATGCTCTTCGAGAACCTTGGCGAACTGGGCGACCGTCGAGCGCTTCTGTCCGATGGCGACATAGACGCAGTAAAGCTTGGCCTTTTCGTCCGTGCCCTGATTGATCGACTTCTGGTTGAGAATCGCATCGAGCGCCAAAGCCGTCTTGCCGGTCTGACGATCGCCGATGATCAGTTCGCGCTGGCCGCGGCCGATCGGGATCAAGGCGTCGACGGCCTTGAGGCCTGTCGCCATCGGCTCATGCACGGATTTGCGCGGAATGATGCCGGGCGCCTTGACGTCGACGCGGGCGCGCTTGGCCGAAGTAATCGGGCCCTTGCCGTCGATCGGATTGCCGAGCGCGTCGACGACGCGGCCAAGCAGCTCCTTGCCGATCGGCACGTCGACGATGGCGCCGGTGCGCTTGACCGTCTGGCCTTCCTTGATGTCGCGTTCCGAGCCGAAAATCACGATGCCGACATTGTCGCTCTCGAGATTGAGCGCCATGCCGCGCACGCCGTTTTCGAACTCGACCATTTCGCCGGCCTGGACATTGTCGAGGCCATAGGCTCTGGCGATGCCGTCGCCGACCGACAGCACCTGACCAACTTCGGTCACCTCAGCTTCATTGCCGAAGCTGGCGATTTCGTTCTTGAGAATGGAGGAAATCTCAGCGGCGCGGATATCCATCAGCCGACCTCTTTCATACGGGTGCGAATTGCGTTGAGTTTGGTTTTAAGCGAGCCGTCGACCATGCGCGAGCCAAGCTTGACGATGAGGCCGCCAATGATCGAACGATCGGTTTTCACAGAAATCTCGACATCCTTGCCGCCGGTCACGCCTTTCAGCGCATCCTTCAGCGCCGCGACATGAGCGTCCGAGAGCGGAGCGGCGCTCGTCACTTCGGCGCGGGCGACGCCGCGATAGGAATCGTTGAGCTTGTCATAATCGGCGATCATGTCGCGGATCGCGAACAGCCGCCGTTTGGTTGCGACGAGCTTGATGAAATTGGCGGCGACTCCGGAAATGCCCGCCTTGTCGAGAAGGGCGCCGAGCGCCTTCACCTGATCTTCCGCCGAAAAAATCGGGCTGCGCACGAGGCGCTCAAGATCGGGGCTCTCGGCGATCATTCCGCCGAATGTTTTAAGGGCGGCGGCGACCTGATCGGTCTGCTGCCCTTCTCTCGCCAGCGAGAACAAAGCCGAGGCGTAGCGCCCCGCCATTCCCGAAACGATGTTTTCCTCTTGCGCCAATGTGTTCGGTCTCTCGATGGCTCTGCCGCAGGGCTCGCGCCGCCGTAAAGCGGCCGCCAAACCCTGGGATCGAAGTTGGGAAGCCTCGCGGCGAGGCCCGCGCCCCCCGGACCCCAAGGCGCGGGTTGCCTAACATAGGACTTTTGACCGCGCAACCCGACTGAGGGGCCGCGGGCGCCGGGCGTCATAAATGGACGATTTGCCGCGTGGGCGGGGTATCCGCCGACGCGGCGCCGTTCCCGCCTAATCCTCGTCCCGCCGGTTGGCGAGACGAGCCTCGCGCAGATCGAGCTCCCGCTCGATGCGGCGGCGCGGTTCGTCCTTCAATTTGCCGTCGCGGAAAAGATCGTTGACGAGCTGACGCTCGGCGATAATCAGTTGAAGTTCGATCTCGTCGTGAAGACCCGCGAACGCGCTAGGCGGATCGCCGCCGCCGCCCTTCAGTTCGATATGCTGCAGTCGCGCGCGCTGAACGGCCCGGAGCGGATCGGCGATATCCTCCGACAGGGTCTTTTCCACCGCCAGTTGATCGAAACGCGCGATCGCCATCTCGACCGCCTGCCGCCGCGCCTGGCGCTCCTCGATTCGATCGGCTTGAAGTTCCCGCCGTCCCGCATTGGCCAGGCCAAGCACGCGGATGATCCAGGGCAGCAACAGGCCCTGGCCGACCAGCGTCACCAAAATGACGGAGAATGTCAGGAAAAGAATGAGATCGCGCTCGGGGAACGCCTGACCGCCCTCCGTCACCAGGGGGATCGCCAGCGCCGCCGCGAGCGAGACGACGCCGCGCACCCCCGCGGACGCTAACGCGAACGGCCATTGCCAGGGCGGCGAAGGATCGTTGCGCCGGATCGCGGGAACCAGCCAGCGCGGCAGATAAGTCGCGGGATACAGCCAGACGAAGCGGGCGACGATGACCACGGCGCTGACGAGCGCCGCGGAAGTGGCCAGTTCGGACAGCGAATAGCCGCGAATGCCGGCGACCACAGACCGCGCCTGCAGGCCGGTGATCAGGAACACCATGCCCTCGATCAGATAATTGAGGAAATCCCAGAAGAAGATGCCCTGGAGACGCGTCGCCGCGCTGATCAGCCGGAGCCCGTTCCAACTGATATAGAGCCCGGCTGTGACGGTCGCGAGCACGCCGGACCCGCCCATTTGTTCGGGCGGCCAATAGGCGAGAAACGGCGTCAAGATCGAAAGCGTAATCTCGATGCGCGGATCGCCAACCCACCGCCGCAGGCGCAGCATCAGCCAGCCGACCGCGATCCCCCAGAGGATTTCCCCGACGACGATGACGGCGAACGTCCCCACCGCCTGGCTGAACGAAAATACGCCAACGCTGACGGCGGCGACGGCAAAGCGGTAGAGGACGAGCGCCGTGGCGTCATTGGCGAGGCCTTCGCCTTCGAGAATAACGAGGAGGCGCCGGGGAACCTGCAGTCTGCGCGCGATGGAGAGCGGCGCCAGCGCGTCGGGCGGCGAGACGATCGCCCCCAGAAGAAACCCCAACGGCCAGGACAGGCCCAACAGATAATGCGTCGCCGCGGCCGTGGCGGCGGTCGTGAACAGGACGCAGCCCACCGCGAGCAGCGAAATCGGGCGCAGGTTGAAACGGAACTCGCGCCAGCTCATCGCGACGGCGGAGGAATAGATGATCGGCGGCAGCACCACCAGAAGCACGAATTCGGGGGCGATCTCGACCGTCGGCAGGCCTGGAACGAGGGCGAGCGCCACGCCGGTCAGCACCAGCAGAATGGACGGCGGAATCTTCAATCGCGCCGCGATGAAAGCCGCCGCGGCGATCACCGCCAGGAGAAACACCAGAGTCTGGATCGTGGGAATCATCGGCGCCTCGTCAGCGGTCGCGGCTTCAGGCGAGAGACGAGGGTTGAAAGCATGTCAGAAGCTTGTGCTCCAGCCGCTTGCCGCGTCGCCGCCGAGATAGGCGACGCTGTCGACCCTGAGATTGGCGGCATTGACCAGCGTCAGAATCCCGCCCGCATCGTTCAACAGCCCGGCGGCCAGCGCGACGGAGAGCGGCTGGCCCGGCGCCACGCCCTGGGCCTGGGGCAAGGGGATCATCTTTTTCGCGTCGGCGAGGATCGTCCAGCCCGTGAGATCGATCGGCGCATTCGTCATATTGGCGACGATCAGCGCCCCCGTCCCATCGGGCGCGCGATGGAGCGAGGTCAATTCCGCCACGCGCTGCGGCAGCGGCAAAGGCGCGCCAAGGCCATTGGAAAAATCGTAGAGAGGCGCTTCGGAGCCGGTCGCGCCATAAATGACGTCGCCGTTGTCGTTCGTGTGCCAGGCCTGGGTCTGAAATGCGAGGAAAGCGCCGGTCATGCGCTTGCCCTGTTCGTCCCAGATGAAACAGGCGCCGTCATGCCAGGTTCCATTTTCCCGCACATGCTGGTCGATCGCCTTCGGGTCGCCCTGAACCATGTGAATATTGTCGATTCCGAACGGCGTATCGGGCGTCGAGCCGAACACCGCGTCGGTCTGATGCGGATTGTCCTTGTGAAATTGATTGCCATAGAAAAACACGTCGTCGCCCTGATTTTTGGCGATCTGGAAAATGGCGCTGAGGCGATGCACGAGACTGTCGTCGCCCTCGCCCTCGACGGGCAGCACGCGCATCGCGCGCGGGTCGAACAGCGCGCCGCGCTGGAAGTCGAGCGCGCCCGACGCATAGTCGCGATTGACCGGCGACATGCCTTCCGGGCGCGCCAGGATCGAAGGGATAATCGGATGATGGAAATCGGTGTCGATCAGATAATAAAGATAGGATTTGCCGACGGGATCGCCCGGCTGGCCCTTGTCGGAGCGAACATTGATCGTCGCGAAATATTGCTGGCCGCCCGCTTCGAGGATGACCCAAAGATGCGGGTTCGTCGCCGGCGCCGCGGGCGCGAAAGCGTGGATTTTGCCGCGCAGGCAGATGTAATTGATATGGCCCACAGGCGCCCCCCCGAAGACGCGCAGCCGTGCGCCGACGCGTCCGCTGAGATTAGGCCGGGGCGAAGGAAGCTGGCAAATCGGGTGGCCTACCGACCGAATTTTTGGACGAGAACGTTTAATCGAGCCTCGGCGCCTGTCGCTGGGATACGTCCAGATTGCGCGAGGACGACCAATCCATGCAACGCGCTCCACAGCACTTCGGCCAAAAATTCCGGCTCTTGCCGATCTGGCCCCAGTGCGGCGACCAACTCGGCGAAGGCGGCGCGGAGCGCCGTCGGCGTTTCCTCGCTGGCGAATTTGATCTTTGTCGGCAAGACGAACATCGCCTCATAGATAACCGGCCGCGAACGGGCAAAACCAAGATAGGCGTCGCAGACGTTGCGCAAAACGTCCCGAGCGCCAGTGACGTTCGCCGTTTCCATTCTCAATCGCGCCGCAAGTTCCTCGAAGCCTCTGGTGGCCACTGCGGCCATGATGTCGGCCTTGCCCTTGAAGTGGCTGTAGAGAACCGGCTGGCTATAGTCGATTAGCCCCGCGAGACGGCGCGTGGTGACGGCGTCCCAGCCCTCGGCTTCGGCCAGTTCACGCGCTGCAGCCAGGATGAGATCATAGCGCTCCGCCCGCTGGCGCTCTCTGCGTTCGGCGATCGACATTCAGAGACCCTATCGACGCGCGTATTTGTGTCAATGCTAGATTTTGGTTGACACTGATTCTAGCGTTGCTAGTATCTCTGCAACTGACAGGAGTTCACTATGATCCTCACCGGATATTGGCTCTCCGGCCTGATCGCGGTCGGAATTCTATTCATCGGGTCGCGCTTTCTGTGGGACCCCGCCGCCGCATCACGCGACTTCGGCATCCCCCATTCTCCATCGCCGTCGCCCGGCTTTACCGGATGGCTGGCTGTGAAGGGGACGCGAGACATCGTGTCCGGCCTTTTTGTCTTCCTGCTCATGGCTAACGGATCGCCGCGCTTGCTTGGCGAATTCTTGCTCGTGGCGAGCCTCATCGCATGGGGCGATGCGGCGACAGTCCTTCGATGGGGGGGAAGCAGAACAGCCGCCTTCGGTATTCATGGCCTGACGGCGCTGGTCATCATCGCAGTTGGCGCAAGCCTCATCGGCGCCAATCGATAGGAGCGAGCCATGACGATCCTTCAGATACCCGTAGCAAGCGCGATGGCGTGGCTACTGGCCTTTGCATTTGTCGGCGCCGGTCTATTCAACGCCATCGGCGGCGCGGCCGTGCAGGCGGGGTTTATACGCTGGGGTTATCCGGCGTGGTGGAACTTCGTCACCGCCGCGCTCGAAGTGCTTGGCGCCGCTCTCGTCGTTCTTCCCGCAACGCGGATTTGGGGATTGGCGCTCGTGGCGATGGTGATGATCGCCGCGATTGCCACCGTCATTTGGCGTCGGGAATACAAGCATTTGCCGCCGGGTGTGGCGCTGGCCGCGCTGATCGGCATCGAATTGGCGCTTGTGGTCGCGCATTGAGACATTCGCTATTAAGGCGACGCTGTAATTCACTTTCGTCATGGGCGTCGAAGGAGCCTTTGTGGCCGCCTTCGCTATCGATGACGCTCAGAGATCGCCGCGCGTCCGCAAGTCGTGGCCTCACGCCTCTTCGATCCTCGCCGGCTGCTTCGTCAGTTTCGCGTCCCCATCCGATGGCGTGAGGATGGAGGCGAACAGCACCCGCTTGAACTGCTCGATCGGTAGGGGGGAACGATCGACCTTCATCCGCATCATCGCGCCCTCCCAGGCCGCGAGGAGGAAGGTCGCGACATCGTCGGCGCCAAGATCGCTGCTAATCTCGCCCGCCGCCTGGCCAGCGCGCACGACCTCGGCAAAGGAATGCGTAAGCTTGCCGCAGATCTCGACCAAGTGGTTGCGAAGCAGCTCGCTGTGCTCGGGCGCCTCGAGGCTCATGTTGCCGACAAGGCAACCATAGCGCCAGCCGGCGGCTTCGAGCCATTCGGTGATGGCGTCGAAATAGGCGCGCAAACGCTCGACGGCAGGGCGGGTTTCGTCGCGCAGCGTCCGGTCCATGACGGCCTGGGTGCGCTCGTGGTAGCGATCGAGGATCGCCGCCGCGAAGGCTTCCTTCGACCGGAAATGGTTGGTGAAGCAGCCTTGGGGAACGCCGGCGTCTGCGGTGATCTCGCGGACGCCGGCCCCGGCGAAGCCGCGCTCGTGCAGCGTCTGCACGCCGGACTCGATGATTTTCTCACGGAGGGAAGGTCTGGCCATTGCATATAAATACAGTTGGACGTATTTATATGCAAGAGCAAGCCCGCAATCGTCTCTCCGACCCGTTCCGAGCGCTCGCATGACGAGGGCTGAGAGGCGGCGATCCAAGGAGATAGCTGAAATGACATCCATTGAATGCGCCCGCTCAGCCCTGGAGGCGGCGGGCAGGACGCTTGCCGAAGCAGGTCCGGTCTTCATGGTCAATATGGTGCGCTATCGTGACCAGGCGGCCTATGAGCCAGGAACCCGCCTGCCGCCATGCTCGGGCCGCGAAGCCTATCTCCAGCGCTACGCGCCCGCCTTCAATCAGGTCGCCGAGGGCGAGAACCATGCGGTCTTCTGGGTCGGCAATGTCCGCGGCGTGCTGGTCGGCTTGGACGGCGAGCAGTGGGATGACATTGTCATCGTCCGTTATACGAGCTTTCCCTCGCTGCGCCGGATCCTGGAGAGCCCCTCCTATGAAGAGCAGGCGGCGCCGCATCGGCGCGCGGCGCTGGCCAACTGGAAATTCATCGTCACGACACAACCCGAGATACCGCGATGATCTCGGCCATCCGATCCTGGGGCTAAGGCTGGTCGCATGCACGCAAGCGGTCTGTCTCGTCGAGGGTCGTTCGGCGCATGAGATTTTCGGCAGTCCCGACGATCTGAAATTTCGATCCTCGATGACGCTGTTCGCGGCGGCGGCCGGCGACAATGGGATTTTTGAAGAGGCTTTGCGAAAATATTTCGACGGGCGGGCGGACGATTCGCTGAACGCGCTGCGTTGACGGTTTTGTTCGGGCGGGTGTGCGAGGGCGCCGACGTCCAATCAATTGACGCAATCCATCAATAATATATCATTATTGCATGACAGAGGTTGAGCATTGCATCGTCCGATGACGGAGCCGGATAGGCTGGCGAGCGCAGGCAGGCTTCGCATTGCGGTGGTCGGCGGCGGCTTCACCGGCGTCGCCTTCGTCATCCATGCGACACGCCTGATCCCGGGCCCGCTCGATATCGACATCATCGAGCCTTCGGCGGCCCTTGGCCTCGGCCACGCCTATAGCGCAAGCGACCCGCTTCATCGCATCAATGTGCCGAGCGAGCGCATGAGCCTGTTTGCAGGCGACCTCTCGCATGCCACGGACTGGTTGTTCCAAAAACAGATTCTGCCAGGCGACGGGGCGAGCACGGACGCCATCGGCCATCATTATGTCGCCCGGTCGCATTACGGCGCCTATGTCGCCGATACGCTGGCGAAAACCCTGACCGCCGCCGCCCCACGCGTATCCTTACGCCATCGCCGGGCCCTTGCGACGGCCATCCGTCCGGCGGACGGCGGTTGGTCGATCGCTTTGTCGACCGGCGACGCCGTCGAAGCCGACCGCGTCGCGCTCTGCTTTGGCCATGCGGTCGCGGGTTCGCCCTGCCCCATCAGCGCCGCGGCCGCCGCCGATCCGCGCTTGATCGCTAATCCCTGGCGGGCGGATGGTCTTTCGTCGATCGACAAAGAGGCATCGGTGCTCCTTGTCGGGACGGGCCTCACGATGGCCGATATGGCGGCGAGCCTGTTGGGCCGCGGCCATAAGGGCAAGCTCATTGCGGTATCGCGGCGCGGCCTGATGGCGCAGCCGCATGGGCTGTTCGCCGACGACGTCAATTTTCTGGGCGATTGCGCGCCTCCGCTGACCGCCCTTGGCCTGCTCGACCTCGTGCGCCGTCGCGTTCGCGCGTCAACGGATCAGGGTCGCGGCTGGCATCCGGCCATCGACGCGCTGCGCTACAACCTGCCGCGCGTCTGGGGCGCCCTGCCGCCAGGCGAACGACGAGCGGTGAAACGCCGGCTGCTGGCGTTCTGGGATGTGCATCGTTTCCGTGTCGCGCCCCAGGTGCATGCGGCCCTCGCGGCGGCGATCGGCGATGGACGGCTGGTTGTGGAAAAGGCGGGCGTCGCCGCCATAGATGCGAATCAGGATTCGCTCGTCGCCACGCTGCGCCGGCCCGGCGGCGCACTGCAGGAGCGGCGCTTCGGCGGGATCATCCTATGCGTCGGCCCCGATCGCGACCTCACGCATAATCCGCTGATTAGGGAGATGTTCGCCGTCGGCCTCGCGCGCGCCGACGCGGTGGGTCTGGGGCTTGATGTCGACGCCGGCTCGCATCTGATCGCCCGCGACGGGACGGTCCAACCTAATCTGCTGGCTTTCGGTCCGATGACGCGCGGCACATTCGGCGAGATGACGGGCGCGCCCGATATCGCCCGCCATATCGAGCGTGTGGCTGGTCTGATGGCGGCGGGAGCCGCCTAAAGCTCTTGTCGCGCGCTTCGCCGAAGGCGATGATGGCCTTACATCGCGCCGTTTGGTCGCAACAAGGCTCGCCGAGAGCCGTTCGTCGAGAGCCCATTGGCATGACCAAGTCCTATGAAGGCCTGAACGGCGGACTGACCAATTACGGCGATCCCGATTTTGCGCGCTATCTGCGCCGCTCATTCGCCAAGTCGATGGGCTATTCCGACGCGGCGCTCGACCGGCCGATCGTCGGCATTTGCACTACCGCCAGCGGGTTCAACAATTGCCACCGGCATTTCCCCGAACTGCTGGAGGCGGTCAAGCGCGGCGTGCTCGCGGAAGGCGCGCTGCCTGTCCCCTTCCCCGTCATCTCGCTGGGCGAGGTGTTCCTCAGCCCCACCAGCATGATGTTCCGTAATCTGATGGCGATGGACGTCGAGGAAATGATCCGCGCGCAGCCGATGGATTCGGTCGTGCTGATGGGCGGATGCGACAAGACCGTTCCCGCGCTGCTGATGGGCGCGGCCTCCGCCAATAAGCCCGCCGCGCTTCTGGTCGGCGGCCCGATGATGACCGGTCGCCATAAGGGCGAGCGCCTCGGCGCCTGCACCGACTGCCGCCGCTTCTGGGCGCGCTACCGGGGCGGCGACGTCGACGCCGAGGAGATCGCGCTCGTCGAAGGCCGCCTGGCGGTCACCGCGGGCACCTGCGCCGTCATGGGCACGGCCAGCACGATGGCGCTGCTCGGCGAGGCCCTGGGCATGATGGCGCCCCATAGCGCCGCGATTCCCGCCGTCCACGCCGACCGCCTGCGCGCGGCCGAAGCGACGGGCGCCCTGGCGGCGCGGATGATCGGCGGCGACCGCACGCCGCAAAACATCATGACGCCGTCCGCCTTCGAGAACGCGCTACGCGTTCTGCTGGCGATTTCCGGCTCGACCAACGCCCTCATCCACCTCACCGCCATAGCGGGGCGTCTTGGGATCAAGATCGGCCTCCAGGAATTTAACCGCCTCTCCGACGAAACGCCGGTGCTGGTCAATCTCAAGCCTGTCGGCGACGGCTATATGGAAGATTTTCATTATGCGGGCGGCCTTGAAGGCGTGTTGCGCGCACTGCAACCCAGGCTGAACCTCGAGACAACAGACATTTCCGGGCAGAGCCTCGCCGAGCGTCTCGCCAGGCCTCTGAGCGACGCGATCGACCGGACCTTCATCCGCGCGGTGGACAATCCGATCGAGCCGCAGGGCGGCTTGATCGCGCTACACGGGACGCTGGCGCCCGAAGGCGCGTTGCTCAAGCGCGCCGCGGCGACGCCCGCGCTGCTGGAGCACGAGGGGCGCGCGATCGTATTCTCGTCGCTCGACGATCTCGCCGCGCGCATCGACGATCCCGATCTCGACGTCGCGGCCGACGACATTCTGGTCTTGCAGAACGCGGGCCCCAGGAGCGCATCGGGAATGCCCGAGGCCGGTTACCTGCCGATCCCTAGGAAACTCGCCCGGCAGGGCGTCAAGGACATGGTCCGCATCTCCGACGCTCGTATGAGCGGAACGGCGTTCGGCGCCGTCGTTCTGCATGTCACGCCCGAAGCGGCGGCGGGCGGGCCGCTGGCTCTGGTGCGCAACGGCGACCGCATCCGCCTTTCGGCGCGCGAAAAGCGCCTCGATCTTCTCGTGGACGCCGCGGAAATGGAAAGACGGCGAAGCGCCCATATCGGCGCAGGCGAGGCCCCGAAGCGCGGTTATGCGCGGCTCTATCGCCAAACGGTTCTGACGGCCACGCAAGGATGCGACTTCGATTTCCTGCGCGCCGAAGGCGGCGCGCAAACGTAAGATCGCTCCATTTCGTTTGCGGGCGGAAATTGCCTGGCGCGGCGGCGTTCATGCCGTCGCTGCCTTTTACGCAACCCCGCGCCATTCGAGCCATCGGCCGTGAAAATCAGCGACGGCGAGCAACTCGTCGACAGGCCCCTGCGGCCATAGCGACAAACGCACCCGCGCGCCGCGGCGCTCGTCGGCTTCCGCCTCCATCCGCAGCCAGGCGAACGGGCTCGCTTTTGTCGCGCGGTCAGCCGCTTGCGCGATGGCGGCGCGGATCGCCGCCTTTGTCGCGTCGGGAAGATATTGCCAGAAAATGCTATGCGCGAGGACCAGCGCGCGACCGGGCGCGCCGGCGCTCAGCTCCCGCGCCGCGAACAATGCGGCGTCGATCTGTTCGACTCGAATGTTTTCGTTTGAGGCTAAATCCAAAGCGGCCTGCGCGCGTTCTACGCGCGCCGTTTGATCGGGCCAGATATAGGCGAGCATCCGCGCTCGAGCGGCGGCGTCCCTGGCGTCGATCGGATTGAGATCGCAGCCTTGCCTGTCGGCGATTTCAATCGCGCCAGCGACGGCGGAACGTTCGCCGCGCCATTCGCAAGGGATTGTCACTTTCGCATCAGGCGTCCCCCAGGAGAACGATCCATATCGATAGAAATAACGATCGAACGAAAGGTTCAATCCCGCGCTGGCGCCGATTTCACGAACGGCCAGCGGCAGGCCGGTAAGCCGCGCAATCGTGAGATATCCGGGCAGCAATGCCGCCGATCGCGCAACCTCATTGGTCTGCGGCGCGCTGTCGAGAAAGCGCGTCAGCCTTGCGTCGTCGCTGGCGAACGCGCTTTGCGCGGCGCGCCAGAAAGCCACATCCGAAGGAAGCCGGTTCGGTGGATAAAACGGCGCGAGGGCGGGGTGGCCCTCGCGTGCTAGAGCATTCAACGCGCCGCAGGCGCGCAGAGCGATTGCATCTGCCTCCGGTCGGTCCGGCCAATTCAGCAGCCTGCGGCCGAACGCCGTTTCCTCCGTCAGATAGGCATGCAAGGCACCGCAAACGAGCGCAGTAAAAGGCGAGCCCATCTGCTCGCACCACTCCGCTTGCTGACGAAAATTATTGAGCGCGTCGGGATTCATGCGTGCCGCCGGCTCTCATCTTCGCCACAGCACCTCTCACGCCGCCAATTGCCGCAGCACATATTGCAGGATCCCGCCGTTGCGGAAATATTCCAGCTCGTCGAGCGTATCGATGCGGCAGATCAGCGGGACTTTTGTGCTGGCGCCGTCGGCCGAGACGATTTCGGCCTCCATCTTCTGGCGCGGCTTCAGATCATGCGTCAGCCCGTGGATGGTGACCTTCTCGTCGCCCTTCAGGCCCAGCGTCTGCCAGGAGGTCCCGTCCTCGAACAGGAGGGGCAGCACGCCCATGCCGACGAGATTCGAGCGATGGATGCGCTCAAAGCTCTGGGCGATCACGGCGCGCACGCCGAGCAGCTTGGTGCCCTTCGCCGCCCAGTCGCGCGACGAGCCCGTGCCATATTCGCGCCCGGCGAACACGACCAGCGGCACGCCCTCCTTCTGATAACGCATCGCGGCGTCATAGATCGCCATGCGCTCGCCCGAGGGATGATGGATGGTGTAGCCGCCCTCGACGACATTGCCGGACGAATCTTTGACCATCTGGTTCTTGATGCGGATATTGGCGAACGTGCCGCGCATCATCACTTCATGATTGCCGCGCCGCGTGCCGTATTGGTTGAAATCGACCGGGCGCACCTGATGCTCGATCAGATATTGGCCGGCCGGGCTCTGCTCTCGGATGGAGCCGGCCGGCGAGATGTGGTCGGTGGTGATGGAATCGAGGAATTCGCCAAGAATCCGCGCCCCGACAATGTCGGTCACCGGCGTCGGCTCCATCGTAATGCCCTCGAAATAGGGCGGGTTCTGCACATAGGTCGAGCCCATGTCCCAGGCATAGGTGAGGCCGGCGGGGATCTTGACCTTGCGCCAATTGGCGTCGCCGTCGAAGACGCTCGCATATTTGGTCTTGAACATTTTGGCGGTGATCGTGTTCTCGACGAGATCGGCGATCTCCTGGCTGGTCGGCCAGATGTCGGCGAGATAGATCGGCGCGCCCGATTTGTCGTAGCCGAGCGCATCTTTCGTCAGATCGACCTGCATCGAACCGGCCAGCGCATAAGCGACGACGAGCGGCGGCGAAGCCAGATAATTGGCGCGCGTATCGGGATTGACGCGGCCCTCGAAATTGCGATTGCCCGAGAGAACGGCGGCCGCGACAAGATTGTGTTTGGCGATGACGGACGAAATGGCTTCGGGCAGCGGACCCGAATTGCCGATGCAGGTCGTACAGCCGAAGCCGACGACATTGAAGCCGAGTTTGTCGAGCGACTTTTGCAGCTCGGCGTCCCGCAGATATTCCTCGACGACCTGGCTGCCCGGCGCCAGCGACGTCTTGACCCACGGCTTGACCGTCAGCCCCTTGGCGACGGCATTGCGCGCCAGCAGCCCCGCCGCCATCATCACGCTCGGATTGGACGTGTTGGTGCAGGAGGTGATCGCGGCGATCACGACATCGCCATGACCGAGGTCGAAATTCGTGCCCTCGACCTTGTAGCGGTGGGCGATATCGGCGCCCTGCTTGAATTCCGTCTCCATCGCGCCGGCAAAGCCGGCCTTCGCCGTGGCCAGCAAGACCTTGTCTTGCGGGCGCTTGGGCCCCGCGATGGAGGGCGCGACTTCGCCAAGGTCCAGCGCCAGCGTATCGGTAAAGACCGGGTCGGGCGTCAGGCGCGTGCGATAGAACCCCTGCGCCTTCGCATAGGCCTCGACCAGCGCGATGCGCGGCCCTTTGCGGCCGGACGTCTCGAGATAGCGGATCGCCTGCACGTCGACCGGGAACAGACCGCAGGTCGCGCCATATTCGGGCGCCATATTGGCGATGGTCGCGCGGTCGGCGACCGACATGGCGTTGAGGCCCGGACCGAAGAACTCGACGAATTTGCCGACCACGCCCTTCTTGCGCAGCATTTGCGTCACTGTCAGCACGAGATCGGTGGCGGTGACGCCCTCGCGCAGGTCGCCGGTCAGTTTGAAGCCGATGACTTCGGGCAACAGCATCGACAAGGGCTGGCCAAGCATCGCCGCTTCCGCCTCGATGCCGCCGACGCCCCAGCCGAGCACAGCCAGGCCATTGACCATGGTGGTGTGGCTGTCGGTGCCCACCAGCGTGTCGGGATAGGCGATCTCCGTCGTGACGCGGCCGACCTTCTCTTTGCGCGTCCACACCGTCTGCGCGAGATATTCGAGATTGACCTGATGGCAGATGCCGGTGCCGGGCGGCACGACGGCGAAATTGGAAAAGGCCTGCTGGCCCCATTTCAGGAAGCGGTAGCGCTCCTGGTTTTGCTCGTATTCGCGCTTGACGTTTTGCCCAAGCGCCTTGTTGTTGCCGAAGAAGTCAACCACCACCGAATGGTCGATGACGAGATCGACGGGCACCAGCGGATTGATCTTGTCGGGGTCGCCGCCAAGCGTCACCATCGCGTCGCGCATGGCGGCGAGGTCGACGACCGCCGGCACGCCGGTGAAATCCTGCATCAGCACGCGAGCGGGGCGGAACGCGATCTCATGCTCCACCTTGCCGCGATTGGCGAGCCAGGCCGCGACCGCTTCGATATCGCCCTTCTTGACCGTGCGCCCGTCCTCGTTGCGCAGCAGGTTCTCCAGCACGATTTTCATCGAATAGGGCAGTTGCGAAATGCCGGTCAGGCCGTTTTTTTCAGCGCTTTTGAGCGAAAAATACTCGTAGGTCTTGGCGCCGACGGTGAGCTTTTTGCGACATTTGAAACTGTCGAGACTGGCCATCGGCTGAACTCCGGAGGGGGATGAAGGGGGATTAGAACTCTTATAGATAAGTTCGTCCTGCCGGGCTACACAACAATGTCGCGAAATCGCCCAAAAAGGCGTCGCCGGAGAAGTCTCGATGCGCTTGGTTGGCGCCAACATTGCGATCGAGCGGGGCGGACGGCGGCTATTTTCCGATCTGTCGTTTGCAGCGGCGGCGGGCGAGGCGCTGATCGTCACCGGCCCCAATGGCGCGGGCAAATCGAGCCTGCTGCGCGCCATCGCCGGCCTGCTGCGCGTCGCGGCGGGCGCGGTGGTTCTCGAAGGCGGCGACGATGAGCTGCGCTTGGGCGAACAAGCCCATTATCTCGGTCATGCCGATGCGCTGAAAGGGGCGCTGACGGCGCGCGAGAATCTCGAATTCTGGGCGGCGATGCTGGGCGCCGAAAAAACGCCCGCTGACGCCCGGACTGGCCCAATGCCCATCGGCGCCGCGCTCGATCGTCTGGGCCTCGCCCATGTCGTCGATTTTCCCGTCAATTTTCTCTCGGCGGGTCAGAGGCGGCGGGTCGCCCTGGCGCGGCTTCTTGTCGCATATCGTCCGCTCTGGCTGCTGGACGAGCCGACGAGCGCGCTCGACGCCGCCGCGCAGGCGCGCCTTGGCGAAATCATGCGCGCGCATCTGGCCGGCGGCGGCATGATTGTCGCGGCGACGCACGCGCCGCTCGGTCTAGACGGGCGCGAATTGAAGCTGGGCGCACAGGAGCTCATCGGCTCATGAAAAGCGCTGCGACCGCCCTGTTCATGCGCGAATGGCGGATCGCCCGCCGCATCGGCGGCGGCGCTTCCACCGGCGCGGTGTTTTTCCTGATTCTTGTCGCGCTGATGCCGTTTGCGATCGGCCCGGACCTTAATCTTTTGGCGCGCATCGGCCCGGCGATCCTGTGGATCGCCGCCCTGCTGTCGACGCTGCTCGGCCTCGACCGCCTGTTTCAGGGCGACGAGGAGGATGGCTCGCTCGATCTGCTGGCGCAGGCGCGCCTGCCGCTCGAAGTCGTCGTCCTCGTGAAATGCGCCGCGCATTGGACGGCGGGCGTCTTGCCGCTGATTGTCGTCAGCCCGCTGTTCGGCCTGATGCTGGCGCTGGACGCCCAAGCGCTCGGCCTCGTCGCCGCCAGCCTTCTCGTCGGCACGCCGGCGCTGACGATGATCGGCGCGATCGGCGCCGCGCTGACGGTGTCGCTGCGGCGCGGCGGGCTGCTGATGGCGGTGCTGGTGCTGCCGCTGACGATCCCCGTCCTGATCTTTGGCGTATCGGCCGCTTCGGCGGCCAGCGGCGGCGCGGCGCCGCTCCTGGCGCCCTTCCTCGCTCTCGCCGCGCTCTCGCTCGCCGCTCTCGCAGGCGCGCCATTCGCCGCGGCGGCGGCTTTGCGGCTGGCGGGGGAATAGGCGCCGGCGATTCGTCCCGCTAAGAAGCGACGATGAAGCGGGAAGACAGCGAACAATTCGATTATATCGTCGTCGGCGCCGGCTCGGCCGGATGCGTGCTCGCCGACCGCCTGACCGAAGACGGGCGATCGAGCGTCCTCGTCGTCGAATTTGGCGGCTCCGACCGCTCCGTCTTCATCCAGATGCCCGGCGCACTGTCGATCCCGATGAACACCAGGAAATACAACTGGCGCTATGAGAGCGAGCCGGAGCCGCATATGGACGGCCGCCGCTTTCACATCCCGCGCGGCAAGGTTTTGGGCGGGTCGTCGTCGATCAACGGCCTCGTCTATGTCAGAGGCAATCCGCACGATTTCGATCGCTGGGAGGAAGAAGGCGCATCAGGCTGGGGCTATCGCAACGTGCTGCCCTATTTTAGGCGCGCGGAAGGACGGCGCGACGGCGCCGACGCCTATCGCGGCGGCGAGGGACCGCTCGCGACCCGCTACGGGCCGACCACCAATCCGCTCTATGACGTCTTTGTCGAAGCAGGCCGCCAGGCCGGCTATGGCGTGACGCCCGACATTAACGGCGAGCGGCAGGAAGGTTTCGGCCGGTTCGACATGACGGTGAAGGACGGCGTGCGCTGGTCGGCCGCCAACGCCTATCTCAGGCCCGCCATGAAGCGCGCCAATCTCAAGGTCGTCGCCCATGCGCTGGCGACGCAGGTTCTCTTCGACGGGCGCCGCGCGATCGGCGTGCGCTATGCGCGAGGCGGCCGCGACCATCTGGCGCTGGCGCGGCGCGAAGTGATCCTCAGCGGCGGCCCGATCAATTCGCCGCAGCTTCTCAAATTATCAGGGATCGGGCCGGCGCAGGAACTGCGGGCGCTCGACATTCCTGTCGTGCATGATCTGCCCGGCGTCGGCGAAAATCTGCAGGACCATCTCGAATTCTATTTTCAGGTCGCCTCCAAACAGCCGATCACGCTCTATGGCCAGACTGGCCTGTTCTCGCGCGGCCTGATCGGCCTGCAATGGCTGTTGCGCGGGCGCGGCCATGGTGCGACCAACCATTTCGAGACGGGCGGCTTCATCCGCTCGCGGGCGGGCGTGCGCTACGCCGACATCCAGTATCATTTCCTGCCGCTCGCGGTGAGCTATGACGGCGTCGGCATGGCGAGCGAGCATGGCTTTCAGGCCCATGTCGGCCCGCTGCGCTCCAAGAGCCGGGGCTGGGTGCGCCTGAAATCGCCCAACCCGCGCGATTATCCCCGCATCCAGTTCAACTATATGAGCCATGCCGACGACTGGACCGAGATGCGCGCCTGCGTGCGCCTGACGCGCGAGATTTTCGCGCAAAGCGCCTTCGATCCCTATCGCGGCCGCGAGATCAGGCCGGGCGCCGAAGTCGTCAGCGACGAGGCGATCGACGCCTTCGTGCGCGCCCATGTCGAGAGCGCCTATCATCCCTCGGGCACATGCAAGATGGGCGCGAAAGACGATTCCATGGCGGTGGTCGATTCCGAAGCGCGCGTGTTCGGCATCGACGGCCTGCGCGTCGTCGATAGCGCGATCATGCCGTCGGTCACCTCGGGCAATCTCAACGCGCCGACCATCATGATCGGCGAAAAAACCGCCGACGCCATTCTCGGCCGCCCCCCGCTGGCCGCCTCCAACGCGCCCTATTACCAGGCGCCGGACTGGGAGACGGCGCAAAGGTGAGGCGCGCGGCCGGCAGACTTGCAAAAGCCTTGCAGCACGCGACGACACCAGCTTTCGCGCAAAATGCCTTTCGGCAGACTATAACGATATCAATAGCTTACGTTTCCTCCCCGCAAGCTTTTTTCAGACCACATCGTGGAATTTCAAAGGGTTGCAAGCGAAAAAATTAAAAAAAATGCGTCTCCCGAGATTTCTCCAATGCCGATCCGATCGCCAGCCGGCATGGCGACGGCGCGAAGCAGCCAAGCCCTCCAGACGCGGGCTCCCGTCGCCATCGCCTCAATCGCTTCGCCGCCGCGCGCGATGACCGCGATGCGCTCAGCGAGGATGCGACGGAAATGCTAAAATGTCCAGAAAATTTTTCTTAAAAACAGAAAGAGAGCCCCGGCAGGCTTTGGCGCCCAAGGTCGGCTGACAGCAAGCACCCGCAAAGCGGCGAAAATCTCACACTTTTGCGATCCGAGCGAGCTTAAACGCAGGTTCTGCCCTGCCGGATATACAATGGATATCCATTTTTCCTAAAGCCGCGCGGCCGCAAGATTTGGCGCCCTCTTCCCCTTGGTGGGAAGATGCCCGGCGAAGCCGGGCAGATGAGGGGAGTCGCGCGCAGCGCGACGGCTTTGAGCCTATCCGCGCGGAAACCGAAGGCGGACCGCGGCCCAAAGCTGGCCGCCCCGCGCCCCAGCGCTCATTGACATTTTCCACACGACCGCCTTGGTTGACTGAGGCCATTCGCGCGCGAAAACTGCGAGCCCGCTTTCATGTCGACCGGCAAGCCGATCATCTTCATCAGCTATGCGCATGCGGATGAGCCGGATAAGCTAGGCGAGGGCGAAGTTAAATGGCTTTCTTTCGTGCAAAGCTTCCTGCAGCCGGCCGTAAAGCATGGCGTTTTCGACACTTGGGTCGACCGCCAGATGAACGGCGGCGCCAAGTGGGACACGAAGATCGAAGAATATCTTCGCGGCTGCGATATCTTCGTTTTGCTCGTGTCCCGCCATTCGATGGCGTCCAACTATATCATCGACAAAGAAATCGCGATCATTCGTGAAAGGTTGGCGAATGACGAAAACGTCTACTTCTATCCGCTGCTGCTGACCCCGACTCCCAAGGCGGGACTGGATAAAGTCACGGATATGAATCTTCGGCCGCGCGACGCCAAGCCGTTCTCTAGCTTCCCGTATAATGATCGCCTCCAGCATATGAGCGAGGCGGCTAACGAGATCGCAGAGATCGCGCAGCAGATCATCGAGCGCAAAAGCCCATCACGATCGACTCCCCCTTCCGTCCAACCGGCCTATGTCCATACCGCCCATCTCCCCGAAACCGCCTACGAGCGCCTCGTCGGTCGTGACGCAGAGTTGGGACGCCTCGACGACGCCTGGGCCGATTCGAGAACCAACATCCTCTCGCTCATCGCCGAAGGCGGCGCGGGCAAGTCGGCGCTCGTGAACGAATGGCTCGGGCGATTGCAGGCGGAGAACTATCGCGGCGCCGAGGCGGTGCTCGGGTGGTCGTTTTACAGCCAGGGCACGAAGGAGCGCGCAACGTCGGCGGACGCATTCCTTGATTGGGCGCTCGACAAGCTCGGCGTCAAGCCTGCGACAACCAGCGCGACAGCCAAGGGTGACGCGGTCGCGGAAGCGATGATGCGTCGCCGCGTGCTACTCGTGCTCGATGGCGTCGAGCCGTTGCAGCATGGTCCCGGCCCGCAGCTTGGCCAGTTGAAGGACCAGGGCCTGCGCGCCCTGCTACGGCGCTTCGCTGCGACGCCGCTGGCGCAGGCGCATGGATTGATCGTGCTGACCAGCCGGTTGGCGGTAACCGACATCGCGCGCTGGCGGGATAGCGCCGCGCCGGTCGTCGATGTCGAGAAACTGTCGAACGAAGCCGGCGCAGCGCTGCTGCGCGACAATAGCGTGTGGGGGACCGACAGGGAGTTGAAAGCCGCGGCGCACGACTTCGGCGGCCATCCGCTCGCGCTCGGCCTGCTCGCAAGCTTCCTCAAGGAAACGCAAACCGGCGACCTGCGCCGGCGCGACCACATCCGCGCGCTTATAGCCGATTCCGACAATCCGCGACACGACCACGCCAAGCGCGTGATGGAATCCTATGAGAAGGAGTGGCTCGCCGGACAGCCCGTGCTGCTCGCGATCATGCAGTTGATCGGCCTGTTCGAACGGCCGGCGAGCGGCGATTGTCTCGCGGCGCTGCGCGCCGAGCCCGTGATCGAGGGGCTCAACGAACCGATCGTCGGCATTGATGACGACAAATGGCGCCGCGCCGTCGCACGCTTGCGCGAAGTGCGGCTGCTCGCGCCGCCGGACCCCGCTGCGCCCAACGCGCTCGACGCCCATCCGCTAGTGCGCGAATGGTTCGGCGAGCGGCTGCGAGGGACGAACGAGGCAGCATGGAAAGCCGCCCACGGGCGCCTTTACGAGCACTTGCGCGACACGACGAGGGAAGGCGACGAGCCGACGCTGACCGATCTCGCGCCGCTCTACCAAGCGATCGCCCACGGATGCAGCGCGGGACGGCATCAAGAGGCGCTGAATTACGTATATAAGCAAAGAATTTGTCGATGGATTTACATTGTCGGTTCCCTTGACTCAGTGCTTGAATTCTATTCAAGGCATCGACTAGGGGCATCGGGTAGCGATCTGGCCGCGATCTCCTTTTTTCTTGAGTCGCTCTATACCAAGGCTGTGAAAACTCTCGATGCAATTGATCAGTGGTTTGTCATTGGGGAAGCGGCCTATTGTCTGGAGGCTCAGGGCAGATTGAGCGAGTCCCTGGAGGCCCGACGCGCGTCGGGCAGCGGCATATTGGAATTTCCGGTGGATGCGGTTACCGACGAGATTCTTCTCGGTGAAATCGAGCTGCTCACCGGCGACATTCCGGCAGCCATCGCGAGCGCAAATCGTGCGGTCGCCGCGAGCGGGTATCGGGCGATTAATCACGCGGGCATTTCTGACCGGTACCGCATGATCGGCGCCAGCACGACCCTTGCTGACGCCTTGCTTGCCGCCGGTGATTTCCGGGAGGCGTCGAGTCTGTTTGCCGACGCGGAGAAGCGCCAGCGTCAGATACAAAGCGAAGACCGCAGGATTTATCATCAAGGAGTATCTCATCGCTGCGCGCTATTGCTTGACAAACGCCAATGGGTCTCCGCCTGCGAACGCGCCCATGCCGCCTTCGACGTTTCCGCTTATGATAAATTCCCGCATCATATCGCGGAAGACGTTCTAAACTTGGCCCGCGCCGAGTTGGGGGCGGCGCTCGCGGGCGCCGAGGCCCAACGCCGGGCGTTGTGTTTCCTGTCGTTCGGCGATCAGACTTGGCGCGGGACGAATGGAAGCGTGCAGCGCTGCTTCGACGAGTCCGTGGCGGCTCTGCGCGCCTCGGCGATCAATGCAAACCTCGTCGGTGCGCTCCTCGCCCGCGCCGCCCTCCTTCGCTGCATCGGCGATTGGCCCGGCGCGGCACGCGATCTCGACGAGGTCGAGGAGATCGCCGAGCCGGGGCCGATGCGGCTGTTTCTTTGCGACATGGCGCTTGAACGCGCGCGGCTCGCCTTCGCGCGCATCGAGGCCTTCGCGCCGCTCAACGGGCTCATCGACGATGGGCCGCCGAAGCCCGTTCTTCCGGACGCCGCTGAAGCGGAACGCCTCAAAGAGGAGGCGCGGACGAACCTCGGCATAGCGCGCAAGCTCATCACCGAATGCGGCTACCACCGACGCGATGAGGAATTGGCCGAGCTGGAGGCCGTGCTCGCCGGCCAACGCCGCTTCGCCGAGTTGCCGCCGAGGGTGTGAGGCGCGGCCCGCGAGCCCTTCTCCCGCTGCGCGGGAGAAGGTGACCCGACGAAGTCGGGTCGGATGAGGGCCTGTCGGCGTGATAGCGCGAAAAAGGATGCGGCGGTTTAGGTCGCGACCAGGGCGACCGCCCTCATCCGTCATGCTCCGCATGACACCTTCTCCCGCCAAGCGGGAGAAGGGAGCGCCTGTCCCCGCCTGCCCGCCCCTCCGCTAACCCGATATTCAGCTTTTTGGCCGACAAGCGACGTTTTACGCCTTAAGGAGCGGCCCGTGCCCCCTACCCAATTCCGTTTGGTGACCCGCAGCGATTTCGACGGCCTGGTGTGCGGCGTTCTTCTCAAAGAATTGAACCTGATCGACGAGATCACCTTCGTTCATCCCAAAGACATGCAGGACGGCAAAGTCGCCATTTCGGGGCGCGACATCATCACCAACCTGCCCTATGTCGACGGCTGCCATCTGGCCTTCGACCATCATTCGAGCGAACTCGACCGCGGCGGCGGCGAAATGCCGCCCAATCACATCATCGACCCCGACGCTCTGTCGGCAGCCCGCGTCGTCTACCGCTATTTCGGCGGCCAGCCGCATTTCCCGGGCGTTCGCGAGGATATTATGCGCGCGGTCGACAAGGCCGATTCGGCGCAATTCACAGGCGATGAAATTCTCCGCCCGCAAGGCTGGGCCTTCCTCAGCTTCCTGATGGATTCGCGCACGGGGCTCGGCCGCTTCCGGCAGTTTCGCATCTCCAATTACGAACTGATGATGCAATTGATCGACCGCTGCCGCACCCATACGGTCGAGGAGATTCTCGAATCGCCCGACGTCAAGGAGCGCGTCGATCTCTATCGCCAGCACGACGCGCCTTTTCGCGAGCAGGTGCTGCGTTGCGCGCGCGTTTACCGAGACCTCGTCGTCCTCGATCTTCGCCAGGAGGAGACGATCTACGCCGGCAATCGCTTCATGATCTACGCTTTGTTTCCGCAGTGCCGCGTCTCGATGCATGTGCTGTGGGGCGTCAAGCAGCAAAACACCGTCTTCGCCATCGGCAAGTCGATCATCGACCGCGGCTCGCCCATCGATGTCGGCTCGGTTTGCCTGAGCTATGGCGGGGGCGGCCATGAGGCGGCCGGAACCTGCCAGGTCGACAATGCCCGCGCCGCCGATGTGATGGCGGAACTGATCGGCAAGCTCGCGGTGCGTGCGCACTGACGCGTTCCGAGGCCGCGCCGCCCCTTCTGAAGATTTGTATCGCCGACACGAGACGCAGTCACGCCGAAGGCGCCGTAACGAAGTGAAGGACCGGCGAAGTCGGTTGACGGCGGCTCGGCGGCGTGGCCCTTCTCTCCGCGCGACCCGCGCCCAACCGATCCTAGGCCATCTCCAACATATCCGAAAAAATCGCGACAAGGTCCGTCCCGCCTTCCTCGTCGACGAGCGTCAGCGCCGCCTCGATATGGTCGAGATGGGCCATGGCGAGCGTGGTCGCGCGTTCGGAATCGCCGACCGCCAGGGCTTCGACGATCGGGTCATGCTCGCGCAACGAGCAATCGAGTTGCGTCGTCGTCGCATAGGCGGCCAAGGCGAGCGACATTTGCGCGATGAGGTCGCGCAGCATCGAGACGAAAACGCCGTTTCCCGCCAGTTCCGCGAGCTTCAGGTGGAAATTTCCCGACAGGCGGATTTCCGCGCTGCGGTCCTTGGCGGCGACGGCGTGGTGCTCGGCGATCAGATGCGCCCTGAGCGACGCGGCCGCTTCATGGCGTTCGCCTTCGGGGAGCGCCGCGACGAGACGCACGACCTCCCTTTCGAGCAGCCGGCGCGCCTGGAAGACGTCGCGCGTTTCCTTGGCCGAGGGCCGCGCGACAAAAGCGCCGCGATTGGGTTCGAGTTGCACGATCCGCCGCTGCGACAGGATCAGCAGCACTTTGCGGATGCGCGCGCGGTTGAGCTTAAAGATTTCCGCGAGCTGTTCCTCCACCAGCTTGACGCCAGGCGCCAGCCGGCGCTCGGCGACCGCCTGAATCACGGCGTTGAACATCCGCTCCTCGGCCGCCGACAGGCCGACGATCCGCTGGTCCGTTTCCCTCGCCGGCGCGTTATTAGCGGCGAGCGAAGACTTGCGTCGTGTCATGAATCTTACCGGTTCTCGAAAACGCTCTCGGGCTCAACGCCGAAACGATTCCCTTCATTGTGTCAGTTCGGCCATGCTCCTCGCAAGAACGCCGTCGCCAGCGGCGAGCGTTTCGAGGATCGAAAAATGGTCCGCGCCTTCGACCGGTAGGATACCCGGTCGCCAACCCTGGGCCCTCAAAACCTCGCCGAAATCGCGCGACTGGCGCTGGATTTCGGGACGCTCTTTGTCGCCAAAAGCGAGCACGAGAGGTTTTGGCGCCCCCACCGGCCGGTGCAGCGGAGAAAACTGGCGGGCGTCCTCCGCCGACATGCCGATCGCATCGTTGAGACTCGACAGGCGGATCGGCTCGAGATCGTAGATTCCGCTGATCAGCAAGCCGCCCCTCACCTGCGGCAGGTCCAAGGCATAGGCCATGAGATGGGCCCCTGTCGAGATTCCGCACAGCCATACCTCAGACTTGCCGCTCACGATTGTTAACAATTTCTCGGCGAGCCATTGCGTCATCGCGATCGCTTCCGCGCATATGTCGGCCATGCCTGCGGCCGGCGCCAGCGTATATTCGCCGATCGCGACGTTCAGGCCATGCGCGAGCAGACCTGCCGCGATGAAAGCCTGCCCCTCCTTGTCGTTCCATTGCCAATAGCCGCCGTGCAGGAACAGAATTGTCGGCCGCGAGGGCTGGCCGCAGGGAAAGATGTCGAGGCGCTGGCGAACGCCCTCGCCATAGCGCAGATCGCGCAGGCAAGGCCTGGCGGCGTAAAGAGCGCCGCTTCGGTCCGCCCAGCGCGCGAGATAGCCCTCCCAGCCGGGCACGACAGCGCGATTGTTGTATGCGGCGTCGAGGCCGGCGCGGTCCATTCCCCGATAGAAATTCATGCGTTCTGTCCAAAAAAGCGCCATGGCGTTGCTGATTATTTAATCTTGTATTGTTTACACTATTGTTTACAAAAATTCAACATCGAAAGACGCAGCGAAGGAGGCGCATATGGCCGCGCTCGAACAAGTCCCGATCGTCGATCTCCAGCCATTCCTGGCCGGAACGCCCGAAGAAAAAAAGCGCGTCGCCGGGTTGGTCGACAGGACGAACCGCGAAATCGGCTTTCTCGTCATTACCGGCCATGGCTTCGATCCCGATCTTTTGTCGGGCTGGTTCGACGCGTCGCGCCGGTTCTTCGAGCAATCCGCCGAGGCCAAGCTGAAATATGTCCCGGCGACGCCGGAATCGCATCAAGGCTATCATCGCCTCGCCGCCTCGGGGCTGGCCGCCAAGGAGGGGCGGGAGGCGCCGCCGGATCTGCGCGAATATTTCATGATCGGCCGAATGGATGTCGCCGATCCCTATTTCCACACGGAGGCGGCGCGCCGCTTTTATCGGGAGAATGGCTGGCCGGCCTTCCCGCCCGATTTCCGTCTGTTGGGCGAGAATTATTACCGCGCCGTCGAAAATCTCGGCCGCCAGCTCATGGCCTTGTTCGCGGCGGCGCTGGGCCTCGACGAAGCCTATTTCAAGCCTGCGATCGACAAGCACTTTTCCGTCGTCAGTTCGATCTATTATCCCGCCCAGCGCGAGGCGCCCGCGCCCGGTCAATTGCGCGCGGGCGCGCATACCGATTACGGCGCCCTGACGATCCTCGCCCCGAGCGATTCGCCGGGCGGCCTGCAGGTGCGCATGCCGTCCGGCGAATGGGCCGACGTGCCGTTCGTCCCGGGCGCTTTCGTCATCAACATCGGCGATATGATGCAGCGCTGGACCAACGACCGCTGGCTCTCGAACATGCATCGCGTCGTCAATCCGCCCGCGCAAAGCGCCGCGCCGCCGCGTCCGCGCCAGTCGATCGCTTTCTTCCTGCATCCCAATTACGACGCGGTCGTCGAATGCCTGCCCACCTGCCAGAGCGCGGATCATCCGGCCCAATACGAGCCGATCCGCGCGGGCGATTACATGATGACGAAGGAAGCCGCGATCGCCGCCGCCAAGCCGTCAAAATCGGCGGCCTGAGCGGGACGCGGCGATGCCTGAGCGAGGGTCAGCCCACCGTCTCGATGATGCGCTTCAGATCGACGTCGCGGCGCGGCGGCGGGTAGAAATCGAGTTCCGCCTCCAGCACGAACAGGCACCGCTCGATCTGGCGAGCGGCGAGCAGGCTCTGGCCCGATTCGATCAGCTCCATCAGCAGGCGATATTGCTCCGGCATCGTTGCGAATGCGCGGGGCGTGCCATAGACGCCGAGAATCAGCGAGGTCCGCAGGATCAGTTGTTCGAGCGCGGCGGTCAGCGCCTCGTTATGCGCCAAAGCGGCGAGCGACAGATGGAAGCCGCTGATCC
This sequence comes from Methylocapsa sp. S129, assembly GCF_009765995.1. Classification (GTDB taxonomy): domain Bacteria; phylum Pseudomonadota; class Alphaproteobacteria; order Rhizobiales; family Beijerinckiaceae; genus Roseiarcus. The sequence goes on from NZ_LMUI01000023.1 coordinate 149,085, forward strand.
CGCTGATCGCGAGTTTACGGTTGCCGCGATTCCAGTTGAGCTCCTGATCCCTCACTTGGCGCCAGAGGACGCCGATCTGATAGGTCAGGATGGTGCGGGTGACGATTTCCGTCGTGACGCGCTCGATCGCGCGCCGCGCTTCGAACACGTCGCGCGCTTCCTTGACGCCGGGCCAGGCGACGAAGGCGCCGCGATTCTTCTGCAGGTCGACCAGGTTTTCGAAGGCGAGCCGCTGAAAGGCGGCGCGGACGAAGAAGCGCTTGGTGGCGAAGGATTCGGCGATCGTCTCCTCAGGCAGCTTGGTTCCCGGCGGCAGATCGCCGGCCGAGACCGCGGCTCTGATGCGTTCGCAAATCGCGCTCTCGACATCGTCGGATTTGATTCGAGGCCGCAAGCTGCGCTTCGGTTCGACGATTTTCTCGGCCGTTTTGCCCAATGTCTGACCTTCAGCTTGCCAATTTTATCATCGCAGATTGTTAACAATCATGGAAATTTTGTCAATGATTCTCGTCAGCAAGGCCTAATTTCCAACTAAGTAATTGATTTCTATGGGATGGTACGGCGGTTGCTCCGAAACGCGCAGAATTCAAACACGAGAGCCTCCCATGAAGAAAATGACATCCATCCCCGTCATCGACCTTGCCCCCTATCTCGAAGGGACGCCGGAAGGCCGCAAGAAAGTCGCCGCCGAAGTCAACAAGGCTTGCGAGGAGATCGGCTTCTTCCTGATCAAAGGCCATGGCGTCGCCCAGGATATCGTCGATCGCACGTATAATACGGCCGAATCTTTCTTCCGCTTGCCCATCGACGACAAGCTGCCGATCAAAACCCCCTCCGTCGATATCGCCCGGGGCTACACGCCGTTCAAAGGCGAGACGCTGTCGGCGGGCCTCGGCAAGGCGGCCCCGGCCGATCTCAAGGAAATCATCGATATGGGGCCGGTCGACGTGCCCGGCGGCGAATATTACGAGCGCCCGGACGCGAAGAATTTCTTTCACCCCAATCTGTGGCCGGCCAAGCCCGACAATTTCCAGCCGGCGATGGAGACCTATTACCGGCGGATGAACCGCCTCGCCAACGATCTCATGGGCATTTTCGCCCTCGCGCTCGACCTGCCCGACGACTTCTTCTTCGACAAGCTCGACAAGAACATGAGCGCGTTGCGGATCATCTGCTATCCCGAGCAAAAAGAAGCGCCCGAGCCCGGGCAATTGCGCGGCGGCGCCCATACCGATTACGGCACGCTGACGATCCTGATGTCGGACAAGGCGGCCGGCGGCCTCCAGGCGCAGCATCGCGACGGCTATTGGGTCGATGTCGTGACCGAGCCGGGCACTTACGTCATCAATATCGGCGACATCATGCAGATATGGACGAACGACCGCTGGGTTTCGACCATGCATCGGGTCGTCAATCCGCCGGCGGAACTGGCCGACAAATCGCGGCGCCATTCCATCGTGTTCTTCCACCAGCCCAATTACGACGCGCTGATCGATACGCTGCCCTCATGCTTCAGCGCGCAGCGGCCCAAGAAATACGAGCCGCTCACCTACAAAGACCATTGGCTCGGCAAGTGGAACGCGACGCGCAAATGACCCGGCCAACCGCCCGTCACTCCTGAACCATAGGTTGGCCATGCAGCCCATGATCCTGGCTCTCAGCGGCGACATCCTTCCCACGCGCCGTCTCACGGCGCCCGCCCGCGCCGTCGAGGATGTCTATGATCTCATTCGCACGGCCGATCTCGCGATCGGCAATTTCGAGATGCCGCTGACGGATGGCGGCGCGCCCGTCCAGAAGCTCCTGAATATCCGCGCGGCGCCGGAGATCGCCGCCGATGTCCCCGCGCTCGGCTTCGGCGTCCTGACGCTGGCGAATAACCATGCTGTCGATTATGGCTGGACCGGCCTTGAGGACACGCTCTGGCTTCTGCGCGAGCAGAAAATAACAGTCGTCGGCGCGGGGTGGAACGAGGCCGAGGCGGCGGCGCCCGCCACGCTCGATGTGCAAGGGCGACGGATCGCCATCATCGCCTTTTCCTGCCTGACGCCAACGGGCATGAGCGCCGCGCCAGACCGCCCTGGCATAGCCGCCCTGCATGTCGAGACCGCTTACGAGATCGATCCTTGGTATCAGATGGAGGAGCCCGGCGATCCCTCCGTCGTCAAGATCAAGACGCGGATCCGGGATCTCGATCTGGCCAAAGCGACGCGGCTGGTCGCCGAAGCGCGCGCCGCCTGCGACTTCCTCGTCGTCACCATCCATTGGGGTTTCGGCTCCGGCGAAGAGCTCGCCGAATACCAGCTTCCGCTCGGCCAGGCGCTGATCGACGCGGGGGCCGATGTCGTTCACGGCCATCACCCGCATGCGGTGCACGCCATCGGATTTCATCGCGGCAAGCCGATCTTCTTCGGGCCCGGCACTTTCATCGGCCAGCAAGTGTTCCTGGACGCGCCGCCCAACGTGAAGGCCTTGTGGGCGGGCATGTCGCCGGACGGCTACGTCGCGCGCTTAAGTCTCGCGAGCGGCGCCGACCCGACCATTGCACTTCATCCCACCACGCTCGATGCGGATCGGCTGCCGCGACTGGCGCACGGGGATGATTTCGACCGAATCGCGGAGCGGCTGAAACGCCTTTCCGCCCCCTATGGCGCCGTCATCTCTTCGGACGGCGGCGTCCTTCATGCCGCGCCGATTCCCGGCTGCCCGCGGCAATCACACGGCCCATGCATCGGCTCATGCCGGCGCTCATCAACTTAAGGGGGACGACGCATATGCTTAACAGGATGAATATCCCTGCGCCCACGAAACGGAGCCGCACACGACGCGTGGCCGCGATGGCTCTCTCGACTGCCGCTTTGGCGGTCGTCGCTCTCGGCCCATCGTCAGCCGCGCGCGCCGACGAGAAGATCATCGCCATCAGTTTCCCGAACGCGTCGATCATCGGCGCCGTCGTGACCGAGATCGAAGCGGCCAAAGCCAAGGGCGCGGCGATGGGCTACAAAGTCGTGGTCGACGATCCCGGCACCGATCTCAACAAGCAGATCAACACGATCAAGACCTGGACCGAACAGAAAGTCTCGGTGATCGTCTGCAACACGCTACAGCCCGCCGCCTTCGAATCGGTCGCCAAGCAGGCGCGCGCCGCCGGCGTGAAATGGATCACCTACGGACAGAAGATCGACAACCAGGACGCGACCGTCGGCTATGCGCAATATCACGACGGGCGTGCGCTCGGCGAATATGCCGGAAGCTGGATTACCGAGAAACAAGGCGGCAAGGCCAAGGTCGTCATCCTCGGCTATGAAAAGGGCGTCTGGGGCCAGCAGCGCGGCAGCGGCATCAAGGATGGCGTCAAGGCCAAGGCGCCGAACGCCGAGATCGTGGCGGAGCAAGACGCGATCAGCCCGACCGAAGGCTTGAACGTCACGCGCTCGATTCTGGAGGCCCATCCCGACGCCAACGTCATTCTCGGCGTCGAAGATCCGGCGACCGAAGGCGCTTACAAGGCCTGGATCGCGGCCGGCAAGGACAAAGCCGATCCGAACGCGTTCATCGGCGGCATGGACGGCACCGCTCAGGCTCTCAAGCTTCTGAGGGAGGGCGGCACGGTTTATCGCGCATCGATGGCGATCCCGCTCGTCGCGGTCGGCGAGGCGATGGTGACCACCGGCGACGCCCTCCTCAAGGGAACCAACAAGGGCGACGACATAGTTCCCCTGGAGCTCGTGGTCGAAAAATCGCCCAAGGCGGAGGAATATTTGAAGCAGCAGGGCGAGAAATAGGCGGCGGCCGAACGCGTCGACCGCATGCGGCCGGGCGTCTTCCGCCCGGCCGGTTCCTTGCATGCCGCTTCTCGTCGAAAGGAACCCGTCCGCATGGCCTTCGCGGTTTATGGCTTGAAGAAATCCTACGGCGGCGTCGAGGTTCTCAAAGGCGTGGACCTGCAGGTCGCCGACGGCGAGATCCACGCTCTGCTCGGCGCCAACGGCGCCGGCAAGTCGACCCTGATCAAGTGCCTGTCGGGCGCGATCCAGCCCGACGACGGCGTGATTATCGTCGGCGCCGACAAGTTCAACGCCCTGACGCCGCGCGAGGCCCGTCAGGCCGGGATCGCCGTCGTCTACCAGGACCTGTCGCTCGCCGCGACGCTCGACGTCGCCGATAACATGTTCCTCGGTCAGGAATTGCGGTTCGGCCCTTTTGTGCGCAAGCGCGCGCAGCGCAGGGAGGCCGCCCGCTGGCTCGACGAGATGGGGACCGGCATTGCGCCGACGGCGGCGCTGTCCAGCCTCGGCAATGCCGGCCTGCAGGCGGTCGAGATCGCCAAGGCTTTGCGCACGCGGCCCAAGGTCCTCATCCTCGACGAGCCGACCGCCGCTCTGTCCGAACGTGAAGCGGCGACGCTCGGCGCGCATCTTCTCGAATTGAAGAAGCAGAATCTGCCCTTGCTTTATGTGACGCACAGGCTGGGCGAAATCTTCGCCCTCGCCGATCGCGTCACGGTGTTGCGCGGCGGCCGCGTCGCGCTGACCGGCAAAGTGTCGCAATTCGATCGCGACGCTCTGGTCGACGCGATCGTCGGCGAGCGCATCGATCGGGGCCGGCCGGCGCCGTTTGAAGAACAGCCGGACGCAGAGCCCATCCTGCGCGTCGACGGGCTTCTGGCTGCTGGCGTCGGCCCGGTCAGCTTCGCCATCAGGCCTGGCGAAATCGTCGGCGTTTTCGGCCTCGTTGGATCCGGCCGCACCGAACTCCTCGAAACGCTGTTCGGAAGCCGCGTGCGCTACGGCGGGACTGTCGCCGTGGCCGGCAAGCCGCTGAGGGCTGGAGGGCCTGGGGACGCTGTGGCGGCGGGCCTCGCCCTCGTCCCTGCGGACCGATTGCGCAAGAGCATTCTGGGCGCGCTTTCGGCGGGCGAGAACATGCTGCTGTCGTCGTTCGGCCGGCTGGGGCGGATCGGCATGCGCAATCGGCGCGCCGAACGGCGGACATTCGCGCAGGCCGCCGGGCGGCTCGATCTGCGCCCGCCCCGGATGGACCTGGAGGCGCGGCGATTCTCCGGCGGCAATCAGCAAAAGCTTGTCATCGCCCGCTGGCTCAACGACACCCAGAATTGCCGGGTGCTGATGCTTGACGAGCCGACCCAGGGCGTCGATGTCGGCGCGCGCCGCGACATTTATGCGGCGTTGCGCGCGACTGCGGAATCGGGCGCCAGCGTCCTCGTCACTTCGTCGGAGCCGGAGGAGCTGGTGCAGATCGCCCACCGCGTCATCGTTCTCTCAGGCGGCCGCATCGCGGCGATCGTCAGCGCGGCCGACATCGAGGAAAGCCTGCTTCTCTCGCTCGCGCATAAAATCGAGCATCAAGGACATGCCGCATGAGCACGCAATCCATCGCGCCGGCGTCATCGCTGAAACGAAGCCGCGGCGTTCCCGTCGAAATGGTCGTCAACAACATCCTGTTGCTCGCGCTATTCGTGCTGGTCGTCTATTTCGCCACCCATAGCGGCGCCTTCCTGACGATCTCCAACATCAAGGTTCTGCTGACCAATTATGCCGCGATCGGCGTCGTCGCAGCGACCCTCGCGCTGTTGGTCATCGCGGGGCACGTCGATCTGTCGATAGGATCGAACATCGCTTTTTCCGGCATGATCACCGCGATCGCCATGACCTCATGGCAGGCGCCCCCGGCCGCGGGCGTTCTGATCGGCATCGCGTCAGGCGCGGCGATCGGGCTCGTCAACGGCGTGCTCTGCGCCTTTCTCAACTTCAGTCCGATCATCGTGACGCTCGGCATGCTGAGCGTGCTGCGCGGCGCGACATTGCTGATCAATCCCATTGAAATCAGCGGCCTCGGCGACGCCTTCTTCATGATCGGCAACGGCAGCGTGTTCGGCATGCCAATCCTGCTGATCGTCGTGCTCGGCTTCTTTCTGCTGTCGGCCGGTTTCCTGTCGCTGACCGTGTGGGGCCGCTATGTCTTCGCCATTGGCGTGAACCCGCAGGCGGCGTTTTTGGCCGCGCTTCCGGTGCGCTCCGTGCTGCTTGCGCTTTACATCGCGACGGGGGCGGCCGCGGGCGCGTCCGGCGTATTGCTGGTCAGCAGGCTCGACGGCGCCTCGCCAGGTTCTCTCGGGCTGCAGATGGAGCTGCAGGCGCTCACCATCGTCCTGCTCGGCGGCGTCGCCTTCGCTGGCGGACGCGGCCGGATGTTCGGCGTCTTTACGGCCTGGGTGTTCCTGGGCGTTCTCGACAACGGCCTGACGTTGCTCAACGTGCCGCCCTTCGTGCAATTGGTAGCGAGCGGCCTGGCGCTTGTCTTCGCCGCAAGCCTCGACGCGCTCGGCACCTTCCTGGGCCCGCGCCTGGAACAACGGCGCCGGGTCGCCGAACAAATGGCCCAGGAATAAAGCCGGTAAGGTTTGGCAGGGCCGTCATGGCCGCCTCCGGTTATCCCCGGAACGGCCATGACGATCGACAGATCATGAACGGCAAGTCGAGATCATCGGGTCATGGCCTCAATCGCTCTTAGCCGCGACCTTGTCGTCCTTTTGCGCGCCGACGACCACCGGAGGTTTCGCCTCCGCCGTGGCGATCTGCACGACATCGCCCGTTTGCGTCGATTCCGTGGGATTGTCGATCAGCCGGTCGGACAAGGACAGGCCCGATTCGATCTCGACATTATTGCCAAGATTGCGGCCAAGGGTCACCGGCCGCAAAGCCACTTTGTCGTTCGCATCCACCGCGGCCACGCGCATGCCATGGGCGCCGAACACCAAAGCGGTGGTGGGAATGCGCAAAGTGTTCGCATCGGAGGGAATGTGAAAATCGACATCGGCGAAGGCGCCGGGCCAGAGTTTTCCGTCCGGATTATCGGCCTGCAGCTCGATCAGGGCGGTGCGCGAATTTTCCACGAGCGCATTCGATGTCGACACAAGCTCCGCCTCGAACGCCTCCTGCTGGCCAGGCAGACGCAGCGTCGCCTTGATCCCGGGCTTGAGTTCGCCGAGGAAGGCTTGCGGAACATTCACATAGACGCGCATGCGATGGATGTCGGCGACCTGGAACAAGGCGCGCCCCGTCGTGCCGCCCGCATTGACGAGATCGCCGATATCGACATTGCGCGCCGTCACGACGCCGTCGAAGGGCGCCCTGATCTCTTCGAACCGGGCCAGTTCCTGCAATCGGCTCACCGCGGCCTGCTGGGCCGTGACATTGGCCCTGGCGACCGCCAGCGCCGCATTGCGCGAACTCGACGTCAGGCGATCCGTATCGCCCTGTTCCGCGCTCGACCACCCCTGCGCGACAAGCCGCGACGTTCGCTGGTCGGTCACCTTGCCAAGATCGGCGTTCGCCTGCGCCTGTTCGACCGCCGCCTGCAATTGCACGAGTTGGGCCTTGGCCTCTTCGAGCTGTTGATCGAGATCGGGCGCCGAGATCGAAGCGAGCACGTCGCCCTTGGCCACATGCGCGCCGATATCCTTGTTCCAAGCCGTCACATAGCCGCTCGCGCGGGCGAACAGCGAACCGGAATTGAACGCGCTCACATTGCCCGGCAGGACCAATTGCGCTTCGGCGGGTCCGCGTTCGGGCTGCACAAGCCGCACGGTGGGAACCGCCTGTTCATTGGTCCAGGCGCCGATCTCCTGCCGGCTCTTGGCGCGATCCACGACGCCGAAAATGGCGATGCCGATCGCGCCGACAGCGGCGGCGCAGAGAAGGAGCGTAACGCGGCGCGACTTGCGCGGTCGAATGGAGGTTTCAGAGGACATGAGGGCTCCGGGTCAGGCGGGGGATGGCAAACTGGAAAGCGGCTCGGCGGCGCTGGCTTGGCTGGCCTTGCGTCCATGCGCGATGGCGAACATCGTGGGCACGAACAACAGCGTCGCAAACGTAGCAAAAAGCAGGCCGCCGATGACGGCGCGGCCGAGCGGCGAATTCTGTCCCGGCTCGATCGCCATCGGCGCCATGCCGATGATCATCGCGAGCGCGGTCATCAGCACCGGCCTGAAGCGCGTGGCGCCCGCCTCCAGCGCGGCGGCGATCGCGTCCTTGCCTTCGGCGAGCTGTTCGCGCGCGAAACTGACGACGAGAATGCTGTTGGCCGTGGCGACGCCCATGCACATGATGGCCCCGGTCAAAGCGGGCACCGACAGGGTGGTGTAGGTGATGAACAGCATCCACACGATGCCGGCCAAAGCGGCCGGAAGCGCCATGATGATGACGAAAGGATCGAGCCAGGACTGGAAATTGACGACGATCAGCAGGTAGATCAGCACGACCGAAAAGGCGAGGCCGACGATCAATTGCTGATAGGCGCCGGTCATTGTCGCCGCCTGGCCGCGAATGGCGACTGTCGATCCCTTGGGAAGATCGGCGCGCGCATCGTCGACGATCTTCTGGATGTCGGCGGCGACGCCGCCCAGATCGCGCCCCTGCGTCGTTGCGTAGATATTGACAGTGTTGCGGATATTGTAATGCGAGACGATCGCGTCGAGCGGCTCAGGCGAGAGGGTCGCCAGGCCGCCCAGCAATTGCGTCGACTGGGCCGCGGTCAGCGGCAGGTTCTTGAGCTCGCCGAGCGTATCGATGCCATATTGCGGCGTCTGCACGGAAACGGGATAGGACACGCCATTGGCCGGGTTCAACCAATAGGTCGGCGCCGTCTGGGTGCTGCCCGACAGCGTCGCCTGAATGCTTGCGGCGGCGTCGCTTTCCGTTAGTCCGACAACGCCGGCGAGCTCCCGATTGAAATCCACTTTCAGCCCAGGGTCCTGGAATTGTTCCTGGATGCGCGGATCGGCGACGCCTGGGACGCGGCGGATCTTGGCGAGCAGCTTGTTGGCGAAGGCCCGGCTCTCCTCAAGATTGGCGCCGGCGATCTGGACGTCGAGCGGCGCCGGCGAGCCGAAATTGAGGATCTGGCTGACGATATCGGCGGGCAGGAAGGAGAAGGTCGAGCCGGGAAACGCCTTTGGCAATTGCTCGCGCAACGTCTTCACATAGGCGTCCGTCGCGGTCGGCCCTTCGTTCAATGTCACCAATATGTCGGCGTCGAACACGCCGATCGTGCCGGAATTTCCATATGCAATATTGATGCCGCTGTTGGGCAGGCCGATGTTGTCGACGATGCTCGCCACTTGCGCGGGCGGAATCAGCGCGCGAATCTTCTGTTCGACCTGATCGGCTAGGCGCGTCGTTTCCTCGATGCGGGTTCCGGTCGGCGCGCGCATATGCATCCGGATCGCGCCGCTGTCGACCGAAGGGAAGAAATCCTGTCCGAGAAATGGCGCGAGCCCGAGCGACAGCAGGGCGACGGCGAGGAAGCCGCCGGCGAACCAGAAGCGGCGCCCCAGCGCCAATCGCAACAGGCCGAGATAGCCCTGCCGCAGCCGTTCGAAATGATGTTCGAAGCCGCGTTGGAAGCGCGCGAAAAAGCCCGCGGGCGCGGGTTCGTCCGTTTCGACGCGCGTCGAATGATGATGCTGGCCGCGCAGCAGGAAATGCGCCATCGTCGGCACCAGCGTATAGGTCAAGCCATAGGAGGCGATCATCGCGAAGACGACCGCCATCGCCAGCGGCCGGAACAAATAGCCGGCGACGCCGCCGAGCGACAGCAGCGGCACGAAGGCGATGCAGATGCAGAACAAAGCGATCGTCGCCGGCGGCATGATTTCCTGCGCGCCGCGGGTGATCGCGGTCAAAATATCTTCGCCAAACTCCTCCATATGGCGATTGATGTTTTCGATGGTCACTGTCGCGTCGTCGACGAGGATGCCGACCGCCAGCGCCAGACCGCCGAGCGTCATCACATTGATCGTCTGGCCGAGCAGCGAAAGCGCGACCAGCGAGCTGAGCACCGCCAGAGGGATCGAAACGGTGATGATCAGGGTCGAACGCCAGCTTCCCAGAAACACCAGGATCATGAAACCCGTCAGCGCCGCCGCGATCAGGCCCTCGCGCACGACGGCGGCGACGGAGGATTTGACGAAGCCTGATTGATCGCCGACGAATTTCAGGTCGACCCCGGGCGGCAGGGTGGCCTGAACGGCCGGCAGCCGCGCCTTGATGCCGTCGATAATGTCGAGCGTCGACGCCGAGCCGATTTTCAGCACCGACATCAGCACGCCCTTGCGGCCGTCCAGTTGCACCACATTGGTCACCGGCGGCGAGCCATCATGGACGAAGGCGACATCGCGCATGAAGATGACGACGCCGTCGACCACTTTGACCGGCAGATTGTTGAAATCCTCGAGGATTTTTGGCGAGTCGTTGAGATCGATGGTGTATTCGTAGGAGCCGATCTTCTCGGTGCCGACCGGATTGATCAGGTTCTGCCGGGCGAGCGCATTGCCGACGTCGGCCGCCGAAATATTATGGGCGCGCAAAGCCTTCTGATCGAGGTCGATCTGCACTTGCCTGCCGGCGCCGCCATAGGCGTAGGGAATCTGGGCGCCGGGAACCGTCGTGAGCGCCGGCCGGATGAAATTCTGCGCGAGGTCGTTGAGTTGGGTTTGCGAGAGCGTGTCGCTCGACAGCGCGAGCTGGATGATCGGCACGCTCGAGGCATTATAGACCAGGATGATCGGCGGGGTGACCCCCGGAGGAAGCTGCTTCAAAATCGTCTGGGAAATCGAAGCGACCTGCGCCTGCGCGGCGCTGATGTCGACGGTCGGCTGGAAATAGATTTTGACGACGCCGGTGCCGGGCAGCGACTGCGATTCGATATGTTCGATGTCGTTGACCGTCGTCGACAGAATGCGTTCGTAGATCGAGACGATGCGGCCCGACATGTCGTCCGGCGGCAGGCCGGTATAGGTCCAAACGGCTGAGATGACCGGGATGCCGATATTGGGAAAAATATCGGTCGGCGTGCGGATCGCCGAAAGCCCGCCGTAGATAAGGATCAAGATCGCCATGACGACGAACGTGTAGGGACGCGCAAGAGCTAACCGAACGATGGCAGTCATGAATCCGAGCCTGGGATTGAAACGCCGCGCCCTTTTGATTCTTCAGGCCCGGCGTCGAAACACTGTCGCCTGGCAGAGGGTGTCAGCACGCAAACAATATACCCCAAGTATGGTGCGGTGCGTCATAACATTATCTTGATCAATTCCCCCATGAATCGGCCCCCATGTCAGGGCGAGGGGATGGTTACTCTTTAGGCGGAGCAATAACGGCGACAAAGCATGGGCAATGTGGCGGGAAACAGGCGCCGAAAATACTAGCAGAAAGCGGAAATTCAAATTGAGAGGCGCAGGCCTGCGCTTTGTGGCGGCGGTTCGAGAAAAGCCCCGGCGGGCTCTCGCATCTCGCATGAAATGTCCGTGCAGGCAGGATATAGCTGTTGGCGTCGCGTGCCGCGCGGCCAGGCGCAATCTCAAGAACGACGGATGAATCTCATGCGAACGCAGGCTCGGGTGGTGGTGATCGGCGGCGGGGTTGTCGGCGTTTCGACGCTCTATCATCTCGTCAAGAAGGGCCTGACCGACAGCGTTCTGGTCGAGCGCAAGGAATTGACCTCCGGCTCGACATGGCATGCCGCGGGGCTGCTGCCTCTCTTCAACGTCAGCTATTCCGTGGGGCAGATCCACAAATATTCGGTCGCCCTCTACAAGAAGCTCAGCGCCGAGACCGGGCTCGACGCCGGCCTCGCGCAGGTCTCGAACATCCGCCTCGCGCGCACGCAGGACCGCCTCGACGAATATAAATATTACGCCGGCGTCGCGGCGACGATCGGCGGCATCGAGGTGAACTTCCTCACGCCCCAGCAATTGAAGGAAATCTGGCCGCTCTGCGAGACCGACGGCATTCTGGGCGCGATCCAGCACCCGCAGGACGGCTATATTCAACCCGCCGATCTCACCCAGGCTTTGGCGCGCGGCGCGCGCAATGGCGGGGGCGAGATCAACCGCAATACGACCGTCAGCGCGATCGAGCGCACCGCGAGCGGCGAATGGAAGGTCGTCACCGACAAGGGCGACATCATTTGCGAACATGTCGTCTCGGCGACCGGCAATTTCGCGCGGCAGACGGGACGGATGGTTGGCCTCAACGTGCCGGTCATTCCCGTCCAGCACCAATATATCGTCACCGAGCAACATCCCGCGATCATGGCGCGCAAGGCGAAGGGCCTGCCCGAAATGGGCGTTCTGCGCGAATCCGACAGCTCCTGGTATATGCGCGAGGAAGCCGGCGGCCTGCTGCTCGGCCCTTATGAAGTCGGCGCGCCCGCCTGTTATGTCGACGGGCCGTCGGCGCAGAGCGAATATGAATTGTTCCAGGAGGACCTCGATCGCCTGGCGCCTCATATCGAGACGGCGATCGCCCGCGTGCCCGCCTTTGGCGAAGTCGGCATCAAGAAAGTCTATAATGGCGCCATCGCCTATACGCCTGATGGTTCGCCGATCGTCGGTCCGGCGCCGGGGCTGAAGAATTTCTGGCTCAATGAAGGCCATTCCTTCGGCATCACCGCCGCCGGCGGCGCCGGCTGGCAGCTCGCCGAATGGATCGCCGAGGGCGAGCCGACCATCGACATGCTCGGCGTCGATCCCCGTCGCTTCGGCCCCTATGCCCAGACCGGCTTTCTCATCGAGAAGAACGAAGAGGCCTACGCCAAGGTCTTTTCCACCCATTATCCCGACGAGGAGCGCGGCGGGGCGCGCCCATTGCGGCAGACGCCCTGCTATGGCCGCATGCGCGATCTCGGCGCGGTGTTTGGCGCGATCTATGGCTGGGAGCGGCCGAACTGGTTCGCGCCATCAGGCTATGCCTTGAGCGAGGCCGATCTCGCCAAGCCTGACGTCCTCATGAACGAGAACCATCCTCCGGTCGTCGGTGGCGCGAAGCCGCGCGAGAAATGGAGTTTCCGCCGCTCCAATTATTTCGACCATGTCGGCGCCGAATGCCGCAATGTGCATGAGAATGTCGGCCTGCAGGACATGTCGGCCTTCGCCAAATTCGAAGTCTCCGGCCCCGGCGCCGAGGCTTGGCTGGATTCGATCCTGACCAACAAGATTCCCAAAGCGCTCAACCGCGTGACGCTGACCTACCTCCTGACCAGGCGCGGCGGCGTGCGCGCCGAATTCACGCTGACCCGCGTCGGGCCGCAGCGCTTCTATCTCGTCTCCGCCGGCGCGCTTGAGACACATGATTTCGACACGCTGCAAAAACTTCTGCCCGCCGATCATAGCGTGCGCCTCGACAAGGTGACGACGCAATATGGCGTGCTGGTTCTGGCCGGCCCGCGCTCGCGCGAAGTGCTCGCCAAAGTCGCCGACATCGACGTTTCGGCAAAAGCGTTTCCCTGGCTGACGGCGCGGCCTTTGTCGATCGGCGCGGCGGGGCTGCTGGCTTTGCGCGTCAATTTCGTCGGCGAGCTCGGCTTTGAATTCCATCATCCGATCGAGATGCAGAATTACATTTTCGATCGTCTGATGGACGCGGGCGCGGAATTCGGCGTCAAGCCGTTCGGCATTCGCGCGATGGATTCGCTGCGGCTGGAAAAATCCTACAAACTGGTCGGGCGCGAATTGTCGATCGAATATGCCGGGCTCGAATCGGGCCTGGAGCGTTTCATCGATCTCAACAAGGGCGATTTCATCGGCCGCGACGCCCTGACGGCCTGGCGCGGCAAGGGCTTCGCCAATCGTCTCGTCACGATGGAAGTGCATGGCGTGACCGACGCCGACGCGCGCGGCTCCGAACCTGTGCTGCGCAACGGGGCGTCGGTGGGGCGGACGACGTCGGGCGGCTATGGCTGGCGAACGGGCAAATCGCTGGCGCTGGCGATGGTGCTGCCCGAACATGCGCAAGCTGGAACCGAACTCGACATTCAGGTGCTCGGCGAGACGCGGCGCGCCGTTATTGTCGACGACAGTCCGTTCGATCCGGATAATGCGCGGCTAAGGGGATGAAGCGGCGTTGATGCTCGGGGCTCCACCTTAGGTCGGTTGAATGGGGTCGGCAGCGGCTGGCCCTAAGAAAGGGCAACAATCCAAAATACCTCCGGCAATCGCCTCCTTCGTTTGTTCCATGACAGCCGCGCGCCGCTTCACCCGTTCCGCCCATTCCCGCGACGCCGCGCGATATGTGGAACGGTGTTGGCTCTTCCACCCGCGCGACTTCGGATCTCCCTCTGCCATCATCTGTGTTAGATAGACCTTCTTGATCTGGATGTCGTCGAATCGAGCGCGGTGATGCACACCGTTCCGTTCTCTAATTTCGGAACCGTAGGTCTTATCGAAGGACTTCATGAAGCGCCCAACGTCGATCTTGCGATCGGACGCTGTTTTGTTCACCGCGTTCAGCAGGTTCCTCGCGCGCTCCCGGAATTCGTAAAAGCGACTGAAATACATCTCACACACGTTGGTAAGATGCTACTCTTTCGAAACGGGAAGGTCGCTGAAGGGATATCGCCGGAAGTAGAACTCTAGGTTTTTTAATGTGTTTACCGTCGCTGTCAGGCTCAGATAGCCATACGCTACCGCGTGCTGCCCTTCGACCTCGTTCGAAAAGATGAAGTCCCCCAATTCGGCGGTTGGCGATCCAAATTCAGGTTCGCCGAAAAGGATCGTCTTTCCGATCTTTTCGCGGTTCCACTCCCTCCAGCCTGGATAGTTCTCCAGGTCGGTCATCCACTTGGTGATGCCTTTCATTAGACGGTCGTGGAGAGTGGGTTCCGGCATGCTGCAATTCTAAGGTGGGCGCGGCCCTATGGCCAAATATCACGCGTGGCAAAAGCTTCGCCAAGTTCCCGCACCAGCGGCTTCATAAAGTAGGTTTCATTGGCCGGCATCACATCGGCGCGCACGCCGAAGGCGGCAAGCTCGCCCGCAACGACAGGTCCGATCGCGGCGACAAGGATGCGCTCGAGCCCTTCCCGCGCGGCGTCGACGCGCCCGTCTTTGGCGGCGACCTGAAAAAACCGCCGCACCTGCGGCGAGCTGGTGAAGGCGATGGCGTCGATCTCGCCCGCTGCGATCTGCGCGATGATTCCAAGCACGCGCTCGTCATCGGCTTCGGACGCATAGACGTAGGGCAGAACCGCGTCCGCTTGCGCCCCCGCCCCGCTGAGAAAGCCAAGCAGCGGCTGGTGATCGCCGTCGGGATAGAGCTGCACGCCGACGCGGCGGCCGGTCAGATCGAAGGCGGCAAGGGCTTCGACCACCCCGGCGCTGGTGGGAGTCGGCGCGGTGAGATCGGCGTCGAGGCCGATCTCGCGCAAGGCGCGCACGGGCTTGGGGCCTCGCGTGATTTTTCGCGGGGGCCGAAGCGCGGCGACAAAGGAATCTCTGATCCCGGCGCGCTCCGCGACGCCTGCCAATCGGCGCAGCCCCTCGCCGGTCAGCAGGATAAGATCGTCGCCGGGCCGCGCGATGAAACGTCGCAGCCATTCCTCGACAGGCGCCGGATCGGGAGCGTCCCGGATCGCAACAAGCGGACAGGGAATGGGAATCGCGCCGCGCTCACGCAGCATGGTCGTGAACAGATCCAGCTCCCGGGTCTCGGGCACGACAATCCGCCGACCGGTCAATGGTGCGCCCATGGCTGAACCTGAACCCTCAGCTAGACCCCGTAGAATGAAAAGACGCGGCGCGCCTCATCGGCATGAAACGCGCCGGCGTCCGGCCCCCCCGGATCGCCCAAAAAAACGCCCAACGCCTGCGCCTTCAGGAAGAAACCGGGGCCGGGCAGGCCCGGCCGCGTCTTACTCACGCAAAGCGCCGCCAGCATCGGGCGGCCGGCGGCCGCATCCTCTTCCATCAGGCGTTCAAGCGCTTGCGTGAGGCGATGGATCGTCTGCGGCGGCTTCAGGCCAAGGCGCTGCGCCAGGTCCCCGTAGCTGATGGTCTTCCCGGCCTGCGCCTGATCCGTCAAAGCCTTACGAAGATGCTCGTTCAAGCCGGTCAGGCCTTCCGGCGCGACCCGCTTTCATCCTTGTCGTCGCGCTTGCGAAACCGCAACACGGAAGCGGAATGATTGGGACGCGCGGCGATGCGGCGGCGGCCCGTGAGAGTCAGAACATAATGGCCCCGATCGCTGTCCCAACGCATCAGATCGTCCTGAACGGCGATCTGCCGGATAATCATCGTGGTGGGGTCCTGAACATGGGCCGGCGCTATATCGCCAAACGTATCCAGCTTTTTCAGAGCCTCGATGAGTTTATCCCCAAACGAATCTGTCATTTGCACTCTCCAGACCCAAGATGATGCGCCCGCGGACGAACTGCAAGGCCGAAAACCCGGAATCGCCTCCATGATGCAGCCGCGATTGACCGGCCGTCCCAATTTCGGAATCGCAGACTACCCCGTCCTGCCTAGCAAAAAGGGCGCCTCACCGCGGCGATAGCGTCGAAGTCTACTCCCCCTTTCAACGGCCATTGCGAATTTTTTTGGAACTATCCGCGACTGTGTGGATTACCTCGCCAGATACTCGAACATATCGCTCAAGTATCAGGAGCCAATAAGAGGAGATCATTATGGGACTCGGTCGCGGAGCGTTACTCTGGTTGATTGGCGTGCCACTGCCCGTAATCATTCTGATTGCGCTCTTTTGGCACCACTAATCTACATGTTAACTATATAAATAATTAACTATTTGGAGAATTCTCATGAGCGGTACGACAGACAAAATTAAGGGCTTGGGCAATGAGGCTCTCGGCGGCGCCAAGCGCAACCTTGGCGAAGCGGTCGGCTCCGACAAACTCCAGGCGGAGGGCATCGCGCAGGAAATCAAGGGTAAGGCGCAAAAGGCGGTCGGCGACGCGAAGGACGCGGCGAAGGACGCAGCCAAGAAGATCGATGACGCGGCCAATCGCAATTTGTAACCCTCATCATCCCACCGAATATCGCGCCGGCCCCTTCCAAGGGCCGGCGTTTTGTTGCGAGGTCCCCGCAAAACGCCGACCACGAAACTAACGGATCGAGGTGACGACCATGGCGACAATGGTCAGCGCCATGACGATGGTGGCGAGCCAGCCGACCGTCAGAAGCGGGCGCGGCAACGTGAAGCTCCCCATGATGTCGCGGCGCATCGTCAGGATCATCATCATCGTCATGACCGGCGCCGCCACGACGCCATTGACGACCGCGCTCCAGAACAAAGCCTTGATCGGATCGATCGGCGTGAAATTCATGATCGCGCCGATGATCGTCGCCACGGCGATTGCGCCATAGAAGGCCTTGGCCTGCTGCGGCTTGCGGGCGAGCCCGACGGGCCAGCCGCGCGCCTCGCCCAGGGCGTAGGCCGCCGATCCCGCCAGAACCGGCAGCGTCAGGAGCCCCGTCCCGATAATGCCGGCGGCGAATATGGCGAAAGCAAAATTACCCGCGATCGGCCGCAAAGCCTCGGCGGCCTGACTCGACGTTTGAATGTCGGTCATGCCATGCGCGTTGAGCGTCGCCGCCGTCGTGATGATGATGAAGAGGGCGATCAGATTGGACAGAGCCATGCCGAGATAAGTGTCGACGCGGATGCGCGAAAGCTCCGACGGCCCCTGTTCCGGCGCCCGCTTGAGCGGGCTGGCCTCCGGCCGCTCCTGCTCATCCTCGACTTCCTCGCCCGCTTGCCAGAAGAACAGATAGGGGCTGATCGTCGTGCCCAGCACCGCGACAACGGCGACGACGTAATCGGTCTTCCATGACAAGGACGGGACGACGAGCGCATAGCCGACATCGGCCCACGGCACCTGGACCACGAAGACCGTGCCGACATAGGCGAACAACGACAGCGTCAGCCATTTGAGAACCGACACATAGCGCGCATAGCGCACGAATATTTCGAGCAACGCCGACACGATGGCGAAGAGAGCGACGTAAAGCAATTGCGGGCCACCGATCAGCAAGCGCAGCGCCGCCCCCATCGCGCCCAGATCGGCGCCGATATTGATCGTATTGGCCAGCAGAAGCAGCCCGACGACGCCGTTGAGCAGCCAGGCCGGATAATATTTGCGCAAATTTCCCGCAATCCCGGCGCCGGTGACGCGGCCGATGCGCGCGCTGATTTCCTGGATCGCGCACATCAGCGGATAGGTCAGAACGAGCGTCCAGGCGAGGCCATAGCCAAACTGGGCGCCGACCTGCGAATAAGTCGCGATGCCGCTGGGATCGTCGTCGGACGCGCCGGTGATCAGGCCGGGGCCCAGAATTTGGAGAAGCTTCGGGCGTTCGGGTTGTTTCACAACGGCGGGCGCGGCGGTTTGCATCGTTAGATCCTTCGCGGAAATCCTGAACGACGCGCTCAGTCGCAATTTTTATCGAAGACAAGCCGGCTCGCCGGCGGCCGCGCTCAGTGACCCGTGCTGTCGGCGCCTCTGGTCGCCTCAAACAAGAACCATGTTCTGCGCTCCGCATCGTCGATGTAATTCTCCAGCAGGCTCGCCGTCGCGACATCGTTATGATCGTCGCAAAGCGCATGCGCCTTGCGCATGCTCGCCGCCACCGCCTTGTTGTCGGCCATCAGCTCCGCGAGCATATCGAAGGGCGACACGAAGGTCGCGTCATTGTCCTTGATCCGCTGGAGTTTTGAGATATGGCCGATGGAATGGACGGTTCTGCCGCCAAGCTTGCGAACCCGTTCGGCGAGGGGATCGGTGGTCGCGAAAATCTGGTCCGATTGTTCGTCGAGCATGAGATGATAGTCACGAAAATGCGGACCGCTCATGTGCCAGTGAAAGTTCTTGGTTTTGAGGTACAGCGCGAAACTGTCGGCCAGAATGTGATTGAGCTCCGCGACGACGGGATGGGCCTTGGCCGAGATATCGCTTGGCGTGTTCAAGGCGGAAGGCCTGGTGTCCTCAGCGCCTCTCGATTTCGTAATCGTCGACATCGATCAAAACTCCCTGTCCGAAACAGCCGTAAGGCGCATGATATTCGGGGCTAAACGTCGGAGCGCCCGTTTCGTTCCCGCCAGGCGGCGGCGAGGCCGCGCCGATTCCAGCCGCTCAGCGATCGACGGGCCTCATCGCGCCGATCAATTCTCTCAGGAATTCCTCGCAGACCGGCGGCAACGTGCGCTTGCGTCGTTTGACGAGGCTGATGGTTCGTGAAAAGCGCGCATCGTCGATCGGGCGCGCGCGTAAGTCCGGCGCCGCGTCGATTTCTTTCGAGGAAGCCGGCAGGATGGTGATGCCAAGGCCCGCCCGCACGAGGCCGACGGCGGTCATCATATAGGTCGCCTCCGCGGCGGGGCGGATGATGCGCCCCGAAGAGACGAAGGCGGCGTCGACGATCGCGCGAACGCTCGTCTCGGGATCCATCAGCACCAGAGGAAAGTCGGCGAGGTCGGGAAGCGTGATTTTTCGTCGCGAGGCGAGCGGATGACGGCGTGGAAAGACGACGCAAAGCCGATCCTTCGCCTCATGCAGAATCTCGACGTCCGGCGTCAGTTCGACGCCGGCGGTGACGCCCAGATCGACCGCTTCGCTTTGCACGAGCGCGACGACCTTGCTCGCAATAGCGTCGCGAATGACGAAGGCGATCGCCGGATTGGCGGTGCGGAAGCGCGCGACCACATCGGGCAGGCCGGCCGCCGAAAAAGAGGGCAGCGCCGCGATCCTGATCGTGCCGCGCCGTCCCTTGGCGATGTCGCGCGCCTCGCTCATCGCGCCGTCGAGATCGGAAAGCAGTCGGCGCAGCCGCGGCGCCAGTTCGCCGCCGACGCTCGTCAAGGCGACGCCGCGCGGATCGCGATCGAACAATTTCATGCCGAACGAGGATTCAAGATTGCGAATTTGCACCGTCAGCGCGGGCTGCGACAGATGCAGCCTCTTGGCGGCACGCGTAAAGCTGCGCTCGTCCGCCAGCGTGACGAAGGCGCGCAATTGCGGCAGCGAATAGGTCATAATCAAATACTATAATTGTGATCAGAAACATTCAATTGTCTAATGGCGCCTCGCCATCTTATCTGCCCCTTCGGCGCTGAAACTGCGGCGCGGGAGGAAATATGAGGCGAATCAGGTTGGGCGCGGGCGCGGGCTTCTCGGGCGACCGGATCGAGCCGGCCGTCGAACTCGCCGAGCGCGGCGCCCTCGACTATCTCATCTTCGAATGCCTCGCCGAGCGCACGATCGCGCTCGCGCAGCAGGCGCGCCGCGCCGATCCTTCGCTCGGCTACGATCCGCTGCTGGAGGCGCGCATGCGCGCGATCCTGCCGATCTGCGCGGCGAAGGGCGTCAAGATCATCTCCAACATGGGCGCCGCCAATCCGCTCGGCGCCGCGCGGCGCATCGCCGAGATCGCGGCCGAGTGCGGCTGTCGCGGTCTGAGGATCGCCGCCGTCACGGGCGACGACGTGCTCGAACTGATGCGCGCCCGCAATGCGGAAATGGAAGAGACGGGCGGCCGCATCGCCGATCTCGGCGACAGAATCATCTCGGCCAACGCCTATCTCGGCGCCGAGCCGATCGTCTCGGCCCTCGCGCAAGGCGCTGACGTGGTCGTCACCGGACGCTCTTCCGATCCAGCGTTGTTTCTCGCGCCTCTACTGCATGAGTTCGGCTGGCGGCGCGACGATTGGCGCCTGCTCGGCCAAGGCGCGCTCGCGGGTCATTTGCTCGAATGCGCGGGCCAGGTCAGCGGCGGCTATTTCGCCGATCCTGGCTTCAAGGAGACCCCCGATCTCGCACGCCTCGGTTTCCCCATCGGCGAAATAAGCGCCGACGGCGACCTCGTCCTCAGCAAAATCGAAGGCTCGGGCGGCCGCATTACCGAGGCGACGTGCAAGGAGCAATTGCTCTACGAAATCCACGATCCCGCGCGCTACATCCAGCCCGATGTCGTCGCCGATTTCTCGCAAGCGACGGTGCGCGAGATCGGCCCCGATCGCGTGCGGGTCGCGGGCGGGCGCGGCAGTCCGAGGCCGGACGCGCTCAAGGTTTCGATCGGCTATCTCGACGGCTATATCGGCGAAGGGCAAATCTCCTATGCCGGCGCTGGCGCGCTGGCGCGCGGCCGCCTCGCCATCGACATCGTGCGCGAGCGGCTGGCGCAAACGCAGGTCGCCGCCACGGAGCTGCGCTTTGAAATCATCGGCCTGAACGCCTTGCATGGCGACCGGCTTTCGCGCGACGCGCACGAACCTTACGAAGTGCGCGTGCGAGTCGCCGGGCACGCGCTTTCCAGACAGGAAGCCGCGCGCATCGGCGCCGAAGTCGAAACGCTTTACACCAACGGGCCAGCCGCCGGCGGCGGCGTCGTCAAATCGACGCGCGAAGTGATCGCCGTCGCCTCGGCCTACGCGCCGCGCGAGGCGGTTCGGCCCAGCGTCTCGTTCGAGGTCGCCCGATGAAATCGCGCGAGCTCGACCCCGCCGATCAATCGCAGCAACTGGAGACAGGAGACGGATCCATGAGCAAGCAGAGGCGGGACCGATCGGCGCAGAGAAAAAAGGCGCATGGGCTGAGCTTTTTTCATGGCCTGGCCATCGTCTCGGCCGCAGCTTTTTCCTGCCATGCCGCAACGGCCGTCGCGGCCGATTGCCAAAGTCTGGCGGCGCTGTCTTTGCCCAACGCCAAGATCGACGCGGCCCAGGAGATCGACGCCGGCTCCTATACGCCGGCGGGCGCGAAGGCCATTGCCGGCCTGCCGGCGTTTTGCCGCATCCATGGAATCATCGCGCCAGCGCCAGGCTCCCAGATCGGTTTCGAATTGTGGTTGCCGCGCACGAGCTGGAACCACAAATTGGAAATGTTCGGCAATGGCGGGTACAGTTCCGACATCAGCTATGCCGACATGGCCGACCGCTTGCAAACGGGATATGCGAGCGTGGCCACCGACACCGGGCACATCGGATCGGATCCGGCTTTCGCGGCGGGACATCCAGAAAGCATCGTCGATTGGGGCCACCGCGCGGTTCATGAGACGGCGCAAAAGGCCAAATTGCTGGTCGCGGCCTATTACGGCGCGGCGCCCGTCCACGCCTATTTCAAGGGCTGCTCGACCGGCGGACATCAGGCGCTGATGGAGGCGCAGCGTTTCCCTGGCGATTTTGACGGCATCATCGCCGGCGACCCGGGCAACAACCGCACCCATCTCAACGCCGGCTTTCTCTGGCAATATATCGCCAACCACCCGCATGGCGACGACGCGCATCCGATCATCCCGGCCTCCAAGCTTTCGATGATCACCCAAGCCGTCGTGAAAGCCTGCCAGGGGTTGAACGGCTCACAAGATGGCGGTCTGCCGACCGACAATTTCCTCACCGACCCGGGTAGCTGCCATTTCGATCCCGCGACCATCGCATGCAAGGGTGCGGACGCGGCCGATTGCCTGACCGCGCCGCAAGCGCAGGCGCTCAAGGCGATGTATGACGGCGCCCGCGACCCGCAGACGGGCGAGCGCATCTTTTTCGGCTGGCCGCCCGGCAGCGAAGGCTCGAGCGCGGTCGTCGAGCGTCTGCCGGGTTGGAGCCTGTACTGGGCCGATCCTGCGAAAGCCGATCAGCCGGCGCGCCTGACCTATTGGCGCGACTGGGCCTTCGACGATAAGTGGAATTGGTGGAATTTCGATTGGAGCCGCGACATGCGCGCCGCCGACGCCAAGCTCGCCCCCATCATCAACGCCAACAGCCCGGATCTGGAGACTTTCCGCAAGCTCGGCGGCAAATTGCTCGAATACCACGGACTGGCCGACCCGGTCGCGCCGCCACTTGATTCCATCAGCTATTACGAACATGTGGTCGCGGACCAAAAGGAGAAGCACGCGGACCTGTCCGCCGGCGCATTCTATCGCCTGTTCCTCGTGCCCGGCATGGCCCATTGCTCGGGCGGCCCGGGCGCCGATCGGTTCGATGCGCAATCGGCTCTGGAGAATTGGGTGGAGCGCGGCGCGCCGCCCGATTCGATGATCGCCTCGCACGCCGACGGCGAGGGAGCGGCGACGCATGTCGCCTTCTCACGGCCGCTCTGCCCCTATCCGCGGCAGGCGCGTTATGACGGCAAGGGCGATCCGACGCTCGCCGGCAGCTTTGTCTGTCGAGACGATGGGCGTTCTCGCGAGCCCCCCTCCGTCGGGCCGGATTATTCGAAATGAAGCTGCGCGAGATCGCCCATTCGCGCACCGGCGACAAAGGCGACACTTCGAACATCTCGCTGATCGCCTTCGAAGCGAAGAACTATCCGCTCATCGTCGCACAGGTAAGCGCCGCGCGCGTGCGCGAGCATTTCTCGGAGCTCGTCCATGGCGAAGTCGCCCGCTATGAGCTGCCCGCGATCGGCGCGCTCAATTTCGTTTTGCGCAACGCGCTGGGCGGCGGCGTGACGCGCTCGCTCGCACTCGACGCCCATGGCAAGAGTTTGAGTTCGGCGCTGCTCGATCTCGACATCGATCCGGACGTGGCTGAATCCAACGAATCAAAAGAAGGGGAGAAAACGCTATGATCCGATTGGCGAAGGCGGTAAGCGCCGCGGCGCTTCTGGGCAGTCTCAGCCTTCCTACTATGGCCGCCGATCTGCGCATTGCGACGCCGCAATTGCCGGCGGCGCTCGATCCGGTCGTCTCGACGCTGGGCACGAACTGGCTGGTCGCCGCCAATGCCTGCGAAGGCCTCTATGCGCTCGACGACAATTGGCAGCCGCAATTGATGCTCGCCCAATCGGCGGCCTATGACGAAGCGGCGCTCACGCTCACCATCAAGCTGCGGCAGGGAATAAAATTCCACTCCGGCGCTCCGCTCGCCGCCGACGACGTGGTCGCCTCGCTGTCGCGCTATCGCGAGAGCGCGGGCACCGGCGCGGTTCTCAAAGCGCTCGTCGCTTCGATTGTCGCAACCGCGCCCGACACAGTGGTCCTCAAACTGAACGCGCCGACCGGGGTCATTCCCGGCCTGCTCACGCTGACCCCCGCCTCGATCATGTCCAAAGCGTCGGTCGAGGGAAAATCGCCATCGCAGCCTGTCGCCAATCTCGATTGCACCGGGCCGTTCAAAGTGACGGAATTTCAGCCGGACCGGCAGGCGGTCCTCGCGCGCTTCGCCGATTACCAGCCGCGCGGCGAGCCAAGCTCGGGAGCGGCGGGCGAAAAGAAGGCTCTGGCCGATCGGGTCATCTTCCTGCCGCAGCCCGAGCCCTCAGTGCGCCGCGACAGCGTGCTGACCGGCGCGGCCGATATCGCCACGACGCTGCCCTTCGATTTCTACGATGCGGTCAAATCGAGCCCCGCCGCTGTTCCCCTGATCGTCAAGGACAACCAGTCGCTGACCATGGTCTTCAACACCAGGAAGGGGCCGACCGCCAATCCCAAGCTGCGCCAGGCGATCTACGCCGCGCTCGACATGGACCCGATCATGCTCGCGGCGGAAGGCAATCCCGATTTCTATACGCTCGATCCGAGCTGGGCGCCCGATCGCAACAGCGTCTGGCACACCGGGGCCGGCGCCGAGAAGTTCGGAACGGCCAATCCTGAACGCGCCAAGAAGCTGCTCGCCGAGTCCGGCTACAAGGGTGAGACGCTGCGCTGGCTCACCTCCAAGGATTTCTACCAGCAGCATTATCTGCCCGCGCTCACGGCGCAGCAGCAGCTCGAAGACTACGGCATAAAGATCGATCTTCAGGTCATGCCGGCGGCGGCCTTCGTGCAGACTCGCACCGACCCCGACAAGTTCGACATCTTCTCGAGCTTCCTGCCGACCTATGTCGATCCCGTCGTCATCCCCTATCTCAACGCCAGCTATCCCGGCTTCTGGAACGATCCGCGCAAGGAGGAACTGGTCAAGAAATTGGCGACTTCGACCGATCGGAAGGCGCGCATTGACATCTGGAAGCAGATCCAAACCCTCATCTACGAGGAGACGCCCTATATCAAATTTGGCACCGAGGCGTCGTTTGAAGCGCTCCGCAAGGGCGTGACCGGCGTGACCGATAGTCCGGCGATCGGCCAGGCGTTCTTCAATGTCGCCCCGCCTACCAAATGACATGAGCGCTACGACGGCGACGATCGCGCCGGCGGCCAGGCGAGCGGGCCTCGCCCGCCGCCTCGCCGCCAAGCCGACGGCCGCTTTGGCGATTCTGGTCCTCGCCGGACTGATCGCCGCGATCCTCGCCGCGCCGCTTCTGACCCATGCCTCGCCGCTCAAGATCGATCCTGCCCATCGTCTGCTGTCGCCGCGCACCGGCCATCTCATGGGCACCGACCATCTCGGGCGCGACATGTTGGCGATCGTTCTCTACGGCGGGCGCACGTCCCTGATCGTCGGCTTTTTCGTCACCGCCATTGCGATGAGCGTGGCGATCGCCCTCGGGCTTCTCTCAGGATTCTACCGTCGCATCGACGCCGTGCTGATGCGAATCGTTGACGGCCTGATGGCTTTTCCTGGCATCGTGCTCGCCACCGCCGCGGCGGGCTATATCGGGCCGAGCGTGACGACCGTCGTGCTCGCCCTTTCGCTCGTCCTCATTGCGCCCGCGCTGCGGGTCGTGCGCGGCCAGACGCTGATCGTGCGTGAATTGCCGATGATCGAGGCGGCGCGCGCGGTCGGATTGCGCGAAACGCATATTCTGACGCGCTATATCCTGCCGGCCGTTCTCTCGCCGATCCTGATCCAGGCGTCTTTCGTGTTTTCCGCCGCCGTGCTCGGCGAAGCGGCGCTCAGTTTCATTGGTCTTGGCGTCGGCGCCAAGGACGTGAGTTGGGGCGGCGCGCTCGCGGAAGCGCGCGATTATATCCAGAACGGCTGGTGGATCGTCGTCTTCCCCGGCGCGGCGCTGGTGCTGACGATCCTTTCGCTCAATCTTCTGGGCGACAGCCTGCGCGACGCGCTCGATCCGAAACTGGCGGGGCGGCGGGCATGATCCGCTATATCGGTCGGCGCCTCCTCCTCATCCTGCCCACGATCTTCGTGCCGCTGATTCTCGTCTTCCTGATGCTGCGTCTGGCGCCCGGCGATCCCGCCGCGCAGATCCTCGGCGATCAGGCGACGCCCGATCAGGTCGCCGCGTTGCGCCATGACATGGGTCTGGACCAGCCGCTCGTCGTGCAATTCGTCTTCTGGCTGAAAGGCGTGCTCACGCTGCATCTGGGCGCCTCGTTCTTCTTCAGGCAGCCCGTCATCGATATCCTGCCTTCCTATGCCTTCGTCACAATCCAGGTCGCGCTGCTCGCCTTGTTCATCGCGCTGGTCGTCGGCGCCTGCGCGGGGGTCGCCGCCGCGCTCAAACGCGATACGCCGATTGATCGCGGCCTTGTTGCGTTGGCGGTGCTCGGGCTCTCGCTGCCCGAATTCTGGTTCGCGCTTCTGCTGATCTTCCTGTTCGCGGTGACCTGGCGTATTTTCCCCGTCGCCGGCTATGTCGCGCCGAGCGAAGGCCTTGTCGCGAGCTTCATGACCATCGCGCTGCCCGCGATCGCCCTCGGCCTGCGCCAATCGGCGCTGATGACGCGCATGATGCGCTCGTCGATGCTCGACGTCATGAGCGAGCCCTATATCGCGACCGCGCGGGCGCAAGGGCTGCCCGAACGCCGCGTCGTCCTGCGCTATGCGCTGCGCGTCGCGGCGGCGCCCTTCGTCACCGTCGCCGGCCTTTCGGCGAGCCATCTGCTCAGCGGCGCGGTGGCGATCGAACTCATCTTCTCCCTGCCGGGCCTCGGCAAGCTCCTCATCGATGCAGTCGGCCGCCGCGACTACCCCGTTGTCGAAGGCGCGGTCCTGGCCATCGCGATCATGCTGGCGATCCTCAATCTTGCAATCGACCTCCTCTATGCGCTGCTCGATCCGCGCGTGCGCCTCTCATGAACGCTCTCGCGACGATCCTCGAGGTGCGCGGCCTCAGCGTCAGCTTGCCGATCGGCGGCAAGCTCACGCCCGTCGTCACCGACATGAATCTTTCGATCGCGCGGGGGGAAGCGGTCGCGCTGGTCGGCGAATCGGGCTGCGGCAAATCGATGACCGCGCGCGCGATCATCGGCCTGCCGCCGCCCGGCGCCGAAATCGCCGGCTCGATCGTTCTCAAGGGACAGGAGCTTACGCAGCTCACGCCCTCCGAGCGGCGCCGGATCGGCGGACGCGAGATCGGCTTCATCTTCCAGGAGCCGATGACCTCGCTGCACCCGACGCTCTCGATCGGCGCGCAAATGACCGACGGTCTGCGCTATCACCTCGGCCTCAGCCGGACGGCGGCGCTGGAGCGGGCGCGCGAATTGCTCGACCGCGTCGGCATTCCGCGCGGCCGGGACATCCTCGCCGGTCACGCCCATCAGCTCTCGGGCGGCATGCGCCAACGCGTCGTCATTGCGATGGCGATCGCCTGCGGTCCCAGCCTCGTGATCGCCGATGAGCCGACGACCGCGCTCGATGTCACCATCCAGGCGCAAGTGCTCGACCTTCTCGCGCGCATGCGCGAGGAATTGGGCCTGGCCATGCTCTACATCACCCACGATCTGGAAGTCGTCGCCGATTTCTGCGACCGCGCGATCGTGATGTATGCCGGCGATCGGGTGGAGGACGGCCAGCCGGAGCAATGCCTGACGCGCCCGCGCCATCCCTATACGAGCGGGCTGGTGGCGGCGATCCCGCGCATGGGCGGAACGTCAGCGCGCCTTTCGCCGATTCCCGGCCAGGTGCCGCCGGTCGGCGCATGGCCCGCGGGATGCCGCTTCGCGCCGCGCTGCGCGATCGCCGATGAGATTTGCGCCACGCGTCCCGTTTTCGATGCGGGCGTTCGCTGCTGGCGCCCGCTTGCGAGCCCCGCGCCATGAGCCCGCCTGAGAAGCTCCTAGAGGCGAGGGATCTCGCCAAGACCTTTGGCAAGGTCGCCGCCGTGCGCGGCGTCAGTTTTGCGCTGCGGCGCGGCGAGACCTTCGGCATCGTCGGCGAAAGCGGCAGCGGCAAATCGACTTTGGCGCGCCTCCTGCTGCGGCTCATCGAACCGAGCGGCGGCGGCGTCCATTTTCGCGGCCGCGATCTTACGAGTCTCGGCAGAGAAGAGATGCGGCGCGAGCGGCGCCACATCCAGATGATTTTCCAAGACCCGTTCGGCTCGCTCAATCCGCGCATGACGGTCGGCGAACTCGTCGCCGAACCGATGCACGCGCATGACATCGGCGAGCGGGGCGATCGCGGCGCGCGCGCGCTCAAACTGCTCGACGAAGTCGGCCTGCCCGCCGCCGCCGGGGCGCGTTATCCTCACGAGTTTTCCGGAGGACAACGCCAGCGCATCGCGATCGCGCGCGCGCTGGCGAGCGAGCCCGCGCTGATCGTCGCCGACGAACCCGTCAGCGCGCTCGACGTCTCTGTCCAGGCGCAGGTGCTCAACCTCCTGCTCGATCTCAAGGAGCGCCACGGCATGACGTTGCTGTTCATCTCGCATGACCTGCGCGTCGTCGAATTCATTTGCGACAGGATCGCGGTGATGTATCTGGGCGAAATCGTCGAACTGGGCGACAAGGCTGCGATCTGCGGGGAGCCGCGCCATCCTTATACGCAGGCTCTCTTCGCCTCCGCGCCGGGCCGGCCGAAGACGGCGCGGCTCGCGGGCGAGATTCCGAACGCGGCCGATGTCCCCTCCGGCTGCGCGTTCCGCACCCGCTGCCCGCGCGCTTTCGATCGCTGCGCGATCGACCATCCGCCGCTGCGCGCGCTTGGCGGAGAGCGGTTCGCCGCCTGTCATCTCGTGGAGCCCGCGGCGGAGGCCGTCTCATGAACGATGTGATTGTCCGCGCGCCCTATGGCGCCTTGCGCGGTTGCGCGACCGCGACCGGCCTCGCATTCCTGGGCCTGCGCTATGGCGAGCCGCCGGTCGGCGAACGCCGCTGGGCGCCGCCGTCGCGCTACAAGCCGCCGGATGGAATGGTCGACGCCACCCACTTCGGCCCCTCGCCGCCGCAGATCGCTTCGCCCGCGACGCCATGGCGCGCCGCTTTCGCGCCGCGCGAGATGAGCGAGGATTGCCTCAACCTCAATGTCTGGACGCCCGCCGCCGATGGCGCACGTCGCCCGGTGCTCGTTCACGTCTTCGGCGGCGGCTTCGAGACGGGAAGCGCCAGCGAGGGATTGCAGGACGCCGCCGCGCTGTCGGCGCAGGCCGGCGCCGTCGTCGTGCGGATCAATTTCCGTATCGGCGCGCTCGGCTTCCTCTCTCTCGGCGATTCCTTTGGCCGGGAATTCGCGGCCGGCAATGTCGCCCTGCTTGATCTGCGCCTCGCGCTCGAATGGGTGCGCGATAATGTGGGCGCGCTGGGCGGCGATCCGGATAATGTCACCATCTTCGGTCTCTCGTCCGGCGCTTTCATGATCGCGGCGCTCTTCGCCCTTCCCGAAACACACGGCCTCTTCGCCAGAGCCTGGATGCAGAGCGGCTCCGCGTCGCGGGTGCTGACGCGCGCCCAGGCGAGCGCGACGACCGAGACGTTCCTGCGCGAGGTCAGCGTCGCCGCGGGAGATCGCGACGGCCTCGCGAAGCTTGGCGTCGAGGCCATTCTGGCCGCGCAGCGCAAAGTCGCCGCGCTTGATCTGGGCGATCGCAACGCGCCAGGCGGGCGCACGCTAGGCATCGTCGAGGATGGCGTCACGCTGACGCGCCACCCGATGTCCGCCTTCACCGCCGGCGAACGGCGCGACGCGCCGATCGTGCTTGGCTGCACGCGCGACGAGGCGCGCTTGTGGTTCGCCGCCCGCATGATGCGGCTGCCGCAGGCGATGGACGATGTGCTCGCCGAAATGATCCGCTTCAGCGACGCTGAAAGCGGCGCCCGACTGTTCGCCTTTTATCGCGCGCGCTATGGCGACCTCGAGCCTGTCGGCTTGCGCGAAAAATTTCTCTCCGACGCCGTCTACGGCGTGCCCGCCCTGCGCACGGCGCTTGCCCATGGAGACGCCGGCGGCGCCGCGTTCCTCTATCGCTTCGACTGGAGCGCGCCCGGCGCCGCGGCCGCACTCGGCGCTTCGCATGGCTTCGACGAGGCTTTCGTCTGGAACGCCGCCGATGCGCGGCGCTTTCCGCTCGCAGCGGGCGATGACGACGCGGCGAAATTGGGCGAGGCGATGTCGAGCGCGCTCATCGCTTTTGCGACAAACGGTTCGCCCGGCTGGCCGTCCCTCTCGGAAAGCGGCGCGATACGATTGTTCGGCGGCGGGAGCTCGGCGTTCGCCGAGATCGATAGGCCATTGCTGGACGCCTGGGAGGGCGTAGCGCGGCGATAGGCGCGGCTGACGAAACGCTTCTCAAGAAGCCGCTGCCCGCCGCGGCGCTTTCAACTCGCGCGCAGCGGCCATGCTTGCCGCGAGCAGGCGCGCGACATGAACCGCCTCTCGCTCGGCGCCATCCCTGATCTGATGCCGGCAGGAGGTTCCGTCCGCCACGACAACGACCTCCGGCGCGGCCTTGCGTACCGTCGGCAGCAGGGACAGTTCGGCCATCGCCAGCGAGACGTCGACGGTCTCCGCCTGATAACCGAAGGCGCCGGCCATGCCGCAGCAACTCGACTCGATCGTCTCCACCGCGAGGCCGGGGATGAGCCGCAACACGCCCTCGACGGCCCCCATCGCGCCGAACGCCTTCTGGTGGCAATGTCCATGCAGGAGGACTTTATTGCAGACCGGCGCGAGGTCAGGGGCGAAGCGCCCCGCCTTGGCCTCGCGCATGATGAATTCCTCGAAAAGAAGCGCATGCGTCGATGCCCGTCTTGCCTCCTCGCCTGGCAGCAGAGCGAGCGCCTCGTCGCGGAACGATAGGAGACAACTCGGCTCAAGCCCGACGACCGGCACGCCGCGCTCAAGAAAGGGACGAAGCGCGGCGAGCGTGCGCGACATTTCCGCGCGCGCAGCCTCGACATTGCCAACCGACAGGAAGGTGCGCCCGCAGCAGAGCGGGCGACGCGAGCCATCCGCGCCGCGGGCGAAATGAACGCGATAGCCGGCGCCCGTTAGCGTCGCTGCGGCGGCGGCGAGATTCTCTGGCTCGAAGGCCGCGTTGAAACTGTCGATCCAGAGCACCATTTCTGGACCGCCCTCGGGGCCGAGCGCCTCCGCAGGTACAACGAACCTGTCGCGGCGCCAGACCGGCAACGCGCGGTGTGCGCTGAAGCCGACCACCCTTTCCATCAGCCATCGGAGCGGCGGGACGCGATTGCGCAGATTGAGCAGCGGCGCAAGAGGCGCCGCGAAGCGCGCGTAACGCGGCAAGAAAGCCACCAGTCTGTCGCGAAGGGAAAAGCCGTGTTTCGCCGCGCGCACCGCCAGCACCTCGATCTTCATGCGCGCCATGTCGACGCCAGTCGGGCATTCGCGCTTGCAGGCTTTGCACGAGACGCAGAGCTTCATCGTCTCCGCCATCGCGTCCGAGGCGAAAGCATCCGGGCCGAGTTGGCCGGATAGAGCGAGGCGAAGACTGTTGGCGCGTCCGCGCGTTACATGCTTTTCGTCGCGCGTGGCGCGATAGGACGGGCACATCGCGCCGCCTTCGATCTTGCGGCAGGCGCCGTTGTTGTTGCACATCTCGACCGCGCCCTGCAGGCCGCCGACGGTGCCCGGATAGGCCGACCAGTCGAGCGCCGGCGCGAAATCGCGCATCTGGTAGCCGGGGGGATAGCGCAGCAGGCTGCGGTCGTCGAAACGCGGCGCCCTGACGATCTTGCCCGGATTGAGCGCGCCTTTCGGATCGAATATGTCTTTGACCTCCTCGAAGGCGCTGACGAGCTTGGCGCCGAACATCGCCTCGTGGAACTCGCTGCGCACGATGCCGTCGCCATGCTCGCCCGAATGCGAACCCTTATAGGCGCGCACGAACGCGAAGGCCTCTTCGGCGATCGCGCGCATCGCCTTGACGTCCTTTTCCAGCCGCAGATTGAGGATGGGCCTGACGTGCAGGCACCCTTCCGACGCATGGGCATACCAGGTGCCCCGGGTCCCATGCTTTTCGAAGACGTGGGTCAGCTTCGCCGTATATTCGGCAAGATGCTCCAACGGCACGGCGCAATCTTCGACGAAAGAGACAGGCTTGGCCGCGTCTTTCATCGACATCATGATGTTGAGGCCGGAGGTGCGCAGGTCTGTGATGGCTGTCTGCAGCGACGGGTCCAGCACTTCTACGACACCGCCCCAATGCGCCTTGTCGCGATCGAAGCCGAACCCGAGGTCGCCCATCAATTCGCCGAGTTGTTTCAGGCGGCGCTGATTTTCCGCATCGTCTTCGGCGAATTCGACAACCAGAAGCGCCTCCGGCTCGCCGCGCACGACGGCGTCCAGCGTCGGCCGGAACATCGGGATCTCGCCCGCGAGCGCAATCATCGTCGCATCGACGAGTTCGACGGCGATCGGCTTCAGCTTGACGAGATGTTGAGCCGCGTCCATCGCGGCATGAAAGGAGCCAAAATGACAGACGCCGACCGCGCGGCGTCCGAGCAGCGGCCACAACTTCAATTCGATCGCGGTGGAATAGGCGAGCGTGCCTTCGGAGCCGACGAGGATATGCGCGAGGTTCACGCGGCCGCGCGCGGGGTCGAGCGCATCGATATTGTAGCCGCCGACGCGGCGCTGCACCTTGGGGAAACGCGTCGCGACCTCCGCCGCCTCGCGGGCGCCGATCGTCAACAGCTTTTCGGCAAGCGTCCTGCCGCGGGGATCGTTGAGGTCGGAAAGATCGGCGGCGATGTCGCCAAAACGCATCGACGCGCCATCGGCGAGGGCGGCGTCGATCGCGATGACATTGTCGCGCATCGTGCCAAAGCGCAGCGACCGGCCGCCGCAGGAATTGTTTCCCGCCATGCCGCCGATCGTCGCGCGCGAGGCCGTGGAAATATCGACCGGAAACCACAGGCCGTGCGGCTTGAGCTGCCGATTGAGGTCGTCGAGCACGATGCCGGGCTCGACGACGCAGCGTCTTTGCGCGACGTCGAGCGAGAGAATGCGGCGCAGGTGTTTGGAGCCGTCGATGATGAGGCCGCGATTGATCGCCTGCCCGCATTGCGAGGTGCCGCCGCCGCGGGCGATTACGGGCACGCCTTCTTCCCGCGCCAATGCGAAGGCCCGCAAAGCCCCGTCCATTGTTTTGGGAACGACCACGCCCGCCGGCATCATCTGATAATGCGACGCGTCGTTCGCGTAACGCCCGCGGCTGAAGGCGTCGAAGAGGACGTCGCCCTCGATGTCGGCCTTCAGGCGTCGTTCGAATCCGGGACGCGCCACGCCGACCATCGGAAATTCCCTCCTGCTCGAGCCTGCTGCTCAGCGGACCAGAGCCCTGAATTCTCTTGCGGAATTCCATCCAACTTGAATGCTAAACTCAATAAGTCTCGGCACATAGAACAAAATTCTGAATTCAAAATATCCTCACTTATGGCGAGGACAAAGAAGGAGGCTCGTCCCTAGCGCCATCCGCGGCCGCCATCTGCTTGTTGCGCAAGTGCCGGAACAGAACGTTGCTCAATTCCTCGCCGGCGCGACGGCGCAGGGCGTCAAGAATGGCTTCGTGCTCGCGCATCGCTTCGCCCCAGCGGTCGCGCTTGCGGGCGAGGTTGGCGGAATAGCGCGCACGCCGGATTCTGCCGGCGAAGCTCGCGTAAGTCGCGGAAAGGGCGGAATTGCGCGCCGCCGCGACAATTGTCTGATGAATGAGTTGATTGCAGTTGAAATAGCCATGCATGTCGCGATGCAGATAAAAGCCGTACATCACATGATGCAGCCGCTCGACTTCGGCAATCTCTTCATCCGTAATGTTTTCGCATGCGAGCCGACCCGCCAAGGCCTCGAGGCCGCCCATGACATCGAAAAGCTCGGCCAGATCCTGCGCGCTCAGGCTCCGAACGCGCGCGCCTCGGTTAGGGAGAAGATCGACCAGCCCTTCCGACGCCAGAACCTTGAGCGCCTCTCTCAGCGGCGTCCGCGAGACGCCCAGCATTTCGCAGAGCTGACGCTCCGGGATGCGCGCGCCGTCGGCCAGATTGCCTTCAACGATATGGTCTCGCAAACGCTCGAGGATTTCCCGGTGCAGCGAGGCGGGCGGCTCCGGCCGCTCCGGGTCCTGGGCGCCCACAGCGCCGGCCTCTGACCAGGGCGTCGGGTGGTTTTGGCTGGCAATATCCGACATGGAGTCACAAATAGCGCGTCTGATGCGCTTAGTCGATACAAAAATGAATGCAAAATATTTCTTGATTATTCAAAATACGAATGCATTATCATCTTCAGACTATTGCAAAGGCCGATCCCATCGATCCGATGCGGTTCTTAGGAGGTTTCGATGACCGAACGTCAGGGCCATCACTTCTTGCAGATCCCCGGCCCAAGCCCGGTGCCTGAGAGAATTCTGCGCGCGATGAACAGGCAGGTGATCGACCATCGCGGCCCCGAGTTCCAGCGCCTCGGCCAAGAGACGCTGGAAGGTTGCCGGACGGTGTTCAAGACCTCCGGCCCGGTGATCGTCTATCCCTCCTCCGGGACGGGCGCCTGGGAGGCGGCGATCGTCAACACCTTATCGCCGGGCGACAAGGTCCTGATGGTCGAGACCGGCCATTTCGCCACGCTCTGGCGCCAGATGGCGGCGCGCTGGGGCGTCGAGGTCGATTTCATGCCGGGCGACTGGCGGCGCGGAGCCGATCCCGCCGCCATCGAAGCCAGACTGGCGGAGGACCGATCACACTCGATCAAGGCGGTGATGGTCGTCCATAACGAAACCTCGACGGGCGTCGCCAGCCGTATCGGCGATATCCGCAAAGCGATCGACCAGGCGAATCATCCCGCGTTGTTGATGGTCGACACGATCTCCTCTCTCGGCTCGATCGATTATCGCCACGACGAATGGGCCGTCGACGTCACCGTGAGCTGTTCGCAGAAGGGGCTGATGCTGCCGCCCGGCCTCGGATTTAATGCGATCTCCGAAAAGGCGATCGCCGCCTCGAAGACCAACAAAATTCCCCGCTCCTACTGGGACTGGGCGGAAATGCTGAAGCCGAACGCCAGCGGTTTCTTTCCCTACACGCCCGCAACCAACCTGCTCTACGGACTTCGCGAATCCATCGCGATGCTGCTGGAGGAAGGACTTGACCAGGTTTTTGCGCGCCATCAGCGCCTCGCCGCGGCGACGCGCGCGGCGGTGCGCGGTTGGGGTCTCGAGATCCTCTGTCAGGAGCCGGCCGAATATTCGCCGGTTCTCACCGCCGTGCTGATGCCGCCGGGGCACGACGCCGATCGATTCCGCAAGATCGTCCTCGATCAATGTAATATGTCGCTGGGCGCCGGACTGACCAAGCTCGCCGGAAAAGTATTCCGCATCGGTCATCTCGGCGCATGCAACGCGCTGGTTCTGATGGGCGCCCTGACCGGCGTTGAAATGGGATTGTCGGCGGCTGGCGTGCCGCATCGCGCCGGCGGCGTGCAGGCGGCGATGGCCGAACTCGAAGGGCGCGACGAAGCCAATGCCCCGCAGCCGGTCGCGGTCGCCCGTTGACTTGATTTCAACCGGTGGATGCTGGCGCGCGAGAATTCCAGGAGGAACAAATGGCTGCGATGGATCCTCCGGCGAACGCCGATGCCACGGCGCGGCTTGCGTCGATCCTGATCGATGCGCATACGCAAGGCCGGCGCATCGATGCTGTCCCGGCCGGGGCTTTGGTGGCCTCTGAGGCCGAGGCCTATCGGACGCAGGCGATTGTCGCGCGGCGGCTCGGCCCGATCATCGGCTGGAAGACGGGACGCAAAGAGCCCGGCGCGGCTCCATTGCGCGCGCCTTTGTTTGAGAATCGGCTCTATCGATCGGGCGATCTTATCAAGCGGGACGCTTTCTCGGTATGGCGTCTGGAGGCCGAACTCATGTTCCGTCTCGGCCGCGATCTGCCCGAAATGGGAACGCCCTATACGCGTTCGGACGTGGTCGCCGCGATCGAAGAGGTCATTGTCGGCTTCGAGATCGTCGACAGCCGCTTCGCCGCCTGGCCCGATGTGGCGCCGCCGCTCCTTCTGGCCGACCTGCTCTCCCATGGCGCGATGGTGATCGGATCGGGCGTTCCATTGCCGCGTACGGCTGCGTTTGAAAAAGCTCCGGTCAGCCTCACGATCGACGGGCGCGTGATCGTCGAGCGCGAAGGCGGCAATCCCGCGGGCGACATCCTCGAACTCGTCGCCTGGCTCGCCAATGATCTTGCGGCGCATGGCGCTGCACTGCGCGCAGGCGACCTCGTCACCACCGGCTCCTACACCGGCATGCAATATCTCCCGCCCGGCAGCCGGGCTGAAGCAAGCTTTGCGGGCATCGGGCGGGTCGAGATCGCCCGCGGCGCGTGATGGCGTCATCGCGCCGCGGCGACGCCTGGAACGCGGTCCGGCGCCATGGGCGTCCAAAGCGCCGCCTCCTCGCATTGGGCGGCGATCGACATCAGCAGCCCGTCCTCTCCCGGCGCCGCCACCAATTGGAATCCGATGGGCAGGCCGCTTTCCGACAAGCCGCAGGGAAGGTTGACGCCGGCGCAACCCGACATATTGACGAAGGCGGTGAAGACCGCATGTCCCCTGCCCCCGACCGGCCGCCCCGCGATCTCTGTCGGAAAGGGTTCTGTCGCCGGCCAGGGCAACGCCGCGGCCGAAGGCGTCAAGATCAAGTCATAGGTTTCGAAGACCGAAGCGAGCCGGGATTCCAGATCGCGGATCGCCAGCAGCGCATCGACGTAGCGCGCCGCGGCGAAGGCGTCGCCTGAAGCGGTCATCGCCTGGATGGCGGGCGAGGCGTCGTCGTTGAAAGACGGGAAGGCGCCGCTGATCCAGGAAAGGCCGCTCTGGCTGATGACGGGCCACGCGGCGTCGATCGGCGCGAGTTCGAACGGCGCCTCCCCTTCCTCCACGATATGGCCGAGCTCCGAGAGGCGCCGCGCGGCCAAGCCGACCATCGCCGCGATTTCCGGATCGACCGGCGCTTCGCCAAAGCGCGGGATGTAGAGGATGCGGCGCGGCCGCGGCGCCTCGACGGTGAAAGGCTTCGCCGCAAAGCGCGCGCTGGCCGGATCGCGTCGGTCGGCCGGCGCCATGATCGTCATGGCGAGCGCGACGTCGGCTGCCGTCCGGGCGATCGGCCCGACGGATTCGAAATCGAGCAGGATCGCCGGGAATCCTCCGCAACGCGGCACGCGGCCGCGCGAAGGCTTCAGGCCGACAAGACCAGTATGCGAGGCGGGCCGGCGGATCGATCCGCCGCCGTCGGTGCCGATCGCGATCGGGCCCAGGCCGGCTGCCACCGCCGCCACGGCGCCGCCGCTCGAACCACCGGGAGTCAGAGCGAGATTCCAGGGATTGCGCGTCGGTCCAAACAGGAGATTGTCGGTATATCCCTGCACCGTGAATTCCGGGCAATTGGTCTTGCCCAGGATGATGGCGCCCGCCGCGCGAAGCCGTGCGATCGGCAATTCGTCGGCGTCGGGCGTGAAATCGGCATAGAGCCTGCTGCCCCATGTCGCGCGCATGCCCTTGACCCGCATATTGTCCTTGACGGTGATCGGCGTTCCGTCAAGCGGCCCGCGCGCGGCGCCGCGGCGATGGCGCTCCGCCGAGTCCGTGGCCGCCTCGCGGGCGCCGGCGGCGTCAAGCGTCACGACGGCGTTGATCAGCGGATTGACCATGGCGACGCGGTCGAGCACGCTTTCGATCACGTCGGCAGGCGAAAAGGCTCCCGCCTCATAGCCCTCGGCGAGCGCAGTGGCGGTCAACGCCCAAAGCGGCGCATCCTGTCTGTTCCCGACCATGCCCTCGCCCTCAAACCTTGACGATGGCGGCGATCGGCGCGGCGCCGGGTGCGCATTGATGCTCTGTGCCGCCGGAAACGAAGATCGCGGGATCGTTGGTGACGCTCGCAATGACGGCACCCAGAGCGGCGCGCGCATGGCGTTCGTAATTGATGTCGGCGTCGGAAAGCATGGTGTTGCGCCGACCCCGAATCAGCCCTGTCGGGCTTGCCTCGGCCTTGGCGAAAATCGCCGCGATATGACGGCTCTGCTCGGCTGTCGCGGTCGCGACCACCCGCAGGCCAGCGCTCGCCAGCGCCGCGCGCACGCCGTCCGCATCGATCGCATCGGCGAGCGTCGCATGGCCGATGCGCAGGTCGCCGCCCGCCTGAGGCGAATTGCCAAACAGCAGCACTTCGCAATTCCTGAGCTCGCCGCCCGCCGAGGTCGATGCGACGGATGAGAACAAGTCGAGCCGGCGGCCGATCGCCTCCTCCGAGAGATCGGCTTCAGCCACTTCGCCGAGCGCCACCGCGACGCCAAGCGCCATCGCGCCGCGCGCGTAGACCTTCGAGCCATTCGGATCGTCGGTCGCGAGCGCCGCGCCGCGCGCCTTGGCGTCGGCGATTCGCGCGGGCGTCAGCAGCGGACCTTTCACTTGAACGTAATGGACGTCGGCCGCGTCGGCGATCCCGGTCTCGGCGAGACAGCGGCGCACCGCGCCGGCGACCTCACGCACCATCGCCATCCGGCCGATCTCCTCGGGCGCAAGATCGCGCGTGACAGCGATTCCGAGCGCCAGGCGCGGGGTCGCGGCCCGCGTCGCCTCGCTGCGGGTGAAGACCGTCGCATGCGGCGACAGCGCGCCTTCGGTGCCGCCCGACCAGACGAAGGCGATCCGCCGACCGACCTCCTCGGGCGAAACGCCGAGGCGCGGCGCCAGCAGCAATTCGTACGAGATCGTCGCAAAGCCGCGCGTGAAATCATTGGCGCCGCCGTTCCCTTCGGTCTTGCCGATGACGGCGACGATCGTCGTGGGATCGACGACGCCCTGATCGAGAAGCGCCTCCAATCCCGAGACATCATTGGGCGCGGCCATTGCGACCTTGTGCAAACCGATCTTCATGGGCGTTCCTCCGGTGCGTTTGTGTTTGGCTGTGGATCGATCGCGGCGGCTGTGCTCAGCCGACGCGGTAGGCTTGGCCGATCGCCTGCGGCATGCGTGTGCCGCGGCCAAGCCCGGCAAGAACGGCGAGCGCCAAGAGATAGGGCGCCATCTGGATGGCGTAGGAACTGACGGGCAGGTTGAAACCCTGCAGACGCACTTCAAGCGCGCTCGCCGCGCCGAAGACGAGACAGGCGGCCAGCGCGCCGAGCGGCGTCCAACGGCCGACGATGACCGCGGCGAGCGCGAGGAACCCGCGACCGTTGGTCATGCCGTCGGTGAAAGTGCCGACATCCTGAAGGGACAGGACGGCGCCGCCGAGCCCGGCGATCGCGCCGCCAGCGATGACGGCGAGCTGGCGAATGCGGATCGGATTATTGCCGGCGGCGAACACCGCTTCGGGATTTTCGCCCGTGGCCCTCAGCGTCAGCCCCGCCCGCGTGCGGTAGAGCGCAAGATGCAGCAACAGCGCGATGGCGACCGCGGCATAGGTGAGGGCTGACTGCCGGAACAGAATGGGGCCGACGAACGGGAGGCTTGAAAGAAACGGAATGTCGATCGCGCCGAATATGTGGAGCCGGATCGAGGGCGCACGGCCGCCGAACAGACCGCGCAGCAAAAAGCTGGTGAGGCCGAAGGCCAGGATATTGACTGCGAGTCCGGTGACCATCTGGTCGGCGCGAAAAATGGTCACGGCGATCGCGACGATCGACGCAATCAGACTTCCGGCGACCACGGCAAGCAGAAGACCGACCGCCGGACTGCCGCTGACGAAGGCGCCGATCGCGGCGCCGAAGGCGCCGGCGAGCATCATGCCCTCGATGCCGACGGCGAACACGCCGGCGCGCTCCGAGATGAGGCCGCCAAGCGCGCCAAGGATCAGCGGCGCGGCGATGCGAACGGAAGCCGCCAGAAGGGCAACGAGAAAGGCGTAATCCATTTTTCCTGTCCCTTGTCCTCTCTCAAACTCGCTGCCATCGGCGGTCGAGCCCGATCGCGCAGAGTACGAAAACAATGCTGAAGCCCTGGATGACATAGACGAGCGAGGACGGCACGCCGACCTCGCGTTGCATCGCCAGCGCCCCCGCTTGCAGAAAACCGAAGAACAGCCCCGCCGGCACCACCGCGAGCGGATTGGCGGCGGCGAGCAGCGCCACGGCGACGCCTGTGAAGCCAAAGCCCAGCGAGAAGCCTTCGATGAGGCGGTAGTGGACGCCGAGCACTTCGATGCCGCCCGCGAGTCCAGCGAGGCCGCCGCCGAGCAGCATGACGCCGATGACGCCGCCTGCGAAGGAGACGCCGGCATAGGCCGCCGCCGCGCGGCTGCCGCCCAGCAGACGGAGCTGGAAGCCGAAGCGCGTGCGCCAGAGGAGGAATTGCGCGCAGCCGGTGACGACGAGCGCGATGATGAGCCCGACATGCAGGTCATAGCCGGAAAAGAGCGTCGGCAGGCGCACGGCTTCGTCGAACATCGGCGATTGTGGAAAGCCCGCTCCCGCCTCGCCCATCGCGCCATTCAGCGCCTCGCTGACGAGAAGCACGCCGACGAAATTCAAAAGCAGGGTCGAGAGCACTTCGTGGACGCCGCGCGTCAACCGGATGACGGCTGCGATCCCAGCCCAAAGCGCGCCGGCGACGGCGCCCGCCGCCAAGGCGAGCACGATCGCCAAAAGCGACGGCAGATCGCCGCAATTGAGCGCGACCCAGGAGGCCGCGAGGCCGCCGACGGCGATCTGGCCTTCGCCGCCGATATTGATGATCTGCGCGCGGAAACAGAGCGCCACGCCGACGGCGGTCAGAATATAGGGTGTGCTTTTGTTGAGCGCGAAGGCGACATGGTCGAACGAGCCGAAGGCGCCGTGGAGCAGCGCCCAATAGGCGGCGATCGGGCTTTTTCCGGAAATGAGGATTGGAATCGCCGTCACCGCGAAGGCGAGAAGGACAGCGACGACAGCGCGCCCGGTCGCACGCAGACCGTTATGCGCGCCGAGCCGCTGAAAAAGCGCGCCGGCGTCGGGCGCGCCAGCCTCTGAGGCTGACAGTTCGATCGGGCCGAGCGCAACGGGATCTTTCATGATCTCACGCCGCTCCCGCCATCATCAGGCCGATGCGTGTGACGTCGACCTCCGCGCGGGGCTCAGGCGAGGACAAACGGCCGTTCGACAGGACCGCGATGCGGTCGCCGAGCGTCAGCACCTCCTCAAGCTCGGCCGAGACGTAGAGGATGGCGCCGCCCTCATCGCGCAACAGCAGCAATTGGTCGATGACGAAGCGCGCCGCGCCCGGATCGAGCCCCCAGGTCGGCTGGAAGGCGAGCAACAGCCGCGGCTTGCGCCCGATCTCGCGCGCGAGCACGATCTTCTGCTGATTGCCGCCCGAAAGCGTTCGCGCCTGCACGTCGCCATGGGGCGCGCGAATATCGAAGGCGGCGATCCGCTCGTTCGCCCGCGCGCGCATCGCGCCGGGGTCGAGCAACGGCCCGCGCGCCAGCGGCGGACGGTCGAAATCGCGCATCGCGAGATTGTCGGCGATCGTCATGCCCGGAACGAGGCTGGTGCCGCCGCGATCGATGGGGATATAGGCGAGGCCGGCGGCGAGCCGCCGGCGCACGCTCATGCGCGTGATGTCGCGCCCATCGAGCAGGATGCGGCCCGAATGGGCAGGCAGAATGCCGGCGAGCGTATCGAGAAGATCGGCCTGGCCGTTGCCGTCGACGCCCGCCACGGCGAGGATCTCGCCAGCCTGTACCGTGAATCCAATCTCGCTGAGGCGGGTCGCTCCCGAAGCGTCCCGGCGCGTCAGCCCTTCGACGGCGAGCACGGCTTGCCCCGGGGCGCGAGCGCTGCGCGTCACCGGCGCGGAGAGGTCGCGCTCGACCATCATGCGGGCGAGACCCTCACGTGTCGCCTCGGCGATCGGCGTGCGGCCCGAGACCGCGCCGTCGCGCAGCACCACGACCTCGTCGCAGATCTCGATCACTTCGGCGAGCTTGTGCGAAATGAAGATCACCGAATGCCGCTCCTCGCGCAGCCGCCGGATGACGCCGAGGAGGCCGGCGACTTCGGGCGGGCTGAGGTTGGAGGTCGGCTCGTCGAGAATGAGAAGCTTGGCGCCGCGCAGGATCGCTTTCACGATCTCGACGCGCTGACGGAGCCCGAAGGAGAGCGTGGCGACGATCGCATGCGGATCGACCGCGAGCCCGTAAGTGCGGCTCGTCGCTTCGATGCGGGCCGCGATCTCGGCCGGCTTGAGGACGGCGCCGGCCGCGGCCCAGCCGAGCATGACATTTTCCGTCACCGTCATCGCCTCCACCAGCGTGAAATGCTGATGGATCATGCCGATGCCCGCCGCGATCGCCTCGCGCGGACTATGGCCGGCAAGCGCGCGGCCCTGAAAGAGGATCCGGCCGGAATCCGGTCGGATCATGCCGAACAGCACTTTCATCAGCGTGCTCTTGCCAGAGCCATTCTCGCCGAGAAGGCCAACGACGCAGCCCTCGCGCACGTCAAGATCGACAGACCGGTTGGCGCAAACCGCTCCATAGGTCTTGACGATGCCGCGCATTTCGAGAAGTGCCGGCAAGACAGATTCCTCCAACGCCGGTCTCTTGCAATCGAGCGCCGCGTCAGAGGCCGCCGTGGCCATCCTCCTTGACGACCTTGATCTTGAGGCCGCCCGCAGCGAACGTCTTCTCAAGCGCCTCGACATCGGCGACGATCGCCGGCGGGATCGCCGGATTGAAGGCGCTGTCGGGCGAATATTTCAGCGAGGCGCCCGTGCTGCCAGGCGTATCGAGGCCATAAAGCTCATATTTTCCGCCGAGCTTGCCAGCCTTCGCCTCGACGGCGGCGGCCGCATACATCTCATCCCATTTTTCGACGATATTGGTGGCGACATTGGTCGGCGCAATGGCGGTCTGGTCGGTCGAGCGGCCGTTGCAATAGATGTTGCGCTCCTTGGCGGCTTGGATGATGCCGGCCTGGGCGGCGTTGAGTTTGCCGCTGATGAAATCGGCGCCCCAGTCCGCCAGCGACAGCGCCGCCTCCTTGGCCGCGGCCGCGTCCTCCATATCCTTGATATAGATGACCTTCACCTCGATCTTCGGATTGACGCTTCTCGCGCCCTGGCGATAGGCGCCGATCTGGGAATAGACGTTGGGGAGGCCTTCCAGGCCATTGACCGAACCGATCTTGCCGGTCTTGCTCAGCTTGGCCGCCAGAACGCCCATGAGATAGCCGAACTGGGTGTTGTCGAAATCGACCGAGGCGACGTTCTTGCCCGCGCCGCCCGAGCCCGACCCGACGATGAAGGTCGTCTTGGGAAATTCGCCGCCGACGCGTTCGGCCGCCGAGAGGAAGCGCCCGGTATGGCCGATGACCAGATCGAAGCCGCGCTTGGCGTAGTCGCGCAGAGCCTCCACCTCGTCGGCCGACTGGACGTTCTCCGAATAGGCGGTGTCCCAGCCTGCCGCCTTCAGCTTGACCAGGCCCTGATAGCCGACGGCGTTCCAGCTCTGGTCGTTGATCGAGCCGGGGAACAGCATCGCCGCCTTTCCCTCGTCGGCCGCGGCGGCCGGTCCGGCGGCCAGCGCCAGGCCGGCGACCGCCGCCAGCACAGCGCGCCGCAGGCTGCAAAGTCTTGCGGAACCGTTCGTCGAACCGGTCCGCTGGGGCGCCATCTTGTTCATTGCGAATGCTCCTTGTTACGTAAAGGCAAAGGCGAGGCCGCGCGGCGCCTGCGGGTCCCGTCGACGGGAAGCGCCCCACGCAGCGAACTCTGAGAGAGAAGCTTACCGGGCAGCCCGGCCGGCGGCGAGCTTTTTCGCAATGCGGAAAAGCATGAGATTCACGTTATAAGCCAACAGCTTACAGTTTTCGTCAATGACCCCGGCGGCTCAGCAAAAGGCCGGCGCGCGGCCGCCAATCGCCCGTGTAATCTCCTGGGCCGCGCTGAGCACGTCGCGGCCGATCTCGCCGAGCCGGCCGAACTCGATGCGCTGGGCCGCGCCGGCGATCGACAGAGCGGCGATCGGCACCGAATATTCATCGAAGATCGCCGCGGCGACGCAGCGCAGACCGATTTCGTTGGTTTCGTCATCGAGGGCGAAGCGCCGAGCGC
Organism: Methylocapsa sp. S129; assembly: GCF_009765995.1. Classification (GTDB taxonomy): domain Bacteria; phylum Pseudomonadota; class Alphaproteobacteria; order Rhizobiales; family Beijerinckiaceae; genus Roseiarcus. The sequence goes on from NZ_LMUI01000023.1 coordinate 193,001, forward strand.
GCGTCTCGCGGATCGTCGCCGCGAGCGTGTCCTCGCTCGGCAAGCGCCCTGTTGGCGCCGTTCCCTGAAAGGTCAGAAAAAGTCGGGCGACTTCCGCATCCGGCAGAGCGGCCATGACGCACTGGCCCATCGCGGTGGAGGCGATCGCCGCCTGCATGCCGGGCCGGGCGATGCCGCGCGGCAAATTTTGCCCGGGCGTTTGGCAGATCAGCGTCATCTTGTTGAGATCGGCGAGCCCCAGATTGATCGTCTGCGCCGTTTGGTCGCGCAGGCGGCGCATTACCGGCAGCGCCATCGCGGCAAGATCGCGCCGCCGGCCGAACGCCCCGCCGACGCTCAGGCATTGGCCGCCGACTTTCCAGCAACGGCTGTTCTTGTCGAGATAGGCGAAACGCCTCGCCTCAAGCGTGGTCAGCAGACGGTGCGTCGTCGAGGTGGGAATGCCCGCGCGCTCAGCAACCTCAACGAGGCGAAGACCATCATTTTTCGAAGCCAGAAGTTCAAGGATATCAATCGCTCGCAGAAGCGACTGCACGGAAGCGCGATCGGCGTTCTGCGCCCGCTTGCTGTCGCGTTTGGCGCGCGCCGCGCGATGATCGTCCATAGCCATGGCAGCATCCTAGCTTCGATACTGATCGGAGCAGCAAGAAATGTGCCCGCGAGATGGCTCCGCGCCTGATGGCGGCGATATTCCGATTTTTGATCCCTTGCCGCCGATGGGTCGAGAATAAGCGACGCGGACGAGGGAATGCAAACGCCACGCGACCGCCGTCAAACCGGCGCAAGCGTCCCAAAAATGCTGACCAACGCCAGCGCGGCGATCCCGAGGCCGATTTCGGCGACGCTGTTGATCGCAATAGCGCGCAGAGCCGCGCCTGTCTGGCCTTTTATCCGCGGCGTCAGGATGTAGCGATTGACCAGGGCCATTACGAGCATCGCAGCGACGATCGCGATTTTCAACGCCAGAAGCATCTGGTAAGGCGACGAAAAGTCGACCGGCCAGGCGCCCAGCGTCCATGCCGTATTGACGATTCCGGTCAGCACGACCAGCGCCGCGACGAAATGGCCAAGGCCGGAGAAGCGGCGAAGCGTGAGACCGATCTCCGATCGCAGCCGGGGGGCGCCATAGCGCATCAGGCAAAAAATCAGCGGCGGCAGACTGCCAAGCCAGGCGCCCGCGCAAAGCAGGTGAACGCCATGATTGAGCCGATGCAGCGCCCCGGCCAGTCCCGACTGCATGGCCGCATGGCCGACGAGCCCCAGGCTCGCCAGCAGCAGCGCGGCGGCCGGAACGGTAAACGCCCAGCGATCATGCCGGCCTGTCGCGAGCGCGATCAACAGAACCAGCGCAAGGCCCATGCGCCAGAGCCAGACTTGGCCAAAGGCGGTTTCGAAAGCGACGGCGCTGAGCGTCTCGGGATTGACGCTGTCGCTCCAGCCCTCGCCCATCTCACCGGCTTCGAGCGCGAGCCAGGCGAAGGCGGTGAAAGCAGCGACGACAATCGCCACGCCCGCCATCCGCCGCACCGGCCCGGCCAGTTCGCGCGCCAACCCTGCAGGCGCCAGCGCCCAGAGAAAGCCGCTGGCGCCGAACAGCAGCATAGTCGCGGCGAAATGCAACAAGCGGCAGACGATGAGCGCTGTCGGCACGAGCTGTTATATCCCCATGGATGGCCCGCTTCCCGCGCTCACATTTTCATGCCCTTCATGGAATCGTCGGGTTTGGCCGCGCCCGCCGGACCCGCGGCGCCGACGCCGCCGACCGCGAATTCCACGCCGATTGTTCCCGCATGCTCGAATATGAGAGACGCCTTGATGATCTCCCCTTTGTTCAACGGCTGCTTCAGCCCGGTGAACATGATGTGGTACCCCCCCGGCGAAAGCACGACCTCGCCGTGGGCGGGAATTTCCAGACCGGCAGTCAATTCGCGCATGCGCATGATTCCATTGTCGCTGCTCATCTCATGGACCGAAACATTGCCGGCGAATTCGGCGGCGCCGCCGATCAATTTGTCCGGCGTCGCGCCATGATTATGGATGACGAGATAGCCAGCGCCGACGGCCGCGCCCTTCGGCGTCGCCCGCGACCAAGCCTTGTCAATCGTGATGTCGCCTCCCTTGAATTCCTGGGCCAAAGCGGGAAGAGCGATCAGCGACACGAACGCTGCGAGGACGATGGATTGAAAGCGCGCCATGATTGTCTCCTTCAAGGTCGGGCGTGGAATGGCGATGTCGGCGTCGGACGATGGGGCCGCCCTCAAGGGGCGACCGTGAAGTTGAAGCTGCCTTGAGTCTTATGCGTGTCGACGGAGACCGCATGCCACGTTACCGTATAGGTTCCGGGCTTGAGCGCTTCTGAGACGATTGCGATCAGCACGCTATTGTCGGCGGGATCGACGCCGGGCTTGCCGATCGGCTCCGTCGCGCCAGCTTCCGTCGCCAGCGCGATCCCCGAAAAACGCGGTTCGACGCCTTCGCTGAACTTGAGCCTGATTTCCTTAGGCGAGGCCGTCACCGTACCGCCGACGGCGGGAATGGCCTTTTGCAATTGCGCATGGGCGAGGGCCGCCGAAGCGACCAGGACGAAGGCGAGCGAAGCGGCAATTCTGGACATGGATAGGCGTGACATGACGTACCTCATTGAAACAGGGGCTTTCCGAGCGAATTGGGGAAGATGTCGTCGAAGAAGAAATGCAGTTCGGCGACCGCGCCGACATTGTGGCCGCTCGCCCCATTGATCGGGATGAGCGCTTCGACCGCCACCTGCCAAGTGTCGGCCATATAGATGGCTCCAGGCTGAATCGTGCCGGTCGTGACGTTTCCGCCCGGCGCGTAGTTACTAACCGGCGTCTGGAAGGCGAACTCGGTGATCGGCACAAGATGTCTGAGGAAATCCGGACCGCCGACCTCGCTCACATTGGCGTTCATGTAGGGCAGGCTGTATTGCAGCGTGAAGCCCCAGTCGAAGACGGTCGGATTGAGCGCCACATTGAGGCTCGGATTGCCCGAATCGTCGTAGACAATCGAGGACGTGTGCGGCGCGCTCGGGATCGACAGCCCGAGCTCGGCGGTGATCGCGAAGGGCCGCAGGATATTCAGGCTGGTCGGCAGATCGCCGAAGCCCTTGCCCATATCGATAAGCGGCGTGAACGTGTTGAACGGGTCGGAAAAGTTCTTCGTACCGGTATTGGCCCAAGTCACATCCAAGCCAACCGACGCCATGAACTCGTGCGGGGCGTCGCACCAGAACATATATTTTAACTCGGTATCGATGTTTCCCCAGCCGTTCCCGCCGGGATTGAGCCAGGTTTTGCCGTCGGTAATCGATAGCCCGAAGTTCGGGAAGATGGTTTTGGTGTAGCTGAACGACGCGTCGAATTCCTGCGTCCCGCCGGTATTTGGGGGGATGTAGGTCACCGTCGGAAGCGCCAATTCGTCATTGACGCCGGGATCGTCGATGCCGAGCGTCGCCGGAAAGATGCGGTTGCCGCAGACGGCATGCGCTTCGGCTTGAGAATGTGCAAACAGACACATGGCGGCGCTCAGCGCGCCGGCAAGGGCTGACGAAGTTTTGGAAAGCATGGAAGACGCCTAGAGCTGAACGAGAAAGGAGAGACGGCGCACGATCTCGTTTGGGAGGATCGTCGCGTCTCGGCTAGGTCAGGTCAGGCGGAAATCGGGGGCGCGCGCGGTTGTGCGGAAGCGACAAGCGGCGGCCTGGCGACGCGGGCGTCGCTAGGAATGCTCAACCGGCTCGCAATTCGCGCAAATCCTAAGGGAACCGCATGGTTCGGCGGAACGAGAGCCGCCGCATGGCCAGTGAGCTGGCACAGCGTGCAATCGATGCAGCAATCATGCGAATCGTGCGAGGGCGATCCCGGCGCGGAGCCATCCTCATGCAGGCAAAGCGCGACATTGGGGCCAAGCAGCGCGCTGAGAGCGCCGAGCGCCGCGGCGGCGTCCGCTTCGCCGGCGCTCGCCATCGCACGTGGCGCGGGCGCCAATCCGAGTTGCAGGATAAGGGCGAGGACGGCGACCCAGGCGACCAACGACGAACGCGCCCATCCGATCGCGCCGCGAGCAAGCGGGCGCGTTGTTATTTTCGATCGGTTTCCGCTTCCAGCCACGCACGCCCGTCCGTTGAGGGGCGGGACGATACTATTCATCGACGGCTTTGTTAAGCGGCATTGGCGCGCGCACGCCCTTCTCCCGCAAAGCGGGAGAAGGTGGCCTTCGCGTAAGCGAAGGTCGGATGAGGGCCTGTCGGCGTGATGGGGCAAAAAAGTGATGCGGCGGCTTGGGTCGCGACCAGGGCCGCCGCCCTCATCCGGCGCTGCGCGCCACCTTCTCCCGATTCTCGCTACGGCATTCACACGAGTGATTCCCATTAGGGTCGATGTGTGATTCAAGCGCCTTTTGTTGCGGGG
>NZ_LMUI01000024.1:0-73871 GCF_009765995.1 Methylocapsa sp. S129
GACAGGCACGCCCCAGACACCAGCCCGACATAGCCCGTCCCAACCATCGCAATGCGCATCGATAAACCTTCGCTTCAAGGGATGCGGCTTCTATAGCGCAAACGCCGGGTCCAGCAATGATTCCGACCGAAAGACGGGACCTCGACGCCGCATCCCAGGCTAGGGTCGGCCGATCCAGAATTTCCTTGTCTGACGTCAAGAAGCGCGGCGGCGGCGCAACGCCGCTTTATACGCTACTGAAAAGGCTTGGTAATTTCTGGCGGTATGAGACCCTAGACCCTAGACCCTAGACCCGCCGGCCCGCGTCAAATTTCCCGAGGTGCGCGATCAGCAATGGCGCCACTTTCCCGGGCGCCTCCTCGGGCAGCCAGTGCGAATAGCCCTCCAGCACCTCAAACTGATAGGGCCCCGTCACATAGTCGCCCGTCGCCTTGGCGGCGGTGGCGCCGAGCGCGAGGTCGCCACTGCCCCAGATGAACAGCGTCGGCGTCGCGACAGGCAAGCCCAGCAGCTTGTTGTCCATCGCGCGATACCAGTTGAGCGTGGCGGTCAGCGCGCCGGGCTCGCTGAGGCGCGCGACGTTTTCCTCAACCTCGGCGGGCGGACATTTGCCGGCATAGATCGCGCGCAGCTTGCGAGCGCCCTCGCCCAGCAAAGCCCGTTCCGCGCGATGATCGGGCTCCCGGAAGATGCGAATGTAATCGGACATGCGCTGCTGCTCGGAATCGCTGCGCAGCGCCTCGCGAAACGCTTTCCCGTGCGGGGTCGACAGGACGGTGAGCGAGGCGAGCCGATCCGCGTAATGGCCCGCATAGGCCCAGGCGAGCGCCCCGCCCCAGTCATGGCCGACCAGATGAAAGCGCGCGTCGCCGACGAGCGCCTGCGAAAAGCCTTCGACATCGGCAAGGAGGTGATCAACCGCGTAATCGGCGATCTCGCTTGGCCGCGCGCCGCGCGAATAGCCGCGCTGGTCGACCGCCACGACGCGAAACCCGGCCGCGGCGACTGGCGCCATGATGTCGCGCCAGCAATCGGCGAAGGACGGCCAGCCGTGCAGGAAAAGCACAAGCGGCGCTGTTGGGTTTCCGCAGGCGATCGCGTTGAAACGATAGCCGTTCACATCAAGCTGGCGACGCTCGAAATCAGGCGGCAGGGGAAGGATCATAGGCCATCCTCGCAAAAGAGATCGCCGCGCGAGACTGAGGCAATCGGTCGCTTTACACAACAGCCAGCGATCCCTAGCGTGAGCAAGCACGAGAATACCGATGAACAAGGGGCTTTAGATGCGCTGTATTAAAATGTTCGCCGCGGCTTTGCTTTTGCTCCCGATGCTTGAAGCGGCCCATGCTGCGCCCAGTCAAAAAGTCATCTCTTTCCAGGTCGACGGACAGAAGGTCGTCGGCACTCTGGAGACGCCGGAAGGGGTGAGCGCGCCGCCGGTGGTTTTGCTACTGCACGGCTTCAAGGGCAGCCGCAATGAAATGCAAATTCCTTCGCTGAAGGAAGGCATTTACTCGCGCGCCGCCGACGCATGGGCGGCCAAGGGCATCGCGAGCTTGCGCATCGACTTTCGCGGCGGCGGCGACAGCGACGGGTCTTTCGAAGACACCACGATCTCCGGGCAAATCAAGGATGCTCTCGCCGCGGTCGATTTCCTGCAGACGGAGAAGTCTGTCGATCCGACGAAGCTCGCTTTGGTCGGCTGGAGTCAGGGCGGCGCGGTGGCCGCGACCGTCGCGGGAAGAACGACCCATCCGATCAAGGCGGTCGCGCTATGGAACCCGCTATCGGCGCCCGCGGCGACGATCGAAACCTTCCTCGGCGTCGATAGGGTGCAGGCGGGGCTCGCCAGCGGCGGCAAACCGATCACGGTGAAACTGCCCTGGGGCGCCGAAGTCGCGTTGAAGACAGCCTATTTCGAGGACATATTCACGATCGACCCTGTCGCCGAACTCGCCAAATATCCCGGGCCCGTCTTCGTGGCGGTCGGAACCAAGGACACGATCGTCTATCCGCAACCCCAATCGGGTCAATTGCTGCTGACCTATCACAAGGGTCCCGGTGAATTGTGGGTCCGCCCGATGGACCACGGTTTCAACGTGTTCGACGAAACCAAGACGGTCGATGAGCTGATCGCCGCGACGGGCGCGTTTGTAGCCAAGAACGTCAATTAGACACAACGCAAAATTCGCCGCCGCATCCTTACGGCGGCGAGGCGTCGATATTGACGCCGGCGACGCGCCGGCCGGCAAACGTCAGCGGTCAAGAGCCCGCTGCTTGCCTGGGCTACAAGCCCCGTCTGGAGCGACTGCGCATCGTCGGCGCGGCGGCCGCCTCAGCTCATCGGCCACTTACCGGCGGCGAGTCTTCAGCGCCGCGAGAACACGCCTACTCGGCCGCGTCGACGTTTTCCGTGTTTGGCCGCCGCGCGTTCTTCCAGTCGCCAGGCGCTAGAACCCTACTCGCGGACAGAATTTCGATGCCAATGATCCGACCTTCGGAATCCATATCGTAAATGAACGGACCCGCCTCCGCTGTGCGATCAAACCTCCCGCCGCCGACGGTGATGTACACGGCGTCGGCCTCGGGATCATGCGTGACATCCGTCATGGTTCGCGCCTCAAGATTATGGCCTTCGGCATCGCTCACCCCCTACCGCCTTGGTAGACGGGCAGTCTCCCTCAGTCATCCATCTTCAGCGCCGCGATAAACGCCTCTTGCGGAATGTCGACCTTGCCGAACTGGCGCATCTTCTTCTTGCCGGCCTTCTGCTTGTCGAGCAGCTTGCGCTTGCGGGTGGCGTCGCCGCCGTAGCATTTGGCGGTGACGTCTTTGCGCAGGGCGCGGATCGTCTCGCGCGCGATGATCTTGCCGCCGATCGCCGCCTGGATCGGAATCTGGAACATATGCTGCGGGATCAGCTCGCGCAGCTTCTCGACCATCGCGCGACCGCGCGATTCGGCACGGTCGCGATGCACCAGCATCGACAGCGCATCGACCGGTTCGGCATTGACGAGGATCGACATTTTGACAAGATCGCCAGCGCGATAATCGGTCAGCGTGTAGTCGAATGAGGCGTAGCCCTTGGAGATCGATTTCAGCCGGTCGTAGAAATCGAACACCACTTCGTTGAGCGGCAGATCATAGACGACCATCGCGCGCTTGCCGACATAGTTGAGATCGATCTGCGCGCCGCGCCGGTCCTGGCAGAGTTTGAGCACCGCGCCGAGATAATCGTCGGGCGTCAGGATCGTCGCCTTGATCCAGGGCTCGCGAATCTCCTCGATCTTGACGACATCGGGCATGTCGGCCGGATTATGCAATTCGATCGTCGTCTTGTCGGTCAGGCCGATCTGATAGATCACCGACGGGGCGGTGGCGATCAGATCCAGATTGAACTCGCGCTCCAGCCGCTCCTGGATGATTTCGAGGTGCAGCAGGCCGAGAAAGCCGCAGCGGAAGCCGAAGCCGAGCGCCGCCGAAGTCTCCATCTCATAAGAAAAGCTCGCATCATTCAGCCTGAGGCGGCCCATCGCGGCGCGCAAATCCTCAAAATCGGCGGCGTCGACCGGAAACAGGCCGCAGAACACCACCGGCTGCGCCGGCTTGAAGCCGGGCAGCGCTTCGGCCGTCGGACGCTTGTCGTCGGTGATCGTGTCGCCGACGCGGGTGTCGGCGACCTGCTTGATCTGCGCGGTGATATAGCCGATCTCGCCCGGACCGAGCTCAGCCGCGTCGGTCATTTTGGGGCGGAATATGCCGATGCGGTCAACTTCGTAATGCGCGTCGGCCCCCATCATGCGGATGCGGGTGCCCTTGCGAAGGACGCCGTCGATCACCCGCACGAGCACGACGACGCCGAGATAGGCGTCGTACCAGCTATCGACCAGCAGCGCCTTCAGCGGCGCCGTCTCATCGCCCTTGGGCGGCGGCAGGCGCTTGACGATGGCTTCAAGAACGAGATCGATGTTGAGGCCGGTCTTGGCCGAAATCGGCACCGCCTCGGAGGCGTCGAGGCCGATCACATCCTCGATCTGCTGCTTGATGCGCTCGGGCTCGGCGGCGGGCAGGTCGATCTTGTTCAGCACCGGCACGATCTCATGGCCGGCGTCCAGCGCATGATAGACATTGGCGAGCGTCTGCGCCTCCACCCCCTGGCTGGCGTCGACGACCAAAAGCGACCCCTCGCAGGCGGCCAGCGAGCGCGAGACTTCATAGGCGAAGTCGACGTGGCCGGGCGTGTCCATCAGGTTGAGGACATAGGCGCGCCCGTCCTTGGCGACATAATCGAGCCGCACCGTCTGCGCCTTGATGGTGATGCCGCGCTCGCGCTCGATATCCATGGAATCGAGGATCTGCTCGCTCATGTCGCGCGCCGCTACCGTCCCCGTCTCCTGGATCAGCCGGTCGGCGAGCGTCGACTTGCCATGGTCGATATGGGCGACGATGGAGAAATTGCGGATGTTGTCGATCGTGTGGGTGGTCATGTCGGTTGATTTGGCCTTTGCGCAATGGCCGTGAATGAAGCTGGCGCGGGCATAGCAGCGCGGGGCGGGGAAGGGAACCTCAATTGGCGATGAGGCCGGCAGGCACCTTGCGCGCACCGCAGGCGCGGCGCGCAAGGCGAGATTCCGCTTGTAAACGATTAGCATTATGCTAATTATCTATGGTGAAGAATGTAGCTTATAGCAATTCTGCGATCAAATCCTTGCGGCGCCTTCCTGCCAATACGGCGCAGAAAATCATCCGCAAGATCGAGCAATATGCCACGGATCCCGCGTCGCAAGCGAACAATGTCATTAGGATGCAGGGCAGTGCGAGCTATCGCCTGAGAGTTGGCGATTGGCGCATCATCTTCGATGAAGACGATGGGGCGATCGCTATTTTGGAAATTGGCCCGCGCGGCGGAATTTATAAATGAGGTCCGAGATGAGCAAGGTGGATATTATCACATCGCCCAGCGGGGATAAATTGGCCGTGGTGCCCATGGCCGAATATGAGCGTCTTGTGGCCGCCGCCGAGGATGCCGAGGATGTTCGTTTGGCCGATCGCGTCAGACAGCGCCTGGCGTCGGGGGAAGAGGAATTGATCCCATCCGCCTTCGCCAAGCGCCTGGTCGCTGGCGAAAGCCCCGTCCGCGTCTGGCGCGAATATCGTGGCGTTTCCGGCAAGGATTTGGCGGCGAAAGCCGGCGTCAGCGCGCCATTTTTGAGCCAAATCGAAACCGGCGCCCGCGAGGGGAGCGTCGGCTTGATCAAGAAGATCGCCGAGGCTCTCGGTGTGACGATCGACGACCTGGTCTAGCGGCGCCGTCGACCATGCCGCGCGGCCGTTGCGCCCATTGGCGCGGAGAATGGCGGCGGTTGTTCTCGCTGAGAAACCCAAAGCCTTCAGAGCGAAGCAAGTCTTGAAATAACGCAATGCGCATCATGTCCCTATGACGCCTGTCGAGGCGCCGGATGAATGAAGGGACGTGCGTCCTAGCTTGCCAAGACTGGATATTCCGGGCACATTTTTGTATGGGAGCGACCGCCGTAGCCGGAAGCCGCTCCAAAAGCCGTTCCAAGACAATAATCGCCGGGGGACGCCGTCATGAGATTTCGAGGCATTGTCCTGACCGCCGCCGCCAGCGCTTGGCTTTCGGGCTGCGCCGGGGGCCTGACGGAGAGTTTCACGCCGGCCGCGGCCCCGCCGCCAGCCGCCTCGCCCGCGGCCTATCCTGTCGCCCGCCTCGTCGGCAGTTGGGGCGTCGCCTCCTATCGCGAGGAAAAGGACCGGGCGCGCACCGAGGCGCAAGCCCGCGCCCAATGCAAGCTTCCCTATGTGATCGCCAAAGGACCGACGGACGGCGTGATGATGCATGTCGCCGACGACACGACCATTCACGAACTTACGCTCAAGGGCGGCCCCGGCGGCAAAACCTATCTGGGCTTTGCCGGGCCGCCTGGCGACGATCAGGATCGCGAAATCCTCGCCCTCAACGAAAAAATGTTCGTGGCGCGTTACGTCAATCCCGAGACGAATTCGCGCTACGGCACCTTCATCTATGTCCGTTGCAATGCGGCGCGCGGTTGAGCGCCCCGGCCATCGAGGAGCGCCTATGCTCGCGAGTTTCACACGCTTTCTCCCGCAATCGCGCCCGGCGCTGATCGCCCTCGCCGCCATCCTCTGGTGCGCGGGAAGCGCGCCGGCCGGCGCCCAGGCCGCCCCGGAATCGGCGATGCGCGAAACCCTCGCCATCGGCGAAGAACCGGGGCGCGTGTCAACCGACGAGGTCGTCATCGATGACGGCCCCTATAAGCGCCAACTCGTTTTCTTCCGCACCAATGAGGCGCCCGGCACATTCATCATCCAGACGTCCGAGCACTTTCTCTATGTCGTGCTCGGCAATAATCGCGCGCTGCGCTACGGCATCGGCGTCGGCCGCCAGGGCTTCCAGTGGTCGGGCCTCGTGAAAATCGTGAAAATGGCGGAATGGCCCGATTGGACTCCGCCGCCCGAGATGATCCAGCGCCAGCCCTATCTGCCCCGCTTCATGGCTGGCGGACCCGGCAATCCGCTCGGCGCGCGCGCAATGTATCTGGGCGGGACGGTCTATCGCATTCACGGCACCAACCAGCCCGAAACGATCGGCGAAAACATTTCGTCCGGTTGCTTCCGCCTCGCCAACGGCGATGTCGTGGATCTCTATTCGCATGCCAGCGTTGGGACCAAAGTCATTATCCGCCAGGCCCCCACCCTTTAGGAGCGCCCTCGATGCCCCGACTCGCGAAGCGCCTAACCCTCCATCTTGGCGCCGCGCTGCTAGCGCTTTTGGCGACCGCCGCCGCCGCTTCGACGCTGGACGTGGTCAAGCAGCGAGGCTCGCTCCTATGCGGCGTCGGGCAAGGTCTGCCGGGATTCTCGGATCGCGACGCGGCGGGAAAATGGAGCGGGTTCGATGTCGATTTCTGCCGCGCCGTCGCCGCCGCGATCTTCGACGACCCGAACAAGGTGACCTATATCCCGCTGAACGCCGCGGAGCGTTTCGACGCGCTTCATGCGGGCAAGATCGACCTGCTCTCGCGCAACTCCTCCTGGACGTTCGATCGCGAAGCCTCGCTTGGCCTGCTGTTCGCGGCGGTCACCTATCATGACGGCCAGGGCTTCATGGCGCTGCGCAAGCCCGAAATCACATCGGCGCTGGAACTGGATAAGGCTTCGATCTGCGTGCAGAAGGGAACCACCAGCGAACTCAATCTGGCCGATTATTTCCGCGCCAATTCGATGACCTACACCCTGCACGCCTACGACACGATCGCCGAAGTGATCAAGGCGCTGGAAGGCGGCGCGTGCGACGTATTCTCGACCGATCAGTCGGGGCTCTACGCCGAGCGGGGCAATCTTTCCCAACCCAACGCCGCCATCATCCTTCCCGACATCATTTCCAAGGAGCCTCTGGGCCCCGTCGTCCGCGCCGACGACGTCGCCTGGTTCAATATTGTGAAATGGGTCGCCTTCGCGCTCATCAACGCCGAGGAGCTCGGGATCAAGTCCAGCAATATCGACGAGGCGCTCGCTTCGACCAAGCCCGACGCGCGCCGCTTCACCGGCGCCGAAGGCGCCTTTGGCGCCAAGCTCGGCCTCGACAATGCCTGGGCGATCCGAGCGGTCAAAGAGGTCGGCAATTATTCCGAGATTTTCGAGCGCAATATCGGTTCGGGTTCGAAACTGGCCATTCCGCGCGGGCTGAATCAATTGTGGTCGGCGGGCGGAATACTTTATGCGCCGCCGTTGCGGTGAGGGCGACGCGGACATGCGCTATCGCCACAACGTGCATGACTGGCGGAGTGGATTGCTCAATCGACCGTCACATCCACATGCCGGATTCGATGTTTTCCGTCGGCATAGGCCTCGTCGATTGTGATCGTATCCTCGCCGATGTAACCGGCCGCCGGCGTATATTTGATGACGATCATCGGAATCGTCCGCGCGTTGCACTTCTCGAGCGGGCTGCCGGCCGGATATGCCGCATGGCGATCGCGCACCTCCATGGACGCGGCTCCATGATCGGGCGGCTTTGAGAACGTCACCGTCGGCGCTAACGATTCGCAGTCCTCCTCTAGGCTGTAGACAGGCAGCAGCCATGCCGGCTGGTCCTTCATGATGCTTCTGTGAAGGACGGGCTCTGTGTGCACAGCGTCGACCGCCGTCGACGCCGCCCCCTCGTTGGTCGATATTTGCCTATCGGCCGGCGCTTCGTCGCTCGGAGCGACCTCCGCCATGGTTCCGCCTTTCGCTGGAGCAGCCGTTATGTCCTCACCGGCGGGCGGCTCTTTCTCCACGGGATAAGCCAGCGTCGTGGTTGACGCCTTGTCGGCGAGAAACATCCGGCCGTTCCGATAGGAAATCCAGATTTTATGGGTCTTCCAGTAATCGAGGCCGAGAAGAGCCGAGCCGACGTAGAAATCAATATCGGCGATCCTCATGACCCGCGCCGGGAACACTTCCTTTCCGATTGTCACTTTATCAAAAAGAAACATCTGCAGCGCGAAGGCCGACCCGCCGTTCAATGACGTGCCGATCTGAGCCTTCGTGTCGACAAAATGATCGTCAGGCATGCCCCAGAGGGCTAGCGATCTTCGCGAGACGACCGAAACATCGGCGCCGGTATCGACGATCGCGCGGGTTCGCTCATCGTTGAGAATGACGTCGATGATGATCTTCGTACCGTCATGCACGAAGGGGATCGACGAGTAGCTTCCAGTCCAGGGCGTAAAGGCGCCGTAGCAGCCGAACGCGCGATAAAAGGTCAATTTTTTCGAGGGAAAATCAAACTCGACCTCATATTGCGACAAGATGTCGTCGCCCAGCAGTCCAGCGGAGGCTTTTTCCGCCGAAGCGCCGTCGTCCATATCGGCGACGACCGTGCTGCGGTCGCGCAAAACAAGATCGCCAAGCCCCAAAACGGACGGAATGACATTGAGATGGACCTGCGTTGTCGTCTGCCCGATGCCAAAGACTGGCTTGACCTCCGCAAGGGAACTATCGGGCGTCAATTTGAGCTCATCGGCGACGCTCGACTTCAGAATGGTTTGCGCCGCGCCGGTATCGACGAGCATAGGGCGCGTCACGTCGCCGATCTGAACCATTGCGGCATAATGGTCGCCCAAGACGATCAAGGGCATTTCCGTGACCTTGGTCAGCGTGCAAGCGGCAAGAGCCGACGTTCCCGAAACCAGCAAAAAACAAAGGCCGGCGAGCGCACGAATCGACAATTTCACTTTTTGCTCCCGTGAAGGACTCACGTTCGGATCGTTGAGGGCCGCGGCATCATCCCGGGCCAAGCTGGCTCCAGGCTGTTTCGCAGCGCAAATCTTTGCGGCGCCGGCATGATGGCGACCGGCGATCGTCACGCGGTCGCAATTGCTTGCCTGGTTAGCCATCGCTCGCCCTTCACGCAGATCGCTGGTAGAGGTTGACAATTCGCCCGACGCCCGCGCCGCGTTGCGACAGGACGAGGATCGTCGCGTGACCGCCAGCCCCGTCCCATCCATCCGCTCCTGGGTCGCCGACGCCATCCAATCGATCGAGGCTGATTTCAACCGCTCCTCAGACGCGCATCTGCTGCACGTGCCGCTGCCCGGCGTGCGCGGCGTGGCGCTCTACCTCAAGGACGAATCGACCCATCCCACGGGCAGCCTCAAGCATCGGCTGGCGCGCTCCTTGTTCCTCTACGGCCTTTGCAACGGCTGGATCGGGCCGCGCACGACGATTATCGAGGCGTCGAGCGGCTCGACCGCGGTCTCCGAGGCCTATTTCGCGCGCATGCTCGGCCTGCGCTTCATCGCCGTCATGCCGCGCGCCACCTCCGCCGAGAAGATTGCTGAGATCGCCTTCTATGGCGGCGAGAGCCATTTCGTCGACAGCGCCGCCGCGATGTACGAGGAGAGCGCCCGCCTCGCCGCCTCCCTCGGCGGCCATTACATGGATCAGTTCACGTTCGCTGAGCGCGCCACCGACTGGCGCGGCAACAACAACATCGCCGAATCGATGTTCAGCCAGATGGCGAGCGAGGAGCATCCGATCCCGGCCTGGATCGTGATCGGAGCGGGAACGGGCGGAACGTCAGCGACGCTCGGGCGCTATATCCGTTATCGCCGCCTGCCGACGCGGCTTTGCCTCGCCGACCCCGAAGCGTCGGTGTTCCACCGGCATCTGGCCGACCGAAGCGTGCGCGCCGTCGCCGGGCCGCCTTCGCTGATCGAAGGCATCGGGCGCCCGCGATGCGAGCCATCGTTCATTCCCGAATTGATCGACCGCGCCTGCACGGCGCCGGACGCGGCGAGCATCGCCAGCGCGCGCGTGCTGTCGCGCCGGATCGGCCGATCCTGCGGCGGATCGACGGGAACGAATCTCTGGGCGGCGGCTGAGATCATTGCTGAAATGGAAGCCCGTGGCGAGAAAGGGTCGGTGGCGACGCTGCTGTGCGATTCGGGCGAGCGCTATCGCAGCACCCATCTCGACGATGCCTGGCTCGCACAGCGCGGGATCGACATCAGCGCCGCGACCGCGATCATGGAGCGGTTTTTCGAGACCGGAATCTTCACGACGCCCGACGAGAGTCGTGGGTAGCCTTGCGCCTGCGCGGCGACGCTACGGCCGGTTCCCGTTCAGACTAAAATTTATATTAGTTGAGATTACCCGCGCGTCGCAGCACTCATTGTGCGTCGGCTGACCCGCCAGCTTTGGGTCCATAGGCGACGGAAGGAGCGAAGGTTCATGGCGGGATCGAACGCGTAAACCGTTGCGCCTCGCCATGTGGCGACAGTCGCGAACTTCAATTCCCAGCAGCGGTTTGACCTGAACGCGCAACGCAGCGCGAACGCGAGGCTTTGCCCAAATCGTCGCCTCTCGCTCAGCACAAAACGAGCTTGCGCTGGGAATAAATCGGCTCTGCCCCGAGTCGCCTCATCAGCGCTCTGACAGAGAAACCCGGAAGAGAAAATCATGAGAAAACTTCAACTGACCATCATTACGCTTCTAAGTCTTTCCTCCGCGGCGTTCGCCCAAAGCGGCCCTCCGCTTGCAGGCGCGGCCTCGCCAGACAGGAGCCAATATTCCGCCATCGTATCAACGGGACCAGGAGGACCCGATCGCATTATCCATAATGCGAACGATTGCGCTCCCGACCGCCCGGCCGCTGTTTGGGGCGCAAATTCGGCTCTTCTCGGTTACTCCTGCGTCTCGATATTGCGGTGATCGCGTAGGCGCCGTTCACGCCATCGCCTCACGCTCTCGCACGCGCGCCCTGACGTAAAAGTCTGACCAAACGTCCCCTCCGGATCAGGAGGATTGATGAGGAAACCGCTCCTTCGTCGTTACGAGCGCAGGCGGCGCTAGAAATCGTCGAACCCGCCGGGCGCTTGATATTCTGCGCGACAATGCCCTTATTACGGGGGCCGCCGTCGGACCTTCGGAAGCTCCGGGCGGGCGCGTCCGAGGAGAAGCGTGTTGTCCGTCATCTCCCCCCTGAAGCCGGCCGATCTTTTCCACCCGGCGGTGGCGGGCTGGTTCGGCCGCTGTTTTGGCGCCCCGACGATGGCGCAGGCGCGCGCCTGGCCCGCCATCAGCGCGGGACGCCACACGCTGGTCGCCGCGCCGACCGGATCGGGCAAGACGCTGGCCGCGTTCCTGGCGGCGATCGACCAACTCGTGCGGCAAGGGGTGGCGGGCGAACTCCTCGACGAAACGCAAGTCGTCTATGTCTCGCCGCTCAAAGCGCTGTCGAACGACATCCAGCGCAATCTGCAGGCGCCGCTGAGCGGCGTCCAGGAAGAGCTGCGGAAGCTGGGATTGCCTGTCGTCGATATCCGCGCCTGGGTGCGCACCGGCGACACGCCGTCGGCCGAGCGCGACCGCATGCGCCGCCGGCCGCCCCATATCGTCGTCACGACGCCGGAATCGCTGTACATCCTGCTCGGTTCGGAATCCGGCCGCAAAATGCTGAAGACGACGCGGACCGTGATTGTCGATGAAATCCACGCCCTCGCGCCCAACAAGCGCGGCGCGCATCTAGCCCTTTCGCTGGAGCGCCTGCAGGCGCTTTGCGCGCATCCGCTGCAGCGGATCGGCCTTTCGGCGACGCAAAAGCCGATCGAGACGATCGCGCATTTCCTGGTCGGGGCCGGCGACGACGGCGCCGCCGATTGCGAGATCGTCGATGGCGGCCATATCCGCGGCCGCGATCTCGCGCTCGAAGTCCCGCTCTCGCCGCTTGAAGCGGTGATGTCGGCCGAGGTCTGGCGCCAGAACTACGACCGGATTGCGGAACTCGTCGCCGAGCACCGCACGACGTTGGTGTTCGTCAATACGCGGCGCATGGCCGAGCGCGTCGCCGGGCAATTGTCGGAGCGGCTTGGCGAAGAGCACGTCACCGCCCATCACGGCAGCATGGCCAAGGAGTTGCGCCTCGACGCCGAGCAGCGGCTGAAACGCGGCGCATTGAAAGTGCTGGTGGCGACGGCCTCGCTGGAGCTCGGCATCGATATCGGCGACGTCGATCTTGTCTGCCAGCTCGGCTCGCCGCGCTCGATCGCGAGCTTCCTACAGCGCGTCGGGCGCTCGGGACATGCTGTCGGCGGCACGCCGAAAGGACGGCTGTTTCCGCTGTCGCGCGATGAACTCACCGAATGCGCGGCGCTCCTCGACAGCGTACGGCGCGGCGAACTCGACCGCCTGACGATCCCGCATCAGCCGCTCGACGTGCTCGCGCAGCAGATCGTCGCCGAAGTCGCGGCGCAGGAATGGAACGAGGAGGAATTGCTCGCGCTGTTTCGCCGCGCATGGCCGTATCGCAGCGTCGCGGCCGCGGATTACGCCGAACTCACCCGCATGCTCGCCGACGGCTTCAGTACGCGCCTTGGCAGGCGCGGCGCGCTGATCCATCATGACGGCGTCAATCGCATGCTGCGCGGCCGGCGCGGCGCGCGCCTGACCGCGCTGACATCGGGCGGCGCGATTCCCGACAATGCCGACTATCGCGTCGTCATGGAGCCGGAGAATCTGACTGTCGGTTCGGTCAACGAGGATTTCGCCGTCGAGAGCATGGCCGGCGATGTCTTCCAGCTTGGCAATAGCGCCTATCGCATCCTGCGCGTCGAACGCGGAACGGTGCGCGTCGAGGATGCGCGCGGCATGCCGCCGACCATTCCATTCTGGCTCGGCGAAGCGCCGGCTCGCAGCGACGAATTGTCGGTGTCGGTGTCGCGACTGCGCGGTGAAATCGCCGCAAGGCTGCGAGCGGGCGTCGATGCGATCCAGATCGCCGAATGGCTCGTCGCCGAGCGCGGAATGAGCGAGCCTGCGGCGTTGCAGCTTGCAGAATATCTCGCGGCGTCGCATGCGGCGCTCGGCTGCCTGCCGACGCAGGAAACAATCGTGCTCGAACGCTTCTTCGACGAAGCGGGCGGCCAGCAGCTTGTCGTGCACTCGCCTCACGGCGGCCGCATCAATCGGGCCTGGGGCCTTGCGCTGCGCAAGCGCTTTTGCCGCAAATTCAATTTCGAACTGCAGGCCGCCGCCACCGAAGACAATATCGTGCTGTCGCTGACGTCGGCTCATAGTTTCGAACTCGCCGATGTCGCGCGCTATCTGCATTCCGCGAGCGTCCGGTCGGTTCTGATCCAGGCGATGCTCGATTCGCCGATGTTCGCCACGCGCTGGCGCTGGACGGCGGGAATTGCGCTGGCGCTGCCGCGCATGCGCGGCGGGCGGAAGATTCCGCCGCAATTTGCGCGCATGGAGGCGGAAGACCTGATCGCCGCCGTCTTTCCCGACCAAATCGCCTGCGCCGAAAATCTCGTCGGCGAGCGCGAAATTCCGGACCAGCCGTTGGTCAATCAGACGATTGCCGATTGCCTCACCGATGCTATGGATATCGCCGGCCTGGAGCGGCTTCTCGCCAGGATCGAGGCGGGCGTGGTGCAGGTGGTCGCCTGCGATCTGACGGAGCCTTCGCCGCTCGCCGCCGAAGTGCTGACCGCCAAGCCCTACGCCTTCCTCGACGATGCGCCGCTGGAGGAGCGCCGCACGCAGGCCGTGATGGGCCGGCGCTGGCTTTCGCCTGAAGACGCCGCCGACATCGGCCGGCTCGATCCCGAGGCGATCGTGCGGGTGCGCGCGGAGGCATGGCCGGATCCGGTCAACGAGGATGAGCTGCACGATTCGCTGTCCTGGCTCGGCTTTCTCAGCGCCGACGAAGCGACGCCTTGGAAAGGCTGGCTGGAGGCGCTCGCGCGGCAGGGCCGCGCCACCAGGCTGCGCGCGCCGGGGATAGACATCTGGATCGCCGCGGAGCGTCTGCCCCAGTTTCTCGCTTTGTGGCCTGAACCGCGGCAAGACCCTGCGATCGCCGCGCCCGCCGCTTACGCCGATCATCCACGGTCGCGCGAGACGGCGCTGGTCGAAATCCTGCGCGGCAGGCTGGAAGGCCTCGGCCCCGTCAGTCCCGCCACGCTGGCGGCGCCGCTCGGGCTTGAGCCGGACGCGATAGCGGCGGCGTTGATTGCGCTGGAGACGGAAGGCTTTGCGATGCGCGGGCGGTTCACGCGCGGCGCGAATGTCGACGAATGGTGCGAGCGGCGGCTGCTTGCGCGCATCCATCGCTACACCGTCAATCGCCTGCGCGCCGAAATCGAGCCGGTCGCCGCGCGCGATTTCCTGCGGTTCCTGTTCGCCTGGCAGCACGTCACGGCGGATGCGCGGATGGAGGGTCCGAACGCGCTCGCAGCTACCGTCGCGCAGCTCGAAGGCTTCGAGGCGCCGGCCGGCGCCTGGGAGACCGAAATCCTGCCTGCGCGCGTCGCCGATTATGAGCCGGCCTGGCTCGACGACGAATGCCTCGCTGGGCGCGTCGCCTGGGCGCGGTTGAAGCCGCGCGAGGCGCGACCGGATGGCGCCGAGCGCGGCGCGACGCCCTTGCGCACCACGCCGATCACTTTGCTGGCGCGCCGTCATGCGCCGCTCTGGAAATTCTTGTCGCAGAAGGCGGATGGCCAGCAGCCGAGGGCGGGCGCCCAGGCCGTCATGGACTTTATCGGCGAGCACGGCGCCTCCTTCTTCGACGAAATGCTCGCCGGCGCCGGCCTGTTGCGTTCGCAAGTCGAGGAGGCGCTCGCGGAACTAGTGGCGCTTGGCCTCGTGACCTCGGATAGTTTTGGCGGATTGCGCGCGCTTCTCGTTCCCTCCAGCCGACGCAAGCCCGCCGCGGGCGGTCGTCGCAAACGGCGCTCCATCGGCTATGGCATGGAGGGCGCCGGCCGTTGGGCGCTCGCGCGCAGCGCCAAGAGCGCCAAGAGCGTCAAGACGGCGCAAGGCGAGAAACAATTCAGCGCGGAAGCGGTCGAGCATGTCGCGCGCACGCTGCTGGCGCGTTACGGCGTCGTGTTCTGGCGTTCGTTGGAGCGCGAGGCGGCGTGGCTGCCGCCGTGGCGCGATTTGCTGCGCGTCTATCGGCGGCTGGAGGCGCGCGGCGAGATTCGCGGTGGTCGGTTCGTCGCCGGCTTTTCCGGCGAGCAATTCGCGCTGCCTGATGCGATCGGCCTGCTGCGCGAGACCCGGCGCAAGAACGGCTCGGACGATTGGGTGTCGCTATCGGGCGCCGACCCTTTGAATCTCGTCGGCGTCCTGACGCCAGGGCCGAAATTGCCTGCGCTCGCCGGCAACCGCCTGCTCTATCGCAACGGCCTGCCGCTCGCCTCGCTCGCCGGCGGCGAGACGCGTTTCTATCAGGAGGTCGATTCAGGAACCGAATGGCAGGCGCGCCAGGCGCTGGCCCGTAGCGCAACATCGCCCGAGATGGCCGACCTCACCGCGCGCTGAGCCGCGCGGAATATCCCATCCCGCGTCCCATAGCGGGAGCGGCCCTAAAACTCGACTTCGAGTTCCTCGATCTCCTCATGCTCGGCCGTCGCCGCCTTGCGCCATTCGACCATCGCCGGCAGCGCCCAGATGCGATCGGCATAGGCCTGGGTCTGAGGATCGAGCGCGACGTCATAGGTGCGAAACCGGCTCACAACCGGCGCATACATCGCATCGGCCATCGAAAGCTCGCCAAACAGGAACGGGCCGCCATGCGCGTCGAGGCATTCGCGCCACAGGAAGGTGATGCGTTCAATGTCGGCTTTGGCCTTCGACCAGACTTTGAACTTCGGGAAATGCCCCTTGATGTTCATCGGCAGCGCCTGGCGCAGCGACACGAAGCCCGAGTGCATTTCGCCGCAAATCGAACGGCAATGGGCGCGTTTTGCCCGATCTTTAGGCAGTAAGCCCGCTTTGGGGGCAATTTCATTGAGAAACTCGCCGATCGCCAGCGTGTCCCAAATCTTGATTCCGTCATAGGTGAGGCAGGGCACGAGGATGCTCGGCGACAGCAGCAGAATTTCGGCCCGCGCGTCGGCATCGTCGGGCGCGACGATCGATTCCTCGAATTTGATCCCCGCGAACTTCGCCATCAGCCAACCGCGCAGCGACCAGGACGAATAATTCTTGCTGCTGAGGGTGATCGTCGTTTTCGACATCGGCGACGCCCATGATTGAAGAAAAACCTTTGATTCTCAAAGCAAATGACGTGCCAGTGGCACGTCGCTTGCTTCATTTGAGCCGCGTCGAAACAAGCGTGCCGGAATCGAGCGGAATGGAATGATGTACGATTCCTATCAGGCCTTAGCCGACGTCGGCGACGCCGTCCGCCTGCTCGCATTCAACGCCGAGCGCATCCTCACGACCTGGGCGTCCGGCCCTTTCGCTTCGCCATTCCAGCGAATGGCGGCCTATTACGAAGTGGTCGCCTTGGCCGGCTTCACGCATGAGCGGCCCGCTTTCGATGTCCCCAGCGTCGAAGTGCGCGGTGAGACGATCCCCGTTGAGGAAGAAGTCGTTCTGTCGACCGATTTCTGCGATCTGCGGCGGTTCCGCAAAACGTCCAGCGCGGGCGAACCGAAGGTTCTGCTGGTCGCGCCGATGTCGGGCCATTTCGCGACGCTGCTGCGCGGCACGCTCAAGACGATGCTCAGGGACCACGAGGTCTATGTCACCGACTGGATCAACCCGCGCATCATTCCCCTGGACGCCGGGCCATTCGCCCTCGACGATTATACCCAGCATTTGATCGACTTCGTCCGGCATATGGGGCCGGATTCGCATATCGTCGCCGTCTGTCAGCCCGCCGTTTCGGCGCTCGCGGCGACGGCGGCGATGGCCCAGGAAGGCGCCAACCATCAACCGGCGAGCCTGACGCTGATGGCGGGGCCGATCGACACGCGCATTTCGCCTACCAAGGTCAACGATCTGGCCAATGAAAAGCCGATCGAATGGTTCCGCGACAAGATGATCGGCACCGTCCCGGCGCGCCTGAAGGGCGGCGGCAGGCGGGTCTATCCCGGATTCCTGCAGCTTTCCGCCTTCATGAGCATGAACGCCGAGCGTCACGCCAAATCCTTCGTGGATTTGTTCAAACATCGCATCGCGGGCGATTTCGAGAAAGCCGACGCGATCCATGAATTCTACAAGGAATATTTCGCGATCATGGATTTGAGCGCGGATTTCTACCTCGAAACGGTGGAGCAGGTGTTCCAGAAAAACCTGCTGCCGCTCGGCAAGATGAAATTCAAAGGCAAAACGATCGAACCGCGCGCGATCAAGAAAACATTCCTGCTGACGGTCGAGGGCGAGAAGGACGACATCTGCGCCATCGGCCAGACGCTCGCGGCGCAGGACCTTTGCGGCGGCCTGCGCCCCTATATGAAAACGCATCACATGCAGGCCGGCGTCGGTCATTACGGCGTCTTCAACGGCCGCCGCTGGGACAATCAGATTTATCCCGTCGTGCGCAACCACATCCAGTCCAGTCGCTGAACGAGGATGCTCCCGCGCGTGGCCGGACGCTCCGCCCTTCAGCTCCGAGGCGTCGAGGTCATCAGGCCGAAAGCCGCGCCGGCGGCGTCTGCGATGATCGCGATGCGCCCGACATTGGGAATGTTGAACGGCGCCCGCAGCACCTTGCCGCCGTTTTCCTCGACCAGGCTGACGCGGTGATCGACGTCGTCGACCTCGATATAGCTGAACCAATGCGGCGGCACGCCCGGCGGCGTGACGCCGGTCATGTCCATCATGCCGCAGGCCATCGCCGGGCCGCTATGGGCCAGCGTATAGACGCCGTGCGCCGGCATCGGCATATCGGTAAAGGTCCAACCTAACGTCGCAGCATAGAAGGCCTTCGCCTTCGCGACATCGTTGGTCATCAGTTCGTTCCAGTTGAACGTTCCATGCGCCGCCATGTCATCCTCCCGGTCAACGATGGTCTATAAAGCCATCGCGCAAAGGGATCGTGACAGGAAAACGCGGGCCCGTCACTCCGCCTTCACTGCCTTCGGGCCGCCCTTGGAAACGCCCACCATGGCGGGCCGCAACACGCGATCACCGATCGTCCATCCGCTCTGGACCACTTTTGTGACCGTGCCTGAAGGCAGCGTTTCATCCGGCGTCTCGAAAATCGCCTGATGGAAATTGGGATCGAATTTCTCCCCCTGCGGCTCCAGCTTCTTCACGCCATGGCGCCCCAGCGCGACGCTCAGATCGCGCGCCGTCAATTCCACCCCGTCAATAAGGCTCTTGAGCGCGCCATCGGCGCTAGCGCGCGCGTCGTCGGGCAGGCTCTCCAGCGCGCGCGTCAGATTGTCGACGACATTGAGCATGTCGCGGGCGAAAGCGCTCACGCCATAGGTCTTGGCGTCCGCGACTTCGCGTTCCGTGCGGCGGCGCAGGTTTTCCATTTCGGCCAGCGTGCGCAGGACGCGGTCTTTCAACGACGCATTCTCGGCGTTCAGCGCCTCGACGACGGCGAATCCGTCGCGCTCCGCCTCCGTTTGCGTCGCGATGGTTTCCTCGGACGCAGCCTCATGGGCGGCGTCATTGGCTTGCGCCTTGGTCGTGTCGTTCATGATCAATCCTGTTGTGGCGGGCGGGGCGGATATCAGGGTTTGCGCGCCAAAAATCAAGCGCCGGGGCGATGCGCGGCCGCGGCGCGCTTTTCTTCGGCGGAATCGAAAATCGCCAAAACATTGCGCTTTATCGTGGCCTGGCGCGCCGGCGAGACGATTTTCGAACCTGTCAAATCAGTCACATAGAAAGAATCGACCGCTTTTTCGCCAAAAGTGACGATATGGGCGGAACCGATATTGAGGTTCAGCCTGGAAAGCACGGCGGTCAGGTCAAAAAGCAGCCCCGGCCGGTCTAGCCCCGACACTTCGAGCACGGTGAACCGATTCGACAGATTGTTGCTGATCGTCACGTCGGGCGCCAAGGCGAAGGCTTTGGCGCGGGCGTCGGGGCCGCGCTTGGCGGCGACCATTTCGCCCAGGCGAATCTCGCCGCGCAGCGCTTTTTCGATGCCCTTGGCGATGCGGTCGGCGCGGCGCAATTCGTCCTGGTCGAGATCGAACGCGCGGGACAGGAAGATCGTGTCGAGCGCGAGGCCGTCCGTCGTCGTGAAAATCTGCGCATCGACGATATTGCCGCCTGCGCTCGCGCAGACGCCGGCGATGATCGACAGCAGACGCGGATGGTCCGGCGCGACGATCGTCAGTTCCGTCACGCCGCGAAAAGCGTCGGTCGCCACTTCGGTCGCGAGCGATCGAACGTCGGAGGCCATGGCATAAAGCAGCTTGGCCTGGGCGATCTGGCGCGCCAGATCGACCTTGAGCCAATAGGCGGGATAATGGCGCGCGGCGTATGTCTCGAAATCGGGATCGGACCAGCCGGGCAGCCCGCGGCGCAGCGCTTCTTGCGCCGCGACGACCCGCGATTTGCGATCGATTGACGAATGGCCGCCGCCCAGGACGACCTCCGTCTCCCAGAACAAAGTGCGCAGGAGCTGACCTTTCCAGCCGTTCCAGACGCCCGGACCAACGGCGCGAATGTCGCAAATCGTCAGCACCAGCAGCATTTTGAGGCGCTCGAGCGTCTGCACGATGGCGGCGAACGTCTCTGTCGTGCGCGCGTCGGAGAGGTCGCGGCTCTGCGCCGTCATCGACATCGTCAGATGCTGTTCGATCAGCCAGACGACCGTCTCGGTCTCGACAGGAGATAGGCCAAAGCGCGGACACAGACGACGCGCCACTTCAGCGCCGGCGAGCGAATGATCAACCCCCCGGCCCTTGGCGATGTCATGCAGGAAAGCGGCGACGTAGAGCACGGTGCGATTGGCGATCGTCGGCAGAAACTCGCTGGCCAGAGGATGATCTTCGACCAGCCGACCCGCCTCGATATTCGCGAGCACCCCGATCGTGCGCAGCAAATGTTCGTCGACCGTAAAATGGTGATACATGGTGAATTGCATCATCCCGACGATACGGCCGAAATCGGGAATGAAGCGCCCCAGCACGCCGGCTTCGTTCATGTGGCGCAGCACCGTTTCGGGCGAGTGGCGCGAGGTCAGTATTTCGAGGAAAAGACGGTTCGCCTCCGGGTCGTTGCGCAAGTTCGCGTCAATGCGTTTCAGCGAATGCGTGACGAGACGCGTCGCGTCGGGATGAATGGCCAGGTTGCCGCGGTCGGCCACCCAGAACAGGCGGATCAGATTGATCGGATCGCGTTCAAAAGCGTCGTCGCGGACGACGCTGATGCGATCGAATTCGATCTTGAAATCCTTGGCGTCGGCGACAACGCTCGATCGCCGGCGCAACCGTCCGATAAAGCGATCGAGCACCGGGCGGGGCTTGGCCTGCCGCTCTTCCAAAGCCGCGCAGACGATGGCGGTCAGATCGCCGACATCCTTGGCGATCAGGAAATAATGCTTCATGAAACGTTCGGCGTCGGTCAGGCCGGCGCGGGGCGTGTAACCCAGCTTTTGCGCAATCGGGCGCTGAAAATCGAAGCTCAGGCGCTCCTCAGGCCGTCCCGCCAGAAAATGCAGGTGGCAACGCACCGCCCAAAGGAATTCTTCGCAGCGGCGGAACAAGGCGAATTCCTTCGCGGTGAACAATCCGGCGCCGACCAATTCGCGGGTATCGCGCACCCGATAGACATATTTGGCGATCCAGAACAGCGTGTTGAGATCGCGCAGCCCGCCTTTTCCCTCCTTGATATTGGGCTCGACGACATAGCGCGAGGCGCCGATGCGTTTGATGCGGCTGTCTCGTTCGGCTAGTTTGGCGGCGACGAATTCGCGCGCCGAGCGGGCGACGATTTCCTTGTCGAACCGTTCGCGCAAAGTGTCGAACAGCGCGCGGTCGCCCAGGATGAAGCGTGCTTCGAGCACGGACGTGCGGATGGTCATGTCGGCTTTGGCCTGGCGCAGGCATTCGTCGACCGTTCGCGTGGCGTGGCCGACTTTCTGGCGCAGATCCCACAGGACATAGAGCATCGCCTCGACGATCTTTTCGGCGCCGGGCGTTCGCTTGTCCGGCAGCAGAAACAGGAGGTCGATGTCGGAACCTGGCGCGAGCAAGCCGCGCCCATAGCCGCCGACCGCCACGATCGTCACGCCGCCGACGGGAGCGGATTTGGCGCCATGGACGGCCCGCAGAGCGAGATCGTGGATGGCGGCGATAATCTCGTCTTCGAGATCGCTGATGCGGGCAGCGCAAGCAAGGCCCTTGCCGCCCTCTTCAAGCAAGCGCCGCGCCTCGGCGCGCCCTTCCTCAAGCGCGGCGGCGACGATGGCGACCGCCCCCTGCCGAAAGCTTTCGTCGTCGGAGATCTGAGCGCGCAAGGTGGCGATTTCGGCGTCAAGGCGCGCGCTCTCGCTGCTCCGTTTGGGAGCGGCGACCGAGCGGCGCGAACGCGAGACGGGAGCGCTTTGGACCGAGGCAGATTCCATCGGAGTGGCTTTTAGCATGAGGGGGACGGGCAGGCGCAATATAGCGCCGGACATTCAAGGTCTGGCGGCCCCGCGTTTGGCCTCGATGGCGTCCCAGATCGCGGCGGCGAGGTCCGGGCCGCCCAGGCGCTTGATGATGCGCAGGCCGGTCGGCGACGTCACGTTGATTTCCGTCAAATGGCCGCCGATCACGTCGATGCCGACAAACAGCAGGCCGCGACGCTTCAACTCCGGCCCAATGCGCGCGCAAATCTCCTGTTCTCTCGCCGTCAGTTCGGTCGGCTTGGCCGCGCCGCCGCGCACCATATTGGAGCGGATGTCGTCGCCGACCGGCACCCGGTTGACCGCGCCGAGCGCCTGTCCATCGACGAGAATGATGCGTTTGTCGCCCTGGGCGACCTCCGGCAGGAATTTCTGGATCACCCAGGGTTCGCGGAATGTCGTGCTGAACATATCGAAAATCGAGCCGAAATTCGGTTCGCCCGGGCCAATCTTGAAGACCGCTGCGCCGCCATGGCCGTAGAGCGGCTTCATGACGACTTCGCGATGTTCGTTACGGAAATCCTCGATGGCGGCCCGGTCGCGCGAGATCAACGTCGCCGGCATCAGTTCGGGAAAGTCCATGACGAACAGCTTCTCGGGCGCGTCGCGCACCGCGCGCGGGTCGTTGACGACAAGCGTGCGGGGATGAATGCGCTCGAGCAGATGGGTCGTCGTGACATAGGCGAGATCGAAAGGCGGGTCTTGTCGCAACAGCACGACATCGACATCGGCCAGATCGACGCCGTGCATTTCGCCGAGCGTCGCATGCTCGCCCTGGATGTCGCGAACGGTCAGGGACTGCGCCTGCGTCAGCACGCGGGCGCCGTTCAGGGTCAGGCGGTCGGGCGTATAATAGAGAAGGCGATGCCCCCGCGCCTGCGCCTCCAGCAACAAGGCGAAGGTCGAATCGCCGGCGATTTTGATGCGCTCGACAGGGTCCATCTGGACCGCGACGGTGAGAGTCATGGGATTTTTGCCTGCGGATGGGAAAGCGTTGGCGGTTGCGTCAGATTTCGGACTTGTTTGACCACAGAGTTGGAGCGCCGTCGACTTTTTGCCGCCGCGGCCAACATTTCCCGACTCAATCAATGTCCAGGAGATAGGCGGCGGGCAGATGGCGCGGCAAGCGCCCCGGCGCGATGAAAACCGCATCGCCGCGCAAGGTCGCGCTCATCGCCCAAGGGTTGCGCGTCAGCCAGACGCGGGCCGCCTGCGACATGCGGCGGCGCTTGACCTCGCTGATCGCGATCGCCGCCTCATCGAGGCCCGGGCGCGCCTTCACCTCGACGAAGGCGACGACGTCGCCGCGCCGCGCGACAATGTCGATTTCGCCGCCGGCGACCGAAAACCGGCGCGCGAGAATGCGATAGCCCCTGAGCAGCAACCAGGCGGCCGCGAGCCATTCGGCGCGCAGGCCGAACAGATGGGCGCGCCGCTTCGCGTCAGGCCTTGCGGAGCGGCCCATCTAGCGTTTCGAACCAGCCAAGGTCAGCGCGCGCGCGTAGACCTGCCGGCGCGGCGCACCCGTTTGCGCGGAGACGGCGGCGGCGGCGTCCTTGACCGACAGGCTTTCGAGCGCGCCCTGCAACAGCCGGTCGAGCTCCTCTTCCGCGACCGGCGCGGCGGTGTCCGGCGGCCCGACGAGGACGACGATTTCGCCCTTCGGGGGGCCTTCCGCATCAAATTGCGCGGCAAGCGCGGCAAGGGTTCCGCGCCGCGTAGTCTCGTAAAGCTTGGTGAGTTCGCGCGCGACGGCGGCGGGGCGGTCGCCCAGTTCGGCGGCCAGATCGGTCAGCATTTCGGCAAGGCGCCGGGGCGATTCGAAGAACACCAATGTCGCGGGCACGAAGGCCAATTCGTTGATGCGCGCGCGCCGGGCCGCGCTTTTGGGCGGCAAAAAGCCTTCAAAAAAGAAGCGATCGGTCGGCAACCCCGCCACCACCAGCGCCGCCAGCACGGCGGAGGGCCCGGGAACGCTGGTGACGGCGACGCCCGCCGCCAGCGCCTCGGCGACCAGCTTGTAGCCAGGATCGGAGACGAGCGGCGTGCCGGCGTCGGAGATCAACGCCAGCGCGGCGCCTTCGGCGAGCCGCGCCAGCAGATGTGGGCGCATCACCGCCGCATTATGCTCGTGATAGGCGACGAGCGGGGTCGTGACGCCATAATGGGCGAGGAGATTATGTGAAACCCGTGTGTCCTCGGCGATCACCGCATCGGCGGCCGCGAGAGTCGCGATCGCGCGCAAAGTGATGTCGCGCAGATTGCCGATCGGCGTCGCCACGACATGCAGGCCCGGCGCGATCGGCTCGGCTTCCGCGCGCATGCCCAGCGCTGTGAAGGCGCTTGGCTGGGAAATTTGAGTTTTATCCACATCGTCGCGCCGCGTCATCGCCGCCTCCAGAGCCAAAGGGAAACGCCATCGCAGCCGTCGCTCCTTGAGGAACCATTTACCATCAGGGGCTTAAAATGCCATAATTGGCCGCGAAGACCGTAACGGCGAGGATATCGCCGGGCTCGCGCGGGCCTCGATCGACGGCGCGCCAGCCTGTTGGGGAAACTTCCTTAGGCGTGGCTGATTTGGGGGTCCGAATGTCGGCTTTTGCCTCATTGTCTAACTTCGGGCGCCTTGTCGCCAGGCCAGCCACGCTCGTTTTTGCCGGTTGCGCGGCCCTGGCCCTGGCGGGCTGCGGCCCGACCGGCGAGCCCAGTTTCGACAATTCGATGGCCGCGCCGACGACGCCGGTGCAGTCCCAGCCCCTCAACGGCGCAGCCGCGGTCGGAGAGACCTTGGGCACGGGCCCGGTGCGCATCGGCCTGATCCTGCCGCTCACCCAGGGGAGCAATCCCAGCGCGGTCGGCGCCTCGCTGCGCAACGCCGCCCAATTGGCGGTGGAGGAATCGGGAGCGAGCGACGTGACCCTGATGATCCTCGACGACCATTCGACGCCCGAAGGCGCCGCCCAGGCCGCCCAGGCGGCGATCGGGGCGGGCGCGGAACTGCTCATCGGCCCGCTGTTCTCGCCCAGCGTGCGCGAGGTCGGCAGAATCGCCAAAGCCGCCAACCGCCCGGTCATCGCTTTTTCGACCGACACCAGCGTCGCCGCGCGCGGCGTCTATCTCCTGTCGTTCCTGATCGAGGGCTATGTCGACCGGATCATGGATTATGCGAAATCGAAGGGAAAGCAGTCCGTCGCCGCCATGGCGCCGCAAAGCGATTACGGCAACATCGCCGTCGCGGAATTCCAGCAGGCCGCCTCGCGCCTCAACCTTCGCGTGGTGACGATCGCCCGTTATGCGCCCGGTCAGGCCGCCGTCGCCGCCAAGGAGATCGCCGCGGTCGGCAATCAGATCGACGCTCTGTTCATTCCCGACCAGGCGGACGGCATGGACGGCATCAATGCGGCGCTCGCCTCCAATGGCATAAAGACGCAAATCCTTGGAACGGGAATCTGGAACGACCCGCGCGTCCTGAAACTGCCCGCGCTGCAGGGCGCATGGTTCGCGGCGCCCGAGAACGCCGGCTTCAACGCTTTCGCCGCGCGCTATCGCGCCAAGTTCAACACTGACCCGACGCGACTGGCGACGCTCGCCTATGACGCGGTCTCTCTCGTCGCGGCGCTGGCGCGCACGCAGGGGCAGCAACGCTTCACCGAGAAGGTTCTCACCAATGCGTCGGGCTTCAACGGCGCGGACGGCGTCTTCCGCTTCCACCTCGATGGGCCGGACGAGCGCGGCCTCGCCGTCATGCAGATCGTCAACGGCGCCGCCTCGGTGCTGAGCCCCGCCCCGCGCAGTTTTGCGGGCGGGTGAGGAGGACGGCGCAGATCAATCGGCCTGCAGGCCGTCGCTGCGATGGGTCGGAGGACGATCATGGCGGACCAGGCGTCCAGAACCAGAAGATGAGCCTGGACGGCCAGCACATCATGATGGGACAAGGCAGCAAAGAAAAGCGGATGCTCAGCGCCAGCGAAACGCAGGCCGCGACGCAGGGCGTCTTCGCATCTCGCCGATGCCGACGCCCATTATCAACGGGCGCACGCGGCGGGCGCCGAGATCGAAAAACCGCCCGAGGACTTGCCCTACGGGCGCAGCTATACCGCGCGCAATCCCGAAGGCCACCCATGGTTTTTCACGACGCCGCCGGCTGGATAACGAATGCGACTCCAAGAGGAAGCGGGACATTATGACAGCATTAGCGACCTATATGGCGCCCGCCATCGCGGCGCGTCGCAATTAGGAAAGCAGACGCGCGGACTCGCCGCGCGCCTCCAGTCGCTGCACCGCCCTTTTGTTGAAAGAGACAAAGGTTTCCGCGCCAAGCCAGGCGATTTCGACGGCGATGACCCCATCGGCGATTAGCGCTCCGTCGGCGTATGCGCCTGCGATCGGCGAAGCTTCCATTTCCGCCGGCGCACCTCGTAGAATTGACGATCGCTCCTAAAGCTATTGAAGTAAAACAAAAACCGGGAGGAGCTCTGTGTTGTTGAAAACAATATGACGCCGAAAGTGATTTTTCATATCGGCCAAACCAAGACCGGAACCACATCGTTCCTAAATTTCTGCTGGCGGCATCGGGACTTGCTCAGGCGCCGCGGAATTCTTTATCCCGGAAATCAGCTTGGGCGGCATAGAAACCATTCGCCGCTGGTCGCCAGTTATATCGCACACCGGCCGGAAGGTCCTTCGCTCGCGCTGCGATGGTCTCATCGAACGGAGGCGGTGCGCGACCTTGCGGGCGAGATCGATGCGACCCAGGCCGGGACCGTTCTCATCAGCTCCGAACATTTCTCCAAGCACTTCGATCGCCCCGAGGCGCTGCGGCTCGCGACCGATTTCAGCCGTTACGAGCCGCGGATCGTCATAACCTTGCGCAGCCTGCACGGCCGCTTCCTGTCGGCCTACAACACCCATGTGACGGCCGGCGGCTGGCTCACGATCGAGGAATATGCGCGCAGCGTGCTGATCCCCGTCACCCGCTATATGAGCATGCGCGAAACCCTGCTGATCTGGCAGGAGGCTTTCGGCGCTGAGCGCATCCACGTCATCGATTATGACGCGCAGATCGATGTGACGCCGGCGATCCTCCGCCATTGCGGGTTCGATGAAAGCCTGGCTGGAACGGGCCGCCATCGCAACCGCGTTTCGCTCCTCCCCGGCAATATTGAAGCGCTGCGCCGCGCCAATGTCGCGATCAAGCGCACCGTCGCGCGAGGCGACAGCTTGGCTGGCTGGGCGGCGCTTTCGCTGCTGTCAATCTTGTGCCGGCAGCCGCTCGCCATGCTTTCATCGATGTCGCGACGCAGGACCTGGGCGCTCAGCGCCCCTGCGATAAAGGCGCTCGACGAAATCGCCGCCAGCGATCGCCAGTTCGTGGCGGAGACTTATGGGCTTGCCCTTGTGGGAGACGCGCAGGCGAGAGAGCGCATCCTCGTCTCGGAGACTCCGCCCGCGTAATCCGCGATGATCGAGCAACGCCGTTTCCCGCGGCGCCCCAATCAACGTGAAACACGCGCCCGTCATCGCGAGCGACAGCGAAGCGATCCAGACGAAGGCTGCCAGAGCTTAGCCTGGATCGCTTCGTCGCTACGCTCCCTCGCGATGACGGGGGAGCGTTCGGTCAGGAACAGGCTCCAGGCTAAGAAAGCAGACGAGCGGACTCGCCCCTCGCCTTCAGCAGCTTCACCGCCTGCTTATCAAAAGAGACAAAGGCTTCCGCTCCGAGCCAAGCGCCTTCAAAAGCGATGACTCCATCGGCGAAATCGCCGCCTGCTTCCAGCAGCGCCAACCCAGCCTGCACTGCAGGGCGATTCACCGCGACGTTGGCGCCATCGATCAGTCGTCGGATCGTCTCCGCAATTTCGCCCGCCGGCGTCTTGTAGCCCCGCGACAACACCCAGGAGAGCTCACACAATGTCGACAGCGCCAACGCGACCATTTCCGCACGCGCCAACTCTCTCTGAGCAATGCGGCTTTGCCGCTCGTCGTCGCCGGTTATCGCGCGAACCAGAACATTCGTATCGGCTGTGATCTTCACCGTTTGCCGGCCCAGCCGTCGGCGGCCAATTCATTGATCTCTGCGATCGACAGAGGTCGGCCCTTCTCTTTCTTCAAGAAATTGAAGACATCAGAAATCTTGCCCTTCGAGCGCAGGGCCTTCACTTCGACCCGACCATCGGGAAGCTTTTCCACATTGATTTTCTCGCCGGGCTGCACGCCAAGATGTTTGAGGACATCCTGGCGCAAAGTGACTTGTCCCTTAGCGGTGACTTTGAGGGTAGACATGGGGAAGCCTCGTGTTCTTGATCAACATTGTAAGGTAGAAACACCTTACAATCAACGTCGAGGGTTTCCGCGAAATCAGAATTTCACCCGCCCGCAGCATTGCATGCGGCCCCTGCGCCACCCCTCCGATCACATGCCTCAGCAGGATGACTCCCCCGTCGCGCATGGGTAGAAATACGCTTGGGGCCGTCACACAATTGGCGCGGGGCGGAATGAGCTATCTCATTCGCGATTATCTCGATGAATTGCAGAATTCCTTCGCGGCGGCGCCGCCGATCGATTCGAGCGTGCTGAAAACCCTCTACGATCGCCAAGACTATGCGGCCATGCTGGGCTGGATCAAGAATTCAATGCGGCTCGATCTTCGCGTCGGCCTGCGCATTGTCGACGCACCCGATTCGTCCCCGCCGATGTGGATCGAAATTCCGCAGCCGATGCCGCGCCGTGGAACCGCGGAGTTCCGCGAGACGCGCGTGATCGTCAATGCGCGCCGCGACGTGTTGGAAGCCAAATCGTTCGTGTGCGTCGTCGCCGGATTTTCGCACGAACTCTCGCATGCCGTTCTTTCCGCGATGGACCACAGGCTGCAGCACGAGGAGAAAGCCGTCGACCTCACGGCGATGCTGCTCGGCTACCAATCTTTCATTGGCGACGCAGAAGTCACCAAAATGGATGGCCTCATCTGGTCGCTCTTGCTGATGGCCGTATTGCTGCCGACCGGTTTTCTCTTTTGGCGCAGCACGACGAAAACCTGGCGTCTCGGCTATTTGACCCGCGCGGAAGCCGCTGCCGCGCGGGACCATCTTGCACCAGCCGAACGCCTGCGCGCATAGGGAGTGCGGACGATACGGCAAGAACCCACTTGGGAAAGTTCACCGCCGGTCGCCGGCTACCCCCTCTTCCCCCGCAAGGGAGGAAGATGAGCCTGCCCCCTCACGCCCCCTTGGGGAAGCTCACTACCGTCGTCGCCTTGCCGCCCCTCGACGCCTCAGCTTCGGCGCTGCCGCCGATCGCCTTGCCGTTGATCATCAGCGCGCCATGCGACGCGCCGATCTTGACCACGGACCCGTCGGCCAGTTCCCCCGCCAGCAGCAATTGCGCGAGCGGGTCCTGCACCGATTTCTGGATGACGCGTTTCAGCGGCCTGGCGCCGTAGCTCGGGTCATAGCCCTTGTCGGCGAGCCATTGCCGGCCCTTCGCGTCGAGCTCCAGAACGATCTTGCGATCCTCCAGCAGTTTGGCCAGCCGCTGGAACTGGATGTCGACGATGGCCGCCATATCCTCGCGCGCCAGGCGGTGGAACAGGATGATCTCGTCGACGCGGTTGAGGAATTCGGGGCGGAAATGACCGCGCACGACATGCATCACCTCGCCCTCGACCGCCTTGGAATCCTCGCCCTCTTTTTGGGCGACGAGATATTCCGAACCGAGATTGGAGGTCATCACGATCAGCACGTTGCGGAAGTCGACCGTGCGGCCCTGGCCATCAGTCAGGCGGCCGTCGTCGAGCACCTGCAGCAGCACGTTAAAGACGTCGGGATGCGCCTTTTCGATCTCGTCGAACAAAACGACCTGATAGGGGCGCCGGCGCACCGCCTCGGTGAGCGCGCCGCCCTCGTCATAGCCGACATAGCCGGGCGGCGCCCCGATCAGACGCGAGACCGAGTGCTTCTCCATATATTCGGACATGTCGATGCGCACCATCGCCGTGTCGTCGTCGAACAGGAACGACGCCAGCGCCTTGGTCAGCTCGGTCTTGCCGACGCCCGTCGGCCCCAGGAACATGAACGAGCCGATCGGGCGATGCGGGTCTTGCAGGCCCGCGCGCGCGCGGCGCACGGCGGTGGCGACCGCCGTCACCGCCTCGCTCTGGCCGACGACGCGCTTGGCCAGCTCCGCCTCCATCTTAAGAAGCTTCTCGCGCTCGCCCGACAGCATCTTGTCGACCGGCACGCCGGTCCACCGCGACACAACCTGCGCGATCATGTCGGGCGTCACCGCTTCGTCGACAAGGTTGTCGGCGCTCGCCTCTTCGCTCTGGGCGAGTTTCTTTTCGAGTTCGGGGATGACGCCATAGGTCAGTTCGCCCGCGCGCTGATAATTGCCTTTGCGATGCACCTCGGCGAGTTCGTTGCGCGCCGCTTCGAGC
Source organism: Methylocapsa sp. S129 (assembly GCF_009765995.1). Taxonomy (GTDB): domain Bacteria; phylum Pseudomonadota; class Alphaproteobacteria; order Rhizobiales; family Beijerinckiaceae; genus Roseiarcus. The sequence continues at coordinate 30,333 of NZ_LMUI01000024.1, forward strand.
TGCTCCTTGACCTTCTGCGCCGCGCCAAGCTTGTCCTTCTCCGCGCGCCAGCGCGCCGTCAGCGCGGCCGACTTCTCCTCGAGATCGGCCAGTTCTGTCGACAGCTTCTTCAGGCGATCCTTGGAAGCCGCGTCCGTCTCTTTCTTCAGCGCCTCCTGCTCGATCTTGAGCTGGATGATGCGCCGGTCGAATTCATCAAGCTCCTCGGGCTTGGAATCGACCTGCATGCGCAGGCGCGACGAGGCCTCGTCGACGAGATCGATCGCCTTGTCCGGCAGGAAACGGTCGGCGATATAGCGGTTCGACAAAGTCGCCGCCGCGACGATCGCCGCGTCGGTGATATGCACGCCATGGTGCAGCTCGTATTTGTCCTTGAGGCCGCGCAGGATCGAAATCGTATCCTCGACCGTCGGCTCGGAGACGAACACAGGCTGGAAGCGGCGCGCGAGCGCGGCGTCCTTTTCGACATGTTTGCGATATTCGTCGAGCGTGGTCGCGCCGATGCAATGCAATTCGCCGCGCGCCAGAGCGGGTTTGAGCAGGTTCGAGGCGTCCATCGCCCCGTCCGCTTTGCCCGCGCCGACCAACGTATGCATTTCGTCGATGAACAGAATGATGCCGCCCTCGGCCGCGGTCACCTCGTTGAGCACGGCTTTCAACCGCTCCTCGAATTCGCCGCGATATTTCGCGCCGGCGATGAGCGAGCCCATATCGAGCGCGAGCAGCTTCTTGTCTTTCAGGGATTCCGGCACGTCGCCATTGACGATGCGCAGAGCGAGGCCTTCGACGATCGCGGTTTTGCCGACGCCGGGCTCGCCGATCAGCACCGGATTGTTCTTGGTGCGGCGCGACAAAACCTGGATGGTGCGGCGGATTTCCTCGTCGCGGCCGATCACCGGATCGAGCTTGCCGGCGCGGGCGGCGTCCGTCAGGTTGCGCGCATATTTCTTGAGCGCGTCATAGGCGTTCTCGGCGCTCGCCGAATCGGCCGAGCGGCCCTTGCGCAGATCTTCGATCGCGGCGTTCAAGGTCTGGGCGGAAACGCCGGCGGCGGCGAGAATCTTGGCGGCTTCCGCGCCTTTCTCCATCGCGATGGCGAGCAGCAGGCGTTCGACGGTGACGAAGGAATCGCCCGCCTTCTGCGCGATCTTCTCGGCATTGTCGAACAGGCGCGCCGTGGTCGGCGCGAGATAAAGCTGGCCGGCGCCCGAGCCCTGCACCTTGGGGAGTTTGGCCAAGGCAAGCTCGACCGCGGCGAGCGCGTCGCGCGAGCGGCCGCCCGCCTTGTCGATCAGCCCGGCCGACAGGCCCTGGTCGTCGTCGAGCAACACCTTGAGCAGGTGCTCGGGGGTGAATTGCTGATGGCCTTCGCGAAGCGCCAAAGATTGCGCGCTCTGGATGAATCCCCTTGCGCGCTCCGTGTATTTTTCCAAATTCATTTCGTTCTCTCCTCGGCTCCGGCCGCGCCCCGAAGCGACGCCGACCGGCCCAAACGATGATGGATTTGCCGCATGAAGCGGCATGACTGTTATTTAGGCGCATTATCGGCGCGTGGAAGGGGGAAATGTGGGGAATTTGTATAACTGCCGGCGGGGGCGAACACCCCTTCTCCCGCCTTCGGCGGGACAAGGTGGCCCGACGAAGTCGGGTCGGATGAGGGCCTATCGGCGTGATGATGCGAAAATGGACGCGGCAGTTTGGGTCGCACCCGGCTTCACCGCCCTCATCCGGCGCTGCGCGCCGCCTTCTCCCGCCGAAGGCGGAAGGGAAGAGCGCCCCGCTCCTTGGCGCATCCGGTCCGATAGGATACGCCTGCAACACGCCTAACTCTGCGAGGGGCAATGGCTACGACTTTGACGATGGCGGTTCCTTTCCCGGCGCATGGCCCGCGCTATGACGAGACTTTCCCAGTCCTCACCGGCAAGGAAATCGACCGCCTGCGCCGCTTTGGAACGTTGCGCTGCTATGCCGACGGCGAAAAGCTGTTCGAGACCGGCAAGCCGGGGCCCGGCATGTTCATCGTCCTGTCCGGCCATGTCGCCATCACGCAACGCGACGGCATCGGCCACGTCACGCCGGTGGTCGAGCAGGGGCCCGGCCAGTTCCTCGCCGAGATCGGTCAGCTTTCGGACCGCGCGGCTCTGGTCGACGGCGTCGCGGAAGGCGAAGTCGAGACCCTGCTGATTCCCTCCGCCGGGGTCCGTTCGCTGCTGGTGGCCGAAGCCGACCTTGGCGAACGCATCATGCGCGCGCTGATCTTGCGCCGCGTCAGCTTGATCGGCACGGGCGCGGGGGGCCCGGTGCTGATTGGTTCGCCCGCCTCGGCCGATGTCGTCCGGCTGCAGGGGTTTCTCAGCCGCAACGGCTATCCCCATCATCTGCTCGACCCGGCGAGCGAGCAGGAGGCGAGCGACCTGATCGCGCGCTACGCTTCCGAGGCGGGCGGCCTGCCGCTTGTCGTCTGTCCCGACGGCGCGATCCTGCATAATCCGACCGAGGCCGTTCTTGCGCGGCGGCTGGGAATGACCGACGCGCCGCGCCAGGATTTCACCTATGACGTAGCGGTGGTCGGCGCCGGGCCGGCGGGCCTGGCGACCGCCGTCTATGCGGCCTCGGAGGGCCTGTCGGTGGTCGTGCTCGACGCGCGCGCCTTTGGCGGCCAGGCGGGCGCCAGCGCGCGCATCGAGAATTATCTCGGCTTTCCCACCGGCATTTCCGGCCAGGCGCTCGCCGGCCGAGCCTATGTCCAGGCGGCGAAATTCGGCGCCGAAATGCTGATTCCCGCTGTCGTGAAGACGCTCGATTGTTCGCGCGCCAACGGCGCCCTTGGCCTCGAACTTGAGGACGGCGGCCGCGTCCATGCGCGCACCGTGGTGGTCGCCAGCGGCGCCCGCTATCGCCGCCCGGCGATCGCCGACCTCGCGCGCTTCGAGGGGCGCGGAATCTGGTATTGGGCTTCGCCGATCGAGGCGCGGCTCTGCGCGGGCGAAGAGGTGATCCTGGTCGGCGGCGGCAATTCGGCGGGCCAGGGCGCCGTCTTTCTATCCGCCCATGCCGCCAAGGTGCGCATGATGGTGCGCGCCGCGGGCCTCGCCGAAAGCATGTCGCGCTATCTGATCGACAGGATCGCCGCGACGCCCAATATCGAATTGATGATTCAGACCGAGATCGTCGCCCTCGAAGGCGCGCCGGACGGCGGCCTCGAACAGGTCCGTTGGCGCGATCGCGGCGCCGGCGCCGAGGCGGAGGCGCCGATCCGCAACGTCTTCCTGTTCGTCGGCGCCGATCCCGCCACCGCCTGGCTTGATGGCTGCGGCGTCGTCGTCGACAAGGCGGGCTTCATCATGACCGGCCCGCATTGCGGCGGCGCTGGAAATCGTCCGGCGATGCCGCTCGAATCCTCCGTGCCCGGCGTATTCGCCGTCGGCGACGTCCGCTCCGGATCCGTCAAACGCGTCGGCGCCGCGATCGGCGAAGGCGCGCAGGTCGTGCAGGCGCTGCACGGCTTTCTCGCCGATTCCAGAAGCCCCAGCCTCTGACCAAAGGGAGCCGCCATGGCGAACCATTGCACCCATCTCAAGACCATTCGCACGGTGACGCCCAGCGCGCTCGGCTGCGAGGAATGCCTGAAGACCGGCGACGCCTGGCTCCATCTTCGCATCTGCCGCGCGTGCGGCCATGTCGGCTGCTGCGACCAGTCGCCCGGCCAGCACGCGACCAAGCATTTTCATGCGACCCAGCATCCCATCATCGAAGGCTATGATCCGCCCGAAGGCTGGGGCTGGTGCTACGTAGACGAGCTGATGTTCGACCTGTCGGACCGCATGACTCCGCATAACGGCCCGATCCCGCGCTATTACTGAGGCGCCGCGCTCATCTCCTGCCACGCCTTTGCTTCATCGCCCCGCCGCTCGGCCGCGCTTCGCCGCCGCCCCAATTATGCGGGCCCATATCCGCGTCGGTCGGTTTATGCGCACGGCTGGCGGGCGTGTTGGCGGCCCTGCCGAATTTGCGCTCGCCCTGATAGCCGCCGGCGATCGCCTCGATCGCCGACTGGCGCGCCAGCGGATCGTCGCCGACCGTCAGCTCGACCATTTGCAGGCGCTTGATTTCGTCGCGCAGGCGCGCGGCCTCTTCGAATTCAAGATTGCCCGCCGCCTCCTTCATACGCTTTTCGAAATCGGCGATCGTCGCTTTCAGATTGTGCCCGACCAGCACGCCGTCCCTGCCGCCGCCCGCCATCCCCGCGTCGACCGTAACATGATCGGCTTCATAGACCGAACCGAGAATATCGGCGATGCCGCGCTTGATCGAGGCTGGCGTGATGCCATGCTCGGCATTATACGCCTCCTGCTTTGTGCGCCGCCGCGTCGTCTCGGCCATCGCGCGCTCCATCGAGCCGGTGATCGAATCGGCGTAGAGCACCACCTTGCCATCGACATTGCGCGCCGCGCGCCCAATCGTCTGCACCAGCGACGTCTCCGAGCGCAGAAAACCTTCCTTGTCGGCGTCGAGAATGGCGACGAGCGCGCATTCGGGAATGTCGAGGCCCTCGCGCAACAGATTGATGCCGATCAGCACGTCGAAGGCGCCCAGGCGCAAATCCCTGATGATTTCGATGCGCTCGATCGTGTCGATATCCGAATGCATGTAGCGCACGCGCACGCCATGCTCATGCAGATATTCCGTAAGATCTTCGGCCATGCGCTTGGTCAGCGTCGTCACCAAAGTGCGATAGCCACGCAACGCCACGGCCTTCACCTCGCCGAGGAGGTCATCGACCTGGTTGCGCGCCGGGCGCACTTCGACCGGCGGATCGATCAGGCCGGTCGGGCGGATCACCTGCTCGACGAAGATGCCGCCGGTGCGCTCCATTTCCCATTTGCCGGGAGTCGCCGAGACATGCACGGTCTGCGGGCGCATCGCCTCCCATTCCTCGAAGCGCAGCGGGCGATTGTCCATGCAGGACGGCAGGCGGAAGCCATATTCGGCGAGCGTCGCCTTGCGCCGATAATCGCCCTTATACATCGCGCCGATCTGCGGCACGGTGACATGGCTTTCGTCGGTGAACACCAAAGCGTTATCGGGCAGATATTCGAAGAGAGTCGGCGGCGGCTCGCCGGGCCGGCGCCCCGTGAGATAACGCGAATAATTCTCGATGCCGGCGCAGGAGCCGGTCGCCTCCAGCATTTCGAGATCGAAAGTGGCGCGCTGCTCCAGCCTTTGCGCCTCCAGCAGGCGTCCGCCGGCATGAAGCTGATCGAGGCGGGTTTTGAGCTCCTCCTTGATCGCCTTGATCGATTGCAGCAGTGTCGGACGCGGCGTCACATAATGGCTGTTGGCGTAGACTTTGACGAATTCGAGGTCCTGCGTTTTCTTGCCGGTCAGCGGATCGAATTCGGCGATCGACTCGATCTCATCGCCGAAGAAGCCGATGCGCCAGGCGCGGTCTTCATAATGGGCGGGGAAGATTTCCATCGTGTCGCCGCGCACGCGGAACACGCCGCGCGTGAAATCGCCGAGCGAGCGCTTGTATTGCAGCGCGACGAGATCGGCGACGAGCTGGCGCTGGTCGACCTTCTCGCCCAGCTTCAGCGAAAAGGTCATCGCCGTATAGGTTTCGACCGAGCCTATGCCGTAGATGCAGGAGACCGAGGCGACAATGATGACGTCGTCGCGCTCCAGCAGCGAGCGCGTCGCGGCATGGCGCATGCGGTCGATCTGCTCGTTGATCGAGGATTCCTTCTCGATATAGGTGTCGGTGCGCGGCACATAGGCTTCGGGCTGGTAATAATCGTAGTACGAAACGAAATATTCGACGGCATTGTCGGGAAAGAAGCTCTTGAACTCGCCATAGAGCTGGGCGGCGAGCGTCTTGTTGGGCGCCAGGATCAGCGCCGGACGCTGGGTCTTTTCGATGACCTGCGCCATGGTGAAGGTCTTGCCCGAACCGGTGACGCCGAGCAGCACCTGGTCGCGATCATGCGTGGAAATGCCCGCGACCAGTTCCTTGATCGCCTCGGGCTGGTCGCCCTTGGGCTCATATTCGGAAACGATCTTGAACGCGCGGCCGCCTTCCGACTTGTCGGGCCGGGCCGGGCGATGCGGCGTCCATGGCCGAGCGCCGCGCAGATTGGGATCGCCGAGCTCAAGTAGGCTCTTCAACGATTCAACGGTCGCCGCCGCGCCAGTCATGCCGCGCGGATGATCGCCGTCGGCATCGTCGTAAGGCGCCGGTTCGAAGCGCGCCTGCGGCGCCTCAGCGAAGCCCGGCGGCTTCTCCAGCAACGCGGGATTGAGCAGCGCGGCGAGATGGTCGCCGAGCGGATGAACCTCAGGCTTCGACGCTTTGGGACGCGTCGGACGCGACGCCGATTTGGGGGGCTTGGACATAGCGCCAATATGGGGGCGAAAGGGCGATGTGGGAAGGGCGGGGTGGCTTGTAGGCGCGATCGCTGATCGCGCTCTTCCGCCGCCCGCAAATTATCGGAAATAAGGCGCTTGCGCCGGACGCGATCAACGATCGCGCCTACAGGAGGCCGCTAAATTGGGGCATGCGAATGCGTCTTGACATGTGACCATATAGTCACCTATTCTCACCCCCATGGACGATGTCTTCAAAGCCCTCGCCGACCCGACCCGCCGCAGCCTGCTCGACGAACTGTTCCGGGAGGATGGGCAAACGCTGGGCGCGCTCGAAGCGCGGCTGCCGATGACGCGCTTTGGCGTCATGAAGCACCTGAAAGTGCTCGAAGAGGCTGGCGTCGTCGTCACTCGGCGGCGCGGGCGCGAAAAGCTGCATTTCCTCAACGCCGTGCCGATCCGGCTCATCCATGATCGGTGGGTGAGCAAATTCGCCGAGCCCTGGGTCGCGACGCTGAGCGGCCTGAAACACACATTGGAGAACAGGACGATGGAAAAGATATTCGAAATCTACATCAAAACGACGCCCGAGCGCCTGTGGCATGCGATCACCGATACCGAGATGCGGCGCCAATATAATTTCGGCGCGGTCGTGACCTCAGACTGGACGTCCGGCTCCCGCTACAAAGGCGCCGGCGGCGGCGCATTGATCTTCGATGGCGAAAATCTCGAGGTCGACCCGCCGCGCCGGCTCGTCCAGAGCTACCGGGCTTTGTGGAGCGCGGAAGCCAAGAGCGAGGGAACCTCGCGGGTGACCTGGGAGATCGAGCCGGTTGGCGATTCCTGCCTGCTGAAAGTCACCCACGATCAATTGCGCGAGGGCGCCAACGCCCAGCTCTATGGCGGCTGGCCGATGATCCTGTCGGGAATCAAGACGCTGCTCGAGACAGGCGAGATTCTCACCACGCCCGGATCGTTGCGCTGGCTGCAAGGCGTCAAGGAGCAGATGCCGGGAATCCCCTGATCAGAATCCCGATGAACCAACGCTCGCGACACGGTTGATCCAGCATGTCGCTGATACCGAAGCGCCGAAAATACGATTCCTTAGTCGCATGAATACACGAACCTCGGGACGTCATGGCCGGACTTGTTCCGGCCATCCCCAAGCGAATGCGTAGCATTCGTCTGCACGCGGCGCCGTTGCGGACAACTTTGGTGATTACTGCTCGCAGCACGGCGTGGATGGCCGGGACGAGCCCGGCCATGACGGTGGGGGCGCACGCCAAGTCGCGCTCGGAGAATCTTGGTAAAAAGAGGGTCGCGCTATGATTCGTAAGCTCGGCCTGCTCGCTCTCGGCGTCTTCGCCGCTGTGTTCGTCTTGTCGGGTGCGGGACTTTGGTTCGCCAGCGACCAATTGCTTTTTCCGGTATGGCGCGGCGCGACAAGGGACCTCGCCGACTGCAAGCCGGATCTGGCGAAATATTGGGGCAAGGATTGCGGCAACCTGCGCAGCACGCACGAATTCAAATTCGAAGAGGTTCGCGTCCCTTCCTTCAACGGCTATGAACTGCCGGGCTGGCTCATTCGCTCGGCGGAAAACGGCAGGGGGACGGCAAAAGGCGCGATCCTCTTGGTCCCCGCCGGCGGCAGCGACCGGCGCGAGGAAACGAAATATATTTCCTTCTTCCTTGGCCGGAATCTCGACGTTCTCACGCTCGATTTGGGATGCCAGGGCGAAGCGCCCTGTCCCGCGCCCGGGCTGACCTATGGGCAACGGGAATCGAGAGACGTTCTTTCCGCCTATCTCTATCTCACGGACAAATACGAGAAACTCTATGCGATGGGCAGCTCTGTGGGCGCCGCGTCGATTTTGATCGCTTTGCCGGAAATGCCCAGGCTCACCGCCGCGATCGCGGAGAATCCGATGGCGAGCTTTCAGCAGCTCATCAGGGAAGCGCCCCAATCGCAATCCCTGCCGGACTGGGCCGCCGATCTTCTCATCAAACTCGCCATGCTGCGCGGCCGGTTTGACGGGTTGAGCAGTGCGGAAAATTCCCTGCCGCTCGCCAGATCGACGCCGATCTATTTCATCCATAGCAAAGCGGATGAAATCGTTTCCTATCGACAAGCCCAGGCGCTCGTTGAACTCTACACAGGTCCAAAGACCGTCTGGTTTTCCGACAAGGGCGGCCACGCGGCAATCTGGGACGTTGATCACGCGGACTACGAGAACAGGCTCGCGGCCTTTCTCGACAGCGTGCAAAAATAGGAGAAATAAGCGCCTGTCGCCAAATCCGCGCTAGCTTTCGGACGGTGAAACAACGACAGGCCTGCCGGGCTTGGAATGCGTCCACCCGGGCTTGCCCCAATCCTGCGCATTCCTGAGCCGGATGCCGCTCGCATGGAGCGAGGCGCCCCAAATGTCCTTCAATGGCGTCAGCTTCTCCATCACGCGCAGCTCTATGTTTCGCGCGTCCAATTCCGCCAGCATGTCGACGATGGCCTCCATGCCATCAGGCTTCACCGCGATGCGCGAAACCCACATCCCCACCTCATCGACGTCCTCAAACGAGAAGACGGGCAATTCGTAACGATAGATGACGCCAGCTCTGAGCCGTTCGAACCAAACGCGCTCGATGTGAGCGATAGCGCGGCGAGAACCGTCGCCGAACCAGGCCTGCTTTTCCTCGGGGCTCGTTTCAGGCGTCGGCCAGATCACGATCCTCGGACATTCGCGAGGGAATAGGTACAGCAGCTCAAAGGCCTCGCTTGTCGCCCAGACGAGAGGACCGTTCAGCCACTCCTGTCCCGCGGGCCTGTCGACTGCGACGCGCACAGGCCGCGGCGTGAATATTTTGATGTTGGGGTCATCGCTGAAATGGAACAGGCGCATCGCCGTGAATGCCTTACTCTCGAGTGAGAGCTGACAAAAGCGTCCGTCCCGACAAGTCGCGGCGGCTCTCAGACATAGCGCGCCGCCGCCATGCAGATGATCGTCACCGCCAGCAGCCCGGACGCGATGCGCTGCGCCAGGAGAATGAGCGATCGCGCCGTCGCTTCGTCGATCGCGCGCACAGAGAGTTTGCGTATGGCGCTCCCGACCATCGCGCCCTGGACGCCGGCGGCGATAAAAGCGCAAATGATCCCGACGGCCAGCACCTGTTCCGGCCTTTCGAACAGGTCGCGGTGGAGCTGGCTCCAGAGGTAGGCGCCCGACAGCACCGCAAGAACCGCCGCGCCCATCTGCGGGCGCAACAGCCGCTCGGCGCCGGCACCGTTCGTGCGCGCGAGCGCGACGCTCGTCCCCGCCCAAAATGTGGCGGTCAGAAGATGGAGCGACACGGCTATCATGAGAGCGATCTGCATGGGGGATTCTCCAGCTGTGATATAATACGATATACAGTGTGTACATTCAAATAGCCAGAGCGATCATGCCGCCGCGTTCCTATGTCAGCCCGCTCCGCGATTCGGTCGCCGCCGAAAAGCGCGCGCGCGTCGTCGCCGCGGCCGGCCGACTGCTGGGCGAACAGGCCGACGCCGCGTCCTTTTCGCTGGAGGCGGTGGCCAAGGCGGCCGGCGTGACGCGGCTGACCGTCTACAACCAGTTCGGATCGCGCCGCGGATTGCTGGAGGCGGTGTTCGACGAACGCGCCCGGCTGGGCGGCTTCGCCCGCCTCGCCGAGGCCGCGGCGATGGCCGATCCACGCGTGGGCCTCGATCGCGTGATCGAATTCTTCTGCGAATTCTGGGATGCTGATCCCGCCGTCGGCCGGCTGCACGCCGCGGCCGCCGTCGATCCCGAATTCGCGCTGGCGATGGCCGAGCGCAACGAGCAGCGACGCAAGCTGCTCGCCGCTCTCGTCGCACGAATAGGCGGCGGCGACCGGCGCAACGCGCCCGGCCGGCGGGACGCGGTCGATATGATGTTCGCGCTGACCAGCCATGCGATGTTCGCGATGATGGCGCCCGGCCGCTCGCGCGACGCGGTTTGCGCGCTGTTGAAAGCCGCCTGCGCCGCCGCGCTGGAGCGCGCGGGGACCGCAAGCTGAACGGACTGGACTAAAGGTTGAGTTCTGCACGAATATACGGTGTGGGCCGCAGTAGTGGCAGATGACCTTAGCGGTGGCGGGTGGGTCATAGATGATTGCCATCCAAATCTCTCGGATCGATAATTGCTCCTTGGAACCTACGAGCTAGATCAATGCCGCACCGCCGAGCGTTTCTGCTTGGAGCCCTGGCGACGCTCAGCGGGCGATCTCGTGCTTCCGCTGAGACGCCGTCTGACGATACCATTTACGCGATCCTGAAGAATCGCGTCGACGTCGGTCAGCACAGCACGGGGATGGTTGCTGGCGTGCTTGACGCCTCCGGCCGCCGGCTTGTCACCGATGGCCGGCCGGACACACCGGATGAGCGACCTATTGACGGCGATACTGTTTTCGAGATCGGTTCGATCACAAAGGTGTTCACGGCCCTGCTGTTGGCCGACATGGTCAATCGGGGCGAGGTGGCGCTAGAGGATCCGGTAGCGAGATATCTGCCCGCCGAGGTGAAGATGCCAGAGCGCGGCGGCAAGGCGATCACGCTGCTGGACCTCGCCACCTACTCATCAGGTTTGCCCAACATGCCGGGCAACCTCCACCCGAAAGACCCGGCCAATCTCTTTGCCGACTACACCCTTGGGCAACTCTACAGTTTCCTATCGAACTACACGCTGCTTTTCGATCCAGGCTCCCACTACGCATACGCTAATTTGGGCTTCGGCCTACTTGGCCATGCGCTCGCGCGCCGCGCCGATCAAAGCTACGAAGACCTTGTGATTGCGCGTATATGCGAACCGCTGGGGCTTGAAAGCACGCGCATCACCCTCACGCCGTCCATGCGAGCACGGAAGGCGCAGGGCCACGACGATCGCCGCCATCCCACGCCGGATTGGGCTATGCCGACGCTTGCTGGAGCCGGGGCGTTGAATTCCACCGTGAACGACCTCTTCGTATTCCTTGAGAACTGCCTCGGGCGAAGCAACAGTCCTTTGACGCCCGCGCTGACGATGATGCTGGCTACGCGGCGGCTGGGAGAGCCAGGGATGATGGCGGCGCTGGGTTGGTTCATCTCCACCCAACATAGCGACGAGATTGTCGCCCATGAAGGCACGACCCAGGGTTTCAGCTCCTTCGCGGCGTTCTCCACGATCAGCCGCCGGGGCTGCGTTGTGCTCTCGAACGGTCGGGACATAAACAACTTTGGCCAAATCGGTTTTCATCTACTGAATGCCGACTATCCTCTATTTCAATGATCTTGAATTACGAATTACAGCGACAGGCGCGCTGCTCGATCCTGCAGCGGCCGACATGGCGGTCTGAGCGGCCTGTTTCATCCAAGCTTCACATGCGCTTGATGAAATGCCGACGAACCATTGATTCCAAAAGGAGACGTCATGACGACGGAGCAACAAGCCAACGGCGTCACGCGCCGCGATGTTCTTCTTGGCGCGGCAGGCGCCGCGGCGGCGGCTCTGGCGCCGGCCGGAGCGGCGCAGGCGCAGGGCGCCGCGGTTTCGGAGATCATTCACATTGCCGGAACTGTTTTCGAGGACCGAAACGGATCCGGCAAGCCCGGCGACGGAAATCCGGCAATCGCGGGCGTTCTCGTCTCCAATGGCGAGGATGTCTCCGTCACCGATTCTGAGGGGCGCTATAGTCTGTCGTTGCGCGACGACGCGGCCATTTGCGTCATCAAGCCTTCCGGCTACATGCCGCCCGTCGATCCCGCGACCCAATTGCCGCGCTTCTACCGGTTGCATCAGCCTAAAGGCTCGCCTGCCGAACTCAATCTGACCTTTGCTGGAATCGCGCCAACCGATCCCCTGCCCGCTTCGCTCGATTTTGCACTGAAGCGCCAGGACGAGCCGAAAAAATTCGAGGTCGTGCTGTTCACCGACCCGCAGCCCGAATCCGAGGTGGAAGTCGATTTCATCCGCGAGGATGTGATCGAGGCGCTTAACGGAACGCCCGCGAAATTCGGCATTACGGCGGGCGATGTGATGTTCGACGATCTGTCGCTCTACGGCCGCTACAATTTCATCATCGGGACGATCGGCATTCCCTGGTGGAACATCGGCGGCAATCACGACCTGAATTTCGAGGCGCCAGACCGCCACTACAGCCGCGAAACATTCAAGCGCGTATTCGGGCCCAATTATTACGCGTTCTCCTACGCCGATGCCTTGTTTCTGATGCTCGACGACGTCGACTATCTCGGCGCGGACCCGACGAAGCCGCATGACGCCGGTAAATACGAGGGACGCCTCGATGCGCCGCAACTCGCCTTCATCAAGAACGTCCTCGCGCAAACGCCGGCCGACAAACTCATCGTCATGGTGCTGCATATTCCCTTGCGCAATTATCTCGATTCGGAACCCGGCACGAACCTGCAGAATCTGAAGGAATTGTTCGCGCTGTTCGAAGGCCGGCGGTTCACGGTGAGTTTCTCCGGCCACACCCATACGACCGAGCATCATTATTTCGACGCGGCCGACGGCTGGACCGGCGCCGAACCGCACCATCATCATGTGATGACGGCAGTGTCGGGCTCCTGGTGGAGCGGACCTTTCGATCATCGCGGCGTCGCCTGCGCCGACAGCCGCGACGGCAGTCCGAACGGGTTCCATATCCTGTCGATCGACGGCAATAGCTACAAGACGCGTTTCGTGCCCGCCAAGGAGCCGAACGGGCGCCAGATGCGCCTGTCGATCGACAGCCGGTTCCACAGCGCCCAGAAAGAAGTGCAACGCGAATTCCGACAGGGACAATTGCTGGGCTCGCCGATCGCGTACGCGGCGGTCGCGGCGACATCGCTCATCGCCAATGTGTTCGACGGCGGCCCAAAGACAAAAGTTGCGATGCGGATCGGCGATCGCGCGCCCATCGCGATGGCGCGCCAGACTATGCCCGACCCGTTTGTCGAAGAAGTGTTCGCGCGCAACGAGGCGACGAAGAAGTCCTGGATCAAGGCCGAGCCGTCCTCGCATATGTGGACCGCACGCCTGCCCGCCGATCTTACGCCCGGCACGCACCGGATCATCGTCGAAGCGATCACCGAATATGGCGACGCGGTGAATGGGCGCATCGCGCTCGAAATCGTGGGATAGGCCGCCGGCTCCAGGGATGCGCCGCGGTGGCGCTGACGCGCCGCCCGGTCATAGCCGCAATAGTGCCGGAATCTCGAGCTCTTGTTCGATTGGTATACTCTCTCGGCGAATAAATCAGCTCGGGCGATGGGGACCGTATCCCTGGCGCAGCCAACCAGGACGAGGAGGATCTGACATGGCCGGCAGTCACGACGATCTTTTCTCCGCGCTCTTTCTCGAAGCCGGCGACATGCCCTTCCCGATGACGCTCTACGGCGATCTCAGGCTTGGATTCAGCGAACCGGGCGATCAAGCCTATCGCGAGCACGGCGGGCTGAAGGTCGGCATGACGAAATGGGATGGCGGCGAAGGCAGCCCATTTCAGATGCTCTTCGACATTCGCTGGCTGTTTCCTGACGCGCGATCGGCGACCGCCTATCATCTCGAAACGCTGCAAGCCAAATGCGAAGGCAAACCGGAAAACCAGACCGCCGCGCGAATCGGCGGCGACTGCCGCGTCTATAGCTACCCCTCGGGTCAGGCGCTCGGCGCGGCGCGGGGCATTTTCGCGGGCGCGCTCGGCGAAGGCCATCAGATGACGCGCGGGATCAGTCAAGCGATCGCGGCAATGCCCGACGATGCCTTCATCTATCTCTTCACCAGAGGCCCGGTCGCGGTCAAATATGTCGCGGTGCTCATCTCCGCCAAAACGGACAAATCCACCGTTCAGGCCGCGGCGGAACGAATCGTTCAAAAAATCGACGCCGCCTTTCCGGGCGCCGAGGGCAGACAGGCGACATGGTGGCGAAAGCTGTTCTCCCGCTGATAAGCACAACCGCGATTGCCGACGCCGGGAGACCCATCGCTGGCGCGCCATCATCCCGGCCCGAAGTTCTGGAAGCGCCGAGCGCCTTGATCTCGGCCTTGGCGGGCTCCCATTCGTCGAGGCCATGCGGGCAATCGCTCACGGCGATTTTGAAAAAGCGCATGCCCACCCCGGGACCGTCGCCAAGACCAGGATTCATAGGACAATTCTGGCGACATGACGATCACGCCGCCAAGCGACGGAGATGACGCAAGGCCCACAGCGGGTGTAAAAGGTGGGATGGCGATCTGATGTCCGGGGACCGGCCGCCATAAGCGCGGCCGCAATAGCCTCTCGGCGCCGTTCAAATCGGCGCCAAGACAGGGCGACGGAGACTCTATGCAGCGGGAGGCTGGAATCATGACGATGCCGCAACGCAAACTGGGCGCGAACGGACCGACGGTCGGCGCGCTGGGTCTCGGCTGCATGGGCATGTCGGACGCCTATGGACCCGCCGACCGCAATGAGAGCCTGCTGACGATCGACGCCGCGCTCGACGCGGGCGTCAACCTGGTCGACACCGGCGATTTCTATGGCTCCGGCCATAACGAGATGCTGATCGCCGAAGCCCTGCAGGGCCGGCGGCGCGGGGATGTTATCCTTAGCGTCAAATTCGGCGCCATGCGCGATCCGGCCGGCGGGTGGGTCAGCTATGACGCGCGTCCCGCCGCGGTGAAGAATTTTCTCGCCTATAGTCTGAAGCGCTTGCGAACCGACTATATCGACATCTATCGCCCCGCCCGGCTCGATCCGGCCGTGCCGATCGAAGAGACGATCGGAGCGATGGCCGACATGGTCAAGGCGGGTTACATCAAGCATATCGGCCTGTCGGAAGTCGGCGCCGCCACGATCCGTCGCGCCGCCGCGGTTCACCCGATCGCCGATCTGCAGATCGAATATTCCCTGGTCGTGCGCGGAATCGAAGACGAGATTTTGCCGACGTGCCGCGAACTGGGCATTGGCGTCACCGCCTATGGCGTGCTCGCGCGCGGCCTGATATCGGGCCACTGGTCGAAGGAGCGCGAAAAGACCGCCGATTTCCGCCGTTTCTCGACGCGCTTTTCCGGCGACAACCTTGATCACAATCTGGCGCTGGTCGAGGCCTTGCGCGAGGTCGCAACGGCGCGCGGCGCAAGCGTCGCCCAGATCGCGATCGCCTGGGTGCTGGCGCAGGGGCCCGACATCGCGCCGATCATCGGCGCCAGACGGCGCGCGCAATGGGCGGAATCGGCGGGCGCTCTCGCGCTGACCCTGACGCCAGCCGATCTCCATGCGATCGAACAAGCCGCTCCCAAGGGCGCCGCCAAAGGCGAGCGCTATCCCGCCGCGGCCATGGCGCATCTCGACAGCGAGAGGCGCTAACCCTTGTAGCGCGGTCGATGACCGCGTTCACCGCCGATGCGCGATCGCGGCGGGGGACGACGCGGTCAGCAACGCGTCTGCAGGCCGCTGACCTCTATTGCGCAAACGTATTGCAAGAATCCACCTGCCCGCTCTTCAGGCCCGTCGTCAGCCATTGCTGGCGCAACGCCGAACTGCCGTGGGTGAAGCTGTCGGGCACGGCATAGCCTTTGGCGGCGGTCTGCAGGCGGTCGTCGCCGATCGCCGAGGCGGTCGCCATCGCCTTTTCGACATCGCCAGGATCGAGGATGTGCCATTTCTGATCCGCATTGGCCGCCCAGACGCCGGCCAGGCAATCGGCCATCAGTTCGATGCGCACCGATACGGCGTTGGCCTGCGTGCGGCTCATATTCTGTTTGGCCGCGTCGGCCTTGTCGAGAATGCCAAGCAGATCCTGAACGTGATGGCCGATCTCGTGGGCGATCACATAGGCATAGGCGAAATCGCCGCCGCCGCCGTATTTGTCACGCATGTCGTTGAAGAACGCCATGTCGAGATAGACCTTCTTGTCATTGGGGCAGTAGAACGGCCCCATCGCCGATTGCGCTGTGCCGCAGCCGGACCGCGTCGAGCCGCTATAGAGAACCAGTTTGGGCGCGGTGTAGGCGACGCCCTTTTGCGCAGGCAAAACCTGCGACCAGACGTCTTCCGTCTGACCCAGAATGACAGCGACGAAATGGCGCATCAGATCGTTCTGCGCGCTCTGCTGCGGCTGCATGGCGGTCGGCGTCGGAGCGGGCGCCGGCGCGGAATAAGAGCTGGTGTTGCCGGCGCCATTGCCGACCAGGATCTGGGCGCCGCCGATCAGGATGCGCGGATCGATGCCGGTGAAATAGCCGATCAAGGCGAGGATGAGGATCACGCCGATGCCAAGCCCGCCAGTGCCGCCGCCGATCGGGATGCCGAGGCCGCCGCCGCCAGAGGAACCGCGTTGATCCTCGACATTGGTCGATTCCCGGGAGTTTTCCCACTCCATAGCCGCCTCCTGACCGCCCGCGCGTCTCCCTTTGCTCTAAAGCGTTTTCGTGTTTGGTTCAATCGCGGCCGCGCGGCGCAATCGGCCGCGCCTCAGGACTCTTCGTCCTCGACGAAGAATTTCAGCCGCGCCAAGACATCGTCCCATTGGCTCGAAACGCGTTCGAGATAGGACTGGGCCTCTTTGAAAGGCTCCGGCGTGAATGCGAACCGACTCTCGCGTCCGGCGCGCATGCCGCGCACGAGTCCGGCGCGTTCCAGCACGCGAAGATGCTTGGCGATCGCCTGCCGCGTCAGCGCCGAACCCTCCGCAAGCCGCGAAATCGACTGCGGCAGCCCGTTGGACAGTTTTCCAACAAGCAATAGCCGCGTTTCATCGCCGAGAGCCGCAAAGACCGACGCGCGCGCCTCAAGTTCGGCGCGGATTCTAGGCCGCGACATGGCGCGCGATATTCGTCATCTGCTCGCCCCAGCCGCGCTCGTTCATGCGGAACGCTTCGATCCGGCGATCCCTAGGGATCGCGTCGAACCCGGATTCGGTGAGGACAAGAACGACGCCGCCCGCCATCGGCTCCAGCCTGAATTCGACGAGGGTCGTCGGCTCGCTCGAATAATCGACTTTGGGATCGACGGCATAGGGGTGCCAGGTGAATGAAAAGAGCCGTTCGGGCTCCATTTTCTGTACCGTCGCTTCCCATTTGAGATGCTCATAGCCGGGATAGGCGACGTAGCCCCGCGAGATCTGCCCCGGCACGAACGGCGCCTCCAGCTTCACCCGAAACCATTCGCCAAACTCGCGATGGTCGGTCAACGCGCGCCAGACGCGCATCGCTGGCGCCTTGAGTTCGATGCGCTTCTCGATGCTATTGCCCATACGCAACCTCCTGGTTGTGTATTGATATACCCAACCCCGCGCAGATAGGCAGCCATTTTGTTGCGTATTGTCGAATGAGCAGCCGGCGTTTACGCGCCTTGGTCGTCGTACCGGCTCACCTCGATCAGGTTCTCGTCGGGATCGCGGAAATAGACCGAAATCATGGGCCCCAGCGCACCGTTGCGCGCCACCGGCCCCAGTTCGATGGCGACGCCACAAGCCTCCAGATGCGCGACCGCTTCGTCGATCGGCCGCTGCGTGATCAGGCAGAAATCCCCCGAACCCGGCGTCGGACTCGCCGCCTTCGGCTCGAAGGTCCGGTCGCTCTCATGCACATTGATCTTCTGGCGGCCAAACTTGAGCGAAGCGGGCGCTCCGGGCCGCAGCTCGCGCTTGAATCCCAGCACGCGTTCGTAGAAGCTCAGCATGGCTTCGAGTGAACGCACCGTCAGAACGATATGGTCGAACCGGTCGATCATCACGCCTTGACGGCTTCTGGCGCGGCGTCCTCGCCCATCTTCACGTCATGCGCCTCGACGCCGAAGCCGACCAACAGAGCGATCACGATTGCGACCGTGCCGGCGACGCCGGCCAGCGCCCAGGAGTAATTGTGCGGCTCCGTTCGCTCGCCAATGCCCGATTGCAGCGTCGCATTGTAGGAAGCCAGCAGATTGCCGAGCTGATAGACGACGCCGGGAAAAGTCGCGCGGATGCTCGGCGGCGACAATTCATTGAGATGCGCGGGGATGACGCCCCACGCGCCCTGCACGCAGATCTGCATCAGGAAGGCGCCGATGCCGAGCGTCAGCGCCGTCGCGCCGAACGCCCAGAGCGGCAGCACCAGCAATGACAGCAGCGCCGCCAGTACGATCGTGACGCGTCGGCCGATGCGCTGCGACAGCGCGCCAAACGCGATGCCGCCGATCACGGCGCCCGCATTATAGATCAGCGCGATCGTGCTCACGGTGGAATGGTCGAAGCCGTGCTGCCCGGCGAGGAAGAGGTTGGGATAGATGTCCTGGGTGCCGTGGCTGAAGAAGTTGAACGCCGTCATCAGGATCACGGCGTAGATCGTCAGTCCGACATGCTGGCGCAGAACCGCGACGATGGAGGGGCGCGGCGCCGCCTGGCGCGCCGTCCAGTCCGGGCTTTCGGGCACGTGTCGGCGGATATAGAGCACGAGCAGCGCCGGCAGCACGCCGATCATGAACATGCCGCGCCATCCGACATAGGGATAGGCGACGAAGAACGTCAAAGTGGCGAGGAAATAGCCGGCGGGATAGCCCGATTGCAGCAGCCCCGAGACCCAGCCGCGCCATTTCGCCGGAATGGTCTCCATGGTCAGCGAACTGCCAATGCCCCATTCGCCGCCCATCGCGATGCCGAACAAAGCACGCAGCACGAGAAAGCTAATCAGATTAGGAGCAAGGCCCGAGAGCAATTCGAAAACCGAATAGCATAAGACGCTCGCCATCAGCAGCGGTCGCCGTCCGAAGCGATCGGCCAGCCGGCCGAAGATGAAGGCGCCGAGCGCCCGCATCGCCAGCGTCAGCGTGACCGCGACGGTGACCGTCGTGACGGTGACGCCAAATTCCTTGGCGATGTCGCTGAACACGAAAACCATGATGAAGAAATCGAAAGCGTCCAGCGTCCAGCCCAGGAAGCTGGCGAGCACCACTTTGCGCGCGCGATCGATATCGTCCATCGGGTTTCCTCCTGAACCGCCACGCCATGGGCCGGATTCGCGCAATCATAACGTCAATTTTCGCACCCGCCCAACCCAAATCGCGCCGATCCCCACAGCCCGCGTCGACCGGGTTCCGCCAGCGCGGACCGTAAGCGCATGCGTGGGCTGGACGCTGCCGGAGAGGCGGCGGGCCGAAATCTGGAGGATCAATCAATGTCAAAATCATGGATCGGCGCGGCGCTTGGCGCGCTGGCCGTAGGGGCGGCGCTTGTCGGCCCGACTTCGGCGCTGGCGCAGACAACCCGCGCGACCACCGAAATCCCCGCCGACAAGGCGAAGGTCACGGGCGCGATCATCATCGACTATAATTCCCGTTCCGAGCGCTCGACCAGCAATGTCGACACCTATGAAATCCAGGATCTGGCCGTCGCCGACCTGATGATCTTAAAAGGCGCCATTCAGCGCATTCCCGACCAGCGTATGACCTATTCGGTCCGCATGGACGTGATCAATCCGGCGAACCCGACGCAGATCGCGCGCGACGCAGCGATCCTGCGCGGCGATCTTCTGATCGACGCGGACGGGCGCTACAATCCCGAGGACGGGAGTCTCAGGCTCGACGTCGTTAAGGGAAACCAGTCGTCGAACAAATTCATCGGCGACATCCAGGGTCGCGAGGTCGCCCGCTGGTGGCAGATCGGCAAGAAACTCAAGGCGGCGACCAATGAGGCGACGAAAGCCTATTCGCGCCTCGTCAACGGCAAGGTGGTCTCGATCCAGGTTAAGAATCCCGACCCGCTGCGGTTCGAAGGTCTCGGTCTCGCCGCCGGCCCGTTCTCGTTCATCGCGGCGTCCAAAGTCTCGGGCGTGTTCGATTACGATTACGAACTGGGCAATTGGCTGACCGATCAGGCCGGATTGCAATTCACTTATAATGTCGGCGACAATGTGATCTCAGACCATGTCACCGGCTCGATCCGTTATGTCGAGGAAGGCGGCGAGTTCACCGATTCCAAGGCGAAGAAACACGCCTACACGTCCTATTACGACTATAATCTTCGCTTCAACGAACCGACGGTCAACAAGGACGCTTCATTCTTTGGCGGCGACGCGGCGCAGGCCGATACCGACGCTTTCTTCTCATCGGCCGATCAGACCAAGCCCGGCCTGTACGGCCGCGTCTATTACGCCGACACCGACACCGACTGCAAGAAAGCCAAGGACAGCAAGGGCGTGACCAAATGCGTCGGACCGACCCATTCGGAAGTCACCTACGACCTGCATGGCATCGGCCTCACCTATCAGCAATTGGCGAACTGGATGAAGGTCGAGCAGCTCGTCATCGGTCCGTTCACCGACGAGTGAGACGGAGGCGGGGCGTTTGATTGCGTGCGTTGGACAGCTTCCTGATCCGCCGCGCCGCGCTCTCCGGCGCGGCGTTTTGCGCCGCCGCAGCGACGCCGGCGGATCGTCGGCAAATCCCCAATCCGCCAAGGAAATCCCGATGATACAGCGCGTTAATCATTTCAATTGTCGGCTTTAAACGTTCCTTATCCGTTGTCGGCGAATAACAGAGCGTTGGCCGTCGAATTTCATTAAATTTAGCGACGCCTCACAGTAGGTTGTCGGTCATGACGCACGGAATCACGGCAACGAACGAAAGCGAGGGCGGAGCGCACTCCCGGCGGCGACGCACATTGAGCGCTCGCTTCATCGGAGAGCGCTCGGCGGTCGCGGCGATCGAATTTGCGATGGTCTCGCCTGTCCTTATTCTGCTCATTATCGAAATATTGCAGATCGGTTTCTACTTTTACACTTCCGCGACCTTGAACTACGCGACCAACGCCGCCGCGCGCCAGATCCGGGTCGGCGCCGTCGCGGCGTCTTCTGAAACCGCCGCCCAATTCAAAGCGAACTTCTGCTCCTACCTGTCGGGGCCGATGCCCTGCGCCAGTGTCATTCAGAATTTGTACACCGTGCCCGAGGGGGTCAGTCCCGCCGGCTTTTACGCGTTTCTAAATACTACTCAGACGGGGCTCGCTCCGCCGCAGACCAATACCGCGATCCCAGCCGCCTTTTGTCCGGGACAGCCAGGCTCCGTCATCTATGTCCAGAACTATTACGCCATGCCGATCTTCAGTCCGATTTGGTTTGCGGTCGCCTCGCAGAACTTTAACGGCAGCGTCGTCCATTTCGTGCTCGCCACAGCCGCCTTCAAAAATGAACCATACCAGGGCGCTCAAGGCGACACCGCGGCGGGGTGCTAGACGATGTTGACCCTTGTTCGCGCGAGGCTCGCCGAATTTTGTCGCGACCACTCGGGGATCGCGGCGACAGAAATGGCTTTCATCGCCCCGATCATGATCCTGCTCGCGCTGATGGGCGTCGACGTCACCCGATATGCGCTCGCCACCGAGCAGATCGAACAGGTCGCCAACACGATCGGGCAAATGATCGTCACGACGGGGCCAACGACGCCGGGCGGCAGCAGCGCCACTGTGAGCGATACCGACCTGCAATTTTATCATGATTCGGCGATGGTGATATTTCCCGATGTGTTGAGCGACGCGGCCAATCAGGGGGTCCCGTGGAGCAACGATATCGCCATTTCGATGGCGTTCATTCAGTTCACGCAAGTCGCGCCGAGCTGCACCGTGGCGGGTCCCGCCTGTTATCACGCGGCGCCGATCTGGACCGCCGGCAACAAATGGCGCTCATGCAACACCAAGCCGATCGGCGCGCTACCGAGCGACGCATCGGTCCCCAGCCCCACGGCATTGCCGCCTGACGTATATGGGCCGGGTTCGCTCATCGCGGTCGACGTCCAATACACCTATCATCCCTGGTTCGGCTCTTATTTTGGCATGGCGTTGCCGATCGCCAGATCGATGTATATCGCGCCGCGTTATGTCCAGACGCTCACCTATCAGGGTAGCGGCATAATCGCTCAAACGTGTTAGCGAGAGAAGCCATGATCACGGAAGGATTTTTTACCAGGCTCGTCAAATTTCTCGGCCGGCGCGCGGGCGCGGCGCGGCGCGACAGACGCGGCAATGTGGCGATAACCTTCGCGCTGATGGCGATTCCGCTGATCGTGATGATGGGCGTCGGCCTCGATTTTTATAGAAAATTGTCATACAAGGCGCGGCTTGACGCGGCGGCCGACGCGGCGGCGATTGCTGCGATCAACACGACACAGGCTTTTCTCACCGCCCCTGGCCAGACCCTGACCGGGTCTGCTCTGACCAATGCCGCCTACGCCGCCGGCCAGGCGCAGGGCGTCAATGTATTTAAAGCGAACGTGGGCGCAGTGGCGACGGATCTGACGCTGGCGTCTCCGCAAGTCACCGTCGCGCTTTCGCCCAGCGACTCGCTGGTCATCAATGCTACAGTCACCTATTCCGCGCAGGCGCCGACCGTCGTGGGAGGTCTCGTCGGGATCAGTACGCTCCAGATCGCCGGGCAGTCTCAATCCAGCTTGTCGCAAGGCGCGTACGAGAATTTCTATCTCATGCTCGACGTATCGGGTTCGATGGGGCTGCCGACTGCCTCGGCCGATCAGGACACGCTTAAGGCAAACAACCCCGATGATTATGTGAACAGCGGAATTAGCGAAGTCCAAGGCAACTATGTCGCCTATCCCAATAACACTTGTGCGTTTGCTTGCCATTTCAATGCTGCGTCGGGCGACGGCAATTATGCAATGCGGAGTTTCGCCTACGCTGAAAGCCATGGCCTCAAGCTTCGTGTGGATTCGCTCGCGTCCGCCGTCTTAAATCTTATAAACTACGCAAACACACCTGGCCTCGCGACGAAGCCAAATCAATATCAATTGGGAATCTATCCATTCATCAACCATGCGGTGCCGGCTGTGCCGCTGGCGGCGATGCCACAGTCGGGATCCGCGGCGGTGAACATGTTCACCCCCGTCACCACCACCAGCGCCTTCATCAACACCCTCGTTCCCACCGGCAGCACAATCCCTGCCAACACCACCACCCGCTCCACCACTCCCCTCACCATCACCACCACCACTACCTACACGACGACCACCTCGCCTTTCGCCAGCACTTATCTCGACAATGGCGCCGGTTCCGTCCCCGACATTAACGGCAAGATGCTGTCGATCGGCTCCGGCGGCACGCATTTCGAAAATCTGTGGGGCGACATGAAACTTCCGAATATCACAGGCGCGCCGGGCACGGCCGCATCGCCGCAAGGGTACATTTTTATCGTCACCGACGGCGCTGACAACGCTCAGACCTACCCGAACTTCACCGGGTCCCAGCCGCAATTGCCGAACGCCAACGGCGTTGTCGGCGCCGCCGCGGCTTCGGGGCCGTATGCTCAGCCGTCATTTTGCAGCCAGGCAAAAGCCTACGGCTATACTGTCGCGGTCCTGCTAATCCCCTATGTGCCGATCACCCCCGCATCAACGAGTTTTGGCAGCGAGTCCATCAACGTGGATGATATCGCCACACCGACGACGTTGACGCCGACCGGCGTGTCGCCGATCGAACAGACGATGACGAATTGCGCGAGCCCCGGCTTTTTCGCCAAAGCTGACAGCGATGCCGATATCTCGGCCGCGATCGTGCAACTGTTCCAACAATCGGTAGCCTCGGCGCGCCTCACGCAGTGACATCGCCTCGAGCGCGCGTTCCGCGTCAGTCGAATGCGTGGCGCCGTCGGCCCCGATGGGCAGCCGTCGCCCTTGTCACGCATGCGAACCGTCCGCGAGCGGCGCAGGCAAGCTTGAACCTGTTGATGCTCACGAAATGACTCAAAAGTGAAACGCCGCCGCCTTCCGTCATCGATTTGAGATGATAAGCTGCTATCGATTTCCGCCCCAAACGACCAGAGGCGGCAAAGGCAGCCAGCGACGAATAGGCGAATAGTGGAGGCGGCGAATGGAAGAAACCAAAAACCGACTCGCCTATGTCGGGCGGCGCGCCTATGAGCTGGCGCGAAGCGGCGACTACGCCGACTTTGCTTCAATCCAGCAGGCGATCATCGACGAGGGATACGATGAAACGGTCCCTTGGTTGGAAAGACCCGGCGTCATCGAGGCGCTTGACGAGATTTGTTTCGTGAGCCGCGAGGCTGCAACGCGCTCATACGACGGCGCCGCCTGGAGCGAGGCGCGTCCATAAGGAGATGCGAGCCGCCGGGAGCATGGAGTCTTCCCGGCGGCCCCTCGCCACTCGGGGCATGGGCGGCCCGAATGGCTAATTCATCTTACGGGATGCGCGGCCCGTAGTTTCACCGCAACGCGCCTCGATGCATCGTCCCTTTCGAGGCGACGATCCAGGCGATCACCGTTTCGGAAAAGCCGTCGACCCGCTTCCAGGGCCCGTTGCCGGCCCCATGCTGGGTGGACGCCACGTTCACCCTATAGCCCACGTCCTTGGGCGCCAGCGTCTGGTCATGGCTCTGCGCCGATGCGCACGAACGACCATCCCGTAATTTCCCATCGCCCGCGCCAAAACCAGCGTCGGCGACGAGGAGAACGGCAATGAAAAATCTGATCGCTGCCGCGGCCGTCGGGGCCGCGATTCTGGCTTCGTCCTCAGCGGCGCAGGCCTGGGAATTTTGTGCGCGTGAGCACGGTTTTTGCGCCGCGCCCTATGGCGCCGTGATCCATTACGGCCGCTACGGCGTATTCGCCAACCGCCGCAGCGCGCCGGGCGGACTGCCCTGCAACAATGACGTCTTCGGCGATCCGCTCGTCGGCGCCCACAAGCTGTGCTTCTTCTCGGCCTGGCGCTGAGGGGCGCGGCGCCTGCGACGAGGCAAGAGGTCGACCAAAGACCGATCGGGAGCGAACCTGTTTTCAGGAACGCTCGAAGAGCCTTCGCCGCCAGCCCCTTACGGCTTTCTTAAGCCTTTCGCGATTAGCTCGACGCCGCTTCCCTTGAATGCGGGCGACGCCGATAATTGACCGGAGCCACGGGCCTCTGCGCCGGGCGCATCCTTGCCGAAGCGAAAGACGCCCGCCCCATGTCATCGCCAACGCGGCGGCCTTCGCTATCGAGACGCGCACGATCGAAGCAAAATGTGGATGAATCAGCGATGCGGATTTAGGTCAACATGACTGATGGCGGAGCGGAATTGTCGTGACCTACGAATCTGCGCTTGAGGCGCCCGGGCGCGTAAATGTCAGCGGATTTCTCGCGTCCCGCACGTTCTGGCTGCTAGCGGCTGTCGTCCTATTAGCCGCCGCCGTGCAAATTCACTGGGGCGTCAATACCGACACGTCTTGGAACATCACACTAGCCGAGAAAGCGCTGGATGGCGCGCGGCCCTACGTTGATTTCATAGAGATCAACCCTCCTTTGTCGTTTCTTATCTATTTGCCGCCGATTCTCGTCGCCCGCCTGTCGGGGACAGCGCCTGAATTCGTGATCGACCTGTTTTGTTTCGTGGGCGCCGCGCTCAGTCTCTGGCTCTCGGGAATCGTTCTCGCGCGCGGCGGCGCCGTTACGCCGGCCGCCGGTTCGCGGCTCGCAGCCATTGCATTCGCCGTGCTGTTGCTGCTCCCCATGCGCGCGTTCAGCGAGCGCGAACATATCGCGCTGATGGCGAGCCTGCCATGCTTAGCCGCGTTGGCCGTTTGGGCGTCGCGCGAACGCGTTGAACCCATCCTCAGCCTCTTAGCTGGCCTGGGAGCTGGCCTTGCGATCGCGATCAAACCCCATTTCGCATTGTTTTTTTTGCCTAATCTCACCTATCTCGCGTGGCGCACAGGCTGGCGCTCGCTCGTCCCACGTATCGAACTATGGGCCGCGCTCGCGGCGGTCGCGCTTTATTGGACCGCGGTTGCGCTGTGGTGCCCCGCTTTCTTCGAGCGCGCCGTGCCCATCGCGCGGGATATTTACGTACCCTTCCACAAACCGCTCTCGACGCTGCCTCACGATCCCACGATCCATGCCTGGATCGCACTCGGCGCTTTGCTGGCGTTTGCTGCGCGCAAACGCTGGGCCGAGCCGCTCGTCGCCGTGCCGGCTCTGGCGTCCGCCGGCGCCATGGCGGCCTATCTGATTCAAAGCAAGCTCTGGGCCTATCAGGCTTATCCCGCATTGGCGCTGCTTGTGCTGGCGCTGCTTCGATTGATCCTGGAGAATCCGGCGACGCCTCATGGCGCGAGGATCGCGCCCGGTCGCTTGGCGGTCGCCGTCCTCTCGGCGCTGATGATATTTTTTGCCGGCGTCAGGCTTTCCTTGGGAGGTCACGATTCCGACCGGCTGGAACGCGCCGTCGCGCAGATCGCGCCGCATCCAAAGATTCTTACGATAGCTCCAGGTATCGGGGATGGTCACCCGCTCACGCGACGGGTTCAGGGCGTCTGGGTCGGATCGGTGATGAGTCTTTGGATCACCGAGATGAGCGACGCCGCTCTCCGGCGAAATCCAACCCCGGAGGACGCCCGCAAATTTGAGGCCTATCGGCGTCTCGACCGACAAACACTTGTCGCCGACATTGTCGACAAAAAGCCCGACGCCATCCTGATCGTCGGAGACGACTGGCTAGCTTGGGCGCACAACAACGCCGACGTCGCCGCGGCCCTCGCAGAATATCATCTGCGCGAGGCCGTGGACGACGTCATGATCTATGCGCGCAACGACGCCGAGCGCTGACCGAACGCTCAATACCGGTAATGATCCGCCTTGAACGGACCGCTGGCGGGAACGCCGAGATAGTTCGCCTGCTGTTCGGTCATCTTGGTCAGCTTGACGCCGATCTTGTCGAGGTGAAGCGCGGCGACCTTTTCGTCGAGGTGCTTGGGCAGCGTGTAGACCTTCTTTTCGTAATGGCCCTGCCGCGTCCAAAGCTCGATCTGCGCGAGCGTCTGGTTGGTGAAGGAGGCCGACATCACGAAAGAGGGATGGCCGGTCGCATTGCCCAGATTGACGAGACGGCCTTCCGACAACAGAAGGATTTTCTTGCCGTCGGGAAATTCGATTTCGTCGACCTGCGGTTTGATGTTGTTCCACTTGTAATTGCGCAGGGCTCCGACCTGAATCTCCGAATCGAAGTGGCCGATGTTGCAAACGATGGCGCGGTCGTGCATCGCGCGCATATGATCGAGCGTGATGACATCGATATTGCCGGTGGCGGTGACGAAAATATCGGCGCGTGGCGCCGCCTCGTCCATGGTGATGACCTCATAGCCTTCCATCGCCGCCTGCAAAGCACAGATCGGATCGACTTCGGAGACGACGACGCGGCAGCCGGCGTTGCGCAGCGAAGCGGCCGAACCCTTGCCGACATCGCCAAAGCCAGCGACCATCGCCACCTTGCCGGCCATCATCACATCGGTGCCGCGGCGGATGCCGTCGACGAGCGATTCGCGGCAGCCGTAGAGATTGTCGAACTTGGACTTGGTCACGCTGTCGTTGACGTTGATGGCCGGCCACAACAGCTTGCCTTCCTTGGCCATCACATAAAGACGATGAACGCCGGTGGTGGTCTCCTCGGTCACGCCCTTGATGGCGGCGGCGTTGGCGCCATACCAGCCCGGATGCGATTTGAGGCGGGCTTTGATCGAGGCGAACAGAACTTCCTCCTCCTCGTTGGAGGCCTTGTCGAGGAAAGCTGTATCGCCCTGTTCGGCGCGTTGGCCAAGATGAATGAGCGCGGTGGCGTCGCCGCCATCGTCAAGAATCATATTGGGTTGACCGCCGTCGGCCCATTCGAAGATGCGATGGGTGTAATCCCAATAGTCCTTGAGGCTCTCGCCCTTGATGGCGAAGACAGGCGTGCCGGCGGCCGCGATCGCGGCGGCGGCGTGGTCCTGCGTCGAATAGATGTTGCAGGAGGCCCAGCGCACGTCCGCGCCGAGCGCTTTGAGCGTCTCGATCAGAACGGCGGTCTGGATCGTCATATGCAGCGAGCCGGCGACTCGCGCGCCTTTTAGCGGTTGGGCCAGCGCATATTCGGCGCGTGTCGCCATCAATCCGGGCATTTCCGTCTCGGCTATGGCGATTTCCTTGCGCCCCCAGCCGGCCAGATTGAGGTCGGCGACAACAAAATCCTGCGTTTTCCCAGTCATTTTTCAAAACCCTGCGTTTACCTCCCCGTTCAATAGCAAGTCGCCTGCGATGAAGCAATAAAGATATAAGCAAATGTTTATATCGAAGACGCGAGCGCTGGCGACATCCGAGATAGCCATGCGGAGGCCGCGCGCCTGGCGCGCCAGAAGCCAAGAGAAAAGTTGTTGGCAAACATAGGCTTAGCTGGAATTAGGCAGCGCCCGCGGCGCGCCTGAAAGGCAAATTAACTGAGAGCGGCTTTGACTGGAGCCGGCGCTCGCGCTACGTCGCGTTGCCTAGGAATTATGCTATAAGCAAGAAACGAGCCGCGCCGTGTTGCGCAAGTCTGTCCCGTCAAGCGTGAGTTTGTAACCATAATGGCTTTGTCCGCAAAACTCGTGATGCGTCAGGGCCAGTCGATGGTGATGACGCCGCAGCTCCTGCAGGCGATCAAGCTGTTGCAATTGCCCAATATCGAACTGGCCGCCTATATCGAAAATGAGCTTGAGCGCAATCCTCTGTTGGAGCGCGCCGAGGATTTTAACCCCTCCGAGCCGGGGAACGAGCCTTCCGCTTTGTTCGAGGGGCCCACGCCCCCGGAGGGCGAGGCGGACTGGGCTTCGCAAGAGTTGGAAACCGATGTCGCCGGTCTTGCCCAAAATCTCGGCACGGAACTCGGCAATGCATTCGAATCCGACCGCGCGCCCGCGCCGGCCGAGTTTTGTGCGCCGCCCGAGGGCCATGGCCTGTCTGCAACATCCTGGAGCGGCGTGGCGAGCGGCGGATCGGATGGCCTGACCCCCGATCTTGAGGCCTATGCGGCGGCGCAAATCAGCCTTGGCGACCATCTGGCGCGACAGGCGGCGATCGTTCTGGCCGATCCGGCTGATATGATGATCGCACGCGCCTTGATCGACGCATTGGATGAGGCCGGCTATCTCACAGGATCGCTCGGCGACCTCGCCGATCGCCTCGGCGCTCCGCTGGCGCGTCTCGAAACGGTGCTGGCGCGCCTCCAGCAGTTGGAGCCGACCGGCGTTTTCGCGCGTAATCTCGCTGAATGCCTGTCGCTGCAGTTGATCGAGCGTAATCGATTCGATCCAGCAATGCAGGCGCTCGTCGCCAATCTGCCGCTGCTCGCCAAACGCGATCACGCCGCTCTGCGCCGACTTTGCGGAGTCGACGACGAAGATCTCGCCGACATGATCGCCGAAATCCGCCGCCTGGAGCCCAAGCCGGGGCGGCCGTTTGGCGCGCCGCCCGAGCAATTGGCGACCGCTGACGTGTTCGTCGCGCTGGCGCCCGACAATTCCTGGCGCATCGAACTCAATAACGAGGCGTTGCCGCGCGTGCTCGTCAACGAAAGCTACGCCGCGAACGTCAAGCGCGGCCGAACGAGCGAAGCCGATCGCCTTTTCCTGACGACGAACCTCCAGAACGCCAATTGGCTGACCAAAAGCCTTGAGCAACGCGCGCGCACGATTTTGAAAGTGGCGAGCGAAATCGTGCGCCGGCAGGACGGCTTTTTCCTCGAGGGCGTTGTCGGTCTGCGCCCGCTCAATCTCAAGACCGTCGCCGACGCGATCGGCATGCATGAATCGACCGTGTCGCGCGTGACCTCGAACAAATATATCCACACGCCGCGCGGCCTGTTCGAGATGAAATATTTCTTCTCGACCTCGATCGCCTCGAACGGCGTCGGCGAAGCCCATTCGGCCGAATCAGTGCGCTTCAAGATTAAGCAAATGATTGACGCTGAGGATCCGAGCGACGTGCTTTCGGACGATGTGATCGTCGCGCGTCTTAAGGTCGCCGACATCGTCATCGCGCGCCGTACGGTGGCGAAATATCGCGACAGTCTGCGCATTCCCTCGTCCGTCGATCGGCGGCGCGAGAAGATGGCGCCGCCGGTCGCCGCCGGGTCATTCAGGAATTCTTTAACGCTATGATTCTTCTACAGCTTTATTGATTTTCAACAGCCGCGCCGGCTCGTCTCATTTGACATCGGCGCGCCAGACTCCTAACCCTATGATCACTGTCGGTCGGTGAGCCGCGCCGGCGGTCGTTGGGGCATTTTCGGACGAATTCGATCGGGGTTCGCGGAATGGAAAATGCAGCTCTCCAGATATTCGGAGACAGCGTGGGCGCGCCGGCGCCGACCGATTTCAAAATAATCAAAAAGGCGTAACGACGAATGACCTTGCGCGTTTCGGGGAAAAACCTCGCGATCGGAGAATCGCTTCGCCAACATGTGCTCGACAAGGTCGCCGCGGTGATGGGACGTTATTTCGATGGTCAGATCACCGGCCATGTCGTGATCTCGCCGGAAGGATCGTGGTATCGGTCCGATTGTTCGCTGCACCTCAGTTCGGGCATGAATCTTCAGGCCGAAGGCAAGGCGCAGGAGCCTTACGCCAGTTTCGACCAAGCCGCCGACCGAATCGAGCGTCGGTTGCGGCGCTACAACAAACGCCTTAAAGAGCGGCACGCGCCGCTCAACGGAGGCGTGGCGCCGGGAGACGCGGCGCGGCCGATGGTCGCCAATTATCTGATCGAGGCGCCTGACGAAGAGGCGGAAGAAGTACAGGATTTCAGCCCTGTGATTGTCGCGGAAGGATCTGCCTTGCTTAAAAGCCTGTCCGTGGCCTCCGCTGTCGCCGAACTTGACCTAACCGGCGCGCCTGTCGTGGTTTTTCAGCACGCGGGCAGCGCACGATTGAACGTCGTCTACCGGCGTGGCGACGGCGCGATTGGCTGGATCGACCCGCATTGAGCGCCGCGGCGCCAAAGATGCAGGGAGAGAATTGTCTGTTCCCTTGGGATAACGGCGCTCATCGAGGATCAACCGAGAGAGTTTTATGCCTCTGAACGATATTCTTACCCCAGACGCGGTGATGGCGTCTCTGCGGGTCAACAGTAAGAAACAAGCCCTCCAGGAATTGAGCGAGCGGGCAGCGGTCATATCGGGACTGGCCGCGCGCGAAATTTTCGACGCGCTTCTGCAGCGCGAGAGGCTGGGCTCGACCGGGGTGGGCGACGGCATCGCGATACCCCATGGCAAGCTCGCCAAATGCGGACGCATTTTCGGCGTCTTCGGACGTTTGGAGCGGCCAATTGATTTTGACGCGCTTGATGGCCTGCCGGTCGATATCGCCTTTCTGCTGATCGCGCCCGAAAACGCCGGCGCCGATCATTTGAAAGCCTTGGCGTTGATTTCGCGCGTATTGCGCGGCCCAGGCCTGATCGCCAAATTGCGGGCGACCCGCGATCCCTCCGCCATTTTCTCTCTTCTGACGCTGACGCCGACATCCAACGCGGCTTGAAGCTTTTTCGCGACCGGAACCCATTGCCCATGAAAGCGCGCGTGATCGTCACTTTGAAGGGCGGCGTCCTCGATCCGCAAGGCAAGGCGATCGAAGGCGCGCTCAAATCGCTCGGCGTCGACGGCGTCGCGAGCGTACGCCAGGGCAAGGTTTTCGATATCGAGATCGAAGCCGCGGACCGCGAGGCGGCGCAGCATCGCTTGAGCGCCGCTTGCGAAAAACTGCTCACCAATACGATTGTCGAGAACTACTCGGTGGAGATCGCCTAAAAAACATGCGCGCCGCCGTCATACTTTTCCCGGGCTCCAATCGCGAAGGCGATGTCGCTCGCGCGCTGCATCAGGCGAGCGGCGTCAGGCCGCCCATCCTGCGCCACGATGAGGTTGACCTTCCTGCCCGCACGGACCTTGTGGTGCTGCCCGGCGGGTTCGCTTATGGCGATTATCTGCGTTGCGGCGCGATCGCGGCGCGCGCGCCGATCATGGACGCTGTGCGCGCGCACGCCCGCCGCGGCGGGCTGGTGCTGGGCGTCTGCAACGGTTTCCAGGTTTTATGTGAAGCGGGCCTGCTGCCCGGCATCCTCATGCGCAATGCGGATCTGCGCTTCATCTGCCGGATGCAGCATCTGCGCGTGGAGAATAACCGGACGCGCTATTCGAACGCCTATGCGCTCGGCCAGGTCGTCAAGGTCGCCATCGCCCATGGCGAGGGCAATTACGTCGCCGATTCCGCGACCATCGAGCGGCTGGAAGATGCGGGGCGCGTCGCCTTCCGCTATTGCGACGCCGCAGGAAAAGTCGGCGGGCTCGCCAATCCCAATGGCTCGACCCATGACATTGCGGGAATCTACAGCGAGGGCTTCAATGTGCTCGGCCTGATGCCGCATCCCGAAAACCTGATCGACCCGCTTATCGGCGGCGTCGACGGGCGCGGGCTCTTTGCGAGCCTGATGGCGGCTTGAGGCGAGAGAAGACCGCCAAGCAAGATTCTGCCGTTGGCGCGGGTTTGAACGTGACGCATCCATCCCTTATGCGACGACAGTTTCCTCACCCGCTGCTTACGAACCGTTCCGCCATCCTCCCGTTGACGGCCGCCGGAATTGCGCCGGCGGCCGTTTCGTTTCAGCACGGGTCTCGAGATCAGGTCTTCGGAGCGTTCGGGTCGGCGGCGGGGGCCGGCGGCGCGCTCGTGTCGTCTTTGTGATGATGATGGCGATGGCGATGATGGTGGTGGCGGTGATGTTTGACCGGTGCTGGCGCGGCGTCAGCGGCCGGCGTCTCGGCTGCGGGCGCATCCGGGGCCGGCGCGGCGGTCTGGGCCATCACGGGGACAATCATCAGCGCGGTTGAAAAACCGAGCGCGGCGATAAGTTTCGTCATCTATTTTCTCCGATAGGATTGAGACACGCCCCCGCAGCCCGGCGCTCTCATAGTCTGCCCGTTGATGAACTGTGCATGAACGACCAAAATTCGCGCCGCGTCGCGCGCCGCCGCGAGTAGGAGCAGCCGTCCTCGCAAGGCGCGCGTTAGGGCGGCGGTCTCCCGATCAAGCGTATTGCCCCGAATTGGCCAGATACTCGTCTCATTTCCGATCCAATCAGGTCGGAGGCTTGTTTTACGCAGCGATGGGAGAGACCAATGCCGCTCAGTCACATCGATCGCCCTGGCTACGAAACTGCGCGAGGCGTGCATTTTCCTATGATGCACAGCGATAGGACTGTTCGAGTTCTTGTCCCCCGCGACGTACTTCAGAGCATCCAAAGCTTTTCTCGTGAAGGCGGCGGTTGCCTGGCGCGCTTCGAGGCTCACCGCAAGGAATTTGAGGCTGTCGCAAGCGATAAGTTTGAAGGTGGCCCTTCGAAAGTAAGAGTCGAAATTACCAGCGACGATCTGCTCAAGTTCCTCGTTGAAAAGCTAAACGCCATCTGATTCAGAATGACAGAACCTAGCTCTCGGCAGGCTTGCGGAGGGCGGCCCCGTCGATAGTCTTGTGATTGCGGCGATGGCGCCCGCATCGTCGCCGCAATCGGACGGTCGCCGCCAGCGATCCCATTCACCCACGCCTAGTCGTGATGGTGGTCTGTGTGATGGTCTTCGTTAGCGGGCGAGGCAGGATGCGGCGCCGCATGCGCTCCGGCGTCGGCGCTCACGAGGCCATCAAAAAAAGCAGCCATTCTGGTTTTCAATTCAGACGCCGTATGGGCCCTTCCCGCCTCGAAAGCTTCGTGCAAGGAGGCGGCCATCGCCTTTTGAGCGTCAGCAAGAATTTCATCGATGTTGCGCATGTTGACCTCAATGATTCGCCCAGCACACCAACTGTAATGCGGCCTGATATGAGCCGCAACGACGGGCGCGCATATCACGGCGGCGCTTGCCAAATTACCTCACGAAGACGCCCTCGCAACGCCTGAGGCCGTCCTCCCCTACAGCTTGCCGAACGCAACCGGACGCCAGCGCCAGCCGTTGGCCGCGATCGCCTTCTGCAACGGCTCCTTCAACTCCTTGGTCGAGAACCGGTAATTGTATATCTCGCCGACGCCAAACTTCTCGGTAAAGCCATAGGCTTGGCCAAATTCAATGGAAGTCTGCTGTCCGCGGAAGGCGGAGGCCGCGAGGCTCAGGTTGGGCGTGCCGGCGCGCCATGCGACCGACCATTCCTGATCAACGGCGCGCACCTCATGCGCCGCCTCGTCCAGCCTCATCAGCACCTTGAACGCCTTTTCGAGATTGGCCTTGGCGAAAATCTCGTACCAGCCGGCGTCGACGATTTTCCATTCCGCCACCAGTTCCGCTTCATCGGCGTTGCCGGCCCGCACCTGGAACGGCGCGGTCGGACGATTGACCGCCAGGATCGCCGCGCGCACTGCATCGGCCGGTTGCGGCGGTCCGACAGGCGAAGGCCCCTGGCCAAATAACCTACCCAGAAGCGACATCGGGAGGAGATCCTTTTGCGTGAGGCCGAGATGACGCTGGGCCGGTATCGTCTCCGCACGGCATTGTGTCAACGCGCGGCGGCGAGCGTATCCGTCATCAGAGTGATCTCGCTCTTGTAGATCGTCGCCGATTTTATGATCATCACCAACGAGCCGACGGGCGCGCTCAGGCGCTCGGCGACATGGCGCTGAAGCTCGGCGAGCTGCACCAGATTGGCGAATCCCTTTTTACCGAAGTCGATGCTATGGGCGTAGACGACAAGTTCGAGACGGCCCGAACGGAGCCAGAAATCGAGCAGGCTGACGCAGGGAATGTAGCTGGTGTCGGTCAAAGGTTCGAAAGTGGTGATCGCCGCATAGGTGGCGACGGGATCGCGCGTGAGTTTGTCGACCACCCAGGCGATCTGGTCGCGACCGGAGCCCGCATAGTCGAACAACCGACTCGCATAGCTTCTGGCGTCGCCGAGTTCGGCGACGCGCGAATGATCCGTGAAATTGGCGCGCATCCACGCCAACCAGTCCGGACTTGCATGCGCGGCGATCAAAGCGTCGTCCGGATCCGGCCGCGCGATATCGAGAGTGATAAGTTCGACCTCCAGCAAGGGCAAGCCGTCGAAGCTGCTGTCCGCGCCCTGCGTCAAAATCAGGCGCGCGACATCGAGCCATGCGTCGCCGAGCGTCGGGGCCGCGAGGGTTGTTCCGCGCGCCGCCGGAACCGCGGTTTTCGACGTTTCCGGCTTTGTCGTTTGAAGAACGTCGACGCTCAAAATATCCTCCTGCCGCCTCGCCGCGACATGGCCTAATGAGCGACCGATCGCGGTGTCACGTCGTTGCTGAACTCCAGAGATAGGATAGGCCGCGCGCGATGTCGCGCGCAAATATCTATCCGCGTATCATATCTCGCGATTCGTCCGCAGAGGGAAAAGCAATGACGCCCGGCAATATCTCATGAACCGCGCCGGCCCCGCACTCAGCGAAGGCGACGTCAACAACTCTTCCCTTCGGACGGCCTGGCGCGAAAATCTCAGCGAGGCCACGAAGGCGCTGCTCGATGAAGACGAGTGTTATTTTCTTCGCCAGTCTCTCTCCACCCCATGCCTTGACGTGATCGAACGGGCCGAAGGCGCGATGCTCATCAATGTCGAGGGGCGGCGCATCCTCGATTTTCACGGCAATAGCGTACATCAATTAGGCCACGGCCATCCTCGCATCGTCGCAGCAATCAAGGCCGAGCTCGACGCCTTGCCGTTTTGTCCGCGGCGTTTCGCCAATCGCAGCGCCATCGCTCTGGCGCGCAAGCTCGTCGAGACCGCGCCGGCAGGCCTCAATAAGGTGCTGCTCGCGCCAAGCGGCGCGGGCGCGGTCAGCATGGCGCTCAAGCTCGCACGCTATGCGACGGGCCGCCACAAAACCCTGTCGATGTGGGATTCCTTCCACGGCGCCAATCTCGATACGATTTCGATCGGCGGCGAAGCTTTGTTTCGCCACGGCCTTGGGCCGATGCTTCCCGGCGCCGAGCACCTGCCGCCGCTGCATCTGGCGCAGCGGCTGTTCGGCGGCGACAGGCCCTTCGAACGCTATGCCGACTATATCGACTATGCGCTCGAAGTGCAGGGCGACGTCGCAGCGCTGATCGCCGAGCCGATGCGCTGGACGACCGTTCAGGCGCCGCCGCCCGAATTCTGGCCGCGCGTGCGCGATTCCTGCACGCGCCACGGCGCGCTGCTGATCTTCGACGAAATCCCGAGCGGTCTTGGACGGTCCGGTACAATGTATGTCTGCGAGCAACTCGGCGCGACGCCCGATATCCTCGTCATCGGCAAGGGGCTCGGCGGCGGAATCATGCCGCTCGCCGCGATCATCGCCAACGAGAAGTTCGATTGCGCGCCTAAGGCGGCCCTCGGCCACTACACCCATGAGAAGAGCCCCGTGAGCTGCGCCGCCGGGCTCGCCATGCTGGAGACCCTCGAACAGGAAGGGCTGCTCGCGCGGGCGCGCAAGCTTGGGGATGTTGGCCTGGAGCGGCTCAAAGCCTTGAAGGCGCGCCATGCGGCGATCCGCGACATCCGTGGATTGGGGTGCTATTTCGGCGTCGAGATCGATGGGGCGGATCAGGGCGCCGCCAACGCCCTGGCCGAGCGCCTGCTCTATCTGTGCCTCGCCAGAGGACTGTGCTTCAAGCTCGGCGGCGGCAATGTCGCTACGTTGTGCCCGCCGCTGACGATTCCCGAGGAGCAGTTCGACGCCGCTTTCACGATTCTGGACCAGGCTCTGTCCGAGCTATTCCCATAATATCCAGATCGGGTATGGGCTGAAGCTGGCGCGCCGTCACGTTACCTTCATGCAAGGAGCCTACCCGGGCACTCCTGTTTTGGACAGCGCGGGGTCACCCCAATGAAGACTCTGGGGACCCGGCGGCCCTTCTATAGTCTGCGCCATGTGACGCCGCCGTTGATCGCGCCCTATCTCATCGCCGCCTTCGGCCTCAGCGTCGCCCTTTCCTTGGGCGAGCTTGGCGCGATGGTCATGGTCTATCTGCCGGCTTGGGTGACGCTGCCCGTCGCAACGCTTGCGCTACTGGTCGGGCTGGAGCGCGCGCCATTCAGGCCGGTCGCGGCGCGCTCATGAGCACGGATGTCAAATCGCGTCGCCACCGCGATGCCCTCCAACTTGTCGAATTGGTGCAATTGCGGCGTCCGAGCCATATATGTAATTGTTCGCCCCTCGCCCGGGGCCGGCGTGAAACTCGGGACGGCGGGCATCCGCGGCTGTCGGTCAAAACCGCCGTCGGCCTCAAAATTTCCAGATTCTTCACGTCTCGAACCGAGTATTGTCAGTCCATGAGTGATTCGCTCGACCGTCTTTATGTATCGGTGTTGGCCGCCCGGGGGCGGAATCCAGCGCTTTCACGCACGTCGCGACTATTCCGCGAAGGCGTGCAGAAGATGGCCAAGAAGCTCGCCGAAGAGGCGATCGAGGTCGGTCTCGACGCGGTGCAAATGAACCGGGAATCGGTCATCCTCGAAAGCGCCGACGTTCTCTATCATCTGGCCGTCATTTGGGCCGAATGCGGGATCAGCCCCGAGGACGTGATGGGCGAGCTCGATCGCCGCGAGCGAATCTACGGCATAGCCGAAAAGCTGCCCAAGCAGGCCAGCGCCGCCCATGGCCGCCGGCTCGCCGTTCTCGATCCGCGCCGCAAGACGGCGTCCAAGCGCTAGAGTTCCCGGGGCGGAGAGCGGCTTGATGCGCGAGAGCTATGATCTGGCGGTGGTTGGCGCGGGCATATTGGGCCAGGCTTGCGCGCTCGCCGCCGCGCGCTCCGGCAAGAAAGTCATCGTCATCGACCGCGACGCGCAGGCCAATGGCGCCTCGGTCCGCAATTTCGGCTTCATCACCGTCACCGGCCAGCAGCGCGGCGATTGCTGGCGTCGGGCGATGCGCTCGCGCGATGTCTGGGACGAGGTCGCCGCGCCGGCCGGCATCGACATCGTGCATGAAGGCCTGCTCGTCGTCGCGAGAAGGCCTGAGGCGGCGCGCGTGCTGGAGGCGTTTTCGCGCAGTGAAACGGGAGCCGGCTGCCGCCTGCATGAGGGAGCGGCGGCGGCGCGCCTGCAGCCCGGGCTTCTGGGAAATTTCGAGGCCGTTCTGGAAAGCCCGCATGAGCGGCGGGTCGAATCGCGCGACGCATTGCCGCGCCTCGCCGCCTGGCTGGAGCGCGCCCATGGCGTCGCCTTCATGCGCAACACCGCGGCGCTTGGCGTCATGCCGGGCAGCGTCGCCACCTCGCGCGGCGACGTCAGCGCGGGCGCGGTTGTCGTTTGCGCAGGCGACGATTTTCATACTTTGTTTGCGGAACGCATCGCGCCTTATCGGTTGACGCGCTGCAAGCTGCAAATGATGCGGGCACGGTCGAATGTGAAGTTTTCCAGGGCCATCATGACCGACCTCTCGCTCGTGCGCTATCTCGGCTATGCCGAGCTTGCCGAGGCTGCGGCTTTGCGCCGCCGTCTCGATCGCGAGCAAAGCGCCCATCTGGCGGCGGGCGTTCATCTGATTGTCGTGGGCGCGGCCGATGGTTCGATGGTGATCGGCGACAGCCACGTTTACGCCGACACGCCCGACCCGTTCGCTTCGGAAGCCTTCGACGAATTGATCCTCGACGAATATGAGGCTCTGTTCGGCGGCAGGCCGGCAATCCAAGAGCGCTGGATGGGCACTTACGCCAGCGCCGACGACCGACTGATGCTTGTAGATGCGCCTTATCCCAATGTGCGCATCGCAATCGTCACGTCGGGGACCGGCGCCTCGACGGCTTTCGCGATCGGTGAGGAGATCATCGCCGATCTCCTTGGGTAATCGCTGAGATCGAGGGTCTCATGAACGAATTGTCCGAATTACGCGCCGTGATTTTCGATTGGGCTGGTACGACGGTCGATTTCGGCTCGCGCGCGCCGATGGGCGCGTTCGTCGAGATATTCGCGCGATTCGGCGTGACAATTTCCATTGCCGAAGCGCGCGGGCCGATGGGTCTGCCCAAGCGCGACCATATCGCGGCGTTGATGGCCAATGAAGACATTGCCGCGCGTTGGACAAAGGCGCATGGCTCGCCCGCGAGCGAGGCCGATATTGACGCCGTCTATACGCAGTTCATTCCGCTCAACGCCTCTGTCGTCGCCGACTTCGCCGATCTCATCCCCGGCCTGCTGCCTGTCGTCGAGACCTTGCGCAGCGCCGGCCTGAAGATCGGCTCGACGACCGGCTATACCCGGGACATTATGGCGCGCCTCACGCCCGTCGCGGCTAAGGCCGGCTATCAACCCGACAATCTGGTTTGCGCGGGCGATCTCGTCGCCGGCCGACCAACGCCGCTGATGATGTATCGCTGCTTTGCCGATCTCGGCGTCTATCCACCCTGGCGAATCGTCAAGGTCGACGATACTGAGCCGGGCGTCTCGGAGGCGGTGGCGGCGGGCGCCTGGGCGGTCGGCGTCACGTTATCGGGCAATGGCTGCGGCTTGAGCGAGCGCGAGCTTGCTGCGCTTTCGCCGGAAGAAAGCGACGCGATCCGCACGCGCGTCGCCAAAGACCTTGTCGCCGCCGGCGCGCATGCGACGATCGACACGATCGCCGATCTTCTCCCCACGCTCAACGCATTTGGGGCGAGGATCGCTAGGGGCGAGCGGCCCTAAGCGTTTTCGGCCTGGCGGTTCCCGGATTTTGGCTCTGCGCCCACGTTCAAAGCGTTTGTCGCTTCAATATCCACGCTTTTATCCTTGACCCGCGCATCAATGCCGACCAAAGCCATCGATGCGCTTCCCATAATTGCGCCTCAACCGGCGCCTATGGGTTGCCGAGTTTCGACGGAGGCTATTGTGACCGTGCCCATTGCTGACGCCCCAGGACTGTTTCCTTCTTTAAATCAGCCTGCCGGCGAAAAGCGCGAGCCGGTCTTCGTGGCCGATGGACGCGAGGGGCCCGATCTCCTCGATATGCGCGACGCGATTCAGCCGATCGCCCAATTATGTGCGCACAGGGACACGCAGACGCCGCTGATGATCGGCATTGTCGGGTCGTCGGGCTCGGGCAAGAGTTTTGCGCTTGAGCGCCTACGCATCGCCGTCGCGGGTCTTGTGGGGGTCGAGGGCAATGCCGCCGGCAGCCCGTTCGTCGCTCGAATCGTGACCGTCCCGATCGACGCGGCCGCGATATCGGGCGATCCCGCCAGCGCCATCGCCGCCGCGACATTCGCCGCGCTCGGACGCGACAATTCCGGCGTCAATTACGCCGCTTTGGCGGATGAAGCCGCCCATGCCGGCGCGGACCCTTATCAGGCCGCCAACAAGGCGCTGGAGCGGCACGACGAGGCCCGCCGCAGGCTCGACGCCGAGCGTCAGTCGAGAGACGGTGTCGAGGCGCGCCGCGCCCGCCTGGTCGAGAACGTTCTATTCGAGACGGCAGGATCGCGGGTCGACGCCTATGCGCGCACTGCGCGCGGCCAAATCGAGGCGCGGCTGCGCCGGTTCGATCTGGCGGCGGGCGATTCCACGGCTAATTTCAAGAATCTCGTGCGCGATCTCGCGGGCGCTGGCTGGGGTTCGCGCCTTGGCGTCGTCCTGGGGTCGATTTGGGCCTATCGCAGCCAGAGGCGGCTGCTTCTGGCGGCTATCTTGTTTCTCGCGCTGGCGTTTGGCGCAACCGAACTCCGGACTCCGCCTGTGATGGACTGGCTGCGCGGCCTCGGCTCGCCGTTCACCCTCGCGGCGGACTGGGTCGCCGTCCACGCTGATCTTGTCGGCGATGTCGTCGCCGGGTTGGTTGTCATCGGCGTGATCGCGCTATTTGTGAATCTCTGGCGCGCGCTTTTCTTCTCCGCGACGCTCTTCCGCGGCGCGCGACTGCTCAACTACGATGTCCGCGAACGTCAGCGCGATCTTGACGCCGCCTCGGCGCGCCTGAACCGACGCGTCGCGGCGCTCACCGCCGAGACGGAAACAGCGGCAAGACATGCGGAGGCCGCCGAAAAGCGCGCTAATGCACGGGGCGAGGCGACGCCGACCCGCGCGCCAACGCCACCGTTTATGGAGCCCACGCTTGTGGGCGCCTCGGCGGCGCGCGCGTTCCTCGCAGCCCTCGGCAAACTCATCGGCGCCCAGACAGAGCGCGCGCCCGCCGCCGCTTCGCCGGCCATGCTGTCGGCGCGGGCAATTCTCGGACCGCAGGTCTCTTCGCCGCCGTCGACGCAGACGCTCGCAGTCGCAGCGCCAGACAGACTGTTGCTGACTTTCGACAATCTCGACGCGCTGGCGCCGACGCAGGCGTTCAATCTGATCGAAACCGCTCATTCCTTACTCGGTGCATCATTCGTCGCGGCGGTCGCTTGCGATCCCGCCGCGTTGGCGCCAGCAGCCGGCGGTCTGGACCTTTTGCGTGGACGCCTCGATAAGCTCTTTCAACTGACCTTCAACGCGCAGGTCGCCGGCGCGGCCAATGGCGCGCGCCTGATTGCGCGCTTGATCGGCGGCGGCGCGCCGCGCCCGTCCGAACCGGCGACCGGCGCAAGGCCGTCTCTGCTCTCGGAGCCCTTGAGCGCTTCCGAATCGACACTGCTCGCCGCTCTTGCCCCTTTGGCCGCCAGCACCCCGAGAAGCGTCAAACGCTATCTCAATGCCTATCGCGTGGCGCGGCTCGCCCCGGCGTCGAGGCCGGCGCTGGCGCTGATGCTGGCGCTCGGCCAAAGCAGAGACAGCGAGGCAGTGGCGGGCATGGATCTGTTGTTGACGGCGCAAGACGGAACGCTGGCCGATCCGCCCGGTCCCCCAGCACTCGTCGCCGCCGTGCGGTCGATGCGCGCGGCGAGCGGCGATGCGGTCACGATCGCCGAAGCTTTGGCGGCAAGAGAGGTCGCCCGCCGCTATCAGCTCTTCGCGTGAGCGGCGGGAGATTCTATTCCGGCGGCAGCTTCGCTTCGTTCCAGCCGCCGCCGAGCGCAACGATCAGGTTCACGGCCGCAAGCACACGCTGCTCTCTGGTCGTTAGCAAGGCCTCGTCGTCCGAAAGGGCCGTCGCCTCCGCCGTTACGACAGTCGTAAAATTTTGCGTTCCCGCCTGATATTCATTGAGGGCGATCTGCACGGCCTGTTTGGCCGCCTTGACCGCTTCGACCTGCACGCTCGCTTCGCGCGATAGAATCGGGATGGCGGCCAGTTGGTCCTCCACCTGCTGAAAAGCGTTCAGGACCGTCTGGCGATAGGTGGCGACGCTCGCCTGATAGGTGTCGCGCGCGGCCTCGACCTGGGCGGCCGTCAGTCCGCCGTCGAAAAGGGTCTGCGCGATCGACAGGCCGTACGACCACATCGGATTCGCCCCGGCGAGCGCCGTCTTAAAGGGATTGCCGACATAGCCGAACGCGCCCGACAGCGTGACGTCGGGATAATAGGCCGCGATCGCCACGCCAATCAAAGCGTTTTGCTCCTTCATCGTGCGCTCCGCCGCGGCAATGTCGGGGCGCCGCTCCAGCAGCGTCGAGGGCAGACGCAACGGGATGGCGGGCGCGTTGTCCGCGAGCCTGCCATGAGGAATGGAAAGACCCGCCGGCGGCCGGCCCATCGCGATGGCGATCGCATGCTCATATTGGGCGCGGACGATTCCGGTGTTGATCTCCTGGGCCTGGGCCGCCAACATCAGCGCCTGCGCGGTGATGACGTCGGATTTCGCCGATGTCCCGGCGTGATATTGATTTTGCGTAATGTCGAGCGAACGCTTGTATTGGGCGACCGTATCGTCGAGCAGATCGTGCAAGGAATCAGTCTCGCGCAATTCGAAATAGGCCGTCGCAAGTGTGGACTGCATCGAAAGAGTCGCATTGGCGAGATCGGCGGCGCTGACCTGAGCGCCCGCGACCTGGCTCTCGACCGTTCGACGCAGTTTGCCCCAAAGATCGAGCGTCCAGCTCGCATTCGCTTCCGCGCTGAGCGTCGTGGTCACCGGAGTTGCCGAACGCGTCAGCGACGGATCGAAGCCCAGGGTTGGAAATAGCTGGGCGCGAGCCTCCGCGATCAGCGCCTGGGCCTCGCGGTAATTGGCCTCATCGGCCTTCAATGTCTGATTCGAGATCGAGACCTGCGCCTCGAGCGTATTGAGCTGTGGATCGCGGAACAGCTTCCACCAGTCGCCCTTGGCGAAATCGTCACGCGGCGAGCCGAGCTTCCAGCCCTTCGCTTCCTTATATTGCGCGGGAACGATCGCGGCCGGGCGCAGATAATCGGGACCTACGGTGCAACCGTTCAAAACCAGCCCCGCGCCGATCAGCGCCAGCCATCGGCCCCCGTGTCGACGCCCCATTACCCAACTCCCGTGACCCGTTCGCCAGACTGACCCAGATAGACGCGATTCCAGAGGCGGCCCAGCCATTGGCTGAGGCGATCGAGATAGAGATAAATGACCGGGGTCGTGTA
>NZ_LMUI01000024.1:73881-144447 GCF_009765995.1 Methylocapsa sp. S129
CGCGAAAGTCGTCATCATGATGGGCCTAAAACGCAGCATGCAGGCTTGAAAGATCGCCTCGGGCGGCGCGAGGCCGGCCCTTTGCGCCTGCAGGGCGAAATCGATCATCATGATCGCGTTCTTTTTGACAATGCCGATCAGCAAAATAATGCCGATCAAGGCGATGATCGTGAACTCGGTGTTGAACATCTTCATTGCGAGCAGGGCGCCGACGCTGGCGGAGGGCAAGGTCGAGATGATGGTGAGCGGATGGATGTAGCTCTCGTAGAGGACGCCGAGCACG
This sequence comes from Methylocapsa sp. S129, assembly GCF_009765995.1. Lineage (GTDB taxonomy): Bacteria > Pseudomonadota > Alphaproteobacteria > Rhizobiales > Beijerinckiaceae > Roseiarcus. The sequence continues at coordinate 74,165 of NZ_LMUI01000024.1, forward strand.
ATATAGACCGCCGCCAACGCCGCGGCGATCAACAAAGGTTCGTTAGCCAGGGACTGCTGATAGGTCAGGGCTGTCCCTGCGAAGGAGCCGCGAACTGTCGACGGCATGCGAATGTCGATGATCGCATCCTTGATGGCCTGCTGCGCTTCGCTGAGCGCATGGCCGGGCGCGAGATTGAACGAAATGGTGGTGGCGACGAACGGGCCCTGATGGTTGACGGCCAGCGGGGTCAGGGCGGAGCCGAAACGAGCGAAAGCGGCGAGCGGAACCATCGTTTCCTGGCTGGTCGACACCGAAGCGCCGGCCGAAGAGCTCGAGCTTCCCGTCGCGGCGATTGAATTGATCGCCAGATTGCGCGCCGAATCGGCGGCGATCGTCGAGGCCGTGCTGGTCGCCGCCGACGAACTGGTCGCCGCCGAGGCGGCATTGTTGGTGGTTGTCGATGCGGCGTTGTTGACGGTCGTCGTCACGGCACTATTCGCGGTTGCCGTCGTCACTGTCGAAACGGGCGCGGCGCTGGCGATGGTCGTCGTGGCGGTATAGGTGCCGGCGACCGCATTTGTCGTCTGCGTGCCCGAAGGGTTGGCGCCCGAAGTCGAGACCCAGACGTCCTTCAGGGTCTGCGGATCTTGCCAGTAACGCGGCGCCACCTCCATCACGACATGATACTGGTTGACCGCCGCGTAGATCGTCGACACCTGGCGCTGACCAAAGGCGTCGTAAAGCGTGGCGTCGATGGCGTTCAAGCTGAGGCCAAGACGCGCCACGGTCGGGCGATCGATATTGATATCGGCCAGCAGGCCGCCTTGCTGCTGATCGGAATTGACATCGGTCAGGACGTCGATCTTCTGCATTGCGGCCGCCAGCCGGGGCGCCCATCGATAAAGCGTTTCCGTGTCGTCGCTCTGCAATGTGAATTGATACATTGCGTTGCTTTGTCGCCCGCCTGTGCGCAAATCGGCGGCCGCCTGCAGAAACAGGCGCGCGCCGGGCACCTCGGCGAGTTTGCCGCGCAGCCTGTTCACAACCACATCCGCGGAAACTTTGCGTTCGGCAAGCGCCTTGAGCGAAACGAACACGAAGCCGGAATTGGTCTGCCGACCGCCGGTGAAGCCGACGACGCTGTCGACCGCCGGGTCAGTCTGCACAATGTTCTGCAACTGGGCCAGTTTCACTTTCATCGCCTGAAACGAAATGCTCTGATCGCCCTGGATGTTGCCGATCAATAGGCCGGTGTCCTGGGCCGGAAAAAGGCCGTAGGCGATATGCGTGAAGAGATAGACGTTGAGGCCGATGGTTGCGATCAGAACGAGCGCGACGATCAGCGAATGCCGCAGCGCGACGGTGAGCGTGCGGCGATAGAAATTCTGCATCGCGTCGAAGCCGCGCTCGGTGACCCGATAGAACCAGCCGTTGGAATGTTCGGCCGGATTGGGCAAAAAACGCGAGCACATCATTGGCGTCGCGCTCAGTGAAATGAACAGCGAAATCATCACCGCCATCGACAGGGTGATTGCGAATTCGCGGAACAATCGCCCGATGATCGAGCCCATCAGAAGAATCGGCAGGAAAACCGCCACCAGCGAAATGCTCATCGAAATGACGGTGAAGCCGACCTCGCGCGCGCCCATCAGTGCGGCCTGCATCCGCGTCGCGCCGAGCTCCATGTGGCGGGAAATGTTCTCTAGCACGACGATGGCGTCGTCGACGACGAAACCGGTTGAGATCGTCAAGGCCATCAGCGAGAGATTGTCGAGGCTGAACCCCAGAAGATACATGGCGCCAAACGTGCCCACGATCGACACCGGGACGGCGATGCTCGGAATCGCGGCGGCGCGCAAATTGCGCAGGAATACGAAAACGACGAGTGTGACCAGTCCGACCGATGTGACCAGCGTCTTCTCGGTATCGGCCAAAGAGATGCGGATCGTTTTGGAGCGGTCCACCACGACGTTCATATCGACATCGCCGGGCAGGGACGCGGCCATGCGCGGCAGTTCGGCCTTGATGGCGTCGACAGCGTCGATGATATTGGCGCCCGGCTGGCGGTAAAGAATGACCAGCACGGAAGGCTTACCATTGGCGAGCCCCGCATTGCGCAGATCTTCGACCGAATCATCGACCTCGCCGACGTCGGTGAGCTTTATTCCCGCATTGTTGCGGTAAGCGACGACGAGGTCGCGATATTGGTCGGCGTGGCTCGCCTGATCGTTGGTGTAAATCTGATAGTGGAGCGTGTCGTCCTCGATCGCGCCCTTCGGGCTGTTGGCGTTGGCGGATGCGAGCGCGGCGCGCACGTCTTCGAGGCCGACGCCATATTTGAAGAGTGCTGTCGGATTGAGTTCGACGCGCACCGCCGGCAAGGCGCTGCCGCCGACATCGACCTCGCCGATGCCCGTGAGCTGCGACAGCCGCTGCTGCATTACGTTTGACGCCGCGTCATAGAGCTGGCCTTGCGTGCGCGTCGGCGAAGTCAGCGCAACAATGAGGATCGGCGAATCGGATGGATTGACCTTATGATAGGTTGGGTTTGAACGAAGGCTGGTCGGCAGATCAGCGCGCGCCGCGTTGATCGCGGCTTGCACGTCGCGCGCGGCGCCGTTGATGTCGCGGTCGAGCCCGAATTGCAACGTGATGCGCGTATTCGCCAAAGAGCTCTGCGAAGTCATTTCCGTGACGTCGGCGATCTGGCCGAGGTGTTTCTCGAGCGGCGCAGCGACGCTGGAGGCCATAGTGTCCGGACTTGCGCCGGGCATGGTCGCCTGCACCGACACGGTGGGAAAATCGACCTGAGGCAACGGCGAGACCGGCAGGAGGCGGAAGGCGAAAGCGCCGGCAAGCGCGATGCCGATGGTCAGCAGCGTCGTCGCGACCGGCCGTCGAATAAAAACGGCGGAAATATTGTTGTTCACGGCGCTTCCGCCGCAATTTGACCTAATGCAGTCAAAGCGCCTGGGCGCTCGCGGCGGCGCGGCGTGAAGGCTGAGGCTTTTGGCGAAATATGCAAAAAGCTGGGCATCTCGCCAATCCTATCTGCGCGTCAATGGACTGGATGCCCTGGCGAGATCGTCACATCGGGAGCGCCAGGTTGAATCGGTGCCGGCGACGAAGGACCGGCTGGAAGCTCTTGCGATTTCCAGGCGGGAGAGTTGCTCCCCATTGTAACCTCGATGCAGGTCAGCACCTCGACATAGCTTTGAATTTCGCGCCCTAGTTCAGCACAAGTCGCACGCGCGGCGGCTGGAATTTGCATCCACTCCTTCTTGAGCGCCTCTCGCGCCGCCTGCTCGTCGCGCATACAGCTCTGATAGACCTGCGCTCGCTGATCGGCGGCAATCCCCGTTTGTTCGCCCCGGCAAATCCTTGGCAGGTCCATCGTCGGCACAGAAGCTGCGAGCGCTACAAACAAGAGCACGGGCGCCATTGCTACGCCCTCCATCGTTGGAAAATTCACACCCTCGCGGCGAGCCGCGACCGTGCAGCAATCTTTGCCACGAGCATGTCCATTGTTAGGCCGCGTATGAGCGATGAGGTGTTAAGTGATATTAAGACATGTTTCCGATCGGGCGTTCGAGCGGATGCGGGCTTTACCCGTTTTCACGCAAGCCGGTCGAGCCGCACAGGTTCATGCGTTTTGACGAACGCCATGCCCGATCGCGGCGAGGCGATCCTTATGGAACGCGTCGAAGGCGGCGCCTGCGGCGGATTGTCCCGCTATCCGCAGAACGCGCGCGCGTTCGGCGTCCATTGTCCCATGCCGCTCGCCACCATATTGCGGATCACGGAACAGACATATCTTTTCTGCGCAACCTCATTGCCCGGCCCGGCATTGTAGCGGGCGACTGCGAGCGTCCAGGTTCCCTCGCGCGCGCGCAGATCTTTGAGAAAATTGGCGGCGTAGCGCACGTTTTTGGCCGGGTCGAACATTTCGGCCACGGAGTGAAAGTCCGACGCATGCCAATGATGATTGATCTGCATGCAGCCGATGTCGATCAATTGGGCGCCTCTGGCCCGCTCGGCCGCGAATTTATCAAGCGCCTCGCTCAGGCTTGCGGAGGAGACGGTTCGTCCATCGACATTCATATCGAAGGGATTGAGCGTGCCCCTGTGGCCCGTCTCGGTCAGCCCGACCGCGTAGAGAACGTTAAGGGGAATGTCATTGGCTTGGGCAGCGCGCACCATTTCCCGCTCGCAAACCTGAGCGTCTTCGGCGACGGCCGCGCGCGACGCGCTAAACGACGCGATGGCCAAAATTACTGTCGCCGCCAGGCTCGCCCGCGTTCGCGCGATTCTGCCGCGCCGACTGCCGTTGATCGCCCTGGCCTTGGAGGGATCGTCCATTGCCTGAACCATCGGCGGTTTGTCCCGATTGACCTTGCTGGGCCTCGCCATAGCCTGATGTTCCTGTGTTCGACGAATCGGCGCTCGCGCTACCCGACGCGACGGCGTCCGACGCCTTGACCGTGAGAGACTCGACTGAGAAATTAAGCGACTTCAATTTGTCTGAAATCGCGCCGCGTTCATTATCGATCAGTTTGAGCGTGTCCGGTTTTTCAGCCTTGATGGTGACGTTCAAATTGCCGTTGGACAGTCTCATTTCTATCGAGAGAGAGCCGAGGCTGGCCGGGTTCAATTGGACATCAAGTTCTTTGATGGGGCTCATGCGCGCGGCGTCGGCGGTATTGGCGGTTGCAGCGGACGAAGTCGCGTCGCCGCTTGACGAATCCAGTTGTTGCGCGACGCTTGCGACGACGTCAGCAAGCTGAGCGATCGGGACAGACGGCAAGCTATTTCCAGGCATTGCGCTAAGGCTCGCCTGAGTGACGCCGGTCACCACCGCCGGCGCGGCCTGGCCGCTGTCGCTTGTCGCTTCCTGTGTTGCGCGGGCGATCTTGGCCGACGCAGATTCATTGACGCTCGCGTCATGCGTATTCTGTTTGCGTTGGTCGCCGCTCGACATGGCGGAGGAATCGCCCTGCGCGTTTGGCAATGCGACGGGCGCATTATTTTCAGGCGCCGTCTGAAGGGAAGCGGCGGTGGACGAACCCGCAGCGGTCGACCGGCTCGGCGCGCTCGTCGCGGCCTGGACGTTGCGGGCGGTCGTGTCGAGGCCGAGATAGGTGATGGACCGCACGACCTTGACGTCGACCGGCGCCGTTCCGGCATTCAACGCGACCGTTTGCGCCGTCGCCGCCGGCGCGGCGTCCGAAGGCATGACGTCTTGAATCGCTGCGCCGGCGGCGGGGGCGCTTGCGGCGACACTGGCTTTGCCGATAAGGGGCGCGGATGTGAGGCCGGCCGTCGTCGCCGCTGCTGTGGGCGCCGCCGCCGTGGGCGTTGTCGTCGCGCCTGTCATGCCGCCAACGAGCGAGGCCCATCCGATAGTCGCCAGCGTCGAGGCGTCCGTGCTGTCGTCGGCATTGGCTTTGAGGGTTTTCGAAGAGGCCGGTTGCGGATCGCCGGTTGCGGTCGAATCGAGCCGCTTGTCCAAGGCGATGAGGACGCCCGATCCCAGACTGTGAACCGCGGAAACGGACCGCCAAGACGTGGCCGCCGGCAGGGTCTCGGGGGCCAGTTGGGCGGGAAGCGGCGCGCCCGTCGCGCTTGTTCCGTTCGCCGACCCACTGGCGGGATGAGTCTGGGGGCTGGAATCGTCAAGGGCGCCGAGCAATGCGGCGAACGCCGAACTCTCCTGGGAGTCGGGCTGGCCTCCCGCGCTGCGGTCGCTGGCCAGAGCGTTGGCGGCGGCGGCGCTGTTGGCGAGCGGCATCGCGCTTTGAGAGGGCAGGGCGAGGCTCGTCATGGCGCCCCTTCGCTCGCGGGATGCTGGGATTTCAACAAGGCGGCTTCCGCCAGATGGATCGTCGCGACGGCCGGATCGTCCGCCGCGGCCGGCGGCGCACTGGCCGCTGGCGCGGGAGTCTTTTCACGCACGCGGCGGGCCACGGTTCGCGCCGCCGCAAGCAGGGCGACGTCCCGCTTGAGCAGCTTCTTGGCGTCGATCGCCTGCAATTGGGCGAGGCCGAATTCATATTGATCCGTCAAGGTCCGCGCAGCGGCCTGATAGAGCTTGCCGCGCGCCTCGTCGCCGCTATCGGCTAGCGCCAGCGTCAACGCCTTGCTCGCGGCGACGTCGGCCATGGCGATTTTACCGCTGACGAGGGCGGCGCGCGCGATCGCCAGAAAGACGCCGCGGCGGTCGTCGTCGCCGAGGTTTTCCGTCACCGCTTCCAGCTTCGGAAAATTGTCGACATCTTCATCGAGCCGCAGGCGGATCACAGTCGCGGTGAAGCTCCGGAGAAAACTGTCGGCATAGGGCGATTTTGGAAAACGGCCGAGATATTGCCCCGCAAGCGTCAGGAATCTGTCGGGTTCGCCGACCAGAAAAACCTCGCGGCGCAAGGCGGCTTCCTCGACCAATCCTCCGGGCATCAGCAGGCGGGCGAGATCGAGAAGCGCGACCGCTTTTTTGGCGTCGATCGCCGTCAGCAGCACCGACTGCACAAAGGCGATCTGACCGCCAAGGGCGGGATCGAGCGTTTTCGGATCGGCGTCGCCCAATAATTTCTGCGCCTCCGCTTCATGGCCGAGCACATAGGCGAGCGCGCCCCTCATCAGCTTTTCATCGTCGGCGGGAATATTGCCGCTCTCGATCAGATGCATGATGACCCGAGGCTGGCCGCCGCTGAGGATGTAGATGATCGCGGCGCGGGCCTCTCTCGAATTCTTCCAGACCTCTGGCTTGGTCGCGGAAAACGCCTCGGAAATGTCGCGCAGGAGCTTGGGCTGTGCGGCATAGGCGGCCAGATTGCCCCGCGCAATTTCGCCCTGCGTATTTTGCAGGTTGCTGACGAGTTGAATTGGCGTCAGCGCCGCGTCCTCAGCGCGCGCCAATGGCGTCGCCATCCATGCGCAGGCCAGGAGGCTCGCGGCGATCCGCCGCCTCGCCTTCACGGCTTTTCCTTTCGCAGCAATATTTCGATGCGGCGATTCTCCGCGCCTTCCGGCTTGTCCGGCGTTTTCAGGCGACGGTCGGCATAGCCTTCGATGCGCTCGAACCGCTTTTCGTCCAGCCCGCCGCGAACCAGCATGTAATAGGCCATCTGCGCGCGCGCCGACGACAGCCGCCAATTGTCGTAGCCTGTTCCTTTGTACGGGCGCGCGTCGGTATGGCCGCGCACGACGATGGAGCCAGGGCGCGTTTTCAAGCTTTGAGCGATTTTTTCCATGATCCGCACGACCTTGGCCTGGGGCTCGGAGGATCCGACGGCGAACATGCCAAAATTGAATTCGTCGGTCAGGCTGATGAGGATGCCTTCGGACGTCGCCTGAACGTCGATTCCCGGGGCCGGTTGCGCGTGGATCTCCGCGCGCAGTTCTTTCACGAGCTCGCTCTGAAGCTTCGTCGCCTCTGCGGCGGTCGTGGCGGAGGGATGTTCGGCCTCGGCCGGATGCGTCGCCGACGGCGCGGCGGCTGGCGGCTGCGCGGCGGCGGGCTCTTTGACGCTTGGCTCAGGACGCGGCTGGGCGGCGGCGGCGGTCGCCCCCGGCGACGGCCCTGGCCCCGTTTGCGGCGCGGGGGCTGTATCTGCAATTGCGGGCGCCGGCGGTTGCGCGGACTCGGGCCTTGCGGCGTTGGGGGAATCGACGGCGCCTCGCGCAAGCGGCTTGAACGGGTCCACAAAGGCATCGAGATCGAGGGCGGTAGGCTCTCCGGTCGTTTCGCTGCCCGCCGAACCGCGCGCCTTCGCGGCTTCCTGCGGCGCGACTTTGCCCGCGATCTGATCCAGGCTGCCATAGGGGTCGCCAGCGAGCGTGCTTTCCGAAAGATGGGCCTTGGGCTGCGCGGAATCGATGGAGTCGACGGAGTCTTTCGCCTTCTCGCTGCTGTCCTTGGCGGTTGGATCTTTCTTGTCGCTCTCGCCTGAATCTTTGGCGGGGTCCGCCGGTTTTTGCGTCGTATCCTCGACGCTGATTTTTGTCTCCCGCGCGTCGTCGCCCTGGGGCAGCCGGATGCCCTTTTGCGCCTTGGCCATGTCCTCGAGCTTCAGCGGATTGAAATAGCGGGCAATGATCGTCTTGGTGTTCTTGTCGGTCGCGTTGATGATCCAAAGCACCAGAAAAAACGCCATCATGGCGGTCATGAAATCGGCGAAGGCGATCTTCCATGCGCCGCCATGATGCTCTTCCTCATGGCTGCTGTGGCGCTTGATGATGATGATTTCGGGATGCTTATCTTCCATCGTCGTCTCTCATTCGCCGATGGCTTCGATATGGTCGATCCAGGCCTGGAGCTGGGACTTTATGATCGTCTGATTGGCTTCGATGGTCACGTCGAGATCGTCCGCCGCGACATATTCCACCGCCGCCGAATGCGCCGACATCTTGTCGCGCAACACGCTCAAAAGCGCCTCCGGGCCGGTGATCTTGAGCACCGCGGGCGTATCTTTGGACAATATTCTGGAAAGGTTCTCGGAAAGAGCCTCGGTGATGCTCTTGACGCGCTCCTCAACGAGGAAGGGCTTCAATATCCGCGCGACGGCCAGCGCCAGGCTATCCTCGATCGACGCCATGGCGTGTTCGATTTTCTCCGCGAACCGCGCATATTCATTCGCTTGCCACGCGAGGCGCCGCTCATTCTCCCCTTCGGCCCTGTCGGCCTGCTCCTGCGCCATGGCCGCCGCCGATTCGGCGCGCCCGGCGGCTAGGCCTTCCTGCCTGCCGCGCTCCAGCGCCTCCTCGATTCGCGCGTCGATATCAGCAGGCATCGAAAGAACCCTCGGTCTTAGCAATACGCTGTCGCGTGGGGCGCGGTCAGTCTGCGTGGGCTCCGCTCTCCCCAAATGATTGAGATATTGGGCGATCGGTATCGGCCTCATGCGTTTTCTCCCTGGCGAATCCACTGCTTGAGGATGGCCGCCGCTTGCCCTTCATCGTAATCCACCAACTGCTCCAGTTGTTTTTGCGGATTCTTGTTTTTGCGCGCGAGAATATTGCGCAGCATGTCGTCGCCTTCGGCCGGCTCGGGCAGAAGACTTGCCGCGCCGCTCTTGGGGAAATTGTCGACGATGGAGGCGAATTCGCCCATTGCCGGCCGGCCGTCTGGCAGGAATGCGATCGGCGCCTCCGCCGCGGGCTTGGGCGTTGCGAGCAGCGCCCTCGTGGCTGGCCGCAAACCCAGCCAGATCAGCAGGACGGCGACCAACAGCACGGTGCCCGCGCTCACCAGGGAGCCGGACTGGCGCATGAGTTGTTCGGTCAGCGACGGCCCCTCGACGGGCTCCAGTTCGCGGCCGCTGTCGACAAAATCGACCACCGAAACCTTGATCGTGTCGCCGCGATCCTTGCGCAATCCAGCGGCCGAGGAGACCAATTGTTCGATTTCCTTGACCTGCTTGTCGACCGCCTCGGGCGTCGCCTTGTCGCCCAGCGAAGCGGTTATTCCCGAACGATTGACCAGAACGGCGACCGACAGTCCCTCGACGACGAAGCCCGAGCTGACGGTCGACACGGTCTTGGAAGACACTTCGTAATTGGTCAATTCTTCGTTCTTTTTGGTTTCGTCGGTCGATTGTTTGGCGTCGTTGGCAGTCGGCTTGGCCTGCGGCAGATTGCGTTCGACCCCGGTGGCGGTCGAGGGGGTGGTGTTCTGCGAATTCGAGTTTTCCTTGACGGTGCGCACCGATCGTTCGACCCGCGATTCCGGATCATAGGTCGTCTCGTTCACCTGTTTTTTATCCGTGTTCAGGCGGGCGGCGACGCTGATCTGGAAATTGCGCAGGCTGAGGTAAGGGGCCAGGGTTTTGCGAACGGAGTCCTGTATGTCCTGCGAGACGCTTTTTTCGAGCGCGAGCATATTGCCCGGCTCCTGATCGCCCGAATCCGATCCTGACGCCAGAAGCAGGCCGTCGACGTTCAGAACCGTGACCTCATCGACGGTCATGCCAGGCAAAGCGGCCGAGACAAGATGGCGAATGGCCTGTGCGGTGCTGCGGTCATCGGCCGATTCGGTTCGAATGACGACGGAGGCAGACGGGGCCTGGCGCTCGCGCCGGAACGAACCTGCGTCGGCCATGACAATATGCACGCGCGCGGCCTTCACGCCGCGCATCATCTGGATCGTGCGTGCGAGCTCGCCTTCCATCGCCCGCACCTTGGTGACTTCCTGCATGAAGGACGTGAGGCCCAGGGAGCCGAGCTTGTCGAAAAGTTCGTTGCCGACGCTGCTGCTGTGGGGAAGCCCTTTTTCCGCCAGCGTCATGCGCGCCATCGCGCTCTGTCCGACAGGCACGACGACCGACGCCCCGTCCGTGCTCACGTCGAACGGAATGCCGGCCTCCTTCAGCGCTGAGCCGATGCCCGCGACGTCCTGACGATCGAGGCCGGAATAGAGCGTTTCCATCGTCGGGCGGCTGAGGTAATAGCCGCCAAAAACTGTCGCGGCGACAATGCTGAAGCCCATCATGCCGAGAACGGCAAGCCGCCTTGCCCCAAGCGCGAGCAGATTATTCCATAAACGTTGCGCTTGTTCCCACGCGGCCATTCAGTTCCTCGCGATATTCCCGCTGCTTCGAGCCCACTCTTCACGCGGGAGCTTGCGCGGGGGTTGCCGGACGAAAAACTTTGCGTTCGGTCCGAGCTATGGCGACCACGTGAGGCGAAGGCGGAAGGAGGCGGGCCTCGCTCGGCGGGGCCTTGAAACCAACTGTTAACGACAAGCGGATGGGACGCGAATGAGGCGGCGCCATTCACCGTTTCTTAATGCCGGCGATGCACTGTCGCCTTGTCTGACCGACATCGATCGCCCAAGCGGCGCGATGCCTCAGAGAAATACACGACGAGTTAGGTTCACAAGATTGAACCTATAGGCATCAGGCCGTTTCGTCGTACCGGTGTGAGTCCGAATGTCGCTAGTAATGTCATTCATTTGTCAGGAAGCACACCCATGTCTTCACTTCTCACGAACGCCTCGGCTCTTACCGCACTTCAGTCGCTCAATATGACGCAGCAGAATCTGGCGACCACGCAGGCCCAGATTTCCACCGGCCTGAAGGTCGCCAATGCGTCTGATAACGCCGCCTATTGGTCGATCGCTCAGAGCTTGCAATCCAACACCGGCGTCCTTGGCGCGGTCAATGATTCGATCGCCCAGAGCCAGTCGGTCCTGGGCGCCGCGACAGCGGCGATCAACAATGTCATCACCACCATCCAGAGCATCCAGACCGTTCTTGGCGAAGCGGAAAATCCGAGCTCCGACGCCGCCACGATGGCCACGCTCAACACCACCCTGCAGTCGCTCGGCCAGCAGTTGACCGCGGCGGTCAACAGCGCCTCGTACAGCGGCGTCAACTTGCTCGACGGCAGCCAGACAGGCGCGCTGAGCTTTGTCTCCGGCTATAACGTCAGCGGCACCGGCGTCGCCAGCTTCGACAACATTTCGCTGACGGCGCAGTCCCTGACCGGCACCGGCGGCGTCGCATCGACCACCGTGCAACCCAATATCACCGACGCCGCCACGATCACCGGCATCGCGGCTCTCGTCGCCAATACCTACACCGCCAGCTATGGCGTCGACGCGATCACGACAGCCGCGGATTCCACCACGGTCTCCTCGATGAGCCTGTCCGGCGTGACGACCACCACCACCTATAGCGGTCTCGACGCCAACGGCAATGCGACGACCGTTTCAGGGGCTGCCTCGCTCAGCGTCAGCGTCACGACGACGCCGCCGGCCGGTCTGTTCACTCAGGGCACCACCGACCTGACGAATATCGTCACGAGCACGACGGCGGCGGCTCAGCAGATGACGGACGTCAGCGCGGCGTTGTCGGCGATCACGAGCTATTCCTCGATCATCGGCTCCGTCTCCAACACCCTGACCAATGCGGCGACCTTCAACTCCGCTTTGTCGGACAATTACACGACCGGCATCGGCGCCCTCGTCGACGCCGACATGAACCAGGCCTCGACCCGCCTGCAGGCCCTGCAGACGCAGCAGCAACTCGGCGTCCAGTCGCTGTCGATCGCCAACCAGAGCAGCCAGCTTATCCTGAAACTGTTCCAGTAAAACGCGCATAGGCAGGCGACGCCGGCATATCGGCTTCGCCGCCTTCGACAATATCAGGGCCATACTCCTCAGGAAGGGTATGGCCTTTTTTCATTGATCTTGAGTTCGGGGCCAGGCGCGTCACGTGGGACGGTCGCGCCGATTGCCTAAGCCGCCTCGGCGGGGTTTCTCTCGCCCATCCCTTGCGCTTCGAAGGACGCGGCAGGCTCTCCGGCGCGCCAGCGATTCCACATTTGCCTGAAAGCCGTTTCGAGCGTGGGCGTGAAGCGGGCGCCGTCGCACAGCGGCGACGCCGTCATGCGGCGTCGTAACGAATGCCGCAGCGCCATCAGTCGGTCAGAATCGGCGGCGAGCGCCGTCGCGCAGCTCACATATTCGGTCGGCGAATGCGCGACGCAATCGCTCAAACCGAGAAGATTGAGAAATCCGATGGTCTGGCGCGAAGCCGGTCGATCGCCCGGCAATGTCGCGACCGGCGCCCCCATCCACAACGCCTCGCAGCTCGTGAGGCCTCCGCCGAAGGGGAAGGGATCGAGGGCGATGTCGATATCGCCGTATTGCGCCAGCATTTCCCGGTGGGGCGAAAAGCCGCGAAGCTCCAGCCGCTCCTCGACGACGCCGGCGGCGCGGAAAGCATCGCCAAAGCGGCGGCGGACGCCTTCATTGTCGAAGGATTTCCATTTGAGCAACAACCGGGATCCCGGCGTGGCCTGTAGCACCGCGGCCCAGAGGCTGATGACGCCGGCGCCGATCTTGGCGACATTGTTGAAGCTGCCGAATGTGACGTAGCCCCGCTTCAGCGAGGGCGGATCGACCGGGTCTGGCGCATATTCGGGCGGCGCATAACAGAAACGGCCGTAAGGCAGCCGCACGACCGCTTCGGTGAACCAACGCTCTTCGCCGGCTGGCACGGTCGCTTCGTCCATCACCAGATAGTCGATCGACCGAAGGCCGGTCGTGCCAAAATAGCCGAGCCAGGACGCCTGTACGGGCGCCGGCCGACGCGTGAACAGCAGCAGTCGACTCTTGGCGGTATGGCCGGAGAGATCGACCAATATGTCAATGCGATCTCGCTTGATCATCGCCTCGGCGTCGGCGTCCGACACGCCGACGATGCTGCGCCAGTGATCGGCGGCTTTCTTCAAACGCTCGGTGACATGATCGACGTTTGTGCTGTTGGCGTAGCAGAATATCTCGAACGCCGCGCGATCATGCGCCTCGAGCACTCGAGCCAGAAGGAAACCGACGGGATGCTGTTGAAAGTCGCCGGAGACATAGCCGATGCGCAACCGCCGTCCGAGCGAACGGTCGTTTGAAAAAACCTCGCCCTCGGCCTTGCGGTCGAATTGGTCGCCGAAGCGGCGCGCGGCGGCAAGCAGCTCCGCGTTCGAAATCCCATCCGCGTAATGCTGGGTCAACAGCAGATTGCCGTGCGCCCCGGCGAAGTCGGGCTTCAATGCGATGACCCGTTCGTAGGATTCAAGCGCCGCGTCCAGCCTGCCTTGATGTTTCAGGACGTTGGCGAGATTGTTGTGCGCCTCGGCGAGGTTTGGTTCTCGCGCCAGTACGAACCGATAGGATTCTATCGCCTCGCCGAACTTGCATTGATCTCCAAGCGCGGTTGCGAGGTTATGATGCGCATCGAGGTTGTTCGGCTCGATCGCCAAGGCTTGGCGATAGGAAACCACCGCCCCGTCAGGGTCTTCGCGTTCCCTGAACAGGTTTCCTAAATTGATGCGCGCGTCGACATAGTCCGGATTGATCGCCAAAGCCTTGCGATAGGAGGCCGCGGCCTCGTCGAGCTTGCCCCAGTCCTTAAGAGTCACGCCCAGATTGTTGTGAGCGTCGGCCGCGTTTGGATTCAACGCGAGCGCTTTCGCGTAAGAGGCCGCCGCCTCACTCAACTTGCCCTGTTTGAGAAGCGCATTGCCGAGGTTTTTGTGGGCGTCGACAAATCTTGGATTGATCGCCAGCGCCCGACGGTACGATTCTATCGCATCATCCGGTCTGCCCTGGTCGCCGAGCGCATTGCCCAGATTGCTATAAGCGTCGGCGAAATCCGCCCGCAGCGCGATCGCCCGCCGGTAAGACGCGATCGCTTCGTCGAGCTTGCCAAGGCCCTTGAGCGCATTGCCAAGATTGCTGTGCATCGTCGGCTCGTCGCCCTTTAGCGCGATCGCGTTGGCGATGAAAGCCGCCGCGATGTCGCAACGTCCGACCTGAAATGCAAGAACGCCGAGACAATGGTGGGCGTCGGAGTGATTGGGTTCTATCTCAAGAATTTGGCGACAAATACGCTCGGCTTCCGCGAGCCTGCCCGATCGCTGATGCGCGACGGCCGCGCCGAACAGCGCCGACACTTTTTCGTGTGAGGGGTTGGCGCCTCCAGTGGCCAGTCCAACAGGTCCGGGGCCCTGTTTCGCGGCGGCGCGCCGCTGTTGCCGATTCATGCGAGACCCATTGACAGAGTTCACGCTCATTGCCCGCGGTCTTTCAATTCACGGACCGCACAAGACTGCCGATCAGCAGGTTCCAGCCGTCGATCAGCACGAAAAACAGGATCTTGATCGGCAGGGAGATGACGGACGGCGGCAGCATCATCATGCCCATCGACATGGTCAGCGTCGCCACGATCATGTCGATGACCAGAAACGGCAGAACGACGAGAAAGCCGATCTCGAAGCCGCGCCGCAATTCGGAGATCATAAACGCCGGAATGAGCAGGCGCAGGTCGATCGTCGCGCGATCCTTGATCTGGAAACTGCCCTTCGACAGGTCTTCGAACAGGTTCAGATCCTTGTCGCGAACCTGCGCGAGCATGAACTGGCGAAAGGGCTCCGTCACCTTGCCGTAGGCCTCCTGTTCCGTGATGGAATTGTCCATCATCGGCTTCAGGCCCGTCTCCCACGCGCGGTCGAACGTGGGCGCCATGACGTAAAAGGTCATGAACAGCGACAGGCTGATCATCACCAGATTGGGCGGGGAGCTTTGCAGTCCCAGTCCCGACCGCAGGAAGGAAAGGGCGACCACGAAGCGCGTAAAGCTTGTCACCATGATGAGCAAGCCCGGCGCGACGGACAGGATGGTCAATATCGCGACCAGTTGGATGATGCGGCCGGTTGCCGAACCGCCGCCGCCGGGAATCAGCGAGCCGAGATCGATCGTCTGGGCGCTCGCGCTCGCGCATGTCAGAGCAAGCAGGAGAACCGCGACGAGAAGGCGCTTCACTGGAGCACCAGGGTTCGGATGACGAGTTCCTTGACGCTGCCGTTCGAGCGGATCGCGACGCGCTCGTTGAGATCCTGACGCAGGTTTTGCAGGCCGGCGATTCCCTGGATTTGCGTCAATGTGGTCGTGCGCAGGAAAGCGAGGATGTCGCCGGCGATCTCCGCGCCCAGAGCTTCGGGATGCGGCACGGCCTTCTCGTCAAGCAACAACGAGGCTTCGAGCCTGATCCACGTATCTTGCGGCATGCTCAGATTGGTGACGATCGGAGGAAGGTCGAACAGGACTGAATTCGGCTGAAGGCTCGCAGCGGCCGCCGGCTTGTCTTCGGCGCGCGTCTCTTTTTCAGAACGTTCCGATCCCGGCGCGACGACCCGAAGGCCATAGAAGCCGCCCGACGCCCCCGCCAGCGTCGTGACGATCAGTATGGCGATGATGAGCTGCTTCATAGCCGCGCCCGTTCAGCAAGGCGGCGAGAGAAACGAAACATGGGCGTGGTGACTGTCATGTCGATCCGGCGCGGGTCAGAATGGTCTCAGGCGATCGTAGACTTGCTGACCCCAGGCCGGCTGCTGCACCTCGTCGAGCCGTCCGCGGCCGCCGTAGGAAATGCGCGCTTCGGCGATCTTGTCGTAGGGAATCGCATTGTTCTGGTTGATGTCGCCGGGCCACGCAATGCCGCCGACCGTCAGAAGGCGCAGTTCGTAGTTCACTCGGACTTCCTGCGACCCGCTCAGGAGGAGATTGCCATTGGGGAGCACCGCGGTGACGACCGTTGCGACGGAAACCTGGATTTGCTCCGACCGGGCGATGTTGCCCTGACCTTGAAAGGTGGAGGTGGAGCTGAGATCGTTTTTCGACGAGCCCGTATACAACAGGCTCCAATCGGCTTGAGCCGTGGCCGTGGCCGCTGTGGATCGCCCTGTCGTATTGCCCAAAGTCGCCTGGTCGTTGATCGCGATATTGACGGTCACGATGTCCCCGACCTTCGAGGCGCGCCGCTGCCTGTAGATCGTGGCGCCGCTCTCGACGAACAGGGACTGGGCGGAATGGGCGGCAGGCGGCGTAAAGGCCGCGATCGCGGGATCCGCATTGGTCGCCAGCCCGCTGCCGATCGGCGTCATACTGGGTTCGCGTCCGATATCGGCGGCGCATCCGGCAAGCCCGATCGAAAGGAGACCGGCGACGGCGAAAATCCCTGCATGGCTTTTCATCATGACTTCTTTCGGTCGGCCATCGCGCCGGATATCAAATCGGTCAGCTTGGCGGCCTTGCCGGCCTCCATCTCGTTGAGGATCGCGCTGGAAACCCTCGGATTGAGCTTGCTGAGAAGAGCGGCGGCGGTGTCGTCCTCCATGACGCCCATCTGCGCGGCGGCGGCCTCCGGCTGCATCTTGGCGTAGATGGCGACGACGCCGTCCTGCGCCTTTTTCATCAGCGCCTCGCGTTTGTCGATCCATTCCTTGGATTCGGTTTCTTTTGCTTCGAGATCGGCGATTCTCTGCTTGAGCTGCGCCTCCAGATCGTCCATCCGCTTCATCTGCCAGGCGATGCGCGCGTCGGCGGCGAAACTGGCGATATTGGAGCAATATTGCTGCACGCCGTCGCCGGCGTCGGTCTCCGCCCTTTTGGCCTCGGCCTCGGGCTTTCGGGGATCTTGCGGCAGCGAAGGCGTGGGAAACATTGCGATCGCCATCGCAGTCAGAATCCCGAGGGTGAATGGCTTGGGCTTCAACATGGTTGGGTCTGCACGCCGGGCTGCTGGGAGTCGATGGCGTCAGAGTGCCGCGTACAGCTTGCGCCGGGCTGACGGAGCCTTACTGGACCACCAGGTCCGCCTGTAGCGCGCCGGCTGTTTTGATCGCCTGCAGAATAGCGATAATCCCCGGGGGCTTGAGCCCGATCCGGTTGAGGCCGGCGACCAGGGAGCGCAAACTGGTGCCCCCGATAATGGCGACCTGGCCGCCTTGTTCGGTGGCTTCAATCTGCGTGCGCGGCGTCACCACCGTCTTGCCATCGGAAAAGGGCGCAGGTTGAGAGACCGTGGGCGTCTCCGTGATTCGAACCGACAGCGTCCCATGCGTCACGGCGACGGTGGATATTTGCACATCCTGCCCGATGACGATCGTGCCCGTGCGCGCGTCAAGAACGACGCGGGCCGCCATGTCCGGTTCGATCATGAGATCGCCGATTTCCGCCATGAAGCGCGCGACGCCGATTTGCGGGGGGCGGAACAGCGTGATCGTCCGGAAATCCTGGTCGTAGGCGACCTGCTTGTGGAAGCGCTCGCGCGCATAATCATTGATCGCGTCGGCGATCCGCACCGCCGTCTTGTAATCGGGATTCCGCAGTTCCAGGGTCAGCACGCCGCCATCCTTGATGGGCGGCAGGCTTTTCTCAACCAGCGCGCCATTGGATATGCGCCCGGCGGTAGGCACGCCCTGAGACAGGGTTTCCGCTTGTCCGGCGACGTCGAATCCTGTCACGGAAACCGCGCCCTGCGCGACGGCGTAGGTCTGTCCGTCGGCGCCCGACAGGGTAGTCAGAATCAGCGTTCCTCCCATCAGGGAAGTCGCATCGCCAAGCGAAGAAACCGTCACGTCGATGCGTGAGCCGACGCCCGCGGCCGGCGGCAGGTCGGCGGTGACGATGACGGCCGCGACGTTGCGGCTGCCCAGCGTCGTGTTGCGCACCTCGATGCCCATCCGGTCGAGCATGGATTGCATGGCCTGCTGCGTAAACGGCGAATTGCGCAACGTATCGCCTGAGCCCTGCATGCCCACGACCAGACCGTAGCCGAGCAATTGGTTGTCGCGCACGCCCTGCAACGACGAGATGTCCTTGATGCGCACCGCGGCGGAAGCCTGGACGCTGAGAAGGCAGGCGATCGCGACCAGAAACAGGCGTCTCATTAGCTGTCGCCCACGCTGACGGAGCCATCGGGCTGAATGATGCCCGAAATGGTCAGGCCGCTGTCTGAATTGCGAACCTTGATCGTGTCGCCCACGCCGCCAGCCTCAAGCGCCAGAGCGGAGGTGACGATCATCAGGCCGCCGTCGCGGTAAATGAGTTTGACCTGAGCGCCATTGGCGACGGCTCTGGGATCGCCGACCGCGAGCGCGACAATTCCCCGACCCGGCAGCAGCGTGCGCTTGGCGACTTTGCCAACGAGCGCGGCGCGGCTTTCGACAATCGAACCGTCGGCGGCCGGAAGGTCATAGATAGAGACATCGTTCAGCATGGACTCGCGGATAATGTCGCCGGGATAGATAACGTGGCTGGGCGTCGGGACCATCCGTTCCTGCGCAAGGACGGGGAGCGTTCCTTGCATAAGAAGGCTCGCCAGCAGCAGGCACGATGGCGCCAGATTCGCCAATGCGCTTCGTCTCGATCGCCGCTTAGGGCCAAAAGACATCGTTCTTGCTTTACTGTCTGATATTGGTGATGGTGCTCGACATCTGATCGGCCGCCTGGATCACCTTGGAATTCATCTCGTAGGCGCGCTGCGCCGCGATCAGATTGGTGATTTCGGTGACGGGGTCGACGTTGGACGATTCAAGATAACCCTGTTGCAACGTGCCAAAGGAGGTGTCGCCAGGAACGCTCACAGTCGGCGGCCCGGAGGCTTCCGTCTGCTGCGTGAGATTGCTGCCAAGCTGCTTCAGTCCTGCCTCATTGACGAAATTGGCGAGGGTCAACTGGCCGAGCGTTTGCGGCGCCACAGTGCCTGGAACCGTCGCGGTCACCAGACCGGTTTGACTCACCGTGATAGCGGTCGAGTTGACCGGTATCAGGATCGGCGGCGTGACCAGATAGCCGTCCGTCGTCACGAGTTGGCCTGTTCCGTTGGTGTTGAAGGCGCCGTCGCGCGTATAGGCGATGGTGCTGTCGGGCATGGTCACTTGGAACCAGCCTCGACCGTTCACGGCAAGATCGAGACTGTTGCCCGTATTGGTCAGCGATCCCTGCAGGTTCAGGCTGCGGATGGCGGCGGTGCGCACGCCCAGACCAAGCTGCGCGCCTTCGGGAATCGTCGCGTCGCGGCCGCGGTTAGAGACGCCCATCAGCCGTTCGGACTGGTACATCAGATCGGTGAATTCGGCGCGCGAGCGCTTGAATCCCGTCGTGTTGATATTCGCAATATTGTTGGCGATGACTTCCAGGTTTTGTTCCTGGGCGCTCATTCCGGTCGCAGCAATGGCAAGCGTAAGCATGATAAAATCCTTAAATAGCCATCCGGCTGATTTCTTGATAGGCCGAGACAGCCTTGTCGCGCACCGCCAGGAAAGACTGCAGCGAGCGCTGCGCCGACATGATCGACTCGACCACCTCATGCACCGGCGTCGTACCCTGCAGGCTCCCGATCGAAGCAGCCTCCGCAGTTTTCAGATTGCCGATGGCGTCGCCGGAAACCTCGTTCATGATCTGGCCAAAGTCAGCACCGCCTGCGGCGTTGACGGTTGATCCGGCCGCGCTCGGCGCGCCCAGGGAAGCGATGGATGATTTGGATGCCGTAAGGGCGGAAATGCCGTCTATCATTTTTTAGTCCTTCAAAAGACCGATCGTCATTGATGTCAGGTCGCCCGATTGCTTGACGACCTGTAGGTTCGCCTCATAGGAACGATTGGCTTCGCGCATATCCGCGAGTTCGACGAGAAGGTTGACGTTGGGCATTTTGACGAAGCCCTTCTCGTCCGCCGCCGGATTGCCGGCGTCGAGCTCCATCTTGAACGGCTGGTCGTCCAGGCCGATGCGCTTGACGCGCACGGTCTGAATGCCTGAGGCGCGGTCCATCTCATTGTCGAATGAAATGGTCTTGCGGGTATAGGGGTCCGCTCCGGGCGTCTGGCCCGTCGATTCGGCGTTCGCGACGTTTTCGGAGATGACGCGCAGGCGCGTCGATTGAACTTCCATGCCCGAACTGGCGATTTTCAAAGAGGCTTGCAGGGCGTCATTCATGATCGATCACTTCACGGCGAGCATAAGCATCTGGTGAAACGCCCGCTTGATGTTGGAGTTGAGCGTAAAGGAGCGATTGATGTCGCCCTCTTTCATCATTTCCTGTTCCAGGCTCACCGAATTGCCGGAATAGCTGGTTTCCCAGGAATCGGTCGCCGCGGCGCGGGTCGCCGTGAAATCATTGCCTTCGGGGAGCATATGCGCGCTGTTGGTCGCGACCATTGTGATCCGGGTCTTGTCCAGCACGTCGGTAAATGGCTGGACGTCCATGGCCGTGTATCCCGGCGTATTGACGTTGGCGATATTGCTCGCCGTGGTCCGCTGCCGCGCCGACAGCCATTGGGCCTGCTGCGACGCCAATTCCAGGAGATAGATTGGTGACAAGGCCGAACTCCGGTGAAGCTAACGCTTGATCGCAGATTATCGGACATATCTTGCCCGAGGCTGGCGTTGGGCCGGTCGCAGTGCAATTGCTTGTCCTTTCGCCGGGAGGGCCTGGCGCCGCCCCGCTGGGCGGCAGGCCTGGCCCCGCGGTGCACGTCAAGCCGCCGACGACCGCAATTGCGTTCTCGGGTCCGGCAATTTGGCGTCGGCGACGGCGTCAGTCAGCCTTTGCACCCTGAGCTCTTGATCGAGCCCGGTCTCATCGAAGAAAATATCGATGACCTCGACCGCGGCGCGCGACTGGCTCAGCACCAATCGGAAGAACACGCTCACCGCAGCGTGGCGAAATTCCATATCGAGCAGAATCGTCGGCGACGTGTCCCATCGCACGCTGCATCCGGCCGCCAACGCGTATTTCAGCGTTCCATTCTTGAAATAGAGTTCGGTCGACGAATTGACGAGATCCTCGATATTCGCCGCTTGATCGCTTCGGATGAAGAGCATCAGGTCGGAGACGTCGGTCAGCCGCAATTCCGTGGCGACATCGACGATGCTTTCGGCAATGATCTTCTCCGCGTCCCGAAAGTGTGTCTTGGCGGCTTGTATGGTCATGCGCGCTGTCCATGTCTGACGATGGGCCAATTGCTCTTCTTTGTCTGGATGAGGTGTATGACCTCGGCGATGGTTCGATAGAATTCCGCGGGAATCATGCTGTCCACGCTGACAACTTCATACAGGGACCTTGCGAGAGCCTTGTCTTCGATAAGGGGAATGTCATTTTGTTCGGCGATCTCGCGGATTTTGAGGGCGATCAGATCCTGGCCTTTGGCCACCACCATCGGCACGCCGCCCTCGCTGCGCACATAACGCAAGGCGACGGCGTAATGCGTCGGATTCACGATGACCATCGTGGCCTTTGGCACGCCCGCCAGCATTCGCCGGCGGGAACGGTCGAGACGGATCGAGCGAAGGCGGGCCTTCAGCATTCGGTCTCCTTCCGTCTGCCTGATTTCCTCCTTGATCTCGTGACGGCTCATCCTGTGATCGCGACGCCAGTGAATCCGCGACCACACGACGTCGGCGGCGGCGATAACTAGGGTCGCGACGACCACCGCCGCGAGGAGCCGTATCGCATCGCCAAGAATAAGCTCGGGCAAGTCGCCTATGTCCATATACATGGCGTTCACGAGTGAAACGCGTTCGCCGCTCAGGACCATCGCGACAATGGCGCCCACCGCGCCAAGCTTGAGGATGCTTTTGAGAAATTCCGTCAACCCCTTTAGACCGAAGGTGCGCGAAAACCCCTTGATCAGAGACAGCCTGCCCAAATCGGGTTGAATGCGTTCGAGCACAAAGCGCGGCGCGTTCTGGGCCATCGAGGCGACAACGCCGCCGACAATCAGCAAGGCGATGATCGGCGCGAGGAAACTGAGGGCGTCGCTCACAAGCATCTTGTAGAGAGCCATGACGTCGTCGACTCTCTCGAGCCGTAACTGGCCCGAATCGTCCAGAAACAAGACAAGCGCGGCGACCAGGCGTTGCGCCCCGTCGCGTAACAGAAAAATCATCGAGACAAGGATACAGGCCAGAGACGTGACGAGCGCCACTTCGCGCGACATCGGAACATCGCCGCGCTCCATCGAGTCGTTGAGTTTTTTCTCTGTTGCGTTTTCGGTTTGACTTTCCTTGTCGGTTTCCTCGCTCATCTGCGCGCCGGATGCCGACTAGGCCGCGTCGAGTTCGGTGGGGGTAATTTCGATTTCGTTGCGTTGCGCCATTTCCAGCACGAGATCGGCGATCGCACGGCGCGCCTTCGCCACGTCGCGCGGCGAAACGACCGAGCCGTCGTCGAGCTCGCTCTCGACCAGGCGACGCGCGCGCGAAGTCAGCGATGAAAGAACGGCGTCGCGGAACGCGGCTTCGGTGCCCCTGAGCGCCAGAACGACGCGCTCGGTCGGTATCTTGTCGAACAGCGTCGAGCGCGCCTTGACCGAAAGCTTGAGCATGTCGTCAAAGGAGAACAGCAATCGCTTGAGGATTTCGACTTCCTTGGGCCGGGCCAGGGTCAGACTCTGGAGGACATCCTCCATCTCCTCCGGCTCCAGTTGATTGATGATGTTGGCCATGCGCGAATGCGGGCTGGCGCCGCTGTGCCGCGCGGCGGCGTTGAGCAGATCTTCCTGCAGGACGCCTTCGATGCTGCGCAAGGTCGAGTCCTGGACGGGCTCGAGGGCGAGCATGCGGCGCATCACGTCATTGCGGAAATCGCGCGGAAGTTGCGCCGATATTTTGGCGGCGTGACTGGAGCTCAGCTTGGAAAGGATAAAGGCGGTGGTTTGCGGGTGTTCCTTAAGAAGATAAGTAGCGAAGACATTTTCGGGAATGCCCGCCAGCTTCTCCCACATGCTCGAATTGGAGCTGCCCAGAACATCCGACAGGATATCGGCGACCTGTTCGGGCGAAAACGCGCCGGTCAACAATTGCTCCGCCTCACCCGCATTGCCCAGAAGGTCGAGACCATTGGAGAAATGGGCGGAAAATTCTTCAACGAGCGCCTCAAGCACAGGCGTCGGCACCGCGCCCAATCCCGAAGCCGATTTCGTGATCTGGCGCAATTCCAGGGGATCGAAATGCTTCAGAAGCCGCCCCGCGACCGGTTTGCCCATCGCCAGAAGCAGCGCCGCGACCTTATCGGAACCCTTCAGGTTGCGCGTTGAGGCGGGAATTCGCACGGTGGAGGTCACGGTCATGGATTGGCTCCGGTCAGGCCGTGTTTTCGCTGCTCGATGAGGAAACGATTTCGGTCAGCGAGACTCCAAAGCGTGAACTGTCTTCGTCAACGACCACCACTTCGCCGCGCGCCACGACGCGTCCGTTGACGACGACGTTGACGGGCTCTCCGACCCTTTGATCCAGGGAAATGACGGCGCCGCGCCCCAGTTTCATCAGGCTGGCGACCGGCATGGATGTCGAGCCGAGAACAACCTGAACCGTGACCGGGATTTTCAGGATCGTCTCGTAATTGCCCGCATTTTCTCGCGACCCGGCGCCGGCCGCGGCGGATGGGTTGATCGGGGCGTCAGTGTCGGACATTGGATAGTTCGCCTTTTCATTGTTCAACAAAAGGGGCCGAGCGTCGCAGCGTCTGGCGCTTCTTCGTTTGGATCGAAGCGCGGCTCAATCTCTCCGAAAATACTCTAGCTCAAGATAAGGTCGTCCAGAATATCCTTCTCCTTGACGATGGGCTCCTGGATCTCCAGGCTGTAGCGCCCATCGGCCTGGCTGAGTTTGCACCAGAACAGATCGTGTTCACCGCATTCGAGCCTTACGCGGCCCATGCCCGAGCCGCGCAGTTTGAGAACATGCCCGATCTCGAACGCGGCGACTTCGCCTAATGTCATCGGGATTTCCTCGAGTACGCCCTTGACGGCGATCTCGGCGAAGCTGACCCCGGTTTGCATCTGCCGCGCCCAGCGCGGGTCGCCGGCGGCGCTTTCGTTGGATAATTCGCGCGCCAGTTTTTGCCGGACCGGCTGCAGCGCCGCTTGCGGGATGACGATTGTCATTGTTCCGCGCATGCCTGAGGCCTGGAACAGAATATTCGCCGTGACGACGGGCGCGTCGCGCCGCCCCAGAATGGTCGTGTCGACAAGCGTTTCCTGACGCTCCAGCTTGAAGGAGGTCTCGATGATTCCGGTCAACGCGGATTGCAGCGATTTGGCCGTCAGTTCCGAGATTTTCTGGAGCAGATTCATCTCGATTCTTGTAAAGGGACGGTCCGGCTGCTCCTGGGCATCCGAGGCGTCCCCGCCCAACAAGATCTGCACAAGCGAAAGAACGAAGCTGCGATCGAAAATCGCCAGGGAACGGCAGTCCAGTTCCGGGGAATGGAGCACGGCGCCGACAGATTCCCTGGAAGTCGCCAGAACCTCGAAAAGGTCGCCCGTCGCAATAGCGTCCACCGAAAACATCGTCGGAGCGCGGCACAGGAGGCGCAGGCCTTCGACCAGGCTCGTGGCGAGCTCGTCAAAGATGACGCGGAGCATCGGCAGGCGTTCGACCGCAAAGCCGGACTGATCGAGCAGCGGATCAGCGCTCTTGCGCTGGGACGGCGGCGTCCTCTGTTGGCTGGCGATCATGATGTCAGGCCGCCGCTTTGAGTGGAGCTTCCGCTCCGCCGCTCGGCGCGCCGCCAGAAATCGTCTCGTTTTCGACCGTGTCGATTGTTGGTCGTTCCTTGGCGGGAATGGTCTTGCGGCCGAATTCCACGGCGACCTGCGGCATTGCGCCGTTCATGAAGGCCAGCAAGGTCTGCTTGATCAGAACGAACTGCCGCAATTGTTTCTGACGCACCACCTTGATCTTGCTGGCGACTGGCGACATCACGGCATAGGACAGGAAAATGCCGGCGAACGTGCCCACAAGCGCCGCGCCAATCAGGCCGCCCAACAATTCGGGCGATTGGTCCAGCGCGCCCATCGCATGGATGATGCCCAGCACCGCCGCGACAATGCCAAGAGCTGGCAAACCATCGGCCACGGCGTTCAGCGCATGGACGGGTTTGAATCTGTCGTAGGTCAGCGTTTGAATCTCTTCGTCCATCAGCGCTTCGATCTCGTGCGTTCTCGCATTGCCGATGATGATGAGGCGGCAATAGTCGCAGATGAAGGTGACAAGATCCTTGTCCGCCAGCAGGTTCGGAAAGGCTTTGAAGATTTCCGATTCCTTCGGATTCTCGAAGTGATTTTCAACTTCGCTGCGCGACTTGCCCTTCAATTCGCGCATCAGGGCGTGGAGGACGCTGAGAACGTCGAGGAAATTGCGCGCCTTCGGCCCCTTGTCCAGAATCGCTTCAACGATCGCCTTGCCGCAGTCCTTGATGGTCGACAAAGGATTGGCGACCACGAAAATGCCTAAGGAAGAACCGCCGATAATGACGAATTCGAAGGGCTGCATCAGCACTTCGAGATGGCCGCCGAGCGCCGCGAACCCGCCAAGCATGCAGCCAATGGCGATGACCAGACCCACGATGAAATTCAACTGGCTCTCCTGCCGCGTTCTTAAGGCCCCTCTAGGTTGCGTCGTTGAGCTTGCGTGAGGCTGTTCCGGTCAAACCAGCTTCGCGCAAGTCAAGGATGGGAGGATGAGATCGGCGCGATCGGGATATTTCCGGTCGAACCTTCCAGCCGGTTCACCGGCCGCACGACGGGTCTTCTCCATGCAATCTGGGCTCTATGTCGCTCTTTCCGGACAAGTCGCGCTTGAGCGGCGTCTGCAGACGATCGCTTCCAACGTGGCCAATATGAACACTGTCGGCTATCGGGCGGACGGCGTCAGCTTTGAAGCGCAAATGGCGAGGGCGGGGGACAGCACGGTCGCTTTTGCGGGCAGCGGCGCCGATTTCATTTCGCGCCGGTCCGGCGGGACCAGCAAGACCGACAATCCGCTCGATGTCGCCGTTCAGGGCGACGCCTGGCTCGGCATCAAGACGCCGGCGGGAACCGTCTACACCCGCGACGGCCGGATGACGATCAAGGACTCAGGCGAGCTGACGACTCTGAACGGCTATTCCATCCTCGACGCCGGCGGCGCGCCGATCCTGCTCGACTCCAGCGCTGGTCCCCCCGACATCTCGCGCGACGGTATGATCAGCCAGAAGGGCAATCAGGTCGGCGCATTGGGTCTGTTTGCGATCGACGACAGCGCCAAACTGACGCGCTTCGCCAATTCTGGCGTCATCCCCAGCAAGCCGGCGACCCCGATCCTCGATTTTGCCGTGAACGGCGTCGCCCAGGGTTTTGTCGAAAACTCGAACGTCAATCCGATCATGGAAATGACCAAACTCATTACCGTGACCCGGGCTTTCGACGGCATCAACGCCGCAACGGAAAAGACCGAGTCCTCTTTGACGGACGCGATCAAGACGCTGGGCTCAAGCGCTTGACGAGGCCGCCGCGGCGCAAACTTCCTGAAACGAACAGCCGGACCAAGCAACCATGAACGCTCTCGATCGTCTTGAAGCCGGCATGACCTGGGGCCGCAAATATATCGAGCCGGTGCGCCTGGGCGGCGTCGTGACCGAAGTCGCCATGTCGCACTACCGCGTGGCGGGCCTTTCGCGCTTCCTCAAGCTTGGCGAATGCGTCAGTCTCGACGCCGGGGGGCGCGCCCAGATCGGCGAGGTCGTGCGCATCGATGGCGGCACCGTCACCCTCAAGCCGTTCGATTCGCGATGCGACGCGGGGATCGGCACCAGGGCTTTCCGCACGGAAAATCTGTCTTTGTCGCCGCACCCCCTTTGGAAGGGCCGGGTGATCGACGCCCTTGGCCGGCCGATCGACACCAGCCTGCCCCTTGAACAGGGCGAGCGCGTCATGCCGCTCGACGCCGAGCCGCCGCCCGCCATGCGCCGGGCGCGGGTCAAGGATCCCATCAAGAGCGGCATCCGGGTCATCGATTTCTTTTCCCCGCTCTGCGCGGGGCAAAGAATTGGCGTCTTTGCCGGATCGGGCGTCGGAAAATCATCGCTGCTCGCGATGCTGGCGCAATCGCCCGATTTCGATACGGTCGTCATCGCTTTGGTGGGCGAGCGCGGGCGCGAAGTGCGCGAGTTTCTTGACGACACGCTCAGCTCCAACAAGGCCTCGGCGATCACGGTGGTCTCCACCGGCGATGAGAGCCCAATGATGCGGCGCCTCGCCCCCAAGACCGCGATGACGATTGCCGAATATTTTCGTGATCGCGGCGATTCCGTCCTTCTGATCATCGATTCGGTGACACGCTTTGCGCATGCCGCGCGCGATGTGGCGCTCGCCGCCGGCGAGCCGGCCGTGGCCCGCGGCTATGCGCCAAGCGTCTTCAGCGAGTTGCCCCGGCTTCTTGAACGGGCCGGTCCTGGCCTTGAGGGCAGCGGTTCGATCACCGGCATTTTCTCGGTGCTGGTCGACGGCGACGATCACAACGATCCGGTCGCCGACAGCATTCGCGGCACGTTGGACGGCCATATCGTGCTGGATCGCACGATCGCCGACCAGGGCCGCTATCCCGCCGTCAATATTCTATCGTCGATTTCGCGCCTCGCTCATTTTGGATGGACGCCGGAGCAACGCAAGCTTGTTGCAAGACTGCGCTCATTGGTCTCGCGCTACGAGGAAACCCGCGATCTTCGCCTCATGGGCGGATATCAGCCCGGTTCCGACGCGGCGCTTGATCAGGCCATCAGCGTCGTGCCGCGAATCTACGAGGCGATGACGCAGGTTCTGTCATCCGGCCCGAGTGTGGATGCGTTCCAGGAACTGGCGGCGGCTTTGAAGCCCGACACAAAGGCGGAGAAGCCGGGGAAATCGCCGTGACCCTGATGCTCCGACTTTTTCACCGCGAAAGGCGCCCCCGTCGTCATGTCTGACAACCCCGCCTCAAACGCCTCGCCCAAGAAACCGCCGCGGCGATATTCGCCCGCCGCGATCAGCCACGGTTCATCGGTCGACCGCATGCTCGCCGCCTTCGGCGTTTTGATCGCGCTGTCTTCCCTCGGCTTCGCCGGTTACATGGTCGCCGATGTCGACAGGCCGCCGCGAATCGCCGGCCTGGAAT
Source organism: Methylocapsa sp. S129 (assembly GCF_009765995.1). GTDB lineage: Bacteria > Pseudomonadota > Alphaproteobacteria > Rhizobiales > Beijerinckiaceae > Roseiarcus. The sequence continues at coordinate 102,393 of NZ_LMUI01000024.1, forward strand.
ATCTTTCGATCTTCGCCCGCCCGAGCCATCCGGTCGCGACGGCGCAGGAACGGCCTGCGACGCTCGTCGAGGCGGATGCCTCGAACAATGCCCCGCAAGCGATCGACCGGACCCCGACGGGGTCTATTCCCGACAAGGCAGGCGCCAGCCGAACGGTCAATGTCATCGTGGCGCCCATGCGCGTCGCCGATCTCAAGCCGTCGTCTTCGCCCTACAAGCTTCTCGACGTGCTGAATGGCGAAGCCTTGGTCCAGACCGACGTCGGGCTGCGCCACGTCAAGGCCGGGGATTTGCTGCCCGACCTCGGCCGAATCAATACGATCGAGAAAAGGGGGGACCATTGGGTCCTGCTGACCCAGAGCGGCGTGTCTCTCGAATGGCCGCCTGAGCCAGCGCCGGCCTCCGCCGCGCCGGAGCCTTACAAGAAGACCTCGCCGCGCTAAGGAACGCGGGCTTTACGCGGTGTCTTCGATGATGATGCGGTTTCTGCCGGTGCGTTTGGCTTCGTAGAGCATGGTGTCCGCCCGCTTCACCAATGTTTCGGAATCGTCTTTTTCACTGAGCCGGACGATTCCGAAAGACGCCGTTATCTTGCTGAAGAGCTGGCCGCTTTGGGCGTTCATCCATTGCTGGGCTTCGAGCCGGCCGCGAATCTGATCGGTCAGCCGCGTCGCGCTCTCGAGCGTCGTTTGCGGGAGAATGACCGCGAATTCCTCGCCGCCAAGCCGCGCTGCAATATCGCCGTCCTTGATATGTTTCAGCAGAAGCTCGGCGAAATATTTCAGGACGCGGTCGCCGAACGGATGGCCGTAATTGTCGTTGACCTTTTTGAAATGATCGAGATCCCCCATCATCAGGCACATTTCCGTTCCCTGCGCCCGAGCCTGAGCGATTTCCTTGGTCAGGTTGCTGTCGAACGCGCGCCGGTTGCTCAGAGAAGTGAGGGAATCGCGCATGCCGATCGCCTGGGCCTCGACCAGTTTGGAACGCAGCGCCGCCACTTGCGATCGCGACTTTTCAAGGCTGGTTGAGAGTTCGCCGGTTTCGCGCCGCATCTTCTCGTTGGCGTCAATCAGAAGGCGGACGATCGCGCGAACCTTCTCCGGATTGGTCGAGGGGAGCAGGCCCTGGTCCGCCTGCGCGAGCGAATCCGAATAGCGGCCGTTGGCGTCGAGATGCGACTGGATAAGATTGGCGATCGTGTCGAGTTCGCGATCGAGCTGCGCGCGCCTTGCTTCGAAATCGTCCTTGAGATTGGCGCCGTCCGAGGAATGGGCTGAAGCGCCCGCGCCGCGCAATTCGCCCAGGCCCATGCCGATAAAACCCAGGGCCATCAGCCCAAGAATGCAGGCCAGGGCGTAAGGGTTCTGAATATTGTCGATCGCGCCGACCATGCCCAGGAGGGCGATCAGGATGACGATCGCCAATTGCAGCCAGGGTGTTTTAAAAAATCTCATGGCGGACCGTTCAATCGAGGTTGACGAAAGAAAGCATTCGGCGTCGCCGCCAAATTTTTCTCGCCAAAAATTTCTTGCGGTCAAAGGCGCGCGTGCGAATGACAGGCTCCCCCCGAGCGCGAATCAACACAACGAAACAGCACAACTATCCATTGAGAAATTTCGCGCGAGGGTCAATCCATTCTCGTAGAGATAACGAACCGACCGATCCGCTTGCGCAGTCTCGATGGTCCGGTCTCGGCGAGCCCCCACCCGCGTCGTCGCCGACCCTTCTCAAGGCGTTAACGGCGAAAGATTAATTCTGTGAAGGCTAACGCAAGGTGAAGTTTCGGCGTCGCGGGAAGATATTTTTACGTCCGGCCGCCGCTGATAAGGCGCGCCTGGGCGCGGTCGACGAGCATATTGGCGATCGCCACCCGGCGCGTCGCGCTTTCCCGCTGCGCCTCGTCGTGGCGATCGGGGTGATTGCGCCACATGTAGAGACGCCGCGCCTGATTGAGCTCCTCGTAGGTGAGGTTTTCGCTCAGGCCGAGTTCATCCAGAATCGCTTCCGCGGTGTCCCCGGCCGGGCGCCGCGATTCGACAATCGCCGTTGGCCCATCCTGCTCGCCGATCCAGGCCAGCGCCGCGTCCCAATGCGATCCGCCGCCGGTCGTCGGCGGTCGATCGTCAACCGAAAATATCGTATTCGCGAAAGGATTGGCCGAGAAGAGCGAAGATAAGCCGTCTTCCTCGCTCAGCGCAGCCGGATTCGCCTTGGCGCCTTGCACCTCGGCCAATATTTGCCGAAATCTGGCGCCCGGCGTTTCCTCGGGAGATTCTTCTGGGATATGCAACATGAACAAGAACCCGCAACGCGACGGGCAATCCAACACCTGACAAATTGACATCCAGTAAATGGCCTTCGAGGCGGGTGGCGCCGACCGACACCGCTGTTGCAAGGCTGGCGAAAGGCTGAGGCTTCATGTTCGGCGATGAGCCGGCAGCGCCCGATCCCCGGGCGCGCGGCGCGGGGTGAGAGCGGATGTCCAAACCTTTTGTCGTCGTGTCGACGCCCTGTTTCGGCGGGCTGGTCAATCAGAGCTACATGCTGTCGATCCTCAAGCTGATGCAATTGGCGTCCGGCGGCGAGTTTGAACTCGATGTCGTCTTGCTCGGGGGCGATTCGCTGATCACCCGCTCGCGCAGCGTGCTGGTCTCGCGTTTCCTCGACAATCCGCGCGCCACGCATCTCATGTTCATCGACGCTGACATCGCCTTCGAACCCGATCAATTCCTGCGCCTGCTGCGGATCGACAAGCCCTTCGCGGCCGGCGCCTATCCGCTCAAGCAGATCGATTGGCGCGCGCTGCCAAAGCGCGCGGTCAACGGGGAACCTCTGGCGGCGGCGGGTCTCTCTTATGTCGGGCAAATCTGCGAGGGCGACGAACTGCGTCGCGAAGGCGGCTTCGCAACGGCGAAATACGCCGGCACCGGGTTTCAACTGATCCGGCGCCATGTCTTCGAGCAATTGATCGACGCCCATCCGGAACTCAAATTCAGGGCGGTCCATACGCTGACCAATGAGACGCCGAACAGCGACAATCTCTATGCTCTGTTCGAATGCGCGATCGACCGTGAAACGGGAGTCTATCTGAGCGAGGATTATGCGTTCTGCGGCCGCTGGCGCGCGCTGGGCGGCGAGATCTGGCTCGATCTGCAGAGCCGGCTGACTCATGCCGGAATGAGCTATTACGACGGCGATTGCACGGGGCGCTATGCGGCGCGTGCGCCGGTCGAAGCGATGCGCGCGGCTGGCTGAGCCGCCAGGGATTGCGCCGCGCCGATTCTTCGAATGACAAGACCCACAGCAGCGCTACGTAAGGTTCTGGCAGAGATTTCTCGCTCGGAATAGGTTACATGTGACCTAAGCGGGAGAACGGTCATGGCCTCGGCGCCGACGCCAAAATCTTCGCGCCTTAAGGTGCAAAACCAACGCGCGCGGCTGCACAAGCAGGGCCTGCGTCCGATCCAGATTTGGGCGCCGGACGTGCGCGCGCCGGCCTTTCGCGCTGAGGCGCATCGCCAGTCTCTGGCCGTCGCCGCCAGTGCTGCGGCGCGCGACGATCAGGCCTTCATCGACGCGGTTTCGGATCGGGACGATGAGTGAAGCGGGGCGACATCTGGACGGTCTTAGGCGGCAAGGATTGCGCAGGCAAACCGCGTCCCATCGTCATCGTGCAGGATGACAGCTTTGACGCAACCGACTCGATCGCGATCTGCGCCTTCACTATCGACGCGACGGAAGCGCCGCTGTTTCGTCTTCCCGTCGAGCCGAACGATCGCAATGGGTTGCGCGCGCCGTGCCGTTTGATGGCGGACAAAATCACGACCGTGCCGAAATCCAAAGTCGGCGCCCGCATTGGGCGCCTCGACGACGAAGACATATTGCGTCTCAATCAGGCGCTGCTGGTGTTTCTCGGTTTGGCTGTGTCGCCCAGGGCGAAACGCGGAGCATGATTCGACAATGACCAACAAAGCATGGGCGCTGCGGGGCGGGTTCGGCATCGACAGGCTCGCGCTTGAGGAGCGGCCTGAGCGTGAGCCCGGCTTTGGCGAGGCGCGGGTGCGGATCGAATGGGTCAGCCTCAACAGGCGCGACCTGCTGCTCGTCGAAGGCATCTATAATCCGCGGCAGGCCTTGCCGATCGTTCCCTGTTCGGACGGTGCGGGAATCGTCGAGGCTTTAGGCGCGGGATGCGAGCGCGTCCAGGTCGGCGATCGCGTCGTCGTGCATTTCTTCCCGGGCTGGATCGCCGGCGAGCCTGATATGGCCAAGCTTGCGACCGGGCTCGGCGGACCGGGCGGCGACGGCACGCTGCAGCAGACGCTTGTTATCGCTGAGCAAGCGCTTGTTCGCCTGCCCGAAGCCCTCTCGACGCAGGCGGCGGCGACCTTGCCCTGCGCCGCGCTGACCGCCTGGTGCGCGATCGTCGAACAGGGCGGCGTCAGGCCGGGCTCGGTCGTGCTCACCCAGGGTACGGGCGGCGTGTCGCTGTTCGCAGTACAATTCGCCAAAATGCTTGGCGCGCGCGTTGTCGCGACGACGTCCAGCGACGCCAAGGCGGCGACTTTAAGCGAACTCGGCGCCGACGCGATCGTCAATTATCGCACCGATCCCGATTGGGCGCGCCGCGCCCGCGAACTGGCTGGCGGCCCCATCGACCTCATTGTCGAAGTCGGCGGCGCCGATACGCTCGACGCCTCGTTACGCCTCATTCGCCCTGGCGGCACGATCGCGCTGATCGGCGTTCTCTCCGGCGCGAAGGCCGCGATCAATCTGCCGCTCGCCGTGATGCGTCAGGTGCGCCTGCAAGGCGTCACCTGCGGGCATCGCGAGAATTTCGAGGCGATGCTGCGCGCTATCGCTGCACATGGAATCGATCCCGTTATCTCGCATCGCTTCGGGTTCGGCGAGGCGCGCGAGGCGTTCCAGTGCATGGCGAGAAATGAGCACGTCGGCAAAATCGTGGTGGCGATGGATGGTTGATGCGGGGCGAATCACGCATCAAAGGGTCGGGTGTGATCCATCGTTTCGCATGGCGGAGCGTTTTTCACCTTTGAGAACTTGTCAAGGATCGCCCTGCGGGCGACCGCCGGAGGCGGCGCGCTTCGCGCGTCCTGGACAAGTTCTCAAAGGTGAAAAAGAATGGCCTGCATGCGAACAATGGCTCAATAACGAACGCTAAGCCGTCTAGTGAATTGCGCTTCGCTTCGTTCGTTTCTTCAGGCGCTAAATCGCCAGCCTTGCCCCCACCAGCGCGAGCGTGCCCGCCAGCACCGGGCGCAGCACTTTATCAGGCACGCGCGAGGCGAGCTGACTGCCGATCGCTATGCCGGGGAGGGAGCCGATCAAGAGCGAGACAAGCAGCGACCAGTCGATCGAGCCGAGGAACCAATGGCCTGTTCCGGCGATCAGGGTCAAAGGCACGGCGTGAGCGATATCCGAGCCGACGATCCTGACCGTCGGCAATTTGGGATAAAGCATCAGCAGCGCGGTCACGCCGATGGCGCCAGCGCCCACCGATGAGATCGAGACAAGCACGCCGAGCACGGCGCCCAGAAGATTAGTCAGCAACCGGATCTGCCCATCGTTCAGTGTCTCGAGCGTGCTGGCGACTTTGGCCAGCAGCCAGGTGCGGAAGATGAGCGTCACGGCGGTGACGATCAAAGCAAAGCCCAGCGTCGTGGTGATGACATCGCTCGCCGTCTTGCTGTCATGGCCGAAATAGGCGAGCGCCAGCAGCGTCAGCGCGGCGGCGGGCGCACTGCCTGCGGCCAGGCGCCGCGTAATGCGCCAGTCGACCGCGCCGTTCAGCCCATGCACCGCGGTGCCGCTGATTTTGGTGAGCCCGGCATAGAGCAAGTCGGTGCCCACGGCGGTGGCGGGATGGATGCCAAACAACAGCACCAGCAGCGGCGTCATCAGCGAGCCGCCGCCAACGCCGGTGAAGCCGACCAGCGCGCCGATGGCGAGGCCGGAGAGCGAATAGAGCGGATTGAGGGTGTGAAGAAAATCCATGATGCAATCCGCTCCCGCTTGCGACTATTCGGCGGCGATGGCGTATGAGCCCGCCGCGTTCAGCGCGCGATCGAGATCGGCGAGAATGTCGTCGATATGTTCGATGCCGACCGACAGGCGGACATAACCATCCGAGACGCCGGTCTTGATCTGGTCCTCGGCCGAAAGTTGCGAATGGGTCGTCGAGGCCGGATGAATGGCGAGGCTGCGCGCGTCGCCGATATTGGCGACGTGGTAGAACAATTGCAGGCTGTCGATGAAGCGCCGTCCCGCTTCGCGTCCCTTGGCGAGTTCGAAGCCGACGAGGCCGCCGAATTTGCCATTGAGATATTTGTCGGCGCGTTGCCGCGCCGCGCCGGTCTGTACCGAGGGGTGGATGACGCGCACGACTTCCGGGCGTTTCTCGAGCCAAGCGGCCACCGCGCTGGCGTTGGCGACATGGCGCTCGATGCGCAAGGCGAGCGTTTCGACGCCCTGCAAGGTCAGGAAGGCGTTGAACGGCGAAATCGCGGAGCCCAGATCGCGCAGCAGAATGACCCGGGCGCGGATGATATAGGCGACGGGGCCGAGCGGTTTGACCGCCTCAACCCAGACCGCGCCGTGATAGCTGGGGTCCGGCGTATTGAGCGCGGGCTGACGTTCGGGGAATTTCTCCCAGTCGAAATTGCCGCCGTCGACAATGAGGCCGCCGATCGAATTGCCATGGCCGCCAAGATATTTGGTCGAGGAATAGACGACGATCGCCGCGCCATGATCGAGCGGGCGCGCAATCAAAGGCGTCGCCGTATTGTCGACGATCAGCGGGATGCCGAGGCTACGCCCGATCGCGGCGACTTCGGCGATCGGAAATACGACGAGTTTCGGGTTGGGCAGCGTCTCGGCGTAATAGGCGCGCGTGCGGGAATCGGTGGCGCGGCGGAAGTTTTCCGGATCGCTCGGGTCGACGAAGCGCACTTCGATCCCCTGGTCCTTCAGCGTATTGGCGAAAAGATTCCAGGTGCCGCCGTAGAGATCGGTCGAGGAGACGATATTGTCGCCGGCGCGCGCCAGATTCTGGATCGCGAAGGCGGAGGCGGCCTGCCCTGAAGAGACAGCGAGAGCGGCGACGCCGCCTTCAAGCGCGGCGATGCGTTTTTCGAGCACGTCGTTGGTCGGATTGCCGATGCGCGTATAAATATTGCCAAGCTCCTTCAACGCGAAAAGATTGGCGGCATGTTCGGTGCTGTTAAATTGATAGGATGTCGTTTGATAGATCGGCACGGCGACCGCGCCGGTGGCGGGATCGGCCCGCCAGCCGGCGTGAACGACAAGGGTTTCGGGCTTCTGCGGGTGGTCGGACATGGGTTGGGCGCTCCCTATTTGCCGTGTGACGGCGTTCAATCTATAAGTTGACAAATACTATAGACTGAGTTCATATGCAAGTGGCCAATCTGGCGACGTGCTAATCGAACAGGAGCGCCCAAACATGGGAGCGACGTTGAAGAATGCCTTCGTGAACGGATCGAGCGCCACCCCGTTCGAGACGCCGCGTGAGGAGTTTCGCGCGGCGATGCGCGAACTCGCCGGCGCCGTCAGCGTCATTTCATGCGGGGAGGGCGAGCGTCGCGTCGGCTTCACGGCGACATCGGTTTCATCGCTATCCGCCGATCCGCCGACTCTCATTCTCTGCATCAATCGCGCTTCATCGTCCTGGCCGACTTTGCGCGCAGCGCGCAGCTTCGGCGTCAACGTTCTCTCGGCGTCGCATCGCGAACTGGCGCATCGGTTTGCTGGCCGCACCGGCGCCGAAGGCGCGGAGCGGTATCAGGGCGGCCACTGGATCACCCTCGCCACAGGCGCACCGCTGCTCAGCGACGCGCTCGCCGCGTTCGACTGTTCGGTCGAAGAAATCATCGAGCGGCACAGCCATGCGATCGTGATCGGCCGGATTGAAGCCGTGCGGCGGCGCGGCGGCGGCGGCGCGCTTGTCTATTGGCGCGGCGACTACGATCAATTGGGCTGGTCGCAGGACGAAATATCCAACGCCGTCGGCTTGGCGCGTCGTTCTTAGAGCAAGATGACATCCGGTTGCCCGCCAGCCGTCATTGCGAGCGGAGCGAAGCAACCCAGGTGTCGTGACGATTGCTGGCTCGGTCGCGGGTCGAGGCCTCCCTATCGAAATATGGGCGTCTCGCTCATTATGACCTTGGAACTCGATGTTTAAGCTGTCTACGTTGGAAAAGGTACTTAGATCGTCGCTATCCCAGCGCACAGCCAGCAGATGTCACGACACCTGGGTTGCTTCGCTCCGCTCGCAATGACAGCTCTTTGATTCCACCGTGAATCATCACCGTCCTAGAGCAGCCGCTCCGCCTCCGCTGCCTCCGGCTCACCGACCGGCTTGAAGTCCGCGCAGGAGGCGCGGGCGCTGAGATAGCGGTCATGCCGCTCGCAGACGCCGTCGTCGGCGCGCACTGACGCGTCGCCGGAACTCATGCTCGACAATCCTGGCATGGCCGCTTCGAGATAGGCGCGGTCGTTGTGGAAGTGGACGCAGCGCCCACACTGCGCCTTGACCGGACCGCCGCCCATCCTCTCTCTCCTAACGCGCGAGATTGGCCCAGTGCGACGCGAACACGATCGCCGACAGGAGAAAGCCGAGCGCCACATTGACGACGACGCCGACGCTAAAGGCGGCGAACGGCTTCCTGCCGGCCTGCGCCAATTCGCCGAATCTCGTCGTCAGCCCGATGCTGAAGAAGCAGAAGATGAACGCCCAGGTCCGCAGATCCTTGATCGGCGCGACGAGCGTCGGATTCACCAGCTTGTTGTAGTCGGCGAGGCTATAGCCCTGCGCCGCAAAGGTGACGATCAGCGAGGCGATGACGAAACCGATGACGAATTTCGGGAAGCGCCACCAGATTTCGGCCGCTTCCGGCTTGCGGCCGGATTCTGCCGGCTCCCAGCGGGTGGTCGAAATGATCGCGAGGACGAGCGCCCAGACGCCGATCCAGACGTCGCGGCCGACCACTTTCATCAACGTGAAAGCCCAGACCGCCTGATCGCTCGTCCCGGCGATCCCAGGGACCTGACCGGCGAATTCGCCATAGGTCTGCGCGGCGGCAAAGCCGGCGGCGTCGGCGAACTCGGATGTGCCGATCCAGGCCCCCGCGACGCCGGTCGGGAGGAGCAGGAACCGCGCGGCGAAGGGCAGAACGAAGATCATGACGATCGCCCACAGGATGACCACGGCGATGGCGATCGGCGCATCGCCCTTCTTGGCGCCGACGGCGCCGGCGATGGCGATCGACGCCGAGACGCCGCAGACCGCGCCGCCCGCGGCGAGCGTCGCCGCCAGACGCTTGTCCAGCCCCAAGCGGCGAGCCACGGCGAAAATCACCAGGAAGGTCGCGATCGAAACGATCGACGCCTGCAGAATCGCGACCGGGCCCGCCCATACGATCAGCGAGAAGGGCAGGGTGGCGCCGAGCAGCACGATGCCGGTCTTCACGTAGAATTCGACGCGGAACCCGGCGTCCATCCATCGCGGCAGGCCGATCAGGTTTGAAATCAGCAAGCCGAGGACGAGCGCGACAAGCGGCGGTTCGAGATTGTAGTAATTGGCCTGCGTCCATTGGCCGAGCGCGAAGATGACGACCGAGGCGACGTAGAGGAAAACGAAGGAGGGGATGAATTCCCGCGCGCTATGGCCGAGCGCAACCAGCGCGACGCTGAAAATCGCCAGCCAGAAGACGAATTGCGCGACATAACGAACGCCATTGGCCGCGAAATGCGCGCCGAGCTGACCGAGGCTGGACCATTTCTCCGGCGTTACGGCGATCCATTTGAGGCTCGCGCCATTGGCGAACAGGACATAGCCGACGACGACGATGCCCAGACCCAGCCAGATCGCCCACCAATCCTCTTTCAGCCAGAGTTCGCGCCAGCCTAGTGTCGATGATGGCGTGAAATCGGCCCGGGTTCCCAATTCGGTCGTGCTCATGATCGTTCGCTCTCTGCGGTGAAGGTCAGCGCGCCTTCAGCCGGAATCCGCCCGATCATTGTTATCTCTACGAAGTAATAATGTCTATCAATTTAGTCTACATATGCGGACAGGGGTTCACTTCTTCCACGCGTGGAAAAACACGACACGCCCCGCCGGGGAAGATTGGACGCCATTGACGGAAGATCGTGTGAAAAGTGAAGGCGTGCGGACGCCAGCGCCGATTCGCGCCCCGATCACGGCTCCAGTTCGCTGTCCCAATAGAGATAGTCCATCCAGCTCTCATGCAGATAATTGGGCGGGAACAGGCGCCCGTTCTGGTGGAGGTCATGGACGGTCGGCTGAAACGGCATGGTGGCGGGCCACATGCGGGCGGCGGCGGGCAGGAGGTCGCCCTTCTTCAAATTGCAGCAGGAACAGGCGGCGACGACGTTCTCCCAGCTTGTGAGGCCGCCCTTGGAGCGCGGCACCACGTGATCGAAGGTCAGTTCGTCGCGTTCGCCGCAATATTGGCAGGTGAAGCGGTCGCGCAGGAAGACATTGAACCTTGTGAAAGCGGGAAATCGCGACGGCTTCACATAGGTTTTCAGCGAGACGACCGAGGGTAGCCGCATTTCGAACGAGGGGCTGCGCACCGTCAGGTCATAGAGCGAAACGATATTCACGCGATCGAGGAACACGGCCTTAATCGCGTCCTGCCAGCACCAGATCGAGAGGGGGTAATAGCTCAGCGGACGGAAATCCGCATTGAGCACCAAGGCCGGACAGGCTTCCGGCGACACCGCTCGGACATGAACCGTCAATCCGACGCTCCGTTTCTCCGCGAACAGGCAACCGGATGCGAATCCGATTGTCATAATAGTCTACAACTGGCGTGACGGACTTGTGAAGGCGCCATAGATGGCGGCGTTGGCCTCAAGCCGCAGCCGCCTCGATCGCCTCAATATCCTCGTCCGAGAGGCCGAAATGATGGCCGATCTCGTGAACCAGGACATGGGTCACGACAGTTCCCAGACTATCCTCCCCCTCGCACCAGAAGTCGAGCAAGGGGCGGCGGTAGAGCCAGACCATGTTGGGCAAGGTCCCGGTTTCGGCGACCGCAGGGCGATGAATCATGCCGCGACCGCGAAACAGCCCTAGCAGGTCGAATTCCGTCTGCGCGCCCATTTCGTCGAGCGTCTCCTCATCGGGAAAATCGACGACCTGGATAATCAGCCCCTCGCAAAGCTTCTGGAACCCGTCGGGCAATCGTGCGAACGCGGCTTCGGCCAGGCGCTCGATGTCGCCAGCCGTCGGCGCGCCGACGACCGCCCAATCTTCCAATCGCGAGGTCTCGTTCATTCCGGGGAACCTTCGAACAAGGGGCGCGTTGTCTCCGCAAGCCTGCTGCGGCCCGCCTGTCCGGTCAATCTTTTGTGAAAATCGACGGGCGCCCGCATCCGGCAATTATATCAGACCGTAACAGGAAGACGGGAAGCACGGGAGATGGCGAACATGACAAACGCCCCCTATTTCGATGAAGACGCCCTTGAGGCCAGTACGGCCGATGGCGAAGTCCGGGCCATGGCGCAGCGCCAGTTCGGGATATCGCTGATCGTCGCATTCGCTCTTCTGGCCGTGGCCGGGATGATGGCGGTGCGCGCGCCTCATGACGAAGCGACCGTCGCAACGGCCGCGCCGCACAGAATCGCGGGCGTCCAGGCGCCGCAGATGGTGGTGGCGCAGCCGGTTCTGGCGATGAACCAGCAATAAGCGGACAAAGGTCGGGGCGGCTCGCCCCTAGCGGACGGGATCAATCGCCCGCCGGCGCAATTCCTCAAGCTCTCCGGAGATTTTTCGCATCCGCGTCGCCAGATTGGCCCGTATGCGCGCCGCCTCCTTGGGAAACTCTCCCAGCACGCGATGAAAGACCTGGCGCGGGATTCGCAAGACAATAGAGTTTTCCCGCGCCCGCGCGCTGGAAGGGCGGTGAACTTCCGCGACCATCGCATTCTCGCCAATCAGCGTCCCCGCATGCGCGATATGCGCGCGCTCTCCCGCGTGTCCGCGCGCGGTCAAGATGATGGCGCCGGAAAGAACGAAATAGCCGCAATCGCCCAGATCGCCTTCCTCGAAAAGGCTTTCATTGGCGGACAGCATCCGCTTTTCGGCGGAGAAGGCGACGAGCTGGATGGCTTCGCGCGGCAGCAGATTGAACGGCCTTGTCCGCGATAGGCGTTCGATGTCGTCGGCAAGCGCCATCTAATTCCCTCCCGCAACGCTCACGGCAGCAGCTTGTAGCCGCCGGCGTCGGTCACCAGCAGGCGGGCGTCGGCCGGGTCGACTTCGATTTTCTGCCGCAACCGATAGATATGCGTCTCCAGCGTGTGGGTCGTGACATTGGCGTTATAGCCCCAGACGTCCTTCAGGAGCACTTCGCGCGAGACGACCTGCCGGTCGGCGCGATGCAGGAAGCGCAGAATGGCCGCCTCCTTCTCGGTCAGGCGAAGCCTCGCGCCTTTGGCGTTGACGAGGTTTTTTGAGGCGGGCCGGAACGTATAGGGGCCGATTTGAAATTCGGCGTCCTCGCTCGCCTCGTGCTGGCGCAACTGGACGCGCAGGCGCGCCAGCAGCACCGCAAAACGGAACGGCTTTGGAATGTAATCGTTCGCGCCCGCGTCGAGCCCCAGGACGGTGTCGGCGTCCGAATCATGCGCGGTCAACATGATGATCGGCCGTTTGAAGCCGTCCTTGCGCATCAGCCGGACCGCCTCGCGCCCGTCCATGTCGGGCAAACCGACGTCCATCACGATGAGGTCGGGCGGATTGTCATGCGCGATCGTGCGGGCCGACGTCGCATTGTCGGCGACGGAGACCGCGAATTCCTCGTGCAGCGCCAATTGTTCAGCCAAAGCGCCGCGCAGCTCGGCATCGTCGTCGACGATCAGGATATGGCGGGTCTGGACCATGAATGATTCTCTCGTAGGGTCGGTTCGGCTTCGATCATATCCGGTTTTCCCGTAATCCGCATAGACGCCCGCAATGTCGGCGCGGCAAAAGCGAATTGTTCACTTTGTGGTCATGATTGGAGTGTTTCTATCGGCTGCGCGGGGGCGCAGAGGATGGCTCAATTCATGGCGATTCCCGACCCGCGCTTGCTCGTCGCCTTCAATCGCTTCGGTCTTGGCCCGCGCCCGGGCGATTTTGCGCGGACGAGCGATCCGCGCGAGGCGATCCTCGCCGAATTGAACGCGCCCCAGAGCGCGCTTCTCGCCGATCCCGCCTTGCAACGCACGCCTCTGATCCTCCAAGCGGTTTATGCGGACGAGGACCGCAAAAAACAAGAACGCGACCGCCTGGCGCAGGCCAATCTCGCGCGCCTTGGCATGCCTGCGCCCAATGTCGCGGCGTTGATCGAGACGCCGCCCGCCGCGCCGCCAACGCCCGCCGCCATGTCCGCGCCTGCGATGACGGGCGCGCCCGCCGCCATCGCGGCCCCCGCCATGACGCCGCAGGTTCCGGTCGAACAACAGATTTTCCGCGCGGAAGCGACGGCGCGCTTCGCCCGCGCCTGCGCCGCGCCGATCGGCTTTGTCGAGAGGCTCGTGGCCTTCTGGTCGAACCATTTTTGCATTTCGCTCGCCAAGAGCAATATCGGGCGCGCCTGCGCGGGCGCCTTCGAGCGCGAGGCGATTCGCCCCTATGTGACCGGCCGTTTCGCCGACATGCTGCGGGCGGTCGAGCAGCATCCGGGCATGCTCAATTTCCTCGACAATGCGCAATCCATTGGCCCCAATTCCAAAGCGGGGCAGAATCGCAAACGCGGCTTGAACGAGAATCTGGCGCGCGAAATCCTGGAATTGCACACGATGGGCGTCGGGTCAGGCTATAGCCAGACCGATGTGACGCAGCTTGCGCAGGTCCTCACGGGCTGGACGATCGTCGGGCGCGAGGGCAAGCTTGGCGAACCTGGCGCCTTTGCTTTCAACCCCAACGCGCATGAACCGGGGACGGCGACATTGCTGGGGCGCGTTTACGCCCAGGATGGCGTGGCGCAGGGCGAAGCGGCGCTCGCCGACATCGCGCGTCAAGGCGCGACAGCGGCCCATATCGCCAAAAAAATCGCGCGCCATTTCGTCGCCGACGACCCCGATCCCGCGCTTGTGGCGCGGCTCGCCAAACTCTTCCGCGACAGCGAGGGCGATCTGGGCGCGCTGGCGCATGCCCTCGTCATGGACGAAGCCGCCTGGAGCGCGCTGGCGACGAAGATACGCAATCCCTGGGAAATCGTCGTCGCCTCTCAGCGCGCCTTCAATCGCCCCGTCGCCGATCCGGGACCGGCGCTTAATGCGATGAACCTTCTGGGCATGCCGCTTTGGCAGCCGGGCGGCCCCAACGGATTTTCCGACGATACGGCCGCCTGGGCTTCGCCCGAAGGCATGAAAATGCGCCTGGAGCTTGCGGCTCAATTCGCGCGGCAGACTAAAGACGCGCCCGCGCCGGCGGCCCTCGTCGACGACATTCTCGGCCCCACCGTCTCGCCGCAAACGCGCGAGGCGGTGACGCGCGCCGAGTCGCGCGAACAGGCCTTCGCGCTGCTCATCATGTCGCCCGAATTTCAGCGGAGGTAACGGCCATGCTCCTTTGCGAAACGCCCAAACTTTCCCGCCGCGCGCTTCTGACAGCGGGCGGCGCGCTTTACGCCTGGGCGCATATCCCGTCTTTCGCCAGGGCCGCCGATGCGCGCGATCCCCGTCTTGTTGTGATGATCTTGCGCGGCGCGCTCGACGGCCTCTCCGCCTTGGCCCCGATCGGCGATCCTGATTATGCCGCGCTGCATGGCGAACTGGCGCTGCAATGGGCGGGCGCTCATCCCGCTCTCGCGCTCAATTCCTTCTTTGGCCTCAATCCCGCCATGCCGAATTTTGCGCGCCTCTATGGCGCGAAACAGGCGATCGCCGTGCATGCCTGCGCGACGAATTACCGCGAACGCTCGCATTTCGACGGACAGGACGTGCTCGAAAGCGGCATGCCCGGCCCCGGCCAGGTGCAAAGCGGCTGGCTCAACCGCGCGATCGCGGCGCTCCCCAAAGGCGAGCGCGTTGCCGAGCGCGGCGGTCTCGCGGTCGGCGCCACGCCGCCGCTGGTGTTGCGCGGGGCCGCGCCGATTCTCGGCTGGGCGCCGTCCGGATTAACCGCGCCGACCGACGATCTGACCGCCCGGTTGATGGACCTCTATTCCCATCGCGATCCCGCCTTGGCGGCGGCGCTGCGGGCGGGCATCGACGCCGACCATATGGCGACGAAAAACGGCATGGATGGGATCAAGCCGGGCGGCGACATCGCTTTGGCCATGCGCAAGGCGGCTGAAGGGGCGGCGCGGTTGATCAGCGCCGATGACGGACCTCGCGTCGCCGCGCTCGCCTTCGACGGCTGGGATACGCATGTCAACGAGGGGGGCGCCACTGGACGCCTCGCGCAATTGCTCGGCGGTCTCGACGGCGCGATCGCGGCGTTCGAGACGGAAATGGGTCCGCGCTGGAAGGACACCGTGATCGTCGCCGCCACGGAGTTCGGGCGCACCGTGCATATCAACGGCACGACGGGCACCGATCACGGCACGGGCACGGTGGCGTTCCTTGCCGGCGGCGCGCTCAATGGCGGGCGCGTCATCGCCGATTGGCCGGGCCTCAAGACTGCGGACCTCTATGAGAATCGCGACCTCAAGCCGACGACCGATCTGCGCGCGGTGCTCAAAGGCCTGCTGGCCGATCAATTCGGCCTGTCCGCGGATGCGCTGGGGCGGACGGTGTTTCCAGACACATTGGGCGTGAAGCCGATGAACGGGCTGCTGGCGGCGTAAACCTGCGAACACTTTGCTGAAAAGCGCTGACTATGGATGCAGCGCGGCGCCCTTCGTCGCCTTGTCGACATCCTTTTTCGGTCCCCGCAGCGCGACGCCCACAAGATCGGGTGCGTCCGCCGGCTCCGCCCGGAACGCCGCGCGATTGGCCGCGTCGTGCCCGGTGGAGAACATCGCCCTGACATAGACGGCGCGGGTCAGGCCGCGCTCGATGCCGGCGCGCCAGGCGCGCTGCAACGCCTCGGGCCCGGCTGCGAAGATCAGCATGGGCTGGCCGAGCAGCCGGGCGTGCCGGCGGCCCACCGAATCTTCATAGGGGTCGCCCATCGCCTCCGGCGCCGCCCCGGCAATGCCCGTCGCGAGGAAAGCCGTCACATTCAGCTTCTGCCAGACCGGGAGATCGTCCAGCACCAGAATCGCTACCTTCGTATCAAAAATCATGTCCATCGCCTGCGTGATCCCCATTGGGAACCGCAGTTCAGCCGATGTCGGCCCCATTGTCTGGAACGCCCGTGCAGCAGGCGCGGTAGGCGGCCGGCGTCAGGCCGTAGCTTCGGCGGAACCAGCGGCCGAGATGGCTCTGGTCGGCGAAGCCGCAGGCCGCCGCGACGGCGGCCGGTCTTTCTCCGCCCGCCAGCATGGCGCGGGCGCGCAGCAAGCGAATTTGCACGAGATAGGCGTGCGGCGAAGCGCCATAGGCTGCGCGGAAGGCGCGCGCGAGCTGGAAGCGATCGGCGGCGCCCGCCGCCCGCGCGAGCGCGTCGGCGCCGATATCTCGATCCATTTCGTCGTGCAGCCGCTCGCGCGCCCGCCGCGCCACGGGCGCATCGTTTTGCGCGGTCGCGCGCCGCTCGGGGCGGCCGAGATGGCGCCGCAGCAGCCGCAGGACCGCGTCCAGCGCCGCATCGCGCGCCAGCCGCCCGGCGGGCTCTGCAAGGGCGCTACAGGCCGCGCGGACCGCGCCGCCGAGCGCGGCGTCATCGGACAGGGTGGCCCGGAAGGCCGGATCGCCGCCCGGCGCGCCGGCGAGGCCGGCCCGCAACCAGGCTGGCGGAAGATACAGCATACTGTAAGCGAAGCCGCCGGCGTTTCCCGCTTGCCCGTCATGCATCTCTCCCGGCTCGATCAGGATGACGCGCCCTGGCGTGCTGCGCTGGCGAGCGCCGCGGCAGAAGAAATCCTGCACGCCGCGATCGGTGACGCCGACCAGCCAATCGTCATGGCGATGCAAATCATAGGCGTGGCCGGCAAAACGCGCGCGGATCGCCTCCACACCGCTCGCGCCGTCGCGCGTGAAACGGATGCGGTCGGGCGGCGCATTGATCCCGGCGGGCGGCGCGGTCAATGCGGGAAAGGCTCGGATAGGATCATGGCGCACCCAGCATAGTGGAATCGACCGAGGCGGAAAATTGCGCAAGCGCTCCCATCCGCCACGCCCGGCTTCACAGCGCGAGTTTATAGCCTTCGTGGCTCGCTTTGAACCCGAGCCGTTCGTAGAAACGATGCGCGTCAGGACGGCTCTTGTCTGTCGTCAGTTGAACGAGAGCGCAGCCGCGCGACCGGCACTCGGCGATCGCCCAATCCATCATTTGCCGGCCGAGACCGGCGTTGCGGCAATCGGCGGCGATGCGAACCGCTTCGATCTGTCCGCGCCATGCGCCTCGCCTGGCGAGCCCCGGAATGAAAGAAAGCTGGAGCGTTCCGATGATGCGGTCGTCGATCACAGCGACGACGAGCCATTGATTGGGATCGGCTTCAATGGCTTGAAAAGCGGCTGAATAGTCCGGATGCAACGGCAAGCTCGCATCGTCGCGCTGACGCCCCAATTGATCGTTGGCGATCAGAGCGATGATTGCGGGTAGGTCAGACGAGCGCGCGGCGCGGATCAGGACGCTTTTCATCGCCAGATGATTGCCGAGATGATTTGTTCTTGTCCAATGCCCTTTGGTCTGGCGCGGAAATCATGAGAAAATGAGGGCGTTCCGCCCATAACGGCCCGCAAAAGATATCTCTTCGCCTTGGCGCGCGCGCGTCGCGCCGACTTTGGTCCGCGGGCGCTGGCAACCGAAAGCCCGCGGCCGCGTTGATGTCCGGATTCCTCTTCATCCGGCGAGAGCATGGATCCGGGCCTCCTCACCACAAATATCCCCGCGCGCCTGGAGCGCCTGCCTTGGGGGCGGTTCCATACGCTCGTGGTCGCGGCCCTCGGCATCACCTGGATTCTCGATGGGCTTGAGGTGACGTTGGCCGGCTCGGTGGCTGGCGCATTGAAGGCGAGCCCGGCGCTTGGCTTTTCCGATCCGGAAATCGGCCTGGCCGGCAGCGCCTATCTCTTTGGCGCGGTGGTCGGCGCGCTTTTTTTCGGATGGCTGACCGATCGCCTCGGGCGCAGAAAACTGTTCTTCATCACCATCGCTGTCTATCTCACTGCGACCGCGCTGACGGGCGCCTCGTGGAGCGCCTGGAGCTTTTTTCTTTTCCGCTTTCTCACCGGCGCCGGCATCGGCGGCGAATATGCCGCGATCAATTCGACGATCCAGGAACTCGTTCCCGCGCGCTATCGCGGTTTTACCGATCTGGTCATCAATGGCAGCTTCTGGGTGGGCGCGGCGCTCGGCGCGCTCGTCGCGGTCGCGCTTTTGAACCCCGCTCTCGTCGATCCCGAGACCGGCTGGCGGCTCGCCTTTCTCGTCGGCGCGGCTCTTGGCGTGATCGTCTTTGTCATGCGGATGTGGATCCCGGAGAGCCCGCGCTGGCTGATCATTCACGGACGCGCGGCCGAGGCGGAAGCAGCGGTCGGCGAGATCGAGGCGCGCTTTCGCCGCGCCGGCGCCGAGCTTGCGCCGGTCGAAGACGGCGCCGGCATCCGGTTGCGCTGGCGTTCCCACACGCCAATTTTAGAAGTGTTCGATACATTGTTCAGAAAATATCGGCTGCGCACTTTGGTCGGCCTCGCGCTGATGGCGGCGCAGGCGTTTTTCTACAACGCGATATTCTTCACTTACGCGCTGGTTCTCACCAAATTCTATTCTGTCGACGCCGGTCGCGTCGGCTGGTACATCCTGCCCTTTGCCGCCGGCAATTTCCTCGGACCCGTGGTCCTCGGGCGCCTTTTCGACACGCTGGGCCGGCGCCGGATGATCTCGATCACCTATGCTCTGTCCGGTCTGCTGCTGGTCGGCTGCGGCGCGCTGTTCGAGCAGAACCTGCTGACGGCGTTCACGCAAACGCTCGGCTGGATGATCGTCTTCTTCTTCGCTTCGCCCGCCGCCAGCGCCGCTTACCTGACCGTCAGCGAGACCTTCCCGATCGAAATTCGCGCGGTGACGATCGCCATTTTCTATGCGATCGGCACGGGGATCGGCGGCGTCGCCGCGCCCTTCATTTTCGGCAAGCTGATCGAGAGCGGCTCCCGCCAGAGCGTCTTTGCAGGTTACGCCGTCGCGGCCGCATTGATGCTCGGCGCCGCCATCATCGCCGCGCTTTTCGCCGTGCGGGCCGAACGCAAATCGCTCGAAGACGTCGCGACGCCGCTGTCGGCGGCGTCCTGATTCGGACCCGGCTCTCGATTGCTTGAAAGCGTGCGCGATTTGGGAAAAGCCGGCGTCCACGTTTTCGCCGTGCGCTCCAGGCGCCGCGGCGCTTTCAATAGCGTTTCGATCTCGCCGTTGTTACGAAGAGACGGCCCGCAAGTGGGGCGTGGGCGCGCCGCCGGCCGTTGGTCTGCCTGGAGGCTCCGATTTTGCGGGCTTCTGCGGGCCGCGCCATGGGCGGCCTCTCGCGCCTTCGCCATCAGCCAGGCGCTTTATGAACGTCAGACAGCCGTGCGATTGAGCTTCCGTGGATTCGCGGCGCAATTCGATGATTTGCTTGTCGTTGGTTTCCGCCCGCTGCACCTGCGGCAGAAAGCCGCCGCCCCAATCGATGACGACTTTCGCGATCAGTTCGGAAAGCTCGGGGCGTTCCCCCAATTCGTAAACGATGGGTTCCGCCTCGATCCTATCCCGCTTTGAGGCGCCGGGTGTGGAGAATATTTCCGGTCGCTTCGATAGGACGCCGTAGATCCCGACGAACAGGGTCTCCTCATCGGGCGTTACGACAAACGACGCCCAGAATTTCGCGTGTCCGATTATTTTTTCCGCCCGCGCGCTCTGACGCGATTGGTGCGCCATGAAGTCGTCATAGCTGTCGCGCCACAGCTTGTAAGGCGCGAAGTCGCGGTCCGCGCCGGCGCCTTGATGGCGGAGAAGGCGAACGTTCCGGGGATCGATCTCCGCCGCTTCGAGAAGAGCATTGAACATGATCGGCAAAGGAGGTCTCCAGTTTCGCGGGACGGCCGCCTAATTCACCAAAACCGCGTGATTGCAATTGACGCCCATCACCCATGTGTCGGCGTTGCCGAGGCCGACGCCGAGCGTGCCGAGCAGACTGGCGAGAACCTGGTCGATCGGGCTCACCGCCGCCGCCGCCACGCCCGCCACGGTTTGCGAGAGATTGGCGGGCACCAACAGCGGCAGCCCGATCACGTTGACGGTCAAGTGCAGGCCGCCGATGAGGCTCGAGAGCAGCGAGGAGATGTAATCGGTCGTCGACACCGTTTGCTTCGTGCCGGCGCTGATCTGCGCGGCGGTGAACGTCACCGGCGTCGCCTGCATATTGGCGATCGATGCTGTGGCCGATCCCGTGACCGTCACCAGTCCCAACACATTGAGGATCGTCGCCGGGCCTGGCGATGGGGCGGTGGTGAAATCGTTGAATTGGACGTTCGACACATTGCCGATGAACGCGCTGACGATTCCGGGCGTGACGCCGAGCGTCACCGATTCGGCCTGCGTCGACGATGGGCATTGGATCGCATTCAATGTCGCCGTGCCGGACGCGATCTCAATATAGATCGGCAGATTGACCGCGACGCCAAGAACCTGGCCGACCGCCACCGTCAGCAGCACCCGGGTCTGGGCGGTGTGAACGCTCGCGCCTGCGCTCCCCACCGTCACCCAGCTTGTGCCGACAGGGCGTTCGCCGATCGCCAGTTGCAGGCTTGCGCTGGCGATGCCCGGCACGCCGGCGTTGAGCGTCGTCGTAATCTGATGCTGCCCATTGGCGACCTGCGCGGCGGCGGAGACGAGATCGAGGGCGGAGACCGCGGCGCCGATGAGCCCCGTCGAGCCGACCGTATTCTGCGCATAGGGGCCGTAATTGATGAGGGAATTGAGCTGCATCACCGTCGACGAGCTCGCTTCCAGCGCGGCGATCTGGGTGAGGGCACTAATTTCCGTCGCATTGGAGCCGGAGCTCGCCTGCGCCGCGTCGAGCATGGCGCCGAACACCTGACCGACTGTGACGTTGGAATTAGCGAGGGAATTATAGGTGACGCCGGTAAGATTGGCGCGGGTCGCCAGCGCGTTGGAGAACGAGAACATGTCGATGTTGGCCGAGACTAGCGATTGATAGCTCATCGCGGAAAGCGAAAGACTGCCGCCAAGCAGACTGCCGAGCAGCGAGTTGAGCAATCCGCCATTGACCGTCAAGAGACTGGAGCCGATGGCGAAGGAGGCGTTGGTCTGCTGCATCGCGACGGCTTGCGCGCCGATGGTCACGCCGCTGCTGCTACTGACCGTGTTCGACGACGTGTTGTTGCTGGAGGAGGCGAGGGCCCTGAAGACGCCGCTAAAGAACACCGGCGCCGTCGCTTGCGTCGTCACCAGCACCGCATTGGCGCCGCTCGCCTGCGCCTGGAATCTTTGCGCGGCGGGCGTCGCGCTATTAGCGGAATAGATTCCGGTCGCGACGCTTTGCAGGACGCCGGCGGGATAGCCGTTCAACTGCAGTTCGCTGGTCGCCGTCTGCTGGGCGGTGGCGAGATTCTGGGCGGCGGCGATGGCCGCAAGATCGGTATAAGTCTGGAGATCGCGCTTCTGGAAGTAGAAAAAACCGATGTCGACCGCGATCGCGACGAAGCCAAGCAGAATGACGGACAACAGCGCTGTCGCTATGGCGACGGCGCCGCGGCTATCCGCGGCGAAGCGACGACAATGCCTAAGATTCATGCCGGCCTCCCATTGGCAATGGCGCGCTTCACGCGCCCCCGTTCAAGACGACGGCTGTCCTGTGGATCGTCGGCGAGGGCAGCGGGAGCAGATTGCTGAACTGGTAGACGAATGAACCGGACATGTCGTAAGTAATATTCACCTGATAGGTGGATGGACTGGTGCTAACTGTCGCTGACGTCACTGAAATTTTCTTTGGATCGAGGAAAGTATAAGATCCTATATTGCTGCTGATAAATGTCGTAACTATGCTTGAGCGCTCTGTATCAGACATTCCAGCGACCGACGCCCGAGCAGCTTCTGCTGCAAGCTCTTGAGTTCCAATGTACGTATTTTCTACTGTAGCGTAACAAATCAATCCAAATATAAGGAGAACGAACATCGGAAAAACTAGCGCGAATTCTATGGCGCTGGCGCCTCTGACGCTCCTGTCATCGGCCTGATCGGGGGCGGAAGGGTCGAAGAAGATCGCCATCTCGCGCGTCAAAGGCGGAAGGAAGCTCGGCGCGCCCATCGCGAATTCGTCTGCGGCGTTGCGGCCTTTGTTCCATAACGGCCCCATGCCTGCTCCTCCCGTTTTACGGATCGGCGTCCGCCTGCGCCGCGATATTGCGACAAGGGTAGCCGCCGCGATAATCATGCCTCGTTCGGCGTCGGCTGGTTTCCTGTTTCCCCGGCATGCGCCGCAATGGCGGCATTGAAGTCAGCATAATAAAAGCAATCTAATATTGTACTAATTTATATCGTCATATAATAGCCCATATCCTGCCCATGAATCGTCATCGTCGCGGCGCACTGCCCCTCTGACGGCGACATGACGGTCGCGACCGTCGAACAGCAGGCGGCTACAGATGCAGGCTTCCAAACGGTCGCGAAGAGACGCCTCCCCTCTAAATTAGGCTGGTGAGTCGCAGACGTCTGACGGAAAATACGACGGAGTTTTCAGGGCTTTGCAGGCATGAGTTTTTGTCGCGCCCCGGTAGCCAAAGGGACGGAGAAAATCGGCCGCAGCGCAGAGGAGTCGGCTATGGAATCAGTCGACGACATCGGAAAGTTGGTCGCACATCTTGAAATCTGTGCGCGAACCGGCGCGGGCGCACATTTGACGCCCGATTTGGTTGAACGGCTGCTGGTCGCGCTTCGCGCCCATATCGAGGCCGTCGAGCAGTCCCAGCCAGCGTTCGAGGCGCACCCATTCCAGGTGGTGGCCGTGGTCGCCGAAGGGAGCGCCGAAGAGATTCTGGCGCTTGCCTCCGACGCGTTGATCGCCAGGGCCATATTTGATGAGGCGGCGGAGTGGCAATCTGGCCGCAAAATCAGATTGAAACACCACGCGCGCGTCCTGGCTGAATCGGCGTAGCGCCCTTTGTTCGAATTGTGAAAGCCGCGCCAGGCCAATGGAAAGGCGCATCGCCTGGCGGCGGCTAAAAGTCGCGAAAATCGCCGCCGCTAAGGAAAACCCCCGCCGCCAAGCCTGCGGTGAAACTTTATGGTAAACATTTTGTAACACCTTTGCCGTGAAAATTATGCGACATGCCGTGCAATCAATGAGGCTCGTTTGGGGGGCAAAGTCGCCTGCGATTTTCGCCGGCGTCCCGCGCGGAGAATGAAATCAAGGGAAATTCGCCCCTCTATGCGTCACTTTGCCGCATATCGAAACTAGGGGATTCGCCGTTTTCCGGCTCGTCCCCTCATACTATTATCCGATATCGCTGATGTGTCGTTTTGTCGCGCAAACGTTTACTGACTCGGAAGAACGGGCCGCAGGCGTGAAGGCCAATTCTCCCCACGTCGATTACGGGAAATGTGTCCGACGCCGCTTAATGTTAGAGAGCCGTTCTGTGTCTCGCTCGATTTCCGCTCCAGTGGAAATCATTCCGATCGTTTACTGAGTGGAAAGAACGGGTAGCTGAGATGAGGGCCAATTCTCTTCGCGGCGATTCCGGGATTCATAGTCGGCGGCGCTTAACCTTACGGCGGTGTGTCACCTCATGATTGAGCCCGATTCGATTGACAGCTTGGCGAGTGGCGACATCCACAAACTTGCCGATCAATTGGCGCAACATTCCCAACGCGGCGCCGGCGCGCATCTGACGCCGCAATGCGTCGATCTCGCCTTGGCGGCGCTTCGAGCCTATGGCGACATGTTGGGGCCTCCCAAAATCAAACGAACCCGACAGATGTTTCAGGTCGAGGCGATGGATAGCCGGGGCTGGCCCGAGGAAGTGCTGGCGGTCGTCAGAGACGCCCTGATCGCCCGTGCGGCCTTCGAGGAAGCGGTGAAACAGCACCCGGACCGCAAGATCCGGTTGCGGCACGGGACGAATCAACTGGCGGAATCGGCGTAGCGCGCGCGTTTCGCCCTCGCGCAACCCCCCAATCAGGCCAAGCGCGCCGCCGGACCCGCGCCGGCGCCAGCGGTCAAATCATACGCTCGGCGCCCCTCATGCGGACGGGCGTGGCGTCTGCGTTTGGTGGTCAACGGACAGACAGCGGGAAATCTGACGAAGCGCCGTAGCTTTGTCACCGGTAGACGGCCTCATCGAACGCCAAGCGGGCGTCCTTAATTGCGGCATGGCTTCGATTGGCCCAACGGACAAGAGAAGCCAGCGGTTCAAGGATCGTGGCGCCAAGAGGAGTTAGCCGGTACTCGACGCTGGGCGGCTTGGTCGGGAATACCGCGCGCGCGATCAGGCCATCACGCTCCAGGTCGCGGAAAGTCTGCGTCAACATCCGCTTGGAAATGTCCGGGATCGCGCGCTGGACGGCGCTGAACCGGCGCGGGCCCGCCGCGAGAGTAACCAGTATCAGCGTTGACCACTTATCCCCGATGCGATCGAGAACGTCCCGCACTGGGCATTGGGCGTCGGGCGACCAATCGGGCAGGTCTTCGACGAAGGAGTGACTGGCCGCGTCAACGGCTGCCGGGGCGGTTACTGCTGCCTCACCTTGTCCCAAAATCCTGCCTCCTTCACGCCGCCCATGGTCTCACTTAGTTACCTTGTGTCGGATGCAAACCACAGGGAAAAACGATCATGCCCGCCACGCCCACGCTCTTTATCACCGCCGCCACCGGCCAGCTCGGAAGCCTGGTCATTGACGCGCTCCTTGAGACAGCGCCCGCCAGCGCCATCGTGGCGGGCGTGCGCGATCCCGCCAAAGAGGCGGCGGTCGCGATTCGCGACAGAGGCGTGGAGGTCCGCGTCGCCGACTATTCCCGGCCGGAGACGCTGGCCAGCGCGCTTGCGGGCGTGGATCGGCTTCTCCTGGTTTCCGGCAGTGAGCTAGGCCAGCGCACGGCGCAGCACCGCAACGTCATCGCCGCCGCGAAGGACGCGGGCGTTGGCCTGATCGCCTACACGAGCATCCTTCATGCGGACACGTCCCCGCTGTTCCTCGCGGGCGAGCATCGCGAAACGGAGGCCGCCTTGGCGGAGTCCGGCGTGCCGTTCGTGCTGCTACGGAACGGTTGGTACACGGAGGTTTATACGTGGAGGATTGCGCCCGCCTTGCAGCATGGCGCGTTTCTCGGCGCGTCCGGGGAGGGCCGTATCTCGTCCGCCGCCCGGGCCGACTACGCCAGGGCTGCGGCGGTCGTGCTGGCGGGCGGCGACCATGCCGGCCGCACCTACGAGTTGGCCGGCGACGCCTCCTACACGCTGGCGGATTTTGTCGCCGCTGTGGCGGAGTCCTCAGGCAAGCCGCTCCCCTACCGGAACATGAACGCGGAAGATTACCGAACGGCGCTGCTTAGTGCCGGCGTGCCCGAAAAATTCGCCATGATCTTGTCGGACACCGATGCGGGCGTGGCGAAGGGGGCGCTATTTGAGGGTGGCGGCGACCTTGCCCGGCTGATTGGGCGGCCAACCACCCCCTTCCGCGCCACAGTCGCCGAGTTCGTCCAGAATAAGCTTTTGGCGGGCCGACCGTTGAGCCACGCAGAGATCGGCCCACCGCGTTAGCTGCAAACAGCTCGGCTTCCCAAAAGCGAACGCATAGCGGGGAGAGAGCGGCGCGTAGAGCCTGTTACGATTCGATTGAATCGCAACAGGCTCTATATTCCCCGAAAACGCGCGCGCTTCGCGACAAACCGGCATCCGCTTCTTTGCGGCGCGCGCTAGAGGTCCAGTTCGACCATGATCGGGACATGATCGGACGTGCGCTCCCAGCCGCGCGCGTCACGCAATATCTCCATCGCGCGCAGATTGGCGCCGAGCTTTGGGCTGACCCAGACATGGTCGAGCCGGCGCCCCTTGTTGGCGAGCGCCCAATCCGGCGAGCGATAGCTCCACCACGTATAGAGCTTTTGGCTATCGGGCACGAATTTGCGCAAGGCGTCGACCCATTCGCCCGCCGCCTGGACCGCGTTGAGTTTTTCGACTTCGATGGGCGTGTGGCTGACGACCGAGAGCAGCGCCTTATGGCTCCAGACGTCATGTTCGAGCGGCGCGATATTGAGATCGCCGACAAGGATCGCTCGCCCCGCCGCGATCTTGTCGCTGCGCGTCCACGCCTCCATTTCATCAAGGAAGGCGAGCTTGTGCGCGAATTTCTCGTTGATTTCGGGATCCGGCTCGTCGCCGCCGGCCGGCACGTAGAAATTATGGATGTCGAGGCCCGCGGCCGCCCCGCCTAACGTCACATGCATATGGCGCGAATCGCCCTTGCCGCAGAATTCGCGCTTCCGGCTGGAATGGATGGGAAAGCGCGAGACAATGGCGACGCCGTGATAGCCCTTCTGGCCGTTGATCGCGATATGCTGATAACCAAGCTTGTGAAATTCGGACAGGGGAAACTCGGCGTCGCGGCATTTGGTCTCCTGCAGGCACAGGACGTCCGGCTGCTGCTTCTGCAGATAACGCGCGACGAGGCCGATGCGCAGCCGCACCGAATTGATGTTCCAGGTCGAGACGGTGAAGCGCAAGGGAGCCTGCTATGCCAAGAGAGCGGGCGGACAATGGCGGCTTCCCGCGCCGTTGCAAGAGCGCGCGCGCACTTGCCCACAGACCATGCGCCGCACAGGTCTCTCGAACGGCCTGTTATCGGCGCGACGATTGCGCAGCGCTCAGTGCTTTTGCCCGATCATCCGCTGTTCGTCGATCGTGAACAGGCTTTCGTCCGGTTTCGTCGTCAGGTCGATATTGAACAGCGTCACGACGGTCTGGTAGCCCTGCGCGTCGTTGACGGTCCATTGCTTGAGGGCGAAGGTCGTCGGATCGAACAGCAGTTCGATCTGCGCCGAGCCGCCGAGCGTCGCCTTGTCCTCGATCAGGATCGACACGGCGGCGTCATTCGTCTCGACGCGCAGAACCTGGGTGTCCTTGGCCAGATCGATATGATCGGCAAGCAGGAATTTCAGCGGCGTCTGCCCGATGAGATAAAGGTCCTGCGTATCCATCTTCTGGTCGCGCACGGCGACGCTGCGCCCGTCGGCGATGATCTCGAGCCTGGCGGGCGGCGCGAACTGGAATCGCATGCGGCCGGGCCGCTCGACATAGAGCTTGCCTTCGGAGCGATGGCCGTCGGGGCCGATCTGCACGAAATCGGCGGTCAGGACCTGCGCGCTTTCAAAATAGGCGTTGGCGCGGCGCACCGCCTCCGCGCTGCTGATCGCCTGCTTTGGCGCGGCCTTGGCGTCTTTGGCCGGTTTGGCGCCGGGCGTGGCTTTGGCGGCCGGATGCAGGTCGACCGGGGCGTCCTGCGCCAGCGCGAATCCGCCGGGGCCGGTCAGCATCAGCGCCAGCAAAGCGATCAACCGCGACATCGACATGATGGCTCCTTCGCCGGCTTTTTTTCGTGTGCGCCGGCCGCGCCGCGCTGCTGTAGGGAGCCGATGTGGCGTTAATTGGACGCGCTGCCGCCCGGGTTCGTCCGCCCAATTGTCGTAATCATATCGCTGCACATGAGCCCCTCAATCCGGCATTGCATCAGGCCATCGCCGCGACCCATGCAAGATGCGCAGAATGTGCGCAGTGTCGCCAATAACCCGATAGGCGGCCAAATATGGCGTTTGGTTAATGATCAACTCGCGCGTGCCCTTTATGCGACCAGGGCGGCCGCGCTCCGGGAATTCGATCAGCAGGGCGACGAAGGCGCTAATCCGGTCATCCATCATGATGGCGGCGCGTGGGCTATCCGCTTCGAGGTAATCGAAAATTTCGTCGCGATCCGACAACGCAAAATGGGACCACTCAAGCTTCACATCTCGCCCTCGGCGGCTCTACGGAGGGCTGTCGCGCGCCGCCTCACGAAATGAGCTTCGACATCTTCGTGCGGGATCGGGGGACGCGTATCCTCTAAAGCCTCCTGCACTTTCCCCCGGAACCAGGCGTCATAGGCCGCAGGATCGGTTGCAAACGCGAGGGGTAGGGCGCCCTCTTTGGCGATGCGGGTCAGCAAGATACGCACCGCGTCGGAGATGGTCAGACCCATATTGTCCAAAACCGCCGCCGCACGCTCTTTTACGGCCGAGTCGATACGCGTCTGCACGAGTGCATTGGCGGCCATGGGCGTTTTCTCCGTTCAACAAGCTGGTCAGTGTTTGTAATTCATTTGAATGACAAACTCCAGCTTTCTTTGCGGACGGGTTGATGCGAACTCATTGAGCCACAGGGACGCTAGCGATCTGTCGCGTAGCCGCAAACGAGAGGCTGTGCGGGCCGGCGCAAGCTCCTCAGTGGGCAGGGTCCTGCACATTTATTTCAGACAGCAATTTTCTCAGCGACTCCGCATGATTGTGGTCTTCTGGGTTCTGCTCGTACGACGGACCTGCTACTCGTCCTGTTCGACCGAGAAGGCGCCGCGATCGACCCCCTCGCCGACCAGGATTTCGCGCTTGCCGGCATGATTGGCGGGACCGACGACCCCCTCCTTCTCCATCCGCTCGACCAGGGAGGCCGCCTTGTTATAGCCGACCGAGAGACGGCGCTGGATATAGCTCGTCGAGCATTTGCGGTCGCGCAGCACGATGTTGACGGCGCGGTCGTAATAATCGCCCGCTTCCTCGGCGTCCATCGAGCCGGGCGAAGCGGCGGGGCCGCCTCCTTCGTCATCTTCGCTCGGGCCCTCGTCCTCGGTGATGGCGGTCAGATATTCCGGCTGGCCCTGCGTCTTCAAATGGGCGACGATTTTTTCGACCTCATTATCCGCGACGAACGGCCCGTGCACGCGCGAGATGCGTCCGCCGCCCGCCATATAGAGCATGTCGCCCTGGCCGAGGAGCTGCTCGGCGCCCTGCTCGCCAAGAATGGTGCGACTGTCGATCTTCGAGGTCACCTGGAACGAAATGCGCGTCGGGAAATTCGCTTTGATGGTGCCGGTGATCACATCCACCGACGGACGCTGCGTCGCCATGATGAGGTGGATGCCGGCCGCGCGCGCCATTTGCGCGAGGCGCTGGATCGCCCCCTCGATATCCTTGCCCGCGACCATCATCAGGTCGGCCATTTCGTCGACGATGACGACGATATAGGGCAGTTCGGAGAGCTCCATCTCCTCCTGTTCGTAGATCGCCTCGCCCGTCTCGCGATCGAAGCCGGTCTGCACCGTGCGCGTGATGATTTCACCCTTGGCGGCGGCCTCCGCGACGCGCACGTTGAAGCCGTCGATATTGCGTACGCCGACTTTGGACATTTTCTTGTAGCGGTCCTCCATCTCGCGCACCGCCCATTTGAGGGCGACCACCGCTTTTTTCGGATCGGTGACGACAGGCGTCAGCAGATGCGGAATGCCGTCATAGACGGAGAGTTCGAGCATTTTCGGATCGACCATGATGAGCCGGCACTGTTCGGGTTTCAGCCGATAGAGCAGCGACAGGATCATGGTGTTGATGGCGACCGATTTGCCCGAACCGGTCGTGCCGGCGACGAGCAGATGCGGCATGCGCGCGAGATCGACGATCACCGGCTCGCCGCCGATCGTCTTGCCGAGCGCGATCGGCAGGCGGTGTTTCGACTTCTCGAAATCCTGGCTGGCGAGGAGTTCGCGCAAATAGACGGTTTCGCGGCGCTGGTTGGGCAGTTCGATGCCGATCGCATTGCGTCCCTGCACCACGGCGACGCGGGCCGAGATCGCCGACATCGAGCGCGCGATATCGTCGGCGAGGCCAATGACGCGCGACGATTTGATGCCCGGCGCCGGCTCCAGTTCATAGAGCGTCACGACAGGGCCGGGGCGGACGTTGATGATCTCGCCCTTGACGCCGAAATCGTCGAGCACGCCTTCGAGAAGACGCGCGTTCTGCTCAAGGGCGTCCTCGGAAATCTTGGAGGCGACCAGTTTCTTGGGCTCCGCCAGCATGAACAGCGGGGGAAGCTGATAAGCGTGGTTGATGCGATCGAGCAGCGAAGGCTGCGTTTCGTTGGCGATGCGCCGCCCTGGTTTGAGGGCGCCGGCGGGCGCGGCGACGCGCGAGACCGCGCTCGCCGCGGCCGGCTGGGCGACATCGGCGGGCGCCGCGGCAGGCGCTGGCCCACGGCCAGGCGCCGTCGCGCCGAAAGACGGTTCGACGCGGCGGGGCGATGCGAGGGCGCTGGAATGATCGTCGCCCGAGGAAAAAAAGCTGCTCTGGCGATTGAGCCATGGCGCGCGCGGGGGAACGCCGCCGGGCTCTCCCTGACGCTTCCTCGCCGCAAACAAGCGCCGCACAGCGCTTTTGACGGTCAGCGCGACATGGATCGCCGCGCCGAGCGAGACCAGGCCAAAGCCCGGCTCGCCTTCCGAATCCTCGTCCTCGTTGTCGACCGGCTCTTCGACGCGGCGGCGGGGCGGGGCGACGGTCTTGGCTCTCGTCTCGAACTCGTCATCGTCCTGCGTCTGCATCAGGCCAAAGCCGGCCGCCGCCGTCAAAGTCAGGATGGCGACGCCGGCCAGCGTCAAGCCGGCGATCAACATGCCGCTCGCCGAGCCCGCGAAGAAACAGCGGGGAAGCCACAAGACGGCGTCGCCCAGGACGCCGCCAAGGCCCGTCGGCAGCGGCCAGCGGGCAGGGGCGGGCAGGAATGAGGCGAGGCCGGCGGCCGCGGTCGAGCCGACGAGCCAAAGAGCCACCCGGATGCGCGCGCGCTCCAGCCTGCGGCGCGTCATCAGGCGCCAACCCCAGAATGCCGGCGGCGTCAGCGCTACGACGCATGAAAGCCCCATGGATTGCATCGCAATGTCGGCGGCGATGGCGCCGGGGGCGCCCAAAAGATTGTGGATCGCCGTCGATGTCGCATGGTTCAAGCTGGGATCTTCGACTGACCATGTCAGCAAGGCGAGCGACATCGCCCCGACGCCCGTGAGGACGCCAAGGCCGATCAGCTCGGCCGCGCGCCGTTTGGGAAATTCCCGAAGAGAATCGGGCAGGTAGTCGATGATCGAAAAGCTCGTGGTTCGCATAGCTTGGTCCGCACTCGACCGGATCGGGGCGCGGCGCCCGGCGCCGGTCTTGCCGCAAGCTAGGCGCGCGGAGTTAATGCCGGCCTAACCTTAATGGGTGCGCGACGCTCTCTGTCCGTGAAACGAAAAACTGCGGCCGGGCGAAGTCGGCCCAGGGGCGAAGGTCTCCTCGCGTCGCTCGCGCCGCCGGAGCGAGCCGTTCTCCCAATGGTGTCATCGCCCTGGACAGCGCCCGTTCGACGCGCCGCGACGACCGCGACCTGGGGTTCCATCGCTGCGAAAACGCAAAAAAAAAGCGCCCTCGCGAGAGGGCGCTGAGTTGGGGAGGAAACGAAGAAATCAGAAGGCGAGGGCGGCGGCGCATGACGCCGCCGCCCGGCTTGGTTTGTCTTACTGCACGACCTCGCCATGCAGCGCGAGATCGAGGCCGTCGCGCTCGACTTCGTCGCTGACCCTAAGGCCGATGGTCACATCGATGATCTTCAGGATGATCAGCGAGAGGATCGCGTCATAGACGATGACCGTTCCCACGCCGATGAGCTGGTTGATCACCTGACCCGGATTGCCCTCGATCCAGCCGGAATGGCCGCTATACTGGTTGATCGCGAACACGCCGGTCAGGATCGCGCCGATGATGCCGCCGACGGCATGCACGCCGAAGGCGTCAAGCGCGTCGTCGTAACCAAAGGCGTGTTTGAGGGCGGTGGCGCCGAGGTAGCAGCCGACGCCGCAAGCGACGCCGATCACCATCGAACCGATCGGACCGACAAAACCCGAAGCCGGCGTGATAGCGACGAGGCCGGCGACGGCGCCCGAGCAGATGCCGATGACCGTCGGCTTGCCGCGATGGGCCCATTCGACGAACATCCAGGTCAGGGCTGCGACAGCGGTGGCGATCTGGGTGACCGTCATCGCCATACCGGCCTGCACGCCGGCCGAGACCGCCGAACCGGCGTTGAAGCCGAACCAGCCAACCCACAGCAAGCCGGTGCCGATGAACGTCAGCACCATATTGTGGCCAGGACCGGTGTCGCGGCGCTTGCCAAGCATCAGGGCCGCCATCAGACCGGCGACGCCAGCGTTGATGTGCACGACCGTGCCGCCGGCATAGTCGAGGACCATCACCTTGCCAGCGAAGTTGCCCTTGTCGTCGAGGTTAGCCGTCGAGAACATGCCGTCCGGACCCCAGACCCAATGAGCGACTGGCGCGTAGACGACGATCGCCCACAAGCCGATGAACCAGAGCATCGCCGAGAACTTCATGCGCTCCGCGAAGGAGCCGGCGATCAGGGCCGGTGTGATGATCGCGAAGGTCAACTGGAAGCACATGTAGACCGTCTCGGGGATCGTCGGCGCCAACGGATTGGGATTGCCAATGCCGCCATTATTGACGTCGCTCAATATGCCCTGAAGGAACGCTCGAGTCGTTCCGCCGATGAACCAGCCGCCCGGAGTGAACGCCAGGCTGTAGGTGACGACGGCGTAGAGCACCGTGATCAGGCAGGTGATCGCGAAGCTGGTCATCACGGTGTCGCCGACGTTCTTCTTGCGGACCATGCCGCCGTAGAAGAGGCCGAGGCCCGGGATGGTCATCATGAGCACCAGCGCGACGGAGGTCAGCATCCAGGCGGTGTCGCCGCCCGAGGGCGTGCAGTTCGTGAGAACGGCGGGGACGGCCGGGACGGCGGCATATTTGTCCGTGGCGTCGACAGCCGCTACGCCGGCCGCGCAAGCGGGCGTCGCCGGCGGGGCCGGCTTGGCGGCGGCGGGCGCCGCGGTTGCATCGGCCGCCGGCGCAGCGGCCGCGGGAGCCGCAGCCGCAGGAGCGGCGGCGGCGGGCGCCGCGGGCGCGTCGTCAGCGCGCGAAGGGCTTAACCCGGTAAAGGTGATCAGCGCGCCGATCGCCAGCGCCGGCGCGAGGCCAGCAAGGAACCTAGACAGTTTCATTTGAGGAAACTCCGATTGGAATGAGGATGGGGTCGCCTCAGAGGGCGTCTGAATCTTTTTCGCCAGTGCGGATGCGGACCGCCGAGTCGATGCCGTAAACGAAGATCTTGCCGTCGCCGATCTGGCCGGTGCGCGCGGCCGCCGTGATGGCTTCGATGACCTGATCGACAAGATTGGCGTTGACCGCGACTTCGATCTTCAGCTTGGGCAGAAAGCTCACGGCATATTCCGCGCCGCGGTAGATTTCCGTGTGCCCCTTCTGCCGGCCATAGCCTTTGACTTCGGTGACCGTCAGGCCGTGCACGCCGATGGAGGTGAGCGCGTCGCGCACCTCCTCAAGCTTGAACGGCTTAATCACTGCCATTACTATTTTCATGTGCCTCATCCCAGCTTGGCGGTTCCCAGGGCTTAGAGAACGAGCGCCCCCATCCCCGCGCGGTGTCGGCTGGGCGCGCCAAAGTCGCCCCGCTCACGGGCTTTCTTAACAAGCCTTGTGCCAAGCAGGTTCTGGCAAGGTAAGTCTATGAAATATTGGAATATTCAGCGGGAATGGAAGGGGATGCCCTTCTCCAGCTTTCCGCCGCGCTGGCTGCGTTGATTAAAAAATGGGCGCCTAGAAATCGGGCTGCGAACCCACGATCTGCCGGGCGAAAGGCTTGCCAGAGTTCCGCAGGCCCCGACAGCGACAAAATTCCTCAGCGCGGCAAAATGATGCGATGCGCCACACGCTGAAGCGATGCCGACTTCGTGGCGTCACAGAACACCTCCTGCTCCCGTCTTGAGAGCGCCGCACGGTTTTGCCATGATGCGCCGGAGCGCATGCTGGCGCGCCAGGGAAGCTTCCTAGCAGTGCATAACCTCGATGCGTCTGCGTCCGCGAGGCCATCGCGGAGCGGGATTTCGGCTGGGCTTCGGGCGGAACATGCGCAACTTGCTGATGGCGATTGTGGCGGTATCCATGACTTGGATGCACAACGCTCAGGCCCAACCGCTGACCGTTGATCCGGAGTCGGTCGTTCCGCTGCCCGACAAGTTCGATATGGAGATTCCGGCGCCCGACGCGCCGCCCGAGATCGCCCGCTTTCAAGGCGCGTGGATCGGGACCTGGCATGACGACAGGCATATTCTCGTGGTCGAGCGCGTCACGCCCGATGGGCATGCGAACGTGGTTTTTGCGCAAGCAGACTCGGCGTTCTACGGCACGAATCGGGAGTGGTGGCGGGACCAGGCGACGATCGTCGACGGCGTGCTGACCATGACGGGATTTCGCACCTTCCGATACGCCTTCGATGGTCCCGACCGGCTGTACATGACCGCGACCCTTAAAAACGGCGGCGTGACCTCGGGAACGCTGGTCCGCACCGATGCGGCGCGCCTTGCGGCAGGGGATCGACCGATCGAATGGCCCTGGCCCGGCGCGCGCGTATCGATTCCGCATCTTACGGTTCGAACGCCCGATGGCGCACGGCCAATCATGCTCGAGGCGACATTCTATCCGCCCGCCGGTCCTGGGCCGGCGCCGCTGGCGATCATCACCCACGGATCGGAAGTCGGCCGAAATCAGCTCAGGACCTGGTCATTCTCGACCGAGGCGCATTGGCTGCGCGACAAAGGTTTTGCCGTGCTTGCGCTGATGCGCCGTGGATACGGAAGGTCCGAGGGAATCAACGGCGAGGATGATTTTGGACGCGATCATGAGGGTAGCCTCGTTGATGTTTCGTCAGGCGTCGCGCAAGCCGTCGAGGATCTGGAATCGGCGATCGCCTATGGCCGCAAACTGCCGGGCGTAAGGCCGGGGCCGGTACTGCTCGCCGGCCAGTCGCGCGGCGGGTTTCTCGCCATGCACTATGCCGGCCTCAAGCCCAGCGAGGTCATGGGCGTGGTGAATTTCTCCGGCGGCTGGTATCCCTACGGACCGGTGACCACGCCGTATTATGCGAATGCTGGCCGCGGCGCGGCGGACAAGGTTCCGCAGCTTTGGCTCTATGCGGACAACGACAAGCTCTATGATGAAGCCCTGATCCGGGAATATTATCAGGCCTTCACGGCGGCCGGCGGTCGCGCGCGTTTTGAGCTCATCGACGGCGTTCCGGGCGACGGCCATTTGCTGCGGCTTTATCCCGAGAGGTGGCGGCCGATTGCGGATCAATTCCTGGCGACGCTCGATCTCAAACGGCCTTGAAGCGGCACACAATTCTGCGCGTTCTGATAGGATCGCCCGTTGCTTGTCCCTCTCGAAGTCACGCGCCCTCTCGCCGCCGCCGGATCAGACCTTCCTGCACGACGCTCGCCACCAAAACGCCCGCGCGGGAATAGAGGAGGCCGCGCGTCAAGCCGCGCGAGCCGCCGCTGTTCGGGCTGTCCTGCGTATAAAGCAGCCATTCGTCGGCGCGGCACGGGCGATGGAACCATAGAGCGTGATCGAGGCTGGCGACCTGGAATTCTGGGTCGGACACGCTGTATCCATGGGCGACAAGCGCCGTATCGATCAGCGTCATATCCGACAGGAACGCCAATGCGGCGCGGTGGATGGCGGGATCGTCGGGCAAACGCCCTGCGATACGGATCCACAGAGATTGCCTGGGCTCTCTGGGCACGCCGCGTGCGCCGGGCGCATAGCGAGACAGATCGATCGGGCGAATTTCAATGGGTCGAATGCGATGGGCAAATTCCTGCATGCGCTGTTGCGCCTTTTCCCCCGCAAAGCGCAGAAGATCGATCGAATCGACGAGCGTGTCGGGATCGGGCGCCGCCGGCATCGGCAAGGAATGTTCGACGCCTTGTTCTTCAACCTGAAAGGACGCTGAGAGCGAAAAGATCGCCTTGCCGTGCTGGATGGCGTTGACCCGGCGCGTGGTGAAACTTTTGCCGTCCCGGATGCGGTCGACTTCGAACACGATCGGCACAAGGGGATCGCCGGGCAACATGAAATAGCCGTGCAGCGAATGGGGCGTCCGCCCCTCCACGGTGCGCGAGGCGGCGACCAGCGCCTGCGCGATCACCTGCCCGCCAAAGACGCGCTTCCAGCTATCTTGCGGCGAGCGCCCGCGAAATATGTCGACCTCGATGGTTTCGAGGTCAAGACGGGCGACAAGATCGGCGGCGCTGGCTGGCATGGCATTCCCTGGACTTGCTGAGTGCGCACCAACGTGACGGTCTATGGCGGCCAGCGTCAAGAGCGCCTGACTTGCGGCGGCAGCTCTCGTTACGGCCGGGAGGCGGCAATCCTCCGTCATGGCCGTGCTTGTTACACGGCAGTCCGGTTGAGGAAATTGACATACTTTGGAACGGCCAGACATAGCGGCCGATTGAGACGAATGGCGCCTCAATGCAAGGATTCTCGCGATAAGATGAGAGCGCGAGAATCCCCTACCCCCTTGTGGGGGAGGGTTAGGGAGGGGGGTCGCACGGGCCTCTCAGAATCTTCTCAAAGCCCGCAATCAGAGGGGTTAGCGCGACCCCCCACCCCGGCCCTCCCCCACAAGGGGGGAGGGAGTTCGCCGCGCCAACGTCTCCGAAAAAAATCAACCGGACAACCGTGTGGTCTCACGGCCATGACGTAACGGATGCCAAAATAAGAACTGCTCGACCTGCGACGGACCGCCAGGCGCCAAGGCGATTGGAAAGGCAAGACGCCGTGCGCAAAAGCGGCTTTGAATATTCCGCCAATTGACACAGTATCAATCTGGAATTCGCGGGGAAGATAGACCGCGCGCGAAGCGTGCGCGTCCCCTTCGCCCGAGGATTCTTTTTTGGGGGGGAATCCATGGGCGGCATGAGTGAATTCGAGCGCTATGACGGTCTGGGCCTGGCCGAGCTGGTGCGCAAGGGCGAGGTCAGCGTCCTCGATCTTGTTGAGGAATGCATTGCGCGCATCGAGGCCCGCAATCCCAGGATTAATGCGGTCATCTCTAAGCTCTATGATTCCGCGCGGCTCGCCGCCGCGGGCGCCCATGAAGGGCCGTTCGCCGGCGTGCCTTTCCTGCTCAAGGATCTGATGGCGCCGTTCGCGGGCGCCCCCATGAGCAACGGCAATCGCGTCCTCGCGAAAATCCCTTGCGATTACGACGGCGAGATCGTGCGCCGCTATAAAAAAGCAGGCCTGATCGTCGTAGGCAAAACCAACACGCCGGAATTTGGCCTGGCGCCGGTCACGGAGCCCGAAGCGTTCGGTCCGGCGAGAAATCCCTGGGACCTCTCGCGCACACCAGGCGGCTCGAGCGGCGGCTCGGCCGCGGCGGTCGCCGCGCGCATCGCGCCGATGGCGCATGCGACCGACGGCGGCGGCTCGATCCGCATTCCCGCCTCATGCTGCGGCCTCGTCGGACTGAAGCCGACGCGCGGCCGCACGCCGCTCGGGCCGATCGTCGGCGAGAGCTGGCGCGGCTTTGCGGTGGGCCACGCCGTCACCCGCTCGGTGCGCGACAGCGCGGCTTTGCTTGATGCGACCGCCGGCGCGGATGCAGGCGCGCCCTATGAAATCCCGGCGCCGGCGCGTCCCTATCTCTCAGAGGCCGCCACGCCGCCCGGCAAGCTGCGCATCGGCTACACCACGGCGCCATTCCTCGCCCAGACGATCCACGCCGATTGCCTGGAAGGGCTGAATGCGACAACCTCTTTGCTCAAAGACCTCGGCCATGACGTCGTCGAGGCGACGCCGCCGTTCGATGCAGAACCATGGCTGATGGCCTTCATGACGATCGTCGCCGGGGAAACGTCCGCCGACATTGCGCAGGCGGGCAAGCTCGCCGGCCGCAAACTTGGCTTTGCGGATTTTGAGGCCGCTACATTTGTGATCGGCCTGCTTGGCCGCTCGTGGAGCGCGGGCGACTATGCGGCCGCCGCCAATTATCTGCAGAGCTGGTCGCGCCGCGTCGGCGATTTCTTTGAAGATTACGATGCGCTGTTGACGCCGACCCTCGCCGCGCCGCCAACGCTGATCGGCGCGCTACAGCCGACCGCCGCGGAACGGGCGCTGCTGAACATCATCGGCCCGTTGCGGGCTGGATGGTTCATGAGAGCGAGCGGCCTGGCGAAAGTGCTGGCGACGAAATCGCTTGAATTCATTCCGTACACGCCGCTGTTCAACGTCACCGGCCAACCCGCAATATCATTGCCGCTTTGCTGGAACGCCGCCGGCTTGCCGATCGGCATGCAATTCGCTGCGCGGATGGGCGATGAAGCGACGCTTGTTCGATTGGCCGCGCAACTTGAACAGGCGAAGCCGTGGTTCGACAGGACGCCGGCGGGGTTTTGAGGCGGGGACGGTCGGTGTTTCGCCGGCCGGCGCTTTCGCTCATTTACTTGCCGTAAGGGGGCGGGCAGTTCTTAGTTTACGCCGGGGGTGGCCACGCCGCCGAGTCGCCGTCAACCGGCTGCGCCGGTCCTCCGCTACGCTACGGTCCCTTCGGGATGACTGCGTCTCGTCGGCGCGGCTATTTGCATTCATGTCCTTTTGGTGTGCGACGCGGCCTGATGGCCGCGTCGCACACCAAAAGGACATGGCACTCCCACCGCCTTGACCCTTCGGCGCCAATCCCTATCCGCGCCTCCATCAGCCGGCCGGCGGCTTGCCCGCGTTAACCGCCAATTGAGCGGCGAAAGCCCTGATATAGGCGGGCCGCGCTTCGCCGCGGGCGACATAGGCGACAAGGTTCGGGTGTTCGTTCAGGATGCCCGACGGTTTCAGCCTGAGCAGCACCGACGCCATCATCAGGTCGCCCGCGCTGAAGGCGCCATCGAGCCACTCGGCATCGCCCAAACGATCGGACAGTTGCTTCAGACGGGCGTGGATGCGATCCACGACCAGAGGCATGCGCTCTTTAGTCCAGGGCTTATCGCCCTCCAGAAACCTGGCGGTTACGAGTTCAAGGATCGGCGGCTCCACCGTGTTGAGCGCGGCGAACATCCAGGCGATCGCGCGCGCCCGGGCATTGGAATCGACCGGCAGCAGGCCCGCATGGCGCTCGGCGATATGGAGCATGATCGCTCCTGTCTCGAACAGGACGAGATCGCCCTCCTCATAGGTCGGAATCTGGCCGAAAGGATGCAGCGCCCGATGCGCTGGCTCCTTCATCGCGCGGGACGAAACCAGGCGAACCTCGTAGGGCTGGCCAGCTTCTTCAAGCGCCCAGCGAACGCGCGTATCGCGCGCCAGTCCCTTGCCGCCATCGGGCGACCGTTCAAAGGCGGTAATGACGATGGTCATCGTGAGGCTTCTCCCTAACTAAAACAATCGGCCGCAGGGCGGGCAAGCTGTCAAGGGAAGCTCACCGAAATTGAAAACGATCCCGTTCCATGTCCGGTTTGTCCCCATAGTAGACCGCGCCTGCCAACCCGCCGCGGATGACCGGCATCGTCGCACGGCGGGGAAGAGCGGATAGAGCATGGCGCGATTCGACGGAATCGCCGCACGCTCTAGTGCTTCTGCCCGATC
The DNA here is from genome assembly GCF_009765995.1 of Methylocapsa sp. S129. Taxonomy (GTDB): domain Bacteria; phylum Pseudomonadota; class Alphaproteobacteria; order Rhizobiales; family Beijerinckiaceae; genus Roseiarcus. The sequence goes on from NZ_LMUI01000024.1 coordinate 142,046, forward strand.
ATGCGCTGCTCGTCGATCTTAAACTCCGCTTCATCGGGCTTGGTCGCAAGGTCGATGTCGAACAAGCTCACCACGGTCTGCGCGCCTTGAGCGTCGTTGACCGTCCATTGCTTGAGGGCGAAGGTCGAGGGATCGAAGAGGAGTTCGATCTGCGCCGAGCCGCCGAGCGTCGCCTTGTCCTCGATGAGGATCGACACCGCCTTGTCGTTGTTGGCGTCGACGTTGAGAACCTGGGTGGTCTTGGCGAGATCGAAATGGTCGGCGAGCAGGAATTTCAGCGGCGTCTGGCTGATGAGATAGAGGTCTTGGGTGTCCATTTTCTGGTCGCGCACGGCGAAGCTGCGCCCGTCGGCGACGATCTCTAGCCGGTCGGGCGGCGAGAACTGGAAGCGCATGCGGCCTGGGCGCTCCAATTCGAACTTGCCTTCGGCCCGATGGCCGTCCGGTCCGACCAGGACGAAATTCGCGATCAGCGTCTTGGCGCCGTCGAGCCAGGCGTTGGCGCGGCGCACCGCCTCGGCGGCGCTGATCCCAGGCTTGGCCGCCGCGGGAGCGGCTGGCTTCGCGTCCTTCGGCCTCAGCTTCGGCGCCGGCGCATGCAGATCGGCGGGCGCGTCGTCGGCAAAGGCGAATCCGCAAAGGCCGAGCGACGCCAGTATCGCCAGGACGATCAGCCGCGAATTCGACATGGAGCCTCCCTTCGCCAGCCTCGATCGCCCAGAATGGTCGGCGGACGGCGCGCGTCCCTAGGGAGACGATGTGGCGTTAGTTAGACAGCTAGAGCCTGACGCGTTTTGAAAATTGCTTCGTCAAAATTCCTGATTGCTGCACCTCTCAAAACCTACGCCTCCCGCGACCTTTTGAGAGGCCGGAATCGAGAATGAGTTTCGAGGGGCGTTTTCGCGGGACTTTGTGACGACTGGCCGCCGCGCCGCTCGTCTCTCAAAACCTTTTCGAGAGACACACGCTCTGGATAAGTTCGCACGCCGCTGCGGTCTCGACCATCTCGGTTAGACCAACAAAACGCACAACCGATTTATCAGGACAGCGAAGCATCAGGTTGTTTGTAGGCGCCTGGATCGGTCGCGGCGGCTGATCATCTCAATTTACCGAAATAACTTCTATTTCACCATTGCTTTCACCAGCAACCGCCGCCACGCCGCATCGGGCAAAACTCGATTCAGCCGAAAAAATGGGCCGGGTTTGGCGAGGTATCGTAACCGATTGCTTGGGTCATTCGCCGCGCGGTAGATGACTTTCGCAACTTCCTCCGGCCTGGACCCTCCAGAGTTCCTTTTCGTAAATATAGCCAAAAATTTGGCCAGGCTTACTCGATAAGGGTCGCTCACCGCCGTTTGCATGCTGCCCTTGCCGAATTCCGTATTGATGCTGCCGGGTTCGATTATTTTGACGCGGATATGAAACGGCTCCAGCTCATAGCGCATCGATTCACTCAACCCTTCCACTGCGAATTTTGTCGCGATGTATGATGAGGCGTAGGGAAGAGCCATGCGGCCGATAATGGAAGAGACATTGATAATCAAACCTTCGCCCGCTTTTCGCATGGCGGGGAGTATTTGTTGCGTGACATTGATTAAGCCGAATACATTCGTCGCAAATTGCTCTTGGATTTGCTGATTATCGACCGCTTCAATCGGGCCGAATAAGGCGTAGCCTGCGTTGTTGAGCAGCACATCGATCTTTTTATAGCGACTTAACGAAGCGCTTATGGCTTGCGTTATGGAGTCGCCATTCGTCACATCCAATGGGAACAAGCTGATTTGCGGATGTTTAAGCGCGGGATCGGCCTTGAGCGGATCGCGCATGGTCGCGGCGACGTTCCAGCCCTGTTCGGCGAAATAAAGCGCGGTAGCCCGCCCGATGCCGCTCGAGGCCCCGGTGATCAAAACTGTTTTAGCCATGGCAATGTTTCCCCAGGTGGGCTACGCTATGTGGAACTATTTCATATTGAATAGTTCCACATTAAACTATATCGCCGACCCGTCAAGGAGAAATATGAATAATTGGCGCCTCCTGCAGTTGCACCTTCAATTCTACGAACTGATCACGCAAAATGCGGAACGCGCATTGGCTGCGGATAAGTTGGACGTCAAAGGCGTTTTTCTGCTGGCTTCAATTGAAGAACTGAAGCATCCGGCCGCTCTTGCCAGACGCCTGACCTTGCCCAAGCCCACGGTGACTTTTTTGATCAAGAAATTTGAACAATTGAAGTACGTGGAAAGAAAAACAGTAGCTTCGGATTTGCGGCGATTTGAAATCAACCTCACCCCGCTGGGACGCAAAGTGTGCGAGCGGGGCCGTAAAACTCTCAGCGACGCCTTTGACATCAGTCTCAGCCATCTCAGTCCCATGGAAAGGGAGCAATATGGCGAACTGCTACG
>NZ_LMUI01000024.1:144457-149266 GCF_009765995.1 Methylocapsa sp. S129
GGATCTCGGCGACTATCCACTCTCTCCGGCCTGCAGGCGATCGATGATCCTTCTCAGGTTCTTCTGCGCTTCAAGACGGGTGACGCCGTAGCCGTAAGGCTGACCCTCCTCGCTCCCCCACGGCACGAGGATATCGAAGTCCAGGTCCATGAGGCGCGAAAGGCTGGCGAGATAGGCCTCGCGGTCGCTCTCCCCGAGCAGAACAGCCTTCCATTCGCCGCCTTGGACCCAGATCGAGTCTCCGGGAAACAGCAGGCGGTGCTCGCCATTGTCCCACAGGAACGTCGTAGTGCCGGCGGTATGGCCAGGCGTGGGGCAGTTACGGGGACGTGATATGCATTGCATTAATTCGTGATTCGTGTGGAGGCGCCTCGTTATCAAACGCCAGGATGGGGGATTGTGTATGGCGTCCCCGTAATCTCCAGTTACGGGGACGTGATACGCATTGCATTAATTCGTGATTCGTGTAGAGGCGCCTCGTTATCAAACGCCAGGATGGGGGATTGTGTATGGCGTCCCCGTAATCGTAATCTCCGTAAAACTCTCAGCGACGCCTTTGACATCAGTCTCAGCCATCTCAGTCCCATGGAAAGGGAGCAATATGGCGAACTGCTACGGAAATGCGTGAAACCGCCCGAGGCGTAGCCGAGATCGAGAAGGGACGCGCCCTCTCTTATAAGTCCCCGATTTTCAGCCAGAGGGGCTTCGTCAAAATTCCTGATTTCTTCACAAGACGCGCGTCTCCCGACATTCGCGTTATCAGATCTCGGCGACTATCCACTCTCTCCAGCCTGCAGGCGATCGATGATCCTTCTCAGGTTCTTCTGCGCCTCGAGACGGGTGACGCCGTAGCCGTAGGGCTGACCCTCCTCGCTCCCCCACGGCACGAGGATATCGAAGTCCAGGTCCATGAGGCGCGAAAGGCTGGCGAGATAGGCTTCGCGGTTGCTCTCCCCGAGCAGAACAGCCTTCCATTCGCCGCCTTGGACCCAGATCGAGTCTCCGGGAAACAGCAGGCGGTGCTCGCCATTGTCCCACAGGAACGTCGTAGTGCCGGCGGTATGGCCAGGCGTGGGAATAATTTCAAGATCGTCGGCGATTTTCTCCCGATTTGAGAACACGCCGGCGATCGGCAATTTTGTTTGCGAGCGATCATTTTTATGCACGAAGATCGGCGCGTCGAGTTCTGGCGCGTCGTACATCGCCTCATGCCAATGGTTGAGCAGAAGCCGGCCGGGCCGCCCCAGTTCCAGTATCTCGTGCGCGGCGGCGTTGATGCCCGGCGAGTGATAGATGATGATGTTTCCCTGCTTGCGCTCGAGAACGAAGGATCGGACGACGACGCCGTTCAGGAAGGGCAGCGGGGCCGTCGGCGTCGCGTAAAGGCCACGGATGATCGAAGGCTGAAGTCCCGTGTCGCCGATCGGGGAAAAGAGATCGGGGGGCATCTTTCTTGCTCCTTGTCAGGTCTGTGCGTCAGGAACCAAAGCTAACATTCCCAGCCAATCGCGGCGACAAAGCGCCCGCCGCGCCTTTTCAGCCGCCAGCTTTTTTCAGCGAGATTCTTGATTTTTGCGCGTCGGATATGGGTGGTTTAGGGACGATCAGCTTCTAGGCTGGAGCATCGCTGAGCGGTCGTCGGCAGACAGCGGTAGTTAGTCAGCCGGGATGAAGCGGAGGGCGCCTGCGCGACGCGTTGGCTTGCCGGTGTCGTTCGTGTGATTGACGCCATCCATAACAGGCACCTCAGGGAAATCGAATGGGCTTACCCCATCCAGGCAAGCCACGTTCACGGCATACAGATTCTGGTTAGATCGTCGTTGATGATGTGTATATATTCCGCAGCGAGAACAGAAGAAGTGCTGCGCTGACCCGGTGTGGAAGCGGTAGGTTGTCAGCGCATCCTCGCCCCGCAGGATCTTGATCCCACCCATTTCCGCCATGACAACGACGGCGCCTCGCATCCGGCAGTAAGAGCAAGTGCAGCGGCGGATCGAATTGAAGCCGTCGCTGAGCGTCGCCTCGAAACGCACCGCGCCGCAATGGCACTGGCCAGTCCGAACGTTTGTGTCGCCCACCATGTCGATCGCGCCTCCTGTTCGGATCGCTTCTACGTCCGGTCCTGGCGAGAGGGCAAGAACGTCTCAGCGACATCAGCGGGTCGAAGGCGGCCCTCCCGTTGTGCAAAACTCTTGGATGCTGTTGAAAAACTCGAATTTTCCCGACGATCACAATTCCAGAAACCGCGGACGGCCTTCGAAGAAAAAGCGCTGCGGGACCGGCGGAGAGGGTGGTCAGTCGGTGTGCGACGATTGCAATCGATTGGCGACCGCAATGGTCAATGCAAACCGCTATTCAGCCGCAAAGCCCGCATCTCGGCCCGCTCTCATTTCGCGAGTTTTTCAACGGCATCCTTGAGTTTTGCAAGGACGCCGTCGCCGGCCTCGCAAAACCCGCCTGGCGCTCCACAAGCATGAGCCATGACGGCTCAGCCGGTTTCGACGATGAACATCCGCGCTTGCTGGGCTTCCTGGCGTTCCGCCTTGATCGGCGCGTACATCTCAGAATTGTAGAAGGCGAGCGCTTGGGCGAGGGTCGAAAACTCAAACACGCCGGCCATCGGCAGAGGCTCCTCGCCCTCAAGAACTTGCGCGACAGGACCGAAGTGTAGAATGCGCGCGCCCGCCTCTTTCAGGGCTGCCTGAAAACGCGGAGCAAGCGCCGCCTGCTTGGCGGCGTCGATGACACGCAGATTGATATGCACATATGCTGGCATGGGCTTCTCCAAATGCTGCATATACATTATTTGTTCAAAGTTGGGTTGTCGAGGGGCAGATGTGAGCGATTTTGATCCCGAGGTTTTGAATGGCGTCGCGGCGGAATGTCCGGGCTTTCAGGCTCGCGCCACGGCGCGGGCGGTCACGCGCTACTATAACGACTGCTTCAAACCGCTCGGGCTGACGGCCGAGCAATTCAGCCTCTTGGTTGGGATCGGGGCGGCCGAGGGCGCGACGCTCGTCGATCTCGCCGATAGCGCGGGAGTCGATGCGACGACCCTCAGCCGCAATGTTCAGAACCTGGAAAGACGAGGCTTGGTCCATGTCAAAGGCGGACGTGGCCGCGCAGGGAAACAGCTCAGCCTGGCGAAATCCGGGCGACGACTCATCATCGATGCGCTCCCGGTGTGGAAATTGGCCAAAGCGGAACTCTCTCAGCGCCTGGGCGATGAAAAGCTTCGTTTGGCGAGGCAGGCTATGGCGGCGCTGGCTGAAGCGGCAAAATCCGCGCGGGCGTGATGCTTGCAGAGAGTGCGAAAACGCGCCGCCCCGCGGGTCCCGAAAAGAACAAAGTGTTTTCACACAATCTACAAGACTTTTGAAATCGACATTTGCTACGTAGAGGCTAGCGAGCGGCCGTCTGGACGGCCGAGAATGGACCTGTATGCCAGCTTGGCTCGAAGCGACATTAGGGGCGATATGCGGCCTTGGCCTGCTCGGTGGCGTGTTCTGGTTCACCTTTGCGCGTGCGCCTTCACGTCGAAGCGACGGAGGACTCACAAAGCATGACGCTGGTAGCTACGCGTCGTTTCTAACGCGTGGCGACGGAAGCGACCAATCGAGCTGACAGCACCGCGCAAAATTCGAGCAGAGTCTGCGCGAACGGCTTGAATCTTTCCGCTGTTGGATTCCGCTTTCGCTTGCGTCACGGTAGAATCACGCATGACGCACATTCCCGGATTCGAACGTTCGCAGCTCCTGCTTTTGCTGGAGTCGGTCGACGGCTATGTCGGCTTGGATGATCCCGTGCGTTTCATTGACGCCTTCGTCGATGGGCTCAATCTCGCCGATGAGGGTTTCGCGCGGGTCCAGCCGAGGGCGACGGGATGACCTGGCTACGCGTCGGGCGACCTCCTGAAGCTCCACATTTACGGGGATCTCAACCGCGTTCGGTCGGGCCGCCGGTTGGAAGCCGAATGCGATCGCAACATCGAGGTGATCTGACGGCGTGAATTCGCGCCAAATCGCTTCAATATCCCCGTCAAACGCGCGGTGCCGAAGGACATAAGGGGGGCTACAAGACCATCCGCGCGATCCAGACGCCGAAAGTGCCTCGCCGCGCGCCTCCGAAATTATCGCTGACAATGTCGGGGCGTTTTCGCACGGTCCACTTCATTTTAGAGAGAGATGTCACACTTGAGCGAAATTCCTTAGTTCGGAGCGCTGATGAGGAAGTCGGACCCTTAAGTTTGTTACCGACAAGGTGCGCGGCAATTTGGCTCTTATTGCGTTAGCTGTTGATCTTGTTTTTCTCTGCTCACCCATGGCTGTCCGGCTGACGCGTGGCGCCAGGCCACGCCGCCGAGTCGCCGTCAACCGGCTGCGCCGGTCCTACACTTCGTTACGGCCCTTCGGGTGACTGCGTCTCGTCGGCGCGGCATATGGCTGTCCATGTTGTTTTGGTGCGCGAAGCGGCCTTTTGAGGCCGCTTCGCTTACCAAAACAACATGGTGGGCCAAACACGATCAGCGCGCGGAGGAGTCGAGGCGCGCGTAGCGCCTGCGAAGCGGCTTGGCACGGACGAATGCTCCGCATTCGCCTGGACTTGACGCCGAGCACGGCGATGGCATTCGCACGATCGCATGCTTTTCATCCAGCCAACCCGGCTTTCCAGGTCAAACGTCGCTCTGGGTGAAAACAACGGCTCACGCGATCAGAGCTGCATTTTGGCTCTTATGGCGTTAGCTGTTGGTATTGATTATTGTGCTCCTGATGATTCGGGAGGCGGGGGATGGAGAGCCATGAATTCCAG
>NZ_LMUI01000025.1 GCF_009765995.1 Methylocapsa sp. S129
GCGTCCTCGATCGTTTCGACCGGCATGGTGGTCAACAGTCGCCATAAGAGCGGCGGCTCCGATCCTCCGGTCAAGCCCCGGGAGGGCTCGCCCATCTCGCGCGCCACGACCAGATGGAGGGTGACCTGCTTGGCGTCGGGCGTGGCCCGGCCGGTTTTGGGCTTGGCGATCGTCACCTGTCCAAACGACACCGCCACGCGCGCCACGCGGCCATTGTCTCCCGGTATGCGCGGCTGGCGCGGCGCGACCTTGACGGGCATTTCGACAGCGGGCGTAAGCCCGGCGCCGGTCTCGAACAGCAGACCGCCATCGGCCAGCTTACGGTTCCCTCGCGCACGCACGATGAGGTCGACGTTGGCGGGCTTGCGGGTGAATATCTGGTAGATGTCGCTTTCGCGGTCGCCGACCACGACAATGCGCGCTGCTGGGGCCAGAACGGTGGCGGCGGTTTGGGCGCCTTCGAGCCAGCGTTCCGATTCCTTGTCCTCAAGATGCCGCTTCTGCCGCTCCTTGACCTTGTCCATGCCGCGCGTCCAGATCCGCGCGCCCGCGACGCCAAGAACAGCCTCATCGGCGGCGTCAATCGCCACAACCGGATGAAGGAAGAAACCAAGGCTCTTGCCATCGCCCGCAGGCCCCAGTCCTGGACGGTCGCGATCG
>NZ_LMUI01000026.1 GCF_009765995.1 Methylocapsa sp. S129
AAGACCTATCCAAGTCTCTGAAATTAAGGACCATCAAGCGATCACAAACAGACCACTCGGAATAATCCGGCACTCGGAATTATGCCGGAGATCGTGCAGGCGCGGAATCTGTCGCCCGCCTGCCGCGCCCTGGACCCGGGCGATGCGCCGCAGCGCGTCGAATGCTGCCTGAACGGTGCTGCTGGCAAGCCGCGTACCGCTGCGGTTCACCAGAAGGAAGGAAGTCTCGCCCTGCGCAAGCCCGCCGCGCGGCCGCTGAGGCATATAGTTCGCCAGCACCGTTGCAAGCTGCGGCCCGATCGGAACCAGACGGCTCTTATAGAACTTCGTGGCGCGTATCGTCAGAACGTCTTCCGCCAGATCGACGTCCGCGAGTGTCAGTCCTGTCGCTTCGCTGAATCGCAATCCGGCTCCGTATAGCAGCAGAAGAAGAGTCCGGAATGTCACTGCGTCGAACTGAACTGCGCCGCGCCGGCTGCTCGCCACGGTCGCTGGGTCGAGGAGCCGCCGCAACTCGTCGTGCGAGTAGATATAAGGCGGCGTGCGGGGCGGCGATTTCGGTTCGCTGTCCGGCAGCGGCGAACGCATCGCATGGCCACGGCTGATCGCATGTCGCCAGAAGCCGGCGAGGGCGTAGTACTTGTTCTCACGCTGCCGGGTCAGTGGCCCCTGGCCCACCAGAAAGGCCAGAACCTGCTTCGTGCTGACCGCATCGCAAGCGGCATCTCCATCGGCATATCGAAGGAAGTGACGCAGGATGTCCGCCCCGGTCGTGAACTTGGCGCCATGGGCCCGTCGCCAGAGGATATATTGCTCGATCGAGTCGCGCAGCGTCATACCAACGACTCCAGATCGAGAGCAGCTACTTCGCGAAGGGCCGAGAGATTGACCTTGGCGTAAATCGTGGTGGAGGATGGGTCGCGGTGACCGAGAAAGTCCCCGATCACCTTCATTGGCATGCCCTGATCCAGAAGATGTTGGGCGGCAGCGTGCCGTAAGGCGTGCGTACCTCGTCGGCCGGAGACGATGCCGATGCCCGCCAGGCGATCACTGACCATCTTGCCCAAGGTCGTTCTGCCAAGCGGTCGGATCGGCGCATATGCTGTGAAGAAGAGGCTGCGCCCAAAGCCGGATGGCCGTGCCTCCCGTAGATAGCGCAGGATGGCATGTCCGACCTCATGTGACAGCGGCCAGAGATGGGTCCGACCGGGTTTCGGACAGCGGACACGGAGCATCCCGTTTTTCCAGTCCAAATCGTCCAGTCGCAGGCCGCCGACTTCCCCGGCCCGCAATCCATAGGCAATGAGCAGCATCAGGATCGCTCGGTCGCGCTTATCGACCGGGCGATCCTCCTGAACGGAAGCCAGCAGACGCAGAACATTCTCGCGCCTGAGTCCCTTTGGCATCGTCTCATCGGCCATGAACCGGGGCGCCATGATCCCCGCAGCTAGCCCCGTCCGGCACCAGCCGCGCGCTTCGGCAAACAGGAAGAACGCCCTCAGACGCTGAGCGTAGTCGTGTATCGTCCGGCGGTTCCAGGCTCCGCGCTTGTGCTCTGCCGCAATGACATCGTCGATGTCGGTCATCCGGACGGCGCTCAAGGGAACGCCCTTCCCAGCCAACCAGAAGAAGAAGCGGTCGGCGGCGCGGCAGTAATCTTGTATGGTCGCCGTGGAAAGGCCGCGCTCCCGGCGTAGCCACTTCTCAAAGATCGCGACCTCTGCGTGATGCGGATGATGCTCATGTTCGGGTTCTTCGAGCCACCCCAGGAATCGAAGCCATTGGACTCCGCGACTGACAAAGCATGTTCTCGCCTTGGGCGACGCCGACCAGTCGCACCTGCGTGCCTTCGGCTGCGACCAAATTGCGGCCACGGCCTCGATCTGCGAGTGGCGCACTGTGCCGCCTTCTTTCAGGTTCAGAAGGCGCACTAGGCTCAATTGATCATTGGCGTATTTCCGCAAGGTCGATCGTCTGGCGCCTGTCTCCCTGAGATGAACGAGATATCGTTCCCGCTGCTCGAGGAGTGGCGCTGCTCGATACCTCTCAGCGGTTCGGGGAAAGAAGATTTCTTCAAACATGCTTGTGCCTCCATGGTTGTGGAGGCCCAAGCTTCCGGACCGGGCGCGATGATGAAAGATATATTGAGCAAGCCGCTCAATTATCTGTAGAAAAGCACCAATCCTGCGGCGCGAGTTGGATGCGCAGTGTCGCCCGCAGCGCGCCGTGGCCGAATGCCCGCAGGTCCTCGTTGAAGTCGCCCATCCGCGGAGACAGGGCAAGCGCCTCAATGCCCGCTGCTTCGGCGCGTTCGGTCAATGCCGCGAGCGCCATGTCACCGGCGGCATCGGCGTCGCGCACGATGTAGAGCCGGCGCAGTGTGCTCGGGAACAGGAGGGCAGCGAGGTGGTTGGCGGAGAGTGCTGCCGCCATCGCCATGTCGGGCAGAACGCATCGGAGCGACAGGATCGTCTCGATGCCCTCACCGGCTGCCATCACGTCGCCCGGCACGCCGAAACGCACGGCATTGCCGAGAAGGTCGCCCATCGCTCGTCGCGGTGTGTCGATCGGCGCCTTGCCGAGCGTCGCCTCGGTGAAGCCGCGCGGGTCGAGCCAGGTGCGATGCGCGCCGGTCAAATGACCGGAGAGGTCGGTGACCGATGCGATCATCGCCGGCCAGGTCTCGGTCGAAGTATCGTCGTCGGGCCGATAGTAGCAGCGTGGGTGGAAACGCAGGGCTCCGGTTCCGTGCAAATGCGTGATGCCGCGACCACGGAGATACGTTTCTACGAGCGTGCGCTCGATCGGCTGGGATATAGCGAAGAGGCGCCGTGCGGCCTCCGGCGATCCCGTCGGCGCCGGTGCGCGGGGCGTCCGTGCTATCGGCGGACCGGGTTCGGCGCGCGGCAGACTCAGAAAGCGCCGGGCCTCGTCGGCGACATCGCGAAAGTCGATGAAACCGCAGCTTTCGCGGATCACATCGAGCAGATCGCCATATTCGGCCAAGGCGGCATCCGTCCAATGCCCGGCTGCGCCGGGACCGGATTCCGGTCCGATAAGCCGGACGAACATCGACCGGCCGGGCGTATTGCGAACGTCGCCCACCAGCCAATAACGGCCGCTGCGGCGACCCGCGGGCAGATAGTGACGGCACACGGCCTCGGCGGCGCGCGCGAGCCGGCGCGCCAGTTCGGAAGCGTCGCGCCGCATCACGCAACCTCCCGCGCGCCGATATTATGTTGCCTAGAAGCTGCCAATCGCCCGCAGGACAGCGTCAACGCGCAAATGCGCAACATAACTTTCCGCGCAACATATTCGCTCCATCTACCCGCGGCGCCTTTCCCGACTTCAGATCCTCTGAGGCGCACGAACATCGAGCGTCCGGGCGCATTCCTGACGTCGCCGACGATCCAATAGCGGCCTTGGCGTCGACCGCTTGAAAGATAATGGCGACATACCGCCTCAGCCCGTCGAGCGAGGCGATGCGCCAGCTCCGAGGCTTTCTCCATCGTCGTTGCCTCCGACACGAAAAGGGCCCGCCGTCGCCGGCGGGCCCAAGGGGCTGGCAGTTGCAGCTTGGCTACTCCGCCGCGACCGCGGGAGGGTCGATCGCGACCGGTTCATCCTCGGTCGAAGTCTCTGAAACCACCATGGCCGTTTCGTCGCCGGCGGCCGCCGTTTCCACGACGGAGGTTTTAGGCTCGGGCGCTACGTCGGGTTCGACAGTCGGCGACGACAGCGTCATCGCTCGACCGGGCGTGCGCAGCGGCTCCGGCAGCCATCCGGACCCCGCAAGCAACTCCTGCGCCTTCTCGGCCATCTCGCCCTTCTTGAGATGATCGATGAGTTGAGCCGCCCACTCGCCCTTCGCCTCCCGCACGGCGACGACAATCCGCGCCTTCGTCACCCGGCCGAGGTAGTTCTCGACGGTCGGCGTCCAGCCGCCGGCGACCATGTCGAGGTCGACGGTCTCGGCCAAGCGGTCCGCGTGCGCGAGCGCGCGCGGCCGGCGATTGTATGGTTCGAACATCGCATTCACCGAAAGCGAGACGCAATGCGCGAACAGCGCCTCCCTGCTGTCCATGTCGAACGCCGTCAGGGCGTCCCAGAGTTCCGTCGGCTCCTTCGGCAGGGAGGCGACCCAGGCCTGATGGCGATGATCGAGAGCCGTGGCCAGCGCCGTATCGTTCAGTCCAGGCGCCTGCGCGCCGAAGCCGACGCTCTTCACGTCGAGCTCAAGGCAGGTGTCGATCGCGTAGCGGTAGAACGTCTTGACGCAGAGCGCATGAAGGGCCGCGAGGAATGCAACGTCAGGCCGTTCCCCGAGGGCGTGGCGCAGTGCGAGAGTGCGATGCGCCGTCAGCTCGGTCATCAACCGGTCGGGCAGGGGCCGGAGACCCTCGTCCTCCTCTTGCTCCTGGATGTCCTGAGTCTCGGCTTGCGTCGCGTCGGCGTCTTCCGCGCTTGCCTCGACGGCCAACGGCACATCGCGCTCAGACTCTTCGGTTTGCTCAGCTTCGACCCGCGTCTCGTCATCGGGACGCACGTAGCCGCGTTCGACGCGCAGATTACCGGCGCCGTCGATGCTGACGAAAGCGCCGGCGCGTACGATCTCGTCCGGATCGAACCTGACGGGCCGTTCCTCGAAGGCGGCAAGCGCCGTCTCGATTTCGGCAAGACGTTGATCGACGTCCTCGGGAAGCTCTTCAACTTTCGCGTGAGCCCCCTCGAGCCGATCGTATTCGGCCTGGAGGGTTTCGCGAGCGGCTTCCTCCTCGGCCGTCAGCGGGATCGTCTCACCGCGAAGTTGGCGCAGGCCGTAGGTATGGCCATACGGGAAGTCAGGCGCGATCTCGATCCACTTCCATCCCTCGGCACGGATCGCATCCGCGTCGCGCTCTAGCTTCTCGGCGACGAGGCGACCGACGAGCGTCACGTCCTGCAGCCAGCCGCCATCATCGCCCTGGAACAGGTCGTGCAGGATGATGCCGCCGGCTTGCTCATAGGCATAGAGCCCGACGAACTGCGCGCGCTTGTCGGCCGCACGCACAGCGCCTTCTGTCAGCATTCGACGGATGACATGCGGCTCCCTGGCGTAGGACTGTGACAGTCGCTCGAACACGTGCTCCTGGCGAGCGTGGTCGCCGTTGACGGTGAAGGCCATGAGCTGGTCGAGCGAGATGCCATCTTCGGCATAGATGTCGAGCAGCCTCGGCGAGAGGGACGCGAGCCTCAGGCGTTGGCGCACCACGGCGACGGAGACGAAGAACGCCGCGGCGATCTCTTCTTCGGACTGACCCTTCTCGCGCAGTGTCAGGAACGCGCGAAACTGGTCGAGTGGATGCAGTGGGGCGCGTTGGATGTTTTCGGCGAGCGAGTCTTCCTCGGCGATGCCTCCCTCGCGCACGACGCACGGCACCGGCGCGGTCTTGGCGAGCCGCTTCTGCTTCACCAGCAATTCGAGAGCACGGAAGCGACGTCCACCTGCCGGAACCTCGAACATGCCGGTCTCGGCCCCATCCGCGTCGACCACCGCGCGGACGCTGAGGCTCTGCAGCATCGTGCGCTGGGCGATGTCTTCCGCCAAATCTTCGATTGAAACGCCGGCCTTGATCCTCCGGACGTTCGACTGGGACAGGATCAGCTTGTTGAAGGGAATGTCGCGCGAGGCGCTGAGCGTGATCTTCTGAATCGCCTTAGCCATGTCGTTTTCTCCGCGACGGGCGCCGAGAGCCTCTCTCTCAGCTTCTTACCCGTCACGAAGCGCAGCGCCGCCCTCTTCCTTTGAGGGCAGCGCCGCAAATCCGACGATCAGGAAAGACGGAAAAGCACGGAGCCGGAAATGCTCTGTTCCGCATCTCCGGTTTTCCGGGAGTCAGGCTGCCCGGTCGAGCAGCTTCTTCGCCCGCGCTTCCAGGTCGAGCCGCGCGTCCTGATGCGTCTTGTCGCGAGCGACGGCGGTGATGCCTTGTACGAAATCGAAGACGCTCTCGGGTTTGCGTCCTTCCTCGGCCAGAACCGTCTCGATAATCTTCGCGGTCTCCGTCTTGGAGAAGCCACGCTTGCGCAGGAACTCGGTCCGGTCGTCGTCGGTGCGGGCGACGATCTTCTCCCGAGCCGCCTTGATGCCGTTGACGAAGGGCATCGGCGAGGAGTTAGCGAAGCGGGCGAGCGCCGGCGCCGCCTCATGGGCGAAACGCGCCGCGGCGTATTTCGAGTGGCGGATGGTGATCTCCTCGAAATCCTCGACGCCCCAGAGATTGCGATTCTGGCATACGGCGCGAAGATAGAAGCTCGCCATGCCGAGCGTTTTGGCGCCGACCTCTGAATTCCAGCAGTAGAAGCCGCGGAAGTAGAGATCGGGCGAGCCGTCGGGGAGCCGGCCCGCCTCGATTGGATTGAGATCGTCGACCAGAAAGAGGAAGACGTCTCGATCCGACGCATAGAGCGTCGTCGTGTCCCGGGTGACATCGACGCGCGGGTTGTACACGCCGGTCGACCAGTCGAGCACGCCCGGCACCTTCCAGCGGGTGTCACCCGTGCCGTTGCCGGCGATGCGCTGCACGGCCGAGACCAGTTCGTGGTCGAAGATGCGGCCGTAGTCAGGGCCGGTCACGGCTCGCAGCGCGACGCGACCATCTTCGATCTCGAGCGTCTTCACCTGCTCGGCGCGATGGGACGTCAAGCCGTATTGCAGGTTGATGCCGGCCAGCGGCGCCGGAAGCTGGCGTAGGTAGGTCGCCGGCGCTCCCACCAGGCTGGCGAGCTGACCAAAGCTCCAATGGGTCGGGGCGATCGGGGCGTCGGAGCCGGGCAGTATCAGCGTCAGGCGCTCTGCATCGTCGCGGCTCGCCTCCACCCGGATCGCCGCGCTCTCGACGGTTCGGGTGCGGCTCCGCTCTGTCCGGCCACGGACGGCGGCGTAGAGGTCCGACAGGGACAGGTAGCGTTCGTCTGCCGGCCGCGAGAACCATTCCGACGATACGCGGCCGATCCGCTCGCCGCGGCTCACATCCACCTTGTAGCCGCCAGCGCGGTCGCGAGCGGCGTCCAGAATCTCCACATGGGTCATGGCTAGTCTCCATGACGGGCGCCGGAGGCCTCTCCTCCAGCCGTCAACCCGTCACGGCGAAGCCGGGCCGCCCTCTCACTCTAAAAGGGGGCGTTGCGGGGATCTCCCCGCAGAAGGGGGGGCGTCGGCGACCGCAGCGCCGACCAGGGGGAAGGCTTTCCCCTCCAGGCCTTCCAGATCGCGGTCCATTGACTTCCAATTAGCGAGCCATTGACTCCCAATCAGCCGGAGCCGATAGTTCCAATCTTCCGGATTCGGAGATGGCATGTTCGAGCGGTTTGTGGGGCGACGGGCGGAGGAAGCCCTTTCTGATACGCCAGTGGTCCTGATCGTAGGCCCGCGCCGCGCCGGCAAGACCACACTTGTCCGAAAAATGGGAGAAGCCGGGCGGACCTATATCACGCTCGACGATCAAACGGTCCTCGAGGCCGCCCAGTCCGATCCCGCCGGCTTCATTCGCGGCCTCGACCGGGCCATCATCGACGAAATCCAGCGCGCGCCTGACCTGCTGCTGGCCATCAAGAAGACGGTCGACGAGGACTATCGGCCGGGTCGCTTCCTTCTCACCGGCTCGGCAAACGTCCTGACCTTGCCGCGCGTCGCCGACAGCCTGGCCGGCCGGATGGAGACCATCCAGATGTTGCCGCTCGCAAGGGCCGAGGTCGAAGGCCGGACGCCGATTTTCCTGGAGCACCTCTTCGAAGGAAAGTTCCGGAGCCAGCGGGAGGCAATCCTTGGCGACGATCTTGTCCAACTTGTCCTGCTCGGCGGTTTCCCCGAAGCGATCAGTCGCGATAGCGAGCGCCGGCGGCAGGACTGGTCGAGATCCTATCTCACGTCGGTCCTCACGCGCGATCTGCGGGATATCGCTGACGTCGAGAAGCTGACGGAACTTCCGAAATTCGTAAGGCTGCTGGCCGAGCACTCCGGCCAGTTGGTCAACTATTCGCAGTTCGGCGCCGGCATCAACGTCAGCCACAAGACGGGGCAGCGTTATGTCGGGCTGCTTGAGCAGGTGTTCCTGATCGCAACGGTGCAACCATGGTTCACCAATGCCCTGAAGCGCATCGTCAAGACCCCGAAGCTACACTTCCTCGATTCCGGCCTACTGGCGACCGTGCGTGGGCTCTCCTTCGACAGGGTCAAGGCGGATCGCAGCACGTTCGGCGCGCTGCTCGAAAGCTTCGTGTTCGCGGAGATTCTGAAGCTGATGACGGCTTCGGACCTGCGGCTGACGCCTCACCATTTTCGGGATCGGGACGGGCGCGAGGTGGACATCGTGCTGGAACGCGATGACGGGATGATCGCAGGCATCGAGGTCAAGGCGAGCGCGACGGTCAAGGCCGGTGATTTCGGCGGCCTGCGGGCCTTGGCCGAGGCGTGCGGAGACCGCTTTGCCTTCGGCGTCGTCCTTTACGACAGCGCGGACGTCGTGCCGTTCGGCGACAGGCTGGCGGCAGCACCATTGTCGAGTCTTTGGAACGGAGCGCTGCGGACGAACAAGACGGACAAATCAAGATAGCCGCCGGGAAAGGGGGAAACGATGCTCAGTAGAGGGTCAGAATGGCGGAGGTGGGAACCGCACATCCACGCGCCAGGTACGGTCATGAACAATCAGTTCAGCGGCCCGAACGCTTGGGGCGACTATCTGACCGCGCTTGAGCAGGCGACGCCGGTCATCGAGGCCATCGCGGTCACGGACTACTACGTGACCGAAACTTACGAGGAGGTGCTGCGGCGCAAGGCGGCCGGCCGTCTGCCCAGCGCCAAGCTGGTCTTTCCCAGCGTGGAACTGCGGCTTGACGTTGCGACGGCGAAAGGGGGCTTTGTCAATCTCCACCTGTTCGTCAGCCCCGAGGACCCGCAGCATCTCGACGAGCTGCGGCGTCTGTTATCGCGCCTGCAGTTCAACGTCATGCAGGATCGTTTCGATTGCACGCGGGCCGATCTCATCCGGCTCGGCAAGAAGGCCGATCCCAACATAGCGGACGAGCGGGCCGCGCTGGCCTATGGCGCCAACCAGTTCAAGGTCAATTTCCAAAAGCTCCGCGAGGTGTTCTCCGAAAGCGGTTGGGCGAAGAAGAACATCCTGATTGCGGTGGCCGGCGGCGCGACGGACGGCACGTCGGGCGTGCGGGAGGCCGCCGATCAGACGATCCGACGCGAAATCGAAGGCTTCGCCCATGTGATCTTCGCCGGCAGCCCGGCGCAGCGTGAGTTCTGGTTGGGTCAGAAAGACCTCGGACCCGACGAAATACGCACCCGGTACGGCGGCCTGAAGCCCTGCCTGCACGGGAGCGACGCGCACAAGCTCGACGACGTGGCGTCGCCATTCGGAAGTCGCTTCTCGTGGATCAAAGGCGGGCTCGAATTCGACGCGCTCCGCCAAGCGTGCATCGATCCCGAGGGGCGCGCCTATGTCGGCGAGCAGCCGCCGGGGTCGGCGATGCCATCACAGGTCATCTCGCACGTCCGGATCGGCGATGCAGATTGGGCCACCACGCCCGACATCCCGCTCAATCATGGCCTGGTCGCCATCATCGGCGCACGCGGATCGGGGAAGACGGCCCTGGCCGACGTGATCGCCGCGGGCTGCGACGCGATTTCGCCGGGCGGCTGGAATGCCGATGAGAACATCAGCCCGTCGTTCTTAGCCCGGGCGCGCAAGTTGATCGGCGCCGCATCGACGACGCTAACCTGGGGCGGCGGCGCGACGGTCACGCGCGCCCTGGATGGCAGCGACGCCAACGGCCATATGACCTTTCCGCGCGCCCGGTATCTCTCCCAGCAATTCGTCGAGGAGCTTTGCTCGGCCAAGGGCGTCTCCGACGGCCTGGTTGACGAGATTGAGCGCGTGATCTTCGAGTCGCATTCCCAGGACGATCGTGAATGGGCGCTCGATTTCGCCGAGCTGCGCGACCAGCAGACTTCGCGGTTCCAGCAGGCGCGCGAGCGCGAGGCCGAGGCGATCGCCGACATCTCGGACCGCATCGCCACCGAGTTTGAGAAAGAAAGCCTTGTCGCTACGCTGGTCACCCAAGTCGGGCAGAAGAAGAAGCTGATCGGCGACTACACAGCCGATCGCGCCAAGCTCGTCGTCAAGGGCACCGAGGCGCAGGTCACCCGCCACACGCGGCTCAGCGAGGCGGCCCAGACACTCCGCAACAAGATCCAGTCCATCGGCAATCAGCGCCGCACCTTCGTCGCCCTGAAGGACGAGGTCCGCAGCGTGCGCGCCACCGGCGCGCCGGAGATGTTGCGCCAAGCTCGGGCTCGACACGGCGCCAGCGGCATGAGCGACCAGCAATGGGACGAGTTCTTGCTGATCTACAAGGGCGACGTCGACAAGAGCTTGACAGCCTACGTCGCATGGGCCGATGGCGAGGTCCGGAAGCTCAACGGCGTTCCGCCGCCGCCCGGCGACCCGAACGTCGCCCTGATTCCGGACACTGACGATCTTTCCGCGCTTCCGCTCGCGCCGATCGCCGCCGAAATGACGCGCCTTGAAGCGCTGTTTAGCGCCGATAAGGTCGTTCGCGATCAATACGCGGCGCTGACCGGCCGGATCGCGCAGGAGAACTCCGCGCTCCAGACCCTCGAAACCCGGCTCACGGATGCGCAAGGCGCGGCGGTCCGTCGGAAAGACCTTCAGACCGAGCGTGACGACACCTATGGCCGGGTGTTCGAGGCGATTATCAACGAACAGAACGCGCTGGCCGGGCTCTACGCCCCGCTGATGGCGCGGCTGGCGGCATCGTCGGGCACGCTGAAGAAGCTCAGCTTCGCGGTTCGCAGGATCGCCGACGTTCAAGCGTGGGGCTCGGTTGCGGAAGAGGAACTCCTTGATCGGCGCAAGGCCGGCCCATTTTACGGACGGGGCTCCCTAATCGCGGCCGCCACTGAAGCGCTCAAGCCGGCCTGGGAGACGGGCTCGGCGGTCGAGGTTCAGGCGGCCATGACCGCGTTCATGGCAAGATACCTCAGAGATCTGCTGTCTCACGCACCTTTTGCGCCCACGCAGCAGGCCGAATTCCGGGCCTGGTCGAAACGGTTCGCGCATTGGCTTTTCGGCACCGACCACATCACGGTCCGGTACGAGATTTCTTATGATGCGGTCGACATCCGCAAGCTGTCGCCCGGTACGCGGGGCATCGTGTTGTTGCTGCTCTATCTTGCGCTCGACGATTCGGACGATCGCCCGCTGATCATCGATCAGCCTGAAGAAAATCTCGATCCCAAGTCGGTGTTCGACGAGCTGGTGGCGCTGTTTGTCGCGGCCAAGGCGAAGCGTCAGGTGATCATGGTCACGCACAACGCCAACCTCGTCATCAATACCGATGCGGACCAGATCATCGTCGCATCAGCGGGTCCGCACCCTTCGGGAGGTCTGCCGCCGATCACTTATGTGTCGGGCGGTCTTGAGAGCGCTGAAATCCGCAAGGCGGTGTGTGACATCTTGGAGGGCGGTGAGGCCGCCTTCCGCGAGCGTGCGCGAAGACTGCGTGTGAGGCTGGAGCGATGACAATGCCGGCCGATGTACTGCTGATGACGCCCGTCCCCGTGGGGAGATTCGAATGAGGTTCATCGTCAGATTACGGTCCGGCGAATCGCCCACGACCAATCACTACCCGCATGCGGTGCTCGTCCAGGATAACTGGGACGACTACGGCTACAAGACGACGTTCCACGTCACGCTGCACGTGTCCGCCGACGAGACCTACGATCTTGGCAGCATCAAGATCATCCAGGCGGATCGGACTAGCGGCTACACGGATATGCCGCAGCGGCCTTTCGAGGAGTTGCCGCCCGGTCACGCGTCGCTGGGTTCTGACCTCGATTACTACGAAACTCTCTACAAGCTCGGCCGCCCGGTTTTTGAACCCTATTTCCGAGGCCTGCGCGATGTCGCCTTTGACGACGAGATCAAGGCCAGTGTCGAGGATAGTGAGGCTTATAGTGTTTCCTTGCTTCGCTTCGGCGGCGCGGAGCGGACGATCGGCGACGCGGCTCGGTTGCTGCGTGCCCCGACCTTGCCGACGAAACGTCGAAGCGCGGGGTTCAGGGTCAAATTCAAAACGCAGGTTGCGCGACGCTCGAACGCCTTCACGGTCGACTTCGATTTTCGGCGACGCGGCCGGCTGCCGAACCGTATCAACGCCCTAATCGGCTACAACGGCACGGGCAAGACCCGGCTGCTCTCTAACCTCGCGATCGTCGCGAGCGGATACGGCTACGGCAGCAAAGAAGATGTGCTGGAGAACGCGGCAGGTCGGTTCGTCGGCACCGCGCCGCCGTTCAAGACCGTGGTCGTGGTGTCCTACAGCGCCTTCGACACCTTTGTCATTCCAGGGCGCACCGAAGAGGAGAAGGAGAGGCTCCAAGAGCGCGGGGAAATCTTTGGGTACGTCTATTGTGGTCTTCGCGAGCGATCTGACGATGACGCGCCGAACGGCGAGCAGGCCTATCGGCTACGCACCCCGGCGGAGATCGAGGCGGAGTTCTTGTCGGCACTAACGCGCGTCCGCGAAGCCGACCGCCTAGAGAACCTGTTGGAGGTTTTGAAGCCGCTCCTGCGCGACCCATCGTTCCAGCGCATTGGATTAACCCAGCTCTACGCCAATCGCGACGATGACGAGCTCGGCGAGCTTTTTCGCGGACTGAGCAGTGGTCACAAGGTGGTGCTCAAAATCGTTACCGAGCTCACGGCGCACATCTCGGGGTCGGAGCCGACGCTGGTTCTCATCGACGAACCTGAAACCCACCTTCATCCACCGCTGCTGGCTGCGTTTCTCAAGAGTGTACCATGTCGATGCGGCGACCGAACGGCCGCGTTTTTCGTGTGGGAAAATCGAAAACAACGACGTGACTGCGCTTGCTTTTTTGCGATCCTTGACGCGATCGATGACGTCCCAATGGGACCACCCACCGACGCCACATCGTCCTCAAATCGCCACGGTCAGCGAATGTCGGTATCGGTGGTTGCGTGCCCCTGATTTGAACCTACGTGATTGATCGCAAGAGAAGCGGCGTGTGTGTCGGGCGATGTCGCGTGAAAATGATGTTCGCAGCTCCCATGGCGAGGCCGTCCAGCAGATACGGCATCCGTTGCTCGGTCCGCTCGTCTTCGAGCGGTCCGCCTTCGCGGTCATGGCCGGCCGGATCTCAGTATGGTGGGTTACAATCCGGTGGTGCCAGCGGATGCCGAACGGATCAAGTCATTGACTGCTTGGCTGGTCATGGGCGGGAGGGCGGTTCGCGCCGCCGCCCTCCCAAACGACTCAACCGATTTATGCCGCTTTGGCTTGCTCGGGCGCCGCATTTTGTATGGCCCGCAGATAGAGGTCGAGCAGAGACTCCTGTTCGTCGCGCTCGTCCTGATCCTGTTTGCGCAAGCGAAGGATTTCCTTCAGCACTTTTACGTCGAAGCCCTCTCCTTTGGCCTCGGAAAAGACTTCCTTCTTGCCCTCATTCAGCGCCTTAAGTTCTTCGTCGATGTGCTCGATGCGCTCGATGAAAGACAGAATACGATTACCAGGAATTCCAACCGTGTCGGTCATGCCGTGCCTCTCTGTGACGGGAGCAAAGGCTATGGCGGCGAAGGTTGCCGAGAGGTTAACGCGTTCGTTCTAATCCCCAGCGATTTTACTCTGCCGCGCTTCAGCGGTCTGGCGTCGAGGCTTGAGCTGGGGCGGAACAGGCAAACTTGATTCACAACCTGTTGCGCAGGGAAGATGCCCATATCGACGATATGTGCATTATTCGACTGACCGGGCGACGGCACACTCGGGGGCCTTGCTCGCTTCTTTCAAGACGTATCGCTGGTGGGCAAGCCACCGCCCGGAACCGCCTGGCCAGATGGAAAGCCAACCGTTCGGAGAGGGTGGGGCCTGTCCCTTAGTGCCTTCTTCGCCGAAGAAGATAATTTTCTTCGCGCTCGCGATCCCAGCGGGATCGGGCGCTGAAAACACCGTTCTAAACACCGTTCTAAAAATAATTCTAGAACGGCGGTGGCGATAGAAGTTATTGAAAAGACTGGCGCGCCCGAAGAGATTCGAACTCCTGACCCCCAGATTCGTAGTCCGATGCTTCGGTCGGTAAGTGGAGATGGTGAGTCACTATGTCGCAGAACCACGCTGGAGGTGCACTCCGAGCTCGGAAATCTTAGTCGTCGAAGCCGGCGGGCACCACGCTCAACCATCCCTTTAGCGCGCTGCGCTATCTTCTTCTACGACTTGCCTGATGGCGCCCTTCCAGGTGTTGTTGGTGATCTGCACCATGCCCATCGCCAGACGAGCGGATCAACTTTCGGGCAGCCCATGTCCCCACGTTCTGCCATAATTCCAGCGGGTTCTTGGCCGCGCCGTATGCCAGCTGAAATTGCAGCGGGATATTGCGGGGAGCTGACGGTCGAGGCATTCTTGAAACGCGTCGGCAGCGAGTATCCTCAACCACGGATCAAGGAAGGGAGGCGCCAGCTGTGGTTGAGAGACGATCTGGACCGAGCCATCGTTCCGTATCTGGCGGCGGGCGACCTCGCCGAGGATTTATGATGCTTGAACGGGCGCGCCCGCGGTTCGTCGAGGTGCGCCGGCTCGCGGACGGTGCAGTTGCGTTCTACTTCCGCGTCCCGAGCTATTATCGCGCGCTTGGCTGCGAAATCGCAAATGAGCCACTGGGCACGAGCTATGAAGCCGCCTGCGGCGAGAACGGCAAAGGCGGGCGGGCCGCTACGCTTAATGCTTTGTTCGATGAATGGAACGACCATCGGACGGGCGAGCCGATCGCGCAGTCAAAAATTGCGCGCTACGGCAGCATCGATTGGCTCTTCCGGCAGTACAAGACCGAGAAAGCCTATACTGAGAAAGTCTCACCGCGCTCACGCCCCGACTACGAACGGATCATGCAGTTGATCTGTGATACTGTCGGCAAGAGCGGGCGGAGGATCGGCGAGCGGCAGATCATTGAGGTTACGCCGCGGGCCGCTGACAAGATTTACGAGAAGATAATCAACGGGCCTGATGGGCTCAGGCTGCGACAAGGCGAGAAGGTGGTCGGCCTCTGCCGCAAAGTCTGGCGCATCATGCGTCGGCTGCACCCGGAGCTGTTCGACAAAAAGCACCCCAACCCATGGGATGATTTCACACTCAAGAGCCGCACTAAGAGCAAGAAGCATGCGGTCACTCGCGACGAGGTCTACAAGTTCGCATGGGGCTGCATCGAACTTGGGAGGCCTGAGCCGGCAGCGGTCGCGGTGATCTGCTTTGAGTGGCTGCAGCGGCCTGAGAACGTGGTGGCCGGGCTTTTGACCTGGCCGGACTATCGCAGCAAGAACTGGCCGCACGCGGTGCGCATCGAGCATCACAAGAACAAAGCTCTGGTTTGGCATCCCCTTGAGGAGGCCGTCGCTGGTGAGTCCGTCAAGTTCTATGCCGAAGCCGAGGACGTCCTGAGCCATCTGCCCAAGCTCGGCATTCCGATGATCATGCGTCGGATTGAAAAGGGTGAATACAAGGGCGACGCCAAACTTTGGTCTTATCCCGGCATGGAAAAGGCGGTGCAGCAGCTGCGGAAGAAGATCGACGGCGTGTCTCAGCTGTTCACACTCGACGCCTGCCGGCACGGCGGCATGACTGAGCTGGAGGAAGCCGAGCTTACCGACGGCCAGGGGCGGGCGCTCTCCGGGCACAAGACGTCGCAAGCCTATCGCGGCTACGCGAAGGAAACGATGAAGCGGGCCCTCGCGGCGACCCGCAAGCGGCATGCGCATCTCTTGGCGCAGAAGCATTTTGAAGAACAGAGGGTCGATGAAACTCATCCGCCCGAGACCACGCGAAAACTAGCGGTCCCTCAATGAGCGGGTCAACATCCGGCCGCTTCAGTGCGTCCAAGCAGCGCTGGGCACGAGCGGGCCGGGTTTCCCCCAGCAGGGGGACGAAAACGAAACCAGCACAGAGTTTCCAAATGGCGGGCGAAATCGAATTTCCAAATGCGTGCAAAAATCGCGGCGAGAACAAAACGGTTTCGCTAGAAAATTCAACCTATTAGGTCTTGGCTGGGGCGGGAGGATTCGAACCTCCGTATGGCGGAATCAAAATCCGCTGCCTTACCGCTTGGCGACGCCCCAAAAGCCCCGAAGGCCAAATGCGAGCCTGAGAAGCGGCGCGACCATAGTGCGGGGCCCCGCCTATCGCAATATGCCGCGCGCAAATGTCAGCTCTTTCCCAAAGCAGATGTTCAAACGGCGGGATAAGCTTAAACCGCTTCGTTTGGTCGGCGCGCCGGGGAGGGGCGGCGGCGGTTATTTTGCCTTGCTCGCGCCGCAAGAGCGGCGCATTCTTAGGCCGCGCCGCGGTCCATGGAGGCCGCGGGATTAAAGGGAGGCGGACATGAGCGTTGCTCAAATTCTCGCGGCCAAAGGCGGCGATGTCATCACGACCCAACCGCATCGCACATTGATGGAAGCCGTTGAATTGCTGGCGAGCAAGGGGATCGGCGCCGTCGTTGTCGCCGACGCCGGCAAGAACGTTCTTGGCATTCTTTCCGAACGCGACATCATGCGCGCCATCGGCGCCAGGGGGGCGAGCGCCCTCACCGAGGCGGTGTCCCGGCATATGACCGCCAAAGTCTTCACGGTGACAGAAGACACCGCCATCGACAGCGTGATGGAGACGATGACGAACGGGCGCTTTCGCCATGTGCCCGTCGTCTCCAACGGCAAGCTGATCGGGCTCGTCTCGATCGGCGACGTGGTGAAGCATCACGTCAATGAGATCGAGACGGAGCACCGCGCGTTGCGCGACTATATTGCGACGGCGTGACCCGCGACCCCGAAGACCTGAATTCCCGGCCTTCGGGCATGACGGCTGTCGCGCTTAGCTGAAGCGGAACAGGTTTTTGAACATGTTTCCAAGGAAATTGGGCTCGGCGCCGCCTGTCGGCGTCGTGCGCGAGACGAAATCAAAGACCTGACCGTCCTTCATGCCGTAATTGGCGATTCGCTCGACCTTGCCGCTCTTGTCAAAATAAAGCGCGATGACGTTCTGGTCGGTCATGGTCGCGGGCATGAAGGCCAAAGGCCGCTGCATCTTCTGGGCTATGTAATACCAGGCGTCGCCGCCGACGGTCGAGGTGGTCGAGGGCGTGCCCATCAGGGCGAGCGCCTGCGGCTTGGTCGTCGCGCCGATCTTGACCTGGTCCATCGTGCGCTGGTCGGAGACATAGCCGCGATCGAAATCGCCGTCATAGCCGATGCAGCCGCTCAGGCTGGCGCCCGCAAGGAGGCAGACGACCCCGAGCGCGCCGATACGCGCCTTATGCAATGCCCGGAATCCCTGCCGCATATCCACTCTCCGCTTCACGGGCGCTTTTTTGCTTGCCAGAACGGCCCATGATGCCTAACCCAAGGCGCTCCTGAAAAGCAAGGCGGCGACATGATCCTCGCGCAATGGCGCGCCCGACGCGCCAACCGCACTCTGATCGATCAACTTCACGGCAAGATCGTGGCCGCGTCCCGGCGTCCCCCCCTTTATCTCGATTTTGGCGTGCCTGACACCTTTGACGGGCGCTTCGAAATGGTGACGCTTTACGCCGGTCTCGTCATGCGCCGGCTGACGAAGCTTTCGGGGATCGGGCCGGAATTGGCGCAAGAGATCGCCGACAGCGTCTTTCGTCATTTCGATGTCGCGTTGCGCGAGATCGGCGTCGGCGACGTCACCGTGCCCAAGCGTCTCAAACGCATGGCCGAAGCCTTCTATGGGCGCAACAAGGCCTATGGCGAGGGTCTCGAGGCCCTCGGTTCCGATCGTTTGGCCAGCGCTTTGGCGCGCAATGTCTATGGCATAACGGACGTCGCCGAGGCGCCGATGGCGCCGCGCCTCGCCCAATTCGTGCGGGCGACCGCCGAGGCGCTGGACCGGACGCCGCTGGAGACTTTCGCCGGCGGCGACGTCGCATTCCCCGAATTCCACGCGCCGGCCCGGAGCGAGGCGGACCATGGCTGAGAACGCGCCATTCACCAGGCTCGTCCGCGTCGAATCCGTCCCGGAGGGCGGCGTCGCGCATAGCGTCGAGGCGAGCGAAGCGGAACGGCAGGCGCTGGCCGAGCTTAATGGCCTGGCCGCGATCGGCCGCCTCGTCGGCAAGTTCTCCCTCAGCCGCGCCGGACGCGGAATCATCCGAGTGCGCGGCGACGTGCATGCCGAGGTCACGCAGACCTGCGTCGTTTCGCTGGAGCCGTTCGACGTGGCGCTGGACGAAGAGATCGACGTGCGCTTTGCCGCCGCCATTGGCGAGAGCGTGAGCCGGCGCGGGCCGCCGATCACGGCGGCCGAGGCCAGCGCCTTCGCCATCGGCGACGAGGATCAGCCCGATCCGATCGTCGACGGCAAGATCGATCTCGGCGCTTTGGCGGCCGAATTCATGGTCCTCGGCCTCGATCCCTATCCGCGCAAGCCGGGGGTGGGCTTTACCCCGCCGGCGGAGCCGGAAGGCTCGAGCGGGGAAGCTTAGGGGCCGCGCAGGACGGCGCCCCTTGTGGGGGAGGGTTAGGGAGGGGGGTCGCGCAGACCGAACGAATAAATGGTTTTTACCTCAATAAGATAGGGTGGTGCGACCCCCCTCCCTAACCCTCCCCCACAAGGGGGGAGGGAATGTTGGTGCGCAGCCCACGAGGCGCTCGGCCGACCGCGCCCGCGCGATTTGCAAAAGCCTTGCAGAAGCGGGAGACGCGCGGGGCACGCCCTGGCGGCCGAAAATATTCCTTTGTTTTCAATGAGGGGCCTGGCGGGCCGCCAAATCTCTGCAAGCTTTTTTCAGGCACGAGTCAATGAAATCAATGGCTTGCAAGAGAAAAATCGAAAAAAAGTAACTCCCAAGGTGGGTGGTCTGGAATTTCTTGGCACTGATATCATTAGGTTTTTCGAAGCCGATGTCGGGCGGAATCGTTAAAATTGGGTGAAAAGCCGACGAATCGTTCGTCTCGGCGGCGGCCGTTTTGAGAGAAAGTCGTTTTCCTTCAAT
>NZ_LMUI01000027.1:0-45008 GCF_009765995.1 Methylocapsa sp. S129
CCCGCAACAAAAGGCGCTTGAATCACACATCGACCCTAATGGGAATCACTCGTGTGAATGCCGTAGCGAGAATCGGGAGAAGGGGGCGTTGCGCTCGGCGGCCTCAGTCGTTCGGCGTCAGGCGCTCCGTGCCGTTGCCGCTGCGTCCCCGGATCGCCCAGAGCCCGTTCAGCCCATTGCCATCGACCTTGTAGATCACAAGCCCCGGCTCGCCATCGATCGTATAGGTGGCCGCGAGCGCGTCGTCGCGGCGCATGCCGAAGCCTTTATAGGCGACGCCGGCGATCTGCCATTGGATGGCGAATGTCGTGTCGGAAATGATCTGAACGGTTGCCGTGCCGCTATATTCCGAGCCGTCAGGATTCGTCCCCACGGCCTTGTATTTCGAGGCGAGCGTCAGGGAATCGGCGGTGGCCGCCGTTGCGAAGACGAGAAATGCGAGTGTCGAAAAGATACGGATCATGGTGCACCCCCAGGTTGACCACTGCCAAATTCGAGCCATTCTTCGGGTTGAGTCAAGGGGTTGCCCGAACGGTGCGCGTCGGCGCATTTTGGCCGTTTTCGTCTGACTGCGCGCGACTCCCTTCCCTCCTGCGGGAACGAATACACATTGTATATCCGCATGCGATGACAAGCCTAACCAGCGGCGTGGTCGGTTAGTGAAGAATCGGGGCTATACCTCCACCCACGCCCCCTTGCGGCTCGCCTCCGCGATCGCATGCACCGCCCGCTCGATCGCGAGCCCCTCGTCGAAATCCACCGCTACCGCCGCCTCGCCCGCGATCCGGGCCAGCAGCGCGCGGCATTCGATGATCTTGAGGTCGTTGAAGCCCATCTGGTGGCCGGGAGCGACGATGAATCGTCCATAAGGCTGATGCGCCGGCCCCATCAGGATGGTGCGAAAACCCTGGTCGGCGGGGCGCCCTTCGGCGACATAGACCTGGACTTCGTTGAAGCGCTCCTGGTCGAACACGATCATGCCGCGCGAGCCGAAAATCTGAATCAGCAGGCGCCCCTTGCGGCCCCAGGCGCAGCGGTTGACATGAATGGCGCCGGCGATTCCGCCGGGCAGGCGCAGCAAAGCGGTCGCGATATCGGAGGTTTCCACCGCGCGGCGGCCGCCCTGATGCGGCCGGTCGGCATAGGGCTTGGACATTTCGCCGAACACGCTGGTCGGGCGCCCGAGCAGGGTCGCGATCAGGCTCAGCGGATGGACGGCGAAATCATCGAGCGCGCCATAGCCGGCTGAAGCCTCGCTGCGCCAGGAATGGGGCGCGTCGGAATCGGCGAGATAATCCTCGTCCATTTCGACGCGGATGTGATTGACCGCGCCGATCGCATCCTCGTCGAGCAGGCTGCGGATATAACGGACGGCGGGGCTCTGGACGTAATTATAGCCAAGGATCGCGACTTTGCCCGAGCGGCGCGCCGCCTCGGCCATGCGCTGGGCGTCGGCGAGTTTGGGCGCCATCGGCTTTTCGCACCAGACATGTTTGCCGGCTTGCAGCGCGGCGATCGCCATTTCGGCGTGAAACTGGTTTGGCGTGGTGATCGAGACGACATCGACGGCGGGATCGGCGATCAAGGCGCGCCAATCGCTCGTCGCTTTGGCGAAGCCGAATTCGCCGGCGCGTTTTTGCGCGAGGCCGTCCGTCACCTCGCAGAGCGAGGCGAGACGGACGTCGGGCGTGTCGCCGAACACCGGCTTGACGCCGGTCCAGGCCAAAGCATGGCATTTGCCCATATAGCCGGTGCCGATGAGGCCGACGCCGATCGAAGCCATGAGACCCTCTCTGAACGAAATATTCTCTGGACACGCAGATTTGGAACTTTCATTCTGTTTATGGCGGCGGGAGTCAAGTGCGGCATCGGGAAGGAAGCGGGACAATCATGTGCGGATGCTGCAGACAAAGAGAGGCGTCCTCCCGTCATGGCCGGGCTTGTCCCGGCCATCCACGCCGAGCCACCCGCGCGAATCTCGAAAGTTATTTGCTCGGGCGCCGCGTAGATGGCCGGGACAAGCCCGGCCATGACGTCGACGATATCGGCTCGAAAGAACCGAGAGGCCGCCGATGAACGCCCCAAGCGATTTCGACGCGCTGAAAAACCGGCTCATTCAGATCAAGCCCGATCTGCCCAAGCGCCTGCAGCAGGTCGCCGCATTCGCGCTCGACAATCCGCAGGAGATGGCGCTGGGCACGGCGTCCAGCATCGCGGCGCGCGCGGAAGTGCAAGCTTCGACGCTGGTGCGCTTCGCCCAGGCCATCGGCTTTGGCGGTTTTTCGGAGCTGCAGGCGATTTTCCGTTCACACCTGCGCGATCGCTGGCCCGACTACCCCGAACGCATGAAGGCGCTGCACGCGAGCGCCAGAGATAGCGGCGATCCGACCCATTTGCTCGCCGGCTTTGCCGATTCGGCCTCGGCGTCGCTGACGCGCCTGCGCGAGACCATCGCGCGGGCCGATCTCGACCGGGCGACCGAACTGCTCAGCGGAGCCGAGACGATTTATCTCGTCGGCCAGCGGCGCGCGTTTTCGGTGTCGCATTATCTGTCCTACGCGCTCGCTCAGCTCAGCGTGCGCGCGGTGCTCGTCGACAATGTCGGCAGCCTCGGCGCCGAGCAGATGGCCAATGCGACGCCGAAAGACGCGCTGATCGCGATCAGCTTTGCACCCTATACGCCCTTCACCATCGATCTCACCCAGAAAGCGCGGGCGCGCGCGACGCCGATCGTCGTGATCACCGACAGCCCGCTTAGCCCGCTGGCGGGACTGGCCGATGTGCGCTTCGAGATCGCCGAGAGTGATTTTGGCTCGTTCCGCTCGCTGGCGGCGACATTTTGTCTGGCGATCACGCTGGCGGTCGCGCTGGCGGATAAGCGCGAGGGAGCGCGGTAGAAGGGCGTCCTGTTTGGCGACCGCAGCGCTGGCTCGTTGCCCAACATGTCTCTTTGGTGACCAAGAGCGGCCGATGGCCTCGTTGGTCACCAAAGAGACATGGAGGCAAAACGCCGCGTCGACGAGACGCAGTCATCCCGAAGGACCGAAGCGTAAGCGGAGGAGCGCGCAGCGCTTGACGGCGTCTCGGCGGCGTGGTCCCCGAAGGGCAGCCGCCCTTCACCCCGCGCGCAACCCCGCATTCACCTCGGCCAGAAACCCCGCCAGATCGCTCGCCGTAAAATCGATGGCGCGCGCGTCTTCAATCGCGCGGTCATGCGCTTCGCGAAAATCGGCCTGACCAGCCCTGGCGACGACAAGGGTCGTCGTCATGCCCAGCGCGCGCGGCACGGCGAGGTTCTTGGCGATGTCCTCGAACATCGCCGCGCGCCTGGAATCAAGCCCATATCGGTCGAAAAAGGCGCGATAGGCGGCAGCGGCGGGTTTGGGGACCATATGGCCCGCGACAATGTCGAACACATCTTCGAACGCGCCTTCAAGGCCGAGCCGCGCCGCCGTCCGCAAGGCATGATCGCGCGACCCATTGGTGAAGATGAACTTGCGGCCGGGCAAGGCGGCGATTTCCCTGGCCAGCGCGGGGTTGGCGGCAAGGCTCGAACGGTCGATGTCGTGAACGAAGGCGAGAAACTCCGTGGGATCGGCGAAGTCTTCGTCGATTAAGCCGCGCAGCGTGGTGCCGTGGCGCTGGTAATAATATTTCTGCAACGCGCGCGCCGACAAGCCGTCGAGACCGAAACGGTTCATCAGAAAGAGAGTGATGCGCTCGTCGATCTTGGGCCACAGATCGCTGTCGGAGGGATAAAGTGTATTGTCGAGGTCGAACACCCACGCATTGATCGCGCCAAATTTCGCATGCAAGAGCGCGGCGGGATCGGGCGCCGAGGGAGACAAGGGCTGCAAAAGGGGCTTATTCACGAAGGTCTTTTCATCGTTCGAACGTGCGGACTACAAGCAGATTGAGACGGATAGTTTAAGAACTCGCGAAAGATTTAACAGTCGCGGCCATCATCGCGATTAACCTGCCGGAGTCAAAAGCTTACGGGATTGGCGCCGCCTCAATCCATGCGCATCGGCAGGCCCGCCGCCGCCATATGCTGTTTGGCCTGCCGGACCGTATATTCGCCGAAATGGAAGATTGAGGCCGCCAGCACGGCGTTGGCGTGGCCGATGCGCACGCCATCGACGAGATCGTCGAGATTACCGACCCCGCCCGAAGCGATGACGGGGACGCTCACGGCGCCGGCGACGGCGCTGGTGAGCGCGAGGTCAAATCCGGTCTTGGCGCCGTCGCGGTCCATCGAGGTTAGCAGGATTTCGCCCGCGCCCAGAGCGACGACCTCGCGCGCGAAGGCGATGGCGTCGATGCCGGTCGCACGGCGCCCGCCATGGGTGAAGATTTCCCAGCGCGCCTCGCCGACCTTCTTGGCGTCGATCGCGACGACGATGCACTGGCTGCCGAATTTTTCGGCAGCGGCTTTAACGAAGGCCCGGTCATTCACCGCCGCCGTATTGATCGCCACCTTATCGGCGCCGGCCAGCAGCAGCTTGCGGATGTCTTCCGTCGCGCGCACGCCGCCGCCGACCGTCAGCGGCATGAAACAGGCTTCCGCCGTGCGCTGCACGACATCGAGCAGGGTCGAGCGGTTTTCATGACTAGCGGTAATGTCGAGAAAGCAGAGTTCGTCCGCCCCGGCCGCATCATAGGCGATCGCGCATTGCACGGGATCGCCGGCGTCGCGCAGATCGACGAAATTGACGCCCTTGACGACGCGCCCGTCTTTGACGTCGAGGCAGGGAATGACGCGCGCCTTAAGCATGGGCGCTTCTCGCCGCTTCGATCATCGCGAAGGCCTCTGCGGGGTTGAGCCTTCCGTCGTAGAGCGCGCGGCCGGCGATGGCGCCGGCGAGGCGCGCACAATCGGGAGCGAGCAGACGCCGGACATCGTCGATCGAAGCAAGGCCGCCCGAGGCGATGACGGGGATCGAAACGGCCTCCGCCAGAGCCAATGTCGCTTCGATATTGAGCCCCTTCAGAACGCCGTCGCGCGCGATATCGGTATAAATGATCGCGGCGACGCCGGCGTCCTCAAAGCGGCGACCCAACTCCAAGGCCGAGACATCCGAGGTCTTGGCCCAGCCGTCGACGGCGACGCGGCCATCGCGAGCGTCAATGCCGACCGCGATGCGCCCGGGGTAGAGGCGCGCGGCCTCGCGCACAAATTCGGGATCGCGCACCGCGGCGGTGCCAATGATGGCGCGCGCGACGCCTTTGTCGAGCCAGCCGCTCACCGTTTTCATATCGCGGATGCCGCCGCCGAGCTGAACGGACATTTTCACGGCGCCGAGA
This sequence comes from Methylocapsa sp. S129, assembly GCF_009765995.1. GTDB lineage: Bacteria > Pseudomonadota > Alphaproteobacteria > Rhizobiales > Beijerinckiaceae > Roseiarcus. Next base: position 5,305 of record NZ_LMUI01000027.1, read on the forward strand.
ATTTTCTCCACCGCCTGCGCGTTCATCGGTTTGCCGGCGAAAGCGCCGTCAAGATCGACGACATGCAGATGGTCGAAGCCATGATTCTCGAACAGACGCGCCTGCGCGGCCGGATCGTCATTGAAGACGGTCGCCTGCGCCATGTCGCCGCGCACCAGGCGCACGCATTCGCCGTTCTTGAGGTCGATTGCCGGAAAAATAATCACGGACGCCATTTCAAAAAATTCGAGATCAGCGCCAGGCCCAGTTTCTGGCTCTTCTCGGGGTGGAATTGCACGCCAACCATGTTGTCGCGGCCGATGATTGCACTTATCGGGCCACCATAGTCGGCGGTCGCCACGACATCGTCAGCGACGGCGGGAAAAAGCTGGAACGAATGCACGAAATAGGCATGCAGGCCGCTCTCGCCGGTCTCTATGCCCGCCAGCACAGGGTGCGGACGGCGCTGCAGCAAATTATTCCAGCCCATATGGGGTATTTTCAGCGCGGGATCATTGCTCTGGATCGCCGCGACATCGCCCGGGATCCATCCCAAGCCTTTCGTGACCTCATATTCCAGACCGCGCGCGGCCATCAATTGCATGCCGACGCAGATGCCAAGGAACGGCCGGCCGCGGCCGCGCACCGATTCCTCAAGCGCCTCGACCATGCCGGCGACCCCGTCGAGGCCGCGCCGGCAATCGGCGAAGGCGCCGACGCCCGGCAGCACGATGTGATCGGCAGCGGCCACGATCTCGGGACGCGAGGTGACCGCGACGTCGCGCTCCAGCCCTGCTTCGCGCGCGGCGCGCTCAAAGGCCTTGTGAGCCGAGTGCAGATTGCCCGACCCGTAATCGACAATGGCGACCCTCACCTCAGCCTCCCGCTTCCGGGAAGAGTCCGATGACATGCGCCGCGTCGGCGACAGGGGCGTGCGCCCGGGCGGCCGCGGGCGTCGCAACCGGCGCGCCGTCGATCGCGAGCCAGCGGGAGAAAAACGCGCGCTCCGCGGCGATCAGATCGGGGCCAGCGACAATATCGACGAGCCCGAGGCCGCGGCGCTCCATCGCGGCGCCGACGAAGCTTTTTCCCTCAAGTCCAAGAAAGACGCAGCTCACAAGATATAGCCAGGTTGCCGCCGAATCCCGCAGCAAGCCATAGGAAATCGCAAAACCGACAAGAACGGCGGCAAGGCACCAGACGCCAAGCGGGCGCCATAGCCCGCGCGCAAGCAGCCAGAAAGGCCCGAACAAAAAGGCCGGCCGCGAAAAGCCTTCGCGCAGGAATGCGGCGCGCTCGGCCACGGCAGCCGGATCGGCGCCGCCGACGGGAATATGCACGCTGTAGATCGCCATTTGTCACCAAAAGCCAGCGTCAGAGAGACGCAAATTGAGCAATGTCAGAGCGCGCCCTTGGTCGAGGGCACGCGCTCGGCCTGGCGCGCATCGATCGCGACCGCGGCGCCGAGCGCCCTGGCGACGCCCTTGAAGCAGGATTCGGCGATGTGATGGCTGTTGGCGCCATAAAGCGTCTCGATATGGAGGGTCAGGCCCGCATGGATCGCGACCGCCTGAAAGAATTCGCGAACGAGTTGCGTATCGAAGGCGCCAATCTTCTCGGTTGGGAAACCAACATTGAACACCAGAAAAGGGCGCGCCGATATGTCCAGCGCGACGCGCGTCAGCGCCTCGTCCATCGGCAGCAAACAATCGGCGTAGCGAACGATGCCGCGCTTGTCGCCGAGCGCCTTGGCCAGCGCCTGACCCAAAGCGATGCCGACATCTTCGACCGTATGGTGGTCGTCGATGTGCAAATCGCCCTTGGCGCGGACGGTCAGATCAATGAGAGAATGACGCGCGATCTGGTCGAGCATATGGTCGAAAAAGCCGACGCCCGTCTCGACATCAGCGATTCCGGCGCCGTCGAGGCGCACGCTCACCGAAATTTCGGTCTCTTTGGTCTTGCGCGTGATCGTGGCGCTGCGCATCGTTTTGTCTCTTAAAAAGGGTCGGTCCGGCCCGGATCGCGCCGGTTGATAGCAATATGCGCGCCAATTGACCACCCGCGCCGGCCAAAGCGGGCAATGGGGTTAACCGGACGAGGCGCGCGCCGCCCTTGCTTTGTCGCGCCGCGCCCCATAGATCGGGTCGCCGCGCCAAGAGGGCAGCGCGCGCGAGAAGCCTATGGTTCAGGAAGCGATATGAACGATCAAGCGGCCGAGCGCGGCCCCGGCTGGCACGCGACGACCATTCTGATGGTCCGTAAAGGCGGCAAAACTGTTATCGGCGGCGACGGTCAGGTCAGCCTCGGCCAAACGATCGTCAAGGGCAACGCCCGCAAGGTGCGCCGGCTCGCCAAGGGCGACGTCATCGCCGGATTCGCGGGGGCCACGGCCGACGCTTTCACCCTTTTCGAGCGGTTGGAGGCCAAGCTTGAGCAATATCAGGGGCAATTGGCCAGAGCCTGCGTCGAGCTCGCCAAGGATTGGCGGACCGACCGCTATCTCCGGCGCCTGGAGGCGATGATGCTGGTCGCCGACAAATCGGCCGGCTTCATCCTGACGGGGACCGGCGATGTGCTCGAGCCCGAGGGCGACGAGAACGGGTCGGTGATGGGCATCGGTTCTGGCGGCAATTACGCGCTGGCGGCGGCGCGGGCGCTTTTGGCGACCGACCTCGACGCCGAAACGATCGTGCGCCGGTCGATGAAGATCGCCGCCGAAATCTGCGTCTACACCAACACCAATCTCGTCATCGAAAGCCTTTGATCCGAAAGTTAAGCGTCCCATGACTGAATTCTCGCCGCGCGAGATCGTTTCCGAACTTGACCGTTTTATCGTCGGGCAGCACGACGCCAAGCGCGCCGTCGCGATAGCCCTGCGGAACCGCTGGCGACGTCTCAAATTGCAACCGCCGATGCGCGAAGAAGTCATGCCGAAAAATATTCTGATGATCGGCCCGACCGGCTGCGGCAAGACCGAAATATCGCGCCGCCTCGCCAAACTCGCCGGCGCGCCGTTTCTGAAGGTCGAGGCGACCAAATTCACCGAAGTCGGCTATGTCGGACGTGATGTCGAACAGATCATTCGCGATCTCCTCGAGATCGGCATCGCGCTGGTCAAGGATAAGAAACGCAAGGACATTGAGGCGAAGGCGCAGCTTGCGGCCGAGGAACGCGTCGTCGACGCTTTGGTCGGCGTCAATGCGTCCGCCACGACGCGCGACGCCTTTCGCAAAAAGCTGCGCGCCGGGGAGCTCGACGACAAGGAGATCGAAATCGAGCTCACGCAGGCCAGCCCGAACATGCCGATGTTCGAACTGCCCAACATGCCTGGCGCCTCAGTCGGCGCGATATCGATCGGTGACATTTTCGGCAAGGGTTTCGGGCAAAAACCCAAGCTTCGCCGCACCAGCGTGCGGGACGCGCATGAACCATTGCTCCTCGCCGAGGCCGATAAATTACTCGACCAGGATCAGATCGTCCGCGAGGCGATCCTGGAGGTCGAAAATAACGGCATCGTGTTTCTCGACGAGATCGACAAGATCTGCTCGCGCGAGGGACGCGGCGGCGCCGATGTGTCGCGCGAGGGCGTTCAGCGCGACCTCTTGCCGCTGATCGAGGGGACGACCGTCTCGACCAAGCACGGCTCGGTCAAGACGGATCATATTTTGTTCATCGCCTCTGGCGCTTTCCACGTCTCAAGGCCGTCCGACCTGCTGCCGGAATTGCAAGGGCGACTGCCGATCAGGGTCGAATTGGCGTCGCTTACCGAGGACGATTTCAAGCGCATTCTGACGGAGACGGAAGCGAGCCTGATCAAGCAATATGTCGCGTTGATGCGCACCGAGGGCGTCGAACTCGCCTTCACCGACGATGCGATCAGCGCTCTGGCGCGCGTCGCGGCGTTGGTGAATGGGACGGTCGAAAATATCGGCGCGCGGCGCCTGCAAACCGTGATGGAGCGCGTGCTCGACGAAGTGAGTTTTTCGGCACCCGACCGGGCGGGCGAAACGATCGCGATCGACGCCGCGTTCATCGAGAAAAATGTCGGCGACCTCGCCAAGAACGCCGATCTTAGCCGGTTCATTCTTTAACGGGTGGAGATTTCAAAGACCGGGCGCGAACGCCAAGCTTGCGTCATAAAGCGCGCGTTGCGATAAGGCGGCTCCGCTTTATAGAGGATTCAGAGGCGATATGGCGCAATTCCCGGAGCTGGTTTTTTCTGGCGTGCAGCCGACCGGCAACCTGCACCTTGGCAATTATCTCGGCGCGCTCAAGCGTTTCGTCGAGATGCAGGCGACTCATTCTTGTCTCTATTGCGTCGTCGATCTGCACGCGATGACGATGCCGCATGATCCTGAGCAATTGCGCCAAAACACCCGCGCCGTGACTGCGGCCTTTCTGGCCTGCGGCATCGACGCCAAAAAGAACATCGTCTTCAATCAGAGCCGGGTTTCCGAACATGCGGAACTCGCTTGGGCGCTGGATTGCGTCGCGCGCCTCGGCTGGCTCAACCGCATGACCCAGTTCAAGGAAAAGGCGGGCAAGGATCGCGAGAACGCTTCGGTCGGGCTCTACAATTACCCCGTCCTGATGGCGGCCGACATTCTCGTCTATCGCGCGACCCATGTGCCTGTTGGCGACGACCAGAAGCAGCATCTGGAGCTCGCCCGCGACATCGCGCAAAAATTCAACAACGATTTCGACGCTTCGATTGCCGCCCATGGCCATGGCGACGCTTTCTTTCCACTGCCCGAACCGTTGATCCAGGGCCCGGCGACGCGCGTTATGAGTCTGCGCGACGGCACAAAGAAAATGTCGAAGTCGGACCCGTCGGAATACGCCCATATCGCCTTGACCGACGATGCCGACACGATCGTCCAGAAAATCCGCAAGGCCAAGACCGACGCCGAGCCACTGCCGGGCGAGGTCGGCGGTCTTGCCGGACGCCCCGAAGCGGACAATCTCGTGGGCATATTCGCCGCGCTTGGCGACGAGACCAAAGCCGATGTTCTGAGCCGTTTCGCGGGAAGCCAGTTCTCAGGTTTCAAGAACGCGCTCGCCGACCTGACCGTCGCCAAGCTCGGACCGATCCGCGCTGAAATCATTCGGCTGAACGGCGACGATGCCTATGTAGACAGCGTGCTGGCCGAGGGCGCAGAGAAGGCGCGGGCGATCGCACGGCCGAATATGGACGCGGTGAAGGATGTGCTGGGACTGATCCGGTAGGAGATGGATTGCCCCGCCAGCGTCCAGTTTACTCCCGCGAATCGAACGTTATCAGAGATTTGCGGGCCGGTTTAGTTTCGCGCCCCACCTGCCTTAAACGGACGGGTTCGGCGCGCATGCGCCGTCACCAAGGCGAGCGCGGCCGGCGTCATGCCCTCGATGCGCCCGGCCTGGCCGATATTGCTCGGCTTTACCGTCAGGAATTTCTGCCGCAACTCGTTGGAAAGGCCTGATATGCCGGCATAATCGAGATCGGCGGGGATCGCGACCGACTCGCTGCGGCGGAAGCGCGCGACGTCTTCGTCCTGCCGGTCGAGATAGACGGAATATTTGGCGTCGGCCTCCAGCCGGGCGGCGATATGAGGCTCGAACAACCCAAGTTCCGGCCAAACCTTGGCCAGTTCGACAAGCGTGAATTCCGGCTGCGCCGCAAGCTCGAAGGCGCTGCGGCGCGCGCCGTCCTGATTCACAATCAATCCATATTCGCGCAGCTTGGATGGCGTCGCGACGCAAGCGGTCATGCGCGCGCGCGCCTCGCGCAAGCTCTTGGCCTTGGCCTGATAACGGGCGGCGCGATCGGCGCCGACGCAACCAAGATCGACGCCCTTGTTCGTCAGCCGCTCATCCGCATTATCGGCGCGCAGCGACAAGCGGTATTCGGCGCGCGAGGTGAAGATGCGATAAGGCTCGGTGACGCCCTTGGTCGTCAGATCGTCGATCATCACGCCGAGATAGGATTCAGCGCGGTCGAATACGCAGGCCTCCCCGCCCCCGGCCGATTTTGCCGCGTTCAGCCCGGCGACAAGGCCTTGCGCGCCGGCTTCTTCGTAGCCGGTTGTGCCGTTGATCTGCCCCGCCAGGAATAGCCCCCGGACGCGCCGCGTCTCCAGCGTCAATTCGAGCTCTCGGGGATCGACGTAGTCATATTCGATGGCGTAGCCCGGCCGCAGGATGCGCGCCTTTTCGAGGCCTGGAATCGTCTGCAGGAACGCCAATTGGACGTCGGCGGGCAGGGAGGTCGAAATGCCGTTGGGGTAAATGGTGGGATCGTCGAGCCCCTCCGGCTCCAGAAAAATCTGATGGCTGTCGCGGTCGGGAAAGCGGATGACCTTATCTTCGATCGAGGGACAATAGCGTGGGCCGCGCCCGGAAATGGCGCCGGAATAGACGGCGGTCCGATGCGCATTGTCGCGCACGATGGCGTGCCCGGATTCCGTCGTTCGCGTGATATGGCAGGGGACTTGCGGGGTCGCAATCGCGGCGGTCAGCATGGAAAAGGGCTCGGGCGGATCGTCGCCCGGCTGCACTTCGAGCGCCGACCAGTCGATGCTCGTCCCGTCGAGGCGCGGCGGCGTCCCGGTCTTGAGGCGGCCCAGCGTGAAGCCCGCCTGATCCATGCAGAGGGCCAGATCGACGGAAGGCGCATCGCCGACGCGCCCGGCCGGCGTCCTCTGGTCGCCGAGATGGATGATCCCGCGCAGAAAGGTGCCGGTCGTTATCACGAGCGCGCGGCATTCGAGGACGCGTCCGTCGGCCAGTTCAAGCGAAGAAATCCTACCGCCCGGTGCGAAAAAGCGCTTGGCTTCGGCTTCGATCACCGTCAGGCTCGGCGTTTTCTGGATCAGCCCCTGCATCGCCTGCCGATAAAGCTTGCGATCGATCTGGGCGCGCGGCCCCTGTACGGCGGGACCCTTCCGCCGATTGAGCACGCGAAACTGTATGCCTGCCGAGTCGGCCGCCACGCCCATCAGACCGTCGAGCGCGTCGATCTCGCGCACAAGATGGCCCTTGCCAAGGCCGCCGATGGCTGGATTGCACGACATCGCGCCGACCGTCTCGAAACGCTGCGTCACGAGCGCGGTCGCGGCGCCCATGCGTGCGGCGGCCGCCGCTGCTTCGCAGCCCGCGTGCCCTCCGCCAATGACAATCACATCGAAACCGGTCATGTTCCTCTTCCGGCCCGCATTACCCGCGGGCAGGTCGCGCATCAACTGTCGCGAACGCGCCAAATAGGCCCGTCGTCGTCACTTGCCAATACAAAGCCGCGAAAAAATAGCGCCTAGCACTTCTTCGACATCAATGCGCCCGGCGATCCGCTCTAGCGCGCGCGCGGCCAGGCGCAGGTCTTCGGCGATGAATTCGAGCGCCGCGTTTTGCGGAGCGCGTAAGCGCTCAAGATGGGCCAGCGCCTCTTCGAACGCCAGCCGATGCCGAGTCAAAGCGATCAGCGCCGGGCCTTGTCCCGACAGAAGCTCTTCCGCGACATCGGCGACCGCGTCAAGCAGCCGATCGATCCCCTGCCCCGTTTTAGCGGAAACAGCGATCGAACCGGATGGAGATTCGGCCTCGCCGAGGTCGATTTTTGTTCGAACCTGCAGAACCGGACGTCCATCCTCCTTGGGAAAGGGGGCCTCAGCGCGCCCGCCTTCGGTCAACCAGAGCGTCAGGTCGGCCTCATCGGCGCGACGGCGCGCCCGTAAAACGCCCTCTTTCTCGATCGGATCCTCAGTGTCCCTGATCCCTGCAGTATCGACCAGATTGACCGGAAATCCGCGCAAATCGAGCTGGATCTCGATCGGGTCGCGTGTCGTCCCGGGCGTTGCCGATACAATCGACACATCGCGACGCGCGATCGCGTTCATCAGCGTCGATTTCCCTACATTGGGCGGTCCGGCGATAACGACATTGAACCCGTCGCGCAGACGTTCGCCCGATTGCGCCGAGGCGAGCGTCCGCCCGATCCTTGCGGCAGCCTCGTCGACAAGATCGCGGACATGATGGATCCCCAAGACGTCGACATCTTCCTGGTCGGAAAAGTCGATCTGCGCTTCGATTTGCGCCGTCGCCTCGACGATCAGCGCACGTATCGCCTCCGATTCGCGGGTCAAGGCGCCCCCGGCGATCCGCAACGCTTGACGCCGTTGCGCTTGCGTCTGGGCGTCGACGAGATCGGCCAGTCCTTCGACCTGGGAGAGGTCAAGCTTGCCGTTTTCAAAGGCGCGCAGCGCGAATTCGCCGGGATCGGCGGGGCGCATGTCCGCAAGAAGCGCGAGGGCTTCGATCACCCCGGCCAGAACAGCGCGGCCGCCCGTGACATGGAGTTCGGCCATGTCCTCGCCAGTATAGGAGCGCGGCGCTGCAAAGCGGATGACAAGGGCGCGGTCCAGTTCTTCGTCGGTCACGGGATGGCGCAAGGTTTTCAAAGAGACGACACGTTCGGCGGGCAATGGCCCCCGGATCAGCGCCCGGAGGGCATTATCGCAGGCCGATCCAGAGAGACGAATGACGCTGATCGCCGCGCGCCCAACGCCGCTGGCAGGCGCAAAGATGGTGTCCCGAAAACCCGGTATCGCGGATCGCGCTGCCAAAATGTCCCCGGCGCTGCTGACGAAAAGATGGTCGGCCGAGTTCTAGGACGGGCTTAGGGCGCCATGCAATCGGCGGGCGCCGCCGCGCTGGAGTTTACGCGTTGTTGCATAGTCTTCCTGTCGACTATATGTAGCGCGCTCTCCATCATCGAGCTCATCCCTCATGTCCGCAAGTTTGCCGCCTCACCTGCGTCGCCTCGAATCGGAGGCAATTCACATCATGCGTGAGGTAGTTGCCGAATTTAGCGCTCCAGTTATGCTATATTCGATCGGCAAGGATTCCAGCGCGATGCTGCATGTCGCGCTCAAAGCCTTCCATCCCGCCCCGCCACCGTTCCCGTTCCTGCATGTCGACACGACCTGGAAGTTTCGCGAAATGATCGGGTTTCGCGACGCGACAGCCAAACGCCTTGGCTTGAACCTGATCGTTCACGTCAATCAGGACGGCGTCGCGCGGGGCATTTCGCCTGTCGCGTCGGGGTCCGCCCTGCATACCCAGGTCATGAAGACCGAAGGACTGCGCCAGGCGCTCGATACGGGGAAATTCGACGCGGCGTTCGGCGGCGCCAGGCGCGACGAGGAAAAGAGCCGCGCCAAGGAGCGGATTTTCTCGCACCGTTCGGCCGCTCACGCCTGGGACCCGCGCAACCAGCGGCCCGAGCTTTGGCGCCTGTTCAATACGCGCATCCGCGCTGGAGAATCGATGCGCGTCTTTCCGCTCTCCAACTGGACCGAGCTCGACGTTTGGGAATATGTGCGGGCGGAGCAGATTCCCGTGGTGCCGCTCTATTTCGCCAAGGAGCGCCCCGTCGTCGAGCGCGACGGGACGCTGATCATGGTCGATGACGACCGCTTTCCTCTCTTACCGGGCGAAAAGCCACAAATGCGCCGCGTCCGCTTCCGCACGCTCGGCTGCTATCCCCTGACCGGCGCTATAGAGTCGGATGCCGAGACCCTCGACGAAGTGATTGATGAAATGCGCGCTTCGACGACCTCCGAGCGCCAGGGGCGCCTCATCGACCAGGACGAAACGGGCTCGATGGAGAAGAAAAAGCGCGAGGGATATTTCTGATGGCCGAAGATTTGCGCCCGGCGGCGTTACCGACCCTTCGTCTGCTCACCTGCGGTTCGGTCGACGACGGCAAATCGACGCTGATTGGCCGCCTGCTCTTCGAGCAGCAATTGATCTTCGACGATCAGCTTTCCGCCTTGAAACGCGATTCGAAGAAGCATGGCACGACCGGCGAGGACATCGATTTCGCCTTGCTCGTCGACGGTCTCGAGGCCGAGCGCGAGCAGGGAATCACCATCGATGTCGCTTATCGTTATTTCGCGACCCCGGCGCGGTCCTTCGTTGTCGCCGACACGCCCGGCCACGAACAATACACGCGCAATATGGCGACGGGCGCGTCCAACGCCGATCTCGCCGTCATCCTGGTCGATGCGCGCAAGGGCCTGCTGACGCAGACCTTCCGCCATTCCTATATCGTGTCCCTGCTCGGCATTCGCCATGTCGTGCTGGCGATCAACAAGATCGACCTCGTCGATTTCGATGAATCGACGTTTCGCGCTATCGCCGCGAGCTTTATGGAATTCGCCAAGCCCCTCGGATTCCGTTCGATCGCGCCGATTCCGATCTCGGCGCGGTTCGGCGACAATGTCTCGGCGCGCAGCGAAAGGACGCCCTGGTTCGAGGGCCCCCATTTGCTCCATCATCTCGAGCGGATCCAGGTCGACGAGGACCGCCGTCTCGCGCCGTTCCGTTTTCCCGTGCAATGGGTCAATCGGCCGCATCTAGACTTTCGCGGCTTTGCCGGCACGATCGCCAGCGGTCAGGTTAAAGCGGGCGATGACATTGTCGTCGCTTCCTCCGGCCGTCTCAGCAAAGTCACGCGCGTCATTTCCGCCGATGGCGACGCTGAAGAAGCGGGCGCGGGCGAAGCCGTGACGCTGGCGATCGCCGATGAGATCGATATCGCGCGCGGCGATGTCCTGACGCACCCTGACAACAGACCCGAAGTCGCCGATCAATTCGCCGCCCATGTCATCTGGATGAGCGAGGAGCCGCTGCTGCCGGGCCGCTCCTATCTCATGAAGATCGGCGCCAAGACGACGCCGGCGGCAGTCACCGAACTGCGGCATAGGATCGACGTCAACACGCTCGACAAACTGGCGGGCAAAACGCTGTCGCTCAATGAAGTGGGCTTTTGCAATCTGGCGACGACGATGCCGATCGCTTTCGATCCCTATGCGGACAATCGCGAAACCGGAGCGTTCATTCTCATCGACCGCTCCACCAATGAAACGGCGGCGGCGGGCATGATCGCCCATGGCCTACGCCGCGCGACCAATGTCCACCGCCAGGATTTGAGCGTCAGCCGGGAGGCGCGCGCGCGGCTCAAACATCAGCGCCCTGCGGTTCTTTGGTTCACGGGGCTTTCCGGCGCGGGCAAGTCCGTCATCGCCAATCTGGTCGAAGCGCAATTGCACGCGCGTGGCGCGCATACGCTGATGCTCGATGGCGATAATGTGCGCCACGGGCTTAACAAGGATCTGGGATTTACAGCGGTCGACCGCGTCGAGAACATTCGCCGCGTTGGAGAGGTGGCGCGCCTCATGACCGACGCGGGCCTCATCGTCCTCTGCTCGTTTATCTCGCCGTTTCGGGCGGAGCGCGCTTTGGTGCGCGACCTGGCGGCGCCAAGCGAATTCCTGGAAATATTCGTCGACGCGCCGCTGGCGACCGTGATCGCCCGCGACCCTAAAGGGCTCTACAAGCGCGCCCTGGCGGGAGAGATCAAAAACTTTACCGGCGTCGACCAGCCCTACGAATCCCCTGAAAACGCCGATATCGTTCTCAAATCGGCGCTTGAGACGCCGGATGCGCTCGCCAGCCAGGTCATCGGCGAACTTGAGGCGCGCGGCTTCATCACCCGCCTCTGACCCTTCGGCAAACGCGCGCGCTTCTCAAAGGCATTGCGCAGATCAGAAAAACGCGCTTCGATGGCGAAAGCCAACCGAGCCCTTGTCGCCTGATCGCCAAACGCCTTGGCGGCGGCTTTGGCTTTGCTCCGGCGCTACGCGATCAAAGGGGAGTTGCATGAAAGCCATCACGTTCGCGGGCCTTGGCCTTGCCGCATTGTTGTTCGGCTCCACGGCCGTGGAGGCCAAGACCTTGGTCTATTGCTCGGAAGGAAGTCCTGAGAATTTCACGCCGGCGATCAACACCACCGGCACCAGCTTCGACGCAGCCCGCCCGGTTTACAACCGATTGACCGAGTTCAAACGCGGCACCACGATCGTCGGCCCCGGCCTCGCAGAAAGCTGGGATATCAGCGATGGCGGCAAGACCATCGTTTTTCACCTACGCAAAGGCGTCAAATTTCATTCGGTGAAGGATTTCAAACCGACGCGCGACTTCAACGCCGATGACGTGCTGTTCTCCTTCAACCGCCAGTGGAAGCCGGACAGCCCCTATTTCAAAATTTCGGGCGGCAAATATGACTATTTTAACGACATGGATATGCCCTCGCTCCTCGACACGATCGAGAAGAAAGACGATTACACGATCGTCATGAAACTGAAGACGGCGAATGTCGCGATCCTCGCCAATCTCGCGATGGATTTCGCCTCGATCGCCTCGGCGGAATATGCCGATTTCCTGCTGAAGAAAGGCACGCCCGAACAATTCGATCAGGTGCCCGTCGGCACCGGCCCCTTCTCTTTCGTCGCCTATCAGAAGGACGCGGTCATCCGCTTCAAAGCCAACAAGGATTATTGGGGCGAGAAACCGCTGGTTGACGATCTGGTCTATGCGATCACGCCCGACGCCACGGCGCGCTACGCCAAGCTGAAGGCCGGCGAATGCCACATTAACGCCTATCCGCGACCTGCCGACCTTCCGGAAATGCAGAAGGATTCGTCGCTGAAAGTGATCAGCGCTTCGGGCCTCAACATCGCCTTCTGGGCCTTCAATACGACCAAGCCGCCCTTCGACAAGAAGGAAGTCCGGCAGGCGCTGACCATGGCGATCGACAAAGACGCGATTATCAAAGACGTCTATCTCGGCGCGGGCCAGCCAGCGAAGACGCTGATCCCCTCCACCATGTGGTCCTATAACGACAAGATCGTCGACTATCCCTACGATCCCGAAAAGGCCAAGGCGGCGCTGAAGGCGGCGGGCGTGACGACGCCGCTCGACATCGATCTCTGGTATATGCCGGTGCAGCGCCCCTATAATCCTAACGGCAAGCGCATCGGTGAGATGATGCAGGCGGATCTGGCCAAGATCGGCGTCAACGCCAAGCTCGTCACTTATGAATGGGGCGAATATCGCAAGCGCGCGCAGAACGGCGAAGATATTACTGCGCAACTCGGCTGGACTGGCGACAACGGCGATCCCGACAATTTCTTCTTCCTCGACGGCTGCACCGATGGCAAGCCAGCCTCCAACAACATCCCCAAATGGTGCAATGCCGAGTTCAATGACCTCCTCGTTAAGGCGCGCGTGATTCCGGACCAGGCTGGGCGCGCCAAGCTTTATGAGCGGATGCAGGAAATCGAGCATGACGAAGCGCCCGAATTCCTGATCGCGCATTCGACCGTGTTCGAGACCATGCGCGCCAATGTCACGGGCTATAAGCAGAGCCCGCTCGGCACACATACTTTCGAGGGCGTCGACATCCAGTAAAGGCGTTGCGCCGGTCTGTTCTCCGAACAGGAGAACAGACCGGCGCTCTCGAAATCGCCCATGCTCGCGTATTTCTTTCGCCGCATCCTTCTGACGATCCCGACCTTCGTCGCGCTGATGTTCGCGACCTTCGTCGCGATCCGTCTGGTGCCTGGCGATCCCGTCGAGGTGCGGGTCGGCGAGCACGGCATGTCGCCTGAGCGTTTGGCTATGTTCCGGCATGAGCTAGGGCTCGACCTGCCGGTCTGGAAACAGTTCCTCTCCTATGTCTGGCAATTGCTGCATGGCGATTTTGGAACTTCGCTCTCCACCCAACAGAAGGTGTTGACGGAATTTCTCACGCTGTTTCCCGCCACGCTCGAATTGTCGTTCTTCGCCCTGATGTTCGCCTTGTTGATTGGCCTGCCGACCGGCGTGATCGCCGCGGTGAGGCGCGGCAGCTATTTCGATCAGGCGCTGATGAGTCTGGCGACGATCGGCTATTCCATGCCGATCTTCTGGTGGGGTCTGCTGCTCATCATGTTTGTAGCCGTCAATCTCGGCCTGACGCCGGTCTCCGGCCGCATCGATCTCATCCAATATTACTTCGAACCGGTGACCGGTTTCATGACGATCGACGCGCTCTTGTCCGATCAGCCCGGCGCGTTTCTTGACGCGCTTCATCATCTCGTTCTGCCGGCGGTCGTGCTCGGCACCGTGCCGCTGGCGGTGATCGCGCGCATGACGCGTTCGTCGATGCTCGAAGTGCTGAGCGAAGATTATGTGCGCACCGCGCGCGCGAAGGGCCTGTCGCCGCTGCGCGTCATCGGCCTGCATGCTTTGCGCAACGCGCTTCTGCCTGTGGTTACGGTGATTGGACTGCAGACATCCGCTTTGCTTGCCGGCGCCGTTTTGACCGAGACGATTTTTTCATGGCCAGGCGTCGGCAAGTGGCTCATCGATTCGATCAGTCGACGCGACTATCCCGCCCTGCAAGGCGGGGTGATGCTGGTGTCCACTGTGGTGATCCTCGTCAATGTGATGGTTGATCTGCTTTACGGCGCCATCAATCCAAGGATTCTTCATGGGCGCTGACCTCACGACAGTCGCACTGGCGCCAGACGACGCAGCCGCCATCATCCTTTCCCCGCCTTCGCCATCCCTGGCGTTCTGGGCGGCGTTTCGTGAGAACAAAGGCGCGGTGTTCGGCCTTTGGCTTCTCGCGCTTGTGGTCGCGATGGCGCTATTGGCGGGCTTCATCGCCCCGCATTCCCCGATCGAGCAGTTTCGGGACGCCGTCAAGGCCCCTCCCGTTTGGGAGGCGGGCGGGTCCTGGCGCTATATTCTAGGCACTGACGGCGCGGGCCGCGACATGCTTTCGCGCATCATCTATGGCGCGCGCGTCTCGCTGTTCATCGGTCTTTCAGTGATGAGCGTCTCCTTCGTGATTGGCGGCGCGCTCGGCTTGATCAGCGCCATGTCGGGCGCGGTGGCGGACGTCGCGATCACGCGCGTGATGGACCTCATCATGGCGGTACCGAGCCTCGTTCTCGCCATTCTTGTCGTCGCCATTCTGGGCCCGAGTCTTACCAATACGATCGTCGCGGTGACGATCGCCTATCTTCCCCGCTACGTCCGCCTGATGCGCGCCTCCGCGCTCGGCGAGCTGAACAAGGATTATGTGACGGCGGCGCGGGTCGTCGGCGTCGGATGGCTTAGGCTGATGATGATCACCATCCTGCCCAATTGCCTGGCGCCGCTGATCGTCCAAGCCGCGCTCGGCGTCTCCGACGCGATCCTTGAGGCGGCCGCGCTCGGCTTCCTCGGCCTTGGCGCGCAGCCCCCGACCCCCGAATGGGGCTCGATGCTCGCCGATTCCAGGGAATTCATTCGCTCAAACCCCTGGATCGTCACTTTTCCGGGCCTCGCCATTCTCATCACCGTCGTCGCGATCAATCTCACCGGCGACGGATTGCGCGACGCGCTCGATCCGAAGATGCGGCGGAGTTGACCGCCATGCCTCTTCTCGAAATCCGCAATCTTTCGGTGTCTTTCGCCACGCGTTCCGGGGCATTCCGGGCTGTCGACGGCGTCGATCTGACGATCGAACCCAACGAAGTGCTGGCCATCGTCGGCGAATCGGGGTCCGGCAAATCCGTCGCCATGCTGGCGGTTATGGGCTTGTTGCCGTTCACCGCGAGCGTGAGCGCTGATCGCATGGCCTTCGACAGCCATGATCTGCTCACCATGAGCGCGGCCGCGCGAAGACAGATAGCCGGCAAAGATATCGCGATGATCTTTCAAGAGCCGATGTCTTCGCTCAACCCCTGTTTCACCGTGGGCTTTCAGATCGGCGAAGCGCTGAAGACGCATCTTGGCATGGCGCGCGCTGCACGCAAGAAACGTGTCGTCGAACTGCTGGAGGAAGTCGGCATTCCCGATCCGGCCAGGCGCGCCGCCGCCTTCCCGCACCAATTGTCGGGCGGCATGAGCCAGCGCGTCATGATCGCGATGGCGCTGGCGTGCCGGCCCAAATTGCTGATCGCAGATGAGCCGACCACCGCGCTCGATGTGACAATCCAGGCGCAGATCCTGGACTTGCTGGTGAGCCTGCGCCGCCAGAACGGCATGGGCCTAGTGCTCATCACCCATGACATGGGCGTTGTCGCCGAGACCGCGGACCGCGTCATCGTGCAATATGCGGGACAGCCGGTCGAGACGAACGCCACGGGCCCGTTGTTCGCCGACCCTCATCATCCCTACACCGCCGCTTTGCTCGCCGCGCTGCCGGAGCGCGCGACGGAGCGGCGCCTGCCCGCCATTCCCGGCATGGTGCCGGGCCAGAACAACAGGCCGTCCGGCTGTCTATTTTCGCCGCGCTGCGCCTTCGTGTTCGACGCGTGCCGGCGCACGGCGCCGGCGCGGGCCTCCGCAGCGCTCGGTCGCGCGCTATGTCATACGCCGTTGGCGCATGGAATTCCTGTCGCCGCCTCGTCATTAGAGGCGGCACGCGTATGATCCCTCTTCTCGAAGCGCGCGGATTGGCCCGCGATTACACCATGGCGCGCGGGTTATTCGCCGCGCCAGCAACGGTGAAAGCGCTCGCCGACATATCGTTCACCTTGCGGGCCGGCCGCACGCTGGCGGTGGTGGGCGAATCGGGATGCGGCAAGTCGACGCTCGCCCGCCTTCTGACATCAATCGAGAAGCCGACCGGCGGCGCCTTGATGATCGAGGGCAAAGACATTGCCGATGCCGACGAGGCGACCCGCCGGCGCCGGCGCCGCGAAATTCAGATCGTCTTCCAAAACCCCTATGGCTCGCTCAATCCGCGCCAGAAGGTCGGCAAGGCGCTTGAAGAGCCGCTGCTGGTCAATACGGACATGAAGGCGCCCGAACGCGAGGCCGCCGCGCGCGATATGATGGCCAAGGTCGGCCTAAGGCCCGAATATTATGACCGCTACCCCCATATGTTTTCAGGCGGCCAGCGCCAGCGCATCGCGATCGCCAGGGCCCTAATGTTGCGCCCGAAAATTTTGGTCCTAGACGAACCAGTGTCGGCGCTGGATGTCTCCATCCGCGCACAAGTCCTCAATCTTCTCGCCCGATTGCAGGAGGAATTCGCTCTGGCTTATGTCTTCATTTCGCATGATCTTTCCGTCGTGCGGCACATCGCGGATGAGGTCATGGTCATCTATCTCGGACATGTCGTCGAAATGGGCGCGCGAGAGGCCATCTTCTCGGCCCCGCAACATCCTTATACCCGCGCGCTGCTGTCCGCGACGCCGATCGCGGACCCCGGCGCCAAACGGGAGCGGATCATCCTGAAGGGCGAATTGCCTTCGCCCTTCGATCCGCCGGCCGGCTGCCCCTTCAATCCCCGCTGTCCGCTCGTTTTCGATCGCTGCCGCACAGAGCGCCCGCCGGTGGAACTGAAACAAGACCGTCAGGTCGCGTGCTGGGCGGTGGCCTCGTGAGCGAGCCCCGGTGTTTCGATTACATTATCGTCGGCGCGGGTTCGGCGGGATGTCTTCTCGCTAACCGGCTTTCCGCCGATCCGCGCAATAAGGTGCTGCTGATCGAGGCGGGCGGCAGGGATAATTGGATCTGGCTGCATATTCCCGTCGGCTATCTCTATGCGATTGGCAATCCACGCGCCGACTGGATGTTCAAGACCGAAAACGAGAGCGGCCTCAACGACCGTGCGATCGGCTATCCCCGCGGGCGTGTCATTGGCGGCAGTTCGGCGATCAACGGCATGATCTATATGCGCGGACAAGCGGCCGATTATGACGGCTGGCGCCAGCTTGGGCTCGAAGGCTGGGCCTGGGACGACGTGCTGCCATATTTCAAGAAACACGAGGATCACCACGGCGGCGCCAATGCGCTGCATGGGGCGGGCGGCGAATGGCGGGTCGAGCGTCCGCGCATTTCCTGGCCCATTCTCGACGCCGTTCGCGAGGCGGCGGCCGAGGTCGGCATCCCCAAGGTCGCTGATTTCAATAATGGCGATAATGAGGGGTCGGATTATTTCGAGGTCAACCAGAAGCGCGGCATGCGCTGGAGCGCGGCGCGTGGGTTCCTTAAGCCCATACTTTCGCGGAAAAATCTTGAACTTGTCACCGGTGCTCATGTCGAGCGCCTTGTCGTCGAGGACGGGCGCGCCGTTGCTTTGCGCTATATCAGCGGCGGAGCGAGCGTCGAGGCGCGGGCGGATGGCGAAATCATCCTCTCGGCAGGCGCGATCGGCACGCCGCAATTGCTCGAACTGTCGGGGGTTGGCCATCCTGAGGTTCTGGGGGCAATCGGCCAGCCGGTGGTCGCAGAATTACCAGGCGTGGGCGAAAACCTGCAGGATCATCTACAATTGCGCACGATCTTCAAAGTGAGCAAGGCGCGCACGTTGAACGTGGATTTCCAATCCTATGCGAAACGCGCCTGGATGGGCGCCCAATATGCGCTGGCGCGGCGCGGACCGATGACCATGGCCCCCTCGCAGCTCGGCTTGTTCGCGAAATCCTCGCCCGATTATGCGACCGCCAATCTGGAGTTTCACGTGCAACCCCTCTCGCTCGAACGTTTCGGCGAGGCCTTGCATGTTTTCCCGGCGATCACTCTGAGCGCTTCAAATCTGCGTCCGGCGAGCCGGGGCAGCGTTCATGCCCAAAGCGCCGATCCGCTCCAGGCGCCGGCGATCCGGCCCAATTATCTCTCCAAAGAGGAGGATCGGCGCGTCGCGGCTGATTCGATCCGTCTTGCCCGGCGGATTTGCGCCGCCCCGGCGCTTGCGCCTTACGCGCCCGATGAATTTCGACCCGGAATCGCCGCCCAAAGCGAGGAGGAGCTCTCCAGAGCGGCGGGCGATATCGGCACCACCATTTTCCATCCCGTCGGCACCGCGAAAATGGGTGCGGCCGACGATAAAAGCGCCGTCGTTGACGCGCGCCTGCGCGTGCGTGGCCTGCGAAACCTGCGCATCGCCGATGCTTCCGTGATGCCGCGCATCACCTCGGGCAACACCAATTCGCCAACCTTGATGATCGCCGAGAAAGCGGCGGCGATGATTTTGGCCGACGCGAAGGCTTAAACGCGATGATGAATGGAATGAGCCAATCGTAAGTAAAATGGGAAGGCGAGCATGACGATCTTCGAACCGTCGCAAGCGCCCATTGACGGCCGCCAGTCCGAAACGGCGCTGATGATCGCGCGCGGCGTGCGGCGCATGCTTCGGGCGCGGGGTTTTTCGACGGTGACGGAATTGCCCCTGCTCGACGGACGCCGCGCCGATGTGGTCGCGTTGCATGGCGATGGCTCGTTGCTGATCGTCGAAATCAAATCCTCGATCGCCGATTTTCGCGCTGATCGCAAATGGCGCGACTATGCCGCCCATTGCGACCGCCTGTATTTCGCCATATCCGCTGAGATGCCAGCCGAAATCATGCCTATCGACGCCGGTCTCATTATCGCCGACCCCTATGGCGCCGAGATCCTTCGTGATCCCGAACCGCAGCGCATCGCGCCGGCGACCAGACGCGCCGTTTTGCTACGTTTCGCCCAAGCGGCCGCGGATCGGCTGCATAGATTAGCCGATCCGAATGGGATGGGGAACTCCTGAAGACACACGAAAGTTATAATTATGATTAAATTACAGAATATGTTAGAATTACGCCGACGCGCTACTTGGTCTGTTCTTGGAATCACGAATATAACGCATTCTATTAGCGAGCGGTTGCTTCTAAGTGGCGACGGACTCCGACGGGATTGCGCCAGCCCTCATCCGGCCGGCTCCACCGACCACCTTCTCCCGCTGCGCGAGAGAAGGAAATACGCGCCCCTTCTCTCGCGAAGCGGGAGAAGGTGGCCTTCGCCTCAGCGAAGGTCGGATGAGGGGCGGCGCGCAGCTTTCGAGAGATTCTCGCCGTTTGATCAACGCGCCGCACCATCCCATCAAGCAGTCCTGCAATTGCTTCCTTGTCCGACCGCGGCGACGTCGCGATTTCTCGTTAGCTTCAAGAGGCTTTCGTGCCTCCACACGGAATCAATGTGGTGAAGCAGGAGTCGGACCGGGCAGCCGCACTCAAGCTCGTCCCTGTTTCACGTGAAACAGGCGACCGCCTCGCCATTTTCGTCGATCTCCTTGCCAGATGGCGAAAAGTCACCAATTTGATCTCCGAAGCGACTTTTGCCGAAGTCTGGCTGCGTCATATCGCCGACAGCGCCCAACTCCTCGCTCTCGCGCCGCAGGCCAAACGTTGGGTCGATCTGGGTTCCGGCGCTGGCTTTCCCGGCATGGTCCTCGCGATCCAGCTCGCAGACACACCGGGCGCGCAGGTTCATCTCATCGAAAGCGATCAGCGCAAATGCGCCTTCCTGCGCGAAGTCGCGCGCGCGACCGGCGCGACCGCGCAAATCCACGCCGCTCGAATCGAATCCATCGCTCCCGAAGCGCTGATGCCTGTGGACGCCGTGACGGCGCGCGCCTTCGCGCCCTTGCCCATTCTGCTCGACTTCGCCAAGGTCTGGCTGGCGGGAGGAGCCGTCGGGGTCTTTCCGCGCGGGAAAACGACCGAGGCGCAGCTCCGCGACGCCCCCAATTCGACGGGTTTCCGCTTCGAGACCGTCTCCAGCAGAATCGACGCGCGCGCCGCCATTTTGATTGTGCGCGGCGCCGAATCGGCGCAGCACTTCAACCGGCAGTAATTTCGCCGCGGCCGGCATTGCGGAGGATTTTTTGGAAAACCGACCCAATCCGCGCGTTCTTGTCATGGCCAACCAGAAGGGCGGGGTCGGCAAAACCACGACAGCGATTAATCTGGGCACCGCCCTTGCCGCTATCGGCGAACAGGTGCTGCTGATCGACCTCGATCCGCAAGGCAACGCATCGACCGGCCTCGGCATCGATCGCAAAGCGCGCTCGACATCCTCAAGCTATGACGCTCTGGTGGGCGAGCGGACGCTGGCCCAGGTGATCATGCCGACCGCCGTTCCGCGCCTGTTCATTGCGCCTTCGACGATGGATCTGCTCGGCGTCGAACTCGAAATATCGGGCCATTCCGACCGTTCGTTCAAATTGAAACAGGCGTTGCGAAAGCTCTTTGACGAAGAGGCGGTAGCCGGGCAAGCGCCGATCACCTATGTGCTGATCGATTGCCCCCCGTCGCTCAATCTCCTGACGCTCAACGGTCTAGCCGCCGCCGACGCCGTGGTCGTACCGCTGCAATGCGAATTCTTCGCGCTGGAAGGGTTGTCCCAGCTTCTAACCACCGTCGACCAAGTCAGGCGATCGCTCAACCCGTCGCTTGCGATCCACGGCATCGTGCTGACCATGTTCGATCCGCGCAATAATCTCGCCACCCAGGTCGTCGCGGATGTGCGCGCCTTCATGGGCGAAAAGGTCTATGACACGATCATTCCGCGCAACGTGCGCGTCTCTGAGGCGCCTTCCTACGGTAAACCCGTGCTCCTCTACGACCTCAAATGCACCGGCAGCCAAGCCTATCTGAAGCTCGCGTCGGAAGTCATCAAGCGTGAAGCACGTTGGCGCGCCGCGTGACCAATCCGCGCCGACATATGGAAATGGAGATCCCTATGGCAGAAGAAGCCGCCCGCCCCGTCGAAAACCGGCCGCGTCTTGGCCGCGGATTAGCGGCTTTGCTCGGCGATGTCGGCGAGGAGGCGCCGGGCGGCGAGCGTGCGCGGGGTCAGCGCAAGACGCCAATCGAGTTTCTTCGGCCGAACCCGCGCAATCCACGTAAGAATTTCGACGATAGCGACCTCGACGAACTCGCCGCTTCGATCAAGGAGCGAGGCGTCATTCAGCCAGTACTGGTGCGCGCCATTCCCCGCATCGCCGACGCTTATGAGATCGTCGCCGGGGAACGGCGCTGGCGCGCGGCGCAACGCGCGGGCCTGCACGAAATCCCGATCCTCGTCATCGAGGCCGGAGATCGCGAGGCTCTCGAACTCGCCATTGTCGAAAATGTCCAGCGCGCGGACCTCAATGCGCTCGAAGAGGCGAACGGCTATGCGCAATTGAGCGCGGACTACAGCTATTCGCATACCGACATCGCCCGCATCATTGGCAAGAGCCGGAGCCATATCGCCAATACGTTACGACTGCTGAAATTGCCGGACTTCGCGCGCTCTCTACTGGCTTCCGGGCAGATTTCGGCGGGACATGGGCGCGCGTTGCTGGCGGTGGCCGATCCCGACGCAACAGCGAAAAACATCCTTTCTGAAGGGTTAACGGTTCGCGACGTTGAGAGGCTTGGCCGCGAACCCGAAGATGCGCCCCCAAGCCGTCCATCGGCCAAGGCGCCCGTCGAGGTCGATGCGGATACCCATGCGCTGGAACATAGTCTCAGCGTGGCGTTGGGCACCAATGTCTCGATCCGCCATCGTGGCGAAAGTGGCGAGGTACGGATCAAGTTCCAAAATTTCGAGCAGCTCGACGATTTCTGCCGCCGCCTGTGCCAGGACGCCACGAGCTTAAGAAAGTCCGGCCCGAGCGCTTGAAGCGATCGCCCATAGCGCCCGCATCGCGATCGCTTGCGCCATATTGGTGTCGCGGCGCACATTAGCTGATGCGGGCCGCAATGCCCGCAACAAGCCGCCAAGCCTCAAGACCGACCAGCGACCGGCCTGCTTTTCCAGCGCGCCGCGCCGAAGCGGCGACAGCCTGACATATTGCGCCTGCATCGCCGCCTCGAATGAGCGTCCGTCCTCCATCGCCAGCCGCAGACGATGGAGCAGCATTGCGCGCGCAATAATCACCCGCAGTAGCGAGCCTGGATCGCCGCCATCCCCGAAATAGCGATTGGCGGTCTCCTCGATCCCTGAATTGTCGCCGAGAAATGCATGGTCGACGGCGTCATCAAGCGCCGAAGGGGCCGCATCCGAAACGACCGCTTCAATGTCGGCGATCGTGATAGCGCCGTTGCCTTCGGCATAGAGGAGCAGCTTGGCGATCTCGCCGCGCGTCGTCATGCGATCGGAGCCGAGAAGCGAAACAAGATAGTCGCGAACGTCGGGTGGGACGCTCAAACCGACCTGCCTCGCCTCCGCATCGATGAGAGCGGCTATGCTTCTACGGTCGTCGGGATAGCATTCGATCGACACGCCATTGCCCATCTTTTCGAACGCCGAGCGAAGCGCCGTTCCCTTCTTCAGGGAGCCCGCCTCAACGACGATGGCGCAATCGCGCGGCGGCGCCTTGAACAGCGGTTCCAAGGCCGCCGCGATATCGCGCGCCTGCAATTCGATCCAGATCACCCTCGAGCCGCCAAACATCGAGACGGCGTCGGCCTCCTCGGCGAGCGTTCCAGGCTCGCGCGCCACAGCGTCGCCATCGAAGCGGATCAGGCGCAAGGGGTCGGAATCGCCTTCAAGCAGGGAATTAACGATCCCTCTGGAGCGTTCGCGGATCAATCCTTCGTCATTGCCGTGAACCAGAAAAAAAAACATGTCGCGCGGCAGGCGCTTCACGAACTGATCCGCGCCGCTGTTCGCTACAATCGTCACGCCTTGGTTTCTCCTGTCGTCAGCGCGTTTCGGCCCGTCCGTCCCCGCACCCATAACATAGGCGCCCGCGCTCCCAAAACGCCTTGAACGCCCCGGCGACGGCTGGCGAGCGCCGAGCGGAATGGCCTTTCCCCTTGACGTGAAATCAGTTAGCAAACGCCACGTTCCCAAACTCCATGTGGCGGTCAATGGCATCCTTCAAACTCTTTCTCCTGCCCGGCGACGGCATCGGTCCCGAAGTTATGGCCGAGGTCGAAAAAATCACCGCGTTCTTCAACGCCAATGGCCTCGCCCATTTCGAAATCGAGAAAGGGCTTGTCGGGGGCAGCGCCTACGACGCCCATGGGCAGGCGATCAGCAACGCCGACATGGCCCTCGCCGATGCCGCCGACGCGGTTCTTTTCGGGGCCGTCGGCGGCCCCAAATGGGACGGCGTAGCCTATGATGTCCGCCCCGAGGCTGGGCTGCTGCGCTTGCGCAAGGACCTGGCTCTGTTCGCCAATTTGCGCCCAGCCATCTGCTATCCCGCCCTCGCCGACGCCTCCTCGCTCAAGCGCGAGATCGTCGAAGGCCTCGACATCGTCATCGTGCGGGAATTGACGGGCGGCGTTTACTTCGGCGAGCCCAAGCAGATCATCGATCTGGGCAACGGCCAGAAGCGCGGCATCGACACGCAAGTCTACGACACCTATGAAATCGAGCGCATCGGTCGTGTGGCGTTCGATCTTGCGCGCAAGCGCCGCAACAAGGTCACTTCGTCCGAGAAGCGCAACGTCATGAAGTCGGGCGTTCTGTGGAACGAAGTGATCACCGCTTTGCACAAGCGCGAATTTCCCGACGTGACGCTCGAACATCAGCTCGCCGACGCGCTCGGCATGCAGCTCGTGCGCTGGCCCAAGCAATTCGACGTTATCGTCACCGATAATCTTTTTGGCGACATGCTGTCGGACGTGGCGGCGATGCTGACGGGTTCACTGGGCATGCTGCCCTCGGCCTCGCTCGGCGAGACCAATCCCAAGACCCGCAAGCGCAAGGCGCTCTATGAACCCGTCCACGGTTCGGCGCCCGACATCACGGGCAAGGGTCTCGCCAACCCGATCGCAATGATCGGCTCGTTCGGTATGGCTTTGCGCTATTCCTTCGGGCTGAACGAAGCGGCGGACAAGCTAGAGGCTGCGATCGCTGGCGTCCTCGACGCGGGATTGCGGACCGCCGACATCAGCAACGAGGGCGGCGCGCCGGTCTCGACGGCCCAGATGGGAGACGCCATCGTCGCGGCGCTGGGGCGCGCCTATGCCTGAAGCGGCCTCCGCGGCCTCGTCGCCCGCGCAAGAATAAGTCCGCTCCTCACGTCGCGCCGCTCTTGAACACTTCGCCAAGTCCCGCTTCCATTCCCGAATTTGTTGGGGAAAGTCGGTCGATTAAGTGACCAAGCGCGACGCGGTCAAGCAGGGATCCGTGGGCGCCGCATGCGAGCCCGGAAAGGTCAATGTCCTGCGCCCGGTCCAGGCGAAATCCGATGCAAGGGCGCTCTCCTTTCGGGCCAGAAAGCGTGATATCGGCCCATTCGATAGGCCCGCGTTGCGTCACATAGAATTGCGGATTTGTCGCATGAACGACCGCCGCGCCGATCTCGGCCGATTGCTTGGCGAGTTCGACAAAAAGGGTCGGCTTTGTCCGAGCCGATTTGGCTGAGTGAAGCGTGACGCGAAACAAGATCTCGTCGCCGCCGACATCGCCGAAAGTCAGCGTGTCCCATCGCTCTTCGGGGTTCTCGCGAGCGCGCGCCTGATAATGCGCTTGCCCGCGGATGGCCTCGGGCGGGCTAAACAACAGCATCGGCGCCAACCGGTCGTTCGCGACGAAACCAGCCTGAGAAGAACGCGACGCGGATGTGGCGAGCGGGGCCTGGCCGCCGCTGCGGGCCAGAATCGCGCCGCCAAGCAGGCAGGCAGCCAGCAGGACAGAACTCCGAAGGCGCCATCGGCGACGGCGGACAGCACTCGTCCTGGCCTGGCGACCATCTTCTACAAAGCCGCCCAAAGCGCCGCCCGGCGAGGCGTCGCTTATCTGTTGATCAAAGCTCATGACGCATCCCTGGCCCTTTGGCGGGCGCTTTTTCGGATGGTTCGATATTAGCAGATCGCAGCCAGAGGCGGGTTACCGGCGCGGCAAAGATTGCAAGAGCGTCAACAGCTTGTTACCGCGCGGCGCGGCAGCGAACGCTGGAAGCCCTCTTCTCCGCTTTTCGGCTTTCGGCCATTGACTTGGGATTGCATTAGTTTCTATATATCAAACGACCTGTTCGGCAAATAGAACGAAAACGAGAGAGATCCGGCGCGTGGGAGGGCACAATCCCAACTTGACGAGCGGCGCGAACGAAGCCGACGCCCCTCATAGTTTTGTTCTGCGCCTCGGCGCCGATCGCCCATTGCCGATGGACGCGGGCGTTACGCTAGCCCCCCTGAGCATCGCCTATCAAACCTACGGCGCCCTCAACAACACCAAGACCAATGCCATTCTCGTTTGCCACGCTCTAACGGGCGACCAGCACGCCGCCAACCGCAATCCGGTGACAGGTAAAAACGGCTGGTGGGAGACAATGGTCGGCCCTGGCAAGCCCATCGACACCGACCGTTTCTTCGTGATCTGCGCCAATGTCGTGGGCGGCTGTATGGGAACGACGGGACCCGCCTCGACCAATCCGGCCACCGGCGGCGTCTATGGCCTTGATCTGCCGCTCGTCACCATCGCCGATATGGTGCGCGCCCAGGCCATGCTAGTCGATCATCTGGGCATCGATACGCTGTTCTGCGTCGCCGGCGGCTCGATGGGCGGGATGCAGGTGCTGCAATGGGCGGCCGCCTATCCCGAGCGCGTCTATAGCGCTTTACCGATCGCCACGTCAGCCAAACATTCCTCGCAGAATATCGCTTTCCACGAAGTCGGCCGCCAAGCGATTATGGCCGACCCCGACTGGCGCAATGGTCGCTATCTCGCCGAGGGCGTGAACCCCGCCAAGGGCCTCGCCGTCGCACGTATGGCGGCCCACATCACGTACCTCTCCGACTCCGCCCTGCAGCGGCGTTTTGGGCGCAAATTACAGGATCGCACCGCGCGCACCTTCTCCTTCGGCGCGGATTTTCAGATCGAATCCTACCTTCGCCACCAAGGCTCGATCTTCGTCGAAAGGTTCGATCCGAATTCCTACTTGTTCATGACGCGGGCGATGGATTATTTCGATCTCGCCGCCGATTATGACGGCTCGCTGGCGCGCGCATTCAAGGACTCGAAGACGCGATTCTGCGTGGTTTCCTTCACCTCGGATTGGCTTTTTCCAACCAGCGATTCCCGCGCCCTGGTCCATGCCCTCAATGCCGGCGGCGCCTCGGTCTCCTTCGTCGAGATCGAGACGGACCGCGGCCACGACGCCTTCCTCCTCGATGTTCCCGATCTCATCGCAACGACAAGGGGTTTCATCGACGCGGCGGCGCGCACGCGCGGCATTGCGCCGGCGCCCGCCTCTTCGGGGTTATGAAAGCAAGAATGTGACGACAACCTCCGTCGCTCCGCAATCGCGCATCGACCTTGTACGGGTCGCCGAAATGGTCGAGCCGCGCGCAAGGGTCCTCGACGTCGGCTGCGGCGACGGCGCCTTGTTGCGCCTGCTCGCCGAGACGCGCGAGGTCGATGGGCGCGGCATGGAATTGTCGCAACGCGGCGTCAACGACTGCGTCGCCAAGGGGCTATCGGTCATTCAGGGCGACGCTGACACCGATCTCGCCGATTATCCTGACGACGCCTTCGACTATGTGATCCTGTCGCAGACGCTTCAGGCCACTCGCCAACCGCGCGTGGTCATGGAGCATATGCTGCGCATCGGGCGACGGGCGATCGTCTCGTTTCCCAATTTCGGGCATTGGCGGATCAGGGCGCAAATCGCGTTCAAGGGCCGCATGCCGGTGACCGAGAATCTCAGTCATTCCTGGTACGACACGCCCAATATCCATTTTTGCACGATTCGCGATTTCGTCGCCTTGACGCGGCAAATCGACGCGCGCATCGAAAGCAGCGCCGCGCTCAACAGCCAGGGCTATCCCCTGCAAGTCAGCTTGCCCTGGTGGGCTTGGAATCTGCTGGGAGAGCAGGCTGTGTTTTTATTGCGACGCAAGCGCTGACCGACGCGATTCAAGGCGCCGTCCTGGGGCGCCGCCGGCGTTCAACGGTTCGCGAGGACGCCGGAAATCGATTGACTCGTTCGTCCAACCGGCCGCACCTTCCATGGGAATCCGTTAGAGTTCCCGCTCATGCCGATCAATCCCGCCATTCAGAATCTCGCCGCCGACGCGCAGGCCTGGCGCCGCGACATCCACCAGCATCCCGAACTCCTCTATGACGTGCCGCGCACTGCCGCCTTCGTCGCGGAGCGGCTCAAGGCTTTCGGCTGCGACGAAGTGGCGACCGGAATCGGACGCAGCGGCGTCGTTGGAATCATCCGGGGGCGCGGGCCGGCCAGTCAACGCACCATCGGCCTGCGCGCCGATATGGACGCCTTGCCGATCCATGAAACAACCAATTTAGCCTATCAATCGACCAATCCCGGCAAGATGCACGCCTGCGGTCACGACGGTCACACCGCGATGCTGCTCGGCGCCGCGCGCTATCTCGCGCAGAGCCGCAATTTTTCCGGAACCGCCGTGATGATATTCCAGCCCGCGGAAGAAGGCGGCGGCGGCGGCAAAGCGATGCTCGACGATGGCCTGATGGAGCGTTTCGGCGTGCAGGAAGTCTACGGCATGCATAATTGGCCAAGGCTGCCCGTTGGAACTTTCGCAATTCGCAAGGGCCCATTTCTCGCAGCGGCCGATCGTTTCACGATCGATATCGAAGGACGCGGCGGCCATGCCGCGCAACCCCATTTTGGCGTCGACCCAATCGCCGCGGGCGCGCAGATCGTCAGCGCGCTGCAGACGATTGTCGCCAGGAATGTCGATCCTCTCGATTCCTGCGTTGTTTCAGTCACCTGCTTTCATGCCGGCGACACAGACAATGTCATCCCGCAAACGGCCCAGCTTCGCGGCACGACGCGCACCTTGTTAAACAAGACGCGCGATTTCGCCGAAAGGAGAATTACCGAGATCGCCAAAGGCGTGGGCGCCGCCCTCGGCGTGAACGTCGACGTGCAATACAAGCGCGGCTATCCGCCGACGATCAATCATCCCAAAGAAACGGATTTTGCGGCGACGATCGCGCGAAAGATCAGCGGCGACAGCGGCGTTGTGACAGAGGCGCCGCCCGAGATGGGCGCCGAAGATTTCTCTTATATGCTGGAGGCGCGGCCGGGCGCTTTCATTTTCGTCGGCAATGGCGACTCGGCCAGCCTGCATCACCCTGGCTATGACTTCAACGATGCGGCCCTGCCCTATGGCATGAGCTATTGGGCGCAACTGGTGGAAAGCGCGCTCGCCGTCTGACAAACAAGCGGGCGAGCCACTTAAAATCAGGCGATCGTCTCGAGCGCCTTGATGGCGCCGCGCAATTCCGCCAGCCCCTTGAGTCGGCCGATCGCCGAATAGCCCGGATTGGTCGTCTTGTTGAGATCGTCGAGCATTTGATGACCGTGGTCTGGGCGAAAGGGAATTTTCGCGCCCGCGGGACGTTTGCGATCCTCCGCCAGAAGTTCGCGCAGCACGCTGATCATGTCGACATCCCCCTCGAGATGGTCGCTCTCATAAAACGAACTATCCGCCTCCCGCCGCGTTGCGCGCAAGTGGGCGAAATGAATGCGCGGCGCGAAGCGCCGGGCGATAACAGGTAAATCATTCAGCGGCGAGACGCCGAGCGAGCCGGTGCAAAAGCATATGCCGTTGGCGAGAGAAGGCACAGCGTCGAACAAAGCCTGATAGTCCTGCATCGTCGAGGCGATGCGCGGCAGTCCGAACAGGGGCCGGGGCGGATCGTCCGGATGCAATGCCAGCTTGACATTGAGTCCCTCCGCGACCGGCGCGACCCGTTCGAGAAATGCGATCAAATTTCGGCGCAACATCTCGGCGCCGATGCCGGCATAGGCTGCAAGCTTGTCGCGCATACCTTGCAAATCAAGGGAATCCGACGTCGCGCCCGGCAGACCGGCGGCGATATTCCGCGTGAGTTCATCGGCTCCCGCTTGGGTCAGATCCTCGAACAACGCGCGGGCGCGTTTCAGCACATCCTCGGAATAGTCGGCTTCTGCGCCTTTACGCTTCAAGATGTGCACGTCAAAAGCGGCGAGACGTGCCTGATCGAAGCGCAGCGCCCGCGCGCCATTCGGCAAGGGCCATGCGAGATCGGTGCGGGTCCAATCGAGCACGGGCATGAAATTATAACA
Source organism: Methylocapsa sp. S129 (assembly GCF_009765995.1). Lineage (GTDB taxonomy): Bacteria > Pseudomonadota > Alphaproteobacteria > Rhizobiales > Beijerinckiaceae > Roseiarcus. The sequence continues at coordinate 34,937 of NZ_LMUI01000027.1, forward strand.
GATCGTTTTAACATTATTGGCGGCGACCGCCTCCATGCTGGCGATCCAAACGTCGATCGATGACGACGCGGTCCCGCCCAGACGCTTGACGTCATCGGGCGCAGGAATGCTTTCAACGACGCTCCAGCGCAAAGGGCTTCGACCCAACGGCGTCTCTTCGATGAGCCGTTTGCGTTCGGCGACCGCCGCCGTGGTCCATTCGGCGCCAGGAGGCGCTTGATGCAGCGCGGTGACGATGTCGGTCGCGCCGGCCTGGCGCACATCGTCGAGGCTCACATTGTCGTTTGGCCCATACCAACGCCACGCCTGCCGCATTGCGCATCCTCCCGATTTCTTGGCTTGACCGCCCTGATGCCCTAAAAATTATTCTCAATTTGCCCGCGCTGCCGCCGACCGCTCAACCCTCGATCTCTTCTCGCAGCATTTCCAACGTCAACCATTCTTCCTCGGCGCGTGTGAGATCCTTTTGCTTGGCGCCGTAGTCATTTGTGGCGCGCGAGAAGGCCTTAGGGTCGCGAGCATGGAGTTGCGGGTCGGCGAGCTGTGAATCGAGCCGGGCGAGCACGCCCCGCAAATCAGCTATTTTTTGCGGCAGTTTCTCGAGCGCATGTTTCTCTTTGAACGACAGGCGGCGCTTGGCGGCCGGCCGCGGCGCTTCGCGCCCCTGCTCCTTCGCCGCCTTCGGCGGAGCCAGCGCGTCTGGTCCCGCAAGGCCGTAGCCGCGCTGGACGATCATGTCGGAATAGCCGCCGGCATATTCCATCCAGCGGCCGTCGCCTTCGCTGACAATGACCGAGGTCGCGACGCGGTCAAGAAAATCGCGATCGTGACTGACGAGGACGATCGTGCCGGGGTAATCGGCGAGCAATTCCTGCAAGAGATCGAGCGTCTCGATATCGAGATCGTTGGTCGGCTCGTCGAGCACCAGCAGGTTCGAAGGCTGCGCAAGGGCCCTGGCCAACATCAGACGACCGCGCTCTCCCCCCGACAATTTGCCGATCGGCGTGCGCGCCTGCTCGGGCCCGAACAGAAAGTCCTTCATGTAGCCAAACACATGCTTACGCTGACCGTTGACGGCGACAAAATCGCTGCCGCCGCCGGTCAGAGCGTCAACCAGCGTCGTCGTCGGCTCAAGGCTCGCGCGGCGTTGATCAAGCGTCGCCATTTCCAGACTGGCGCCGAGTCGGATCGCACCGGAATCTGGGGCAAGCACGCCCGTGATGAGATTCACCAGCGTCGTCTTGCCCGCCCCGTTGGCGCCAATAATGCCGAGCCGGTCGCCGCGCGCGACGCGGATCGAAAAATCCCTGACGATCGGGCGCTCGCCATAAGACTTCGCCAGCCGATCGGCCTCGATGACCAGCTTGCCCGAGGCGCTCGCCTCCGAGACCGCCATCTTGATCTCGCCCTGAACGCGGCGGGCCTCGCGCCGCTCCTTGCGCATTTCGCCGAGTTCGCCGACGCGCCGCATATTGCGCTTACGGCGCGCGGTGACGCCATAGCGCAGCCAATGCTCCTCCATGACGATGCGCCGGTCGAGCTTATGACGCTCGATTTCTTCCTCTTCGAGCTGCTGATCGCGCCAAGCTTCGAACGCCGCAAAACCCTGTTCGAGCCTGCGCGTCGCGCCACGATCGAGCCAGACCGTCGCGCGGGTCAAATTGGCGAGCAGGCGCTTGTCATGGCTGATGAGCACAAAGGCGGAGCGCGTCTCGCTGAGCTCTTTTTCCAGCCATTCGATAGCGAGAAGGTCGAGATGATTGGTCGGCTCATCGAGCAGCAGCACTTCGGGCATGGGCGCCAGCGTCCGCACGAGCGCGGCGCGGCGCGCTTCGCCGCCCGAAAGCGAGGAGGGCTTAGCGTCAGGCTGGACCCCGAGTTCCTCCATGAGCGCACGTGCGCGATAGGGATCGTCCTCCTCGCTCAAGCCGTTGAGAATGAAATCGGAAACGGTTGCGAAGGCGGAAAGATCGGGCTCCTGCTGGAGGTAACGCATATGGGCGCCAGGCTGGGCGAAGCGGCTGCCATCGTCGGGTTCGATATCGCCGGCAGCTATCTTGAGCAGCGTCGATTTGCCCGATCCATTGCGTCCGACCAGCGCGATGCGCTCCCTCGGCGCAACCGAAAGTTCCGCGCCGTCCAGCAGGGGCTGGCCGCCCAACGTAAGGCGAACGTCTCGCAATTGTAGAACAGGCGGCATATGAAAGGGCTCGATCCGGTAACGTGGCCGACACGCTTAGAGGCAAGTCGGACAAAGGGAAAGCTTGAATTCTACCTAACTTGCCGACATCTGAATGAACGGCGGCTGGAGCGGTTTGAATTGATATAAAAGACGTCAAAAGGAAGGCTCACATGGCTGAGACAGCGGTTACGGCGGCCCTATCGGCGCTTCGCGCCCATTCGGGCGAAATATCGGCGCGCAGCGTCGCTGAGGAATTCGCGGCGGATCCCCAGCGCTTCGCCACGATGCATGTCGCGCTTGACGACCTCCTGTTCGATTATTCGAAGCAGCGCATTGACGCGGCGACTCTCGCCCAATTGGAGGCGCTCGCCAAAGCGGCCGACGTTGAGGGCAAACGAGCGGCGATGTTCGCCGGAAAACTGATCAACTCGACGGAAAAGCGCGCCGTGCTGCATACGGCTTTACGCAATTTTTCTGGCGAGCCGGTCCTGGTCGAGGGCCGCGACGTGATGCCGGAAATAGAGGCGGAACGCGCCAGGGTCGCCGCTTTCGCCAATGACGTGCGTGAGGGGCGCCTGCGCGGGGCCCTGGGCCAACCGATGACTGACGTCGTCAATATCGGCATAGGCGGCTCCGACCTCGGACCGGCGATGGCGACCAAGGCGCTCAGCCCCTTCGCCCCCGCCAATCTGCGCAGCCATTTCGTGTCCAACGTCGACGGCGCCGACATCGGCGACACGCTGAGAGGACTCGATCCCGCACGCACGCTTTTCATCATCTCGTCGAAAACCTTCACCACCCAGGAGACGATGACCAATGCGGCAAGCGCGCGCGCTTGGATTGCCGCGGCGCTTGGCGAGGCCGCGGTGGGCGATCATTTCGCAGCGGTGTCGACGCAGCTCGAAAAAGTCGCACAATTCGGCATCGCGGCCGACCGCGTCTTCGGCTTCTGGGATTGGGTGGGCGGGCGCTATTCCTTGTGGTCAAGCATCGGCCTGCCGCTCGTCATTGCGATCGGCCCCGAAAGGTTTGAGGAATTCCTGCGCGGCGGCTACGAGATCGATCAGCATTTCCGCGAAGCGCCCATCCTGCAGAATATTCCGATGCTGATGGGCCTGCTCAGTGTCTGGAACCGCAATATCCTGGGCCATGCGAGCCAGGCCGTCATCCCCTATGACCAAAGGCTGTCGCGCTTTCCCGCCTATCTCCAGCAATTGCAGATGGAGAGCAACGGCAAGAGCGTTCAGCTTGACGGGGCGCCCGTCAAAGAATCAACCGGCGCGGTGATCTGGGGCGAGCCGGGGACAAACGGGCAGCACGCGTTCTTCCAGCTCCTGCATCAGGGAACGGAAGTGGTGCCGGTCGACTTTCTCGTCGCAGCGCAACCGACCAACGCCGACGCTCACCATCACGACCTGCTGGTCGCCAATGCCTTCGCCCAGGGTGAAGCGCTGATGCGCGGACGCAGCCCCGGTGAGGCGATCGCGATCATGGAAAAGCAGGGACAAAGCGCAGAAGAGGCGGCGCGATTGGCGCCGCACAAGACCTTTTCGGGAAGCCGGCCATCGAGCACATTGCTTTATTCCAAACTCGATCCGCGCATGCTTGGGCGATTGATCGCGCTCTACGAGCACAAAGTGTTCGTCGAAGGGGCGATCTGGAACATCAACTCGTTCGACCAATGGGGCGTGGAGCTTGGTAAGGAGCTGGCCTCGCGCCTCGCGCCGATCGTCGCGCAGGCGGACGCCGACACCAGCAAGCTTGATGCGTCGACGGCCGGGCTGATTGGCCATTTGCGCAATCTGCGCAGCTAAAGCGGGCCATACGCGATTGTCTCTTCGCCGCGTTATTTCGCGGCCTGCGCCAATGACCGCGTCGCCTTCTTGAGCCAAGCTCTCGTCTCGGCGTCGACGAGCGGCGAGAGCGCCTTGCGCACGCGCGCGTGATAGGCGTCGAGCCATGCGATCTCGCTGGCGGTCAACAGCTTGCTCTCGATCAGCCGCGTATCGATCGGCGCGAGCGTGATCGTTTCGAAGCCGTACATGACGCGCTCGGCGCCAACGATTTTGCGCGCCTCGACGACGACAAGGTTTTCGATGCGAATGCCAAACTTGCCCGCGGCGTAATAACCCGGCTCGTTGGAAATGATCATGCCGGGCGCCAGCGCCGTCGCGCCGGTTTTGGCGATGCGTTGGGGGCCTTCGTGCACCGAGAGATAGGAGCCGACGCCGTGCCCCGTGCCATGATCGAAATCGAGCCCCGCCGCCCATAAGGCCTGGCGCGCCAGCGCATCGATCTGCGCGCCGCTGGCGCCCTTGGGGAAGACTACGCGGGCGATAGCGATATGGCCCTTGAGGACGCGCGTGAACCGGTCGCGCATTTCGGCGCTTGGACGCCCAACGGCAATAGTGCGCGTGATGTCCGTCGTGCCGTCTTCGTATTGGCCGCCGCTGTCGATTAGGAAAATACCGCGCGCGATGGGCAGGCTGCTTTCCTCGCTGACGCGATAATGCGGGATCGCGGAATTGGGCCCGGCGGCGGAGATGGAAGGGAAAGATATTTCCTTCAGCTTGCCAGTCTCGCGTCGAAAAGTCTCAAGCGCCTGTGCGGCGGCGATCTCGGACAGTTTGCCCTTGGGCGCCTCGCGATCGAACCAGGCGAGAAAACGCGCAACGGCAGCGCCATCGCGCAAATGCGCCGCGCGCGCCCCCTCAAGTTCGGCGCTGTTCTTAGCAGCCTTCATCAGCGCCAGCGGCGTTGCGCCGACCTCCGTTTTGCCGCCCGCCTCTTGCAGCGCTTGCGTCAGGCGCGCGGGCGCAGTGGCCGCATCAAAGGCGAGGCGTTTTCCCTGCGCGCCCAAAGTCTGGAGATCGCCGATCAGCCGACCCGGCTCTTCCACATCGGCGAGGCCAGAAAGATAGGCCCGCACCGCGTTCGACAGCTTGCGCCCATCGACATACAGCGTTGGGCGCCCCTTGACCGGCACGATGGCGAAGGCCAGCGGCAAGGGTGTATGAGCGACATCGGCGCCCCGAATGTTGAATAGCCACGCCACATCATGGGCGTCGCTGACAACCAGCCCGTCCGATTTAATCGCCGCGCGAACGCGCGCGATCTTGGAGCGCGAATTTTCACCGCAAAAGCGAGGCTTATGCCGGCTCACCGCCCCCAAGGGCGAGGCCGGACGATCCTCCCAGACGGCGTCGACCGGGTTGCTGTCCATAGCCACGAGTTCGCCGCCCGCGTTCTTGCAGGCGTGCGCCAGGCGCTCGACGGAATCTGGCGTGTGAAGCCATGGATCGTAGCCTAGCCGGCCGCCGCGCCTCAGATGCTTCTCGATCCAGCCTGTCGGCGGTTCTTCAATCAAGTGCAGCGGCGTAAAAACCTTCACATCGACCTGTTCGGGCGCTTGCAGCGTGTAGCGTCCGTCGACGAAAATCGCGGCGCGATCCATTAAAACCACAGCAATGCCAGCGGAGCCAGCAAAGCCCGTAAGCCAAAGCAGCCGCTCGGCAGAGGCAGGCACATATTCGTTCTGGTGCTCGTCGGCGCGCGGAATGATGAAGCCGTCGACGCCGCGGCGCTTCAGCTCCTCGCGCAACGCCGCGGCGCGCGCGCCGCCAAACTTCGGATCGCCAATCCTGGCGAAGGATTGAAACCGGCTTTCAAACATCACGCTAATCGCCATCCATCACGACATGGCCGATAAACGGCAATTCCCGATAGGAATGCGCGACATCCATCCCATAGCCCACGACAAAAACGTCAGGGCTCGTGAAGCCGACGAAATCGGCGGATATCTGCACGGCGCGTTTGCCCGGCTTTTCCAGCATCGTGCAGACCATGACGCGTCTTGCCCCACGCGCAACCAACAAATCCTTGGCGAAGGCGAGCGTGCGTCCCGATTCCAGGATATCGTCAACCAGAAGAACGTCGCGGTCCCGCACCGAGGATTCAATATCCTTGAGAATGCGAACCGCTCCCGAAGAGACCGTGCCCGTCAGATAGCTCGACAGATGAATAAACTCGACATGCGGCTCCAACCCGACACGGTGCAGGGCGCGGATCAGGTCGGCGGCGAACATGAAGGAGCCCTTCAGCACCGCGACAACCAGCAGATCTAACGGTTTGGCGGCGGCGATCTCGATCGCCAGCGCCTTGTTGCGCTCCGCGATCGCATGTTCGTCGTAGAGAACCTTGACTTGCCTGGCGCCGCTCATAATCCCTCTTTCATCGGAGAAAGCTTGTCTCCAACGGCGGCGAACCTGACGAAGACATCGCTGACGCCGTCGGGCGGCGCCGCCAGCCTCGTGCGAAACGCAACCTGTTCATTAGGGCCAAGTTGAGCCTTTGGCGCAGGCGCCGTCCATACGTAAAGTTCTCGTTTGTCGACGCCACGTAAGGCAATCCGCATATTAGGCGCCTCCATAGAGGAATCGCGCAAATTCACAACCGCGCCCTCGACGATTAGAACTTTTCTGTCGCCGGAGTCGAAGATATTCGTGCGCACATTGTCAAGCGCCAGGCCGCGCAGATTGACTGGCAAACCGATCGCCGCAAAGACGCGCGCCGTATTGGGAGCCGCCTTGACGATCGCGGCGCGCGCCGCGAGCGCGCCCATCGCGCAGCCCAGGATCAACAGCGCGGCAAGGCCCCCAGCCGCTCCTTTTATATTCGGAATGGAAGAAAACACGCCTCGGAGCTTTCGCGTTGGCGTGTCTTGTCCACGCCAGGCGACTTGCGCCTGGCTTGAAAAGTCCTGCGGACGAAAGTGAAGTCCGCCCCGCGTGACTTCCGGCGCTTCGGACGCGACGCGCTGCCCCTCGACGATCGGCGCGCCGCCCGTTTCGATTGCTTCCGGCGTCACCTCCCATGCTTCGCCGCAGCCGACGCAGCGTAGTCGGCAGCCGTTTTCGCCGAGAATCTCGCGCGGAATGTGGTATGAACTCGCGCAGGTCTTGCAAACGATCAGCATGGCGAATCAAACTGTCTCCGACGGTCTCCGTGCGCGTCTTGGCATTTGGTCGCGTTCATGGTTAAGGGCGCGTTAAGCGGCGGCGCCCTCCAGGTTGGGAAAGCGGATCGACCGCCATACAAGGGTTGCATTTGCTTCGCTTCGAAAATGTCGGCTTGAGATATGGAATGGGGGTCGAGATCGTTCGCGATCTCAGCTTCTCCATCAAACCTCAAAGCTTTCAGTTTCTCACGGGGCCTTCGGGGGCCGGCAAGACGACCCTGTTGCGGCTGATGCTGCTGTCCTTGAAGCCCACCCGCGGCATCGTCAAAATATTCGGCCAGGACGCCTCGACGCTGGACAAGGATTCCATCACCAGCCTGCGGCGGCGCATCGGCGTCGTTTTTCAGGATTTTCGCCTGCTCGACCATTTGACGACCTATGAGAATGTCGCGCTGCCGCTAAGAGTGATGGGCCGCGTCGAAGCCAATTATCGAGCCGAAGTCGTCGAACTGCTCCGGTGGGTGGGCCTGGGCGAACGGATGAACGCATTGCCCGCCGTGCTCTCGGGCGGCGAAAAGCAGCGCGCGGCGATCGCGCGCGCCCTGATCGCGCGGCCCGAACTCCTGCTCGCTGACGAACCCACGGGAAATGTCGACCCCGGCCTCGCGCGGCGCCTGCTGCGTCTGTTCGTTGAGTTACATAAGTCCGGCACGGCGGTCGTCATCGCCACGCATGATCTTGCCCTGATGGATCAATTCGGCGAGGCGCGACGTCTCGTCGTCGGCGACGGGCGATTGCAAATCTTCGATGGAGAATCGCCATGAGCGCGGTCCCGTCCCTCACCGGCCGCCAGGCAGGCCAAGACATCCAGCCGGACAAGGCGCTCAGGCGCGATATGCCGCTCGTGCCCGCAAGCTCGATCGCGGGGCGCGCGCTCGTCATTGTCATCGCGATCATGACGTTTCTGGCGTGCCTGACGGCGGGCGGCGCCATCCTTGTCGCAGGCGCATCGCAGGATTGGCGCGGCGAGGTCTCGCGCGAGGTCACCATCCAGATCAAGCCTGCGCCCGGACAGGACATTGACGCCGCAGTCGCGAAGGCCGTGGAAACGGCGCGTAAAGCGCCTGGCGTCGGCGACGTGCGCGCCCTGTCGCGGCAAGAGTCCGAACAATTACTCGAACCTTGGCTCGGCAACGGCTTGGACTTGACCGAACTACCAATCCCGCGGTTGATTGTCGTGCGCATGCAAGATCTCAAGACGCCCGATATCGCCGCCCTGCGCGAGGCCCTCGCCGCGCAGGCGCCGGGCGCGAACCTCGACGATCACCGTCTCTGGCTATCGCGGCTCGACACAATGGCGGACGCCATCGTCATCTTCGCATCGCTGCTGTTCCTTCTGATGATTTCGGCCATGACCATGGCGGTCGGCTTCGCCACGCGCGGCGCCATGGCGGGAAACCGCGAGATCATCGAGGTGCTGCATTTCGTCGGCGCCGCTGACAGCTATATTTCCCGACAATTCCAGACTCATTTCCTGCGCCTCGGGCTAAGAGGCGGCCTGCTCGGCGGCGCGCTGGCGGCGCTTTTCTTCGCGGGCGCCTCAGCCTTGTCAGCCTGGTGGACGAATAGCGTCGGCGGCGAGGAAATCGGCGCTCTGTTCGGCGCGTTTTCGCTGGGCGGCAAGGGTTATGCGGCGATCCTTTGCGTCGCCATCGCCATCGCCTTCCTGACCGGCGCGATGTCGCGGATCATCGTCTTTCGCCACTTGCGACGCCTGCAATGAGCGGCCCGGCCAGACGCCGCCCACGAGCGATTCGCCCCGCCCGCTCTTTTCTCGCAAGTCCGCTTGGGCGATGATGGCGCCATGCTTACCCTACGCTCGCTCCTTTTCAATATCGTCTTTTACGTCAATCTCATCGTCCTGATGATTCTGGGCCTACCGGTGCTGCTGGCGGGACGCCACGGGGTATTCGCGCTAGCGCGCGTGTGGGGCAAATCCTCCTTATGGCTGCTCGAAAAAATATGCGGTCTGCGGGTCGAGTTCCGCGGGCTCGAAAACATTCCGCAAGGCGGCTACATCATCGCGGCCAAGCATCAATCCATTCTGGAGACTTTCGCTCTTCTCCTGCACGCGCCCGATTTCGCCTATGTGCTCAAGCGCGAACTTACTCTCATTCCATTTTTTGGATGGTATTTGAGCGGCAGCGAGCAAATCGCCATCGATCGGTCAGCGGGCCGAAGCGCCGTATCGATTGTGAGCGAGCGCGCCGGCGCGGTGCTGAGGGCCGGCCGGCAGATCTTCATCTTCCCCGAAGGAACCCGTCGCCCGCCAGGCGCGCCAGCGCAATATAAGCAAGGGGTCGCCAAGCTTTATGAAGACACCGGCGCGCCATGCCTGCCCGTCGCGCTCAATACCGGATTGTTCTGGGGCCGACGAGGATTCTCGCGCCGCCCAGGCGTGGCGGTGATCGAATACCTGCCCGTAATCGCGCCGGGGCTCCAGAGGGACGTTTTTATCCGCCGGCTCCAATCGGCCATAGAAACCGAATGCGGCCGCCTGAACGCCGCCGCTTTAGCGAAAAACCCTTCGCTTGCCTCGACTTTGGCGACCGCCCGGGGATGAATTTGGCAGCCGCCGCTTTCAGCCTCTCTTCCGATCGCGCTTGACGCAAGGTCGCTGTTGTTCTACCTTTGTTCCCTTCGAATCGAAGCGGAGTTCGGCCGATGTTGGCGCTACGGAAACAATCTGCCCATCGCTTCGATCAATCGGCGGCAAGGGTTCGGCGCGAGGGCTGGAGCCCGCAATCGGCAGCCGTCGGAGGGGGAGACAACGCGTCGCTCCTGGCGCTTGCGGGCGATGCGCTTGGCACCCGCTTCCGCTTCTGGCGGGGCGCCTCCGGCCAGCGCTATATATTTTCGACTTATGACCAAGA
>NZ_LMUI01000027.1:45116-116985 GCF_009765995.1 Methylocapsa sp. S129
CATGCCCTGATGATGATTGCGGCGATCGAAGCCAATGGCGAGCGACAAATCATGTTCGTCGGCGATACCGGCTGCTTTCCTGACACAGCCCTTGCGCAAGCGGTAAAAGCAATCGCAACGAAGCGCGAAATAGAGTTTCACATTCACTTGCTGGCGACTTCGCGCGCCGGGCGCGAAGCTGTGATAATCGATCTCTCTCAGGCGCGCCGAAGCTGAGCCGCCAGCCATTCGAGAACAGGATCACGGACCCCATTTTCCCGCAGATGGGCCTCTGTATTGAGCACATAGTCGGCATTGGGGCCCGACCGTCCTGCGCCCTGCATGACAAGGCTCAAAAGCAGTTCGCGTTCGAGGCGGCCGGCGTATTGAGGGTGGTTCCGGTCGGCTACATAGGTAATCGCCTTCGTTTTGGTCCCATCGGCCAGATGCGCGAGAATGTTTCGTTCGATATAAACCGCCGTCACCAGTTCCCGCTCACGCAGATATTCTATCGTCGGCTCCCGCAGCGACGCGGCGACGCGAAAGGCCACGCCGTGACAGGCGCCGCCACGATCCAGCCCCAGCACCAGCCCAGGCCGTTCCGGCGTGCCGCGATAGACATGGGAATAGACGCACAGGCTACGCCGCCAGCCATGCACCAAGGCAACTTGCCGCTCCAGATATTCGAATCCGGGTCGCCACATCAACGACCCATAGCCGAAAACCCAAAGATCGCCCGGTTCCCCCATTTGCGAGCCTCCGAGCCGCGGCGGCGACCCGGGCGCTTCCAACCTCGCCGTCATGGCTTGGCGGGCGTTTCAGCTGCTCGACGTCCAAAGTCCGGCGCGGCGGTCTCCTGGCCCTGCGCGACAATCCCGCGCCGGATCGCCCGCGTGCGCGTGAAAAGATCGAACAGGCCCTCGCCGTCGCCGCGACGGATCATGCGCTGTAGCGCCGTCAGATCCTCGTTAAACCGCCCAAGCATTTCCAGCACCGCGTCTTTGTTATGCAGGAAGACGTCGCGCCACATGGTCGGATCAGAAGCGGCGATGCGCGTGAAGTCGCGAAAACCGCCGGCCGAGAATTTCAGAACTTCCGATCGCGTCGCCTCTTCAAGCTCGGCGACTGTGCCAACAATGTTGTAAGCGATGAGATGCGGCACATGGCTGGTGATCGCCAGCACCAGGTCATGATGGGCCGGCGTCATGATTTCGACATTCGACCCTAACGCTTCCCAAAAAGCCTGAACCAGGGCGATCGCCCCTGTGTCGGCGTCCTCAGGCGGCGTCAAAATACACCAGCGATGCAAGAACAGGCTGTCAAAACCTGCGTCCGGCCCCGACTGCTCCGTTCCGGCGACAGGATGCGCCGGGACCAGACTGACGCCCGGCGGAAGATGCGGCGCTATTGCGGCAATCACCGCTGATTTGACGGAGCCGACGTCAGAAACAATGGCGCCCCGCTTCAGATGCAGCCCGATCTCCTGGGCGACGGCGGCATCGGCGCCAACCGGCACGCAAAGGATCACGAGATCGGCGCCCTCCGCCGCTTGCGCGAGCGTCGGCGCGACTTCGTCTGCGAGCGCCAATTCCTCGACCCGCGCGCGAACGGCGGGGTCGGCGTCGCCCGCGACGATCGTCGTCGCGACCTTGTTCCGCCGCGCGGCGCGCGCGATCGACGAACCGATCAACCCCAGTCCAATGATCGCGAGACGATCGATGATTGGAACGCCAGGCGAGGCCCCAGAAATATCAGGCGCCACGCTCGTCGCCCTTCATGAATGTCGTCAGCGCCGCCACGACGCCTTCATTCGCCTCCGCCGTTCCAATGGTCATGCGCAGACAATCGGGCAATCCATAAGCGACGACCGCGCGCAGCACAAACCCGCGCGCGGTCAGATAGGCGTCGGCCGCTTTGGCGGTGCGAGCGCCGTCGGGAAACCGCAGTAGGAGAAAATTGCCGACGCTAGGCGTCACTTCGATGCCTAACGCGGCGATCCACTTCGTTAGCCAAGGCAGCCAATGGTCGTTATGCGCAACCGCCTTTTGGGTATGCGCGGCATCAGCCAGCGCGGCGATTCCCGCCTCGATCGCCGCACCATTGACGTTGAACGGGCCGCGAATCCGATTCACAGCGTCGATGACATGAGCCGGCCCGTAGGCCCAGCCGATGCGAAGATTGGCAAGACCGTAGATTTTAGAAAATGTGCGCGTCATCACGACGTTCTCACTCGTCGCAACCAGCTCAATGCCCGAAGCGTAATCATTGCGCGTGACATATTCCGCATAGGCGGCGTCGAGGACGAGCAGCACATAGGGCGGCAAGCCCGCATGCAGCCTTTTGACCTCGGCGAACGACAAATAGGTCCCGGTCGGATTGTTCGGATTGGCGAGGAAAACGACCTTCGTTTTCGATGTCACCTTGCTCAAAAGCTGGTCAACGTCGGCCGTCAGATCAGTCTCCGCCGCGGCGACGGGCGCAGCCCCGGCCGATCGGATGACAATCGGATATTCGAGAAAGCCGTGCTGGGTGTAGAGACCCTCGTCGCCCGGCTGCAAATAGGCATGGGCGAGCAAGGCCAGAATATCGTCCGAACCATTGCCGCAAATGATCTGCGCCGCATCCAGCCCGTAGCGGCGGGCGATCGCCTCGCGCAAGCGCGAAGCCGACCCGTCGGGATAAAGAGCCAAATGATCGGCGACCGAGCGAAACGCTTCTATCGCCAGGGGCGAGGGTCCGAGCGGCGTCTCATTCGACGAAAGCTTATGGACTTTGGCGACGCCCGATGCGCCGCTCTTGCCCGGCACATAGGCGTCGATCGCCATGACATCGGCGCGTGGGACGGGTCGCGACAGCATTTGCCCGGACATGATTGGCGTCACTCCAATGTGCGGTTTGATTTACGGAGAAACGGACGAATCGAAGCGCGCGGCATGGGCGCCGACTTCCGTGACCTTAAGATCTCTGGCGCCGGCCTTGCGCAAGGCGCTCGCAATGGCGCCGGCGTCCAGCGCGCCGGGACGTGCGATCAACAGCGACAGGCCCATGCCATCGGCCGCGTTGCCGATGATCTCCGCGCCCAAAGCGCCCAAAACGTCGGGGTAATCGCCGCGCCACCGGTCGAGGGACACGCAATCGATGACGACATCGCGCGCCGCGCCCTCGGCCAAAGGTTTGGCGATAACGAAAACCGGCATTCCCGCGGGATGATCGGGACGTTCAACCAGGGGCAGGCGGGCGATAATCTTCGGGGCGGAAGCGGGACATAGTCGCGTCCACCATGCCCCGGCGCCGGCTCCGCCGTCGAGCGCGAACATGCCGAGATCCCCCGATCCGCGCGCCACCGCGTCGATCACGCCGCCGGCGCTGTGATGGGGAACGCAGGGGACCGTGAAACCGAAGTGAAAGCGAGCAGAATCGCGCATCGGCGCGTCGCCGCGCGACATGTCGACATGGACCGAATAGTTCGATTGAACATAGGTGAAGGTCGAAATGATGATGCGCCAGATGCCCTCGACCGTGTCGAGCGGCAGCAGGCCGCGGTGACGCTCGGCCAAAGCGCGCATCATTGACGCCTCGCGCGCCGGCCTGAAAGCCGAACCGCCGCCCTGACGCGCCTTGATCGCGATCAACCGGTCAATGATCCGGCCGCGCTCCATCAGCAACTCGTGCATCGACGCGTCGATCCTGTCGATATCGACGCGAAGATCGGCAAGCGTCTCGATTGCGGCTGACTTGGGCACGGCTTTCAGCTTCCAGGGCGCTCCAACGTGAGCGGCTCTTCATACAGACGCCGCGCCGCGCTGGCTACTTATCCCGCTCTCAGGTGTTCATGGATTCGAAGAAACCGGCGTTGGACTTGGTCTCACGCAGCTTCCCGATGAGGAATTCGATCGCATCGACAGTGCCCATCGGGTTGAGAATGCGGCGCAGCACATACATTTTCTTGAGTATGTCGGCGGGCACAAGCAGTTCTTCTTTACGCGTTCCAGACCGCGTAATGTCCATGGACGGGAACGTGCGCTTGTCGGCGACCTTGCGGTCGAGGATGATTTCCGAATTGCCGGTGCCTTTGAACTCCTCGAAAATCACTTCGTCCATGCGCGATCCGGTATCGATCAACGCGGTGGCGATAATGGTCAGCGAACCGCCTTCCTCGATATTGCGCGCAGCGCCGAAAAAGCGCTTGGGCCGCTGCAGAGCATTGGCGTCAACGCCGCCCGTCAGCACCTTGCCGGACGAGGGCACCACCGTATTATAGGCGCGGCCGAGGCGAGTGATGGAATCGAGCAGGATAACGACATCACGGCCGTGCTCGACAAGACGCTTGGCCTTCTCGATGACCATTTCGGCAACCTGAACGTGGCGCACCGCCGGCTCGTCGAAGGTTGAGGAAACAACCTCGCCCTTCACTGAGCGCTGCATGTCGGTGACTTCCTCGGGACGCTCGTCGATCAATAAAACGATCAAATAGCATTCCGGATGGTTGGCGGTGACCGATTGCGCGATATTCTGGAGCAGAACCGTCTTGCCTGTGCGCGGCGGCGCAACAATCAGAGCACGCTGGCCTTTCCCAATCGGCGAGACAATATCGATCACACGAGCTGATAGGTCTTTGCGCGTCGGATCGTCGATTTCGAGCTTTAACCGCTCATCGGGATAGAGCGGCGTGAGATTGTCAAAGTGAACCTTATGGCGCGCCTTTTCTGGATCCTCGAAATTGATCAGATTGACCTTAAGCAACGCAAAATAGCGCTCACCCTCCTTTGGGCTGCGAATGACGCCTTCCACCGTGTCGCCGGTGCGCAAGCTTAGGCGCCGAATCTGCGAAGGCGATACATAGATATCGTCGGGTCCGGGCAGATAATTCGCATCCGCCGATCGCAAGAACGCGAAGCCGTCCTGCAATATCTCAACGACGCCCTCGCCGATAATCTCGACATCCATGCTGGCGAGTTGTTTGAGAATCGCAAACATCAGCTCCTGTTTGCGCATAATCGAGGCGTTTTCGACCTCGTTTTCTTCCGCAAAAGCGAGAAGTTCGGTCGGCGACTTTTGTTTGAGGTCTTTGAGTTTAATTTCCCGCATTGGGGGGTCCTTGAAAGGCAGTCGCGCAAGGCGCTTCGGCAAACGAATGAAAACGCAGGATTGGCGGAAGCTTTAATTCTATAAGCCGCTGGTTCGCTGGACCTTGCACAAATCGGGCGGAACACATCGTCCGCTGGTCACAGGAACGCCTGCTGGGGTGGGAAGCCTCTCTATAGAGCGCTTCGCTGAATCTTTCAACGGCGAAGTCGATACAGCGAAGCAATTCTCATTTTAGGAGCGTACGGCAGTATAAAAACTAGCTATTTCATGTATTTATCGTTGAAAGGAGGCCCGCGTCGCCAGCCATGAGGCGCGCGTTCGTCATCCATTCAGAATGGTTTGACCACCACCAGCACAACGATGATCGCCATCAATACAGGCGGCGCTTCATTGAGAAGGCGGTAGAAGCGCGTCGATCGAACATTCCTGTCGGCCGCGAAAGTCTTCACAAGACCGGCGAAATAGCCGTGCAGCGCAGACATGCCAAGCACCAGCGCCAGTTTGGCGTGCAGCCACGGCGCCTGAAAAAACCCACCGGCGTAGGCCATCCAGAGGCCGCTTAACCAGACAACGACCATTGCGGGGTTGATGATGATTTTCAGGAGCCGCCGCTCCATGATCTTGAAGGTCTCGGATTGCGTCGATCCTGGCGTCGCATCGACGTGATAGACGAACAAGCGCGGTAGATAGAACATTCCCGCCATCCACGAAATCACCGCCATAATGTGCAAGGCCTTAATCCATAGCTCAATCATCACGTGCTGATCCGTGTGTCTCAGTGGAGGACTGATAGACGATAGGAGAGTTAGCCGTTTTTCTCAAATGCCGCGCGCTTGGCCACACATCAAAGCCGTTGCTCTCTTTCAATCAATTTATAAAGAGGGATTCTTTTTTTCTCCTTCTTTGGGGCTCGATAGGGCCCAAGCGCGTCGATCCCCATCCTGTTAACAAATCGTTCATAGATTTTTTGGCTCGGCTCGCGCCCGCGGCGCTGTGGATTGATTAATCATTTGTTAAGTTTTTCAGTCGCTAAGACGGCGAATCGGTTGTGAAATGTCGCGGCACTGTCCCCATAGTTCCCGATCTTCACCGCCGTAGGCGTTTCTTCGTCCCCAGGCGCATCATTGTGGATGCCGAAACGGCATTTGCCTGAGCCAATCCCGGCGCTCTGATTCCCCGATATTTGTCCACGCCTGTCCACAGCGTCATCCCGCCGTTATAAGAAGCGCTTCGGGTTGGATTGGCGACTGCGGAGGGTGACAAATTGGGGCGCAGTTATTTCCATCTCCATCTCGTTTCCGACGCGACGGGCGAAACGCTAATTGCGGCCTCACGCGCGGCTGCCGCCCAATATCAGGGCGTGGCGTCTATCGAACACGTCTATCCGCTGATACGCACGCATTCGCAACTGGATCGCGTTATCGCCGAAATCGAAAACGCACCAGGCATCGTGCTCTTCACCCTGGTCGATGCCGAACTGTCGCGACGTCTGGAGGTGAGCTGCGAAGCGTCCGGTTCGCCATGCCTGTCTGTGCTCAACCCGATTCTTACCCTGTTCCAGTCCTATCTCGGTACGACTTCGACGCCGCGCGCGGGTGCGCAGCACATGCTGAACGCGGATTATTTCAAGCGAATCGATGCGCTCAATTTCACTATGCTGCATGATGACGGCCAGTTGCCCGAAAATCTCGAACAGGCCGATATCTTGCTGCTTGGCGTTAGCCGCACCTCAAAGACGCCCACGAGCATTTATCTCGCCAATCGAGGCTTGAAGACCGCCAATATTCCGCTTGTTCCTAATGTCGCGACCCCGACTGCGCTCGAAGATGTGCGCCATCCGCTCGTCGTCGGTCTTCTGGCTTCGCCCGAGCGGATTGTGCAGATTCGCCAAAACCGTCTGCTCGCGCTGAAGGCCGATTATCAGACGCCCTATGTCGATCGCGTCGCAGTCGCCGAGGAGGTCGCCCAGTCTCGGCGCCTGTTTGCAGAGAAGGGGTGGCCGACCATCGATGTGACCCGGCGCTCGATCGAGGAGACGGCTGCGGCCATTATCGATCTCTATAAAGAGCATCGGTTGAAATTCATCGCTCAGGCTTGATGCGCCCTGATCGACGTCAGTCAAGCATCGAGAACGCATCGCAGAGGGTCTTTTTTGTCCGCCAAGGCGTCCTTATGGATAGGTCCGGCTAAACCCGTGCTCGCCTCAAAAAGCGCGACCCGGCGGCTCCTGCTCGAAAACGCTGGCATCGAGGTCGAAGTCGAGGCCGCTGAAATTGACGAGCGACGGCTGGAGCAGGCGTTTCTAGAAGGCGGCGCCGCTCCATCGGAGCTTGCGCCACAGCTCGCGCGGGCGAAAGCGCTGGATGTCAGCGTGCGGCGCCCGCAGGTTTTGTGTTTTGGCGCGGACCAAACGCTGCTACTCGAAGATAAGCTTTTTCATAAGCCGAATAACATGGAAGCGGCCGAGCAAAGCCTCAAAAAGCTCGCCGGCCGGACCCACACTCTCATCGCCGCCGTTTGCGTCGCGCGCGACGGCGCGGTGCTTTTTGAGACGACGCAGAACGCCAGATTGACGATGCGCGCTCTCGACGAAAGTTTCATTCGGCTCTATCTCGCCGCGGCGGGCCCGGCCGTTCTGTCGAGCGTCGGCGCCTATCAAATCGAGGGAATCGGCATTCATTTGTTTGAGACGATTGAAGGCGACCACGCGACCATTTTGGGCCTGCCGTTGATGGCGCTGATGAAGTGGCTCCGATCGCAAAGGTTTCTCGCGACATGAGCCGGCATGTCTGGCCTCGAGCCTGCGTCGTCGGCTGGCCGATTGCGCATTCGCGCTCGCCGCTTATCCACTCCTATTGGTTGAAAAGCCTGGGGATTGACGGGTCTTACGACAGAGTCGCGGCGCCTCCGCTGGAATTCGCCGCCTTCGTAGAAGGAATCGGCAAGGGCGGCCTTATCGGCGCCAACGTGACAATACCGCATAAGGAGGCGGCCTTCGCCGCCTGCGATTGGGTCACCGCGCACGCGGCCGATCTGGGCGCGGTCAACACCCTCTGGCGCGATAACGGCAAGCTGTGTGGGGACAATACCGACGTCGCAGGATTTCTCGCCAATCTTGACGAGCAAGCGCCTCGATGGAGAGAGCGCGTCCACTGCGCAATCGTGCTTGGAGCGGGCGGCGCGGCGCGCGCGATCATGCGAGGATTGATTTCATCTGGCGTCGAGCGGATCATCATCGTCAATCGCACATTCGACCGCGCGGACCGCCTCGCCCTGCAATTTGGCGGCGCGACAAGAGCGGCGCCTTGGAGCGCCTTGCCGCGGCTGCTGGCGAACGCCGATCTGCTCGTCAATACGAGTTCGCTGGGCATGGTTGACCAACCCGCCCTGGAAATCGATCTCGCGCCGCTCAATGCACGCGCGATCGTGGCCGATATCGTTTATATTCCGTTGGAGACGCCGCTCCTGGCTGCGGCGAGATTGCGCGACTTGTGCGTGGTTGAGGGATTGGGAATGTTGCTGCATCAGGCGGCGCCCGGTTTCGAGCGCTGGTTTGGCGTTCGCCCCATTGTCACGCAGGAATTGCGGGCGCTGATCGAAGAGGACATTCGTCGGTCGGGCGAGGGGAAAAAGTGATTGTCGTTGGACTGACCGGCTCAATCGCTATGGGCAAATCCACTGCCTCCGCGATGCTTGCGGCGGAGGGCGCTCCGGTGTTCGATTCCGACGCTGCGGTCCATGCTCTTTATGGCGGCTCTGGCGCACAGGCGGTCGAGATGGCGTTTCCAGGCGTTCTCGTGCAGGGCGCCATCGATCGCGATCGCCTGGCGCAACGCGTGATGGGCGATGGCGCCGCGCTCGCGCGGCTCGAAGGCATCGTTCATCCGATGGTTGCGAAGGCGCGAGAAGAGTTTCTATCGCGCGCCGCCGCGCGGGGCGTGCGCCTTGTCGTCGCCGACGTTCCGTTGCTGTTCGAATCGGGAAGCGAAAAGTCGGTCGATATTATTATTGTCGTCAGCGCGTCGGAAATTGTGCAAAAGGCCCGGGCGCTGGCCAGAGAAGGCATGACTTTGGAGCGATTTGCCAAGATCATCGCGAGGCAGATGCCGGATCGGGAAAAGCGGCGCAGAGCCCATGTGGTTATCGACACGAGTGGCGCGATGGATGCGACCCGCGCTCAGTTGCGGGGGTTCTTGCGCTGCGCTTCAAGCATGATCGGCAAGAGAGCGAATCCAGATGCGTGAAATCATTCTCGACACCGAAACAACCGGCCTCAGCCCGGCGGAGGGACACAGGCTCGTAGAGATCGGCTGTCTGGAAATCGTCAATCAGATCCCGACCGGCGCCACCTATCATGTCCTCATCAATCCCGAGCGCGATGTGCCGGACGAGGCCTATCGCGTCCATGGTCATTCAACGACGTTTCTGGCCGATAAGCCAGTTTTCGCGCAAGTCGTGACCGAATTTCTTGCTTTCATTGGCGAAGATCGACTGGTCATCCACAATGCCGAATTCGACATGCGCTTCATCAACGCGGAACTGGTCAAGACCGGCCGCGATCCGATTTCGAACAGTCGCGTCATCGACACGCTCGCCTTGGCAAGGCGAAAGCACCCTGGCGCTCCCAATAGCCTCGACGCGCTTTGCGATCGCTATCGCATCGATCGATCGCGACGGATAAAGCATGGCGCGCTGCTCGACGCCGAAATCCTGGTGGAGGTTTATGGCGAGCTGCTTGGCGGTCGCCAGCGTTCTCTGGTCTTTTCCGGCAACGAGCGCGCCAATCGGTCGGGAGTAGCGCCGGTAGTGGAGCGAAAGTCCAGATCGGCGCCGCTTGCCTCCCTCCTGACGAATGGAGAGAGCGTGGCGCATGCCGACCATATCGCTAGACTTGGCGAAGGCGCGCTTTGGCGCCGCTATATGGCAGCGGGACGTTGAAAGCGCCGGACGCTCGCCGCAGCCGGATAGCTCTCAACTTAAGCCATACGCTTAACTAAGCGTTAAGTCAGGCGGCTCCGGATTGAGCCGTCGCTGCGGCGACGCGCTGCACGAATAACGCTTGGAAATCAATCGGGTCGATATAGAGCGGCGGATAGCCGCCATTGCGCACCGCGTCGGCGATGATCTGCCGGGCAAACGGGAAGAGAAGCCTTGGGCCCTCGATCATAATGGCGGGCTGGACCTGCTCGGCCGGGATGTTCTCGATGCGAAAAACGCCGGCATAATTGAGTTCGAACTTGAACAGTGTATTTTCGCCCTCGCCCGCGCCGCCTTCCATCACCAGATTGACCTCATAATCGGTCGGTGCAAGCTGGCGAGCGTTGACGTTGATCTGGACTGAAATGTTCGGGCTTTGCTGCTGCGGGCCGAGCGTGCGCGGCGCATTCGGGTTTTCGAAGGAAAAGTCCTTGGAATACTGAACCAGCACCGTCAATCTGGGCGTATTATTGGCTGCTGGAGCCGCGCCATTGCCGTTTTGGTCGACCATCCGATTCTCTCCCCGCCCGTAAGCGTTTTCCAAACGAAAGCGCTGCCGGTTTGCGCCACAAATTGCATCAAAATTCGAACATTGGCGCGTGAATGGCCCCGAAAGAACAGAAAGCGCTTTTCCGGCCCCTTCAGCGACGATGGCGACGATATTCTGGCTGGTCGCCTAGCACGTCATTAGCGGTCGAACAAGAACGCATGATGGCGTTTCAAGTTGTGCGAGCGATGCAATTCAAATTGCGGGCGCGATGATCACAGGGGCGTCAAAGGCGAGGCCAGACAAAATTATCCGCGCGGCCCAATTTGGGTTCGATCGGAGCGCCTTGCGCCAGTATCCGTTCGAGCGGGCCGCCTTCCCGCGCCGCGGATTGACGGGTAATCAGCACGCCGCCGGGCGACAATGGCCTTGCCGTCAGCGGTAGAATCGGACCTGCCAGCGGTCTTTCGGGCTCAGGCGATGTTGGCGCGCCGGCGGGGGAGGCGACGCCCATTTCGCGGCGGATCTGCGCGTTAATGTCGATGGCGGCCTGCTCGATGTCGGGAGGCAGGTTGGCGATGTCGCTCTGTGGCCTGGCCGCGTCAACCGCCCGCCGGATGTCGGTTTCGAGGAATTGCGCCAGCTTGCGAGCGCCGGCCTTTGTAAAGTGTATTCCATCGGTCGCCCGCAGTTTTGCGTTCTGACCATTTATGTCCGGGCCGTAGGCGTTATATGCGCCGCTTTCGTCGGCAAATGCGTCCCAAATGTCGATGTATTGGGCGCCCGTCTTTTCGGCTCGCTCTTTATACAATTCGTTGAGCTTGATGACCTGCGCGTTGAACAATTCGCTGCGCATTGGCGGCAAGCCAACCCAGATGACCGGAACATGAGCGAGTTTGAATGGCGCAACCAGACGTTCGATGCGCTGCCCATAGAGTTCGCGCCATTTATCGCTCAGCGGATCGAGCGCGCCAGCGCCGTCTTTGAGGGCCTGAACATCGTTGATCCCGAGGATAATGACGACAAAATCAAGCTTGTCCTTGGCGGCGGCCAGGTCATGCCCGACCTTTAACCAGTCGTAAAAATCGTCGCGGACAAGGCCGGAGGATTCATGCGCGCGTCCGACAACCGCAATTTCGGGCCTGTCGGCGAAGGCCTGGCTCAATCCGTCGGCGGCATAGACCGCCAGGCTGTCGCCCAGCACATTGATGAAAAACGTCGGCTCGATCGGCGTTCCGCCAATCGAGCCCGGCGCTCGCGTTGCTTCGGAGGGCACGAAATCACGCACCGATTTGTGGGCGGGGCGCGATTGAACAACCTTGGGTTTCTGGGCGGCTTGATCGGATTGCTGCTGCTGCTGCTGAACGAAGAAGTCCACCGGGCTCTGGCTTCCGGCAAAGACCGCAGGGCCGCCCGTCGCATAGAGGAAGAGCGCGACGGCGACGATTTTGCAGGGGCCGGGGATGCGGATTTGCTTCAGCGCGGCGGCGATGGCTTTGGCTATCACATTGATCTCAATCATGAATTGATGGAGAAGGTCAGTGCTATTTACGCATTTTCGACAAGAGAACAAGCGTCGGATAGCCGTCGGGGATCAACCCTGTCTTTTCCTGGTAGGCGCGCAGGGCCGCCCGGCCGGATTCGCCAATCTTCCCGTCCAGTTCGCCCACATCATAGCCCATTTTCTTCAGTCGAGTCTGCATTTCGCGCATTTGGGCGGCGCTGAGCTGCGGATCGTGGATAGGCCAGGCGGCTTGGAGGGGGCCGCCGCCCATCGCGCGATCGCCGAGCAAGGCGACGCCTAAAGCGTAGGATGTTGAATTATTATAGCTTTTTATCACTTTAAAATTAGGCGTCACCAGAAATATAGGCCCTTTCAGCCCCGCTGTGATCAGAAGCTCCGCCTCGCCCGATTGCGGCATCGCCTTGCCGTCGGCGCGTTTGACGCCGCGCTCGGCAAAAGCGCTGAACGAGGCGTAATGGGAGGAATCGGCGTCCTTGAGGTCGAAGCCTTCCGGCAGGATCACTTCA
This sequence comes from Methylocapsa sp. S129, assembly GCF_009765995.1. GTDB lineage: Bacteria > Pseudomonadota > Alphaproteobacteria > Rhizobiales > Beijerinckiaceae > Roseiarcus. The sequence goes on from NZ_LMUI01000027.1 coordinate 57,679, forward strand.
AAGCCCCAGGGCTGGCCGAGGATCCAGCCGTGTTTGGCCAGATAATTGGCGGTCGAACCAATCGCGTCAGGGGCGCTGGTCCAAATGTCGCGCCGGCCGGCGCCGTCGAAATCGACGGCATATTCACGAAAACTCGAAGGCATGAACTGGGTCTGTCCCATCGCCCCGGCCCAGGAGCCTTTCATCCGCGCCGGCGTAATGTCGCCCTCCTCCAGAATCTGCAGCGCGGCGATGAGTTCGTCCTTGAAATAATCGCCGCGATAATGGACGTAGGCGAGGCTCGCCAGCGCGCGGATCACATAGTCCGAGCCTGCGAAAGCGCCAAAATCCGTCTCCATTCCCCAGATGCCGGTCACAACGGATGCGTCGACGCCGAATTTATGCTGCGCTTTCGACAGCCAGGATTGGTATTGTTGCGCTGCCGCCTCAGCCCGCTCGATGCGATTGGTCGAGACGGCGGAGGCGAGATATTCCCATATCGGCTTGACGAATTCAGCCTGCGCGTTGGTGTTGGCGACCACTTTGGCGTCATAGGTCACGCCGCGGAACGCAAGATCGAAGGTTTTCCGCGAAACCCCATGCGCCCGCGCCTCGGGCCAAACGCTCTCGATGAAGAGCTGAAAGGAATGATCGGCGGCGGTCGTTTTGACGTGGGAGGCGACCTTTGTCTTGGCGTGCGAAGCCGCTAGCGCCGCCGCCGCCGGCAGCAGCAGGAGCATCGCGCCCAGAATGGAAAACGTCCGCACGAGCCTTGTCGCCCTGGCGGCTCGAAATAATGTCGGGGCGGCGCCCTCGGCGAAATTCATGGCGGATTCTCTCGGCGATCTGCGCCAAGTCTACAATTGCGCCGTTTACGAAGAAGTTACTATGATTTTGGGCGCCGGCCCGGTTGAAATTCAGGGGCCGCGCCCATCTGCGCCTAACAAAAGGGAACAATTGACAATGAGCGCTTACGCGCCGAACGCGCCGATCAAGCCATCGTTCGCAAGGCTCATATTAAAAGGAACGCGCAATTGGAATGATGAGGCGGCGCCGCCTCATCATGGACACGAAGCGGTGCGACGCTAATCGTCTCGATCAGGAAAGGAGCTTTTGTCCCGATGCCCGCAAGGATGTCGCGCGCCTGTATAGCCCTTTGTCTGGTCGCCTTCCCCTTGGCTTTTCCACATCGCGTGTTAGCTCAGGCGCCGGCGAGCGACTCCCCGCCGGCTGCGACAGCGCCCGAGGCGGCCAAGCCGCCCCCCGCAACCGAAACGCCAGCCGTCGTCGCTGACGGGAATGCGGCTGAAACGCTTCTCGGCAAGCCGGTGCAGAGCGCGAAAGGCGAAGATTTGGGCCGCATTGTCGACGTCATCGTCGACCGCACTGGCACGGTGCGGGCCGCCATCATTGATTTCGGCGGCTTCCTTGGCGTCGGCACGCGAAAAATCGCGGTCGATTGGCATGTGCTGCACTTTCCGCAAGACGGCGGCATGGACAAGCTTATCGCGGATCTGCCGCGGGATCGGTTGCGAAAGGCGCCGGTGTTCAAGGACGGTGAACCCGCCGTCATCATGGGCAGGGCGAACGCGGCCCCGCCGCCGGCTCCTTCCTCAGACGCACCGGGTTCGTCCCCCGTGGCTCCGACCACGCGGCCGGACACGGGCTCGCCTGCGCCCAAGCCGTGACGGGCCTGGCGCCATGCAGTCGAGAGCGGCCCCGCCGATCGTTCAGGCCGACCAGCCTGATGACGTCTCGCTGCAGCGAAACTCTAACAAGGACCGCGCCGCGCCGGTCTCCGCGCGGAGCCGCCGGGGCCTGGACTGGTTCGTTTTCTTTGTCGCCGACATCCAAACCGGATTTGGCCCCTTCGTCGCCGTTTTTCTGACAACCCAGAAATGGACGCAGGTCGACATCGGGCTTGTCCTTACCGTCAGCGGTCTTGTCAGTCTGATCGGCCAGGTTCCATTTGGGGCGCTAGTGGATGCCGCCCGTTCGCTGCGCGCTGTGGCTGTTGTCGCGCTTGTCACGATCGGTGCTAGCGCGTTCGCCTTCGCGGCTTGGCCGATCTTTCCGGTGGTGCTGGCCTCGCGCGTGATTCACGCAGCGGCAAGTTGCATGCTCGGGCTTGCGCTGGTCTCGATCAGTCTCGGCCTTACCGGAGAAAGCGGCGTGAGCGAGCGGCTCGGACGCAACGCCGCCTTCGCTTCGGCGGGCACGGGGATTGCTGCGGCGATTATGGGCGCTTGTGGTTATTATTTGTCGAACCGCGCTGTATTTTTTCTCGCCGGCGCGTTGGTTTTGCCAGCCATTATTGCGCTGTCCCGCATCCGGGCCAATGAGATCGGACCGGCGTCCGACGCGGCCCGCGGGGCGCCGACGAATCCCAAGGCGCTTGCAGTCGGCCTCAGCGAGATCGCCCACAGCCGGCCGCTTGTCGTCTTTGCACTCTGCGTCGCCCTTTTTCATCTCGCCAATGCGGCTATGCTGCCGCTAGCGGCGAGCATGCTGACGCTCCGGTCAAGCGAAATTGCGACGATCATGGTCGCCGCGGCGATGGTGGTCCCCCAATTTACCGTGACGCTGCTTTCACCATGGGTCGGCCGAATGGCGCACTGCTGGGGTCGAAGGCCGTTTCTACTGTTCGGCTTTGGCGCGCTTTGCATTCGCGGCTTTCTATTCGCCGTAACAAGCGAACCGCATTTTCTCGTCATCATTCAGGTTCTCGATGGCGTATCGGCCGCGGCGCTCGGCGTCCTCGTACCGCTCACAATTGTTGATCTCACCCGAGAACGCGGGCATTTCAACTTGGCGCAAGGCGCCGTCGGCTGCGCGATGGGCATCGGCGCAGCGATAAGCACGACCCTGACCGGCTATATCAGCGATAATTTCGGCAGTCATGCCGCCTTCAATATGCTGACGGCGCTTGCGGCCGTCGGTTTCGTCGCGGTAGCTTTGGCAATGCCGGAGACGAAGCCGAGGCTGGAGGCCTAACGCGCCCGGAGGCTCTAAACTGTCGCGAGACGCGGTCGAGCGCGCTTTCCGTCAATCAGTTTGCGATAGAGATGAATGTAGTCTTCGGCCATGCGGCGGGCCGTAAACCGCTCTTCGAATCGTCGACGGATCGCGCTTCGAGATAGCGCCGCGACTTCGCGTACGGCGCCTGCCGCGCTCGTTTCGTCCTCCACCACAAAGCCCGTGACGCCGTCTTCGACGATTTCGGAAACGGATCCACGATTGAAGGCCACGACCGGAGCGCCGCAGGCCATGGCTTCAATCATGACGAGCCCGAATGGTTCGGGCCAATCGATCGGCACCAGCAGGGCGATTGCGCCGCTCAGGAACTCCGACTTTTGTTCATCGCCGATCTCTCCGATGAACTCTACGCCAGGCGTGGAAAGTAGCGGGCGGATCATCTCATCGAAATAATCCTCGTCAGCGCGATCGACCTTGGCTGCGATCTTCAACGGCATCCCGCAGCGCCGCGCGATGCGGATTGCCAGATCCACGCGTTTTTCAGGAGATATCCGTCCGAGAAAGGCGAGATAAGAGGGCTGTATCGGCTGCGGCTGCAGCAAATCGACCGGCAATCCATGGGGCACTGTCGCGACCCAGTTCGCCTTCGGGATCGGGCGGCGCTGCGCATTCGAGATTGAAACGATGGGAATGGATGAAAATGTTGCGAATACCGGGTGATGTTCGGGTAGATCGAGGCGCCCATGAAGAGTCGTAATGAGGGGCGTTGGCTGCCGCGACATCAGCGAAAAAGGAAAGTAGTCGAGATGAAAATGCATAAGATCAAATTCATGTGAACGCCGATAGACCTGCTCGATCATCATCATGTGCAGCGCGTTGGCATCACGTACAGTGCCGTCGAGTCGCAAGGCGCGCGGCCAGATCGGCTCCAGTTTGGCGGTGGTATTTGAATCTCCGCTTGCGAAGAGCGTAACGTCTTGTCCGAGCGCGACGAGTTCTTCGGTCAGCCAGGAAATGACTCGCTCGGTTCCGCCGTAAAGCGTTGGCGGCACAGCTTCGGTCAGGGGGGCGATTTGCGCGATCCTCATGAAACGAATCTCCTCATTCGCTGTTAAGCTCGGACCGTGTCTCCAAACCCGGTAGCGTGGATATCGATCGAAGCCGCCCAACCGACGCCATATTGCAACGGCAATCTTGGCCATGTTGCGGCAAATAGGCCGTGACCAAATGCCGTTTGAATGTTCACGCAGGACTTCAGGTGACAATCCCGCTCAACATCCCATCGGAGGGCAGATTTGCCAACGACGGAAGATATTTGCCGTTATCGGGATCAGCCGCTGCGGTTTTTCGCGCGTTACGTCGGGCGGCGCCCGCTGGCTCACGCGGTCATTCTTCTAGCCGTGCTCGGCGCCGTGACCTGTTCTGTCAGCACGCAATACGGCGTCAAACGCTTGGTCGACGCATTGTCTCAAGGCCCCGGACAAGGCGGGGGCCCCTGGCTCGCCTTCACGATCCTCGTCTCGTTCGTCGCCGCTGATAATTTGCTTTGGCGCGTCGCAAGCTGGGTTGCCAGTCACTCCTTCGTCAAGGTGACCGGCGATCTGAGGTCTGAGCTTTTCCGCCATCTCACCGGTCATGCGCCAGGCTATTTCGCGGACCGTTTGCCGGGCATGCTCACCAGCCGCATCACCGCGACGTCGAATGCGGTGTTCCAGATTGAAAATATGTTCGTGTGGAATGTCTTGCCGCCCTGCGTCGCGACAATAGGCGCAATCGCGTTCCTCACCATGGTTAGCGTCAAAATGGCCGCGGCCCTGATTGTCGTCGCCGCCATTGTGATGATGGCGATGTTTCGTTTCGCGGCGGGAGGGCGGCCCCTACATCACGATTTTGCGAGCAAAGCGGCGATCGTCGATGGAGAAATGGTCGATGTGATCGGCAATATGGCGCTCGTGAGAGCGTTCGGCGGAATCGCCCGCGAGCATTCCCGCTTCGACACGACGGTCGCCAAGGAGATGACGGCGCGCCGGCGCAGTCTCCTTTATCTGGAGAAGCTGCGCCTCACACATGCGCTTGTCGTTGTCGTTATGACCCTGGCGCTTCTCGCATGGGCGATCGCGCTGTGGCGCGAGAAGCGCGCGACAGCCGGGGACGTTGTGTTGGTCTGCACGCTCGGCCTATCGGTGCTCAGCGCCACGCGCGATCTTGCGGTCGCTCTTGTCGATGTCACGCAACATATGGCGCGCTTGGCGGAGGCGCTCTCGACACTCCTTTCGCCACACGAACTGGAGGATCATCCCGAGGCGTCGGCTCTCGTTCCCAATGGCGCTCGCGTCACCTTTGAGAAGATCTCATTCGGCTATCCCGATGGGAAGCGGGTTTTCGCCAGCTTCAGCGCAGACATCAAGCCAGGGGAGCGGGTCGGCCTTGTCGGCCGCTCCGGTGGCGGCAAGTCGACTCTCGTTGCGCTGGTGCAGCGCTTTTATCAAGTCCAGAATGGCCGCATTCTTATCGATGGACACGACATTGTACGTGCAACCGAGGCAAGCCTGCGCAATGCGATCGCTGTCGTGCCGCAGGACACAGCTCTCCTCAATCGCACACTGCTGGAAAACATCCGCTATGGTCGCCCGGATGCGAGCGACGAAGAGGTCTGGGACGCCGCGACGGCGGCGCGATGCAAGCCTTTTATCGATAACCTGCCGCGAGGCCTCGATACGATCGTCGGAGACCGCGGCGTGAAGCTATCGGGCGGTCAGCGCCAACGGATCGCCATAGCCCGCGCCTTTCTGAAAAACGCGCCTTTGCTGATTCTCGACGAAGCAACCTCGGCTTTGGACAGCGAATCCGAAGAGGCGATCCGGGACGCGCTGGAGAATCTCATGATGGGTCGCACCGTGATCACGATTGCTCATCGCCTCTCGACACTACGCAACTTCGATCGCATTCTTGTGCTGCAAGGTGGCAAGCTCGTTGAGGATGGAACGCCGGAAATGCTGATGCGCAGCCAAGGCGTCTACTACGACCTTGTCAGCCGCGAACTCGGCCGACTGGTCGAGCAAACCGCTTGAACACGCTGATCAAGTTTGCTTCGTCGCCCTGCGACCAAGCAGCTTCTGGCGCATTCTTCTGAAGTTCATAAGCGAGCTCGCCGAAATCAGCTTGGCTTTGTCGCTACGAGATTGGCGCGTTTCGTTTCCCGACCCTCGCTAGGTGCCGACGATAGAAATGACGCAACTGGAAAGCGCTAAGGTCGCCGCGTATTTCCGCGCCATCGCCTCGACGCACGCATACGCCATCAAGACGCCAGATTCCTCGTCTTCCGTGTCTGCCTCGAAAATATGCAGGGTGGTTCGCGTGGCGCGATTTCGCATGGGTTTCCTGGTCGCCCTTTCCTTCTCTATGCTTGGTTCGGCAAGTTTCGCGCAAAACGGCCAGGCATCGACCGGCGCCGATCCGTCAGCCGGCGGGTCCCCGAGGGCGCATGCTGAGAAACGCATTCACAAGAGCGGACGCTTCGCGCCGCCAACTGCGCGGCTATCCTCAGAAGAGGCTGAGAGGGCCGCGCATATTGCCGAGGCGCGAAAGAAATTCTTCGAGCAGTCCGATGGCTTTGACAATGGCGAGAGCAGTCGCGTCTTTCTGGGCGGGGGAAACGGGCTTGCGCCCGGCGCCGGGTTCAAATTCTGAGATAGGTCGCGCGCGGGCTTTCGCCCCTTTATTCCGCCGCCAGTTCGCTTGGCCCATTCTCCGCCGTCTTGATGTCCTCGGGGCGCGGCATGGAGATGATATTATAGCCGGCGTCGACGAAATGGACCTCGCCGGTAACGCCCGACGACAGGTTCGACAGCAGATAAAGCGCGGCGCCGCCGACATCCTCGATCGTCACGGTGCGGCGCAGAGGCGAATGGTCGCGCTGGAAATTGAACATGAAGCGGGCGTCGGCGATGCCGGCGCCAGCCAGCGTGCGGATCGGCCCGGCCGAAATGGCGTTGACGCGGATGCCGGCCGGTCCGAAATCGGCGGCAAGATAGCGCACGCTCGCCTCCAGCGCCGCCTTGGCGAGCCCCATCACATTATAATTGGGCATGACGCGCGTCGCCCCGCCGAAGGTTAAGGTCGCCATCGATCCGCCGCGCGGCATGATCGCGGCGGCGCGTTTGGCGATCTCGGTGAAGGAAAAGGCCGAGATCACCATCGTGCGCGTGAAATTCTCGCGCGAAGTGTCGGCGTAGCGGCCCTTCAATTCGCTGCGGTCGGAATAGGCGATGCAATGGACGAGAAAGTCGATCGATCCCCATTGCGCCTTCAGCGCCTCGAACAAATGGTCGACAGAGGCGAGGTCCTCGACGTCGCAAGGCAGGACGATCGACGAGCCAAGGCTGCCCGCCAGCGGTTTCACCCGTTTGCCGAGCGCTTCACCTTGGTAGGTGAAAGCAAGCTCCGCGCCCTGATCGGCGAGGGATTTGGCGACGCCCCAGGCAATCGAGTGATCGTTGGCGACGCCCATCACGAGGCCGCGCTTGCCGCTCATCAATCCCGATTTCTTCACGCCCGGTCGCCCCCCTTGCTCAAGCGTCCACGTGCTTGAGAACAATTGCCGCATTGGTGCCGCCAAAGCCGAAGGAATTGGACAGCACCGCCCCCAGCCTAACATTATCGCGGCGCTCGCGCACAATCGGCATATCCGCGAAGGCGGGGTCGATCTCCTCGATATGAGCGCTCTCGCAGATAAAGCCGTTCTGCATCATCAGCAGGGAATAGATCGCCTCATGCACGCCGGTCGCGCCCTGCGAATGGCCGGCGAGCGATTTGGTCGCCGCGATCGGCGGGCATTTGTCGCCTGCTCCGAACACTTCGCGCAAGGCCTCGATTTCCCGGAGATCGCCGACCGGCGTCGATGTCGCATGCGGATTGATGTAATCGATCGGCGCCTTCACGCTGGCCAGCGCCAGACGCATGCAGCGCACCGCGCCCTCGCCCGAGGGCGCGACCATGTCCTGGCCGTCCGACGAGGCGCCATAACCGGCGATCTCGCCGTAGATCCTCGCGCCCCTGGCCCGCGCGTGCTCCAGTTCCTCAAGAACGACCACGCCGGCGCCGCCCGAAATGACAAAGCCGTCGCGATTCTTGTCATAAGCGCGGGAGGCGACGCTGGGATTGTCATTGTAGCCTGTCGACATCGCGCCCATCGCATCGAACAGCGAAGACAGCGTCCAGTCGAGATCTTCGCAACCGCCGGCGAACATGACGTCTTGCTTGCCCCACTGAATCGTTTCGAAGGCGTTGCCGATGCAATGATTGGAGGTCGCGCAAGCCGAGGAGATCGAATAATTGACCCCCTTGATCTTGAACCAGGTCGAGAGCGTCGCCGATGGGCTCGAACTCATCGCCTTGGGAACCGCGAACGGACCAATCCGCTTGGGACCCCCCTTGGCGCGCGTAATGTCGGCCGCTTCGACGATGGTGCGCGTCGAAGGACCGCCCGAGCCCATGATAAGGCCAGTGCGCAGATTGGAAATCTCGTTTTCCTCAAGCCCGCTGTCGCGGATCGCCTGCTCCATCGCGACATGGTTCCAGGCGGCGCCGCCGCCCAGGAACCGCATCGCGCGGCGGTCGACGACTTCTTCGGCTTTCAAGGTCGGCGCCGCCTGCACCTGGCAACGAAAGCCCAGTTCGGCGTATTTTTCCGCGCGCGTCACGCCGGACCGGCCCTCGCGCAGGCTCGCCACCACTTCTTGCGTGTTATTGCCGATCGAAGAGACGATCCCCATACCGGTAACGACGACACGCCTCATGCCATTCTCCTGAACGCTTGCGCCGAAGGGCGATGAAATCGGACGGGGCAGAGCGCTGGATTCAGGCTTCCGCGGGCTTGGCGGCGCCGAATAGGCCAACGCGCATGTCCTTGACCTCATATATGCGCCGGCCGTCCGCTTCCAACCAACCGTCGGCGATGCCGAGCACCAATTTGCCCCTGAACACGCGCTTCACATCGACGCCGTAAATCACGCGCTTGACCGTGGGGAGCACCTGATCGACGAATTTCACCTCGCCGACGCCAAGCGCGCGTCCGCGCCCGGACAGGCCGAGCCAGCCCAGAAAAAACCCGGTCAATTGCCACAGGGCGTCGAGCCCGAGGCAACCCGGCATGACAGGATCGCCCTTGAAATGACAGGAGAAAAACCAGAGTTCCGGCTTGATGTCGAATTCGGCGCGCACGCCGCCCTTGCCATTGGCCCCGCCTGCCTCGGAAATGTCGGTGATGCGATCGAACATGAGCATCGGCGGCAGCGGCAATTGCGCGTTGCCGGCGCCGAACAATTCACCGCGCCCGCAGGCCAGAAGCTCCTCATAGGCGAAACTGGTGCGCCTCTCGCTCATCAACGCCAAATCCCTTTTCGCACAAAGTCCCCCGGGACAAGCATGCGCGGCGCCGCGCGCCAGACATTTGGCGCTTCCTAACACAGGCGGTGCCATCCCGGAAGCGGCGGCGCCCGGCATTTCGACCAAAGTGACGCATCGCGATGCAAGTTGCAGACGGCGACCCGGTTTCGTATTATATGTGCATAAGTTGCCGACCGGCGGCGTCCTCGCCGCGCGGCCCCTGGACGATGGAAGTCGAAGAGATTGCCTGATACACAAATTTTCCCGCCGCGGAGCGCGCAGTCCGGCGAGGCTATGAACGCCTGTCCGGTCCATCTGCTGCGCGGAAAATTGCGCCGCGCCAGCCTGCGCCCGACGCGCCAGCGCATCGCCTTGGGCTGGCTGCTATTCGGCAAGGGCGACCGGCATGTGACCGCCGAGACGCTTTACGAAGAAGCGGTGGCGATGAAAGTGCCGGTTTCGCTCGCCACCGTCTACAATACGCTGCATCAGTTCACGCAAGCCGGTCTGCTCAACGAAATCGCAGTCGACGGGTCGCGCACCTATTTCGACACTAACATCACGCCGCATCACCATTTCCTGATCGAAGAGACGAATTCGCTCGTCGATATTCCCAAAGGCGAAGTCGCCGTCTCCGGTCTGCCGCAGGCGCCCGAGGGAACGGAAATCGCGCGGGTGGATGTGATCGTGCGGATCAAGCGGACGGCCGTCGCCGCGCGCTGACGGCGTCATCCCGCAATCTTGGAATTGCCCTAACCTTATGACCGGCGCCAGCCCATGGCTGTCCGCGTTCGGTTCTTCACTTCAGATTCACCATCCGCATGGCATCATTTTTCGGCGGCAAATCGCGGCTGGGGTGGCGTTTATGTTTAAGAGCATTTTGAGCGTCGGGGCGTTGTTTATCGGGATGGTCTCGATTGGCGGAATCGTCACCGTCGCGGCGGTTGCCGTCGGCATCATCGCCACATGACGAAGATTCAACGGCCTACGCCCCTATAGACTTTCTGCGGCGGCAGGACGAAGGCGTTGGAATAAGCTGTCTCACGCCGATTTTAACAGCGCTCCTCCACACGCTCGTGTAGATTCCGGTTGGGTTTCGCAGCCCGGCGAATGGCATGGAGGGCGTAGCGATGACACCGGTGATTTTCTTGGTAGCGCTCTCGGCGTCCATGCCGACGACGAATCTTGATAGCATGTGCCAAAGCGCCAAGGCGGCGGCGCTTCCGGGCCAGGATCAGACGAGCGCTTTCCAAAGCTGCGTTCAGGACGAGAAAGCGGCGAGAGATGAGCTCCAACAAAAGTGGAGCCATTTTTCGGGCAATGCGCGGGAAACTTGCGCCGAGCCGAAAGGCGTCACATTCAGTTACGTCGAATTGTTGACCTGTCTGGAAATGCAGCCCGGAAGCGAGTTCAATGGGCCGCGGACGCCACCGCTCACTCCCTCGCCTGCGAGCCCATCGAAGGTCCCCGCCGCGACAGGTCAGAAACCATAGGCGCCGAGTGAGGCGTCTCGCGCCGATGCGCTTACGGTGGGTCGCAACGCTTACCGCCAATGAGAAACCGGCGCGGGCCCAGAATGGAAAATTTTAGCGTCACATCGCTGGCGCCGCGGAATATCTCGCGGAAATAAGATCGCCTGATTTCAGGTTTCTATCTTCGCCGACGCTATATCCGCCATTTTGGTCTACTGTTGAACCGTCAGAATGCACCGACCAAAGGGCGATAATACGCCTTCCGTCCTGCCAATATTGATAGCAATCACGGAAAGAATTGGGCTCTTTGCTTCTGAATGTGTACATGCATATTTCGTTGCCGCTAACGCTCCATGAACCCTGTATAAGAGCTTTAGTGGATGGCTTGCCGAATATCCCCTTAATAGATCCGTCTGCCGCAAAGTAAATATCGTAATATTTAGATATTAACGTATTGCCAGAGTATATTTTCTTTACCGACTCACTATTCATCGGCGCGGCAGTTTTTGGTAGGCTATCAGCCAATGCGGATAGAGACAGCATGCCGCCAAAAAATATAACAGACGCAATTCTCAATATCCAACGCACACACGCGTCCTCCTCCAAAGACTGGAGAGCTTGAATCGATCATCGACCGCGATAGCTGTCAATGCTGTGAGGCGTCATCATAATATAAAGAGTTATTAACGCGCTTCGTCGTCCTTGCCAGCGAGGTCGGGCGAACGCTCCCACTCCCAATGGGCGACGACGGACTTCACCCCACGATCTTCGAAAAATCCGCGACCGTGTGAACGGCCTCGCGCAATTCATTCAGAAGCCGCAGGCGATTGAGCCGTAGCTCCGGTTCGTCGGCATTGACGGTGACGTCGACAAAGAAGGCGTCGACCGGCGCGCGCAAGCGCGCCAGGGCGCGCATCGCGCCCTCGAAATCCTCGCGCGCGACATGTTCGGCGGCGCTGCGGCTGGCGGCGCCAAGCGTGTTCGCCAGCGCCTTCTCTTGCGGCAGGACCAGCGCATCCTCGTCATGCGCGCTCGAAAAAGCGCCGGCGCCGTCCTTCTTTTCCTCGGCTCGCAAGATGTTGGCGGCGCGGCGATAGCCAGCCAGCAGGTTCTTGCCGTCGTCGGTTTCGAGAAAACGCCCGAGCGCTTCGACGCGGCGCACAATCATCAGGAGATCGTCCTGGCCGGGCAAAGCGAAGACCGCGTCGATCAGATCATGGCGCGCGCCCTTGTCGCGGAGATAGACTTTGAGGCGATCGGCAAAGAAGGCGAGAAGGCTTTTGCCGAGCGGCAACGCCGGCTGGGCGTAAATGGGACGCAGATCCGGGCTCCCTTCATAATACCCCACCACGTCGCCAGACAGACCTAGGGCCGTCGGATTATCTTCTCCGGAAAATCCAATTGCGGTTAAACTATCCGCTAGGCGGTCCAGCTCTTCCAGCCGACGATGAAGCTCGTGGTGCGCCGCCGCGAAACGAGCGATCTCTTCTCCATGGACGCCTGGCGAATGATCGGGATGGCCGATCTGGAACAGACCCGCGTCTTCTCCGCGTTTATCGATAAAGCCGTCAAAATTCAGCAGCATTGTATAGGACGGGTCGCACCAGCGCTCGGTCGGCTCGGTCAATTGCGGATCGTATTCCTTGGCAAGCGATCTGTAGGACGCGTCAGGCCTGAGCCCGTACAGGATGTAGGCGAGGAGAGACCATCGAACGCAATCGGCAATGGAAAGCCGAAGATTATTATCCAAAATAAGTCGGATGATTCCCAGCGCCGCCCGCCTTAGCGCATAGGGATCTTTGCTCCCTGTCGGCTTCTCGTCGATGATCCAGAAGCCCACAAGCGCGTCGAGCTTGTCGGCCAGAGCGACGGCGATCGAGATCGGCGCGCCCGGCGTGCGATCGTTTGGCCCTTGCGGCTTGTAATGATCTTCAAGCGCGGCGGCGACCGCTGCGTCTTCGCCCTGCCCGGCGGCGTAATAGCGCCCCATAAGCCCCTGAAGCTCGGGGAATTCGCCGACCATTTCCGTGACGAGATCCGCCTTGGCGAGAATCGCGGCGCGCCGCGCCAGGGCAGGATCGGCGCCAACCAAAGGCGCCAATTTGTACGACAAGGCCGCGATCCGATCGACGCGTTCGCCCTGCGACCCCAGCTTCTCGTGAAACACAATGCCGAGCGCGCGCAGCTTGGCGAGCCGCTGATCGAGCGGCTTGCCGGCCTTGCCTTTATAATCGGGTAAGGACGCCAGATCGGTCAGCCAGAAATGGCGCGCATCCGACAGCCGCGCGCGCACGACGCGCCCATTGCCCGCCGCGATCGCGGCGCCGCCGTCGCTGGCGATGAGATTGGCGACGAGAATGAACTTGTTGGCGAGCTTGCCGCTCGCGTCGCGCAGTACGAAGCATTTCTGATTGGCGCGGATGGTGGCGCGAATGACTTCGGAGGGAATTTCAAGGAAAGCCGCTTCGAATTCGCCCATCAGCACGACGGGCCATTCGACGAGGCCGGCGACCTCCTCCAGCAGACCCTCGTCCTCGACCAGCGCGAGCCCATGCGCAAGCGCCAGGGAGCGCGCGTCGGCCAGAATGATCTGCTTGCGTCGCTCGGCGTCGAGCACGACCCTGGCCTTAGCGAGGTTGTCGACATAATCCTCGAAGCGCCGAACCTTGATCGCGTCGGGCGCCATGAAGCGATGACCATAGGTTGTGTCGCCCGAGGCGAGACCGTCGACATCGAACTTTACGATCTCGGGCGTCTCATGCTGGCTGCTGAAGGTGCAGACGATCGCGCGCAACGGCCGCACCCAGCGCAGGGCGTCCGAACGTACGGATGCCGCGCCCCAGCGCATCGACTTGGGCCAGGGAAAGCCGCGGATGATCGCGGGAAAGATCTCCGCGATCACCTGCGTCGTCGCGCGGCCCGGCTTCTCGATCAGCGCGACGTAGAACTCGCCCTTCTTCGGATCCTTCTCGATCTTGGCGTCTTCGATGCGCGCGAGCCCGGCGCTCTTTAAAAAGCCCTGGATCGCGGCGTCAGGCGCGCCGACGCGGGGACCCTTGCGTTCTTCCATGCTCTTGGTCTGTTCGGCGGGAAGGCCGACGATATGCAGCGCGAGTCGGCGCGGCGTGACAAAGCTCTGCGCGCCCTCATAGAGCAGGCCGCGCTCGACCAGCGCGCCGGTCACGAGACGTTTCAAATCCTCGGCGCCCTGGCGCTGCATGCGCGCGGGGATTTCTTCGCTGAAGAATTCTAGCAGGAGGTCGGGCATTGCGTCTCACAAATGGCATCGTTCGATCTTAATTCAAAGCGCCCGCTTCCCCTTCTCCCGCAAGGGGGAAACGATTTACTGACCCGGCCCCGCGCCGCCGCCCGCCGTCTTCAGCCATGCGGCGCCGCAGGCTTTGGCGAGCTCGCGCACGCGCAGGATGTAGCTCTGGCGCTCGGTGACGGAAATGACGCCGCGCGCGTCGAGCAAGTTGAAGGCGTGGCTCGCCTTGATGCACTGGTCGTAGGCCGGCAGCGCCATCAGGTGACGGGTCCCGCTCGCGCCTTTTTCCAGCAGCGCGCGGCACTCGCCTTCGGCGTCCTTAAAATGGCGAAACAGGATTTCCGTATCGGCATATTCGAAATTGAACCGCGAATATTCCTGCTCGGCCTGCAGAAAGACGTCGCGATAAGAAATGCGCGCGGCGCCGTCGCGGCCGTTGAAATTGAGATCATAGATGCTGTCGACGCCTTGCACATACATGGCGAGACGCTCCAGTCCATAGGTCAATTCGCCCGACACCGGCGCGCATTCGAAGCCGGCGACCTGCTGAAAGTAGGTGAATTGCGAGACTTCCATGCCGTCGCACCAGCATTCCCAGCCGAGCCCCCAGGCGCCCAGGGTCGGGCTCTCCCAATCGTCTTCAACGAACCTTATGTCGTGCAGCGCCTCATCGACGCCAATCGCTTTGAGCGAGCCGAGATAAAGGTCCTGCAAATTCTCTGGCGAGGGCTTCAGGATCACCTGGAACTGATAATAATGCTGGAGACGATTGGGGTTCTCGCCATAACGGCCGTCCTTGGGACGGCGCGAAGGCTGCGCATAAGCGGCTTTCCAAGGCGTCGGCCCAAGCGAACGCAACGTCGTGGCGGGATGAAAAGTGCCGGCGCCGACCTCCATGTCATAGGGCTGCAAAATGACGCAATCCTGCCGCGCCCAATAGGCTTGCAGCGTCAGGATCAGCGCCTGAAACGAGCGCGTCGGATCGAGTGACGCGTCGGCTTCCTGGGCGGCCTTGGATGCGGAAACAGCGGACATAACGGCTGGCGACTCTGGTATTTTGATTGAGCGCGCGGACCCTAGTGAGACGGGCCGCGTCGGTCAACGCGGCGTTCGCGTTTCCTTTCGCGGCCCCGCCTCGCCCCAATCGATCAAGGCCTCGCCGCGGTGGATAGCCTCGGCCGCTGGCGTGAAGGCGCCGGCGTCATCATGGAGGATCAGGCCGGGACGCAGGCTGATAGGCCCTCGCGCACCCTTCACGCCGGTGACGAGAAGGCGATGGGCGGGCGCCTGGGCGTTCGGGTGGATGGGCAGAACCGCGACCGATCCGATCCGCCGCCCGAAAGCGCCTAGAATTTGCGCGAGTGCGTCGGGCCGGTGGATCATGACGAAACGGCCGCCGGCGCGCAGCAAAGCAAAGCACGCGACAATCCAGCCTTCCAGGGCTGCGCCGGCGCCGGCTGGCGATTTGTCAAAGACATGGGCGGTCGCCCGCCTCGCGTCGGGCGAAGCGCGCACGCTTTGCGCGTCGAAAAACGGCGGATTGGTCAGGACAAGATCGGCGTCGTCATCGATAAGGCCGGCGCTCCGGCGGTCGCGGGCCTGGGTAATATCGACGCGCAAGACGCGCGTTCGCCTTTCCAGGCCGTTGAGCGCGGCGTTCTGCTCGGCGAGGGCGGCCAGATCGGCGTCCTTTTCGACGAGGTCGGCGCTTGCGCCGCTTATGCGCTGCAGCGCCGCCAGCCCGACCGAGCCGACGCCCGCGCCAACATCGACGAGGCGGCTGACCCCGTCGCGGGGCGCCGCCGCCGCCAGCAGGATCGCGTCGCTGCCTGCTCGATGCCCCTTGACCGGCTGGCGAATATTCAGACGGCCGCCAAGCAGCGTGTCGTCGCTCGTTGCAAAATCCCCTGGCCTGTCGGCCGGGTCACTCATGGCGCAATTCGGCGGCCAGACCCGCTTCTTGCAGCAGGCGCCGCGCGCGGTTGCTCTGCTCCGTGTCGACCATGATGCGGCGCGGCAGGAAGCCGAGCGAGCCCTCGACGGCGCTCATATGCTGGTCGGCGACGAAATAGGGCACGCCTTCCTGCGTCAAAAGGCTCTCGATGACCGAGATCATGACCAGATCGTTGGTGCGCACGATTTCAATCAAGGTCGACCTATGGCGTTGAACGTAAAAGCAAAAAGTCCATCCGCGATTTGAGCCTGGCTCCCTGCGACGTATCGCGCTTGCCCGTGCGGCGGCCCCTCTTTATGGTCAAGCCGTCTTGAAGTGACAAGGGAAGAGCCTGTGGGAATTGTCATTCCGCTCGAAGAAAAGTCGTCCGAGCGCCTCATCGACAGGCTCACGGCTCTCGTCGCGACCGATATGGCCGCCGTCAATCAGACGATTCTTTCGCGCACCGGGTCGGATGTCGGCATGATCCCCGAAGTCGCCAATCATCTGATTTCGTCGGGGGGCAAGCGCCTGCGGCCGATTCTGACGCTGGCGACGGCGGGTCTGTGCCATTATTCGGGCGAGGGACATATCAAGCTCGCCGCTTCCGTCGAATTCATGCATACGGCGACGTTGCTGCACGACGATGTCGTCGACGAGAGCAACATGCGGCGCGGCAAGCTCGCGGCCCGGGTGCTTTGGGGCAACGAAGCCAGCGTGCTGGTCGGCGATTTCCTACTCGGCCAAGCTTTCAAGATGATGGTCGAGGTCGGCTCGTTGCAATGCCTCGATGTGTTGTCGAGCGCCGCCGCCGTGATCGCCGAGGGCGAGGTCATGCAGCTTTCGGCCGCCAAGGATACGGCGACGACGGAGGACGCCTATCTCGCTGTCATCCGCGCCAAGACAGCGGCATTGTTCGCAGCGGCTTGCGAAGTCGGGCCGATCCTTGCCGAACGCCCGAAGGCCGAGATCGCCGCCTGCCGCGGCTTTGGCGCCAATCTGGGGATCGCGTTCCAGCTCATCGACGATGCGCTCGATTACGGCGGCTCCTCCGCCAAACTCGGCAAGAATGTCGGCGACGATTTCAAGGAAGGCAAGATCACGCTGCCCGTCGTTCTGTCGTTCCGACGCGGCGCCAGCGTCGAGCGCGAATTCTGGCGCCGGACGCTTGAGCAGGGCGAGGTCCGCGACGGCGATCTTGAGATCGCGCTCGCCACGATGAAGAAGCACCGGGCGCTTGAGGATACGATCGAGCGGGCGCGCCATTACGGCGCGATGGCGCGGGATTCGCTCGAATTGTTCCCCGCCTCGGCCTGGAAACACGCGCTGCTCGACGCGGTTGAGTTCGCGATCAGCCGCGCGCATTAGGCGCGCCGCTACCGTAAAACGGTCGTCTTCACCCACCAACCGGGATGCGCGCGCGCCAGGGACGCCGCGGCGCGCGAGGCCGCGGCGCGCTGGTCGAACAACGCGAAGCATGTTGCGCCCGAGCCCGACATGCGCGCCAGCGAAACGCCGGGAAGCGCGCCGAGCGCTTCGAGAACCTCGGAAATCGCAGGTTCCAGCGCGCACGCCGCGGCTTGCATGTCGTTGCGGCCCTGCCGGAGAGCGCTTGTCGCAGCCGACCGATCCGCGCCGGCTCCCGGCAGGGGCGATGCGCCGAGTCCCGAAGAAGCGCCTTTGGCGAGGCCGAGGCGCGCGAAGACCGCGGGCGTCGCGACGGCGACCCGCGGATTGGCGAGCACCGCGAACAGAGGCGGCAATTGCAATCGGGGTCCCAGCTTTTCGCCGCGGCCGCTCATGGTCCGCGATTGAGGATCGAGACAAACGGGGACGTCCGAACCCGTCGCCTGCGCCGCCGCCCAAAGATGGGGATCGTCGGCGGCCAGAGCATTTTCATGCGCCAGCGCGCGCAGCGCCGCCGCCGCGTCGGACGAGCCGCCGCCAAGGCCGGCCGCGACGGGCAGGTTCTTGCGCAGATGAAACCGGCCCAGCCGAATCCCCGGCGAGCGGTCCTGCAACGCGCGTGCGGCCCGCATAATGAGATTGTCGCCGATCGCGCCGGCGGCCGCCGCCATAGGCCCGTCGACCTCAAGCGAAAGGGTCTCGGCGGGCTCGAAGGACAGCCAGTCGCCGCAGCCCGCGAAGGCGACGACGCTGTCGAGATCGTGCCATCCGTCCGCGCGGCGGCCCAGGATATGCAGCGTCAGATTGACCTTCGCGGGCGCGCGCCAGATCCGGCTTCTCCCCGGCCAAAGACCCATCCGGCTCAGCCGCCGTCCTTTTTGGGCTCCGTTTGCGTCGCGGCGGGCGCATCGTCGGGCAGGCCGGAATCGATCTTCTTCAAGATGGCCGGCAGATCCTCGGGCTCGGGTCCCATATCGCGCGCATGATTCCATTGGAAATGCGCGTCGAGCTTGCGACCCATGCGCCAATAGGCGTCGCCGAGATGGTCGTTGACGACCGGATCGGCTGGCTTCAGCTCGATCGCCTTTTCGAGCTCGCGCGTCGCGTCGTCGTAATGGCCGAGTTTGTAATCGGCCCAGCCCAGGCTGTCGACGACATAGCCGTCGGTCGGCCGCAGATCGACCGCCTGGCGCAACATCTTGAACGCCTCATCAAGATTGACGCCCTGGTCGATCCAGGAATAGCCGAGATAATTGAGCACCAACGGCTGGTCGGGGAAAAGCTCGAGCGCCTTCTTGAAATCGGCTTCGGCCTTCGGCCATTGCTTGCTGCGCTCGAAGCAGATCGCACGGAAATAGAACAGCGTCCAATTGCTGCGCTCGGGCTTGGGGATGAGGTCGATCGCCTTCGTGTAGGTTTGCGCGGCGTCCTCGAATTTCTTGGCCGAACGTTGCAAGCTGCCTAGGGCGCTCAAAGCGTCGACATCGTTAGGATGGGAATCGACTATCTCCTGCAGCCGCTTGACCGCCTCGTCGGAGCGGCCAAGCGCGTCAAGCGAGAGGCCCGCCTGGATATTCGCGCTTGCGCGCATCGGCGAAGTTTCAGGCACCAGATCATAGGCGTCGATCGCCGCCTGATTCTGCTTGAGCTGCTCATAGAGATCGGCGACCGTGACGGCGGCCAGCGCGTGGTCGGGCCGCAGGTAAAGCGCCAGGCGTAGATAAATCAGCGCCGCCAGTTCGTCGCCTTGCCGGCTGCCCGCGCCCCCAAGCCCATAAAGCACTTCGGCGGCGCCGTCCTTGGCGTTGCGCACGATTGGGTCGAGCGGCCGGCCGGCGGCCAGATCGGCCAACGCGCCGTCGACAAGTGGGTGGTGCGGGAGGACATGCGCGAAATCCTCATAGACCTTTTTCGCGCCGTCGCGGTCGCCGTGCCGGGCGAGATAGCGAGCGTAGGAATCGGCGAGCCGCAGCGTATTTTTCTCGCCGTCATAGGCGGCCTTCAACCGCTTGAGAGCTTCGGGCGCATTGCCCGTCAGGTCGGCGATCAGGCCGGCGTGATAGTCCCGAAAAACCGCGAAAGAGGGATCACGAATGCGATCGAGGGCGGCAAGCGCATCGTGGCCGTCGTTCAGTCCGGCGAAACTCCATGCGGTGAGCAGCGTCGTCGTCACGTCATGCGCCCTGCCGGCGTCGCCCGCGGCCAATTGCACGCGCGCGACGGCGTATTGGCCATCCGCGATCGCGCGAACAGCAAGGGTCAGGCGGCCGAGGCTATTGTTGGAATCACGCGTCAGCAGCCGGTCGGAGAGTTGAAACGCGTCCGGCATATTGCCGCTCGCCAGCGCCGCCGCGAAGGCGCGCTCGATCAGTTCGGGGTTGCGCGGATCGGCGCGCAACGCTTCGCGGAAATAGGCGGCCGCCGCGGTCGTGTCGCGATCCGCGCCCGCAACGAGCGCGGCGAGATAATTTCCGGACTGGCTCTCGCCCACTTCAACCGACGTCGATAAGGCAAGGCCGTCTCGCGCCAAAGCCGCGCCGGCCGACAGGGAGAGCCCCAGGGATACGGCGGCGAGGATGCGGGCGGCCGATCGGCCGCGAATCAGGGAGTGGCGAATCATTGGAGTCACTGCTTCGACTTTCTTTCCCCGCCTGCGCTGAGAGATGAGCGGCTCCGGCGGCATGATTTCCTCTTAAAGCCTTATAGGCCAATCAGTCGCCGCGAAAAGTGGCGGTTTTGAGCAAATGAGAAATTTTGACGACAGGGATTTGGTCACATGTTGGGATAATTGGGGCCGCCGCCGCCTTCGGGGCAGGTCCAGTTGATGTTCTGCTCGGGGTCCTTGATGTCGCATGTCTTGCAGTGGACGCAGTTCTGCGCGTTGATGACGAAGCGCGGATCTTTATGGGCCGCTTCGTCGCCATAGACCACTTCATAGACGCCGGCCGGACAATAGAGCCGGGCCGGCTCGCCATATTCGGGGAGGTTGACGCGGATCGGAATGGTCGGGTCCTTCAGACGCAGGTGGACCGGCTGGTCCTCTTCGTGATTCGTGTTGGACAGAAACACCGACGAAGCCTTGTCGAAGGACACGCGCCCATCGGGCTTGGGATAGACGATCGGCTTGACCTCAGCGATCGGCTTAAGCGTCGCGCTATCGGGTTTCCCGTGTTTCAGGGTTCCGAACAGCGAGAACCCCATGAGTTCATTGGTCCACATGTCGAGGCCGCCGAGAGCGACGCCGATGGCGAGGCCAAACCGCGACCAGAGCGGCTTGACGTTGCGCACCTTGAACAGATCGCGGCCGATGTCGGAAGCGCGCCACGCCTCCTCATAAGCGGTCAGTTCGTCATTGGCGCGGCCCGCGCCAAGCGCTTCATGCATCTTCTCGGCGGCCAGCATTCCCGAAAGAATCGCGTTATGCGAACCCTTGATGCGCGCGAAATTGACGAATCCAGCGGCGCAGCCAATTAGCGCGCCCCCGGGAAAGCTGAGTTTTGGCGTCGATTGCCAACCGCCCGAACTGATCGCCCGCGCGCCATAAGCGAGGCGCTTGCCACCTGAAAACGTATCGACAATCAGAGGATGTGTCTTGAAACGCTGGAATTCGTCGAAGGGCGAAAGCGTCGGATTGGTGTAGTTGAGGTGGACGACAAAGCCGACGGCGACCAGATTCTCGTCGTAATGATAAAGAAAGGAGCCGCCGCTCGATCCCGCGCCTAACGGCCAGCCGAAACTGTGCTGGACGAGGCCGGGCTGAAATTTTGCCGGATCGACCTGCCAGATCTCCTTGATGCCGATGCCGTATTTCTGCGGATCGCGGCCCTCGTCGAGCCTGTAACGGGCGACGATCTGTTTGGTCAGCGAGCCGCGCGCGCCTTCGGCGAGCAGCACATATTTGCCGCGAAGCTCCATGCCGCGCGTGAAACTGGCCTTATGCTGGCCGTTCCGGCCAATGCCCATATCGCCCGTCGCAACGCCGACCGCCTCGCCATGGAGGCCGAAAAGCACTTCGGTCGCGGCAAAGCCGGGATAGATCTCGACGCCGAGCGCCTCCGCTCGGGCGGCCAGCCAGCGGGTCGTCGCGCCGAGCGATCCAATGAAGTTGCCATGATTGCTCATAAGCCTGGGCATCGGCCAGTTGGGCAGCGTTACGCCCCCTGACGGGCCAAGCACCATGAAGCGGTCCTTTTTGACCTCCGTCTTGAGCGGGCGGTCCGGATCGGTGCGCCAGTCGGGAATCAGCCGGTCCAGTCCGATCGGGTCGATGACTGCGCCCGACAGGATATGCGCGCCGACCTCGGAGCCCTTTTCGACGATCACCACAGTCATATCGGCGTTGAGCTGCTTCAGCCTGATCGCCGCCGCAAGCCCCGCGGGGCCGGCGCCGACGATGACAACGTCGAAATCCATCGATTCGCGCGCGGGCAGTTCGGATTCGCCGGCCATTCCTGTCCCCTAAGGAATAATGAGCGTGAGGAAGCGAGGAAAAACATTTCGCTTCCTGATGACAAGCGCTGTTTTGGACCGGGGCCCCCGAAATGTCGACTGCCCTTTCGAAGGCTAGAAGCGTCGTGCTAAATGCGCACCAGGTCCGGCCGTTCCGCATTTCGCCGCTCTTTCAAGGCTTTTTTCATGCCGCCAAAAGCCACGAACCCTCCTTTGGACCTCCTCACAAGGCAAGGCGCCGCGGAGGCGCTGCGGTGGTGGGTTGAGGCGGGGGTGGATATGGCGCTTGACGAGGCGCCGCACGATCGATTCGTGGAGCGCCCCGCGCCGCAACTTAAAGCCGCGCCCGTTGTCGCCACGTTGCCGCCGACGCGGATAGAGCACGCCGCCGCGGCGCCGGACGATGCGCGGCGTTCGGCGACTTCCATAGTGGCGGCCGTCAAAAATCTCGATGAATTGCGCGAGGCGCTGGAGAAGTTCGACGGTTGCGGCCTGAAGGCGACCGCGACGCGGTTGGTTTTCGCAGATGGCGCGCCCGATGCGCGCATCATGCTGGTCGGCGAGGGGCCGGGCGCGGACGAGGACCGAATCGGGCGCCCGTTCGTTGGCCGCGCCGGCCAATTGCTCGATCGCATGCTGGCCTCAATCGATCTCGACCGGTCGAAAGTCTATATCGCCAATGTCGTGCCCTGGCGCCCGCCCGGCAATCGCACGCCGACGCCGCAGGAGACGACGATCTGCCTGCCGTTCATCCGCCGCCAGATCGAGCTTGTCGCGCCCAGACTGCTCGTGTGCCTGGGCGGATCGGCCGCGCAGACGCTGCTTGGCATGAAAGAAGGGATCACGCGCACGCGCGGGCAATGGTACGATTATGCAATGGGCGACGCCGTCATCAAGGCGCTGCCGATGCTTCATCCCGCCTATCTCTTGCGCCAACCGGCGCAAAAACGAGCGGCTTGGCGCGACTTGCGGACGCTGGCGCGGGCGGTCAGGGAGATGGGGTGAACCGCCCCCGCATGGATCGTGAAGGTCATCTCGGCTTTAGCCGCCCCGCCGCAACCGCAAGCTCGCCCAGCCCTCGAGGTCCATGCGTTCCGCCAGGAAGAAGCCTTGCGCGCGCCAGGCGGCCAGAACGCCTGGAACATCGGAACCGAGCAACCCCGAGACGATCGCCTCGCCCGCCGGCGCGATCACGGCGCTCAGCGAGGGCGCGAGCGCCCGCAAAGGCTTGGCGAGGATATTGGCGAAGACGAGATCGTAGGGCGCCCCCGACCGTAATTCCCGCCGCTCGACGCCGCGCGAGACCAACGGATGTAGTAGGGCGCCGACGCCATTGAGGCGCGCGTTTTCCCGCGCGATGGCGACGGCGACGGGATCAATGTCGCCAAGCGCAACTTTGGTTCGCAGCGCTTTGGCGGCGGCGATCGCCAGCACGCCGGTACCGCAGCCGACATCGAGAATGCGTCTCGGACGCCAGCGGCGCAGCACGCGCTCCAGATGCAGGAGACAGCCGCGCGTCGTGCCGTGATGGCCGGTGCCGAAAGCGAGCGCCGCCTCGATCTCGATCGCGATGTCATTGGCTTTGACATGAGCGCGATCATGAGCGCCATGTACGAGAAAGCGTCCGGCGCGCACGGGAGAAAGACCGGCCAGCGCATTGGCGACCCAGTCGCGTTCCGGCGTGCGGCCAAATTCGAGCGCGGCGGCGGCCGCTTCCCCGGCCGCCGCGGCGACGAGTTCGCGCAAGAGATCTTCATCGGGCGCGAAGCCGAAATAGACCTCGACCATCCAGGCTTTGCCGTTCGCCAGCGGCGCATCGGTTTCGAAAGCCGAGGCCGCCGTCTCGGCCGGCTCAAAACTTTCGACGACAAGATCGGCGATTGCGCGCGCGCGCGCCTCATCGCAGACGAGACGCATCATATAAGCGGCATTATTGGGGGGCAGGCCTTCGAGCATGCGGCCTGCTACCACACGGCGTTAGTTCCTGTCGACTTCATGGAAGAAATCATAAACGATCTTAGCCGTCGCCGCATTGACGCCCGGCGCCTTTTCGAGATCGGTCAGGCCCGCGCCTGCTACGCCCTTGGCGGTGCCAAAGGCGTTCAGCAACGCCCTTTTGCGCGCGGGGCCGATGCCCGGGATTTCGTCGAGCGGGCTTTTGACAAATTCCTTCTTTCGCTTGGCGCGATGCGTGCCGATGGCGAACCGGTGCGCTTCGTCGCGCAATCGCTGCACGAAATAAAGCGCGGGGTCGCGCGGCGCCAGCCGGAAGGGCTCGCGGCCTTCGACAAAAAAAGTCTCGCGGCCCGCATTGCGGTCCGGACCCTTGGCGATCGCGGCGAGGCGAATGCCCTCAATGCCCAATTCGGCGAAAATCTTCCGCGCCTCCTCGAATTGCCCGCGTCCGCCGTCGACCAGAACGAGATCGGGCCGGTCGGGAAAGGCGGCGGTCGCATCGGGCGCCGGCACGCTATAGTCCTTTTCGGCAAGGCGCGCAAAGCGCCGTCCCAGCACTTCGCGCATCATCGCGTAATCGTCGCCGGGCGTCAGATTCGTGCTCTTGATGTTGAATGTGCGATATTGGTTTTTCACAAAGCCGTCGGCGCCCGCGACGATCATCGCGCCGATCGCGTTGGTCCCCATGATATGCGAATTGTCATAGACTTCGACGCGGCGGATCGGATGATCCACGCCGAAAGCGCTCGCCAGCGCGCCCAGCAATTTCTCCTGCGTCGCCGTATCGGCGAGCTTACGCGACAGCGCTTCGCGCGCATTGCGCATCGCATTTTCAACCAGTTCCCGCTTCTCGCCGCGCTTGGGCGCGCCGACGGCGATGCGGCGCCCGGAGCGCACGCTGAGCGCTTCGCATAAAGCGTCATGGCTCTCGATGTCATGGGAAAGCAGCACGAGGCGAGGCGCGGGCCGCTCCAGATAGAATTGCGCGAGGAAGGCGTCGAGCACTTCGGCGGGTCCGAGGCTGCGGTCAGCGCGCGGAAAATAGGCGCGATTACCCCAGTTCTGGTAGGTGCGAAAGAAGAACACCTCGATGCAGAACTGTCCTGCCTCCTCCGCCACCGCAAAGACGTCGGCTTCTGGAATGCTCTTGGGATTGATGCTCTGTTCGCCCTGGATCGCCGAAAGCGCGGCGATGCGATCGCGCAGACGTGCGGCTTTCTCAAACGCTAAATCCTCAGCCGCCTCCCCCATCTCCGCCGCGAGGCGATGGCGGATCGCACGGCTGCGTCCTGATAGGAAATCGCGGGTCTCGCCGACGAGCTGGCTATAATCGTCAAGCGAGATTTCACCCGTGCACGGCGCCGCGCACCGCTTGATCTGATACAACAGACAGGGACGCGTCCGGTTCTCGTAATAACTGTCGGAGCAGGTCCGCAATAGGAAAGCGCGCTGTAGCGCGTTGAGCGTGCGATGCACCGCGCCGACATTGGCGAAAGGTCCGAAATAATTGCCCTTGCCGGTCCTTGCGCCGCGATGCTTGAGCAATTGCGGCGCCTCATGATCGCCGCTGATCAGGATATAGGGGAAGCTCTTGTCGTCGCGCAGCAGCACATTGTAGCGCGGCTTCATCTGTTTGATGAAGTTGGCTTCGAGCAGAAGCGCTTCGGCCTCTGTCTCCGTCGAGACGAAAACCATCGATGCGGTCTGCGCGATCATGCGCGCAATGCGGACCGATTGTTGTTCGGGTTTTGTATAGCTGGCCACGCGCTTCTTGATGCTGCGCGCCTTGCCGACATAGAGGACTTCGCCGTCCTGCGCGAACATGCGGTAGACGCCGGGGCCGTTGGGCGCATGCCGCCAGAAGGATTTGATGACCGCCGCGCCGCGGGCGAGCGAGGCGGGCCCGGAATCCTCCTGTCCGAGGTCGAGTTCGACGCCGGGGAAGGCGTCCTCCTCGTCGTCCTCCGGCCCGTCGAAGGGCGGCGCCTCGGGCGCTGGCGGGTCTTTGGGAATGTCGTTCATGATATGTCTCATTTAAGCTTTGAGGCGGCCTTTGCAAAGCGCGTTTCTCAAGCGCCGCCATCGGTTAACAATTCGCGTTTTGACCGTCGCGCCCGGCTGTGCCAGCATCCAAAACTAATGTTTTCCCAAGGGAGGTGCGCCGTGAGAAGAGTCTGTGCTCTTGCAGCAATCGCTGTCGCCTGCGGCGCGACCGCCGCATTCGCTGTTTCGCCCGCCCCCGTCGGCGCAAACCACGGCATGGTGGTGACGGGACAGCACCTGGCCTCCGACGTCGGTGCGCAGATCATGCAGGAAGGCGGCAACGCCGTGGATGCGGCGGTCGCGGTCGGATACGCCCTGGCGGTCGTTTACCCGGCGGCGGGAAACATTGGCGGCGGCGGATTCATGAACGTCCGCCTCGCGGACGGCCGCTCGGTGTTCCTGGACTTTCGCGAAAAAGCGCCGCTCTCGGCGACCGAGAAGATGTATCAGGACGCGAGCGGCAAGGTGGTGCCGGGGTTGTCGACGGACGGTTGGCTGGCTGTCGGCGTTCCTGGGTCTGTCGCCGGATTTGAGACGGCGCTCCGCGAATATGGCGCGTTGACGCGCCAGCAGGTGATGGCGCCCGCCATCAAGCTGGCGCGGGAAGGTTTTATCTTGGGCCAGGGCGACGTCGCGCTGCTCCACGAGGGGACCGCAGGCTTTCTTAAAGATCCAGCTGCCGCGGCGATTTTCCTGAAGGACGGCAAGCCTTACGCGGTCGGTGACCGGCTCGTGCAGACCAATCTCGCCAAGACGTTGGAGGCCATTAGCAAAGACGGCGCCGATGCGTTCTATCACGGCGGTGTCGGCGATGGAATCGTCGGGGCGAGCCGCGCGGGCGGCGGCATCTTCCAGAAGGCGGATTTCGAAGGCTATAAGGTCCGCGAGATGAAGCCGGTCGAATGCAATTATCGTGGCTACGAGATCCATTCGTCGCCGCCGCCAAGTTCCGGCGGCGTCATCATCTGCGAGATTCTCGACATTCTGGAAGGCTACGATCTCAACCGCATGGGCTTCCATTCGGCGGAGGAGTTCCACGTTCTGGTCGAAGCGGCGCGACACGCCTATGTCGACCGCAACAACAAGCTCGGCGACCCCGACTTCGTGCAGAATCCTATCGCGCAATTGCTCGACAAGAGCTATGCCGCAAAAATCCGCGACAGCATTCCGGCGACGAAGGCGACGCCTTCGGCCGATCTGGGACCTGGAAAAGATTTGCACGAGGGCGCCCAGACCACGCATTATTCGATCGCCGATGCGCAGGGCAACGCCGTGGCGGTGACCTACACGCTGAACGATTGGTTCGGCATCAAGAAAGTCGCCGGCGACACCGGCATTCTGATGAACAATGAGATGGATGATTTTACCGCCAAGCCCGGTGTGCCCAATATGTTCGGGCTCGTACAGGGCGCGGCCAATGCGATCGCGCCGGGCAAGACGCCGCTGAGCTCGATGAGCCCGACCATCGTCACCAAGGATGGCAAGGTGGTCATGGTGATCGGCAGCCCTGGCGGCTCGCGCATCATCACCATCACCCTCGAAGCGATCCTCAACGTCATCGATCATGGCATGACGGTGCAGGAGGCCATCGATGCGCCGCGCATCCACGAGCAATGGTTGCCCGACGTCGTCCTCGCCGAGCGCATGGCTTTGTCGCCCGATACGAAAGCCGTCGTGGAGGCGATGGGCTACCAAATCAAGGAAGTCGAGCCCTGGGGATTGGCGGAGGGCATTCTGCTCGGCGGCCCGAGCATCGCCTTGCCGGCGCAGGGCGGCGGCGACGCGCAGCCGCTCAGTCTTGGCACCCAGGCGGCCGGCGACTACAAATTATTCGGCGCCAATGACGATCGCGGCCCGGCCGGTTCAGCGTCTGGCTTTTGACGCTGTCGTCTTGGCTCTTGAAGCGCGCGTCGATCTAACGGTCGATGAGCTCCCGGTTGCGTTTCTCAAGCTCGCGTCCATAGGCGCGCAGGGCGTGCGCTTCCGACAATGTCCCGACGATTCGGCGCGATTGCGCGTCGGCGAGGACGGGCAGCACGTCCGCCTCGCTCTTTTCGAACAGGTCCAAAGCGGCGCGGATCGTCGATTGAGGGACGAGGAAATCGTCCACCCAATGGGCGAGCGAATCGATGCGTCCTGAATCTTCAGACGCCGCCGCGTGCAGATCGCTGACCAGCACGGTGCCGACATAAGCGTCGTTTGCTTGGGTCAGGAACAATTCCTTGACGATCCCGACGGGAAACAAGATGCGCGCGGCGGCGATCGTTCGATCGGCTGCGACCGCGCGGAAGTCCTTGCGCATAAGGCGCGCCACCTTGAGATCGCGCACCCAACCGATGTCCTGGGGGCCGCGAATCGCCTCGCCGCGCAGATGAAAGCGCCAGGTGGCGAAGGAATAGCCAAAAGTCTCACGCACGATCAGGCCGCTGAGCGCGCTGGCCAACAATGCGGCGACCATGATGCGAAAGTCGCTTGTCGCCTCGAGGGCGAGAAAAGTCATGGCAAGCGGTGCGCCGATGATGCCGGCGCCGACCGCGGCCATGCCGAGGATTGAGAGCAACGTCGGATCGACCCCGATCAGGGGCGAAAGCGCGTCGAGGCTTTCCCCATATAGACGCCCCACCAGCGCCCCGATCAGCAGCGAAGCGAAAAAAAGGCCGCCGCGAAATCCGGCTCCGAGCGAAACCGCCGACGCCAGCCCTTTGAGCGCCAGAACGAACAGAAGCTGGGTCACGACCAGGTTGTCCGTCAAGACCATGCCGCGCGCGCCATGGCCGGCGCCAAGCGCCTCCGGGCCAAGCAGTCCGAGGCCGCCGACCAGCAGCCCGCCAGCGATCGGTCGCAGATTCTTGGGGAACGACAGGGCGTCGAGGCTGCGTTCGACCAACGCCACCCCTTCCATCAACACGACGCTCGCCGCCGAGGCGATAAAGGCGATGATAATGGCGTGCGCAGCCAAGGCGGGGGTGGTGACGGAGAGCAGCGCTTCCGCAAGGATCGGCTTATGAACCAGCAGCCGGTCGGCGACCACGGTTCCTAGAACTGCGCTTATCGCGACCGGCATGAGCGAGGAGACGCTATAGGCGCCCAGGATCGCCTCAAAAGCATAGAAGGCGCCGGCGAACGGCGCATCGAAAGCGGCGGCGATCGCGCCAGCCGCGCCGCATCCCACCAGCAAGCGCATATCGACGCGACGGGCGCCCAGCCCGCGACCCAGCAGCGAGGCGATCATCCCGCACATCTGGGTATAGGCGGCCTCCAACCCGACCGAAGCGCCAAAACCATTGGAAATCAGTGTTTGCGCACTGATGTAAAGGCTTCCTCTGGCCGATAGCCGGCCGCCATGCAGCGCATTGGCCTCGATCGCATCGGCGAGGCGGCCGCGGAATCTGTCCTTCGCCCAAAGCCCGAGGAGGGCGAGGATTGCGCCGCCAAGGAAGGGAAAGGCGACGACGCGCCAGGAATCGCGGACAAGGGTGACGCTGAGCGATGCGGCATGGGGGATCTGAAAGAAAATCTCATGCATTTCTTGCGATGCGACGCTCATCGCTGCGACCAGCAGTCCGCTGAGCGCCCCGATGATCGCGGCGATGACGAGCAGCCCGCTTTCGCGCCCGCGCACGAAAGCCCGCATCCAGAGCGGGAAGGATCGATCCAGTTGCAGCGGGCGCAGCCGCGGCGCGTCTGCCGCCGCCGAGGTGGAGTTTGCCTGATCGCGCCGCCAGAAGCGCTGGAAAACCGTACTCTCTTTCGTAATTTCCGCGCGCTCCCCGATCCGGTCATTTTTGACGATCAGCATTGTCTATGCGAGATGTCGAGCGCCGATCCTCTCACTTTTCATTTAACAAAGGGACATATGTCCGTCCATTTCACAGCCGACGAAATGTCCGCGCGCAAGCAGCGTCTCCGGGCGGCGATGGCTGCCAACGGCCTCGACGGTATGTTGCTCTTTGCGCAGGAAAGCCTGTTCTGGCTGACAGGCTATGACACGTTCGGCTTTTGCTTTTTCCAATGCCTTTATGTCGGCGCAGACGGCGCCATCGCCTTGCTGACCCGCTCGGCGGATCTGCGGCAGGCCCAGCATACATCCGATATCTCAGACATTCGCGTTTGGAAGGACGGCGTGAGCGCCAATCCGGCTAAAGATCTGAGAGCGATGCTTGAGGACCTCGGCGCGCGCGGCCGGTTCGGCGTTGAAAACGACAGCTACGGCCTGACCCATTTCAACGGTCGCCGGCTTGAGGCGGCGCTGGATGGTTTTGTGACGCAGACCGACGCTTCGCGCCTCGTCGCCGAACTGCGCGCGACGAAATCGGACGCCGAGATCGCTTTCGTGCGCGAAGCGGCGCGGCTCTCCGATCTTGCCGACGGCGCGGCGATCGAGCGGACCGGGGCGGGCGTGGACGAAGGCGCGATCCTCGCCGCCATGCATAGCGAGATTTTCGCGGGCGGGGGCGATTATCCCGGCAATGAATTCATCATCGGCTCGGGCGCCGACGCTTTGCTGTGCCGCTATAAGAGCGGGCGGCGCAAGCTCGACGAGCGCGATCAGATCACACTCGAATTCGCCGGCGTCTACCGGCATTATCATGCCGCGATCATGCGCACGCATATCGTCGGGCGCCCCAGCGCCTTGCATCGCTCCTATCATGCCGCCGCGCGCGCGGCCCTTGAAGCCTGCGAAGCCGAACTGCGTCCCGGCCGGACGGCTGGCGACGTCTTTCAGGCGCACGCCCGCGTTTTTGACGCGCATGATCTGTCGCGTCATCGATTGAACGCCTGCGGCTATGCGCTCGGCGCCAAATTCACCCCGTCCTGGATGGATACACCCATGTTTTACGAGGGCAATGAATTCGTGATCGCCCCGTCGCAGGTCTATTTCCTGCACATGATCTTGATGGACAGCGACAGCCAGACGGCGATGTGTCTCGGGCGGACCTATCTGGTGGGCGCGTCGCGGGCCGAGCCGATCAACGCCCCCGATCTGGACCTCGTCGTGAAATAGGGGTAGCTGTCTTAACGAATGGTAAAGCGTAAGGTTTTTCTGTTGGCGCATTTTTTCTCCGCGAAAGGCGGTCGGCGTTCCGGCCCGGCTCTCGCCGCGTACAGCGTGTTGGCGCTAGCGTTTCCGCTTGCCGGCTGTGTCGAGACGGTTGCGGAGATGACGCCCAATACCGACGCTCATCCCCAATTCGTCCGCCGCCCGGACGTCAGCCTCGCGGGCGCGAGCGTCGCCTTCGTCTCGGTCGACGGCCCGCCTGCCGCGGTTTCGGCAAGCTTCTCCCAAATTATGGCGCGGGAGGCGGCGGCGCACGACATCGTCATCGCCGACGCAAAAAAGGCGCGCTATCTCGTGCGCGGTTATCTCTCGGCCTATGCGACGGCGGATGGGGCGGCGGTCGAATATGTCTGGGACGTATTCACGAAGGATAGACAGCGCACGCAACGGGTCGACGACGTCCTCGACGTCAAGGGCGATGGCTCCGATCCCTGGCGCATCGTCGGAGAAGCCGCCTTGGCCAGCGTCGCGGCCAAAAGCGCCGACGATCTCGCCGCATTCCTGTCCAATACGCCCGAGGCGGTCGCCGCGGTGCAGCCGCTGGCGGGTTCGGAAGCCAAACCCTTGAGTTACGCACCGGTCAATTGAAGCGGCCGCCTCCCCGCGATCGTCATGAGCCCGACATATTGTTCGCCGCCGACTCGGCTGCTATGACGCGCCTGCCTCGATGCCGGGCGCGTCGGGGCTTGGCGCTTTTCTAGGTTCCGGCAAATGGCGACCGCGGGCGGGAGTTCTGAATGATCGGCGCGATGAAAATACTGGCGGGCAATTCAAACGGGCCCATCGCCGAGGCAATCGCCGCCTATCTGGGCGAACCCCTCACAAAATGTCATGTGCGTCGGTTCGCTGACCTCGAGATATTCGTGGAAATCCTGGAAAACGTGCGCGGGCGCGACGCTTTCATCATCCAATCGACCTCCTATCCGACCAATGACAATCTGATGGAGTTGTTGATCATGATCGACGCGCTGCGGCGCGCCTCGGCCCAGCGCATCACCGCTGTCATGCCTTATTTTGGTTACGCCCGCCAGGACCGCAAGTCGGCGTCGCGCTCTCCGATATCAGCCAAGCTCGTCGCCAATCTGATCACCCGCGCGGGCGCCGACCGCGTTCTGACCGTCGACCTTCACGCGGGTCAGATCCAGGGCTTTTTCGATATTCCAACCGACAATCTTTTTTCCGCCCCAACGATGGTGCGCGACATTCAGGCGCGCGAGGCCGTCGCGGACGTGATGGTCGTCTCGCCCGACGTGGGCGGCGTTGTGCGCGCGCGCGCGCTCGCCAAGCGCCTCGACGCGCCGCTCGCCATCGTCGACAAGCGGCGCGAGCGGGCGGGCGAGTCCGAGGTGATGAACATCATCGGCGACGTGCGCGGGCGCAATTGCATCCTGCTCGACGACATCGTCGATTCCGGCGGCACCTTGTGCAACGCCGCCGACGCGCTGCTCGACAAGGGCGCGCTGAGCGTGTCCGCCTACATCACCCATGGCGTGCTGTCGGGCGGCGCGGTGGCGCGCATCGCCGCCTCCAAGCTGAAGGAATTGGTGCTGACCGACACGATCGCGGCGACCGAGGCGGTGCGTGTGGCCCGCAACATCCGCGTCATTTCGATCGCACCGCTGGTCGGCGAGGCGATCGCGCGCATCGTCAAGGAAGAGAGCGTCTCGGTTCTTTTCGATTGAGAACGTTTTCTCGTCATCGACTCAAGCGAACGCCTGTCGAAGCGCTCGCCGCGAACTCCACAAATTCGCTTGACTTCGCACAGGAGCCAAGCAATCGTTTTGACCAATTGGTCAAGACTTCTCGCTAGGCCGTTTAGCCGCGCGGCGCCGCCTGGCATCTTTGTTGCAATGCGCGGGTGCAACGTCGGCAGTATCGGGGGATGGTATGATGAGTCGGAAATCAGCGTATTTGTGTTCGGGCGTCAGCGCGGCGTTCGGGCTCGCGCTTTTGGCTTCGAGCGCTGTCTTGGCCGCGGACATCAAGCCGGCGGTCATTTATGATCTCGGCGGCAAGTTCGACAAATCCTTCAATGAAGGCGTCTATAACGGCGCCCTGAAATTCAAGAAAGACACCGGCATCGAGTTTCGCGATCTCGAGATCCAGAATGATGCGCAGCGCGAGCAGGATCTGCGTAAATTCGCCAAGGACGGTTTCAGTCCGATCCTGACGGTCGGTTTCGCCTGGGCGTCGGCGCTCGATAAGGTCGCGGGCGAATTTCCGGACACCAAATTCGGCATCATCGATATGGTGGTCGACAAGCCGAACGTTCAATCGATGCTGTTCAAGGCCCAGGAAGGTTCGTTCCTGGTCGGCGTCATCGCCGCTAAAACCTCCAAGACCGGCAAGGTCGGTTTTGTCGGCGGCATGGACATTCCGCTCATTTCGCAATTCGAATGCGGTTACGCTCAGGGCGTGAAATATGTCGACGGCAAGGATGAAGTGTTCGCCAATATGACGGGCACGACCCCGGCGGCCTGGAACGATCCGGTCAAGGGCGGCGAATTGGCCAAGTCTCAGATCGGTCGCGGCGCGGATGTCGTCTATGCCGCGGCGGGCGCGACCGGCCAAGGCGTTCTCAAAGCCGCCGCCGACGCTGGCAAGCTGGGCATCGGCGTCGATTCCGATCAGAACGGCCTGTTCCCCGGCAAAGTGCTGACCTCCATGCTGAAGCGGGTCGACGTCGCCACTTATAATTTCTTCAACACCGCCAAAGAGGGCTCCTGGAAGCCCGGATTCAACGTGTTCGGCATCAAGGAAGGCGGCGTCGGTTACGCGCTTGACGATTTTAACAAGGCGCTGATCACCCCTGAAACGAAGGCGGCCGTCGATGCGGCTTCCGCCGACATCGTCGCCGGCAAGATCCAGATTCATGACTACATGAGCGACAACAAGTGTCCAATCTGAGCTAGGGGCGCTTGATCGAATTCGCCCCTGCGGCCGGATTGTGACTGGCCGGAGGGGCGTTTCGCAAAGACGAGGCCGAAGCATGGCCTACGATTTCGTATTCGAGAATGCGTTCATCCATCAGAGCCTTGGGGGGCTTGTTTGACAGACGAGGCCCGCGATCAGGCGCCCGCCATTGAACTTATTGGCATCGATAAGCGTTTTGGCTCGGTTCACGCCAACAACAATGTGAATCTGCGCGTCGAGCGCGGAATCATCCATGGCATCGTCGGCGAAAACGGCGCCGGAAAATCGACGCTGATGTCGATCCTCTATGGGTTCTACGAAGCGGACGCCGGCGAAATTCGCGTCAACGGCGCGCCGGTTCGCATCTCCTCGTCGCGCGAGGCGATCAGTCACGGCATCGGTATGGTGCATCAGCACTTCATGCTCGTGCAGACGCTGACGGTTCTCGAAAACGTCATGCTCGGCGCCGAGGGCGGCGCCTTGCTGGCGCGCGGCGCCGACGCGCTTCGCGCCAAGCTGGCGGAGCTCGAACGCGAATATGGGCTCGAAGTCGACCCCGATGCGATCGTGGGCGAATTATCCGTCGGCCTGCAGCAGCGCGTCGAGATTTTGAAAGCGCTCGTTCGCGGCGCCGAAATCCTGGTTCTCGACGAGCCGACCGCCGTGCTGACCCCGGCCGAGGCCGACCAATTGTTTGAAATGCTGCGTTTGCTCAAGACGCAGAACAAAACGGTCATTTTCATCACCCACAAGCTGCGCGAGATCATGCGCCTCACCGACCGCGTCTCCGTCATGCGCCGCGGCGAAATGGTGGCGACTTTCGAGACCGCGAAGACTTCGCCGCCTGAACTCGCCGATGCGATGGTTGGGCGCAAAGTCATCCTGCGCATCGAGAAAGGCGCCGCTCATCCCGGCGAGATCGCGCTGGAGGCGCGCAATCTCGTCGTGCGCGACGACCGCGGCGTGACGCGCGTCGACGATGTTTCCTTCACGCTCCGCAGAGGCGAGATCGTCGGCATCGCCGGAGTGGCGGGCAACGGCCAGTCGGAGCTGCTCGAGGCGCTCGCTGGCATCCGCGTACTGACATCGGGGGAAATTCTCCTCAATGGCGAGAAGCCGGCCGTAGAGCTGCGAAACCCCAAGGGGATGCGCGCGCTCAGCGTTTCGCACGTGCCGGAAGACCGGCACCGCATGGGCCTCGTCATGCCGTTCCAGGCCTGCGAGAGCGCGATGCTCGGGTTCCAGGACGACAAGGTTTATGGTGGCGGTTTGCTGTTCAACCGCGCCGCTATTGTCGCCGATCAGGCGCGCAAGATGGAAGCTTTTGACATCCGCCCGCGCGCGCCGCTGCTGAAGACGGCGAATTTCTCGGGCGGCAATCAGCAGAAGATTGTCCTGGCGCGCGAGATCGAGCGCAATCCGCATGTGATCCTGGTCGGCCAGCCGACGCGCGGCGTCGATATCGGCGCCATCGAGTTCATCCACAAACGTCTCGTCGCTTTGCGCGACGCAGGCAAAGCGGTGCTGCTGGTTTCGGTCGAGCTCGACGAGATCATGGCGCTTTCGGATCGCATTCTCGTCGTCTGCGCGGGGCGCATCACCGGCGAGAGGCGCCCCGAGGACACCAACCAGCAGGATCTTGGCCTGCTGATGGCCGGTGTCAGCGAGCACGCGGCATGAGCGCGCCCGTCGAGCTTCCCAAATGGGCCGATGTCGGGCTGATTCCGCTCATCAACGTCGCCGCAGCGTTCGTGATCTCCGGCCTTGTCGTCATCGCGATCGGGGAGAATCCTTTTGAGGCCGTGAAATTGCTGTTAGGGGGCGCGCTGGGCGATCTCGAAGGCATCGGCTTCACGCTCTATTATGCGACGAGCTTTATTTTCACGGGCCTTGCCGTCGCCATCTGCTTCCAGGCGGGATTGTTCAACATCGGCGTCGAGGGCCAGGCCTATGTGGCGGGCTTAGGGGCCGCACTCGCCTGTCTCTATCTCGGCTTTCTGCCGGGCTACACACTGGCGGTCGTCGCGATCGCCGCCGCTGCTTTGTTCGGCGCCGCCTTCGCCGCCATTCCCGGCTATCTCCAGGCCAAGCGCGACAGCCACCTCGTTATCACGACGATCATGTTCAACTACATCGCCTCGGCGTTCATGGGCTATCTTCTGGTCCGGGTGTTGCGCGAGCCCAGCCAGATGAATCCGGAAACACATGTTTTTCCGCCCGGCGGCTGGGTGCCGCAGCTTCATGCGATTCTGACCTATTTTGGCGTCAAATGGCCGGTAACGCCGCTGAATCTGTCGTTCTTCCTTGCATTGATCGCGTCCTTCGCGGTCTGGATATTGATCTGGCGCACGCGCCTCGGCTTTGAAATCCGCACCGTCGGCGCCAATCCGACGGCCGCCGTCTATGGCGGCATATCGCCCGCGCGCATCACGATGATCACGACGCTGATGTCGGGCGCGCTGGCGGGCGGCCTGGCGGTCAATGTCATTCTGGGCGAGCAACATCGCCTGATCCTGGAATATGTGGGCGGCTTTGGCTTTGTCGGCATCGCGGTCGCCTTGATGGGGCGCGCGCATCCGGCTGGCATCGTTCTGGCGGCGATCCTGTTCGGCATGCTCTACCAGGGCGGCGCCGAGCTCGCATTCGACAAGCCGAAGATCAGCCGCGACATGATCGTCCTCATCCAGGGCCTCGTCGTGCTGTTCGCAGGCGCGCTGGAACATATGTTCCGGGCACCGCTCGCGAATCTGCTGGCGAAATTCGCCGCGCGCCCGGTCGATGCGCCAGCCGTCGAGCGGGGGTGACCGAGCGTGGAAACCTTCGACGCCGCGATCGTTATTTTGGGTTCCGGCATTCGTCTCGCCGTACCGCTGATCCTCGCTTGCCTCGCCGGTCTGTGGTCCGAGCGTTCGGGCATCGTCGATGTCGGCCTGGAGGGCAAGATGCTGACCGGGGCGTTCGCCGGCGCCGCGGCTGCGACCCTGACCGGCAGCGCGTGGATGGGATTGTGCGCCGGCGTCCTCTCCACGGTCATCATATCGCTCATCCACGGTTATGCGTCGATCGACCAGCGCGCCAATCAGATTGTATCGGGGGTCGCGATCAATATGGTCGCCGACGGCATGACGGCTGTGATCGGCAACGCCTGGTGGGGGCAAGGCGGGCGCACGCCTCAGCTCGACGATTCCGCCATGTTCAATCCGATTGATCTGCCCTTTGCGCAAAGCTTCAGCGGCGTGCCGATTCTGGGCTCGATCTATCAGCATCTGATTTCCGGCCATGATATCCTGACCTATGCCGCCTTCGCGCTGGCGCCGATCACCTATTGGGTTCTTTACAAGACTCGTTTCGGCCTTCGCCTGCGCGCGGTCGGCGAAAATCCCGCCGCCGTCGACACCGCCGGCATTTCCGTGCGCGCTTTGCGCTACGGCGCCGTGGTGATTTGCGGCGTTCTCGTCGGTCTTTCCGGGGTTTATCTTTCGGTCGCGCAGGCCGCTTATTTCCAGCCGCATATGAGCGCCGGCAAAGGCTTCATCGCGCTCGCGGCGCTGGTGTTCGCCAAATGGCGCCCGCTGCCCGCGCTCGCCACCTGCTTGCTGTTTGGCTTTCTCGACGCACTGTCGATCCGCCTGCAGGGCTTCGTCATCCCGGGCCTCGGCGAAGTCCCGGTGCAGGCGATCGAAGCTTTGCCCTATGTGCTGACCGTCATTCTGCTGGCCGGTTTCATCGGCAAGGCGATTCCCCCCAAAGCATCGGGAATTCCCTATGTCAAAGAGCGTTGAACCCTCAATCGCAGCGCTGTTCGACGCGGCCAAAACGGCACAACGACGGGCCTATACGCCCTATTCGCATTTCAACGTCGGCGCCGCGTTGCGCACGCCTTCGGGCGCCATTTTCGCGGGCTGCAATGTCGAAAACGCCGCCTATCCGCAAGGCGCCTGCGCGGAGACCGGCGCGATCAGCGCGATGGCTTTGGCCGGAGAGACGCGTATCGCGGAAATGCTGGTGATCGGCGATGGCGAGGGTCTGTGCACGCCGTGCGGCGGCTGTCGCCAGCGCATTCGCGAATTTGCGTCGCCACAGACGCCGGTGCATATCGCAGGACCAGACGGCGTGCGGCTCACGCTGTCGCTCGCCGAGCTTCTGCCCTATTCCTTCGGTCCGGAAAATTTGAAAACGTAACGCGCCATGATGACCGACACCCAAAAAGCGATCGCGCTCCTGCGCCAGCGCGGCCTCAATGAACTCGCCCCACTCGGCGTTGTGCTGGGCTCGGGTCTGGGTTCGCTCGCCGACGAGGTCGAGGACGCCGTTTCGATAGCCTATGAAGACCTGCCGGGTTTTCCCGTCCCGACCGTGTCGGGACACGCCGGCCGCCTTGTCGTCGGTCGGTTGGAAGGCAGGCGCGTCGTGCTGTTCCAGGGGCGCGGCCACTATTATGAGCGCGGCGATTGCCGCGCAATGGCGGTCGCCATCGAGACGTTCAAGGCGTTCGGCGGCCGGACGCTGTTTCTGACCAACGCCGCCGGCGGCCTCAACACCGATTGGCGTCCGCCCGCGCTGGTGGCGATTGCCGATCACATCAATTTCGCGGGAGCGAACCCGCTCATCGGCGTCAATTCCGACGATCGCTTCGTGCCGATGACGCATGCCTATGATTCCCATTTGCGAACCCTCTTGAGACATGCAGCTCTGGACCAGGGAATCGAATTGCACGAGGGCGTCTATATGTGGTTCTCCGGACCGAGCTTCGAGACGCCGGCCGAAATCCGCGCGGCGAAGATTCTGGGCGCCGATCTTGTCGGCATGTCCACAGTTCCTGAAGTCATTCTGGCGCGCCTCAACGGGCTGCGCTGCGTCGCCGTCTCGCTGGTGACGAATTTTGGCGCGGGACTGGCGGGGGGTGATCCGACCCATGCCGAAACCAAGGAGGTGGCGGCCGAAGGCTCAGCCAATTTCAAGCGATTGCTGCGCGCCTTCATCAGGGCGTATGACCCGGCGCACGCCTGATGCTGCCGCAGGAAATCATTCGCAAGAAACGCGACGGCGAGGCGCTCGCCGCACCGGAGATCGAGAGCTTCATCGCTGGCCTCACCTCGGGCGCGGTCACGGAGGGCCAGGCCGCCGCCTTCGCGATGGCCGTGTTCTTCAAGGGGATGAATCTTGACGAGCGGGTGGGTCTGACCCGTGCGATGATGCATTCGGGTTCGGTGCTCGACTGGCGCGACGCCCGTCTGCCCGGCCCCATCCTCGACAAACATTCGACGGGGGGCATCGGCGACAACGTTAGCCTGATGCTTGCGCCGATGCTGGCGGCCTGCGGCGCCTTCACCCCGATGATTTCGGGGCGCGGCCTTGGTCATACCGGCGGCACGCTCGACAAGCTCGATTCGATTCCCGGTTATGTCGCCCAGCCCGACCTCGCGCTCTTCCAGCGCACGGTCGCAGAGGCCGGCTGCGCGATCATCGGCCAAACCGCCGATCTCGCTCCCGCCGACAAACGCCTTTACGCGATTCGCGACGTCACTGCGACGGTCGAATCGATCGCGCTGATCACCGCCTCGATCCTGTCGAAGAAACTGGCGGCCGGCCTGCAAGGGCTGGTGATGGACGTCAAGACCGGTTCGGGCGCCTTCATGACGAGCCTTTCGGGCGCGCGCGATCTTGCTCAAAGCCTTGCGAGCGTCGCCACCGGTGCCGGCCTGCCGACCACTTCGCTCATCACCGATATGAACGAGCCTCTCGCAACTGCGGCCGGCAACGCGGTCGAAGTGCGAAACGCCGTCGACTATCTCACCGGGCAAAAGCGCGACGCCCGGTTGCACGCTGTGACCATCGCGCTCGGCGGGGAATTGCTGTCGCTCGGCGGCCTTGCCGAGAGCGCGGCGCTTGGCTGCGCGGCGATGGAGCGCGCGCTGGCGAGCGGCGCCGCCGCCGAGCGCTTCGAGCGCATGGTTGCGATGTTGGGCGGCCCGAGCGGCTTTCTCGATAAGGCGGCCAAGCTTCTGCCCGTCGCGCCGGTTATTGTCGCCGCCGCGCCCGCGCGCCGCGGCTTTGTCGAAGCGATCGACGCACGCGCTATCGGCATGGCGGTCGTCGCCCTCGGCGGCGGTCGGAGCCGGGCTGCCGACGCGATCGACCCGGCCGTCGGCTTCACGCGGCTTGCAGGACTTGGCGCCGAGGTTTCCGCCGCCGCGCCTCTGGCGTTGGTTCACGCGCGAGACGACGCGCGCGCCCAGGCGGCGGCGGGGCAGCTTGCAGCCGCCTACCGCATCGGCGATGCGCCGCCGCCGCCGCGCGATCCTGTCGTCGAGCGTATCGCCGGGACGCCATGACAATCCTCCTCGCCGTCAGCGGATGGGATCTGCAGCCATGGCTGGCGCGGTTGCATGCGCTCTTGCCGGGGCGCGAAATCGTCACGCCGGAGACGATTGGCGATCGCGCCGCCGTCGATTACGCCCTGAGCTGGCGCCATCCATCGGGCGCGCTCGCTGATCTGCCCAATCTCAAGGCGATCTTTTCGCTCGGCGCCGGCGTCGACCACGTGTTTCACGATTCCGGTCTTCCCGATGTTCCGATCGTGCGCGTCGTTGACGCGGATTTGCGCGACCGGATGAGCGAATGGGTCGTGCTTCATGCACTCATCCATCTGCGCCAGCAGCGCATGTACGACTGGCAGCAGGATCAGCAAATCTGGGACGAGGATATTGACCAGCCCGCAGCCGCGGACATCCGCGTCGGAATCCTCGGCCTTGGCGCGCTCGGAGCGGATGCGGCGCGCAAACTCGCGACGATCGGCTTTGACGTCGCCGGCTGGAGCCGGAGTCCTCGCGATGTTGAAACCATCGCCTGTTTCCATGGCGCTGACGGCCTTGAGGCGATGCTTGCCCGCACCGATATTCTCGTCGCGCTTCTGCCTTTGACGCCGCAGACGCGCGGCATTCTCAACGCCGCTCTTTTTGCGAAACTGGCGACGGACGGCCGCCTTGGCGGGCCTATTCTGCTCAATGCCGGGCGCGGCGGCTTGCAGGTCGAGGCGGACATTCTGGCGGCGCTCGACACGGGCGTTCTCAAAGCGGCCTCGCTGGATGTTTTCGAGGTCGAGCCTTTGCCAAAGGCTTCGCCGCTTTGGCGCCATCCCCGCGTGACGATCAGCCCGCATAATGCGGCGGTCTCAACGCCGGACGCGATCGTGCGCTATATCGCGGATCAGATCGCCGCCTATGAGCGCGGCGAGAAGCTGCGCAATGTCGTCGACCGGGCGACGGGCTATTGAGCGCGACGCTCCCTCAGAGCGCCCGCACCTTCACCTTCGCTGCCTTGCCGATTGTCAGCCGGTTGCGCAACGGCAGGCCGAAAGCCTCGGCTTCGATCTCGAAGACATCGCCCTTCTCGGGTTTGATTCCGTCCGAGAAAGACAGCGTCGCAGTGCCGAAGAAATGCACGTGCACGTCGCCCGGGCGGCGGAACAGATCATATTTGAAATGATGCGCCTCCAGATTGGCGATCGTATGCGACATGTTCTGTTCGCCCGAGATGAACGGTTTTTCCCACAGCACAGCTTTGCCGCGGCGGATGCGCGAAGCGCCCTGCACGTCGGCGGGCAGATCGCCCAGCAACAGTTCCGGCCCGAAGCTTGAGGCCCTTAGCTTGGAATGGGCGAGATAAAGATAATTCTGCCGCTCGGTGACGTGGTCGGAAAATTCATTGCCAAGTGAAAAGCCGACCCGCACCGGCGCGCCCTCGGGGCTGATGACATAGACGCCCACGATCTCCGGCTCCTCGCCGCCATCGAGCGCGAAATGCGGCGAGATGAGGTCGCCGCCCGGCGCGGCGATCGTCGAGCCGTCGCCTTTGTAGAACCATTCGGGCTGGACGCCTTGCGCCGCGCCCTTCGGCTTGCCGCCTTCCAGACCCATTTTGAACATGCGCATCGAATCGGTCAGCGTGTCCGCGTCGGCCAGATTCTTGTGCATCTTGTCGCGTCCCTCGGCGGAGCCAAGATGCGTGAGGCCGGTGCCGGTCACTTGCAGATGGGCGGCGTCCTTATGGTCGATCGGGTTGAGCACGCGCTTCTCTTTGAAAGCCGCCGCAAGGTCGACGACCTTGCCGATGCCGCGATCGGCGATGATTTTCCGAATCGATTCGCCCGCCGCGATCGCTTGAAACGCGAGCTCATAGGTCGTGCGCGCGCCCTTCACGAGGCGGCTTTCGCCGCGCGCGGTGACGACAAGCGCGCGCTTGTCATTTTCGTCGACGATTTGAGCGAGCCGCATGTCAATCTCCTGGAATCAGCGAGCGCTGCTTCTCGTATAGATCATCTTTTGTCGAATCAATTCGCGGATGCGCGGATCGGTGAAATCGGCCGCGGCGATCGTCGCGCCCGCGCGCGTCAGCGTCGTCTCGTCCAGCGTCGTCGTCAGGCCGACGACGGTCAGGCCCGCGCCGACCGCGGCGCGAAGCCCCGACAGAGAATCTTCGAAAGCCAGCGAATGGGCTGCGTCCGCCCCCGTCAGCGCAAGGCCGGTGAGATAGGGCAGCGGATCCGGCTTGGGACGCGCGAGTTCTCCGCCGATGATCTGGATGGGCAAGCGCGCGGCGAGGCCCAAAGCGTCAAGCACGACCTTGGCGTTGGCGCGCGGGGCGTTGGTCACGACGGCGCATTTGACGCCCTGCGCGTCGGCGTAATCAAGCAAAGCCATCACGCCCGCGACCGGCTTCAATTCGCCGAGCATGTCGCGAAACGCCGCTTCCTTCGTCGCAAGGATCGCGTCGCGATCCGCCGGCGACAGATGCGGCAGGAACGCTGCGCCGATCATCGCATTGGACGAGCCCATGATCGTCTCGACATATTGCGCCTTGGTCAGCTTTATGCCGTGCGCCGCGAGGACGTTTTGAAAGGCGATAAGATGAAGAGCGTCGGTGTCGACGAGCGTGCCGTCGAGATCGAACAAAAGAGCGGTCTGCACGAAATTGCCGCTTACATCGTCGCGCCGACTTGCCACGGCACGAATTCGGCGTCGCCATAGCCGAGCGCTTCCGACTTCGACTTCTCACCCGAGGCGACGCTCAGAACTTTCTCGAATATTTCGCGGCCCTTTTCTTCGATCGAAACGCCGTCGAGAATATCGCCGCAATTGATGTCCATGTCCTCGCTCATCCGCCGATACATGTCGCTGTTGGTCGCGAGCTTGATCGACGGCGTCGGTTTGCAGCCATAAGCCGAACCGCGTCCGGTAGTGAAGGCGAGCACATTGGCGCCGCCGGCGACCTGGCCTGTCGCCGAGACGGGATCGTAGCCAGGCGTATCCATGTAGACGAAGCCCTTGGCCGTCACGCGTTCGGCATATTTATAGACGTCGTTGAGAATGGTCGTGCCGCCTTTGGCCGCCGCGCCAAGCGATTTTTCAAGGATCGTCGTGAGGCCGCCGGCCTTATTGCCAGGCGAAGGATTGTTGTTCATCTCGCCATGGTTGCGCTCGGTATAATCTTCCCACCAATGGATGAGGTCGACAAGCTTCTGGCCGACTTCCGGCGTCGCAGCGCGGCGTGTCAGCAAATGTTCGGCGCCATAGATTTCTGGCGTTTCGGACAGGATCGCGGTGCCCCCGTGCCGCACGAGAACATCGACGGCGGCGCCGAGCGCGGGATTGGCGGTGATGCCGGAATAGCCATCCGACCCTCCGCATTGCAAGGCGAGCATCAACTCGCTCGCCGGCAGCGT
Source organism: Methylocapsa sp. S129 (assembly GCF_009765995.1). Taxonomy (GTDB): domain Bacteria; phylum Pseudomonadota; class Alphaproteobacteria; order Rhizobiales; family Beijerinckiaceae; genus Roseiarcus. Next base: position 101,245 of record NZ_LMUI01000027.1, read on the forward strand.
CTCGCGCTGTGCCCGGTTGACGATCGGCAGCATCGCGGCGATGCGTTCGACGCCCGCGTCGATCGTCTTCCTTGTGCCGCCCGTCGCCTGGATCGTCATCGTCTGGAAAAGCTCGCCGTCGCTGAGGCCGTATTCCTCTTTCATGCGGCCGATCTGGAAAACTTCACAGCCGAGCCCCACCAGCACCACGCCGGCAATATTGGGATTGCCCGCGTATCCCCATTGTGTGCGCTTGAAAATGTCGAAGCCCTCGCCCTTGGCGGCCATGCCGCAGCCGGTGCCATGAACAAGCGCGATAACGCCGTCGACATTGGGATAGTCGTCCAGCCTTCCCGAACGTTCGAATTCACGAGCGATCAGCCTGGCGACGGTTGCCGAACAATTCACGCTGGTCAGAATCGCCAGATAATTGCGCGTGCCTGCCTTGCCGTTGGTGCGGCGATAACCCTGGAATGTCGCCTGCTGGGACAACGGCAGGATGGTTTCGGGCCTCGCGCCCTCGGAAAAATGATAGTCCCGCGAAAACTCGTGCATGACGACGTTATGTTCATGCACCCACTCGCCCGGTTCGATTGGTCTTGAGGCGAAGCCAATGATCTGTCCGAATTTGAGGATCGGCGCGCCTGTCTCGATCAGCGTCGTGGCGAGCTTATGGCCTTTGGGCACGCGCGCGGACGCTTTTGGACCGCCTGCAGGGCTGTCGCCGATGCGAATCTCGTCGACGGCGACCATCACATTATCCTGGGCGTTGAGCCGTAAAGCGCGTGGGCTGTTCATCGTTTGCTTCCGAGGGGTGAGAATTATTTGGAAAACAGGCTCGACCGTTCCCTGGCGAAAGTCTCGAACAGATCGGTCGTTTGTTGCAGATGGTAATGCATGGCCGCGCGGGCGCCGGCGGCGTCGCCGCTCGTCACGGCTTTGGCGATGGCGCTATGTTCGGAAAGAGTCTTGGGCATGCGCCCCGTCGGCGACAGCAGCAGGCGCCTGACCCGCTCCAGATGGGAGCGCAGCCCGTCGAGAATCTCGCCGCAATGGCCGAGCGCCAGCAACGACGGGAGCAAACGGTGAAAATCCACATCCAATGCGTAGAATCCCGCAACGTCGTGTCCATCGACGGCCGCTTGCTGGTAGCGCAAATTGCGCTCCAGTTCCTCGATGCCCTCACGCGGCATCCGTAACGCCGCCTGCGCCGCGACTTCGGATTCGAGCGCCCGGCGCACCAACAGACGTTCGCGCACATCGTCAACAGAAATCTTGGCGACAAACGATCCGTGTTGCGGTTCGATCGTCACCAGCCGTTCATAGGCGAGCCGGCTGATGGCGGAGGAAACCGGAAAGCGCGATACGCCGAGCCGCTCGCAAAGCGCCAGTTTGTCAATCGCACCCCCTGGCTCCAGCGCGCCCGAAAGGATAGATTCCTTGAGATCGCGATAGACGTGATCGGCTTTCGAGCTTCGTCGCGCCTCCGTCTCGCTCATCTCCAATGACCTCGCGCGCCATTCGCCGCGTGCGCGTGCTGTGCAAATGACTTCCCAGCTAGCATGTTAGACGCTAATCAGATGGCGAGCCAGCGTCAATCCTTCAATGGCCGCCCCGCCCATTTGGACCGAAGTCGAGAATGCCCATGCCGCAACTTGAATTGAACTTGACGGAAACGGCGACCCTGCCGATCGACGGTTATGCCGGCGCTTTGGTCGGCAGGGTCTGGCGGCCGGAATTGAGCGGCCCATCGGTCGTGGCGGCAAGGCCGGACGGTCTAGTCGACGTGACCCGCCGTTTCCCGTCGCTGCGCGACTTATGCGAGGAACCGGACCCTTCGGCGGCGTTGCGCGCGGCGCAAGGCGAGCGCTTCGCCTCGCTCGAGGAGGTCCTCGCCAACACCCCTCAAACTCGGCGCGATCCCGCGAAGCCCTGGCTTTTGGCGCCCGTTGATTTGCAGGCGATCAAAGCAGCCGGCGTTACTTTCGCGACATCTATGCTGGAGCGGGTGATTGAAGAGCGCGCGCGCGGCGACAGAAGCGCCGCGGCGAAGATCCGCGATGAAATGATCGGTCTGATAGGCGAGGATCTTTCCAGGCTCAAGCCTGGCTCGCCCGCCGCCATGCGCCTCAAGGACGCCCTGATCGCGCAGGGAGCATGGTCGCAATATCTGGAAGTCGGCATCGGACCGGACGCGGAGATTTTCACCAAGAGCCAGCCGATGTCAGCGGTCGGCCATGGCGCCGACGCCGGCTTTCACAAAGCTTCGGCGTGGAACAATCCGGAGCCGGAAGTCGTTTTGGCCATCAATTCGGGTGGCCGCATCGTCGGTGCAACCCTCGGCAACGATGTCAATCTCAGGGATGTCGAGGGGCGCTCCGCGTTACTGTTGGGCAAGGCCAAGGACCAGAACGCGAGCTGCGCGATCGGTCCGCTGCTGCGCCTTTTCGACGCGAGTTTTTCGCTCGACGATGTGCGCGCCATGCACGTCGGCCTGACTGTCGAAGGCGAAGATGGCTTCAAGCTCGAGGGCGGCTCCTCGATTTCAAAGATCAGCCGCGATCCCGCCGATCTCGTGGCGCAGATGACGGGGGCGAGTCATCAATATCCCGACGGGGCGGTGCTGTTTTTGGGCACGATGTTCGCGCCGGTCGCCGACCGGGAAGCGCCGGGCAAGGGCTTCACCCACAAGCAAGGCGACGTCGTCACGGTCGCCGCCGGCAAACTCGGCCAATTGACCAATCGCATGCGTCATTGCGACGAATGTCCGCCATGGGCGTTCGGCGCCAGCCATCTCATGCGCAATCTTGCCAAACGAGGCTTGATTTGAGTTACTGGCGCGCGCATGTCCGCCTTCATATAGTATGATAAAAGATCGGCGGCTTCAGCAGGAGCCGCCGGAGCGCCAGACGCGATAAACGATCGGGAGACGATATGAGCGACCTCAACAAGAATTATATCGCGGGCGAATGGGTCGAGGGCGAAGGCGTTTCGCGCAATATCAATCCGTCCAATACGGAAGACGTCGTCGGCCTCTACGCGCATGCCAGCGCCGCCCAGGTCGAGACCGCCGTGGCGTCGGCGAAGGCCGCTTTTCCCGCATGGTCGCGCACCAGTCCGCAGGAGCGGCATGACATTTTGCTGCGCGCCTCCACCGAAATTCTGGCGCGCCGCGAAGAGCTGGGCAAGCTGCTCGCGCGCGAAGAAGGCAAGTCGCTGCTGGAAGCCATTGGCGAAGCGACGCGCGCCGGCCAGATTTTCGATTTCTTCGCGGGCGAGGCGTTGCGCATCCCCGGCGAGAAGCTCGCCAGCGTGCGGCCCAATATCGATGTTGAATTGACGCGCGAGGCGGTTGGAATCGTCGGCATCATTGCGCCGTGGAATTTTCCGATCGCCATCCCCGCTTGGAAGATCGCCCCGGCTCTCGCTTACGGCAATTGCGTACTGTTCAAGCCCGCCGACCTGGTGCCGGGTTCGGCGCATGCCTTGGCCGAAATCATCGTGCGCGCCGGCGCGCCCAAAGGCGTGTTCAATCTGGTGATGGGCCGCGGTTCGGTGGTCGGCCAGACGATGCTCGAGCACAAGGGAATCGACGCGATCACCTTCACCGGCTCCGTGGCGACAGGGCGCAAGGTGGCGACGGCTTGCGCCGAGCGGATGCGCAAATTCCAGCTCGAAATGGGCGGCAAGAATCCACTGATCGTGCTTGACGACGCCGATCTCAAGACCGCCGTCGAATGCGCGGTCAATGGCGCGTTTTTCTCGACCGGACAGCGTTGCACCGCATCCTCACGCCTCATCGTCACCAAGGGAATCTATGCGCGCTTCGCCGAGGCGATGGTCGAGCGTATGAAGGGCCTCGTCGTCGACGATGCGCTGAAGGCGGGCACGCATATCGGACCGGTCGTCGACCAGAGCCAGCTCGATCAGGATCTTTCCTATTTGCGCATTGGCAAGGACGAAGGCGCCAAGCTCGCAATAGGGGGCGAGCGCGTACAGCGCGCGACGCCTGGCTTTTATATGAACCCGGCCCTGTTCACGGACGCCGATAATTCAATGCGCGTGGCCAGGGAGGAAATTTTCGGACCGGTGACCGCGATGATTCCAGCGAACGATTATGACCACGCTCTGGCGCTCGCCAACGACACCGAATTTGGGCTGTGCGCGGGCATCTGCACGACAAGCCTGAAATATGCGAGTCATTTCAAGCGGAATATCGAAGCGGGCATGGCGATGGTCAATGTGCCGACCGCTGGCGTCGATTATCACGTGCCGTTTGGCGGACGCAAAGGTTCGAGCTTCGGATCGCGCGAACAGGGTCGTTACGCCGTCGAGTTCTATACAATCGTGAAGACCGCCTATACGCTGGCGTGAGGCCGGGATGACGCCGGCGCCAGGGGCAGGCCATGATCCTTATATCGGGCGAAGCGCTGATCGATCTGATTCCCGACGCCGATCGGAAAAACGGCTATGACGCGGTTCTCGGCGGATCGCCCTTCAATGTGGCGATCGGCTTGGGCCGATTGGGGTCGCCGACGGCCTTCGTGTCCCGCCTGTCCACAGATCCTAACGGCGAGAGTCTCGCCGCCGCGCTGGTCGAGGCGGGCGTCGATCTGACTTTCGTCGCGCGCGACGCCAAGCCTTCGCCGCTCGCCTTCGTGATGCGCGGCACGGCCCAGAGCGGCGCGCGCTATTCGTTCTATCTCGATGCGACCGCCTATGACGAGGCATGGCCGTTTCCGAAAGTCTGGCCTGCCGGAGCGCGTCATTTGCACATCGGCTCGTTCTGCGCCGTCGATCACATGCATGGGTCAAGTTCCGCGGCGGCATTGGCCATGGCGCGCACATTCGCGACGACCAGCTTCGATCCCAATATTCGCCCGATGGTGACGCCGGATCGCGAGGCGGTGGTTCCGATCGTCGAACGCGAAGTCGCGCTCGCCAGCGTCGTCAAGGCGAGCGAGGAGGACCTCCTCTGGCTCTATCCCGATCGTGAAGCTGAAGCCTCCATCGCCGCGTGGGCGTTGCTTGGCCCGCATTTTTGCGTCATGACGCGCGGCGAACAGGGCGCGGTCGCCTATCTCCAAGACGAGAGGCTTTTCGCGCCATCGCCCATCGTCGCTGTCGTCGACACGGTCGGCGCGGGCGACAGTTTCATGTCGGCCTTGATCGCCGCGATGGACGCCGATAGCGCGCTTGGCGTCGGGGCGCGCGCGCCGACCAGCGCCGATCTCACGAAATGGCTGACCTTCGCCGTGGCGGCCTCAGCGATCACCTGTACGCGACAGGGCTCCGATCCGCCGACGCGCGCCGAGGTTCTAGCCTGGCTCGCCAAGGCATAAGCGCGCCGCCGCGAACCGTCACATGCCGCCTAGATATTCCGCGACCGTGAAGATGTCCTTGTCGCCACGCCCCGACAGGTTCAGCACCATCAGATGATCGCTCGACTTTTCCGGCGCAAGGCGCATAGCGCCGGCTATGGCATGCGCGGGTTCGAGCGCGGGGATGATGCCTTCCAATTGGCTGCAGAGCTGGAAGGCGGCGAGCGCTTCCTTGTCGGTCGCGGATATATAGGTCGCGCGGCCGGTTTCCTTGAGCCAGGAATGTTCGGGGCCGATGCCGGGATAATCGAGACCGGCCGAGATCGAATGGCCCTCATTGATCTGACCGTCGTCGTTCATCAGGAGATAGGTGCGATTGCCGTGCAGCACGCCAGGCCGGCCGCCCGATAGCGAGGCGGCGTGCCCGTCGGGCACGTCGAGGCCATGGCCGGCCGCCTCGACGCCATAAATTTCGACGCTCGGGTCATCGAGGAAAGGATGGAACAGGCCGATCGCATTGGAGCCGCCACCGATGCAGGCGATCAGGCTGTCGGGCAGACGCCCTTCGGCCGCCATCATCTGCTCGCGCGTCTCGTTGCCGATAACGCTCTGAAAATCGCGCACCATCGCGGGATAAGGGTGGGGACCTGCCGCCGTGCCGATGCAATAGAAGGTGTCGGCGACATTGGTGACCCAATCGCGCAAAGCCTCGTTCATCGCGTCTTTCAGCGTGCGCGCGCCCGATTGAACCGGGCGCACCTCAGCCCCCAACATTTTCATACGGAAGACATTGGGTTTTTGCCGCTCGACATCGACGGCGCCCATATAGACGATGCATTCCAGCCCGAACCGCGCGCAAGCGGTAGCGGTGGCGACGCCATGTTGGCCCGCGCCTGTCTCGGCGATGATGCGTTTCTTGCCCATGCGGCGGGCGAGCAGGATCTGGCCCATCACATTGTTGATCTTGTGCGAGCCGGTATGGTTCAGCTCTTCGCGCTTGAAATAGATTTTCGCGCCCCCTAACCGCTCGGTCAGCCGCTCGGCGAAATAAAGCGGACTCGGGCGCCCAGCGTAATGCTTCAGAAAATGGTCGAGCTCGGCCTGGTAGGCCGGATCGGCCTTGGCCGTCTCATAGGCTTCTTCCAGCGAGAGGACGAGCGGCATCAGGGTCTCGGCGACGAAACGCCCGCCAAATATGCCGAAATGGCCGCGCTCGTCGGGGCCGTTGCGGAAGGAATTCTGTTTGGCGATCTTGGTCACGCGACTCTCCCCGGCTGCGCCGTTGGGCGCGCGGTCATACGGTTGGCGGCTTCGGCGCGCGAGAAAGCAGCGCGCGCCTCGGCGATAAAGGCTCCGATCTTACCAATGTCCTTCGCCCCCGGCGCGCTCTCGACGCCTGAAGAAACATCGACGCCCCGCGCGCCGGTGATGGCGATCGCCTGCGCGACATTTTCGGGATCGAGCCCGCCAGACAGCAGCCATGGCTTAGGTAAATCGAGCCCGGCGAGCAATTGCCAATCGAAAGCGACGCCGTTGCCGCCGGGATGGCGCGCATCCCTGGGCGCTTTAGCGTCAAAAAGCAGGCGATCGGCCATATCGGCATAGTTCTGAGCCGCGGCGATATCGCCCGCGCCGCTGACGCCGATCGCTTTGATCATGGGCAGCCCGAATGTGCGGCGAAGATCGGCGAGGCGCTGCGGGATCTCGTGGCCATGCAATTGCAGAAAATCAGGCGCGACCGCGGCGATGATGGCGCGCAGCGCCTCGTCCGAAGCATCGACCGTCAGAACGGCGATCTGCGCCCGCCCGCGCGCCTGTTGCGCAAGCGCGCCAGCCTGATCGAGCGACAGATGGCGAGGGCTTTTCTCGAAAAACACGAAGCCGACCACGTCGGCGCCTGCGTCAAGCGCGGCGTCGAGGGTCCGCGCGGTCGAGAGGCCGCAGATTTTGATGACCGAGGACATGGCGCTCCTTTCCGCCAATCCGCGTCCCTTGTCAAAGGCCAAGCCGCTTAAAGGGGCGCGAGTTTGCGCCACACCAGCATCGCTGCCGCGAGATCTTCGAGCGCGGCGCCTACCGACTTGAACAGCGTTATCTCCGTCGATTCAGCCCGCCCGATCGCGCCCCGGCAGAGCGCGCCAAGGTCGGCGACGATGTGGGCGCGATCGATAGCGCCTCCGCGCAACGCCAGGGCCACATCGCCGCCCTCGCTCAGTGCGGCGTCGGTGTCGATGAAAACGCGGGCACGCCGGAGCGCTTCGTCGTCGGCCTCGCGCATTTCAAGATTGAAAGCCCCCACGAGATCGAGATGCTGGCCAGGCTGCAACCACGCGCCGGCGATCAGAGGCGCGTTTGAAAGCGTTGCGCAGGAGATGATATCGGCGGCGCGCACGGCGCTCTCCAGATCCTCGGCGACGCGGGCACGCCAGCCCTCCTGGGATAGCGAGGCGGCAAGCTTCTCAGCGGCGGCGGCGCTGCGGTTCCATACCGTCACCTCTTCGATCGGCCGCACCGAGGCGTGCGCGCGCGTGAGGAAGGGGGCGAGCGCGCCGGCCCCGACGATCAGCAGTCGCCGCGCGTCGTCGCGCGCCAGATGCCGCGCGGCAAGGGCGGACGCGGCGGCCGTGCGCCAATGCGTGAGCCGTGTGCCGTCCATCGCCGCGAGCGGCTCTCCGGTCAACCCCGATTGCAGGACGTAGACGCCAAGCACGGCGGGCAGGCCGCGTCGGCCATTGTCGGGAAAGACATTGACGATTTTCGTACCGAGATAGGCGTCCTCTTGCGTGCCCTCCGACGTCCACGCCGGCATCAGAAGATGGGTCGCGGTCGTCGCGTCTGCACGCGCAATGGCATGATGATGGCGGGTCGGCGCAATGGTTCCGCCGCGGAACGCCTGTGCGAGAGCATCGATCAAGCCAGGAAAATCGAGCGCTTCATCAATTTCCGTCGCGGACACCAATCGCATGCAAACGCCTCGGGTCGTCGTCAGGCGTGATGCTGCAGGCCCACGTTCGGGACGACGCGATTGTCGCCCGTCGGCGGCCTCAACCTTTGGGCCTCGCCGCGCAGCCGCTCGGCCTCGGCGCGATTTTGGCGTGCGGCCTTGCGATACTTGCCTTGCGCCAGCCATGTCGCCGCGCCGCCCGCCATAACGCCGATCATCATCGCCAGAATTAGAATGAGGAACAGCGGCGCGCTGATGGCGAAGGCTGCGATATCGCCCTCGACGAACGGATCAAAGGAAACCGTGACGATATGCCGGTTGGCGAAGGCGAAGATCAGCAGCAGGATTGCGATCGGCGCCAGCACAATGAATTTGAGTAGGTTCTTCATAGCGGTTTTCTCAGAATCATCGCCATCTCTGAGCAGCGAACGGCGACCATCTTCGGCCCGGGCTATGGCGAACGGGAAAGACAATCGCCTCGGGCGCGTCAGACATGCGGGGGTTTGTTCAACCGTTCACGCATTTCTTTACCCGTCTTGAAGAACGGCACCACCTTTTCGACCACCGGCACCTGATCGCCAGTGCGCGGATTGCGGCCGGTTCGCGCGGAGCGCTGTTTGGTCGAGAAAGCGCCAAAGCCGCGCAATTCGACACGCTCGCCTCTGGCGAGCCCCGCTGTGATTTCGTCAAGAATCGCGTCGACGATGTTTTCGACATCGCGTTGATAGAGATGGGGATTGCGCGCCGCCATTCGCTGCACAAGTTCAGATTTTATCAATGGAATACCTCCCCATCGAGAGACCGCCAGTGCAGAGACGCCACGCGAACGACATTCAATTACCAGCAGGAAGCTGCCAAATCGATACAAGCCCGTCAAGCAACTGGCTTTCCCTCGCCAATTCGGCCCGCTGCAGAAGCGCAGCCGGGCCCGTCAGTCCAAATCCCTCGGCGATCGAAGCCGCCGATCCGAGAAGGCCAAGCCCGAAGCTTTTCTCGGGGCGCCAATCGCGCACCGGCAAGTCCTTGGCGACGCCCTTCTCCGTTTCAAGCCAGGCGATCGCCTCGCGTTCGCCGCCGATGGCGTCGACAAGCTTGAGCGGCACGCCCTGACGGCCTGTGAATACCCGCCCATCGTCGACCTGGGCAAGCTCGTCATCGTTCAGATGTCGACGATCCTTGACCAGACTTTTGAACCAATCAAAGGAATCGGCGACCAGCGCGGCCATTGCCGCGCGCGTGGCGTCGCTGGTCGGCTCCATCCCGTTGGGCGTTGCCTTCAACGGCGAGGATTTCACCGCCTCAAGTTTTACGCCGATCTTGTCCATGAGACCGGAGAAGTTCGGAAACTCGATGAGGACGCCAATCGACCCGACAAGAGAATTGCCTTTTACAAAAATTCGGTCGGCGCCGAGCGCGGCGATATAGGCGCCCGAAGCCGCCATCGTACCGACAACCGCGACGACTGGCTTTTTCGCCGCAAGGCGCCGCAATTCGTCGAAGAGCAATTCCGCGCCCGTCGTCGTGCCGCCGGGGCTTTCGATCGTGAGCACGACCGCCGCAGCCTTGGAATCGGCGATCTCACGGATGGTTTTCAGCGTTGCGTCGTCGCCGGTGATGAGGCCCTGGATCGCCAGCCTCGCGATATGCGGCTGGTTCGGCGCGGCGAGACCGGAAAAGCGATAAAAGGCGCCCAAAATCGCCAATGCGACGACAACAAAGGCCACAACGCGCCACAGCGTCACCTGACGCCGCAGTCTACGGCGATCAACGATATAATCGGCGGCGGAGGCGGGCAAAGACATCGCGTTCTCGTTTGACAATCAGGAGATGCGCGCGGCTCAAGAGCTCGTTACAGCACACTGGCTTGGACACTAGTCGTGGCCGCGCGCTCGCGCAAGGCTCTCACGACGCCGCGCCGCGAATCAATTGCCCCTTGATACCTTGCACGATCTTGCGCGCCCTTGACGCACCGTAACGCAGCGGCGCGCCAGCGCCCCATACCGGGCCAGGCCATGCCGCGTCGCCCAAACGGCGCGCGACGACATGGATATGCAATTGGCGCACAATATTGCCCAACGCGCCAACATTGATCTTATCGACGCCGGGCAAGCCGATCAGGGCCTTGGAAGCCGCAGTGATCTCCTCCATCAGAATCGCGCGATCGCGCGCATCGAGATCGACGAGTTCGCATAAATTCTCCTGGCGGGGAACGAGAACGAGCCAGAGATAGCGCGCATCATTCATCAGAAGCAGGCGCGACAATGCGAGATCGCCAATCTCGATCGTGTCGGCGGCCAGACGCGTATCCAGCGCGAAGCTCACGCCAACCAGCTCCGACCATGAGCGCCGGCGGCGAGGCCAAGCCTCTGCGCGATTGTCTCGGCGATATCGGCGAGCGTTTCGCGTCGGCCGATTGGGCCCGGCGCGACGCCTTTGCCGAAGGAGAGGATCGGAACATGCTCGCGCGTATGATCATAGCCGCGCCATGTCGGATCGTTGCCGTGGTCGGCGGTGACGATGCAGAAATCCTCGTCGCGCATCGCCGCGGTAAGTTCCGGCAGCCGCGCATCGAACGATTCAAGGCAAGCGGCATAGCCGGGAACGTCGCGACGATGGCCAAAATCCGTATCGAAATCGACGAGATTGACGAATATGAGCGCGCCGTCGCGCGCCTCGGCCAGCGCCCTCAGGGTCAAATCGACATGGTCATTGTTGTTGGCGCCTTTCAGCTCGCGCCCGGTATGACGATGCGCGAAAATGTCGCCGATCTTGCCCACGCAGATGATTTCATGGCCGGCTAGCGCGGCGCGTTCCAGAAGATTGCCGGCGGGCGGCGGCATAGCGAAGTCCTTGCGATGCGCCGTGCGGACAAAATCGGCGCTCGTTCGACCGACAAAAGGCCGCGCGATGACGCGACCGATGTTAAGCGGATCGCACAGGCGCCGCGCGATCTTGCACAAAGCGTAGAGCCGCTCGAGACCGAACGCGTGTTCATGCGCGGCGATCTGCAGGACGGAATCGGCCGATGTGTAGCAAATCGGCTTGAGATCGCCCAGATGTTCCTCGCCGAACTCTTCGATGATCGCTGTGCCCGAGGCGTGCTTGTCGCCCAGAATGCCAGGCAGTTCGCCTTCGGCGATCAGCGCCCGGGTGAATTCGGGCGGGAAGGCCGGCATTGTCTGGGAAAAATAGCCCCATTTAAATTGCACCGGCGTTCCCGCGATCTCCCAATGGCCCGAGGGCGTGTCTTTGCCTAGCGACGTTTCGACGCCATAACCCCATTGGCCGGCGGGCTCGCCAAGGCCCAGGCCTGGCGAAGAATGACCGGTGGAGGCCTGCATCGCGCGCCCAAGGCCGAGGCGATCGAGATTGGGCAATCTCAGGGAACCTTCGCGCAGCCCGACCCTGTCACCGCACCCTTCCGCGCAGGCTTGCGCGATGTGGCCGAGCGTATCCGCGCCCGCGTCCCCGTAAACGCCCGCGTCCTCGGCGGCGCCGCAGCCGACGGAGTCGAGCACGATGATGATGGCGCGGCCGATCGGTTTGCTCATTGCGACGCCTCGCTCATTGATCGACGATTCCGCGCGCGTCGGCCTCGATGTTGAAGGCGGCCGCGAAAAGCGCCTTCGTATAATCATCCCGCGGCGCCGAGAAAACCTGCACCGCCGCGCCGCTTTCGACCACTTTGCCGTGACGCATCACGATAATCTCCGAGGCGAGCGCACGCACAACCTTCAGGTCATGCGAGATGAAGAGATAGGCGAGCGACCGCCTTTCCTGCAACTGGCGCAGCAGATCGACGATCTGCGCCTGAACCGACATGTCGAGCGCCGAAGTTGGCTCGTCAAGCACGATGAATTTCGGGTCGAGCGCCATCGCTCTAGCGATCGCGATGCGCTGGCGCTGGCCGCCCGAGAACTCATGCGGATAGCGATCCATGGAAGCAGGATCGAGGCCAGTGTCGGCGAGCGCGCGCGCCACCGCCCGCCGGCGCTCGGCCGCATTCATTTTGGTGTTTTGCGCGATCAACCCTTCCTCGACAATCTCGGCCACGGACAGTCGCGGCGACAGAGAGCCGAACGGGTCTTGAAAAACGATCTGCATATCGCGCCGTAGCGGGCGCATTTCCCTCGAACGCAGCGCGTCGATGCGTTTGCCGCAATAGACGATCGGGCCCTGCGATCGGATGAGACGCAAAATAGCGAGGCCGAGCGTCGTTTTGCCCGAGCCCGATTCGCCGACGACGCCAACCGTCTCGCCCTCGCGCACCGTAAGCGAGACGCCGTCGACCGCCTTCACATAGCCGATTGTTTTGCGCAAGAAGCCGCGCTTGATCGGGAACCAGACCTTGACGTCGTCCGCCGTCAGCACGGCGGAGGCGTCAAGATTTGGTAGCGGCGGCGCGCCCTTGGGTTCGGCGGCGAGCAGGGTCTTCGTATAGGGATGTTGCGGATCGGCGAACACTCGCGCCACCGGCCCGGCTTCGACAATGCGCCCGCGCTGCATCACCGCTACGTTTTTTGCGACCTTGCGCACAATGCCAAGGTCATGGGTGATGAAAAGCATCGCCATGCCGCGCTTGGCCTGGAGCTCGCTCAGCAGTTTCAGAATTTGCGCCTGGACGGTGACGTCCAGCGCAGTCGTTGGTTCGTCGGCGATGAACAGGTCAGGCCGGTTGGCGAGCGCCATCGCGATCATCACGCGCTGGCGCTGACCGCCCGAAAGCTGATGTGGAAAGGCGCCGAGCCGCGAAGCGGGATCGACGATGCCGACCTCGGTGAGCAGCGCAACGACTTGCGCGCGGATCGCGGCTGCGCGTCCGCCATGTAACGCGATGATTTCGCCGACCTGCCGCTCGATGGTATGCAGCGGATTGAGCGAGGTCATCGGCTCCTGAAACACCATCGTGACGCCCGCGCCGCGCATGGCGCGCAATTCCGCGTCCGGCATTTTCAGGACGTCTTTGCCTCTGAAGAAAATTTCGCCGGAAGGATGGCTCGCGGCGGGATAAGGCAGCAGACGCACCAGAGAGAGCGCCGTCACCGATTTTCCTGACCCCGATTCGCCCACAAGCGCCAACGCGTCGCCTTTTTCGAGCGTGAACGAAACGCGGTTAACAACGGTCTGGGCTTTACCATTCTGCGCAAAAGCGACGGAAAGCTCGCGCACGTCCAGGAGCGGCGCCGTCGCGCCTCCCGATGACGCCGCGCTGGCGGGCCGCCCCCTCACGTAAACGTCTTTCGCGGATCAAAAGCGTCGCGCACCGCCTCTCCTATGAAAATGAGCAAGGACAACATCAGCGCGACGATGGCGAAGGCCGATAGGCCCAACCAGGGCGCCGACAGATTCGACTTGCCCTGCAATAGCAATTCTCCAAGCGAGGGCGAGCCCGGCGGCAGACCGAGGCCGAGGAAATCGAGGGAGGTGAGCGTGCTGATCGAGGCGTTCACGATGAAAGGCATGAAGGTCAGGGTCGCGACCATTGCGTTGGGTAGAACGTGCTTGACGATGATCTTGGCGTTGGAGAGGCCGAGCGCGCGCGCCGCGTTGACATATTCGAAATTACGCGCACGCAGGAATTCCGCTCGCACGACGTGAACGAGGTTGACCCAGGAGAACAGCAGCAGGATCACCAGCAGCACGAGGAAGCTTGGCGTGAGAATCGCCGAAAGGATGATGAGAATGTAGAGATGCGGGAGCGAAGACCATATCTCGATCAGTCTTTGCATGATTAGATCGAGCCAGCCGCCGAAATAGCCCTGCACGGCGCCCGCCGCGACGCCGATAACCGACGAAACGCCCGCGAGTATGAGGCCGAATAGGATCGACAGGCGAAAGCCATAGATGAGCCGGGCGACAACGTCGCTGCCTCTATCGTCGGTGCCGAGCCAGTTCCATTCGAGATCGCGGCAGGAGCCGTTTCCCTCGTATGTTTTCATTGGATTTTGCTTCGCCTGAGCCGCGAGAGCCGTCCGACATTGATTTTGGCTCAGGAGCCAGGTCGGCGGCGACGGAAACGGGGTGGGCGGATCGCGCTTGATCGTATTGTTTGCGAACCGAATGAGCGGCCAGAGCATCCAGCCATGAGCTTCGATCTCGTTCGAAATGATAGGATCGCGATAGTCTGTAGTCGCTTCGAACTCGCCAAACTTCTCTTCCGGATAATCGATTAGAACGGGAAACAGGATTTCGCCCTTATAGGAGGCGATCAGCGGCCGGTCGTTGGCGACGAATTCGGCGAAAAGCGAGATGACGAAGAGTACGAGGAAAATCCAGAACGACCACAACCCGCGCCGGTTGCGGCGGAAATTGTCGAGCCGGCGCCGGTTCATCGGCCCGAGATTCAGCCATCCCTTGGCGCGGGCGGGTTCGCTGACCAGACTCAAGCTTCAGACCTCCCGCGTTTCAAAATCGATGCGGGGATCGATCCAGGTGTAGGTCAGGTCAGAAATGAGGTTCACGACGAGGCCAAGCAGTGCAAAGATATAAAGATTGCCGAGGACGACGGGATAGTCGCGGTTCATGAGCGAGTCGAAGGAGAGGTAGCCAAGGCCGTCGAGCGAAAAGACCTGTTCGATCAGCAGCGAGCCCGTAAAGAAGGCGCCGATGAAGGCGCCGGGAAAGCCCGCGATGACGATCAACATCGCATTGCGAAAAACATGCCCGTAAAGCACACGCCGCTCGGACAGGCCCTTCATTCGGGCCGTCTGGACATAGGCCTTCTTGATTTCATCAAGAAAGGAATTCTTGGTCAGTAGCGTCGATGTCGCAAACGAACCGAGCACCAGCGCCGTCACCGGCAATGTTATGTGCCAGAGGTAATCCAGCACTTTGCGCGGCCATGAAAGGTCAGCGAAATTATCCGAGGTCAGCCCGCGCAAGGGGAATATCTGCCAGAACGAGCCGCCGCAAAACAAAACGACAAGCAGAATGGCGAACAGGAAGCTTGGTATCGCATAGCCGAAAATAACCACGCCTGAGGTCCAGACATCGAAACGCGATCCGTCCGATACCGCCTTCCTGATCCCCAGCGGGATCGAGATCGCATAGGACAGAAATGTCATCCACAGGCCCAGCGAGATCGAAACAGGCAGCTTTTCCTTGATCAGGCTAAGCACCGGCTCGTCGCGAAAATAGCTGCGGCCCAGATTGAAGGTCGCATAGTCCCTGACCAGAATCGCGAAGCGCTCGGGCGCCGGTTTGTCGAAGCCATATTGCTTCTCCAATTCCTTGATGAATTTGGGATCGAGGCCCTGGGCCCCGCGATATCTGGAGGAGACATCGCCGCCCGAATGCGCCATAGCGCCCGCGCCGATCTGGCCCCCGCCCCCGCCAATGCGCGAACCTGAACCCTCGTCGAGGCCCTGCAATTGCGCAATGGCGCGCTCCACCGGCCCGCCCGGCACGAATTGCACGATGGCAAACGAAACCAGCATGATGCCGAAAATGGTCGGGATCATCAGCAGGATGCGGCGGGCGATATAGGCGAGCATGGGG
>NZ_LMUI01000028.1 GCF_009765995.1 Methylocapsa sp. S129
TCGGCGTCGCTGACCAGCGTGACGTCGAACATGGGCGCGACGGTGACGGCGACGACGGCGAGCGTGACGCTGGCGGCGGGCAGCCTGGCGTCGCCGTCGGGGCTGGCGTCGATCGACTGGTCGACCGTCAATGCCGGAACGCTGGTGACGGCGACGAGCGGCGGCGGATTGACGCTGGGTTCGGTGACGAGCGGCAAGACGGGAAGCGGCGGCGTTGAGACGCTGCA
>NZ_LMUI01000029.1:0-17951 GCF_009765995.1 Methylocapsa sp. S129
AAGCGCGGCGCGGCCCGGCGTGAAGCTGGGTTCGGGATGGGTGTTGAGGATATCGCCAAGCCGCGCCACCGACAGCCGCGCCTGATGAAAATCCTGCCAGACCTGGGCAAGCCGCAGCACTGGCTGGGCCACGCGGCCGGCCAGCATATTGAAGGCGACCAATTGCCCGACTGTCAGATTGCCCTCGATGACCGCCTTGGCGCCGAAGAACAGCACGGCGGCGGTGACCAGTTTGCTGATGAGCTGGACGCCCTGGCTCGCCCAATTGCCGATATTCAAGACGCGGAAGCTCGCCTGCACATATCCGGCGAGCTGTTCTTCCCAGCGCCGCTGCATCTGCGGTTCAACCGCCATGGATTTCAAAGTCTGGATGCCGGTCACCGCCTCAACGAGGAAGGATTGGTTTTCGGCGCCGCGATTGAACTTCTCAGCGAGGCGGCGGCGAAAGATCGGCGTCACGCCCGCCGAGATCGCGATGTAAAACGGAAACGACGCCAGCACGATGCCGGTCAGAAACACCGAATAATAAGCCATCACCGCCAGAAAGACGAAGGTGAAGAACAGATCGATGACGAGGGTCAGCGCCGAGCCGGTGAGAAAGTTTCGGATATTCTCAAGTTCGCGCACCCGCGCCACGCTGTCGCCTGCGCGCCGCGCCTCGAAATAGGCGATTGGCAGCGCCATGAGATGGCGGAACAGCCGCGCCCCAAGTTCGACATCGATACGGTTGGTCGTGTGCGAGAACGCATAGGTGCGTAGCGCCGTCAGCAGGCTCTCGAACAGCGACACCGTCACAAGACCGATGATCAGCACATTCAGCGTCGTCAGGCCCCGGTGAACGAGCACCTTGTCGATGACCACCTGAAAGAACAGCGGCGAGATCAGCGCGAACAATTGCAGGAAGAATGAGACGACCAGCACCTCGCCGAACAGGCGCCGGTATTTGACCATGGCCTGCAGGAACCAGGTGATGTCGAACTGCCGCGCCAAAGCGCCTAGCGACGCACGGCGCGCCATCAGCAACAGACGGCCGTTCCATTGCGCTTCGAAATCGGCGCGGGTCAATTCCTGCGGCCGGCCGACCGTCGGGTCCTGGATCAAAACGCCCGAAGGGGAGATCTTGCCGAGCACAAAAAAACTGCCGTCGCGCCTTTGGGCGATCGCCGGCAGGGCGGTCTTGGCCAGACGCGCCCAATTACTCGAAATCGCCCGCGCCTTAAGCTCGAACTCCTTCGAACAGCGCAACATCTCCGACACGCCAATATCGGCGCCGCCAAACCGATGCCGGATCTGTTCGGGATCGGCCGCGATGCCGTGAAAGCGAAGCAGCAGAACAAATGTTTCCAGACCCGCCGTCTGAGTCGTTCCTCCCTGTACTCCGCCCGACATCATGACACCCGCAATCCCGCTTGCTCAGCTGTTGTTCGCCGTCCCTTAATGATGCCAGGCGGCCGCCACGGCGCTCTGCAAGGTCGTATCGGTCGGAACTTGCGACACCAGCGTCGGATTGAACCCGCTATTATCAGCCGCATAAGTCGCCATCGCCGTGACGAGCTGGCCGACCTGCGTATCCAGCTTCAATCCGTCCGTGGTGGCGAAGCCCTGCACCGGGGCGCCATTGGTCCCGCCGAACCAGTCGTCGATCGTCAAGCTATTGGTGGTTCC
The DNA here is from genome assembly GCF_009765995.1 of Methylocapsa sp. S129. GTDB lineage: Bacteria > Pseudomonadota > Alphaproteobacteria > Rhizobiales > Beijerinckiaceae > Roseiarcus. The sequence goes on from NZ_LMUI01000029.1 coordinate 1,666, forward strand.
CATGACATCGATCTGAAGATTGGCGCCAGACTGCTGGAACCACAGATTCTCATCGGTGAGGCCCGAACCGAAATCAACCGTTCCCGTGTTCGTTCCGGCAGCGGCGTTGATGGTGGCCTGACCACCCCCTGAGTTGAAGGCATAGGTTTCGCTAGTCCCGACCGCCGCGACAGTGTCGCTCGAATTGAACACAATCGTATTGCCAGACCCGGTGATCGTCGCACTGGCGCCATCGAGATTCACCGTGCTGGAGCCGATCGATACGGTCGCATCCGATCCTTGTATCGCCAGAACATTCCCAGTCCCCGCGACGCTAAGGGTATCGTCGGAATTGAGCACGATCGTATTGTCGGAGCCGGTCACTGTCGCGTTGGAATCATCCCACAGGGTCACCGTGCCCGAACTCATTGCGACGCTGTTGCCCGTCCCATCGATCGTGACGGCGTCATTTGTCCCCGTCGCCGTCAGAGCGTCATCCGCATAGAGCATGATCGCATCGTCGCTCCCGCTTACTGTCCCACTGGCGTCATCCCAGAAAGTCACTGACCCGGAAGCGATCGAGATAGCGTCGTCTGTTCCTTGAATCGTCGCGTCGTTGTTGGCCCCGATCACGCTGACCGTATTGTTAGAATAAAGCGTCAAAGAATCGTCGGTGCCAGACACAGTTCCGCTGGAGCCATCCCAGAAATTCAATCCGCCAGAACTAATGGACACGCTGTTGCCTGTCGCATCCAACGTCACAATATCGTCTGTCCCCGTCGCCGAGAGCGCGTCGTCCGAATAGAGCATGATTGCGTTGGACGCGCCGCTTACAGTCGCGCTCGCGTTGTCCCAAAAATTCACTGTCGCTGAATTGGCTGTCACGCTATCGCCAGTTCCCTGGATTGTCGTCGTGTCCCCCGTTCCAGCCACCGTGATGGCGTCATCAACATTCAACGCGATCGAATCGTCGCCCCCACTTATCGCCGCGGCCGAATCGTTCCAAAAACTCAACGAAGCGGAGCTGATCGACACGAGATCATGCGTCCCGGCGATATCGACCGATTGATCCGTTTCGGCTCCCACGTTCGCGACATCCACCACATAATTAATGTTGGTGATCTTCCCCAGCGCCGTCATATCCGTGAGCGTCTGATCCGCTGTGAGCGCCAAAGTCGGCGTCCCACTACCAGTCAGCGTGATCGAAGAAATCGCAGCGTCGCCATTGAGCGCGTCGAAATTCGCTGAAACGTCCGCAGAAGTGTCAGATATGCCAATGACGTAGTTGGAATTGGTGATTTCGTTCAGAGCGACCGTATCGTCGATTGCTTGCGCAGCGGTGAGCGCCAATGTTGGGACGCCAGCGTCGGTCAACGTGATCGCCGAGACTTGTGTGTCCACGCTTAAATCAGCAATACTTGCAGAAACATTCGCCGCTGTATCGCGGATGGCGACATCGTAATTTGGGTTGGTGATCTCGCCCAATGCGACCGTGTCGTCCAACGCCTGACCTGCGGTCAGCGATAGAGTTGGCGTGCCGGCATCGGTCAGCGTGATCGATTCGATTGCTGGGATTGTTTCGATCGCATCGATCGACGCAGACAACTCCGCCGCCGAAATCGAAAGGTTCACTGGATCACTAACGATCTGCAGGACTTCATTCGCGTCAAGCACAGCGCCATCGGCGAAGGTGAAGCTTTGCAACGGGCCCGACGCCCAGGAGGGATTGAACTGGTTATCGATCGTGACCGTCTTGCTCGTCGAATTGACGGTGATCACGAGGTCGTTGCCGGCGCCGCCTCCGTCACGCGACAGCGTTACATCCGAAGCGTCGATGTCCGAAAACACCAACTGCGACGTTGAATATGCGCTGTCGTTGATGACGTCGTCGCCCCCCAAAGACGAATAGACGTAAGTCTCCGATCCGTTGACGCCGCCCGAGAGGTATTTATTGCCCGGGCCCGCAACCAGCGTGTCGTTGCTGCCGTTGTAACCATATATCGAGCCTGAAGACGCCGCGCTCTCTTGGTTGAGTACAATCTGCTTCACTTCGGCCGCGCTCCAAACCGTGCCATCGGCGAAGGTGAAGCTTTGCAACGGGCCCGACGCCCAGGGGGGATTGAACTGGTTATCGACCGTGACCGTCTTGCCCGTCGAATTGACGGTGATCACGAGGTCGTTGCCGGCGCCGCCTCCGTCACGCGACAGCGTTACATCCGAAGCATCGATGTCCGAAAATACCAACTGCGAGGTCGAGCTGCCGTCGTTGATGACGTCGTCACCTCCTGCCGACGAATAGACGTAAGTCTCCGATCCATCGACGCCGCCCGAGAGATATTTATTGCCCGGGCCCGCCACAAGCGTGTCGTTGCTGCCGGTGTAGCCGTATATCGAGCCTGAAGACGCCGCGCTCTCTTGGTTGAGCACAATCTGCTTCACTTCGGCCGCGCTCCAAACCGCGCCATCGGCGAAGGTGAAGCTTTGCAACGGGCCCGACGCCCAGGGGGGATTGAACTGGTTATCGATCGTGACCGTCTTGCCCGTCGAGTTCACGGTGATCACGAGATCGTTGCCGGCGCCGCCGCCGTCGCGCGACAGCGTCACATCCGAAGCGTCGATGTCCGAAAACACCAACTGCGAGGTCGAGCCGCCGTCGTTGATGACGTCGTCGCCTCCTGCCGACGAATAGACGTAAGTCTCCGATCCATCGACGCCGCCCGAGAGATATTTATTGCCCGGGCCCGCCACAAGCGTGTCGTTGCTGCCGGTGTAGCCGTATATCGAGCCTGAAGACGCCGCACTCTCTTGGTTGAGCACAATCTGCTTCACTTCGGCCGCGCTCCAAACCGCGCCATCGGCGAAGGTGAAGCTTTGCAACGGACCTGACGACGCCCAGGGCGGATTGAACTGCCCATCGACGGTGATCGTCTTACCCGTCGAGTTAGTCGTGATGATGAGGTCGTTGCCGTCGCCGCCCCCGTCGCGCGACAGCGTCACATCCGAAGCGTCGATGTCGGAAAACACCAATTGCGACGACGAGCCGGGATCGGCGATGACGTCATCACCCCCCGAAGACGAATAGACATAGATGTCCGCCCCGCCCCCGCCTGATAAATCAACATTCGATGATCCGAGAAACAAAACGTCGTTCGCCGACGTCCCATTCGTCGCGAAGACGGCGGTGTCGCCGTAGCGCGCCACACCCGTCTGCAACTGAGCGACGCTATCGTCCTGCTGCGATGGAGAAATGAGGAACGCCACCGCTTCGGATGCGAGTATCGCGGAGACGCTATCTGCGCCTTCCGACAAATTCCACTCCGTCCCGTTCGCAAAGGCGATCTGCTGAATGCCGTCGTTTGTGCTGGACTCGAACTCATCATCGACCGTGATCGTGCGCCCGGTCGAGTTGATCATAATTAGAAGATCATCGTCGCTGCGCGAGAAGGTCAGATCGCTGGCGTTGAGATCAGTGAGATCAAGGGTGTTGGAAAATCCCCAGAATGACTGCACATCTATCGAGAGATTGCCGTCCGATGCTGAGTACATAAACGTATCATTGCCGCCATAGGCGTTCGCTTCGACAAACGTGTCGTCGCCCGCGCCGGCGACAAGCGTCGCGTTCAGGCCGCTTGGCGAGGTCAAGGTGACGTTGCCCGCGCCAGCCCGGAACCAGGCGGCCGCTTCGATCTGGCTCCAGTTCCAAGTCGCGCCATCGGCGAAATCGATCTGCTGAACGCCGTAATTCGTGCTGGAGCCGAATTCTCCTCCGACCGTTATAGTGCGGCCAGTGGAATTGACCGTGATCAGCAGATCGTCGTCGCTGCGCGAGACGGTCACGTCGCTCGCGTTGAGATCGGTTAGTTGAAGAGTATTGGAAAATCCCCAGATTGAATAAGCGTCAATCGCAAGATTTCCGTCGGCGGCGCCATAAATTAACGTCGTGCTCGCGCTGTTATACATATTTCCCACGACGAACGTGTCGTCGCCAGGGCCGGCGATCATCGTCCCGTCGCTGTTCTCGGACGTGACAGTGTCGTTTCCAGGACCCGCCCGATACCATGCCATCGGCGCGATCTGCGCATAATTCAATTGCGTGCCGTCGGCAAAAAGCAGGAACTCTACGCCGGACAGATCGCTCACGAAATAATTGGAAATTGTGAGCGTCTTGCCGGTCGCATTGACCGTCAAAACCAGATCGTTGTTGACGCGGCCGAAAGTCAGATCCGAGGCATTGAGGTCCTCAAACCTGACAACATTGACCGCTTGCCAAGAGAAGCTGCTGGCGCTCTCGTTGATTAAATCGTCGCCATAGCTGCTTCGGTAGACGAAAACATCGCTGCCGGCGCCGCCGATCATTGTGATGTTTCCGAGGCCCGGATCGAGAACGTCATTGCCACTCGTCGCCGTCAAGGTGTCGTCGCCAGGCGTCGCAACGAGCGTCGGAACGCTGGCGATGCCGCCGTTCAGCGCGATAACGAGGTCCGTCGCCTGCCAAACCGTGCCGTCGTCGAACTGGATTTGCGCGATGGGGCGCGTGCCTGACAATTGCCCCTGCAGCACAACGGACGGCGTCAAGGCGCCGTCGACGTAAAGATCAATATTGTCGTCGTTCAAAGCGTCTTGCTTTATCTGGACCTCATCAGGCGTGACGCCGTGTAAATAAAGCACATTGTTGAATGGCCCGTAGAAATCATTGTCGACAATGGTCGTGGGTCCGTCGCCAAGCGCCCAAACAAAGTTTTCTTGAATCTGCCTCGAACCGGTCAATATGTGTTCACCGGGCGCGCTAACGAGCGTCTCGGGGGCTTGGGTCCAATCGCTCGGCACACTTATCAAGGGATCGCCGGATGCGGTCGCCTGAGCCAGATAGATCGCCATCACGTCTTGAGCGGACCAGGTCACGCCATCGGAAAATGTAAACGACTCGCCTTGCCAGAATGCGCTGCTCAGCATCAGTCGGTCGTCCGGCAACCCTGCGAAGGTGAAAACCATATCTTCGCTGTCGGTCGACTCGGCGGCGATATGCACTTGAGTCGAGGCGATATCTGTGAAGGTCAATGTGGTATCGACGGAGTAACCGAGGAAATCGATGGTGACGAAACCGTCTCCGCTCGAATAGGTGAGCTGACTGATCGGCTGCCCGGTCAAATCATTGAGGAGCGGATTACCGGACGTTGTTTTGATCACCGTGTTGCCATTGACCGATTCTATGGTCGAGGCCGGACCTGTGTCGATGAGCGACTCAATCTGGGCGTCGGTCAGAACTGTGCCGTCGGCGAAATCGAAACTATTGATGTAGTTGAAGCTGCCAGGAACCTGATTGACGATCGTCAGCGTCGATGTTGTTCCCATCTCGTGGATGATGAGATCGTTGCCGTCGCGCGCAAATTCCATATCGGATTCGGAAATGCCGGGGCCGAAGACGACGCGATCGTCGGGAGAGTCGCTGTAGAATCCCGGGTTTTCATTGTAGATGACGTCCTGGCCGAAGCCGGATGCAAATTCATAGGTATGGCTGCCAGCCTTGCCCATGAAATAATCGTCACCGCTCCCGGCCACGAGAATGTCGTCGTCGTTCGACGACGAGATCAAAGAATTTGGCGGCGGCGCCGTAATGTTCGTCGCCGCCTCGATCTGAGTCCATGAATAGGACGAGCCGTCGGCGAACGTGAAATTGAAAACCCGATCCGGATTCCAGACCAGCGATTCGTTCCAATTATATTGGCCGGCGACTAGAATCGAATCATCGGTTCCGTTGATCGTGATGAGGAGATTGTTGGTCCCCCAGACGTTCTGGAACGACAGGTCGGAGAACGAAATTCCAGCGCCGAATGCGATCGTCGCGGGGCCGTCGTCAAGCAGGTTGGTCTCGGCTTGCTCGATAACGATCGAGCCGTCGCCGCGGTCAAAATTATAGGTGTCCGTGCCATCTCCGCCGGAAAACAAAGTGCCGCGATTGTTCTGGCCTGGGGTGAATATGTCGTCGCCCGCAAAGCCTTCAATGACGGGAGCGTCCGACGCCTCTTCCTGCTGAACGAGCAGGGTCATCAACTGGTCGGCGTTGATGTGCGAGCCGTCGGAGAAATTGAGATAGTCGATGCGCTGGAAATAGCCGGTCAGAATGATTGCGTTGGTGTAATCGAACTGACTATCGATCGTGATCTGGTCATCGGTTCCAGCGATCTTGATCGTCAGGTCGTTGAGATTGGGCCGGCTGAAAACGAGATCGTCCAGCGTGATGCCGGAGCCAAAGTCGATCGAACTGACGCCGCCGTAATTGAGATTGGTGCGATTTTGGTCGATGACGACGCTGCCATAGCCAAGATCGAAATCATAGGTGTCGTCGCCATTGCCGCCGGACAAAAGACGGTTGTGATTGCCGGGACCGGGATCGATCGTGTCATCGCCGGCAAAACCGTAGACGGGGCCGCCGGAGGCGTCCTCGCTCGCCACGATCATCGGCATCAGATCGTCGGCGCTTAATGACGCGCCATTCGAAAACACAAACGCGTCGACCCGGTTGATCCACCAGGAGCCGACAATTGTATAAATGAAGTTGAACTGCCCTTTGACGTCGATCTGGTCGCCTGTCCCCTTGACCGTGATGAGCAGGTCGTCGAACGCGCTCCCGGTCCCGCGGCTGAAGATCAAATCGTCTTCGCTCAAATCGCTGAAGATGAGCGTATCGTTGTTGGAGGTCTGCGTGGATTTGTTCGGCTCAATGGTCATGCTGCCGAAGCTGGATTCATAAATATACGTCTCGTTTCCACCAGTGCCCACCAGCGTATCGCCGGGACCGCCGACGAGCACGTCATCGCCGGTCGTGCCCGTGATCACCTCGTCGTGTGTGTTCCATTGCGCGACCTGATAGGACATGTCGCTCTTCGACCAGTCGACGCCGTCGGCGAACATGATCTCCGTGACGCCATAGGCCGGCGCGACATTGCCGGCATAGTCTTCCGGATTGGTGAATTCGTTGACGATTGTCAGCGTCGCCCCATCGAGCGTATCGGTCAGGATGAGGTCGTCGCCGTTGCGGCTAGCGGTGACTTCTGTCGAAGTCAGGCTGGCGAAGCGCAGAATGTTGGATTGCTGCTTCGTAACGCCGTCGACATCATCGATGACGCTGTCGCCGAACTGTGAACCGGCGACGTAATTATCGTAGGAATCATCGCCGACATAGGTGTTTTGCCCGGGACCGACGTAGAACAGATTGTCGTCCGAGGTTCCCGTGATCGTGCCGGTCCCGACCTGAATTTCCGAGCGGGTGATCCCAAGCGCGGCGGCGACATCGACCAGCGACGCTGATAGAGGGCTTGCCTCATAGGCGCCGACGATGTTGGAAAAAATATAGCCCTGCGACAGGTCGACGCCGTCGGGCCGCACGTAATTGCTCAGGATAGCGTTGAGGATCGTCTTCCACTGCGTAAGGGTGGCGACCGCATCCGCGCTGTCCACGCCTTGCAGCGATGCGAAAATGGCCTGATAGACCGGCTCCATGCCAAGCGCGGTCTTGGCCGTGAACTCATCCGTCTGATCGTTATATTGGATGCCGGCGAAAATCGTCTGGGAGAGCGGCCCCTGCACCATCAAGCGCACGGTCAGAAGATTCATGTCGGCGTTGAGCGGCCCCACGAAATCGTCGAGAATGCTCATCCAGGCGCTCGGATTCGTGGTCGCCTCGCCCAGATCGATTTGCTCGCCGCTATACCGTTCGAGGAAATTGATTTCCGAGCTGGTCAATTCGGTGAAGCTGTCATCGGCCGCGAGCGGCGTCGCCAGCGCCTGCGCGAGCGTCGCATCGGTGATCACGTTTCCGCTTGCATCCGTCACATTCGCGCCCGACCCGAACACCCAATGGCCGACCGACTCGGTGACCGCGACATCGTCGCCCATCGAAGGATCATATTGTTCCACGGTGACGGAACTGACTTTGTATTCGAGGTCGTCGACGACGGTTTGCGTCCCAACCGCATTGGTGTTCGTGACAAAATAATAGTTCGGCTGCACATTGGAGGCCGAATTACTCGCATCGCCGTTGAGCACGAAGGAATCATCTGAGGCGATCGGCGTCGCCAATGCCTGCGCGAGCGTCGGGTCAGCGACGACATCGCCCGCCGAATCCGTAATCGAGCGGCCCGACGCGAATGCCCAATAGCCGGTCGAACCCGGCAGATCGGGTGTCGCGATGAACTGCAGCGTGTCGAGGGCAGTCTGCGATCCGTCGGCATTAGCCTGCGTCAGCACGTAATCGTCGAAGCGGTTGCTGACGGCAAAGCTCTGGCCGGCGCCGAGCGGCGTCGCCAGCGCCTGCGCGAGCGTCGGGTCGGCGATCACATTGCCCGAGGAATCGGTAATCGGGGCGCCCGAAGCGAGGCTCCAATAGCCGATCGGCTCGACGACTTCGGTCGGCTGGCCGGTCGTCGGATCGGTCTCGGTGATTGTCGTCGAGCCGATCGTGTAGACGAGGCTGTCGAGAATGGTCTGCGAGCCGTCCGGATTGGCCTGGACGAGATTATAGGCGGAGGGATTGCCGCCCGACTGGGCGCTCCCCGATGAGCCCCCCTGCCCGAGCACGGAAACACCGGTCGCGTCGGGATTGTCGACGCCCTGCCACCAATCCCCCGATGTCGACGCCAGCGGATTGGGCAGCGCCTCAGTCCAGGCGGTCAGGATCGGGTCCATCAGCGCGCGCCAGTTCGCCAAAGTCGGCGTGGCGATAGCGAGCGGCGCGGCCGCTGTGAGATCGCTGGAGATTTCCGCTTCGAGCGCGCTCTGCTGGCCCGCGACGAGGGTCCCCGCGGCCACTTGCGCATCCTCGTCGAGCGACAGCGCGACGGAAAGATCGGGCAATGTGCCGAAACCCTTGAGGTCAGGCAGAGCGGCAGCGTTGGCGGTGACGCTGTCGTCGCCGAGCCAGGTCGAATCGGCCTCGTCGACCTTGAGCAGCACGTCCGACACCGTCGATTGCACGCCGCTGCTCAACGTGACGCTGGCGGTCGACAGCACCTGGCTGTCGCCGTTGAACGTCGCCGCGGGCTCGCTCGTCGAACTCAGTGAAATAGACGCGACGCCGGCCTGATCGAGCGTCAGCAATTCACCGGCTTGCGGCGTATGGTCCTCGTTGGTATCGACCCAGACGCGCAGTTGCGGCAAAGCCGCGTCGGCCGCGCTGCTCAAATCTGTATCGGTGATTTCGCCGTCGCCATTGGAATCATAGGCCGCGAGCTGCGCGAAGCCCGTGACGAGGCTGACGTCGCCCTGCGCGTCAACCGTCACCAGGAAACCCTCGCTCGAAGTTGTCCAGGACGAGGGATTGGCGAAACCGTCGTTGTTGACGTCGAAGCGCGCGCCGGAGCCCGGCTCGTTCGCCGTGAGATTCAGTCCCTGCCCCGTCAGGTCGACCACCAGCGGATCGACCCCCTTCTGCTTTTCCAGGTTGAACAGCGTCCAGATGCTGAAGATCGAGCCGGTGTGCGGCGTCGTGAACGGATTGAGCGCCTGCGCGCTAAAGGCAATCAGCGATATACCCGCCGTGCCTGGCGCGGTCGCGGTATAGGGCTGGTAATTGGCGACATAGGTCGAGACGTCGATCGTCGGCAAGCCGAGAAGTGCTTCCACGCTCTGGTAGATGCTCGACCACGTCGGCGTGATCACGAGCTGGTCCTGGTCGTTGACGGCGTATTCGATGGAATCGTCGGCCGAATAATAATAAGGCGTCTCCAGCGCCATATTATGCGTGCCGCCGGTCAGGACAGTCCCGCCGTAAACCAGCTTGTCGTCGGCGGTCAGGCCGTTGAGGAGAATGTCCGGCGATATCTCGATGATGTCGTGATGCGAATTGCCGTCGGCCGTGATTACCGACCCCGCCGCCGTCGTGCCGAGCACCTGCGAATTGCCCGAGCCCAGATCGACCGTGACCCAATTGGCCGCCGCGCCCAGACTCTGCTGACCCGGCAGCACGCCGCCGGAGAGATTGTCGATGACGTTATTGCCGTTGCCGAGATAGATGTTCTTGAAATCGGTGGCGCCGGAAATGTAGTCGTCCTGGTTTTCGTCGGTGCTGCCGTAGAGAATCTGGAAGTCGTCGAACGTCAGCCCCGTGCCCTGCAATTGATCGCCGTTGAAGACGATTCCGTTGAATGTCGCCGTGCTATCCGAGGCGACCTCGCTTCCACCGAAAATGCCCGACGAGTCAAATTGCGTGACGAGGATCGTTTCTTTAGACAGCATCTTGGCCGTGTATTCCTCGGCATAGAGTTTGTTGCCGTAGCCGGATGACGGATCGCCGGGATCAATCACGCTTGTTGCGATCGCCTGGTCCTGACCCCACTGTCCTGCGATGCTCAGAGAGGTAAAATCGTCATTCTCCGTGAGATTAAGCTGCGGAGCGGTGCCGTTGCCGAACTCGTCGGTGCTGGCGCCTGTATTGCTGGACGCGCTGGTCGGCAAAAGCAGGTTTATGCTTGCGTTATTCAAGCCCAGTGTCGCAGGTCCCTGAACCCAAAGCGTATAGGTCTCGCCCGCGTCCACACCGACATATTCGGTCCAACCTTTGCCGGGACCAAAGGGCGAGTTTTGATCGGTATAAACCTTGAAGTCGCCTGTCAGGCCCTCGCCAATATCGACAATCGTCGAACCACCGTCTCGGCTCGAAAGCACATAGGTTACGTCGCTGCTCGCAGAAAACTGCCCTTCGTTGAACGCCGTCTCGTCGAGATTGATCGTGGTCTGCCCAGTACCCTCTGTAATGACGTCGTCGCCCCAGGTGGCGTTGACGACATTCGAACCGTTGCCGAGGAAAATGAAGTCCTGCCCCGTCGATCCGGTAATCGTATCGTCGCCATTGTTGCCAACAATCAAGTCGCCACCTGGCAGCCCATCGTACGTATTCGGGGCATTAGAACCCATGATTGTCGCACCCGTCGAGCCAAGCCCGGCGAAAATCTGGGTAATCGCGCTGTCTGCAACCGCGTCGTCGAGTTGATCCAACAGAGTTAGCGGAACCTCGGCGCCAATGACGTCGCCGGTGATGTTTTTGTAGTTCGCTTCCAACGCGGTAGTGAAGTCGTCAACACCAACAATGTTGTCCTGGCCGGTAGTGTTTGAAGCCGAGCCGACGCTAAACGTCGAAATCCAATTGGCCGGATTAAGATTGATCTTGAGGACTTCGTCGTCCCCAGCCAGGGAGAAGGCCCCCCCGAGGAAACTTGCGTCCGTTTGCGCAGATGCGGCCTGATCGCCTGCATATTGATAAAGGATTTCAGCGAAGGAATTGAGCACGTCGTCGCCGGCGAGCAATCCAACCAACTGGTTGCCGCTTTGCAATTTTCCGAGCGTGTCGGCGTCCGTGAAAAGCGAACTCAGCGCAGTCGTGCCGAAGGGGTCCGAAGCGCCGGGTGAAACCATGCCGAGCGCGGTGTAGGCGATTTCCGTGAGCGGAATGCTTGAATTGCCCCCGAGCCCGAGAGCTGTGGCGATATTTTGGCTCTTGGCGCCGAAGAAAGTGTTGAGAAGAGGAGTCCCAATCGATTCCCACAGCGTGTGACTATTATCTTGAGCCCAAAGCAGGGAAATAAGCAGGGCCTGAGAGTGAAGGGCGACATCGTTGAGTAGAGGCAGTAACCCAGGGCTCCCATATGGATTAATTTGCGTCGGCAATATCGTCTGGCCGCCCGCAATATTGCCTATTCCCCCCTGCCCAATAATCTGGCCCGTAACAGAGTAGGCGCTCAAATAGTTCACATTGTTCGGATACGGCGTGTTCGAGCCATAGATTTCGTCCGCCAGCGTCGCGTCGGCGGGAAGAACCTGATTCAACGCATAATCATAGGCGTCCTGCGCCGCCATTTGGAACGGCATATTGTCGAAGAGAACACCCGACTCACCGTAAAGAGCGCCGACGTAACCAGCCAGCCCCCCGCCCAACGAATGACCTGTGAGTACAATGTTCGCGCCGGAATAATTGCTTCCGTCCTGCTGAGTCGATTCGACAGTCTCTTGATAAAACTGAACGGCTTCGGCCGCTTGAGCGCCATACGGGGAACCCGCGCCCACGCCGTAGCCGTCCCATGCTTCAGTAGAGAAGGACGTGAAAACCGTCCCTCGATACGCGATTATTGTTTGACCGCCCCAATCATAAGCCACCGCACCAAACAAAGTGTCCGGATCGTACTCTTTGCTGATGATAGTGGCGTCGCCAAGCGCATTTGCATATTTATCTAGCGCTGTCGTTATAACGGGAGGAGTGTCTTTCGGATCTGAATCTTGATTGTACGCGTCCATCGCCATTATGGCGAGCATTAAGACGTTGTTCGGATTGTTCGTATCCACCGCCTTACTCTCCCTTAAAGGCTTTGAGCCACAAATCGACTCCGACCCTACCCCTCATCAAAAATCCCAACGTCTTGGCGTCAACCAACCATTTTGGCCAAGTCGGCGGTATCGGTGTAACGGGATCCCTAGTCACTTCCAGCCTCGCGCTGAGAAGCCGGACCCTCGGGCCAAAGGTCGCCGCAAGATCGGCGGGATCGATCTCCTCAATCGAACGCGGGTCATTGATATCGGTAAAGCGCACAAACATCGGTAGTTTGTCGATCGTCACATCGACGGAGCCCGTCTTTTGCTGGACTTGCTGAACGACCCTCTCCATAGTTGATGGTGTGCCATCGCTTGGAAGTCCGTAAGCTTCGAACGGTAAGTCAATTAGCGGGACCGAACCTGGCGGGCGCAGGGTTGTCCTTGCGCCAGGTTTATTCGCGGGAGCCAGCGACATCATGTTGACGATAAACACCAGCCCGCGCTGACCAAGGTCGATGGTGATTGCATTGCCATGAAAGATGCCTGCAAACTTGCGACCTTCACCGAGACGGAACTCACTCAAGATGGGGTACGCGATCTCCACCACCCCCGAACTTGTCTGCGCCTTGCCGTCAACGTCGAGATCGAGCGAGAGCCGATAATGCAGGTAGAAGGTCGGGTAGAGAGCGGAACAAGCGGCATAGCCGCCCACGATAATGATGGCGCAAATCGCGAGGAATTTGGCGAACCGCTTCATTGATCGCATGTCGACGCCCGATGTCGACCGCAGCAAAACATGTGGTGCTGGCGCCGGGCAACCGCGACCGCAAGCGACGAATTGGGATGCAATAGCATCATCCGACCGCACTCTTGGTTTCCGCCGCGCGCTTCATCATCTCTCCTAACATCCCAACCCTTGCCGCCCCGCCCGCGTCGCGCACGGCAGCCTTGAGCGCTCGATCCCTGAACGGCCCTTCGCCAAGCCATCGCAGCGCCGCTTTGATGCCCTCCGGACTTCCCGCCGCGTCGATCAGCCATCCGATCGTCCCGCTCTTCCACTCGTCGGGGCGCAATCGAAAGAGACCGCCCGCTTGATTTTCAAGCCGCTGATCCACCTCCTCCGACACAAACGCCCAGGTGACGACGGCGATCGGCCCGCGGAAACCGCTCCCTTTATGCGCCACTTCCGCCACATAAAACTGCCCCGCAGCCGCCGCCGGCAGCACCATCCATTCGATGTCAATGAGCGAATAATGTTTATGCACAGGCGAGCGCGACAGCACGACGACGATATCGCCGACGCTCGCGGCAAACAGCTTGGACGCGGCGGCGCCGACCAGCGCCGGGTCGAGCGATTTCAGGAATTGCGGGTCGAGCCCGATGCCGCGCGCTTCCCCAGTGCTCACGAAGCGCCGCGCCCTGGTTTCCCTCGAAACTCGTTCAACGAGGCCCCCGCCCTGAATGATCGCAAAAACATCGCGGCCGAACCATGCGCGCCTGAGCCCCATCCCGGCGCTCCAGACTGCCGATTCACTATTGTCGACTATAGGCGCCTTACCCGCATATTCGAAACAATCGATTTGAACATGCGCTGTTCAGTCTTGTGCATCATTGGACAAACGGCGGACGGCAATTCGTCGGCCCCCAGCACAAGGTCGCTCATCACAGCGCCGTCCGACAATCACGGCGACACGCCTGTATTTACCAGCTCGACAACCTATGCCAGCTTTTGTCATGATCCGCATCGCCCGCATCGTCGTTCCCGGTCTGCCGCATCACGTCACCCAGCGTGGCGACCGGCGTGAGAAAATATTCTTCGAAGCCGACGATTATGCGCTCTATCGCGACTGGCTGGCCGAGTCGCGCCGCGGTTTTGGCGTCTCCTGCTGGGCCTATTGCCTCATGCCCAATCACGCGCATCTGATCCTGACGCCGCAAGACGCTTTCGGTCTTGCGCTCGCGCTGTCGCGCACGCATCGGCTTTACGCCGGCTATGTCAATGCGCGGGCGCCAGACCGGACACTTGTTTCAGGGGCGCTTCGGTTCGCTGGCGATGGACGAAACCCATCTGATGGCCGCCGCGCGTTATGTCGCGCTGAACCCTGTGCGGGCGCGGCTGGCGGCGCGCGCGCAGGACTGGCCCCATTCGAGCGTGCGCGCGCATCTTCAAGGCCGCGACGACGGCCTCGTCGAGGTGCGGCCCTTGCTCGCGCGCGCGCCGCGCTTTGCCGATCTTCTCGATGGCGAACCCGACGACGACGCTTTCATCCCGCTGCGCCGGGGCGAACTGATCGGGCGCCCTCTTGGCGCTCCCGCCTTTCTGGACGCCATCAGCCGCCAGCTTGGGTGCAACGCGGCGCCCGGCAAGCGTGGACCAAAGCCGAAGAACCCAGTCGCTGCCAAGCCGCGCAAGAGGCGAGCCAATAAGGTATTGACGGGCGTGTCACCGTAATTCGGGCGTGTCACCGTAATTCCGTAGTAACCTTCCGACGGATCGTTAGACATCGAATCAATCCCTGTCGTAAGAAGACACACACCGCACGCCCCAAACGCCAGGTCCGAAGGCGGGCATTAGGGGCAAATGTGAATTAATCTGCGCACCATACACGTAGAAATATCCTTGATCGGACAGCTGACGCATTGGCGTGCGCAGCGCTAGCTCTGGAGCGCGCGCAGGAATGGAATCGGAGACCCAGCGGCCGTTTGCAAAGCGCCAACCGTGCTGTTGGGGGGGCCGTCCGCAAAGAAAACACCATCTCTACCTTTAAAATATTGTTCTACATAAAAACCTCGACAAATCCGATTGAAGTAGGTCTCGTCGAGAGCCTTAAAACAAATCACAGCACGCCGCTTGCAATTGGCGGTGCGTATATCGTTTTGATCCTGGCCGTCCCTACCCGTCTCTTCGTTGCATTGAGGGGCGTTGCCAACGGTAGCGCGCATGCATTCAATGCACCCGTCTTCCCAATGCGCACAATACGGCGAATTCCACTGAGTCGCCGCGACATTGCGCGGCGGCTCGACAACGTCGAGCGGAAGCTTGATGACAGGTGGGCCGCCTTCTTTTGACGCTGACGCCTCGGCCTGCTCCGCCCAAGCCCCGCAAGGAAGACAGATCGCCAAAAGCATGAGAAAGGGTGCGACCGCGCTCCAGAGACGGAAGCGTATTTCCCCTTTTTTTATGAGGACCTCACGTTTGATTCTCGCCACGCGCCTCAGTTCGAGCTCCGGAGCGATCATAACGAATCACCTTGCTTGATCGCCCCAGCCGCCACATAAAACTGCCCAGCCGCCACCGGCGGCAGCGCCATCCATTCGATATGGGCGAGCGAATAATGTTTATGCGCAGGCGAGCGCGACAGCACGACGACGATATCGCCGATGCTTGCGGCAAACAGCTTGGACGCGGCGGCGCCGACCAGCGCCGGGTCCAGAGATTTCAGGAATTCCGAGTCGAGCCCGACGCTTCGCGCTTCCCCTGCGGTCACGAAGCGCCGCGCCCTGATTCTGCTCGAAACGCGTTCAATGGGGCCCCTGCCCTGGATGATTGCAAAAAACGTCGCGACCGAATCATGCACGCTTGAGCCCCATCCCGGCGCTCCAGACTGCCGATTCATTCTTCCCGACTATAGGCGCGTTGCCCGCATATTCGAAACAATCGATTTGAACATGCGCTGTTCATTGTTGTGCATCATTTGACAAATGCCGGACGGCCAATCACCGTTTTCGGCTACGCGCCTACAGGGAGAGGCCACGAAACTAAACCGACCTGCAAAGCCCTGATATCCCTCGATTCGCAGGACTAAACTCGATGAGCTACGCCACCGCGCCTGCTCCCGGCGCAGCGCTTCGGCCGCCTCAGCCCAGCGGCTCGAACAGCCCGCGCCGCGCCGCCTCGTGTTCCGCCTCGCGCGCAGCCAGCACCGCCCGGTCCTTGGCCAAGAGCGCGATCCGCTCGGCCGGCATCGCATCGTCCAGCGCATAGCCGCAGCTCATTTCGAATATCG
>NZ_LMUI01000029.1:17961-20011 GCF_009765995.1 Methylocapsa sp. S129
CGGCTTGCGCTGCGCCTCGATCAGCCAGGGCTTGCCGTCGGCGTCGACGAGAACGTCGAGCCCGAACAATTTGGGCGGGAATGCGCGACGCGGCGCGGCCTTGGCCTGGCGCTTGAAAAGGCCATCGGCCGCCACCATCGCCAAAAAGCCCTTGGCCAAAGCGCGCAGTTCGGTCCAGACATGGTCCACGTCGCGCCCGTCCGCTTTCATGCGCTTGAGAAATGCGCGCAGGCTCCAGACATTACCGGAATTCTCCTGGGCCGGATCATTGCTCACTTCGAGCTTGGGATGGCCGCGATGCAGCGCGGTATTGGTGACATGGCCATGGACATTGGCGAGGCCCTGCTCGCTGAGATCATAGGCGTCGGGCGCAAAGCGGACGATGCCGTCGCGATAGAGATAGGCGCGGAGCGGCGCCAGCGAGGTCACCAGGCCGTAAAGCCTGATATGGCCCTTGCGGCCATCGACGAGATAGGGCCGCTCGACATAGCGCTGCACCACGACGTCGTCGCGCGCGGCCAAGGCGACAGCGTCGCGGCTGATCGCGATCCCCTGCCCGCCCGTGCCGCGGTGCGGCTTGGCGATGAACAGGGCCGAAGGCTCGCGCGCCGCATATTCGAGCAACCCTGCCCGGTCCTCCGGCAGGACGAAAGTGGCGGGAAAGCGAAGGGCGCCGGGATTCTTTTGCTGATAGCGGGCCAGTGCTCGCGCCAGATGCGTCTTATGCGCGTAGCGCGTCCATTCGTGAAAATCGATCGAATTGTCGCGCTCGACCAAGGCGGCGGCGACGCGGACCGGATTGGCGCGATAGGCGACGATCAGTTCGTGCATATAGCGCTCCGCCGCCAGCGGCGCGCCGGCGTCGCGCAGCAGCATCGCCGCGCCGCGCAGGACGTGCGGCGCCTCCTCGCGATCGCGCTTGAGCTTGGAGAGAAGGTCGGAGTAAGCCTTGACCGCTTCGGCGGGTCGCCCGAGCCGATGCAGCATCAGCGCCGCCATCGACGCCGAATGTTCCTGCGGCGAGAGCGAGAGCGCCTCGCGATAGAAGCCCAGCGCGCCCTCGTAATCGCCCTGCACGACCGCGCAGAGCCCCATCTGATGGCGGATCGAGAGATTCTTCGGATCGAGCGCATGGGCGGCGCGGTAATGCTCCAGCGCCGGCGCGGCTTCGAGGCTGCGCAGATAGGAATTGGCGAGGAGCACGCGCGCCTCGGCTGATTTCGGCAGGCGTGCGACAAGATCGCTCAGCAGCGGGCGCGCCGACTTCTGATCATGTTCGATGAGGTCGCGCAGATCGCCGCTGAGCGCAGACATGGCTCAATCCTTCTGGGGTCGGAACGAGAACGAACGCTACGCGAATTGCCGACTGCGATCGCTGGTCCATGTTCCAGAGTTTCGGCTGCTCCTGCGGATCATTGAATAGGTCGGCACCGGCATCTAATCAATAGCCGGTCAACTTTGGTTACTCGCACGCTCGTGTAGCAAGGCAAAGGCCGCCGTCATCGCGAAGCAAAACAGTTGCTCCCTACCCTCCTCCGCTCCGCTTCGGCCGCCGCGCTGCGCTTGGCGGTGCAAGCCCTGCCCGTCCGCCGCCTGATCGCCTCGAAGGCCGCGATGGGCGCGGCCGCCATCCACGGAGCCCCCGCCATGGCGATCGACCAGGACACCGACTTTGAGCCGTTCCACGCCTCATCTCCGACCGACCGCGTCATCCACGAATTGCAGGTCCACGGCTATCATCGTCATCAGGACGAACCGGATCCGCGTCCCCTCCCCGATGAGAGCGCCGTCCGCGGCGCCCTCGCCGATATCTTCGACGCCCTCGTCTCGACATTGGCGGACACCCGCGTGGAACCCGACCTCGAGAAGCTGCTGTGGTCGACGGTCAACCTCTTCCATCGCGCTGGCGACCGCGTCCAGCGCGAGCTCGACCGCAACGAGGACGACCAGAAGCGCAGCCAGAAGAAGCAGGACGGCTCGGAGATCCGCTCCGTGGAGCTTGAGCGCCTCATCGTCGAAGGCGCGACCATGACTGAGCGCCGCAACACTT
>NZ_LMUI01000029.1:20021-33054 GCF_009765995.1 Methylocapsa sp. S129
GAACCTCTTCCATCGCGCTGGCGACCGCGTCCAGCGCGAGCTCGACCGCAACGAGGACGACCAGAAGCGCAGCCAGAAGGAGCAGGACGGCTCGGAGATCCGCTCCGTGGAGCTTGAGCGCCTCATCGTCGAAGGCGCGACCATGACTGAGCGCCGCAACACTTTTGAGTTCTTCCGCGATACCGCGGCCGATCTCTTCGAGGCGCACATGGGTTCGGCCTGGCGGCCGCGAGCCGGGTCGAAGGTCAACCACCGCGCCCTGACGGCGGCGATGATCGACAGCCGCGACTACCTCGCCGCCAAGCGTCGCTCCGAAATCGAGCCACTGATGCCGGCCGGTCCGAAAGTCGCGTTCGCCGGCGGCTTCGAGTGCAACGACTACACGCGGATATGGGATGTGCTCGACAAAGTGCTCGCGAAGCATCCCGACATGGTTCTGCTCCATGGCGGCTCGCCGAAGGGTGCGGAGTTCATCGCTTCGCGCTGGGCCGACGCCCGCAGAGTTCCGCAGGTGGTCTTCAAGCCAGATTGGACCCGGCACGCCAAGGCGGCGCCGTTCAAGCGCAACGATCGGCTCCTTCAGACGATGCCGATCGGCGTCGTCGTCTTCCCCGGTTCCGGCATCACCGAAAACCTCGCTGATAAGGCGAAGACGTTGGGCATCCCGGTCTCGCGTTTTGGCGGCGGCGGCTGAGTGCGTCGGAAAAAGAGTCGTGGTGGTGTCGTTCTCGTCTTGATCTAATTGTCAACGGAGCGAGTCGAGCGCCAGCGCTCCGAGGATGATCTCAGTCTGTGCGACCGCCTCTCCTTCAAAAGCGGAACATAGCGTCCTTTATGTTACAGTATGGATATTGCCCGCGCCCGAGAAATACAACACCATGTGACATGTTCGTCATGTGAAAATTCAGCTGACCGACGCATCGGCCTCGCAACCATCCCAGCAACGTCGAAACACAAAACCAGGCCGTGGACCAGAATCCAGGAGGCCAGTCAAAGTATCTTGACGCCTCGACGGTTCATTTCCGGCCTGAGCCAAAAACTTGCGTCGGAATATTTCGAGAAAAGATCCGGAGGAATGCAAATTTCCCGCTCTTGATATTCGACCTTCTCTCGCACCCTGTGCATCCCTGGCATGCCCAAAAGGGCATCATAGTCTGGTTCGTCGTAGGTGACGCGATCGAAATCATGCTTAAACGGCTTCTCACCGAGTTCTTCATAAAGGCGCCGCAAGGTCAAATCCGGCTCGCGAACCAAATTTTCATAACCGATCACGATCAGTTGCTTGGCGCTTTCACTGAACCAGGCCTCGCGCAAGGAACTCCAGGCGAGGCCGACCAAGCCGTTTTCCGAATTCATCAGCGTTTCGACACGCGAATAGACCGAACTTCCTGGCGTGTAGTTGAATATCCGAGACACCTGAGTGGGATTCTTGCGGAGCATGCGCTCGACGCTATCTATGATCCACCCAACTTCTCGAACGCAGCAGACAATGCGCGACTGCGGATAAAGCTCCTTCAATAGCGAAGCTTTGCCTGTCCAAGTTCGGTTGGTGTCAAATATAATGTTTCCCGTCGGGATATCCGCGTAATAGGCGTCAAACAAGCCGCGCAGGATAGCGCGACGACGCTCGCCGCTGAAAAATACAGCAAATTCGCTGGCGCCGCTCATCTTTGGCAGAAGCCCGCTACACAATGAGACAACGGGACTTGTCATCGCAGCATGAAAGCGCGGATTCTGCCGTAACAAGGCGCAGAGCAAAGTCGATCCTGATCGTGGGAGCCCAGAGATGAAATGCAGATGCAACACCGTGCAGAATCCTCCGACATCGCGGACAAGCGGACTTTCGACGTATCTGCCGAAGCTTGCTCGATTCGCCGCGAGCGGTTCAACGTCCCCGGCGCTGGTTCGCTTCAGTTATAGCTGAATCTGTTGACGACAATCGCAACATTCAGCGCCCGGAAGGGGGCAATGAATCGCAGCCAATGTCGCCGAGCCTCACGCTTAGTGTACGTGCGCAGCGGCGGCAAGGATGTGATCCTCTACCATCGCATGAACCGGGAGCGCCGTTAGACCTGTGCTGGACATCTGCGTATTGAAGGAAGCCATGGCCTGCACGAGGAGGTTCACGCCGAGATCGGTTTGAACGCTCCCTGCGGTCGACGATTGTCCAGTCGCATTGTAGAGCTGACGGATGCCGTTCACGTCGGTCTGATCGAGCGTGCGATTGTTGGCGGTCGACTCGTAATACATGACGGAGTTCGGGTCGGAATTGTCGGCAAGCCCAAGGGCATGACCGATCTCGTGCAGCGCAACCTGATAAAATTCCGCCTGGGTTCCCGAGTAGGTCAGTTGCCCATCGCTACCGGCGCTTAAGGGGGTTTCGGCCGGATCCTCAAGCCTGATGATCGCATCTGGCTGCATCTGACCGCCTTGTGTCGCGAAGCTCGTGTAGCCAACAATTCCTGTCAAACTCGTGTCGAAATCGCCTAAGCCGATGCGAATGTCCGACTGCGATGAATCCGGCACTTCCTCAAAGGTAAGGCCCGAGGCTGCGGCCCAAGTCTGAAACGCCTGCGCAACGATGCCCTCTTCCTGCGCGTTCAGATAATTGCTGAATGGATCGGCGGCCGTGCCTGGGGTTGTTGCAACAGACCAGGTAATAACAGTGCTATCCCACTTGGCGGCTTCGAAGACTGATCCCTTCTGTTCCGCAGAGGATGTCGCCGCCGTCGACGCCTGGCGTCTTGCATTTTCAGCCGCCTTGGCGGCGAGCGGATCGTTCGCGTCGCTGAGGTCGTATTGAGCGATGGCGCCGATGTCCGTCCCACTGAGTTTCCCTGGGGATTTGCTGGATTTGGCAAAATCATAGCCGCCTCCGTCTCCGCCGCCATATCCTCCGCCGTCGCCATATCCTCCATCATCGTAGTCTCCGCCATCGTAATTTCCTCCGAGGGCGTCGCCGTCACCATTGTAAACTTCGTAGCCGAGGGAACCGCCGCTGGAATTATAGTAGTCGACTGTCTCGGAGCTCTCGGAGCCGCTTGCGTTATAGGAGAAACTCGCGTCGGCCGATGAGCCGTCGGTAAGTTGGACCGTTTCGGTGGTTAGCTCTCCGGTTCCATCGCCGCCGGACCAATTTTCGGTCGCCGACGAAACCCCTGATGCCGGATTGTAGAACTCGATCTGTGAGCCGCCGCTTGACCAATTGTCGCCCTGGTAGAGAATTGAGCCGCTGCTGCTGTAGCCAGTGTACTGATCGGTAACACCGCTCTGCGGATTGTAGACATCGCTTTCGGAGCCGCCGGCAGTGAAATTGAAGTCGGCGCTGGTCAGCGTGCCCGTACCATTCGCGCCGGCGTAATTATTCGTCTCCAAGGAAACGCCGGCCTCCAAACCGGAGTAAAGCACGATCTGCGAACCGCCTCCCGTCCAATTCTCGCCTTGCTCGATGACGGGCCCCGTCTCATTGGCGTCGGTATAGTCCGTGAACTGAAGGGAAACGCCGCTCTGCGGATTGTAGACATCGATTTCGGAACCGCCGGCAGTGAAGTTGAAGTCGGCGCTGGTCAGCGCGCCCGTACCATTCGCGCCGGTGTAATTATTCGTCTCCAAGGAAACGCCGGCCTCCAAACCGGAGTAAAGCACGATCTGCGAACCGCCCCCCGTCCAATTCTCGCCTTGCTCGATGACGGACCCCGTCAGATTGGGGTCGCTATAGTCCGTGAATTGTACCAGGATATTGCTCTGCGGATCGAAGACCTCGTTCGTGGAAGAGCCATCGACGTAGTTGATGATAGCGCTGCTCGAGGGTCCGGTTCCAGAGATCGTGGCTGTGTCATCCAGCCCCAAATCGACCGTCTCGCCGTTGCCGTAAATAACCTCACCCGTTGCATTGTTCGCCAGTACCACGATGTCGCCTGTCGACCCCAGAGTCAGAGTTTCGTTCGCCCCGAAGACATCGACCGTATTGGCGCCGTCAACGGTTGCGCTCGTCCCTGCCCCGGTCATGTTGATGGAGTTCTCCGTGCCGACTGCCGTTACGCTTGTATTTTCACCGAGATTAATCGTGTCATCGGAGCCGTTGAAAGTGCCGGTCACATCGTTTTGCGTCACGATCTCATCGCCGCTCGCGTTGATCGTGTCGCTCTGGTCTCCAGCAATCAGCCCAATGTAACTGCCTGTGCCCACCGAAACATTGTCGTCGTTACCCGTCAGGTTGAATGAAACGTCATTCCATGTCTCTGCGCTGTCACCCGACGCAATGACTTGGACGTTTGTCCCGACAATGCCGAAATACCCCCCTGTGCCGTAGATCGTCGTCGACGTGTCGCTCGCCAGGTTGACCGCATCGCCGGAGACGTCGTTGTTGACAATATCCCCGGTCCCGCTGGCGACATACTCATAATCGCCGCCGCTCATATTGATGGTATCGCCGGAGCCGTATCCGGTTACGCTTGCGTTGACGGCTAGGTCGATTACGTCACTGCTGCCGTTGAGCGTGAACGTCGCTCCGTTCGTAGTTTCGGCCGTATCGCCCGACGCCGTGACCTCAACGTCCGTGCCGACAATGCCGAAATAGCCGCCTGTGCCGTTGATCGTCGCCGAGGTATTGCTGGCGATATTGACGCTGTCCCCTGCCACGTCGTTGTTCACGACATCCGTGACGCCGTTTCCGTTCAGCAAGCCGACATAATCAGCGCCGCCGTTGAAGTTGACGGTGTCAGAGCCGCCATAGACATTACCCGAGAAACCGCCAGACGCGTTGACTGTGTCGCTCGATCCGTAGACGTAATCGCCTATCGCGTTCGCCGCCGTGTTGATCGTATCATCCGATGCGGTCACCGTTTCGTCCGAGCCGTTCATGCCAACAACGTCGTTCGAGCCGTTCACCGTGGCCGAACTATTCGCGCCAATCCCGATATTGTCGTTGTCGCCCTCGAGGGTGAACGAAGCCCCCGCGATTGTTTCGGCAGAATCCCCAGATGCGGTCACGGTCACGTCGGTCCCGACAATGCCGAAATAACCTCCCGTCCCGGTGATCGTCGCCGACGTGTCGCTACCGATATTGACGCCATCCCCCGAAACGTCGTTGTTGACGATGTCGCTTACGCCCCCTGCGATCTCCGCGCTGTCGTCCCCCTCAAGATTGAGCGTATTGCTCGAGCCGTTCAGGGTCGCGGACGAGTTCGTATTAAGATCGACTACGTTGTTGCTTCCAGTAAGGGTGAACGAAGCGCCGCTGAACGTATCGGCGGACTCCCCAGAAGCAGCCACGGTGACGCCGGTTCCGACGATGCCGAAATAGCCCCCTGTTCCATTGATCGTCGTCGACGTATTGCTACCAAGATTGACGATGTCGCCGACCGGCCCATTGTCGGTCATGGTGGTGGCGTCGTCATTGTTCACGACATTGCTAGAGCCACTGCTTATGAACGCATTGTCTGTCCCGTTGAGATCCACAGTATTGTCGCCGCCATTGACCACGATCGAACTGCCAGCGCCCAGACCCAATGAATCGTCGTTACCCGTCAGGTTGAATGAAACGTCATTCCATGTCTCTGCGCTATCGCCCGACGCATTGACTTGGACGTTTGTCCCCACAATGCCGAAATACCCCCCTATGCCATTGATCGTCGTCGACGTGTTGCTCGCCAGATTGACTGCGTCGCCCGACACGTCGTTGCTCACAATCTCCCCGGTCCCGCTGGCGATCTCCGCGTTGTCGCCGCCATTGAGATTGAGCGTATTGCCCGAACCATTCACGGTGAGGCTTGAGTTGCTGCCCGCGTCAATCGTCGAGTTTTGATCATTGATGGTTTCGCTATCCGCGCCGCTCGCCGTGCTGATCAGATCACCATACGAGCCCGGGCCCATGGTCACGGTCTGACCCGCGGCGGTCAGATCGACCGTGAAATTCCCGCCATCGACGGTGGCGTTCGAGTCGCTACCCTCGATCGCAACTGAATTCTGTGTGCTGTTGTCGACGTTCGCTCGAGCGAGCACCAGATCGCCCGTGCCGTCAACGTCGATGGACGAGCTCGTGTTGGCGGTCGTCTCGATCGTGTTGTCGTTGCCAATGACGGTCCCAATAAAACCGCTGTCAGCATTGATCGTTACGTTCGAGCCGTAGATGGTCTCATCCGCCACGCTCGCGGCTGCGGTGATCGTCTCGTCCGACGCCGTCAGATCGTCGCCCGACCCATCCAACCCAATGGCGCCGCCTGACCCGGTGATCGTCGCCGAGGTGTTGCTGGCGATATTGACGCTGTCGCCGGACACATCGTTGTTGACGATGTCGCTTGCGCCCCCTGCGATCTCCGCGCTGTCGTCGCCTTCAAGATTGAGCGTATTGCTCGAGCCGTTCAGGGTCGAGGACGAGTTGGTATTAAGATCGACTACGTCGTTACCTCCTGTGAGTGTGAACGAAGCGCCGCTGAATGTGTCTGCGGACTCTCCGGAAGCGGTCACGGTGACGCCGGTTCCAACGATGCCGAAATAGCCTCCCGTCCCGGTGATCGTCGTCGACGTGTTGCTTCCGAGATTGACCGTGTCGCCGGACACGTCGTTGTTGACGACGTCGGCCGTGCCGCTCTCGACATACTCGTAATCACCCCCCTCGAGATTGAGCGTATTGCTAGAACCGCTCAGGGTCGCGGATGAGTTCGTATTAAGATCGACTACGTCATTGCTACCCGTAAGGGTGAACGAGACCGCCGAAAAAGTGTTGGCGGTTTCGCCTGACGCTGTGACCTGGACGTCGGTCCCAACAATGCCGAAATAGCCCGCCGCTCCATTGATCGTCGTCGACGTGTTGCTGCCAAGATTGACGATATCGCCGACCGGCCCGTTGCTAGTCATCGTGGTCGCGTCGTCGTTGTTCACGACATTCCCCGAGCCGCTACTTATCAACGCATTGTCTGTCCCGTTGAGACCGACAGTATTGTCGCCGCCATTGACCACGATCGAACTGCCAGCGCCCAGACCCAGTGAATCGTCGCTGCCGTCGAGGGTGAATGCGACATCATTCAACGTCTCAGCGGAGTCGCCTGAGGCGGTCACGGTGATGTCGCTCCCGACGATGCCGAAATACCCCCCTGTGCCGTTGATCGTCGCCGAGGTGTTGCTGGCGATATTGACGCTGTCCCCCGCCACGTCGTTGTTGACGACGTCCGTTGCGCCGTTGCCGTTGAGCAGGCCGACATAGTCGGCGCCGCCGTTGAAGTTGACGGTCTCGGAACTGCCGTAGACGTTTACACTGTCGTCGCTGCCCTCAGCGATCGTGTCGCTCGATCCGGTGACCGCGTCACTGGTCGAATTCGTGCCAAGGGTCACGGAGGCGTTCGAACTATCGACGTTGTCACTGTTCCCCGTTACATCGAGCGTGCAGGGTCCGCTGCTCGGCCCATTGATCGTGTCGAGATCGCCCGCGAGGGAGAGAGTTGCGCCGGCCGCCGCGGAGGCCTGATCGTTCGATCCGACCACAATAGCGGAATTGTTAGCGCCAACCGAGACTTGGTTGCCGCCGGCCCCATCGACCACGATGCCGGGGTTCGTTCCACCTGCCGTGATCGTCTGACCCGAGGTCGTCGCGACTGTCACGCCTTGGCCGTTGGAAAGCCCGATCGTCGGGTCGTTGCTCGCGACTTGCGTCCAGCCGGTCGTGTTTTGCGCCTGGCCGTCTAGGCCGGCAACGTAATTGGCGAGATAGGAGCCGGCTGTCGAGACACTCGTGTCGCCGTTGGAGTTGACGGAAATCGTTGTCGTCTGCGGGGTGCTGGAGCCACCTGAATAGGCTTCGACCGTCACGGATGTGTCGCCGCTGTTGGCGGTCGCCGCCGTCGCGCCGTTGGTATTGTTGTCGGCAAAGCCATTGACGATCTGCTGACCAGAAGAGACAGCGGCAAAGGTGTCAAGACCGCCGGAACCGCTCTGGGCAGCCAAGGTGTCGTAGGTTCCGAACACCTGAGCGCTGGACCCCGCGCCGAGCGTCAAGTTA
The DNA here is from genome assembly GCF_009765995.1 of Methylocapsa sp. S129. Taxonomy (GTDB): domain Bacteria; phylum Pseudomonadota; class Alphaproteobacteria; order Rhizobiales; family Beijerinckiaceae; genus Roseiarcus. The sequence goes on from NZ_LMUI01000029.1 coordinate 28,018, forward strand.
GCTATCGACGCGTTGACTGTCTCGCCAGTTCCCGTGAGGGTCGCGGAGGAGCCAGAGCCGAGCGACAGAGAGTTCGTGCCGCCTGTGACAGTAGCCGAAGCGTCTGCGTCTAGGGTAATAGCCGCCCCTGTCAAGGCGACGGGCGCTCCGCTTCCAGAAACGGATGCGCTCATATCTCCAGCCGCATCAACCTGATCTGCCTCCACATAACTCAAACTGGCGCCGCCGGTGAAGGAGCCTATGCTTTGATCGCTGAGATCAAGGGCAGAATTAATCGCGCTCAACGCGTCATCCTGCGGAGCGCCTGTCGTGGCATTAAAGGCGTATTGCGTGTCAGTGTCTTGTTGGTTTTGCGAGAGAATAATCGTTGAACCGTCCGGCATGTCGATCGACATCGACTGTGACGCTTTGTCGTATTCTATATCCGAAATATCGTCCAACTGGGTGGACACCCCGTTTTGAATTACAAATGCGGTCCCGTCTTTATTCCAAATAACTACGACCCCGCCAGTCGACGCAAAGGTTCCTTGGGTATATGTTTGCGTCGTGCTACTCCAAGCGATAAATCCGTCTGCGTTCGCAGCTGATCCCGCACTATTTGAATATGTAGCCCCAGAGTTGATAGCGTCGATGATATTGGCTGCAGCATCAGGATTAGCTGTGATTAATCTTTCTCCTAAATCGTACAAGCCGTCTTGCGATACCAAGGAAGCGGGCTCATTCGACAAGTTGTTCACCATATCCGAATAAACGGCCTGCAACGTTGCGTTATTGCTATCGGCCATCATATTCATGATATTAGCGGCGCTAAACGCTTGATTAAAACCTGTCTGCGCTGCTCCAGAAAGATTGTCCGCGTAGTCACCGATGTCATCTACGGTTATTTGCTGATTTTGAGAGACAAATCCTTGCAGATAGTTGGTGAATGCGTTGTCACTGCCCGTTTGATTTGTCAATTTGGCAGCCATCGCTGCCGCTACGGCCTGCGCATCTTGGTCGGAGCCACTAGCTGCCACCAAATTAGCGGCACTCGTGGCTGATGTTGACAAATAACCAATCGCAGCTTGGTCAAGTTGATTAACTGCCGCCAAGCCATCTGAGCTACTGACGTAGGCATTTAACGCGCTCAGTTGGGTTGCACTGAGATATTGCCCACTATTCTGCAACTGATTTCCGCTCTGGGGCAGACTCACCAAGATTTGGGATATATCGCTTGACGTCAACGTTGCCGCTTGAGGGGATGCCTCAAACCCAGAAATAAAATTGTTATATAGTTCCGCCCACTGACTGCTGCTACTATTTCGTTCTCCGAAATCCCATTGCATGATGCCAACCGCGTATCCTGAATTTCGTCCGGCTAGACTTACCGCGGGAGCGACAGCGTGCCCTTCCGATCCCAAACCAACGGCATATGCCGATAGTGCATTAATTTGATTCTCAGTGAGTGAAGTCGTGTTCGCCATTCGAATATCTCCTCATTTTTTCTGCGCAAGCGAAAGAAACGTGCTGTCGATTAATTCTTGGACGCAATCGACTGCTCTTGTTCGACATTTCGCAAGGATATCTTTGTTATTTAGTACAGCATCTCTAGCATTCTCTAATGCCGGTAATATTATCTGTTTCTGTATAATGAAACGGTCACGTGTGCCGTCTCTTCCCGATCGTGATGGGTTTAGCCATTCTATTGGAAATGAAAATATATTGTGTTTATTTGATATGTATATAAGATGGTCTGAAGCCAGCATTCGATTTGAACTGCTAATATCAGCAAAGATAGAATTATGTGTTTTTCCAAATTGATCTTTGCACGAGCGATCTTCGTCATATCCTCCCACTTCGTCCTCTGCATCAGAGGTTGACGGAAGAGCAATAGCGATATCTTGACTTTCGTCGTCCCATCTAACGTGAAGCATATGCGTATATAATATACATCCTATCGTAGGTAGGAGTTCGCCAAAATACGCATCAACATAGTCATTATCGTCGTTGCTGACCGTGAGATTGTGCTTTGTATTTTCTTTATCGTAAAAAGCAATATTTAGTGCGTACCCGCCAGCGAGCGTTAATTTGCCGTTTCCGAGTGAATCATTACCATGGCGTGATTGCCGTTCGATTGCATTGATGTCTGGATTTTGGTCTGCAATACTTGTGGGTGGGACGACATAGTGTTGACCGTCATTTATTATCTGATATTCTGGGGAACGATCCGTTCCGATTTTGGCGGCGACTGCGATTCTAGCGATATTGTCCTCCGCCATCCGAATAGAAATATAAGTTAACGTTTGAAAAATACCTCGGCCACCGATACTGTACAGATGTGGAAATTGTTCGTCATTGTCTTTAGGAAAATTTATAAAATTATAGTCCATCAACTCTAAGGTGGATTGTTGATAGGATGTCACTTTATACGGGGACGCATTGTCAGGATCTTTCTTTGGTAAGACGCTTTCTGGATATGCGGCGTTAATTAAAAAGAGTGATATTAACGCCGCGTATTTAAATTGACCACCAGTCATCGCGGCGATTTTAGACATAATTGTTCTGACCACGCGCTTGACGCCTGCGCCGTCGAACCAGGTGTTTTCCGCTCTGCAAACGCGTTCTCATCTCTCCCTTAATCCTTCCTGCTTGAACCGAATGAGCGGCGACAACAAATAGCTGATCACCGACCGTCGTCCTGTCTTGATTTCCGCCGTCACCGCTATGCCGGGCTCCAGCGGCGCAAAACCATTCTCCGTCTGAATGCCGGTCGCCGCGAGCGCGACATGCGCGACATAGGTCGGCTGCCGCGACTGGCGCTCCTTCTCGTCGCTCTCAGCGTCGGAATCGTCCTTACGCGAACCGCGCGCATCGACACTCGAATCTTGCGGTGTGACGACATCCTGGCTTACGCTCGCGACGACGCCATGCAGCAACCCATAGCGCGTGAAGGTGAAGGCCTCGACCTTGATCTCGACCTCCTGCCCCTTATGAACAAAGCCGACGTCCTTGTTAGCCAGCATCGCCTCAATCTCCAGGCCGGTCACTTTGGGGGCACTCTGAGTTGCTGTGCCGGCGTGACGATGCTGTCGAGCGTATGGGCGGCGAGTTGTTACACCGTGCCGTCGACGGGCACGCGCAACGTCCAGGCCACGTTTCAATACGAATTTCCGCATGCCTTCTTGATGTTCGTTGGCCTGGATTTCGGCCTTCGACAGGTCGGTCGTTGGCAACACCACGTTGTCGAGGCGCTTTCTTGAAACCGTTCTCGCGTGCGCTTTCAGGCCATGTCCGGGCGCGCCGCGGTGGATATCAACGACGCCAATTTGTGCCGCAGGAAAGCGATGCCGCATCTGACCGATGGCAGCGGCGAACCCACGAAAACGTGACAGGACAATCAGACTGGCAAGCCCGGATTCCAACGCAACTCCCATGGACCAGCCTCACTTTGATGGAAACGCGAAGTACTTCGACGCTACCATTTCCACGAAGTTAGATTGGACGATTGACATCGAAAAGGCGCAAACCGTCGAGTGTTAATCACGATTCCGTCATCGCCTCCCTCTTCCCTCTTTGAAGCAGAAGATTTGAACAACGCCTGTTCAGTCGTGAGCATCAGAGCCGACGACAATCGAACACCCAGCGTTCGTCGCGATAGCCCTCGCTCTCTGGGTCCATCACCTCTCCCTAATGGCTTCCTGCGAATATTGTCTGAGCGGCGAGAGCAGATATTCGAGAATGCGCCGCGAGCCCGTCTTGATCTCCGCGGTGACCGCCATGCCGGGCCGCAGCGGCTCCGTTCTGCCGTCGACCACCATGCTGGTTCCCTCCAGCGCGACGCGCGCGACATAGGAAGGCGAGTTGTTGGCCTGTTGATCGCCCTTTGCGTTCTTGGCGTCGCCCGAATTGGCGCCGTTGTCATCGGTCGGCCGCTTGTCCTCGGTGACGACATCGGGGCTGATGGAGATGACGCGCCCATGGATCAAGCCGTATCGCGTAAAATTGAAGGTTTCGACTTTCACTTCGACTTCCTGACCGGCGTGGACAAATCCGACATCGGCGTTCGACACCATCGCTTCCAGGATGAGCGACTGACCCTCCGGCACGATCACCAGAAGCTGCTGCGCGGGCGTCACCACGCCGCCTAAGGTGTGGATCGCCAGTTGTTGGACGACCCCGTCGATCGGCGCGCGCAGCTCCGTCTCCGCCGATTTGCGCGTTGCCTTGACGAGGTCTTGCGTCTGCTGACTGGCCTTCTGTTCCGCGTCGGCCAGATCGCTAAGAACCTTATGGGCGTATTCCGCGCGCGTCTGATCGCGCTGACGCTCCAGCGCGGCGCGCGCCGCATCCGTCTCGACCGCTTTCCGACCCTGCACGATGAGATCATGCTGGGCCTCCTGGAGCGCCTGCTCCGCGTCGAGCCAGGCAAAGCGGTTGCCATATTCCAACGCCAGCAACTTGGTGCGAAGAACATCCTTTTGCTGCAGCAGCGGAATCGTCGCCTGGAGCTTGTCGATGCCCGCGCGAACCTCCTCGGATTCGGCGCGCTTCTGATCGATCTGCTGGTCGAGGGCGGCGAGTTTGGCGGCCTGTTCGGCCGCCTGCGCCCAGGTGAACGCGCGCGCCATTTCCAGTTCATGCGCGGCCGCGTTGTCGGGCGCGACGAAGGCTTCGACCGCCTTGCCAGGATCATTTTCATTTTTCAGCGCCAGAAGCCTGGCGATATCGAGTTCGGCCGTCATCAGATCATGCGCCGCCCGATCGCGATCGGCCGAGGTCGTCGTGCCGTCGAGCGCGACCAGAAGATCGCCGGCATGGACGATGTCGCCATCCTGCACGCGGATGTCCCGCACGATTCCCGCTTCAAGCGGCTGCACCACCTTGACCCTGCCGGTCGGCAACAGCCGGCCTTGAGCCGTGGCGATTATGTCGACATAGCCGAACCACGACCAGGCGAGCGCCGCGCAGAAGAAGGCGAGTATGCCAAAGGCGATTCCCCGCCCGAGCGGCGAAGCTGGCGTCTCGACGACCTCCAGCGCGGCCGGCAGGAACTCGCGC
>NZ_LMUI01000029.1:33064-139920 GCF_009765995.1 Methylocapsa sp. S129
CGACAAGGCGAAGGCGTTGGGCATCCCGGTCTCGCGTTTTGGCGGCGGCGGATGAGCACCGCTATTCTTCGGTTTCTTCCAAATAGCTGTGGAACGGAATGAGGACCGGCGATCTCTTGTCTCTGTTAATAAGCGAGGATCGCGATGCGCGGGAGGGCTTAGATTTTGACAGCCGTGCGGAATGCAAAAATACTCAATAAATGTAGCGGCATAACCCTCGTCGATTCTGCGTGCAGTGGTGCCGATCGTCGAATCGGGGCATTAACCTCTCGTTAACTTAAAATCGGTTGCCGTTCGGAGAGAATCGGGCATAGTTCACGCTTGCGACGAGGATTGTCGCGGAAAAGCGTTATTCCGGGAACGGCGCGGATGAATATGGCGGCACCTATCGAGGATCTTGAGGCTTTCAACTTCCACGAGACCATTCTCCAACAAGGAGAACTGATCTCGGACAAGCTGAACATGCTCCGGATTGAGCACTATCCTCCCAATGCCACGAAAGGACTTCGACAGTTCTCACTCTCGGAAGCGGCGTATTTTCTGGGCGTCACGCAATCGAACGTCAAGAAGCTCCATCTTGAGGGGAAGGGGCCGACGCCTACCACCTCTGTCTCTGGGCGAAGGACGTATACCGCAGAGCAAATGCTAGAATTGCGCCAATACCTCGATCGACACGGCCGCGCGGACTTCAAAAAATACGTTCCTCATCGAAGGGCGGGCGAACGCCTGCAGGTGACCTCCGTCGTGAATTTCAAGGGCGGCAGCGGCAAAACCACAACCGCTGCTCATCTCGCACAACATCTCGCCCTCACGGGTCATCGCGTGCTCGCAATTGATTTGGATCCGCAGGCCTCCCTTTCTGCCCTTCACGGGTTTCAACCCGAGCTCGACAGAAATCTCTCGCTCTATGAGGCTCTGCGATACGATGAAGCCAAGAAGCCAATCTCTCAGGTGATACGTGCGACGAATTTTCCGGGCCTCGATATCGTGCCGGCGAACCTTGAGCTTCAGGAATATGAATATGACACACCGCTGGCCGCATCGAACCGGTCGTCTTCGGATGGGCGTCTATTTTTCACGCGTATTACCGACGCGCTGAGAGAAGTCGACGATCGTTACGATGTCGTCATTATCGATTGCCCCCCGCAGCTTGGCTATTTGACGCTGACTGCGTTGACGGCTTCCACGTCGGTCCTAATTACGATCCACCCGCAAATGCTCGACGTAATGTCGATGAGTCAGTTCTTGCTCATGCTTGGTGGCATTTTGCGCTCGATCAGCAAGGCGGGCGCGCAGGTGCGCCTCAAGTGGTTTCGATATCTGGTGACGCGCTACGAGCCGACCGATGGGCCGCAGGCCCAGATGGTTGGCTTTATGCAGGCGCTGTTCTCAAAGCAGATGCTGAAGAACCCTATGGTGAAGTCCACGGCCATTTCTGACGCAGGCATCACGAATCAATCTCTCTATGAGGTCGAGCGCTCCCAATTCATCCGGGCAACGTATGACCGCGCGCTAGAAGCGCTCAATTCAGTGAACGAGGAGATTACGTCTCTCATGCACGAGGCTTGGGGACGCAAATGAAGCCCCTCTTTGACAGCCGTGCAGAATTTTCAATTCGATTTCTATCTCAATGGGTTGTCGTGATCCAGAGGAGGTCATGATGGCACGCAAAAATCTCCTAGCGAGCGTTACCAACCACGATGCGACCAAAGCTGATCACGAAGCGCGCTCCGAGTACGCCAATCGGGGCGCGTCGCGTTCGATGATGCTTTCGATCGAGGAAATGGCAGAAAACACAAAGAAGATGATTGCCGGTGAAGCGATCGTCAGTTTGGACCCGAACTTGGTCGATGGGTCCTTTGTCTCCGATCGCATCGAAGAGGACGAGGAAGAGTTTGCGCTGTTTCGGCAAGGAATGAAGGACGAGGGCCAGTTACAGCCGATCCTTGTGCGGCCGCACCCCGATGTCGATGGTCGATACATGGTCGTGTTCGGGCATCGGCGGACGCGAGCGGCGAGAGAACTCGGGATTCCCGTTCGCGCTGTCGTGAAAAATCTTGAGGCGATTGCGCACATCATCGCGCAGGGGCAGGAGAACTCCCGCAGGGCGAACTTGTCCTTCATCGAAAAAGCGCTATTCGCCAAAAAATTGCTTAGCATGGGGCAGAGCAAGGAGACCATCAAGTCTGCGCTGAGCGTCGATGACACGCTACTTTCGCGAATGTTGTCGGTAGTGGAATCGGTGCCTCCAACTGTGATTGAGGCGATCGGAGCAGCAAAGTCCGTCGGGCGAGACAGGTGGGAAGAGCTAAAAAAACTCATGGCGCATCCAAAGAGAGCGGATTTCGCCAAGGAGGTCGTTTTTTCGGACGGGTTTCGTTCGACCGAGAGCATCGGGCGCTTCAACTACGTACTTGCGCAATTGAAATTAGTGCGGAAGGACGCTCGTAAAGCTGCCCCGAATAGGGGCGCCGGAGCATGGGCTCCTGCCGACGAGATGGTCGCGGCAAGCTATCGCAATACGGGAAAGACCTTCAGCCTTTCGCTCAAATCGAAAGATGCCGGCGAATTTGGCAAATACATTTCGTCGAGCCTCGACGCGCTCTATTGCGCGTTCAAGGACGCGAAAACCCGCAACCAAGGAGACTAAGCCGCAAAAGAAAAAAGCCCCCGAACGTCGCCGCGCGGAAGCCTTTCTCTGATCTAAGCACCCAGAGAATCCCATTTTCGCGAATCACTGTCAAGCGTTTCAAACGTCGTTGTTCGGCGAGCAGATTTCTTTTGCCTTACTGAAGGTGAAAGAAAGTGGAACCTCATTTCTCGACGACGCCCTTTGGGCGGCGAACGCTGACGCTTGCCCATGTGGCAAGCCAGATTAGCGCGAAGGCCCGGCCGCCGGAGAAGGCGGTTCACAAATGGCAGGTCTTCCGGGCGGTCTGCGCGGCCAAGGCGAGGGTCGGCGTGTCCGAGCGCTCGCTGGCCGTGCTGGACGCTTTGCTCAGCTTTCACCCCGAAACGGTGCTGTCCGGCGAGAATCTGATCGTTTTCCCGTCGAATTACCAGCTTGCCTTGCGGGCGCACGGCATGGCGCCGGCGACGATGCGGCGTCATCTGGCGGCGCTGGTCGATTGCGGCCTGGTGATCCGCCGCGACAGTCCCAACGGCAAGCGTTACTCCCGGAAAGGGCGGGGAGGCGATATCGAACTGGCTTTCGGCTTCGATTTGAGTCCGCTCGTTGCCCGCGCCGACGAATTTGAGGCCTGGGCGGAAGAGGTCCGGGCTGACGAGCGGGCACTGAAGCTCGTGCGCGAGCGCATCACCATCTGCCGGCGCGACATCGCCAAGATGATTGCCACGGGGGTTGAGGAGAGGGTGCCGGTCGGACTTCGCGGGCGCGGCCTTGCTGATTGGCCGGACATCCACGCGTTGTATCGGGGCATCGTCGAGCGGATTCCGCGCACCGCGACGCGTCAGGAGCTTGAGCCGGTTGCCGAAGAGTTATCCATGCTCGCCGACGAAGTGCTTATGCTGCTGGAAGATCACATAAAATCTAAGAATCCAAGCGCCAATGAGTCTCAAAGTGAGCAGCACAAACAGAATTCAAATCCAAGTCACCTCACTGAACTTGAACCCGCTCCTCGAGAAAGCAGGGCGGCGGGGGTTGAGTCTAAGATACAAACGCCCAGGGTTCCGGACGGGGTGTTCCCATTAGGAATGGTTCTCGACGCCTGCCCCGACATCGTCGACTACGCCAAGACCGGAATTTCCAATTGGCGCGATTTCCTGGCGACCGCGGCGGTGGTCCGGCCGATGTTGGGGATCAGCCCCAGCGCCTGGGATGAGGCGCTGGAGGTGATGGGAGAACTTCCAGCGGCGGTGGTTGTCGCGGCAATCCTCCAACGAAGCGCCGCGATCAACAGCGCGGGTGGATATTTGCGTGGGCTGACGGAGCGGGCGAAGGCAGGGCAGTTCTCGCTGGGGCCGATGCTGATGGCGCTGATCGGCAGCCGGAAGCGCGAAAAGAAGCGGGCCTAGCCAGATGCGTCGGACGATGGAGCGTCGGCTTTCGCGAAACCACGGACGGCGAGGATCAATGGCTGCGGCCGCTTAGGACAGGCGCGCCCCGTGACAAGTGACTGAGTCGATTCCGGCGAATTCGGAGAATCAGATAGACTTTGCGATAGGCGCGGATGGCGCGCCGCCGCGCGGGTCGCTTAGGTGGGAGGGATGATGACCAATAGCTCAATCTCTGTTGGCGCTGCGATCGCCGCGGCGCTGGAACGTGGCGAGCAGCTTCGCAAGGGGTCCGCTCGAAAACCGCGCGTCCGGATCATGACGGTGTTCGGCTATGATCAGAGTGGTCTCACCGTTAGCGCGCGGATCGCCGCCCGCACGAACGAAGAGTTGATGGCGCAGCAGAATCTTGGCGCCCGCCGCATTCCCTGGGCCGATCTCGATGGCCGCGCAGCCGAACTCGTCACCCTCGTCGACGAGGTCGTGAGCGAAGTCGAGACCGCGGTCAAAAATGCAGCGCCGCCTCCGGGACGGCCGAGCAGAACTGAAAGCGATATGGATCTAGCTGCCTATGAGGCGGTGAAAGACGCCAGCTACGAGGCGCTGACCAGATCTGCGATGGTGTCGCTGCAGAACGCTGACACCAAAAGGCTTTCTGTGGGCGCCGCCAGCGAAGCGACGATGATCGCCGCTTTGAAACTTGCGGCGCTCGCGGCTTTGAGCGGACGCATTGCGCCCGATGACGTGCAAGAGGAACTGCGGATAGCTCTGAGCGACATCCGGGCCAAGGCAGGCGAGGGAACGTCCCCGCTGATGCGGCGGCGCCTCGATTCTTGAGCGATGATCGGGCTTTCGCGGCTATAGTCCCGCAGCCTTGGTCAGATTGAAGGGGAAACGTCGGATTGACGCCCTTAGCCACAACGCTTGGGAACGCCGGCGGTTTGGCCGCACGAAGCCTCTCATAGGGTCAACCGCGCCGCCTTGCCCTGACGTCGCTCGGCGTCATTGTAATAGCTCGCCGCCTGCTGGACGGATCGGTGTTGCGATTGCTGCATGGCTTCGGGCAGCGAGACGCCGGACCGCGCGGCCTCGGTGAGATAGCCTGAGCGCAGGCCATGGGCGCTGAACTGAGCCGGGTCGAGGCCCGCTTGCAGGCAGCGGCGCTTGACGATCAGGTTGACGGCTTGGGGCGTCAGCGCCCGCTCCTCCATCCCTTCCCATTGATCGATGGCGCGAAAAATCGGCCCCCTCGCTATGTCGGCGCGCTCAAGCCATGTTCGCAGGGCCTCGACCGGCGGCCCGACCAGCAGGACGCGCGAATCGTCGTCAGCGCCAGCGGTTTTGGTCCGACCGAGAGCGATCGCCATGCAGGGCAGCGGCGCAGATGAAGGGTCGCTTGGATCGAGCGACACCGGCGCTTCGTCGGAAAACTGTTCGACGCGCAGGCGTGCTATTTCGCTGCGCCTGCGTCCTCCGGACCCGAAGGCGATCAGCAGCAGGGCGGAATCGCGGCAATCGGCAAGCCGATCGCCGCGGCACGCAGCGAGCAAGCGGTCGAGAATGTCGCGGGTGACGGCGCGCTTGCTCTTGCGGCGGCGAGGCCGCGCCGCGGCGCGCACCGCCAGGCGGATCGCGGCCCGCAGCATGGGGGCGGCGAAGGGACCCTCGAGCCCTCGCCAGCGGTGCAGGGTGCTCCAGCTGGCCAGGCGCCGTTTGACCGTCGATGGCGCATGCGGCCCGTCGACGCGCAAAGCGCCAATGGCGGTAAGCGTGGCCGTAACTTCGGCCGGCATGCCGTGCGCCGCCTCAACTTCGCGCTTGGCGGGATCCCACAAGTGATGCGCGACAAATTTCAATGCCAGCCCTTCGGGCGCCGGCCAGGGCAGGGGGGCAGCGGTCGCCGCCTGCGCCCAGGCTTCCAGATAGGCCAAATCCGACGCGAGCGCCCGCAGGCTATTTTCCCCCATCCCCTCGCGGGCGAGATGTTTGAGAGTCTCAACGTCGTCATCGGTGAGAATCTGGGCGAGGCGGTCGCGCCGGTCCATGGGAAGGATGGCGGAAAGCGCGTCAAGCTGCAACGCGCGGCGCGTTTCCGGGTCGGCGAGGCGGGCAGGGATGTCGTCCATGGTCGCGCTGTCCGATCAGAAAAGGTAGCGGGCGTCGTCCCAGCGGAGCAGGACTTTGGCGTCGCGATCCGGCAGCCGGACGCGCTGTGCACGCAGGCCGGCCGCGATCGCATGCCCAACGTCAGGGTCGACCCAATTTCCGTGCGTCATCAGGAAAAACCAGCCGAATTTTAGACCGATTTCGCGATCGACGGCTTCGACGCGCTCCATCAACCGATACACGGACGGGGCGTCGTCGGCGGGAAGCTTTTCGGCCGGCGCCCGCAGCGGCCGCGGAATGAATCCGACCTCGCGCCGACCACGATGTTCATCGTCGCGGATGTCGAACGCCCAATGGTCGAAAATCCGCTCGGCCGACGCGCTCGAACGCTCCCAATCCTCGAAAAAGCGGACCTCGCGCGGGACGAAGTCGAACCAGCCTGGAACGGCGTCGAGGAAAGATATCTCGCGCGCGCCTTCGGGGCCAACCTCATGGATTACGCGGCTCTCGAGTTCCGGGCGACGCGCTTCCCGGTTCTCGCGTTCGACCCGCGCGCAGCGGCCGAGAAAGCCGCGCATATGCACGATTGCGCCGCCGCGGCGTTGTGACAACCGGTAGACCGGCCCGGCCAGACGATCCGCCTCGACCTGGTCGTCGCGGGCGATCCAGGTCGGCTCGAGCAGTTTTTCGATATCGTTCGGGCGGTAGTGGGGGTCGACGATGGGACCGGCGCGCCATTCGCTTTCCCGGCCGAGGGTGATCTGGACGAAATCCGCCGTGCCTGGTCCGGTGGCGGCGGTGGCGAAGGCGCTGGCGCCGCGCCATTCGGCGAACCGAAGATCGCCGGCGCGATGCCGGGCCCAGAACGCGGTCAGATCGCCGCCCATGGCTTCCAGCTCTCGTGTGACCCAGGCGTGGTGGTCGCCGAGGCGCGTCCGGCCGCCGTCGATAATGGTGCGCTCATCGCGCCAGTATGCATCGTCGATCGCGGCGACCGTGAAGGAAAATCCGGGAAAGGCGCGGCTGAGGGCCGGGGCGAGGGCGAGGTCGGCCGAGGCCGGCTTCAGTTCGGCGAGTACGGTCTCGACGGACGCGGCGTCGGGGAGGCGGCTGGGCTCGATGCTCATGGCGGGCGCCTTTCGCGCGGGCGAAACAGAGTTTCTCGTCGGTCGGAAGGCCGGCCGAGACCACCGGCGGGCTTCTGGACGCCCAGAATCGCCGATTTTGGGCGGGATGTCTATGGGTATCGATAAGAGGTAATTATCGATAGTGATAGGCGCGCGCGAAGAGGGTCGACTATGACGGAAGATAATGGCGTTTTAGATGCTCGGTCAATATTAATAGTGAGAAATATCAGTATTATGGTATCGTGGAGTTGGCGATACGTCTCCGGGTTCTGGACGCGAATTCGCCGAGCAACTTGGCCGCCGGTCCCTCATGACGCCCGATTCTCCGCCTTATGCGCTCCCCGACCCGATCCCCTGGCGCGCGCTGGCCGGACCGCTTGCCCAGGCCGACGACGCCCTCGCGCGCCTCGACGAGCGGTTGCGCGCCAGCCCGGTGAGGGAGGGCTGGACTGCCAGAACCCATTTTACCGAGGCCTGCGCCGCGCTCTGGCTGGAGGGCGCGCTCGTCCACCTGGAAGACCTCGTGCTGCACGATTCCGGCATGGATATCCGTGCGCCGACCCATGAACTGATCCGCGCCCACGCAATCCTGCGGGCGCGCCGGCGCATCGCCGCGGAAGCGCCCGACTGGGCTTTGTCGAAGGCCGGCCTCGGGGCGCTACGCAGCGACGCGGCCGGCGATGACGCGCCGGAAGAGGGCAGGCGACAGCAGGGAGAGCCGTCTGGCGCGATGGATAGCGATGCTGAGAATTCGAACGATGGCGGCTTTGACACGAATGTGATCGGCGACGCCTCCGGCCGTCCAGACGGACTTGAGGCAGAGTTCGCGGCTGTCGACGCCGCGCTCGCGCGCTCGCAACGCGTCATCGACGGGGAATCGGCGGCGCCGCGGCCGCGCGATCCTCTCGTCTATGATTTCGATTGGAACCAGGACGAGCGCCTGCAAGCCTGGCGCGCCGCGCGCGATCAAACCCGAAATCTGCCGCCGCTTCTCGCAGGCGCATTTCTCTGGGAGGCCTGGCAAAACATCGAACCGCTGCAGCATCGACCTTGGCTTGGCGCCCTTCTCGTCGCGGCAGGATTGCGCGAGGTTAAGAAGACCAAGGTGCATCTGCTCTGCCTGAACGCTGGTCTGCGCCTCGTCTCCCGCGAACGCCGCCGTGCGGTGAATCGCACCGCGCGCTTGATCGCCTGGGGCGAGGCGGTCGCCGCCGCCGCGGAGGCCGGCATGAAGGATCATGACCGCTTAGCTCTGGCGCGCCGGCAGTTGGAGCGAAAGCTGGTCGGACGGCGATCGACCTCGCATCTGGCCGGCCTGATCGATCTGGTCCTCGCTCGCCCTATCGCCAGTGTCGGCATGATCGCCAAAGAACTTGGCGTGACGCCCCGCGCTGCGCAAAACCTCGTCGCCGAGCTCGGGTTGCGTGAGGCGACCGGAAGGGGGCGGTACCGGGCGTGGGGGATATCGTGAAGGCTCCGAGGATGTCATGGAATCGATTCCAGGATTTACGTTGACACCGAGGTGATGTGCCGCTCGGCGCCTGTCCTCGTGGTGATGCGCTGATTGTTCCGTACGGGAGTCGCCGCTAGACGGAGATCATGCATTTTCCCCAGGCCTGCCGTAGTTCTGACTCCAGTCAGTATGGATAGGCGCCTTGTCATTCGATGACTTTCTTCGGCCTTCGGATGAAGCTAGCCACGATTGATATGTTTCTGCCAGCGCCTCGACACCCGTCGCCATTTCTAAAATAATCCAGGCATTTCCCGCAGCTACAAATCTGATGTCTCATGGCCATTCGTGCAGCGCTGTGACCCCAAGGGTCCGTTCGGTCATTGCTCACATGATATGAAAGGTCGGTTATAAAGTTGCTATATCCTACGTTTTGTATCATACTGCAGCAATGAATACAGCACCTGATCGCCAACAAGACCGGGCGCTCTCCTTGCTCAAGCAACGGGGAATTGTTCGCCTGTCTGAGCTAAACGCAGAGGGCATCACGGCCGCAACGGTATCGCGCATGACGGAGAAGGGCGCACTCTTGCGCCTTGGCCGGGGACTTTATCAGCTTCCCGGCTCATCGCTCGACATCAATCATTCGCTCGCGGAGGCGGCTAAGCTCGTGCCGAAGGGCGTGGTCTGCATGGTGACGGCGCTTGCGTTCCATGAGCTGACCGACACCATTCCTTCGCGCGTATGGATGGCGATCGGACCCAAAGATCGCCGGCCCCGCGCCAGCGGCCTGCCGTTTCAGTTTGTGCGCTTCCGGGAGGCGATGCTGAAGTCGGGCGTGGACGAGCATCTCATCGAGGGCGTGTCGGTGCGCATCTACAATCCCGCCAAGACGGTCGTCGACCTGTTTCGCTACCGGCAGAGCGCCGGCACGCGCTATCAAAAAAGCCCCGGCCTAAATCTGGCGCTCGAAGGCCTCAGAGAAGCGCTGCGGCAGCGCAAAGCGACTCCCTCCGATATCGCCCGCTACGCGACCGAAGGCGGCGTCTGGAAGGTCGTTCAACCCTATCTGGATGCGATGACCGCCAATGCGTGAACCCATCCGCAATATCGGCGCTTCGGTGCGCGCGCGTCTTCAGAACGTCGCGCGGCAGCGAAACCAGACCTTTCAATTAGTGATGACCCATTATGTGCTCGAACGGTTGCTCTACCGCCTGAGCCAGACCAAACATCGCGACCGCTTCGCGCTGAAAGGCGCGATGCTGCTCACGACATGGTTCGCCGATCCGCTGCGGCCGACGCAGGATCTTGATCTTCTCGGCTTCGGGGACGTCGACGTCGACAGGATGTTGAGCACCTTCCGAGAAATCTGCGCGGTCCCATTCGACGACGCTGTTGTCTTCGACATCGAAGGTGTGGAGATCGACCGTACCCGTGAGGAACTGGAATATGGCGGATTTCGCATCAAGACCAACGCCACCGTCGACGGCGCGCGCGTCAGAGTCGTCATCGATATCGGATTCGGCGACGCCACCGAGCCGGGTCTCACCGAAATGGACTTGCCGGTTTTGCTCGACTTTCCGGCGCCGCATCTGCGCGCCTATGCGCGCGAAACGGTCATCGCCGAAAAGTTTCAGGCGATGGTGATGCTCGGCCGCGCCAACAGCCGCATGAAGGACTTCTATGATATTTGGGCCCTCTCCCGCGCCTACGAGTTCAGGGGCGACAATCTTGCGCGCGCGATTGCCGCGACGTTCGCCCGTCGTAAGACGGACATCCCCTCGACGTTGCCGGACGCGCTGACGCAGTCATTCGCGGAAGACCCGGCCAAGGTGCAGCAATGGAATTCATTTGTGAGAGATGTGGCGTTTCAGACCGGCCCATTTGCTGACGTCATCCGGGATTTGGCGGCGTTCCTCATGCAACAGGCTGCGGCGGCGCGCGCAATCGGCGGGCCCGAGTCCACATGAGCCCGATTGGAATTTGCAAGCGCGTCGGCGCGGGTCGGGAACCGCTCGCTGGGAAAGCGCGCATTTGTGGCATCGGTCGCTGGAAGATTTCGAGATTATTGTCATGAATGTTTTGGAGGAGCGCGGACTTTTCTGGTGGCATCATGAACCGATTCCGGAAAGGCATTTCGCACCAGAGGCGAGCGTCTCAGGTCTGCTGAAAATAGACGAGGATGGCCTGGTCAAGCTTGAGCTTGACGGACGGCTATCGCGCGATAAAAGCCCGATGTCCGTGCTTCCATCGCAGGGAAGCAATGCCGAATTGGCCGGCAAGAGCATCGAGGGGATTCTGAAGGCCAGCAGCAAGCATGTGCTCTTGATCGACCTCATGAAGCAGGGAGGGCGCTTCAGTTCACATGGAATGTCTTATGAGGGATATGCGGCAGCGCATTGCCTAGTCAGCGATCATTCGCCGCCAAGGGCCAGAAAGCAGATATTGTCGAGCGAACTGGAGATTCAGCTCAAGGGCTTTGAAGAATGGCTTCGGCTCGGCTCTATTACGGCCATAAGAACAAAATCGAAAATCTCGGCAAAATATGCGCGCGTCAAAGACATCCGATACGGACTCGGTAACGGCAATATCGAGGTAAAATATCATATCCTCGGGCCGCAACTCGGCGAGTCGAGGGAAGATACGCTTGAGCTAAAGGAGACCGTTTCTCTGGTCTATCGGCCTGAAAAGCCGGCAACGCTCGGCGACATGAGGACAGAATTCGGATTGTTCCAGGAGTTGTTTATACTTTTAACCGACTCTGAATATGTGTTGGATTGGCCTTCGCTTAGGATACGATTGGGTCCGAAAAACAGGGAATACAAATGGTATTTTTGGCGCCTCAAAACGTCCGAGGAGCCTCCGAAAGCGCATGAGTGCGTCACAAATTTTGTTCAGCTCAGAGACAGTTTCGGCGACATAGTCTCCGCGTGGCGGAACAAACGCGAAGAATTCGGGCCGGGATATTATCTTTATCTTGGCGTCAGGCGCGGCGTGAAATTATACGCCGAACATCGTTTCGTGAATTTGATATGGGGCATCGAGGCGCTTCACAGAAAAAAGAAGATCGATGAGCCCGAGGCTGAGCTGAAAGTGAAGGAAAAAGTACGCAGAATATTGGACAAAATTGACGTCGCGAAAGACAAGAAATGGCTGGAAAGCAGGCTAAAGACGGCGCATGAACCGACATTGGAGCAGCGAATATTCGACGTTCTTTCGAGTGTTCCGATCAACCTGGAGGACGAAAAGATTCGTATGTTTGCGAGGCGGTGCGCGGAGCTTCGCAACGACATTTCGCACTTCGGATCTCAGAGACACGGGGGAAGCTATAAAGATTTTCTTGAAGAGCTCATGAAGATGAGCGAAGCGCTCTCAATCGTCTATCACATGCTCATTTTGCATGAGATTGGGGTCGAGGAAGAGATTTTGAAGTGGTGGATTTACCAAGGGTTCAAATCGTACCAGAATAAAAGGTCGCTCGTTGACGCCGACCTCCTCGACGCAAGCGTTCTTAAACCCAAGGTGTAACGGGGTGTAACGTGAAAATCGTGATTGATGATGGCGAATTGCCAGCCTCGCGGGCCGATCCCTGCAGGGCCAATCGAGAACTTATTTAGGATGGCACGCTAGTTCCTCAGCGTGTTTTGTAAGCTCGAGAGCCACGTGGGCCTGGGGAGTCGACCTCAAGACTCTGGTCTTGTTCGGCCTCTCGATCGATTTGTTCATCGATCGCCCTTCGAATTTCCGGACGGCATGAACCGCAATTCGTGCCCGCCTTCACCGCTGCGCCAACCGCCTCGACGGTGATGGCGCCTGCGCGGATCGCCGCCATGATTTGACTGACGCCGACGTTGAAGCAGGAGCAGACGATCGCGCCCGCATCGGGCCGGTCGCTGCCTGGCCGCCCCGAAAGCAGCTCCAGCCGTCGACGAGGTTCCGTAAACGCCTTGCCGAAATGCTGGATCGCGAAGCCGCGCGCCACTTCGACCGGTTCGGGCGCGACGAACAAGGCGCCGACCAACAGGCCGTCGGCAAATATTGCGAAACGATGCCGGCCGCCGGCAATGTCGTGATAAGCGAGCGTCTCGCCATCCTTCACGCCGACGAGCGCCTCCGCGAAAACCGTCCAATCTTTCGGAGCGCTGGTTCCCGCCAGCTCCATCCGCCAGCCGCCGTCGATCCGCGCTAGCGCCCAATAGGCGATATTGTTGAAGGCGGGCTTTTCGGCCGACAAAGCGAACCCATACCAGCTCGCGGCGAAGGGCTTTACTTCGACGCGCGTCGATTTAGAGGCCGGCTGCCCGGAGATCGGATCGGTCCGCCCGGGCGCCAGGGCGTCAACGCGCGCCTTGGAGGCGAATTGGTCGTTCCAGTGGAACGGCGCGAAGACGGAACCCCGACGTTGTTCGGGGGACAGGCGGGCGCGCAGGACGACGGAGCCATGTGGGCTCACGATCGAGACGAGGCTCGCCGCGCCGATGCCTCGCTCCGCAGCATCGGCTGGATGGATCTCGGCATAGGGTTCGGCAATGTGCCCGGAGAGCCGGGCGGACTTCCCGCTTCGCGTCATCGTATGCCACTGGTCGCGGATGCGCCCGGTGTTGAGAATGAGTGGAAAAGCGGGATCGATAGGCTCTGGAGCGGCTGGGGGTGTTGCGACAAAGCGGGCGCGCCGGTCGGAAGTGTAGAAGCGCCCGTCGCCGAAGAAGCGCCCGCCGGAAGCTCTTCCGCGCGAGACAGGCCATTGGATCGGCGCCATGGCGTCGAAAGCCTCTTTGTCCAGATCGGCAAGAGCGCCGAGATCGAAGTCGCGCGTTCCCTCGTTCTCGAAGGCGGACAGCGCGGCATGCTCGGCGAAGATGGGCGCCGCCCCATCGTAAGGGAATGCATCGGTAAAACCCATGCGGCGACCGACCTCGGCCAGCATCCACCAATCGGGCTTCGCCTCGCCGGGCGCCGGAAGAAAGGCGCGCTGACGCGAGATGCATCGTTCCGAATTGGTGACCGTCCCGTCCTTTTCTCCCCACGCCGCGGCGGGCAGGAGCACATGAGCGAAGCGGTTGGTGTCGGTCTCGCGCACGACATCGGAGACGACCACGAAGGGACAGGCTGCAAGCGCAATCTTCACCGCGTCGGCGTCCGGCAAGCTGTCGATTGGATTGGTGGCGATGATCCAGAGAGCTTTCACCCTTCCATCGCCGACCGCGCGAAACAGATCGACGGCCTTCAAACCGGGCCTATCGGCGATTGTCGGCGCATTCCAAAAGCGTTTCACCCGATCGCGGGCTTCCCCATCCTCGATCGCCATATGGGCGGCGAGTTGATTGGCGAGCCCGCCGACCTCCCGGCCGCCCATCGCATTGGGCTGTCCCGTCACGGAAAATGGTCCCGTTCCCGGCCGGCCGATGCGGCCGGTGGCGAGATGGCAATTGACAATCGCGTTCACCTTGTCCGTGCCCGAAGCCGACTGATTGACCCCTTGCGAATAGACGGTGACGACCTTTTCCGTCGCAGCGAAAAGCGTGAAGAAATGCACGATCTCGGCGGCAGCCAGACCCGTCGCCTTGACTACGGCTTCAACGGTCATTTCGTCCGCTGCCTCCAACGCCTCCAAAAAGCCGCTGGTGTGCTCCTTCAGGAAACCGCGATTGATCGCCCCGCTTTGCGCGAGATGGCGCAGCAGGCCAGCGAACAGTGCTATGTCGCCATCGGGCGCGATGGCCAGATGCAGGTCGGCGGAAGAGGCTGTCGGCGTGCGGCGTGGATCGATGGCGACGACGGCGATCGGCCGTTTCTCCCTTGCCGCCATGAGCCGTTGGAACAGAATGGGATGGCACCATGCGAGATTGGAGCCGACGAGAACGACAAGATCGGCCTCCTCCAAATCCTCATAGACTCCCGGAACCGTGTCGCTGCCGAAGGCTCGGCGATGGCCCGCGACGGACGAAGCCATGCAGAGGCGAGAATTGGTGTCGATATTGGCCGAGCCGATGAACCCCTTCATCAGCTTATTGGCGACGTAATAATCCTCGGTGAGACATTGCCCGGAGACATAGAAAGCGACAGAATCCGGACCGTGTGCGGCGATCGCGTCTTTAAATCGTTTCGCCACCAGATCGAGCGCGCCATCCCAGCTCGAACGCTCGCCATAGACCTCCGGGTGGAGTAGCCGACCCTCGAGGGACAGCGTTTCGGCCAGCGCCGATCCCTTGGAGCAGAGGCGGCCGAAATTGGCGGGATGATCGGGATCGCCCGCAACCGTGACCGTTCCGCCCGCTTCAACTTTGGCGAGCACGCCGCAGCCGACTC
This sequence comes from Methylocapsa sp. S129, assembly GCF_009765995.1. Taxonomy (GTDB): domain Bacteria; phylum Pseudomonadota; class Alphaproteobacteria; order Rhizobiales; family Beijerinckiaceae; genus Roseiarcus. Next base: position 48,071 of record NZ_LMUI01000029.1, read on the forward strand.
CGCAATAGGGGCAGGTCGTCTTGACGGGAGGCCTTTCGAGCACTGAATCGTTTCTCAAGCGGCTCTCGAAGCCAACGCTTCTTGCACGATGAAAATATGTGCGCCCTCAACTCTGAGAGGAATGGTGCGTACAGTTCCCTCATCGGCGCCCAGCGCTTTGCCTGTTTCCAGCGAGATCACCCAATTGTGCAGGGGGCAGGTCACCGCCGCGCCATGCACGATCCCCTGACTAAGCGGGCCGCCTTTATGCGGACAACGATCTTCGATGGCGAAGACCTGATTCTCAATCGTGCGGAAGATCGCGATTCTACCCTGCGGCGTGTTCACGCAACGCGCGCCGCGCTGAGGGATGTCCTCGATCGAACCTATCGAAATCCAATTCATCGGTTTCTCTCTTGTCCTGAGCGGGATCACGTCGCCAAACGATAACGGTCCAGGGCTCGCGCTCTACTCGGCCGCCTCGGCAAAGCCGACGGCCGCCATGGGCAGAAACTCGTGTTTATCTTTGCCGGAGACGCGTTCCGACCAAGGATCGATCTGGGCGAATTTCTGACTGAACACAAAGCGGTCGAAATAGGCGCCGCGTTTCGCCTCGTCGGCAACAATTTGACGTCGGATCTCGGCGAAGCCAATCCGCTTCGCCCATTTATAGATGCGCTCGAGATAGCGACCCTGCTCGCGGTACATCTGAACCAGCGCGACGATATATTTGAGCGCTTCCTGTTCAGTTTTCACGAGGCACAAGACCTCGGTGCCCTTGATGTCGAGACCGGCAGCGCCGGCAAAGTGGATCTCGTAGCCCGAATCCACGCAGATGACGCCGACGTCCTTGCAAGTCGCCTCGGCGCAGTTCCGGGGACAGCCCGAGACCGCCATCTTGACCTTGGCCGGCGTCCACGAGCCCCACATGAACTTCTCGATCCGGATGCCGAGCCCCGTTGAGTCCTGCGTGCCGAAACGACACCAGTCCGTACCGACGCAAGTCTTTACCGTCCTAAGCCCCTTGGCGTAGGCCTGTCCGGAGACGAAGCCAGCCTTGCCGAGATCGGCCCAGACCGACGGCAGATCTTCCTTCCTGACGCCGAGCATGTCGATGCGCTGGCCGCCGGTCACCTTGACCGTCGGGATATGGAACTTGTCGACCACATCGGCGATCGCGCGTAGCTCCCTGGCGCTGGTCACGCCGCCCCACATTCGCGGTACCACCGAATAGGTGCCGTCTTTCTGGATGTTGGCGTGAACGCGCTCATTGATGAAGCGCGACTGGTAGTCGTCGGCATATTCATCGGGCCACGCGCACACCAGATAATAGTTCAACGCCGGCCGGCATTTGGCGCAGCCGCAGGATGTCTTCCATTCCAGTTCCTGCAGTGCGGCAGCAAGCGTCTTCAGTCTCTTGGTCACGATCAGGCGGCGGATGTCGTCATGGCCCAGCGTCGTGCAGCCACACATCGGTTGGACGCTCGCTGGATTATAGGCTTCGCCGAGGGTGAGCGTCATTAGCTGCTCGACAAGCCCGCTGCAGGAGCCGCAAGAAGCGGACGCCTTCGTGTGCGCGCGCACATCGTCGATTGACTTCAACCCCTTCGAGACGATCGCGTTGGTGATTGTTCCCTTGCAGACGCCGTTGCAGCCGCAGATTTCCGAATCATCCGGCAAGGCTGCAACGGCCGCCGTAGGGCCCAGGCTTGGCCCTCCTTGATAGGCTTGGCCGAAAATCAGCGTGTCGCGCATCTCCGATATGTCGGTTCGCTTCTTCTTCAGGTCGCTGAACCAGGCCCCATCGGCGACCTCGCCATAGAGAACCGTGCCGATGACGCGGTCGTCCTTGAGAATGACTCGCTTGTAGACGCCCGCCGCGGCGTCGCGCAGGACGATCTCCTGACGATCGTCGCCCTCGGCAAAGTCGCCGACCGAGAACAGATCGATGCCGGTGACCTTGAGCTTTGTCGGCGTGTCGCTGTGGACGAAGCTTGCCGCGGCATCGCCGGCAAGTTGCGCCGCCGCCACACGGGCCATTTCGTAAAGGGGCGCAACAAGGCCGTAGACATGCCCGCCGACCTCGGCGCATTCGCCAAGCGCGAAGACATCCGGATCGGATGTGCGCATGCCGCTGTCGACGACAATGCCGCGATTGACCGTGATGCCGATGTCTTTCGCTAATTGTGAATTCGGTTTGATGCCTGCCGCCATGACAATGAGGGTCGCGGGAATGATCGTGCCGTCGGCCAATTCCACCGCCTCGACTTTGGTCTTGCCGAGGATCATTTTCGTGTTGGCCTTGGTGAAGACCTTGATGCCGCGGTCTTCGATCGCGCGCCGCAACAGATAGCCCGCCGCCGGATCGAGCTGGCGCTCCATCAGAGTGGGCATCAGATGCACCACGCTGACGTCCATGCCTTGGCTGCTCAACCCCGCTGCCGCCTCGAGACCGAGCAATCCGCCACCGATAACCACCGCCTTGCTTCGCGATTGCGCCGCCAGCAGCATGGCGTTGACGTCGTCGAGATCGCGGTAGGTCAGCACCCCCGGCAAACCATGGCCGGGTACGGGAAGGATGAAGGGGGATGATCCTGTGGCGATCACAAGTTTGTCGTAGGTTTCCGTGACGCCGTGGTTCGATGTGACGGTCTTCGCCGATCGATCGATCGAGACGATCTTGTGGCCCTTGTAAAGCATGATCTCGTTCTTGATGTACCATCCATCGCCGTGGATGATAATCTCCTCATAGGCTTTCTCGCCCGATAGAACGGGCGACAGCATGATACGGTCGTAATTGACCCGGGGCTCCGCGTTGAAGATCGTAATGGAATAGCGGCCTGGCGCTCTTTCAAGTAGGTGTTCGAGCATCCGCCCGGGCGCCATGCCGTTGCCGATAATGATGAGCTTCTCAATCATAAATGTCCGATCCGCTGCCGGTCAGGCCGCAGCCTCCTTGCCGTAGGCTTCCGCGATCATGACGCCTGAAAGCGCCCCGTACGTCGAAATCCATGCGCTCCTGGCCTCAAGGGTGAAATCCTCACCGAGACCTTTCTCCAGGGTCCATATCAGCGCCGCTCCGACGGGCTCATAATGGGCCGCGGTGACGCCGTAGCCCACATGTTTGACCGCCAACGCCTTGGCGGCCGGCAGGACCGCGTCGAGGTTCTTGAGGCTGCCGACCACGACGCCGAGCGTCGTCATCAGCTTGCGTCCCTGTTCGCGCATGTCATTGCGGAACAATGGCTTCACTTCCGGCGCAATTTCGAACAGCCGGCCGTAGAATAGCTCGGCGGCAGCGTCGGCGATCGGAACGACTTTGGCGAACGACGACTGAACAAGATCAATTTGGTCTGATGTCATGGTCCTGGCTCCGTTTGTAAACGATTGTTTGCATACCGGTGGGTGAGGGCATGGATTGTTCGATGCGGTCAGATCCGCGCCACGGCGACTCCATGGCTGGTCCAGGTGGTGCGCCAGCGGCGCTTAACCCGCGTCAGAGCGGCCAAGGCGAGAGCGGCCAAAGTCGCGAAGATCAGGAAGCCCGCCTGATAGCTGCCGGTAATCTGCCTGGAGAAGCCGAGGCTGGAGGCGAGATAGAAGCCGCCGATGCCGCCTGTCATGCCGACCAACCCGGTCATGACGCCCATCTCGGCGCCAAAGCGCTGCGGCACAAGCTGGAAGACGGCGCCATTGCCCATGCCCAGCGCCAGCATTCCAACGAGCAGCACGCCGAGTCCAAGCCAGAGCTGCGAAAGGCCGAAGCTGACGATCACGAAGGCGACGGTGGCGACGGAATAAAGCACGGTGAGGACACGGACCCCGCCGAACCGATCGGCCGCCGCGCCGCCGATCGGGCGGAAGAGAGAGCCGACCAGCACACAGGCCGCCGTGAAATAGCCAGCGGTCACGGCGTCGAGGCGATATTGCGTGTTGAAATAAATGCCGAGAGAAGAGGCGAGTCCGGAAAAACCGCCGAATGTGACGGCGTAGTAGAACATGAACCACCAGGCGTCCGGCTCGCGCAAAACTTTCCCATAGTCGGCAAAAGATTTGGCCGCCGCCCGCTCGGAGCTGTCCTTGGCCATCGCGAGATAGACGACGAGGGCGACCGTCAACGGTATCGCGGCAAGACCAATGACATTAATCCACCCGAAAGCCGCCGCCAGAACGGGCGCGAACAGGGCGGCGAGGACCGTACCGGAATTGCCAGCGCCCGCAATCCCGAGCGCGATGCCCTGATACTGAGGCGGGTACCATCGCGAGGCCAACGGCAAGGCGACCGCGAAGGAAGCGCCGGCGACGCCGAGAATCACGCCAAGAAGCAGGACCCCAGCGTAGGTGTGGACGCCCAGATACCAAAAGGCCAACAATCCAACAATTACGATCGCCTGACCGATTATGCCGGCGCGCTTGGGCTGGAGACGGTCGACGAGCACGCCGTTGACCACGCGCAAAAAGGCGCCCGCCAGGACCGGCAGCGCAACCATCAAGCCCTTTTGAGCGGGATCAAGATGGAGATCGTTCGCGATCTGCACGGCTAGTGGACCCAAGATGATCCAGACCATGAAACTCACGTCGAAATAGAGGAACGCCGCGAAAAGCGTCGGCCAATGTCCGGCTTTGAAGAAGTCTTTGCTGATCAATTCTCGCGTCCCGATTTTGAAGATGGCGTGAAGACAAAACCTGCCGAACCGATCCAGATCGCCAAAAAGGGCAAACAAGAACGATCGGCAACAATGCCGGCTCGCATCCATCGGTGGACGCCGGGGCTTTGAGCCCCAATTTAGAGATTGAACCACCTGCTGGACCTTCATTGGTCCGGGTGGCGATTACGAGAAGGTCGTTCGTCTCGCTGAGCGGACAATAGGATCAGTCAATGCGGATCGACAAGATCAAACTTTGTGCGCTGCAGCACGGAATTTAATCTCGCGCACGCTATTGGCGCCTCATATTTGGACGTCGAACGATTTGAGATAGGCTTCGACCTCATCCGGATCGAAGAGACGTCCATCGAAGAAACCGTCCGGACCGAGCACCATCGTACCGTTCCGCGAAGCAACCGGCGTCGCTACGGTCAACGCGCCTTCGACTTTGGCGCTGGCGCGCGGAAGGTCTGTTCCTGTAGCAGCTAGAGCGTTTCGGTAGAGGTCGGGCCGATAGACTCGCCGCGCCTTCTCCGCAAGTGCGGAGGAGTAGGAAATCTGTCTCCAGCGCACCATTTGCGAATAGAACCACAGAGAGTGGCTCTGCCATGGAAAATTTGCGGCGTGGGCGTTAAACACAAGAAAATCTGGAATCTGCTCCGGCGTTCCACCCTGGATCCGAACCAGATGACCGCTCAGCGCCCGCAAGATGATCTCGGCGGGTGTTGCAAGATAATTGGTCGCCGCGAGCATCTGGCTGAGTTCGGAATGATTTTCGCTCCGCCCGGCCCAATCGGCCGCTTTGTAGACAGCGCGCACAAGCGCCGCGATCCTCTCGGGCCAGCGTTCCGCGAAATCGGCGCGGAATCCGAGCACCTTTTCCGGTCCCTGGCGCCAAAGCGCGGATTTGGTCACGACGATGACGCCCGCCGCCGCCTCGACCGCCAAAGAGTTCCAGGGCTCGCCGACGCAGAAACCATCGATCTGCCGGTCGCGCACGCCGCCCATCATCGCGGACGGCGGCAGCACATTTATGCGCACGTCGCGATCAGGATCGATTCCCGCCGCGGCAAGCCAGTAACGTAACTCGTAATTATGGCCCGAAAAAGGATGAACCACCGCGAGCGTGAGGGGAGCGCCGCCTCGTTCATGACGGCGCGAGATGACATCTGCGAGCGCACGGCCCATCTCCGAAGGCGCCGAATTCAGGCTGGCGCCCGCAGCGCTCATCTCGGCAAAAATCTCGGGCGAGACCGTAATCGCGTTACCCCCCAGGCCTAGGGAGAAAGGGGCGATCATCGGCGCTGCGATATGCCCGATGCCCAGCGTCGAAGCGATCGGCATGGGCCCGAGCATCTGCGCCGCATCAAAATGCCCAAGCATCACCCGATCGCGAATATTGGCCCAGGACGTCTCCCGAACGAGCGAAAGCGCCAGCCCCTCGGCTGCGGCGAATCCCTTCTCCTTGGCGACCACGAGAGGGGCGCAATCCACCAGCGGAATAAACCCGAGCGTAAGGTGGACGGATGATCCGTCCCCTGCTTCTGAGTCCTCAACGATATCGGCGCCCGCTCCCAATGATCGCTCCTCTAGCCTAATAGTTTCGCAGCTGTGATAAGAGATCGCGCTACATCTGCCAGGCGTCGGCTCTCGTTCATCGCGGTCTTGCGTAAGAGCGCGTAAGCGTCTTCCTCCGCAATACCGCGGCTTTTCATGAGGATGCCTTTCGCCCTGTCAATGACCTTGCGATCCTCGAGCGCCTGCTTTGTGCGGTCCAGTTCATCCCTGAGCCGGTGGAACGCATTGAAACGGCTGATAGCCATGTCGAGGATCGGCTTGACGCGTTCCTTGTGCATCCCATTCACGACATAGGCGGACACGCCAGCGTCAATAGCCGCTTCAATCGACGCCGTGTCCGATTGGTCGACGAACATCGCAACCGGCCGGTGTACGGTTCGCGACACCTGAAACATCTGTTCGAGAACGTCACGATTCGGATTTTCGAGGTCAATGAAAATAACATCCGGATCGGCTTGAACGATCTGCGGCAGGAGGCGACGCATGTCGGTGATCACCGTGACCTTTTCATGCCCTGCTTCACGTAGGCCTTCCTCGATCACCGAGGCCCTGACGGCATTGTCATCGATTATCAGGACATGAAGCGCCGCATCGGTCATACTTCATCTTCGAACACGGAAGATGAAGTTGCAAGGGAGCGGCCGCTTCGCGACTGACGGCGCTATTGCCTGGCGCGATCGATGACAGAAAGCGATTCGTTGATGTCCGCGCCTCCGCAACCTTTTTCGACCGAACCACTCCGCGCCAGCCTCAGCGAGGCGGACGATCGCATCCGCGTCAATCATTGGATGCCGCCCCAGGAGGGGATTGCGCCGCGAGTCCGGTTCGGCCGCCGTTGGATCAACGCGCTATGGGGTCTGCCTATTGGAGCCGCCACGCTGCTCTCGCTGATCGCTCTGGCTCAAAGTCTGCGCGATCTTCCTGGCGTGGAGGCCTTCATCCAGCAGCATCCAGGCATCGCGCAGTCCGCCCCGTCGGTCGATTCGGGCTTCCCATGGTGGCTGCAGCTCCAGCACTTCTTCAACATGTTCTTCATGCTGTTCATCATGCGGGCTGGTCTCCAGATCCTGGCTGACCATCTCCGGCTCTATTGGGGCCGCGACTGCACGCCGGGGACCGATTGGTTCCGCTTCCAGGTTCCGGTGCCGACGGGTCGCGTCTGGACCGCCAAGGACGATTCCGTCACGCTGCCGACATGGCTCGGCATTCCTGGGCTTCGCCACACGCTCGGGCTGTCGCGCTGGTGGCATTTCTCGGTCAATCTGCTGTGGCTGGTCAATGGCGTCGCCTTTTACGCGTTGCTGTTTTGCACGGACCAGTGGCGCCGGCTCGTGCCGCTGACCTGGGAGGTGTTCCCGGCTGCGCTGTCGACGGCGATCCAATATGCCTCGCTGAACTTCCCCGTCGATCACAGCTGGACCCGCTACAACGGCCTCCAACAGCTTAGCTATTTCGTTACCGTGTTCGTCGCTGCGCCCGTCTCGATCGTCACCGGTCTGATGCAGAGCCCCGCAATCTCCAATGCGCTGGGATGGTTCGGCAGGCTGTTCAACCGGCAGGCGATGCGGTCGGTTCACTTCATCTCGTTCGCCTGGCTCGTGGGCTTCATCCTGGCGCATGGCGCGATGGTGTTCGTCACCAGCATAAGAGAGAACACCAACCACATGTTCGGCGGCGTCGACGACGCATCTTGGCGGGGATTTCCGCTGTTCTTGCTGGCGATGGCCATCATGACGGTCGCCTGGCTCACGGCTTCGCCCTACACCATTCGGCACGCTCGCCTGGTGCAGCGCGCCGGCGCGTTCATGATCGGCTGGATCATGGGGATAGCCGAAGGCTGGGATCCGCGCTCACAGCTTACCCGGAAAGACATATCCCCCTACTTCTGGCCGAACGGCACGATGCCCAATTCCAAAGAGTTTGATGATCTGGTGGGGGACGAATTCGCCAGCTACAAGCTGCGGATCAGCGGCCTTGTCGAGGCGCCGCGTGAATTCTCTCTGGCCGACCTCAAGGCCATGGCGAAGCAGGACCAGATCACGACGCATTTTTGCATCCAGGGCTGGTCGGGCGTCGCCGAATGGGGCGGCGTTCCCATGCGCGATATCCTTGACATTGTGAAGCCGATGCCTGAGGCCCGCTACGCTGTGTTCTATTCGCTGGCCGACGGCGCCGATGGCGGTCGGTACTACGACGTCCACAAGATCGCGAACATGCGCCACTCCCTGACGATCCTCGCCTACGAGATGAACGGGGCGCCGGTCAGCGTCCTGCACGGCGCGCCGTTACGGCTGCGATGCGAGAACGAATTGGGGTTCAAGATGGTCAAGTGGATCGCGGCGATAGAATTCGTGCGCGACTTTGCGAATCTTGGCGCGGGGCAGGGCGGCTACAATGAGGACCATGAGTTCTATGGCTACCGCATGCCGATCTGATCCCTCCGAACGTGCGAGCTTGCGGCGGAGGGGGTCTCTCAAAGGCGTCCTATCGAAGTCGGGGCCGATCTCGCCGAAAATTCTACGCCATCAGATCAGGAGAATTAGACGATTGCAGGCGGAATGAGGAGATCGAGCGATCGGCCGATCGCATCTTCCTCGTCGAAGCCGAAGATGCGGGTGGCGCCAGGATCCCAGCACCGCATGCTGCTGCAAAGGCGCGTAAGCTATCCAAAAATTGCGAGCCGCCACGTGCTGCGTTCACCGTCGCTTTTTCTAACAACAACAAAGACATGCTAATAGCCTAAATGGCTGATAAGGCAAGCTTATCGGACATCGATATCGCACGACGGGCGCGGCGGTTTGAGGGCTACAGGCTATCTGAAAGCGCCGTCCTCTGCTACGATTCCAACCATGATTCGCGCCGATTCCACCGCGTTGAAGATCGCCGTAACGACGCCGCAAACCCCCGCATGGGCGCGGCCCGGCGAGGGTGCGCCCGCTGGCGAAAGCGCGGCGCTGGAAGCCGCGTTCCTGGCCGGCGCCGGCCTCGGCGCCCTCGACGCCTTCTTGCGCCTCGCGCCGCCCTGGGCCGGCGTCTGGCGCCGCCGCCTGGCGCTGACCGCCGCCGTCGCCAGCGTGAGCCTGATCGGCCGCCGCGAGGACGAGGCGGCGTTGCGCGATGCCTGGGCGCTGCGCCGGCCGGCTGACGATCCGGGCCCGGCCGGGCGCATCCTCGCCGCCTGGCGCTCTTTAAGCGAACGGTCCGATCCGCTGGCCCCGGAAAGCGTGCAAGCCGCCGCCCAAAACTTCGGCCTGGCGCTCGGCGACGCGCTGCCGGCGATCGTCGCGGCGGCGCAAGAGCTGGCGGCGGGCGATCGGCCGGCGGTGCTCGCAGCGGCCGAGGCGTCGCGGCGCGTCGTCGCGCTTCGGCCGGACGCCGAACTTCTCGCGTTCTGGGTCGCCGACGCGGTCCTCGCCGCCCGCCTGCGCTGGACCGTCGCCATTCCCTTGCTCGCCGTCCAGGTCTTGCATCCGCGCCTGAAGGCCGGCGCCGCGGGCCGGCGACCGAAAGCAGGCGACGCCGACTGGCTGCGCGCGTGCTGTCTCGCCTACGCCCGCGCCGCGGGCGCCGCCTGCGACCTCGGCGCCGATCTCGGCCGGCGCGCCGATCGGCTGAACAGCGTCGCCCCAAAACTGCGCGCCAAGGGCGCCGACGCCGTCATTGCCGCGCTACTCGAGGACGACGCGCTGACCGCCGCCGGCGGCGCCGGCCGCATGGGCGAGCGCGCCCTGCGCCGCCTGTTCGATCGGCTTGTGAGCTTGGGCGCCGTTCGTGAACTGTCGGGGCGCGACAGTTTTCGGTTGTATGGGCTGTAGCGATGAGCCGGCGGGCCAGAGCCGACATCGCCCTCGACGTCGAGCTCGACGATCTGCCGCCGGCGATGCGCTGGCGCGAATGGATGGGCCGCGTCGAGGCCGTCATCTTCGCCTCCGCCCAGCCGGTCTTGCGCGAAAGTCTCGCGAGGGTCGTGGGAAAGGCCTGCAATCTCGACCTGATCATCGAGGACATCCGCGACGAGTTGCGCAATCGTCCCTATGAGATCGTCGCCGTCGCCGGCGGCTGGAGTTTTCGCACCCGGCTCGGCCATGCCGCGGCGATCCGCGCCGCCGGAATCGTCAGAGAGCCCGCCGCCGATCTGTCGCGGCGCGAGGCGCTGGTGCTGATGACGGTGGCTTATTTTCAGCCGGTGACGCGCGGCGAGCTCGGCCAGTTCTTCGGCATGGAGGTCAGCCGCGACACCATCGCCGCCCTGCGGCAGGCGGGGTTCATCGCCGCCGGGCCGCGCAGCCCGCAGCCCGGCGCGCCCTACGCCTATGTCACCACGCCGGCGTTCCTGTCGCACTTCGGCTTCGAATCTTTGCGCGATCTGCCGGATATGGAAAAGCTCGAGGAGGCCGGGCTGCTCGGCCGGACGAGCGCGGCTGCGTCAGGCGCGCCGGGAGGGAGGGGGGAGAATGCGGGGCTGCTCGCCGACCTGGCGGGCGCTCTCGGCGTGATCGCCGGCGAAGACGATCTGGAGGAGGATGCGGCGTAAGCCCGAGTCTGCAGGTCAGTTGACGATTGAGGGTCCCGGCGTACGCCGTCGACGGTCGAGGAAGTTAGGTTTTTGTCGCTGCCCTGTGATGGATGGAGATTGCGTTGTCCGCAAAGTAGTCGGCGCAGACGATCGCGAGACTGACACCGCTCCTGTCACGGAGCGTGCGAAAGCAATTCAATAGCGCTTATAAGTCGTTGATCCAGTCCGAAATGTGCTCAGATCCATATACGTGCGGCTTGCTGGACCCTTGGTGACGAACGGTCGAACGTCGCCCGAATCTGTTTCCAGTCGTTCCACCACCGGATACAGCCTCAGATATTCTTGGCCGTCGAAGCCCGCGCCCTCTGAAGAGACGAGTGGCAGGATGGCGATTCGGCCTTGGTGGAAGCCATCAAAATAGCCGAGTTCCCAGGGCATCCACTTTGAGTCCGGCGAGCTGTCGGAGGTGGCAAACAAAAGCGACGCAGATTGTCGCATCCGGTGGCGAAGCACGTCAGCCGTTTCGGGCGTGACCCGACCGCGATCGAGCTGCTTGTCGACTAGCCAATCAACATAAACCTTATTCCCCTGCTCCTCGAGATAAGCCTTTTACCCCCAAGATCAGATCTGCGTCCCTGAGGCAGTGAGATAGGAAAATGTCGAAGCGATCTGTGTCGCGAACGCTGGCCACCTCCTCGTTGAGGACCTGCGAGGCTGATTTACGAATCGGACGGGTGCGCTGAGCGCGTTCGAATGCCTCCCGTGCGTCCCGGATAGTGAGATAGGCCATTGTCTCGGCGTCCCCCTGCTTTCGTCGTCAGAACCTAGGTCGATAGGTTGTCGCATCGTCGGTTTCCCAGCCACAGCCCGGCCAATGTTCTTGCTGGAATGACTGCTACGCAGCGCGCATTGCAACGCCGATTGCAGCCACCAGGACAGTTCCTGCTATGCCAAGACCGATTAGTACCCGTTTTTGCATTTTGTCGATCGCATGCATCCGGTTGCCGAGTTCGACATCCGTGATCATCCTCATCGCGAATCCTGCGAACAGAACGAGAATACTTAAGGGGAGGGGTAGCGCTTTGGAACCACAAACGTGTGGTTTTCCCAACTTTCGCAGGTGGATCCCTTTGTCCGAAGAATGCAGCATATTTCGGACGCCCTTGTCTCTGTCCGAAGAATGCTACATTCTTCGGACATGGCCGACGCCGCCCCCACCGCCGATTTTCGGAGCCAAATCCTCAGCCGCGCCGCCGAAGATCCGTCAGCAGTTTGGACCCCGGGGGATTTCGCCGATATCGCGGGCCGTGCCGCCATCGACAAGACGTTGCAGCGCTTAGCTACGAATGGAGAGCTTCGCCGCATCGACCGCGGGCTCTACGATCGCCCGAGCTTCAATCGGCTGACCGGCAAACCGACCGTCCCCAACTATCAGGCCGTCATCCGCGCCGTCGCCCGTCGAGACAATGCCCGCTTCGTCGTCGACGGCATGACCGCCGCCAATGACCTTGGCCTGACCACGGCCGTGCCGGCCAAGATTGAAGTGCTTGTCGACGCCCGGCTGAAACCGATCATACTCGGAAAGCAGGAAATCCGCTTCAAACATGCGGCAGTGAGTCGGCTCACCTGGGCTGGGCGTCCTGGAATGCGCGTTGTCCAAGCGTTGCACTGGCTACAGGACGCCTTATCCAGAGAAGAAGAGCGGGACCGAATAGCGACGATCTTGCGTCGCCTGTTCTCCGACGCGAACCATGGAGAGGCGATACGGGACGACCTCCGCAAAGGCATCTCGGCCTTGCCGATCTGGATGCAGGAGTTCCTTCGGCCGCTGTTGTTTGACCGCCGGGAGGCTGCTTCGTGAGCGCCGACGACTATGCCAAGATCATCGCTTCGCCGCCTCGCGATCGACTGGATTTGTTCCTTACTACGGCAAATCGGCTTGGAGCGCCGGTCGGCAATATCGAGAAAGACTTCTGGGTCTGTTGGACGCTCGATGCCCTTTATCATCGACTGCCTCACGGCGGGCCACGCCTTCTCTTCAAGGGCGGAACATCGTTGTCGAAGGCTTTTGGTTTAATTGAACGCTTCTCCGAGGACATCGACGTCACCGTCTTCCGCGACGATCTAGACCAAGCGGCGTCCGTCGAAGAACTGGAAGCGCTATCGAACACGAAACGCCGGGCCAAGCTCGATGCAATCCGCGACGCTTGTCGGGCCTACATCACAGGCCCGCTTCGAGACTCGCTCGCAATCCTGGTGACCGACGTTACATCGGGTGCAGGGCGAATCGAAATCGATGAAGCCGACCGCGACGGTCAAACGCTGCTCGTCCATTACCCCGAAGTTGAACCACGGGATGGCGCCTATGTCCGGCCTGTGGTGCGCATCGAGTTGGGGGCCAAATCGGCGCTCGATCCCAACCACGCGGCTACGATCCGCCCTTACGTCGCAGACGACGTCGATGGGCTGGACCTTTCCGTTCCCAAAGTTATCACCATCGAGGCCGCCCGCACATTCTGGGATAAGGTGGTGATCGCGCATGGGCTGCGTCGCTGGCACGATCGGCGCGGCGTACTCCGACTAGAAGGCGAGCGGATTTCGCGCCACTACTATGATCTGCACTGCTTGGGGGCATCAGAACGTGGCAGGAACGCGATGATGAATAAGAGCCTCGGTCGCGATTGCGTTCGTCATGCCCGAATGTTTTTCGATCGGCCAGACTATGATCTCGCTTCCGCCCAACCGGGATCCTACGCTTTGACCCCTCACGACACGATGATCGATGCACTTCGTCGAGACTATGAGAACACCCGGGCGATGATCTTTAGCGATCCGCCGGCCTTTGAAATGATCCTGGCCTCGATCGTCGATATAGAAAAGCGCATCAACAGCGTCTCGTAGTGCAGGAAGCGGAGGTCCGCAGTTTCGCGGCCATGCCGGGTTAGCCGGACGGCTTGTCCCGATACAACTCGTTGGCGCCAGCGGAAGCCGGTCTCGTGGAAATAGAGATCGGCGTGTTTCGGACTGATGTGTTGAAACAGGTCAGCGACCGTGCGCTAAAAGCGGGAATTGAACCCGCCGGGTAAAGCCTCACACAGATCCGCTTGGGGATTGTGCAAATCTCTCGTATGCATCGCCCACGATGACGCCTAACCTTTGGCTCAGCGCGATCTGATGGTCGTCTGCTCGCGAAGGGCCCCATCATCAGCGTCCCGCATAAATGGTTGGGGTCGCCAAGGCCAAATAGGCAAAAGCGAAAGAGCTCAGATAGTGAACACCGCCCAGTTCGTGACGGCTCTCACCGAGCTACATTTTCCCAATGTTTTCAACCCCTACTCCCAAACCTGTCCGTCGCATGATGTTTCTGACGCACCAGCGATCCGGCGCCGTAATCTGGAAATTGTCCTCGATGCGGCAATCGCCAACGATGTAGATTCAATTTGGGTCGGTCGCGATCTTGGCTACCGCGGCGGCCGTCGCACTGGTCTCGCATTGACAGATGAAGCACATCTGTCCTCACACGGAGCAATCTTCGGCTGCCAAGCGCCGTTGCGAGCGACGTGGGGTCCGGCAGTCTCTGAGCGTACAGCGACCGTCATTTGGGATACCCTTACGGCAGTTCGACGGCCAGTATTCCTTTGGAATGTGTTCCCGCTTCATCCGCATGAGGCAGGGGATCCGCTTTCGAACCGCTGCCACACCCGCGCCGAGCGTCAGGCCTGTCGCGAGATTATGGAATGGCTGCTGACGATGCTTTCACCGAGGCGGGTCGTCGCAATCGGGAGGGATGCGCAGGCGGCATTGTCGGAAATGAATATTCCCTCCACGGGCGTAAGGCATCCAAGCTACGGCGGGCAGATCGAGTTTATTTCGGGAATCGCCGATCTTTACAATCTACCCAGGATGAAAGAGCGCGAGGGCCAATTGACCATGTCTTTCGAGGCGAGCTCTTGACCAATAACCATCGGGTTTTGTCAGATTGGCTACGCGGAGAAGTGGTTCATTGACGGTGCTGTTACCCCGGGGCTTGAAAGCTCAGCGTGCGGTTTTCAAGGTCCGCAGTCACGGTGCCACCACGGTGAACCTGGAGTGCACGGAATACCTCGTAGCCTGAAAGAATTGACTCTTCCCACAGCCATAGCGGCATCTTCTCGACCTCGTAGCCCTCGACGAATTCTCTGACGGTTTTCAATAACTCATTGTCGAGGGCATGGAGCCCCTCGAAGAGTTTCAGGCGCTGGGCACGATTGAATACCCAGGTAGAAACGCCTTCCTCAATCAAGACGGCTCGCGCGCCGTCTTCGACCTCATCGATCTTAAGATTGCTCTTGCGCTTCCGTTTCAGCAGGCGCCTCAAATTCGGTGACCAACCGAGTTTTGCCGCGAAGGCCATATGGAAGGCATCGTGGAAGCGATAATCGTCATCTTCCATCCTGTTGTCCGTGAGTTTGTCACCGAGCGGGGCGCCTTGATAGTAGGGTGTCACGTGGCGTTTGCCTGGTTCGCCATTCTCGACCAGCTTGAGCGAAAGAAGCCGAGGAATCTGCTCGTGCTCCGGAAAAGTCGCGTCCAACAGGGCAGGGTAGCGCTTCTCCTGCGGCCAACGATCAAGAGATTTCGCGATGTTTGCAACCGCCGCGTTCGCAAGGCTTATGCCTGCCTCCTCGGCCGCATCGCGGAGGCTTCGAAGGATTGCGACGAGCCTCCCAGCTACGGACGCTTGGTTATCAACGAGCCGACCAGCCTCATGATCAGTGATCATTTGCCCAACTTCTGCGGCGATACGTAGCAAGCTCTTTTCAAATTGTTGCGTTGGCGCGGAGGCCCGTCCCCGAGTGGCCTTCTGTACATCGACGAACTTCAAATCGCTGGGCTCGACAATCTGCCACTCTCCAAAGGAGCGATCAAGATTATGCCCTAAATAGGAGAGCTTGATGTTGGCCCGGCACGCAACAGCGTTCAGATACCATAGGGTATCACCTATCTCTTCAACAACGGACTTTTCATATCCTCGGTATGTCGTTGCATCGCGCTGTTTCTTTTTGACTTCGCTTAACAGGCTTCCCGTTTCGCCAAAAAGGCCGAGCAGTGGAAAAGTCAAGCTTTGATCTTTCCTGATGAGCCGATCTGTACTCCTTGCAGCCTCTTGATAGTCATCGAATGTGAGACTTCCGGCGCTCAGGTCTTTCATTTGAAATCTCCTCGACCTCCGATGCCCCGGGTGCAATGGCGCACTGCCCGCAGCGAGCATGAAAGCAGCCTCTAAATGATCCGATCGACTCTCTTCGAGTACCGGGCGCTGCTCTGCGTGAACTGAAACGGGTCGCCTAAGACGTGGTTGACCTTGCTCCCGAAGGCTTCATTCAACCAGGACAGCAGTGGCCGAGCGTCGGCCAACGGATAGACTCGGTGACCGACCCTGTTGTGGAAGCCAATGTCCCTCAGCACCTCTTCAGGGACCAAAGGCGCCGCTTTGCCGAAGTAAAGGAAGTGATCCGAGATAAGAACCCGATCCGTCTGCGTGTCATGTTGAATATTCGAAGGGTCCGGCGCCCCGTCCGGCTGGCTATGATGAGAATCTTCCTGGTGCCAATTGTGGGCAGCTGCAGTGTGATGATAGATATTGTCCCCTACAATGGTCTTGCGGCTGCCGTTTCTAACCGGCTGCTTGGCTCGATATTCCGGCGCAGCCCAGTACTCGTCAAAAGTCAAAGCGTCGGTGACTTGCATTGCAAAGATGCAGCGTCCGACCGCTTTAAGTTTGCTACCACCCATGCCGATCACCCAATCACCGACCTGAGCGGTTCGACGAATGACAGGCTTGCATGTCGCCAATGTGCAGACGCCATGAAACGGATTTGGCGCAAAGCCAAAATCCCGGGCCACGACATAAATATAGACCTTGGCCATGGGGCTTCAGCACCGGGACGTCCGAGCAGCATGGACGGGCACACGAGGCGTGCCATCGGGCTTCTCAAAGGGACTGTCCTTGCCTTCGATGGCGTCGATGACGCTGCCCGAATTCCAATTCACAATCGCGTCGCCAAAATCCTCAAAAGCTGGCGGAATGTCGGCTTCGGTCCCCCCTCGGGTATAGACCCCGACGATCCTCTTCCCCAATTCATTCGCCTGCCGGATTTCCCAATCCACCCAGGGGCGCCGATGCGTCTCTTTGCCAATCAATACGATCACGGTTGATGCCCAGGACATCTTCATACGGAGCAAGCGCTTGAGCGTCCCCTCTTTGATCAGGCCCTTATCCAAGCGCTCTTGGTTAGCCGGCTTGGCGCGAATGGAACTGTTCCGGATCTCGAAGCCTTGTCCGGCCAGTAATTCTGTCAACTTGCTGACGTGATCATCGTCCGCGTGATGATGACTAATAAAAACATGCCGGCGGTTTGGCATCAAATTCTACCCCCCGACTTTCGAGAGCGCGCATGCGTCCGCTGAAAAATCGGTTGAGGTACTTAGCATGTTCTTGTGATTCGCGCATCTTCGCGTCTGACGTGGTCGCACACAGAATTTTCACGAGCACGACGAATTTGACAAAAGGTGAGGTAGGGTTCGTCTCGGGTAACCGGCGTCAGCGCGGCCACTCGCCGGTCAGACCGAAGAACATAAGGCCGCCCCCCAATATCCGTCTTGAAGACATGTTCACGCCTCCCGGATCGCTCGAAAATCGAACCCGGACCTTAAACGCCCTCCGAGAAGTTGCCTACCTTCGGGTTCTCGAGCAGACACACACGCTGAAAAACAAGTCGGGGCTAGCTTGATCCGGTGCGACTCGTCTTTATCTGCCAGATATGGGTTAAGACCAACATCATGGGCTTGACGCGGCGGGGTGCCGCGCGGGCGCAAGCTGCTGGCGAAGGTCCCTTATGGCCGCTGGCGAATATCGACCATCCTGGCGGCATTGCATCAAAATCGCTGTCGCGCGGCACCTAAATGTAAGAATGCGGCGCTTCGTGCTGTCTCCGGGAAATGAAATTGCGTTAGTTCCCCCACCTTAGACCAAAATCGCAAAGTTTCTCGATTCATGGAGCACCAGTGGCGCCGGTCGCAGAAGGCTTGATTGCTGACGATTGAAGCATGGGCCCCGAACCAATCTAGCTTCACGCTAAAGCACCTTGAAGGCAGCCGCCAAGGTCCTGCCTTGGTTCCGAAGTCGAGAGCGCCATCCTCGTCGCTCTCATCATCATCATTCCCTTAGCCAAGCGGACAGCTCTTGTGCCGTGTTCTTCTCCTGGTTCCATACCATGAATATCGGCTGTGCATGACCGGCAAGGCCGCCGTAGACGACGCGGTCGTAGATGCCGAGATATTCTTGTTCCGACCAAGCTGGTTCATGGGCGTTATCCGGGCTAGGAAAGACGGCTGTGCTCGTGGCGCTCTTGTAGCCATCAGCAAGCCCAAGCTCCCAGGGAATCCATCGACTGTCTTTGCTGTTTTGCGTGGTGAACAGAATGAATCTCCGACACTGTCGAATCCTCCCGCGCAGGATCGTTGCAGTTTCACGTGATGTGTAGGGCGGCAGGCTCTCGTCCTTCTTGTCCACATACACCTCGGCTCCGTGTCGCTCCAAGATGGCGATCACTCCTGGAAGCGAGTCGACGTCTTTTGATGAGTGGCTCAAGAATGTCGACCCCGCCGGTGATCGGCTCTGGGCCTTGCGGATGGTTGACGCCTGCTCGTTGAGCGTGCCCGCGTTCCGCCGAAGATAGTCCGGGGTAATGTAGTCAATCATCGTGGTGGGTCCTAAATGCAATATTCCACGCGTGGGCTCGCTCCCCTGAAGGGCGAAAGAGCATCGCGCATTAAACTGGTGAGTCGGTCAAGACAGACTCTCTCGATTGAGTTGAGATATAGGACAAATCGCCCACGTTCAGCGTCCCGGACGGCCAGGGGTCCGAGTTTCATCGAGAGCGGGGAGGTGTCGCCGCCCTCACTGGGCCGATAACAGGGCCAAGCAGCATCGGAATGGAGAAGGGCAGGTCGGTCATCGAGGGGAGGGTGTGCGCAAAGTCTGAAATCCCATCAACTCACAGGCGAGACAGTGGCCTAGGGGTATCATCGACGGCTCGGGAGGTACATCCCCAAAAATTCTCAAAGAGCTGCGAATGCCGGTTCTGGCTAGGATTCAAGGCGAAACGGCGGCTGGGACGTTAGTGCGGCTCATGCAGTGAGAACTGTGTTCCGAAGTCGGGAGCGGCACTGTCTTTGGCCAGGGCTTCCAGAGCCTAAACTAAGCCCTTTTGACCCGATGCATTAGTGCAATCCCGGCAATCATTGCCGCGGTTCCTGACAATCCTTGAGGCCAAGCATCGCACCAAGCAGGATCTTGATAGATCTGTGATCCTGTCCGATCAATCTTACGGACCGCAGAGTTCGACACGAGATTTCGGAGGAGGAATGCCTTGGTATGTCGGCGCGAGGATATCCTTCGGCCAGCGCGCACAGGCAGCGCTGATTAAGCTTTGACGGCGCATGTCGAAGATCCGCAGAACACCGGCGTCTAACGAGATCACTCGGTGGGTTCCATCGTTGATGAAGCCGAGCTCTGAGACCCGGCTTGGCGTGGGGATCAGGCTGCGAGTCTCCGATGTGCTGGGATCAAGGAGCCGAATGCCGCTATCCCCGTCGGGCACCGCCACGAGGGTCTCATCTTCTGAGAAAGCCACCGGCGGCTCTAAGGGCCTCAATTGCGCTGGGGCGATCGGAACAAACTTCCAACCACTCGCGGCGGCTCCCAGAGACACTTCGCCGTTGCCAAAAACAGCTGCGGCAAATGCGGCGGTCGTTGAAAAGGCGATTCGGACTGGATTGCGATTGGCGCCGAGGTCCAGCTTTTTGCAAGTGTGCGTGATGCTAGTTGCGTTGCATTCCGATTTTGCCTGCCCGGTATTGCTACGTGAGCACAGACAGGTCCGTCCTTCCTTTAGGATTACCGCGACTGCCTCACCCGCTGGCCCAACCGACAAACCTGCAACTTCCGTCTCGAAATTGATCGATTGCTGGTGATCGCTAAGCGGCGGAGCCCAGATCGTAACGGAGTTGCCCTCGACGGCTGCAACCGCGCCTGACGCCACAGCGGCCCGTCTGCTCGGGCCCTGGTAGGGGAATTCCGCCTGAATGTGGCAGTCCGGTATTCGCCAAAGCCTTATTTTTCCCGGGCCATCCTGCGCTGTTGCCTCAAGCGTGGCGATTTCATTCGCAACTGTTCCCTGCATGATCTGCCAAACCATTTCAATGCCGTCGGTCCCGGCGCGACGTTGAAGCCCGTCGGCGCAGGATGTCGGAGTGTCGGGGTGAACGGCGAAGGTGCGAACTTGCGAAGATGCCGAAGGTCGCAGGAATAGAGTTCCATCCGCTACCACAATGCCCTGCCAACCATCCGGCTTGATCGAGCCGACCGACTCGGGGTCCCCGTTTCGATCGGCATCAATTCGCCAGACAAAAGTCGAGCCTTTGGCGGGGCTTGCCCAAGCCGCCACTTCGCTCCGTCCGGGTCTGCCAGAGAAACCCGCGACACCAGCGACACGAGGTCCAGTAGCGGTATCAAAGGGCCGAGACACGCGGACCTGCCCATCGTCACCGAATGTATAGACCGCGGCGCCCGTGGCCGAAAAGATCACACCTCGGGCCGCCGCTTTGTGAATCACCACTGCGATTGGGGCAAGGGATGCAGTCAGCAGAAACTTGACTGTACGATCGTGGCCCGTCACTGCGACCACTTGGCCGCTGGGATCGAAAGCGACCCCAACTGCAGGCGGATCCTCGACTTTAGACACAATCCACGCTCCATCCGTGTTGCGCCCTACGCTCTGCGGATCGGGCTGCCGGATCTCTGCTACACGTCGTGTCCAGGTCCCGGAGTCATAGATTGACAAGGCCCCTTTCTCATCGACTATGGCGACCTGACCGCCATTCGAGGAGGCATCCATTGCAAATATGGAGGTGGGATGCACAAATTGCCGCTCGAGCGCCATTGCATCAGCATTAAGATGGACGACCGTAAAGACTCCATCGATGCCAGCGATGAATAGGCGCTGGCCGCGCAGGGCAAGTCCGAAGACCCCGCTTGGGACGTCTCCTTCGGCGTAGCGCGGGTCGACGACATGAAACGCGAGCGTGGCCGACCAGTCTCGTAGGGGGCGGCTCGGGAGAGTGAATATGTCTCCGTCGAAGGTCCCCGCGATTATCCTTGAACCTAACGCGTCGAGTGCGAGGCCGCCAATGCGCATTGTTTCCAACGCCTTCGCCTCAACATTCAGCTGAATCGAATTGCCTTCACCAATCTTCAGAGTCACTAACCGTAGCCCGTGGTCTGTGCCGACGACGATTTCGGAGCCAAGGTCTGTAATCGGCACTATCGAACGAATGCGCGCGGCGTTCAAAGGCAACGCCGCCACTTCATGGCCGGTAGTCGTTTCGATCAAATGAAGGATGCTTTCGCGCCCACCAATCGCCAGCATCGCACCGCCGCGAAAGAGTGCCGCCGTCTGCGCTTGTTCAGTGGCGCGGGGGCCCGACAACTCCAGAGTACGATCCACCGGCGCCAGCCGATTGAGAATCTTGAGCAAGGACCGACCGGAGGCGTCGTCGCCCCCCTCTGATACCGCGCTAGCCCCGTAAGCAAGCGCATCGACTAATGCAGGAGAAAAGGAGTCACCCAAATCCTCGGTTACGCGCGTCCAAGCTTCGACTTTCTCACGCCAGACGTGCTGATAGTTTAGATAGATCGCTCCTAGCAACGCGCCAGCTAGCAAGAGTGCCCCGGCAATCGTCAGCATCCGTTCGCGCCGACGCTTGGCGCGCTCTTGCCGCTCAGCTTCGGCGTAGGCTTCTTCCAGATCCGACACCGCGACGGCTGCGCCGAGCTTGTCCGATACGAGCTGCGCGGCGAGCTTCGCGGTTTCTTCCCCGAACCGCCGGATTTTCTTCCAACTCAGGGCGGCCAGGCGCAAGCTTTCTGGTCGCCCTGTTCGACCGCGGAGCATCGCAACCAAAGTCCGCCACGACCATCGCGAACTCGTGTAATACCCGCGCAAATCGAAAAATAGCGGCAGATCCTGACCGCCGCGCGCGCTCAGCGCCTTGGGAGTGAAGAGTTCCACGTCGTAGGGACTGTGCGCATGGGTGACGGCGAGATAGACGGGACCATCCGGGCGCACCTCCTCCCACCACTCGATTTCGCGGTTGATCCATGGATGGTCGCGACTGCTTGAGCCCACGAAAATGATGAGGCAGCGTGAGCGGGCTTGATATTCACGGATCACCTTCCTGATGAGGTCCTCAGTGTCCGGCTCGCCCCGTCTCTTCCTGGGAAAGATGAAGTCCCGGCCGTCGACGCAGAGCTCAAGTTCCTGCGCATATTCTTTGGGTAGCCCCGGGCGTCGATGGAATCCTTCAAGGATAGCCTCGACCTCCCGAACCAGGTCTCCATCCGGGTCGGTCGCATGGGTCGCGAAGGCGTCGAAAGCGAAATCTTTCCCTCTTCCCGATGACCCACGCGGGACCGCAGTACCCGTTACAATGGGTTCGGCCGTAGCGGCTGCCGGGCGTTGCCGGACAGTTTCGGCGTTCATTACACTCCACCACCCGTTGCGATTTCCATCCCGCTCATCTCGGGGCGTCCTTCGCAATGACAATGCGCTCGCGGCGCGAATGCAGCAACCGCTTTCGTCGTGGAATAGAGCCACCATGCTTGATAGCAAACGCCGCCTTTGGCTCCGAGAACTTCGTGGCGGTCATTGTCTATCCTACATTGGCGAAACTTCTCGAATAGCTCTTGTCCTGGCCTCCGATTACGCGGACACTCAGCCATTGGGGGTCGGGTCGAGGCGCTCGCAGATAGGTTATGTCGGCGGACCTCTGGACCGGCGGCGCGGCCCCTAGGGCTCGACAGGCGGTGTCGAAAATCGCCTCAATGGATAACTAAGATTCAGTTGAAAGTATAACCGGATAGACTCTGGAGGACGAGTTGACCAGACGAACCTTCTTTTCGTTTCACTACGCCGCTGACATTTGGCGAGCTATGAATGTTCGCAATTCTTGGATTGTCAAAAAAGATGAGCAAATCGATCGCGGTTTTTTTGACGCCAGCGTTTTCGAGGCCACCAAGAAGAAAGGTGACGACTTGATCAAGGCCTTTCTCCGGGACGGCCTAGACAATAGCTCTGTGACGTGTGTCCTGACCGGTACGGAGACTTGGAAGAGGCGTTGGGTGAGGTATGAGATTGTTCGAAGCGTAGTCAGACGAAACGGACTTCTGACCGTGTTGGTCCATGGGCTAAAAGATAAGGACGGACAAATCGCTGCGAAAGGATACGATCCTCTATGGCAGGTCGGCGTTTACAAGACGGCGGCTGGCATTTTCTTTGCCGAATGGAAGGACGGCAAATGGGCTAAATACGACGACTACGCTCAGTCGATATCTGCGAACGAGCTGTGGTTTGCGGCGCCCAAAGACGACAGCGTCGTTGCACTGGGAAGTCATTGCATGAGTTATGACTTTACCCCGCAAGACGGCCGCAAAGATATCGGCGGCTGGATCGAGACGGCCGCAGGCCTCGCCGGCCGATAGTCGATCCCCATGCATCGTTGGTGCATGGCGTGAAAACGATAATCGAAGGAGCCATCCCAAATGTCCGCGCCAATCTCCGAGCCTAAGCCCGACAAGCTCGCCGCGCATGACTTGCTCTCGGAACTCCGGACCCGGATAGCGACCCAACCGTTGGGCTATCAGCACGGCGACGAAGCCAGGGCCTTGGAGAGCTTAGTGGAGGTGTTCGCTTTGGCGCGAAAGGCGATGAAGGATCACCCCGGCTGTGAGAATTTCGCGCGGATGACCACGCAGATACTGAATGTCGACCTGAGACCTGTGACGGCCAAATGGCATCGGGCGGCGAGGGCCGGGCTTCTGAATTCAAAAGACGGCGCGAACGAGTTTCGCGCAGACTTGGCGAGAGTGCGTCAAAAGTTGGTAGCTTTTTCGGAAGAGCTACAGAAGATGGCCTATGGCAACTGCGAGCCCGACGCGGTTACCCCCCCGGTAATGCCGCCCGATGAAATCGACCATTGTTTGGGATCCGTCGCTTTCGGAATCGTCGCTAATTCCTCGGAGAAAATTCCGAACGTTGCCGAGATTAACGGTGCCGAAGGGGCGGCGGTGGATGCAAGGCGCGTGCGCCACAAAATCAAGACAGCGAAAGGCGCCGATGCGGTCGGCCTCGCGCTATCGGGCGGAGGCATCAGATCTGCAACATTCTGCCTGGGCGTCGTCCAGGTCCTCGCGGAACGTGGACTCATGAAGGACGTGGACTTCCTTTCCACCGTTTCGGGCGGGGGATACACAGGCAGCTTCATTACTGCGCGCATCGGTCAGGGACAGGACTTTGCCGCGATAGGCAGTCCTCACGGGCCAGACACCCCGTCAGTGAGGTACCTTCGGCAGAACGCCAAGTATTTGAATGCGGTCGATCTCAAGCACCGATGGTTTATGGCGACAGGCACGCTTGCCGGATTGCTCCTCAACTGGACGGCTCCGCTATGCGTGATTGCCCTTCTAGCGCTTGGGGGAGACTTAATCGCGTCTGCCGTTTCAGCCGAAATGTTGGGCTACACAGTGCCGACGCTCGCTATCGCTACTCTGGTGTTGACGCTGATCTACGGTGCTGCCTTGCGCGCCGGAGGTACCACGACCTACATTGGAAGCTGGCTTCTCGCCGGGAGCGCGGGATTGACGGTTGCGGCGCTCGCCATATTTGGAGTGGAGCGCGGGTACTTGCTATTCCATGATGCGCTTAGGGCTCACTGGTCCATCTCGAGTCTTGCTGCCGCGGCGCTCATCGCGACGCCGGCGCTCCTGCGCTATTTGCCCATATTTCGGAGCCCGGCGATTGAAAGAACCGTAATCAAGGTCGTATTAGCCGCTGCCGCCATCGTTGTGCCGGTGCTCGGGTTGATTTGCTTTTATCTTTTGCTCGATATGAACTCGCTTTCTCCAGATCCATCGGCGTCGGTCTGGAGTCCGATGCGCTATGCCGGGGGCGTTTGGATCACCATTGCCGTTGCTGTTATCGCCGGGTTGTTCTCGCGTTTCCTTCTGAACATCAACCTAACCGGGCCGCACAAACTCTACCGCGATCAGCTGGCGCGGACATTCGTACAGGCTTCCACCGAGGACGGGGATATCCCTCTCAGCGCGGCAAACGGCTTTAATGGGGCACCTTACCACCTCATCAACGCGACCATAAACTTGCCTTCGAGTACGAGCGCTGTCTTAAGAGATCGGAGGGGTGATTTCTTTCTCTTCTCCAAGTTTTGGACCGGTGCTCGCTCGGTCGGCTATCGTCCCACCGGCGAATGGAGGTCGAATGGAGCCGAGATCGATCTTGCGACCGCCATGGCGATCTCTGGCGCAGCCGCGTCACCCCACATGGGCCTCGAATCGAAGCCAACGCTTGCCGCCCTCCTGACATTCCTGAATATCCGCCTCGGTTTCTGGATTGCCAAGCCGCAGTCGAATAAGGGCGTGCCTGCCTTTGGATGCCTGCTAAGGGAAATGACGGGGGTCCAGATGTCCGAGCACAACGATTGGTTGAACCTTTCCGACGGCGGGCACATCGAAAACATGGGCATCTACGAGCTGCTTCGCCGGCGCTGCAAATTCATAATCTGCGTGGACGGTGAAGCCGACCCACAATCGACCTTTCACGGACAAATGACCCTCGTGAGACACGCGCAGATCGACTTCGGCATAAGAATCGAACCCAGGTTCGACGACCTCAGGCCGGACTCGAAGTCAACTTTCAGCCGCTCTCATTCTCAGCTCTTTCGAATCCGGTATCCAGCAGACGGCGACCGCCCCAACGAGATCGGTCTGATGCTCTCTCTGAAGCTGTCTTTAACCGGAGACGAAGCCGAATTGGTAAAGCGCTACCGGGCCATTCATCCCGATTTTCCGCATCAGTCAACGCTCGACCAGTTTTACGACGAGGAGCAGTTCGAAGCCTATCGACAGCTTGGGGTGCACGTTGCAGAAGGAACCTTCTCCCCCGCGCTGATGACCGTGAATTCGTCTCCACCGAGCATCGCGAATTGGTTCAGACAGCTTGCGAGCAACATGTTGGAGCCGAGCGGAGAGATATCACAATAGCCAAACAGACTTCGTCCTTCGGAGGCAAGTCATGAGGCTTGATGTATGGTGATCGACCGCGGCGACGAGGCGGTTATGATGGCGCCATGCGGCTTCTTGGAACGGCTCACGGAATGTCACAGGACGCGCTTCGGATCACCGCGAAGAAGGACGAGGCGGACGCGACCGGCGATATCGTCTTTCTCTGTCACAACAGTAAGGACAAGGAGTTCATCCGAAAGATTGCTGATGCGCTCGAGCTTGAATTCGGCACCCGCTTCTTCTTGGACGTTTTCACGATTCCAACTGGCGAGGAATTCATACCATGGATCGAGAAAGCGCTGGAAGAGTGCGCGACCTGCGCCATTTTTCTTGGCGCAAACGGCTGGGGCCCGACGCACCTCTGGGAAGCCGAGTTAGCTCTGGCTCGCTATCGGCGAGACCCGAGGATCGGAGTCATTCCCGTCGCACTTCCAGGCATTTCGCGCGAGGAGGCAGCGAAACTCGGCTCGGGCAAGCTCTTTCAAGATGTTAACTGGGCGGATTTCACGAAGGGTCCGAACGATAAGGAAAGCCTGGAGAAGCTTGAGGCTGCGCTCACGGGGCGGAAAACTTTGGGCTACCGTGGCCCAGCACGTTTGACGCCTTATCAAGTGAGGAGGGACGCCGATCGTTGGGAACGGTCTGGAAGAAAAGATCGAAGCATTCTCTACACCGGCAAGCAGCTAGTCGAAGCGGCCACGATGGAGCGGGACAATCCGGACGCCGTTATGGTCGCCGCCGTGACTTCCTTCCTTGCCGTTTCGCGAGAGCGAGAGCGTAACTTCTGGCGGCGGACAGCCATTGGGGCGACTGCGGTGGCAGCGGCTTTGTTGATATCTTCCGCTATTGCCGTCGCCAGTTATCTGCTAGCCGAGCAGCGTCGGCTCGCCTCCGTGTCGCGCCAACTTGCAATAGCGTCGAGCCAGGCGGCAGGCGCTGACCGGGCCTTGCTGATCGCGGCCAGAGCAGTGCTCGTAGACGATGTGCCGGAAGCGCGAGGCGCGCTGCTAGAGCAATTGCAGAATATGCGCTTCTTGAGGCGCATAGTCGGTGTCGGAAGTTATGTTGAGGCTGTCGGTCTCGGACCCGACGGTCGCTTCCTTTTTGGCACGGCCAACGGATTGCGAACCCTTGCTCGCTACAGTGCCGCACCGGCACTTTTCGACCAAACCCTTGCCTCGTCGAACGAGACGGTCACCGCGGTAGTCGCTGCCGAGGGTAGCGTCTGGCTGGGGCATGAAAGCGGTAGCGTCAGCGTAGTCACCGGAAGCACAGAACGGACGCTCCTTGACACTTCGCGTGGCGTTCCCCCAGAGCGAGAAACGCGGATTCATGCGCTGGCCTACGACAAGTCGAAGCGACTGATCGCGGTCGGAACGGGAGCCGGACGGATCGCGATCGTTCGACTGTCCAAAAGCGAAGCCGCAAAGGTCATCGACGAGGGAGTCGAACAGCGCATCAATTCGCTCTCGTTTGATCCTACCCGTCCGAAACTTGCGGTTGGGACCAGCGCTGGGACTATTCTCATCATCGACACCAACTCTTTCAAGGTGACGCAGGAGTACCCCCGGATAGATGGCGGCGTGCTGGCACTTGGCTACGTAAATGATGGATCACTCGCGGTCGTCGGCGGCGAGGGAAAACTGCTATTCTTCGACGGGAGAAACCCTAAGCTGGAGCGTCCAACCACCGGCGATGGTGTACCGCTTGCGACCGCGGCGGCAATCGATCCCGTTTCGTCCCGGGTTGCAGTCGGAGACTCTGCAGGCACGATCAGACTTTACGACGCCGCCACCGGTAAGAGTACAGGAATGGAACCGTTGCTCGGCCACTCAGATTCTGTCACAGCGTTGAGCTTCGGTGCCGAAAGGGATGACTTGGCTTCCGCATCCTCGAACGGCACAGTGGCGTTGTGGGACCTCGCGGGCCAGCAAGGACCGGCCGACGAATTGCCACAATTGAACCCTTCGCCCTTGGCCATCCGGTCCGATCGAACGGGACGAATTGTTGCAGTGTCAGCGGAACAAAGCGGCGCGGAGGTTCGCCGACTCGAGGGAACTGACTGGAAGCTTGTGGCCGACCTTGTGGCCGTGACGAAGCAGGCCGACAACGCGGGCACACTCTTCAGGGAACCCCACGCTGATGCTGAAGGATTTGTCGAAGTCGTTACGCCGATTCCGGTGATCGCAGTCGCAGACGACGGCCGGCGTGTCGCCTGGTCGACGTCCGGCGGCGCGATCTTAGCTCTATCGACCGATGATCCGTCGCCACCGCCGGGCGTCATACGGGGGCCGGGCCGCGCAGCTGTAGAAGAGCTTGCGATTAGCGGCGATGGCGGAACCATTGCTGCGATTGAGGCGGGCGGAGCGAGAATCTCGCTTTACGAAATAGGCACACCGAGTGGGGCGCCGTTTTCAATCACTCCGCCGGCGCCAGCAAGGTCCGCGGCTTTGGATCATGACGGAAAGCGTCTCGCAGTTGGTATGAAGGACGGCAAGATCGTGCAATATTCCGCCGTAGGCTCGCACGCATCCATCGGAGAATCGTGGTCCGCACACGCCTCCGAAGTCGCGGGCTTGATGTATTCTCGCGACGGGAACGTGATCGTAACATACGGATCCGGTGGGGGTGGTGCAGACAGGACCGTGGCGATATCGAACACTTCCGGGGCGCCGGATCCGCGGAGCCTGCCGTCTCGCCAGGCGGCCGGAAGTGTCTCCGCATTGTCGCTGGGGTTGGAGGCCGGATTACTGGCGGTTGGCGATCACGATGGTCAGGTGCTAACGTGGTCCGCAGCGGATGGGCGCTACTTTGGTCGCCTTGCCGCAGGCACAAGCGAAATCTCGGCGCTGCTGGTCGATGATGAACACGCCCGGTTGCTCACCGCGAGCGGCGACGGTTCCATTCTGTCGTGGAGCTTAGATCCGATGCGTTGGGTGGCGCTCGCTTGCGCAAAAGCGAATCGGCCTCTAACGCGTCAGGAGTGGCGTGAGCTTCTGCCGGATGACGACTATGTCTCATCCTGCACAGAGAAGAAGCCACTGCGTTGATCAAGTAAAGTCATTAGAGGGCGACGGGATCTTTCGACGAGCACGAGGAATGACCGGGATTCCGGGAAACTCTATCCGGAACGGTCGGTCCTGCGTCGCTTCGTGGGTCCGGGTTTCATCCTCATGAGGCCCCGTAAGATGAGCGCTGTAGCCTCATCGATATGGACGGTCTCGGCGAGCTTCCGGTTCTCGACTGCTGTCAAACCGTTGTGAAGGTTGTTGGGGCTAAATTGTCGAACGGTCTCTATGCCAGTCCAACTTCTCGTTGAACCTGCTCCGAGATCGTCGCGTTGGTCTATGCCCATTGCGCGCGCGATATCGGAGCTACAACCACCGAAACCGCCGAGGACAAAGAGCGGTGCGCCTCTTTCAATTTGTATCAAAGCCTCTTCGGCTATTCCCGGAAGACGGCCCTTGTATTTCGCAGTTTGGCCGCCAAGAACGATCCTCGCATCGATGTCGCATGCCATCGCGTTGCGCATCGCCGTTAGTCCATCCTCCCAGTCGCCTTGACCGAGTGGCGCAGCATCAGCCGGCCGATTGGAAAGCTTCATTTTTTTTCCGTCGGGGCTGAGAAGGACCAATTCGGCCAATCCTTCGAGCGCCATTTGCCATTTTTCTATCTGATCGGCGAGAAGCGACGTATGCACCGGCCACGCCAGATAGTTTTTAACAAGTATTCGGTTGCTGTCTTTGTTGCGCCTATAGCGGGTGACGATCTCGAACAGAAGTTCGGTAAAGCCGCCTTCCCTGAGGTCTCCGCCATAGGCCAGGGTCGCGCCGCACGCGATGAGATGTCGCGCGATCTCGGTCATCGCATCATCCAAATGCTCTTTGCCGAGTCCTAGCGCAGCCATATCGGGGCTTTCGGAAATGGAGATCCCGATGCGTCTGCCTCGAAGAAACATTGCTCTCATGTGCCGGCTCCAGCAATCCATTCGTTCGCGCTCAAGAGTTTCACGCCTGGCGCCGCCGAGGCGAACAGATTCAGTTCTTCCGCGCCGATAGGTGGATCTGGGTATACAAGCGTATCGTTGGGAGGGGTTTTACCCCTAAGAGAGGTGAGCACAATCAGCTCCGGGGGTCGGGGTATGAATGCCACGTTCGTTCCCGCTGCATTTCCAAACGTCCTGACGCGACAGCGCCAAAGGAAATCCTTCAGTACCTCATCCATGAGGCGAGCGACGACGACGTCAATGCGGTCCCTCTTCAGTGGGTCCATCCTGACTATCGGAACATTGGCCATGTATGGAAAGCCACGTTCGTCGGTGTCGTTGATGCAATTGGCGACGACAAGGGGGACATTGAAGAGCTTTGCTTCGATCATTTCGCGTCGACACCACTCCCGCGACGAGTAACTATCGGTGTGGATGGCGACAATTGCGCTCGCTCGCACCTTTTCGAGAAGTACGCGATCGAAGCGTTGTCCGATCGGGATGTCGAACACGTCGAAGAAAGTATCGTATCCACCGTCTTGCATGAACCGCCGTATCTGCAAGGCGATCTCTGAGCCGTCCTTGTCATGCTTCGAATGGCTTAGGAACACGTCGACGCGCCTGAGAAACGCCAGCAGGTCGACCTTGGATGTTGTCGGCCGATTGAGCTGCTCGAGGTAGTGTCTGAGCATGCGGCAAAACTCGTAGGACAAGGCGGTGAAAAGCCTGCGCCGCTTAATCTCGTCGTCCTCAGCGCCCCACCTGTCCCACCGTACCGCCTGTTCTGGAACGACTCCCTTTTCGATGCCGCTCGCGTCGATGGCGACCGGAAAGACTAAAGCGCGAAGTCCCTCTCGATCGACCTGATCGGAGATTCTCCTCGCCCAAGCAACCCACTCGATGTCTCCCGACCAGCAACTGTCGACCAAGAGAATGACAGCACAAATCTCGGCCGAATTGAGGTCGATGTCGATTGGAACCGCGGAGCCCTTTGGCGGCTCAAACCTGTACATAACAGGCACTCCGGAACCTCCAGCGACATTCTGATAGAGATCTCGACGGTAGTGCTTAAATAGGGAGAGGCCAAGATCGGCGCCTTCTCGAAAGCGTGGGTGCCAGGCAACATAAATTGCGAGGAATGGTCGAGTCGGGATGGTCGGCGCCGCGTTTATCATACCACCTCGATTGCGCTTCCGAGCATCACGCCGCGGAACGGTGAAGCGGCAAGTTTGCGGTCTGCCGTTGAGGAGTTGATCTCGGCGTCTCCCATTACAGCTAGGGCCTCGCTCGTTCCTGCAGCGAACGCTGTTCCCTTCCTCTGAAATTCTCTCGTTTGGTCTAGACCCGCGGATCCGATCGGGCCGCTGGTGGAGAGCGTCAGCTGCACCTTATCCATTGGCAGAGGCTACCGGCACGCGGCTGGTTTGTCCATGACACCTGTGGGCGACTTGCGGTCTACGGAGAGGCTCGCGCGTCGCATCGCCTATCGCCCTAGGGCCCATCATGCGCTACCCTTGGAACGGGACCGCAAATCCGGGGGGACCAAATGACGTCAGAACAACCGCGTTATAGGGCGTTCCTCTCATATAGCAGTAAGGATCAACCCACTGCCGAACGGTTGCACAAAGAACTCGAATCGTATCGGGTTCCTAAGCAATTAGTTGGTCGCCCAACTCCTCATGGTCCCATTCCACCTGGGCTGTTTCCCATTTTCCGGGACCGCGACGAGTTGCCCTCATCACCCGATTTGAATGCCGGGATAAGGGATGCATTGGAGCGGTCAGACTACCTGGTCGTCATCTGCTCTCCGCACGCAGTTATCAGTACCTGGGTCAACAACGAAATAGTGGCGTTCAAGAGAATGGGTCGCGAGAGTCAAATTCTCGCCTACGTGGTGGACGGTGAGCCGAACGCGGCAGGCAGAGCCGGCGTCGATCGGGAGTTGGAATGCTTCCCGACTGCTCTCAAATTCAAGATTGGCGCTAATGGAGAACTCACCAACGAGATAGTCATCCCGCTTGCAGCGGATCCGCGCGCCACTGGGGACGGGAAGGAGAACGCCAAGCTCAAGATAATAGCCGGTCTACTTGGGGTGGGGTTCGACGACTTGAAGCAACGGGAGCGCGAGGCCGTTCGCCGCCGTGCTACAGTTCGCTTCGCCGTCAGTGCTGCCGTGGCATTGCTGGCGATCGCCGCAGTAGTTGGCGCCGGAACCGCATGGCGTGGCGCAATGGCGACCCAAAGGGAGCAATCGGAGAGTATCCTAGCGGGGACCGCTGAATATGTGCCTGAGCGTGCTGTTCCAAAACTTCTAGAGGCGTTGCCGCGTTCAGTGCGCAACCCGGAACGACCCTATTTGCCCGAGGTGGCATCGCAACTCGCATTATCATTAGATCGCAGTCGCGATTTTCTCTGGTTACAGCCCAGCTCCGGTCCAGTGACAAA
The DNA here is from genome assembly GCF_009765995.1 of Methylocapsa sp. S129. Lineage (GTDB taxonomy): Bacteria > Pseudomonadota > Alphaproteobacteria > Rhizobiales > Beijerinckiaceae > Roseiarcus. Next base: position 80,398 of record NZ_LMUI01000029.1, read on the forward strand.
TCTGCAATTTGCATCAAATTCGCCAGCCCTATTGTCGTCGAGCGCGAGCGGAGAGGCATCAATTGTGGATGTGTGGAGCTTACCACGCGGCGCCAAAATTCTCGAACGTTCATTTGCGTCGTTGTTCGATTCAAGTATCTCATCCGACGGGCACCAAATCGCCGTCGCGGAAAGGGTGTCTCCGTCGCCGCTTCATTTGATCCGGGTTTCGGACGCGCAATCTCCGCCATCGGACGATAGGTCGCTTTGGCTGCCCGGAAGCAAGGAGCAGCGATCTACGACGAACGCGATCGCCGTGGCACCGGACGGCTCGGTTGTTCTCGCATTCGGCTTCACGTTCGGATCGAACGCCAGTGGCTTTGCACGGTTAGATAGGACCTCAGGAGGCGTTCTTGAGATACAATTATCTTCATGCGGTAACCCACAGATCCACGTGTCTCCAGAGGGTAGCGCAGCGATGGTCTGGTGTGGAGATCGTGTCGAGATATGGCAATTCGAAGGCCACTTACGATCGAGCGTACTTGCCGGGACTGTCGGCGAGGTGCACGTGGGCAATCGCGCTTCTTTCACTCGAGACGGACAGTATCTCGCAATTGACCCAAACCGCGATGGGAACATTGTAATCTGTCGAACGAGCGACGGGTTCGTGGTCGGTCGCCACAAGCTCGCTGACAACGTGGCGCTACTCTTTGAATTCGTTGGCGACAGTCACACCTTTTTAGCCATCACAGACGATGGATACGCGACATCAATTGACGAAGACGGAACGGTGACGTCGACCCGCATCACTCGCGCGCCGAACGAATCGGGCAATGAATACGTCGGTATCTCCCTTTACGGCGCACACATGGAACTTGCTCGGGACGGCGAGACAATTCTGATTGCGCATCACAACCCGGAGGTCGTGGATATTCGCAAATGGCCGTCGAGACAATTAATATCCCAAACACCAAGCGATCCAAAATCGGTCGTGACAACCATAGTACCAGGTCGATCGACGAGCGAATTTTTGGTTGGACGGGGGGATGGCTCCTTAGAAGTGTGGAGCGGAGAGAGCGCAAAAATCGTACGAACCATGAAATTCGACTCAGGGCCGGGACAAGTCATCCTTGCGCGAAATGGCGCTCGTGTGCTTGGCCAAGTTGGAAGCTCAGAACTTTGTGCGGTTGATCTAGCAAACGACCATGCTCCGACCTGCGCAACCTTCCAGGGGCAGCTGCAAGCCGTCACGTTTGGGTCGGACCCGAGTGCATTTTTGACACTCATCGACGGAAAGGTCGAAGTGCGTTCGTTCGAGACGACGGCTGCGATTGGGACCATGCAGCCTCCCGATACCGACATGACCTTCACGACGGCGTCGTTCGATCCGACTGGACGTTTCCTAGCCGCTCAAGTCTATTCGCGCGGTGACGAGTATTCAGTGGTCGTGATTGATCTGACGGATGGCTCAGTCAAACACCGCTGGTCGAAACTGAACGCTTCAAGGGCCAAGCTGATGTTCGACCCGACCGGTCGCTACCTCATCGCTCTCTATTGGGACGGCGGTGATGAGGTCAGTGTCTTCGATCTCACCGAAGACCGACTGTTGTGGCATGAGGGCGTCAAGGCGCTTTCTATGGCCGTCGATGATCGCACTTTGCTTGTCGGGGAATTTGTCGCAGGTACACTTGGGTTCGATTTGCTGACGGGGGCCCGGATCCCCGAGAGGGACACAAAGGGTCAATCTATCGTGGCGATGAGCCAGGATGGGCGGGTGATTGCGACACGTGATAATTTTTCGGTCGCTGTCAGATCGTCCGATTACGTCAGGTCCCTCAGCAGGCAGTCGCTCGGGCCTCTCGGTGCTTTCGGACCTATGTCAATGTCATCCGATGGAACGTTGATCGCTCTAAGCGCCAACGGCACCATTCAATTGCGACGATCATCGGATGACCGCGCGCCAGATCTTTCATATGCATTAGGTGGGAAGCGGGTTGTCACGGCGGCGTTGTCCGATGATGGAGGGTCTTTGATAACGGGCGACGACGACGGCGAGATTTCCCTCCTAGATGTGGCGCACCAGAACCTGATCGTCCAGATGTCGTGCGATTGTGGGCGACCAGTCGTTGTTTCCGTAGATTCCAAGGGCACGCACGCGCTCGTGGTTGGCAGCGACGCGGCAGTGGCGCTGGAACTACCTAAGCTTGAGATAAAAAAACGCACTCCCTTTGCCGGATTTTCCGTAACCTCGGCAAATGTGAGCACCGATCTTAATGTTGCCGCGCTTGAAGGAGCACGCGGTGGATTGCGTTTGTTGTATCCGGGTGAAGGAAGAATTGATGCAATTCGGCCGGGCGGAGCGGATCTATTTGAGACCACTGCGGCGTGGCTTTCTAAGGACGGCCGTACCCTCGCCTATACGAATCAAGAATCGATTCACGTCGTGCATTTGCCAAGTAAGGAAGTGCTATTCGAAAAGAAGTTTACGAACTTCGTGATTGTCGCCGCAGCCTTTGACGCCCAGGGAGACTCGCTGGCAGTGCTCCAGAGCGACGGCAGAGTGTGCCTGATCGACGTCGGAAATCGCACGGAAGAATTTACAAGCCAAGCCACGTTCACTGATTTCTTGCCGAACTCGATAGGATTTGTCGGCACTCATCAAACTCAGCTGTTGCTCGGATCGCAAGGAGGGCCTGTTTGGTTGGCGAGTGCAAAACAACCCCTTGCACCCGTAAAACAGCTCGCATATCCAGTTGGCGGCCTCGCTTTTCAATCCGACCTTGTTGCGTCTGTCGGCCTTACTGGCATCCTCACGAGTGTCTCCAGCTACAACATAAATCCAAATTACTTGGACGAACCAGGCCCGATAATACTGTGGGATATGGAGGCAATGACGCCTTTGCCTGTGCGACTATTCAATGTGTTTCGTCCGGGGGCGGGCTCCAAGTTGAGGGTCGCCGTTAGTCGCAATGGCCAACGCGCATTCGTTTTCGGCACTGGCCCGGTTGCGGCATTGATTTCCCTTGAAGTCCTTCAGCCGCAAGCTCTGATCAACGAGGCGTGCCGGCGAGTTGTAATGCCGATAGATCGCGCAGACATCCCGCCGAAACTGTGGATTGATAAATTTAGCGACCTTACCCATCTGGCGTTGTCTTCTGAGTCGGGCGATGACCTTCGTCCGGCTACTTGTCCACCGGGCAGCAATCACTGAGTTGAGCGGTACTCCGCATCAATTTTGATCCAGCGCAGAGAGCGGGAGCGATTCCGAAGATCTGCCGTTGCGAAGGATGATTGGCGGGTTCGAACACAATTACCAATTTCTTACCAATTTCTCAGATCGCCACGCAAAAGGAGCCCACGTTCGCCATATTTCAGGCCTCGCTCCACGATTCGCACGAGATTGTGAACGGAACGCCGTGCCCTTTTTTCGAGTGATGCCGAGCAAGGACAGGCCGCTGGCTGGTGACGTTTTGCTGGCGGGGGTCCATCTCAGCTCCCGAGTCGCCGATGAGTGGCCCATAGGCCCGCATTACGATCGATCCGCCCACCCCTCGAAACCCATCCGATACTTTCGCCGGCATCGCATGCCTCTGGCGTCTCCCTCAGCGAATTCTGGGCGTGGGTGCGCTAGCTCCACGCCATCGCCGATGGCCGTATTACGGTTGACCCCGGCATTTTCGGAACTCGATGCCCATCAGAAGACGATCCTCTGCGAAGATTTCGGTATGGGGGCACCAGTCTATTGGCTGCCTGGCCGCTTGCAGATCGGCGCGATCGTGGACGGCCGCTACGACCGCGTTGCGGCGTCCATTGGCGCGACAGCGGTCAAGCCGCCAAACGAGGACCGGGAAAATCGCCCGACTTCGTCGTTCCCGATATCCATCGCGTCTGGCGCGTTCTCGGATGCAAGGGCACCCAGACCAGCCGCGCGACCCGTGCACGGCAAATGGAGGATGCTGGCCCGGCGGCGTCCGGAGCCGTGGCTCAGAAACGTGCTATCATTTTTCGTCGGTCATATCGGACAGCGCCTCGCCAGCGGATTGATGATCGGCCTGGCGGGCGGCCGGCAGGCCAGCGGCCTCAGGATCATCGATCCGCCGGGAGCGGACAAGGTCATGATCCCGCCGACTCAACTTAGCTTAGGCGATGACCCGGCAGGCGGCCGTGCAGGCCAAAGCCACGCGGGCAAGGGAGGAACTTCGTGATCGCGGCGGCCGCGCTCTGTTCACCATGGCTGAGGAGCAATATCGCGGAAGGGAGGTCATCAACGATCTTCCTGTAGTCGTGAACGTCAAGGATCAGGAAATCCGTTCGGTGCATGTGAGGTACGGTGTCCGCGAAGCGCTCCGCGGCGATTTGGCCGAGCGGCCTTCCTTCGACGAGCCCTTCCAAACGAAAGCGGACAGTCCGGCGCTTCCGGAGCGGATGCAGATCGCGGCCGAGGGCTTAAGCGCAAGGCTGACCATCGGAGCGACATTCGTCGCAGAGATCGACCTGAAGCAATGAGCCTCTAGCCAAAGTTATCAATGGCTTCGCCCCGATGGGCATCGAGATCCGACGCGTTCGTACCTCAGCCGGTGCGTCGCGGGGTCCCTGGCGGGATCAATCATTCTCGAAAGCCGCTTTTCCCATTGTGGATTTGCGTGGCAAATGCAGTGGCCTTCGAACATGGAATAACTAGGAATTATGATCGAACCACGAACTCGCAAATGGGACGGCCCGGGACCGTTAAATTAACTGGGGTGTTGCGCCGTCATGAGCAACGGCGGCGTCCGTTCGAGCATCCACGCAAACCTTGATCGATGGGCTTGTCTTGGCGACTTGTACGCAGAGCGTACCCGAAGATCGCCGTTGAGAACGGTGGCCCGAATCTGAAGCAGAAGATGGGCGCCCCGCTTTGACCATTGCATTTGCTGCTTCTTAACCATCCGGCGGGCGACCAGCGAATTCACCGCGGACTCGGCCAACGCCGTCGCAGTGCGTCGACTTGATCGATACGGGCGCCGTAGTTGATGATCGCGCCTTTGTTTAAGCGGATATAGGTGAGCAAAGGGTGCGCCAGATGCAGCAGGCGCGTCGCCGGGAGATTGCCTCCCTCTCGCAGCTTCGCGAATTCGTTCGTCATCGTCTCGAGCTGTTCCAGCGCCCGATCGGTCTGTCCGTGCCAGAGTTTCCACTTCAACGATCGGACGTCGGCGCCGACCTTGGCCATTTCGCTGCTTCCACCGCCACGCCAACGCGCGACGTGATCGGCGATCTGCTGCAGGGACTGGATCTTCATGGCGATGTGAAACCAGTCGATGATATGCGCCGTCGGCTGCGGCAGCACCTTGGGCAGCCTTTTCATGATCTCGGCGCCATCGGAAAGAACCGTCACCTCACCTCACCGCGGCCCGCGTAGCCCTCGCACTGCAGGGCCTGCAGCGTGCGCGATTGAAGCTCGCGCTCGATGTGTCAGCGGTCGTGAAATAGCGGCCTGGGCACGAGCCGCGCCCGCTGCGGCCGCATCGCGCGACGGCGATCTCGAAGTTCAAGCCAGCTTCCGCCCGGCTAGCGCGAACATGCGCAGTATCGGTGCTTATGACGAATTCACGTTCTGGATCATTCGGCAGAGTCAACTCCATCTGGCGGCACTCCGCTGTTGAAGGCGGCTCGAACTAGGCCCGTTCGCAAGCCTTCTCGTGCAGGCGCTCTCCCAACTTCAGTGTGCGGTGGCGTAGGGTCACAAAGGACTCGGTCGGCTTGATAGGCAGGAATTCGGCCATCACCTCCGCCGCTTTGCGATACGGCAGAAGGCTGCCCAGACGCGCGGAGCGCTCCATCAATTCCGGCGTCGCCTGATCCGGGCAGACATCGCGCAGGACGGTCCATGCGCCACAAAAATGAGCAGGCAGCGCTGACGGTTCATGATCCGCAGATTTCTGACCTGAACGCAACCGAACACCGTCCGGATCTTGCGCTTGCCGTAATCCTTAATCCGTCGGAAATTCTCGCAATCCATGCAGAAACGGCTCGTCAGGACGTAAGCCTCGCATTGCTGTTCGACGACAGCCTGCTGGAGATGAGCCATAATCGCCTTGCCGTCCTCGACCGAGAAGCCGATCTCACCGGCCGAAAGGCACGCCAAATCCTTGTCGATCGTCAATTCCGAACGGTGGGCTGAACCGAACTCGTCCGTGCCCTCCAAAACTATTTTCCACTGCATCGACTCTCTCCACGAAGAGAGCGTCTCATCCCGCGAAACCTCTTAACAAGCCGCTGCCACCCCAGTTAATTTAACGGTCTCAAACCGCACCAGTCTCACCATTTCGTGCAATGTGACAGCAAGGTGGCTCCCGACGCCCAAGGCGAATCGCAAGCGGAACATTCCTTGCGATTTCGCCATGTGTGGCTGGCGCGAACTCGTCGAGAACTTGTTCTGCACCATCAAGAACTACCGCAGGATCCTCACAAGCTACGATAAGACCGATCAAAGCTTCGCTGCCATGATCAATCGCGTCGCCATCCGCCTCGCACTCAAATGTTTGCCAAAAGGCCTTAGGAAACCTTCATCGCAGCAAACAGACGCCGCTCATTACGTCAAGTATCCCCGCCACGCAATTGAGAAGCGACGAGAATCGAGACAATCGAGAGGGCAGACCTGCCGCTGTTACCCAAATCAGCCCTGAACTGATCGTAAGGCATGCGCTCGCGAAATTCTGCCCAGATTCCGAGTAGCCGCGCGTAAGGATATAGGTAACGGCGATAGCAACCGTGCCCGCCGCAATGGCGACCCGCCGATAGGTTGATCGGGTCCGGTCGGGCTTTCTACGTCCATCACTGGAACGAGCCGCCCGAACATGGGATGAACGAGTAGGGTGGAAAAACGAATTGGCCATAGCGCACCGTTCGGCTGGTCGGACGAGAAATTTCGTCACGGTGCCCCTCCCGGAACTTCCCGAAATCTGAACCAATAGGTGGCCTAAATGCGCTGACGCGGACCTTGCAAAGGTGCGTCAAATTGGTTCAACTGGCTCATGGGGGTCGTTCATGGGCGGTATTCTTTTCAGCGAAGCATTGCCAGAGGCGCGGCCCCAGACAGCCGCGTCGCAATACATTGGCGGCGTGGCCGCCACAATCCGAACGAGCATCACGCCAATCGAGGTGAAGAACGACCGTCTGATCTATGGCGCCGAAGTGCCGTGCCTAATTTGGGACCGCGACCATGAGGTCGCCCGTAAGCAGGGCGGCATGCTTCGTTTTCGCCGAAAGGAATTTCGCGTTGACGAAGAAATGCGTGGACCGATCGGCCACAACTGGACCTTCGTGTCGGCTTGGTTGCCGCCCAGTCTGCGACGTGTCGCATCCGCGCGGTTCCAGGCGCGAATCGCGAACCGGGCTGGCGCCATTTCGATTGAGGACGCGCCACCACTGCTGAAAATAGCAAATGCGGAAAACCTGTCCGACGCAGCGCTGCTCGATCTTCTCAGTTCGCTCCAGGAGAATGTATTTGAGACCGGTCGACACTGGGTCGCGAGCTTGCCTTACGGCCTATCGCAAGAAGGGACATTCACGCCCTACGGAATCGGCACGGTTGACGCTGTCTTCCGTCAGCGCTGGGCTTCCGGCGCAATTCGGTCGGGAACGGCGGAATATGCTTTCGGCGCTTATCCGGTAGGCGACGAGTTCATTTGGGAGCAACTATGGAAGGACTCGGAGTTCGAGGGGCTTCTCAAAATCCACACGCTTCGATCTTGGCGAATGGAGGGCGCCGCTCGCTGCGAGGTCGAGATTGAGCTGTCCGACAATGTAAGGGCCCAAATCCCCTACGAGTTGCACCTTGCGGTACGCCAGGCGCTCGGAGGCTGGGGTCGCGAGGCGGATGAGCAGACCGGGAAACCCGTGATCTTTAGAGTGCGTCGCCTATTGGAGCGCGCTCTCGAGGCATTGCACAAACGGGACCGGATAGCTGCCGACACAAGACTTTTGGGAACCGACACTTGGGACGCTTGGCGCGGACAGGACGATGACCTCGAGAGCCGTATCCTTGATGGGATTGTTGAAGCGCGGCGGAAAAGTGAGTCCGGACTGATTGATGATCGCCAAAACCCAAACGCTAGCCGTAATTCTCGGCTACGTCGATGATGGCTCAGGACTGGATGACAAATTGGCGCGATGGCGGACCTGCCTTCACTGTGGGAATCACAACCGATCACAGTTTCGGAAACGGATTGATGGTCGACGATCTGACGGTGTTGACCTGTGCGCACGTCATCGAGCCCTTTACAAAGGGCCAGTCTATACGTGTTGGCACGGATTTCGGGTACGGCCATCTCGCGGAGGCGTGGGTTGAAATGCCGTGGAAAATTGAGATTCATCGCTCGGGAGGGCGTGCCCTTGTTATGGGCGTTAGAATCCACCCCTGGCTTGATCTTGCAGTCCTCGGCATTGGTCGTCCGCTCTCCGGACGCACCGCGCCTCTCCAAAAGTCGTCCGCGAGAATCCATGATCGTGCAGCTCTTGTCCCGTCAATTCGGATGAGCGCCACCGGTTACGCGTCTGTTTGCTATTCTGTTCCGAAATTGCCGATCCAATTCGAGACGATTGCGCGGCGCGGCGAAGAAACGAAAGTCAACCTCGGATTGATCGAAGGGACGAGCGGCGCCGGTGTGTTCGTCGATGACGGCGGCGATCCCGCTTTTGTTGGGCTCGTTGTCCGAGGAGGACGCCAATCGGATATCGGCGAGCTCGTCCACGCGGACTCCGTCGAGGATTTCTTGTCTGAATGCCGACGGTCTCCAGCGTCGAGACCAACGAACGCTCAAGAACGTTCGCTATGGGCTGATGGCATTTCACCGCGACATTTTGAATGCGCACTGCCGCATGGAAATGTCATGCGCTTCGCGCCACTCGGGCGCGTAGGACGCTCGCGCGTCTGGTTGGCGACGGAGCAAGTCGTCAACGAAATATGTGGCGTCTCCAAAGGACATCCCCTCGATCGCGCGACAAACATGACCCGCGCCGAGGCTCGCGCGGCAATTGATTCACTCGATAACGGTTTGGGGTTGGCGACGGGGCTTCGCGCGAGGCTTCCCACGCCAGAAGAATTGCTTCTCGGATTCAGCCTTGGAGACGGAATTGAGATGCCAAAATTCCACCAATCCGAGTGGATTGAAGACCGCGAGGTGGCCGCTCTGCGCCGCGATCCGAGAAGAAAGCCTCCGTTCGCGGCGATCATAGATGAAAGACCCACCTCGTCTCAAGGTTTCCGGCTTGTACTTGAGGAGAGTCTTGGATGAGCGCGGAAAGTCCTGCGATTCCGGAACTGGAGAACAAAGCGAAGACGCTCGAAACCCCTTCCGCGGGTGGAATTCTACTTGGAGATTCCCGGCCACAGGCAAATGGCAAGGCAGACGATGGCGCGGCGGGGCGTCCCGATACACCTCCCCCGAAAAATGCGGCCGACGGCGGGGGAGCCAAACCAGACGGCGAAGAAGAGGACGTTGGCGGCGGAAAAGATATCCCGCGAACCGAAGCCGATCAATCCATTCGCTACCGCTACAAGCCGGTGGAACTTTCGCTGTTGGGGTGGCCGCGTGATCTGTCGCCCGAATTGCCTGCAACATTACGGAAGATTGAAGACTGGAACGGGGGTTTGATTGTCCTGGTAGGTCGAGAGGACTCAAGCAAAGTTGCGGCGCAACTCGCCGTGCAACTCGGCCATAGTAACTGCCTCGTCGCTCCAGACAACAAGCGGCTCGCAGTCGATCCGACGAACACGAATCCGGAGGAACTTGCGGACGGGTGGATTCAGGCGGCAGGGCCGGCCAAGGAGAGGGTGCTCCTGTCGCAGGCCTTCACCTTTGAGGACATAATTGTTAGCAAACTCCTCCAGACTCCCGATGGTCTGCAGATCGTCGCGGCTCGACTGCGCGCTCGCAATCTTACCGTATTTCTGCCGGTGAAGGTCCGACAGGCCAACCATATCGTTTATGCACACAAACTTAGAAGTCAGGGCGGACATCTCGTCGTTGCGCTCATTCCCTGGGCACATCTATTCATTGCTCATGGAGCTGTCGCGAAAGGCGATCTCGCTGAAGAGCAAGACGCTGCCGACATCTCGTCGTTACCGATTTATCTTTCGGCGGCCGGAGAGGGGCCTTTTGATAATACTGCGATCGCCGCGGATCGTCACTTTCATGAAGGTCTCAGCAAATTACTCGACGAGAGCGATAGTTGGGAAGAATTCGTCGTGGAATTGCGAAGAACACTCATTGAATACAGGGCTTATGACGCCGACGCGTTTGTCGAGCACCGCAACAATCGCGCGCCAGGGCTGTTAGAAGCTCAGAAGGCAACGCTGGCCGCTATACTCTCGCCACCCAACAAAGCGGTTCGCAATGAAATTGCGATCGCGATGTTGCTCACGGTCGCATTCTGCAACGGCCTATCTCCTGTTGCGTTTCGCGCCGTCGTGAACAGCATCCTGCCGCCGGGCTCGGTTCCGAGCGTCGATCAGCTGAGCCCGGAGTTACGCGACGCCTGGAACCTCAGCGATCAAGCGAACCGGAATGCGAAACGCGATCGCGAGCCCTTGCCGAGCTGGGACGACTTGATGTCCGGCCGCGCATTCGATGAAGCCATGGGACTCGCCGGCATCGTCGCCAGCGAGAAACACGTCCGTTTTGGAACGGCGTTCCGCGAAATAGACGTCCCTGCACTGCTTGCGTCGAGCCATGTCGGCCTGATTAACGCGGCCTTGAGTTCGGCCGTGCGGCGCGCGTCAATCCTCGATCCGGCGAATACGCACTTCGTTAAGACAGTGGAACTCTTCTCCCGTGTTGAGGCAAAGTATCCTGGGCGCGTCGATCGAAATAAGATGATCGAGGCGCTGACCAATACGCCGCTGGATTTGACATTCGCATTCCAGCGCCGACGAATGATGGAAGCCCACGTGGCCGTATTGAGCGCCGGCGCCGATCCTGGTCTGGCGACGGAGGCCGCAGAGGCACAAGCCGCAGAGCTGGACAGACTTGAGCAGCAGAGTCGCGACGCGCTCGACAGGGTGGCATCCGAGAGATTTGGTTCGATTATTCAGTCGCTGTTCGAAGCTTCGCCGCCTACCGCGGCAAGGGACGGGTTCGCTGACAGGATTATCGAGGAACTGACCAAATTGTGGGTGAGTGAGCGCGCTCAAGTGTTGATGAATGGCATGCTCGACGCGATGCGCCGAGCCCCAGAGGCGTTCATAGACAGAATTTGGCGTCTATTTCGTCACCTTTTCGAGCGGCTTGGCGACGGAAAGCACAGCGATTCTGAAGGAGGCCTGGGACGACGAGACGTTGTGCAGGGGTTCGAACGATTATTTCGGGAACCGAGCAACAACGACCTCGAGTTCGTTCGAACTTGGCTCATTGCATGTCGCCGCCCATGCCCTGACAATCTCACTTGGGACGCCATACAGATCCTCGCTCACGAAGGGATGGTTGAGGTCGGCATTCGCTGGGTTTCGCGGCCGTTCAAGTCCGGAAGCCGAGGCGATTTGTTGGCGAAAGTCTTGCTGAGCGACGAGGGCGACGGCGCGGACCGCAAGGAGGCCATTGACGGCTTCGTGGTGCGGTTTTTCGGCGACTTGGCGTTGGAGCGCGCACGCGCTTTGGAACGATTGGCGGCATATCGCAAGCCTTTTGGCGCGCTGTTTGAGGCGCGTCTTCGAGATGTTTTCTGGGTGCTTCTTGATGGCTCGGACTACCCTCGTTTCGACAGCTCGCACGCCCTCGTTGCGCGCCTTGTTCGAGCTTTCGAAGTCAAACTGGCCGTGCAGTGTCGCGCCCCCTGCGAGGCGGAACTGTCGGAGCTTGCCAATTTCGTCGTCGAACAAGCCGTTGAGTTCGACCAACACGTCACTCCCGCCAGTCCGACCAAGATGGCTGCGGCGACGCACATTGCGGAGTTGTTTCGCGCGGCGGCGCTTGTCCACTGGCGTTTTGAGATGGCGGGCGTCGAACGACTGGTGAAGGGCGCCCCTGTCACCGTGCGGCTCCGAATGCTGCTCGATCGGATCGCCTCGGTGCGCCGAGACCATGGATCCGGGCTCGCCGACGCGCTGGGAAGTCTCGCCGCGCTTCAGAGAGAACTTCGATATGTCGCGAAATCGGCGGGCGAAAAACGTCTTGCAGAGCTTTTCGACGATAAAGCCGACGCCATCGAGCAAATTGAATTGGCGATGCACAAACGAAGCATTTCACTGAGATCGGGATCCGACTATGCCAAGTGAACTCGATACGATTTTTTTCCAGGTTCCGTTGAGCCAAAAGGCGGCTCCTGACCGGGTAACTGTCTATGTCGATACGAAGACGCGAGTGGCGGTCGAGGCCGCAACTTTAAATATCCTTGATAAGGCGCGGTGGGCTGGCCGTGACAAGATTCGCTATGACATCTGGCCCGATCAATCAATTATTCTGAAAAAACTTCAGGAGCAGATCCCAAATTTTCTTACTTTAGAAGAGATGCCGGTCGATTATCGCATGCGCGTCTCTGTTCAGCGGACCGACATCCTGAAGCTGGCGCGAAGTCTCTATCAGCCGAATAAGCCGCCGGAAACGGTGCTGCGTCAACGAGTCGGCCAGTTCCTCGCTCAGAAACTCGAGTTGCAATCTCGCAAAAGTCGAGAGGCGATGGCGATCCATCTGAGCGCCAACGCGAAGAAGTGGGAGGACGAACTTGTCGTTTACATTTATGACGCGTTCGGCCTCAACGTCGAGCTCATATTGCAACCGACGAAGGATCTTGAGCTCGAAACTCGGGTGGCGTTTGGCCCGATTGACGTAAAGCCTCAGGATGCTCCGCGCGAGGGTGGCATGAGCGTGACGGGCGACGCCGTTATCGTCCGATCGGCGACGGTGGAGGCAGTTGAGGAGCCGCCGCTGACAGAGCAGGGATGGGCGGAGCTGGTTCGTCGTAGCGTTGAACGGACATACCGCGACCGCATAACGATGCGCGATCATCTCTATCAGGCCGAATCTGTTCGCATCGAACTATTGAATAATCTTGACGAGCGCGTCAAGAAATTCGGGCGGGAGGTGAAACGAGACAGTTTTTTTATTCGAACGCGAACCACGGGAGACAAAACGCCGGACAGTGAAACTCGGGTTGCATCCGACCATGAGTGGACAAGCAAACGCTGGGGCCGCAAAGTTCTTTTCCGGGCTGAAGCGCGTATGACCCTGGTGAGGCCAGCAAACTGGCCAACAGGGCGGGACCGTGACCTCGACGCATGGTTCAAGGCCGCGATCGGCCCCGCTATCGAAAACACCATGCATGGCCGCGATTTCGATAGCCTCGAAGTGGAGGACGATGACGCATTCAGGAGCGAGGTCGCCAAGATATTGACCCCAAAGGCCGAAGCTGTGGGCTATAGGCTCGAACTCTTGATCTTCATTAGTCAGAATGAACCTCGCGACGGGCTGAAATGGTTTTCTGTTCTGATCCCGCCAACGATAAACGACGCTTGGGTTGGCTACGATACAAAGCGGCCAGGGGTGCGGGCCAAGTTCCAGATCGAAGTCCGGATGCGTCTGAGCACGCTCAAAGGACACGCGGAACGATTCGCCGGCAATCGGGGACTTGAGACGTTAAAGGACGAAGTGGCTGCGACGTCGAGTGACAGCGCGCGTCGGTTCATGCGGCTTGTAGCGGCCGATGATTACGTGAAGAACTGGGAAGAGTGGCCCGCACATTTCGACAAGGACGAGAAGCGTCCAAAGCTTGCTTTATACGGGGAGCTTCAGGATCATATTAAAGTCGATCTCAAGGCGGATTTCAGTCCCGCAGAATTTGAGATTGGGCTATTTCGCGACCTGTCGCCAATGAGCGACTACAAGGCGAAGGCGACTCGCCTTCGCCTTCGTCCGATTGTGGTCACGCCCAAGATCCGCGACACGGACTTTGACGCTCAGGAAGCCGACTACACTTTGCGTTTCAGCGTTGCGGACATTGATCCGGACTTTGTCGTCGAAGTCATGGCGACCGGTCGCGACACTTTGGAAAGGGAGCCGATTGAACAAGATATCAGGGAAGCGTCGGAAGCGGCGTTGCGGCGACTTTCCTCGCTGGAGCTCCAGGATCTCAATTACGAAGACGTGACTCGGCCTGGGTATTCGCCGTTGGCGCAACGTGTTCTCGAGCAGGTTCAACGCGGGATTGGCGAGAAGTATGCGCTGCGCCTTCGGCTCGATGGCGTTACGCGAGACCGCAGTCGAGCGGAAAGAACTGAGCGTGGAGAATTAGGGGCCGAGATTCGCCTGCGTGAAGCGCGTATCTTCGTACTTGGTGACACAATCGACGGACTGCCAAATGAGGCCAAGAAGCGAAGAGCATTTGCCCTGGAACGGGTGGAGGCGCTTGAAAGAGCGCTACTCGCTGCGGAAACACAGACCCCGCCCGATAGCCATCTGATCGAAGAGCGGCGCTTGTTGGTCTCGCGCGCGAAGCAAGATCTCGAGGACCTTAACCGCCAATGGCGCAAAGCGATTATCGAGGCGCGCGAGGATGTATCAGAGGCCTCGCCACAGTCTCCTCGTCTTGAAGCCCCGCGCTCAGGCGAGACAAGCGCGCGTCGGGACGACGGGCCAAGAAGGAACCGTGAGCCTGACGAGCTCGACTCATGAGGCATATCCGCTTTCTGATCACGACAGCGAGCTTTTGGCTGCGCCTTTCTGCGATCTTGAGCGCTATCGCCGGCATAGCATTTGTCAGCGCCGCGGCTCTGCCATCCTTTCTGGTCGATCGCATCTCATTCCTGCGGTCCTTCGCAGCGGATATGTGGTCGGTTTGGATCACCGCCGGGGTATTCTTCGTCACTGTCGGGTTCGGGCTCCGGGAGGCCATTCATGCCGAATATATGCTCGCGCGAGAACGGCAAATTGGCGATGCGGTCGCCGAGGCGATCCATTCCGATCGCCAGGACCTAGACATCGGAAAGCCGCTTGGCTGGTCGGTGGATCGTCTTGCCACGCGATTTGTCCAAGCCGCGAAAACGGCGCCGATTGGTCGCGTCGAAGATCCCGAGTTGAGTGTTCACTCGCGAGTCTTGCGAGAGGTGCAGGATCAGGCTTCAAATTTCCGCTATGATCCAGTGCCCACGATGGTCGAGAGGTTCGCTGGCGAAATCATGCGTGGCGGCCCTCAAATCAAGGTTTGGCAGAGCGCGGCTGTCCGCCTCGGAATCTTATTCACCTTCGTCGGCCTGATCGACTCGCTCGTTCCGGTTCGAGACCTCATGAGCGGCCGTGGCACACAAACTGCCATTGACGCGGCCAGCATCCGGGGTCAAGTCGAATCGATAGTCACAGGCCTTTCCATCGCTTTCGGCGCGTCGATCGCCGGTCTCTTGTCAGCCCTCCTTCTGCAGCTTGCGCTTGGCGGGGTGTCGAGGCGGGAACAGGATCTCATGATCGCGATCGCTAACCTGATCGCAGATCTCCAGTTTGTGGTCAGCCGGGTGCGAAACGACTCGGTGCTTTCGGGGAGCATCGATGCGCTTAAGGCTGGCTTGGATGAGCACAAACGCGAAGTCTACGCCTCAGCGAAGGCTGTCAGCGAAGAGGTGATCGGTCTCGCCAGGCGTATCGCCGATATTAGGGATGCGCATGCTGGTATCAACGACGTGCTCCAGCGCCAGACCGAAGCTCAGGAGCGCGGGTTGAAACTCGCGGACACTCTGTCTACAGTTGATGCGCGACTGGCAGCGCTGTTCGACCAACGCCTTGCCGCGGCGGCGGCGGCGACCGAGTCCGTCGCCAGCCAGACCATCGACCTCGTCCGGACGCTCGGACTCGACGTCATCACTGAGATTAGAGGGGGATGGGGTCGCGATGCGCGTTCGGCCCTAGAGAAGACAATCGCCGACAAGCTCGATAAAGCGCTCGAGCGGCTGGAGGCCCGTGACGAAACACGCGTCGCCGCAACATTGCGGATCGCCGCATTGCTAGCTGTCGCCGTCGGGTTATCGCTTCTTGTTGTTGTGATCGCCGGCGCATTCTTGGTTGCGCCGACGCTTCGCATTTGGTGGGCCGGAAAGTGAGGAGAGGATATCAGCTCGCCGACGACGATGATCCTTACGGCCCGGGCACCGACCTCGTCTTATCTCTTTTCGCAATGGCGATCCTGATTGTCGGCCTCGTTGGCACCGGTGACGCCATTCAGAGCGGAAGTGATGCTGGCCGGATCGGCCAGGCGCCGACAAATACAAATATCCCAGATCGTGATCTGCTAGCGGCGAACCAACGCAATCAAGAGTTGCTGTCTCGAATAACAGCGCTTCAGAATGAAGTTCGCGACTTAGGTCGGCGCGGGCCGCCCCCTCCAAATCTCTCGCCACAGAACCCAACAGCCGACAACGTTCTGACACAAGACCCTGCGCAGAAGGCGTATGAAGAGTTCTTGAATTGCACTGCGGGTCAAAGCGGCTGTCCAGCTAAGGCGTGTGCTCAGACCTATCTCACATCTTTCCCGAGCGGCCAACACGCGGTCGAAGTCAACAAGGACGAAGAAGGGGCTGAAAAAGTTTGTCAGGTTGAAAATCTGGCGAAAACGGCCGCCGAGGATTTCTCTTCGTTCCAGGGATGCATGGCCCAACTCTCCGTTTGCGACCAGCATCTTTGCGTCGAGCGTTTTCAAGCGAGATTAGCGATTGAGCCATACGTTTCAATGCTTCGCAAACTCGGCGCAGACGCCGCCAAGACATGTGAGACGTCGCGGCAAGATGCGCTCTTCGCCTCATTTCAGCAATGCATCCAGTCCAGCGCACCATGCGACCGCGCTGCATGCGAAGAAAAGCTCAACGGCGCGTTGATGGGGCCGCGCGCCGTTGAAATCACGCGAACCCTCGACGACGCAAAGGCCATCTGCGAGGTGCAGAAACGACCTAGCCCGCAGTTCGCCGCACGCGAACTCCTGAACGAGTTTTATCGCACACTTGGCGAGAAGGGGCAGGGCCCGGATAAATCATTCGCGGAACTCTATGCGCCGAAAGTGGCGTTTTATGGCCAACCCATAACGCGTGAAGCGGCGGTCGCCGCGAAAAATGAGACGTTCAAGAAACTCAGCGGTGCCGCTGTGACTGTTCGGCAAGATTCGGTCGAAATCAACTGCGACCCCGACGGCGCGACTTGCAACGTGACGGGTTGGGCGGATGGCGAATTTACGAACTTGAACGGATCGACGCAGAACACCTCGTTCCAATTCAGATTTGTTTTTTCCAATGTGCTGACAAACCCGCAAGTCACCTCGGAGGCAGTAACGAACTTAACTAAGAAATAGCCGTGACTTCGGTGAGGCGGGTACAGGTCCCTTGACTTACGACGCAACGCTTGGACTCGACAGCATCAAAATCGGGCGCGCGGGCCGCGCACTGGATCGCGCAACGGCTTCCCGGACTGACGCGATGGCCCTAAGGCTTCGAACCGATACGAGTTAGCTGCCAACGACGATCGCGATTGAAGATCGCGGTGCCGAACTCTTGCTCGACGACGCTGGGCGGTGGTCGAAACAGATGACGCTGTTCGAGGTCGAGCCGCCGCCGCACAGTGCGGTTCGCCTTGGACCAAAAATTGTCAACACTATATCGCCCGATACGTCGATTGCCGTCAGGCGCGCGGACGGCTCATCTGCCGGCAACTTGATATGGCCGAGCGTTCGGCGTAGCGCTGGCCACAGTGAGGAACCTATTCTGCTCGGCGCGGAGATGCTTGCGGGATTTCGGCGCGCCGAGCCTGCGCCCTCGCAGTAGCTGCGACCTCTCTTGCCGCCGCGCCGTCTGGCGACAGTCCGGGAAACGCCGCCGCCACGAAACGAGCTCCGTGGCTCGCGGTCGCAGCCTTGGCGATCCTTGCCGCCGCCATCACAGGGGTCCTTCGGCAAGATTCTCGCCTTCTGCGTCGAGGCGCTTGAAGAAGCCTTGGCCAAGCACGGTCGGCCGCAGATATTCAACACCGATCAGGCAGCCAGTTGACCAGTTTCGATTTCACGGGCGTGTTGCTCAAGCTCGGGGTCGCCATTAGTATGGACGGCAAGGTGCCTGGTGTGACAACGTCTTCGTGGAGAGGCTATGGCGCAGCGTCAAATACGCCGGCCGCGTTCGAGCCTTGACGGACGCACGCCCGAAGAGGCCTACTTTGACACGTCGCCGCGCGCGGCGGCGGCTTGAATTTTTCGCCGCGCTGGACGTGACTACGGTCGGACTACGCCCTCCCTCCGTCACGCCCAGCGCGCCAAATCCCGCAGACCATCAACCCCGGCAGGACGCCACTTATCGTTCGCAGGAGACTGTTTAGACCACCGGAGCCGGCTCTCTTTTAGGGCGTCGTCGGCGTGCAGCGTAGCAAAAGTGGACTGGCGTGTATCCTTTCAGTGCTTGGTAAGTGGCAACGAAGGTCTCGTTG
Organism: Methylocapsa sp. S129; assembly: GCF_009765995.1. GTDB lineage: Bacteria > Pseudomonadota > Alphaproteobacteria > Rhizobiales > Beijerinckiaceae > Roseiarcus. The sequence continues at coordinate 98,799 of NZ_LMUI01000029.1, forward strand.
AAATGAAACGCATCGTATCGCTTTCGGCATTAACCCTAGGCGTCGTAATGGTCTCGTTTATTGCGTTTCGTTACATTACCGAAGAACCCCCCAATAGCGCTTGGGAAATGCACAACGCACGCAACCGCGATGCGAAGCCGGCAATAGAAACGAAGTCGAGCAATCCCGAGGTCGGCATTCTCGCCACTGCTTCGCGCGAGCAGGAAGGAAAACCCGAACGGACGCAACCGGAAAGGGTGAAGGATACGTCCGTTGTGACGAGGTTTCTAGGCGATCCAGAGCCGACCGTCGTGCCGGAGCATATCCCCGACTGGCACCCCGATGTGCCCGTCCCAGCGCCTCCGCCGTCGATTGCGCCGGCGCCGCTCTCCACAACGCCATCGCCCTCGCCAAACGCGGAAAAGCCTCTCGATATTTCGCCGACGCCCACGTCACGGCCGGAAGCGGAGAGCCCAGCCTCTTGCACTTTTTTCCCGTCGAGGACCGTGGGCCAGCAGCAAGAGACGAGGGTCAAAGACTATGTTTCGACATTCCAGTTGTGCGAGAGTAAGAACGAGGTGCCGAAAGTCGCAATTCGCAGCATGAAGATCGGCGGTGACTCCTGGTTTTTGCTTGCGAATCCGGACAGCTTGACAACGAAAATCGAAAAGGCTGCGTGCTGGAGCTGCCGTCCGGTTACCGAGGACGTTTTGAAGGAGACGCGGCTTGTTAGGGCGATCAAGCGCGCCGCAGAGATGCCGGGTCTGACGCATCGTACTTTTCTTGAAAATGCGGGCTTGGTGCGCGGGTCAGCGCCGGGCGAATTCGTCACCGGCGATCTTTGTCCCAGCGAACGCCCGCTCGACCGTCGGTTTTTCGAAACTCTTATGTCCAACGGGCCAGGAACGCCCGTCGCTCTTTCGATATCCGGTCTTTGGCTGAAAAATCATGCCGAAGATTTCCAGTGGCTCATGCGACTGGCCGCCTCCGGGGCGCTTGATATCATTTGGGTCAATCACACCTATCATCACCCCTATACTCCCAGGACGCCGTATGACGAGACTTTTATGCTGACTAAGAATTTGAATCCGGAGTATGAAATTCTTGAGACGGAGCGATTACTAATTGAGAACGGAGGCACACCATCGGTCTTCTTTCGTTTCCCTGGCCTGATTTCCTCCTCCGCATTGATGCGGACGGTGCTTCAAAATCATCTAATTTCTCTGGGTACGGACGCTTGGCTCGCTAAAGGGCAAAAGCCCCGTGCGGGATCAATTATTCTTGTCCATCCGAACGGAAATGAAGAAGTTGGTCTCGACTTATTTATTCGCTTCTACTCGAATGGAACTATTGACCGGCCATTGGAGCCTTTAGTTGCTGCACCATAAGATCAACCGGTGTTGTCACGTTAACCGACTATGAGCGATTGGGTGCGTAGTCGCTGCGGCATGATCCTACCTCCTGTCAGCTACAAGCCTCATCGTTTCCCACCGCAGATCATCGTCCATGCCGTATGGCTGTATTTTCGATTTCCCTTGAGTCTGCGTCTGGTCGAAGAAATGCTGCTTGAGCGCGGCATTGTTGGTATCCTACGAAACGATCCGACGCTGGGCGATCAAATTCGGCGCCGACTACGCGTGTCGCCTTAAGCGCAAGGCGCCAAGCCGTGATGATATCTGGTATCTCGACGAGGTCGTCATCTCCATCAATGGCGAGAAACGCTATCTCTGGCGCGCTGCCGATCAGGAGGGATATGTCCTCGATGAAATCGTGCAAATCCATCGGAATACAAAGGCCGCGCGGCGTTTGCTGGCAAGGCTTTTGCGGAAGCAAGGACGCCCGCCGAAGCGGACTATAACTGATAAGCTCGGCTCCTACGCCGCCGCCAGGCGCAAGATCATGCCGAATATCGAGCATCGCCAGCACAAGGGGTAGAACAATCGGGCGGAGAATTCTCACGTGCCCGTCCGAAAACGAGAGCGGATGATGCAAGGTTTTCGATCCTGGCCGGGATTGCAGCGGTTCGTCTCAACCTTCTCCGTCGCCCGTGAAGAACGCAGATCAGATGGCGACAGACTGATTTTGTGATGCGGCCGGTCGCGCCATCGCGAACAGGAATGCGAACAATAAGAGCGCCAACCAGGCCAACAGCAGCCGGAAGTTGTAGCCGGCGGCGGCGAGGACGGCGTTGATCGCGTCACCGGTTGGGCCGGCGAGGTAATTGCGACCCATCCGATGCTCGCCTTTGGCGTGGCCGATGACGGGTTCGACGGCGGAGCGGCGGCGCAATTCGCGTTTGATGTGCTCGGTGACGCGCCGCTTCTGGCCGGAGATATAGACCTTGAAGCGATGATCGGGCGGCGCGTTGTGACCGCGGTAACCGCGGTCGGCGATGATGCGGGTAAGATTGACGCCGATCTGCGCCTCGATCTCCGGAATGACGGCCGCCAGCGTGCGGCCATCATAGGGATTGCCCGGCAGCGCCTTGGCGTGGGCGATGAACTGGCCGCCCTTGGAATGGTGAAGGGTGGTGGCGATGCTCACCTTGACGCCGAACTCGTAAGGACGATGCGCTTTGCCCTTGCCGATGCATTCGACCTCAGGGGCATGCAGCGAATAGACTTTCGGCCCCCGCTGGTTCTTGCGCTGCTCGCGCACCCGCTGCGCCAACATCAGAGAGAGGCCGAAGATCTCCTCCAGCGCCGCGTCGCTCTTGATCCTACGCACGATGTCTCGCGTCACCCGGCCAAGATAAGTGCGAAAGGTCCGCAGCGCCCGGTTGGCCCGCTTGAACTGCTTGGCGTGGGCGTAGCGCTGATGGGCGATCAGCGCGCGCTTGCCGACGCGCTCGTAGGATTGGCGCAGAGCCACGCCGTGCTTCTTGGCCAACCTGACCAGCCGCTCGCGGGCGCGATGCATCAGCTTGGCGTCGGTCGGGAACGCCACCGCCTTGGGCTGCACCGTGGTGTCGACAATGACCTTCGAGAAGCCGGCGGGCTTGGCCGCGCCTGTGCGGGTGGCGACGTTCAGGCTTTCCTGGATCAGGGCGACGAGCTTTTCCTCGCCCATCCGCTGGCGCCAGCGCGTCAGCGACGAGCGGTCGAACACCAAGGCGTGCCGAAAGAACTCCTCGCCGCAGAACAGTTGGTAATACGGATTCTCGATCCAGCGCTCGCACAGAACCTCGTCGGAGAGGTCGTGCATATGCTTGAGGATCGCCAGCCCCGCCATCTCAAGGCGAATGCGGAGCATTCGTCCGGAGCCGCGTCGGCAAGGGCGGATGCCCAGGTTTGTCCGTGTAGGCCGCCCCGAACCGCTCCTCAAGAAAGCGCCAATCCACCGTCCGCGCCAGCTTCGCCAGCGGATGGTTCAGATCGACGATCTGATCGAGCCGCGCCTTGAACAGATCGTTCTGCCCGCTGTCCCGCCGCTCCCTTGGCCGCATCGAATCACCCTCCATCGCGCCGACAGAGGAAGAGAATCACGCCCAAAGCCGCCGTTCAATTTGCAAGAAATTAAGCCGCACAAGCCAGCTTTCTTGCAAACGCAAATACTTGCCGACCCCCGCAAACGCCCACAAAACGAGGGGGTTCAGGAGACTTCACGGGCGACTTCTCCGCCGTGAGAAACCATTTCGTCCCGCCTCGCTCCCAACGCTCCGCCCTCTCAACCCACCTTCATCGCCTGAACGCAATGACAGAGTGAAAATCCGTCACTGTCGTAGCCTGAAAATTGACCCGGTGGCGCCGTTGCGTCCGTCGTGAGTTAATGTGACATCGCTGTCCGACGCTCTAGCCTTTCGAGGGCGGCTTATCGTAAGGTAAGGCATCATCCAGGCCGAACAGAGTGCGATCGGCGGCGCGCGTGAGCGCGCCATCCATCATACGACGAAAGTCGGCCTCGTCCCAATCGCCGCAGGCGAGGCGATGCAGAACCGCTGCGCCGACAAGGCGCAGTTTACGCTCACGATCGGCCCGGCTCTCCTTGATTGTTTGACGCCGCGTCTTGGCGTCCGCTTTGCGGGCCTCCCTTAACGCCGCCAGCTTCTCGTTCGTCGCGGTCAATCGGCGGTTCAGCAGCGTCATGTTCATGCCTCCTTCGCTTTGGACAATCGCCGATCCCGCTTTGGAAGTCTATCAGCGCGCCGCGCGCTTGGACGGGATCACACGGAGAAAGATGACGCCTGCGTCAATAATCATCTTGGATTTGCTTCAAGGCGGCGAACGATTGGGGGTTCGCCATGCCGGTTAGATTACGGATGGATTGGGACGATATGACGGGCTCATGATCCTTCGCCCTGTTAGTTACACGCGCCACCGATTTCCCCCCGAGATCATCGCACCACGCAGTCCGGCTCTATTTCCGTTTTCCGTTGAGCCTGCGTCTCGTCAAGGAAATGCTGCTTGAGCGCGGAATCGTCGTCTCCTACAAGACCATTCGGCGTTGGGCGATCAAGTTCGGTACCGATTTCCGCCTGCGCAAAGTGTGCACCTAGAGCCTTCTGCATTTAGGCGCACGCATATCCTGAGTTTCTGAGGTAGTTGGTGCATTCTTGGGGCGAGATGGCGGTTAGGGCGGTTGCGATGGCGTCTGAGAGGGATTCGAGGGAGCGTGGCGCGGCCTTTCGCACAAGCGTTTTCACCTTGGCGAACGCCTGCTCGATCGGATTGAGATCGGGCGAGTATTTGGGCAGAAACAGCAGACGCGCGCCGGCGGCGCGAATGGCGCGGCGCACCGCCTTTCCTTTGTGCGATCCGAGATTGTCGAGCACGACGATGTCGTTGCGCTTGAGGGTCGGAACAAGGAACTGTTCGACATAGGCCAGGAAGTGCTCGCCGTTGATGGGGCCGTCGAACAGGCAGGGCGCGTCGATACGGTCGTTGCGCAGAGCGGCCAGGAATGTCGCCGTCTGCCAATGGCCGTGTGGGACTTTGGCGACAAGCCGCTCGCCTCGCGGCGCCCAGCCGTAGAGGCGGGTCATGTTGGTCTTGGTCCAGGTCTCGTCGATGAAGACCAGCCGCGAAGGATCGACGCTCGGCTGATGGCTTCGCCAGCGCAGCCGATGGCGCTTCACGTCCGGGTGGTCCTGCTCGCGCGCGACGAGCGTCTTTTTTTGAGCGTGACGCCCAGACGGCGCAAGAACCGGCTCATCAGCGAAGTGTCGGCCTTGACGCCGCGCTCAGCCAGCAGCCGGTCGCATAACGCCTGCAGCTGATGTCGGATTTCTCGGCTCGCAAGCCTTCGAGGAAGGCGCGGTGCGGCTCCAACTTCACGCGCTTGTAGTCGCCCATTTTCGCGGCCGTGCGCGAGCCGCTTCGCTCGAAGCGCTCCACCCATTTGATCGCCGACGATTCGCTGACCCCGAACCGCGCCGCCGCAGCACGGCGGCTCATCCCCTCAACCACGACCGTGTTGATCACCCGATCGCGCAAATCCTGCGAATAAGCTCCGGCCATCCCTGCTGGCCCCCGCCCAGCCGGCAGGTTGAATCAGATCATCCCTGATTTGGGAACCCCCTTTGATTCAGCCTAAAGGCGGAGCGCTCTAGTCGGCGTCACAGTGTCAAACTTTGGCGAAAATCAAGTGACGGCGCGCCCGAGCAGTTCGATCTCGTTCTGAGCGAGTGAGTGTCATGGATCGACACGCGTTCAAATCTCTGAATCGCATGCGCACTCTCGGGCAAGCTATTTGCGCCCGTGTGTAAGGGGGCTTGGAGCGTTTCCACAGTTTGCAGATAATTTTGGTTGAAGTAATCTGGGTCAGTGTTTCTTACTGTTGGCGAGTCGTATTCCCGATGCGGAACCCGAATTCCTGCTCGCTCTTGACACGTTCCGGCCTGCGGCCGTCGCTATGCTAACGTGTCTCGGGGTCGCTGTTTCGGAATTGCGGGCCGGCGAGTGGCCCTTTGGCGGCTGCGCCACGTCGGGTCCATACGCCTTTGTTCGTGTGGGTCGCGCGCTTTGCGCGCTCCGTTAAGCGGGGTAGGCGAGGCTCCACCATTCCGCTGCCGCCAAGCAAAACTTGCGGTCCTCCAGGTTTTCCTTTGCTCCGTTTCGCTTGTGCGGACGTTGGCGATCGCAACGTCGCCTTCCCGTTACCCCTCGGACGCGGCGACGGATTCCATTACGGCTGCCCCGGCCTCGATTCTCGCGAGCAGCAACGCGAGGGGTCGACGGCGCTCGATATCTATATTCCCGCGTCCTCCAGCGACACGACCAAGGCGACGAGAGTTTCCCGGTGATGTCGGTCCTCGCGGCGGCAACCTTCCACGTTGGCGTTGCTCGATCCAGTTGTGAGGTCCCTTCAGCGTGAAGCCCCGGCGATGTGACGAGCGATCGCTGCGGGTCCTTCGTATTTTGGCGGGACCGAGCCGGCGCGGGAGGCAGTGCGATCAAGGGGCGCGCGCTGATTTTGGCTGCCGGCTTCGTCCGGTGTCGTTGGCCTATGTGGCCGGAGGCGTCTTCTTCTTCTCGGCTGCTTCGAAGAACATCCCCTTCTCTTTGCCGCCTTTGTTCGGGTCTCGGCCGCCTAGCGCCGTCAACCCCGCAAGGGGGTTCCCCTCCGCTGCGCTCCGGTGACGGCGGCGACCGGCCCCTTCCTTGGGGCGTCATCGGGGATGTCCCCCGAGCAACCTAACGGAGAAGAGACAATGGCCACGATCGCAACGCTCACCCAGAAGGCCGACGGCAACCTTGAAGGCACGCTCACGACCCTTAGCGTCACCGCTCAAATCGCGCTGATCCCGAACGCCCGCAAGGCGAAGGAGAACGAGCCCGACTATCGCATCATCAGCCGCAAGAACGGCTTCGAGCTTGGCGCCGGCTGGAACCGGATCTCGAAGAACACCGGCGAGGAATACATCTCGGTTTCACTCTCGGCCCCCGAATTCGGAATCATCTACGGCAACGTCGCCCCGGCGCCCGGCGATGATGCGAGCAAGAAGGTCATCATCTGGAACGCCGTCAACTGAGACCAGGAGCCGGCCTCGCGGAATTCGCGAGGCCGGCTTTGTCCATCGATCTGAAAAGGAACAGCACATGTGCCGCGTCTTGAACGCAAAGCAGGTCGGGAAGACCGCGTCAGCAACCCGCGTCTATGTCGGGCGACCGTCGAAATGGGGCAATCCCTTCGTCCTCGGCCGCGATGGCTCGCGCGACGAAGTCATCGCGAAATATCGCGCTTGGATCGTAACGCAGCCGGTGCCTATGAACGCGCTGCATGAACTGCGCGGCAAAGATCTCATCTGCTGGTGCGCGCCGGAATCGTGCCACGCGGATGTTCTTGCGGAGCTGGCTAATCCGAAGCGCGAGGACTGACCTCGGTCACCCGATCAGAAGGCCTTGATCGCCGGTCCTGACGACCGGCGATAAGCCTGTTCGATTGACGGGCGCGCTCTATCTCGAGTCTGCGATCTCAGGCGTGTAGCGAGCACCGTGCGATGCGAGCATCGGAAACAGGTAGAGGATCAATTGGCTCGCCGATGCGCGCTCTATCTCAGCGCTTCTTCGCCGGCGCTCGTTTCCTGGGCTTCATACTGAGCGAGATGCCTTCGATCGTCGCCTTGCGGCGCGTTGCGCCCTCGGTCCGCTTCAGGGATTTTGCAATTTTGGCGAGCGGCTCCTTGCGAGCCATGCCTTTGAGAACGCGGAGGTCATCTTTCGACCACGGTCGCCTGACGGGCGCATTCTTGCGACGTACTATAGCCTTAGCCACATCCGCTCCTGTTCGATAAGTCTATCGTTATGAACCGCGTTATGCATGCTTTGCAGTGACTTGCAACGTTTGCAAGTCATGACGGATCTACCGGCGGTCTGCCGGACGCGCGCGACTTGAATGGTTTTTGAGGAGCAAACTTCGTCGACCCAACCATCAGTGTGCGATGGATTGCGAGTCGGACTGTGTCGAAAGACACCTGGGGGCGCGTCCGGCCGATGGCCGGTCGAGCTCTACTCGCGGCTTGTCGCCGCTCCCCGAGCCGGCATTGCCGTCTCGGCCTTCGGTGACGATCTCGCGCGCAAGCGGCGGACGCCTCGCTGTAGCTTGCGTCCTTGCCGGGGTTCTCTCGTTCATTAGATTGGCAATGGCGGCATTGCGGCATCGCCCGCGGTCCAGACCCATGCGGTCATCTCGCTCTCATTGGTGAGTTCGGCAAGCGCGGCGCGGTAGGCGTCGTCCGCGTTCGGCGGAACGATATACATCGCCACAGGCGCCCTGCCGTCTTCGCGCAGCAAGACGCTGGCGAGCGGCCGCCCTGCGGATAAGTTGTAGCGAAGGCCCTTGAGGTAGCTTGCGCGCCGACGCGTCAGCACGTCGAGCAGCATGGCGTCGTAGCTGTGCTCGAAGGGAATCCAGTTCTCGTTGACGACCATCAGCGCGATGGTCTCGACCGAGGCGACACCGGTCGCGGCCAGGCCGAACGTAGCAACGGCGATCAGATGCGCCTCGGGCGTGGCGTCCCATAGCGACAGCTCATTAGCGAACTTGACTGTCATCCGCCGATGGACGTCCTCGTTGAGCATGAACGGGAACTTGGGGAGATGCTTCACGACAATCCGATGCCCGAACCGGGCAGGGGCGAGCTCCTTCATCTCACCGATGAGCACCAATAGTGGCCGCCGGCTTCCCTCCGTCGCGGCGATTCGGTTCATGAAAGCGATGCGGCGCTGCGTGATCTCAGCTTCCCTCTCCGAATTGAACATCTCGGGGATATAGAGGACGTCGAGCAACGATCTGCCCTTCGTCGTCTTTCCCTCGGCTGCTTCGAGCAAGAACTTCCGGATCACTGCCCAATTGCGCTTACCCGCCATGCCCGGCCGCCAACGATTGAACTCGGCTTGGTCCCAGAGATAGTGGAGCAGAGACCGGAGTGAAAGTTTTGAGCCGTCCGTTGCAACGCCGCCCGCGTCACTTTCATTGGTCTGCGAAGGGGCCGATCTGGCGCCGGTCTTCGACAGGCTGAAATCGAGCTTCAAGATGGTGACGCCGTCTTCGGCATTCTCCTGGATCGCGCTCCCCGCGACATGACCAAACCCGGAGAGCTCGTAGGGCGCCTCGTAAGAATCGCAGCTCGGGTCGTGCTTCGGCCCCGTTTCCGGCATGCGCTTGAGAACATATCGGTCGCCGATCTTGGCGACATACATCGGCACACCGGGAGAGCAGCACTGGCATAGGGGGCGGAGATGTAGGGCATGGGCCTGCTCGAGCCGCTCCTTCAGCTCGGCTGCGTCGAGCGGAAGCTCTGTCTCTCCGATGCGGATGCGCTTCATATGATCCCTCGCCTCGATCGGTCAAACCTACGCGATGCACGGTCGAATATATTGCGAGGGCGCGTCTTCAAAATCGTGCGACCCCACCGTTTTAGCCCCTCCAACGCCGTGGCGTCTCGCCGCCCGGTCATTGGGCCGGCTCTCGCCGGCATTCGGACGCAGCCCCTTCGGGGCCGCGGTTCTCCTCTCTCGATGACATCTGAGCATACGGCTGCTCGGCCCGCGTCAAGGACGAATGGTTCCCCCAATTTTGCCGCAAGAGGCGACAAAATCGGCTCCCCCATTCGCCGGCTCCGCCGGTCGCTTCGCGATCTCTGACCCGGTCCTCGGGCGCTCGTGATGCGTCGACGTCATCAAGACGGAGGCGATCATCATGTTTACTGTGGATCATATCAACGAACTGCGCGCCGAACTGGCTGAATGCGTCTTCACGAAGACCGAGCGCGCCAAGCTCAAGGCCGAACTGGCTGCTCTCATCGCCCAGCGCGACATGGGGGAACAGGACGAAGCGGACGCTGCCTTGCAGGTTCTTCGCAACGAAGACGCAGGCCGCTGAAGCGAAACCGGGCGGGGAGGGCGTCTCGGCGTCCTTCCCTTCCAATTCATAGCGGCCACGGGAATGGCGTGAGCCACGTTCTCGGTTCAGCCGAAACGGTTCCACACCCGACACCGATCGCTCCTTGGCGAAGATGAAGAGTACCAAGACCCCAAGGCGCCCGCACTGCGGACGCGGCTCGCGGTGCTTTTCACCGAGCACGCCGGACACATGATTCAAGTTTCCGTGACCTCAGGCTCCCTCTTGTCGATCGGAGCGATCCTCAACGACGTTCAGGTTATTCGCCCTGAGAGCCTCCAAAACCTTCACAGCCTTGTGATCGCTTTCTGCGTTGGTCAGGACGAGCTGTTCGCGCGTTATGCCCGGCACGAGCAAGGGATCGTCAACACTGGCCTTTTGGACAGCGGAGGCAATCACCAGCAGAATTTTTCCGTCATCCATATTTCGCTCCCTGCGTTAGGCGGAGTGCATATGAACATGCATGCCGGCGCTAGCGTGACGTCACGATGGCCAAAATTCACGTTGACCCCTACGGTTCCTGTTTCCGCAGATAGGCCGCGATAATCGCTCTCATCAAATCGGGGACCGACTTGTCTTCCAGAGCCGCCTGAATCCGCAACTCCCGCAGCATCTCTGGCGGCACCGAAAAGCGAAGCGGCACCGGATCCGAATACGGCGCGTTCGCTTGCTTACTTCTCGGCGGCGCCCTGGCAGGCCCAACTTTCGTCGACGCCGCCGGTTCAGGGGCGGCCTCCTCGCCCACTGCTTCGCCAATGGGCTCGCTTGCCGGTTGCAACACCACAGTCGCTTTGGTGGCTTCGGCGGAGCGCCTCTTCAGTTCGTCAATATCAATCGTCGGCAGCGGCTTTCGGTTTTTGAGGATCGCGGCGTAATCGGGCTTATCGTCGCTCATTGTTCGGCGCCGACCGCCGCGATCGTCTCAAAAATCTCGTCGGCAAGCATTTCGCCATTGACCATCGCCTTGCGGATTTGTTCGGCATCCCCCGGCATTGTTCCGAGCGGTCCCCCGTCCATCATCATCAATTGCAGGACGGGGCGCTCGACGACGATTGTTTTCGTCACCGGGATTGCATGATCCTCGATATAGGCGGCGGCGACTTTGAACGCGGCGGTGTTCTTGGCGATGCCGCTGACCCCGTTCAGGACGCATCGCGTCAGGAAGGGCTTGGCGCCCTCATACATCGCGTCGAGCCGGGCAAGCAGGCGGACGACCTCTGGCAAGTCGGCGCCGCTGGCTCGCGCCGGGATGAGGACCATTTCGGAATGGGCCGCGGCGATGTTGAGAATTTCGTCGACCGTCCCCGGCACGTCGATCAGGATGACGTCCGCGCCGGAGGCCGCAGCGAGCGCCTTCGCCAGTTGGTCGGCTCCCTGGACGACATCCACCGCGATATTTTCAAGCTTCCGGCCAGCATCGAGGCTGCGCGCATACCATTGTATCGCGGTGGCCTGAGGGTCGGCGTCCAGAATCCGTACCGAGAATCCCTTCGCGGCGAAAACGGATGCGAGCAGGACGCAGAGGGTCGTTTTTCCGGACCCGCCCTTGGTCGTGCCGATAGTCAATAGCAGAGCCATTTCACCCCCTCAGATGAGCGCCGATCCGCCTGCGTCCGATGAGGGCGATGCAGCCAACAACAACGCGAGCCACAGCAGATATAAAACCTATATATGGCGATTTGACACACGAACAAAAAGGCACGCGCTGCCAATTGGCGCAAGTGCAAAAACGCCGCGCACGGCGAAAAGCCGTCTACGGCTAAAGGCCGTTGGAAGACAAAAGCCGTTGACGTCCAAACGCCGCGCACGGCGAAAAGCCGTCTACGGCTAAAGGCCGTTGGAAGACAAAGGCCGTTGGCGTCCAAAAGCCGCGCACAGCGAAAAGCTGCCTACGGCTAAAGGCCGTTGGAGGACAAAAGCCGTTGGCGTCTGAACGCCGCGTGCGGCGAAAAGCCGTCTACGGCTAAAGGCCGTTGGAAGACAAAAGCCGCTGGCGTCCAAAAGCCGCGCACAGCGAAAAGCCGTCTACGGCTAAACGCCATTGGAAGACAAAGGCCGTTGGTGTCTGAAGGCCGCGTGCGGCGAAAAGCTTTTGGAAGACAAAAGCCGTTGCCGTCTAAAAGCGACGCATGGCGGAATGCCCCCGCGCCGCGGCGTCATCGAACCCTCCAAGGCGTCTGGCCGCGCCCGTCAGAGCCCGCACGCGATAGTGGCTGCAAACAAGCGGAGCGGCGATTGAGCTGAAATGGATGGACGCGATCAGCAAATGGAGGTAGAGCTGTGGAGTTGTTAGGCAGGATAGCATGTTTTGTGTGACAAAACATGCTTGTGCCCTGACCGGGCGGCCGTTCGCCCAAACCGGGGCGAGGTTTTCGGCGCGGACAGTCCCCCTTCGGGGTCTCCGCGCCGCGAAGAGGCGGGCGAAAAGGACCAATGACAAAGGCGATAAGGCGCTCGGAGATCATCCACGTCCGGCTGACGGAGGAGGAGCTCGCGCTGTTTTCTTCCGTTTGCGCGCCGGACGACGCGCCGATCAGCGAAGCGGTGCGTCGGTTGATGCGGGAGGCGGCGGGGCTTGGGCCGACGTTTGACGGCGAAGTCGCGGATAAAATCGGCGCGCTGACGGACCAGCTCAAAGCGATCGGGGTCGACATCACCCAAGCGGTGCGGGCGATCAACGTCGGCAACGCGCCGGAGGCGGCGGCGATGCGCACGACATTCGAGGAGTTCGCGGAGTTGTTGTGGGAGGTGGAACGCTTCTATCGGTCGCTCTGCACGACGGCGCGAGAGCGTCGGCGGCCGGCGGCGGGCGCGTCATGAGCGGCGCGGCGAATCCATCGGCTGGGATATTCAGCACTCGCGAATTCATCGCGAGGAGGCGGACCGCTTCCTCGGACGGGGAGGGCGCCGCCGTGCCGGATGGTGGCCGCGGTACATCGGCCAATGCAGCGAGGAATTCGGCGGGAAGGGCCTTTGAGTCCCCGAGGTCAGATCTGACGCCGTCGATGACGCCCTCGACGGGTTTTATGGTGTCGAGCGGTTTTGGCGCCGTGGCGCCAGTGGAGGACGACGAGCCTTTTCGTCGCGCGCCAGGGGCAGGCGGGGCGGGCGGCGGTCGAGGCGGCCGGAAAGGGAAGGGTAGCTCCCTTACCGTCGGCGCCACTCGATCGCAGGCGACGCAACCTTCTGGAACTAGGAGCCCTAGCGACAAGACGCGGGCGCTCGCGTCGGGATCGCAAGCGGCGGTCGTCAAACTTGCGAGCTTCGCGTCGGGCCGCAGCCGGATGGGCGCATTGGTGCGATATCAGAGCCGCGAGGGGGAAATCCCGCTGGAGCGGGAGGACGGATCGAAGGTCGAGGGCATGGCCGCGCTGAACGCGCTCGTTGCCCAATGGGCCAGGGAGACACCCAGCCAGGAGCCGTCGAAGGACGTGATGTCGTTCACGGCCACGGTCGCTGAGGCGTTGGAGCCCGACGCGGTCCAAGCGGCGTTGGGTCTGGCATTGAGTGGTCATCGCTATGTCTGGCGGGTGGAGGAAGGGGAAGGGAAGACCCTTGTTCATGTCGTGACCTCGGCCGCCAGCACGCGGCGCGACGAGGACGGGCGGTCCCAGCGCATCTTCGACAACAATAAATCGGTCGGCGCCCTGCATGATCGTCTGGACGCGGCGTTCGGCTCGGACGTTGAACTCAAGGAACGAGGCTGGGGACACGGGGTGGAGGGCGTGGCGCGCCATCTTCGCCGCTTGACGCGCGATGGCGACAAGCCGGCTGCGGCGTCCGGCGGGCGGGTCCTGGACGGCCGCGAGGCCAACCTGGAGGAAGCGAATTCGTGGAAACGATCGCTTCGATCGCGGGAGCCGCGTGACACGGCGCATATCATTCTCAGCGCCAAGGCTGGAACGCCGCAAGAGACCTTCGTCGACGCAGCGCGGGCGACATTGGCGCGGGAGTTCGCCGGTCACAAATACGCCTTCGCCCTGCACACGGACAAACGCCACATTCACGTCCACGCAATCGTGCGCATGGACAATGCCGAGGGAAAACGGCTGCATCCCAATATCGCGGATTTTCGTCATTGGCGCGAGACGCTAGCCGAAGAAGCTCGGCGCCGTCACATTCCGATGGAGGAACTGCGACGGTTCGAACAGGCCAATGCGCCGGCCTATAAGCTCAAAGACGTCAGCATGACCGAGCGGGGCGAGGCGACCGAGGCGCAGCACAGACGCCTGGAGGCGGCGGGTCGCACTTGGAATCGCGCCAAGGGCGGCTGGGAGCCGGTCGAGCGTAGCGTTCACATTCCGAGCCGGGCGGAGGGACGTCGGCGCGCGCACGAAACCGCGCATCAATGGCGCGCGATGAGCGACGGTCCGCAATTTTCGCCGGAGCCGCCGTTGAGTTCGGACGCGTTACGTCTTTACCGTGCCGAGAAACCGGATCAGCCACGACGTGCCGCGCCGCTATTTACGAACGATCGGGCGAAGGCCGAGGCCATGGCGGCGTCGCGAGACGCGAAGCTGTTCTACGTCGACGTTCCGAAATCTCGGCTGGAGGAGATCAAACGGTCGCGCTCCGAACCGACAAGCGTGTTTGTCGTCAGCGCCGCCTTGGCTTCTGATGCGCGTGAATTTGTTCGAGCAAGCGACAACAAAATCCGTATTATCGCGACCGAGCGAGCACGCCGAGCAGCCATCGAAAGCACCGGCGCTGAGATAGGCAGATTGGGTCGAACTTTAAGGGATCCCGAAATGAGAACTGTCGAGAGTTTGACCGCCACCCGAGCTTCGCTTGAGGCGCTCTTCAACGAGGCGCTGCCTTTGCTTCCCGAGGCCGACCAAACGGGCTGGGTCAAGCAGAAAACCGACATGCTTGCCTCGACCGACAGGCTGATCGAGACGAACCGACGCCTTGAGGCCAATCGCGCCGACATCCGGGGTGAGACTTTCGACGAGCCGAAGCCGCGGGATGTCGGGCTTGGATTCTCCTCCGAATTGAGGGATGGCGAGGTCCGTTATATCAGGCGCGACGCGGCGACCGATCGACACGAGGTCGCTTTCGTCGACAGAGGCGATCGCGTTGACGTCCGCGACTGGACCAATCGCGAAATCGTTTTGGCGGCCTTAACGCTTGCCGCACAGAAATGGGAGACCGTCAGCGTCAACGGCGCCGAAAGCTATAGGGCGATTGTCGTCGAACTCGCGGTCGAGCACGGCTTCTCTATAGGCAATCCCGAGCTGCAGGACAGGCTTGCAACGGAGCAACAGCGCATCGCCGAGCGTCGGGAGCGCGGCGAGATATCCACCGAGGGACGCGCACCCTCTTCTCCACCCGTCCGCACGCCGGGTGAGACACAAATCGCTCTCGATGAGGTTCGCCACGCGACGGAGCGCGAGGCCGAGCGCGAAACCCGGCAGGCGATTGAAGCGCGCCACCTTGGTGAAACGACGCCGGCATCGGGGTCGGCCGAGCATCCGTATCGGTCGGCTCAGGAGGCGCGTACAGCGCGCGATGCCGCGCGCTCGATGGAGAATAATCCGGACAGGCCGACGCCAACGGAGCCTGGACAGAGTCAAAGGATTCAGGAGCTGGCGCGCGAGCAGAAGTCCTATCTTGAGCAAGCGCGTGCTTTCAACGAGGAAGAGACGGCCAGAAGCCGGCGCGAGGACAAAGACAAATCGGATGAGGAAGAGCGCTGAAAGCGAAACTTGCAGGCGGCCGAGCCATTGCCGGTGCCCAAACCGGTTGCGAATTCGCAAAGGTTGTTGAGAGAACCATGACAACGCCGGATCGATGGTGCACGTGTTTGGCCCACTGGCAATGCTGGCTCTCCCACCGATAACATCGGCCGTATCTTGACCGAGATCGGCCGACTTCGCAAAGCTCCTTAGCCTCGCTTCGTTGGCATGGACTCGCGGAGCGTGGAATGGTCGTGCCAATATGTAGCCGCGCGTTGCCATTCAACACGCGGGTCTTCGATGTCCGGTGATTCCTTCCGAGGTCCAATGCGAAGCGGCGAAGTCGTTCAAGACCCCTAACAGGCGGATTTCATATGCTCGACCTTTTTACGCCGCTCCGCCCTGAAACAACTCTTCACCCGAACTTCGTGAGCTTGCGAGATTCACATATGTCGGCGCCAGCCCGTGGCATGATGGCGAGAATTTGCGAAGACTTCGTAGACCCAGATGGCAATTTTGTTGAGCAGTTTCAGACCTTCGGTTTTGACGCGCGGACCTTCGAGATGTTTCTCTACGCGATGTTTAGAGAGAGTGGACACGTTGTAGACCGATCGCACGCGCGCCCGGATTTTGGGCTGGCTCGAGACGGCATCCGAGCGTGGGTCGAAGCCGTGACAGTCGGGCAGCCGCCGACAGGGGTGATCCAGCCATATCGCATTTTCCCGGAGCTAAGGGATACCGACCAGCAGCAGGAATATCTGCGTAACGAGACCGTCATTCGCTTCGGTAGTCCGCTCTACACGAAGCTTCGGAGGAGGTACTGGGAGTTACCGCACGTCGCAGGCCAGCCTCTCGTCCTTGCGATCCAAAGTTTCCACGGTGCTGGCTCACTTGCTATTTCGTCGTCTCCGCTCGCGACGTACTTGTTTGGACTCGACGGCAAGTGGTTCCACGATGCGGCGGGCAATCTTGTCATCACGAACGAGCCAGTGGTCGAGCATCGGTTGGGCCTCAAGAGAATACCCTCCGGCTTCTTCGCCCAACCCGACACGGAAAACATATCGGCCGTCCTCTTCTCCAACACGGGTACGCACGCCAAATTTAACCGCATGGGGCAGCAAGGAGCCTTTCGAAGTCCAGGGTTACGAATGCTCAGGTGGGGGACCTGTCACCGCCATGATCCCAATGCGACAATACCCGCACCGTTCCTGATGGAGGTTGGGGACCCCGACGAAGGTCAAGAGACATGGCGCGAAGGTACAGTCCTCATTCGCAATCCTAACGCGCTGCACCCGTTGCCCCCTGAGTGGCTTGGCGCAGGCGCTGAGGACGATCTTGACGACGGTCAAGTCGTCACTACGTTCTCCGAGCCGTTCCTCCCTTTCTTTTCAATAACTGAGAACTTCGACTCGACCGTGCCTGACACTGCGGTACGTGCGCGGGCTAGGGACATCGAGGCATCGTTGATCGAGACATTCCCGCCGTAGCGGCTTCCGTCCCTTGAAATGTCTTCGATCGCCGAAGACGCTTCGTGCAGGAGAGTTGTCGGAGCCGTTCGCGCTTGCTCTCTCACCTGGCACTAATGCGCAGTGTCAAGCGTCCAGCCAGCGTAAGAGGCGCTCGCGCGTTGAGGCTGCACGAGCTGTAGGGGCCGATGTGCCGCGAAGCAGGCGCTTGACGCGGGCACGTTGATCGGCGGACACTTGCACGCTGTCGCCGCGGTGCAGTGCCACGCGCATCAAACCAAGCCAGAGCTGGATTTCATGTGTGCCGAGTTGCCCCGCCATATCTTTTCTGACGCGGCTTGCGACGAGCCGTTCGAGCGTCTCCGACGTCGGCCAGCGCAAATTCGTGGGCGCGTCCAGGCTGGGCAGGATCTCCGCCGCGGACCCAAATAGCGCAATCGCCCGAACCGTTGGCTCGGATGCCTCGTCCATCGGGGCAGAAAGAAGTTGTCTCTGCACGCGAGAGGCTATGTCTAGGCTTGGGAGAAGTTGGAGAAGTTCATCCGTCAAATGATTGCTCAACGAAAGAAGAGCGCCGGAGAGATCGCCCACATGTGTTTCAGCTATTGCTCGGGCAAGCCATGACGAAAGCGATAGCTGCTGCATCATGAGACGAATCGCGACGGCCCGCTCCTCCTCGGCACCGATGCCGCAAGTTCGCAGGATATGCGAGAGATGCGCCATATCGGCGTGAATCCATTGACGGGCATCGGCTCGCAGAACTATCGCATCCGCCGGACCTCGCGCCAGCTCTGGGCGACCGTGACGTTCAAAATAGCGGATCGCTCCGACGGTCTGGGTTGCCCATGCAATGGGTGCGAATCGCGACTGTGTTGTATTCCAAGCGTCGGCGTCGATCGCTGCGAGTATTGCACTACCCGCGGGATGCGCCTTCAAGAAGGAAGTTGCAGTATGGCATCGCGTCGCGCCAATCATTGAAACAAGCATTCGCACGTGTTTCGGAGCTTCGGCCAGCCGCACCGTCTGGGCCGTGACGCGGGTCAGACCTCGGTTGTGCACCGTATTGAGCAGGGGCAGCCAACTATCCGCGCTTCGCGCGTCCGTGAGAAGTTGTTCGAAATAAGGACTTTCAGCGAGCGCGTCATCGACTTGCTGCGATGGTAAGGTTCTCGTCGCGACAAGCCAGCGCGCAACGGTCACAATATCCTGAAGCGAATAACATGAGACGATCCACGAGCCGTCGATCCCCAATTCCGCCACCAATCGCTCCAGTTTGGTCCGTTCAGATTTGGTCGGAGCCTGAGAAGCAAGCCGAAGTCCTAGCGCGGCGCTCTGAGATCCGGCGGTTAGCCGCTCTCCTTCGCCTCGGTCCCGCATTCCGGCCGCCGTAGTCAACAAAGCGCCAAGTGCCGGGTGAGCGAGCCTGTGCTGCTTTCGGCGCTCCATCCCGATCCAATCACTCAGGACCAAGCCTTCCAGGTTGCATACGGGAAAGCCCTTTTCAGGGTGAGGTAGACATGCGTCGGGACAGGGCACCTCGACAATCTCGGTGGCGGCAATCCTTAGGAGGTTTGCTCTTTCGCAATGATCGGCCAACACATTCAGATAGCGCGCGCGTACTCCTTCCACAGCGTCAGTCTCTCGCAGGGTCAGGTCCCCTGCAGCGAGGGGCGTCAGTCGATTTGCCACAGCAGCGCTAAACGCGATTAGGTCAGCACTTGTGTATGGTTCATCTGGAGGACCACCAAAGGTTGCGAGCCACTCGTCGGCCTGCGACTCGGAAATCGGTGGCACAGCGCGCCCAGCGCGCTCCAGCAATCGACGCACGACTCCGCGAAGCTCGGGCCCACGCGCTCGCAGCATAAGAGGTAGGATTCCACTCACTGAGGTGCCGATGTTTGATCGCCGCTCGCGCCCCAAAAGGACGAGTCGCGAGCTCATGCTTCTGCTGGTTGCCCGCCATTCTATGAACAGTTCCTCAACGAGACCCTCCGCGAGGTGGATGTTGTCGAGTGCGAAAATGACTCCCGGACCCGCCAGCGCTGCAAATTCGTTGATCACGTCGCTCCGAAAGAGATCGGAATTCTCCTCAGCCGCGATGATATCTGCGTAGAATAGTGGGAAGGGCACAATCTGAGGGTGAATCGCGAGGAGTTCGATCAGCGTTGTCTTGCCGGCAGCGCCGTGACCGCGGACGAGAGCAACACCGTCGAGCTCAAGAGCTCGTATCATGTCGAGCATAATCGCCGGCGCAAAGACGCGATTGTTCTCGAAATCCTCGAGTGTAGGCTGCCAAGCGTTGTGAGCTAGTTGCGCAGCCCCTGGCCGCAAAAGCCGAAAGCGGGTAGGCGCGCTTATGTGGAGAATGGTTTCTCGAATCCGCGCGCATTCGGCGCGCAGCAAGGCTGTGACGAGGTGAATCCCGACTAAGATGGCAATGTCTCGAGCTTCAATCCCAAGCGCTTGGAATTTCGTTTTCCAGGAAGAGAGTTCCTCATCCGTTACCGAGTGGTCCGGGTAGCCGCCGACAAAGAAATAGCCTGCAAGCTTGCGCCCGACAGCGCCGCAGCCTTTTTCATAGTCTTCTGCAATGTGGCTGGCCCAGCTTGATTTCTGTCGCGTAGCCTCGATGGCATAAATTCGGCCGTTGGGCGCCTCGGCGTACGCATCGGGCCAACCCTTTGTGGTCTGGTCCTCGATGTTTCGTCCGCGAACGACGAGAGTGGAGGCGTTGAAAATGTCGGGTCTTAGAACGAGCGCGAGTTGTTCGGCCAGTTTCTGGAGGTCCACGGCAGAAAGACGACGGAGCCCGGCTTCTATCGCTGTCTGCAAAGCTCTTTGATCTTGTGCCACCTTTGTCCTTAACCTGCGTGGCAGAGCCCTGGAGAGATTATTCAACTACAGAGCAACTACTCGTTTGCTATGCCAAAACCACGTTCCGGCGAACACCGCGATCGAAATAATCTGCGCTCGGGCAACCTGCCAGAATTCTGCGCGTCTCGAGGTGCAGAGTAGCAGTCTCCCTCAGGGAGACCAATGACGACCAGTCGCGATTCCGGGAATCAAAGGCGCTCTTCCGGCTGGAGCCCGTGAACCGGAGGAAGCGATCGATTCCGGTTTCGTGCCCTCGGGCGCTTGGCACGGCCAGGACCGCTCAGCGTATTCTCCCGGCGATCCTCATCGGAAAGGGAGGCGCGCGCCTTCGCAAAGGCTTCGCCAATCCGCGTCAGTGCGGCCTTCTTGGCCATCGAGTCGGCCGCCTTCGCTGCGGAGGCAAGCGTCATCTCGGCGGAAGCGACGATCTCAACGACGATGGATGATTCTTGCTGGTCCATTTGAATTGCCGCTCTGTGGTGGTCGGGTCCCTCCGATGCGGCCACCGAAGGTCGGTCGGCGTCGCCGTCGGTTGCGGGCGCGTCCCCCATCGACGCGAGAACCGCATTTCCGGCCGCGATGAGCTGGGCCGCAGCTCCTCGTCTCTGGAGAGCCGAACGCGTCTTACGTTCCCTGATCGCATGACGCATCGCCAAGACGTCGCGTCGCACTTCGGCGACTGCGGATAGCGCCTTGCGGCGATGGCGATCCCATCCGAACAGCCCCCGCGATCCTCTGAGCACGCCGTAGATTTCCGGGTTCGTGCGCAGATTGAAGGCGATGGTCGCCGTCTGGTCGTCGGCCTCGGCACGCATGGCTTCGTCCACCACTGTGCGAAGTCGCCAGCCGTCCTCATAGGCAAGCGCAGCGTTGCGTGCGATTCTAGAGCGATCCGCCGAGATCTCAGCGAAAGCGTCTTCCGACGCCCCGTCCTGATCGGCGCCGGCACCTTCGCTGCCTGACGCTCCGGTCAGCGACGCCGTTGGACTGAGGTCGGATTCAGGCCGGTGATCGGACCAAGCCGAATCCGGATCGCCGGACGCGGGTTTCGGCTTGAATAGCGGCCATTCGCGCGCCAGCGGCACGACAGGCACGACGAGCATTCTCTTGAAGGCTTCGCTGGCCGCGACGACCTCACGAAACCGCTTCTCCGTGTAGAAGTTCAACTTGTCGAGGACGACGCCGTAGTGACCGCGAACCAGAAGCATGGCCTTCTTGTCGTCGAGCCGCTTGGTCATATCCGCCGGCATCAATGGCACGGATTCGTAGCGACTGCTGACTGAGCGATTGCCGAACCCCGGACGGTTGCCGGTGTTCCATCCCGAACGCTCGACATAGTGCTTGCCGAAATCCCGCGACACCGAGTCGGCCGTGACGTCGTCGCCGACCGCAACGAACAGCTTCACGTCCATATTGCCAAGCAGAGCTTCCCTTGTCGTCTTGCCATAGCGCTCGTCGATCTGGGGAAAGTTCTGCGCGATAATGGCGATTCGGAAACCGAACCCGGCGACCAACGGCGCACGGTAGACGATCTCGGGCAACCGCTTGAACTGGTAGAACTCGTCGAGCATGAAGAGGACTTTGTGCGGCTCGTCCTCGCCGGGCTCCTTGCGCAATAGAACGTCATGAATCTGCTGGATCAGCAGACGGATCAGCGGCTCGACGACGCCAAAATCCGACACCGGCGCGGCGATGAATATCGAGAAGGGCCTTTTGCGCAATTGCGTGATGTCGAAATCGCTGTGGCTCGTCACATCTGCGAGAAGGCGGTTGTTCCACGCCGCGAGCGCGGTCGTGATATGAGCCTCGAAAGAGCCGCGCTGCTTGATTTCGCGACCGAGGTGCTGGCGGAACGCGTCGGCGATGAACGAGGGAAGCGTGGGTTCGTTCTGGAGGATCGTCTTCAGGACGCCGAACAGGGCTTCCCCCGGCTCTCCAGGCTCGCCGACGCTGAACATGCGCAGCACGGAGCGAAGGGTTCGCCGGCCCGCCATCATCTGGCTGTCCATGACATAGCCGACCATTCCGGCGAAGAGGCTGCGGGCCGTTTCGATCCAGTAGGCGTCGGCTCCTTCGGGCGTCGGCAACAGGGTCGCCGCCAATGTGCCGAGATCGGTGGCGCGCGCCGGCCATGGCCGGATGAAGTCGAGCGGGTTCCAGCAATGCGATTCCGGCGAGCCGGGCGCGAAGAGGAACAGCTCTTGGCCCATCCGCGCGCGGGTTGGGCCGGTCTTGAACCAGTTCTCCATCTTCACGTCGAGAACGATAACTGAGCCTCGCCATTCCAGAAGATTGGTCATCACGAAGCCGCGGCCCTTGCCGGAACGGGAGGGGCCGTTGACGAAGAAATGACTGTCGCCGCTATAGCGGACGTCTTTGCCGGCGAATGTGCCCAAAAGTATCGACATGCCGGGCTGACCATCCAGAAGACCCGCCTTCTTGATGTCGGCTAGAGTCCCCATGCGCGCGCCGTCGTTCGGCGGCTTGATCTTCCATGGCTGGACGACGACGGCGTATCCCGCGCCGGCGGCCAACGCGACCTCAATGGCGCTGGCGGTGCTGGCGATCGTCACCGCCTTGTGAATCAGCGGATGCCCCCAATTGGCGGCGGCCTGCTCGACCGGCAAGGTGAGATCGTGTTTTCCGACAAAAGCGCTCCAGGCGTCCCATCGTTTGAACACCGCGAAGAAGGCGAGGGCATAATTCCAGGACCATAAGAGCCATAGACCGGTGAGCATCGCGACAAGTACGGCGCAACTGCCAACGATGATCAACGTCAACTTCGCCGCGCGCATCATCCAGGCGGCCTTTGATACTTGCTGAAGTAGATTTCGGCGACGCCTCGCGTCGGCGTGCGGCGCAGTTGGACGACGATCGGCACGACGAATCGCGCGTAATCCATGATTTCTGCCTTGGTCAGACCGAGGCCCGCCTGCAAGGTCGCGAGCGCGATACGCTCGAAGGCGCCGCGCGGACTGTCCGCATGCAAGGTCGTCAAGGAGCCGGGATGCCCGGTGTTGATCGCCTGCAGAAACGAATAGGCCTCCGCGCCGCGAATCTCACCAAGGAGCAGTCGATCCGGTCGAAGCCGCAAGCTCGCTTCGAGCAGGTTCTGGATCGTCACGCGCGCCAATCCCTGATCACCCTTCGACGCCAGCAGCGCGAGATGGTTGGGTTGCGGCGGGCGCAGCTCGCGCGTGTCCTCGATCGAGATCACGCGCTCGCCCATCGGCACCTCCTTGAGAAGGGCGTTGAGGAAGGTCGTCTTGCCGGACGAGGTCCCGCCGGAAATCACCATGGTCATGGCGTTGCGAACGGCGAATTTCAGCGCCGTCATCCGCCCCTCCGGCGACGCGTCGCCCATCAATCGCGCAAGTTCGAGATCAAGATCGGATAGGTCGTCCTGGTCGACAAGGCGGGGGCCGCTCGCCCGCACGTCGTTTAGGGCGCCAAACCCGACGAAGTCTTCGAGCCGCAAATCGGAGATGACTTGTTTCCGGATCGAAAAAGCGCCGCCGTCAGGGGCGGCGGGCGACAGCACACCCTGGAATCTCTCTCCATTCGGCATCGCCGCGGAGAGAAGCGGCGTTTCCTCGTTGACGGATTGCTTGGTGAAGGACGCAACCTGCTCGGCAATCCTTCGAATTGCAGTCGACGTCAGCGCCTCTACAGAGAACGAGACAAGCCCCGACTGCCCCAAAGCCTCGACCCAGACGGCGCCAGGCCGATTGACCATGATTTCGATGACGTCAGGGTTTTGCAGCCAGATACGGATAGGCTCGCACGAGAGCCGGAGAAACGTCGGCAGAGCTTCCCACAAGGTTTCCCGACTGTTGCGCGGGATGGGGGTGACGGAGTTCATAGAGCGCTTCCTTCACCGGATCGGGATACCATTCGGAAAAATCGAGGTCGCGCTTTACGAAGACGATGATGCGCGTTCCCTGATCGACGTAGATAGTCGGCGGGATGTTGATCGAGTCCTTCAGAGCCTGGTTGGCGAGGTCCGAGAATGTCTGGGACGCGGTCTGCTGGGCCTGCGTCTGGGCTTGCAGTCCGACGGAGGTTCCGGTCCCCGCCGCCGCTGTCGTCGACTGTCCCGCTGAATTCAGCCCGGCGAGGAAGGCGCTGCCGCCGCCGACAATGCTGAGGAGGATCGAGGAACCGAACCGCTCGAAATAATGCTCGTCGACCTCGCCCGGAAGGCCCGATCGGCCGAGGCTATCCGTGCCATAGGACCCAAGCGATAACGAGATGCCGTCGGCGCGCAATAGTCGCGTCCAGATGACGAAGACGCGGGTCTGACCCCGCGTCAAGGCGGAGCGATATTCTCCGGTCAGCATCGTCCCACTCGGAATCAGAACGCGCCGTCCGTCGAACGAATAGACATCCTCGCGGGTGATCGCCTTGACCATTCCCGGCAGGTCCGACTGGATCGCCGTCTCCAGGGTCGCCCGGATCATCGACCCCTGCGGGACCAGCGCATCGATGCGGGCGATCTTATGAGCGTGGGCTGTCTCAACATCCTGCGCGTTGGCGAGAAAGCGCCGATTCGCGTCTTCCTCCGGCCCCTGCACTTTGACGGGGCCGGCACTCTCGTTCGCTCCGCCAAGTCCGCTCGGCGCGCCGTTTGCGACATCGAGGACCAGCATCGCCGAACGTAACCGCGCATTCTCGCGCGCCTCCGCCTCACGCCGAAGCCGTTCTTCCTCGGCTTTCCGCCTCGCTTCGCTATCATCGACCACGATCGGCATCGGCGGCGGGGCTGGCGGGGCGACGATTGGCGGGGCGACAACCGGCGCCGGCACAGGCGGCAGTTTCAGCCTATTGTCCGATTTGGCCTCTGGTGCATCGAAACCGAGCGTGACGCCGGCGCGGGCGGTGTTGAAGGCCTCATTATTGTTTTTGGGAGCATTTCGCGGGCCAAGCGTCGAAACATACCAGGCGTATCCCAACGCAGCGATGGCGCATCCCGTCAAAAGAATGCCAACCAATCGCCCCGGCCGCCCGCCGCGCGGCCGCACGACTGATTCGGCAATCCGGCTTTCATGCTCAAAATCAACGCCGGGCATTGGAGACTCCTGTTGCCGCCGCATCCGCCTGCGCAATCGTGTCAGGGTCCGTCTCGACCGGCGTCATTGCCTTGGCGGGCGGGGGAGCCTTTTGCGCATGTAGATTAAAGACGCAGGTCGCTTCATCACCATTGCGGAGCGTCCATTGCGCGGCGACCTTGTCGACGACAATGATTTCGCCTTCGCGCCGGTAGTTGATGAGTGTTTCGGCCTTGTCCGACATGACGAGAAATATCCCCGGCACGTCTCCGGTAAACCGAAAATACGTCTTCGTCCCATCGTCAAAGACGGTCTCAGGCTTGTTCAGCACAGAGCCTTTGAAGCCATAATCAAAATTGGCCAGTTCGGGATGTTCCTTGAGCGCGGCGAGATTAGGCATCGCCGCCATTTCTTTGGCCTTGGCCAGCAGCCGCGCATCCTCTTCCTTGTCGGGATAGACAAAGCGCAGCTTGTAGACCGCTCCGGGCCCACCCGGCCGTCCCGCCCGCAGCACGAAATTGTAGATGCGCTTGGTCGTCACGACGTTCATGTTGGTGACGGCATCGCGCTCAAGCGGCTTGATGAAGAGGTAATGCTTGCTCTGGTCTGGAACGGCCTGCCAGGAGAGCGAATCCCCCATGGCAACTGTTGCGATTGTTTCTTCGTCGTCGAATACGATCATGGTAGAGACGCCCATCGTCCCGGCCAGGAACACGACATTGTCCTTCTGAAAGGCGACGGTGCGAATCCGTTCGTCCGCCTTGACCGGACGAGGCGCCGTTTCCGCTTCAGCGGCGCCTGCGAAGACGCTCCATGCCAGGAGAATTGCCACCCATCTCCTCACGGCGGCGTCTCCGTTTTGGCGCCGATCGTTTCCTGGTCGCGGCGATATTCGAGGGCCTGGAATCCAAGCGGATTGTCAAAGCGCCAATCATTGCGCATCGGCTCGGACGTGTAGCGAAACCGGACGTTGGCGACCCAATCGGTCGAAACATTCTCGCGTTCGGATTTGCGCGTCGTCTGGAAACGGACAGCCGCCGTGCGCTCGTTGAGGAAGATGACGGATTTTACGAAGACGGAAATCGTCGTCTCCGGCCCATATTTCTTCATGGGATTGTCGGGGTTCGACGCCGCGAACTCGGCTTGCAGGTCTTTGCTGGCGACACCGCCGGAATAGAGCGAGGCCATATCGAAATTATCGCGTAGACCCTTGGGGTCGTAGGTTTCTCGCGCTCTGATATAGCGAACGATATTGGCTCTCGTGACGGACTCGCGCTGTGTCAGCTCGCCGCCAGCCTCAAGCGGCCGTGCAACCTCGACAAAGCCTGTCGTCTTGTCGACGAGAAGCGTCACGACCTCCACGGATTTTAGTGGGATAAGCGCATACAGCGCCGCCAGCGCCAGGATTAAGGCCAAGCCCAACAGAACCGAGATTGTGCGCCAGATATTGCGCGACCATAGGATCGAACGATAGACGGCCGTCTCCCAACGGACTCCGTCGGCGTAGTAGTTCTTATCGATATCCGGCGTTTCCGTCGGCGATTGCACGCTCATTCAGACCTCTTATTAATTTCTGGCGGCCTTGAGCGCCGCTTCGACCTGCGCGGCGCTCGCAGGCTGGCCGCCCGATGGCGATGGGGGTCCGCCGGAAAGAGAGCCGGGGCCCGAACCGCCGCGGAATGCGCTGATCGCGCGACCGGTCAGGGATCGGCTTCCGCCAAACGCAGCGCCTCCCAGAAGAAGTGCGCCCGCCGCGGCGCCGGCGCCGCCTGCCGCTGCAAGACTGTAGGCGCCCGACGTCCTCAACATGGCGCCGCCGCTGGCAATGCCGTGAACAATGTTGAGGATCTGGCTGAGCAGGAAGAATCCGATCAGGCACATCAGTAGAAATGGCGAAATCACGGTCAAAGCCGTCGTCGAATTGACGGTGGTCGCCTGGATGTTGGTGATGGTCGTCTGGATCAAGACCAGAAAGAAGCCGAGAAAGGCGTAAACGATGACGGGGATCAGCGCGTATTGCGCGCAGGAGCGCATCCAACCGTTGAACAGATGCGACGTGATCTGAAACAGCGCCATTGAGATGAAGAGGGGCGCCAACGACAACAAGACGAACAATGCGATCTTGCCGAATACGATCAGAAACGCCGCAAAGGCAATGAACAGGATCGCGATGATCAGGATGACGTAACTGAGGATCGCCAGACCGATCCCGGTGATGCCACCGGCCGACGAAACCGTGCCGGACACCGTGTTGGCCGCGGTCCAGACATTGGTCAGACCCGCCGAGACCGAGTTGCCGGCAGCATTGCAACTTTGACCGCCAACCGCCGTGCAAACGACCGTTCCCATATCGTTTGGCATGGTCGTCAACACGCTAACGATCAGCGCTGAGAAGTCGCCCCAGGTGAAGGCGAGCCAGTAGATGATCATCATACGGCCGATACGCCAGACGAATTCTCCGGCGGTCAGCGGCGCGCGGCCGAACAGCATTTCGTAACCCCAGAACGCCACGTAAATCGCCATTCCGATCGTGAACACCGGCTGCAGGGAAGTCGCCAGAGACGTGTAGATCGATTGCACAGCGGTCGTGCCGAGCGTATCGACCTGGCTGAACATCGCGCCAAAGATGTCGCTTCCCATTGCCGTCTGTTCCTCAATTGATGGGGCGCATCGGCCCGCATCCTGGTTCGTCGGCGGCGAATGCGCTGCCCCAGCCGGAGTGAGCCGTGCATGGCGCTGTCAGATCCTTGTGCGCGCAGGCGGACAGCATAAGCATTGCGCCGGCCCCCAACGCGACCGCCGCGAGCCGCCCGGTCGCCCTCAAGACCTTCATGGTCCCACCAGCGTCGCCTTGGTGGCGTCGTAGGTCATGATCTGGGTCGCCTTCGATTGACCGGCCAGTTCCTGCATCTGTTGTGCGTTAAGCGAGGCGTTGGCGCCGTTCATCACGCCGATCAGCTCGTTGATCACCAGCGCGGTTTGCACCTGCATCTGCGAGTTCTGTTCGATCGAACCTTTGATATCAGGGGCCGAGCCGATCAGCGCGCCGCTTCCCTGCAGCGCGGTCGTGCGCGCGGCCGCCGCCGTCTGGGCTCCGGCGACGACTCCTGCCAGCGCCGCCGCGGTATTGACCGCTCCCTGATAGGCGGCGTCCGTGCCGGACAACGTGCCGCCCGAGACATCGCCGCTCAAGGTTTTTACGAGGTTGAGGCCATTGACGATTGTCGCGGCGACCTGACCATAGGAGCCAAGGTTGCCCCAGGACATCTGGCCACCGCCAAGGATCGAGCTCAAACTCGGGGCGCTCGACATGGAAAAGCCACCCCCTAACGCGGCGCTCATCATGGAGCCGGTTGTGCGGGCGCCGGTGACGGCCGCCAGGGTCGCCTGCGTCTGCGTCAAGATCTGCTGATTCGTGTTCATAATGGCGGCGGTGTTCGACGCGGTGGTTGTCGCCTGGCTCAACGTCGCCTGGTCGATCACTGGCACTTGCGCCAAGGCGGCCCCTGCCCATCCGAGGGTCACGGCAACCCAGATCGCCAAAATGACGCCGTTTATGGTCTTTCCCATTGCTTCCTCCTATTGCTCCTATTGCGCAGCCGCAGGCTTCGCCTCTGCCAGACTCTGCTGAGGCGGGGCGACGCCTGCCCAAAGAGGCGTCACGGACACGCTTGGAGCTGCTGAAGCGGCCTTTTGCGCCGCGCTGAGGGCTGCGGCGACGGCGGCATAGTTCGCGGCGCCAACAACGCTTGCCGTCGAATTGTCTGGCGCCGTGGGGGCGCCATTGACGAGGACGGCAGTCGCCGCGTTGTAGGTCATCACCTGCGCCTGGCCGCTGGCTCGAGCCGTCTGTTGCAGCAGCATCAGGTTTCTGAGTTGCACCGCCAACGTGCCGATCTGGATGGCCTGTCCCCAGACGGAAGCGCCGCCGATGCGTGCGCTGGTGTTCTGATTCCACGCGGACTGTGCCGCGCTCAGAGTTCCGATCGCCAGGCCGGCGCCGACCAGGGCAGGGTTGTTCGACTGCAATGCCGAGGTGAGGCCGGAAAGAGAATTAGTGGCCTGTCCGACCGTTGCGACGGACGACTGACCGAGCGTCGATACCGAAGGGGACGCCGCGCTACTCGGCGCGCCAGTCAATGCGCTAAAGTCGATGCCGCTCACCGTGCTGCCAGTGAACGAACCAAGGCCCGCACCGGTCGTTCCGGCGGCGGGCGCGGCGCCCAGGACATTTGTGCCGCCGACCGCAGCGGAAGGCGCCGCGGGGCTTGGCGCGACCATGCTTCCCTTGAGGCCTTGGCTCGGCTGCACAGTCGCACTTTTTGCCACAGCCGCCCGAGCCATGCAGCCGGCGGTCTGGGTTTCCTTGGCTTCGCGTGCAGTATCGGCGACGGGCACCTGTGCGAGGGCCGGTGATGTTTCAGCAAGCGCGAGCAGGAGTGTTGCTGTAATCAAACATTGCCTCATCCTCAGCTCTCCGCGCAGAAGTGAGATAGCCAATGCTCCGGCGCATCGCCGTAGCGGGCGCGAAGCGCGGCGCAGCGGGCTGCGCTCTCCGGACTGCCCGAAAGCACCTTGATGACGTCGGGCATGGAGCCGAGATCGAGTTTGGCGATCACGGAATCCTGGTCGTGCTTGATCAGAAACTGTCGCGCTTCGGGGGCGGTTTCGCGCAGCCAGGTCAATTCTCGCGACGAGAGCTTGAAGCCTTCGCGATAACTGAGATCATCGGCCTTCGGATTGGGGAAGAACAGATTGGTCGGAGACTGCTCGAGGAGCGTGTGCGCCATCTTGGAGGCGACGATGTCCTTGGCCGATTGCGTGCCGAACCCGACGATCCCATTCAATTTTCGGATCGTCTTCAACTTGTCGGTGACGAAACCGGAAAACTTTTCATCATTGAGGATTTTCCAGCCTTCGTCGATGAACATCATCATCGGCGAGCCGTCCATCAACCCCTCGACGCGATGGAAGATATAACCCAGCGCGGCCGTGCGGATGTCGTCATCGTCGAGGACTTTGGTGATATCGAAACCAAAGATGCCGTTGCCGGCATCCCATTGATCGACTTCGTTGTTGAACAGCCAGCCACGTGCATTGAGCCAGACGGAAAATCTGGATGCGAGATCGCTGTGCCCGGCGCGCTCGCGTCCGCGCAGGAGGTGCTCGACGTCGGCGAAGCGACGCTCTGGGATGGGTATCCGGAATATCTGCTCGATAGCCCCCTCGATGATCTTTTCCTGTTCGGGGCCGAGATCGGAGCCATCGCGCGGCCGGACGAGAAAACGCAGCAGGTTCTGCAGGAAGTCTCGGTCCTCCGGGGAGCCCGGGAGTTGCAGCGGGTTGAATCCGGTGGGCTCTCCTGGCGCGAGGGCCTCGTATCGGCCCCCGAGGGCACGAATGAACACTTCGGCCCCGCGATCCTTGTCGAAGAATGCGCAACGTGGTGAAGGCGTAACGCGTAAAGCTTGGGACATCAGAAACGACAGGGCGACGGTCTTGCCCGACCCCGTTGGTCCGACGACCGTGAAATTGCCGACCTGCCTGCGATGGAAGTTGAAATAATACGGCGTCTGGCTCGTCGTCTGCAGCAGCGAAATCGCCGGACCCCACCGATTGCCGTCCTTCCGCCCGACGGCGAAATTATGTAGGGAGGCGAAGCCGACGAAGTTGCGAGAGGAAATCATCGCGGCCCTTGCAACATAGGAAAAGTTTCCCGGTAGCTGCGCCCAGAAGCAGGGCTCCGCGTTCATGTCCTCCCGCACGGTGGTGATGCCGAAGTTCTGGAGCTCCTTGGTCGCGTCCTGGACGCAGCGCTCCATATCGCGAACGGTCCGCCCCATCGCCAGAATGGTCAGGTGGTGCTTACCGAGAACCGTGCGCCCCGTAACCAATTCGTCGCGCGCGACCGCGATGGCCCGTTCGACCTCGGTGCCCCGTTCGTCGGAAGCCGCAATCTGACGCTCGACCTTGGCGACTTGGGCAAGCACGGGCGCGCGATCCTGGATCGCGAAGGACTGGGAGATGATGAACTCGCCGGGGATGCGGAGCAGGCCATCGAGCATACCGGGCCCGCTATAGGCGGGATATTCGCGGATCGAGACGATCGCTCCGAACCGCGTATCCGCCTCGGACGCTCCACGCCATTCCATGGACTTGCGGCCGAAGGTTACGCGCATGCGGGGGAGGTAACTGTCCAGACCCATGCGAGGCAGGAGCATTGGCATGGACAAGCCGGCATTCAGCAAAGACCCGAGGAACTCGCAGGGCTCTGAATAGATTGAGCCGTTGCGTGAAACGACTTTCAAGACTCGGGCGCCATAGGAGGAAAGGTCGTTGGCGAGATTGGCTGTTGTTTCCGCCAGCTCCTGGAGCGCCTCGCGATCCATGTCCTCGACCGGCACGCCGGCGGCTTTCCTAAAGGTTCGCGCCACGTTCTCGGCGAGCCCGATCTTGCCCTGGAAGCCTCGCCGAATGATGGTCAAATAGAGGTCGTTCACGAACATCCGCTTGTCGCGGAGCCCCTCGCGATATCTGGCGTCGATCATCGCGGCGAACGGATTCTCAAACGTCCCGCCGATCTCAGGCTGCACCTCGCGCCGGATGATATGCGAGTAAACCGCAAAGCGGCTGTCGTTCATGGCGCGAACAAGCGTGTTGCGTGTCGACAGGCGCTGGTTGATCTCGCTCTGGTCCGCAGTCTGGAAGCAGAATCCGTCGAGCTTGATCGAAGTCAGGAACAGGCCGTCCTTCGTGCGCAGCGTCTGATCGTTGACATGCCTGAGATAGGGCACATGAGTCGCGACGGATTTTTCTCGCGTGGCGATTTGACCAAAGCCTAGCGACGTTGCGACAGCAGTCTGAACCATTGGCCGATCCTCGGGTCAGGAATGTTCACGGGGCGTAGGAATCGCCACCCCAAAATCCGCGGTTGCGCGTCATCGGACACTTGCCGAGCCGGGTCAGAATGACGTCCACGAAGCGGGCGTCCCGCACGGTCAGCCAATAGGCGATCCCGTGGACGGGAACGACCAGCAGGAACATCAGGAGATTTTTCGTATTGATGAAAATAAGAATGACGATGCAGAACTCAACGACGAAAAGGACGTAGGGGATTCCCGCCATCATGGGCGGACGGGTCAATCCGCCGACCAGGGGATCGAGGTGCGGGCGTTCGTCGTCATCCATCGTGCTAGCCCCCGGTTCCCATGCCGGACGACAGAGACTGCACGATCTGGGCGCCGCCAAAGATCAAGGCGACGCCGACCACGATGGAGAAACACCATGACCACGGAATGCGTGACGTCAGCGCCATGAAGCCCGCAGCCACGACGGCGATCGTTGCCGCGGTCGTCGCGAAAGTCCCGGTCATGAAGGAGAGAACCGATGAAAAGGCGGTGTTCAAAGGCTGAAACGACGCTGTCTGCGAATAGGCCGCCTCGACGCCAATGAATGCGAACGTGGCGCCTAAGACCAATGCCGGCGCCAACCTTTTCAAACGCGCAAAGCCCATGATTCACTCCTCCTGTTCGACGTAAAGAACGGACCCGCCGATCCACTTCTGGCCGACGGAATCTGCCTGAGCCTCGGAGGGGTCGACGACGGGCGCTTTCGGAGCGCTGGCGGCGAGAGGATGAGAAGCGTTCAGAACGCTGGCGAAGCCGTAATAAGCGTTCGCGGCTGCGGAGACATATCGGACGGTCTCCGAAATGGGCGGCACGCCCTTGGCGGCATAGACGCGCTTTTCGCCCGCGTTATACGCGGCGAGAATCAGGAAGACGTTGCCGCCAAACCGGGCGCTGAGATCCCTGATGTAGGAGACGCCTCCCCGTATGTTCTCGGGCACGTCGCAGCGGTCAATGACGGCATAGCGAGCGGCGGTCTCCGCGGTGAGCTGCATGACGCCCATCGCGCCGGCCGCTGCCGCTGCCGGCGAATTGACCAAGGCGCCGAAATTGGATTCCTGGGCGGCAATCGTCACCGCGAGCTTGACGTCGACGTTCTGTCCGGCCGCCTCGCGCTCAATCATTTTGCGGACGACATCAGACGCCACTGCGCCATCTTTGCAGAGCTTGGGCGCCGACGTTTCCACGACCGACGGCGCGACTGCGCTTGATCGCGGGGAGCCGCCAGGCACGGCGCGCGTCATGGCGGCTCCAAGGCGGGCCAATCCTGCCGCCAATGACTCGGCGTCGGGCGCGGCAGACTCCGTCGTGGGCGCGCCCTCAATCGGCGCGGCCCAAAGCGGTCCCACGCCCAGCCCGGCCAATTCGATCATTCCGATTGCAATGACAGCCGTTCGGTTCATCGCGCCCCTCCGATTGCAATTCCGTGTATAACGCGATATGAGAGGACGTCAAATAGCAATATATAAAGATTTTGATCATGACCCGAAAATCACGCCTTGCACTGATCGCCCTCGCGCCGTTCCTCCTCAGCCACCCGGCGCGAGCGCAGGACGCCTCCTTCGGATGCAAGGTCTTGCTGTGCGCGGCTGCTACCGCGCCTTCGTGGAGCGGGATTCCCTATTGTGTGCCTGTGATGCAGCAGCTGTTCACTCAGCTCGCCAAAGGAGGCGGTTGGCCAACCTGCGCGCAAGGCGATGCCTCACCGGTTGGCTATCAGCCTTACAGCGCCTGCCCGGCGGGTTCGGTCGCCATTGCCGCGACGCAAGCCAGCGCTTCGGGACGCGGTGGCGGCGATACGACGACGACCTACGGCCAAAATGCCGATGGTGGGCAGTGTGGCGCCCCAACGCCCGTACAGACGGGAAGCTCCGACGGATGTAACGGCGCCTATGTCGGGGGCGTCGAGACCATCACAAACACGCGCACGGACACGACAACGCTGACCGGCGGACAGTGCTACGCGCTCACACCAAGGCCCGCGAATCCTACGCCCTACTACGTCGACATAACCACCGCCAACGGCACATCGACATTCTCCTTCAGCCTCGCCGGCTATTGAGGGTGACGTCAATGTCGAGCGTCACGATCGGGAGTGGGACGAGATGAACCTGCAGCAATCGGACTATGAACTCAGGCTCCAGATGCAGCAGATAGCAGCCGCGGAATCGGATCGCGGAAGCCGTGCGTCGAACCCCTTAGCCGCGGTGCTCGGGATTGGTTCAATCGTGCTGCTGGTTTGGCTCCTCTTCGCGCTCGCGCCGATCTTCGGGCAGCTTCTCTCGTTCGCGCGTGGGGTAGTCGACTTCGCGGTTTCCGTGCTCGGTTCGGTTCATTCCGCTGACCGGCCCCACCAGGCGTCGCTTGGGTTGGTCGTCAGTACCGGTTTTCGCTTCACGATGGGCCCTTCGATCTCTGCGCGCGCCGTTTCGACTGGGCGCGCGCCCGACGAGCGTTTTGTCGACCGGGCATCCGAGAGTCTGGAATGAGCAGATTGCCTCACCACAGTACGCTCCCGTTAGGTGTGGTCGCGGCGCTCGGCCTAGTCGCCGC
This sequence comes from Methylocapsa sp. S129, assembly GCF_009765995.1. Classification (GTDB taxonomy): domain Bacteria; phylum Pseudomonadota; class Alphaproteobacteria; order Rhizobiales; family Beijerinckiaceae; genus Roseiarcus. Next base: position 133,139 of record NZ_LMUI01000029.1, read on the forward strand.
GCCGGCGGCGCAGGAACTGACGCCAAACCCGGGAGCATGGCGCCCGATTGCTCACGCCGATCTCAAGTCGGAGCTACCGGACAATCTGACTTATATCGACATATGGAAGGACGCCATCGCGGCGAACAACCAAGCCTATGACTCCAAGGGTATGGCCCGCGCCGACGGCCGGAATGCGCCGGCGAGCGATGCCCATGTCGTCGTGCGTAGCCCTGAGCGGACTGTCGTTCTGACCACACTGGACACAGAGACCGCGTGCAAACCGACAGGGCTTAACCGAGGCGCGCTCGTCGCGGTCAAAATGTGCCCGACGCGGCTGGTGATTTTCGAAGGCGCCATCAGCAGCACAAGAGAACTGCCCGCAAGCTGCTATCTCGAAATCGACCCTGCGGCCCCGTCGGACCCCAACAAAGATGGGTCATTCGCAGCTTACGACACCGTTTCGAAGACCATCAAGATGGGCCTGATCGTCAATCATGACGTCGTCGACGAATGCTCACGTTTCATCCCAACCGTCCCATAACAGGCACGAGGAGACTGACCATGCGCGTTCTTGGCGCTCTTGTCACCGCCGGACTTGTCGCCCACCCGTTGTACGCGGCTGCGCAAAGCGGCGTTCAGACGCAGCGTTTCATGGCGACAACGATCTCGCTTGATGCTGGGCCTGCCTCGTCAGCCCTGGCGGCCGTATGGCAGGACAGGTTGCAGGCCGAGCGAAACAAGCTCGCCGCGCTCTCAAAGGCATCGCCTCCCACCGCCAAACCGACGCCGGACGTTGCGGTCCCTATCTTCCAGGCAACCTTCAAGGACGGTGACAAGACCATCATTATTTCCGCACTCTTCACGACGCCCGAATGCCGGAATTTCTCCGGCGTCGCCGCTCAAAACCTCAACAACTGTCCGATGCGCGTTGCCGTGCTCCGGAACGGTCAGGTCAAGGTCGTCAAGTCCGAGGGCGATTTCCCATTTGTCGCGGCGTTCAAAGAAACTTCCGACGAGGAGCCAAGCGAATACGACAACAAATCGCAACGCGACAAGACCGTGGTGGTGTTCAACCCGGCGGCCCACGAAATCACGACGGCTTTGACCCTGAACGGCACGCTCGACAGCGAAAAGGCCGCGCCAATTGAAATCGCCTATTGACGGGGGTCCTCATGTCGGGAAGATATCTTGTGGGCCTCGTGTTCCGCGCGGCGCTCGCGCTCGCGGCTTCCATGCAATTGGCGCAGGCTCAGACCTGCACGCCAACCAGTTACTCCGCGGGCGACATCGCCGCGGCCGTCGCAGCGTCTCCAAACGCAAATTCAATCCTGAAGAGCAGCTCATGCACGTGGGGCGGCGCGGGTCGGTCCGAATCAGCGGGAAATCTGTGCGCATCGAACGGCAATAACTTCGGCGTCCTGCAGCTCAATCGAAGCAACTTGCCGCCGGGAGTGACGCCCGCCGCCTACGAGGCGGAGCCTCTGCAGCAACAGGTCGACACCTGGGCCGCACAGGTCGGTAACAGTAACACTTCGTCGACGGGCTACCAGACGCTTGCCACGGCGCAATCGTCCGGTCAGCCCATTGGGTCGACGCCCGTGACATCCGGCATGATGGCCGCGTGCTTCCAGTTCGGTCCTGCCATCTGTAACAATGATGTGGCCGCCCTACAGAGCGGGCAACCATGCGGCGGCTCCAATCCCATCAACATCAATAGCGTGCCCCGCAATCAAGGTTCGGCGACGACCGACGGCAACGGCCAGACCATTTGCTCCTGGGGTGGCAATATTCAAGCCAACATCAACGCCGCGGCGGCGACCTGCAAGAACGGCACTGGCGACTGCGCCCCGTCCAACATGACCGACTTTCCAACGCCACCAGCATCATCCCCTTCCGACATCGTCGTTTCCTGAAGCAGGATTCCAAATGGCGCGAGCTACCCGCAAGCGTCTGATTTCTTTTGTCCTTGGGACCATCATCGCGACCGCAATCGCGCCGCCGCCGCGCGCGCAAGCCCCATCCACGGCCGTATTCGATATCCCTCAAACCGGCGTCAGCTTTTCGACCGGAGACACCTGGACGCAAAACGGCCAGACCATGCGGCTCTACGGCGTCCAGTCGTGCATTCGGGGGACGAGTTTCACAAATCAAGCGGGCGTGAAGACCGACTGCGGCGAAGCGTCGCTGGCTTATCTCGCTGCTCTGGTTCGAGATGCCAGGCCTCAATGCGCGCAGGTCGCGCAAGTCGGCCAACAGCCTGCTATTCTTGTGGTCTGCTCAGCCCATATTGGCGCGGCGACGCTTGACTTGGGGACGATTCTCATCGCAGAAGGATTCGCATTCGCCGCCTTCAATAACGACGCCAAGCCGGTCTATATGCCCTATCTGGTTGCCGAACTCGTCGCTAGAAATAACAAGGCGGGACTGTGGGCCGCCCCTGACATGCCGCACCCCAATCTGATTCTCTTCGGCGCCCTCAAAGGCCAGAAATAATGGCCGCCGCAGGCAATGCGGCCTGGCGAGCCCGTTGGCGCAAAGGCGCTCTCGCAGAGGGCTTGCGCGAGACCAAAGTGTTTCTGAGCCAACCCGCCTATCAACGAGCGATCGCTATTGCCGAGCGGCAACGCGAGCGTCTTCCCGTCACCCTTGGTCATCTGGTAGAGTTCGCGGTCGCGGCTATCGACGCGACCAAGGCGCCTGTCATGGAAACGCCCTCACCAGCCCCTCCTTCGTCGATCGATCTTGTCGGTCTGACGCAAGCTATTCTTGCATCGCGCTTTCCCGAAGACACGGGTAGCGCGAGGTTTCGTCAGCTCGCTTTCGCGCACCTTGTAGCTGCGGAAACGATGCGCGGCAATCGTCCCACCGCCACAACTCTGGCTCATATTTCTGGCTCGCATAAGTCGCAAATGGACTTGCTGGCCAAAGTTCTTGCCTCCAGAGGCGTCATTGCAAAGACCCATGCGCCTGGTCTCAAAGGTGCTCCTACGGCCAAGATCTTGACGATCGCTGCGGACGCTGTCGACGCGTTGCAAAATTCGCATGTTGCTGCGACCGGGGCTGAGATTGCGTTCTAATTGCCTCAGACTGTCGTGGCGATTGGGTCAGTGCAGGTTCGCCACATCACTGTAGGGATCGCTGGAGAAACTTTTCAACTGACGTTTCAGCGCCACAATCTCCCCGACGTCCATGCCAACAAGCGTTTGACCCCACTTGTCGATCAAGTCATTCAGTTCTGTTTGCGAGCGCGTGTCCGGCGACTCTGCAAGATATAGTTCGACGCGCGCGATCGCCTCCAATGCGTCAGGATTTTCGCGCGAGGCTATCAGGGCGGCCAGGAGCGCCTTCTTGTTCATGGCGCGTTCCTTGCCTCGCGCGCACGCATGGAAGCGACCGTGCAGTCTGCGGAACGCCACAAGCCGAAGCCGACGATTGCTCGAGGTGACAAACTCCGAGCGGTCCACCGCGCGTGGCCGTTGTCGAACTTAGAAAGCAAAGCAAGAACCTCATTTTGCGACGGAAGGCGTCGGGGATGGGTGCCCTCAACTGAACTGTCCATCCACTTGGAACGCTCGTGGCATGTTCAACCCAAACGCAAGGTCGTCTTCCGCAGGGTTTCACAGCCAATTTGTAAACAATTCGGCACGCGCTCGAAATTTACCGCAGCCTAACGGTTTTGCGAGCGCGCTGCTGAAACTGCGGGGTAGCCATTCCAGAATCCGCCATGAGCCGGTTTCGATTTTGGTCACGGCTGCTATGCCGAATCTCGGCGGCTCGGTTCGGCCCAGGTCGTGCATGCTGGTTCCGTCATGCGCGACGCTCAAGACGTGGGACAACGAATCGCTCGATTGCCGAGCGCTCTTCTCGGCCTTAGCGTCTGCGAGGCCGCTCGCTGTATGATCGGTCAATCGGTCGGCCCCCCATCTTTGGTCACGAGTGAATTTTTTACGCAGTGCCTGGCGACGTTACAGCATACGGCATCGTTCACACTATCCTCGTCATCGCCGTTTGGGCGGCTCATGCTGGCGCTCCTGATTCCAACTGAATTCTTCCCAACCATAAGCACATCGGGGCGCATATTCGAAGCGGTCGATTTGAACCATCGATGTTCAAATTTGTTCATCATTTGCCAATAGCGGCCTGGCAATTTAGCGCTCGTCGCATTGCAGGCGGTCAACGTAACCTATGACGACACTTTGCGGCTTTGTTGCACCGATACCGCAATAGTGTCTCCCAGCATTACAGTTGCATAGTTTCTCGATGTCTGAATCCATGGGTCACCATGGATTCAAAGATCATGGATGATAGGCGCATCGATCGAAGCGACGCTTGAGCTTTGGGCGTCGTCGCTGCGAGACGTGAAGGATCGGATGCGGCCTTTGTTCACGCAGGAGCGTGTGGCGGCGTCAGCCGGGTTGTTCCTTGATGGACTTGTTGGCGGCGAGCAGCGCAAGACCGGCTGGATGCGAGCGGAAGCGGCGGGCGATCCGGGCCCCTGGCGCCAGCAGGCGATCCTGGGCCGAGGACGATGGGATGCCGATGGGTTGCGCGACATTGTGCGCGACTATGCGCTGGAGACCCTGGCCGATCCGGACGCTGTGTTGGTTCTTGATGAGACGGGCTTTCTGAAGCAGAGCAAGGCGTCCTGCGGCGTGGGGGGCCAATACACAGGCTCGGCCGGCAAGATCACGAACTGCCAGATCGGCGTGTTCGCCGCCTATGTGTCGCGCCATGGCCATGCCTTCATCGACCGGGCGCTCTATCTGCCCAAGGCCTGGACGGACGATCCGGCGCGGATGGCGGCGACCCATGTGCCGGCGGGCGCCCGCTTTGCGACCAAGCCCCGCCTTGCTCTTGCGATGATCGCCCGGGCGATCGCGGCAAACGCGCCATTCGCCTGGGTTGCGGCCGACACCGTCTACGGTGTTGGCGAGATCGAAAAGGCGCTACGGCGCGCCGGCAAAGGCTATGTTCTTGGCGTGCCGGGCAACCACCTGTTTCGATCATGGGGCAAACGACCGCCGATCGCCGGGATGGCGTCAGAAATCGCGCACGCGCTTGATCCTTCGTCATGGAAATGCTTATCGGCTGGCGAGGGAACCAAAGGCGCAAGACTGCACGACTGGGCTTATTGCGAACTGGCTGATCTCGACGCGGCCGAATATGACGACCAACGAACCGGTCTATGGACGCGGGGTCTGCTGATCCGCCGCAACATCGCCGACGGCGACATAGCCTTCTTCTCCACTTGGTGTCCGATCGGAACCAGTATCGAAGCTTTGGTCAAGGTCGAGGGACATCGCTGGGCGATCGAGGATGGTTTCGAGACGACCAAGAACGAACTCGGGCTCGACCACAATGAAACGCGCTCCTGGCACGGCTGGCATCGCCACGTCTCGCTCGTCATGCTCGCCTTCGCCATGATGGCCGCAATCCGTCATCATGCGAATGCCACGCCGCCCCCAAAAACGAACCGCCGAAACACGACGTCAAAGACCGCAAAGCCTCATCGCTATTGATCCGCTGGTCGGTCCAGGAAATCCGCCGCATCGCCATCCGCCTTGCGCAAAGACGGATCAACCCCGCTCACGTCATTGCATGGTCCGTTTGGCGACGCGCACATCAAGCCATCGCTCGAAAAGCTCACATCAAACAGAATTTGCAACTGTAATGCTTAACCGCCCGGCAGATTTATGGGTTCAAGGCCTTTGTGTCGTCCGCGCCGAGGAAATCGCTCGCATAGGCGTAGAGGCCAGGGCTCCCGCCGGTCATGATGAAGAGGATGTTGTCGCCGGCCGCATATCGTCCGACCGAGATGTCCGCCAGCAAGCCTGCGAACGCTTTCCCGCCGTAGACGGGGTCAAGCAGCAAGCCCTCCTGGCTCGCCATCAGCCGGACCGCCTTGACCATCGCCGGCGTCGAAACGCCATAGCCGGCGCCCAACTGGCTCCCCGAGACCTTGACGTCATCCAAGCCCACAGACGCCCCAAAGCCCAGGAGTGTCAGCACAGCATTGGCCTTTTCGACCGTCGCGGCAATGGCGCTGGCAGCGGGTGCAAGCACCGTGTGAGATCTCACCCGCGTCGCATCAAGCCCGAGCGCCCGATAGCCCGCGACCAGGCCCGCCTGTGTTCCTGAACTTCCATTCGGGACCACGACCGCGGCGAAGTCGATATCGAGACTATTGGACTGCGCCTGTATTTCGAGCGCGCAGGCCGCGTAGCCCACGCTCCAAACCGGAGAGGACCCGCCGAGCGTGGCCCGATAGGCGATGTGGCCGACCAGACGCAGTTCCCCGGCTCGCTCCTCCGCGAAACGCGTCGAATCGACTCCGGAGGACAGATCGTGGATGCGAGCGCCGAAAAGATCATCGAGAAGAACGTTGCCATTTCGATCATATTCGTCCCCGCAACGCGGCACCATGCGGGAGAGGACAAGCTCGCACGCCAGACCCAATCTGGCGGCCGCGGCGGCCGTCAGGCGAGCGAAGTTCGATTGCCGGCCGCCGGTGGCGATGATCGTGTCCGCGCCCGCCGCGGCGGCGTCGCCGAGCAGGAACTCGAGCTTCCGCAGCTTGTTGCCGCCGCCGCCCAGCGACATGAGATCGTCGCGCTTGGCATAGATACGAACGCCGTTCAATGACGAACCCAAAGCGTCCTCGACACGCTGAAGGCGCTGAATGGGGGTCGGCCCCTCCAACAGATCGCGACGCGGCAATGCCGAAGGTCGAACACCGCTCCCACAAAGGGGTTGAACAATCGGGCGGAGAATTTTCACGTGCCAGTCAGAAAACGGGAGCG
>NZ_LMUI01000029.1:139930-179541 GCF_009765995.1 Methylocapsa sp. S129
CGCGCCTCGGACAGCGTTCTCATCGGGGAGGGGACGCCGATCGGGCTCATCCTGATGCCGATGATAGCCGTGAACCTGCAATTCGTGGATGACGCGGTCGGTCGGAGATGAGGCGTGGAAAGGCTCGAAGTCGGTGTCCTGGTCGATCGCCATGGCGGCGCCTCCGTGGATGGCAGCCGCGCCCATCGCGGCCTTCGAGGCGATCAGGCGGCGGACGGACCGAGCTTGCACCGCCAAGCGCAGCGCGGCGGCCGAAGCGGAGCGGAGGAGGGTAGGGAGGCCACTGTTTTGCTTCGCGATGCAAAGGCGGGCTTCGCCCGCCGGCGGAAAACAGTTGCCGACCGCCCTTGTCGGCCCGGCCCGTCTGACGCCCACTCGCCCTCCAGAAGGCCATGGGTGCGGCTCTCATCATCCAGCGGAGCCATGCCGCCGGCCGATGGGCGGGACCACGGTCGCCGAATCCACCCTCTCCTTTCCGGCGCCGTCAGGCCGCAAGCAGAAAGCGTAAGGCATCCTGCGGGAGGAGTTGGTCCCTCAGAGACCCGCGGAGCTGCACGGGTCCGATGCGTCGAAGGTCTTCATTGAAGTCGCCAAGGCGCGGCGACAGCGTCAGAACCTCGATCCCAGAGTCGCGGGCGCGGCGGCTCAACCGCTCCATACCGCGACGACCGGCGGGATCGGCGTCGACCGCAATATAGAGCCGACCGAGCGAAGAAGGGAGCAGGAGCGCGGCAAGGTGATTCGCTGAGAGACCGGCGATCATCGGCATGCCTGGCATGACCATGCGCAGCGACATGATAGTCTCGAGCCCTTCGCCGGCGGCGAGGACCGAGAGCGGCGCGTCGGTGTGCATTCCAAAGCGAACGCCCGATCCCAGAAGGTCACCCATCGCGCGGCGCGGTGACGACACAGGCGCCTTCTCTCCAATATGGTGAGGATCGAGCCAGGTGCGGTGGACGCCCGTGACGCGTCCGGCGCGATCGGTGGCAGCGGCGATCAGAGCCGGGAATATTCGCGTGGGCGCCTCATCGTTCTCGCGATAATAGCAGCGCGGGTGAAAGCGAAGAGCGTCGGCGTCGACGACAACGGGATCGATGCCGCGATGCCTGAGATAGGCGTCGGCCAGCGTGCCGCCGATCGGCCGCGACATGGCAAATAGACGGCGCGCCGCCTCGGACGAGCCGTGCGGCGCCGGCGATGATCGAGCAGGGGAAGGGGAGGGGACCTCCGGCAACGGCAGGCTCAGAAACGCGCGCGCCTCGTCCATCGCGTCGCGCACCGATGTCAGCCCGCGGTTGAGTGCGATCAGGTCGAGAAGGTCGCCGTGCTCGTCCGTGGCGGCGTCGGTCTTATGTGCAGTTGAACATAAGACCGACTATGTTGCGGCGAAGATTATGTTGCGGCCTGGCGCGGGGGCGCTGTCCCACAGCCGATTGGCAGTTTCTACGCAACATAACGCCGTGCTGCGGGAGGTCGCGTGATGGCCCGCGACGCTTCCGAACTGGCCCGCCGCCTCGCCCAGAACGTCGAGGCGGTCTGCCGCCATTATCTGTCCAACGGCCGGCGGCAGGGCCGCTATTGGCTGGTGGGCGATGTTCGCAACACGCCCGGCCGGTCGATGTTCGTGCGGCTCAGCGGACCGGACTCCGGTCCCGGCACCGCCGGGCGCTGGACGGATGCGGCCTCGCTTGAACATGGTGATCTGTTGGATGTCATCCGTGGAGCGCTCGGTCTTGTCGACTTCAAGGACGTTGCCGATGAGGCACGCCGCTTTCTGAGTCTGCCCAACCCGCCACCGATCTCCTCGGCGGCGGCCCGACGCAATCCGGTCCCGCAAGGCTCACTGGAATCTGCGCGCCGATTGTTCGCTGCGTCGCGGCCCCTCGCGGGCACGCTGGCGGAGCGTTACTTGCACAGGCGGCATCTGACCGGGGTGGCCGGGCTTGCGTCCCTACGGTTTCATCCAAGCTGCTTCTACCGGCCGGAGGGGAGCGCCGAGAACCTATCGTTTCCGGCGCTGATCGCTGCCATCACGGATCTTTCCGGCGCCATCACCGGCGTACATCGCACCTGGCTGGACCCGGCCGGCGGCAAAGCGCCGGTCGACGCCCCGCGACGGGCGATGGGCAATCTGCTCGGCCATGCGGTGCGTTTTGGGGCGGTCGATGATGTACTGGCCGCCGGTGAGGGCATCGAGACCGTGTTGTCAGTGCGCGAGATCTTGCCCGCCTTGCCGCTGGCGGCGGCACTTTCGTCCAATCATCTCGCCGCCATGCTATTTCCGGCAAGCTTACGCCTTCTCTATATCGTGCGCGATGCGGACCCGGCCGGTGACGCGGCGGTGGCGGCGCTGACGGCCCGGGCCGAGGGAGTCGGCATCGAGCCGCATGTGCTGTCGCCGCAGCTTGGCGATTTCAACAACGATCTCTGCCGCGCCGGCTTACTGGCGCTTCGCGCGAACCTGTTGTCGCAACTGCGGCCAGCGGAGGTCCAACGGTTTGCTGGACATCTGCTGCCGGTGGGCTGAACCGAACTCGCGCTGCGTCGCGCGGAGGCACTCCTTACGTCGGAGTGCCCCAGCCCGCACAATTCAGAGCAGGAGTTATCGGCAACGAGCGCCGTAACATGACTCCTGACTCACAAGGCGCTGAGGAAGGCCATCAAATCCTTGTCCTCCTTCCATGACCGACCGGGCTTTGGCTGACCGACTTCGCAAAGAGCTACGGCGTTGGCTTTCAGCGTGAGGTCTATTTCGGCATAGATATTGGTGGTGCTGATCGAGACATGGCCGAGCCAGGCGCGGATGGTGTTGATGTCTACGCCAGCGAGAACCAGGTGGCAGGCCGTTGTGTGCCGGATCACATGAGGGGTTATCGTTTTGTCAGCCAGTTCCGGCACCGCGGCCGCGTAACGCTCGATAAGGCGATAGACTCCGAACCGAGTAAAAGGCGTTCCGAGCCTGCTAACAAACACGGCGTCATCGGGAGAGCGATCGAGGATCTCGTCTGCCAGCACTCGTTCGGTTTCCGACCACAATGGGCACTGACGCGTCTTGCCGCCCTTTCCATGCAGGGTGGCAAGGTCGTGACCGCCGTTCCCGCGCCCGATCTGCAGATCGCGTACTTTCAGTTCCGTGGCCTCGGAGACGCGCGCCCCAGTGTTGTAGAGAAAGAGCAGAAGCGCGTATTCGCGGCGGCCCCGCCTAGTCTTGCGGTCGGGCACGGCAAGCATGGCCTCCATTTCCGCCTTGGTCAGCCATCCGACTGGTGGCGGCATGGATTTCTTCGACGCGATAGCCCGGATATGGCCGCACCATTCGACAAGGGCCGGATCACGACTGCCGATGAAGCGGGCGAACGCCCGGATAGCGGCAAGCCGCTGATTGCGGGTCCGGGCAGAGCATCCGCGATCGTCTTCGAGATGTGTGAGGAACTGCAACACATGCCGAGAGGTGAGATCGCGCACAACCAGCCGGTCCACGGGCTTGCGCACCTTGCGGCTGACGAAGGGAAGCAGAAGACTGAAGGTGTCCCGGTAGCTCTTGCGAGTGTTCCGAGCCAGATTGCGCTCGGTGACAATATGTTCGGACAGGAAGCGCCGGAGCCATGGACCAAGGGTTACGACTTCAGACATGCTGGTCTCCCCCCGCATAACGCGCAAAGCGCAGCGATGCCTGCTGCAGAAGCTCCGGAGTCATCGTCAAATAGACCTTCGTGCCCTCCAGATCGGAATGGCCGAGGTAAGTGGAGAGCGCGGGCAACAACCGTTGCACGTCCGCGCCTCGACGATACCAGGCGGTCAGGTTGTGTACCGCGAAGCTATGTCGGTAATTCCGAATTCGGAATTAGCGCCATAATTCCGAGTGCCGGATTATTCCGAGTGGTCTGTTTGTGATCGCTTGATGGTCCTTAATTTCAGAGACTTGGATAGGTCTTGATGATTGCCAGCTCGGCATTGCTCGGCTGTCTTCCATGAACGAGGATTTTCCTCGGCTCTAATGGAGACGAATGATGACCGATCCTGACTGTGACGCGGCGACGTGGGTCAAGGCGTCCCGCGTTGGCCCGTTGGCAACCCACATCGATGCATTTGCGGCACGGCTCGGCGGCGAGGGTTACACGTCAACGACGGTGCGCGACAAATGCGAACTCGTGGCAAAACTGAGCGCTTGGCTTTATCGGCGCAATCTTTCACGGGATGCGCTCGACGAGGGTCACCTTAACCAGTTTCACGCAGATCGTCGCCGCCAAGGTCATGTGCGGCGCGGTGAGGTGGCGACCGGCCAGCAACTGCTCAGATATCTACGTGACCTCGGTTGCGTTCGGAGCCTGCCGCCAGGACCTGATCCAACCCCTCTGGACAATCTGACGCGGGACTTCGGGCGTCACCTGAGTTCGGAGCGTGGCTTGTCACCTGCAACCTTGGGCAACTATCTACCAGTTGTTCGAAGATTTCTCACAGAGCGGTTTGACGGAAAGCCGATGCAGTTCGACGAACTGCGCCCGATCGACATTCAGCGTTTTGTTGTACGTCACGCTCAGACGGGAAGCCGTCGCAGCGCTCAATTGATGATCACCGCGTTGCGTTCGTTTCTGCGCTTTTTGCGACAACGAGGCGCGATTTCGATGGATCTCGCTGGCGCCGTGTCGGGGATAGCCGACTGGCGCCTGTCGCATCTGCCCAAGTCCATTCCGCCTGAACAGGTTGAGCGGATGCTCGTGTCTTGTGATCGCAGCGTACCAGTCGGTGAACGCGACTATGCGATCTTGTTGCTTCTGGCGCGCCTCGGATTGCGCGCTGGAGAGGTCGTCGCCTTGACCTTGGACGATTTGGATTGGGAACGGGGCGAGATTCTCGTCCGCGGCAAGGGCCAGCGGCTTGTGCGATTGCCGCTGCCGACGGACGTCGGCGCGGCGCTTGTCGACTATTTGCGTCACGCCCGTCCCCGCGGTTCGATACGACGGGTTTTCATCCGCATGCGCGCGCCGTTGCGCGGCCTGGCCGGCCCCTCCGCTATTGACTGCGTCGTCTGTCGCGCCCTCAAGCGCGCCGGTTTGAACCCATCGTTCAAAGGGGCCCACCTGCTGCGGCACTCCCTCGCCACCGATTTATTGCGTCGAGGCGCTTCGCTGACCGAGATCGGACAGCTCCTGCGTCATAGCCAGCCAACCACGACGCAAATCTACGCCAAGGTGGACATCGCGGCGCTACGCACCCTTGGCCTTGCTTGGCCGGGAGCCGCCTCATGAGCCCGCTGCGAAAGACGCTCGACGAATATCTGGCCATGCGTCGCGCCCTCGGGCACAAACTCTGTCGGGCCGGACACCTGTTGCAGCAGTTCGTCGCGTTCGCCGATCTGGCCGGCGCAACCTACGTCACCACCGATCTCGCGCTGGCATGGGTGAGCCAGCCTTGTGGGGCGGCGCTCGCTGAGAGAGCCGGTCGCTTGGGGATCGTGCGTCGCTTCGCGCAATACTGCGGCGCGCTCGACTCGCGAACCATCGTGCCGCCGCACGGCCTGCTTCCCCATCGCTATCAGCGTCCGACGCCGTATATCTATCGTGATGAGGAGATCTCTCGCCTACTCGACGCGGCGCGGCAACTGTCCTCCTCAACCGGGTTGCGGCCTCATACCTACTCCACCCTCTTCGGCCTATACGCGGTGACCGGCATGCGATGCCGCGAACCGCTGCAACTCGATCGCGATGACGTGGACTTGGTGAACGGCGTGCTGACGATCCGCGGCGCGAAGTTCGGCAAGTCCCGCTACGTCCCGCTGCACGTCTCCGCGCAATGCGCTTTGAACAGCTACGCAACGTGGCGGGATCGTTTGTGCCACTACCCCGCAAGCGCAAGCTTCTTTGTCTCTGATTGTGGGGGCCGCCTCACCGACGGGAGCGTCCGACGGACGTTCGTCCAATTATCTCACAAGATCGGCCTGCGAAGCGCCGGCGCCAGCCGAGGTCCACGCCTGCATGATCTCCGCCATCGAATGGCCGTCAACACGCTCCTCGCCTGGTATCGCGACGGCGTCGATGTCGAGCGACGTCTGCCTGAACTCTCGACTTATCTCGGCCATGCGCACATCACCGATACCTACTGGTATCTCACGGCGACGCCAGAGCTGTTGCGGCAGGCGCTATTCCGCGTGGAGCCATCCGAGCGGGAGGCTTTGCCATGAAAGCCGCCAATACATTCCCCACTCTGCTGGAGGCGTTCTTCATCGACCGTCTCATGCGGCAGCGACAGGTGAGCCCCCACACTCTCGCCAGCTACCGGGATACCTTCCGTTTGCTGCTGCAATATGCGCAACGACAGCTTGGCAAAGCGCCATCGGCCCTTCCGCTGCCCGATCTGGACACTCCGTTCCTCGGCGCCTTCCTCGATCATCTCGAACAGGAACGCGACAATAGCGCCCGCAGTCGCAACGTCCGCCTCGCCGCCATCCACTCTTTTTTCCGCTATGTGGCGCTGCACGCACCCGAGCACAGCGCCCTGGCGCAGCGCGTGCTCGCCATGCCGAGCAAGCGCTATCAACGGCGGCCGATCGACTTTCTAGCGCCCACCGAAGTGGCCGCTCTACTGGCGGCGCCCAACCTCGACACCTGGATCGGGCGTCGCGATCGAGCTTTGTTGCTGCTTGCCGTGCAGACCGGGCTACGCGCCTCCGAACTTCTCGGCTTGCGCTGTCACAACTTCGTGCTCGGGCCCAGCGCCCATGTGCAATGCCAGGGCAAGGGACGCAAAGTCCGCAACACGCCGCTACGCAAGGAAACCGCTACAGTGTTGCGCAACTGGTTCCAAGAGCACCATGGCCAGCCTTCAAGACCTGCCTTTCCGACAACCTCAGGCGGGGCATTGAGCCATGACGGCCTGCAATATCTGCTCAACAAGCACCTCGCCGTCGCCTGTCGTCAGTGCGCTTCATTGTCCGGCAAGCGCGTGACGCCCCACGTGCTCCGGCACACGCTGGCGATGAACCTGCTTCACCGCGGCGTCGACCGTTCCGTGATCGCGCTTTGGCTGGGCCACGAGTCTATCGAGACGACATCTATCTATTTGCATGCCGATATGCAGCTCAAGGAAGCAGCGCTTGCCAAAACCCCGGCCACCGATGCGCACGCACGCCGATACCGACCCGATGATCACCTCCTGACCTTTCTCAGGAGCCTCTGATTATGACGATCCCCACACAGGCCAACTTCAGAAAATCCGTGGGATCTCCACGCCATTTGGATCCCCACTCGGAATAATCCGGCACTCGGAATTATGCCGAAGATCGTGCAGGCGGGCACCGCGCGTTCCTTTTGGACCTCGAATACCCAATTGTCGGGCGAGCCTGACGAAGACCACATGCACTCTTGTTGCCGTTGGCGCGCGCCCGGTGGTGACAACGAAGAGATCGTCGCTATCGCCGTCCCATTTTTCTCGAATGGCAAGATAGTCATCCAACGCGCGGCGTGTGCTGGAGTGGAGAGGCACGAGTCGACTCTTGTCGAACTTGCCGGTTCTCAGAATGAGGCCGTCATCTGTCAGATCTCCGCGTTTAAGCGCCAATGCTTCGGAGATGCGGATGCCGGTCGCGGCCAATAGACCGAATATGTAATGATAGGTGTACGGGCTGATTGTCCCCTGCGGGGAGACCTCCAGCGCCGCCTGCATGATTGCGGTCACCTGATCCGGCCGCAATATGTGTGGGGCCGGACGCGGGCGCCTGCCTCGACCAAAAATGCCCGCAGGCAGTACCTCATGCCGAGCGTCCTCCGCGTTTAGGAAGAGAGAAAACCGGCGAACCGTGTCACACCAGGTTCTTGCGCTGTTGGGCGTTGAGGCGGTCGCGCACCAGCTCCGAATGCGAACCGCGGTGATGTACCGATCGCCCAATGCTTCGGCGTGGGCCGCAAACAGTCCGAGAATGCGCTCCTGCTGATTAAAAGACAGACCAAGCTGCCGCTGCAGGGCCACATAGCGATCAACGTCTTGGTTCAGCATGACGCGATCTCCGGCCAGGGCTGAACCACGCGTTGAAGCATCGTCGTATCGACCTTCGCGTAGATGGTTGTTGTGCTCCTATGGCTGTGCCGAAGTACAGTCCCAACCGCGTCGAGACTCGCGCCTGAGCGCAGCATGTTGGTACCAAGCGAGTGGCGAAACACATGCGAGCCGGTCGGCACATCATCGATGCCGGCGCGTGCCAGCACGCGCGAGACAATGCCGGCGATCTCGGCTGACGACGAAAACGGCCGAAATGGCGCCTGGACACGCAGAAATACGCGATCTGTCGAGGCGGGCGGTCTGGCCTGGCGTAAGTAGGCCAGCAGCGCCTCTCCCACATCCTGCGGCAATGGCAACATGCTCGGACGTCGCCCCTTGCCTTTGACGCGAATCCGCCCATTTGCCCAATCCACGTCGGGTAAGCGTAAGGCCCAGACGTCGCCCGCGCGCAGGCCCAGTCGCGCCAAGAGAAGTATGATGGCCTTATCGCGAATCTCGACTGGCGTGGTTGTGTCACAAGACGCGATTATCCTCTCGATCGTCGCCTGTGGGGCGTGGCGGGGAAGCTTTATGCTGCGACGGCGCGCCGGGGGAACGACGTAGGAAAGTTCCGGACGGCATTCGCCGCGTGCGGATAGAAAGCGCAAATAGGCGCGCAACACCGTCACGGTCATCCGTACTGAAGAGCGTGATCGAGACTGCGGCTGCTTGAGCACGATGTCGCGCAACATGGCTGCATCGTAAGCTGCCGGATCGAGTGGCAGCTTCGAAAGCCATCGCGTTACTTCCTGGACGTAGCGGCGGATTGTCCCCGCCGTGGCGCCGCGTTGCCGCTCAAGCCATGAGCGGAATGCCGTGATCCGGTGATCTTCTTGGACCCCAGAGACAATGGCCGGTTGAAGCACGCCGCGAGCCCGGAGGAATCCGACGAAGCGGCGTGCGCCCCGGCGGCGATGCTTTTGTCCCGTTGGCTCCGCCAACTTCGCGCGCTTGCGCGTTATCGGACACCGGCAGAGATGCCGGGCGAACCGCTCTATAACGTCATCGTCAATATCGCGCCCAAGTTGGCGTGAGAACCGCAGCCAGCACGAAAAATGCTCGGCTTCCGAGCAGTACCCGCGCCAGATGACCCGGCTGTATCCCTCGGTACTCAAGTCCTTGGCGTAGTCACCGAGGTGTGCGTCGATGCATCCCGCGCCACCCGCGACTGGGATATCACCTGCATCTTCAAGAAACCGCACGAGCCGGCGAGTGTGACTGAGATAGAGGTCCGTGGAGACTTGGTGCGCGCTGTATCGTGGGCATCGGCATCGATGTCGCCGGAATCGCTGAACGATGGACTCGTCCACACTGCTGAGAGCGATTGCTCGTTTGTCGAGCCAGAAGAGAAAGTGACGCGCCGCGCTCTTATACTGCCTGCCGTCGCCGGTGAGCCCGTTCTTGGCAAGATGATCAAGGAATCGGACTGCGGGCGTGTAGTCCGGCGGGCGGCAATCACTGGAGGGGTAGAGGGATGCGGTCAAGTGGTAGCTCCTTCGTGTTGAGAGAAACGCGAGAGGGAGCTTAGCCAACCAGGAGAAATATTATGCCGAGCAACAAACCCAAAAAACGCAGGAATAAGGGGCCAATCTGGCTGGATCACCCCATAACGACGGACGCCAGAGAATACGTGTAATGCCGAATTCGGCATTAGACATACTCACGCGGCGTGATGTCGACTTGAATGTCCGTCCATTCCTCCGTCGGAATATCGGCGAGTCTTCGCTCCAGCAGCGCCTCGCCGGTCGAAACGATCTGGATCACTGAGGCGTGGCCGGCGGAAAGGTCGCTCTCAATCGAAGCGATCAGCGTCGGCGTCTTCATCGCTGTGATCAGGTGATTGAAGAAACGCTGCTTGCTCGATTCGAAAGCCGAGAGCGCCGCCGACATCGCCTGGCCGTTGAGCGTCCCGCGCTCGGAACGGATGTTCGACGCCTTCATCGCCTCCCTCAGATTATTGTGTATGATCTGGAATGCGAGGGCATAGGCGTCGTAGATGCGGATCTGATCCGGCGTGAGTTGGTACTCGACGAGCTCGTATTCGACGCCTTCGTAGGAGAGCGACCGCGCGGCGTAGAGGCCGAGCGCCTTAAGATCTCGCGCCAGCACCTCCATGGCGGCGACGCCTCCTTCCTCGATGGCGGTGACGAACTCGGTGCGATTGGCGAAGGGAAAGTCGACGCCGCCCCACAGGCCAAGTCTTTGTGCATAGGCGAGGTTCTCGACGGTGGTCGCGCCGGTCGCCGAGACATAGAGGACGCGGGCGTCCGGCAGGGCGTGCTGCAGCCGCAGCCCAGCCTTGCCCTGCTGGGATGCGGCTTGATCGCCTCGTGCCGTCTTGCCGCCGGCGGCGTTGGCCATCGCATGGGCTTCGTCGAACACGATGACGCCGTCGAAGTCCCGCCCCAGCCAATCGACGATCTGCTGGACCCGGCTCACCCTGCCCTCGCGCTCCTGCGAACGGATGGTCGCATAGGTCGTGAAGAGGATGCCTTCCTCGAGCCGGATCGGCATGCCCTGACGGAAGCGCGAGAGCGGCGTGACCAGAAGCCGTTCCTGGCCGAGCGCGGACCAGTCACGCTGGGCGTCCTCGAGCAATTTATCCGACTTCGACACCCAGACGGCGCGACGACGGCCTCGCAGCCAATTGTCCAGCAACACGCCGGCGACCTGGCGACCCTTGCCGGCGCCGGTGCCGTCGCCAAGGAACCAGCCGCGGCGGAAACGCACCGAATTCTCGGCGTCGTCAGGCGCCGCGGAAACGAGGTCATAAGTGGCGTCGACCGTCCACGCGCCGTCGAGGTGGCCTGAATGCGCCTCTCCCGCATAGATGACGCTTTCGAGTTGGGCGTCGGAGAGGGGGCCGTCGGCGGCGGCATTTGCCGGAAGGAGCGGTCGATAACTCGGCTTCGGCGGCGCCACCGATGCCATGGCCGCCGATTGCACGAGCATCGTCGGATGCGGCCTGGCGTCCGGAATCCGGATGGATTGCAGAACGTAACCTTCGTAGATCGCGTCCGACAGCGATCCGCCGTTGACCGGCTTCCAATCGGCCGTCTCGTATTCGAGTTCGATCGCCGAAGGTTCGGCGCGCGGGGTAGGGGAGGGCGCGCGCGCTGATCGCGGACGCTGCGTAATGGGCGCCGCTCGGCGAACGGCGGGAGCGGGTATCGAAGTCGGTGCAACCGGCGCGCGGGCCGGCACGTCGGTCAGCACCCATTCGAGCAGAGTGGCGACATCGGCCGTCGCCCGCGGCGTCGGAAATCTCGCCGGGTTCTCGGCCGGCACCTTGTCGATCACCGTGAGCCGCGTCTCGATCGTCGTGCCGTGCGGCGCGTAGACCTTGCCGTCGATCGCGGCGGAAAACACGACGCGCCCGCGTTCCTGGAGAGTGATGAAGGCCTCGCGCCATTGCGGCGCATCAGGCGAGAGCCCCGCGCCCGTGATGGCGACGAGGCGTCCGCCATCCGCCAGTCGCGCAAAAGCCGACAAGATGTGCCGAAGGGCGGCGTCGCGGACCTTGCCATCGACATGCGCGGCGACGGAGAAGGGCGGGTTCATCAGCACGACGCTCGGCCGGACGGCGCGATCGAGACGATCGTCGATTTGCGCCGCGTCGTGGCGCGTAACCGCGACTTCCGGGAACACCAGGCCGAGGAGATCGGCGCGAACGTCGGCGAGTTCGTTGAGCGCCAGGGTGACGCCATCCCGCTCGGTGAGAACCGCCAGCAGCCCCGTGCCAGCCGACGGCTCGAGGACAACGTCGCCCTGGACAAATGCACCCGCGGTCGCCGCGGCGAAGCCAAGACCGAGCGGCGTCGAGAACTGCTGATACGCTTGGCTCTCATCGGAGCGGCGCGTCTGCGTCGGCAGCAAGCCTGCGACGCGTGACAGCATGGCGAGGAGGCGCGCAGGCGTAGGAGCCTGGCGTCGCATCGCTGCGCCGTATCGCCGGAGAAAGAGGACCTGCGCGACCTCGCAGGCCTCACAGCCGTCCTTCCATAGCCAAGCCCCTTCGGCGTCCGAGCCGCCGAAGGCCGCATCCATGGTGGAACGCAAAGCCGCGGCGCCGATAGCGCGACCGGCGGCCAGGGCGGGAAGGATCATCTCGGCGGCGCGCAGAATGCGCGGGGCCTTGTCAACAGTCGAGGGAGAGTTGGCGGCAGGGAGCGGCGCCGGAACGTGATGGTTCATGATGCGGGATCCAGGAGAGCGAGTCGGAACGATCCGCCGGATGCTCTCTCTCGATCCCGGCCGGACCGTCCCTTTCCGGCCTGCCTCTCGCTCTTATCAGGCCGCAGCCTTGACGCCGCGCCACCAGGCGTCGCGCTCCTCCGGCGTCGCGTTCGCCAGACGTAGCAAAAGATCGCCGTGACGAGCGAGCGGCTCTCGTGGCCGACGACGGCCATCGTGCGGCTTTACCCCAATCAGGCTTGTGGCCCGATCAGCGGGAACTCTCACGTGTGATCGATCTGTCGCCGTTCAGCGGCGCGAATCGCCTGAATCGCGGCACGGAACTCGGCCGCGCCGCGCTCCTCGGCGAGGTCGCTATGGTCGACGACCGCGAGGCACGCGGCGCGGACGTCATCGGCCGTCACATCGGAGGCTGCGATCGTCGTCAGGTCTGGATCGGATTCGATAGCTACGGCAACCTGCTCGCTGACAGCCTCTTCGCTAAGACGAAGAAGCACATGCGCGCCGCCGACGATCGGAGCGGCGTCCGACGACAAGAAGTCCTCCAGAATATCGTTCGTCGACTTTCCCCTGACAGAATCGGCCGTGATCATCACCGCCATGCCGCCGAACCCATCCGGGCGCATCCGGCTGCAGGTGAAGGCCGAAACCGCTGTGACATGATCGAGGGTCGCCGAACGGCGAACGATGTCTTGGAAAATAAATTCCCACGACATGCCGCTGAGGTCGATTTCGATTGTTTCCTCGTCGACGGCGAGGCTCGCTAGCCGTTCCGAGACATAGTCGCTTGCGGTGCTCTGAAAGCCCGACGACGCCTCGATGGCTTCCCGCAACGCCGATGCTTCCAATTCAAAGCTGTCGCTGGGTCCGATCGAGGTGAAGAAATAGACGCCGTCGCCATCGATCTCCGCCTCAAAGACCTGTCCGAGGATGAGGCGCTCGAGCGGCGTCATGTCGGCGTTCGGAATCGCCGGCTGTATGACGGTTGGAGTGAAATAGTCGGCCATTGCGGTCTCTCCAGAATTGAAAAGCCCGGCGCTAAGGCCGGGTTTCTGAGGGGGAATGAGTAGATGCGGTTCAAAGACGCCACGCTTGGACGATCTCCTACGCCTGACGATCGTGGACGAGCATGTCGCGCTAGAAGGCGTTACGACCATCGCGTTTTGACGGATCGCGGCGCGCTTGGTTTGCGAGCTTGTTGGTGGCGGCGCGAACCAGGTCGCGCCAAGACGCCTAGACATGCACATCGAGACGGAGATGGGTCCCGTACATGATCAACCGGTCTCCGCGGAGGTTGATGAAGCAAACGCCGAGTCGATCTCCTTTTCGAGACGTTGCGCCCGACCCATCCATGGTTCCGGGCGCATGCAGCGCACCCAATCGGCAAACGACGGAATGAAGCCGAGGTCTTCGATCACATGCTGCTCGCCCACGCAGCGCGTCGGAATGATCCGGCCCGACGACAGCGTAAGAGTTGGACCGAAGATCGTCTCGGCCATAAAGATGCCCTCCGTGTGGTGTCGCAGGGCGCGATGGCGAAAGTCAGCGGTGATCCGCTTCGAAGCGTCGAACCAGTTATGAACCGCCATACAGTCGTCGACGCTTCCGCCCCATTTCTTCACTGAGGAAAGTGCGTGATGGTAGGGATTAGCCATGGCTTCCTCCCTCAGAATTCGTGGGAATAATTTACGGACGCTGTATAGCGTTCGTTGTAATCCAGGCGGATCGTCCGATCGGCGACGTCGAACGTGAACTCGCCATAGGCGCCATCATTGTCCTCCCAGCCGTCATGCGCGCTGCCGAGGAAGTCGTAGATGAGCTTCTCGATCGCGTCGGCGAGAGACATTGACTGTCTTTGAGGTTCTCGTTCGCCCCAGATTGAGGTGGCGATCTCGACCGTGGCGGCGGGCAGGGTATCGACGGCGCCTTCGATCTCGAGACGTTCGATTTGGCCGCTGTCGCCGTAGCCATCGAAGGTGACAACGACGGTCGCGATCCCAGCGGCGTCGAGCGCGTCAAAGACGACGGTCTTGTTGTGGAGGTGAAGTTCGACGCAAAGGCGATGATGCGAAATGCGATCGGACTTCCCGTCGTCTCCCGTTGCCACCATTGGATCGATATCCATTGGTTCTGTCACGACAATCTCCTGAAACATAAAGCCCGGCGACACCGGGCGAGGGAATGGAATGAGCGTCGATGGGCCGGACCCACCGACGCGACGTCGTCAGGGCGCAATCGGAACCGCGCGATATTCGATTGGCTGGCCGCCGATGAAGGTCGGAACCAGCGCCCTCGCGCGGGCGCAAGCCGCCTCGGCGTCAGCGAGGGTTGGAAAGCGCATCGCCTGCTGGAGCGAGGAAGCGCATGTTCCCCACTTTACATCCCAGCCGCAGAGGTAATCCATCTCACCGTGATGATTGATGATGCGAGCGACGACATAAGATATCGACGCCTCGGACGACTCCTCGTCTGGATTGTTGGCGCCAATGAGGATCGCCTCCGCCTTCGCGATAGCGTCCCGCGCGCGCGGAGCCCAGAATTTCCGGTCCACCTCGTCGAGCGGGCGCTCGTGCGCAAAAATCTTCAGAAGTCCGAGCAACGTCTCGAAAAGGTCGACCTTGCGCTGGCCGGTCTCCTCAAATCGCGACGGGACGGCCTCAGCCCGACCGGAATAGGCCGTTTCGCCGCGCCACGCGCCCGAGACATAGGCGTCGCCCGTGGCCTCATAGTCGCGCCTCTGGTCGTCCCAATCGTCGTCTTCGACAGCGAGGCGGCACGCCTGCTCGACGGTATCTGCCGCATAGGTTCGATGGCGAAAGAGGGGAAGGCGATAGGTGGTTTCGATCGTGAAGACTGGCATCGTCATACTCCTGAAAATGAATGAGCCCGGCGCGATGGCCGGGCTCGTGGGAGTGGTTTTCGAGAGGGAGTCAGGCGGCTTGAACGGTTCTGGCCAAATCGCCAGTCACGGCGAGCACACGCTCGGCAAGCGCCGGGATGTCGTCGAGAAGCGACAGCGGCGTGAAATGATTGGCGCCGCCGGTATAGTCCCGCCGGCCACGACAGGTCCGAATCAGAATCCCGGTGTTCGCGCGGGTGGCGGGCTGCGAGACATGCACGTAGACCTTTTCGTGATGCAGGATGACTTCGCCTGAGACGGCGATTCCACCTTGGTTGGAGCGAAGATCGAAGCTGCCGGCGGGTAGCCCCAACTCGGCTGCGAGTTTGCGCAAGCGGGCGCGGGCGGTCGCATGGAAGCGGCGCTTGCGCTCGAGTTCATACGAGCAGGTGGCGTACCAGTCCATCACACCACCTCCCGCGTCGTCGTTGCGGAAGCCGGCGCTTCGGTTGCCGATGCGGCTTGTTTCTGGTTCGTATCGGCAGCCATCTCGATCCGTGCATGCGAATACCGATGGGCCTGAAGCCAAGCTTCCGCGCCGGTCCGGTCGTCGGCGAGATGAAGCAGCTCCACCGTCTCGCCGAACGGCTCGACAATCCGGTACGACCCTGGGGGCGGAACGCCGATCACCTCGAAACGAAGATCGCTGTCAAGGTCATGCGTCCGGTGGACGACGAGAACGACGACGCCGTTGCTGGCGAAATCGCCCTCGTGCAGGGTGATGGCCGCCGGGCTGGCGTAGGCGCCACGGACGAAGGGCGGTGATTTCCGGACGAGTCGACCGACGCCATTCACTCGCTCCCAGGCCGCGACTTTCCTGGTGAACCGGGCCGGCGGCTTCGGTTTATCGTTGGAGAACCGGATGAGCGCGCCGAGCGGCGCGCTGTCGTAGATTGCTTTGACGGACATGATGAAGCTCCTGAATCGACGAAACCCGGCGCTGCGGCCGGGTCTGTCGGGTGGATGGGAAGGGGAAAGACGAAGCGGCGCGGCCGCCCCGCCGGCGCGGACCTATTCGGCCGCGAGGATGTGCGCGGGATCAGCGCTCGAACCCTCAGCGGCGCCCTCGTCGAATTCGCCGTCAGCCGCGAGGAAAGCGGGAAGCACGTCGCCCTCGGCGTCGACGACGGCCCCAGCAGCGTTCGAAGGCGCGTCGACCTCGGAAGTGCGGAGCGGTTCTGGCAACCAGCCGGAGTCGCCGAGCAGGCGTTCGGCTTCGCTCGCCATATCGCTCTTTTTCAAGTGATCGATGAGCTGGGCGGAACGCTCGCCCTTCGCTTCGCGCACGGCTTCGAGGATCCGCGTCTTCGGAACACGACTGAGATAATTGTCGACCGTCGGGACCCAGCCGGCGGCAGCCATGTCGAGGGCGATCGCACGCGCCAGATGATCAGCATGGGCCTGGCGGGCCTTGTTGCGGTTCCAGGGCTCATGGACTGCGTTGATCGAGAGCGCCGCGCAATGGGCGAATAGGGCCTGCCGACTGTCAGCGTCGAAGGCGGTGAGGGCCGTCCAGAGCTCGTCGGAATCCCTCGGCAGATGCTTTCGCCATTGCGCGTCGCGCTCAGCGATCGCTTTGGCCGACACGCTGTCCTTCAGTCCCGGCGCTTGGGCGGAAAAGCTTGCGCTCTTCGCGCTGATCTCCAGACAGGTGTCGGAGGTATAGCGATAGAACGTGTTCAAGACGAGCACATGCAGCACCGCCAGGAAGGCCGTGTCGAAGTCGCTTCCTACGGCGTCGCGGAGCGCCAGCGTGCGGTGCGCGGTCAACTCCGTGACGAGGCGATCGGAGAGGGGGCGCAGGACGTCGTCCTCTTCAGATTCCGCTTCGGCGACTGCCGTTGCCGCCCGCTGGCCGTTGACCGTGATTTCTGGACGGGCAGGGGTGTCGGGACGGCTCGCGCCAGCGACGGCGACGTCGGCTTGGTTGTCGCCACCCTCGGAACCGGACTTGGAGGCGGGCTCGTCCTCAGGTCTAACAAAACCGCGCCCGATCTCAAGGTCGCCGTCCGGGTCGAGACTGACGAAGACGCCAGCGCGGGCGATCTCGTCTGGGTCGTAGCGCAGCGGGCGCTCTTCAAAAGCGGCGATCGCCGTCTCCAATTCCCCCAACCGCTCGTCGACCTCTTCAGGCAGTTCGGCCGCGCCATCATATTTTTCGTTCAGCGCTTCGAATTCGGCTTGGAGCGCCTGATAGCTCGCCTTCTCCTCCTCGCTCATGTCGATAGGCTCGCCGGCAAGACGTCGGAGGCCGTTGGTATGGCCGTATTTGAAGTCGGTCGCGACCGAGACCCATTTCCAGCCCTCCTTGGCGATCGTCTCCGCGGAAGCCTTGAGTTTCTGTTCGACCAGGCGATCGAGAAGGGCAGGGTCCTGCAGCCAGCTGCCCCGATCCTCGGTGAAAAGATCGCGCATCACGACGCCGCCGGCGGCCTCATAGACCTCGACACCGACGAATTGCGCGCGGCGATCGTCGACGCGAACCGCGCTCTCCGTCAGCAGCCGCCGGATGTAATACGGCTCCTTATTGTGGGAGCGCGCCAAGCTTTCCCACAACTGCTCCTGCCGGGCGTGGTCGGACGACACACTGAACGCCGTCAGTTGCTCCAATGTCATCTCCTCGGCCGCATAGACCTCAAGGAGCCTTTCCGACACCGTCGTGAGCCGCAGCCGTTGCTTCACGACGTTGACCGGCACAAAGAATCGTGCGGCGATCCCCTCCTCGCTGAGTCCCTGATCAAGCAATCTCTTGAAGCCGCGGAATTGATCCAGCGGATGGAGCGCCTGACGCTGCATGTTCTCGGCGAGCGAGTCCTCCTCAGCCGAAGCGTCGCTCTTGGCGCTCTTCATGATGCAGGGCACCGGCGCCGTCTTAGCGAGCCGCTTCTGCTTCACGAGCAGCTCGAGAGCGCGATAGCGGCGCCCGCCCGCCGGAACCTCAAACATGCCGGTCTCATCGCCCTCGGCATCGACGACTGGGCGGACGTTGAGGCTCTGGATAAGCGAGCGGTTAGCGATATCTTCGGCCAATTCCTCGATCGACATGCCGTTTTTGATCCGGCGGACGTTCGACTGGGACAGGACGAGCTTGTTGAAGGGGATGTCCCGGCTGCTGCTCAGGACTATTTTCTGGATGGCTGCAGGCATTTCCATTTCTCCGCGACGGATGGGCCAGGAGCCACTCTCCTGGCCTCCCGATCCGTCACGAAAATTCCAGCCTCTCTTTCACTCTCCTGGTTTGGCGGCGCCGCGGGCAGCGGTCTTGGGTCGGATTGCCACGAGGCGCAGCCACCCCTCTGGCGGCGCAACACATGTCGTGGCGGTCAACCCCCGAACCGCGACGTTGCATTTCGACGCGCGCGGCGGGAGGGTGGCTCCGTTCGCTCACGGCGCAGGCGCGATTGTCTATCGAGATATGCGATACTTTGAGATTTTGAATTGATGTTGCCTTTCCTTGTCGTGACGTTGATAGGACTGTCGCCATGAAAATGGTTCGCCACGCGTATCGGCACGCCGATGCCGCGCGCGCCAAGTATTTGAATATTTGTTGAGAGGTTCGATGGAGTCGAAATTGGTTTCTCCCCGCGCACGGGCCGTAACGCGCGACGATCTCGCCTCAGCCGTCTATGGACGGGTAGGCGCTTCTAGGGCGGAAGCTCACGCGCTGGTGGACATGATGTTAGCAGAGATTGTTGACACGTTGAGTCGTGGCGAGAACGTCAAACTTTCCTCTTTTGGCGCTTTCTTCGTGCGGTCGAAGAGCGAACGCATCGGACGCAATCCGAAGACGGGAGTCGAAGCGCCGATCGCGGCTCGGCGCGTCGTGGTTTTCAAAGCTTCGAAAATCCTCGGCGGCCGGCTGAACGGTCCAGTCCTGGTCGATGAGCCTCTGGGCATATGAGGAATTTGCGCAAACGTAGAAGAAAATCCTGCGCAGCGCATTGATCAGGATAGCAATGACATCCAAACGCCATTTATCGTGACAACCCGGAGCCGTGATCCCGCCATGGCTCGCGGCTCATGTAACTGAGGCAGATTATCCGCCCCGTTGGCCTTCCCGTTTTTCACCTTTTGGACCCTTTACGCTCTCAGGAAGGAAATCCGTTATCTTCTGGCGCGCCAGTCTTTTCAAGAACTTATCGAAAATCTCCGTTTGAGAGAGGTCTTGCTAAAACGGTTTTTCAAACGGCTTTCGCTGGCGGGTAATTTCGGATGTTAATGCAAGCTGCTTCGCAGGAATGACCCGGCCCGGGCGCCATAGCGAAGACCGCCCGGACGCGTTCGTCGCGATAGGACTTGCCGGCCTCGCAAAGGCGTCGCCGGAAATCGGAATCGGCGGTCAGGCACGCTAACATCTTTTGGCGCATCTCGGAAGCTGGCGGCGGCGGTTTGCACGACGCGTCGGCCGCGGGCGAGCGGCAGAACGCCTCGAGCTGCGCCGGATTGGCGACGCCGCCGGCGATCGCGATGACGGTGGCGCCGCCGAGCGAATGGCCGGCGGCGCCGATACGCGTGGGATCGATCTGGCTGCGAAAAATTTTATCGTCGAGCATCGCGTTGATGACGGCGCTGAGATCGACGGCTCGCAACCACCACAGCGATAGGCCATCGATCGTGTAATCCTCGAGTGCGTTATTGCCGGGATGGTTGACTGCGACGACGACGAAGCCGCGCGCCGCGAGCGCCGTGCCGAGCCAAGCGAGTTGGGACGCCGTGCTGCCGTTGCCGTGGGACAGGAGATGAGCGGACGCTGGGCCCCCGCCGCCGGCGCCGCATCGCGCGCGGCGCTGCCGGTGCTGATCAATGGCGCGATGGACGGCCCGATCCATTGCGGTTCCTCGCGCGCGCCCTCTGCGGCTGGTTACCAGATTATCACCCGGAGCGCATGGGTCTGGGCGCCGCGCCAATCGTAAGCCTCGGCTAGGACAAAATCGCGCGTCGTGACGCCGACCTTGAAGACAGCGTCGGCGCGCGCGTCCGTCGCTAATGCGAAGAGGATAAGCGACAGCGCCAACCACCTCATCCGACAGGCTCCAGATGACTCATCTAAAGGTGCAATAGATGCAGGTGATGACTGCTCCCAACAGGGTTTCGTGGAGCGGTTATTCGCCGTCGTCATCCTCCCGGCTGGGCGGCGGGACCATGCCGTCAAGACCGCGCAGCAAGTCTTCCTCCGTCATGCGGTCGAACGCGGGGTCGGCGTTGGCGTCGGTCGGGGCGATGAACGCGCCACTCGCCACGCTCGGCACTTCGTCAGGTTCGGGCTCGTCGACCTCGACCTGCTTTTGCAGCGAATGAATGAGATCTTCCCTCAAGTCGCCTGGGATGAGATGAGATTCGGCGATCTCGCGCAAGGCAATGACCGTGTTCTTGTCGTTGTCCCGGGGCACTGAAGGATGCGAGCCGGCGGCGATCGCCCTGGCCCGGTGACTGGCCATCAAGACCAGATCGAAGCGATTGGTGATTTTGTCGACACAATCTTCGATGGTGACACGTGCCATTGCAGCTCTTTATGCGGAGACTTTCCGCCATTTCACTTCATCTCTTCGACGACGCGCCGAGATTCGAGGTTCACCGTCACATCTTCGGCATGCAGGACCCGAGTCAGCTCATCTATCACGCGGGCTCCCCTCAATTGTGGCGTCCTGGGCGTCCCCCGCAGGGGCCGGGCTGTCGTGAACGGAGCCGAACCCGTCTCCGCCCTGCCGGGCCTTCATCCGTGACGCAACATCAAACGAACCCCTCGCCGGGGGTGGTCGGGGCCCGCGTCCCGCCGGCGGCGGCGCTTTGCTGACGCTCCACGGCTACCCTTTTAGCCGGTCTCGGGGCTGGCGAATTGTCCTCGCGCCATCGTCGCTGCGGGCCATACGCCCTCTTCTTGTGAAGAGCGGCCCGCAAGGGCGGCCCGAGCGCTATCTCAAGCCGTCTTTGTTCACACTTCTGGACGCGCAGGGCTGACCGCCCCACCCTGTTCTGCGGTGCCTGATTTGCATTTGGATCGTTCGAACCACAAGTTGAGGGTCCCTGCCCTATCTTCGTCAGCACAGGCGATGCCACGACCGTGAACGCTCGCGGTGCAACCGCTTCAATAAGCCTGGCGTTTTCCAGCGTGCCGCCTGCGTCGCGTTCCGCAAGGTCGGGGGACGCGCGGCGCTCATAGCCCCAAATATCGGACCAAAGCCGCTTCAGACGCGAAGCCAAAATGGGATGGACGATGAACAATAGCAGCATGGGCGCACAGCTCGCAATTTTCCTCCGCAGCAATGAGGCTCGGCCGTATTGTGATGAATGCCTGCTTGAGGAAATCCCCGGCGCCCACATCACCGATGTGGGCAGGGCATCGGCGATGCTGCGGGAAGGCCCTGACTTCTTGTTCGAGGGGGCTGGCGCATGCGCGCGTTGCGCTCAAAAGAAGCCGTTGACCATGGCTGTGGCCTGAGGATGGCGAGGATCTGACGTGAGATTAATGACGGCGTGCGCCACGCCGACTGAATTGCGAACCCGTGGACCGCAATTCCGACCGCGCCGCGACGAAAAGCCATCGTGGTTGAATGGCATGCATATTACTTCGACGGCTTCGACGAAAAATCGGCGCCCGCGCGAATGACGACGATCCGAGCGGGGAGTGAGGATGAGGCTGGGAGGATCGCGATAGCGCAGATGGGACGTTGTCTGCGAGTTCACGTCACGCGCTCGATCTCGAGCGCGGGTTCATCCGATTTTGCCAATTGCGGAACACGTTCGACCCCGTTACGGCAAGCTTGAAACACTCGGGATCGAAATTACAGAAGACAGCGGGATCAGGCCGCGGATAGCGCAATGAGCACGGGCAGCTTGAATCCTCTCAACTAGGTTGATTCCGAGCCTTTCGCTTTGCCTTCCCGGCTGTATTTGTTTGCAGGCAGCGAATTGCGCTGCCACCTTTCGAGCGTCGGTCCCGCGGCCGTCGCTTGAGTTAAGGCGGTCGCGACGAGCCCCCGCTCCGCGACCGCCGCCTTTTTCAAGTTTCCTCTGCGATTGCCGCGAACATGGAATACGGGCCTCTGGCTGAATTGTTGCGCCATCGAGCGGAACCTTCGTCCAGGCGGCCCATTACAGCAGTGCTGCGATGTTGTGCCCCCCAGCCCCGTCGCGGTCATTGGGCTGCCCGGTGAGCATCCCCCCGCTCCCGGCGGCCCTCTTTTTGCGATGGATTCTGATATCTACGCGCAATGAACCGCCGCCGTGATCCGATCGAAGATACTCGCCAGTGGCGGATAACTTACGCCCTCGCTTGCGTCGCGTTCAGTCTCGCGCTGCTGGTCATCGGCCTGCTGGCGCGCCGGCTCGGCATCGCGGGATAGGTGCCGGCTGCAATCTGCGTGACATGCATGCGTTGCCGATCACGTCGGGGGCGGGCGCTCGCCTTTAGGTCCGGGGGGCATCAGGTTTTCCATATGATTTGATAGCAAGATTAATGCTGTTGATGGCGTCTTGGAGAAGAGCAGCCTGCACTACGGCGCTAAAGATGCCGGGGTCAATCGGACTATCGCTGATACCAAAACCGCCAATTTGCAATCTATCCCTATGCCGGATCAGCCCTGCTCGCGCGTCGCGAAGTCGGCCCAAAAAGTCATCGCCGGACATTTGTCCGCTCCATGCTTCCTGCCCAGTATAGCACGGGAGATCGGGAGGGCGTGAGACCCTCCGACCGAAGACCCTCCGCCGAATATTGACGTTCAGATACGAGCGGTCGATAAATGAATCCTGCGGTCGGCCGGCATCCAATGTGGGTCAATGCGATGAGTCTTCGTTTGTTCGGGCCTTCTCAGGGTGAAATTGACGAAATCGCTCACGATTTGATCGTGCGCCACGGGCTTGATGCGTATGACGAAGCGGTCCACTTATCCGAGGCCGTGCGTCTTCTCCCCCGATCGGTGCGGCAGAGAAAAATGTATCGACTGGCGGCGGTCCAGATCGAACAATCGTTCGAAACGGCGCGGAAGAGGCTTGGCCAGAAGCTAGCCGGCGAAACGCGCACGGCACTGACTACAGCCGCGATACCGTCCCCCGCCTCACGCTGAGGCGCTGGCGGCTATTGCCGCCGGGATGAGCCTATGCAAGCTTCAGCATCCTGCAACGGCGGGGTCGGTCCATGGTCGGCTGGTCGATAGAAGACGCGCTCGCAATGGAACGACGCCATATCCTGGAGGGCGAGAGGCGGATCGCACGGCAAGAGGCACTCGCGGCGGACCTCGATCGGAGAGGTTACGATCAACTCGCGTTCGAGGCCAACGATCTGCTGCGCATTCTGCGCGAAACTCACGAGCATTCGAGGGCGCGCGTTGGCGCGTTGGTAGGTTGCTTAACCAAACGTCGGCCAACGCCGACGTAGCGTCGGCGCCCTGAAGCTTAGCGAATCGAAATTCTGGAAGGCGACGGAATCGGGCTCCGTAGAACACGATCAGCTCGAATTCCGTCAAATAGGTGGATTCGCGCTACCGCGCCGCCCGGACGCGGCTTCTTCTTCAAATCAAATCAGGTTCTGCAAGCGGCTGAAGCCGAGAGTCTGCGATGGCGCCGCCCTGCAGGGCCCGGGCTGTCGTGATCGGAGCCGCGCGTGCGTCTCCGCTCTGCTGGGCATCCATCCCAGACGCACATCAAACGCGCCCTTCGCCGGAGGTGGTCGGGTCCCGCGTCCCGCCTGCTGCGGCGCTATGCTCTTGCTCCACGGCTACCCTTTTAACCGGTCTCGGCGCTGGAGAATGTCCTGGCGGTTCGAGAAGCGACGAAAATAAAGCCAGACGTTGGAACCAATGTCGAAATCACACGTCCACGGGCGTTGGTTCCAATCCGGGTTCGCGCGAGTTCGTCGCCCCACGCCGCAAGAACGTGCCAGCGCCGGCGGAAGTGAACCGATTTGCCCAACTTTATGAAGAGAGTTGTCGTCCTCGTCGTTGAGGACGAACCGTTTCTGCGCATGGTCGCGGTCGATCTGGTGGAGGAAGCAGGCTTCGAGGCGGTCCAAGCCGCGAATGCCGATCAGGCAGTAAGAATTCTGGAGGCGCGCGTCGATATTCGGATCGTCTTTACCGACATCGATATGCCCGGTTCAATGGACGGCATGAAGCTCGCCATGGCCATCCGGGGGCGGTGGCCTCCGATCGAGGTCATTCTCATGTCGGGGCTCTACAATATCGAGAAGGACGCACTTCCGGAACGCAGCGTGTTTTTTCGCAAGCCTTATAACCACAACGAGATCATTGCGACGATCCAGCGAATGGCGGCCTAGCTGTCGGCGCTCCTGCCTGCTTTTGCGCAGCCCTCGATTGAGCGGTCGAAATATCAGGCGGCGCGTGGAGGTTGTGTACTAATGGTGGCCCCAGCGATTGATATCGTGAGACCGGTAGGGCTGTTGACGCTCCCCGTCCCGCCTGCGGCGGCGCTATGCTGACGCTCCACGGCTACCCTGTTTGTTAGCCGCTACGATCTTCCGCACCGGTTTCGTCATCGCGGCCACACCGATCACCACGCAGCCCAGGCCGATCCATGCCGTCGAGGTCAAGGTTTCGCCGAGAAAAATAACGCCCAGCGCGACGCCGATCGGCACCCGCAAGTAGGCTTGGGCAGTTGTACCGACCGATCCCAGTGTCATGATCAGCCGGAAATAGATCACGAAGGCCAGCGCGGTGGAGAATACCGCAAGACCGGCGAGAGCCAGCATCGACGTCGTTGACGGCGCAAGCGTCCACGGCCGGTCCACTACGAGGCATGCAGGAATCAGGATCGCCGCGCCACAGAGCAGCGAGCCCACCGCCGGCGCCATCGGATCGAGACCCCTAAAGCCGCGGCTGAAGATAGCGCCCCCGGCATAGCAAAGGGCTGCAGTCACGGTGGCGATCTCGGCTGCTAGGTGCGCGCCCGCGTCGGCCAGCGCCCGCACGCCGACGATCAGGCAGATGCCGGCCATCCCAGCCACAACGCCGAATAGTTTCCGCGAACTCAGCGTCTCGTGGCGCGCGATTGCGAGCGTCAGGAAGAAAGTTAAGATCGGTGAGGTCGAATTGAGAATGGTCGCAAGCCCCGCGTCGAGCGAACGCTCGCCCCAGGCGATCAAGGTCCAGGGGATCACGCTGTTGAGGCAGGCCTGAATCACGAAACGTCGCCAGGTCGCGGCGTCTTTCGGCAGCCGCAGCCCGCGGCAGCGCATGACGGCAAGCAATAACACGCCCGCGATCAGTGTACGCGCCGCGATCAAGGTGATCGGCGGGACGGTGGCTACGCCAAGCTTGATAAAGCTATACGATGCGCCCCACAGCGTCGCGAGCAGCAAGAGCAGCGCCAACTCAACCGCCATGTCAGGATTTCGCAGGCGAGATCGCTCCACGTTCGGGATTCCGATCCTCGAGTGTTGGAGCCGCACGCTACCATGGCGGGATATCGTGATGTTTCGCCACGGACCGAAGTGTCCTTGGCGCAGAGCACTCAGGAAGATTTCCGCGAGATATATCCGTTGGCGGGATCGTCGGTGAACCGCCAGCGCGATTCCCAACAGCGTGCCGGAGCGAGGCGCTAAGTAGGGTCCGACAACGCCCCTGCCGGGGCCGCGGCGTCGTGAACCGAACCCGCCGAGGAAGCGGTTTCGGCCCCGGCGGACTTCCGTCGCTGACGCAGATTCTCCTCGCGGGTTGCATAGAGCGTTTGACGGGTTAAATGACGGGCTGCACTCGATCCGACGCGGAAGTAGTGGGTCAGTTTGAATTTCGGCCGGGTTGACGGGGCCGTGCGAAACCCCATAATTCTAGGTACGACAGAGCCCTCTTTCGAAGCGCGGTTAGTACAAACAGCAGACGTTGACGGCATGATGCAGAAGAGGGTCGACAGCGTATGGTCGACTAGCATAAGGAGTGCTAGCCTTTTCATCCGAGTTCATCTGCCAAAGGCCCTTTTATGAGCGTCGTCCACGGCACCGCCGCAAAAGACCGAGCGCGTCTCAGGCCCAGGGTCATGATCTACGGGGTCGGGTACTACGGTATGGAGGCTGTGCGCATTCTCGTAAAAAATGGCTGGCCAATCGTTGCGGCGGTGAACCGGGCAGGTCCCAAGATCGGCGAGGATCTAGGGCGGCTCGCCGGGCTGAACGAAGACTTGGGAGTCGTCGTACAGGACTGTGAAACCGTCGACTACGCGACCATGGATGCAGACATCGCGTTGGTTGTGCAAACCGAGAGGCTGAGCCTCAACTTTGCCGCTTATCAACGCCTCTTGGGAGCCGGCATCAATGTCATCTGCCACGGCTCAGAGTCATATTTTCCGCAAGGCGCCGATCCCGACTTAGCCGAAAAGATCGATGCCTTGGCCAAGAGGAACGCTGTTACATTCACCGGGACTGGCATTTGGGACTTCTCCCGCATCTGGGCGGGAATGCTGATTGCGGGGCCGTGCACCGAGCTTCGCTCGCTCACGCATTGCAGCTTGACCAACGCAGAGCTGGCGAACGAGCGCATGATGCGTGCCTATGGCGTTGACATGACGCAAGCCGAGTTTTTGGAAAAGGTAACCAAGGTGCCCGGCCAATTAGGAGAGCTCTACAAAGGCATACCGGCGCATGTGATGCATGCGCTTGGCTTCACCATCAAAAACGTGACCGAGCTGCGCGAGCCGGTACTTTCCGATCAACCGATGTGGTGTCGTATCCTCAATAGGTTTTTGGACCCCGGCACCTCGCTCGGTCTTCGGATCACCGCGTCGGTCGAAACCGTAGAAGGGCCTACGGCAAGCGCGCACATTGAACTGCGTCTCCTGGCGGAAGGCGAGTCCGAAAACATGACGTGGGCCGTTGATGGAAGGCCACCATCCAAAATCCGGATCGACCGCGCCGATGGCGTACACACCTCGGCAGCCTGTATGGTGAACCGCATTCCAGATGTAATAGCTGCTCCGCCAGGGATAAGGTTGATCTCTCAGTTTGGTCCACTGCGACCGTCGCTGAAGTAAACGCCATCGCGGATTTCAAACTGACCCTGTACCGACGCGGACATGCGATTGACGGGGTTAGAAAAGTCATTTCAATTTGGCATGTCGATCGGCTTCGCGTTGCAACGCCGATTTGCGGGTGGACCGCCGCAAGCTCCTGATCGCTCCGACCCGCAACGCCGCCTGAGAGTTCAATGTTCGAAGCGGATCCGACGCCAGCCCAGCAGATCGAGCGACTTGAGGCGCAGATCGACGAGTTGCGAGAGGCGATCCGGCACAGCCGCAGGCTCGTCGTAGCAGGACGCGCGTGCGCCTCCGCCGGCGCAGCGTTGCTTATCTGCTTGGTGCTCGGTCTGGCGACCGTCACGCCGGTTCAAATGATCGTCGGCATAGCCCTTGGGCTTGGTGGGCTGGTCCTGATGGGCAGCAGCGTAGGCAGCACCAAGCAGTTGGAGCTTTCCCTGAAGCAGACGGAGGATGAAAGGAACGCGGCGATCGACGCCCTGGAATTCGTCGATCTCGGAGACGGGGCCCGCTGATTTCGCGTCGGATCCGAGCGTTTGGCGCTGCGCATCGCTGCCCGGAGGCAACGGCCGCATTCGACCTAACTCGGATGTTCGGCCTCACGGCGCTTAGCGTCCGGCCAGCACCCCGGCGACGACGTCTCGCGCGTAGAGCAGGACGGATTTGTGCTCCTCCGCCGAGACCTCGACGAAGCCTAGTCCTCGGAGCAGGAAAATTCCCTCAACGGCAAGCAGGGCGTGACGAACGCGATAGGCGGCGCCGGAATCAGACAGGAGCGGATCAAGCAGCGCGCGATAATACCGTCGTGCTGGCTCCATCATATCGGGGGCGTGCACCAACGCGGTTACGAGAAAAGCCGCCTTGCGCGTCACAGCGTCGTCCTCATCGAGCGCTTCGTCAATGTGGGCTAGAACCAATTCGAAAGGCTCAACCGGCCTGCCGCCAAGCCGCTGGCGCACCGCTTCTTGAAAGCGCGTTATTTCCCGCTCTAACGCCGCGCGGACCAATCCATCCTTGGTCGGGAAGCTGTAGACGAGACCGCCCTTGCTGATCCTCGCACGCTCGGCGACGGCATCGAGCGTGAAATTTCGCCCTCCGGATTCGAGGATCACACGCTCGGCGGCATCCAGAATCCGATCCCGATCAATCTCCTTTTTCCGCGTCAAACCTAGCCTCTTGCTTTTCCGACTGATCAGTCGCATAACTATTTCCGACTGGTCAGTCTGATTACCACGTCGATGCGCGCCGTGGAAGCTGGCCTCTCAATTTGACGCGAGGACTGCATGAATTCCGACGGACACCGCACCCGCACCCTGCCGCTGATTGTGGTTCTGGGAATCATCACCGCCTTCGATGCGATGGCGATCGACCTGTATCTGCCGGGCTTCCGCGACATCGGACGTTCTCTCGGGGCAAACCCCGGCGCGATGCAGACATCGCTCTCCGTGTTCGTCGGCGGAGCCGCTATCGGACAACTTTTCTACGGACCCGTGAGCGATCGGTTCGGCCGACGCGGACCGCTCGCATTCGGAATATTGCTGTTTGTTCTGGCGTCGGTCCTCGCGGCTCTTTCGCAGAACATGGCGATGTTCATGGTCGCAAGAGCGCTTCAGGGCCTTGGCGCGGCAGCCGGGCTGGTCATTCCACGAGCGATTATCACCGATCGCTATCAAGGACGCGAGGTAGCGAAACTGTTTTCGGCATTGTTACAGGTCATGATGGTGGCGCCGATCGTTGCGCCGCCCATTGGCGGGCTTTTGGTCGCCGCGATGGGGTGGCAGGCGATTTTCTGGTTCCTCGCGCTCTTTGGCGCTGCGTCGCTCGTGGCTCTGCTCAAGATCGTGCCAGAGACGCTGGAATCCTCACGCCGTGCGACTGCGGGCCTGCGGGTCACCTTGCTCGACTATGCGGGCCTTTTCAGGCACGGCAGGCTCGCGTGGCTGACCCTTTCAAGCGCTTTCGCCATGGCGGGGCTGTTTGCCTATATCGGCTCATCGTCGTTCGTGTTCGTCGATCATTTCGGCCTACCGCCGGCAATTTACAGCCTCGTGCTCGCCGGCATTGCCATCGGGATGGTGATTGGCGGCCAGATCAATGTGCTGCTGTTGAACCGCTGGACGGAACCCCAGATTCTGGTTTTTGGACTCCTGCTTCACGTCGCCTGCTGCGTCGCGCTCCTTATCGCCACCATTGTCATGGGGGCCGGAGTCACCGTGGCCGGCGCCTTGATTTTCCTTGCCATGGCGAGCCTGATGCTCGTGATCGGCAATGGCTTCGCGCTCGTCATGAAATGCGCGCCCATGAGCCAGGCCGGCTCTGTCTCGTCGCTGCTGGGGGTCCTGCAATACGCCTTCGCCGGCGCGGTAGGCGCAGCTTTGGCGCTCGCGTTTGACGCCACCCTTACCCCCTTCATTACGGCAATGCTGCTGTGTGCCGTCGGTGCGCTTGCCGCCTTTGTCGTCGCAACGAGACTGACCGCAGAAACGGCCACGCCGTTCGAGGACAGGACAGCTGAATACCCCTAACCCTTGCAAATCGTAACGAGGCTCCGGGCGAACAGTGCGATGAGGCAGTAGACTTCGGGGCCGTCCCGGCGCGCACTGATCGCCAGGGGC
Source organism: Methylocapsa sp. S129 (assembly GCF_009765995.1). Classification (GTDB taxonomy): domain Bacteria; phylum Pseudomonadota; class Alphaproteobacteria; order Rhizobiales; family Beijerinckiaceae; genus Roseiarcus. The sequence goes on from NZ_LMUI01000029.1 coordinate 169,652, forward strand.
GTTGCGACGGCTGGCCTCGCCCTAATCGCGCCAGCGCTCGGGGCATCTCTGAGCTATCTCAATCGCGCTTGGCGTCGCGAAACTCTCTTTCGAACAGCCCCTCTCCTCTCCGCCATTGCAGCGAGAACCGCCGAGAACGGGGGCCGGCAAGATGCCCCCGTCCTGTTTTCGTAACCTCGGCCGGAATTATTTATAATCGCGCGACCAAAGATTTGGGATGTCCTTGACCGTAGCAGGCGTTACAACGCGCCCTTTCGCGAGGCAACCATCAGGCCCGCACTTCGGATCCTCTTTCTTCGCTATTGCAATGATAACCCTGACCGCCTCCTGGGCTTGCGAATAAGCATCCCAGGTGGTCGACACATCGATGTAGCCGCCTTCCATCGGCTTTACGGCCGCTGAGAGGAGATCTTGGGTCGCCAGCCACATATGCTTCGGCTGCCCGGTTGGCGCCCAGCGGTCCGCCTTCTCGAGAGCGGCTTGTATGGAGGGGAAGGCGAAGTCGCTGGCCGCGAATACGCAGTTGGCCTCAGGTTTCGCGTTCAGCGCATTGGTCAATCCTGAGAGGAACAGCTCTGGATTCCAGTTGGTCGGAACCTGCAAGATTGTCTCGTATTGTCCTGTCGCCTTGCCGACTTCGTTCCAGGCTTGACTGCGATGTACCGCGTTGATGTCGGTGAGCATGCCCTGGAGTTCGATGCACTTCCCGTGAACACCAGCCTTTTTCAGGATTTCGGCAAAGGCTTCGCCGGTCGTTTTGGCTTCATCATAGCTGTCTCCGCCGACATGAGCTGTCGGCTTTCCGCTCGTGGAGCCCCGATCGAAGGTTATGAACGGGATCCCCGCTTCCCTGGCTGCCTTGATCGAGGTTCCGATCGCGCCGGAGTCGAAAGCGCGCGCAATGATGACGTCGACGCCCCGCGTGATCAGATCGTCGATATTGGCGGCCTGACGCGCCGGGTCGGCGTTGGCGACGTTGATTGTCCATTCGAAGTCGAAGCCCGCGGCCTTCCCCTGCTTTTCACCCTCGGATTTTAGAAAATCCTGCCAGGCAGTCTCAAGCGAGGATTCCTTGGTGTCGAGAGAGAAGCCCACTTTCAGGGGCTTCAGGGCGTCCGCCTGCGCCGCGCTGATAAGGCACAGTGCGAGACAAGAAGTCAGCATGTAACGTTTCATAGCAGTTTCCTCTCTGTAGTTGACTTGGGCTTTTCGAACGCTTCGGTCAGGCGGGTCACTCCTTGGGATTCAAAGTCTTCGTCTCATTGAATACCGCCCGCTTTTCAGCGCATCCGCATACATTGCTGCGAAGATCACGGCGCCGCCGATAAGCCTATATGAATAGGGATCGGCGCCGAGATTGGTGAGCCCGTCGCGGATCATCTCAAAGATGAAGGCGCCGGGAATGATGCTGAAGAGAATCGCGCCGCGGCCGCCAAGCAGGCTGATCCCGCCGACGACCACGACGGCAAGCGCTGTGAACTCCAGTCCGCTCCCAAGGAATGGGCTGACGGCTCCGTTCTGGATTGTGGTGAGGATTCCGCCGACGGACGCGAGCGCGCCGGCGAGAACGAAGCTGAAAAAGCCGATGCGGTCGACGGGGAGTCCGACCTTCCGTGCGACCGCTATATCGTTGCCCATCGCCATGATCTGGCGTCCGAATGCGGTTTTGGTCTGTAGCAGATGCACGAGAACGAGAACGACGAGCATCACGAAGATGTCGAGGGGGATCGGCCCCAGCCTGGTATTGCCGAGGAAGCGGATCGGCGGCGGCAGTTGCACCAGCAACGCGTCCGTAAGGGCGAGCGCCATTCCCCTATAAGCAATCATCGTGCTCAGCGTCGCAATCAGGGAGTTAACCTTGAGCACAACAACGATGAATCCGTTGACCGCGCCGAGCAATGCGCCGCAGCAAACGACGATGATCGCCGCGAGCACCGGATTGAGTTCGCCCTGGTTCATCAATAGGGCGCCGATCGCGCAGGACAGAAAGGCAGTCGATCCGACGGAAATATCAAGCCGGCCCGACATCACCACCAGCGCCAATCCGGAAGCTGTGATCGCAAGCGGATCCATCGCGCTGAAAATATTGAGGATATTGTCGAGCTGAAAAAAATGCTGCGTGGCCAACGAGAAGAATATGAAAATGATCGCGAACACGACGAAGAAGCCGTGTTGAAGCGGAAAATCGGAGGTTTTTCCTCTGGCGGTCACGAGGCGACCTCAAGGTCATTGTCGATCATCGCGATCGATCCCATCAGCGCGCTCGCGCCGGCGGAGCCCGGCAGTTCGTCGATCAGTCGGCCGCGACTGATGATGAGATAACGGTCACAGACCCGCATCAACTCCTGAAGCTCGGACGAGACCAATAGGACGCTGCATCCCTGCTCCGCCAGTTCGACGACAAGTCGCATGATTTCGGTCTTGGCGCTGATGTCGAGGCCGCGGGTCGGCTCGTCCAGAAGGAACAGGCGTGGGCTGGTCGCGAGCCACTTCCCGAACACGACCTTTTGCTGATTGCCGCCACTCAGGGTGGCGACGATCTGCTCCCGGCCGGAGGCCTTGATCTTCAGGCGGTCGATCATAGCGTCTGCCAGCGCATTCTGGCGGCCGCGATCGATAAGGCGCCATTTGTTGAGTAGCGACTTCAGGTTGGGAAGGGCAATATTGTCGGAAATAGAGAGCGGCAGATGGACGCCCTCCCCGCGCCGGTCCTCCGTGATCATGCCGACATGGGCGTGCAGCCGTTCGGGCGCGATGGGCGCGAGAGTGCGGCCGTCGCGCCATGAGATTGTCCCGCCGTCGATGGGATCGAGACCCACCAGGGCGCGCAACAGCTCGGTCCGTCCCGAACCGAGCAGTCCCCAAAGGCCAACGATCTCGCCGCTGCGGATTTCGAAATCCACATCCCGCAACACGCCGTCGCGCCGCAATCCCGTCACGGCGATCAGAGGCTCGCCCACAGCTTCGATTGGCGCACGGATGCGCCCTTCGTTTTCGGCTACGCCCAGCATCAGATGAACGACCTTGGCCGGATCGACCTCGGATATCGGCGACGACCATACTGTCTCGCCGTTGCGCATGACGGTGACGCGCTCACAGATCGAGAAAATCTCGTCAAGGAAATGGGTGATGTAGATGATGACGACACCGTCGGTCTTCAGTCCCCGGATGACGTTGAAAAGCCGCTGTCGCTCCGGGCCGGTCAGGGATGAAGTAGGCTCGTCGAAAATGATGACCTTTGCCTTGTGCCGCAGCGCCCGCGCGATTTCGATCAATTGCTGATCGCCGATGCTGAGCTGTTCGACGCGCGTCTCCGGAGGGATCGAACAACCGAGACGAGCGAGCAAGGCCTCGGACTGGCGCGCCATTTCCCTCGTACGGATGAACGGTCCCGACGATGGCAAGCTGTCGATAAAGATGTTCTCCGCTACCGTCAGTGTGGGAAGCATCGTCAATTCCTGGTGGACGAAGGCGACGCCTTGTTGCGCAGCTTGCCGAGGCGAACGGATGACAGTTTCGGCGCCGTCGAGAACGATGCGGCCTCTGTCGCTGGCGACGACGCCGCCGAGTATGTTCATCAGGGTCGATTTGCCGGCGCCGTTGGCGCCCATGACGGCCGTCGCCTCGCCGCCGCGCGCCTCCAGGCTCGCTCCCCGGAGCGCCGCGATCCCGGCGAAGGCTTTCGAAATCCCCTCCATGCGTAGCGACGTTTGCTGCGCGTTCATCGCTTGGTCTCTTTGCGGCCGTCGATGGCGACGAATGCGATAATGACCGCGCCTTTGACGATAAGGCTTAGATAGTAGGACACGCCGATGAGGTTCATCGCGTTCGATAGAATAGTGATCAACAACGCGCCAAACAGCGCGCCGGGGACCCGGCCGGAACCGCCATAGATGCTTACGCCGCCGACGACGCAGGCCGACACAATGTCGAGCACCACCCCGTCGTTGCCCATATTGGCGGAGGCTGAGCCGAGGCGCGCGGTGAGCAGAATGGCCGTCAGTCCAGCCATCAGACCTGAAAACACGTAGCTGGCGAGAATGACGCGCCCGATCGGAATTCGGGCGACCCGCGCCGCCCGATCATTGATCCCCACCGCATAGGCCCAGCGGCCGGCGACGGATGAACGCATCAGCATCGCGACCAACCCGGCAAGAACAGCCACGACGAGCACGGTAACGGGAACGCCGAGAAGCGGTCTCGCGTCGAAGAAATCGATGAACGTATCGGGTAATTGCGAGATACTGAGCGAATTCGTCACCCAGACTGATGCGCCGGACACCACGGTCATCGTCGCCAGCGTGACGACAAAAGGAATCATTTTGAGGCGCGCGACGGCGAAGCCGTTGACCAGACCAATCAGCAAGCCGGCCGCGATCATGATGAGGGCCCCAACCGCCCAATCGCCCGTCGCCTTCATGTAAAGCGCGCCTAGCACAGCGCCCATCGCCGTGTTGGCCGGCAGCGACAGATCGATGCCGCCAACGATCATCACGACGGTCATGCCGATCGCCAGAAGGCCCAACAAAGACACTTGAAGCAGCACATTGATGATGTTGTGATAGCGAAAGAAATTGGGCGCATAGACGCCGATCGCGACCAATGTGGCGATCATCAGCACGGCGGACACAACGCGCTGTCGCGAGGGCCATGCGAACAGAGGCGCCGGCGCAATCTGCGTCACGGCCATATGCCTGCTCCCGGCCGAGCATTTCTGTGCTCGTTCATCTTGACTAGTCTCCTCCTCCCGCGCCTACCGCTGTAGCGAAGGCCATTATGAAACGTTATATGGCGGAGCATACATCTTCGAATGCTCCGCGTATCGACCGGCGTCAGTCCGGCAGCACGACGCCGAGGCGCGCCATCAGGCCGCCGTCGACTTTAAATTCGGCGCCGGTACAGAAGCTCGCCCGGTCGCTCGCGAGAAACGCGACGACCTCCGCCACCTCTTCGGGGCGCCCGACCCGACCAAGAGGCTGCGCCTTGCCCCATTCCCTGATAATCTCGTCTTCGCGTCCAGGGGCGGTTTCCGCGGCCGAGAACCGCGTCATCGGCGCATCGATGCAGCCGGGGCAGACAGCGTTCGCGCGAATGCTGGCAAAACCGAAGTCGACGGCGATCGACCGGGTCAGAGCGAGCATGCCGCCTTTGGACGTGGCGTAGGCGGCGACGCGCGCTTGATTGGCAAGCGCCTGCACCGAGCTCACGTTCACGATCGACCCGCGGGCCGCCTTCACCATATGCGGCAGCGCGTGATGACAAGCGAGATAGGTCCCGCGGAGATTGACGCCCATTACATAGTCCCACTCTGCGGGTTCCATTGAGGCGACCGTTCCGTAAGGTTGTACCGCCGCGTTGTTGATCAGCACGTCGATCGAGCCCAGAATCTCCATCGATCGCCTGATGGCGTCGGCGACCTCCGCCTTGACGCTGATATTAGCGACGATCGCCGCGGCGTTGAGCTTTTCCGTCCGCAAGGTCTCCTCGGCATGTTGAAGCAATTCCCGATCATGGCCTATCAGGATCACCTATCCGCCGCGCTGGGCGATCAGCCGCGCGCAAGCCAATCCGATGCCGCGGCCGCCACCGGTGATAACTGCGCTTTTACCCACGAACTCGCTCATATCGCCCCCAGTTTTTTGCCGGACTCCGCGCGCGCCGCGGTGGACCGGCGGATTATGAGCTGGCCGGCCGCGCGAATATGCGGGTTTGCGATCGGTCGCCCGCTGATTTGATGAGACATGAGGCGCCAGGCCTCCACGGCAATCTGATCCACCGGCTGGTGGATTGCGCTCACCGCCGGCTGAAGCAGCTTTAGCCATTCGAAATCGTCAAAGGCCAGAAGGGACATCTCATGGGGGACCTCGACGCGGCAGTTCTGCAGCGCCCCGACGGCCCCGAGAGTCACTAGGTTGTTGGAGGTGAACAGCGCGGTCGGCCGCTCGCCTTCACGAAACAGACCTTCGAGCGAAATGCGAGCTTCCTCAACGGTCATTCCGACGATTCTGACATCGGCGTTGCCTTTGGCCTCACTCATGGCTCGCTCGAATCCGGCGATACGCTCGTGCGTATTCCAGAGCCGCGGCGTGTTCACGGCGAGGGCGATATGTCGGTGGCCAAGCGATAGAAGATATCTCGCGCCTTGATAGGCCGCGTCGAAATTGTCGGTGGCGACGCTTGGGTACGGGTCCTCGGCCGCAATGCGATCGACGATCACACACGGCATGTCGGAGCCAATTGCCGAGGCGAGCATGTCCGAGCCATCCAGAGAAGGGATGACAATCATGCCGTCGACTTGTCTTTCCTTGATTACGTCGATACGTTCGCGCGCCCGCTGCGGCTCCTCTCCCGTCGTCACGATCATGACGGTGTATCCGCCGGCCGACGCGAGATTTTCCAACTTCTCGACAAGCGTTGCGTAGAACGTGTTCAGAATGTCGGGAACGATGATGCCGATCGTATGGCTCTGTCGGCTTCGCAGGCTCGCGGCGATCCGATTGCGCTGATAGTTCAAACGTCCACAGGCCGCGAGAACGCGCTCGCGCAGCTCTTTGGCGACGGTGGAATCGCCCCTCAAAACTTTGGACACGGTGCCGAGCGAGACTGAGGCCTCGGTCGCAACGTCGTTCATCGTCGGCTTGGCGCGCATCCCCACCACGTTTGCTGTTTATGATGAAACGTTATACAGACACATTACCGCGCCGTCGTTCGGAGTCAATATCCTCTTTGCTGCGAGGGCGATATCACGTTAACTCGATGGGGCGGCTTCGGATGATATTGACTGGCGTATGGTCCTTCGTCCCGTCAGCTACAAACGCCACCGATTTCCCCCTGAGATCATCGCACGTGCCGTCTGGCTGTATTTTCGATTTCTCTTGAGTCTGCGTCTGGTCGAAGAAATGCTGGTTGAGCGCGGCATTGTCGTATCCTACGAAACCATTCGACGCTGGGCGATCAAATTCGGCGCCGACTACGTCCGTCGCATGAAGCGTAAAGCGCCCAGCCGCCATGATATCTGGCATCTCGACGAGGTTGTGGTCTCCATCAATGGCGAGAGACGCTATCTTTGGCGCGCTGTCGATCAGGAGGGATATGTCCTCGACGAAATCGTGCAAATCCACCGGAACGCAAAGGCCGCGCGGCGATTGCTGACGCGGCTCTTGCGGAAGCAAGGACGTCCGCCGAAGCGGATCATAACCGACAAACTCGGCTCCTACGCCGCCGCCAAGCGTATGGTCATGCCGAAGGTCGAACACCGCTCCCACAAAGGGGTTGAACAATCGGGCGGAGAATTTTCACGTGCCAGTCAGAAAACGGGAGCGGATGATGCGGGGCTTTCGATCCTGGCCTGGGTTACAGCGGTTCGTCTCGACCCTCTCCGCCGTCCGCAATCATTTCGTTTCGCCCCGTTCCCATCGCTCCGCCCTATCTACCCACCTTCATCGTCTGAGTGCGATGGCGGAGTGGAAATCCGTCACTCTCGCTGCCTGAAAATCGATCGCGACCGAACCGTTGCATCCATCGCAAGTTAGCGCGACATCGCCCGCCGAGCTGCTCGCGCTCTGGCTCGCCGACGCTCTCCTCGCCACCCGCCTGCGCTGGACTCTCGCCGTTCCGCTGCTCGCCGTTCCGATCCTGCATCCCAGCTTGAAGATCGGGACCGAGGGCCGGCGACCGCGTCCGGGCGAGGCCGACTGGCCGCGGCTGTGCTGCCTCGCCTACGCCCGCGCCGCGGCGGCGGCCTGCGATCTCGGCGCCGATTTCGCCCGCCGCGCCGAGAAGCTGAACAGCGTCGCGCCAAACTGCGCGCCAAGGGCGCCGGCGCCGTGATTGTCGCTCTGCTCGACGATGACGCGCTGACCGCCGCCGGCGACGCGGGCGGCGTGAGCGAGCGCGCCCTTCGACGGCTGTTCGACATTTGACTCGCCCACCTCTCGTGCAAATAGTGGCGAAAAGCGATGACGGGCCTCCCTTCGCCCGCCGACCGCGACGTGAGCGAGGTCAGGCATTAGAGAGGGGGGTGATTGTGACGGCCGCCGGTTCACGCCGGCGGCTGTTTCGTCGCTGCCCGCTTGCCGACGACAAGCATTCCCCGTTGCGCGACGAGGCGCGCCGAAGGGCAACTCGACCTCCAAAGCTCAGGGCTGGCTAGAAATTGCGGCGACTATGTCCAAACTCTTCGGCACCGCGCCCCGCGATCGAACGAGCGCCCATCAAATGGCCGGATGGACTCTCTTGCCGCTGCTGGTTTTCCCCCACACCATGATTTTTTGGTCAGGGAATTGCGTCTTCGCTTTCGCGAATGCGGTGCGAGCTACGCGCTCGTCGACGTTGATCGCCAGCACTTCTCCGGGCAATCCCATGCCATCCAGAGTTTCGATTTGAAAACTTACAATCGCCTCGGTGGTGAGAGGGGAGATGAGCCTGCCGCGACAGCCTCGGAGGGCGGTCAAGGTAATATTAACGGATTTTGGCGTCAGCCTCCCGCCCCCGCCTCCGCGTGACAACGCCGTGAGCTTCTCCTCAAGCTTGCGAACGTCTTCCTCTACCCAACGCATCTCCCCTCCCCAAGCGATCGCAGACGACAGCGTTATCCGGGAATCCTTCCTGCCGGCCGCCAAAGCGGCCAGGGTAGGCGCGGGAGATTGGCTCACGGTGCGTCCGGGTACCCCGTCAGCATGCGTTCTGCTTCGCGGAGCTTCATTGACATAAATCAACTCGACATCGGACCTTATGGCGCATGATCACAAAATCGGCGCGGAAGGCCCAAGCGCCGCCGGCAAGCTCGTGAAGCGATCGTGGCGCTCTCAGGTCAGAGAGCGTGATGGCGCCTTGGCGGGGCGTTCGGCCGCATATTGCCAGAACGGCCTCACCTGATGGCGATCGGGAAGCACCAGCATGGCCGCGCGCACCTGGCCAAGAGTCGCGATCGTGCGGCCGTCCTTAAGTTTGATCAGGGTCGCGAGCTTGCGGGACCAAGGCGTGACCGCGTCTGCCGCATCGGGCGCTAAATCAATCCCTCGGCCTTAAGGGCGCGCCGCAAATTCGCGACGGTTTCACCTATGGGACCATCGGACGTGGCGGCTTCCAGCAAGAGGCCGCCTGTGTAGAGCCATACGTCATTGTTCTGGGTCTGCGCCGGCAGAGATCGGATTACCGTCCGCGCGTCATTGAGGGTCACAATTTCGCGGCCGTCGTTGAGGACGATCGGGACGGTGAGGTGACGGGCCCAGGGCATGCGGCAGCGTAGCAGATATGCGGCCTTGCGCAGCCAGAGTTCTTTTGATTGGCGCTGTGGCGGCGGTTTTCGTCTCACCACGTCGGGCGCTCTGCCGCTTCGTCTCCGGCGCGTCGAAATGATGGGAGCGTTGTTCGGCTTGGGCATGCGCGGCTCCTTGGCTCGCATGGTGCGGCTCAAGATCGACAGACGCGGCCCTTAGCCTGCGAATTGTGGGGGGCCGCCCGAGCGTCGCCGGAATCGCTCCGCCAAATGCTCCACATGAGCAGCGATAGCCAAATGACGCTCGCGAACGCTCCAAGAATGGCAACCGACACGGTCAATCCAGTTGCGGCGCCGACATCAATCTTTCCGAACGCCCGCCCAGTGTTGAGGACGGACGTGGAGAGCGCGAAAATGAATACCGTATCGCGGGAACGGCGGTCGCGAAGGTTCAGTTTCATGAGTCGATTCCGATGTTCTATGCCCAGTATCGCAAGGTTACGGTCTGGCGCGATCACGGTCCGTGTTCGAGTGGCCCGCGCTCAAAGGCGCCCCGGACTGAAGGTGCGAGCGCAGGGCGATGTCACGCTAACTTGCGATGGATGCAACGGTTCGGTCGCGATCGATTTTCAGGCAGCGAGAGTGACGGATTTCCACTCCGCCATCGCAC
>NZ_LMUI01000003.1 GCF_009765995.1 Methylocapsa sp. S129
AAGATAGGCGTCAAGCGTCGAGACCGTGATCGCGTCGTCGCCGCGCGCGGCCGCCTGTCCTTTCTCGATGCCCTCGACCAATGCCAGGGTGAACGCCCCGTTCTTCCACACGCTGCTCTCCACCGAAGTCTCGTCGCCCTTCGAAGAGGCGAACGTGACAAGGCCGCCGTTCTCGGGTGACGTGACGGTGTTGACAAGCTTGCTGACGTCGACCGGCGAACGCGTCGCGGCGCCGCCGGCATGGCAGGTGTCGAGGAACCAGATCACCTTGCCGGGCGCAGTTCTCAGCGCGCGGCTCACGTCGTCCTGCGACAGGCCCTTGCCATGCGCCTGATCCTCGGTCGCGTCCGAAGGCAGGAACCAATACATCAGCTTCTCGTCGGTCAGGCCGTGGCCGGAGAGAAACAGCACGCTGACGTCTTCGGGGCCATTCGCCTGGCTCGCGAGCCAATCGAGGCCATCGATCAGGCTGGCGCGCGTGACGTCGCGATCGACGATCACCCGCGTCTCGACCTCAGAATAATAGCCGCCCTTTTGTCCCTCGAGCGCATGGGCGAAATCCTGAGCGTCCTTGGCGGCATAGGCGAGCGTCATGTCCGGGGAGGCATAGTCGCTCACCCCTGCGATCAGCGCATGCAGGCGGTGCGGTTGGGGTTTTGACGCGACGACCCCGGTCCATGTCAGCTTCACCCGCGTGACTTCGCTCTTGATGTCGCCGGAATAGGCGACCAATCCGACCACGACGTCGTGCGGCGGCAGCGCGACCGTGAGCGAACCTTGAATCTCCGCATTGGCGTCGGCCGATCGCACCGGCAGCCCGTGCCGTTTCAACGGTCGGTCGTCGATCAGCACATCGACGCTATCGACGGGCAGGCCGGAAGGCGAGCGCCAGACATAGTCAATCTTCGCCTCCGGCGTTGCGAAGCGCCCGCCGTCGGGGGGATCGGCGATACGGATCACCGGCGGCAGTTGGGCGACAAGGGGCGTATTGTCTTCGCGTCGATGCGCTTTGGCGTTGGCTTGTTTGACCGCCGCGTCCTCGTCGAGCGTGTCGAGCACGAGCTGGACGATGTCGGGCCGGTTGAAGCGATCGCGAAAGCGCGAGGCGGGGAAGAAGTCCGCGGCTTGATTCCAGCCGCGATTGACGTGCCAACCGATCAGGTCCTCGCCGCCGGGCGAGGCCATGTAATAGCCGGTCGGCGTCCAGGCGACCCAGGTCTGGGTGTCGCGGTTGACGAACAGGGCGAGCAACTCGCGGCCGTTGTCGATGCGATGCCAGCGGATCGTCCCGTCGCCGTAAGCCGCGACGATCAGGCGATCGTCCGCGGAGATGTTCACGCCTTGTGTGATTTCGGGTGCGTCGACCCGCCAAACGACGCCGCGAGCCGCGATTTTCCTGAGAGCGTAAATGGTTCCGAGGACGTAGCTGCCGCGGTCAGGACTGATTGCGACCGAGGTGACGATTTCATCGTGGGCAAGCGTGACGGGTCCGTTGAGGCCGGGGGGAGCCTCCCCGACGATCGGGTCGCTTAATCCCGGCGGTTGAGTGGGGGAATCGTCAAGCGTGGCGCGCCGGACGTCGAAAAGAGCCGGCCGAGCGGCGCCCTTTTCGAGGCCGAAGCGAACGCTATTCCCGTCATTGGCGACTTCAAACGCCGCGCCGAGCTTTTCGCGCATATCGACGCCCACGCCTCGCCGCCAGAAAAGCGCGCGGCCGCTTGCGTCAATAAGGCCAAAGGCAGGATCGGCCGTCGCGACCACGAGCCCATCGGCGCATTGACCGATGTCGCGGATCGTGTTGGACGCGAGCGCGACCGGCGGGTCGTCGAGGCGCCGACCGTCAGGGTCGAACAGCAAGAAGCGAAGCTTGCCATCGCGGTTATATCCACCCGCCGCTATCAGGACTTTGCCGTCGCCGCGCCAGGAAAGGCCCGTGAGGCCAGCGCCATGGCTGTTGCCGCTGATGCCGGAGGCGGCATGATAGGATAAATTCGGCGCATCGTAGAGGTCGATCGCGAACGTATCGCCGAAGCTGACAGCGATGCGCCCGCCCAAAGGGTCGATCGCGACGGCATCCGGACTACGGCCACCGCGGGTCTTGACGACGGCCTCGAGGCGAAACGCTGGCCCTGGACCGTAGCGGCGAATGTTCCCGTTGGCGACGGTATACAGCCGCCCGTCCGGCGCGAAGGCGGCGCTAAAGCCGTCACCGCCCGTCGTCCTGTCGGCCGCGACTTCACGCCAAGTCATAGCGTCGATGATCCGGAGGCCCGCGTTGTCGCCGAGCGTTGCCGCTAGCCAACGCCCATCGCGGGAAAACGCGAGATGCTCGACGATATTCTCGAACGCGCCCACCCTCGCGACAAGAGCTCCGCTGGCCGTGTCGAAGACGTCGACCGCGGCTTTATGGTCGACATCGATATGCGCGTCCCAGCCTCCCGCCGCGACGACACGCCCGTCCGGAGACATCGCGACCGCATTCAGGCCGCCGGCATAGCCGGCGCCGATCTGCGGTCGCAACACGCGCAACAGCTTGCCATCTGGAAGCGACCAGAGCCGCACGGTCTTGTCGTCCGACGACGTCGCCGCGAGCCGGCATTGCGCGTCAGCGGCGACGCCGCTGACCGGAGCCACGTGCATCCCGGTCTCGATCCGCAGCACCGGCTCCTGGTCCGGGCATGCCGCCTTCGCCGCCGCAAGTGCTTCGCTGGCCGTCCCATCGACCGGGCCGGCGTAGCAGCCCGCGTCCGTGAGTCGCTGCTGCAGCCCCTTGATCTCGTCTCCGTTCATCGTGGAAAGTTCGCGGGCTTGAGCCGACGTCGCCGCGGCCAGCAGCAAGACGCACAGCCAAACCAACCATCGCGCGATCATTGTTTGTCTCCGCGTCGACCTCATCGCGCCGCCGCCCTTCCAAGAGAACCCCGCCGAGCGCGCAGAATGACTGGCTTGGCGGAGGGATACAAGCGGGACGCTAGGCGTCGCCACCGTGATCAGGCGAGCGCGCTTCCCTTCTCCGGTGAAGTCAGAGAAAGGGTTTGACCCGTCAGGGCTTTCGCACCTGGGCGATCGTGAAGTCCGGTTCTTGCGGCGGGCGGCCCATAACCGGGTGTTGTTTGTTGTCCGTCAATTCGCCGACGCGCTTGGCGACGAAAGCGTCGAGTTCGGAGGTGGTGATCTTGCCCTCGCCGAATAGGTCCGCCTTACCCAGATCGATGCCCTCGACGATCGCCTTGGTGAAGGCGCCGTTCTTCCAGACGCTACTCTCGACGGACACCTCACGCCCTGTCGAAGAAGCGAAGGCGACGATGCCGCCGCTCTCCGTGGAGGTCACGCGATTGACGAGCACCGTGACGTCGACCGGCGCGGGGCGGGACGCTCCGCCGGCGTGACAGGTGTCGAGGAACCAGAGCACTTTGCCGTCGAGGCCTTGCAGGGTCTGGCGGATTTCCATCTGCGAAATGCCTTTGGCGCGCGCGTCGTCCTCCGTGGAGTCCGAGGGCAGGAACCAGTAGGTCTGTTTCTCGTCGGTGAGCCCATGCCCGGCCAGGAACAGCACACTGACGTCGTCGGCGCCGGGCGCTTGTTTCTCCAGCCATTCGAGCCCGGAGATCAGGCTCGCGCGCGTGACGTCGCGATCGAGGATCAGCTTGACCTCGACGTCGCCGTAAAAGCCGCCCTTCTGCCGCTTCAGGGCGGCGGCGAAATCGCGCGCGTCCTTGGCGGCGTAGGCGAGGGCCATGTCGGGCGAGGCGTAATCCCCGACCCCGGCCACGAGAGCGCGCAACTTGCGGGCGCTGGCGGCGACTGGCGACGCGCCGGTCCAGATGAATTTCACCCGCGCCGCCTCGCTCGCGATGTCGCCCGACCATGCGATCAAGCCGATTTCGACGTCGCGCGGCGGTAGTGCGACGTTGAGTGCGCCAAGGGTCTCGACGGCGGCGTCGGCGGGTTTGAGCGGGAGGCCGATCTCCTTGGCGGGCCGGCCGTCGATCAGCACGTCGATCCGATCGACAGGCAGGCCCGAGGGCGCGCGCAGGCCATAGCTAAGCGTCATTGAGTCCGAGGCGAACTTGCCGCCGTTGGCGACGTCGCCGATGCGGATGATCGGCGGCAATTTCGCCGTCAGCGGTGCGGCGTCCTCGTGGCGCCGCGCGACTTCGTCAGCGCGCCGGATCGCCTCGCCCTCGTCAAGCGTCTCCAGCACGAGGCGCACGATGTCGGGGCGGCTGAAACGATCGCGAAAGCGCGAGGCGGGGAAGAAATCCGCCGCTTGCTCCCAGCCGCGATTGATCTGCCAACCGATTAGATTTTCGCCGCCGGGCGAGGCCATGTAATAGCCGGTGGGCGTCCAGGCGACCCAGCGCCTATCCCTAGCGTCGACGAATAAGGAAAGCAATTCTTGGCCGTCGCTCCAACGTAGCCACCGGATCACGCCGTCGGAATAAGCGGCGACGATCAGATCGCCGTCCTTGGCGAGATTCACGCCCCAAACGTTTGCCGGCGAGGGCTTCGACCAAACCACGCGCCCATGGGCGTCGAACCTGCGAACAGAGCCGCGCAAGCCTAGGATGAAGCCGCTCGAATCGGGGCGGATCGCGAGCGAGGTGGATATGTCATTTTGCTCAAGCTTATACGGCGCGCCCGCGAATTGGGGAGACTCGCTCATGAACCAATTGGCGATCGGAAGACCCTCCACGCGAGGCTGTGAGAAACCCGCCTGTCTCGGAGCAGCCTCGAATAGCGTAGCCGCGCTGGCGTCGAAGACGACAGGATCTTCGGCGCCGAAGTCGAGGCCGAAATCGACACGCGTTCCCGATGACGAGACCATGAACGCATCGGCGACCTTGTTTTCCAGGATCGGGGCGCGGCTCTCGCGAACCAGCTTCGCGCCGCCGTCCGCCTGCAGCAGACCGAAGCCAGTGTCGAAGGTCGCGAAAGCCATGGCGTCGCCGCAAGGCGTCATGTTCACGAGGGCGTCAGAGGCCGGAACGATATCATCCCGCAGCAACTTGCCGTCCGCGCTCCAGACCCGGGCGAGCCATTGGGGTTTATCGCCGACCTGTCGGTCGTATTTGCCGCCCGCTATCAATCGCCGACCGTCCGACGACCATGCTACCGCGACGAGGTCGCCGTTGACGGTCGTCAAATCGGGCGTACCCAGCCAATGTAGATCGTGAGCGTCGAATAGGTCGAGCATCGGGGTGTCCGCGTAGCTGACCGCGATCCTCTGGCCATTGGGCTCCACAGCTATCGAGTAAAGTTCGCCGCGGTGCGGCGCGGTTACCCGCTGGGGACGTCTCGATTTGGAATCGTATCGGGATATCCATCCAGAGGAGCCCGTCGCGAACAACACGCCGTCGGCGCCGTAGGCGACGCCATGGGCGCTGCCGCGCGGGGACGGTTGATCACGAAAAATCAACGCGCCCGTAGCGACGTCGAATACGCGCACTCCGCCCCATTGTAAGGCGGCGGCCAACTGTCGCCCATCAGGAGAAAACGCCAGCGAGAGCGCGAAGGCGTCGTCGAGCGCGCCGATGCGCCTTATTGACGCGCCGGTCGCCGCATCGAAAAGATAGATCCCGCGCTTGCCGTCGATGCTCACATGCGCGTCGTCGACGCCGGCCGCGACCCATTGACCGTCTGCAGAGATAGCGACCGTATTCACTTTGCCTCCCGCGCCGCTGTCGATGGGAAGCCGCTGCACGCGCAAAGGTTTGCCGTCTGGCATCGACCAAAGCCGCACGGTCTTGTCGTCCGAGCCCGTGACTGCGATGGAGCAACGGGCGTCTACCGCCATATGGCTGATTTGCGCGACGTGCATGCCGGTCTCTATTCGAAGCGTCGGCTCTTGGTCAGGACAGGCCTTCACGCTGGTCTCCAGCCCGACGCTCGCCTTGCCGTCGAAAGCTCCTCGGTAACAGCCAGCATTGGAGAGGCGCTGCTGCAACACCTTGATCTCTTCACTGCTCATTGCGGAGAGTTCGCGCGCGCCGCTCGGCCCGGCAATCGCTATGGTAAGAATTGACAAAGCCGCTATCGCGCGAAGAGCGTGAAACACACGGGCCTCCCGGTTCGGTCACGACGGAACTCGACAGGCGACAATGTGGCGCGCCGCGTAAGGATAGGCAATGATTATACGGAGCGAGTCCCGGCTGCGATCGACGCCTGTCTCGCGCTTTGACTGCGCGCCGCGGAGAGTCGACGCCTCATCAACACCAAGGTCTAACGGGCTTCGACTGTCCTGGCGCCAATCCGCCCAAATGCGTCAATATGCTTTGATAATCGCGATCGCCTGGCTTGTAGACTAGTAAACTTTCGATGATCTTATCGGGGTCCAGCGCTCTTACCTGCAGCGTGATTGTTTTGTCGTCCGCCATTGTAGCAACCCCAATGCTCTCGACGTCCTCGCATCTGACGGGCGCATCCGCCAGATGGTTTTCCGCGCCCGCGTAAGATGCAGATACACAAACGCCGAGAGAGGCGAAAACCATGCATGACGAAGATAGCCACGTGTTCAAGATGCGCATCTTTCAGGCCGCCTTTGCGCCGTGATAATTGAATATCAAAGTCGCCCTATGTCTGCGGCGCCCATGATTTTATTGCCGATCTCGTCCCGCACGAGCGCGAGAATCTGGCCCAACGCATTTGCCCCTTCGTAGCCGCCGTCATTTTCAACGACGCCCCAAAAGATGTCGTTCCAGGAATTGAGCTCGAATATCTGGCGCGCGCCAGTTGCGGCAAGTTTGGCAAGGCGGCGATTCCGATATTTCCGCCACTGCAGCCAAAGCATAGTTGGGATTTTCACAATGGTCCAATCGGACCGCATCGTTAGCGATCGACCGAGCTCTTTAGCGCGGCTCGGCGTCTCGGCGAGCTGGATTTTGAGGCGTTCGGTCGGATCGAGAGTCTTCGCGGCTTGATAGGCGTGCTCTACGGACCTGTAGCGCACGCCGTCGAGGATGATCGAAACGGGCCAGAAGGAGACGCCTCTGTAAAAGACCAGAGATTTAAGCGATGGACCGGGCGACGCCTCGTGTTGGAAGGCGGCACGCCACCGAAAGGTGCCCCATTTCTTTTCGAAAAAGATATTCGTTTCTATCGCCGCGCGTGGGCGAGACTTGCCGGTGAGCGGCGAGGCGGCCTTAGGGCGCCGCGATGATCGAAAACTCCGCGCCGCCGAGCCGGCCGTTGACGTCCTTGATCTCGACATGAAGCCTATGCTCGCCTGGCGGCGTCTCCGCCTGCGGCATCGCAATGCCTGTCGGCGAGAGATAGGCATTGACGCGCTCTGTCAGATCGACCGGCGGGGTCTTCTCATAGGTGACGACGAGCGTATTGAGGTCGACCGGCACGCCGTCGCGGCTCTCGAATTTGATCGTCAGCGCGAAAGGCGATTTCACGCTGGCCGCGTCGCGCGCGGGCGACAATAGCAACACCCTGGGTCCCGACATCGCGCCGCGCTCGCGCTTGTCGGCGTCGGGAAGCTTGGCTTCGCGGGACGTGATCAGCACCTCGGCGAAGGCGGGCGCCGCATAGAGACATAGCGCAAGAAGCAAAACGCTGGCCTTGATACTTGTCTGCCGCATGCTCCGGTCTCCTCGTTCACGGCAGAGCGCCGTCGTTTCTCAGCATGGCGGCCATCCCGGCTTGATTCAAGCGCCAAACGGTCACGGCGTCCTCGCCTGGGCGAAGGTGAAGTCCGTCTCCTGCGGCGGGCGCAGCATATTGGGGTGTTGCGCGTCGTTGGTGAGCTTGCCCACGCGAAGCCGAAGATAGGCGTCAAGCGTCGAGACCGTGATCGCGTCGTCGCCGCGCGCGGCCGCCTGTCCTTTCTCGATGCCCTCGACCAATGC
>NZ_LMUI01000030.1:0-249417 GCF_009765995.1 Methylocapsa sp. S129
GCCATGACCCATCGCGCCCCGCAACAAAAGGCGCTTGAATCACACATCGACCCTAATGGGAATCACTCGTGTGAATGCCGTAGCCGCCACGCGGGGCGAAGGGAAACGCGCACCCATTCTCCTTGCATAGCGGGGAGAAGGCGTCATGCGAAGCATGACGGATGAGGGGCGGCGCAAACCTCGGACAGAGTTCCGCCGCCGCGTCAAAATTTCCGCTCGACCCGCCGTCGGGACAGGCCGACAATGGCGCCGCGCGGCGGGTTGATTCGTTTGAGGGATTTGGCTCCAGACGGCCGGGCGGAGCGGGATCGATGGCGGGCCTTCACGAGCGCGACGAATTGCACAGGCCGCTGGGCCTGGCCGCGCCGCCATCCAGGCGGGCTGCGCCCTATGGACGGCTCGCCTTGCTGGCCGGGGCGGCGCTTGTCGTCGGCCTCGGCGTTTTCCTTGTGGAAACGGACGATCATCTGGGCGGCGAACCCTATGCCGTCGCCTCCGTCGACATGCACCCCCCAGCGCCGCCGGCCCCTCCGGCGGTCGCGCCAAATGCCCCCGCGGTGGCGCCTGCCGGTCCGTTCGCGCCCTCTTCGGCCAGCCAGGTCGAGATGTCGAGCGGCGTCAAAGTGGTGCGCGGAGGCGGGATGGCCGCGCCGGGCTCGCTGATTATCCAGGTGCCCGACACGATCGGGCTGCATCTGACGCCGGCGCCGGACAAACGGCTGGTCGACAAATCCCGATATGGCCTGCTGCCGCGCATTGGCGCCGATGGAACGCGCCCCTCGGAGGCTTACGCCAGGCCGCCGCTGATAGCGGGCAAGCTCAAGGCCGGCGCGCCGCGCATTGCGCTGCTGGTCGGCGGTCTCGGCTTGAGCGAAAGCGGCACGCAAGACGCGATCGTCAAACTGCCCGGCGCCGTGTCGCTGGGATTTGCGCCCTATGGCGCGGATGTCGAACAGGACGCCGCGCAGGCGCGCGAGGCGGGCCATGAGGCGTTCCTGCAGGCGCCGATGGAGCCCTTCGACTATCCCGCCAATAATCCGGGCCCGCACACGCTGCTCAGCACGCTTTCGCAAGGCGAGAATCTCGACAATCTGCATTGGCTGATGGCGCGTTTCACCGGCTATGTCGGCGTGACGAATTTCCTCGGCGCGAAATTCACCGCCGACAGGGGCGCGCTGTCGCCCGTGCTCAGCGAAATCGCGATGCGCGGGCTTCTTTATCTGGACGACGGGTCGTCGCCGCGCAGCCTGGCGCGGGACATCGCGCCGGGCCTCAATCTTCGCGCCGCGGCCGCCGATGTCGTGATCGACGCCGACCAGTCGCCGCAGGCGATCGAGGCGGCGCTCATCAAGCTCGAGGCTTTGGCGCGCGCCAATGGCGCGGCGATCGGCGTCGCCACGGCGCTGCCGGTCAGCGTCGACCATATCGGGCGCTGGGCGGCAGGCCTTGAAGCGCGGGGCCTCGCGCTGGTCCCGCTCTCGTCGATCGCAGCGCGGGCGCCCGGCCCCGCCGCGCAAGCCAATCCCTGATCGCGGCGAACGGAGCGGGTGATGACGAAGGACGAATTGCCCTATCGCCGCAATGTCGGCGCGGCGGTCTTCAATCGCGCGGGCGAAGTATTCCTCGGTCGCCGCAAGAAGCGGCGCGGCGGCATGGAGCTTGTCGCGGGCCATGAATGGCAAATGCCGCAGGGCGGCATCGACGAAGGGGAGGCGCCGCTTGAGGCGGCGCGGCGCGAACTTTTCGAGGAAACCAATATTTCGCACGTTGCGCTGCTCGCCGAGGCGCCGGACTGGCTGAGCTATGACCTGCCGCCCGAAGCCCTGGCGGGGCGGTGGAAGG
The DNA here is from genome assembly GCF_009765995.1 of Methylocapsa sp. S129. Classification (GTDB taxonomy): domain Bacteria; phylum Pseudomonadota; class Alphaproteobacteria; order Rhizobiales; family Beijerinckiaceae; genus Roseiarcus. The sequence goes on from NZ_LMUI01000030.1 coordinate 1,843, forward strand.
GGCGCTATCGCGGCCAGACGCAGAAATGGTTCGCGTTCCGCTTCGAAGGAGATGACAGCGAGATTGACATCGACCGGCCGGGCGGGGGCGCTTTCGAGCCGGAATTCGAGGCCTGGCGCTGGGCGCCGCTGGAGACCTTGCCGGGGCTGATCGTGTCCTTCAAGCGGCCGGTTTACGAGGCGGTTGTCGCGGCGTTCAAAAACCTCATCGCCCGGCCATGATCTCGGCTTTGGCCTGATCCATCGTCTCGGCCATTTTGCGGCGGATGCGGTTGCCTGATAATTCGACCCTGGCCTGCGCAAGGCTGGTCTGGATGATCTTGAAAAGTCCGTCCGGGTCGGCGACGCCGACCTGACCGGCGACGAGCGCGGCGGCGTAGGAATCGGCCTCCGCGCCGCTCAGGCCCAGCAATTGCGCGAGCCATAATCCCAGCAGCTTGTTCCGGCGCGCGAGCGCCTTGAAGGCCAGTTCCTCATCGACCGCGAAACGCTTCTCGAAGGCCTCTTCGCGATTGTCGAACTCGCTCATGGCGTCCTCCCGGTTGGTTCTTCGCCTCGTACGCTGCGTTAACTTGATTTTTGACGCTTCGATGCGCCAAACCACCTTGGAAGAGGATGTCGGCAGCAGAAAGAAAACCATAGACGCATTGGTCAGGCCATCTTTCCGCCAGCGCTTTCATAGAATGCAGCGAGTTGTCTCGCGAGCATTCCGCCGAGCAACTCTTCCATCGCCGAAACATCGACGGTGTCGTTATTGCGCCACGCCGCGTCTGCACGATCAAGCGCGTCAAAATAACCCCTTCTGTCGGAGACAATCTGATCTGGAATAGTAGGATATCCAGGCAACATGAAACCCGACCGCACCGTCAGAACGACGTAAGACACAATCCGCGATGTCCTGCCGTTTCCATCTGCAAAAGGATGTATCCAATTGAGTCTCCACATGACATAGGCGGCCAAATGGATAGCGGTGGAATGCGCCCAATTGTCGTTGACGTAGTCGCACATTTGCTCGACGAGTTCAGGAACGAGGTGAGCTTCGGGCGGCCGATGTTTGCTATGGCTTATTTCGACCGGCCCAGGTCGGAAATTGCCGGCGAACAAGCTGATCCCTGCAAGCGCCTCCCGTTGGAGCGTTAAGACGGTGGAGAGGCGCAGCTTGAAGGAGCCTTGCTCCAAAGCTGACTGAGATATGGCGACGCCTGCGTCATATTGCCTTAACCCGTTTCTCGCTTCGGCCTCAGCGCGCGCCAAGTCATCTCGAATCAAGTCAGGCTCGATAGCCCTGCTCTCTCGTCGCGGATCAGCGCTTTCCGGCATCGCGTTCACGAGCGATCGATTCCGCCTGCTGGTTAATCATTTCGCGCGTGATCAGCTTGTTTTCGAAGGCCGTATTGCCGTACGCGAAACTACGACGCTGCTCTTCTCGCTGCCGCGCGGAGGGTTGGGCTTTTTTTGCTGCTTCCAGCAAAGATTCCAAAGCACGCTCCACCATGTTCGCCTCCTGACATTCATCCAATCGAATCATAGGAGCGCATCGTTTACAAGCGATGATCATTCCCCTCAACGGCCAGCCGACCGCGCACTGGCGACCTTCCCCCAGTCGCCCCAGTCTTCATAGGCAGGCGCGCGCCAGCATCTGAAAAGCGCGCGCGCGATGCGACAATGCGAGCGAACCGTCGGCGGGGATCCCGTGCTTTTCCTCGGCGCTCATCTCGCCAAAGCCGCGCGAATGTCCGTCCGGCAGGAAGATCGGATCATAGCCGAAACCATTGTTCCCCTTTGGCGGAAAAACGAGCGTTCCGTCGACGCGCCCTTCGAAATATTCGACATGGTCGTCGGGCCACGCGATCACCAGAGCGCTGATGAAATGCGCGCGCCAGGGCCGCGGCGCCTTGACGGCCAAAAGCTCCTGTTGAACCCGCGTCATGGCCGCGGAAAAATCCTTGGAGCCGCCGGCCCAACGCGCGGAATAAATGCCGGGCGCGCCGTCCAGAGCTTCGACGCAAAGGCCGGAATCGTCCGCCAGCGCCGGCATTTTGGCGGCGCGCGCGGCGGCGAAAGCTTTCAGTTTGGCGTTGGCCTCGAAGGTGTCGCCGGTCTCTTCCGGCTCGGGCAGGCCAAGATCGCCGGCGCTGACGACCGCGATCCGCCAGGGTTCGAGAAGCTCGCGAAATTCGCGCAGCTTTCCCGCATTATGGGTCGCCGCGACGAGCGGTCCGGTCAGTTTCCGATGCACGCGGCGCGCCTCATTCATTCGACGACGATCTTGTAGCGCGCGCCCGGTCTCAGGGCGGCGTCTTTCTCCAGCCCGTTCAGTAGCAGAAATTGCTCAACCGGACGATCCGCGATCGCCATCCGCTTGCCCATCGTCTCGGGCGTGTCGCTGGCGCCCGCTTCGACGATCTCGACGCGCAAGGGATGCGCGCTGGCCGCCTCCTGCGCGCTCAGGCGATGGAATGAATTGATCGAGGCGCGAAAACGCGCGTCGACCGCCGGCGTCAGCGACCGCGCCGCGAAAATAAGCCGATAGACCTTCGGGCCCATGCGCACGGCGCCAAGGCGGAAGCTCCATTGATCGCCCTGCGCCACCGCCGTCGCCGCCTGAAGGTCGTCGATCTTCAAGGTCTCGACCGAGGCGGTCTTCAATCCGTCGATCCAGCCCGAGGCGATCGTCGTCTCCAGGGCGGTCGATGGATCGACATTGACGCTGTCGAGCCGCAGCGCCTGGGCGCCGCCTTCGCCGACGCCGATCAGAGCCACCGACTGGTTCTCGAGCACGAAGCCCTCGGGCGCGGCGAAGGAGAAACCGAGCTTGGGATGGACGAAACGCGGGCCGCGCACCAGGCCTTCGGAGGGATCATCGCCGAACGACAGGCCGCTGATCGCCGAGAGATAGGCGTCGCGTCCGCTGTCGCCGACGCCCGGTGCGCCGATCTGGCGCGCCTCGACCACCGCCTGGGCGATGCGTTCGGGAGTCGAGGGATGGGTCGACATCATGTCGGGCTTGCCGGCATTGGCGTTTTCGCCCAGCAGCGAGGCGCGCATCGCCGTCCAGCGGCCGAGCGAGGAGAGGAAGCGCGACGCGGCGAAAGGATCGTAGCCGGCCTGGCCGATGGTCTTGATGCCGATCTGATCGGCTTCGAATTCCTGCTGGCGCGAGAATTGCGCGAGGCCGAGCCGTCCCCTGGCTTCCTGCTCCTGCCCCTCGTCGGGCCGGTCGAGCACGGCGGTCGAAACCCGCGCGAACAAGGCCGCCGTCTTCTCCTTCTCGGCGCGCTTGGCCGCGTGCTGGGCGGTGACATGGGCGATTTCATGCGCCATGACGGCGGCGATCTCGGAGGAATCATTGGCGAGGGCGAGCAGGCCGCGCGTCACGAAAATATCGCCCGACGGCAAAGCGAAAGCGTTGACGATCGGCGAATTGAGGATCGTGACGCGATAGGTCTCGGAAGGCGTCTGGGTGGCGGGGGCGAGGCGCGTCAGAATCTCGTTGAGATAGCGCTCGGTCGTCGGCGCGCTATATTCGCCGCCAAACAGCGCGATGAGATGCTTGCGCTCGGTGCCCGCGGGCGTGCCGCCGGTGGTGCGGGGGGCGGCCGCCGGCGCCGCGCCGGCCGAAGAAGGCGCTGGCGCATCCATGGCCGAGCAGGCGGCGGCGAGCAGCGGCAAAAGACAAACGACGCCCATGCGCGCCCGGCGCCAAAAGCCCGAAGCGCGGAATTTTGGGGGGCGGCCGCCCGACCCCCCCTGCCGCCAATGCTTCTCGCCCAACCTCATTTGCCCGGCTTCGCCTCGCTGGCCCCAGCGCCCTGGGACAATTGTTCGATCTGTTCGGGCTCGGAAATCGTCATTCTGAGCCCGAATCTGTTGTCCATCGCGCCGCGCACCCTGATTCTGGCGCCCGCAAGGGCCGACAGGACGAGGCCGGCGCGCTCGAAAGCCTTAGCCTGACGCGTGACGACGACAGCCGTAAAACTGCCGCGGCGGCCAAAGTCGAGCCAGGTCCGATCGCGGCCGGCGCCGACCCGTAGCACAACGCCCTCGACGATGGCGAATTGTCCGTCGCGCTGGCGCAAATCATCGAGGTCGGTCGCCTCGACCACCCCATAATATGGATCGGTCCACAGGCCAAGGCCGTCGGCGCGGGCCGTATCTTCGGCGGCGAGCCGTTCGGTCTCGCAATTGCGCGCTTCGATCTCGGGCCGCACCCGCGCGAGGCCCGCCGACAGCAGCGCCAGGGATATCGACGCGGGGGCGGCCTCGCTTTGGTCTGTCAGAGACATGTCGGCGAGGAGGCGGCCCCAGCGGTCGGTCCGGGCGGCGAGGGCGCGTAAATCCACTTCGCGGCCGACAAGCTGCGACGACAGCCAGGCGCGCGCTTTTGCCGCGCTTTCCGGGTCGCCGCGGCTGGCGTCGGGAATGTCGAGCCCGGCGAGGCGCGCCACGCGCCCGTCGGCGAGGGTGATTTCCCCGCGCTCCGTGACGGATGCGACGATCGCGCGTTCGCCGCCGGCGGCGGGGCAGGCGGCGCCGGCGCGCGTGAGGCCGGCGAGCAGAAGGGCCGCGGCAAGCAAGGGGGCCATAAGATGCGGCGCGCGCCGATTCATGAAATCCGTCTCGACTCGCAGGTGCGAAGACTCAAATTTCATGATAGAGGCGTTTTCGCTTGCGCAAAACGGCGCCTAAGTCCCGGTAGCTCAGCAGGATAGAGCACAGGTTTCCTAAACCTGGGGTCAGGGGTTCGATTCCCTTCCGGGACGCCATGCCTTCAAAGCTCGAAACGCCCTTGATTGTCGCGGCGGCATGCGCAGGGCTCCGGCCGGCGCGCGCTCGTTTAAATTTTATTAAACTTTGCTGTGAGACCTTGGCGACTTGGGGGACACAAACCCGCCGCTGGCATGCGGCGCCCGAACGCAGGAGGCCGCCCGTGCTGTCGAAACCCTCGTCCTGGTCCTATCAATTCAGCAAGCCGATCGCGCTCAAGGACGGTCGGAAGATCGCAACCCTGGCGGAGGCGCGCGACTTCGTTCTTGCACTGCCGAGCGCGCGCCAGATCGCGCCCCTTTGGCAATATGCCGTCGCGCTGATGCTGGAGGTCGCCTATCGCAGCGGCAAGCCCGCGCTCACCGGCGCGCGGATGCAACTCAAATATGCGCTGAGGGCCGAAGGGCTACTTTGACGATTCCGCCGCGGCGTCATCGACCCCAATTCCGCCGCTTGGAGACCTAGCGCGCCGGTGAGCCCCAGGGGCTCGCCGGAACATCGAATTGCGGAGGAGCGTGACCAATGGGTAGAGGTCACGACCTCTGGATTGCTTCGCTCCGCTCGCAATGACGATGCGAGCTTGGCGGCCATCGAAGCGCCGCGGACCCCATCGCTGCAAATTCCGCTCAAAAACCGCCGCCGGCGCCGGGCGAAATAATTTTGCGTCCGCTGGTCCGAATGCGGCTTGCCGTTCGTCTCTGCTCCCAGGGCTCGCGAGCGCTGTCGACGTCGATGTCGCGCGCGCGGCCCGGGGCTCGAGCAGCGGAAGGCCGGATTATGATGGAACGGGATGACAAGGCGGTGAGGACGTGGGCGCTCATCCTCACGTCGGCGGCGTCGCTGATGGTCGCGCTCGATGCGCTGGTGGTCTCGACGGCGCTGGCGGAGATGGGGCGTGAATTCGGCGCCTCGATCGAGTCGCTCGAATGGACCGTGAACGCCTATACCCTCAGTTTCGCGGTGTTGCTGATGACGGGCGCGGCGCTGGGCGATCGATACGGCCGCCGCGGCGTGTTCGCCGCCGGCTTGACGCTGTTCACGGCGGCCTCGGCCGCATGCGCGCTCGCCCCCGGCATCGGCTGGCTGATCGCGGCGCGCGCGATTCAAGGCGTTGGCGCGGCGACGGTCATGCCGCTGGCGCTGGCGCAGGTCAGCGCGGCCTTCCCGCCCGAGCGCCGGGGCTGGGCGCTCGGCATCTATAGCAGCGTCACGGCGCTCTCGAGTGTCGTCGGCCCCGCCGTCGGCGGCGCCATCACGCAAGGCCTGGCGTGGCAATGGATTTTCTGGCTCAACGTCCCGATCGGGCTGATCGCCGTCGCGCTGACCTTCGCCCGCCTGCGCGAAACCTTCGGACCGCGCGCGCCGTTGGACATGGGCGGCCTGACGCTCGCCACCGGCGGCGCCTTCGCTCTCGTCTGGGCGCTTGTGCGCGCCAACGCGGCGGGCTGGGGGAGCCCGGAGATCGTCGCGTCGTTGACAGCAGGCGCTGTGCTCGTTGCGTTGTTCGTGGTGTGGGAGCGGCGCTGCGCCGCGCCGATGATGCCAATGCGCCTCTTTCGCATCCGCGCATTCGCCGCCGGCAACGCCGCGATGTTCCTGCTCAATGGCGCGCTGATGGGCGCCATATTCTTCATGGCGCAGTTTCAGCAGGCCGCGCTTGGCCAGAGTCCCTTCGCCGCCGGATTGCGGCTGCTGCCTTGGGGCGTCGCGCTCGTCCTGACGGCGCCCAAAGCGAGCGCGATCGCCGACCGGCTCGGCGAGTCGGGCGCGGTCGTCTTTGGCTTGCTGCTGCAGGCGATCGGTTTGGGCGGGATCGCGCTCCTTGCGCGGCCGGGGATGGCCTATGCCGAGATGATCGCGCCGATGATCGCCGCCGGCGCCGGTTTTGCGATGGCGATACCGATCGTCCAGAAATCGGTCGTCAGCGCGGCCCCGGCGCAGGATATCGGCAAGGCGTCGGGCGCGCTCAGCATGATCCGCCAGCTTGGCGGCGCGTTCGGAATCGCGCTCGCCGTCGCCGTATTCGCCCAGGCCGGAAGCCGCGCGACGCCACAGGCGTTCAGCGAAGGATTCGCGGCCGCGATGGGCGTCGCCGCGATCCTGTCCTTCGCCGGCGCCATCGCCGGGCTATGGCTGCCGGCCCGGCGGCGAGCGAGGCCGGCGAAAGCGCCGGCCGTTGCTGAGCCGGCGCTGGAGCATGAATTGCTGTGAGGGCATCACGCTATCGCCGTCAATCGCCGCCGCTTCTTTCGACGCCTGAACTCTGTCCCGCCGTTCGAAACGATCGCGGCTTCCGGTTCGCGTTCCGTCGTGACGCATCGATCCAAAGAGCGGGCCTAATTCTACTGCGTCAGAAAATCATGCCCGCGATCTCCTCCCCTCTCCGCGCAGCGCAGGGCTGTCCGGGGAAACGAAATGGGTTGTGGTGCCGGGCGGCGTTGCAACCTCCACGCGTCATGCCCGGCCTTGTGCCGGGCATCCACGCCGTGCCGGGGGGGCCAACGTTGAGAGTTCTTGCGACGGCGCCGCGTGGATGGCCGGGACAAGCCCGGCCATGACGACCACAGGTTGTACAATTATAAAATCCTCCCGCTCTCCGTGCAGGCTTGAGTTTCCCCGGACAGCCCTGCGCGCAGCGGGGAGGGGCCGGGGGTGGGGCGGCGCCAACCGGCGCAGCGGCTTTCCAGGACAAGGCTCGCTCGCGAAGGTCGATTCGCCGGCGAGGTTCAGGGGCGCAGGACTTGAGCATCCCAACATCACACTACCCCACCCCTAACCCCTCCCCGCTTCGCGGAGAGGGGAACTTTCTGACGCAGCAGGCCTAAGCGGCGATCGCCATCTTCGCCGCTTTGACCAGAAGGCCCGAGCGGCTGTAGCCGTTGGCTTCCGCGTAGCGGTCGATGGCCATCAGGACGTCTTCCGGCAACGCGATGTTGATCCGGATGGTTTTGACGGCGGCGGTGGGCGCCGCGACGAGGATCGCCACGCCGTCGCGATTTTCCGCATTCGCCATGACGGCTTCAAGGGTTGACGGCTCGGGGATGGCTTCGCCGTCCTGCTCTAGCCCTTCAAGGTGCAGGGCAAGGGCCTCAGCGGCCATGTCGCGCGCCTCGTCGAGCGTTTGCCCTGTCGCGACGCAGCCGGGAAGATCGGGAAACGAAACGCCGAAATCGCTGTCGGCGTCTTTGTGGATCAAAGCGATATATGGACGCATGGCGATTGCCTCAGTTTCAGTCCTGCCTGCTTTTCGATGCTGCGAAGCGTCCCGATCGGGATGTCTTTCTTCGGGCTGACGATTGTGACGCGGGCCGGCTTGGTTGGATGCTTGAACTGGACGTGGCTGCCCCTTTGAGCGACCTCGGTCCACACGTCCGCCAGAAATTGGGGATGGCGCTATTTCCCGCTCGCCTTAGCGTTCGCCATTGAAGACCACTTGCAAGCGGCGCCGACGCGCTGGCGCACTGCGTCAATCCCATCTAGCTTGAACGTCATGTCATGATACACGCCTTGATAATCTGTCACTCTGAAGAAGATTTTTCCGTGATCGGGTAGTGCACTGAGGATCCTGGCTAGGTTCCTTTCGTCTGGCATGAATGCGGAACTGCTGCTTATTGAGCCGCCGCGCCCCGGAATCCACTTCTGCTCGACGGCCGGGAGCTCGTTGACCCGATACAGAACAGGCACGCGCTGATCTCCCACAAAAATGCCCCAGAAATCTGTCGAGCCAATAAACAGGTCGGTCTGATGCTCCTTGCACCGGACAATGAGCATGGCATTCTTGCCGTTCCCTTCCTCGGTTTGATTACTCGCGGCCACCTGCAGGCTATCGTCGATTGGCGATTTGCTCTCGTCGAAGCTCCATGCCGATGGCGGCGTGGTGATCGCCGCCGCGAGCGCGGCAGTCGCGGTGGCGTCGGCATTCGGAGTGGTTTGCGTCGACGGCGGAGTGGCCGCGGAGTCGTAACAGGCAAGCCTGCGGGCTGCGTCCGGAATTGCCTTGCACGCGGCGACGTCCTCGCTGAGCGCCGGCGAAGCCGCCACAGCCGCGATCGCCAAACCCGCCCCCCAACCGATCAATCGCATTGGCCGGCCCCCCATAGACGTAGAATCGTCGCGCCATGATCATCCGAAGTCAATGGCTCGCCCAGCGACTGAAACTGCGCTAGCTGAGCATCGGATCGTTGGCCTTCAATCTGAACGCTTCGAGTTTGATACCGCTAGCCGTCAGAGATCGCCTTGTGGCTATCACCTCGTCGTCGCCTATTATTCCGAGATCAACTTCCTCGCCTGGGAAAATTACGATCGCGTGCTTTCCGATAGTCACAACGATCTGATAGTTTTCTGAGGCTGCCGACTCTGACATTTTTTCTATGTCCGAACGAAACGGTTCCCGTTTCCAAGCGTGTGGCCAGCCTGGATCGACGTGGATCGCGATTCGCGCCCCGTCCAATTCTGCGACCGCGACGAGTTTGCTTTGAGCAGGAAACCAATGTTCGCCGAAATCCCGCGAAGTGAGGTAGCCACAATGAAAATCGCGGCATTGATCAGGCCTATGGTCGTAGATTTTGCAACCACGACCAATATCGCACTGCGAGCACCATTTGTCTTTGGGTTTTGCCAGTTCTGCAACGCTCAGAACCTTGCAGCAGAGGGTGCACTCTCCGCATGAGCGACCTGGAAGTATCGACGACGTTGCCAATTTCAATCCCCACCGCGCATGCGCGTCACCAGGTCGGCAATGCATCACGGATGCCGTCGACCGAACGCGTTACGGTGATGGTGTGGACGGCGCTCCTTCAAATGGTAAATGGTCGCTTCAACGACAACCATTTTGGCATGGCTCTCACTTGAGCCGGATGCCGGTGTGGGCACGGTCCACACCACCACTGTAATTCCAATTTGGCAGACTTCCGGCACCCACTCGCGCCATTCATTTACCAGTCTGAGCAGGTCCGTCTGTGTCTGGCTCCGATTGGACCGCGTTCGCTGTGGTCACCACAAACGCCTGGATCACCGGGGTGAGCTGCTCACGCTTAAACCCGCCCGACGTAAGAGCGTCCGCAATTTCCCTTGTTCTAGGAAGGAGGTACACGCGCCCGTGATATACGAAGGCTGTCGTGTCACGCATATTGGCATCCAACAGCCCACCAAATCTGCCGAGAATCTTGTTGGGGTCCAGTTCCTGTTGGTCGAGCCGAGCGTCGATGGCTACGAGCTGTACTTCATCCTTAGCAACCATTTGGTTGACCGCGCCAAACCGATCATCCAGTTTCTTGGAGATGTCATCGAAGCGATCATCCAGTTTCCTGGAGAGGTCATCAAAGCGACTGCCCAGCGCCGCATATTGGGTCGATATGACCTTTTCAGCGGAACTAAATCGGTCGTCGACGTGTGACTGCAGTGCAGCCGCCTTCTCCTCAAGGGCCGCGAGTTTTGCTGTCTGCGAGAACTCCTGCGGCACGATTGTCGCCAATAGGCAAAGCGCGATAGGACCGCCCAATCCGATAATGTAAGGCTCGGCGGCCCTCAGTCGATCGCCCCAAGCCATGTCGACCCCTCGCAGCGGTGGCTGGATACATACGTCTGTCATAATGCATGGCTTTCGCTCTTGCAACCCCATGATCAACATGTGTATTGGGGGTGCGATGGCGGGCAGATGGCGCCCAGAAGCAAGGAGCATACAGACCGTTACGGCCTCCTTGTTACGGATTGATCAGACCAGAGTTTCGCACAGCTTCCTTAACGACCGATTCGCAGACGCCGACTAATTACGGTCCGCGCCGGCAATTAACGCCGTTGCGCGCTTTCCGTTCCGAGACCAAGCGTGATTCATACTCCACTGTAAGAACATACTAAGAACATATACGAGGTTCGGTGGGATCGCAATGAATCTCAATCGGAGGAGTCGACGATATGGGCAACGCGACGGCCGCGCAGCTCTCGCTAAACGTCGAACTTCTGGAAATCTGGCGCTGACAATGTTGCCCGCCGGCCGCCTGACCCTGTGCGATCCCTATGCGGCGACCCTCGGCAAATTGCGGATTGTCGCAGCAATTTCTTTCTGAAAATCAAGATTTGCGCTATAGTCGGCTTCTGTTCCCATTAAACAGGAATCCAGGCCATGATCGAGCGCCGCCAGCGACCGCGCCAGCAAAGACCGCCCAACCTTTCGTCCCATTATTTTTTAGTAACTCCCAAGGTGGGTGGTCTGGAATTTCTTAGCACTGATATCATTAGGTTTTTCGAAGCCGATGTTGGGCGGAATCGTTAAAATTGGGTGAAAAGCCGACGAATCGTTCGTCTCGGCGGCGGCCGTTTTGAGAGAAAGTCGTTTTCCTTCAATGTTTTACGGCGAATTGACCCACCTTGGGAGTTACATTTTTTCGTTTTTTCTCTTGCAAGCCATTGATTTCATTGAATCGCACCTGAAAAAAGCTTGCAGAAATTTGGCGATTCCGTCAGGATTCGTCATCGCCGATCAGCTTGCCGAACCAGGCTCTGAGATGCGCGCCGACGGGTTTGACGCCGACGGCGTCGGAGGCGGCTTCGATCTGGCGGGCGATGGCGATCGGCAGCCAGAGCCTGCCGTCCGTGTCGCGGTCCTCCAGCCAGCCGCGCAGGCCCGCCGGAAAGGCGAAGGCGGCCAAGGCGAGGATCGCGTAGATCGGGATGATCCAGCGCAAGGGGCGGTTGGCGGCGGGCGGTGCGGTGGAGTCGGGCGTCATGAGAGGCTTCCCTAGAGCGGGATGAGAATTGATTGAATCGAACGCTCATCAGCGGCAGCTTCGCTATTGAGTCATTGTTCGCATGGAGGCATTTTTTTCACCTCAGAAGGTTGGTCAAGTGCGCGCCAAAGGCGCGCCGCCTCCGGCGGTCGCCCGAAGGGCGACACTTGACCAACCTTCTGAGGTGAAACACGCTCCGCCATGCGAAACGATGGATCATCCTCGACCGTTTCGATCAAAGTCATCATGCCCTAGAACCGGAAATAGATGAACGGGGCCGACGCGGCCGGCGCCATCACGAGGATGACATAGAGCGCGGCAAAACCCAGCGCGATTTGCGCCGGCATGCCCTGCCTGTCGAACGCCGCGCCGGCGATCCGCCGTGTCGCTTCGGGCATCAGATGGGTGACGGCGCCGGCGAGCAGCAGCGGCGCGACGATCCAGGGCGCGGTGACGTCGGCGCCATTGTCGGTCCAGACGCCCGACAGGAACTGCAGCGCGTCGTCGAGCGAGGCAGAGCGAAAGAAAATCCAGGTGAAACAGACGAAGTGAAACGTGACGATCCAGGCGATCGCCTGATAGGCGCCGGCGCCGCTGAGCTTCGCATAGGCTTTCGAGCGCTGCCAGCGGTGGTCGGCGGTCAGGGCGAGGCCGTGCATCGCGCCCCAGATCAGGAACGTCCAATTGGCGCCATGCCAGAGACCGCCGAGCAGCATCGTGATCATGAGATTGCGCGTCGTCGCCCATTCGCCATGCCGGTTGCCGCCGAGCGGAATGTAGAGATAGTCGCGCAGCCAGACCGACAGCGTCATGTGCCAGCGCCGCCAGAAATCGCTGAAGCCCAAGGCGCGGTAGGGCTGGTTGAAGTTCTGCGGAAAGCGATAGCCGAACAAGGCCGCGACGCCGATCGCAATGTCGGTATAGGCGCTGAAATCGCAGTAGATCTGGATCGCATAGGCGTAGGTCGCGACGATCAGATCAAAGCGCGCGAATTGCGAGGGGTCGGTGAAAACGGGATCGACGAAGCGCACCGCGATGTAATTGGCGATCACCATTTTCTTGAAGAGACCACCGAGAATCAGCAGCAGGTTCTCGCCGAGCGAGAAATCCCCTGTTCGTCCCGGCCGCTGCAATTGCGGCAGGAATTCATGGGCGCGCACGATCGGCCCGGCGACCAGATGCGGGAAGAAGCTGAGATAGAGCATGACGTCGAGCGGCGAGCGCGACGCCGAAACGCGACCGCGATAGACGTCGACGACATAGGAAATCGCGTGGAACGTCAGGAAGGAAATCGCGACGGGCAAAGTGACGTTGACAAAGGCCAGGCCGGGATCGAGCGAGACCATATGCGCGAAGTTGAGGATCTGCGCGACGAGGAAGTTGAGATATTTGAAATAGACGAGGATGCCCAGATCCAGCGCGATGCAGAGCGTCAGGACGGCGCGGCGAAAAGGGCGGGAATGCGCCGCGTCGACGTAGAGGCCGCCGAGATAGGAAATCGCGCCGCTCGCCAAAATCAGAAAGACGAAATGCCAATCCCATGACGCGTAGAACAGCAGGCTTAGAGCCAGCAGAACGAGCTTCTTGAGGAGATTTTGGTTATTCAGGCTCCAGACGAGGGCGAATGATCCGGCAAAGAATAAGGCAAAATCAATTGTAGGAAACAACATGCTTGAGGCTCTGCCGGTCGTCGATCAGCGGAATGAGGAAATCGGCGAATTTGTCCGCGCTGAGCTTATAGCCGTCGAGCGTCATGTGCACATAGTCATGCGCCATCAGGGCGGGCGTCGCCGCCGCCCATGTCTGGGCGCCGCAGGGCCCGGGCATGATGGCCGACCAATCCCAGAAGGCCGCGCCGGTTCGCTCGGCGATCGCGCGCTGGGCCTCGCGCACTTGCGCCAGTTTGGGCGGCGTTTCGAAGCGGCAATGGGAGCCGTTCGCCGTGTCCGCCACGTGCTGCAGCTCGCCGCAATCATGGCCGGTGGCGCCGCCCGCGCATGGATGCGCCGCGCCCGGCAGACGCGCGCCGTCCGGCGGTCCGATCAGGACGATATGCGCGTTGGGTTGCAGGGACTTCAGCTTGCCGATCACCCGCTCGTATTCCGCGCTATAGGCGCCGATGTCGAGCGCGTCGTTGAAGCCTTCGTTGGTGCCGAAGGCGAGCACGATAATGTCGGGGGATAGGCGGCGCATGTCGTCGGACAGATTGGCCATCGCCAGTTTTTGCAGGACCTGCACGGTAGCGCCGGGGAAACCCAGGCTGAGATAGGACACGCCATCGCCGTCGCGCTCGACATGAATGCCGGTGACGGTCACCGGCGCGTCGGATGTCGATCGCACCGCGATGTCGCGGATGGCATGCTGGCTGGCGCCGGGCGCCCGCGCCGACAGGATCGCGCGCTCGTCGCTCGCGCCGTCAAGATCGATTTCGCCGCTCAGCGCGCCATCGATCAGAACCTGCGCATGGCCGCCGCCTGGCTGTTTGAGGAACGCCACTTTGAGGCTGTCGTAACCCATCGCGTCGCGCGCCGTCAGATTGATGACGGCGCCGGCGTGATGGGCGATAGCGTTGAAGCCGGAGAGGTAAAAGCGGCGGTTTTCCGAGGATTTTTGCAGCGCCTCATAGTTCCAGCCGTCCGAGGCCTCATCCTTGAACAAGGCCGAACGGACGCCCGGATGCGGCACGCCCGGCACGATATAGCCGGCGCCGCCGTTTCCATAGACCTCCTGCAGCCGCTCGCGCACGCGGCCGGTGAAGAAATCGGCGGCGGTGTGGCTGTCGCCGAGCTGCAGGATGGTCAGGCGATGGCCGGCGAAGCTGCCGTGCACCAGCGTTCCATCAATGCCGATCTCCGCATTCTGGACGTCGCGCGCGGCAAATTCGAAGGTTCGGTAGGGCAATTCGCCGGGTTGCGGGCTGAAATGCCGAGGGGGCGCGAAGACGGCTTTTGAAAGCAATGTGGAAAAAGTCATGTTGCTCGCCAGCGGAGGCGCGGCGTTGGCGACGATTCCCGGTTCGACCGGCGCCACATGTCCCGCGACCGGAGGCCAGGGCGGCAATCTTCGGAGAGCCGAAGGCGGCGCCGGATCCTGTCGTTTCTCCGCCCGGCTTTGCTCCGAGGCGACCTTAGCCGCAGGCCTGTCCTGGCCGCGCATATTCGGGGACATGAGCGACACGTCCGCAAGGGTCATCGCGCCCAGCAAGACAATGGCCCCGATAACGATGCCCCTCGGCTGCAGCAACCTCATTCCTTTCTTATTTTGAGCACTCGCTCAAAATATCCCGCCCGCGAAGCTTGAGGCTGTTCATGATGAAAGGATAGAAATAATCCATCACCTGATCGTAGCCGGTCGTCGTAAAATGCACGCCGTCATTGGCGCGGAATTGGACAAGGCGATTGTCGGCGTTGGGCAGATACGGCTTGTATTCGTCATCGCCGGCTTGCGACGACCAGGGTTTGACATAGGCGGCGAGCGGCGAACCGACATCGGCGACCGCGGCGGCGAACAGGCGGTTCTTGTTCCTCGCGTCCGCATTGGCGGCGGGATCGAGCATGACGGGCAGGCCGGCGACGAGGATCGACGCGCCGCCAGCGATGGCGTTGCGCACGAGGTCTTCGGCGAACGACTGGTAGCGGGTGTCAAAATCGGGCGCATCATATTCCGTCCTGACCCTTGAAGCGTCGACAATCGCCTGACGGTCATTGATCCCAAAAGAACCGACGAACAGATCGGGGCCGCCATCTTTGGCCATGGCACCCACTTCCGCCACCCAATTGAACTGATCGAGCCGGGCCAGCCCCGTGCCGTTCTTCGCCTTCCGGATCAATTTTATTCTATCGGCGAGACATTTGTCTTTTCCGAGGCGCCGGAACAGCGCCCCCCACAGCCCATCGGCCATGGAATCGCCGACAAAGGCGATGTGGACGGGGGCTGTTTCGGCCGCCATCGACGCGGGCGCGGACAGTCCCATCAATAGCGCAAACCCGACGCAAACCGCGCCAGCCCATAGAAATGGCGACTTGACCTTCATTCTTTGCCCCCAATGGCAAACGAGCTTCAATTGGCCCCTGGCGCGACCTCCGGCGCTGGGGCGGGGGCGGCAGGGGCGGGCGGGTTCTTTTTCCTATGTCTATGCTTAACCGGTTTTCTCTTCTTGTTGTCCCTGATTACGGGCTGATTTTGATTGGAGGCCACAGTGACCACCGGAAATCCAGCCGCCGCGGCCGCTTTCTGCCACATCAGGGTGTAGCCGGCCATATTGAAATGAACGCCTTCGGCGCCGCGCAAGGAGCGGTCGCAAATATCGGGGCCGCGCATGCTGACATAGATGACGCCGGTTCCCTCGAGTTCCTGGCGCAGATTGGCGTCCAGCTTGATGGCGTAAGCGTCCCAGGGCTTGAAGACGCAGGGCGGGCCGAGCCAGACCAGCTTGACGTCCTGCGCGGCGGCCGCGGCGAGAATGTCCTGCACGGGTTTCTTGACATCGACCGCGCCGCCGACGGCGTCATTCGTGCCAAGGCTCATGAACGCCGTCGTGCCGCGCGGCAATTGCCGGATTTGTTCGAGAATCTGGCCGCCGTGAATGGCGATGCTGAGTTTGGCGAGCGAGGGGAGTTTGGCCGCCCATGACACGCCGACGCCCAGGCTGTCGCCAATGATTTCGCCGCCCGCCATGGCGGCGGACGGAAGCGCAATAAGAACCGCGACGCCAAAGGCCAGACTGCGAAGGGACATGGAGACAACCGAAAGATTTGCGATCGTTCATGAGTAGGTCAGTATGGTTAATGAGTCACTAATTCCCTTGCGCAATTCCGGCGTCGACGCGCCTTGTTTTCTTGGCGGAGCCGGCTTGCGGCAGGGCGGCTTTTCGCGCGAAGGTTCCTTGCTTTCCCTCGTCATTTTGAGTCGCCCGATTGACCTCTCGTCTCCTTTCGATCCTCCGTGTCCGCGCCGCGGCGGGCCATCGCGCGCGCGGCTGGCTGACGGCCGGCGATCTGCGCATTCCCTGCGCGCTCGGCCCGGCCGGAATCGTCCGGCGCAAGCGCGAGGGCGACGGCGGCACGCCGGCGGGGCGGTTTGCTCTGCTATGGGCGTTCTATCGCCCGGATCGCAAGCGTCCTGCCGCGGGCGGCGTTCCGCTGCGCGTTTTGCGGCGCGACGCGGGCTGGTGCGAGGATTCCCGCAGTCCTTGCTATAATAGAGCCGTGCGGCTGCCCTTTTCGCTCGCCTGCGATTCGATGTGGCGCGCCGACCATCTCTACGATCTGACCTTCGTGCTCGACTATAATTTCACGCGACGCCAGAAGGGCGCGGGCAGCGCGATCTTCTTCCATCTCGCGCGGCCGGGGCTGACCCCGACGGCCGGCTGCGTGGCGATCCACGCCGCCGATATGCGCCGGCTGGCGCCAAGATTATCGGCCGGGGCGACGATGTGGATAGGTTAGGGCTCAGGCCCGCGAACCAAAGATCGCGCTGCCGACGCGCACATAAGTCGCGCCGAGTTGCACTGCGAGTTCCCAATCGGCGCTCATGCCCATCGACAATTCGGCGATGCCGCAGCGTTTGGCGATCATTCCCAGAAGCGCGAAATGCGGCGAGGCCTGTTCGTCGACGGGCGGAATGCACATCAGGCCGGCGATCTCCAGCCCGTATTTTTCGCGACATAGCGCGATGAATGCGTCGGCGTCGCGGGGGGCGACGCCCGCCTTCTGCGGCTCCGCGCCGGTATTCACTTGCACGAACAGGCGCGGTCTTTTGCCTGCTTTGGCCATGGCTTCGGCGAGGGCGGCGGCGATCTTTTCGCGATCGATCGTCTGAATGACGTCGAACGCCTCGACCGCCTCCCGCGCCTTATTGCTTTGCAGCGGGCCGATCAGATGAAGCTCGATTGCCTTGCCGAGCCGGTTGGCGCGGGTGCGCAGATCACGCCATTTGGGCTGCGCTTCCTGCACGCGGTTTTCACCAAACAGCCTTTGGTCGCCTTCTTCGATCGTCGGCCAGACTTCATCGGCCGAAAAGGTCTTCGAAACCGCGATGAGGCGCACGGAAGCAGGGTCGCGCCCGCAATCGGCTGCGCGCCGGGCGATGGCCTGGCGAAGCTGGCGCAGGCGCGATAAAGCGTCGCTATCGCCAAATGAACCTTCTGCGGTCAATGAGATCGCTCCTTACGCGCTTGACGCCCCAAGCCCCTTCCCCTATAGACCGCCGACCCAAGAAGCCACGATTGGATTGGCGCCGGGACGCTTTTATCAAGCGGCCCCTTAAGGCGTTGATTGGTTGGGCTCTTTACCAAATCCCATTTGCTTAGGGGAAGTCGCGAGATGTCACGCCGCTGCGAATTGACCGGCAAGGCCGTTCAGACCGGCAATAAGGTCAGTCATTCCAATCATAAGACGCGCACGCGCTTCTTGCCGAACCTGTGCAATGTGACGCTGATTTCCGATTCGCTGGCGCGCTCCGTGCGTCTGCGCGTCGCGGCGGCGGCCCTGCGCTCAGTCGAGCACCGCGGCGGCCTCGACGCCTTCCTGATCAAGGCGCATGACGGCGATCTGTCGCAGGGCGCGATCATCCTGAAGCGCGAAATCAAGAAGAAGATCGCCGAAGCGGCCGCCGCGGCGGCCTGAGGCTTTCGACCGCGTCGCACCCTCGCCGCCTTCCATTTTCAACGAAATGGGTTGACGATGGCGACGCCGTCGATTTCGCGGCCGTGGCTCATGTCTTCCGTATAGAGTTCACGGCAACCGAGCGCGCGCGCGGCGGCTATGATTGCGCTATCCCAATATGAAAAGCCATGCGCGGCGCGAATCTCCAGCGCGCCCCTGATGACCGCGATTGTATTGTCCTGCACGGGGAAGCGCAGCCACGCCTCGATCAGGCCGGCGGCCATATCGTGCGGCAATGCGTCGGGGCGCGTGGCGCGGGTCGCCTGCACATAGAATTCCTGCAAAACCTGAACCGAGAGACCACAATCTTCCTGTTCCAGGAGCGCTATCGCGCGCCGCCGTTTCGGCTCCTCATCGGCGGCGCGGCTGATCGAATAGAGGAGGATGTTCGTATCGAGAAACCGCCGCGCGCTCATGAATTGCGCGCGTGCGCTTCCTCGCGGGAGAGCCGATCGTCGGCTCTGAAGGATTGAATGGCTTCGCGAATTCGCGCTTCTTGCTTCTTCAAACGCGCCGGCTCGGTTTCGCTGGCCGCAACTTCGACGAGAAACTCTTTGACCAGCGCCGAGACCGAGGTGTCGTGCGCCGCGGCGTGGATGCGCGCGCGGCGGTAGGTTTCGTCGTCAAGTGTTACTGTGATATTCTTCATATTCTCACAGTAATAAGGTTATGAGAACCGGTCAAGCCGCTTCCCTGCCGTCTGCATCGGCCACGTAGGCGAGCGAACGCGGCGGTCGTTGTGCGGCGGGCTTGAGGCCGAACAGCGGCCTCAGCTACGCGATGCGGCGCACCGTCTCGTAAGTCAGGACGCAACTTGCCGCCGTCGCCGCGATCGTGAGCGCCGCCTCGCCCCAGGCCGGCAGGCCGAGGCCGCGCAGCGCGAAAGCGGTCGCGATGATCGTGGTCTGATGCACGATGTAGAAGGGAAACACCGCTTCGGTCAGATAGGCGCGCGCCGGCGCGTCGCGCTGGTGCGCAAGGGCGGTTCATGGCCGGACATGGCGATACGCATACGCGTCGGCGGCCTCTGCGCGCTGTTCGTCCTGGCCCATATCCTCGGCATGGTCGCGCTGCGCAAGCTCGCCTTGTTGGGCGTCGGGTTGAGCTACAGCTACAGCTTCAATTTCGCGACCGACGCGCCTTACGAATTGCGCAAGGATATCGTCTCCGCCTTGCTCATCGGCCTCGCGTTTTGGTTTCACGACCGTCCCGCGCCGACGCCCGTGCCGGATCGCGATGACGTCGCACCACGGCCGGACGATCACGCCAAGGCGCCTAACCCCGTTTTGTGGCTGCGCGACGGGGCGACGAGCATCCGAATCGACGCCCGCGACATTATCTGGGTCGCGTCCGCCGGCAATTATGTGGAGTTCAGCCTCGCCGCCCGGCGCCATCTGGTGCGCGGCACGCTGGCGGGCGAGGAGGCGCGGCTTCTACCTTTCGGCCTCGCGCGCGTGCACCGCACGCGTCTCGCCAACCTGAACCATGCCATCGCGGTCGAGCCGCGCCCGTCAGGCGATTTCGCCTTGCGCACGGATACGGGCGAAATCCTGATCGGCAGCCGGCGCTACGGGGAGGCGGTGGCGGGACTGCGCGGCGCGGGGGCGGAAGGATGAGGCTTGCGCCTGTCTTTCGCCAGACGCTGCGCTGCCTGCGCATGCCGCAATATCTCGCCCTCAGCCGCCTGAGAAGGCGATCAGGTTCCCGTCCGGGTCTTCCACGATGAACGTGCGGGCGCCCCATGGCTCCGTCTTCAGGGTTTGATGGAAGGCGACGCCGGTAGCTTGATATTCCAGGAACAGCGGCTTGGAATCATCGAGAACGATTGTCGCCGATAATAAATGCTCCGAAGCCCTGAGGCGCGCATCGAATATCGGGTTGTCGACGTGCCGAAGGTTCAGCCGCGCCGCATCGCGGAACACCTGACCGTAGAACGGCGGATCGCCATAGACGAACCGGACCTTGAAGCCGAGTTTCTCGGTATAGAAATCGCAGGACTTCTTGATGTCGGCGACGAACAGCTGAGGCTCGGCGGCGGCGAAGAAGGGCCTTGAAGTTTCCTGGATGGTTGAGGCCGTCATGGCGTCGATCCCTTTCTTCAGCGCCTGCCAGTTCTCGAATCCGAATTTTCTCGCGACCAGCTCCTGCGCGTCGCTGAGCTTGAAATCGCGCTCAAGGATCTGCCGGTCGCTCAGGTCGCGATATCGAGCCAACGCCGATCTGATCTGCGCCGCGACAGGATAATATCCGTCGCGATGCCATCGCAGATATAGCTTGGCTTGCTTCTTCAGGTTTTCGAAATTTGGCACGGGCGCGCTACAGTTGATGTGTCGTAGGCGGGCAATGCCCCTCCGGCCCGAAAGCCGATGCGCCCTACAGCAGCGGCGTTAAGCTACCTCGGCTGCAGATTACCGGTCAAGACATCGGGATGACGACCAATCCGCGCGCCGCCAATAGCACATCGACTGTTGATTTTGTCGAACACCGCGCATTATAATACGCATTACGATGTGCGGGCCCGACCTTGGAAACGAACACTCGCAAGATTGTCGTCCGACTGGAGCGTGAGAACTGGTCGAACGTCGGCGGCGGCAACCACGACAAGTTCGCAAATCCCAATCGCGAAGGCGTGCTGATCATTGTGCCGCGCCATCGCGTCGTTTCGCCGGGCGTGGCGCGCGACATCGCCAAGAAGGCCGGTTGGGTCTGACAGGAGAAGACGATGACTGACTATGTCGGAATCATCGACGAGAGCGAGGGAAACTGGGGCGTGCGTTTTCCTGATTTACCCGGCTGCTACGGCGCGGGCGTCAGCGCTGACGACGCCATCCGCGATGCCGCCTCGGCCGCGCGTGAATGGATCGAGCATCAGACCATTGGAGCAAAAACTTTGCCCCCGGCGCGCACGGCCGCCGACATTCTCGCGTCCGGCGATATCGACATTGCGGCGGGCGAAGCGGCGGTGATCATTCCCGTCATGATTGACGATGGCCGTACGGTGCGCGCGAATCTGACATTCGACGCCGGGCTCCTACGCGCCATCGATGCCGCGGCCAATCAACGCGGATTGACGCGCTCGGGGTTTCTGGCGAGCGCCGCGCGGGAGAAAATCGCGGCGCGGCGCTAACGACGCCGCGCGCAACAATCGATCGCTCACGCCGCCTTCGTTCTCGCCCGCATCGGCCGGCCCTGCTTGACCGGCGCTGCGCTTTGCGCCGCCGATTCGTCGAACAATTCGGCGAGCTTCTCCGTCATCGCCCCGCCGAGCTCCTCGGCGTCGACGATAGTGACCGCGCGGCGGTAATAGCGCGTCACGTCATGGCCGATGCCAATGGCGATCAGTTCGACCGGCGAGCGGGTTTCGATTTCCTCGATGATATAGCGCAAATGACGCTCGAGATAATTGCCTGAATTGACCGATAGTGTGGAATCGTCGACCGGCGCGCCGTCCGAAATCATCATCAGGATACGGCGCTGCTCGGAGCGTCCAAGCAGGCGCTGATGCGCCCAGTCGAGCGCCTCGCCGTCGATGTTTTCTTTTAGCAGGCCCTCGCGCATCATCAAGCCGAGGTTCTTGCGCGCGCGCCGCCATGGTGCGTCGGCGCTCTTGTAGATGAGGTGGCGCAGGTCGTTGAGACGGCCGGGCGCCGGCGGCTTGCCGGCCTGCAGCCAGGCTTCGCGCGCCTGTCCGCCCTTCCAGGCGCGGGTCGTGAATCCGAGAATCTCCACCTTGACGCCGCAGCGCTCCAGCGTGCGCGCCAATATGTCGGCGCAGGTCGCCGCCACCGTGATCGGGCGTCCGCGCATCGAGCCGGAATTGTCGATCAGCAGCGTCACCACCGTGTCGCGAAAATCCATGTCCTTCTCACGCTTGAAGGACAGCGGCTGCTGCGAATCGATGATGACGCGCGACAGGCGCGCGGGATCGAGCATGCCCTCTTCGAGGTCGAATTCCCACGAACGATTCTGTTGCGCCATCAGCCGGCGCTGCAGGCGGTTGGCGAGGCGTGAGACGACGCTGGACAGATTCTGCAATTGCTTGTCGAGATAATCGCGCAGGCGCTGCAATTCCTCGGGCTCGCAAAGATCCTCGGCGTTGGTGATCTCGTCGAATTTCGTGGTGAAAGCCTTATAGTCGGGGCCGCGCCGGTCATTGCCCGAGGAGGGCGACGGCTTGCTCTCGGCCGCCTCGTCGGCCTCGCCAGCCTCCGCTTCATCGGGAAATTCGCCGGACGGCGCATCGGCCGCCTCCATCGCGCCTTCCTCGATTTCGTCGGAAGCATCGTCGGACGCCTCCATATCCATCTTGTCGGTCGACTGCTCTTCCTCGCTCTCGCCATCGGCGCCGTCTGCGTCGTCGGGGGGCGCATCCTCGCCCGATTCGCCCTCTTCGTCGTCCGCGTCGGCGGGCGAATCGCTGGCCATATCGAGCGAGGCGAGCAATTTATGGATCGATTTGGCGAAAGCGCGCTGATCGAGGATCGACGCGTCGAGCCGATTGAGCTCGCCGCCTGCCTTCTCCTCGATGTAAGGGCGCCAGAGATCGACGATTTTTTGCGCGGCCGCGGGCGGCTGCAGCCCGGTCAGGCGCTCGCGCACCATCATCGCCACGGCATCGTCGAGCGGCGCGTCGGCGCGGTCGGTGACTTCGGCGTAAGGTCCGCGATGGAACCGATCGTCGAGCATGGCGGTCAGATTGGAGGCGACGCCCTCCATGCGGCGCGCGCCGATCGCTTCGACGCGCGCCTGTTCGACCGCGTCGAACAGGCCGCGCGCAGCCTGATTTTGCGGCGCAAACCGGCGATGAACCGCCTCGTCATGACAGGCGAGCCGCAAAGCCATGGAATCGGCGAGGCCGCGCAGGATCGCCGCCTCGCGCGGATTGGGTTTACGCGGCGGCTCCGGCAGGCGCGCCTTGGCGCCGTCCGGGCCGCCGACCAGCGAAGGCTTGTCGGCGGCGAATGAGATTTCAAGCTCCGGATGCCTGGACATCGCCCGCGTGCATGAAGCGATCGCGCGCTTGAACGGCTCGTTCGGCGCTTCCGCCTTGCCGGCGGCTTTGCGATTGCTGGGCATTTTGATGTCGACGGGCGGCATAGGGCTTTCGCTTGGGTCTGGGGCGGCGATCGTTCTCAAAATATAGGTATAGCCGACCCGATTAGCCGCCGTCACCCCGGATGGCTCTGACGAAACAATCGAGAGCTTCCCGCAGAGCGGCCGCGAAACGGTTGTTGGCGATGATGGCCTGGGCGTCGATCGCCTGACTGGTCAGCGGCAAGGAGACGAAAGCCTCGGGAACCAGACGCGCCGACATGGTCGCGAGCGTTTCCCGCAAGGCGGATTGGGCGTGAAACGCCCGCGGCGCGGTATTGACCAGCATGACCGGCTTGCTGGGAAAGACGTCGCTGCTGACCAGCCAGTCCAGCGCGTTTTTGAACGCGCCGGGCACGCCATGGGCATATTCGGGCATGGCGATGATGAGGCCCGCGCTTGATCCCACCAGCGCGCGCAACGCGACGGCGGCCGGCGGCGGCGCGTCCTCGTCAGGATTGAAATGGGGCAGGGCGGCGAGATCACGATAAAGGGTGATTTCTACGCTGGCGGGCGCAAGACGGCTCAGGGCCTCCAGCGCGGCGGTGTTGGTCGAGGCGGCGCGCAGGCTGCCGGAGAGGGCCAGAAGACGCAGAGGAGGAGCCTTTCGTCTGACCCTTCTCCCGTTCGCGGGAGAAGGTGGCCCGACGAAGTCGGGTCGGATGAGGGCCTCAAAGCTGGGCGCCGCGAAAGAAGAGCTCCTTCACGCCGAAAGGCCCTCATCCGGCGCTGCGCGCCACCTTCTCCCGCGAAGCGGGAGAAGGAATTCACGCCGCCACTGCCTTCTCAGCTCAGCGCCACGTTCAGCGCGCTCTCCGGCAATTCCTGGCCAAAGCAGCGCTGGTAGAATTCGGCGACCAGGGTGCGCTCCAGCTCGTCGCATTTGTTGAGGAAGGTGAGGCGGAAGGCGAAGCCGACGTCTTTGAAAATGTCGGCGTTTTCCGCCCAGGTGATCACGGTGCGCGGGCTCATCACGGTCGACAGATCGCCATTGACGAAGGCGTTGCGGGTGAGGTCGGCGACGCGCACCATTTTATTGATGATGTCGCGTCCGTCCTTGCGCGCGCGATGGTGCGGCGATTTGGCGAGCACGATGTCGACTTCCTTGTCATGCGGCAGATAGTTCAGCGTCGCGACGATCGACCAGCGGTCCATCTGGCCCTGGTTGATCTGCTGCGTGCCGTGATAGAGCCCGGAGGTGTCGCCAAGGCCGACCGTGTTGGCGGTGGCGAACAGCCGGAACGCCGGATGCGGGCGGATGACGCGGCGCTGATCGAGCAACGTCAGGCGTCCGGACACTTCGAGCACGCGCTGGATGACGAACATCACGTCGGGGCGGCCCGCGTCATATTCGTCGAAACACAAAGCGATATTGTTCTGGATCGCCCAGGGCAGAATGCCGTCGCGAAACTCGGTGATCTGCTTGCCGTCCTTGAGGACGATCGCATCCTTGCCGACGAGATCGATGCGCGAAACGTGGCTGTCCAGATTGATGCGCACCAGCGGCCAGTTGAGGCGCGCGGCGACCTGCTCGATATGGGTCGATTTGCCGGTGCCGTGGTAGCCGGTGATCATGACGCGGCGGTTGAACGCGAAGCCCGCGAGAATGGCGAGCGTGGTGTCGCGATCGAAGAGATAATCGGGGTCGAAATCGGGCACATGCTCGTCGGGCGCGGAATAGGCGGGCGCCTCCATATCCGAGTCGATGCCGAATGTTTTACGCACGGACACACGCGTGTCGGGCGGCCCCGGGATGGCGCCGGCCGTTTCGCTCTGCGATTGCGATAATGCGACTTTCATCAATCCTCCGTTCCCGCCCGGCGAGCGGGCAGGGCCTCAAGCATTATAAAGACATCCCGCCTTGCGGCGAAAGGCCGATAGCCGTCCATCGATGAAGGACAGTTTGGGGCCATAACAAGCTGGCGCTCACCTCAGACCAGCTTGTTCGATCTGAGGTAATTATAGGCCTGAATGATCTCGCGCAATTTTTCTTCCGACGACCGGTCCCCGCCATTGGCGTCGGGATGGTGGCGTTTCACCAGTTCCTTGTATCGGGCCTTGATGGCCGCCTCATCGGCGCGCGCGTCGAGGTCGAGCGCGCCAAGCGCCTTGAGCGCGAGAATGTTATAACGCGGCTCATGCTTGTATTTACGTCCGACGCCCCGGCGGCGGGAGACGCGCGCCTCGCCGAACATCGTTTCGTCACTTGGCTCGGGACCGGGACGCGAGCCGCGCCGGGCGCCAAGCGGCCAGGTAGGCCGATGGCCGACGATGTCGTCTTTCTGGAATTTGGCGAGCGCTTCGTCGTTCATGCCCCTGAAATAATCGTAGGTCGCGTTATATTCGCGCACATGATCCTTGCAGAACGAAAAATATTGGCCTTCGCGCTCGCGCCCCATAGGGGCGCGAAAAACGCCTTCGGCCTTGCATCCCGGGTGATTGCAAGGCACGACGACAGGATCGGCGGCCTGCGGCGCTGATTTCACACGGATTCGATCGAATAAACGCGAATTGAGATTCATTCTGGCGACCTTAAGAGGCCGCCGACCGAGCGGCAAGCCCGTATTCTTATCAAGCGAAGCAGATAAAATTCACGTGAAGACAATGCGACACAGAAAATTCGGCGCGGAGCGCGCCAATCCCGCGCCATATACGAGAGATAAGGCAGACGCATGAACACCGAGGCCCGCATCAAAGAAAAGCTGGAAGCCGGGCTCGAACCGATCAGGCTCGAGGTCGCCGACGAATCGCATCTTCACGCCGGCCATAGCGGCGCGCGCGCGGGCGGTGAGACCCATTACCGCATTAAGGTGGCGTCGGCTCGCTTCTCCGGCAAGGGGCGGGTCGAGCGCCATCGCATGGTTTATGCGCTGCTCGCCGATGAAATCGCTGGCGGCGTTCATGCGCTCGCCCTGCAAACGCTGGCGCCGAGCGAGACGTGAGCGACGCGCAAGCGCCGACGGCATTGGGACCCTATTCCTTCACGCTGACGCCGGAGGAGGCAAAGACCGCCGCTTCGCGCGCCGGCTTGCGTTCGGTTTTGGCCGGGCGCCTGTCGCGCAATCATGTGGCGCCGCTGGTCGCGTTTGCGCTTTTCGTCGCCTTTGTCGTCATCTTGACCCTGACCGGCCTGATCGCCCGGCGCTTTGGCGAAGGGGCGCTGATTCTCGCCGCGATCGCCTTCATGGCGGCCCGCATGGCCGCGCATTGGCGCCTGCGCGGCGCGCAAAAGAGCAATCTGGCCGCGATGACCGCTTTACAGGAGGCCGGCCAGGTCGTCGTCAGGCTCGATGATTCGGGTCTGCGCATGGAGAGCGCCGGCGGGTCTCGCCAATTTGCTTTCGCCGATTGCGACGAGGCCGAGGAGGCCGGCGGCATCATTTATCTCTGGCGCCGCCAGGGCGCGCCCGCGTTCATTCCGGCGCATGCCTTCGCAGGCGATCAGGCCGCGCAGGAATTTCTCGCTTTCCTTCGCGACGGTATCAGACGCGCCGCCAGGCGCCAGGCCTAGCGCGCAGCCTCGCTTCCCTTATTTATTGCGAAGGCGCGGCGGCCAGAGCCAGCGTGCCCGGGGCAGGTTTGAGCTGGGTGGGCCGCGCGGCGAAGCTCTGGACTTTTAGCGAGGCTTGCGGCTTGCTTGCCGAATCGTTGGCTGCGTTGCGGCGCGGCGGCAGCGGCACGTCGGAGGGGACGGGCTGCGCCGGCTCATAGACTTTCACGGCGCTGGACGCATCGGCGGCGTCGCCGCCGAAGCTCAACCACTTCTTGACGAAGGACTGACTGGCGTCGGTGGCGCCGCCCACGAGCCCGACCGGCGAAAGCGGCGAACCGGCAGGCGTCGCATCAGACGAAGCGGGCGCTTGCGCGACCATTGTCTGGGCCGGAGCGCTTGCGACGACGGGCGCTGCGCCAACGTGCTGCGCCTGCGTTGCTTCCGCGACCTTGACGACTGTGGGAACCGGCTGGCCGGTCTTGTCGTCAAGCACCACTTCGGTCGGGCTGGCCGTGATGGCGTCCGGACGGCTGACGTCGCCCTTCTGGCCGATGAACGAGGGGTTCTGGCCGCCGTCGTCATAGACGAGCTCGATCGGCTTGACGCCCTGCGCGACCAATTGGGCGACAGCCGCGTCGTCGCGCGCCTGTTTGGCCGCGACATCCGCCTCCACCTGCTCGTCGCGATGCAGGGCCGGGCAAGTTCCGGTCGGATTGGAATCGCCAACATTCGGCGCGCCAAAGACGTAACGCTTGGCGCAAACGCCGACCTGCGGCTCGGCTTTCGTGACTTCGAAATGATCGGAGCCGTTTTTCAATTGCTTCCAGAAGTCGATGTTGGGGTCGAGCCGATGTTTGGCCAGATTCTCAGCCGTCATGTGGAAGGGATAGGACTGCATCTGGATTTCGCGCTGGCCGCCGTTGAAGGCGTCGCGCGCGATCGCGTAGATCTCGGCGATCTGGGCGTCGGTCATCGAGAAACAGCCGGCCGACGAACAGGCGCCATGCACCATGATCGTGCCGCCGGTGCGTCCGAACGCGCGATCATAGGCGTTGGGATAGCCGACGTTGAACGAGAGATAATAATTCGAATTCGGGTTCATCTGGCCCGGCGTGATCGGATAGAATCCTTCCGGCACCTGGCGATCGCCCTCGCGCGTCTTGGGGCCGAGTTGGCCCGACCAGCGGCACATCGGATAGGTCTTCAAGAGCGCATAGCGCCCGTCGGTCTTCATCTTCCAGATTTCGAATTCCGCTTCCTTCTTATAGGTGCGGATGAGGACGGGCGAAGAGGTCGCCGTGTCCATCTGCTGCATCAGCGCGATTGTCTGGGGCGGAATCGGCGACAAAGAACGCCCCGAACCACCCGCGAGCTGGTCGCCATCGCAACCGGCCAGCATCGCCGCAAGCGAAGCGGCCAACGCGAAGGCCGCCAACCTTGATCCCCAAAAGCTTCTCGTCATTGTTTCACTGCTCTCGGCGCCCGCTTGAGCGGGCCATTGCGTCAATGTTCACCCTGCCGGAGTTAATGCTCTTATCCTTTCCGGGAGCTTACTGCAAACGCCCCGGTCGTGGGAATATGGTGAAGGTTCCGTTAAGCGCGATTGTCCCCGCTTGGGGTCTTTTGACGAAGCAGGATTTTTACGGAAAACCGCGCGATGCTTTTCCGAAATCCTGCCTAGATTTTTCGGCCAATGCTGAGGAATTTCGCGGCGCGCGCGTCGCGCACCTGATCGCGCGACATATTGCCCATCTGCTCGAGCGCGCCGGCGATCGCAGCGCCCGTGGCGACGATCGCGGCCTGGGGATCGCGATGGGCGCCGCCGAGCGGCTCCGCGATGATCCCGTCGATAATGCCAAATTTCAGCAGATCCTGCGCGGTGATCTTCATATTGGTCGCCGCGTCCTGGGCCCGCGAAGAATCGCGCCACAGGATCGAGGCCGAGGCTTCGGGCGAAGCGACGGTATAGATGGAATGCTCCAGCATCAGCACTTTGTTGGCGGTGGCGATCGCCACCGCGCCGCCCGAGCCGCCTTCGCCGACGATGACGGCGACATTGGGCACGCCGAGCGACAGGCACATGTCGGTTGAACGCGCGATCGCCTCGGCCTGGCCGCGCTCTTCGGCGTCGATGCCAGGAAAGGCGCCGGCGGTGTCGACAAGGGAGATGACCGGCAGGTCGAAACGGTCGGCCAGCTCCATCAGGCGCGCCGCCTTGCGATAACCCTCGGGGCGCGCCATGCCGAAATTATGGCGTAGGCGGCTGGCGGTGTCCTCGCCCTTTTCCTGGCCGATCAGGCAGACCGAGCGGCCGCGAAACCGACCGAGGCCGCCGACGATCGCCTCATCCTCGGAAAACTTTCTATCGCCGGCGAGCGGCGTGAAATCCTCAATCAGTCCCTTGATGTAATCGTGGAAATGGGGGCGCCCCTGAACGCGAGCGACTTGCGTTTTCTGCCAGGGGGTCAGCGCGGTATAGAGATCGGTCAAGGCTTTGGCGGATTTGGCCTCCAGCTTGCCGATCTCTTCAAGGATGGCCGGCGAATCCCCCTTTGCGGCGAGGGCGCGCAATTCGTCGATCCTCGCGTCAATTTCGGCGACCGGCGTTTCAAAATCGAGATAGCTGCGCATTGGCCCTTAACAAAACCGACCCCTGGAGGGCGCGCTTAAGTGGCGGCAAGGGGCGGGGAAGTCAAGGCGGGACGCTACTCATCCCCCAGCGGGTGCAGGTCGCGCACCATCGCCTTGGCGCGTTCGTCGAGCACATGGGTGTAAATCTGCGTCGTCGAAATATCGGCATGGCCGAGCAGGTCCTGGACCACCCGGAGATCGGCGCCGTTTTGCAGGAGATGGCTGGCGAAGGCGTGGCGCAGCACATGCGGGCTGATGCGCGACGCGGATATGCCGGCGGCGGCGGCCAGAACCTTGAGCTCGCGCGCGAAGGCCTGGCGGGTGAGATGGCCGCTCTCGCTATCGGCGGGAAACAGCCAAGGGCTTTTGGCGGCGCCGGGCGCGCGTTCCTCCAGCATGGCGCGATAGATGTTGATCGCCGCGCGCGCCGGTTCGGAAATCGGAACGAGCCGCTCCTTGGCGCCCTTGCCGCGCACGCCGATCAGCGGCTCGCGCGACCGCGCCGTCGATTTGGGCAGGCCCAGCAGTTCGGAGACGCGCAGGCCCGAGCCATAGAGCAGCTCGACCAGACAAGACAGGCGGACGGCCCGCAAACGCTCCGCCGCGGGGCGTCCTTCCACATCGAGACCTTCGCGCGCGACGGTCAGCAATTTATCGACTTCTATGACGCTCAGGACTTTGGGGATCGGGCGTCCTCGGCGCGGTCCTTCGATCGCCATGGTCGGATCGTCGGTCCGGCGTCCTTCGAGATAAAGGTGCTTATGGAATTGGCGCACCGAGGAGAGTTGGCGCGCCAGGCTTGAGGCCTTCAGGCCCGCCGCGCCGCGATGGGCGAGGAAGGCGCGCGCGTCGTCGCTCGACGCTTTCAGTGGATCGACGCCTCTGCCGGCCAGAAACGCCGAATAATCCTCAAGGTCGCGCCGATAGGCCTCGATCGTGTTGCGGCTCGCCGCGCGCTCGGCGGCGATCGCCTCGAGAAAGGCTTCGATGAGACGGCGGCTCGGGCTGGGGGTTTTCATGCGTTCATTTCGGCGGCTTGGGCAGGGCGATGGTCTGTGTCATTTCGCGCGGCTGTACCTTCACAAAAGCGACCAGCGCGACCATCCCGCCATAGATCAGCCCGGCGATGAGGGCGAGGACGAAGAGGAAGCGAAACAGGCTTGGCAAGAAGAGTCCCCAGATCAATCAGTCGCACTGCCGCGCTTCCCTTCTCCCGCCTTCGGCGGGAGAAGGTGGCCCGACGAAGTCGGGTCGGATGAGGGCGGTTGCCCAGGACGCCGACCCGAACAGCCGCTCCTTTTTCCGCACCGTCACGCCGACAGGCCCTCATCCGACCTCGCTTCGCGAGGCCACCTTCTCCCGCGAAGCGGGAGAAGGAAATCGCAGCCTCATTCCTCTTCCTCGAACAATCCCGCCTGTAGCGCCTCGCGCGCGGGCTCTTTCAAGCCGAGATGCCGGAAGGCGTGGGTCGTCAGCAGGCGGCCGCGCGGCGTTCTTTGCACGAAGCCCTGCTGGATCAGATAGGGCTCGATGATTTCCTCGATCGCGTCGCGCGGCTCCGACAGCGCGGCGGCGATCGTCTCGACGCCGACCGGGCCGCCGCCAAAACTCAGGGCGATCGTGTCGAGATAGCGCCGGTCCATCTGGTCGAGGCCGATCGGATCGACATCGAGCAGGCGCAAGGCGCCGTCGGCGATGGCGCGCGTGACGCTGGCGGCGCCTTCGACGACGGCGAAATCGCGCACGCGGCGCAGCAGGCGTCCGGCGATGCGCGGCGTGCCGCGCGCGCGCCGCGCGATCTCATTGGCGCCGTCGTCGGCGAGCTGCAGGCCGATCACCCGCGCGCCGCGCCGCACGATGCTTTCCAGTTCCGGTACGGTGTAGAAGTTGAGCCGCACCGGAATGCCGAAACGATCGCGCAAAGGCGTGGTGAGCAGACCCGCCCTGGTCGTCGCGCCGATCAGCGTGAATTGCGCAAGATCGATCTTGACCGAACGCGCCGCCGGCCCCGCGCCGATGATCAGATCGAGTTGGAAATCCTCCATCGCGGGATAGAGAATTTCCTCGACCGCGGGATTGAGGCGATGGATTTCGTCGATGAACAAAACGTCGCGCGGCTCCAGATTGGTGAGCTGGGCGGCCAGATCCCCGGCTTTGGCGATCACCGGCCCCGAGGTCGAGCGGAAATTGACGCCGAGCTCGCGCGCGACGATCTGCGCGAGCGTCGTCTTGCCGAGGCCCGGCGGGCCGACGAACAACACGTGATCCAACGCCTCGCCGCGCGTCTTGGCCGATTCGATGAAGACTTTCAGGTTCTTGCGCGCCGCCTCCTGGCCGGTGAAATCGGCGAGGACCTGCGGGCGCAGGGCGACATCGTCCTCAGGGCGCTTTTCGGCTGAGACGAGGCGGCGGGGGGGCGTGGTCATGCTGTCCTCAAAGCGACCGGCTTAGCGCTTCTGCGCCGAGCCCCGGCGCAGGATTTGCGAGGGCGCCGATCAAGGCGCACTCTTGGCGAAATGGACGACATGCGGCAAACCGGCGAAATGGGCGTCGCATGTCAGCAGGTCAGCGCCCGACTCGATGGCCGTCGCGTAGATGACTGCGTCCGCCATCGCTAGCGTGTGCGCGCGCGCGCAGTCGGCGGCGCGGGTTGCAAGACGCGTATCGAGTGGCGCGACGAGGCAGCCCATCGAGTAGGCGAGCAATTTGTCGGCGGCGTCTTCGCCGAAATGGCGTCGCGCCCATCGGACGAGTTCGTACTGCACCACAGTCGGCACGAGCCATTGATCCTTGTTGGGAATCTGCGGCGCAAGCTGCTGCCCGAGGGGCGTGTCGCTGGTCCATTCGATCCAGGCGGACGTATCGACGACGCGCATCAATAGCGGTCATTGCGGTCGCGATAGTCGCTGGTGTCGGCGCCCCGCGTGAGGCCGATCAGGTCTTTGGCCTCCGGTTCGGGAAGAAGCAGCACGCCCTCGCCTTTCGGAATGACGACGAATTTCTGGCCGGCCCGCCAATGAAACCGCTGGCGGACTTCCTTAGGAATCGAAATTTGGAATTTTGGCGAAAGCGTGGTGGTGGCGGACATCGTTTTACCTCATCTGTATCGACCAGAGTATCGTAAAATCGTTCACTGCGCCAATTCCTTCAGACCGAGCCGGATCAGCGCGGCCGTCTCAGCATCGGCGCCTAGCGTAGCGACGCCTCTGGCCACCGCCAGCGCCGCCTGCGGGCGGGCGTAGCCGAGATTGACGAGCGCGAGAACCGCGTCCTGTGCGCCGCGGCTGAGCGCGCCGGCGGGCGAGGCGCTAGCGATATCGCCGCCGAGATCAGCGACGCCCAAAGCCGGCGCCTTGTCTTTCAACTCCAGCACAATGCGCGCAGCGAGTTTGGGGCCGACCCCTTGGGCGCGCGCCACCATCGCTTTGTCCTGCAGCGCGATCGCGCTCGATAGTTCGGCAGACGACAAAATGCCCAAAATCGCCAGCGCGACTTTGGCGCCGACGCCCTGCACGCTCTGCAGCAGGCGAAACCAGTCGCGCTCGCCCTCGGCGAGGAAGCCGAACAGGCGGATCGCATCCTCGCGCACCTGCGTCTCGATATGCAAAGTGGCGGCCTGCCCGATCGCCGGCAGGTTGCGCAAGGTGCGCGCCGAAGCCGCCACGACATAGCCGACGCCGTTGACGTCGAGGATGAGCGTTTCCTCGCTTACCGAATCGACGAGGCCCTTGAGCTTGCCGATCATGCCGCGCCTCGCGCCCGGGCCAGCCGGTGCTGCGCATGGGTGATCGCCACCGCCAGCGCGTCGGCCGCATCGGGCGAGGCGGCGGGGCTCGTGGGCAGCAGCATTTTCACCATCATCGCGATTTGCGCCTTTTCGGCATGGCCGACGCCGACAATGGTTTTCTTGACGACATTGGCGGCATATTCGGCGACGGGCAGGCCAAGCAAAGCGGGCGCGGCGAGCGCGATGCCGCGCGCCTGGCCGAGTTTCAGCGCCGATTGCGGATCGCGATTGACGAATGTCTCCTCGACCGCTGCCTCATGCGGCCGATGCGCCTCGATCAAAGCGGTGAGGCCGCGATGAATCTGCGCCAGCCGTTCGGCGAGCGAAAGATCGGCGCGCGTCTGGATCGAACCGCAGCCGATGTAGACAAGCCGCGAGCCCTCGACCTCGATCAACCCCCAGCCGACATTGCGTAAGCCCGGATCGATGCCGATGATGCGAATCGCACGGATGTTCATGAAATGATCTCTACGACAAAGCTCGGGCGGGAAGCCAGTGGGGATGGTGGATTTCCCTCTGGCGACCCTCGCCGCTATGTCGGCGAGCCGAGGCTTCGCATCCGAACCCGGCCCCGCTCGATCACGGTGAAATGTCCGCCCCAATCATCGCGGGAGGCGATGAGATCGGCCAGCCGCCGCCCGACATCGCCCGGCGCACGAAGGGGTATGCGAAACAGGATAACGCCACACGGATTTGGCAATCGCGAAGCTTTGGCGAGTTCGCCGAAGTCCTTATCGAAGGTCAGGACAACGCGCCCCTCGCGCGCCGCCCAAGCGAGTACATCGGCGTCGCTCGCTCCGGGAGCCGCGGTGGTAACGCGAACGATATCATGCCCTGCTTCCCTGACCGCCTCCACGGCAGCGCCTGGGAAATTCTCGTCAGCAAGGAAACGCATATCAGGCGGCGCTCGGGAAGACCCTCTCGGAGCTCAACGTATCGCGCGCATAAGCGAGACAGGCGATGAGGTCGTCGTGCTTTAGTCCGGGGTAATTGGCCAGGATATCGGCCTCGCTCCATCCGTCTGCCATAAGCCCAATGACGAACTCCACCGACAATCTTGTGCCGGCTATGACGGGCTTGCCAGCCAAAACTTTCGGATCAAGCGTGATGCGAGGCTTCGCGGCGGCCATGGCGGGAGACTCCTTCGTCGCGCTCAATATTAGCCAAAAACGTTGACGCTTTCCACCCCACCCTCGGATTGGCGCTATATTCAGGGCTTTCGCCGATTACACTGTCATGCATACGTGCTGGTATGGGCAGGAAGAAGCGTAACGCCGCGCAATTAGACGAACTCGTCAAGCTGGCGGCAATCCCAGACGATCAAATCGACACGGCGGATATCCCCGAGGCGCCGGCGGAGAACTGGATTCACGCGCGACGCGGCGAACTCTATCGACCGCTCAAACAGCCCGTGACGATTCGGCTCGATGCCGACGTGTTGACCTGGTTCAAGGAGCACGCCGCGAGCGGCAGTTATCAAACCGAAATCAACCGCGTGCTGCGGCGGCATGTGGCGACGGAAGAGAAGCGGCGCGCGTAGCACACATTTACAAGAAATCAGAGATCGCGGAGACCAAACGTCATTGATCATGGATCGCGGGCCAACCGAACGAAATTCGGCGCCTTCCGGCGGCCAAAGTCCCGCGCTTGACAAAACTTCCGCCCCGCAGGATCATTTGTATACAAACGAATTTGGCTGCGGGATATTTGCGCCCGCTAGACCTGACGAAGAACGGGATCGAGAGCGTCAACAGGCTTTGATAGACGCTGGCTAAGGATGGAAAACCAGCGTTTTGGGCAATGATCGGGAGCGACATCATGAAAACTTCGTCGGCGATATTTTCGGCCTTGGTCGTCATCGCGGGGCTGGCGGGCTCGAGCGCGCCGGGCGTTGCGCAGGAGACGATCAAGATCGGCGAGATCAATTCCTATTCCGCGCTTCCCTCTTTCACCGAGCCTTATCGCAAGGGCTGGCAGCTTGCGCTTGACGAGATCAACGCCAAGGGCGGCGTCGACGGCAAGAAGCTCGAAGTGATTTCCAAGGACGACGGCGGCAAGCCGGCCGACGCCGTGACGCAAGCCAACGAACTCGTCTCCAATGACGGGGTGGTGATGCTCGCGGGAACCTTCTTCTCGAATATCGGCCTCGCTGTATCCGATTTCGCCAAGCAGAAGAAAATCCCGTTCCTGGCGGCTGAACCGCTCACCGACGCCATCACCTGGTCGAAGGGCAATCGCTATACGTTCCGCCTGCGGCCGGCCAATTACGAACAGGCGGCGATGCTCGCCGAGCAAGCGGCGAAACTGCCGGCCAAGAAATGGGCGACCATCGCCCCCAATTACGAATATGGCCAGTCGGCCGTCGCCGTGTTCAAGAAGCTGCTGTCGGAGAAGCGGCCCGACATCCAGTGGGTCGGCGAGCAATGGCCGCCGCAAGGCAAGATCGACGCGGGCGCTGTGGCCGAAGCGATCGCCAAGACCGAACCTGAGGCGATCCTCGTCGTCACTTTCGGCCCCGACCTCGTCAAGCTCGTGCGCGAGGGCAATACGCGCGGCCTGTTCAAGGACCGCTCGGTGGTCGGCTTCCTCACCGGCGAGCCGGAATATCTCGATCCCCTGAAGGACGAGACGCCGGAGGGCTGGATCGTCACCGGCTATCCCTGGAACGCCGTGACGATTCCCGACCATGCCGCCTTCCTCAAGGCCTATCAGGACAAATATAACGACTATCCGCGCCTCGGTTCGGTGGTCGGCTATTCCACGCTCAAGGCCGCGGCCGCCATCCTCGCCAAGGCCAAGTCGACCGACAGCGAGAAACTCGTCGATGCGGCGGAAGGCATAGCGGTCGATACGCCCTTCGGTCCGATCACGTTCCGCAAATCCGACCATCAGTCGACGCTCGGCGCCTTCGTTGGCAAGACCGCGCTGAAGGACGGCAAGGGCGTGATGGTCGACGTGACCTATAATGACGGAGGCAAATATCTTCCCTCCGACGAAGACGTGAAAGCGCTGCGTCCGCAGAACTGATCTCGTAAGGAAAATGCGACGCCTCACAGCCAGAGAAATAAGGAGCGTCGCCTCATATGTCCCTCAACCGTCATGGCCGGGCTTGTCCCGGCCATCCACGCCGAGCTTTCGCAGAACGTCTGGTCTTGATGCGAGAGGGCGGCCTTCATATTGGAACAGAGCGAATAGGTAAGAGCGAAGAGCGGCGCGGTCTGCTGCGGCTTCGCGGCGTGGATGGCCGGGACAAGCCCGGTCATGACGCGCGATGGCGCCCTTGTTCTCGCGCTCATGGCCCCTCGCCCTTCGCGTCAGCGTCCAGCACGCGCGGGTGTTCCCGTTGAACTTCTACTTCGATCAATTCGTCACCGGACTGGCGAGCGCATGCTCGCTGTTCCTCGTCGCCTCTGGCCTTTCGATCATTTTCGGCGTCACGCGCATCGTCAATTTCGCGCATGGCGCCTTCTATATGCTCGGCGCCTATATCGGCTTCACGCTCACTGAGCAGTTTTCGGGCGCCTTTGGCTTCTGGGGCGCGATCCTGCTCGCTGCGATCGTCGTCGCGGCGATCGGAACGCTCATCGAGATCATCCTGCTCAGACGCATTTACGATGCGCCGGAACTGTTCCAATTGCTCGCGACTTTCGGCGTCACGCTGATCGTCGAGGATCTCGCGCTGCTGATCTGGGGGCCGAACGAGCTGCTCGGGCCGCGCGCGCCCGGCCTCAAGGGCGCCATCGATCTCTTCGGCCTGCCTTTCCCGACCTATGATCTCTTGCTCATCGCGCTCGGGCCGCTCGTGCTTGGGCTGCTATGGCTGTTGTTTCGCCGCACCACCTGGGGCGTGCTGGTGCGCGCGGCGACGCAGGATCGCGAAATGGTCGCCGCGCTCGGCGTCAACCAGAAATGGCTGTTCACCAGCGTTTTCGCGCTCGGCGTCTTTCTCGCCGCGCTCGGCGGCGCGCTCGAACTGCCGCGCCAGTCGGCGAACCATACGATGGATTTGCAGGTCATCACCGAAGTGCTGGTGGTGGTCGTCATCGGCGGTCTCGGCAATGTGCTCGGCACGTTTCTCGCCGCGATCATCGTCTCGGAACTCAACGCCTTCGGCATTCTCGTCTTTCCAAAAATATCCATCGTCCTTGTGTTTCTGGTGATGGCGCTGGTGCTGATCGTCAGGCCATGGGGCCTGCTCGGGCGCGCCGAAGCGGCCGCGCGCGCGGCGGGCGGGGCGGCGATCCTGCGCTGGCGCCCGCTCGCCGCGCGCGGACGCCTCGCCGTTGTCCTCGCCCTCGCCGTCCTGGCGCTGGCGCCGCTCGCCGTCGGCGACTATTATCTCACGGTCGCGACGGAGGTGCTGATCTTCGTCCTCTTTGCGGCGAGCCTGCATTTTCTCATCGGCGCCGGCGGCCTCGTCTCCTTCGGCCATGCCGCCTATTTTGGCCTCGGCTCCTATGGCGCTGCGCTTGCGCTCAAGCAGTTCGGTCTCGGCATGGAGGCGGCGCTGATCGCCGGGCCGCTGCTCGGCCTCGCCGGCGCCATTCTCTTCGGCTGGTTCTGCGTGCGGCTGTCGGGCGTCTATTTTGCGATGCTGACGCTCGCCTTCGCCCAGATCGCCTGGTCCGTCGCCTATCAATGGAGCGACGTCACCGGCGGCGACAATGGCCTGCTCGGCATATGGCCGAGCGCCTGGGCCGCCGCGCCTGCGCATTTCTATTGGCTCACGCTCGCGCTTGTCGCCGCCGGAATCGCCGCCTTGCGCATGATCCTCTTCTCGCCGTTTGGCTATTCCCTGCGCGCCTTGCGCGATTCCGAACTGCGCGCCGAGGCGATCGGTCTCGAGCGGCGGCGCATTCAGTGGATAAGCTTCGCCATCGCCGGCGGCTTCGCAGCGCTCGCCGGCGCGCTCTATGCGTTTCTCAAAGGCAGCGTGTTTCCCGACAATCTCGGCATTCCGCTGTCCATCGATGGGCTAGTGATGGTGCTGCTGGGCGGCGTCGATACGGTCTCGGGCGGCATTGTCGGCGCGGCGCTCTATCGCTCGCTGTCGATCTGGATCATCAGCCACACCGATTATTCCAAGCTCGCGCTCGGCTTGCTCATCGTCGTCCTCGTCGTGCTTTTCCCCAAGGGCGTCGTCGGCGCTTTCGAATCCTGGCGCGCGCGCCGCGCGCCGCGAACCGGTGGAGAAAGCTCATGAGCATTCTCGCGGTCGAGAATCTCGGCAAGATCTATTCCGGCTTCGAGGCGGTCAAAGGCGTGAGCTTTGCGCTGGAGGCGGGTGAGATGCTTGCGCTGATTGGGCCGAACGGCGCCGGCAAGAGCACCTGTTTCAACCTGATCAACGGCCAGCTCGCGCCGACCAGCGGGCGCATCCACATTTTCGGCCGGAGCACGCACGGGATGGCGCCGCGCGACATCGGGCGGCTTGGCGTCGGGCGCACCTTCCAGATCACCGCGACCTTCGCCTCGATGACGGTCGTCGAAAACGTGCAGATGGCGCTGCTCGCGCATCATCGCCGCCAATGGCAGTGGAATCGCTGGGCGGCGCATTATTACGAAGAGGAAGCGGCGCGCCTGCTCGCGCTCGTCGGCATGGCCGACCAGGCCGAGCGCTCTTGCGGCGAACTCGCCTATGGCGATCTCAAACGGCTCGAACTCGCCATCGCGTTGGCCAACGAGCCGAAACTCCTGCTGATGGACGAACCCGCCGCCGGCATGGCCCCGAGGGAGCGCAACGCGCTGATGAGCCTGACCGCGCGCATCGCGCAAGAGCGCACGATCGGCGTGCTATTCACCGAACATGACATGGACGTGGTGTTCGAGCACGCCCAGCGCATTCTCGTACTCAATCGCGGCGTGCTGATCGCCGAGGGCGCGCCCGCGGCGGTGCGCGCCAATCCGGAGGTGCAGGCGGTCTATCTTGGCGCCGGCGCGCTCTATGAGGCCAAGCAATGACCCATGCCGACGCCAAGCTTCGCGTCAGCGGCCTCAACGCCGCCTATGGCCAGGCGCTTATTCTCACCGATGTCGCGCTTGAAGTCGGCGCGGGCGAGGTCACGGCGCTGCTCGGGCGCAACGGGGCCGGCAAGTCGACGACCTTTCGCGCGATTCTCGGCCTGATCGCCAACCGCAGCGGCAAGGTCATATTCAACGGCGAGGACGTGTCCGCGCTCGCCACCTATGACATCGCGCGGCGCGGCCTCGGCTATGTCCCGGAGGACCGGCGCATCTTCTCCGATCTGACGGTCGAGGAAAATCTGCTGGTCGGTCGGCAGGCGCCGCGTGCGGGCGCGCCGACCTGGACGCTCGAGCGCCTGTTCAAGATTTTCCCGAACCTGCGCGAATTGCGCGGCCGGCCCGGCGGACGCATGTCGGGCGGCGAACAGCAGATGTTGACGATCGCGCGCACGCTGATGGGCAATCCCTCGCTCGTCCTACTCGACGAGCCGTCGGAGGGGCTCGCGCCAAAAATCGTCGAGCAGATGATCGAGGCGATCCGCGACATGAAGCGCGAGGGCCTGAGCCTGCTGGTGAGTGAGCAGAACCTCCATTTCGCACGCCTCGTCGCCGACCGCGCTTATGTCATCGAGAAAGGCCGCATCCGCTTTGCGGGTACGATGGCGGAGTTCGATGCCCGGCCTGATGTGCGGGATGCGTATCTGGCGCTGTGAGGCCGGGGGGCGCCGCCATTAAAGCTACGCGGCGATCAAGGATTTTGGCAACTCCAAGCGCGGTCGGATCGTTAAATGCCGCGATGCGTGTCACATGATCGCAAGTCCAATAATAATACAAATATGCACAATATGCACTTATTATATGCACTTTCTGCATGTTTCCGCTTGCTCTCGACGCGACCAGGGCTAAGCAGAGTTGCCAGGCAAAATGGTCTGCTAAGCAACAGAGGCAATCGAGATGGACAACACCGAATTCAGGGATTGGCGCGCTCGCATGGGGCTTACTCAGCAGCAAGCCGCTGACATGCTCGACCTATCGCTCAGCACCATCATCAATTACGAAAAAGGAGTGCGACGAGACGACGGAAATGAGGCCTTCATCCCGTTGTCTGTTGAGAAGACTTGCGGGAATTTTGAGCGGAAGAGACGTGCGATAGCGCTGATCGAGGAAATGCTTCCGACCAATGGGGTCGGAAGGATAACCGCGCGAGTCCTCCGGGAGGTTTTGATCGGTCTTGTCGAATTGGAAATTCGCTTCGGAGATTTAGATCATAAAAATAAGGCTAAGGCTCTCGTCGAACAGAAGTTACCGACACATAGCACCGGACAGATTACCGCACGAGCGCTCCGGGAAGTCTTGATCGGAATATTTGAGCTAGCGTGAACGCCGCAACGTGACATTCGGAAATTGCCCCCGATAACGTTATGCGTTATAGTTGCGCATGATCCCAGGCTTTGCCGATCCGGAAACCGCGTTGATCTGGTCTGGTCGGCAGAGTCGAAAATTGCCGCCGGATATCCAATCGACGGCTTTGAGGAAACTGCGCCTTCTCAATCAGGCGCAGGTCCTAACCGATCTACGGGCGCCGCCCGGCAATAGGCTAGAAGCGTTGAAAGCGGATCGCGCAGGCCAGCACTCGATCCGTGTCAATGAGCAGTGGCGCATCTGTTTCATCTGGCGGGAAGGAGGACCCCATCATGTCGAAATCGTCGATTACCATGACTAACCCCGAGTTGTTGCCCAACCCGACGCCCGGTGAAATCCTGCTGGAAGAGTTTCTCAAGCCGCTCGCGCTAAGCCAGAACGCGCTAGCGCGGGCGCTGCGTGTGCCGCCGCGTCGCGTCAACGAAATCATCCTCGGCAAGCGCGCTATCAGCGCCGATACGGACTTGCGGCTGGCGCGATATTTTGGCGTTTCCGATGGCTTCTTCCTCGGACTTCAGGCCGACTACGACCTTATGGCGCGTCGGCGGCAAATCAGCCCTGACCTCGACGCGATCCAGCCGCGCGCCGCTTGATATCGCTGTGTCTCGCCCTTCTTCGCCTCGGCCTGCGTCGCCCTGCGCGGCCTCTTCAGGCACTGTTCACGCTCGGGCTTGCGGAACGCCCGCGGTCCGCGACGTCGGGGGACGCGGATTTCGATATTCGCCTCGCCTCAATTCCGGCGTCCTGGCGCGGGCGGCGGGAATAGCGCCCCAAACCTTCCGTCTCATCCAGCGAGCCTGCGACGCCGCCTTGGATATACTTTGCATCTCCAAGGCTACGCATAGATTCCGTCGCCAAGCGCTCAGAACGCGTCAAAACCTGCGCAAGGCATGCGAATTGGCGTCACAGCCAACGCCAATCGTGGCGACCGTGTGACGTCGCGTCCCTCCGTTATATGGGCAAGCGCCATCAACGCCGATACCGACCCGCAGCTTGCCGGATTATCGGCGGTAAATGACTCCGACCTCGACGCCATCCCGCTCCGCGCCGCCTCGGCGCATTGCGGCTCGGCTTTATCGGCGCGCGTCTCACAGTTGCGTAGTCGCGACAAATTCTTTCTGAAAGACAGAACCTGTGTTACCTTGATAGCAAATCGCCCTAAGCCCGGCGACTATTTCAACCAAACGGCCGCGACTATCCAAAAACCGCAATTTTCCGTTTTTCACTTGCAAACCATTGATATCAAAGAATCCCGCCAGATAGAAATTTGGAGAACTTCGAAGAATTCTTGGGGGCCGCTAAAATTGTTCAGTTATTTCAATGACGCCTGTCGTGACGGCCGCGTCGCTGCAAATTCTTGCAAACCCCGTTCTTCCTCCCTGACCGCGTCGCGCGCGCTGGCGCTGCTGCTTGGCCAAGTCGTCAATCGCATGTCACGATGCCGGGCGTAAGAGCTATGGATGGCACGGAAGTTGGATCGGGGGCCCTTGATCCGACTTTCCGGGATGACGGAGGGCTCTCAATCCATAAAGTGCAAAAACCCCGCGTCGAATGTTCCAACGTGAGAGGCTGCCTTTGACCATCTCCGAAACACGGCCGCGCGACGTTCACAAAAGCTCCCTGCCGGCTCTCAGCCTCGCGGCGCTCGGGATCGTGTTCGGCGACATCGGCACCAGCCCGCTCTACACATTCAAGACCGTGCTCGACCTGACGGGCGCCCATCCCGACGCCAGCGTGATTCTGGGGTCGCTGTCCCTGATCCTGTGGACCCTGGTTATCATCACCTCCATCAAATATGTCGGCTTCGCGATGCGCGTCGACAATGATGGCGAGGGCGGCATTCTTGCCTTGATGTCGCTGATCGGCATCAAGAAGGGGAATCGTCCGGTGATCGTCGCGGTCGGCCTGTTCGGCGCGGCGCTGATCTATGGCGACGGCGCGATCACGCCGGCCATATCGGTGCTTTCGGCGCTCGAAGGATTCGAGCAGGCGACGCCGGGCCTCACGCCCTATGTGCTGCCGGCCGCGGTCGTCATTCTCGTCGCGCTTTTCGCCATTCAGCCGCAAGGCACGGCGCGCATCGGGCGCGCGTTCGGCCCGGTCATGCTCGCCTGGTTCGTTGTGATGGCAGTCCTGGGCGTTTACGGCATCGCGCAGCATCCGAGCATCGTGGCGGCCGTCAATCCGATTTACGGCCTGCGCTTTCTCTTCTCGGGCGGTCTAGCGAGCTTCCTGGTGCTGGGCGGCGTCTTCCTCTGCGTGACGGGCGCTGAGGCGCTTTACGCCGATATGGGACATTTCGGGCCCGTGCCTATTCGCATCGCCTGGAATTTCGTCGTCCTGCCGAGCCTGTTGCTGAA
Organism: Methylocapsa sp. S129; assembly: GCF_009765995.1. GTDB lineage: Bacteria > Pseudomonadota > Alphaproteobacteria > Rhizobiales > Beijerinckiaceae > Roseiarcus. Next base: position 44,747 of record NZ_LMUI01000030.1, read on the forward strand.
CTATGCCGGGCAGGCGGCGCTGGTGCTGGAAGGCGCCCCGACAGACGGCAATATCTTTTACCGCCTGTGTCCCGCGCCATTGCTGATGCCGCTGATCGTGCTGGCGACGGTCGCCACCATCATTGCGAGCCAATCGATCATCACCGGCGCGTTTTCGATGACGCGGCAGGCGATTCAACTCGGCTGGATGCCGCGTCTCGCGATCAAGCAGACCTCGTCCGACGGCTACGGCCAGATCTATGTCGGCGTCGTCAACTGGCTGTTGATGCTCGTCACGCTCGGGCTGACTTTGGGCTTTGGCAAGTCCGACAATCTGGCGGCCGCCTATGGCATTGCGGTGTCGCTGACGATGCTGATGACGTCGGTGCTGCTGTTCATCGCGATGCGCGAGATTTGGGGCTGGAGCCTGTGGGCGGCCGGTCTGGTCGCGGGCGGCTTTCTCATCGTCGACGCCGCGTTCTTCGCGGCCAATCTGGCCAAGGTTTTCGAAGGCGGCTATGTGCCGCTACTGCTGGCGGCCGCGGTCTATGGCGTGATGTGGATATGGCATCGCGGCGCCGGGGCGGTTCACGCGCGTATGCTGGAGACCTTTACGCCGATCGAGCCGTTCCTCGCCAAAGTGCAATCGGGCGCCATTCCGCGCGTTCCTGGCGCCGCTGTCTTCTTCACGCGCACGGTGCAGGGCGCGCCGCCGGTTCTGATGTGGCATGTGAAGCACAATCGCGCGTTGCATGAGTTCGTGCTCGTGCTCAGACTGGTCGTCGTTTCGACGCCGCGCGTCGCCCAAGCGGATCGCCTGACGTTGACGCGAACGGAGCCGAATTTCTGGCGCGCCGAGGCGCGCTACGGTTTTATGGAGACGCCCGACGTTCCCAGGCTTCTGCACGACACCAGAGCGATGGGCTGCAACATCGATCTGGATGACGTGACCTATTATGTCGGCCACGAAACCATCGTGTCGCGCGATGACGGCCTAGGGCTGCCGCATTGGCAAGAGGCGGTCTTTTCCGTCATGGAGCGCAACGCCTCGCGCATCAGCGATTTCCTGAAACTGCCGAGCGACCAGCTTGTCGAAGTCGGACGGCAGATCGCGATTTGAGAGTGTTTGCTACACGTTGTCGCCGAGAATCGCGGCGACGACCGCATCCGTGACGGCGCGCGTCGTCGCCGCGCCGCCAAGATCGGGCGTATGCAGCGCCGGATCGGCGGTGACGCGCTCGATCGCGCGCATCAGGCGGTCGGCCGCGCGCCTCTCGCCGATATGCTCCAGCATCATCGTCGCGGTCCAGAATGCGCCGACGGGATTGGCGATTCCCTTGCCGGCGATATCGAAGGCCGAGCCGTGAATGGGCTCGAACATCGAGGGGAACTTCCGCTCAGGATTGAGATTGGCGGTCGCCGCGATGCCGAGTGAGCCGGCAAGGCTGGCGGCAAGATCGGACAGGATGTCGGCATGCAGGTTGGTGGCGACAATCGTGTCGAGCGTCGCCGGCTTCATCGTCATGCGCATGGTCATCGCATCGACCAGCATTTTGTCCCACGCGACATCGGGAAACTCGCGCGCCACTTCGGCGCCGATTTCGTCCCACATCACCATGGCGTGGCGCTGCGCGTTCGACTTGGTCACGATGGTGAGAAGTTTGCGCAGGCGCGAGCGCGCCAGTGCGAAGGCGAAGCGGAAGATCCGTTCGACGCCGGCGCGCGTCATGATCGAGACGTCAGTCGCAACTTCCTCGGGCAGGCCGCGATGGACGCGCCCGCCGACGCCGGCATATTCGCCCTCCGAATTCTCGCGCACGATCACCCAATCGAGTTCGGGGCCGGCGACGTGGCGCAGCGGGCTGACGATGCCCGGCAGGATGCGGGTCGGGCGGACATTGGCGTATTGATCGAAGGGCTGGCAGATCGCCAGGCGCAATCCCCACAGGCTGATGTGATCGGGCACGTCGGGCGCGCCGACGGCGCCAAAAAAGATCGCATCGTGGTTCTTGATCTGGTCGCGTCCGTCCTGCGGCATCATCAGTCCGGTCGCTTTATAATAATCCGAGCCCCAGTCGAAATGATCGAAGGCGAGATCGAATCCGCCATCGCGCCGGGCGAGCGCGGCGAGAACCTCGATGCCGGCGGCAATCACCTCCTTGCCGATCCCGTCGCCGGGAATAGCTGCGATTCTGTAGCGCTTCATCGGACAAGCTCCATAAGATCAGCCGCGGCGTGGGATTAAAAAAGAAGAGGCGCCGAAGCGTCTCCGGATTTCGTTCATTATGCACGGCGGCCAGGAGATTTCCGATCACTTCTGGATGCAGGTGGCCGCGGTCGCCGCCGTGCATTCGTCCAAGCCCGTGAATACCGGATCGTCGACCTTGTCGCCTTCGACCAGGTCGATCATACAGTCGGCGCCTTGTAGCTCATTTCGAACGCCGCTGGCCGGCGAGGGTTTCGACCCGCCCTTCCTTGCCCATCGCTGCTTCATCGCCGATCATATCGGCGGCGGCGCTCTCGCTGTCGAGCGGCGGGATTGTCGCCCATGAGCTGGCTGGCGATGAGCTCATCCTGGCATGGATACTTGATAGATTGGCCGATATTTGCGCCGTCGCGCGTGCTGGGTTCGCGGCGATAAGTCGATCTGCGCCGATCCCGCGGCGGCCAAGAGCCAAATTCCACTGATCTATCGACGACAATCTGCCTCTGCTGACGCCGCATGGGCGAAGCGAACGCGTGCGCGCGGCGTTCTTTTTCAAATTGGGGCAACTACTTAACTGAAAATTAACCATCCTGGCTTTACAGTATATTACGTTAAGGAAATCAAAAAGAACGAGTTCATGATTCGCTGGGGGCGAATTATCTCCAAAAAATTAGAGTCTTTAAAGGCGATACTGTCAGCATAGGCAGTCTCGCCGATGAAGAATGCGCATATCGCTCATTGTGCGGCGGGGCCTAATCATGTTTGTTATAGTCGATGAAAGAACAGTGGTTGCCGGCGGGTATGCTTCTAGTTTTGATCGCGAAGGGATATCTTCTGCCGGCATCGATCCCGCCGAATTCCGGGATTGGATCGGAAAGGTCAGCGAGAACGACATTCTCGCCATCGAGGCCTTCCTGATCGGCGACTGCGTGGAACGCGAGGCCTATCCGCGCCTGATCAGAGAACGGTCAAAAGCCCCTGTCATTATCCTCAATGAAAGACAATCGCTCGATCAGACTTTGGAGCTTTTCGCCGCTGGCGTCGACGACGTCTTGCGCAAACCGGTTCATGTGCGCGAGATCCTCGCCCGCGTCGGAGCGATCAACCGCCGCAATCAAGGCGAGGTCGATCATGAAGTCATCGGCGAAATGTGCGTCTACTTCGACGGACGCGATCCGGAGGTCAATGGCGAGGTGCTGCCGCTGCCCAGGCGCGAACGGCGCATTCTGGAATATTTTGTGAGCAACAAGGGCCGCAGAATAACCAAGTCGCAAATATTCAATTCGATCTACGGCATTTTCGACGAAAACGTCGATGAGAACGTTGTGGAAAGCCACATCAGCAAACTCCGCAAGAAACTGAAGCATCGCCTCGGCTTCGATCCGATCGATTCGAAGCGCTACCTCGGCTATTGCCTGGAAAAACTGCCGACCCCAGCCGCCTGTCAAAAAGGAGCCGCGCCGGCCGGGCAATGGGCGGCGGCGTGGCCTCAGGGTTGGTGACGAAGCGAGCCTCAAGAGGCCTCACGCATGTCTCGCCGTGGGAGAACGCGAGCGGGTCTCTTAAGAAATCATCAATTTTGACCGCGTAACTATTGACTGTTTCTTTGCGAGCGGCGAGCGCCGATTTTCGCGGGTTGACGCGTGGGCCTGCGAACGAGGCTGCGATGAGAATGAATTGACATGACGAACACCACGTCAACCTATCTGACGGTCATGCAGAACCTGCCCAAAATGCAGGCGATGACGGCTGCCAATCCTGCTGTCAAAACGGCGAGCGCCTATTATGCCGCCAATATCGGCAAAGTCACGTCGATCGATGATTTTGTCGGCAATTACCGGCTTTTGTCCTACGCCCTGGACGCTTATGGGCTGGGCGACCAAATCAATTCGACGGCGCTGATAAAACAGGTCCTCGAGGGCGGCGTCAGCAATTCGAAAAGCCTCGCCAATACGTTGCCGCAATGGACGGCTTTCGCGACGGCTTTCAACTTCGCCGCGAACGGCGCTTCGTCGGTCTCTACGTCGACAGCCATCGCAACGACGGAAAGCAACTACGACGAGCAGCAACTGGAAAGCAACGAGGGCCAGCAGGACATTGGCGTGCAGCTTGCGCTTTATTTCAACCGCGTCGCGCCGACTGTGACAAACGCGTATGGCATTCTCGCGAACCAGAACTTGCTCGAAGTCGTCGAAACGATTTTTGGCCTGCCGTCCTCGTTTTCCGCGGAGAATATCGACGTCCAGGCCAAGACTCTCAACAATCTCTTCAAAATATCGGATCTGCAAGATCCGGCCAAACTGCAGCAGCTTACCGAACGTTTCACCGCCGCCTATGACATGACTTATGGGGGTTCGTCGTCGTCAACGACATCGCTGACGGTATCGGGGTCGTCGTCATCTTCGTCGTCGTCCACGCCTTCGGCCGCCATCACGATATTGAGCGGCATTATTAGTTCGAACAGTTCCAGCAGCAGCTCCATCTTCAGCAACGCCCTGTTGGAAAGCCTGCAGAGCTTCACGCTCGGCGGTTAATTCGGCGCTCTCTCCTTCCGGAATGGCGTCCAGCTCAAAAAGGCGGCCCGTCCCTTGGTGGCGCGGAGCCAGTCTGGCGCAAGCATCTTGTTGTCTCATCGCCCCCTGCCGTCGCCCCAGAGGCTCGGGGCTGTTCCTCATGCCTGGATACATGCAACGATGAACCAATCGTCCCAGTCTTTCGTGCCTGACAAGACAGTGTGGCCGGAAAAACTGGACCGACGCCACTCCATCGAGCAGCTTCTGGAAACGCCGATCGTGGGAAAGTTCGATGGGCCCGCGCCGGCTGAGATTTTTTATAATTGCGGGACTGCTCTGTGGAATCGCGGGCGCGCGCCCGAAGCCATCGAAATGCTGGACGCCGCGCTGCGGGCGCGGCCGGATTATCCCGAGGCCTTGTGCCTGGGCGGCTTCATCCTGGGGGAGGCCGGCCAATTTGAAGCCGCCCTGCGTTTCTATGGCCAGGCGCTGAGCTTCAAACCCGACTATCTCGTCGCTTTGTCCAATCTGGGGAAACTGCTTTTCAATCTTCGCCGTTTTGACGAAGCGCTCGCCGCTTTCGACAAGGCGACCGCCATCGCGCCGACCAACGCCGACGGCTGGAACAATCGCGCTGGCGCGTTGCGCGAATTGGGTCGCCTGGAGGAATCGCTCCTCGCTTGCCGGAAAGCGATGGAGTTGCGCCCCGATTTTGCCGAGGCGACTCTCAATTGCGGCACCGCGCTGATGAAGCTCGGCCGTCACGAAGAAGCGTTGCCGTTCTACCAAAAAGCCAAAGCGCTCAAGCAGGATTTTGCTGTCGCTATGTGCGGCGAAGGCTTGATTTTGAAAGCGCTCGGTCGATTCGACGAGGCCTTGGCCGCATTCGATGAGGCCGTGCGGCTCGGCGACGTCGACTCCATCAGCAATAGGGGCTGCCTGCTTCTGATGCTGGGCGATTTCGAACAGGGATGGGAGGGCTACGAAAGCCGATGGCTCGCGGGCAAGTCGCTGAAAGACGCTTTGGGTGTCAAATTTCCCGACTGGTCGGGCAAGGTTGTCGCAGGCGAGCGGCTTCTCGTCATGAACGATCATGGGTTAGGCGATACGATTCAGTTTTCCCGCTATGTCGTGCTGGCGGCGCGGGCCGGCGCCGAAGTGACATTTCTCTGCCCGAAGAAACTGCATCGCCTGTTCGCGGCCTATGACGGCGTCCGTCTTGTCGACGAGATACAGGCGTCGGAGACATTCGACGCGCAGATCGCGGTCAGCAGCATGCCGCGCGCATTTGGCACGCGGCTTGAGAGCGTTCCAGCGCCTGTTCCGTATTTGAAGCCCGAAGAGGCGCTCCTCGCGAAATGGGCCACGCGCATCGGCGCACATGGTTTCAAGATCGGGATCAGTTGGCAGGGCAATCCCAATCCGGAGGCCGATATCGGTCGCTCCGTTCCGCTCGCCGCATTCGCCAGCCTGGCCGCTTTGCCCAATGTGCGTCTGATATCGATTCAGAAGGGCGTGGGATCCGAACAACTCGTCAATTTGCCTCCGGGCATGGCTGTGGAAACGCTGGGGGCGGATTTCGACGCCGGCCCTGACGCTTTCGTCGATACGGCGGCTGTGATCGCCCATGTCGATCTTGTCGTGACCTGCGATACTTCGATCGCCCATCTCGCCGGCGCGTTGGGCGCGCCTGTCTGGGTGGCCTTGAAGCACGTGGCGGAGTGGCGTTGGCTGCGCGAGCGCGCGGATTCGCCGTGGTATCCGTCCATGCGGTTGTTCCGCCAGAGCGAGCGGGGCGACTGGAGCGGTTTGTTTGCGCGCATTACGGCCGCTCTCGATCCGCTCGTCAGACAGGAGAGCCCTGCGATCCCCGGGCAAGCGATCGCCATTCCCGGCGCGGTCGGCGAATTGATCGACAAGATCACGATACTCGAGATCAAATCCGAGCGGATGTCGGATGCGGGAAAACTGCGCAATGTCCGCAACGAACTGAGGCTTCTCCTCGCGCTGCAGAAAAACGAAGACCTGAATCCTCCGCCTCTCGACGGTCTGAGGACGAGCCTAAAGGCGGTGAATGCGGAGCTGTGGGAGACCGAGGACAACATTCGAATCTGCGAGAAGAACGATGATTTCGGGCCGACGTTCATCGCGCTCGCGCGCGCCGTCTATAAGCTCAACGACAAGCGCGCTGCGTTGAAGCTCGAAATCAATCGGCTGCTTGGCTCCGCGATCGTCGAGGAAAAATCCTACGCTTGACGCCTGTTCGATAGATAGGCGTCGTCGATCCGTTGCGATTTCCCCATCGTCGCCGCACTATGACGATCAGCCATATCGACGCTTAAGGTTGAAAGCACGTGTCCGCTGATGCGCTAACTGGAGCCGTTTCTTTCGCATATGCGTGGCATCGCGCTTTCGGCAATGCGAGCTTCGACACGGCGCTCGCCAAGTTTGTCGTCAACGAGGCGCATCCCCGCGTCTGGTCCGCGAACCACGTGAGCCGCGTCAGCGCTTCGACCCCGGCCGAGATCGAAGCGGTCCTTGCGATAATCGAAGATCGTTTCGTTCATTGTGAGTACCGCGCCGTCGTCGCGGATTGTTTCACCCCGCCTTCTTTCGTCGCCCGGCTTGCATTGGATGACTATCGAGAACAAACGCCGGTCGTTCAAATGGTTCTTGCCGATGAATTGATGCACGTTGCATCGGCGGACGTTGTCCTTCACGCGGTCAACACGGATGCGGATTGGGCCAATCTCAACCGGCTGGTCGAAATCAATTTCGAAGAGGGTCTTCGCGCGGGGCGCACGCGGTTGCCGGAAGATGTGGTTCGCGGCATTGTCGATGGATACAGGCGAAAAAGCCGGATCGCCCAGTTCTTTATCGCAGAGACAAGTCGCGAGCCCTGCGCCTATGGCTCCGCAATTGTATGCCCAAATGATCTTGGGATGCTGGAAGATTTCTTCACGCTGCCCCAATGCAGAGGTCGCGGGATTGCATCGGCTATAGTCGGCCATTGCGTCGGGCATTGCCGCAGCAAGGGGAGCAGCAGCGTCTTTATCGGCGCGCGTGCGACGGAACGCGCCAAGCATCTTTACGCCCGGCTCGGGTTTAAGCCGCTGATGATCTCGCGCGAATGGGTCAAAGGCTAGGCTCTGCTTTCCGCCCGGATTGAACCAGTGATCCAGGCGCCAGGCGTTTGGCTTTGTCCGCTAGGAAGGCGCCGCCGTGCGTGCGGCAAGCGCGCGGCTTCGCAGCATCGCCTGGAAAGCGCCGAACAGCTTTTTCATCTGGCTCGCTTTGTACGGAAATACGTCTTCGGGATCCATCGCATGAACGATCATGGCGCTCCCGACCTCGAAGATCAGCAATTCGCCGTCTCGCGTCTCGGCGCAATCCATAATCAGATAGTCGAGACCCGAACGTCGGGCGACTTCTCGCAGAGCCTTTTGGTGACGAGCGCCGAAACCTTCGTCAAAATCCCGCATGAATTTGGCTTCTTCGGCGCGATTTTGCGGGTTATCGATCATGTCGGCGTTGAGATAATGGATCATCCAATGGCTTGATATCGCCATGTGGCAGGCATAGGCCCGTCCGTCGATCAGGGCGACGCGATATTTTCGGAACAGGCCGTCCGTTCCGCGATAATCGACAAACGGCGCGATGAAAAACTCAGCCTGGGCGTATTGGGTGAGGTAGGCGACAAGCGCCGCGCGATCGTCGATCTTCTTCAGCCCTTCGCCTGCATGCGAGCCGACCGGCCGCGCGATGATCGGAAAATGGCAGTCCGGCGGGATTTGTTCAGGCTGCACTTCGCTTGTGCTGAAACTCATGAGGCTCGCCCTGTCGACGCGCGCATTGACCGGCATGTAAGCGCCGGGAACGGAGGCCAGAAGAGTCCAGGCGCCATCCCTCGTCAATCGAGAGATCCGATCCGGCTCATTGAGAACCGGTCGCGGCCATGTCTTGACGCGGCTGGCCAGTAGATCGAGCGCCGATTTATTCGCGTCCCCTTCAGCCACGACGACAAAGGCCAGATCGTGCGGCGGAATGATTTCGGGCAGCGGGCATCCGGGGACGATGTAGAGAACGTCGAGAGCGATGTTGGCGCTCTCTAGCAGAAATTCGATCGGCGTATTGGCCATGAGATCGCCGGGCGTCGCCAGCGCCAGAACCCTCAACGGGTCCGAGGCGGCGCTGGCCGGCGCGTGACGGTAAAATCTGTGCAGCTTGAGCGCCTGCGCCTGAAATCGCGCGCGATTATCTTCCCGTCCCCGGAAAAGCTCCAGCAAGGAAAGGTCCATAAGGGCGCCGGCGTCTTCCGAATTGCGCCGGCTGCGATCGATCAGCGATTGCGTGATCGGCCCGAGATCGGCGCCGCGGAACGCCATCTTGGCGAGTGCGGCAAGTCCTATGAGGATCGGCGGTTGTTGTTCTTCCCTAGCAATATCCAGGATATCGGAGTCGATCACAGGGGGGCCTTTTTTGCTGAGAAGAAGCCTTCGGCGACATCAGGTTTATCCAGCCAATCTTGCTTCGGGCTGGCTGATCGCGCGCTTGGCGGCGCTAATCGGGCACCGCGTAATATCGCCCGCGCAGCGCCGCCCGGTCGCTTGGCTTTATCGAGACAGGCGCCGAGGTCGGGCAGTAGCGAACGCCGAGCAAGGAGCCCCGGCGCCATATCGTCGTGACGACGTTGAGGGCGCCTGTTTCGTCATCGTAGAGCACGCAGCGAGCGGGCAGACCGACATTCTTCATCAGCTTCAGGCAGAGACCTTGGGCGGATTGATCGCGCACCAGGCATTCGCAAATGAAAGCGCTCTGCGAGTCGAGCAGCTTGGCCGAGCGCAGACGAAGGCGTCGACGCGCGCTCGATCGCTTCTCTCTGGGCCTTTCGCCAACGGGCGGATCGTTTGGCGGCGGCGAGACAATTTCATAGGAGACCAAGCTCTGACGCGCGAGAGACTTGGTCATCAGGCGCTTGAGGCCGGAAGGCGCCGGCCAGCGGTGCAATCGGACCCCTTCCAAATTCACCGCCATCGACGCCCTCCGGCAAGCCGCAAGCCAATTGGCTCGCAAGGTTTCGATACGCCTGACCGGTCGCATTCGCGGCGGCGCTTCAACTTCAGGCGTTCATTTTCGCAGCGATGGCTTTTCCCAGACTGACGCTGGTCATGAAGCGGCCGTCTTGGGGATATTCAGCGGGTCGACCCCGGCTTCGCGTCCATTCTCCAGTTTCGCGCCAGCCTGTGATTCTATCAGAGGGTGAGGCATTCGTGGAAAGGGCTGATACAGCATGACGCAGGAAACATTGTCTTCTCTGAGGGCGCTCGGCGACCAACTCCGTATTCGCTTGAACGAATCGCCGGAATTTCGGGCGCTGACGGTGATCGACCGGACGATTCTCGAGCTTTCGGATATTTTGAATTTGTCCGCGCCGGCCGCGCCTAACCGTGTCGCGCCGCCGAAGCCTGTCGACGCATCGCCAAGCGAGCCTTCCGCCACGGTCTCGAACATCCGGCCGCATATCGAAACAACGGCGCCCGGCGCGACCAGCAGCCAAAGCCGGATGGCGAGGGCGATCGCCGAAACGATCGCCGCTAAAGCGGGTTCGCCTTCCATGCCGGCGCCTCGCTTCAATCAGGCGCTGAGAGTCGCTTCGTAAAGCCGGCGGCTCACAAGCCGCAGGACTTTTGCGATTTCTTAAATCGACTTGGCTAGTCTGCCGAAAGGTCATGAAGAGCCGAGTTTGCGTATGGTGCGCCGGGTTATCGAGCAGATCGAACAATTGCATTCTGCGATTTCGGCGCGAAACGACGAGCCGCAATCCGCTCTGGTGGAGCAAACATTGGCGCGCTGCCTGTGCGAGCTTCGCGCGATCGTCGCGTTTGAGACGCGCGATCGGGTGAGGCGACGCCCGCTCTTGCGAATTGTCTGACGTCTTCGCGGCGTTCACCCCCCGGCTTATTCGCGCGCTTGATCTCCTCCTCGCCGGCCAGGCGATCCGGGCGCATGCGCCGCTGCTTTCAGAGATGTTTTGTAACGCCGCCCGCGCGCGAATCGCACAGCCCGTCCGGGCAAGTTATCGGCGCCGCTGAGCGAGAATCCTCGTCGCTCATCAGCTTCGCGCAAGGGTGCCGGTGTTAAGTCGAGTTCACCGCAAGTCTGAGGGACAGGTCAATGAGTGGCAATATTATGAACGCCGCCGTAATGGGCATGAACGCCCAAACGAGCTGGCTGGCGAGCATCTCCCAAAATATCGCCAACTCAAGCACCACCGGTTACAAGGACGCCGAAACGCAGTTCACCTCTCTCGTCGACCAGAGCGGCGCCGGCAATTATTCGGCGGGCGGCGTCGCCACGAACACCGTGTCGATGAACAGCCTGCAGGGAAGCGTCGTCGGCACCGCCACGACAACCGACCTTGCGGTCCAGGGGAATGGGTTCTTCGTGGTCAGCGACTCGGCTGGCGACACGTTCCTCACCCGCGACGGCTCGTTTGTGCCCGATTCTTCGGGAAATCTGGTCAATGCGGCCGGCTATTATCTGATGGGCTACAGCACAGCGGCTGGCGCCGCCAGCCCATCGGCGAACTCGACGACCGGCTTGGTGAAAGTCAATGTGGACCAGAACAGTCCGCCGCTACCCACCGCGACGACATCGGGGGTCTTCTCAGCCAACCTGCCGTCGACGGCGGCCGTCGTTCCCACGGCGTCTGCGCCCGCCGCAGGCGGCACGACCTATACGGAGAAAACATCGCTCGTCACCTATGACGATCTCGGCGCGCCCGTGACGCTGGACGTATATATGACGAACCTGGGGAATAACGCTGCCGGCGATCCGCAATGGGAAGTGGACGTTTACAATTCAGCGGACGCCGCTGCGGGCGGAGGCCTTCCTTACACACCCGCAACGCCTATGGCGACGTCGACTCTCGTTTTCAGTCCAACGACCGGCACCCTGACTGGGGGCTCCAATTTGACCAACGGGGACTTGTCGATTGCGATTCCCAACGGCCAGACCATGAGTCTGGATATGAGCGGCATGACGCAGGTCGCGTCCGCTTATGCTGTCAGCACCGCGACCACCAATGGCAATGCGCCCGAAACTCCGACCGGGCTGAGCATCAGCGCCAATGGGACTCTGTCCTACACTTACGCCAGCGGCGCGACGACGGCCGCCTACGACATTCCGCTTGCCAATGTGGCGAGCCCGGACAGCCTGACCTCGGTGAACGGCACGGTTTTCTCGACCAATGTCAATTCAGGCCAGATTCAGGTCGGCACGGCGGGCACGGCCGGATTCGGGTCAATCGAATCCTCTTCTCTTGAGAGCTCGACGGTCGATCTCGCCACCGAACTGACGGCGATGATCCAGGCGCAAAGCAGCTACGAAGCCAATTCGAAGGTGTTTCAGACGGGCGCCAATCTGCTCGACATCCTAAACAAAATTCAGGCGTAACCATCCAGCGTCTGGCGTTCAGGGAACCCGCTCATGAGCTTGTCCTCCGCGTTCAACATTATCAATTCATCGTTCAATGCAAACGCAAGCCAGACGGCCGCTATATCGAGCAATATCTCGAACGCGAGCACTACGGGATATACGCTCAAGACCGCCAATCTCGCCACCAACTCTTACGGCGGCGTGGAGGTCAGCTCCATCACCCGAGCGACAAATGTCGCCCTTCTTGAGCAAATGCTGGCCGCGAACTCAACCTCGGCCCAGCAGTCGGCGCTGGCGAACGGGCTCACCCAATTGAGCGCCACGGTGAACGACAGCACGTCGGTCTCCTCATCGTCGTCGACGACCACCGCGTCGGGGCAATCGCCTTCGGCGATGCTGGCGAACCTGGACTCGGCGCTTCAGAATTACGAGGCGTCGCCGAGCGATGCGACGGTCGCCCAATCGGTCATCACCGCGGCTTCGCAATTGACCTCCTCGCTCAATAGCGCAACGGCGACGGTGCAGCAGGTTCGCTCCCAGGCGGACGCTGGCATGGCGACGTCCGTCGCCACCATCAATTCGCTGCTGGGCCAGTTTCAGACCGTCAACAACACGATCGTCAGCGGCCTTCAAAGCGGCGCCGACGTCACCGACGCCGAGGATTCACGCGACAACATCCTGAGCCAGCTCTCCCAGCAGATTGGCATCTCGACGGTGACGAGCGCCAATGGCTCGGAGTCCATCTACACCGATAGCGGCGTGACGCTCTTTCAAACGACCGCGCGCGCTGTGACTTTCACCGCGACGCCGACATTGACGGCGGGCGCATCGGGCAATGCCGTGATAGTCGATGGCGTCCCAATCACCGGATCTTCGTCGCCCATGGCGATCCAGTCGGGCGCGCTTGCGGGTCTGGCGACGTTGCGCGACACCGTAGCGCCTCAATACCAGGCCCAGCTCGACCAGATCGCGAGCGGGTTGATCAATGCATTCGCGGAAACCAATCAGGCAAATCCGGCGACGCCAGATCCGTTGCCGGGACTTTTCACCTATCCCGGCGTTACCTCCGCGACCGTCTTGCCGACCGCCACGACCGTTCCCGCCGGGCTCGCGGGCCAGATCGAAGTCAATGCAAGCGTGGACCCCAGCCAGGGCGGCAACGCCAATCTCCTAAGGGACGGCGGCATCGCCAACACCACGGCGGGCGAGCCCACGGGGGATACGGATTACACCTACAATACGACCGGGGCCGCGAGCTACACCACGCGAATTCAGCAGATGATCAGCGGGATTTCGGCAACCCAGTCGTTCGATCCGACCGCCGGCGCCGGATCGAGCGACAGCCTCACGGCCTATGCCGACGCATCGGTGAGTTGGGTGCAAGGTCAATACCAGCAGGCGTCCGATCAGGCTACGTCCTCAAGCGCCTTGGCGACGACGGCGTCGCAGGCGCTGTCGAGCGCGACGGGCGTCAGCCTCGATAACGAGACGTCGCAAATGCTCAGCCTTGAAAACTCCTATCAAACCACGGCCAAACTCCTCACGACGGTGAACAATATGTTCTCTTCGCTGCTGACGGCTGTAACTGCGGTGCTCCCTGCATGACAAACTTCATCTCCACGCAATATTTGTCATCCTCTCTCCAGCTTTCCATCCTGAAGCTACAGACGCAGCTCGCCACTGCGCAGAACGAATCCACAACGGGACAATATGCCGATCTCGGGCTTCAACTGGGCAGCCAGGCAGGGCAGGAAATCTCGTTGCAGAACGAGAACGGCATGCTTCAGACGTACACCAACACCAATGCGGCGGTCGCGACGAGCTTGAGTACGACGTCGACCGCGCTCGACACGCTTCGGACGAACGCGCAAAACACGATCAACAGCTTGACCGAATGGTCGGGGGAGACGGATTCCGGATCGCAGCTCCAAACTCTTGGCTCTTCCGGGTTGCAATCCCTTATCGCGACAGCCAATACGTCGGTTAGCGGGCAATATGTGTTCGGAGGCATCAACTCCAGCGTGGCGCCAATGACCACCTATACCGGCACCGCCACGCAGACCGCCGTTCAGAACGCATTCTCGACCTATCTCGCCGGGCTCTCGCCGCCAGCCACCGCAGCAACGGTCACGGCCACGCAGATGCAGACTTTCCTGGCGTCGCCAAGCCTCACCAACCTGTTTCAAGGCGCGGGGTGGTCGGCCAACTGGTCGTCGGCTTCCAGCACCAATATCAGCAGCAACATTTCACCGACCGAGACGATCGAATCAACGACAAACGCCAACCAACCCGGATTTCAACAGCTTGCCCAGGGCTATGCGCTGCTGAGCGAGTTCACGGGCACGACGATCAATTCGGCGGCGCTGCAAGTGGTTGCCAACCAGGCCAGCAGCCTCATCAACCAGGGCCTGACGTCTTTGACCACGACGGAAGCGACAATCGGCTCCGCCCAGCAAAGCGTGACCGACGCCAATAACAATATGTCCGCCCAGATGACCATTCTGCAAACGCAGATCGGCAACCTCGATAATGTCAACGCGTATCAGACCGCAACGGAAGTCAGTTCCCTGACGACGCAAATCCAGACCGCTTATTCGCTGACCGCTGCGCTGCAGAAGCTCAGTCTGGTGGATTATCTCTAGAGCCTTGTCCGCCCAGGGCGGAATCGAAACGGGTTTCAGGTCTTTGTTTCGGTATTTTCACGCGAAGCGGACGCCGCTTCGATAGAAAGCGTCACAGGCGCCATCGAGGATGATAAATGTATCAGTTTTCCTACGCAGAAGTCGCCGAAGAATCGCCGCAGGAAATGCGGGGGATGGAGCGGCGCGTTCTCGATCAGGCGCTCGAACTTCTACACGTCGCTCGCAGCAAGGGACCGGGATCAAGAGCGCTCGTCGACGCTCTTTTCTATTATCGGCGCCTCTGGTCGATATTCATGGACGATCTCGCAAATCCGGAAAATGAATTGCCCGAGGAATTGCGCGCTGGGCTGATCTCCATTGGCATCTGGATGGTCAAGGAAATCGAGCTTGTCCGGTCCGGAAAAGCAAATGACCTCACTGCAATGATCGAAATCACCGAAATTATTCGCGACGGATTGAAGTGAGGCGACAATGAATATCTCACTCCGCGCGGACGAAAAACTCTATATCAACGGCGCCGTTTTCCGCGTCGATCGGAAAGTCTCGATAGAATTGCTCAATGACGTGACGTTTCTTCTCGAAGCGCACGTCATGCAGGCCCATGATGCGACGACGCCGCTGCGGCAAATTTATTTCGTCATTCAGATCATGCTGATGGACCCCGGCGCGGCTTCGGCGGCGCTGGAACTGTCGCGTAAGCTGATCGACGCGGCGCTGCGCACATTTGAGAACCGGGAGATTCTGTCAGGCCTCAAAGCGGTCGACGAGATGGTCGTTTGCTCGCGCCATTTCGATGCGATGAAGACTCTTCGCGCCCTGTTTCCCCTGGAGCGAGCCACCATGACCGGAAGCCCGAAAGCGTCCACCTCTCACGCCGCCTGAAAGGCATTTGCCATGACTGTCAGCCCCACTTCCTCAGTATCGTCCACCACCTCGTCCAGCGCCGCGGCGGCCGCGCCGTCGGCCACTGTCGACTACAATCAGTTTCTTACATTGCTGATCGCCGAGATAAAAAACCAGGATCCGACTCAACCGATGGATCCCACGCAGTCGGTCACTCAGCTCGCGACCATTTCGGGCGTCCAGCAGGCGATGCAATCCAACGCCACGCTCAGCTCCCTGTTGACGACTTCATCGCTGTCGCAGGCCGCATGGTTGGTTGGCCAGACGGTCACCTCTGCGGATGGAAAAACAACGGGCACCGTCGCGTCCGTCGCCGTCACCTCGACGGGCAATACAGCGACCCTGACGAACGGAAGCACGCTCGCTCTGACCTCCGGCATAAGCATCGGCTCATGAACGAGGCGGACGCGCTCGACCTGATCCAGGCGGCGATCTGGACGATCATTGTCGGTTCGGGCCCGGCGGTCGCCGCGGCGATGGCGGTCGGCATTGTCGTCGCGCTGATCCAGGCGTTGACGCAGGTGCAGGAGATGACGCTGACTTTCGTGCCCAAAATCGTGGTCATTTTCGCCGTCATCAGTCTGACCGCCCCGTTCATCGGCGGCCAAGTCTACGCCTTCACCGAAATGGTCTACGGGAGAATCGAAAAAGGTTTCTGAAGAGGTTCGCGTGACGACCGCGCGGCCTCAGAATTCCGGCAAAAAAACTCCCGCGCAAATCTCCACCCGCTTGGCCGGGAAACCTCCTCGATGGGGAGACTGGCGCAAGCTTGGTATCGCACTCTTGTCGAAAGTTGAGATGAGGGGCACAGTATGACAAGCACGGCATTGGCGGCTGCGCCCGTTGCAAGCCGCAGTGGCGGCAAGGACATCGGCTTTGCGGTCGCCATCGTCCTCATTCTCTGCTTTTTCTTTCTGCCGATCCCGGCGATCCTCATCGATCTGGGGATCGCCTTTTCGATAGCGCTGTCCGTCCTGATTCTGATGGTCTCGCTGTGGATTCAAAAGCCGCTCGAATTTTCGGCCTTTCCGACGGTGCTGCTCGTTGCGACGATCCTGCGTCTCGCGCTTAATATCGCGACCACGCGTCTGATCCTATCGCATGGCGCCGAAGGAATGACCGCGGCGGGTTATATCATCGGCGGCTTCGCCAATCTTGTCATGGGCGGCGACTTCGTCATCGGCATCATTGTCTTCTTGATCCTGATAACGATCAATTTCCTCGTCATCACCAAGGGCGCCACGCGTATTGCCGAAGTCGGCGCGAGATTCACGCTTGACGCCATCCCGGGCAAGCAAATGGCGATCGACGCCGACCTTTCGGCCGGGTTGATCGACGATAAGCAGGCGCAGCATCGTCGGCGCGAACTCGAGGAGGAAAGCTCCTTCTTCGGCTCGATGGACGGCGCCTCGAAATTCGTGCGCGGCGACGCGATCGCCGGGCTGATCATTCTGGCCGTCAATATTTTCGGCGGCATTGTCATCGGCGTCACGCGCCACAGCCTGACCTTGTCGAGCGCCGCCGATATATTCACCAAGCTTTCGGTCGGCGACGGTCTAGTGTCGCAAATCCCCGCGCTTATCATTTCGCTCGCGGCGGGCCTTCTGGTCGCGAAGGGCGGAACGCGCGGCTCGACGGAAAAGGCGGTGCTCGGCCAGCTCAGCCATTATCCGCACGCTCTGTTTCTGGCGGCGTTGCTGATGTTCATTCTGGGTGTGGTTCCCGGCCTTCCTTTCACGCCTTTCGCGATCCTCGGCGGCGTGATGGCGTTTGTCGGCTATGCGCTCCCTAAGCAACTGGCGAAGGATCGCGCCGTGGTCGCGGCGGAAGCGGCTTTGAGCGAGGAAAAAGCCAGAGCTGAGGCGAAGGGCTCGGTCAAGGAACAACTCAAGGCCTACGAGATCGAATTGTGCCTGAGCCGGCAGCTCACCACAAAGTTTCTCGCCTCGCATGAGGAGATCGGATCGCGGGTCGCTAAAATGCGTCGAAAATTTGCGCGCCAATACGGCTTCGTTGTACCCGAGATCAAACTCACAGACGATTTCAAGGCGCCCGCTAAGTCGTATCAGATCCGCATTCACGGCACGGTGGTGGCGACGCAGGAATTGCGGCTTGGCGAGTTTCTGGTGATTGTCGGCGACGGGCGGGCGCCGAATGTGCCGGGGGATGAGGTTCGCGAACCGGCCTTCGGCATGAAGGCGATGAGCATTTCCGAGGCCTTCCTCAATGATGTCAAGCGACAAGGTTTCAATACCGTCGACTCGATGTCCGTGTTGTTGACCCATTTGAGCGAGGTTATTCGCAACAATTTGTCGCAGCTTCTCTCCTACAAAGACATGCGCGCCCTGCTCGACCGGCTGGACCCGGAATATAAGCGGCTGATCGATGAAATCTGCCCGTCGCAGATTTCCTATTCGGGTCTGCAGGCTGTGCTCAAACTCTTGCTCGCCGAGCGCGTGTCGATCCGCAATCTCCATCTGATCCTTGAGGCGATCGCCGAGATCGCTCCTCATGCGCGCCGGCCCGAACAGATCGCCGAGCATGTTCGCGTGCGCATGTCGCAGCAAATCTGCGGCGATCTCACCGACAAGGGCGTGCTGAAGGTGCTGCGCCTTGGCAATCGCTGGGATCTGGCGTTTCACCAAAGCCTCAAGCGCGACGCCAAAGGCGATGTCGTCGAATTCGACATCGATCCGCGCCTGGTGGAGCAGTTTGGCGCCGAGGCCTCCACCGCCATTCGCGCCCGCATGGACGCTGGCCACCAGTTCGCGGTTGTCGCCACCGCGGAGACGCGGCCCTATGTCCGCATGATCCTCGAGCGCATGTTTGCGACGCTGCCGGTCCTGTCGCAGCTCGAAATCGCCCGCGGCTTCGACGTCGAATCGCTGGGAACGATTGCGTGACGGATTTCGCCTCGGATTTCGGCCTGGATCCGCATACGGCGCTGGGTCCGCACATGATCCTGGGGACCTTCATCCTGTTCTGCCGCGTCGGCGCCTGCCTCATGCTGATGCCGGGGTTTTCCAGCCCGCAAATCCCCACTCATGTCCGGTTGTTTCTCGCCCTCGCCGTCACTCTAGCGCTGGCGCCTCTCCTGCTCGCCCATATCCCGCTCCAGGCGCTCAGCGAGGAGCCTCTGACGGCCCTGCGGTTCATCGGCGCCGAGCTTCTCGTCGGCGCCACGATCGGCATGCTCGGACGTCTCTTCCTGCTTGCGCTGGAAACGATGGCGACCGCCGGCGCGATGGCGATCGGCCTTTCCAATCCGTTCGGCGTCGTCGGCGAGGAATCGGAAATCCTGCCGCCCTTCGTCACTCTCATCACCCTGTCGGCGACGGCGCTCATTTTCGTGATGGACCTCCATTGGGAAGTCTTTCGCGGCATCGCCGATTCCTATGTCGCAATACCCGTCAAGGAAAATTTCGACGTCAATTTCTCGCTGCTTCAATTCAGCAAATTGTTGACCAGCACATTTCAGATCGCGTTGCGCATCAGCGCGCCGTTCATCATCTACACCGTCATCATTCAAACAACGGTCAGCGTGATCAATCGATTGACGCCGTACATCTCGATATATTTTATCTCGACGCCCTTCGTCATATTCGGCGGATTGTTCCTGACCTATATGGTCGTCAAATCATTCCTTGATCAATTTATGGTTGGATTCTTATCTTGGCTCTCGGCGGGATAGATAATGAAGCAACGGCGCAAATCTCTGGCGAAAATTCTGGCCCTTCAGGATCAGCTGCATAAATTGAACGCGTGGAAGCTCGCCGCGCTCGATCAGCAGCGCGCCGCGCTTGAAGAAGCGCAGAAACAGACGATCGAGGCGATCGATCGGGACGTGACGATGAACGGCGTTCTGGTTGCCGGCGCGACCCGCCATTTGCGCGGCATCGGCCGGAAGATCGAAGCGGTCAAGTCCGAGCACGTCGTGCAAACGCGGCTTTCGCTTGAGCAGGGCGTCCGCACCAAGCTCGCCGAACGTCTGGTCGACAGCGTCGACGCCAAATATCGCAAGCAGCAGGAGCGCAGCGACCTTGGCGATTTGATCGAACGTTCGCTCGCCAAGGGAAGCGCAAGCTCGGCATAAGGCCTGTGGACGATATTGTCGCCACGCAAGGCTCGCCTGGAAAGACTTGCCTGGGATGTCTTGCGCGCAAAAAGCCCGCACGGAAGAAGCTTATGGCCATCAAACCGTCCTCGGATATCGTACTTGAGGTGCTCAAGGCCGCAGATCCTCTTCGCGCCCAGGCGACGACCCAGAGGCTCCAGGCGCTTGGCGCGGGCAGCGTCGAGGACGCGGACGATTTCGCCAAAGCGCTCGACGCTACGGCGCAACCGCCCGCCGCCAGCCCCGAAGTCGCCCCAAACGCCGCCAATATGCGCGATCGTCTCGACAGCATCAGCCTCGATGCCGCCAATGATCAAAAAGCGGCGCGAACGCAGCTCGAATTCGAAGCCTCGATCCTGAAAACTTTCGTCGACGCGATCCTGCCCAAGGACGAGTCGGACGTCTACGGACAGGGTACGGCAGGCGATATTTGGAAGTCGATGCTCGCCGATCAGATCGCGAGGCAGATCGCCAAATCCGGCGCGTTTGGCATTTCCAAGCGATTGTTCTCCTCGCATCCGCTGCCCAGCCACGCTCATACAATCGCCGCAGCATCCGGCGTCTTGAGCGACGCAGCCGCGCGCGGCGCAGGGGACAGCCTTGAGGGCGGCTTTCGCCACGGCGCATTTCTCTCGGGAGTCAGCAACAGATCATGAGCAGCCCGTCGCCTCGCCGGCTTATGTCGTCTGCGGCCGTCGCCTCTTCCCGGTTGGCAGGCACTGTAGAAATGCTCATGCCGGCGATCGAGCGATTGCAGAACGCGCTTGACGCCGAGAATGCCCAGATCGCCAGCGGCAGGGTGGTCGATTTCAAAGAGTTCAATTTGCGCAAGAGCCAGGGCTTGCTGGAATTGTCGCGCCTCATGCCCGCGCTGGCGGGCGCCGAGATCGGCTTGAGCCTGCGCGTCGCGCTGGTCGGGTTGCGGGCCAAGCTCGAGGACAACCGGCGGATATTGCGCGTGCAATTGAAGGCAGTCCAGGAAGTCTCGGAAATTATCGCGCGCACGATCCAGGCCGGACAATCCGACGGCACCTATTCCGCCCACTCCTGGAGAGACTAGGGCCATGGTCAAGCTCGTTCTCGTTGGCGTCTGGGCATGCCTGATGACGCTCGCATCGAGCTATGGCGCGAGCTATTGGAAAGCGAGCCAGGAAAAGGCGGCGGCGGCGGTCGCGCAAGCCTCGCCAAACGTCGAATATAAAAAGACGAAGGAATTCAACGTTCCCAAAATCGCTGACGGCGCGATTCAGGGCTACATCATCGCGCAATTGTCTTATTCCGTGGATTCGAGCGCGCCGAAGAATCTTGCGACGCCGCTCGAAGCCTTTCTGCTCGACGAGGCGTTCCGCTACATCTATGCGGACGATTCCATGGATTTCAATAATATGAAGAAATACGACCTGCAAAAACTGACCAAAACCCTGGTGCAGAACGTCAACACCCGCCTGAACGCCAACGTCGTCAAGGAAGTGCTGATTCAGGAATTCAACTATATGACGCGCTCGGACATGAAGAAGCAGATGTAGCCGCGCGCGGCTGTCGAGCGCGACGGCATGTCGGCCTATTCGCGCCGATGCGGCGGCGATCGAGCTTCTTGTCGCAATCCTGACGAATAAAATCGGACGGCTGGCGCCTGATTGGTCGACGGGCGGCTTTCGACCCGAAGCTGTCATTCGATCGGTCTATTTCTCCGCTTCAACTCTTATGACCTTGCCGCAGTCCCGGATTCAGAAAACGAAGTTCGGACCTCCTCATCGAGTCCAGACCTCACGCGTGCAAAACAAGCTTCTGTATGCGCCAGTTCAGGAGTTCAGCGACATAGAGTACGTCTTTCGATGGACAGGCCATCTGGTGAATCCATCCGAATTGCTTGAGCTGCTTGCCAGATTGGCCAAGGACCCCCAGCAGCTTGCCGTCGAGCGTCAGCTTGTAAATCCGACCCGGAAAGGCGTCGGCGCTATAGAGTACGGGGTTCGGCCCCGGCGAGATGCAGATCGCCCACGGCGAACCGGGGGCGAAGGTGCCAGCAGCGATCGCCGCTTCATCCGGCATGTTGCCGATTGCCGGCTGCGCATCGGGCGGCGCCGGCGCATCGATGGTGAACTGGCGCAGGAAATGACCGTCGCCGTCGAAGACTTGAATGCGTCGGTTGCCGCGATCAGCGACATAGACGTCGCCTCCGGCGTCGACCGCAATGCTATGCGGCGTATGGAACTGGCCCGGGCCAGAGCCTCGCTCGCCCCATGACTTGATCCAGTTTCCGTCCTTGTCCACTTTGGCGATGCGCGAGTTGATATATCCATCGCTAATATGGGTGTTGCCGGCGGCGTCCCAGGCCACGTCCGTCACCTGGCGGAATCGGCCGTTTTCGGCCGGCAGCGGCGGATTGGGATGCTTTAAAGGGCCTGTCTCCTCGTCCGCCGCCTCCTGTTTGCGGCCAAACACCATGTCGACGCGGCCGTCCGGCGTGAACTTAATCACCATGTCCGAGCCTTTGTCGGTCACCCAAATATTGTCGTGCGGGTCAACCTTCACTGTGTGAGCGAAGGACCACGCGTAGAGATTATGTCCGATCTCGCGCAGAAACCGTCCATCGGAACCAAATTCGAGAAGTTGAGCCGCGGCCGCGCCATAGGCTGGCCCCGTTGTGTTGCCGCGCGAGAGCACGAATACGTGTCCTTTGGAATTGAGCGCAACGCCCGAAACTTCACCGAAGTAGAGGTCCGGGGGCAGACGCAGCAGATTGTGAACGGAGTCGTAAGCGATCGTTGGCGCCGTATCGGCGAAGGCAAGTCGCGGCGACAGTGTGAGCCCCGCAATGCTCCCGCCAGCGGCCAACATAAAGCGGCGTCGATCCAAGCCTCCACTCAGACCATCGCCACAACACGGGCAGCAGGGCCGAATTCGAAGCCTCATTTCTCCCTCCATTCGTCGATTGCATTGGACTATTTCGCGGCCCTTGCCGACTGTCCACCGAAAGCTTCAAATTGTAATTGCACGGGTTCCCGAGCTGCAGCTCCGTGCGGCGCTTGAACTTGACGGCGGCGACAGACTTCGTGGCAAGCGCCCGCGCTATAATGGCGTCAACGTTGCCTGGGCGGGCGTCATCGGCTCGCGGCTTAGGCCCAAAGCGGTTAGCGCGGAGGCCTCTCGCCGCCTCCGCGTAGTCTGCTTGTACTCAGCCCTTCAACGCCCCGGAACGTTTTGCGGCCCATGTTGCGACGTAATCCATGAGGCCTGGCGAAAGACAGTCATAGGGCTCAAGTTTCAACTCCCGCAATCGTCCCCGAATGCCGTCCATGCGGCCAGGATCGACGCCTGCCTCGATCACGGATGAGACGAACGCCGCAAAGCCCGGGGCGGCCCAACCGGATTCCTGGAACCTTTCGGGATGAATGAAGTCCAATCCCTTGAACGCGTGCTCGCGTTCGACCGGGCCGTACATATGAACGCCGCACTCGACGCAGGCGTGGCGCTGAATAAGCGCGCTCGCATCGACGATTTTGAGCTTGTCGCCGTTCTCGAGAACTTCGACGTTTTCGTGCGAAGCGACGGCGACGACCGACAGGACGGCGCCGTCCGGCTTCCAGCATTTGGTGCAGCCGCAAGCGTGATTATGGGCGATTTGTCCCTTGACGCGCACCTTGACGGGACGGCTTTGGCAGAGGCAGACAAGCACGCCTCCCGCAAAGCTCGGATCGGTCGGCTTCACGCCGCCATCAATCTTTGGATGAAGTTTCACGGTCTCCGGCATGGTTTCCTCCTCGATTTTGGCCAACCCGACGTTTGTTCGCGGGCGTTTTTGCATCTCGGTCACAACGGGGCGGCCGATTTGCGAGCCGATTGATGGAACGCGCGATTGCGGGAGCCATGATCAATCGGATGAGGTGGATGGTGCGCCCGCCATCTGCTACGTGTCAAACGGCTGCGCCGTCCCGCGCACTCAGCCCCAGATTGCTTCGTAGGCGCGCGACTTCGCGCCGAGGCATCGCAGCGATGGTGTGGACGCCGTCGACACCATCACAATGACCCTGGCTTGTCGCGGCGGGCCTGCTGCTTCATGCGTCCTTGAGTTAAGATTGGCTACCGGCGACATGGAATGGCGGCCCGGTGAGCGCTTCAGCGACTAAGCTTCGTGCCGCTCCACTGCAGCGCCATGGTCGCCAGGCTGACCCAGATAGACGCGATTCCAGAGGCGGCCCAGCCATTGGCTGAGGCGATCGAGATAGAGATAAATGACCGGGGTCGTGTAGAGCGTCAACGCCTGACTGACGATCAGGCCGCCGACGATCGAAATTCCCAGGGGATGACGCAATTCGGACCCTTCGCCGGTTCCAAAAGCGAGCGGCAACGCGCCAAGCAAGGCGGCGAACGTCGTCATCATGATGGGCCGGAAACGCAGCATGCAGGCTTGAAAGATCGCCTCGGGCGGCGCGAGGCCGGCCCTTTGCGCCTGCAGGGCGAAATCGATCATCATGATCGCGTTCTTTTTGACGATGCCGATCAGCAGAATGATGCCGATCAAGGCGATGATCGTGAATTCCGTGTTGAACATCTTCATTGCGAGCAGGGCGCCGACGCTGGCGGAAGGTAAGGTTGAGATGATGGTGAGCGGATGGATGTAGCTCTCATAGAGGACGCCGAGCACGATATAGACCGCCGCCAACGCCGCGGCGATCAACAAAGGTTCGTTAGCCAGGGATTGCTGATAGGTCAGGGCCGTTCCCGCAAAAGAACCGCGGACCGTCGCAGGCATGCGAATATCGACCATCGCATCCTTGATGGCCTGCTGCGCCTCGCTGAGCGCATGGCCGGGCGCGAGATTGAACGAAATAGTGGTGGCGACGAACGGGCCTTGATGGTTGATGCCCAGCGGCGTCAAAGCGGATCCGAAATGAGCGAAGGCGGCCAGAGGAATCATCGTCTCCTGGCTGGTCGACACCGAGGAGCCGGCCGAGGCGCTGGAATGACCGGTCGCGGCGATCGAATTGATCGCCAGATTGCGCGCGGAATCGGCGGCGATCGTCGAGGCCGTGCTGGTCGCCGCCGATGAAGCGGAAAAGGTGCCGGCGGTCGCGTTAGTGCTCTGCGTTCCCGAAGGATTGGCGCCAGAGGTCGAGACCCAGATATCCTTCAGGGTCTGCGGATCTTGCCAGTAGCGCGGCGCCACTTCCATCACGACGTGATATTGATTGAGGGCCGCATAAATGGTCGACACTTGCCGTTGGCCGAAGGCGTCGTAAAGCGTGTTGTCGATGGCGTTCAGGCTGAGACCAAGCCGCGCCACCGTCGGGCGATCGATATTGAGATCGGCCAGCAGGCCGCCCTGTTGTTGATCGGAATTGACATCGGTCAGCACGTCGATCTTCTGCATCGCCGCGGTCAGTCGGGGCGCCCATCGATAAAGCGTCGCCGAGTCGTCGCTCTGCAATGTGAATTGATACATCGCATTGCTCTGCCGCCCGCCTGTGCGCAAATCAGCGGCCGCCTGCAAGCGCAGGACCGCGCCAGGAACCTGAGCCAGTTTGCCGCGCAACCGGTTGACAACCACATCGGCGGAAACCCCGCGCTCAGCGACCGACTTGAGGGAGACAAACACGGAGCCGGAATTGGTCTGCCGGCCGCCCGTGAAGCCAGCGACGCTGTCGACCGCCGGATCCGCCTGGACGATCGACTGCAGTTGCGCGAGTTTCAGCTTCATCGCCTGAAACGAAATGCTCTGATCGCCCTGGATGTTGCCGATCAACAGGCCGGTGTCCTGGGCCGGAAAAAGGCCATAGGCGATATTCGCGAAAAGATAGACATTCAGGCCGATCGTCGAAATGAGCACCAGCGCCACGATCAGGGAATGCCGCAGCGCGACGGTGAGCGTGCGGCGGTAGAAGTTCTGCATGGCGTCGAAACCGCGCTCGGTCACGCGGTACAACCAGCCGTTGGAATGGTCGGCCGGATTGGGTAGAAAACGCGAGCACATCATCGGCGTCGCAGTCAGCGAAATGAACAGGGAAATCGCCACCGCCATCGACAGGGTGATTGCAAATTCCCTGAACAGACGACCGATGATCGAGCCCATCAGCAGAATGGGCAAGAAAACCGCCACCAGCGAAATGCTGATCGAAATAACGGTGAAGCCGACTTCGCGCGCGCCCACCAGCGCCGCTTCCATACGCGTCGCGCCGAGCTCCATGTGGCGGGAGATGTTTTCGAGCACGACGATGGCGTCGTCGACGACGAAGCCGGTCGAGATCGTTAACGCCATCAGCGACAGATTGTCGAGGCTGAAACCCAGGAGATACATGGCGCCAAAGGTGCCGACGATCGACACCGGGACAGCGATGCTGGGAATAGCAGCCGCGCGCAAATTGCGCAGGAACAGGAAGACGACGAGCGTGACCAGGGCGACCGAGATGACCAGCGTTTTCTCGGTATCGGCCAAAGAGATGCGGATCGTTTTGGAACGGTCCACTGTGACCGTCAGATCGACGTCGCCGGGCAGCGACGCTGCGAGGCGCGGCAATTCAGCTTTAACGGCGTCGACGGCGTCGATGATATTGGCGCCGGGCTGACGAAAAAGAATGACGAGCACCGAAGGCTTGCCGTTGGACAGCCCGGCGTTGCGCAAATCCTCGACCGAATCGTTGACCTCGCCGATGTCGGTCAGTTTGATCGCCGCATTGTTGCGGTAGGCGACAACGAGGTCGCGATATTGGTCGGCGTGGCTCGCCTGATCGTTGGTGTATATCTGGTAGTGGAACGTGTCGTCCTCGATCGCGCCCTTCGGGCTATTGGCGTTGGCGGATGCGAGCGCGGCGCGCACATCCTCAAGGCCGACGCCATATTTGAAGAGCGCGCCGGGGTTCAACTCGATGCGCACCGCCGGCAAGGCGCTGCCGCCGACATCGACCTCGCCGATGCCGGTGAGTTGCGACAGGCGCTGCTGCATCACGTTTGACGCGGCGTCGTAAAGCTGGCCCTGCGTGCGCGTCGGCGAAGTCAGCGCGATGATCATGATCGGCGAATCGGCCGGATTGACCTTGCGATAGATCGGGTTGGAGCGAAGGCTGGTGGGCAGGTCGGCGCGCGCCGCGTTGATCGCCGCTTGCACATCGCGCGCGGCCCCGTTGATGTCGCGGTCAAGCCCGAATTGCAGGGTGATGCGTGCGCTGCCGAGAGCGCTCTGCGACGTCATTTCGGTCACGTCGGCGATCTGGCCAAGATGTTTCTCGAGCGGCGAGGCGACGCTCGAGGCCATATTGTCAGGGCTCGCGCCCGGCATCGTCGCCTGCACCGAAATGGTCGGAAAATCGACCTGAGGCAGCGGCGAGACCGGCAACAGGCGGAAGGCGAAAGCGCCAGCAAGCGCAATGCCGATGGTCAGCAGCGTCGTCGCTACCGGCCGACGGATGAAAAAGGCGGAAATGCTATTGTTCACGGCGCCTCCGCCGCGACGGCGCCGGACGCCGCCGAGGCGCCAAGACGTGTGCCGATGCGCTCGAACAGGAGATAGATCACGGGCGTTGTGAACAGGGTCAAAACCTGGCTGACCGCCAGTCCGCCGACAATCGCGAGGCCCAGCGGATGGCGCAGTTCCGAGCCGACGCCGGTTCCCAGCATCAGCGGCAACGCCCCAAACATCGCCGCCATCGTCGTCATGAGAATGGGGCGGAGGCGCAAAAGGCAGGCCTGATAGATCGCGTCGCGCGCGTTCTTGCCTTCATTGCGTTGCGCATCCAGCGCAAAATCGATCATCATGATCGCGTTCTTCTTGACGATGCCGATTAGCAGCACGATGCCGATGATGCCGATCACATCGAGGCCGGCTCCCGCGATCATCAGCGCCAGCAGCGCGCCGATGCCCGCCGAGGGCAGGGTCGACAGGATGGTGACGGGGTGGATGAAGCTCTCATAGAGCACGCCCAATACGATATACATCGTCGCGACGGCGGCGAGCAGCAACAGCAGTTCATTCGACAGCGACGATTGGAACGCGGATGCGGCGCCCTGGAAGGCGGTCGCAAAACTCGCCGGCAGGTTCAGCTCGCGCTCGGCCGCCAGAATCGCGTCGACCGCGGCGCCGAGCGATGCGCCGGGCGCGAGATTGAACGAAATCGTCGTCACCGGCGACTGGCTCAAATGCGAAATTTGCAAAGGCGAAGGCTGGATCGTGGTCTGGCTGATCGCCGATAGCGGAACCTGGCCTGTGGTCGAAGCTGAGGAAGGCAAATAGATCGAGCCTAGCGAATCCACCGAGCGCTGCATGGAAGGATCGACGTCGAGAATGACGCGATATTGGTTCGACTGAGTGAAAATGGTTGAGATGATGCGCTGGCCGAACGCATCGTAGAGCGCGCTGTCGACGGTGGCCGGCGTGATGCCGAAACGCGCCGCGGTCGGCCGATCGATGGTGAGATAGGCGGACAGCCCGCTTTGTTGCATATCGCTCGCGACGTCGGCGAGTTCCGGCGTTTTTTGCAACCGCGCCAAGAGTTGCGGCGTCCATGTCTGCAACACGCCCAAATCCTGATTGCTGAGCGTGAATTGATATTGCGTCGCGCTGACGGTGGTGTCGATCGACAAATCCTGAACCGGCTGCATGAACAGGGCGACGCCCGACACTTGCGCCGTCTCCGCCTGCAGGCGCCGGATGATCTGGCTAGCGGATAATTTGCGATCGCTATGCGGTTTCAAATTGATGAGAAAGCGGCCGGAATTGAGCGTAACGTTGGAGCCGTCGACGCCGATGAAGGAAGACAGGCTCACGACATCCGGATCTTTGAGGATGACGTCGGCCAGATCTTGCTGGTGGCGCGCCATCGCGGAAAAAGAGGTGGTCTGGGCGGCTTGGGTGATGCCCTGGATGACGCCGGTGTCCTGGATGGGAAAAAATCCCTTCGGAATGGCCACGTAGAGATAGCCGGTCACAACGAAAGTCGCCAGGGCTACGATCAGCGTGATGATCTGATGATCCAGAACGACACTCAGGGTGCTGCCATAAAGACGCACGAGGAACTTGAAGAAACGTCCGCCGCTTGCGTGGGAGGACTTATGCTCGCCCGCAACCTGAGGCTTCAACAGCTTGGCGCATAGCATGGGAACGAGCGTCAGCGACACGATGGCCGAAATGACGATCGTCACCGCCAACGTTATCGCAAATTCATGGAACAGGCGGCCGACGACGTCGCCCATGAACAACAGTGGAATCAGCACGGCGATCAACGAAATCGTCAGCGAGATGATGGTGAAGCCGATCTGCTGCGACCCCTTGAGCGCCGCCTGAAACGGCGTCTCGCCCATTTCGAGGAATCGCGCAATATTCTCGATCATAACGATCGCGTCGTCGACGACGAAGCCGGTGGCGATCGTCAAGGCCATCAGCGAGAGATTGTCGAGGCTGAAGCCGAGTTGATACATGATAGCCAGCGTGCCGACCAGCGAGAGCGGCACGGACAGGCTCGGAATAATGGTCGCGGGGATATTGCGCAGGAAAAGGAAAATCACCAGCACGACAAGGCCCACCGCCAGCGAAAGCTCGAATTCCACGTCCTCGACCGAGGCACGAATGGTTGTCGTGCGGTCGGTCAGCGGCGTGATGGTGATGGAAGAGGGAATCGCGGCGGTGATGGAAGGCAGCAGCGCCTTGATGCTGTCGACAACCGCAATGACATTGGCGCCGGGCTGGCGCTGAACGTTGACGATGAGCGCCGGGGTCGCATTCATCCAGGCGGAGAGCTTGCCATTCTCCGGGGCCTGCTCGACGGTGGCGACATCGGAAAGTTTCACCGGCGCGCCGTTGCGGAACGCAACCACCGAATCGACATAGTCGGTCGCGTTCTTGATCTGGTCATTGGCGTTGATCGAGAACGACTGCGAGGCCCCGTCGAAATTGCCCTTGGGCGTATTGACGTTGAGATTGCCGATCGTCGTTCTCAGATCGTCGAGATTGAGTCCATAGGCTCCCAGAGCGAGCGGATTGGCGTGGATGCGCACGCTGGGGCGCTGGCCGCCGGAAATCGACACGAGGCCGACACCGGGCAATTGCGCCAGCTTCTGCGCGATGCGTCCTTCGATGATATCCTCGACATCGGTGAGCTTCAGGGTTGTCGACGTCACGCCAAGCGTGAGAATCGGCGCGTCGGCCGGATTGACCTTGGCGTAGATCGGCGGCGCCGGCAGATCGGCTGGTAGCAGGTTGCCCGCCGCGTTGATCGACGCTTGCACCTCTTGCTCGGCGATATCGATGCCGATGTCGAGGGTGAAGCGCAGGGTGATGACCGAGGAGCCCGCCGAACTTTGCGACGACATTTGCGCGAGAGAGGGCATTTCGCCAAATTGCCGCTCCAGCGGCGCCGTGATCGAGGAGGTCATCACCTCCGGGCTCGCGCCGGGATAGAAGGTCTGCACCTGGATCGTGGGATAATCGACTTCGGGCAAAGCCGACAGCGGCAGGAACTTGTAGGCGACGATTCCGACCAGCAGAATCGCAACCATCAGCAGCGAGGTCGCAACCGGCCGCTCGATGAAAAGGCGAGAAGGGTTCAAGGGGCGTCCTTCCGCTGCATGGGCGTCACGGGGGTGGGCTTGCGGCGGGAGCGCTGCCCGAGGGAGCGGCGCCCGAGTCCTGGTTCTGGCGGTGTTTGTGCTGATGCTGACCGGCCTGGGTCGGGTCGGCGGCGCCTTGTCCGCTCGCGCCCGAACTCGATGGCGGCGCGGCGCCAGCAGCGCCAGAAGTGGAGGCGCCGGCGGCGGGCGTGTTGCGCACCGTAACCTTGGCGCCCTCGCGAAGCCGGTCGGCGCCGTCGGTCACGACCTTGTCGCCGACCGCGAGACCGGACGTAATCGCCGTATTGCCGGAGTCGGCCGGCCCGATCTTGATGGCGCGCACGGTGACCGTGTCGTCGTCTTTGACGACATAGGCGAAATTGCCGTTCGGACCAAGTTGAACGGCCGCGTTGGGCACGAGAACGGCGCCCGACAGCGTGTCCACCAGCAGGCGCGTGTTCACGAATTGGTTGGGGAATAGCGCGCCATCGTCGTTGGCGAAGCTCGCACGCAGCTTGAATGTGCCGGTTGTCGTGTCGATCTGGTTGTCGGTGGTGGTCAACGATCCCGTCGCGAGTTGCGCGACATTGGCGCGGTCGAAAACCGTCACGGGCAAGGTCGCGCCGCTCTTCATGCGCGCGGCGATCTGCGGCAGATTATCTTCCGGGGTAGAGAAGATGACGCTGATGGGTTGAATTTGCGTGATCACCACGATGCCATTGGTGTCCGTAACCTGGACGTAATTGCCCTGATCGACCTGGCGCAGGCCGACGCGGCCGCTGATGGGCGCGACAATACGGCAATAAGTGATGTTAAGATTGGCGGCGTCGATCTGCGCCTGGTCAGTGGCCATCGCAGCCAAGTCCTGCGCCACCAGAAATTTCTGGTCGTCGATCTGCTGCGTGGCGATCGAATCCTGTTTGCCCAGGGTCACGTAGCGGGCGAGATCGGCGACCGCCTGCGCGTGAAGCGCGGTGTCCTTGGCTAATTGTCCCTGCGCCTGCGCCAGTGTCGCCTGATAAGGGCGCGAATCGATCTGCGCGAGAAAATCACCGGCCTTGACGATCTGGCCTTCCTCAAAGCCGATCTGCTGCAAATTCCCGGCGATCTGGGTGCGAACCGTCACGGTGGCGAGCGAAGTGACGGTGCCCAACGCATTCACATAGAGCGGAATGTCGCCCTTAGTCGCCTGTGCGTCCCGAATGGTCTGCGTCGCCCCGCCGGCGCCGCGCCCGCCCTTGGGGGCGACATCCGGCGTGGGCGCAATGTCTTCGAAATGTTGCCAGGCGAAAATGCACGCGACGGCGATCGCCAGCACAAACAACCATTTTGCGAGACGGCGGCTTTTGGGCGGCGTCGGGGGAGCCGGCGCATCATGCGGCGAAGCCGGCGACGGGGTCGACGGCTGTGGAGATTGCGGCCTGGCCTCGACCCGCGCGGGATCGACGTTTTCGTTCATGAGACGACCTCGCAAAGACTCTTTCGCATCGCACGCCAGCAAAGAAACTTCAACTCACGCCATTGTCTTTACGGTATTATCCAACCACGCCAAATCGAGGGTTCGCGACACGTCTTCGTGAGACAGTTGCAATCCGCGCGCGGTTGCGGCATAAGCGCCGCTGGCGGCGGTGCCGTCGTGGATGCGGGTGTAGCTCAGTGGTAGAGCACAACCTTGCCAAGGTTGGGGTCGAGGGTTCGAATCCCTTCGCCCGCTCCAGATTTTCCCATAAAATCAGACATTTGCTGACGCTCGCGAGAGCGCGCGGCGAATGTATATTTGGCGAGACGCAGAAGGACGATGAAATGCGTTTCATTGTCACATGATCCATATTCGAGACAGGGCGCAGCGGCAGAATTTGCGATGGCTCTCAACGATGCGTGATCGATATCTCTCCAGACGGGAACAGTGCAGGACTGTTCAGACAATCCACTCGTTGAGAATGCGCAACGCCACTACCGTAGCGGCGACGCGATAGCGTCGCTTGGGCTGGACGGCATTATAAATAGGACTCAACGGCAATCCGTCGGACCGCCATCGCGGCGCGGCGTCCCCTGAACGGCCGCGTTGAGAATCCATGTGCGAAAGGCGGCGACCTTCGGCCGCTCGCGGCTGGCTTCCGGGTAAACAAGATAATAGGCGAAGGCTTCAGGCCAGACGATCTCCGCGAGTTTAACGAGCCGTCCTTCGGCAAGATCGAGCGCCGTCATGGCGGCTGGCAGCAGGCCGGCGCCTTGACCTGCGAGCACAGCCTTCAGCAGCAAGCTGGAATCGTCAAAGGCGGAACCACGGGGCGCGCCGACCTCGTCGATCCCTTGCGCCTGGAACCAGAGCTGCCAATCCTTGCGCCCGGCGTCATGCGCCAGCGGCCAGCGCGTCAATTCGGCGGGCGTCTTCGGCGCGCCAAATCGCGCAACCAACGTCGGGGCTGCGACCGGGACAAGCTCCACCGCGAAAACGCGCTCGCTGCATAGGTCGGGGTAGCGGCCCAGACCATGACGGACCGCGACATCCACGCCGTCGCGTGAGAAATCCGCCAGCCCCTTGCCGGTCGCCACCTGAAGGTCGATTTCTGGATAGGCGTCCTGGAAATCCTTCAAACGCGGCACGAGCCAGCCCGCTGCGAAGCCCGAAGTGACGCTCACGGTCAGTATGCCGGTGTCGGCGCTCACCGTCACGCGCCGGGTCGCCTCGGCGATCTGCCTGAAGGCGTTGCGGACCGGCGGCAGATAATTCTGTCCGGCCTCAGTCAGGAAAATGCCGCGGTTCACCCGGCGGAACAGCGCGACCCCAAGATGCGCCTCCAGCGCTTTGAGCATCTGGCTCACCGCGCCCGGAGTCACGTATAGCTCCTTCGCCGCGTTCTTCACGGAGAGATGGCGCGCGGTCGCCTCGTAGGCGCGCAACGCATTCAGCGGCGGCAGTCGGTCAATCATTTAGTTAATCTCATCTGAACGATGCAGAATATCTGGCTTGCGCTCGGGCTCTTCTCGGAAGATGTTCAACATGTGATGCGATATGAAATCATCCTACTACGCCGAGCAAGCCTTCGTCACATTAGTTTATCTTATCTAAAAGAAGGGAGGACAGATTGCTCCAAATCGCCACATCCGTGCTCCGCCTTCATCAGGTTGGCGGGAGGGTCTCTGGCGGCCGCGTCGGTCATCGATCCCGCTTCATCAATGCGACGCGAAGGAGACCGCGGTGAGCCGTGACGCAGTGCTGGCGAGACCCCGCCTGTTCCGCGGCTGGCTTGTGGTCGCCGGCGCGTTTGCGGTGACCTTCGTCGGCTTTGGAAGCGCCTATACTTTCAGCGCCTTTGTCGAATCCCTGCAGAGGGATTTCGCGGCCTCGCGCGGGTCGGTCTCTCTCGTATTCTCGCTGGCCGGCTTTCTCTACTTCGGCCTCGGAATCGTCAGCGGTCCGCTCGCCGACCGATGGGGCTCCCGCCGCTTAGCGGTCGTCGGCATGGCCCTGGTCGGATTGGGCCTAATCGCCGCGAGCATGGCGCGCAGCCTGGCGGAGGTCTACGCGGCATACGGGCTCGGCGTTGGACTTGGCGTCGGCTGTGCTTACGTCCCGGCCTTGGGCGCGGTGCAGCGCTGGTTCGTCCGACGCCGCGGCTTCGCATCTGGACTTGCCGTCAGCGGGATTGGCGTCGGCACGCTCGTCATGCCGCCGCTCGCCTCGTTTTTCATTGAGGCTGTGGGATGGCGCGACGCTTATCTCATCCTCGGCTGTCTTGCCGTCATATCGGGTGTCGGAATGGCTCTGCTGATCGAAAACGATCCGCGCAGTCGGGGCTTAAATCCTGACGGCGATCCCGCGCCGTCGGGCGCGCATTTGGCTCCGCCGACCGGTTTTTCCGTGCGGGAGGCGATAAAGTCTCGGCGGTTCATCGGCCTCTACGCCGCCTGCTTGATTTGCTCGTTCGGACTATTCGTCCCTTTCGTTCATCTCGTCCCTTATGCGTTGGATCACGGCGTTCCGCAGTCTTCGGCTGTCCTGCTGCTGGGCGTGATTGGCGTTGGAAGCACCGCCGGACGCTTTTTTCTCGGCGGCTTGGCCGACCGGATGGGTCGTCAACGCGCGCTGTTGGTCATGTTTGCGGGCATGGCGCTCGCCCTGGCCGTCTGGGCGTTCTCGACCGCATTCTGGGGGCTCGCCGCCTTTGCGTTCGCCTACGGCGTGTTCTATGGCGGATTCGTTGCGTTGCTTCCGGCGCTCGTCATGGATTATTTCGGCGGACGCAATATCAGCGCCGTCATTGGCATCCTCTACACGAGCGTGGCGTTCGGCACCCTGGTAGGCCCCAGCGCGGCTGGATTCGCCTTCGACATCAGCCACAGCTACTTGCTGCCGATACTCGCCAGCATTTGCGCGAATATCGCAGCCGCCGGCATCGTGGCGGCCACGTCGAACACGGCCGGCGCTTCCCCAAACAGATTAGGCGTCAACCAGCGATGATTGCCGCGCTGAACCTTCGCCCCGCCATCACTGCAATTTA
Organism: Methylocapsa sp. S129; assembly: GCF_009765995.1. GTDB lineage: Bacteria > Pseudomonadota > Alphaproteobacteria > Rhizobiales > Beijerinckiaceae > Roseiarcus. Next base: position 79,585 of record NZ_LMUI01000030.1, read on the forward strand.
GCGGTGAGTCTGAAATAGATTTGATAGGGGGCCTGGGGGTCAACGACTCTATCGAGGGGGAATCCGGCGCTGACTTCGGCGACGAAATATTTGCTCAACGACCACGAAAACCCCAGGCCCGTCGAATCCAGGTTCTGAATGGCCGGAAAGTGATTGTAGACGGCGCCATGATCGTAAAAAACATAGGCGTCGACGCTGGCGCCGAGAATGGGCGCCGCATGGTGCAGCTCCAGATTGCCGTAATAGCCGTCTGGTCCCGCCACCGAATTGGCGGGATAGCCGCGAACCGTCGTCGGGCCGCCGACCTGGAACAATTGGTCGCCCGGCAGCAGCTCTTTCGACGCGGCCTGCCAGGCGCCCCCGAGCGTCGCATTGAAGCCTAGCGGCAATTGCGCCGTCGAATTGAACGTCCCGCCCTGCAGCACGAAATTGTTGTTCAGACCGGAAATGCCGCTGTAGGAATGCGCGTTCGAGACCGTGGGCGAGACGCTCGCCGAAAAGCTCCCTCCCGTATAGCCGAACGTGAAGCCGCCCGTTTCCAGGGTCGTGCGATCGCCGGTGACGCGCACATCGGTCTGTTCCGACAAAGAAATGTCATGCGATACGGAGGCGTTGACAAGAAACAGCCATTCCGAATTGGCGAACAGCGGCTGGCTCGCATTGAGGGCCATGACCTCCGACTCGCCCGTCACGTCGAGCGTCTTATAGGGCCCGGAGACGACATCGATCGCCCCGCGCGAAAAACTCACGCCAACGCGTCCGCCCCAGGGATTGAAGGGAATGTTATAGGCGATGTTGCCGCTGACATTGCCCTGCGACTTGACGGCATAGAGCGTCAGCTTGTCGTCAAGGCCCAGAGGCGCGTAGCGCTGGAGAAGAGCGCCCATTTCGAGTTGCCCGACCGAAGGCACCCCCTGATTGTCGACAAAGACCTGGACGAGGTTTTGCGGCGGCTCGGTCACCGCCAGTTCGACGTCCGTCAGCCCGAACTGCGCGCCCGGCTGCATGAGGGCCTGAATGCGCGCCACCCCGGTCTTGTTGAAGAACGCCAGGTCCTGCGTGACCTTGGGCACATCGACGACCTCGCCCGCCTTCTGATCGATATGGGACAGGACGAAGTCGTTCGACAGCACATTGGCGCCCGTGACTTTGATCTTGCCGAGCCGGCCCTCCACGATTTTGATCTGGACAATGCCGCTCTTCAGCTTCTGCGGCGGCAGATAGGCCGCCGCCGTCACGATCCCCTTTTGCGCGTAGAGATCATTGATCTCCTTCAGCATGCGCTGGATGCCGGCGATATCGACGCGCGTTCCCACATATTTGGCGGTGATGGCGTCCAGTTCTTGCTGCGACAGAAACTGCGACTTGTCGAGAACGACGCCGCGCAAAACGAAAGTCGGCCCGCCGGGGATGACGACATTGCCTTGGGCGGAGGGCGGCGCAAGAACGGCCGGCACTTGCGGCAAGGCGTTCTTCTGTTCAAGCTGCTGCTGGTTTTGCTGGTTCTGATTGTTGATCAGGCCCGGATTGGGGACGAGGGCGAGCGCAGGCGTTTGCGCTCGCGCGCTCAGCGAGCACATCGCCATGCCCGCAGCGACGGGCAACACCCATCTGTTATTCATCCGCCCAGCCCATACCCCCGCGCATTTACGACGACGCCCGGTCACAAAGCAAGAGAGGATGACTTCTCGCGCGCGGCAAGCCAAGGCAAACCGCGGGCATCGCTCGCCAATCGCCATGTCTCGTCGACATCGCCTGAACTGGCCGCCAGACTCCTGGAGCGCCGATGAGCCCCCTCCCCCGCGCCGGCGAATCAGGCGGCCAGCCTACACCTTAGCAACCGCAAGCAAAAACGGGCCTCATCGAAGGCGAGTCGTGGGAGGCGGCGATGTCTCGATATTGATTCGCTCGCGCTCAACAACCATCGGTCCGCGCCTCACCTGGGCATGGATCGCCGTGATGTACTCGCCCAAAATGCCGATGAACATGAGCTGCACGCCGGAGAAGAAAAACAAGGCGACGATAATCGTCAGCGTGCCGCGCGGGGCGAGGCCGGGGATAAACAATCCTAGAAGGATCGTGGTGATCGCATACAGGAGCGAAAGCGAGGCGATGCCAAAGCCAATGAAGCTGCTGAAGCGCATAGGCGCGCTAGTGAACGAGAAAATCCCGTTCATCCCTTGGTCGACCAGCCGCAGCGCATTATTCTTCGAAATGCCACGTTTACGCGCTCGCCAGGTGTAGGGCAGGATCAGCCGCCGGAATCCGGCCGAGGCGATAATGCCGCGTATATAAGGATACTGATCGTGGTGGCTCACCACGACCTCCCATACCTTGCGATCGATCAGTTGAAACTCGCCGACATTCTCAGGCACTTCGAATTCCGAAAGCGTGCTGACGATGCGGTAGAAAATGCGGCGGCAAGTCCGCAACGCCAAGGTTTCCTCTCGGTTCGCCCGTGCGCCGGCGACGACCTCGATGCCGTTTTCCCAATGACGCACCATTTCGGGAATCAATTCCGGCGGATCTTGCAGATCAACGGGCAGAAAGACGAGGACGGCGTCGCCGGTGGCGTAACGAAGCGCGTTGAAGTTGGACCGGAAAGGGCCGAAATTGCGCGAGTTCAGAATGACCTTCATGCAAGGATCGGCCGCCGCCAGTCGCCGAAGGATCGCCACAGTGCCGTCCTCGGACGCATTGTCGGCGAAGATGTGCTCACGCTCGTAATGCGCGAGCGGGCCATCGGGCGCGAACAGTTTGGCGACCGCCGCATAGCACGCTTCGACATTCTCTTCTTCATTGAAGCATGGCGAGATGATGGAAATGCGCGCCACGCTCAGGCCCTCGCCGAGATGAAATGCGACTGCGCGAGCCAGCGCGTCAACATGGTCGCCTCCAGCGCCGGCTCGATCGCAAGGATAGGACGCGTCAGACCAGTCGGCATGCCAGGAAGCAGAAAATCACGGGTCGTCACCTGCACGTCTCGCCACCCCGCCTTCGGCAGGGCCTGACGCAATTCGCCAGGGGTGAACGCCATTTCGTCCGGCTCCAGCTTGGCGAAACGGCGCCCGACGCGCGTGCCGAATATGAAGGCGCAGTACGGATTGAGGAAGTTCGGTTCGATGAATGCAAGGCCGCCGCCTGGATTGCTCAGGGCGTGGAGCGCGCGCAGCACGTCGTTCAGCCGCACAACCAGATGATGCAGGATGCCGTTGCCAAACACCAGATCGAACTGGCCGAGCCGCCCGACGTCGTCGCCCAGAAGATCCAGCTTTTCAAAGCGCAGATTCGGGAGAACATGCGTCGCGCGGGCGCGCTCCAGGAAAGTCTCGCTGATATCCACGGCCACCACCTCAGCCTCGACCCCAGCGGCTACGCAAGCCGAAGCCTCGCCTGTCCCGCAACCCAGTTCGAGGATTCGCCGGGCGCCGATCCGCTGCGCCTCGGCAATGAACCAGCCATAGCGCCGGCTTGCGCGAAAGGGCGTCGAACCCACTGGCGCGAAGATCTGATTGAACCCGCGTTCGTCCTGCAGACCGATCCCCGCCATGATCAACCCTTGACCGCTCGAACGCCGTAGCCCAACGGGTCCATGCGCGAACCCCAACCAAACAGCATAGAAAGATGCGCGATGAAAAGCGCGATCAGGACGACGGGAAGCAGAATGACGAGCAAGGGCAAGCGCCACAACAGGGCGACGAGGGGGCGCGGCCGCGCAAGCCGCGCTGCGACGACAATGAGCTTGTTGGCGATGACGGCGAGATCGTCGCCGCGTTCTTCCACCTCGACCTCGGTGAAATCCTTGAACAGCGCCGCAAGCCGGAAAGGCGTGAACCGGTGAAAATCATAGGGAGCGTGATGCACGCGCGCTGAAAACGGCACGGTGGCCAGCAAGGTCCCGCCAGGCCGTAGCACCCTCAGCATTTCCGCGACCAAACCCGCGGGATCCTCGACATGCTCCAAAACTTCGGTGCACAAAACGTTTTGAAAGGAAGCGTCGGGGAAAGGGATCGTGCGCCCGTCAAAGGCCACGATGTCGGGATTCTGGCTCATGCCGAAAGCGTCCGCGCGCGGCACATCCAGGCCCGTATAAGTTGAGCCCGGCCCGAGGAGCGTCCGGAAAGGCATTTCACCGCATCCGACATCCAGCAATGCGCCGCTCAGACCTGCAAGACGCGGCGCGAGGAAGCGTTGGCAGGTCAGGACCTGAAGATCGACCAGCAGACGCAGCTTGAATCGCAAATCGCCCAGAAAGCCTTGGGATCGCCGGACCGGTATCGGCTTGAATTCCTCGGTGGCGATAGAACCGGTCATTCGTTCCTCACGCTGCGATGTCGCGCTTGGCGCCGCGGAATACAAATTTGCGCATTCCGACAAATCCGACCACCGCCAGCACCGGCAGCAATAGGGCCTGCGCCCAGAGCGATCCAACGTTGAGATGGGTCAGCACGCGCAACAGAACGAAGTTGAGAATGCCGAGGCCCGAATAGAAAATCAGGAAGCGCGGCAAAAGCAGATGCGAGGTGCTTCCGAATACGATGCCGCCGTAACTGATAAAATTGAAAAGGAACGCCAGGACGGTCGCGCCCACCACAGCCAACCAGAGCGGCGCCCCAACCAAGACAAAAGCGGCATAGCTGACATAGCCGAAGATCGTATTCAGCCCGCCCACGGCGAGGAAACGCAAAAACAGCAGCCAGTCGCTTCTCATGTCGCATGAGCGCGATACCACGCCACTGTGGCCGCCAGGCCTTCCTCAATGGCGATATCCGGCCGCCAGCCGGTCGCCGCGGTCAGCCGGGAGATATCGGCCTGCATATGCATCACCTGATCAGGCCGGAACGGAATTTCACCGAAGACCAATTCCATTCCCGGCGCCGCGAGATCGCGAATGCGCTCGACCACCGATTTCACAGGCGTCGCGCGGCCCGAACCAAGATTGAAGACGCCCTCGGCCGTCGCCGTCATAGCGACGGCGAGAATCGCGCGCGCGACATCGTCGACATGCAGCCAATCCCAAGATTGCGTGCCAAGCGTTGTGCGAGGGCGCCTCCCGGCCAGCATCTCGTTGATCAGCATCGGGATCAGCCAAACGTCATTATCGCCTGGGCCATAAGCGGAAAACAAACGTAGCCAAGCGTGACGCAATCCGGCCTGCTCGGCAAGTTGCCGCGTGAGGAAAAGCGCCGCGACCTTCGACGCGCCATAAAGGCTTGTGGGGCGAGGAAGCGCATCCTCGCGCATCGTCGAGCCCGCGCCATACTCGCCCTGGCTGCCGATACCGATAAAGGCGCGGGCGCCCGAAGCCGCCGCCGCCTCGGTCAACGCGCAGGCGGCCTCGATATTGTCCGTCACCTGACGACGTTCGAATCTCGCTGAATTCGCCACCCCCCACCAAGCAAGGTGCAGCACCGCGTCGGGCCGAAACGCCGCCATGGCGGCCGCCACGGCCGCGGTGTCGCGCAGATCCAGCGAGAGACGGCGATACCGCCCCTCGAACGGCGCCAGGCGTTGCACGGGGCTACCCGGCCGCACGGGCGCGGCCACCTCATGGCCGGCTTCCAGAGCCGCGCTAAGAGTGGCTGCGCCGACGAACCCGGAAGCGCCTGTGATGAACAGTCTCACAGCAGCGCCTGCGCGTGATCTTCGACGGAGCCCAGCGTATCGAGCAACCAGGACTGGCTCCCGATCCGTCCACGCAGCGCATCCGTCACCCCAAACTTGCCAAAACGCGGCGCCTGACCCGCCATCAGCAGCGCCTCCGCTACGCGGCTGCCAAAGCCTCCCTCGACCGAATGCTCTTCGATGGTGAGGACCGCGCGATGACTTGACGCCGCCTCACGCACCAAGGCCGCATCAAGGGGGGAAAACGTATGAAAACTCGCCACGCTGGCCGAAACGCCGCGCGCAGCGAGCGCATCGGCCGCGCGCAGCGCCCGGCCGAGGATGGGCCCAGTGGCGAGCAGGGCGATGTCGGCGCCTCGGCGCATCCAGATAGCGCGGCCAAGCGCAATTTCGGCGCCGGCCTGATGCAACGCCGGCTCCCCCGCGCGGCCGAGACGCAGATAGGCAGGCCTGCGGCGCTCCAGGAGCTGCGGCAGCAGGGCCATCGCTTCAAGCGGATCGGCCGGACAGGCCACCGCCATATTGGGCAGCATCGCCATGATGCCGAGATCCTCGACGCCATGATGGGTGTAGCCCTGTGCGCCATAAGCGAGGCCGCCGCCCACAGCGATCACCGTCACCGGCAGATCATGATGGCAAACGTCGTTGCGCAATTGTTCGAGGCAACGCAGGGTCGGGAAATTTGCGATCGAGTAAAGCACGACCCGGCGCCCCGAAAGCGCGAGACCGGCGGCGATTCCGGCCATCGCCTGTTCGCACACCCCGACATTGGCGTATTGGGCCGGCAACGCCTCGGCGAAGCGCTCCAGCACCGAATATCCCAGATCCGCCGTCAGCAACATGACATCCGGGTTAGCGCGCGCATAAGCAGTCAGCGCGTCGATCGTCTCTGTTCTCACGCGCCGACCTCAAGTTCGGCCAACGCGGCCTCAAGTTGCGCCGCATCCGGGTTTTTATAGTGCCAGGCCAGTTGCCCCTCCATGAAGGAGACGCCTTTGCCCTTAATGGTATGGGCGACGACGACAGTCGGGCGACCGGCGAGCGGCGGCGGCCCACTCAACGCCGCTTGCAGCGCGGAATGGTCATGCCCGTCCAGTTCGTGGACGCCCCAGTTGAAAGCGCGGAACTTGTCGGCCAGCGGATGCAGGTCGCTGACCTCCGCGACGCTGCCGAAGCTCTGAATCTTGTTGTAATCCACGATCGCCACAAGGTTCGAAAGCCGGAAATGCTGGGCGAATTGCACCGCCTCCCAATTCGAGCCTTCATCCAATTCGCCATCGCTCAAGATGCAGAATCCGCGCCAGGCGGCGCCGGCGCGCTGAGCCGCCAACGCCATGCCGGCCGCGACCGGCAGGCCATGGCCGAGCGACCCGGTGGAAAGCTCCACCCCCGGCGCCGTTTTAGTCACATGGCCCGCCAGCCGCCCGCCATCGGCCGAATAGGCGTCCAGCTCCCTGATCGGCAGAAAACCGGTTTCCGCCAGCGCGGCGTAAACGATCGCCGCGGCGTGGCCTTTGCTGACCACCAGCCGGTCCCTGTCGGGCCAATTCGGCCGCGCCCGATCGATCCGCAACACGGCGCCATAGAGCACCGCGAGAATATCGGCCATCGAGAGGCAGGAGCCGATATGCGATGCGCGGGCGCGATGCGTCATACGCAACGCATGGCCACGCAATCGGCGCGCCAGTTCGCGCGTGTCGATCCGAGTCACGTCCCAGCCTCCGTGAAGGCGGCGATCTGCCCGCGCGTGATGGGCGCCATCGTCTCCCCGCGCGCCCAAGCGGAGTACCAGGATGCGGTCAAAGAGATTGTCGCGTCGAAATCGAGACGCGGCCGCCAGCCCAGACGCGCCCGCGCCTTGGCGCAGTCGAGCGCCAGCAGATGCGCTTCATGCGGGGCGTCGACCTTGGGCGTCACTTCGATGCGGCCGCGGCCAAGAGCGGCGACCAGAGCCTCGGCTACAGCCAGAACCGGCCGGTTCTCCGCGGCGTCGGGGCCAATATTCCAGGCTTCGTCGACGCCATCGGGGGCGGCGCACAGGCGCTCGGCTAGCATCAGATAGGCGCCGAGCGGCTCCAACACATGCTGCCAGGGGCGCACGGCGCTCGGGTTGCGCAAGCGGACGACGCCTTCCTCGCCCAGGCAACCGCGCACGATGTCGGGCGTCAACCGGTCCTCGGCCCAATCGCCGCCGCCGATCACATTGCCTGCTCGCGCCGTGGCGATGCGGGCGGGATGGCCGCCGGGATGGAAGAACGCGCGGCGCATCGAGGCGGCGGCGATTTCGGAGCAGGCCTTGCTGGCGCTGTAGGGATCGTGTCCGCCCAGAGAATCCGTTTCCCGATAGCCCCAGGACCAGTTCAGGTTCTCATAGGCCTTGTCGCTGGTGACGATCACCACGGCGCGCGTCTCCGGGCAATGGCGCACGACGTCCAGCAGGGTGACGACGCCAACGACGTTAGCGGCGAAGGTCTCGATCGGGGCGGCATAGGAGCGGCGGACAAGCGCCTGCGCCGCCATATGGATGACGACCTCGGGGCGCGTGCACCGCATCAGCGCATCCAGCGCGGCGCGGTCATTGATGTCTGCATGCACGAAGCGACCACGCTTCGGCAGATCCAGAATGTCGTGCAGGTTCGGCTTGGTGTCCGGCGGCAAAGCGAGGCCTGACACTTCGGCCCCCAACTCGGCCAGCCAGAAAGCCAACCACGCCCCCTTGAAGCCGGTATGCCCCGTAATGAGGACGCGACGGCCGGCCCAAAATCCCGCCATCACCAGCACTTCCAGGGCGCGTGGCCCGACGCCCAGATCTGCTCCAGGTAATTGCGATCGCGCAACGTATCCATCGGTTGGAAGAAGCCTTCATGGCGAAAGCCGCGCAATTGGCCTTCCTCTGCGAGTTGCTGCAGCGGCTCCTGCTCCCACACGGTTTCGTCGCTGTCGAGATAACGACCAATATCAGGCGACAGCACGAAGAACCCGCCATTGACAAAACCGCCCTCGCCTCTGGGCTTTTCGCGGAAACCCGTGACGCGGTCGCCCTGCATCTCAAGCACGCCAAAACGTCGGGGCGGATACACGGCGGTGACGGTCGCCAACTTCCCATGCGCGCGGTGGAAAGCGATGGAAGCGGCGACGTCGACATCCGCGACGCCGTCGCCATAGGTCAGGCAAAAGGCGTCGTCCTTGATATATTTCAACACACGCGCCACCCTGCCGCCTGTCATCGTCGCTTGCCCGGTGTCAATCAGGGTGACGCGCCAGTTCTCCGCCTCGTGGCGATGGGTGGTGACCGAACCTGCTCTCAAATCGAATGTAACATCGGAAAGATGCAGCGCGTAGCTCGCAAAGAATTCCTTGATCAGATAGCCCTTATAGCCAAGGCAGACGATGAAGTCGGTGATGCCGTGGGCGGCATAGATTTTCATGATATGCCACAACAAAGGCCGCCCGCCGATTTCGACGAGAGGCTTGGGCCGGAATGTGGTTTCTTCGCTGAGTCTTGTGCCTAATCCTCCAGCCAAAATCACTGCCTGCATCAGTTCATCCGATTCATCGACGTGCTTTGGGCACTATGACCGCGTTCAATACTGCATCGCCCAGAGCAGGTAAACCTGCAAGAGCGGATCATGTTGACCTTTTCATTTCTTTCCGGCCGTTCAACAGTGAAAGATCACTTGGCCGACATTGATTACGTCTCCCATCGACGCTCACGCCGCAAGTTGCGCTCCCTGCCGCGGGGACTTGTTTCAGACATTGCAAAGGCGGCGCGAACCACGCAATGAATGGCGGCTCAGCGGCCGAGTCGGGGGAGCATTGACATCGGCGGCTGGTCCACGACGATCGGATGACGAGGGTGGCAGGCGCGCTCCGGACGTATGCGCGGCGCGCATCGCTGGAGAATTGACTATGACGTTAGTGCTGGAGGGTTAATTGACTGGACAGGATTTATTTGCGTTTTCATACGTTATAGCTGGAATGGCGCTAGCATCGGCGCCAATCGCTTATGTTATTCTCCGGCAAGGCGGCGAAAGTCGGGATATTGTCAAGCGCATTCCTCGTTCAGCAATAATCATTGTTGCCTGTCTCCTCGCCGCCGCGGGAATTATCGTACTTGACGGCGCCTTATTCTTGACTGGAAGCCTTCTCCTTAGCGTGCTGGTCGCCAGCCTTACGCCGAGAGATAGACTTCGAACGCTATGCTTTTCACTTGTCGCTATTGGCGCTTCTGGAACTCTCCTCTGGTGGAAATACGACGAAGTCCACAACCTGACTGTTGAAAACATCTATCTGACTTATTTCTTCGCTGCGGCAATTGCAATTTCGTTGGTTACCCTAATACGGAGCGTGAGAAATATAATCATAGACGCATGTATTTTAGTTATTATATCTATATTCATTATCCAGCACAGCCTCAACATGTCGGTTCTTCTGGATAGCGGCGTCTATACGGCGGTTCGCCATCACTGGGGCGCCTATATCGGCCCCAGCGAGACGGTGCTATCCGGCGCCCGTCTTTTATATGACATTCCTGCTCAGTATGGCTTCGGCCCGACTCTGTTGATCGCATCTACTTGCGGAAATAATTGCTGGATCGGGATGTACTGGATCACGACCATAGCAAGCATCATCTATGCGTTTCTCATCGTCGCTTCGGCAAGCGTCATCGCGCGTAAGGCGAACAGCGTCTGGACTTATGGCGTGATCGTGCTGGCTGCCGCCGCCGCCTGCATGTTGTGGACCTCCTATCCGCCGCAACTGGGCGGGCCCTGGAGCTTTCCCTCGACTGGCGGACTGCGCTTTATTCCGCTTGCCGCCCTGCTGTTATTCATACTTTGGCGGGAATCCCGCCCGGACGAAAGCCGGCCGTCGCGCTTTTACGGGCATGCCATTTGGTGCCTTGGAGCGGTCTGGGCGCCGGAGGCCGCTTTCTATTTGAGCTTTGTCTGGTGGCCCTACCTGCTATGGCGCGCAAGCAACTTGAGCGCCCAACCTGTCCGAGCCGCAGCTCTGGCGGGCTTTGAGATCGTCGCAGTAGCCGCAGCGCTGCTGATCGTCTTTATCTCTCTGTTTTATCTCCATTACGGAGTGGTCCCGAGCTTCGATGTTTACGTCGCCTATGTCGTGAACCCCACCGGGCCCCAACCGCCCAATCCGCTCGGTTCGATCTGGTTTTTCGCCTATATCATGATCGCAGGAATCAGCGCGGCGGCGTTGTTGGTCAGAAACAAAGACGCTGGCAGCGAATTTGCGAGTCTGTTCGTCTGTATTCTTTCTCTGTTCGCCGTCTTTTCTTATTACGTTGGACGGAGCCACGACAACAATATCCTGAACCTCATGCCCTTTATCGTAATGGTCCTTGCGGCCATACAGAGCTTTGCAACTATCCCTGCTTTGTCCCGAAGCGCACAAGTCGCACTGGCTTCAAACCTTGCTTTGGCGATGTTTTTTAGCTGGTCGGCGTGGCGTCAGACTTCTTTATCTGACTACGCTAGCGCTGATGCGGCCGCTTCGATGTCCTACATACGAGGGCAAACCGCGGAACAAACCGGCGATGCGGCTATTGCCTTATCGGACACTCAGGCGAGCCAAGAGCCAAGCGGCCAGCAAGGCCCTAAGAAATCCAGGCTCGACGGCGCCAACCCCGCCGACGCGGCCCGTGCGGTATTTTATGTCTCGTCGGTCAGACATGAACCGCTGATCAAGATCGACGATGGCATGGATATGGCGCCGATAGGCCCACAGGCGTGGTCGGCCATTCACGACCCGATCGACTTCTACTTCTTGCCCGACAGCCTTATCGCCAAGCTGATCGATCGGACGATGCGAAGGCTCAAGAGTCCGGGGTGGCTGGTCATCGCCAAGCATGTGGACAATGTGCCCGAGACGCTCCGGTGGCAGCGTTTGCTCGAAGCCTCCTATCTCAAGACCGAAGAAATGGACTTTGGCGCGTATCATGCGATCCGGTATCAGCCAAACTTGCAATAGCCATCGCCGCAATGTCTCGGGGTATAGTATCTATGCTTGGCGGCTCCGCCGCCAAGCCGACCGCATGTCCGTCATGTCGATCCGCGCCGTTATTATGCGAAGCCGCGCAGAATCACGTCGGGCGCGACGCCGTGCTTTGCGCATTCGATAGCCAGTTCAGACTCCGACAGATCTGCCAGAATGCCCGTCCTCACCAGCGCCGCCGCCGCGCCAAAGCGATGCGCGCCGACAATGTCGTGCTCGATGCTGTCGCCGATGCACAGAACCTCATTGGGCGCAGGCGAGCCGACGAGGCGGGCGGCGACGGCGTAAATCTCCGGATAGGGCTTGCCGATCCAGCGGACGACGCCTCCGCGTTGCTCGTAAAGCGCAGCTATGGCGCCGGCGCCGGGATGGGTTCCCTCGGAAGTCAACATCAGCTTGTCCGGATTTGTGCACAGGCACGGCGTTTGACGCCGGGCGGCAGGCGCGATCTGTCGTTCGTATGCGTCGAGGGAAACGCGGTCGCCCTGGCTGCCGCTAATGATGACGAGATCGGCCTGCGCGCCGTCGTGGGCGATGGTGAAACCAAGAGCATCCGCGAGATCATGCTCGCTCGACGAGGAAATAGTCAGGCACCGCGTCGCTGGGCCGGGCTTCGCCGGCAATTCTCCATCTAGCAGCGCGGCTTTTGCGACGTCGCCGGAGGTCAGGAAATGATCATACAGGTCGCGGGCAAATCCCAGCCTTTCCATGCGCCGCGCATTGGCTTCTCCCGAGCGGCCCGAATTGGAAAGGATCACGACGCGCGTTCCACGCGCTTTCAATTCGCTGAGAGCGTCGACAGCGCCGGGATAAGAGCGTTGACCGTCGTGCAGCACGCCATACTGGTCGATGAATATGAAGTTGAAGGCTGCCGAACAGGCGCTGAACAGCGATGGCTTTCTCATTTCAGGCGGCCTTGATCCTGGCGAGCAAGAGACGCGCCGTCCCCACGCATGCGTCCTGCGAAAGAGCCTTTTCGAACGGCGCCGCGAGGAGGCGTTGGCGAATGCGGGTCCAAGCCAAATTGCTCGCGCCGCCGCCGACGCTGCGCACCGATTTCAGCGCCGGCGCCCCCAATTCGCCGAGACGCTGGTAGGCGAGCGCCTCGACTTCGGCGATTCCTTCGAGAATCGCCTGGAAAAACATCGCTTCATCGGCCGGCCGGGGCGTAAGGCGGGGCGCGAGCTGCGGATCGTTGATGGGGAAGCGCTCGCCCGGACGCATCAGCGGATAAAAGTGCAGCCCGGTCGGCTCATCGGGCTTCAGCATCGCCGAGAGTTCGCTCAAATCGGCGGAAGGGAAGAGGTGCTGGATCACCTTGCCGCCTGTGTTCGATGCGCCGCCGACCAGCCAACGTTCGCCAAGGCGGTGACTGTAGACGCCGTAGGCCGGCGCCGAGATCGGCCTGTCGGACAATATCTTGATCACCAGGGTCGAACCGAGCGCGGTGACCGCCTCGCCGATCTGCGAAGCGCCCGTCGCGATGAATGAAGCGCAACCGTCGGTGGTTCCCGCGTGCACGACGGCTGCGGCGGGCAAGCCAAGCCGCCTTGCGGTTTCACTGACAGGACCGATCGGCGCGCCCGGCTCGATCACTTCGGGCAATTTTGCAATATCAACGCCGGTCCGCGCGATCCACTCGGGCCAATGGCGCACAACGGGATCGTAGCCGGTCTTGAGCGCATTATTCTCGTCCGATCGATCGAAGCGTCCGCTCAGACGCCCGGCCATCCAATCGGCCTGATGAATGACTCGGCAAACGTTTGTGCGGTGCTGCATCGCCAGGACGCGCGCGAGCCCTGACGTGCGGCCGAGGGCCGCGCTGTCGGGCGGCGCCTCGGCCGCGATGCGCGCGAGGATCGCTTCGTCTTCGCAGGGCTCGTCATACATGCGCGCCGCGCCGACCGGCGCGCCGCCTTGGTTGATCGCGACCATAGTGCCCGACGTCCCGTCAACCGCGACGGCGAGAACGCCGGAGAGGTCGCAGTCGGCCCTCAGACGCGCGATACAGGCGAGAGCGGCGCGCCACCAGGTTTCCGGCGCGGTGGGGTCATCGCCGATCGACGCCAGGCTCGCCGAGGCCGTCCCAACGACTTCGCCGTCAGCGCAAAGAAGCGCGGCGCGAACGCCCGTTGTGCCGACATCAATGCCAAGCGCCCGTGCGATCATGGCGCTGGGGCCTCGCCTTGCTTTGAAGTTCTGGCGTCGAGCGCCTGCCGATATTTTTCAGCTTCCCAATGCGTCAATTCATATTCTTGCAGGGGCGTCAGACGCACGATCTCGGCGCCGGGTGGAATGCGAGAGACGACATCGGCCAAACAACGGGCCAGCGCATCAGCCGCGTTCGTCGCCGAGCGATGCATGACGATTCCAAGGCCGGGAATCGTCACCATCGGCGGCGGTCCATCGCGCGCGCCGGCGGGACGCGCCGCGGCGCCGGCGTCGACATTGGGGGCGACGACGATTCCGGGCCCGAGGAAAATGACGTGATCGGGATAGAGAGAGCCGCCCCGCGCCAGCGACAGGCTTGCGCTATCGAGCGCGAGTCCATGAGCGGCCGCATCGGCCGGCAAACGATAGTCGCTGCCCTCTATCGCCTGGGCAAGCCGCGACAAATCGGGGGACGGCGCGGATCTCGCTGGCGAAGCCAGCGCATGGCAGACGCGATCGAGCCGGTCCGCCACTTCCATAACGGTCGCGCCGGCGACGACGAGCCCATGATTGGCGAGGATGATAACATTCACGCTAGGCGCCGATCGCGCCGCAATGACTTTGGACAACGGAAGGCCTGGCCGAAGGTAGGAAACATAGATCCACGCCACATCGCCCAGAGAGCCAAGCCGCTCGGCGATCAGCGCTTCGCCATCCGCGCGCACCGCGAGCGCGATCGTTTCGACGCAATGAATATGCGCCACGACGGCGTGGGGAATGACGGCGTGAACGCTTGTCTCGATCGACGGGCGCAGGCGTACTGGATTGCGAGCCTCATCGACAAAACTGGCCGCCGTCTCGGCGCGCGGATCGTCCGCGGCGAGAGCGTCAAGCAACCCGTTGAGATCGACGGGGACCATAATGTCCCGTTCTTCGGCATGCGCGAGCCAGGTGCCGGAAGCTTTGATCCACAGCACGCCGTCGTGTTTCAGAGATGTATTGCCGCCGGCTGCCTGGGTGCGGCTGGGGTCGCGCCCCAGAGCCGACGAGAGTGCGCGTAGCGCAATGAATTCCGGGTCTTTGTCGATGGGCTGGCTCATGGCGTCGAGGTCTCGAGGCTGACGAACCACGCCTCAAATCCGGCGCGCTCCGGCGCCGAAAGATGCAAGCCGTGCTTGGTGCGACGGGTCAGGATATCATCCGCCGTCGTCGCCCATTCCTGTGCGATCAGGAAACGCGCTTCGCGCTCGTAGAACGCGGCGCCGAAATGGCGCCCGAGATCGGCAAGCGACGATGCGCCGCGCAACAAGTCGTCGGCGCGCGTCCCGTAGCGCCGGGCATATCCGGCCGCCACCGGCGCCGGCAGCCAGGAATAGCGGCGCGCCAGATCCGCGCTCATCCGCGCAAAATCGGCTCCCGGCATGTCGC
Source organism: Methylocapsa sp. S129 (assembly GCF_009765995.1). Lineage (GTDB taxonomy): Bacteria > Pseudomonadota > Alphaproteobacteria > Rhizobiales > Beijerinckiaceae > Roseiarcus. The sequence continues at coordinate 94,801 of NZ_LMUI01000030.1, forward strand.
CGCCCGGAAGCGCCGCATTCTGCGTCCATGCGCCGCCCATCTTTGGAAAAAACGGCGCGAGCTTCTCCAGCGCATGTTCGGCCAGCTTGCGATAAGTCGTGATCTTGCCGCCGAACACGGACAGCAGAGCGGGGCCGCCATCGGGCGCATCGATGTCGAAGACATAGTCGCGCGTAACCGCGCTGGGGTTGGCGGCATTGTCGTCATAGAGAGGGCGGACGCCCGCAAAGGAATGCAAGACATCGGCCGGCGTCAGCGCGATCTCGAAATAACGATTCACGACAGCGAGCAGATAGTCCACCTCATCAGGCGTAATCTCGACCTCATCCGGCTTTCCATCGAAAGGAATGTCGGTGGTGCCGATCAGGCAAAGGTCGCCTTCATAGGGGTTGACGAAGATCACCCGAGTGTCGGCGTTCTGCAGGAAATAAGCCTGGTCGCCTTCCCAGAATTTGCGGGTGACGATGTGGCTGCCCTTGATAAGACGCACGCGATTATCGGCGTTGCGTCCCGTACTGCGCAGAACCTCTTCGACCCAGGGACCGGCGGCGTTGACGATCGCCTTGCCGCGCGCGCCCAGCGCCTCGCCCGTCGCCTTATCCTTCAATTCGACGCTCCAGCCGTCGCGCTCGCGACGGGCCGTGACAAGCGACGTCCGCAGTTTGACAACGCCGCCCCGCTTTTGCAGATCAAGCGCGTTGAGCACGACAAGCCGCGCATCGTCGACCCAGCAATCCGAATATTCAAAGGCGCGCCTGAAAATTTTGCGGATCGGCCGTCCTTCGGGCGCGATGGCGAGATCGAGGCTGCGCGTCGGCGGCAGCTTCTTGCGTCCGCCAAGATGGTCGTAGAGAAACAGCCCGATGCGGATCATCCAGGCGGGGCGCTGTTCGGGGCTATGCGGCAATACGAAACGCATCGGCCAGATGATGTGCGGCGCGACATTCAACAAGACCTCACGCTCGATCAGCGCTTCGCGAACCAGTCTGAACTCGTAATATTCGAGATAGCGCAAGCCGCCATGCACAAGTTTGCCCGAACGCGACGACGTGCCCTGGGCAAGATCATCCTTCTCGCACAGCAGAACGGAAAGCCCCCGCCCGATTGCGTCACGCGCAATGCCGACGCCGTTGATGCCGCCGCCCACCACAATGAGATCGAATGATCCCAGGTCTTTCATCGCGCGAATCCCGATCAGCAAGGGTTCAACGGAGGCTCCCCGGCGATGAAGCGGCGCACCTCCTCGGCGGCCGCCTCGGCGGCGAACTTCACGGTTTTCACCGAAGCGCCTGCAATGTGCGGCGTCAATGTCACATTGTCGAGGCGCAGAAGCTCCCAATCAGGCGGAACGGGCTCGATGCCGAATGTCTCGATCGCCGCTCCACGCAGATGACGGGTCTTCAAAGCTTCCGTCAGGGCTGGATAATCGACCAGCGGCCCCCGCGCCGTATTGATGAAATAGGCGCCCGCCTTCATCGCGGCGAACTGATCCGCGCCAAAGAAGCCGCGCGTCTCGTCGGTGACGCGCGCGTGCAGCGTCACAACGTCGCTCTCCTGAAGGATACGCTCCATCGAGGCCTGCTCGACGCCGTCGCGGAGATCGTCGACCGTCAATTGCACATAGGGATCGCAAACCAGAATCCTGCAACCGAAAGCCTTGAGCAGGCGCACGACCTTCGTTCCAACGTGACCATAGCCGACCACGCCCACCGTCATTTCCGACAATTCTTCGCCGGTGAGGTCGGCGCGATAGAGATCGCCTCGCCACTCGCCCCGCCGCAAAGATTCATGGCTGCGCGTGATGAGACGCGTCTCCGTGAGAATCGCCCCGATGGTGAACTCAGCGACCGCGCTGGCGTTGCGGCCCGGCGTATTGACGACGAGAATCTTGCGTTCGCGCGCCGCTCTCATATCGATATTGACGGGCCCTCCGCGCGACACGGCGATCAGCTTCAGGCTTGGCAAACGATCCATGATGTGAGCCGAGAAGGGCGCAAGTTGCGTCACCACGATCTCGGCGTCGCCGACGAGCGCGACGATTTCGTCGACGCCACCCTGATATTCCTTCAAGTCGTCCATACCGGCCTCCGTGCCGCCGGGTTTCATCGGCTCGTCGGGCCACGGCAATTCATGCGAGCGGATGTCGAGATCGCCGCGGCACTTCTGGCGAATTGCCTTCTCGAACATGCCCGGCAGCATGAATCGGTCGCCGATGATTGCGATGGCGGTCACGCGGATGTCTCCTGTCTGATTTGCGCAAGCCTTTCCCATGCAGGCGGCATCGCTTTGCGAATGGCGAGATAGGCCAGATACAGTTCCTGGTACATTTTGGTGAGATGGGCGTCCGGAAGTATGGAATCCCCCAAGGCCGGGCTGACCCAAGCCTCGATGCAGGCCGGCATATCTTCATAGAGGCCCAGGCGCAAAGCCGCCACCATCGCCGCGCCGGCGGCGCCGGTTTCCTCGCGCTTGACGACGCGCACCTTGGCGCCAAGGACCGAGGCGAGGATGGTCCGAATCGCGGAGGAGCGCGCCGCGCCGCCGCCAAGGCGCACTTCGCGGGGAATCGATCCGGTCGCCAGATAGCAATCGCGCGCGGCGAAGGCGAGGCCCTCATAGACGGCGCGCATCATCCCCATGAAAGTCGTCGACGTGGACAGGCCCGTGAACTGAGCGCGGGCGTTGGGGTCAAGAAACGGTCCGCGCTCGCCGGCTTCGAATATATAGGGATGATAGAGAGCCGCGCCGGGCGGAGCGGCGAGAATGCGCTCGTCTATTCTCGCAAGCAGCGCCGCCCGCGTCGTCGGCGTGCCGGCGAGCGCCGAGGCTTCGCGCGCCATGTCGAGAAACCAGTCGATATTGAGGGTCGCCGCCATATTCGACTGCACGGCGGCGGCGGCGCCGGGCATCGGAAAGCACATGGTGTAGCCCGAACGGGTTTCGTTGAGCCTCACGTCTTCGGGCATCGCGACGAAGCGCATATGCATGCCCGTCGAACCGAAGATAGACAGACCGACCTCGCCCGAGGAATCGTAGAGGCCGCCGCCGAGCGCCGTACACATGACGTCGAGATAGGCAAGGACAACCGGCAGGCCCTCCGGCAGACCCGTGACGGACGCAGCCGCCGCGCTCAACTGATGCGAAACGCGCGTCCCTTCCACGATCGGCGGCAAAAGCCGCTCGCAATCAGCGATGCCCATCGCCTCCAGAATCGAGGGCTCATAGGCGCGCGTGCGGAAATTGCCGAAAGTGAAAACAGCCTCCGAAGGATCGGTGACGCGCTCGCCGGTCAGCTTGAAATAGAGCCAGTCCTTGCAGTGAAAGGCCGTCGTCGCCCGCGCGAGGCGCTCGGGCTGCCAGCGCTTCATCCAGGCCATTTGCCCGGAAGCCATGCAGGCGTTCAGCCCCGAACCTGTCTTGGAATAATGCGCGGCATAATCGGGCGTTCTCATATAGGCCGCGACAAGATCGGCGGCGCGCGAATCGAGCCACAGCAGCCCCCCGCCAACCGGTTCGCCATCGCGATCGATCAGCCATGTTCCATCCCCCTGCCCCGTCACCGCGATCGCCGCGACGCGCGCCGAAAGATTAGGCGTGCGGTCATGGAGCTCGCGCAAAGTCGCGGCGCAATCGGCCCATGTTCGAAGCATGTCCTGTTCGACCTGGCCGGGTCCGGGCGTCGCATAGCTGTTGGGGCGCGACGCCATCGCGACCTGTTCGCCGGAAATTGTGAAGACGACGGCTTTGATCACCGACGTGCCGGCGTCGACGCCAATGAGGAGGTCTCTGTTCATGCCGCCTCCAGCCCGTGAGACAGCGCGGCGCCTGAGGCGACGTCAAACAGATGCAGGCTCGACAGGTTGATCTGATAGCGCAATGTTTCGCCCGCCTTCGCCGGAACCGGCGCATGCGAGACCGCCACCATCAACTTGCCCGCGACATCCATGGCGAGATGGCTTTGGTCGCCAAGCCATTGATTGGAGACAACGCGCGCCTCATGCCGCCCGCCTCCTATCTTCACCGAATGGGGACGCACGCCCACAACGACTTGCTTCCGACCACCTATCGCGTTGCGCACCGCTTCCGGAATTTCCGAGGCGGCGAAGTCCAGCTTCGGGCCGTTGGCGATCGTAAAACACACGTGGTCGGCACTGGCCACATCGGCGTCGAAGACGTTCATCGGCGGCTCACCGATGAAGGTCGCGACGAAAAGATTTGCAGGCCGTTCTTTCAATTCTTTCTGATTGGCGAATTGCTGGAGGACGCCGCCTTCCATCACCGCGATGCGATCGGCCAAAGCATTGGCTTCGGTCTGGTCGTGGGTGACGAAAATCGACGTCATGCGCCGATCGGCAAGCAAGCTCTTGAGGCGGCCGCGCAGCACCGCGCGCAATTGGGGTTCAAGCTGGCCCATCGGCTCGTCAAGCAGATAAAGATCGGCGCGGCGAACGAGCGCGCGCGCAAGACTGGCGCGCTGCTGCTGCCCGCCCGAGATCGAAGAGGGATAGCGATCGAGGATCGCATCGATCTCGACCAGCGCCGCGACATCGGCGACCGCGCGCACGACTTCCGCCGAATGCAGATTTGAGCTCTTCAGGGCGAAAGCGATGTTGTCGCGCACCGTGAGCGGCGGATAGAGCGAATAGCCCTCGAAAGCCATCGCGACATTGCGTTTGGCGGGCGGCAAATGCTCGATGCGGCGTCCCGCAAGATGGATGGCGCCATTCGAGACGTCCTCAAAGCCAGCGATCATGCGAAGCGTCGACGTCTTGCCGCAGCCGGACGAACCAAGCAGCGCGACGATCTCACCCTTCTCGACCGCCATATCAAGCGATTTGACGGCATGAACCGGCGACTTGCCGCGACGCTGATAGATCTTGTCGACGTTATCGATCGAGAGGACGATATCGGACATGTCAGCCTTTAGCTCTGCACAGGAGCGATGCGACGGCCGCTGGCCGCGTCAAAAACAAGAACGGCGTCAGCGTCAAGGCGCGCGCAGGCGGCGCCGATGCGGCGGGACGATTGTTCGACCCCCGCCTCGGCCGCCAAAATCTCGCGCCCATCATAGGTGCGCAACAGCAGCACGGATTTTTCGTTCAGCGGCGTTATGGCGACAACTTCAACCGGAAAACTTTCCGCCGAGGGCGCCTCTTCGACAATAATCGATTCGGGCCGGATGCCGAGCATGCAGGATTTGCCGGCCACGGCGGCATAGCGCGCGGGCAGCGACAGCGAAACGCCGCCAAGGTCGAAAACAGAGCGCCCGTCGCGCAACGATGGCTCGGCGGGAATGACGTTGATCGTCGGGTCGCCGAACAGGCGCGCCACGCCCAGCGTCGCCGGCGCGCGATAAACTTCCGTTGGCGTGGCGATCTGGACAAAGCCGCCTTCAAGCAGGACGGCGATCTTGTCGCCCAGCGCCATCGCCTCCTTATAGTCCTGCGTGACATAAAGCACGGTCGACCCGGAGGCCTTAAGTAACGAAGGCAGTTCGAGACGCATTTCATAGCGCAGTTTCGCATCGACATTGCGCAGGGGGTCGTCGAGAAGAAGAATGCGCGGATCGGCCACAAGCGCCCGCGCCAGCGCGGTTCTCTGCTTTTGTCCATTGGAGAGTTCGCGCGGCGCGTGTTGCATCACATGGGAAATCTTCAGCAACTTGGCGACGTTGTCGACCTTCGCCTTGATGATGGCGGGCGATCTTTCGCGAGCGGTCAACGCGCTCGCAATATTGTCATAAGCCGACATGTGCGGAAACAAGGCGAAGTTCTGGAAGGCCATGCCAAGGCCGCGCGCCTCCGGCGGCGCATCCGCGACATCGCGGCCTTGAAGAAAGATGGCGCCCTCATCCGGCTCTTCGACGCCGGCGATAAGGCGCAGCAGCACGGTCTTCCCGGCGCCCGACGGCCCGAACACGACGACGATCTCGCCCGTCTCCGCCGTCAGCGAGATGTCGCTGAGCACTGCGCCGCTCTTGAATCCCTTGTGAATGTTTCGAATTTCGACCTGCGCCACCGGTTCAGCCTTTCACCGCGCCGAGGGAAAGCCCCTCGACGAGATAGCGTTGGGCGTAAAGCGCGATCGCCAGCGTCGGCGTGACCGACAGAACGATGGCGGCCGCGATTTGTCCATATTGAATGCCGGACGCGGTGACAAAGGCCAAGGAACCGACCGTCACCGGCTGCTTGTCGGCGGACGCCAGGATCAAGGCGAAGACGAAATTGTTCCAGCAAAAGATAAAGGCGAGCAAGCCGGCCGCCGCAATTCCCGGCCCAGCGAGCGGCACGGCGATGCGCGTGAAGGTGCGCCACCACGAATGGCCGCCGATGCGATAGGCATATTCGATGTCGGGAGAGATATCCTCGAAATAGCCGCGCACGATCCACAGGATCAGCGGCAGCGCGATCAATTGGTAAACCCAGATCAGGCCGGCATAGGTGTCGGTCAGACCGATCTCCTGAAAATACAGCGACAGCGGCAATAGCACGAGCAGCGGCGGCGCGAAGCGGAAGGACAGAAGCGTGAAGGCGATATCCTCGCCCAAGCGGAATTTGAATCGCGCGAAGGCATAGGCGGCCGGAACGCCAAGGATGAGCGCGATGACGACCGATACAGAGGATAGCAACACGCTATTCCAGAGATTTCGCATGAAGGGAATATCGAGCGTGCCGGCGGCGGAAACGAGTTTGCCGGTGATCAGCGCCTGGTAGTTCGAGATCGTCGGCGTGAAGAACGGACTCGGCGGAATGCGCAGAATGTCCTCGTTCGTCTGGAACGACATCAGGAAAATCCAGAAAATCGGGAACAGAAAGAAAATCAGAATCAGCGCGACCAGCACGATGCGTATGATTCTTTCCAGGCGCGATGTGTGCTCCATGCGTCCCTCCTACGCCGATCCGCGCGCGCGCTCGCGCAATTTCAACCATTGCTTGATGAAAATATTCGACAGCGCATAGGTGATCGCCCAGAGGATGACCAGCAGCGCGGCCGATTTGGCGACATTCGTGTATTGATAGAATTCCAGGTAGGAGCGCACCTGGAACACCAGCAGCGTGTTGCCGGGACCGCCCTGCGTCATGGAATAGATGATGTCGAATTGCTGGATAGAATCGAGCAGGCGGAACAGCGTCGCCGTGATCATATAAGGCGCCAGCATCGGCAGAGTGATGCGGAAGAAAACGAAGCGGCGCGGCACGCCGTCGAGGGCGGCGGCCTCAAAGGGCTGTCTGGGAAGGGAGCGCAATCCAGCGAGCAACAGGATCATGATGAACGGCGTGTAGACCCACACGTCCACGAGAACGACGGTGAACAGCGCCGTGCTCGGCGCCGACGCCCATTTGAAATCCGACACGCCCGCAAGCTGCACGAGATACGACAAGACGCCGAAATTCGGATTGGTCATCAGCTTCCACATCAGCGCCGCAAGCGCCGGCGCCGTCATCAGTGGCAGCAGAAGCAGGATCGAGGCGAGATTGTTGAAGCGCGTCTGCTTCTGCAGCAGCATCGCGATCGCCAGGCCGAAGACAAGTTCGACGCCGACTGTCAGGCCAGTGTAAAGCAGCGATACGCGCACCGTATTCCAGAACTCGGAATCGCTGAGGAAATTGATGTAATTGTCGAACCAGATGAAGCCCTTCATCGCCGGCAAGTTCAGGCGGAAACGCAGCATCGAATAATAGACGGCCGTGACGAACGGGATGAGAATGCCGACGCATACGAGCAGCGCCGGCAGACTGAGAAGATATGGCAAAAGCTTCGTCTTGCGACGCCGCCGCGGCGCTTGGATGGTTTCGGCCGTCATGTTGAGACGCTCATCGTCCGACATCCAAGAAATGATGATCGCAACCGGCGATCGTAGGCAAGAGACCGCGATACGCGGGAGGGATTTTATATCGCTTTCGAAGGCGACAGGAAAAGACGGGCGGCTCGCGCCGGGAGGGAGATTGCGCGCGCCGCCCGCCGTCTGGCGAGGCCGGTGGTTCAGCCGAGGCCAGCATCCTTCAATTGCTTGTCGATCGTGGCGGCGAGCTGGTCGAGGCCTTCATCGACCGGCACTTCCTTGGCGACCATTTTCTGCAATGTCTCGGCCCACAAGGTCGTGACGTCGAAGAACAACGGCTGCGGCGTAAAGTAGATTTTGGCGCCAGGCGACGACGCCGCTAATTGATCGACATAACCGGCATAGGATTTGTTGAGGCGCGTCTTAAACGCTTCGTCATTCGCGACGGAGGCGCGGACCGGGTTGACGAAGTCCGTCTTGGTGGCGCCGAACAAGTCGTGTTCGGTGGACGACGCCCATTGCATGAAATACCAGGCCGCGTCCTTCTGCGTGCCGAAGGAATTCATCGCCAACGACCATATCCAGATGTTGGGCGTGGGGGCCTTTGCTTCAGGATTGGGGGCGAAGGCGTGGAAGCCGAGATTGCCCTTTTCCTTGTTGTCGCCGCCGTCCATGAAATAACCGAGAACGTCGGCGTCGTAGATGGTCGCCGAAGCGCCGGCGCCAAGGTCCGTGCCCACCTGATACCAGGTATAGGTCGACCAGTTCTTCGGGCCTGAATTCTGGACCATTTCAATGAAGAGCTTGTGATAGGCTTTTGATCCCGCCGTATTCATCGCCGCCTTCAGCTTGCCATCCGCGCCGACGGTCAGATCCTTTTGGCCGTAATTGGCGTAGCCGGACAGGAAGCCCGGATGGATCGTCGCCCAGGAGCGCGAGCCGCGAACGCCGATGCCATAGGGTCCGCCCAGATCCTTGGTTAGCTTGGCGGCCTTCTCCACGAGGTCCGGCATATTCATAGGCGGTTGGACGCCGGCCTTGTCGTACATCTTGCGATTGTAGGCGATCGAGTTGAGCTCATAGGCCCACGGAATGCACCATTGTTTGGCGTCGGCCGATCCGAGCGCACCGCCGGGCACGCCGTTCCACGCCGTCGAGGCGCGAAGACCGGGAAGGACGTCGTCCCATGCATATTTCGGATTGGTCTTGGCGGGGTCCTTGATATAGGCGCCGAGATCGTCGACCCATCCGGCGGGACCATAGGTCCAGGTCATATAGGCGCCGGTCATGAAGGCGTCGTATTGCGATGACTTGGACGACAGGGCCGCCGTCACCTTGTCGAAATAAACGTCTTCCGGGAAAATGTCATAAGTCGCCTCCATGCCGGTCAACGCCTTGAAATTATCGAGGTCGGCGATCATCGCATCCGCATAGGGATGCTTGTTGAGCAGCAGGTGAAGCTTCGCGCCCTTGAATTTCTTCCAGTCGAAATCGGCGGCCAGCGCTTGCGTGCTCGCGGCGTTGAGCATGAAATTGGCGGTCGCCGCCGAAATGCCGAGCTTGCCGGCGCCCAGCATCAGATCGCGCCGACTGATTTTTCCGGCCTTGTATTGTTCAAAGAAGTCTTTTGCTTTTTGCGACATAGCGTTCTCTCCTTGGGTTTCTTAACTCCGGTCTTTTTGTTGATCCGGGTTCTCTCGCCCGGATTTCAAGCGGTCAGCGCTTTGGCCGTCCGTTCGTCGGTGATGAGGCCAAAGATCAGGCCGCTCGCCAAAATCGCCTTGATCGGATCGATTTTCGAGCGTCCGCCAGCGATCGCGACCGTCTTCTGCCGGCCGATGTCGGCGGCCGCCATTGAAAGGGTTCGCGCCGAAAGATCGTTCTCGATCAACTTGCCCGTCAGGCTGAAGATATGGCCGAGGATTTCGCCTGCGCCGCCGGCTCTGCGGGCCTCTTCGAATTCGTCGCGTTCGATCATTCCAGTCGATAGAATCGACGCGCCGGCCTCCATGGTTCCAATGCCGACAATTCTCAGCGTCGCCGATACGCCGAGCTCCATCACGGCGGGCACTCCGCGCTGCGCCAGGAACACCGTCCGATCCTCGACGGAATTGGCGTAGAACGGCAGCGGCAAGACGTAGGCTTCAGCGCCGGTGCGCTCCGCCAGGCGATGGATCACGTCAAACGGCGTCGTCGAATAACGCCGCGTCAGGCCGCCCAGCAGCGACACCAATTTGGTGTTGCGGACATTCATTTTGGGCAACATGGCGACGCATGCGGCGAGCGTGCGCCCATGGCCGAACCCGATGACCTTGTCCGCGCCGCTCTCAAGCGCCAGACGCAAAAACCGGCTACCGGCCATCCCAAGCGTTTGCAGCGGCAGCGCTTCGTCGTCGAGATCGGGGCAAACCTCGCAGAACTGGACGCCAAAGCGGGCGCATATCGCGTCCTCCAGGCGAAGACATTCGGAGATGTCGCCGTCGATGGAGAAGCGAACGAGACCGTCCTTGTTGGCTCGCGCGATCAGACGATGCGCTTTCAGGCTGGGAATGCCGAGCCTTTTGGCCACCTGCCCCTGGGTCAGCCCCGCGCCGTAATGCAGCCAGGCCGCGCGAACGCAGAGGTCGACATCCTCGCTATTGGCGTTCCTCGGGGGCTTGGTCAGCATTTTCTGAACCGATAAATTTTTCTTGTGGTGAAGTTTGTTTCATTTTGATATGCCCTTGTCAAGGGAAGCGGCGGCCTGTTCGTTGGGCCGAAACATCACGAAAGATCGCCAGGCCTTTCGGAGATGGGCGACCGCCGCGCCATGGAGAGGAAACATGAAAGTCGCTCGGTGCGCCGACGACGCCGGCAAGCCAATGCTTGACGCGATAGCCGCGCCGTGCGGCCTGTCGGCTGGCAATGGCGAGGCGATCGGGCGGATCGATAGAAAATACGGGAAGCTTTGATGGGGCCGGGCAAAGCGGAAAGAGCGACGTCGTTCCGGCTTTCGCTGAACGTCAATCCGTTGGTCAATCGATTCGCCGAGCCCGACGCACTGATCGGCGCGATCGCCGAAGAGATCGGCATCGGCGCTATCCAACTCACCCATGAATTCATCAATCCGGCGTGGCCGGCGCCGACCCTCCGCCGCCTCACAGACCAGATGGCGCAAAGTTGCGCGGCGTTCGGGGTCAAGATCACTTCGCTCATGACGGGGCCCTATGGCCGGCTCAATCATTTCGGCCATCCCGATGCGGAAGTGCGCCAATATTACGTCGGTTGGTTCAAGGGCCTTGTCGATATTGCGGCCGATCTTGGCTGTCCGGCGGTCGGAACCCAATTCGCGATCTTGACCTATCGCGACTATGACGACCCGGCCCGGCGCGAGAGCCGAATGAACGACGCGCTGGAATGCTGGCGCGCCGTCGCCGAACATGCTGAAAAGCGCGGCCTGGCTTTCCTGTTCTGGGAGCCGATGTCGGTCGGTCGCGAACTCGGACACACGATTAAAGACGCGCTCGGACTTCAGGATGAGCTGGACGCGGCGGGGCTCGCGGTTCCGCTGAAGGCGATGATCGACATCGACCATGGCGACGTTTCCTCGCCCAATCCCGCCGACACAGACCCCTATGCGTGGGCGAAAGCCTTCGCGGCACGCTCGCCGATCATTCACATCAAGCAAAGCTCCGCCAACAAGGGCGGCCATTGGCCCTTCACCGCCGACCACAATCGCGACGGCCGGATTGCGCCCGAAAGATTGCTCGAGGCGATCCGGTCGGGCGGCGGCGGCGGCAACGAATTATGCATGGAGCTGGCGTTCCGCGAACGCGAACCCGCCGATCGCAATGTCATCGCCATGATCAGGGAATCGGTCGCCTTCTGGGCGCCCTATGCCGATATCGGAATGCGGGGATGAAACGGCGCAGCGGGCGAGGACCGCATCGATCAAATCGCGGAAGCGGGCGCTTCAACTCATGGCGCCAGCCGCCGCGCCGGGAAAAAAGCGATTGTCCGGCCGCGGCAATCCCAGATTTTCCCTGAGCGTCTTGCCTTCATATTCCCTGCGGAACAGACCGCGCCTTTGCAACTCGGGCACGACGCGATTCACGAAATCATCGAGGCCGTCGGGCAGGTAAGGGAACATGATGTTGAAGCCGTCGCTGCCTTCTCCGACAAGCCATTCCTCCATCTCGTCGGCGATGGTCTGCGGCGTGCCAACGAAGGCGAGGCCGGCATAGCCGCCCAGCCGCTGCGCAAGCTGGCGAACGGTGAGGCCATCCCGCTTCGCCAGCGCGATCACGCGCTCGCGCCCGCTCTTGCTGGCGTTGGTCTCGGGAACATCGGGCAGCGGCGCGTCAGGATCAAAGCGCGAAGCGTCATGGCCAAGCGCAATCGAAAGCGAGGCGATGGCGCTCTCGTAATGGACGAGGCTGTCGAGGCGCGCGCGCTTGTCGCGCGCCTCGTCCACGGTCTCGCCCACGACCACGAAGGCCCCCGGCAAAATCTTGAGATGATCGCGATTGCGCCCGAGCGCCTCCATGCGGCCCTTCACGTCTTTGTAGAAGGCCTGCCCGTCGGCGAGCCGCGAAGCCGCGGCGAATACGACTTCCGCAGTTTCCGCGGCGAGTTGACGGCCGGCCTCCGAAGCGCCCGCCTGCACGATGACCGGCCAACCCTGAATAGGCCGGGCGATGTTGAGCGGCCCGCGCACCGAGAGATAAGGCCCCCTGTGATTGAGGACATGCAGCTTGGAAGGGTCAAAATAGGTTCCGGTCTCGACATCCCGGACGAAGGCGTCGTCCGCCCACGAATCCCAGAGGCCGGTGACCACGTCATAAAATTCGCGGGCGCGACGGTAGCGCTCGCCATGCTCCAGATGTTCTTCAAGACCGAAGTTGAGCGCCGCGTCCGGATTGGAGGTTGTGACGATGTTCCAGCCCGCGCGGCCGCCGCTGATGTGGTCGAGCGAGGCGAAGCGCCGGGCGATGAGATAGGGCTGCTCGAATGTGGTGGAAGCGGTGGCGATAAGGCCAAGATTATTGGTCGACATCGCCAGAACCGGCAGCAGGGTGATGGGATCGAAGGATGTGACGGTATGGCTGCGCTTGAGCGCATCGAGCGGCATGTTCAGCACAGCGAGGTGGTCCGCCATGAAGAAAGCGTCGAACTTGCCGCGCTCCAGCGTCTGCGCGAAGCGCTGCAGATGCGCGAGATTGAAATTCGCGTCGGGAAAAGCGCCGGGATAGCGCCAGGCGCCGGTGTGAATGCTTGTCGGCCGCATGAAAGCGCCGAGCCGTAATTGACGCGCCGAAGTCATCCCAATCTCCATGTCGCCGACGGGCGTTGACGCGCGCGGACTCTGGACCGGATATAGGCGCCAGGGCTGCAATTTGCCGCGTCCGATCGCTCCTTTTGGCTTTCCTCAATCCATCAATCGGCCGCCATGTCTTGCATTGTCGCGATTATCGATGAGCCTGAGCGATAAAGCAGCGCTTGCCGTAAGGCGGAATGACGATTCGCCCGGCGGTTGCGAGGGGTCCGTCGAAATGATGGATATTATCTCAATATTATTTCTGTAGACAATATATTTTATTACACTAAAAACCAGATTTGGTCTCCTATGCTAACATCGTCGGATCGACGAAGCCGCTGGCGTCGACTGGCTCGGTTTCGCTTGCAGCGTCTTGGCGCAATCCTTGCTGCGTCCTGGTGCAATCTTTGTCGCCCGCCCAAAGAGGGAATGAACATGCCCGCAAATTCCAATCGTCGCCTCACAAATTGGCTCAATCGCTTGGCGATTGTGATCGCGCTTGGCAGCGGCGGCGCAGCGGCGGCTTTCGCGCAAGCCGCCGGCGAACCGGTGACGATCGGCGTCAGCGGGCCGCTGACGGGGCAGAATGCGCAATATGGCGCGCAATGGAAGAAGGGCTTCGATCTCGCGCTCGACGAGGTCAACGTCAAGGGCGTCCAGGGTCGGCCGCTGCAATATGTCTTCGAAGACAGCCAGGCCGATCCGCGCCAATCGGTCGCCATCGCGCAAAAATTCGTCAGCGATCCGAAGATCGTCGTCGAAGTCGGCGATTTCTCAAGCACCGCGTCGATGGCCGCCTCCTCGATCTATCAGCGCGGCGGCCTCGTCCAGTTCGGCTTCACCAATTCGCATCCCAATTTCACCAAGGGCGGCGACTATATGTGGAGCAATTCGGTGAGCCAGGCCGACGAGCAGCCGCGGCTCGCCAAATATGCCGCCGATCTCGGCTTCAAACATGTCGCGGTGCTTTATCTCAACACCGATTGGGGCCGCAGCAGCCAGACGATTTTCACCGAATCGGCAAAGAGCCTCGGCGTCGACGTCGTTGCGTCGGAAGGCTACCAGCCCGACGAGAAGGACTTCCGTTCGACGCTGGTTCGCGTTCGCGACGCCAAGCCCGACGCGATCATTTTGATCTCCTATTATGCGGACGGCGCCTTGATCACGCGGCAGACGCGCTCGGTCGGACTGACCCAGCCCATCGTCGCCAGCGGATCGGTCTATTCGCCCAAATTCATCGAACTTGCGGGCGAAGCCGGCAATGGCGTCTTCACCGAATCGAACTTTTTCCCTAACGACACACGCCCCGAAGTCCAATCCTTCGTGACCAAGTTCAAAGCCCGATACAATGAGGAGCCGGACGACTTCAACGCGGTCGCCTATGATGCGATCATCCTGCTGGCGGCGGTCATCGACAAATATGGCGTCGATCGCACTGCGATCCGCGACGGCCTCGCTCAGATCAAGGACGTGCCAAGCGTGATTTACGGCAAAGCGAGTTTCGACACGCAGACGCGGCGCGTCGCGGGCGCGCGCGCCGTTTATCTCGTCGTCAAGAACGGCCAGTTCGTCCTATGGGACGGCAAGAAGCCGAACGCGAGCTGAGCGACACAAACCTCTCCATCTGGTCAATGGCCGCCCGCGGCCATTGACGCTATGCTCGGCTCATCTGGTTTTTCCGATTGAGGACGCCGCGACTTGAGTTCGTTTATCGACTACACCGTCAACGGCCTCGTCATCGGCAATATCTACGCACTGCTCGCGGTCGGCCTGGCGCTGATTTTCGGCGTCTCCAATCTCATCAATTTCGCGCATGGCTCCGTCTATACGATCGGCGCCTATATCGGCTGGGCGGCGATCACCTTTCTGCACACGCCCTTGCCGGTCACGATGGCCATTGTCTTTGTCGCCTGCGCGCTTGTCGGCATGGCGATCGAACGCATCGGCCTGCGCCCTCTGCAAGGGTCGGCGCGCATCGCGCCGCTGCTGGCGACGATCGGCATCAGTTTTGTGCTCGATCAGGTCGTGCAGCTTGTATTTTCGGCGAGCCCGCGCGCTTTGCCCAACGATCTTCCGGACTGGCGCATCGACATCGGCGGCGGCTCGATCGGCGCGCTCGACCTGCTCATCGCCGGCGTCGGCGTCGGCGCCGCGGCGCTGCTGTTCGTCTTCCTGCGCTTCACCAAACTCGGCTTTGCCGTGCGCGCAACGGCGCAGGATCGCGAAGCGGCGCTGCAGATGGGCGTCAACGTCAATGCCGTGAACAGCACAGTGTTCGCGATCGCCTCGGCGCTCGGCGGCATCAGCGGCCTGCTGGTCGGCATGTATTACAACCATATCGACCCCGCGATGAGCTTTCAGGCGACCCTCAAGGGCATTGTCGCGCAGGTCATCGGCGGCGTCGGCAACGTGCCCGGCGCGATCGTCGGCAGCCTGTTGCTCGGGCTGATCGAGAGCTATGGCATCGCCTTGCTGGGGACGACCTACCGCAACCTGTTCGCCTTCGTGCTGCTGATCCTGTTCCTGATATGGATGCCCAACGGTTTGTTCGGGGGGCGCTCCGCGCCGCAAAGCGAACCGCTCACGGGCGCTTTCATCGCGCCGAGCAAGCCTTTGCGCCTGCCGCGATGGGCGTTATGGGCGATGACCGGCGCGGCGTTCGCCTTGCCGCTTGTTTTCGGCGCGCCCTATCTCCTGCAGACTTTGACCAACGCCTGGCTCGCCGCCATGCTCGCCCTCAGCCTCACCTTAATGGCGGGCACGGCGGGGCAGATTTCGTTCGGCCATGCCGGGCTCCTCGCCATCGGCGCCTATGCGTCCGCGCTCCTGACCGTCGACCTGAACGCGCCGACCTGGCTGACGATCCCGGCCGCCGGCCTGATCACCAGCGCGCTTGGCACGCTCCTGATTTTTCCGGCGTTTCGATTGCGCGGCCATACGATCGCCATCGCGACGCTGGCGATCGGCGAAGTCGTCAGCCTGGTTATCCTGAACTGGGAAAGCCTGACGCGCGGCGCCATGGGCGTGACCGGCATTCCTCCGCTTTCCATCTTCGGTCACGAAATCTACGCCCCTCGCGAAGTCTATTGGCTGTGCCTGGCGATCGTCGTCGCGCTGGCGCTTGTGCAAACGCGGCTATTGACCTCGCATTTCGGCCGCACCCTGCGCGCCATTCGCGACGACGACGTCGCCGCGCGTTCCTACGGGATTCGTCTCGACCGCTACAAAGCCCTGGCCTTCGCCTTCGGCGGCTTTGGCGCCGGCGTCAGCGGCGCCATCACCGCCCATCTCTATTCCTACATCAACCATCAAACCTTCGACTCGCAGGTCTCGCTGCTGGCGTTGACGATGGTCATTCTGGGCGGCATGGGCAATGTCGTGGGCGCCATCCTCGGCGCCATCGTGCTGGCTGGATTGCCGGAACTCTTCCGCCTGACTGCGGAATATCGCATACTCATCTATGGAATTGTGCTCCTTTTGCTCATCCGTTTTCGCCCCCAGGGCCTGATGGGAACCTTGTGAACCCGCATGTCCATGCTGCTTGAAATCAAGGGCCTGACGCGCCGGTTCGGCGGCGTGACCGCCGTCAAGGATTTCGATCTTGCGGTCGCGGAGGGCGAACTCGTCAGTCTTATCGGGCCCAATGGCGCCGGCAAGACAACCTCGTTCAATCTGATCAGCGGGCTCGATCGCCCGGACGCCGGAACGATAGTCTTCGGCGGCCAATCGATCGGCGGGATGGCGCCCGAAGCGATCGCGGCGCTCGGTCTGGCGCGCACCTTCCAGCACGGACGGGTGTTTGGAAACCTCAGCGTCGAAGACAATGTGCTGGTCGGCGCGCATACGCGTCTGAGCGCCGTGCGCCCGCGCTGGCCGGTGATCGGACCGCTCGGCGAACTCGCGCTCGCCCTCTTGCGTCCGCGCGCGGTCAAGCAGGAAGAACAGGCGTTGCGCGCCGAGACGCGCGACATTTTGGCGCTGTTTGGCGACCGGTTGATCCCGCGTCTCGATCATCCCGCCTATAGCCTGTCCTACGCCAATCGCCGCCGCGTCGAAATCGCGCGGGCCCTGGCGCTCAAGCCGCGTATCTTGCTGCTCGACGAGCCGACCGCCGGCATGAATCCGACGGAAACCGGCGAAATGCAGGCGCTGATCGCAGCGCTGAAAAGCAGCGGACTGACGATCCTGCTGATCGAGCACAAGCTCGACATGGTGATGGCTTTGTCCGACCGGGTTTGCGTGCTCGACAATGGCGCCAAGATCGCCGAAGGGGCGCCGCAGGACGTGCGCCGCGATCCGGCGGTCATCGAGGCTTATCTCGGCCATTCGGGAATCGGCCAGGCCAGGCCGCAGCCGGAGCCGGTCGCATGACAGAGCCGCTGTTGCGCCTTGATCGGATCAATACGTTTTACGGCGCCGTGCAGGCGCATTTCGATCTGTCTCTTGAAGTCGGCCGCGGCCGGATTGTCTGCCTGCTCGGCGGCAATGCGAGCGGCAAATCGACCACGATGAAAGTCATTCTCGGCCTTGTCTCGCCGCGTTCGGGAACCGTCACGCTGGACGGGGCTGAAATCAGCGGATTGCCGACGCACCGGATCATCCGCGCGGGCGTCGGATCCGTGCCCGAAGCGCGGCGAATTTTCCCGCTGATGACGGTGCGCGAGAACCTGACGATGGGCGCCTATGTCAGGAGCGATCGACGCGCCATCGCCGAGGATCTCGCCCGCATGCTGGAGCTATTCCCACGCGTCGCCGAGCGCCTCGACCAGCGCGCCGGCACATTGTCAGGCGGCGAGCAGCAGATGGTTGCGATGGCGCGCGCCCTGATGGGTCGTCCGCGTCTGATCTGCATGGACGAGCCGACCATGGGCCTGTCGCCATTATTCGTCGACCGCGTGCTCGAATTGATCGCCGAGATCAACCGCCAGGGCGTCACCATCTTCATGGTCGAGCAGAACGCCAATCTCGCCCTGCAGATCGCCCATGAAGGCTATGTCTTGCAAACCGGCCGCATCGTCCTGCAGGGATCGGCCGCGCTTTTGCGCGACGACCCGCGCATTCGCGAGGCCTATCTCGGCGGCCCGATCGCGGCTTGAGGGAAGGCCTGCTGGCGGCTTTCCAGAGGATGGGTCTATTGGAATTAGAATGGCCGCTTTGGGTGGAGAGCGGACGTAGAACGCGGAGAAAGTCCGATGAGCACGATGATCGAGCGCGTATACGGCCGCGCTATTCTCGCATTCTTGTTTGTCATCGTCGTGCTGTCGGGCGAACCGGCAGGCGCGCAAACGACGGCGGGCGAGCCTGCGCCGCAGGGCGTCGCCGCCTGCGATTTCACGGCGAAAAGCAGCGACGCCAGCGAGCAGGGACTTGCCCTCCGCGCGGCCCCGGACGCGGCGGCGGAGGCGCTCGGATACATCCCCAGGATCGAGGACAAGCAGGAGGGTTCTGACGAGGAGAGCAAACAAGGCCCATGGTTCCATGTCCTCGGCGCCAAGGACGGTTGGTTTCAGATTGAAGGCGCGAATTACGTCGATCCTAGGAGTCTCCCGTCCCCTGGCGGGAAGGGGTGGGTCGATGGCCGATCGGTGACCGTGCGCCTCTATCGCGAGACGCTCAAGGCGGCGCCGAACGACGCCGCGTCGGACGTTGTCTACCTCAACGCTTACGACGCCGACGCCAACTCTCTCTATTCCCCCGAGACGGTTCCGGTCAGCCGCGTCTTTGGCTGTTCGGGGCGCTGGTTCGAAGTCGAGATCCGGCTTCCCGGGGCGAAGACCTTGACCGGAGCGCCGGCGTCGGCGAACGGGACTGTGCGTGGGTGGACCGACCGAACCTGCGCGGATCTTGATGTCATGGGACAATGTGTGCGGCGGCAGTTCGACTATCCCTGGTCGCCGTTGCCATCCGGGATCACGGAGTGCAATTTCTTCGCCTTCAGTAGAGATCACGACCCGGCAGGACTGAACGTGCGCGCCGAGCCGGACGGGAATGCGCGCATTCTCGGCCGCTTGCCCTTCGGCCGCTTGGAGCCGAACGACCCGCAGCCCTATTCGACTTTCGGAGCCGATGTCATCGGCTACAAGAAGGGATGGTTTCTCATCGAGCATGGATTTGAAGCGGTCTGGTCTCCTCAGCGGCCGAGAGAGCCGGTTTATACTGGCCGTGGCTGGGTCGCCGCGAACCTCGTGACGGCGCAATTGCTGCGCGAGAAGCTCAAACTGGCGCCAAACGGCGCCTCCTCCGACGTCGTCGACCTGCAGGATGTCAAAGGCGAGTATCCCGTGGGCGATTCCGTGATACCCCGCCGCATTCTCGGCTGTTCCGGCGATTGGGTGCATGTCGAAGTCGGGCTGAGACCAGGCGAAAAGGCGCTCGCCAAAACCGATGCGCCAGCCGGCGCGGTCAGAGGGTGGGCGGACGGGACCTGCGCTTCCCAAACGACGACCTGCGTACCCGGCGTGGGCTTTTCTCCGTTGCCAACGTCTCCCCCCGCGCCGCTGCCGCCGGAATGACGATCGCGCGATGAACGCGGCGGACAAGCGAAGTCCGATCGCCGTCCCGGCCGCAAGCGTTGTCTCGGCTCCCAACCCGAGCGGCGCCGTCGGGCTTTGTCACGCCGCCTCGAATTCGAGCAAGGTGTTGGCGGCTTCTGAAGGTGCGACGACCAGCGAACCCGATGGCGTGCGGGACGCCGCGATGCCGGCTCCGACAAGGATTGCCGCGACCTTGTCGAGCGAACGCACGCGCAACGTGGCGCCGGCGAACCAGCCATTCGCCGAGTCTTTGGGAACCGCGACGGCCGGGAAGCGTCTCTTGAACGCCTCCGGCGCCAGGAAGCTGATCTTGTCGCCGCCAAGCGTGACGATGAGACCATCAGCGTAGATGCTGACCGCGGCCTCTCCGTAGAGCCTGACGTACGTCGCCTGTAGATCGGCCGGCGAGGGATGCACAACGATCACGCCTGTCACGCGCTCGGCGCCATTCGGCTGCGCCTCCCATTCGGGCCGCCAGACAAGGTCGCGCGTCAAATGCTGGCAGGCGAAGAAGCCGATCGCTTCGGGCGCGATGGGCGGAAAGCTGACGTTGACGAAGCGCGCCTCGCGCGTCCCCTCCGGCAAATGAACAGGACGGGCGAGATCGCGCGGCGGTTCGATCTTATAGCCGAGCGCCGTGAGCTCGGCATAGACTATGTGGCTGTCGCTCGGCGCAAGAGCCAGCGCCACCGGCCCTTCGGGCCGTTCGGGAAACGGCGCGTCGGCGCCGGCGGGCCAGTAGATGATCTCGAAGTAATTACCGCTCGACAGAGGCGCGGTATGGTTGGCGCTGCCGCGTCCGGCATGGAAGCCGCGCGGCGTCAGCGTGAAGCCGAGTCTGGTGAACAGCTTCTCGCCGGCGTCGAGATCAGCGACGCGAATGACAAAATGATCGATAGCGTTTACCGAAAGCGGCATGCTTATGCGTCCCCATCCGAAGACATCGCCAGGCGCTTTTTCATCACGGCCGTCTCCTTCATTTCTTCTCGGCGGCCGTGGGCTCGCCGAGCGACAGCATGAGCCGGTTGGCCCAGTTGAAGAAAGCGGCGCCGTGAATCGCATCAGCGATGGCGAGATCGTCGAGGCCAACGGCGCGCAGGCGTTCGATCTCCCCTTGGCCGAACGCAGACGGCGTGGAGGTCAGCGCGACGGACGCCGCGATGACGGCGTTCCAGCGCGCGTCGATGTCGACGCCGACGCCTTCATCGAGCAGGCGCTGCACGTCTTCCCGGCGTTTGGAATGCGTGGTCGCAAAACGCGCGTGAACCGACGCGCAGAAGATGCAGCCGTTGTCGCGGGATGTGGCGGCGGCCGAAAGCTCGCGCTCCGCGCGTGGAAGGCCGGCCGCGGGATTGTAGAAAATATCCTTGTCGGTTTTCGTGCGCGCTTCGAGAATCTCGGGATCGCGCGCCAGCAGCATGAAATAGGGCGACTTGGCGCGCGAGGCGTCGACAAGCCCGGCCCAATGCCGATCGGTTAATTGGTCGGCCGCGAGCGGTTCGAGCCAGGGCGCCCAGCCGATCTCATCCTGGGTGAAGACGACGGGACGGTCGGCATGCGCAACGGCGATGGTCTTCTCGCTCATTTCGATCGCTCCTACTCAGGAATGGCTGTTGGCGGCGAGGGCGCGCAATCCGACGATCACCCGGATCTGGAACGACAGGAAGGCGACCAGTTGCGACAAGGTGACGATGCCCGTCGTCGACCAGCCCGCGTCCAAGAGAGATTGCAAAGCCGCCGGGCTCGCGTCGCGCGGCCGGAAGACCAGGAGATGCGCATGTTCGAGCGCGGCCGAGAGACGCGCGCCAAGCGCCGACCGGTTTGCCGGGGACACGCGATGGATCGGACCGGCCTTATCTTCGACGCTCAGCGGCCCTACGGGATAGCACCCGTAGGGGCCTTGGGCGGCGCCGCGCGCGATCTCCCCCTCCACGGCGGCGGCAATGCCGGATGGTCCGCCCTGCCTGGCGAGCCCGTCGCGATAAAAAGCGAGGATAGCGGCGTCGCCGTGCAGGCCGGCCACGAATGTCGCGAGCGCATAACGCTCTTCCCCGGTCATTTCGCCGGGAAATTTCGGCGCGAAAAGCGTGAGATAGCTTTTCTGCGCATTGTCGCGCGCCTCCGGGCGCTGCGCGCGGATCGCGTCGAGGCGCGAGCCTTTCTCGACGCCGACCAGCAAATCGATGACGTCCGGTTCGGATTCGCTCATGGCCTATCCTCTTTCAAAACGAATTTTCTTGCCATCGGCGCGCAAGGGCGCGGCGCTCTGTCCTTCCGGCGCCTGAGGCAACCAG
The DNA here is from genome assembly GCF_009765995.1 of Methylocapsa sp. S129. Lineage (GTDB taxonomy): Bacteria > Pseudomonadota > Alphaproteobacteria > Rhizobiales > Beijerinckiaceae > Roseiarcus. Next base: position 116,707 of record NZ_LMUI01000030.1, read on the forward strand.
CCGAACGCCGGCGCCACTTTTTCCGCGATCAGTTCGAGCGAGCGCAGGATATAGGCATGGGGCGGATCGACCGAATGCACCTGGAACACCAGATCGGTCACCCTTTGCAGCGTCCTATCGGCGCTGAGCGAGGCGATCACGTCATCGGGCGTTCCGATATGCACGTCGAACGTCGCGATCAGCTCCGCCAGGGACTGCCCGGAGACAACATGTCCCGCCGCGATGAAATGATCGACGATGCGGCGCAGGCCGATGTCGGCAAAGCGCATCGCTTCGTCGCGGTCATCGGCGACGAAGAGCGTGCGAGAACCGAGAATGCGCGGCTCGCGGCCCTCCGGCAGCGCCGCCAGATAGGCGTCGACGATCGGGCGCTGCAGATCGGCGAGCGAGGCGTGCGGCGCTTCCCTGGTTCTGGGCTGGGTGCGAGACAGCATGAGGCCGTCGCCGGCTTTGCCCGCCCGTATTGCGCCGCCGGCCGAAAAGGTCGCCTGCCAGATCCGGTCGAGCAATTGCGGCGCCGCCGGATAAAGAATGTCCGCGCTGCCGAGCGGCCTCCCAGCAAAGGCGTCGCGGACGACTTTCATGTGCCTGTCGAAGATCGCGGCCCGGTCGGCGCTGTCATGACCGAAGGCGGCGAAGGCCGAAGGCGTGCCGCCCGAGCCGACCCCTAATTCAAGACGTCCGCCCGAAAGCAAATCGAACACGGCCGCGTCCTCGGCGACCCGGACGGGATTTTCGAGCGGCAACGTTACGATCCCGGTGCCCAGACGAATGGCCGAGGTCCGCGCCGCCGCCTGGGCGAGAAACACGAATGGCGCGGGAAGGCCGCCCTCCTCCTCATGAAAATGATGCTGCGCGACCCAGGCCGTGTCGAAGCCGTGCTTTTCGGCGTGAACAATCTGCTCGGTGGCGAGACGATAACGTTCCCCGGCGCTGGCCTCGTCAAGAAGCCTGGTGAAGAAGCCAAGCCGTTTTGCTTTCGTCCGTACAGTCATGAGGCTTTTCGGCTTCCTTTTGCTTGATCAGAGGGCTTGGACCCGCTGTCGTCGCGGCCGCGATGGTTTTTATCATCAAACCATCCTCGTTCTATGAAAAATGAAACGAGCCTGGTTTTGAGCGCTCTGATGACCGTCCGTCGCCCGAAGCGACATTGGAACGCCCGAGCGCACCTTGGCAAGCATCGCCGGATTTCTCCCTCACGGTAACGTAAATGCGCGCGGCTCCCGAGGCGCTCTAGATGAATCCCTTCCGCCGATTAAGCGACCCGTCGCGACCGACGAACAGCAGCCTGACAAGGCCCGAGCAAAGCGCCGCCACAATCAACAGCTTCGCATAGACGTTGGCGTAGCCAGAACAGGCGGTCTGGAATTGGATGTACCGGCCGGGACCACGCGCAGCGCCTCTCAATTCAGCGAGAAAGGATGCGCGCTCGGCAGGTTCGGCGTCGAAGCGACGAAAATCGAGCGTCGGCAAGGTTTGCGATGTAGCCTGAAGCATCTCCAAATGTCCGAAAAAAGCGCGACGCCTCGGTCATTTTGCGGAGGATGCGACGCTCGGAGCCCTGCCTGCTTCGGTCGCTTGTTTGACCTCATTGAGACGCCCGGTATGGACATCATAGACGTAACCATAGATCGGCACGCTCTTGGGCACGAGCGGATGTTCGCGTATCCGACGAACGTCCTGGGCGACGCTCGCCTCCTGGTTCTTGATCGTGTGCCATTTGATGAAATGGCCGGCGGCATGACCGCCGTGATGATGCGGGTTCGACCATGTCTTGCCGTCGAACGACGCCGTGCCCAAATCGTCGTCGAGCAAGTCAGCGATCACTTCGTCGGCAAATAGCTCCATGCCGCAATTGGTGTGGTGGATGACGAACCATTCCCGCGTGCCGAGCAGCTTGTGCGAAATCACCAGGGAGCGAATGGCGTCGTCGGTGGCGCGTCCGCCGGCGTTGCGAATGACATGGGCGTCGCCTTCGGAGAGGCCCGCGTATTTCGCCGGATCGAGTCGTGCATCCATGCAGGTCAGAATGGCGAATTGCCGTGCGGGAGGCAGAGCAAGCTCAGCCTTGGCGCCGAACGAGCCGACATAAGACCGATTGGCGGCAACGACTTCGTCGACGATCTTTGACATTTTGCTTCTCCTCCGCGCGCGTTTTCGCGAATTTACGATTGGAGGAAATCACGCTCAATGCTATCAGTCAACTAATTTGATAGACAATATGTTCTTAGTCGCTATGATCGCCTCGGTAAAAGCGCGCGCTCGCTTCAACCGCCAGCCGTCCTCACGGAGCCCAATCATGACCGTTGCTGTTCGAGAACCGAAAATCTCCGCCCGCTCGCCGGTCTTCGATCTCAATCCGGAAGCGCATGTGATCCGGTCGGACGCCGAAGCCATTGAGACGGCAAAAATCCTAGCGGCGGAATTCGCCGCCGAGGCCGCCAAACGCGACCGTGAGCGCATTTTGCCAGCGGCCGAACTAGACCGGTTTTCCAAGAGCGGGCTGTGGGGCGTCACCGTGCCTAAAGCCTATGGCGGCGCAGGCGTCTCGTTCGCCACGCTTGCCGAAGTCATCAAGTTGATATCGGCCGCCGATCCTTCGATCGGCCAAATCCCACAAAACCATCTCGCGGCGCTTGACGCGATCCGCGTCACCGCGTCCGAGGAGCAAAAGAAACTGTGGTTCGGCCGTGTGCTGCGCGGCTTTCGCCTCGGCAATGCTTTCTCCGAGGCCAAGAGCAAACATGTCGGCGCCTTTGAGACGACGCTGACGCCCGACGGCGACGCGTATATCGTCAAGGGCGAGAAGTTTTACGCCACGGGCGCGCTCTTCGCCCATTTCATCCATATCGGCGCCATCGCGCCAGACGGAAAAGTGCGGCTGGCGATTGTTCCGCGCGACGCTCCGGGCCTCACCATCATCGACAATTGGTCGAGCTTCGGCCAGCGCACGACAGCCAGCGGCAATGTCCTGATCGACAACGTGCGGGTGGGACCGGAGGGCGTCATCCCGGCCTATTTCGGCGGCGAGAAGCCGTCGTCCAACGGCGCAGTGTCGCAGATCATCCAGGCCGCGGTCGACGCAGGCATCGCGCGCAGCGCCATCGACGACACGATCGCCTTCGTCCGCCAATTCACCCGCCCCTGGATCGACAGCGGCCAGGAGCGCGGTTCGGAAGACGTGTTCACGATCTCCCAGATCGGCGATCTGAAAATCAAATTGCACGCCGCCGAAGCCTTGCTTGAAAAGGCGGGGCTGGCTATCGACGGCATCGTCGAAAATCCGACGGAGGAAAGCGTGGGCGCGGCGACAGTGGCCGTCGCCCAGGCCAAAATCCTGACGACCGAGATCGCCATCCTTGCCGCCAACAAGCTGCATGAACTGGCTGGAACGCGCTCCACGCTGGCCGACTTCAATCTCGATCGCCACTGGCGCAACGCGCGCACGCATACGCTGCATGATCCCGTGCGCTGGAAATATTTTCACGTCGGCAACCACGCGCTCAACGGAATCAACCCGCCGCGTCACGCCTGGAGTTGAGCGGAAGAACCGCCCTGGACAGCCCTATATTGGATGAATCGAATGTCAGCGAATGTAGTCAAGATTCAACAAACGCCCGCCATCGAATTTCACTCGCCGACGATGCGTCGCCGTCCCGCCCGCGTGATACGAGACGACGCGGAAGCCATAGCGGCCGCCCGCCGAATCGCCACGACCATCGCCAAGGAGGCCGTCTCGCGCGATCGCGAGCGGCGGCTGCCCTATGAAGAACTCGATCTGCTGTCCGACGCGGGCGTCCTCGCGATAACCGTGCCGAAGGCTTATGGCGGCGCGGAGGTGAGCGCCAGAACGTTGGCTGAGGTCATCGCGATCCTTTCCGAAGCTGACGGCTCGATCGGACAAATCCCGCAGAATCACTTCTTCATGCTGGAGGCGCTGCGCCTGCAGGGCTCCGAGGAACAGAAGCGCTTTTTCTACGGCCGCATTCTCGCAGGCGAGCGCATCGGCAACGCGCTGTCGGAGATCGGCACGAAGACCGCGCAAGATCACAAGACGCGCATTAGCCGCGACGGGCCGGTCTATCGCCTCAACGGCCGGAAATTCTATTCGACCGGCGTGCTGTTTGCTCATTGGGTCGCGGTGGTCGCCAATGACGACGACAACAATTCGACGATCGCCTTTATTCCCAAGGAGACCCCGGGGATCGCCATCATCGACGATTGGTCGGGGTTCGGCCAGCGCGTCACAGGGTCAGGCACGACCATTCTCGACAATGTCGAAGTGCATCCGTTCTCGATCCTGTCGCTGCGCGCGGTGTTCGAAAGACCGACCTCGATGGGGCCAGTGGCGCAGATCATGCACGCGGCCGTCGAGGCCGGCATCGCGCGCGCGGCCCTCGCCGAGACCATCGCCTTCGTGAAAAATCGTTCGCGGCCCTGGAAGGATTCCGGCGTCGACCACGCTCACGAAGACCCCTATACGATCGCCCAGATCGGTGAATCGAAACTCCGCGTTTCGGCGTCCGACGCGCTGCTCGAGCGTGCGGGACGATTCGTCGATGTCGCCGTCGACGATCCGACGACCGAAACGGTCGCCGCCGCCTCCGTCGCCGTCGCCGAGGCGAAAGCGGCCTCGACCGAAGCCTCGCTCCATGTCGCCAGCAAACTGATCGAGCTCGCGGGCTCGCGCGCAACCCTCGCCGAATATGGCCTCGATCGCTATTGGCGCAATGCGCGCACCCATACGGTGCATGATCCCGTGCGCTGGAAATATCGCGCCATCGGCGATTATTGGCTGAACGGAATCAATCCGCCGCGCCATGGAGCGATCTGAACGCCATGACGCGCGATATCCCTCTCCACGCCTTCGACATGAACGGCGCGAAATAGCGCCATGGCGAAAGAAATTCGTCTCAACGCCTTCGAAATGAATTGCGTCGCCCATCAGTCGCCCGGTCTGTGGCGACATCCACGTGACCGGTCGCGCGACTACAAGCGTCTCGACTATTGGATCGAGCTGGCGCAGATTCTCGAGCGGGGCCTGTTCGACGGGCTGTTTCTTGCCGACGTGCTCGGCGTCTATGACGTGTTCGGCGGCGACGAACGGGCGGCGCTTGCGCATGGGGCGCAGACGCCCGTCAACGATCCGCTACTGCTGGTGCCGGCGATGGCCGCGGCGACAAGAAACCTCGGCTTCGGCGTGACGGTGAACCTCTCTTACGAGCCTCCCTACGGCTTCGCCCGGCGCATGTCGACGCTCGATCATCTGACCGAGGGTCGCATCGGTTGGAACATCGTCACCGGTTATCTCGACAGCGCCGCCAAGGGCGCTGGAAAGGAGCGACAGACCGATCACGACGACCGCTACGCCATCGCCGAGGAATATATGGAGGTCGTCTACAAGTTGTGGGAAGGCAGTTGGGACGATTCGGCGGTGAAGGCCGATGGCGGGAGCGGGATTTTTGCCGATCCCGACCGGGTCCGGAAGGTGAAGCACCAGGGCGCGCATTTCCGGGTCGACGCGGTGCATCTGAGCGAGCCCTCGCCGCAACGCACGCCGGTGCTCTATCAGGCCGGCTCCTCGCCGGCCGGCCGAACATTCGCCGGCCGCCACGCCGAATGCGTATTCATTTCGGGTCCGTCAAAGGCCGTGATCGCGCCGCGCGTCGCCGCCATTCGCGAGGGCGTAGCCAAAGCCGGTCGCGATCCGGCAAGCATCCTGATATTCGCGCTTCTCACCGTGATCGTCGCGCCGACGGATGCTGAAGCGCAAGCAAAGATCGTGGACTATCGCCGTTACGCCGATCTCGAAGGCGCGCTGACGCTGATGTCGGGATGGACCGGGATCGATTTCTCCAAACTCGATCCCGATCAGATCGTGCAGCATGTCGAGAATCAGGCGGGTCGCACGGCGCTTGAAAATATCACGCGCGCCGATCCGCATCGAAGCTGGACGGTGCGGCAGGTCGCCGAACATGTCTCGATCGGCGGCATAGGACCGGTCATCGTCGGCTCGCCGTCAACCGTCGCCGACGAACTGGAAGCGTGGGTCGACGAGACGGATGTCGACGGGTTCAACCTTGCCTTCGCGGTCCGGCCTGAGACTTTCGAAGATGTATCGAACCTGCTCGTGCCCGAACTGCAGCGTCGGGGTCGCTATAAGAAAGCTTATCGGCCGGGAACTCTCAGGGAAAAGCTCTTCAACGGACCGGCGCGTCTTCAGCAACCCCATTTCGCGGCGCGGTTCCGGTAGCGCGGAGGCGAGGCGTTCACTTATCGTGCGGCGCAGGCGATCCGGGGCGCGCCGCAACGAGCGGATGGTCGCGCGCGCTGATATGGCGCGCGTCGGCGCCGCCGGGCGAGCCCCAGCCGGTGATCGCGGGGCCGAAGAATTCGGCATTGGCGCTTCCGAAGGCGCGCTCGCTCGCCGGCAGGTCTTCTTCGGCATAGATCGCCTCGACCGGACAGACGGAGAGGCAGAGGCCGCAGTCGATGCATTCGTCCGGCTGGATATACATCATCCGGCCGCCCTCATAGATGCACTCGACCGGGCAGACGTCCTGGCAGGCGCCGTCCTTGACGTCGATGCAGGTCGAGGCGATCACGTAGGTCATGGCGAACCCTAGCGCCCGCGCCATTGCGGCGCGCGCTTTTCCTGGAAGGCGCGCACGCCCTCGTCCTGATCAGACGATTTGAGCGCCTCGACAAGGGCCGGCAGGCGCAGCATCTGCGCTTGCGCGGCTGACAGGCCCTCGCCGGCCCGCGTCATCTGCTTGATCGCGCGCACCGACAATGGCGCGCAGGCGAGAATGTCTGCGACCCAGCGCGCAACCGCATCGTCGAGCGTTTGCAGCGGAGCCACTTCATTGACGAGGCCAAGACGCAGCGCTTCGACGGCGTTGATGCGCCGTCCGGTGAGCAGCATCCCCATCGCGTGGACATGCGGAATGCGGCGCGCGAGCAGCGCAATGCCGCCGTCAAGCGCGAGCCGTCCGACGCGCGGCTCGGGCAGACCAAAGGTCGCATTGTCGGAAGCCACCACAATATCGCAACCCAGCACCATCTCCATGCCGCCGCCGAGCGCATGACCGTTGACGCGCGCAATGACGGGAACATCGAGCGTCTCACGCAGCGCAATGCCGCCAAAGCCGCCGGGGCGCGGGGCCGCCCAATATTCGAGCCCGCTGGAGCCAGAGCCCCCCTTCATATCGGCGCCGGTGCAGAACGCCCGCTCGCCGGCGCCGGTCAGCACGACGACGCGGATGTCGCGGTCCTGCTCGATCGCGCCCCAGATACGGATCAATTCGGCTTCGGTCGCCTGATCGACCGCGTTGAGGCGATCGGGCCGATTGAGCGTGACGCGCGCGATATGGTCCTGAACTGTGAATTCGACGCTCATGCGACGACGCCCGCGGTTCTGAGCGCCGCGATGCGCTCGGCGGGATAGCCCGCCTCAGTGAGGATCGCCTCGCCATCGGCGCCGAGCTTGGGCGGCGGGCGTCGGATCTGGAAGGCGCTCGCCTCCATGCTGAGCGGCGTGCCGATCAGCGGCATCGATTTGGCGCCGCCATTGAGCGTCACGACGGTTCCGTTCGTCTTGGTCTGCTCATGTCCAAGCGCCTCAGCCAGCGTCAGGACTGGCGCGCACAGCAAATCCTGCTCGTCGAGCCGCGCCAGCCAATGCTGCGTGGTGTTCGATGCGAACCGTTCGCGAAACATCGCCTGGAGTTCGGGTTTGTGGTCGACCTGGTCTTGGAAGGTCGCATAGCGCGCGTCAGCGGAAAGATCGGGCAGATCAAGCGCCTTGCAAATATCCTGCAAGGGATTGGTCTTGAACGCGCCGACCAGCACGATCGCGCCGTCGGTCGTCTCGAAACCGCCGGTCAGGGGATAGGAGCCCCAACTGAAATGCTGTCCGCGCTGCAGCCACATCGCCGCTTCCTGCATCTGCATGGCGAGCATCGATTCGAACAGCGAGACGGCGACCTGCTGACCGCGGCCGGTCTTGGCGCGCTGCAGCAGCGCGAGAAGGATCGCCTGCACGAGATGCATGCCGGCGGTATAGTCGCAGAGCGAAGTGGCGTAGACGGTGAGCGGCTCCCCATCGTTGCATTTGCGCCGCATCACGCCCGAAAGGGCTTGAGCAAGAATGTCCTGGCCGCCCTTGTAAGCGAGCGGCCCGCTCTGCCCGAAGCCGGAGCCGAAGGCGCAGATGATCCGGGGGTTGATCTTGGCGAGTTCTTCATAGCCGAAGCCCATCCGCTCCATCACGCCGGCGCGGAAATTGTTGACGACGATGTCGGCGTCGCGCACGAGATCATAGATGATCGCTTTGCCGTCGGGTTTGCGCAGATCGAGCGCGATCGAGCGCTTGTTGCGGTTGAGGCTGCGGAAAACCGGGTTGTCGAAGCCGTCGGGATCATTGGGCAGAGACGAGCGCGACAGATCGCCCGCGCCCGGCCGTTCGATCTTGACGACATCCGCGCCGTAGTCGGCGAGCACCTGCGTCGCGCTCGGGCCCAGCATCACCTGGGTGAAATCGATGACGCGAACGCCCGATAGCGGCTGCGCGGAAGAATCTTGCATGAACAAATCCCTTTATTCGGCGGCGATCGAGACGAGCGCATTCGAGGCGGGCCGATCGCCGGGATCGGCGCCCTGCGCGCGCAGCTTCGCCTGCAGTTTGGCGACATCGACGCGATCGACTCCGACATTGGCGTCGAGCGCGAGGGCGGCGGCGACGCCCGCCGCCTCGCCCATCGCCATGCAGGGCGGAATCTCGCGCGAGCTGCGCTGCGCCGACGAGGTCGCCGAATAATGCCGGCCGGCGACCAGCAATTGGCCGACATCGCGCGGCAGCATGGTGCGGTAGGGATAATAATAATCGCGGCCGCGCGCGACGCTGTCGGGGAAATGCCGCCGCTGCGCCACGTCTTCCTTACTCATGACATAAACGCCGTCGAGCAGGCGCGTCTGGCGGATGCCGATCTGCGGCGCGACATCGACCACGAAGGCCTGCTCGAATCCGGGCAGCTTTTCGCGCACGAAGGCGACAAGCGCCGCGATGCGTTCGCGCCCCAGGAAATCGGCGCGGGTAAGATCCTCGACGCTGATTCCGTCAAGACCCGCCATATGCGGGCAATTGCACCAGACGATGCCGGGCAGCGGCGTCTTCAGCCACCATTTGTCCCACGAACCCGCCATGATCTTCTTGGCCTCGCGGTCGATCGCATTGAAGGCGGCGGGCTGCTCATATTCGAAGCGCTCGGCTTCTTCAGTGTCGACGCCGCCAAGGCGGAACACGGTGGTCACGATATAGGAGCCGTGGCTGAACGGCGCGCCGGCCGAAGCGGCGACGTCGAGATCGCCGCTGGCGTCGACGACAATCTTGCCCATGATCGCCTGACGTCCGCTCTTCGTCTCGCAGACGACGCCGGTGATGCGGCCGTCCTCGACGATCGCGCGGGAGAACCAGCTATGCAGCCTGAGATCGACCTTGGCCTCGCCGACCATCGCATTGGCGACGCGCTTGTAGCCGTCCGGGTCGAAGGCGGCGGCGTAGCAGATCGGTTGCGGCTTGACGTGCGAATGAAAGTCGAACACGCCCCAGCGCGACCATTTGCGGTACAGAGCCGGATCGGAACGGCGCTCGGATTCGGGCGGCACGACGCACAGGCCGATGCGCTCCATGCGGTCGATCATCTCGCCGCACAGGCCGCGCACGCTGATCTCCTCGCCATTGCACATATCGTCGAGCACGAGGACCATGCCGCCCGAGGCGAGGCCGCCGAGATAGGCGTAACGCTCGACCAACGCGACGGAAAGGCCGTTGCGTGCGCCGGCGACCGCCGCGGCGATGCCCGCCGGGCCGCCGCCGACGACGACAAGATCGGCGCGGCGCACGACGGGAATCTCGCCCGCAGGCTCGATGATGCGATCGAGGTTAGCCATGGAGAACTCCTGGGTAGAGCGAGAATGTTTGGGTCATCCGGTCTGCGACACATTCCATTTGAGGAAATAGCGTTCGAGCCAGGAGATCACGCCGAAGAAGGTCGCCGAGAAGAGCGAGCCGACGACGATGGTCGCGTAGAGCAAGGCGGAATCGAAATTGTAGGTCGCCTGGATGATCAGCGCGCCAATGCCCGTCGTCGCGCCGATCCATTCGCCGACGATGGCGCCGATCACCGAGGTCGCAGCGGCGATCTTGAGGGCCGAGAACAGATAGGGCAGCGAGCTCTTGAGCCGCAACTTGAAGAAGATTTCGCTCGATGAAGCCGAGAGAATGCGCATCAGCTCCATCTGCTGCGGGCTGACGGCGCGCAGGCCGCGCGTCATATTGACCAGCGTCGGGAAGAAGCAGATGAGCGCGGCGATCGCGACCTTCGCCTCCATGCCATTGCCGAGCAGCAGCACCAGAATCGGCGCATAGGCCATCACCGGAATGGTGTGGACCATGACGGCGATCGGGAAGAACGCTTCCTCGGCCGTGCGCTGATGGACGAAAACCGTGGCGAGGAGGATCGCCGCGCTATTGCCGATCAGGAAGCCGGCGATCGCCTCCACCGCTGTGGGCGCGAGATTGGCGATCAGCAATCCGAATTTGTCGTAAAGCGTCGCCGCCACAGCCGTCGGCGCCGGCGCAATGAACGGCCTGATGTGAAAGAAGACGACGCTGACCTCCCACAGGAGCAGCAGCAGGATCGCCGCGCCAAGCGGCAGCAGCCGACGCCGCCACGCCGATAGCCGCGCGGCGGCTGCAAATTGCGCCCGCGCGGAATCGTCCGAGGCGAAGACCTCGCTCGTATTCGACGATGACAGCGCGGGCGCGGACATCAGCATGTCTCCAGCACGCGGCGCAGATGCGCGGCGAGTTCGACGAATTGCGGCGTATCGCGCATGGCGATGCGGCGCGGGTTGGGCAGCGGCACGGGAACGATCTCGCGAACCCGGCCCGGCCGCGCGGCCATCAGCAACACCTGTTGGCCGAGGAAGGCGGCCTCGTAAATCGAATGGGTGACGAACAGGATGGTTGCGCCGGTGTTCTCCCAGACGCGAAGCAGCTCCTCATTGAGCCGGTCGCGCGTGATTTCGTCGAGCGCGCCGAAGGGCTCATCCATGAGGAGAAGCTTGGGATCGTTGACGAGCGCGCGGGCGATCGCGACGCGCTGGCGCATGCCGCCCGACAATTCGTGCGGATAGGCTTTTTCCCAGCCGGACAGACCAACGAGGGCGAGAAGTTCGCGCGGATCGCGGGCGCCGCGCCGCTTGCCGCCGCCCCCGACTTCGAGCGGCAGTTCGACATTTTCGAGCGCATTGCGCCAGGCCAGCAGCGAGGCGTCCTGGAAGACGAAACCGATGTCGCGCGCGGCGCGCGCCGCGGCGGCCGAGGTCCCCAGCACCTCGACCTCTCCAGACGTCGCCGGGATGAGATCGGAGACGACGCGCAACAAGGTCGATTTTCCGCAACCCGAAGGACCGAGAAGCGTCAGGAATCCGCCGCGCGGGATCGACAGGCTGACCCGTTCCAGCGCCGTCGTCACGCCGCGCTCGGTCGTGAAACGCACGGTCACCTCGCGCAAACGAACCGCCGCCCCATCGTCGAGGGCTGGCGCCGGTGGCACGCGATCCAGCGCGATTTGCGACATGACGTTCGCTCCTCAGCCGATCTTCGGCCGGTCCTTTTCGGTCATTTCGAGGATTTTCGTCGTGATGACCTGATCGAGCCTGGGCTTGCCGGCCTGGAATTGTTTGAGCGCATCATTCAGGTCGATTTGCTCCTGCCAGACCGCCGGATCGAAACTGCCCCAGCCATAGGTCTTGGTGCGCTCGGTGAACTCGACATCCATCATGATCGGTGCGGCGGCTAGTTCGTCGGCGCGCACCAGATTGGGATATTCCTGGATCAAGAGATCGACGGCCTTCTCGGGATTGGCCTTGGCGTAGGCCCAGCCGCGGCCCGCCGCGCGAAGGAAGCCGGCCAGCGCGTCGGGCTTGGCGTTCAGAAAATCCATCGTCGTGTAATAGGGCAGCCCGTAGAGGCGCACGCCCTGATCCCACATGCGCATGGTGACGTAGTCCGGGCCGAGAACTTTCAGCGCGGTCGTATTGGTGCGCCAACCCGCGATCGCATCGACCTGGCCGGTGAGCAGCGGCGTCATGTCGGAGCCGACGATCACCTTCTGCACCTTGTCCTCAGGAATGGCGTTCTTGCGCAGCAGCGCGGTCAGCAAGATCTGTCCGGTCGCCTGGACGCCGATCTTGCGGCCGATCATGTCTTGGGGCGTGTGGATCGGCGCCGCCGGCAGCGAAAAATAGCAATAGGGGTGCTGCTGCGCGCCGACCGCGAAGCAGACGATCGGAATGCTCTGCGACGCCGCGAGCATCAGCGAGGGGCTCGAGGAGACCTGGCCGACCTCGTAGCGCCCCGAGGCGACGATCGCGACGCCGTCGATGTTGGGTCCGCCCGCCTGGATGGCGAAATCGATGTTCTCTTCGCTGAAATAGCCGAGCCGCTTGGCGACGACCTCGCCGATCTGGTTGCCGCCGGTGATCCAGCCCAGTTGCATGTTAACCGTCTGGGCGCCGGTCTTGGCGCGGGCCCGCGCGCCGATCGCCAGGGGAAGCGCGGCGCCGGCGACAATCGCCGCCCCGCCCTTGAGCAAGCCGCGCCGCGTCGCAAAAAGCGTCTTCGTCATGGTTTTTGCTCCCCTTGCGCGCCGCCAGCGGCGGGACGCCTTCTTTCAGTAGCGGAGGCCGAGCGCTCTTGGGAAGAGCAGAGATTCGTGATAGGCGCTGCCTTTTCGGCATCGCCGCCGTTTCGGGACAGGCTCCGCCATGCATGCCGTCGTTCTGAGCTATCTCGACCAGGTCGCGCGCGTCGGGTCGATCCGCCGCGCCGCCGAAAAACTTAATATCGCCTCCTCCGCGGTCAATCGCCAAATCCTCAAACTGGAGGCGGAGATCGGCGTGCCGCTTTTCGAGCGCCGCGGCAATGGCGTCAGGCTGACGCCGGCCGGCGAGCAATTGCTGCGCCATACCCGCAATACGCTCGCCGAATGGCGGCGCACGCGCTCGGAAATCGCGGCGATTTCGGGCGATATCCGCGGCGAAGTGCGGGTTACCGCGATTCCTTCGCTGCTCGTTCGCGTCGTTCCGCGTGCGATCGCAGCGATTGCGGCGCGCTATCCGAACATTTCCTTCCGCGTCATCGACGCCGACCCCGCCGAACATGTCGAGGAAATGCGCGCCGCGCGGCCCGACATCGCCCTCATCTTCATCGACAAACGGCATCGCCAATACGAGATCGCGGCGCGCCTGCGCACCGCGCTCGGCGCCATCATGCGCGCCGACCATCCGCTCGCCGACGCCAGGCAGGTCAGTCTCACCGATTGCGCCGCCTATCCCGTCATCATGCTGTCCGACGCCTGGCTGCTCGACGCGGCGTCGGAGACCGAATTCATCCATAGCGGCGCGCAATTTTCCGCCCGCGTCACGTCGAATTCGCTGAGCGTGATGAAAGACATGATCAGGGCGGGGCTTGGCGTCGGGTTTTTCACGCCTGCCGGCTTTGTCGACGAGATCGCGCGCGGCGAACTCGTTCACGTCCCCCTTGCCGAGCCCAGACTTGCGGAAAGCGAGATCGGGCTCTTCGTGCACCGGGTCCGCTCCGCCGCCCATCATATCAGCATCGTCGCCGACGAATTGAAGCGCGAGTTCAACTCCCTGGAGGAGGAAATCCGATCGATCCCGCGCCGCCAGGCGTAGGTGGTTCGCGAGCATTGCCTCCGCCCACGAGCGGCGGCCAGTTTGCGCCCGTCATCGTCTTCGAACCCTCTTCAGTCAACGCCAAATGCGATCACAAGAGCGCCTACGGAATGTCGTTTCACAGCCTTCCGGCCAACGCCGATGCTTTTTTGAACATAATTATTGACTGATCAGTCGCTCTATCATAGATTCAAGATAGCGTTAGGTTGACGGGCATGGCGAGACCGAAAAGCGGGGACAAGCGGGATGCGATCATAGCGGCGGCGATCCGCGTGATCGCCGCCCAGGGGCTGAGCGCGCCAACGGCGCTTATCGCCAAGGAAGCAGGCGTCTCCAATGGGTCGCTATTCACCTATTTCGAGACGAAGGCCGATTTGATGAACCGGCTCTACGTCGCGCTCAAGATGGAGATGGGCGCGGCCGCCTTGGATGGAATTCCGACCGAGAGCGACATTCGCGAGCAGGCGCTCCATATGTGGTCCCATTGGCTGCGCTGGGCGACGGCCTGCCCCGAGAAGCGCCGGACGCTCGCGCATCTGGGCGTGTCGGACGATATCACTCCGGAAAGTCATCAGACCGGGCGCCAGACGATGGCTGGCATCGCAAAGCTTGTGGAGCGCAGCCGTGAGAATGGGCCCATGCGCGATGCGCCGCTAGGATTCGTCGTCGCCCTGATGAGCGCGATGGCGGACGCGACGATCGACTTCATGCTCCATGACCCAGCCCAAGCGGAGAAGCATGGCGCGGCTGCGTTCGATGCTCTCTGGCGAATGGTCGCCTAAATTTTTGCCCGCGAATGACCGACTAGACAGACAATAAAGTGGAGAGATATGTGCCGGAGACTGGTTTAAACAACGCGTCAATTCGCAAGGCGTATATCATCACCGGACCGACCTCCGGCATCGGACGTTGTACGGCGCTGGAGCTGGCCAAGCACGGCGACATCGTGCTGGTCGGGCGAGATCGCCGAAAGCTCGACGAGGCGCAGAAGGCCATCGGGCAAAAAGGACAGCACGCGGTTTCCGTCGTGTGCGACTTGTCTGATCCTGCGAGCGTGGCGCGCGCGGCTGCCGAGATCATCGCGCTCAATCTTCCGATCGCCGGCCTGCTCAACAACGCGGGCGTCATGCAGACGCGCGCAACGAAGAATGCGCTGGGCTGGGACATGACGTTCGCAACGAACCATCTCGGCCCGTTCGCGCTGACGGAGGCGCTCGCGCCGCACCTCCCCGACGGCGCCAATGTCGTCTTCGTCGCCTCGGCCGTAGAAAATCCGGAACACAAACCCGCCAAAACCTTCGGCTTCCGCGGAGGCCGCTATATCTCCGCGGAGGCGAGCGTGCGCGGCGAGTGGAAACCGGGCGGCTCCAAAACGCCGGGCGCGGACGCCTACGCCACGTCGAAGCAGTGCACTCTCGCCACGGCGATGGCCTTCGCCCGCGAAACTCCGCGGCTGCGCTTCAACGCGGTCGAGCCGGGCGTAAATCCGGCCACGGGTCTTGCGCGCGATGGCGGCGCCTTCGTGCGCTTTCTGTCGAAATACATCATTCCGCTGCTCGTGCCGCTGTTCATGCCCTTCATCAAGGTTTTGAGCACGCCGAAGCGGGCCGCGCGCGTGCTCACCAAAGTCATGATCGACGCATCGGGTCAGACCGGCGCCTATTACGACGAGGGCGGCCATCCGATGCTTGCCTCCGCGCTCGTGCGCGATCCGAAGTTCACGGATCGCGTCGTTGCCGAGACGCGCGCCTTGCTCTCGGCGATTTCCGCGAAATAGATTCAATAAAGAGAGACCCAGCGTGACTCGCCGAGCCAGCACGCCAGACCAGGGCGCCGAAAACCGACCCGGTTGGCGCTCGCCACCGGCGCGTCTGTGGACCGCCCGAAAGCGGACGTACCTTTCGGCTCCAGAAACGGCCGGGTCGGGTGGATTCTCGCCGTTGGCCTCATCCTCCATCCATTATCGTCACGCAGGGATCGACCAATGGACTCGGACCCGCAAACCATCAGGCTCTGGCCGCGTCCGAGACTGCCAAATCGAACTTCTGCAGGAACTCTTCTCGCGTCGTCTCGCCCATATCGACGGCCTTTGCGTTCCCGCCCGCCACCACCGTGACGTTCTCGATGCCGATCACTTTCAGTATCAGTCGCAGGTAGTTGGTCGCAATGTCACGGTCGCGAATAGGCGAGCCCTCGGTATAGACGCCGCCGGACGCCATCAGGATCGTGCACTTCTTCCCGTGGACGAGACCTTCGCCTGAGAGGCCCAGCGTCATGCCTTTGCGGACGATATGGTCGATATAGGCCTTGAGCACCGCGGGAACGTTGTAGTTGTAGACTGGCGTACCAATGGCAATGTCGTCCGCCGCCAATATTTCGGCGACGAGTTCGTCGGACAGACGCAGAAGTTCCTTCATCTCCGGCGTGTGTTGGTCGGGCGGGGTGAAATACGCCGCCAGCCACGGCATAGTTGCGAATGTGAGATCGGTCTTCATCAAGTCTCTTTCGATCACCCGACCGCCGGGATTGTTCTTCGTCCACGCCTCGACGAACCGTTTGGCGAGGCCGCGCGACATTGAGCGCTCGCCTCGGGGGCTTGCTTCGACGACCAGAAGAATAGGCATGGGAAACTCCTTGTTTTTTAGATGGCTCGGATGTCGAACGCATCGGCCCGGGACGTTGGGTGGGCCTGTTCGCCGCCGAGTGGTTGAAAGGCTGGCCCAACCGCACGCCACCGATTTAGACGCTCAAGTCCTTCTTCAAAATGGATGAAATTATGATATAATCCATCATCTTTGGAGATGGACTTTGATTGGCAACCTCACGCTTGATCAACTGCGCGTCCTGGTGACGATCAGCGACGCCGGGAGCTTCTCAGCGGCTGGACGGTCTCTGGGCCGAGTGCAATCTGCGATCAGTCAAGCCGTGAAGGCTTTGGAGGAGACGCACGCGATCGAACTGTTCGATCGCCGAAAACACAAGCCGACCCTGACCGCAGTCGGCGAAGCGCTCGTGGAGCAGGCGCGGACTGTTCTTGCGAGCGCAGATCGCTTTGCGGCCATCGCTGCGGGAACGCGGATGGGGCTTGAACCGACTCTCGCCTTGGCGATCGATCCGCTCGTCCCGACCGAACCGCTGATCGATAGCCTGCGCGCTCTTCAGGACACCTTCCCGAACTTGCCCGTCTCCTTCTCGACAGAAGGGGTGAGCGGGGCCGAGCGACGCCTGCGCGACGGCTCTGCATCGCTGGCCTTCTGCTTGCTGTTGCCATCCCCCCCGAACGACCTGACAGTTTATCCTGTCGCGGATTCGAAGCTCGTGCCGGTCGCTGCGGCGAACCACCCGCTCGCGCGTCTCGGCCGCAAGCCGAACCGGGTCGACCTCGAAGCCCACGTGCAACTGGTCCTGTCGAATAGCTTTGGCGCGGAGGGACCAAGCTACGGAGTCATCAGCACGCGCGTCTGGCGTTTTGTCGATCTGGGACGACGGCTTGATTTCCTGCTCGCGGGTTTCGGTTGGTGCAAGATGCCGCCGTACGTCGTCAAGCCTTACCTCGCAGACGGCAGGTTGGTCGAGTTGGACATATCTGACGAGAGCATAGCGCCTGTCAGGACACTGCCGGTCTATGCTGCACACGTCCGAGGTCGACAACTAGGACTGGGAGGCCGCTGGCTTCTGGACGACTTGCGAAAACGGCTGGCAAAGTGAGCAGATCAGCCGCGCCGAGTCCAACGGGTGCGGTTTCGCCTATGCTCGAATTTGAACCGACCGAGCCGTCAGTCGAAAAGGCGCTCTGAGTAGGATCGGTAATTGCCGAAGCGGTTATCGAACCTCAGCGACTTCTTTTCGAGACGGGCGCCGTAGCGCCGCCACTCGGCAATCGGCCAACTCCGGTCGTTTGAGTGCGGTGGCGAAAAGTCCAACTTAGGTTGATTCCAGGCCTCTCTGCTGGGAACCAGGCGTCAGATTTTCACCATTGGCGCGATAAGCCTTGGCCGAACCGCCGGTCAGGCGCTGCGATATCCTCCTCGCGTGGAGGGCTGAAGCCCTCGGGCCTCCGCCCAAAGAGCGTCGGAGCGATATCTATTTCTGAAAATAAGAATCCATGATAATCTTCTCGTCGCGTTTTCCAAAGCGATCAACAAAGAGGCCCGCCCTGCACGCTTCCGTCCCTTCCACCCGAAAGTATGACCAAGGCGCGCGGCCGGCCCGGCGGCCTTACGTCCGCCGCGATGCGAGCGCCGCAAGACGCGGGCAGGCGATGTTTGCGCCCGAAAATTTCGATTTGGAAGCTCAAAGAGGTTTAAGCCCCTGATATCGCGCGTTTCGCGGAAGCTCGCGCTCTTCCGGGCAGGTGAAAATCAATGACTTAGCGAGGATTTTGACGGACCATTTCTGGTCATTCGGGCGCTCTGGCTATTCCGGCGCTATTCCCTCCGCAGCCCTTATCGCCCTCGTGCGCGCCGCCAAACGAAGCGCAAACCTGGTCTCGTCATCAGTCGTGCCGCTGGAGAAAAACGGCACATCTCGTAAAACACGATTCACCGCAGGACCGTCAGCCCTTCAGGAGACCCCGTTGCCGCCCAACGCCGATGTGAATAAGCCCGCCCCGCCGCCCGGCGCCAGGATGCCGACGGCGCTTCGCGCGGCCGCCAGCAGCCCGAACCGCATTCGCCAGGTCGGCGCGGTCCTGGCGACCCGCGACGGCGCGGAGATTATCGCCTGCAACACCTTTCCCGCCGGCGTCAGGGATATCGAAGAACGTCATGCCGGCGACGGCCGCTTCGTCTGGATGGAGCATGCGGAGCGCCACGCCATTTTCGAAGCGGCGCGGCGCGGCGTGGCGACGGCCGGCGCCCACATCACCTCTACATTTTTTCCTTGCATCGATTGCGCGCGCGCCATCGTCGGGGCGGGCATCGTCTGTCTCGACACGCCTGCGCCCGCTTTCGACGATCCGATCTGGGGCGCAGCCTTCGAACGATCGCAGATCATCCTGAGGGAAGGCGGCGTTGAGATTCGGGTCGTCGACGTCGTCGTTTCGCCATAACCACGCGCGAGCCCGCATCAAGCAATTGAACTTGCCAAAATCCGCCGAAAGGGTCAGCCTCAGCGTCAATCAAGCCCCAATCCAAGGGATGCCGGGCGAAGGAGGAAAGCCATGGACAACCATCTGGGCGCGACAGCCGTTGACGCGCGCCAAGCCACGCCGCCTTTCGACAGCGAAAGGCTCGACAAGCTCCTTGACGAAGCCGGAATCGATGCGCTGGTCATCTCGTCGAAACATAACATCCAATATCTTTTTGGCGGATATCGCTTCTTCTTCTTCGATCACTTCGACGCGATCGGCGTCAGCCGCTATCTGCCTCTGCTCGTCTATGTCAAAGGCCGCCCCGATCAATCGACCTATATCGGCCATTCCATGGAATCCTATGAGCGGGATCTCGGCAAATTCTGGACGCCGAGCGTGCAGGCGGCGCGCGGCAGCCTCGACGCCGCGCAACTCGCGGCGGACCATCTCGGCAAGATTGGCCCAAAACTGAAGCGCATTGGCGTCGAGCGCGCGTTCCTGCCCGCCGACGCGGACGAACTCTTGCGCCGGGCGCTTTCCCATGCCGAGCTCGTCGAGGCGCATCTGCCGCTTGAGCGGCTGCGCGCGCGCAAGACGCCCGCGGAGCTCGACCATTTGCGCAAAGCGTCCGACCTGGTCGTCGATTCGATGCTCGCGGTCATCGCCGGACATGGGCCCGGGGCCTCGAAGCTCGAACTGACCGAAGCGCTTCGTCGCGAAGAAGTGAACCGCGGCCTGACCTTCGAATATTGCCTCATCACGGCCGGCGCGAACTGCAATCGGGCCCCATCGGCGCAAACATGGGGCGAGGGCGAAATTCTGTCGCTCGATTCCGGCGGCAATTTCAAAGGCTATATCGGCGACCTCTGCCGCATGGCGATCCATGGCGAGCCCGATGCCGAACTCAAGGACCTCCTCGCTGAGGTCGACGAAATCCAGATGGCGGCGCGCAAACCCATTCGCGCCGGCGCCTTGGGCCGCGATATCTATGCGAGCGCGAATCCGCTGGTGGAAAGGTCGGGGCGCGGCAATTCGCTGGAGTTCGTCGCCCATGGCATGGGGCTCGTCAGCCATGAGGCGCCGCGGCTCACCGCCAGGGGCCCCGTCCCCTACCCCGCCTATGACGCCGACAGGCCGCTGGAGACCGGTATGGTCATCTCGATCGAAACGACGCTGCAGCATCCGCGCCGCGGCTTCATCAAACTGGAGGATACGGTCGCGGTGACGGACAATGGTTGGGAAGCTTTCGGCGATCATGGCCGCGGATGGAACCGCGGCGGCGTTCGCGCTTCGTGAAGGCTACGCTTCCAGAGCCAACACGGCGAAACTCGCAAGCCAATGGGCGCCCATATAGTCGCTGGCGATATGAGGCAGCGCCGCCTGGAGATGGCGCTCCGCATTCTCTTCAATCGCCGAACGGCGCACGTCGTTCGGCGGCAGCGCCGCCGCGATCGAACGCCAGCACCAGGCCCGGCTAAGGTTCAGCCCGTCGAGATGCGCGATCTTCCCATCGGTCCGGTCGGCCACGGTCGCCGGCCGAAACAGGGTTGCGGGCTCTCCTTGCGCGATCCGCGGCAGGAAGCGACCGAACCAGGGCAGAAAGTCGTTCGCGGGCAGGAGCCGGCGCATACATTCGGCCTCGATCAGCGCCGGCGACTGGAAATCGTCGCCGCTGGGTTCGCCCCAGGCGGGGCAATCGGCATCCTCGCCGTACCAGCGCTTGCCGGTGTCGCGCACCAGCGACGCGAGGGCGGAATCCTCCGCAACCGCCGCATAGTCGGCCGCCATGCGCAGGCCGAAAGCGGTGTTGAAATGGGCGCCGCCGCGCACAGGATAAGTCGCCAAGGGGAGAAAATCGCGAAACCGTTGCGCGAAGATTTCCGCCAGCGGCGCCAGCATCCGCGACCAATGTCCCTGGTCGTGGAAGGACAGCTCTTCGGCCAGCTTCAACAGCCACGCCCAGCCGTAGGGACGCTTGAAACCGCGCGCGGTCGGCGCTGCGAGATAGGCGCATTCGACCGCGACCTTTTCGACGACGAATTGCTCATCGAACAAGGCGCGAATGTCGCCGGCGACGGGAAGCTCGGGAAAGCGGCGCAGCAGCCGCGCCAGCATCCAATAAGAATGGACGCAGGAATGCCAATCATAGCTGCCGTAGAACACGGGATGCAACGCGCTCGGCGTGCGCGCATCATCGGGGCCGGCCAGCACATGGTCGGGCTTGTTGGGATATTCCTGACGCACATGGCCAAGGGCGACGCCGGCGAACCATGCGGCCAATTCGGGCGTGAGATTTGATCTTGCCGCCACAGTTTCCCTTCAGGTCGGCGCCATCGCCCCATCCGATCAGCGCGACATTATTGCGCAAGGAACCCGCCGTCCACGGGCAGCGTATGGCCGGTGATCATCGCCGCCGCGGGGCTGGCCAGAAAGCAGATCGCCGCGGCGACGTCTTCGGGTTCGGCCAATCGTTTCAGCGGCGTCATCGCCTCGATCCTCGCCACCATCTCGGGATTTTGAAGAAGCGGCGCGATCAGCGGCGTGCGCACATAGGTCGGCGCCACGGCATTGACGCGAATATCATGCGGCGCCCATTCGATCGCCAGCGCCCGCGTCATATTGACCACCGCGCCCTTGCTCGTCTGATAAGAAATATTCGGATAGAGGCCGCCGCCCGAAAGACCCATGATCGAGGCGACATTGACGATAGCGCCGCCCTTGGCCGCCGCGATCATGCAGCGGGCCGCGACGCGGGCGCACAGGAACACGCCGGTCATGTTGACCGCGACGACCTTGTCCCAATCGGCAAGCGCGAGTTCGACAGCGGGGCGCCGGATCGCGATGCCGGCATTGTTGACGAGAATGTCGATGGCCCCCTCGCGCTTCACAATCTCCGCAAAAACGGCCTCGATGGACGCCTCGCTCGCCACGTCGACGGACAGCGCCACAGCCTGTCCCCCCGCTTCGGCGATTTCGGCGGCCACGACTTGCGACGCGGCTTCATCGCGGTCGGCGACCACGACCTTCGCGCCGGCCGCGGCGAGCGCCAAAGCCGTAGCGCGACCGATGCCGCCCGCGCCGCCGGTCACCAGGGCGACCGAACGATCGAGGCGAAACAAAGCCTGGGCATTCGCCATAAGCGCCACGTTCTTGATTGGGCGATCAAACCGGCTGCGATCTTAGCCCAGCTTCGACCCGTTGGTCGTCAGATAGATCGAATAGAGCGACGTCGTTCCGCAAATGAACAGATGGTTGAGCTTGTCGCCGCCGAAGGTGACGTTGGCGACCATTTCGGGGATGAGGATCTTGCCGATCAGCGTTCCGTCATGGTCGTAGCAATGGACGCCGTCTCCCGCGCTCGTCCAGACGCGGCCCTTCCAGTCGACGCGGAAGCCGTCGAAAAGGCCGGCGGTCGATTCGGCGAAGACTTCACCGCCCTTGAGGCTCGCGCCATTTTTGCCGACCGTGAAACGGCGGATGTGGCGCGGGCCGTTTTCCTTGTGCGTGGCGCCGGTGTCGGCGACATAGAGATATTTCTCGTCGGGCGAAAAGGCCAGGCCATTCGGCCGCACCATATCGCTGATGACGCGCGCAACCTCGCCGGTTTTGGGATCGATGCGGTAGACGTGGCAGCCGTCGATCTCCTGCGGCGCGCGATCCCCTTCATAATCGGTGTCGATGCCATAGGCCGGATCGGTGAACCAGATGGAATCGTCGGATTTGACGACGACGTCATTGGGCGAATTGAAGCGCTTGCCGTCCCACTTGTCGGCGATCACAGCGATCGTGCCATCGACCTCGGTGCGGGTGACGCGACGGGTGAGGTGTTCGCAGGTGACGAGGCGACCCTGGTTGTCGACGGTATTGCCGTTCGAATTGTTGGAGCGCTCGCGGAACACCGAGACTTCGCCGCTCGGCTCGACATAGCGCATCATGCGATTGTTCGGAATATCGGACCAGACGAGATAGCGGCCCGCAGAGAACCAGGCTGGGCCCTCAGCCCAGCGGGCGCCGGTCCACAGGCGTTCGACGCGGACATGGCCGGCGAAACAGGCTTTGAAACGCGGATCGAGGACCACGATGCCAGTCCCCTCGACTTCGCCATACCACATCGGACATTTCCCCCTTTTGATTTGAACCTGGAACGACGGGCAAGATCTATGTCGCCAAGCCCTTCCGGCGATGCGGGCCGCCCTCGCAAGCCGACGGGGCCGCACGCCGCCGCGACACTATTTCCCGTCGCGCGCGGCGGCAAGACATTTGGCGACCTCGGAAGGACAAAGACCCGTCGCAAATTGACCGTCCGATGGCGCAGCCGCTTCGCCATAGACCGAACGCCATGGTATTTGAGACTATCAAAGGAGCGTCGACATGCCGCATATCACGATTGAGTTTTCGAGCAATCTTGAAGCTGGGATCAGCGCGCCGGCGCTGGTCAAGAAGCTGCACCAGGCCGTCATCCAATCGGGATTATTCGAGCCGGCGGCGGTGCGAACCAGGGCGCTGCCACGAGACCTCTATCTCATCGCCGACGGCGATCCGCGGAACATTTTCCTGCATATTATCGCCCGCATTCGCGCCGGACGAACGATCGAAGACCGAAAGGCGCTCGGGAACAGTCTGCTGCAAGCGGCAAAGGAAGCGATAGCCGCGCTGCCGCCTTCGACGCCGATCGCCTTGACCGTGGAAGTTCACGAAATAGATCCCGAAATGCTGTTCCGGCACATGACGATCAAATCCCCGCCTGAAACTCACTAATCCGGTGTGGTTTTGGGTGGCTGGCAGGGCCGCAAGTCCGTCAATTAACCGTCCGCGAAAGCTTTTTTGGTCGGGATTGAACCTTCGCGCCGTCCGGCAGTTCCGGATCAGCCGCGACTTTTGCCTCGCAAGGTCATAGGAATAGCGGGCGGCGCGAGGCTGATTAACGTTCAGGAGACAGCGATGTCACGTCGTCATCTTGCAGCGGCCGGGATTGCCATCGTCAGTTTTGGCAGTCTTTCGACGCCTTCGCACGCCCAAAGCTACCAAGACTGGTTGCTGTCGAGGCAATCGGGAAATGGCGCGGCGCTCTATAATCAACCTTGCACGGTGTCAGATGGTCAAAGAGAGACCGTCGTGCCCTGCCAAATCGTCGCGGCGGCGCTCGATGGTTATTCCATTCCCATCGCCTATTACGGAGGCGAGGCGATCTCAGCGCCCCACGCCTATGTTTATGCGTATCCGAGACGGCGACGCCATTGCCGGTATTGATTTCCGCAATCTCTCCGCTGACGGCTAAGGTTCGCCGAAGCAGGCAACCGATGCTGGCTTGGGCCGTTGACTCTGTCATAGGACATAGGAGGCGCATATGAGCGAAGCCGAGAGAAGGATCGCCGAGCACGAACGCCTGATGCAGGAGCTGGTCGAAAATGACCCGCTCTTCAGCGTCTTCACGCTTGTCGAGGTCGACGCTGGCGAGGGCGCTGAAGGGCGCAGGTTCCTGCTCATTAAGAGAGAAGACGGAGCGGGCATCCAGATGCCCGAGCCGGGCGCCGACTGAATCAGCGCTGAAAATCCATGCCAAATCGACGCGACGGGCATTTGCGGCCCTGGCCGCGGATCGTGGGATTTGACCATAGTCCCGAGCTTGATCCGCAAGAATTCAGGAATCAGAAATTACCGCAAATTCAGGCGCCCCTGCCCTTGTCGCCCGGCCCTTCGAACACGCGCGAACACGCGTTCTGGATATGCGTTCGCATCGCTAGGCGCGCGGCGTCCTTGTCCCGGGCCTCGATCGCGTCGATCATGACGACATGTTCTGTCTGGATGATGCGCAAGTGCTCACGCGGTCGCGTCAGCGAGAGGCTGCGCCCCAGATTGATCGCGAACTCGATCGGCGTGCGCATCGACTGCATCACCGCCTCGAAAAACTCGTTTCCTGATGCGCGCGCCACCGCGATATGGAATTCAAGATCCGCGCTCATTCCCACCTTCCCCTGGGCGGTCGCCGTCTCCATGCGCTCGAGCGCTTCGCGCATGATGATCAACATTTCCGGCGTGCGATTCTGAGCGGCGTAATAGGCGGCTTCGCCTTCAAGGCCCATCCTGAATTCGTAGCACTTCCGCACTTCGGCAAGGCTGTTGACGGGACCGAACCCGACCGCGTCCATGGTCCGGGGCGCAAGATCGGCTCGCTTTTGAACATAGCTGCCCGATCCCTTTCGCGACACGATGGCGCCCGTCAGGCGCAGACGCGACAGCGCCTCCCGAATGACGGGGCGCGAGACGCCAAAGCGGTCCGCGAGTTCGACCTCCGCCGGGAGCCGGTCGCCCTCGCTAAACTCCCCATGTTCGATCAGTTCCGCCATGCGAGCCGCCAATTGCTCGCCAAGGCGCAACGGGGGCGCGACCGGTCCCCACGCGACGCCGCCGGGCGCGACAGGACGTTCTATCTGGCCATGTTGTCTTACAGATTCTGGCAGCATCTCAAACAACGTCTCGAAATATCGCAGATTTGCGTCGCAATTAACGATGTGAGCCTGACCATTCAAAGCAAATCAGATTGACAGGTTTACTGAATTCCTCTACGCGAATTTGGGCGGGCGCGCAAGCAAATGATCGCGCTGGCGCAGGCTTGTGTCGGGCGAGAACTCGCCGGGGGCAAGTTGAGGCCATCACTGTCCGGCATCGTCGGCCGGCTGGTCGACGCAGCGATACGGCCGCCAATCCGCGCCAAGCGGGTGGCGGAGGAATGACCCACGGGAGGAGGAAGCGCCAATGGATGCTGCCCCGCGGACCGTCGCCGCGACGGACTCGATCGACGAGTCCGGGACAAGCGCGACAGCAGGCGGCGATGACCTCCTGGTCGTGCAGAACATATCCAAGCAATTTGGCGGGACCCAGGCGCTAAGCGACGTCAGCATGCGTCTGAACGCGGGCGAAGTCCTGGCGCTGCTCGGCGAGAACGGGGCGGGTAAATCCACCTTGATCAAGATTCTCGCGGGGGTTCACGGGCTCGACAGGGGCAGCGTGAGCTTTCGCGGCGCTGACGTCACGAGCGCACTCAGGCGCTTGCCTATCGCTTTCATTCATCAGGATCTCGGCCTGATCGATTGGATGACGGTGGCGGAGAACATCTGCCTGACTCTCGGCTTCCCGCGCCGTCGCGGTATGGTCGATTGGGCCGCGGCGCGCAAGCGCGCGGCCGCCGCTTTGGAGGCGCTTGGCGCCGATATCGACCCCGACCTGCGCATCCAGAGCCTGAGCCGAACCGAAAAATCGCTTGTCGCGATCGCCAGGGTGCTCGCCGCCGAAGCCGAAATCCTGGTGCTCGACGAGCCCACCGCCAGCCTGCCGGCGGATGAGGTGGCGCGGCTGTTCGCCGCCTTGCGCCGTTTGCGCGCGCGCGGCGTCGGCTTGATCTATGTGTCGCATCGCCTCGACGAAGTGTTTGCGATCGCCGACCGGATGGTCGTCTTGCGCGACGGCCGCGTTGCCGGCGAGCGCATCGTGACGAAAACCACGCCCGACGAGGCGATCTTGCTGATTGTCGGGCGCGAACCGTCGCAGGTCTTCCGCCGACCCGCCGAGCGCTGCGGCGCACCGCGGCTGGCGCTCCAATCGGTCGCAATCGACGGAGTGGGTCCGATCGATTGCACGATTCATGCGGGAGAAATTGTCGGGTTCGTCGGCTTGCGCGGCGCTGGCCAGGAGAGTCTCGGCCGCGCCTTGTTCGGCGTGACGCCAGCGACGAGCGGCCTCATTCTGCTTGACGGAGTGGCGATCGCTGCGACTTCGCCGCGCCAGGCGATGGGTCATGGCGTCAATCTAGTCTGCGCCGATCGCACCGGCGAGTCGATCATGCCGAACCTCTCGGTGCGCGAGAACCTGTTCCTCAATCCGGTCGCCGCGGGCCTGAGCCTGTTTTCAGTGCTCGGCCCGGGCCGTGAAACCCGCGCCGCGCTGAAGCTCGGTCAGCAGGTGGGCCTGAGGCCGAACGATCCGACGCTGGCGATCGAACTGCTGTCGGGCGGCAATCAGCAAAAGGTCATCATCGGCCGCTGGCTGCACCTGGCCGCAAAGATCTATGTTTTCGAAGATCCGACCGCCGGCGTCGATGTCGGCGCGAAGGCGGAGATCTACCGGCTCTTCGATGTCGCGCTCCAGGCTGGCGCCGCGATCATTATCGTATCGACCGATTTCGAGGAGGTCGCCAAGGTTTGTCATCGCGCGTTGGTGTTCGATCGCGGCAAAGTCGTCGCCGAACTCGCCGCCGCCGACCTTTCGGTTGAAAATCTGCTCGCCGCGGCCTCCGCCAATATTCGACATGCGCCGGAATGTGAACCCGCCGCTTTCTCCGAACCGGCCCGGAACGCTCATGCAGTCCATTAAATCCAACGCGCTTGAACCGACGCGACCCGAGCTTGCGACGCTGTCGCGCATGCAGGCCATCGCGCGTCTGGCGCCCGTCTATGGCCTGCCGATCCTCACCGTCCTTCTGGTCATCTTTTTCTCCGTACTGTTACCCGACACTTTCCCGACCACGCTGAACGCGCGCTCCATCCTCAGCGACAAGGCGATCATCGCGCTCTTGTCGCTGGCCGCGACCTTGCCGATGATGGCGGGCCGCATCGACCTGACCGTCGGCTTCGGCATCGTCATGTGGCACATCCTGGCGATCAGCCTGCAGGTCAAATTCGGCGTCCCCTGGCCGCTTGCGATTGTGATCGTCGTCTGCTGCGGCGCGCTGGTCGGTCTCATCAATGGCCTGCTCGTCGAAGTCGCGCAGGTCGACGCGTTCGTCGCCACGCTCGGCACCGGCACGATTCTTTACGCGCTCGCCCTCTGGCACACCGAAGGGCGCCAGATCATCGGTCAGTTGCCCCTCGGATTCATCGCCCTCAACACAACGTCGATCCTCGGAATTCCAATACCCGCGATCTATGTGCTCGTCCTGGCTGTCGTACTCTGGATCGTCAGCGAACGGCTGCCGCTGGGCCGTTACATCTATGCGATCGGCGCCAACGAAAAGGCGGCGGCGCTCAATGGCATTCCGGTCCGCGCCTATGTCATTGGCGTGTTCGTCGCCTCTGGCGCGATCGCTGGATTCGCCGGCTGCGTGCTTGCCGCCAAACTCAGGATCGGCCAGGCGAATGTCGGGCTCGACTATCTCCTGCCGGCGCTTGTCGGCGCTTTTCTCGGCTCGACCACCATCAGGCCAGGCCGGGTCAACGTCTGGGGCACGATATTTGGCGTGCTGATCCTCGCCATCGGCATTTCCGGAATCCAGCAGCTCGGCGGCGCGTTCTTCGTCGAGCCTCTCTTCAACGGCACGACATTGGTCATCTCCATTGCGCTTGCGGCTTTCGCGCAACGCCGGCGCACCGTGGCGCGGCCGCTGCGCGTGGTGAAAGACCTGAAAGACTCGAGCTAGCGAGGCATTCGTGGCGACCAAGCATTCGCCTTCGATATCAGCGACCGATCATGGCCGCTGCAAAAGCGCCGGAACACCGGCCTGACGAGCGCCATGGCTCGCCAGCTATAAGGGAGGGAACAATATGTCGAAGTTTCGTTTCATTGCCAGGGGCCTATTGGCCTCTACGGCGCTTGTCGCATTGAACGTCGCCGCCGCGCAGGCGGCCGACGACGCCTTCATGACAAAAGCCAAGGAATATATTGCTCTGGTCACCGCGCCCGTCACGGCCTGGACCGGTCCGACGACCGGTCCGAAAGCTCAGGGCAAGAGGGTCGTCATCTACGTTTCGACCGACCAGCGTAATGGCGGCGCCCAGGGCGCCGGCGACGGCGCCGCGGAAGCCGCCAAGGCGCTCGGTTGGGATTTCCGCGTGCTTGACGGCCAGGGCTCCGTCCCTGCGCGGACCTCGGCCATGACGCAGGCGATCGCGCTGAAGCCCAATGCGATCATCCTTGGCGGCGTTGACGCGAAGGAGCAGCAGCCGGTGATCGAGCAGGCGGCGGCCGAAGGCATCAAGATCGTCGGCTGGCACGCCGGCCCGCAGGCAGGCAAGGTCGAGGGCGTCCCGCAGGTCTTCTACAACGTGACGACCGATCCGCTGGAAGTCGCCAAGGCTTCAGGCCTCTACGCCGTCGTGGATTCGGGCGGCACAGCGGGCGTCATTCTGTTCACGGATTCGATCTACGCCATCGCGACCGCCAAGACCAATGCGGAGAAGGCGGCTATCGAGGGCTGCTCGGGCTGCAAGGTGCTGTCGGTCGAGGATACGCCGATCGGCGACCTCGCTAACCGCATGGGCCAGCTCACGACCTCGCTTCTGTCGAAATATGGCAAAGCGTGGACCTATTCGATCGCGGTCAATGATCTCTATTTCGACTTCTCGGCTCCCTCGCTTGTCTCCGCCAACATCGACCCGGCTTCGGGTTATCCGCGCCAGATTTCGGCGGGCGATGGCTCCGTTCCCGCCTTCCAGCGCATCAAGCAGAAGCAATATCAGATCGCCACGGTCGCCGAGCCGCTTCACCTGCAGGGATGGCAGCTCGCCGACGAACTCAATCGCGCTTTCGCCGGCGAACAACCCAGCGGTTACGTGCCGCCGGTGCATTTGTTCACGCCGGCCAATATCGACAAGGACGGCGGCGACCAAAACATCTTCGACCCCGGCAACGGCTACAAGGATCAGTACAAGAAGATCTGGGGCGTCAAGTAACGCTTCGATTCCCTCAACCTTAAAATCAAAGGACGGCGCCGCGTGCGCCGTCCATTCTCAGCAATCAACGACGCCCGTCCTTGCGGCGCGGCGCCCAAATCTCACCGGAGCAGATACGATGGCCAGCAACGCCCTTCCCAAGCCCGCCCACGCCACCAGCAACATGCGCCTTGTCGGGCATAGCGATCAGGCGGGCCGCTGCGACGGCGTGCAAATCATGGTGCACGAGGGCTACGCCTATATCGGGCACATCTTCTCGAAGGGCTTCTCGATCGTCGACGTGCGCGACGCAAGCAAACCGAAAGTGGTGAAATATATCGCGTCGCCGCCGAACACCTGGACGCTGCATCTGCAAGCGCACGACGACCTGCTGCTCGTCGTCCATAACAAGGACATGTTCGCCCAGCCCGAACTCGCCGACGAGAAAAATTACTACAAGGGTTCGGTCGACCATCATGCCAAGGAGGAATCGTCGGGGCGCAACTGGTCGGCCGGCATGGCGGTCTATGATATTTCCAAACCCGAAGATCCCAAGCAGATCGGCTTCATGCCGGTCGAGGGCACCGGGCTGCATCGTCTGTGGTATGTCGGGGGACGCTGGGCCTATGCCTCGGCGCTGCTCGACGGCTTTTCCGACTATATCCTGATCACCATCGATTTGAAGGATCCGAAGAAGCCGAAGATGGCGGGCAAATACTGGCTGCCTGGTATGAATGTCGCCGCCGGAGAAAAGGCGAATTGGCCCACGAAGAACGGCCGCTTCGGATTGCACCACGCCATCATCCACGACGACATCGCCTATTGCTCCTGGCGCGACGCCTGCCTCGCCGTGGTCGATGTCAAGGACAAGGCCAAGCCCAAGCTGATCGTCCACAAATCCTGGGCGCCGCCTTTTGGCGGAGGCACGCATAATGCGCTGCCGTTGCCCGACCGCAATCTCTTGATCGTCGTCGACGAAACCGTGCTCGACGATCAGGAGGACGGGTTCAAGCCGATCTGGGTGTTCGACAACCAGGTCAAATCCAATCCGATCAGCATCTCGACTTTCCCGCAGCCATCGGACAAAAACTACCTCAAGGTCGGCGGCCATTTCGGACCGCATAACGTTCACGAGAACCGGCCGGGCAGCTTCGTCAGTTCCGAGTTGATCTTCGCGACCTACCAAAACGCTGGCTTGCGCGTCTATGACATCAAGGACCAGTTCCGGCCGAAAGAGATTGGCGCCTTCGTGCCGCCGCCCCCCGCCAAATGGGTCGACCCGCGCCCGAACCGTCCGATCGTGCTGCACTCTGCCGATGTCTTCGTCGACAAGAACGCGCTCTGCTACGTCACCGACTTCAGCGCCGGTCTCTACATCGTCGAATATAAGGGCTGAGCGAGGACCGCAGCGGGAGGATTGACGACATGGCTCGCGGCGACCTTCCCAAGCCGACCTATGCGCACAACATGCGCCTGATCGGTCATTCCGATCAGGCGGGCCGCGCCGACGGCCAGCAGATCATGGTGCGCAACGGCTACGCCTATATCGGCCATGTCTGCTCCAAGGGTTTTTCCGTCGTCGACGTCCGCGACCCGACCAGGCCGAAGACGGTCAATTACATTCAGAACCCGCCCAACACCTGGAGCCTCCATCTGCAGGTGCATGACGACCTGCTTCTGCTCGTTCACGGCAGGGACATGTTCTCCCAGCCTGAAATGGCCGACGAGCGAAACTACTACAAACCAAAAGCGGGCGCGCATGGCCATGACGAAGCGCCGCATGCGCGAAACTGGTCCGCGGGCATGGCGGTGTTCGATATTTCCAGGCCGGCCGAGCCCCGTCAGATCGGCTTCATGCCTGTCGAGGGGACAGGGCTGCACCGCATCTGGTACGTCGGCGGACGCTGGGCCTATGCTTCGGCGATGCTGGAGGGATTCTCGGATTACATTCTCATCACCATTGATATGCTGGATCCGACGAGGCCGAAGATCGCCGGCCGCTATTGGCTGCCGGGAATGAATCTGGCCGCGGGCGAAAAAGCCCAATGGCCGCTGGAGCGCGGCCGCTACGGGCTGCATCACGCGGTCGTCGCCGACGATATCGCCTATTGCGCTTGGCGCGACGGCTGTCTGGTCAGCGTCGACGTCTCCGACAAGAGCAACCCCAAACAGATCGTGCACAGGAACTGGTCGCCGCCCTTCGGCGGCGGCACACATAATTGCCTGCCTCTGCCCGACCGCGATCTGCTCATCGTTCTCGACGAAACGGTGCTCGACAATATGGAGGACGGCCTCAAGCCGATCTGGATCTTCGACAATCAGGTGAAGTCGAATCCAATCAGCATCGCCACTTTCCCCCTGCCCGACGACCGCGACTATGTCGCCGTCGGCGGCCATTTCGGGCCGCATAATATTCACGAAAACCGGCCGGGCAGTTTCCAGAGCTCGACGCTGATCTTCGCGACCTATCAAAACGCCGGCGTGCGGGTTTACGACATCAGCGATCAGTTTCGCCCGGTCGAGGTCGGCGCCTGTGTGCCGCCAGCGCCGAAGAAGCTCGTCGATCCGCGCCCCAACCGGCCCGTCGTGCTGCATTCGGCGGACGTGTTCGTCGATACGAACGGCCTTTGCTATTGCACCGACTGGAGCGGCGCCGGCCTCACCATCATGGAATATGGCGGGTGAGCGTCCTTGCCGGAAGCGACCTGGAATAGCCCGGAAATAGCCGAAACCCTCGAATGAACGACCGCGGTCCATCAAAACACCCGCTAAGTCCTTGATTCTCACGCGCGCGGAAGCGCATTTCCATCCGCGAAACGAGCGATATCAAGGACTTGACCCTGTTTTGCCTTCCCCATCGAAATTTTCGGCCGCAAAGCCGCGCCCGCGCCCTGACCAAGCGATCGGACTTTCGAGCGGAACGGATATGAGCGCTCAAGGCGAGCCTCTCCATCTCTCGTCCTTTTTGAAAAAGAGACGACAAGATTACCATGAATTCTTATTTTCAGAAAGAACTTATTGCCCGCCGGAGAATGTTGCGCGACGACAGCGGCCAATCGTTGCTGCTTGTCTGCGAAGCGCCCTACGCGGCGCTCGCGCGCGACGCGGCTCTCGCATCGACGCGCGCCAACCGCTCCAGCAGAAAATCGATCTCCGCCTTCGCGTGCGCCGACAGCCCGGCCGATGGCGCGCGCTGACTGTCGAAGGCGATGGCGCCGCGTTTTTGCAGCACATATTTGCGCGCGGCGAGGCCGACGCCCGCCTGCTGCTCATAACGCAGGAGCGGCAGATGCGCGTCGAAGAGATCATGCGCTTTTTGACGCTCGCCGCCGCGCGAAAGTCGAACCACATCGACAAGCATATCCGGGAAGGCATAGCCGGTCATGGCGCCGTCGGCGCCGCGCTCCATTTCGAAATCGAGAAAAAGGCCGCCGTTCCCGCACAGAATCGAGATCGGCCGCATTGAGCCGTCAGCCTGGAATGCGCGCAATGCCGAAATTTTCTCCAGGCCCGGCCAGTCCTCGTGTTTGAGCATGACGCAGGAGGCATGCTCGCGCACGATTTCGCGGATCACTTTGGGCGTCATCACGACCTGGAACGTCAGCGGATAATCCTGGATGACGAAGGGTATGTCCGCGCCGATCGCCGTCACCGCCTGCCGGTAATAGCCGACGATCTGCTCGTCGGTCCGCAGGTTCGACGGCGGCGCGATCATCACGCCGGCCGCGCCAATGTCCATGGCGCCATGCGCCAGCGCCCGCATCGCGGCGAACCCCGGCGCCGAAACGCCGACGATGATCGGCAGCGTTCCGGCTTTCGCGACCACTTGCCTGGTCAGCGCCAGCGCCTCCTCGCCGTCGAGTTTGGGCGCCTCGCCCATGACGCCGAGAATGGTCAGCCCCGTCGCGCCGCAGCCGATATAGAAATCCATCATGCGATCGACCGAGGCGCGATCGACATTGCCAGCGGGATCGAAGGGCGTCACCGCGATCGGGTAGACGCCGGCGGCCGTTTCATTGAGCTTCATGTTTGTCTCTGACCTTCTTGTATCGCGTTCTATTTCTTTTCTGTCGCCCTTGCCTCGTAGCGCGCGCGTGTGGCGGCGTCAGGGGGATAAAGGCCCGGCAAGGGAGCGCCTTTGGCGACCTCCGACATGATCCAGTCTTCGAGCCGCTCCTGTTCCAACCCGGCGGTCGCCACATGTTCCGCATGCGCCGCCGGAACGACGACGGCGCCGTCCTGATCCGCCACGATGAGATCATCGGGATAGACCGCAACGCCGCCGCAGCCGATCGGCTGCTGCCAGCCTTCGAACAGCAGACCCGCGACGGAAGGCGACGCCGCCGCGCCCTGCGACCATACCGGCAGACCGGTGGCGCGCACCCCAGCGATGTCGCGCACGACGCCGTCGGTAATCAGGGCGGCGACGCCGCGTTTGGCCATGCGCGCGCAAAGGATGTCGCCGAAGATGCCGGCGTCGACAATGCCCAGCGCGCTAGCCACGACCATGCATCCTTCCGGCATGTCCTCTATGGCGGCCCGGGTCGAGCGCGGCGACGACCACGCGTCCGGCGTCGCCAAATCTTCGCGCGCCGGAATGAAGCGCAAGGTGAAAGCGGGCCCGACAAGCCGAGGCTGGCCCTCCCGCAGGACGCGAGGGCCGCGCATCCAGACGTTGCGCAATCCTTTCTTCAGGAGAATCGTCGTGATCGTCGCCGTCGAGACGCCCTTCAAAGCCGCGATAATCGCTTCCCGGTCCATCGAAATTCCTGCTCTCGAATAAACGCTCGCTCAACCTCGCACGCGCTCACGCCATCATCGAGAGGGATGATCGAATCTGCAAGCACGAGTCCGTTTGGCGTAGCGCCTGCGCGCCGTCGAACCATATCGAACTTATGCCCGTAAATCGAGCGTCATCAGAGCCCGCTGGCTGGCTTGCCCGGCGCCATTCAATTCCTCCACCAGCCAGTATCGTCGGCGGTCTTATCGTCAGAGCCGCGACGCGCAAAAATCGCAACCGCCCGCTCACCTTGCTAAGCAGCCATGCGCTCGGTGCGCTGGACAGTTTCGACCCGGCTGCCCATTGTGCCTTTCTTTGACGCGAGAGGTGAGAATTGGATGAGTTCCGGGGTGATGGCGGCGGTTCTTTTCGCAGCGGCCCTCCATGCGCTCTGGAACTCGATCGTCAAAAGCGGGAGCGACAAATTCGCCGCCGCGGCGGTCGTTTGCCTCTGGTGCGGTCTGATCGCGCTCTGCGCAGCATTGCCGTTGCCTGCGCCGGCTCCCGAATCCTGGCCTTATGTCGGCGCGTCCGCAGTGACGCATGTTGTTTACTTCCTGCTTGTCGGGCGGCTGTACCGCAACGCCGATTTGTCCGCCGCCTACCCGATCATGCGCGGCGCGGCGCCGTTGCTGACGACCATCGGCGCATGGCTCTATCTCGGCGAAAGCCTCGATCCCGCCGTCGCCGGCGGCATCGCTCTGCTGATCGGCGGCGTGTTCTGGATGGCTGTCGAGGGCGTCAGGCGCGGCGGCGTCGACCGCGCCGCGTTGCTCGCGGCTTTGGTCAATGCGGCGGTCATCGCGCTTTATTCGCTGATCGACGGCGCAGGCGCGCGGCTCTCGGCGCAAGCGTTCGCTTATAACGCCTGGACGGATGCGCTGACCGCCGTTCTGTTCGCGCCCGTGATCTTGCTGCTGCGGGGTTCCGGATTCGTTTTCGTGTTTGTTCGCGAATGGCGGCGCGGACTGATCGGCGGCGCAGCGGCCTTTTCCGCCTATGCGATCGTCGTCTGGGCGATGACCCAGGCGCCGATCGGCCTTGTCGCGGCGCTGCGCGAAACCTCGGTGATTTTCGCTGCGGTCATCGGCGCCTTCTTCCTGCATGAGAATTTCAAGGCGCCGCGCTACGCCGCCGCCGCCTTCATCGCGGCCGGCATCATTGTTCTGCGACTGGGTTGATTAAACGGCGCCGGCGCCGCCGATAACGCCGCCTAGAAACAATTGCGCGACCTGCGGATCGTTGAGGATCGCCTGCGCCTTGTCGTGCATCCGGGTCTGGCCCAGTTCGAGCACGAGGCCGTAGTCGGACATTTGCAAGGCCGAGCGTGCGTTCTGCTCGATCATCAGGATCGACGCGCCCTTGTCGCGCCACTGCGTAAGCAGCGTGAAGGTCTCCTGGACCATCAGCGGCGACAGGCCGATCGATGGCTCGTCGATCAGGATCAGCTTGGGATCGAGCAGGAGGCCGCGCACGATCTCAAGTTGCTTCTGCTCGCCGCCCGACAGCGTCGACGCCTGCCGGTCGGCCTTGCGGCGGAGCGCGGGAAAACGATCGAGCGCCGCCTCCAGGCGCGCGGGCATGTCTTTCAGTTCGGGTCCGGCGGCGACGGCGCCAAGCTCGATATTGTGGCGGACGGAGAGCTCGGGAAAGATATTGCGCCCCTGCGGGATGTAGCAGACGCCCGCGGCGAGAAGCTCGCGCTGCGACCATTTCGTCGCATCGCGCCCGTCGACGCGTATGCTGCCCGATCGCGGCCGCAGCAGGCCGAAGATCGTCTTGAACACGGTCGACTTTCCCGCTCCGTTGGGGCCGATGACCGTGGTGATGGCGCCGCGCGCGATTCTAAAGCTCGTCCCGTTGAGAATGGTCATCGCGCCATAACCGGCGACGACATTCTCCAACTCGACGATCGGATCAGTGTCCAAGATAGGCCTCGATGACGGCTGGATTGGCGCGCACTTCGGCGGGAAGCCCCTCGGCGAGGACCTTGCCCTCCGCCAGAACCAGCACGCGCGTGCAGAGCGACATGACGAAATCCATATTGTGCTCGATCACCACGAAGGTCGCGCCGCGCTCCTCATTGAACGCCTTCAGCCGATCCCTGAGATTGCCGAGCATGGTGAGATTGACGCCGCCCGCCGGTTCGTCGAGCAGCACGAGGCGCGGACCGGCCATGAAAGCCATCGCCGCATCAAGCAGCTTCTGCTGGCCGTAGGACAAGCCGCCCGCAAGCTCGTCGGCGAGATGCGTGAGCTTGAAGAAGGCGATCATCTGGTCGGCGGCGCCGTTGAGGCCCGCGTCGCGCGGCCCAAACAGCCGCGACATCATTGTGCCCTTGTGCTCCTGGGCGGCGAGGATGAGATTTTCCCGCACCGAGAGTTTGGGGAAAATCTGCAGGAGCTGGAACGTGCGGCTGACGCCGAGCTTGTTGATGTCGCAAGGGCGCATGCCGGTGGTGACGCGCCCGTCGAGCTTCACCTCGCCCTCGCTCGGCTGCAATTGTCCGAGAATGCAATTGAACAAAGTGGACTTGCCGCAGCCATTGGGGCCGATGATGCCGAGAATCTCGCCCTCGCGCACTTCGAAAGACACGCCGTCGACCGCATGAATGCCGCCAAAGCGCTTCTTGATATCGGAGACTTCAAGCACCGCCGTCATGTCAGGGCCTCTCGATCGAGGCGCTGGCGGCGGCTCTGGCGGCTGAGGCGGCGCGTGTGCGGCGATCGACGAGGAAGCGATCGACAATGCCGATCAGACCGGTCGGCGAATAGATAAGCAGCCCCATCACGAGCAGCGCATAGAGGATCAGGTAATAATTATCGACGACGCGCAGCCATTCAGGCAGCAGCACCGCGACAAGCCCGCCGAGGAACGGCCCGAGGAAATAGCCCGAGCCGCCGACAATGACCATCATCAGGAGATTCAAGGACAGCGTCAGCGTGAAAGCGGGCGGCTCGACCAGGCCGACGAGCGGCGCATAAAGCGCGCCGGCGAGGCCGCCGAGCGCCGAGCCAATCGCGAAGGCCATCAGAATATAGCGCCGCGTGTCGACGCCGAGTGAAAGGGCGCGAAGCGGATTCTCACGCAAGGCGATGAAAGCGCGGCCCCAGGGCGAGCGGACAAGCCCAAGCGTCGCCAATGTGACGAGCGCGAGCATGAACAGGCAGAAATAGTAATAGTACAAATGCGGCGTGGTCGACAGGCCGAGGACGGTCGGACGAGGAACGCCGTCGATCCCCTCCGTGCCATTGGTCAGCCAGGATTCGTTGCGGAAAACGAGAAAGGCGAGCGTCGAAAAAGCGAGCGTGACGAAGGCGAGATAATGATGCTGCACGCGCAGCGCGGGATAGCCGAGCAGCCAGCCGATGACGAAGCAAAGCACGAGCGCCAGAGCGATAGCGGCGATGAGCGGCCAACCTTGCGTCGTCAAAATCGCCGCGCAATAGGCGCCGATTCCAACAAAGGCGCCCTGTGCGAGCGAGACCTGACCGGCATAGCCGAGCGTCAGGTTA
The DNA here is from genome assembly GCF_009765995.1 of Methylocapsa sp. S129. Classification (GTDB taxonomy): domain Bacteria; phylum Pseudomonadota; class Alphaproteobacteria; order Rhizobiales; family Beijerinckiaceae; genus Roseiarcus. The sequence goes on from NZ_LMUI01000030.1 coordinate 154,480, forward strand.
AGGCCGATCGCGGCGATCGTCATCACTGCCCATTGGCTCAGGATGTAGATTCCATAACGATGAAATTCGAGCGGCGCCAGAATGAGGAAAGCGAGCGCGATCGCAACGCCAGCGTAATTCAATCGCGTCCGCGCGGCCTCGCTCATACCGTGCGCTCCTCGGCCCGTCCGAGCAAGCCATTGGGCCGGAACAGGATGATGACGATCAGCAGGCACAGCGGGATGGCGCCGCGATATTGCGTCGAGATGTAAGCGGCGGAGAGATTGTCGACGATGCCCAGAAGAAGGCCGCCGACGATCGCGCCGCGGATTTGGTTGAAGCCGCCGACGATGGCGGCGATGAAGGCGGCGAGCCCGAGCGTGTCGCCATTGGAGAATTTCGCCAGATAGATCGGCGAGATCAGTAAGGAAGCGAGGGCGACCAGCGCGCCATTGATGAGGAAGGTATAGAGGATCATCCGCTCGACCGGCACGCCCAGAATGCGGGCGACCGTCGGGTTTTGCGCCGCCGCCTGCATCTGGCGACCGGTGCGGGTTCTCTGCAGCAGAAATTGCAGAGCGACGACCGCCGCGATCGCGACGCCGAGCACGACGATATTCTGCCAGGAGACCGAGAGGCCGAACAGATGGAGATATGCATCGGGCGCGATTGAAGGAAAGGGCGACGCCTCGGCCGAATAAAAAGTCTTGACCGATTCTTTCAGGAACGTCGACAGCGCCATCGTCGCGATCGCCAATGGCAGCACGCCATGTCGCAGCATCGGATCGACGAGAAGACGCTTGAACGCGAAACCGAGGATCGCGACCGAAAGCGCCAGCCCGACCAGGATCGCGGCCCAGAACGGCAATCCGGCATGCATCGCCGCCAGCATGAAAAAGGCGGGCAGCATGACGAATTCGCCCTGTGCGAAATTGATCGTCTGCGACGTCTGCCAGAGCAGCGTGAAGCCAACGGCGACTAACGCATAAAGAGCGCCGGTGGCCAGACCCGCGATCAAGAGCGCAACGAAATTGGCCATAAGCCCCCTCGATATCTAGTGACCAACGTCGGTTAAATTGAAAGGCGCCAATATTCCCTCCCCCTTGTGGGGGAGGGTTAGGGAGGGGGGTCGCACCGCAGAATCCCGTTGATGCGCAACTTCTTTTGTTCGGCAAGTCGGCGCGGCCCCCCATCCCTACCTTCCCCCACAAGGGGGGAAGGGGAAGGCGAGCGCCCATCAATTTGGATGGCGCAGGCCATTCGCGGCGGCGCCGTCAGTTCTTCAGCTTGGGAAGAACTTCCTTGATCGCCTGTTTGCCGTTGACGACTTCGCCAAGAAAGCTCTGGCGATCGAGATCGCCGTTCTCGTCGATCGTCACTTCCATCAGGATGCCCGGCTCCTTGTCGGGCGTGATCGTCAGGCCATGCAGAGCGGCGGCGAGATTCTTGGAATCGAGCTTGCCCATCTTCTCCGTCGCGGCCTTGATCATGTAGACGGCCAGATAACCCTTGATGCCATTGTGATCGGGCACGTAATTGTATTTGGCGACGAACTTGTCGCGGAACGCCTTGATCGCGGGAACCGGCGCATCCGTCGTCAGGCCGACATGGCCGAGCGCGCCATTGGCCGCATCGCCCGCCAGCTCGATCACCTTCTGACCGATCAGCGTCGTCTCGCCGACCAGCGGCGCCTTCACATCGGCCTTGCGCAATTCCTTGAGGATGCGCGCGCTCTCCTCCTCGTTGAGATAGATGAACACCACATCCGGATTGGAGTCTTTCACCTTGAGCGCGTCCGCCGCGAAATCGGCCTGGCCCGCTTCGGTCGAATCGTCGGCGACGACCTTGACGCCACGCGCGGAAAACTCCTTCAGGATCGTATCATGGCCGCCCTTGCCGAAATCATTATTGACCCAGACGACCGCGGCGGTCTTCGCCTTCAGCGTCTCGGCTATATATTTGGCGATCTTGGGCATGCTGGTCTGCTGCCCGAACGAGGTGCGAAACACAAACTTGTTGCCCGCTTTGGTCAGTTCGGCCGCCTCGCCGCCCATGATTTCCGCTATGCCCGCCTCGGCGGCGAGCGGCGCGCAGACCTTGACCGAACCGGAATAGCCCGGCCCGAGCAGAGCATAGGGCTCGCCGTCGAGCGCCTTCTGCGCCTGGGCCTTGGCGGTCCCCGCGTTCGACTGCGAGTCGGCGTGGGTGACGACGATTTTGGCGCCAAGCACGCCGCCCTTGGCGTTGATTTCCTCGACCGCCAGATCGATGCCGTTCTTCCAGTTGGTGCCGACCGTCGCGCCCGAGCCCGACAATTCCGCAACATCGGCAAGATTGATCGTTCCGCTCGATTGCGCGAGCGCGCCTTCCGCAAAAACGCTCGCCATGAGCGCGACGCCAAACGAAACCAATCTGCCGTTCATTTCATCCTCCCTGATATCATCGTTTCCGGTGTTCTATGGCGTGAGGCGCGACCTGTCCAACAAGATCCTGTTCCTGGGGGCGCGCCTCCGGCGAGCTCAATAGCTGAGCCGGGCGACGGCGCGAAGTTCCTCTGGCGTGGTTGTCGGGAAGCCGAAGAATTCGAGATAGGCTGGAATCTGCTCGAACAGCATGTCCACGCCGACCTGGATGGCGCAACCTTTGGCTCGCGCGGCGCGCAGCAAAGGCGTCATCTCCTGTTTCATGACGACCTCGCCGACGAAGGCGGACGAGGCGATGCGCGCGACGTCGATCGGCAGCGGATCGCTGTCGCTCATCCCCATCGGCGTGGCGTTGACGATGATGTCATAGCCGTCCGGATCCTTATCCCCGCATGCGATGTCGAGCTTGGAATAATGTTCGGAAAGCCGTCGCCCAAGCGCATCGGCCGCAGCGGGATTGGCGTCGAACAGGCCAAGCCGAGCGACGTTCGCCGCCGCCAGAGAGGCCGCGATCGCCGAGCCCACGCCGCCGCTTCCCACGACAAGCGCCTGCGCCCCGGCGATCCGCCGTCCTTTGCGCGCCACGCCGCGCACAAAGCCTTCGCCATCGAACATATCGCCAAGCAGCGTGCCGTCGGGCCGCAGCAGAATGGCGTTGCAGGCGCCGGCGATCTGCGCCGCGGTCGAGACTTCATCCATCAGCGCGACGGTCGCCACCTTATGCGGCATCGTCACCAGCGCGCCGCGGATATTGGCGAGGCGAAAGAGCGCTTTCACGATTTGGGCGTAGTCCTCTCCCTTCACACCCATCGGCATCACGATCGCATTGACGCCGATCTTTTCGAAATAAGGATTGTAGATCATCGGCGCCTTGAAGCTCTTGGTCGGATAGCCAAGATGCGCGATGAGAATGGTGTCGCCGTTGATCATTTCACTCGATCCTCATCGATACGCCGGCTTGAGCGAACGCTTCGCAGTTTCAATCGCGCGAAGTGCGCGGGGTTGACGGCGTCACGTTCGCCGGGGTGTGGAACTCCAGGCGCTCCACGTTCTCGCTCTGAACCTTGGCGACATCGCCGAACTCAACATATGTCTCCGACGCGGGCGTCCATGCCGGCCATGGCGTCGTCGCGGTCGCAGGATTTCCCGTCCGCGCGAAAGCGATCAGACAATCAGCCATCCGCTCCGAGAGTTCGCGGTCGAAAGGCGTCCACGTGCGCGTTTCCCGGAACAGGTTCATCGCATCCTGTGTCTGGAACCAATACGGCACATCGGATGTATGGTAGGCGCCGATCGCCTTGGGGTTGTCGAAAAACTTCACGCCATCGGCGAAAGGATGCACGCGCGAAAACATGTACATGAAGAACGGAGACTTGCCGGTCGCGCTTTGCGCCAGCGCCCAGTTTCTCGTGCCGGCCTCCGCCTGTCCCTCGCGCGCGGCGATGAGACCCATCGCCTTAGCCTGGGCGTCGTCGGCGGCGGGATAGAGCTTCAGGAAGCGCTCCGCCTGATCGCCGTAGAGCTTATGCGCGGCGGCGACATAGGCTTCTAGATTGACCGCGGTGCGCAATTCGTTGGAGCTCTCATCGCGCGTGAAGCCCGAGATCGTCGCGACATCGTTCTGCTTTCCCGCCGCGAATATGTTCGGAACGCTGTCAGGCAGAAAATAACCATCGACGTCAGGCAATACCGCTATCGTTCCCGCGCAGCCGAGTTGGCAGTCCTTTTGCAGCGCCAGAATCTTGTCGGCGGAAACCAGCCGCATTTCGGCGAGCGAATCCGCGCCGAGCGCCTTCTGGATCTCAACGCCCGTCTTCTCCGCCTCGGCCAAAGGCGCAAAATGAAAGCGATTGTCGAACAGGCTCAGGCTCATGGCGAAGCCGCGCTGGAAAAGGCCCTTCGCGAGGGGACTGGCTTCCAACGCCGAGACCGACATCGCGCCAGCCGATTGGCCGGAAACCGTGACATTGCCGGCATCGCCGCCGAACTTGTCGATGTTGCGCTGTACCCATTGCAGAGCCGCGATCTGATCGAGGAACCCATATTCGCCCGAGGCGTGATGCGGCGATTCGGCGGTCAATTCCGGATGCGCCATATAACCTAGCGCGCCGACCCGATAGTTGAAGCTGACGAAGAGCGCACCCTTTTTGGCGATATTCTCGCCGCTATACATCGCCATGCCGCTGGATCCCAGCGTGAAGCCTCCGCCATAGATGTAGACGATGACGGGCAGCTTGGCGTCCGCTTTGGCGTCGGCAGGCGCCCACAGGTTCATGTAGAGGCAATCCTCACTGGTCGCCTCTTCGCCGAAATAATGATTGAGATTATGGCGTCGCAACACCTGGATGCATTCGGGCGCCATCCGGTCGGCGTGATAGACGCCCTTCCAGGCTTGCACAGGCTGGGGTTCGCGCCATCGCAGATCGCGCACAGGAGCGGCTGCATAGGGAACGCCAAAATAAGCCTTCACGCCGGAAGCAAGCTCTTTGCCCGAGATCGCGCCGCTGTCGATCGCGATCGGATCTTCGGGGATTGGCGTTTCAACGATTTGCGCCGTGGCGACAGACGCCCAAAGCGGCGGCGCCGCCCCTATCGCCAGCGCCAAAAGAGCAAAGCCGGTCAGCCCGCGGCGAAGGCCGGCGACCCCGCCCGCCAATCGCGCTTTGCAATTCTCGCGGTCCGAACGCCGCAATTCCACGGTTGCTCTCTGCTTGGAGTGGTCGATGTCGAAGATTGCGCGCGTTCTCCGCAACGATCGGAACATAGCTTCCTCTCCTCTGGCTGAAGCCGGCGCATCCTCGCTTGTCCCGCATCGCGAAGCATGAGTTTCCTGCGCCCCGGCGACCGCTAAGCGACAGCCTGTCGCGCAAAACATGGCCCACGCCGGTGGCGTTCGTAGTTTGATGACGATATTCTGTCAATATCCAGTTTTTATAAAAATATCCATCATTTCTTTGTGATCTTGCGGCGCACTGTTCGATCGGTCGTTTTGGCCTCCAAGAGGCTCGTCGCTTCGGCACCCTTGAGAATATGGGCGGCGAGGATGCGCTCGGCCGTATCGGCGTCACGAGCAAGGGCCGCGTCAAGTATCTGACGATGCTCCTTGGCCGATTGCGATCGCGGAAATGGCTTGGTCTTCAGCGATAGCATGCGATAGCGCTGGCTGTGATCGTACATCGCCCTGTGAAACAGGCTTAGCCAGCGCGACCGGCAATTGGCGATCAGCGCCTCGTGGAATTCCATATTGTAGCGTTCCCACGCCTCGCCATAGACTTCGGGCTCGGCCTCGACCAAAGCCTCGACTTTGGAGAGCTTGTGGTAGGCGCCCACGAGCCTCGCCTCCCAGTCGAGATCGGCATTGGCGATCGACTGACGCAGCGCATGGCATTCCAGCAATTGCCGCATTTCCGTGATCTCGCGCAGATCCTCGGTCGATACCGGCAGAACCGCGAAACCCTTTTGACCTTCGGCGACAACCATGCCGTCGGCCGCCAGCCGCGACAGGGATTCGCGCAACGTATTGACGCTCACGCCATAAGATTTGCTCAACTTTTCAAGCTTGAGCTTGGAAGCGGGCTGCAGCGCGCCAAGAATGATGTCCTGGCGGATGCGCTCATGCAGGCTCTCGGTAAGGGTCGCCCCGCCGTCAGCTCTTCCGTCAAACGCCAACGTCACCGCCGCCTCCCCTCTTGTGGATTCGCGCATTGAGGCAATATTCCATATTGCCGACATTTCTTCTATATGCCATTTTATCAAAAATATAGGAGACTTTTAAAATGATCAGATGGTCGATCGCCACCGTCTGCATGGGCGGCGCGCTGGAAGCCAAACTCGCGGCGGCGGCCAAGGCGGGTTTCCGGGCCGTCGAAATCTTCGAAAACGACCTCACCTTCTTCAGCGGCAAGCCGCGCGAGGCGCGCGACATGGCCGCCGATCTCGGCCTTGAAATCGTCGCGCTGCAGCCGATGCGCGATTTCGAGGCGATGCCCGATCCGATCCGGGCGCGCAATTTCGAGCGCGCCGCACGCAAGTTCGACCTCATGCATGAACTGGGCGCGCGCCTGTTGTGCCTCTGCTCGAATGTCTCGGACGAGGCGATCGACGATCCCCAGCGCGCCGCGCAGGATCTGGCCGAGCTTGCCGACCTTGCGCGCCAGCATGGCTTCAGGATCGGCTATGAGGCGCTCGCCTGGGGCCGCCACGTCAAGGACTGGACCGCAGCCTGGGACATCGTGCGCGCGGCCGACCGCGCCAATCTTGGCATCGTCCTCGACAGTTTCCACGCCTGCGTGCGCAACAATCCGATTGAACCGATGAGCACGTTGCCGGCCGATCGCATCGCGCTGGTTCAGGTCGCCGACGCCCCTGCGATTCAGATGGATCCGCTCTCGCTCAGCCGGCACTACCGGTGTTATCCCGGCCAAGGCGACTATCCGATCGTCGACTTTCTCGACGCGATCACGCGCACCGGCTATCGCGGCCCGGTTTCGCTGGAGATATTCAACGATCAGTTTCGCGGCGCTTCGGCCAATTCCATCGCGCTCGACGGCCTGCGCGCGCTGCGCATGACCGGCGAACAACTTGCGGCCCGGCGCCAGGAGCGCGACGAGCCGCCCTTGATCGATCTGGCGCCGCTGCCGCCCGCGCCACGTGTCGAGCGCATTGAATTCATCGAATTTGCAACCGGCGACGCCGATAGCGCAGCGTTTGCGAGCCTGATCGAAGGTCTGGGCTTTCGCCTCGCCGCGCGCCATCGCTCCAAGGACGTCGATCTCTATCGCCAGGGCGAGATCAATCTCGTCGTCAATCGCGAGCGCGAGGGCTTCGCGCATGCCTTCAACATGCTGCACGGCCCATCCGTTTGCGCGCTGGCGCTGCGCGTCGATGCGGTCGAGCGGGCGCTTGAGCGCGCCCGTGCGATGGAATGCCCGATTTATTTCGGCAAGATCGGCCCCGGCGAGGCCCTGATTCCGGCGGCCGGCGGGGTCGAAGGCAGTCTCCTCTATTTCATCGACGCCGGCGCGGCTTCGCATTGGGAGCGCGATTTCATCGAGGAGCCCGCCTTCGCCGATTCAGCAGCGCTGCGGAAGATCGATCATCTCTCCAATGTCGTTCGGCGCAGCGAGTTCCTCACCTGGTCGCTGTTCTACAAATCCGTGCTCGGATTCCGCCTCGAACCGCAGGTGGAGATCGCCGATCCGCATGGCGCCTTCTTCAGCCGTTCTTTGCGCAGTCCTGGCGACAATGTGCGCATCGCGCTGAATGTCTCCGAAGGCGGCGCCACCGGGGTCTCGCGCTTTCTCGACGCCTTCGGCGGCGCCGGCTTCCAACAGATCGCCCTCTCGACGCCAGACATTTTCGCCGCCGTGGAGGCCGCGCAAGCCAAGGGGGTCGCCTTCCTCGCCATTCCCGACAATTACTACGATGACCTCGCCGCCCGTTTCGACCTCGTGCCCGACCTTCTCGCGCGGATGCGGTCGCTCGGCGTGCTTTACGATCGCGTCAAGGACGGTGAATTCTTCCACATCTATTCGCGCACGTTCAAAGACCGCTTCTTCTTTGAAATCGTCCAGCGCCGGAATTACGACCTGTTCGGCGCGGCCAACACGCCCGCGCGACTCGCCGCGCAAGCGCTTGCGCAAGACGCCGAGACGGGTCTCAGGCTCGACCTAGGGCTTTGATCGCAGCTCTGTCGTATTCTCCCTGATCGCTCATCGGTCTCGCCCCGATCGCCGATATGCGACAAGATCAGAGGCTTGAATTCGCGCCCGATGACGATCGGCGCCGATCGTCTGAGGACCAAACATTTCAGAAGCGCTTTGACAGCCGGAGAAAACTCCATGCGGCCCGTGAAACTTGCTGTCCTCGGCGCCGGCATGATCGGCAAACGACACGCCGAACTCATCGCCGATGAACCGAGCGCGACGCTGTCGGCGATCGTCGATCCGTCCCCCGTCGGGCGTCAGGTCGCCGAGCAGCTTGGCGTTCCCTGGTTCGCAAGTTTCGCCGACCTTGTGAACGCCGATCGACCGGATGGGATCATCATCGCCACGCCCAATCAACTTCATGTCCAGCATGGCCTCAAAGCGGTCGGGGCCGGCGTGCCGGCCATCGTCGAGAAGCCGATCGCCGCCGACGTCGCTACCGGCGAGGCGTTGGTGAGCACTGCCGAAAAGGCCGGCGTGCCGCTGCTTGTCGGCCATCACCGCCGCTATAATCCGATGATCCAGAAGGCCAAGCAAATCATCGATTCCGGCCGTCTCGGCCGCGTCGTGACGGTCCATGCCGCGTTCTGGCTGATCAAGCCGGAAGATTATTTCGTCCCCGACTGGCGGCGCACAAAGGGAGCCGGGCCGATTCTGTTGAACTTGATCCACGACGTGGATCTCCTACGCTATCTGTGCGGCGAGATCGTTTCGGTCCAGGCGCAGGAGTCCAGCGCCATTCGCGGCCATGCGGTGGAGGACAGCGCGGTCATCTTGCTGCGCTTCGCCAATGGCGCCCTCGGCACGATCAATGCATCCGATTGCGTCGTTGCGCCCTGGAGCTGGGAGCTGACGACCGGCGAAAATCCCGCCTATCCGCGCCAGGACCAAAGCTGCTATCAGATCGGCGGCACGGACGGCGCCCTTTCGATCCCGCAGCTTGAGATATGGTCCAACCCCGGCAAGCGCGGCTGGTGGGAGCCGCTTATCCGGGAGCAGGCGCCCTTCGTTCCCGAAGACCCGTTGAAGGTCCAGATCCGCCATTTCTGCGCCGTCATCCGCGGCGAAGCCTCGCCCATCGTGCCGGGGCGCGAAGGCCTGAACACGCTCAAAGTGATCGAGGCGGTCAAGGAATCGGCGCGGACCGGCGCCATGATAAAGATCGCCTGACATGTTGTCGGCGATGCGACGCTCAGTCGCGGGCGCCCTGCGCGGGCATTGCCGGAATGTCGCCGCGCTGTGATGATGGCGCTACGCGGCCTGAATTCCACGAACGGCGAAAGTTGAGGAGAACAATTGATGCTTCACCGGTTGGCGGCCATGGCGGCGGCGACATGCGTCCTGACGGCGTCCACGGCCGAAGCGGGCATCACGCGCATCGAGATCACGAAGACCGAGCCGGCCTTTGAGGGCCGCAGCTTCGGCGCAGCCGGCGGCTTCGATCACCTTGTCGGTCGCGCCTATGGCGAGGTCGACCCGAAAGCGCCCGCCAATGCCAGCATACAAGACATCGGCCTTGCGCCGAAGAACGCGCGCGGCATGGTGGAATATTCCACCGACATCGAGATCCTGCGCCCCGCCGATCCCGCGAAGTCGAACGGCATATTGCTTTTCAATATTCTCAACCGCGGCAACAAGGGCCTGTTCGTCCCGTTCAACGCCGATGAACCAAGCGTCGTGGGCGACATCAACCGTCTGTCGAGTCCTGGCGACGGCTGGTTGGAGCGGCAGGGCTACACGATGATCTTCTTCGGCTGGCAGGCGGACGTGCTGCCAGGCGATGGCCGCATGACCTTCAGGGCGCCGGTGGCGCACAACGACGACGGCTCGCCAATCACCGGCCCCGTGCGGGCCGAATTCGTACCCGTCGCGCCAACGACGACGTTCAACCTGTCGAGCGGCTTCTTCACCGGCATGACTCACGATTCCTACCCAACGCTGAACATCGACAATCGCGTTCCGCTGGCGGACGGATTCTTGCCGACGCTGACGATGCGGTCTCGTGAGACAGCGCCGCGCGAGCCTGTGCCGAATACGCAATGGAGCTTCGCCAATTGTCCGAATGGCGCGCCGCCGACGCCGAGCGACAAGCAAATCTGCATGCCGTCCGGTTTCCAGCCCGGCAAGCTCTACGAACTGATCTATAAAGCGAAGGATCCGGTCGTGATGGGCCTCGGCTATGCCGTGACGCGCGATCTTGGCGCCTTTCTGAAGACAGCCGTCAAAGACGACGCGGGCGCCGTCAATCCTGTCGTGCATGGCGATGCGGTGAAGGCCCTGGTCATGGGCACCTCGCAGAGCGGGCGCATGATCCGCACGTTCCTGATGCTTGGCTTCAATCAAAGCGAGGACGGCAAACAGGTCTTCGACGCGGCGCTGCCACATATCGGCGGCGGCCTGCTGCCGCTCAGCCTGCGTTTCGCCCAGCCCGGACGCGCCTGGGGCGAGGAAATCGATCATCTCTACCCCGCCTATGATTTTCCCTTCACCTATGGCGCGGAAAAAGATCCCATCACCGGCCGCACGCAGGGCATTCTCGACCGATGCGCGGCGACCCAAACCTGCCCGTTCATCATCCATGCCGCGACCGCGCTCGAAATCTGGGAAGCGCGCCAATCGCTCGGCCTTACCGATCCGCTCGGCCTGCAAGACGCGGTGCAGCCGCCGAATGTGCGGGTCTATATCATGGCCAGCACGCAGCACGGCCCGCCTCCCCTACCCCTACCGGCGAAAGCGCCGTTCGGCCTGTGCGCGCAGCAACCCAATCCGAACCCGCATACCTGGACGATGCGCGCCCTCCTCGCCGCGCTCACCGCATGGGTGAAGGATGGGCGCGAGCCGCCGCCCTCGACCATTCCGCGCATTGCCGACGCGACGCTCGTGCCGCCGGACGCCGTGCGCTTTCCGACGATCCCCGCCACGAACTATGGCGGCGTCGAGCGACCGGCGGTGCGCTATCTCGGCGTCGTCGACAGGCTGCATCCGCTCGATTTCGGTCCCGGCTACAAGGCCGCCGAAACCTCCGGCGTGATCAGCATCGAGCCGCCTAAAGTGGGGTCGGCGAGCTACAATATCCTGACGCCGCAGGTTGATTCCGACGGCATCGATCTGGCCGGCATTCGCGATGTCTACCTGCAGGCGCCGATCGGCACCTATACCGGCTGGAATTTGTTCCGGAAGGACAGGTTCGAAGATGGTTTCTGCATCTTTTCCGGCAGTTTCGTGCCCTTTGCGCCAACCAAGGCCGAGCGCGAGGCGGCGGCCGATCCGCGTCCGTCGATCGAAGAACGCTATCCGACAAAAGCGGCCTATGTCGACGCCGTGAAGAAAGCGACCGATGCGCTCGTTTCGCAGCGCTTCCTGCTCGAGGAGGACGCCGAGCGCCTGAACGCCGAAGCGGAGAAGGATGGCGTGCGGACGGGGCCGTAGAAGAGCGCCGCCGCAAAACGCCTCCCGATTGTTCGCGCGCGGGCGCCTCGCATCCTCGCCCAGCCTAACAAAGGCCGCCGGGCCTTAACGTCAACGGATGAGTTTCACGTTGCGATGGAGCACGCCCGCACCGGTCGGACTTCGATGAGCCGCGCGCCTTGAGGCCGATTAGGTTATACCATATAACTATACTGAAGCAGCCGAATTGGCGGGCGCGAGGTGGGCTCGTCCGAGTTTGATCGGACTTGTCGCGCCCGGCCGGCGCGGGCGACAGGGAGGACATCATGACAAGGATCGGCCTGTTCGCGGGCGCGGCAATCGGCGCGCTGACAGCTCTTCCCGCTTTGGCGGGTGCGTTGAGCGCGGACGACGTCTCCGCCAGGGCCAAGCCGATCGCCTGCGACCAACTGACGACGCAGACGCTCGGACTTTCCAATGTGAAGATCGTCTCGGCCGAATCCGCACCCGCGGACAAGGGCCTGCCGGCGGCCTGCGTCCTCAAGGGCGTGGCCAATGACCGCATCGGCGCGGACGGCCGGCATTATGCGCTCGATTTTGAAATGCGGCTGCCCGCGCCATGGAATGGCCGCTTCCTTCATCAGGTCAATGGCGGCAACGACGGCGAGGTCGTCCCCGCTATCGGCGATCCGCATGAGCTCAACGCCTATGGCGGCAAGCCGGCGCTCGCGCGCGGCTTTGCGGTGTTGAGCAGCGATGAGGGCCATAGCGGCGCCGATCCCGCCAACACCAGCTTCGGCCTCGGATCCGGCGCCGCCTTCGGCCTCGATCCGCAGGCGCGCGACGATTACGGCTATGCGGGAGACGCGACGCTCGGACCCATCGGCAAAGCGATCATCGCCAAATTCTACGGCGAGCCGCCGGCGCGGTCCTATATGTTTGGCTGCTCCAATGGCGGGCGCCACGCGATGGTGGCGGCGTCCCGCATGGGCGACCAATATGACGGCTTCGTCGCCGGCGATCCCGGCTTCAATCTGCCGCGCGCCGCGATCCAGCACGCCTGGGACGTGCAGAGCTTCGAAATGGTCGATCCCGATGTGAAGAAGTCCTTTTCGCCGACCGATATGGCGCTGATCAGCCGCAAGGTTCTGGACGCATGCGACAAGCTTGACGGCGTTGAAGACGGGATGGTCGGCGACATCAAAGCGTGCCAGAAGGCGTTTCATCTTGCCGATCTCCAATGTTCGGGCGAGAAAACGGACCAATGCCTGTCGAAGATTCAGGTCGAGGCGCTGACGCGCGCTTTTGGCGGCCCGCGCAACAGCAAAGGCGAACAGCTCTATTCCGACTGGCCTTTCGACGCCGGAATGGGCGGAGCCAACTGGCGTTTCTGGAAAGTATTCAGCGGCATCCCGCCGTGGAACAACAATCCGCTGATTGCGACGATGGGCGCGGCCTCGCTCGCGGCCATTTTCACCACGCCGCCGACCATGACCAAGGGCGATCCCGATTCGCTGATGGCTTACTTGAGCCATTTCGATTTCGATCGCGACGCGCCGAAAATCTATGCGAAAGGTCCGTCCTCGCTCGACGGCAGGACGATCGATTATTCTCAATCGGCCTGGGCGTTCATGACGCCGCCGGACGCCGACGATCCCAAGCTCAGCGCGCTGAAGGCGGCTGGCCACAAGATCATCCTGTATCATGGTGAAAGCGACGGGGTTTTCTCTTTCAACGCCAGCGCGACCTGGATCGAGAAACTCGACGCCAACAATGGCGGCGACGCCGGGTCTTTCGCGCGCCTCTTCGCCGTGCCCGGCATGAACCATTGTTCGAAGGGTCCGGCGACCGACAATTTCGACATGCTGTCGGCGATCGTCGATTGGGCCGAACAGGGCAAGGCGCCGGACCGCATCATCGCCACAGTGAGCGCGGGCAACAAGGAGATCCCCGTCGATTGGAGCCCGGAGCGCACGCGCCCGCTTTGCCCCTGGCCCAAGGTTGCGCGCTATATCGGCGGCGACAAGGAAAAAGTTGACAGTTTTGCCTGTCGATAAAAGGTCAACGCCGCTGACCTTCTGAAAAAATGACGTTCCCTCGCTCCGACGAAGCAATCCCGTAATAAGATGCCGCGGCAGCGTCAACGGGGGCATCGACAATGCGTCAATTCGGTCATCGCGGTATGGGCTATGGGGTTTGCATCGTCGCCTTATGGCTGATGGGCGGAGCGGCGCGCGCGGAAGACGCGACAATGTTCGACGAGGGCCAAGCCCAACACGCTTTCACTGCGATCCAGGACAAGGTCGGACACAATCTGCGCGTGCTGACGCTGAGGATCACGCGGGACGAGTTGAGCGTTGGCATACCCAATGCCGACGCGCCCGGCGAGGTCGAGACGTGGCGCGTGTCGCATGGGGGGCTAGCGGGCGCGCTTGGCGTCGATTTGCCGGTGCGGGAAGGTTCGGCGCGCGCCTCGCTCCCCGGCGGCGGCACGATCGCCGAAAGCGTCATCGATATCGACGCCGCAGGCCTCGCCATCGTGCCCAAGCTCGTCGCCGACGCCTTGGCCCGCGCCCGGTTTCAGCAGCCCGGCCACGCCACGGAAATGGAGCTGATGCGGCTGCCGAAATTCCTGGGACCGGCGGCGCGCGACCCTTATTGGCAGATGCATGTCGAGGCGCCCGAGGAAGACGCCGATATTTCGGCCAAGCTCACCGGCGAGATCAAGAACGCCGACCTCAACCGCACCCGGCGCGCTCAAGATTTGAACCTGCTGGCCGGCGGCCCCGATTTCGACGAGATGGTCCAAAACATCCGCCATGAGATGAAGGACGACTGGATCTTCCACTATATCGAGATCCAAAAGACGGACATCAACTTCGACGTGCATCTGGCGAGCTCCAAGGAAGCGCGCATCACCAGATTCACAGCAAGCCTCAGCGACATCAAGACCAGCAATCTGAACATGCCGCATATGGCGTTTCCCGGAATGCCGGCCGATGATCCGTTCAGCCTCGCTGATGTCGATTTGAGCCTCATGGCCAAGATCGAAGCGGCGGCGAAGGACAGGCTTGGGATCGCCGACGGCGTGGCGCAAAGGGTCATCCTATCGAAACCGCACCGTGAAAGAGGCGGCGCCATCGAATGGGAGGTGCAGGTCAAAAGCGCCAGCGCACCGTTGTTCACGATGCCTGGCGCCCCGCCCGTGGTGGAGGGCTCGGTGACTTTCGATGTGAAGGGCAATGTCCTGCACGCCAAATATCCGCCGGGGCGCGGTCCGCAGACCAATCTGTTCGACCCGGCCACGCTGCAGAAAGCGATCGACAAGATCGTTGAGCGGCTCGGTCCGCACGTTCTCTTGAGCGAGCTGCTGATCGACGACAAGACCATCAAGATTACTGCGCGGGACCCGCAGGATTCAAAGAAATTCGCCGCGTTCACCTACGAGGACGGAGACGTGGCGCGCGCGCCCGAGATGCTCCAGACGATGGCCAACGCCTTTGGCGGCGGACCCGATTGGTTGTGGGACGTGGCGCTGCTGCAGCCCCCGGTGGTGCAGTCGCTCGCCGCGCTCGAAAAACAGACGATGGCGAAGCTGGGCATGACCCATGGCGCAATCGAGCGGATCACCATCTCGAAAGACAAGATGTTCTATCCCCGCAACGACAAGGTGCTGATGGAGATCCGCGCCTCGGGCGACGGCAAGGATTCCGAATGGGTGACGTTCGACCTTGCCGGCGGCGTCGCCAAACTCGACGCGCCGGCGTCGGGGGTTTTCGTTGGCGCGCCTGGCGGCCGTCAGAGGGGGAACAGTCACGATGAGGACGATTGCACCCGCTCGGAGGACCCCGCGAAAGTCATTCCCGCGTGCAGCCGGATGGCTGAAGACCTCAGCGACACGCCGCACAATCGTTCGGTCGCCTATTATGACCGCGGCAACGCCTATAAGAATCGCAAGGACTATGACCACGCGCTCGCCGATTACACCGATGCAATCAAGCTCGATCCGCAAAATGCGCACGCCTACCTGAACCGTGGCTGGGTCTATGCCGTCAAGAACGACACCGCCCATTCGATCGCCGATTCAACCCAATCGATCGAGCTCGACCCCGCCAATCCGCTCGCTTATCTCAATCGCGGCGTCGCCTATCGCTTCCAGCGCAATTACAGCGCCGCGATCACCGACTATAACGAGGCGTTCAAGCTTGGCGTGAATGCCGCCCATTCCTATCTGGACCGCGGCCTCGCCTATGCCGGCAATGGCGATTTCGACAAAGCCGTGGCCGATTACGGCGAAGCCCTCAAGCGCGATCCCAAGGACGCCCAAACCCTGATCGCACGCGCCGACGCCTATCGCGCGCTGAACAAGCTCGATCTCGCGATCGCCGACGACGATTCGGCGATCAAGCTCGATGCGGGTAGCGCTGAAGCCTATCGCAGCCGCGGCTGGCTCCTTCGGCTAAAGGGCGACCACGACCGCGCCATCGCCGATTACGGCGAGGCGATCAAGCGCAACCCTAACTTCGCGGCGGCCTTTTATGATCGCGGCCTGTCCTATCGCGCCAAGGGCGATTTCGACCATGCTGTCGTTGACTCAACCCAGGCGATCCAGCTCGCTCCGAAATGGGCGACCCCCTATTACCTCAGGGGCTTCGCTTACTACCTCGCGGGCGCGCTGCCGAAAGCTCTGGCGGATATGACGCAAGCCAATGCGCTCGATCCCGCCAACGCCTATTCCGCCCTGATGCTCGAAATTATCGGCCAGCGCAGCAAGCTGCCGAGCCGGCTGAATGAGTTGAGCGCCAAGCTCGACATGACGGCATGGCCGGCGCCCGTGATCCGGCTCTATCTTCAGCAATTGAATCCGGAGGCGGTGCTCGCCGCCGCCGACGATCCCAATCCGTTGACCAAGCAGGGTAGAATCTGCGAAGCGCATTTCTACACCGGCGAATTGGCGCTGCTGGGCAGCCGCAAGGAGGAGGCGACCCCGCTGTTCACGCAGGCGGCAAGCGATTGCCCGCTGGCCTACGACGAACGGCAATTGGCCGAAGCCGAATTGAAGACGATGGGAACCGCCCCACCGCCGAGTAAGCCCTGAGTTCGTCGGGGCGGGCCGCCGGGAGCTTGGGTTTTCGCGGCGGCCCTGACCGAACGGGACCATGATGCGCCGTCAGGCTTGCAATCCGTCACGGTCCATTGGCGTCGGGGTTTCATCGATCGTGCCGACGCTGAAACCGCCTCGGCTTCAATAGGCCGCCGGATGCGCGCAATAGCCATCGCCGGGCGCTGGCGCCCATCGGCGCGCGGCGGGTGAGACGAGTTCCTGACGCTCGCGAACGGCATATTGCGCGGGAATCGTCTCGGTGACCGTATGGGCGGGCTCCGCGACTTCTTCGACCATGCGCGTTCCGTAAACCGCGGGAATCGTTTCTTCGACGCTATGCGCGGGTTCGACGACCACCGGGCGTTCGCGCGTCTCATAGACAGCGGGAATCTCGGTGACGACCTCATGCGCGGGCTCGACGACTTCCTCGCGCTGCCGCGTTCCGTAAGTCGGGGGGATCGTCTCATCAATCGTTTGTTCGGCGCGCACCTGCACTTCCCGCGTGCGAGGCGTATAGAGCGCGGGGACATCGACCCAGCAGCCGACGGTGTCGCCATGCTTGAGGCCGACGCGCCATTCGCGGTGCGCCGGCGCCACAAGCACGTTCTCGGTCATTGTCCGGTATTCGGCGGGGATCGTGTGCGACACGGTTCGCGCCGGGGTCAATTCGACGCTTTCGCTCGTCACGCGGGTCACGGCAGGGACGACATGGACTTGCTGGCTGGCCGCGCGCACCAACACGTTTTCCGCCTCCAGGCGGGTGACGGCGGGCACGAAATGCGTGACCGTGCGCTCCCGCTGAACGATCACGTTTTGCTCGACCTGACGCGTCACGGCCGCCACATAATGCGCAACCTCGCGCTCGGGCGCGACGAGCACATTTTCTTCAATTGTTCGATATTGAGCGGGATCGACCACGACGCGATAGCAGGCGCTTCCGGCCAAAGCCGCAGATCCGCCAGCGGGAAGGGCGAGGCCGGCAAACAATAATGCAGCAAATTGGCGCAAAGCGCTCTCCTTACGTCTCTTCGGGCGGCCTCCGACGCCCATGGATACGCCGACCCCGCTGAGCCGCAAGAAAGTCCTGCAATTAACGTAAATTTAACCATGTCGCTGCCGGAAAGTCAGTCCGGACGGCGTTCGGACACCCTGTGGCAGTTCCGGGTATTGCCCAAAGGCCCGCGCCGCCACGGCGCCTTCACGCCAGCGCCAGCCGCTCGCGCAAGACGGCCGCCACATCGACGGGCGCGCCGCCGCCCCGCGCCAGATCGAGATCGCCGAGGATATGGTCGAGATGCTCGGTCATCAGCATCGCCGCCCTCTCGCCGTCGCGCGCCTCCAGCGCCGCCAGGAATTGCACATGGTCGTCATGACCGCATGCCGAGGCGGCGCCGCGGCCGTAGAGCGCGATGACGAGGGAGGAGCGCGAGATCAAGCCGCGCAGGAATGTCGTCAACACGCCTTCCCCGCAGACGGCTGCGACAGCGACATGAAACGCGCCAGAGAGGCGAATGGCGGCGTGCCGATCGCCGCGCCGCATCGCCTCTTGTTCTTCGTCCAGAATGGCCCGCAGCGCAATAATGTCGCTCGCCTCGATCTGGCGCGCGACTTCACGGGCGATCGCCGCCTCAACGAGTTTGCGGCCCTTGAAGACATCATGGGCGTCGGCGACCGTCGGCGCCGAAACAAAGGCGCCGCGGTTGCGCGAGATCGTGACGATATGATCGTGCGCCAGGGCCTGCAACGCGCTGCGCACGATAGTGCGGCTGACGCCAAACACCGCGCCGAGTTGCTCCTCGGTCAGCTTGGCGCCCGGCGGCAGTCGGTGTTCGACGACCGCCTCCAGCACATTGCAATAAAGGCTCGCGGCCCGCGAGCCGCCCGCGATGGAGCCGCGTCCGGGAGAGGGAAATTCCTTTTTTTCCTCGGGGGAAATCGCTGTCGCAGACATTGCGAAACGCGCACCTCTTTTATTGGTTGAGCAAGTCTGTCACGCATCCCCGATATGCGCCAACTCAATTTGTATACAATCGCGCTGAAATTGTGAACAACGGCGCCCAATAAACCGGCTAGCGCCCTTCGAGGCCGGCGCCCCACACCCGCGCGGCGCTATCAATCCTCAGCAACTTCATGGGCTTGGCTCCATTTCGCTGGGATGCCGATGCCGTGGCACATCCCTTGCTAAACCCTTAACGGGATCATTCGCCATATGTGAGGCCATGCCGCAACCCGCCAATCTCGAACTCGTCCATGTGACGAAGCGCTATGGGTCGACGACGGCGGTCGACGCCATCGATCTGCGCGTCGCAGCCGGCGAATATTGCTGTCTGCTCGGCCCTTCGGGCTGTGGCAAGACCTCAACCCTGCGTATGATCGCCGGCCATGAGAGCGCAAGCGAAGGCGACATCCTCATAGGGCCAACGAACGTCACGGACTTGCCGCCCGCCAAACGCGGCACGGCGATGATGTTCCAAAGCTATGCCCTGTTTCCGCATTTGTCCTGCCTCGACAATGTCGCGTTCTCGCTGAAGATGAAGGGCGTCGACAAGACGACCCGTCGCGCCAAGGCGATGGAATATTTGAGCCTCGTCGCGATGGAGCCCTACGCGGCGCGCGTGCCCGCGCAATTGTCGGGCGGCCAGCAGCAGCGCGTGGCCCTGGCGCGCGCCCTCGTCACCGATCCGCAAATCCTCCTGCTGGACGAGCCGCTTTCCGCCCTTGATCCTTTCCTGCGCGTGCGCATGCGCGCCGAGCTGCGGCAGATGCAAAAGCGGCTCGGCATTCCTTTCGTGCATGTCACGCACGGCCAGGACGAAGCTTTGGCGCTCGCCGATCTCGTGGTCGTGATGAACAAGGGCAAGATCGAGCAGGCGGCGCCCCCCAAGGAAGTCTTCGAAAAGCCCGCCACCGAATTCGTCGCGCGCTTTCTTGGCGGCCATAATGTGATCGCCACGCCAGGAGGTGCGATCGCCGTCCGCGCCGATCGCCTGACGCTGCACGCCAATGGCTCCGGCGCCAACGACACACGGCTGAACGCCGTCATTCGCGGCATCGAATATCAGGGCACGCATTATCAGGTCGCGCTCGAAAACGGCGCGAACACCGATCTCACGGCGACGGTCAGCGACGCCGCCTTCGCCGCGACCCCACTGTCGATCGGCGACAATGTCGCGGTTCAATGGGCCGATAACGATATCCACGCGCTTTCCCCGGCGCCTTGATAGGCACGGGTTTCAGGAGGAGAGGAATATGTCGAACAAATATACGGACAAAGGAGCGGGCGTTTCGCGCCGCAGCCTGCTGAAAGGCGCAGCCGGACTCGCAGGCGCGGCAGCAGGCGTCACGTCGGTCACCGGATTCCCGGCGGTTTGGGCGGCCGAGGAGAAAGTGCTGCGCTATCTCGGCACCGCCGTGAATCAATCGGACGACATCACCAAGAAGGTAAAGGCCGAAACCGGCATCACGATCCAGAACATTGTCGCCACGACCGACGACGTGACCAAGCGCGTCGCCACCCAGCCCAATTCCTTCGACATTCTCGACACCGAATATTTCAGCCTGAAGAAGCTGGTGCCGTCGGGCAACATCCTCGCGATGGACGCCAAGAAAATCAAGGAATTCGACAATATCACGCCGATCTTCACCAAAGGCCAATTGCCGAACGGCAAGGTCATCGGCGATCAGGGCACGGCGCCCAAGAAAGTCATGTTCCTCGAAGGCCAGCATTCCACAAAATTCTCGAAGACCCCGACCGAGTGGGTCACGCTGATCCCGACCGTCTACAACGCCGACACGCTCGGCATCCGTCCCGACCTCATCAAGCGCCCGATCAGCTCGTGGGCCGAACTTCTGAATCCTGAGTTCAAAGGCAAGGCGGCGATTCTCGATATTCCCTCGATCGGCATCATGGACGCCGCGATGGTCGTCGAGGCCATCGGCAAGTACAAGTATCCTGACAAGGGGAATATGACGAAGGCTGAGATCGACATGACGATCGCGGTTCTCACCGAAGCCAAGAAGTCTGGTCAGTTCCGCGCGTTCTGGAAGGATTTCAACGAGAGCGTCAATCTGATGGCCTCGGGCGAGACGGTCATTCAGTCGATGTGGTCGCCCGCCGTGACGGCGGTTCGCACCAAGGGCATCGCTTGCACCTTCCAACCGCTCAAGGAAGGTTATCGCTCTTGGGCTTCGGGCTTCTGCATGTCGAAGGGCGTGACGTCCAAGCAGTCGGAATGGGCCTACGAGTTCGTCAACTGGTTCCTCAGCGGCTATGCCGGCGCTTATCTCAACCGGCAAGGCTATTACTCGGCGGTTCTTTCCACCGCCAAAGCCAACATGGAGCCTTACGAATGGGCCTATTGGATGGAAGGCAAGCCCGCCGAAAAAGACATTAAGGCGCCGGATGGCTCCTTGCTCGAAAAGGCCGGCGCGGCGCGCGACGGCGGCTCCTACGACGACCGCATGGGCAATGTCGCCTGCTGGAACGCGGTCATGGACGAAAACGACTATATGGTCCGCAAGTGGAACGAGTTCATCGCGGCCTGAGGTTGAGATAACGCCGGCTCCTTCTCTCGCTTTGCGGGAGAAGGAGCCTATTTTACGCAAGGCAATTCCCCATGGCCGAAGCGCGCGCACCTCTGGAAAGCCCCGGTCTTCCCGGCTGGATTCAAGCGACGCCTTTCGCGTTGGTGTTCTTGCTGTTTTTCGTACTGCCGCTTTGTTTCGTCATCACGGTCAGCTTCTGGGACTACAACGACTACGAGATGATCCCGGCCTTCACGTCGCGCAGTTATGTCGAGAGTTTCGAGGGCTGCCTGACGCAACTTCCCGATCTTTGCACGATGTTGAAGACCTATGTCTCGACGGCGAAGTTTTGCGCCATCGTCTGGATCCTCACGCTCTTCATCGGTTTCACCGTCGCCTATTTCCTCGCTTTCTACGTGCGCAGCGCAACCACGCAGATGGTCCTGTTTCTGGTCTGCACGATTCCGTTCTGGACCTCGAACGTCATCCGGATGATCTCCTGGATTCCGCTGCTCGGGCGCAACGGCCTCGTCAATCAAGTCTTGATGAGCCTGCACATCGTGAACGCCCCGGTGGAATGGCTGCTCTATTCGCAATTCTCGGTCGCGCTCGCGTTCGTGCATCTCTTCACCTTCTTCATGGTGGCGCCGATTTTCAATTCCATGATGCGCATCGACCGTCGCCTGATCGAAGCGGCCTATGATTCAGGCGCCAGCACCTGGCAGATGCTGACCAATATCATCATTCCGCTCAGCAAGCCGGGCATCGCCATCGGCTCGATCTTCGTCGTCACGATCGTGATGGGCGATTTCATCACATTCAGTGAAATGGGCGGCGGCCAGATCGCCTCGGCCGGCAAGGTTATCGCCACGCGTTTGAGCGCGTTGCAATTTCCGCCGGCGGCGGCGAGCGCGGTGATCCTGTTGGTGGCGACCATGGTGATCATCACCGTGCTCAACCGCATCGTCGACATTCGCCGGGAGCTTTGAGCCATGAACGAGGGACGCTCTCCGGCCTTTTACGCGCTCGCAGCCTTCTTTTGCCTTTTCGTTCTCTTCCTTTACGGACCGATGATCGTCATTTTCGTCTTGTCGTTCCAGGGCCCGACCGGGGGCCTGACCTTCCCGATGAATGGCGTGTCCCTGCATTGGTTTCAACGGCTTTGGGAAGGCGGCGGCATCGTCGACATCGCAGGCGCCTTTAAGCGTTCGCTCGCGCTCGGCCTCGTTGTGATGGTGCTGACGGTTTTGTTCTCGCTCACGGCCGGGCTCGCCTTTCGCAAGCGTTTCTTCTTTTCAAACATATTGTTCTTCGTCACAGTGGCGAGCTTGATCGTGCCCTCGATCGTCACATCGCTGGGCATTGCGATTGAATTCCATGTGCTTGACGATGTCTTGAAGAATTACGGCCCGTCCTGGATCTCCGACAACCTTCAAACGACCATGGGCCAGTTCACTTCAGGCCTCGGCGCCCATCTGACCTGGACCCTGCCCTTCGGTCTGCTCGTGATGTTCGCGATTTTCAACCGCTTCGACGGCCGCTATGAGGAAGCGGCGCGCGATCAGGGCGCGACGCCCTCGCAGACTTTGCGCTATGTCGTGTTGCCAATCGTGGCGCCTTCGGTGGTCGGCGTCGGCCTGTTCGGTTTCACGCTGTCATGGGATGAAATCGCACGTTCCAGCCAGACCATGGGCGAGCACAACACGCTGCCCATGGAATTGCAGGCGCTGACGACAACGGTCACGAACCCGGACATCTATGCGCTCGGCACCACGACCACGGCCGTCTCATTCGGCGTCATCGCGGTCGCACTCGGATCGATCGCGATCCTACGCGCGCGCCAAGCACGCCACGGCTCCGACGCTGGACAGGCGTAAGTGAAGCTCCTCGTCGTTAATCCCAATACGAGCGCCGGCATGACCGCGCGGATCGGCGAGGCCGCGCGCGCCGCCGCAAGCGCCGGCACGCAGATCGCCGCCGTCAATCCGTCAAGCGGCCCGGCCTCGATCGAAGGTTATTTCGACGAAGCTTTCGCCGTGCCCGGCATGCTGGAGGAAATCATCAAGGGCGAGACGGCTGGAATCGACGCCTTTGTCATCGCCTGCTTCGACGACACCGGGCTTGAGGCGGCGCGCTGCTGCGCGAGCGGCCCCGTCATCGGCATTGGCGAGGCGGCGTTTCATCTGGCGACGCTGATCGCGCATCGCTTCAGCGTGGTGACCACCTTGTCGCGCTCGATCGCGCCGATCGAAGCCAACCTCGTGAAATATGGCCTCGATCGTCGCTGCGCCCGCGTGCGCGCCTGCGACGTGCCGGTGCTCGCGCTCGACGACGCGGCTTCGGGCGCCCGCGCGAAATTGTCGGCGGAGATTGGGCGCGCAAAGGCGCAGGACGGCGCCGACGCGATCGTGCTGGGCTGCGCCGGCATGGCCGACCTTGCGGCGTCGCTGGCGCGCGAACATGGGCTGCCGGTGATCGATGGCGTCGCGGCGGCGGTCAAGCTCGCCGAGGCGCTGGTCGCGCTCGGGCACGCCACGTCGAAGAGCGGGCCCTACGCCAGGCCAATCCCGAAGGCGTTCGCTGGAATGTTTTCCGCGCTCTCCGCCTGATTTGCGCCGCCAAAGGCGGTCGCAACGCGGGCGGTTTGAATTTCAAGACAGCTCCGCTAACCTGACGAAATCAAGGAGACGCGCGAATGTCGCAGGCAAAGGTCAATGGCGTCGATATCGAGTTCGAAATCTTCGGACGCGACAGCGATCCCGCGATTCTGCTCATCATGGGCTATGCCGCGCAATTGACCCTGTGGCCCGAGCCGATGTGCCGCGGCCTGGCGGACAAAGGATTTCGCGTCATCCGCTTCGACAATCGCGATGTCGGCAAGTCCACGCATCTGATGGAGGAACCGGCGCCCGATTCGGCTGTCTTGATGAACAAGTTGATGACCGGCCAACCCTTTGAGATTCCCTATTCGTTGGACGACATGGCCGCGGACGCTGTAGGCCTGCTTGATGCGATCGGGATTGAGCAGGCGCATATCGTCGGCGCCTCGATGGGCGGCATGATCGCTCAACTCGTGGCGGTCAACCATCCTTCGAGGGCCCGCAGCCTAATTTCCATCATGTCGACGACAGGTCGGCGCGACCTACCGCCGGCCAAGCCCGAAGTGATGGCGGCGCTCGTCACGCCGCCCGCCAGCACGCGCCGCGACGATCTCATCGAATCCGCGGTCCGCACGTGGCGCGTCATCGGCAGCCCCGGCTATCCGCGCACTGACACGGAAATCCGCAAGCTCGCCGAGGAGGAGGTCGATCGGACTCCTTACGAACCGACAGGTTTTGCCCGTCAAATGGCGGCGATTATCGCCGCGCCGCCTCGCAACGAGATTCTGAAAGGCGTGCGCGCGCCGACGCTGGTCATCCACGGCGCCGACGACCCGCTGCTGCCGGTAGCCGGCGGCGAGGACACCGCGGCGAGCATTCCGGGCGCCGAACTCATCGTCATCCCTGGCGCCGGCCATGAGTTCCCGGATTCGCTCATATCGACTTATGTCCGGCACATCGGCGATTTCGTCTCGAAAGTCGAGGCGCGCGTGAAGACTTCATAGGCGCTGACGAACTCGGGAGCGGACGGTGCGATTTCACATGATTCCCGGCGGACCCAAACCCGTCGCGCCGTTCAGCCATGCCGTCGAGAGCGACGGCTTCATATTCGTCACCGGGCAGATGCCGGATACGCCTGCCGCTCCGGGTATCCTGCCCGAGGGCGTCGCCGCGCAGACGCGCAACGTCATGGCCAATCTTTCGACAGTGCTGGCCGGCCTTGGCCTCGCGCTCGAACATGTCGTGATGGCGCGCGTCTATCTCACGCGTTTCAAGGACGATTACGTTGAGATGAACGAGGTTTATCGGACCTTCTTCGCCGAAGGCCGTCTGCCGGCGCGCACCTGCGTCGGCGTGACCGGCCTTGCTTATGACGCACTGATTGAGATCGATCTGATCGCGCGCCGTCCTTGAATAATCACGTTTGATGTCCGCCGGTGAATGGCACGAACGGGATGATCGCGCCACCGTAGATGTCCGAGCGCGTCACGCTCATCGTCCCGTCCGCCGCCTTTTGCTTGACCGCCTTAATGACATGCTGCGCGCCGGGCGGCCCGACGGGGATGACCATGATGCCGCGGGGGCTTATCTGTTGCAGGAGCGGCGGCGGGATATGGTCGATGCCGCAGGTGACGATGATCTTATCGAAGGGCGCCGCCTCTTCCCAACCGTAGTAGCCGTCAGCGTTCTTTGTATTGATGACGCTGTATTCGCTATAGCCGCGCGCGATCAGCGAATCATAGAGCGCGCGGGTGCGCCTGGCTAACGCCGGAATGATTTCGATCGACCAGATCTTGTCGGTGAGGTTCGACAGATAGGCCGATTGGTAGCCCGACCCCGTGCCGATTTCGAGCACCTTGTCGCCGCGCTTGATCCCTAATGTGTTGGTCATGCGCGCCACCGTATGAGGGCCGGTGATGGTGACGCCAAAACCGATGTTGAGATGATGCCATTCATAGGCGCGCGACAGATTCTCGGCCGTCACGAACTCCTCACGCGGGGTGAGCAGATACGCCCGCTTGTCCGCTTCGTCCCACAGGTCTTGATGGCTGACGAGTTGTAGAAAGCGATCGAAGCGTTGCCCGAGATAGCCCGCGTCCTCGCCGCGATTCTTCTGCATCCACGAAACGAAGGCCTCGCGGTCGCTCATCGGTGGAGAGACGTCGGGGGAGAGGGGCGCGGGGACGTTGGCCCGAGCGGGCGAGATGTTGGCGAAGGCGAGGGCGCTTGCGGAGGCGAGCAGGAAATGGCGTCGGTTCATGAGAATGCTCGGTTGCATGTGCAGCAATTGTGCGCCGTGCGGGCTCGCGCGACAATGGGGGCGCGAACTCAGGCTCTCACCCTCCCGGTATGCTCCCCTTCGGGAGCGCCCGCACATGGTCCGCTATCGCCCCCGTCGTCGTCAGCCAGATGCGCTGCCGATGCGCGGCGATATGCGTCAGCGCGCGGCGCAGGTGGCGCAGGCGATGGGGCTGGCCGACAATATAGGGATGCAACGCGACGCCCATGACGAGCGGCTCATGCGCGCTCTGCGCCAGCATTTCGTCGAAATGATCGACGATCATTTGCGCGAAAGCCGCGCCCTCGATCTTGCGCGCGACTATCATCGGGATGTCGTTGATCTCCTGCGGATAGGGCACGGCGAGGATCGGCCCATGCGTCGTGCGCATAAAGATTGGCTGATCGTCCATGCACCAGTCGAGCAAATAATCGTAGCCCGCTTCCGCCAGCAGATCGGGCGTGGCGCGGCTTTGCGAAATCCACGGGCCGAGCCAGCCCCTGGGCTTGGCGCCCTCCTCGCGCGCGATGATCGCGGTCGCCTGCGCGATTAGCGCCGCCTCTTCGGCCTCGCTTAAAATCCCTTGTCTTTCGCTGTTGGTGCGCCCGTGCCCGACAAACTCGTCGCCGCGCGCGCGGAAGGCTTCCGCAAGGCCCGGCGCATGCGCGTAAATATCCGAATTGATCAGCACCGAGGCGGGCGCCTGCAAGGCGTCAAGCAAGTCGATCAGCCGCCAGGCGCCGACGCGATTGCCATAGTCGCGCCAGGCATAGTTCAGCACGTCGGGTTGCGGACCACCCGGCGCGAGCTCGGCGCCTAACCCTTCGCCGAACGCAAAACATTCAAGATTGATCGCGATATAGACGGCGAGGCCGGCGCCATTCGGCCAGAGATAGCGTGGGCGTCCGCGGATCGGCGAATAATCGTAGCGGCCATGGTTCGCGGGGGCGCGCGTCATAGCGAGCCGATATAGGCGCGCCAGCCGCCGAACTGCGTGACGTCTTTGGCCCCCTTCACCGCCTCGGCTTCGACAAGGAAGCCTTTGGCGCTGGTTCCATCGGTAAAGCTCAGCGTGCCGATGCCGAGCGGGCTTGGAATGGCCGCGACGAAAGCCCCGAACGCCTTGGCGTCGAGCGCCCAGATTTCGGCCTTTATCGAGACGCCTTCTTCCGGCGTCACCCGCAGCAGGCCGGGCTTGGCGGGGACCGCGCCCGGCAAAGCGTAGAGGCGATAGCTCGGGACGGTTTCAACTTCGCGTAGAAGAATTCCGCCCAGCTCCACCAGCTCGCGGTTGAGCGGCAGACCTGACAGATGCGCACCGACCGCCGCGATTTCGATCCGCCCCGGTGGCGCTTGCATGGGCGCTGACGCCGGCGCTTCAACGGCGAGGCCGGTCGCGCCCATCGTCACGCCCGAATGCGCCTGAACTTGCGCGGCGACGCCCGCCAGAAAACCGTCCGCGCCCGCGGGGCCGATCAGAGTCAGGCTGGAGGGCAATCCATCGGCGCGCATGCCGGAGGGCGCCGCGATCGCGGAGAGATCGAGCAGGTTGACGAAATTCGTATAGGTTCCGAGATTCGAATTAAGCGCGATCGGATCAGCCTCGACTTCAGCGATTGTGTAGGGGCGGGGCATAGTGGGCACAGCCATGATCTCGAACGCGGCCCAAACGGCGGCGCTCTGACGGCGCAGGGCGGCGAGTTTATACGTCGCCTGGAAGGCGGCGACCGCGTCATGTTTGCGGGCGCCTTCGATGATCGCGCGCGTCACGGGGTGAAGAGCGCCCGGATTGGTCTCGATCAGCGGCATAGTCGCGGCGTAACGCTCGGCGACCCAGGGGCCCTCATAGAGCAGCCGCGCCACGGCGTAGAACGGCTCCATGTCGAATTCGACGATTTTCGCCCCTAGCGAAACGAGCGCGGCGATGTCGCGCTCGAAGGCGGCCTGCGCCTCGCCATCGTCGAAGAATTTAAGTTGCGAAGCTCTCGGGACGCCGACGCGAAAATGCTTCGGCGCCGCTGACAGCGCTGGCGCGGCGAAGGCGCGCGACCACGGGTCGGCCGCGTCAAAACCCGCCGCGATCTGATAGACAAGAAAGGCGTCGGCGACATCAAGGGCGAAGATCGAGACGGTATCGAGCGTGCGGCAGGCGGGCGCCACGCCGGTCATCGACAGGGCGCCAAGCGTCGGTTTGAGTCCGACAACGCCATTGAGCGCGGCGGGCACCCTGCCGGAGCCAGCCGTATCCGTGCCGAGCGAAAAGGGCGTGAGCCCGGCGCCGACCGCCGTTGCGGAGCCGGAGCTGGAGCCGCCCGGAATAAGATCGGCCCGCAGCGCATTGCGCGGAACGCCATAAGGCGAACGCACGCCGACGAGGCCGGTGGCGAATTGATCGAGATTGGTCTTGCCGATGACGATCGCCCCTGCCCGCTCGAGCCGCTCGACAACGAAGGCCGAGCGCTCGGGCTGATATTCGAAGGCCGGACAAGCGGCTGTGGTCGGCAGGCCCGCGACATCGATATTGTCCTTGACGACGAAGGGAACGCCAAAGAGAGGCTTGGCCTCAGGGCCCGCCGCCTGAATGGAGACAGCCAACGCCAGCGCTTCGGCCTTCGGGCGCAACGCGATGAACAGGGCGGGATCGTCATGCGCCGCGATGCGGGCGTAGGTCTCCTCTATCGTGTCGGTCAGCTTTTTCCCGGCGGCATGGGCCGCAAGAACCGATTGAATCGTAAACCCCATGCCGTCGAACTCCATGTGTAAATAAGAAAAGACGCCTCTTTCGGGCCTCTATGCAAATCTCAGGCGATTGCGCGCCCTCCCGCTGATGCGAAGGCCGACTTCTCCTGCAAGTGAGAAGGGCGCGCGCGTCCCGCTCGCTATTCCGGCAAGGCGCCGCGATCTTGAGCAGTCTCTGACGTACGCCTCCGCTCCCAGGCCCAATGTTACGGGTTTGCTCGCTCAGGAACCGCTTGTCTATCGCCCGGCTAAGGTCGTTGGGACCCATCGAAACGGGCCGTCGAAGCGTTTCACCCGCCATCGTCGGGAACACGCCTCAACGTTCGGCCAGCATGCATTCATCGAGACGGGGACCTAACAGGAATTCACCAGACGGCGCAGACCGGCAATTTCTTCGCCAAGTCGTTCCATTTGCGCCGGCGTTGCGATTCCAGATGCACGATCTTTGAGCATCCAAGGCACGCAAAATCAGCACGCAACCCTAGATTATAAGCATGCACGATAGACTAATTGTATGCAATATCTAGGCTATGAATACATAAAGTGATTTTGGCATGCTCCTTGCTTTTCCCTCAACGCAGGCACGACATTTGCTCGCGCCTCCTATCGATAGAGGATCTCCCCATGGCACTAGCGAACCTTTCTCGTCGCGCGTTTCTGCAAACCACCGCCGCCGGAACGGCGGGCCTGGCGTTGAGCCTGGGGGGCGCGACGCGCGCTTTCGCAGCCGATCTTACCGTCGGCATTGTCTATGTCGGCGCACGCGACGACTTCGGTTGGAACCAGGCGCATGCGGTCGCCATTCAGGCGTTGAAACTGGTGCCCGGCGTCAAGGTCGTCGAGGAGGAGAACGTTCCTGAGACCGACGCCTGCGCCAAGACAATGGAATCGATGATCAACCTCGATGGCGCCGGGCTGATCCTGGCGACGTCCTTTGGCTATTACACGCCCTTCGTCGTCGACATGGCCAAGAAATACCCCAAAGTTGAATTCCGCCATGCCGCGCCCTTGTGGGACAAGGACAAGGACCCGAAGAACGCGGGCAGCTATTTCGGCTATCTCAACCAGGGCCATTATGTCGACGGCGTCGCCGCCGGACTGTCGACCAAATCGAACAAGCTTGGCTTCGTCGCCGCCAAACCGATCGCCAGCGTGCTCAGCAACATCAATTCGTTCATGCTGGGCGCGCGCAAGGTCAATCCGAACGCAGTGGTGCAGGTGATCTTCACCGGCGACTGGTCGATGCCGGTGCGTGAGGCGGAAGCGGCGAGCGCGTTGGTCGATGCGGGCTGCGACGTCATCACCTGCCATGTCGACTCGCCCAAGGTCGTGATCGAGACGGCCGAAAAACGCGGCGTGAAAAGCTGCGGCCATAACGCCAGTCAGGCGCCGCTTGCGCCCAAAGGCTTCATCACCGGCGCCGAATACAAATGGGAGACCATCTACAAGGGCTACGCCGCCGACCTTGCCGCCGGTAAAACGCTGTCGAACTTCACCGCCGGCGGCATCGAGCTCGATATGGTGCAGAACACGCCGTTCGGCGCCGGCGCGACCGACGCGGCCAAGACCGCCGCGACGGCGGCGATCGCCGATATGAAGGCGAAGAAGCCGATCTATGTCGGTCCGCTGAAAGACAATAAGACCGGCAAGATCGTCATCGACAAGACCTATGGCAATCTCGACCCCTACCTCGATCAGATGAACTATCTGCTCGAAGGCGTTGTCGGCTCGATCACTTAAAGCGAGGGCGCGATGAGCACCGGGGCGCCGACGGCGAGCGAAGTTCCGGCGGTGGCGATGAAGCCGGCCGCCGGATCGGATTTCGCGTTGCGGTTGCGCGCCAATTCCGAATATGTGGCGATCCCGGCTTTTGCGCTTCTGATGGCGGCGCTGTTGTTCGCGCTGTTCCTGCTGGCGATCGGCAAGTCGCCGATCGACTTTGTCGCTTACGTCTGGCGCGGCGGATTCGGCACGGCGTTCTCCTTCCAGAACACGCTGCAGCGCTCCTCGCCGCTGATCCTGACGGCGCTCGCCGTCGCGATACCCGCCCGCATCGGCCTGATCATGATCGGCGCCGAGGGCGCGTTGGTGCTGGGAGGTTTCGCGGCGGCGGCGATCGCGGTGCCGATGATCGGCGTCGCGCCGCCGTTCCTAACGCTCGCCATCATGGTCGTGGCCGCGATCGCGGTGGGAGGACTGTGGGTCGGAATCGCCGGTTATTTGCGCTATGCGCGCGGCGTCAACGAGACCATTGCGTCACTCTTGCTGACCTATATCGGCATCGCAATTATGAACTTTTTTGTCGAGGGCGTCCTGCGCGACGCCAGCAACCCCAACAAGCCTTCGACCAAGCCGCTCGGCGACGCCTATATGGTCGGCAAAATACCTGGCACGGATGTGCATTGGGGCTTTGCCGTCGGCGTCCTGCTCGCCATCGCGCTTTACATCCTGATGACGCGCACGACCTTCGGTTTCGCGGCGCGCGTTACGGGTGGAAATTTTCGCGCCGCGCTCGCGCAAGGCCTGCCCGTCGGCAAACTGATCGTAAGCTGCGCGATGATAGCGGGCGGCTGCGCGGGGCTGGCGGGCTTCTTCGAAGTGGCGGCGATCCAGGGCCGCGCCAACGCCTCGCTGGCGGCGGGCTATGGCTTCACCGGCATTCTCGTGTCGTTTCTCGCGCGCCATAATCCGCTCGTCATCGTTCCCGTCGCGATATTGTTCGGCGGCCTCGTCGCGTCCGGCGGCCTGATCCAGCGCCGCATGGATCTGCCCGACGCGACCGTTCTGGTGCTGCAGGGCCTCATCTTCGTCGTCCTGCTGACCTCGGAGACGCTCTACGGCCGCTTTGCTTTCTTCAAGCCGATCAAGGGAAGAGACCGGACATGAATGATGGGCTCGCGACCGTCCTCATCGCCATGCTGGGAGGCGCAATCCGCGTCTCGACCCCTTTCATGTTCGTCGCGCTTGGCGAATGCCTGACGGAGAAATCGGGGCGGGTCAATCTCGGCCTTGAGGGCACATTGGTGCTGGGCGCGATGGTCGCCTATGCCGCCTCCTATCACACCGGCTCGCCCTGGGCCGGCGTTTTTGCAGCAGGCGTCGCCGGCTCCGCGCTGGGCGCCATGCACGGATCGATCTGCAAATTGCCGAAGGTCAACGATGTCGCGGTCGGCATTGCGATGATGTTGTTTGGCACCGGCGTCGCGTTCTTCTTCGGCAAGCCCTACATCCAGCCGACCGCGCCGCGCCTGCCCTCCTTGCCGCTCGGCGGCTGGAGCGACAGTTCGAGCCTCAAAAGCGCGCTCGACGTCAATCCTTTGTTTTTCGTCGGCATCGTCATTGCGATCGTCATGGCCTGGGCTTTGCGCAATACGCGCTGGGGCTTGGTGGTGCGCACCGTCGGCGATAGCGCGGCGGCGGCGCGCGCGATGGGCATTTCGGTCGATCTCGTGCGCTTTCTGACCACAACGGTCGGCGGCTTTCTGGCCGGCGTCGGCGGCGCCTTTCTCTCGCTGTCCTATCCCGGCTCCTGGAACCAGGGCCTTTCGTCGGGGCAAGGGCTGATGGCGGTGGCTTTGGTTATTTTCGCACGCTGGAATCCGATGCGCTGCGTGATCGCCGCTTTGTTGTTTGGCGGCGCCGGCGCGATCGGGCCGGCGCTGCAATCGGTGGGGATTACCCAAGGCTATTATTTCTTCAACGCCGCCCCCTACATCCTCACGCTCGTCATCATGATCGCGACATCGAGCGCCAAACGCTCGGCGCGCGACATGCCGGGCGAACTCTCGATGGCGCGCTAGGGACGCGCGTTTCTTCTCTGACGCGGACGCCTAGCATCATGCCGACCATCGCCGCCGACCCCTATCCCTGGCCCTATAACGGCGACTGGCGCCCCCAGAACACCGCCGTCATCGTCATCGACATGCAGACCGATTTCTGCGGCAAGGGCGGTTATGTCGATTCCATGGGCTATGATCTCGCGCTGACCAGAGCGCCGATCAAGCCGATCGCGGGCCTGCTCGCCGCTATGCGCGCCAAGGGCTACCATATCTTCCACACGCGCGAGGGTCACCGGCCCGACCTTGCCGACCTGCCGCCCAACAAGCGCTGGCGCTCGCAGCGCATCGGCGCCGGCATCGGCGATTCCGGCCCTTGCGGGCGCATCCTCATCCGCGGCGAGCCCGGCTGGAACATCATCGACGAACTCGCGCCCGAGCCCGGCGAACCGATCATTGACAAGCCTGGCAAGGGCTCGTTCTGCGCGACCGATCTCGAATTGATCATGCGCACGCGCGGCATCGACAATCTCGTGCTGACCGGCATCACGACCGATGTCTGCGTGCACACCACCATGCGCGAGGCCAATGATCGCGGCTTCGAATGCCTGCTGTTGGAGGATTGCTGCGCCGCGACCGACCACGGCAATCATCTCGCCGCGATCAAAATGGTCAAGATGCAGGGCGGCGTGTTCGGCGCCGTCAGCGATTCCGCGACCTTCGTCGCGGGCCTGCCATGACGCGCCAAGCCTTCGTCCATCGCATCGCGACGCGGGCGCCCGACGATATCCAGCCGCTCGAGGCGATGCTCGTCTCGGGGGAAATCAGGGCGCCGGGCCTCGTCGCGATCCTCGGCAAGACGGAAGGCAACGGTTGCGTCAATGATTTCACGCGAGGATTTGCGAGCCGCGCACTGAAAGACCTGCTCAAGCGCCATATGCCGGCAGCCGAGGCCGAAGCCGTCTGCATCGTCATGTCGGGCGGCACGGAAGGCGCGCTCTCGCCTCATATCGTCGTGTTTGAACGGCGCGATGTCGAGGGCGCCGCTGAACAAGGCGCGCTGGCGCTCGGCCGCGCGCGCACCGTCGATCTGCCTTTCGAACATCTCGGACGCCTCGAACAGGTCGACATGGTTGCCGGCGCCGTCAAGGCGGCGATGAAAGACGCGGGGATCGCTAACGCCAGCGACGTTCATTTCGTGCAGATCAAGTGTCCGCTACTGACGCTCGACCGCATCGCTGAGGTCGAAGCGCGCGGCGCGATGACGGCGACGCGCGACCCGCTGAAATCCATGGGGCTTTCGCGCGCCGCGTCCTCGCTCGGAATCGGCGTTGCGCTCGGCGAGATCGAGCGTGCGGCGCTGACCCATGACGCGATCGGCCGTGACCTTACGTTGTTTTCCTCACGCGCCTCGGCCTCGGCCGGCGTCGAATTGATCGACCATGAGATTGTCGTGCTCGGCGCCGCGCCCGGCTGGCGAGGCCCGTTGCGCATCGCGCATGGCGTGATGGGCGATTCCATCGACATCGAGCCCGTCCGCATGGCTTTGGCCTCTCTGGGCCTCGCATCGCCGGGTCAATTGGCGGCGCCCGATCGCACGCGCCTCGTTGCTTTGCTCGCCAAGGCGGAAGCCGGCTCGACCGGGCGCCTGCGCGGCCACCGCCACACCATGCTCGACGATTCCGACATTTCCTCGACCCGTCACGCGCGCGGCTTCGTCGCCGGGGCGCTCGCCAGCCTTGTCGGCCACGCCGAACTCTATGTCTCCGGCGGCGCCGAACATCAGGGTCCGGATGGCGGCGGCCCGGTCGCCATCATCGCCACAGAGATGAGGAATGCCCCATGAGCGTTGCGCAAATGCTTCCTCCGGCGGTCACCACCAAAGGCCCGTCACTCGAGACGATCGGCATGACCAAAGTGTTCGGCTCGCTGGTCGCGCTCAACGACGTATCGATCAAAGTGCCGGCAGGCAGCTTTCACGCTTTGCTTGGCGAGAATGGCGCGGGCAAGTCGACGCTCGTCAAATGCATCATGGGCTTTTACATCCCAGACAAGGGCGCGCTGAAGCTCGATGGGCAGGAGGTCGCGGTCCACAATCCGCGCGACGCACAGGCGCTCGGAATCGGTATGGTCTATCAGCATTTCACGTTGGTGCCTTCGCTAACGGCCGCCGAAAACCTCGTCGCGAGCCGCGCCGATGCGCCGGCTGTCATCAACTGGCGCAAGGAGCGGCGCGAGCTTGAGACGTTCCTCGACCGCATGCCGTTCCGCGTGCCGCTCGATCGGCCGGTGTCCTCGCTCGCCGCGGGCGAGAAGCAGAAACTCGAAATCCTGAAATTGCTCTATCTCAACCAGCGCTTTCTCATTCTTGATGAGCCGACTTCAGTGCTGACGCCGGGCGAGGCCGATGAGATTCTCGGCCTGCTGAGAGACATGGCCCATCGCGGCGAAATCACGGTGGCGATGATTAGCCATAAATTCCGTGAGGTCGAAGCTTTCTGCGACGATGTCAGCGTGTTGAGGCGCGGCGCCAAGGTCGGCGGAGGCAAGGTCGGCGTGCTGACGACGCGCGAAATGGCGGCGATGATGATCGGCGACGCGGTGATCCGCCAGTCGGCCGCCCGGGTCGACCCGCCCCGGATCGGCGCGTCCCTGGAAATCGCCGGCCTGTTCGTTGAAAACGACGAAGGCCGCGACGCCGTCGCCGGCTTCGACCTCAAGATCAAGTCGGGCGAGATTGTCGGCATCGCCGGCGTCTCGGGCAACGGGCAGAGCGAATTGGTCGAGGCCTTGTCGGGGCAGCGGCCGATCAAGATGGGACAGGTGCTGATCAACGATCAGGATTTCGAGCCGAAGCGCGATCATTTTTATCGTTTCAAAGTCTTCGGCCTGCCCGAGGAGCCGCTGAAGAACGCGACGGTGCCGACCATGTCGGTCGCCGAAAACATGGCGTTCCGCAGCTTCGACAAGCCGCCGATCGCCAGCATGAAATGGTGGTTGTCTCCTGAGCCGATGCGGGCGCAGGCGCGCGATCTCATCGCGCGCTATAATGTCAAGACGCCGACGCCGGATACGCCGATCCGCGATCTCTCGGGCGGCAATGTGCAGCGCGCCGTGCTGGCGCGCGAACTCTCGGTCGACGTCGATGTCCTCATCGTCGCCAACCCGTGCTTCGGTCTCGATTTTGTGTCGGTCGCCGACATACGCGCGCAGATCATGGACCAACGCAACCGCGGCGCCGCGGTGCTTCTCGTGTCCGAAGACCTCGACGAAATTCTTGAACTCTCCGACCGCATCGCCGTCATCTCCGAGGGGAAAGTTGCTTATCTTACGCCGGCGGCGGGCGCCGACCGCACGACGATCGGCCGCTATATGGCGGGCCATTAAAATGTCCGGAGCCCCCGACAGAATAGAAGTCGCCGCGAGCCCTTTCCCCTACCCGCTCGATCCCGCTCACACGGCATTGGTCGTCATCGATATGCAGCGTGATTTCGTCGAGCCTGGCGGCTTTGGCGAAACTTTGGGCAATGATCTTTCGCCCGTCGCTGCGATCGTCCCGACCGTCGCCGCGCTGATCGCCCTGTTTCGCCGGAAGCAATGGCCGATCCTGCATACGCGCGAGAGCCACAAGCCCGATCTTTCCGATTGTCCGCCGGCCAAGCGCCTGCGCGGCAATCCGGCTTTGCGCATCGGCGACGAGGGCCCGATGGGCCGTATTCTCGTGCGCGGCGAACCGGGCAATGCGATTGTCGCCACCTGCGCGCCGGCGCCCGGCGAGATCGTCATCGACAAGCCGGGCAAGGGCATGTTCTATGCGACGGAAGTTGGCGAAATCCTGAAAGAGCGCGGCATCACCCACCTCGTCTTCGCCGGCGTCACGACGGAAGTCTGCGTGCAGACCTCGATGCGCGAGGCCAATGATCGCGGCTATGAATGCCTGCTGATCGAAGATGCGACGGCCAGCTATTTCCCGCGCTTCAAGGCGGCTGCTTTGGATATGATCCGCGCGCAGGGCGCCATTGTCGGCTGGACGACGCCGCTCTATGCGCTAAGCAAGGCTTTGGGATGAGAGACGGCAACGCCTTGTGCCTCCGGCGCGTCATGGCCGGGCTTGTCCCGGCCATGACGGCGGTGGGTTAAAGTGAGAATTGCGCTATGACCGAACCCACCTTCAACGCCGATGCCATCATCGACGCGCTCGCGCCCCTGCTCGGCCTTGTCGTCGGCGCAGCGTCGCGCGACGCCGTGAAGACGCATCTCGATATAGCCGCACGCTACGCTGCGTTGATGGAGGAGGCCGATCTCAGCGATCACGAGGAGCCGGCGCCGGTGTTCACGCCATGACATTCGCCAGTGAGGATCTTCCCGCCGCCGAAATCGCCGCCGCCGTGAAATCCGGCGAGGCGAGCGCACGTGAGTTCGTGAACGCGGCGCTGGCGCGCATCGAGGCGCGCAATAGCGCGCTCGGCGCCTTCACCGATGTGACGGCGACGCGCGCGCTGGCCAAAGCGGACGCCATCGATTCCGCGCGCGCCAAAGGCGAGGCGCTCGGTCCGCTGGCCGGCGCGCCTTTCGCCGCCAAGAATCTGTTCGACATCGCCGGCCTGCCGACGCGGGCGGGTTCGAAAATCAACCGCGACCTGCCGCCCGCCGGCGCCGACGCCACGCTTGTGCAGCGCCTGGAAGCGGCGGGCGCGATCCTTGTCGGCGGCCTGAACATGGGCGAATACGCCTATGACTTCACAGGCGAGAACGCGCATGACGGCCCCTCGCGCAATCCCCATGACGTCAACCATATGTCGGGCGGATCGTCGGGCGGATCGGGGACGGCGATCGCCAGCGGCATGGTGCCGTTGGCGCTTGGCTCCGACACCAATGGCTCGATCCGCGTGCCCTCTTCGCTATGCGGCATATTTGGCCTGAAACCCACCTATGGACGCCTGTCGCGCGCGCGCACTTTTCCGTTCGTTGCGAGCTTTGATCATCTCGGGCCGTTCGCACGCTCGGTGCGGGATCTCGCGCTCGCCTATGACGCGATGCTCGGGCCCGACGCCGACGATCCGGCGCTCGCCGATGTCGCGCCCAATCCTGTGTCGGCGAGTCTCGAACAGGGCGTCGGCGGCCTGCGCATCGCCGCGCTCGGCGGCTATTTCGCCAGGACGGGCGAGCCTGCCGCTTTCGAGGCGGTCGCGCGGGTCGCCAGGGCGCTCGGCGCGGCGCGCGTGGTCGACCTCCCGCAGGCCGAGCGCGCGCGCGCCTCGGGCTATCTCATCACCATGGCCGAGGGCGCGGCGCTCCATCTCGATCGCCTGCGCACGCGCGCCGCCGACTTCGACCCCGACGTCCGCGATCGGCTGATCGCCGGGGCGATGCTGCCCGCCGCCTGGATCGTCAAGGCGCAGAAATTTCGTAGCTGGTTTCGTCATCAAGTCGCTGAAGTCTTCAAAGGCGTCGATATTGTTCTCGCCCCCGCGACGCCCTGCCGCGCGCCGTTGCTCGGCCAGAGGACGATGATGCTAGATGGGCAGGAAATGCTGGTGCGGCCCAATCTTGGCCTGTTCACCCAGCCGATATCCTTCATCGGCCTGCCTGTCGCGACGGTTCCCGTCTGGACGGATGGCGAAAAGCTGCCGATAGGCGTACAGATCATCGCGGCGCCATGGCGCGAGGATCTCGTGCTGCGCGTCGCGCGGGCGCTTGAAGCGCAAGGAATTGTCAGCGCGCCGATCGCAAAGGCGCGTTGAATCCCCTCCCCCCTTGTGGGGGAGGGAGAACACAAGAGCGGATGAGCCATGACCAAAAGCGCCGAAGGGCAGTCGCGGTGGGTGGGGCGCAACAGCGCCAAGGATATCGTGCGCGCCGATGTCTGGCGCGCGCTGATCGATGCCGGCGTCAATATCGGCCCGACCTTCGACCATATTCCCAATTTCGTCGGCGCCGACATGGCGGCCAAACGGCTCTCCGAACTCGACGCCTGGAAAAGCGCCCGCGTCG
Organism: Methylocapsa sp. S129; assembly: GCF_009765995.1. GTDB lineage: Bacteria > Pseudomonadota > Alphaproteobacteria > Rhizobiales > Beijerinckiaceae > Roseiarcus. Next base: position 192,989 of record NZ_LMUI01000030.1, read on the forward strand.
TCAAATGCAATCCCGACCCGCCGCAGATTCCGCTGCGCCTGCGCGCGCTCTACGACGGCAAGCTGCTGTTTTCGCCGGTCCCCTATCTGACCAAGGGCTTCCCATACCTGCGCATCGATCCTGACAAGCTCGCCGCCAAGGGCGTCGATTTCGAAACGGCGGCGACGGCGCAAGGCTTCATGATTCATGGCGAGCCGATTGCCTTCGAGGACATGCCCGCGCTCGATTTTTGCGTCGTCGGCTGCGTCGCGGTGACGCGGCGCGGCGGGCGCACCGGCAAGGGCGCGGGCTTCGCCGATCTCGAACAGGGTATTTTCCGCGAGCTTGGCAAAGTTACGGACAAGACGCCGATCGCCACTTGCGTTCATTCGTCCCAGATTGTCGCGGAAGACCGGGTGGTCATGGAGAATCACGACAGCGCGCTGAATTTTATCGCGACCGAGCTGGAACTGATCGACACCGAGACGCCTTATCTCCAACCTGCCGGCGTCGCCTGGGAGAAAATCCGTCCCGACCAGTTCGCCGACATCCCGTTTTTGAGAGACGTTCGCGCGGCGATCGAAGCGCGTAGAGGCGCAAGATGATTATCAACGATCTCATGATCAAAGCCGAAGTCGAGGCCGAATTCGCCGCCTACGAGCAGGCGCTTGTCCATAATGACGTCGAGGCGCTCGACAATTTCTTCCTCGATAGCGAAAGCGCCGTCCGCTATGGGGTGGCTGAGAATCTCTATGGCTATGCCGCGATCAAGGCGTTTCGCGCTGGCCGCCCGGCGGCAGGGCTCGCGCGCAAACTCGAACAGACCGCCATTACGACCTACGGCCATGATCTGGCGATCGCCGCCACTTTGTTCCGCCGCGACAATGCGCCAGGCAAGATCGGCCGCCAGATGCAGACCTGGGTTCGCTTTCCGCAGGGTTGGCGGATCGTGGCGGCGCATGTGAGCGTGATTGACGAGCCTGCGGCTAAAGGTGCGACGTGAGCCCGATATGCGCCCCTTCCCCCCTTGCGGGGGAAGGGGTCATGCGAAGCATCCGGACGAACGCTTTGCGTTCGCCGTGGGATGAGGGGTCGGCGCCGAAGAAGATGCGGTCGACGAAGTCTGCAAATCGGCGAGTATGGCGCCTACGTCAGGCGCCCCCTCATCCCAAGGCGAATGCGGAGCATTCGTCCGCGACCTTCGCTAACGCGAAGGCCACCTTCCCCCGCAAGGGGGGAAGGAGGGCGCTGTGATTCTGTCCGGCGTTACGCTTCTTGGAAGCGACCCCGCACCCGTCAACATCGTCATCGAAAACGGCCTCATCGCCGCGATCTCGCCTTCCACCGCAACCCCCTCCCCCCGCCTGCTCGCCCTGCCCGCGCTCGCCAATGCGCATGATCATGCGCGGCCGCTGTCGCCGACCTCTTTTGGCGGCGCGGGCAAGCCGCTGGAGACGTGGCTGTTGCGGCTTGGCGCAATGCCGGCGATCGATCCCTATCTTGGCGCGCTCGCCGCCTTCGGCCGCGCGGCGCGCGGCGGCGCAGCTTCCGTCATGGCCCATTATACGCGCGCGCATGGGCCAATGTCCCTCATCGACGAGGCGCGCGAAATCGCGCGGGCCGCGAGCGATGTCGGCATACGCGTCACGTTCGCTCTCTTCATGCGCGACCGCAATCCGCTGGTCTATGGACCATCGTCGGCGGTGCTGGACACGATGCCGGCCGAAGCGCGCAGCATCGTCGAAGCGCAATTCCTCAGTCCCATGCCGAGCGCCAGCGAGCAGATTGCGCGCGTCGAGGCGATCGCGGCGGCGGTCGAGAGCCCGACCTTCACCGTTCAATTTGGCCCCAATGGCCCGCAATGGTGCTCGGACGAATTGCTTGGCGCGATCGCCGACGCTTCGGCGCGCACCGGCCGGCGCATTCATATGCATCTGCTGGAGACGCTCTATCAGCGCGCTTTCGCGGATCGCGCCTATCCCCAGGGCGTCGTCGCGCATCTGCGCGACATTGGCCTGCTGACGCAGAGGTTGACGCTCGCCCATTGCGTTCACGCGCGCCCGGACGAGCTTGATCTCATCGCGCAAGCCGGCGCGATCATCGCGACCAATCCGAGCTCGAACCTTCATCTGCGCTCAGGAATCGCGCCGATCGGCGAAGCGATCAAACGCGGCTGCCGCGTCGCGCTCGGCGTCGATGCTTCGGCGCTCGACGAGGACGACGATATTTTGCGCGAAATGCGGCTCGGTCATTTCCTGCATGGCGGCTGGGGATTTGAGAATGTGATCGAACGCGGACCATGGCTGGAGACGATCGTCGCCCATGGCCGCTTCGCCAATGGCGCGCCGGGGGCAGGCGCGCTGAAGATCGGCGAGCCCGCAGACATTCTCGTTCTCGATCTCGATCGCCTCGATCGCGATGGAATCATGCCTGTCGCGCCGGTCGATCTCGTCTTCGCACGCGCCTCGATGGCGCATGTCGCGCGTTTGATTGTGGCGGCCCGCGAAATTGTGCGGGACGGCCGCCTGACCGGCCCCGATCTTGATGCGGCGCATGCGGCGCTGCGCGAAAGCTATCGCCGCGCCATGCCGTCGCGGCAGCCGTTCCTCAACGCTTGGACTTCTCTGGAGGCGGGCGCGGCGCAATTCTATCGCGGACAACTTGGCTGTTGTTGAACCGGATTTGCAACGCGTGAAATGGGAGTCGTAGCCATGACCAATGAACTTCCGATCATCGATCTCAGCGGTCTGGAAAGCAGCGATCACATAGCGCTGCACAGGATTTCGCGCGACATCGGCAAGGCGTGCCGAACCATCGGTTTCTTCTACGTCGTCAATCACGGCGTCGACACCATCGCCGCCGCTTTCGCGCAATCGGCGCAATTTTTCGCCGAGCCGATCGCCAAAAAACGCGCGCTGGCGATCGAGACCATTGGCGGCAATCGGGGCTATTCCGGCCTGCTGCATGAGGCGCTCGATCCGGCCGCGGGCGCCGATATGAAGGAGGCCTTCAACATCGGCCTCGACCTTGCGCCCGACGATCCCGAATTGCTCGCCGGCGTGCCGTTCCGCTCCCTCAACGCATGGCCCGACCTGCCCGATTTCAAAAAGGTTCTGCTCGGCTATTTCGATGATTGCATCGCGCTCGGCCAGCGAATCCATCGCGCTTTCGCGCTGGATCTGGGGCTGCACGCCGGCTTCTTCGGGGACAAGCTCGACCGCTCGCTGGCGACTTTGCGCATGCTGCATTATCCCGCCCTGCCCGCCGATGCGCCGGCCGGCCAGATGGGCGCGGGCGAGCATACCGATTATGGCAACATCACTTTGCTGGCGACCGACAATGTCGGCGGCCTTGAAGTGAAGACGCGCGGCGGCGAATGGATCGCCGCCCCGGTCATGCCGGGCGCCTTCATCGTCAATATCGGCGATTGCCTGATGCGCTGGACCAATGACATTTATGTGTCGACGCCGCACCGCGTGGTCAATCGCAGCGGCAAGGAGCGCTATTCGATCGCCTTCTTCCTCGATCCTAATCCTGACGCCAAAGTGGCCGCGATCCCAAGCTGCGTGCCCGAAGGCGAGAGCGCAAAATATCAGCCGATTTCAGCGGCCGATTATCTCAAGATGCGGCTCGATGCGAGCAAGCCTGCCGGGATCGACGCCGCGCCAGCGATGTGAGCGCGTCGCGCAAGCGGCCGATCTTCAACCCGCGATGCGCGCTCGGCGCGAGGGCCGCCGGATGCAGTTCGGCGACTTCGCGGCGAATGGCGCGGCGCACGCTGACGGGGCGGTAGAGCTGTTTGGTCGCCTCGATGATGAAAACGCCCGCAAAGGGCAGGCCTAGCACCGCCCCGATGCGTTCGAACATCGTCGCCCAATTCAGGAACAGGCGGCGCTGGAACGGCGGCGCGTAGAGCGCCTCGCCCCAATAGATCGGCGAGAACAGGGTCTCGCGCATCAATTCGCGCAATTGCCCCTTGGAATAGGGCCGGCCAAAGCCGAACGGCGTGCCGTCGACCCGCGCCCAGACCCCTCGCCGCGAAGGCACAACGAACAGCGCGCGTCCGCCCGGCGTCAGGACGCGCCAGACTTCTTCGAGCAAAGCGTTGGGATGCTCGGCGGTCTCGAGCGCGTGCACGACGAGAATGCGGTCGATCGAGGCGTCTGGCAGCGGCAGCATGACCGTCTCGACCAGCGCCGAGGACGAACGCCCCGACGCCGGCCAATTCACCACGCCCTGCTCGGCCGGCATGAAGACCAGGGCGCGCATCGCCTCATCGCGGAAGCGGTCGAGATAGGGCGCTCCGAAGCCCAGGCTCATCAGCGACAGGCCGACGCAATTATCCCAACGCGCGCGCAGCACCCTCCCGATCAGCCGGCGCGCCACATCGCCGAGAGGGGTCGCATAAAAACCACGAAGCTCGTTGACATCGAGAGGCATCGCGATGTTCTTGCATTTCGCCGGCGCGGCGAAAAGCCCGCTATGGAAGTTCTTGACGCCCTGAGTTTATTCACGAAAGGCCCGACATGACGACCCATGTCCATCAATTCATGTGCCTGCAGGACAATTTCGGCGTGCTCATCCATGATTCACGTTCAGGCGCCACCGCCGCCATCGATGCGCCGGACGCCGACGCGATCATCGCCGCCGCCGCCGCGCAGGGCTGGGAGCTGACGGATCTGCTCATCACCCATCATCACGCCGATCACACCCAGGGCATACCTGGGCTGAAGGCGCGCTTCCCCAAGCTGCGCATCGTCGGTCCCGCCAAGGAGGCCTCGCGCATCGGCGCGCTGGACGCCCTGCTCAGCGAGGGCGATTATGCCCATGTCGGCGACATCGCCGCCAAGATCATCGAAACGCCCGGCCATACCGCCGGACACATCTGCTATTGGTTCGAGGAAGACGAGATTGCGTTTTGCGGCGACACTTTATTCGCGCTTGGCTGTGGGCGCGTTTTTGAGACGCCGCTCAGCGTGATGTGGGATTCGCTGGTCAAACTCGCCGACCGCCTGCCCGGCGAAACCGAGATCTATTGCGGGCACGAATATACTCAATCCAACGCCCGCTTCGCGGTGACGATCGAGCCGGACAATGTCGTCCTCAAGGACCGCGTCGAAGAGATCGCGCGCCGCCGCGCCGCCGGTCAGGCGACCTTGCCGACGACGATGAGCCTCGAGCTGACCACCAATCCCTTCCTGCGCGCCGAGGAGACGGAGGTTCAGACGACGCTCGGCATGATCGGCGCAGACCCCGCCGCCGTCTTCGCCGAAATCCGCACCCGCAAGGACAAATTTTAGCAATCGGCGGCGGCGCTCGCGCCGCCCTTCATCTCTTGTCGGCGAGGCTGTCGAGGCGGCGCTGCATTTCGGAGAGCTGGGTTTTCAACTCGTCGAGATCGGCCTTCTCGGCCGGCGCATGGGGCGCGGCGGGATCGACGGGCGTCGGCAGTGGGCCGACGAACGGCGTGAACATGCCCAAAGCCTTGGTGAAGGCGGCGAGATTCTTGCGCGTCAGTTCCTCAAGAGCGCCGAAAGAGGGCGCAGCGAAGGGCGCGGCGCCGAAAGCGCGGCTGGCCTCCTCGCGAAATTTTTGCTGCTCGCCGGTGAAGCGATCGATCGAGAATTCAAGATAGCTCGGCAGGAGGGCCTGAACGCTGTCGCCATAGAACCGGATCAACTGCCGTAGGAACGTGATGGGAAGCAGGGATTGGCCTTCTTTCCCCTCCTGCTCGAAAATGATCTGGGTCAGGACCGAACGAGTAATCTCCTCGCCGGTCTTGGCGTCGTGAACGACGAAGTCTTCGCCTGCCTTCACCATCTTGGCCAGATCGGCCAAGGTCACATAGGCGCTTGACGCGGTATTGTACAGACGCCGGTTCGCATATTTCTTGATGGTGATTGGTGCGGTCGGGTTGGTCATGGCGATTGGGTTCCACGTCGGGACGGCGCCCCGGCGGGGCGGATGGGACGATAGGCCGTTTTGGACCTCGCCGGAACTTCATTCACAGGGCCGATAGGGCAGAACGCCATTTTTGACCGGCATTTGTCAATGATCCGCCTGACGAGGCGGCCTGGAGATCAAATCGCGCCGCTCAAATCTTTTCAAGCGCTCATTTCGCAACGGCCGAACAATGAGTATAAGCACTTTAACCCTGCCTCGCCGGTCGAAACCGGCCTGGCGTCGATTTTCGTCCAGGAGCATCTCATGCCGGCAACAGACATCGTCATCGTCAGCGCCACGAGAACCGCGGTCGGTTCGTTCAGCGGCGCTTTCGCCAACACTTCCGCTCATGAGCTTGGCGCCGCCGCCGTCAAATCGGCGATCGCCTTGGCCAAGATCGAGGCGGCCGAGGTCGACGAAGTGATCCTGGGGCAGATCCTGTCGGGCGGACAGGGGCAGAATCCGGCGCGCCAGGCCGCGATGAAAGCGGGCGTGCCGCAGGAAAAGACGGCCTTCGGCCTGAACCAATTGTGCGGCAGCGGTTTGCGCGCGGTCGCGCTGGGGCTGCAGCAGATCGGTAATGGCGACGCCAATATTGTTGTCGCGGGCGGTCAGGAATCGATGTCGCAGGCCCAGCACGGCGCTTATTTGCGCTCGGGCGTGAAAATGGGCGAGTTGAAGCTGGTCGACACGATGCTGAAGGACGGCCTGATCGACGCCTTTCACGGTTATCACATGGGAAACACGGCCGAGAATATCGCGGCCAAATGGCAGATCAGCCGCGAAGACCAGGATCGCTTCGCCGTGGCCTCGCAAAACAAGGCCGAAGCGGCCCAGAAGGCCGGCCGCTTCAAGGACGAGATCACCCCTTTCACCGTCGCCTCCCGCAAGGGAGACGTCATTGTCGCCGACGACGAATATATCCGCCATGGCGCGACTTATGACGCTTTGGCCAAGTTGAAGCCGGCCTTCTCCAAGGAAGGCTCGGTGACGGCGGGCAATGCCTCGGGGCTGAATGACGGCGCGGCGGCTGTCGTACTGATGACCGCGCAAGAGGCCAAGAAACGCGGCCTGACGCCGCTCGCCCGCATTGTTTCCTGGGCGACCGCCGGCGTCGATCCCGCCATTATGGGCACCGGGCCAATCCCCGCCTCCCGCAAGGCGTTGGAAAAGTCAGGCTGGAAAGTCGGCAATCTCGATCTCGTCGAGGCCAACGAGGCCTTCGCGGCCCAGGCGCTCGCCGTCAATAAGGACATGGGCTGGGACCCGGCCATCGTCAATGTGAATGGCGGCGCGATCGCGATCGGGCATCCCATCGGCGCCTCGGGCGCACGCGTTCTCGTCACGCTGCTGCATGAAATGGGACGGCGCAACGCCAAGAAGGGGCTAGCGACGCTTTGCATCGGCGGCGGCATGGGCATTGCTTTGACGGTCGAACGTTAAGCGACGCACGGCTCCGGGCGCGCTCTTTCGGCGCCCGGTCGGAACAGGGTTCGCGCAGCGTCAAAAGAGAACGCGCGCCGGGGAAACGTCGAAAAAGGAGAACGCGATGGCGAGAGTTGCAGTTGTCACCGGCGGCACGCGCGGCATCGGCGCGGCCGTCTCGAGGGCGCTCGCCGCCGCAGGCTATCGCGTCGCGGCGACCTATCACGGCAATGACGAGGCGGCGGCGAAGTTCACCGCCGAAACCGGCATCAAGACCTATAAATGGGACGTCGCCCATTATGAGTCTTGCGCAACCGGCCTCGCGCAGGTGGCGCAAGACCTCGGCCCCGTCGAAGTGTTGGTCAACAATGCCGGAATCACCAAGGACGGCATGTTCCACAAGATGACCGTGGATCAGTGGTACGGCGTCATCAACACCAACCTCAACTCGCTGTTCAACATGTGCCGCCCGGTCATCGAGGGCATGCGCGAGCGCAATTTCGGACGCATCATCAACATATCCTCGATCAATGGCCAGAAGGGGCAGATGGGCCAGGTCAATTATTCCGCATCGAAGGCCGGCGACATCGGCTTCACCAAGGCGCTGGCGCAGGAGAACGCCAGCAAGGGCGTGACCGTCAACGTCATCTGCCCCGGCTATATCGCGACCGAAATGGTATTGGCTGTGCCCAAAGAGGTCGTCGAAAAGTCGATCCTGCCGCATATCCCGGTGCGTCGCCTCGGCCAACCCGAGGAAGTCGCGCGCTGCGTCGTCTTTCTGGCCTCGGACGACGCCGGCTTCATCACCGGTTCAACGCTCAGCGCCAATGGCGGTCAGATCATGTCGTGACGGGAGAAGGCCGCGCGCTCACTCCGCCAACGCCGCCACGCTCGGCGTTGAGCCTCGCAGCGGCCTTTCCTCCATCATCAGAAAACAGGCCAGGCTGATCGCCAGAGCCAGTCCTTGCAGGGCGAACATCACGGTAAAGGCGAGGCCGGCGCGTTGAGCCAGTTCCGGGTCGAATATGGCCCCGGCGCTTTGCGGCACGCCGGCGTCTGTGACGATGCCAAATCCGATGACGACCGCGCCCATCAAGGCGACGCCCAGGGCGCTGCCGAATGTGCGTAAGAAAGCGAGCGTGGCGGTGGCGACGCCAAGATCGCGCCGGTCGACGGCGTTTTGAACGGAAACGGTGGCCGTGGGAAACAAGGGTCCGACCCCGATTCCGAGGACGAAAACCAAAGTCTCGGCCTGCCAGAAGCTGAGGCCGGACGCGAACAGCGACAACGCGGCCAAGGCGATGATGGCGAAGCATAGTCCGATCGTGGCGACGCGCTTGTAATGGACGATGCGCGGCATGGTGCGACCGGCGATCGTTGCGCCAATGACGCTGCCGCCGACTAAAGCGATGAGGCCAGCGCCGGCTACCGTCGAATCCTTGCCGAGAACGAATTCGAAATAGATCGGCAGATAGACAGTCGAGCCGATGAAAGCGAACATCGAAAAAAATATCGAAGCGGTCGCCGTGCCGACGACTTCATTGCGGAAGATATCGAGCGGGATCAACGCCTCGGGCGCGCGCCTGAGATGGACGAGCAGCATCGCGGTCAGCAAGGCGGCGGCCAGCGCGAGCGCGAGAATGATCGGCGAGGTCCAGGCGAGGCGCGCGCCGCCCAAGGTCAGGACCAGCATCAATGCGACCGTCGCGCTTGTGATCAACGCCGCGCCCAACACATCCAGGCGATGGTCGCGCCGGATCTGCGGCAGGCCCTTCAGGCGCGTATGGGTCATGAAAAAAGCGAGCGCGCCGATCGGCAGGTTGATCCAGAAGATCAGCGACCATGACAGATGCTGCGCGAAAAAACCGCCGAGGATCGGGCCGGCGACGCTCGAAGTCGCCCAGACCGTGGAGATGTAGACGACGTAGCGCGAGCGTTCGCGCGGCGGCACGACATCGGCGATAACGGTCTGGGCAAGCGCGACGAGCCCACCGCCGCCAAGACCCTGGATCGCCCGCCCGAAGATGATGACCGGCATGCTCGGCGCAAGCGCGCAAATGACGGAGCCGACGAGAAAAATACCCAAAGCCAGCGACATGATCGGGCGACGGCCGTGAATGTCTGAAAGCTTGCCGTAAAGCGGCGTGACCGCCGTGCCGGTGAGCAAATAGACGGAAATGATCCAGGCCAGAAAGTCGGCGTCGCCAAGCGAAGCGCCGATCGTCGGCAAGGCCGGCGCGACGATCGTCTGATCGAGCGCGGCAAGCATCATCGCAACCAGAACGCCGATGACGATATCGCGCCGCTGTTCGTGCGGCACTATTTGAGGCGGCGACATATCCATTGCTTATTCTCGATCCAATATGGCTGTCGCTCTCAAATCCGCGCTTTTTTTTTCGCGGCGCCCGTCCAAAAACCGCCGGAACATGGCTGAGCCCCTCCGTCGCGGCAAGTTCAAATGGCCCGGAGGCGCTCACGTTCGCGTTAGCGACGCTTAGAGTTAACGGTGGCGCGCCGCGTCAAACTGTTCGCGAATCGACCAGCCTCACGATATCGCCGATCAGGCGGTTGATCGCGAAATCCTTCGGCGTATAGACCGCCGCGATGCCTTTCGAGCGCAACGTCTCGGCATCCGCTTCAGGAATGATGCCGCCGACCACCATAGGAATGTGGCCAAGGCCAGCCTGGCGCAGCCTGTCGGCGACTTCAAACGCCATCGCCAAATGCGAGCCCGACAGGATCGACAGACCGACGCAATGCACGCCATCCTTCGCCCGTTCCACGATCTCGGCCGGCGTCAATCGGATCCCGTCGTAGACGACATCCATGCCGGCGTCGGTGGCGCGCACGGCGATTTGCTCGGCGCCGTTGGAATGGCCGTCGAGACCTGGCTTGCCGACCAGAAACTTCAGCCGCGCGCCGAGCTTCAGCGACACGCGCTCGACTTCGGCGCGCACGTCGTCAAGATCGGCCGCTTCCTGACGGGCGACAGGGCTGACGCCGGTCGGCGCGCGATATTCGCCGAATGTCGCTCGGAGCGTCGCACCCCATTCGCCGGTGGTGACGCCCGCTTTGGCCGCTTCGATCGAGGGAACCATGATGTTGGTTCCCTCTCTGGCCGCCTTGCGCAAATCGTCGAGCGCGCGCTGAACCGCATTCTCGTCGCGCGCCGCGCGCCAGCTTTGCAGCCGCGCGACCTGATCGGCTTCGACCTGGGGCGCGATGACGATGATGGAATTGCCGCCGTCGGTCAAAGGCGACGGCTCGCTTTGCGTGAACCGGTTGACGCCGACGACGATCTGCTCGCCCCGCTCGATCGCCTCAAGACGGCGTGTGTTCGACTGAACCAGCTTGCGCTTCATATAGCCCGATTCAATCGCCGCGACCGCGCCGCCCATCGCCCCGATGGCGGCCAGTTCGGTTCGCGCCTCGGCTTTGAGGGCGGCGACTAGACTGTCGATTTCGCGACTGCCTTCAAAAATGTCGCCAAATTCCAGGAGGTCCGTCTCATAGGCCATGATCTGCTGCAGGCGCAGCGACCATTGCTGATCGAAGGGGCGCGGCAGGCCGAGCGCCTCGTTCCAGGCCGGCAATTGCACGGCCCGCGCACGGGCGTTGCGGGACAGTACGACCGCCAGCATTTCAATGAGAATGCGGTAGGCGTTGTTTTCCGGCTGCTGCTCGGTGAGGCCGAGCGAATTGACCTGAACGCCATAGCGAAAGCGCCGTTTGACGGGGTCGGCGACCTGATAGCGCTCGCGCGTAATCTCGTCCCACAATTCCGCGAAAGCGCGCATTTTCGCCAATTCGGTGACAAAGCGCATGCCGGCGTTGACGAAGAAGGACAGGCGCCCGACGACTTCGGCAAAGGAGGCTTCGTCGACCTCGCCGGACGCGCGCACCATATCGAGCACGGCCACGGCCGTCGCCAGCGCGAAACTGAGTTCCTGCACCGGCGTCGCCCCGGCCTCCTGCAAATGATAGGAGCAAACGTTCATCGGGTTCCATTTCGGCGTCTCGCGCGCCGAAAACAGGATCAGGTCCTTGGTCAAGCGAAGCGAGGGGCCCGGCGGGAACACATAGGAGCCGCGCGAAAGATATTCCTTGATGATGTCGTTTTGGGTCGTCCCCTGCAGGCTGGCGCGCGGCGCGCCCTGCTCTTCGGCGACCGCGACATAGAGCGCCATCAGCCAGGGCGCGGTCGCGTTGATCGTCATCGAGGTGTTCATCCGGTCAAGCGGAATATCGGCGAGCAGCGCACGCATGTCGCCAATATGCGAGATCGCGACGCCCACTTTGCCGACCTCGCCGCGCGCCAGCGGATGATCGCTGTCATAGCCGGTTTGCGTCGGCAAATCGAAGGCAATGGAAAGCCCCGTCTGGCCTTTGGCCAGATTGTCGCGAAAGAGCTTGTTCGACTCGGCCGCGGATGAATGACCCGCATAAGTGCGGAAAATCCAGGGCATATCCCGTTTTCGCGCCCCAAAATCGCCGTTTGGCGTCGTCTGCATCATCCGCCCTTGCCGCCGCATCGCTGCTTTTGCTGCAGAGCACAATTACAGAAATCCTCGCCCCGCGCCAGCGATCGCTCAGAGGGCCGAGCGGCGGGCGGAAGTCTCCCGTCCGATTCAGGAAAGCCGGCTCTTGGCGAAGCCAAGCGCAAAGAACAGGACAAATGCAGTCCCAATCGCGAAACCGATCGTCAGGACAAGGTCGTCGGCGCGAAATGGCGCGAACAACCGATAGCGCAGATAGATTCCCGCGCAAACGCCAATCAAGGCGAGAACGCCATTGAGGAAGGGCCCAAATCCTGAGCCCCGCGCAATGACGTCAAGGACAAAGCCGGTCGCCAGCACCGCGATAATCACGATGAGAATCAGAAATGAAAATTCTGCGCCGGAAAGGTCTTTCATATTCGCTAGCCAGGGAATTGAATTCATGGCGATAACTCGCGGCGCGTTCACAAAAGCTTGGAACGTTGAAGCGAATATTAGCGAACGATTGATGATAGAACAGTGAATGCGCAACGCCGAGCCCGCCTTCGCGCGGACGATTCATCTAAGGGAGGGATTGATTTCCCACACGGGTGGCGCGATGAAGGCAATGCTGCGGCGCAATATTTCAAGTCGGCCAACCCGACATCCCGGGGAGACGAGGACGGACATGACCAATCGCGCGACAAGCGGAGCCTCTTTCGATAGGCAATCTCCGACCAAAATGAGCGCCGAATCGACCAAGGATCTCTACGAAATTGGCGAAATTCCCCCGCTGGGTCACGTCCCAGCGACGATGTACGCCTGGGTTGTGCGCAAGGATCGGCACGGACCTCCAGAAGAATCGATGAAGATCGAAGTCGTCCCGACATGGCCGCTCGACAGCCATGACGTGCTGGTCCTCGTGATGGCCGCCGGCGTCAATTACAATGGAATCTGGGCCGCCCTGGGCGAACCGGTGTCAGTGCTGGACGTCCATAAGCACCCCTATCACATCGCAGGATCGGATGCGTCGGGCATCGTCTGGGCCGTCGGCTCGAAGGTGAAGCGCTGGAAGGTCGGCGATGAAGTCGTTGTCCATTGCAATCAGGACGATGGCGACGACGAGGAATGCAACGGCGGCGATCCGATGTTTTCCGCCTCGCAGCGCATTTGGGGCTATGAAACGCCGGACGGGTCCTTCGCGCAATTTTGCCGCGTGCAGGACCGCCAGTTGATGGAGCGTCCGAGGCATTTGACCTGGGAGGAAAGCGCCTCCTACACGCTGACGCTCGCCACCGCCTATCGCATGCTGTTCGGCCATGAGCCGCATCGCCTCAAGCCTGGCGACAATGTGCTGGTCTGGGGCGCTTCGGGCGGCCTTGGCGTGTTTGGCGTGCAGCTTTGCGCGGCGGCCGGCGCCAATGCGATCGGCATCATCTCGGACGAATCCAAACGCGACTATGTAATGTCGCTGGGCGCCAAGGGCGTCATCAATCGCAAGGATTTCAAGTGCTGGGGCCAATTGCCCAAGGTCAATTCGGACGAATATTCCGCGTTCATGGCGCAGGCGCGCAAATTCGGCAAAGCGATCTGGGACATTACCGGCAAGAAGGATGTCGACACCGTGTTCGAGCATCCCGGCGAGCAGACGTTTCCGGTCTCCTGTTTCGTCGTCAAGCGCGGCGGCATGGTGGTCTTCTGCGCGGGCACCAGCGGCTTCAATCTGACGTTCGACGCGCGTTTTGTCTGGATGCGGCAAAAGCGCATTCAGGGTTCGCATTTCGCCCATCTCAAACAGGCGGCTGCCGCCAACAAATTCGTCGTCGACCGGCGCATCGACCCCTGTATGTCGGAGGTTTTCCCATGGGACAAAATCCCGCTCGCGCATACCAAAATGTGGAAGAACGAACATGCGCCCGGCAATATGGCGGTGCTCGTCAATGCGCCGAAGACAGGATTGCGCACGCTTGAGGACGCGATCGAGGCGGGCCGCGCTTAATGGCGGCGGCGTTCTTTGCGCGCGCGCATGATCGCCGCATTGAGATCGCCGCCGAAAACAAAGATCGCCGCGATCGTATACAGGAAGACCAACGCGATCATCACCGAAGCCAGGCCCGCATAGGTCGAAACATAATTGCGCGCGAATTCACCGAGATAGGCGCCGAAAATCTCGCCGAACGCGACGCAACTGACGAAGGTCAGCGCGACCCCAGGCGCGATCTCAAGGAAGGTCCGGCGCTCCATCGGCAGCCAGCGATGCGCGATGAGCAGCGAGATCGCCATCACGAAAGAGGCGATCGCCAATCGCGCAAACGTCACCATGCTCTGGAGCGGCGCGAGGCTCGGCGCAAAGCGCAAGACCGTCGCCCAGATGAACGGCCAGAGCACAACGAGGAAGGCAAGCGCCAACAGCGATAACGCGCCAACCAGGACATAGGCGATTGATTCCAGCCGCAGCAGCCACCACGGCCGCGCCTCCACCGTTTCGTAGGCCCGATTGAGACCGACCCGCAGCGCCTCGATCGCGCTCGAAGAGAAGTAAAGCGCGAGAATGGCGCCGATCGTCAAAAGGCCGCCGCGCGGCGCGGTTAGAACGCTGTGAACTTCATTCGAAATGGGATTGGCGACGATCGCGGGCCATGCGTCGAAGATCAGCTTGGCAGCCTCGTCGGAGAGGTCCTGAGACCCCAGAAACGATGCGAGCGCGGTAACGAAAATCAGAAACGGAAACAGGGAGGTCAGAGTGGTCAGAGCGATATGGCTGGCGATCGCCCACCCGTCGTCCGCCGTGAATCGGACATAAGCGTCGACAAAGACGGCGACAATTCTGCGAATGCGAAGCCAAGTCCGCGCCCTGATCGCAACCACATTGAAACCCCGCCCCCGGCCCTGCCGCCTGACAAACGCTACGCAACCTGCCTGCGGTAACGCAACTCTTGGATAAAGGTTTCGCGCGGGCGCGAGAGCTCCGCGACCCAAAAAGCCAAGAGAATCAACGACAAACCGAATCGCGGCCTGGCTGCAAGGGCGTTATTTTTCTGGCGAGCCGAAGCTCTTGACTTGCGCCCGGCGGCGCTCAACGCCGATTCGTGCCGGTTCCGTTCCCTGTCTGGACTGGCGCGCTCATTTGCGGGACGCTTCCGTCGACGAGGCGCCCAGTGGTCGCTTTCCACAAGGCGGTTGTATTGCAACGTTATCGTCGCCATTTCGACAATTGGAGCGAAAACGGCGTTTCGTCTTATTTCGTATCCATTTGCCGTCTTTTGCCTTATAGAGAATATTCAACCCGCAAAACACTATCGGAGTGAGCGATAATATTTTGCGCCTCGGCCAGCGCGGCGCCTGTCATTTGAGTTCGCGTGGCTATGGAGTTCATTCTCATGATAAACAACCACGCCCGATGGCGTGCCGCGCCGCCGACGCCATGGATCGGCAATCGCTCCGAGACCGGATTTGTCGCGGCGCCCGCTTTCAAATGGGACGACGCCGAGAGCTAATTGCCGCCTTCCGATCCGTAGCCGGACATCGGTTGGCCCGTCGCCAGACGAACGGGCGGCCGCCGACCCTCAATCGCAGCGAGAACAAATATGAGCCGTCACCTCTATAATGTGGGCGAGGCCGTTACCCTGACCCCCCATTCGGGACATTATTTGAAAACCAACGGGGCCTATGTCGTGAGCGCGCTCATGCCGCCCTTGGGCGATGTGCTTCAATATCGGATCAAATGCGCCTCCGAGCCCTATGAGCGCGTCGTGGCGGAGCATCAGCTCAATCGCGCCGATGCCGAGGCGATCCCGCCCGCAGACGCAATTGTCGCGCCGGTCAAGCCAGCGTTGAAGACCTGGGCCGGACGCGGCATTCGCGCGGCATCGGCGGCTCCGCCGCGCGATCGTGCGGCGTCACGCCCCCGATAAGGCGAAGCCCGGCCGAGGCCTCGCTTAGATCAGCGCCTTCTCCAGGCCCAGCGCCTGTTTGACCTCGGCGAGGATTTCGTAGGAGCGCAGTCGCGCTTCGTGATCATAGATCGCGGAGGCGACCATCAATTCGTCCGCGCCAGTCTCGTCGATGAAGGCCGCCAAGCCGCGCCGCACCGTTTCGCGCGATCCGACGAAAGCATAAGTCAGCATATTGGACGCGTGCGCCTTCTCCTGCGGCGTCCAATAGGTTTCGATATCGTCAATGGGCGGGCGCAACTGGCCGCGCGTTCCGCGCAAGAGATTGGTGAAGCTCTGCTGGGCGGAGGTGAACAGCCGGCGCGCCTCCGAATCGGTCTCCGCGGCGACCACGTTCACGCCAACCATCGCGTAAGGGCGCTGCAACTGCTGCGACGGCTCGAATTTTTTACGATAGACCTGCAAAGCCTGCATCAGCGCGTCGGGTGCGAAATGCGAAGCGAAGGCGTAAGGCAGACCCAGCGCGGCGGCGAGCTGCGCGCCAAACAGGCTCGACCCGAGAATCCAGATCGGGACATTGAGGCCCGTCCCCGGAACGGCCTGAACCCTCTGCCCTTCTTGCAGCGGCCCAAGCAGAGCCTGCAGCTCCAGCACGTCGCGCGGAAAATTATCAGCGTTTTCGGGCGCGCGGCGTAAAGCGCGCAGCGTCATCTGATCTGTGCCTGGCGCCCGGCCAAGGCCGAGATCGATGCGTCCGGGATAAAGCGATTCCAGCGTGCCGAATTGCTCGGCGATGACCATCGGCGCGTGATTGGGCAGCATAATGCCGCCCGAGCCGACCCGGATCGTGCGCGTGCCTTCCGCGACATAGCCGATGGCGACCGCGGTCGCCGCGCTGGCGATGCCGACCATATTATGATGCTCGGCGAGCCAATAGCGATTGTAGCCCCAGCGTTCGGCATGCTGCGCGAGATCGCGCGAATTGCGTAGCGCCTGTCCCGGCGTCGACCCCTGCGGCACGGGCGCAAGATCGAGGATCGAGAAGAGCGGCGGTTTGCTGGCTGTTGTCATGTCAGCAACATCGGGACGAAAGGGCGAAGGTTCAAGACGGGATTGATCGATTGCGCCGCTCACATCAGGCCGGCGCCGTTTTCCCGGCGCCCTCGTTCGTCGCGACGCGGACCAGCCAGCGCCTGATCGCCTGTTCCTCCGAGGCGGACAAGCCGGCGGTGAGATCGCGCTCCACGGCATGGGCGCGCGCGCGGCATTCGGCGAGCAAAGCGACGCCGAGCTCGGTCAGATCGAGATGCTGGATGCGTCCGTGAACGGCATGGGGCCGGCGAGCCAAAGCGCCCATGCGCTCCAGATTGGCGACGATGACGCTGACGGTCTGCGGGGTCAGCAAGGCGACGCGCGCCAGATCGGCGTTGGAATGGCCGGGATAGGCGGCCAGCATCGTCAGCACTAGGAATTGCGGCAGCGTGACGGCGATATCGGCGAGCCCCCGTTCCATCCTGAGCCGATGCGCGCCGGCGGCCTGGCGCAAGAGATAGCCGAGATAGCCCTCCTCGCCACGCTTGCCTTCGCCGGCTTCGGGCAATCGGGCGCCAGGGTGAGGCTTGATCATCATGTTAGAGCTCTGATATATTATTCGAGCTCTAACATTATAACGCTTCGATGAAGCGAGCCAGCCTCATCGACCACCAGGAAACCCACGGACATGAGCGGTTGCCTGTTCCTTGCCGGCGCCAGCGGCGCGATCGGCCGGCGTCTCGCGCCGCTGCTCGTCGCCGACGGCTGGCGCGTCATCGCGACAACACGTTCGCAAGACAAGATTTCGGCCCTTCGCCAAATGGGCGTCGAACCCATCGTCATCGACGTCTTCGACGCCGACGCTTTGCTTGACGCCGTGGCGCGGGCGCAACCGAGCGTCATCGTTCATCAGCTTACCGACCTGCCGGCCGGCCTCGACCCCGGTCAGATCGCCGCGGCGCTGCCCCGCAACGCGCGCATCAGAGACGAGGGGACGCGCAACCTCATCGCCGCCGCCGTACGCGCCGGCGCGGGACGGTTCATCGCCCAAAGCATCGCTTTCGCTTATGCGGATGGGCCGACGCCGCACGGCGAAGAAGATCGGCTCAATATCGACGCCAATGGCGGCGCGAGCGTCTCGGTCCGCGGCGTGGCGAGCCTTGAACGGCAGACGCTTGACGCGCCGCTACACGCCATTGTGCTACGCTACGGCCGGCTCTACGGCCCTGGCACGGGCTTTGACGCGGCGTCGGGCGCAGGCCCCGTCCATGTGGACGCCGCCGCGCAAGCGGCAAGACTCGCCGTTACGCAGGGGCCGCCGGGAATCTACAACATCGCGGAAGACGATGGCGCGGTCTCAAGCGAGAAAGCGAAGCGCTTGCTCGGCTGGAGCGCCGCCTGGAGAGCAAAACCATGACGCCGTCGATCGCCGCCTCCGGACCCCTTGCGGACATCAGTAGCGTGGACGACGAGCACGCGGTCGCGGCCTGCTATCCGCTCATGCGCCAGCTTCGACCGCATCTTGCCTCCGAGCAGGAATTCATCGCGCGGTGGAGACGTCAGGTCGCAGCAGGCTATCGCCTTCTCGCGATGTGGCGGGAAACGAAACCAGTGGCCCTGGCGGGCTATCGCGTTCAGGACAATTTCGTGCACGGCGTCCATCTCTATGTCGACGATCTCGTGACCGACGAGACGCTGCGAAGCGGCGGTTACGGCCACGCGCTGATAGAACGCCTCAAGGCGGAGGGACGCGCGCTCGGCTGCGCAAAGCTTGTCCTCGATACGCCGCTGACGAATACGCTCGGCCACCGTTTTTATTATCGCGAGGGCCTGCTGGCGGCGGCCTTGCGTTTCAACATGCCCCTCGCCTGAGCCAGGACGAAGCGGTCGTCTTGCTCCCTGTCGACGCGGGTCCCTCGGCACGGCCTCAGCGCCTGTATTGACTTAGTCAACACAGGCGCTTAACCTAAGTCCGCAGATCTGGAGACAGAGAAATCATGGATGCGATCGGCCGGCTGCGGCGATTCAACCGGTTCTACACACGCCAGCTCGGCCTGCTCGACGAGCGCCTTTCGCATAGCCCCTTCTCGCTCACCCAGGCGCGCGTGCTTTATGAACTGGCCCATCGCACGTCGCCGACCGCCGCCGAAATCGCGCGCGATCTCGGCCTCGATCCCGCGCAGCTCAGCCGGATTCTCAAAGCTTTCAGGACGCGGAGGCTGCTCACGAGCGCGCCAAGCGCGGCGCACGCCAAGCACAAGCTGCTGTCCCTCACGCCCAAAGGGCGCGCGGCGTTCGATACGCTCGAACAGGCGACAGTCGAACAGATCGCCGGCATGCTGGCGCCACTCGGCGAAACGGCGCGCCGGCGCTTGATCGGCGCAGCCGATGTTATCGAGGAAGCGTTGAGTCCGCGTGCGCCTTCTGGCCCGGATTTCATCCTTAGGAGCCCGCGAGTCGGCGATATCGGTTGGGTGATTCATCGCCAGGGCGCGCTCTATGCCGGCGAATATGGCTGGGACTGGACTTTTGACGGATTGGTTGCGGAAATTCTCGGCGGCTTCGTCAAGAACTTCGACCCCGTCCGCGAACAGGGATGGCTCGCCGAGCGTCATGGCGAGATCGTCGGCTCGATCTTCCTGATGCGCGGCGACGACGAGGCGACAGGCAAATTGCGCCTGCTTTACATCGAGCCGGAGGCCCGTGGGTTAGGGATCGGCGCGGCTTTGGTCGACGCCTGCGTCGCAAGAGCCAGAGAGGTCGGCTACGCCAGATTGACCCTGTGGACCAACGACATTCTTGTCGCCGCCCGGCGCCTTTATGAAGCCGCTGGCTTCAAGCTGATCAGCGAAGAGCCGCATGTCTCTTTCGGCAAGGCCCTCGTCGGTCAGACATGGACGATGGATCTGCACGCCATCACGTAGAAATCCACCGCCTCATTGTCGCGGACGGCGAGACAGATCCGCGGCGAAACTCCGCATCTGAACCGGCGCGAGAGCCGGCGGCTTCAATGCGACTCTATGCCGCGCTACAAGTCCTTTGCGAACCAATGATGCGCATAAGGTTCGTCATTGAAGGGGGCGACTTCCCGATACCCCTCGCTGCGGTAGAGCGCCTGCGCCTCTTTGAGCGTCCGGTTGGTTTCGAGGCGAAGCGCCGTCAGGCCGGCGTCCCGCGCAATGGCCTCAAGCGTTTGGAGCATTTTTCGTGCGATTCCGCGACCGCGCGCGGAGGAGGCCGTCCACATCCGCTTGATCTCGCCGGTCGTCTTGTCCCCAAACTTGAGCGCGCAGCATCCAGCCGGACAGCCATCCAGCCGAGCGACAATGAACACGCCCGCCGGGGGCGCCATCTCGTCATCGCGCGCCGGATTGCTCTTGGTGGGATCGAAGCCGCTCTCGAAACGTTCCGTAAGTTCGTGAAAATATTCGTCGAGGCACCATCGCGCGTCCTCGCTACCCGGCGCTTCAATGCGCACGTCGACGGCGGCGACTCTGATCAGTCGCTCGACCTCCGCCATGGCGTCAACCAGGCGGTCGCGTTGCGCCGCTTCGAGCGGCGCCAATATCGATTGGGCGAGTTCGTCGGAAAGCCCCTCGTACGCCGCGAATTCGGCCTGCCCTTTCGGCGTCAGGCTCACGCGTCGCAAGCGGCCATCCCCGATTTGTTTGTCGACCAGGATGAGGCCTTGCGCTTCCAGCGACCTGAGAAGCCGGCTGAGATATCCAGAATCCAGACCGAGTTTGCTTCGCAGCGCGCGCACATCCGCGCCATGCGCGCCCGCTTCGAAAATGAGCCGCGCCTCCCCCAAAGGGCGACCGCGACGCAAATAGCTTTCCTCCAGCGCGCCGATGCGTTGGGTGACCACGCGGTTGAAATGACGAACTTGCTGAATCTGGCGCGAATCCATTCTCTGACTTTAGTCAGATATCTCTGAAACGCAAGAGCGACCGCTCGTGGAAGAAGCATAAGGCGGGATATCGGGCGGATTGCCCGCAAAGCCATGGCGAGGCACAATCCCCCCAACGGACTCGCCTGTCCGAGCACGGTCAAACAGGATGAAAGGGGAAACGCTATGGCGAGCAAGCTGCCGGCGGCCACGCTCCTGACGAAGGGCGCCGCAATCCTGATATTTTGCTGTGGCGGAGCCGCTCTGGCGGCCGAACCCTTCACGCTGACTTCAACGACCTTCAAAGATGGCGCCATCATGCCGAAGAAGATCGCCAACGCCAATCCGGCCAATCCCAATTGCGTCGGCGAAAATGTATCGCCGCAATTGGCCTGGGCAGGCGCGCCCGAGGGAACGAGAAGTTTCGCGCTGACCATGGTCGATCCGGAAGGGCGAGGCGGCACGGGCGTCTATCACTGGCTCGCCTACGGAATTCCGCTGGACGTAACTTCCTTCGCGGAGGGCGAGGTCAGCAAGCCGTCGGATAAATATATCGGCGGCAGGAGCAGCCAGGGCGTCGCCAATTATTCCGGCCCCTGCCCTCCGCCGGGCTCGCCCCACCACTATACGTTCGTGGTCATCGCCACCGATCTGGACGCCAAGGAATTGCCGCCGGGACTGACCATGCCGGAACTTTGGGCGCGCTTGACAGGGCGCACGAAGGGCGCGGCGGGACTGGTCGGACTTTTCGTCAATCCCTATCCCAATTGACTTTCCGCGCGTCGATCCGAGTGGGGTTGATCAAAGACAGCCCGGAAGGCTTTCTGGCGCTTCGCGTCATCGAAAGCGGATTTCGCAGACTGACTGATCGCGCAGGCTTGTCATGGCGCGCATTGCGCTATACCGCGACGTTCGACATCCATGCGGCGGCGACAGCCGGCGTGAGGCCGGTGTATTGAAGCGAACGGATCGCCCCGAAAGAAGAACCCGCTTCGACAG
This sequence comes from Methylocapsa sp. S129, assembly GCF_009765995.1. Classification (GTDB taxonomy): domain Bacteria; phylum Pseudomonadota; class Alphaproteobacteria; order Rhizobiales; family Beijerinckiaceae; genus Roseiarcus. The sequence goes on from NZ_LMUI01000030.1 coordinate 214,624, forward strand.
AAACAACGAGGTCATGAGGCGCCCGCCGCCGGACCACCCAAAGAGAAGGGGCTGCTTTGCCTTCAAGACTGATTGCTTCCTACCGCATTCGCAGCGACGCGAAGGCGATCGATGAGCGTGCGCGCACGATCGCAATCGAGCAAAGCGTCGAAATGCCGGTGTCGGCCGTCCGCGAGGCTTCGATCCTGAGCGACATCGTCGGCCAGGTGAGCAGCATCGCCGATCGCGGCGACGGCTGGTTCGATGTCGACATCGCCCTTGCGACATCGACGATCGGCGACGACGCGGGCCAACTCCTCAATATGCTGTTCGGCAATACTTCGCTGCATGAGGATGTCATTCTCCACGACGTCGCGCTGCCGGACGAATTGCTTGCGAGATTTGGCGGTCCTCGTCATGGACTCCAGGGACTGCGGCGCCGTGCGCGGGCTGAAAATCGTGCGCTGACCTGTTCCGCCCTCAAGCCTCAGGGCCTGTCGGCGGACGCGCTCGCCGAACTTGCTTTCGCGCTGGCGCAGGGCGGCCTCGATTTCGTCAAGGACGACCACGGACTGGCCGATCAATCCTACAGCCCCTTTGAGACGCGCGTTCGCGCCTGCGCCGGAGCCGTGCGCAAGGCCGCCGCGATCACGGGCGCGCCAACCCGCTATATCCCGAGCCTGTCAGGCCATTTTGGGCAAATCGAGCGCCAGCTTGGCGTCGCCCGCGACGAGGGCATCGACACCGTCATGATTGCGCCCGCCATCGCTGGCGTCTCGACATTGCAAGGCCTCGTCGCCGCGCATCCAGACTTCGCCTTCATCACCCACCCCACCATGTCGGGCGCCGCGCGCGTCTCGCCCGTGCTTTTCGCGCGGCTGTTCCGGCTGTTCGGCGCGGACGGCGCCATTTTCCCCAATCACGGCGGACGCTTTGGCTATTCGAGCCAGACCTGTGGGCAAATCGCCAGCAGGTTGCGCGAGCCATGGGGCGATCTCCAGGCCGGCGTTCCGGTGCCGGCCGGCGGCATGAATGTGCGGCGCGTTCCCGAGATGCTGCGCTTCTACGGAAAAGATGCGATGCTGCTGATCGGCGGCGCGCTTCTGTCGGCGCCCCGAGAGAATCTCGCCGCCGAGACAGCCAGTTTCGTGCGCGCGGTCGCCGAACATGATTATGGTGAAAAGGATGTCTGACGCCGTTCTTGATCCGGCCTCGCTGCGCAAAGCCGAGGATTTTCGCTGGGCGGGCGTCGATTCGCGCCGCTACAAGGAGGAGAACGCCGCGCCGTTCAAAGCGGTGTCGCGGCAGGTTCTGTTCTCCGATCCGCGCCTGGCGGGCGAATTGCGCTATTTCGAGGTTGAGCCCGATGGCTATTCCACACTGGAGCGCCACGAGCATATGCATGCGGTGATGATCCTGCGCGGCGAGGGGCAAGTGCTCGTCGGGACGATTGTTCATGCGGTGAAGCCGCATGACCTCATCACGATCCCGCCCTGGACCTGGCATCAGTTTCGCCCGGCGCCGGGCGAAAAGCTCGGCTTCCTATGCCTCGTCAACGCCGACCGCGACCGGCCGCAATTGCCGACGCTCGAAGAGCTTTCCGCACTGCGAGCCGATTTGGAGGTGGCGCACTTTCTCGACGGCGTAAACAAAGACGAGAGCGCCGGACGGCGTTAGACGAAACGCGCCAGCCTATGGATATGGCTTGCGGAACGGCTCCCCCAGCGCGCTCTGGCCGCGCTTGGCCCGCGGCTGGTTTTTCGGAGATTGCCGCTTAAATCACGCCATACGAGACCATGAAAACCAACGGATGATTGGGCCGACAGGAGTCAGCATGTGGCAAACAGCGGTCCTCTGCTTTTTCGCCGGATTGTTTGGCGCGAATGGCGTCCCTCATTTCGTGAAAGGGATTACGGGGGAATCCTATCCCTGCGCGTTGGGCAATTCGCCCATCCCCAATCTGATCGGCGGATGGAGCTGCTTCGTCATAGCGGTTCTACTCGCGCATTGGACGGATGTCGGGCAGTACCCTCTCATATCATTGATCGCTGTCGCCATAGGCGCGTTGCTCATCGGCCTCTTCCACGCGGTGGAGCTCGCCTTTGGGCGGAAGTCCTGAATTTCAGACGATGCGGTCGCGCCGACTCTCGAAGAGCTGGCGGGCGGAAGGTGAACTGTCGCTTTACTGAGTTACGTCTGTTCTGGTCTAGAAAATGCGCCCCGAGGATACGGGGGTTTTCCTGAAAGCTCCGCACGCGGCGGTTCGCCGTGAACGACGACGTTGAACCCTTCGTCGGGTGCGGGGGGCGTAAAATACCTCGTAAAAAGCTCGTAATCGGCTTCGCCGGTCCGGAACGGGTGTTCGCCAGCCGCATTCCGCTCCCGCAGCCGGCGCTTACAGGTCTCGTCCGAGATATCGAGATAGTGCAATTCATGGGCGACGTTTGCTTCCTCGATGATCCCACGCATCCAGCGTCGGAGCGCGACGGTATTTGCAGGAAAATCCAATACTACCGAAACGCCTGCTTTAAGCAGAGAGACGACATGCGGGCCCATGGCGTTGCGAAGCCGGCTGGAATAGCGGCGGTAGTCCGCGATGGTCTTCAACTCATCCAGGAATAGGTGGGCGCTCCAGTGATCCTCGCTGATGAGGACGGTCGCCGGGCGGGACGCCAAGCCCGCGGCGATCGTAGACTTCCCCGCAGCGATCTTCCCGCAGAGGAGATAGAGAACGGGCTTTGAGTTCGGCATCCGGCCTTGCTCCTCTTGTCGAGTCGTGGAACGAAGCTCGGACTCATCAACACGACAAAGCCTAGCCAAGGCGCTGCTTGCGAACAAGGTCAGCGCGCGCTTCAGCCTCACTCTCCTCCGCGCGCGCCTTCCGCCACCGCGCGCCACCAGCGCTCGTGTTCGCGCCAGTTCCAGTTCGCCGCCGGCGAGGGCGAGGGCAGCAACCAGATGCGCGTCGCGCCGATCGTCTCGCTCTGCTCGCCGAACTCCGCCTGGCGGCGAAGATAGCGACGGCCGGCGGTCAGGCTCGTGAAGGCGAGAATGGCGGGTTGATGCGTCAGGATGCGCAGATGCAGGGCGTCGCAGGCGAGACGGCCGAGGCTGCCCGAAGGCAGCTCCTTATCCATACCCGAAACCGTCTTAGCGATATCGGTGAGCCCGACGCCCCAGCCTGGAAGAAGGGGAAATTCGGAAGGGTCGAGCCGGCGCGGCGTCAGGCCAATCGCATGCAGCGTCGGCCAGAATTTATTCTGCGGATGCGCGTAATAATGGCCGCGCCGCGCCGACGTGGTCCCGGCAGCCGTGCCGCAAAACACGATCCTGAGACCAGGCTGCAGGAGATCGGGCAAGACGAAGGCCGGCGGCTCGGCAGTCATATCGAGGCGGGCGTCCATTCGCAGCTTTTCTCATCGCGCCAATCGCCGCCCGCTTCCTCGCTTAGATCCTGCGCCGCCTCGATTTAGCGAAAGTATCGAAGGCGACCGCCAGGACGATGATGATGCCGATGACGATCTGCTGGATATAGGACGAGACATTCATCAGCACGAGACCGTTCAGCAAGACGCCGATCAGGATCGAGCCGATGACGGTGCCAAAAATGGTCCCCGATCCGCCAAACAGGCTGGTGCCGCCGATCACCACCGACGCGATCACCGTCAGTTCATAGCCGGTGCCCGCGACGGCCTCGGCGGAGTTCAATCGCGCCGACAGCACGAAGGCGCCAAGCCCGGCGAAGAATCCCATGATGACATAGACGCTGCAGATCATCCGGTTGACGTTCAGGCCCGAAAGGCGCGCCGCCTCGGGATTGCCGCCGACCGCATAGACCTTGCGGCCGTAGCGTGTGTAGCGCAGCGCCACATGCGCGAGCGCCGCGGCGGCCAGAAAGATGATGACGGGAACCGGAACGGCAAGATCGGCTGGACCGATCTTGCCCTGCCCCCACCAGGTAAACGACGGTTCGAAACCCGATATCGGACCGCCGGCCGCAAACAGCAGAGCGGCGCCGCGAAAGGCGGACATACCGCCGAGCGTCACCACGAAAGGAGGCACCTTCAGCCGCGTGATGGCGAGACCCTGGATATAGCCACCTATTAATCCGACCGCGATCGCGGCGAGCGCCGCAAGGCCCCAACCATAGCCGATGCCGCCCTCCCCGACCGTGAACCGATCCTGCAATCCGCCCTTGGCGACCGCCGCGGCGACGAGGCCGGCGAAGGCGACGAGCGAGCCGATCGACAGGTCGATGCCCGCCGTCAGAATCACAAAAGTCATGCCGATCGCCAGCAGACCCGTGATCGACACCTGCCGCATCACGTTGAACAGGTTGATCGAGGATAGAAAGCGCGGTTGCAGCAGCGCGAACAGAATCATCAGCGCGACGAGGAAAATGAGCGGCGCGAATCTTGCGACGAAGCCAAAGAAATCGAACCCCTTGTCTTCGCCCTGCGCCAGGGCTTTCGAATCCGACATTGTGCCTCTCAGTTTATTTTCGGGCCGGCGTTGGCCGGCGTCTCGTGCAGCGTCATCATCGCCATCAGGTTTTCCTGGGTGGCGTCGGTTCGGCTGATTTCACCGGTGATCCGGCCCTCGCGCATCGTGACGATACGGTCGGAGATCGCAAGTATCTCGGGCAGTTCGGAGGAAATGACGAGCACCGCAATGCCGGTCTTGGCCATTTCGACCAGCAGATTATGCACCTCGACCTTCGAGCCGATATCGATGCCGCGCGTCGGCTCATCGACGATCAATATTTTCGGACGCAGGGCCAGCCATCGCGCGAGAACGACTTTTTGTTGATTGCCGCCCGACAAATTGCCCGCGGCCTGGTCGGGGCTCGCCATGCGTATGCTCAGCAGGCGGCGATATTGCTCGACGAGCTTGTTTTCCTTGCGCTCGTCGATGAAAAAGCCAAGGCGGCTGATCTGGTCATGCGCGGCGATCGTCACATTGGTGCGGATCGCGAGGCGCAGAAACAAAGCCTGTTTCTTGCGGTCCTCCGGAACCAGCCCGATGCCGCAATTCATCGCGTCCTGTGGGCAGGTGAAAGATACGGGCTGTCCCTCCACTATGATCGAGCCCTGGTCGAACCGGTCGGCGCCAAATATCGCGCGCGCGGTTTCCGTACGGCCGGCGCCGACCAGGCCGGCGAGCCCGAGGATTTCGCCGTGATGCAAACGCAGCGAAACGTCGATCAATTCGATCGCATGCGGATCCTGCGCCGTTCGCCGCCGCGTCAGGCCCTTGACTTCAAGCGCGATCGGCCCCGGCTCGGGGATCGGCCGGCTGCCATAAAGCGCGTCGACGTCGCGCCCGACCATCATGCGGATGATGGCGTCGACATTGGTCGCCGCGACGATCCCCGCGCCAACGAGGCGCCCATCGCGCAGCACGGTGTAGCGATCGCAGAGGCGAAACACTTCCTCAAGCCGGTGGGTGACGAAAATGATCGAAATGCCCTCGGACCGAAGCTTGCGCACGATCGTCGCAAGATTGGCGACTTCCGCTTCGCTCAGCGCCGATGTCGGCTCGTCCATGACGATGACGCGCGAACGCATCGAAAGCGCGCGCGCGATTTCGACAAGCTGCTGCTCCGCGACAGAGAGATCGCGCACCAGCGTCATGGGATCGCGCCTGAGGCCGATCTTATCGGTGATCGCCCGCGTATCGGCGGCGAGCCGCTTCCAGCTCACCAACAATCTTGAGCCCGGCTCGCGCCCGATGAAGACGTTCTCGGCGATCGACATATCAGGCGCCAGCGTGAACTCCTGATAGATGGTCACGACGCCGGCGCGCTGCGCGTCATGCGGGCTCTCGAAGCGAACCTCGTCGCCGAACAGTTCGATCCTGCCCTTATCGGCCGATTGCGCGCCCGACAGGATTTTAAGCAGCGTCGACTTGCCCGCGCCATTCTCCCCCAGCAGCGCGTGGATTTCGCCTTCGGCAATCTCCAGATCGACGCCGTCCAACGCCCTGACGCCCGGAAATTGCTTCGAGACGCCGGTCATCTTCAGAATGGGCCGCCCTGGCCCTTCGTCCGCCGGCGTTGATGGAGCTTCCGTACCCGTCATGACTGATCTCAAGGGTTGGGCTATTTCAGCGTCGTGCATCCACAAATTGAGAGGACTATGCGCGCTCCTTCCCCCCTTGCGGGGGAAGGTGGCCTTCGCGTCAGCGAAGGTCGGATGAGGGGAGTCGAGCGAAGCGAGACGGCTTTGAACCTCAGAGGTCTTTCCCCTGGAGCCGTTTTGCGAAGCCATTCTCGTCCAAGATCGATTCCTGGCAACCGCTCAAAGCCGTCTCGCTTCGCTCGACTACCCCTCATCGTCATGCTTCGCATGACACCTTCCCCCGCAAGAGGGGAAGGGTCGCGCCTTTTAGTTCGACCGATGCAGGCCACAAGTCAAAGAAGCGAAATCACTTGACCTCGTTCAAGCGCTCCGCCTCGCTCAGATTGGCCTTGGTGATCGCCACCGGCGTCAGCAAGGTGATCTGCTGATCAGGCTTTTTGCCGTTCTTGATGAAATCGACCAGGGTCTGCACGCCGAGCGAGCATTGCTTGGCCGGGAATTGCTCGACCGTCGCAGTCAGTCCGCCATCCCTGATCTGGGCGAGCGCTTCAGGCAGCGCGTCGAAGCCGATGATGACGATGCCCTTGAGGTTGCGCGCCTTGACGGCTTCCATCGCGCCGAGCGCCATATCGTCATTGCCGGCGACGATCACTTTGGGCGGCTCGGCGAGTCCGGCCAGCGCCGCTTCCGTCACCGACAGCCCGCGCGCGCGATCGAATCCGGCGGTCTGTTCGAACACGACCTTATATTTGGCGCCGGCCTTGTCGAGAACGTTATGCAGCCCCTTGTTTCGGTCGATGGCGGGGCTCGCGCCCGATTGGCCCTGCAGGTTCACGATCGTGGCGCCGTCGGGGAACAATTTGACGATCAACTCGCCCTGCGCCTCGCCGCCTTTGACATTGTCCGCGCCGATATGAGCGAGGATGCCTTTGACGGAAGGCACGCGCCGGTCGATGGTGACGACGGGCACTTTGGCGTCGATCGCTTCCTGGAGCGCCGGGGCCATCGCGTCAACTTCGTTCGGGCTCAACACAATGCCTTGCACGCCCTTGGTCAGCGCCGCTTCAATGTCCGCGGTTTGTTTGGGCGAGGAAACCTGGCCGTCGCTCTCGATGACGTTGACGCCGAGCTTGGCGCCCTCGGCTTTGAAGGCGTCCATCATGTGGACGAAGAAGGGAAAGGTCATTCCCGGCACCGAAGCCAGGATAGTCGGCTTGTCCGCGGCGAAGGCGGGAGCCGAGAGAGCGGCGGCGAGAAGGCTCGCAACGGCGATTCGACGGGTCAGGCGCATTGATGTTTCCTCCGATTTTCGTTTCTAACGTCCGGATTTTTCCGGTGAATGACGTCGCTTGAATATGCATCACCCGGGCCTGGTATACCAGCCCCTCATGAAGTCTGCCAAGCCCCTCCTGGCCCCTCCTCGCCGAAATTGCGCGGCGGGACCGCCTCAGATGGTTTGATTATAGGCGCCAACTTCGCCGTTCTCCCGCAGCACGCCGTCGACCGCCGCGAACATCTCGCGCATGCGCGCCTCCGACACCGGGCTTTCGACGACCACGACGAGCTCAGGCTTGTTGGAGGAGGCGCGAACAAGCCCCCAGGTGCCGTCCTCGACCGTCACGCGCACGCCGTTGACGGTGACGATGTCGCGGATTTTCTGACCTGTGACCAACGCGCCCTTGGCCTGCATGTCCTTGAAGCGCGCGACGACGCGATCGGCGACGGCATATTTCACCTCATCCGCGCAATAAGGCGACATCGTCGGCGAACCGAAGGTCTTGGGCAGCGCGCGATAGAGGTCGGCCATCGATTTCGTTGGATTGCGATCGAGCATGTCGAGAACCGCGATGGCGGTGACGAAACCGTCGTCATAGCCGCGCCCGATCGGCGCGTTGAAGAAAAAGTGCCCCGATTTCTCGAACCCCGCCAAAGCCTTCAAATCCCGGACGCGGCGCTTGATATGGGAATGACCGGTCTTCCAATAATCAGCCTTGACGCCGTGGGCGATGAGCACGGGATCGGTTGCGAACAGGCCGGTCGATTTGACATCGACGACGAAGGTGGCGTTGGCGTGCAGCGCCGACAAGTCGCGGGCGAGCATGACGCCGATCTTATCGGCGAATATTTCCGCGCCCTCGTTGTCGACGATGCCACAGCGGTCACCATCGCCGTCAAAGCCGAGCGCGACATCCGCGCCGGATTCGCGCACAGCCTCGGCCATCGCGTGCAGCATGTGCAGGTCTTCGGGATTAGGATTGTAGCGCGGAAAGGTATGGTCGAGCTCGCAATCGAGCGGCGCCACTTCGCAGCCGAGCGCCGACAGGATCTGCGGCGCGAAGGCGCCCGCCGTGCCATTGCCGCAGGCGGCGACCACTTTGAGCTTGCGCGACAGCTTCCGCCTCGTCGTGAGATCGGCGATATAGCGCGCGGGGAAATTCTCGACGAAGCGATAGCCGCCGCCTTCGCTGAAGCGAAACTTGCCCGATATGACAATATCGCGCAGGCGGCTCATTTCCTCAGGTCCGAATGTGACCGGGCGCTGCGCGCCCATTTTCACCCCGGTCCAGCCATTGTCGTTATGCGAGGCCGTGACCATCGCAACCGCCGCGACATCGAGGTCGAATTGCGCGAAATAGGCCATCGGCGTGATCGCGAGGCCGATGTCATGCACCTTGACCCCGGCCGCCATCAGGCCGGCGATCAGCGCATATTTGATCGATGAGGAATAACCGCGGAAATCGTGACCGACGACGATCTCGGGCTTCACGCCCATTTCATGCAGCAGCGCGCCAAGGCCCAGACCCAGCGCCTGCACGCCCATCAGGTTGATTTCTTTTTCGAACAGCCAGCGCGCGTCATATTCGCGAAAGCCTGTCGGCTTGACCATCGGGCTTGATTCATAATCATAGCTATTGGGGCGAAGCTGCGCTTTTGGAATGGGATACATGAAGGCCTCGATCGTCGCTCGGGCACGGAGTTCCCGGACGCTGCGCGCCTTCGTACAGGATTGAGCCATCAATACAAGACGCGCGCTTTGCAGGCGTCCTATTGTCGCAAGATGAGCTTGCCTGACTTCTGCTCGACGCTGGCGAGGCGCTTGAGGAAGCTCATGCCCAATAGATCGATCGCGCCGGCGCTGCGATCGGCGACCAAAGCCTTGACATCGCCCAGATAGATCGAACCGATCGTCACTTCGCGCAACGTGACCGGCGCCACGGCTGCCACGCCATTGGCGGTCTGCACGCGCCCGGTATAGTCGGAATTGAGAACCTGCAGGCCGAGCCGCGACGCGGTTTGGTAGGATATGACCACCATCGTGGCGCCGGTATCGACCAGCATTTTTACGGGAACGCCGTTGATGTCGACATCGGTCGCATATTGGCCGCCGTTGTCGGCGTCGATGGCGGCCTCGGCGGAATCGCCTGATGTCGCCGGGCTTAATGCGACATTCGCTTTGACCGGCGCGAAGTTCGCCTGAGCGGGCCTCTGGGCGCCGTTCGGGAGAAACGTCGACACAAGGTCTGGCGTTATCAAGGCGAGGAAAGAGGCGCCGATCGCCACTAGAATTGCAAAACGCAGCATGTCGCCACCGAGCCCGCGGCCATCGCCCGCATCGGATGCAGAAGGGCGCAGACTAACGCAAATACGCCAACGAGCCGTTAATTACGGCGCATAAACATGGCCATTCGGCAGGACGACCGTCGCTTAAAGCCGCGCAATCCTCCATTGCGCGAAGACTGGTAAAGCGATCGTAAGCGCGGATCAGACAAATCGATTCAGCAGATTCTCCAAAAACTCCTGCCGTCCCGATTTCGGCTTGGGATCGACGCCATCGCGCGCGACGCGGCTGGCGATTTCTTCGAGCGAGGACGGCCCCGCGAGCATGGCTTTGGCTGCCGGCGCGTCCCAACCGGAATAGCGCTCGACAAGAAAACGATCGTAGGAGCCCTCTTCGATCAGCTTGGCGGCGGCGCTCAAGGCCTGCGCGCAAACGTCGAGGCCGCCGACATGGCCGATCAGCAAATCCTGCGGGTCGATCGACTGGCGGCGCACTTTCGCATCGAAGTTGAGACCGCCCGGCGCAAGGCCGCCGCCCTTGAGGATTTGATAGAAGGCGGGGAGCAGTTCGGCCGCATTGTTAGGGAACTGATCAGTGTCCCAGCCCGATTGATAATCGTTGCGGTTGGCGTCGAGGGACCCCAACAGCCCCAACGAGACCGCCATCGCCACTTCATGTTCGAAGGAATGGCCGGCAAGGACGGCATGGCCGACTTCGATATTGAGCTTGACCTCTTTCTCGAGGCCGAAACGCTTGAGGAAGCCATAGACCGTGGCGACGTCGTAATCGTACTGGTGCTTGGTCGGCTCCTGCGGCTTGGGCTCGACAAGGATCACGCCCTTGAAGCCGATCTTATGCTTGTAGTCGATGACCAGCGAGAGGAAGCGCCCGAGCTGCTCCTGCTCGCGCTTGAGATCGGTGTTGAGCAGCGTCTCATAGCCTTCGCGGCCGCCCCAAAGCACGTAATTGGCGCCGCCAAGGCGGTGCGTGGCGTCAATCGCGTTCTTCACCTGCGCCGCCGCATAGGCGAAGACATCCGGGTCTGGATTGGTCGCCGCGCCCGCCATATAGCGGGGATGGCTGAACAGATTGGCGGTGCCCCACAGCAGCTTGACGCCGGAGGCCTTCATTTTGGCCTCGAAATATTCAGTTATCTCAGCGAGATTGCGGCCAAATTCCGCGAGACTGGCGCCTTCGGGAACGACATCCCGGTCATGGAAAGTGAAGAAGGGAACGCCGAGCAGCGCAAACATCTCGAACGCGACGTCGGCCTTCAGGCGCGCATCCTTCATCGTCTCGCCAAACCAGGGACGCTCGAATGTCGGCGCGCCGAACATGTCGGACCCGGGCCAGGCGAAATTATGCCAATAGCAGACGGCGGGGCGCAAATGCTCCGCCATGGTCTTGCCGAATACTTTCTTCTCGGCCTGATAGTGGCGATAGGCCAGCGGATTGGCGCTTTGCGCGCCCTCAAAACGGATCGGCGCAATGTCGCCGAAAAAGCCGGTGGCCATGTTTCAACTCCCTCGATCGATTCTTATGGGCCTATGCTATCGGGCGGCCAAAACCGCAATTATTTTGCAATCCGCATTTATTTCGGCGCGCGCAGGCATGTCAATAGAACTGGGATACGATCGTCGCCATGATCGATTCGACCGTTGATACGCTCCCGTTGCGCGCGGGGCCGCTTACGACCGCGCCAGACGCGAAAAATTCGGCGGCCTCGTCTTTCATAGACCTCGTCCGAAATTTTTGTGAGTTCGGACAGGCTTCTGTCGAAGCGCGAGAAGGCTCAATCGCTTATCTGGTCAACGAGTTCTGGACATCAGGGCAGCGGCGGGCCCATTCCATTCACGAAGTGAGCTACCGCGCTTGCTTCAAACCGCAGCTCCCCGAATTCTTCATCGAACGGCTGACGCGGCCAGGAGACGCTGTCTACGATCCGTTCATGGGCCGCGGCACGACGCCGCTTCAGGCCGCCCTGATGGGCCGTCGGCCCGTGGGCAACGACGTCAATCCCTTGAGCGTCTTGCTGACGCGGCCCCGGCTGAATCCGCCAGCGCTCGACAACGTCGCGCAAAGGCTCGACCAAATTCCCTGGGATTTGGGCGAAGCCGACGACGCCGACCTGCTCGCTTTCTACAGCCCGCGCACGCTGGGGCGCCTCTGCGCGCTACGCAATTGGCTTATCGAAAAAGCGCCGCTGGATGGCGTTTCGCCCTCGGTGGACGACTGGATCAGGATGGTCGCGATCAACCGGTTGACCGGCCACTCGCCGGGCTTCTTTTCCGTCTACACGCTTCCGCCGAACCAGGCGGTGTCCGCGCCTTCGCAGCGGAAAATCAATGCGAAGAGAGGACAGATCCCAACCGACCGCGACATCAAGAAACTCATTTTGAAGAAAACGGCGTCGCTGCTCAGCGATGGATCGATCAATTCGCATTTGACGTCACTCCTGACGACCAATGCGGCGCAGTCGACGCCTTCGATCAAGAGCGGTTCGATTCAACTGGTCGTCACCTCGCCGCCCTTTCTCGACATCGTGCAATATGCCGAGGACAATTGGCTCAGAAGCTGGTTCGCCGGCATCGATGTCGCCAGCGTCGCCATCGCGCATCACCGAACGGAAGCAAGCTGGCAAAATATGGTCAGGGACACGTTGGTCGAACTGGCGCGCGTCGTGGCGCGCGGCGGCCATGTCGCCTTTGAGGTCGGCGAAGTCCGCGGCGGCAAAGTCCTTCTCGAACGTCTGGTCTGGGAGGCTGCGGAAGGGCTGCCGTTCGACCGGCTTTTCGTGATGGTGAACCAGCAAGAATTCACCAAGACAGCGAACTGCTGGGGCGTTCGGAACAACGCCAAAGGGACCAACACCAATAGGATTGTCGTCTTGCGGCGGCAGTGAATTTGATTGTCCGGTTGACTTGCAACCGTCAGGTCGCCGCCTTGAACCCGCGCACAAACTCCATCAGCGCCGCAAATCCGATCTCGCAATCCTCCACCGTGATCGACTCCAGCGGGTTATGACTGACGCCGCCCTTGCAGCGCACGAACAGCATGCCGGCCGGGCAGAGCTGTCCCATGATCATCGTATCATGCCCGGCGCCGGACGGCAGCAGCCGCGCGGGCTTGCCAATGCGCTCGACCGCCGCCTTGAGGCCGGCCACGATCCGCGGATCGCAGATATAGGCGCCGGCCTCATGCGTATGCACCGAGATCAGTTCGACATTGCGCGCCTTGGCGATTGCGATGAGCTGTTTGTCGATGTCATTGACGGCGCGCTGGCGCTGCGCGTCGCGCGGCGCCCGCATGTCGATGGTGAATCGCGCTTCGCCGGGAATGACGTTAACGGCCCCCGGTTCGACTTCGAGACGCCCAACGGTGGCGACAAGATCGTTCTCGCTACGCGCGCGCGCCTCGATCATCAGAATCATTTCGGCGGCGGCGGTGAGCGCGTCCTGGCGCAGATTCATCGGCGTCGCGCCGGCATGGCCGGCAAGCCCGCGCAAAGTGCAGTGAAAACGCGTCGCGCCATTGATCGCGGTGACGATGCCGACCGGCAGGTTCTCCGCTTCCAGCACCGGACCCTGCTCGATATGCAGCTCGACGAAAGCCGCGACATTGCGCCCGCGCAGCGTCGCCACCGCTTCCGGCTCGCAGCCAAAATTCGTGAGCGCCTCGCGCATCGAGATGCCGTCAGCGTCTTTCTGGTCGAGCGAGGAGCGCGCGAACAGTCCCGCGAAGGCGCGCGAGCCCGTGAGCGTTGTGGGAAAGCGCACGCCTTCCTCATCGCCGAAAGCGACGATCTCAACCGCGATATCCAGCCGCTCGCCCTTTTTTGCGAGTTCCTCGACCACGGCCAAAGCGGCGAGCGCGCCCAGATTGCCGTCATACTTTCCCGCGTCGCGCACAGTGTCGATGTGCGAACCGATCATCAACGCCGGGGCGCCGGGCTGCTTGCCCTCATAACGCGCCCAAACATTGCCCGAAGCGTCGATCCCGGCGGCTAGGCCGATTTCGCGACACCAGGCGACATATTGCTGCGCGGCCTGCCGATGCGCGTTGGAGAGATACAGCCGCGTCAGGCGGCCTTCCTCGTCGCTGAAGCGCGCGAATTCATCGAGCCGCGCCATCAATTTGCGGCCAGGACTCGCAATGTCGTCGTTCATATTCCGGGCCTTCTCACTTCTGCGCGACTTTGTCGCCGGCTAGCCATTTGGCGAGGACCGCGCGCTCCTGCGGCGTCATTTCGGTAATGTTGTTGGGCGGCATGGCGTGGGTCATGACGGCCTGGGCGCGGATCGCCGGAGCGAATTTGGCGATATGTTCGGGCGTGTCGAGAAGGACGCCCTTGGGCGCCTCGCCGATACCCTCGAACACAGGTTCCGGCGCATGGCACATCGCGCAGCGCGTCGAGACGACATTGACCACATCCGCGGGCGCCTTGGGCAAGTTTGCCGAGGCCATCGAGGCAGGCGGCGCGGGGCCGAGGCCAATGACGTCGCGCATGCCAGGCGAAGCGGCCATGCACACCCAGAACGCCGCCCAGATCGCGGCGGCTGCGACGAACCACGCCCACCACGGCGCCTTGTCGTGATCGCCGTGCCACATATTGTAGAAATAGCGCACCAGCGCGCCCGCGATGATGACCAGCGTCACCAGGGCCGGAATGATGCGCGCATTGGAATAAGTCACGGGATAATGGTTCGACAGCATCATGAACAGCACGGGCAGCGTGATGTAATTGTTGTGCGTCGAACGCTGCTTGGATTCCTTGCCCCATTTGGGATCGGGCGTCTGGCCCGCGATCAGCGCGGCGACCGATTTGCGCTGATTGGGCATGATGATGAAAAAGACATTGGCGGTCATCATCGTCGCCATCAGCGCGCCGGTATGGATCAGCGCGCCACGGCCCGAGAAAAGCAGCGTAAAGACATAAGAGGTCAGCACGACATAGCCGAAGCCGACCAAAGCCAGCAGGGAATCGTTCTTAGCGACGGGCGACTTGCACAAGAGATCGTAGACGATCCAGCCGAGCGCAAGCGCGACGATGCCGACGATCGCCGCCTGCCAAGGCGCGAGCGGCATGACGGCGGGATCGATGAGGAAGAACGTCGACTGCCCATAATAGACCCAGCACAGAAGGCTGAAGCCGGAAATCCAGGTCCAGTACGATTGCCATTTGTGCCAGGTGAGATGGTCGGGCATCACGGCGGGGGCGAGCGTATATTTGCTCATTTCGTAGAAGCCGCCGCCGTGCACCTGCCACGACACGCCATAGACCCCGGGCTGCATATTCTTCTGTTTGCGCAGCGAAGCGTCGAGATGCATGAACATGAACGACGAGCCGATCCAGGCGATCGCGGTCGTCACATGCAGCCAGCGCAGCAGCATCGACCCCCATTCCAAGAAATAGGGGAACCAGGCTTCCATCGACCCCTCCGCGTTGCCCGGACCAATCGCGCCGCAGCACCCGCGGCGACACAGCATCGGGGCACGATAGCGCTTTCAACAAGAACTTGCCCATGCCCGTTCTCAGGAATATCTTTCGAGAAAATCGGATAATGGCCCCATGATTTCTCTGGAAAATGTCCGTATCTTCATGCGGGCGGTCGAAACGGGCTCTTTTTCGGCCGCCGGGCGCAAGCTTCGGCTTTCTCCATCGGTGGTCAGCTATCGCATCCAGCTTCTCGAAGATCATCTCAACAGCCGTCTGCTGACGCGCACGACGCGCAGCATGAGCCTGACCGAGGCGGGCCGCGTCTTCTTCGACCATTGTCTCGAAGTGGTCGAGGCGGTCGAGCGCGCCGAAGCGAGCGTCGCGACGGAGGGCGGCGCCTCGCCGCGCGGCAATCTTCATGTGACGACGCCGCTGGGCCTCGGGCGTCGCGTCATCGCCCCGATGCTGGCTCGATACCGCACCCTCCAGCCGCAAACGGAAGTGCGTCTGCGCCTGTCCGACCACCTGCTCGATCTTGTCCAGGAAGGCGTCGATGTCGCCATCAGGCTCGCCCGGATGGAGGATTCGAGCTTCACCTTGCGCAAGATCGCCGACGTCCGGCGATTGCTCTGCGCCTCGCCGGCCTACCTCGCCAAGCGCGGAGCGCCTACGGTCCCCCAGGATCTGGCGGCCCATGATTGCCTGCTGCTGCGCTTTCCCGGCTCGCAGCAATTTCGCTGGACGCTCGACTTTCGCAGCGAGGCGGTGACGATCCCGGTTACGGGACCGCTCGACGCCGATGACGGCGACGTGCTGACGCAATGGGCCGTGGACGGGCTCGGCATCATCCTGAAGCCGCTTTTCGAAGTCGCCCATCTCATCGCGGGCGGACAGCTCGTCGAGGTTCTGCCAGGCGCGCCGCCGCTCCCCGTCACGCTGGGCGTTCTCTATCCGACGCGCCGGATGCTGCCGCCGCGCACCAAGAGCTTCATCGACCTTTCGGTTGAGGAAATGCGCCGCCATCTGACCAGCCAATTGGCGATTTTGGGGCCGCAAAAACAAACGGTCCCAGCATAAAAGCCGGCAAACGTGCGGCGCTAAAGCTTTGTTAACCCTATGAAGGGCTTAACTTCGGCGTGAAAAGTCTAGACGTCGTTCGAGCGCCGCGGCCCAAGTTTCGGCCCAATTGCAGAGCAGACCCCCTTCTAACAGCCAAAAAAGCGGGACGGCGCGCCTGACTCTCCCAAAATACTTCCCACAAAGCGAGGTTTGCCGAGCATGAATCCCGCCGATGTCGCCGCCCAGGCGGCCGCCAGCCCCGATACGACGCTACTATCGATGTTCTGGTCCGCCCATATCGTCGTCAAATTCGTGATGATCGGGCTCTTGGCCTCCTCATTCTGGTGCTGGACGATCATCGTCAACAAGACCTTGCTCTTCGCGCGGTTCAAACGCTCGATGGATGGCTTCGAACAGGTCTTTTGGTCCGGCCAGTCGCTTGAGGAATTGTACGGACAGCTCTCGACGCAGAATAATACCGGCGTCGCCAGCCTGTTCGTATCGGCCATGCGCGAATGGAAGCGTTCCTTCCAGAACGCGGCCTCATCGTTCATGGGCCTCCATGCGCGCCTTGAGAAAGTGCTCGACGTGTCGATCGCGCGCGAAGTCGAGCGGCTGGAATCGAATCTGCTGTTTCTGGCGACCGTCGCCTCGGCCGGCCCGTTCGTCGGCCTGTTCGGCACGGTCTGGGGCATTATGACGGCGTTTCGCTCGATCGCGGCTTCGAAAAACACGTCGCTCGCTGTGGTCGCGCCCGGCATCGCCGAAGCGCTGCTCGCTACCGCCATCGGTCTTTTCGCCGCCATTCCTGCGCTCATCGCCTATAACAAGCTGCAGGGCGATGTCGCCAAAGCGCAGGCGCGCATGGAAAGCTTCGCCGACGAATTCTCCTCCATCCTGTCGCGGCAGATCGACCAGCATTTGTCGAACGACAAGGCGGCCTGAGGCCAGCCAAACCGCAGGAGGCGAAATATGGGCATGTCGATGGCCGCGGGACGCAAGGGCGGGCGACGTCGTCGCGGCGTGCCGCGCTATGGCGCGATGGCCGACATCAATATGACGCCTTTCATCGACATCATGTTGGTGTTGCTGATCATTTTCATGGTGGCGGCTCCTTTGCTGGCGACCGGCGTCGCCGTCGACCTGCCGCAGACCAAGGCGGGACCCCTGAATATCGACCAGAAGCCGATTTCGATCGCCATCAACGATCAAGGCCAGTTGTTTCTGATGGACGCGCCGGTCGCCAACGAGGATCTCATCGCCAAACTGCAGGGCATCGCCAAGGACGGTTTTGACGAACGCATCTATTTGCGCGCCGACAAGGGCATTCTCTATGGACGCGTCGCCGAGGTCATGGCGTCGCTGACAGCGGCCGGCTATAAAAAGGTCGCCCTGGTGACCGAGACCGACAAGCACTAAGCGGGGCTTTCAAGAGGTGGACGACCAGCCGTCGAAATCGGGCATTATCGTTTCGGGCGCGCTCCATGCGGCGCTGCTCGGCGCGATTCTTGTCGGCTTCGCCGAGGCGCCCAAATTCGACGACGCGGCCGAGTCTTTCCCCGTCGATACGATCACGCAATCGCAGTTCAACGAAATCATGAAAGGCGAGCACAACGGCAAACCGGTCAAGGCGCCCGTCGAAAAACCGACGCCCAAACCTGTCGAGGCGACCGCGCCAAGTCCGCCGGCCGAACCGGCGAAGATAGACCCGCCGGTCCTCAAGCATATTGACGAGCCCGGCGAGGACGCCACGCCGACGCCGCCGCCCAAACCGGCGGCCGAGACGCCGCCCCCGCCTCCGCCGCCGCCCCAGCGGGAAGCCGCCGCGCCGCCGCCGCCTCCTCCGCCGGACGACGCCGAAATCGACCGGGCCAAGCCGAAGATCGACCCAAAGGCGGCGCCGACGCCGCCCGCGCCGCCGAACCGGCCGAAGGTCGTCGAGAAGCCGCCGGAAAAGCCGAAGGATCCGACGCCAGACAGGACGAAAGCGGATAATGTCGCCAAATTCCTGGAGAAGATGAAGGCCGAAGATGAGCAAAAGCCGCCGTCGAAGCCAAAATCTGGCGACGCAGCCGTCGATCCGCCGCATCAGGCCTACGACCCCAACGCTATCGCCAAACTGATCGGCCAGGCCAAGCCGGCGCCAAACCACCAGGTCGCCAGCCTGACGCCGCTGGGCTCGCCGACGCAGAACGCGCCGCGCATGTCGCCATCGCTGTCCGCTTCGCTGGACGGCTGGCTGCAGGAGGCTTACCTCAATTGCTGGACGCAACCGCCGACCATGCCCGAAGGCACAAAATATGTTGCGCAGGTCCGCGTTTCCTTCAATCCCGACGGCTCACTCTCCGCGCAGCCGCAGCTCGTCAATCCGCCTTCCGACCCGGCCTGGCGCGCCTATGCGGAAAGTTCGATGCGCGCGGTGCTGAAATGCAACCCACTGCGCGTTCCGCCTCAATATGTCCCCTATTTCGAGCAATGGAGGGTCAAGACCGTGCATTTCGATCCCCAAGATGCGCAAGGATAAAAACGCTCGGAGACGACCGACGCTTGCGCGTCACGTCCGCCAGCCAAGCTTGCTACGACTAGACCGCCGACAAGAAAGACGCTGAACGCCATGAACAAAAGCATCATCCTGCCGCGCATCGCCGCCGTTATTCTGACCTTGAGCCTGGCGCTGCCGGTCGCCGCGCACGCCGAAGGCGATATTTATGTCCATCCGGGCGCCAATTTTAAGCCGGTGACGATCGCCGTGACGCCGCTGGCGGGCGACGACGGGACGATCAAACTGAGCGATATTCTCACCAATGATTTCGGCCGTTCGATCTTTCTCCAGCCCATCAGCGCGACGAGCTTTCCCGAACAGATCAGCAATCCCGACGTCAGGCCCAATATCGACGCCTGGAAGACCGTCAATGCGCAGTTCGTCGTCACCGGCCGCGTGCGCCATTCGGACAGCGCGCATGTCACCGCCGAATTCCGCCTTTGGGACGTGGCCACCGGCCAACAGGTCGCCGGGCAGCAATATGTGACGGAGGCGGCCAATTCGCGTCGCGTCGCGCATTTGATTGGCGACGCAGTCTTTACGCGCGTCACGGGCGAGACCGGCTTCTTCGATTCCCATGTCGTCTTCGTCGACGAGACCGGCCCCGCCGAAAAACGCCGCAAGCGTCTGGCCATCATGGATATGGACGGCGGCAACGTCCGATATCTGACGCGCGGCGACGACCTCGTGGTCACGCCTCGTTTCTCGCCGTCCGCCCAGCAGATCGCCTATATGTCGTTTGGCAACGCCGATCCAAAAGTTTCGCTGTTGAACATCGAGACCGGCCAGCATGAGGCGGTGGGCAATTTTCCCGGCATGACCTTCTCGCCGCGTTTTTCGCCGGACGGACAGAAAATCGTCATGTCGCTTTCCGAAGGCGCGACATCCAATCTCTATACGATGGATTTGCAAACGCGTACGACGACGCGTCTTACGGATTCGGGCGCCATCGACACCTCCCCGTCCTATTCGCCAGACGGTTCGCAAATCGTCTTCGAATCCGATCGGGGCGGCGCCCAGCAGATTTATGTCATGAGCGCGAGCGGCGGCCCCGCCAAGCGCATTTCGTTCGGCGAAGGGCGCTATTCGACGCCCGTCTGGTCGCCACGGGGCGACACCATCGCCTTCACCCGGCAGAAGGACGGAAACTTCGGCATCGGCGTGATGAAGCCCGATGGCGGCGGCGAGCGCATGCTCACCGACGGCTTCCACAATGAAGGGCCGACCTTCTCGCCCAATGGCCTGTTCGTCATGTTCTTCCGCGATCCTGGCGGCCAGTCTGGCGCGAAGATTTTCATGGCCGATATTTTCGGGCACGGCGAGTTCCAGGTGCCGACGCCGAGCTATGCGTCGGACCCAGCCTGGGGGCCGTTGCTGAAGTGAGCGAGCGGCCGCCGGGCTCATCTCTTGACGAGAGGTCAAAGCGAAACTGACCCCTCGGATTCATAATTCGTCAATCGCAACGTCATTTTAGCGCTCGAATTAAGGGAGCCTAAGGAGAAAGTCGTCTAATCCGGAGATGGAACCGGAGGGCGAAATGCTAAAAAATACAATCGTTCATGCAAATAAAGACGTGAAACTCAAGGTTTCGCCCATCAATCCAGCGTGGATCCTTGAGGGCGAACCTGTCGCGCGCAACGCCGTTCTTTCTCGCAGCGACGACACCACGGCCTGCACCATTTTCTGGGATTGCACCGCCGGCAAATTCAATTGGCATTACGACTTCGACGAGACCGTCCATATCTTGGAAGGCTCGGTGACAGTCAGCAGCGAGAACAGCCCGCCCAAGCGGCTTGAAGCGGGCGATGTGGCGTTTTTTCCGGTCGGCACGAAGGCCCACTGGCATGTGGAGACCTACGTCCGCAAAGTCGCGTTCTGCCGCCGCGTTCTGCCCAGACAAGCCCTGCCGCTCATCCGCGCGGCGCGTTGGGCGCGCGGTCTGCTTCGCAGGCCGACCGGCGCCGCGACGGGATCGCTGATGGAGGCGTGACATCAGCGGACAGACGCCGCGCCGACGCGGCGACCTCAATCCGCGCGGCGAACCGGATGCACAAATAAGGACCGGGAGAGGCGTTCAGCCTCTCCCGTGCTCCGCCAATTCGGCGGGATTGGCCAAACGTACGCCATCGTCCGACCAGACGAAGATTTCGTCCGTAAGCGGATAAGGGAAGGTCGCGTATTCCGCGAGCCGCGCCGCCAATGGCGCCTTGATCGAGCAGTCGACGCTCCAGGCGAGGAAGCGGTCCCGCGACGGCGCGCCGACGAAATATTCCGCGCCAAGTTCTTCGCCCAGCCGCGCCATGAACTTGGGCGCCAACAGTCGCGCCGCGACATAGCCGTCAGGCCCGCCCATGGCGACGAAAAGGCCCGATCCTGCTTGGGGCGCCCGCGGCTCGATTGGAACGTCGCGAGAGATCGCATCGAGATTTTCGATGGCCGCCGCGTGGATCACGTCCGCCGTGACCTTCCATTTGTCGGGATCTCCCTTCGAGACATAGGCCATGGTGTGAGGACTATCGATGACATAGGCGATGCGCGCCTTGAGCGAAAATGGACGGGACAGAAGCGTCAACTTATCGTTCACGCCATTGGCCGCGGCATTGGCGTTGACGATGCGGGCGCGCAAGCGCGTTCGAGCGGCGTCAAAAGTCTCCGGTCGAGCCTCGTCGAAGCCGGACTCCATCTCATCGAAAAACGCCAGGATGCCCGCTTCTCGCCTCGGACCCGTCGCTCCGATCGCGGCTTGATAGAGATTGGCGAGGTAGATTTGATGGCCGTTGACAAGAAGGGCCAAAGAACTGTCGGGCAATTCGAGGCGCCAATTCGGCCGCTCGCGGCGCAAGAGTTCGACCACTTCTCCGCGAAACTCTCCGCTTGCCAGCGGATCGGCTGCGACGGCCGGCACGGGGAGCAGGCCTGCAAGCGCGAACGCCCCGACGCCCGCCGTCAGCATTCGGCGATTCATCGCGATCGAGTTCGGTGAAGCACGACGCATGCTCAATCCCCCCGGCAGGAGCACAGGAGAATATTGCGGTCGCGGACCGTGATTTGCAAGACAGGATCGCCGCATCGCCTAAATCCTCGTTCGCCAATGCGCGCAGACGCCGTGGGCCTCGCTTCCAAATGCGGAGCGGCGACGGCGCGAAACGCGAGATGACGCGCTCATGTCGAGAAGGCGTCAGCCGCGCGACAAGCCCACGGAAATGAACGAAAATTTACGTTTGGGGCGCGAGAAGATGA
Organism: Methylocapsa sp. S129; assembly: GCF_009765995.1. GTDB lineage: Bacteria > Pseudomonadota > Alphaproteobacteria > Rhizobiales > Beijerinckiaceae > Roseiarcus. The sequence continues at coordinate 236,520 of NZ_LMUI01000030.1, forward strand.
AGTAAATGTGACGATCTGGAAAAAAATCGGCCGCGATAAAAATAATGCTTGTAAATCGCGCCGATTCGCACAATTACTCCCTTGCCCAATACGCACGTGCCTGTGGTCGTGTGTCGGTCGGTGGGGATCTGGACAAGAGGCCAGTTAACCACCTGTTAAAAAGACCGGCAGCCGGAGGCAAACCGGCGCACCCCGCCAAACGGGGGACGCGACTTGAAGCAACGACGGACCGGGCTTTTTTGGTCTCTGTCGGCCCTCCAAAGGTCGGCTTACCGAAGAGGCTTGTCTATCTTGCCGGGTGTGCGGAAGGGACTCATCCCCTCCAAACGATGGCTGTGAAGCCCAACGGAAGGCTTTTCGCCAGCCGCTGGAACATAGCCACGGCGCAGCATCTGATCGGACGTTTGACGCGCGGCGGCTCTCCAGCCCTCGGCGCGAAAAGGCGACCGTTCACGATGGCGGGTCAACGCTGACGGAACGCGTCTCCAACGCGCGTCTGGCAGTCGTATCGCCATCGATCCTTTCACCTTGCCTAGCGTGGAGAAATCCATGCGACGGGGGATGCCGCTATGACGGATCGCATCATGAATTTCCTGGCGAACAATCGCGAGGACGGGCCGCGCCTGGTCGTCGATCTCGACGTCGTGCGCGAGAACTATTACGGCTTCGCCAAGGCGCTGCCGGACACGCGCGTGTTCTATGCCGTCAAGGCTAATCCCGCGCCCGAAATCCTTGATCTCTTGGCCCGGCTCGGCTCGTGCTTCGACACGGCCTCGGTCGTCGAGATCGAGCAGGCGATGGCCGCCGGCGCGACGCCCGACCGCATCAGCTTTGGCAATACGATCAAGAAGGAGAAGGATATCGCGCGCGCCTATGCGCTCGGCATCCGCCTCTTCGCAGTCGATTGCGAAGCCGAGGTCGAGAAGATCGCGCGCGCCGCGCCGGGCGCGAAAGTGTTCTGCCGCATCCTTTGCGACGGCGCCGGCGCGGAATGGCCGCTGTCGCGCAAGTTCGGCTGCGCGCCCGCCATGGCGGGCCGCGTGATGGAGCACGCCCATCGGCTCGGCCTCGTCGCCCATGGCCTGTCGTTCCATGTCGGGTCGCAGCAGCGCAACCCGCGCATGTGGGATGGCGCGCTGAAGGCTTCAGCCCAGATATTCAAAGATCTCGGCGAGAAGGGGATCAACCTGGGCATGATCAACCTGGGCGGCGGCTTCCCGACCAAATACCTCAAAGAGGTTCCGGGCGTGAAGACCTATGGCCAGGCGATCTTCCGCGCCTTGCGCAAGCATTTCGGCAACCGCATTCCCGAGACGATCATCGAGCCGGGCCGCGGCATGGTCGGCAATGCCGGCGTCATCGAGGCGGAGGTCGTGCTCATCTCGAAGAAGTCGGACGAGGACGCGCAGCGATGGGTCTATCTCGATATCGGCAAGTTCAACGGCCTCGCCGAGACGATGGACGAGATGATCCGCTATCCCATCCGAACCGGCTATGACGACGACGCGATGACCCCTTGCGTCATTGCCGGCCCGAGCTGCGATTCGGTCGACGTGCTCTACGAGAAGGAGCCCTACCTCCTTCCCGTCAGTCTTGAGATCGGCGCCAAAGTGCTGATCGAGGGAACGGGCGCCTACACGACGACCTATTCCGCCGTCGGCTTCAACGGCTTTCCGCCGCTGAAATCCTATGTGATCTGAGGCTCGCCCCTCAAAGACCCAGGGCCCCGCCCCGGCTTCCTTCATCACCCATCCTTGTCCCGAACGGCCGGCAGACTCGTATCTGCTGGCGCGAGGGTCGTCATGCGCACCTTCCTCCTGGAGGCTCCGATGACCTTGTTGTCCAATGCCGTTCTCTCCGCCGTCGCCGCTGCGCCCGCCGGTCTTGCGATTTCGCGCGCCCCGGAAATCCGTATTTCGCAGGAGAGCCCATTCGACGCCGCCGCCAGAGAGGCGCTGCTCGATGAAGCGTTCGGCCCCGCCCGCGACGCCAAGACGAGCGCGCGTCTGCGCGAGGGCCGCCTGCCCGCCGAAGGCCTCGCGCTGGTCGCCAGGGACCACGGCGAACTCGTTGGCACGCTGCGCTGCTGGCCTGTCCAGGCGGGCGGCCACGCAGCCCTGTTGCTTGGCCCGCTGGCGGTCGCCAAATCCCATCGCTCGCTCGGCATCGGGGCCAAGCTGATGCGCGAGGCCTTGTGGCGCGCCGCGATGCTCGGCCATAAAGCCGTGCTGCTGGTCGGCGACGCGCCCTATTATGCGCGCTTCGGCTTCGAAGCCTCGCTCACCGCCGGACTCGATCTGCCCGGCCCCGTCGATCGCGCCCGTTTCCTCGCCTTCGAGATCGAGGATGGCGCGCTTGACGGAGCCAAAGGCATGGTCATCGCGACCGGCGAGCGGAGGGCGCTCCGACGACGCGCCCAGCAAGCCCTGAAGCAGGCGGCCTGAACCGTAGCGCCCCTTCTCCCGCGAAGCGCGAGAAGGGGCGCGCGGCGGAAACGGGCGCGCCCTGCCCCATCAAAGCTCCATCAGTCCGGCAAATCCTGGTGGCCGCCCGCCAGCGGCACGAAGGGAATGATCATGCCGCCAAAAATGTCCGACCGCGTCACCGTGAAGGCGCCGTCGGCGCCGAGCGTCTTGACCGCCTTCAACACGTGCTGGGCGCCGGGCGGTCCGACCGGAATGACCATGATGCCGCCCGGCTTCAACTGTTGCAGCAGCGGCGGCGGGATGTGGTCGATGCCGCAGGTGACGATGATCTTATCGAAGGGCGCCGCCTCCTCCCAGCCATTGTAGCCGTCAGCGCTGCGCGTCGCGATATCGGCATATTCGCGATAGCCCCTGGCGATCAGCGCGTCATAGATTCCACGCGTGCGCGCGGCGAGTTCAGGAATGATTTCAATCGACCTGAGCTTGCTCGTCAGATAGCTCAGCAACGCCGACTGATAGCCCGAACCCGTGCCGATTTCGAGAATATTGTCGCTGGCGCGAACGCCGAGCGCGCTCGTCATGCGCCCGACGACGCCGGGCGGCGTGATCGAGACGCCAAAGCCGATATCGAGATAATGTCCGACATAAGCTTGCGCGCGATCTTCGGGCAGGACGAATTCCTCGCGCGGCGTCATCAGGAAGGCGCGCTTGTCGGCCGGGCTCCAGAGATCGCCAATGCTAAGGAGCTGCTGATAGCGGTCGTAGCGCTCGCCAAGCCGGGCTGCGTCCTCGCCGCGATTGACGATCATCCAGTTGACGAAGTCGACTTTATTCGCCATCGGCAGCAACAAATCGCGCCGGAACGGATTTGGCGCATCAGCGCGAGCGGGCCACGCCGCAAGGACGCCGGCCGCGCCGCCAAGGAGAAACTCGCGTCTGAGCATGACAAGGCCTCCCGTGTCAGGTCGGGCGCCTGGTTCCCCAAGCGCAAGCGCGAAGACGAAGCCTACACTGCGCCTCCTCTGCGGCGGCAAAAAGTCAGCGCCAATTGAGGGCGGGCGCGACATGGGTGAGAATCGCCTCGATAACATGGGCGTTGTAGGCGACGCCCAGTTGATTGGGGACCGTCAGGAGCAACGTGTCGGCCTCGGCGATGGCCTCGTCCTTCCTGAGCTGTTCAACCAGGACGTCCGGCTCAGCGGCATAGCTACGGCCGAAGATGGCTCGCGTCTTCTCGTCGATAAGGCCGACCTGGTCCTCTTCCTCGCGCCCGCGCCCGAAATAGGCGCGATCGCGATCGTCCACTAGCGCGAAAATGCTGCGGCTGACCGAGACGCGCGGTTCGCGCGCATGGCCGGCCTCCTTCCAAGCGGCGCGGTAGGCGCGGATCTGGGCGGCCTGTTGGATGTGGAAGGGCTCGCCGGTCTCGTCGTCCTTGAGCGTCGAGCTTTGCAGGTTCAGCCCGAGCTTAGCCGCCCAAACCGCCGTGGCGTTGGAGCCGGCGCCCCACCAGATCCGGTCGCGCAGGCCCGCCGCATGAGGCTCAAGGCGCAGCAGGCCCGGCGGATTTGGGAACATCGGCCGCGGGTTTGGCTGCGCGAAGCCCTCGCCGCGCAACACGTCAAGGAACACCGTCGCATGGCGCCGGCCCATATCGGCGTCGCTCTCCCCCTCGGCCGGCCCGTAGCCGAAATAGCGCCACCCGTCGATCACCTGCTCGGGCGAGCCGCGGCTGATCCCAAGCTGCAGGCGCCCGCCGGCGATGAGGTCGGCCGCGCCCGCATCCTCAGCCATGTAAAGCGGGTTCTCGTAACGCATATCGATGACCGCCGTGCCGATCTCGATGCGGCTGGTCTTCGCGCCCACGGCCGCCAGAAGCGGGAACGGCGAAGCGAGCTGGCGGGCGAAGTGGTGGACGCGGAAATAGGCCCCATCCGCGCCCAGCGCCTCCGCCGCGACGGCCAGCTCGATGGATTGCAGAAGCGCATCGGCGGCTGTGCGCGTCTGCGACTGCGGCGAGGGGGTCCAATGCCCGAACGAGAGGAAGCCAATCTTTTTCATATGGACGCAGCTTACCGATGTTCCCGATCTAAGTCAGCAGGATAGGCATGGCTGGATCGGCCATTTGGCGCCGGCCAACATTTGCGGTCCATTCAGAAGCCTGAATCTTCGAGCTGAACACGATGCGCCTTCGCACGATGGCGATGCGCCGCCTGCTTCGCGCGGTTCCCACATAGCGCCATGCTGCACCACCGCCGTGCGTGGCCGCGCGTGTGGTCGGCGAAGAGCAGCGTGCAAGCGGGGCCCTCGCAGGCTTTGATGTGTGAAAAGTCTTCCGTACAGATGAGTTGCGCCAGCGCCTCCCCGATGGGGAGCAGAAGGGCCTCAGGGGTCCGCCACCTGCGGGCCATCAGAAGCTCGAAAGGCTCGCTGCCGCCCCCAAACTGAGGAACGATTCGGCTAAAAGACTCATCGCGTTCCAGCAGACGGTTCAGCGGCTCGAATTGTACAAGATCCCCCGCCGCCAAAGCGCGCCCCTTGTGCTCGCGCACAAAACCTCTGAACCACTCGCGCAGGCTCCTGGCCTGATCCGCCACTTTGTCGAGTTCGCCGGGAAGGGCGTGAGCCCGAATGCTCGTGAGCGCATCGACCGAGACGAGCCGCGCTTGCTCGAGCCAGCTCGCGAATCCTTCGCCGTCGTCGATCCAGTCGATGGGCGCATCGACCGGCGTCGCAATCGAATTGAGGAAATCCAACCCCGGCGCATCGCCGACAAAGATCGCAGGTGGGCGGGCCATCACATCTCCAATTCCGCGCCCGCCGGCCTTCCACCCGAGCGTCAGTATGTGAACACGCGTCTGTGAACACGCACGATCCATAACCCCTCCGAGGCATATTGACAAGTTACGAATAACTATAGTAACCGTTCTAATATCGTTAATTAGGTTACTAAGATTTCACTTCCGTCCAGAAGGAGAGCGGCGATGCCCTCGAATGCAGTAAACGTTGTGCTGGCGCACGGGGCTTGGGCCGATGGATCGAGCTGGGCGAAGATCATTGGGCCGCTCGCGGCCGACGGCATCAAGACGGCGGCGGCGCCGCTGCCGCTGACGTCTTTCAGCGATGACGTGGCGGCGCTTGATCGAACCCTCGAGCGCGCGACGGGGCTGGTCGTTCTCGTCGGACACGCCTATGCGGGAGCGGTGATCGCGGCGACGCGCAGCGAAAAGGTGAAGGCGCTCGTCTATGTCGCCGCGCTCGCGCCGGACGAAGGCGAGACGGTTGCGGATGTCTTCTACCGGACCGACCCGCATCCGCAGGCGCCCAAGCTCGCGCCGGATGCGCACGGTCTGATCTATCTGCCCGAAGCGGCCTTCGCCGCCGCCTTCGCACAGAACGCCAGCGCCGAGGAACTGCGCGTGCTGGCGGCGGTCCAGCGGCCGATCTCGCCCGCCTGCATCACCGTCGCGGTGGAGCGGCCGCTGTGGAAGGACCGGCCGGCCTGGTTCCTGGTGGCCGAGCAGGACCGTATGATCGTTCCTGAAACCCAGCGGTTCATGGCCGAGCGCATGAAGGCCCGGACGCGCGCGCATCCGGTCGACCACACGCCGCTCGTCACCGCGTCGTCTTTCGTCCTGGACATCATTCGCGAGGCGGTTGCCTACGTAGCGGGCTGACTGCGGTGTTCCTGCGGAATCTTATAACCTCTCTGAGTAAAATAAAAGGGTTACAACCTAACCAAGGAGAACCGCCATGACCGCCATCGCCTATCGCACCGCCAATGCAGACGGCCACACCATCTTCTACCGCGAAGCCGGCGCCCCTAACGCCCCAAAACTGTTGCTGCTGCATGGCTTCCCAAGCTCAAGCCACATGTTCCGCGATCTCATCCCCCTGCTAGCCGACCGCTTCCACATCGTCGCCCCCGACCTGCCGGGTTTTGGCAAATCGGATGCGCCGCAGGGCAGCGCCACCTTCGACCGGGTCGCCGACACGATCGACCGCTTCACCGAGGTGATCGGCTTCGACCGCTACGCTGTCTATGTCTTCGATTACGGCGCGCCGACCGGATTCCGGCTTGCGGTGAAGCATCCGGAGCGGATCACGGCAATCATTTCCCAGAACGGCAACGCCTATGAGGAGGGACTGAGCGACGGCTGGACCCCGATCCGGGCCTATTGGCAGGACGCTTCGCCGGCCAACCGCGAAGCCCTGCGCGCCTTCCTGAAGCCCGAGACGACGATCTGGCAATATACGCACGGCGTTCCCGATGTGACACGCGTCTCGCCGGACGGCTACTCGCTCGACAATTTCTACCTGGCCCGGCCTGGCGCCGACGAGGTGCAACTCGACCTGATGGGCGACTACAAGAGCAATGTCGCGCTCTACCCGACCTTCCAGAACTACTTTCGCACCCGCAAACCGCCGTTCCTCGCTGTGTGGGGCAAGAACGATCCGTTCTTCCTGCCGCCGGGCGCCGAGGCGTTCAAGCGCGATATTCCCGATGCAATGGTGCGCTTCTTCGACACCGGCCATTTCGCGCTGGAGACCCATGCCATGGAGATCGCGGCGGCCATCCGCGACTTCCTGCCCAGTTGACCCGCAACCGCTCGCCCGTCCCCTGCCGCGACGAGCGGGGACGGACGACATTCATCATCAAATTCGAGGAGAACTAAGATGCCCAAGTCAGTCGCCATCGTCACAGGAGCCAGCCAAGGCATCGGCGAGGCCACCGCCATTCGCCTCGCGCGCGACTTCTCAGCGCTGGTCCTGGTCGCGCGGAACCAAGCCAATCTGGAACAGACAGCGGCAGCGGTCAGAGCCGGCGGCGCGCAAGCACTGGTCATCGGCGCCGACTTGTCGGAGCCGGCTGCGGCGCAGAGCGTGGTGGACCAGACGCTTGCCGCGTTCGGCCGGATCGACGCGCTGCTCAACATCGCGGGCGCGGTGCCGCAGATCGACCTGTTCGAAATGACCGACGCGCAATGGGAAGGCGGCCTCGCATTGAAGCTGCACGGCGCCCGCCGCCTAACGATCGCCGCCTGGCCGGCGCTGAAGGCGGCGAAGGGCGCCGTGGTGCTGATGTCCGGCAATTCCGCCTTATTCCCGAAGGCGTCCTATGCCGCCGTTGGCACGATCAACGCCGCGATCGTCGCCCTGGCCAAGGCCTTCTCCGATCGCGGCATCGCCGACGGCGTGCAGGTCAACAGCGTCCTGCCCGGCCCGGTGATGACCGGCCGCCGTCAGTCTTATCTCGAGCACTGGGCGCCCCTGCACAATATGACTGCGGCGGAGGCGACGGCCAACTTCCCGAAAGAGGCCGGCATCGCCCGCTATGGCGAGCCGGAGGAAATCGCCGAGGCGATGGCCTTCCTCGTTTCGCCCGGCGCCCGTTGGATGACCGGCTCGACGCTGCGTATGGATGGCGGCGAGGTGAAGTCGATCTGAACGATGAAGTGGTTTGGGAGCGCCGTCGCGCTTCTTTGAGCGCGCGGCGCTCCCTATCGCGCGAGCCTCGCGCCAAGAAAATCGCGCATCTCGGACTTCGATCGTTCGTCCGCGTCGGCGTCATATTGCAGCCACATCCCAAGCAGCCGCTTGCCGGCGACCAATCCGGGATCGTCAAACAAATGGTGGGCGCCGGGATAGACGACGAGTTTGAAATCGAGCCCGAGGTCCGGCTGATTGCGCGCCAGCCGCTCACAATCACCCGCGGGTGTGACCTGGTCCGATCCGCCGATCAGAATGAGCGTCGGGATTTTCATCCTGACATCCGCTTGATTGGCGCAAGGCGGATAGAAGGCCGCCGCGACTTTGAAATTCAGATCGCGCGGGATGGCGAAAGCGGCGGCGAAGCGAGCCGAGGCGATCTGAAGAGCCGTGTCGGCGCCTTGCGAATAGCCGACGGCAGCGATCCGTTTCGGATCGACATCGGGGCGCCTTGAAAGAAAAGCCAAGGCGCCGAACGCGTCCGCTATTCCTTCGCCAAAGTCCGTCGCGCAGGTGTCCCGGATGCCCCGTATCGTGAAATCATCGACGAACAGCGCGACATAGCCCCAGCCTGCGAACATGTCGGCGATCGCTCTCCTGTTCGCGGGAAGACCGAGGCAGGAATGCAGCAGGACGATCGCCGGAAAGGGACCGGCGCCGTTGGGCCTGCTCAAATAGCCCTGAATGGGCGCGCCGCGCTTGTGCGCATGGATTTCGGCGCTGTCGCGCGCAACAGGCTCCTCGCCTTGATCGGGCCGGGCGGCGGCGCTGTTGAATTTCACCAGCTCTTCGGCCCTGGCGAGCGAGGGATGGGCGAACGCGAGCCCCGACAGCGCCGCAACGATAAGACATCTGCAAACGGACGTGCGCATGGCGCTCACCCCTATCGATGCTCCGCGGGCGTTTGCGTCTTGGTGGAAAGCGAACATCGCTGCGTCGCGCCAGCTTTAGCAAATATGTCGTCGGCGCGACAATGCGATGGATCGCCGAGGCAGGATCCGAGTCTTTTTCTCGCCACAGAGCCATGTTGTCCTCCGACAATGATGCGGTCTGAGCGCGCGCCGCCCGACCGAGAGATCAACACAGGGAGGGGACGTCATGCGACGCACGGATTCTGCGACAAGGATTGCATTCGCCGCTGTTGCGACACTCTCCTTCGCGGGCGCCGCCGCCGCGGCAAGTTGCGAGGGACTCGCTGGCAAAACCTTCGGCGACGCCTCGATCACCGCGGCGACCTCGGTCACGCCGCCCTTCAGCGTGATGTCGGTGGATCCGCCGGCGCCGGTCGCGGTGAACGCGCCGTTCTGCCGCGTGCAAGGCGTTCTGAAACCTTCTGCCGATTCCGATATCAAATTCGAAGTCTGGCTGCCGCCGGCGACGGCATGGAACGGCAAATACCAGGGCGTCGGCAATGGCGGCTTCGCGGGCTCGTTGATCTATGGCTCGATGGTCTGGGCGCTCGAGGCGGGCTATGCCGTGTCAGGCGCCGACACCGGCCATTCCGGTGGCTCGCTGGATTCGGCATGGGCGCTGGGCCATCCCGAGAAGATCAAGGATTTCGGCTGGCGCGCCATTCACGAGACCGCCTCGGCGTCCAAAGCGATCGTCGAAGCCTATTATGAGAAGGCGCCGACCCATTCCTATTTCAGCGGCTGTTCGGACGGCGGCCGCGAAGCGTTGCTGGAAGCCCAGCGTTTCCCCAAAGACTATGACGGAATCGTCGCCGGCGCGCCGGCCAATGCCTGGACCAAGCTGATGAGCGCCGCGATGTGGGACGAGCAGGCGATGGTCGCCGAGCCGGGCGGCTGGCTGTCGCCCGAAAAACTCAGCACCGTCAGCAAGGTGGCGGTGGCGGCGTGCCATGGCGAGAACGGCGTGATCGGCGATCCCGGCAAATGCGGCTTCGATCCGTCGAGCCTGCTGTGCAAGGGCGGCCCATCGGACGCGTGCCTGACAGCGCCGGAACTCACAACGCTGCGCAAGATTTATTCGGGGCCGCAGGACGCCGCCGGCAAGTCGACATTCCCCGGATTCACGCCCGGCGGCGAGGCGGGGCCATCGGCCTGGAGCCTGTGGATCACCGGCGCCGAGCCCAAACGCGGCGAGGGATCGCTCATCTATATCTTCGGAACCGGCTTCTTCGGCAATATGGTCTATGACAAGCCGGATTGGGATTTTAAGAGCCTGGACATCGCCAAAGGCCTCGCGGACGCCAATGCGAAGACTGGCGAAGCGCTCAATGCGACGCAGACGGATCTCAGCGCTTTCAAGGCGGCGGGCGGCAAACTGCTCCAATATCACGGCTGGAACGACTCGGCGATCCCGCCGGTCAATTCGATCAACTATTATGAATCGGTCGGCGCCAAGATGGGCGGCCTCGACAGCATCCAGTCCTTCTATCGGCTGTTCATGGCGCCCGGCATGGAGCATTGCGGCGGCGGCCCGGGCCCCAGCGCCGTTGGCGGCGTCTTCGGGCCGCCCTCACCCAGCCGCGACCCCGCGCATGATGTGGTCTCAGCGCTCGCCCATTGGGTCGAGGACGGCGCCGCGCCGACCGAGATCACAGCGACGCAATATCGCGACAACGACCCGGCCAAGGGCGTCGCCGCGCAACGCGCCTGGCGCGCCTATCCGGCGGTCGCGCCTTAAGCTGCGCTAGAACTAACCAGACTGCAACGACGCCGACAGCGGATCTGTCGGCGCGTCAGAGTGCGTGTGCGTCGGGGCCCGCTTGTTTCCCCCGCCCGCCCCTGCTACCACCCGGCCAATCCCATTCCTAAGGTTTGCAAGGACGGCACGGCGCATGGCGCAGCAATTCGTTTATCACATGAAGGGCCTCACCAAGACTTGGCCGGGCGGCAAGAAGGTGCTCGAAAACGTGCATCTGTCTTTCTACCCCACCGCCAAGATCGGCGTGCTCGGCGTCAACGGTTCGGGCAAGTCGACGCTGCTGCGCATCATGGCGGGCATCGACACGGAATTTAACGGCGAAGGCTTCATCGCCGAGGGCGCGCGCGTCGGCTATCTCCCGCAGGAGCCCCATCTCGATCCCGATCTGGGCGTGCGCGGCAATGTGATGCTGGGCGTCGCGGAAAAGCAGGCCATTCTCGATCGCTACAACGAACTGGCGATGAATTATTCCGACGAGACGGCCGACGAAATGACGCGGCTGCAGGACGAGATCGAGTCGCAGGGTCTTTGGGACCTCGACAGCCAGGTCGAACAGGCGATGGACGCGCTCGGCTGCCCGCCCGACGAAGCCGATGTCGACAGCCTGTCGGGCGGCGAACGGCGCCGCATTGCGCTCTGCCGGCTGCTGCTGGAAAAGCCCGAGATGCTGCTGCTCGACGAGCCCACGAACCATCTCGACGCTGAGACGGTGAACTGGCTCGAAGGGCATTTGCGCCAATATCCCGGCGCCATCCTGATCGTCACCCACGATCGCTACTTCCTCGACAATGTCACCGGCTGGATTCTCGAACTCGATCGCGGCCGCGGCATTCCCTATGAGGGCAATTATTCGTCCTGGCTGAAGCAGAAACAGAAGCGCCTCGCGCAGGAAGGCCGCGAAGAAGAATCGCGCCAGCGCGCTTTGGAGGCCGAAAGCGAGTGGATCGCCTCCTCGCCCAAGGCCCGCCAGACCAAATCGAAAGCGCGCATCCAGGCCTATGAGGAGCTCGTTCAAAAGCAGAACGACAAAGCGCCGACGACCGCGCAGATCATCATTCCGGTCGCCGAGCGGCTCGGCAATAATGTCATTGATTTCGAAGAGCTCTCGAAGGGCTTCGGCGACACACTGCTGATCGACAAGCTCTCGTTCCGCCTGCCGCCCGGCGGCATCGTCGGCGTGATCGGTCCCAACGGCGCGGGCAAGACCACTTTGTTCCGCATGATCACCGGGCAGGAAAAACCGGACAGCGGTTCGATCAAGATCGGCGAATCCGTTCAGCTCGGCTATGTCGACCAGTCGCGCGACGCGCTCAACGACAAGAAGAACGTCTGGGAGGAAATCTCCGGCGGCCAGGACATCATTTATCTCGGCAAGCGCGAAATCAATTCGCGCGCCTATTGCTCGACCTTTAACTTCAAGGGCTCGGACCAGCAAAAGAAAGTCGGCATGCTGTCAGGCGGCGAGCGCAACCGTGTGCATCTGGCCAAAATGCTCAAAGGCGGCGCCAATCTGCTGCTGCTCGACGAGCCGACCAACGACCTCGACGTCGACACCTTGCGCGCGCTAGAAGACGCTTTGCTCGATTTTGCCGGCTGCGCCGTCATCATCTCGCATGATCGCTTCTTCCTCGACCGCATCGCCACCCACATCCTCGCCTTCGAGGGCGACAGTCATGTCGAATGGTTCGAGGGCAATTTCGCCGATTACGAAGAAGACAAGAAGCGGCGGCTGGGGCTCGACAGCGTGATCCCGCATCGGCTGAAGTACAAGAAGTTTTCGCGGTAGCAGTAAAAAAGCGGCGGCCGCCTCACCCCACCTTCTCGCTGAGCCACATTTTGATCAGCGACTGATAGGGCACGTCGCGCTTGTTGGCGGCGATTTTGATCTCGTCGAGCAATCTGACGGGCAGACGCAACGAGATCGCCGTTTTGCTCGGCTGCAGGTTCGGCAGCCGCGCGGGCTTTGCCCGGCTCCAGTCGAGAGGACCCGCGGAGTCCGTGCGCTCCCAATAGGCGCGCTCCTCCGCCTCGTCAGCGAAGGAGGGGATAGTCTTACGCGCCTTTTTCATAAGCGGACCTTTCCTTGGCGCACATGTCGCGCGCCGAATATACCCGCCTGTCAATGCGTAGAACAGAGCATGCCCGAGTTCACTTCCTATAAGAGGATCAACCAGGGCGGAATTGTCCATTGTTTGCATGGCGGAGCGGCGCGCGGGAGGAATTCGCAGTCAATCGGGATAGGGGGGCGTCTTGCGACGCCGCCCCTCCCACACCACCGGGCGTACGGGTCCGTACCACGGCGGTTCGGCGGA
>NZ_LMUI01000030.1:249427-264718 GCF_009765995.1 Methylocapsa sp. S129
GCCTCAGACGATCAGCGTGACGCTCGGCGCCATCGCCACCGACGCCCAGGGGCGGACCCCGATCGACGGACCGGCCCTCATCAATGATTCCCAGGCGGATTTGACCCATGTCGCCACGGAAGTCGCCGCGATGTGCGAGAGATGCAAGAGCTCGATCTGGGCGGTGTTTTGCCGATGAGCGGCTTGGGGGGTCGTTGAGGTGGAGGCGAGATCGCTGTCATGGCGCACCAAGCGCGGGGATGGCGAGATGAGGGCGGACTTTCATGGGGAAATACGCCCCCGCTGTAAATACTATTGTCCGGACGCCCGCCGCTATCCTGTTGTGCGTCCTTGTTCGCGGATGAGGTCGATCAGGGCGCGCAGCCGGGCGGGAATATGCCGCCGTCCGGCGAAATAGAGCGACAGGCCGGGATAGGGCGGCGTCCAGTCCGCCAGCACGACCTCCAGTCGTCCAGCGGCGATATGCTCCGCGGCCGATGGCTCGCCGATATAGGCGAGCCCTGCGCCGGCCAGCGCCGCCTCCAGCATCAGGCCGGATTCGTCGAGCGTGAGGAAGCCGGGCGCATCGATCAGCACGGCCTGGCCGCGCTTCTGGAATTCCCAGCGGTGGAGCTTTCCTGTGCCCATCCGGGCCCGGATGCACTGATGCCGCATGAGGTCGGCGGGCGCTGCGGGCCGCTTCCGCCCGACGAAATAGGCGGGCGCTCCGACAACCACCGATCGGATCGTCGGCAGGATCGGAATGGCGATCATGTCCGGCGGCACGGTGTCCGCCAGCCGAACGCCCGCGTCGAAACCTTGGCCCAACACGTCGATCAGCGCCTCCTCGGTGGCGATCTCCAGTTCAACGCGCGGGTAACGGCTGAGATAGCGCAGGAACAGCGGCTGGAGCAGCATCTTGGCGGCGCCGCGGGACGTGTTGATGCGAAGCACGCCCGATATCTCGCCGCCGCCCTCGCTGGCGTTTTCCAGCGCGCCATCGATCGCTGCCAGCGCGGGAGCGACTTCCGCGACGAAGGTCTCTCCCGCGGCCGTCAGCGCCACGCTGCGTGTCGTCCGGTTGAAGAGCCGCACATGAAGGCGGTCCTCCAGCGCGGCAATGGCGTGGCTGAGCGCTGACGACGACACGCCGAGTTCGCGCGCCGCCGCGCGAAACCCGCCGGCGCGCGCCACGGTGGCGACCGCCTCCAGTTCGGCCAGGCTCGCTTGTCTCACTGTCATAGTTTACTCATCAGCTTGTCTCCGTTTAATGAGCTTATCAGATCATTGAGCGCGGCGCATATTTCCCTCCGAAATGATGGAAAGGAATTATGCCATGCGCACTATCGACACGATCTACATCGACGGCGCTTTCGTCACGCCGCACGGCGACGATCGAGCGCCGCTGTTCAATCCCGCGACCGAGAAACAGATCGGCGAGGTTCGCCTCGGCGACGCCGATGATGTGAACCACGCGGTCGCCGCAGCCAAGCGCGCCTTCCCGGCGATGGCGCACACCACGCCGGCCGAGCGCGCCGTCATGCTGCGTCGCCTGCATAAGGCTGTCGCCGCGCGCGCCGACGACATGTTCGCCGCCATGGTCGAAGAATATGGCGCGCCCTCCAGCTTTACTGGCTTTTCCGTGCAGCACGCCGCCGCCTTGTTCGAGGACATGGCGAAGACGGTCGAGACCTATGCCTTCCGCCGCACGATCGGCCGCGCCGAAGTATCGATGGAGCCGCTCGGCGTGGTCGCCGCCATCATCCCGTGGAACAGCACGCTTGGCTTCATCGCCTCCAAGATCGCGACCGCGATCGCAGCGGGATCGACGATCGTCGTCAAGCCGTCCGAAATGAGCGCGATCCAGACCCAGGTCATGGCGCAAGCTGTTCACGCGGCGGGATTGTCGAAGGGCGTAATCAATATCGTCAATGGCTATGGCCCCATCGTGGGCGCGGCGCTCAGCACCCATCCTGATATCGCCAAAATCAGCTTTACCGGCTCCACCATGACCGGGCGCGCGATCCTCACGGCGGCGGCGCAGACCTTCAAGCGCGTGACGCTCGAGCTTGGCGGCAAGGGGCCGCAAATCCTCCTGGAAGATGCGGACCTCGCGACGGCGATCCCGATCGCGCTGGCGAGCGGCTTCGTCAACAGCGGGCAGGCCTGCGTCGCGGGCACGCGTCTCCTCGCGCCGGAAAGCCGATTGGACGAAACGCTGGCGCGGCTGAAGGATCATATCGAGACCCTGAAGGTCGGCGCCGCGACCGACCCCAACGCGCAGATCGGCCCGATGGTGAGCCAGAAACAATGGGAACGGGTCCAGTCCTATATCCGCCTCGGCATCGACGAAGGCGCGACGCTGCTGACCGGCGGCGAAGGGCGGCCCGATGGGTTGGAGCACGGCTGGTTTGTGCGGCCGACGGTATTCGCTGATGTCGCCAACCAGATGCGGATTGCGCGCGAGGAGATCTTCGGGCCTGTGCTCTGCGTCATCCCCTATCGCAACGAGGCCGAAGCCATCGCGATCGCCAATGACACCAGCTACGGGCTGCAATCCTACGTGCTCTCGTCCGACCTCGATCACGCGAAGCGGGTGGCGGGACAGTTGCAGGCCGGACGCGTCGTCATCAACGGCGCGCCGCATGAGCCGCTCGCCCCATTCGGCGGCTTCAAGCAATCGGGCATCGGACGCGAATATGGCGCATTTGGCCTGGATGGGTTCCTCGAACCGCGTGCGGTATTGAGTTGACCGGCAGTTTTGGCGCGACGGCGAACGCTGTCGCGCCGGCACCGGGCTCAACGCGATACTCGGAACGGACGCGTACTAAACAAGAGCGATCCTATTCGCGGCATGGCCCTTGGCCTCCCCGACGGCCAGCTTGAGCGTCCGGTTCTCATTGTGAGGCAAGATGATCCGCATTTCGCGGTAGGGCAGCGGATAGTCGCCGTTGACCGAGACATCCACGTGAATCTCCGCCGGGGTCCAGGCGAGGTTGATCGTCACTTCTGTGAGCGGTCCATTGGCGGAGACGCCATCATCCTCATAGAGAATTGTGCTGGATCGGCCGGACGATCGCCCGGGAAACAGGCGCAGCGCGCGCGACGGTTCATCATGGCGGCGCGCATAATCGCCCCTGGAATCGGTGACCGGAACGATCGCTCCCGAAGGCGCGAGCAAGGGAAGACGTTCAAGCGGCGCAGCAATCGTGACGATCTGTCCTGGAGCGTAGGTCTCGCCGCTGGAGAAATCGTACCACCAATCGGGGCCGATGGGCAGGTAGACGGCGACTTCGTGCGCGCCTTCCGCGGTGACCGGCGCCGCCATCAGCGAGGGGCCGAACATGAACGCGTCGCAATCGGCAAAGCAAGCGGGATCGTGTTCAAAAGGTACGAAGGTCGGCGTCAGCACGGGCCTATGGGTCCGATACGCCGCCTGCATCGCGCTATAGAGATAGGGCATGAGCTGAAGGCGCAGCCTCAGGGCTTCGCGGATGGCCGGCAGAGCCTCGGGATGCAGCCATGGCGATGTCGTGACATTGTCGGGCTTCCAGCTATTCATGATGAAGCGCGGATGCAGGACGCCGGCCTGCGTCCAACGGATCAACAATTCCGGCCCCGGAACGGGCCCGGCGAAGCCGCCGATATCGTGTCCGACGTTGAGCATCCCGGAAAGGCTCATGCCGAGACCGGTGCGCAGATTCCATTTCAGCGATTCCCAGCTTGTCGTGTTGTCGCCGCTCCAGGTCTGCGCGTAGCGCTGGATTCCGGGGCATCCGCCGCGCGTGACGGTAAAGGGCCGCTCGTTGGGTCGCGCGGCGATTTGCGCTTCCCGCGTGGCGCGCGTCATGAGGAGGGCTTGAACCGGCCGCACAAGCGACAAGGGCGTCGGTTCGCCAAAGCTGGCGCAGGTCGCCGTGTCGTCCCAGAGCCCATATTCATTGTTGTCGCACCATCCAGCGTCGACGCCATAGCCGAGCACCTGCGCCGTCAGGCCTTCCCGCCACCATCGGATCGCGGCCGGATTGGTGAAATCCAGATGCGCGCCTTCCCCATCCCAGAACTGAGACTTCAAGGGCGTCTTGTCGGCCTCGCCGGTAATGAAGCCGCCGAGAGCGGCGACTTCCTCGTAGCGCGGATGGTCGTCGAGCAGGCAGGGCTTGATATTGGCGACGACGCGCACGCCGGCTTCGGCGAAGTTGCGCATGAGCGCTTTGGGCTCTGGAAATTTCGCGAAATTCCAGTTGAAGACATAGCGCTTGGCGCCGATCGACGTATATCCGGAACCGAAATGAAAGGCGCTCAACGGAATGTCATGCGCGATCGCCTTCTCGATGACGCCCTGAATCTGGCGCTGCGCGTCCGGCGAATCGGCGAGCCCCATCGCGGTCTGCGCAAAGCCCAGAGACCAACGCGGCGGCAGCGCGGTCCGACCGGTCAGCGCGAGGAATTTCGGGGTGACGTCCTTCAGCCGCGGGCCGAGAAAGAGATAGAAGTCGAGGTCGCCGTCTTCGGCTTCATAGGATCGATAAGGGCCGAAATAATTGTCGCGCTCGCAGCCCAGATCAAAGCTGGCTTCGCTGTAATTGTCATAGAAAAGACCATAGGAGACGGCGCTCGGTCCATCTCTGACGATCAGGAAGGGCCAGTTCTTATAGAGCGGATCGCCGTTCTGGGGATTATAGCCCAGAGAATCGCGCATCGCGAGGCGGACGCGCCGGCCGTTGAGATCGAGCGCGCCGGTCTTGTCTCCCGCGCCGTAATAGCGGTCGCCTGCGCGGCGCGCCATCGCGTGGCGGAAGGCGTGGGTTTTCTGGCCAAGAAAATAGGGCTGTGTCTCGCGATCCCGCGCGAAAACCGTGCCGTCCGGCAGCGACCAATCCATGCGCAGGCCATTGAGCGCGATCGTCAGACGCATGGCTTCCGTGCGAAGGGTCGCCTCCGCGTCCGTCTGCGTGATCTCCATCGGAATGGGCGGCCAAAGGCTGTCGTCAAGCCGGTCCCGGCCCGCCCATTCGGCATCGCGCTCGCCGTCAGGGAGCGTCGACCAGCTCCGATTCTGGCGCAGGCGGCCATTGCGCAGCAACGTGACGCGCACCAGATCCGGCCGCAGCGCTGTGATGCGGATCGTCACATTCTCTTCGCAGGCCAATAGAAGCCCGCGCTGATCCTGGCTCTGAACGCGGGCTCGCAAAATCGGCTTCATCGGTCGTCATCCTATTGCTCGCCGCTCAAGGAGCCGCGAGGGCGCCATCGACGCGTTGGCTCATTGGCGGTGGGTCGCTGTAGGACTGCCCGCGGATCAAGACAACCAGGAATATGGCGCCGATCATGTCGAAAGCGCCAAGCATTCCAAACAACGGGCCATAGCCGATGGTGTCCGCCAAGGCGCCGACGAGGAGAGAGAAGCTCAGGCCGCCGATCCACGCCGCCATGCCGGCAAAACCGCTGACGGTTCCAACGTCGCGGGACGCAAAGACATCCGCGCTCAGCGTGTTGACCAGCGTCGAGATCGTTTGATGCGCAAATCCGCCGATGCAGAATAAAGCGATGGCGGTGTAAGCGGAGGCGACGAGGCCGATGCACCCCGGCCCGATCATCAGGACCGCCGCCAGGATAACGCCGCACACTCTGGACCAGACCAACGAAACGCTGAAATATTTCATCAGGAATGGCGAGACATAGCCGCCGAAAATTCCTCCCAAATCCGCTGCGAGAAACGGAAGCCACGCGTAAAGCGCGATCTGCTTGAGATCCATATGCCGCTCGGTCGCCATATAGAGCGGGATCCAGAAGCTGAACGTCTGCCATGCCGGCTCGGCGAAAAATCTTGGCGCGGCGATCGCCCAGAAACGGCGCGTTCGCAACAACTCGCCGACGGACCGCTTTTCATCGGACGCTGAATCCGGGCTGCTTTGACCCGAAAGGATTCGGTCGCGTTCATCCGCGGACAGCCGCTTGTGGTCCTGAGGCGAGCGATAAAACGCGTACCAAAGCGCCGCCCAGAAAAAACCGATCGCGCCCGTCGCGACGAATGCCGAACGCCATCCATATTCCAGGGAAAGAAAGACGACGAGCGGCGGCGCGATCAAGGCGCCGACCGAAGTGCCGACGTTGAAGAAGCCGACGGCGATGGATTTCTCCTTGTTCGGGAACCATTCGGCCACCGCCTTCATGCCGGAAGGAATCGCGGCGGCCTCGGTCAGGCCCATCAGGCCGCGCGCCCCCGCCAGCGAAATCCAGCCGGTGACGCCGCCGTGAAGGCAGCCGGCGATCGACCAAAGCACCGCGAATAGCGCGAAGCCGATGCGCAGGCCGATCAAATCGACGATCAGACCACAAACCGGCTGCATGATCGTATAACCGATTTGAAAAGCGCCGACGATGTAAGAATATTGCTGCGTGCTGATGGCCATTTGCGTCTTCAATTCGGGGGCCAAGACGCCAAGGGCGTTGCGGGAGAGGTAATTGATGATCGTTCCAAGGCAGATGAGCGCGACAATCCACCAGCGCAGACCACGGATTGGTTTCAAGATAGCCCTCCCCGATTTATGGTTTACGGCGTAGTTTACGGCGGCGCCTTGCTCAATTCTCTTTTTCTTCCGTCCGCGCCTGGCGTCATCCATCACGACCGCACCATAGCGCGATGGGAATCGCAAACCGTCAGCTTTGCGGCCGGCGTCAGATTTTTCGGCGCGGATGTCACACGGGCGGCCTCTGGCTCGTCATGATAGGGGAACGCAACAGAAGGAAGCCCATCATGACCGCCATCAACCTCTTTGCCGCCGCGCCTGAACTCATGAAGAAATGGACCGCCACATCCCAAGCCGTCGCTTCGAGCCTTGAGGCGACCCTCGTCAGGCTCGTGGAAATCCGCGCCTCGCAGATCAACGGCTGCGCCAATTGCCTCAACATGCACACGATCGACGCGCGCGCCAACGGAGAGACCGAGCAGCGGATCTATCTCTTGTCGGCGTGGCGCGAGGCGCCTTGCTACACCGACCGCGAACGCGCCGCGCTCGGCTGGACCGACGCGCTGACGCGGCTCTCCGAGGGACATAACCACGAGGGCGCCCGGGAAGCCCTGTGGGCTCATTTTACCGAGGAAGAGCAGGTCAAACTCACCTTGATGATCAATGTCATCAATGGATGGAACCGCATCGCGGTCGGTTTCGGTCTGTTCGTCGATCCGGCTCAAGCCAAGGCCGCGGCCCAGGCGGCGGCCGCCTGATGGCGGCCGGCGACAGCGCGGATGCGGCTGAGGGCTTCGATCCGCTGCGCCCCAGACTGATGCGCGTCGCCTACCGCATGCTGGGCTCCGTCGCCGACGCCGAGGATGTTTTGCAGGAGGCCTTCATCCGCTGGATGGGGGCCGACCGCGGCGCAGTGCGCGAACCCGAAGCGTTCCTGCGCCGCACGGTGACGCGCCTCTGCCTCGATCAGTTGAAATCGGCGCGGCGCCAGCGCGAGACCTATATCGGCCCCTGGCTTCCCGATCCCGTCATCGAAGAGGAGGAGGAAGAGGACGTCACTTTGCCGCTGATGCTGGCGCTGGAGCGTCTCTCCCCGCTCGAGCGGGCGGCTTTCCTGCTGCACGAAGTGTTCGGGCTTGGATTCGAGGAAGTCGGCGCCGACATCGGACGCGACCCCGCCGCCTGCCGTCAGCTCGCCGCAAGGGCGCGCGTCCATGTCCGCGAGGCGAGGCCGCGCTTCCAAGTCGACAAGCAGCGCGGCCTTGAGATCGCCAAGGCTTTCTTTACGGCGTCACGCAACGGCGACATGAAAGCGCTGGCTTCGATGCTGGCGGCCGATGTCAGCATTCATGCGGATGGCGGCGGCAAGCGCCCGGCGGCGATGCATCCGATTCTCGGCTTCGACGCCGTCATGAAGTTCCATCAATTTCTGGCGGATCAATTCGGGAGGAATGGCTCGAAACTTATTCGCGCCGGCCTCATCAACGGCTTGCCCGGCTTCGTCACGCTGGAGGCCGACGGCGAATTGCAGACGACCGCGCTGGAGATCGAGGACGGCAAGGTGGCGGCGATCTATGTCGTGCGGAACCCGGATAAGCTGAGGCATTTGCATTAGGGCGTGATACGTCCTGGCGGAATCATCTGTCACCTGCCGCCGTCATTGCGAGCGGAGCGAAGCAATCCAGAGGTCGAGGCGTTTGCGGAATTGCCAATCTACGCTCGCAATGACCGGAACGCTTGAGATAGCCGGCTTTGATGGTGGTCCCGCAAAAACCCGGAGGGGTCACGACCTCTGGATTGCTTCGCTCCGCTCGCAATGACGGAAGCGGTTCTGCCAAAATTCATTCGGACAAAGTTCGATGCCTTCAACCACGCCATCGCCGTAATCCGTAATCCCGTCGCGCGTCAGGTCGAATAGCGTTCCTCTCTGATCCATTTCATGAATGCCCGAATGCGACTCTCCCGCACGCGGTCGGCGCGGCACAAAACCCAGAACGCATTCGTGTCCGGCGCGCTCGTCGCAAACAGGCGCATCAGCCGTCCGCTCGAAACGTCCCTGTCGACCAGTATCGCGGGCGCGAGGGCGATTCCCTGTCCCGCCGCCGCAGCTTCAATCGCGAGGTGACTGGCGCTGAAAACCGGACCTTCGAGCGTTTTTACCGTCGCATCGTCGATCCGCACGCCGGCGGCCGTGAACCATGTCAGCCACTCCAGGATGGGTTGATCTCGCCGAGATCGTTCCAGCGCCGCCGGGCGCGCCGTCCGGATCAATGTCTGCCGCAACAGATCGGCCGGGGCGCGCAGCTTCTTGGCGAGCGCCGGCGCGCAGACCGCCACGACCTCCACCTTTGGCCAAAGCTGCTCGGCATGCACATCTGGGCTATAAGGGCCCGGACCATAGCGCAAGGCGATATCGATGGTTCGATCACGACGAAAATCGATCAGGCCTTCGTCCGCGACAAGGCGCAGCGCGATCCGAGGATGGGCCGCCTGGAAGCTGTGCAGCCGAGGGGCGAGCCATTTTGTCGCGAAGGAGGGCACGGCGCTCACCGTCAGGCTGTGGGCTCCCGTCGCCCGTCCCTGTAATTTCAGATCGCGGATGCTGCGCTCCAGGCGCAAGAAGGCCCCTTGCGCCTCGGCGCCCAGGACCTCGCCAGCGGCGGTGAGACGCAGAGACCGGTGCAACCGATCGAACAGAGCGAGGCCGAGATGCGTCTCCAGCCGCTTCACCTGATGGCTGATCGCGGTCGGCGTCACCGACAGCTCGCTCGCCGCCGCCTTGAAACTGCCAAGACGCGAGGCGGCCTCGAAGGCTCGCAGCGAGGTCCAGGGAATTGCAGCGAGGTCCGTCCGGCTGGCCATGTCCCGCTCACATGAATGGAATTCATCTGAGGGTCAAGGAATATCATTCGCCGATGCGAGCCAACAAGTGATGCAATGGTTCCCTCGGGGATGGACCCCGTCGGGAGATAAATTTTGACCCAACACGCCCCGCCGCAGACCACGGAGGCGCGCCGGTTCACTTTTCTGCTCGCCAGTGCGCGTCGCGACGGCAACACCGAGGTCTTGACGCGCGTCGCCGCGGAAAAGCTACCGCGGCAATGGCCACAGCGATGGCTGAGGCTGATGGATATGCCCTTGGCCCCTTTTGAAGATATCCGGCATTCCGTCGGCGCCTATCCAGAGCCGACCGGCCATGAACGCGTTCTGTTCGACGCGACGCTCGACGCGACAGACCTCGTTTTTGTCGTTCCGCTCTACTGGTACAGCCTGCCAGCCAGCGCCAAGCTCTATCTGGATTATTGGAGCGCCTGGTTGCGCGTGCCCGGCGCGCAGTTCAAGGCCAGGATGGCAGGGAAGACGCTCTGGGGGCTGTGCGTGCTGAGCGATGAGGATCCGAGGCGCGCTGAGCCGCTGATCGGCGCGCTCGCGATCACTGCCGACTATCTCAAGATGGAATTCGGCGGCGTCCTGCTCGGAAATGGAAGCAAGCCAGGGGATATCCTGTCCGATCGGCAGGCGCTCGAGCGCGCGCGCGGCTTCTTCCTGTCGACTGAGCGGGTCAGATCGAGCAAGGCGGCACTAAACCTAGAGACCTCGCGGATGTGATCATTGAAGCAAGGGCGTGCGGTTTGGCGGCCAAGCATCGAGGCCTCGATAAGGCGCTGACGCTCAACAATTGCGCATTCTCCCTCACTGAGTTCGCAAGCAAGAGGAAAGGGACACCCCAATGATCGTTGCGTCTTCGCTCGAGATCGCCGGCACGGCTCGCAATGTTTCCGGATCCGGCTGGGAGAGTCGGCGCCTTATCTTACGCGAGCATGGCATGGGGCATTCGGTGCACGAAACGCGAGTCAAGGACGGCGCCGAGCTGCATCTTCACTATAAGAACCATTTTGAGACGAACTATTGTCTCTCCGGCGAAGGGGAAGTGGTGCACAAGGACACTGGCGAGGTCTTTCCGATCCGGCCGGGAACCGTCTACGCCCTCAACAACCATGATCCGCACATTCTGCGCGCCAAGAATGGCGACCTTGTTCTGATCTGTGTCTTCACGCCGCCGCTGGCGGGAAACGAAGTCCATCGAGAAGACGGCAGCTATGCCGCAAGTGAATGAAGCTGGCTGGCTGATAGCAAGCCCGGATTGGAATCAGACTCGGCGTGACAAGAACGCCGCTCCGGATCAGCACGAAGGCGCTCATTGGCGTCAGGTTGCGGCAATCGGGCGAAAGCTGAAAAGCATTTTGAGCTGGCGAAGCGGCAGACGATAGAGAAAGAGAGATTTCGGATGAGCGAGAAACGCGTGAGTTTCGACTTCGAGATTGATTTCTCGAACGGCGGCGGGATTCAGGGCCAGGGCTTTCGTCTCGATATCGAAGGCGACGATATTTCCGACGAAAGGCTCACCGCCTCTATCGTTAGGGATATGCGCCTCCTGATGGTCGGCGCCGTGCGCATCCTCAACAAGACGATTTTCGAAGAGCCGCATAAAAGGGCCAAGCTGCGCGAGGCGGTCGACGGCGACAGCCCAACCCGATTTGTCGATCTCAGTCATGTCATTGAAGACGGCATGATCACGTATAAGGGGCTTCCCGCGCCGCTGGTTTGCGACCACATGTCGTTCCTGCAGTCGCGGTCGTCCTACGATGCCGGAACCGAGTTTCAAATTGGTAGGATTGAAATGGTGGCCAATACCGGGACCTATCTGGACACGCCCTATCATCGATATTGCGACGGGGTCGATCTCGCAGGCCTGCCGTTGGATTGGACCTCTGACCTGCCGGGCGTCGTCGTTCGGGTGACTGGCCTAACGGGGAGGCCCATCGACTGGACTCATTTTGCGTCGATTGCGGTGAGCGATCGCGCGGTATTGGTGCAGACCGGTTGGGACGCGCATTGGCGCACGGACCGCTACTTCGAAGGCCATCCGTTTCTCACTGAGGCGGCGGCGATTTACTTGCGCGACAATGGCGCCAGGTTGGTCGGAATCGATTCGCTGAATATCGACGACACGACCGGAAAATCGCGACCGGTACACTCCGTGCTGCTTGGCGCAAACATCCCTATCGTCGAGCACCTCACCAACCTTGGCGCGCTGCCTCTTGAGGGTTTTCGGTTCCATGCGTCTCCGCCAAAAATCGCACGAATGGGGACGTTTCCGGTCCGAGCGCACGCTTGTATCCGCGCGTAGCCGGCGAAAGGCGGAAACGCTCAGAGCGTGCTTCCATTTCGCGGAGTCTGGATTTCCACCTGAATTGCGGCGACACCCATTAGCCGGCCTCTCGTCAAGGGCACGCAGACCCGCGCCACGACCCGGCAGATTTCCGGGCATTACGCGGCGGCGGAAGTTCACGCCTTCCGCATCCTCGCCGCTGAACTCGATATGGACGTGCAGGAGCTTTTGGCCGAAGCCCTCAACGTGACTTTCACGCGCCACGGACACCCGAACCGCATCGCGATCACCAGCGGGCGACGGAAGAAGCGCGACGCCTAGAAGCCGCGAGCGCCCATTCCTTCCAGCGCGGCGAGATCATGCCGGCCGGCATCGAGGGGAGCGATAACGCGGACGATTTCGCGCTCGCCCTTCTGTCGCGCCAGCATAATGACCGCGCGGACCGCCGCGAAGTCTGGCAGCATGCCCCAGCATTTCGCCTTGCGACCGTTCCAGTCCCAGATTTCCGTATACCAAAGCTTGTTTGCCACTTGACTCGCCTTTCTATTTCAACCTTCCGCTTTCTTACATATCATTTATGAAGATTGGGGGAAAGTGCATGCCCGCCCAAGTATTCGCGACCCTGCCCGCGCCGAGCGGGGAGAGCGATATACTGACCTTTCGCGGTATAGAATCCGGCGCGGCGACGCGGGCGGTTTTTCCACTTCGCAAACGCTTCGCTACGACTTCAAATCCCGTTCCATAATCGACCTTATGCGCGGCCACCGGTTTTCGCTGGGGGCTGGCGATCGCCTTCCGCAGCGAGGCCGCAAGGGGTATAGTCGCCGCCATGACACTGACCGAACGGAGGCCAGAGATTCGCGCATGACCCGCTTACTTGAACAGGCCGTCGCCACCCTGTCCGCCCTGCCCGACAACGTGCAGGACGAAGTCGCCTACATGCTCCTGCAGTTCGCCGGGATCGAGCAGCCGACATACGAGCTTACGCCGGAGGAACACGCGGACCTTGCCGAGGCCGAGGCGGAGGCTGCGCGCGGCGAGTTTGCGACGGAGAGGAAGTCCGCGCCATGTGGGCGAAATATGGCCGGTGAAACTTCGATACACCAAACGCGCCGCCGCACAGATCGCCACGGCGCTTGACTATGTGGCCAAGCGCTCGGCGTAGGGCGCGTGATAGCCAGGTGAGGCGGAGTTATCCATTGTTTGCATGGTGGAGCGGCGCGCGAGAGGAATTTGAACTCAATCGGGATAGGGGGGCGTCTTGCGACGCCGCCCCTCCCACACCACCGGGCGTACGGGTCCGTACCACGGCGGTTCGGCGGATTAAGCATGGGCGAGCTTGTCCATAGAAACCAACCCTTCGCGTTTGAACGTCTTGTTTCGTAGCGCGCGGTGGAGCGCCTCGGAAGCACTTATCCGCCACGGCCCTTTCGGGCTCATGATCGAGGCGAACGCCGTGGATTTGGCGACGCCGCGACGCATGAGCTCCGCAAGCCGCTTGCGACGCGTTTTCCATTGCACCCACAACAGGCTGCGCAGACGCCTTCTGATCCAACCGTCGAGACCTTCGAACTCGTGGCTTTCGCTGAAGCCAAAGTAGCCGGCCCAGCCCCGCAGCAGCGGGTTGAGGTCGGCGACGATGGTCTTCAACGAAACGCCGCGATAGCGCCGCGTCAAGTCGCGCACCCGGTTCTTGAACCTGGCGACGGCTTTGACGGCAATGGCGCGGGGAAAGCCGCTCGCTTGCTTCAGCGTGAAGCCGAGAAAGCTGCGGTTCCAAGGCCAGTCAACGGCGCTCTTGGCCTCATTGACCGTCAGCTTGAGTCGTCGCTCGATGAAGCGGGTCATGCTCGCCATGACGCGCTCCGCCGCCTTCCGGCTCGCCACGTGGATATTGCAATCATCCGCGTAGCGCACAAAGGAAAGGCCGCGACGCTCCAACTCGCGGTCAAGTTCGTCCAGCACGAGGTTCGACAACAAGGGCGAGAGCGGGCCGCCTTGCGGCGTTCCCTCCTGGCTTAGCTCGAAGGCCCCCTCATTGAGCGCGCCCGCCGTCAGGAGGCTCCGGATCAACCCAAGAACCCGCTTATCGCGGACGCGTTCGGCGACTGCCGCCATCAGCCGGTCATGATTGACCCGGTCGAAGAACTTCGCCAGGTCGATGTCCACGACATACTGTCGGCCCGCGGCGACATAGGCTTGCGCCGCCGCCACAGCCTGCTGCGCGGAGCGTCCTGGCCGGAAGCCGTAGCTCGATGCGCTGAACGTCGGATCCCACACCGGTTGTCGCCGCTGCAGGACTGCTTGCTGGATCACGCGATCGATCACGGTGGGAATGCCGAGGTTGCGTATGCCCCCGTCCGGTTTGGGGATCTGCACCCGCTTGACCGGTTGCGGGCGATACGCGCCCTCGACAAGCGCTCGTGCAATGTCGGGCCAGCGCCGCTCCAGAACGTCCGGCAGTTGCGTGACGGTCATGCCGTCGATGCCGGGCGCGCCTTTGTTGCGTCGGACCGCTCGCACGGCCGCGTCGATATTTTCGGGGTCGCAGATCGCTTCCATGAGCCGCTCCCCCCATGCCGGGCTTTCGGCTCCGTCCGTCGCCATGATGGCTTCGACCTCTCGCGCGTTCCGGCGCGGGGCTTCACCCCCGCCGGGCATCGGCAAGTCCAATGTGAGTTGGATTGGCGGTCGCGTTGCCTTCATGAAACGTCCGGTCTACTCGCCCATTCCTTCAACCCCTTATCGGGGACCGTTCGGGCCTTCGACCGGCGAGCCGGCCTATTATGCCCTCTGCTGACTTCTGCATCGCGGTCAGGGCGCCTTGCGGCGTCCTCAGTCCTCATCGGACACGGCGCAGACCTCCCGGGGTAAGCCCGGCGTCCTTCATCGCGCACCCGCCGGATTTACAGTTCTGGCCCTTGATGGATATGGACTTCGCGACTTCCTGCCCGCTCGTCCGGCCAACCCTGCCTCGTATCCGGTTTCTGTTCGTCGAGTCGCGACTTTGCTCCACGCTTCCTTCAGACGGTTCCTCGCGGTTCCGCCCTTGCGCTTCGCTAGTGCTTCACCTCCATCAGGTTGCACAGGGGACTTTCACCCCCAAGACGCCGGCCATGCCCGGCACACAGGACGACCGCAAAGCGGTCGCCGCCGGAGGCGGTCGCCTGAAAGGCGATCCCTAGGTTAGAATTCCTCCCGCGCATAATCGCCTCCATGCCATCAATGGATAGCTGGCGCTGAGACCAGCGCGGAGTTTTCTGTTCGAGCCTTGACGCTTCCGCCTCAACCGATTCCGAGACGTGCGCGCGCCGCGTCCCAATCGGTTCTCGGCGCCAAGGCGAAGCGTTCGGCCGGCGCCGCCCGCGGAAATCAGAGGGCGAGCGCCGCGACAAAAACTTTCTGAAAATCAAAATATGCGCTATGATGAGCGCCCTGTCTCCCTGCCCAGGCGCCGCCGCCATGACCGAACCCCGCCCAATCCCCCTGCCCCGCGTAAACCCTGCGCCCAAAGCCGAAGACCGCGCGGCCGAACATTTATTTTTTTCGTAACTCCCAAGGTGGGTCAATTCGCCGTAAAATATTGAAGGAAAACGACTTTCTCTCAAAACGGCCGCCGCCGAGACGAACGATTCGTCGGCTTTTCACCCAATTTTAACGATTCCG
>NZ_LMUI01000030.1:264728-447978 GCF_009765995.1 Methylocapsa sp. S129
CTTCAGGCGACCGCCGCAGGCGGCGACCGCTTTGCGGTCGTCCTTGACTTCGAATTGCTCTCGCGCTCCGCTCCGCCGTGCCATCAATGGATAATCCTGCTCATTTACCGCGAGCCAGGACAATAATGGATTGCGCTCCACGGGTTCGACCAAAATCATCCGCTCTACTTCTCCACCCTCCCCCCGCGGCCCTGCCAGCCGGCTGTCCCTCCGGCATAATGGCGAATGTCGCTGAGGCCTGAGGCAAGCGCGCGCTGTAGGGCGGTCGCCGAGCGTCCGCCGGATTTGCAGATGAGCACGACAGGCTTGCCGGAAGGCAGCAGACTGGGGTCGAAGCGCGACATCGGCAGATTGACCGCGCCCGGCACATGGCCTTCGGAAAATTCATGCGGCTCGCGCACGTCGACGATGGCGTACGCGTCGCTTCCGACGGCCTCTTCGAGTTCTTCGTACGAAACCACGCTATGTGGACCTGTCATGACGCCTCCCGTTGAGATTCCAGAATAGCGTTTCGGCCCCTCGCAAATCAATGCGCCAATCTGGGGGGATTGTTGCGACAGGCGTCGCATATTCGCCGACGTGATGCCAAGACCGCCGTGGCGGCGAGGCGGAGATCGTCAGTTTGAAAGTCGATCCAGAGCGAGGGAAAGCCGAATCGCCAATCCGTCCGCCTGCCAATCGCGCGCGATCGCGCCGCCAAGTTGCCCCTCGATCGCCG
Source organism: Methylocapsa sp. S129 (assembly GCF_009765995.1). GTDB lineage: Bacteria > Pseudomonadota > Alphaproteobacteria > Rhizobiales > Beijerinckiaceae > Roseiarcus. The sequence continues at coordinate 265,447 of NZ_LMUI01000030.1, forward strand.
ATCGTATCAGCATGCTGCCGAAACCATCCACGCTGACTTCATCGCCCAGCACTGGCCCGCCGCGCTCGTTCCAATTCAACAAAAGCTTGTCGCCCGCCACTTCGCAGTGAACGTCAACGCGCCCCTCCGGGGTTGAGAGCGCGCCATATTTTGCGGCGTTCGTGGTGAATTCGTGCAGGAGAAGCGCCAGGCTCGTCACCGAGCTGTTGGAAAGGGGCGCGTCCGCGCCCGTGACCGTCACCCGCTCGCGCTCTTCAGGTGCTTGATTTTCATAAGGCGAAACGATCGTCTTGATCAACGCATGCAGCGTCGCGGGATTCTCGCTTCGGGCAGAGGAGGAAGGAACGGAAAGCGTCAGCGCATGGGCGCGCGCCAAAGCGCCCAATCTGTCTCTGACGGACGTCGCCAGTTCCGCTGGCGATCCCGCGGTGCGGGCGCTTAAGCTGACGACGCTGCTCGCGAGGGCGAATAGGTTCTTGATCCGATGATCCATCTCTCTGAGCAGCAATTGTTGCTCATCGCGGGCGCGCCGGCGTTCGGTGATATCGCGCGCGACCTTTGACGCTCCGATGACCTCGCCAGCGGCGTTGCGAATAGGGGACACAGTCAGAGAAATATCGACGAGGCTTCCGTCTTTTCGCCGACGAACAGTCTCATAATGGTCGATCCGTTCGCCGCGGCGAATACGTTGCAGAATTCCCGGCTCCTCGTTCTCGCGCTCCGGCGGGATAAGCACGCTCACCGGCCTGCCGATCATTTCCTCCGCGGTGTAGCCAAAGACGCGCTGCGCGCCGCAGTTCCAACTGGCGATAATTCCGTTGAGGTCTTTGCCGATAATGGCGTCGTCCGAAGACTCGACGATCGAAGCGAGCCGCTGCGCCTGAACATCGGCGAGTTTGCGCTCGGAGACGTCCACCAACATGTTGACCGCGCCGATGAGCGCGCCAGAGGCGTCATAGAGGGGCGTGGGATACGGGATGACCGACACCCGGCTGCCATCCGGCCGCTCGGCAATGGCTTCCATACCCAGCACCGGACGCTCTTCCCGCAAGGTCAGCGCCATCGGACATTCATCAAGCGGCAATTGCCTGCCATCTGGCCAAAACAGCTTCCAGGAGCCGCACCACTGGTCGATTCCAAGTTCGGGGCGTCGGCCCCATAGCGCGGCCGCGGCTTCGTTGTAGTAGGTGATCAGGCCGGCCGCGTCGGTGATGTAGACCGCCGCCGTCAGGGCGTCGAGCACGCCGCGGAAATAGTCGTCGCCGCGAGCAACAGCGTTGGCCGCCTGAGCAATGACGCCTGATCGCTCAATCGTCGCATCGTCCGGTAAATTCAGCCTCATTTCATTCATAATGCTTCGCCTTCCATTCAGGCCGAGGGCGCGCTCGACCATGGAATTCACATCGGTTCAAAAACTCTAGATATCGCCCTACGCCGTCGCTTCGGCATAGGGCATTCGCAAGATGCAGCTCAGTCCGAGTCCATGGTTATCGAAAGAGATTGAAGCCCCCAGTTGCGCGGCGAGCGCCCGGACCATCGCCAGGCCCGCGTCGTCGGTCGCGAGAAGATTGTAGCCCTCTGGCAAGCCGACCCCGTCGTCGCAGACTTCGATGACGAGCGCGCCATTGTGTCGCGAGGATTCAATCTTGATGATTCCCGCTATGCCGGTGGGATGAGCGTATTTGATGGAATTGGTCACGAGTTCGCCGACGATCAGGCCGAGCAGGACGGCCTTATCCAACGGAAGCGCCAACCTGGCTGGGAAGTCGGCTTTAAGCAGAACTTTCCCGGTCATCGACATGCCCGATAGGATTCCCTCGGCGATCGCCTGGAGATAACTGACGACATCCATGGTCGTGGCGCGCCCGCCATCGGCGGCGCGGTGAATCGTTTCGGCCGCCGGCATGGCCGATATCGAGACCAATCTCTTGGCTGCTTCCATCGCCGCCGCCTCGCTATTCGAAACTATCATCCGTCAGTACACGTTCATCGATCCTACCAAGTCAAGATAATATTAGAGCGTGAATTCAGTTGAAGGCGATGTTTACGTAAGACACCCCTCGTTGTTATTTTCATATATTGTCACATTTCTTGCTTTTTACATGATAGGCATAAAATGAGTAAAAACCCCTAAATACTGACTTATAGGCCTTGACGCCGATTGAGTGAAAGACTATTTCGGCGTCAGTGGTTTTCCGAAGGGGAGTGCCTCATGGGGGAATTAGCGCGTGGCGAGCGCCTGCAAATCATGCTGGCGGATGACGAGTTGGCGGCGCTCGACGATTGGCGTTTCGCCAAGCGCATGCCGAGCCGCGCCTCCGCGGTGCGCGAGCTGTTGAAGCGCGGGCTGGCGGCAGAAGGCGTCGTGATCGCGAGCGGCGTTCACTCCAAAGACTTCGGCGTTCTTCAACCCGAAGACCCAAAGGTCAAGAAGCGTCGTTAGCGCTTGAAGCGCTCCGCTGTTGGGCGTTTCATTGAGGAGATCGGCAATAGCCGGCTTCCAGAAGAATTCCCAGCAACAAGGGCCGAGGCGTTCGGTTTCACGCTCCGCCGCGCAAAATGAAGCGCTGGATCTTGCCGCTCGGCGTCTTCGGCAGCGCTGCGACGAAATCGATCTCGCGCGGATAGGCATGCGTCGACAGGCGCTGGCGCACCATCTGCTGGATTTCCGCCTTCAGCTCTTCCGTGCCCTCGACGCTGGCCTTCAGCACGATGACCGCCTTGACAATCTCGGTGCGCTGCGGGTCTGGCTTGCCGATGACCGCGACTTCCGCCACCGCCGGATGTTCCATCACCACACTCTCGACGTCGAAGGGGCCGATGCGGTAGCCGGCCGAAGTGATGATGTCGTCGTTGCGGCCGACGAAGAAGAAATGACCGTCCTCGTCGCACATCATCGTGTCGCCGGTGATGTACCAGTCGCCGCGGATGTTGGGCGAGTCCGCTTTCCAATAGCCGGTGAACGTATACATCGGCGAGCGCGGAATATGGACCGCAAGCACGCCCGGCGTGTTCGCCGGCTGCACGTTCAGGTCGTCGTCGAGGATCGCCATTTCGAGGCCAGGCAGCGGCAGGCCCGCGGCGCCGGGCTTCACTGAATGTTTTAGCGCGTGATGATTGTTGATCATCATCGCGACCTCCGTCTGGCCGTAATGATCGGCGAGCGGGCAATGCAGCACGCGCTCGGCCCAGCGGATCACTTCGGGATTGAGCGGTTCGCCGGCGCTGGAGGCGACGCGCAGGAGATGCGCGATGGGCCCCATCGCCTCGTCGCCCGCCGCCATCAGCAGGCGATAAGCGGTCGGCGCCGCCGCGAGATTCGTGATGGCGCGGTTGGCGATGACGCGCACCGTCGATTCGACGGTGAATGCGCCCTCATGGAAGGTTGTGGAATGGCCGAGCATTAGCGGCCCGATCACTGCGTAGAGCATGCCGTAAGCCCAGCCGGGATCGGCGACGTTCCAATAATGGTCGTCCGGACGCAGGTCGATCGCGTCGAGCATGTAGGAGGCGACGGGCAGAAGAAGCGCGAGCGGATAGCGCACGCCCTTGGGTTTTCCCGTCGTGCCCGAGGTGAAGAGCACGACGAACGGGTCGTCCCCCCTCAGCATGACCGGCGCGAACTCGGTTGACTGCGATGCGATCGCTTCGGCGAAGCCATCGCCGACAGTCAGGATGTCGGGACAATCCGGCACGTCCTTCAGCTTCGGGCGGTTCGCGACATCGGTAACGACGAGTTTCGCCTGACTGCCTCCAGAGGCCGTGACGCGGCTCTCGATCGCCGCCGGCCCGAAGGCCGTGAAGAGCGGTTGGTACATCGCGCCGACGCGCCACGCCCCGAGGATGACCGTGAACAGGTCGGGGATGCGGGGCAGAAGGCCGGCGACCACATCGCCCCTGCCGATGCCGCGGCTCTTTAGGCAATTGGCGAATTTCGCCGCGTTCCCGAGCATCTCCGCGAAGGTTAGGGTCCTGCGCTCGCCATTGGCGCCATGCCATTCCAGCGCAATGGCGCCGTCCTTCGCCCAACGGTCGCAGCACTCGACGCAAGCATTGACGCCCTCGCCCAGCGAGCCCGCGAGCACGCGGCGCTCGAGGTTGGCGGCGGAAAAATTCTTCACGGTTTCGAAATAGTCGCGCATGGCCGTCCCTCCCTGCGCGATCGGCTTGTGTATCGCCGTCTTCAACCCAGCCGACATTCTCGGGATAGCGGCTGGTGCAGCCCGGAAAACTGCCCCAAGCGAGAGGTTTTAGCAAGCAGGACGCGCCGCCCGCTCCGCGGGGCGGCTAATGGCGGCGCGGCGTCGCCAAAGCCTCGTCCAGCAGCCGCGCCAGAAGCTCGGGCTCCTTGGGGAAGCCCGCGCGGATCCAGAGCGCTTGCAGGCTTTTCAGTGTTGCGCCGACCCCCTGACCTTGCGCGATGCCGCGCGCGATAAGATCGGCGCCGGTGAAGGGCAGCGTCGGCTCGGGCGTGTCGGAGACGAAGCGGAAGGCCGAGGCGAAGGCGGGGTCGTCGGGCGCGGCGCCGGAATCGACATGGGCGAGGGTCAGCCCATCCCGCGCGGCGGCGCGTTTGCGCTCGAACAGCAGTGCGCGCAAGGCGCCGAGCGAGGGCGGCGCGCCCAGCCCATGCAGCGTTTCGAGGGCGCTCGCCGCGCCCGCCAGCCTGTCATATTCAGCGTTCGACAGGCGCAGTCGGTCGCGTAGTCGCCCCCCATCTTCGGCGATGATCAAGCCAAGCGCAGCCAGACGCAGCAGCGAATCGGGCGGCGCCGCGCGGACGCTCTCCACCGCGATGAGCCGCTGCAGCCGCAACGGGTCGGCCGCGCCAGCGATCAGCGGCCCGATCAGGCCGGCTTCGCAGCATTGGGCGACAATTTCGCCGGCGCGCTTCGCCTTCAGCAGCTTCATCAATTCGGCGCGCACGCGCTCGCGCGACAATTGCGCGAGGCCGTCGCGCTCCTGTACGGCGGCGGCAAAGCCCTCGGCGTCGAGCGGTCCCTCGCCATAGCCCGCCGAAAAGCGGAAGAAGCGCAGGATCCGCAGGAAATCCTCGCGGATGCGGGTGCGCGCGTCGCCGATGAACCGCACGCGGCGCGCGGCGAGATCGGCAAGGCCGCCCGTGTAATCGTGAACGATTCCGTCGCGGCTCAGCGAGAGCGCATTGATGGTGAAATCGCGCCGTCGCGCGTCTTCAGCAAAATCACGGCCAAAACGCACCTTGGCGTGACGCCCGTCGGTCTCGACATCTTCGCGCAGCGTCGTCGTCTCGATCGGCAGGCCGTCGACGACGATGGTCACCGTGCCATGTTTGATTCCAGTCGGCGCGACGGCGAATCCGGCGGCGCGGGCGCGCTTGATCGTGACTTCGGGACGCGCTGTTGTCGCCAGGTCGAAATCGCCAGTGGGCTGGCCAAGCGCGAGGTCGCGCACCGCGCCGCCGACGAGGCGGGTCTCTTCGCCGTCGCCGTCGAGCGCTTCGAGCGCGCGCGCCAGTTTTCCTTCACCGAGGATATGCCGGTCTTTCAGCCGCCCATCGGCAATGGCGGGCAGCGCGCTCATTCGATGTGGCCGGGAACCAGTTGGCCGTTTTCGACATGCGCGGGCACATAGATCCCGCGGCCGCGCGGCGCGGTCAATCCCAAAAGGAACATGCCGAGCACCACGATGAAGAGGCCCGCCAGCGTCATGGTCGAAACGCGGCCGCGCGACCAGTGCTCGACCGCCAGGGGATAGCGGGCGCGCAAGATGAGATAGATCGCAAAGGCGATGAAGGGCGTCAGGAAGAGCGCGACCGGTTCGAGAATGGCCCGCAACATCAGGAATAGAGCCTTTCATAGAGATTGCGCAGGATGCCCGCCGTGGCGCCCCAGATATAGCGCTCCCGCCAGGGCATGGCGTAAAAATGCCGCAACCCGCCTTGCCATTCGCGCGCATGGCGCTGGTGATTGGCCTCGTTCATCAGGAAGCTCAGCGGCGCTTCGAAGACATCCTCGACTTCGGCTGGATTGAGCGCCAAAGCGAGAGGCGGCTCGACGATTCCGACCAGCGGCATGATGCGATAGCCGGTGCCGGTCAGATAGGGGTCGAGCCAGCCAAGCGGCTCGACAGCGCCAGGATCAAGGCCGATTTCTTCTTGCGCCTCGCGCAAGGCGGCGGCCAGCGGCGTCTCGCCTTCGTCGATCTTGCCGCCGGGAAAGGCGACCTGGCCCGAATGGCTGCGCAGGCTGGAGGCGCGCAGCGTCAACAGGACGGTCGGGCCGTCCGGCCGCGCGACGATCGGCGCCAGCACGGCAGCGGGGCGCGCATTGGCGACGGCTTGCGCGTCGGGCGCCGGCGCATTCAGGACATGGTCGCCGCGCGAAGGGGCAAATGCCGGATCAAAGGCATCGGCGGGAAGCTCCGCCGAAAGATGTGCGCGGGCCCGGGCGCGCAAGTCTTCGATCGAGAAACGGGCGGGGATGGAAATGTTCAAAGCCCCTCCAGCGCCGCCGCTTTCGTCATCGGGAAGAAGATTTCGTTCGAGACGATTCCGAACCAGTCCTCGCCCTGCCATGGCCGCGTCTCGCCCAGCGCCGCCAGATCGTAGAACAAGGCGCGCTTGACCAAGGCCCAAAGACCGCCGCGCACCAGAACATAGGGCTTGAGCCCCTCCGACGCCCCGTTTTCGAAACGCAGGGGATGATCCCCGTCGACGGTTACGAAATCCTCGACATTGGTGCGGAAGGTCAGGCTTGGCGCGCCGTTTGCACGGCCGATGATGAGCTCCACGGCCAGAAAGGGCGCGTCGTCGACCTTGATCCCGACCCGCTCGACCGGCGTGACCAGAACATAACGATCCTCGTCGCGGCGCAGAATGGAGGCGAAAAGCTGCACGAGCGGCAGGCGGCCGATCGGCGAGCCATTATAGAACCAGGTGCCGTCGCCCGCGATGCGCATATCGATATCGCCACAAAACGGCGGATTCCACAAATGCACCGGGGCGGGACCGCGCTTGCGCGCGGCGGCCACGCCCTCTATCCCGCGCAGGACTTGTTCGGGAGGCGGCTGTGGTTGATCCGATTGTGAAGCGGCGTTCGCCATAATCTCGCGCCTGTTTGCGGGCAAGCATCTATATCTAGCGGAGCGGTTAGACTCAGCCGCCCGACGCCTTAATGTAGTGGGCGGACCGCGAAAGGGGAAATCCCAGCGCGCTTACGTCCCGAGTGGAGAAGACATGAGCCCTGTCCAGGACGCCGCCGTCACAGACTTCGAAGGGGGCGTCGCGCGCGCCGCCGAAGCCGCGATGGAGCGAATCGCCGCCGCCAAGGCGGCGATCGGCGCGGTGATTTTCGGCCAGGAGCGCGTCGTCGAACAGACGCTGGCGACCTTGCTGGCGGGCGGTCACGGTTTATTGATCGGCGTGCCCGGTCTCGCCAAGACCAAGCTGGTCGAGACGCTCGGCATTGTTTTTGGCTTGGATTCCCTGCGCGTCCAGTTCACGCCCGATCTCATGCCCTCCGACATTCTCGGTTCGGAGGTGATGGAGGAGGCAAGCGACCGCTCGCGCGCGTTCCGCTTCATCAAAGGCCCGATTTTCGCGCAATTGCTGATGGCCGACGAAATCAACCGCGCCAGCCCGCGCACGCAATCGGCGCTGCTGCAGGCGATGCAGGAAAACCACGTGACGGTGGCGGGCGTGCGCCATGACTTGCCGCGCCCGTTCCACGTTCTGGCTACCCAGAACCCGCTGGAGCAGGAAGGCGCCTATCCCCTGCCCGAGGCGCAGCTCGACCGCTTCCTGATGCAGATCGACGTCGGCTATCCCGATCGCGCCGCCGAGCGCCGCATTCTGATCGAGACGACAGGCGAAGCCGAGACACGTCCCAAAGCCGCGATGAGTGCGCAGGAGCTGATGGAGGCGCAAAGACTGGTGCGCCGCGCGCCGATCGGCGAGAACATCGTCGAGGCGATCCTCGATCTCGTGCGCGCCGCCCGGCCCGGCGAGGGCGATCCCGAAATCACCCGGCACATTTCCTGGGGGCCAGGCCCTCGCGCCGCCCAGGCGCTGATGCTGGCGAGCCGCGCCCGCGCCCTTGTCGACGGACGGCTCTCGCCCTCCAAGGACGATATTGCGGCTTTGGCCGAGCCGGTGCTCAAGCACCGCATGGCGCTCACTTTCGCAGCGCGGGCGGAAGGCGAGGACTTGCCTCGCCTGATCGCCCGCCTCGTCGCCAAAACGGTCGGCTAGGGAATGGCCGCAGCCCTGCGCGTTTCATCCGCGGAAATTGCAACCCCGCTTTGGCGGCGGGACGCGGCGACGCTGGCGGCGCGGCTGCCCAGCCTCGTGGTGGCGGCCAGACAGGTCGCCCAAAGCGTGATGCATGGCGTGCATGGGCGCCGGCGCGCCGGGCCAGGCGAGACCTTTTGGCAATTTCGCCCGTTCATTTCCGGCGAGCCGGCCGCCGCCGTCGACTGGCGACGTTCGGCGCGCGACGATCGCACCTATGTGCGCGAGCGCGAATGGGAAGCCGCCCATACGGTGTGGATATGGATCGACCGTTCGCCCTCGATGGCTTTCGTCTCGGAACTCGCGCAGGCCTCCAAGATTGAACGTGCGACCGTGCTCGGGCTCGCCGCCGCCGATCTGCTGGTGCGCGGCGGCGAGCGCGTCGGCCTGATCGGCCTGACGCGCCCGCTCGCGACGCGCGGCGTGATCGAGCGCTTCGCCGAGGCGATCGCACTCGACGAACGCCTCTCGACTGTCCGCGCGCCGCTGCCGCCGCAGATTCCGCTGAAGGCGCGCTCCAAAGTGGTGCTGATTAGCGATTTCCTCAGCGAAGAGGCGGCAGTTCGCCGCGCGATCGACGCACTGTCGGCCCAGGGCGCGCAGGGCCAAGCGCTGATGATCGCCGATCCGATCGAAGAAACCTTCCCCTTCGAGGGCCATACCGAATTTGTCGGCGCGGACGGATCGGCGCGCCTGCGCGCGCCGCGCGCGCAAAGCCTGCGCGAGGCGTATCTGGCCAAACTCGCCCGCCACCGCGACGCCGTGCGCGACGCCTGCGCGGCGCGCGGCTGGGGCTTCGCCTTGCATCGCACCGACAGGCCGGCGGCGCAGGCGCTGCTCGCGCTGCGCATGCGTCTGGAGGGCCCGGGCGTTGCCGGCCCCGGCGCTTCCCTCTCGCCAGGCGGCGCCTAATGCTCGGCCTCCCGCTCACTTTCGCCGCGCCCGCCGCTCTCGCCGCTCTGGTGCTGCTCGCGGCCCTGTATATTTTCCTGCGCGTCACACCGCCGCGCCCGCGCGAAATCCTGTTTCCGCCGCTTCGCCTGCTGCTCGGCCTCGATCCTAGGGATCAGACGCCGCACCGCACGCCATGGCCGCTGCTGCTGCTGCGGATCGCCATCTGCGCGGCGATCATTCTAGCGATGGCCGGGCCGATCTGGAATGCGATCGCGCTGCCGGGCGGCGGCGCGGGACCCTTGCTTCTGTTGATGGACGACGGTTGGGCGGCGGCGCCGGCCTGGGAGCGCCGGATCGCGGTCGCGCGCGAGCGCCTCGCCGCGGCGGGCGGCGCGGGGCGCCTTGCCGCACTTGTCCCGGTTTCGCAAGGCGGCGTCGATATCGCGCCTGCCGATTCCGCCCATAATATTGAAAAATTGCGCGCGCTCGCGCCGACGCCCTACGCGCCCGACCGGGCCGAAGTGGTGGGACCCGTGCAACGGTTTCTGCAGCAAAATCCGCAAGCGGAAATCGTGTGGATCGCCGACGGCCAAGAGCTTGGCGGCGCCGGCGCCTTCGCGCAAAAGCTCGCAGGTCTCTCCAGCAACGTGACCGTGCTCACCGACAAGACCAGCGCTTTGGGATTGACCGGCGTCGACAATCTCGCCGGCGCCCTGCAGGCGCGGGTACTGCGGGCGGATCCGGGAGCGCGGCAAAAAGGTGTTTTGCGCGCGCTCGACGCCAAGGGCCTGACGATCGGCGAGACGCCTTTCGATTTTGGCGGCACGCGCGTTGCGACGGCGAAGTTCGATCTGCCGATCGAATTGCGCAACGACGTCGCCCGCGTCGCGATCGTCGACGAACGCTCGGCGGGCGCCGTCGCGCTGCTGGACGAGCGATGGAAGCGCCGGCGCGTCGCGATCGCGTCGGGCGCCAGCGCCGATATCGCGCAGCCGCTGCTCGCGCCCACCTATTATCTGTCGCGTGCGCTGGCGCCCTTCGCCGACGTCCGAGAATGGCGCGACAATGCGAGCGATCCTGTCGTGTCGCTGATCGCCGAAAAGCCAGCGGTGCTGGCGCTCGCCGATATGAGCGTGGGAAGCGGGGCGGCTCATGACGCGCTCGCCAAATTCGTCGACGACGGGGGCGTGCTTATCCGCTTCGCGGGCGCCAGACTGGCTGCTACCGCCGACGATTTGACGCCGACCGCGCTGCGCCGGGGCGGGCGCACTTTGGGCGGCGCGCTGTCCTGGGAGACGCCCAAACGTCTGGCGCCTTTCGATCGCGACAGCCCGTTCTTCGGCCTCGCTACGCCCGACGAAGTCACCATTTCCCGGCAGGTTCTGTCCGAACCGGAGCCAGGCCTCGCCGCCAAGACCTGGGCGCGGCTGGCGGACGGGACGCCGCTCGTCACCGCCGACCGGCGCGGCAAGGGCCTCATCGTCCTGTTCCATGTGACGGCGGATACGACCTGGTCGAACCTGCCCCTCTCGGGCCTGTTCGTCGACATGCTGCGCAAGATCGTCGCGCTAGCGGGCGCGCCGCCGCCCGACAAGGACGGGGCGCCATCGCTCGCCGCGGCGAGTCAGGCGACTTACGCGCCCGCCCGCGCGCTTGACGGCTTTGGCGCGCTAGGCGCGCCGCCCGTCACGGCCAAACCGATCGCCGCCGATTTCTCAGGGATCGCCGACGCCTCCCATCCGCCAGGCTTCTATGGTTCGGGCGACGCGCTGATCGCGGTCAACGCGCTTGCGCCGGCGCAGGAATTGAGCGCCGCCGATTATGGCCCCTTGCCCGTGCAGGCGGGCGCGCTGAACGTCGCCGCGCCGCTCGATTTGCGTCCCTGGCTGCTCGGCGCCGCTTTCATCGGCCTGCTCGCCGACGCTTTGGCGAGCCTTTGGCTTGGCGGCGCCTTCGGCCTGCGGCGCGCCTCGACGATCGCCGCGGCGCTGGCGGTCCTCTCCCTCTGCGCCGTTCCGCTCGGCCATCGGGCGATGGCCGCCGAACAGGCGCCCATCTCGGAACGCGACAAGGACGCCGCGCTGTCGATTCATCTGGCCTATATCGTCACTGGCGATTCCAGCGTCGACGAGACCAGCCGCTCGGCCCTCGCCAACCTGTCGCGGGTGCTCGCGCAGCGCACGTCGTTGTCGCCCGGCGAGCCGTTCGGCCTCGATCCGGCGCATGACGAACTCAGCTTCTATCCGTTGATCTATTGGCCCGTCGTCGCCGGCCGGCCGCAGCCGGAAACGGCGGCGATCACGCGCATCGCCGCCTATATGAAGAGCGGCGGCACGTTCCTGTTCGACACGCGCGACGCGCTCGCTGCGAGGCCTGGCGGCCCCCAGACGCCCGAAGGCCTCTGGCTGCAGAAATTGCTGGCCGGCGTCGACGTGCCCGAACTGGAGCCGGTGCCGCGCGACCACGTCGTCACCAAAAGCTTTTACCTGATCGACGGCTTCGTCGGCCGCACCACGATCGGCCAGACCTGGATCGAGGCTTTGCCGCCGCCCGATCCCGGCGACACATCCGTGCATCCGGCGCGGGCCGGCGACAGCGTTTCCCCGATCGTCATCACCTCGAACGATCTGGCGGGCGCCTGGGCTGCGGATAACGAGGATCAGCCGTTGTTTCCCCTGATCCCCGGGGGGGCGCGCCAGCGCGAACTCAGCCTGCGCGGCGGCGTCAATCTCGTCATGTATACGCTGACCGGCAATTACAAAGCCGACCAGGTTCATGCGCGCGATCTCATCGAAAGGCTTTCGCATTGAACGCCTATTCGATCGCCCTCTCGCCGCTGCTGCCCTGGCCTGCGCTGATTGTCCTGGCCGTCGCCGCGCTGATCGTTCTGGGCGCGACCTTGTTCGCCCGTCGGCGCGGCGCCGTTCTGCGCCTGCTCGCCTTCGCGCTGCTCTTTCTGGCTTTGCTCGATCCTTCGCTGGTCCGCGAAGATCGCCGTCCGCTGAAGGACGTCGTCGCGGTCGTCCTCGATCAATCGGGCAGCCAGACGATCGGCAACCGCGCCGCCCAGACCGCCCATGTGCGCGCCGAACTGGAAAAGCGCCTCGGCGCGCTCGACAATGTCGAAACGCGGTTTATCGAGGCTGGCAAGTCCGACGCGGACGATCAGGGCACGCGGTTGTTTTCGGCGCTGCAATCGGGCCTCAGCGACGTTCCCGCCGACCGGATCGGCGCGGCGATCCTCGTCACCGACGGCGTCGTCCATGACATTCCCGCCGATGTCGCCGCGCTTGGCTTCAAGGCGCCGCTGCATGCGCTCATCACCGGCCATGTCGGCGAGCGCGACCGGCGCATCGAACTTGTCGAAGCCCCGCGCTTTGGCATTGTCGGCAAGGAGCAGACGATCAACGCGCGCGTGCTCGACACCGCCGATTCCGGCGAGCCCGTGGCGCTCGAAGTGCGTCGCGACGGCGAAAAGATCGCGACGCTCAGCGCCGCTGTCGGCCAGACGATCAGCGTCAAGGTTCCTGTCGACCATGCCGGACCCAATGTCGTCGAACTGGAAGTCGCGCCCTTGCCGGGCGAACTGACCGACATCAACAATCGCGCGGTCGTCACCATCGAGGGCGTCCGCGACAAGCTGCGCGTGCTGCTGGTGTCGGGCGAGCCGCATCAAGGCGAGCGGATGTGGCGCAATCTTCTCAAATCCGACGCCAATGTCGATCTCGTTCATTTCACGATTCTGCGGCCGCCGGAAAAATCCTCCGACGGCACGCCGATCAATGAATTGTCGCTGATCGCCTTCCCGGTCGCCGATCTGTTCGGACGCAAGATCCGCGATTTCGACCTGATCATTCTCGATCGCTATTCCAGCCAGAGCATTCTGCCTAAGGTCTATTTCAACAATATCGTCTCTTATGTGCGCGCCGGCGGCGCGCTGCTGATGGCCGAAGGGCCGGACTATGCAACGCCGGAAGGGCTTTATTTTTCGCCGCTCGGCGATCTGGCGCCGGCCAAGCCCAATGGCGAAATCGCCATGGAGGCGTTTCGTCCGACCGTTTCGCCCGAAGGCGCCAAACATCCGGTGACGCGCGGACTGGCGGGGAGCGAAGTCTCGCCGCCGGCCTGGGGGCCATGGTTTCGCCAGATCGGCGCCGATGTCACCAGCGGGGTCAATATTCTCTCGGGCGCCGGCAATAAGCCGCTGCTCGTTCTCTCGCGCGCCGACAAGGGCCGGGTGGCTTTGCTGTTGAGCGACCAGATGTGGCTTTGGGCGCGCGGATTCGAGGGCGGCGGGCCGCATCTCGATCTGCTGCGCCGTCTCGCACATTGGCTGATGAAGGAGCCCGAGCTCGAGGAAGAGGCTTTGCGCGCCTCCGCGCGCGGCCGCACGCTGACCATCGAGCGGCAAAGCCTCAAGGACGACGCGCCCGAGGTCAGCATCATCGGGCCGACGGGCGCGGCGAGCAAGGCGCAGCTTAAGAGCGCCGAACCCGGACTTTCACGCGCGACGATCGAGGTCGATCGCCTGGGCCTCTACCGCATCAGCGATGGCGAACATCAGGCTTTGATCAATGTCGGTCCCGACAATCCGCTCGAATTCCAGGAAGTCGTGTCGACGACCGAAAAGCTGCGCCCGCTTGCCGAAGCGAGCGGAGGAACGGTGCGGCGGATCGCGGACGGGGAAGGCGACGGCGTCCTGATGCCGCGCATCATCGCCATGCACGAATCGCCAAGCTACGGCGGCGCCGACTATCTCGGAATCAAGCGCACCGGGTCCAGCGTCGTGGTCGGCGTCGCCTCCATGCCGCTCGCCGCCGGCTTCCTCGGCCTCGCCGCGCTGCTGGGCGCGATCATTCTGGTCTGGCGGCGGGAGGGATCGACAGGCCGGCTGCTGTGACCGGAGCGCGCCGTCTACCCAACCGCCGTTCGATCGGCTAGGAATTCTGCGGACCAGAGAAACGACGGCGCCGTTCCCAAGCGTCGGTCTGAAAGGGCGACTATGCGGCCGGTGGTTTTATCCGTGGCGATTACCGGCTCAGTGCCGCGCAAGAAGGACAATCCCGCTTTGCCGGTGACGCCAGCCGAACAGATCGAATCGACGCGTCAGGCCTTCGAGGCGGGCGCAGCCCTCGTCCATATTCATGTGCGCAACCCGGACGAGAGCTCGTCGTCGGACCCTGCTTTGTTTAGCGAGGTGATGCAGGGCGTGCGCCGCCATTGCCCGGGCATGATCGTGCAGTTCTCGACCGGCGGCCGCGGGCGCGATCAATCGGCGCGCGGCAATGCGCTCAATCTCTCTCCCGACATGGCCTCGCTGGCGACGGGATCAGTGAACTTTCCGCTTAGCATTTATGAGAATGCGCCGGCGCTGGTCGAGGAGCTCGCGGCGAAAATGCGCGATTGCAAGGTCAAGCCGGAGATCGAGATTTTCGATCTGTCGCATATTCACGGCGCGCGCCGCCTGATCGACCGCGGCCTGATCGGCGAAAGCCCGCACGTGCAATTCGTGCTCGGCGTCAAGAACGCCATCCCCTGCGAGGAGCCCTTGCTCGACGTCCTGCTCGCCGAGACGCGGCGCGTCCTGCCCAGGGCGACATGGACCGCCGCCGGCATCGGCCGCTTTCAGAGCGAAGTGATCGAATGGGTGCTGGCGCGCGGCGGGAGCGCCTTGCGCACCGGGCTCGAAGACAATATTCGCATCGACAAGAACCGCCTCGCCTCGAGCAACGCCGAATTGGTGGAAGTCGCGGCGGCTATATGCGCAAGGCATGACGCGCGGCCGGCTTCGCCGGCCGAGGCGCGCGCGATGCTTGGCTTGGCGGCTGCATAGAGCGCCAGATGATTTTCACGTCTCCAGGGGAATGGGCATGAGCAAAATCTACAAGGACGCGGAAGCCGCTTTGGCCGGCGCGATCAAGGACGGCATGACGATCATGTCGGGCGGCTTTGGCATTTGCGGCGTCGCCGACACTTTGATCGCCGCGATCCGCAAATCGGGCGCCAAGGACCTGACCGTCATCTCCAACAATGCCGGCGTCGACGGCGGCGGCCTTGGCATCCTCCTGGAGACGCGCCAGATTCGCAAGATGATCTCATCCTATGTCGGCGAGAACAAACTGTTCGCGCAGCAATATCTGGCCGGCGAACTGGAGCTGGAATTCAATCCGCAGGGCACTTTGGCCGAGCGCATTCGCGCCGGCGGCGCCGGCATCCCCGCTTTCTTCACCAAGACCGGGGTCGGCACGATTATCGCCGAGGGCAAGGAAGTGCGCGTCTTCGACGGCGAGGAATATGTGATGGAGCGCGGCCTCGTCGCCGATATCGCAATCGTGCACGCCTGGAAGGCGGATACGGAAGGCAATCTCGTCTATCGCAAGACGTCGCGAAACTTCAATCCGAACATGGCGACCGCGGCCAAGCTGACGATCGCCGAAGTCGAGCATCTCGTCGAAGCGGGGACGATCGATCCCGACCACATCATCACGCCGGGCATTTTCGTGCAGCGCATCGTGCATGTCCCCGTCGTCGGCGCCAAGCCGATCGAACACCGCACCACCCGCAAGCGCGTCGCCGCCTGAACAAAGGAGCCGGAAAATGGCCTGGACCCGTGACCAAATGGCGGCGCGCGCCGCAAAAGAATTGCGCGACGGTTTTTATGTCAATCTCGGCATCGGCATTCCGACGCTCGTCGCCAATTTCATCCCCGAGGGGATGAATGTGCAATTGCAGAGCGAGAACGGCATGCTCGGCATGGGGCCGTTCCCCTATGAGGGCGAGGAAGACCCCGACCTCATCAACGCCGGCAAGCAGACGATCACCGAATTGCCAACGACAAGCTATTTCTCCAGCGCCGATTCCTTCGCGATGATCCGCGGCGGCCATATCGATCTCGCGATCCTCGGCGCCATGCAGGTCGCCGAGAACGGCGATCTCGCCAATTGGATGATCCCCGGCAAAATGGTCAAGGGCATGGGCGGCGCGATGGACCTCGTCGCCGGCGTCAAAAAGGTCGTCGTCGTGATGGAGCATTCGGCCAAGGACGGCCCGAAGTTCCTGCACGCCTGCAACCTGCCGCTAACCGGCGCCCATGTCGTCGACCTCGTCATCACCGACCTTGGCGTCTTCACCATCGACAAGCACGGCAAGAGCGGCGTGACGCTCATTGAGCTGGCGGACGGGGTGACGGAGGAGGAGATTAAGGCGAAGACGGAGGCGAGTTATAAGGTGGCGCTGGGGTAGCGGCTGCGGACCCTTCTCCCGCTTCGGCGGGAGAAGGTGTCGCGCGAAGCGTGACGGATGAGGGCCTTTCGGCGCGCAGACCCTCTTTTCGGTCGGACCCAGCTTCGAGGCCCTCATCCGACCTTTGCTTACGCAAAGGCCACCTTCTCCCGCTTCGCGGGCGAAGGAGAACGCCTCTCAGTACAGCGCCTTCCCGACCATCGCCGCAATCCAACATCTGCGCGGCTCAGAATCACCCGCCAGTCGCAGCCTTGCCGGCCTCAACCTTATCCTGCGTCTTCGTCTCAAAATCGCTCGCGTCATGACGTTCGTGCAACTGATCTGAAAGCTCGCCCCAGGCGCAATTGACCTTGCGCCCGCGCTGCACGGCGGGGCGCGCGGCGATCGCGTCGCTCCAGCGCTGGACATGGGAATAGCTTTGCACCTGCAGGAATTCTCCCGCGCTATAGAGACGCCCCTTCGCCAGGGCGCCATACCACGGCCAGACCGCCATATCGGCGATCGTATAATCGGCACCCGCCAGATATTCGGACTGCGCGAGCCGCCGGTCGAGCACATCGAGCTGGCGCTTCGTCTCCATCGCGAAACGATCGATGGCGTATTCGATCTTCGTCGGCGCATAGGCGTAGAAATGGCCAAAGCCGCCGCCAAGGTAAGGCGCGCTGCCCATCTGCCAGAACAGCCAGGACAGGCATTCCGCGCGCGTCGCGCCGGTCGGCATGAACGCGCCGAATTTCTCGGCAAGGTGCAGCAAAATAGACCCTGACTCGAACACCCGCACCGGCGTCGATCCGCTGCGGTCCATCAGCGCGGGGATTTTCGAGTTCGGGTTGACCGCGACGAAACCGCTGCCGAATTGATCGCCGTCAGAGATCTTGATCAGCCACGCGTCATATTCCGCGCCGCTATGGCCAAGCGCGAGCAGCTCTTCCAGCATGATCGTGACCTTCACGCCATTGGGCGTGGCGAGCGAATAGAGCTGCAGCGGATGCTTGCCGACGGGCAGATCTTTGTCATGCGTCGGTCCCGCGATCGGGCGATTGATGCTCGCGAACCGGCCGCCATTTTCCTTGTTCCATGTCCAGATTTGCGGCGGCGCGTATGCGGTCGGTTCGGTCATTGCCAATGCTCCAGGCGTTGCGTGCGGCGACGCCGCTTCGGCGCAAGGCTAGTCGATGTCGGCGCCGGGAACAAAAGATTCCGTCAACCCGCCGTTCCGACGGTCGACCATCGCCGCGATCGCGGCCGAATGCGCCTCGCCCCAGGCGCAAAGTGGCGCGAGCGACTGTGCGAGGCTCCTTCCGAACGGGGTGAGCGAATAATCCACATGAGGCGGGATTTCCTTGTAATCGGTGCGGTCGACCACGCCATCGGCTCGCAGCTCCTTGAGCTGCTGGATCAGCATCTTGTCGCTGACGCCGCGAACGCACCGCTTCAGCGCCCCGTACCGGCGGGTTTCGTGCGCGAGATAATAGAGGATCAGCGGCTTCCATTTGCCGCCGATCACAGCGAGCGCGGCATCCAGTCCGCAGGTAAAAGGCTCGTCTGACATGAAGACTCCAATATTCCCTATACTTACGAAAAGGTGCATACTAGTCAAATGGAAATCCCCTCTCCATCTCACGCTCTCCCACCAAATGGAGGCGTCAAATGGGTAGACTCGAAGGCAAGACGGCGGTCATCACGGGCGGCGCGACGGGCATCGGCCTCGCATCGGCCAAGCTTTTCGCCGCGGAGGGCGCGTTCGTCACTATCTTCGGCCGCCGTCAGGCCGAACTCGACGCGGCTGTGAAGGCGATCGGCGCGGGCGCGAAGGCCGTCCAGGGCGATATCTCAAAGCCGGAGGATCTCGATCGGCTCTTCGCGGTCGTCGGCGCGGATAGAGGCGTTATCGACGTGCTGTTCGCCAATGCCGGCTTAGGCAATTTCGCGCCGCTGGGCGCGATCACGGCCGAGCAATTCGACCACGTCTTCGACGTCAACGTCAAAGGCACGCTGTTCACCGTGCAGAAGGCTCTGCCGCTATTGAAGGCCGGCAGTTCGATCATCCTCACGGGCTCGACCACCGGGACCAAGGGAACGGCCGCCTTTAGCGTTTACAGCGCGTCCAAGGCGGCGATCCGGAACTTTGCGCGCAGTTGGGCGGTCGACCTCAAGGGCAGCGGCATCCGCGTCAACGTCCTCTCCCCGGGGCCGATAGAGACGCCTGGCCTGATGAATGCTCTCGCAAGAACCGGCATGCAGGACGCGCTGGTGGCCGGCTTCGTCGGTCAAACGGCGGTCGGGCGCATCGGCGATTCTTCCGAGACGGCGGCGGCCGCGCTGTTCCTGGCTTCGAACGACAGCAGCTTCATGACGGGAAGCGAGGTGTTCGTCGACGGCGGACTGGCGCAGATCTGACAGGCGCCGTGTCATGCGATTTTGCGGCGATGGCGCGGGCGGCGCTCGCTCCATCGCCGTCAACTGAGCTGGCGCGCCTCGACAACCTCGAGCGCGAACCCTTACTTGCCATGCCCTCGCGCTGAGGGCATGGTCTCCACCCAAAGCCCGTGTTTGCGGTCCAGCACATAGACCGCCTGCCCCTCGACATCGCCCTTGCTGGCGAACTGAAAGGCGGCGGCGCCTGATTTCACCGCGAGATCGCCGTCGACCAATACGGCCTGCGATCGATCCCCCAGTTCCTGCCAAAGCCTCGCGTCGGTCGCGAGCACATAGACAAGATTCACATCCACCGTGTGAAAAGCTGCGACATCATGGTCGACCTGCTGGGGAGTCCCCGTTCCGGTCTGGCGCCACAGGAAATGGCTCGGCGTCAGCACATAGGTCGTATCGCCATCCGCGACATATTCGAACGCGGTGATCGGTTGCCCGATCTTGACGCGATTATGCATATCGCCAGTCTCGCGCCATAACGCGCCGTCGGTTCCCAGGACGAAAACGATCGTTGAATCCACGGCCTGAAACGCTGAAACATTGTCGTCGACAGGGTCGCGGCCCTTGCCGTCCGCATGCAAGCGCGACAGATGTTTGTCCGTCCCCAGGACATAGACGGAATCTCCCGCCGGCTGGACGTCGGCGACCTCGTGATCGAGGAAAGTTCGGTTTGACCCGTCGCCATCGCTTCGCCAGAGCGTGCCATCCTTTTCCAGCACGAACAGCGGCCCCGCCTCCGTCGCGCGAAACTGAATGACGGATTGCGCGACCTGCTTCGAGTCCTTGCCGCCGAGCGTAAAGCGCCAAAGCCCACCGGCGTCCAGACCATAAGCGATTGTCCCGCCCACGATCTCGAAGCGCTCGATCCCCGCCCCGATCGACTTGCGTGTCGAGGCGCCGTAATTCACAGGCGCGCGTGCGTCCAGGCGATCGAGCAATTTGGGCGGCTCGTCCTTCGGTTGGGCGGCGGGGGCGGCATGGCGCCTGCCGCCCCCGCCTCGGCAGCCCGTGTTGAAAATGACCTCGCCGGGCTCTGCGAAATCGCCCCCGATCCAATCGCAGCCATTAGGTCGGCGCTTGAACGCGTCCGCGGGCTCGATCCCGCCCACCAGACAGAGCGCGCCCACGATGAGGGCCAACCGCGCAATGGAGCATGGCATGGGAAAGGCTCTCGATCGTGCGCCTGTTTGCACGCTGGTGGAGAGCGAAAGGCTAAAGGCGGACCGCGTGAAACGCAAGGCGCGGGGAATTCAGAGATTTCCTTCTCCCGCGAAGCAGGAGAAGGATCGCCCCCGCCTCACCCCAGCGCCTTCTCCATGATGCGCCGCAGGCGCGCGGCGAAGGCGGTCGCGTCATTGGGCGCCTCGCCCTCCAGCAATCGCGCTTCGTCGAACACCAGCCAGGCCGAATCCTCGACCAGCGATTTGTCGGCGGCGACGGGTAGGCGCCGCGCGAGCGAAGCGATCAGGGGATGGCCGGCGTTGACTTCCAGGATCGGCTTGGTGCGTTCGCCCATGCGGCCATGCGAGGCGAGCATTTTTTCAAGCTGCCGGTCGGGGCCGAATTCCGGCGCCACCAGACAGGCGACGCTGTCGGTCAGGCGGTCGGAAGCGCGCACGTCCTCGATCTGATCGCCAAGCGTCTGCTTGAAGAAGGCGAACAGGGTCGCGACCGCCGCCGGCGTCTCGCCGGGCTCAGGCTTGGCGCCTTCGGCAAGCGGGATCGCCTTGATGTCCGCCGCGCCCTGCGTCACCGACTTGAAGGGCTTGCCTTCATAGCCAGCCGCCGTCGAAACCCAGAAGGCGTCGACGGGATCGGCGAGCAACAGAACCTCGACGCCGCGCGCGCGAAAACCCTCGAGCTGCGGGCTCGCGGCGAGCCGCTTGGAATCATCGCCGGTGAGATAAAAGATCGCGGTCTGGTTTTCTTTCAGCGCGCCGACATAATCGGCGAGCGTGCGCCCACCATCGGGGTGCATGGAGGTCGCGAAGCGCGCCATTTTGAAAAGCGCGTCGCGGCGCTCGGGATCCTCATAGAGGCCTTCTTTGATGACAGCGCCGAAATTCTCCCAGACCTTGGCGAATTTCTCCGGCTCGCTCTCGGCGAGTTTGGTCAGCTCCTGCACGATGCGATTGGCGACGCCCTTGCGGATCGCGGCGAAAACGACGCTCTCCTGGATCATTTCGCGCGAGACGTTAAGCGGCAGATCGGCGCTGTCGACGACAAGGCGCACGAAGCGCAGCCAGCCGGGCAGCAGGTCGGTGTCCTGGCTGATCAGCACGCGCCGGACATAGAGCTTGTTGCGCCCCTTGCGCGCGGGATCGAACAGATCGAGCGGGCGCGATCCTGGAATGAAGGCGAGCACGGTATATTCATGACGGCCTTCGGCGCGCCAATGAATGGTCAGCGCAGGCTCGTCATATTGGCCCGACAGGCCGCGATAGAATTCGGTATAGTCCTCAGGTTTGACGTCGGATTTGGATTTGGCCCAGATCGCCGCGCCGTCGGCGATGCGGCGCGGTTCGGCGCCAGGCTTGTCGATGAGATCGATCGGCACTGCGACGGCGCCAGAATGTTCGCGCACGATCCGCTCGATGCGATGCGCTTCGGCATAGTCGGTCGACGCGTCGTTGAGATGCAGGATGACGCGGGCGCCGCGCGCGGGCGCGCGATCGAGCGGCAGTGGCGCGATCGTATAGGCGCCCTTGCCGTCGGACGACCACGACCAGGCTTCGCTGGCGCCGGCGCGGCGCGTCTCGACGACAACCTCGTCGGCGACCATGAACGCCGAATAAAATCCGATGCCGAACTGGCCGATCAGATTGGCGGCGCCTTCTTTCGTCTTGTCCTCGGCGCCCAATTTTTCGAGAAAGGCGCGCGTGCCCGAACTCGCGATCCGCCCGAGCGCCTCGACCAACTCCTCACGGCCCATGCCGACGCCATTGTCGGCGAAGGTCAGGGTTTTTTCGTCAGGGTCGACCCCGATACTGATCGCGAACGGGCCGCCTTCTTCAATCAACTCGGGTTTAGCGAGCGCTTCGTAGCGCAGTTTTTCGCAAGCGTCGGCGGCGTTGGAGATGAGTTCGCGAACGAATATGTCCCGATCGGAATAGATCGAGTGAACCATGAGATAGAGGAGGCGCGAAACGTCCGCCTCGAAATTCTGCGTTTTAGCCTGATTCGCTTCGTCGGTATTGGGATGAACTTCGGTCGTCACAAGCGCCTCGCCTTGATGGATGAACTGGCGCGGCGTCGGTTCTTCCCGGCGCCGGCGCGCTTCATATCGCGGGAATGGTCCGATGTTTCAAGTCGATTTCGCCGACGGGATTTTGGCAAAAAAAAAGCGGACCGGCTGGGAGGGGTCCCGCCGGTCCGCTGGCCTGCGTGGCAAAGCTCCGATCCAACGTGCCGCTCGGGGGCTGGGGGGCTGAAAAACCGAGCTAGCTGTCGAACCGATCCATCGCGGCTAGGCGCACAACATGCTTGGGCGATGCGGCGGCGTCTTGGCCACAAGCGGGCGAAACTATGACATCTTTCACGGCTTGGTGATCGGCCCGACAGGGCAAAAACGCAAAACCGCGCGCCGACCTATCGGGCCGGCGCCGGGTCGGTCACGGCTTTCAGGGCCGGCTTGGCCGCGCCAGGATGAACGGCGGCTCCAGTCTTCGGCTTGCCTTGCTGGGCGAGTTTGGTGGGTGGGCGCTTTCCTGCCGGCGCATTCAGAGGCTTTGCCGGACCCGGCTTCAACGCACCTTGCAGCGCCATCGGCGCCGTCGCCGCGTTCAACGCCGGCGTCTCATCCTTATCAAGTACTTGCGGCTTGTCCGACGGCGCATAGGCGCTGGCTTCGGCCGGCGTCGCTGTCGGATTTGCTGCCGCCTTTTGCGACGGGGCGTCGGATGTGCGCGCCGCCATGACGGGGCCGGTCCAGCCCGGTTTCGGACCGATGAAAACAGGCACAGGATCAAAATGGACGGGCTCGATGGCGGCCAGGGAGCGTGTCGCGGCGGCGGGCGCCGCGCCCGCGCTCGCCGCATAGACCGAAGCATTGCCCATGCCGCCCCTGCCGCCCGCAGCGGCGATCGGCGCGGTAAATTCCTCCTCCTCGCCGGCGATCATGGCGGCCCGCCCACGTCCGGAACAAATCTCCTGATGCATGTCCGGCGCGGCATTGACGCCGGGCGAAGGCAGGCTTTCGACCGTTCCCAGGCCGCCGCCCCATTGCGCAAACGCCCGGTCGAACAAGGCCTCGGCCTGGGCGGTCCGCGCCCTGGCCGACGAAGAGCCGAGCACCACAGCGATCAGCCGCCGCCCGCCATGCGTCGCGCTCGCCACGACATTGAAGCCCGCCGCGCAAGTGAAACCTGTCTTCATGCCGTCGGCGCCGGGATAATGGCCGATCAAGCCGTTATGCGTCGGAATGATCTGATCGCCCAGTTGCAGCGCGCCGATCCCGAAAATGTCGTTTTCCTCAGGGAATTCCTTAAGCAGCGCGCGGGCGACCATCGCCATATCGCGCGCCGACGACATCTGGCGCGCATCGGGCAGGCCGTTCGGATTGACGAAATGCGATTCTCTCATGCCCAGATGCGCCGCGGCGGCGTTCATCTCGCCGGCGAACGCCTCGACCGAGCCCGAAACGCCTTCCGCCACGGTCACCGCGACATCGTTAGGCGATTTGACCATCAGCATCTTGAGCGCGTTGTCGAGCGTGACCTGAACGCCGGGCCGAAAGCCCATTTTCGAGGGCGGCATGTTCGCCGCGCGCGACGACACCACAAAGGGCGTATCCATGGTCACACGCCCGGCCCGCACTGCCTGCAGGGCTACATAAACGGTCATCAGCTTGGTCAGAGAGGCAGGATACCAATTGGCTGTCGGCTGGCTCTCGATCAGCACCTGACCGCTATCGGCGTCAATGACGAGCGTGGGGTTCGCTAGGGATGGGCTGGCGATCAGCGCAACCGCCAATCCCAACAATGTGATCTGCTTTGCACGGCGCATTGGGCCAAATTGCATGCTTAAAGTCTCGCTCCTTAGGCGCGCCTGGACGCCGAGCCCCCACTTCGCCGTGAACGCAAGACAAATGCGTTCGCCATTGTGTTAAGGGTAAGCATCTCGGACGTAAAGAAAAAAGAGAACTGCGCTCGCTGTCGTCCAATCCGGTGTCACCCAGAATTGATTGGCGTGCGCCGCATGCCCCTACTACCTATCGGTTAAGATGAAGCGGCAGGAGTCAGCGCAATGTTCGCGATGCGAGCAGGAGCGATCATAATTGGGGTGGCGACCTCATTGGCGACGCCGGGCGCGGCCAATGCCGAGGGCGTGCGCAACGTTCTTGAGCTGTTCACCAGCCAGGGCTGCTCGTCCTGCCCGCCGGCGGATCGGATTCTGGGTGAATTGGCGCGCGATCCTAGTACCCTCGCGCTGTCCTTTCCGGTCGACTATTGGGACTATATCGGCTGGAAGGATACGCTTGCCACGCCGACCTATACCGCGCGCCAGAAGGCCTATGCGTCGGCAAGCGGCAAAGGCCAAGTCTATACGCCGCAACTCATTGTCAACGGCCTCGCCGACGTGGTCGGCAGCGACCTCGGGGCGATTGAACAAGCCGAGCGGACGACCGTCAAGCAAAGCGGCGTCCTCTCCGTACCGCTGTCTGTCGTTGAGCAGGGCGGCAAGATCAATATTTCCGTTGGCGCGGCCAACGCGGCGTCGCCGCGAACCGCCGGCGTCTATCTCCTGGCTTTCGCCAGTTCGCGCACGGTCGTCGTACAGCGTGGCGAAAACGCTGGTTCGACGCTGACTTATGCGAATGTCGTGCGCGCGATGACCAAGATCGGCGATTGGAACGGCGTCCCCGTCAATCTCGAGGCTGATCTTGCGCAGGCGCGCCTCGATGGCGCGGATTCCTATGCTGTGATTGTGCAGGCAGGCGCGCGGGCGCAACCTTCGGCGATCCTCGCCGCCGCGCGCGGACCCTAAGGTTCTCCAAGCGGCCCATCGCCTGCCCCCTGACGAGCGCCACGGTGTGGGAAACTGTCGAATCGACAATTGGCGCGGAGCCGAGCACATTGCGCTCCTATGATTCGCCAGCGCCGCGAGGCCAATGATTTGTCCGGCAAGAACGCGCCGACGCCGTCTATTGACGCCGCCCTTTCCCATAGAAGCGCCGCAAATGCGTCGAGCATTTCCGCGCGCGCCAGCGCTCGCGCGGCGCCGCGCTATCTCGACAGCCTCAATGAGGCCCAGCGCCAGGCGGTCGAGGCGCTCGACGGCCCGGTTCTCGTATTGGCCGGGGCGGGCGTCGGCAAGACGCGCGTTCTGACCACGCGCATCGCCCATCTCATTGCAACGGGTCGCGCACGGCCGCATGAAATCTTGAGCGTCACCTTCACCAATAAGGCGGCGCGCGAAATGCGCGAGCGCATTGGTCTGCTCACAGGCCTTGTCGAAGGCATGCCCTGGATGGGCACGTTTCATTCGATCGGCGCAAAAATCCTGCGGCGCCACGCCGAACTGGTCGGCTTGAAGCCCAATTTCACCATCCTCGACACCGACGATCAGATCCGGCTCCTCAAGCAGATTCTGCAGGCGCGCAATATCGACGATAAGCGCTGGCCGGCGCGCGCGCTGGCGACGCAGATCGACGGCTGGAAGAATCGCGGTCTCGATCCCGCCCATGTTCCGCCGGGCGAAGCGGCGGCCTTCGCCAATGGCCAAGGCGCCGAGCTTTATGCGCTCTACCAGGAGCGCCTCAAGATTCTCAACGCCGTCGATTTTGGCGACCTGCTGCTCGAATGCCTGCGGCTGCTGCGCGAGCACGAGGAGATTTTGCAGCACTACCAGCAGCGGCTGCGCTACATTCTCGTCGACGAATATCAGGACACCAACGTCGTTCAATATCTCTGGCTGCGCCTCCTCGCGCAAGCAAGCCGCAACCTTTGCTGCGTCGGCGACGACGATCAGTCGATCTACGGCTGGCGCGGCGCCGATGTCGACAATATCTTGCGCTTCGAACATGATTTCCCCGGCGCCAAAGTCATTCGCCTCGAACGCAATTATCGCTCCAGCGCCCACATTCTGGCGGTCGCCTCCGGCCTCATCGCCCATAACAAGAATCGCCTGGGCAAGACATTGTTCACGCAA
Source organism: Methylocapsa sp. S129 (assembly GCF_009765995.1). GTDB lineage: Bacteria > Pseudomonadota > Alphaproteobacteria > Rhizobiales > Beijerinckiaceae > Roseiarcus. The sequence goes on from NZ_LMUI01000030.1 coordinate 291,434, forward strand.
GCCAACGAGGGCGACAAGCCGACGGTTTCCGGCCTTTGGGACAGCCAGGAAGAAGCGCGCGTCGTCGGCGAGGAGATCGAGAATCTGCAGCGCGCCGGGCAGTCGCTCGACGAAATCGCCATTCTGGTGCGCGCCTCTTTCCAGATGCGCGAATTCGAAGAGCGCTTCATCACGCTCGGTCTGCCCTACAAGGTGATCGGCGGGCCGCGCTTCTATGAGCGGGCGGAAATCCGCGATGCGCTCGCCTACCTGCGCTGCGTCGCGCAGCCCGACGACGATCTGGCCTTCGAACGCATCTTCAACACGCCCAAGCGCGGATTGGGCGAAGCAGCGTTGAATGTCCTTCACGATTATGCGCGGCGCGCCGGCGTGCCGCTGATGCGCGCAACCCGCGTGCTCGTCGAGACGGAAGAACTCAAGGCGAGGCCCCGCCAGATCTTGCGCGAATTGATGCGTTCGTTCGACGACTGGTCGGCGCGGATCGATACGACAGCCCATTATGAATTGGCGCAGACGATTCTGGAGGAGAGCGGCTATATCGACATGTGGAAAGCCGACCGCACCGCCGACGCGGCCGGACGGCTGGAGAACCTGAAGGAACTCACGCGCTCGATGGAGGAGTTCCCCAGTCTCGCCGCGTTCCTCGAACATGTTTCACTGGTGACGGATGTCGAGAGCGGGGAGGCCGGCGCGCGGGTGTCGATCATGACTTTGCACGCGGCGAAGGGCCTCGAATTCGATGTCGTGTTCCTGCCGGGTTGGGAAGAGGGATTGTTTCCCCATCAGCGATCGCTTGATGAGAACGGGCGCGCCGGGCTGGAAGAGGAGCGGCGGCTCGCTTACGTCGGCCTGACGCGTGCGCGCCGCCAGGCGAAAATCTATTTCGCCGCCAATCGCCGCATCCGCGGCCTGTGGCAGACGACGGCGCCTTCGCGCTTCATCGACGAATTGCCTGAAGATCATGTCGAGGTCGTCGAAGCATCGGGCGCATCGTCGCATGGAAGCTACGGCGTCTCGCGCTTTGATCGCGTCGAACCGTTTTCGTCGACCTATGAAACGCCGGGTTGGCGGCGCGCCAAGGAGCAGGCGAAGGGCGAAGGGTTTGGCGAACGCTCAGCGCCGCAATGGCGCGAAGGCCCACGTCGCGGGCCGACGCTGATCGAAGGCAAGGCGATCGCCCGGGCGAATGTCGAAACGGAACTCGCCAAGGGCGCGCGGGTGTTTCACCTCAAGTTCGGCCCGGGAAGCGTCGTCGCGGTCGACGGCGTCAAACTGACGGTCGATTTCGACAAGGCCGGCCGCAAAATGGTGCTGGAAAGCTTTGTCCGGCAAGCGGGCTAGCCCGATCATCGCGCCAGGATCAACCAAGGCGAAGGGTTTGGGCGCCAGAATCGCCGCGCGGCCCCATGCCGCCCTCTCTAAGTCGGGCTCGAATTGATGGTTCGCGGTCTCCTTTCGGTCGGCGGGTTCACGCTGCTGTCGCGCGTGACCGGCTTTGGCCGCGATCTCATGCTCGCCGCAATATTGGGCGCGGGCGCGCTGAACGACGCCTTCGTCGTCGCCTTCAGGCTCCCCAATCAATTTCGCGCGATATTCGGCGAAGGCGCCTTCAACACCGCCTATGTCCCCTCTTACACGCGCGTGTTGGCGACTAAGGGCGACAGCCAGGCCAAGCATTTCTCGAGCCAGATTTTCACCCTGTTGCTCGCCTCCCAGCTTATTCTGCTCGCGCTCGCTTTCGCCTTCACGCCCTGGTTCGTCGAACTGATGGCGCCGGGCTTCCAGGCCGATCCCGACAAGTTCGCGCTTGCTGTACGGATGACGCGGATCACTTTCCCCTATCTCATGTTCATCACGCTGGTGACGCTGCATTCGGGCACATTGAACGCGCATGGGCGCTTCGCAATCGCCGCTTTCGCGCCGGTCCTGCTCAATGTCGCGATCATCGGATTTTTGAGCGTCGCGTTTCTATTCCCGAACGCCGGCGAGGCGGCAAGCTGGGGCGTCGTCGTTTCCGGCGCGGCGCAATTGGCGCTGGTCGCGGGCGCGGCGCGCCGGCTCGGCTTGCTGGAGAAGCTGGCCTGGCCGCGTTTGAGCCTCGACGTGCGCCAGTTCTTCCGCCGGCTGGCGCCTGCGATCATCGGCTCGGCGGGCGTGCAGATCGCCATTTTCGCCGATACGATCATCGCTTCGCTGCTGCCGACCGGCGTCGTTTCGTCAATCAATTACGCCGAGCGCCTTTATCAACTGCCGATCGGCGTCATCGGCGTCGCAGCCGGGACCGTGCTACTGCCTGAGATGAGCCGCCGGCTGGCGGGCGGCGATGTCGGCGGCGCTTCGCATGCGCAGAACCGCACGATGGCGATCACGCTCGCCTTGTCGGCGCCTTTCTGCGTCGCCTTCCTGCTGATTCCCGAAATCATCACGCGCGGCGCTTTCTTGCGCGGCGCCTTCAGCGCGCAAGCGGCGGCCAATTCGGCCGCGGTGCTCGCCGCCTATGGGCTTGGGCTGATGCCGATCGTCCTGATCCGTTCGGCGGTGGCGAGTTTCCAAGCGCGCGGCGACACCGCGACGCCGATGTTCGTCTCGCTGGGCGCCATCGCCGTCAATGTTGCGCTCAAAATGATGCTCTACAAGACCTACGGCGCCGTCGGCCTCGCGCTGGCCACGGCCGCCGGAGCCTGGGTCAATCTCGGCGGCCTGCTTCTTTTGGCCTTACGCCGAGGATGGATGCGTCCAGACATCGCTTTGGCCGAGGTCTGCGCCGCCGCGTTTTGCGCCAGCGGCCTGCTCGCCTTCGCCATTGAGCTCTGCGAGCCCCGGGCGTTCGCCTATGCGCAAAGCCTCGCGCATCTGCGCAATGAGACGCAGCTTGTTGTCCTCGGCGCGATCGGCGGCTTCGTCTACGCCGCCGTTCTCATCGCAAGTCTGAAGACGTTGGGCGTGAGGTTCAGGCGAAGCAAGGTCTGACGCCCGCCTGTGGTTTAGCCGCTAGAATTCACCTTCGGGCGGTCCGTACCCGCCATTGAACGCGCCATATGAGCCGTAAGCGCCCGCACGATAACCGCCGCCGCTATACGAACTGTTGATCAGACCGCGATCCGTGACAACCGTCCAGCCGGTTCCGCGTCTCTCGATGCGTTCGACGTGACCGGCGCCGGGCAGCGTGTCGCCCGGTCCGATCTGGCGAAATCCATAGGGCCCCTCAACGACCGCGACATTGCCATGGACCTCGCGAACGACCCAGCCGTGAATCGGCGTCTGCGGCGTGATCGATCCCGTCGTCTCCTTCGAGACATTGGCCGCGACCGGCGGCAGAACCGTCGGCTGTTTGGTCAAGGAAGCAGGAGCGGCGGGCGGCAGCGGAACGGCCGCCGGCGACGGCAGCGAAGCGACGACGGGCGCGCCGGCTTTCTTCTCAAGCTTTTCCAGCCGGGCGGCAAAATCGGCGTTATGGGTCGCCGCGTCGTGATCGAGGCGATCGGCGTGCGCGGTGATTTGCGCGAGGGTCGCGCTCGAATCATGCGCCGCGGCGAGGCCGGTCTTGAGTTCCGCCACCGTCTTACGCAGATCGGCGATCTCGTCGTGTTTGGCCGCCTCATCATGTTCGATACGTTCGGCGCGCGCGTTGACTTGCGCCAGAGAAGCGGTGGAATCATGCGCGGCGAGGCCATTCTTCAGTTCGGCGACGCTCTTGCGCAATTCGACAATGTCTTCGTGCTTGGACGCGTCGATCGCATTGAGTCTCGCCTTGAGCGCCTTGACCGTCTCCGCCAGATTCTGGGTTTCGTTGTTCTGCGACACGAGAACCTGGTCCTGCTGCGCTTTATAGGAAAGCGACGCGGCGGCGACGACGCCGACCACCGCCAGGCCGGCCGCGATCGCGCCAAGTTGAAAGCGCTTCTCGAACGCGGCGCGCCAGTAGGAAGCGCCAATCGGCGGCGGCGGCGCGTCGGCGCCCTGGCCGGCAACGAACGGGATAAGGCTCAGGCGGACGGGCGGCCGCTCGGCGCTGGCCTTGTCGTCCAGAGCGGGTGAGGGGATTTTTGGCGCCGCGCTAGACTCGACGCTTGCGCCGGCCTCGCCTTTGCTTTCGCCGTGGGCCACGATTGGCGCCGCCGATTCGGCAGCCGGCGCGGATGCTTCGGCCGCGGCGGAGGCTCCGGCGGACTCGTTCACGGCCGGGGATTCGCGCTCCGAATCTGTCGAAAGCGTGTCTTGGTTAAAATCTTCAGAAGAATTCATGACCGCGGCCCAATCTGGTTAACCGATCTTTGCCATTGTCCTCGTCAGCCATTAACGAAGTGTTGACCAGACGACGCCGGAGCGCGGTAAATCGTCGGATTTTCGAAATCGCCGGCGCCGGAAAGCGCGCCAATCCCGGTCTGGCGCCGAGCCGACGACATGGTAAAGTGCAGGCTGCGGGCTACGGGCGCCATGAGAATGGCTGAAGAACACGCTGAACTATTGGGGATTGCGCTGATGAAGCCGATGAAATTTGGAATGGGACAGTCGATCAAGCGCGTCGAGGACGTGCGTTTCATCACCGGCCGCGGCAATTACACCTCCGATTATACACCCGCCGGCGCGCTGCAAGCCGTCTTCCTGCGCAGCCCGCACGCCCATGCGGCTTTCTCCTTCGGCGATCTCGAGGCGGCGCGCGCGATGCCCGGCGTCAAGGCGGTCTATACGGCCAAGGATTTTGCTGAAATCGGCGATCTTCCCTGCCTCGCGCCGATGCCCAATTCCGACAAGTCGACGACGCCGCTGAAGCCCTATCCGGTGCTGGCGAAGGGTTCGGCGGACCATGTCGGCGACGCGGTCGCGATGGTGATCGCCGAGTCAGAGCGCGAAGCGCGCGAGGCGCTTGAGGCCATCGAAATCGACTGGAGCCCGCTCGCCGCGGCGATCGATATGCGCGAAGCCATCGCTGACGGCGCGCCGCAGGTGTTCGCCAAAGCGCCCGGCAATATCGCCTATGACGCGCATATCGGCGACAAGGCCAAGACGGACGCGGTTTTCGCCAAAGCGGCGCATGTGGTCCGCATCACGATCGTCAATCCGCGCGTCGTCGCCAATTTCATGGAGCCGCGCAGCGCGGCGGGCGAATATGATCCGGCGTCCGGGCGATACACGCTGCACGCCAGCAGCCAGGGCGTGCATGGATTGCGCGACCAGATCGCTGGCATGATCATGAAAATTTCGCCGGACAAATTGCGCGTCGTCACCGACGACGTCGGCGGTGGGTTCGGCACCAAGAGCCTGATGTATCGCGAATATCCACTGGTGCTTGAAGCGGCCAAGAGGCTCGGGCGTCCGGTGTTCTGGCAGGCGGACCGCACGGAACACTTTGTCGGCGATGCGCAGGGGCGCGACAATCTCACGACGGCGGAAATGGCGCTCGACAAGGACGGCCACTTCCTTGCGATGCGCGTCGATATTCTCGGCAATCTCGGCGCTTATCTCTCGCAATTCGGACCGTACATTCCCTGGCTCGGCGCAACCATGGCGACGGGCACGTACGACATCGCGACGCTGCATGCGCGTTGCCGCGGAATTTATACGCATACGGTGCCGGTCGACGCCTATCGCGGCGCCGGGCGGCCTGAGGGCGCTTATGTTCTCGAGCGGCTCGTCGACAAATGCGCGCGCACACTCAAAATCGCGCCGGAGGAGATTCGCGCGCGCAATTTCGTCAAATCCTCGCAGATGCCTTATGTCACGCAGACCGCGCGCACCTATGACGTCGGCGATTTCGAGGGCGCGATGCGCGCGGCGCTCGAGCGGGCCGAATACGCCGACTTCGGCGCGCGCGTCGAAGCGGCGAAGAAACGCGGCCTGATCCGGGGCATCGGGTTATCGAGCTATATCGAATGCACGGCCTGGGGGGACGGCGAGGAAGGTTCGGTCGAACTCGGCCCCGACGGTAATTTCACCGCCTATATCGGCACCCAGTCCAATGGCCAGGGTCACGAAACGGCGTATGCGCAGGTGGTTTCGCAATATCTCGACGTGCCGCTCGACCGCATCAAAGTGGTGCAGGGCGACACCGACCGCATCCCCACCGGCCATGGCACCGGCGGATCGCGTTCGATTCCCGTCGGCGCCGTTATGGTCACACGCGCGTCGGAGACGCTCGTCGCCTCATTGAAGGAACTCGCCGCCGACAAACTGGAAGCGGCGGTCGGCGATCTTGAAGTCGCCGACGGTCATATCCGCATTGCCGGCACGGATCGCGCGATTTCTTATGAGGAGATCGCAAAACTGCCCGGCGCCAAGCCGGAAAAACTGAAGGCGATCGAATCTTTCACGCCGCCCGACGCGACCTATCCGAACGGCACGCATGTCTGCGAAGTCGAGATCGATCCGGAAACGGGCGCGACGCGCATCGATCGCTATACGGTGGTCGACGATTACGGCTTCACCCTCAGCCCGTTGCTGCTGAAGGGTCAGGTGCATGGCGGCATCGCGCAGGGCATCGGCCAGGCGCTGATGGAGCGCGCCGTTTATGGCGAGGACGGGCAATTGCTGACGGCGAGCTTCATGGACTATTGCATGCCGCGCGCCGACAGCCTGCCGGACTTCCATTTCGAAACCCGCAACATCGCCTCGACCACCAATCCGCTCGGCCTGAAGGGCGCGGGCGAAGCGGGCTCGATCGGCTCGACGCCGGCGGTGATGAACGCGGTCGCCGATGCGCTCTGGCGCGCCTATGGCGTCGAGCATATCGACATGCCGGCGACGCCGCTCGCTGTTTTCACCGCGATTGCGGGCGCGCCGAGGCATTGAGCCCGCGAACAAGATGAGTCGGCGGGTCTTTGCGTCTCCGCCGTTCTCACAAGCGGATCATTCAGCCCCGCCGCGTAATTCTCCGCCATCGCGACGTTTGTGAAGGGCTGGGCGCCCATTCCATGATAAGCGGAACGAGCGGACTCAGAGGCAACTCGATTTTGGAATATGTCGCGCTCGCTCGCTCCGGTATTGACGCCTCACGGATCGCTCCGCCTCGATCAGGTCGAAGACGAATTTTCTCTGGACGACGGCCTCGCTGAAGCGCTCTTAAAACGCTTCATACGTGGGGCCGGCCACGGCTTGCTGCAACTCGGCGCCGGGCATGCCGGGAGCAAGCTGCCCCCGTCTTTGGCATGGTGGCGCGATTTCGCGATGCGCTTCATCGCTGATCTCTGCGCACTCGGGGAAACGGCGCAGGCGAGCGAGGGACTTCGCCTTCCCCCGCCGGGCGCAGGCGATCTCGCCGCGCTGATCGAAGAAGCGCCGCCGATGCAGGGCGGTGAATATCTCAGCCACGATGTCTTGACGGCGCTCTGGCGGGCGATGGAGCAAGCGTTAGGGAGCGAACTCTCTGAGAGCGGACTTCCCCTTCAGGATTTTCTGAAAAGCCACGACGGGCGCTGGCGTCTCGTCGGTCGCGTGCATTTCAATCTCGCGGAAAACCGGCGCGATCCGGATTTTCCCTTCGCCTTCATGGCGACCTATACCTCCAGCCTTTCGGCCGAAGGCGCGTTGCGACACCAGCCGCTCGGTCAGGCGCTACGCGAATATGCCGGCGCGGGCGACAAGACCAAGCTGTTGCAGCTCCTGGCTCCCGTTCAGGAGGCCAGCGAGGCCCGTCCGTGGCTGAAGGAAATCGTCGACGCCGGTGAAATCTTCCATCCGCTGCGTTGGACGCCGCTGGAAGCAATGCGATTCCTGCAAGACGCGGACGCGCTCGAACGAGCCGGACTTATCATCCGAATGCCGGCCAATTGGCGCTTGAACCGGCCAAGCCGCCCTTCTGTCGAAGCGACTGTCGGGTCGACGTCGCCTTCCCTTCTCGGCGTCGACGCCATGCTGGATTTTCGCGTCCGGGTGAGCCTCGACGGCGAGACGCTCACGACCGAGGAAATCAACCAGCTTCTCGCTGCGACGCATGGCCTCGCACTGCTACGCGGCAAATGGGTGGAAGTCGATAGCGCGCATCTGCAGGCGACCCTAGACAAATTTCAGGCGATCGAGCGCCTGTCGGAAAAAGAGGGCGTGCCTTTCGGCCAGGCGATGCGGTTGCTGGCGGGCGCCGAAATCGGCGCAAGCGCCGTCGCCGCGCCTGCCGCTCAATGGGCGCATGTCCAGGCGGGGCCATGGCTCGCCCGAATTATCGAGGGATGCCGTAGTCCCGAAGGCCTCGCCAGCGCTAATCCGGGAAATGCCTTGAAGGCGACGCTTCGGCCCTATCAGGAGGCCGGCGTGCAATGGCTTTCCCTCCTGGTGCAACTTGGTTTGGGCGCTTGTCTTGCCGACGATATGGGGCTGGGTAAAACCATACAGGTGCTGGCGTTGCTGACGACGCTCGATCAGCAAGCCGGGGACGCAGCAGCCAAGATGCCGAGCCTGCTGGTCGCGCCGGCCTCGCTTCTGGCCAACTGGGCTCAGGAAGCGGCGCGGTTCACGCCTGGACTGAACATATTGATCGCCCATCCCGGCTTCATACCGCCGGACGAATTGAAATCGATGGACGCCAAAGCACTGGCCGCGGTCGATCTCGTGATCACGAGTTACGCGACGCTGCTCCGCCCCGGTTGGATCGGCCAGACGCAATGGCGGCTCGTTGTGCTGGACGAAGCACAGGTCATCAAGAATCCCAACGCCAAACAGACCAGAGCCGCCAAATCCCTGCGCGCCAGGGGGCGCATCGTCCTGACTGGCACCCCGATCGAGAACAATTTGCGGGATTTGTGGTCGATCTTCGATTTCGTCAATCCCGGACTGCTCGGCTCATCCAGGGCATTCGCCGATTTTGTCAAGAAACTGGCGTCGCAACCGCATATCTCCTACGCGCCGCTGCGTCGTCTGGTGCAGCCGTATATCCTGCGCCGCCTCAAGAGCGACAAGAGCATCATCGCCGACCTGCCCGACAAGACCGAGGTCAAGGCTTTCTGCAATCTGACGCGTAAACAGGCGGCGCTCTATCTGGCCGCCGTCGGCGAGCTTGAGGAAGCGTTGAAACAATCGGGCGACGGGATTGCGCGGCGCGGGCTGGTTCTGTCCTCGCTGATGCGCCTCAAGCAGATTTGCAATCATCCCGCGCAATGGCTGGGCGACGGCGCTTACGACGAACAGGACAGCGGCAAATTTGCGCGTCTTCGAGAAATCAGCGAGGCAATCGCCAGCCGCCAGGAAAAAATGCTGGTGTTCACCCAGTTCAAGGAGATCATCCCGCCGCTGGAGAAGCTGCTCGTCGCCACGTTCGGGCGTCCGGGCCTCGTCCTCCATGGCGAAACGCCAGTGGCCAAGCGCCGGGACCTTGTGCGGAAATTCCAGGAAGACGAAGGCGCTCCATTCTTCGTGCTGTCGATCAAGGCGGGCGGCGCCGGGCTCAATCTCACCAGCGCCTCGCATGTCGTGCATTTCGACCGTTGGTGGAATCCGGCTGTCGAGAACCAGGCGACCGACCGGGCGTATCGCATCGGTCAGAAGCGCAATGTTCTTGTGCATAAATTTGTTTGCAGAGGAACGATCGAGGATAGAATCGACCAGTTGATTGATTCGAAACGGCGCCTCGCGGAAGATTTCCTTGGCGCCGGCGGCGAGGTCAATCTGACGGAAATGAACGACCGAGAATTGTTGTCGCTCGTCGCGCTCGATCTCAACGCTGCGATGATGGAAGGCGCAACGTCATGAGCTTTTACGGCTTTCGTCCTTATGTGCCCGTCGCCCAACGCCGCGCACTGGCGGCGCGCGAAATGGAAAAACTGAGAAAGAAGGGTCGCGTCATCTCGCCTGTGGTCATCGACGGCCGCATGATCGCCCGCAATTTCTGGGGCAAGGCGTGGTGCGATAATCTGGAGCGTTATTCCGATTACGAGAATCGCCTGCCGCGCGGTCGAACCTATGTGCGCAACGGCTCGGTCGTCGATCTGCAGATCGAGCGCGGCCATGTCCGAGCGATGGTGAGCGGCTCCGACATCTATTCGGTGAAGATCGAGATCGGCATGGTCTCGCAGGCCCGCTGGAAAGCGATCTGCAAGGACTGTGCTGGTTCAGTCGGCTCGCTCGTCGAATTGCTACAGGGGAAGCTGTCGAAACATGTGATGGAGCGGGTGTGCCGCGAGGCCGATGGCCTGTTTCCGGCCCCGCACGAAATCAAGATGACGTGCTCCTGCCCCGACTGGGCCGATATGTGCAAGCATGTGGCGGCCGTCATGTATGGCGCGGGCGCAAGGCTCGATATCGCACCCGATCTTCTGTTTGCGTTGCGCGGCGTCGATCGCTCGGAATTGATCGTCGACGCCGGCTCCGATCTGGCGATACCGCGAACCGCTGTCGCCCAGGAGCGCATTATTGCGGGAGACGACGTCGCGGCGCTGTTTGGCATCGAAATGGCGCCGACGCCTTCGACGCCCGAGGCCAAGGAAACAAGGAAGGCCGCGCGATCTGTGAAGCCCGCGCTGGTTCAGCGCGCTGCATCTTCCAGCAATCTGCCGACGAAAGAAATTTTCACAAGCAAGAAACAACGAGGGGAGAAGCGCCCGGCGACCGCTCCTCCTGTCGTCGAAGCACGACAGGAGCGAACGAGCGGCAAGGTGAAAAGCTTCGGGGCTCGAACGGCGCCAGCAAAGAAAGAGCCGCCGGATAAGACTGTTCGCGCAATCATGAGGCGGTCGAAGAAAGCCGTCTCTTCAACCGAGGAGGCTGAGCCGCGAACGGAGACAAAGTCACGCCGCGAAATTCGCGCCGAAACGGCAAAGCGGATAAAATCGTGGGCAAGAAAAGGGCGCTGAAAATCGCGCCGCTCCGCGGTCATCCGGAATTTTCGTCGCAATATCCAGGGGCCAAGTTCGTTCCGGCGTTCGATCGCGGTCATTGACTTAACCGCTTCGCCCGGCGCCTATTTGCGCCGTTGGAACAGCAATCCAATCGAAAACAGGGCGCGGAAATGAATCGAGTCGTCAATAATCCGGAGGAAGTCGTCGAGGACGCGGTCACGGGCCTACTGGCCGCGCACCCCGACCTGTTGGCGGCGACGGACAATCCACGCGTCATTCGCGCCGTCGGCGCCCCCAAGTCCGGCAAAGTCGGCATCGTGACCGGCGGCGGCTCGGGCCACGAGCCGGCCTTCGTCGGCTATGTCGGGCCCGGCCTCATCGACGCCGTTGCGCTCGGCGAAGTCTTCGCCTCGCCGTCGGCGCGCAGTTTTCATCACGCCTTCAAAGCCGCCGATGGCGGCCACGGCGTTGCTTGTCTCTACGGCAATTATGCCGGAGACAATATGAATGTGAAGATGGCGGTCAAACTCGCCGAGCGCGAAGGCCTTGTCGTCAAAACGGTCGTCGCCAACGACGATGTGGCGTCGGCGCCGGCGGAAGAGGCGAGCAAGCGACGCGGCGTCGCCGGCGAAATCCTGACATGGAAAGTCGGCGCCGCGCGCGCCGACGAGCGCGCCGATCTCGACGCCGTCATCGTCAGCGCGCAAAAGGCCATCGACGCCACGCGCAGCATCGGCATTGGCCTTTCCGCCTGCACGATACCGGCGGCGGGCAAACCGAACTTCACGATCAAGGAAGGCCATATGGAGGTCGGCATCGGCCACCACGGCGAACCAGGCGTCGCGGTCGTGCCAACGAGGTCGGCGCGCGACATGGCGGCCCTGATGATGGACGCGATCCTCGCCGATCTGCCCTTCGCCGGCGAGGATGTCGCCGTGCTGGTTTCCGGGCTTGGCGCGACGCCGCTGATGGAGCTTTACATTCTCTACGGCCATGTCGCGGAAATCCTCGCCGCGCATCATATTGCGCCGCGCCATCGCTTCGTCGGCAATTATTTCACCTCGCTCGATATGATGGGCGTCTCGGTCACGCTGATGCGGCTCGACGCCGAGCTCGATCGGCTGATCAGCGCGCCGGCGCGCTCGATCGGCCTGACGATCGGGGGGAAAAGCTGAGTCATGGACAGCGTCAGCCTGAAAGACGCGGGGCCGATCGTCGCCGATATGGCGGCGGTCATTGTTGAACATGCGGCCTATCTCAGCGAGATCGACGGCGCCATCGGCGACGGCGATCACGGCATCAATATGAGCAAAGGCTTTCGCCGCGCCGGCGAGCGGCTGGGCCCCCATCCGCCCGATCTGGCGCAAGGCTTTGCGACGCTCGGCGAGACATTGCTCGATGAGATCGGCGGTTCGACCGGGCCTCTCTATGGCAGCTTCTTCCTCGACATGGCCGCTTCACTCAAAGGCCGCGACGCTATCGATCGCGATAGTTTCGGCGCGATGCTGCATGCGGGCGTTGCGGCGGTGATCGACCTTGGCGGCGCCAAAACCGGCGACAAGACGCTGGTCGATGTGCTGGCGCCCGCCGTAGCGACTTATGACGAGGCAGCCGCCAAGGGCGAGCCGTTCCACACCTGTCTTGAAGCGCTTGACCGGGCGAGCGAGGCCGGGCTCGAGGCGACGCGCGATATGGTGGCCAGAATCGGCCGCGCAAGCCGCCTCGGCGAGCGTTCGCGGGGACATCTCGACGCCGGCGCCGCGTCATGCCGCATGCTCCTGGGCGCATTATCGAGGGGCTTGCGGCGCCATCTCTAGCGGGACGGCGATGACGCGCGCGCACCGCGCCGACGCACTGCGACGCCGCCCGCCAGAGCCAGCACCGCGATAATGACGATCCCCTGGACCATGTCCTGCGTCCCCGGCGGCAGCCCGGCAATCTGCATTGTGGTGACGATGAGAATGAGCAGGACGGATCCAAACAGCGTTCCAAACGCGGTCGCCGACCCGCCAAAAATCAGCGTTCCGCCCAGCACCACCGCGCCCAGCGACTGGAGCAGGAAGGGCTGGCCCATCTCCAGAAACGCGCCCCCGACATAGGCGCCGAGCAGCAGGCCCGTGAAGGCGGCGAGCACAGAGCTCGCCAAGAAAGCGCCCGCCTCGACGCGGATTGTCCTGACGCCGGCAAGACGCGCGGCGCGAACATTTTGCCCGACGGCTGACAGAGTCCGCCCATAGGCCGTGCGGTTCAGAACGATCGCGGCGACGCCGACCGCGACGATCGCAAGGATCGCCATGATCGGAAAACCGCCAACGCGCCCCGCGGCGACGACGCGCAAGGCGGGGGCGATCGCAAAACCGGGAATGGCGCGATTGGCCAGCAGCGTCGCGGTGGCGAGCACATAGCCCGTCGCCAACGTCGCAATGATCGCCGGGATGCGCACCGCCAGAACCAGGACCGCATTGACGGCGCCGACGACGAGGCCAAGCGCCAGAATCGCCGCGAGACCCAGCGGCAGCCGGCTGTCCTGTCCGCCGATGACGATCAGCGCGACATAGGCGCTGAGCGTCATCACACTGGCGATCGACAGATCGATATTGCCGCGCCCGGTGGTGACGACAACCGTTTGACCGAGCGCGACAAGCGCCAGGAAGGAACTCGAAACGGCGACGCCGGACAGACTGTTAAGACTGAACTGGCTGGTAAGCAGCGACAGCAACGCCCATAACAGGAGAACGCCGACAAGCGACCATATCCAACGATTGCGGCGGGCCCATTCGAAAAGGACGGGAAGGCTGATCGGATTCATGCGTCCTCGCTCCTGCCGGCTACTGCGGCGCGCACGGCGAGTATCGTCAGGAGCAGAACGCCCTGAACCGCTGCATTATAATCGGAACTGGCGTTGAGCATTCCCAGGAGCGCGCCAATCAACGCCAAAGTGACCGCACCGGCGACGACGCCGAAGGGCGAAACCAGGCCGCCGATCAGACTGCAGCCGCCCATCACCACCGCCGCGACGGACAGAAGCGTGTAACTGCCGCCCGAATTATAGTCGCTCGCCGTATTGATCGCGGTCAGCGACAATCCGGCCAGAATTCCGAACACGGCGCCGATCAGATAGCGCAGCGCCGCATATTTTGCCGCCGACCAGCCAGCGCGCGCCATGGCGACGGGATTGGCGCCGAAGGCGCGCAACGTGACGCCAAGAGGGGTGCGGTCGAGACCGAAGGCGGCGATCGCGACCAGGAGAATGATTACGAGCGACGTCGGCACGCCGGGGATCGACCAAGTAATCAGCGCCGTCAGCCATTCGGGGCTCGATCCGCCTGGCGTCGGCTGCAAGGTATAAGCGATTCCGCTCCAGATGAATGAGGCGCCGAGCGTAACAACGATCGCGGGAATGCGGCGCAACTGGATCAATGCGCCAAGAGCGCCATAGGCGATGAGGCCGCCCGCCAGCGCCAATATCCCAAGTCCCGGCGAGTCGAACAGCAGAGTGGCGCTGACGACATTGATCAAGCCGACGAAGGCGCCAATTCCAAGATCGATTTCGCTGCCGCCCACCACGAACATTTGCGCGATGGCGACGAGAACGACAGGCATGGCCGACCACAGGAGAAGATCGAGGCCGAAGACGCTCGCGATCTTGGGATTGCTGACCATCATCACGGCCAGAACCAGCGCGAGACTGATGAACGGCGCCGCGTCCGCCGCGCGCCGGGTCCAGGCGCCGTTTCGCTTTGCGCGTACGCGGCCGGAATCCACCGCTAATGTCGCCGCCGGCGTAAAGGACGCGTCGACGATCGCCTGTTCGCTGATCGCCTCGCCGCACAATTCGCGGACGATGCGGCCGTTGGCGAAGACCAGCACGCGATCGCATTCGAGAAATTCAATATCTTCGGTCGAATGCCAGACGACGAGCCGTCCAGCCCGCGCGATCTCGGCGGTCAGCGTGTAGAAGTCGCGTTTTGCCGCGACATCGACGCCGCGCGTTGGGTCGTCAAGGAGAATGATCGGCGTTTCGGCAACCAGCGCGCGTGCAACAAGCGCCTTTTGCTGGTTGCCGCCGCTGAGATCGAGGATGCCCGATTTCAACCGTTCGGAATCGAGACGCAAGCGCTCCGCCGCGGGCAGAACGGCTGCCTGCTCGGAATCATGCGAGAGAAGATGGAACATCGATTGCCGGGCGATCCGGCCAAGCCCGATATTGGACAAGACGCTCCAGAGCGGAAACACGCCCTCGCGCAGCCGGTCGCCGGATACGAAGCCCGCCAGCCCCTTGCGATCGATCCGCGCCGCGTTTGAGCGCTTGGGCGCAAAAATCTGGTGCAGCAGCTCTTTCTGGCCGCTGCCTTCCAGTCCCGCCAGCCCGACGATCTCGCCTTCGCGCAATTCAATCTCATGGCCAAGCAAGGAGACGACATCGCCGGCGATGCGCACCAACGCGGCGTCGGACCCAAGATTTGTTTTTGAGCGCGCGGCCTGAGGGAGGATCGCCGCCTCGCCGCCCATCATGCGGACGAGATCGGGCACAGCGGTGTTTCTGGTCTCGCCGTTCCACACCAGTTTGCCGTTGCGAAGGACGGCGATGCGCGAGGCGACATCGACAATTTCAAAGAGCTTGTGGCTGATGAAGATAAAGGACAGACCCTTGGCGGCATGGTCGTGGACATAGGTTCGCAATTGCCGGCTGCGCTCAAGGCCAAGCGACGAGGTCGGCTCGTCCAGAATGATCAGCCTGACTCCGGGCGTTGCGACAGCGCGGGCGATTTCGACCATCTGGCGCTCGCCGATGGGCAGAAGCCTCACCTCGCGATCGACGGCGATATGATTGTCAGGAAATACGGCATCAAGCGCCGCACGGGCGCGCATTTTGTAGATGTTACGCCAGCCGGGCAAAAATCGCGCCGCCTCGGGCGCCTCCAGAAAGAAATTCTCGGCGACCGTCAGGTTGACGCAGAGCGACAATTCCTGATGGACCATGCGTATGCCATTGGCCTGCGCTTCGGCGGCGCTGTAGCGGTCGAACGACAGCGCCGTTCCGGCAAATTCAAGCGCGCCGGCATCCGGCGTCGTCACACCGCAAAGAATGCGCATCAGCGTGCTTTTGCCGGCGCCGTTGCCGCCGACCAGCCCCAGCACGTCGCCGCGCGCGATGTCCAAGGAAACGTCGCTATTGGCTTGCGTCGGCCCAAAAGCTTTGGTGACGCCTTTCAGCGACACCAGAACATCGCCCGTCGATCCCATGGCGCTGTCGAAGCGGGTTGAAACGCTGGCGAGGATCGATGTCATAGTCTGCTCTACGGCGACGAAGAAATCCCCGCCGGGCGGTGGGAGGAGACGCGCCGGCGGGGACAATCAGCGCAGCGAAAAACCGCCGCGCGAACCGTCAATTTATTTCTTGCCGAGCAGATTTTTGGCAACCCAATCGTCGGAATAGGACGGGCTGACGATCATGCCGGACGGCAGATCGGCAAATTCCTTGAGATTGTCCTGCGTCACGGTCGCGACGGGCATGATCATCAGCTTAGGCGCCTCGGCGCCCTTGACCAAAGCCAGACTCAGCCAAAATGCGGCGCCGCCGATGCCGGGCGTCGTGTTCATCGAGATCGTGGCATAGCCGCTGGCGCTTTTGCCCGCCCACCATTTCATGAAATCGGTGCTGCCGCCGCCCTCGATGATCGGAGGCTTGTCCTTATAGGCTCCGCCGAACTGATCGAAGGCCTGCGCGATGCCAAAATCATCGCTGCCGCCCTGCCCCAACACCGCATCGACATGAGGAAGACTGGGAAGGACATTGGCGATCGCCGATTGCGCCACCGAGGCGGTCGCCTGCCCGTAGACGGTCGCCACGACCTTGACGTCAGGATATTTCTTGAGCGCTTCGGCCTGCGCGTTGAACATATCATTGTCGGGCGCCGAGCCTTTCACGCCGCGCACCTGAATGACATTGCCCTTGCCGCCGAGTTTCTTGAACACCCAATCGGCTTCCTCCTGCTTATAGCCCTTAAAGTCGAAATTGAGCTGATAATTGCAGGGCGCGGAGGCGACCGAATCGAAGGTCACGACCTTGATGCCCGCCGCGCAGGCTTTTTGGATGATGCCGTTGATCGCCGTCTCGGAGGCCGCATCGACCGCGATGGCGTCGACGCCCTTCAAGATCAATTCGGCGAGCTGGCTGTTTTGCTGTGCGACGCTGCCGTCGCCATTGAGAATGACATAATCGGCGATCTTGCCCGCCGCTTTGGCCTGTTTGGCCGAGGCTTCGAACGCCTCCACCATCTGATGGCGCCAGGTGTTGCCGTAATAGGCGTTCGACAACGCGATGACCGGCTTGTCCGCCGATGCGCTGGCGTTGGTCGCCATCAGGCCAAAAGCGGGGAACGCCGCCAAACTCGCCAATAGGGCTCCGCGAGCAAATTTCATGATTTTCCTCCCGAGAACAGGCCGTCTGCGACGGCTCGGTTGATTGCGGACCGACCATGGCATAGCAGAATTGATGATGCAAGTTATCTCATTATACCAGATAGAATCGAAATCAAGGCTCGCGCATGGCCGCCTCTATCGATGACTTCGACGGAGTGATGATTGACTCATCATGCCAGTTGCGCTAGCTCTAGCGCAACGAGCGGGAGGAAGACACTTATGACGGCGATCGCACTCTTCGGCGCAGGCGGAAAGATGGGATACCGCCTCGCCAGCAACCTCAAAAAATCGCGCTTTGATGTCCGACATGTGGAGGTCGGCAAGGGCGGCCAGGAGCGCCTGAAAAACGGGCTCGGCATCGACTGCGTATCGCCCGAAACAGCGCTCGCAGGCGCCGAAGTCGTCGTTCTCGCGGTGCCCGACACGCTGATCGGCAAAGTCGCCGCGGGCATCAATGCGCAATTGAAGCCTGGCACGATCGTCGTCGCGCTCGACGCCGCCGCGCCGTTTGCGGGCCATCTTCCGGACAGGGCTGACCTATCCTATTTCGTCACGCATCCCTGTCATCCCCCGATCTTCAACGACGAAACGGCGCTGGCCGCCAAGAACGACCATTTCGGCGGCCTCGCAGCCAAGCAGCACATCGTCAACGCGCTGATGCAAGGTCCCGAGAGCGCCTATGCCGTGGGCGAGGAGATCGCCAAGATCATCTGGGCGCCGGTGATGCGTTCGCATCGGGTGACGGTCGAACAGATGGCGCTGCTGGAGCCGGGCCTCTCCGAAACCGTCTGCGCGACGCTGCTCGTCGTCATGCGCGAGGCGATGGACGAGGTGATCCGGCGCGGCGTGCCGCAGGAAGCGGCGCGCGATTTTCTTCTTGGCCACATGAATGTGCTCGGCGCCGTCATTTTTGGCGAAGTCGAGGGCGTCTTTTCGGACGCCTGCAACAAGGCAATCGCCTTTGGAAAGCCGGCGCTCATGCAGCCGGACTGGAAGAAGGTGTTCGAGCCGCAGGAAATCGCCGACAGCATTCGGCGAATCACCTGATTGGGGGGCTTCGCCGTCAAAAGGCGGCGTCGCTCTGGAAGAGAGAACAGGCTCAGCCTGACAATCCAAACGGGAGGACACGATATGACTCTGAAGCAATTGTTGATCGGGACAGCATTGGCCGGGGCAATGACGTTCGGCGCCGCGGCCGCCGCCAGCGCGGCGGACCTGATCGCCATCATCACGCCCTCGCACGACAATCCCTTCTTCAAGGCGGAAGCTGAAGGCGCCGACGCCAAGGCCAAGGCTTTGGGCTATGAAACGCTGGTGCTCGTGCATGACGACGATGCGAACAAGCAGTCGCAATTGATCGACACGGCGATCGCCCGCGGCGCCAAGGCAATCATTCTGGACAATGCCGGCGCGGACGCCACCGTCGCCGCCGTCAAGAAAGCCAAGGACGCCAACATCCCTTCCTTCCTGATCGACCGCGAGATCAACGCCAGCGGCGTCGCCGTCGCGCAGATCGTCTCCAACAATTACCAGGGCGCCCAGCTCGGCGCGCAGGAATTCGTCAAGTTGATGGGCGAAAAGGGCAATTACGTCGAACTCGTCGGCAAGGAATCGGACACCAACGCCGGCATCAGGTCGAAGGGCTATCATGACGTCATCGGCGAATATCCCGATCTGAAGAGCGTCGCCAAGCAATCGGCCAATTGGAGCCAGCCGGAAGCCTATTCCAAGATGGAATCGATCCTGCAGGCCAACCCGAACATCAAGGGCGTGATTTCAGGCAATGACACGATGGCGATGGGCGCCATCGCCGCGCTCGCCGCGGCCAATCGCAAGGACGTCATCGTGGTCGGCTTCGACGGTTCGAACGACGTGCGCGACTCGATCGTCGCGGGCGGCATCAAGGCGACTGTCCTGCAGCCCGCCTACCTGCAGGCGCAGGTGGCGGTCGAGCAGGCCGACGCCTACATCAAGACGAAAAAGGCTCCAGCCCAGGAGAAGCAATTGATGGATTGCGTTCTGATCAACGGCGCCAACGCCGCCAAGCTTGAGACCTTCGCGCTCAAGAAATAAGGCGCCAGGAAATATTCGGTGCAGCGAGCGCGGCGGCCTGCCCAGCGGTCCGCCGCGCTCCATCTTCGGGATTGAAAATATCTTGATCAGACGGCGCCTTTTCCTTTCGATGAGCGTCGCCGGCGCCGGCCTCGCGCTCGGCGGCTGCAAGATTGTCGCGACCCCCAAGAAGAGCGCCGGCAATGAGGACGGCGGCGATAATTCAGGCTTCGATCCCGGCAAGATGGTTCGCGACATCTGGGACGCCAAGGTCATTCCCTATCTTGCCTCGAGGGCGGGAAAATTTTCCGAGGTGAACGATCTTGCGCGCGCCAATCCCGACGAGGCCGGAAAAAAGTACGGTTTCCGCCAGAGGGAAGGCAGCGAGCCGTGGACCTTGATCGTGAAAATCGAGGGGCGCA
Source organism: Methylocapsa sp. S129 (assembly GCF_009765995.1). Lineage (GTDB taxonomy): Bacteria > Pseudomonadota > Alphaproteobacteria > Rhizobiales > Beijerinckiaceae > Roseiarcus. The sequence continues at coordinate 311,097 of NZ_LMUI01000030.1, forward strand.
TTGTCGCAGCCGAAACGGCCTCCCGCGCCGCCACGATCAGCGTCGACAATGCCGGCGACGGGAAAGTCGCCGCGATCGTTCAGATCGGTCCGGCGATGCGCGGCACGGCCTTGCGCGACGCGCTCGATTTTGTCTCGTTCAACGATTTCAAGAACCAGATCGACTATGCGCAGTTCGGCAAGGCGTTCAATCAATACGCCAATCAGACCTTCCTCGCCGCCCTACCCCGCGACAAGCTCGTCGGGCGCGCGGTGACCATTCTGGGCGCCTATACGCTGGAGGCGAGCGACGGGCCGCCTCTCGTCACCCCCGCCCAACTGACGCTCGGACCGGCGTCATGAGCGACGCGACCGGCGACGACGTCATTCTTCGCCTTGAAGGGGTGACGAAGGTCTATTCGGGCACGGTCGCGGTCAAGCAGGCCGATTTCGAAGTGCGCCGCGGCGCCATCAATGTGCTGGTGGGCGAAAACGGCGCCGGCAAATCGACGCTAATGAAGATCATCGCCGGGGTCGAAAGCCCGACGGCCGGGCGTATTCTGCTCGATGGCGAAGAGGTCAGCTTCGCCAATCCCGCCGAAGCGGCCAAGCGCGGCATCGGCATGGTCTTTCAGGAACTCAACCTGTTCGGCAATCTCTCGGTCGCGGAAAATATTTTCGCCGCGCGCGAGCTGGCGCGCGGCGGGGTCTGGATCGATCATCGCCTGCAAGAACGGCGCGCTGCGCAATTTCTGGAGCGGCTCGAGACCGGCATCGCCCCGCGCACGCCGGTCGAGGATTTGCGCATCGGGCAGCAGCAGCTTGTCGAGATCGCCAAGGCTGTCGCCCAGGACGCGCGCATCCTGATCATGGACGAACCGACCTCCGCGCTGAGCGCGGTCGAAGTCGAGGTTCTGTTCCGCGTCATCGCCGATCTGAAGGCGCGCGGCGTCGCCATCGTCTACATCTCGCATCGCCTGGAAGAACTGATCCGGATCGGCGATTTCATCACCGTGCTGCGCGACGGACGCGTGACGGGGCGCGAACGGATGGCCGATGTCGATATCGCCTGGATCGTTCGCCAGATGATCGGCTCGGCGGCCAAGGAATTCACCAAGGCCGAGGGCCAATCGATCGGCGAGGAAGCGTTTCGCGCCGAGGACATCTGTCTGCCGCGCGTGACCGGCGGCTACGAGGTCGATCATGTCTCGCTTTCGGTCCGCAAAGGTGAAATCCTTGGCGTCTACGGTCTGATGGGCGCGGGGCGCAGCGAATTCTTCGATTGCGTGATGGGCCGGCGCCCACACGCGAGCGGTCGGATTTTTATCGATGGCGCGCCGGTCCGCGAAACCGATGTGACGGGCCGAATTGCGCGCGGCCTCGCGCTGATACCGGAGGATCGCCAGCGCGAGGGGCTCGTTTCGATATTGTCCGTTGGCGCCAATCTCACTTTGGCGAGCCTGCGGAAATTCGTGACAGGCTTCCATATCAGCGATCGCCAGGAAAAGACGGCGATTGCGCGCGCCATCCGCGATCTCTCAATCAAGGTCGCGAATCCGGCGCTGGAAGTGACGTCGCTATCGGGCGGCAATCAGCAGAAGGTCGTCATCGGCAAAGCGTTAATGACGGAGCCGAAAGTGCTGCTGATGGATGAGCCCAGCCGCGGCATCGACATTGGCGCCAAAGCCGATGTGTTCCTCATCATGCGAAAACTCGCCGCGCAGGGGCTCGGCATTATTTTCGTCACCTCCGATCTTGGCGAGGTCATGGCCCTTTGCGACCGCATCGCCGTCATGAGCAACGGCCGCGTCACCGCGCTCGTCGACCGCGCTGAGGCAAGCGAGGAACTGCTGGTGACCGCTTCGGCGCTCGGGCATGGGCCTGCGAAACCGTCTTTAGTGGAGAGCTTGCAATGACCGCGGCGCAGGAAACATTGGCGCGGCGCGCGGCGGGATCCGGCTCGGTCGCGCTCAATCTGATGAAGCTGCGCACGTTCATCGCCCTGTTCGCGGTGCTGATCTTCTTCTCGATCGCCGCGCCGAATTTTCTGTCGGCCGCCAATTTGATCCTGATGTCGAAACACGTCGCGCTCAACGCCTTTCTCGCGATGGGCATGACATTCGTGATCGTGACGGGCGGCATCGACCTGTCCGTCGGTTCAATCGTTGGCCTGTGTGGCATGGTCGCGGGCGGTCTGATCCTCAACGGCCTCGATCTTCTGATCGGCTACACCGTCTATTTCAACGTCGTCGAAATCGTCGCAATCACGCTGGGCGTCGGCGTCGCGATCGGCGCGATCAACGGCCTGCTGATCACCAAACTCAATGTCGCGCCCTTCATCGCGACGCTCGGCACGCTCTATGTTGCGCGCGGTCTTGCGCTCTTGTCGTCGGACGGCGCCACATTTCCCAATCTTGTGGGCAAGGCGGAACTCGGCACGACGGGCTATGGCGTTCTGGGCGGCGGCCAATGGCTTGGCTTGCCGCTGGCGATCTGGATTTTGATCGCCGTCGCGCTAGGCGCCGCCTATGTCGCGCGCTTCACCCCGCTCGGACGGCATATTTTTGCGGTTGGCGGTAATGAGCGTGCGGCGGGCCTGTCGGGCGTGCGGGTCGCGCGGGTGAAACTGTTCGTCTACATGTTCTCCGGCTTCTGCGCCGCGATCGTCGGCCTCATCGTCTCCTCCGAATTGATGGCCGCCCATCCCGCCACCGGCGAGAGCTTCGAACTGAACGCGATCGCCGCGGCGGTGCTGGGCGGCACGTCGATGTCGGGCGGGCGCGGCACGATTGGGGGAACGATCGTCGGCGCCTTCGTCATCGGCATCCTGTCGGATGGCCTCGTGATGATGGGCGTCAGTTCATTCTGGCAGATGGTCATCAAGGGCTGCGTGATCATCATCGCGGTGGTCGTCGATCAGGCGCAGCGGCGCCTTCAGCAGCGCGTCGCGTTGCGCCAGATGGCGCGGATGGGTTGATCATGGCCGAGCTTCGTGGCGTGCTGATTGGCTGCGGCTTCTTTGCGATCAACCAATTGCATGGCTGGCGAGACGCAAAAGGCGCTTCGATCGTGGCGATCTGCGATCGCGATCCTGTGAGGCTCGCCATCGCCGGCGATCAGTTCGGCATCGCCCATCGCTACGCCGACGCGGCGCAGATGATCGCCGCGGAGAAGCCGGACTTCGTCGATATTGCAACGACGGTCGCCAGTCACCGGCCGCTGGTGGAGCTTGCGGCGCGCCATGGCGCCGCGGCGATCTGTCAAAAGCCGTTCGCGCTGACGATGGCGGACGCGCGCGCCATGGTGGCCGCCTGCCAGAGCGCCGGCGCACCTCTCATGGTGCATGAGAATTTTCGTTGGCAGCACCCGATTCAGGCGTTGCGCGCGCAGATCGACAAGGGCGCGATCGGCGCGCCCTTCTGGGGCCGCGCCTCTTTTCGCTCGGCCTATGACGTTTTCAGCGGCCAGCCCTATCTCGCCAAGGGCGAGCGCTTCATCATCGAGGATCTGGGCATCCATATCCTCGACATCGCGCGCTTCCTGTTTGGCGATGTCGACCGCCTGACGGCGCGCACAAGCAGGGTCAATCCCGACATTCGCGGAGAGGACGTCGCCACCATCCTGCTGGACCATGCGAGCGGTATGACCTCCATCGTCGATTGCAGCTACGCGACGCGCCTTGCGGTCGAGCCCTTTCCCGAAACGCTGATCGAAGTCGACGGAACGGAGGGCAGCATCCGTCTCAATCAGGGCTATCAAATGACTGTCACGGATGGACGCGGCAGCCGAACCCATGACGTTTCGCCGCCTATGCTGTCCTGGGCTTCGCGTCCATGGCACAATATCCAGCAGAGCGTGCAGGCCATCCAGCAGCATTGGGTCGATTGTTTACGCGAAGGGCGCGAGCCCGCGACTTCAGGACGGGACAATCTCAAAACGCTCGCGCTTGTCGAGGCCGCCTACCAAAGCGCCGCCGCGCGGCAAGCAATCGACGTCAGCGCCATCTGACAGGAAGCCCGAGCTTCAATTTCGCCAGCGCCCGTCAGCCGCTCGCGCCGGTCTGATGGACATAAAGCGCGGCCGACCGATCAAGATGCCTGATCATCGCCTGTTCGGCGGCATCGGGATCGCGCGCCGCGATGCAGGCGATGATTTCTTCATGCTCGGCCAGCGTATATTTTTCCTTGCCGGTCCAGATCAGCATTTCCGTGTGATATTCCTTGAGCCAACCGAGCATCGCCTCGCTCACCGCCTCGAATAGAGGATTGCCCGTGATGGCGGCGATCTGGGTGTGCAGACGCATGTCGGCGCCGATGAAAGCGTCGGCGTCGCCCAGATTCTGACGCTGACGCTCCAACGTCTCATGCAGCGCGGCGATTTCCTTGTCCGTCGCTTTCAACGCGGCTTCGCGGACCATGCCGAGTTCGAAAAAGCGGCGCGCCTCTTTGAGGTGCTCCAGCGAGTCCGGCGAGATCGACAACATAATATGCGCGGCGGCGTCGACCTGCTGGAAGATCGATTTTGCGGTCGGCTGGCGGACCTTGGCTCTCTCGCCATGCGAGATTGTCAGCAGGCCCATATTGCTGAGCTGCTGCATGGCCTCCCTGATCGCGGGGCGGCCGACGCCGAAACGCTCCATCAGGTCGCGCTCCGAGGGCATCGCGTCGCCGGGATGCAATTCCCCGGTTGCGATCAGCGCTTTCAAGCGGTCGAACACCTCGTCGGAGAGCTTTCGACGAACAATAGGGTCATTCACGAGGGTCATGGGCCTGGAGTCCGCAAGAGAAGACGCAACCTGACGCGAGCGGCGCATTTTGTATAGCGTTCGCCCCCGGCGCAACGATGAGCGCGCCATCGCATTCGCCGCGAATGCAAAACCAATTCTCGTTTGATCCCACCTACGAATTGATATACTCATCATACCTGAATTGCCAATCTTTTCGGCGCCAAAAACTTTGCCGGCAATGGCGCCCCGAGTCGCGAAAACTCAATGTCTCAATCGACAATCAAGGTCACTTACCGCATCGAGACGGCGGGAGATGTCGCAGCGCTCGCCGCCAAGATCGCCAGCGACCAGTCGACCGGCACCTTTGTCGAAGTCCCCGGCGAGACTCCAGAGTTGAAGGCCCGCGTCGCCGCGCGCGTCGTCGACATCCGCATGCTGGAGCCTGTCGCGACGCCGTCCTTCCCTGAAGCGGCCGCTTCCAGCGGCGGCAGACCCTATCAGCGCGGCGACGCGGATATTGAGTTTCCACTCGAGGCGGTGGGAACCGACCTCGCCGCGCTGATGACAATCGCTATCGGCGGCGTTTTTTCCATAAAAGGCTTCAGCGGCATCCGCGTCGTCGACATGAAGCTGCCGCCGGAATTCCAGGGCGCGCATCCCGGTCCGCAATTTGGCGTCGAGGGCAGCCGCAAGCTCACGGGGATCTATCGCCGGCCGATCATCGGCACGATCGTCAAACCGGCGCTCGGCCTGCGCCCGCATGAAACGGCGGCGCTTGTGCGCGAATTGGTCGAGGCCGATGTCGACTTCATCAAAGACGATGAGAAGCTTGCGAGCCCCGCCTATTCGAATCTGGCCGACCGCGTAAAGGCGATCATGCCGATCATCCTCGATCGGGAGCAGAAGACCGGCAAGAAGGTGATGTACGCCTTCGGCATATCGCATGCCGATCCCGAGCAAATGGCGCGCAATCACGACATTGTCGCCGACGCCGGCGGCAATGCCGCGGTCGTCAACATCAATTCGGTGGGCTTTGGCGGCTTTTCCTTTCTGCGCAAACGCTCGCGGCTTGCCTTGCACGCGCATCGCAACGGCTGGGATATTCTGACGCGCCATCCGGGCCTCGGCATGGACTTTCGCGTCTACCAGCAGTTCTGGCGATTGCTCGGCGTCGATCAATTTCAGATCAACGGCATCGGGGCCAAATATTGGGAGCCGGACGAATCCTTCGTTCGCTCTTTCGAGGCGCTGACGAAGCCGCTTTTTTCGCCGCGCGATTGTCCGATGCCGGTCGCGGGATCGGGGCAATGGGGCGGCCAGGCGCCCGAAACATTCGAGCGGACCGAACGCACGCTCGATCTCCTCTATCTCTGCGGCGGCGGCATCGTCAGCCATCCCGGCGGTCCGGCCGCCGGCGTCAGGGCGGTGCGCCAGGCCTGGGAGGCGGCGGTGGCTGGCGTTCCGCTGGCGACCTATGCACGCGAACATCGCGAACTCGCCCAATCCATCGCCAAGTTCGGCGGGAAGGCGAGCGATGCGTAAGTTAATCGCCGGCACGGGCTGGAAGATGAACATCGGAGCCGCCGAAGCGGCGCGATACGCCGCGCGGCTTTTGTCCTGCCTCGACGCGGCGAGCCGCGATCTGCTGGACCTGTTCGTTCTGCCGCCGTTCACTTCGCTTCACGCGGCGCATGCGGCGTTTTTATCGTCGCCGGTCGGCATCGGCGCCCAGAACATGCACTGGGAAGCCTCAGGCGCCTGGACCGGCGAAATTTCGGCCGCCATGCTGGCGGAGGCGGGTTGCAAATATGTCGAACTCGCGCATTCGGAGCGCCTGCAGCATTTCGGCGAGACCTATGAATTCGTTCGCCGCAAGCTCAACGCCGCGATGGATTCCCGCCTCACGCCGATTCTCTGTCTTGGAGAAACGCGCCAAGACAAAAGCCTCGGACGCGCGGACGACGTTCTCGCCGAACAGATAGGCATCGCGCTCGCCGACCAATCCGCGTCCAGTCTTCCCGCCATCATGCTCGCCTATGAGCCACGCTGGGCGATTGGCGCCGCCAACGCGGCGCCGCCAGACTATGTCGCCGAGCGTCATCGCGCGCTACGCAGCGTCGTTCGTCAGCGCTACGGCGCGCAAGCGGCTGGTGACGTCCGGATCATTTACGGCGGTTCGGTGACGCCGGGCAATAGCGAGGCTTTGATGGATCATCCCGATGTCGACGGGCTGTTCGTCGGGCGCGCCGCCTGGTCGCCGGAAGGATTCGCGGAAATCGCCGCCATCGTCGCCCGCGCAGCAATGAAGAGGAAGCTTTCATGAAGATCGTTCTTGGCGCCGACAGCGCCGGCAAATCCTTGCTTGACGTCATCGCCGCCCACCTGGCCGGCAAGACAGGCCTCGAAGTGACCGATCTCAGCCAATCGGGCTTCTACGCCGAAACGGCCGATCGCGCCGCGAGCGCCATCGTCGCGGGAGAGTATGAGCGCGGCATTCTGTTCTGCGGCACGGGCATTGGCGTCTGCATTTCGGCGAACAAGATTCCCGGCATCCGCGCGGCGCTCACCCACGATACTTATTCGGCCGATCGGGCGGCGAAATCCAACAATGCGCAAATCATCACGATGGGCGCCCGCGTGATCGGCCCCGAACTCGCCAAGGCCATCGTCGATGTCTGGCTCGCGGCGACTTTTGATCCCAATGGCCCCTCCGCGGCCAATGTGAAGGCGATCGATCGGCTCGACGAAAAATATGCAAAGCCGGCATGATGTCGCCACTGCTGTTGTCCTATTACGGCGATGACCTCACCGGCTCCACGGATGTGATGGAGGCGTTGGAGTCGCGAGGCGTTTCGACTGTCCTGTTCATGCAGCCGCCGAACGAAGCGCAGCGGAGCCGGTTTAAGCGAGCGCGCGCCATCGGATTGGCCGGATCGAGCCGCAGTGAGACGCCCGCCTGGATGGACGAACACCTCAATGTGGCGTTCGCCTGGCTCAAGAGCCTCGAGGCGGCGATTTGCCATTACAAAGTCTGTTCGACCTTCGACTCAAGTCCGGAAATCGGCAGCATCGGCCGCGCGATCGACATCGGTCAGAGCTTGTTCGCGCAAGCGCATGTGCCGCTGGTCGTCGGCGCGCCGCAACTGAAAAGATATACCGCGTTTGGCAATCTTTTCGCCGCCTATCGCGACGCCGTCTACCGCATCGATCGCCATCCTGTTATGAGCCGGCATCCGGTGACGCCGATGAAAGAAGCCGATCTGCGGCTGCATCTGGCCCAGCAAACCGCCAAACGAATCGGACTTGTCGATCTGGCGGCGCTCAATGATGCGAATGTCGATCGTCTCGTCGACAAAGCCCTCAGCGACGACAGCGAGATCGTAATGTTCGATGTCGCCGACCTCGCAACACAGCGCAGCGTCGGCCGCCAGATATGGCGGATGCGGAAGGACGATAGCCTGTTCGTCGTGGGGTCTTCAGGCGTTGAATATGCGCTGCTGTCGGAATGGGCGGATGCGGGATTGATCGACGGAGAGCCGAGTTTTTCGGCTGCCGGCCCCGTGGATCGCATCGCGGTCGTATCGGGAAGTTGTTCGCCGACCACGGAGCGCCAGATCCGCCATGCGATCGCCAACGGCTTTGATGGCGTCGCGCTTGATCCGCGTGAATTAGCCTCCGGCGAAGCCGCGCCAATCTCGAACGCCATCGAACGCGGCCTGCCAAGCCTCGCAGCGGGGCGAAGCGTCATTCTGTATACAGCGCTCGGTCCCTCCTCCGATGTCGGAGGCGAATTGGAGGGGCAGGAAAGCGCCCGTCGCGCAATCGGGCGCGGCCTCGGCCAGATTCAGCGCGCGCTCATCGCGCAAGCGCGCCTGACCCGCGCCGTCATCGCCGGAGGCGACACGTCCAGCCATGCGTTAGGTGAACTCGGCATATTCGCTTTGACGATCAAAATGCCGCTGCGGGCGACGCCGGGATCCCCACTCTGCGCCGCTCATAGCAACGATCCGGCGTTCGACGGCATGGAGATCGCTCTGAAGGGCGGCCAGATCGGCGGCGATGATTATTTCGGAAAGATTCGGGACGGAACGAGCTAGCCGGGAGAGAACCACAAAATTGGCGGCGATCCGCCGAGCGTAAAAAGCATCCTCCGATTTCGGCGCGAAACATTGGCGCGCGCTTGACAGGAAAAGTCGCTCGCTCTCATATTGAGAGCGTAAACGTTACCGTAATATACGAGTAACGAGTGAACAGGCGCTGGCGGATACATTCCGACGGCTCAGGGATTTGACGCCTTGGCCACAACTAGCGACCACGATGAGCCGCAAACCTAAAACGACGTCAACTTCGCAGGGTCGTGGCGGCAAGGCTAACGCCTCTGCGTCTTCCACCGCCAAGACCCTTGGCGCGCCCGTGGCTTCGGCGCAGCCGGGAAAATCCTCGGCCCTTTCGATCCGTGACGTCGCAAGCCGCGCGGGCGTCTCGATCGCCACCGTATCGCGCGTGGTCAACAATGAGGCGCACGGCGTCTCGAGCGAGACGCGCGCGCGGATCCAGTCGCTCATCAAGGAAATGAATTATCTGCCTAATCGAATCGGTCGTGCGCTGCGCGTGCAAACCAGCGACACCTACGCCCTGGTCATTTCAAATATCCAAAACAACCTCTATGCCGCAATCGCCTGGGAGCTGGAGCGCCAGCTCAACGACATCGGCAAAGTCATCCTGCTTTTCAATACGAACGAGAACGCGACGCTGCAGGATCGTTGCTTCGATGAAATCAACGGCCGAAGAGTCAACGGCCTCTTCATGCTATGCGCGGTCGAAAGCAGGCATCTCCGTCAGACCGTCGATCAGAACTACACGGTTTTCATCAATCGCCGCGTCGACTCGCTCGACGAAATGTCGTTCGTCGGCGTCGATGATTATACGGCGGCCCGCGACATCATGCTCGCCATCCTGCGCAATCGAGAAATGCCGATCGGCATTATCCATGGGCCGCTCTATTCCAACACCAGCGCCCGTCGCGTCAAAGGGATCATGGACCTTCTGCGCGAGAGGAAAGTTGCGATCGACGAGGGCGACCTACGCGAAGCAAGCCTTTCGATGGACAGCGGCTACCAATGCGCCGTGGAGCTGCTGGAGCGCAAACGCTATCGCGCGCTCTTTTGCGGCAACGATCAGATCGCCTATGGCGCATATCGTCGCTGCCGTGAAATGGGGCTCGCCGTCCCGGACGACGTCAGGATCTACGGCTTCGACGATAACCCGCTCAATGATTGGCTCGCGCCTTGGCTCAACACGGTGCGCGTCCCGCATGTCTCCTTCGCGACGGAGGCGATCCGGCAAATGCATAAGCTGAGAGATGGCGGTCCCCATCGCTCCATCATTCTCCCTTACGATATTGTTTTGAGAGGCTAGCGCTTCGCGCCAAGGCGCCGCATTGGGCGTGCGGCGCAACCGTTTCGGTCAATTCGATGTGACCTGTTGGGTCTCCATTGACATGCTAAAACGTTTACATCTAGCTTTCACAGGGATCGTCATGCGTTCTTCGCGATAGCTGTCGCTATTCGCCTTGAGCCAAAAAAAGGCGTCCGAAGAACTAGGGAGGTGTGATGATGAAAAAAATCGATCAGGCCAGCCGCGCAGCGCTCGGCGCAATTCTTCTGGGGCTCGCGGCGACGACCGGCGTCACGGTCTCCAGCGCGGCGAGAGCCGATTCGCCGCTGGTTGTCTTCCTGTTGCCCGAAAACGTGACGGCGCGATGGGAAAGCCAGGACAAGCCCTTCTTCATCGCCGCATTGGCGAAAGACTTTCCCGGCGCGCAGGTCAAGGTCGAGAATGCTCTCAACGACGCCTCGAAACAGCAGACGCAGGCCGAGGCGGCGCTGGCGAGCGGCGCGAAAGTTCTGGTCGTGACGGCGATCGACCAAAAGGGCGCGGCCGTGATCGTCAACGACGCGCAGAAACAGGGCGTGCCGGTGATCGCCTATGACCGCCTGATCAGGAATGCTCCCGTCGCCTATTATGTCTCGGTCGACGGCCTGAAGATCGGGCAATTGCAGGGCTCGTGGTTGGCGGATAATACGAAGGACGGCGCCCGGATCGCGGTCATCGACGGCTCGCCTGTCGACGATAACGCTCATTTGTTCGAACAGGGCTATATGAGCGTCCTCAAGCCCTTGTTCGACAAAGGCTCCCGCAAGGAGGTCGCCGAAGTCTGGACGCCGCTGTGGGATCCTTCGAAAGCGCAGGCCGAAATGGAGCAGATTCTTACCAAGTCAAACAATGGCGTCGACGCCGTCATGTCGGCCAATGACGGCATGGCCGGCGGCATCATCGCGGCGCTCCAGGCCCAACAGCTCGCCGGCAAGGTGCCGGTGACTGGCCTCGACGGAACGTTGAACAGTCTGCAACTCATCTTGCAGGCCAAACAGTCGATGACCGTGTGGCGGTCGCTGAAGGAACAATCGGGCAAGGCGGCGGCGATTACGGCGGCGCTGCTGAAAGGCGAAAAGCCCGCGGCGGACCTGTTCAACGGAGCGACGATGAACAATGACCATGCCGACGTGCCATGGGCCAAAGTGAGCCCGGTCGTCATTACGCTCGACAATATGAAACTCGAGATCGAAGACGGCGCCGTCACCAAGGACGCGCTTTGCAAGGGCATGCCGGCCGTCGGCCCCTGCAAGTCCTGACTGTGCCAGAGGCGGATACGCGAAGAGATGAACGGGATGGAGGCGAAATCGCCCCCGCCCCGGTTCTTGAACTCAAGGGGATTTCCAAACATTTCGGGGCTGTCGAGGCGCTCTCCGAAGTGGACTTCGAAGTCTATCCCGCCGAAGTCGTGGCGCTCGCCGGCGACAATGGCGCCGGCAAATCGACGCTCCTCAAGGTCATCGCCGGCACGCATCCGCCCGATGCCGGCATCATTCGTTTCGACGGCGCCGAAGTGGTCATCAACTCGCCGCGCCACGCGACGCAACTGGGCATCGAGACGGTCTACCAAGATCTCGCTCTATGCGACAACCTCGATGTCGTCGCCAATATGTTTCTTGGCCGCGAGACCGTGAGCGCGCCGGCCGCGCTTTGCCGGCTCTCGGAACTCGATATGGAGCGGCGCGCGCTGGATGTGCTGCGCCAGCTCAATGTGACGACGATAAAAAGCGTGCGCTCGCCGGTCGCCACCCTCTCGGGCGGCCAAAGGCAGTCGGTGGCGATTTCGCGCGCCGTCATGTGGAACTCAAAAATCGTGCTCCTCGACGAGCCGACCGCGGCGCTTGGCGTGGCGCAGACCTTTCAGGTGCGCGAATTGATCAAGCGGCTGCGAACGCGCGGGCTCGGCGTCGTGCTGATCTCGCATAATCTGCACGACGTGTTCGAAGTCGCCGATCGCATCATCGTGCTGCGCCTGGGCCGCAGGGTCGCGACATTCAAGCGCGACGAGGCGACGCCCGACGATGTCGTCGCATCCATCACAGGAGCGCGAAGAGGCTGATGGAACCGGGCTCGGAGCTTTCTGCGAGTAAGCAGGCCATCAAGGCGCTGGAGCGCGGACCTAGTTTCGCGCCAGCGATGCTTTTTCGCGCCGCGCGTATGCGCATCAGCTCGGGCGAGCTTGGCGCGCTGCCTGTCGTGTTCGGGCTGGCGCTCATCTGGACCTATTTTGAATTGCAGGACACGCATTTCCTGACGGCGCGCAACCTTTCCAATCTCGTCCTCCAGATTTCTGTTTCTGGCACGATCGCCATCGGCGTCGTGCTCGTGCTGCTGCTTGGCGAAATCGATCTTTCGGTCGGCTCGGTCGCGGGCGCGACGGCGGCGGTTCTGGGGGTGCTGACCGTCGACGACAATTGGCCATGGTGGGCCGGCATTCTCGCGATGATCGCGGTCGGCGCTCTGATCGGCGCCTTGCAAGGCGTCTGGTTCGCGGTGCTGCGCGTCCCTTCCTTTGTCGTCACGCTGGCAGGTTTGCTCGTTTGGCTCGGCGTGCAGCTTCATGTGCTCGGCGATGCGGGGACGCTGAACGTCTTCGACGCCCGCATTACCGCGATCGCCTCGACCTTCCTCCCCGATGCATGGGGCTGGGGGCTCGCGGCGGTCGCCGTCATCGGCTACGCCGGCAGTCGTCTTGTCGAAGATACGCAACGACGCCGGGCTGAAATGTCGGCCCGCTCGCTGCCGATCCTGTTCGTGCAGACTGCGACGATCGCCGCGCTGCTGCTGGGCGCGGTCGGCGTGCTCAATTGCGCTTATGGCGTGCCGACGGCGGGCGTGCTGCTGTTTGCGCTCGTCGCCTTTTTCGATTGGCTCGTGCGCCGCACGACATTCGGCCGCCACATCTATGCGGTCGGCGGCTATGCCGAAGCCGCGCGCCGGGCGGGCATTTCGGTTATTCGCATTCGCATTTGCGTCTTTGCGCTGGCCGGCACTTTGGCCGCAGTCGGCGGCCTGATCTCGACGGCGCGGTTGCAGGCGGCGAGCACCCAGACGGGCGGCGGAACATTGCTGCTCGAATCGATCGCCGCAGCGGTGATCGGCGGGGCCAGCCTGTTCGGCGGCCGCGGCAGCGTCTGGGCGGCGCTGCTCGGCGCTCTCGTGATCGGCAGCGTTTCGAACGGCCTCGATCTGGTCGGCCAGCCGGCGGACGTCAAATATATGGTCGAAGGCGCCATCCTTCTGCTCGCCGTCACGATCGACGCCTATTCGCGGCGCCGGCTTGCGGTCACGGGCCGATAATCGCATCGAGAAGCTTTAGAAGGAATTCGTGTGGTGAAAGTCGCTATTATCGGAACAGGTTTCGTGGGTCGCGGCTGGGCGATCAGCTTCGCCAGGGCAGGGCATGAGATCGCCCTGTGGGACGCCGCGCCCGCCGCGCCAGCGGCGGCGCTCGCCTATATCGAGGGGCTGTTGCCCGATCTCCATCGCAACGATCTTCTCGATGGCGCGAGGCCCGAGGACATTCGCGCAAGGATGCATGTCGCTGTGACGCTTGAACAGGCGCTTGACGGCGCCGAACACGTTCAGGAAAACACGCCCGAAAACGTCTCGCTGAAGCGCGAGGTCTTCGCGCGGCTCGATGCCGCGGCATTGCCGACAGCCGTCCTGGCGAGTTCGACTTCGGCGATCCTGCCCTCAAAGTTCACCGAAGCGCTCGCTGGCCGCGGCCGGTGCCTTGTCGTGCATCCCATCAATCCGCCGTATCTGATTCCCGCCGCCGAAGTCGTGCCCGCACCGTGGACCGATCCGGCCGTCGTCGACCGGACCGCCGCCTTCCTGCGCGCGGCGGGCCATGCCCCGATCGTGATGAAGCGCGAGATCGACGGCTTCGTCATGAATAGAATGCAGGGCGCATTGCTGGAAGAAGCGTTTCGTCTGGTCGCGGAAGGCTATGCCTCGGCGGAGGACGTCGACATCGGCATCCGCGAGGGATTGGCGCTGCGTTGGTCCTTTATGGGGCCGTTCGAGACCATCGACCTCAACGCGCCCGCGGGCGTGCGCGACTATGCGGAGCGCTATCAGGGAATGTACGCCGATATTTTCCCCACCGTGCAATGGCGCGCCGACTGGACCGGGCCGGTTCTCGACATTGTCGAAGCCGAGCGCCGCGCGGCGCTGCCGGCGGCCCAACTTGCCGAACGTCAGGCTTGGCGCGACCGGCGCCTGATGGCGCTCGCCGCGCATAAGCGTCGTGCGAATGACGAAATCGGGCGCTGAACCCATCCCAACAAGGAAGCGAGCTCAATACAATGGCGGCCAATGCAAAAGTCATCATCACCTGCGCCGTCACTGGCGCGATCCATACGCCGTCGATGTCCCCGCACCTGCCGGTCACGCCCGACGATATCGCCGCCGCGGCGATCGGGGCGGCCGAGGCGGGCGCCGCGATCGTCCATCTGCATGCGCGCGATCCCGAGACGGGCCGGCCCGACCAGTCGCCAGAAGCGTTCGGCCGCTTCCTCTCTCGCATCAAACAATCGACGAACGCCGTCATCAATCTGACGACCGGCGGGGCCCCCTTCATGACGGTCGCCGAGCGGGTGAAGCCTGCGGAGACGTTCAAGCCCGAGGTCGCGTCGCTCAATATGGGCTCGATGAATTTTGGCCTGTTTCCGATGCTCGGCCGCTTCAAGAATTTCAAGCATGATTGGGAGCCGCAAGCGCTCGAGAATTCGCGCGACCTCGTCTTTCGCAACACGTTCAAGGACATTGAATTTGTGCTCGGCCGTCTGGACGGCGCCGGCACGCGCTTCGAGTTCGAATGCTACGACACGTCGCATCTCTACAATCTCTCGCATTTTCTGGAGCGCGGCCTCGTCAAGCCGCCGCTCTTTGTGCAGACCGTGTTCGGCATTCTGGGCGGCATCGGCCCGCATCCCGAAGACGTGATGCATATGAAGCGGACCGCCGACCGCCTGTTTGGCGATCAATATCGATGGTCAGTGCTGGGCGCGGGCCGCAACCAACTGCCTATCGCCGCCCAAGCCGCGGCGATGGGCGGCAATGTGCGGGTGGGCCTTGAGGATTCGCTATGGGCGGGCCCCGGCAAGCTCGCCGAGTCCAACGCCCAGCAGGTGCGCGCCGTGCGCCAGATCATCGAGGGGCTCGGCCTCTCTGTTGCGACGCCCGACGAGGCGCGCGAAATATTGTCGTTGAAGGGCGGAGATAAAGTCGGGTTCTGAGATCTTGCTGGCGAGGGGCCTTGGGGAGCGGCCTCGCTCTCCAAAACTCCTGGGCCGTCGCCTCACGAATGTCACGGTTAGCGCAATTGCTTGAGCGCCTTCATGGTTTCCCTGACGCCTCGATAGAGCGGCTTATCGCGGCGGATCACAACCGCAAGCTTTCGGTAGAGTTTCGGCGATAGGGATCGAACCACCAGGTCGCTCCTATCCCCGACATTGCGCATCGCCATGCTCGGCAGGATGGCGCAGCCGAGACCGGCGCCGACCAGTTCCTTAATCGCTTCCACGCTGCCGAGCGACATGACCGGCCGCAATGCAACGCCGCTGCGGGCGAACCATTCATCCGCAATATGCCGGGTGGCGCCGCCCGGCTCAAACAGCAACATTGGCAGCGTCGACAGGGCGGCTGCGGTTACGCGTGCCGGCAATGGCGTCTCAGGCGGCGCGATCGCCACGAGCTCGTCGTCCATGACAGGCGTTATCTCCAGCATGCGCCCGGCGACGGGCAAGGTCACGAGCCCGATATCAATCGTGTTTTCTTCGACGGCCTTCACGATGTCCGCCGTATTGCCGGTGGTGGCTATGATCTCGAGGGTCGGAAGTCGTTGGCGTAGCCTGCGAAGAATCGGCGGCAGCAGGAATATGCATGCCGTCGCGCCAGTTCCGAGCCGAACGCGGCCCACAGCGCCCGTCGCGTGTCGGGCCATGCTATCAAGGGCTGTCGAGACCAGGACGTTGATTTGACTGGCGTAGCCGGCCAGCTCCGCGCCTGCCGCTGTCGGACGCGCCTTGCGACCAATGCGCTCGATCAATGAGACGCCGAGGCGTTTTTCAAGCTGGCGCACTTGCTGGCTGACGGCGGGCTGGCTCAGCCCTTGCCGCTCGGCGGTCGCCGAGAAACTGCCAAGCTCGATGACGTCGAGGAGGGTGCGAAGGGAGTCGAGGCTAAGGTTGTGCATGCCAAAGTATTTCTTATGCGCTGCATAATTCCTCAAATCTTCTCTTATGACGCTGGGCGAGGCAAGATGGGGATACGCTTGGCGCCGAATATGCGGTTTTCGCGATCGATGGCGCCAGGAAACAAAGCGCCGCCAGCGGTTGAGCGATCGCGCCTCCGGCGACCCGACAACCCGCCAGACACCGCGAAGAGAGCATCATGAGGAATTCCGCACGCACGCATGATCAACAGCAACACGAGCGCACGCTCATCATTCGCGACGCAGCGGAGGTCGATATGCCGGCCGTGCAGGTTATCTACGCTCATCACGTGCAATATGGCCTGGCGACCTTTGAGGAAACGCCGCCGTTGACGGATGAATTGCTATCGCGCCGCGCATCCGTACTGGCGCTGGGTCTCCCCTATCTCGTGGCGGAGATCGAAAGCCGGATCGTCGGTTATAGCTACGCCACGGGCTATCGGCCGCGCCCCGCCTATCGCCATACGATCGAGGATTCGGTCTATGTCGCCGACGGGCTCGGCGGACAGGGCGTCGGAACGGCGCTGCTCGAAACGCTCATCGTGCGGTGCGAGGCGGGTCCATGGCGGCAGATGCTCGCCGTCATCGGCAATAGCGGCAATGCGGGGTCAGTCGCGCTTCATCGTCGCCTCGGCTTTCAGCCGGTTGGTACGCTGAGGTCGGTCGGCTTCAAGCTCGGCCGGTGGGTCGATACGGTGCTGATGCAGCGCACGTTAGGCGCGGGCGATGGCGCGCCGCCGAAGGTTCGCGATGAACGCGGGCAGACGTCTTGATCGATCGGAAAACCGTCCTCTGCCTCGGCTTCTCGCAACTGATTTCCTGGGGCGTCACCTATTATCTGGTCGGCGGTTTTGGCGCCCTGATCGCCGCCGATCTCGGCTGGACGGGCGACGCCGTCTACGGCGGTTTCTCAGCGGCGCTGCTCACGATGGGCCTGGTCTCGCCCTTTGCTGGCCGTCTCGTCGACCGGCATGGCGGGCGGCGCGTGATGGTCGCCGGGTCGCTGCTCAATGCCTTGGGCTGCGCCGGCCTCGCCCTTGCCCATAGCGCGCCAGCCTATTATGCGGCCTGGATATGCCTCGGCGTGTCGATGCGGCTGAGCCTTTACGATGCTGCGTTCGCCGCGTTGGCGCGCATTGGCGGACCGCAGGCGCGCGGGCCGATCTCGCAGATCACCCTGCTGGGCGGGCTGGCCTCGACCGTCTTCTGGCCGCTCGGCAATCTGCTTGCCGACCATCTGGGGTGGCGCGGCGCAGTGCTCGTGTATGCCGGATTCGCGCTGCTGACCGTGCCGCTCCATCTGGCCATCCCCGAAGGCCAATACGAGGACGTCGCCCCAGACGAAGCGATCTCCAGTCCTCGTCCTCTCGCCGCGGGCCGGCGTGAAATCCTATTCGCCGGCAGCCTCTATGCGCTGATCGCAACCCTCGCCAACTTTCTCAATGCCGGGATGTCGTCCCATATGATTGGCATTCTGACGGGCCTGGGCCTGGCCGCCTCGGCGGCGGTATGGATCGCCACGCTCAGAGGAATCGGCCAGGCCGGAGCGCGGCTGGGCGAGGTCCTGTTCGGCCGACGCTTCAATCCGCTGACGCTCAATCTCGTCGCGTCCGCGCTGCTGCCGCTTTGCTTCATCGCCGGGCTGTTCAGCGGTCAAGCCGGGATCGCCGCGCTCGCATTCGCTTTCTTTTACGGCGCAGGAAACGGCATCCTGACGATCACACGCGGAACCTTGCCGCTTATCCTGTTCGACCATGGCGCCTATGGGACGTTCGTCGGCCGATTGATCACGCCAAGCTTCATCCTATCCGCCGCGGCGCCGACCATCTATGCGTTCGTCATCGGGCGGTTCGGCGAAGCCGGCGCGCTCTTGCTGTCGATCGGCGTCGCCTTCGTCACGCTCGCGGCGGCTGCGGCGTTGAAAATCAGGTTCTCCTGACGCCGCTGTGCGTGGAAATCGCCTCGCGTCATTTCAGCGTCAGCGGCCAGCGCCCTCCGCCACCAGCCAATCGGTGAAGGCGGTGAGCGAGGGCGTCTTATCGGCGTCGAAGGGAATCAGCGCGACATATCCGGGCCGTTGCACGCTGAATTGCGGAAGCGGCGCGACGAGCCGGCCGGCGGCGATCTCCAGGCTGAGAACGGGCAGCGGCCCGATGCCGAGCCCAAGCCCGTCGGCGACCGCCTGCAGCGTGACGAAGAAATGGTCGAACACACGCCGCCGGCTGGCGGGGACCGGCAATCCCGCGGCGGCGAGCCAGTCGGCCCAATCGCGCGGGCGGGTCTCCGACGCAAGCAGCGTGTGCTCGGCGATGTCGGCCGGCGCGCGGATGGGGCGGCGGCCAAACAGCGCCGGGGCGACGATAAGGGTGTCGAACTCGTCGAGGAACGGCGCCGCATGATGCTGCGCCCAGTTTTGCTCTCCCGTCACGGATGAAGCGCGCCGAATGGCGATGTCAAAGCCGCCGCGCAATTCGTCGTGCAGCGTCGTCGTGGTCGCGACAGCCACTTCCACCTCGGGGCGTTGCCCATGAAAGCGGTCAAGGCGCGGAATCAGCCAGCGCATCGCGAAGGTCGTCGGCGCGCTGACGCGCAGCACGCGGGACGCGGTAGGGCGGCCGCAGGCCTCGGCCGCCGCGGTGACGCGATCGAAAGACAGGCTGACCTCCGCCGCAAAGGCCTTGGCGGCCGGTGTCGCGGCCATGCGCCGGCCGACGCGCACGAACAGCCGCTGCCCGAGCCAGCTCTCCAGCGTTGCGATGTGCCGGCTGACGGCGCCATGGGTCAGCCCGAGCTCCGCCGCGGCCTCCACATAGCTGCCCGTGCGGGCGGCGACCTCAAAGACACGGAGCGCGTTGAGCGGCAGGAGGCGGCGCATATAACCTGTGAGCAAATATGACAGATAGCGTGAGAAGACAGACCCTAAACGCAAAAAATGAACACGTCTAAGGTCTTCGCCCGATCACGAACCTGTGGAGAAGGAATGCAGGCCGCAATCGCCGAACCCCGCCTTGGAAAGGCCTTGCGCGGGTGGACGTCCGCGCAAGGCCGCAGCCTACTTGGCGCCTGCATCGCGCATACGCTGCACGACGGATACACGGACCTGCTCTA
The DNA here is from genome assembly GCF_009765995.1 of Methylocapsa sp. S129. Taxonomy (GTDB): domain Bacteria; phylum Pseudomonadota; class Alphaproteobacteria; order Rhizobiales; family Beijerinckiaceae; genus Roseiarcus. Next base: position 330,565 of record NZ_LMUI01000030.1, read on the forward strand.
TGTGCTGTTACCGCTCTGGCAGACGGAGTTCGGCCTTTCCTATTCGGGACTCGCCGCGGTTCGCTGCCTCTATTCCGGGACCATGGGAGGCCTGCAGATACCAGGCGACCGGCTGATCAGACCGCTGGGATCACGCGTCGCGCTGGTCTGCGCCACCGTCGTCGCCGCAAGCGGTTTCCTGACGATGGCTCTTTCTCACAGCTTCACGGGCCTTTGCGTCGGGTTGGTCCTCGCAGGCGTCGGATCGAGCGTGCAGCATCCGCGCGGCTCGGTCCTGGTGACGCAGGCGTATGGAAGCGCTGCGCGGGCGCCGCTCGGCATTTACAATTTTGCCGGAGATCTTGGAAAGGCGATATTTCCGGCCCTCGTCGCGCTGCTGGTGACAACGATGGCATGGCGGCCGGCTGTCGGCTTGATGGCGCTCATTGGGTTGCTCGTTGCGCTCGCGCTGCTGCCGGTGCTGCCGCGACAAGCCTACGAGGCGCCCGCCGAGGAGCGCCATCGCGCTCGAACCGGCGGCGGCTCCGGCTTTGCTCTGCTGCTGATGGTCGGGGCGCTCGATACGGCCACGCGGATGGGCTATCTCCTGTTCCTGCCATTCCTGCTCCATGCGAAGGGAGGCGGGCAGGCGAGCGTCGGGTTCGGCCTCGCCGCGCTGTTCATCGGCGGCGCGCTCGGGAAGGCGGCTTGCGGATGGCTCGGCGGCCGGCTTGGCGTCGTCTGGAGCGTGATCGCGACGGAAGCGGTGACCGCTTGCCTGATCATTGCAAGCCTGCCGCTGTCGCTCGGGCCGACCATGGTCCTCCTTCCCCTTCTCGGAATCGTCCTCAACGGCACCTCGTCGGTGCTCTACGGGACCGTGCCGGAACTAGCGCCGAAGGGTGATTCCGGCCGCGCCTTCGCCATTTTCTACACCGGCGTCATTGGCTCCGGCGCCTTGGCGCCGATCGCCTATGGAGCGCTCGCCGACCATGCCGGCCAGACCGTCGGCGTGATCGCGGCGGGCCTGACCGCGCTCGCAACGGTTCCGATGATCCTCGGACTGCGCCATCGGCTAGGTGGGACCAGCGGATAGAGGAGAGGGTAGCCGACCCGCGAGCGGGCGCCGGGCGCCATGCGGCCATTTCCGCCGCTACGTCTCCGGCAGCCACACCGCCATGCGATTGGGTCCGCGATTGTTCCAGATGTAATAGGGGACGGCGGTCAGCCGAGCGCTTTCGCGCGGGAAGGGTTGCGCCTGGTATAACGCGCTGTCGTCCGCGCTGTCTTTGACGACTTCCGCTTCGGCGACGACCGCGACGACCCCGTCGAAAAGCTCAGGCCGGAACTCAGCGCCCGCTTGCGCCGTTTTGGGCAGGCGCAGCAGAGGAACTGGGGTCGACGGATTGTCGATTTCTTCGACGCAATAGATCAGCGGGCCGCGCCGCAGGCCGACGCGCCCGACATCGGCGCGAACGTTCGGATTGGCGTAGAACTTTTCGATCGGCATCGGCAGAATGAGTTCGACAGAATCGCCCTTGCGCCACTCGCGTCGAACCTCTGCATAGCCGTGGCTCGTCGTCAGATTGGCGAGCGGGACGCCATTGACGGCAATGCTATGGGATCGCGCCCAGCCGGGGATGCGAAGCTTTAGGGTGAATGCGGCGGGCTCCTCCGGGGCCACCTCAATCGTCGCCTTGCCTGACCAGGGATAGTCGGCCTGCTGGCTGATTCCGACGCGGCGGCCGTCGACCGTCATTTGCGCGCTATTGGTTCCATAGAGATGGACCGCGAGCGCGCCCTCCCCCGTCGAATAGAAATAGCCGCCGACCGAGGCGACGAGGCGCGCGACATTCATCGTGCAGCAGGGACAGGGATGCCATTCCCAACGCGTATGAGCGCCGTCGCTCTCCAGCGGATTCTGATAGAAATAACGCACGCCATCACGCGATAGGCCGGACAGCGCGCCATTATAGAGCGCGAGTTCGAGGATATCGGCATAGGCGCCGTCGCAGTCGATATTGAGCATTCTTTGCGCCCAGAAGATCAGCGCGACCGAAGCGCATGTCTCGGCATAGGCGGTGTCGTTGGGCAGGTCATAATCCCTAGTGAAGCCCTCGTTCGAGGCTGATGGACCGACGCCGGCGGTGACGTACATGCGCTTCGTCGTCACGTCGCGCCACAGCGACTCGCAAGCTTTCTTCAAGGATTCGTCGCCGAGATCGGACGCCAGATCGGCCATCGCGGCATAGAGATAGAGCGCGCGGACGGCATGGCCGACCGCCTTGTCCTGCTCGCGCACCGGCTTATGGGACTGGCTGTATTCATGGGTGCTGAACCAGTATTTCTTGGGATCGTCGCCGCGCGCCAGAGCCTCGACGTCGAAATATTGTGGGTTCTGATTGCCGCGCTCGTCGACGAAATAGGCGGCGAGATCAAGATGGGCGCGGTCGCCCGTGACATGGTGCAGTTTGATCAGCGCGAGTTCGATCTCCGGATGGCCGCAATAGCCGCGCTTCTGGCCGGGGCCGGGGCCGAAAACAGCGGCGATGTGATCGACGTAGCGGCAGAAAATATCGAGCAGCCGCCGCCGGCCGGTCGCCTGGAAATAAGCGACCGCGCCCTCGATCATGTGACCCGCGCAATAGAGTTCATGCCGGTCGCGCAAGTTCGTCCAACGCTTGTCGATCTCGCGACCGATATACCAGCAGTTGAGATAGCCGTCGGGAAGCTGGGTTTGCGCAAGCCAGTCCGTGATCTCTTCGATCCGCGCCTCGATGACGGCGTCGCGGCGATGCGACAAGGCGTAGCTCGCCGCCTCGATCCATTTGCCGACGTCCGAATCCCAGAACACCTGCGTCGACATGCCGTGATTGCTGATCGGAATGCGCAGCGCCGGCGCCGGCTTTGGCGCCTTGAGCGATTCGAGAATGCCATGGCTCCCAAGCTGCTCATATTGGCTGGGGATCGTGCGCGTGAGCACGGTCTCCAACCTCTCGTGCCAGAACCCCTGACCGAAATCGACATCGGCAAATCGTACTGGCGTATATCGTCGCATCGTCGCTGTTTCCCTTAGCTGATCTATGATTTGGCGCGGCCGCCGCAGGAATCGCGTACGATCAGGCTGCACGGCAGCCGCCGCACGCCCTTCATGCTGGCGCCGGCGATCATTTCCATCAGCCGGCGCCCCGCTTCGCGGCCCAGTTCCTTCAAGTTCATGTCGATGGTCGTCAGCGCGGGGCGCGTCGCTTCGGCCAGAATCTGCCAATTGTCGAAGCCGACGATCGAAACGGCCGCCGGCGCATCGACGCCGCGTTCGCGCAAGCCGTCGGCGATTCCGCGCGCGATCTGGTCATTGCCGCAGACGATTCCGTCGGGCGCGTTATCCGCATCGTCGAACAGCGAGGCCAGAGCCTGCCGGCCCCAGGCCTCCGACCAGGCGCCCGTCAGGCAATGGGCGTCCGGCGCCGATAGGCCGGCCGCTTGCAACGCCGCGCGATAGCCGCGGCGGCGAAGTTGAACCGCTTCGAAATTCTCCGGCCCGGTGACATGGGCGATCCGGCGCCGTCCCAATTTCACGAGATGTTCGGTCGCCATGAAAGAACCGCCCTCGTCGTCGGGCAACAGGCACAAAGCATCGGGATCATCGGTTTGCGAGAAGACATAGATGACCGGCGGCCCGGAAGCGGCCACTTCAAGAGGCGGGCGCCGATCGGCGCGCCGCGCCGTCACGACAATGCCGTCGACGCGTTTGCCCAGCAGCGACCGCACGTGATGGGATTCCCGCTCGGGATCATCGGTCGCATTGCACATGAACACCGCCATGCTCCGGTCGGCCATGCATTCCTCCAGCCCTTCCATGATCGGCATGGCGAAGCGGCCGAAATTGTCTTTTGAGATGAGCCCGACCGTGAGGCTGTGGCCGCGATGCAGGCTCTGGGCGAGATCGTTGGGCCGAAAGCTGAGTTGCTTGGCCGCCGCGATGACGCGTTCGCGCGTCTCAGGCTTCAGCCGGCCGCCGCGATTAAGCGCTTTCGATACGGTGCCGATACTGACGGCGGCGAGGCGGGCGACATCGTGGATGGTCGTCTGCTGGCCCGCTGCGCGCTTGCGCGTCTCGCCAAAATCCCGCGTCGGACGCGCCTTGTCGTCTTCGCTCATTTGATCGCGCCGTTCAGGAAGCCGGAAACGTAATATTTCTGCAACAGCAGATAGATCAGCAGGCAGGGCAGGATCGAAATGATGACGCCAGCCTGGACCGCGCCCCAATCGACGGCGCCGAAATGGCCCTGCCGCACGCCGACCAGCATGACCGGCATCGTGAACCCCGTCTCCCTGTTCATGAAGATGAGGGCCGCGATGAATTCGTTCCACGATGTGATGAAGGCGAACAGAGTCAGCGTGACGAGCGAGGGCAAGGACGCCGGCAGGAATATCCACCAGAGCGCCTGGAAACTTTTGGCGCCGTCCATAACAGCCGCTTCCGCCAATTCCTTCGGCACGGCTTCGAAGCTGTTGCGCATGAGATAGACGCTGAAGGGCAGTTGCAGCACCGTGTGAACGATCGCGAGGCCAAGATAGGTGTTGGCGAGTCCCAAACTCGTGAACAACCGGTGCAGCGGCGTCAGCAACGCCTGATAGGGCGCCATGAGACTGAGGAGCAGAACGAGAAAGATCGCTTCCTTGGCGGGAACCGGAAAGCAGGCGAGGCCATAGCCCGCCGGCACCGCGAGGAGTAGGCATAAAGCGATGGTCATAAACGCGACGGCGAGGCTGTTGAACAGATAGGTCGGCAATCCCGCCTGATAATGAAAGACCCGCGCATAATTCTCGAAACTGATCGCGGAAGGAAAATAGTGCGGCGGGACGGCGGAGGCCTCCGCGCTCGTCTTGAGCGAGGCCAGCAGCGACATCACAATGGGAAACAGCATCAACGCCATGATGACGATGCAGAGCGCGCTGAAGAGATAGAGGCGAGGGCTAGCGAAGGCCCGACGAAGAGTGGGGCGTAGTGAACCCCTGCCGGACAATCTCGGCGCCAGGCGCGCTGGACCGGCGCCGTGCATGGATCGCGGCGACGCGCTCATGTCCCGGCGCCGCGGCGCATCAGCAGAAGCTGCGCGGTCGAGGCGATGAAGATGATCGCCATCAGCAGGATCGAAAGCGTCGCGCCGTACCCCTGCTTGAAATAGATGAAAGAGTTTTGATAGATCCAATAGACCGAAGTGAAGGTTTCGCTCTTCGGGCCGCCCGACGTCATGATGTAGAACTGGTCGAAAGCGAGCATCGATCCGATCGCGCTGACCAGGGTCGTCAGCGCGATCGTGCGCACTGTCAACGGCAGCGTGATCCTGACCACCCTCTGCCAGTAGCTGGCGCCGTCGAGCATCGCGGCTTCGAATATGTCGGCGCCGATCGACTGGATGCCGGCGACCAGCAGGATCATGCCGTAGCCGACGACCTTCCAGACGATCGAGAGGATGACGGCCCACAGGCCAAGCGTCGCGTCGGCGAACCAGACCATCGGCTGGCCGATCAGCCCGAGATCCTGCAGCAGCTTGTTGATCAGGCCGACCTGCTCGTCGAACAACCAGACCCACAACAGGCTCGAACTGCCAAGGCCGATGACGACCGGCATGAACACGACCGCCCGCGTGAGTTTCGCGATGCGCGGCGGCGCGACCGCCAGGAGCGCGAGCAGAAAGCCCGCGCCGATCAGGATCGGCGTGATGAACAGCGTATATTCTGCCGTGAACGCCAGCGCATGCCAGAATGTCGCATCGCCGGCGGCCTTGACGTAATTCTTCATCCCGATGAATTCGCCGCCGCCCAGCAGCGAGGCGTTCGTCAGAGACATGCGGATCAAGTCCAGCATGGGATAGACGACGAAGAACGCGACAAAAGCGACGGCGGGCGCCGCGTAGAGAAGACCCATGGCGCCGCGGCGCGTTGCGATCATGTCTTGTTCCGTAATCTGTTGGGCTGGATGTGGACGCCGGCGAGCCGATATGAGGCTCGCCGGCTCTGAGGCTTGTTCATTCGTCGGCGATTTCCTTCATCTTGGCCTTCGCCGCCGCGATCGCCTCATCGACCTTGCCGTCGAAGACGGCGGTCTGGATCATCTGAATCCAGGGCGAGGAATCGCTGTTGACCATATCGTTGAAGTGGAACACCCAGGGCACATAGCCGATGCCAATGGCTTTGGCGGTCGTGACGATGCGCGGGTCGGCCTGGAAATATTTGTTGGCGGCCAGATCGATCCGGGACGGCAGAATATTGTTCTTGGCGAGGCCTTCCAATTGCGCTTCGTCGGTCAGCTCCCATTTGATGAACGCCAAGGCGATATCGCTATGCTTGCTTCCCTTGGGGATGGCGACGACATCGCCGCCGACAAAAGCGGACGCCTGCCCCTCCTTGACGCCAGGCAGGAAAGCGAGGCCGAAATCGAGATTGGGCGCATCCTTCTTCAGATCGGAGATGATGAAGCCGCCGGAGCCCTGGATGCCGATCTTGCCGGTCTTGAAAGTCGCGGCGAAATTCGCGCCATTGTCGGTCTGGGCGCTCTTCGGGATGAGGCCCTCGCTCCACATATCGCGGAAGAGCTGCAGGACTTCCTTCACGCCGGTTCCCGCCAGTGGCTCTTCGTCGCCGTTCGCCGGCAGGATTTTGGCGCCCGACGCCACCATCATCGGCGATGTCGTGAAAATATTGCAGCCGGGGCAGGAGCCGGAGAAATAGAAGCCGTAGATGTCCGGGCCGAGCGCTCTGATCTTCTTGGCGTCGTCGTGAATCTGCTGGAGCGACGTCGGGGCCTTGTCGGGATCGAGCCCCGCCTTGCGGAAAAGATCCTTGTTATAGATCAGGATCGAAACGTCCGGCGTGAAGCCGGTTCCATAGAGACGATCCTTATAGGTCGCCAGATGGGCGTAGGCCGGCGCGACTTTCGCGAAATTGGGATCGCCCTTCATGGAATCGGTGATGTCGGTGAGGAGGCCGGCGCGCATGAAATCCGGCATGTAGATGAGATCGAAAGAGATGACGTCGGGCACATCGCCCGACTGCACGCCGATGGCGAGTTTCGAGACGACCTGATTGTCGGGGATGACGGTCAGCGCGATCTTATCGGCATGGCCGGAATTCCAGAGGTCCACCAGATGCTGGGCCGCATTGGCGCCGCTGGCGCGCACCCACATGGTGAGGCTGTCCGCCGCCCATGAAGGCGACGACAGCGCCGCGGCCAGAGACAAGGCCGCCGCGAGAATGCCGCGCCGCAAAGTTTTTGAAACGCCCATCTGTTCCTCCCTGTTCGAGCCGGTCTTTGCCGGTCTCGCGAAGCGCCGCGGCGCTGCCAAGAGCTTAATCGGGAAAAGCTTTTCCCGCAAGAGATGGATCGGGCGCTTTTTGTCGCTCGGCGGCCAAAGCGCAGCAGAGCGCGTTGCCTTGCGGCGGCGACCGGCCTTTCAATCTTCGGGGCTGTTCTTGCGGAGGTTCTTGACCACGCTACGTCGCCCCTTGGCCTCCAGCCGCCTCGTCTTCGAAGCCAGCGTCGGCCGCGTCGCCCGGCGCGGCCGCGGCGTCTCCTGCGCCTTGAGAATCAGCGCGGCGAGCCGCTCGCGTGCGTCTTCGCGGTTGCGGATCTGGCTGGAGAAGCGCTGCGCGAAAATGACGATCACGCCGTCGTTCGTCATGCGCGACCCGGCGAGTTGCGTGAGGCGCCGTCCGACATCCTCGGGCATAGCCGCGCGGCGCGCGTCGAAGCGCAATTCGACGGCGGTCGAGACCTTATTGACGTTCTGCCCGCCGGGGCCGGACGCGCGCACAAAACTTTCGGCGATATCGCTTTCGTCGATGAACAGCGCGCCGATCTTCATGACATTGGCCCGATCGTCTGCTCTGACCTGCGAAAGCGTGGCGCTGTTTCTCCCTCCCCCCTTGTGGGGGAGGGCCGGGGTGGGGGGTCGCGCAGGACTATCGGGAAAATATTCGCGCCCCAACCAGATAGTTCAGCGCGACCCCCCTCCCTAACCCTCCCCCACAAGGGGGGAGGGAACTTGGCGGCGTGCTCACCGCCACTCCCTGACATCGACGAAGCGTCCGGCGATGGCCGCGGCCGCCGCCATCGCGGGGGACACCAGATGGGTGCGGCCTTTGTAGCCTTGGCGGCCTTCGAAATTGCGGTTCGAGGTTGAGGCGCAACGCTCGCCCGGCGCCAGCTTGTCCGGGTTCATCGCGAGACACATCGAGCAGCCGGGCTCGCGCCATTCGAAGCCCGCCGCGCGGAAGATCGCGTCGAGCCCTTCCTGCTCGGCCTGCGCCTTGACCAGGCCGGAGCCCGGCACGACCATCGCCTTGACGCTGTCGGCGACGCGGCGGCCTTCAATGATTTTAGCGGCCGCACGTAAATCCTCGATCCGGCCATTGGTGCAGGACCCCAGGAACACGCGGTCGATCGCGATATCGGTGATCTTCTCGCCGCCGTTGAGGCCCATATATTCGAGCGAACGCTTTATCGAGGCGCGCTTCTGCTCGGTCTTGCCGTCCTCAACATGCGGCACGAGACCGCCGATCGAAACGACGTCCTGCGGGCTGGTGCCCCAGGAGACGATCGGGGGCAGGCGCGCGGCGTCGAGGCGCACTTCATGGTCGAAATGCGCGCCTTCATCGGTCGCCAGCGTCGACCAATAGGCGACCGCCCGGTCCCACAATTCGCCTTTGGGCGATTTGGGCCGGCCCTTGAGATAGTCAAAGGTCTTCTCGTCGGGCGCGATCATGCCCGCGCGCGCACCTCCCTCGATCGACATGTTGCAGACCGTCATCCGTCCTTCCATCGACAAAGCGCGGATCGCCTCGCCGGCATATTCGATGACATGGCCGGTGCCGCCCGCCGTGCCGATTTCGCCGATGATGGCGAGGATGATGTCCTTCGACGTGACGCCGGCGCCCAGCGCGCCATCGACCGTCACGCGCATGTTCTTGGCCTTGGACTGGATCAGCGTCTGGGTGGCGAGCACATGCTCGACCTCGGAGGTGCCGATGCCATGGGCGAGCGCGCCAAACGCGCCATGGGTGGAGGTGTGGCTGTCGCCGCAGACGATCGTCGTGCCCGGCAGCGTAAAACCCTGTTCGGGCCCAATGATATGGACGACGCCCTGGCGCGCGTCGAATTCATTGTAATATTCGATGCCGAATTCGCGCGCATTCTCGGCCATCTGCTCGACTTGCAGGCGGCTTTCCGGATCCTCGATGCCCCCCGAACGATCGGTCGTCTGGATGTTGTGGTCGACGACGGCGAGCGTCTTTTCCGGCGCATGCACCTTGCGCCCGGCCATGCGCAGGCCCTCGAAAGCCTGCGGACTGGTCACTTCATGGACGAGATGGCGGTCGATATAAAGAAGGGTCGACCCCTCCGACTGCGTCTCGATGACATGATCATCCCAGATTTTGTCGTAGAGCGTGCGGGCCTTGGGCATCAATGGCTCCCGCGCCAATGAGGCGCATGAGGGGTTGGAATGGCGTTGCCCGCTATCTAAGCCCAATGGGCGCAAGAGAAAAGGGGGACAGAAAGTAACAGGATCGAGGTCTGGGGCCCTTCACAGCGGCGTCTGCCGATAGGCGGATCGCGTCTCGGCCGCCCGTCAAGCCGCCGGCATTCTCTTGACAGGCAACGCGATGGTTTCCAGCGTTGTGAGGTCGAGTTTGCTTGATGCGCGGTCGATATCGAGGCCCACAACTCCGCCCTGTGCATCAAGATCGGCGATCAGACCTTCGGCGATCTCGCGCGTTTCGACGCCGGGCCGACTGGAGAGTTCGATGTAGAGACTGTCGGTTTCAGAATAATAGTGCAGCTTCATGGCTTATTCCTTGGGGAAGTCACGATCAAAGAAAGCGTTGTGGATCGTTTCCCCATCGTCCAGCGTAACGACCCGCAATATACGCGGTTTCCCGTCCGGCGTATCGGAAATTAACAGCCAATGACGAATGCGCCCGTCGGGTTGCGTCTCGCGACGAAGCGGCTCGGTGACAGCTACTTTGCACCATTCACGCTTGATATACGGGCGTTTTCGAATGACCTGCTCGTCGAAATATCGCGTGGTCTTCATGGCGCTGAACGTCACCCCCTAACGTCATCGAGCCCACGCGTCCCATACCGCCTGCTTAGGGTCAAGAATTCATCGCTGCCCGCGTGACGCCGCCCCGCCCGCGCCCTATCTTGCACCCCGCCCCTCCCACGCGAGCCTCATCATGCGGTCTACGAAAACCATCCACGTCGTCTCCTGCCATGCGGAGGGAGAGGTCGGCGACGTCATTGTCGGCGGCGTCGCGCCGCCGCCGGGCGAGACGTTGTGGGAGCAGTCGCGCTTCATCGCGCGCGACAAGACCTTGCGCGACTTCATGCTCAACGAGCCGCGCGGCGGCGTGTTCCGCCATGTCAATCTTCTCGTGCCGCCCAAGAATCCGCGCGCCCAGATGGGCTTCATCATCATGGAGCCGGAGGACACGCCGCCGATGTCGGGCTCCAATTCGATCTGCGTCGCGACTGTCCTCCTCGACAGCGGCATTGTCCCGATGCGGGAGCCGCAAACCCATCTGACGCTGGAGGCGCCGGGCGGCCTGATCGACATTGTCGCCGAATGCAAGGACGGCAAGGCCGAACGGATCAGCGTGCAGAACGTACCCTCCTTCGCCGACAAGCTCGACGCGCTGCTCGATGTGAAGGGTTTTGGCGCGCTGAAAGTCGACATCGCCTATGGCGGCGACAGTTTCGTCATCGTCGATGCGGCCGCCTTGGGCTTTTCCATCCGGCCGGACGAGGCGCGCGACCTTGCCGAGGCCGGCATGAAAATCACTGCGGCGGCCAACGAGCAATTGGGCTTCGTCCATCCTGATAATGCCGAATGGGATCATATCTCGTTCTGCCAGTTCGCCGGCCCGCTGATGCAAGAAGACGGCGCCCTGACGGGCGCCAATGCGGTGGTCGTGCGTCCCGGCAAGATCGACCGCTCGCCGACCGGCACCGGCTGCTCCGCGCGTATGGCGACGCTGCACGCCAGGGGCCGCATGAAGGTCGGCGATTTCTATCGCGCGCGCTCGATCATCGGATCGACGTTCGATTGCCGCATCGCGGCGGAGACGATGGTCGCGGGGCGGCCGGCGATCACGCCGGTGATCTCGGGCCGCGCATGGATCACGGGAACGCATCAGCACATGCTTGACCCAGCGGACCCGTGGCCGGCGGGGTATCGGCTCAGCGATACATGGCCGAGGCTGGGATAGGTGCTCGGCCGCCCTCGTCGAGCGCGGCAAGTCGCGATAGGATCCACGCCAACTTCGTGAGGGCGAAGAGCCAAGCGAGCGCAATTTTGGCGCTGGCGCCAAAAGCGTCCCGGAACCTGCCAATGCACAAGCTGAAAGTCTTTGCTCTCGCGACGCTCCTTCCAGCCGTGGCGGCCTTCGCCCAGGCCGCGACAGCCTCTGATTCTGCCCCCGCAAGCGTGGCGGTCGGACCGCAATATGATTCGACGCACGTCTATGTCGCGCCCGACCAGGTCGAGCTTTTGGCGGCGAGTTTCATCGCCGTCTTTGGCGGCGGGTCAAGCAAACCGGTTGTGGTGAACGTCACGCCAACTTCGAGTTCGACCATCTCCGAAGTGGTGTTCACGCCGGCGGGCTTCCTGTCGGTGTTCGGCTTCAAGACGCCGATCCCCTATCCGTTCGGAGAAGAGCGCACCGGCTATCTCGTGTCGGACATGGACGCCGCGATCGCTTCGGCCCGCCATGCCGGCGCCGAAATTGTCGTGTCGCCCTTTGCCGACCCCATTGGCCGCGACGTCGTCATCCGCTGGCCGGGCGGGGTGAATATGCAGATCTATTGGCATAATACGCCGCCGTCCTACGCGCCGCTGGCGACCGTGCCGGAGAACCGGGTCTATGTGTCGCGCGATCAGATCGATGCTTTCATCCATGATTTTACGACGTTCTCAGGCGGCCGCGTGGTCGCCGACGATCCGACGGCGCCGGGCGTGGAGATCGGCAGGCCGGGCGATTCCTATCGCCGCGTGCGCCTGGAATCGACCTTCGGAAAGATCACGGCGCTGGTCACCGACGGACATCTTCCCTGGCCCTATGGACGAGAGCTTACCGGCTATGAGGTCGGAAACCTCGCCGCCACGCTCGCCAAGGCGAAGGCGGCGGGCGTCGACCTGCTGGCCGGCCCCTATAGCTCCGAAGATCGCGACGCCGCTATCGTGCGATTTCCAGGCGGCTATATCGCGGAGGTTCACGCCCGGCGGCCGCGCTGAAAGCGAGACAACGATACGGACGACCCCGCCCTCAGAACGGCAGCCCGACGTAATTCTCCGCCAACGCCTGCGAAGCCGCCCGCGAGCCGAAGAGGTAGCTTAGTTCCGCGCCCTGGACGCGCGCCTCGAAACTCTCGTTGTCGCCGAATTTGTGCATGAGCTGCGTCATCCACCAGGAAAAACGCACCGCTTTCCAAACCCGCGCCAGACAGGCCTGCGAATAGCCGTCAATGCCGGCGCTCTGTCCTGATTTGTAGAAGGCGACGCACGCGCGGCTCAGCAGGCGCACGTCGGAAACGGCGAGGTTGAGCCCTTTGGCGCCCGTCGGCGGCACGATGTGGGCGGCGTCGCCGGCCAGGAATAGACGGCCCCAGCGCATCGGCTCGGCGACGAAGCTGCGCAAGGGCGCGATGCTCTTTTCGATCGAGGGGCCAATCGTCATCGCGGCCGCCGCCTCGGGGCCGAGGCGCAGCTTGAGCTCCGCCCAGATGCGTTCGTCCGGCCAATCCTCCAGCCGCTCGTCGACCGGGCACTGGATGTAATAGCGGCTGCGCGCAGGCGAGCGCATGCTGGCGAGCGCGAAGCCCCGCTCGTGCCTGGCATAGATCAGTTCATGCGAACAAGGGGGCACCTCGGCGAGAATGCCGAGCCAGCCGAAGGGATAGACGCGTTCGAACGTCTTGAGCTCGGCGGCGGGAATCGAACGCCGGCCGATTCCATGCGAGCCGTCGCATGCGGCGATAAAATCGCAGGCGATTTCATGTTCCGCGCCGCCCGAGCGGTAACGCAGAATCGGCGCGTCGCTATCAGCGCCATGGATCGAAACATCGGCCGCCTCATAGATCGTCGGCGATCCCGCCGCGGCGCGCGCGTCGCCAAGGTCTTTGGTCAGCTCGGTCTGGCCATAGACCATCACCCTTTTGCCGCCGGTCAGTTCGGCCAGATCGATGCGATGGCGCACGCCGTCATAGGCGAGATCGAAACCGCCATGCGGCAGGCCCTCGCGGCGCATGCGCGCGCCCAAATTCGCCTCATCGAGCAGGTCGACCGTGCCCTGTTCGAGAACGCCCGCCCGGATGCGCGCCTCGACATAGGCGCGGCTCTGGCGCTCGAGGATGACCGTCTCGACGCCGGCCAGATGCAGCAAATGGCCAAGAAGAAGGCCCGCCGGCCCAGCCCCGACAATGGCGACTTGCGTGCGCTGTCGCGCCATAGGCTTCCCGCCCCACATGCGCGCCGATCGCACGCGCTTCCCGAGTCTTTCGTTCGATTGTTATAGAATATAAGAATCTAGGGGTAAAGCAGCCTCCGCGTTCGATGGCGACGGCCCGAACTCATCAAGGATTGAAAATTCAGATAAAGTCGCGTCGATCTCGGCGCCATCGCGCGCAAGCGATTCTGAGGAGAACAGAATGAACGGAAGCCGCTATTACGGCGTGCGCGTCGAAGGCGCCAAATATGGCGTAGGCTTCGGCTCGGCCTTGGCGATTGCGATCTCCTACACGAATAACCATTCGATCCTGTGGGCGATCATCGACGGGATTTTTGGCTGGATTTACGTTGTCTTTTTCGCGCTGTTTCGTTGACTCTGAGATAGGGAGCCGAAAATGGATCGCCGCACGGTAATGGCCGGCCTGCTCATCGGCGCGGCTGGAAGCACGCAGGCCGCCGCGCAGACGGCCAGCCCGCCCGCTCGCCGGCTGGCCGAACAATTCGTCGCCACGCTCAACGCCCATGACATAGACGCTTTCGCGGCGTTGTTTTCCGACGCTTATGTGAACCACCAGACGAGCGCCGCCGCGCCGCCGCCCGCGGCGGGAGCGACGCCGAAACAGGGCACGGTGGCGTTCTTCGCGGGCCGGCTGAAAGGAATGCCCGATCTCAGCGTCGCAATCGAAGCGCTGGTGGCGAGCGAAGATAAAGTCGCCGCGAGTTTCGTCTATTCGGGCACGCACCAGGGCGTCTATCTCGGCGTGCCGCCGACGGGCAAAAAGCTGCGCTTCACCTCATGCGATATTTTCCGCGTGAGCGACGGATTGATCGCAGAACATTGGGGCATGGGCGACATAGCGGGGGCACTGGCGCAAATGAAGGGGTGAGGGCGTCGCAGTTTAGCTATTCGAGCCATTGCAGCGGCACATCCAGCGCTCGCGCCAGTCGATGCAAGGTCTCCGGTGCGCCAGCTCTACGGCAGTTTTCCAAGTCAGAGATGTAGCCCTGGCCAACGCCAGCTTTCGCGGCGAGGTCCGACTGGGTGATGTCGCGCCAACGCCGCAAGGCGCGAAGCAAGCTGTCGCCCTTGAGCATAGCTTCGGTGACAGGCTGCGGAAGCAAACCGTTCCTACTGGCCGCGAGCTCCGCCTTGCGCGCGTCATAGATAGCGACGTCGTCCTCGTCTTCATTGTGAGCGGCGGCGATCAGCGCCTCGTATTCAGCGCGGGGAATGATCACCATTTCCTCGCCCGACGGGGTACGGATAATCTGCGGTTCGGTCATCTCATCCGTCCTCAATTGCGCCGGTAAGTCGTTGTCTGGCGTCTTCCGATATAGATCGCCAGAATGGTCGAAGCATCTTCGTCAAAAATGACCCGGTAGTTTCCAATTCTGAGCCGAAAGCCGGCGCGTCCAAACAGCGATTTCACATCGCCGTCACCGGTCGTCGCATAGCGGACTAATCCCTTCTGCACAGCCTCGCGGGCGTCGTTGGAAAGTCCGTCGAAGTCTCTGGCGGCCGCGTGACTGAAGATGATGGTCTTCACAGCGATATTATCGCTACGATATCGATCGGTTGCAAGTGATAATATCGCATGCTCGCTTTATGGCGCGAAATCCATCTGACTCTCATGGTGGCCTCAAGTTTGACTTCCCCCTCCCCCTCCCCTAAACACCTTCCCCTATCTTCGTCAGGTTCGTCCTCGTCGATCAGCCGACCTAGCCCTTGAGGCTGGCGGTCACCGTCCGGCAGCGCGTTGCGCCCCCGGGCGCGATTGTCGTTGGACAGTTCAGGAGCGACCCATGTTCGAGAGCCTTTCGGAAAAGCTCTCCGGCATATTCGATAAGCTGACCGGCCGCGGCGCCCTCTCGGAAGAGGACGTCAATTCCGCGATGCGCGAAGTGCGCCGCGCCTTGCTCGAGGCGGATGTCGCGCTCGAAGTCGTGCGCTCGTTCGTCGACAAGGCGCGCACCAAGGCGATCGGCGCGGCGGTGATCAAATCGGTCACGCCCGGCCAGATGGTCGTGAAAATCGTCCATGACGCGCTAGTCGAGACGCTGGGCGGCGAAAGCCAGGCGATCGATCTCAACGCGCCGGCGCCGATCGCGATCATGATGGTCGGCCTGCAGGGCGCCGGCAAGACCACCACCACAGCAAAAATCGCCAAGCGGCTCAACGAGCGCCTGAAGCGCAAGGTGCTGATGGCCTCGCTCGACGTGAAGCGGCCGGCGGCGCAGGAACAGCTCGCGGTGCTCGGCCGGCAGATCGGCGTCGACACGCTGCCGATCGTCGCGGGCCAAGGCCCGGTCGAAATCGCCAAACGCGCCGAGACCGTCGCGCGGCTGCAGGGCTATGATGTCGTGCTGCTCGACACGGCGGGGCGCACCCATATCGACGAACCTTTGATGGCCGAAATGGCCGAGATCCGCGACGCGACGCGGCCGCATGAAATCCTGCTCGTCGCCGACGCCCTCACCGGCCAGGACGCCGTCAATCTGGCGAAAAACTTCAACGAACGCGTCGGCGTCACCGGCATCGTGCTGACCCGCGTCGACGGCGACGGGCGCGGCGGCGCGGCGCTATCGATGCGCGCGGTCACCGGCAAGCCGATCAAGCTGCTCGGCGTTGGCGAAAAAATGGATGCGCTGGAGGATTTCCATCCCCAGCGCCTCGCCGACCGCATTCTGGGCATGGGCGACATCGTCAGCCTCGTCGAGAAGGCGGCGCAGAATATCGATATGGCGCAGGCGGCTAAAATGGCCGAGCGGATGCGCAAGGGCGTGTTCGACCTCAACGACCTCTCCGATCAGCTCGCGCAGATCGAGAACATCGGCGGCATGGGCGGCATCATGAGCATGCTGCCCGGCATGGCCAAGATCAAGGACCAGGTCGCCGCCGCCCATCTCGACGGCAAGGTGATCGGGCGCCAGCGCGCGATCATTTCCTCGATGACGCCTAGGGAGCGGCGCAATCCCGACCTGTTGAAGGCCTCGCGCAAGAAGCGCATCGCGGCGGGGTCGGGCGTCAATGTCGAGCAGGTCAACCGCCTGCTGAAACAGCATCGCCAGATGGCGGACATGATGAAATCGATGGGCGGCGGCGCCAAGCGCGGACCGATGGCGCAGCTCGGCCAGATGTTCGGCATGGGCGGCGGCATGCCGCAGCCAACGCCCGAACAATTGGAAGCGTTTCAAAAACAGATGGGCGGCGCCCTGCCCGGCGCCAAAAGCGGCGGCATTCCCGATGCGCCCCCGCCCGGCGCCTTCAATCCCCCCTCTTCATTCCCCAGCCTGCCGGGCCTTGGCGCGCCGCGCCTGCCGGGCCTCGGCGGCCTGCCCGGGTTCAATCCATTCGGAGGTAAGAAGAAATGAACTGAGAAGAAGTCGCTCCGCGCCCCCTCGCCCCGCAAAGCGGGGAGAGGGTTGGGGTGAGGGGCGGCGTGACGTTAGGGGTGAGACGCGAACAAGACCAAATGGTCGGCGTCGCGCCGCCCCTCATCCGGCCCTTCGGGCCACCTTCTCCCCGCTCGCGGGGAGAAGAGTTTGTATCGTATTCGTCAAGAAAGGAATGAAAACATGTCTCTGAAAATTCGTCTCGCGCGCGGCGGCGCCAAGAAGCGCCCGTTCTATCGCATCGTGGTCGCCGACGCGCGCATGCCGCGCGACGGCCGCTTCGTTGAAAAGATCGGCACGTTCGATCCGGTCAAGGCCAAGGACGACGCTTTGCGCCTCGTGCTCGACGTCGAAAAGGCCAAGGCCTGGCTCGCCAAGGGTGCCCAGCCGACCGATCGCGTGCTGCGCCTGCTCGATGGCCTGGGCATCGCCAAGCGCGAGCCGCAGAACAATCCGCAGAAAGCGCTGCCCAAGAAGAAGGCGCAGGAGCGCACCGCCGCCGCGACGGCCGCGGCTGAAAAGGCGGCTGCTGCGGCTGCGCCAGCGGCGTAATTGGCATCACCTTCTCCCGCTTCGCGGGAGAAGGTGGCCTCGCGAAGCGAGGTCGGATGAGGGCGACCGCCCTGGTCGCGACCTCAACCGCCGCATCCGTATTAGGGTCATCACGCCGACAGGCCCTCATCCGACCCGACTTCGTCGGGCCACCTTCTCCCGCGAAGCGGGAGAAGGGGTTACACCGCAAGGACGCGATTCTTGCCCGCATCCGACCGCCTCATTCCTCTGGGGATATTCGGCGCGCCGCATGGCGTTCGCGGGGAATTGCGCGTCAAATCCTATGCGCAGGATCCCAAGGCGATCGGCGCTTACGGCGATCTCACAGACAAGGCGGGCGCGCGAACTTTCAAGTTCGCGGCACTGCGTCTCCTCAAGGACGACATGCTCGTCGTGCGCCTCGCCGGAATGGGCAGCCGCGAAGAAGCGGAAAAGCTGACGGGCGTCGAACTCTTCGCGCGGCGCGCGCAATTGCCGCCGCCGTCGGACGACGAATTCTACCATGACGATCTCGTCGGCCTCGAAGCTTTGACACGCGAAGGCGAGATGCTCGGCCGCGTCATCGCCTTGCGCAATTTCGGGGCGGGCGACATTCTTGAAATCGCGCCGGCGGCGGGCGGAGAAACGCTGCTTCTGCCGTTCACCAAAGCCGTCGCAGTCGAAGTCGATTTTGACAAGGGACGCATCATCATCGTTCCGCCCCATGAAATCGAAGGCGAACCTCGCCAGGAGGAACGCTGATGTTCGCGGCGACGATTCTGACGCTATTCCCCGAAATGTTTCCCGGCCCGCTCGGCCTCTCGCTGGCGGGCGATGCGCTGTCGCGCGGTCTGTGGTCCTGCCAGACATCGGACATTCGCACGCAGGGGGTCGGACGCCATCGCGCCGTCGACGATACGCCGGCCGGCGGCGGCCCGGGCATGGTGATGCGCGCCGATGTCTTGGCGGCCTGCCTCGACGCCGCGCTCGATCCCGGCGATGCCCGCCCGCGCCTGCTGATGAGCCCGCGCGGCAAACCGTTGACGCGGGATATGGCGCGCGAATGGGCTGATGGCCCTGGCCTCGTCATTCTCTGTGCGCGTTTCGAAGGGGTCGATGAGCGCGTCATTGCGGCGCGGAATCTGACGGAAGTCTCGATCGGCGATTACATCCTGTCGGGCGGCGAAATCGCCGCGCTCGCCGTGCTGGACGCCTGCGTCCGGCTTATTCCCGGCGTGATGGGCAAAGCGCAATCGGCGGCGCAGGAAAGCTTCGAATCCGGCCTGCTCGAATATCCCCATTACACGCGCCCGCGCGAATGGGAGGGGCGCACGATCCCCGAAATACTCCTGTCCGGCGATCACGCGCGCATCGCCCAATGGCGGCATGAGCAAGCCGTGCGGATCACCCAAGAGCGCCGGCCCGACCTGGCGCCGGACAAGCGATAGAGCGGGACGGAACGCCCATCGCCCGTTGCTTCGTCGCTGACGCTCCCTCGCAGTTGACGGCCATTCCGAAGCCCCGTCCGGCGGCGCCAAACGCGCCCACGATTTCGTCCGGTCATTTCTATTTGGACAATAGAACTGGACAATCGCCCAGATTATCCTAACCTTCGGACTATCGGCGTGGCGTCGGAGCGGAAGACGCATCGACCGCCTATCAAAGTCTCGCCATCAAAACCGGTCCTCAGAGAGCGGCGATGGATCAAGAAGACGAAATAAAGTGAAACGGGGAGGAAGCCATGAAGTTCGATTATGTCATCGTGGGCGGCGGCTCCGCCGGTTCGACCCTCGCCGCGCGCCTGTCAGAAGATTCATCGGCGACGGTCTGCCTGCTTGAAGCGGGCGGCGAGGGCAAAAGCTGGCTTGTCCGCGCGCCCGCCGGCGTCGCCGCCATGCTGCCTGGACGACCCAAAATCAACAATTGGGCTTTCAACACGGTTCCGCAGGCGGGCCTGTACGGACGCCGAGGCTATCAGCCGCGCGGCAAGGGGCTCGGCGGCTCCAGCGCCATCAATGCGATGCTCTACGTTCGCGGACACCGCTCGGACTATGACGATTGGGCGAGTCTTGGCTGCGAAGGCTGGTCCTATGACGAAGTCCTGCCCTATTTCATGCGCTCGGAGGCCAATGAGCGCGGCGCCGATGCGCTGCACGGCGCTGCTGGTCCGCTCCATGTCTCGGACCAGAAGAGTCCGCGGCCCATTTCTCACGCGTTTATCCAGGCTGCGAGCGAACTGCAGTTCCGCACCAACAATGACTTCAACGGGCCCGAGCAAGAAGGCGTCGGCCTCTATCAGGTGACCCAGTTCCACAGCCGCGAGAGAAACGGCGAGCGTTGCTCGGCGGCGGCCGCCTATCTGCATCCGAATTCCAACCGGCCGAATCTGACGATCGCCACGAAAGCGCACGCCACGAAGATCGTGTTTGACCGCAAACGGGCGAGGAGCGTTCGCTATCGCGCGCGCGGCGCGGAGGTTGAGGTCGAGGCCAATCGCGAGATCATCCTGTGCGGCGGCGCGTTCAATTCTCCGCAGCTTTTGCAATTATCGGGCGTCGGCCGGCTGGAAGACATCCAGCGCCATGGCATCCCAATGACGCACGAACTTCCCGGCGTCGGGCAGAACCTGCGCGACCACCTCGATTTTACTCTCGCTTACAAATCGAAGGATACCGATCTGTTCGGCATCGGCGCGGCGGGGACCGTCAATCTGATCAAACACATCCTTCAATGGCGCAAAGACGGAACCGGCCTGATCGCCACTCCCTTCGCGGAAGTCGGCGCGTTTTTGAAGACCGATCCGGCGCTCTCCCGGCCCGATATCCAGTTGCATTTCGTCATCTCGATCGTCGACGACCATGTACGCAAATTACACATGGGCTACGGCTACTCGTGTCACGTTTGCGTCGTTCGGCCGCGCTCGACCGGCGAGGTTTTTCTTGAGAGCGCGGACCCGATGGCGGCGCCGGGCATCGATCCGCGCTATCTGTCGAACCCTGAAGATCTTCAAGTCCTGATGAAGGGCGCGAAAATGACCCGCGCCATCCTCGAAGCGCCGGCGATGGCCAAATACCGTCACAAGGAAATCTACACGAAGGACGGCATGAGCGACGACGAATGGGAAAGCCATATCCGCGCGCGGGCGGACACGATCTACCATCCCGTCGGCACCTGCAAAATGGGCGTCGACGCGATGGCGGTCGTCGATCCGCAATTGCGCGTGCGTGGGCTGGAGGGCCTGCGCGTCGTCGACGCGTCGGTCTTCCCAACGCTCATCGGCGGCAACACCAATGCGCCGACGATCATGATCGCCGAAAAGGCAGCCGACATGATTCAAGGCAAGCCCGCGCCCGCGGCGATTCACTGAACCGGAGACGAATCCATGGCCCAGCCCGCACCCGTCGAACAATTCGCCTTCGGACATCTCGATCAGGCGATCGCCGAGCTCCAGGCGAACAAGAACGCCTGGGCGCGAACGAGCGTCGAAGAGCGCCTATCGATCCTCGCCGACATCAAGAAGGCGTTGATGAACGTCGCGGAAAGCTGGGCGCTGACGGCGGCGCGCAAGAAACAGATTCCCGCCGGCTCGCCGCTCGCCGGAGAGGAATGGATTTCCGGGCCCTACGCCCTGATGTCGGGCTGCAACGCCCTGATCCAGACCTTGTCGGGGATGAAGGACAAGACATTCCTGCAAGGCCTCCCGGTCCGCGATCTGGCGAATGGACGGATCGCCGTTTCCGTGGTTCCCAACTCGCTATGGGACCGCCTTCTGCTTTCGGGCGTCAAGGCCGAGATCTGGATGCAGGCGGGCGTGACGAAGGACAATCTGGCGAGCCATACCGCCGGCGCCTACGATGTTCCGCCCGAAAAGCGCGAGGGGAAGGTCGCGCTCGTGCTTGGCGCGGGCAATATCGCCGCCATCGCGCCGCTCGACTGCTTCCAGAAGCTCTTTTCCGAGCATCAGGCGACGATCCTGAAATTGAACCCGGTCAACGACTATCTGATCGACGTTCTTGAAGCCGCCTTGAAGCCCTTGATCGCGCGCGGCGCCCTGCGCATCGTGAAAGGCGGCGCCGATGCCGGCGAATATCTCTGCAATCATCCAGGCGTCGACGAAATTCATATTACCGGCGCCGAAGCCTCGCACGACGTCATCGTCTGGGGGCCGGGCGAAGAGGGCCGCCGCAACAAACAGGCCGGTGCGCCGCGCAACCGCAGGCCGATCACATCGGAACTTGGCGCGGTATGTCCGACGATCGTGGTTCCCGGTCCGTGGTCGGCCGCCGATCTGTCGTTTCAGGCCGAACATATCGCCACGCAGAAGATGCATAATTCGGGCTTCAATTGCATCGCCTGCCAGATGCTGATCGCGCCCGAGCGCTGGGAAGGGACCGCGCCTCTGCTGCAGAAGATCGAGGCGACGATCAAGGCGATGCCGCCGCGGGCGCCCTATTACCCTGGCGCCACGCGACGCATGAGCGATTTCAGCGACCGGGGTCACGACGCGGCGAATCCCGCGCCTGCCAATGATTCGTCATGCGTGGTCGTGCCTTTCGTCCGCGACGGGGATGCGTGGTTCGAGACCAACGAAGTGTTTGCGCCGGCGATGAGCGTGCGACGCATCGACGAGACTGATCCGGAAGCCTTTCTCCGCGCTGCAATCGCCTACGCCAACACGCGGCTGCGCGGCACGCTTGGCGCCAATATCCTGATCCATCCCGCGACGATGCGAAAGATCGGCCGCAAGACATTCGAGGCGATCCTCGTCGATCTGCGCTATGGCTGCATCGCCATCAACGCCTGGAGCGGGCTTGGGTTTCTGCTCGTCAAGACGCCCTGGGGCGCTTTTCCCGGCCACACGCTTGACGACGCGCAGAGCGGAATCGGCTTTGTTCACAACACCTTCATGTTCGACAAGCCCGAACGCACCGTGGTGGAGGCCCCGTTCAGGCCGTATCCGCGCAACCTGCTCAGCGGCGAGATGAGCCTGCTGCCGCGCCCGCCGTGGTTCGTGACAAACCGCAAGCAGCATGTTATCGGCAAGCTGCTGACATCTTTCGAATATCGACCGAGCTGGCTGAAGATTCCGCAAATCTTCCTGAACGCTCTGATGGGATAGACGCTTTGCACATTCGCCGGCCGCCAGCGTCGTGACTTCATTTGCGATCCCGCCGAGCAAGCTGGCGAAATCGCCTGGGAAAGCGACGAAGCGATCCGGCAAGCGGGCGGATAAGAAGCGCGAACTCGCCGGACACGCGATCTCGACGCTTGGCGTCCTTGGCTATGCGCGCACCAGCTTGCGCGATATTGCGAGCCAATCGGGCGTTTCGCTCGGCGTCCTTCATTATTACTTCGAAGACAAGGTCGAGCTGATCACCTATTGCGTGAAGCTCTACAAGCAAAATTTCGTAGAATTGCTCGACGCGCCGATTTTGTCCGAGGGCTCGCCCGCCGCCGTCATCGATGGGTTCATCGACGGGCTTGTCGGCGCCATCGCCGAGCATGCGAGCACTCATCGATTGTGGTACGACATCCGCGCCCAGGCCTTGTTCGACGAAGCCTTTCATTCCGTCGTTCGTGAAATCGAAGACGCGCTGATCGCGCTCGTCGGCCGGTTTCTCAAGCGATTGAACTTGGAGACAATGAGCGCGTTCAGCCTCTACCTCTTATGCGACAGCTTGTTTCGCTACTACCTTCAGCAGCATCTGTCCGGCGATGAGCGAGCGCTCGCCGCTTTCCGCGCGGCGCTGGTCGAGCAATTCGCTGCGCTGAAACCGGGCGTTTGACGGCCTCCGCCTCGACGCCACCCAAGTCATCGCCGTAACGCGAGTTCAACGCCTAAGCGTTGAATTTCTTGATCGCCGCGGCGCTGACGGGCGTGAAGAAATTGATCAAATTGCCGTCAGGGTCGCGAAACAGCAAGGAGCGGTTTCCCCACGGCATGGTTGTCGGCCGCTGGACAAATTCGCGGACGATTTTTTCGAGTCTTCCATATTCTTTGTCCACATCGTCAACGCGGAACTCGATGATGCAGCTGTGGTTGTCGGCAGGGCGCGCGGAGCCGGCTCCGAATAGAGCCACGGTGCGCGCGCTGCCGATCGCCAACGTGCAGGAAGGCGTCGCCAGTTCAGCAAAATCCTCGGTGTAGCGCGTCGCCGACAGGCCTGTGACGCCTTCGTAGAATTCGACCAGACGACTGACGTCGCTGGCGATGATGCGCACGGAGACGAATTTCATCATGTCCTCTTTCCCTAGGTCTTTGCGCCGCGGATGCGGCGGCGATCGGCTTGTGGCAGGGTGCTGCTGACAGCGTCCTGTCAGCAGGGAGATTCCATGCGCCGCGCCGACCGCCTGTTTCAGATCATCCAGATCCTGCGGCGCTCGACCCGGCCTGTCACCGCGGACATGCTGGCCGAAGAGCTGGAAGTGTCGCGGCGCTCCGTCTATCGCGATATGGCGGATCTGATCGGGCAAAGAGTGCCGATCCGCGGCGAGGCGGGGCTGGGCTATGTCCTCGATCGCGACTTCGATATGCCGCCGCTGATGCTGACGCCCGATGAAATCGAAGCAGCAGTGCTCGGCGCGCAATGGGTCGCCGAGCGCGGGGATCCTGTGCTGGCCGCCGCGGCGCGCGACCTGATCGCCAAGATCGCCGCAGCGGTTCCCGAACGTCTGCGTCCTTTCATCGCCGAACCGACCATTGGCGCGCCGCCAAACAATAGGCCGGCCCCTGACGGCCTGGATATCGCGAAGGCCCGCTTATGGATCCGCAGCGGGCGCAAGATCAGGATCCGCTATCGAAACCAGGAGGCGCAGGACAGCGAGCGCACGATATGGGCGGTGATCATCGGCTACGCCGAAACGGTGCGCCTGCTGGCGGCCTGGTGCGAGCTGCGTCAGGATTTTCGGCACTTTCGCACCGATCGCATCGTCGCCGCCGAATTTCTCGACGAGCGCCACGGCTGCCGTCTCAGCGACCTGAGACACCGATGGAAACGCCATGTCGAGACGGAGCGCGACGTGCGCTTGTCATGACGGCCGGCCGTGCTTTCACGGGCTCTATTTCGCCAGCGACAGACGTTCTTTCAGCAGCGCGGCGAGCGCCTGTTCTTGCGCGGCGATACGGTCCGCTGCGAAGGCCTCGTCGCCGGCGCCGGAAAAGGCGGCGGCCTGCTCGGTGAGTTCTCGGATATTGTCACGGATCGCGGCGATGCGTTCGTCAAGCTCGATGAGGGCGGCAGGGTCGGCCATGATTGTTCCTTTTCTCGATTGTTGAGGGCCGCGAAGCCGGCACTCCAAGGCATAGCACGACATCCCAAGACGGCTCTGCGAAAGCACGGCGACCATCGCAACCCGGCGGAGAGCGGGACGCCCACTTCGTTTGACCCGCTGGCTTAGGGCTAACTTAACAATGCAAGACTATGTGAGGCGCCAGAACGTCTCAATAGATAGATGCCCCGGGGCGCGATTTGAGTGTCCAGCCCAGATTCCCGTGGCTTAGAGGCCGATTGGCCAGGAAACCCTACTGGATAGGGATCGGTTTTCTTATCGTCGTCCAAGTGGTTGCGACGAATGCGGCGCCTGAAGATTCCGGCTGGGCCCTTCTTTCCGATTTCGACGATATTTTGGTCGCCGCGTTGGTTGGCAGGCGCATGCGCGATTTCGGCTGGTCGCCTTTCTGGGCATGGCTCGGCGTTGCTTTCATCCAGATGGCGATTCCCCTTGCGTTCATCATGGAGGCGAAGCAGTCCGAAACAAATCTCGCCTTTTTCCCCGACATCCCGCCTGCCGCGCAGAACCTGACCGCCGTTCTTTTTTATATCCTCATCGGCTTCGCCGGGTTCGTCAGAGGCGATCCCGGCCCTAACCGTTTTGGTCCAGCGCCCAGCGAGGGCGCGCCGGCGCTGAAGCCGCAAGCCGAAGCCGATGATCCCGGCGCCGGCGACGTCGACGCCATCATAGCGCGGGCGCTCGCCGCAAGGGGCGCCGCCGCCAAGACTGCGACAAGTCCGGGCGCCGCAATCGCCGCAGAGGCGCGCAACCCGTCGCGTTCAGCGCCGCCGGTATTCGGGAAGCGCAGATGAACGAGGCGCGCGCCGCTGGTTTCCGCGGAAACCCCAGCGCGCTTCAGGCGTCGGAAACGTCCAGCCGTTCAAGGTCGGCAATCAGTCCCGGCCCGGTCGGCCGCCACCCCAGCTTTCTCCGCGTTTGCTCGCTGGAGGCGGGCATGTCGAGCCCGGCAAACATGGCGAGCCAGCCGAAAAAGGCTGGAGCCTCTTCCGGGGCGATGGATTTGACCGGCAGTTTCAGACGCCTGCCAATGGCTTCGGCAATATCGCGCGTCGACACGCCTTCTTCGGCGGCCGCGTGATATCTTGCGTTCGGCTCGGCCTTTTCGATCGCTAGCCTGTAGAGACAGGCTACGTCGAGAACATAGGCCGCCGGCCAGCGATTGAGTCCCTCTCCGACATAGGCGCAGGCGCCCTTTTCGCGATAGACCGCGATCGCAGGGGTGATGAGGCCTTGCTTGGCCGTGTCGTGAACCTGCGGGAGGCGCACCACCGACACATTGACGCCCTGCGCGGCGACAGCGACAGCTGCTTCTTCCGAGGCTGCGCGCGGATGCACGTTGGAACCGACGGTCGCATTGTCTTCCTCAGCCGGCCGGCCGGGCGCGATATTGGCGATCCCGGTGCCGGAGGTCACGATCAAGGGCCGGTCGGAGCCCGCGAGAGCCGAGCCGAGCGCCTTGATCACATGGCGATCGTCCTCGCAGTTTTGGACAAATCTCGAAAAGTCGTGGTTGAAGGCCAGATGGATGACGCCATCCGATCGCGCGGCGCCTTCCTTGAGGCTGTCAGGGTCCGCGATCGACCCGCGATAGACCTCGGCGCCAGTGGCCGCCAACGCCGACGCTTTATCGTCCGAACGGCAGACGCCGATGACCTGATGGCCCGCCGCGATCAGGTCCTTGACGACGGCCGAACCGATGAATCCGGTGGCGCCGGTTACAAACACACGCATGAGCAAGTCTCCGTTTCTTTCTGAGATATCGAGAGCGATGGTCGCCCGATTGCACTTTTTCTAATGGGCGAAGTAAGCGGGATGATCGATGTCGGCGATGAGTCCGGGCTGTCCGGGCGCCCAGCCGAGCAGCGATCGGGTTCTCTCGCTCGAAGCCGGGCAGTCGATGCCCGTGAATCTGGCGAACCAGCCGAAATGCTCCGCCGCCTCCTCCGGCGACTGTGAGACGACCGGAACGTTCAGTCGCCGGCCAATCACTTCGGCGATCTCTTTGAACGGCACGCCTTCATCGGCGACCGCGTGGAAGGGTCCCCCTTCCACGCCGCGCTCGAGGGCGAGCCGAAAGACGCGGGCGGCATCCAGCCGGTGCACGGCCGGCCAGCGGTTGAGACCGTCGCCGAGATAGGGGGAGACGCGTTTCTCGCGGGCAAGGGCGATGACGCGCGGCACGAAGCCGTGATCGCCGTGGCCATGAACCGACGGCGGAAGCCGCACCGCTGTCGCGCGCACGCCGCGCTCCGCCAGCGCGGCGATCGCCGCCTCCGGGTTGCGCGGAAAAGACGCGGAGGCCGGACGGGGCGCGCTCTTTTCGGTCGCCACGCCGCCCGGCGCCAGCAGCGCTATTCCCGAGGTGACGATGAGCGGGCGGTCGGAGCCTTCCAGCACGCCGCCGATCGCCTCGATGGCGCGCTGCTCGTCCGCGCCGTTCTCCGCGAATTTCGAGAAGTCGTGGTTGAAAGCGGTATGGATCACGCCATCCGACTGCGAGGCGCCGCTCTTGAGGCTGTCCAGGTCCTGGAGCGCGCCGCGCTGAACCTCGGCGCCCGCCGCAGCCAGCGCTTCGGCCCCCGCGTCCGAGCGGCTCAGACCGAGCACCTTATGACCGGCGGCGATCAAGTCTTTCACGATGGCCGAGCCGACCCAGCCCGTGGCGCCGGTGACAAAAATACGCATGAGCAAAATCTCCTGGTTTTGTTGGAGACAAATATCTGCTTCCCTGATATCGTGGTAAAGTAGTGAGATTATCGTAGTATAATGGCTAACAGGATGAGCGAGCGCGTCGCGCAGGAGAATCGGCTCGGGATCTATCTGAAGGACCGCCGGGCGAAGCTCGATCCGGCCGCGTTCGGCTTTGCGCCGGAGCGTCGCCGCACGCTCGGGCTGCGGCGCGAGGAAGTGGCGCAGCGCGCCAACATCAGCCCGACCTGGTACACGTGGCTCGAACAGGGGCGCGGCGGGGCGCCCTCGGCGGACGTGCTTGACCGGATCGCCCGCGCGCTGATGCTGACGGATGTCGAGCGCGAACATCTTTTTCTGCTCGGCCTCGGCCGGCCGCCTGAGGTGCGCTACCGGAAGAGCGAAGGCGTTACGCCGCGGCTGCAGCGCGTGCTCGACGCGTTGAACCCGAGCCCCGCCATTATCAGGACCGCGATATGGGACGTCGTGGCCTGGAACCGGGCGGCGACCGTGATGCTGATGGACTATGGATCGCTGCCGCCGGAGCAGCGCAACATCCTGCGGTTCACCTTCCTCGACCCGCGCGCCCGCGCCGCGCAATACGATTGGGAAAGCGTCGCGCGGTTCATCTTGGGCGCGTTCCGGGTGGATGCAGCGCGCGCGGGAGCGGCGGCGGAAGTGGAATCGCTCGTCGAAGACCTCTGCCGACTCAGTCCCGAGTTCAGGGCGATGTGGCGGGAAAACGACGTTCGCAGCGCCCACGGGGAAGCCGTCAAGCACATACGCCACCCGGTTCTCGGCCCGCTCGCCTTTGAATATTCGGCGTTCGCGGTCGATGGCCGGCCGGACCTCAGCATGGTGGTCTATAATCCGGCGACGCCGGCGGATGTGGAGAAGATCAGTGCGCTGACCGGTTCGGCGCCCGCGCTCGACGGCGGCTGATCATCGCCGCCTCAATCGTGACTCGGACAGGTCGCTTCTCGTTCTGAAGATCGGCGCGAGCTCTTGAAACGGCGGAAACCGAAAGGGTCGGCTCGTGGCTCACGAGTTGGGCCGTGAGCCGACCGCCATACCTTCAGCGCTAAGCCGCCCTTTTCGCGCCACCTTTCAGCAGCCCGAGCCGCACCAGGCTTTCGGCGGCGGCGAGGATGGATTCCTCGTTCGAACCCGGCGCCCAGCCCAGTATGCGCCGGGCCTTTTCATTAGTGGCGTTCTTCACCTTGCCAAGCTCGGGCAGGATCAGCCGGACGGCGGGATCGCGCAGCGCGGCGAGGCGCACCAGCCAATTAGGGATCTGTCGCGCCGGCACTCTACTGGCCGACGCGCCCATACGGGCCTTCAGCAGTCTGGCGGTGTCGAGCATCGTCATGAAATCGCCGGCGACGGCGAGGAAGCGTTCGCCTTTGGCGGCCGGATGCGTCATGGCGAGGATATGCAGGTCGGCGACGTCGCGCACGTCGACAAGACCGAAAGAGAGTTTGGGAACGCCGGGCACGGCGCCATCCATCAGGCGCTGCACCAACAGGATCGAGGTCGAATAGTCCGGCCCGAGCGCCGGACCGAACACGCCGACCGGATTGACGACGGAAAGTTCGAGGCCGCCGCCTTCACGGGCGATGAAATCCCAGGCTGCGCGCTCGGCCAGAGTCTTCGATTTCGCATAGGCGCTGACGCCGGCGGCGTTAGGATCGGTCCAGTTCGTCTCGTCGAATGGCGCATCGCGCGGCGGCTGGCCATAGCCGATCGCGGCGAACGAAGAGGTCAGCACGACGCGCTTGACGCCGGCAGCCCGTGCGGCGCGCAAGACGCGCAGCGCGCCTTCGCGCGCCGGCACGATGAGTTCGTCCTCATGGGCGGGGACGCCGCTCGGGAACGGCGAGGCGACATGCAGGACGTAGTCGCAACCGGCGACCGCATCCGGCCAACCCGCGTCGTTTTCAAGATCGGCGGCGACGAAGGACAAACGCTCGCCCGGCTCGGCGCCGCCGGTCTTCAGCATGGCGCGCACCTCGCCCTCGCGCTTCAGGCTCCGCACGCTCGTGCGCACCTGATGGCCGGCGGCCAAAAGCTGCAGGATGGAATGGGCGCCGATAAAGCCCGACCCGCCGGTGACCAGAACTGTGCTCATCGTCATTTCCCTTTGGCTGATTTTCGTACCGGTCTCGCCACCGCTTGCGCGT
Source organism: Methylocapsa sp. S129 (assembly GCF_009765995.1). Lineage (GTDB taxonomy): Bacteria > Pseudomonadota > Alphaproteobacteria > Rhizobiales > Beijerinckiaceae > Roseiarcus. Next base: position 360,140 of record NZ_LMUI01000030.1, read on the forward strand.
GGTCACGATCGTCTAGTGGCTTGCGCCAGTGAAATTGATGAAGCGCTGGAAATTCCCTCCCCCCTTGTGGGGGAGGGTAAGGGAGGGCGGTCGCGCTGAACTATCAATGTGAGGGACAGAGATTCTTTCGGATAGTGCAGTGCGACCCCCCACCCCGGCCCTCCCCCACAAGGGGGGAGGGAGAAGAGGCGCCAGCCCTTCAATTTCACTGACGCAAGCCACTAGTTCGCCATGCCATAGCCGCGCGCCATCGCGGCGGCGGCGACCGGGATCGCGAGGAAGAATGCGGCTTCCGCCCAAAGATAGATCCGCATCCGCGCGACTTCCGCGGTCGCCGGGCGAAATGCGGCGTCGGCGCGCAGCGCCTTCCGCCAGCCTAAATAGCGAAGCGTCGGCGCGATCGACAGCAGGCCGACGATCGCGAACAGGACCATCTTGGTCCAGAAAATATGGTTGGCCATATAATATTCGTAGCCCTTGGCGCCCCAGATCACGCGGGCGATTCCGACGATCACCACGGCCGTCGCCGACAGGCCGTAGGCCATATCGATTCTCGCGAGCCGGCCGATCGCCTTGGCGTCGACGTCGATCGTCAGCAGGGCGAGTTCGGCGGCGAGCGTCGCCGCGAGCGTGAAAATCGCGAGATGATGAAGGCTGGCGAGCGCCCAGTCGGCGAACATGGCTTAAGCTCCGGTACTCTGAAACAGAGATTCTTTGATCGCCCTGATTGACGAACCCGAGCCGTTGTGGCCGGGCTCCTTCCGCAGTTGCCGGGTTGAGTTTTCTGAGACATTGAGGCTCATTCCCTCCCCCTGTGTCTCGGCAAACGCTTCGCGTTTGCGGTGGGACTCCCCCTCCCCGCGCTCGCGGGGAAGGGATTTCCGCGCTCATCGAGTCCTGTCGTGAATGGGGCATATCATTCGGCTGGCGAGGGAAGCACGGGGCCGAAGCCGATGTCGCGCGACGGGGCCTTGGCGGCGCTCTGCCGGCCGAGCGATCGGCGAAACACCAGCGCATAAATCGAGGGCAGGACCAGCAGGGTCAGGAAAGTGGCGACGGACAGGCCGCCCATGATCGTATAGGCCATCGGCCCCCAGAAGGCGCTCTCCGACAGGGGGATCATCGCCAGGATCGCCGCGAGCGCGGTCAGGACGACCGGCCTGGCGCGGCGCACCGTCGCCGAAACGATCGCCTCGCCGCGAGTCAGCCCGAGTTCGCGCACGTCGCGCTCGATCTGGTCGACCAGGATCACCGTGTTGCGCATATCCATGCCCGCCAAGGCGATCAGGCCAAGCAGCGCGACGAAGCCGAACGGCCGATGCGCGAGATTGAGCGCGATCGACGCGCCAACAATGCCAAGCGGCGCGGTGCAGAACACGATCGCGAGGCGCGACAGGCTCTGCAACTGGACCATCAAAAGCGTGAGCATCCCAAGCAGCATGATTGGGAACAGAATGAAGATCGAGGCATTGCCCTTCTGCGATTCTTCGATCGCGCCGCCCATCTCTATGCGATAGGCAGGCGACAGGCTGTCGCGAATCCCCTGCAGCTTCGGCCATAAAGCGGTCGAGACGTCTGGAGCCTGCACGCCGTCGACGACGTCGGCGCGCGCCGTGATCGCCATGTCGCGATTGCGCCGCCACATGATCGGCTCTTCCGTCCCGTAGCGGACATGCGCGACCTGCGAAACGGGCACCGCGGCGCCGTCGTGCGCGAGAACCGTCAGGCTGCCGATCTGGTCGAGCGCGGCGCGCTCCTCGGGAACCGCCCGGGCGACGACATCGATCTTCTCCTCGCCGGCGCGGATCGTCGTCACCGTGAGCCCGCCGATAAAGGTCTGCAGAGTCTGCGCAAGGTCCTGCGGCGTCAGGCCGAGGGCGCGGGCGCGCGCCTGGTCGACCTCAAGCGTGACGGACGGCATTTTCTCGTTCCAGTCGAGATTGGCGTCGACGATACGGTCGTCGGTGCGCATGACTTCGCGCACGCGGTAGGCGATGTCGCGCACCTTCGCCGGATCGGGGCCGATGATGCGGAATTGCACGGGGAAGCCAACGGGCGGCCCGAAATTGAAGCGATCGATGCGCACGCGCGCCGCGCTGAGCGCGCCTTTGCCGATCGCCGCGTCGAGGCGCGCCTTGATCCGCTCGCGCGCCTCAACGTCTTTGGCGACGATCACGATCTGCGCGAAAGCCTCATTGGGCTGGACCGGCAGCAGGCCGAGCCAGAAGCGCGGCGAGCCCTTGCCGATATAGGTCGTATAGGACGACGCGTCGGAATCGCCGGCGAGCAATTGCTCGCCCTCATGCGCGATCTTCGACGTCGCGTCGATCGAGGTTCCCTCGGCCATGCGCATTTCGAGAAACAGCTCCGGCCTTTCCGACAGTGGAAAGAATTGCTGCTGCACGTGGCTGAAGCCGCTGAGGCCGACGCCAATAAACGTCACGGTAATGGCGATGACGACGAGCGGCCGCGCCACGCAAAACTGGAGGACGCGGCGAAACGCGCGATAGAAGCGGCCGTTATAGACCGCGTTGGGGTCGGCATGATGGGCCTTGCGCGCAACGTCGGGCAGCAATTTGACGCCGAGATAGGGCGTGAAAATCACCGCGACGAACCACGAGGCGACAAGCGCGATCCCGACCACCCAGAAAATGCCGCCCGCATATTCGCCGACCGCAGAATTGGCGAGGCCGATCGGCAGGAATCCGATCGCGGTGACGAGCGTGCCGGTCAGCATCGGAAACGCTGTCGAAGTCCAGGCGAAGGCGCCGGCGCGCTCGCGGTCCCAGCCCTGCTCCATCTTCACCACCATCATTTCGACGGCGATGATCGCGTCGTCGACCAGCAGGCCGAGCGCGATGATCAGCGCGCCCAAGGTGATGCGCTGCAGATCGAGGCCGAGGAACGCCATCACGATGAAGACGATCGCCAGCACCAGCGGGACGGAAGTCGCCACCACAATGCCGGACCGCCAGCCGAGCGAAAGGAAGCTGACGGCCAGCACGATCACCAGCGCCTCGATGAACGAGCGCGTGAATTCGGATACGGCGACGCCGACGACCTTCGGTTGATCGGCGATGCGCTGAATCGAAATCCCTTGCGACAGATTGGTTTCGAAATCGGCGAGCGCCTCGTCGAGATTCTTGCCAAGCGCCAGGATATTGGCGCCCTTCTGCATGACGACGCCGATCTCCAGCGCCGGCTCGCCTTGCGAGCGAATGAGATAGGAGGCGGGATCCTCATAGCCATGCGAGACTTCGGCGATATCGCCCAGGCGGAACGTCCCGCCATTGGCGTAGACCGGCGTCTCGGCGACGGCGGAGACGCCTTCCAGCGCGCCGGTGACGCGCACGGGCACGCGCTGGCCCGTTGTCTGGAACTCGCCGGCGGGATTGACCGAATTCTGCTTGGCGAGCGAGTCGAACAGGGCCTGCGTCGGCACGCCGAGCGTCGACAGTTTGGCGTTGCTGAATTCGACGAAGATGCGCTGCGCCTGATCGCCAAAGAGATCGACCTTGGTGACGTCGGGCACGCGCTGCAAGCGAAGGCGGAACGCTTCGGCGACTTCCTTCAACTGCGCGTAGGAAGCGCCTTCGCCCTTGATCGTATAGAGAACGGCGTCGACGTCGCCAAACTCGTCATTGACGATCGGGCCGACGAGATCGGCGGGCAGATCGCTCCGCATGTCGCCGAGCTTCTTGCGCAATTCGGTGAACAGCGCGGGGACGAGGTGCGCGGGCGTCGAATCCTTGAAGTCGATGCCGATCGAGGTGAAGCCGGGCTTGGTGTAGGTGGTGGTCTTGTCGAAATAGGCGAGCTCGCGCAGCTTTTTCTCGATGCGGTCGGTGACCTGATCCTGCATTTCCTGCGTCGTCGCGCCCGGCCAGATCGCGCTGACGTTGACGTTCTTGATGGTGAAAGAAGGGTCTTCGGCGCGTCCGAGCTGAAAATAGCTCAAGGCGCCGCCGACGCCGATCGCGAAGATCAAAAAGGCGATCAACGCGGGATGGCGAATCGACCATTGCGAGAGATTGATCTGGCCCATCACGACCCCGCAAGATTTTGAACGATGCGCACTTTCTGCGCCGCGTCGAGCTTATGGGCGCCCAAGGCGACGACTTCCGCGCCTTCCGCGACGCCATCGACGACGAGCACGGATTCGTTTTCATAGCCGGCGATGCGCACAGGGGTCCCCGTCACCGCGCCGTTTGCGCGATCGACGACCCAGACGGTCGGACCTTTACCCTGATCGAACAAAGCGCCGAGCGGAAGACGCGCGACATTCTCAGCCCCATCGGCGAGCATCACGGTGAGGCTCATGCCGAGATGCACCGCTGGGGGCGCGTCGGCGAGGCTGTAGCGCGCGAGATAGGTGCGCGTCGTCGGATCGGCGTTGGGCGACAGTTCGCGCAAAGTCGCCGCCATCTTGACGCCGGGCAAGGCCCAGAATTCGACGCGCGCGGGCGCCGCGCGGACGCGATCGACCAGCGTTTCAGGAATGGCGACCGCGGCCTCCCGTTCGCCCGTATGGGATAGGCGCATCGCGGGCGCGCCGGCGGCGAGCACCTGGCCGGGCTCTGCGAGAACCGCGCTGACGATGCCGTCCGCATCCGCGGCGAGCGTCGCATAGCTCACCGCATTGCGCGCCAAAGTCACCGCGCGTTCGGCCCTGGCGAAAGCGCCGCGCGCCTGATCGGCGGCGGCCTTGGTCTTGTCGACGTCGGCGGCGGCGGACCAGCCTTGGCGCTTGAGCGTGCCGATCCGCTCCTCTTCGGCTTGCGCCTGCGCGAGCGCGCCCTTGGCCGAGGAATAATCGGCTTCGGCCTGATCAACCTGCAAACGGAAATCGGTATCATCGAGCCTGGCGAGGGGATCGCCCTTTTTCACGACGGCGCCGGCATCGACGAGGCGCTCGGCCATCTTGCCCGAAACGCGGAAGGCGAGATCGCTCTCGATGCGCGCCTTGACGATTCCGGGCAGCACGCGGCCGTTGACCCGCGGCGCATAATGTACCGTCGCTACAAGGACCGGACGCTGCGGCGCTTCTTTCTTGGCCTCGGTCGGCGCATTGCAGGCGCCCAGCAGCAAAGCGGGCAGCAGGGCGAAGGCGGCCGGGCGAAGTTTCATGACGCTTACTCCAGGCTTTGCAAAGGGGCGGGCGGATTTTTGTTGGCGAGCGCGCGCAGCACGAAGTCGATGACGCCCTGCGCATCAGCGTCAGGATCGTCGCCGCTGCATTCGGCGATCATGTCCGGGTGGAGGATGCACGCGCAGGCCGCCATGGTTCTCTCGCCGAGCAAGACGGGATCGCCGGGGCCAAATTCGCCATTCGCCTGCCCCTCGCCGACGAGGCCGACGATTACGGCGTCGCAGGCCTCCAGGAATTCCTCAATCGCGGTCCAGTTTTGCTCCATCGCAACGGCGACCACTTCGTGGACGCGTTTCTCGTTGATCATTTGTTCGCGATGGTTGCGATGCAGAAACAACAGCACGGCGCGGATGCGTTCGCCTGCCGCGCCCGGCCCCGCCGCCAAGGCCCGCGCCGCCTCCAGCAGGCCGCCGAGCAAGTTGCGGCAAATAGCTTCCGTCAGCGCGTCTTTCGAGGGAAAGAAACGATAGATATTGGCGCTCGACATGCGGAGCGCCGCCGCGATATCGGCGATCGTCGTCTTGCGAAAGCCGATCTGGCGAAACAGGTCCCATGCCGCCACAAGAATGCACTGGCGGGTTTCTTCCGAGGTTCGGCGGACGATGTTCATGCGGACCGTGAAGAATGATAACTGACGATATTCAATATTTATCAGTCTTCATCCCGCAGCGCAAGAGGCTGCTTTCTTCCCTGCAGATTTCCTCGGAAAAGGGGCAAGGTTGCTGTCGGCGACGTCCGCGCAAAACCGGCGGCGGCGCGCGCAAATCGTTTGACAGCGGCCCCCGACGCCCCTATAGGACGCATCGCTCTAGCGCGGCTCTCGGCCGCGCTTTTGGCTTTTCTGGGCTTTCGCCTAGGGCGGCCGAGCATTCACCAGCAGGTCAATACTGCAAAGAAGCCGGCCGCGTCCTTTCAGGCGCAGCGCCGGATTGAACACGGAGAAAACGATGTTCGCAGTCATCAAGACCGGCGGCAAGCAATATAAGGTCGCCGCCGAAGACGAAATTACGGTCATGACGCTCGCGGGCGAACCCGGCGATGTCGTGGCTTTCGATGTGCTCGCCCTGTTCGACGGCGAGACGAGCCATATCGGCGCGCCGCTTGTCGCGGGCGCTTCGGTCGCCGGCGAGATCGTCTCGCATGGACGCGGGCCCAAAGTCATCGCCTTCAAGAAGCGTCGCCGCAAGAACTCGCGCCGCAAGCGCGGCCACAAGCAGGATCTGACCGTCGTCCGGATCACCGAATTCCTGACGGGCGGCGCCAAGCCGGCGCATAAATCGGCATCGACCGCTCCCGCGGCTTTGTTGTCCCAGACCGAGGGGACGCATCACGCCGCCGAAGCCGCCGCCAAGGCCGCAGGGCTCGACACGTCGAAGTTCCAGAAGCTCGACAAGGCTTTTGGCGCGCCTGACGATCTCGAATGGATTCACGGCATCGGCCCCGGCATCGCCAAGAAGCTGCATGGCGTCGGCGTCTTCCATTTCTGGCAGGTGGCCGCGCTGGCTCCTGAGGATATCGCCGCGATCGAACACGAGGTTGGCTTTGCCGGCCGCGCCGACCGCGACCACTGGAAAGACCAGGCGCGCGATCTGATGGCCGGCAACCCGCCGGTCCCCAAGACGGGTCACCATCATCACGAGGATCACGCCTAAAGGCGGGTTCCTTAAAACGAAAAATTGGATTATAGAGGCGCTAAATTGCGGCATGCCGCGTGAGCGTCTGATTTGGAGCAGGTGTTATGGCCCATAAAAAGGCAGGCGGTTCTTCGCGAAACGGTCGCGACTCGGCTGGCCGCCGTCTCGGCGTAAAGAAATTCGGCGGCGAGAATGTGATCAGCGGCATGATTATCGTTCGCCAACGCGGCACGAAATTTCATCCCGGCCGCAATGTCGGCATTGGCGTCGACCATACGCTCTTCGCCAAGACCGCCGGCAAGGTTGCATTTGAAACCAAAGCTAACGGTCGAGCCTATGTAGCGGTCGTAGCTCTTCAAGCAGCGGAATAAAGCGGGGCAAGGACGAGACCCCCCGCTTGGCGCCAGCCCCGCGGACGGTCTCCAGGAACAGCCCTAGAGACATCGCAGGCGAGAGAAATCTCCCTCGAAAAGTCCGGTAGGCCCAAGAGGCCTGCAAGGGGAAGTGGGGCTCCACTTCCCCTTCGTCGTTACGGGGCGCAGTTTGCGCTGAGCCCCAGTTGGACCGGAGCCGCCTATGTTTCCCGATATAGCTCGCGACGACGTCTTTCGCCTGGAGACGAAGCGGCTTTGGCTGCGCTGGCCGCGCGTCGCCGACGCCAAGGCGATCGAGCGTTATTCCAGCCGTTGGGAAGTCGCGAAAATGACGGCCCGCATCCCCCATCCGTATCCGCCCGGCGAAGCCGAGCGTTTCATCTTCACCGCGCGCGAAGCCAATGCTTTGGGCCGCGACCTCATTCTCGTCATCGCCCCCATTCGCGGCAAACGCGAACCGATCGGCATGATCAGCCTGGAGAGCCGCCTGCAAGGGCGCCTGACGGTCGGCTACGCCCTCGCCCCCGAAGTCTGGGGCAAGGGCCTCGCCACCGAGGCCGCCCTGGCGGCGATCGAAGCGGGCTTCACGCTGACCGGCGCGATCGAAATGCTCGCCACGGCGCATGTCGAGAATCCGGCCTCGCGCCGCGTGCTCGACAAATGCGGGTTCGCCCATAGCGGGACGGGACTGGAAGGCGCGCCGGCGCGCGGCGGCATGGTACCCTGCGATCGCTTCCGCCTGGAGCGCGCGGCCTGGGCCAGCCGACGCGCGCCGGCGCCCGGCGCCTTGCCGCCTGACGAACAAAGAGCGACGCCATGAAATTTCTCGATCAGGCCAAGGTCTATGTCCGCTCCGGCGACGGCGGCGCCGGTTGCGTCTCGTTCCGGCGCGAAAAATTCATCGAATTTGGCGGACCGGACGGCGGCGACGGCGGGCGCGGCGGCGACGTCATCGTCGAATGCGCGAAGGGCCTCAATACGCTGATCGATTTTCGCTATCAGCAGCATTTCAAGGCCAAGGTCGGCGTACACGGCATGGGCAAGAACAGGGCCGGCGGCCGCGGCGCCGACGCCATTCTCAAGGTTCCGGCCGGCACGCAGGTGTTCGACGAAGACGGCGAGACGCTGCTGGCCGATATGAAGAACGAAGGCGACCGGGTCTGCATTGCGCGGGGCGGCAATGGCGGCTTCGGCAACGCCCATTTCACCACTTCGACCAATCGCGCGCCGCGCCGCGCCAATCCTGGCGAAGTCGGCATCGAACGCACGTTGATCCTGCGCCTCAAACTGATCGCCGACGCCGGCCTTGTCGGCCTGCCCAATGCGGGAAAGTCGACGATGCTGGCGAGCGTTTCGGCCGCCAAGCCGAAGATCGCCGATTATCCCTTCACGACCTTGCACCCAGGCCTCGGCGTCGTGCGCATCGACGGACGCGATTTTGTGCTGGCCGACATTCCCGGCCTGATCGAAGGCGCGCATGAAGGCCATGGCCTGGGCGATCGTTTTCTCGGCCATATCGAGCGCTGCCGCGTCTTGCTGCATCTGGTCGATGCGACGGGCGAGAATGCCGGCGCGGATTATCGCACCATCCGCCGTGAACTTGCCGCTTACGGCGGCGGACTCAGCGACAAGGCGGAGATTGTCGCCTTGTCGAAAGTCGACGCCATCGACGAGGAAACGCTCAAGAAGCAAAGGGATAGGCTCAAGCGAGTCATGCGCGAATATGGGCCGGCGCTCGCCGAAGGCGTGAAGCGGGCGAGCCCGCTGGAGCTTTCCGCAGTGGCCGGAATCGGCGTGACGGAAGTTCTGCGCGCACTCGCAGGCGTCATCGACGCGAGCCGCATTCAGGACGCGGCCGTTGCGCCTAGCGAGGAACAAGGGTCGAGGAGCGCGGGGGCGCTATCTTCGCATCACGACCATTTCTACAACGAATCCGGCTTGCCAAAATGAACGCTGTTGATCTTCAGCGCTGATCGCATTTGTCGCGGACGCGCCAGCGTTGGCCTCGACACCAGCGCCGCTTTGGTGTAACAGCCGCCCCCTAACTGAAAACAGCGCGCCGAAGCGCTTCGCTAGACATATCGCTTGTTTGGCGTCACGGCATGGAGACATCTTATGAATATCATCCAGACGATCGAGGCCGAACAGGCCGCAAAGCTTGGCGCCAACGCCAAAATCCCGGAATTCCAGCCCGGCGACACCGTCATCGTCAACGTCAAGGTCAAGGAAGGCGAGCGCACGCGCGTTCAGGCCTATGAAGGCGTTTGCATCGCGCGCAATGGCGGCGGCCTGCAGGAAAGCTTCACGGTTCGTAAGATTTCCTATGGCGAGGGCGTCGAACGCGTATTTCCGGTGTTTTCGCCGATGATCGACTCGATCAAGGTCGTGCGCCGCGGCAAGGTTCGTCGCGCCAAGCTCTATTATCTGCGCGATCGTCGCGGCAAGTCGGCCCGCATCGCCGAACGCGTCGAGAATCAGGGCGCCAAAAAAGGCGCGTGACGCACTGACGTCCGCTTAAGCGATTTCCCGGGTGGGGCGGCGATCGTCCCAGCCGCAGTGATTGCCCAGTTCGGCCGCCGACATCGGGCGGCCGTACAGAAATCCTTGTCCGTAGCCGCAGCCCGCCAGCCAGGCCATTCGCGATTGCTCGGCGGTCTCGACCCCCTCGGCGACGATGGTCATGCCGAGCGCCCGGCCGAGCGCGACAATGGACTGGACGATTTCAAAGCCCTGCGGCGCGCGATCGATTTCGCGAATAAAGCACGGATCGATCTTGAGCTTGTCGAAACCGTAGCGCCGCAAATGCGATAGGCTGGCGTAGCCGGTGCCAAAATCATCGAGCGCAATGCGCACGCCGAGCGCGCGCAAGCGGCCGATCACCTCGAAAGTCTTGCTCTCGTCGGCGAGCATGACCCCTTCGGCGATCTCCAATTCCAGGCGCGAGGGCGCCAAGCCCGATCGGGCGAGCGCGCGCTCCACCGTCTCCACGATATCGCCGCGCAAAAACTGCACGGGAGACAAATTGACCGCGACATGAATATGCTCCGGCATAGAGAAGGCGTCCCGGCAGGCGAGATCGAGCATCCTGCGGCCAATGGCGGCGATCAGGCCCGTCTCTTCGGCAACCGCCATGAAAACGCCAGGCGAAGCGAGGCCGAGCCGGCCATGGCGCCAGCGGGCCAGCGCCTCCACACCAATAATTTCGCCGGTCGAAAATTCGACGATGGGCTGGTAATGGGGCTCGAACTCGTCGCGCTCGATCGCTTCCGTAAGATCAATCTCAAGCGCCAGACGTTCGCGATTCTCGCGATCCATCTCTTCATCGAACAGACGCGCCACGGCGCGCCCCCCTATTTTAGCGCGATTGAGCGCGACATCGCTCCTGCGAACGATTTCATCCGCGTTCCAGCCGTCGCGCGGCGCGATTGCGATGCCGACGCTCGCCCTGACCACGATCGAGCGCCCCTCGAGCAAATAGGGCTGACTTAAAGCATGCAGCGTGGCCTCGGTGATGTCGATTACGCGTTTGCCAATAGCCTCGCCCTCAACGATCATCAGGAATTCGTCGCCGCCCAGACGAGCGGCGAAGACGCCGGACTCCTCCTTTGTCATAGCCGCCAATCGCTCAGCGACGCAGACGAGGAGCGCATCGCCGGCAGCATGGCCAAGCGTGTCGTTAATCGTCTTGAATCGATCGAGATCGAGGCTGAACAGGGCGACCTCGCGCCCGGGCTCGCCCAGCTTGGCGAGCGCCTGCGCCAACATCTGTCTGAAATGGAATCGGTTCGGCAAGCCCGTCAATCCGTCATGATTGGCGAGAAATTCATATTTTTTCGTCGCTTCGATTTGCTTTTCATGCATCAAGCGAACGAACCGGTTTTGCCTTCCCAGCATCGCAATGAGGCCGCAACTCGTCAGGAGAAGCCCGATATTGAGGGCCACCGTTTCGAATTGCTGATCACGCAATTGCTCCTGGCGGCGAGCGGCGATCTCGCCATTGGCTGCGAGAGCTTGCGCCGCCAGCGATTGGACGCCCGGCTCCAGTTTTTCGCCAAGCGCGGCGGCTTTGGCGGCGTTTGCATCATCCTCGATATTGGGGATGAGCGGTTCGAGCGACGCGATCGTCCGATCGAAAAAATCTGCCGCCATCTGGGGGGTCGCAGCGTCCGCGACGAATGCGCCAAAATCGCCATGGCGAAAGTCTTTTCCACGCTCGGCCAAAGCGGCGTAGTCGGCCCGAACGCTGTTGGCGCGGTCCGCGGTCCGCTCTCCCAGATAGCGCGCGATATCCCGGTTGAAAGACGCGAGATCAACCTTCGCCTCCTGTGCGACGAAGGCAAGTTCAAACCGCGAGGCGCGCTCGATCCCGGCGGCGACATGCACCTGCTGGATCGGGATATAGATCGCCGCCGCCGCAAATTCGATCATGACGAGGACGAGCAACAGAAATATCCTGTCGACGTCTTTGAGTCTGCGCATATCAGGTCGCCCTTCGTTCGGTCGTCAGGCGAGGCATTCGTCAGCGCTGGCGGCGGCAAAACTTCTTCGACGGGAAATCCGGATCGGCATTATCGGCATAGGCGACATCCGATGCTCTCACCCTCCTTCTCTCCGTCGGCGACCGGTAGAAAGAAATTGACGAGCTCGACGCGAATCGGCGCGCCTGACGGCCAATCACCGTGAATGGCCAAAGCAAACAAGACGCTGAATCTCATCGTGGCAATCCCTCGCAATAAAAGCCGCCCCGCCCGGGAACTGTCCCTACCAAATTTGACGGCGCGCGGTTCGGCGATCCAATATCGGGCTTTAAATTCTCTTACGTCGGTCATAGAATTTGCGTGGCGTTTGCCTGAAGTCCTTGAACTCAAATGCATCGCGCCAAAATTAGGCGCCACCGGCAATCGCGAAGTGCTAGACCTCGCGTCATGATCGGCGATTACAATCACGGAGCGACCGCGCCAAATGGCGTCGCCGACATTCTCGCGCCCGTCGCGGTCGATATTGCGTACAGCTATCGCATTCCCGCCGGCGCGCCTCTTCAGCCTGGTCAGTTCGTCGAAATTCCGCTGGGCCGCAGTCATGCGACCGGCGTCGTCTGGGCTTTGCGCGAGGGAGCGGGCGGCGATAATTTAAAATCCATTGCGAAGCTTCGCGATTGGGCGCCGCTGCGCAAACCTCTGCGCGATCTCATCGATTGGGTTTCGCGCTGGACGCTGGCGCCGCGCGGCATGGTGTTGCGCATGGCGACGCGCGCGCCCGAGGCCGCCGGACCGCCCGCCGCGCGTTTTGGCGTGCGCAAGACAGGCAAAGCGCCCGAACGCCTGACGCCGGCGCGCCAGCGCGTTCTCGCCGCGCTTGGCGACGACACGCCCCTCGCCAAATCCGCGCTCGCGGAGGCCGCCGGATGCGGGACGGGCGTCATCGACGGGCTGGTCGACGACGGCGCCTTGGAAGTGGTCGCTTTGGCCCCCGAGCCGATCGCAGAAATCCCGGATCCGGACTTCGCGCCGACCGCGCTCGAACCCGACCAGGCGCATGCGGCGCAAGTTTTGGTCGAGGCGGTAGAGAAAGGCGCGTTCAGCGCGACCCTGCTCGAAGGCGTCACCGGATCGGGCAAGACCGAAGTCTATTTCGAAGCCGTCGCGGCGGCGCTCCGCGCCGGACGGCAGGCTCTGATTCTCCTCCCCGAAATCGCCTTAACCGCGCAATTTCTCGATCGCTTCGCGATGCGTTTTGGCGCGCGCCCCGCTGAATGGCATTCTGGCGTTCCCGCCCGGCGGCGCGAGCGTCTCTGGGGCGCCGTCGCCAGCGGCGAAGCGCGCGTCGTCGCTGGCGCCCGCTCGGCTTTGTTTTTACCCTTCGCTGCGCTCGGCCTCATCATCGTCGATGAGGAACATGAAGGCGCCTATAAGCAGGAAGAAGGGGTCGCCTATAACGCGCGCGACATGGCGGTGGTGCGCGCAAGGCTGGAAGGCGCGCCGGTCGTTCTGGCTTCGGCGACGCCCTCGATCGAAACGCGCGTCAACGCCGAACAGGGCCGCTATCGCTGGCTCAAGCTCGCCTCGCGATTTGGCCAGCGCAAGCTGCCTCTGCTCGCCGCGATCGACCTGCGCCGCGAAGGACCGCCGCGCGGGCGCTGGCTGTCGCCGCGCCTGATCGCCGGCATCGAGGAAGGACTCGGGCGAGGCGAACAATCGCTGCTGTTCCTCAATCGGCGCGGCTATGCGCCACTGACTTTGTGCCGCGCCTGCGGCCACCGCTTCCAATGCCCCAATTGCGCGGCTTGGCTTGTCGAGCACCGCTTTCGCCGCGCTTTGCTTTGCCATCATTGCGGCCATGTCGAAAAACGCCCCGACATCTGCCCGACATGCCAGGAAGCCGACAGCCTGACGGCCTGTGGGCCCGGCGTCGAGAGACTCGCGGAAGAGGCGCAGACATTGTTCCCGCAGGCGCGGTTGCTCGTTTTGTCGTCCGATGTTCCCGGCGGGCTGGAACATCTGCGCCATCAATTGGAAGAAGCCGCGCGCGGCGCCTATGACATCATCATCGGCACGCAGCTCGTCGCCAAGGGCCATAATTTCCCACTGCTGACGCTGGTCGGGATCGTCGACGCCGATGTCGGCCTCGCCAACGGCGATCCGCGCGCCGCCGAACGCACCTTTCAATTGCTGCAGCAGGCGACGGGTCGGGCGGGACGCGGCGAAAAATCCGGGCGAGGACTCATTCAGACCTGGCAACCCGAACATCCCGTCATCGCCGCCTTGCTGTCGGGCGACGTCGAGCGCTTCTACGCTCAGGAAACGCAGGAGCGCCGCCGCGGCGACCTGCCGCCATTCGGGCGCCTCGCGGCCATTGTGGTTTCAGGCGCCGATCGCGGCGGCGCGGAGGCCTATGCGAGAGCGCTGGCGCGCACCGCATTTTCGCTGAGCGCGACCGATCGCTGGCGCCTCGCGCCGGCCGGCGGCGAATTGCAAGAAGGCGAGATGCTGCTGCTTGGCCCCGCGGAAGCCCCGATCGCGATGTTGCGCGGACGCTGCCGCTTTCGGCTGCTCGTCAAAGCGCCGCGCGCTTCCGATCTGCAGGGCTTCCTCCGCGCGCTGCTCGCAGCAGCGCCGCCGCCGCGCGGCGGCGTGAGGGTGGCGGTGGATGTCGATCCGCAGAGTTTTATGTGAAGGGCGAGGGCGCGAAGGAGGCGTCGGCAGCTTGCGGGCGAAGCCTGATGATGATCAGCGCTATGCCTATGGTGTGGCTTCTGGAGCAATCAATGACAGCCTCGGATAGTAAGTGCGATAACGCACCGCGTCGCGCGTCAACAATTGATAACCGGCGACGGCGGCATGGGCGCCGATAAAGAAGTCGGGAAGCGGCGACCGCTTTATTCCTCCTTGTCGCCGATAGGCCAGAAATGATTTCCCCGCGAGAAAAGCGGCCTCGTAGGGAATCGCCTCGCGATCGAATATTGCTTTGGGCAGCGCCGCGTCCAGATCCTCAATCCGGGAATACCGCGCTGAAACCTCGGCGTAGATCACCGGATTGATGACGAGACGAAAACTGTCGGCCGCCTTTTCCACCGCCGCCGCCGACCACGAGAACCATCGAGCGTCCTCGCTCATCAAATCAAGCAGGACGTTGCTGTCGATCAATACGGCCGTCATCTCATTCGGCGCGGGTGAGCGCCATGATGGCGTCCGTGCTCATGGCGATATCGCCGCGTCCTCGCAAATGGGCGACGACGCGGGCTCCCCGGCTGTCCTTGTTTCTAACGGCGGCGGGAACGATCCGCACGACTTTGCCGTCGAATTCAAAATCAACTTCCGTGTGCGGCAACAGACCCGCCTGCTCACGAATTTCAACCGGGATCGTCACTTGCCCCTTTGATGTGATGCGCATGCCCATTTCCTTACTCTTATACGTAAGAGTAAGGAAATGGGCATGCGCAAGCAAGGGGGGGCGGCGGACGTGAGTCTCTTGGATCGTCCTTTATGTGTTTAGCCGATCGCTCCGGAAACGCGCTCGATCAAGCGAGGCAAGGAAAACCATACGGTACTCCAACTCACGCCCCCATCGATCACATCGCAGGCTCCTTGGCGCGAATTTAGGCAATCGCGCTGGCAGGCGCTGCGACGCATTGACATTCGCAACCGCCTGCGGGCCAAATCGCTGCGTAGATGTTTCGGGCAGCCGCGCTGGCGTCGAACCCATCTCATGAAAGGTGCGCTTTGGCGATTCTGGTCGGACTGCAGCACGTCACGCGCTATATCTACGATCGCCCTGTCGCGCTCGGCCCCCAGACCGTTCGACTGCGGCCGGCGCCCCATTGCCGCACGAAAGTGCCGAGCTATTCGCTGAAAGTCACGCCCGCCAATCATTTCGTCAATTGGCAGCAGGACCCGCATGGCAATTGGCTGGCGCGGTTCGTCTTTCCCGAGAAGGCCGAGGAATTCAGCGTCGCAGTCGATCTCACGGCCGAACTCGCCGTCATCAATCCGTTCGACTTTTTCGTTGAGCCTTATGCCGAGGAATTTCCTTTCGCTTATCCCGAAGAATTGAAGGCGGAGCTTGCCGCCAATCTCGTTGCCGAGCCGGCGGGCCCCTTGCTGACGCAATTCGTCGCCGGCCTCTCCAAGGAGAAGACGCGCACGATTCCGTTTCTCGTCGAACTGAACGCTGAGCTGCAAAAGAAGATCGCCTATGTCATCCGAATGGAGCCGGGCGTGCAGGAGCCCGACGAGACGCTCAAGCTGGGGTCGGGCTCGTGCCGCGATTCGGCCTGGCTGCTGGTGCAGATCATGCGGCGGCTCGGCCTCGCGGCGCGATTCGTGTCGGGCTATCTGATCCAGCTCAAGGCCGATGTCGATCCGATCGAGGGGCCGATGGGCACGGATCGCGATTTCACCGATCTGCACGCCTGGGCGGAGGTCTATATTCCCGGCGCCGGATGGATCGGCTTCGACGTCACCTCCGGCCTGCTGTGCGGCGAGGGCCATCTGCCGCTTTGCGCGACGCCGCATCACCAATCGGCGGCGCCGATTTCCGGCGTGGTCGAGCCGGCGCAGGTGACGTTCGATTTCAGCATGCGCATCGAACGCCTGCGCGAGGCGCCCCGCGTCACGCTGCCCTTTTCGGACGAGGCCTGGGGCAAGCTCGACGCGCTCGGCGATCTCGTCGATCGCGATCTCGTCGCCCAGGATGTGCGCCTCACCATGGGCGGCGAGCCGACCTTCGTCTCGATCGACGATTATGATGCGCCCGAATGGAACACGGCCGCCGTCGGCCCGACCAAACGTGCGCGCGCCGAGACGCTGATCCGCAAATTCCAGCAGCGCTTCGCGCCCGGCGGCTTCCTGCATTTCGGGCAAGGCAAATGGTATCCCGGCGAAAGCCTGCCGCGCTGGGCCTTTTCGCTTTACTGGCGCAAGGACGGCCAACCGATCTGGAGGGATCCTGCGCTGATCGCCGGCGTGGCGACGCCAACGTCGCTGACGGAGCAGGACGCGCAAGCGGTGGCGACCGAATTGGCCGAACGGCTGGGCATCGACGCCGATTATATCGTGCCCGCCTATGAGGACGCCGCCTATTGGCTGCTGAAGGAAAACGCGCTCCCCGTCAATGTCGATCCCTCCGATCCCAAGATCGACGATCCGGAAGAGCGCGCGCGCATGGTGCGCACGTTCGAACACGGCCTGTCGCGCCCGACCGGCTTCGTG
Source organism: Methylocapsa sp. S129 (assembly GCF_009765995.1). Lineage (GTDB taxonomy): Bacteria > Pseudomonadota > Alphaproteobacteria > Rhizobiales > Beijerinckiaceae > Roseiarcus. Next base: position 377,004 of record NZ_LMUI01000030.1, read on the forward strand.
CTGCCGATCCAGCGCTGGAATGCGGCGGCGTCGACGCGCTCGCGCTGGATCAGCGAACGCTGGCCTTTGCGCCGCGGCAAATTGTTTCTGATGCCCGGCGATTCGCCGGTCGGCTATCGTCTGCCGATGAAGGCTTTGGCCTTCGTGCCGCCCTCCGCCTATCCCTATATTCATCAGCAGGACCCGTTGGAGCCGCGCGGGCCGTTGCCCGAGCCGCGGCATTTCCAGCAGGCCGTCAGTGTGCCTCAGGCGCAGGCTGGCGATCAGCAGGCCATCTCGGACCAGGTCGCTGAGGACGGCGCCGTGCGCACCGCGCTATCGATCGAGCCGCGCGACGGCGTTCTCTGCGTTTTCATGCCGCCCGTCCCCAAGCTCGACGATTATCTGGAACTGCTCGCCGCCGTCGAAGAAACCGCGCGCGACAAAGGCATGCCGGTGCGCATCGAAGGCTATGTGCCGCCTTACGACCCGCGCATGGACCTCATCAAGGTCACGCCCGACCCCGGCGTGATCGAGGTCAATATTCATCCCGCCGCGACATGGCGCCAGGCGGTGGAGACCACAACGGCGATTTATGAAGACGCGCGCCAGACCCGGCTTGGCGTCGACAAATTCATGAACGACGGGCGCCATACCGGCACCGGCGGCGGCAATCATGTCGTGCTCGGCGGCGCCAAGCCGGAGGATTCGCCGTTCCTGCGCCGGCCCGATCTGCTCGGCAGCCTGATCGTCTATTGGCAGCGCCATCCCTCGCTGTCCTATATGTTTTCAGGCCTGTTCGTCGGGCCGACCAGCCAGGCGCCGCGGCTCGACGAAGCGCGCGACGATCAGCTTTACGAGCTCGAAATCGCGCTCGCCAATCTGCCGCAGCCGGGCGAAGCCGCGCCGCCGCTCTGGCTCGTCGACCGGCTGTTCCGCAATCTGCTCACCGACGTCACCGGCAATACGCATCGCGCGGAAATCTGCATCGACAAGCTCTATTCGCCCGATAGTCCGACGGGACGCCTCGGCCTCGTCGAATTCCGCTCGTTCGAAATGCCGCCCGACGCGCGCATGAGCCTCGCCCAGCAATTGCTGCTGCGCGCGCTGGTCGCCTGGTTCTGGCGCGAGCCGCAGCGCGGCGCGCCGATCCGCTGGGGCACGTCGCTGCATGACCGGTTCATGCTGCCCCAATTCGTCTGGGAAGACTTCCTCGGCGTGCTCGCCGACCTTGGCGAGGCCGGCTACCGTTTCGAGCCCGAATGGTTCGAGGCGCAGCGTGAATTCCGCTTCCCAGTCTATGGCCGCGTCGATCATGGCGGCGTCGAAATGGAAATCCGCCAGGCGCTCGAACCCTGGCACGTGATGGGCGAGGAGAGCGGCGGCGGCGGAACCGTGCGTTATGTCGATTCGTCCGTCGAGCGCCTTCAGGTCAAGACGAAGGGGCTGACATCAGGGCGTCATGTCATCGCCTGCAACGGCCGCAAAATGCCGATGACCCCGACCGGCGCCGCGGGCGAGGCGGTCGCCGGCGTCCGCTTCAAGGCCTGGAAGCCGACCTCCGGCCTGCATCCGACCGTCCCGGTGCATTCGCCGCTGACGTTCGATATTCTCGACGCCTGGAGCGGGCGCTCGCTCGGGGGCTGCGTCTATCATGTGTCGCATCCTGGCGGGCGCAATTATGATACGTTCCCCGTGAATTCCTATGAGGCGGAGGCGCGCCGACTGGCGCGGTTCCAGGATCACGGTCATACAGGCGGCCATGTTCCGATTCCCCCTGACGAGGCGAGCGGCGAATTTCCCATGACGTTGGATCTGCGGAGAACCCTTGGCCGCTAAATCCCGGTCCGCGACAGAGCAGCGCGACGCCGCGATCGATCGCATTGCCGCCTGGACGAAGGACTACGTTCCCCTCCCCGGCACGCCCGATGAATTCATCGGAGGCGACGGCGCCGTGCGCTCTCACTGGCGCCATTTGCTGAATGCGCTCGCCGGTTTGGACCAGGACGCGATCGAACAGCGGTTCGAGGCCGCGGACCGGCGCATTCGCAATATGGGCATGTCCTATCGCGTACAGGGCGAAAGCGCCGAGCGAAGCTGGCCGCTGAGCCGCATGCCCCTGCTCATTCCCGAAGCCGAATGGCGCGAGATCGCGCGCGGCGTCGAGCAACGCGCCGAATTGTTCGAGCGCGTTCTGACCGACGTCTACGGCGACGGCGCGCTGGTGAGGGAAGGCGTGCTGCCCGCCGCCGCCATCACCGGCTCAGCCGATTTTCTCGCCTCGATGCGCGGCGTCGCGCCGCCCGGCGGGCGCTGGCTGCGCCTCTATGCCGCCGATATCGGCCGCGGACCTGACGGGCGCTGGTGGGTGCTCGGCGACCGCACGCAAGCGCCTTCGGGCTCGGGCTACGCGCTGGAGAACCGGCTCGTCGTTTCGCAGGCCTTTCCCAGTCTCTACAGCGAGATGAATGTCGAACGGCTGGCGCCGTTCTTCCGCGAATTTCGCGCAGGGTTGCGCATGAGCGCGCAGCGCTCCGGCCCGCGCATCTGCATTCTGACTCCGGGCCCCTGGAGCCAAACTTATTTCGAACAGGCCTATCTCGCGCGCTATCTCGGCTTTCTGCTCGTCGAGGGCGGCGATCTCGTCATGCGCGACGGCCATATTTTCGTGCGCACGATCGCGGGATTGAAGCGTGCCGACGTTTTGTGGCGTCATGTCGACGCCGACTGGTGCGATCCGGTCGAACTCAATCCGGCCTCGCGCATCGGCGTGCCGGGCCTTGTCGACGCCATTCGTGCGGGCGCCGTCGCGGTCGAGAATATGCCCGGCGCGGGCCTTCTCGAATCGCGCGCCTTGCTCGGCTTCATGCCGGTCCTCGCCCGCCGCCTGCTCGGCGCCGATCTCGAGATGCCCAGCATCGCGACATGGTGGTGCGGCCAGGCCGCCGAGCGCGACAAGGTGCTCGCCTCGCTGGGCGAGATCGCGATCGCCGGCGCGTTCGGCGATCAGGTTCCCGGCTTTGGCGACGAACGCAGCGTCATCGGTTCGCAGCTTTCGGCCGCCGATCGCGCGCGTCTCGCGCAAGAGATCGGCGAGCGCGGCGTCGATTATGTCGGCCAGGACATCGTTCGCCTTTCGACGACGCCGCGGTGGGAGAAGGGACGCCTGGTGCCGCGCCCCTTCGTCCTGCGCGTCTATGCCGCCGCCACGCCGGAAGGCTGGCGCGTCATGCCGGGCGGCTTCTGCCGCATATCCGATCAAACGGACGCGCGCGCCGTCTCGATGGGCCAGGGCGTCGAATCGGCCGATGTCTGGGTGCTCAGCGACAGCCCCGTCGAAACGACGAGCCTGTTGCCGTCCCCCGAAAAGGTGCGGATCGTTCGTCTGCTCGGCAATCTTCCCAGCCGCGCCGCCGACAATCTGTTCTGGTTCGGCCGTTATCTCGAACGCGAAGAGGCGACGCTGCGGCTGGTGCGCTGCATCTGCACGCGCGCCGTCGATCCCGATACGCCGGCCAACAGCGCGCGCCAATCGCTGGAGAAGCTGAAGGCCCTGCTGGTCGCCTGGGGCGCCGCGCCCTATGGCATGGCCAAGGCCCCTTCGGCGTTGGCGAGCGACGCCGCATTGCGCGAGGAGAACAGCAACGGTTCGGCCCTGTCGATCGCCAGGGCCGCGCGCCATGCCGCCTCCGTCATTCGCGAACGCCTGACGCCGGAAACGTGGCGTCTGATCGGGCGCCTCGAATCGGTCATCGTGGAAGCGCCGGACCGTGCGCTTTCCGAGCCTGAAATCATCGATTGCACGGAAGAGGCCCTCACGACGATCGCGGCGCTTTCCGGCCTCTTCGACGAAAACTTCAATCGCGGCGCCGGATGGATATTCTATGATATGGGGCGGCGCATCGAGCGCGGCATCAACACCTGCCGCCTGACGCGGCAATTCGCCGGCAAGACCGCGAGCGCCCATAATCTCGACGTTCTGCTCGACCTGATCGACTCGCAGATCACCTATCGGTCGCGCTATCTCACGGGCGTCGCGCTCGGGCCGGTGCGCGATATGGCGCTGCTCGACCCGTTCAATCCGCGCAGCGTCGCCTTTCAGGTCGCCTCCATCGACGATCACATCGCGGCTTTGCCGATTCTGCGCCAGGACGGCATGCTCGAAGAGCCCAAGCGTCTGTCGATGCAATTGCGTGCCGATCTCTCGACGCAGGATGCGGAAGAGATCGAGGATCAGGCCATTCTCGGCCAGGAGCAGCGGTTGATGAAGCTCGCCGAAGCGATCGCCGTCCGCTATTTCCTGCAAGGCGCCCATCACGCGCGCGCCGAACACGTCACGGGCCTCGCTTGATCTACGATGTGCGTCATCTCACACGCTATCGCTATGAGGCGCCGGTCGCGGCCAACACATGCACGCTGAGATTGCTGCTCCGCTCGATCGATGGCCAATCCGTGCTGGCGAGCCGGATCGATGTCGCGCCCACCCCGAACGAATGGAACGAACGCGTCGATATTTTCGGCAATCGCGTCGCGCGCATGCGCATCGAAAAGCCGCATCGGGAACTGGTCATCACATCGACGGCGCGGGTCGACGTGCACCGTCCCGCGCCGCCAGCCCCTGGCCTCACGCCCGCCTGGGAGAGCGTCGCCAGGGATGCGACCGCGTCGGCCTCGCTGGCGAGCGATTCCCCGGCCTTCGCGCTTTATGCGAGCCGGCTCGTCGGGATTTTTGAGGCGGCGACCGATTACGCGCGCACCAGTTTCTCGCCACGCCGTCCGATCTATGAAGCGGCGCTCGAACTCAACGGGCGCATCAAGGCGGACTTCGCCTATGACACAAAGTCGACCGGCGTCACCACATCGCCCGCCGACGCCTTCGCCAAGCGCAGCGGCGTGTGTCAGGATTTCGCCCATGTGATGATCGCGGGACTGCGCGGGCTCGGCCTACCTGCTCTCTATGTCAGCGGCTATATCCGGACGGTCCCGCCACCCGGCAAAGCGCGCCTCGCCGGCGCCGACGCCTCGCATGCCTGGGTCTCAGTCTGGTGCGGACAGGAATTTGGCTGGCTCGGTCTTGATCCGACCAATGCGATCGCGGAAGGCGACGATCATATCGTCATCGCGGTCGGGCGCGATTATTCCGACGCCGCGCCGGTCGAAGGCGTCATTCTTTCGTCGGGCGGACAAAAGCTCGATGTCGCGGTCGACGTCATTCCGGTGCGAGGATAGGTCGGCGCAAATTTCCTGAGCACGCGGCCGACCTTGATGTTCGCTTCATCGAAGATGATTTGATCGCACAACCGGCGTCCGGCCCGGCTACTGGTTCCGAGTAAAAGGAAGCCGCGCTCCGGGAACGATGAAATGCGAGACCGGCGGCGCGTCCAAATCGGCTTCGACCGCTGTCTTCACCACGCGGCGCGTCGCCCTGGCCGCGGGATGACTTTTGGCGCCCTCCTCGCGCGCCCAGGCGCCGATATCCTGATCGGAAGCGGCGAGCAGTTCGGCGGTCAGACCATCCAGCAGCGCCGTCAGGTCGCGTTCGGGATTCCAGTCCTTCATGACTTTCTTGGTCATTGTGCGCTCCAGGACAGACCGGCCCGAAGCAGCGCGCGCCGCATGCGCCGGCGCGCGCTGTCATATTCGACGGTCGAAAGATCGTACGTCGCGCGAATTTCTTCGGCCGACAACCCGCCTTCCAGGCCAACGATGATTCGCAACGCGATCCTATCGCCGGCGAACAGGCGGCGGATAGCGTCGATAGCCTCGGCAGCGACAAAAGCGCGCTCCTGATCCGGCGCAAGGCTGACGATCTCCCGCCACGCGACTTCGCCTCCAGTCAGGATCAGCTTCGCCTCACGCCCCCGACGCCGCCCCATCTCGCTGCAGAGACTTCGCATCACGCCTGCGAGAAACGCCAGAAAAGGCAGGCCCGCGGGCCATTGGCGCGATCCATCGAGCGCACGCACGATGGCCTCGTGCAGAAGATCGGACCAGCTTACGCCATGCGGCAGGCTCCTGGCGCGCAAGCGCGCCAAAGCTTGCAAGCGCAGCAGATCCGTTTCGGAAAGACGCGCAAGGGCGTGCGAGACGGCCGTCGCCGAGTCTATCCCCTCGAGGGCCGCTCGTTGTTCGTGTTCCGATAGTCCGACCATGATCGTTATGCGCGCCTCGATAGCCCACGCGGACAATAAGCGGAAAAAATATCCGATGTCCGCGTGAGCGCTTCTTCCGCGCCTTTCCAGTTATCACCTGCTGGAGAAACATCTTGGACATCGAGACCGCAGACATCAAGGCCGCGCGTTTGGCCTTCGCCGAGGAATTGCGATACGTCGCCCATGTTCAATCAAACCGCGTCATCGACGCCTTCGCAACGGTTCCGCGCGAGCGCTTTCTCGGCGACCGGCCATGGCGGGTCTATGATTTCGTGGACGGCTATTGGGAGGCGCCCGGCGACGATCCGAGATCGGCCTATCATAATGTGCTGTTCGCGATCGACGCCGCGCGCGAGCTGAACAATGGCCAGCCCCAGTTCTGGGCGCGGCTCCTCGACAAGCTCGAAATTCGCGCCGGCGACAAGGTTTATCATGTGGGAGCGGGAACCGGGTACTATACCGCCATCATGGCGGAACTGGCTGGACCCGATGGCGCGGTGATCGCGGTCGAGATCGACCCCGCCCTCGCCGAGCGGGCGCGAGCCAATCTGGCGTCGCGGGCGAATATCCAGATCGCCGCCGCCGACGGCGCGTCGTTCGATCCCGGCCCCGTCGATGTGATCGTGATAAACGCCGGAGTGACCCATCCGATGCCCGCATGGCGCGCCGCCCTGAGGCCCGCGGGACGGGCGCTCCTGCCGCTCACCGCCGATGGCGGTCAAGGCGTGGTGTTCCGTATCGAGCGCCTAGCCGATCCGGATCGCTATGGCGCGACCGCAGTGTCCAGCGCCTTGATATATCCCTGCGCCGGCGCCCGGTCGATACAGGCCGAACGCCTGTTCGCCCGGGCGCTTGGACAAGGCGGTCAGCGCTTCGTCCGTTCGCTCCGGCTTGACGCACATGCTCATGACTCGACCTGCTGGCTGCACGGCGACGGCTATTGCCTCTCGACCCGACCCTGACGGCAATCCGAGGTTCGATCGGCGCTCAGAACATTTCGACGTCGGCGCTGATCAATGTTCTGTCTTGCAGGATGCCGCCGGTGACCAGATGTTCATAACATTGCACCTGATTGCGGCCCTGCCGTTTGGCGACGTAGAGCGCCTCGTCGGCGCGGCCGAAAGCGGTCAGTCCATTGTCCCTGGAGGTGACGCCGGTATAGCCGATGCTGACCGTCACCCGGCCGACCTGGGGAAAGTCGGCGCCTTCGACGATCCTGCGAAAGCGCTCCAGAACGCTTTCCGCGAAGTCGGCCTCCGTCGGCGCGAGGATGACCACGAATTCCTCGCCGCCGCAGCGAAACAGTCGGTCGGCTTCGCGAAACGAAGAACGCATCAATTGCGCCAGCAGGATCAGAACCTCGTCGCCATAGAGATGGCCGAAGCGATCGTTGATGCGTTTGAAAAAATCGATGTCGAGGACGGCGAGCCAGGCCTGCTGGTCGGGGTTGGCCGCCCGGCGCCCGCCGATGCGATCGTGCGGATCGGCAAAGTCGAGGCTCGGCGCATCGACGCGGACGAAATTGGCCAAGGAGCCGTCAAAGGTCTTGCGGTTGAGGAGGCCGGTCAACTCGTCATATTCGCTATAGTCGAGTATCCGCAGATGGTTGCGATAGATGCTGAGCAGGCCGGAGACCAGCCGGTGCTGGTCTTCTCCCATCGGCGTCGGATGATAAATCTCAAGAAAGCCGACCACGCCGCGCGCGCTCGCTACAGGAAAGACATGGCCGTGCTGACCATTTTCGTCGCGGCGCAACTGGATCGGCGTTTTGCTCTGGTAGCAGGCGCGCAGGTCGGCGCGCGCTTCGAGCGCCGGCAGATCGCCAAGGTCCAGATGCCCGTCGGACACGGCGAGGCGGCCTTCCGTCAGACGCACCCGCTCCTGAAGCCGAAGTTCGCCGGCGAAGCTGGCGATTCGCCAAAACGTCAGCCGCGTCGCGCAAAGCAATTTGGCCGTCACCGACGCCAGGGTGATTTCGAGTTCGTCCCGGTCGCTGCGGGCGGTCAGGTCAGCAACGGATTCGATGAGATGGGACATTGTGCCAAACTGTGGAGGTAAGGTTACGTGAGGCTGTCGCGCGGCGTCGTCAATCGGGTCGCGCCTCGGGTCAAGTCGCGCCAAATTTGTCAAAGATCAGAGCTCCGTTCGCCGATACGCTATAGGCAAACGATGAACAAATCCTGCATTCGCTCAAGGCGAAGAAACCATCACTGGTATGATGACAATGCCCCGCCCGCGCCCCTGGGCGAGCGCCGCCGGGGCGGCGAATTCGCAAGGGGATTTCAGGTCTTCCGCGCCAGCAAATGCGCCATATGCCGCAACGCCAACTGATAGCCATGCACGCCAAAGCCCGCGATCACGCCCGTCGCGGCGAGCGAGACATAGGAATGGTGGCGGAAGGCCTCGCGCTGGTGGACGTTGGAGATATGCACTTCGAGGATCGGAAATTCGCAGGTCTTTAGCGCGTCCAAGATCGCGACCGACGTGTGGGTGAACGCCGCCGGATTGATGATGAGGCCCGCCGCGGCCTCGCGCGCGTCATGGATCCAGTCGATGAGCTGATGCTCGGCGTTGCTTTGCTTGAATTCGATCGCCAAGCCGAGCTCGACGGCCAGCGCCCGGCATTGCGCCTCCACATCCGCCAAAGTTTCGTGGCCGTAAATATGCGGCTGGCGCTTGCCCAGCAGGTTCAGATTCGGCCCGTTGAGGATCAGAATAGTCGAGGTCATTGCGCGCGGCCCGGCCGGAGGAAATTCGCGCCATTGTGCATGGGCGCGTCCTTGCAATCAATTGCCGGGCCGCGCGCATCGATAGACCGGGCGCGGCCAGCCGATCCATCCGCGTCTTGTCAAGGGCGGCGGGACGGGCAAACATGGCCCGATGAACGAAACCGCCGTCGCCAGTCTCGTCTTCGTGCTGTTGCTGGCGAGCAGCGCGCTCGGTCTGTTCCTGCAGGGACGATTGGCCGAGCGCCACCGGGGCCGCGACACGATCGATGCGGTTCGCCTGGTCATTTCCATTCTGGTCACCTTGACGGCGCTGGTTCTTGGCTTGCTGACGTCTTCGGTGAAAACGGCGTTCGACGAATTCGGCGGCCATTTGCGGGGCTACGGCGCCGATATCGTCGCGCTCGACGAGCGGCTGCGCGAATATGGCGGCGCCGCCGATCCGACCCGCGCGCTGCTGCGAACCTATGTCGCGGCGGCGATCGCCGACACCTGGCCCGACGAGCCCAAGCCGATGGGCGTCTATCCCACGCATCTCAAGAGCTTTGCGCCCGGCAGCATCGAAGCCGAACAACTGGGCGCGCTGCTCCTTCAAATCGACAGCGCGATCCGGCGCCTGGAGCCGACCGACAAATTCCACCAGCAGCTCGCTGACCAGCTCGAGGCGCGCATGACGCAGACGCTGGAGCTGCGCTGGCGGCTGATCGAAACCGCCCAGACCACCATTTCCTGGCCGATGCTCTGCGTCATGACCTCATGGCTGATCATGATTTTCGCCGTGTTCGGCTTGAGCTCGCCGCGCAACAGAGTGATCTATGCGACGATTTTTCTCTGCGCCTTGTCGATATCATCGGTCGTATTCCTGATCCTTGAATTGGATACGCCGCTGACGGGCTGGGTCGTCGTATCGAGCGAGCCGCTGCGCGACGCCCTTCAGCATATCGACGCCCGCTGATCGCGCGGGGCGTCTGCGAATCACGTCATCGTCGCGCGCGGATCGTAGGGCTTTTCGTCCCGCCAGCGGCGCATCAGGTCCAGGAATTCGGGATCGCTGCCCGAGGGCATCACGATGCGCAACGTCGCCAGGAGATCGCCGTGGCGCCCTTCGCCGACAGCCGGCAGCCCTTTGCCGCGCAGGCGCAAAATTCTGCCGCTGCTCGCTCCTTGCGGAATGGCGAGTTCAACCTCGCCATCGAGCGTGGGCGCGCGAACCTTGCCGCCGAGCGCGGCTTCATAAAGCGTGATCGGCAGATCAAGCCGCAAATCGCGCCCTTCGACTTTGAACAACGGATGCGGCGCATAACGAATGGTCACCAGGGCGTCGCCGGCGGGCCCGTTTTTGGCGCCGGGCTGGCCTTGGCCGCGCAACCGGATTGGCTTGCCCTCTTCGACGCCGACGGGAATGGCGACATCGAGCGTCTTGCCGGTCGGCAAGGTCACGCGCGCCGAGCCGCCCGCGGCCGCCATGGCGAGGGGGACCGTGGCAGTGACGGCGACATCCTCGCCGCGCTGGGGCCCGCGCGAGCGCCCGGTGGCCTGGGCGCCGAACAATTCGGCGAGGATATCCGGATCGATGCCCGCGCCGGCCGTTGCGCGGCTGGGGCCGCCGCCAAAGTCGAAATCGAAATGCTGGAAGTCGGAATCGCCGCCCCGCGCGGACCGCGAGCGGCGACCCGCGCCGGTAAAGCCCTCGAATCCCTGATGGCGCGGCTTGCCTTCCGCGTCGATTTCGCCGCGATCGAAGGCGCCGCGCTTTTTCTCGTCGCCGACGATTTCGTAAGCCGAGCCAATTTCGGCGAATTTGTCCTTCGCCTTGGGCTCCTTACTCTGGTCGGGGTGGTATTTCTTGGCCAGCCGACGATAGGCCGACTTGATTTCGGCAGGGCTCGCCGACTTGGCAAGCCCGAGAATTTCATATGGATCGCGCATAAAGAGCCCAGCCTTGCGCGCCCGCCCTCAAGGCGCGGGCGCCATTGTCTCGTCGCTTATTTGGGCGATGAAGGCGGCGCGCGCAAGGCGCCATCGAGCGCCATCGGCCCGCGCCTTCGCTGGGATCGCCGGTCAGAGCCCTTTCCAGGGCTCGACCTTGTCGAGGGCGACCGCACCCTCCTCGCCCGGACAGCCGACCGCCTGCAGCATTTTTGGCCCGTCGGCGACGACGATGCGCGCGACAAAGGCGCGGCAGGGCTTGCCCTCGCGGGAGAATGTGGCGGCGACGGGTTGGAAAGCGCCGCTCCGCCCCGAATCAGGGTTCGACCATTTGACCGGCGCTTGCGGCTCGCCATTGAGGAGCGCCGATGCGAGAATAGGCTCGGCGATCCGCCAATCCTTCATGTCCAGATCGGGCGACAGGGGAGAGGCGGCGGGCTTGATCGACCCCGTCTCGTCATCGCTCATAAAAGGCCCGATGGTCATGGAGCAGCCGGCAAGGCCGAGCGCTAGGAGCCCGAGCGTGGCGATGGGCCCCCACCCGCGCGTAGCGCGCGCTGGACAGGCGCCGCCGCGATCGGGGGCGCTGGAATAGGTCGCCGGATTTGGGATCGCCGTTGGTTCCGATCGCAGGTAGAAGCTCCCTCAAGGCGACAAAGCAATGCGGAGATTACACGTTGAATGAGTTAACGTCTGGTAACTTCACCGAAGCTGACGAGCCCTTCGCTTTATTTGAGCAATGGTTCGCCGACGCCGGCAAGACCGAGCCGAACGATCCCAACGCCATGTCCCTGGCGACGGTCGACGCCGACGGCCTGCCCGATGTGCGGATGGTGCTGCTCAAGGGCGCCGACGAGCGCGGCTTCGTCTTTTATACGAACGAAGAGAGCGCGAAAGGCCGCGAGATCGCCGCCACCCCCAAAGCGGCCGTCTTGTTCCACTGGAAATCCTTGCGCCGGCAGATTCGATTGCGCGGGCCTGTGGCATATGTCAGCGACCAGGAAGCCGACGCCTATTTCAAGACCCGGGCGCGCGACAGCCGCATCGGCGCCTGGGCCAGCCAGCAATCGCGGCCGCTCGAAAGCCGTTTCGCGTTTGAAAAAGCCATCGCCGGCTATGTCGCGAAATTTGGCGTCGGCGAGGTGCCGCGCCCGCCCTATTGGCGCGGCTTCCGCCTGACGCCGATCGCGATGGAGTTCTGGCACGATCGCCCGTTTCGCCTGCACGACCGCGTGTTGTTCACGCGCGAGGGCATGGGCGCGCCATGGCGGCGCCAGCGTCTCTATCCCTGAGTTCGGCGGCGTCAGATCAGAAGCAAAATAAAGAGAGGCGCCCTTGGGCGCCTCTCGATGGGAAATCGACAACCAACAAGGCTTCTAGGCAAGGCTTCTGGGAACGCCAGGCTTTACCGGCCGCGCGAATAATAGTTGCGATCTTCCGGAGTCGTGAGGGTTTGGGGCGCGTCATAGCCAGGCTGCACGCCATAGCTCGACGAATAGCCCGAATCGTCGCCGGTATAGGCTGAGCGGCCTTCCTGCATGGGCGATTGCTGCAGCGTCTGCGGCGCGATCACGGCATAGGGAGACTGCTCGGGGGAGAGATTGCCGCCGCCCATGGCGGAGGCGCTGGCGGCGCTGAGGGTCAAAGCGATAGCGGCAGCGCCAAACAACATGATGTTGCGCATTTTTATCTCCAATTTTTGGTTTGCATATCTTCCGGCTTTTCGAAGCCGGTTTTCACCGAATCAGCCGGTTTTCACCGGCCGGATGAAACAGGGGCGTCGGCTTTGGGCGCCTGGGGATCAGCCGTTGGATCGACATAGGCCGCCCGGCCTTCGGTCGGAACCGACAAGGACATCGGCGCCACGTCGGCATAGGGCGACGCTCCCGATACAAGGCGAGGGCCTAAAGCATAGGTGTCGACGTAGAGAACATAAAGAGCCAGCGCGATGGCGCCTGCTCCAAGAAACATAATGGTGCGCATAGTCTTTTGTTGCCTTCTTGCGCTTTCGCGCATCTTAATATCTTAGCTATTCTGTAGTAACCGGCGGCTGAATTTGAAACTTCAGACGCTTCGCTTCCTTAGCGACCACGAAGAATCGCCTCCTCTTGTTCAGCGATCGGACCGGGCGAGGCTAATGGCGACGGTCGAGTCGCCGATATCGAGCCTCGGCGATTTTCGCACCGCATGTCACTTTCCTATTTATTTATCAGCGGCTTGCAGAAAACCCGCGACCGAACGGGCGGCCAGCCGGTCTTCCCTAATCACTGAACAGGAGATAGGAGACGTGGCGCCCATATTCAATTGCTGCACCGCACACAAAAATGTGAGTCTTTGTAATTTCGCCGTCATGATTGCGCCAACCAAGGATTCGTTGGCGAGCCGACGAATCCTTGGTTAGGGTCTTTGGAAGAAGCAGGATTTTTGCGCAAAACCGCGCGACACTTTTCCGAAATCCTGTTTGGGGATGGACGGAAACCAATCTGCGAGCCGGGACGAGATGACTGAAGCTCAGACCAATGCGCCGCGCAAGACGATGTTGCTGACCGGCGCCTCGCGCGGCATCGGCCATGCGACGGTCAAAAGGTTCTCGTCGGCGGGATGGCGGGTCATCACCTGTTCGCGCCATGCTTTTCCCGAGGAATGCCCTTGGATGGCGGGGCCGCAGGACCATCTCCAGATCGATCTCGCCGATCCCGCCGACACGCGGCGGGCGATCGCGGAAATCCGCGAGCGGCTGGATGACGGACGGCTGGACGGGCTCGTCAACAATGCCGCGATATCGCCCAAGGGCGCCGGCGGCTCCCGGCTTGGGCTGTTCGAAACCGAGCTTGTCGATTGGCAGACGATCTTTCAGGTGAATTTCTTTGCGCCGATGATGCTGGCGCGCGGCCTGATCGCCGAGCTTGAAAAAGCGCATGGCTCGATCGTCAACGTCACATCGATCGCCGGCGCGCGCGTGCATCCTTTCGCCGGCGCCGCCTATTCGACCTCCAAAGCCGCTTTGGCGGCGCTGACGCGCGAAATGGCGGCCGATCTCGGCCCGCGCGGCGTCCGCGTCAACGCCATTTCGCCCGGCGAGATCGACACCGCGATCCTGTCGCCGGGCACGGACAAGATCGTCGCGCAAATCCCGTTGCGCCGCCTGGGCTCGCCCGAAGAAGTCGCCAAGGCGATCTACTTTCTTTGCTCCGAACAATCGAGCTATGTGCATGGCGCCGAAATCCATATCAATGGCGGCCAACACGTTTGACGCATGGATTTGAGGTTCCGTCCTGAACGATCGCCTTTATCCCCCGCGTCCGATCCTCGCCGTCTCGCTGGCGGTTTTTCGCGATGGGAAGGCGCTCGTCGCGCGCCGAGCGCGGGCGCCGTTGCTCGGGCTCTATTCGTTGCCCGGCGGCGTGGTGGAAATCGGCGAGACTCTGCACGAGGCGGCGTTGCGGGAGCTTGACGAGGAGGTCGGCGTCACGGCCGAGATCGTCGCCTTCAACGATCATGTCGAATCGATCGTGCGCGACGACCAGGGCGTGCGGGCGCATTATGTGATCGCGTCTTTTGTCGCGCGCTGGACCGGCGGCGAAGCGCGAACGAGCGAGGAAGCCGATTCCGTGCTCTGGATCGACCCTTTGGCGGCGGGCGATTTACCGACCACGCCCGGGCTGGAGGCGATCCTCGCCAGGGCGGCGAGCCTCATCAAGGCCTGCCCGTGAGCGCGCGGCTCCTCCGCCTTGCCGTCGTCGCCGCTCTCTGCGCGGCTGTTGCGGGGCCAGCTTGCGCCCAGCAGGCGCCGGCCAAGCCCGCGGCGCCCGCCGAGCCGCCGGCGCCGGCCGCCGACCCGCCACCGCCCTATGAACCGCAATTGCTGCGCCTTGCCGAATTGATGGGCGCGCTTGCCTACTTGCGCGATCTTTGCGGCGCGCATGACGCCGAGGCCTTCCACGCCAAAATGGCGAACCTGCTGGAGGCGGAAGCCAAGAGCGAGGCGCGCAAGGAAAGCCTCGCGGGCGCCTATAACGACGGTTTTCGCGGCTATGAACTTTCCTACCGCGTCTGCACGCCCGCCGCTCGCGAAATCATCGCACGCTACCTCGACGAAGCCGCGAAGATTTCGTCTGATGTCGCCAATCGCTATGGCGGCTGATTAGCGCCCACGCCCCGCTTGCAGCCGAACCAGCGGCCGACGCTTTTCGAATAAGCGGCGAAAGCCTCGGGATGGGCGGCGCTCAACGCGGAATCTTCTCTTTTGATGATCACGATATCGGTGAGGAAGAAAAACGCGAACGGCAGCAGGATCGCAAGCGCGAGAACGACGGGCTCGAAAGACGCGTCAATCTGAAGGAAGACGAGCAGCGCCGACCAGACCACGCACTGAATCAAGGTCAAGAGATAGGTCGGATTGCGCGAGAAGGCGTAAAGTCCGGTCGTCACGAGACCGGAAGAGATGACATAGGTGCGCGCGTCGCCGCCGCCCTTGTTGAGAAGGCCGATGATCGCAACCTTGCCCGCGTAACAACAGGCGAGCAGGAAGCCGAACAGGCCGGCGATCGCGCAAACCCAGGGCGTATGCGCGCATCGCGCCCATGTCAGGACGAACAGAACGACATAGGCGAGCGAAAAAACAAGGTCGATCTTGAATGTGGGGGCGAAGCGGAAAGGCGCGGGCGCCTCATCGCCTCGGCGAACGGCCGGCGCTTCGTGAAAACCCATGCCCAGCGTCATAGCGCCACCGTTCCGACGAACATCTCGTCCTCAACTTGAGGCGACAATGCCCCGCCAGAGGTAAAAATTGGATTGAGATCAGCGAGGGAACCTTCTGACCGGAAACGCGCTTTACTTGAATCGCCGCCGCTCAGGCGGCAAGCTGCGAAGGACGACCCATGCTGCAGGTCATATCGGCGTTCAACGGCTATGCGATCGAGGCGAGCGATGGCGGGATTGGCAGTGTCAGCGACTTCCTATTCGACGACCAGAGTTGGAAGCTGCGTTGGCTCGTCATCGACGCCGGATCTTGGCTCGCCGAACGGAAAGTGCTGGTCCATCCCTCCGCGATCGGGCAGGCCGATTACGAAGGGCGAAAGCTCGCCGTGGCGCTGACGAAGACGGAGGTCGAAGGCAGTCCCGACATTCGCGAACATCAGCCGGTGTCGCGCCAGATGGAGAGCGAACTTTACAGTTATTATGGCTGGGATCCGCTTTGGGGCGGCGGCTATCTCGGCGCGGAGGCCGGCGCGATCGCGGCGCCGCTGGCGACCGAGCCTTATTTCGGCATCGCTTCGATCCGCGACGCGGCGGCCGTCGATCCCGCTCCCGACGATGCGGACCCGCATCTGCAAAGCGTCGCCGCGATCACCGGTTGTCCGATCGCGGCCAGCGACGGCGACATCGGCCATGTCGAGGATCTGCTGATCGACGCCGCCCTATGGACCGTCAACTATTTCGTCGTCGACACCAGTAATTGGTGGCTTGGGAAACGCGTGCTGATGTCGCCCCATGCGGTGACGACGATCGACTGGACGGAGCGTCGCGTGGAGCTCAATGTCACGCGCGACCAGGTCAAGGCGAGCCCGCCATGGGACCCGCTCGCGCTGATGGATCAGGCCGGCATGAAGCGGCTGCATGACCATTACGGCTGGCCGGGGTCGAGGGCGTAGCGTGTAACATCAAACGCTTCTCCAACCGGCATCAAGATCAATCGCTTTGGAGACGCGCGCACGGCGTGGGGTTGGCGATTTTTCTCGCGTCTCACTCCTCGGGAAGTCCCGCTTTGCGTAGGCCCTCGAGCAAGTTGGGTATAACCGGCACGATGGAGATCATCTGTTTGACAGTGAATTTTGGATTGAAGCGGCGGGCTTCCGCCAGAGCCGTTTTCGCCGCCTCCATCTTGCCGTCGAGCGCATAGGCGGCGGCCAGGCACCCGTAGGGTATGAAAGTGCGATTGCCGAAATCGATCGATCTATGGAATTCATCGACGGAGACGTCGAAATGCCCGAGGCCAAGTTCCGCCAGGCCCAAGTTCACATGCCATTGAGCGACCGCCGGATCGCGCGGGCTTAACCGCATGGCTGGCTGAAAATCAGCCTTGGCCTGCTCAAAGCGGCCGAGGGCAATTTCGGCGAAACCCCGCGCCGAATAGAGTTGGGCGTTATTTGGGTTAACGACCAGCCCGGCATCGGCGACGTCGAGTCCCTCGTTGGCGCGGCGCGAAGACGACAGGTATTGGCTTTTTACCAGATACGCCTGCACATTGTCTGGGGCGAGCGCGATGGCCCGGTCGGTCTGACCAAGTATTTTTGCATCGTAGTCGGTCCCGGCGGCGCCCCATCCGAAAGAATATTCGATGCCATAGATGAGAGCCTCGCCTGTCAACGCGTCGGCGTCGTTCGGGTCGATCTTGAGCGCCTCGTCGAACAAGGCCAGCGCCAAATCGCAATTGTCCTTCGAGGGCGTCTGCGTCGCTTGCCACGCCAGGGCCCACCCGCGCATGGTGAGATCGATAACGTCGGGGCTCTTGGAGCGGGCGCCCTTTTCCGCCTCCGCCTTGACTAGTTCGTAACCCAGAGCGTTGACCAACCGCGCTACGACCTGATCTTGCAGCTTGAACAAATCGGTCACGTCTTCTTCGAAACGGTTGGCCCAAAGATGGGAGCCCGATTGCGCGTCGATGAGTTGGGCGCTGACGCGCACCCGGTTCTGGTCGCGCTGGACCGAGCCTTCGAGCACATAACGCACGCCAAGTTCCTTGCCGATCTCCTTGGCGTCGACGTTCTTACCCTTGAAGGTGAAGGCGGTGTTGCGCGCGATCACGAAGCTGTTGCGGATACGCGACAGATCGGTCGTCAAGTTCTCCGTGACGCCGTCGGCGAAATAATCCTGACTGGAATCGTTGGAAAGGTTCGTGAACGGCAGCACCACGATGGAAAGATGCGCGGCTTCGACCGGGGTAGCGACGCTCGAGGCGACAGGCGCGGACGGTTTTGCATTGAGAAAATACCAAGCGGCCGCCGCGATAACGACAAGCAAGGCGACGATCGCTATAACGGGCAACACAAGCGCCGAACGTCTCCCGGGCGCGGCAGGCTTCATTTGCGAAGCGGGTGGCGTGGGTTTCGGCTGAGCGGGCGCGCCGACCTCAAGCGAATAGACGCGAACCGGTTCGGCGATGTTCTTGAGTTGGGTCGCGCCCCGATCGCTGACGGCAAGATCAAGCCGGGCGCGGACCTGGCGATAGGCGTCCTCAGACAGGCAGATCGCGCCGGGTGCAGCAATGCCTTCCAGGCGCGCGGCGATATTGACGCCGTCGCCCATCAAGTCGCCGTCGCTCTCCTCGACGACATCGCCAAGATGAATCCCGATGCGAAATTCGATGCGGCGATCTTGCGGCAGGCCAGCATTGCGCTCAACCATGCCGTTCTGAATTTCGATGGCGCAGCGCACGGCGTCGACGACGCTGCGGAACTCGACGAGAAACCCGTCGCCCATGCGCTTGACCACCCGCCCCCGATGCACGGCAAAAGTCGGATCGATCAAATCGCTGCGAAGCGCGCGGAGCCGGGCCAGCGTGCGATCCTCGTCGACGCCCGTGAGTCGGCTGTAGCCGACCACATCCGCGGCGAGGATCGCTGCTATTTTCCGGGTCTCGCTCATCACGCCCCTACGCCGCGGTCGACGCGGCGGGAATATCTGAAAAGAACCGCCCGCTTCGAAATGGAGCGATTCAACCGAAGGAAAGCCATTCCGAACCCTTCGCGAAAGGATGTCGTATAAGCCACGCCCATGAATCAGCAGACGTGACCATCGGCGGCGCCGCCGATGGTCCCCGTGAGTTCGTTGACGTGGTCGTCAATGATTTCGTATCGCCTGATCAGCGTTCCTCCCCCATCGATCTTGAGGATCACGACGCCTTCGCGGCCGATCGTCCACGTGCCATGGATAACGATCTGACCCTGGTTAAAGTCATGCATGTGGTAGGAATAGATGTAGGAATGGTCGCGACCATATTGTTCGGAATCCCAGCCCGACAACCAGCAGAAGTTCTTGCCGGCGAGACCGGCGTCCGTCTTTATGACTTCGGCGCGGGCTGGAGTGGCGACGGCGCCGCAGGCAATATTGACAGCGGCGGCCATTGCAAAAAGCCTGTGCATGGAAAATCTCCACATCGAGGCGGCTCATCGACGCCGCCACCGTTGCAAACCGGGCTATTCCGAGCGAGCATCGGTCGCCGCCTGATTGTGTCGACGCCGACGCCTAACGCCATCCATTCTATGAATATTATATTGTTCATGAACCGACCGCGCCCGTCCATTGAAATCACGCCGCCAGCCGTCGCGACGCAGGAACGCGCATCCATCGTGTTCGACTGCCGCCACGCAACCAATGGACAATTCCGCGCCTGTTGATCGTCTCACAAGAGCGAACTCGGACATTGTCTTGCATCGCGCGCCGGATTGAGGCCCAATCCGCGACGCGCGCCGCCGCGGCCGCCTGAACGCAAGGCGCGAAGAGGACCGATGGACACGGGACGGTTGGAGGCTTTCACCGACGGCGTGCTCGCCATCGTCATCACCATCATGGTGCTGGAGACGAAGACGCCTGACGGCTACGATCTTCCCGCGATATGGGCCAGCGCGCCGGCTTTCCTCGCTTACGCCCTGAGCTATTTCAACGTCGGCATCGTCTGGAACAACCACCACCACATCATGCAGGCGACGGAGCGGGTCGACGGCCGCGCGCTGTGGGCCAATCTGTTTTTGTTGTTCTGGGTGTCGCTGATCCCGTTGATGATCCGCTGGATGAACGAAACCCATTTCGCGGCGCCGCCGACCGCCGCCTATGGGGTCGCGCTCGCCTTGGTGACGATCGCCTATATCCTGTTCGAAAAAGCGCTGATCGCCTGCAACGGCGCCGATTCGAAGCTGGCGAAGGCGGTTGGCGCCGAATGGAAGGAATGGCTCACTCTGGCCGCTTACGTCGTGGCGGCCGGGTTCGCCTTCGTCAGCCCGTGGATCGCGCTCGCGCTCTATATCGCGATCGCTCTGTCCTGGTTCATCCCCGACCGGCGGATCGAAGCGATCCTCTGACCGGCGCGCCCGACGCTTTTGCGGCTTCATCCCGTAACACCGGGCGTCAGCAATGCGGCCGCGACGAGGCGGCCCGGAGGGGAATATGCGTCAAAAGAATTGGCGGTTCATTATCACCGGGATCGTGATGATTCTCGGCGCGGGCGGATTTTTTCTCTACATGGGGACGATGATGCCAAGTTCGAACGATCCGGCCGGGATGATGCAAGAGGTCGGGCAAGTCTCGGGCGTGGTCGCGGGCATCGCTTTGGCGCTGCTGATCTTTGGCGTGATCGGCAAGAAAGCGTGAGCGGGCAAAACGAAGGGCCTAGCGGCATACGTCAGCCAAAACGAAAGAGGCCTGCTTTCCCCTTCCCCCCTTGTGGGGGAAGGCCGGGATGGGGGGTCGCACCGGACTATCCAAAATAGTGGCGCCTCAATCTGATAGGTCAGCGTGCCCCCCCTCCCTAACCCTCCCCCACAAGGGGGGAGGGAATTTCCAGCGCCTCATCAATTTCGTTGACGCAAGCCGCTATGCCGTCGCGCCCTTCGCCGCCGCCAGACTCGCCGGCGGTTTGCTGTCGTCCGGCACGAAGAAATCGACGGCCAGCGCCTGGGTCGGATCGACGCGATAGGCGTCGAAATCCGTCACGCCGTTCTCGGCGAGGAACGTGTCGTCGATGATGAAATGGCCGGTGAAGCTTTTCGCGTCCTTGCAGAAGATCACATGCGCGGCGTCGGCGAGGATGTCCGGTTTGCGCGAGGCGCGCATCAGCGCATCGCCGCCCAGGAGGTTCTTGACGGCGGCGGTGGCGATCGTCGTGCGCGGCCAGAGCGCGTTCACCGCTATGCCGCGCGCGCGCAGCTCGCCAGCAAGGCCGAGCACGACCAGGCTCATGCCGAATTTGGCCATGGTGTAAGCGGTATGGCCGGCGAACCATTTCTCCTTCATGTCGAGCGGCGGCGACAACATCAGGATATGCGGGTTCGTTGATTTCGCGAGATAGGGCACGGCGAATTTCGAGACCATGAAGGTTCCGCGCGCATTGATCTGATGCATCAGATCGAAGCGCTTCATCTCGGTCGCCTGGCTATTGGTGAGCGAAATCGCGCTCGCATTATTGACGACAATATCGATGCCGCCGAAATGCGCCGCCGTTTGCTCGAGCGCGCCGCGCACCGCCGCCTCGTCGCGCACGTCGACGATCAGCGGCAAGGCGCGCCCGCCCGCCGCTTCGATCTCCTTGGCCGCGCTATAGATCGTGCCCGGCAACTTGGCGTTCGCCTCGCTCGTCTTGGCGGCGATCGCGATATTGGCGCCGTCGCGCGCGGCGCGCAGGCCGATCGCCAGCCCGATGCCGCGTGAAGCGCCGGTGATGAACAGCGTCTTGCCTTTGAGCGTTGGCTCGGCCATGCGATCCTCCCTTTCGTTTTGAGCTTGTCAGGCCTTCTTTTGCATGAAGGCCATGAAGGCGGTGCGGGCCTGCGGCGAACGCACGGCTTCGCCGAACAGCCGCAATTCCTCGTCCATCCGCGCCTTCAGGATCGCCGGGTCGCCGCGCAATAGGCGGCGGGTGGCGAGCAGCGCGTCGCGCGGCTTGGCGGCGAGCGCCTGCGCCTTGGCGAGCGCATGCGCATAGAGATCGGCGGGCTCGACGATGGCGTTGACGAGCCCGAGGTCGCGCGCGGCGGCGGCGTCAAAGCTTTCCGCGAGCATGATGAATTCGGCGGCTTTGGCGTAGCCGAAACGCTGCGGCGCGAGCAGCGACGCCCCGGCTTCCGGCACAAGGCCGAGATTGACGAAAGGCATTTGAAACCGCGCGCCCGGCGCGGCATAGACGAGATCGCAATGGAAGCACAAGGTCGTGCCGATGCCGATCGCCGGTCCGTCGACGGCGGCGATCAAAGGTTTTTCGAAAGCCGCCAGAGCCCGGATGAAAAGCGTGCCGCCCGACGTCTCCATACTGCCGGCGGCAGCGAGGAAATCGCCGATATCGTTGCCGGCGGTGAAGATTCCATCCTTGCCGCGCAGCAAAACCGCGCCGATGGTTTCATCCCGGCCCGCCTGCGCGAAAGCCTCGACCAGCGCCTGATACATCGCGGTCGTCAGAGCGTTTTTCTTTTCCGTTCGCGCCAACGTCGCGATCAAGACCTGACCGTCGCGGTCTATTTCGATGTGATCCGTCATGTCGCCTCCGCCAGAGCTGATTCAAATTGCTGGAGCGCGCCGGCTCCCGATCGAATGGCGCTCTCAAGGCCGGCCGCGCCGGGCGCGATCTTTTCGGCGAAGAAGCGCGCCAAGGCGACGCGGCCAAGTTGCGAGGCGTCGCCCGCCGCCGCGAGGCTTTGCGCGGCGAGCCCCGCTTTGGCGAGGCAGGCGCCGCCGAGCGCCAGGCCGAACAACTTGAGATAGGGCGTCGCGCCCGCCAGGGCGTCCGGCATGTTGGCGCCGATCGCTTCGCTCAAAAACTTCGTCGCGCGGTCTAGCGCGTCGATCGCCTCGACAAGGCGCGGCGCCGTCGCGCCGAAATCCGCGCCGCCTTTCGCCGCCACATCGGCGGCGATCGCGCGCATGCCGGCAATTTCGCGCGCGACCGTCGCGCCATTCGACAGCGGCAATTTGCGCTGCACGAGATCGATCGCCTGAACGCCATTGGCGCCCTCGTAGATCGCGGCGATGCGCGCATCGCGCATATGCTGCGCGGCGCCGGTCTCCTCGATATAGCCCATGCCGCCGTGCACCTGCACGCCTAGCGACGCCACCTCGTCGCCGATATCGGTCGAGAACGCCTTGGCGACCGGGGTCAGCAGCGCGGCGCGCTCGCCCGCCTGCCGGCGCTCCGCTTCGTCGCCGCCATGCAGCGAGCGGTCGATCGCCACCGCGGTGAGGTGGCACACGCCGCGCGCCGCATGGGTGAGCGCCTTCATCGTCAGCAGCATGCGCTGGACATCGGCATGTTCGATGATCGGGCTCATCTCGGCGCCGCCTTTGGGTCCGCGTCCCTGACGCCGGTCGCGCGCGTAAGCCAGGGCCTGCTGCAAAGCGCGATCGGCGATCGCGACGCCCTGCATGCCGACGGCGAGCCGCGCGCTGTTCATCATCACGAACATCGCCGCCAGGCCGCGGTTTTCTTCGCCGACCAGCCAGCCGGCGGCGCCCTCGCCGTCGCCATAGATCATCACGCAGGTCGGCGAGGCGTGGATGCCGAGCTTGTGCTCGATGCTGGCGCAGCGCACGTCATTGCGGGGCCCAAGCGAACCATCGGGTTTGACGAGGAATTTGGGCACGAGGAACAGCGACAGGCCGCGCGTGCCGGCCGGCGCGTCGGGCAGGCGCGCGAGCACGAGATGGACGATATTATCGGCCATGTCATGCTCGCCATAAGTGATGAAAATCTTCTGACCGAAGATGCGGTAGGCGCCGTCGGGGGCGCGTTCGGCGCGCGTCTTGACGGCGTTGAGATCGGAGCCGGCCTGCGGCTCCGTCAGGTTCATCGTGCCGGTCCATTCGCCCGCGATGAGCTTGCCAAGATAGACGTCCCGCAATTCCTTGCTTGCATAGGCGTTCAACGCGCCGATGGCGCCCTCGCTCAGCAGCGGACAAAGCGCGAAGCCCATCGACGCGCCGTTCCACAATTCGGCGCAGGCGGCGTTGATCGTATGGGGCAGGCCCATGCCGCCATATTCGGGCGATCCCGTCACGCCGGCCCAGCCGCCCGCCGCCCAGGCGCGATAGGCGTCGCGAAAACCGGGCGGCGAGGTCACATGGCCGTTTTCGTAGCGCGCGCCCTGCAGATCGCCGATGCGATTGAGCGGCGCGATCACGTCGGTGGCGAAACGCCCGGCCTCGTCGATGACGGAGGCGGCCGTCTCGGCGTCGAATTCGCCAAAAATGCCGGCGGCGATCGCCTCGTTGAAGCCGGCGACATGGGTGAGGGAATAGAGGATGTCGGCAACAGGCGAGCGGTAGGTCACGGGCGGTTCCTCGGGCGCGTCGGTTCCACAGCCCTCGTTCGGGGCTGCTTGACGCGCCAGCTTAGGCTGAGATAGCTGCGCGGCAAGTCGCGATAAAGTTTATATGTAAACCAATTGGCGCACAAGCCGCGCCGGACGCCTTTTATGACCGATGCCACAAAGCGGCGAACCGAAATCGCAATTCCGAGCGGCGAGGCGATCGCCAGGGGCGCCGCGATCCTGCGCGCCGGCGGCCTTGTCGCGATGCCGACCGAGACGGTCTATGGGCTGGCGGGGGACGCGACATCCGAGCGCGCCGTCGCCGCCATTTACGCCGCCAAGGAGCGCCCCGTCTTCAACCCGCTGATCGCCCATGTCCTCGATATCGAGGCCGCACGCGCCGAGGCGCTTTTCGACGCCGACGCCCTGGCGCTCGCGCAAGCGTTCTGGCCGGGACCGCTGACGCTGATCGCGCCGGCCGCGCCGCAGAGCCGCATCAGCCTTCTGGCGCGCGCCGGGCTTGGCAGCGTCGCGTTGCGCGCGCCGAGCCATCCGGCAGCACGGGCGCTGATCGGCGCGGCGGGCGTCCCCCTTGTCGCGCCTTCGGCCAATCGTTCGGGCCGCGTCAGCCCGACGCTGGCGGCGCATGTGCTGGCCGACCTCGACGGGCGCGTCGATCTGATCCTGGACGCGGGGCCAACGAAGCTGGGCGTCGAATCGACGATCGTCGCCTGCCTCGACGGCGCGCCGCGTCTTCTGCGCCATGGCGCGATCACCCTGGAAGCGATCGAAGCGGTTCTGGGCCGCACGCTCGGCGCGCATGAGCCGGCGCCGGGCGCGGCGCCGCTGGCGCCGGGGCTGCTCGCTTCGCATTACGCGCCGCGCGCCGCCTTGCGGCTTGAGGCGCGCGATGCGGCGCCCGTTGAGGCGGCGCTGGATTTTGGCGGCGCCCTCGCGGGCAGCACGGCCGGCGCGCGGCTCGACCTGTCGCCGACATCGGATCTTGTCGAAGCGGCGGCCAATCTGTTCGCGTTCTTGCGGACGCTCGATGAAACGGGCCTGTCCATGATCGCCGCAGCGCCGATTCCCGAGACCGGGTTGGGGGCGGCGATCAACGATCGGCTGCGCCGCGCCGCCGCGCCGCGCGGGACGCCATAGCCGGCGAGCTCGCCAAGAGAAACGCGAAGCTTGCAAACGCGCCAGCGGCCGTGCAATTTTCTCGGCGAATCTTGTGTCGTCGCAAAAATCCAGAGCGGCCATGAACGCGCCTTTGAGCTGGGATGAGTTTCGCCTCGTGAAAGCGATCGCCGACACGCGGTCGCTGGTGGGCGCGGCCGAGGCGCTTGGCCTCAATCATTCGACGATATTCCGCCGTCTTGGCTCCGTCGAAAAAGCGCTGGGCGCCAGATTGTTCGAGCGCTCGCGCTCGGGCTACCAGCCGACGGCGGCGGGCGAGGAGATGGTGGCGCTCGCCACGGGAATGTCGGATCAGGTGGTCGAATTCGAACGCCGCGTCGCCGGCCGCGACGTCAAGCCGTCGGGCGAATTGCGCATCACTACGGTCGATTCGATGGCCGTCTACCTCCTGCCGCCGATTCTGACGCGCTTTCGGCAATTGAACCCGGGCGTTCATCTCGACGTCATCCTCGCCTCGCATGCGCTCAACTTGTCGCGACGCGACGCCGATGTCGCGATTCGCGCGACCAACGAACCGCAGGAGACGCTGGTCGGGCGCCGCATCGGCGCCATTCGCTGGGCGATTTATTCCTCGCCCAAGCTGGCGCTCGAATATGGAGCGAAGACGGTCGAGGAAGCGCCATGGGTCGCCTTTGGCGACAATCTGGGCTCGCCGATCGGCAGGCGCTGGACGGAGCGGAACATCAGCCAGCGCCGCCAGGTGTTCCGGGTGAATTCGGTGCTCAGCATGGCCGAAACGATCGCCGCCGGCGCGGGCGCGGGCGTGCTGCCCTGTTTCATCGGCAATAGCCGCGCCGATCTGACGCGCATCGGCGCGCCGATCGAAGAGCTCGACGTCGGCCTGTGGATTCTGACCCATCCGGATCTGCGCCATTCCGCGCGCGTGCGCGCCTTCACCGAACATGTCGGCGGCGAACTCGTGAAATTGCGGAAAGCGCTGGAGGGGGCGTGAGCGACGACCGCAACCGTCATTGCGAGCGGAGCGAAGCAAACCAGGGGGCGTGACTTCTCGGAAATAACGTTTTGACGTTCGCGAAAAGGAGGCCCGCCCAGTGTCGCATACACGCTTGTAGCCGTCACGACCTCTGGATTGCTTCGCTCCGCTCGCAATGACGACGAGGGCGCCATCAGCCCGGTTTGCGCTCGTAGCGCGCCGTGCGGGTGCGCATGGTGACGAGTTCCTCGGCGGCGGTGGGGTGGACGGCCATCGTCGCGTCGAGATCGGCCTTGGTCGCCTTCATCTTGACCGCGATGCCGAGGAGCTGGATCATTTCGCCCGCTTCATGCCCCAGAATATGCGCGCCGAGCACGCGATCGGAGGCGCCGTCGACGACGAGCTTCATGATCGTATGTTCGCGGCGCCCCGACAGCGTCGCTTTCATCGGCCGGAAGCTGGAGCGGTAGATGTCGACAATGTCGTAACGCTCGCGCGCCTGCGCTTCGGTCAGGCCGACGGCGCCGATTTCGGGCGTCGCGAAGACGGCGCTCGGCACCGATTCGTGATCGACTGCGACCGGCTTGCCGCCGAACACATGATCGGCGAAGGCATGACCTTCGCGGATCGCCACCGGCGTCAAATTGATGCGATTGGTGACGTCGCCGACCGCGTGAATGCCGGGCACATTGGTGGCGGACCAGGCGTCGACCTTGACCGCGCCGGCCGCGTCCAGCGCGACGCCGACGTTCTCGAGGCCGAGCTTGTCGGTGTTGGGGCGACGTCCGGTCGCAACCAGGATCTGGTCGACGACGAGAAGATCGCCGTTCGACAAGGCGACATGCAGCGCGCCGTCGCGTTTTTCGATGCGTGTCGGCAGGCGTCCGAAGCCAAAGAGGATTCCCGCATGGCAGAGCTCGTCGCGCAGGCCCGTGCGCATATCCTCGTCAAAGCCGCGCAGAATATTGTCAGCGCGCATGACCTGCGTCACCATTGCGCCAAGCCGCGCGAAAATCGAGGCGAATTCAACCGCGATATAGCCGCCGCCGACGATCAGCAGCCGGCTCGGGAATGATTTGAGATCAAAGATTTCATTCGAGGAGATCGCGTGTTCGAGGCCTGGGACGTGGGGCGCCAATTCAGGCGCGGCGCCGGTGGCGATCAGAATATGTTTGGCGCTGATCAGCCGGCCGCTGGCGAGCAGCACCGATTGCGGGCCGGCGATTTCGGCGCGTTCCTCGATAATTTGAACGCCCGCTTTTTCGAGATTGGCGCGGTAGATCGCCGAGAGACGCGTGATTTCTTTTTCCTTGGCCGCGACCATGGTCGGCCAGTCGAAGCGGGTCTCACCGACGCGCCAGCCATAGCCTGCCGCATCGGCGAAATCGTCGGCGAAACGGCTGGCGTAGGCGAGCAGCTTCTTGGGCACGCAGCCGCGAATGACGCATGTGCCGCCGATGCGAAATTCCTCGGCGACCATCGCGCGCGCGCCATAGCCGGCGGCGATCCGGGCGGCGCGCACGCCGCCCGATCCCGCGCCGATGACGAAGAGATCGACGTCAAAGTTCACAACTTCTCCTCAATGAGTGGTCCGCATCAGCCAAATGAAAGGCTGGCGCAGTTTCTCCCTCCCCCCTTGTGGGGGAGGGCCGGGGTGGGGGGTCGCACCGGACTTTCAATTTAAATAGTCGCGCCTCAATCTGACAGGTCAGCGCGACCCCCCTCCCTAGCCCTCCCCCACAAGGGGGGAGGGAATATTGGAGTCCTTCAATTTGGTCGACGCAGCCCGCTAGTCGGGGCGCGAACAGGCGAAGGCATCAGAAATCGGCGCCTTTCTTCTTCATTTCTTCATGGGCGCGCGTCAGCACGTCGACGGAAAGCTTCTGGCTCCAGGCCTGGACGATTCCAGAGATTTCATTGAACGCGGCCGGTTCGGCCTCCACATATTTTTTGCCGCTCGCGCTGAGGAAAAAGGCCGCCGTGTCCTTGAGCTCCTGCTCGCTCATATGCTTGGCGAGAATCAGCGCCGAGCTATTGATGACGTCGATCTCGGTTTTGGTGAACTCGGGCACCAGCGCGAGCAGCGTCGCATGCAGCGTGTCTTTGAGTTCGGGCCGCGTCGCCAGGACATTGCGCTCCAACTGGCCGAACATCTGAGGAACGATGGCGTCGAAGGAGCGCGTCATGCCCGAAGCGGAAATGACGGTGCGCGCCGCTTCGAGGGCGGCGGGCGTTGGATCGTCGGCATAAGCGGCGAAGGAGCCGCCGATCGAAAAGAGCAAAGCGGCGGACAAGGTTTTAAGGGGGGACAGAGTAGCAGCCACGTCGGAAGTCTCCTGTTAAGCGCAGTGAAAAAAGTCAGGCGAGATCGCCCAGGATTTTGAGGCCGTCGGCGCCGGCCAGGATGGCGGCGCTGGCGAGGCCGATGAACAGGCCGTGATCGACGATCCCGGGCACGCCCTGCAGCGCGTTAGCGAGCGCTTCGGGGTCGGCGAGGGCGCCAAAGGCGCAATCGAGGATGTGATGGCCGCCGTCGGTGACGAAGACGGGGCCGTCGGCGCCTGTGCGCCGCAGCGCGATCGGCCCGCGGCAATCGAGGCCGGCGCTGATTCGTTCGATATGGCGGCGCGTCGCGCCAAGGCCGAAGGGAACGACCTCGACGGGCAAGGGAAAGGCGCCGAGACGCGCGACATATTTGGACGCGTCGGCGATCACCACCATGCGCTTGGACGCGGCCGCGACGATTTTCTCGCGCAGCAACGCGCCGCCGCCGCCCTTGATCAGGCGCAAGGCGGAATCGACTTCGTCGGCGCCGTCGATCGTCAGATCGAGTTCGGGATATTCGTCGAGCGTGGCGAGCGGCACGTCCAAAGCGCGCGCCTGCGCCCGCGTCGCCTCCGAGGTCGGGACGGCGATGATGGACAAGCCGTCCCGGACGCGTTCGCCAAGCAGGTCGACGAAATGGCGCGCGGTCGAACCCGTCCCCAATCCGAGCTTCATGCCAGGCTGGACAAGTTCAAGCGCGCGGCGGGCGGCTTCGCGCTTGAACTTTTCAAAATCTTGCAAGGCGCGCCATCCGTTGGGGCGGCGAAGCGTTGGAGAGAGATGATTTTCGGTCGAAAAGGCCAACAATCATTGCGAGGGAGCGTAGCCCGGCGAATGCTTTGCATTCGCCGGGCTACGCTCCCTCGCAATGACGGTTCGCTGTTTTCGCCAAGTGTCATCCCGCTTTGGGCTGCCGGGTTTTCGGGGCCATGGCCTATAGGTTTCGCGGGTGAAACGCAAATTGGCGCGGCGCGGCGCGGTTGCTTTTCAGGGCTGGATTTGCGCAACTCAGCGTGCCGGAGCCGTGCTCCCCGTAAAGCCCGAGCCCGCTACGCGGGTCGCTCGCTCCGCTCGCGAGGCTTGACGAGTCCGCGCGGCTCCGGCTTCGGGCTTTCCATGGTCTTTGCTGCGCAAAGACGGCCATTTGGCCGGCTTTGGTCAGAAAAGACTATGATCGGCGAAAGGCCGCATCGGATCGGCGTTGTCACCCCCGGCGAATGCGACGCATTCGTTCGGCAAGGGGCGAAACGAAGTGAAGCAGCGGCGCAGCCGCTTGATAACGACGGGCCGATGTGGCCGCCGCCCCACGCATAGAGAGAGCGCGGCCGCGCCATCAGACGCGGCCGCGCTCTGGTCGCGCGACGAGAGAAGCTTTTTGGCGAATGGGCGCCGAGGGGACCAAGCGCCCATTAAAAGCCCTCAGGCGTCGGCGGCGTCGTCTTGTTCGGTAGGATCGGCATTGTCGAGAATCCGCTCGGCGATAATGCCGGAATTCTCGCGGATCGCCTTTTCGATTCGATTGGCGATCTCGACATTGGCCTTCAGATAGCTCTTCGAGTTTTCGCGGCCCTGGCCGAGGCGCTGGCTGTCGAAGGAGAACCAGGCGCCCGATTTCTCGACGACGCCCGCCTTGACGCCAAGGTCGATCAATTCGCCGACCTTCGAGACGCCCTCGCCATACATGATGTCGAATTCGACCTGTTTGAACGGCGGCGCGACCTTGTTCTTGACCACTTTGACGCGGGTCTGGTTGCCGACCACTTCCTCGCGGTCCTTGATGGCGCCGATACGGCGGATGTCGAGACGCACGGAGGCGTAGAATTTCAGCGCATTGCCGCCCGAAGTCGTCTCGGGCGATCCATACATGACGCCAATTTTCATGCGGATCTGGTTGATGAAAATGACCATCGTGTTCGAGCGCGAAATCGAGGCGGTCAGTTTGCGCAGGGCCTGGCTCATCAGGCGGGCCTGCAGGCCGGGCTGCGATTCGCCCATTTCGCCCTCGATTTCGGCGCGCGGCGTCAGCGCCGCGACCGAATCGACGACCAGCACGTCAATGGCGCCCGAACGCACCAGCGTATCGGTGATTTCCAGAGCCTGTTCGCCGGTGTCGGGCTGGGAGATCAGGAGATCTTCGAGATTGACGCCAAGCTTGCGCGCATAAACCGGGTCGAGCGCATGTTCGGCGTCGACGAAGGCGCAAACGCCGCCTTTTTTCTGGGCCTCGGCGATGACATGCAGCGTCAAGGTCGTCTTGCCCGAGGATTCCGGGCCGTAAATCTCGATCACCCGCCCGCGCGGCAGACCGCCGACGCCGAGCGCGATGTCGAGCCCCAGCGACCCCGTCGGGATCGTCTCGATCTCGACCGCTTTCTGGTTTTTGCCCAGCCGCATGATCGAGCCTTTGCCGAAGGCGCGTTCGATCTGCGACAAAGCGGCGTCCAACGCCTTGGTCTTGTCCACGGAAGTTCCTTCAACGAGACGGAGATTGGCTTGCGTCACGACTGTTCTTCCTTCTGCACAATCAGCGGCGAAACCGCAACAGCGGCGTCGTGTGGGCATTTGTGCATGTTTTGTTCTCATGCGCAAGTTCTTTTTTTGTTCCTTTCATGCGCTTCGTAAGCCAGGCAAACGACTCGGCTCCATCGCGGAGCCGATGGTGACCGAGAACTGTCCCGAACAGGCACGGCGTTTGTGGAAGCCAGCGCGGTGCGCTTCGCCGCTAGTTCGATCGCTTGGTTGATGACGCCACGCGCAAACCGCACCATCCGGCCAACGACGCGCCTCGAATGCTTGCTTGCTTCGTCGTCAAAGATCGGATTGCCGAAATCAACGGATCGCAGCGGTTTCCGATTATGGCGTGCTTGGGCAACGAAACTCTATGCTATAAACTCGCTCTTCCGGGTGCAGACGATGATATTTGACGCGTTCGGGGGGAAGTGCGCAGCGGACCGGGTGACATGGTCCATAGCAGACCCAGGCAGGCGGGCCACTACCGGCAAATCCGGTCGACGTCCCCAAAACGAAGATTGCCGCCAGGAACATTATTTTCTTCATGACCAAAACGATGCCGGAACGAAGACGGTTTTTCAAGTGCATAATCGTCTATCGCAACAAAACTGCCGCGACCCCGGACAAACACCCATCTGAATCTCGTGCGAAGTGAGGACGAAATGAAGTGCGCCAGCATCATCCTCGCGCTCTTGGGGCTTGGGGCAGGAATCCGGGCCTCGTTGATTTGGTGGAACGCGAGCAAAGTAGAAAATAGCCCTGAAATCATTCCGGACGACCCCGTCGCTGGGACAATGGTCTGGGCCGAATCAACCAAAAAGGCCTTCGAGGATGCTGGTAAACTGAATGCGCAAGCGGCGGCCTGGACCGCCGCGTCCGTGGCCCTGAACGCGTTAGGAGCGATCGCTGGGGCCTTTTCAAATTAAGGCGCCGCCGAACGGGGCCACGCCGCCGAGTCGCCGTCAAGCGGCTGCGCCGCTCCTACGCTTCGCTTCGGTCCCTTCGGGATGACTGCGTCTCGTCGACGTGGCGTTTTTGCATCCATGTCCTTTTGCTGCGCGAAGCGGCCCCTCAGGCCGCATCGCGCAGCAAAAGGACATGGTGGCCAAAGGCCGTCGCCGCGCGGAGGGGTCAAGGCGCGCGTAGCGCCCGCGAAGCGGCTTGGCCTTGACGCCGAGCACGGCGATGGCAGCGCGCCCTTGCTTAACCGCAATGTTAACCCATTGGCTGCGCGGTGATCGCCCCGCACATGGACAGCCCATATGCATCCGTCTGCGCCACGCAATAATCGACGAAAATGCGCGCGTGACACGCCAAGAGGAGACGATTCGCGTGCTATTTGCGTGTCGCGACGCGCGCAACACAGGCGAAAAAGTGTCCCCCTGCCGCCTGGCGCAGCAACTCCAGCCGGCCCCTTGACATGCAATGGTTTGTTGTCAAACTAGTTCATAGTCTTGGCTGTTATGGATTCGGCGCTTGAAACCGCAACACAGGATTCATGGCCTCGCCGATCTCGCCGGGAAATCTGCTCGCCAGCCTGAGGCGGGCCTCTATCTCACGCCCCAATGCGTCGAAGCCGCGCTCGCGGCGCTCCGGGCGCGCATCGACGGACTGGACGCCGGCAAGATCGGGCCAGACGCCTATTATTTCCGGGTCGAAGCGATCGACGGCCAGGGTTTGTCGCAGGAACTTCTGGCCGTCGCCAGCAACCTCGCTCTCGCGCGCGCCGCCTTCGAGCAAGCGGCGCTGACACCGGACCGCAAAGTCCGGCTGAGCCTTGGGACGCAAGAAATCGCTTGTTCGGCATAGACCGCGGCGGCGCTAGCTCAAGCGCGCTATGGCGTCTCTTCGACGATGCGCGGACCCAGGCATAGTCTGACCTTCTGGCCGAAATATTGCTGCGCGGCCGCGTCGAACATCGCCCTTGCGATTGAAATGTCGCGGGTCTGGCCCAGCAATTCGTCGGCCTCGCCCTTATCGCCGCCGAGGGCGATCCGAAACGCGGGCCCGCCGGTCTGTTTCTGGGATTGGCTCGCGCCTTCGGATTGGGCGTCAAGCGCCGCGATCAGCAGCGCCGTCGCCTGCGGCGACAATTGCGCGCCTTCGCCGCTTCGCGCGCTTTTCTCAAGCTGACAGAGTAACCGCCCCATCGCATCGACGTAGGTCATTGCCCAGCCTCCCGAGCCTGCCGACGTTCAACCCCATCCCGTTTTATCGTATTATACGCGTGACATTTGCCCATATTGTTACAGTATTTTTCGCGAGATTGCAACCTCACCGCGGCCGAAATCGGAAAAAAGTTGAATTCTTTATGATATATCATACATTTCCGGACGGGGCATGTCCTGGACGATCTTCCAAGACTTCGAATCAGGATGGCGAAAAGCGCCGCCTTGCGCGCCGCGGGGTCCGGCGATTCAATGCCGCCACAAATCGCCTGTAAAAGGCGCGTGTCGAAAAGTCCGGGACGCCACCGCCCCCTTAATCCCCCGCCCATCGGGCCGCCGGAGAGTTGAATGAAGCGATTGTTGCGTCCCATGCTGACGGCCGGAAGCCTCGCGGCGGCCGGTCTTATCTTCGCCGGCGCAGCGCTGGCGCACGATCGCCACGCCGACGGCTCGTCGACGACCCAGGCGGCGGCCTGCAAGCTCGCGCTGCAGCTCGCGCGGCAAGGCGTCGCCAACGATCAGGTCACCGCCTCCCATTGCGAATGCCTCGAGAATAAAGAGGACCATTCGGCGCCCTGGTCCTGCACCGGTTTTGTTAGCTATCGGTGAGGCCGCCGTTGCGAATGGCTGACAAAGGGCGCGCTGTCCGAGATCACCCTTTATGGGTGATCCTAACGCTGAATTGTCCATTGTTTGCATGGCGGAGCGGAGCGCGGGACGAATGTGAACTCAAGGACGGCCCTCCAGGCGACCGCCTCCGGCGGCGGCCCGGAGGGCCGTCCTTGAGTTCACATTCGTCCCGCGCATAATCGCCTCCATGCCATCAATGGGGCGGCGACGCCGAGAGCAGCGCCTGTCTCACGTGGGTCTGAACCCAGGCCACGCGCGTAGAAGCCCCAGACGCGGATGATTGGGCGCCCCTCAGTCTCCATTCCCGAATTTTCTGTTTTAAAGAAGCAATTTCTGGACAATCCAGCTTTTCCGTTGCATCCTGAGGAGCGTTCGCTATGGCCGGGACGGATCGAACGGCAGGGACGCCGGTCTCGAATCAACGGGGGAAGCGGAGCGGCTGGGGCTGAGAGCGCGACGCGGCTTTTGAAAAATGTTTTTTTGATTTTTCGCTTGCAAGTCCTTGATATTCCTCAATGCCGCTCGATAAAAATTTGCAAGGGCTTGGAGAATTCGAACCACCGCATGTATCAAGCCCTTGATATCTTTGATTCCACTAGATTTGGAGCCGCTTGGAATCCAAATTTTTGATTGAAGCGCTCCAAGATTCGTCAGATTGGCGCCCGTGACACCGCAACCCTCCCTCGATCGCTTCAACCGCATCGTCGTCAAAGTCGGCTCCTCGCTGCTGGTCGACCGGACGAGGGGCGCGCTGAAACAGGAATGGCTCGACGCGCTGGTCGCCGATCTCGCGGCGCTGCATCGGCGCGGCGCCGACATCCTCGTCGTCTCCTCGGGCGCGATTGCGCTGGGGCGAACGGCGAGCGGATTCGCCAAAGGCGCGTTGAAACTGGAGGACAGCCAGGCGGCGGCGGCGATCGGCCAGATCGCGCTGGCGCGCGCCTGGGCGCATGCCTTCGCCGCCCATGGCGTGACGGCGGGCCAGGTGCTGCTCACCTTGCAGGACACCGAGGAGCGCCGGCGCTATCTCAACGCCCGCGCGACGCTCGCCCGCCTCGGGGCGATGCGCGCCGTGCCCATCATCAACGAGAACGACACGGTGGCGACCAGCGAGATCCGCTACGGCGACAATGATCGCCTGGCGGCGCGCGTGGCCACCATGGCGAGCGCCGATCTTCTGATCTTATTGTCCGATATCGCGGGCCTCTATGACGCGCCGCCGAGCGACAATCCGAAGGCGAAACTGATCCCGATCGTCGCGCGCATCACGCCCGAGATCGAGGCGATGGCGGGCGGCGCCGCCTCGGAGCTTTCGCGCGGCGGCATGCGCACCAAGATCGAGGCGGCGCGCATCGCCACATCGGCGGGAACGCATATGGCGATCGCCGACGGACGCGTGCTGCATCCGATCGCGGCGATGGGCGCGGGCGCCCCCTGCACCTGGTTCCTGACGCCCTCCAACCCCGTCGCCGCGCGCAAGATCTGGATCGGCGGCTCGCTGGAGCTGAAGGGCGCCGTCACCGTGGACGCGGGCGCCGCCAAAGCGCTTGGCTCCGGCAAAAGCCTGTTGCCCGCCGGCGTGACGCAGATCGAGGGCGCGTTCGCGCGCGGCGATTGCGTCGCGATCCGCGACGCGCAGGGCGCGGAAATCGGACGCGGGCTGATCGCCTATGACGCGCTGCACGCCGAACGCATCAAGGGGCGCAATTCGCGCGACATCGCGCATATCCTGGGAACGCCGGGCCGGGCGGAAATGATCCATCGCGACGATATGGCCCTGGTGGAGCGATAGGCGGCCGGGCCGCCTCGACGCCCCCGCCTCAGAAGGCGTAGCCGATACGCGCGCCCATATTGGTCAGGCCGCGGTTCTCCGCGCACAGACCGGCGTTGGACATATGCTCGATCGTAGTCATGACGCTCCAGTTTTGCGTCAGACGATATCCGAGCGAAGCGGATTCGCGGAATGAAACATCGCAGCCCATGTCGTTAAAGCCAGGGGGGATGATGGCGCCGAAATGACCGTCGTTCACCGAACCGCCGAGAGCGCCCTCGACGAACACGCGATCGGTCACATTGTAATCCCAGGCAAGGCCGGCATAGGCCTCGCTGGTTTTCCGGTCGAAATTGACGGTTCCGCCGATATCGGGGCGCGGAAGAAGCGCGTTCCACAGCGGATCGGACGAGGTGAAGGGTTTGACGAACAAGGCTTCCGCGCTCACGTCGACGCTGCCGCGCTCCGGACTGAGCGGATCATGGTCCAGTGCGCCGAGGCGGACTTCCGAAAGAGGGTAAGCGCTGGACGGCCCGTTCGCCGCCTGTTGCGGCAGCGACGAACACCCGCTGAGCAGCCCCGAAACGACCGCAAAACCAACGGAAAGCAAAGCAACCGAAAAACGGGTCCCCATGACCAGCCCATTTTCACCGATTCGAAATACGCGCCGGAACGCAGCGCTAAACTAGCGGCAGGAAACACGAAGCGATAGCGCCTCACGCTCTTTTTTTTGCCTCAATCTTCAGCCGCTCGCGTAACCCCCAAGCAAGATGCGCGCCGCCAAACTTCCCAATTTTAGCGGCGCTGACTATATAGGAGCCCTCGCGCGGCGCGCCTGCCCTAAAGAAAGGCCCAACCCCGCCGCGCCCCTCCGACGGATTGGACATATGGAGCCTGCGATCAGCCTTGTCGAACCTGCGAACGACGTCCGGGCGGCTATGCGCGCCATCGGCGCGCAGGCGCGCGAGGCGGCGCGGGCGCTCGCCATCGCCCCCGCGCAGGCCAAGACCGACGCACTGCTGGCCGCCGCCGGCGCCCTGCGCCAAAGCGGCGACGAAATCCTCGCCGCCAATGCGCGCGATATCGCCGCCGCGAAAGCGAAAGGCGCGGCGCCCGCCTTTCTCGACAGGCTGCTTCTCGACGAGGCGCGCATCGAGGCGATGGCGCGCGGGCTGGAGGAAGTCGCGGCCCTGCCCGACCCGATCGGGCGCGTTCTCGCGCATTTCGAGCGGCCCAACGGGTTGCGGATCGAGCGCGTCGCCACGCCGCTCGGCGTCGTCGGCATCATCTACGAGAGCCGGCCCAACGTCACCGCCGACGCCGGCGCTCTCTGCCTGAAAAGCGGCAATGCGGCGGTGCTGCGCGGCGGCTCGGACAGTTTTTACTCCTCGGCCGCGATTCATGCCTGTCTCGTCGAGGGGCTTCGCCGCGCCGGCTTGCCGGAGGCCGCGATTGCGCGCGCGCCCTTCGCATCGCGCGAGGCGGTCGGCGAAATGCTCGATGGCCTGGGCGGCGCGCTTGACGTGATCGTGCCGCGCGGCGGCAAGAGTCTCGTCGAGCGGGTCCAGCGCGAGGCGCGCGTGCCCGTCTTCGCCCATCTCGAAGGCCTCGTGCATATTTACGTCGATCGCGCCGCCGACCTCGAGGAAGCGATCCGCATCGTCGTCAATTCCAAGCTGCGCCGCACCGGCGTTTGCGGCGCCGCCGAGACCTTGCTTGTCGACAAGGCCTGCGCCGCGACCCATCTGGCGCCGTTGGTCAAGGCGCTGCTCGACGCTGGCTGCGCTGTGCGGGGCGATAGCGCGACGATGGCGGCCGATCCACGCGTCAGCGAAGCGGCCGAGGCGGACTGGCGCACGGAATATCTCGACGCGATCCTTTCCTGCCGGATCGTGGACGGGCTCAGCGCCGCGATCGATCACATCGAGGCCTATGGCTCGCATCACACCGATTGCATTCTCACCGAAGATCGCGCGGCGGCCGAGCGCTTTCTGAAAGAAGTCGATTCGGCGATCGTCCTGCACAACGCCTCGACGCAATTCGCCGATGGCGGCGAATTCGGCTTCGGCGCCGAAATCGGCATCGCGACGGGCCGCATGCATGCGCGCGGACCCGTCGGCGTCGAACAACTCTGCACGTTCAAATATCGCGTGCGCGGCGACGGCCAGGTGCGTCCTTAGGCTTTTGGCAGCGCCGCCGCCTCGCGCGCCAATGTCTCGACGGTCGCGTAATCGCCTGAGGCGAGCGCAGCCTTGGGCAGCATCCAGGAGCCGCCGACGCAGAGGACATTGGGCAGCGCGAGATAGCTCGGCGCTTTGGCCAGATCGATGCCGCCCGTCGGGCAGAAGCGCAAATCGGGTAGCGGGCCGGCGAGCGAGGCGAGCAATTTGGCGCCGCCGACCGCTTCGGCGGGAAACAATTTCAGCGCGTGAAAGCCAAGCTCCATCAGGGCGATGGCCTCGGACGCCGTCGCAACGCCCGGCAGGAACGGGACAGGCGCGGCGGCGGCCGCCTGCGCGAGGCGCGGCGAAGCGCCGGGGCTGACGAGAAAACGCGCGCCCGCCGCGCAGGCCTGGGCGATATGCTCTGATGTCAGGACCGTGCCGGCGCCAACCATCGCGCCGGGAACGGAATCGCGGATCGCCTTGATCGCTGCGAGGGCGCCGGCCGTGCGCAGCGTCACCTCGATCGCGAACAGGCCACCCGCGACCAATGCGCGCGCCTGGGCGACGCCGTCTTCCGCGTCCCGGACCGTCAGCACCGGAATGACCGGGGCGAGCCTCATGATGGAAAGCACTTCGGTCTGGTGGCTTGCGGGGTTCACGGGCGGCTCCTTGATGTCTGACTTCGCCTGATATCATGGCGCGGCGCCGCGCGCGACCGCGCGAGGCATCGCCTCGCGTGTGAACAAGCAGGAAGCAGGCCAACGGAACGAGCCAGGAGGAATGAGTCGCGCCGAGTCGCGAATCAACTAAGCTCTGTTTCGCCCATTGTCTCGAACGCTCAGCGGGAGCCGCGTGTGAACGCTCCTTTCGATCTTGCCGTCTATAAGGAAACGCTGCTGTTTCTCGTCACGGCGGGAATTGTCGCGCCGCTGTTTTTTCGCCTGCGCATCAGCCCTGTGCTCGGCTTTCTGCTCGCAGGCGTCGCTTTGGGACCCTTTGGGCTGGGGAGCCTCGTCGCGCGCGCGCCCTGGCTCGACGCGCTGGCGCTGACCAACGTCGAGACGATCGACCACGTCGCGGCTTTCGGCGTCGTGTTTCTTTTGTTCATGATGGGCCTCGAACTGTCGTTCGAGCGCCTGACGCGCATGCGGCGCCTCGTGTTCGGACTCGGCGGCGCCCAGGTCGTGCTTTCGGCGCTGCTGCTCGCGGCGATCGCCTTCGGACTTGGGCAGCAGCCGGCCGCCGCTTTGGTGATCGGAGCGGCGCTTTCGCTCTCCTCGACCGCGATCATCATTCCCGTGCTGGCCGAGCGCAAGCGGCTCAATCTGGCTGCCGGGCGCGTCAGCTTCGCGATCCTCCTGTTCCAGGATCTGGCGGTCGCGCCGCTGCTGTTCATGGTGACGATGCTGATCGGCGGGCAGGAAAACGGGCTGGGGATCGACCTCGCCTTGACGATCGCGCCCGCCGCTTTGGCGTTGACGGGACTCATCGTGCTCGGGCGGCGCGTGCTGCGCCCGCTTTTTCATTCCGTCGCAATGACCAAGAGCACGGAATTCTTCATGGCCGCCTGCCTGCTGGTGGTGCTCGGCACGGGGCTGATCGCGGCGGTCAGCGGATTGTCGATGGCGCTCGGCGCCTTCATCGCCGGCCTTCTTCTGGCCGAGACCGAATATCGGCGCGAGATCGAGGTGACGATCGAGCCTTTCAAGGGTCTGCTGCTCGGGTTGTTTTTCGTGGCGGTCGGCGCTGAGCTCGACCTTTCGCTGCTGTTCGCTTCGCCGGCGCCCATTCTCTTGATTGCCGGCGGCCTCGTGATCGCCAAGGCGCTAGCCGTGATGGCGCTCGGCCCCGTCTTTAGATTGCCGGCGCGGGTTGCCCGCGAAGTCGCGCTTTTGCTCGGCCCGGGCGGGGAATTTGCTTTCGTGATGATCAGCGCCGCGGTCGCGGGCAAGGTGGTCGCGCCGCAAATCGGGCAGATGATTCTCGTCGCGGTGACCTTGACCATGCTCGTCACGCCGGCGCTGGCCAGGCTGGGCGAGTTTCTGGCCGGCCACGCGCCTGCGCCGAGCCTTTCGCCCGAAGCGATGGAGCCGCCGCCGGAGGACGACGCACACCGCGTCATCATCGTGGGCTATGGCCGCGTCGGCGCGCTGATCGGCGACATGCTGGACCGCCACAAAATTCCCTATATCGCGGTCGATTCGGACGCCAATCTGATCGCCCGGGAGCGCCGGGCGGGAAAACCGATCTTTTTCGGCGATGCGACGCGGCCGGAATTCCTGCGCCGCTGCGGCGTCGAGACCGCGCGCGCGCTGGTCGTTACGATGGACGCGCCGCGCGCCAATGAGGCGGTGGTCGAAGCCGCGCGCACTCTCCGCGCGGACCTGACCCTCGTCGCCAGGGCGCGCGACGCCACCCATGCCAAGATGCTTTATGACCTGGGCGTCACCGACGCGGTGCCTGAGACAATCGAGGCGAGCCTGCAGCTCTCCGAGGCGGTTCTCGTCGATATCGGCGTGCCGATGGGCATCGTCATCGCGTCCATTCACGAGAAACGCGACGAATATCGCAAGCTTCTCGTCGCCTCCGGGGCGCCGGCGCGCCCGCGCCTCGCGCGGCGAAAGTAGCGCCCGGAAGCGACGAATCGAAGCGCCTCTTACGCGCCCGTCGCGTCGGCGACGCATTTCTTGGTGAAGCTCGTTTTGGCCGCGCCAGCGAGCTTCTTGTCAGCAGCCTGCTTGTCACATGAAGTGGAGGCGTCCGCGTCGCATTTCTTCAAGAAGCTCGTTTTGGCGGCGCCGGCGAGTTTCTTGTCCATGGCCTGCGCGCTGCAGGATGAATCAGCGAAAGCGAGCGTCGGGGCCCCCAAAAGCATGAGCGTCAAAACAGCGCAGCCAATTGATTTGGTCATGGGATTCGTTCTCCTCCGGAATCGACCCGGTTTTGGGGCCGCGACGAGCATAGCCGAACCGGGTCTTGCATCCAACGGCGGCGGGCTCCAGATATCGGGCGAGACATTCGCCCCTCTCGGAGCCCGGACATGCCCCAGACCCGCAGCCGCTTTTTCGACGACCTTTCCAAGCTGATGACCGACGCCGCCGGCCTCGCCGACGGCGCGCGCCGCGAAGTCGATACCGCGCTGCGCAGCCAGCTCGAGCGATTGCTCTCGGGGATGGATGTCGTCACGCGCGAGGAATTTGAGGCCGTGCGCGACATGGCGGCGCTGGCCCGAGCCGAAAACGACCGATTGCGCGAGCGGGTGGCGGCGCTTGAAGCCAAATTGGACTCAACGCCGACTCAATCCGCGCGGCCAACGCCATAGCCTTGATTCGTTTCGCTGATTCTGTGGATGACGCTTAACGGGAGGTTTACGCGGGGCTGCGAATCCGCGAGTTTGCGACGCATGTTCGAGGGCCTCTTGTGCGGCTATAGTCGGGTCAGGTGATTCGGTCTTGGCCGTTCGCCTCTCGGTTTGTGCAAGCGTGTTCCGGCGTCCCGCTCCATCGCATCCCGAAGGCTCAAGAATGACGCCCAGCCAGAGTTTTGTCGCCGACCGCGCCGAGCATCCGGTCGATGTGGTGGAGCGTCTGGCCGCGCTTAACGACTGGGCGTTCGATCGCGCCGACGAGGACGAGATTTCGATCCTGGTTTCGGGCGCCTGGACGCAATATGAAGTCGCCTTCACTTGGCTGCCCGACATTGAATCGCTGCATGTCGGCTGTTCGTTCGACCTGAAAATTCCCGCCCGCCGACGCGCCGAAATCTCCACGCTCGCTCAAATGATCAACGAGCAATTGTGGATCGGCCATTTCGATCTGTGGAGCAATGAAAACATCGTCATGTTCCGCCATTCGCTGGTGCTGGCGGGCGGCGCGCAGGCCAATGATGCGCAATGCGGCACGATCGTTCATGAGGCGCTGAAGGCCTGTGAGAATTATTATCAGGCTTTTCAGTTCGTTCTGTGGGCCGGCCGGAGCGCGCGCGAAGCGCTTGAGCTCGCCATGTTCGAGACCCAGGGCAGCGCCTGAGGGCGACACGGAAGACGCTGAGAGAACTGCCATCGCCGTCATGGCCGGGCTTGTCCCGGCCATCCATGCCGGGACGTTGCATATTCTTCCGACAGGCTCGCGGCGGCGTTACAGCGTGGATGGCCGGCACAAGACCGGCCAGGACGGCGTGAGGCGTGGCGACAGAAATTGAACCGCTCCAGCAAGAGGGTGAGGAACCGAAAATGACCCAATGGCCGCAGTCTCTGGCGCTTGTCGGCGCCGGCAAAATGGGCGGCGCCCTGTTGCAGGGCTGGCTCGAAGGCGGCCTGGCGCCGTCCCGAATCACGCTGGTCGATCCCGCGCCGTCGCCCGAAATCCTGGCGCTCGCCGGGGCGCGTCATATCGCCCTCAATCCGCCCGCCGCCAATCGAACGGCGCCGGAGGTTCTGGTTCTCGCGGTCAAGCCGCAGATGCTGGACGCCGCCGTGCCTGAACTCAGACTATTAGCCGGTGCGCAGACGCTGGTTTTGTCGATTATCGCCGGCAAGACCATCGCCAATCTTGAGGCGCGATTGCCCGACGCCCGCGCTTTCGTTCGCGCCATGCCCAATACGCCGGCGGCGGTCGGGCGCGGAATCGCCGGCGCGGCCGCCAGCGCGGCGGTGACGACACGCCAGCGCGCGATAACGCAGGCGCTTCTTTGCGCCGTCGGCCAGTTCGAATGGCTGCCAGGCGAGGATCTGATCGACGCCGTGACCGCGGTCTCGGGCTCAGGGCCGGCCTATGTGTTCGCGCTCGTCGAGGCGCTCGCGGAAGCCGGCGCGGCCCTGGGGCTCGCCGAAGATGTGGCGATGCGGCTCGCGCGGGCGACTGTCGAGGGCGCCGGCGAACTGATGCATCGCGAGCCGGATGTTCCAGCCTCGCGCCTGCGCGAAAATGTGACCTCTCCAGCCGGCACCACCGCCGCCGCCCTCGCCGCGCTGCGCGCGCCCGACGGGCTCGCGCCGCTGATGCGCCGCGCGGTCGCCGCCGCCCACAAGCGCGCCGGAGAGCTGGCGGGCTGATCGGGCTTTCGCGCTAACTTCCCGCATCGGGAATGAGCCCCGCCCTCACGCCGCGAGCCGCAACCCGCCATCGCAGGTGAGCACATGGCCGGTGACAAAACTGTCCGCGATCAGAAACGCGATCGCTTTGGCGATATCGTCCGGCGTTCCGACGCGGCCGACCGGCGACATGCCGGCGTAAGCGGCGAAAGCCGCCTGGCGCCGGTCGGCAGCCAAAAAGTCCCACCAGGGCGTGTCGACGACGCCGGGCGACACCGCATTGACGCGCAGCGGCCGCAGCTCGGCCGCTAGAATGGGCGTGACAATGGCGAGCGCGCCATTGGCGGCCGCGATCCCGGCCGTTCCCGGCGCCGCCATCTCAGCCGACACCGCGGAGATGAAGGTGATCGAGCCGTCTTTGCGGATCGTCGGCAGGGCGGCCTGGGCGCAGGACAGATGCGGCCAGACCTTTTCTTCGAAGCCGCGCCGCACGTCCGTCAGATCGAGCGTCGCGAAAGCGCCGGTTCCGCGGCTGCTGCCCAAAGCCAGCACAAGATGATCGAAGGCGCCGAGCGTCCCGAAAAATTCACGAACCTGCGCCGCGTCGGACGCATCGAGCGCCCGAGCGTCGGCTTTGCCGGCAAGCGCCGCGCTGGCGGCGGCGA
This sequence comes from Methylocapsa sp. S129, assembly GCF_009765995.1. GTDB lineage: Bacteria > Pseudomonadota > Alphaproteobacteria > Rhizobiales > Beijerinckiaceae > Roseiarcus. The sequence goes on from NZ_LMUI01000030.1 coordinate 420,201, forward strand.
GCCGGTCCCGATCGCGGCCCGCGATGGTGACTTTCATGCCTTCGCCGGCGAGCCGCTTGGCCGCGGCAAGGCCGATGCCGGACGTTCCGCCAATGATGACGACATGTTCGATTGCGTTTGTCATGACTGATGTTGTCCTGATTGGGATTGATGGGGTGAGGATGAAAGGCCCGCGAGTTCGAGGCTGATCGCGCGCAATCGTTCGCGCGCCCGCGAATCATAGGCCTGGGCATTGGCCCGAGTTTCCTGAAGGCCGTCGAAATAGAGGCCGCTGCGCCCGGTAAGATCGGGCGATGTCGCGAGATTGAGGATCGCCGCCGCGCCTTCCTCGACCGTGCTCCAGGGCGAGACGCCGGCTTCGCGCACCATGGTCGTCGCCATATAGCTTGCCGGATGCAGGGCGTTGACTGTGACGCCGGTCCCCTTGAGGGCTTGCGCGAGATCGACGGTGAAGAGGATCTGCGCGAGCTTGCTTTGCATATAAGCACGGCCGCCGGAATAGCCGCGGCTGAGCATGACATCGTCGAACTCGATCGCCTGCTGGCCGGCCGAAGCGACATTGACGATGCGCGCCGGGGCGCTCGTCTTCAGCAGCGGCAGGAGAAGCGAGGTCAGCAGAAACCCCGAGAGATAGTTCACGGCGAAGCGCAATTCATGCCCCGCCGCGCTCGTCCGTCGCGCGGCGCCCGGGCCGCCCGAACCGATGCCGGCATTGTTGATGAGGAGGTCGAGCCGGCCGGCATGCTGCAACACCGAATCGGCTAGGCCGCGCACTTCCTCCAGGGATGAGAGGTCGGCGGCGAAGAACAGGGCCTTGCCGCCGTCGGCTTTGATTTCGGACACGACTTCCTCGCCGCGCCCGGAATCGCGGCCATGGACAATGACTTCCGCACCGGCTTCGCCGAGCCTGCGCGCCACGAGCCGGCCGACGCCATCGGTCGAGCCGGTGACGAGGGCGATCTTGCCTACGAGATTTGTAATGAGAGCCTCCATAGCTTCGGGGCAATTCCTTTCTTATTCACCCGCCGGTCATGGCTAGGCATGACCGGCGGGATTGAACTGCCCGGAACCGAAGATGGGCGCTCCCCGGTGTCGCAAACAGTTCCTATTTTATCCTGGTATCCATACTGCTATCATTCCACGCCATGAGCCTTCAGAACTTCGCCTCCGACGACATCCGCCAACGCGAGCTTGGCGCCTTCCTGCGCTCGCGGCGCGAGCGTCTCGATCCGGCCGATGTCGGCCTCACGTCGGGCCCGCGCCGGCGCACGCCGGGGCTTCGGCGCGAAGAAGTCGCGATGGTCGCCGGCGTCGGGACGACCTGGTACACTTGGCTTGAACAAGGCCGCGACGTCAGACCTTCGAACGAGGTTCTCGCCGCGCTGGGCGACGCGCTCAAGCTGAATGCAGCCGAGAAACGGCACCTGTTCATTCTCGCCGGACGCCAGGCGCCGAACCCGCGCCCCCAAACGCCCGAACAGGTCGACGCGCCGCTGCGCCATACGCTCGCGAGCCTCGCGACCCAGCCGGCCTATGTCATGGGGCGGCGCTGGGACGTGCTGGCCTGGAACCCCGCGGCGCAAGCCATATTCGGCGATTATGGACTGCTTGAGGGCGACAGGCGCAACTCGATGCATCTCATTTTTACCGACGGCGCCCACCGCGATCTGCTGGTCGATTGGGAGGAACTGGCGCGCGCCGCGCTCGGCCTGTTTCGCGCCGACAGCGCCAAATATATCGGCGATCCCGATTTCGAGCGACTGATCGCCTTGCTGACGGCTGCAAGTCCCGAGTTTCGGGCCTGGTGGCCGCAGCGCGACGTGCTGCGCCGCCTCTCGGGAATCAAGAAAATCCGCCACCCGATCGCCGGCGCGATGGCTTTCGAACATATGAGCTTTTCGATCGACGACGGCTCCGACATGCGGCTGATCGTCTACACGCCGCTGGCGGAGGAGGACAGCATCGCGAAGATGGCGGGGCTGTTGCGCGAAGGGGCGGGCGCCGCGAGGCGTTCGGCGACTTCCGCAAAGAAGCAGAGGACCGTTGAGGCGGCCAATGTCCGTCATCGCCGCGTCGCCCATGAGCGCGATCGTTCCCGATCATAGAGCCGGTCGCTGCATTCCCCGCTTTTGTTTGGAGGAAAAGCCGCGAGCGCTTACATTGCGAGAAATGAAAACGAGGAGTTCGCATGGCTAAGGACAAAGAAACCGCCGCCGCCAAAGGCGATAGCGCCCCCGGCGATGCCCGCTCGCGCATCGTCGATGCGCTGATGGCGCTGGCGGGGGAGCAACGGTTCGAGGACATTTCGATATCGGCGATCTCAGCCAAGGCAGGCGTGTCGCTCGCCGATTTCCGCGATTCTTTCCCTTCCAAAGGCGCGGTGCTGGCCGGCTTTTCGAAGCGCATCGACCGGATCGTGCTTGAGCAGCACAGCGACGAACTGGCGAGCGAAGAGCCCAAAGAGCGGCTGTTCGACGTGCTGATGCGCCGGCTTGATGCGATGAGCCCCTATCGCGAGGGCCTGCGCGAAATCACGCAATGGCTGCGCCGCGAACCTTTGTCGGCGCTCGCCGTCAATCAGGTCGTCGTCAATTCGATGCGCTTCATGCTTGAGGCGGCCGGCATCGAAAGCGAGGGCGGCGCCGGCGCGCTCAAATTGCAAGGCCTCGCCCTCGCTTGGGGCAGAATTGTCGGGGTCTGGCTCGACGACGAAGAGGCGGAACTTTCCAAAACCATGGCCGCGCTCGATCGCGAATTGACGCGCGGCGAGCGCATTGTGTCGCGGGTCGAGAGTTTCGATCGATTCACGGGCCCGTTGAAAGCCCTGACTCGCGCGGCGTTTGAAACCCGCAGACGAGCGGCTGAGTCCTTTCGCGATCGGCCGCGACGCGGCGCCTCGGAGCGCGAACCGCGCGAACAGGAGCGCTGAGCGACGATCCCGCGAAAGACCGGATCAGCGCCTCGCTTGAGGATTCATGAATATTTGGGAGACCGCCATGCCCGGCGCATTGATTGTCCGTTCCGTAACCCCTGCCGATTTCCCCCAGTGGTCGCCGCTGTGGGAGGGCTATAACAGTTTCTACGAACGCGTCGTACCCACCGACGTCACGCAGACGACCTGGTCGCGCTTCTTCGACGCCTATGAGCCGGTTCACGCCATCGTCGCGGAAGAGGACGGGCGGCTTCTCGGCCTCGTCCATTATCTCTTTCATCGCAACACTGCGATGATCGGACCGACCTGCTATTTGCAGGATTTGTTCACCAACGCGGCGGCGCGCGGCAAGGGGATCGGGCGCGCGCTGATCGAGGCGGTCTATGAACGGGCGCGCGTTGCGGGATCGCCGCGCGTCTATTGGATGACGCATGAAACGAACCTAACGGCGATGAAACTTTACGACGGGGTCGCGGAGCGCTCGGGCTTCGTCCAATACCGCAAGCAGATTTGACCTCTTATCCCTCAGAAATAATTTGCGTCGAATTTGATTGAATCGGGAAAGCGCGCGCCAGCCATCCCCGTCGAATGGCGGGCAAAAAGGCCGATTCAAGAGCGCTTAACCACAGATATTAGGCGACCGGCAGTCTCGCCCCGGCCAATCTCCCTCCAGCGAACAGGCTCGCACGGGAGATCATTTCAAATGCAGGCGGAGCGATCCCAAGCACTTCCAGGCATTGCGGCCGCGCCCAAGCCGGGCGTCGCCGAGCCCCGGCGCATTGAAGTTTCCGATCCGCGCGCCGATGGACGGCGTCGGGTGGTGCTGCTGGCGCGCGACCGCGTGGTGATCGCGCGCAGCGTCGCTGGCGTTTTCATGCATATCGCCATGGCGCCCAACGCCTATCGCGGCGTCGTTCTGCGAATGAGCGCATTGCGGGACGGGATTTTTCATTATGAAATCCGCCTGGCCCATCGCGATCCCGATCTTTCCATCACGCTGCATGAGGCGAGCGACGACAGCGAGATCCGAGCGGAATGGCGGCTATGGGCGCGATTCCTCGGGCTGCCCACGCTTATCGAGCGCGAGGAAGGGCGCGCTGAACCGGAAGGCGCGCATCTGGGCGAGATCGCAATCGCGCGCACCAAGGCGCGCCGCCGCGGCGCCGCGATGAGCCGCCGGCCCCGGTTCCTGACTCGGCGCAAGACGGGACGGCCGGACCCGAGCCGTCGATTGACGCCAGGAGCACGCGAAATATTCCCCGGATCAAAGGAAGATCGCTGAGGCCTGACGAACGCCGCCGCCGCGCATTCGCAAATCGGGGAAAAGAAGCCTATATCCGCGTCTTCTGGCTCCCACCGACATGAAGACGAATTGAGCGGCTATGCGGTTTGGCATTCTTTACGCGTTGATGGTCTTTTGCTTTGTCTCGGCGATCACGCCCGGCCCCAACAATCTGATGCTGCTGACTTCGGGTGTGAATTTCGGCTTTCGCCGCACGATTCCGCATATGCTGGGCGTCGGCCTCGGCTTCGCGCTGATGGTCGGCCTCGTCGGCATCGGCCTCGACGCGCTGTTTACGCGTTTTCCGGCGCTGCTGCCGGCGATGCGCTATCTCGGCGCGGCTTATATGCTGTGGCTCGCCGCGAAACTGGCGTTCGCGGGGCCGGTCGGCGAGACGGAATATAGCGGCAATCCTTTGGGCTTCCTCGGCGCCGCCGCGTTCCAATGGATCAACCCCAAAGCCTGGGTCATCGCGGTCAGCGCCCTTACCGCCTATGCCGTGTCGGAGGATTACACGCGCTCGGTGTTCATCGTGGCGCTCGTGTTCGGGCTGGTGACCCTGCCATGCGTCGCCGCCTGGGTGTTGTTCGGGACGGCGATGCGCCGGGTTCTCAGCAATCCGCGCTTCGTGCGGCCGTTCAACATCGCCATGGCTTTGCTGCTCGTCGCTTCGATCATTCCGGTGCTGACGGAAGCATAGGCGAGACAGCCTTGTACGCGCGGCCGCTGGCCGCGCATCTTCCACCACCGAAGCAAACTGAAAATAAGCGCTTAAGCGCTGAACGCGGCCATCGGCCGCGTCCACAATACAGGCCTTACCGGAACGGCGGCTCGTCGAAGCTGCGCAATTTGCGCGAATGCAGGGTGTCGCGCTGGCTTTGCAGCAGCTCCAGCGCGGCGATGCCGATCTGCAAATGCTCGCCGATCGAACGCTCGTAGAAGGCGTTCGCCGCGCCCGGCAGTTTGATCTCGCCATGCAGCGGCTTGTCGGAAACGCAAAGCAGCGTGCCATAGGGCACGCGCATGCGGAAACCTTGCGTCGCGATCGTGCCCGATTCCATATCGACCGCGATCGCGCGCGAAAGATTGATGCGCCGGCGCTCCTGCGTCCAGCGCAGCTCCCAGTTACGATCGTCGTTGGTGACGACGGTGCCGGTGCGCAAGCGCCGCTTCAACGCCTCGCCGCGATCGCCCGTGACGCGCGCGACCGCCTCCTGCAACGCGACCTGCACTTCGGCAAGCGCGGGGATCGGCATATCCAGCGGCACGGCGTCGTCGAGAATGTGATCCTGGCGCAGATAACCATGCGCCAGAACATAGTCCCCGATGAGCTGCGACTGGCGCAGTCCCGCGCAATGCCCGACCATCAACCAGCAATGGGGACGCAGAACGGCGATATGATCGGTGATGTTTTTGGCGTTGGCCGGGCCGACGCCGATATTGACGAGGCTGACGCCCTGCCCGTCGGCGCGCACCACGTGATAGGCCGGCATCTGGAAACGGTGCCAGGCGACAGCGGCGATGCGCGCGTCGGCCTCTTCTTCCGTGAGGCTCGCGTCGATGACGACATTGCCGGGCAAGACAAGCTTTTCGACGCCTGTTCCGCCGCGCAATTGCTCGAGGCCCCAGCGTACGAACTGATCGACATAGCGGTGATAATTGGTCAGCAGCACCCAGGGCTGCATAGCCCGCCAATCCGAGCCGGTGTAATGGACCATCCGCCGCAAGGAATAGTCGACGCGCACCGCGTCGAACAAAGCCAGCGGACGCGGCGCGCCATATTTGATCTCGAAGGCGCCATCGGCGATTTCATCGCCCACAACCGCGAGCAGGGGCACCGGAAAAAATCGTGCGAGTTCGGAAGCCGAAGCGCCGCCGCGCCCGAGTTCATCGCCTGTCTCGAAGACATAGGGATAGGGAATTTCCTGGGCGCCGATTCCGACCTCGAGGGTCGCGCCAAATTCCGTGACGAGCGGCTCCAATTGCTCCAGCAGATAGTCGCGAAAAGCCGCCGGCTGGGTCACAGTCGTCGTATAGATTCCCGCTTCGGTGAATTTGGCGAAAGCGCGCTGGTTCGATGGCGGCACGCCCTCGGGCTTGTACGTCACGCGCAATTGCGGGTAGCGGAATTTCGCCCTGATTTCGTGCGGCGGCGCGATTCCATCCGTCAGAAACTTCTCAACCGCGCTGCGCAACGCCGAAGTCGCCTCGGCATAGAGTTCGGCCAGGCGATCGATCGCCTGGCCGGGCGTCGCCATTGTTTCGAAGGTTTGCGGAGAACGGTGTTCCACGAAAGCTTTCTTTGCTGAACTATTTGACGGCGATGCAGGCGATTTCGACATTAAATTGCGGAGCGGCGAGTTTGGCCTCGACGGTCGCCCGCGCCGGCGTATGCCCCTGAGCGACCCACACGTCCCAAACGGCGTTCATCTCGGCGAAGGTCTTGATGTCGGTCAGCCAGATATTGGCGGACAGAATTTTGGTCTTGTCGGTTCCAGCCTTGGCGAGCACGCCATCGATGATTTCGAGAATTTCCTTGGTCTGTTCGCCGACGCTTTTCCCGGCGGCTTTGTCGGCCACCGTGCCGGCCAGATAGATCGTGTCGCCATGGACGACCGCCTGCGACATGCGCGGTCCGATGCCGATGCGATGGATGCTCATACGTTTGACCTCATGACAATTGGAAGACGACAGACGCGCCAAAACGCGTCAGGCCGGCGAAACCCCCACCACCGCGCCAAGGAAATCGCGCTTGCCGAGTTCAACCCCGTTATGGCGCAGAATTCCATAGGCCGTCGTAAGATGGAAATAGAAATTGGGCAAGGCGAAGTGAAAGATATAGTCGGCGCCTTTCATCTTCATCTTGTTGGGCCCGATCGGAAAGACGATTTCGCGGTTCTCTCCCGCTTCAATATCTTGGGAGTTGACGCCGCCGATATAGTCGAGCGTCTTCTTGATCCGCGCCTTGATGTCGTCGAAGGAGGCCTCATTGTCCTCAAATCTGGGAATCTCGGCGCCGGCCAGGCGCCCCGCCATGTTCTTGGCGTTGTCGCAAACGATCTGGGTCTGGCGAACGAACGGCAGCATGTCCGGACGCAGGCGCGACGCCAACAAGACGGCAGGGTCGATCTTTTGCGCCGTTGCATGAGCGGCGGCCTTATCGATGATGGCGTCGAGCGCCCCCAAAGTCTGAACGAAAACCGGGACGGTGGCCTGGTAAAGCAAAGTCGACATGCGTGGTGTTCCTTGGGCTCGGCCCTTGGCGGGCTTTCGCGGGCAACTTGCACAGAATGCCGCTCCGGTTCAATGGCGGCTGCGCGAGAACCCGAAAAATCGAGAGACGCGGATCGCTCGGCGCGCGTTCAGCCCGCGGGCGGCGGCTGACCTTCGATCCGCGGAACGGACTCGTCGATGCACGCCCAGCTCGGCGCGCTGGCGGTCCAGATCGTCGCGATGGGGCGTGCAATTTCGGGATTGTCGAGCGTGCCGGCGCGCACGAGAACGAGATGCGGGCGCGACTCCGCTTCGCTGAACAAATGGGTTCCGCATGTGGGACAGAAGCGGCGATGCATGACTGAACCGCTGTCGGCGACGCTGCGATAGTCGCGGACTTCGCCTGAAACCGTCAGGGCGCTTTTATGGAAAGCGGCGTTCACGGTCGCGCTGCCGGCGCCGATATATTGGCATACCCGACACCAGCAGGCCCTTGCCGCGATCGGTTCAGCGGCGATTTCATAACGCACGGCCTTGCACAGACACCCGCCGACAACGACCATGTCCTTCTCCTCCCAATCGCGTCAGCCCAGATTCAATTCCTTGAAGAAATCGTTCCCCTTGTCGTCGATGACGATGAAGGCGGGGAAATTCTCGACTTCGATGCGCCAGATCGCCTCCATGCCGAGTTCCGGATATTCGAGGACTTCGACCTTGCGGATGCAATCCAGCGCGAGACGGGCGGCAGGGCCGCCGATCGAGCCGAGATAGAAGCCGCCATGCTTGGCGCAGGCTTCGCGCACCTGTTTCGAACGATTGCCCTTGGCGAGCATGACGAGCGACCCGCCCGCCGCCTGAAACTGATCGACATAGCTGTCCATCCGCCCCGCCGTGGTCGGCCCAAAGGAGCCTGAGGCATAACCGACCGGCGTCTTGGCGGGCCCGGCGTAATAGACCGGATGATTCTTGAAGTAGTCAGGCATCGGCTCGCCGCGCTCCAGCCGCTCGCGGATTTTCGCATGGGCCGAGTCGCGCGCCACGATCATCGGGCCGGTCAGCGAGAGGCGGGTGCGGATCGAATGTCTCGACAGTTCGGCGAGAATGTCTTTCATCGGCGCGGTCAGATCGATGCGCACGACCGGCCCGCCCAGCGTTTCCTCGTCCACATGCGGCATGAAGCGCGCCGGATCATGTTCAAGCTCTTCGAGGAACACGCCGTCTTTCGTGATCTTGCCAAGCGCCTGACGATCGGCCGAGCATGAGACGCCAAGGCCGATCGGCAGCGATGCGCCGTGGCGCGGCAACCGGATGACGCGCACGTCATGGCAGAAATACTTGCCGCCGAATTGCGCGCCGACGCCGAGCTGCTGCGTCAGTTTATGAATTTCCGCCTCCATCGCCAGATCGCGGAAGGCATGGGCGTCCGGTCCTCCCGAGGTCGGCAGACTGTCGAGATAGCGGGTCGAGGCGAGCTTGACCGTCTTCATCGTCTGCTCGGCGCTGGTGCCGCCAATGACGATGGCGAGATGGTACGGCGGGCAGGCGGCCGTGCCGAGCGTGAGGATTTTTTCCTTGAGGAAGGCGATCATCCGGTCATGCGTCAGAATCGATGGCGTCGCCTGATAGAAAAAGCTCTTGTTGGCCGAGCCGCCGCCCTTGGCGACGAACAGAAACTTGTAGGATTCCTCCCCCTCGGCGTGGATTTCGATCTGCGCGGGCAGATTGTCGCCGGTGTTCTTTTCCTCGAACATCGAAAGCGCGGCGAGCTGCGAATAGCGCAGGTTCTTCTTTTCATAGGCGTCACCGATGCCTTGCGCGATCGCGCTCTCGTCGCCGCCGTCAGTCCAGACGAGGCGACCCTTCTTGGCGACAACAATGGCGGTGCCCGTATCCTGGCACATCGGCAAAACACCGCCCGCCGCGATATTGGCGTTCTTCAACAGGTCGAAGGCGACAAACTTGTCGTTCGACGTCGCCTCCGGGTCGTCGAGTATGCCGGCGAGTTGGGCGAGATGGCCGGGGCGAAGCAGATGGTTGATGTCGATCAGCGCCTGTTCGCTCAAGAGGCGGATCGCCTCGCGATCGACGACCAGCATATCGGCGCCCAGCGCATGCTCGATGCGAACGCCGTCTCCACTCAGCTTGCGGTAGCGCGTTTGATCGGGGCCAAGCGGGAAGAGGGGGCGATAGGCATGGCTCATTGACGCGGCTCCAAAGCTGGCGCTGACGCGCCCGGTCTAATGCTTCTCACCGCAAATTCCAATCGTGGCGGGCGGCGATCGGCGTTCAGGTCGCCGCGGCCGACAGGGCCGCGATGCCTTGCGCGATCGCCAGCGTACGGCGGGCTATTTCGGCGTGCAAGCGCTCCACCATCTTGCCGTCGAGCTGGATGGCGCCCTTACCGGCGTTTTCGGGCAAGTTGAAAGCGCCAATAATCGCCTGCGCGCTGTCGATTTCCGCGCTCGTCGGGGCGAAAACAGCATTGGCGATATCGACCTGGCCGGGGTGGATGAGCGTCTTGCCGTCAAGGCCCATATCGCGCCCCTGCAGGCACTCGGCCTCGAAACCTTTGAGGTCGCCGATGTCGTTGTAAACGCCGTCGAGAATATCGACGCCATGCGCTTTGGCGGCGACCACGCAAAGGGCGAGCCAGGCGGTCATCGACGCGCGGCCCGGAACGAAACGCGCGCGCGTTTCCTTGGCCAGATCGTTGAGCCCCATGACCAGCACATCCAGCCGCGAGCCGGGATCGGCGGCCACCGCGGCGATCGAGCCGGCATGGAGAACAGCCATGGGCGTCTCCATCATCGCCCAAAGACGGATGCGTTCGGGCGCGCCCGCCTCACGCAGCTCGCGAGCCACCTGCATGACTGAGCCCGGCCCGTCGATCTTGGGCAGAAGGATCGCGTCGGGCCCGGCCGCCGCCGCCGCCGTCAGATCGTCCCGGCCCCAAGGCGATTCGAAGCCGTTGACGCGAATGACGACTTCGCGCCGGCCAAAACCGCCCTCCCGGACAGCGGCCGCGACCTGCTCGCGCGCCGCGGCCTTTGCCTCAGGCGCGACCGAATCTTCGAGGTCGAGGATGACCACATCCGCCGCCAGACTCCGGGCCTTGGCGATGGCGCGAGGATTGGATCCGGGCATATAGAGGACGCTTCGACGCGGGCGTGCGATCATGGCTTTCTCCAGAAGACGAACCTCCATTTGTAATTTGTGCAGCGCAATATAGCTAGTCCATCGCTGCGGTCGCCACAGCCCGAATTTGGAAAATGCCTAATCGGAGCAATGCCGGAGAGGCGCTCGTCACCTGGCGAGCCAGGCGCTGAAGCGGCGCGTCGCTTCGGCGATCTGTTCGGGCGATCGGGCGAAGCACAGCCGGATATAGCCCTCGCCGCCAGCGCCAAAGGCCGAACCCGGCGCAACGCCGAGCCCCGCTTCGTCGACGAGACGTTTGGCCAACGTCCTTGTGTCCTCTTCGCCGTCAACCGAGCAAAAGAGATAGAAGGCCGCTTCCGGCTGGGCGAAGCGCACACGTCCCGTGGCGGCCAGACCGCTGCATAGGATATCGCGGCTCTGCCGGATGCGGGCCAATTGATCGGCGAGGAAGGGTTCGCCTTCCTCGATCGCGGCGATGGCGGCGCGCTGGATAAAAACCGGGACGCCCGAAGTCGTGTATTGAATCGCATTTTCAATGGTCGGCCCGAGCTCGGCCGGCGCCTCAAGCCAACCGATGCGCCAGCCGGTCATCGCCCAGTTCTTCGACAGGGTCTGCAGGAATAGAATGCGGTCGTCGGGGTCCATCACATCATGAAACGAAGGCGCACGTTCGCCTTGGTAGACAAGGCGGCCGTAGATTTCGTCGGCGACGATCCACAGGCCGTGCCGGCGCGCAAGATCGAGGATGGCGACAAGTTCGGCGCGCGTCGCCGTAAAGCCGGTCGGATTGCCCGGCGAATTGACGATAATCGCCCGCGTCGCCGGCGTGATCGCCGCCGCGAGGCGTTCGATATCGAGGCTCCAGCGCTCGCCGCTGATCATCGGCACATTGACGGTGCGTGCGCCCGCAAGCGCGACGGCGCCGTCGAAATTCGGCCAGGCGGGTGATGGAACGACGATTTCGTCGCCAGGCCCTGCGACAATCCGCATGGCGATCTGCAGCGCATGCATGCCGCCGATGGTCACGAAAAAGCGCTCGGCCTGGTGCGCGCCGCCGCCGGGCGCCGCGCCGTAGACGCGCGTCATGTAGCGCGCAATCGTCTCGCGCAATTCGGGGATGCCGCGCTGATAGGTGTAGAAGGTCTCGCCCTTGGCCAGGGAGAGCCTCGCCGCATCCGCGATAAAATCGGGCGTCGTCAGATCGCCCTCGCCGACCCAGAGCGGGATCAGGCCCTGTCGGTTGCGGCCGTAGTTGAACACTTCGACGATGCCGCTTTCGGCGACGGCATGCATTTGCGGATTGATCGCGCCGAGCCAATCCACGCGCGATGGGGACGTCGTATCAGGAAGATCGGAGGGCATTTTCGTCATCGCCGGGTTTTGCCGGAGAACGCCGGCGCAAACAAGCGGCGGGCCTAATAAACTTCTCGGCCTCCTGACGCTTTTTGGCGGCGGAAGGCCGAACGCCGACGGACCGGCGTCTCGATCAATGTCCTAGCGCTTGACCAGCGCGTCGCGGATCTCGGCGAGCAACACTTCGCTGCGCGGCGGCGAAGGGGGGGCCGCCGGAGCCGCGACTTCCTTCCTTTTCATCCGGTTGATCCCTTGGATGACGAGGAACAGCACGAAAGCGATAATGAGGAAATTGACCACGATGGTGGCGAAATTGCCGTAAGCGAAAACCGGGCCCTGCTTCTTGGCGTCGACGAGATTGGTCGCGACGACCGCATGGGAAAGACCGAAGAAATAATTGGAGAAGTCGGCGCCGCCCAATGCGCCGATGAACGGCATGATGATGTCGTTGACGAGCGAATCGACGATCTTGCCGAAAGCGGCGCCAATGATCACGCCGATCGCCAGGTCGACGACATTGCCTTTCATGGCAAAGTCCCTGAATTCCTTAAGCATTGCATTCCCCCATAGAGCTCGTGAGAATCCCGAGCGTCCTTTGCGACGCCCAGATGACACGGTAGCCGAGCTTGGTCGCGAATTGAAGCCCCGCAGAGCCCGGCGGTTCAGATCACGAATTTCACCGAACCGAAAACAAGAACGGCGATCCATAGGGTTTCGGCGAGCATCAAGCCGATCGGACGCCAGCCGACGGCGAAAAGGTCTTTGAACGAGGTCTTCATGCCGAGCGCCGCAATCGCCGTGACGAGACACCAGCGCGAAACATCGTTGGCCAGATCGATGAGAAAACGGGGAATCAGTCCAAAACTATTGAGAAGCACAAGCAAAGCGAAAGCCACGAGGAAGCCAGGCAACGCCGGCGGGGCGCCCGTGCGCTGCGCGCCGGTTCGGGCGAGAACAAAGGCGATGGCGAAGACGGCGGGCAGCAGCATCGCCACGCGCAGCAGCTTGACATAGGTGGCGACGTCGCCGGTCTCGGGCGAGATCATATAGCCGGCGCCGACGACCTGGGCGACATCGTGAATGGTGCCGCCGATGAATATGCCCGCACGTATATGATCGAAGCCGACCCATGTCGCAAAAATGGGATAGAGGATCATCGCCAGCGTGGACAGGGCCGTTATGCTGACGACGGTCAGAATCGTGTCGCGTTCGCTGTCTTCATGACGCGGTAGGACCGAAGCAATGGCGAGCGCCGCCGAGGCGCCGCAAATGGCGACGGCGCCGCCCGAAAGCACGCCGAAAACCGGCCGCAGGCCGAGGCGACGGGCCAGGACAAGACCGAACAGAATGGTCGAAGCGACGCCGACGACGACCGTGGCGACGGGCAGAACGCCGAGGCCGGCGATCTGGGTCAGCGTGATCTTGACGCCGAGCAAGGCGACGCCGACGCGAAGCACGGTTCGCGAGGAAAATTCGATGCCCGCGACGCAACGACCTTCCTCATGCAGAAAATGAAAGGCCATGCCGAAAAGCAGCGCGAACAACATGACCGGCGTCGTGTATTGCTGCGCGAGCCAGGTCGAAGCCAGAGCGATCGTGCCGGCGACAAGAACGCCGGGATAGACCGCGTGGATCAGTTTGGATTGGGGCAGCGACTGGAAAAAGCGCGGCGGCGCGCTGGTCTCGATCGCCGCGATGCCCTCCATACTGTCGAACGAATCATAGGGGCTGCCCGTCCAGTTCCCATTCTGTCGCGCCACGCCCCAACTCCCTGGTCAGCACCGTTGAGCTTCGTGAAAGCGCCCAACCCGGCGCCGGCGCAACATAGAGGAAACGACCTGTCCGCCCAAACTCGATTCAAGACGGCGGCGATCGGTCAGGGATCGACCTCCTGAATCGCTTCCCCCTCGATCGATATGAGCCAGCGCGGATCGCCGAGTCCGGCGACTTCGACATAGGTCGAAACCGGCGTCACTGAACCGATTTTGCGTTCGCGGACGAGATTGTAGAGCGCGAGGGAACCGGGAGAGGCGGCGTAGGCCATAATTCTGATGAGGTCGTCGCTTGTGAGCTGAGCCGCCTCGATCACCGCGAGCAGATTGTCGAACGCCAATTCGACTTGCGACTCAAAATCGGCGGGCGCATGGCCCGCGTGATCGGCGCCGACTTGTCCTGCGATCAACAGTCTTTTGAATATCCGGCCATGCACAAGCCCGTGGGTGCGGCCTGACACAGCCGGCGACATCTTCGTGGGCCTCAGAAATCGCTTCATCGACGGGCTCTTGCAATCGGGACGAACCATTTCGCGTTGACGCAACCGTCAGGCGGCGGCGCCGGCGTGAAAGCACGGAACGCGCCCAACGAACGCATTTCTCTAGGGATTATTCATTACGGGCTCGCGCCTTTCGCCCGTCACTCAGGGCGCGCGAACCCAGCGCTGCGATTTGCTCAGGCCCGGCGCGATCGCGGGCTAGTTGGTCGTATCAGGCGCGTGGTACAGGGTCGCTCGCGGGTCGCGATCATCCGGCTTCTTCGCGTCGCCTGCATCGGTTTTCGCGACCGTATTGGCGGTGGGCATACGATAGCCCTTGGGCGGATCGGTCAGCCAGTCGCGATCGGGTTCCTGGCCCGCGACAACTTCATCCGGCTTGGCCAACCCGATGGTTTCAAGAACGTTGCGAAACGGAGTCGTATTGCAATTCCGGCTGGGATTCGTGGTCACAAGTGAGCAATTGCTCTTAGGACCGGCATCCCCCGGCATAACGCGATCGGCGCGCAATTTGTCGGGCGACAGGCGGTGACCGTCTCTCATCTCCTGCAGGTCCTGTTGGGACCTCAGCATATTGAGCCTGTCTGCTTTTTCCTTGCGCAATTTCGCGATCTCAGGATCGAGCGGCCAGTTCGCCGTCCTTTCAGTCACCGGCGCGACCGGCGGAGGAAGCGTCATCTTTGGCGGCAGCACAAGGCGGGCGCGTTCCTGATACTCGATGGGCGCTTCCTTCTCCTTGCCGCCGGCGATGCCCGTGAGCCCAATCAGATCGCCGATGCCCGACCAGATCGGCGCTTGACCGTCGTCGCCCGCATAAGACGGACTGACCGCGGAAGCGCCCATGATCGCCGCGACCGCGCCAGCCAGGGCAAGGCTGCGCGCATATCCAGCATTGCTTGAAAAGAAGGACATTGACCGCATTCCTCTTTAATCTTTCGCCCGTCGACCTCGCCCGGAGACGAAAACCTGCCAAATGTCTCTCTCAAGACTCTATCGGCATTCCGGCAAATCAATGGCGCACAGCCCGATCGCCCCGCAAAGCAGAGCTGATTCTCCAGGCTAAAGCCCAAATATTGCCGCTTCCTAACACATTGCGCGGGGAAAGTGGACTCTGTCGTGCGCCCCAAGGGCCTCAGCCGCCCTCGCCGGCGCGCGAAGGGGCGAGACGGTCGGCGACAAGGCTGTCGTAAAGCAGCAGGACGACGCCCAGCGTGATTGCCGAATCGGCGCCGTTGAATACATAAAAATGGTAGCCGAGGGCATGAAAATCGAGGAAATCGACGACGGAATTATAGGCGAAACGGTCGTAGCCATTGCCCAGCGCGCCGCCGACGATCGCGCCCAGGGCGACCCCGGCCAGTTTGCTATGGACGCGCCACAGCCAAACGCTCAGCAAAGCGGTCGCGCCCAGGGTCAGGCCGAGCAGAATCCAGCGCCCGGTCGCCGTCTCCTGCGGAAACAGGCTGAAGGAAATGCCCGGATTCCGCCAAAGCGCGAAATCGAGGAACGGCGTGACGGAGATCCGCTCGTGATCGGCCATCTTCAGGCCGTAGAGCAGCCAGCTCTTCGAAGCCTGGTCGACAATCAGGACCGCCAGCGCCACCAGGCCGCCCAGGGAACGCGCCCTCATGAAAGGGCGCCTGCGGCCTTCAGTTCGCGCAAAGCCTGCGCGTCGCGCGGCGTCACATCGGGGAACGCCGGATCGGCGGTCGTGGGATCAAAATATTTCCACGAGCGCGCGCATTTGACGCCTGGCGCCCGCTCCACCACGACGGCGACGCCGGATGTGTCTGACAGGCGGAACGCGCTATCGGGAGCCGGCGCCGATGTCTCGATCGCAATGTCCGAGGTGATGCAGACTTCGGCGAAATCGACGCCTTCAAGGGCCGCAAGATAGGATTTGTCAGCGATGAAGACGCGCGGGCGCGCCTCGAGCGACGAGCCGATCTCCTTGTTGGCGCGCGCGATCTCGATCGCCCCGGTCACCACCAGGCGGAGACGGCGGATCGTGTCCCATTTGGCGGCGAGGGCCTCGTCGCGCCACTCGGCGGGGATCGCCGGGAATTGCTCCAGATGCACCGACTGCGCTTTCGAATCATACGAGCCCCAGGCTTCTTCGCTGGTGAAGACGAGGATCGGCGCGAGCCAGAGCGTGACGGCGCGGAAGATATGGTCGATCGCCTCCAACGCGCCGCGCCGCCTTGGGCTCGATGGCGGATCGCAATAAAGCGCGTCCTTGCGGATGTCGAAATAGAAAGCCGAGAGATCGGAATTCATAAAGGCCGATAGCGCGGCGATGACGCGGGCATAGTCGAAATCGGCATAGGCCGCCTGGATATCGGCGCCGAGTTCGGCCAGACGATGCAGCATGAGCCGATCGAGGTCGGCCATGGCGGCGAAGCCGACCGCGTCGGCGGGCGAATAATGCGCCAGCGTGCCGATCATCCAGCGCAAGGTGTTGCGCAATTTGCGATAATTGTCGCTGACGCTTTTAAGCACTTCGGGCCCGATGCGCTGATCGTCGGTATAATCGACGCTGGCGACCCACAGGCGCAGGATATCGGCGCCCGATTGCTTGATGATGTCCTGCGGGAAGGTCTGGTTGCCCAGCGACTTCGACATTTTGCGGCCCTTCTCGTCGAGCGTGAAGCCATGCGTCAGCACGACGTCGAACGGCGCGCGCCCGCGCGTGCCGCAGCTCTCGAGCAGGGACGACTGGAACCAGCCGCGATGCTGGTCGGAGCCCTCAAGGTACATCACCTCGTCGGCGCCGCCGTCGACCTTACGATGGATGCCGGCAAGGCCGGGGAAGTGGACGGGGTCTTCGAGGACGAAGGCGTGCGTCGAACCCGAGTCGAACCAGACCTCCACGAGATTGTCGATCTTGTCGTAATCGTCCACTTTGTGCCCAGGTCCGAGGAAGCGCTCTTTGGCGCCCTCGGCGAACCAGGCGTCGGCGCCTTCCTTGTCGAAAGCGTCCGCTATGCGCGCGTTCACGTCCTGGTCGTAGAGCACGTCGTGCTCGCCCTTGCGCACGAAGATCGGCAACGGCACGCCCCAGGCGCGTTGGCGCGACAGCACCCAATCGGGCTTGCTCGCCACCATGCCATTGATGCGGTTCTCGCCCGCCGCCGGCACCCAACGCGTCTGCTTGATCGCGTCGAGCGCGACGGCCCGCAAACTCCGGCCCTGCGGCGCAGCCGCGTAGGGGCGATCCATCGCCAGGAACCATTGCGGCGTATTGCGAAAGATCACCGGCTTCTTGGAGCGCCAGGAATGGGGATATTGGTGCTTCAAGCGCCCGCGCGAGACGAGCCGGCCGGCGGCGATTAACGCCTTCATCACCGCCTCGTTGGCGTCGCCCTTCTCACCCTTGTCGGTGATTACGCGGTGGCCTTCGAAGCCCGGCGCCTCCTCGGTCAGCATGCCGTCTTCGTCGACCGTATAAGGGATGCGCGCATCGATGCCGCGTTCGGCCAGCAAGCGGCCGTTCGCCATCCAGAGTTCGAAGTCCTCGCGGCCGTGCCCGGGCGCGGTGTGGACGAAGCCGGTGCCCGCTTCCTCGGTGACGTGGTCGCCGTCGAGCAGCGGCACGACGAAGCCGTAGCCGCGTTCCCGCAGCGGATGGGCGCAGGTCATCGCGGCGAGCGCCTCCGCGCCAACCTCGCCGACCAGTTCGTAAGCCTCGACCTTGGCGGCGGCGAAGACGGCGGGCGCAAGCGATTGCGCGAGGATATAGGTCGCGCCAACCTTGGCCCAGTTGTCGGTCGGCGCCTGGGTCACGCGATAGCGGCCGTAGGCGACGCGGTGCGAGAAGGCGATCGCTCGGTTGCCGGGCATGGTCCAGGGCGTCGTCGTCCAGATGACCACCGAGGCGTCGTCACCCTCGACCGGGAAGGCGACATAGACTGTGTCGCTCGTATGCTCCTCGTATTCGATCTCCGCCTCGGCCAGCGCCGTCTTTTCGACGACGCTCCACATCACTGGCTTGGAGCCGCGATAGAGCAGGCCGTTGGCGACGAATTTGAAGATCTCGCGCGCGATCTGCGCCTCGGCGGGATAGCTCATCGTCAGATAGGGGTGATCCCAGTCGCCGACGACGCCCAGGCGCTTGAACTCCTCGCGCTGCACCGATACCCAATGCTCGGCATAGGCGCGGCATTCCCGGCGGAAGGCGATGATCGCCTCCGGGTCGGAGAAATCCGGCTTGGTCTTCCCCTTCGAGCGATAGTTCTCTTCCTCGATCTTCCATTCGATCGGCAGACCGTGACAGTCCCAGCCCGGCACGTAATTGGAATCCTTGCCCGACATCTGGTGTGCGCGCACCACCATATCCTTCAGGATTTTATTGAGCGAATGGCCGATATGGATATTGCCATTGGCGTAAGGCGGCCCGTCGTGCAGCACGAATTTGGCGCGGCCCCTGGCGCTGGCGCGCAGCTTTCCATAGAGGTCTTCCCGTTGCCAGCGCGCGAGAATCTCCGGCTCCTTCTGCGGCAGGCCGGCGCGCATCGGGAAATCGGTCTTGGGCAGAAACAGGGTCTGCGTGTAATCGGGGCCTTTGGCGGGCTGCTGGTTCATTGAGGTTTGTGCCGGACTCGTCTGGGGCGCGGGCGCCGCGTGAAGGCGTGGGATTAGATGATTTAGCGCCATGCGCCAAATGGCATTTTGAAGCGCGGCTCGCCCGAGGGCGCCAGTTGCCGAAACCTGGACCACGGCCGACTGTCGAACGCATCGCCCTTTTGCCTGTAGCGACATCGAGTTTAGTATCGCGAATCCGGCAATATCAAAGCCTTGCAGGGCGGTTTAGTTTCCTTGTCCTTGTTATTTTGCTCGCCATCCGCCATATTGTAAAGAAATCAGACAATGTGGCGGAGACGATGCGAACCAACCTCAAAAAGGCGCGCCCTGTCGAAGCGCAGGCGCGGACGAGCGACTTGAGCGGACCGCTGCGGGAGGCGCGGGAAATCGCTTTGTCGGGCGCCGCCCATCATCTGCAGCCTGGGCAACTCCTGCAAATGTGGGGGCCGCATTTCAGCGCCGCCGAACTGCACGAATGGGTCGTGCCCGAACGGACGCTGGCGCGCCGGCTCGCCAAGCACGAGGCTCTGACGATCCCCGAGACCGATCGCGCCCTGCGCCTCGCCCGCGCGGCGACCGAAGCGGCGCGCGTTTTCGGCAATGCCGACAAGGCGGCGCGCTGGCTGCGCAAGCCCAATGCCAGCCTGGGCGGCCAGACCCCGCTTTCGCTGCTGCGCACGGAAACGGGCGCCAAGGCGGTGGAGGAAAGCCTGATCCAGATCGATCACGGTATCTTCGCCTGAGCGCGCCTGGTGATCTGCGTCAGCCAAACAGAAAGGGCGCCAATATCCCCTCCCCCCTTGTGTCCCGACAAACGCTTCGCGTTTGCGGCGGGAGGGTTAGGGAGGGGGGTCGCGCCGACCTATCAGATTGGAGCGCAATCCTTTTATCGGCAAGGTCTGCGCCCCCCCCCCATCCCGACCTTCCCCCACAAGGGGCAGGGCTGTCCGGGGAAACGAAATGGGTTGTGGCGCCGGGCGGCGTTGCAACCTCCACGCGTCATGCCCGGCCTTGTGCCGGGCATCCACGCCGTGCCGGGGGGCCAACCTTGAGAGTTTCTTGCGACGGCGCCGCGTGGATGGCCGGGACAAGCCCGGCCATGACGACCACAGGTTGTACAATTATAAAATCCTCCCGCTCTCCGTGCAGGCTTGAGTTTCCCCGGACAGCCGTGCACAAGGGGGGAAGGGGAAAGCAGGCGCCCTTCAATTTGGCTGAGGCAGACCGCTAGTGCGAATCTGGCGCGTTTCCAACCATGCCAATCTCTCGGGAATCGGCGGAATTTTGGCGTCGGGACGATGGCATTCCAAAGGCCGGCCGATTCTCTACGCCGCCGAACATCCGGCGCTCGCCCTGTTGGAGGCGCTGGTCCATCTCGATCGCAGCGAACTCCCTGACAGTTTTCAACTGCTCGGCGTCGATATCCCCGATGCGCTTCAGTTTGCAACGCTCGCGCCAGCAGAACTGGCCGCGAACTGGGCGCAAAACGAGGCGGCGACCCGACGCGCCGGCGACCACTGGCTGCGCGAAGGAACGAACCTGTTGATGCGCGTGCCGACCGCGCTCGTCCCGCACGCCTGGAATGTCCTCGTCAATCCCGCCCATCCCGACATATCCGCGGCGACGATCTCCAGCATCGATCGCGCGCCGTTCGACGGACGCCTAAGCTGAAGCCGCGCGCTCGGCCAGAATCGCCCGCGCCTTCTCCTTGTCGCGGCCCATCTCGGCGACGAGCGCATCGAGGCTGTCGAATTTCTGTTCGCCGCGAATGCGCCTGACGAAGGCGACTTCGATGGCGCGGCCATAGAGATCGCCATCGAAATCGAACAGGAACGTCTCCAGCAGCGGCGCGCCATCGTCGACGGTCGGCCGCGTGCCGAAACTGGCGACGCCGCCAAAACGCACGCCATCGACGAAAACCTCTACGGCGTAAATGCCGTGAGCGAGGCGATTGGACGGTTCGAGCGCGATATTGGCGGTGGGAACGCCCAAAGTGCGGCCGAGCTTTTGCCCGGGGATGACCGTGCCGACGATCGCATAGTCGCGACCCAGTAGGCGCGCGGCGCCTTCGACGTCGCCGGCCTCCAGCGCGCGGCGGATCGCGGTGGAGGAAATGGCCTCCGTTTGCGCCGTCTCGGCCGCCTCGACTTTGTCGATGATATCGACGCGAAAGCCATAGCGGACGCCGGCTTCTCTCAGGAATGCGGGCGAGCCCGACCGCCCTTTGCCGAAATGGAAGTCCCAGCCGATCACGATCGCGGCGACATCCAATCGCTCGACCAGCACTTTGCTGACGAATTCCTCCGCCGAAAGCGCGGCAAGATGGGCGTCGAAGGTCAATATAATCGCGCCATCGAGGCCGAACTCTTCCAGCGCGCGCGCTTTGACAGCCTTGGGGGTCAGGCGAAAGACGACCGGCTTGCCCGCGAAGAAATCGGCCGGATGCGGTTCGAAAGTCAGCACCGCGCTGGGCGCGCCAAGCTCGGCGGCGAGCCGCTTTGTGCGACCGATCACCGCGCGATGGCCCAGATGCGCGCCGTCGAAATTGCCGATCGCCAGGACGGCGCGTTCAAGCCCCGCAGGGGGGGTCTGCGGATCGACGGCGATCAGGAATTTTCTGGGTGGGCTCGCTGGCGGCACGCGGCGTCCGTTGCATGACATGTTCGAAAATCGAGGCGGGCGGAAACTGCCCCGGCGCCCGGCGACGGTCAAGGCGAAAGCATCATGCGCCTTTGCGCGCCGGAACGCTCAATATGCCCTCGCCGTCGAGCACGACCTTACCATCGACCGCACACTCGCAATGCAGGCGCACGCGCCGGCCCTTTTGAATGAGCTCGGCGACCTCGACGCTGATGGCGACGGCGTCGCCGATCTTGACAGGGCCCCTAAAGTTCAGGCTCTGCGAAATATAGACCGAGCCCGGCCCCGGCAGGCGCATGCCGATCACCGCCGATATCAGGCTCGCCGTATAAAGCCCATGCACGATCCGGCCGCCAAAGCGGGTCTTGCGCGCGAAATGTTCGGAGAGATGAATCGGATTGTGATCGCCAGACAATTCGGCGAAGCCGATCACGTCCTCGTTCTTCACAATCTTCACAAAAGTCTCCCGCATGCCAACGACAAGATCTTCGAAAAAGCAGGTCTTGAATGGCGCACCGTTCATGATCGTCCCCCAGCGCCCGATCGGCGTTCAGGACTAAAGGGTTCGTTCGAAGCGATTGAGCGATTCACCATACGAGATCGCGGATCGCCGCGGTCGGCCACAGGCCGTGCCGGGCCGAAAATTGTTCGAGCGCCGCGGCCACCATCGGCGCGTCGCCATGCAATTCCTCGCCATGGATGCCCGCCGTCACGAACAGGACATCGACGCCCTGCGCGACGGCGCCGGCGACATCGGTGCGCATCGCATCGCCGATCGCCAGCACGCGCGCTGGATCGACGGGCCGCCCGCGCACGTCGCCGGCGAGGCTCAGCGCCTGCGCGTAAATGGGCGGGTGAGGCTTGCCCGCGTAAATGGCCGGGCCGCCCATTTCCTCATAGCGTTGCGCGAGCGCGCCCGCGCAATAGATCATATCGTCGCCGCGCTGGACGACGAGATCGGGATTGGCGCAGATCAGCGTCAACCGGCGCTCCAGCATCGCGGCGAGAGTCGCGTCGTAATCGCCGGGAACTTCGCGTTCGTCGTCGAAAAGACCGGTGCAGAGCACGTAATCGGCTTGCTCCAGCGGCGCCAGCGGCGGCGGCGGTGCGCCCGAGGATTTGGCGGCCGCCTCGAAGAGACTCAAGTCCCGCGGCGGTCCGATATGATAAACCGGCGCCGATCCGCGCGCCACGATCAATCCGATGGTCACATCGCCCGAGGTGACGATCCCGTCATAGGCCTCACGCGGAACCTTGAGCTGGCCGAGCTGCGCGAGAATGGGGCCGCTCGGCCGCGGCGCATTGGTGATGAGGACCACCGTCCCGCCGCGCCGCCGAAATTCGGCGAGCGCATGGGTCGCCGCCGCGAAGGACTCGCGTCCATTATGCACGACGCCCCAAATATCGCTCAACACGACGTCGTAGCGTTCGGCAATATCGCTCAATCCGGCGATCAGGGGCGCGCCGGTTGCTTGATGAGGCTTGTTCATGATGCGAGGGGCTATTGTTCCGGCGCCACGGTGTCAAGCAGACGGGCGCGGCGGCTTGACGAAGGCCGAGGCGCGCGCAATGAACGCCGGCCGAAGATCAAACCCGCTTTTTGAGGCCCTATGGAACCCGTCGACCAAGCGCCGCCGATCACTTTTGCCGACTTTCTGAAGGTCGACATTCGCCTGGGAACGATCGTCGCGGCCGAGGCTTTTCCGCAGGCGCGCAAGCCGGCCTATCGCCTGACGATCGATTTTGGCCCCGCCATCGGCCTCAAGAAATCGTCGGCGCAGATCACAAGACATTATCAGGCGGCGGCGCTGGTGGGACGCCAGGTCGCCGCTGTCGTCAATTTTCCGCCGAGGCAAATCGGACCTTTCATGTCCGAGGTTCTCACTTTGGGCTTTCCTGACGAAAGCGGCGAGGTCGTGCTGATCGGACCGAGCCTGCCGGCGCCCAACGGCGGGCGGCTGTTCTGACAAGAGGCCGGCGCCGGGCGACTTGACGCATCCCCGGCCGCTTCTTACCTATCAAGAGCCGCGCGGGTCCCGCCGCGCATTTCCCGAGGGAACCATGTCCGACACGTCCAAGGTCACAGACGCCAATTTCGACGTTGACGTTCTCAAGTCCAGCGAACCCGTCGTTGTCGACTTCTGGGCGGAATGGTGCGGCCCGTGCCGCATGATCGGGCCGTCGCTGGAGGAAATAGCCAGCGAGATGAAGGGCAAGGTCAAGATCGCCAAGCTCAATATCGATGAAAATCCGGGCGTCGCCAGCAAGCTCGGGATTCGTTCGATTCCGACCCTGATGGTGTTCAAGGACGGCAAGCTCGCGGCCCAGAAGACCGGCGCGGCGCCCAAAAGCGAATTGGTGCGCTGGATCAACGCCTCGGTCTGAAATCCCAACTCGCTTGAGCGCGTTCAGCGGCGCCCGTTAGACGGGCAGGCGCACGGTTGCGCGCAAGCCGCCCATGGGGCTTGTCCCCAGGCCGACGTCGCCGCCGTGCGAGCGCGCGATGTCGCGGGCGATGGCGAGGCCAAGGCCGGCGCCGCCTTCGTCCTGGTTGCGCGCGTCGTCGAGCCGGTAGAACGGGCGAAAAACATCCTCGCGATGTTCGGGGGCGATGCCCGGCCCGTCATCGTCGACATGGATTGCGATGAACCTTTGTTCGCGCGAGGCCTGCAAAGCGGTCTTGCGGCCGTGACGCTGGGCGTTGGCGAGAAGATTGGAAAGGCAGCGCTTGATCGCGCTCGGCCGCACCTTCAGTTCAAGCGCGCCATTCGCCTCGATGCTGACAAAGGCGCCGTGCCGTTCGGCATCGGCTTTCAGTTCTTCGAGAATGGCGCGTAAATCGGTGGAGACCGTCGCCTCGCCCGCATCGCCGCGCGCGAAAGCGAGATAGCCCTCCAGCATACCCTGCATTTCGTCGACGTCTTTTTGCAGCGGTTCGATTTCCGCCTGTTCGTCCATCACCGCGAGCGACAATTTGAAGCGCGTCAGGATGGTGCGAAGATCATGGCTGACGCCATTGAGCATCGCGGTGCGCTGCTCCAGCGCGCGCTCGACGCGCCTTTTCATTTCGATAAAGGCGTAGCCGGCCTGCCGGACTTCCCGCGCGCCATGGGGCCGGAAGTCGAAATCGCGGCCCTTGCCGAAATCCTCCGCCGCGCCGGCCAATCGCAGAATTGGCCGGATCTGGTTGCGCAGGAACAGAATGGCGACCGCGAGCAGCACGATGGCGGCGCCCAGCATCCACAAAATGAAAATATGGACGTTGGCTTCATAAGCGAGGGAGCGATGGGCGAACATTCGCAACACGCCGTCGCCGAGGTCGACCCTGATTTCCATCAGGCCCGATCGGCCGACGGTATCGATCCAGAAGGGTCGGCCGATCTGCTTGTAAATTTCCTCGGGAAGCGCCGAAGTCAGCGGATCGAGTTCAGCGAAAAACGTCTTGGGCATCGGCGGCGGCAACGGCCCCTTGGGCAGCAATTCGACATCGATGTGGAACCGGTAGGCGCTGATGGATTTCAGGCGATCGTCGCCGGCGGCTGGCGGATAGGCCTTATAGAGATCGATGATCGCGCCGACATCGCGCGCGACCGCGGACGAAAGCCGGTGCGTGACCAACTCCCAGTGCCGCTCCATAAAGACGTAAGCGACCGCCGCCTGCAGAAGCACCATCGGCAGGATGACGATGAGCAGGGAGCGGCCGTAGAGACCCTTCGGCAATATGTCGGCGAGCGCGCGGGCGAGTTGGCGCCAAATCACCCGCGGTCGCGACAAGCGGAGGGCCGACTCGACGGTCATGCTTTCACCCGTCGATGATCAGGCGATAGCCGGCGCCGCGCGCGGTCTGCAGATAGATCGGGTTGGCGGGATCGCTCTCGATTTTCCGTCGCAGCCTGTTGATCTGGACATCGATCGTTCGTTCATTGGCCGCGGCTCCCGAGCCTGTCAGTTCCTGGCGCGAAACGCTCTCGCCGCGCTGGGCGCAAAGAAGACGCAGCATATCGCGCTCGCGCTCGGTCAGGCGCACGACTTCGTCATGGGCGCGCAATTCGCCGCGCTCCAGCGAAAAGCTGAACGGCCCGAAACGAATCACGCCGACCGCTGGCTTCGATGGAGCCGGTTTGGCGCGGCGCAGAATCGAACCAATGCGCAACAGCAATTCCCTCGGCTCGTGCGGCTTGGCCAGATAGTCGTCGACCCCGATTTCAAGGCCGCGGACGCGATCGTTCGGCTCGGAACGGGCCGTCAGCATCAATATGGGAACCTGCGACGTGCGGCGCAGGCTGGCAGCGAAATCAAAACCATTCTCGCCCGGCATCATCACGTCGAGGACGATGATCTCGAAGGCCAGACTGCCAAGATAGGCGCGCGCCTCCTGCGCCGAGGCGGCGATCGTCACGCGATAGCCATGCTTGCGCAAATAAGTCGACAACAATTCACGGATGCGCCGATCGTCGTCAACCACCAGGACATGGGCCGCGTCGTCGCCGGGCGCCAATGCGGAACCGCTCAATCTTTATCTCCGTTTTGCTGGCCCGCCAGCGCGTAGGATTCGCCGGCGGCCGGGTCCTTGGCGCCGATCAGCGCGACGACGCGTTCGCGCTGATTTTCGTCGATCATCGCCAATAGAAACGCGCTCGCCCTTTTGCGCCCGCCCTCGCCCAGAGTATCCATCGCCTCCATGAAGCGCCGCGTCTGGAGCTGGGCCAGCTCCCTGGCGAGACGCGCGCCTTTTGGCGTGACGTGAAGTTGCCGGTGGCGGCGATCCTGCGCGCCGGCCCGCGCCTCGATGAACGATTTGTCGATCAGCTCTTTGAGAACCCTATTGAGACTCTGTTTGGTTATTTTAAGAATCTCGAGCAATTCGGCGATCGTCAGTCCCGGTTGCCGGCTGACGAAATGCAGCACGCGATGATGCGCGCGGCCAAATTCATAGGTTATAAGCAAGCGGTCGGCGTCGCCAACAAAATCCCGATAGGCGAAGAAGAACAGCTCGATAAGATCGTACATGGGCGGCGCGCTGACAGGGCGCTCGTCAAATTTCGCAGCAATATCCATGCTTGCGGCCAATTACGTCAGCAATGTTGACATATTTCAACTTCCCTGCTAGCTAGCATCCGACGCCAAACATTTACGCCGTGCGCGGCCAAATTCCAAACCGGGGAGAGTTTCCATGGCAGGTCAGGCTTTCGACGATCGCGACGGTTTGATCTGGATGGACGGGCAGCTCCTCCCCTGGCGCGACGCCAAGGTCCATGTGCTGACCCATGCGATGCATTACGGCAGCGCGGTTTTCGAAGGCGAGCGCGCCTATGGCGGCGCCATTTTCAAATCGACCCAGCATTCCGAGCGCCTGCGCGAATCGGCGCGCATCCTTGATTTCGAAGTGCCCTATTCGGCCGCCCAGATCGACGCCGCCAAGGCGCTGGTGCTGGAGAAGAACGGCTTTGTCGACGCCTATGTGCGCCCGCTCGCCTGGCGCGGCTCGGAAATGATGGGCGTCTCCGCCCAGAACAACACGATCCATCTCGCGATCGCCGCCTGGGTCTGGCCGAGCTATTTCGACCCCGCGCAGCGCATGAAAGGCATCCGCCTCGACATCGCCGAATATCGCCGGCCCGACCCCGCGACCGCCCCCTCCCGTTCGAAAGCGGCGGGCCTTTATATGATCTGCACGATCTCCAAACATAAGGCGGAGCGCAAGGGCTACGCCGATGCGCTGATGCTCGACTGGCAGGGCCGCGTCGCCGAATGCACCGGCGCCAATGTGTTCTTCGTGCAGAACGGCGCCATCCATACGCCGACCGCCGATTGTTTCCTCGACGGCATCACGCGCCAGACGGCGATCGAACTGGCGCGCCGGCGCGGCTTCGAAGTCGTTGAGCGCCGCATCATGCCCGACGAGCTCGCCTCGTTCAGCGAATGCTTCATCACAGGAACCGCCGCGGAAATCACGCCGGTCGGCGAAATCGGCCCGCATCATTACAAGCCGGGCACGATCACGAGCACGCTGATCGACGACTACACCGCCGAAGTGAAGCCGAAATCGAAGGCGGCGTGAATCTGTTTAAGCCCTTCTCCCGCCTTCGGCGGGAGAAGGTGGCCTTTGCGTGAGCAAAGGTCGCGGACGAATGCTGCGCATTCGCCTTGAGATGAGGGCCGGAAAGCTGGGCGCGACCTAAACCGCCGCGTCCTCATGAGGACCATCACGCCGAGAGGCCCTCATCCCACGGCGAATGCGAAGCATTCGTCCGGATGCTCCGCATGACACCTTCTCCCGCTTCGCGCTACGGGATTCACACGAGTGATTTGCGTTGAGCGATTGCATATCCTTCGATCAAGTCGGCCAATC
>NZ_LMUI01000031.1 GCF_009765995.1 Methylocapsa sp. S129
CATCCCAATAGCCAAATCGACGATCTCTTGCCCTGGGCCTACGCCCCCGCCATCAAAGCCGTGGCCTGAGAACATCGCTTACGAATTTTGAGAGGTCACGGCCGAAGATCCAGTCGCTTTCGCCCGTAAAGCGCTAGCCAGGTCGAGAGGTCTTCTGTCAGTACCTGCGCTGTAGCGAACAGCACGCTCGCTGTCTCGTCGAGCGAAACAGTTTTCCTCGCCATCGGAATAATTTTTGTTCTGAGTTCCTCAAGAGCTTCCGCAGTTCGTTCTGAGCGTAGCGCAAAACCTTCGAAATCAGCGGTTTCCCTGATGCTTGCTAAGGCTGCGCTCAGGGCTGGCAAAAATACGGCGCAAAACGTTGTGAAGGGCGCAGCTATATCCGTCCAAATTTCATCGGGCAGGAGCCCTTTCTCTTCTGTCAAAAGGAGCAATCCAACGGTGATAAGGACTGAAATGATGATGTAGAAGGACCATTGCACAGCCGCTTGCAGGCGCTTGTCCGTTTTGCCGAGCGCCATCGCGTTCGGATAATGATACTGAAGCTGTTCCACAATCACATGCGTCTCGACTGCACGAAGCAACTGATCCTGAAACGCGCCGTCGAGGGTCGCGCTCGGCAGCCCAAGCTCACGAACTGTCGCCCTTAAATACCACAATCCCCATGACGTCCCTGCCAGTTCTGAGCCATTCGTGGGCCGGATTTGTCCATATTCACCAAGATACGCAAGAAATCGGACGTCCCTCAGGATTTCCGCGAGAGCTCGATACTCCAACCATTTCCGATGCCAGTTCCGCTTTTTGACCATCGCGTAGAGGAAGCCGACGAACGATAGGATAGACGCCTCGACCAAGAACTCCGCGCCCTTCCAACTTAATACGATCGCCTTTCCAGAGGCATGCGCAAATAAACCCGCATATGCGCCGATTCCGACAGCGACGGCCGCGAGCAAGTAGGAGAGGATGTAGGCCGTCCGGTATTTGTTGGCGAAATCGATAGCGAGCTGATCGGCCCATATGTAACGCGGCAGCAAACGCTCTCGAAGACGCGCTTCCAGCGCGTTCGCGGTGGGGGCATCGTTAAAGAAGCGATCCCATTCGGTCAGCCTGTCAGGCAGATAAGGAACGGGAATGGTCAGTCGAAGCTTTTTGCGTTGGATGAGATGCGTGAACAGATCATAGGCTACGCTGCGACTACGGCGCGGCCATTGTTCCTGCAAGAACGTCCGAAGCCGCTCTCCGGGGCTCGGACCTATGGCGTCTCTCGGTTGAACACTTTTTAGGCCGAACAGCGCGTCCTTGGGGACGGAAACAATCTCGGTGATCGCGACTGCGAGCGCTCCGTGCGTGCAATCAACTTTTGGAGCTTCTGGCAGAGCGTCGGTTCCGAATCCGCTCAACATTCGGGCGAAAAAATTGTGTTCGGCGAGAGCGGCGGTCGTCGAAATCCAGACGACCGGAACACCGGTCCTGAACGCACGATGAACCACGTCTCCGGTCCCTCCCGCGCTTTCGGCTGGCTTGCCATCCCAGACGGCGATCAACAGATCAACTTGTCGGACGAGATAATGAGCCAAACGAACGTAGCCGCGATCGCGCTCTGTCGAATCGTCGATGTCCGGCAGCGCGAGCACCGTTGCGGCTTTTTCGCAAGCAGCCTCAAACTCCGATACGACATTGCGGGTCTCATCCAACGCCGATCGTTCGAAATCCTTTTTGTAGGTCTCGACGGGAAAAGGGAGTATCGCATCCAGCGCCCAACCCGGCGGACGAAGAAGGGCGGCTACCTGATCTGCGCCTTCCGCCAAACCTGAAACCAGCCTCACGCGATGGGGTGCGACATCGTAGAAATCGGCATTGATCTTGTGAACGTCCGCGAGAGCCGAATCGATATTCTCGAAAGTGCGGCGAAGAACCGTCTCCACTCTTTCCTGCGCCTCGGCTGGTAGAAGATGCGCTGGTTTGGGCCGGTGACCCGTGATGCCGACGCGAAACGTGAGAACAGGCTTGGGCGGGTGCAATGTATCTTCGGCGGACGATGCGTCAGACGCGGCCATGCTGTGCCTCTTTTGCTAAAAAGAGTTCAAAAGATAACACGGGGACTTCCAAGCCGAGCGAAATTCGTCACAGCGCGAAAATCGACCTGCGGAGGACAGGTTTTGGCTGGATTTATGGCCCGGACCTAATTCCTGGTTGCCCCAAACCGATCGGCAATATCCTGCCGACGAGGCCGGGGAACGCTATTGCACAGTGCTGCTATTGTACAGTGCTAAAGTAGACAGCGATCGGCATGAGTTCACAAAAACGAGGTCCGGCAAAAAATCCAGGGCGGTTCAGCGCCCCAAGCGCGGAAGGCGTGAGGAGGAAAGCGCACCGGTCCGAAGGGCGAGATAAGCGTCTTTGCCCGCCTTTCGCCACGACCCTCATCTTCCGCACGTCGCGCGTTCTTTTCTCCTGAAGGATCGGGCGCTCGCTCATTGCCCTGGGAACGCCGCGCGTCCCGCGCTTGTATCCCGCCGCGAAGGCAGTCATCCTGCGCGATCGGCTGGGTTCTCTTGGAAGGGCGGCGCGATGCGGATAACGCGGCGGAGACAATGGGCTTTCGCGCGATGTGCGGCGGGACTGTGCGTCTTGCTGGCAGCCACGGCGACCTGGTCGCAGGCGCGCGAACTTTCCTCGATGAACCCGGACGAGATCAAGGGCCTGCAACAACGGCTTGCCGACGCCGGTTGCTATGCGGGTCCGGTCGAGGGGATCGCGAGCGACGCGCTGGCGGCGGCGAAGAAGGCGTGTCCAGATCAAGAACCCGTGTTGCGGATCGAGACCGGTATGCATCTGGCGCCGATCTGGCGGATCGGCGTCGATGCGCAATGCCGTCTTGCGGCCACAGGATCGGATGACAAGACCGTTCGGCTATGGTCGTTGCCGGATGGCAGGCTTTTGCGCATTTTGCGGCCGCCGATTGGCGCCGGCATTTCCGGCAAGATCGACGCGGTCGCGGTATCGCCAGATGGGCGTTACGTCGCCATGGGAGGCAGGGACGCGCATGCGGATATCGATCACAAAATGGCCGTTTCGATCTTCGATGCGTCAAGCGGCGCGTTGATTGTTCGGGTTGGCGCATTCGAGAATATCGTCGAGAATCTCGTCTTTTCAGCCGACGGGCGTTGGTTGGCCGCGACTTTGGGCCGCGGCGCCGGTCTTCGCGTGATCGACGCGACGAATTGGAGCGTGGTCGCGACCGACAGGAATTATGGCGACAATAGCAACGCCGCCGCCTTCGCTCCGGACGGGCGCCTCTATACCGTTGGATCGGACGGAGGAAAGATTCGCCGCTATGGGCCGGGCCCTCAGTTCAGGCGGGAGGCGGTGATTGGAACGCGCGGCGGCAAGGACCCTTTCTCCATCGCGATTGAACCCGCGGGCCAGCGCATAGCCGTCGGCTTTAGCGATACGACGGCCGTCGATCTTTACGACGCGCCGAGCCTCACGTTCCATGCCGCCGCCGATAACAGGGGGATCGACCACGGCAATCTCAGCGAGGTCGCCTGGCGCGCCGACGGTAAAGTCCTGATCGCCGGCGGGGCCTACGATATTTCCAGTGTCGAACGTCCCTTTTTGCTCTTCGACCGCGACGGACGGCGCCTCGACGACCCTCCCGCCGCGCTGGCCAATGACACGATTTTGAACTTCGCGCCTTGTGGCGACGGCTTTGCGGTCGCGGCGTCCGATCCAGCCTTCGGCCTCGTTGATGGACAAGGCCGGAAACGCCTGTGGCGTCGCGGCCTGAGCGCCGACATGCGCGCCAAAGTCGGCGACGCTTTCACAATCGCCGAGGATGCGAAGAGCGTTCGCTTCGGACTTGGATACGGGGGCGACCAACCCGTCCTGTTCGACCTGCGGCGCGGCACGCTCGACGATTCCGCCATCCCGCCGCCGGGGCTGACTGAACCTATCGTAACAGGCCTTCCCATCACGAATTGGTTTAATCAGTGGAGCCCAGCCTTTGGCGATAGAGCTATCGCGCTCGACCAGCGCGAAGTCTCCCGCTCGTTGGCGATTCGGCCTAGCGGCCAAGGTTTCGTGCTGGGGACGGAATGGATGCTCAGAGGATACAACGCCGGCAAGGACGCCTGGAGCAATTACGCCCCCAGCACCGCTTGGGGCGTCAACATCTCCGCGGACGACCGCCTGATCGTCGCGGCTTACGGCGACGGGACGATCCGCTGGCATCGCATCGACAACGGCCGCGAGTTGCTCGCCCTGTTCGTC
>NZ_LMUI01000032.1:0-84794 GCF_009765995.1 Methylocapsa sp. S129
ATCATTCTAAGTCCAACGGCCAACCCGCCGAAGACTCTCAGATCATCCCCTCACGCGAAAGGTGGGATCAAAACATCGCTTACGCTATTCCGGGGGTCCGCGCCTGCCGATTTGCGAAAGTCGCGAGCTGAATCTCTTCGCCTAGATGTCTTCGCTAGCCTTTCCACCAAGAGCGCTGGTGGCGCGGGCGGCGCTCTCGAGCAAAGCCTTGACCAGATCGCTCGCAGGCTCGATCTGCATTGTCGCCCGCGTTCCTGCAAGGCTCAACGTAAAGCGAACCTGTCCGTGCCAATCGAAGACCGGCGCCGCTATTGAGACATAGGCGCTGACATCCGCACGCACGATGGCGCTATAGCCTTTTCGCTTGAGCTCGCGCCGGGCCTCTTCCCGAAATCGTTCTGCATTCGGCTTGCCGCCAAATACGGCTTCCCACTCTCGATTAATCAAGTCGATGGTTGCGCCGGGTGGCAGGTAGGCTGTGTAGATCTTGCCGGCCGCCGAGCTCAGCATAGGGATTAGGCCGGTGCGGAATTCGAAGGCGCCGCGCTGCTCGCCGTCCTGCTTGAACACGCTGACAGGCCCGTCATCTGTCCAGGTGGTGACCGCCGCGCTGCGCTTCGTAGCGTCGCGCAGCGTCGTCACCTCGCGTCTGACGATCTCGAATCCGTCGATTTGCTGGATCGCGCTCATGCCCAGCCCGAGCGCGGCCGGCCCCAATCTGTAGCATCCCGGCCTTTCATCCGCCGCGGCGAGCCCCGTTCGAACCAGACTGACCAGATAGTTGTTGACCGCGCTCGTCGTCAGTCCGGCAAGAGGCGCAATGTCCTTGAGCGCCATCGCCTGGGGACTCGTCTGCAACGCGGTCAACACGCGAAACGCGATCTCGATCGACTGAATGCCCCGGCGCTGCTTTCTCTCATCCATGCCTTCAACCCGTTCCCTTCCATCCCCGCCCACCGATTCGCGACAGCCCATCTTGACTCGCGCCAACTTCCGGCCCAATATTCAACAATGCAATATATATTCAACTATATTGAATCTCGCAAGCGAATAAGTAGGCAGGGAGGTCGCCGTGTCGATCAACCGAATACAAAGCGTCTACACGGTCGTGCGCGACATGGATCGCTTGCAGGCGTTCTACGAAACGGCGCTCGGACTGCCGCTCGCGTTTCGCGACCGCGATGCGTGGCTCCAATTCAAGATCGGCCAAACCGCTTTCGCGTTGAGCTCGCTGGTAGAAGGCGCGGTGGGCGCGCGCGGCGGCGTGGTCGTGTTTGAGACCGCGGAGCCGACGTCGCTGGCGGAGCGAATCGTCCAGCTCGGCGGCAGGCGCCTCGGCGATCGCGACATGGGTGCGCACGGCAGGGTGATGACCTTCGCCGATCCCGAGGACAATCGGTTCCAGCTTTACGCGCGCGCCGACGCGGCGACAGCGCAGAGATAACAGAAACGCCATCGGAAAGGGCTCGACATGAAATTCGGCGTCTTTGATCAGAACGACCGCTCCGGCCTGCCGCTGGCCGATCAATATGAGAACAGGCTTCAGCTTGCCGAGCTCTATGATCGATCGGGATTCCACTGCTTTCATATGAGCGAGCATCACGCGACCTCGCTCAGCATGACGCCATCCCCCAGCGTCTGGATGGCGGCTCTCAGCCAGCGCACCAAGCACTTGCGGCTATGCCCGCTGGTTTACCTACTGCCGATGTATCATCCAGCGCGTCTGGTCGAAGAAATCTGCCTTCTCGACCACCTCAGCCATGGTCGCTTCGAGTTCGGGATCGGTCGGGGCGCCTCGCCGCATGAACTGGACGCGCTCGGCATCGACTCGACGAAGGCCGCCAAAATGTACAGCGAAGCGTTTGACATCATGCAACGCTGCTTCCTGCAGGACGAGGTGACTTCGACCGGCGAATTCTGGCAGTTAAAAGACTATGCCGTCGAGATGAAGCCGCTCCAGCGCCCGTTTCCGCCCATGTGGTACGCGGTTGGATCGCCCGACTCGACCGTTTGGCCGGCGCGCAACGGCGTGAACGTGGTTTGCGGCGGCGCCGTGCCGCGGGTGCGCGCCATCGCCGATCGCTATCGCGAAGAGAGGGTAAAAGCCGGATTGCGCGGCGAGATCGAACCCAACATCGGCGTCAATCGGTACGTGATCGTGGGAGCGACCGATCAGGAGGCGCTCGAACTTGGCCGAACGGCCTGGCCGACGTTCTATGAGAACTTTATCAAGCTCTGGCGCAAGCACGGGACAGAGCCGGTCAATGCGAAGCTGCCGCCGTCGTTCGACAAGCTCGTAGAGTCGGGCCATGCGATCGTGGGGGCGGTGCGGACTGTCGTCCAGCAACTCGACGAGCAGATCTCCGCGGGCGGGCTGAACTACCTAATCGGAAGCTTCATGTTCGGCAGCATGCCGCATGCCGAGGTGGTCGCCTCAGTGCAGCGATTTGCCGAGGACGTCATGCCGGCCCTGCAACCCCGAGAGTTGGCGTTCGCCTGAACCCAACGCATGCGGTCATCAGGAGCGACAGATGCGCGACGCGGATGCATTCGATGCCCGGGAACTTCGGCGGGTCCTGGGGACGTTCGTCACTGGCGTGACGGTCGTCACCACGATTGATGACGAGGGGCGGTACCACGGTCTCACTGCGAATTCCTTCAGCTCCGTGTCGCTCGACCCGCCGCTGGTGCTCTGGAGCCAAGCCATGAAGGCGCCGAGCCACGCGACCTTTTCGAAAGCGCATCGATTCGCCATCAACATTCTGGCCGAAGACCAGATCTCGCTCTCCAACCGCTTCGCAAAATCGTCGCCGGACAAGTTCGCCGGCCTCGATGTGGATGTCGGTCTAGGGGGAGTGCCGCTGCTGCGCGACTGCAGCGCTTGGCTCGAATGTTCGGTCGTATCCAGGATGCCTGGCGGCGATCATACGATTTACGTCGGCGAGGTGGCGTCGATAAGCCGGACCGAGCGGAAGCCGCTCGTGTTCGGCAACGGAAAATATCTGCTGGCGGATCCCCATGATCTCGGCGAGGAGAAGGCCGGCGGCGGCCATTCTCAGCTTCGCGCCACACGACTTGGCGCGCGCGCCATCGAGCGCCTGGCGCGGCGATTCGATGAAACCATGGCGCTCGCGGTGTGGGGCAATCACGGGCCGACAATCACAATGTGGGAGCCAGCGTCGGTCTCCGTCAGCGACCATCTTCCCGTCGGTTTGATTCTGCCCGTGACCTCGACCGCGACAGGCCTCGCTTTCGCGGCCCATCTCCCGGCCGCGACCGTCAGACAGATCGCATGGCCGGATGCCGATCTCTCGTCCGACGCCATCTTCGGTTGGGAGCAGAGCCTTTCCGACATTCGCCGACGCGGGCTTGCTCGGCAGGGATTCGAGACGTTTTATGGCAGCGAAATCCTGATCAATGCGCTCAGCGCGCCGGTGCTCGATACGAACGGCCATGCCGTCCTTGCGCTCACAGCCGTCGGGGAGGCCAGCCGGTTTCGCGCCGATTTCGACAGTCCGCTCGCTCAAGCCTTGAAGGAAACCGCGGAAGGCTTGTCCCATCGGCTCGGCTATGCAGCCCTCGAATCCTATGGCCGAGCCAGATCATTCGCCGTCGCGGGGGCCCGATAGATGGCCGATCTGTCGCGCGAGGACATCGACCTGCTGTCGCGGGAGCTTCCCAGGCTCTCCGCCATCAATGTCTCCTCGCCGCTCTATGCCGGCGGCGAGGGGCGGGTCGCGTATCGAGCGGCGGGCGGCAACGAGCGCCCGGCCCTCTTGCTGCTGCACGGGCTTGGGTCGAGTTCGGCCGGCTATCGCGCGCAACTCGCCGGGCTCTCGCGGGAGTTTCATGTCATCGCATGGAACGCGCCGGGCTTTGAGGGCAGCACGCCGATCTCGATCACCGAGCCGCGCATGGATGATTATGCGGATGTCGCCACCGCGTTCCTGCAGGCTCTCGGGATCGAGCAGCTTGCCGCGCTGGTCGGGAGTTCATGGGGCAGCGTCATCGCGACGGTCTTCGCCGCGCGCCAACCGGCGATGGTGAGAGAACTGGTCCTGTCGGCTCCGAACGTGGCCCGGGGTCATGTCACCGGGGAGATGCGTGACGCGGAGATGAGCGCCTGGCTCGCCACGGCCGACATCAGCTTGCCGGTGGCGCGCAGTGCAATCGCGGACCGCCTGCTGACTCCCCGGACGTCGCCTCTGGTGAGGCGGCATGTCGAGAGGCTGCGGGACGCCATGACAACACAGGGGTGGCGGCAGGCAATCCAGTCGCTCTTCACGGTGTCCACTCCAGCAATCCTCAGAGAGGTAATCTGTCCGATTGAATTGCTTGCGGGCGATTGCGATCAGGTTGCGCCTCGCCAGGATCATGCATTGCCTCTGGCCGCTGCTGCTCCGTCGGCAAACCTTCACGTGTTTGAAGGTTGCGGTCACATGCTGAAGCTTGAGGCCCCCACCCGGTTCAACGCGATTGTACGCGCAACGGCGTCCCGAACGCCCCGCCGACAATCAACGGCGTGAAAGGCAGCGAAGCACACACCAATCAAAAAATTCGACCAGGGGGAGAACGCAATGGATGTCCAGCCGGATCAGGATCGGCCCAGCTTCACACATTGGTGGATGGTCGGGATCCTGTGTCTCGTGAATGCCGTCGCCTTCATCGACCGGGCGGCGCTGCCATTGCTTGTGCAGCCGATCAAGCACGATCTCAATATCTCGGACACGATGATGAGCTTCTTGATCGGGGCGGCGTTCATCCTGACCTACGCGCTCGGAGGAGCAATCGTCGGCGCCTTCGCCGATCGCTTTGCCCGCAGACCCATCCTTTCACTCGGCATTGCGGCTTGGGGATTGTCGACGATCTTCTGTGGCTGGGCTGCGAGTTATGTGGCGTTGTTCGTCGGCCGCTGCGGCGTCGGATCAGGCGAAGCGACATGCGGCCCGACGAGCATGTCGCTGATAAAGGATGCTTTCCATGCGCGTTATCGCGGCAGGGCCGTCGCAATCTGGTCCATGGGCGCGAGCATCGGTGGGGGCATTGCGTTGCTTGCCGGTGGAGCGATTCTCCACTTTGTCGGCGAGACCGGCAGTTATCTCCTGCCCGTTGTCCAGGTCACCGTCCGATCCTGGCAGCTTGTCTTGATTGCGTGCGGCGCAATCGCTCTCCCGGTCGCGGTGCTCGTCTTCACCTTTCCCGAGCCTGGCCGGCGATCGCGTGGAAGCGAACCGCATGTCGCGCTGAAGGACGCGCTGGCCACCGTGGCTGGTCGCTGGACGGTCTTTGCGCCTCTATTCCTGGCGAATGCGGCAACCATCATGCTTTCGGTTGGATACTCGTCCTGGCTGCCGGCATTTCTCGGACGGACATGGGGCATTCCGGCTGGTCAGATCGGTCTGACCTACGGCCTCATCGTGCTCGTCTTCAGCACCTCAAGTCAGTTCATTGCCGGGTTCCTCGTCGATATCACATACAGGCGCTTTGGCTTGCCGGCGGTCCCCGCCCTAGGGGCCATCATATGCGCGGTGATATTCTTGCCGTCGGTGGCGATTCCGATGAGTTCGTCCATTCTCGCCGCCTGGGCGCTGCTTGCCGTCTTCAACTTGCTCGCGGCAAGCCTGTTCACGATCGGCACGTCGACCATCGTCCATCTGTCCCCGGGGTCGGCCATCGGCAAGATCACATCGGTGCATTTCGCCTGGGTGGGCATTACGGGCTCGGCGATTGCGCCGACGCTTGTCGCCGTGCTCGCAGAGGCCGTCTTAGGAGGCGGCGCGGACGCCCTCGGACGGTCCCTCGCCATCGTCGGCGGCGTGCTGGCGACGGTCGGCGGGCTGAGTTTGCTCACGGTGTTCTGGCAGTTGCGTCCAAGCGCGTCCGCAGCAATCGCAGCGCAGAGCATCTTGCGATCATAGAGGGCGGCTTCCTGGAGCTCGGTCCGACGCCTAACATCTATTTCCGAGAGACCTTGCCCCAATAGCGTTTATCAGGGCGATGTCATCAACGTTCTCCATCCGCGAAACCCTTCCATCCCACGTCGACTTCAATGCCAGTGGTGGGCGCAAGTTCTTTACCGCCGATGGTACGTGATAGGCGAGCCAGTTTTCGACTGCATGTCAATGATGGTTTGGGAGGCGATGCCTCCTACCGTGCTACTCCGCCGCTTCGCTGAATTGGGCGTTGTGCAACCGCCGGTACAGGCCGTCCTGCGCAAGCAGTTCCGCGTGAGCACCCTGTTCGGCGATGCCGTTACGGTCGACGACGATGATCCGGTCGGCGTTGCGGATGGTGGCGAGGCGATGCGCGATCACGAGCGTGGTGCGGCCCTCGGACAGATCCGCCAGAGAGCGCTGGATGGCGCGCTCCGTTTCGGTGTCGAGCGCCGAGGTGGCCTCGTCGAGAATGAGGATCGGCCATCCCGACATCAAGCTCCAATGTAGCCGGGTAACGGATGCCATTCAGGCCGCCGCCAGGGGGCAAGGGGGCGTATTGGGCTGGCGTGGATTAACCGGTGGCTTAGAGGAAAGTGGGGAATTGGTCCGGGCTGGGGATCAGGCTATGCTGAGGGCGAACTGGCCGAAAGCGAAAGCGTCGCTAACGC
The DNA here is from genome assembly GCF_009765995.1 of Methylocapsa sp. S129. Taxonomy (GTDB): domain Bacteria; phylum Pseudomonadota; class Alphaproteobacteria; order Rhizobiales; family Beijerinckiaceae; genus Roseiarcus. The sequence goes on from NZ_LMUI01000032.1 coordinate 6,605, forward strand.
CGCCGCGCCCCGCGGACATATCCGGCTCGCCGCGCCGATGTCCTTCGGCGTCCTCCAAGTGGCGCCAGTCCTGCCGGCGTTCCTTGACCGCTACCCTGAAGTCTCGATCGATCCGCACTTGAGCGACGCCCATGTCGATTTGATCGGCGAAGGCTATGACGCCGCGATCCATATTGCAGCATTGCCGGACTCCTCGCTCGTGGCTCGCACTCTCGTAGCGATGCCGCGTTACCTGGTGGCGTCTCCTGATTACCTCGCAAAATTCGGCCGGCCCGATCACCCTTTACGTCTGACCGAGCACCGTTGCATCTGTTACGTGTCTACCGTCGGCGACACTTGGCGCTTCAGTCGCGAACAGGGCGACACGGCCATTGTGCGGCCAACCGGACCGCTGAGGGTAAATAATGGGGACGCGGTGATGCCGCTTCTGTTGGGCGGCAGCGGTCTCGGGATCTTGCCGGACTTCATCATGCGAGGGGCTCTGAACGATGGCCGGCTGGAAGTGGTTCTGCCCGATTGGAAGGTCAGCGGCGGCGCGGTGCATTGGGTGACGCCGCCTGGCGGGCGGCGGCCGAAGCGCGTCGAGGTTCTGGGGGACTTCCTTGCCGAGAAGCTGTCGGCCAGGCGATCGAAACGATTAGATCGGAGCCGCCGCTGAACACTGGGCTCCGGTCGCCGACGTGGACGCTAGAATTCAAAGAGGACGTGTTTCTATCCAGTCCACCATCAGCCGCCGCTCGCTGAACAGCCAGCGCCCCGCCCGCTTGGTGAAGGTGTCGAGATAGCGAATCGACGCGACCATAAGACTGCGCCGCCCATCTTGGACCTGGACATGGTGGGCCAAGCAGTAGCTTTCGCCCGTTGCGGCGGCGCCATTCAGGACAACAGTGCTTTGACCATTGAAGTGGGTCGTCGCCTCATACTGCCGGAGGTTCTCAAAAACAGGCTTCAAATCCGCGCGGCGCGTAATCGTCTGGCTCGGAGTCGAGGCCTTGGCGTCCATAAACACCAGAAAGCGCGTATCCTCCGTGAACAGGGCCATCTGCCCCTCGCAATCACGCCGATCCGCGCAATGGGCGTAAGCATCGACAAGTTCGCGTATCGCCAGACGGTCGGCGGCTTCCTCAAGCGTCATTTCGGCTGCTCCCATTGTCCCACTCTTAATCTCATTCAGACTGCCGTGCGGGCGTTCGATTTGGCGGACCTACCAGCGCGGATCGCTGCGCTTCCAACGGAAGCGATCTCGATCGGCGCCGGTGTAGTCAGGGTCCGAATAGATCTACATCCGTTGGATCAGCCTCTCGTCGTTGAAGTCGAAGACGCTGCAGAAACGTCCGCCGGGGGGTTCTCCGCCGTTCCAAGATCGACGGGCGCCATCATCGCCGGATGTCGTTCCTTCAACAACCACGCGTGAGCCGCACGCGAGGTGCTTTAGCCGGTCACGATGGCCAACGCCAAACCTTGGAAAGTAAAACTCGAAGTCTGGGGCGAAGAGCTCGTCCGGAATTCTGCCAGAATCTAGTTCGAGAAGTAGATCTTTGCAGAATCATAGCCGGCGACGGGGTTTGCAGGATGTCCCGGGCGCCGTCACGTTGTCGAGCGACAAGCGCGAGAAGCCGGGGTTCCGTTAATTTCAGGCGGTCGCGACGGCCTCGCGCTATAGACCGCAACCGTCACTTGGCTCCGCGTTCGTCCGCGTATCGGCTCAGAAATTCGTAGAACCTGTTGTCGTCGGCTCGCGCTATGTTGACGCGGATGTAGGCCGGCCCTGCCCTCTTCTCGACGTTGAAGACACTTCCGGGAGCAATGAAGATGCCCTCTCGGCCGGCGTCCTTCGCTAACTGGATGTCGTCGATGCCCATAGGTAGCATCATGTAGACGTAGTAGCCGCCCGAGGGCTCCGCGAACGGTTTGAAGCCACGTCTGTCGAGATTGGCGACCACCTTGTCGGTCGCGGTGCGAATTCGGTTCCCGAGTCGCTTCAAATGTCTGAGATAATGCCCATCGTTGATGAGATTGAAGACGAGTTGCTCAACATGTCCGGAGCTATTCACCGTGGTCAGCATCTTGAGTTCCGCCAGCGACGCCACGATGTCCGGGCGCGCCGCGATGAAGCCGCATCGCAAGCTGGCGGACAGGGTTTTCGAAAACGTCCCGATCGAAATGAGATTGTTGAGCTGATCTAGCGAGGTCATTCGGAAGGAGCCGACCGTCGGAAGATCGACGAAGGGGTCATCTTCGACGATTAAGAGACCGTGACGGACGGCGATCGACAGAACCGCATGGGCGGTGGGTAGGCTGATCGAACCGCCGGTTGGGTTATGCGCTAGCGACTGCGTGAAAAAGAGCTTCGCCTGTCCGTCGGCTGCCTTCAAGGCCAAGTCGTCGGGATCTGGACCGGTCGCCAAACGCTTTACGCCCACAATCCGCGCCTGCGTGAGTTTGAGCTTCGCGAACAGCGGGTAGTAGCCGGGGTCATCGACAAGCACAGTGTCGCCGGGCGCGACAAAGCGGCGGACGATCAGATCCAAGGCGTGATTGGCGCCGAAGGTAAGCAATATCTGATCTGGCGTTGCCCGAATTTCCCGCTCGGCAAAGCGATGGGCAAGCCGCTCTCTCAGTCCCTGAAAGCCCATCGCGGAACCGTATCCGCTGTCGTCTCCCTGCCGGTAGCGTCCATAGGCCCCCAAGTGACGGCGCACCTCGGACTCTTCCATCCAGGACGCCGGCGGGCGCCCGTCCCCAACGCGGATCGAGAAGCTTTCCTCAAGTTGCGCGGTGAGAAGCGAGGCTATGTCGACAGCCTCGGCGACATGTTTCGGCGTCGCCCCGGCCGGCTGCGCTGTTCGCCTCAACACCTGGAATCCCGAACCCTGTCGCGCGACCACCTGCCCTGTCGCGACAAGTCGATCGTATGCATCGATCACGGTGTTTTTGGAGACCCCGAACTGAACGGCGGCTCGCCGAATCGACGGCAACTTCGAGCCGGGCTTCAGAGCCCCAGACGCAATCGTCGCCTCGAGTTTTTCGACGACCACCCCGCTTTTAGACGGCGAAGCCGGCAAGTCGTCCCGACGTCTCGCCATGCGTACCTCCAACGACGCGGGTACAGAAATATACTGTTTGGTGAAACTGTGCCTTGCTTGATGGTAACAGTTAAATCAATCCTGAGGCAACAACGACATCGAAGTCGCAACGCTCGGGAGACACGCTTGGTGGGCGCGAAGGCAGTTGAGGGAGAGGGCGCTGCTCTAAACTCCCGCATCGAAAAATTCCGAGACATGTCGCCGAGCGAACGCCTGCAAAAGGTGGCGACGCTCACTGGCATCTCCAAAACTGACACCCGGGCGCTTGGACACCCGGGCGCGCTTCCTTCGACCGTCGCCGATGGAATGATCGAGAACGTCATTGGCACGTTCGAACTCCCGCTGGGCGTCGCGACGAATTTCACCATCAACGGGAGCGACTACCTCATCCCGATGGCGGTCGAAGAGCCTTCCGTCGTCGCGGCGGCGTCCTATATGGCCAGAATCGCACGCGGTTGCGGTGGGTTTGTCACATCAAGCACCGCGCCGATCATGCGCGCGCAAATCCAGATTCTAGGTCTGAAGGATCCCTACGGCGCCCGAGCGCGGCTGCTTTCGGCCCGTGAGGAGATCGTCACGGCCGCGAACGCGAAGGATCACGTCCTCGTCCGGCTTGGCGGCGGGTGTCGCGATATCGAAATTCATGTCTTCGAGGACACGCTCGTTGGGCCGATGGTTGTCCTCCACTTGCTCGTCGACGTTCGCGACGCGATGGGCGCCAACACCGTCAATACGATGGCCGAGACCGTCGCTCCCATTGTCGAGCGCGTTAGCGGGGGCGTCGTGCGGCTCCGTATTCTTTCGAACCTCGCGGACCTGCGGATAGCGCGGGCTCGGGTTTCACTCACGCCCGCGTCTCTCGCAACATCTGAATATTCTGGCGCGCGCATGGCGGAGGGAATTGTCGAAGCCTGCGCGCTGGCGATCGTCGATCCCTATCGCGCGGCGACCCACAACAAGGGGATCATGAATGGCATCGACCCGGTCGTCGTCGCCACGGGCAACGATTGGCGCGCGATCGAGGCTGGCGCACATGCCTACGCCGCCAGAAGCGGTCGCTACACCTCGCTCAGCCGCTGGGAAATCGATTCTTCAGGCTCGTTGGTCGGCACCATTGAAATGCCGATGGCTTTGGGCCTCGTCGGCGGCGCCACCAAGACCCACCCGGCGGCGCAGGCCGCGCTGAAAGTGCTAGGGGTCAAGAGCGCGCAGGAACTCGCGGAAGTCGCTGTCGCCGTCGGATTGGCGCAGAACATGGCGGCGTTGCGCGCTCTGGCGACAGAGGGAATCCAGCGCGGCCACATGGCGTTGCATGCACGCAATATCGCCATCGTTGCTGGGGCCGTCGGCAGCGAGATCGATGTGGTGGCTGCTGAACTTGCCAATGCTCACGATGTGCGGACCGACCGCGCCAAAGAGATCATCAAACGTCTCAAGGCTGAAAAAGCGTGAACGATGAGCAAACCAAGAACGAGGCCGGAGGCAGGGGTGCTTCCAAACGTCGTTCAGAAGATATCGGTCGATATCGACCCATGGGAGAGCGTTCAGTGAAAGTGAAAATCGCCTGCGCCTTCGTCGCCAGCCTGCTGATGTTGAGCGCCGCTTTGGCCGACGACAAGATCGTCAAGATTGGCAGTCTGAGCGACCAAACGAGCCTCAATGCCGATGCTGGAGGCCCTGGCTCATTGCTCGCCGCGCAAATGGCTGTCGAGGATAGCGGACTCACAAAACAGGGTTGGAGCATCGACGTCACATCAGGCGACCATCAGAACAAGCCTGACGTCGGGGTCGGCATCGCCCGCAAATGGTTCGACATAGACAAAGTGGACGCGATTGTCGACGGGCAGCATTCCGGCGTCGCCCTTGCGGTCGCTGTGGTCGCAAAGGAAAAGAATGGCATTTTCCTCAATTCCGGCGCTGCAACCTCGGACCTCACCGGCAAGGCATGCACCCCCAACACGGTGCACTGGACCTACGACACCTACGCGCTCGCCAACAGCACGGGCAAGGCATTGGTCAAGGCCGGCGGAGACACTTGGTTCTTTCTAACCGCCGACTACGCCTTCGGCCACGCACTACAGCGCGACACGACCGCTGTCATCGAAGCGAACGGTGGCAAAGTCATCGATAGCGTCAACGCGCCGGTCAATACACCAGATTTCTCGTCCTTCCTATTGAAGGCGCAATCATCCAAGGCCAAGATCGTCGGCCTGGCCAACGCCGGCGGCGACACATCGAATTCGATCAAGCAGGCGCATGAGTTCGGCATTGTCGCAGGCGGCCAGAAGCTTGCGGCGCTGTTGCTGTTCATTACCGACGTCAACGCGCTGGGACTCGACGTTGCGCAGGGATTGGAGTTCTCCGAGACCTTCTACTGGGACATGAACGACGGCACGCGTGCGTTCTCGAAGCGGTTTTCGGAGCGCATGAAAAATCACGCGATGCCGACCATGGTGCAGGCAGGCGTCTACGCGTCGGTCATCCACTATCTGAAGGCGCTGGATGCGCTGGGAGGCAATCCGCACGACGGAGCCAAAGTGGTCGCCAAGATGAAGGAAATGCCGACTGACGATCCGTTGTTCGGAAAGGGCATGATTCGCACCGATGGGCGCGCGATCCATCCGGTGTTCTTGTTCGAGGTGAAGACGCCGGCCGAATCGAAATATCCGTGGGACTATTACAAGCTTGTCGCGACGATCCCCGCCGAGGAAGCGTTCCGCCCCCTGGCGCAAAGCGAATGCCCGCTCGTCAAGAAATAAGCGCTGAAACATCAAAGGCCGTGTCTAGCAAGAACAACAGTACGCCGACACGCAATTCGCGACCGAATCACGACGATTCGACCGCTCATTGCGAACGCGACTTTTGTGTTTGGCAAAGACAAAGGAAGGAAACAATGCGCCAGTTGTCACGCTTCGCAGCACACGTTGACCTCGGCAAGGAGATTTCGAGCGACCTTCGGTCGGAAAGAGCCGACCGATGAGCGAAGCGCGAACGACGCCGGAAGCGAAGTCGTCTCAGAAACTCATCCAGAAGATATTCAGAAGTCAGGAGGGCATCGTCTTCGCGCTGGCCGTTGCAGCTTTCCTCGTGTTCGCACTCCTGCTGCCTGCGTTTGCGAGTCCTGGCAATCTCCTTGCCCTTGTTCGAAGCGTCTCGATTCTCGGGATCCTGGCGCTCGGTATGGCGCTTGTGGTCATCGCGCGCGGAATCGACGTTTCAATGATCGCCACGATGGTCGTGTCGGTGTCGTGGGCTTTCGTTCTCGCGAGATCCGGCTATTCCTTCGGCATCGCCCTGCTCATCGGCGTGAGCTTCGCATTGGTCGTCGGCGCTGCGATCGGAGCGCTGATCGCCTTCGGCGACGTGCCACCCATTTTCGCGACCCTTGCGGCGGGATCGGTCATCTACGGATTGGGTCGGACGTTCTTCTTCAAACTGGAAATGCAGAACGTTCCCCCCGGCAACGACTGGTTCTTGTTCATTGGGCAAGGACGGATTCTGGGAGTGCCCATAACGATCGTCGCGTTCGGCGTTCTTTGCCTGCTGCTGCATTTCATCCTGAGTTCGACACGCTTCGGATGGCTCACCTACGCCATGGGCAACAATCCGGCGGCGGCAAGGATAACCGGCGCCCCCTTTCGCCCAATAGTCATCGCGCAATACGTCGCCAGCAGCTTCATCGCCTATGTCGCCGGGCTCATTCTCGCGTCGTCGGCCTCGGCCATCAACGCGCGCCTTTTCAACTCAACGATGATTTACGACATCCTGCTCGTCGTTGTGCTTGGCGGCATAGGCCTGAACGGCGGCCACGGCAGCGTCCGCAACGTCGTCCTCGGCACCGTCTTCGTCGGCATCCTTCTCAACGGGATGACGATCATGAACATCGACTACACCATCCAGAATCTCGTCAAGGGCGTCGTTCTTCTTCTCGCCATCGTCGTCGATTCCCTGGTCAACCCGAGGGACGAGCAAACTTCTCAACAGGGCGATCTCTGATTGGGGAACGGATCCCATATCCGCATTCAAAGTAGACCAGCAACCAAAACCGGGAGGAAACCATGCGAATGTTCACGAAAATAAAAATCGCGATTGCAGCCTGCGTGGCGTTGATCGGTATCGGAGCGGCGCAAGCGCAGGACAAAGGTCTCGAAAATCCGCGCAGCACAGCATTTCACAAGACGCTCGCCGGCAAGAAGGTTGTGTTCGTGCCGTTGTCCATGGGCTTCGACCTGACCGAGGGCTGGGCCGCTCAGATGCGCAAACAGGCCGCGCGCCTAAACTACTCCTTCGAGATCCGCGATCCTGCCTGGAGCACCGATGCCGGCACCCGCGCCCTTTCGTCGCTGATCACAGAGAAACCCGACCTCATCGTCCTGCACAATCCGGACATCCAGTCCTACGCCCGCCTTATCAACCAGGCGCAGGCCGCCGGCATCAAGATCGTGCAGATCAACCTCGAATCCAACTCCACCAGCGATTCCTACGTCGGCGCGGATTGGACAGAAATCGGAGAGCAGGCCGCGAACGCCATCGTGAAAAAGTGCGGCGCCGGCAATGGCGTGTCGAGAAAAATTGCGATCGATACGGGCGTCCCGACGGCCGCTTCCGACGTGTTCCAGCTCGACGGCATTTACAAGGTCCTGAAACAGCACCCGGAAATCCAGGTCGTTTCGCAACAAGCCACCGAATACAACGCCGAGAAGGCGCGTTCGATCATGGATACGGTTTTGCAGCAGAACCCCGATCTTTGCGGCGCCATAGGCATCTGGGATAACCAGGACACGGGCACCGCCTCGGCGATCAAGCAGGCCGGCAAGAGCGATCAAGTCTACCTGGTGACCAGCGGCGGCGGCAATCGCGTCGGCTGTGAGAACGTCGAGAAGGGATTGTTCAATCTCTACATCAGCTACAACGTCCCGTTGCAGGGCGATATCCTGAACGCTGAAATCGCGCGCCTTCTGATGTCAGACAGCCCCGCTGGCAAGGTGAAGACGCTCTACTTCAACCCGCTGACGCAGATCACGAAGGAAAACGTCAACCCGCGCAATTGCTGGACGCTCGACGACCTCAAGTAAGAAGCGGTCCGAGACTGATGGCCATCAGCGAGACTTTCGTCCGTATTCGATATCGATGGTTTTCCGATCGACTGGTTGGAGAAATCCTTTCCAAGAGCTGGATCGACAACGCCATACCGACAATCGCGCTGGTGGCCACCCTTGGCGTCATGATCGCGATCATTCCCGACTATCTATCCGTCGGGAATTTGACCGATCTCTCTCGGCAAGTCGCCGAGTTCGGCCTTATCGCCATGGCGCTTACGATCGTCATCCTATCCGGGGGGATCGATCTTTCCGTCGGTTCGATGTTCGCGCTCTGTGTGCTCGCGGCGCTTGTGTCGATGAATGTCTTGGGGCTGCCCCTGTTGGCAGCCTTGACGGCCACTTTGGCGACCGGGCTGCTTTGCGGACTGCTCAATGGCGTTCTTGTCGGTTACCTCAGGTTAAGGGCGTTCATCACGACGCTCGTCACGCTCGTCATTTACCGAGCCCTTTACGACATCGTCTTTCCCCGACTGGCCAGCGCGATCGTCGGAAGCACCCCGGATTCCCCTACCTGGGATTTCATTGGATATGGCGTCGTCTACGGCGTGCCGGTCTCCTTCCTGATCTTCTTGGCGGTAGCGATTGTGCTGCACATTGTGCTGTCCCGCTTGCGTCCAGGCTGGCGCCTGCGAGCCGTCGGCGGCGCTCGACGTTCGGCTTACAACGCCGGCATCAACGTGAAGCTGACGGTTTGCCTCGCCTACGTCTCCTCCGGGATTCTCACGGCGATCGCCGCCTTCCTGTTCTCCGCTCGCCTTGGAAGCACGGGGGCGGACACCGGGATTGGGCTGGAAATCTCGGTTCTCACCGCAGTTGTCCTGGGCGGTGTATCACTCGGCGGCGGCCGAGGATCCGTCGGCAACGCGGTCATCGGCTCGATCCTGGTCCTGATCCTCACCAACAGTCTGATCCGGCTCGCCATGCCAGGATCGGTGAGCCAATTGCTGCTTGGCTGCGTACTCATCCTCGCCGTCCTTTTCGACGCCAAATGGGTCAAGAACCGCGCGAAGATCCTCAGCCGGGTCTATATGTCGCCAACTTATCTCAAGCTGCCCGACAGAAGCCAAGGCGCGCGGGAGGATTACTTTGCCCTCAACAACCGGCTCGGCGGCGTCGATCTGATCGGCTTGGGCGAAGTCGAGGGGCCGGAAGACGTCATCCTCGATCAGAATGACCACCTCTATACCGGGACGCGGCTCGGCACGATCGTCCGGTTCTTTGCCCCCGATTATAAGCATAGCGAAGTGTTCGCGCGGATCGGCGGACATCCTCTTGGCCTCGCGTTCGATCAAGCCGGCGATCTCATCGCCTGCGTCGGCGGCATGGGCGTCTACAAAGTATCGCCCGAGGGCGCTGTGAGCAAAGTCACCGACGAAACGAACCGAAGCCTTTTCTCGGTCATCGATGACTCCCGCCTTCGTCTTCCTGACGATCTCGATATCGCCCCGGACGGGCGCATCTTCTTCAGCGAAGCGACCATCCGCTACGAAATGTCGGAATGGGCGGTCGATGCGCTGGAAGGACGCGGCAACGGCCGGCTCATCTGCTACGATCCTCGCACCAAAACAACGCGCACGATCCTGCGTGGACTGATATTCCCCAATGGCGTCACGATCTGCCGCGACGGCCAGTCGCTCCTGTTCGCGGAGACCTGGGCGTGCCGGATCAACCGCTATTGGTTTGACGGGCCGCGCAAGGGACAGCGCGAGATTTTCATCGACAACCTCCCTGGCTATCCCGACAACATCAACCGCGGCTCCGGCGGAACCTACTGGATCGCCCTGCTGGGTATGCGGACCAAGACGTTCGATCTGGCGATGCGCAAGCCGGGCTTTCGACGACGGGTCGCGCGACGCGTTGCTGCGGACGAATGGTTGTTTCCCAACATCAATCGCGGTTGCGTCGTGCACGCGTCGGCCAGCGGCGAGATTCTCGACGTGCTCTGGGATGAAACCGGCGAGAACCATCCGTCGATCACTTCGACTTGCGAACATAAGGGGCAATTGTTCCTGGGCGGCGTTTCGAACAATCGCATTGGGCGCGTTAAACTGCCCGACGGCGACCCGAGGTGGACGACCCGGCAGGATTATTGGGGAGCCCCCCAATGAGCCTGTCCAGTCTCTTCAAGCGCCTGCTGCCGTCGACGGACTCGGGAACCAGCGTCCCGCCCATGGACGGCGTCTTCAAGCCGAACAACCGGCTCGAAGAAGCAGAGAGCGTCGTCGCGCTGCCTGGCGTCGACGGTCTCGCGGTTGCGCCCTCCGGCCTTGTCTGTAGCGCCGGCTCCTCGCTGTTCCTGATCGCAACGGGCGCGACACCCCTCGCTCCGCGCCAGATCGCCGCGTTTGCGGGGCCAATCTCCTTCGTCGCCGCAAATGCCGCGGGCCAACTCGCTGTCGGCGTCGAAGGCGGGGGGATTCATCTCGGCGACACGGGTGGTGGTTTCAACCGCTTGGACTTGAACGATCCCATGCCGAACTGCACAACAGCGGCCACCTTCGGCGCCGAAGGAACGCTCTTCGTCTGCATCGGATCGAGCGAGCTTCCAGCGTCCGAATGGAAACGCGATCTGATGACGCATGGCCAATCCGGCGCGGTGGTCGCGGTCAATGTTCGCGAACGATCGACGCGCACGGTCGCCGGCGGCCTCGCCTTTCCCTATGGCGTGGCCATCGGCGACGACGGCCGCCTCGTTGTCAGCGAGAGCTGGCGGCATCGCATTGTCGGGATTGATCCGCGCCGCGCCGCTCGCCCCGATGTGCTTCTCGACGACCTGCCCGCCTATCCCGCGCGGCTGGCCCGCGCCTCCGACGGAGGCTATTGGCTCGCTTTTTTTGCACCCAGGCGACAATTGACCGAGATGGTGCTTCGTGAAGACGATTACCGCAAGGAAATGATCGCGACGATCGAACCTCTCGACTGGATTGGCCCGGAGCTGAGCGTCGGAGGCGGCGCCGATCAACCCTTACAGATGGGATCGGTGCGACAGATGGGCGTTTTGAAGCCGTGGGCGCCTTCGCGTTCCTACGGCCTGATTGCGAAATGCGACGCCAAGATGAAGCCGACGGCGACCTTGCATAGCCGGGCTGACGGCATGCGCCATGGGACGACATCGGTCGTAGAACAAGGGGCAAATCTATTCGTGACCTCGCGCGGAGTGGGCGCATTGCTGCGCGCGGACGCCAAAGGGTTTGCAAATAGCGGAGCCGGCAGTGTCTGACCTCGTCGAGTTCCGCAAGGCGACCAAGGCGTTTCGCGGCAATCCCGCGTTCCGGGACGTGGATTTCACTTTGCGCGCGGGCGAAATCCACGCGCTGCTTGGCGAGAATGGCGCAGGGAAGTCGACCCTCACGAAAGTGCTGGCCGGCCTCTATCCCTTGACCTCCGGGCAGATGCTGATCGATGGCAAAGTCTGCGCGCTGGCTTCTCCGGCCGATGCGCTGAAGCACGGCGTCGCGATGGTGTTCCAGGAGACGAACCTCGTGCCGTCGATGAGCGTCGCGCAGAACATCTTCCTCGGCGACGAGCGCTTCTTCAATCGGCTCCGCGGCGTCAACATCATGGCGCAACAGCATTTGCAAGGGCTGAACTTCCATATCGACCCGACCGCAAAGGTCTCCTCGCTCGGCGCGGCCAAGAAGCAGATGGTCGAAATCGCGCGCGCCGTGCACCACAAGGCGCGCATTTTCATTTTCGACGAACCGACAGCGACCCTGACGCCCGAGGAAAAGCAGCACTTCTTTATCCTGCTCGACCGCCTCAAGTCCGAAGGCGCATCCATCATCTTCATCTCGCACGCTCTGGAAGAGGCGCTCGCGGTCGCGGACCGCATCAGCGTGCTGCGCGACGGGCAATTGATCGTGACGGACGCGGCGTCGGTCTTCACGCGCCAGAGCATCATCCAGGCGATGGTCGGTCGTCAGCTCACCGGCGAACTCTACGGCCGCGTTGGGGGCCGGAGACGCGTTCGTCCGCCTGGAGAGCGCGTGCTCTCGATCGAAAACCTTTCAATGGGGAAGACAGTGCGCAGCGCGTCGCTATCGATCTTCGCGGGACAGGTGACCGGGATGTTCGGCCTTGTGGGCGCCGGGCGCACTGAGATCATGAAGATCGCGGCGGGCATCTTGAAGCGCAACCTCCTCCACGGCGGCCGCATCCGTCTTCGCGGCGAGCCCGTGCGTTTTCGCGTGCCGCGCCAGGCCGTCAATGCTGGGATTGCCTATATCACCGAGGATCGAAAGCTCGATGGCTTGTTCGACACCATGGGCGTCGCGCAAAATATATTTCTGGGTAAGCTCGCCAAGAGAGCCAATCCGATCGAACTCGTCAGTATGCGGGACGCCATCAAGCAGTCGGCTGAATGGATGACCGCCCTGAAGGTCAAGTCGATTGGTCACAATGTGCGCGTTGTCGAGCTTTCCGGCGGCAATCAACAGAAGGTGGTCATCGGCAAGTCGCTGATACAGAGTCCTTCCATCGTCATTTTCGACGAACCCACCCGCGGCGTCGACGTGGGCGCCATCGCGGAAATCCATCAGATCATCGAGAAACTCGCTGACGCCGGCGCGGCGGTCGTCGTCATTTCCTCCTATCTCCCGGAAATTCTCAATCTGTCAGACCGCATCCTCGTCGCGCGGCAGGGCCGCATCGTCGAGGAAATGACGATCGACGAGGCCACTGAAGAGAAGATCATGTATGCCGCCGTGCACTGAGACCCCCGCAGGACAGGATAGCGTCACGATTTTGGAGGTTGGTCCGCGCGACGGGCTGCAAAACGAAAAGCGCATCGTCTCGACCGAGGACAAGCTGAAACTGATCGCCCTGCTCGCCGAATGCGGATTCACCCGCATCGAGGCGACGGCGTTCGTCTCGCCCAAATGGGTCCCCCAGATGGCGGACCACGCCGAGGTCATGCGACGGGCGTCGCGCGGTCGCGGCGTGCGCCTCTCCGCTCTAGTTCCGAACGAACAGGGAGCTATCGCCGCCATCGCCGCTGGCGCCGATGAAATCGCCGTCTTCACCAGCGCGTCCGAGACGTTTTCGCAACGCAACACGAATTGCAGCATCGACGAGAGCATCGGCCGATTTGTTCCGGTTCTGCGGCGCGCGAGCCAGGCCAGGATCCCGGTTCGCGGCTACGTCTCGTGCGCTGTCGATTGCCCCTATGAGGGGCCGATCGCGCCGTCGCAAGTCGCGAAAGTCGTCGCGCGTTTGCGCGACCTCGGCTGCGCGGAGATCGCCTTGTCCGACACCATCGGCAGAGCGACGCCGGAGCGCGTCTCGGAAATGGTCAAAGCCGCGCTGAATGAAGCTCCTGCGACCCTGTTCGCCGGGCATTTCCATGACACTGGCGGCCTGGCGTTGGCGAATGTCGACGCCGCCTGGGCGCTAGGGCTCCGTATATTCGACAGCGCGGTCGGCGGTCTCGGCGGCTGCCCCTATGCTCCGGGCGCGGCCGGAAATCTCGAGACCGCGGCGTTGGTGGGGCATTTCGCAGGCCGGAATATCGAAACCGGCATTGACTTGGGCCGTCTGCGATCGGCGGAGGAATGGGTCGCTCAACTCGTGAGAGAAAGTTGAGGAGTGCTCGACGATCAGTGCGGTCAGACATGGTTGGAGTGTCTCGGCCGCAGCCTGACGCAGGAGCCGTCGTTGAACCGCAAACGTGAAGCAACCGCCTCTTTTCTTGGGAAGGATGCTTTCGCAAGAAGATTATTCGAAGCCTAGATAGGAAGCCTTGACTTTCGGATCCGACAGTAATGCCGAAGCTGCGCCGGAATGAACAATACGGCCCGTTTCAATAACATATCCGCGGTCCGCTATCTCGAGAGCCGCCGCGGCATTCTGTTCAACGAGCAGGACCGTGACGCCCGCCGCGCGCAATGAAACGATCGCTGCAAGTATCTGATCGATCAGCACAGGGGATAGTCCGAGCGACGGCTCGTCGAGCAGTAGCAGCTTCGGCTTGCCCATCAATGCGCGGCCGATCGCAAGCATCTGCTGTTGACCTCCGGATAGTCCTCCCGCCAACTGGCTTCTCTTCTCCTTCAACATAGGAAACATGCCGAAAATCTTTTCACGATCCTCATCAATATCGTTGTCGCGACGCAGATACGCCCCAAGCCGCAAATTATCTTCGACGCTGAGAGGTCCGAATATCTGCCGCCCCTCCGGTGATTGGAGAATGCCACGCGCAACCCGCCGATGTGACGGCAGCCGCTCAATGCGCTCGCCGAGAAAAGAGATCTCGCCGCCTGTGATTGGCTGCACGCCCGACAGCGCGCGCAGCAGCGTTGTCTTTCCCGCACCGTTTGATCCGATCAGCGCCACCACCTCGCCGACTCGCACTTCCAGGCTGATTCCCTTGAGAACCTCGATCCGGCCATAGGCGCTGCGAAGGTTGCCGATCTCAAGCACGCGCAGGCTGCCGCGCACCGTGTTTGCCGAGATAGGCTTCGAGCACGGCCGGATTGTCGCGCACCTCGCGCGGGCTACCTTCGATCAACAATCGACCCCGCTCCAGCACCAGAATGCGATGCGAAATTTTCATCACCAGCTTCATGTCGTGCTCGACGAGCACCACCGCGATGCCTTTTTCCGCAACGCGCCAGATTAAACGGTCGATCTCCTCGGTCTCTACCGAATTACACCCGGCCGCTGGCTCATCGAGCAGAAGCACGTTGGGTTCGGCCGCCAGCGCGCGCGCGATCTCAAGCCGCTTGCAGGCGCCATAAGAAAGCGAACCAGCAAGCATATCAGCACTCCCGCGGAGGCCAACCTCGCCTAAAAAGTTAAGAGCGGCATCCCGCGTGTTTCGATTTTGCCGAATCACGGACGGCAACCGGAAAAGGTCAGCGAACAGATTGCACCTCTCTCGCAGGTGCCTCCCCACCATGACGTTCTCGACGGCCGTCATGCGCTGAAATATCTGCAAGTTCTGAAATGTTCTGGATAATCCGCGGGTGGCTAGCGCATCTGGTGTAAAGCTTGTGACATTTTCGCCGGACAATTCGACGCGTCCCCGATTGGCCTCGTAGATGCCGGATATCACATTGAATAGCGTAGTCTTGCCGGCCCCGTTGGGGCCGATGATGGAAAATATTTGGCCGGCATCGACGGAGAAACTGACCCCGTCGATCGCCTTCACGCCGCCGAATGCAATTCCGATATCATCGACCTTGAGGATCGTCATGCCCGCCCTCTTGATATCAGTCTCCTAGCCGTTGGCACGATGCCTTCGCGCATGAAAATCATCGACACGATGATGATAAAGCCGAGCAACAGATTTTCATATTCCTGAAACACGGTTAGAAACTGCGGCAGCATGATCAGCACTGCCGCCCCAACGATGCTCCCCACCACAGACCCCAGTCCGCCTAGCACGACCATGGTCACGAGCTCGATGGAATGGAGGAATCCGGCTTGATCTGGATTAACGAAGCCGTTCATCATCGCAAGTGCAGAGCCGGCGAGCGATGCGTAGACCGCAGCGATCACGAACGCCTGCAGCTTGAAGCGATTGACGTCGATGCCCGTCACCCTGGCTGCGATCTCGCTGTCGTGCAGCGCGCGAAAGGCGCGGCCCGTAGGCGTCTCGTCGAGATTGAAGGCAATCCACGCGCCGCCGAGCAGCAAACCGCCTGCAATCCAGTACCACGTGCCCGATCCGCCGGCGCGCCAACCAAACAGTGATAACTTGGCGACAGGCATGCCATCCGGTCCACCAGTCCAGTGACTTTCGGTGGTGATCACCAGTGCGACTAGCGCGCCAAAGCCGAGCGTCGCAATGGCCAGATAATGTCCCCTCAGGCGCAGGATTGGCCGTCCGACGAGATAGGCCAGCAAGGCTGAAAAGCCGGCGCCAACCACAAGCGCCGCCAGCGACGGCAGTCCCAGATGTGCGGGTCCGATCGCGGCGGCATAAGCGCCGATTCCAAAAAAGCCAGCGTGGCCAAGGCTGACCTGCCCGGCCTTGCCCATCAAGATGTTCAATCCGATGGCCGCAAAGGCAGAGACCCAGACCAGCGATGCGACGCGATAATAATAGGTCGACGGGAACACCAAAGGCAGCAAAGCGATGATCGCCGCCAGCGCAATCAATACTCCGTATCGCTGGCTCAAACGGGCAAGCATCGCTTAAACCCTTTCCACAGCGCGTCGGCCAAAGAGTCCTTGCGGCGCGGTAAAAAGCACAACCAGGATCACGATAAAGGCAAACGCGTCCTTGTACGTCGAACTGATGTATCCGGCGCCGAAAGCCTCAAGCGATCCAAGCAGCAGACCGCCGACGACGGCGCCGAGCGGGTTGCCCATTCCGCCCAGCATAGCCGCGGCAAACCCTTTCAACGCCAGCTGCGTTCCGACGTCGTAGCTCGTCAACGTAATCGGCGTAATGAGAATGCCGGCGATGCCGCCGATAGCAGCAGAGCCACCGAAGGCCAGCGCCATGATGGTCGCCGTATTGATCCCGACTAGGCGCGCGGCGAGTCGATTTGCGGCTGTTGCGAGAACGGCCTTGCCGAGCAGCGTGCGTTCGAGAAAAACGTAGAGCAGCAATACGATGACCGCAGCGCCGCCGAGCACCCAAAAACTCTGCGGCTGCACCGCTGCGCCGAATAGATTGACCGGCGTATCGCCAGAAAACGACGGCAGCTTATGGAATTGCTTGTCGAACACGATTTGCGCTGCGCCGCGCAAAAAGATCGACGCGCCAATCGTAATGATGATCAGCGATATCGCAGACGCACCGCGTGCAGGCGCAATGGCGAGCCAGTACAGCAATAGTCCGATTACGATCGAGACGCCAACCGCGATCAAGGCTGCGAGCGGAAGCGGCACACCGGCGGTGGACACGAACACTGTCACCATTCCGCCAAGCATAACAAATTCGCCCTGCGCAAAATTCACGACGTCGGAAGCGCTGTAGACTAGCGTAAAGCCAAGCGCGACCAATGCATAGACTGCGCCAACCGTCAGACCTGACACGAGAAACTGGAAGAACTCGGGCATGTCCGCCAGTGCCCTTTCACTGCCGATGAAGCGACGTCGAACAATTTTGTTGGGCAAGCCGCATCCCTGCGAAGGCCCACGACATTAGCAGAGGCGTCAGACAGCCGCTAACCGCCGGGCCGAACCAGCGTCCAGTCGCCATCCTTGATCTCGAGCATCTTGAATGCCGTGAGATCAAGACCCAAATGATCGGTTGGAGACATCGTCACTATGCCACCGGTGCCAACGAAACCTTTTGTCTTCTCGATTTCGTCCCGCACTTTTTTTGCGTCGGTCGAGTCAGCACGCTTCATCGCATCGACGAGGATGAACAGACCATCATAGGCGTGGCCGCCGAATGTCGAGACCGGCTGTTTGGTCGTGGCCTCATAGGCCTGCTTGTAATCGACCACAACTTTCTTTTGAGGATCGCTATCCGGCAGCTTGTCGCCAACCAGCAGCGCAGCAGCCGGTAGGCGAACCCCTTCAGCCGCGGCGCCCGCAAGTTCAATGAAGCTCTTTGATGCGACGCCGTGGCTTTGATAGAGTGGCGTCGCCGACATTCCGAGCTGTGCAAAATTGCGCGTGACGATTGCCGGTCCTTGCCCAAAGCCTGGATTAACGACAGCCTGAATGCCGGCCACACCTTTGATCTTTGTGAGCTGCACGGTCATATCGCTATCGCGCGGCCCATAGGTTTCCTCAGTGAGGATCTCTACGTCATAAGTCGGCGCGACCTTGACGCACTGCGCCCGCATCGACGCGCCGAAGCCGTCAGTGCCGGAGATCATTGCGATCTTGGTGAGATTACGCTGCTTTAAATTCTCGAAGATTTTCTCGCACGCCATTTTGTCGGTATGCGGGGTCTTGAACACATATTTGCGGACGGGATCGATGACATCGATTGCTCCGGCAAGCGAGATGAAGGGCACCTGCGCGTCCTCGAACACCGGAATCATCGCCATTGTCGTGCCGGTCGTTGAGCCGCCAACCATCGCGACCACCTTGTCATCCTCGATCAGACGCGTCGCAAAAGTCCGGGCCTTGTTCGCGTCGCCGCCGTCATCATAGATCACCAGCTCAATCTTCTTGCCGGCCACGCCGCCGGCCGCATTGATCTTCTCGACGTACATGCGCAGCGTCTTGTCTTCTGGCTCCCCGAGGAAAGACGCCGGTCCTGTGACCGACAGGACCGATCCGATCTTGACCGTCTGCTGCGCGAAAGCCGGACTGCAAATCGAAAGTCCGGAAACCGACAGCGCAAAGGCTCCAGCGGCAATAATGTGTCTGATGGGTGATCGGTACGGCATCATTTTTCCTCCCTGTGAGCTACTCGTTTCGAGCGCGCTCGCCGCATTCCGGTCATCTTTGCTGCCTTGCGACCACCGATGACGCATTGTGCTTTCTATCATCATTATAATTGACCGTACGGTTGGTCAATAGTAACCTCCGTTTCAGAGGGGCATACGTCAAAAAAAGCCGAAGCGGGAGGAAACGATGGAAATGGGCCTCATTATGATCGATATCCGCGACGGGTATCGCGTACTGACACTGAATAGACCCGACCGGCTCAATTCATTCAGCGCGGTCATGCACAACGCTCTGATGGCCGCCTTGATCGATGCGGAGGCCGACAGGACTTGCCGCGCACTGATTCTTACCGGCGCCGGCCGCGGGTTCTGCGCCGGCCAGGATCTTTCCGACAGAGTCTTCACACCGGGCGAAACAGCTAACCTCTCCGTCACGATTGAACAGTTTTACAATCCGCTGGCGCGCAAACTACGCGCCTTACCCATGCCGGTAATCTGCGCTGTTAACGGTGTCGCGGCGGGCGCTGGTGCGAATATCGCCTTTGCCTGTGACATCGTGATCGCCGCACGCTCAGCCAAATTCATTCAAGCATTCGCAAAGCTAGGCCTCGTTCCCGATACCGGCGGCACATGGATTCTACCGAGACTGGTCGGCGCCGCGCGAGCGCGGGCGCTCGCTCTGCTGGCAGAACCTGTTTCTGCTGAACAAGCCGAAGCCTGGGGCATGGTCTGGAAGACCATAGACGATGCCGGTTTGATGTCCGAGGCGCATCGCCTCGCGGCGCATTTTGCAACCCAGCCCACCGCGGGTCTGGCGCTGATCAAACACGCGCTCGACGCGTCCGAAACCAATAGCCTCGATCAGCAGCTCGACCTCGAACGCGATCTTCAGGGCCGCGCCGGCCGCACACCGGACTATCGGGAAGGCGTCGCCGCATTCTTCGAAAAACGCGCGCCGCGCTTCCTCGGGAGACAATGATGGAAGCGCCCGACCCAACGGCTGAAACCAGTGCTCAGTCGCTGGCACAGGCCTGTGCGGACACGATGTGGCGCGACGACCAGGCGAGCAAGACGCTGGGCATGACTATCCAAAGGGTCGCGCCCGGCGAGGCCATGCTCCTGATGACAGTGAGGCAAGACATGACGAACAGTCACGGTATTTGTCATGGCGGTTTCATCTTCACGCTGGCGGACTCGGCCTTCGCCTTCGCCTGCAACACCTACGGCCAGCGCACGGTGGCGCAGCAATGCGCAGTGACGTTCATCCGGCCTGGTCGTGCGGGAGAGACGCTCACGGCCCATGCCGTCGAACGCTCCAAAACGGACCGCAGCGGAATCTATGACGTCACAGTCCGAGACGGCCAAGGCAAAACCGTCGCAGAATTCCGCGGGCATTCCCGCACGATTTCCGGCGCAATACTCGCGCCGAGTTCAAACACTAGTTCATAGGCAAAAAGCTGCACCGGGAGGCTCCATGCTTCAGATTCCACTGCGCAAGCTTGATCGGCTCAAGCCTCTGCCCTCCGAACTCGACCGCTACGAGTTGGCGACGATCGAGGAACTCTGCGCCTGGCAGCGCCAGCAACTGGTATGGTCGCTGCGTCACGCGTACGACAATGTGCCGCATTATCGTGCAAAGTTTGACGCGGTCGGCGTTCATCCGAACGATCTCAAGAGCCTCGACGATCTCGCAAAATTCCCCTTCACCGTCAAAGCTGACCTCCGCGACAATTACCCGTTTGGAATGTTTGCCGTGCCCGAGCGGCAGATCACGCGCATTCACGCCTCGTCCGGCACCACCGGCAAGCCGACCGTTGTCGGCTACACCAAGCGCGATATCGAGATCTGGAGCGACGTGGTCGCGCGATCGATCCGAGCCGCGGGCGGACGCGCCGGAATGAAGTTGCACAATGCGTACGGCTACGGACTTTTTACCGGAGGTCTTGGGGCGCACTACGGTGCGGAGCGTCTGGGTTGCACCGTGATTCCGGTCTCCGGCGGTATGACGGAACGTCAGGTCCAGCTCATCACCGACTTCAAGCCCGATATCATCATGGTCACGCCGTCCTACATGCTGGCCATCCTTGACGAGTTCAGGAAACAGGGCCTGGATCCCCGAAAATCCTCGCTGCGGATTGGAATCTTCGGCGCAGAGCCGTGGACCAACGCGGTGCGCGAAGAGATTGAAGAGGCGTTCGATCTTCACGCGGTCGATATCTACGGCCTGTCCGAGGTCATCGGCCCGGGCGTTGCAAGCGAATGCGTGGAGACCAAGGACGGCCTGCACATCTGGGAAGACCATTTCTATCCCGAAATTATCGATCCCCATACAGGACGGGTTGTGCCGGACGGCCAAGAGGGCGAGCTGGTGTTCACCTCGCTAACAAAAGAGGCGATGCCCATTATTCGCTACCGGACCCGCGATCTAACCAGGCTGCTTCCAGGCACAGCTCGGGCGATGCGACGCATGGAGAAGGTCACCGGACGAACCGACGACATGATCATCCTGCGCGGCGTCAATGTGTTTCCGACCCAGATCGAGGAAAAATTGCTGACCATCCCTGCACTGTCGATGCATTACCAACTGGTGCTCACGCGAAGCGGCCGGATGGACGAGATGGAGGTGCACGTGGAGGCTCGCCCTGGGTCCACCGCACTCGAGATTCGCAAGGCGGCAGCCAATCGGCTCGAGCAGGCGATCAAAGACACCATCGGCATCTCGTCGAAGGTGATCATCCGCGATCCCGACAGCATCGAGCGCTCGGCTGGAAAGGCCCGGCGCATCGTCGACCGTCGGCCGCAGAACTAGAAAAGGAATTCTATTCAAGATGGCCCGTGCCCGCGCCAACAATTACGACCACAAACGCCGAGCGATTCTCGATCGTTCAGCCGAGTTGTTTTCCGAACACGGCTACGACCGCGCATCGATGAACAAGATTGCGATTGCATGCGGCGTATCCAAGGCCAATCTCTATCATTATTACACGGATAAGGACGAACTGCTGTTCGACGTCATCCGCTTCCACCTTGAAGAGCTGTTGCAGGTTGTCGAGGCTGCGGATCAGCCCGGCCTCGCACCTAAGGAGCGATTGCGTCAGCTAGTAGCTGCTCTACTTGAGGCCTATCGCGATGCGGACGCCCAACATAGCGTCCAGATCAGCAGCATGCGCTTTCTGTCAGACGAGCGTCAGACGGAGCTCAAGAACATGGAGCGCAACTTGGTCGGCACATTCTCTGACGCCGTATCGGCGGTCGCGCCACAAATCAACGGATCCACACTGCTGAAGCCGGTGACGATGTCATTGTTTGGCATGATCAACTGGCATTACCTCTGGTTCAAGAGCCCCGGCCCCGTGACGCGCGCCGACTATGCCGAGCTCGTGACGCAATTGATCGTTGATGGCACGCGCGATCTCATACTGCAGCCGGCGCCGGCGCGAGCCGTTGCGCGCCGAAGATGACCATTGGCCAAAACTTTCAACAACCACGCGAGAGATATCTCATGAAACTCGAAAGCTTTGTTCGCGGACAATGGGCGGCCCCCGGCCGCGAGGTCGTCGATATCCGCAGCGCCGTTACTGGCGAGGTGGTGGCGCAAGCGTCCGGTGGCGGCCTTGATATGCGCGAGCTTCTCGCTTTTGCCCGCACGACCGGCGGCAAGAACTTGCGACCCCTGACCTTCCATCAGCGCGCCGACATGCTGAAGAAGCTCGGGCAGTACCTGACCGAACGCAAGGATCAACTCTACAAATTATCATTCCAGACTGGCGCCACCCGCATTGACAATATGATCGACGTCGATGGGGGCATCAGCACTTTGTTCGCATATGCGAGCAAGGGGCGGCGGGAATTGCCAAATGCAAAATTCCTGTTCGACGGCGCGGTCGAATCGCTATCCAAGGGCGGAAATTTCATCGGACGACACATTCTAGCGCCAATGCATGGCGTCGCCGTACATATCAACGCATTCAACTTTCCCTGCTGGGGCATGCTGGAAAAATTAGCGCCGGCCCTGCTCGCCGGTGTACCGGTAGTCACGAAGCCCGCTACGGTGACATCATATGTCGCCCATGCGCTGGCGCGAATGATCGCCGTATCGGGCATTCTCCCTGAAGGCGCTTTTCAATTCATCATAGGCTCGACGGGTGATCTGTTCGATCATCTCACCTGCCAGGACGTCGTCTCATTTACAGGGTCCGCCGAAACTTCGCAGAAATTGCAACGGCATCCTGTGATCGCTCGAGAAGCCGTGCGTTTCATCGCCGAGCGGGATTCGCTCAATGCCGCGATCCTGGCGCCTGACGCAGTACCCGGCACGCCTGAATTCGACCTCTTCATCAAGGAAGTAGCGAAGGAAATGACGGTGAAGGCCGGACAGAAATGCACCGCGATCCGCCGAGCATTCGCGCCGTCTGTCCATACGGACGCCGTCATTTCTGCGGTGCGCGAGCGGCTCGCCAAGATCACGATCGGCAATCCCGAGCTGGAGACTGTCAGGATGGGACCGCTCGTCGGTCTCGATCAGCGGCGCGACCTACTGGCCCACGTGACGACGCTCCGCGCAGAGGCGGAGCTTGTCGCTGGCGACCCTAACAATTTCGCGGTCGAAGGGGCCGACGCTGACCGCGGTGCGTTTGTTCCGCCAATGCTGCTGCATTGTGCGGACCCCGCCCGTGCTACTAGCGTCCATGAGATTGAAGCATTTGGCCCGGTCTGCACCGTAATGGGCTACAGAGACCTGGAACAAGCGATCACACTCACTAATCGTGGCGGCGGCAGCCTCGTGGCATCCGTCTACACTCACGCCATCGGCATTGCCGCCGATCTTGTCTTCGGCATTAGCTGTTTCCACGGCCGCCTTGTCATCATCGACCGCGATTGCGCCAGGGAGCAAACCGGCCACGGCTCTCCTATGCCGCAGATGGTGCATGGCGGCCCTGGCCGCGCCGGCGGCGGCGAAGAGCTGGGCGGCATCCGCAGTCTGCATCATTACATGCAGCGAACCGCGTTACAGGGATCGCCAAGGATGCTCACCAGCGTTACTGGCGGTTGGTCGAAGGGCGCTCCGATAATCGAAAAGGATCGCCATCCATTCCGCTATCATTTTGAAGACCTCGATATCGGTCAAACGTTCTTGTCCAAAGAACGCACAATCACGCTCGACGACATCGAACACTTCGCCCACTTCACTGGCGATACCTTCTATGCCCATATGGATGAAGAGGCGACCAAAAACCATCCGTTCTTTCCAGGCCGCGTCGCCCACGGCTATCTGCTGCTATCATTCGCGGCGGGGCTGTTCGTGGATCCGGATCCCGGTCCGGTTCTGGCGAATTACGGCCTAGACTCATTGCGTTTCGTGAAGCCTGTGCAGCCCGGCGAGGCGATCAAGGTTCGACTGACCGCCAAAGAAAAATCGCCCCGCAACAAACAGTATGGCGAAGTGCGTTGGGATGTCGAGATCACAACCGCAACCGACGAAACCGCGGCGACCTATGAATTGCTGACCATGAATGCCGTACGGCCTTGATCCATTTTCACCTAATCGGCGCAAATGTGTTCCGGATGGCATCCTCACATTCAAAGGAGATGACGATGATTTTAATCACGGTGATGTACCCTGCCGGCGCGGAAACCAAGTTCGATATCGACTATTATCTAAGCAAACATATTCCACTCCTGAAAGATCGCTGGACTTCATACGGCCTGAGCAATGTCCAGGTTGTACGCGGAGCCGGAAAGCCAGACGGTAGCGCTCCTGACTATCAGATGATGGCGCTGCTGACATTCGGCTCAATCGAGCATTTCAAGGCCGCCGGAAAGGCCCACGGCCGTGATATCTTTGCCGACATTGCAAACTTCACGAACGCGCAAGCAACCGTCCAGATCAACGAGATCCTGGAATAGGACTTGTTCAGCGTCGTTTATTCGGGTCAGAACGCAACACCATAACAAGTCGTCTCACATCTGATCGAAGTCCACGACGACGCGCGCGCTTGTCGGATGGGCCTGACAGGTGAGCACAAAACCCGCCTCCAGCTCCCAGGGCTCGAGGGAATAGTTCACATTCATCTCTGTCGCGCCTTCGGTAACCTTGGCTCGGCACGTGCAACACATTCCGCCCCTGCAGGCGAATGGCAGATCCATCCCCGCCCGCAGCGCAGCATCGAGAATGGCTTCGCCCTTCGCGACCGGAATGTCACGACGCTTTCCATCTACGATCAACGAGGCCGTATGCGCGGGTGCGATCTCCTGAACGATCTGCGGTTTGTCTCTCGGACGCCCCTCGAAGGCGGAGACAAAACGCTCCACATGCACCTTTTCCCGCGCCAACCCGATGGCGCTCAGCGCAGTCTGCAGATCGTCGATCATGCCAGACGGACCACAGATGAAAACATGGTCCACCGCCGCGATCGGGACCAGCGCGCGCAGGAGAAGGCGGGCCTTCTCGCCGTCCAGTCGTCCGTTGAGAACGGCCAGATCCTGCTCTTCCTGGCTCAGCACGTAGAAGAGGGAGAGGCGGTTCAGAAAGCGGTCCTTGAGATCCTCGAGCGCCTCATGAAACAGCATATCGGCTGTGGAGCGATTGCCATAGAAAAGGAAGAATCGGCTGTCCGGCTCGCGCGTCAGCACGCCGCACAGGATGGAGAGCACGGGCGTGATGCCCGAGCCCGCGGCGAACGCCACGTGAATGCGGCCATCGCCAGGGCAATTGGACAGACCGAAACGTCCGGTCGGGGTCATTACGTCGAGCTCGTCGCCGACCCTCAGACCGGCGTTGATCCACGAGGAAAACAGGCCGCTCTCCACGCGCTTCACGGCGACGCGCAATTCGCCGTCGTCGGGCCCGCAGCAGATGGAATAGGAGCGGCGCACCTCTTCGCCTTCCAAAGTGGCGCGAATTGTCAAATATTGACCTGCGGAGAAACGGTAGTCGGCGGCAAGATGCGGAGGCGCGATAAAGGCGATCGAGACGGCATCCCTGGTTTCTCGCCTCACGTCGGAAACTGTCAGACGATGAAAGCGCGGCGACATGCCGACGCTCGAGGGTTCAAGCAGAATTGGAGCAGCGGGAACGGAAGAAGCCGCGATTGTCCTTGCGCCGGGCATCATGTCACCTGCTCGTCAATGACATTTGAAGTAGTCGAAGGGCTCGCGGCAACTATTGCAGCGCCATAGCGCCTTGCATGAGGTCGATCCGAATTCGGCAATCTGGGCCGTATCGGCAGAGTCGCATCGCGGGCAGTTAATCTGTTCGATGCCGAACAGAGCGCGACGACCGCCGCCGTTTTGCGGCGGGGCGACGCCGTATTCCTTAAGCTTGCGCCGGCCTTCTTGGCTCATCCAATCGGTCGTCCAGGCGGGCGACAGCACCGTCGTCACCCGCGCAGGTCCGAGGCCCGATTTGGCGAGCGCGAGCGTGATCTCAACCGCGATCACATTCATCGCCGGACAGCCGGAATAAGTCGGCGTGATGAATATCTCGATCGCACCGCGGTCGACGCGGATGTCGCGCAGCACGCCAAGGTCGGCGATCGAGAGCGCCGGGATCTCCGGATCGACGACCGCTCCGGCAATGCGCCATACCTCGGCGCGCAAATCTTCGGGACGGCGCTCGCTTGCCGGCGCGGCTGGAACGCGAGGCGCGTCGATGCGATGTTCGGCGATTGAAATCACCAGATCGCTCCCGGAATGGCGCGCTGCACATATTGCAGCTCGGCGAGCAGATGTCCGAGATGCTCGCTGTGACGGCCATTGCGGCCGCCTTTCTGCATCCAGCCGTCTGCAGGCATTTTCAAGGCCGCCTTCTCCAATATTTCCGCGACCGAAGAGCGCCACGCGCCACGCAGCGTCTCAAGGTCAACGCCAATCCCCTCAGCGATCGCCGCGCGTTCGACCCCGTCGACCTCGAACAATTCTCCGGTAAACGGCCAGAGCTCCTCGATGGCGGCCGTCGCGCGCGCATGGCTCGTCGTTGTGCCGTCGCCAAGACGCACGATCCATTCGGCGCAATAGCGCAGATGATACGCCATCTCCTTCTCGGACTTGGCGGCTATCGCCGAAAGCATCGCGTCCGCGGAGCCCATCATGGCGCGCCAGTAGGGGTAAGCGAAGGCGGCATAGAGGAATTGGCGCGCCATGGTTTTGGCGAAATCGCCATTGGGCTGTTCAACCAGCAACAGATTGCGGTACGCGCGCTCATCGCGGCAATACGCGAAGGCGTCCTCGTCGTGGCCCACGGCTTCTGCCTCGCCCGCGTAAGCGTAGAGCGAGCGGGCCTGGCCGATGAGATCGAGGCCCATATTGGCAAGCGCCATATCCTCCTCCATCGCCGGAGCGACGCCGCACCATTCGGACAGGCGATGACCCAGAATGAGCGCATCGTCAGCCCGACGCAGCACAAAGAGGACGAGTGGCGTCTCCGTCACCTGGATGGATCCTGATTCCATGACGGTTCCTCTCTCCGCAAGCAACGCGACGCGAGTCTTTCGTTCCACTCTTTTCCGCCTCTGGCGCTCCGAAGCGGCCTGTGCGTTTGAACGCGTCACATATGCCCGACTTCCTCGGGCACTTCGTAGAACGTCGGGTGACGGTAAATCTTGGAGGCCGCCGGCTCGAACATCATGCCCTTGTCAGCGGGATCGGACGCCGTGATGGCGTTTGACGGCACGACCCAGATCGACAGGCCTTCGCCGCGGCGGGTGTAAAGATCGCGCGCGGCGTGCAGCGCCAAAGTCGCGTCGGCGGCGTGCAGCGAGCCCACATGCTTATGGCTCAACCCGTTTCGCGACCGGATGAACACTTCCCAAAGGGGGGTTGCGGAACCAGCCATGGATTTTCCTCCCGATCAGGCGGCAGCCCGAATGCGCCTCTTCTCGGCATAAGCGAGGGCGGCCTCGCGCACCCAGGCTCCATCTTCGTGAGCCTTCCGACGCGTGGCGAGGCGATCGCGATTGCAGGGGCCGTTGCCGGCGATCACCTGCCGGAACTCCTCCCAGTCGATCGCGCCGAATTCCCAATGGCCGGTCTCGTCATTGAACCTGAGATTCGGGTCCGGAATAGCCAAGCCCAGATATTGCGCCTGCGGCACGGCCGCGTCGACGAACTTCTGTCTCAGCTCGTCATTGGAGAAGCGCTTGATCTTCCAGCGGACGGATTGATCGCCGTGCTGGCTGGCCGCATCCGGCGGCCCGAACATCATCAGACACGGCCACCACCAGCGGTTCAGCGCATCTTGCGCCATCGCCTTTTGCGCATCCTTGCCGCGCGCCAAAGTGAGCATAATCTCGTAGCCTTGGCGCTGATGAAAGCTTTCCTCCTTGCACACGCGGATCATGGCGCGGGCGTAGGGGCCATAGGAGCAGCGACAAAGGGGGATCTGGTTCATGATCGCTGCGCCGTCCACCAGCCAGCCGATGGCGCCGATGTCCGCCCATGTGAGGGTCGGGTAATTGAAAATCGACGAATATTTCGCCTTCCCGGAGAGGAGCTGGTCGACGAGCTCCTCGCGGGAGACGCCGAGCGTTTCGGCGGCGGCGTAGAGATAGAGACCGTGGCCGCATTCGTCCTGCACCTTGGCGAGCAGGGCGGCTTTACGGCGCAACGAGGGGGCGCGGGTAATCCAATTGCCCTCGGGGAGCATGCCGACGATCTCGGAATGCGCGTGCTGGGAAATCTGGCGCGTCAATGTCCGACGGTAGGCCGCCGGCATCCAGTCGTTGGGCTCGATCCGCTCTTCGGCGTCGACGCATTCCTGGAAACGGGCCAGAAGAACCGCGTCCTCCGCCTTGCGCGCCGGGCTGTCCGGCTCAGCATTGAGCGCCTGCGTGTACATGTGCCGCTCTCCTCCCCCGACCTTGACGAACATATATATTACAGAAATTATGATTGCAACATTTTTCTGTAACATATTGGCGCAGCGCCGCCGCTCGCCGAAGAAAATGGGTCGCCGACCGGTAACGCCGCGGTCTATTCGCTGAAGCGCCTGAACACCTCCGGCGCCTGGCGCAGCGGGCCGCCGGTTTCATCCACGGCGTGTGCGTCAAGCCAGCGTTCGGATGGAGCGGCGAGGTCCTTGTAGAGATTCGCGCATAGCGCTCGCGCGCGGCCGCCGGGCCAGTCTGCGGAAAGGACTTCCACCGGCAGAATGGGATCGCGCAGCGCGATGCGCCGATATTCATGAATGAGAAGGATGCGCGCCGCTAGCGCGTCGAGGTCGCTCAACAGCTCCCCGGCTCCAAGGGATGCGCGCATGGGCTCGAATGTCGCGATGAACTTGAGATATGCTTCGGCGGTCGCGGCCAAAGGCCAGCTACGGGCGGCGAGTTCTCGCAGGGTGGATACATCTCCGCTCGCCTCCAGTTTCAACGCCGCTTGCACCGAGGTTGGCAAGTCACGTCCGCCCGGCGCCACCCAGACGCCAGCGGTCGGACTGCCGAGCCCGGCAAGCTCGAGCGTGGAGCGAACGACGTCGCGCTCCGGTCCGTTGGGCAAAAGAACAAGGTCGAAATGGCCCGCCCAGTTCGAAGGGCGCGCGGCGTAGATGTGACGCGTCGCCTCGGCAAAAGTGGCGCGCCCCTTCTCCGCCAAACGATAGAAACTATTGCGCCCGACGCGACTGCGCTCCAGCCAGCCATCGGAGGCCAAGCGCGACATGGCCGTGCGAACGACGCCGTCCGAAATGTCCAAAGCCCGGAAAAAGGCCAGCAGCGTGCCAAGCCACACAGATCCGCCGCGCGGCACGATGGCGTCGCCGTAGACCGTGATGATGATGGACCAGGTGCGCGACGGCTCCCCGCGAAGCTGATCGAGTATCTGGGCGAGAGCGGCGCGCGACCCTCGCCGATCGCTAGCCCGCTCGGCTTTCGAAATGGCCTTATCGCTCATGCTCTGCGGCGCGCAGCTCGGACCGTCGCAACCTGCTCAGCGCTTCGTGTTGCGGCTTTGGCGTGCGGGGGCGCTGAGGCCAGTGCGCCGGCCGCGCTCGCGGCGCCGGCCGTAACAAGTCGCGTGACGAGGTGGGCATAATCGTCGCGGGTCAATCCCTTGCCCTCACGGAACCAGAGATAGTGCCAGTTCAACATCCCAAAGATTGACATTGCGAGCGGCTTCAAAAGCGGCCCGCGTCCGATGGCCGGCGCCGCCTCCGCAAGCGCGTTCGAAAGAGCTGTCACAAGCACCCGCTCCATATCGCGAAGCTGCTCCTGCTTGCCCTCAGGCAATAGCTTGAGATTGGCGATCTGCACCTGATGTTCGGCATCCGCGTCGCGATAGGATTCGAGCAACGCCGCCGCAATGGCGTATAAACGCTGCTCTGGATCGGTCGCGGACTGCGCCGCCTTCTCCACCGCCACGATCAGATCCTCCAGATGGAAGAAAAGGATGTCGAAGAGGACCGCCTCCTTATCCGAATAATAGTGATAGAGAAGGGCCTTGGAGACGCCGCAGGCGCTTGCGACCATCGTGATCGACGTGCCCGAATACCCAAACTGTGCAAACAGCTCGGCCGAACGGCGCAAGATCGAGAGGCGCTTGGCGTCATAATCATGGGCGCGGGTTCTAGCCATCGGATCCTATCCGCTCGCGGTCCATGGGAGCCGACGCGGCTGGAGCGAAGCCCGGCGTCGCGATCACTGGCCCCCAGCGTAGGAGCCCTCGTGATCATCAGATAGCAAAGATTGTCCGGTTGGTCGATCGGTCCAAACCCGCCCCACAAACGACGGCCTCGCGGTCGGAAACGATCCTGCGACCGAGGCGAGGCGGATCAACGCGGTGTTGCGAGCGACATCGCCGGCGAAGCCGAGGCCGCGAGCGTCGAACATTGCGGGGACTTTCGTTGGCGCTAGGCGGCGCACCGATCGTTCGGTTGTTCCCGACGTCGCAGCAACATCGCGACCTCTTCTTTTACCCTCTTGGCAGCGCCCTCTTTCACCGGTCCGAAACCGCGGATTTCCATTGGCGCCGTGGCGAGAACGAGCAGCGCTTGCGGCCGCTCCGAGCCAAGTCGAAGAATCATCGCATCGATAAGCGACTCATACCATCCGATCAATTCGCGCTCCATGCGTCGTTCGGCCGTGTAGCCGAAGACGTCGAGAAACGTGCCGCGCAGACCTTTCATCCGCGCCAGCAGTCGGAACGGCGTCCGGATCCACGAACCAAACTGCCGCTTGCGGGGCCGCCCGCGCGCATCCTTGCCCAAGGGCAGGAGCGGCGGAGCCAGGTGATAATTGACCTTGAAATCGCCTTCGAAATTCTGCCGGAGTTCGTCGAGAAAGCCGGTTTCCATATGGAGGCGCGCCACCTCGTATTCGTCCTTATAAGACATCAGCTTGAACAGTGCGCGCGCGACCGCTTCGGCGAGGACGTCGGAGCCATGAGCGTTTTCCGCTGCGCGCACGCGCTCGACCGTTGCGCGATAGCGCTTCGCCCAGGCGTCATCCTGGTAGGCCGCCAGGAAAGCGGCGCGGCGAGCGATGACCTCATCCAATGTTTCGGGAGGCGGTTCTCGCCGGTTTGCGCTAGCGAAGTCCGGCTTCGCCGCGGCCAGCCGTCCGGCAGCGAAGGCTTCGATATTCCTTTGAGTCTCGACGCCGTTCAACGCGATGGCGTGCGTCAAGGCGTCGAGTGAGACCGGCACGAGACCATTCTGCCATGAGAGACCCAGCAGAATCATGTTGGCGAACACCGTATCGCCGAAGAGCTCTTCTGCGAACGCGTTGGCGTTGAACGTCGAGAGATTGCTCTCTCCGACGACGCGCGCTATGGCGGCGAGCCGCGCGCGCGCCGAAAGATCGGCGTCGCGGAAGCGCACCACGTCGCCCGTTGGCATCTCGGCGGAATTGACCACCGCTCTTGTCCCGAACCGATAGGTCCCCGAAGCCTTCGGCGACGACGATACGACCAGATCACAGCCGATCAGCGCATCCGCCGATCCCTGATCGATTCGCGCCTGGTTTATGGCGACCGGATGCGAGCCAATCCTGACATAGCTCAACACAGCTCCGAACTTCTGGGCGAACCCTGTGAAGTCGAGCACTGACGCGCTCTTGCCCTCAAGATGCGCCGCCATAACGATGACGGCGCCGATCGTGATCACGCCCGTGCCGCCGACGCCGGTGACGAGCAGATCATAAGGTTGTTCGAGCGAAGGCAAGACTGGGAGTGGCAGACGACGGGCGTCTTCGGCCAAGCCGCTTGCGTGTGATTTCTTCCGGCGGGTCGCGCCCTCGACAGTGACGAAGCTCGGACAGAAGCCGTTCAGGCAGGAGAAATCCTTGTTGCAACTCGAGAGATTGATCTTTCGCTTGCGGCCAAACGGCGTTTCCATGGGCTCGACGCTCAGGCAATTCGATTCTACCGAACAATCGCCGCAACCCTCGCAGACAAGATCGTTGATGAAAGCAAAGCGTTTGGGGTCGTCCATCGCGCCGCGTTTGCGTCGCCGGCGCTTTTCGGTGGCGCAGGCCTGTTCGTAGATCAGCACGGAAACGCCGGGAACCTCGCGAATCTCGCGCTGCACGCGATCGAGAGCGCGTCGGTCGTCGATGGTCACGCCTGCGGGAAAATCGGCGGGATGGAATTTCTTCGGATCGTCCGAGACCAGCGCGATGCGCGCCACGCCTTCGGCGCGCACGGTATGGGCGATCGCCTTCACGCTGATCGGTCCGTCGACAGGCTGGCCGCCGGTCATCGCGACAGCGTCGTTGTAGAGTATCTTGTAGGTAATATTGGCCTTCGCGGCGATCGCCTGGCGGATCGCCATCGAGCCGGAATGATAGTAGGTGCCTTCGCCGAGATTTTGAAAAATGTGCCCGGCGCCGGTGAATTTGGACGAGGCGGCCCAATTGACCCCCTCCCCGCCCATCTGGATCAGCGACGTCGTCTCCCGGTCCATCCAGGTCGCCATGACATGGCAGCCGATCCCGGCGAGCGCCTTCGATCCTTCCGGCACCTTGGTGGAGGAGTTGTGCGGACAGCCCGAGCAGAAATAGGGCGTGCGGGTCGCGCCGGAAATCTGGATGATCCGTCCAGCATCAGGCGACAGCGTCGCCGCCCGTTCGATGAGGCCAAGATCTGGAAACACCGCATCGAGGCGCTTTGCGACGATCGGCGCCAGCAGTCTCGGCGATAACTCGCCGATCCAGGGGATCAATCGCTCACCCTGCTCGTCGCGCTTGCCGACCATGCAATGAGGCTTGTCTCCAGGGTAGTCGTAAAAATATTCCTTGAACTGGCTTTCGATAATTCCGCGTTTTTCCTCAATGATGAGGATTTCGCGCTTGCCGCGCACGAAATCGAGCGCATCGCGCCTGGCGAGCGGCCACACCATGCCGACCTTGTAAATGTCGATGCCATTCTCGCGGCATTCCGCCTCGCCGAGCCCGAGCAGCCGCAGCGCCTCCATCAGGTCCAGGTGCGCCTTGCCCGTAGTGACGATGCCGTAGCTTGCGTGCGAAACGGCGTAAATGTGCCGGTCGATCGGATTGGCCTCCGCAAAAGCGAACACTGCATTCTTCTTCGCCTCCATGCGTTCCTCAATTTGCGGGCCGGGCAGATCGGGCCAGCGGTAGTGCAGACCGCCCTCCGGGCCGACAAAATCCGGTTCGCGAAAGACGCGGGCGGGATGAAGTTCGACGGAAGCAGCCGACTCGACCGTTTCGGAGATCGCTTTGAAGCCGACCCACATGCCAGAGAAGCGGGACAGCGCGTAGCCATATTCGCCGAAGGAGAGATATTCGGCGATCGACGCCGGGTTCAGCGTTGGCATAAACCAAGCCATGAAGGCGACGTCCGATTGATGCGGCATCGACGAGGATACGCATCCGTGGTCGTCCCCGGCGACGACCAGCACGCCGCCGTGCGGAGAGGAACCATAGGCGTTACCGTGTTTCAAAGCATCCCCTGCCCGGTCGACGCCGGGCCCCTTCCCGTACCAGAGGCCGAATACGCCCTCCACCCTGCGATCGGGATTGGATTCGACTTGCTGTGAGCCCAGTACCGCGGTCGCCGCAAGGTCCTCGTTGACCGCTGGCAGGAATTCGATACCGTTCTCGGCGATCAGCCGCTTGGCGCGCCATATTTCCAGGTCGACGCCGCCGAGCGGCGATCCGCGGTACCCGGAAATAAAACCGGCGGTATTCAGCCCTGCCGCGCGATCGCGGCTGGCTTGGTCGAGCGCAATGCGGACAAGCGCCTGCGTGCCGGTCAGGAATACCCGGCCGCTCTGCTTGAGGTTTCGGTCTTCGAGACGATATGGCGCGAGCCTAGTTTCGTCAGTCTGATCCATGATTCAGTTCTCGCGCCTCAAATAACCCCTGCACTCTAACCGAGATCATTGGATAAACTCTTCATATTTCCCCAATGTGGCTGCAATTTATGGTATGAATTGCCAGAAAATATCAATTTATCGGGAAACTATACCAACAGGGAAACCGTATGGAATTGACGGAATCGGACCGAAAGCTTTTGCGCACCCTCCAGGCGGATGGGCGAATCTCCAATCAGGAATTGGCCGACCGGGCCGGCATGTCGGCGTCCGCTTGCTGGCGGCGCGTCAAGCAATTCGAGGAGGCTGGGGTCATCAAGGCGCATCCAGCCATCATCAGCGCGGAAGCTGTCGGCCTGACCTTCAGCGCCGTCGTGCACGTGACGCTGACGCGGCATGAAGCCGCCCATGTGACGACGTTTATCGGCCGCGTCAGCGAGAGACCAGAAGTGCTCGAATGCTTCTCGACCACGGGAGAGGCTGACTACCATCTTCGCGTCGTTTGTCGCGACAAGGACGCCTACAATGCCTTCCTTGATGAGTTTCTCTTCCGTCTGCCGGGGCTCGCGCATGTTCGGACGAATTTGATCCTCAAGGAGATCAAAGCGACCAGCAGGCTCCCGCTTTAGGGGACATCGGCAGCCTTCAGCGCAGAACGCGGCATAGATCGGCCCTTACGAAAACGCTTCCTATTCGATGGGTGGCCGAAACCGGCGATGCGGTAGCAGCGACGAATGCCAATGTTGGTCAGCTCTTTCGTCCGGACTAACCCGCTTCGGCGACGCCTACGGGGGATCCAAAGATGATGGCTTTGAACAACTGCAATCCGCCCCAACGTCCAATCCTTCGGCCGGCGGTTCAGTCGCCGGCTTTACCTCCGCTGCTTACGACAAATCGTTGGCTTGCGCCGCGTGGCGCGTATCGAGGCGGACTCCGCCGTTGGGAGTTGTTCGACAAGACGCCGAGAATAGCAGCCCATTCGCGCGAAGGTGTGATCGAACTGATGCCGACCAGCGATGGGGCTAGCTACGGCTTCAAATACGTCAACGGGCACCCCAAGAATTCGCGGTCAGGGCTTCAGACCGTCACCGCGTTTGGCGTGCTCGCGGACGTCGCTACCGGCTATCCCGTACTGCTGTGCGAGATGACCATCCTGACCGCGCTGCGCACCGCGGCGACCTCTGCGCTGGCCGGAAAATACCTGGCGCCTCCCGGCGCGCGTACGATGGCGATCATCGGCAATGGCGCACAGTGCGAGTTTCAGGCGCTGGCGTTCAGGACGATCTGCGGCGTCGATAAGGTTCGCCTCTATGACATCGACCCCGCCGCGACCCAAAAGGCGACACGCAATCTCGTGCATGCTGGGCTCGACGTCGTCGCCTGCGAGCCGAGCGAGGAGGCGATCCTTGGCGCTGAGATCGTCACCACCTGCACCGCTGACAAGCAATGCGCCACCATCCTGACCGACAACATGATCGGCCTCGGCATGCACATCAACGCCATCGGCGGCGATTGTCCGGGCAAGACCGAGTTGCATCGCGATATTTTGCTGCGCTCGGATATCTTCGTTGAATATCCCCCGCAGACTCGGATCGAGGGCGAAATTCAACAATTGGAACCCGATCACCAAGTCACCGAACTTTGGCGCGTGATCGCCGGACAGATCCGCGGCCGGCGCGACGCGCGCCAGATCACGCTGTTCGACAGCGTCGGGTTCGCCATCGAGGATTTCTCGGCGCTGCGTTATGTGCGCGACCAGCTCGCAATTGGCAGTCCCTCGATCAACCTCGACTTATTGGCCGACCCCGACGATCCACGAGACCTCTATGGCATGTTGCGCCGCGCCGAAGAGAAGTCGGCGGTCTGGTAGCAATCGCCATTCTTGAAACGTGGAGTTTTACGATGTTCCTTACCAACCAAGACATGGTCGACCTCGTGGAGTGGCGGCGCAAGTTGCATCGCGCGCCCGAGCTATCCTGCGAGGAACGCGAGACCGCTCGTGAAGTGCAGACGTTTCTCGCCGATACCCGGCCGGACGAGTTGTTGGTCGAACTTGGCGGCCATGGCGTCGCGGCTGTATACGAGGGCCGCGAGCCCGGACCGACCGTCATGTTCCGCGCCGAACTCGACGGCCTGCCGATTCAGGAAATCTCCAACAACGCTCATTGCTCGCAAACGCCTGGGAGAGGCCACATGTGTGGCCATGACGGACATATGGCGACCCTGGCGGCGCTGGCGCGAGGTCTGGGGCGCAAGCGCCCGCGGCGCGGACGAGCCGTATTGTTGTTCCAACCTGCCGAGGAAAATGGTGTCGGAGCCGCGGCGGTGATCGATGATCCCAAGTTCCGGAGAATCGCGCCCGACATCGCCTTCGCCTATCACAACATGCCAGGCATTCCTTTGGGCCACGCCGCGCTGAAGATCGGCCCAGTCAATTGTGCGTCGCGGGGCATGCGCATCATTATTTCAGGCAAGACTGCGCACGCTTCGAGGCCGGAGTTCGGCGTTTCGCCGATGAGCGCGATTGTCAAACTGATGCCGGCGCTGACCGCGCTCGGCCGCGGCGGTCCGCTCGATGGCGATTTCGCTATGATCACCGTGACCCATGCTGAGATGGGCGAACGCGCATTCGGCATCGCGCCTGGACGGGCGGAAATATGGGCGACGCTACGCACTTTAACGGATGCCCAGATGGAAGGCCTGCAAGTCGAGGCCGAGCGCCTGACGTATGCGGTCGCGCGCGAGGCCAGCCTTGGCGTCGAGATTTCCTATCAAGATGTCTTCGCCCATTGCGAAAACGCTCCAGAAGCGGTCGCGCACCTCGCACGCGCGCTCAACGCCGAGGGCGTGCCCCATGACGAGAACCATCTGCCATCGCTCGGCTCTGAGGACTTTGGACGCTTCGGCAAAAGGACGCCGGCGGCGATGTTCCTGCTCGGCGCCGGCGAAAATCACCCCAGCGTGCATAACCCCGATTACGACTTTCCCGACGATCTGATTGGCGTTGGCGCGCGGGTTTTCATGCGAACGCTACGCGATCTGCTTGGCTGACGTTTTCCGAACGGCGCCGACCTCTATTGGGATAGCCGTGACGCGAGATTTTCGGAAATTGCTGGGCGCAAGACATTGATTTCGCGCTTCTCTCAACCACGGAAACTGTCTCGTCGGCGTCGTTCACCGCGCCGACGTGACCTAATCGCGAAGATCGACCCCATCGTATAATAGAACAGCAATGGTCATTAACCGCTAAATCCCAATAATTCGCGCCTGCCGTCATCCCAGCGAAGTTACCGGTCCCCTCTGGCCAGAAGGTCGCACCCATATTCGACGAGACAAAGACGAAAACGACGAGCCGTCGTCGGAATGCGCCTACGCCGGCGGAATCAGCGGCGCGTTCCTCGCAACATGCTGGCGACCGGCTTCTCCAGCGACCGCTCGCGGGTCTCCGTTGGTTGGTCGTGAGCAACCGGATGCGCGAGCGACCGCTCAGAAGACGTCGTCTCATCGAGTTCGCCGCCCGGATCTGGTGAGCCAGAGGCCTGCTTGATCAATATGGATTGGTTCGGCGCAGCGATTATAACCCCAAGTTCCTGGAACCGCCTCTTCATGCGTCGATTGAATTCCCGCTGCACGGCCCATCGACCCGAATCCGTGCATGTGATTTGGCCAACGATCGTCGCGCTCGCGCCGTCCAGCTTGTCCACGCCCCACAATTGCATATCGCCGAGCATCATCGCCTTGAACTGCGCCTCTTGCCGCATTGCCGCGGCAATCTCTTTCAGCGTCTCGCCGACCCGGTCCGTATCCTCTTCATAGGCGACGCTGACGCTGATTGCTGCATTGCCGACGCCGCGATTCGAATTCGTCACGCTGGTGACCGAGCTGAACGGAACGATGTGAACAGAGCCGTCGCCGGCCCGCAGCCGGATGGTGCGAATCGATAGATTCTCGACCGAACCCGAGAGGCCCGAGACGGTCACCCAATCCCCCACCTGCATGGCGTTTTCCAGCAACAGGAAAAGGCCGGTGATCAGGTCCTGAACGAGTTTCTGCGAACCAAAGCCAATCGCGATGCCGATGATGCCAGCGCCGGCCAGCAAAGGCGCGATATTCACGCCGATTTCGCTGAGAACGGTAAGGCCGACAACGGCGATAATAACGATCAGGAGCGACGAGCGAAGCATGGGCAGCAGCGTTCGCAGCCGGGCCGATCGCGCATAACGCGCCTCGCGCGCCAGCCGCGCAAGATGGGCCTCCGCGGCAGCGTTCGCGCCCTCCCAGACCGCCACCGCCGCCGCCGCCGCGATCGCGATCGTGACAAGCGCGGAAACCAGACGCCCCCCGATCGCGTCGCCCTGGAACCATACCAGCGCATCGAACCCCCAGGTTTCAAAAAGCGCGACCAAAGTCACCCAGCCAATCAGAATGGAGACGGCCCCTCGCAACAACGGATAATAGCGATTGGCGCGCTCCTCCAGTCCGGGAAAGCGTTTGGCCATATCGAGATTGACATGAAACATCCGGTCGAGCAGGCCCAAAACCAGGATAGCGCCGAGACGCGCCACAACGATCACGGCAATGGTCATCAGAATGAGTTGCAGGGAGCGAGAAAGGCCATCCTGGAGTCTTGCCGCCCAGACAAACCACAGCGTCACGATCACAAAGATCGCGATAAAATGCCATGTGCCCGCCAGCCGATTGCGCAGCATCGCGAGGCTCCCATGCGCGCCCTCCGCCGCGCGAATCTGCTTGGCGATCGGCGCACGACACTGAAGGACAATCGTCAGCAAGAACAAGTTGACGACGAGTGCGACCAGTTTGACCATCGCGTGGTGAATGTGCGCATTCCATTCGAGCAGTTGCGCCGCTTCGACGAAAGTCGCGCCGAAGACGGCTACGACGGCAATGCGGCGCACCCAGATCTCGATATAGGCGGCCGTCTGATCGCCCATATGCAAGAGACGCAATCGCCGGTTGGAGGGGGAGACCAGCATCCGGGCGACGCACACGATGGCGCGGCACAGGATGTAGGCCTTCAGCGCTTCGAATATGATGAGCCTCGTGGATGCCGACGCGCCGACTTCCGTCGCGGCAAGCAGCGCGCCCGCCGCGGCGAAAGCGCCGACCGGAAGCAGCGAGAGCGCCAGCCGGAGCAAAGCCAGGGGCAGACGGCGCAGCAATCTCAGGGAGTTTGCGCCTCCGGACGGCGCCTGCCCGGGCGGCGTCGGCGAGGAAGAAATGTCTTCGACGAGCGTCAGCGTTCGTGGAATTGGGGTTTCGTCATGAGGTCTTTGCGCGACGTCGCTGGAACTCTGGGGTTCGACTTCCAGCGCCGCGCGCGGTCGGCGGAGCACAAAGCCAACGAGCGCCTCGATCGCGAGCGCGCAGCCGAGCACAAGGGCGAGCCGCCAGCCCGCATTCAACGCCGCGGCTTGCATGTCGGTGTCCGAGGACAAGCTGACCATTCCGCGCCAGAGCAGCGGCAAGTCGGTCGTAGCGCGGGCGGTCGCGACGATTTCGTCTGAAAAGTCTTCAGCCCAACCGGTTGCTTGCACGACAAGCTGCGCGCCCAAACTGTCGGGTTTGAGCGACAGCGGCGCGGCGGGCGCATGCTGGACCGGCTTTGCGGGCGCAATGGGCGATGAAGCCTTCGCGACGGTCTGCAAGGTTTCGATCAATTGAGCGCGCTTGTCCGCGTCCCCCAGGACATTCAGCGCCCTTTCGGCCTCAGCGGGAGTCAACGATGAGGAGCCTGCCGGCGTGTCGGCGGGATTGGGATTCGGCGCGACTGTCTGGGCATGCGCCGTCACAATCGCGAATAGCGTCACAATAAGAACGCAAAGGGTCGTCTTCGTCATCGAATGGGCGCCGGCTGGAGCAGTGGAATCTAGGCGAGGTTGCCAAGCCGATTGGGCGACAACATGGCGAGATGGCGAGATCGCGCGACATGATGAGTCTCGGCGGTCTGCGTCTCTCGACTGCGTGTGAACGCGTCCTGCGCCGGAAGATTGCCGCGAGTTACGAAGTTCTCTGCGGCGCCGTCACAAAGGGCCGACAACTCAGATCCAGCAGACCGCCGCCGACGCGCCAGCTTGTGCTGGGGCTACGAGTTCGGCGGATCGGCGACGGCGTTCGACATCGAAAGCCTGAGATCAGGCGGCTTCGTCAAGCGCGACAATGATGTCAGTATACACGCGCTCATGCGGCGCGAGACTCGTTTTGCTTGCATCGGTCCAAGTGGCGAGCTTCACGACCCGCCCGGTGGGAGCGCCATTCGGATACGGCTCTCCCGGCTCGACGATGTTAAGTCCGTTTCCGTCGAGGAAGAATGTATGATCGCCAAAATTGCTTCGAAGCTGCTTGGCGACCGGATGTTCGTTGGGAACGGCTTCAGCGGTGAATTGAATTAGGGTCCGATCGATGCTTCCAGAAGATAGCTTCATCACGTGCTCCTTTTGTCTTTCGTCGGGTTGCGCTGGGTTGCGCTATTTCATCGCAAAAATCCGCGTGCCGCCCACGGGGCGAAGCATGCGGCCACACGGTGATTCTCTCGCGTTCACAAACACGCTTTCCGTCTGGACTCCGACGGTGTCGCCACGGCGATGAATCGACAAGCGACGTCCATCGAAAGGTCAACCGCGCGACGCAGCCATCTCAGCGCGCCTCCCATGCAGGACGTTCCCCGAAGGCTCAGGCAACCGTCGCGACAACGTCGCTCAGCCTTCGTCCGATCATACCTCTTCGTGCGTAATCAACGTCAGCCCGCCGTCGTCGTCGACGAGAGCAGCGACGACTTCCGCCGAGTTCAACCCTCTCGCCCTCAGCGCGGCCGACGCTTCCGGCATGGCATCGATCGACCTTCGAAGAACTTGCATGTCCTCCTTACTAGACTGCGCGACCGTGGCGCCGACCTGCAGTTGGATTTCAAGCGGCAACGTCTCTAAGGCGACAATCGTGACGCTCGGAACGGCGCGCCCAAGTTGGGGAGCGGAGTCCTGCAGTTCGTTTGAGGGTGGATACCCCTTCTCGACTTGTGCGTAGGCGGGAACCCCTACGATCACGGCGACGCAAATGGCAACCATCGTCAATCTTCGCATGATCGTTCCTTTCCGTAGCTATGGCGGAGGAGGATCACCTTCCTGACGAAGCATTGATACAGGATGAATTTGGTCGTTCGCCGTCGTGGATGAGGTCTTTCGGTGAAACAAATGCGACGAAAATATGCGGCGGCGCGGAGACTGGGCTCAAGACCTCCATTGAAGGAGGCTTCGATGGGTTATTTGTTTCTGCTGAGTAAGCGGCAGATGGGGCGCTGACCTCCGACGCAGCCAGCATCCTGAATCACAACAAAGCCCGCCCGGGAATCCCCATTCGATTCAATCTATTCAATCTAGATGATTCAGACTCTAGAGGATTGGCGTCGCATCCACACCCGACACGACCATTGCGCCCACGCCGACTTGTCGGTATCGGCATCGCCGCAGCCATCCTTTTCCGACTGTAATCAACGAGTCCTGAACCTCGGTCGGAAGACAGCCAGCGATCGCTCTTTCCACCACGTATCGATGCCGCGGCTTTTCGCATCATGGACTTCCTCGCCCGCGTTGATAAAATCAGATACGCGTGGGGACCGCCGCCTGCGCGGCGATGGAAGAGGCATCCCCTCATGTCCTTCTTGAAAAGAGCGTCCGTCACGGCTTTGATCCTCGCATTCCCTCTCGAAGGTTGCGGGGGTGTTCTCGACCCGCAAGGGCCCGTTGGCGTCTCCGAGCGGCTCATTCTTTTCGATTCGCTGGCGATCATGTTGACAATCGTCATCCCGGTGATCGTCGCCACAATAGGGTTCGCCTGGTGGTTCCGAGCCTCGAACGCCCGTGCATTTTACTGGCCCGACTGGGCCTTCTCAGGCACTTTGGAGCTTATCGTCTGGGCAATCCCAGCGCTCGTCATCACCTTTCTTGGCGGCATCGCCTGGTTCGGCTCGCACGCGCTCGACCCCTATAGAGCCCTCGACTCGAAAGTGAAGCCGCTCGAAATCGAGGTCGTGTCGCTCGATTGGAAATGGTTGTTCATTTATCCCAACGAAGGCGTGGCGAGCCTCAACCAGCTCGTTCTGCCTGTCGGCGCGCCGGCGCACTTCAAGCTGACGTCCAACGGGGTCATGAACAGCTTCTTTGTGCCGCAGCTTGGTAGTCAGATCTACACGATGGCCGGCATGACATCTCAATTGACGCTCCAAGCCGATCAGCCCGGAACTTATCAGGGCCTTTCCGCGCAGTTTAGCGGCGACGGCTTCTCCGACATGCATTTCGATGTGCGCGCGCTGCCGACCGACGCGTACGCGAAATGGATTGCCGACGCCAAAACCAGCGGGTCGACCCTCAACGCTGAAGGTTATGGGCGCCTCGCAAAGCAAAGTGAGAGGGACAAGCCGGTGACCTATGGCTCGATCGATCCGAAGCTTTTCGATGCGATCGTCAATGAAACCGCACCGCCCGCTCAAGGACCCACTGAAGGGTCGGCCGGTCAGGATGCGCCGCGGGCGCCGCGTGGAGGAAGCTGATGCTTGGCAAGCTGACGTGGTCGGCGATTCCATCCGATCAGCCGATCCCACTAGCGGCGTCTGTTTTGATGATTCTCGCCATCCTCAGCGTGCTGGCCTGGGTCGCGGTCAAAGGCTACGCACCCTATCTCTGGCGCGAGTGGGTCACTTCGGTCGACCACAAGCGGATCGGAGTCATGTATTGCCTGCTGGCGGTGGTGATGCTGCTGCGCGGGTTCTCGGACGCGATCATGATGCGCTCGCAGCAGGCGCTAGCCTATGATGCGCCAGGCTATCTGCCGCCTGAGCACTATGACCAGATCTTTTCCGCCCACGGCACGATCATGATCTTTTTCGTGGCGATGCCGTTCATGATCGGCCTCATGAACTTTGTGGTCCCGTTGCAATTGGGCGTCCGCGATGTGGCATTCCCGACTTTCAATTCGGTGAGTTTCTGGCTGACGGCTTCGGGAGTGTTGCTGGTCAACATGTCACTCGTCGTCGGCGAGTTCGCCAAGACCGGCTGGCTCGCCTATCCGCCTCTGTCAGAATTGAAATTTTCGCCGGGCGTCGGCGTCGACTACTACCTCTGGGCGCTGCAGATATCAGGAATCGGCACACTGCTGACCGGCGTCAATTTCGTAACGACGATCCTCAAGATCCGTGCGCCGGGGATGACCTATACGCGCATGCCGATCTTCTGTTGGACGGCGCTTGCCGCGAATCTGCTGATTGTCGCCGCCTTCCCGATCCTCACCGCAACCTTCGCAATGCTGTTGCTCGACCGCTACCTCGGGTTCCATTTCTTCACGACGGACTTTGGCGGCAATGCGATGATGTATATCAACCTGATCTGGGCGTGGGGCCATCCCGAGGTCTACATCCTGATTCTGCCGGCGTTCGGAATCTTCTCGGAGGTGATCGCGACCTTCTCAGGTAAGCCCTTGTTTGGCTATCGCTCGATGATCATCGCCACCATGGCGATCTGCATTCTATCGTTTTTGGTCTGGCTGCATCATTTCTTCACGATGGGAGCGGGCGCGGACGTCAACGGATTCTTCGGGATCATGACGATGATCATCGCCGTGCCGACCGGCGTGAAAATATTCAACTGGCTATTTACCCTCTATGGAGGTCGCATACGTTTCGAGACGCCTCTCCTATGGGCGCTCGCCTTCATGGTTACGTTCGTGATCGGCGGCATGACAGGCGTACTGCTCGCGGTGCCGCCGGCCGATTTCGTGCTGCACAACTCGCTTTTCCTCGTTGCGCATTTCCATAATGTGGTGATCGGCGGCGTGCTGTTTGGCGCCTTCGCAGGCTATACTTACTGGTTTCCGAAAGCCTTCGGCTTCAGGCTCGACGATTGGTGGGGCAAGGCCGCTTTCTGGTTTTGGGTGGTCGGCTTCTACCTCGCATTCATGCCGCTCTATGTGCTCGGGCTGGAAGGGATGACGCGGCGTATGCAACATTACGACGTCGCGGAATGGCGCCCCTGGCTGATCGCCGCCGCGGGCGGCTCCGTCGTGATCATGATCGGCATTGGTTGTCAGATCGTCCAGCTCATCGTCAGTATCCGCCGCCGCGACCAGCTTCGCGACCTGACCGGCGATCCCTGGGACGGCAGGACGCTCGAATGGATCACGGCGTCGCCGCCGCCGGCGTTCAATTTCGCAGTGATGCCGAATGTGCTGGGCGAAGAGGCCTACTGGGGCGTCAAGCAATTGGCGATCGAACAACACCGGCTGACCGATCTGCCTGCCTACACGGCGATCGAACTGCCGCGCAACAGCCCGACCGGGTTCGTTGTCGCCTTTTTCGCCGTCGTCACCGGCTTCGCGATGATTTGGCACATCTGGTGGATCGCAGCGCTCGGCCTCGTCGGCGCCTTCGCGACCTTCGTCGCTTTTGCTTGGCGAGACCATTCGGAATTCGAATTGTCGGCCAAGCAATT
Organism: Methylocapsa sp. S129; assembly: GCF_009765995.1. Taxonomy (GTDB): domain Bacteria; phylum Pseudomonadota; class Alphaproteobacteria; order Rhizobiales; family Beijerinckiaceae; genus Roseiarcus. The sequence continues at coordinate 50,852 of NZ_LMUI01000032.1, forward strand.
GGCCGAGATCGACGCCAAGCGGCGCCAGGCGCGCATCCCCCTGGTCGAGGGCCGCCAACCAGGTATCACGCCCGTAAAATATTCAGGCGCCAGCGCGCATGACCCGCATAATCTCGGCGCGCGCGACGAGCCCGACGGCGGCTTCAAAGGGCCCGCCCCCAAACGAATCATCACCGGCTATGGCTTCTGGGTGTTTCTTCTCTCCGATTTCATCATGTTCTCAGGTTTCTACGCCGCCTATGCCGTTCTTTCGAACGCGACCGCCGCGGGGCCTACCGGCTTGCAGCTTTTTGATTTGCGCACCGTCGCAATCGAGACGGCCTGCCTGCTGCTTTCAAGCTTCGCCTGCGGCATGGCGACGATCGCCTTCAACGCGCGCAACCAGCTCTGGACGCAGGTTTTCTATTTCATCACCGGCCTCCTCGGTCTCGCGTTCCTCACGCTCGAGGTCAAGGAATTCGCGAAAATGCTGGGCGAGGGCGCCGGACCGGATCGCAGCGCCTTTCTTTCCGCCTTTTTCACGCTTGTCGGCTGCCACGGCCTACATGTGACGATTGGGCTGCTCTGGCTCGGGACGATGATGGCGCAGTTCTACACCAAGGGCTTCCGGCCGGACATCATGCGGCGCGGACTTTGTTTCGGCCTGTTCTGGCACGCCCTCGACATCATCTGGGTGGGCATATTCACCAACGTCTATCTCCTGGGGACCAGCGCATGAGCGAGCATGACGCCATAGAAACCCTCGCAGTCGACGCCGCGCCGGGCGACTTGGAGACCGGCGAACACAGCGTCGCCGCAAGTGTGCGAAATTATCTTATCGGGCTCGCGCTCGCGGCGGCCCTGACTGTCGGTTCGTTCTGGGTGGCGAGCGACAATGGGCTGATCTACTCGCCGGGCGTCCCTATGGCGTTGGCGGCGCTAGCCGTCGCGCAAATGGGTGTGCATCTCGCTTTCTTCCTTCACATAACAACAGGATCCGACAACACCAACAACGCGCTCGCGCTCGCCTTCGGCGCGCTGATCGTCGGTATCGTCATCGCCGGCTCGTTGTGGATCATGTACCACCTCAACACGAATATGATGGTTCCGAGCGACATGATGGACATGCGGATGCAGCGGTGAGGATGCTTCAAGTTATACGCCTCACTGGCGCAGCGGCGACAGCAGATATTCGAGAATCCGCTACGAACCCGTCTTGATCTCCCCGATGACCGCCACGCTGGTCCGCTCCAGCGCGACGCACACGACACAGGACGGCGAGTTGTTCGCCTTTTGATCGTCCTTCGCGTTTTCGCAAAACGGTTGTGGCGCAAACGTCAGAGGTCGTGCTAATTAAAGGCTTGGGAGTCGCCCCCGATTAAGCGCTTCAAGGCGACTCTTCCCCCCGCGCAAAGTCGATATAGATATCGCGAAGTTGGCGCGTCAGGGGGCCTGGCTGTCCGTTGCCGATGGGATCGCCGTCGACGGATATAACGGGGACGACGAAGTTTGACGCGCTGGTGTAGAAAACCTCCGCGGCCGCCTTCGCCTCGACCACACTGAACGGACGCTCGTCGATTGTCAGATTTTCACGCGCCGCCAGCCGCATCACGGCGAGCCGCGTAATTCCCGGCAGGATGGCCGTGCTGAGCGGGCGGGTGATGATGCGCATGTCTTGGGTGATGATGAAAGCCGTCGACGAACCGCCTTCGGTGACGAAGCCATCCTCGACCATCCACGCCTCCGCCGCGCCCGCCTCCGCCGCCGTTTGTTTGGCGAGGACCTGGGCGAGCAGCGCGACCGATTTGATGTCGCGACGCGCCCAGCGAAGGTCCGGCAAGGTGATCAGTTTCGCGCCTCGATTGCTCAAGGGACTGGCGACGATCGCCTTGACCTGAGTGAAGGCGACCACGGTCGGTCGCAAGTCCGGGGGATAGACGAAGTCGCGCTCGGCGACGCCCCGTGTGACCTCGATATAGATGACGCCCTCGGTCAGGCTGTTGCGGCGGATCAGTTCCTCTTCGATGCCGATCCAGTCGGCGCTCGAATAGGGTTCGGCGATCCGCAATTCGGCCAACGAGCGTTTCAACCGGGCAAGATGCGCATCGTTGTCGACGAGCTTGCCGTCGAGCACGGCGCTGACCTCATAGATCCCGTCAGCGAAGAGAAAACCGCGATCCATGATCGAGATGTTCGCGTCAGCCAGCGGCACATAGGCGCCATTGAGAAATACGATGCGATCGGCGGCGTCAGGCATTTCAGTTTCCCTTTGGGATGGGTTCGAGAATTCAGGGACAAGGAGTGAAGCGCCTCGCATCCGTCTGCGATGGCGCGACATACGCATTCGGCCGGACGCCAGCGTCAGTTGTTGAAGGCGGCCTGCGCCTCCGGCAAGGCCCATATCTTCCCTATGGCGGCGGCCCCTGCAGCAGTGATCGCCTCTTCATCGCCGCCGGCGTAGCGGCCGGCCTCGATCAGTACTTTGCCGTCGACCACCACCATGTCGACGTTGGCGCGGTTGGCGAGCCAGATCAAGGCGCGCCGCGGATCAAACAAAGGCTGGAGGTGCGGATGCGACAGGTCGACCACGGTCAGGTCGGCGGTCGCGCCGGGCCGGATCTCGCCAAGGTCCGGGCGCTTGATCGCCGCGGCGGCCTGCGTTGTGACAGCATCGATGAGCTCCGGCGCGCTCGCCGCGTCCGCCCGTCCCGATGCGACCTTTGAAATCATCGCGGCGGCGTTCAACTCGCCAAGAAGGTCCATATTATAGCCGTCGGTGCCCACCAGCGTGCGAACGCCATGGCCGGCGAAGCGACTGAAGGCGGCCGTGGTTCCGGCGCGCGCAAACACGCGGGGGCAATTGAGAACCGCAGCGCCGCGCGCGCCCATTAAGGCAAGGTCGTCATCCGTGCAGTCGATGCAATGCGCGGCGAGCAGGTCGGGCTCCAGCACGCCGAGCCAGTCCAGATATTCGGCCGGCGTCCGATCGCCGTATCGGCTGCGAATGGTCGCCACTTCGGACTTGCTCTGCGCCAGGTGGATCGTTATCGGCGCATCCAACTCCCGCGCGCGCGCGGCGGCGGCGCGCAACAGGTCCGGACCGCAAGTATCGGTCGCATGAGGGCTCATCGCGAGACGGATGCGCCCTTCGCCCCGTCCCTCCCAGCTTGCGTAAAGGCGGTCCCAGGTCTGGAGATCGACCGAACCGTCCTCCCCGCCAGCCGCATTGGAGGCGTATCGCACGACGCCGCCGCCATCAGCCTGAGCGTTGGCGGTCGAGAAGAGGTAAGGCGCGCCATAGAAGCGTATTCCCATCTCCAACGCCGCATCGAACATTTCGGGAATGCCGTTTCGGAAAGGCTCCATCACCGTCGCGGCGCCGCCTTTCAGAAGTTGCAAGATTCCCAGGCGCGCGACGTCCATCCGCTCGGCCGGCGTGAGGATTTCGATTCCAAGCTTCGTCAGCGGCAGCAGCACGGTATAGACAATGCTCTGATTGTTCTTTCGTCCGGCGCCGTCCTCGGTATGCGTTCGCGCCACCGCCTCGCTGAAGCAATGGTTGTGAAGGTTCAAAAGCCCTGGCAGGATGAAGCGGCCCGGACGGTCGAACACGCGATCCGCGCCCGCTGGCCGCGACGGCGTGATGGCTGCGATCCGGTCGCCCTCCAGCAGCACCCAATGGTCGCGAAGCACCTCCTGCGCGCCGTTGCGCCGAGCGAGCACGTAGCTGCCGAAAATCAGAGTTGTCGCGCTGCCGCCCATCGAATTCATCCCAACGTTCATATCGGTCTTATCGCCCCAACCACCGTTGACTCTATGGGGCCGCGATGCGGAACGAGATTTTTGGTCCTTCACTCGCAGCGGGTCCGCTAGGCTTGGAAACGCGCGAGGCGGCCGATCGGAGCCCCAAGGACTTCGTCATCGCGCATGACCGTCATGCCTCGAATGATCGTCGCGACGGGCCAGCCTTGGACCGACATGCCGGCAAAAGGCGTCCACCCGCAAGGGGATGCGATCCAGCTTTCCTCGATCGTGCGCCGGCGTTTCATGTCAACGATGGTGAAATCGGCGTCGTAGCCCGCCGCGAGCCGCCCTTTGCCGATAAGACCATAAACCCGGGCAGGCCCCGCGGCCATCAGGTCGACCAAACGCGAGAGCGACAGTCTGCCGGCGTTTACGTGATCGAGCATGACGGGGACGACGGTTTGCACCCCTGTCAGTCCGGCGGGACAGTCCGGCCACGGCAATCGCTTGGCCGCCCTGGAATGGGGCGCGTGATCGGAGCCGATCGTATCGACCGTCCCGTCGCGCAGCGCCGCCCAGCTCGCCGCGCGATGGCGTTCGCCGCGGATCGGAGGGTTCATCACGCCCATCCCGCCAAGATTATCGTAGCAATCGGGCGCGACCTGGGTGAGGTGATTGACCAGCACTTCGACGCTGGCGACGTCACGGAAATCTCGCAAATATTCCAGTTCCTCCGCCGTCGACACATGCAGAATATGCGCGGGCCGGCCGGTCTTGCGCGCCAGCGCCATCAGCCGTCTCGTGCCGAGGAATGCGCATTCCTCGTCGCGCCATTCCATATGGCTGCGGTAAGGCATGCCCGAATGGAACAGGGGCTTGCGCGCGCGCAGCCGATATTCGTCTTCGCTGTGAAAGGCGATGCGGCGGCGGCCCGCCCGCATCAATCGCTCCAGATGCTCGTCATCTTCGACCAGCAAGGCGGCGGTGGAGCTGCCGGCAAAGACCTTGATCGCGCAAACGCCCGGCTGCCGTTCAAGCGCGGCCAGTGCATCGATGTTTGTCTTGGCGCCGGCGACATAGAGACCGATGTCGCACCAGCTTTGCTGCTCCGCATAGCTTCGCTTCCAGTCGAGACGGTCCTGATCGACGATCGCTGGATTGGTGTTCGGCATGTCGAACACGGTGGCGACGCCGCCCAGCACGGCGGCGCGAGTGCCCGTGGCCAGGGTTTCCACTGTCGCATCGCCGGGATCGCGAAGGTGGACATGGCTGTCGATGAGGCCCGGCAGCACATGCAGCCCGCTCGCGTCGAAGACCTCCGCGGCCGTGTGTGTGTGCAGGGCGCCGATGGCGGCGATGCGGCCGTGCAGGATGCCGACATCCGCCTGCTCTTCGCCCCAGGGGAGCATGCAGGCGCCGGCGCGTATCAGCAGATCAAAGTGCATCGCATCTCGCTCCATCCCAAAGGTTCGTTGCGCGGCAGTCGCCCAATACGCGGCGCGCGCCTACGGAAAGCGCCGACCTGCGAACCTCTCATGACTCTGCCAGAAGTAGCGCCGCCAACGCCGCCGCCACAGCCTGCTGCGTTGGCTCGACGACAGGCAGACCTATCAAATCCTGAAGGGCGCGGCGATGGCTCGCCATTCCCGCGCAACCAAGCACCAGCACGTCCGCTCCAAGGCGTGTCGCCAGACTGCGCCCGGCTTCCGCCAATCGCTCCCGGATGGCCTCGCCGGCCGTATCTTCGGCGCTGGCGTTCACGGGCCAACTCCCGGCATAGCGATCGAAAAGCCCCATTTGTCTGACATAGCGCTGCTGTCGCTGGACTGAGGCGGGTGAGAGCGCAATAATTCCGAAGCGTTCTCCCAGCGTCAGCGCGCGAAGCAGGCCCCATTCCGCGATTCCCATCACCGGACGACCGCCCGCCGCCTCGCGCACGGTGTGCAGGCCGGGGTCGCTGAAGCAGGCGAGGACGAACGCGTCGGCGCTCTCCGCGCGCACCCAGTCCGCCAACGGCATAACGACACTGTCCGCATCCTGTTGCGTCGCAATGCCCCGCGGTCCTGTCCGCAGACTCTCCACCACGATCTCCGGCCCTCCCGATACGCGAAGGGGCTGCAGGCCGCCGTCGATCGCGGCCGTGACGGCGAGCGATGAATTGGGGTTGATCACCAGGATGCGGTCCGGAGACCGGCTTGTCCGCGTGCTGGGGCGTCGCACTATGGCGCCCCGTTGATCGTGGCGCGCGGCGTCGCGCTGCTGGCGGGCAGGTTCCACTTCTTCAGCAGCGCCGCGTAACTGCCGTCGTCGATTGCTTCCTGCAACGCTTTGGCCAGAGCGGTTTGCAATGCGGCCTCCGATTTGGCGACGCCGATGCCCATCACGGTGATGTCGAAAGGCTCGCCCACAGTGGTGTAGACGCCCTGTTCCTGCGCCTGGATGAAGGGGATGGTGAGGCTGTCCTGCGCCATCGCGTCGGAGCGGCCTTGTTTGAGTTGGGAGCGCGCGTCGATGTTGTTGTCGGCGCCGAGAAAGATGACAGCCGCCCTGCCCTGGCTCTCGCAATGCGCCTGGCTCCACTCCGCGATCTGGCCAGGCAGATTGGTGCCCCGGCTGCCCGCGACTTTCTTGCCGCACAAGGCGGTTTCGTCGGCATAGGCGCTGGCGTCCGCGGCGCGCACCATGAATTGCGTGCCGGACCGCAGATAGTCCACGAAGCTGACTAGCTCGCGCCGCGGCGCGGTGTCGTTCATACCGTTGAAGAACAGTTTGATCCGCCCGGTCTGGACCGACGCCACCAATTGAGCGAACGCCGTCTCCTGCAGGTCGAATGTCACGCCGAGCCGCTCGGCCAAGCGTTGACCTAGTTCGATGTCGAAGCCCTTCAATTCGCCACTCACGGGGTCGCGCATATCGAGTGGGGGGTAGCTGGGATAGATGCCGATCGGGACGTGCGTCGGCTCGGCGGCCGCTGCCGTCAGGGTCAGCAGCAGGATCGGCGCGGCAAGACATTTGAACATGGAAGACAATCTCGTGGAATGGGGTGGGAGAGAAAGCGCGGCGGTCAGGCCGCCGCGGCTTCGTGTTTGGCGAAGTGGCCGGCGATCTCCTCTCCGGTCGCTATCCAGAGGTCCGGGCAGGACTGAGCGTATTGCAGGAACTCCCGCAACAGACGCAGGCGCATCGGTCGGCCGCTGCATTGCGGGTGCAGCACGGTGGTGACCATCGCGCCCCAATCCCGCGTCTCATCCAGCTCGTCCTTCCAGATCGAAAGAACGTGCTCGCGCGGGAAGATCGGGCGCGGGCTGAATCGGTTCGTGAGGCCGAGCAGCCAGTCGTCGTAGCTCGCCGTAACCGGCAGTTCGATCGTCCCGGGCGCACCATTCGCGAGAACGTGACGATAGGGACGAACGTCATCGCGAAAGGAACTTGTATAGGTGATCCCGAGGCGCACGAGGGAAGAACGCAGCTCCTCGCAAAACTCGCCAGACGGCGCGCGATAACCCTTGGGCGCGACGCCGAGCCGCCGTTTCAGGACTTCGAAACCGCGCTCCAGTTCCTCTTGGATGAACGGGTCGTGCGGATCCGGCGTCAAATGGTGAAAGCCGTGGTGACCGATCTCGTGCCCCGCGCGCATGATGCTCTCGGCCATCGCCGGATGCGCCTCCACGGACCAGCCGGTGATGAAGAAAGTGGCGCGCAGCCCGAGCTGATCCATCAGTTCCAGCAGCTTGGGCGTGCCCACGCGCGCCTCGAAGCCGCCAAAGCTCATCGTGACCAGACGTTCGGCATGCGAAGGATCCTTGCCGGTCCAGGCGCTTTCCGCATCCACGTCGAACGACAGGAACATGGCGGAACCGTAAGGATTCGGCCAGGGAAAAATGGGGGCGGCAGCGGCGGCGTTAGCGGGGCGGAGCGGAATGCCCGCGAGCGACTTACTGTCCAGCATTGATCGAAGCCTTTTCGATTCCATTTGAGGAAAGACGCCACTTGCTGAGCAGCGCCTTATAAGTCCCATCGGCGATCAGCGAATCCAGCGCGCCGGCGACTGTATTTTGTAGAGCGGCATCGTCCTTCGAGATGGCGATGCCGGTAAGCTGGGCTCCGATCGGCTCGCCGATTGTCGCGTAGACGCTCGGCTCTTGCGCCATCACATAGGACAGCGTCTCATTGCCCTGAACGGCGGCGTCAATTCGCCCCTGTTTGAGCTGGGTGCGGGCGTCCGCGGAGCCTTCCGTCCCTACGAAGTTGATGGGTTTGCCGCCGCAATGCGCGTCGCTCCAGGCCGCGATCTCCTTCGGAAAGGAGGTGCGGCGGCTAGCGCCAACGGACTTGCCGCACAGGGCCTGCATGTCGCTGAACTCGGCGGCGCGGGACGCTTGCGCGAAAAATTGCGGGCCGCTTCGCAGATAGTCCACAAAGCTGGCGGCGGGATGCCGCGACGCGAGATCGCTCATTCCCGACAGGATCGCATCCACGCGGCCTGTTCCCAACGCGGGAATCATTTGCTCGAACGCCGTCTCTTGCCAGTCGACCTTCACGCCAAGCTTGCGGGCCAGCGCTTCGCCGAGATCCACGTCAAAGCCGGTCAGCGCGTTGGAGGCGGGGTCACGAAACTCCAACGGCGGATAGTTTGGCGTCACCGCAAGGATCAGGCTGCCTCGCGCGGCGATGCGATCCGGCAATGTCTCGGCGACGACCGGGATTGTGAACAAGGTCGCGGCCAAGCAGCTTATCGTCATTGTGCAAAGCGATTTCATCGGGAGCTCCATGTCACGGGCAATCACGCTAACACCGCCGAAAGGAAGGCTTTGGTGCGCGCCTCGTTCGGCGCGCTCAAAACCTGGCCTGGCGGTCCTTCCTCCACGATCCGGCCGGCGTCCATATAGACGACACGGTCTGCGACCTCCCGAGCGAAGCCCAATTCGTGTGTGACGACGATCATCGTCATGTGACTGCGCGCAAGCTCTTTCATGACCGCCAGCACCTCGCCCACAAGTTCCGGATCGAGCGCGCTGGTCGGTTCGTCGAACAGCATCAGCTTGGGGCGCATGGCCAGCGCGCGGGCGATCGCCACGCGCTGCTGCTGCCCGCCTGACAATTGGGAGGGATAATTGGCCGCTTTGTCAGCTAGACCGACCCGAGCCAAAAGCTCCAGGGCCTCGGCCTTGACCTCGCCTGCCTTGCGGCGCTGCACCTGCACCGGCCCCTCGGCGACATTCTGCAAGGCCGTCATGTGCGGGAACAGATTGAAACGCTGAAACACCATCCCTGTGCTCAGACGCTGGCGGGCGATCTCCGCGTCGTTGAGAACGTGCAGACGACCGTTCTGCACGCGCATGCCCAGAAGGTCGCCGTCCAACCAAATGCCGCCGCGGTCGATCCGCACCAGTTGGTTCACGCAACGCAGCAGCGTCGTTTTGCCAGAGCCGGAGGCCCCAATCAGGCAGAGGACTTGCCCGGCCTGTACGTCGAGCGACACGTTCTGCAGCGCCTGGAACTTCCCAAACGCCTTGCTTACATTACGTATCGCGACGAAGGGCTGGATCATCCAGAGTTCCCGGTTAGACCACGGGCGAACCTTCGCTCAAGCAGCATCTGCAAAGGAGTGAGCGCCGACACGACCGCGAGATACCAAATGCCGGCCACAATCAGCAATTCGATGACGCGCGAGTTGGCGTAGTAGATATTTTCGGCGCTGTGCAGCACTTCAGGATACTGGATAACGCTCGCCAGCGAGGTCATTTTGACCATGCTGATGAATTCATTGCCCAGCGGCGGGATCACCACGCGCATCGCCTGCGGAAGGATGATCCGGCGCAAGGCCCTAAGATGACTCATGCCGATCGCCTGGGCGGCCTCATACTGGCCAACGTCCACCGAGAGCATCCCGGCGCGCATCACCTCTGACGTATAGGCGCCCTGATTGATGCCAAGGCCGAGTAGAGCCGAAAGAAATGGCGTCATCAGGTCCACGGCGCGGCCGGACCAGAGCCCGGGCACGCCGATGACCGGAAACACTAGCGCGAGGTTGAACCACAGTAAAAGTTGAAGGATGACCGGGGTGCCGCGGAAAAGCCAGGTGTAGCCGCCGGCGACCGCCCGCAACACAGGGTTCGGCGACAGACGCATGATCGCGACGACCACCCCAAGCACGATGCCGAGCGCCATCGCCGCCACCGCCATCACGACGGTGTTGATGATGCCGTCGAGGATGGCGGGGACTGTCAGGAACCGACCAACATACGACCATTCGATTTGTCCATTCGCGAAGGCCCGAGCCAACGCGAGCAACGCCAGAACGATGAGCAGCGCCGCCGTCCAACGCCCCCAGCGCATCCGGCGCGCCACCGCCAACCCGGACAAGTCCGGGAAGCCCTCGGCCAGCGCCTGCGCCGGCCCCGGGCTCATGGCATTGCGCCGTTGATGATAGGCTCCGCCATTGCATTGTCCTGAAGGTTGTATTTGGTCAAAGTCGCCCTGTAGGAACCATCGGCGATCAACCCGCCCAGCGCGTCAGCTAATGCATCGCGCAACGCCGTTTCGCCTTTCTTCACGGCGATGCCTTGATAACCGGTTGTGAAGGGGGCGCCGAGAACGCGATAGGTATTGGGTTCGTTGGCGAAAGCGTAAGGAATTGTCTCGCTTCCCTGCACGGCGGCGTCGATGCGGCCTTGGCGCAACTGGCTACGCGCATCGACCGTACTTTCCGCATTGACGACTTCGATGGCGGGCTTTCCCGCGCTTTCGCAATGGGTCTTGCTCCAAGCGGCGATCTCAGCGGGAAATGATGTGCTGCGGCTCGTTCCCGCGCGCTTGCCGCAGAGATCGCTCTCCGCCTTGGCTGGGCTTCCCGCTAGGACATAGAATTGCGCGCCAGTTTTCAGATAGTCGACGAAGTCGGCGGCCTCGTGGCGGGAAACGCGATCGGTCAGCCCGCTGATGATCAGATCCGCGCGCCCGGTCTGCAAAGACGGCATCAATTGCTCGAATGCGCTTTCAGACCAAACGATCTTCACCCCCAAACGCTTGGCCAAAGCCTCGCCCAGGTCCACATCGAGGCCGGTCAACTGTCCGCTCGCTGGGTCCTTGTACTCCATCGGCGGATAGATTGCGTTGACGCTTGCCTGCAGCGCGCCGGCTTGCTGAATCGCCTGCGGCAATTCGGCGGAGGCCGCGCCTCCAATGCAGGACAGAGCGGCAAGGGAAAGAGCGGCCAGACGGGTGCGGTTCATGGAAAGCCTCAGCTTGAGGGTTGAGCGGCTCGGAAGCGATCTGTGGATTTATCGATGTTGACGAAAGCAGGTTCGATCACGCCGACCTGGCTCGTGATCGCCGCATATTGCTGGGGGCGTCGATGGGCTTCGAAGTTGAACATTTTATCTTTGCCCTGACGGCACAGATCAAGATCGCAATCGGCGACGAGTAACTCGTCGGACAATGTCGTCGCCTCAGCCACTATCCGCCCGTTCGGGTCGACAATGCATGAGCCGCCGATCAACCCGGATCCGTCCTCGTCGCCGGCTTTCGCCACGGCGACAGCCCAGGTGGAATTCATATAGGCGTTCGCCTGCGCCACCAGCTTGGAATGGAACGTGCGCAACGCTTCGTCTTCGCTCGCGCCGCCGTTCGGGTCGTATGCGGCGGAGTTGTAGCCTACGCAGACCAGTTCCACGCCCTGGAGCCCTAAAACGCGCCATGCCTCAGGCCAGCGGCGGTCATTGCAGATCATCATACCCAGGATCGCGCTCTGCCAGTCGCTGCCAGCGCGGAAGGCGGGAAAACCAAGGTCGCCATATTCGAAATAACGCTTTTCCAATTGCTGGAAGGCCGTGTTTGGTCGCGGTTCTCGAGTGCCCGGGAGATGAACCTTGCGATAGCGGCCGAGCACCGAACCGTTAGGCTCGACAAGAATCGCCGCATTAAAACGGCGCCGTTCGGGAGTGACTTCGGCATAACCGACATAGAAACCCACACGCAGTTCACGCGCGCGGTCAAACAGCGCTTGCACCGAGGGGTTGGGCATTGATCGCTCGAAATAGGCGTCGAGCGCGTCGCCTTCGATCAACCATCGCGGAAAGAATGTCGTGAATGCGAGTTCGGGAAATATGATCAAAGTCGCGCCCTGTGCGGCCGCACCCTCCAGCAGCGCGATCATACGCAGCAGCGTTTGCTCGCGCGGGTCCGCTTTCTGGGTCGCACCCATCTGCGCCGCCGCAATTCGGATTACTCGGCTCATTGTGGCTTTCTGCACCCTGTTCGTGTCGGTTTTGTCCGGTTTTATCAGCCTGTCCGGCGCGGAGACCCAATTTTCTCGCATGACTCGAAACCCGTGTTCAATCGAGTAAGCTATGATAAAACAGGGGCATCTATTCAGGGGAGTTATAGTTGACGCTCCGCCAGCTTGAGATTCTTCGTGCGCTGATCCGCAATCACACAACCGTCGCCGCGGCGCGGGATCTCGCCCTATCGCAGCCGGCGGTCAGCAACGCGCTCAAGGTGATGGAGGCCCAGGCCGGGTTTGCACTATTCGAGCGCATCAACAATCGCCTGTTTCCAACGGCTGAGGCGCTGGCGCTGCATAAAGAAGCGGAGTCCATCTTCGCCCTGCACGCCAATCTGGAAAGCCGGGTGCGGGATCTGCGCGAAAGCCGCTCAGGCCATCTGCGCATCGTGGCGACGCCGCCGCTTGCCTACAGCATCGTGCCGCCTGCCCTGAACCGCTTCCTTGGCGCCCGGCCCAAGATCCGGGTGTTCTTCGACGTGCGCCGTTACGAGGGGATCATCGAGAGCGTCACCACTCGGGTTGCGGAACTTGGCTTCGCGCTCGGCCTGTCTCGCCACCCGGGCATTGCATCCGAAGTCGTTCATCGCGGCGAAATGGTCTGCGTCATGGCGCGGGACCATAAGCTGGCTTCGCTGCCATCCATTTCGCCGCCCGACCTGGCCGCCTATCCGTTCATCGCACTGGAACGGGGGACGCGCTTGGGGGAAGCGGTGCGCGATACCTTCGATCGCGCTAACACGCCGTTCCGCTACACCGTGGAGGTGCGCTATTGCAACACGGCCTGCGTGCTCGCAGGAGCGAGAGTGGGCGTATCGGTGGTGGACCCGTTCTCACCGCATCTCGGGGGGGCCCACGATCTGGCGATTCGGCCGTTCACACCACACACGCCGGCGGTTGCGTATGTGCTCTGGTCCGAAGCGCAGCCGCTGTCTCGTCTGGCCCTCGCTTTCCTCGAAGAGATACGCACCTCCGCTTCCGAGCGGCTAGTGAGGACGCCGGCGTCCTGACACGGGCGCTGCCAGATCAACGGGCGTCGTCACCTTGACGCGCTGCCTAGAGTCCGTGGCTATCCAAGTGGCGCGAACAAGAACGTTCGATGGTTCCGCCTATGTGACCCCCCAAAGCCGGCGATCGCACGGGCTCCTATAGGAAACTTCGGTCCAGGCGGATGAAATTATGAGATCGACGGCAACAGAGCCGAACCACCCGCTTAAGACGGGCGAGGCGACGAGCCGGAGGAAGAAACTAGCCGCGCAGCGCCAGCCCAGCCCGCGGCCAGTCGACGGCGATGAGGCGTCCCGTACCGGACAGGGTAATGTAGGCAGTCTTCATAAGGGGACCGCCGAAGCAAATGTTCGTGCAATAGGGCTCCGGCGCCTCGTGGAATTCGAGGAGATCGCCCTCCGGCGAAAACACACTAACGCCGCCGCGGACGAGGGTTGCGACGCAAATGGCGCCATTCGCTTCGACGGCCAAGGAATCAAAGCGTTGGTAGCCAGGAAGACCATGGACGAGTTTGCCGCCGTTGGGCGACGGCCAAGGCTCCTTCGCCACTTCGCCGACGCCGATGATGTCGAAGCGCCAAAGGCGGCTGGTCTCTGTTTCCGAAACGTAGAGTGTGCGTCCATCGGGGGAGAGGCCGACGCCATTTGGCGTGAGGATCGGGAAGATCGCCTCCTTGATCAACGACCCGTCTGTGCGAGCGTAATAGACGGCGCCGCGATCGGAGACGCGCCCATAGGTCTTGCCTAAATCGGTGAACCAGAAGCCGCCGGCTGCATCGAACACGATGTCATTCGGGCCCTTCAGGGGGACGCCGTTGCATTGATCATAGAGGACCTTGACCGCGCCGGTGGCAAGGTCGACTTGTTCGATCCGCCCGGTTTGATAGTCCGTTGATCGGCCGATGGGGCGCAGATAGCCGGTCTCTTCTCGTTGCCAAGCAAAGCCGCCGTTGTTGCAAACGTAGCATTTTCCGTCGGGCCCCATGGCTGCCCCGTTCGGGCCGCCGCCGAGTTCCGCCACTGTCTCGCGCCGACCCGATGGTTGGACGCGCGTCAGCCGGCCGCCTTCGATCTCCACCACCAGGACGCTGCCGTCAGCCAACGCGATTGGGCCCTCGGGAAAGCCAAGTCCACTGGTGATCTCTCTACCCTCAAGACGCATATGTGTTGACACCCTCACTTAGCCCGCCATCGCGATGGGCTGCGCCGCGCCCAAATAGGCTTCAAGAACTTCCGCAAGGCTGCTCGACGCATCGAGATCCGAAGCCTTTCGAACACCGACGATTTGTCCATTCCGTACAAAGCAGACCGTGTCCGAGACGCGCAGCGTCATACGGAAGCTCTGCTCCACGAGAAGGATCGAGAGGTCGCTTTCGGCCCTGATGCGCATCAGGCGTTCGAACACTCGCCGAATCAAAAGTGGAGCGAGGCCCAGCGAGGGCTCGTCGAGCAGCAGGAGCCGCGGCGCGCTCATCAGCGCGCGGCCGATGGCGAGCATCTGTTGCTCCCCACCGCTCAGCATCCAAGCTGGAGCTCTGATATGCTTCGCGATTTCTGGAAACAGTTCCAGCATCTTCGCGCGCCGCGACCCCAGCGTGCGGGAGTCGAGAAAAAAGCCGCCCAGCGTCAAGTTCTCGTCCACCGTCAGGTCGGTCACGATCTCCCGGCCTTCAGGCACATAGACGATGCCGAGGCGCACCCGCTCGCGAGCGGAAAGCCGCGAAATATCACGCGCCTCAAAGATGATCTCGCCCTGCCCGTCTACTAAACCAGCAATGGCCTTCAGAATGGACGACTTGCCGGCGCCGTTGGCGCCCAGCAACGCGAGCACGCTGCCCTGCGCCAGAGAGAGGTCTACCTGCTCCACCGCTATTGTCTTGCCGTGGCGAACGTCCAGCTTCCGAACGGTCAACAGCTCAGTCATCGGGGTCTCCGAGATAGATGCGGATGACTTCGGGATCGCGCCTCACTTCCTGAGGCGAGCCGTAAGCGATCACGCGTCCAGCGCTGAGCACGTAGATTTGGTCACATAGCTGCATGATCAAGTCCATGTCGTGTTCAACCACCACCACAACAAGGCCAGGGTGTATCAGGCGTTGCAAAGCTCGCATAAGATCGCGCGTCTCGACTGCATTCAATCCGGCCGCCGGCTCATCCAGCAGCAATGCACGAGGTTCGCAGACCATAGCGCGCGCGATTTCGACGAGGCGCAGCGTGCCTGGAGGGAGTTCCGCCGGCGTCATCATCGCCGCAGATGCGATGCCAAGACTGGCGAGAGCCGACATAGCCTTTCTATTAGCGGCGACGCTTTCGGTTCGACTTGCGGGGAGCGGAAGAAATGCGCCGACCCACCCGGTGGTGCGGCTGAGAGTCAGCCCCACCATCACATTCTCAAGCACAGATAGATCGGCGCTAAGCGCCATGTGCTGAAACGAACGCGATATGCCGAGATTGGCTCGCCGATTTGGCGGCAGATCCTCAAGCTGGATGTCGCCGAATGAAATTCGTCCTCGCTTGGGTCGGTAGAGCCCCGTAAGACAATTGAAGAGGCTCGTCTTTCCGGCGCCGTTGGGGCCAATGAGCCCCGTGATCCGCCCAGGCTCAAGGAAAATGCTCACATCAGTCAGAACCTGGACGTTTCCGAACGACAGATGAAGCCCATCGGCCCGCAGGGGGTGTGCGCCAGTGTCGGCCATAATGGTCATGGGCGTTCTCTGCGAGCGAGAAGCAGACGTATGTCTGAGGCGCAATTCACACAGAGCGTCACCGCCACAAGCGCTGCGCCGTAAAGAATAGGCACCCAATCGCCCGCGCTGGCCAGATAGTTAGGCACTAGCGTAAGAAAGGCGCCGCCGATTATCCCGGCCGGCAACGTCAGCCTGTTCAGGCTCACCACGGACCCCACGAGGAGAAAGATCGAACTCCATAGTGTGAAACTGTTGGGAGATACCGTGGAACTCGCGAAAGCCATCACCGCGCCTCCGACTGAGGCCAAGGCGGCGCTGATCGCGAACACGCTGACGCGAGCCCAGCCGCGTGTGATGCCGAACGCCTCGGCCGCCGATGGATGGGCGCGGGCCATGAGCAGCGCGAGTCCCTGTCGCGAGCCCCGTAGCTGAGCGAGGGCGAGGCAAGCTACAACCAGGATCGCGAGCGCGATATAATAGCGCTGCAGTTCCTTCGCCACGCTCGGCAGAGGTACGAGCGTTACATAAAGACCCTCGAATCCGCCCGTGACCTTTTCGGAATGAACCAGAATCTCTGGCAGCGCCAAGGCAAGCGCCATGGTGGATACAGCGAGATAGATTCCCGACAACCGTCGCGACGGATAGGCAAAAATGATGCCGCCCGCGATACCGAGCAAGACGGCGACAGGCAAACTCAACAGCAGGGACAGGCCGAACTGCTTCTCCATGATAGCAACGGCGTAGGCGCCAAGCGCGACGAAGAAGCTATGGCCAATGGAAACTTCGCCGCTGTATCGCACGAGTAGACTGACGGAAAGCGCACCAAGCGCATTCGCGAAGCACAATGTCAGGGTATAGAGAAGAAAACCTCCCACCACGAAGGGGAGCGCGAGCAGTAGACACAAGAGCGCGGCGGCGCCGAGATTGCGAAGGTCGAGCAGTCCGCCTCGCGCTAGCCGCAAACGCTTGGTCGCTTGCGCCATGTCAGACACGCCCGCCGCTCACTTTCTCAAGAAGTCCACCGGGGAATAAATTGAGCGTCAGCAGGATCACGGCCAGCAGAAAAGTATTCATGAACTCGGGCGAAACGTAGAATGCGAAAAGGTTCATGGCGATCCCGACAAGCACGCCCCCAACGGCGGCGCCCGGCAAGCTGTTGAACCCGCCGACCACTGCCGCGGTGAACGCCTGCAGCATGAAGGAGGACATAGTCGTCGAGGACAGGAAAGTCGTTGGGACGATCAACAACGCGGCCACGAGCCCTAGCACCGCGCTGGACAGCCAGGCGAAGAGATGCACCGAGCGCAGGTTCAGTCCACAAACGCGGCTGGCGAACGGATTTGTCGACACCGCCCGAAAAGCGATGCCGAGCCTCGTGCGGTCGATGACGAAGAAGAGTGCGCCGACGATGAGGAGCGTCACCACGAGCACCGTGAGATCGTAGGATGAGACGCGCACGCCCGCCAGAGAGAACCCGAACCGCGGGACTGGCAAATCCAGATTGACAATATCGGCGCCAAACAGAAGCTGAATCAACCCCTGTAACATCAGCCCGATGCCCAACGTGGCGATCGTACTCGCCAGATCGGATTTGAAGACAATGGGCGAGATCAGCGCGTAGCTAAGCGTCGCGATGAGCGCGATGAGGACCGCGGAGAATAAAACCGCGTTACCCCAAGAGAGATTCAGTAAAGCGCCGTTGGAAAAACCATAGACGAGAAAGGCGGCCAAACCCGCAAGGTTCCCATGGGCAAAGTTCACGACCCGCGAACTCTTGTAGGTCATGACCAGTCCGAGCGCGCCTAGACCATAGAGGCAACCGGAGACGGCGCCGGACCATAACAGCGGGGGCAGATCAGAAGCGAATCCGCTCAGGACGGTCATGCGCCTGGCAGAGCGTCGACGCCACGCCCGCCTCTCTCGATTACCTCGATCACGCCAGGGAAATAGCGGCCAGCGAGCCCCCCATCGCGCGCCTGCTCGTAATAGCGCCGGGCGATCTCGGTCACCTTCGCGTCAACTCCGTGGTCGTTCGCCAGCGCGAGCAAGTAGCCGATATCCTTCAGAACGTATTCCGGTGGGAAAGCCTTCTCAGGAAATGAGCGCGGGACCATGGCCTTCATGCCGTGGTTGCGCAGGACGAAACTGTCTCCCGAGCCCTTCGAAACCGCTTCGAGCAAGGTGCGAGGCGCGACGCCAGCACGCTCTGCGACCACCATCATCTCCGCCAGCGCGACGACGTGTTCGAACACTAGCGTGTTGTTGACGAGTTTGACCACCTGGCCTGTACCCACTTCGCCACAATGGGTCACGTCCGAGCCCATGTAATCGAGCACCGGCTTTGCACGGGCGAATACCGCGTCGCTTGCGCCCACCATGATGCTGAGTTCGCCTCGTTGCGCGGCCTCTCGCGTACGCGCCACCGGCGCATCCGCGAAGAAGAGCCCTTTCGCCTTCAGAAGGTCGCCCACTTTCCTGGCCATCGCCACCGAAGTGGTGCTGAGGTCCACCACGAGCGTCCCGGCCCTGGCGTTTTCGAGGATGGAGCTGCCTTCGCCGCACACGGCTTCGACCTGCTTATCGCCAGGCAAAGAAAGCAACACGACGTCCGCCTTGGCCGCTATCAGCTCGATAGAAGAGGCCGGTTGGGCCGGAGTGTCGGTCAGCGTGCGCATTGCGGCCGGATCAAGGTCGAATGCGAGAACGCGCCCAGGATGCTTAGTCGCGACATTGCGGCACATGGGGCCGCCCATCACCCCGAGGCCGACAAATCCTATCGTGTGGTTGGCGCTCATCCAGTCAGTCCATCAGCATGCCGCCATTCACGTCGAGGACCGTACCGGTGATCCAGTTCGACGCGGGCGAGCAAAGGAAGAGAATGCCTTGAGCAATATCCTCCGGCGCGCCGAAGCGCCCCAGCGGAACATTGCCGTTCGCGGCGGGAGGGGCGCGCCCCGTGACATTGGCCCACATCGGGGTCTCCACCGGACCGGGAGCGATGACGTTGGCATAGACGCCCTTGCCGGCGCCGGCCTTGGCGACCCACTTCATCAGGCCATGCACTGCCGATTTCGCCGCCACATACGATGGGCCGGATGCGACGCCGCCGATTTTCGCGGCGATAGAGCCGAGAGCGACCATCTTGCCATAGCCGCGCGCGGCCATGACCGGATAGAGTTTACGCACCGGATTGACCACGCCCATGACATTGACGTCGAAGATGGCGTCCCATTCCTCGTCCGTTGAATCCTGAAGCGGCACGCTGGAGATGGTGCCTGCGCATAGCACCAGAATATCGACAGCGCCCCGATCGGCGAGCAATGTGTCGATCAGCGCCTCCGTCTGGTCTCGCGAAGTTACATCGCATTGGCGGTAGACCGTATTTGTCGGCAATTCACCCGTATATTCAACGAGGTCCGAAGCTATAACGCTCGCTCCGGCCGCGCTGAGGGCCGCGACGACAGCGCGTCCGATGCCGCCGGCGGCGCCCGTGATCAATGCAACTTGGCCGTCGAGACGCGACGGCCCACTCAATGGAGATCCCACCATTCATCAGTCCTTGCACATACTACATTGGTTGCGCCGCGGACCTCCGTATGTCCCGGCGCGAGGAAGCCTGCTCGCAATGGAGCCGGCGGAACTGGAGCGTCACCCGGGCGCTGCGTCGAACGCCACCGACGGATAAGGCTTGAAATCGCGCACCATCACGAATGAGCCTTCTTTGGCCTGAAGGATCGCTTCCTGACGGGTGCCGCGATGGTCGCCCGGCCGGAAACTAACTTTTCGCGCCCCGCCTACCGAGGCATTCGCGAGGGCGTTGCCGCTTGCGACGAGATTTTCCCGCGTGATCGGCTTGCCGCTATCGATGAGAGTTTCAAACACTTTGCCGAAGAGAGCAGCATTGCTCCAGCCATTGAGACCGAACACGCCAACCGGATCGCTAGGATAATATTTTGTCACCGCATCGCGATAGGCTTTCACATCCGGTTCGTCGCTAGTCACAGGAAGCAGCCAGGAGGAGAAATACACGCCATTCAATAGATCACCGGCGAGCTTGTAAGTGGAAGGATCGGCGGTGAAGAAAGGCGCGAACCACGTCAACTTAATGCCCTGACGGTCGGCGGCTTTGAGGGCGCTGGCAAGATTGGCGTTGGATCCAAACAAAATGGCGGCCTCCGCGCCGGCATTCGCCACGCGCCGCAGATGAGGCGTGAAATCCGTGGTCTTCACCTCGAAAGAAACGGATTCCGCCGGCGTTACCTTCTGCTCGTTCATATAGAGGTCGAAGCCACGCTTCGCCGAGCGGCCGAGTTCGTCATTTTCCCATAGAATGGCGACTTTCTCGAGCCTCAGGTCTTTCAGCGCGAATTCGGCATTGGCGGCCGCGGACCAACCGTAGTCCGGCAACAGTGGAAAAATATTGGGCTCCGAGAAGAACATGCTCGCGCCGCCGATAGGCCCGAGCATGGTGAGTCCGATCTCTTTGGCATAGGGCGCCACCGCCACATTGGTGGCCGTGCCGACGGAAGCCACAAGAGCGAATATTTTGTCGTCTTCGACTAGCCGGCGCGTCACCGCGACGCTCCGGGCCGGATCATAGCCGTCATCGAGCGTTGTGTACTTTATCTTCCAGCCCCGAATTCCCCCGTTCTCGTTGATAAAACGGAAATAGGAATCCGCCGCGTGAGTGAGGATAGCATAGAAAGGAACGGGCCCGGTGACTGGCGTGAAACCGCCAATACTGATGGTCTTGCTCGCTTCGTCGACGCCGCCATCCGCTCCCAGCGCAAAACGCGACGGAAGCGCAGCCCCGACGATCGTGGCGCCGATGACTTTGAGCGCGTGACGACGGTCCATATGACCTCCCATTGGCATGCCAGCATTTTTGCCTCGTTGAATTCAGTCAGACTAGGCGCGCCCTCCCGGAGCGTCAAGCACAATATGCATGATGCATTATTTTTCCAGATTGATTTGTTGGCCGGCCCGCAGGATGGCCCGGGCGCGCTCCATGACCGGACGGTCCACCATTTTTCCGTCCACCGAGATGGCGCCGGCGCCTGTGGTTTCGACACCCTCGATGACGCGTCGGGCCCACGCAAACTCCTCAGCGTCTGGAAGAAATCCGTTGTTCACCGAGGCAACCTGGCTGGGGTGAATGCAGAGTTTGCCACCAAGTCCGAGCGCCTTCGCCCGCTGGACACGAGTCGCCAAAGCGGCCGTATCCGAGAATGCGGCGAAAACTCCGTCGACCGGCGGCGCGAGCTGAGAAAACTTTGATTCCAACGTAAGTTGGAGTCTCACTGGATCGAGCTCCCGGTCCGTTTCAGTCACACCGGCGTCAAGAGCAAAATCCAGGTTTCCGAAGGCGAGTCGGCGGACTTGCGCCTCTTGGCAGATCTCGCGAATTTGCAATAGGCCGGAGACGGTCTCTATCAAGCCGACGATCTCGACGGCGCTGCCGAGTCCGGCGGCCGCAGTGCGCACCACCTTTGGCTCCGCCTTGGGAATCATGAGTTTCGATAGGCCGAGACGCCGGACGAAGTCGAGATCGCTCTCGAACCATGGGCTGTCGGACCCGTTGATCCGAACGATCGCCTGGGCGCGCTGATCCCAGGACGCAATCGCAGCGCGAGCCTTGTCTTTTTCGCTTGGACGAACCGCGTCTTCGAGGTCGAGAATCACTTGATGCGCGCCGGACGCGGCGGCCTTGTCGAATCGATCGGGACGGTCGCCCGGCACGAATAGAAATGAGCGGGAGAGATGCATTTGTCATCCTTCAGAATATTATGCATTGTGCATTTTATGTTTGCCTACCCGATCTGACAAGGCTATGTTAAGCGCAAGCAACACGCTACGCTGACAGTCGTTACAACTTCCAGTCGCCGGATAAACAGGCGATCCGGAAAGGCGCCATGGAATATAGAACCAAAGAAGACCAAGTCGCGGATTTCCTGCGCGAAGAAATTATTTCCGGGCGGCTGGCGCGGGGAACGCGGCTGAAGCAACAGGAAATCGCTCAGCAGATGAAGATATCCATCACGCCGGTCCGCGAGGCATTGAAACTTTTGGAGGCCGAGGGCTACCTCTCCAGCGGCTCCTACCGCGGCGCCACCGTAGTCCCTTTCGATATCGGCACGTCGACCGAAATCCTCAAGCTCCGCATCATGCTGGAGACGCAACTCGTGGAGAGTGCAGCGCGCAAGCTGAATTCGGAGAATATTGCCGAACTGCGGGATTTGGCGGATCAGTTCGACAAGGCTGCGCACGAGGGCGATAGCACTGTTGCACGTGGCGTGAACTATCGCTTCCATCGGCGGATCTACGATTTCGCCAATCTTCCCCAGACTCTCCATTTCGTTCAGGTTTTGTGGGCGCGCTACCCCTTCGACGTCATCAACCGTATAGACGGTCGCGCCTCCCGCGCTGCGGAGGAGCACGCCGAGTTGTTGCGCAGGTTCATCGAAGGCGATGTCAGCGGAGCCATGCTCACCATGCGCCGCCATATCGAAGCCGGTTGGAGCGAGTTTCGAGAGAGCCTCGAGCGGCAAGCGCCCGCGCCGCCGTCCAACCAACCTTCGGACCAAACCGAGAGCGCAGAACTATGAAATCGTCGATGCTGCTGGTCATGGATATGTTGAACGATCTTGTCCACGAGGATGGAGCA
Organism: Methylocapsa sp. S129; assembly: GCF_009765995.1. Taxonomy (GTDB): domain Bacteria; phylum Pseudomonadota; class Alphaproteobacteria; order Rhizobiales; family Beijerinckiaceae; genus Roseiarcus. The sequence continues at coordinate 73,217 of NZ_LMUI01000032.1, forward strand.
GGCGCTAAGACCTACGTCCCGCTCATGGCCGAACGGGACGTCCTCGGCCGGACACGGGCCGCGATCGACAAGGCCCGCGCAACGGGTGTGCTTGTCGGCTATGTGCGGGTCGGCTTTGCTCCCGATTATCGCGACTGTCCCGCCAACTCCCCCATCTTCTCCCGGGCGCGACAGAATGGCCTGTTCAAACTCGGCGCATGGGGCACGCAGGTGCATGAACGCGTCGCGCCGGCGGATGGCGATTTCGATTTCATCAAGCACCGCGTCAGTCCGTTCTACGGCACGGCGCTGGAACCTGCCTTGCGCGCGAGAGGGGTGGAGCGGCTTTACCTGTGTGGCGTCTCGACCAACGGCGTGGTGCACACTGGCGCCCGGGAAGCCCATGATCGCGATTACGAATGTATCGTGTTTGAGGATTGCTGCGCGGGCGCCACACAGGACGAGCACGAAAGCGCCCTGCGTTGCCTGACGCGCTTCGCCGCCGTCCACGACAGCGCCTCGGTCGATTTCTCCTGAGGCGCCATCGTCCAACCCTCCCTCAGGACTTCATCCAGCGTGCATCGACTACGTCTGCGTAGGTGACCTGATTCACCGCATCGCCAAACTGAAGCATCAAATCCTTGTTCTGATCGAATTGCCGCTCGGTCAGCGTGGGCGGAAGCGAAACCGTCGCGCGCTGGTCCGACACCGCATTCTGGATAAGCGCCGCTTCAGTCTGTGGGAAGAATTGGTCGTGAAGCAAGGTCCCTGCTTTTTTGGGATCCGTGTGGATGAGGTCGGCGCCCTTGGTTAGCCCACGCACGATCTTGGCGGCGATGTCGGCGTGGCCCGCGAGATAGTCTGGCTTGGCGCCCAGTATCGTGTAGAGGAAGTTTTCAAGGTCCGGCACTTCGCCCTGAGACGGCCGTGCCGCCCAGACCGCGATTCCGTCCTCCACCGCCCTGTTGTTAGCAGGGGCCGTGGTGTTGAAGCCATCGATCTGGCCGGACTTCAATGCAGGATACATTTGGTCCAGCTTGACAACCGTGAGGGTCACGTCCTTGTCGGCGTCCAGACCGCCGAGCGACAGCAGATGGCGCCAGAGCTTGTCCGTGCCGCTGCCACGGCCGGAAATCGCGAGAACGAGGCCTTTCATGCGCGCCATACGCTCCTTAAGCGGCATGCCCGGCGTCATGCCGACCTTTTTCGCCGCCTGAACGCTGATCACCGCATCGCTGGCATATTGCGACATCAAGGGCGCGAAGGCCTGGATCTTCTGGCCCTTGGCGGCGGCGAGTATGATGTCGCTCATGACGAGGCCGCAGACGTCGACGCTACCACCCAGTGTCGCAGCAAGGGCATTGGCGCCACCGCCGGTATTCACGAACGATACGTCGAGGCTTTCGTCTTCCAGGAAATTGGCTGCCTTCGCCACCAGAAGGGGAAGGTAGGCGAAGGTGTAGCCGCCGATGCCGATGGTCAAAGGCGAGAGACCGGCAGCCGGCGCCCATCCGGGGAAAGCGGGAGCGAGCGCGGCTCCGGCGCCGATCCGCCATATCCGACTTAATGCTTTGCGCCGATTGATCATTGTTTCTCTCCCCTGATATATCCTGCGTTTTTTGCTGTGCGGCTATCGCCAGCGAAAGAGCCATCGTTCGTGGGCCCCGAGACCCTCGTTGAGCAACGCGGTCACAATCATCAGAGCGAATAGAGCTGCAAAGACCCCTGCCGTGTCGAGCTGGCCGGCGGCATTCTGTGTGAGGAAACCGATACCCGCATTGGAGGCCATCATTTCGGCCGCTACGGCGCCCACGAAGCCGTAGGGCAAGCCAAGCTTTAATCCGGTGAAAACCCATGGCAGCGCGGCTGGGAAGACCACGCGCCGCTGGACGGTGAGACGGTCGGCGCCCATGGTGCGCAGGGCGTGAACCATCCTCTGGTCCACTTGGGCTATGCCGCTGAGGGTGCTGAAGAACACGAGGAAGAAGACGCTCACCCCCGCAAGGACGATCTTGGGGGCGAGGCCAATGCCGAACCACATGATGAAAAGCGGCGCGAGCGCAACTTTCGGGACCCCGTAGATAGCGGTAATAAAGGGATCGATTGTCCTGCGCAGGATGTCGCTGGACCCAACTGCGAAGGCGAGCAGCACCCCAAAGGTCGCGCCAAAGACGAAGCCGGTAATGGTTTCCTTGAAGGTTACGAACAGGTGGTGTTGAAGCACACCGGTCCACGTCCATTTCGCCAGCGTTGCGCCGATGGCTGAGGGGCTGCTGAACCAGAAGGGATCGAGCAGCGGTCCCGACGCCGCCTGCCACACGCCAAGGAGAATCAAAAGGAACAATGCGCGGTAGAGCCAGACAAAATCGAAGCTGTGCTTACCGGAAACGGACGACTCGCGTTGTAAAGTCTCGCGAATGGTCATTGTCTTTGCCCCGCGCTATCGAATTCGATCGCGCCCCACAGGCGCCGGTAATGATCCTCAAAGCCTGGCGCGAATCGTACGTCATGCACCTCCCTCGGCCGGGGAATGGAAATTTTCTCATCAAGCTTGATGCGCGACGGACGCTGGGAGAGCACGATGACCCGGTCGGCCAGGGTGATCGCTTCGACGATGTCGTGCGTTACGAACACCACGGTCTTGCCAGTGGCGTTCCACAGCCGCAACAACTCCGCCTGGAGCACCAGCTTAAGCTGCGCGTCGAGCGGACCGAAGGGTTCGTCCATAAGGAGCGTCGGCGGATCATAAATCAATGTGCGCGCCAACATGGCGCGCTTGCGCATTCCTCCAGAGAGCCGGCTCGGATGGTATTGTTCGAAGCCGCTGAGGCCGACGTTGGCGATCATCTCGCGTACGCGGCGGCTGCGCTCAGGCTTGGCGACGTTCCTGATTTCGAGCGGAACCGCAATATTCTGCTCAACGGTAAGCCATGGCAGCAAGCTGTCGTGCTGCGTGAGATAGCCGATCTCGGAATTGACCCCGGTCACTGCCTTGCTGTGGCAGGAGACGGCCCCAGTCGAGGGTATGTCCAACCCTGCGAGCAGATTGAGTACGGTGGACTTGCCGCTGCCACTCGGCCCTACGATCGCGAGAAACTCACCCTTACGGACTGTCAAATTAAAATCCCGCAGAACTTCGACCGTTCCGTTGCGAGACTTGAAGATCCTCCCGACATTGCGGAATTCTATATCCGCAGGGTTGCTTTGCTGAGCCGATTCCAAGATCGCTTTGGTTGCGTATTGTGCGACCGCCATTGGGCTCAGCCCTCCCCGCGCGAGGCCGCGGGCGCATGCCGCCTCTTTTTTTGAAATAAAGGCCCGAACATTGGCGCGCCGCCTTTCGGCAGGAAAGGCGCGCGATTCGGTCTTATCGCTTCCTGTCTCGTCGGCTTCATAGCGAAAAGCGCGCAGACGCGCGCATCGCCAGTTCGCCCGAAGGACCTCGCGCCCAAAGGTCAAGCGCCTCCAAGTCGTTCTCGGAGATTTTCGCCTCCAGCGTGAACGCCGAACTCACGAAGAGCGGACTGACGCCGCGGAACTCGAATTGCTCGAGGCGCGCTTTCCGGCGAAGCCTCGTGGCGAAGTTCAGCAGCAGGGTTGCTGTCAACGGGCCATGCACGACGAGATCGGGATAGTGCTCCTCACGCTGGGCATAGTGCTGGTCGTAATGGATCCGATGCCCGTTGAACGTGAGGGCCGAATAGCGAAACAGCAGCGTAGTGTCGGGCTCGACACGCTCGGTCCATTGGGCTCCGTCGGGAGCATGCGTCGGGGTCGGCGGGAGCCCGCCAGGCGCCGCAGAACCGCGATAGACGATATCCTGTTCTTCCGTGACGCATTCCTTGCCGTCGCAGAAGAAATGATGCGTGACGGTCACGAAGACCAGTTGCCCAGCGCGGCCGGACTTTGTTTCGACCCTGCTGATGGTGCTCTTGCGCACCGCCTCAGCTCCAACGATGAGACTGCCGGCGCAAGCGAGCCGTCCACCGGCCCACATGCGGCGCGGCAGAGTCACAGGCGGAAGAAAGCCGCCACGCTTGGGATGCCCGTCCGGCCCGAGCGCGCGGCGGGGCATGAACGGGTTAAAGAAAATCCAGTGCCAACCCGGCGGAAGCGCGTCGCCGCGGCCGGGCGTGTCATCGAGGTCCAGCGTCGCCGCGAGTGCGGCGACACGCTCCGGCGAGATCAGATCGCAGACCATTTCCTCCCGCCCGACCCATTCGCGCCAATCCCTCGTGGAAGTTTCGGCCGTGGCGCCGGTTGCAATTTCGTTCATCGCTTTGCTCTGCAGTTGCGCTAGTAGATCACACACGCCTCGACCAGCGCGGCTCGCTCGGCGCAGCCGATGCCAAGGAGCTCGCCGAATACGTATTCTTCGTCCTCGCCCAGCAGCGGCGTACCGCGATCGAGCCCGGTCGCAGATCTGGAGAAGCGCACCGGGACCGAAAGCGCGGCCCGGCTATCGCCGGCCATGTCGTCGACATCAATAACCATGCCGCGCTCTCTCAGGTGATCGTCATTGACGATATCGCGAATGGTGAACGAAACGTGCGCGGCGACTCCGACTTTCTGTAGCGCATCGGCCGCCGCTCCAGCTTCTTGGGCGCCGGTCCAGCGCTCCATTTCAATGTCCAGCGCGGCGCGGTTCGCGTGTCGCAAAGCCTCGGTGCTGAAGCGCTCGTCGCGCTGCAAATCGGGCCGCTTGATGAGTTCGACGAGTCTGGTCCATACGGCGTCCGAACTGACAGCTATGGTGAGCCAGCGGTCCAGATCGCGGGTACGGTAGACGCCGTGCGGCGCCATGCGCGGGTGCTCGTTTCCCATGCGGAAGGGCGCGCCTCCGGCCGCCGCGAGGAGCAGCGCCTCCCCGGCCAGGGAGGCGGCGACTTCTCGTGCGCCGACGTCCACGTGACAACCTGCCCCGGTCCGGCGCTGGCGATAGACAGCGGCAAGGGTCGCCATGGCCGCATTCATCCCCACGCTGTGGTCCATCACATGGCGCATCTCCACCGGAGGCCCGTCTGCATATCCGGTCAGGTATCCGAGGGCTCCCCACGCGCCGAACAATGGCGCATATCCCGCGAAATGGGCGTCGGGTCCAAATTGGCCGGAGGAAGACACAGACACCATCACCAGGCTCGGTTTGATCGCCGACAACGTCTCGTAACCCAAGCCCAACCGATCCATGACGCCTGGTCGAAAGCTCTCGGAGGCGACGTCGCTGACCTCGACCAGACGCTTCGCCAGATCTACGCCCTTGGCGTCCTTCAAATTGATGCGAACCGATAGTTTGTTGGAGGCAACCTGATCGAAGCTCGCTGGTCCCATGCGGCCATAGACTGCGTGAGGCTTGCGGAAGATGTCTGGGCGAAGGCTGCTCTCTATCTTGATGCACTCCGCGCCAAGCTGGGAGAGCATGTGGGTGCAGAAAGGGCCGGCTGCATGCACCGTGAAGTCCGCGATTCTAATTCCTGTGAGCGGTTTCACCATGCTTGCGCAATCCCTATCGAGGGCCGCTGCCGCGATCCGCGAGCGGCGACGAGGCTCTGGTGCTCTCCGAGATTCGGGGCGCCGCCACGCAAGGTCAGGGCTGCGCCCGACAGATGGAACGGAGCGACGAGCGTGGAGCAAGGGCCGAAGCCAGGTGCGTCCACGGTCTGGAACAGATCCCGAGCCTGCGCCTGCGCGCCGGCGAGCACCTCCGCGGGGCTGCCATATTTCGCCATGGGCACTCCGAGACGCTGGGCGCGCGCCACGAGATCGGACGTCCGCTGCATCTTCGCCCAGGCGCGGATCGCAATGTTGATCTCCCTGCCGCGTCGGCTTCGCTCCAGCGGGTCGAGTAAAGCCGGATCGGCAGTCCAGGGCGGATGATCCATCAGTTCCACGAGGCCGGTCCACTGCCGGTCCTCGAGCGTCAGCAGCTCCACATAACCGTCGGCGCAATCGAGAACGCCGCCGTATTTGAAGGACCGTGTGAGACGATGCTCGAGCGAGCCATCGCCGAACCTCTGCACGGCGAATGCCCCCAAGGCCAGCATCGAATCCTGGGTCGAAATATCGACGGCCTCACCTCGACGTTGTTTGCCATCATGGCTTCCGCGGTTGCCGTCCGACAGAAGAGCGGCGAGAGCGCCCATCGCCGCGACCACGCCGCTCTGCATCTCGGCGAAATGACCGTGGATCTTCAATGGCGGCCGATCGGGAAACATCTCGGCCGACAAGCCGTTAGGGAGCAGGAAACCTTCGCCGGCGGCATGGATCAGATTGATCTCTTCGCCGTCCCATCTGGCCTTTGGGCCGACCGCGCCGAAAGGAAGCAAGGAAACGTATACGATCGTCGGATGCCGTTCGCGCACAGCGTCAGCGTCAAGTCCCAAAGCCGTTCGATCGTCAAGGGATAGATCACAGACGAACACGTCTGAAGCACCCAGAAGCCGGTCGAGATCGTCCCGGCCCACCTGCGTTGCAAGGTCACAGATCACGCTCTTTTTGCCAGCGGCTAAATAGCAGAAGAGCGCGCTGGTGCTTTCGCTTCCAGGCAGGAAGGGAGGATCGCGGCGCAGCGGATTGCCCGTCGGCGGTTCAACGAGCACGGTTTCGGCGCCAAGGGTGGCGAGAAGGCGGCCCGCATAGGCCGCCCCAACGCCCCTCGACATTTCGACAACCTGGAGGCCCGCCAGAGGCCCTTCATCAGCACTCGCGGTCATCACTGGCTCCGTCAGCGGACGGTAGGAAGATCGAGATCGAGTTGCGACCCATCAAAGAAGACGCGCTTGTTCGCGTCTCGAGACGGCAAGACCACGGTGGCGAGACCGGGCGTCGTAATCTCTCCGCGCTGGTTCTCTCCCCAAATTTCAAGATCGACCAGCGCAAAGCCATCCTTCTCGTATTTCCGGGACACTCGCCCCTTGCACCAGGTGGAATCGCCCATGGTGTTGAAGCGCCGCATTTCGGTGCGCACGCGCTTGAGGAACGCTGCGTCGCCCATCCAGTTCGTGACGAGGCTGCACATCCAGGATGAGCGTTGCGGGCCGTAGTCGTAAGTGCCCGGAACGCCGACCTCCTTGGCGACGGACTCTCGGTGGTGGCCGATACCGGTGTATTCGATGCCGCCACCCGCCTCCGGATTGCGAAAGAAATGGCCCGGATGCTTCACCGCTTCCTTGAACACGATGCCGTGCGTATGACCACGTCCACAGCCGACGAGAAAGCCCATGGTGTCCATGAGCGAGAGCGGGCCGCGCACGATGGAAGGCAGAACCTCCCCTTCCTTCACATCCTCCCAGTAGCGCACCGCATTGCCGCGGATGTTGCGGTCCTCTTTCAGGATCGCCTCGTCAAGCGCCGCGAACTCTTCTGGCGTGTATTCATAGGAGTGAATATCCTTGTACTTCCCGGTATCGCGCGAGGCCTTGCGTTCGTGGCGCGTGCAGGTGCCGAGCGCCCGCGCCACCAGTTCGCCGCGCTGGTTGGCATAGCTCGCCTCCACATATTGGAGCACCAGTCGACCGGAAAATTTGCTCTCTTTCGGCTCGACGCCCACGACCCGCTCGATCGCCGTAATGCGGTCACCGGGACGAATGTGGCGGAACAGCTCCCAATCGTTGCCAGCGTAGAAACCGTGCACGCCAGGCAGCCCCCAACGTGTCCGACCGATCCAACCGAACGCCATAGGAAACATCGGATGGGCGACCACAGAGCCCTGGCGGCTCAGGCGCCCGTGCTCTGCGTCGCGAAAGAGCGGGTTGAGATCGCCGATACCATTGCAAAAATTGCGGATGGCGTCGGCGCTTGCGTCCTGCAGGTATGGGCCTTCGGGGCGAAGCTGTAGACCGATCATCTCTCTGGCCTCCGCGATGGCCGCGTCGGTGATCTTGCCTTCGGCCGGCGCGTGTCCGACGTCGCTTTCCAATACTGCTGTCATACTTGTCTCCAGTTTCACTCTTTGAATTTCAATGGGTTGGCTACGGCGCGCGCCAAAACTTTCGTCACGACGTTAGCCAGGTCGTCGAAGGCGGCGGGTTGGTCGCGACGCAGGCGGTCCCGATCGCCTCCACGTTGACCAACCATGTTCTCGCTGGACCCGATCATCGCCGCTTCTGGCGTGTCCATCCGCCAGTGGGTGTAGGGCGCACCAAGCAGCAGGGACCGGCCCCTGACCGCGCAGGAGTATGTCAGCGACAGTCCTGTCACTCGCCCAAGGCCGATGTGTTTATCGCGCAAGCGAAATCCGCATCGCATCGCCCGCCAGTGTCCAGTTCAACCTCGGCGGCAACGGGAGACTGGATGCTTGAGCCCTGACTTTCTGGCAGCCCGCAGTGTCAAGTTCACGACGCAACGACACGCGCATCTGGCGAAGAGGCATCCTCCCGGGTTTCGTTAGCAACATGGATGCATAATGCATTGTCGATTTGCGGTGTCAAGGCACTGAGAGATATTCGTCGCGCCGATTGCCCGCGGAGGCGTCTGGTTGCGGCTCATTCGGGCTTGCTTGCCCGGTATGGGTGCATTGGCAGGCTGGTCTGAAAGAACAATTCAGACGGACATGTCTGCCGAGCCGATCCGACGGGCTTTCGGCGGTCGGAGCCGAATGCGCGGTTCGCGCCTTTCTCAACCGGTTCAGAAATGCCCGTTGCGCGCGGATAAGTCGCAGAAACCGGCCTTGTTGGCGCGCCAAGAAGATTGCGTCGACGTCGCCGCGTCTAGCCACGACGCTATGATCGTCAGGGCGAGAATCTACCGTTGGCGTAGCAGACGATGAAGACTGGCGAAGGGATTGAATTGACGGCCAACCCTTGTTGGCGCGTGTCAGCATTGGACCATTCGAATCGGCCCATCCGGCCGCGGCCGCCTTTTGATCGCCCCGTTTGGACGAATGCCGCCAGCAACGATGCTGATTTATATTGTGCATTATGCACTATTATTGTAACTGCCGTTCTTACGACATTCGCGGCCTCGGGATTTTGCGTTCGGGCCATCCTCTTTTCCTCGCCATAGATGCCATCCTCTTTTCCTCGCCATAGATGGAGCCAGCATGAATCGGGACATCCTCGCCGGGAAGACCATTCTAGAAATCGGGACCATGTTGGCAGCCCCTTTTGGCGCCCACATCCTCGCCCAGCTTGGAGCGGAAGTGATCAAATTAGAATCGCCAGCCGGCGATCCGACCCGCAGCCTCGTCCGTGGCGGACCGAGCGGCACCTATATCGCCTATAGCCGCGGAAAGAAGAGCCTTTGCGTTGATCTAGCGTCATCGCAGGGCCGAGAGGTCCTCCAACGCCTTCTGCCCAGCATTGATATTGTTCTTCATAATCTGGCGCCCGGCGCCGCGCGGCGCCTCGGCGTAACCTATGAGGAATGCGTCCGGTATAATCCGGCCGTCGTCTTTTGCCACATTCGGGGCTATAATGAGGGGCCGCAAGCTGACGAACTAGCGTCCAACCCGATCGCCGAAGCGGCGACAGGCGTGATGTATTCCAATCGTGTCGATGGGCGCCCCAGCCGTCTTGGTCCTTCCTATCATGACCAATTTGCTGGCTGCTATGCCGTGATCGGCATTCTTGCCGCGCTTCAGAATCCTTCGGTCGCCCCCCTAAATCGAAAGATCGAGGTAGGACTTTATGAGACGGGCCTTCATGTCGCAGCCCGGGATTTCGCTGGCGTTCAGCTCAAAACGCATTTGACCGGAAAGTCGGATCAGGAGCCGTCCGGAGAGTTCAGCATGCCCGGATACGGCGCCTACGAGACGGCGGACGGACGCTGGATTTATCTCGTCATGCTGACGGACAGGCATTGGAGCGATTTCTGGTCGGCGCTTGCTTTGCAGGTCGATCCAGGCCTCGCAACGCTTAGGCAACGCAGGAAGCAGAGGCCACAAGTCGAAGCGCTAGTCAGGAATGTCGTGAAGCAGCGCCCATTCGAAGAAATAGCCGCCCATTTGGCGGCTGCTCGGTTCGGCTTCACCGAGGTTCTTCCCATGGAACGGGTGCTGGACGCGCCACAGGCCCGTCACCAAGGAAAAGTGTCCCGCGTCCTTTTCCAGGACATGGCGTTCGATATTCCTGAACTTCCGTTTCAAGCGGAATGCTCTGGCGAAACGGAATATCCACCGCCGTTGCTCGGCGAACATACGCGCGAGATTTTGAGCTCCCTTGCTTATAGTAATGCTGAATGCGATGCGCTTCTAGCATCCGGAAAGGCGGTTGTGCCGAGCCCGGGAGCGCCGCTCCTCTGGGCGCCATCTCGCGTCGGGACCTCCTAGCGTCGGCCTGCTGCCGATCTCGACGACAAGGACCTTGGTCGGGGCCTGCGCTTTTCGACCTGCGTCTCCGAGGGGTGCTGCTGCCCGTCAGCTTCTCCACGATCGCCACGTCATGAAGAAGGGAACGACGCTCTCCGTAGCTCGCCTCAATCTGAGCAATGGCCAAGCAGTGACGTTTTCTATCTCGCTCAATGGCTTCCCTGCCGCTCTGAAGCGCGTCCTCGATCTCGGAAGCTGAGTAGCGCGCGGACGTCCGCAATCCAACTCGACAGGAATCAACACGCTGACTTCGATCATAGCCCAATGGACCCGAAAACTATCTCAAAGACGCGGGTTATGCGTATGTGCAAATGCAGAAGGTTCTTAGTGCTTCTGCTTCCTTCGTTTGACAACCACATGCAAGCCGTCGGCATCGCTCGTCAGTTGCCACAACTCGTCCCCATCGCCCATATTGACCGCCACCTGCCCGGAGATGGTGTAGACGAACCCCCCGCCCCCGACTGGCGCATGCGAGTAGGCCAAGCTCCAGGACTCTGGCAGTCCCAGCTCGTCGATCGAAGTGGTCGGGTCAATGTCGCCAATGCGACCCTGCCGGTCGAAATCGCGAACAAAGCTCGCGCCCAATATCGTGCCCGTCGACAATTCATCGACGATTTCGGCGACGCCGTCATATTGCACCACGAACGTGCTGGTCGTGGTCAGGTAAGCGTCTTGGGCGAGGAAGAACGCAAAGTTCGGAGCAAAGAGCTGCACATCGGGACCATTGATAGGTCGAGAAAGCTGGTCGTTCATGTAGAGCCGTTCATACGACGTCGTGAGCGTCATGATATCGGTGATGTAGCCGCTGTTGATTGCAAACGAGGTTGCATCCGTGCCGATTTGCGCGTTTGCCTCGCGCAATTCGTCCATGATGACGCTTGGCGCCCCCTCGATCGTCAGACTCGCATCGGCGCCCACCACGCCGTGATAACCGGTCACGCTGAGTTCGAAAGGTCCCGTGACGCTCGGATTCGGGGTTATGAGGCCGATATCGACGATAGGCGAGGCGAAAACCGATCCCGAACCGATCGTCAGGCTCGGCAGCGTCAACGATGTTTGGGAGCTGAAATTCGCGCCATTGCGCGCGGAAATCGCCCCGATCGCGATGGCGCCGAATGCATTGACGTCGACCCCGCCGTTGGCGTCGATCGCGCCGCCCCGAATCGCGCCGTTGGTCGAGGTAAGATCGACATTGCCGGGATCGCCGGGGAGACCGGTCGTGGTCAGTTGCGTGAACACGAGATCGCCTTGCGACACCAGATTCTGCGTGCCGCCGCTCGTCGCCGTTCCCAACGT
>NZ_LMUI01000032.1:84980-105160 GCF_009765995.1 Methylocapsa sp. S129
CACAGTATCGAGGGTCACAGCCTGACCGTTCACGTCGACCCCGCCGTTGGCGTCGATCGCGCTGCCCCGAATCGCGCCGTTGGTCGAGGTAAGACCGACATTGCCGGGATCGCCGGGGATACCGGTCGTGGTCAGTTGCGTGAACACGAGATCGCCTTGCGACACCAGATTCTGCGTGCCGCCGCTCGTCGCCGTTCCCAACGTCAGCGTCCCGCTCGTGGAATTGGCCACGAGCGTCGCGCCGACATTTAAAATCGTCCAATCAATATTGCCGCCTGCCGTTAGCGTCGCCGCTCCCAGCGTGTCGAGTTTGACGCCCGTCAGCATCGTAGCCGATGTCGCCAACACAGGACCCATTGTCGCGCTGACGGTGTCGAGGGCCACAGCCTGACCGTTCACGTCGACCCCGCCGTTGGCGTCGATCGCGCCGCCCCGAATCGCGCCGCTGGTCGAGGTAAGATCGACATTGCCGGGATCGCCGGGGATGCCGGTCGTGGTCAGTTGCGTGAACACGAGATCGCCTTGCGACACCAGATTCTGCGTGCCGCCGCTCGTCGCCGTTCCCAACGTCAGCGTCCCGCCCGTGGAATTGGCCACGAGCGTCGCGTCGACATTTAAAGTCGTCCAATCAATATTGCCGCCCGCCGTCAGTATCGCCGCTCCCAGCGTGTCGAGTTTGACGCCCGTCAGCGTCGTAGCCGACGTCGCCAACACAGGACCCATTGTCGCGCTGACAGTATCCAGGGTCACAGCCTGACCGTTCACGTCGACCCCGCCGTTGGCGTCGATCGCACCGCCCCGAATCGCGCCGTTGGTCGAGGTAAGATCGACATTGCCGGGATCGCCGGGGATACCGGTCGTAGTCAGTTGCGTGAACACGAGATCGTCTTGCGACACCAGATTCTGCGTGCCGCCGCTCGTCGCCGTTCCCAACGTCAGCGTGGTCTGCGCGTCGAGATTGATCTGCCCCTGCATGGCGCCCGGCCCGGTTCCCGCCGACAGCAGCGGCAAGCTCAACGCTCCGTCTCCGCTGATGTCGAGATTTCCGAGCGGCGCAGAAATATCGGCCGCGGTGAAATCTTGCAGGGCGCGCAGGTTGACGCTGCCCGTCGTCGCCGTGATGGTCGCGGAGGCGACAACGGCAGCTGTCGTGACGTCGACGTCGCCAGCGGTCGCAGTGAGAGAGAGCGTGCCCGTCTTGATGATCAGCGCATTGGGCGTAGGCGTAATCAGGTTGGCCGCGCCCGGCGCATCGGTCAGCGAGTCATTCGCTTCGCTATCGGCCTCTGTCTCGTCGCCGATGCCGAGGCTGGCCGTGATGGACACGCCCGCCCCTGGCGTCAGCGCGGTGATGTCGACGCGATTCGGATTCGTTCCGGCCAGGACATGACCGCCCGAGATGATCGACACCGCATCGGGATCGGCGCTGCCGCTCGTGACGCCCGTTACGAGCGCATCGCCGCTCGTCTGGATGTCGACGTCGCCGAGCGCCGCATCGACGAGAGCGCCGTTCAGCATCTTCAACGAGGCCGCATCGATGGAAACGGCGCCGATCGTCGGAACCACATCAGCATTCTGCGTGAGGATAAGCCTGCCGCCGGCCACGAGATCGATCAAACCGTTGGACAGAACATTGCCATCGATCGTGCCGTCCGCGGCCGCGGTCAGTGCGACCGTGCCGCCGGCATCCACCGACCTGATAACGAAGTCGTTGCCCGCCGGTCCGAAAAGATCGACCGAGGCGCCCGGCGTCGTCGCCGTCGCGAGAATATCGCCGCCGTTATTCACGGCGACGTTCAGCGTGTCGGTTAGCGAACCGATCGATCCCATCGTCGCAGCCAACGTGACGACAGTGCCGAGGATGTTGATCAGTTGATCGTCGTTTGCGTTGAAAATGGAGCCGCTTGCCGTAAGAGTAATGTTTTGCGGCGAATAAAGCGTATCGACATTGGCGTCGCCGACGACGTTGATATTGACGCCATTTTGAGCACGCGCCGTTATCGTAGCGCCCGCCAGGGGAGAAAGGTTGAGCGTGAAGCCGGCACCCGGGGGCGCAAAGCCAATATCGCCGTCAGCCGCCTCGAGAATGATGTTCCCGGTCTGCACGAGCGATAAGCCCGCAGCGTTGGCGATCGAGTCGATAACCTTGATGCGGGTTTCGCCGGGAACTTCGATCGAGCCAAGCTCTGCACTCCCGCGGGAGGCGAGATAAGCGTCGCCGATATCAATCGTACTATCGGGCGCGTGAGTGACCGTGACGTTGAGCGCCGTGGTCGCGGCAAAGTTGACCGGGCATTTGTCGAGGATCGCCAAATAGGTGCCCGCCTTGACGGCAACGCCCTGGGCGGCCGCCTCAAGAACCACCGCCTCCATCGTGCCAGGAGCCGGGTCCGTGCCGAAATGAAGCACGACATTGGTCGGGCTGCTGGCTGCGACATAGGCGTTATAGGCGTCCTGCTGGGCGCCGGTGATCGCGCCCGCCGGAAGCTGGATCGAGCTGATCGTCAGGTCAAGGTCGGACCGCTCCGCGGTCGCTAGCGCGACCTTTTCAGCGTCTGTGAGCGTAGTCGGATCCGTGCCGGCCGCAATGAAGATACCCGCCTGCCCAGCAGGAATGGCGACGCCTGGCACGGTTTGGCCAGGCAGGACGATCGTCTCGCCGACCCCCAATGCCGCATTGATCGTGACGGTGCGGCCGGACACGTTGGGAGCCTTGACTACCGGATTGGTGTCCGTGATCGTCTTGAGAACCCCAGCCGACAGCGAGAATCCAAGCTCTTCCTCCGTCCAGGTCGCGCCTGAAGTCAAACTGGCCTGTTGTGCGGCCGTCGCGGTGAAGACGAAGGATTTGTCGAAGGTCGTCGTCAGGCCTCCGACTTCCGTGTTCAGCATATGATATTGCGCCGTCTGCGACGCATCAAAAGCGCTGATGTCGGAAGCGACTTGCGCGGCCAAGGCGGCCGCAGAAATTGTCGGATTGGCGGCCTGGATCTGCGCTGTATATTGCGCGCTCAGCGCATTATACTGTTGCGACCCTTGGGCGATCGCCACTGTGAAGTTGGGATTGTAAACCGCCCCCCATCCGATTGGGTCTGCCGAATCTGCCAGTATTGATCGTATTCCTGCTCGGTCGATTGTTCGTATGCGGCGAGCGTGGCTTGCTGCTTGGCGGTATTGGCGGGACTAGCCAACAGATTAAGATCGTTCCAGTAGTCCAGCAATTGCTGATCGGTGCGCGCATTCACCGTCTGGACGGGATTGTTGTCGAGAATCTGGCCCGGCGAGGTCAGCGTTACATTGCCGCCGGTTGATACCACAGTATCGACGAGAATTATCCCCGCGCTGTTATCCGACCATCCCGCCGAAGCGATATTGATGTCGCCCGAGCCCGACGCCTTCAATCCATAATAGGGATTGGAATTGATACTCATATCTTGCGCCGGGTCGCCGAACTGCCGAAGCGACTGATTGCTGGTGTAGCCGGTATTGACCGTCAACGCCGCGCCGCCTGATCCAAGGATCGCGCCGTTCTGAGCGGTCAGGTTGACCTCGTCCGCCTGGATCAAGGCCGAACCATTCGCGCCGACGATGCCCTCGCCGGCGAAGAGCGTGACGCTGCCCAGTCCCTGCGTCACATCGCCTGTCGCGGTCACCGTCTGCACGCTGAGATCGCCAGTCGTAGTGATCGAGACGTCGCCATTGCCGGCATTCGCCGTCAGCGCGCCGTTTAGCGTCCCCGCTTGCGTGAGGAACACAGCCACGGGCGCGTTCAACGGAGCCGACGGATCGCTCGGATTTTTCAATCCGCCGACGAAACCTGCAGCCGCGAGATCGATCGACTTCGAGGTGACGAGCGCGGCGGTCGAGCCTTGTATGATCGAGCTTGACACGCCGTTCGTTGATCCCGTCGCCGTGATTGTCGTCTTGCCAGCGACGTTCGTGATGTCGTTCGTCAGAACTACGTTGGCGTTGGAGGCGACGTTGATCGCTCCAACGTTCGAGCCGATGAAGTTGACGCCAATCGCGTAATCCGCCTTCAATGAAGAGGTGACGATCTGAGTATAGGTCTGATCGAGCTCGTAATAAATCGTCTTATTCGAGGCGATGCACAACGTCCACCAGTCACAGGAATCGCTCTCTCCCGTCTGCTTCAGTTTGGAACTGGTCAGATAATCGTAGGTCGAGGTAACGAGAGGCGTTTGCTCCAGATTGCCGTTCGGCGTCGTGCCAGGCGTATTGCTGATGACGACCCCGTGGATGCTGCTGGTCGTGGCTGAGCTCGACGCATTCTGCGTTATGTACGTCGTCAGGTACGTGCCATTCGCCAGGCGCCCCTCGTTGGTGACATTCGGGCCACTGGTAAAATCGAGACTGTCGATGTTGTCGACGGACAAATCGCCGGAATGGAAAATGTCGGTTTCGTCATGCTGGAAGTCCGTCGTCGAACTGAAGTCGGTGCCAGTCGTCCACACGTAACGTTGAGCGGCCAGTGGGTCGTATTGACTGCTCCGGTCGGCGGTGTAGCCCTGCGCCGTGGACTGACTGAGCTCGGCGGGTGTCGTGATGACCTGCCACCCGGAGTCAACGCCTGCGTTCACGAAAGCCGGAACGCCGTCGGCCAGAAGAACGCCCGAGCGCTGTTGAACCACCACAGCGGCGCTCGAGGGGTTGGCGGGATTATAATTGCGCGTGTATTCGGTCTCTAGGACATCGACTTGGTTCGGGGTCGCGCTGCTCGGATTGACGGCGCTGTCGAGATGCACGTCGGTGATATCGATAATGCCCGCTGTTCCGCGCAACGTTCCGGTCGGATCGGCGCCGGTATCCAGTGTCGAAAGCACGACCGATAGATTGGTATTGTTCGTGATGTTGATCGTGCCAAAACCGTCGAGCACGTTGAGTTGCCCGGACGTCGGCGACGTGTCCATGATCTGGCCATAGAGCTGAATGTCGCCGCCGTGGACGACCGTCGGCGAGACGACATATTCCTGGCTCGCCGGATCATAGCTCGCGCCGATCGTACCCAGCACGCCGTTTGTGCTGGCGGCGCTGATCACCTGATAAGTCGTCCCGCTCGCGTTGTTGGCGGGATTGGCCACATAGGCGTTCGCTTGGGCCGTAGTGAACTCCAACCGAACCGAAGGCGTGTAATTCGCCGCATTGAAAGTGACGGTCTGGCCGCCCGCGGGGGTATAGGTATAAATTCCGGTCGGGCTGTTGCCGGCGAGGACCTGGGCTTTGTAGTCGTTCAGAAAGCCCTGAACGATGGTCTGCGGGATGCCGTTGGCGTCCAAGTTCAGATAGATAGGGCTGCCGGCCAAAGAATATCCCGTCGCTTGATACGACGAGGGATTGCCCCCCTGCGCAATGGCTGTCTGGTAAGCCTGCACCAGACCGTCGATCACTGATTGAGGAATGCCGATCGATATCGGGTTGGCTGCAGTGAGCAACTGGCCGGTTTCAAGGTCGAGATTCCAATTGGCGATGCCGCTCTGGATCGTGCTGTTGATGTTGAGGTAGCGGGCGCTGATGAAGATTTCGCCGTTGGCGACGATGCCTGTGCCCAGACCGTCCTGATTGGCGACGCCGTTGACCAGCGTTGGCGACTGGCTTGCGGGGTCGCCGCCTACATTGTCGAAGCCGTCGACGTAGCTCGTGACGAGATCGCCGTTTTTGGCCAGGATATTCACCGATCCCGCGTTGATCGAGCCGTTGATGTAGATATTCCCGGAATTGCTGGTGATCGACACGGGGCCATTGAGATTATTGATGACCGATCCAAACGTGAGCTGAATATCGGGCGCGACCTGCTCGTTGTTCAGGTAGTAAAGCGAACTGGGGCTCGTCGGCGCCTGCCATTCGTAGTTGCTGGTGATCGTGATGCTCGGCTTGCCGCTCGTGGCTGATGTGACGACGCTCGTAAAATTCGCCGCCGCCCCTCCCGGATTGAGGGCGCTGATGTCGCTGTCGGAATTCACCAGCACGCCGTTGAAGCGGATGCGGCCGGCGTCGTAGCTCGGCACCGTAAGGCTGCCGAGTTCGAGCGTGTCGGCCGTGTTGTTGGTGATCGTGATCGACGCATTGCCGGGCGCTGAAAGGATGCCCGTCCCGTGTGGGCTTGTCACGGATTCCGCGTTCAGCGCAATGTTGCCGAGCCGCGCGACCGTATCCGGAACATTGATATAGAAGCTCTGCGGCAGATTAGGCGCCGTCGAATTCGACGCATTGTCGTATGTCGTCGTATCGGCGGCGACCGCGGCGCCCAGTCCGTCCAATAATGTGGTCCACTGCCCGAGAGAGTTCGGGCCGACGGGCGTGCCTCCGGAGTTTGTCTGCGTCGTAAGGGTCGTCGTCTCGCTAGCTATCGACGCGTTGAGCGAGACGATCGCCGTATTCTGGTTCCGCGGATCGCCGAAATTCTCCAAATTGCCATTCGAATCGACGCTGCCCGGACTAAGCAGATTCGAAATGTTTGTAAGAGCCGTTGTTACGGTGGTGGAGCCTGTAATCCCCTTGTCGTGCGAGCTTCCGTCCGAGGCGTGATTCTCGATATAGGTTAAATCAGTCTGCAATTTCGTGACGACATTCAGCAGATCGCTCGACTTGGCGGCCATTTCCGTATTGTGGCTCGCGATAATGCTCAAATCTGTCGCGATTTGCGCGGCTGCGGACGCCGCGCCAGTGCTATTATTGCTGGCCGCATCGCTGACGATCGTATTGGAAAGCTGAGTAATGCTTGTTTGTAAAGCCGTATTGTTGGCGGCGTCATTCGTAATGGTCGTAATATCGCTTACGCCCTGCTGAACGAGCGCGCTGTTGGTCGAAGAAGTGTCCGCCACCGCCGCCTGGAACGTCGCGTCGCTCTTGTTTGCGTTGCTGGCGAAATTGTTCAGCGTGGATAGCTGACCGTAAGCGGCAGTCACGCTTTGCTCGACGCTCGTGGAAGCGGAGCTCGAATAATCCCTCGTGAAGAACGCCGCAATGTTGCTTTGGACCAATTCAATGGTCGGGTCAGTTGAGCTGACGAGCACGGTTGTCGCGGAAACGAAGTTGCCCGACAGCGTTGTCTGCACAGATTGGTCTTGCGTGAGTTGCGCCTGCGCGACTTGCTTCGGCGTTTCGCTATTGCTGAAGTTTCCGGAAACGAAGGTGGAGCCATTGAATTTACCAAGGCCAAGCGCCACGAGTTTGGTTTCAAGGAAGGTGATCTCGCTGGCGTAGGCGCCGGCAGCGATCGGATCCTGTCCATACTGCTGCAGGAGCGATTGCAACGTGGCGAGCCGTTCCAGGATATCTTCCGCCTCCGGAAATGGCCCCGTGATCGTCGCGGGAATCTCTCCATTAACGGGAGCCGCGAGGCAGGCCGTCGTGGTGACGTTGCACGACCCGGCCGAATAGGCGTTCGGCAGTGTATCGGAGGTCGCGTAGCTAATCGTGAGCGACTTGTCCTTCTGGATGCCGGTGTCGACCAAGCCGTCGATGGCGAGCGCGCTCGCGCCGTTCTGCTCCGTCGATCCGCCGGTGACCTTGAAAGTGACATCGCCGCCGCCGAACAGGTTGCTGATCGCGCTGGCGGCTTCCGATAGAGCCTGCAGATAGATGTTCGTGCCGGCGCCGGCGGCTGTCGTCGACATATTGCCTTGATCCGCCGACAGCGCGATGTCGCCGGCGGCGTTCACGCCGTAATGGGTGTCATTTGCCGGATTGGTCGCGTTGGTGATTTGGTCCGGCTCGCCTTCGATCGTGAGGGTGGCGTTGATTGTCACGTTCGATTGCGCGTCTGGCGTCGAGTCGATCGGAATCGCCGTATTATTATAGAGGTCCACCTCGGAGTTGAGCACGAGCGATGATTGAATGCCCGCCGGGCTGTCCCCAGCCGCCAGCGTGACCGTTCCATGCGTCGGCGTCGAGCCGTCGATCGGATCGATGCCATCGGTCGACTGGAGCTGGACGTCGAGGCCGACCGTCAGAATGTCCGAGCCGTTGTAGTTCGCATAGGCCTTGCCGGAAGGAGCGCCGGCGACGCCGTAGGTCGTGGCGGCGGAACGGACATCGAGATCGGCATTGCCCCATGCGGCAGCCTCGATGTCGCCGATATCGACGACGATGCTGCTACGATCTCCGAAACTGACCGTGGCGTTGTCGGTAACGCTGATGGTCGCATCGGCCTCGGCGATTGCGATCGCGCCGCCAGAGTCGATCGTCGCCTTCTGATGAACGATAGCCTCGTTGTAGGCCTGGACGAACAGGAGGGAGACGCCGGAACTCGGCGCCAGAAGATGAACGCTGGCGTTGCTGCCGATCGACGCGTTGGTGATCTGCGACACGGTTGTATTGCTGTCGCCCGCCGGGGCGGCGAGGATGCCGCCAGATCCTGAGTCGATGTTCCAACCTGCGCTGTCGGGATCAAAGGTCGAGGATTTGGCCGTGTCGCCAGGATAGAGACCGAACGTCGGTTCGCCGAGGAAGTAATTGTGCGTGATATTCTGGGCGTCGATCGTAAGATTGGTCGCAGCGAGCTGGACGTAATTGCCCAGATGCGCGTCGACATTGCTCGAAACGTTCTGGGTCAGCGTCGAGCCGCTGGCTCCCACCACGGCGGCCTGCGTGCTGTCCACCGCGCCGCTGAAGGTCGCGGTGTGGGTCGCCAGAATATCGACATTGCCACCCGCCACATTAACGACGGTCGGATTGGTCGTATCGTTATCGATTGTGGCGTCCGTCGTCGCCGAGGAAGACGTCGTCGCTGAGGCCGCTGACCCGGCGATGACGCCTCCGCTGCCCGCCGTCGCATCGGCGACATTCGTGTCATTGCCATTCGCACTCAGCTTCAGCGAGCCCGCGGACAAAGCGTTGAGATCGCTGAAAGTCGCTTTCGCCGCAGTGTTCGAGGTCGCGGTGGAGATATCGAAACCCACCGCGAGGAGGCCGGCGGCCGCGATTCCTGTCCCGTCCGCGAACTGGTTCGTCGTAACAAGCCCCTGGAAGGTCAGGGCGCCGGTAGTCGTCAGCGTGCTGTGCTCCGCCGATGCGATCGCCTGAGCCTCGTTTTGCGCTATGGCGTCGGTGGCGTTGAAACCGAAGAACACGGCCCCCGACGTGCCCGTGGCGTCCGCGCTCACAAAGGGGACCGCGCCGGACTGGCCGACGAAAGCGTCGACTTCCAGTGACACCGCGTCAATGGTCGAAGAATCGCGCACGTCAGCGGCGACGTCAGGCGAGACCGTCGCCGTCGCAATCGATGCGCCGGCGGCGCCGCCGATGGCAAAGGCGTATCCTTTGGCCGACGCCGTTGCATCGTCCTGCGCCTGGCCCTCAATGAGCACTGCGCCGGATGCGTTGATCGCGCCATCGTCGACATAGACCGTTACGTGAGGCGATGCCGTCGCCGTCGCCACCGAGCCATCGGCTGCGACGCCGATGCCGCCCGCCACCGCAAGAGCGTCAGCCTCCGCGCTGTCCGCCGAGGAGGCTCCGATCGTCACCGAACCGACGTTCGACCCCGTCGTTCCGATCGTTGCGCCCTGGACATAGGCTTGCGCGGTCCCCTCGATATCGGCGGTTGCGAGCGACAGGCCAACGGCGAGATCTAGCGCGGCCGCAACGCCCTTACCCGAGGCAGTGATCTGCCGGTCGGCATCCGCCGTAACGTCGACGCTTCCCGAAGCCAGAATCGTGGAACCTGAGATGAACGCGTTGGTCGTCGACGTGTCCGTCGCCACGGCCACATCCGCTTCCGCGCTGGCTATCAGAGCGACGGCGCCCGCAAAGCTCGTCTCGCTCATAGAGTGAGTCGTGTTGGCCGCGACCGATAGATCGTTCTCCGAAAGCGTCGAGGCGCCGGAAATGTTCGCCGTGTTCGTCGCATTGTCCGCGACGATCCCGATGCCGGCGCCGACGCCGACGAGGCCCAGGCCTAACGCGCCCGTGATCGCTTGCGAATTCACAGCGTCTTGCGTGCCTACCGCGACGTTGCCGACCGCATTGATCGTGGCGCTGCCAATGGTCGCCGAGGTGCCCGCTACGGCGCTGTTGCCATTGACATCGCCGGAGACGTCGACCGACCCAAAATGAGAATTGACCATGCCCGCGGCCGATTGCGCATTCGCATTCGACGAGGTGTCGTCGATCGAGCCGCTGACAACGCCGCCGCCCGAGGCTTGCGAGCCCGCATAGCCGCCAACGCTCTGCGAATTCGATTGCAGCTCCTGCCCGCCCTTACTGTTCGGATCTACTCCGTCGCCGATGGAGTAGATGGAAATACCGGCCGCCAGCGCCGCGCCGCCAGCGGCGGCGCTCACGACGGTCGAACTGATCGCCTTGTTGGCCAACGCGTCGACAAAGACGTTTTCGCCAGCGTCGACCGTCGCGCCATTGCCAATGGTCGCGCCGACGGTGTTCGTGACGACGCCGACATCGACGCTGCCGGATAGACCGCCGATGAGGCCGCCGGCCAACGCGCCGTCGATCGACACGATTCCAGTCGAGTCGCGCGAGGCGACATCCACGTCCTGCTTCGAACTGCCGACGCCTGCGGTATTGATCAGCGCGTTGGTATCGATCGCGGCGAGCGTCGTCGTATTGACAATCTGGACGCTGATCGCGCCGGCAATGCCGCCGAACTGCGCCACCCCGCCCGCCATGGCGAGTGTGAACAGGCTCTCGCCAGAATCGGCGTCCACCAGGACGCCCTGCCCTGGCTGCGTCTGCGTGAAGGGGTTCGCGCCAGCGTCGGTATATTCCACAAACGTGTCGCCGCCTTCGGCCTTGCCCGTGACCTGCGCGGAGCCGGCGATCGTCGCTTCGGTATCCTTGTCGATCACCACGACGGAGACGGCGCCCCCGACGGACACGAAGCCGACGGAGACCGCTAGCGCGCCGGCGACGGTCGCCGTACGCGTTTCATCATCGGCGATCACGGCGACGTTGTTATTAGCTACAATCTGGGCGCTGTGGTCGATAAGCGCTTTGGTGCTATCATCGACGGCAATGACGGAGATGCCGCCGGCAATCGCCGCCGCGCCGCCGAGGGCTCCGGAGGCCGCCATCGTGGCGAAGTCCTCGCCCGCTTGCGCGGTGACAGCCACATCGTCGGCGGCATTGACCTGCGCGCTCGCCCCGATCGTCGCATGGGTCGAATCCTGGACGTAGACCGCTGAGAAGCCGGCGCCCGCGCCGACAGCGCCGCCGCCAGCCACCGAACCAATCACTCCGAGATCATAGAAATCGTTCGCTGCGGCGACGACCACGGATTGGCCCGAGCCGGCGCTGACGGCATTGCGCTGGTTGATCTTCGCGCCAGCGCCAATCGTCGCCTGCGTGTCCGCGATGATCACGGGCACATCGCCCGAAAGGGCTATGGCTGAGCCGCCGAGCGCGCCGCTTACCGAAATGGTGCGGATCGCATCGGCGTTAGCGGCGTTGACGATCACGCCCTTCGCGCTCCCATCGACAGGCGAGGCGTCGCGCTCTTCGAGCAGCAACTTTTCGCCCGTGCTGGCGACATCGCTCGTCGTCAGCGGATCCTCGGAAGCGTTCCCCGTTTCCGTGACGCCGCTCAGCGCCGCCGGCTGGATCGAAGCGCCCGACGCATAGCTTTGGAACGCGCCATTATAGCTGGCGACGTAAGTCTGAGCGATGGAACTCAGCCCATAAGCCGTTACGTCGGCCGATGCGTCGATTTCCGCCGTCGTGGTCGTGTCGAGGACGCTGACCCCGATCGCTCCGCCAGCGCTTGCCCCGCCAATGGCCACGCCGCCGACCAGAATGTCGCCGCTAGTCGTGCTGTCCGCCAACACGGCGACGTTGCCCGTCGCAGTGACTTTCGCGGCGCCGATCTCGGCAGTCGTCGGTCCCGTCAGCGTATAGACGGTGAGAGCCCCCGCCGCGTCCCCGCCGATCGCCAGGCCAGCGCCGACCGTATAGAGGGTCTCGGCGCTGCTCGCGTCGACCACAACGCTGCCCAGGGTGCTCGCATTGCCGCCGCCAATCGCGCCGGCGCTCACCACCGCGCCGTCCCCGATCGACGCGTCGGTCGTCGGCGTCATGACAACGATGGTGACGCCCGCGCCCAAACCGCCGACGACGGCCGCCGCCGCGCCACTAACGAGAGGCGTAAGAGGCAATGTGATCGTGGTGCTCGCATCGACCGTGACGTCTCCCGCCGTCGCCGTTCCGGAAGCGACCGTCGCGCCGCCATCGATCGTCGCCGTCGTGCTTGGCGTGAGAACCAACAGGTCCAGGCCGCCGCCGGTCCCCACCGCCAGAGAGATTGTGGTGAGGCTCGCGGTCGTCGTATTCGTGGCGGCGACGCTGACCGCACCGCCCGCGCTGAGCGCGCCATCGCCAATTTCCGCCTTCGTCGACGAGCCGTCGCCGACCGTCACCGCCGAGGCCGCGACGCCCACCGCCGTGGCCGCAAATCCTGTCGCCGAATATACACGCGACGACGACGCCGAAACGTCGACGGCCCCCGCCGTAATGTTCGCGTTCGCTCCGATCGAGGCGGTGCTGGCCACATCGACCGCCGTGATCCCGATGCCGGCCCCAAGGCCGGCCGCCGCCGTCACTGCGCCGTCCGCCGTCACGGCATTGATATCGTCCTGCGTCTTGGCGCTGACCGTTCCCCCGACATCCATTGTCGCGGCTCCGATCGTGGCCGAAGTGCCGGATGGAATATTCGCGCCGGTCGTATCGGCGGAAGCGCTCAGATTGCTCTTGTAGCTCTGCGCTTTCGCGCTCGTCGCGGTGACATTCGAATTGGACGATTTCGACAGATAAGTGTCGTTGATCGAGCCGTCGGACAGCTCGTTGTCCGCATTGCCGCTGACCGTCGCGCCTCCGGACGTAGTCGTTTCGGACGATTGATCCGGATCGGGTCCGTTGGCGATCGCGAGGACGGAAATGGCGGCGCTGAAACCGCCGATGCCGCCGGCGACGCTCGCCACGCCGGAGGACGTCGCCTGATTGGCGAAGGCGTTGACGAGAACGTCGTTTTGGGCATTCAACGTCGCGCCATCGCCGATGAAGGCGCTCGTGGTGTCGGCGATGACCGCAAGATCCACCGCGCCGCCGACGCCTGCGATGCCGACGCCCGCCACCCCGTCGACGGTCGAAAGCACGGTGCTGTCGCGCGCCGTCACGTCGACGTCCTGCTGGCCGTTGGCCCCCGCGTTGGCGTCGTTGATCACAGCACCACCGTCGATATAGGCTTCCGTCTTGGCGACGATCGCCTCGACCGACACGACGCCCGCGACGCCTGCATAGAGGCCGCCGGCGCCCGCCAGGATCACGGACATGACGCTTTCGCCGGAATCGGCCTGCACCAGCAAGCCCTGTCCGCCCGTTGTGTTGGCGGAATCCGCACTCGTATAGGCGCTGAAGTCGCCATCGGAGCCGGCGCCAAGCGCCGTGACCGACGCGTCCGCGCCAATATAGGCTTCCGTGTCCTTCGTAATGACCGAAATGCCAACGCCGGCGCCAACGCCGGCCGCGGCGGCGCCGATCGCAATGGTGCCGGAGGTGACGACGGCGCGAGTCTCGTCATCCGCCGCCACGACCACGCTGCCGCCAGCGTTGGCGTCGGCATTGCTGTCGATGACGGCGTAGGTTTTGTCGTTCACCGCAAAGCCCGTGACGCCGCCGGCGACGCCGACATCGCCGGCCAGACCCGCGCTCACCGAGGTTCCGGCGAAATCTTCGCTGGCTTTCGCCGTAACGCCGATGTTTGCAGCGGCCTTGACGATCGATCCGGCGCCAATATCGGCGATCGTGGTGTTGCTGAAGATATTCGTTTCGGCCCCGGCGCCGACGCCCACGTCGCCGCCTCCAGCCACCGAACCGGTAACGCCCAAATGATAGAGATCGCTGGCCGCCGCGACGGCGACCGATTGCCCGGCTCCAGGCGTCCCCGTCGTATTGATCTTGGCGCCCGCGCCAATGGTGGCTTCGGTATCGCTGACGACCACCGGCAGGTCGCCGGACATGGTGACGCCGACGTCGCCGCCCACCGCGCCGCTCACCGCGAGCGAACGCAAGAGATTGGTGGCCGTAGCGTTGACGACGACGCCGCGCACCTGCTCCTGAACAGGCGTCGTCGTGCGATCGAGCACGAGCAACTTGCCGCCTTCGTCGATCGCGTCCGCCACGCTTGTCGGATCGAGATCGTCGCCGACGGTCCCGCTCAAATTTGATTTCGGCGGCAGCACCGCCAGGGCCTGGCTGCCGTAAACGGAAAACTCGCCCTGAAATCCCGTCGTCGCCTCAATGCCGGGCGTCTGGCCGAGCGCCACGACAGTCGCATCAACCCCGATTGTCGCCTGGGTCGTTTGGATAGCGACGGACACGCCGAGCGACGCGCCGACGCCGACGTCGCCGCCGAGCCCCGCGCTGCCGGCAATCCGGTTCAGCGTGTTGGCGTCATCGGCGAGGACCGCGACATTGCCCGTCGCGTCCACCGTGTCGTCGTCGCCGATTCCGGCGAGCGTATTCCCGTAAAGAGCGTAGATCGCCACGGACCCGGCGACGCCAGCGTCGCCGCCGGCGGCAAGCCCCCCGACGAGCGAATACACGTTTTCGCTGCTCTCGGAGTCGACGCTCACATCGCCGCCATCGACGTGGACCGTCGCGGCATTCGCAGGCGTCAGAACGTCGCTGACGCTGTCGCGGCCGATCCAGGCGTAAGTGTTCTTGGTCAGGACGTTGACATCCGCCCCCGCGGCGACGCCGATGTCGCCGCCGACGCCGAGCGTGCCCGCAAAATCGGTGATGCTGGTGGCGTCCTGCGCGAAGACGGCGAGAGACGTTGGTTCCGTGACGCCGCCGACGATGACAGCGTGACCGATATAGGCCTCGGTCGTGTCGAGCACGATGCTTGACGACAGCGCCACGCCCACGCCAACATTACCGCCTGCGGCTCCCGCGACGACTGTGGTGAGCACGTTCTCGGACGTCGTCGCCGCGACGCTGACCGCACCTGCGGCGTCTACCGTCGAGCCGTCGCCTATGTAAGCTTCTGTCGTGTCGCTTAAGGTCGAGACCGCCGCGGTCCCGCCGACGCCATTATCGCCGCCAATTGCGAGGACCCCGCCGAAGTTGATGACGAGCGTGGTGTCCTTCGCGCCGATGTCGACGTTTCCGGTCGCCGCGGCGATCAAGTCATTCTGACCCGCATAGGCGTAAACGTTCATGACCTGGGTCACCGGCGTCAGAACGCCCGAAATGGCGTTGGAGCCGCCCGCAGTTCCGGCGATGGCTACATTGACGGCGTTCTGCGAACCCGTCGCATCAATCGCCAGCGAGCCGACGTCGACTGTCGAATTGTCGTCAACATAGGCGTAAACGTCATTGATGATGCTTGAGATCGCGGCCGTCCCGCCAACGGCGGTGTCCCCGCCGCCGGCGACCGCGCCGCCGACGTTCACGACGAGCGTTCCGTCGCTGGCGTCGACCTGAGCGGCGCCTGTCGTTCGCACGGTCGCGTATTGGCCGACATAGGCGTCGGCGGAGACGACCTGCGTCAGCGGAGTTGCGACGCCGGCAAAGCCGTTCTCCCCGGCCGCCGCGCCGGCAATGGCGACGTTGATCAGGCTTTCCGACGTCGTCGCGGATATGTCGAGCGCGCCCGCCGTAATGCTCGACTGATCGGCCTGATCTGAATCTACGTAGGCCTGCGCCGAGTTCTCGATCGTCGTCGCGACGGCCGTTCCGCCCAAGCCGTCCTCGCCGCCGAGGCCAATCGCTCCAGCGATATTGAGAACGCTGATCGTATTGGCGGCCGAAATATCGACGGCCCCGCTCGATGTGATCGCGACGCCCTTGCCAGCATAGGCGGTGACAGAGGTCAGCGACGTAATCACGCCGAGCACGCCAACGGCGCCGTTCTCATCGCCGGCCGCGGCGCTGATTTCAAAGACGTCGATGTCCTGCGACGCGCCCGCTTTGATCGAAACGGCGGTAGAGTTCAAGATTTGCACGCCGTCAGCGAGGTGACTGTCGATCGTGCTCGAATTGGTGATAATCGCGCTCGAAATGCCCGCCGCGGTCGCGCCCGCCGAAGCGCTGAGGCCGCCGACTAAAGTCTTGGAGCCGGCATTGTCGGTAGCCTCTACGTCGACGTTGGCGGTCGCCCTGATGCGCGTATTCTGCCCAATCGAGGCCGTGGCCGAATTATCGATCACCTGGATCGCAAAACCGCCCGCGAACGAAACCTGGTCTCCGGACGCAGCTCCCGCAATGACTTCGGTGTAATAATTGTTCTCGCCGAGCAAGGGCTCGCTCTGCGCGGTCCCGCCCAACCCCTTTAGCTCGGCCAGAACCGCTGCGGCGTCGTCCGACGTATTCGTGCCAAACGTCGAAGAGGCGCTCCCGGCGTCGGCGTCGACCTGGTTGATAAGGTCGAGGATGATCAGCAGCGAATTGTCGACCTTTTCGTTCGTCGCGCTGACCGTGACGCTTCCAGCATTGATCGCGCCATCTTGGCCGATCGAGGCGGAATAGGAATCCGTCGAGATCACCACAGCGATGGATGCGCCGACGCCCGTTCCTTGTGAGGCGAAGCTGCCCGCCCACGCCTTGGCGGCGAGCTCGCCGGTATTGTCGGCCTGGACCTGAATGCCGCCAGCCCGACCCGCATTATTGTCGATCGCGACCGTGTCGCCGATCGAGGCGCTGGTGGTCGATGTCGATATGCCGATCGCGAGCGCGCCGGCGACGGCGATTTTCTTGGCCGTCGCTCCTGACATCGCTTCGGCCGACAATCGGTCGGCGAAGCCCGGATCCTGGTTTTCGGTCGACGTAGCCAGCACCGAGACGGCGCCGGGCGTCACAACATGCGTGAAATCGCCGATCGCGGCCGAGGTGCTGTTGTCGACGATGCTGAGGGCGGCGCCAATGCCAATCCCGACCTTATCGCTGCCGACGGTCGCGCCATCGCCCAAGGTCAGCACGTCGCCGGCGTTCGTCGCGGACACTATGACCTTGCCGCCGATCGTCAGCGTGCGGTCATTGCCAGACGAGCCGCCGACGACCTCGGCGGAAACCTGATCGCCAATGATCGCCGCACCGATGGCGGCGGCCACCGAAAGCTTGCCGCCGCTGCCCGAACCCATGGCGCCCTGAGCCTTGGTCATCGCGCTCTGCGCTTGCGACGTGTTCAGCGTGTCGCCGCTTACGGCCGAGCCGCCGCCCGGCGTGCTGTCGTCGCCACCCGACATCGCATCGCTGAAGACGGCGCCGCCCGCGACCGCTGACGACTCGGCGTCGTAGCTGCGCGTAGACGATGCGGAAACCGTCAGATCCCCCGTTGTCGTAGCAACATCCCGATCAAGACTGGCCGTTGTGCTGGACGTGATCGAATTGCCGGTTGTCGAGCCAATCACCCCGGTTCCCGTGATGACGGCGACCGCCGCGCCGACGCCCACGCTACTGCTGGAGCTGCTACTGCCGCCAGAGCCGCCGCTGCTTGCTTTGTCGACCTTTCCGGTCGCCTTGGCTGTGTTGGCTCCGCCGCTGATCGCGGACACTTCCACGGCCCCGCCGACCGACAAGGCGTTTCCGGACGCGATTGTGGCGGAGGTCGTCTCGGAAAGAATGGACATAGCGACAACGGCGTCGATCGCGGTGCCGCCTGCGGCGCCGCCGCTGGATTCGCTGTCCGTATCGGTCGAGGAATTCGCGGTCACGGCGAGCGATGCAACCGCGCCCGTAAGCGCGACGCCTTGATCGAGCGCGGCCTCGCTGCTTGTCGAAATCGTGTTCAGGGCGACGGATGCGCCAACCCCAAGTTTGCCGCCGCTGGCGCCGCTTCCCGGCGTTGGCGCAGCCGTCGCGGTCGCCGACATTTCATCCTCGGCGGCGATCGTCACCGATCCGGAACCGCCAGAAACGATGTTGACCGCGACGCCGTTGGCGATCTCAGCCGTGCTATCGCTGAAAATGATGTTGGCGGCCAGGGCCCCCGCAAGGCCGATGTTGGTTCCACTCGCGCCGGACATCGCGGAAGTGGAATATTGATCGGGCCGGCCGCCATCGGCGGAATCGGTTGGGATGATCTGCGTCGCGCCCGGCAAGGTCGGCGTCAAGACGCCCAGATCGGTCTTCAGCGCCGTAATCGACACCGAACCGGCGTCATAGGTCCCCGGCGTATCGCCAGCGATCTGCGTCGCCGGCGAGAGCGACGTCGAAGACCCAAGCGTCGCATCGTCGACGCTGTGCACAAGGCTGATCGCAAGCGCCGCGCCGATGCCGACCTTCGATCCTGAACTAGTGGATGAAGCCGCTCCGACCGCGCTTCCGTCCGCGCTGGCTTCGCCATCCGTATTGTTTACAGCGGCGACGGTCAGCGGACCAGCCGCAGCGATGCTCACAGCTTTCGGAACATAGGCCTGGACGTTGGACTGGGCCACATCAACGCTGATCGCCGCCGCAACCGCGACCGCGCCTTCGTTCGTCGAGCCCTTGCCATTCTCGCTCGACGCATCGGACGTCATATCGCCCTGCTGGCCAGACGTCCCGACCTTCGCGTCCGACTCCTTCGTCGAGGCGGCGCCCGATTGCTTTTGGATCTTGTCGTCGACGCTGCCATCGCTATCGGTCGACGCGCCGGAACTGTCTGTCCCATTCCCTCCCGACGCGCTCGCCGTCGCGCTCACCACGCTCAGCGACGCCCCGGACGCCGAGAACCCAACCGATCCCCCCGAACCAATGCTCGTCGACGTCGTCGCCACAACGCTGTCGTCAATCAAAGCAATCGCCAGCGCCGCACCAACCGCAGCCTTGCCCCCCGCAGCCGTCCCAGCCGCCGTCGTCAGCTCCGTCGACGCCTGAAGCGCCGTAACGCTCACGTCCCCGCTTGTCGTCAACCCCCCGCTCAGCGCCCCGATCGTCGCCTGCGTCTCGTCGTCAATCAGCGACAGCGCCACAACCGGCGTCACCGCAACCCCACCCGAAGAACCCTGGTCCGCCTGCGTCACCGCCCCATGCGACGCATCCGCCGTCAGCGCAACAGAACCCGCCCCCGTCACCGCCGACCCATCCGAAAGCTCAGCCAATGAACGCGTCGCTACTATGTTCAACGCAATCGATGCGCCAACGCCGACCTTGCCCCCCGTCGCTCCATCGCCAGCCGGCAAAGCCAGAACGATCGACGACGTCTCGTCGTCCGAACTCAAAACAACCGAGCCATGGCCCGACAGCGGAACAACCGTCCCGCTCGTCACCTGCGCAATCGCTTCCGAATCGATCAGGTCAACCGCAAGCGAGCCCGCGACCCCAACATTCGAGCCGCCCGCCCCGGACGTCGCCGAAGCGCCATAAAGATCAGCCCGGCCACCCGCCGGATCCGCCGATGTCGGCGCCGGTGCGCTATCTTGCGACGAGGCCGTCGCATCGTCCGGCGTCGACCCGTCCGCAACCGCCGGCGGGCTCGCCGCAGGAACCGTCGGCGTCGTCCCGCCAAGATCGGTCTTCAACGCCGTAATCGACACCGCACCCGCGTCATAGGTTCCCGGCGTATCGCTAACGATCTGCGTCGCCGGCGAAAGAGACGTCGAAGACCCGAGGATCGCATCGTCGACGCTGTGCACAAGGCTGATCGCAACCGCCGCCCCAACCCCAACCTTCACCTGCGCCGTCGCCGAGCCCACCGCGCTGCCGTCCGCGCTCGTCAGCCCGTCCGTATTGTTCACCGCCGCAACCGTCAGCGACCCTGTCGCCGTCACGCTCACAGCTCGCGGCACATAGGCCTGAACGTTCGACTGCGAAACGTCGACCCCGATCGCCGCCGCAACCGCCACATCCCCGTCGCTCGTCGACCCCTGGCCGTCCTCGCTCTTGCCCTCGCCCGACGTCGCCGACTGCTGATCGCTCGTCCCGACCTTCGCGTCCGACTCTTTCGTCGTCGCGTCGCCAGACTCCTTCTGAACCTTCGAATCGACGCTCGAATCCTCGCCCGAACCCGCCGCAGGCGCATCCCCGCTACTATCGGCCGAGTTCCCTCCCGACGCGCTCGCCGTCGCGCTCACCACGCTCAGCGACGCCCCGGACGCCGAGAACCCAACCGAGCCCCCCGAACCAATGCTCGTCGATGTCGTCGCCAAAACGCTGTCGTCAATCAAAGCAATCGCCAGCGCCGCACCAACCGCAGCCTTGCCCCCCGCAGCCGTCCCAGCCGCCGTCGTCAG
>NZ_LMUI01000032.1:105170-107395 GCF_009765995.1 Methylocapsa sp. S129
GTCCGAAAGCTCAGCCAAAGATCGCGTCGCTACTATGTTCAACGCAATCGATGCGCCAACGCCGACAGTCCCGCTGGCGCCCCCCGTCGTTGGCGTCGACGGCACGGCGATGGCGGTCGAGACCGACACATCGTCAGACTGAATCGTGACGGCGCCCCCCCGCGATCACGCTCACGTTCGGCGAAATCTGCGCTACGCTCTCAGAATCGAGAAGGTTCGTCGCCAAGCTGCCCGCGACCCCGACATCCGTCCCGCCGGCGCCGGATGTCGCCTGCGCGGTGAACGCGTTCTGGGCCAGCGTCCCGGGATTCAAGGCCGTGACGCTGAGGCCGACGCTCTGTACGTTCTGGCTGAGCGTAGCGTCGTTCGAGACATGCGCGAGGTCGATCGCGAGAGCCGCGCCGATGCCAACCGAACTCTTGGCGCTGCCGCCATCGGCGACGGATGCCGAACTGTTGATGGCGCTGCTGGCCAGGCTCAGCAACCCTCCCGCAGTCGCTTGGTTCGACGATGACATGGAGGCCGATGTCGCCGATGTCAGATCGGCGATGGTCAGCGCGCCGGTCGCGGACACCGCGCCGTCCGACGTGCTCTCGTAAGGCGTATAGGCGGCATCGTTGAGGTATTTCGCCGTGACGCTCGACGAATCGGGTCCCGAGGACGCGCCTGCGGCGCCGCCCGCCGAGGCGGATGCGTTCGTATTCAGAACCGTGCTCGATGTACCTGAAAGGCTCAGCGCCCCCGCTGCATTCACCTGCGCCGCGCCATCGATGCTCGCGATGGTCGTCACGTTGACGATGTTCACGGCGACGCTTGCGCCAACCGCGGTGGAGCCGCCCACAGCCGCGTTCGCCGTAGCGTCCGATGTCACTGTATTCGTCGCCGCCAGACTGAGCTCACTGCCGCCGCCGGTCGTCGAGACATTCGAGGAATCGCCGATATGGACACGCGCGACGCTGGTGACGGTCGTCACCGCGGCGGAGGCGTCGGCAGGCAGCGAGAAGGACCCTGGTAGGGCCCCGGTGGCGCTGGCCGCCGCGGTCGCGGTCGACGCCAGCGTCATGACGCCCGTCGACGTGACATTCGAGGAGCCTAGAATATCGATCGAGGCCTGCACATCAGCCGAAGCGACAGCGGCGACGAAATTGACCGTCGTGCCGCCGTTCGCCGTCGCGGTGGCTTGCAACGCCCCGGCAGCCGTGACGTCGGCCGCTTGAATAGTGATGGCGGCGTGATCGAACGCCTGCAGGAGCTGTGATGTTGCGGTCAGGGTGATATCGCCGCCGTTGACAATCGCGGCGCCGTTGATGGCGTCCCCCATGATGGATATCTGCGCGGCCGTCGATGACGTAGCTGTGGCAGAGAGTGTAATGGCTCCGGCCTTACCCCCGGCGCCGACGGCCTAGACCAACAATTGCCCGCCGCCCAGGATGCTGATCGACGGGGCGGTCAAGCTGATGCTGCCCGATTGGCCTCCCGACAGCGTGGTGTTGATCTCGCCATTCGAGGCGATAGTGATCGAATTGTCGGCAGTCAGAATAACGGAACCGCCAGACGTTGCGAAGTTCGCGTCGTAACTGGCGTCAGCCGGAGCATTAGGGTCATTGCTTCCAACCACGAGATCGTTGGGATCGAGCAGCAGCGTGCCGGCCTGGCCATTGGTCGCGCCGAGATTGAGCGCGATCTCGCCGATCGTCGCCGTCTGTCCCGCGCTCAATTCGACGAAGCCGCCGTCGCCGCTGGCGCCGGCGTGAACGTCAAACGTCGCGCCGTCGGCGACGGTGAGGTTGCCCGTCGGCTTGACTGAAATGGTTCCCCCGCTCGAGTTCGCCCCAATGCCGATCGCGCTCAAGACCGAGGTTGCGGCGACGCTCGCATCGGCCCCGGCGGAAACGGTGATGGCGCCGCCGTTGCGTCCGGGCGCTCCCGGCGCCGCCAGGGAGCCCGCGATCGTCGCATCATTGCCGGCCGCGACCGTGATCTGCGCGGCTGTGGACGCCGGCGCCGTTGCGTTGGCCGCGCTCGCCGCGCCCGCCTTGGCCGCCCGCGCGCTGATCTTCGCCCCCGCGCCCACCGTCACATTATTGGCCGCCGCAATCGACACCGAGCCGCCATGGCGCGTCGAGCCCCCCGCGCTCAACCGCCCGTCGATCCCCGCATTGTTCGTCGCGACTATGCTGATCGCCCCGTTGCGCACGACAATCGCGCCGCCTTCCGTCATCCCC
>NZ_LMUI01000033.1 GCF_009765995.1 Methylocapsa sp. S129
GGGAAGTGGCGCGCTGACGCCGACGGGGGTCGCGCCGATCATTGTCGACAGCGGCCTGACGGCGACGATCTCGGCGCCGATCGTTGGCGCGGGCGGTTTGCAGAAGACCGGCCTCGGAACGCTGGTCCTCACCGGGACGGATACCTATGCGGGCGGCACGACGATTTCGGCGGGGACGTTGCAGATCGGCAATGGCGGCGCGAGCGGATCGATCGCCGGCGACGTGACCGACAATGCCATGCTCGCATTCAACCGCTCGGACAGCGTCACTTTCGCCGGTGTGATCTCGGGCAGCGGCGGGCTCCAGCAAAACGGCGCGGGCACGCTGACCTTGACGGGCGCCAACACCTATTCGGGCGGCACGACGATCAACGCTGGCACGCTTTACATCGGCGACGTGATCGACACCGGCAAGATCGGGGGCGCGATCGTCAATAATGCGCAACTCGTTTTTAACAACGCCGACACCAGCGCCATCACCAGCATCGTCAACGGCGCCAGTGGCCCCGGCGGCACGGTTTCGTTCAACAATGCCAGCACCGCGGGCGATGCCGCCATCACCAATACCAGCGGCTTTAACTTCGTTAGATTCAGCGATACTAGCTCGGGTGGGAACGCCAAGATAACAAACAGTGCGATCTTGGAGTTCGACGACGCCAGCATGGCGGGCAACGCCACGATCGCCAACATCGGGTTCCTTGTTAGATTCGGCGAGAACAGCACGGCCGGCGCCGCTACGATCACGAACAATGGGATCGTAGCATTCTATGACGCCAGCACAGCCGGCGCCGCTACGATCACGAACAGTGGGACCGCAGTATTCTATAACGCCAGCACAGCCGGCGCCGCTACGATCACGAACTATGGGATCGTAGCATTCGATGACGCCAGCACAGCCGGCAACGCCACCATCACCAACAGCGCGGCAAACAACGGGGTCTTAGTTTTCAATAATAGTAGCACGGCCGGCAACGCGACGATCATCAGCAATTCGTTCGCCCAATTCTTTGGCACAAGCACGGCCGGCAACGCCGTGTTTACAAGCACTTCGTTTACGCAGTTCTTTGACAACAGCACTGCCGGCAATGCGGCGATCCAGAGCTCCGGCTCTGTGGATTTTTCCACCTCGACAGGGCCTAACGGCGACAATCGGCTTAGCGCCGGGTCGATCGCGGGCACAGGTTATTTCAATCTCGGCGCCGACCAATTGACCGTAGGCGGCAATAATCTTTCGACGGAGGTCAGTGGAAGCATCAGCGGCGCCGGCGGCTCGCTGGTCAAAGTCGGGTCCGGCACGCTGACGCTTTCGGGAGCCAATACTTATTCGGGCGGCACGACCATTACGGCGGGCCTATTGCAGATCGGCGCCGGCGGGACGAGCGGTTCGATCGTCGGCGCCGTCGCCGACAACGCGATCTTGGCTTTCGACCGTTCCGACACTTACATCTTCAGCGGCGTGATTTCGGGAACCGGCACGGTCAATCAGATCGGGGCTGGCGCGATCTTTCTTTCCGGCGCCAACACTTATTCGGGCGGCACTATGCTGTCAGGCGGCGGAACGCTGCAGGTGAACAATGCCAATGGTTCGGTTTCGAGTTCGGCCGGCACGGGCGCTGTGACTTTGTCGAACGGGTCGGTCTTTCAAGCGATGACCAGCGGCCTCAATTTCGCTAACGCGTTCACACTGGCCGGCGTTGGCGGGCAAATCGAAACCACGACGACCTTGGGGGATACGCTGACGCTGTCGGGTTTGGTCTCCGGCGCCGGCGGCCTGCGAAAGACCGGCGTCGATGGAACGCTGATCCTGACAGGAGCCAACACCTATAGCGGCGGCACCGAGATCAGCCAGGGCATCGTACAGGTGATGAACGCCAATGGATCGACCTCCTCCTCGGTCGGCACGGGAGCCGTCTATCTCGCCGGCGGCGTGTTCCAGGCGGGGGCGAACAATCTGACCTTCGCCAATGCTTTCGCCTTCAACGCAGACGGAACGCCGACGTCGAGCGGGGGCGGGGCGCGCATCGACACTAACGGCTATACGCTGACCTTGTCGGGCGTCCTTTCGGATGGCGATGCGGCGGGGCTGAGCGGCACGGGGCCTGGAGCCCTGGCCAAGCATGGCGCCGGCGCGCTGATCTTGACGAATGCGAACACTTATTCGGGCGGAACGTACCTGTTTGACGGGACAATCGGCGTCGGCAATTCCGCCGCGCTTGGCGCGGGCGGCCTGTCGATGGCGGCGGGAACGACCTTGCAGGCCGTGGCCAATAATCTCGCCCTCGCCAACGCGATCGCCTTGACAGGCGCCGATACGATCGATGCGCAGGCCAATGCCTTGACATTGTCCGGCGTGGTTTCCGGCGGGGGCGGTCTCGCCAAAATCGGTTCGGGCGAGCTGACGCTGACCGCCGCCAACACCTACACCGGCGCGACGACGGTTTCGGCCGGCGTTCTCAATGTCGCGGGGTCGCTGGGCCAGACGGCGGTGACGGTCGCAAGCGGCGGGACGCTGGAAGGGACAGGCTCGATCGCCGGCTCGGTGACGATCGCGAGCGGGGGAACGCTCACGCCCGGCGACGCGCCGGGGACGATCAATGTCGGGGCGCTGACGCTGAACAGCGGCTCGATCCTCTCCTATCAGCTGGGAACGGCCAATGTCGTCGGCGGGGCGACCAACGATCTTACCATTGTCAATGGCGCCCTGACCATCAATGGCGGCACGCTCAATGTGACCAATTCCGGTTCGTTCGGGCTCGGCGTCTATCAGATCATTGATTATGCCGGCGCGCTTGGCGGCGGCGGCCAGCTTACGATCGGATCTCTGCCGAACGGCGATACCGGAATCATCCAGACCGCGATCCCTGGCGAGGTCAATCTTGTCGTGTCGGGTCCCGGCGCGCTGACGCAATTCTGGGATGGCGCGACGACGGCCGGCGACGGGACGATTCACGGCGGCAGCGGAACATGGAACAACAGCGCCGCCAACTGGACGACGCCGAACGGGACGATCAATGCCTCCTGGCAAGGCGGCATGGCGGTCTTCGAGGGTGCGGCGGGAACGGTGACGGTCGGCGAAGCGGTTTCCTATCAGGGCCTGCAATTCTCGACGACGGGCTATGTCGTGGCGGCGACG
>NZ_LMUI01000004.1 GCF_009765995.1 Methylocapsa sp. S129
CGATTGGCCGACTTGATCGAAGGATATGCAATCGCTCAACGCAAATCACTCGTGTGAATCCCGTAGCGCGAAGCGGGAGAAGGGCTGCTCGCTCAGAACCCCAGCGTCCCAGCGTTGACCACCGCCTCGAGCCCCCCGTCGACCGGCAGATTGGCGCCGTTGATCCAGCGCGCCCCATCCGAACACAGGAACAGAATCGCCGGCGCAATGTCCGACGCGACGCCAGCCCGGCCGACCGCCGAAATATCGCCATCGACGCGCGCGTCGCCGAACACCGCGCGAAATTCACGCAGGATCGGCGTCGCGACGGGCCCCGGACTGACCGCGTTCACCCTGACGCCGCGCGCCTTGAAGGGGTCCTGATGCGCGGCAAGCTGGGTCCACAGCAACAGGGCTTCCTTCGACACTGGATAGCCTTCCGCGTCGTTGATCGCATAATTGCCCGCGACTTCCGGCGCGTCGGGAAAGCCCGCGACGCCGACCAGCGCCTTGGCGCGTTCGAGATTCGCGCGCCATCCATAGCCGGCGATCGAGGCGACATTGACCACGGCGCCGCCCTCGCGCAGATGCGGCGCGGCGGCCAGCGACAAGGCGCGCAGGCCATAGAAATTGATGGCGAGCGTCTTGGCGGCGCCCAACGTGCCTGAAACGCCCGCGACATTGCAGAGCGCGTCAAAACGCGCCGGCAAATGCGCGACGATTTCATCGACGCCGGCCTGGGTCGAAAGATCGCCTTCGATGAAAGAAGCGATTGGCGCGGCGGGCATGCGTCGGTCGACGCCGATGACATCGGCGCCGAGCTGCAACGCGAGTTCCGCCGTACGGGCGCCGATCCCCGAGGAGACGCCCGTCACGATGATCGTTTTGCCATATAGCATGAACGTTTCCTCGTTGTGCGCGCATGGGTCAGCGCCCGTGCTGCTCTTCTCCCTCCCCCCTTGTGTCCCGACAAACGCGAAGCGTTTGCGGAGGGAGGGCCGGGGTGGGGGGGTCGCACTGGACTATCTGAAAATAATCTCGCCTCACTGCGATAGGTCAGCGCGACCCCCCTCCCTAACCCTCCCTCCGCAAACGCTTCGCGTTTGTCGGGACACAAGGGGGGAGGGAACACGTACTTTCCGTCACTTTAGTTCATAGACGCTATTACGTTGAACCTGACTCAGTCGACTTCGATGTACCCATCGGCGCAGTCTCGTCGATCTTCAACCAGCGGCCGACCGGCAACAGACGCAGGCCCAGACGCTGGTCGACCCAGCCCCAAAGGCCCTTGGGCAGAAACAGCGCGAACAGCAGCGCGGCGGCGCCAAGGCCGACGAGATACCAGACGCCGGTCGCGCCGAACCAGGCCTCGATCGCAAAGAACAGGATCGCGCCAAGAATCGGGCCCTCGAACGTGCCAAGGCCGCCAACCAGCACCATGAAAATCATATAAGCGGTCCATTGGACGCTGAAATAGGTTCTCGGCTGGAAGGTGATGGTGGTGGCGAGCCAGAGCGCGCCCGCCAAAGCGACGCCAAAAGCGGCGAGCACGAAGATGATCTGCTTGGTGCGCATGACCCGCACGCCGACCGACGCAGCCGCGTCTTCATTGTCGCGGATCGCCTGGATCGCGGCGCCGAGCGGCGAGCGCAGCAACGCAAAGAGGATGCCGATCAGGCCGACCATGGCGCCCAAAGCGGTCCAATAGGTCAAAGCGTGGCGAGTCTCTGCGGCGTAAGCGTTGAGCGCGATCAGCGAGGTGCCCGTTTCGCCGCGCACCAGATTGTCGAGATTGACGAGCAAATGCGCGAGCGCCGCGACGACCCACATGCCGATTGCGAATTCGCCCGCCTTCAGGCGCAACATGAAGACGGAAATCGGCCATGCGATGAGACCGACAAGGACGGCCGCGAGCACGAGCGCGGGATAGACGCTGACGCCCGCATCCGCCAGACGCACCGCGCCATAGGCGCCAAGACCGAAGAAAGCCTGCTGGCCGATCGAGACAAGGCCGCCATAGCCGGCGAGCGCGTTCCATGTGACGGCGAGAATGACGTAGATGAACAAAGTCGTCAGCTTGTCGATGGCATTGGCGCCGAGAAAGAGCGGCCCAGCGGCCAATAGGATCGTCAACGCCACGGCGACGGCGACCGAGCCGATCGACAGGCCGCTCCAGCGCACGACGCGAATGGGGCTCTGGCGGCTCATGCGCTGCGCCTCAGAGAATTCAGGAACGCTGCGCCGGCGCCGCCCCAGAACAGGCGCGCGAACAGGATGACGAGAAATATCCCATGGCCGGCGATGAAGAAGCCTTGCGGATTGATCTGCGCGCCAATGTTTTGCGCGACGCCCAGCACAATGCCGCCGATCAGCGTGCCCCAGAGCGAACCGGCGCCGCCGATCACCGCCGCCTCGAAGGCGAAGATCAATTGCGGCGCGCCGGCATAGGGATCGAAAGTCGCGCGCATCGCCAGCGCCGCCCCGGCAAGGCCGACGGTCGCCATCGCGATCGCGGCCGCGGTGGCGTTGACGAGGCGCGCATTGACGCCGATGAGGCCGACCGTGTCGGCATCCTCGGCCGTCGCGCGGATCGCCCGCCCCAGCTCGGTGCGCGACAGAAATAGTTGCAGGCCGCCGAGCAGGATCACCGCGGTGGCGAAGATCAACGCCGAGAGCTGCCCGATTTCGATATCGTCGCTGAGCGACCAGGAATCATAGGAGAACGAGCCGATATAGGGCGCCAGCGAGCGCGTGTCGGCGCCGAAGAATTCGAACAGCAGATTGTCGATGACGATCGACAGGCCGAAAGTGCTGAGGATCGGCACGAGAATGCCGGCGCGGGAGCTTCGCTCAAGCACGGCGCGCTGCAGCGCCCAGCCGATCGCCGCCATCGCCGGCACGACGATGATGAGTCCCAGGAACGGCGATACGCCCCATTGGTCGGCCAGCAAGAACAATCCGAATGCGGCCAATATCGCGAAGCTGCCATGGGCGATGTTGATGATTCCCATCACGCTGAACATAAACGAAAGGCCGCAGGCGATCAGCGCGTAATAGCCGCCGAGCAGCACGCCCTGGATGATCTGATTGACCCAGATCATGCAGCGGCTCCCGCGCCCGTCTTGTTGAGGCCGAAATAGGCTTGCGTCACCTGTTCGCGCGTGAGATCGGCAGCCTTCCCCTCTAATGCGATTCTTCCCTCGAGCATGCAGATCACCCGTCCCGCGACGCGCAGCGCGCGGGTCAGATCCTGCTCGACCAGAACGATCGTCGTGCCCGAATTCAGCAGCGTCTGCAGCGAGGCGTAAACGCGATCAACCGCCAGCGGCGACAGGCCGAGAGAGACTTCGTCAAGCATGAGCAGTTCGGGATTGGTCATCAAGGCGCGCCCGATCGCGGTCGCCTGCTGTTCGCCGCCTGACAAAGTTCCCGCGCGCGCGTTGCGGCGCGCCTTGAGGTTGGGAAAGGCCTCCATCACCGCGTCGATCGTCCAGGCGCCCGGCCGCCCCGCCGCGCGCGCCAGCATCAGGTTCTCCTCGACGCTCATTTTGGCGAACAGGCGCCGCCCTTCGGGCACGAGCGCAATCCCTTGCGCCACGCGGCTATGGGCTGGCATATGCGTGACGTCAGCGCCGTTGAAGGACACGCGCCCGCCTGTCGCGGCATGCGCCCCGGCGATCGCACGCAGCAGCGTCGTTTTCCCCGCGCCATTGGCGCCGACAAGCGCGATCGTCTCGCCGCGCTCGATGTTGAAGCTGACCGCGCGCACCGCCTGCAAAAGACCATGGCGGACATCGAGCGCATCGACCGCGAGCAGGTTCAATGCACGCTCCCGCCGAGATAGGCCGAGATCACCGCGTTGTCGGCCATCACGGCGCGCGGTTCGCCGTCTGCGATGATGCGCCCGGCATCCATGCAGATCAGCCGCTCGGCCACTTGCAAAAGAATATGGACGATATGCTCGATCCAGACGATGGCGAGGCCGCTGGCGTGCAATTGACGGATCGTCGCGACGAGTTCACTCGCCTCGCCGTCGGTGAGGCCGCCGCCGATTTCATCGAGCAGCAGAACGCTGGGATTGGCGCCCAGCGCACGGGCGAGCTCAAGCCGCTTGCGGTCGAGCAGGCCGAGCGTTTCGGCGCGCCGATTGGCGAGGCGCATCATGCCGCATAAAGAAATAGCCTCGATCGCGCGCGCATGCGCCGCCTCGCGATGCAACTGGCCGCCGTTGGTCGCGGCGACGAACACATTTTCGAAGACGGTCATGCCGCTGAACGGCTGCGGGATCTGATGGGTGCGCACAATGCCCAGCCGGCACCGCTCGGACGCCGGCAGGCCGGTCACGTCGGCGCCGCGGAAATGGATCGTTCCCGATGTGGGGGGATGCGCGCCGGCAAGGACGCTGAGCAGGGTCGTCTTGCCCGCCCCGTTCGGCCCGACGATGCCGACGGCCTCATGGGATCGCAGCGAGAAATCAATCGCGTCCAGGACCACAAGCGCGTTGAAGCGCTTGTGAATCCCGGACGTCGAAAGAACAACGCCGTTTGACTCCGCCGTCACCGCTCTCTTTTCCGCGTCCCGATCACTTCTGATTATAAGCTATCAGCTTGGTCTCGATCGGCACATTCGGATCGGTCACATGCTCGGTGATGACGAGATCCAGCTTGAACTTCGAGCCGGCTTTCGCCTTCACCCATTGCCCGCCGATGATCGGCCCAGGCGAGATATTGGGGAACGGCCCAGAGGTGAAGTCGACCTTGCCTGCCATCGTCACGGTATTGAGCGCGCCAAGCGCCTTGGCGACGCTGCCCTTGGCTTTGGGATCCGCGCTCGCCTTCAGCGCGGCGACGCCGGCGTCGAGCAGCGCCATGCTGGCGCCAAGCTGCTGGGTCCATTGCTTGCCCGAGGATTTCTCGTAACCGTCGGCCAATTCATCGCCCGAAACGCCGGTGAGCGACGATTTGTAGGGAAACGCCTTATGCCAATAGGCGGCAGTGGCGAGGTTGAAGCCGAGGTCGCCGAGCGAATCGACCTGGCTTGGGAACAGGCCGGTCTTGGCGACCTGCGCGATTTTCACCATTTTCGTATAGCCCTGCTGGGCCGCCTGGCGCCAGAAAGCGGCAAAGTCCGGCGGAATCGGAAACGTGTTGAAAATCTCACATTTCTCCGCCTTGAACTTGGCGATCTGGGCGGAATAATCGGTCGTGCCGTCCTCGTAGGGGCCGGGATCGACGATGGTGAAGCCCGCTTTGGCGAGGCCTGGCGCGAGGTTTTCGCGAATGGCGTTGCCGTCGGCGTCGTTGGGATAGAGCACGCCGACTTTCTTGTTGGTCTCCAGGCTGTTCCACAGCGAGACATAGGTCTTGAAGAATTCGCCGCCGCCAAAGCCGAAATGATAGGTCCATTTGAACGGCGAGGGCTGGCCCGGCTTGCCGCCGCGCCCGAAATACCAGGCCTCCCAGGGCATCACCGTCGACAGGCATGGCACGCCCGCCGCCTCGCAGGCGTCGGCGACGGGATTGATCGTCTCGGGTGTCGAGATCGGCAGCATCAGGTCGACCTGATCGCTGTTGATCAGCGTCTTGGCGAGCTGGCTCGCGCGTGAGGGATCAGATTGCGTATCGCGGTCGAGGATCTGGACCTCGTAAGTCTTGCCGCCGATCGTCAATCCACCGGCCAGCGCCTTGCGCGCAAGCTCCAGGACATAGCCGTCCGTTTCGCCAAAACCCGCCAGGGCGCCGGTGCGCGGACTGACGAAGCCGATCTTGAGGACATTCTCCGCGCCGGCGGCGAAAGCGCCGCGGCCGCCAAGACTGAGCGCGAGACCGCCGGCGCCGGCCCCGGCGAGCAATTGGCGGCGCGAGGGTCCCCGCCCGGCGCCCAAGGATCCAATCAAATCATGCGTCATGTTCCTCTCCCTTTTCTTCGTCATTGAAGCGCCGCCAGGCGCTCGTTTCAAATCGGATAATGCCCAGGCAGGCTGGCGATCGTCAGCCAGCGCAGTTCGGTGAACTCATGGATCGCGGCCTTGCCGCCGAAGCGACCATAGCCGGACGACTTCACCCCGCCGAACGGCATTTGCGGTTCGTCGTTCACCGTCGCGCTATTGATATGGCAGATGCCCGATTCGATCCGGCGCCCGACATCGAGCGCGCGTTGGACATCGCCGCCGAACACCGCCGCCGCCAGGCCATATTCGGTGTCGTTGGCGACGCGGATCGCCTCTTCGACGCCCCTGACGCGAACGATCGCGGCGACAGGCCCGAAGGATTCCTCCGTATAGATTCGCATCGCTGGCGTGACGTGATCGAGCACGGTCGCGTCCATCAGAATGCCGTTGGCGTGACCGCCGGCCAGCAATTGCGCGCCTTTCGACACGGCGTCCTTGATCAGTCGGTCGATGCGCTCGACCGCCTCATGGCTGACGATCGAGCCGAGCGGCGTATTGCCTTTGCGCGGATCGCCGGCCACCAAAGTCACGGCTTTCTTTGCAAATTTCGCGGCGAAAGCGTCGCCAACGGCCTCGTCGACGACGACCCGTTCCGTCGCCATGCAGATCTGACCTTGGTTCATGAAGGCGCCGAAAGCGGCGGCTTTCACCGCTTCGTCGAGATCGGCGTCGTCAAGCACGATGAACGGCGCCTTGCCGCCGAGCTCCAGCAGGACCGGCTTTAAATGACGCGCCGCCGTCTCGGCGACGAGCCGCCCGACGCGCGTCGAGCCGGTGAAATTGACGCGGCGGACCGCGGGATTGGCGATCAGCGCCTCGACGACCCTGGGCGCGTCAGCGGGCGCATTGCTCAAGACGTTGACGACCCCCTCGCCAAGCCCCGCGTCGCGCAAAGCCTCGCCGATGAGCTGATGGGTGCGCGGGCAGATCTCGGAGCTCTTCAGCACCACCGTATTGCCGCAGGCGAGCGGCATCGCGACGGCGCGCACGCCGAGGATGACCGGCGCATTCCAGGGCGCGATCCCCAGCACGACGCCGACCGGCTGACGCACCGCCATCGCGGTCATTCCTGGCCTGTTGGAAGGGATGATCTCGCCGCCGATCTGCGTCGTCATCGCCGCCGCCTCCTGCAGCATGCCGACAGCGAGGTGAACGTTGAAATGCGCCCAACCGGCCGTCGCGCCGATCTCCTGGGCCATCGCCTCGACAAAATCAGGGGTGCGCGCTTCGAGATTGGCGCCGGCGCGGACGAGGCGGGCGCGGCGCTCGCCGGGCCCGAGCGCCGACCATGCGGGAAAGGCTGCGGCCGCGGCGGACACGGCGCTCGCGGCGTCGGCGATCGTGGCGGCGGCGGCGCGCGTCGCGATTTCCCCGGTCATCGGATTGAGCCGTTCGAATGTCGCGCCGTTCGAAGCGGGAAGGTCCTTGCCCTGAATCATCAGCGCGACATCGGTCATGGCGTTTCTCCCTCGGCGATGCGCAATCGATCGCCAGTTGTTCGGACACGCAGCGGCGCAACTAACGCTTGAGCGCGCAGGCGAGGCGAGGCGTCGTAAGATGGATCGATGAGAGAGGGTCGGACGAGCCATAGCTCAGACCGACTTCTCCTGGCTGGCGTTTCCTCAAGTTTTTCGGCCCCGGCGCTTTGTCCAGATTTCGAAGACACTAAGCCTCAGGCTTCGTGATGCCGTAATGCATTATTCTACAAAAATATTGCACTTTCCTCCAAGTTGTTCAAAAACCGGCTATGACCGCCGCGTCG
Source organism: Methylocapsa sp. S129 (assembly GCF_009765995.1). Classification (GTDB taxonomy): domain Bacteria; phylum Pseudomonadota; class Alphaproteobacteria; order Rhizobiales; family Beijerinckiaceae; genus Roseiarcus. The sequence goes on from NZ_LMUI01000004.1 coordinate 7,692, forward strand.
CCGCTCCGTCCTCCTCGCCCATATCGCCCTTTGGGTCCGGTCGGCTCGGTCGTCATCGGCTCGGCTATGGAAGCCGCCTTCGTGCGGCGAACGTGGTCGATCGCGCCTCAGAAGCAGGGGCCGCGCGGCCATGCGTTTTTCGTCGTCAACGGCCGCGCCTCCTTTGGCGGGCGAGATGGCGAGGCGATCGCGCTAAAGGCGCCCTTCACGCTTTGGCTGCCGTCCTCCTCACACGGCGAATTTCGCCTGGAGGCGGGCGGCGAGGGGATCGCGCTTTCGGTGCTTGACGATTTTCTGTGGCGTATTGTCGGCGGCAGCGGGCTCGCCGCGCATTTGCGGCCGCTGCTCGATCGGATCGCGATCGCGACAGCGGACCGGATCGCGCCTCATCTCCATGAGCTTGAGACCTCATTTTCGGCGCTTGCGCGCGAATCGCACGACCAGCAGCCCGGCGCATCAGAGATGATGGGATTGCACCTCGGCGTCATTCTGATCGGCTTGTGGCGCGCGTCAGGACTCGACGCCTTGGGCGACCTGCGGGGCGCCGGCGCCGGCACGGCGCAGCGTTTTCGCCAGCTTGTCGAACTTCACTATCGCGAGGGATTGAGCATCGGTGGCTTCGCGCGCCTGCTTGGCGTCACACGCTCGCATCTGCATGACGCCTGCGCGCGCAGCGTCGGCGCGACGCCGCTCGGGCTGATCCATGCGCGGCTTATCGAAGAAGCGTGCCGGCGCCTGAAGGAGACGGAATTGTCGGTCGAGCAGATCGGCTACAGCCTGGGCTTTCGCGATCCCGGCTATTTCAACAGGTTCTTCAAGCGACAGCGCGGCCTCGCGCCCGGCGCCCATCGCAAGGCGGCGCGGACGCGCGGCGGCGAGGACGCCTCGTCTTTCGCCGCGTGGCCGTGAACGCGCCCAAAAGATCAGGCGAAGCCGAAGAACAGGGCGAGCGACCGGTTGACGGAAATCATGGTTTCATCATCAACGCGGCCGAACGGTTCTGCGAGCTTGTCACGCTTCACTGTCATGGCCTTGTCCACCATAATCTGCGATGGTTTGCGAAGGCCGTTCCCCGGCGTCGGACGCACAGTCAAACGGATCAAAGGCGCATCGACCAGCGTGCCGGAAAGCAACAACACCGTGAGCGTGGCCGTAGTGGCGAATTGATCCGACTGCACGACAAGGGCGGGACGGGGCTTGCCGAAATCTCCGGACATGGCGACAGTCACGAGATCGCCGCGCCTCATTCGTCCGTCTCATCCAGATCGGCAAGAGCCGCGGCCATGAACTCCTGCAAATCCCGATCGGCGGCGTCGGCCTTCGCCACCACTAGGGACTGACGGCGGCATTCCTCTGCGAATCCGGGCCTCCGGGTGTCGGGAACCCAGATTTGCAACGGACGCAGCCCCGCGGCCCGCAGGGTTTCCCGGCGCTTCTGAACCCGCTCACTTACGGGCGTTGGCATGGCGTCACCTCCGGGTAATTTCGTTACATGTAACGACGCGATGCGCCGTCGTCAAGGAATCACTGCTTTTTTGTCGCGGGAGCCGATCGCGAAAGTCAGGAATTCCGTTTCAGGCGCAACGCCGCTTCCCACCCTCCGCGGCGTTTCAAACGGACCCCAGACGAGCAGCCTCAGCGCGCCGCCCAAAGCAATCCGCGATGCAGGATCGTGCGCATTTGCGGCACGTCGAATTCGCTCGCGACATGGCCGAGCGAAGAATAGAACACGCGGCCCGCGCCATGTCGGCGCTTCCAGACGACCGGCATGACGACGCCTTTCGTCCAGGGCGCATGTTCACCCGAAAAGGTCGTGGTGGCGAGAACCTCATTGGAGGGATCGACATGCATGTAATATTGCTCTGAACGATAGGGGAAGCCGGTCACGCCCTCCATGATCGGATCGTCCGGGCGCGCGATGTCGACGCGATAGTCGATGATATTGCCGGGATGGGCGACCCATTGGCCGCCGCACATGAACTGGTAGTCGACCGCCTCGCGGAACGCGTCGCACATGCCGCCGTGATAGCCCGCCAGACCGACGCCGCTACGCACGGCGGCGGTCAAATTGTCCAGCTCCTCCTTCTCGATCTTCGACATCGTGTAGATCGGCACGATGAGGCTCATGTCGGCGATGGCCGGATCGGCGAAAGCCTCGGTGGTGTTTTCGACATAGACCTTGAAGCCGTCGCCCTCGAGCATGGCGCCGATGATCTCGGCGCCCTTTTCCGGCTCGTGCCCGCTCCATCCGCCCCAAACGATCAGCGCCTCGCGCATGTCTTCACTCCTCCGTTTTTTCGTCTGTTTCGACGCGCCTTCGGCCGGCGCCTCAGTCGAGTTCGCCTGCGGCGAGCCCGATCGGGAGCATCGCCGGCCGCTCCGGACGGCTTTCGATCGCAACAACGGCGCCGGTATTGGACGAGCGTTGGAACGCCTCCATGACCTCCAGAACATGGAAGGCGAGCGCGCCGCTCGCCCGGTGCGGACGATTGGCGCGGATCGCATACGCCATATCGGCGACGCCGATGATGCGGTAATTGCCGTCGGCATAGGAATCCTCGGTGGGGATGACGCGCCAATCCTCGCCAATGCCGGCCATTTCGATGTCGCCGCCAAAATAATTGGGATCGGGAACGATGAGCGAGGCCTTGTCGCCGTAGATTTCGATCGGCGCGTGCTTGTGCTTGGGAACATCGAAGCTCATCGTGACGGTCACGACAGCGCCGCTGACGAAGGCGAGCGTTCCCGTGACATGGGTCGCCACCTCGACCGGAATAGTGGTTCCCTTGAGGGGCTCGCTGGTAATCAGGCGCTCACTGCGAAGTCGCGTCGCCATGCCGCTGACGCGCGCGACCGGGCCGAGCAGATTGACGAGATCGGTGATGTAATAGGGGCCCATGTCGAGCATCGGGCCGCCGCCGCAGAGATAGTAAAACCCAGGATTGGGGTGCCATCTTTCATGGCCCGGGCACATGAAGAACGCCGTGCCGCCGATCGGCTGGCCGATCGCGCCCTCGTCGATCAATTTGCGCGCGGTCTGATGGGCGCCGCCCAGGAACGTATCGGGCGCGCAGCCGAGCCGAACGCCTTTCGCCTTGGCGGCGGCGATCAGCTTGCCTGCCTCGTCGACATTGATTCCGAGAGGCTTTTCCGAATGAACATGCTTGCCGGCGGCGACCGCCCGCAGGCCGACCTCGACATGCGCTTTGGGCACGGTGAGATTGACGACGATCTCGATCGCGGGATCGGCGAGAAGCGCCTCGATCGATCGCGCGGCAAGGCCGAATTCCTTCGCCCGCGCCTCGGCCGCCGCCGGATTGGCGTCGGCCAGCGCCAGAATATCAAGGATTGGAAATCCTTTCGCCGCGTTCAGATAAGCGGGGCTGATGTTGCCGCAGCCGATGATGCCGACGCCGACGCGTTTCAATGCGAGTCTCCTGTGATCAAGCCAAGCGGGCCGCGATTGGGCGCCGGCCCCGTCGTTCCCCAGGGCGCGCCATAGAGGTCGCGCAAGGTCATCGCCGCCGCCCCGCGCCCCCAGATGCCGTCGCTCCATTCGCGCACGACGATTTCGGCGACATCGGCAAGGCTGGCGGGAACCAGCGCGGCGATGGTTTCGCGCAAAGGCCCAATGAAAAACGCGCTCGCCGCCATGGCGCGGCCCGCGACGATGACTTTGGGCGGCGCGAAAAGCGTGATCAGGTTGGCGATCGCAAAGCCGAGCGCCTCGCCGGCCGAAGCCAGGATGCCGATGCAGCGCTGGTCGCCGGCGGCGGCCAATTGCAACAACAAAGCCATGCCGCGGCCGTCGCGAAACGCCGCCTCATGCCCGCTGCCGCGCAAGGCGGCCTCGACCTCGCTGAGAACCGAGGCTTCGGAGGCCCAGGCGGAGAGGCGCCCGCCGCCGCTGCCGGGCGGGCGCACCATGACGTCGCCGAAATCCGGGCTGAGGCCGTTGGCGCCGCGAAACAATTCGCCATTATGCAGGATGCCGAGCCCCAGGCTGTGCTCGACGCTGACCACCAGAAAATCATTGAGGCCGCGCGCCTGACCGAACCAATGTTCGGCCAGCGTGACAAGATTGACATCGCTGTCGATCGAGACGGCGACGCCCAGGCGCTTTGTCAGGTCGGCGCCGAAATTCACATCGCGCTCGCTGAAAATCGGGCTCTGCCGGCAGACGCCCGCCGCCCGCTCGACAATTCCAGGCAGGCCGACGCAAATTCCAGCGATTTTCGCCATCGGCAATCGGGCGTCGCTGACGCATTGGCGCACGCCATCCTCGACGAGATCGGCGATTACCGGCGCCGGTTGCCGATCGATGCGGATCGGCAGGGTCAGGCTCTGCAAAACATCGGCGCAGAAATTGGTGGTCGCGACCGTGATCTGGTCGGGCGCGAGCTTCACGCCGACGACGAAAGCGGCTTCGGGATTGAGCCTCAGCATCACGCGCGGTCGGCCGCGGCCGGCGTCGCGCAAAGCGCCCTCCTGGATCGGTATGATCAGGCGGTCGTCGAGCAGGGCCGCGGTGATCGCCGAGACGGTGGTCGGACTCAATTCGGTGAATTGCGAGATTTCGACGCGCGAAATCGGTCCGAACCGGCGGATCGCGTCCATCACATGGAAGCGATTGATCGCACGCATCAACTCCGGGTCGGCGGTTTTCATCGCGTCTCTTGATCCGCTTTCACCGGCTATTTGTTTTGGCGCCGGAATTAATTTCACTCCGCCGGAAGGGTGTCAATGGCTGATACGGCACATTCTTTAGGGAATCGTGGACCGTCGCTTGACAGGCGTCGCAACTCAGGACAGATTTAATACGCATAGCGGATAAATACAATCAACGTCCGCCGCTGAACTTTCTCCGGGGAGGAGACCATGATTTTTCGGAAACTCGCGCTCGCATCACTCGGCGCCGCCCTTGGGGCGACCGTCGCCTTCGCCGATACGACCATCCGCGTCCTGCATGTGAACGACAACACCGCCGCGGTCGACCTCTGGAACAAGATCGCCCGCGACTTCGAGGCGCAAAACAAGGGCGTCAAGGTCGACATCCAATATCTGGAAAACGAGGCTTTCAAGGCCAAGTTGCCGACGCTGTTGCAGTCGGAAGAACGGCCGAGCATCATCTACAGCTGGGGCGGCGGCGTCATGCGCGCGCAAGCCAAGGCCGGCTTCCTCGACGACATCACCGCCGAGGCCGCGCCCTGGGCGAACACTTTGAGCGCGACCGCCGCCAAGGCGTTTCAAGTCGACGGCAAGACGGTCGGAATTCCTTTCGAAACCGGCGAGGTCGGCTTCTTCTACAATAAGAAGCTGATGGACAAGGCCGGCGTGAAGGCCGAGGACATCAAGAGCTGGGACGATTTTCTCGCCGCGGTGAAGAAGATCAAGGCCGCCGGCATTACGCCGCTCGTCGTCGGCGCCGGCGAAAAATGGCCGATCCATTTCTATTATTCCTATCTTGTCATGCGCATCGGCGGCGCATCGGCGCTGGCCGACGCCGCGGCCGGCAAGAACGGCGGCTTCAAAGGCGCGCCATTCGTCGAAGCGGGCGTGCGCCTGCGCGAACTCGCCGCACTTGAGCCGTTCCAGGCCGGCTATATCGGGACGACCCATACCCAGGCGGAGGGCATGTTCGGCGACGGCAAAGGCGCGATGGAGCTGATGGGCGAATGGCTGCTCGACTCGCAGGCCAGCAACGCGGCCGACGGCAAGGGACAACCGATCGACAATATCGGGCTGTTGTCCTTCCCGCTCGTTCCCGGCGGCAAGGGCGTGGCGACCGACATCCTGGGCGGCATCAACGGCTGGCTCGTCACCAAGAATGCGCCGAAGGAGGCCACCGCGTTCCTGAAATTCTTCAGCCAGGACAAATACCAGCGCCAGGTGGCGGCCAAGGGCTATTACATCCCGGTCGTCAGCGGAACCGAGACGGCGATCCAAAACCCCGTCGTCAAGCAGATCGCCAACCAGCTCGCGGCCTCGACCTATCATCAGAACTTCTTCGACCAGGATCTGGGTCCCTCGGTCGGCCGCGTCGTCAACGACATCTCGGCCGCCGTCGCCGCCGGAGAAATGAAGCCGGAAGCCGCAGCCGCTGCGATCCAGGATGCGTGGGACCAGCAATAGGATTGTCGTCCCGGCCAGATCCGGCGATTCTTTTGCTTGCGTTAATTTAAGAATCCATCCCCGTCATGGCCGGGCTTGTCCCGGCCATCCACGCGGCGCCGCCGCCAAAATCGAGAAACGTTAGCCGCGGCGTTACGGCGTGGATGCCCGGCACAAGGCCGGGCATGACGGGTCACGAGATGATCGCACGGCCCCGCCTTGTTCGGCGGGGCCGCTCATTCAAAGAGGCAAGACGCGGCATTGGCGACAACCCTAGCGAGCTCTGTCGAAACCTCGCGCCGCCCTGGCGGTCGCGGCTGGCTGACGATCCTGATTTTCCTGCCGCCCGCGCTGCTGCTGTTCACGATCTTCGTCGCGATGCCGATGGGCGAGGCCGCCTGGTACAGCTTCTACAATTGGAACGGTTATGGCCGGCCCGAGAATTTCATCGGCCTGAAAAACTATGCGTCGCTGATCGGCAATCATGCTTTCACACAAGCGCTTCTCAATAATTTCCTCATCATCGCGGTGTCGCTGGCGATCCAATTGCCGCTCGCTTTGGGCGTCGCGCTGATCGTTTCCAAGAAAATCAGGGGGGCCGTCGCGTTCCGCATGATTTTCTTCCTGCCCTATATCCTCGCCGATGTGGCGGCCGGCCTGATCTGGCGTTTTGTTTACGACGGCGATTATGGGTTGGTCTCGGGCATGACGAGCCTGATCGGCGCGCAACCGGTCTTCCTTCTCGCCGACAAGAACTGGGCGTTTTCGGCGGTGCTGGTCGTCATCGTATGGAAATATTTCGGCTTCCACATGATGCTCTACGTCGCCGGGTTGCAGAGTCTCGACAAGGCCCTGCTGGAGGCGGCCGAAATAGACGGCGCCAACGCCGTTCAGCGCTTCCGCCACATCACCTTGCCGCTGCTCGGGCCGATGATCCGCCTGTCGATTTTTTTCTCGGTGGTTGGCGCGCTGCAATTGTTCGACATGATCGTGCCGCTGACGGGCGGCGGTCCGTTCGACACGACCAATACGATGGTGTCCTATCTCTATTTCTTCGGCATCACGCGTATGCGGGTCGGTTTTGGATCGGCGGTCGGCGTCGTGCTGTTCCTTTTCTGCGTCACTTTCGCCCTCGGCTACAGACGGTTCTTCATGCGCGATGACTGAAAGCGGCGTTTCCCACCCATTCGTCATGCCCCACCCGCCCATCGCGTCGCGAAGGCCAATGACGCGATGGTTTTCGCAGCGCCCGCGCGGCGGCCTCGCCAGTCTCGCGCAATTCGCCGTGCTCGTCATCATCGCGGGCATCGTGCTCGTACCGCTTGTCGCGACTGTGCTTGGCGGCTTCAAGGAGCTGGGCGATCTGCGCGCCAATCCGTTCGGCCTGCCCAAGGTCTGGGTGTGGCGCAATTATTGGGACATCCTGTCGGGCGTGCGGTACTGGCAGATGCTCGGTAATTCGCTGGTCATCGCGCTGCTCACCGTCTTCCTGACGCTGGCGCTATCCTCGATGGCCGCCTTCACTTTCGCCCATCTGCATTTCTTCGGCGAGCGCTTCCTGTTGAGCTACATGCTGCTCGGGCTGCTGTTTCCCGCGGCGACGGCGATTCTTCCGCTGTTCATCAAGATTCGCGACCTTGGCCTGCTGAACTCCCATTGGGGCATCGTGCTGCCGCAAACAGCTTTTGCTCTCGGCATGGGCATTCTCCTGCTGCGCAACGCCTTCAAGCAATTGCCGGGCGAGCTGCTCGACTCGGCCTTGATGGATGGCTGCGGCTATTTCCGTTATTTCTTCTACATCACGCTGCCGCTATCGACGCCGATCCTTGCGACCGTCGCGGTGATCGCCTTTGTCAGCAGTTGGAATAATTATCTTTTGCCGCTCGTCGTTCTCAACAGTGAGAACCGCTATCCCTGGACGCTCGGGCTGATGGCCTATCAGGGCGAATATTCCACCGCCTGGCAATTGGTGCTCGCCTTCATCACGCTGACGATCCTGCCGGCGATCGTCATGTTCGTGATGGCGCAAAAATATATCGTCGCCGGCTTGACCGCCGGCGCGGTCAAGGGATGAGCGGCAGCGCGACTCAAGGTCGGACCGCGGATGAGGAATCCACTCTTGCGCGGCGCCAGGCGCTCCTCAGCAATCTGGATTAGTTGGCGCGAGGCCTACGCCGTTTGGATCGACGGTGGCGAGGCTGGAGCGGCCGTGGAGACTGCCTCGTCCCGGACCGCCGATCCCTGCCCCGTGAACGATGTGGCCGTCGGCGCGCTAACGCTGTTCGCCTGGCGGCTTGCGATTATTACGACGGCGCAGACGACATAGAAGCACGCGCCGAGCGCATATGTCTTGGCGATGCCGATTTCTATGGACAAGGCCATGCCCAGCACCGAAGCAAACATCGACGTAATTCCGTTGGCGCTCCAGAAGAACGGCAGAAGCTCCGCGTGACGGCGCCAGAGGCTTAGCCCGAGCGGGAACATCATCCCCATGCAGAACGCCGGAGGCGCCAGAAGCAGCACGGACACCAGAATGCGCATGTCGGTCGCTTCCGACCTTGCCCATGTGGTGATCAGAGGGGTCAACAACCCCGCCGCCACAAGCGCGGCGAGGAGGGCGACGATTCGAGCGATGACCGCGCTCGGCCTGGGCGCGTAGGCGCCGACCGTGGCGCTTCCTATTCCGCTAAAAAGGAGGATTGTGAAAAGCACGACGCCCAGCGCATAGACGGGATGTCCGAGGAAGACCATCAGCCGCTGCATCTGCGATATTTCGATCAGCATGAAGCCCATGCCGATCGCGCTGAAATAGGTTACGGGCGGAGTCAGCGTCGACAGCGGCATCCGCCTTGCGAGACGGACGAAGGGGATGACGATATAGTACACGCAGGCGAGAAGCGCGGCGATGACGAGCACCCCCGTCATGGTGATCGCCGCATTGTTCTTCATAGAGATCGGCGCGTGCATGGCGACAAGATCCCGGAAACGCGCCGTATAGAAGAAGAATGGATTGTCGTCGGTCGAGGGCGCGATATTTTCCGGCAACGACTCAAAGAAAGCGGCGTCCGCGTCGCCGGACAACAATGTCGACGTCACGGCGTCATAAGCGACGTCAGGCCCCAATAATATCTTGAAGCCTTGCGCCGCAAGCCTATCGCGAGCGCCTTGCCATTGCGCATCGGTGAAGGCGTCGGGGCGGGTGATCACCGTCACGATGTCGCCGACGTTCAGTGCGATGACATGCCGGGGCAGTTCGGCGGCGGACACGCCTTCGCGCTGGAGTGCGCTCGCCGCGATCGCCACCAGGCGATAGAACTCGCCGCGATGCGTGTCCGGCCTATACCAGCGAGACACTGACAACAGCCCGCCGGGCTTCAACGCCCGGTAGAAATCTTCCCATGCCTCCACGGTATAGAGGCGGTTTTCCGTGAGCGTCAGTCCTCCAGCCGCGGTGGCGGCCCAGGTGTCGATCAGCGAAATCTGGACCAGGTCATAGCGATCGGGTGAGTGGTTGATGTAGCTGCGCGCTTCAGCATTGACCAACGACACGCCGGGCTGACGATCGAGATGGCCTGAGAAATCGGCGAACTTGTCGGTGAGGACTTCGAAGATCGCCGGGTTGATCTCAATTCCGCGTATATGCTTGGCGCCGAAAAAGAGGCCGGAAAGAACATCGCGGCCGCCGCCGACGCCGACGACTGCAACGTCAACGGGCGGTTGCACCAGATAGGCGGCATTGATGACGTCGTCTTTCAAGTAGGAGAGTCTACCGATATCGCCATCCAGCCGCGTGATGACCGTGGCCGCATCCGCGTCGATGTCGAGGTAGTCCTGGTCTATTTTCATCTGCGGTGTGTGGGCGGCGCCCCAGCCGAACGGAGCGCTCTCTCCCCAAGCCGTCACTCTTACGCGCGAATAGGTGTTCCAGCGCTCGAACAGCGTTCCCGTCTGCGGTTTCCCTTTGGCCCAGAAGACGCCAAGATGGCTTTCGCCGGAAACCGCAAGCCCGGTATGCACGGCGGCCGCGGCGGCCAGCGTGAGCGCGACGACACCGCTCAGGCGCAGGCTGCGAACGTCGCCGCTGTCCCGCGCCGCTACCCACCCCGCGCCGGCCGCGAACGCGCCAATCCATAATGTGGCGCTCACCGGATCGACCACGAGCAACGCCAAGATGACCCCGAGGCATCCGAGCGCCGCTCCTGAAAGGTCGGCCGCGTAGAGCCATCCGCCGCCATAGGGCAGGCGTGTCAGCAACAGCGTTATGCAGATTCCGCTTTGGGTGAAAGGCAAGACGAACGCTAACGTCGTCATCGCCAGCACCGCCGTCAGGTATTCCCCGGGGACGATGGGCGGCAGACATAAGAAGGCGATCATTGCGCCAACGCCGCTGATCGCGAACCACGACGCGTGGCGCGCGAACTCCACTCCGACCCGTTCAGGGGCGTAGCGGGCGGGCTTGCTGTAAACCTGCATCGCTCCGCGCGTAAGGCCGAGCATGGCGAGCGAAATGGCGGCAAAGGCGAAGTGATAGTACAGCATGACGCTGAAAAAACGGGTTATCAGCACCTGATAAGACAGAGTCGCGGACGCCAATACGAAAATTGCAAAATAATAGCGGGGCTGGATGCGAGGAGATGCTTGAAGCAAGATAATGCTCCTCAATGGCGTTTTCGATCAATCGGCGCGGCCGTTCGCGCGAAGACTGAACGAAACTTCCTAATAAACCGATGACGGCGCTCCTCTGGCGCCGCCGATCTCACGAACGGCAAGCTTCCGTCGCGGTCCCTCTAAGCAGGCCCTGCAAGACGCGGCGGACTCAGGCAAGGCGGCCGTCAGCGGCGGCGCGAGCGGCGCCGGACGGAAATCCTCGATGGCGGCGCTGCGATGCTTGATGGCCGCCAAGCAGGCGTCGTCCAATGCGAAGGCCATGAACCTCGCGCCGATTTCTGCCGCACCTGCATCGCCCGGTCCCTTCGTTCGTCGTCCGGGCTGATCAGGAAGGCGCAGCCTTCGCCCAGAATCTTGCGCCGGGCGAACTGTTTCCTCCATCGGTTCGAGATCGGTCTTCATGGCTCCGGTCTTTCGGATCCCGCCGCGGCGGCTTCGCCCCACGCCAGCCTCTCGGCATAGGCGCGAACGTCCGCCGGCCATGTCGTCGTGTGCGCCGCGAAGCGGTCCCGATCGCTGGCGAACAAGGCGCGCGACGCCTCCTCGAAACCGGCGAGGTCGCCTGCCATCGCCGACATGAAGCGGTAGGCGGCTTCCTGCGCGGCGCGCGCGCGGCGCTCTCCGCCATTGTCGCGACGCGCCTCGTCCACCAACCGGCGCAGCGCCGCGGACGCGCCGCCCGGTTGTGAGGCCAGCCATTCCCAATGGCGCGGCAGCAACGTCACCTCGCGCGCGACGACGCCCAGCCTGGGGCGGCCGCGTCCCGGCGTCGGCGCCGCCTCGCTCATCCCGGACCGGGGTCGCGGCCGGGCCGGCCGATCCGCGGCCCTCGCTCTCTCGGCGAGGCGCGCGACGATCTCCGCTGTCGTTCCCCTCAGATCCAGATCGACCACGGCGCCGGTCGCATCGTCGAAGGTGAGGAGGGAGGCCTCCGCATCGCCCTCGGCCGCCGCCTTCACCGCCAGCGCGACATCGATCAGCGTACCGCTCGCGATGCGGCGGGAACCGTCAAAGGCGGTGCAGGGCTTGGACAGAAGATCGGACAAGGCTGGCTCCATCATCGGCGTCAGTCAATACCCGGATTAAAATAGATTTTCAATATTATCCGGCTATAATTGACAAATTCCGACGGGCGACGCTATGAGACGCCATTTGGAGCGGAGAACGGCGATGAAGAACGCGGACAGAAAGGCCGCCGTGGCGAGCTATAAGGAGCGCAAGACGGCCGCCGGCATCTACGTCGTCCGTTGCGCCGCGAGCGGCCAGCAATGGGTTGGCAGGGCCCCCGACCTCGCCACAATGTGGAACCGCCTTTCGTTCACGCTGCGCCAGAGCGCCAATACCCATCGCACGCTGCAAGCGGCCTGGCGCGCGCACGGCGCCGAAGCCTTCACCTTCGAGGAAATCGAACGTATTGATGATGAAGCCCTCGCCTATGTCCGTGAGAGGATATTGAAGGAGCGGCTCGCCTATTGGTGCGCGACCCTCGGCGCCGAAGCCATCTGAGTCTTCAACGTCAATTCCGCGCGAACGAAGAAACAGAGGCGGGACCGGGAGGCGCGAGAGCGGCGAATCTCAAGAGCGAGATGAGAATTGATTGAATCGAACCGATATCGGCGACGGCTTCGTTATTGAGCCATCGTTTCGCATGGCGGAGCGTGTTTCACCCTCGACCGTTTCAATCAAAAGTCACCAGGCTCTGAGCCAAGCCTCCGATTTTTTCCTGGCGCAATCCGCGTCGACAGTGGATCAATTCTCTCTCTCGTATTCTATTTTATAGAAATATTCCTGGACAGAACGGTTTTTGCAGAACATACTTCCGGCGCGCTTTCTCGTAGGCCGCAGCCGGGCCAACTTGTTTGGATCGGCTTTGGATCGGCGAAAAAAACGGCGTGGAAGGAAAACATGACTTAAGCTGTTGGAATCCTACGAAACGCGGAAGCTTTCGGTCCTTCCCGCAGGCAAATATCAATGACTTAGCGCCTGTTCGGCGCATCCCTTTCGGTTCATTTGCAGCATTTTGGAAGCCGAAAGCTTCCCAAGCGTATTTCGTCTCGGCGTTTGATTCTCGGCCCATGCGCCTGTCGCGCCGGAGGCTTTCTCCCTGGAAACTTCGCTCTATCTACCCGTCAAGCGCTTCCTCGAAGGCCTCGGTTTCGCCGTCAAAGGCGAGATCGGCCATTGCGACCTGGTCGCACTCGGCGCCGACGCCGCGCCCATCGTCGTCATTGGCGAATTGAAGCTCAGCTTCAATCTTGAGCTTGTGCTGCAAGCCGTGGAGCGCGCGCCCGCCTGCGATGAGGTCTGGCTCGCCGCCCCGCTCTCGGCGCGCGGCAAGGGGCGCGAAAACGACGCCCGCTTCCGCAATCTATGCCGGCGGCTCGGCTTCGGGATGCTGGGGGTTTCGCAGAACGGCGAGGTCCATATCCTCGTCAGTCCGGCCGCGCCGGAGCCGCGTCGGAATCCGCGCCGACGATCCCGGCTGGTCGAGGAACATCGGCGCCGGCAAGGCGATCCCGTCGCGGGCGGCGGATCGCGCGCGCCGGTCATGACCTTCTATCGCCAGCAAGCGCTCGCCTGCGCGGCGGCGATGACGCGCGGTCCGCGCCGGCCGCGCGATCTGAAGCCGTCGATCCCCGACGCCGCCAAAATCCTGCAAGGGAATGTCTATGACTGGTTCGCGCGCGCCGAGCGCGGCCTCTATGGCCTGACCGACGCCGGCCGGGCCGCGCTGGAGCGATGGCCCCAGCCGCAACCCGGGGAGAATGACGCCCTGGTCAGCGACCGGGACGAAGCGTCAGCGACGCGACGCCCGCGGCGAGAGCCAGTCCGGTCTGCGTCTGAATCGACAAAGGCTGGAGGGTGAACGAGCGATCAAGACCGCCGACCAGCGCGTTGGCGCCAATGCCCGCTCCGACCGTCGCCGAAGCGTCGACGCCGGCATAGTCGCCCGCGAGCGCATGCCGCCTCGGGCCCATCGTCGGGGCAAAAACGTCCCACGCCAGAGTGCCTCGATTGGTCTGGCCGATATCGAGACCGAATTTCCGGATCGTGCCGTAATAATGCTCGGTATAGCCGCGCGCCGAAGTGAACCGGCACTCCATTTCCTTGCTGGAGGCGATGATCATGCCCAGGCCTGCTGCGACTTCGCATCGCAACGCCCCAACCTTGACGTTCGACTGCTGCTGCGCAGACGCTGGCGATGCGGCGGCAACCGTAGCGGTCAAAGCGGCAATGCATAAAGCGGCGCGAATACTCATGGAAATCTCCCCGATTGGAGCAAGCCAATGCTGCTCAAGATCACAAAACACCGTGCACCCGAAAAAGTTCCATGCGCAGCGCGAGGATAGGGGGCGACTATGACGCGCGTCCGACACGAGATTCCTTGAAAACGCGCACGATTTGCGAAAAACCGGCGCCCAATTTTCGCCGTGCGTTCTAGCGTCGAAGCGCGGCGAGCACTTTGGCTGACGGACGCCCGTCGCGCTCGAGGCCATTCTTGCTCTCGAAATCGGCGATCGCGTCTTTCGTCTTTTTGCCGACCGAGCCGTCCGGCTCGCCAACGTCATAGCCGCGCGCGTTCAGGAGCTTCTGCAATTCGCGGCGCTCGGCGCGCGACAATCCCGGATCGTCGGTCGGCCATGGCGTCGCGAAGGGCCGGCCGCCGGCCAGCCTGTCGGAGAGGGAGGCGATCGCCAGAGCATAAGATTCCGAAGCATTGTAGGAGTAAATCGCATCGAAATTGCTGGTGACGAGAAAGACCGGACCATTGAGCCCGGCCGGGGCCAGCAGGCCCGCTTCGCCCTCGCCAAGCGGACGCCCGTCGATCCGCGTCAGGCCGCGCGCCGCCCATGTCGACATCGGGGCCTTGTTGCGCCGGCCCGACGGCCCGGAATAGCCGGCTGGCAATTTAACTTCGAACCCCCAGGGCGCGCCGGGCCGCCAGCCCGATTTGCGCAGGTAATTGGCGGTCGAGCCCAAAGCGTCGGCCGCCGAATCGACAATATCCCGCCTGCCGTCGCCATCAAGGTCGACCGCCAGCCGCAGGAATGTCGAGGGCATGAATTGCGTCTGTCCGAATGCGCCGGCCCATGAGCCGTTCAACCGGTCGGCCGGAACATCGCCATTGGCGATGATCTTGAGCGTCGCCATCAGCTCGCCGCGAAAATAGCTCGCGCGTTCGCCCAGGCACGCCAGGGTGCTGAGCGATTGCACCAGTGGCCGCTTGCCCATCGAGCGGCCAAAATCCGACTCGACGCCCCAGACGGCGGCGATCACATAGCGGTTGACGCCATAGCGCTGCTCGGCCGTGGCGAGGGCGGAAGCCTGTTCGGCCATCCGCGCTTTGCCGTCCGTCACGCGCTCTTCGTCGACGAGGGTCGCCAGATAGTCCCAGACCGGCGTCTTGAACTCCGGCTGATCCTTCTGGAAGTCGAGCACCTTCAAATCAGGCTGAAGGCCGCCGAACGCCGCGTCCAGCGTCGTCGCGGGTACGCCGGCGCGGCTCGCATCGGCGCGCAGCGACGCCACGCAGGACGAGAAATCCGCGTGCGCCGGGGCCGACAGAGCGAGGAGCATCGCCGCGGCTTTGGCCAATCGAAGACAGGCTCGCTTCATCGGCAGATCCCCAGCGGATTTCACGGCAACCGAACGCTATCGCCGACCCTGTCCAAAAGCGGCGCGGCCGGATGTCAGTTCCAGGGACGCGCCGACGCGGCGTTGCTTTCAAACGACTTGATGGCGCCGGCCTCGACCATCGTCAGACCGATATCGTCCAGCCCCTCGATCAGGCAGTGCTTGCGAAAGGCGTCGATTTCGAAACGCACCGTGCCGCCGTCGGGACCCTTGATTTCCTGGGCTAGCAAATCCACGGTCAAGGTCGCATTCGCCCCGCGCCGCGCGTCATCCATCAGCTTCTCCAGATCTTCGGGAGAAACCTTGATCGGCAGGATGCCGTTCTTGAAGCAATTGTTGTAAAAAATGTCGGCGAAATCCGTCGAGATCACGCAGCGGATGCCAAAGTCCAGCAGCGCCCAGGGCGCATGTTCGCGCGACGAACCGCAGCCGAAATTATCGCCCGCCACGAGAATCCTCGCTTTGGAATAGGCCGGCTTGTTGAGAACGAAATCGGGATTGGGCGAGCCGTCGTCGGCGTAACGCATCTCCGAAAAGAGGCCGGCGCCGAGCCCGGTCCGTTTGATCGTTTTCAGATATTGCTTGGGAATGATCATGTCGGTATCGACATTATCGATCTCAAGTGGCGCCGCGACGCCGGTGAGGGTCGTGAACTTATCCATTGCGCATGGGTTCCATCGATGGCCGATAACGAGCGGCCCTTGGCTCGCCGCTGTATCAAATGTCGCCCCGCCGCGCAAATCCGGGGACGCCGCGCGCCTGGCGTCATTGCGGGCCGCGCGCCGCAAGGCTAAAATACAATCATGTGGAATTTGGCCAATCCGACGGTCTTCATTGCGCTCACGCGGCGGGCCCTGCCCTGGCTCGCCGTCGCGACGGCGATGCTATTCGCCATCGGCCTCTGGCTTTCCTTCGCCGCGCCCCCTGACTATCAGCAAGGCGAGACGGTGCGGATCATGTATCTGCATGTTCCGGCGGCGTGGATGTCGACCTTCATCTATGGCGTGATGGCGCTGGCGGCGCTCGGCACTTTGGTCTGGCGTCATCCGATGGCCGACGCGGCGCAGAAGGCCGCGGCGCCGCTCGGCGCCGGCTTCACCTTCATTTGCCTCGCCACCGGCTCGCTGTGGGGCAAGCCGATGTGGGGAACCTATTGGGTGTGGGACGCCCGGCTGACCTCCGTGCTTGTCCTGTTCATTCTCTATCTCGGCCTGATCGCGCTCTGGCGCACGATCGAGGACGCCGGGCGCGCCGCGCGGGCGGCGGCGATCCTGACGTTGGTCGGCTGCGTCAATCTGCCCATCATAAAATTCTCGGTCGATTGGTGGAATACGCTGCATCAGCCGGCGTCGGTTTTCCGGCTCGGCGGCCCGACCATCGCGCCCGAATTGCTGTGGCCGCTGCTGATCATGTCGCTGGCTTTCACGCTGCTTTTCATCACCCTGCATGTGATGGCGATCCGCAATGAAATCCTGCGCCGGCGCGTCGCCCGGCTGACCATGATGGCCGCTGCGCGCGACGATCGGCTGGCCCCGGGCCTTGCGCCGGCGGGGATGCGCCCATGAGCGATTCGCCGCATTGGGGTTTTGTCGCCGCGGCCTACGCGACCGCGGCGCTGACGATATTGGGAATGATCCTCGCCACGCTCGCCGATTTCCGGGCGCAGAGCGCGGCGCTGCGCCGCCTCGAGGAGACGCGCGGAAGCGGCGGCGAGTCTTGAGCGACACCGAGGGGCGGACGCCCCGACGCCGCAATCTTCTCACTTTAGCGCCCCTGCTGATTTTCGCTGCTCTGGCGCTGCTGTTCTTTGTCCGTCTGTTTGCCGGCGACGCCTCACGCATCCCCTCTGCGCTGATCGGCCAGAGCGCCCCGCCTCTCGATCTGCCCGCGCTCGACGGCGCCGCCGGCCTCAGGGACGCCGATCTGCGGCAGGGTCATGTTTCAGTCATCAATATCTTCGCGTCCTGGTGCCTGCCCTGCCACGAGGAGCATGCCATCCTGCTTGATCTTGCCGCCGACAAGGCCCTGGCGGCCAAAGGCGTCAAACTGATCGGCGTCGCGCAAAAGGACGATCCGGAAAATGTGCGCCGTTTCCTTGGCGCCAAAGGCGATCCCTACGCCAACGTCGGCGTCGATCGCGACGGGCGGGCCGGCATCGACTGGGGCGTCTATGGCGTGCCGGAGACCTTCATCGTCAAGGGCGATGGAACCATCGCCTTCAAACTGGTCGGGCCGATGAACGCCCAGACCCTGGCCAGCGTCGTGCGGCCGCAGATCGAAAAGGCGATGAACTGAGCGGGCCGCGGGTCAACCTAATTCAGCATCCGTTTCGCATGAGGACTGTCGAGCGAAAAGGCCGGTATCGCGACGTCGAACGCTTCGCCGCTCTCGTCGATCATCCGATAGGTTCCCACCATGATGCCGCTCGGCGTCTTCAGCGGGCAGCCCGAGGTGTAACTGAACGCGTCGCCCGGCTTCAGCTTGGGCTGTTCACCGACGACGCCGGGGCCGCGCACTTCTTCGCGGCGGCCATTGGCGTCGGTGATCTCCCAATGGCGATGGGTCAGTTGCACGATTCTGTCGCCGACATTGGCGATTTCGATGGTGTAAGACCAGAAATAGCGGCTTTCGTCAGGCTCGGATTGCTCCTCCAGATATTTTGGACGAACGGTGACTTTGATTTTGTTGCTGACGGCCGTGTACATGGCCCCATTCTAGCAAGGCGCGGCGGGCCGTCGAGTCCTATCGTATGTCCCGGCGCGCTTTCGATTTCACCCGAATTCGTCCTATGTTGGAGCCTGGAAGGAAAAGCGGAATGAGCGACGACCTCAAAGCCAGCGCCATTGCTCTTCTCGAGCGCCTGGCGGCGTTCGACACCGAAAGCGACAAGAGCAATTTGCCGCTGATCGATTTTGTCGAAGATTACTTGCGGGCGCAGGACATTCCCGTGCTGCGCGCGCCCAACGCCGCCGGCGACAAAGCCGCGCTGCTGGCGACGATCGGGCCGATGGTCGAAGGCGGGATCGTGCTCTCCGGCCATACCGACGTCGTGCCGGTCGAAGGACAGAAATGGACCAGCGATCCCTTCACGCTGCGCGGCGCTTCCGGCCGCCTTTATGGGCGCGGCTCATGCGATATGAAGGGGTTCGACGCCATTGCGCTGGCCATGATTCCCACTTTCAAGGCGGCCGGACTGCGGCGGCCGATCCAAATCCTTCTGAGCTACGACGAGGAGACGACCTGCGAAGGATCGCTCGATTTCATCCGGCGTTTCGGCAAGGACCTTCCGCGCCCCGGCGCGGTGATTGTGGGCGAACCCACCATGATGGAAGTCGCGGACGCCCATAAAAGCATCGCCACCTTCCGCACGACCGTGACCGGCCAGGAGGCCCATTCGGCCAAACCGGCTCTGGGCGCCAATGCGGTGGCCTGCGCCTGCGATATCGTGACCGAAATCTATCGCGAGGCTTTGGCTTATGAGGCTCCGGACCGACTTAATTCGCGCTTCGACCCGCCCTATTCGACGCTGCACGTCGGCACGATCCATGGCGGAACGGCGCGCAATATCCTGGCGCGCGAATGTATGTTTCATTGGGAGTTCCGCGGCCTGCCCGGCGCATCGACAATGGCGCCGCTGCGCCACATCCAATCGTACATCGACAGCGTCGCTTTGCCGCGCCTGACGCGTTTTGTCGCGGGACCGAAAGTCGAGACGATCATCGAGGTGGACGTGCCCGGTCTCGACGCCGAACCTGGCTCCCTGGCCGAGACCCTTGCTTTGAAGCTCACCCGCTCCAACCGGACGAATGCGGTCTCCTATGCGACGGAAGCGGGACAATTCCAGCGCGCCGGCCTGCCGACCGTCGTTTGCGGGCCGGGCTCGATCGATCAGGCGCATAAGCCCGATGAATTCCTCGAAGTTTCGCAGGTCGAGGCCTGCATCGGCTTCATGCAGCGCTTGGCGCAGGAAATGGCGGAATAGGCGAGTTTTTGGGGTTTTCTCAAAACAAAGCGAATTCGATTGCGTCATATTTGGGTAATAATGATTCCAGAAATGCCATTTGATTGATAGGTTTTCGGCGACGCCATTTAGCGTTAATGAACAATCGTCAGGCAGCCTCGCCCAAAGAGAAATAGCGGCCGGCGTTTGTGCTGTTGGAAGGTCTTTATCGAAGAGGGTAAGGTGGCCGACAGTTCTGCCGACACGAAGTCCATCGAATCGCGCCGCTCCCCTCGGGTGCGGACCTTCTTGCAGGCGCGCATCAGCTATAGCGATGGCGCCATCTCGACAGCCTGCACCGTCAATCAATTGTCGGAAGTCGGCGCGCGCATCAATCTGGCCAGCACCTTTTCGCTTCCCGAAACGTTCGAAATCACCATCCCGCAGAGGGGAATTTCACGGCGCGCGAGGCTGGTCTGGCGAAGGGACGACCTGGCCGGAGTTGATTTTCTGGGAGGCGAAGAGAGCCAATCGACTTCCGCGACCGCCGATCCCACGGCCAAGATAAAGGCGCTTGAAGCGGAGAACGCCAAGCTGAAGGCGCAGATCGGCACGCTGATGCAGCAGATCCATCGCCTCACCGAAGAGTAAATGCCGGCGCGCAATGCTGACGCCGGCGATCAACCGGGGACGCGCGCCTTTTCCATCGTCTCGACGAAGCGCTTGAACAAATAATGGCTGTCGCGCGGACCTGGCGAAGCTTCCGGGTGATGCTGAACGGAGAAAGCCGGGCGGTCGGTAAGGGCGATGCCGCAATTTGAGCCATCGAACAGCGACACGTGGGTTTCCGCCGCGTTCGCCGGCAAGGTTTCGCGATCCAGGGCGAAGCCGTGGTTCATCGAGACGATTTCGACCTTGTCGGTCGTGAAATCTTTCACCGGATGGTTGGCGCCATGATGGCCCTGTTTCATCTTGAGCGTATGTGCGCCCACCGCCAGCCCTAGCATCTGATGGCCAAGGCAAATGCCGAAAATCGGCACGTGCTTCTCCAGCAGCGCCTTGATGACCGGCACGGCATAATGGCCGGTTTCGGCGGGATCGCCCGGACCATTGGAAAGGAAGACGCCGTCGGGCGCCATCGCCAATATGTCCTGGGCTGAGGCGGTCGCGGGGACCACAGTGACCGCGCAGCCGGAATCGGACAGAAGACGAAGGATGTTGCGCTTGATGCCGTAGTCGATCGCGACGACTTTATATTTCGTCTCGGCCGGGCGCCCATAGCCCTGGCCAAGCGTCCAACTGGTCTCATCCCAATCATAGCGCTGGGCCGAAGTGACGCCTGGCACCAGATCCATGCCGTCAATGCCCGGCCATGCGGCGGCCTCAGCGAGGAGCGCGCTCCGGTCGAATTGACCGTCTGGTTCGTGCGCGATGACGGCATTGGGCATGCCGCGCTCACGGATCAGCGCCGTCAGCGCCCGCGTATCGATCCCATAAAGCCCGATGATGCCGCGCGCCTTCAACCAGGCGTCGAGCCGACGCGTCGCCCGGAAATTCGACGGATCGGTGACATCGGCCCGCACGATGACGCCGCGCGCGCCCGCCGACGCCGCCAGGTTGACCGTTTCGATATCTTCTTCGTTCGTGCCGACATTGCCGATATGGGGAAAGGTGAAGGTGATGATCTGGCCGGCGTAGGAGGGATCGGTCAGAATCTCTTCATAACCCGTCATCGCCGTGTTGAAACAGACTTCGCCGACGGCAACGCCTGTTGCGCCAAAGCCAAACCCTTCCAATATGGTTCCGTCGGCCATGACCAGCAAAGCCGTCGCCTTGGGAAGGGTCCAGCCGTCCGTTTCGGTATCGCCTTGAACAGAGGTCATGCGCGCTCTAGAGTCGCCGAGAAACAAAATCGCCCCGTGCTTATGCGCCGGGCGGGCGCCGCGTCAAGTTTCGACCTCGCCTGAGCCAGCAACCGCCAACGGGCGACCTAACGACAAGGCATGAAAACAATGCGCGAGATTTTGGCTCAACAGATGAAAGACGCGATGAAAGCGGGCGACAAGGTCCGCGTCGGCGCCTTACGGCTCATCATGGCCGCGCTGAAAGATCGCGAGATCGAAATGCGAGGGACCGGAAAGATCGTCAGCCGCGCCGATGAATTGGCTCTCCTCACCAAAATGGTGAAGTCGCGCCAGGAATCGCTCGGCATTTATCAGCAGGCCGGACGCCAGGAACTGGCCGATCAAGAAAGCGCCGAAATCGCCGTCATCAGCGAGTTCCTGCCCAAGCAGATGGACGAAGCCGCGATGAAAACAGCGGCTGACGCGGCGATTGCGCTGACCAGCGCGACCAGCATCAAGGATATGGGCAAGGTCGTCGCGGCCCTGAAGGACGCCTATCCCGGCCAGATGGATTTCGCCAAGGCGAGCGCCATCGTCAAAGGCCTGCTCACCGGCTCATAACAAACGAACACCCGCCCCTCCGGTTGACAGAGGAGCGGGCGATTGGCGATGCAGGCCGCTCAGTTCGGCTTGGCCGGATCGGCTTCGGGAACGGCCGGCGCCGGCGTCGCGACAGGCGGCGTCGGCTGCGCGGTCGGATCCGTCGCCGGAGCAGCAGGCGCAGGCGTGGCGGCGGCAGGCTCGGTCGGAATAGCGGCCGCCTTCTTGACGCCGTGCAAGAGATCGACGGCGGCGATCAACTGCTTGTCGTTCTTGACGTCGGGCGGCACATAGGCCTGCGACCCCGTCTTTTCATCGTCGCCATTCTTGAGATGGCCCTTCAGCGAAGCCTCGCCCTTGGTGTCATCCTTGCCCTTCAGCTCGTCCGGCACATCCTCGAGAATCTCGATATCCGGCTCAATGCCCTTGGCCTGAATCGAACGGCCCGACGGCGTATAGTAACGCGCGGTCGTCAGTCGCAAGGCGCCATTCTGGCCAAGCGGGATGATCGTCTGGACGGAGCCCTTGCCAAACGAACGTGTGCCCATCAGCGTGGCGCGCTTGTGGTCCTGCAAGGCGCCCGAAACGATCTCGGACGCGGAAGCGGAGCCGCCATTGATGAGAATGACCATGGGCTTGCCATGCGAAAGGTCGCCGCCCGGCCGCGCATTGTAACGCTGGGTCTCATCGGCGTTGCGCCCGCGCGTCGAAACAATTTCGCCGCGATCCAGAAATGCGTTCACGACCTCGATCGACTGGTCGAGCAAACCGCCCGGATTGTTGCGCAGATCGAGAATGTAGCCCTTGAGCTTGTCGCCCGGAGCGTCCTTCTGGAACTTGTCCATCGCGCTCTTGAGACCGTCGTAGGTCTGTTCGTTGAACTGGGTGATGCGGATATAGCCGAGGTCGTCGCTCTCGACATGCGAGCGCACCGATTGAATCTTGATGACGTCGCGGACGATCTTGATCTCCTTGACATCCTTTTTGGGGCCACGCGCGATCTTCAGGGTGACCGCCGTATTGATGGCGCCGCGCATCTTGTCGACCGCCTGATTGAGGGTCAGCCCCTGCACAGCCTCGCCATCGATGTCGGTGATGATGTCGCCCGAGAGAATGCCGGCCTTCGCGGCAGGCGTATCGTCGATCGGGGTCACAACCTTGATCAGCCCATCGTCTTCGGTGACTTCGATGCCAAGACCGCCGAACTCGCCTTTGGTCTGCACCTGCATGTCCCGGAAGCTCTTGGCGTCCATATAGCTCGAATGGGGATCGAGCGAAGACAGCATGCCGTTGATCGCCGCCTCGACCAACTTGCCCTCATCGGGCTTTTCGACATAATCGGTGCGGATTTTCTCGAACACGTCGCCAAACAGATTGAGCTGGCGATAGGTGTCGGCGGCCGCCGCGCGCGCGCCGGTGCTGATGAACAGCGCCGACTGCGGGCCCAACGAAACTGCCGCCGCGCCAATCGCCGCGCCCAAAACCAGATAAGAAACCTTGCGCATCATCCGCGTGCCTTTTCGATGTCCGTCTTCGCCCACCACGGCCCCGGATCGATTGCCGCTCCGTCTTTTCGCACTTCGATATAGAGAATAGGTTGCGCGGCGCCAATAGCTGCCGCGGCGGCCGTCCTCGCCGAACCGTCGCCCATCGAGGCAACCGGCTCGCCCGCCAGGACGAACTGACCGACCCCCACATTGATTCGGTCCATACCAGCCAGCACCATATAATAGCCCCCACCAGCGTTGATTATCAAGAGTTGCCCATACGTCCGGTAAGGACCGGAAAAGGCGACCCAACCGTCGATCGGCGAGGCGACCGTCGCAGCGGCCGGCGTGGCGATGGAGACGCCCGTTTCCGCCCCCCTCCCAAATGCGTCCGGCGCCCCGAAAGCCTTGAGGATCGTTCCGGCCGCCGGCAACGCGAGCTGGCCCCTGGCGTCGGCAAAAGCGAGCGCTGGCCTCAACCGTGCGGGATCTTTGGTCTTGGCGGCGCTGGCGCGCGTCTCGACATCGGCCGCGGCTGCTTCATCGGCCGCGTGCGAGGCCGCCGCCTCCGCCTTGGCGGGAGCGATCTCCGATTCCATGCGCGCGATCAACTCTTTGAGATTGGCCGCCTGACGCGCGAGTTCGGCGGCGCGGTCGCGCTCCGAGCCCAAAGCCTGCTCGGCGTCCGCCAACGATTGCTGGCGGGCGACGACCAAAGCGGTCAGCCGCTCCTTGTCTTTCGCAAGGCTTTCGGCGCGCTGGCCAAGGCTTTCCCGCTCGCTGGCGATGGATTTTCGCAAATCGGCCAGTTCATCGAGGTCCTGGGCGAGCGCGACGGTTTCCGATTTCAGGTCGGGCAGGACCGAGCCGAGCAACATCGCGGCCCGGATCGCCTGCGTCATGTCCTGCGGGCGCACCAGAATAGCGGGCGGGGGGCTGCGCCCCATGCGCTGCAGCACGGCAAGAACATCGGCGATCACCCCGCGCCGGCTTTCAAGCGACCGACGCAACGCGTTCTCGCTGCCGACAAGCGTCGTCAGCCGCGTATTGGCCGCATCCATCTGGCGCTCGGTGTCCTGCACTTTGGCGGTTGTCTCGATCAAAGCCGCATTGAGCCGCGCGCGATCGGCGCGGATCGTCTCGATGTCGGCTTCGATGCGCCGGCGCTGGTCTTCCGACGCGCGCATCGTGTCCTCGACGCCGCGCAACTGCATTTCCTGCGTCGCCTTGTCGTCGCTTTTGGCGGCGGGAGGGGCGGGATCGGCAAAGGCGCATGGAGGAAAAGCAACGCCCGACAAGATCAATAGCGCCAGCGCGGCGAAGCTGGGCGCCAGCGCGGCGAAGCTGGGCGCCAGCCCCGCCCTGCCGCTCGCCGCCAGCGTCTCCCCTCTCGACAACCCGCGAATCTTCATCCCTCGATTCTATCGTCCAAGACCGCGACAACAAAGCGGCTTTCACGCCCGATGATAGGGATGGCCGACAAGAATCGAGAGCGACCGGTAAAGCTGTTCGGCCGCCATGACGCGCACAAGCTGGTGCGGCCACGTCATCGCGCCAAACGACAGGACGCTTTGGGCCTGGCCGCGCAAAGAGGGGTCGAGCCCGTCGGGACCGCCGATGACCAGAGCATAGGCGGGCGCCGCGCTGTCGCGCGCCTTGCCAATTTCGCTCGCCCATTGCGTGCTGGAAAGGGCTGCGCCGCGCTCGTCAAGCAAAGCGAGGCGGGCCCCTCTGGGCAGGCTCGCGAGAATCAAACGAGATTCTTCGGCCTGGCGGTCTTCGGGCCGTCGCGCGCGCCCTTCCTCGATTTCGCGCAAATCGACGCCGGAAATCCCTGACGTTCGCGCGAGATCGGCGAGCCGCTTGAAATAACGCTCGAATAATTCTCTTTCAGGGCCCGCCTTGAGGCGACCGACGCCGATCAGCATCAAACGCACAATCGCCCTCGCGAAAAATGCCGGCCGCTTGCGCGCATCCGCCGCGCGATGGCGCTCAGGTTCAGACCAATTTCAACTGGCGCTTCTCGCCAGGCCGATCGGCGCCCCACATCTTTTCAAGATTGTAGAACTGGCGCACGTCTGGCTTGAAAATATGAACGATGGCGTCGTGGGCGTCGAGCAAGACCCAATCGCAATGCGGCAGGCCCTCAATGCGAGGGGCGGCAAAGCCAGCCGCCTTGCAAGCCTTCACGACGCGATCGGCGATGGCGCGAACGTGAACGTTGGAGCGTCCCGTCGCAACAATCATGAGATCGGCGAGCGTTGTCTTGCCGCGCAGATCAACCGATACGATGTCCTCCGCTTTGGCGTCTTCCAGGCTTGTCAGCACGGTTTGCGCGAGTTGGTCGGCGTCCTGTTGCTTGGGCCGGACCGCCGGGGCAAGCGGCGAAAGCGCCGCTTCGTCATGGGGCGAGAATGTCAGCGTTGGAATCCTCCTGCAGGGCGCCGGACCGCCGGCGCCACTATACGAAGATGATCCCTCTTCGCCTTGTTTTCAACTGGCCGTCTCCGGGAAAAGCGGTCAATAGCGGAAACGGACGTTCAGGGCGGCTGGGACGCGGCGCCCTGTCTCTCTTACGCCGGTCCGACGCGCCGAATCGCGGTCGAAGACATGGCGGAGCGCGGCCCATGCAGGAAGATGAACGCGGGCGCGCGCCGATCCGCAAATCCCGCCGCGTCGCTTTCAGCGACCTGAAACGGCGCGAGCGCGGCGCCGGCGTGGCTGCTCAGCGCGCGCAGCGTCGATCCCGGGCGGTCCACCACCGCTATGGGCGCGAGCCGGGCAATGTCCCGCCAGCGCCGCCATAAATGGAACTGGCGCAAATTGTCCGCGCCCATGATCCAGACGAAATGGACGCCCGGCGCGCGCCTGACGAGCCAGGCGATCGAATCATGGGTGAAGCGCGCGCCGATCTCGGCCTCAAAGCCCGTGACGGCGATGCGCGGATCCCTGGCGAGCGCGCGGGCGGCCTCGATTCGCATGGGCAAGGCCGGCAATCCATCGACTGGCTTGAGCGGGTTGCCCGGCGTCACCAGCCACCATAATCTGTCGAGTTTGAGCCGCTGCAACGCCAGCCGCGAGACAAGCAAATGGCCTTCGTGCGGCGGATTGAAGGACCCGCCCATCAGGCCGATCCTTTGACCCGGCGTCCAGCGCGGCAGACGCACGGTCATCCCCAGGACTTCTCCAACAAGGCGAGAATCTTATGCATCGGCGAGCGAGCGCGCACCATGCGCAACGAATGATCCGAACTATGCGAAAAGCATGCAACCGGCAAGGCTTGGCTGGCAATAGGTCATCGATGATGTCTTAACAGACAAGACCTCGGGTCGCGTCGCCGCGCCGATCACAAAGTCGCGCAACAAGCGCCGAGGCCTTTGCTCACCTGCCGCCGGCCGCTAAAGAAGCTGGCGCCGCATATCGGGCAAATCAGGACGAAGCTCATGGTTGGAAATGAAAAGCCGGCTGCGGAGGCCGCCGCTCTCCCGACGCGGCCTCTCGGCCGAACCGATATGAAAATCACGCGTGTCGGTTTTGGCGCCTGGGCGATCGGCGGCGGCGGCTGGGCCTTCGCCTGGGGAGACCAGGACGACCGCGAATCGATCGCCGCGATCCGCCACGCGGTCGAACGCGGAATCAACTGGATCGATACGGCGGCCGTCTATGGTCTGGGCCATTCGGAAGAACTGGTGCGTCAGGCGCTCGCCGAAATCCCTATGAGCAAGCGCCCTTACGTATTCACCAAGGCCGGTCTCGTCTGGGATGAAAACGACCGCAAGGCGCCGGCCAAGCGGGTCGGCGCGGCGGCGAGCGTCCGCCGCGACCTGGAGGCGTCGCTGAAGCGCCTCGGCGTCGAGCAGATCGACCTCTACCAGATGCACTGGCCGCCCAACGATGGCGCGCCGATCGAGGAATATTGGGGAACGCTTCTCGATATGAAAAAGGAAGGAAAGGTGCGCGCCGTCGGCTTGTCCAACCACAATGCGGCGCAAGTCGAGGCGGCCGAGCGCGTCGGGCATGTCGATAGTTTGCAGCCGCCTTTCTCGGCGATCCGCCGCGGAATCGCCGAAACCGAACTGCCCCTCTGTCTTGCTCAAGGGACCGGCGTGATCGTCTACAGCCCGATGCAGTCGGGCCTGCTGAGCGGACGGTTTAACGCCGAGCGCGCCCAGTCCTTGTCCAGCGACGACTGGCGCTCGCGCAATCCCGAATACTCAGGGGAGAACCTGGCGCGCAATCTCAAATTGGCCGCGGCTCTCAAGCCAATCGCCGATCGCCGGCAAACCACGGTCGCGGCGGTCGCCGTGAGTTGGGCGCTTGCGTGGCCCGGCGTCACCGGCGCCATCGTCGGCGCCCGCGGGCCAGCCCAGGTCGACGGCTGGCTGGACGCGGCGACGCTTGAACTCTCGAAACAGGATCTGGCGGAGATCGCCGCCGCCATCGCGGCGACCGGCGCGGGGAGCGGACCAATGTCGCCGGCGGCGTCATAGCCGCTGTGAGAAATTGCGTCTCGTAACCCGGGGCAATCCGGGACGGGATGATGTGTGGGCGAAACAAAACGAAAGTGTTCGTATTGGGCGAACTGCACGCTGGCTTCGATGGGCGCAGACGCCGGCGCGCGCAGATTTTCAGACTATTCCAGCGTCAGAGCGACGTTCCGCAATGTCTGTGATGACAGGCAGCCCATGTTCGCTCCAAAAGCAGGCGTTGCGTTGATGGAGTTTCTCCGGAGGCCAGAGGAACGAGGAAGTCTCGGAAAAATTCTCATAGTGAACGTGAAGGCCGCCCGCGCGCTCCTGAGGCGACCAGCGCGCTTGGCGTTCCCTCAAGACCTTGCGGCGTCCGTGCTCGACCGAACGGATCGGATAATGCTGGAGCAGAAACTTATAGCGAAAGTCTACGGCGCCTGGGAAAGCGGCGATGTGACCGCCGCTTGAAACGAGGTCGACGGTATCTGCGCCCTGCAGCCACGCTTTGGACTGAACAAAATGCCCGTCGCGCCGCGTTCCGTATTCGAAATACGAGAAGCGGCTTTTTAATGTGCCGGGCTGAAATGGAGCCGGGTCGATCGGTCGAAAGTTCATCACGTTGAAATCCACGCGGTTCGCGCCGACGCTTTGTGCGATATAGAGGCCTTCCGCAAGCGTGAGGCCCGGGAACGGCGAGCGCCGAAGCTCGTCGGCATCCGAGTGAATGATCCATCGGCCGCGGAACTGGCTCGCGATCCATGCCTTGAAATGAAGAATTCGGCGCCACTCAGAATGCGTCGCCGCCACTTCCGGAAACCGTTCAATTCGCACGCGCGCGGGATAGCGGGCCGCCAGGGCTTTAAGGACGTCCCATGTTTCATCCGTCGACCAATTGTCAATCGCGATCAGGTCGCATCCCTGATGGATAAGGTCCTCGCCTGCTTCATCAATGACATCCGCCTCGTTATAGGCCGAGACAATCGCGATCGGCCGATTCTGCGCGCCCTCGGAAGCAGCCTTCCTTTGATCAATGAACGGCTCGACCGTCGCGCCTTGGCGGCGCTGTGCGACAACGGCGCAAGCGCGATCGACGGCGATGTCATGGATCGTGATAATTGTCTTGAGTTCGCGCTCGACATTGTTGTTGAGCGTGTAACCGGCAAAGATGGGTGGCAAACCGTGACCGGCAAGAAATTCGGCATATTCAGCGAGCGCCCACTCGCGAATATGCGAAGGGTTTGGCGGCGACCCTCTATGGTGGACGCCGCGTACCCGAATTCGATCGGGCGTGCTGGTCAGTACGATGGCGCCTTGACGATAGCAGGCCGCCAGAAGCGCCACCAGCGGCTCGGGGTTCAAGAGATGCTCGACCACATCCGCGCAAACCACGACCGTTTTTTCGTCAGCAAGTTCAGAAATTGCAAGGCAATCTGCGCTGGAAAAGTCCGCTTCGATCCATTCGCCCCATTCGCCGAAGAGTTTTCGGCAAAGAGACAGGTTGGATCCAAAATCAACGCCGATATGGCGACCCGCCTCAACGCTCCGCAGTTTTCGACCATTGCCGCAGCCAACGTCAATGATCGTCGTTCTTTGGCCGCCCTTCAGAAGGTAGTCAGCCGCCTGATAGACTTCCGGCTGATGAATGATTTTGCTTTCAACATAGGGGGCGTCATCAAAATATATCGGCGCTGGACGACTGACGTAGTTGGGAGGCAACCCAAAACTCGACAGATTAGGCGCTCCGGTTATCGACTGGTCCACTTTCTTGGCCTCCTCGCGCCATCAAACGGTCTTGGCTGTGTCGAACATTGAGATGCATTTTTAGCCACGCGCGATGTCGACCTGACATCTGGCCCAAACATCAGGCTCAGTCCCCCCACTTCCTCAAGTAGGCGTCATAGCCTCTCCTCCATTCCGGCGAGGCATAATTGCCTTCGCTTTGATGGACGGCGCCCAAAGGAATGGCGCCCAGGGACAGATTTCGTTCTTCCGCCTGACGGCAAAGATCGAGATCATAAAAATGAAAATCAAACCGCTCGTCGAAGCCGATGCCGCTCTTTTCGAAAGTGGATTTTCTGGCGGCCAACATGACGCCATCGAGCAGCTTGCATCGCTGCCCCGGGCGGCCATAGACGTCGAATCCCACCATGCCGCTCAGTTGGGAAGACTGATCGCGCGTCAATTGGTCATCGATGAACATCCAGCCCGGCTGTCGCGGCAATCGTCTCTTGTTGCCCGCCAATCCGAGAATATCGAATCTCTCGAGGCCCCAGATCAGTTTGTCGATCCAGAAAAAATCGGCAAGCAAGATATCGTCATGAATAAACACCAGGATTTCTTCTGGATTTGTGGTGTTCGCGATCGCATCATTGTAGCAGGCTGAAAGAGATTTCGCGTTGGACGGATAAATTCTCGATTTCACGGGAAAGGCTGAATATGTCTGCGAAAGCGACTGTCCCATCGCCGATTTCAAATAGAAATCGGCTTCGCTGTGGCGCGAGGCGCTGACCATAGTCACAGACGCGGCCTTTAATTTACCTTTGTCCGCTATCAGGCTTCGAAGATCCTGGCTCTCTTCTGCGCGGTCTTGCATGAGCGCCAGTGCGCGACCGAAGGAATTCGCGGCCTCGGCGAGCTTGCCCTGGCGGCTAAGCGCGATGCCGAGATTGCGGTGAGCAAAAGCATATAACGGCTTGATCGCCAGGGCGCGTCGACAAGATATCTCAGCCTTCCCCGTTTGTCCGAGATCGGCGAGGGCGGAGCCGAGAGCGCTATGCGCCTCCGCAAAGTCCGGCTTCAGCGCCAATGCTCGTTGATAGCATTTCGCGGCTTCGTCCGCCTTACCCTGGATTTTAACGGCGTTGCCAAGATTATAATGCGTAATGTTATCGGTGGGCGCGAGCGCCAAGGCCCGTTTGTAGGAAGCCGCCGCGTCATCGAATTTGCCAATATTCATGAGCGCCGCGCCCAGACTGCGGTGCGCTTCGACAAAATCAGGTTGATCGGCCAGGGCCCTGGCGATCAGATTTACGGCAATTTCGTTATGGCCAAATTGGGTGGCGATGAGGCCTAAGTTGTGGTTGGCGTACGGATGCCCGGGCTCAATAGCCAGCACTTGGCGATAGAGAGGCTCCGCCTCTCCGCCAACCGTCCTGCCTGATGGTGAGCAATCGCCATAGCCAACAGTGAGGGCGCCTGCGAAGACGTTGCCGCTCTGGATGTCTTCTGGCCCCTACTTTCGGCGGCCCGTCGCTGCAGTCGATTCATCCAGGCGGCCTGATTTCTGAGTCTCGGCGAGAGATATCATCCGTAGCTTGCGTCAAGATTGCTCATCGCCATCTTCCTTTCGGCGGCGACGTGACGATCTCCGAAGCGGCGTAAACAGGCGAAGCAGGTCCGATTCGACCTGGCGTAACGTTCGTGGCGAAACCGATTCAAGCGGGCGGACGGCCGCCCTTTACAGCGCCCCTTGCGCCGCCAGCAGCTCCGCCTGACGCTCGGCGGTCAGCGCGTCGATGATTTCGTCCAGTCCCTCGCCCTCGATCACTTTGCTCAACGTATAGAGCGTGAGGTTGATGCGGTGGTCCGTCACGCGCTCCTGCGGGAAATTATAGGTGCGGATGCGCTGCGAACGATCGCCCGAGCCGACTTGCGAACGACGGTCGGCGGCGCGTTCATCGTCCGCCCGCTGGTTCTGGGCGTCAAGAATGCGCGAGCGCAGTACGGCCATCGCCTTGGCTCTGTTGCGATGCTGCGAGCGCTCTTCCTGCATCGCCACGACGACGCCGGTCGGCAGATGGGTGATGCGAATCGCCGATTCGGTCTTGTTCACATGCTGGCCGCCCGCCCCGCTGGAGCGCATCGTATCGATCTTCAGGTCTGATTCGTTGATGACGAGGTCGATTTCCTGCGCCTCGGGCAGCACTGCGACGGTGGCGGCGGAGGTGTGGATGCGCCCCTGCGTTTCGGTCGCCGGCACGCGCTGCACGCGATGCACGCCGCTTTCGAATTTCATCCTGGCGAAAGCGCCGCGCCCGGCGATCTCGGCGACAATTTCCTTATAGCCGCCCGCCGCGCCTTCGCTCATCGAAAGGACTTCGACTTTCCAGCGTTTGGATTCGGCATATTTGAGATACATACGAAAAAGGTCGCCGGCGAACAGCGCCGCCTCGTCGCCGCCGGTGCCGGCGCGCACTTCGAGGATGACATTGCCTTCGTCGGCGGCGTCTTTGGGCAGCAGCGAAAGCCTGATTTCCTGCCACATCGCCGCGGCTTCGGCCTCGGCGGCTTCGAGCTCCTCGCGCGCCATCGCGCGCATTTCGCCGTCGGTGGCGGCGTCGGCGACCAGGGCCGCTAGATCCGCGCGCTCGCGCTCTTTGGTCCGATAGGCCTTGATCGCCGCGACGACGGGGTCGAGTTCGGCCAGTTCGCGCAACAGCGACGCATAATCATTGCCGCCGCCGCCTTCCGAAAGGCGCGCGCCGATCTCCTGATGGCGGCGCAGGATCAGATCGAGATTGTCGTTCGGCGGCATGGCGATGCTCAGAGACCCCAAATGGTCGGCTCTATGGGATAGGGACGCGCTACAGCCTGACGCCGAGCCGTTCGCTCAAAGCGCGCAAGGGCCCGCGCAACGAGGCGGCGTCGCCGCTGTCGGCCAGCAGCGTTTCGACCTCGCGCGCCGCCTCTGCGGCGTCAAGCGACAGCACCATGGCTTTGACCGGCCCGATCGCGGCGGCGGACATCGACAGGCCTCGATAGCCCAAAGCGACGAGCGTCATCGCCTCGAGCGGGCGTCCGCCGATCTCACCGCACAGCGTCACCGGCTTGTCATGGCGGCGCCCGGCGTCGGCGATCGCCTTCAAGGCGCGAAGGAAGCCGGCAGACAAGGTGTCGAATCGATTCGAAACGCGTTTGTTGTCGCGGTCGGCGGCGTAGAGATATTGCAGGAGATCGTTGGAGCCGACCGACAAGAAGTCGGCCCGCGCGGCGATTTCATCGAGTTGCCATAATAGCGAGGGCACCTCGACCATCAAGCCGACCTCCAGCTTGCGCGGGCGTTCTCGCCCGCAGCGATCGGAGAACAAGAGTTCCCGCTCCAGCAAAGCCCGCGCCGCGACGAATTCGTCGACGCTGGAGACCATCGGCAGCATGATGCGCAGATTTCGCCCGGCGCCGGCGCGCAGCATCGCGCGCATCTGGGTGCGAAGAAGCGCGGGCTTGTCGAGCCCGATGCGAATCGCGCGCCAGCCCAGAGCCGGGTTTTCCTCTTCCGGCCCCTTCATATAGGGGAGCACTTTGTCGCCGCCGATGTCGAGCGTGCGGAAGGTGACGGGCCGATCGCCCGCCGCGTCGAGCACGGTCCGGTAGAGCATTTCCTGCGCCGACAGGCGCGGAAAGCGCAGGGCGAGCATGAACTGCAGTTCCGTGCGGAACAGGCCGATGGATTGCGCGCCGCTCTCGTCAAGATGCGGCAGGTCGACGACCAGGCCCGCATTCATGTGCAATCCAACCTCGACCCCGTCGCGCGTCACCGAGGGCGTATCGCGCAAGGCCCGGTATTGATCCTGGCGCCGGGCGCGCAGGCGCGCCTTATCGCGATAGGATTCCTCGATATCGGGTTGCGGGCGCAATTGCACTTCGCCCGTCAAGCCGTCGACGATGATCGCATCGCCATGTTCGACGATTTCCGAAATATTGGCGACTTCGCTGACCGCCGGAATGGAGAGCGCCCGCGCGACGATCGCGATATGGCTGGACGCCCCCGCCTCTTCCAGCACGAGGCCGCGCAAACGCGAGCGGTCATAGTCGAGCAAGGCCGCCGGCCCCATGGAGCGGGCGACCAGAATGGCGTTCTCGGGCAAGGCGCTGGGCAGCAAGGTCAGACTCTGGCCCGCCAATTGATGCAGGAGTCGGTTGGCCAGATCGTTGAGATCGTGCAGCCGGTCGCGCAAATAAGGATCGGTCTGGCGTTGCAGCTTGGCGCGCGCATCGTTCTGAACGCGCTCGACCGCCGCCTCGGCGGTCAGGCCGCTGCTGACCGCCTCGCGCAACCGGCGCAGCCAGCCGCGATCATGGGCGATCATCCGGAAAGCTTCCAGCACCTCGACGTGCTCGCCCGGGCCAGCGTTGTCCGACCGTTCGATGAGTTCGTCGACCGAAACGCGCATCGCCTCGATCGCCGTCTCCAGCCGCACCATTTCGCTATCCACGTCATCGGCGACGAGCCGGGTGACGATGATTCGGGGCTGGTGCAGCACGACATGGCCGAGCCCAAGCCCCTCGGCGATCGGCGATCCCTTCAGCGAAAGCGGACGACGCAGCGCTATCTCGGCGCCCTGGCCAGCGACCGATTGCAATTCCCCCGACGCGATCAATTCGGCGAGCAACATCGCCGTCGTTTGCAGCGCCTCGATCTCTTCTTCTGAATAGCTTCGCCGCGCCCGGTTTTGCACGACGAGCACGCCCAGCGTATTGCCGCCGCGCAAGACCGGCACGCCAAGGAAGGATTGATAAATCTCTTCGCCCGTCTCGGGTTTGAATGAAAAAGACGGATGATTCTGTGCGTCGGACAATGCCAGGGGTTCGGCGCTCGCCGCGATCAGGCCGACGAGCCCCTCGTCCGGGCGCATCGTCGTCAGATGCACAGCTTCGCGCTTGAGGCCTTCGGTGGCGAACAGCTCCAACGGCCCGTCGGCCCGCGAAACATAGAGCGAGCAGACCTCGGCCACCATGTTGGAGGCGATAAGGACGACGATTCTGTCGAGTCGCGCCTGTGCGGTGACGGGCTCCGCCATCACCTCGCGGAGCCGCCGCAACAGAAGACGCGGTCCGCCGGGCCCACGCATGAGTCTTCCCTATCCTGTTCCGCCGATCGCTTCCGACTGGCGCCGGAAAATCAAAAGCGCCGCCTGGAGCGCGATCCGATCGACCAGACCGGATGTCGCCGTGATTCCTTAGAAGTGATGCTTAACCTTTCCCCGCAAGTTCGCAACGCGTCGAGGTCATGCCTGAGCCGTATAGCCAATGAAGGGCGCGCGCGGCAAGGGCGAGAGCTCCGGACTCGCCTCCCCCGCCGTTTCGCGATCGGTCTGTTCCACTTGAGACATACCAAGGCGGCCGTCGATCAAGCCTTGAAGAAAGCCTTGTCGAGAATATAGCCATTGTCCATTTCGAAGCCGCCGTGCGGCGTGTGGCCGCCCAGAATGTCGCGACTGGCGTCGATCCAATCGCGGAACACGGGAATGACAGCGCTGCCGTCCTCATGCAGGATCGCCTGCATCTCCCAGATGTAGCCTTTGCGCTTGCCTTCGTCCGTTTCGCTTCTGGCGTCGACTAAAAGCTGTTCGAACCTGTCGTTTTTCCAATGAGATTCGTTCAAAGGCGCACCGGCCCGGTAGACATCCCACAGAATCTGAGTCGCGGCCGCGCGCCCTTTCCAGCAGTTTTCGACAAAAGCCGCCTTGAGCCACACATTGTCCCAAAAACCGTCGACCGGCTCGTTCTTGAGTTCGATCTTGAGTCCGGCCTTGCCCGCGCTGGACTGCACGAGCGCGGCGACGTCGACGGCGCCCGGAAAGGCCGCGTCGGAGGCCTGCAGCAGAAGCGTCGGGTCCAGGCCGGACTTTTTGAGATGGAAGGCGGCCTTGTCCGGATCGCGCTTTCTCTGCGGCAGGTCCTTGTTGAAATAAGGATCGCCTGACGGGATCGGGTGATCATTGCCGAGCGCGCCATAACCACCGAACAGGGCTTTAAGAATCTGTTCGCGATCGACCGCATATTTCAGGGCCAGCCTGATATCGAGATTGTCGTAGGGCGGCTTGTCCATCTCCATCGCCAAAACCGCGTGCCAGCCGCCCGGCGCGACGATGACGTTCAACCTGGGCGTCTTGGCGAACAGCCCGACGGTCCTGTGATCGACCCGGTTGACGATGTCGGCCTGACCGGAGATCAAAGCGTCGAGGCGTTCCGACCAATCGCCGATCACCGTAATTTCGGCCGCGTCGAGATGGCCGCGGCCCTCTTTCCAGTAATCGCCAGCCCTTTTGAGCGCGATGCGGACGCCCGGATCGAATTTGTCGAGCACGAAAGCGCCGGTTCCGATCGGCCGGGACCAATCCTTAAAGCCGTCGGGCGCCATCAGCAGATGAGGGTCGGTCAGGACGGCGGGGAAGTCGGCGTCGGGCGCGCCAAGCGTGATCTGGATTTGGTTCTTGTCGAGTTTCTTGATGTCATTGACCGCCTTCATCGCGGCGCTGGCCCGGGACACGCTCTCGCCGCGGTGCAGGTTCAGGGAATAGATCGCGTCATCGGCGGTGAATTCCTGGCCATTGGAGAATTTGACGCCCTTGCGTAAGTTGAAAACCCAAACAACTGCGCCGTTCCGGGCCTCCCAGCTCGATGATAATTCCGGCGCGAGCCTGCCCTCGGCGGTGAGTTCGACAAGCCCGTTGAACAGGCCGCGGCCGACCGAAATCATTACCGAATCCGCATAGCTGGCCGGTTCGATGCGATCGGTTCTGCTTCCGCCCGCCAGAGCGAGGCGCAGCGTTCCACCTCTCTTGGGCGTTTCAGCCGCAGGGGCGCCCAAGCTGCCGGTTGCGCCAATGGCGAGCGGCGCGGACAGGCCAAGCGCCGTCGCACGCGCCATGAACGCGCGGCGCGAAATCGCCCCGAGCCTCAGTCTTTCCGTCAGACAATCCCATTGGCTCATCGCCGCCGCCTCCCCAAGCGGATTATCGCTATTTCGACGAGGCTGACGCCTGCTTCGCCGCGACGCGCGCGCAGCCCATTCCCTAGCCATATCAGAGCGGCATGATCCTGCCGATATTTCAGCGACCGAACTTTGGCCGACGTGCGAACGCGTCTCGGGCAATGGCCTCGCCAGCCCCACCGTCCCACTTTGCGTCTTCGCGTTCTTGGCAAGCCCGGTCTCGTTGACTTAGCCGGCCGCCGCGATTAGGGGTTCAGGCCTTATTCGCCAAGGGCCTGCGCGCCCATAGCGCCTCGACGGAGCTCGCGACAGAGATGAAAATTCTTGTGCCCGTAAAAAGGGTGGTCGATTA
This sequence comes from Methylocapsa sp. S129, assembly GCF_009765995.1. Classification (GTDB taxonomy): domain Bacteria; phylum Pseudomonadota; class Alphaproteobacteria; order Rhizobiales; family Beijerinckiaceae; genus Roseiarcus. The sequence continues at coordinate 44,511 of NZ_LMUI01000004.1, forward strand.
CAACGTCAAAATTCGGGTGAGATCGGACGGCTCGGGCGTTGAGCTCGCCAACGTCAAAATGTCGATGAACCCGTTCGACGAAATCGCCGTCGAAGAGGCGCTTCGCCAGAAGGAAGCGGGCAAGGCGAGCGAAGTGATCGTCGTGTCGATCGGTCCGGCGCAGGCGGCCGAGACGTTGCGCACGGGTCTGGCCATGGGCGCCGATCGCGGCATTCTCATCAAGACGGACGGGCCGGTCGAGCCGCTGGCGGTCGCCAAGATGCTGAAGGGCGTCATTGAAGCCGAACAGCCGGGCCTGGTCATTCTGGGCAAGCAGGCGATCGACGACGATTGCAACCAGACGGGCCAGATGCTTGCCGCGCTGACCGGCTGGGGACAAGGCGCCTTCGCCTCAAAGGTGGTCATCGGCGAGGGGTCGGTCGAAGTGACGCGCGAGGTCGACGGCGGCCTGCAGACCGTCGAATTGAAGCTGCCGGCGATCGTCACCACCGATCTGCGCCTGAACGAGCCGCGCTACGCCTCGCTGCCCAATATTATGAAGGCGAAGAAAAAGCCAATCGACGAGAAGACGCCCGCCGATTACGGCGTCGATATCGCGCCGCGGCTCAAGGTTCTCAAGACGACCGAGCCTGGCGGACGCAAGGCGGGCGTCAAGGTCAAGAGTGTGGCGGAGCTTGTCGGCAAACTTAAAGAAGCGGGAGTGATCTGACGTGGCGACCCTCCTTTTTGCCGAAGTTTCGAATGGCCATTTGGCCGACATCACCGCGCGGGCGCTGACCGCCGCGCTTGAACTGGGCGGCCCGGTCGATGTGTTGATCGCGGGAAGCCATGTCGCGAGCGCGGCGGAAGCCGCCAGTAAGCTGGCGGGCGTCGCCCGCGTTCGCGTCGCCGACGATGCGCGATACGAACATGGGCTCGCCGAACCGCTGGCGGCGCTGATCGTCAGCCTCGCCGGCGATTATTCAGCCATTGTCGCGGCGTCCAGCCCCTATTCCAAGAACGTCTTGCCGCGCGTCGCCGCGTTGCTCGACGTCATGCAGATTTCCGACATCACCAAAGTCGTCGCGCCCGATACGTTCGAGCGGCCGATCTATGCCGGCAACGCGATCCAGACGGTTCAATCGACCGATCCCAAGCTGGTGATCACGATCCGCACGCCGTCCTTCGCCGCCACGGGCGCGGGCGGCCCCGCGCCGATCGAAGCGGCGAGCGCTGCGCCCGATCCCGGCCTTTCGTCATTCAGGGGCGAAGCGCTGGCCAAATCCGACCGACCCGAACTGACCTCGGCCAAAATCATCATTTCGGGCGGCCGGGCGATGCAGAAGGCAGAGAACTTCAAGACCTATATCGAACCGGTCGCCGACAAGCTCGGCGCGGCGATGGGCGCTTCGCGGGCCGCGGTCGACGCCGGTTACGCCCCCAACGATTGGCAGGTCGGCCAGACCGGCAAGGTGGTCGCGCCCGATCTCTATATCGCGGTGGGCATTTCCGGCGCGATCCAGCATCTGGCCGGCATGAAGGATTCGAAAGTCATCGTCGCGATCAACAAGGACGAAGAGGCGCCGATCTTCCAGGTCGCCGATTACGGCCTCGTCGCCGATCTCTATGCCGCGCTGCCCGAACTCGCCGAGGAGCTGACAAAAATCGGACGATAGGCCTTTGTTGCAACGCGTCAATCGGCTATGGATGCTGATGCGTCCATGTTCGCTACCGCTAGCATCGGATGCGTCGTCTTGGGCGCCAGGCGCCGCCGGATGAGAAAATGACGTTTACAATCAACAAAGTCGGCGTGATCGGCGCCGGACAAATGGGCAGCGGCATCGCGCAGGCCTGCGCCCAGGCCGGCCTTGAAGTCGTGATGAACGACATTGCGGAAGAGCGGCTGCAGGCGGGTCTGGCGACGATCAACGGCCTTCTGGCGCGTCAGGTCGCCAAAGGCCAGATGGACGAAGCCGAGCGCAGCGCGACGCTCGCGCGCATTGCGACCGCGTCGGGTCAAGACAAGCTCGGCGATTGCGATCTGATCATCGAGGCCGCCTCCGAAAACGAGGACGTGAAGCGCAAAATCTTCACGGGCCTTCGCCCGTTCCTCAAACCCGATGCGATCGTCGCTTCCAATACGTCGTCGATCTCGATCACCCGCCTCGCCTCGGTAACCGAACATCCCGAGCGCTTTATCGGCATCCATTTCATGAATCCCGTGCCGCGCATGCAACTTGTGGAGTTGATTCGCGGCATCGCTACCCAGGACGACACGTTCGAAGCGGCTAAGGCGTTCATCACGCGGCTCGGCAAGACGTCGACCATGTCGGAGGATTTTCCCGCCTTCATCGTCAATCGCATCCTGCTGCCGATGATCAACGAGGCGATCTATACGCTCTATGAAGGCGTCGGCTCGGTCGATGCGATCGACACCGCGATGCGCCTTGGCGCCAATCATCCGATGGGTCCGCTGCAATTGGCCGATTTCATCGGCCTCGACACGTGCCTGGCCGTCATGCAGGTGCTGCACGAGGGCCTCGCCGATTCCAAATACCGACCCTGCCCGCTGCTGGTGAAATATGTCGAGGCGGGTTGGCTGGGGCGCAAGACGCAGCGCGGTTTTTACGACTACCGCGGCGAGCACCCCGTACCGACAAGATAGGCTGGCGCTTCACGCCGCCAGATCGGCGACCACCGAATCAAGCAGCGGAAAGCCCAGCGGCGTGACGCGTACGCGCCCCGCCTCGTCGGCGACAAGAAAGCCGTCCGCCGTGAGCGTGCTGATCTGGCGTTCATCCAGCGTGCGCCCGCTCAGCGCTTTGAAGCGCTCGGGATCGATGCCCTCGGTCAAGCGAAGCCCCATCAGCAGAAATTCGTCGCCCTGTTCCTCGGCGGTCAGCAGCTCATTCTCGATCAGGCCGTGCCCCTCGCTCTCGACTTGCGTGAGCCACATCTCCGGATGCTTCTCGGCCGATTGCGCGCGCCTTCCCGCCGGCGTGATCAGGCGCCCATGCGCGCCGGGACCAATGCCGGCATATTCGCCGTAGCGCCAATAGACGAGATTATGCTGGCTTTCGGCGCCGGGCCTGGCGTGATTGGACACTTCATAGGCCGGCATCCCGTGCGCCTGCGTGATCTCCTGCGTCGCGTCGAACAATTCGCGTCCGAGATCGGCGTCGGGAACCGCCAGTTTGCCGGCCTTCCACAAGCGCTCGAACATCGTGTCGGGTTCGATCGTCAATTGATAGAGCGAGAGATGCTCGCCCGCCAGATCCAGCGCCTGGGCGAGTTCGGCGCGCCACGCCTCCAGACTCTGTCCTGGACGCGCATAGATGAGATCGAACGAATGGCGCGAAAAGATCGAAGCTGCGATTTTCAGCGCGGCGAGCGCTTCCTCGACATTGTGGCGACGCCCAAGGAATTTCAGATCGGCGTCGTTCAGCGCCTGCACGCCGATCGACAGGCGATTGACGCCCGCCGCGCGATAGCCGCGAAAGCGCCCGGCCTCGACGCTGGTCGGATTGGCCTCAAGCGTAATTTCGGCGCCTGGCATGACGCTCCACGCCTCGGCGATGGCGTCGATGATCGCCTGCACGGTCTGCGGGCGCATCAGCGAGGGCGTGCCGCCGCCAAAGAAAATCGAGCGCACGATGCGGCCTGGCGCGATTTCGGCGCGATGCCTGATCTCGGCGCGGAAGGCGGCGACATAGCGATCTTCGTCGATCGCCGTCGAGCGCACATGGCTGTTGAAGTCGCAATAAGGGCATTTGGCGAGGCAGAACGGCCAATGGACATAAAGCGCGAAGCCCGGATCGGAAGCGCCGTCCTGGGCGGCAGGCGCGTGCGGAGAGAGATTCGCGGCGACGGTCATCCCGCCTTATGCCATTTTGTCGCGGCCGGCGCCAGAATGTTCCATTTTGGCCCGCCCCTCAATGCAACGGCGGCTTTTTGAGAAAGGCGTCGCGGTCGGCCGAGTTGATGCGCAGCCAATGGCTGCGCTTGTTGCGCACGACCTCGATGGGAATCTCGGCGCCGGCGGGACCGGAGCTCCAGACCTTGCGATAGAAATCGCCGAGGCTTTCGACGCTGGAATCGCGTACAGAGGAGACGATGTCTCCTTCACGCAGGCCGGCGGCGGCCGCCGGTCCACGTTCGGCCAGATTGAAGACGACGATCCTGCCTTCGATATCGGCCGCATAAACGCCTAGCCAAGGCCGCGGCGGTTTATTGACCCGGCCATAGGCAAGAAGATCGTCGAGGATCGGCGGCAGCAAGTCGATCGGCACGATCATGTTGATATCGCGCCGTGAGCCCTCCTCGGCCTCCTGTTGGATGTGGAGCGAGCTGATGCCCAGGAGCTTGCCGTCCTGTCCGATCAGCCCGGCGCCGCCCCAGAACGGATGAGCGGGCGCCGTGAAGATCGCTTCGTCCAGCAAATATTCCCAATAGCCCGCAAACTCCTGCTTGCCGATGACGCGGGCGCGCACCGATTGCCCCCGGGCCCCGCCCGCGACGACGACCGGATCGCCGGGCTTGGCCTCGCTCGAGCGGCCGAAATTCAGCGCCGGCAGTCCGAGCCTGCCCAGGGCCTGCACCAAGCCGAAACCGGTCGTCTGATCATAGGCCAGCGCATGGGCGGGAGTAACGCGACCGTCGGCGCTGGTCAGCCAGACGCTTTCCGCCTCGGTGATCAGGTAGCCGATGGTGAGGACCAGCCCGCTCTCGCGAATGACGACGCCGCTTCCCGCTCTCTCGACGCCCAGAATGGGCGCAGTGAAGGCGTCCGGCGGGATCGCCGAGCGGATCGCCACGATGGATTCGAGGGCGTGATCCAGATCGAAGCCGAACTCCTCGGCTCTGGGCTGATCGGGCGACGAAGCTTCCCAACGCGATTTCTCGGCCATGAACTCTTCCTGTGCGAAACGAACCAGTGATTTAGGTATGACGCGACCGTCGAACAACCAGTCGCCAGCTTTTTCGATCAGGCCGCGCATGTCGACATGATTTGGCGTCGCCGTCCCTTGCGCGCCCTCCCTTGTCCTCTTCAACGAAATGCCCGATCTTGCTTCGCGCGTCCGGCGCCGGGACCGGCAGCATCGGGAGGCCGTTTGGTCAATGACAGATATGTCCGCCGCTTCTCCGCCATGGCGTCAAAACGACGGCCACCGCCGCTGGCTGCAGAGCCAGGCCGACGACCTCTTCACGTTCTTCGAGAGCGAATCGTTTAATCCCGCCGGCGGTTTCCACGCCATCGACAATGCGGGCCATGCGATCAAGAGCGACGCCGTTCGCCCTTTGCACGCGACCACGCGCATGGTCCATTGCTCCGCCATCGGCCATCTCCTGGGGCGGCCGGGCGCCGGTGATTTCGTCGACCACGGCATGGACGCCATCCTCAATCGCCATCGCGACGCGAAGAACGGCGGCTATTTCTGGTCCTTCGACGACAATGGGCCGCGCGAGCGCGAAAAGCTCGCCTATGGCCACGCCTTCGTGCTGCTTGCCGCCTCGAGCGCCAAACTCGTCGGCCATCCGCTCGCCGACAAGCTTTTGGCTGACATCAGCGAGGTGCTGGAGAAACGCTTCTGGGAAGCAGCGCATGGCGCGAGCGCCGAGGAATTCGCGGCCGACTGGTCGCCGATTTCAGCCTATCGCGGACAGAATTCCAACATGCATCTGACCGAAGCGCTGATGGCGGCGTTCGAGGCGACAGGCGAGCGCGGCTATCTAGAAAAAGCGGAGAGCATCGCCGATCTGATCTTGCGGCGCATGGCGGGATCCGAACAATGGCGCGTGCCCGAGCACTACCATAGCGACTGGACGATCGACCGGGAATATAAGGGCTCCGACATGTTCCGCCCTTATGGAACGACGCCCGGTCATTGGCTCGAATGGTCGCGCCTCGCCATGCAATTATGGGAACTGGGCGAGCGCCGGGTCGATTGGCTGCCAGGCGCCGCCAAGGGGCTCTTCGTCCAGGCGACGAGCGTTGGCTGGGACGCGGCGACTGGCGGCTTTTATTACACGCTCGAGTGGAGCGGCGCGCCCCGTATCCGCGACCGGATCTGGTGGCCATGCTGTGAAGGAATCGGCGCGGCGGCGTTTCTGGCGGCGCATGAAAGCAGCGCTTTTTATGAGGACTGGTACCGGCGCATCTGGAGCTTCTCGGCGCGCCATTTCATCGACCGGCGCCAGGGCGGCTGGATTCCGCAACTCGACGATTCGCTGAGTCCCATCGACGGATATTTCGTCGGCAAGCCGGACATTTACCACGCCCTGCAGGCCTGCCTCATTCCGCTCTATCCGGCCAATTCGAGCCTGACGCGCGGCATCGTTCGGACGCGCTGAGCGCCCGAACGACGCCTTCGATCTCACAATCCTTCAAACAGCGCCGTCGAAAGATAGCGCTCGGCGAAGGACGGGATGATGATGACAATGTTCTTGCCAGCGTATTCTGGGCGTCGGCCGACTTCGATCGCGGCGGCGATGGCGGCGCCAGAGGAAATGCCAACCGGAACGCCCTCAAGGCGAGCGACCAGCCGCGCCGTGTCGAAAGAGGTCTGGTTGCCCACTGTGACGACCTCGTCGATCACGCTGCGATCAAGGATGGCCGGCGCAAACCCCGCGCCGATGCCTTGAATCTTGTGAGGGCCCGGCTGGCCGCCCGACAGAACCGGTGAATCTTCCGGCTCCACCGCGATCATTTTGAGGCCGGGCTTGCGCGCCTTCAGCACCTGACCGACGCCGGTGATCGTTCCGCCTGTGCCGACGCCTGAAACGATCGCGTCGACCTCGCCATGGGTGTCGTTCCAGATTTCTTCAGCGGTCGTGCGACGATGGATTTCCGGGTTAGCCGGGTTTTCGAATTGCTGGGGAATGACGGCGCCAGGCGTCGCGGCGACGATCTCCTGCGCCTTGGCGATTGCGCCTTTCATTCCTTGCGGCGCCGGCGTCAGGACGAGCTCGGCCCCTAACAGGGCCAGCATCTTGCGCCGCTCGATCGACATCGATTCCGGCATGACCAGGATCAGTTTGTAACCGCGCGCCGCGGCGACAAAGGCGAGCGCGATCCCCGTATTGCCGGAGGTCGGCTCGACAAGCACGCCGCGCCCCGGCGCGATTTTGCCTTGCGCCTCCAGAGCGTCGATCATCGCCACCCCGATACGGTCCTTGACGCTGGAGATCGGATTGAAAAACTCGAGCTTGGCCAGAAGATGCGCGCCGACGCCCTTCTCCTTCGCGATTCGATCAAGACGGACGATCGGCGTGTCGCCGATTGTGTCGGTAATCGAATCATAAATACGCCCTCTGCCGGGAGCGCGCGCCCCAGGCTCAGCGCCTTTCGAATGAGCGTCGGCCATCACGAATCCTCCACTGCGCCGCCGATGTCTACAGCCGGCGACTGACGCTGCGAATGCTATCAGCAATGGACAGAGTGTCTATATGCAATGCGTCCAACCGCATTGTCAGATCGCAAAATCCCCGCCGGCTTTATCGTCTTCAAGGATTCGGGCGGTGACCGCCTCGGCGCAAAGGTCTTCAACGGTGATGGCGTCGAGATTGGCGAGAAATCCGTCCCCGGCTTTTCGAACGCTAGGTTCGATAACTTTCTTGACGAGCTTGGAAGAGGCGCCGATTTCGCTCGGATCAGCCGCGCTCAAGGCCAAAGCGGTGCGCACGATTTCGCCTGCCGTGATCTTGCGTCTTTCGCGAGCGAGCTCATAACCGCCGCGAGGCCCGCGCACACCCTTCAGGATATTGGCTTGAACGAGCCCCTGCAGCAGCGTTTCAAGATGGCGCGGCGGCAAATGATGGCGCGCGGCGAGCGATTTAGCTGCAACCGGCGTGGGCCGGGCGTAAAGCGCCACATCCACGACTGCGGCGATCGCAAGCATGCTGCGCCTCGATAAAAGATTCATGCTATTTCTCCGTGCCGCGTCCAGTTGACCCAAATCCACCCGCGCCGCGGGCGCTGCCTTCCAATCCGTCGCTCTCCACCAGCGCAACGCGCTCAACAGGAGAAACGACAAGTTGCGCGATTCGCGCGCCGCGTTTGATCACAAACGGATGACTCCCGAGATTTATCAATATGACCCCGATCTCTCCACGGTAATCGGCGTCGATGGTTCCGGGACTGTTAAGGACTGTAACCCCGGAATGAAGCGCCAACCCCGAGCGGGGTCTGACCTGCGCCTCATAGCCCCGTGGCAAGGCGATCGCAAACCCCGTGGGGATCAGCGCTCTTCCGCCAGGTTGGAGGACGATGTCGGCATCCGCCGCCGAAGCAGCCATCAGGTCAAAACCGGCTGCATCTTCAGTATGATAGATCGGTAGCTGCAAATCCGCCGCGTGCGGAAGCCTCTTGATCGGAACATTGATCATGACTTGTTATGCAGCATAGCGGCCAGTCGATCAACCAGTCGCGCGGCTACCTCCTGCTTGCTCATTGTCGGCCAGGCTTCCACCGCCGTCGGCGTTACGAGATGGACGGCGTTGGTCTTTCCGCCGAATGTTCCAGACCCTTCGGCGACGCTATTGGCGAGGATCAAATCGCACCCCTTCTGCTCTAATTTACGACGCGCATTTTCGATCAGATTTTCCGTCTCGGCGGCGAATCCGACAATCAACGCGGGACGACTGTTTAAGTTGCGGCCAATCGCCGCAAGAATGTCGGGGTTCTCGATCAGGGTAAGACGCGGCGGTCCGCCCGCGCCTTTTTTCATCTTTTGCGCCCCCGAATGCTCGACGCGCCAATCGGCCACCGCCGCCGCCGCGATGAAAATGTCGGCGGGCATGGCCGCCTCCACCGACGCCAGCATTTCGCGGGCGCTTTCGACATGGACCGTCTCGACGCCCGCAGGGTCGGCGATGCAAACCGGCCCGCTGACGAGCGTCACTCTTGCGCCGGCCTTGGCCGCCGCCTGGGCGATAGCGTGACCCTGTTGGCCAGAGGAGCGGTTGCCGATGAAGCGCACGGGATCAATCGGTTCATGAGTTGGGCCTGAAGTCACCAACACGTGTTTGCCGGCAAGCGGCCCTTTTGGTTCCTTATCGGTGCGCCCAACCCCTGGGGGCAGCGCAAGGGTGGTCGGCCTGGACAAGGCGTCTTCGATCGCCGCGACGATCGCCATCGGCTCGGCCATTCGGCCCGGGCCATATTCGCCGCAAGCCATGTCCCCGTCGTCGGGCCCAACAAACAGAATTCCATCGTTGCGAAGCACGCCGACATTGCGCTGCGTCGCGGGGTGAAGCCACATGCGCAAATTCATCGCCGGCGCGACCAGAGTTTTCTTGTCGGTCGCCAGCAGCGCCGTCGTCGCCAGATCATTGGCGAGGCCATTGGCCATACGCGCCAGCAGATCCGCAGTGGCCGGCGCGACGACGACCAGATCGGCCTCGCGCGATAATTCGATGTGACCCATCTCGGCTTCGTCGGTCAGCGAGAACAGATCCTCATAGACCTTATCGCCGCTGAGCGCCGCCGCCGAAAGAGGCGTGATGAATTGCCTGGCGGCCGCCGTCATCACGACGCGCGCGTGGGAGCCCCGTTCATGCAAGCGGCGGATGAGCTCAAGCGCCTTATAGGCCGCGATGCCTCCGCCAATGACGAGGAGAATGCGGGAGCCCGACAGAGAAGTTTCAGTCATCGATCGACACCATCGACAGGAGGGACCTTAAAACGCCGCAAGACCATCATAGGCGATAGGCGATCCAGGCGAGGAGCGCCGCGATCGCAACAAGAACCGCCATCGGCGCGAAAGCCAAACGCCGCTCGTCGCGCAATGCGATCTTTTCAAGACTGTCGAACAGGCTGCCCGACGCCGCCGCGTCTTCCCAATGCTCGATCAGGCGGCCGAGCCGCTCCAACTGTTGCGGGGCGCCGGCGATGACTTTGGCGAGTAGAGAAAGATTGCGGCCGAGGTCCTCGATTTTGCCGCGCGGCCCCAGATTCTCGGCGATCCAGGCGCCGACGACCGGTTCGGCGGTCGCCCACATATTGAGCCTGGGGTCGAGCTTGCGCGCGACGCCTTCGACCACGACCATGGTCTTTTGCAGCATGACCAGTTCGATGCGCGTCGCCATGTCGAAGAGAGCCGTGATTTCAAAGAGCAATGTCAGCAACTTGGCCATTGAAATCTGGTCGGCGGTGCGCGAATGGATGGGCTCGCCGATAGCGCGAATAGCCTGCGCGAAATCCTCGACCCGATGCGTTTGCGGGACATAACCAGCTTCGAAATGCACTTCAGCGACGCGTTGATAATCACGGGTGATGAACCCGTAAAGTATCTCGGCGAGAAACCGTCGCTCCTTCAGCCCGAGACGCCCCATAATGCCGAAATCGACGGCAGCGATGCGCCCTTGCAGATCGATGAACAGGTTGCCCTGGTGCATGTCGGCATGAAAGAGCCCGTCGCGAAGAGCGTGGCGCAGAAAGGACTGGATAAGCGTGCGCCCCAGTTTGGCCGGATCGAATCCGGCGCCGGCGAGCCGGTCCGGATCGGACAACGGCAGGCCGTCGATCCACTCCGTCGTCAGCACCTCGCGCGTAGTGCGATCCCAGTCGATCGCGGGCACGCGAAACTCAGAATCGTCGGCCGTATTTTCGGCGAACTCGGAAGCCGCGGCCGCCTCAAGGCGAAAATCCATCTCAATGCGCACCGAACGCGCGAGGGCCTCGACAATCTCGACCGGTTTCAATCGGCGCATATCCGGCGCCATGCGTTGAGCCAGCCTTGCGGCAAAAAACATATCGGAAAGATCGCGGGCGAAGCGCCGCTCGACGCCCGGGCGCAGAACTTTCACCGCGACTTCGCGCGTTCCCTCGCCGTCTTTGACGCGTGCGCGATGCACCTGGGCGATCGAAGCCGCGGCTACCGCTTCGCCGAACTCGACAAACAGAGTGTCGAGCTTCACGCCAAAGGCCGTCTCGATCGTCGCGACGGCGACGCTGCGCGGTTGAGGGGACACCCGATCCTGCAGCCGTTCAAGCTGTTCCACGACTTTGGGGCCGACAATGTCGGCTCGGGTCGAGACGAACTGGCCAAGCTTCACATAGGAAGGGCCAAGCCGGTCGATCGCGGCGGAGAGGCCGCCAAGGCCCTTGGCGCCGCGCCGCGCCAAAAGATTGGCGAGCGCAAGCGGCGCGCGCGCCAACGGCGGCAATATGTGCGGATCGATGTCGACGAACGCGCCTTCGCGCGCAAGCACGAAGCCGGCCCGGGCGAGGCGGGCGCAATGGCCGAGATTTGCAAAGGGCCGCAAATCTAGAGTTTCCAGCCTGAATGAATGGCGACCACGCCTCCGGACAATCTTGTAAAATCCACACGCGAAAAGCCCGCGTCGCCGATCATATCCGCGAAACGCTCGGGCGTTGGGAAGCGGCGGATCGATTCGACGAGATAGCGGTAGGGCTCGCCATCGCCGGTGATGACCTTGCCCAGCGCGGGAATGGCGGTGAAGGAATAGGCGTCATAGAGGCGATCGAGAAGCGGCGTATCGACGCGCGAGAATTCAAGGGCAAGGAAGCGTCCGCCGCGCTTCAGCACGCGATGGGCCTCGCTCAAAGCCTTGTCGATACGCGGCACATTGCGGATGCCGAATGCGATCGTATAGGCGTCGAAACGATCGCTGGGCAACGGCAGCGCCTCGGCATTGCCCTCGACAAAGGTCACGCGCTCGCCGGTTTTACGCTTGGCCGCACGCTCGCGACCGACCCGCAGCATATCGCGGTTGACGTCGAGCGCCGTCACCGCGGTGAGCCGGCCGCCGGCGTCGGCGACGCGAAAAGCGACATCGCCGGTGCCGCCCGCGACATCGAGATGCGCGAACGGCCGGTCGCGGGGAGGCCGCACTTTGGCCACGAGCAGGTCTTTCCACAGCCGGTGCAAGCCCAACGACATCAGATCGTTCATCAGGTCGTAGCGGTCGGCGACCTTATGGAAGACGTCATCGACCAGCCCCTGCTTCTCATCGAGCGGGACTTGCTGATAGCCGAAATGCGTATTTTCACGAACCGACGACGACATAAACTGGCTCCGATGGCGACGGACCATAGCGATTGACGACGCTGATAGCATTCTTTCCCGCGCGGCGCCCTTTTTGCGGTCGGGCGCACGCCAAAACCGATTCAATGCCTACTCACGCTTCCGCAGGAGATAAATGTCCATGATCCATCCCTTTCGCGCCCGAGCCTCGGCTCGAATTCGCTCGATCTCGGCGGCGACCGCCCGCACATCGCCCGACACAAGAATCTCATCTTTCGTTCCGATATAAGCGCCCCAATAGATATCCACGTCCGCGTCCTTAACGGCCTTGAACGCGCAATCGGCGTCGAGCATCACCACGACATTGTCGAATCCGTCGGGAAAGCCCGCCGCCACGTTGCGGCCGGTGGTGATCTCGACCGCCGTCCCGATCTGATTCAGGGAAATCTTGTGGGCGGCGGCGAGGGCCTGGACGCTGCTGACGCCGGGAATCACTTCATAGGCGAACTGCACAGCGCCTCTGGCGAGGATCTGTTGGACGATCCGCAACGTGCTGTCATAGAGCGCCGGATCGCCCCAAACGAGAAAGGCGCCGCATTCGTCCTCGCCCAGTTCTTGCGCAATCATCCTCTCGAAGATGGCGACCCGCCGCTGATGCCAATCCTTCACGGCCGATTCGTAGGATGAGGGCTTCCGGTCGCGCTCTGGGTCCGGCGCGGAGACGGTCCTGTATGATCTGCCCTTGATGTGGGTTTCGCAGATCTCCTGCCGGAGGCGCGCCAAATCCTCTTTCTCGCGCCCCTTGTCGAGCGCAAAAAAGACATCGACTTTGTTGAGCGCCTCGACCGCCTGCACGGTGATATGGTCGCGATGTCCGGCGCCGATGCCGATAATAAACAACTTCCGCATCTTTGGGCGCCTTTTAAGCGGCGGCGGTCAAACGAGCCGGTCCAGCCGTTCGTTCGGCCCAACGCAATTCGCCTCGGGCGAGCATGTAATTCACATGGGCGAGCAATTCGCTGAAGGCGAACCCCATTTGATGGGGGTCGAGTTTGCGCGTGAACATGACGGTCAGCAGTTCGGCCGGCCGATGGGGTTTTTCCTCGCACGCCTGGCGCAAGGCCTCGCAGCGGGCTTCATGATGCGCCATCAGTTCGCTCGCGCGCTCGTGCAGGCCATAAAAAGGCAATTGATGGCCGGGCAGCACCAATCCATCCGCGGGCAGATCGGCTTTCAACGCACGCAGCGAGCGCAAATAGAGGCCGAGCGGATCGCCGCGCGGGCTCATCGCCGCAACGCTGACATTGGGGGAAATTTTGACGAGAACCTGATCGGCCGCCAGAAACAGCTTCTCGTCGCGGCAGAACAGCATGAGCTGCTCGGGCGCGTGACCGTCGCCCGCCAAAACCTCGAATTTGCGCCCGCCGATGGCGAGTTCGTCGCCCGCCACCAGACGCTCAAAGGTCGGCGGCAGAGGCGCGACCATGCCGAGATAATCATGGCCCATCGTTGCAATCAGCGCGGTCGTCGCCTCATCCAGGCCGTTGCGCAGATAAAAGTCGCGATAGACCGGCGCCTGAAGCTTGCCCGGCGCAAGGCTGAGGTTCAGGCATTCGATGTAAGCGGTCTGGCTGGTGAGGAGCGGAATATCAAACTTTTCGGTCAGCCAGCCAGCAAGACCGATGTGGTCGGGATGCATATGGGTGACGATCAGCCGCGTCAGGCGTCTGCCCGCTAACGGTCCGGACAGAAGCGCGTTCCAGGCCATGCGCGCATTCTCATCGTCGATTCCGGTATCCACCACGGCCCAACCATCGCCATCGTCGATGAAGTAGACATTGACGTGATCGAGCCTGAACGGCAGCGGAATGCGCGCCCATAAAATGCCCGGCGCGACCTCGATCGCCTCGCCTTTTTCGGGCGGGGTGGGAAAAGGAAAGATCAGAGGCGCGGCTTCTATCGATTTTGTCATCGCTCCTTTTACACAATTTGGCGCCATTCAAGCCACCGGCCCGGAACTTGACCCCGGCGCCGCGCCCCCCTATTGCCTCACGCGCCAGTCGGCTGGACGGCCGTCGCTTTCTCAAGCGGAGGAAAGTCCGGGCTCCACGGAGACACGGCGCCGGATAACGTCCGGCGGGGGCGACCCCAGGGACAGCGCCACAGAGAGCAGACCGCCGGTTCGCATTTCGAAAGAACTGCCAGCCGGTAAGGGTGAAAGGGTGCGGTAAGAGCGCACCGCGCGGGCGGCAACGTCAGCGGCATGGCAAACCCCGCCGGGAGCAAGACCGAATAGGAGCGACAAGAGGCGCCTAAAGCGCCTCAGGCCCGTCCCCGGGCTGGTCGTTCGGGTTGGTTGCTAGAGGCGTTCGGCAACGGACGCCCCAGAGGAATGGCCGTCACGCACGGGGCTCACGCCCCGGGCCATACAGAACCCGGCTTATAGGCCGACTGGCGATTTTTATGCGAGCCTCACCCCTGCCCCGTGCGCACGTGCTCGGGGCGAACGCCGAGGCCGACAAGGCGCGCCATCAGCCGGCGCAGGAAAGCAAAACGTCCGATCAGCCGGAAGGCGAGCGGCGGCTTCAACGGCGTGGTTTGGCTAAGGGCCCGCACGACGATATTGTTCTGCGCCATCACTTGCGCCCATTGCGTCGCCCGCGCCGGAAAAAGGCGGCGGCGTTCGACGGCGGCCAGATCATCGTCGCCGACGCTGCGTGCGAGGAGCGGCGCGGCCAGTTGGTTGGCTGCGGCGACCGCGTCCTGCACCGCCAGATTGATGCCGACGCCGCCGATCGGCGACATCGCATGGGCGGCGTCGCCGATCGCCAGAAAGCCCGGCCGGCGCCACTTCTCCAGCCGGTCGACAGCGACGCTCAGCAGCTTCACGTCATCGAAGCTGGCGATATTGGCGAGCCTTGCGATAGGAATCCGCATCAGCCGCGCGACATTCGTTTTGAAGGCGTCGAGGCCGCGCGCCTGCAGCGCTTCAAGCGAGCCCTTGGCGATGACATAGCCGCATTGCCAATAGTCGCCGCGATTGATTCTGATGAAAATGCTTCCTGCATCAAAATGCCCGGCGATCTCCGCCCCATCGCCATCCTCGCGGGGAATGCGGAACCAGAGCACGTCCATGGGCGCGCCAAGATCAATCACCTTCAGGCCAGCGGCATCGCGCAAGGTCGAATGGCGTCCGTCCGCCGCCACCGTGAGATCGGCCCGGATCGCCAACGGGCCGTCCGGCCCCCGCGCTTCGACGCCGACGATTTTGCCTGCTTCCTCGATCAGCGACTTCGCTTCCGTCCGCATCAGTAGTCTGAAGGTTTTGAACGCTGCGCCCTTGGTCGCCAGAAAGCTCAGGAAATCCCATTGCGGCATCAAGGCTATATAATTGCACGGCGCGGGCAGACGCGAGAAATCGGCGATTATGGCGCGCGTGTCGCCGAACCAGCCCTCAAGCTCGAAAGCCTTTTGGTGTGGCAATTGAAGGAATTCATCGAGAAAGCCCAATTCCTTCATCAGATTGAGGGTCGAGGGATGGATGGTGTCGCCGCGAAAGTCACGCAGGAAATCGGCGTGCTTTTCCAGCACGACGACATCGACGCCCGCGCGTGCGAGCAAAAACCCGAGCATCATGCCCGCTGGCCCGCCGCCCGCAATGCAGCAGCGCGTTGAAACAACGGATTCACTCAGGGCGGCCTCCCCCTCATTGCTTATACGCTATTGTCAATCGCCGGATCGCCGACCGCAAGCCATTCCGAGCGCTTGCCTGGCGCATGAGGCTTTTCTAACGCAGCTAAGGCGCGTATGGGAGGAGCAGCGGCGGAAGCCCTGCCGCCAAACGCTTCTTTGAATCCTGGCGAGTCCATGCAACACGCTCATTCCGTTCGTCCCGCCGGCTCCTGGTCCGGCGAGCCGGCCGACACAATCGTTCTCGATTATGACGACCGTTATCGGCGCCGCATTGCGATGACCGGCGTGCGCGGCCTCGCCTTTCTGCTCGACTTGCCAGAGGCGGTGATGCTGCGAGCCGGCGATGGCCTGGCGCTGGACGATGGACGCATCGTCGAAGTTGTCGCAGCGCCCGAAAAATTGGCGGAGATCCGCGGCGTCGACGCCGCCGCGCTGACGCGCATCGCCTGGCACCTCGGCAACCGTCACCTGCCGACCGAATTGCTTAAGAAAAGTCTGCGCATCCGGCGCGATCATGTCATCGAGGATATGGCGCGCGGACTGGGCGCCAGCGTTGTCGAGATCGAAGCGCCTTTCAACCCCGAAGGGGGCGCTTATGTCTCGGCCGCGCCAGTTCATGGGCACGATCACGGTCACGACCATCATGACCATGGCGCGCATGATCACGATCACGGTCATCACGGCGATGCGCATCACCGGCACAGCGACCACCAGAGCGTCGGCGCCGAGCCGCATGTGCATGGCCCGGACTGTGGCCACGATCATCATCATGACCACGACCATTCTCACGGCCACGCTCACGAGGCTCATGGACGCGCCAAGTCTTAAGCCGGAGAGCCTAGAGCCGGAAAATTTTGCGGAATTGCCATTGCTGCTGTGGCTGTCGCCGGCTTTTCCCGTCGGCTCGTTCGCCTATTCGCATGGGCTCGAATGGGCGGTGGAGGCCGGAGACATCGTCGACGCCGCGACGCTTCAGATATGGCTCGTCGATCTCCTGAATTTCGGCGCGCCGCGATCGGACGCGGTGCTTTTCGCTTGCGCCTTCCGCGCCGGGCGATCGTCCGACTGGGCCGCGCTGGCTGAGATCAATGAATTGGCCGTGGCGCTCGCCGGTTCGGCCGAGCGGCGGCTTGAGACTTGCGCGCAAGGCGGGGCGTTTGTCTCGGCGATGCGCGCGGCCTGGACTTGCGCGGCGCTTGAACATTTACCGGCGAGCGGCGATCCCATCGCTTATCCCGTCGCCGTCGGCACCGCGGCGGCGGGGCATGGATTGAGCCTCGATCTTTCCCTGCAGGCCTTCACCCTCAGCCTGTTCTCCAATTTCGTCTCCGCCGCGGTGCGGCTTGGGGCGATCGGCCAGACCGACGGGCAGAAGACGTTGGCGGGGATTTTGCCTGACGTGCGCCGCCTTGCGCGCGAAACATCGAGCGCTGGACTTGACGATCTTGGCGGCTGCGCCTTCCGCTCCGACATCGCCGCGATGCGGCACGAAACGCAATATTCGAGGTTGTTCCGATCATGACGAGACAAAAACAGCCGCTGCGCGTCGGCATTGGCGGACCCGTCGGGTCGGGTAAGACAGCGTTGATGGAGCAATTGTGCAAACGCTTGCGCGCCGGCTTCGAGATCGCGGCGATCACCAACGACATCTACACCAAGGAGGATGCGCGCCTGCTGGTCGAGGCCGGCGCGCTGGCGCCCGAGCGCATCATGGGGGTGGAGACGGGCGGCTGCCCGCACACGGCCATCCGCGAGGACGCGTCGATCAATCTGGCGGCGATTGACGAAATGAACCGTCTCTTTCCAGCGCTCGATCTCATCCTGATCGAATCGGGCGGCGACAATCTCGCCGCGACCTTTTCGCCCGAACTCGCCGATTTGACGATCTACGTCATCGACGTTTCGGGCGGCGAGAAAATCCCGCGCAAGGGCGGACCCGGCGTTACGCGCTCGGACATGTTGGTCATCAACAAGATCGATCTTGCCCCCTATGTCGGCGCCTCGCTCGATGTGATGGCGAGGGACGCAAAACTGATGCGCAAGGAGCGCCCCTTCGTCTTCGCCAATATGAAGAGCGGCGAAGGCGTGGAGGCCGTGATCGCCTTCATCCATGAAAAGGGTGGGCTCGGCGCGGCGTAAATGACTGTGATCACGCGCATTTGATGGACAATCGGCGCAACCTTCATTTGCAGCGCAACTCAACTGCGTCATGAGCGTTGAGCGTAAACGGGGCTGTCGCATTTTGCTTGCCCTCAAATCGGAAGGAAACCCGCTATGTTAGGCAAATTCGCTCGGACAATCGCCTTGACGGGGGCAGTGGCGCTGGGCGCGGCAAGCACGGCGCAGGCCGCAATCGGCGACGGCGTCTTGGGCGCGCGCGAGCCGCTGACAAACACGACGCAGATCGAGAAAGCCCAATTCTTTTTCGGTGGCCAGAATTACTGCTGGTATGACGACGGTTGGCAGGGTGCGGGCTGGTATTGGTGTGGTTATGCGCATCGTAGCGGCCTTGGCTGGGGCGGCGGCGACGGCTTTCACGGTTGGCGTCGCGGCGGCGGCGGAGGTCATGGCGGAGGGGGATTCCATGGCGGCGGTCATGGCGGCGGCGCATTCCATGGCGGCGGCGGAGGTCATGGCGGGGCGCATGGCGGCGGTCACGGCGGCCATGGTGGCGGTCACGGCGGCGGTGCGCACAAGCACTGATTCGCCAACGCGATGAAATGAAAGAATATGGCGCGTAGCGCCAGCAGCGTCCGGCTCATCCAGCCGGACGCTTTTTTTGCTTTGGACCTCTGCGCCCAAAGAGATATCCGTGCGCGTTTCGTCGAGCGCGCTGGCGCCCAATGGGTTTAAAATCCCGCCGTCCGCATTATTTCTCCCTTTCGGCCAACGAATCTGCTTGAATCGCCTACCCCTCTCGCGAGAAACGATCCGTGTCCATTCGCCGCCTCGATCCCTTGCTGATCGACCGCATCGCCGCCGGCGAAGTGATCGAGCGGCCGGCCGCTGCGGTCAAGGAGCTGGTCGAAAATGCGCTCGACGCGGGCGCGACCCGCATCGATGTGGCGGTGGAAGCCGGCGGGCGCACGCTCATCCGCGTCGTTGACGACGGCGCGGGGATGAGCGCGCACGATCTCGAGCTCAGCGTCGAACGCCACGCCACGTCGAAAATTCCCGACGGCGATCTGACCAATATCGCAACGCTCGGCTTCCGCGGCGAGGCTCTGCCCTCGATTGCCTCCGTGTCGCGGCTTGAAATCCGTTCGCGCGCGCTCGGCGCCGATGCAGCCGCCATGTTGCTCGTCGAAGACGGCGTCAAAAGCCCCGTTCAGCCTTGCGCCCAACCGCACGGCACGCGGATCGAGGCGCGCGATCTGTTCGCTGCGACGCCCGCGCGGTTGAAATTCCTCAAAAGCGATCGCAGCGAAGCCCAGGCGGCCGGCGATGTCGTGCGCCGCCTCGCTCTTGTCAATCCGCAGGCGCGTTTCTCCTTCGCCAGCGAAATCGGCGCGAGCTTCGACTGGCCGGCCTGCGCCGCCGGTGAAATGGGCCGCCTGGAGCGGGCGCGGCAGGCGCTGGGTTCGGATTTCGCCGCCAATTGCATCGCCCTTCATGCGGAAAGGGAGGGCGTTCGCCTCACGGGCTTTGTCGGCTTGCCGACCTTCAGCAAGAGCAATGCGCTGACACAATATTTCTACGTCAACGGCCGTGCGGTGCGCGACAAACTGCTCGCCGGCGCCTTGCGCGCCGCCTATCTCGACTATTTGCCGCGTGACCGGCACGCGGTCGTGGCCCTGTTTCTCGAATGCGAGCCACGCGACGTCGACGTCAATGTCCACCCCGCCAAGGCGGAGGTGCGCTTTCGCGACAGCGGGCTGGTGCGCGGCCTGATCGTCGGGGCGGTCAAGCAAGCGCTTGAAGGCGCGCTCCATCAGGCGTCGACGACGGGCGGCAGCGGCGCGATCGCCGCGTTGCGCAGCCCTGGCTTTACGTCGCCGGCGGCGCGCCTTTCCGGGCCGTGGGACTGGCGCGCTTCGCCTGCCGCTCCCACAGGTTTTGCCGAGCCCGCGCAGCAAAGTTTTGCTGACTTTGCGCCCGCCGCTAATGCCGCCGCCGACATGGCGGCGCCCGCGAGCGCCGATCTCGCGGCGCCGCTTGGAGCCGCGCGCGCGCAAGTCCATGACGCCTATGTGATCGCGCAGACAGGGGACGGCATCGTCATTGTCGACCAACACGCCGCCCACGAGCGCATCGTCTATGAGCGCCTGAAGCGCCAACGCGCGCAAAACGGCATCGAACGCCAGATTCTGCTTTCTCCCGTCGTCGTCGATCTCGACCCCGACGCCGCGGCCCTGCTTGTCGATCACGCGGCGGCGCTCGAAGAGCTTGGCCTTGTCATCGAAGGCTTCGGGCCTGGCGCGATCCTGCTGCGCGAAATTCCGACCCTCCTCGCGCAGGCCGACATGAATCTTTTGATGCGCGATCTCGCCGATGATTTATCCGCGGAGGATGGCGCGCTATCCCTGGAGCGCCGCCTGGATCATCGCCTCGCCACCATCGCCTGCCATCATTCGGTCCGGTCCGGGCGCAAACTCAAGCCGGAGGAAATGAACGCGTTGCTGCGCGAGATGGAGCGGACGCCGGGCGCTGGCCAATGCAACCACGGAAGGCCGACCTATATCGAGCTGAAGCTCGGCGATATCGAGCGGCTGTTTGGGCGAAGGTAGCAGTTTGCGACCGCAAGCGCGTCCTCCGAGCGTGGCTTAACACTCGTGTGACGGGAGACCAGCATGCGCGAGACCCGGACGGTGAGCGTCTCAATCGCCCGACCATGGCAAGAGGTTTACGAGGCGATCTGGAGACCTCAAGACTTTCCGAAATGGGCCTCGGGTCTCTGCAAAACGCCGCTGGAAAAAGACGGAGACGGCTGGAGAGCGGAAGGCCCTGAAGGGCCGATCAGAATAAGGTTTACGGACCATAACGTCCTTGGTGTGATGGATCATTATGTCGATGTTGGCGTCGGCCCGGAAATCTAAGTCCCCATGAGAATTATTCCGAACGAGGGCGGGACAGAGGCGCTGCTGACGCTCCTGCGACAACCGGGGATGTCTGAAGCAAAATTTGCATCGGACGCAGAATGGGTGGAACGCGACCTGCTTGCGCTGAAAGCGCTGGTTACGCGATGGTCGAGCGCCTGATTTCATCCATGAACGCTGAGCTACGCCCCCTCCCCGTGTGAGCGGAGAGAGGGCGTCGCCAACGCCGCGCGTTTCCCATCCGGGGCGTGAGAAAGGAGACGATTGCGCGCCTTCACGCCCCGCTTGGCGCGAATACGCGCAGCCGATGGCCGTCGGGATCCAGCGCCACGAAAGTGCGCCCGAAATCCATATCGGTCGGCGACTGAACGATCTTCAGGCCTCGCTCACGCCAATCGGCGTGGCGCGCGTCGACAGCTTCCCCGTTCTCGAGGGCGAAGGCGATTTCGCCGCCGCCCGGCGCGTTGGCCGCGGGCTTGACGCCGTCGCGTCCCCAGAGCCCCAACATGATTCCCGACCGCATCCCGAACATCACGAAAGTCGGCGAAGATTCGACGGCCGGGCGCCCGAGAAGGTCGGCATAGAACGCTTCGCTCAGCTTGGGGTTGGCGACATAGAGAAGAATGAAATTGATGTCTGTCATGGCGTGGCTCCTTTTCGATCGGAGCCTGGGATATCGCCGAGCGCTGTCAGATTCTGTCAGCAGCGATTCACGCTTCGCCGATGCCTTGCGCGGCGCGCCATTCCTTCAGAAGCGCCTGTCGCCGGCGGGGATAGCGCGTCGGAATCGACTCGATCGCGCTGATGCGGTCGGTGCGGAAATGGCGGAACGCCGCGCGCGTCTCGCACCACGCGACGACGACGCGGGAGCGGTCGAAGAAGCTGAGGGCAAAGGGCCAGATTGTCCGCTGCGTCGGCGTCCCGGCGCCGTCGACATAAGCGACGTTGAGTTTTCGCTCGGCGCGGATCGCTTCCCGGATCGTCGGCAATTCGGCGTCTCCCACAGCGATGCGGTCGCCTGGGCCAACCAGCAGGCTTGAGGAATCCAGGAGATCGGAGAGGTTGGGGGGCAGCACCGCGGCGATTTTGGCCAAAGCATTGCGCGCCGAGCCGGCCAGCGGCGAATCGGCGCGGGCGGCGACCCAGCGCGAACCCAAGGCGAGCGCCTCGATCTCCTCGATATTGAACATCAGCGGCGGCAGCGTGAAGCCTGGCCGCAGGACATAGCCAAGCCCCGCTTCGCCAGCGATATCGGCGCCCTGCGCCTGGAGGGAGGCGATGTCGCGATAAAGCGTGCGCAGGCTGACGCCCTGCTCGCGCGCCAGCGCCGCGCCCGATATTGGGCGACGATGGCGGCGCAGAATCTGGATGAGATCGAGGAGACGTTGCGCGCGCGACATGGCGGCGATCTAGCGGCCGCCCGAGATCGTCAGCACGGTTCCCGTCGCATAGGCGGCGGCGGGCGACATCAGCCAGATGATCCCCTCGGCGATTTCTTCGGCCGCGCCGACCCTCCCCATCGGAAGGCTGGCCAACGCCGCGTCGCGCATCTCCTTCGATGACATGTCAGTGGCCGTCATCCCGGGCGCGACCGCGTTGACGCGGATGCCCTCGCGCGCCACTTCGTTGGCGAGGCCTTTGGTGAAGGTTTCGATCGCGCCTTTGGTCATGGCGTAAGGCACGCCCCCGGCAAGGCCTCCGAGCCGCGCCGCGACCGACGAAATGTTGACGATGGCGCCGCCGTGGCCGCCGTGGCGCGTGGACAGCCGGCGCACGGCCTCCTTTGCGCAGAGGATGGTTCCCATAACGTTGACTGCGAAAAGTCGCGCGAGATCCGCGGGCTCCTGCGCGTCTATGCGGGCGGCCACCCCGATTATGCCGGCATTGTTGATCAGTCCCGTCAGGGGCCCGAGCGCGCTTACGGCGCTTTCAAACAGCGATCTGACGGCCGCGGGATCGGCAACGTCGGCGCCGAACGCCTGGGCGCGCCCGCCAAGTTTCTGGATCGCCGCCACCGTCGCTTGCGCGGCCGCTTCGTCGACGGCGTAATTGACTGCGACGGAATAACCGGCCGCGGCCAGTTTGAGACAAGCCGCCGCGCCAATGCCGCGTCCGCCGCCCGTAACGATGACCATGCCGCTCGCCATGATGTGTTCTCCCGCGTGAGATGCCGCCGACGCCAGAATGTCAGGCGACGACGGCCTTGGCGAGAACTGTCGATCATCCACAGGGGCTTTTGCAACGCGCTATGTCTTATGCGATACAACGCTTTGTGGCGACATTGCGTCGAAAATGGGACGCATGCGTCGAGAAGGCTCTTCGGGGGCGGACGCAGCTTGGCGTGAGGGCGCGGATTTTGACAGGCGCCGTGTTTCGATCAAGCGCGGCGGCCAAAACGGGCGGGGCGAATCGTGAATATTTTTCGAGAAGTTCTTTTGGTTTCCGCGGCGAGCTTGGCCCTCGTCGGCGTTGCGCAAGCGGCTGATTTGCCAACCAGCAAGCCAGCCCCGCCGCCGCCCCCGACTCTCGCGTCTTGCGCGACGCCGATGGAGTTCATCACCACGGCCTGCCCGTTGACCTATTACGGCATTACGCTCTACGGCGCGGTGGACATGGGCGGCGGCTGGCAGAGCCACGGAACGCCGTTCAACAGTTCCATCATCTCCGGCGTCGAAGAGCTTGTCTCGAAGAACAGCAATCACGCGGGATGGCTTCCGGCGCCCGGCGGCCTGACCCAGTCGTTCATCGGACTCAAGGGAAAAGAAGAATTCGCTCCTGGATGGTCCTTTGTCTTTGATCTGACCATGGGGTTCGACCCTTATTCCATGACGCTCGCCAATGGACCAAAATCTTATCTTGAAAACAACGGCCTCCCCGCCACCCTCCAGTCGTCAAACGCCGATTCGAGCCGGGCGGGCCAGTTTTACAACGGCACGGGTTATGCGGGCGTCAGCAACCCAACCTTCGGCACGCTGACCTTCGGCCGGCAAAACTCGCTGACTCTGGACGGCGTGATCGCCTATGATCCGATGGGCGCTTCTTACGCCTTTTCGCCGATTGGCTATTCCGGCCTGACCGCCGGCGCCGGCGACACCGAGGACGCGCGATACACGACCGCGATCAAATATCGCGTCGACGCCGGCATGTTCCGGGCGGCGGGGCTTTATCAGTTCGGCGGCTATGAATTGAACAACGCCACGCAGGGCGCCTATGAACTGCAAGTCGGCGGAGATTTCGACGGCGGCGCCTACGGCAAACTTTCGCTCGACGCGATATACACCCGCGACAAAGACGCTGTTTCATCCGCGCCGCTCACCGCCGCGCAAAATCTGGTGCATCCCGGCACGCTCGCCGCCACTATCTCCGACGACACCAGCGTGATGCTGCTCGCCAAATACACCTACAACCAGGTCAAGCTATACAGCGGCTACGAACACATCACATTCCAGAATCCGTCCAATCCCCAATTGACAAGCTTCACCGACATCGGCGGATACACCGCCGTCTACACGGGCGTCGGCGGCCAGATCAACAATGTCGCCTACACCACCAACAGGATCATGCAGATCATGTGGGTCGGCGGGCGATACGCCTTCACCGACACGCTCGACGCGGGCGTCGCTTACTATCATTACATCCAGAATAATTATGCCGGACCGGCGAGCTGCGCGACCTTTGGATCAAGCAGTTCGCATTGCGCGGGAACGATGGACGCCGTTTCTTTCGACGTCGATTGGAAGTTCGCCAAGAAATTCGATGTTTACGCAGGCCTGATGTTCTCTGAAATGAACAATGGTCTGGCGAACGGCTACCTCTATCACACCAACATCGACCCCACGGCCGGGATTCGCTTCCGGTTCTAGGAAACGGGCCGATAATTCGCCGAAAGCGCTTTGTCGTAAACTTCAATCCCGTCATTCGCCTCCTGAGCGCCGTCTGTTCGACAGACGGCGCCGCCGGGCCGGCAGCGTAGAATTTGCGCTTGACGAATGACCTCGGCCGCAATTATACGCGCCGCAGCGAAGCGGTTCGCCTTCGTCGTAAGCGTTAACGTCACTCAACGCGCCATCGTCCGAGTTGCGAGTCCTTAGGCTCACGCTCGGCTTTAAAGGCGCAATCCTATGAGCGACGTCGCACGTCATCCCTCTTCTGCAATCTCCGCCGCCCGAACTGAATTCGCGGGTCTGGCGCCACTGTTTCTAGTGATCTTTCTTGGCTTCCTGTCCGTCGGCGCGCCGTTGCCTGCCCTCTCCCTTTACGTGCATGACAGCCTTGGCTTCAGCCCCTCAGTCGTCGGCTGGGTCATTGGAATCCAGTCCTTGGCGACGGTGCTGACACGCCATCGCGCGGGCGCTCTCTGCGATCGCAGGGGGCCGCGCCGCGCTGTCCTGCTCGGTCTCCCGCTCGCCGCCTTGTCGGGAATGTTTTACCTCGCCTCCGTCTGGGCGCCTCTCAACCTTGAAGGCAGACTCGGCGTCCTGTTGATCGGTCGAGTGACGCTGGGGCTGGGCGAGAGCCTGTTCATCACCGGCGCCATGAGCTGGGGCATAGCGCGCATCGGCGCGGCGCGCACCGGCAAGGTCATGTCCTGGCAGGGCATGGCGATATATGCGGCGATCGGCCTTGGCGCTCCGCTCGGCTTAGCCGTGCAAGGCGCCTGCGGCTTCGTCGGCGTCGCAATCCTGACGATCGCGACGCCGCTGCTCGCCGGCGCCATTGCGCTGCGCCTGCCGGCCGCGCCCGCCAGCGGCGGCGGCGACCGCACGCCCTTCTATCGCGTGCTGGGACTGATCTGGCGGCCGGGCCTCGTCCTCACGCTCGCGACAGTCCCCTTCGCCGCCATGGCGACGTTCCTCGCCCTCGATTACGCCGCCAGAGACTGGTCTGGCGCGGGACTGGCGCTGACCGGTTTTGGCGCGGGCTACATCCTGGTCCGCCTTGTCGGCTCGCACCTGCCGGACCGTTTCGGCGGCGCCAAGGTCGCCGGCGCTTCGCTCGCCATCGAAGCTCTGGGCCAATTGCTGCTCTGGAGCGCCCCGGGGCCAGATCTCGCGTTCATCGGCGCGACATTGACCGGCGTCGGCTTTTCGCTGGTGTTTCCCGCCATGGGCGTCGAGGCGACCCGCCGGGTCCCGCCGGAACAAAGGGGACGCGCGGTCGGCAATTTCATCGCCTTCTTCGACGTGGCGATCGGGTTGACGGGCCCGGCGGTCGGCATCGTCGCGGGTCGCTTCGGCTACGCCTTCGCGTTTCTCATCGGCGCGGGCGCGACCCTTATCGCACTCGCTCTGCTGACGGGCGTTCGCCGACCGAACGTGACGCGATAGACGGGCGACGGCGCGCTCACAAACTCACGCGACTTCCGCTCGCGCGGCGACGTGTTTCTCAATCGCCGCCAGCAGAATGCATATCGCGATCCCTTCGGATGCGTCGCGCACATCCCTCAAGGGAGGAAACGTCGGCGCCAGGCGCAAATTGCTGTCATTGGGATCGCGCCCATGCGGCCAGGTCGCGCCCGCCGGCGTCAGCGCCAGACCGACGTCGCGCGCCAGCGCGACGACCTGTCTGGCTGTGCCGTCGGCAACGTCGACGCTAATAAAGTAGCCGCCTTCCGGGCGGGTCCATTTGGCGACGCCCGTTCCGTCCAGATGGGTCTCCAAAGCATTCACGACCGCATCGAACTTCGGCGCCAGCAAGGCGCGATGCGCGTCCATGTGGCGAAGCAGGCCCGCCTCGTCCCTGAGGAAGCGCACATGCCGGATCTGGTTCAGCTTGTCCGGGCCGATCGTCCGTTTTGACGCGCGCGCGAGATACCAGCGCACATTGGCGGCGGACGAGGCAAAGAACGCGAGGCCGCCGCCTGCGAGCGTCACCTTCGACGTCGAGGCGAAGACGAAGGCCCTGTCGGGATTGCCCGCCTTCTCGCAGAGATCAAGGATGTCGGCGATCTCATGCCGGCGTTCCGTCAGATGATGAACCGCATAGGCATTGTCCCAGAACAGGCGAAAATCGGGAGCGCCGGTTTTCATCGCCGCGAGCCGCGCCGCCGCCTCATCCGAATAGACTTCGCCGCTCGGGTTCGAATATTTGGGCACGCACCACATGCCTTTCACGGCGGGATCGGCGGCGAGCGCCTCGACCGCGTCCATATCCGGCCCCTGCCCAGTCATCGGCACGGGCAGCATGCGGATTCCAAATTCCTCGCAAATGGCGAAATGGCGATCATAGCCGGGCACGGGACAGATGAAGGCGGGCGCCGTCGCGCGCGACCACGGCGCAGTCGAGCCCGGCACGCCCTTCAAAAGCGCCCAGACCACGCAATCATGCATGATCGCGAGACTGGAATTATCGCCGACGACGATGCGCTCGGCAGGCGCGCCGAGCATCGATGAGAACAGGGCGCGCGCTTCGGGCAATCCCTGCAGGCCGCCGTAATTGCGCGCGTCTTCGCCAGCTTCCGTGAAATGGTCGCGATTGCCAGGCCACGCCAGCAACTCGTTGGCGAGATCGAGCTGCTCCGGCGCTGGTTTGCCGCGCGTCATATCGAGCTTGAGGCCGCGGGCGCAGAAGGCTTCGTAATCGCTGCGGACCTTGCCCAGCAATGCTCGCAGACCGTCGTCGTTCAAATCAGCAATGCGACTCACGGAAACCTCATTCGCGTCGGCGGCGCCCGAGCGGGCGCCGCCGACGCGAATGATAAACTTTATGCCTGACCTATCCAACCGTTCGTGGACGATTTCGGCGCCCCGCCCCGGCCTGTGCGAAGGCCGAGAGCGGATTCATTCCGTATGCTTACCGCATGCCGCCGGACGCCAGGAGAATCTCTCCCGTCAGCCATCCTGAATCGGCCGAGGCGAGAAACAAAGCGATGGGCCCGATGTCTTCCGGCTGCCCCATCCGCCCTAGCGGCGTCTGCGCCACCATCTGCTTCTGGAAATCGGTGCCGATAATTCCGGCCGCGTGGACGCCCTCCGTCTCCACCGGGCCGGGATTAAT
This sequence comes from Methylocapsa sp. S129, assembly GCF_009765995.1. GTDB lineage: Bacteria > Pseudomonadota > Alphaproteobacteria > Rhizobiales > Beijerinckiaceae > Roseiarcus. The sequence continues at coordinate 72,202 of NZ_LMUI01000004.1, forward strand.
GGAATTGACCCGAATTCTTCTGGGCGCCAGTTCTTTCGCCAGCACATGCGTAATGGCGTCCACCGCGCCCTTGGTCGCCGTATAGATCGCCGACATGGGCGGCGTTATCTGGCTTGCATTCGAGCCGATATTGATCACGCTGCCGCCCTCGGCGCCGAATTGCTTTACGGCCTCCTGAGTGGTCAGCAGAAGGCCGAGGACGTTGGTGTTGAATTGCCGGTGAAACTCACCTTCCGTCACCGTTTCAAGAGGGCTGAACTGATAGACGCCCGCATTGTTCACCAGCACGTCGAGCGACCCAAACGCCTTTTTGGTCTCGGCGAACAGCCGCTGCACGTCAGCCGCTTTCGAAACATCGCCCTGGACCGCGATGGCTTTGCCGCCCTTGCCTTTGATCTCCGCGACAACCTGGTCGGCGCCTTCCTTACTCGATGCGTAATTCACCACGACCGCGGCGCCCGCCGCCCCCAGGCTTTTCGCAATCCCCGCGCCAATGCCTTTTGACGCGCCCGTCACGACGGCGACCTTGCCTGCCAATTTGCTCATCTTGCTTGATCCTGTTTGATGATCGATGATTAGACACTTAGATAAGTATCTAATCATTGCAAGAGCGCGGTTTGTAATTTTCTGCGCGGCGAGGATTCCGCGCCTGGAGGCAGAGTGGGTCGCCGCCGCCCCACCCCTGACCCCTACCCGTTGCACGGGTAGGGGAAATCTCAGCGCTCCCCTCCCCGCGTTTGCGGGGAGGGGCCGGGGGTGGGGAAGCGCCATTGCTAGATTTTAGCGAGCTGATCCAGATAGGCGCTCAAAACGTCACGCTGGAGGACGAGTTTGGCGAACTTGCCTTCGCGGATGATTTCGATCAGGCCCGCCGTCTCCAGTTCTTTCATATGGTGAGAAAGCGTGGCGGCGCTGACGCGATGGGTCTCCTGCAAGGCGCTGCAAGGCATCGCATCGGGGCAGCCGCCTATTTCCTTCAGGATTTGATACCGCCGCGGTTCGGCCAGAGCGCGCGCAATCAAGGCGAACTGCCGATCTGTCAGTCGGGTCTGTTTGGCAGTCGCCATGATTTCAAGTCACATTAACGGGTAAACGCATCCGTATTGCGGGCTATGGCTTCGGCTGCCGCCGCGCCATTCCCATTATATGCGGACGGATGGGCGCTTTGACAACGACGCGCGCAGAGCGCTCGCGCTACGGGCGCCTGAACCGATCGAGAGGAATTTCCGCCGTCGCCGTGATTTCAATCAACAGGTCCGGGTGATAGAGGCGAACGATCTGCACAGTCGTCGTCACCGGAAAAGGCTCCGCGAAGAACTGCTTGCGAATATCGCCGGCGGCCATGAACTGCTCGATATCGACAGCATATTGGGTCAGCGCCACGATGTCGGCCATGACGCCGCCGACGGAGGCGAGAGCCGCCTGGATATTCTCCAGCGTCTTGCGAACCTGCGCCCGCATATCGTTCTTGCCGACGACCTGCCCCTCCTTATCGAGCGCGACTTGCCCCTTGAGATGGATGATTTCACCCGCGCCTTGAATCTTCATCATTGAGAATGCGCCAAAGGGCTGCCAGATATCCGGCGGATTGAAACTTGACGCCATGGCGATCTCACCCGTCTGTGCATGGGAAGATGACGGTACCTCCCCGTATCGCGAAAATCATGATTTCGCCTGTTGAGCCGTCTTGTCCGACTCACCGCGCCGCAGAAACACAACCTTCGTATCGCCATACGTTCGCTCATCCTCCACGCCGAATCCCTCCGGCGCGGCGATCTCCGCTTTCTCGGCTTCCTCCACCACGCAAAGGGCGCTTTCGGCGAGCCAACCGCCCGCCGCCAACGCGGCGAGCGCCGGCCCCGCCAACCCCTTGCCATAGGGCGGATCGAGGAAAGCGAGGGTGAACGGGGCTCCCGTCGGCGCCTTGCCGAGCTTCGTCGCATCGGCGCGCCAGATGCGCGTGACGCCGCCAAGACTCAGCGCCTCGACATTGCCGCGCAGCAAGGCGCGCGCTTCGGCGCCGTCGTCGATGAACAGAGCAAAAGCGGCCCCGCGCGACAGGGCCTCGAAACCCAGCGCGCCCGAACCGGCGAAGAGATCGACCACGCGCGCGCCCTCAAGCGCATCGGCGAAGCGATGGGCGAGAATATCGAAGATCGATTCCCGCAAGCGCTCCGAAGTCGGCCTGATGGCGCGCGAGGCGGGCGCGTTCAGAACTCGGCCACGCAGGCGTCCGCCGACGATGCGCACCGCTTAGCTGCGCCGGGGCGGCCGCGACCCGCCGCCCGGCTTGCCGCCCGAAGCGCCGCCGGAGCCGCGCGGCGGCCCGTTGCGGAAGGGCTTGGCGCCATCGCGCTTGCCGGCGCCGCCGCGCGAAGGCTGCCCGCCGGGCCTCTTGTGGAAAGGCTTCGAATCGTCTCGCGCACGCGGCCCCCGGCCGGTCGCGCTTTCGCGAAACGGCCTGGCCTCGCCCCCCGGCGCCTCGCTGCGAGGCTTGCGGCCGGCGAAAGATCCGCCGGGCGGCCCCTTGCGGAATGGCTTGGAATCGCGGCGCGGCGCATCCGTGTCCCGGCGCGGCTTATCATTATCGCGATGCGGCCGGTCGCCGACACGGCGCGGCTTGTCGCCGTCGCGGGTCGGCCGCGTATCCTCGCGGGACGGCCTGGCGCGGCGCACCGGCGCTTCGCCCTCGGCCGCGCGATCCACACGCGGACCCTCGCGACCGGGCTTCGTCCTCGTCCTGTCGCCGGGCCGGAACGTGCGGCCGGCCGGCCGGCCCTCGGCGCGGGCGCCGCGATCCCCGGCGCGCGCGGCAGCGGCGGCTCGCCTTCGCGCTTCTTGCGCAGTCGGCAGCAAGCGCTCGACCTGGACTTCTCGTCCCTTACGGTCGGCGGTGGCGCCGCGCTCGATGCGCTTGCGCGGACCCCTTTCGTCCTCCTGCCTCTCGGCGCGAAGCGTCGAGACATGTTTGCGCATCTTGGGTCCGTAGGAAGTCTTGGGATCGTTTTTGGCTTTCTCCTCGCGCTCCTCGAACCCGCCAGGGCGCGGCTTGCGATCGGAACGGCCGGCCGGCCGGCGCTCGCGACTATCCGCGCGCGCTGACGGCTGGCGATCGGCGGCCGGCTCAGGCTCGCCGCGCTCGATCATCGGCGCGTCAAAATCGACGCCCGCCTCGCGCGCCAGTTTGGCGCCGAGCTGGTCGCGCAGCACCCGCGTGCGCACTTCGGCGACGGCGCCTTCTTCGAGTTCGCCAAGCTGGAAGGGCCCGAAGGAAATGCGAATCAGGCGATTGACCGCGAGGCCGAGATGTTCGAGCACTTTCTTGATCTCGCGATTCTTGCCCTCGCGCAGCCCCATCGTCATCCAGACGTTGGAGCCCTGCGCGCGATCGAGAATCGCCTCGATGCCGGCGTAATCCACGCCGTCGATGGTCACGCCTTCGCTTAGCGGGTTGAGCAGTTCCTGTTCGATCTCGCCATGCGCGCGCACCCGGTAGCGGCGCAGCCAGCCGGTGGCGGGAAGCTCCAGGACCCGCGCCAGCCCGCCATCATTGGTAAGCAGGATCAGCCCTTCCGTATTGATATCGAGACGCCCGACGGCGACGACGCGCGGCAGGTCTTCGGGCAGATTCTCAAAAATGGTCGGTCGGCCCTCGGGGTCCCGCGCCGTGGTCACCAGGCCGCGCGGCTTGTTGTAGAGGAACAGCCTGGTGCGCTCGGGCGCGGCGAGCGGCTTGCCGTCGACGCGCACATCGTCGTTCTCGCTGACATTGAAGGCAGGGCTGTCGAGCTTCTTGCCATTGACCACGACGCGCCCTTCGGCGATCCAGCCCTCCGCGTCGCGCCGCGAGCAAAGCCCGGCTCGCGCCATGACCTTGGCGATGCGCTGACCCTCGCGCTTCTCCTGGGGCCTGGCGCCGCGCGCATCGAGGATGCGTCGGCGCGGCGATGGGCCGGCGCCGTCATGGGCGCCGCCGCTGGATTTTGTTTTATCGATCATCGCTCTTCCTAACAGGGGCTTGGCGGCGCGTCAGCAGATTTAAAATGTCCCAGCCCGCCGCCGGGCGTCCTTGTTTATGAACAAAGTGTGACGCATTTCGCCGATAAGGCCCGCGTTCGGCTTTGTTTCATGGGATCCACGTCGCTATTGACGCGCCGCGCCGCGCTTGCTTTTAAGCGGCGCGAAAAGCGCTTCACGCCAGCCGATCAACCCTTGGAGAACAGACATCATGACGCAATGGCCTCGACATGGGCGCATCGATGGCGCGATCGTGATGATCGGCTTTGGCTCGATCGGCAAGGGAACGCTGCCGCTGATCGAACGCCATTTCGACTATGACAAGGAGCTTTTCGTCGTCATCGGCCCCGACGATGCCGACCGCAAGCTGCTCGACGAGCGCGGCGTCAAATTCGTGCATCTGGCGATCACGCGCGAAAATTATCGCGACGTGCTGACGAAATACCTGAAAGCCGGCAAGGGCCAGGGGTTCTGCGTCAATCTGTCGGTCGACACGTCTTCGCTCGACATCATGGAGCATTGCCGCGCGATCGGCGCGCTTTACATCGACACTGTCGTCGAGCCCTGGCCCGGCTTTTATTTCGACAAGAACATCGGGCCCGAAGCGCGCTCCAATTATGCGTTGCGCGAGACGGTTCTGGCCGCGCGCCGCGCCAATCCGGGCGGCGTCACCGCGGTTTCCTGCTGCGGCGCCAATCCCGGCATGGTCTCCTGGCTCGTCAAACAGGCTTTGCTCAATCTGGCCGCCGATCTTGGCGACAAGGGGCCGGAGCCGAAGACGCGCGACGAATGGGGCAAGCTCGCCCATCGCCTCGGCGTCAAGGGCGTGCATATCGCCGAGCGCGACACGCAGCGCGCGAAAACGCCCAAGCCGCGCAATGTTTTCGTCAACACCTGGTCGGTCGAGGGGTTCCTGTCCGAGGGCATGCAGCCAGCCGAGCTCGGCTGGGGAACGCATGAGAAATGGGCGCCTGAAAACGCGGGGTTTCACAAGAGCGGCTGCGGCGCGGCGATCTACTTGAATCAGCCCGGCGCCAATACGCGCGTGCGTTCATGGACGCCGACCGCCCAAGCGCAATATGGCTTTCTCGTCACCCATAACGAGGCGATTTCGATCGCCGATTATTACACGCAGCGCGACGCCAATGGCGCGGCGATCTATCGACCGACCTGTCATTACGCCTATCACCCCTGCGACGACGCCGTGCTGTCCCTGCACGAAATGTTCGGCCGCGCCGGCGTGATGCAGAGAGAGCATCACATTCTCGGCGAGGCCGAAATCGTCGACGGCATCGACGAACTCGGCGTTCTGCTGTTCGGTCATAAGCGCAACGCTTATTGGTACGGTTCGCAGCTCTCGGTGGAGGAGACGCGGCGCATCGCGCCGTACCAGAATGCGACGGGCATGCAGGTGACCTCCGCCGTGCTCGCCGGCATGGTCTGGGCGCTGGAAAACCCGAACCAGGGCATCGTCGAGGCCGATGAAATGGACTTCCGCCGCTGCCTCGAAGTGCAGACCCCCTATCTCGGCCCGGTGATCGGCGCCTATACCGACTGGACGCCGCTGACCGACCGGCCGGGATTCTTCCCCGAGGACATCGATACGTCCGACCCATGGCAGTTCAGGAACGTGCTGGTGCGGTGAGATAGTAAAACGCCCCTTCCCCCACGGGGGAAGGAGCGCCATTGACAACCCCTCGCTGAGCGAAGAAACCTCGCGCGGCCATCACACCGGGACCGCCCATGCCGCACCAACGCCTGCAAGCCATCATCGAGCAAGCCTTCGAGGACCGCGCGACGATCACGCCGCAAACGACCGGCGAGGTGCGCGAGGCCGTCATCGCGGCGTTGAAGCTGCTTGACAGCGGCGAGGCGCGCGTCGCCGAGAAAATCCCCGGCGCGGTCGGCCTGGGATCATGGAAGGTCCATCAATGGCTAAAAAAGGCGGTATTGCTGTCGTTCCGCCTCAATGAAAACGCCCTGATAGCGGGCGGCCCCGGCGGCGCCAATTCGGCCTCAAGCTGGTACGACAAGATCCCGTCCAAATTCGAAGGCTGGGACGCCGCTACCTTCGCCAAATCGGGCCTGCGCGCAGTGCCCAATTGCGTGGTGCGGCATTCGGCCTATATCGCGCCCAATGTCGTGCTGATGCCCTCTTTCGTCAATCTGGGCGCCTATGTCGATACGAGCACGATGGTCGACACCTGGGTCACGGTCGGCTCCTGTGCGCAGATCGGCAAGAACGTGCATCTGTCGGGCGGCGTCGGCATCGGCGGCGTGCTGGAGCCGTTGCAGGCGAACCCCACCATCATCGAGGACAATTGCTTCATCGGCGCGCGCTCGGAAGTGGTCGAGGGCGTGATTGTCGGCGAGGGCTCGGTTGTCTCGATGGGCGTGTTCCTGTCGGCCTCGACCAAGATCGTCGACCGCGTCACCGGCCAGATCCATATCGGCTATGTCCCGCCTTATTCCGTCGTTGTTTCCGGCTCGCTGCCCGGCAAGCCCTTCGCCAATGGTTCGCCCGGCCCCTCGCTCTATTGCGCTGTCATCGTCAAGACGGTCGACGCGCAGACCCGCGCCAAAACCGGCATCAATGAATTGCTGAGAGATTGATGGGCGAGACGCGCGGCAAACGCTTCCGGTTTCTCTATCGGCAAAGCGAGGGAACGATCGATCGGCGCCAGTTCTGGCTGGCGTCCTGGCCGCCTCTCGCGATCATGCTGGCGCTGACTTTGATCTGGATCGTCGTCATGCCGCGGCAGGCGCGCGATCTGTCGCATGAGGCCCTGATCGACTGGGGCGTCGCGGCGACCTACGCCTATCTCCTCGTCTATGTCTTCGCGCTGTTCCTGTGCGCGGTCGCTGAATATTTTGTCTGGGCCAAACGCTTTGCCGATCGCGGCCGGCCGCAGGCTTTCGCGGGCCTCGCGCTATTCGCGCTGTTCCTCGCCGGCGCCGCCCATTGGTATCAGCCGCGCTCGGAAGGAACGATGCCCGATTGGCTGACCTGGGCCTTCGACGCGCTCGCGCTCGGCGTGCTCGCCTGGACGATCGCCGAGCTTGGATTTGGCGAGAGCGAGCGGCGCTAGGCGCGAAAGAGGAACCCTTCTCCCGAAAATCGGGAGAAGGTGGCATGCGAAGCATGACGGATGAGGGCCTATCGGCGTGGGAGGGCCTCTTCTCACCGCACCCGTCTTCGTCGGATCACCTTCTCCCGCAAGCGGGAGAGGAATTCACGCCGCTAAAAATATTCTTCTCGTAATTATTTGATTTTATTTTACAATTGCCGTTTTCCACCCCTGCTTTGCAAACAAAAGATTGCCAGCTTACGCCGTCAGAGGCATAATCAGGCACATTGGAGATGGCGGGTTTGAAACGCCGCCGCGCCTCTTAACGCCGCAAAGGCGCTGGGCGCCGCTCCATCGAAAGCCTCCGCTAAAAACAGGAATATTCCATGCTTCTCGCAGCGAAGACGCGCCGCGTGAGCAAACACGCGCCGGTCCGTCCGGGCGTGCTGAATGCGCTCATGGCTGGCCAGACCATCGATAAGATCGGCAAAACCTCGAAACTCACCCGCGCGCGCATCGAGAGAATTCTGCGCTCGGAATTGAAGGCGCTGTCGATCCGCCCAGCGCAGGACTACGCCAAGCTGCAGATCAGGCGTCTTGAGGCGGTGGTCGACAGGGTGACCGTGAAAGCCAACAAGGGCGATCTCGCGGCGATCGATCGTTTGATGAGAATCCTCGATCGTCTCGATCGCTATCATGGCTTCGCCAAACAATCGATGAGGCCGCCCAAACCAGACGAGAGGGACGACCTTGCGTTCGACAAGAAACTTGCGGACCTGATGGACCGCGCCGAAAGGGCGAAGGGTCGGGAATGAATGCGGATCAGCCCGACCTCGGTAAAACGCTTAAGCGTCAGGCGCGATCCGCGCTTGTTCGGAAGGCGAGCCGCGCCTCCATTCGCGAGATACTCGCGCTTAGCCGGATCGAATGTCAGGAATGGTCGGGGAATCTCACTCGCGAGCAAAAGAACCGTTTGTTCCGCCACTGGCGTTTCTGGGCCCGGCCGAACCAGGTCATCCCGCCCGGCGATTGGGTCTATTGGCTGATCCTGGCCGGGCGCGGCGCCGGCAAGACGCGGGCGGGCGCCGAGGCGGTGCGCCAATGGATCAATACTTTTCCATACGTCAACCTGATCGGCGCCACCACCGACGACGCGCGCGACGTGATGGTGCTTGGCGAATCGGGCATCCTCGCCTGCTGTCCGCAAGATGAGCGCCCGGTCTATTCACGCCGGTCGGCGCGCCTCGTCTGGCCCAATGGCGCGACGTCGCAAGTGTTCTCGGCCGAGGAGCCGGATCGGCTGCGAGGAAAGCAGCACATGAAACTGTGGTGCGACGAACTCGCCGCGTGGCGCCATCCCGAAACCTTCGAACAGGCGCTGCTTGGCCTGCGCCTTGGCGGCCATCCGCAGGCGGTGATCACCACGACGCCGCGGCCGATCAAGATCCTCAAGCAATTGCTCGACGACAAGAATGCGATCGTGACGCGCGGCACGACCTTCGATAACGCCGATCATCTCGCGCGGGTCTTTCTCGATCGGATCGCGGCGCGCTACGAGGGCCGCGCGATCGGCCGGCAGGAATTGTTCGCCGAGATTCTGGAGGAGACGCCCGGCGCGCTCTGGACGCGCGATCTGATCGAACGCTGCCGTATCGCGGCGAGCGCGGCGCCCGGCGACTATGCGCAGATCGTCGTCGCGGTCGACCCGCCCGCGACATCGGGCGCCCGCGCCGACGAATGCGGCATCATCGTCGCCGCCAAGGCGGCCAACGGCGAAATCTATGTGCTCGCCGACTTGACCAGCCAGGGCGAATCGCCCGGCGGCTGGGCGTCGCGGGTGGTCGCAGCCTATCGGAATTTTAGCGCCAATCGCGTCGTCGCCGAGGTCAACAATGGCGGTGAGATGGTCGCCGACGTGCTGCGCCAATGCGAGGCCAATTTGCCTGTGCGCTCGGTCACGGCGACGCGCGGCAAATTCCTGCGCGCCGAGCCGGTCGCCGCCGCCTATGAACGCGGCATGGTCCATCATGTCGGAATCTTCGAGAAGCTCGAGGACCAGCTCTGCGCGCTGACCGCCGATTTCGACGCCCGCTCCGCCGGCTTCTCGCCCGACCGCGCCGACGCTCTGGTCTGGGCGATCGCCGATCTCATCAATCTCGACGGCAAGGGTCGGGCCGGGATGGTGGAGTATTATCGGGACGCGGCGCGCAAGCGGTGAGGGCAAGCGCCGCTCTCAGTATCCGCCTCAGGCCTGCCCCGCTGCCTCGAGGATCAGATTCGCGATCGTGTCGGGCTGCGATATGAGGGAAAGGTGGCTCGCCTTCACCTCGATCGTTTTCGCGCCCATGCGTTTGGCCATGAAGCGTTCGAGATCCGGATTGATGGTCCGGTCTTCGGTGGACACGGCATACCAGCTCGGCTTTGACCGCCATGCGGCCTGGGTGGTCTTGTCGGCAAGCAACGCCCGTTTGAACGGCTCCTGGACGGCGTAGAGAACGCGCGCCTTGTCTGCGGGAAGGTCGCCGGCGAAATCGCGCAGGAACGCCTCCTCGCTCAATCGTCCCTCATCGTCGGACCATAGAATGCCGGCGGAGGCTGGCGGCGCCGGAAACCGTTTGGCCAACGCCGGGTAATCCTCGCCCGCATCGGGCGCACGCGCTGCGACATAGACAAGCGCCGAAACCTTGGGGTCGACGCCCGCTTCGCTGACAATCATACCGGCGAAGGAGTGGCCGACAAGCACGGTCGGGCCGTCCTGCAGAGCCAGGACGCGTTGCGTCGCCTCGACGGCGGCCTGCAGCGTCGTCAACGGGTTCTGCACGGCGGTGACCCGGATGCCTCTAGGCTGAAGCCTCGCAATGACCTCGGACCAGCACGACCCGTCGGCAAAAAGTCCGTGCACAAGAACGACGTTGCGCGCCTTTGGCGCGGGCTGAGCAACGGCGGCGCCCTGGAGAAGAGAGCTTGCCGCCCCAGCCGCAATCATGGTCATAAACGTGCGACGATCCATCGGAAAGCTCCCGCCAAACTCGGCCTTGGTTACGAGGACATGATGCGCAGAGCAATCAGTTGGAATTGCGGCCGGCGAGGCGCTTCACCCTCAAGCTTTTTTCCGAAAAGCGCGGCTTGAAACGGAGATCGGATTTTTGCTGGGGTCTCTGGAATTGGCGAAGGCATAACCGTTGGCCTGATGGATGGGTCCGAATTCCAGCCCGTCTTTCGCGCGAGCGGAACAAAAGGCTTCGACATCGGCGATGTCGAAGACGAGCTTCACGATGGATTGACCGCCTCTCTGCCCCTTGGCCGCCTGATGGATCATCAAATTGGCGCCGCCGTCGCGGCTGATCAGTTCGATGATCCTGTCGCCGGCCTCTCTGGACGCTGCAAAACCGAAATGATTCTCGTAGAAGCGGACGGTCTCCTCAACGTTCTGCGCGTAAAGCACGATTCTGTTGATTGGCAATGTTGCTCCCCTTCCTGTGACGCCCCGCTCCGCCACCCATATGCCGGGTCTCGCATATTGTGAGTCGGGAAATGGGTTTGACGACATCTCCTGGTCGCACCGCCCCTAACGGCGCGGCGGAAATTCCTGCGTCGACACCGCGTGCAGCGTCGCGCCAAGCTTACGGTTGAAATCTTCGGCGCTGGTCTGCGCGTTGACGACGCTGGTCTTGTCGTCGCTCGGCAGCGGGCATTGGGCGATGACGCGCGCAGCGCCCTGGCGCTCCAGGAAATTCTTGTAAGCGACCTCAAGCCGCTCGCGATCGAGCCCGGCGGGAAACACCTCGCTGATCCAGACATCCTTGGCGGCGGGCGCCCAGCCGACGCAAAACGTCCAGCGTTCGACGGCGGCGGCCGGTGTCGCAAGGACAAGCAGGAACGCAAGTGCGATCGGCGATCGGCTGTTCATAGAAGTCTCCGAATCGATATCAATCTATAGACCGCGCGCCGCGCGCCAAACAACAGAGGATCGCGCCATGCCGTCAGCCGAAGGAATCCAGACCCCGCTGCCGCCGAGCGCCTTCGCGCGTTTGGCGACCGCCGCGCGTTACGCTATATCTGGCGTCGCGCCGACGACATGGTTCGGACCTCAGCAGCCGCTGACCCCGATGGCGCCGCCGGAGGTGAAGGGGCGGCAGTTCGATTATCCCTTCGGCATCAATATCGATTACACGCCTCGCTCCACCGCCAATATCGGCTTTGCCGAATTGCGCGCTTTGGCCGACGCATTGCCGCTGCTGCGCACTGTCATCGAGACGCGCAAGGACCAGATCGCGGGCACAAGCTTTGCGGTCCGCTTGCGCGATCCCGCCGGCGACGCCGCCGCCGCGGCGGGACGCATCAAGACGGTGCTCGCCTTTCTCGACCGCCCCGACCGGCGCCATTCCTTCGCCGCCTGGCTGCGCATGTTGCTCGAAGACATGCTGGTGATCGACGCGGCGACGATCTATCCGCGCCTGACCCGCGCGGGCGCGCTCTACAGCCTCGACATCATTGATGGTTCCACGATCACACCGCTGGTCGGCGAGGACGGGCGCGCGCCCGAGCCGCCCGATCCCGCCTATCAGCAGATCTTGCACGGCATTCCGGCGGCCGATTTTTCGAGCGACGAATTGCTCTATCTCCCGCGCAACGCGCGCGCCCATCGCCTCTACGGCATGAGCCCGGTCGAGCAGATCGCGCTCACGATCAATATCGCGCTGCGCCGCGATACGATGACGCTCGAATATTACAAGGCCGGTTCTACCCCAGAGGCATTTGCGACATTGCCGAAAGAGTGGACCTCCGACCAGATCGCCCAGTTCCAGGAATATTTCGACGCCCTCATGGCGGGTAATTCCGCGCGCCGGCGCATGATCAAATTCATGCCCGCTGATTTCCGTCTGCAGGAGGTACGCCAGCCGCCGCTGAAAGACCAGTATGACGAATGGCTCGCGCGGTTGGTCTGTTACGCCTTTTCCGTCCCCGTCTCGCCCTTCGTCTCCGCCGTCAATCGCGCGACCAGTGAGACCCTGCGCCTGCAGGCGAGCCAGGAAGGACTGATCCCCTTGCGCGCCTGGATCAAGAACGCGCTCGACCGCGTGATCCAGACCTACCTTGGCGAGGCCGATCTCGAATTCGTCTGGGTCGGCGACGATGCGATCGATCCGCTGCAACAAGCGCAGACGCTACAAATTCTGGTCGGCGCCGGGATCAAAACGAAGGACGAGGCGCGGGCGGAGCTGGGGCTGGCGCCGACCGGCGGCGGCCCGGGCGGCAATCCGGCTGAGCTCGGCAAGTTTAACCCGCATCACGACGAGCGGGGGTGATTTACGAGCGTAGATGAGGCCGCGGGGGCGGGCGACGCGCAGGTCCAACATGTTTCCGACAAGGCGCGATCGAGCAACATTGGAGATGACGCTGCCGCGCCCTCCAGGGCGAACGCCCCTGCATCGAGCGAGAGTCCCAGCGAGATCAAACAGGGCATGCAATTGGCGCTTGATCCCGGGGAAAAGTTCGGCGGCGGCGACGCGTGCCTCACCACCTTCAATCGATGCCTTGCAACCGGAAATCGGCTATACGACCTTGGTTATGTGGATGAGGCGCATCAGCAATACCTGGGTTGCCGCAACGCGCTGGCTGCCTGTTACGAGAATGAAACATTGGCCCAGTCAAGTCCGCTCTACTCTGAGATCGATACCTACTTTCCGCCGAATAAAGCCCAAAATGGTGGCGGCTATGTCAGCCATGCGAAAGGGATTGCGCCCGTCTACATACCGCCTTCGGTCGATCCTCTGGCGGGCTGGCTCCCGAAAAAGCCGTAAGAGACATTGGAGCGTTGCGCCCGTGTCAGAATCAACGCCATGCACCCCTCCTCACGGCGCCCGCACTCGTTTATAGTTAAGGACTCGAACATGCCAGCACCACCCTCAGATATGACTCCAGATGAGCAGTTGCTAGACGCTGATCAGCTCGCTCAGTTAGACTGCCTGAGTATCGAGAGGAGAAGGTTAGTCACGAGTCGTGGCGGAGATTTAGGTAGTGAGAAAGGCTCTCACAGCGAAAAATTCGGATATATCTTTAGATACGACGTATCGAAGACTATGGCCGACGACTCTGGAAAATTATTTACGGTTACTTCGATGATCGTTTTCTGGACATCCGATTGCAAGATGCTTTCAATGGCCACCTACCCGGGCTTGGTGCTTCCGCAAGCTGATTCTAGGCTACAATAGTCCTGCTCGCGGCGTCCGTAATTGTCTATCGAAAGAATCCGCGGCGAACAGATTTCAAGCTCACTGGATTAATCGTAATTGATAGAAGCGAATGGCTCGCGCACCTCATCAGTTACACCTTTTCCGTCCCCCTCTCGCCCTTCGTCTCCGCTGTCAACCGCGCCACCAGCGAAACCTTGCGCCTGCAGGCGAGCCAGGAAGGGCTGATCCCCCTACGCGCCTGGAAAACGCGTACCCAGACCTAAAGGTCGATCGTTGAGCCATTTCCTCAGACGAGAACAAGGCCGCCTTGTCGGGCGCGCGCTCCCCACCAGCGCCGTACTGACGAGGTTTCCATGATGGACATTCGCCAACTTCTCGCGGGACTGGTTCGGTCCATGCAAAGCGCGGATTTTCCCGATGCGGGAACGATTGCAAAGCAATTGGATATGGACGTTTCGGCCGCGAAAGTGGCGAAGACGAAACGCGGACTCCTGACGATCCATGGCGCGGCGCTAGGCGGCGCTGTCGTCGTCGACGTGGTCGGGAGCGTAACGCCGCAGCGGACAATCTATCTCTTGTTCACCAATTCCAGCATTCCCTATCGCGACGTTGACGGCGAGGTTTTTGGCGCCGATCAAAGGGTGCAACAATCCAGGCACAGCGAAGGCTTCGCGATTCTCTGCGAGAAAGATGGGCTGACCTGCGGCCTGACGGCTTCCGGGCCGAATGGCGTCGTGCAAAGCCTCTTCTGCGAGGCGCCGAGACTGGCGCGGGCGGGCTAAGTCGATCCGGCTCGCCGCCCGTCTCGCCTTTCGTCTCCGCCGTCAATCAGGCGCAGGTGGGTGATGATTTCAACGGTGCGATACCGGTGCTCAAGTTTGTACGGACTACCGAAGGGAGCGTGACGAGTGAAATCTGCGGAATTATGTAGCTGCTTCAACTATTTCAAAAATGGCTGCTCGCGGAGTGCCGCTTGCAAAGCTCAATTGCCAGCGCAATAATCCTCCCATAAGGTGCACAGTGAGATGCGCCGCTGGGGTGGGAGCGAGCGAATGCCGGAATCGCCGAAGGAAGAACTTGCTCGTCGACTAGCAATTTATCCCGAAGGGGCACTCCCATTTTTCGATAGCGGATTTGCCGTCGCCGCGTTGCTCACCAACGAGATTCGAAAGCTCGTCCTGGCCGAGGTGATTGATAACCTCAAGCGGGGCTCACGGAATCTTAGCGGGTCGGCGCTGCGGGGGATCACAAAGCTTTCCGAGCGCGACAATGAGCAATTAGCGTCCGTATATTCCGTGATAATCGGCCTCCTTTCGGAATCCTCAGCTACCCCTGATGACTTTGTGGCGGCTGCGAAGGGCATTTTGTTTACCCCTCCGCACGAAGATATCGCCAAATCTATCGCCGATTCGATCTGCTCCGCTCAATCGGAAATTGCCGACATGGTTGGCCGGGCGCAGCTCGCTGGAGAAGTGCTTCCGTCGTTGGCTGCTTTCGATATTGTAGTCGATGTTCGAATTAGAGTTATCGACGGCGAAATTAAAACAAGTATTCCTGTCGCTATCCTTCATGTGGACACGGATGCAGCGGACCAAGAACTTTGGGTGCAGCTAAGTAGAGGTGATATTGAAGAAACAATTCGCAAACTATCGAAATGCGTCGCCGACATGCAATTGGCGGAAACCTTGGTTCTGCGAAAAGTATGACGATGTTCACGATTCAGTCCATCGCCATCTTCCTATTCACGTCGCTGGGCGCGTTCTTGCTGTGGCTTAGATTAAAATATGGTGGCAATTTATTTACGCAGGTCGATGGCATCTTTAACGAAATTATTGATAATTTTCAATATCGTATGATCCCGAAAATGTTATTTTTCGTCATACTTGGGGCAATATTATCGATTATTATAGTAGGGCCGAAAACTTACAGGCAGGCCGTGGCGGCGGGCGCGGCGTGCACAGTTATGTTGGGTGATTTGGTCCCTGCCGAGACTAAAAGAAAGACACGCTGATGGAATACCTTTTTTCAGTGGCTAAAAATAATCGAGTACGCGGCGTTATTTTAAATGCAACTGTTTTGCTTTTATTCGCTGCCGCGTGGGTATCCGATGAATGGCCACAGCTTACCATCCCATCTCTTCTAGCTGCTTTTGTCGTGATCGGCGGTGAGGCGGCCGTCTTGTACCTATTGGCGACGAAGGTGCGGTCGGAAGCTGGCGCTAAAACCCAGTCTCAGGAGATCGTCAACACCCACGTGCATCATGATCATGTTGCTATCAGCCAGTCGACGGGCATCGTGGATGAGTACCGTGAGCTTGAGGCGTCGAGTGAACGGGATTTGGTTCTGTTCCTTAACCGTCACCATCACGCGATGCTAAAGCGCCGCCGGATGGCTTACGCGCCGCGTCCTCGTGCATCGCAGGCTTCGACATGGGCTTTGGCTGCTCTAAATGATGACCGCTCCCAATTTTTTGCTGTGATTAAAAGCCAAGATGGATGGACTGCCGGAGAGATAGAGGCGCGCCGCGCGCTGAATTCAGAATTGGCAAAATGGAAAGCCTTTCCCGACGGTAGCGAAGCTTTCAGAATTGAGGCGGGCGCGTTCATGATTGAGTATTTTCATGGTCGCACCAACATTCGGGTGTTGGATTCTACTAAGGTGACGGTCGAAGGCTCTACTCGCGGGTCGAAGCTCAAAACGTCTCCGCTGTCGTCTGATTTTTGCGCGCCGGTCTATCAATAAGCGCGGACGTACCGTCGCGGGTGTGATGTTCGGTGTGGTGGTAGGATACGTCCGACCCTGTCGTGACCATCCAATTCGCCGTTCCCGGCGGTGGCTTGCTGGTCATGAGAGCGACGGCGGCGATACCGCCAAGCAGAACATCGCCTGCTCATTTTGCGGAAGGAGCGCTCCCGAGGTGCGGCTAGGCGCCGGTCCGTCGGTTTTCATTTGCAATGAATGCGTCGAGATATTTCATAAGATTCCTTAGCCGAGCATAGGCTTCGATCGGAGGCCGCTCGCCGCAGCAGAACACGTCCGGCGCCCCAACGACCACCCGCCGGCCTCACGCTCCAACCAACGCATAGCTCGTGCTCCGCCCCCCGCCCGGCTCCCTCACGAGAAGGCCGCGCTTCACGAGATCGTCGATGTCGCGCAGCGCACTGTCTTGCGAGCACTTGGCGAGCGCGGCCCATTTCGAAGTGGTGAGCTTGCCAAAAAATCCGTCGAACAGAAGAGCGATCATCGCACGCTGACGGTCATTGAACGCGGCGCCCGCATGCGTCTCCCAGAAGCGCGCCTTCCTGAGAACGGACGCCAGCGCTTGCTCCGCGCCGGCGAAGGCGCGGTTGAGGCAATCGAGAAACCAGATAAGCCAGGCCGTCACGTCGAGATCGCCCTTCTGCGTCTGCTCAAGAATGTCGTAATAGGCCTTGCGCTCCAGACGGATCTGCGCCGACATGCTGTAGAAACGCTGGGCGCTTTGCTCAGAACGGGCGAGGGCCATATCCGCGATCGCGCGCGCGATGCGCCCATTGCCGTCGTCGAACGGATGGATGGTCACAAACCAGAGATGGGCGAGCGCCGCCTTCAGCACGGGATCGATCGCGCTCTTGCCGTTGAACCATTTCAGAAAGGCTTGCATTTCGCGGTTCAATATCTTCGCGACTGGCGCCTGATAATGGACGCGCTCGCGCCCGATTGGCCCCGACACGACTTGCATCGGTCCCTTCTCGTCGTTGCGCCATACGCCGACGACGATGCGGCTCATGCCGCTGCGCCCCGTCGGGAACAAAGCGGCGCGCCAATCGAACAATCTTTCGGCGGTCAGCGGGTCGGCAAATTTCTGCGTCGCGTCGAGCGTCATTTCGACGATGCCTTCGACATGGCGATCGGCGGGCGCCAGGGCGCCGATGTCGACGCCGAGACGGCGCGCGAGCGAGGAGCGCACCTGCGCCCTGTCGAGGATCTCGCCCTCGATCTCGCTGGATTTGAGGACTTCCTCGGTCAGGGTTTGCAGAACGGCTTCCGTCCTGAGCGGGAACCCGAGGCCTTCCATGCGCCCGATCAGCCGCCCCTGCTGGTAGCGGACGTCGACAAGCCGCGCGGCGATGGCGTCATCGCGCCAGTGGAAGGCGGGCCAAGGCGGCAATTCGTGAATATAGGTCGTCAATCTCCGCGCCCCATGCGGAGATTACGCCTGCTATTCCCCGCAAATGCAAATTATTCGCCGCATAATCCGCGGTAAATAAGGTAGCTATTCGCCGCAAGAGCGAATTTATTATCCGCAAATCGCGCGGTGAATAAGGCAGGGCGGCGACGGAACCAGCGCGGATGGGCGGAGCGGCTTCGCCCGTCGGCCGAGATCGCGCTACAGAGGTTTGCTCACCTGAGGGCTTGCCATGCGGCAATTCTCTTATCGAGAACCTTTGCCGCCTCCTGCGCCGCTTCTCGTTTTGTCGAGAAAGACATTTCAGAGCGATTGTAAGCCTGGGTCGCTTTGAAAAGCGCCCAACGGAAACGCCCTGGTCTGGAAGAATCCGGTTCTACTCTCACGGTGAATTGGTGATCTTCGCCCATGCCTGCACTATGCGGCAAAGCCGCCATCGCCGCCAGAACGAAATTCCGCCGCCTATTCAAACTGGTCCGCGACCTGTCGCGGATCGCCATGGCGGCGCCGGAGTCCCTCGATGAATCGAGATTGCTATTGGCTCTGCAAGGTCCATGATGGACGATGGCGGCGACATATTCAGAGTCCCGACGACGCAACGCCCCTCGTTCCCCTTCGCGGCTTTGGCAGGAGCCTCCATGCGTGCGATCTCTTCCATCGTCCTGTTGCTCGGGCTTTCGCTATGCGGCGCGGCGGACGCACAAGGCGTCCGGAAGGAGTGCCATGTCATGGATTTATGCGCCGGCGTGGAGCCGGGCGGCGGCAGGATCATGGATTGCCTGAGGGCGCATAAAGACCAATTGTCCGAGAAATGCGTCATGGCGATCGGTACGGCGATGTTGAACAGGCCCAGCCGAACCCCGCCAGCGCCCGGCGGACAGCCGCCTGCAGCGTCGCCGGGCGGCCAGGACGATATGGATGAGTCGCCGCCTCCGGGCGCGCCCGCAGCCGCCCCGCCCGGCCAGGCCCAGCCTCCGAAGTGATGAGGCCGCTCCACTGCTTGCGCGACAGATCATGAGATGTGCGGCGGGCGGAGCGCTGCCGCGTGAACATGATCGTTGATCGTCGGGTGTTCGCTTGGCTCCCAACTTGCCGAGATTGCCGTTAGGAACAAAACGAGAACATTTTCTTGCATTGTTACGCGACACCGGGCATAATCGCTAAATTGGAAATGATGTGGCCGTCGCCCGACGCCGGGAAGGTTGACTAAAATGTTCCCCTTCAAAACCGACGAAGAGCGCCCGGACATGATGGCGCGCCGCGCGGCCGGCATGAAGATCATCACTGACGCGATCGCGCTGGAGATCGCGCGGCTCGTGCTTGTCAAAGAACACGGCGAAGACGAACTCGAAAAACAAGCGCCGCTGTCTGTTGTTCCCGAAGGCGACACCTGGGTCGTCCGGGGAAGCCGGCCCACAGTCAAAAACTCCGATCTGCCAAAGTTGGACGGGCCGTTTGAAATGCGTATTTCGCAGTTCACCGGCCAGATTTTTAGCTGCTGCTTTTTATTCGGTATGACGCCGTCGAAGAAGTAGAGGCGGCGAAATCAAACAGGGATTAGGGCACGGCGTCTCGCGCGCCTTCGCTGCATCACCGAATTGATCCCATCAGCGAGCGGCGCTTTTTCTGCAGCCAGTACATCTGCGATCAACTGGTCGCCCGACGATACTACGCGCTTTCGTTTCGATACGCGAAGGAGGAGCTCTCGTCATGCACAACACAAGACGACTCCTCGCCGAACCATTCTCGATTGAACCTTTGCGTGAGCTTCTCGCCAGCCTTCAAAAAGCGCGCGCTGTCGTCGCACTCATGCCTAAGCGCTACTTTCGTAAATTTGGTTTCGATCCGGCTCAGCCGCGGGATGAAGATGGGCGATGGACGGCCTCCGGCGCGAGTGATGGCAAGAGTCTGATACAGGACGTCGCCTATCAAGGTGACTTTCATGACGCAGTAAAAAAACAATGGCTAGACTATCTTAACAAGACTGGCGGAATCTGTGTCGACGAAGTTCGATTGACTCTAGCGCCCGTTACCGCGCGTCTCGATATACTCTGCCAGACGGCGATACGTGGAATATATGTAGGGTTCGAGATTAAGACCGGCGCCGATCCGACGCTGACGCCGCAGCAGATGATTGTCTATCCTCATGCGATCGGCGGGGCTGGCGTTAGGTCGCCTGACGCCAAGATCGGCGCGCTCGGTTTACTCCCAGACGTTGAATTACCCCCGATTCCCATTCTCTTCATTTACGCCGAAAAGCCCGGTGTCGATTATAGATTTTTTGCTCCCAAGCTTGAGCCGCTTGAAAAGAAACTTGGCGTTTCATCCGGCCGCGAACTTACTCAATATCCCGACACGTTGCTCCTCGCTGACAGTTAGGTAGCAAGTTCGTCGCGGAAATCTTTGCAGCCAGACAGTTAGTCATCTCCGCGCCTATCCCCTGGAGCGCCAATGTCCGAACTCAGCCTCTTTCTCCCGATCACCAAAGTCGACGCCGATCAGCGCATCGTCTACGGAATCGCCACCGCCGAGGTCGCCGATCGCGCGGGCGAAATTTGCGATTACGATTCGACGAAACCTTATTATGAAGCGTGGTCAGCCGAGATGAACGAGGCGAGCGGCGGCAAGTCGCTCGGCGCTTTGCGTGCGATGCATGGACGCGTGGCGGCAGGCAAGATCACCGACATCGCATTCGACGACGCAGGCAAGCGCATCATGATCGCGGCCAAAATCGTCGACGACGACGAATGGCGCAAGGTCGAGGAAGGGGTCTACACCGGCTTCAGCCAGGGCGGCCGCTATGTCCGGCGCTGGTCGGACCCCGGCGGCGAGCTGACGCGCTACACCGCCGAGCCGCGCGAGATTTCGCTCGTCGACCTGCCCTGCGTGGCGTCGGCGACTTTCGAAGTGATCAAGGACGGAATAGCGCAAAAACGCGCCTTCGCCGCGGCCGCGAAAAACGCCGCGCCGACGCAAGGCGACGAGCAGGATAATGAGAATGACGGCGGCGATGCGGCGCAGCGTCTCGCCGCGCTCGTGCAGCTCGTCGCCATGGCGCGCGCGCTGAGCCGGCAATTGAGCGCCGAAGCGGAGGCGCTCGCCGCCCAGATCGGCGGCGACCCGGCGCCGGACGCGCTGCAAGCCAACGACGATGATTTGCAAGCTTCGAAGATCGCAGCGCCGCCGGCCTCGCCGGCAGCCGCGGAGCCTATCCCCTCCCTCGCGCTCGCCAAGGCGCTCGGCGAGACGGCGGCGCTGCGAACCCGGCTCGACGAACTGACGCCCGGCCTCGCCGCTCTGTCCTCGCGCATCGCCGCGCTCGAAGCGCAGCCGCTCCCCGCCAAGGCCGCGTTGCGCGCGGTTTCCAAATCGGCCGACGGATTGAGCAGCGAGGGCGCGGCGCCCGTCGACGAAGCGATCCGCCGCCTCGCCGCGCTGCCGGCTAGTGAGCGCGCTTTGGCGCTGACGAAGCTCAGCCTCGCCAATCCGATTGCGGGGCGGTTTTGAGGGGGCGTGGGCGTCGATGAACTTCTCGACGCCCTCAATTCTCACCTGGCTCGCGCTGGCCCCAGCGTCAGAAACCCATTGATCGCTTGGATGCAATTATGCGCGGGAGGAATTCGAACTCAAGGACGACCGCATACGCGGTCGCCTCCGGCGGCGGCCCGAAGGGCCGTCCTTGAGTTCGAATTCCTCCCGCGCTCCGCTCCGCCAAGCAAACAATGAAAAACTCTGCTTCAAGTAACATTAGTTCTTGCTTTGTTCTTTTCCACAATCTATCGTCGCGCTGCTTTCCGTATCGTGACGTGCGTGTCCAATGATCGACATTCGCCAAATCATCGCGGGACTGGCGCGGGTGACGCCTGCGGTCGACTTTCCCAACGCGAACGCCATCGCCGCGGCCCTCAGCCTGGAAATGGCCTACGCCAGCGTGGCGAATATGAAGGGCGGCAACCTGATCGTCCGAGGCGCGCTCTTGGATGATGGAACAGGAATCCAAATCATCGCAGCGCTCTCGCCAAGGCGCGAATTATTTCTGTCGTTCGAGGATTCCCGGCTGCCCTATCGCGACATCGAAGGTGAGGTGTTTGGCGACGACCAGCACATTCAAAAGTCGCGGGCGAGCGAGGGCTTCGCAATCGTCTTTTATCGCGATGGCCTCGAATTCGCTATTACGGCGGATTCACCCGACGACGTCGTAGACGCGATATTTTGCAGAACGCCAAATCCGCGAAGACAACCGCACAATCAGCTATCCGAGCAGCCGGCGCGAGGGACAGACAAGCATGATTCCCGCTGGGACGCTTCGATGGTGGTTCACGCCGCGCGCAACAGGCCTCTGATTTCGCGTGAGACCGCGCTCGAAGTCGCCAGACGGGTATTTTGCGACTTCCTCGGCACGAAGAGAGACGAACTGCAAGAGCCCTTGCTGATCGAAGAGGACGCCGATGTCTGGAAGATACGCGGCGATCGGGCATGGCGGGAATTTATCCCCGGCGTTACAGTCAGCCGCCTCGCCGTGCAGATGAAGATCGCGAAAATCGACGGCGCCATCCTCTCCTTCGTTCCCGGTCCCATGTAGGATCAAGCTGGGGCATTCATGACGATCGAACAGCTCGATGTGATCGACATTGTCACGATAAATGATGCCGCAAACGAAGTGCGACTGTTCATCAGCGACCATCTGCCGTGGGATGTCGATGAGGGCGAGCATCTCTTGTTGTTGCAGAGCAAGCTCAATTTGTACCTCCACGTAATCGAGAGCGGCCAACTCTACGAGCAATGCCCCCGATCGATCGGAAGAGATGTCATCATAGAGATAGCGCCGATATTTCCGCTGAGCGCGCAGGCGCAAAGGCTTTTTGTTCTGTGTCAGGGCGTAGTACGCAATGCCGGTTTTGACTTGCGCATCTGGAATGGCTTTGCGGAAGACGATCGAACGTCCGCCCCGATAGATGGACAACCAGAAGGCATACCGCACGTCAAGCATTAGAACCCGATGAACCCCGGTCGAATCGGTTCGCCTTCATTGGCGAGGGAGCGTAGCGACGAAGCAATCCAGACTGAGGCTCTGACAGTCCACGCCTGGATTGGGTTCGCGTGACGAATGCAAGGCGCACGTCGGCCGCTGCTCGCGATGACAGCCGACCGCGTACGCCATCAATCGTCCGCTCCACGCAGGCGACGTCCGCCTGGGACGCGGCGCGAACATTTTAACAATGGCTTTTTGAACCAACGCCGGCGCCGACGCCCCGGAGCGGCGAACGGCTGATCGCGTGCGCCTGGGATAATGACGAACGTCGGTCTCTTCTCGCCGCGCCTCTGAGCCCTACTCCAACAAACCCCGAGGTTGCCAATGCCAGTGGAATCACTGCGCAAGCAATGGGACGCGCGCGCTGCCAGTGCGCCGTTGCACTGCGCGATGACGTTCGAAGGCGACGATCTTGTGCTCGGCGCTGGGACGAAGCTCGCCGCCGTGGAGCGCGGCCTTCGAAAGGCCGACGAGGACGCCGCTCCAACAAGTGATGCACGCCTCATCGCCATGCTCAGCGCGGCATATCGCCGTCCGATTGGCGCACCGATTCTTGGCTACATCCGCCGCGCGCTCGTCAAGCGAGGCGAAGGCGAAACCGCCGTCGCCTTGACCCACCTCGCGCTGACGGGGTTGCCCAAGCTAGCGCAGCCAATAGAAGACGCGCGCCGGCTATTCATGGCCGACGGCCTGATGAAGGCAGGCGTCGGCCCGCGCACAATTCTGAAGGCGCTGGAGCTTGACGAAAGCCTGCTGACCGAACTGCAGCGCCGCTACAATCCCGATCAGCCGCGTGTGCCCGCGGGCAACGGCGAGGAGAGCGGGCAATGGACGGACGGGAGCGCAGCCGGCGCTGTTGGACCGAGCGCAAGATCAGGTCGCCCCACTGCGCGCCGGCAATATGCGCAAAACTCGGTTAGCGACGCCGAAAGATTTCCGACGGAACCAGAGAACGAAGGCGAGCCTGTCACCTTCTACAATCCTGAGACTCGGGAGTACAGACACTTCCGCGCGAATTCGCCGATCACACCGCCATTTCTGCCAGGCTTCATAAACCTTAACCAGCTGCCGCATGGTGAAACATACTTCGAGCCTCCCCCCGTTGAGACCGAACCGGGAGATGACGACCCCGTGCCTGGGGGCGAGAAGACCGAGGACGTCGACGATCCGGTCCCGCAAGGCAGCCAGCCGACCGCCGCCGACAAAGCAAAGGCGCGCGACGCGCAACTCGCGGCGAACAAGGCGGCCGGAGCCAAGTGGGAGGTTTGCACCGAGAACGACTCGCTTTCCGCCGGACTGCTCATTGGGCGACAAATCACAATTATAACGGACAGCGGGATTTCCTTTCGCGCCGACCATCTTACACTGGACCCAACTACGGGAGAGTTCGGCGGCGTCGAGGCGAAGGCATCCCAGACCGCTCCTCTGACGCCCGGTCAGGAGGTTGGCATTCCGGAAGTCGCAGTAACCGGAGGGACAATTCGGGGGGCGGGAAAGCCCAACTTTCCCGGCGGCATGCGTCTCCCACCCTTCACCATAAGAATCGTTCGGCCACCGACAGAGAAATTCATGACGATCGAACAGCCCGACGTAATAGATTTTACGACGACGGACCCGGTTTCCGGCGATGTCTGCCTCGTCATCAGCGATCACCTCCGATTCGACGTCGACGAAGCCCAGCATCTGTGGATGCTGCAAGGCAAGGTCAATAAATATCTCGGCGCTATCGAGAGCGGCGAAATATACAAGCATCTTCCGCACGCGATTGGCAAAAAGATCATCATTTTCATCGCTGCAAAATATCCGCTGACAGAAAACGCGCGCTATTTCATTGAGAGATGCCAAAAAACATTAGGCGACTATGGATTGGAATTGCAGGTGGACAATCGCGGTCCCGGCGCCCGCTCGAAATCCGCTTCGTCGGGCGGGCCACACGAAAGCAACGTCGAACAGAAACAGTAACAGCACAACGATTGTTGGCGGAACGATAGGCGCCGCTGCGTTGCGCGTCGCAACGAGTGCATCTGCCCCCATCCCATCTGAAATTGAACCGCCGCTGCTTACGTGCCGACTGTCGCAAGCCGCCTGGCGACATCCTCATCGCGCCACGACGATAGCCGCTAACACCCGCCGATAGTCCGCGCTCGCGCTTACTTGGCGCTCCCTCATCTCACGGGCCATCGCCCGCAATGTCACATTCAAATCCGTCCGCTCCCTCGGCGACGGCGCATCCCTCACGCCGCTCCTGACCGCAACCCCCACAGAAATGGACCCCCCATGAGCATCGCACAGACTACCGAAGAAACCCTCCGCCTCACCAAGGAAGCCCTCGCGCAGCCCAATGCCGCGCTCGCAAAGAACGTCACCATCGCCACCGGCCTCTCCGCATACGATCTTCAGGCGCCGGCGAAGAATCTCTATCCGACGATCACGCCGCTGCGCAATGCGATCCCGCGCGTGCAGCGGCTCAATCCGGGCGACGCGGCGCGCTGGCGCACGATCTCCTCCGTCGCCGGCTCCGGCTTCGACGCGATGGGCTGGGTGCCCGAGGGACAGCGCTCGGCGAGCATGTCCTACGCCGCCAATCCGCAGACCGCGCCCTATGTGACGCTCGGCGAGGAAGACACGGTGACCTTCGAAGCCGAGGCCGCTGCGCAGGGTTACGAGGACGTCAACACGACAGCCACATTGCGCCTGCTGCAAAAGACCATGCGTAAGGAGGAGACTGGCCTGCTCGGCGGCAATGCCTCGCTCGCGCTCGGCACGCCCGGAACGCCTGTGCTGACCGCATCGGGCAGCGGCGCGACCCTTCCCGCCGCGACCTATTCGGTGATCGTCGTCGCGCTCGCCTTCGAGGGCTATCGCAATTCCTCACTCGTCGCCGGCGTCGCGACGACCAAGACGATCACCGGCAATGACGGCAATACCTACAGCCTCAACGGCGGCGCCTCGAACAAGAGCGCCAATGCGACGCAGGCGGTCACGCTGGGGCAGACTTTGTTCGCCACGGCGCCGATGGTCAATGGCGCCGTCGCTTACGCCTGGTATGTCGGCGCGGCGGGCTCGGAGACGCTGCAGGCGATCACCACGATCAACAGCCTCGCGCTCTCGGCGCAGCTCGCCAGCGGGCAGCAGCCGGCGAGCGCAATCAGCGCCGATTATTCTCGCAATTCCACGCTCGCCTTCGACGGCCTGCTGACGATCGGCTTCAACCCCGTCAACAGCGCCTATGTGCAGGCGCTCAGTTCGGGGACAGCGGGGACCGGCTCCTTCCTCACCGCGTCCGGGCGCGGTTCGGTCGTCGAGATCGACGCCATGCTCGTGCAAATGTGGAACGCCTATCGCCTGTCGCCCACCGTGCTCTATGTGAACGCGCAAGAGCAGAAGAACATCACCAACAAGTGCCTGACCAGCGCGTCCGGCCCACTGGTGCGCTACAACATCGCCGCCGACAGCGATCGCGGCGGTCCCTATGGCGTTTCGGCTTCGGGCGTCGTGCGCTGGTATTACAATCCGTTCAGCGTCGACGGCGGTTTCGACATTCCGATCCAGGTCCATCCCGACCTGCCGCCCGGCACCATTCTGGCTTATTGCGAGCGTCTCCCCGTTTGGTACCAGTCCAATGAAGCGCCCAATGTGGCGGAGGTGCTGACGCGCCGCGACTATTATCGCGTCGACTGGCCGGTGCGCACGCGCCGCCGGGAATTTGGCGTCTATGCCGAAGAAGTGCTCGCGGTCTATGCGCCGTTCGGCATCGGCATCCTCACCAATATCGGCAACGGCTGAGACGGCGGGCGCAAGCGCCCGCTCGCTCTTTCAGCGGCGCAAAGAGGAGACAGTCCATGTCCCCCAACGATCTCACGACCCTGCCGGCGCTCAAGGCCTGGCTCGGCCTGCCGGCGTCGGCTTCGCCCTATGACGCGACGCTCGCCGCGCTCATCACGGCGGCGAGCCGCGCCATCTACGCCCTGCTGAGTCGGCCGGCCCTACTGCCGCAGGATTACAACGAGGTCCTCGACGGCGAGAGCGCGCGGATTACGCTTCGTCACTGGCCGGTGCAGAGCATCGCTTCGCTCGCCATCGACAATCTGGCCGTCCCGCCCGTCGTCGCCGGCGTTCGTCACGGTTATCTCCTACAGAGCGCGGACATCGCGCCACCGAGCCGGCAACAGGCCGTCGACATTTTCGGACGCTGGGTCTTGCGCGGCCGACTGAATGTCGCGATCTCTTACACTGCGGGCTATGCTGTGTCGGGCGAAGCGCAGATCGTTCCCGCCTCCGCGCCCTGGCAGATCGCCGCCGCGGCGCCGTATGGGCCGTGGGGCTGCGATGTCGGAATCGTCTATGCCGCGACGGGCGCCGCATTGACGGCGGTCGGCGCATCGCCGTCAGCAGGGCAATATGCCGTCTCCGGCGGCCTCTATTCATTCTCCGCGGCGGACGCCGCGACGTCCTTGTCCATTTCCTACGGCTACATCCCGCAAGACATCGCCCAGGCGGCGCTGGAGCTCGCGGCGGAGCGTTTTCGCGCCGCCGAGCGCATCGGCCTCAAGTCCAAGTCGGTCGGCGGGCAGGAGACGATCGCCTACGACACATCGGCCATGTCAGCCGCGGTTCTCGCGCTGCTGCAACCTTATCGCCGAGTGACCATGTCATGCTGACGCTCGGCCTTGTCGGCGCCGACGCGCTCGATGCGCGTCTTGGCGCTTTCCCCGCGCAGTTCCTCAACGATCTCAGCGCGAAAGCCGCGGCGCTTGCCGACGCCCTCGTCGACAAGGTGAGGAACGACAAACTGTCGGGCCAGGTTCTCAACGCGATCAGCGGCGAATTGCGCGACTCTATTTTCAGCGAAGTGCGCATCGACAGCGATGGCGTCGCGGTCAACGTCGGCTCCGCCGGCATTAAATATGCCGCGATCCAGGAATATGGCGGCAAGACTGCCGCCCATGAAATATTGCCTGCGAAGGCGAATGTTTTGGCGTTCATCGCCGGCGGCGCTCTTCACTTCGCCAGACGCGTCGAACATCCCGGTTCGCTCATTCCCGAACGTTCCTATTTGCGCTCGAGCCTTGCCGAAATGATGGACGAGATCATCGCGGCATTCGCAGAATCGCCGGGCGAAACCTGGGAGGGCCCATGAGCCGCGAAGCCGCCTTCTCCAGTCTCTTCAACACGCTCGCCAACGCCTATTCCTGGGGCCTCGCGTCGCGCCGGCTAAAACTCTGGAGCGAAATTCCCGCCGCGATGCGGCCAGCCTTGTTCCAGCTCGAAGCGGGGCCGGAAACCTATTCCTGGACTTCGCTCGCCACGCCCAGGCGCACGATCGAGGCCAGATTGTTCCTCTATTTCGACTCCCGCGATCCGCTGACCCCTGGCGCCATCGCGATCAACGCCGCGCTCGACGCAATCGACGCCGCTCTGGCTCCCCAAGCCGGCGACATCGCCCTCGGCCGCCAGACACTCGGCGGCGCGGTCTACGATTGCAAAATCTCCGGCGTTCCCGTGCGCGACACCGGCGACATGGACGGCGACGGGCTGGCGGTGGTGAGCGTGAAACTGGCGCTGCCGTAGAACGCGTCGCTGCGAATTTCCAATCCCCATCACAACGGAGAACCTCCATGTTCGTCTTTGGTTCGGGCGTGCTGATCGGCACGCCGCAAGGCGGGACGCCGATCAATTTCGGCCTCGCGCAGGAAGTGACGCTCAATCTCAGCACAACGACGAAATCGCTCTACGGGCAATATAACTTCCCCGTCGCGATCGGCTCGGGAACGCGCAAGATGGCCGGTAAGGCGAAGATGGCGCGCATATCGGGCCAGGCGCTGGGGTCGCTGTTCTTCGGCGTGACGCCGTCGACCGGCGTCACGCAGACGCAATTTGGCGAGGCGGCAAGCGTCCCGGCGTCCTCGCCCTATACCTACTCGACGAGCTTCCATGCGACCTTTGTCGCCGATCAGGGCGTCGTCTATGCCGCGAGCGCGCTGCCGCTGAAGCTTGTCGCCTCCGCGCCCGCGGTCGGACAATATTCGGTTGCGGGCGGCGTCTATACTTTCGCGGCGGCCGACGCCGGCGCCGCTGTGTTGATCTCCTACACCTATGCGAACGCGACCAGCGGCGAGAGCATCGCCGTCGCCGCGCAATTGATCGGCCCGACGATTTCATTTTCGGCCAATCTGTTCGCCTCCGATCCGACCACTGGCAAGCAATTTTCGGTGCTTCTCTACAATTGCGTCGCGGAGAAGCTCGCCTTGGGCACCAAGCTTGAGGATTTCGTTCTGCCTGAGCTCGACTTTCAATGCTTCGCCAATAGCGCGGGCCAGGTGTGCCAGCTCAATTTTGGAGACGCGGCATGAGCGAGGAGGCCTTCCTTGTTTCGCTGGCCGGACGGCAATGGTTTTTGCCGCATCTGCCGTTCCGCGCGATCAAGAAAATCCAGCCGGCATTGTTTCAGATATATGCCGAACTCGGCGGCGCCGCGATTTCGACAGCGAGCGTCGCACGACTCAGCGAGGCGCAGCTCGATCGTCTCGCCGAAGCGACTTATCAGGCGATCACTCACGTCGATCCCGAGCTTTCGCGGGAGGACTTTCTCGATTTACCCTTCTCGGTGAGCGAGCTGATGCAGGCGTTTCCAGCCATCGCAAGGGCCGCCGGGTTGCGCGCCGCCACAGCTTCGGAAGCGTCTCGGCGGGAGGCGCCGGGGGAGCTGATTTCGACCGGCTGATCGCCCATGTCGTGGCCAATACCGGCTGGACCTGGGATCAGGCGCTCGACGGCCTCACGCTGCCACGGCTCATGGCCCTGCAAGCCGAATGGCGCGCCCATCCGCCGGCCCATTGGCTGCTCGCCGCGGCATTGAAATATCGGGCGCCGCCCAACGCGGTCGACACGCCTGCGCGACACGCGACGATGGCTGAGATGAAGGCGGCCTTCCCGGCTGGCCGGCTCTGAATCGCATTTAAGGAGCCGCCCATGGCCGACGCCAATCTCGCTGTCACATTCTCCGCCTCGATCGACAATCTCACAGCCGGAATCGCTGAAGCGAAAGACGCTTTGTCGAGCCTTTCAAGCCCGATCAGCGAGATGAACACGCAATATGCCACTCTCGGCGCCTCGATCACGCAAGCCTTCGCGGCCGACAAGGTGCAGGCGTTCAACGCCGCGCTGCTCGCATCCGTATCCGTCCAGAACTCGCTTGCCGCCGCCCATGCGCAGGCCGCCGCCGCGATACGCTCGGGCGATGACGCATCCTATGCCGACGCCATGCGCGCCTCGAAACTAGCGATCAGCGAGGAGATCAAGGACGTTGAAGACGGCTTGAAACAGAAACTGGCGCTCTTCAGCGAAGAGGCGACGCGCCATGAGATCACGCAGCAGCAGAAGGTGACGATGTCGCGCCAGGCGACCGACGCCGAATATCAGGCCGAACTCGGACTGCTGCAACAGGAGCAGGCGCTCGGCACGACGACGCTCGCGCAAAAGCAGCAGATCGACGACAAGATTCTCGACGCTGAGCGGCGCCATCAGGATCAAATGGCGAGCCTCGTCCAGAAATCGATCAGCGCTCAGCAGCAGCAATATGAGAATTTCGGCAACGCGATCTCGCAAAGCTTCAATTCGCAATTGCACGGCCTCATCGATGGGACCACCAATTGGCAAACCGCATTCAAGAATATCCTCGCCGATCTTCTCATCAAATTCATCGAATGGGGCGAGACGACGGTGATCCAACATGTCGCCAATGAAGCGGCCAAAACCGCCGCCACAACGGCGGGCGTCGCCGCTCGGACTGGCGCTGAACAGTCGGGTGCGGCGGCGTCTCTGGCGACTCAGGCCGCGACAATGATCCGGTCGATCATGTCGTCGGCCGCCGAAGCTTTCGCGGGCGTGTTCGGTTTTCTCGCGCCGATCATGGGCCCGTTCGCAGCCGGCCCCGCCGCGGCGGCGCAGGCGACCGTCGCCGGCGTCGCCGGTTCTGTCGCCTCGGCCGATATCGGCATGTGGCAAGTTCCCAAAGACATGCTTTCGCTGGTCCATCATAACGAACTGATCATGCCCGCCGCCGAAGCGGGCGCGTTCCGCGATATGCTAGAGGGCGGCGCCCAGCCGCAAACGGGCGGTGGCGCCGTCCACATCCATCCCACAACGAATTTCCACGTCTCGGCGGTCGATTCGGGAAGCGTCGCCCAATGGATGAAGAACAATAGTCCCGCGATGATGAAGGCGATGGATGAAGCGGTGCGCCATGGCGCGCATCTCGGCCTGCGTCGGCTCGCAGGCGCATGAGCTTCGTCGCCGGCGTTCATCTCCTGCCCTCGACAGGCGAGTTCACTTACGACACGATCTCCCATCGGGGACAACGCCTGACCGGGCCGACGCTGCCGCTCAACAACTTCTTCGCGCCAGGCGACTCCTACACCGATTACAGCGCCGCGATTGACCAATTGCAGGCGGCGTATCCCGCCTGCACAACCGTTTCTCTGGTCTGCGCGTGGTTTGGCGATTCGCTCGACGCGTCGACCTGCCAGATCTACCCTTCGACGACTTACATCGGAGGCAATTTCGAGCAGCTTTCGGGCGGTTCATGGATTTCCGATACGTGGCGCGTATCCGGACTCACCCAGGCCTCGCCCGGCCTCATCGGGATACCAACGAGCGGCGATTCTTTCATTTACGGCGGCACGCCGTCCGATCCAAGCATCGTGCGCTGCATTCAGGATTTGAAGGCGCGCGGGTTTCGCGTCATTTTCTATCCCTTCATTTTGATGACATCCGCCGGCCTGCCGTGGCGCGGCAGCATCGCCTATTCGCCCGATCTCACCAGCGCTGCGACATCAGCGGTCAACGCATTTCTCGGCTCGGCGACGACGAGCGACTTCACGCCGGATGCGGTCAATCTCACCGTCGCCTATTCCGGGTCACCGACCGATTACACCTACCGCCGCATGATCCTGCATTACGCCTGGCTGTGCACGATCGCCGGCGGCGTCGATCTCTTCATGATCGGCTCGGAGCTGCGTGGGCTTGAGACGATTCGCGGTCCCGGCTGGACGAAAGCGGGCGCGACGGACAGTTCCGGCAACGCGACATGGGACTATCCTTTCGTCGCGGGATTGCGGACGCTCGCCAATGATGTCCGTTCGATTCTCGACAGCCAGGGCCTGACCAAGAACCTGTCGACGCTGAAGAACCTCATCGCCTATTCCGCCGATTGGTCGAGCTGGATGGGATATCAGCATCCGAGCGAGGACGGCCAATGGCCGCATCTCGATCAGCTTTTTGCCGACGCCAATATCGATCTCGTCGGCTTCGACAATTATCTGCCGCTGTCGGACTGGACGACGCAAGGCGGCCTCGATGTCGACAATTGGGACACGCCGGCGTCATCGGGCGCGTGGCCGCCGACGCCGGCCGCCATGAACGGCCTCGGCCTCTCAGGAGCGCCGACGCTTTATTCCCTGCCCTATCTCAAGACCAATATCGAGGGCGGCGAGAAATTCAACTGGTTCTACGACGACGGCGCCAATGACGGCGTCGGCCTCGATCCGCTCGGATCCGACCAGCAGATATCGCGACCCGAAGGCGATAGGCTCACGCAATCGCGCAATCCCTATTATCCGAACCAGCAATTGCTCGCCAACAAGCAATTCCGGTGGTGGTGGAACAATCTTCATTACGCCATCTATGATGATGGCGATGGAACCGGATGGTCGCCGCACGGCCCGCAAACCCAATGGCAGGCGCAATCCAAATCGATCGCCTTTATCGAATATGGCTTCCCGGCGGCTGACAAGGGAACCAACCAGCCAAACGTTTTCTACAACCCCGCCTCAAGCGCAAGCTTCACGCCTTATTGGTCGGTCTGGCGAGCGGTCGCCGGCGGTTCCTATCTACCGCTGCGCGACGACACGATCGCGTTGCTCGCGCTGCAGGCGCTCTACGAATATTGGAACGTCGACGGACGCAATGAGACGTCAGACGCCGGCGTCCCGATGATCCAGTTCGCCTTCTCCTGCGTCTGGAACTGGGACGCACGGCCGTTCCCCGCCTTCCCGACCCTCAATAGCGCTTGGGGCGATGCTGGCAATTGGTCGGCGGGCCTGTGGCTTCCAGGACGCGGGCCGGCAACGCCGCCCTTGCAGCCCTCGGCGCCGCCCTCGCCGGGGACCTATCCGACATTTCCAAATCTGATAACGCTAAGCTGGTCGAGCGTCACGCGGCCGAAATTCGCGACCGATGTGATCGACCTCGCATCCGGCCGCTCGACGCGCCGCTCGCGTTATGGCGCCGCGCTCTATGACGTGGAGCTCACCTATGAGGTTCTTCGCTCCGCGGCGCCTTACGCCGAATTGCAGACCATCGCAGGTTTCTTTAGCCAGATGCAAGGACAGGAAACGCCCTTCTGGCTGGCGCCGCCGGGTCAGTCCAGCATCACTGCCCAGGCGATCGGGACTGGCGACGGCGTGACGAGGACGTTTCCGCTCGTTCGCAGCTTTGGCGGCTATAGCGAAACGGTTGCGGGGACGTCGGGGGTCACGGCGGTTTACGAAAACGGGTCACCGGTTTCGTCGGCGCTCTACACAATCACGCCCGGCTACCAGCCGGCGATCATGTTCGCGACGGCGCCAGCTTTGGGGGTCACGATCTCAGCGGACTTCGGCTTGCTGTGGCTCTGCCGCTTCGCCGACGACGTTCTAGATCTCGAAGAATTCATGGCGATGCTGTTCGCGCTGCGCGTGGTGAAGTTGCAGACCGTGAGATTTTGAAGGGGATCGACCGGCAATAGGCAGTGGGCCGTTTTCGACTGCCCACCGCCTGTTGCCTACTGCCCTGGCGGAGCCGCCCCATGACCACGCCCCCTTCCTTCCCAACGCTTCCAGGCCAAGGCTGGAGCGTTCATAAAAAGCCGACCTTCTCGACCATTGTCGCCTCGCACGTATCGGGCCGCGAGGTGCGCGATCCGCTCTGGCAATATCCGATCTGGGAATTCGAGCTGACGTTTGACGGGCTTGCGTCGGATTCGGCAAGCTGGCCAAGCCTCGGCGCGCAATCGCTGCAAAGCTTGATGGGCCTGTTCCTGCAATGTCAGGGACAATGGGGAACGTTTCTTTACGTCGACCCAACCGACAGTGCCGTCATCGATCAAGGCCTTGGGCTGGGCGACGGTTCGACCAAGACTTTCACTATGGCGCACACGCTCGGCGGTTTCATCGAGCCTGTCGGCTGGGCGACGGCGCTGATCAACGTCAAGGTCAATGGAACGCTTGTTAGTTCCGGCGTCTCCCTGGCGACGCCCAACTCTCTTGTCTTTACAACCGCGCCGGCGTCGGGGGCGATCGTAACCGCGAGCTTCTCCTACGCGTTCCTGTGCCGCTTTCTCGACGACAGCGAAGACTTCGAGCAATTCATGCAGAACCTGTGGGCGATCAAAAGCGTGAAATTCCGCAGTGTCCGGAGCAATTGAAGAGGGCAATAGGCAGTGGGCAGTGAGGAGTGATTGCCCCGCGCCTCCTTCACGGAGCAACGCGATGAAAACAGCCAGCACGGCCCTCATTAGTTTCATCAACGCGACGCGCGCGAGCCCCGACGCACCGATCGCCTTCGCTGATTGCTTCACCTTCACGCTGCCGTCCGGCCTCGCGCTGACTTACACCAATGTCGATCAACCGATCGCCTATAACGGCGCCGTCTTCGCGGCGAATGGTCCGCTCGTCCAGGGCTTGAAATATCGTTGCGCCGCCGGGCTCGATGTCGACAAGCAGCAGATCGTCATCGCAGCGCGACCGACTGATCTTGTCGCCGGCGCGATGTTCCTCAACGCCCTGCGCGATGGCGCGTTCGACGGCTGCGTCATCCAGCGCGACCGCGTGTTCATGACCGCGCTCGGTCAGCCGCCTATCGGCGGCGTCACTTTATTTCATGGGCGCATTTCGACCGTCGACCAGGTCGGGCGCACCAGCGCCAAAATCACGGTGGCGTCCGATCTTATCATTCTCGATATGGATATGCCAAAAAACCTCTACGCGGCGACCTGCCTGCATACGCTCTACGATTCTGGCTGCGGAATCATCCGGGGAACCTATGCGACATCGGGAACCGTGGGAGCGTCTTCAACGGCCTCGCTCATCAATTTCTCCGGCGCGCTGATGGCGCATCAGCAAGGCGCCATTCTCTTCACATCGGGCGCGAACGCCAATGTCCGAGCGACCGTGAAGCTCGCCGTCGCGGGCGTTTCATTGACCTTGATCTATCCGCTGCCCAGCCCGCCCACGACCGGCGACGCCTTCACCGTCTATCAGGGCTGCGACCACACGCCGGCGACCTGCAAGGCGCGGTTCAACAACCTCGCCAATTTCCGCGGCTTCCCCTACGTGCCGCCGCCGCAGATTGCTTACTGAGTCGCTCACGCCGCTTGGGCGTTTCCGGCCGACTCTCCAACATTTCGGGATGTGCGATGCTCTTCGAGGAATTGCGAAGCAATGGGGCGCGCTTGGCCCGCGCGCGCCCTTGCACACCGCGCTGAGTTTTGTCGACGATTGGCTGGTGCTCGGCGCCGGGACAAGGCTTGCCTTGGCGAAGCGCAGCGCTCGCGCGCTGGTAAGCGATTCGGTCGAGGGCGATGACGCACGCATCAGCGCGTTGGTCTGCGCGGCCTACGGACGGCCGCTCGATCCTCGCGCACTTCGCTATATCCACCGTGCGCTCGTCAAACACAGCGAAGGCGACGCCACGCTGGCCTTGATGCACCTCGCGATGACCGGCCTGTGGCCGTTGAAGGAACCAAGGCAAGCGGCCTATCGGCTGTTTATGGCCGATCGCTTGATGAAAGCGGGCCTCGTGCCGCGCGATCTGATACGCGCGCTTGGCCAAGATCCTGGCTCGGTCGATCAGCTTGAGCGTCGCGGCTACGACCCCAACCAACCGTGCGTGCCAGCCGGCAACGGGCGACCGAGTGGTCGTTGGGGCGATGGCTTCGGGGAAGGCGGAGCGCTGCCGGAGTTCGGTGAGGATCGCAAACCCATCATGCTCGCCACTTCGTCATCGGATATCAGCCCGTTTCTCTACCAAAGTACCAAGCAGACGGCGATGATTCTCATAGCCCTTTTCGCTGCTCAGCAGGTCGCCAGCCGTATTCTTGATCTGATTTTCGTCCCGCGGCGTTCGCCCTCTGCGATTCTCGAAGGCGAAGTTCCGGATTATCCCAACATTCGCTATCGCTGGGATGGTTCCGCATAACAGCTCGCAATCCGCGCCAAGATCGGCGATCACTGGACCACCCTGGCCGAGGGATATGGCGACGACGACGGGCTCTTTCGCGACCAGAATGGCCAACCATTCGCGCGCGCGACGCGCGGCGGCCTTGTTCTCGACACCGACGCGCTGGGCCTGCCCAGGAAGGGCGGAAGGTCGCAAGATGATGAGGCGGCGGCCGCCATGGCGGCGGGCGCAGCAGCTAGAGCTGCCGCCAGCGCGACGGCGACCTCGCAAGCGACAACCAAAGATCGCCCCAAACTTTGCCCCGCCCCGACTCCGGAAAGCAATGTGGGTTGGTCGGACAATTCGATTGGATACCAACAATACGTCACCGGCCTCCCGCCTGGCCTAAAGGTCCAGCTCAATGACGTTGATTTTGACGGTTGCCGCGAACCAAAAGGGCCAATGCTTGAGGGAAAGGGCGCATTCGAGAAATTCATGCAGAAAGACGAAGAAAAATTCCAGCCGTGGTTTACTGGAGCTGACGATTGGCCCCGCCAATTGGAGGATCAATCTGTCGCCGCCCGCGCCGCTGGGATGAGAGTCGAATGGCATGTGCAAGAAAAACGTGTCGCCGACTACATCCGAGGATTGGCTAGCGGTTATGACAACATCACGGTAATATGGGATCCGTGGCCATGATTACCAAAGAATCATATTATTTTGAGCTCCATTGGGGGAACCGACGCGAGACTCCCGAACAATGCGCGATACGATTCGGACGGACGATCGATGAATTGAACGCGCTGGATGGGGTTTTCGGCCAGTGGAACAAACTGGCAAACACCATCGAAGAAGCGCAAGACCCATTTTGCAAAGTGCCCGCCGATCAGGAGGAGCTGATTGCGGTCTTTCTGAAGAAGAGACGCCGCTATGACTATCCCCCGGACAAGCTATGGCCGGAAATGGGTTATTCCGTTGGGGCATGGAACGGGATGGACGAACCCTTCGGTGCTACGATCGCCGTCCACCCGGGAACCTACGACGCTCACATTGCTCGAGCGAATTCGCTAAGACTATATCTCAGCAGCCGCCGGCAGAAAACGAGCGAGCCTTGGCACGGCAGTGAGTTGGCTAGCATCATGCGGCTGCTCGTCGAGGCATGGGACACGAACGAAGCGAGCGTAGCCTGCGCACGCTATCAGCCGGACTCGCCCCAAAACGCAATGGGGAAGGTGCTGTTGCCGCGGCCGGGATGGCTGACCTATCTGGCGCCGTGGCAGCTTCTGAAAGTGACGCCGCCCGAAGGCATTCACGTTGAAAAGCTTCCACAGGGCGGCGTCATATGCACGATTTGTGAGGAACCGTTTACGATCGACAATCCGCGACACATTGAGCTTGCAGAAGCGCTGAACCAAGCCATGCGTCCGATCCAGGCGTTTCCTGCCCCCATAGACTAGCGTTTTCGGCACCGCTGCAGTAGCTCGGCAACCCGCGGTGGCGCGAATGAGGATGGGCCCCCCCCGATCGATGCCTCACAGGCATAGTGGCGCCGCGCGCAATGGTGCGCCACCCTCCGCGTCGTTCGCACTTCACTCAATAACGGATCGAGGCCGCCATGAACGAACCCGCGACTCGCGCCGCCGTCGTCGCGGCCACCCGCTCCTGGATCGGCACGCCATACCACGTCTGCGCCGACGTCAAGGGCGTAGGCTGCGATTGCGCGATGCTGCTCGTGCGCGTGTTCTGCGATCTCGGCCTTGTGGCGCCCTTCGATCCGCGCCCCTATTCTTCCGACTGGCATCTGCATCGCAGCGATGAGGTCTATCTGCGCCTGCTGCTGGAGCGCGCCCATGCCGTCGATTCGCCCGAGCCCGGCGATGTCGTGTTGTTCCGCTATGGGCGCTGTTTCAGCCACGGCGGCATTGTGTCGAAATCCAGCCCATTGACGATCATTCACGCCTTCGCCGCCGCCGGGATCGTTCTTGAGGAAGAACTCTCGCATAATGTCGCGATCGCGCATCGTTTGGACAGTGCGAAATTCGCGAGCTATTTCCGGGCGCCGCCTCCGTCGCCCGGTTCCGCGGATGCGCCGCATCCTTCAAACCGCGCTCCAGCTCTGGCGGGCGCCTGATGGGCTGGTTTCACACAAAGAAGTCGAGTCCGGCGGTCACGCCCGACTATACCGGCCTCCAGCTTCAGACCTCCGTCAACACGCTGCCTGTCGCGATCGTCTGGGGCGAGTCAAAAATTGCGCCCAATGTCATCTGGTACAGCAACTTTCAGACGCATACACAGACGGAAAACTCCGGCGGCAAGGGCTTCTTTCGGACCGCCACGACATCGGGCAATACTTATTCCGCCGATCTCATCCTCGCGCTTTGCGAAGGGCCCATCGCCAGCATCGGCCAAATCTGGAAAGACCAGTCGATCTACACGCTTTCTTCGCTCGGCCTGAGCTTGTTCACCGGAACGACGCCGCAAAGCGTCTGGGGCT
This sequence comes from Methylocapsa sp. S129, assembly GCF_009765995.1. GTDB lineage: Bacteria > Pseudomonadota > Alphaproteobacteria > Rhizobiales > Beijerinckiaceae > Roseiarcus. The sequence goes on from NZ_LMUI01000004.1 coordinate 110,375, forward strand.
ATCTCGCGGCGGCCAATCCGGCGCAGGCGCTCACCTATCAAGGCACCGCCTATGCCTGCGCGGCGAGCTACGCTCTGGGCGACGACGCCAGCATTTCGAATCATAATTTCGAGGTCCGCGGCATCCTTTACGGAAGCGGGATCAATGGCGTCGACGCCGATCCGGCTGAGGTCATCTCGGATTTTCTGACCAATGCGCAATATGGGCTTGGCTTCAACGGCGCCGGCATCAATGCGGCGACCCTGTTCGGCGCGTCTGGCGATTCCTCACTGCAGACCTATTGTCGCGCGAGCGGCATTTGTTTCAGCCCGGCTTTGACCGATCAGGAACAATCCTCCAGCATTCTGGCGCGCTGGCTGCAGATTTGCAATTGCGCGGCGGTGTGGAGCGGCGGGCAGCTCAAGTTCATCCCCTATGCGGAAGATGCGGTCACGGGTAATGGCTATACGTTCAACCCGGACGTCACGCCGATCTATAGTCTCGCCGACAACGATTTCGTCGACGCCAAGAGCAATGAGGATCCCGTTCTTGTCTCGCGCGTCGACCCGTTCTCGTTGCCGACGATCCAGCGCATCGAAGTCATGGACCGGACCAACCAATACGGTTCGACTCCGATCGAGGCGCGCGACCAGTCGCAGATCGAGCTTTATGGGCCGCGCGTCGGCTCGACTGTAACGGCGCATGAGATATGCGACGTGTCTGTTGTCGCGCCCATCGTCGCGCAGACGATCCTGCAACGCGCGCTCTATGTGCGCGCCAATTTCACGTTCAAATTGTCCTGGGAATATTGCCTGCTCGACCCGATGGACATTGTCGCGATCACCGACGCCAATCTGGGCCTGTCCAATTATCCCGTGCGCGTCCTTTCGATCGAGGAAGACGACAGCGGAATTCTGACCGTTACGGCGGAGGAAGTGACGATCGGCGTTTCGACGCCAGCGCTCTATCCTGCTCAAAGCGCGTCCAGCACGATTCCCAATCAGGGCGCGACGCCCGATTCGGTCAATGCGCCCGTGATCTTCGAGCCGCCGCCCGCGCTGACCGGCGGCGTCCCGCAGCTCTGGGTCGGCGCGTCAGGCGGGGCTTCAGGCGCAGCCGATCCCAATTGGGGCGGCGCCTTCGTCTGGGCCTCGATCGACAATGTGACATACACCGAGGTCGCGACGATCACGCAACCGATCAAGCAGGGCTTTCTGACATCGGCCCTGCCTTCGGCGACGGGCTACGGCACGACGAACACGCTGGCGGTCAACCTCGCCGAGAGCGCCGGCGCCCTGGCGAGCACGACGGCCGTTGCGGCGCAACAGGGCGTGACGCTGGCGTTGGTCGACGATGAATTGCTGGCCTATGCCGCGGCGACGCTTACTGGCGCAAACGCCTACGACCTCACCGGCCTCGCGCGCGGCCTCTATGGTTCGACGCCGGCGGCCCATGCGAACGGCGCGACTTTCGCGCGTCTTGACGCTTCAATCGTCAAATACGACCTGCCTTCTGGGTTCATCGGACAAACGCTGTATCTCAAGCTCCAGGGATTTAACGTATTCGGCGGCGGCGTCCAAGACCTCGCCGCCTGCACGGCCTACGCCTACACCCTCAGCGGGGCCGGCGCATTGGGGCCGATCGCTTCGAGCCTCGCAGCGGGAACGCCGCTCGATTACGACCTCGTCAGCCACGTCGTCTCGGAGGCGGACGATTTCGGCGATCTGACTTCGCCCTACGCCACAACCATCGATTTGGGGACCCTTAGCTCATGAGCGTTCAGGTCAAACGGCGCCGCGACACAGCGGCCAACAACGCGGCTTTCACCGGCGCGCCAGGCGAGATCGTCGTCGACACGACGAACAACCGCATGATCGTCCATGACGGCGCGACAATCGGCGGCTTTGCGGCGGCCAAGCTCAGCGAGGTCGTCACCAACACACGCCGCGCCGTCGCCGATGCGGCGACGACGATCGTCGCTGGAGATCGCCTTGTGGCTTATATTAGCCTCACCGCCTCGCGCGTTGTGACGCTATGTGCTGCGAGCGCCTTTCCGACCGGCGCGGTGCTGACGATCGTCGACGAAAGCGGCGCTTGCTCGGCGACGGATACGATCACGGTCATGGCGTCCGGGACCGATATGATCAATGGCGCGGTCAGCTATGTGCTGCAGTCGGCACACGCCTATGTCGCGTTTGAAAGCAACGGTTCGGGAAAATGGACGGTCGTCGATCAATTCCAAGTTCCGATCGCCGCGCTGAACAATGTCGGAATTATCTGTTTTACGGCGCGCAACGTTAATCTCAACGCCACAGGCGATACCGCCGTCCCAATCTCCATGCCGGCAGGGACTTCTCGCTACCGCCTCAATTTTGTGGCCATCGACAACTCGCAGGGCGCTTTACCGACCACGGCAAGGCTCGGCATTTATACGGCGGCAAGTCAGGGCGGCGTGGCCATAGCCTCGCCGCAAGCGTTGAGCGCCATCACATCTCAATCCACGGATACGGCTGGAAATCTTATGGTCGCGGTTCTGAACAACGCCGCGACCACCTCTTTCGTCGACGCCACGCTTTACGTCAACGTTGGGACCGCCCAAGGCACGCCGGCAACGGTCGATGTCGTGATCTTCCTGTTCCCTCTCTGACGGAAACGGCGGCACTTTCAGCACCGTTCGAGACAGCCTACAATCCTGCGAACGCCAGCAGTTATGGGATGTTGCGAGGCAGACGCTGGACGCACGGTTAAACGTAAGCGATGTTCTCAGGCCACGGCTTTGATGGCGGGGGCGTAGGCCCAGGGCAAGAGATCGTCGATTTGGCTATTGGGATGG
>NZ_LMUI01000035.1 GCF_009765995.1 Methylocapsa sp. S129
TCCCAGAAACCGGTGCGCGGCGATCTCCCCTGCTCGATCGCCGCTCATCTTGCGCACGACAACGCAGCCGCTGCGCACGATGTCATCCAAAATCCGCTCGCCGCGCCGCACAAGACGAATGTCGCCGTGTAATCCATCACCCATCGCGCCCCGCAACAAAAGCCGCTTGAAGCACACATCGACCCTAATGGGAATCACTCGTGTGAATGCCGTAGCGCAAGGGGGGGGGGGAAGGAGGGGGCGCGATGTCGACGCCGCCGATCATCAGCGTCGCCCCGCGCGATCCGGCCAGCGGGAAGAAGGTTCCCTTTGCGTAAAATGGATATCCATTGTATATCTGTCGTCATGGATGCAAAACTCGCCAAATGGGGCAATTCGCTGGCGCTTCGCGTGCCCCATGCTTGCGCGCGCGCGCTTAAATGGGGCGAGGGCGCGACGGTGAAGGTGAGCGTCGAGCGCGGCAGGCTGATCGTCGAGCGGGCCGCGCCGACCTACCGGCTGACGGATTTGCTCGTCCATATGAACCCGAAAGCGATGCGCGCGGCCTTCGATTGGGGCGATGACGGGGAAGCCGGGGATGGCTAAGGCCGGCTATGTTCCGGAAGCCGGCGACCTCGTCTGGACCGGCTTCGATGCGCGCCTCGGGCGCGAACAAGGGCTGAGCCATCCGGCGCTCGTCGTCTCGCCGGCGCCGCTGTTTCGCGCCTCGGCCTTCGCGATCGTCTGCCCGATCGCCGAGAAGGGCCGGCGTTTTGGCGCCAATGTCGCGCTGCCGCCCGGCCTGCCGGTCGCCGGCGAGGTGCTGACGGCGCATGTGCGCAGCCTCGATACGCGCGCGCGGCCCTTCCGCTACGCCGGCGCTGCGGTTCCGCTGGCCGTGCTGGCGGAGGTGCGGGCCAAGCTCGCCGCGCTGTGTGGAATGGGCGGGGCGTGAGTGGCGAGGATAATTTCTGGCGGATTTCTGTTTTTCAGACTATGATGGTGGCGGGAGTCCTCAAAAGAGAGGCATCTCGATAATCAAGCAAACCGTCGGGCGTTATGGAGCCATTGTTCGCATGGAGGCATTTTTTTTCACCCTTGAGAACCTGTCAATGATGGCCCTTCGGGCCACCGCCGAAGGCGGCGCGCCTTTGGCGCGTCATTGACAGGTTCTCAAGGGTGAAACACGCTCCGCCATGCGAAACGATGGATCACCCTCGACCATTTGAGTGTAAATCACGGGTTCCGGAAACCGAAGGAGCGAGGCGTTCGAAAGCGAGGTGACTGTGGAATTCCAGAAATTTAATTTTTCCCATTTTTCGCTTGCAACCCCTTGAAATCGCTGAGTCAGGCCGCAAAAAAATTTGCAAAGCCTGTTTCTGGTCTCAACAATATCAATAAGTTAGCAAAACGCCCCGTCTGCGCCATTTCGCGCACCGCGGCGTCCGCCACGCGCTTTCCAAATATTTCCCGTGGCGCCGCGCCCCGACCGACCCCCCATCTTGGATCGGCCTTGATCGTCGCCCATATGCTGCAGCGCGGGCCGAGAGCCCGGATGGGAGAAATCGATGACCCCCGAAGAACGCCAAATGCTCGCCGGCCTGTTCGAACGCGTCGGCTCGACCGCTTCGACGCCGCGCGATCCCCAGGCGGAGACTTTTATCGCCGACGCCGTTCGCGCGCTGCCGTTTGCGCCCTATGTGCTCGCGCAGACGGTGCTGGTGCAGCAGCAGGCGCTGGAAAACGCCAGCCGGCGCCTCGCCGAGCTTGAAGCGCAGGCCAAGGCCGCGCCGCAGGAGGAGACCAGCTTCCTGGGCAGCATCGGCAAATCGCTGTTTGGCGGCGGCCAGCCGGCGCCAGCGCCGACGCCGCGGCCCTCTTATGCGCCCGATCCCGGCTATCAGCGCCAACCGGGCTATGCGCCGCCCCCGCCCCAGCAGGCCTATGCGCCGCAGCCGCAGGCGGGGCCTTGGGGCGCTCCGCAGGCGGCGGCCTCTGCCGGCGGCGGCTTCATGCAGAGCGCGCTGACGACGGCGGCCGGCGTCGCGGGCGGCATGGTGCTCGCCCATTCGCTCGGCAATCTGTTCGGCGGCCATGCCGGCTATGGCCTGGGCGGCATTGGCGGAGGCCTGGGCGGCGGCGAAGTCGTGAACAATTATTACGAGAGCGCGCCCGATGCAGCCGGCCAACACGCCGAGGATGTCCTGCAGGACCAGGATCAGGATCAGGACGACGCGCAGGACGCCTATGACGATGCAGGCGGCAGCGACGACAGCGGCAGCGACACCTGAAGACGCCAATAAAAGGGCCGCCCCGCTGTGAGGCGAGGCGGCCCGGCTTCCGTCCTGCTCCCGGCCCCGGCCATTCCGATCTGACGCCGGATCTGGCCGAATCTTTGTTAGATGACGATGACTCTCGTGCCGACCGGCACGCGGTTGTATAAGTCGATCACATCCTGATTCATCATGCGAATGCAGCCCGACGACACATTGGTGCCGATGGTCGAGGGCTCGTTGGTGCCGTGGATGCGATACATCGACGAGCCGAGATAAAGCGCGCGCGCGCCAAGCGGATTGTCCGGGCCGCCGTCCATGTGGCTGGGCAGATCGGGCCGGCGCAGCATCATTTCGGGCGGCGGCGTCCAGCCCGGCCATTCCGCCTTGCGGCTGATTGTTTTGACGCCCGACCATTCAAAACCGGGACGGCCGACGCCGATGCCGTAGCGCAAAGCGCGGCCGTTCGGCTCGATCAGG
>NZ_LMUI01000036.1 GCF_009765995.1 Methylocapsa sp. S129
GTGCCGGACGGCCGAGAGGCGATGGGCAATGATCAAAACCGTCCGGTTTTTCGCGATCTCGCGCATATTCTCCTGAATAATGCGCTCGCTCTCATAGTCCAAGGCGCTCGTGGCTTCGTCGAAGATCAGAACCCGGGGGTCCATGATCAAAGCGCGCGCGATGGCGATGCGCTGGCGCTGTCCGCCCGAAAGGTTGGCCCCGCGTTCGCCCACGGGGGCGTCATAGCCTTGAGGCAATTCGAGAATGAAGTCATGCGCGCCGGCAAGCTGCGCGGCCGCCATAACCCGCTCGATCGGCATGCCGGGATCGGCGAGCGCGATATTGTCGCGGATCGAACGGTTGAACAGAACATTTTCCTGCAGGACAATGCCAACCTGACGCCGCAGCCAGGCAAC
>NZ_LMUI01000037.1 GCF_009765995.1 Methylocapsa sp. S129
GCCGAAACAGTGGGCATTGAGGCGATTGCCCTTTCTCCCCGGACGGGCGACTTCAACGACGACCTGCAAGCATTCGGCCTCGGCGCGCTGCGGGCGGCACTGCGTATCCAGCTCGCGCCGCAGGATGTCGCGCGCTTCATGCTTCAGGGAACGGCCAGGATGGGGTGACAGATGTCGGTTCTGGCCCGTCCTGGCCGTCCCGGCGAGGCCGCGCCGGTCTTCAAGTGGGCGATCGCTGCGCTGCGTCCAGCACCACTCAGAACAGGAGCGCTCGGCTAAAGACACCGCAACACGACGCCTTACTCACAACGATTTCAGAAAGGCCATGAGATCCTTGTCCTCCTTCCACGAGCGAGCTGGTCGTGGCTGACCGACTTCGCAAAGAGCTACGGCGTTGGCTTTCAGCGTGAGGTCTATTTCGGCATAGATGTTGGTAGTGCTGATCGAGACGTGGCCGAGCCAGGCGCGGATGGTATTGATGTCGACGCCGGCGAGAACCAGGTGGCAGGCCGTCGTATGCCGGATCACATGCGGGGTTATCGTTCTTCCCGCCAGGTCCGGCACCCGGGCCGCGCAACGCTCGATAAGGCGATAGACTCCGAAGCGGGTGAAGGACATTCCGAGCCTGCTGACAAACACGGCGTCATCGACCGAGCGGCCGAGGATCTCGTCTGCCAGAACTCGTTCGGTTTCCGGCCACAGTGGGCACTGGCGCGTCTTGCCGCCCTTCCCGTGCAGGGTGGCAAGATCGTGACCGCCATTCCTGCGCCCGATTTGCAGATCGCGCACCTTCAGTTGCGTGGCCTCAGAGACACGCGCCCCGGTGTTGTAAAGAAAAAGCAGAAGCGCGTATTCGTTGCGGCCCTGCCTCGTCTTTCGATCCGGCACGGCGAGCATGGCCTCCATTTCCGCTCTGGTCAGCCATCCGACCGGCGGCGACATGGATTTCTTCGATGCGATTGCCCGGATATGGCCGCACCATTCGACATGAGCCGGATCCCGGCTACCGATGAAGCGGGCAAAAGCCCGGATAGCGGCGAGCCTTTGATTGCGGGTCCGGGCGGAGCACCCCCGATCCTCCTCCAAATGTGTGAGGAACTGCAGCACATGCGGAGAGGTGAGATCGCGCACGGCCAGACGATCCACGGGCTTTCGCAGCTTGCGGCTGACGAAGGGCAGAAGAAGACTGAAGGTGTCCCGGTAGCTCTTGTGAGTGTTCCGGGCCAGATTGCGTTCGGTGACGATATGTTCGCACAGGAAGCGGCGGAGCCAGGGGCCCAGGGTTATGAGTTCAGGCATTCTGACCTCCCCCCGCGTAGCGAGCAAAACGCAGCGACGCCTGCTGCAGAAGCTCCGGCGTCATCGACAGATAGACTTTCGTGCCCTCCAGATCGGAATGGCCGAGGTAGGTGGAGAGTACGGGTAGCAACCGTTGCACATCCGCTCCCTGACGATACCAGGCAGTCAGGTTGTGAACCGCGAAGCTGTGGCGCTAATTCCGAATTCGGAATTATCGGCATAATTCCGAGTGCCGGATTATTCCGAGTGGGGATCCAAATGGCGTGGAGATCCCACGGATTTTCTGAAGTTGGCCTGT
>NZ_LMUI01000038.1 GCF_009765995.1 Methylocapsa sp. S129
GCGCAGGGCTGTCCGGGGAAACTCAAGCCTGCACGGAGAGCGGGAGGATTTTATAATTGTACAACCTGTGGTCGTCATGGCCGGGCTTGTCCCGGCCATCCACGCGGCGCCGTCGCAAGAAACTCTCAAGGTTGGCCCCCCGGCACGGCGTGGATGCCCGGCACAAGGCCGGGCATGACGCGTGGAGGTTGCAACGCCGCCCGGCGCCACAACCCATTTCGTTTCCCCGGACAGCC
>NZ_LMUI01000039.1 GCF_009765995.1 Methylocapsa sp. S129
CCCGCAACAAAAGGCGCTTGAATCACACATCGACCCTAATGGGAATCACTCGTGTGAATGCCGTAGCGAGAATCGGGAGAAGGGATGCGCGTTGATCTTAGAACTTGTAGTTCACGCCAAGCCTGACGACATTTTCCGTCAGGCTCGATGAATGCGCGGCGCTATAAAACGCGGGTCCCGGCACGCCGCCAACCTGTCCCACAAACCGGGATGGGTTTTCCGCCGTCTGAAAGCCGGGCGCCTTGCCAAGATCGGCGTAAAGATATTCGCCCTTCACAGTCCAATGATCCGTCAGCGCATATTCGGCGCCGGCGCCAAGCGCCCAACCGACCAAGGTGCTGGAGCTTGAACCCATCGACGCCTCATTGCCATAGCCAGGGGGGCCGGGATCATGGATATAACCGGAGGTATAGCTGTAATTGGCGATGGCGAGGCCGCCCGTCGCATAGAGCAGGATCCGGTCGAAGGCGTAGCCGACGCGCGGACGAAGGGTGACAAGCCAATTGCTCCTAGCGTTTTCCTGAAAGGCGTAAGGCTCTGGAGTAGTCCCCGGCGGCGTTTGCATCACGCCGGTGAGGCCGCCGGCGTGCAGAGCCGTATAATCGGCGTCGGCTTCGACGCCAAGGACGATGGGACCGGTCTGCCAATTATAGCCGATCTGGGCGCCGGCGAGGAAACCGGCGGGATTCAGGCCGCGCGAGTCTTGCTGCGCAACGAAGGCCGGGATGCCCGTCTCGAAGGGATCTGTAAGCCAACTGCCGAAGGGGTCCAGATTGAGTTTGGCGTCGCTCCAATCATAGCCGCCGTTCACGCCGGCGTAAAAGCCGGTCCAGGTGAAGGCTGGCGCATAAGGGGCCGGCGGCGGCCCCTTCTTTGTCGGCAGGTCGGCGGCCAAAGCGGCGCCCGTCAGGAACGGCAGCGCAAGAAGGCAAGCGAGCGAATATCTTTTCCAGTTCGTTTGAGCCACCCAGCTCTCCCAAAAATTTGGCTTCCGGCGACGGAGCGTCGTACCTGGACGATTCATTAGCGTCGCCGCGCGGTCGCCGCGTCGCCCGATCGGGGGATGCGGCCGCGCCGATCTTGCAGGCGATTGCTCGATCACGGCGACCGCGCATGGCCTCTTGACGATCGCTGCGACCGGCTTGGCGAATAATGATCGAGCCGCTATCGTCCCTCTGCGCTTTCGCAGCGCTTGGGGGAGGTCAGGTCATGCGGCATCTTGGTCACATTCTCGCGGCCGGAGCGATCGGCGCGATCGTCGCGGCATCGGCGCCCGCCTTCGCCAAAACGACCAAGGAGTGCCGCGCCGATTACGCCGCGAACAAGGAATCCATCAAGGCGGCCGGGCAAACCGAGAAGGCCTATGTCGCCGCCTGCAAGGGCGGCCCGGATGCGGCGGCGCCCGCCGCGGCGAAGTCCGCCTCTTCCGCCGATTCCGCGCCCGTCCTCACCAAGACGAAAGCGCAATGCGCGGCCGAATACAGCGCCAATTTGAAGGCGATCAAGGCGAATGGTCAGACGAAGGCGGCCTTCGACGCCGATTGCCGCGCGGGAACCGAGAAGATCGGGCCGGCGCCCGCCGCGGCCGCGGCGGCGCCCGCCCAGAGCGCGCCGCCGGCGGAGCCCATGGCGCCTAAGCCGGCGATGGCTCCCGCCCAGGCCGCGCCCGCTCCGGCTCCCGCAGTTCCCGCGCCAATGGCGGCCCAGCCCGAAGCCGCGCCAGCGCCAACGCCGGCTCCCGTCGCGCCCGCGCCCGCTGCGGCCAAGCCCGAGGCCGCGCCCAACGCCGCGGAAGCGGCGGTGAAGGCCAAATGTCCGAGCGACAGGATTGTGTGGGTGAACAAGAAATCAGGAACCTACGATCTCGCCGGCGCGAAAACCTACGGCAAGACGAAGCAGGGCGAATATATGTGCGAGATGGACGCAACGGCGGCGGGCGACCGGCGCGCGGACGAAAAGCCTTAGCGATGTTCGGCGATGACGGGCGCCTTCGAAACGATCGCCCGCTCAGAAGAACTTGTAGTTCAAGCCGACCCGGACAATGCCCCCATTGACGTCGAAGCTTTTGCCGATGGTGTAACCGGATGGGGTGACGCCAGCACTGGGCGCCAAACTGCCTGTGAGGGCTATCCTGCCCAGATCATAATAGAGGCCTTCGAGCTTGGCGGACCAGTTCGAGCTGAGCGCATATTCAACGCCGCCGCCAACGGTCCAACCGGTCCGCGTGAAGACGCCGCTCGCGGGATAGTTGTTCACGTAGTTTCCGACCGCGAGAAAATCGCTGGACACCTTGACCTGGCCATAGGCGAGGCCGCCCGTGGCGTAGATCAGCGCTCGATCCATGACGAAACCGATTCGCGGGCGAACCGTGCCGAACCAGTTCATTCGTTCGGACGCGGTAAAGCTCTCTCCCGCCCCCCCGCTGCCGACGGTGAAAACGAACGGCCCTGAAACATTGACCGAGCCGTTGATTCCGGAACCCTGGAGATCCGCCTCGACGCCGACCAGCCAGGAGGGGCTCATCTGCCAGTTATAGCCGACCTGCGCGCCGCCGATGAAACCGCGCGGACTGACCTGAGCGCCGGAGGGCTGACCGGATGCGAGGCATCCAAATCCATTCGCCACGCCATCCGGCGCGAAACACAGCGACGGGCCGCGATCGTCGATCCAGCCATAGCCGGCGTTGAGGCCCGCGTAGAAGCCGGTCCAGGCGAAAGTCGGCTCGTAGGGGACGGGCGCGCCTTTTTTCGTCGGCAGGTCGGCGGCCGAAGCAGCGCCTGTCAGAAACGGCAGTGCGAGGACGCCGGCGCGCCAATGCTTTTTCATGTTCCACCCAGCCACCCGAATCTCCTGAATTCGCTAGCGACAATCGGGCTCTCGACCCATGCGATTCCTTAGCGTCCTTGCGCGGCCGCCGCGTCGGCCGATCGGGGGATGCGATGGCTGGCGCTGGAAGCGGCTCGGCTCCGTTCGGGAGCGGGCTGGAGAGTCAGACGACACACTTGAGGAGAGCGGCCTCGCTGGCCACGAGCGCGATCGTGGCCAAGGCGATCGGCTGCTCAAAAGAACTTGTAGTTCAAGCCGACCCGGACGATGGCGCCGTCGATGTCGAAACTCTTGCCATAGGCGTACCCGGGTGGTTTGACGCCCGGAAAGGGCGCCATACCGCCTGTCACAGCCACCCGGCCTAGATCGTAATAGAGGCCTTCGAGCTTGGCCGACCAGTTCGGGCTCAACGCATATTCGACGCCGCCGCCAAGGGCCCAACCAGTCCGGGTGAAGGACCCGCTGGCCGGCCACGCCAATCCGGGGACGATAATCGTATTGGTGGACACGCTGACCTGGCCATAGGCCAGACCGCCCGTGGCGTAGAGCAGCGCTCGATTCATCACAAAGCCGATGCGCGGGCGGACCGTGCCGAACCAGTTCATCCGTTCGGACGCGCGGAAATTCAAGGTGTCAGAATTGCCGCCGCCGTTCTGGGGGAACTGCCCTGTAAGATTGACCGATCCATTGATGGCGGAGCCTTGGAAATCCGCCTCGACGCCGACCAGCCAGGAAGGGTTCATCTGCCAATTATAGCCGACCTGCGCGCCGCCGATGAACCCGCGCGGGCTCACCTGAGCGCCGGGAGGACTACCGGGCGCAAGGCATATATCTCCGTTCGCGACGCCGCCCGGCGCGAAACATAGCGGCGGGCCGCGATCGTCGATCCAGCCATAGCCGGCGTTGAGGCCTGCATAGAAGCCTGTCCATGTGAAAGTCGGCTCGTAGGGGACAGGCGCGCCCTTTTTGGTCGGCAGGTCGGCGGCCAAAGCCGCGCTCGTCAGAAACGGCAGCGCGAGGACGCCAGCGCGCCAATGCTTTTTCATGTTCCACCCAGCCACCCGAATCTCCTGAAATTTCGCCCGCGACGATGAGGCTTTGGACCCGGGCGACTCATTACCGTCATGGCGCGGCCGCCGCGTCAGCCGATCGGGGGATGCGGCGGCCGGCAGGCGACGGCGACCGGCTCAAGCGGGAAGCCGCTTGGAGAATCCAGTAACCCGCTCGACGCGATCGGCAACGAGAACAACTTGAGCAAAAGCGCTGATCTATCGAGCCATGCTTGCACCGTCGCACGCTCATCTCGCCTCAAGAAATCGCGCCGCGGCGCCGAACAGCGCAAGGGCCGCTCAGCGCCAAACGTCGCAGTGAAAATATGGTTGAATGTGCCACCCGCCAACCCGATGACCGGAGAGACATGATCTCGCCCCGGCATTGACGGTCCTGGGAGGAGAGACAATCCCGCTGGATGGGTGCGGGCTGGAGTTGACGCTCAACGCGCTCGCTTGCGTCGACGCGCTCATCGGCCTGAAGTGTTGGCCGGCGCTCGCGGTTCCGACGGCGGTTGCAAGTAGGAGAGCCAATCCGCAAGCGGCCACGCCGCGAACGCATCGCGCCGGTCTCGTCTGTTCGCTCATCGTCGCTCTCCCAAAGGCGACCGCGGTTAAACCGTGGCCGCCGCCGCCCATGCCCCAACCCATTTACCGGCAATCGGCGGCCGCCGCGTCCCCCGATCGGCGGATGGCGCCCGTAGTTGCGCGGCTTAGTTGACGAGCGGGCTGGAGAATCCGGCGACGAGCTTGACGAGGTCGGCCTGGCGCGCGGCGCCGGTCTTCTCAAAGATGCGGCCGAGGTGGGTCTTCACGGTCGAGGCGGCGATGCCGAGCATTTCGGCGACTTCCGGGGCGCCGCCCACTTCGACGATCGCGAACAGAACGCGCAGTTCCGTCATCGTCAGCTTATAGGCCTCGGCGATGGCGACCGGCGGCGAAGCCGCTTCCAGCGCCGCCTTATGTACGAACACCGCGGCCGTCGCCGCGAGGCTGGAGCCGGCGCGCTCGCGTGCGCCCGAGGTCAGCGGCAGCACATGGGCGACGTAACGCTCGCCGGTTTTGGCGGTCAGCGGCAGCGCGACGCCCTTGGCGCCGACCGCCGCGTCTCCCTCGGCCGCGGCGGCGAAAATCTCCGACAGATTCGCATCGATCCGCGCCTCGCCCGAGATGAGCCGGCCGCCTGCGGCGCGCAAGACGTCGCCCCCGGCGAGGAGGATATGGCCTGCCCTATTGGCGTGCATGATGCGGCCCCCTGCGTCGACGAAAATCATCCCGGCGCGCAGGCCGTCGAGCGCCTGGGCGAATGTCGCTGCTTCCACCTGTTTGAGGTCGACCGCCTTGGCGATCAGCACGGCGCGCCGGATATGAGGCGCGAGCAGCCGCGCGCGCCGGCGCATCTCGTCGTCGACCAGACCATGCCGCTCGTGACGAAAGGCGGAAAACATCGCGGCGCTCGTCGTCGCTTTCTCCAGATTGACGCTGATATCGTCGACGAGTCCTTGCGGGCGCACCCATTCGCGGTAAAAACGCGTTCGCAGGAATTCGTCGTAAGGCAGCAGATCGCTTGTCGCCACCGGCTCCTCGACCTCAGCGAAGAACCGCGCGGTCGTGGTGGGATTGAGTTTGACGTATTTTGTGAAATAGAGATCGCGGTAATGCGGGTCGCTGGCGCCGTCGTGGAAAATCAGCGCGGCGTTGCTGTTGGCCGCGTCGCTCCAGAACACCGCGGCGGCCATGCCGTCGATGAAGCGCGCGATCTTCTTCAGCACGTCGGGCCAAAGCAACCTGTCGAGCGTCGTATCGTAGATATCGCCGATCAGGTCCGAGAAATTCTCGATCTCGCGCACTGGTCCAACATCTCCAAAATGTCTGGGCGGAGGATCGCTTATCATGATGCTTGCCCGCGTTCGTTACAACCGGTGCGCCGGGGATGACAGCTTCGGCCTAGTCCAGGAGCGGGCTGGAGAATCCGGCGACGAGCTTGACGAGATCGGCCTGACGGGTCGCGCCGGTCTTCTCAAAAACGCGAGCAAGATGGGTCTTCACGGTCGAAGCGGCGATGCCGAGCACTTCAGCGACCTCCGGCGCGCCGCCGACTTCCACGATAGCGAAGAGCACGCGCAGTTCCGCCAGCGTCAGCTTATAGGCTTCGGCGATGGCCTGGTGCGGCGATGCCGCATCCAGCGTCGCCTTATGCACGAACATAGCGGCTGTCGCTGCAAAGCTCAGGCCGGTGCGCCGGCGCGCGCCTGAAGTGAGCGGCAGCAGATGGGCGACATAGCGCTCGCCGGCGCTCGTGGCGAGCGGCAGCGCAATGCCGCGCGCGCCGACCGCCGCATCGCCTTCGGCCGCGTCGAGGAAGATCTGGCGCAGGCTCTCGTCGATCTGGCGATCGCTCGAGGCCATCCGACCTGCAACGATGTGCAACACATCGCTGTCGCCCAGCAGCAGATGGCCGGCCGCATTGGCGTGAATAAGGCGCCCGCCCGCGTCGACCAGGAAGGTCGCGACGCGAAGGCCGTCGAGCGTTTGCGCAAGCATCGCGGCTTCATTCTGCCTGAAGTCGATGACCTTGGAGATGAGCACGGCGCGCCGGACATGCGGGGCCAACAGCCGCATCCGGCGCCGCATCTCTTCGTCGACCATGCCCTGCCGCTCGTGGCGAAAGACGCCGAGCATGGCGGCGCTGGTCGTCGCCTTTTCGAGAGTGACGCCGATGAAGTCGATCAGGCCCTGCGGCTGCGCCCATTCCCGGTAGAACCGCGTTCGCATGAATTCATCATAGGGCAGCAGATCCACCGTCGCCGTCGGCTCTTCGCTCGGCGCAACGAACCGGGCGGTCGTCGTCGGATCGATCTTGATGTATTTCTCGAAATAGGTGTCCCGATAGCGCGGCTCCATCGCGTCGTCGTGAAAATAGACGCCGCCGCGTCTATCGGCGGCGTCTTTCCAGAACACCGCGGAGGATGCGCCCTCGACGAAAAGTGTAATCTTCTTCAACACGTCGGGCCAAAGCGACCGGTCGAGCGTCGTATCGTAGATATCGCCGATCAGGTCCGAGAAGCTCACCATCGCGCCACCGGTCCAAGGCTTCCAGAAATCTCCGGACAGAAAAGCGACATATCATGATCCCTGCCGGCGCGCTCGTTGCAGCTTGCGTTCGGTCGATGAAAGCGCCGAGCTCAGTGGACGAGCGGGCTGGAGAATCCGGCGACAAGCTTGACGAGATCGGCCTGGCGCGCGGCGCCGGTCTTCTCAAAGACGCGGCCAAGATGGGTCTTCACCGTCGAAGCGGCGACGCCCAACGCGTCGGCGACATCGGCCGCGCCGCCGACCTCGACGATGGCGAGCAAAACGCGCAGTTCCGTCGGCGTCAGCTTGTAGGCCTTGGCCATGGTTTCGAGCGGCGCCGGGCCGTCCAGCGCCGCCTTGCGCACGAATACGGCGGCCGCCGCCGCATGGCTCGCGCCAGCGCGCAGACCCGAGGTGAGTGGCAGCACATGGGCGACATGGCGTTCGCCGTCGCGCGCAACCAGTGGCAGCGCGACGCCTTGTGCGCCGATCGCCACATCGCCGGCGGCGGCGGCAAGAAAGATGTCGCGTAGTCTCTCGTCGATCCGCCGCACGCCCGAAACGAGTTGTCCCCCGGCGGCGCGCAGAACGCCAGAATCCGCCAGAAGGGCCCGGCCCGCGACGTTGGCGTGCATGATGCGTCCCTCCGCGTCGACGAGAAACATCGCGGCGCGGAGACCATCGAATGTTTCGGCGAACGTCGCGACCTCGACGCTCTTGAAATCGATCGCCTTGCCGACCAGCACCGCGCGGCGAAGATGCGGCGCAAGCAGCCGCATGCGCCGGCTCGTCTCGTCATCGGCGACGCCGTCCCTCCTGTGGCGAGAGACCCCGAACATCGCCAGGCTGGTGGGAGATTTGTCGAGCGTGACTTGCACGCAATCCACGAAGCCCTGCGGCCGCGACCATTCCCTGTAGAAACGCGTTTCGAGAAACTCGCTGTGAGGAATGTGACTCGTGTGGGCGACCGGCTCGCCGACCCCTGCCAAGAAGTAATGCGCGCTTGAGGGATCGAGCTTGATGTATTCGTCGAAAAAGGCCTGTACATAGCCTGGATCGAAGCCGCAGAAATGGGCGGCGTCGCCGGTCTCGCTGACGGCGTCCTTGGACCAGAGCGCCGCCCCTGGGCCCCCCGCGAACCGCCCGGCTTTCTCCAGCACGTCAGGCCAAAGCGATCCGTCGAGCACGGTATCGTAGATATCGCCGATCAGCGCCGAAAATTCCTGCATCTCGCGCACCCGTCCAATATTTCCAAAAAGTCCGGACAAAGATGTGACATCGTCGTTAACCATGCGCCCACTGCAAGCCGCGCCTATCCTCGGGCGATAGTCGCGCCTCTATGCGGCGGCTCCGCCTTGATCGCAGAATTCGACGGCGCCGACCAAAGCGCCGGACTCAATCGCGGGACTCTTTACGGGATGGCCCATCGACGACGCATGGTCGATTCGATGTTTTGGCGCCGACGCATCCTCCCCCGCGGCCCGATCGTCTGCGTCAATAGCGCGCATTTTGACAGGGACGTCAATCGTGACTATCTGCGAATCCTTATGCATCAGCAGCCGGCGTTCGTCCCGCGATCATCCTCGGCGCATTCTGGCGGCAGGCGGCCTCGTCCGTCTTGCTCAGCGCCATGAACGACCGATCGGCGGGCGCGGCGCCCGCGCGTCTTATGGCCGTTCTCGGCCCCACCAACACCGGCAAGACGCATCTGGCGGTGGAGCGCATGCTAGGTCACGCCTCGGGCATGATCGGCCTGCCGCTCAGGCTGCTGGCGCGCGAAATCTACGACCGCATCGTCAAGGCGCGCGGCGCGGGCTGCGTCGCTTTGATCACCGGCGAGGAAAAGATCGTCCCGCCCCGGCCGCAATATTTCGTTTGCACGGTCGAAGCCATGCCGTTGAATCGCGAGGTGGAATTTCTCGCCGTCGATGAAATCCAGCTTTGCGCCGATCTCGAACGCGGCCATGTCTTCACCCATCGCCTGCTGCACGCGCGGGGACGGGCAGAGACCATGCTGCTGGGCGCGGCGACCATCGCGCCGCTGATCCGCCGGCTCTGTCCCGACGTCGAGATCCAGTTTCGCGAGCGCTTTTCGCAACTGACCTATTCCGGCTCAAAGAAGCTGACGCGCCTGCCGCCGCGCAGCGCAATCGTCGCCTTCTCGTCGGAAGCGGTCTACGCCATCGCCGAACTGATCCGCCGCCAGCGCGGCGGCGCGGCAGTGGTGATGGGCTCGCTATCGCCGCGCACGCGCAACGCCCAGGTGGCGCTTTTCCAATCCGGCGAAGTTGATTTTCTCGTCGCCACCGACGCGATCGGCATGGGGCTGAACATGGACGTCGACCATGTCGCCTTCGCCGCCTTGCGCAAATTCGACGGGCGGCGCAGCCGCTGGCTCTACGCACAGGAGATCGGCCAGATCGCCGGACGCGCCGGGCGTTACCGCAAGGACGGGACTTTTGGCGTCACCGGCGAATGCCCCGATATGGACGCCGATCTCGTCGCCGCGGTCGAGGGCCATGTCTTTCCGCCGGTCGAGGCGGCCGAATGGCGCAATGCGCGGCTGGATTTCCAGTCGCTGCCGGCCCTGATGCGCTCGCTGGCCGAATCGGCGCCGGCGCCCGGCCTGAAACTATCGGAGGAAAGCCAGGACGAGACCAGCCTGCGCCAATTGGCGAATGACGAAACGGTGCTGCGCCGCTGCCGCGACCGCGCCAATCTGATCCGGCTGTGGGAGGTCTGTCAGACCCCGGACTTTCGCAAGACCAGCCAGGAGGATCATACCCGCCTCATCGGGACCATGTTCGAGCACCTGACTCAAAAGAATCGCCGCCTGCCCGAAGATTGGGCGCAAGGTCAGTTCGCCCATCTCGACCGCACCGACGGCGACATCGACACGCTGTCGGCGCGCCTCGCCCGGGTGCGCACCCTCGCCTATGTCGCCAATCGCGGCGACTGGCTCGTCGATCCCGAGGGCTGGCAGGCGCGCACGCGCGCGCTGGAGGACCGGCTGTCCGACACGCTGCACGCGCAATTGATGCAGCGGTTCGTCGACCGGCGCACCAGCACATTGATGCGCAGCCTCAACCAAAACGGCGGCCCGGTTCTCAGCGGCATCGGCGCCGATGGAGCGGTGACGGTCGAAGGCGAGTTCGTCGGCAGGCTCGCCGGCCTCCATTTCGAGCCGGCGCGCGGCGCCTCGGCGCTCGAGAACCGCGCCCTGCGCGGCGCGGTCGAGCGCTCGGTGGCGCCGGAAATCGCGCGTCGCCTGGGGCGGCTGGCGGAGGAGGACGACGAGGCCTTCGCTCTGGCGCCAGGCGGCATGCTGCTATGGCGCGGCGAGCCGACCGGCCAGCTCGCCGGCGGCGCGCCGTTTTCCCCGAAAGTGCGGCTGCTCGGCGAGCTTGGCTCCGTCGCAGCGCGCGAGCGGGCGGCGCGGCGGCTGGAGGCTTTCCTCGCCGACGAGGCCGGCCGGCGCCTGTCCGTGCTCAAGGCGCTCAATGCGGCGTCAGCCGACGGGCGGCTGACGGGCCTGGCGCGCGGCCTCGCCTATCAGCTCGTCGAGCAATTCGGCGTGCTCGACCGCAAGGCGGCGGCCGAACAGCTTCGCGCGCTTTCCCAGAAGGAGCGCCGCGCTTTAAGGAATCTGGGCGTGCGCTTTGGCGCCTTCAGCATCTATCTGCCCGATTTGCTGCTTCCGGAGGCGCGCATGGTCTGCGCGCCCTTCGCCGAACTCGCGCATCCGGGCTGGCGGCCGTCCGCCGGCGCCGTCAGCGCCCTGCCCCAGCCGGCGCCGCCGCCCGAGGCGCTGGGCTTGCGCGGCCTGCGCGCTATCGGCGGCCTCGCCGCGCCGGTCGAAGCGCTTGAGCGGCTCGACGCCCTGGCGCGCGCCGCGCCTGAAGGATTCGGCGCGTTTCGGTTGACCCCGGCGATTCTCGCCGAACTCGGCTGGTCGCCCGATCAGGCCCGGCGCATCCTGCGCGCGCTCGGCTTTGGGCTTGCCCGCGAGGAGGCTGGCGCCAGCGAATCCGGCCTCTGGCGCCGCCGCCAGCGCCCGGCGGAGGCCGCGACGCCGGCCCGCCGCCCGCGTCGCAGAATTCGCCGCCGCCGCGCTGCGAGCCTTCCCGCGTGAGCGAGGCGGCCGAGGCTTGCCGGATCGACGTCTGGCTGTGGCGGGCGCGCTTTTTCAAGACCCGCGGCCTCGCCGCGCGCGCGGTGGCGGAGGGCTCCGTTCGCCTGTTGCGGGGCGGCGCCAGAATCCGCCTGGACAAGCCAGGCCGCACTTTGCGCCCCGGCGACGGCCTGCTCCTCACGTTGGGCGACCGGCAGGTCGCGATGCGGATCGAGGCGCTTGGAACGCGGCGCGGCCCAGCGCCCGAAGCGCGCGCGCTCTATAGCGTGCTGGATGAGTTGGCGCCTGGGGGGAAACCTTAAGCCCTTCTCCCGCCTTGGCGGGAGAAGGTGGCCCGACGAAGTCGGGTCGGATGAGGGCGACGGCCCTGGTCGGGACCTAAACACCACGTCTCTTTTCGCGCGATCACGCCGATAGGCCCTCATCCGTCATGCTCCGCATGAACCCTTCTCCCGCTTCGCGCTACGGGATTCACACGAGTGATTTGCGTTGAGCGATTGCATATCCTTCGATCAAGTCGGCCAATCG
>NZ_LMUI01000040.1 GCF_009765995.1 Methylocapsa sp. S129
GCGGGAGCGGGCGGGGCGTTTGACTTTGCGACGACGGCGACATTCGCGGATGGGACGTATCATCTGACGGCGACGGACACGAGCGCGGATGGGACGCAGACGAGCGGGCAATCGACAGCGGCGACGGCGATTGTGGGTTCGCTCGCGCCGACGGGCCTTGCGCAGCAGGGAACCTCGACGAACGGCGGGACGATTGAGATCGCGGGAACCGGCGATGCGTCCGGGGATACGATCAAGCTTTACAACGGCGCGACCCTGGTCGGCTCCGGGACGGCGGGCGTTGGCGGCGCCTTCGACATCACGACGACGGCGACGTTTGCGGATGGGACGTATCATCTGACGGCGACGGACACGAGCGCGGACGGGACGCAGACGAGCACGGCTTCGACGGCGGCGACGGCG
>NZ_LMUI01000041.1:0-9864 GCF_009765995.1 Methylocapsa sp. S129
GCGCGGAGTTTTCGATCATCGCGGCGCCCTAAGGCCGCCTCGCCGCTCACCGGCAAGTCTCGCCCACGCGCGGCGATAGAAACGCGAGAAGCGGCGCGGCGCGGTTGTAAAGCCGAAAAAGCAGGCTCTGGGGCTCGGGCGCGAGATCGTCCGCCGCGGGCGCGGTTACAGCGCGGGCGGCTTCGATCAACGCCTGACAGGCGGGCGGCGTCCGCCATAGGCGCGCGGTTCCGTCGGCGGAGCCGGTCAGCAGCCGCGCGCCATCGTGGGAAAAAACTGCAGAGGTCACGGGACCGCGATGTCCGGCGAAGGTCGCAATTTGTTCGCCCGTCGCCGGGTCCCAAAGTCGCGCAGCAGCGTCGTCGGATGCGGTGACGACCCGCGTTCCGTCGGGTGAGAAGGCGGCGGTCCAGAGCGTGTAGTTGCCGCCGGGCGCGATGCTGGCGATACGCGCGCCCGAGTGCGCGTCCCAGACGGCCGCAGTATGATCGCGCGACACGGTGACCACCCGCGTTCCATCGGCTGAAAATGCGGCGGATTCCACGGCGCCGCCGTGGGCGAGCGGCGGCGCGGCGCTCTTTCCGGTCGCGACGTCCCAAAGCCTCGCCGTCTTGTCGTAAGAAGCTGTGACAAGGCGCGTTCCGTCGGCAGAAAAATCGCCGGATTCGAGCGACGCGACATAGTCTTCGAGTTTCGCTCGCGGCTCGCGCGTCGCCGCGTCCCAAAAGCCGGCGGCGCCGCCTCTGGCGGCGGCGAAGATCGTCCGCCCATCACGCGAAACGATCGCGGTGTCAGCGGGGCCGGACAAGCCCGCGAGCGCGCCCTGATCGGCGCCGTTCGCGGAATCCAGGAGTCGTGGCGGGCTGTCGGCGGGAAGAACGAGGATCGTCTTGCTGTCCGACGAGAACGAAGCTGAGCGATCTCCCTTGCCTCGAAGAGTCGCCAAGACCTTCCCGGCGTCGGCGGAATACAAGCGGGTCGGCCCGTCGCGCGAGGTCGCCACGACAAGCTTCCCGTCGGGCGAAAGCGCGGCGGAAGCGACGCCCGTCAGCGCGGGCCCGCGCGGCGATGCGTCGGCAATATTCCAAAGGCGCGCCGAACCCGCCTTGGACACGACGAGCGCCGTCGCGCCGTCGACGGAGAACCCAGCGCTTTCCAGCGCCCCTCCCCCGCCCGGCAAGATCGCGGCGAGCGAGAGCGGCTCGACGCTCCACAGCCGCGCGATCCCGTCGCGCGACGCGGTTGCTAACCGCCCATCGGCGGAGAAAGCGAGCGCCTCGATGGCGCCGCCGTGCGCGCCAAGCGTCGCTATCGGTGAGCCGGTCTCGACGTCCCACAATCGCGTCGTGTGGTCTTCGCTCGCGGTGGCGAGGCCGCGGCCGTCGGGTGAAAACGCGAGAGCATTGATCGGCCCTGAATGGCCATTGAGGATATGTTCCGCTACATCCGTCTCGACATTCCAAATGCGTGCGGAATTATCGCCCGCGCCTGTCGCCACGCGCTTTCCATCGGGCGAAAAGGCGACGGCCGCGATGGCCCCGTAGCCGATCCAAGCGTAAAGCAACGCGCCCGTCTTCGCGTCCCAGAGGCGCGCGACGCCGTTATCGGCGCCAACGATGACTTGCGCGCCATCGGGAGAAAAAGCGGCGACTTCGGCGGTTTCGCCGGCTTGGGATAGCGGGTGGATCAGCTTGTGGGTCACAACGTCCCACATGCGCGCGCCGCCCGATTCCGAGACCGTGAGGACCGACAAACCGTCCGGCGAGAAAGCGACCGTCAACGGGCTATCTTTACCGGCTGCCCAACCCTCGCCGAGCGGGGATCCGGTCCGTCCGTCCCAGAGCCTCGCGACGCCATCCAGCGCGCCGGTGACGAGGAGCGAGCCGTCGGCGGAGAAGCTCGCGGAGACGACGTCGCTCGAATGAATCATCGGGCCGCCAATAGCTTCGCCCGTTGCCGCGTTCCAGATCCGCGCTGCGCCATCCGCGGAGGCCGTTACAACGCGCGCGCCGTCAGGCGAGAACGCCGCCGCAAAGAGCCTAGAGTTCGAGGCTCTCAGCGCGAGTGAAGAGCCGTCAAGGCCCCATATCCGGGCGATTCCGCTTTCCGACGCGACGAGGACGCGGCGGCCGTCGGGCGAAAAGGCGACGCTGTGCAGGGCGCCGTCGCCCTCGCCGAGCTGCGCGATCTCGCGGCGGTTCACGTAGGCGTCCGCCAGCGCCGCAGCGCCGTCACGCAAGAACGGACGATCGGGGTGCGCAAGATCCCGGGGCAGCGCGGCAAGTGCGAACCGCAGGCCGCGCATGCCGTCCCCTGCAGCGACCGCCGCGCGCGCGTCGCGGATCAATCCCTGCGATTGCGCGATCAACGCCGCGTCGCGCTGACCTTGCGCGATCACGAGCGCGCCGAGCGACGCTGCCGTCAGCGCGAGCAAACAAGCCATGACGGCGGCGACAATCGTCCAGCGTCGAACCGTCGACCGCCGCGCAGCGCGCGCGGACAATGCAATGAAGCCGGCGATATGCTCGGGCAATTCGTCGCCCCAGCGTCGCGCGAGGTCGCACGCGCCGACGAGGTCGGGATCGCGCAGCAACAATGCCGGCTTTCCCCTCGGATCCGCGGCGCTCCAGCGGCGCTCTTGCGCCTCGACGAGCGTGCGGGTCTCGATATCGCGCCGATCCTTGATCAGTTGTCCGCGCGCGCGGTCCCATTGCGTCAACAACGCCTCATGGGCGAGGCGAAGCATGGGCGCGCCGCCTTCGTTCGCAGCAACTAGCAGACGGCCCGCGAGCAACGCGTCGACGACGAGCCGCGGCGCGCTTGCGTCTGGGAATGCGGCCAACGGCGCTGGCCGCGCGACCGCGACTTTCGCCCCCTGGGTCGTCAATGTCCTGAGCACGCGAGGCACGGCCTCGCGCGCGCCCTCGGGCAAATCGGCCACGATTGTCTCCGCGCGCTTGGCGATAGCGCCGCGAAGGCCGCCTAGCGCTTCGTAGCTGGCGAAGGTCAATTGCGTTCCGCCCGCTTTGGCGACATCGGCGGCGTAGATAGTATCGAGCGTGAACGAAAGCAGCGGCAGCACACCGGGCTCTGCCGAGGAATCTTGTGCGAGCACCGCGTCCAATCCGAGTCCGGACAGCGGATGGGTCTCGAAATCGAGCCCGGCGGCGAGCGCTGGCTTACGGATGATCTCTGCAATTTCCGCCGGGGACGGCGAGGCGATGTCGAGGCGGCCCAGGCCCCCCGCGAGTTCGGCGAGTTCGGGGACGCCGGCGACTTGCGGCCAGAAATCGTCGCGCAAGGTCGCGATGATCCAGACTTCGCCTGAGCGAGCGAGTGCGCGGAGCAAACGCGCAAACAGAGTCTTGTCGGCAGAAGGGATATCGGGGGACGTGAAAAGCTCTTCGAGCTGATCGACGACGAGAACCAGCTTGACACTCTCGAAATCAAGCAGTCGCCCCGCTTCGCGCTCACGAGCGGTGACGAGACCTAAGGCGCCAGCGAAGACAAAGCCAGGCGCTGTCACGCTTTCGCGCAAATGTGCGGCGAGCCCGCCGGCTTTCTGCCCCGGAGCCAGCAGTTCCGGCAGCGCCTCCAAACGGGTCAGGGCATCTGCTAGACCGAGGAAGATATCGCCGCCGTTGGCGCTCGGGCGGAATAGCGCGCGACGAAGAAAGGAAGTTCCCTCGACGCGCCTCGGCTTCATCAGTTTCGGAACCAGCGCGGCTTTGACCAGCGATGACTTGCCCGATCCGCTCGGCCCCGCAACCAGTAGGAAAGCGGTTCCTTCGCGCGCATGCGCGGCGAGCCGCTCGGCAGCCTCAGCGACGAGGGCGCCGCGGCCATGGAAAATATCCGCATCGTCGAATTCATAAGAGCGCAGACCGCGGAAGGGCGATCCTTTTACCCGTGCCAAAGGCGACGGGCCGGCGGCCAATGCGAGAACGCGGCGTTCGATCAGCTTGCGTAGCGAACCCTCCAAGAGCGCGTCAAATTCCTCGATCGTGTTGTACGTCTTGTAGCCGGAGATGAATTCGCCCTTGTCCGCGAAGCGCAGCTTCCAAAACGCGTCGAGCGCGTCGAGCTGAAAATTGCCGCGCGCGCGCGCCTCCGCGTCGACTGCGTCGAGACGAACCTCGGATGTCTTGCGGAACGCGATTATGTCGGGGGTACCACGCTCCCTCGCCGCTTTCAGCGCGTCCTCGTATTCCCACTCCGTCCCTGTGACCGGCGTGCGGCCGTCGAGCCCGCTATATTCACGCACCGCCGTGCGCGCCGGCAAGGACGTGCCAAGCCTCGACCAGACGATCAGGACGACGATGTCGCAAGCGCTCGGTGGATCGATCGAATCCTGGAAGTGTCCCGACGCCAACATCGGCTCGTATTCCCAGCGATAGGTCTCTAGCGTGAAGTGGCGAGCATAGTCCTGCGCGAGTCTGTCGACGATCATCTCGGCTCGAAGGCGCTCGCGGGGCACGTCCCCGGGCGACGAAATGAAGAGCTTCAATCGACTCCGCATCGGTCCTCGACGAATCCAGGTCACCCCGGCGAGATGGGTTTGGGCGCCTCCGTTCGATGCGCGCAGCCAGGATTCGCCAAGGCAGCATCTAGGCAGCCCAACCCCCGGTTGGCAAATAGAATGAAACAAGACCGTAACCGAAGTGTCTGTTTCGCGGCGTCAACCGCGCTGATCAAATATGATCTTGGCGCTCGGCGCTCATCGACGGCGCCAAGCATGAGACAAAGGTATCACGCGTTGCGCTACTATGGCGCCGAGACACTTCCGAGAGGATGCGCAGAAGAACTGTTTTCGATGGCTCGAAAACCGCGGATCCCTCTAATCAGACACAAGCCCCTCTCCGTTTCCCGGCTTCCGTCCCCTTATGCCCCATCTGCGTTCACGATGAGCCTCCAGCGCGACGCCTCAGCCGGGACGGCAGATAGTCGATAATGCATTGGCTGTCAGTTCTGATCCAGCTACGAGCGTCCCGAAGAAAAGAGGAAAGGATTGGGCACTATCTCGAATGTCGAGCACTGGAGATTCATCGGTCCTCTTGGCCACGCTGCACTCACCTCTCCCTGATGGCTTCTTGCGAATATTGTCTTAGCGGCGAGAGCAGATATTCGAGAATGCGCCGCGAGCCTGTCTTGATCTCTGCGGTGACCGCCATACCGGGCCGCAGCGGCTCCGTCCTGCCGTCGACCACCATGCTGGTTCCCTCTAATGCGACACGCGCCACATAGGAAGGCGAGTTATTGGCCTGTTGATCGCCCTTTGCGTTCTTGGCGTCGCCCGAACTGGCGCCGTTGTCGTCGGTCGGCCGCTTGTCCTCGGTGACGACATCGGGGCTGATGGAGATGACGCGCCCATGGATCAAGCCGTATCGCGTGAAGTTAAAGGTCTCGACTTTCACTTCGACTTCCTGACCGGCGTGGACGAATCCGACATCGGCGTTCGACACCATCGCTTCCAGGATGAGCGACTGACCCTCCGGCACGATCACCAGAAGTTGCTGCGCGGGCGTCACCACGCCGCCTAAGGTGTGGATCGCCAGTTGTTGGACGACCCCGTCGATCGGAGCGCGCAGCTCCGTCTCCGCCGATTTGCGTGTCGCCTTGACGAGGTCTTGCGTCTGCTGACTGGCCTTCTGTTCCGCGTCGGCCAGATCGCTAAGAACCTTATGCGCATATTCCGCGCGCGTCTGATCGCGCTGACGCTCCAGCGCGGCGCGCGCCGCATCCGTCTCGACCGCTTTCCGGCCCTGCACAAGCAGATCGTGCTGGGCCTCCTGGAGCGCCTGCTCCGCGTCGAGCCAGGCGAAGCGGTTGCCATATTCCAACGCCAACAGCTTGGTGCGAAGAACGTCCTTTTGCTGCAGCAGCGGAATCGTCGCCTGGAGCTTGTCGATGCCCGCGCGAACCTCTTCGGATTCAGCGCGCTTCTGATCGATCTGCTGGTCGAGAGCGGCGAGTTTGGCGGCCTGTTCGGCCGCCTGCGCCCAGGTGAACGCGCGCGCCATTTCCAGTTCATGCGCAGCCGCATTGTCGGGCGCGACGAAGGCTTCGACGGCCTTGCCGGGATCATTTTCATTTTTCAGCGCCAGAAGCCTGGCGATATCGAGTTCGGCCGTCATCAGATCATGCGCCGCCCGATCGCGATCGGCTGAGGTCGTCGTGCCGTCGAGAGCGACCAGAAGATCGCCGGCATGGACGACGTCCCCATCCTGCACGCGGATGTCCCGCACGACGCCCGCTTCAAGCGGCTGCACCACCTTGACCCTGCCGGTCGGCAGCAGTCGGCCTTGAGCCGTGGCGATAATGTCGACATAGCCGAACCACGACCAGGCAAGCGCGGCGCAGAAGAACGCGAGTATGCCAAAGGCGATTCCCCGCCCGAGCGGCGAAGCTGGCGTCTCGACGACCTCCAGCGCGGCCGGCAGGAACTCGCGCTCGGAATCGCGCCTTGCGGGCATACGCGGCCAAAGCAGGATTCGTGCTGTCTGTTCAGGCGACGCCATGGAGACCTGACTGTAAACGCAGGAGCGAGGCATAGCGGCCGCCCGCCCGCAACAATTCGTCGTGGCTGCCATCCTCAACGAGGCGACCCCGCTCGATCGTCAGGATTCGATCGGCGTGCCGGACGGCCGAGAGGCGATGGGCAATGATCAAAACCGTCCGGTTTTTCGCGATCTCGCGCATATTCTCCTGAATAATGCGTTCGCTCTCATAGTCCAGGGCGCTCGTGGCTTCGTCGAAGATCAGAACGCGAGGATCCATGATCAAAGCGCGCGCGATCGCGATGCGCTGGCGCTGTCCGCCCGAAAGGTTGGCCCCGCGTTCGCCCACGGGGGCGTCATAGCCTTGAGGCAGTTCGAGAATGAAGTCATGCGCGCCGGCAAGCTGCGCGGCCGCCATAACCCGCTCGATCGGCATGCCGGGATCGGTGAGCGCGATATTGTCGCGGATCGAACGGTTGAACAGAACATTTTCCTGCAGGACAATGCCAACCTGACGCCGCAGCCAGGCAACATCCACCGAGGCCAGATCGACGCCGTCGACCAGCACCCGCCCGCTCTCGGGCAGATAGAGCCGCTGGACAAGCTTGGTCAGCGTCGACTTGCCCGAACCGGAAGGTCCGACAATGCCGATCATCTGACCGGCGGGAATGGCGACATGCACATCGTGCAAAATCTCCGGTCCATCGGGGCGATAGCGGAAGGTCATGTGCTCGAAGACAATCCCGCCGCGTATTGAGGGAAGCGCGGCGCGGCCCGGCGTGAAGCTGGGTTCGGGATGGGTGTTGAGGATATCGCCAAGCCGCGCCACCGACAGCCGCGCCTGGTGAAAGTCTTGCCAGACCTGGGCAAGCCGCAGCACTGGCTGGGCCACACGGCCCGCCAGCATATTGAAGGCGACCAATTGCCCGACTGTCAGATTGCCCTCAATGACCGCCTTGGCGCCGAAGAACAGAACGGCGGCGGTGACCAGTTTGCTGATGAGCTGGACGCCCTGGCTCGCCCAATTGCCGATATTCAAGACGCGGAAGCTCGCCTGCACGTATCCGGCGAGCTGTTCTTCCCAGCGTCGCTGCATCTGCGGTTCAACCGCCATGGATTTCAAAGTCTGGATGCCGGTTACCGCCTCAACGAGGAAGGATTGGTTTTCGGCGCCGCGATTGAACTTCTCAGCGAGGCGGCGGCGAAAGATCGGCGTCACACCGGCCGAGATGGCGATGTAAAAGGGAAACGACGCCAGCACGATGCCGGTCAAGAACACCGAATAATAGGCCATGACGCCCAAGAAGACGAAGGTGAAGAACAGATCGATGACGAGGGTCAGCGCCGAGCCGGTGAGAAAGTTTCGGATATTCTCAAGTTCGCGCACCCGCGCCACGCTGTCGCCTGCGCGCCGCGCTTCGAAATAAGCAATGGGCAGCGCCATGAGATGGCGGAACAGCCGCGCCCCGAGTTCGACATCGATGCGGTTGGTCGTGTGCGAGAATGCATAGGTGCGCAGCGCCGTCAGCAGGCTTTCGAACAGCGACACCGTCACAAGACCGATGATCAGCACGTTTAGCGTTGTCAGGCCCCGGTGAACGAGCACCTTGTCGATGACCACCTGAAAGAACAGCGGCGAGATCAGCGCGAACAATTGCAGGAAGAATGAGACGACCAGCACCTCGCCGAACAGGCGCCGGTATTTGACCATCGCCTGCAGGAACCAGGTGATGTCGAACTGTCGCGCCAAAGCGCCAAGCGAAGCGCGGCGCGTCATCAGCAACAGGCGGCCGTTCCATTGCGCTTCGAAATCGGCGCGGGTCAATTCCTGCGGCCGACCGACCGCCGGATCCTGGATCAATACGCCCGAAGGGGAGAACTTGCCGAGCACAAAAAAGCTGCCGTCGCGCCTTTGGGCGATCGCCGGCAGGGCGGTCTTGGCCAGACGCGCCCAATTACTCGAAATCGCCCGCGCCTTAAGCTCGAACTCCTTCGAACAGCGCAACATCTCCGACACGCCAATATCGGCGCTGCCAAACCGATGCCTGATCTGTTCGGGATCGGCCGCGATGCCGTGAAAGCGAAGCAGCAGAACAAATGTTTCTAGACCCGCCGTCTGAGTCGTTCCTCCCTGTACTCCGCCCGACATCATGACACCCGCAATTTCGCTCGCTTAGCTGTTGTTCGTCGTCCCTTAATGATGCCAGGCGGCCGCCACTGCGCTCTGCAAGGTCGTGTCGGTCGGAACTTGCGACACCAGCGTCGGATTGAACCCGCTGTTATCAGCCGCATAAGTCGCCATCGCCGACACGAGTTGACCCACCTGCGTATCGAGCTTCAACCCGTCTGTGGTGGCGAAGCCCTGCACCGCCGCAGCATTGGTCCCGCCGAACCAATCATCGATCGTCAAGCTATTGGTGATTCCCATGACGTCGATCTGCAGGTTGGCGCCGGACTGCTGGAACCACAAATTCTCATCGGTAAGGCCTGAGCCGAAGTCCACTGTCCCGGTGTTTGCGCCACCGGCGGCTCCGACGACACCCTGACCACCTCCTGAGCCGAAAACATATAAGTTGTTCGTACCCGACGCGGTCACAGTCCCGTTTGCATTCATCGTAATCGTATTGTCGGACCCGCTCACCGTCGCGTCGGCGCCGTTCGCGAGATTCACGGCGCCCGAACTGATCGAAACGGTCCCGCCGACCCCGTGGAAATTGGCAACGTCGATCGTGCTGGTTCCAACGGTAAATGCGGTGACCACATAATTCGGGTTAACGATTTCGCGGACCGCCCTCGTGTCGCTCGCAAACTGCGAAGAGGTCAACGCCAGGATCGGCGCCCCGCTGTCGGTCAGGGCAATGGAATCTATCTCGACGTCGCTATTCAGTTCGTCGAAAGCCGCCGCGACGTTCGCCGCCGTGTCGGAGATCACAAACCCGCCGACGACCTTGTTCAACGCCGCCTGGTCGCTCTCGAAAGTCGCCGCCGAGACGACGATCGGACCGCCCGTGGAGACGATCGAATTGATATGGCTGATGTCGGCGGTCATGACGCCAAGATCGGCCTCGACGTTCCCCGGCACGCCGGCCACGATGTCGAAGCCGCCAACGATCGTGTTGAGAACCGCCTCGTTGAGCATGAAGCTGTTCGCTCCCACCGTCACTGGCGTGTCCGTCGATGTGATCGAGGCGATGTGACTAACGTCCGCCAACAGGTCCGGCAGAGCATTCGCGATGTCGGCCTCCGTGTCCGAAATGTCGAAGCCGCCGACGACCTTGTTCAACGCCGTCTGGTCGCTCTCGAAAGTCGCCGCCGAGACGACGATCGGCCCGCCCGTAGAGACGATCGAATTGATATGGCTGATGTC
>NZ_LMUI01000041.1:9874-84360 GCF_009765995.1 Methylocapsa sp. S129
GCTCTCGAAAGTCGCCGCCGAGACGACGATCGGCCCGCCCGTAGAGACGATCGAATTGATATGGCTGATGTCGGCGGTCATGACGCCAAGATCGGCCTCGACGTTCGCCGGCACGCCGGCCACGATGTCGAAGCCGCCAACGATCGTGTTGAGAACCGCCTCGTTGAACACGAAGCTGTTCGCTCCCACCGTCACTGGCGTGTCCGTCGATGTGATCGAGGCGATGTGACTAACGTCCGCCAACAGGTTCGGCAGAGCATTCGCGATGTCGGTCTCCGTGTCCGAAATGTCGAAGCCGCCGACGACCTTGTTCAGCGCCGTCTGGTCATTCTCGAAGGTCGTCGCAGACACCGTGATCGGCGCGTCCACGGTGGCGATGGAGTTGATATGATCGACATCGGCCTCAAGCGAATCGAAGACTGCCTCGATGCGGGTCGACAGACCCAGGATGTCAAAGCCGCCGACGATCTTGTTGAGAACCGTCTCATCCGGCGTGAATGTAAGCGCCCCCACCGCCACCAGCATATCCGTCGCGCTGATCGCGGTAATGTGGCTCTGATCCGCTTCGATGTTGGTGAGGCCGTTGTAGATATTCGCCGCCGTATCCGAGATCGCAAAGCCGCCGGCGATCTCGTCGAGCGCCGCCTGATCCGCCTCGAAGGTCGCCACCGAGACGTGGTTCGGATCGATGTCGAGCACGCTGGTATTGGCGTCGACGGTGGGCGTTGGGTTGGCGCTGCTGGTGTCGCTCAGCGTGAAGGTGCTGGTCAAATTGGCGCCGGGCGCCCCGGCCGTCGGCGTGAACAGCACCGCGTCGAGCGCGCTCGTCACGGTGGCCGCCGAGCCGGTCAGCGTGTAAACGCCGTTGCTGGCGACGCCGGCGCCGCTCAGCGCGCCGCCCCAACCACCGATCGTGATCGTCAGCGTATCCGTCGCGTTGGCGTTGGCGTCGGCGATGGTGACGCCGGAGAAGGCCGCGATCGGATTTTCCGGCGTGGCTGTCTGACCCGCCACGGTCCCGGTGATGGTGGGCGCGGCGCCCGCCATCACCATGTCAGTGATGGTCAGGCTGACGGTCGCCAAGGATCCATTGAAGCCGCTGGCGTTGCTCTCCGTCGGCGCGAACGTAATGGTCTCGCTGTGCGCGCCGGCGACGCTGGTGTTGGCGGCGACGTCGATGCCAGCCTGGATGCCGCCCGCGGCGATGCCGGAAAAGGCGCCCGCACCAGTCACGGTGAAGCCGCCGTCCCCGGACAGGACGAAGCTGCCGCCGAGTTGATCGGCGCCCGTCGCGGCGGCGTTGGTCGCGGCCAGGCCGACGGAGGCCGTCGCGCCCATCGTCAGCGTCCCGAGGGCGAGCGTGTAGGCATTGCCCGACTGTGTCAGGGTTCCGCCGCCCGAAGTCTCGGCAAAGCCCGGGACCGCATCAACGCCTTGGGTTGCGGTGGCGTTGGCGATGGTGACATCGGCGGTCGGAGCGATCACCGGCGTCCCCACAGCGTCGCTGATCTGCACCCGCATGAGATCGGAAGGCGTCAATCCTAGAGCGGTGCTGGGCACCGCGATCGTGAAGGTCGCGCTGGACTGGCCGGCCGCGATCGTCACCTGGCCGGACGGCAGGGTTCCGCCAAAGGCGGTCGCATCCAAAAAGCCGGCGCCGGGCGCGATGACCGCATAGTCGACGACGGTGGCGCTCGTCACGACAGCCGTGCTGTAGACGGTGAACGACACCGCCGTCGTCCCCGTCGTCGGTTCCGCGACGCTCAGGGTCGGCGCCGTAATGCCCAGGCCGAGCGTGCTCGACGTGTCGGTCGGCGTCAACTGTAACGGCGTCGTCACGCCCTCCTGCTGCGCCGTCAACGCCCCGGTGATGAAGCTCTTGTCGTTGGTCAGCGCGTAATCGTAGATGGCGTCGTCGCGCAGGGTCGGATCGGTGATCCCCGCCGCGGCGACCGCGGCCGCGGCCGCCTCGACCACGCTCGTGGGGAGCTGAGCGAGGGAGATCGCGTCGGCGGGAAAATTGAGGTCGGTGAACGTCGCCGTCGTCTGGCCCGGTCC
Organism: Methylocapsa sp. S129; assembly: GCF_009765995.1. GTDB lineage: Bacteria > Pseudomonadota > Alphaproteobacteria > Rhizobiales > Beijerinckiaceae > Roseiarcus. The sequence goes on from NZ_LMUI01000041.1 coordinate 11,933, forward strand.
ATAATCGAGCAAGCTCGTGGCGTCGGTGACGCGCCAGCTATCGCCGAACTCCTGGTAGAGTTGGTTGAGGGTGAGCGGCGGCTGCAGAATCGTCCCGTCGGCGGTCTGGAAGTCGTTGGCGGGGTTTCCGGTATCGGTGCCCAGGAGGCCCACCACGTCGCCGGCAGGAAAGTTCGGCCCGAGCGTCGTGTTGACGTCCAAAAAAGTGCCGTAGTTCGTGACGTCGACGGTTTCGCCGTGGATCGAGCTGATCTGATAGGTGTTCGGCGCGATCAGTTCGATCGTGCCGCCGGCCAGCGTGTCGGCATTGTTGCTGGCGGTGAGGGTCACGGCCGCGCCGTCGACCTCAAGCGTGTCGGGCCGGGTCAGATCAATCGTGACCCTATCGGCGCCCAGCGCCACGCCGACCTGCGTCGTGACGGCGACGGTCGCCCCATTGTAGTACGGCGCGGTGCGGATCTGCACCTGGAAGTTGTCGCCCGGCGCTATCGACTTGGTGAGCACGAACTCGCCGACTTGCTGGAAATCGTAATGGAAGCCGTCGAAGGTCGTAAGATGGGGGTCGCCGTCGTCATCGCCGCCGTCTTCGGTCGGCACGATGTTGATGTTGGTGCTGGGAGGCGGAATATAGGTCAGGACTGCGGGGTTGGGATCGATGTCGATCAACGAGGGCGCGATACCGGCCGTTGGCGTGGGGAAAGCGCTGCTCGTATCGCTCACCGTGAAGGTGTTGACCGATTCCGTACCGGACCCCCCGCCCGTCGGCGTGAAGACCAGCGCGTCAATGGCGCTGGTCACGGCCGCCGCCGTCCCGGTCAGCGTATAGACGCCGTCGGCGCCGCCGGTCAGCCCGGCGCCGCTCAACGCGCCGCCTGGGCCGCCGACCGTGATGGTCACCGTGTCCGTCGCGCCGCTGTTGGCGTCGCCGATCGTCACCCCGGAAAAGGGCGAGACCGGCGCTTCGGACGCCGTCGTCTGATCGACCTGCGTCCCGGTGATGGTCGGCGCTGTGGGCCCGGCGACCGCCGGATCGCTATCGATGACGCTGGTGGCGTCGTCGACAGTCGCCGTGGCGAAGGCGCTGCTCTGGTCGCTCAGCGTGAAGGTGCTGGTCGAATTGGAGCCGGGCGCCCCCGCCGTTGGCGCAAAGGTGACCGCGTCGAGCGCGCTCGTGATTGCCGCCGCCGTCCCGATCAGCGTGTAAACGCCGTTGGCCGCGACGCCGGCGCCGCTCAGCGTGCCGCCCGCGCCGCCAACCGTGATCGTCAGCGTATCCGTCAGCGTGCCCGCCGCGTTGCTATTGGCGTCGCCGATGGTGACGCCGGAGAATGGCGCCACCGGCGCTTCCGACGTCGTCGTCTGACCCGACACCGTCCCCGTGATCGTCGGCGCCACCGCAGCCTCAGGCTGGACCGTGGCTTCGATCGTCAGGGTCTCAGTCGTGAGAGGCGCCGAATAGCCGCTGGCGTTTGAACCCGTTGAAGTCAGCGTAATGGTCGTCGAGAAGGTCCCAGCGGCGCTGGTATTCAATGAGACCGAAGGAGCCGAGTCGGCCTGGCGCGCGCCGAGGCCGGAGAAATCGTCCAGACCGCTCGCCGCGAAAGCGCTTGATCCTGCGATCTGGAAGCTGCCGGAGAGAAGATCGGCCGTTCCGGACGCTGCGTTCAGCGCTTCGAGACCGATCGCGAGCGGCCCCGAATCCAACGCGATATCGCCCAGATTCAAGGTGTAATTGGCGCCGTTCTGGCTCAGGACGCCGCCGCCCGACGTCTCGGCGAACGCCGCCTGCGCGTAATTATCAACCGTGATGTCGACGCCCACGGTCGTGGGGGTTAGAGACGTCGGGCCGAGCCCGTCAATGCCCGTTCCGTCGGTTTCCAGATTCAGCGTGACGCTACCCGCCACCGTGCCGGCGCTCTGCGTCGAAAAGGCCACAGCCAGCGAAGAGGAATCGCTTCCCCCCGCCGCGATCTCGCCGGTCGCGCCGGTCGCGGAAATGGCGCCGGTGGTTGTCGCGACCGAGGCCAGGAGATTTTCGGAATAGCCGTCCGCTGGATCGTCGTTCGTGACGATCAGCGATGCGGTTCCCGGATCGCCGACATGCACGGTTTCATTGATCGGCGCGATTTGCGCCGCCGCTTCGCGATAGACATTGCCGGAAACCTCGATCGCTTGACCCAGCAGAGCCGCCGTGTTGCCGCCGCCGGCGTCCGACGCCAAATTCAGCGTCACTTCTCCGCTCGACGCCCCGGCCACGCTGGTCTGCAGGCCGACAGAAAGATCCGTCGCGTCGGTCGCGCCCGGCGCCAGGTCAGAGATCGCGCCGCTGGCCAAGGCGCCGCCGTTCACCGAGACCGACGCGTCGAGGTTGGCCGCGCCCGCCGCCGCGCTGTTGGTGATGCTGACGGCCTGGTTCGCCGTCGCGCCGACGCGCAAATTGCCGAAATCGATCGTCGTCGGCGAATTCACCACGACCTGCGCCGGAGCAATGATCGTGTCGTCGATCGTCAACGTCAAGTTGGACAGGGCGGCGGAATAACCGCTCGCGTTGACGTCGGTCGGCAGCAGCGTAATCGTCTCGCTGTTCTGGCCGACCGTGCTGGTGTCGACGACCGCGTGAAGATTGGCGTAGTCCTCGCCCGCGGCGATCGGCGACAGAGCGCCGCCACCCGTCAGGATGAAGCCGGAGCCTGTCCCGCCGGCGCTGATCGTACCTCCCAGCTCGTCGGCCGGCGCGGTCGCGCCATTGAGCACGGCGAGCTGCAGATAGGGGATCGTTTCTCCTTGCACGAGCGTGCCAAGATCAAGGGTATAGGCGCTGCCGGCCTGGGTGGGCGTGCCGAAGTTGGTAATCTCGGCGAGGGACGGCAGCGGCGCAGCGCCCGGCTCGGGCATGGGATTGACGATCTCGGTCTGCGCCGTCGAGGCGAAGACCGGCGCGCCGCTCGGCGAGCTGATCTCAACCTCGAGCGTCGAAGTCGGGTTTGCGCCAAGAACGTTGGCCGGAAGAGCGATCGTGAAGGCTCCGCTCGTCTGTCCGGCGACGATCGTCGCTTGGCCCGAGGGCAGCGTTCCGCCGAAGCTTGACGAGCCGAGGTCTTGGGCGTCGGGCGCGACCACTTGGTAGTCTACAGTCGTGTCCGTCCCGACGGCGCTCGTGAGATAGATATTGAAGGTCGCTTGAACCGACTGGCCGGCGGCCGGCACGATGGTCTGTTGCGCAGCCGTTACGCCCAGCGACGCCGCCGCGAGGCTCGGCGTCACATCGACGGCCGTCACCGTCGTGTCGAGCTGTTGCGCGTTGGCGGCCGAGGTGAAGAAGCTCGCGTCGCCGGTGGCGAGATAGTCGAGCTCGGCACCGGCGGCGAGTGTTGGGTCGGTGATGCCGGCCGCGGCCGCAAGCTGCGCGGCCTGGGCGACCAGACTGGACGGCAGATCGGCCAGCGTGAGAGAATCGCCGGGGAAGTTGACATCGGTGAAGCTCGCCGTCGTCTGCCCGGGATCGTAGTCAAGCAACGAGGTCGCGTCGGTGATCCGCCATGCGTTCGCGTAAGTTCCGTAGAGCTGACTGCTGGTCAACGGCTGCGTGAGAACCGTACCGTCGGGCAGGGCCAGATCGTTGGCTTGGCTTTCGGCCGAACCGAGCAGGCCTTCGACCGACCCCGGCCCGTCGTTGGGACCAAGCTGGACGGAATAGTTCAGGTAGGAGCCCGCGTTGGTCACCGTCAGCGATTCGCCGGTGTTCCAGGTGAGTTGGAACGCGCTCGGGGACAGCTCGACGATCTGGCCGCCTGCAAGGTTGAGCACGCTGTTGGTGGCGGACAGGTTGGTGGCGGCGCCATTGACGAAGACCATGTCCGGCCGATTGATGTCGAACGTGACGCGGTCCGAACCGACCTGCGCGCCGAGTTCGGTAGTAACCGTGACGCCGGTGCTGTTGGTCCACGGCTGCAGCCGAACCTGAATCTGGAACGAATTGCCGGCCTCAGTTGATTTGGTAAGGACGAACTCGCCTTCGGCCTGAAAATTGTAATAGAGGCCGGTGAAAGTCGTCAGGTGGACGTCGCCCAGACCAAAGGCTTGATCGATAGGAGTCAAGACGCCATCGGTTGTTCCTTGGGGATCTTTTATGAATTGGTTGTAGGCCCCCGGGAGCCTATTCACTACTCCTTGGATCTGCTGTCTGTGCTCGAGCGTGAACTGGACAGCCGCCAAGGCCGCTTGCGATAGGGCGATCACAAGCAGCACCGGGCCAAGTTCGGCGGCGAGGAGCCCACCGAGGGCAGTCGTAAAGACTCCTTCCCCTAAAGCTGCCAGAAGCGCCGGTGCGCCAACTTCTTGAACAAGGAAGGGGGTGATTACGTTTAACGATGCGTTGACCAGATTCTGCGTCGATTGGTCAGTCCCAGCATAGGGAATTGGGAGAGTTGGGTTATCGAGCGGGGTTGTAGTGTCGGGGATTTGCGTATTGAACAAGTTTTCAAGGGCCTGCAACCCCATGTCGGCGCTCGAACTTGAGTTCGATCCGCCTTGAGAGCCTTGTGATTGCGTCCCTTGATCGGAACTGTTCGCAAAATCGGTTTCGATCGCTTGCAACGATTGTAGGATCGCGGACTGCTCCTCCGGATTTTGGTCCTCGGCAACGGTGGCAAGCACCGCGAGCGCCTGTCCATCATAGTTCAAGATCGCGCTCGGAGAGGACGGATCGGGCGCGGCCAGCATCATCTGCTGAAATAGCTGCGCCGCAGTCGTACCGTTCGAGCCCAGGTATTGCGATAGGAAGCTCGTGGCCGTCTGAACTGCAGACTGTGTGTCACCGGCGCCGATCTCATCGGTCAGCGTCGACATGGTGCTCAGCAACGCGCTCAAAACAGGCGAGGTCGAGGTTGAACTGAGTATAGATGGAAGCGTCTGATTGTAGAGCGCGATGGATGCCTGCATGATTTTCGAGACGTTTTCGGTGGCCACGACGGTCCCGAAGTTCTGGTCGGCCGCAACAGACGTATCGTAGGCTTCGATCGCGCCGCTGGTCGCTGTTGCGCTCGCTTGCTGTGCGACTAGCGGTTCATAGACCCCGTTCGCATCGCTAAGTATCGTCTCCGCGCTGGCGCCCCCGGCGATATCGGCGTTGACCGCGGATAGGGAGCTTTCGGCGGCGGCGGCGGCCTGCTGCGAAGCGGCGGCGCCGCCGATCGCGGCGAGCGCGTCGGTGTTCATTGTGGTGAAGAGGCCACTGGTGTCGGCGAGGATTTGAGCGCTGCCGGCGCCGTTCACCACGTCGGTCACGAACGCGGTCTCGGCCTGGATGCCGTCGTTGTAGACCGTCTGCCAGGCGGCATCGTCGAAGGCGCTTCCCGCCAGGGTCTGGACGAAATTTTTGATGTCGAGTTGGAAAATTTCGCTGTCGATCCCTATGTCGCCCGTACTGCCGTTCACGCCATCGTTGATGATCGAGCGGATCGAGGCGGCGAACCCGTCGTTCGCCGGCAGTGTCGCGCCCCCCGCGATGGTTCCGACAGCGCCGTTCAAAATAGAATCATCAAGCAAGTCAGAAAAATCCTGGACATCGCTCGTGTCGCCCATCGCGAACTCAGCGCCAAGGTTGCGGATGACCTGGCTGCTACCGTCATAGGCCTGCTGAAACGCAATGCCAGCGAGCGTTCCGATGGCGCCGGACACCGCGTCCGCCTGGACGTTGACGGCATCGGCGATGATCTGCGCCTGTGACACGAAAGCGTTGACGTCGGCCTCCAGCGTGGAGGCGTCGTTCATGAAATTCTCGTAGGGCGCCACGTCGACGGTGACGCCGACGATTTGCTGGTCCTTGCTGCCCTGCGCGTCGGTCGCGTCTATCGTCACGGAATCGGTCGCAGTATCCCCGTTGTTGTTCGGCGGCAAACCGGTTCCGGTATAGGTGAGACTCGCCAGTTCGTTGTTGATATCGGCGGCCGTGCCCGTCAGGATGAGCTGGCCGGTGTTGTCGCCAACGACCGTCGCCGCTCCCGACTGCGCAGCCGCCAGCGCGCCAATCCCGGCGCTCACCGTCACCGTCAACGGCTCACTCGCGCCGTTGCTGTCGGCGAGGCTCAACCCGCCGAGCGACGAAGCGGTGAAATCGACCGCCATCGCGGTTTGCGGCGCGGTGATGACGAGCGGGCCGACCCCCACGGTGATGTCGATGGATTGCTGCGCGTTCTGGCCGGTCGAATCCGAGACATCAACGAAGATGGAATCGTCCCACGTCGTGGCGGAACTGGTGCGCAGGGCGCCCGTATAGGTGAGGGTCGCGAGTTCGTTGTTGACGTCCGTCAAATCGCCCGTGAGGACGAGCGTACCGCCTTCGTTGACGACGGTCGCGGCGCCGCTCTGATCGGCAGCCAACGTCCCGCCTTGGCCAAAACCGTTTGCCTCGAGATCGACGGTCAGCGTTCCCGCGTCCGGATTGGCGTCGGCGATGCTCAACGTCCCGAGCGAAGCGGCTATTCCCTCGGTCGCCGTAGCGGTCGCCGGCGCGGTGATGACGGGAGGAACCGCGCCCGTGCTGAGGACGAGATCGGAGCCGTCGGCATTATCGCTTTGGATCGTGAATTGCGAGTCGGTCTGCACGTTCGACAATTGGTACTGCAGCGTCTGACCATTGCTCTCGGTCACCGTCAGCGCGTCGCCGCTGATAACCGCGCTCGTCGCGGCAATGTTCGCAAGATCGATGGTGTCGCCGGTGGAGAGACCGTCGATCGTCCCGCCGAAATCCGCCGGCGCGTCGAGCATGAGCGTCGCTGGCGCATCCTCGAAAATGCCGCCGAACGAGATCGTCCCACTCGCCACGCCACCCAATTCCAGGGTTCCCCCGTCGATCGTCACCGAACCGCCGCCGCTCAGCGTCCCGTTGACGTCCAACAGGCCGCTGGACACCACCTGCTCGTTGTCGCCTGTGACGATCGAGTTGACGAGGATTGTCCCGGTGTTGTTCAACGAACCGGTCGTCAGCGACGCCCCTTCCACGGTCAAATTCCCAGCGTTGCTGGCGAGCCCGGTCAGAGCGCTGTTGCTGGTCGGAGCGCCCCCGCCCGCGACGGCGTCGGCCACATAGGCGTTGTCGCCTGAGAGCGCCAACGAACTGCCGGCGGCGATGCTCGTGATCTCGCCGCTCGCAAACTCCAGCAACGCGTCGCCGCTCAGTTCGATTTCGCCGGTCAGGACGCCGGCTGTGCCGAAACCCGCGGCCGCATTGACGTCCAGCGTCGCAGTGGCCGTCGAACTGCCCGCGAGGTCGATGAAGCCGGTGCTATTGGAAAGACCTTCGGCCGTGACTGTCGCCGCATCGGCGAGACCGCCAAAACCACCCGTGGCGCCGGACCCGATTTGGATGGTGCCGATGTTGCTGAGCGTGCCGCCGATCGCGAGGCTCGACCCGCCGGAAAACTCTTCGTCGACCCTGAGGCTGCCGCTGTTGTCGAAGTCGCCGGTCGTCGTGATCGACGCGCCTGCCTCCAGGTCCAACGCGCCCCCGGCATTGCTGGCGAGCCCGGTGAGCGCGCTGTTGCTGGTCGGGTCGCCCCCGCCCGCCACGGCGTCGGCCACATAGGAGTTTTGGCCTACAAGCGACACTTCGGCGCCCTGGGCGATGCTGGCGATCTCGCCGCTAGCGAACTCCAGCACCCCCCCTTCAGACAGATTGACAACTCCGCTTAGCACGCCGGCGGTTCCCAAACCCGCCGCCGAATTGACGTCCAGGCTTGAACCGTTGTCGAGGTTGATGAAACCGGTGCTGGACAACGGACCCACGGTCGTGACGGTCGCCCCACCCGAGAGACTGAGGCCGCCATTGGCGGAGCCGTCAATCGTCGAGAGGCCGGTGAGCGCGCTGTTGCTGGTCGGCGCGCCCCCGCCCGCCACGGCGTCGGCCACGAAGGCGTTGGCGCCCTCGATCGTCAGGCTACCGTCGAGCGTGGTGATCTCACCGCTCGCGAATTCCAGCAGCGTATCGTCGCTCAGGGTGACATCGCCGGTCAGCACGCCGGCCGCGCCAAAACCCGCCGTCGAATTGACGTCCAGCGTCGCCACATTCGTCGGAGCGCCCTCCAGGTCAATGAAACCGGAATTGGCGTTGGACAAGCTATTGGCGACGACGGTGTCCGGTGGAAGCGACCCGGCGCTGCCGGACGCGGGCATGGCGACGAGCGCCGAGCGCCGCGCGACAGTGTCGGGCGCGCCCCCGCCCTGGGCGACGCCGCCGATCGAGAGAAAACCGCTGTTGTTCAGCGTGCCGCCGACGACAAGGCTCGAGCCGCCGTTGGCGCTGTTCTGATCGAGATAAACCGACCCTATGTTGTCGAAATCGCCTGTCGTGGCGAGGGCGCCCCCGGTCGCCAGATCGAGCGTAGCCAGCACGGTGACCGAGTTCACCGTGCCGACATCGGTCGTGATCTGCGGATCGCCGGCGTTGATCGTGACGTCGTCGGCGGCTCCGGGGACCCCGTCGGGGGCCCAGTCCGCCGCCGTGGTCCAATCGTCGCTGTTGCCGTTCCAGCTCTTGGGCGCCATGATTATCGTCCCTCTCGAAGGCCAAGCAGATACGCGTCGCCTATGTCGTGGCGCCGATGTTGTCCTAAACGCCCGTATTGCCGTTGCGCTCATGCCGGTTGGCGCCGGCGCGCCCAGTGTTGTGCGTTTCTTAACCCTTTAGGTAAAACTGGGGCGCGGTCCGATCAATTGGATTGAAGTCCTAGGACCACCGCGAGAGGACCTAGGACCTTGGAATAGATTATGTCCCTGACCGCAAAGCGGTCGCGTCGTGGTTTTTGTGGCGGGAGTGGACGTTCGGGCGAGCTTGTTGAATGAAGCGGTAGAACAGGCGTTTATGCGTCGCGGCGGTTTGCTGTGCGATTTGAACGAATCGTGCTCGCGCGCGTTCGTTCATCTGGTGGCGTCCGCCGCGACCGAAGGCGCTGGTGGCGCTCCGCTGACCGGCGATCCCGGCTCGTCAATCATGGCCAGAAAGCGACGATGTTTCACTTGCGCGTGAGGACGGCAACGCGAGCAACCGCCCGGCGTTTCCTTGTCGCGTCCATCATTAGGACGAACGAACGACGGAAGGAATAATCCATGCGCAATCTGCTTCTGGCCGGAACAGCCGGTCTGTTTCTGACGATCGGCGCGGTGGGCGCGGCCAACGCCGCCAATCCCAACGTTCCGACATATTCCCCTTACACGCTCCTGGACGTCCCTGGCTCGGTGCCGGAAGTCACGCCGACCAGCAACCCCGTGTGGGCCTATAACCGCGACGGCGGGGGGATGACCGAAGGCCGTTCGGCCTATGAGGATAATGGGCGTTACGCGACGTTCCCATTCAATCTTCTGCCTTGGAATTGGTAACCTGAAGGGACAGCTTCCCCAAGGGGCCGGCGAGGAAACTCGCCGGCCCCTTTTTCTGTGCGGTGACGACCGCGGCATGTCGGTCGCCCCTCCCATCTGGCCAGCAAAGCCGCCCAGCCGATCGCGATGGAACGCGACGGCTATTAAGGCGTTTTCTCGTTGGGAAACGGATTGTGGAGGACAAGATGCGCAATGCGATCTTGGCCGGAATAGCCGGTCTCTTTCTTGCTTTTGGCGCGATCAACGCCCATGCCGACACGTCAATTTCGCCAGACGCTTCATGGCCCGATGCGGCCAACGGCCAATTGATCGAAGGTCGGGCGGCGTATGAAAACTCGGTCAATGTCTATGGGCAACTCGGCAACGATTTTGGACCCGGGTTCAACTATGGCGCGCCGGCGAGTCCGCATGACTTTGCCGGGACCGAGATCAGGCGCGATCAATAGGCAAAACGCATTCTGACGGTTTCCGGACCGGGCTGGCGCCGCCCCCCGGCGTCGCTCGCGGTTTCAGTCTTGGCTCGCTGGTCGGGCATTGAGCCTTCTCCGCCTCCAGGCGGCGGCAGGTTGACGCTGGGCGCCCTTGCCGGCCTGCAGGCGCCATCCGCAACAGTACCACAACTGTGGCATGAAGGCCACTTTGTCGCCCCAATTTGCATTTCACGCCAGTGTGAAGCCTCAAAGCCATTGCCAACAATCCGCCTGTCCGAAATAAGATTCGCAAGAGAATCGCGTGCGGCTTTTTAATGGGGCTGTGCTGCAATGCGCTCTTTCGCGGAAAGAAGGACAGGAAATGCGCCGGATCGTTCATCTTAGCGTCGGCATCCTCGCCGGCCTGCTGGTCGCCTCGACGGCCGCGCAAGCCGCCGCCGACATCAGTATTTTCGGCTTTGCGCCGAGCACTTCTTTGGGCACCGATGGGCGCCCGCTAGCCGCCGCGATCCCACGCGAGACCATTAATTATTCCGGCCCCTATTCGCCCGGTTCGATCCTGGTCAACACCAGCGAGCGGCGGCTGTATTTTGTGCTGCCCGATCATCAGGCGATCAAATATGGCGTCGGCGTCGGCCGTCCGGGCTTCACATGGGCGGGCGTCAGCCACATCGCCAACAAGCGCGAATGGCCGGATTGGACGCCGCCCGCACAGATGCTCAGGCGCCGCCCCGACCTGCCGCGCCATATGGCAGGCGGTATCGACAATCCGCTGGGCGCCCGCGCGATGTATATTGCTGGCACGCTTTATCGCATTCACGGTTCGAACGAGCCCGACACGATCGGCCAGGCCGTTTCCTCGGGCTGCATCCGCATGACCAACGACGATGTGACCGATCTTTACGGTCGGGTGAAAGTCGGCTCGACAGTGGTGGTCCTGCGCTGATTTGGTAAATCCGGGGGAATGAACCAAGGCGTCGCCTGGCCAGGCGGCGCCTTTATCTTGTGCGCCTTCTGACCTACATAGGGGCTATGAACGCCCACGCCCCCGTCGCGGCAGTCTCCGCGCTTGTCGATCGCTTTGGACGGGCGATCGACTACTTACGCGTTTCCGTGACGGACCGCTGCGATTTCCGCTGCGTCTATTGCATGTCCGAAGACATGAATTTCCTGCCCAAGCGCGACGTGCTCACCCTCGAAGAACTCGATCGCCTGTGCTCGGCCTTTGTAGCGCTCGGCACGCGCAAGCTACGCATCACCGGGGGCGAACCTCTGGTGCGGCGCGACATCATGCATCTGTTCCGCTCCTTGTCGCGCCACCTCGACAGCGGCGCGCTCGACGAACTCACCCTGACGACCAACGGATCGCAGCTCGAGCGCTTTGCGGACGAACTCGTCGCCTGCGGCGTCAGGCGCGTCAATGTCTCTCTCGATACGCTGGATGCCGCGAAGTTCCGCGCCATCACCCGCTGGGGCGATCTTGGCAAAGTCATGGCCGGAATCGACCGCGCGCAGGCCGCCGGGCTCGCGGTCAAGATCAATGCGGTCGCGTTGAAGGACGTGAACGAAGTCGAAGCGCCGGCGATGGTGGAATGGGCGCATGCGCGAGGCCTTGAGATGACCTTCATCGAGGTCATGCCGATGGGCGAGATCGAGGGCCAGCGCGTCGATCAATATCTGCCGCTTTCACAGCTTCGCGCCGATCTCGCGCGCCGCTTCACACTGATCCCTTCGATGCATGCGAGCGGCGGCCCGGCGCGCTATTTCGACGTGAGGGAAACGGGCGGCCGGCTCGGTTTCATCACGCCGCTGACCCATAATTTCTGCGAAAGCTGCAACCGCGTGCGCATCACCTGCACTGGCACGCTCTATATGTGCCTTGGCCAGGAGGACGCCGCCGATCTGCGCGGGCCTCTGCGCCAGTCGGACGGCGATCATCTGCTGAACGCCGCGATCCGCGCCGCAATCGCGCGCAAGCCCAAAGGCCATGATTTCATCATCGACCGGACGACCCGCCGCCCCGCCGTCGGACGCCATATGAGCGTGACCGGCGGCTGAAAATGCTGTCTTTTTGTGCAAAATAACAGGACAGCGATAATGACCCATATCCTTCATCGCAACGCAGCCTCCACGCCGCCGGTCGCTGTCCGCGGCAAAGGCGTCGAATTGTTCGACAGCGCCGGCAAAAGCTACATCGACGCATCGGGCGGCGCAGCAGTGTCCTGCCTTGGCCATGGCCATCCCGACGTCCTCGCCGCCCTGCACCGGCAGCTCGACGCGCTCGCTTACGCCCATACGGGTTTCTTCACCACCGATGTCGCGGAAAAGCTGGCCGATCGTCTGATCGCCGATGCGCCCGCCGGCCTCGACCATGTCTATCTCGTCAGCGGCGGATCGGAGGCGATCGAGGCGGCGCTCAAAATGGCCCGCCAATATTTCGTCGAGAAAGGCGAGATTCAGCGCCGCCACATCATCGCGCGCCGCCAGAGCTATCATGGCAATACGCTCGGCGCGCTCGCGACCGGCGGCAATGAATGGCGGCGCGCGCAGTTCAAGCCGCTGCTGATCGAAACCCATCACATCGATCCCTGCTACGCCTATCGGCTGCGGGAAGAAGGCGAGAGCGATGAGGCTTACGCGGCGCGCGCCGCCCAGGCGCTCGAGGACAAGATCCTCGAACTCGGCGCCGATCAGGTCATCGCCTTCGTCGCCGAGACCGTCGTCGGCGCCACCACCGGCGCCGTGCCGCCGGTCGCCGATTATTTCAAGCGCATCCGCGCGATCTGCGACCGCTATGGCGTGCTGCTCATCCTTGACGAAGTCATGTGCGGCATGGGCCGCACCGGCACATTGCACGCCTGCGAACAGGACGGGATTTCCCCTGACCTGATGACTATCGCCAAGGGCCTTGGCGGCGGCTATCAGCCGATCGGCGCCGTTCTCATCGGCAAGAAGATTTTCGAAGCCTTCGCCAGGGGATCGGGCTTCTTCCAGCATGGCCACACCTATATGGGCCATCCCATGGCCGCCGCCGCCGGCCTCGCCGTGCAGGAGGTCATCGCGCGCGACGGCCTGCTCGCCAATGTGAGCGCGATGGGCGCTGCTCTCCAGCGCCGGCTGGAGGCGCGTTTCGCCAACCATCCTCACGTCGGCGACATCAGAGGGCGCGGCCTGTTCCGGGGGGTCGAGCTTGTCGCCGACCGTAGCGCGAAGGAGCCCTTCGATCCCGCGCGCAAGCTGCATGCGCGCGTCAAGCGCGAAGCGATGGCGCGCGGCCTGATGGTCTATCCGATGGGCGGGACGATCGACGGCGTTCGCGGAGACCACATCCTGCTCGCCCCGCCGTTCATCGTCAACGCAGGGCACATCGACGCCATCGTCGAGCGTCTGGGCGATTCCCTCGACGCGGCGATCACGGCGATGGGCTAAGGCCGGGCGACGCGGCAGCGCGGCCCTCGACCCCAGCCGAAAACTTGGCTATGAGCGTCGACGGTCGCGGCTGAGGAGAGGACGAGAGTCCTCGGCGCGAGCCAATAAGGCGCGCGCCGCCGAGGGGGAAACGAATGAAATATCTTTTGCTGCTGGCGCCCTGCGTCCTCACTGTGCTGACGCCGCTTTATAATGCGCTCACTCCCGATTTTCTCGGCATCCCGCTTTTCTACTGGCTCCAGTTGCTGCTGATCCCCGTCTCGGCGCTGGCGATCTGGGCCGCCGACCGCGTCGCGAAAGCGCAGCCATGATCGACAACCTCAACTGGACTGCGACGATCGTCTTCGTCTTCTTTTTCGCTTTGGTCACCGTGATCGGCTTCATGGCCTCGCACTGGAAGGCTGGCGACCTCAACCAACTTCACGAATGGGGCCTTGGCGGACGCCGCTTCGGGCCGTGGATCACCTGGTTTCTGCTCGGCGGCGATCTCTACACCGCCTATACCGTGATCGCCATTCCAGCGCTCGTTTATGCAATCGGCGCCTATGGCTTTTTCGCCGTTCCCTATACGATCCTCATCTATCCCTTCCTTTATCTGACCATGCCCCGGCTATGGGCGGTGTCGCGCAAACACGGCTATCTCACCGCGGGCGATTTCGTGTTCGGGCGCTATGGCGACAAGGGGTTGGAACTTGCTGTCGCACTGACCGGCATTCTGGCGACGATGCCCTATATCGCGCTGCAACTCGTCGGCATGGAAAAGGTCATTCAGGCGCTCGGCTTTCATGGCGAGGGCTATCTCGCCCATTTGCCCCTCACGATAGCCTTCATCATTCTTGCGCTTTACACCTATTCAAGCGGGCTACGGGCGCCCGCGATGATCGCCTTCGTCAAAGACATCATGATCTATATCTTCATCATCGCCGCCGTCATCATCATCCCGATACAACTTGGCGGCTTTGGCGTCATTTTCGACGCGGCGGGCAAGGTCTATGAGGCGAAGGTCGCCGCCGATCCCAAGCTCCAGGCCGGCCTGATCCTCACGGCGCCGCAGATCGGTCCCTATGTCACGCTGGCGATCGGCTCGGCGATGGCGCTCTTCATGTATCCGCATGCGCTGACCGGCACATTGGCCGCCTCCAGCGGCCAGGCGATCCGCCGCAACACGATGACCCTGCCCGCCTATTCCTTCGTGCTCGGCCTGATCGCTTTGCTCGGAATCATGGCGCATGCGGCGGGCGTCAAGGTCACCAATCCGCAGGACGCCGTGCCGCAATTGCTGCTCAAAGTGTTTCCCGACTGGTTCGCCGGCTTTTCCTTCGCCGCCATCGCGATCGGCGCGCTGGTGCCGGCCGCGGTCATGTCGATCGGCGCCGCCAATACGTTCACGCGCAATGTCTGGAAGCCTTTCGTTAATCCGCAGGTGACCTCGCTTGGCGAATCCACGATCGCCAAGCTGGTGTCGCTGATCGTCAAGGTCGGCGCGCTCGCTTTCATCTTTTTCGTGCCCACGAAATTCGCGGTCGATCTGCAATTGCTCGGCGGCGTCTGGATGGTCCAGATATTTCCGGCAATGATCCTTGGGCTTTACACACGGTGGTACAGCGGTCCGGCGCTGCTGGTCGGCTGGGCGGTCGGCATGATCCTGGGCACTTCGCTGTCCTGGGGCGCGGCCGCCTGGATCTCCGTGCATGGCTTGGCCTGGGACATCCCGCTGATCGGCAAGTTCGACCTCGGCCTCGGCTTCGCCGCCTATAATGGCTTCACCGCGGTCATCGTCAATTTCCTCGTCGCGACGATCTTGTCGGCGGTGTGGAAGAGCAAGGCGCCCGATCAGACGCAGGCGGCGGACTATGAGGATGAAGCCGCGGCGGCGTAGCGCCTGTTCGCAGAGCTGCCGTTTGCAACCCCGGCCGGATAGACAAATGTCGCATCGCTCGTCGGGGGTCAAAAATGCGGCATCGAGCCTCCGGGACCAATTCTGGTCTTGAGTTCGATGCTCTTTTGTTGGAAGTATTGCTCGCGCGGAAATGTTAGCGCAAACATAGCCGCCAGATTGGACCGGCTGGGTAAACCAAAACACGTCTGGGAGGATCAAAAATGAAATATGCGGTCAAGAGAATTGCGCTTTGCGCGCTGGCGAGCACGCTCATGGCCGGAGCGGCTTTCGCCGACACAAGTGACAAGAAAATAGCGTTTTCCAACAATTACGCGGGCAATTCCTGGCGTCAGGCGATGCTAAACAGCTTCGACATCGTTGCAAAAAAAGCGGTCGCCGATAAGGTCGTAGGCGCCGCCGATGTGTTTACCACCGCCGACAAGGAGGTGCCGACCCAAGCGGCCCAGATCCAGAACCTGATTTTGCAAGGTTACAACGCGATCGTCATCAACGCCGGCTCGCCGGACGCCCTGAATGGCGCTATAAAGCAGGCCTGCGACGCGGGCGTCGTCGTCGTATCCTTCGACGGCATCGTTACCGAGCCCTGCGCTTACCGGGTCGTCGTCGACTTCAAGGACGTCGGTAAACAAGAAATCGAACAAATGGCCAAATTCCAGCCCAAAGGCGGCAATCTCTTAGAGATCCGGGGGCTCGCCGGCACGTCGATCGACGATGCGGTTCATTCGGGCATCATCGAGGGCGTCAAAACCCACCCCGAATTCAAGATCGTCGGGTCGGTGACGGGCGACTGGGATCAGACGACAGCGCAAAAAGCGGTCGCAACGATCCTTCCGTCATTACCCGCCATCGTTGGCGTAGTGGATCAAGGCGGCGACGGTTACGGCGCGGCCCAGGCGATCGCAGCGGCCGGCAAGCCGCGCCCGACAATCATCATGGGCAACCGGCAGGACGAGTTGCAGTGGTGGAAGGAGCAGAAAGCCAAGGACGGCTACAAGACATGGTCGGCCTCGATTGCTCCTGGCGTATCGACATTAGCGTTCTGGGTCGCCCAGCAGGTCCTCGACGGCAACAAGATTCCGCATGACCTCTTGGTGCCTTACCTCGCCTTCACGCAAGACGATTTCGAGGCCGAACTGCCGAAGATTGCGGCCGGCGGCGTCGCCAGCCACGAATATACGCAACAGGACGCCATCGCGGCGATCAAAGCCAACATGAAATGACCGTTGGTTTGCGCCTCATCAGACCCTTGAATTGCTTGGACGAATAGACTGATGGCGGTCGCAGACGTGACTATTGTGAGCTTGGATGGCGTCGAAAAATCTTTCGGCGCCGTCCGGGCGCTTGGCGGCGTGAACTTCAGCGTGAGCCGGAGCGAATGCGTCGGCCTCGTCGGACACAACGGCGCCGGCAAATCGACCTTGATGCATGTCCTGGCGGGCACGGCGGCGCCGGACAAGGGACGGATCGTCATCGCTGGAGTCGAGCAGCGCCAGTATTCCGCCGCGCGCGCCAAAGACCTCGGCGTCCGCTGCGTCTTTCAGGAACTTTCGCTCTGCCCCAACCTGACCGTCGCCGAGAACGCGCGCGTGTTTCACCCGGCGCTGCGCGGCTTCAACTGGCGACGCAAGGCGGGCAAGCTGATCGTCGATAAACTCGATGAGATATTCCCCGATCACGGCATCGGCGCGTCCGACCTCATTCAGGACCTGTCGATCGGACGGCGGCAAATGGTCGAAGTCGCGCGCGCTTTCACCGTCTCAGACCGGCCGGCCGATCTCGTCATCCTTGATGAACCGACCTCTTCGCTGGACGCCCACACCGCCGGGCAATTGCTCGCTTTCGTCCGGCGTTCCGTCGCCAACGGCGTGAGCTGTATTTTCATTTCGCATATTCTGGGCGAAGTCTTGCGCAATTGCGATCGCATCGCCGTAATGCGCGACGGCAAGGTCGTGGTCGCCGATCGAGCCGAGGCGTTCGATCGCAACAAGCTCATCGCAGCGATGGGCGGCGTCCACCAAAGCGAACGCGAAGTCAATAGCGCAAGCGTACCGACCGGCCGCAGCCAGGCGCCCGTCCGTGTCCGCGCGCTGCCCGCGCGGCAGAGCGAGGGCGTCGAACTCATCGCGCATGAGGGCGAGGTCATTGGACTCGCCGGGCTCGCCGGCCATGGCCAGACGGACCTGCTCCTTTCGATCTTTTCCGCCTCGACGCGTCGACGCGTTGGCGTCGAAGTCGCCGCGCCCGTCGCTTTGGTGGCCGGCGACCGGCAATCTGACGGCATTTTTCCGCAATGGTCGATATCGGAAAACATCGGCGTTCGCTCCTTGTCGAAGCTGCGCGACGGCTTATTGATTTCCCGTCGACGCGAAGACGACCTTGCGAATGCGTGGCGCGACAAGATCAAGATCCGAACGCCCGACATGCACAACAACATCCTGTCGCTGTCCGGCGGCAATCAGCAAAAGGCTTTGTTCGCGCGCGCGCTCGCCTCGGACGCAGCCATCGTCTTGATGGACGACCCGATGCGCGGCGTCGACTTCGGCACCAAGCTCGAAGTCTATGCGCTCATCCGCGAGGAGGCGCGCGCAGGACGGACGTTCCTCTGGTACACCACGGAAACTGACGAGTTGAAGAATTGCGACCACGTCTATGTCTTTCGCAACGGTGCGATCGTCGCCGATCTGGCGCGCGACGAAATCAGCGAAGAGCGGGTCATTCAATCTTCCTTCGCGGGCGCGCACTGACATGAGCGCGCTCGCACCGCCGGCGCCGCGTCAATCCGCGGGAATCAATTGGCGCCGGCTCGCGCGCGCTTTGCTGCCCGCTCTGTCGCTGACTCTGGTGCTGGCGGCGATCGCCTGGCTCAACCCGCGCGCCATCAGCTATTTCGGCTTCACCCTGATGCTCAATCTCGCCGTGCCGATAGCGCTGGCGACGATCGCACAGATGTTCGTCATCGCCGGCAACGATCTGGATTTGTCGATCGGCACTTTCGTCGGCTTCGTCTGTTGCGTCACGGCGACCTGGCTCAAAGATGCGCCGCTGGTCGGCGCCGCCATGTTGCTCGGTTGCATCGGCGTCTATGCGGCGCTTGGCGCTCTGATCTATTTGCGGAACCTGCCTTCGATCGTGGTGACGCTAGGCATGAGTTTCGTTTGGCAAGGACTCGCGATCCTTCTCTTGCCCAAACCCGGCGGCAAGGCGCCCGATTGGCTTCTGGCGATCATGGGCGTCAAACCGCCCTTCATTCCCTTCCCCATTCTCGCCGCCGTCGCGATCGCCGCGGTCAGCTATTTCGGCCTGATGCGCACTTCGTACGGCGCCATCCTGCGCGGCTCCGGCGGCAACGCGATCGCCATCGACCGAGCGGGCTGGTCGCTGCTGAAGGCCAAGGCCGGCTTGTTCGCGCTGACCGGGCTGTTTGGCGTCTTGTCTGGAATGGCGCTGGTGGGCATTACGACCTCGGCCGACGCCAATATCGGCAATGGCTATACCTTGCTGTCGATCGCCGGCGTGATACTGGGCGGCGGCGAATTCGTCGGCGGCCGTGTTTCGCCCATCGGCGCCGTCATTGGCGCGCTGACGTTGGCGCTGGCGGCCTCGCCGCTGCTCACATTCATGCATATTCCGCCCGATTGGCAGGTCGCGGCCAATGGCGCGATCCTCGTCATCGTGCTCGCCGCCCGCGTCATGATCAGCCAGAAAGGGCGGGAATAATGATCGCCGCGCTCGCCAAGCTCGCCAGCAAACCATGGATCTGGTCGTTCCTCGGCGCCGCGCTCGTCTGGCTCGCCGCTATCGCGTTCACCGCCGGCTATGGCGCCGGCGGCATGCTCACCGCCGCGCTTTCTCTCTCCGTCTTCACGGTGATCGTCGGCGTCGGGCAGATGTTCGTCATTACGCTCGGACCCGGCAATGTCGATCTGTCGCTGCCCGCCAATATCGGGCTCGCGAGCGCCGTGGCGATGAAGGTGATGGACGGCGACGATAGGATGGTCGCCGTCGGCCTGGCCGCCGCACTCGCCAGCGGCCTATGTGCCGGCGTGGCCAATTATCTCTTGATTTGGGCGCTGCGCATTCCCCCGATCATCGCCACGCTGTCGGCGAGTTTCGTCATCCAGTCGATCGACATCAGCTATGGCCGGGGATTGCAGATCAAGCCGCCGCCAGGTTTTGCGGACTTTACGAATATTCAAATTCTCGGCGTGCCGCTGATCGCGGTTCTGACGGTGCTGTTCACCATTGGCGCGGGGATCGCATTGCATCGCATGGTCTATGGCCGCTCGGTCCTGGCGATCGGACAGAACATCAGAGCGGCGCGATTGGCGGGCCTGAAGGTCGAGCCGATTCGATTCCTCACCTATTCGATTTGCGGGATGCTCGGCGGTCTCGACGGCGCCTTGCTCGCCGGCTATTTCCGCGGCGCCAATGTCGACATCGGCGGTGAATATCTGCTCGCCTCCATCGCCGTCGTTGTCATTGGCGGCACGTCGGTCGCCGGCGGCAAGGCGAATATCCCGGGCGTATGGGGCGGCGCCCTGTTTCTCGTGCTGCTATTGACGATGCTCAATACATTCGGGGTCAGCGCGGGCGTCCGCCTCCTGCTCACCGGTCTGATTATCGTCGCGGTCATCACCGCGGCGGGAGGACAAAAGACGACGCGCTGAATCATGAATGGGACAGGAGAATGAAATGCCGTTTGTGAACATCAGAATTGTCAAAGAAGTGATCGCCTCGGACCCCGAGGCCAAGAAAGCGGCGATCGCCGCCAAGGTCGCCGCCGCGATCGTCGAAGCGACCGGCGTCGGTAAGGACGACGTCTGGGTCGTGTTCGAGGAAGTGGCGGCGCGGGACTGGTACGTCGGCGCGACCAATGTCGAAACACGACGCCGCGGCGCGGGGTGAAGCGGCCTCCCCGCGAATTTCTCTTGAAGGAGCGCTTTCGATGAATATTGTTTCGCTGAGCCCCGAATTCGACGATCTGATCGACCCCGCCGCATCCATCACGCAGCTCGCAACCGGGTTCACCTTCACCGAGGGGCCGATCTGGCAACCTGTTGATCGCTATCTGCTATTTTCCGATATGCCGGCCGACGTGCGGCGACGCTGGGATGCGGGCCAAGGCGTCGTCGAGGTGCGCCGTCCTGCGAACAAATGCAACGGCATGACCTACGATTCCGATCTCAACCTGATCGTCTGCGAACATTCAACTTCCACGTTGGCGCGCGAACGACCGGATGGACGGCGCGAAATTCTCGCCTCGCATTTCGAAGGGCGGGAGCTGAACAGTCCCAACGATGTCTGCGTGCGGTCCGACGGGTCGATCTATTTCACCGATCCTTGGTACGGGCGCATGCCGGTCTTTGGCGTCGAGCGCCCGCGCCAGCTTGGCTTTCAGGGCGTTTATCGGGTTCCGCCAGGCGGCGGCCTGCAACTTCTCGTCGAGCGCGATCTGTTCGACCAGCCGAACGGGCTCTGCTTTTCGCCCGACGAGACGATTCTCTACATCGATGATACTGCCAAGGCGCTGATCCGCGCCTTCGTGGTCGCCAGCGACGGCTCGCTTTCCGAAGGCCGGATATTCGCTTCGGGCCTGCGTTTGGAAGAAGCAGCAGGCGCGCCCGACGGCATGAAATGCGACGCGCTCGGTCATGTCTGGGCGACGGGGCCGGGAGGGGTGTGGGTCTATGCGCCCTCGGGCGAACTCATCGGCAAGATCGTCCTGCCGGAAGTCTGCGCCAATCTCGCCTGGGGCGGCGCGGATTTCCGGACGCTGTTCCTGACGGCGTCTCAATCGGTCTACACAATCGCAACGAAGGTCGGACCGCGGCGCGAACCCTATATGGGCGCGGCTGGCCGTTAAGGCGGCGCAATCGCCTCCCCACCGCGGACGGGAGGAATCACAAATCGCCCGTCAGCTCTTGGCGCGCCGCTGGCGGATCATAAAATTGTCGAAGGAATATTCGGCGACCTGCCACCATAAATACTGGTCGGCGCGGAAGGCCATGTAGGAATCGGCGATCTTCTTGAATTTGGGATTTTCGGCGCCGAGCTGTGCGTAGAGATCGTTGGCGGTCTTGTAGCAGGCCTCAATCACTTCTTGCGGAAACAGCCGCAATTCCGCGCCGCCGACGACAAGGCGTTTGAGCGCGCCCGGATTCAACGCGTCATATTTTGCCTGCATCGAAGAATGGGCGAGCGCCGCCGCCGCGCGAAACGCGGCCTGATAGGGCTTGGGCAGCGCATCGAACTTCGCTTTGTCGACGATGAGATGAAACTGCATCCCGCCTTTCCACCAGCCGGGATAATAATAATAGGGCGCGACTTTGGAGAGGTTCAGTCTTTCGCCTTCCTTGCGCTCGCCGAACTTCTCGTCGTCATAGGGGCCGACCCATTCCATCGCGTCGAGCGCGCCCGATTCAAGAGCGGGATAGATGCCATCCTTGGGCGTCGCCGCGGGCTCGGCGCCCATCATCTGGAAAATCTTGCCGGCAAAGCCGCCGACGCGCATTTTCAGGCCCTGGAAATCACCGGCGGCATGCACTTCCTTGCGAAACCAGCCCGCCATCTGCCCGCCCGTATTGCCGGCCGGAATCGCAAAGACGTTGCGGTCAGCGAGGAATTCGTCGATGAGCTGGCCGCCGCCGCCCTCGGCGAGCCAAGCGGCGTGCTGGCGTGCGTTCATGCCGAACGGCGTCGAGGATCCAAAGGCGAAGCTCGGATCCTTGCTCCAATAATAATGCAGCGCGGTATGGGCGCATTCGACCGTGCCGTTGGAGACGGCGTCGAGCGCCTCAAGAGCGGGCGCGATTTCGCCCGCCGGCGAAACTGCGACGGTGAAATGGCTGTCGGTCAGATCGGCGAGCGCCTTGGCGAAGGTTTGCGCGCCCCCGAAAATCAGATCGAGCGAGGGCTGAAAGCTCGACGTCATACGCCAATGAACATCCGGATTGGCGTCAGCCAAAGCGGGTTTGGCGAGAGCCAATCCAGCGGCGGCGAGCCCGAGGCCCGTGACGAAGCGACGACGCCCCGCGCTCATTTCACACCGCTCATCATGACCTGTCGCCCGAAATTTAAGATGACAAAGAGCTTCAAATTCAAATGTTTTACGGTCTCTATATACGATCTGGCGCCAAATTGCGGCAAGCTTCGATCAGCTTTGCGCGATCAGCGCGCATCGCGCGCACGAATTCGCGAGTCGCGCTATAGGAGCGCGGTCAAGCGGGGCTTCGTCCCGCGCTATCGTCAGGAGAGACGTCATTGGCTGAAGTCGCATTTCTCGGGATGGGCGTGATGGGCTATCCGATGGCCGGGCATCTGAAG
Organism: Methylocapsa sp. S129; assembly: GCF_009765995.1. GTDB lineage: Bacteria > Pseudomonadota > Alphaproteobacteria > Rhizobiales > Beijerinckiaceae > Roseiarcus. Next base: position 34,391 of record NZ_LMUI01000041.1, read on the forward strand.
GCCAAGGGCGGCCATCGCTTGCGGGTCTATAACCGCACGAAGACCAAGGCGGCGCAATGGGTCGCCGAACACGGAGGCAGCGCCGCGGCGAGCCCCCGCGAGGCCGCCGAAGGCTGCGACTTCGTTTTCGCCTGCGTCGGCAATGACGACGATTTGCGAGGCGTTGCGCTAGGAGCCGAGGGCGCCTTCGCCGGCATGAAGTCCGGCGCGATCTTCATCGACAATACGACTGCTTCGGCCCAGGTCGCGCGCGAACTGCATGCCGAGGCGGCCAAGCACGGCGTCCATTTCATCGACGCGCCAGTTTCGGGCGGACAGGCGGGCGCCCAAAACGGCGCGCTGACCGTCATGTGCGGCGGCGATTCCGAGCCTTACGCTAAAGCCGAACCGGTCATCGCGGCCTATGCGCGCGCCTGCCGGTTGATGGGTGGCCCCGGCGCCGGGCAATTGACCAAAATGGTCAATCAGATCTGCATCGCCGGCCTCGTTCAGGGCCTTGCCGAGGGACTGCAGTTCGCCGCCAAAGCGGGCCTCGACGCAGCCGATGTGGTCGCGGTCATTTCCAAAGGCGCAGCGCAATCCTGGCAAATGGACAATCGGTTCAAGACTATGATCGCCGGCCAATTTGAGTTCGGCTTCGCCGTCGACTGGATGCGCAAGGATCTCGCTATCTGCCTCGACGAGGCGCGGCGCAATGGCGCCCATCTGCCGGCCACCGCATTGGTCGACCAATTCTATTCCCAGGTCCAGAAGATGGGCGGCGGCCGCTGGGATTCGTCGAGCCTGATCGCTTTGCTGCAAAATAAATAAGGGAGGGCCGAAGCCCTCCCCTTTATCGCGCTGCGCCGGTTACTTCGGACAAGGCGGCTCATGCGCCCCGCCGCAAGCGGGCCGTTTGTTGGCGGCGGGCGGCGCGGCATGTGGGGCCGAAGGCGCCGCATGGGGGGCCGGCGCCGGAGGCGCGAAATGCGGCGTCGGCGGCGCCACGGGCGCAGGCTTGGCCACCTGCTGCGGCGCGGGTTTGAACACCTGCGGCGCGGGCCTGGACTCGATGGGCGCCGCCTTGAATTCCTTCTGCGGCGCCGGCTTGAACTCCTGCGGCGCGGCTCTGAATTCCTTCTGGGGCGCAGGTTTGAACTCAGGCCTGGGCGGCTTGGGTCCCCCCACCGGTTGAATGGCCGGCTTGACGACCAGCGGCTCTGCGGGAGTCGCCGATAGGGGTTTCGGCGCAGTCCCCGGCTGAACAGCCGGCTTGACCGCCAGCGGCTCCTTGGGAGTCGGCGGCGGCTTCAGCCCCGCCCCTGGCTGGGCGCCCGGCTTGACGACGAGCGGCTCTGTGGGAGTCGGCAACGGTTTCAGCGCCGTCCCCGGCTGGGCGCCCGGCTTGACCGCGAGTGGCTCTGTAGGAGTCGGAAGCGGCTTGAGCGGCTTGCCGGATTCCGAAGGCTGAGCAGCGTTCGCCGGACCGGGAACGACCGGCGCCGGCTTGACCGCATTCAGCGGCTGGGCCAAAGGCGCGGCGCCGGGAGCCCCCGGCAGAGGCTTGCCCGCGCCAACCGGCGCAACGACCGCCGGAGCTGCGCCGGCCGGCGCGCCCGGCGCGTGATCGTGCGGTTTGAACCCATGCGGCAACGGCGGCGGCGCGCCGACGCTCTGCTGGGCGGGGGCCGCGCCATGCTGGTGATCGTGGTAGATCTTGGCGCCGATCAGCAGCGGAATCGCGACCGACAGCACGGGCAGGAATCCCTGGCCCTGGGGCTGCGGCGGCGGCGGCAGATCGCGCCAGTCGTTATCCTGCGGAGGCAGGAAGGCGTAGGGCGGCGGCGGGGGCGGCGGCCCGTAATCGGGACCATCGAAGACGAATGTCGGGCCGGTGTCGTAGACGAGTTCGTCCGGCGGCGGCGGCGGCAGATCGGCATATTCGAGCGGCGCGAAATCTGGCGGCGGCGCAGATTGCGCAGCGAGAATTTGCAGACGACGCTCGGCGTCCGGCACATGCGGCCCTCTGGGATAGACGCGCAAATAGGTCCAATAGGCGCGCGGGCTGTTCTCGTTGACCGAACGGCGCCAGAAAATCGCCTCGCGGCGCGCCGCCAGAATGGCGCGCACGCGGCGCGCCTGCGGACTGTCGGGATAGGCGGCGAGATAATCCCGATAGCCGGCCAGCGTGTCGCGCTGCAAGGCGACCGAATAGGCCTCGTCGGGACCAAAGCTGCTCAAGGGACGCTTGGCGGCCTCAACCGCGGCGGCGACCGCGGGCGGCGGCGGCGCATCGGGCGCGCGCTCGAAGATCGAATAGGGCTCTTTCACCTTCGATATGCTCCAGGGAACCACGGCGCCATTCGTCTGCTGGTTCACCTGCAATCGCACTTGCGCGAAGACATCGTCGATCGGCGATCCGCCCTCGCGCATCGCGCCGGCCAGCGATTTGCCATAGACGCCGTAAGGGCCCGGCTCGTCAGGCGCGACGGTTCCGGGCGCGGCGTTGAAAGCCATCAGCACGCCGTCCTCGGGATCGACGAGGCCGAGGCCGCCGGCGAGCGGCGATCCGTCCGCGGCGAAGGAATTGGCGCGCGCGGCGTCCATGACGATGATGCGCGCGCGCCCCGGCGTCGCGGCCAGAGCGCGGGAGAAGTCCGCGATCTTGATCGCCTGAATCGGAACGTCGGCGTCGCGCGCGATCTTCGCATCGACGGGCACGAAATAATTATCGCCGTCATATTGCACGCCGCGCCCCGACAAATAGACAAAGGCCTGCATGTCCGGCCCGATCGTCACCGCCTTGGCGAGAAAATCGCGCAGCGCGCCGCGCAGCGTGTCCTGATCGAGATCGCGCGCGCCGACGACCTCGAAGCCGGCCGCCTGCAAGGTCTGCGCGACGAGGCCGGCGTCATTGGCGGGCGTCGCCAGCGGATGGTCGGGATAGGCGGAATTGCCGATAATCAGAGCGATGCGGGGGTTTTGTCCGGCGGCGGGCGTCTGGGCCCGCGTTGGCGAAACAACGAGCGCGACAAAAGACAGAAGCGCGAGCATTGCCGCCATGAATTTCATTTGAACCGTCACGAATCCACCCATGAACTGAGATCAGCGATGCGGGCGGATAACGTTATAATGAGTCTGAACCGTGGCTGAATGTCGTCGCTCCCGCGCCGGGCGAGCCCGGCGCGCGATGATTCAAGGCCGATCGGACTGATCGCCGCTCCCGCACGAGAACGCAGGAAATACAGGGGCCGCCGGACGATCGTCGCGCGCTTTTCAGCCGCCGGCGCTCTGACGCTCCAGCGTTCGCTTGATGGCGGCCGATCCCTGCTCCACCATCCCGCCAATCGCGGCGGAGAGCTCGTTGGGCAGGAAGTCGGCGATCCAGACCGCTCGGCTGCGGCCCTCGCCTTCGGCGAAGACCTGCAGCGACGCATTATAGTGACTCGCCCGCCCGCCGACCGCCGCCCAGACCAGCCGGCGCGCCTTGTCGTCGATATCGACGATCGGTTCGCGCGCCGTCAGGCCATTGGCGAAGGTCACGATCCTCGCGTCTCCCTCAAGGCGCGTGTCGACAACGAAACCCACCGCAAGGACGCGTGTGGGCGGCGCCGATGTCGCGAACCGCCGCCCAGACATGCTCAGGGCTGGCTTCGATCAGGAATTCGTTGCGAACGGAGGCCATGCGTTTTCCCTTCGTGCAGATTCAATTGTTTGCGAAGATCAGGAGGCGGGGGATCAGGTTCAGACGGCGGCGGCTATTTCAAATATACCGCTTCAACATTGTTGCCGTCCGGGTCGAACAGGAAGGCGGCATAATAGGTTGGGCTATAGTCGGCGCGCAGCCCCGCCGGGCCATTGTCGCGGCCGCCGGCCTTCAGCCCGCTCTTATAAAAGCGATCGACCGCTGCGCGATCCGGAGCGCGAAACGCGACATGCGCACGCGATCCTTCCGCGCTAGGATAGAGCCAAAGCGCTGGCGCTCCAGCGGGGCCAAATCCGGCGCCCGATTCATCGCGCGAGCACAGTTCATAGCCAAGCGGCGCGAGCGCGGCGGTATAAAAGCGGACGCTCGCGTCGAGGTCTTTCGTCTTCAAGCCGATATGGTCGTACATGACGTCTCCTTTTGTTGGAGGCCGTCCTTTAGGCGCAGGCGGCGAGACGTTCTTGGAGAATCTTGCGGTCCCCTCTCGTCGCTTCGCGGAAGCGGCGAGGCGAGGCGCCCGCCGCGCGATGGAACGTGCGCACGAAATTGGAGAGATCACCGAAACCGACGTCAAACGCGATATCGGTGATCGAGCGCGAATCGTCCGCCAACAACCGCGCCGCCCGCCGCAACCGCGAGCGCACGAGATATTGATGCGGCGTCACGCCCAAGACATTGGCGAACAGCCGCAGGAAGTGAAACGAGCTCAGTCCCGCTGCATCGGCCGCGCTTTCGAGATCGATTGGCCGATGCGATTGCGCGTCGATCCACATCGCCGCCTCGACTGCGCGGCGGCGATCGCGCGCCTGCGCGCCCGGCGGCGGTCGCCGCTTACCGGAGACGATCTCAACGAAACGACCGGCGAGCATGAGGCCCAGTTCGTCGAGGCCGATGTCGCTCCCGCCTTCGGCGGCCGCCTGCGCGCGTTCGCCCAGCACCATCAGTTCGGCCAGCGGCGGCACGCCGGCTGTGCGCCAGACCTCATCGCGATCGCCGATCGTCTCGACCAATGCGGAGGGAAAATGAAACGACAGACATTCGTCGCCGCCGGCATTGTGATCGTGCAGGCAGACATATTCATCGCCAGGACGCCCGATCAGAACCGATCCGGCGACGAGTTCGTAATGCCGTCCTCGGCAACGACAACCGAAGCTGCCCTTGCGAACATAGGAGATGGAATAGTCCTGATGCCGTTCGGCATAGGGCTTGTCGCCCGGCCCGGCCTCGCAATGATAGTCGGACACCGAGACAGTTCCGCTGTGCAATAATGTCGCCGCCACCATGCCCTAGACATAAGGGCGACGATCGGTTTGAGCAATTGCGCGCGACCGTTCCCAACAGAGAGGCGGTCGCTTCCAACAGTGAGGGCGAGTCACTCCGTTCGATCGATGCACAATTCTGAACATCAGCTATTCAAAAGGGGGCTTCCGTTAGACGAGGGCAACGACCTAATGTCGGCTTACGTTTGAAAAGCTTTAGATTTTGGGGCGGAATTCTGGAGGGGGGTCGTGGCGGAATTGACTAAGGTCTGGTGGGGGTGGTTGCGAAACGCCAACGGATCGTTCTTCATTGGATCATTGGGTAGGGGAAATTATATCGTGGGCTCCGAAGGCGCAGTAGCTTTCCCGGTCGGGGCGACGCGATGAGCGCCTTCACCGAACCCTTATGTGTCAGAGCCGCCATTGAGCTTGAGCGGCGTAAAGCTCTACGGCCTCCGCGCTCTCCATCTATGGGCCGGCCACTCCAATCGCAGTTCTCTTCCAGCTTCGCCAATCGGTTGATGCGCCACCGCAGCCACATCTATCAAATAAGCAAGCTTCTGTTCGTCGGCGTGTGTGCCGATGGATAGAACGATGCAAAGAAACTATGTAATTTACTGGTTTAGATTATTTTTGTGGCTAGCAATGCTGTATCCTGCTTTTGTAATAATTCTGTTCTTGATAGCAGAACCCTTTGGATACTTTCTAGATATTTTATATATCAACAAGCCTATTTCATATTTTTCATTTATAAATAGAGAATTTGAGATCCTTTCGAGCAAGAATTCCAGCGATGAAGAGCTGCTTAGGTTATTTAGAACATTTGATTTTACCTTTTGCGTTTGCCTTGGGCTGGCGACGGTTAGGATAATTTATGGGCTAATAGTGATTAAATACCTCGATAACATATTTGCACGCATGCTTTCTTACAACAAGATTGGCAATCATATATTTAATATAACTCAACTTTTCGTACTAAACATCATTTTATTTGGATGGGGATTAATTCTTATGACAAATATTAATCTACAAATGAAAGTAGATACGTTTGTAAATATAGTAAATTACTCGATTAGATCATATCTAATACTTCAGTTGTGCTCTATTTCTGTTTCTTTATGGTTTTTATCAGATCTTTTTATTAGAATAATTTGGTTAATTTTTCGAAGGAAACTGGTGAGAAATAAATTAAATATGCAATCGCAATAATATCCGACGACTCGCTAGTAGCAAGAGAGCGCGTTGTCCAGCAGGCCCCCAGGCCTGCGACGTCCATGAAATCGCTGACGGAGAAAAGCTGACGGCGGCAGGCAGCTTTGTGAGCCCCGCGGCTTCCCAATCGCTCGTCCATTTCGACTGTAAATATATAAATTCTATATATTTACTATTGACATTGCCCAACCACGGCGGCTAGCGTGATGCGAAATGATGGCCGCCCGCGGAATATTCGGGCGATGGTATGGGATTTGCGCCTGGAATGTCCGCCTCTCCGCCTGTGGCGCAGCCGTCGTCTCTAACGCTTCGGTCGGTTTCGAAAACCTATGGCGCGACCCTGGCGCTCGACGCGGTCGATCTGTCGATCGAGCGCGGCGAGGTCGTGGCGCTGATGGGGGCCAATGGCGCCGGCAAGTCGACGCTGGCGAAAATCGCCGCCGGCGTAATCCAGCCCGACCATGGTGAGATCGTCCTCGCCGGGCTCCCGGTCCGTCTCGCCTCGCCGCTTGCGGCGCATCAGGCGGGCGTCGTCACCGTTCATCAGTCCACCGAATTGCTCGGCGTCGCGAACCTGACGGTCGCGGAGAATCTCATCCTCGGCGAATTGTGCGGCGGAAGCTTTGGCCTGACGACCAGCGCGCGGCGCATTCGCTTGCGCGCGGCGGCGGTCGCCGCCGGCGTCGGACTCGATCTTCCCCTCGATCGGCAATTTGGCGATCTGGGCCCCGCGCAACGTCAGCTCGTCGCCATCGCCCGGGCCGCGGCGACCGACGCGAAAGTGCTGATTCTCGACGAGCCGACTGCGAGTCTGGCGGCCGCCGAAGCCGATCGTCTGTTCGAAATCATCGACCGGGTGAGATCACGCGGCGTCGGCGTGCTCTACATCTCGCACCGCCTCGGCGACATCAAGCGGATCGCCGATCGCATCGTGGTGTTGCGCAACGGACGCCGCGTCGCCGACCAGACGAAGCCCTTCGATTTGAGCGCCGCGATCCGCGCGATGATCGGACGCGATCTCGATGGCATTGGCGCCGGACGCGAGAATAGCGAGCCCGGCCGCCTGATGCTGCAAATCGAAAGAGCGCGTCTCACGCCCGGCGCCGCGCCGTTCGATCTCAATCTGCGAAGCGGCGAGATTCTCGCCGTCACCGGCGCGCTCGGCTCGGGCAAAAGTCGGCTGCTCCGCGCTTTGTTTGGGCTTGGCCGCCTCACTGAAGGCGACGTCTTGCTGGAAGGCGAGCCATGGCGTCCCCATGGTCCGGCGCAGGCCATCGCGCGAGGCGTTTTCTTTGCGGGCGAGGACCGCTGGCGAACGTCATTCCTGCCCCCGGCGACGCCGGGCGCCGACATTGCGGGCGCGATCGCCCTGCCCCATCGCCGATCCTGGTTTCCGCGCGGAATCCTTAGAGATCGCCGGGAGCGAAACGCGGCGCGCCGCGCCATTGAGGCTTTGGGCATACGCTGCCGCGACAGCCATGACGAACTCGATCGGCTGTCGGGCGGCAATCAGCAGAAGGTCGTCGTCGCGCGCTGGCAGGCTGCGCCCTGCCGCTTGCTGCTGCTCGATGAGCCGTTCCAGGGCGTCGATGTCGGCGCCCGGCAGGATCTGGTGCAGGCCATCCGCGCGGCGCGATCGAACAGCGCCACGCTGATCGCCACCAGCGACGTCGAGGAGGCGATCGAAGTCGCCGATGTCGTCGCGGTCATGCGCGATCATGCGATCGTCGGCGCGCACGACCTGCGCGGCGCGGGCGCCGCTTCGCTTCTGGGCGCAATCGCCGCGGTCGAGGCCGGCGATCTCGCGCGCCAAGACGGGAGAGAACGATGAGCGTCGACAGCAACGCGGCGCCAGTAGCGGCTGCTCGACCGGCGCGCGAAACGCGCGATGTTGGACGCATCCTGCGCCGCTATGCGATTTTCATCGTTCTGGCGGCGCTTCTCGTGCTGTTCCAGTCGGTCGAGCCGGCGTTCCTGCGCGTCAACAATCTGTTCAGCGTGCTCCAGTCCGTCGCCGTCGTCGCGCTGCTCGGCATCGGCGTGACGGTCACGCTTGCCGTGGACGGGTTCGATCTGTCGGTCGGCAGCACGGCCGCCTTCACGCTGATGCTGTCGAGCTATGCGATGGTCGTGTTGCAGCTCGGCGCCGTGCCCACGGTCGGGCTGGCGCTGCTCGGCGGCGCGGCGATCGGCCTCATCAACGGATTTCTCATCGTCGGGCTTCGCATTCCCGATCTGCTGGCGACGCTCGGCATGATGTTCCTGCTGTCGGGCCTGCAATTGATTCCCTCGGGCGGCCGCTCGATCAGCACCGGCGTCATCCTGCCCAATGGATCGGCGGCGGCGGGAAGTTTCGATCCGGCCTTTCTGCTGATCGGACGATATCGGCTTTGGGACCTTGCGCCCTTGCCCGTCGTCATCGTCGCCATCATCGCGCTGATCGCGTGGTTCGTGATGGAGCGCACGCGATGGGGCCGCGTCTTCTATGCGGTCGGCGGCAATGAAGCGGCCGCGCATCTGGCCGGCGCGCCAGTCAAAACCTATCGGCTCGCAGCCTATGTCGTCTCAGGCATCCTCGCTGCGCTCGGCGGCGTTTTCATCGCCGCGCGCGTCGGCCGCGGCGATGTCTTCGCGGGGTCGTCGCTGCTGCTCGACAGCGTCGCGGCGGCTCTGATCGGCTTCGCCGTTCTTGACAAGCGCCACGCCAATGTTCTGGGCGCCGTAACCGGCGCCGTCTTTGTCGGCATCGTCCTCAACGGCCTGACGATGCTCAACGTCCCCTATTACACGCAGGATTTCGTCAAGGGAATCGTGCTCGTCGGCGCGCTGGCGATCACTTTTGGAATCGGTCGCGGCCGCCGTTGAGAGCCGCACGGAGAAATGGAGAACCATGATGATCGCGTTCAGAAAAGGCTTGGCGGGCCTCGCCCTATTGGCCGCCTTCGCCGGTCCGGCGCTTGCCGCCGGCATCCCCGGCGCGCCGGCCCCTTTCGATAAGGGCGGCGTGCGCGTCGCGCTCGTTTCCTATCTTTCGCAAGGTGATTATTTCGAAGCCTATGAAGCGGGCGTCGCCCGGCAGGCCAAGGCGCTCGGCATCGACCTGCGCATCTTCCAGGGCAAACAGGACGCGGCCCAACAGCGCGAGCAGATCGAACAGGCGATCAGCCTTGGCGTGTCGGGCATCATCGTCAGCCATGGGCAGCCGGAGGCGCTGAAAGACGTCATCCAGAAGGCGCTCGACGCGGGCATCAAGGTCGTCGTCAAGGACGTCGACATCGGCAATCCGAAAGTGCCGCTGATTTCCCAAAGCGACCACGACATCGCCGAACAGGCGCTTGGTCAGGCGCTCAAAGACAATGGCAAGAGCTTCCCGGCCGGCTATGTCTTCGTGGCGGGCTTTCGGCCTCTCGAACTGCGCGGCGAAGTCTGGGCGACGGTGAAAAAGGCCAATCCTGGCATTGTCGAAAAAGCGCAATGGGGCGCGGTCGATTCCAATACGGCGACCACGGTCGCCAACCAGACCGCCGCGGCGCTGCGCGCCAATCCCGACATCAAGGTCGTGTTCGCGCCCTATGACGAATTCGCGCGCGGCGTGAAGCTCGGCGCCACGGAAGCGGGCGTCGCGGACAAGATCAAGATTTATAGCGCCGATGTCTCGACCTCGGACATTCTCGACATCCGCGAGCCCGGCAGTCCGTGGGTCGCGACCTCCGCCACCAACCCGGCCGTCGTCGGCGAGGTTTCGCTGCGCGCGCTCGCGCTGCTGATCGCCGGCCAGGATCCGGGCAAAGTGATCGAGGTCAAGCCCTTCCTGATCACCCAAGCCGATCTCATCAAGAACGACATCAAGAAAATCGGCGACCTCGACGCCAAACTGCCGGGCTTCGGCCATTCCGACCAGGCGACCGCGCCATGGTTGCAAGGGCCGGCCAACACGCAGTGAACGAAAACTTTCCCGAAGCCGCCGCGAGGCGGCTTCGGCTAAAGGCGCGACGCCGGCGAGCGCCGATCACGCTTTGGCGCTGGGCCGCGCGGATAAAGCCTGATGCCATCGTCGCAATTGATGCAGCTCCTCGGGAATCGCGATGCGCGCCGTCCTCGCGAAGTCGAGCGCCACGAGGCCGCTGATGTCGGCGACGCTGAAGCGATCGCCCGCGATGAACTCCCTGCTCCCCAATTCGCGGTCGATATGCGCCATGGCTTCAACCGCTTTCGGCTTGCTCGATTGCGCGAGTTCGGCGATCTGCGGAACTTCCATCTGCGCCATATGCGGATGGGAATGACGAAACGCATTGGCGATATGGATGAGCAGTCCCAGTTCCAACCGCCGCTGCCACATTTCGACCAGCGCGCGCTCCAAAGGCCCGACGCCAAATAGCGGCGGATCGGGCTGGATTTCCTCAAAATAGCGGCAAATGGCGATGGATTCGCAGATCGCCACGCCGTCGTCGAGCACAAGGACAGGAATGCGCTGAAAGGGATTGAGCGCCGAAAATCCTTCCGATCGTTGATCAAGACGCGCAAGGTCGACGTCGACAGTCGGCACGCTAAGATTCTTCTCGGCCAGAAAGATGCGCACGCGTCGCGGATTGGGCGCGAACGGCGAATTATAGAGCTTCATGACCGGCGCCCCACCCTGCTGCGCTTCCTCTCGCCGCTAATTTCCTGTCTTGAGCGGGTTGGTTCCGCCGTACAGGCCCGCTAACCATACATGAACAGATCACGCCGCCCAATCATGGTCAACGACGCCGATCCGCGCGCAGACTGCTGCGCGCGGCGCCCAAAAGGTTAACCGCAACCAGCGCGAAGCCGGGCAAAAAACCCCGCGCCCCTTCGGAAATCGCTCTCATTGGAGCTAATTTGTCAGTCGCTCGTTAAGGAATAATGGGCATCATCGTCCCCGTGAGTTCTGCCAGCGTGCGTTGAGTGATCATGAGTGAAGTCACTGCGGAAATGATTGAAAACGGCCGTGCGCGCGACCCTGTGTCGGCGACCCGCCGCCGCAGGATGACCGTCAAGATGCGCCAAGCGCGCGAAAAGCTGACGACCGTCAATGACCGCGCCAGGCCCTACGCCCCGGACCTGTTGCGCCTGTTCGCGCAAAGCCACAGAAGCGCCACCCCAGTCATGTGCCTCCTCGTGCTGGCCATCGGCGCCAGCGCGCTCATGTGGGTGCCGGCGCCCAGAGTGTTGGGTTGGGGCGCCCTCGTCTGCATGGCGATGGCGCTGCTCTACGGGTTCTCGATCGCCTTCCTCGACTCGAATCCCGAAGAAGCGAATTTGAAGGCGTGGCGGCTGAAATTCATCGTCGCCGAATCGTTCAACGGCCTCGCCTGGGCGATGATCGTCACCCTGCTGCTGCAAGCGCATGACCCGAGCGCGCGCACCTTCGTGCTGGTGGTGCTCTTGCTCGTGGCGGCCATGACCGCGATGGTCGCTTCGTCTATCCCCTTTGCCGTCGCGGGCGGACTGGTGCCGGTCACCATCGCGATCGTCTATGCGCTGGGCCCGACGACGCGGCTCGATAGCCTGGCGCTCTGCTTTCTGTGCGTGGGCGCCCTGGTCTATTTCGTCATCCTCGCCAATCGCCTTCATTCGACTTCGATCGACGGACAATCCTTCCGGGCGGAGAAAGACGCGCTGATCGCCGAACTCGAACAGGCCAAGCTCAATTCGGACGAAGCGCGCCGGCGCGCGGAAGAAGCCAATCTCGCCAAGTCCCGCTTCCTGGCGACGATGAGTCATGAACTGCGCACGCCGCTCAACGCCATCCTGGGCTTTTCGGAGGTGATGAAGGCCGAACTTTTCGGCGCCCATGCGGTGCCCTCCTACAAGGAATATTCCGAAGACATTCATTCCAGCGGCCAGCATCTTTTGATGCTGATCAACGAAATCCTCGATCTGTCGCGCGTCGAGGCGGGGCGTTACGAACTCAAGGAGGAATCGGTCGCCCTGGTTCACATTGTCGAGGAATGCCGTCATTTGCTCGCCATGCGCGCCAAGAACCGGGACATCAGCATCGTCCAATCGCTCGACGACGGGCTGCCGCGCATCTGGGCGGACGAACGCGCGGTGCGCCAGGTGACGCTCAACCTCCTGAGCAACGCCATCAAATTCACGCCGCAAGGAGGATCCGTCACCATCAAGGTGGGATGGACCCGGCTCGGCGGCCAATATCTGTCGATCCGCGACACCGGGCCAGGCATACCGGAAGAAGAAATTCCGGTCGTGCTCTCATCCTTCGGCCGGGGATCGCTCGCCCAGAAGAACGCCGACGAGGGGACCGGCCTCGGATTGCCGATCGTCAAGGGGCTGGTTGAATTGCACGGCGGCGAGTTCAAACTGCTGTCCAAGGTGCGCGAGGGCACCGAAGTCATCGTCATATTCCCGCCAGAGCGCGTGATGAACGCCCTGCCCCAGCTCGATCCCAATGCGCCCGAACCGGAACACGCGCCCGTTCCGTTGCGCCGCGCACCGCGCCGGGTGGCTGCTTAACCCCCGGTTCTTGGATAGAGAGGCGAGATTATCGGCGCCTGGCGTGGCGCTAGGCGCGGAAGGCGGCTTCAAGGTCTCCTGGCGGCAGCCCATGTCATCCGCCTGACCTTCGGCTTTTCCGTGGTGCTCATAGCGCCCGCCAGGATTGCACCGGCTAGATTGTATACATTTACCTCAAAATCCTGAAGTTGAGACGCGCGTGTCGGGCCGCCGCCGCTACGGTCGCGCGCCGCGCCCTCAGCTCATCCTGGATTACCTCATGATTCCCTCAATAATAGCGAACGACCGCCGGCGATCGGCAGGCTCTCAACGACGCGGTTGACGCGAGCGCGAAAAATAATGTATTCTCGATGTATACAGTAATCATAGGGAGGGTTTCATGCCGGGAGACGCCGCGCCCGATACGTTTCAGATGTCGGCCCAGCAGACCTTTCCACTCAACGCCTGGTACGCCGCCGCCTGGGACCACGAGATCAAACGGGAATTGCTCGCGCGCACGATCTGCAACCGGAAGGTCGTGCTCTACCGCAAACAGAACGGCGCCCCGGCCGCGCTCGACGACGCCTGCTGGCATCGCCTGACCCCGCTTTCGCTCGGCCGGCTCAAGGGCGACGAGGTCGTGTGCGGCTATCACGGCTTGGTTTTCAATGCGCTCGGCCGCTGCACCCACATGCCCTCGCAAGAGACGATCAATCCCTCCGCCTGCGTGCGCGCCTATCCTCTCGTCGAGAAGCATCGCTTCGTCTGGCTCTGGCCGGGCGATCCGGCGCTCGCCGATCCCACTGAAATTCCCGATCTGCATTGGAACGACGATCCCGCCTGGGCCGGCGACGGCAAGCTCATGCATGTCCACTGCGACTATCGTTTCGTCGTCGACAATCTGATGGACCTGACGCACGAGACCTTCGTGCATGGCTCATCAATCGGCGACGAATCCGTCGCCGAGGCGCCGTTCGAGACAACCTATGGCGAGGGTTGGGCCAAGGTGACGCGTTGGATGGAAGGGATCGAGCCGCCGCCGTTCTGGCGCGCGCAACTCGGCAGGCCGGGCCTCGTCGACCGCTGGCAGATCATCAATTTCCAGGCGCCCGCCACTATCGCGATCGATGTGGGCGTCGCCCCTGCCGGGACCGGAGCGCCGCAGGGCGACCGCGCGCAGGGCGTCAATGGCTTCGTACTCAACACAATGACGCCCGAAACCGACAAGAGCTGCCATTATTTCTGGGCCTTCGCGCGCAACTACAAGATCGACGAGCAGCGCCGCACCCATGAATTACGCGAGGGCGTCGCGCATATTTTCGGCGAGGACCATCGCATTCTCGAAGCGCAGCAGCGCGGCGTCGAAGCCAATCCGAACCGCGTCTTCTACAACCTCAACATCGACGCGGGCTCGATGTGGGCGCGCCGCCTGATCGAGCGGATGATCGCCGCGGAGGCGCGCGGCGCCCAGGCCCAAGCGGCGGAGTGATCGCGATGGCGGGCGAAGGCGATCACGAACGCGCGGTCTCGCACACGGTCAAGGCGCAGCTCGCGTTGCGCGACCTCATCCTATCGGGCGCCCTGCCCCAGGGCGAACGTCTGTCGGAACTCTCGGTCGTCGAGCGGCTTGGTGTCTCGCGCACGCCGGTGCGTATGGCGCTCGTGCGCCTCGAAGAGGAGGGGCTGCTCGAGGCGATCCCGTCCGGGGGCTTCGCCGTGCGCGCCTTTTCCGAAAGCGACATCGACGATGCGATCGAAATTCGCGGCGCGCTCGAAGGCCTGGCCGCTCGTTTTGCCGCCGAACGCGGCGCTTCGCGCGGACGCCTCGCTGAACTGAAGGATTGCCTTGCCGAGATCGACGATCTGGCCGGCCTGTCCGAAGGAAGCGAGGAGAGCTTCTCCGATTATGTGCGGCTCAACGCGCGTTTTCATGCGCTGCTGCATGCGCTGAGCGACAGCCCAGCGCTCATGCGTCAGATCGATCGCGCCTGCGCGCTGCCCTTCGCCTCGCCCTCCGGCTTCGTCGCCGCGCAGGCGCGCCTGCCGCAATCGCGCTTCATCCTCACGCTTGCGCAAGATCAGCATCACTGTCTTGTCGAGGCGATCGAAAACCGCGAGGGCGAACGCGCCGACGCGCTCGCGCGCGAACATGCGCGGCTCGCGCGGCGTAACCTGCGTTTCGCATTCCAGAACCAATCGGCGTTCGATCTGGTCGCCGGCTCGGCGCTCATCAAGCGCCGGGCGAGATAGAGGCCGCCGTGCGGACCGCTATCCACTGGACGCCGGCGAGGCTGTTGCGCACGCACGATGTCGCCCGGGACATTCGCCTCTTCGAGATCGCTCCCGAGGGCGGCGCGCGCACCAACGCGCCGGGCTCTCATATCAATGTCGCGCTCGTCATCAACGACCAGGCCGACAGCCGCTCCTATTCGATCGTCGATTCAAGCCTTGAGGCCTATCGCATCGCCGTCAAGCGCTGCGCACCCAGCCGCGGCGGTTCGCAAGCGATGTGGCGCTTGCCGCCGGGCGCGCCGCTGACGATTTCCGAGCCGCATAATCATTTCGCGCTGGATTTCGACCGCACGGATTATCTGCTTGTCGCCGGCGGCATCGGCGTCACGCCGCTCATGGGCATGGCGGCGGCGCTCGCGCGCACCGGCAAAGCCTATCGCTTCGTCCATGTCGCGCCGACGCGCACCGAGGCCGCCTTCGTCCAAGAGCTTCGCGACGCGCATCAGGCGCGTTACGAGCCGCGCTATTCGCGCGAGGGGGCGACGCTCGACCTGGCGCTTGAGATCGCGCGCCTGGCGCCGCAAGGCCAATTGTATTTCTGCGGGCCGATGCGCCTGCTCCAGGCGGCGCGCGCCGCCTGGAGCGCGGCGGGCCGCCATGCCGCCGACCTGCGCTTTGAAACTTTCGCCAGCGGCGGCCGCTATGCCGCCGAGGCCTTTACAGTCAAAATACCGCGCGCCGGCCTCGAAGTGCGCGTCGGTGAAACCGAGACGATGCTCGCCGCCCTCGCAAGAGCCGGCGTCGACATCATGTCCGACTGCCAACGCGGCGAGTGCGGCCTGTGCGCCGTCGACGTGCTCGGCTGCGAGGGGACGATCGACCATCGCGACGTGTTCTTCTCAGAGCGCGAGCATGCGCAGAACGCGAAAATGTGCGCCTGCGTCTCGCGCGCCCTCGGCGGCGGCGTCAGCATCGACACCGCATTCCGCTCCACCGCTTCGCTCCTCGACGCATAGGCTGCGAAGCTGGGGATAATCTCGCTGTCCGGCCCGTTGCGGGCATGCCCGCGATTGATGTGCCTAAATTTTGGGCGTATCGTCACAAAAAAATACAAGAAGCAATCGATCGGGGGGACGATCATGGATATTCCGAACGCTTCGCCGTCTCTATACAATGAGGACTTGGCGCCGGCCTCGGTCCGCAACTGGGGACCATTCAGCATTTTCAACGTGTGGACGTCCGACGTCCACAGCCTTTGGGGCTATTATCTCGCCGCCAGCCTGTTCCTGCTGTGCGGCAGTTTCCTCAATTTCGTGATCGCCATCGGCATCGGCTCGCTCGTCATATTTTTCCTGATGAGTCTCGTCGGCAATGCCGGCGTCAAGACCGGCGTTCCCTATCCCGTGCTGGCGCGCGCCTCATTCGGCATCTGGGGCGCCAATATCCCCGCTTTGGTGCGCGCCATCGTCGCGTGCTTTTGGTACGGCGCGCAAACCAGTGCGGCTTCGGGCGCGATCGTGGCGCTGCTGATCCGCTCCGACAGTTTTAGGGAATTTCACCAATCGACGCATTGGCTCGGCCATTCCGGCCTGGAGGTGATCTGCTTCGTCATCGTCTGGGCGCTGCAATTGCTGATCATCCAGCGCGGCATGGAGACGGTGCGCAAGTTCCAGGACTGGGCCGGCCCGGCGGTCTGGGTGATGATGCTCATTCTGGCGATCGGCCTTGTCGTCAAGGCAGGCGGCCTGTCATTCTCAAGCACGATCCCGGCCGATGTTCTGCTGGATAAGACCAAGGACGCGGGCGTTCCCGGCATTCCCGGATCGTTTGCCTCGCTCATGGCGGTCTCGGCGACCTGGATCACCTATTTCGCCGCGCTCTATCTCAATTTCTGCGACTTTTCCCGCTATGCGCCCGACGCCAAGGCGGTCAGAACCGGCAATATCTGGGGCCTGCCGGTCAATCTGATCCTTTTCTCGCTGGTCGCGGGCGTCACCACCATCGCCGCCTATCAGGTCTATGGCGAAGTGCTGCTGCACCCCGATCAGATATCGGCCAAATTCGATAGCTGGTTTCTCGCTTTGCTCGCCGCGCTGACCTTCGCGGTGGCGACTCTGGGCATCAATGTCGTGGCCAATTTCGTTTCGCCGGCCTTCGACTTCTCCAACGTGTTTCCGAGATATATCGACTTCAAGAAGGGCGGCTATATCGCGGCGTTGATCGCGCTGGTCCTCTATCCCTTCGCGCCCTGGGAAGGCAATGCGGCGTCTTTCGTCGGGGCGATCGGCGCGACGATGGGGCCGATCTTCGGCGTGATGATGGTGGATTATTATCTGATCGCCAAAGGCGTGGTGAACGTGCCCGCGCTCTATCAGGAGAACGGCGAATATCGCTTCACCGGCGGCTGGAACTGGGCCGCCATTATCGCCGCGGTGATTGGCGCTCTGTTCTCCAGCATCCTGCCGAACTTCACCTCGTTGCTGCCGGAGTGGTGGGGCGTTTACGGCTGGTTCTTCGGGGTGGGCATCGCGGGCGCGGTCTATTACGCGCTGCGCTCTGTGATGTCGCCGGCGACGGCGACGGCCTAGCGCGCATAAGAGCTTGGGCGCGCGAACCGGCGGAAGGGTCGGATCGCGCGCCTTTAAGTTTGTTCCTCAAAGCGAAACCTTTGGTCTCGCCACAGGCGCAAGAGATTTCAATCGCCAGCGATGACGACCTTGCCAATGTGGGCGCGCGCTTCGAAATGCTGGTAGGCTCGTCGGGCCTCGTCAAAGCCGAACGTACGGTCGATGACAGGCCGCAGTTTGTGCGCGGCGATCGCCTGGTTCATCGCCTCGAAATGCGTGCGGCTGCCGACATAGACGCGCCGGACGATCACCGGATTGGCGAACGTGCGCGCGTCGATATTCCCCTGTCCGAGAGCGGCGACGAGCGTGACGACGCCTTCTTCGGCGGCGGCCGCGATCGAGCGTGGCATCGTATCCAATCCGCCGGTTTCGACGACATGGTCGACACCCCGTCCGCCGGTGCGTTCACGCACGACAAGATGCCACTCAGGACTCGACCGGTAGTTCACCACCTCGTCCGCTCCCAATTGCCTCAGCCTTTCCGCCTTCGCGTCCGTCGAAGTGATGGCGACGACGCGGGCGCCGAACAATTTGGCGAATTGCAGCGCGAATAGCGCCACGCCTCCCGTGCCGATCGTCAGAACGGTCTCGCGAGGCAAGATGGGCCGAGGTCCGAGCAATGCGGACCATGCGGTGAGCGCGGCGCAAGGCAAAGTCGCAGCCTCTTCGAACGACAGGTGAGAAGGGACCTTGATCAGGGCGCGCTCGCTCACCGCCAGCAATTGCGCCAGCACGCCGTCGCGCGTGCAGCCGAACTGGTCGGCCGCCATCGCCATAGAAAAACGACCCTCGATCCATTGCGGAAAATAGGTCGCGGCGACCCGGTCGCCGATGGCGACGCGGCTGACGCCCTCGCCAAGCGCGACAACTTCGCCCGCGCCATCGGACAGCGCGACCAGGCCGACGCGGCCTGGAACCGGATAGAGCCCGGTCAGAATCCGAAGGTCGCGATAATTCAGCGACCGGGCGCGGATTTTAACGAGAGCCTCGCCCGGGCCGGGCCGTGGATCGCGGCGCTCGCCCAGCGCCAGACCGTCGATTCCGGCGCCGAGCTTGTCGAAATAGTACGCCCGCATGCGAGTCGCCCTCCGCGTTATTGTACGATGAACTGGTAGTCGACGAGAATGCGACGCTCGGCGTCGACCATGAGAAACTCAAGGCCGACCGCCGCGACTTCATCGCCGCCGGCGGGAATCATTTCCCAATTGAAGGTGACGGCGTCGCGCAGCATCCGGGCGTTGCCGACGGCGCGGAATCGATAGCCGCCGTCGCGGACATTTTTCTCATGCGAGCCGATGATCCTCTTCTCCAGCGCGTCATAGCCGCGCGCTTCGCGGGCATTGACGTAATGGCGGCCGTCAGGCGCCCATAATTCAGCGATCGCGGCGCGGCGGCGATCCGGATCGGTCTCGTTCCAGACAGCCGTGTAGCGGTCCGCCAGTTCCTGCGCTTCATTCATGATGCTCTCCTTTTGCAAACGGCATGCGCGGCAATCGCGCCTTCCGCCGCAACATGGCCGCACGCCTGACGTTGGTCGATGACCTCCAAGGTCAAGAAACGATCCCCCGGCGCATATCTGGCTTGACCTCGGAGGTCATGGCGCGCGGCTTCAATTTCTTTTAGTCTACCCCCATGAATACGCATCAGCTTCCGTTCGGGGTTCTTCTTCGCCGTTGGCGGCAGCGCCGGCGGATGACCCAGATGGACCTTGCCGCCGCGGCCGACAGTTCGACGCGCCACCTGAGTTGTCTGGAGACGGGGCGGGCGCAGCCGAGCGCCGAAATGGTCATGCGCCTTGCCGAACGTCTGGAGATTCCGCTGCGCGACCGCAATGCGCTGCTTCTAGCCGCCGGCTTCGCGCCGGCTTTTGCGGAACGATCGCTGGCGGAACTGACTTCGGCGCACCGGGCGATCGAACAGATCCTCGAGGCGCACAAACCCTATCCGGCTTTCGCCGTCGACCGCCATTGGGACATCGTCCTCTCCAATAGCGCGTTGCCGCAACTCTATGTCGACTGCTCGCCCGAATTGTTGCGCCGGCCGGTCAACGCCATCCGTCTCATGCTGCATCCGTTTGGCCTCGCGCCGCGGATCGTCAATCTGGCCGAATGGCGCGCGCACATCGTCGCCGTCCTGCGTCAGCAAATCGAAGCGAGAGCCGATTCCGGCGCCCAGGCTCTGCTGGCCGAAATCATGGCCTATCCCGCGCCGACGGGCGATGCGGCGGCGTCTAGCGAAGGCCCGCAACGCTATGCGACGCCGTTGCGGATCGCGACGGGCGCGGGCGTGGTCTCGTTCCTGAGCACCACGACGATCTTCGGCACGCCGACCGATGTCACTCTGTCCGAGCTTGCTTTGGAGATGCTCTTTCCCGCCGACGAGGAAACCGTCGCCATCGCCAGAAAGCTGACCGCGGAAGAGGCCGCCCGGCTCGAACGCGAGCGCGCCCTCGTCGGCGCCCGTTGATGGCGCGTCGACAGTCTCGCAACGAAATTATTTCTTCGGATTGACGCGGCCGAAGACAATTATCGCCGCCGCGCCGATGAGCAGCGCCGCGGAGATGATGAGCGCTTCCCGGGCGCCGGGGATGAACGCGTTCGCCTGGCCGACGAGCGATCCAAATAGAGCGACGCCGACGACGCTGCCGGTCTGTCGCGTGGCGTTGAGAACGCCCGCCGCGACGCCCGAGCGCGCCTGTTCGACGCTGCCGAGCAGCGTGGCGGTGAGCGGGGGAACCAGCAGCCCGAGGCCCGCGCCGATCGCCAGAAGCTGCGCGCCCATCGCCCAGTAAGGCGCGCCAGGCGCGACGCCAAGAAGCGCGATGCAGCCCGCGCCGGCGACCGCCGCGCCGATAGCAATGACGACGGGCGCGCCGAGGCGCTCGCTGGCGCGGGCGGCCAGCAAATTCATCGGCAGCACGGCGCCCATCATCGGGAGAAAGGCGAGACCCGTCGCGAAAGGCGACAGGCCGTTGACGCGCTGGAAATACAGGCTGAGCACGAAGATGAGACCATAAAAGGCGACGTTCACCACGAGACCGACGATCGAGGTCAGCGCGAACATTCTGTGCCTGAACAGCGAAAGCGGAAGCATCGGCTGTCGCGCCCGCCATTCCTGGCATATGAACAGCGCGGCGAGAATCGCGAAACCGGCGAAGCCTGCGAGCACCCAGGAATTGCTCCAGCCCAGGGCGCCGCCTTCGATCGTCGCACCCGCCAGACAAGCCAGCGCGCCGATCGCCGCGGCTTGTCCGGCAAGATCGAGTTCGCGGTTCGCCGATCGCGGTGTTTCGCTGGCGTAGCGCCACGTCAGCCAGAGGCCGGCGAGGCCGATGGGCAGGTTGACCAGGAATATGCTGCGCCAGCCGATGAGAGCGATGAGCGCGCCGCCCGCGAGCGGGCCGGCCGTCAACGCAAGGCTGGCGCCGGCCGCCCAGATGCCAATCGCCCGTCCCCGCTCCTTCGCGTCGGAATAGGCATGATGCAGGAGCGCCAGCGAGTTCGGCACCAGGATCGCCGCGCCCACGCCCTGCGCGGCCCGCGCGGCGATCAGCGTCGCCGCATTCGGCGCCAACGCGCAGGCGAGGGATGCGGCGGTGAAGATGGCGAAGCCCGCCATAAAGACCTTTTTCGCGCCGATGCGGTCGCCCAGCGCGCCGGCCGTCAAAATGAGCGCGGCGAAGGCGATCGTATAAGTGCTGACGACCCATTGAAGCTCGGACACGCCGCCGCCCAGCGCATCGCCGATGCTGTTCAACGCCGTGTTGACGATGGTGACGTCGAGCTGGACTATTCCATAGCCCAGACTCATCGCCGCCAGCGTCAGCGATTGGGCGAGCGCCGAACGGTCAGGCGTTTTTCCGGAAAGCTGCGTCTGGTCCGCCTCTCGAATGGGCTGGGCAGCCGCTCCGACGGCGCAAGGAGAACTCGTCACATGTTTTGTCATGACGAGACGCGCCGGACGAACGATCGGTCTTCGTTCAGAATGCAGCCAGCCGCCTCGGCGTGGCGCAGACTTTCGACGGCGTCGGCGTCGGACAGCAGCTTCTCGCGATAGTCCTGGTACGCGGCCAGATCGGGAAAGTCGATCAATCCCATCGCAATATTGGTCGGCCCCGCGACCTTGGTCGGCAGGTAATAGCCGGCGACTTTGCCGCCACAGCGCTCGATGGGCTGCTGCAAGGTCCGCGTATAGGTCTCGAAATCAGCGAGCTTGTTGGCGTCGAGCGTATAACGAATGCACAAGGTCATCATGAGCGCCTCTCCTTTGGATCCAACGCACAATTCCATAACGCGCCAAGCCGCCATTGGTCCCACGCCTTCGCTTCGACCGCGGTCGAAGCTTTGGGCGAAGTTTCCCCTTGGCCGGCGCGACGTCTGATGTTCAATGGCGGGAGGCGGGCGCGCCATCCCCGGCAAGCGCGCGACAGGAGGCCGCGATGTCACGCAACGCCCTTGAAATGGCGGAGATCGCCAACCTCATCGGCGACGTTTCGCGGGCCAATATCCTGGCGGCGCTGATTGACGGGCGCGCGCTGACGGCGCTGGAGCTGAGTCTCGCGGCCCATGTGACGCCGCAGACGGCGAGTTCGCATCTGGCCAAGCTGCTCGGCGCCAATCTGCTGGCGGTCGAGAAACAGGGGCGCCATCGCTATTACCGCCTGGCGTCAAAGCAGGTGGCGCGGACGCTGGAGGCGATCATGGCGCTGACGGCCGATGCGCCGCCGCGCCATCGCGCCAAATCCAGGCCCGACGACGAACTCCGGACGGCGCGCATGTGTTACGACCATATCGCCGGCCGGATCGGCGTCGGCATTGCCGACGCGCTGATCGATTGCGGCCATATCGTTTTTGAGGGCGACGCGGGCGAGGTAACCGATTCCGGGCGCGAATTCTTCGCCGGCCTCGGCATCGATCTGTCGGCGCCGGTCAAGAGCCGGAGGGTCTTCTGCCGTTCCTGTCTCGACTGGAGCGAACGGCGGCCGCACATCGCGGGCCGCGTCGGGGCGGAAATCGCCGGCATGTGCATCGAGCGCCAATGGCTCGCGCGCAACGTCGCCAGCCGCGTCCTGACCGTCACCGGCCAAGGCCGCAAGATGCTGCCGCGCGCCTTTGGCGCGTATTTACTCAGGAGCGTCCTGTAGATCGCCGCGCCCTGCACGCGTTAGCGTGAATTTGCGAACAAAATTTATCATACAATTCACCGTCATCGCCGTTGCGCCTACGCCGGGACGCAATCGAATAGTATGAACCCGCCATGAGCGAAACGATCGAAGCGGCCCGGCAATCCTATGCAGAAGAACTGCGATTCACCACCCGCATGCGCTCTCAGGCTCTCTTAGCCGCGTTCGCGACCGTCCCGCGCGAGCGCTTCCTAGGCCCGGGCCCTTGGCGGGTCAAAAGCCCATGGGGCCTCGATGAATATTGGACGACGCGCGACGCCGATCCGCGGAGCATTTATCACGACGTGCTCGTCGCGCTCGACGAAGCGCGCGGCGTCAACAATGGCCAGCCCAGCCTTTGGGCCTTTCTGTTCGACAGGCTTGGCCTCGCCGCCGGCGAACATGTGGTGCATCTGGGCTGCGGCACGGGTTATTATACCGCGCTGATGGCCGAACTCGTCGGGCCGCAGGGAAGCGTCGCAGCGATCGAGATCGATGCTGCGATCGCGGAAAGGGCGCGCGTCGCGCTCGCCCCTTGGCCGCAAGTTGCTGTCGCCCGCGCCGACGGCGCCAGCGCTTCGCTGGAGCCGGCTGATGTAATCGTCGCAAGCGCCGGCGCGACGCACCCGCCGCTCGCATGGATCAACGCGCTCACGGTCGGCGGCAGGCTGCTGTTTCCCATGACGACGACGCGCGGACCGGGCCGGATGCTGCTCGTCACGCGCCGGACACAGAACGCCTTCGCCGCTCATTTCCTGTGCGATGTCGGATTTATCGATTTCCAAGGCGCGCGCGACCCGGAAGCCAGCCGCCGGTTGGCCGAGGCGCTCAAACGCGACAGGGGCGAGAGCGTGATGTCGCTGCGCCGCGACGATCACAAAGAAGACGAGAGCTGTTGGCTGCATGGCGACGGCTGGTGCCTGTCGTGTCGCGACCCCATTCAGACCGATGCGAAATGGCTGCGCAACGCGTCTCTTGAGCCGCGCGCTCCGGCGGACTGAGACGGGCGAACCTTCATCGCCGGCCTGCCCCGCGCCTAGCAACCGACCGCGCTGTCACGCGCGCCCGGCAAGCGCCGGCGCCGCGGCCGGGCCGGTCGCCGCGCTTACCGCGGCGGTGACGATCACATTCAGCGCGAGCGCGATGAAGCCGATATGGATATCGTTCACCCCAAGCGGCAGGAAGGGCAGCAAGCCGACGATCGTGCTGTGGGTGAGCGTGATCACGGCGACCGTCGCGACGCCGACGATGATCCCCGCGGAGACGCCCGCTTTGGTCGCCGGATTGTTGCGCATCAAGCTGCAGAGCAGCCCCGGGAACAATTGCGTGACGAAGGAATAGCCCATCAACAGCAAAGCGACGATCGTCTGTCCGCCCAGCAGCGCGAGCCATACGGCGAGGAGCGCGACAACGGGCGCAAGGCAGCGCGCTACGAGCGTCACCGTCTCGTCGCTCGTCTGCGGCCGCAGGCCGCGCAGAATGTCGTTGGCGATCAGCGTCGACGCCGCGATGAGGATCATCGAGCCCGGCACCAGCGCGGTGAGCACGCCCGCCGCACCGATCACGCCGATGAACCAAGGATCGAAAGTCTGGATCGAGAGACGAAACAGCGAAAGATCGATGTCCGGCCCCGTCAGGCCGGGAATTTTGAGGATCGCCGCAAAGCCGCAGAAGAACACGAACAGCAGGATGAGCTGATAGACCGGCAGCACGATCGCGTTGCGGCGGAATGTGCGCTCTTCTCTTGCGGTGAGCGCGGCGCCAAAGGAGTGCGGCCACATATAAAAGCCGAGCGCAGTGAGCAGCACCGTCGACTGAAACCACAAGACGCTCTCGCCCTGCGGCTTGAAAGCGAGGAGGCCGGGCTTGGCCGCATCGATGGCGCGGAACATGTCGCCATAGCCGCCGTAATAGTGAAAGGGCAGATAGATTCCCAGGAAGATCACGATGGCGAGGATGAGGAAATCCTTCACCGCCGCGTTCCAGGCGGTGCCGCGTACGCCCGAAACGATCACATAGATCGTGACGATCGCCGCGCCGATCCAGATCGCGACATCCGAGGATATCGAACCATAGGAGGCGACGGAGACGATGATGCCGAGCCCTTTGAATTGCAATTCGAGATAGGGAACGAGCGCGACCACGCCAACCGCCGCGACGAGCACGCCGAGCATAGGGCTTTCGTATTTGCGCGCGAAGAAATGCGATTGCGAGACGAGGCGCTCCTGCTTGGCGTAGCGCCAGATGGGCGGGAGCAGCCAATAGGAGAGGACGTAGGCGAGCGTGCCATAAGCGAGGATGTAATAGGCCGAGGCGCCTTTGCCATAGGCATAGCCGCTGCCGCCCAGAAAGGTGAAGGTCGTATAGATCTCGCCCGCGGTGAGCAGGAAGACGAGCAGGGCGCCAAAGCCGCGCCCCCCGACCGTCCATTGCTCCAGCGTCATCTGCTTGCCGCTTCGCGCCAGGAGGCCGAGGCCAAGCGAGAAGGCCGCGACGAGGAAGATGATGACGAGCGCGCTGTTCATCGGTCCGCCCTCTCATCGCTTTCGTCCGCCTTCGCATTGGCCGGATCGCAGGCATAGACGATCGCCATGATGACCGAGCTGAGCACGACCCAGCCGACGATCCAGGCCAGCACGAAGGGCATTCCAAAGACCAGAGGCTCGACATTGTTGACGAAGGCCGTGCCGATCAGCATGCCCAGAAAAGGCAGAATTGCGAGCCACCGGACATTGTTCATAGCAGCGCCTCCCCGGGCAGGGCCGTCCCACTGTGACGAATTTGCAAAGCCCCGATGAAGCTTATTCTCATGCTCGCGGCCCCGGCAAGCCCGAATGCGCGGCGCCCCTGCGCGATACGCGAGCAAGCACGGGCCTTGCCGCGCGCGTCAGCCGCCCACTTGCGCGATCACGCTGATCTTCCCCTCGCGCACGCCGACGATCTGCATCGGCGTGTGGGGATGATTGTGGTCGTCCATCGCATAAGTCCCGCCAAGAAGAGACGGCATTTTGGATGATTTCAGCGCCTGCTGAATGTCCCCTGGCCTGTCTGAATTCGCGCGGCGGATGGCGTCGACCACAAGATAGGTCGCCTCATAGGCGAAGAACGACCGCTGGGTCGGCGTCAGCCCATATTTGGCGCGATAGGCGTGAACGAAATCCTGAACGCCCGGCGTCTCAAGGAAAGGGGTGAACACCGTGACGCCCGCGGCGCTGTCGAGGCCGCCTTTGGCGAGGAACTGCGGCGACACCGCGCCGATCGCCGTCGCAAAGTCGATGCGTCCGGTAACCGGCACGCTCCAGCCGGCGTGTTCATAGGCGTGAAAGAACGCCGCGGTGGAAACACCCAGCACAGTGACGATCCGATCCGGCGCCAGCGCCTTGAAGCGCGCGAGCAGCGGCGCAAGATCGGTCGTCCCCTTGGCGATCGTTTCATTGGCGAGGATTTTCAAACCGGCGGCCGCGGCCGCCTTCTCCATGCTCGCGGCATTGGTCTTGTTGAAGTCGTTATCGTCGGCGACGATCGCGACGCTATGAACGCCCTGCCCCTTCAGCCAATCCATCATGTCGGTCGCGATATCGAGATCAGACGGGATCGTCTTGAAGACATAGTCATTGCCGCCGACGCCGGACGCATCGACGAAATCCTGGCCCGCCGAAATATCGATAACGAGGGGAACTTTCGCCTCTTGCACTATGGGCATGATCGCATGCGTGACCGGCGTCGCCAGGGCGCCCAGCAGCACCGGCGCATGCTGCTCCTCGATCAGCCTTTTCGTCGCGGCGATCCCCGCGGGGATATCGGCGGCATTGTCGCCGTAGACGGCCTCCACCGGACGGCCGAGCACGCCGCCCGCCTGGTTGATGCGCTGAAGAGCGAGTTCGACGCCATATTGTTCGCTTTGTCCGCGATCGGCGAGAGGTCCGCTGAGAATGGTCGTGACGCCGATGCGCACGGGTTCAGCGGCGAAAGCCGGACCGATGGCCAGGAGACATCCTGTCAGGAAAGCGGTTCTGAACATCATCGGTATTTTCCCTTGGAATATTCGATAGCGCCATTCCGCGAGCGCCAGATCAGGCAAAACAGGCTAGCCTGTCCGCGTTGCCGCCGCCACGATGCATCGCCTGTCGGAGATCAATCTTGCGTGCTCGCGTGGCGGCAGGGGCGTCGGCGCGCTTTGCCCGACGGGCTCGACCTTGACCGGACGCGCGGCGCTATTCCATATGGCTCGTTCCGGAAGCAGGCGGCCCGCAAGATGACGGATACGTGATGATTGTCGCAACGATCGCACGGATCGTCGTGTTTTGCGGCCGAAACTGCTGGGCCGTCATCGGCGCGTTCCTGCCGCTCGCCTGCGTCTCGGCTTTCTATCTTGTTCAGAATTTCGCGATCACCACCGACAGCAGCAAGCTCTTGTCGGAATCGCTGCCTTGGCGGCAACAGGAAATCGTGCTGGACCGTGCGTTTCCGGGGCGCACGGACCTGATCGTCGCGGTCGTCGACGCGGCGACGCCTGAAGCCGCCGCGGCGGCCGCCGGCGCGCTGAGCGAACGCCTCGCCCCACGCACCGATCTCTTTCACACCGTGCGCCAGCCCGGCGGCGAGCCCTTTTTCGCGCAAGAGGGGCTTCTGTTCGGGACATTGGCGGAGGTCCGGCGCAATTGCGACGAATTCCTCCGCGCGCAGTTCTTCCTGACCGGTCTTGCCGCCGATCCGAGCCTGCGCGGAATCATGGGCGTTTTATCGCAGGGGCTGCAGGGGGTGCGCCTCAGGCAAGGTAGGCTTGAGGACTTTTCGCAACCGATCGCGCTGATCGCGGACGCGCTTGAACGGTCGGCCGCCGGGCGCGATCCGGCATTTTCGTGGCGCAGGCTGATCGCCGGCCGGGCGCCTGAACCCGCCGATCTGCGCCAATTCGTCTATTTCCAGCCCAAGCTCGACTTTGGCGATCTGCAACCGGGCGGGCGCGCCGCCAAGGCCATTCGCGACGCCGCCAAAGCGCTTTCGCTGACGCCCGAACACGGCGTGAAGGTGCGCCTGACGGGTCCGGTCGCGCTTTCGGATGAGGAATTCGCGACTGTCGCCGACGGCGCCGCCGTCAACGGCGTGGCGACGGCGCTCATCGTCATCCTGATCCTTTGGCTCGCGCTGAAGCAGCCGCGCCTCATCGTCGCGGTTCTCGCCAATCTGGTCGCCGGGCTCGCCATCACCGCGGCAGTCGGCCTCTGGATGGTCGGGACGCTGAACCTGATCTCGGTCGCTTTCGCGGTCCTGTTCGTCGGGCTGGGCGTTGATTTTGGCATTCAGTTCACCGTGCGCTATCGCGACGCGCGCCACAGCGAAGCCAACATCGGCGCGGCGCTGCGCAACACAGGCGCAGGCGTCAGCGGTCCTCTGCTGCTCGCGGCGGCTTCGACGGCCGCCGGCTTCTATTCCTTCCTGCCGACGGCGTATCGCGGGCTATCGGAGCTCGGGCTTATCGCCGGAACGGGCATGCTGATCGCCTTCGCGACCAGCGTCACCCTGTTGCCCGCCCTGATCGCCGCGCTGAAGCCGAAAGGCGAGCCCGATCCGATCGGCTTTGCCGCGCTGGCTCCCCTCGACCGCTTCCTGACGCGCTGGCGCTTCTGGATCATCGGCGGGACGCTGGGCGTCACGCTGCTTGGCGCGCCGCTTCTTTTCAATTTGCGGTTCGACTTCAATCCCTTGAATCTGCGCAGCGCCAGCACGGAATCCGTATCGACCCTACTGGACCTGATGAAGGACCCGCACGCCAGCCCCAACTCGATCGACGTGCTGACGCCCGATCTGGCCAAGGCGACGGCGCTGGCGGCCAAGCTGTCGCAAGTCCCGGAAGTCGCCGAGACGCGCACCCTGCAAAGCTTCGTGCCGACCGAGCAGCCGGAAAAACTCGCCATCATCAAGGACACGGCTAGTCTGTTGAAGGACGCCCTCAATCCGCCATCGGTCGCGCCCACCCCGACGGACGCCGAGGACATCGAGGCGCTCAAAGCGACGGCGCGGGACCTGCTTGATTCCATCGGCGAGGCCGGCGGCAAGACGGCCGACGATGCGCGCAGACTGAGCCGCCTCCTGACCAACCTGGCCAACGGGACGCCCGGCGCGCGCCAGATTATTCGCGACGCCCTCGTCAAACCGCTCGTCGTCACGCTCGACCAGGTCCGCAGCTTGCTGAACGCGGCGCCCGCCTCGATCGAGAGCCTGCCGCCCTCGCTGGTCCAGGATTGGGTGGCGAGCGACGGGCGCGCGCGCATCGAGGTCGCGCCGAAAGGCGACTCGAACGACAATAAGACGATGCGTCAATTCGCCGACGCGGTCCTCAAAGTCGCGCCGGAGGCGACGGGCAGCCCGATCTTCATCCTTGAGGCGGCCAAGACGATCGTCAGGGCTTTCTGGCAGGCGGGCCTGTGGTCGATCGTCTCGATCGCGCTTCTGCTGTTCCTGGTGCTGCGGCGGCTGACCGATGTGGCGCTGACCCTGATCCCGCTGATGGTGGCGATCGTCGCAACCCTCGAAATATGCGTGCTGATCGACCTGCCGCTCAATTTCGCCAATATCATCGCGCTGCCCCTGCTGCTCGGGGTGGGCGTCGCGTTCAAAATCTATTACGTGATGGCGTGGCGCGCCGGCGAAACCAATTTCCTGCAATTGAGCCTGACGCGCGCCGTCTTCTTCAGCGCTTTGGCGACCGCGACGGCCTTCGGCAGCCTGTGGTTCTCGCACCACCCCGGCACGTCGAGCATGGGCAAGCTGATGGCGCTCGCGCTTGTGACGACGCTCTCGGCCGCGCTGCTGTTCCAGCCGGCGCTGCTCGCGACCCGCAAGCACGATTGATCTTGCGCAAGGCCTCGCAGATTATGGGCGCTGCGCGGAGAAGACGTGCGCGCGCAGCGGACAGCGCACCGGATGGTCGCCAAAGCCCGCGGCGATATTGGCTGCGACCATCGCCTTGATATCGGCAAGCGCTTCGGGGCGGCGGTTCATGATCTCGGTGTAAAGCGGGCTGC
Organism: Methylocapsa sp. S129; assembly: GCF_009765995.1. Lineage (GTDB taxonomy): Bacteria > Pseudomonadota > Alphaproteobacteria > Rhizobiales > Beijerinckiaceae > Roseiarcus. The sequence goes on from NZ_LMUI01000041.1 coordinate 64,069, forward strand.
CTTCGACGAGGCCAATCGCGGCCTCCGCGGCGGACGGACTTGCGCCGACCTTTGACAGCGTGCGCGATTCGATATTCTGAAATCCGGCGTCGGCCAGCCAGGCCCGTATCGGCGCGGGGTCATGCAGGCTGAAGGGAACGCGCATGAATTGCGGCGGGCTCTCGGGAAAATATTGAACGCTCGCTTCGAAGGCGATTTTCGGGACCGGGTTGGCGTCGATCGCGTCCCAGACGTTGAAGAGATAGCGGCCGCCCGGCTTCAGCACGCGAAAAGCCTCGCGCACGCCCGCGGCTTTGTCAGGAAAGAACATCAAGCCGAACTGGCAGACAACAGCATCGAACGACGCGTCGTCGAATGGCAAATTGGTCCCGTCCGCCTGCCGCCATTCCAGCCCGAGACCGGCGACGCCGCGCCGCTGCGCGTGAGCGAACATCGCCTCGTTGAGGTCGGTCGCGACGATTGCACCCTGGCCGCCCAGCCGCCTGAGCAGGCGTTCGGTGAGGATGCCGGTGCCGCAAGCCGTCTCGAGCACGCGCGCGCTAGGCGCGACGGGGACGCGCGCCGCCAGGTCGTCGGCGAATTCGTGGAACAGAAGCGGGCCGAGATACGCATCGTAGGCGTGAGGGATCGATCCGACGAATGCCGCGTTTGGATCAGCCATGATACGCTCCAAAGGAGGAACCGACATGATGGGCGAGCGCGCCCTCAACAATTCCGACCGCCTGCGCCGCGCCCGAACCTTCGCCCAGCCGCATGCCAAGATCGAGCGTCAAGCAACCCCGGCCTTTGGCCGTGGGCGTGTCTGATCGCCTCGCCCCGCCAGCAGCCCTTCGATGGAGATGTCCTCGTCCAGATCTTCCCAGTGCAGGCCACGCGCGCTGATAGAGACCTGCTCGCGCTGCGCCGACGAGCCGCGCAACAGGCGCGGAAACCACGCCAGCGGAACGCCGAGCGTACGACCGTCCGACAACTCGACCCAGAAGCTGTCCTCATCGAAACGGACACTGTTAGCTCTCACCAAAGAACTCATCCCAGGCCCTCAAAATAAAGCTTCTCCGATGCGTGACGAGTTCGAGCAGTTCACGCAAAGTCTAAGCGTTGAAGCCATCATTATAGGCGACAATCACCTCGGGAGACAGCCAAAATTTGGCTTCTATTCCGTCCTTCAGCACGTGAATATGCACAGGCTCGCGCGGGTCGCCTTCATTTGCGTAAAAGAGAAAACGAAAGCCTTTGTGACGGAAAACGACCGGCACGCGTTCACCCCTCTTTCCCCGCCACGCCCGCTTCCGCGAAGGTCGCCATCCCGATATGGCAGGCGAGCGCGCCTTTGACGATGCCGACCGCCAGCGCCGCGCCTGAGCCTTCGCCAAGCCGCATGCCCAGATCAAGGATCGGCGGTTTGCCGAGGCGGCGCAGGACTTCGGCATGCGCGCTTTCGGCCGACACATGCGCGGCCATGCAATGGTCGAGCGCGGAAGGGTCGAGCGCCTGCAGGATCGCCGCGCTCGCGCAGACGACGAAGCCGTCGAGCAGCACGGGCGTGCGCTGAATGCGCGCGGCCAGGATCGCCCCCGCGATCGCCGCGATCTCGCGCCCGCCGACGCGGCGCAAAACCTCCAGCGGATCGCCGAGATGTTCGCGATGCAGCGCGACCGCGGCCGCCACCGCGCCCGCCTTGCGCTTCAGGCCTTCGTCGTCGACGCCCGTGCCGCGCCCGACCCAATCTTCTGGCTTGCCGCCCCAGAGCGCATGATAGATGGCGGCCGCCACCGTGGTGTTGCCGATGCCCATTTCGCCAAGGCACAGGAGGTCGGCGCCTGAAGCCAGCGCCTCCATGCCGAAGGCCATCGTCGCCGCGCAGGCTTTTTCGTCGAGCGCGGGGCCTTGCGTGATATCGCCGGTCGGCACTTCCAGCGCGAGTTCGAATACTTTGAGACTGAGATCGAAGGTCTTGCAGATCTGATTGATCGCTGCGCCGCCGGAAGCGAAATTGGCGACCATCGCCTGCGTCACCGATTGGGGAAACGGCGAAACGCCTTGCGCGACGACGCCATGATTGCCGGCGAAGACCGCGACCAGCGGCTGATCGATATGCGGGCGCGGCGCGCCCTGCCAGGCGGCGAGCCATTCGACGATCGTCTCCAGCCGTCCCAGCGAACCGGCCGGCTTGGTCAGCTCGGCCTCGCGCGCCCGCACTGCGGCGGCCGCAGCCTCATCGGGGCCCGGCATGGCTTTGATCAGCGCGCGTATGTCGTCGAAGGGTCGCGGCGCGGTATTCATGAGAAGGTCTCGCAAGATTTAAGGACGCCGCCTCGTAAAGCAATTTCGCGGCAAACGGAAATGGGCGCCGCCGGCGTCAAATTTCATTGGCCGGCGAGTTCCTATACGATGGGCGACGACGCGACTCGAAAATCGCGAGGAATCGAGGGAGCCCCATGCCGCAACCGCCCAACACTTTCGCGCTTCCGCCGGGAATGCGCGTCCTCGTCACAGCCGGCGCTTCGGGCATCGGGCGCGCGATCGCCGATCTTCTGCTCGCTCATGGCGCGCGGGTCCATATCTGCGACGTGTCGGAGGAATTCCTTGGCGATTTCGCCAAGGCCTGGCCGGACGCCGGGCGCAGCAAGGCGGACGTCTCTTCGGAGGCCGATGTCGCGCGCTTGTTCGCGGACGTGCGCGCCAATCTTGGCGGGCTCGACGTGCTGATCAATAATGCGGGGATCGCTGGCCCGACCGGCGGCGTCGAGGACATAAAGCCGGCCGACTGGCGGCGCACGATCGACATCTGCCTGACGGGCCAGTTCCTCTGCGCCCATCACGCCGTTCCGATGCTGAAGGCGGCGGGCGGCGGCGCGATCGTCAATCTCTCGTCGGCCGCCGGGCGTTTTGGCTATGCGCTCCGCACGCCCTATTCCGCCGCCAAATGGGGCGTCATCGGCTTCACCCAGAGTCTGGCCAAGGAACTCGGCCCCGCCAATATCCGCGTCAATGCGATCCTGCCCGGCATCATCGAGGGGCCGCGCATGACCGGCGTCATCGAGGCGCGCGCCAAACAAGTCGGCGTCGCCTATCAAGAGATGGAGAAAACCTATGTCGACCGCATCTCGCTGCGCCGCATGACGTCAGCGCAGGACGTCGCGGCGACCGTGCTGTTCCTGGTCTCGGACGCGGGGCGTAACATGTCGGGGCAGTCGATCGGCGTCGACGGCAATGTGGAGAGCCTTTGAGGGCGCTAGGGAGCGGCGACGATTGAACCGCCGCGCGAGGGCGCGGAACAATCTGGCGCGATCGGGGCGGGCGGGACAAGCGCTCGACTACCCATTCGATGGTCAAGGTGAGAAACCGGAAAAACCACCTTGTTCCCTATACCGCCGCGTCCGGTTGACGCGCACCCGATCTCGCCAGAATAGACCGTTCTCTCACGCCCACAGCGGCGACAGCGAACCTCGTTGCGACGCGGATCCTTCGGCTAGGCTGTCGTGCGCCAGGATGATGCGGCTTTGCCGCGGCTCCCATACGAGGGGCGCGATATCGAACCGCTTGCAGCGGCCCATATGGCCCGTCGCGACTTTCGCCGCGTCGTCCTCGCTTTCGGATTCAATGATCTCCGTCCGCACGGGCGGCGACGAATTCTCCAAGCTGTCAAAATAATAAGCGTGCCACGCAATATTGGCCATCGGTTCCTCCCTGCGATCCCCCTGACGCGTCCGCATTGAACTGCGAATCAACGCCGAACTGTTTAGTGGAAATTTGTGTCCGCATTGAGCCGTCCGCTCCTCTCACGCTATGGGCCGCGAGCCGACCTTACGAAATCGACATCGTCGTCTTTCGGCAAAATCTCGATGCTGACGCCCATCCGGTCCCTGACCGGCCGCCGCAGCATTCGCGCGCCTTGCGGGGATATTGCAAGACGTCCATTGGCCTGCAGCTCTTGAACCCGTACGCGAGACATTCGGAACTCGCTCGCCAACAGACGATCGACCCGCAGGCAGGTTGGCATGGGAACGGCCAACGCGATCTCTATTCTTTCGAGCGGCTCCGAACCCTCGGACAGCGCCAGCTTGCGCACGTCGACGGCGGCGAACTCTTCCACCCGCTCCGACCTGCGCTTGAGGTCTTCAACGTCGAAAGCCGCGCGGCGCGCCCAATCCGGATCGTTCGTCTGAAGCGCTTGCAAAAACGCGGGGTCGATATCGCGGATATGTCGACGCTCGAACAGCGGACGGTTCCAGCTATTCTCGCAGTCCACGCATTTGTAGATCAGCCAGGCGTCGACGCGCTTGCCATTGGCGTTGATCCTGATTTTGTCGCTGCTGCGGAACGCTCTCGCGCCGCCGCATCGATTGCAGGTCAGCCAGGGTCGCGGGGCTATCTGGGGCGTAATCGTCCATTGGACTCGGAGGACATTGGACATGCCGGCTTGCTCTTCCCGTTGGGAAGTTCGTCAAGACGACGGCATTGAGGAGCCCCGAGAGGCGCGGCGTGGCGGCGGATTGAGTGGCGTTAAGGATGGAATGCGGAGGGCCGGTGCGCCCCGCCGCGTTCCAGCGCTGCCCTACCGGTCTCAAACCGCCACCCTGAAGAACGCAGTTCATATCGAGGCGCCGCGAACATATGGCCGCAGCGAAGATGCAGGCTGCCCCGCACTCACGACTACGACCGAACGCGCGACCATGCGTGCTTGGTGAAACTGGCGAGACCGGCGCTTACGATGGCAAAGCAGAACGCCCCTGTGAGGATGCCGACGCCTTTCTAACCCAACTGGATCGGGAATGGGAAGCGCCTTGGCCGAGGGCGGATGACCGCCGCGGCGGAGCTCAGAGATGCGGCGGAACTCAATTTAATGTCATGACCGATCGTCAGGTTCTTCTGGTTCTCGGCCTCTCCCGGGGATAAAATTACGACGCCTAGGCTTCAACGAGCCATTAAGGCTTGCGCTCTTTGGGAGGACAATCGGATGGATAGCAGCAGGCGCGCCTTCTTGGGTACTGCGGCGTTTGGCGCGAGCAGCCTGGCCGCGCTCAGCGGCGTCGCGTTGGCGGAGACTGCGAAACCGGACGCCGGAAATCCGGGCGACGGCGGCTTCGGGCGCCAAGTTCGGCAGCTTCCGCCTGGCCAGACTGTCGCGTATCATGATCCCAAGGACGTGGGCGAGATGCCCGAGTTCACGCGGTCGCTCGACGGCTCAAAGCCGAAGGTGACTTCGGGCGGATGGGCGAAGGAGTCGACGGAACATCAGCTCCCGATCATGACGGGTCTGGCCGGCGTTCACATGTTCCTGGACCCTGGCGGCTCGCGCGAATTGCACTGGCATGCGATCGCGGCGGAATGGGCTTTCGTGATCGGCGGCCGTTGCCAGACGGTCGTTCTTGATCCATCGGGGCAAACCGAGATCAATAATTTCGAGCCGGGCGATCTTTGGTATTTCCCCAAGGGTCATGGACATTCGATCCAAACGATCGGCGACGAGCCGTGCCATTTCATTTTGTCGTTCGACAATGGCTCGTTCTCCGAACACGGAACATTCTCGATTACCGATTGGTTCGATGTCACGCCCAAGGACATTCTGGCGAGGAATTTCGGGATAACGAAGGAACTCTTCGACGCCTTCCCCAAAGGCGAGACCTATATTCAGTCGGGCCCGATGCTCCCGGTGGCAAAGGCGATCGATGCGCCGTGGCCGAGAGAATCGACTCACAAATTCAGCTTGCTCAAAGACGTGAGGTCGCGGCGCGATTTCGAGGGCGGCACGTTCAATCTGGCCACCGTCGACGAGTGGCCGGCATCGAAAACCATGTCCGGCGGCCTGATGGTCATCAAGCCCGGCAAGATGAAAGAATTGCATTGGAACCCCAATGCGAATGAGTTCCATTTCTTTCTGAGGGGCAAGGGCCAGGTCGCGATGTTTGGATCGGGCGGCCGAGGCAAGGTGGCCGACGTCAAAGCCGGCGATTCCGCGTATATACCGGCTGGTTACGGGCACGCCATTGTCAACACCGGCGAGGAGGATCTGGAGGTCGTGCAGACCTGGGACTCCGGCAAATTCGAGGAAATCACGCTCAAACATTGGGTCGAGACGTCGCCAAAATATCTGCTTTCGAACAATATGGCGGGCGTCCCCGAGGCAACCCTGGACAAGATGCAGCGGGCTTGATCGGCTCCAGCAGGTTGCCGATCGCGCAATGATCCAAGACAAGCCCATGTTTCCGGGCGCCTTGGGCCGCCGTCGGGCATTGTCTCTTTGTCCCGCTGCAACCTGCGGCGAATGAGTGATTGCGAAGCCGTTGTTGCGTCGTAAGAACGGCTCCGCTTAGGGCGCTTAGGGCTTTTGAAATAGCGAGATTCTTACGGAAAATCGCTCGTCGCTCTGCGAACATCGGGCGCATGCTCCGCGGGTCGGATACGCTCGACCGCATCGAGGAAAGCCGCAATGGTTCGGCTTCGACGCCGTTCACGCAGGCAGCAGACGTGAATGTGAGTCGCGACCGGATCGCCCTCGATCCTCAACGGCCTGAGCCTCTCGTCAGGGACATATTCAGACATGGACACCGTTCCGACGCCGAGTTCACGCGCCACTCCCTCCCGTACGGCTTCCCGGCTGCCGACCTCCATGGCGACATTGGGAACCAGGCCGAGCCGTGCAAAGCCGCCCTCCAGCGCGCGGCGCGTCGTCGAGCCCGACTCGCGCATCAGCAGCCGCTCCTTGGCGAGCGCTTCGAGCGAGAGGGATGTGGACCCCGCGAGACGATGGTTCCGGTGCACGAAGGCGATGACCGGATAGGTCGCGTAAGGGCGCATGTGATAGCGCTCATCCGCCACGCTCTTGGCCAGAATGCCGACCTCGCAGGCGTAATCGTCGATGTCCTGCAACACGGTCTCCGAATTGCCGAGCTTCATCGAGAGGTGAACGTCCGGGAAAGTCTTGTGAAAGGCCTCGATCATCTCGATCACATGATAGGGGCTCACCGCGCCGAGCCTCAGGGAGCCGCGGCGTAGCGCGCCGCTGTCTTCAAGCAGCAACCGGGCGTCGTCTTCGAGACTGACCATCCGCCGGGCGATCTGCAGGAACTCGACGCCGACATCGGTCAGCTCGATCCGCCGCCCCCGGCGATGGAACAGCTCGACCCCATGCTCTTCTTCGAGCGCCTGGATCTGCGTCGTCAGCGTGGTCTGGCTGCTGCGAAGCGCGTGCGCCGCGGCGGTAAAGCCGTTGTAGCGCGCCACGGCGAGCAATGCGCGAAGCTGCACCAAGGTCATTTTGCATCGCCATTCATCGTAAATTCCGTTCAATCTATCGATAGAACACGGTTCTTACGATGACAAGAGCGTCATGAACCGTCGCTAGGGTCGAGAAATCCAATAGCGAAAGGGCAATGACCTTGAAGAACGCTCCCCAATCCCCCTCCTACCAGCCCTATCGCGGCCCCGTGACGACCGCGATTTTCGATTGGGCAGGCACGATCATCGACTTCGGCTGCATCGCCCCGGTCGAGGCCTTCCGCAAAGCCTTCGCGCAGCGCGAGGTTGAAATCACCGACGCGGAGGCGCGGCTGCCCATGGGCGTGGCCAAGCGCGAGCATATCGAGCGCATCCTCGAAATCCCCGAGGTCCAGGCACGCTGGCGCGCGCGGACCGGCGCACCGTCAAACGATGATGACGTGGCGGTTCTCTATCGCGCGTTCTTGGAGATCGATCGCGTCAGCGTCGGCCGCTACTCCGATCTCATTCCCGGCGCGCTCGAAACGATCGCAGCGCTGCGCGCCCGCGGCGTCGCGATCGGCAGCACGACCGGTTATCCGCGCGAGGTGATGACCACGCTGCGGCCGGTCGTCGAGGCCCGCGGCTACCAACCCGATCACGTCTGCACGGTCAGCGACGTGGCGCGCGGGCGGCCGTGGCCTGACATGGTGCTGGTCAATGCGCTGGCGCTTGGCGCGCCCGACATGCGCGGCTGCGTGGTGGTCGACGACAGCCCGAGCGGGCTTGCTTCGGCGCGGGCCGCGGGCATGTGGGCGGTCGGCGTCACGGCCAGCGGCAATGAAGTCGGGCTTTCCCTCGCCGATTGGGCGGCCCTGACGCCCGAAGCGCAGGCCGCGCGGCTCGTTCCAGGGCGACGGCGGCAATTGGACGCCGGCGCGCATTACACGATCGACAGCATCGCGGAGCTGCTGCCCGTGATCGACGCGATCGAGATCCGTTTGACGAAAGGAGACGCGCTATGACGTCCTGGACCTTCCGCAACCCTGTCCGCATCACGTTCGGCCTCGACGCTCTGAACGAGATTGGGACATTGGTGGCCGGCCGCGGTTATCTCCTGGTCACCCACCCGGACGCGCCGTTCAAGCCTCTCAGCGCCCAGGTGGCGCGACTGGCCGGTCCCCCTCTCGCGATGATCGACGGCATCGAACCGAACCCTTCCCTCGCCATGCTGCGGAACGTCTGCGCCAAGGTGCAGGCCCTGCCGAAACAGCCCGAGGTTCTGGTGGCGCTCGGCGGCGGTTCGGTCATCGACTCGACGAAATTCCTGGCCGTCGGTCATGGGGAATGGGCGCCGGTCGTCCGCTATCTCGAGACTGGGATCGCCGACAGTCGGCGGGCGCTGCCGTTTATCGCCGTCCCGACGACGGCCGGAACAGGCAGCGACGTCACCCGGTGGGCGACGATCTGGGATCCCGAAAAGCAGCGCAAACTATCGCTGGCGCGCGACGATCTCTATGCCGAGGCGGCGCTGGTCGACCCTGGACTGACCGCGAGCCTGCCTTGGCCGACGAGCCTTGCGAGCGGCCTCGACGCCCTGTCGCACGCTCTCGAGAGCATCTGGAACCGCAACGCCAATCCGATAACGCGGGGGTTCGCCACCCTGGCCGCCCGCGACATTATGGAGGGGCTCAAGCGGCTCTCGGCCGGCCGCGACAATCTCGACGCCCGCCGCCAACTAGCGCTGGGTGCGTTGCGCGCTGGCCTCGCCTTCTCGAACACGCAGACCGCGCTCGCTCACAACATCTCCTACGCCCTCACCCTTGAGCGGGGCGTGACGCACGGCATCGCCTGCTCGTTCTGCCTGCCGGAGGTGATGAAAGCGGCGCTCGGCGTCGATCCGGCCTGCGACGCGGCGCTCGCGGATATTTTCGGAGACGCCGCCCAGGCGCCGGCCGCGCTCCGGTCATTCCTCGATGCGCTCGGGGTGTCGCCGAGCCCCGGCGACTACGGCCTGAGCGAGTCGCAGTGGAATCGCATCGTCGTCGACGCGTTCGACGGTCCGCGTGGCCGGAACTTCATCAGTTCGCTCGATCGCTTCCCGCTTCGCGCACGTCCACCCGCAACCGCCGCCTGACGCAACCTGCTCAAGAGGAACATCCCATGTCTTCAGAGACCGTCATCCAGACCGATGCGCTCGCGCGCCTCGACAACATGCCATGGACGCGTTTCCACACGACCATGACGCTTGCGCTCGGCGTCGGCTGGGCCCTCGACTCCTTCGAAACGAACATGATCGGCAGCATGTTCGGAATCATCAAAGCGCAATGGCGCCTGTCGTCCCTGCAAAGCTCCCTGGCCGTGACGGTCTGGCTGTGCGGCATGCTGATCGGCGCCATCGCGTTCGGCTACCTCGCCGATCGCTTTGGCCGAAAGCGCCTGTTTCTAGGCACGCTCGTCTGGTACGTCGTGTTCAGCGTGGGGACGGTTTTTTCGTGGAACTATGAGTCATTCCTGTTCTTCCGCATCATGACCGCTCTGGCGGTCGGCGGCGAATATTCCGCCGTTACGGCCGCCATGGGCGAACTGGTTCCAAAATCGCACCGCGGCCGCACCGATACGTTCATCCTGTCCGGATTTCCGCTTGGGGCCCTGTTGTCGGCCGGCGCCTCGTGGCTGCTGATCGCCTATCTGCCGGCCGAGCTCTCCTGGCGCATCGGCTTCGGGCTTGGCGCGGCGCTCGCCATCATCTTCGTCTGGGTGCGCCGCGTCGTTCCCGAATCGCCGCGCTGGCTGCTGCAGCAGGGGCGGATCGCCGAGGTCGAGACCATCGTCGAACGCATCGCCGAAAAAGCGCGTCAGGAGGGTCATTCCACGCAGGCCGATCGACGCTACCAGGCCGTCGCCTTCGCGCCGGAACGCCCCGATTTCTTGGGGAACCTGCGCGACCTCTTCGGCCAATACCGTTGGCGGTGCGCCCTTGCGAGCGCCTTCAACTTTTCGCAAGCGACCGTCGTCTATGGCGTACTGGTCCTGATGGGGCTCGTCGTCCTCCCCTATCTCAAAGTGCCGGCGAGCGACGTGCCGATCTACTATCTCTTCGGCAATGTCGCCGCTCTTCTCGGCGGGCTCGCCGCCGCCCACACCATCGAGGCCTGGGGCCGTCGCAGATCGCTGTTGGCGAGCTATAGCCTGGCGGTCCTCGCGATCCTGCCGCTCTGCGCGTTGACCAACCTGCCGGTTGCAGTTGTGAGCTATTGCATGATCCAGTTCGGCGTCACCTGGGCCTACATCTCGGCCTATGTCGTCTCATCGGAGGTTTTGCCGACGCGAATCCGCGCAACCGGCCTCGGCGTCTCGGTCGCCGTGGGGCGCGCCGGCGCCATGATCGCCCCGTTCCTGCTGACCTCCGCCTATCAGTTCACGGGGACCCCCGTGTTGGCTCTGATTGTCCTCATGGCGCTCGCGCTTCCTGGTCCGATCGCGGCGGCCCTTTGGTGGCGCAACGGGCTGGAAACGCGAAACGTCTCGCTTGAAGAGGGCAGCGCGGAGACTGTGCGCCTCAGCAAAACGGGGAAATTTGAGGAAGCGCTCGCTCTCTAAGCGTCTAAAAGCGCCGGATCGTCTCCTGGAGCAGCGTCTCGCGACGCTGCTCCTTCGCGTCACGCGAAGCCGGCTCAGAGAATCCGAAAGTTTGTTCAGGTCATCGCGGCCCGCTAACCTCTCAAGCCCTCCTTGCCCCTCCCCTACTCCGCCGCCAGCCGCATCGTCTTGCAGCGCATCAGCAGCGCGCGCAGTTGCGCCGGCTTCAACGGCTTGTGGAGAATGGAAATGCGCGCGCGCAGCGCAGCCTGGCGCACTTCGGGGCTGCGGTCAGCGGTGGCGAGGATGGCGGGAATAGCGCCAAAGGTCGCGCGCAGCGCGCCGATCGCCGCAATGCCGTCGCCATCGTCAAGGTGATAATCGGCGATGATGATTTCGGGGGCGGCCCCAAACGCGCGCATCGCCATCGGCGCGTCCGTCATGCCCGCGGCGGTGGCGACGCGGCAGCCCCATTTCTCCAGCAAGACGCGCATGCCCTCGACCACGCGCGGCTCATTGTCGATGGCGAGCACGAGAAGATCGTTCAGCGGCTCGCGCGCCCGCGCCAGATCCTCGGCGGCCTGCCCCTCTCTGGCTCCCGCCGCCGCGCCAAGCGGCGCCGTCACGCTGAACAGCGAACCGGCGCCGCTTTTCGAACGAAGGGCGACCTCATGCCCGAGCACCCGCCCGAGGCGCTGCACGATGGACAGACCAAGGCCCAATCCCGGCGCCACCTTGGCGCCTTGATCGAGCCGCTGGAATTCCTCGAACACGATCTTTTGCTTGGTCTGCGGAATGCCCATGCCAGTGTCCCAGACCTCGATGCGCAGCGCGTCGCCGCGGCGCCGGCATCCGACCAGCACCTTGCCGCGCGGCGTATATTTGATGCCGTTGGAGACGAGATTGCGCAAAAGGCGCCGCAGCAGGCGGCGGTCCGACCGCACGTTGAGCGAGCAGGCGACGAAGGTCAGTTTCAGGCCTTTGGCGCGCGCCATAGGCGCAAATTCAATTTCGAGCTGCGCGAGAATTTCGCCGATCGGCGAATCGGAAATTTCCGGCCGCGTCGCGCCGGCGTCGAGGCGCGAAATGTCAAGCAAGGCGCTGAGGATTTCCTCCACCGCTTCCAGCGAGGCGTCGACATTGCGCGCCAGGCCCGCCTGTTCGTCCGCCTTGCCGGCGCCGGCCGCTTCGTTCAGCGCACTCGAATAAAGACGCGCCGCATTGAGCGGCTGCAGAATGTCGTGGCTGGCCGCCGCCAGAAACCGCGTCTTGGAGGCATTGGCCTCGTCCGCTTCGGTCTTGGCCAGCGCCAGTTCGCCATTGAGGCGCTCCAGCTCCTCGGTGCGCTCGCGCACGCGCCGCTCCAACCGTTCGTTGGCCGCGGCCAGCGTTTCCTCGGCCTCGACGTTTTGCGTCACGTCGGTATAGGTCGTGACGATACCCCCGTCCGGCAGGCGCGCCGAGCGGATTTCGATGACGCGCATCGAAGGATGCAGACGCAGACGCAAGGGCTCCTGCTCGTTGAGCTGGCTCTCGATGCGCTCGGCGACAAAGTCGTCGGCCGAGCCGGCCCCATAGGCGCCGCGCTCGGCGTTGAAGCGCACGATCTCGTCGAGGCCGACGCCGACCCGCATCAGCGAGGCCGGCAATTCGAAGAGATCGCAGAATTCCCGATTCCAGCAGGTCAACGCGAGATTGCGATCGAACACCGTGATGCCCTGACGCGCGTGATCGAGCGCATGCTGCAACAGATCGCGATTGGACTGGATCGCCGAGGAGGCGTCATCGATCAGTTTCAGCGCCGATTTGCCTGACATCGCGCGCCGGCGAAACAACAGCGACATGACAAGGCGCGCCGACGAGCCGCCGATCGCCGAGGCCAGCAGATGTTCGGCGTGGCGGATGAGATGGGCGTCGGCCTCGCTTGACGCCTCCAATGGCAGGCCGCGCTCGCCCATGAACGCCTCAAGCGCGTTTCTGGCGCGATCGGCGCCGAGATAACGCGCCACCGTCGCCTCAAGCTCGCCCGCCGTCGTCGACGCCCGCCATAGCCGGAAGGCGTGCGCTTTGGCGGTCGGCGCGCCGCCGACAAACACATTGGCCTGCACGCGCTCGATCGGATCGGCCTGGCGGGACAGCGAGAAGGCGACGAAAGCGGCGATGTTGACGCCAAGGCTCAAGGTCGCGCCATTGACCAACGGATTGGCCGTCCAGGCGAACAAAGCCGCCGGCCGCAACCAGGCGATGGCCAGCGGCCCATGTTCGAGGAAATCGGCGAAGGCGCCATTGAGTTCGAGCGAAGGCAGCAGCAGCGTATAGAACCAGATCAGCGACCCCGCGACGAGGCCCGCCATCGCGCCGCGCGCATTGGCGCGCCGCCAGAACAGGCCGCCCAGAAAGGCTGGCGCGATCTGCGCGACCGCGGCGAAAGACAGCAGGCCGAGCGAGGCGAGCGCCGCCTGGCTCGCCACACGGATATAGGCGTAGCCGAGGAACAGAACGACGAGAATGGCGCCGCGCCGCACGATCAGGACGAGCGATCCGATATCGCCCGCCGCATCGGCCCGCGCGCCGCGTCGGCGCAGCACCAGCGGCATGACGAGATCGTTCGACACATTGATCGACAGCGCGACGCTTTCGACCACCACCATCGCGATCGCCGCCGACAGGCCGCCGACCATAGTGAACAGAGCCAGGCCATGCGCGCCGGCGCTGAGCGGCAGGGCCAGCACCGTCAGGTCGCGATCGATCGTCCCATCGGCGAAGGTCGCCAGGCCCGCGATCGCCAGCGGCGCGACGAATAGATTGATGGCGACGAGATAGAGCGGAAATAGCCAGGCGGCGGTCTTGATGTCGCGCGCATCGCGATTTTCGACGATCGTCACATGGAACTGGCGCGGCAGCAGCAGGATCGCCAGCGCCGACAGCAAAGTGGTGACGATCCAGGCGGCCGCGTCGGGCGGATTCTTCATGACGGCGGCGATTGGCGGCTCGGCCTGCGCGATGCGGGCGAGATCGCTAAGGCCGCCGAACATGCCCCAGACGACAAAGGCGCCGACCGCCAGAAACGCCACCAGCTTGACCAGCGACTCGGCAGCGATCGCCAGGATCAGCCCGTCCTGATGTTCGGTCGGATCGATGCGGCGCGTGCCGAACGCCATTGCGAAGGCGGCGAGCAGCAAGGCGATCGCAAGGACGAACAGCGAGGACGGAGCCGCGGGCGCAAGACGCCCCTGTTCGAACGAACCGACCAGCATCATCATCGTCTGCGCGATGGCTTTGAGCTGCAGTGCGATATAGGGCGCGGCGCCGATCACCGCGATGAGTGCGACCATCGCCGCGACATTCTGCGCCTTGCCGTAGCGGGCGGCGACGAAATCGGCGACCGAGGTGATGTTTTGCGCGCGCGCGAGCGCGGCGATGCGCGCGACGAGCCTTTGGCCAAAACCGATGACGAGAACCGGGCCGATATAGATCGGCAGGAAATCGAGCCCATGCGCCGAAGCGATGCCGACCGAGCCATAATAGGTCCAGGTCGTGCAATAGACGGCGAGACTGAGCGAATAGATCAGCGGGCGCCCGCGCGCGATGATGCGCCGCCCACCCTTGTCGCCCCACCAGGCGACAAGGAATAAAGCGCAGATATAGCCGATCGCCGTGACGATGACGCTCATGCCGTCCAACATGGATGCGGGCGCTCTCCCAATGCAGGCCGAAGGGCTTCGAGCGCCATCTTAGGGGCGCCGGGGCGTCGCGTCACGCAGGGGGGCGTCGTTCAATAGACATGAGACGGCCAAGTGGCGAAATTATCCATTATTTGCATGGCGGAGCGGAGCGCGAGAGGAATTCGAACTCAAGGACGCGCCGAAGGCGCGCCGCCGTTGCTGACAAGTTTACGCAGTCAGCAAGCTGACTGCTATGGGCGGTCGCCTGAAAAGCGATCCTTGAGTTCGAATTCCTCTCGCGCATAATCGCCTCCATGCAATCAATGGACAGGCGGCGCTGACACCAGCGCCGAGTCTCATGTGCGTTCGAGCTGGGATACCTGAACGGCCTCGCACCCCTTGAGCCGCACCGGCGGCATCGCTTAATTGGATGCGGATCGCCTTGACGACGGGCATTCGATCAGGATGGATTGCCGCCTCAAAAATCGGGAGGATTCCATGCTGACTCGTCGCGGTTTCGTCGGCTGCGCGCTTTGCGCGGTCACAGGATTTATGGCTACCGGCGCTTCGGCGCAGACGCCGGGCCTCAAGCGGTTCATGCTCAGCCAGATCGACGGTCCGGTCGAAGGCTATGTCACCGTCACCGTTCGCATCGAAATCGAGGCGAGCGCGCTGGTCGCGCGCCACACCCATCCCGGCGTCGAGGCGACCTATCTCATCGAAGGCGCGAGCGAGCTTAGCGTCGATGGTCAGGCGCCGCGCCAGCTCCAGCCGGGCGATGCGTTTCAGATCCCGGCCAATATTCCGCACAGTGCGAAGAACGGCCCGGCCAAGTCGATTCTCGTTGGGACCTATATCGTCGAGAAAGGCAAGCCGCTCGCTTCGCCCGCCTGACGGGATTCGCCACCGGGCGCGGCGGCGCAGTCAGGCCGATTAGCTATCCCAGCCTTTATGCCCTAGGCTTGCCCGCGCTCTCGCGCCTTCCGCCGATTGCATCGTTTCCAAACCCGGGAGCGCGACGTCGCCCGCTCCGAGGTTTCTGGATGCTGATCCGTTATGGCTATGAAATCACCCTGAACTGCGCGCAGCCGACCGCGCTGGTCTGCCTGCTGTCGGTGCATGACGATCACGACGAGGCCATTCGCGTCGCCGAACGGGTGTTCACGACGCCGATTATTCCCACGACGACCTATCGCGATCTTTTCGGCAACCAGTGCCGGCGTCTCGTTGCGCCCGCCCGCGATCTGACGCTCTGGGGCGATGCGACGATCGAAGTCGACGGCAAACCCAATGCGGCGTTTCCCGAGGCTAAGGAAATTCCCGTCGCCGACCTGCCCGACGAATGCCTCGTCTATCTCATGGGTAGCCGTTATTGCGAGACAGACAAGCTGAGCCAGGCGGCATGGGACATGTTCGGCGCGCTCGCGCCGGGATGGAGCCGCGTGCAGGCGGTTTGCGATTTCGTGCACGGCCACATCAAGTTCGACTATCTGCAGGCGCGCTCAACCCGAACGGCGTTCGAAGCGTTCAACGAGCGCATCGGCGTGTGCCGCGACTTCGCCCATCTCGCGCTCACTCTATGCCGCTGCCTCAATATTCCGGCGCGCTATGTCAACGGGCATCTGGGCGATATCGGCGTGCCTGTCGTCGACCCAATGGATTTCAGCGCCTGGATCGAAGTGTACCTTGGCGGCGCGTGGCGCACCTTCGATCCGCGCAACAATATTCCGCGCATCGGCCGGATCGTCGTCGCGCGCGGGCGCGACGCGGCCGATATTCCGCTGATCAATTCCTTCGGACCGCATCTTCTGAAATCGTTTCGCGTCTGGACGTATGAGGTTGATGCGTAGCGGATGCAGCCAAGGCGCGGTCGTTGACCGCGCTCATCGCCGACGCGTTTTCCCTGCGGAACGGGACGCGATCAGCGATCGCGTCTACAAGCGCCCTTCCGCGCGCGCCATCGGCGGCAAGCGCCGCTTGACGGGCGAAGACTGGATGATCGAGGTGTTGGTCATCGCATAGGGGATCACCTGGTCGATCAGCTTCTCCAGCTCTTCGACGGATGCGACATGGGCGCGCGCGATGAAGCAATCCTCGCCGGTGATGCGATCGCATTCGACGATCTGCGGCAGCGCGCGGAGAAGTTCGGCGACCTCTTGCAATTGCCCGGGCACTGGCCTGATGCGCAGCCAGGCCGCGATCGGCAGACCCAGCGCCTTCGGGTTGATCGTCGCCGAATAGCCTTCGATCACGCCCGATTCCTCCAGACGCCGGATCCGCTCCGACACGCTCGGCGGCGACAGTCCGACGAGGCGCGCAAGATCGGCGACGCTGACGCGGGCGTCCTTGACCAAGGCGTCCAGGATGCGAATGTCGACCGCATCGATGGCGCCGTTTTCATATCGAAGGCGTTTCATCGGATATTCCTCTGATCGATCGAAATTAATCGTTCCTATCATTCTAAGTGCTATAGAATAAGGCGCTTACGGCTTTCATAATGAAATGGAAGATAGTCGGAAATTCTGATTTTGGCCTCTCCCCGTCATGGCCGGGCTTGTCCCGGCCATCCACGCCGTGATGCCGAGACCAACCCGAAAGGTTTTTGCAACGGCGCCGCGTGGATGGCCGGGACAAGCCCGGCCATGACGGGGGAATGGCGTTTCGTCGCCACAATGAGAATTGCAGGAGGAGAGCCGCATGCCGCCATCGAAACTGACATTCACCAGCGCCGCCCATGCCGCGCCGCCGCAGGCCTGGTTCGCGGTCAGCGCGGTCTTCCATTATCTCGGCCCCTCCTTCGCCGTGCTGCTTTTTCCGGCCGTCGGCGTCACCGGCGTCGCCTGGATGCGGATCGCCTCGGCGGCGGCGATCTTTGCGCCATGGACCAAGCCGTGGCGCACGATCCGGCAAGCGGACGCCAGAACGCGGCTGTTGCTGATCGGCCTTGGCGCATGCCTCGCCGTTATGAACACGTCGTTCTATCTCGCACTCGACCGGCTGCCGATGAGCCTGGTGGCGGCGATGGAATTCATCGGCACGATCGGCGTCGCGCTCTACGCGCTGCGCACGGCGCGCAATTTCGCGGCGCTCGCGCTCGCGGTGCTTGGCGTGTTTCTGCTGATCGACGTCAAATGGTCGAACGATCCCGTCGGGCTGTTCTGGGCGTTTCTCAACGGCGCGCTATTCGTCGGCTATATCGTGCTCGGCCACGAGATTTCGGAAGGCGGCGCGAGCGGCGGCGTCGAGCGGCTTGGCGCGGCGATGGCCATCGCGTTCCTGTTCATCATGCCGATCGGCTTCATCCAGGCCGTCAAGGCGTTCGGCGCGCCGCAACTGGTGCTGGCGGGCATTGGCGTCGGCGTATGCTCCTCCGTCATCCCTTACGTGTGCGATCAGCTCGCGATGTCGCGCATGCCCCGCGCGAGTTTCGCGCTGATGCTCGCGCTGCTGCCGGCGACCGCGACGCTGATCGGCATCGTCGTGCTCGCGCAAATGCCCAGCTTGCGCGACAGCGTCGGCGTGCTGCTGGTGATGGCCGGCGTCGCCATCCACAAGCCGGCGGCGCTGCGGGCGCCCGCTCCAGAGATGGAAATCGTCGCGACGTGAGAGCGCAGCGGACGAATGCTTCGCGCGCGCCTCGGGGTCCGCGGGGCGCTCCTGTCTAGGGAACCTGCACCTGCAACGGCTTGCCGGGACCAGCCGCGCCGCCCGGCGCGATGACGAGATAACGACGGGGCGCGTCCGCTCCGCCCTGGACGATCTGGCGGATCGGACCAATGGCGTTGACGATCGCCGAGCCGGCGGGATTGGTCATGAAGCTCGCCAGCGCCTCAAGCGCGCCGCCGCCGTCCGCGCGGCTGGATAGCGCAAGAACGTAAGGATGTTTGGGCTCAAGCCCGGTGACCGCGGCCTCCAGCACCTGCAGCAATCCCTGGTCGAAAAGCGTCACGCTGGTCGGCGCCTTGGCGCTGGCGGCATTGGCGCCGGGCGGCGCCATGGTGAAATGCGCGGCCTCGCCGGCAAGGCCGAGCGGCTGCAGCCCCTCCGTCCCCGCCCCTTCCGGCACGGCGTTCGGCACATAGACCACCGCCTGCGGCGCCTGGCCGATCGGCACGCTGGCGATCACTTTATTGGTCAACGTATCGATCGCGATCATCTTGTCGTCGTTCTCAAGACCGACATAGACGCGCGACCCGTCGCCCGAGGGCCAGATCCCGTGCGGCAGCTTGCCGACAGGAATCGTAGCGACCTTGGTGAAATCGTCGGTGCGAAACACCTGGACCTCGTTCAGGCCGCCGACCGTCACATAGGCGAACTGGCCCTGCGCATTGCGCACGATATTGACGTGATTGGTGATCGGACCGGTGTCGAGCGTCTTCAGCACGGAGAAAGGCGGACGCGCATCGAAGACTTGCGTCTTGCCGCTGTCCTTCAGCGTGAACCAGACTTGCGATCCATCCGGCGTCGCCGCGATATTGGGGCAGAACGGGCTGGCCTGCGCCGCCTTGCCGACGATCGCATGGTCGGCGACCGAGACAATATCGATCTCGGGATTGAAGGAGGAGCAGATGTAGCCGTATTGGCCGTCGGGCGAGAATATCTGCATCCCCGGCCCGTTGGGAACGACGATCCGCGTCTTCTCTTCATACGTGGCGCCATCCAGCACGGCGATGTAATTTTCGCCGCGGACGGTGACCCAAACCTCTTTGCCGTCGGGGGTGAAGAACGCTTCATGCGGCGAGCGGCCGACGTAAGTCGTATGTTTCACGGCATTGGTCGCAGTGTCGATGAAAGTGACGGAATTCGAGCCGATCGACACGACGGCGAGCGTGCGATGATCGGGCGAAAAGCCCATGCCATGCACCAGGACCTGCCCCTTGTAGAGCGGGCTGAAATTCATCGGCGAGGGATCGCCGAGACGGATCAGCCCCAGCAGCTTGTTATCAGCGGGATCGATGACCGACACCGTGTTGGAGAATTGCTCGGCCGCGTAGACGCGGTCGTGATGACTGACCGGAATGTCGGGCGCGGCAGCCGCCGTGGGCGCCTGGCCCGCCCATGCCGAGACGCCGTTCGCCAGAACGGCGCCGCTCAGCAGCATTGCGAGAAATAATCTGCGGGCCATCAAGGTTCCTTTTTCATGTTCATCATCGGCGCCGGCATCGGCCGCGCCGATAGATCCGCCGGCTGATCGGGCGCGGCGGTCGATGTAGGCAAGGGCTGACCGAGCGCCAGATGCATCGCGGCGATCTCCTGCTGTTGTTCGACGATGATCTCCTGCGCGATCCGCCTGAGCTGCTCATTGTGTCCGTGGCGCAACTCAGCCTGCGCCATGTCGATGGCGCCTTGATGATGGGGGATCATCATGGCGGCGAAATCATGATCGGCGTCGCCGGACGGCTTGATCGCCATGCTGGCCATCATCTTGTCCATCGCCGCCTGGTTCTCGGCGAGGAAGGGCGCTTCGGACGAAGGCGCGGCGTAGCCGCTCGTCAATGCGCCGAGGCCGAGGGCCAGACCCAAGGCGGCGAAGCGGCGCAATCCCCCCGCAGAACAACGCATCTCCACTCCTGTTTCATCGGCCTCGCCCAATATGGGAGACGCCGGAATCGGGCCGTATTTATGGCTCCGCACAATTTCACGCCGCGACCGGCGGCGCTCGAAATCAAAGCAACGTGAAGGCGCCCCGCGCGCGAATCTCTGCTAACGTAGCGCCGGGATGGCCGGGGGGCGATCGTGCGGATATTAGAACGTTTTTTCCGGCTCTTATGGCGTTAGCTGTTGGTATTGATTATTGTGCTCCTGATGATTCGGGAGGCGGGGGATGGAGAGCCATGAATTCCAG
>NZ_LMUI01000005.1 GCF_009765995.1 Methylocapsa sp. S129
GTCTCGTCGACATCGCCTGAACTGGCCGCCAGACTCCTGGAGCGCCGATGAGCCCCCTCCCCCGCGCCGGCGAATCAGGCGGCCCGCTCACACCTCAGCCGCTGCGCCCGGCTCGAGGATCGCCCGCGGGGGATCGCCGGCAAAGCCGCAGATTTCCAAGGCGCGCAGCATATGCGCGGGCGCCGGCGCCTCAACGACGATCGGCGGCCCAGTCTTCGCCAGCGGGACCGAGACGCGCCGCGCGAGCAATTGCAGTCCAGGCGCGGATTGCGAAATATTCCCTCTTGGCGCCGTCCCGTAGACACTGTCGCCAAGAATCGGCCAACCCTGGGCCGCGCAATGAACGCGCAATTGATGGGTGCGGCCGGTCAGAGGCTCCAATTCGAGCCAGGCGATGGCCCGGCCGTCGATTTCGCCGCGTCCGGCGATTGTCCATCGCGTTTGCGACGGCAGTCCGGCGGGGTCCGCCTTCATCCACCAGCCGCGCGTCGCATCGAGCCGGCCAAGCGGCAGATCGATAAGCCCTTGTTGCGCATCAGGGCCGCCTTCGACGATCGCCCAATAAGTCTTTCCGATTTTACCCTGCTTGAACAAAAGCCCTAGTTTTTCCAAAGCTTTATGATGGCGGCCGAGCACCAGACAGCCGGCGGTTTCGCGATCGAGCCGATGCGCCAGCGCGGGCTTGCGCGGCAAGCCGAAGCGAAGCGCGTCGAAATCATCCTCGAGGCTCTGCCCACCCTTGGGGCCTTTATGGACAGCGATTCCCGCCGGTTTGTCGAGGATGAGCATCAACCCATCGCGATAGAGCAGGCGCGCTCTTGTTTCCTCTGGCGTCATGGCCCAATAGCTAAACGAGCGGCGGTCGCGCGCCAAGCCTCCGCGCCTATATGCAACACGAGAACGAGACGAGCGGCGCCCTCAAGCGCGTCGGGAATGTGTTTGGAACAGCGATGACATTCAACGACGATGGCGCTGAGAAATCCAAGCCCCGATTGTTCCGCCGGCTATTCTCTCGCGCCGAGCCTGACCCGCCGCCGCAACCGCTCGCGAGCGCGCCTGAAGCGACGCCGGCCAAGCGGAGCTGGTTCGCGCGCCTGACAACAGGCCTATCGCGGTCTTCCGCTTCGATCGGCCAGGGCATCGTCGATATTTTCGCCAAGCGCAAGCTCGACGCGGCCGCTCTGGACGACCTCGAGGATTTGCTGATCCAGGCCGATCTCGGCCTGGCCGCGGCGACGCGCATTCGCGAGGCGGTGGGGCGCGGGCGCTACGATAAGGCGATCGAGCCGCGCGAAGTGCGGGCGATCCTTGCGGCCGAGGTCGAGCGGATTCTTGAAGCCGTCGCTCGCCCCTTGGTCGTCGAAGCCGGCAAAAAGCCTTTCGTTATCCTGGTGGTCGGCGTCAATGGCTCGGGCAAGACAACGACGATCGGCAAGCTGGCGGCGAAATTTTCCGCGGAAGGACTGAAGGTCACGCTGGCGGCCGGCGATACGTTTCGCGCCGCCGCGATCGAGCAATTGCGCCTGTGGGCGGGAAGGGTCGGCGCCAATATTGTCGCGCGCGAGCAGGGCGCGGACGCCGCTGGCCTCGCCTTCGACGCGATCAATGCGGCGCGGGCGGACGGTTCGGACATTGTGCTGATGGATACGGCGGGACGATTGCAGAATCGGACCGAGTTGATGGGCGAACTTGAAAAAGTGATCCGCGTCATGAAAAAGGTCGAACCGGAAGCGCCGCACGCCGTCTTGCTCGTGCTCGACGCCACCGTCGGCCAGAACGCGCTCAGTCAGGTCGAGATTTTCGGTCGCATCGCCGGCGTCACCGGCCTCGTTATGACCAAGCTCGACGGCACGGCGCGCGGCGGCATTCTGGTGGCGATCGCCGAGAAGTTCGCGCTTCCCGTGCATTTCATCGGCGTCGGCGAAAGCGTCGAGGATCTTGAACCTTTCGCGGCGCGCGATTTCGCTCATGCGATAGCCGGGCTGGAGCGCTAAGACATGCCGCAACGGGAGAACGCCTCGATGATTGACGGCCAGGGCGCGGCCCTTGAAAAGCGCAGGACCATTAATCCAATCCTCAAGCTCGTCCTTGAACTGGGTCCGTTGGCGCTATTCTTCATCGCCTATTCGAGGCTGGGTTTGTTCGGGGCGACGGGCGTGATGATGGTGAGCGTCGTCGTGACGCTGGGCGTCTCCTATGCGCTGCTGCGGCGCATCCCTATCATGCCCCTGGTCACCGCCATTATCGTCGTCATCTTCGGCTCGTTGACCTTTTTCTTTCACGACGAGACGTTCATCAAGATGAAGCCGACCGCGCTTTATCTGCTGTTCGGCGGCGCCCTTCTTGGCGGGCTTGCCTTCGACAGGCCGCTGTTGCCGATTCTGTTCGACGGCGCGCTGAACGTCACGCCCGAAGGATGGCGCAAGCTCACCTGGCGCTGGGCGTTCTTTTTCGTAGCGCTAGCGCTGCTCAACGAGATCGTCTGGCGCACGCAGACGACTAGTTTTTGGGTCGGCTTCAAGACGTTCGGCATCATGCCGCTGACGATTCTCTTCGCCTTAGCCCAGGCGCCGCTCGTGGTGCGCTACGAAGCGAAGGACGACGAGCGGAACGAGGCGTTATAAAGCGCCATCGATCACGCTTCATTTCCAGGCGTCGAGAGCCTGGGCCATCACTTTGTCGCCAGTCTCGCCCTTCGTGAAGGTCAGCTTGGCGATCCGGTCGTCATTGAGCAGCAGCGGAAAATCGAACCAGCTTCGCGTGGCCAGAAGATCGAGATTGTGAGCCGCGTCCGCGTCCGAACGCGTGAGGCCGACCAGATAATAGCTATCGTTTATTTTCACGCGCACGCCTGAAACCGCGTCGCCGGTAGGCGCGTCGTCCTTGCGCAATTGCGGCAGGCCCATGTCCTTGACCCCTTTGATTTCGGCGCCGTCGGCGAAGGTCGCGCGCAGATCGATCGTATGGGTCGCAGGCAGGCTGGCGTCCGCGTTTTTCCGAATCGTCACCGTCGCATGCATTTTCTGGTCGGGAATATCCACTTCAACCCGCACGGCCACGCTTGAGGGCTGGCCAGGACTCGCGGGAATGATCGACCAGATGGCGCTGCCCAGATTCACAATCGGCTTTTGCGGATCGCTCGTGACGCCAATCAGCATCGCGGCGCGCGAGTTTCCAGGGACAGCGGCGGCCGGCGCCGCCGGAGCAGGCGCCGCAGCGGTCTGAGCATTGTCGGCCAAATGCGGCGACGCGGAGGCCCCGGCCGGCGCAGGCGCAACCTGCACCGGCGCCACGGGCACAGTCACCGTAGGAATGGGCGTTTCGCCGGCGGCCGGCGCCGGATCGCTCTGGCCGGCGCCCTTGATCCGTTCGGCGATTTTGTTTTGGTTTGCCGGATTCGTCTTGTCGGCCGCTTCGGTCGTCGTCTTGGTCGCCAGATCCTGCGGCTTCTCCCGCATGAGATAAGCGAATATGGCGATCGCGCCGGCAATGCATATCAGCACGACGAGGGCCGCCAATGGCCAGGGACTGCGTCGGGGCGCCTCGTCGCGACCTGGCGCGCTGGGGCGTGCGATCGTGGCGCCGGTCCTGGCCGGCGGGATGCCGAGCGTGGCGGCCGGCGACGCGGCGACGATCGGCGCAAGGCCGGGGTCGTCCGCGCTCGACCCCTGGTGCGCCGCAACAGGCGGGGCGATGGAAGTCGACGAGCCGCCGCCGGCAAGCAGCCGCGCCGGTTCTATAGGCGGCGCGGGGCGCCCGCTTGGGGCAGCGGCGGGCGACGGGGGTCCTAGCGTCGGTTGCCGTGGCGCAGGCGGCGCAACCGGAGCTCTTGGCGGCGGATTCAGCGCGGCGGCAGGGGATGCCGGCGGCGCGGCGACAGGGGCTGCCGGCGGCGCGGCGCCCGGGGTCGCCAGCGGTTTCGGGGTCCAGGCGGGCGCGGGTCGCGCGACGGGCGGGTTCGGGCGCGCGCCCGGAATAGACGGAGGCGCGGCGGGCGGCGCCTTTGGACTTGCGGCGGCGGAGGGAGATGGGGACGGCGAGGGCGGCGGTGCGATCGGCGCGCTTGCGGGCGTCGAGGGCCCGCCATATTCGGCTTCCAGGCGCGCGATCGCCTGATCGAGCGCCGCATCTTCGCTCGCTATGTCGCCTTCAGGCATCGGCGGCTGGATCGACCGCAACTGGCCGATCAACGCCTTGCGCGCGCGCTCATAGATCGCACGGCGCGCCGTGGGCGCCGCTCGGCTGGGCAGGTTTGCCAGAGCTTTGGCGAGAAGCGGATAATAGTCAGCCATGATCGGTTCCGGTCAATCCCTCAAGACCCCGCGCGCCAGCGTCGAATTAATCCCGAAATGGATCATGCACAAGAATCGTGTCTTCCCGCTCCGGGCTGGTCGACAATAGGGCGACAGGCGCGCCGATGAGTTCTTCGATGCGGCGGACATATTTGATGGCCTGAGCGGGGAGATCGGCCCATGAGCGTGCGCCGCCTGTGGTTCCCTGCCATCCCTCGATGGTCTCATAGACCGGCTCGACGCGCATCTGCGCCCCCTGGGCGGCCGGCAAATAGTCGATATCAGCGCCATCGAGACGATAATGCGTGCAGACCTTGATCTCGTCGAAGCCGTCGAGAATATCGAGCTTGGTGAGCGCGATGCCATCGATGCCGGAAGTCTTGACGCATTGGCGCACGAGCACCGCGTCGAACCAGCCGCAGCGGCGGCGCCGCCCGGTGTTGACGCCGTATTCATTTCCTCGGTCACCGAGCAATTGGCCGGTCGCGTCGTTGAGCTCGGTCGGAAAAGGCCCTCCGCCGACACGCGTCGTATAGGCTTTGGCGATTCCCAGGACGTAGCCGATGGCGCCCGGCCCGAGCCCGGACCCGGCGGCGGCGCTGCCGGCAACGGTGTTCGAGGAGGTCACATAGGGATAGGTGCCGTGATCGACGTCGAGCAAAGCGCCCTGGGCGCCCTCGAAGAGAATGCGTTTGCCCGCGCGCCGTTCGCGATCGAGCAGATCGTAGGTCGCGGCCATGAAGGGCAGCACCTTGGGCGCGACGGCGAGCAACTCGTCGCGGATCGCCTCGCGGCTGGTCGGCTCGAGGCCAAGGCCGCGGCGCAAAGGATCGTGATGGGCGAGGAGGCGGTCGATCTTGGCGTCAAGCTCGTTGGGCTCGGCAAGGTCCATGAGGCGGATCGCGCGCCGCCCGACCTTGTCCTCATAGGCCGGCCCGATGCCGCGCTTGGTCGTGCCAATCTTGACGCCGGCGACATTGGAGGATTCCCGATGCGCGTCGAGTTCGCGATGGAGCGCGAGGATGAGAGGAACGTTCTCGGCGATCTTGAGATTGGCCGGCGTCACCTCGACGCCCTGGCCGCGCAGTTTTTCTACTTCGCCCACAAAATGATGGGGGTCGAGCACCACACCGTTGCCGATGACCGACAATTTGCCCGAGCGGACGATGCCCGACGGCAGCAGCGCGAGCTTGAACACTTTGCCGTCGATGACGAGCGTATGGCCGGCATTGTGACCGCCCTGAAAACGCACGACGACATCGGCTGACACCGAGAGCCAATCGACAATCTTGCCTTTTCCCTCGTCGCCCCATTGGGCGCCGACCACGACGACATTAGCCATCCGTTGAGAACTCCAGACCCTAGACAAACAAACCCCGGCGCCAGCGACAATGGGCTGGGCCGGGGCTCATTGCTCCAATGAACTACGCGATCATGGCCACTGAGTAAAGTCGCGGCG
Source organism: Methylocapsa sp. S129 (assembly GCF_009765995.1). Lineage (GTDB taxonomy): Bacteria > Pseudomonadota > Alphaproteobacteria > Rhizobiales > Beijerinckiaceae > Roseiarcus. Next base: position 5,752 of record NZ_LMUI01000005.1, read on the forward strand.
GCGCGGCCATCTCTGGGACCGGGACCACCCCGGTCGCGTCTTTCGACTTCAGCGGGTTCGCCCCACCGCGTTAAAAGCGGGCCGGACGCCCACACCTCTGTTTACTGGAATATCTTGACTGCGCTGTCGAGCGTCTTCCAGACGCCCCAGGCAAGCGGAATGCAAACCGCCGCCCAGGCCAGGATCGTATTGAAGTCGAGCCCGCCGCCAAAATCGGTCCCTTGAGAAACCGATCCTGCCGAATCGACCTTGGGGGAAGTCTGGAGCCTGGCCGCTTCTTCGGCAGTCATCAGCCATTTCGGCGCGACGGGCCGCACAAGCGCGTTACAAATGAACCCCACAACAAGAAAGCCCGCGAGAATATAAAGCGTACGATCATAGACGAGCGCGCGTTCGACCCCGGCCGATATCTGCGCATCGCGGATGTAGCCGATGACGAGCGGGCCGACGACGCCCGCCGCCGACCAGGCGGTCAACAACCGCCCGTGGATGGCGCCGACGAACTGGGTTCCGAAAATATCGGCGAGATAAGCGGGGACGGTGGCGAAACCGCCGCCATACATCGACAGGATGACGCAGAAAGCGGCGACGAACAAAGCTTTCTGACCCATGTGCGCGAGCGAGGGCGCGGCAGCATAGAGCACGATGCCCAAACCGAAGAAGATAAAATAGGTCATCTTGCGACCGATGCCGTCCGACAAGGAGGCCCAGAAAAATCGACCCGCGATATTGAATAGCGAGAGCAGGCCGACCAGACCCGCCGCGATCGTCGCGATCGCCGTCTTCTGTCCGGCGTCGAGCGCGGAAAAGCCCGTCTCGGGATGTCCGATCAACGAGCCGCCAAAGATTTCCTGGAACATCGGCGAGGCCATTGCCAGCACGCCAATGCCCGCCGAAACATTCAGGCACAGAACGGCCCAGATCAGCCAGAACTGCGGCGTCTTATGCGCATTGTCGAGATGGACGGCGCCTTGGGTGATCATTGTTCTCTTCGCCGCGGGCGCCGTCCAGCCGGCGGGCGCCCAACCGGCGGGCGCCACCCGATAGCCGAAAGCGCCGGCCATCATGAAGCAGAGATAGACGATTCCCATTGTCGCCATCGCCTCCCATACGCCGGTGGAATCGGCGGTCTTGAAATGGTTCATCAGCAGGTTGGCGAGCGGCGATCCGATCATCGCGCCGCCGCCAAATCCCATGATCGCCATGCCGGTAGCCATGCCGCGTCGATCGGGGAACCATTTCACCAGCGTCGAGACCGGAGAAATATAGCCCAGCCCGAGCCCGACGCCGCCGAGCACGCCGAGCGACAGCCAGAGGATCCAGAGCTGATGCAGATAGACGCCGAGCGCAGACAGAATGAAGCCGCCGCCCCAGCAGAGCGCGGCGACGAACCCGGCCTTGCGCGGCCCGGCGCGTTCAAGCCAGCCGCCGAACAAAGCGGCCGATATGCCAAGCACCACGATGCCGATCGTGAAGATGACGAGGAGGTCGCTCACCCGCCAGTTGCAAGACGTGGTGAAGAGCGCGTCGAAGACCGACATGTCCCTGCAAGCCGCATCCTGTGGACCGGCGAGCGCATGGCTCAACGGCAGCCAGAACACGCTGAGCCCGTAGGACATGCCGATGCACAGGTGGATCGCCAGCGCGGCGGGTGGTACAAGCCATCGGTTGAAGCCGGGTTTGGCGATGGTGCGCGCCCGGTCCAGCAGTCCGGCGCCGGCGGCTCCCGCCAAATCATAAGTCGTCATGTATCCTCCCTCTTCATCCCAGGCCTTTCCCTTGCGAGCCGGCTTGGTTTGTTTGCGATCCTAGTCGGAGTGCGAACGCTTTACATGCTAGACCTTCGTTTGAGTTCGGCGACGGCGCGCGCGGCGACAGCATTCAGTCCGGAATGCCCTGCGTCGACATAACCGATAATCTCCCCCACCATCTTTGGCGTCCAATAGAGCCGCAGATGGTCGGCCGCGCCATTCACGGCTTCGTGCTCCGGCATGACTTTGAAATAATCGCCGATCTGATTGGCCATGTGGACCAGTTTGTCGATTTTTCCACCGCTCATGCCGCAAGACCTCCGCTGGCGGCCGGGCTGTGCTCTGTAAAGATCATTGCGTGGTCGGGGCGCGCTACGGCGATCAGCGCGATGCCGCAAGCCATGGCTCGCTCGATGGCGAGCGATGTCGGCGCGGAAAGCGCCACCAGCGTCGAAGCGCCGAAGACAGCGGCCTTGGCGACCATCTCGAACGAGCACCGGCTGGTAATGACGAAGAAACCATCCGCCGGAGAGGCGCCGCTCCTGACGACAGCGCCGATGAGCTTGTCCAGCGCATTGTGCCGTCCGACATCCTCGCGCAACGCGACGATGGCCCCGCTGCGATCGCACCAGGCCGCCGCATGAACGGCGCGCGTCTCGGCGTTGAGCGGCTGGCTTTGATCAAGCGCATGCAAGGCGACCTTGATCGCCGCCGGATCGATCGGCTTGGCATCCGCGATGCGCGCGCGCGCCGCGGGCAGATGAGCGAGGTCGTCGATGCCGCATAAGCCACACCCCGTGCGCCCCGAAATGGCGCGTCCTCGCGCGAGATGGGCGCTCATGCGCTCCCCGACCAAGGCGACATTGACTTTCAAGCCTTGTTCGGTGCGCGCAATCTCGACGCCGCGAATATCGCTTAGACCCTCGACAATCCCCTCGGTCAGCGCAAAGCCGATCGAGAAATCTTCGAGATCGGCCGGCGTCGTCATCATCACCGCGAAGGGAATGCCGCCAAACAGGATGTTGACCGGCGCCTCTATCGCAATATTTCGCGCGAAGAGCTCGCCAGAGGGGCCGCAATCGTAGCGATAGTCACGCGCGGCGACCGCAGCGGAGCCATTGTCGTCACTCCGCGGCATCGACCAATCCTTGAGCAATGCGGCGTAGCGAGAAACCCTCTTCCCAGTCTCGTTCCTGCCAGTCGGAATAATGGTTGGTGCGCCGCACCTGCACCGCCGTCACCTTATATTCCGGGCAATTGGTCGCCCAATCCGAATATTCGGTGGTCACGACATTCGCGCCGGTGTTGGCGTGATGGAAGGTCGTGTAGACGACGCCGGGCTGCATGCGTTCCGAGATTTTCGCATGCAGGGCTATTTCGCCGACGCGGCTCTGCATGGAAACGAGGTCGCCGTCGCGAATGCCACGGCTTTCCGCGTCGAAGGGATGCACTTCGAGCAGGTCTTCGTCGTGCCATGTGTTGTTTGACGTGCGTCGCGTCTGCGCGCCGACATTATATTGCGACAGGATGCGCCCCGTGGTCAGCAACAGCGGAAAGCGCGGTCCGGTTCTCTCATCGGTCGCGACAAACTCGGTCAGCATGAACTGACCCTTGCCGCGCACGAAATGATCGACATGCATGATCGGCGTGCCCGTTGGGGCTTTGTCGTTGCATGGCCACTGGATCGAATTCAGTTCGTCGAGCCGCTTATAGGAAACGCCGGCGAAGGTCGGCGTGAGCGCGGCCACTTCATCCATAATTTCAGAGGGATGCGTATAATTCATCTCGACGCCAAGCGCGCGCGCGAAGGCGATCGTCGTCTCCCAGTCCGCCATGCCGGCGAGCGGCGCCATCACCTTGCGCACGCGGCTGATCCGCCGCTCGGCATTGGTGAACGTGCCGTCTTTTTCCAGAAACGACGAGCCGGGGAAAAAAACATGCGCATAGCGGGCCGTTTCGTTCAGGAAGAGGTCCTGCACGATGACGCATTCCATCGCCTTGAGGCCAGCGGTGATGTGCTGCGTATCGGGATCGGACTGAGCGATGTCCTCCCCCTGGATGTAGAGGCCCTTAAACGAACCCTCGACCGCTTCATCCATCATATTGGGAATGCGCAGGCCCGGCTCGTTCGAAACTTTCACGCCCCACAGATGTTCGAACGTCTCGCGCGTCGCATCGTCAGACACGTGTCGATAGCCTGAAAATTCATGCGGGAAAGAACCCATGTCGCAGGATCCCTGCACATTGTTCTGCCCGCGCAGGGGATTCACGCCGACGCCGTCGCGGCCGATATTGCCGGTCGCCATCGCGAGATTGGCCATGCCCATGACCATGGTCGAGCCCTGGCTGTGTTCGGTGACGCCTAGGCCATAATAGATCGCGCCGTTACCGCCCGTCGCATAGAGCCGCGCGGCGGCGCGCAATTCGTTGGGATCGACGCCGGAAATCTTCGCCGTCGCTTCGGGCGAATTACGCTCCTCGGCGATGAAGCGCGCCCAGGATTCGAAATTGGCGAGATCGCAGCGCTCGCGCACGAAAGCCTCGTCGACGAGGCCCTCGGTCACGACGACATGAGCGAGCGCATTGATCATGGCGACATTGGCGCCAGGCCGAAGCGGCAGATGATAATCCGCTTCGACGTGCGGCGATTTGACGAGATCGATGCGGCGGGGGTCGACGATGATCAGACGCGCGCCGGCGCGCAGGCGCCTTTTCATGCGCGAAGCGAAGACGGGATGAGCGTCAGTCGGATTGGCGCCGATCACCATGATGACATCGGCTTTGTCGACCGATTTGAAATCCTGCGTGCCGGCCGATGTGCCGAACGTCTTGCTCAGGCCATAGCCGGTCGGCGAATGGCAGACGCGCGCGCAGGTGTCGACGTTGTTATTGCCAAAGCCCGCCCGCACGAGCTTCTGCATGATGAACACTTCCTCGTTCGTGCAGCGTGACGAGGTGATCGCGCCAATGGAATCGCGACCATAGTCTTTTTGCAAGCGTTTGAATTCGCTCGCGGCGTGATTCAGCGCTTCGTCCCAAGAAACTTCGCGCCAGGGGTCGGTGATTTTGGCGCGGATCATCGGCTTCGTGATGCGGTCCTTATGAGTGGCGTAGCCATAAGCAAAGCGGCCCTTGATGCAAGAATGGCCTTCATTGGCCTTGCCTGCCTTATAGGGAACCATGCGCACGACCTCCTCGCCCTTCATCTCGGCCTTGAACGAGCAGCCGACGCCGCAATAGGCGCAGGTGGTCACGACGGAATGTTCGGGCGTTCCCAGCGCGATGACGCTTTTTTCGTTCAGTGTCGCGGTCGGGCAGGCCTGCACGCAGGCGCCGCACGACACGCATTCCGAGCCGAAGAAATCAACGCCGCCGGGAGAGACTTTCGAGCCAAAGCCGCGCCCCTCAATGGTCAGCGCGAAAGTGCCCTGTACTTCCTCGCAGGCGCGCACGCAGCGCGAGCAGACGATGCATTTGGACGATTCGAAGGTAAAATAGGGATTGGAGGAATCCGTCGGCGCCTTGAGATGGTTTTCTCCGTCATAGCCATAGCGCACGTCGCGCAAGCCAACGACGCCAGCTTGTGTCTGCAATTCGCAATCGCCATTGGCGCTGCAGGTCAGACAGTCCAGCGGATGATCGGAAATATAAAGCTCCATCACGCCGCGCCGCAGTTTGGCGAGACGCGGCGTCTGGGTCTTCACTGTCATGCCCGCTTCGACCGGCGTCGTGCAAGACGCCGGGGTCCCCTTACGCCCCTCGATCTCGACGAGGCAAAGCCTGCAGGAGCCGAAGGCCTCCAGCATGTCGGTTGCACAGAGTTTGGGGATTTGCGTGCCAAGGCTTGCCGCCGCCGCCATCACGGAAGTCCCGGCCGGCACGCGAACTTCTTGGCCGTCAATGGTCAGCGTCAGCATATCGCCGCCGATGCGGATCGGCGTGCCCGTGTCGAGTTCGCGAATGAGCGCCATGGGAACCTCCTATTCCGCCGCTATCGGCGCCGCGCGGAGCGCAAAGTCTTCACTGAAATTATCGAGCGCGCTGATGACCGGCATCGGCGTGAGGCCGCCGAGCGCGCAGAGCGAACCATCCGTCAGCACAGCGCAGAGGTCGCGCAGCAATTCGAGATTGGCGCCGTGATTGACGCCGGCGATGATCTTGTCGACCGTCTCCACGCCGCGCGTCGAGCCGATGCGGCATGGCGTGCATTTGCCGCAACTCTCCTTGGCGCAAAATTCAAACGCGAACCGAGCCTGTCGCGCGAGATCGACGCTGTCATCGAACACGACAATGCCGCCATGGCCGAGCATGCCCTTGGCGGCGAGCATCGCTTCGTAATCGAGCGGCGTATCGAGCAGGCTGTCAGGAAAGTAGGAGCCGAGCGGACCGCCGACCTGGACGGCGCGCAACTTCCGCCCCGATTTTGTGCCGCCGCCGAAATCCTCGACGAGACGGCGGATCGTCGCGCCAAGCGCCAGTTCGACAAGGCCGCCGTAACGGACATTGCCGGCGAGCTGGAAGGGTTGCGTCCCGCGCGAGCGCCCCATCCCATATTCGGCATAGGCCTTGCCGCCATGTTGAAGAATCCATGGCGTGGAGGCGAAAGACAGCACATTGTTGATGACCGTCGGCTTGCCGAACAGGCCCTGAATCGCCGGCAAAGGCGGCTTGGCGCGCACTTGCCCGCGCCGGCCCTCCAGGCTTTCCAGCAGTGACGTCTCCTCGCCGCAGATATAGGCGCCGGCGCCGAGCCGCGCTTCGATGTCGAAGGCATGGTTCGACCCGAGAATGCGGGGTCCGAGCACAGCCGCCTTGCGCGCTTTTTCGATCGCCGCCTCGAACATGCGGAAGGCATGTGGATATTCCGAGCGGATGTAGACGAAGCCCTTCGTCGCGCCGACGGCGAGCGCGGCGATCGTCATGCCTTCGATCAGCGTGAAGGGATCGCCTTCCATCAGCATGCGATCAGCGAAAGTGCCGCTGTCGCCTTCGTCGGCATTGCAAACGATATATTTCTGGTCCGCTTCGACGCCCGCGACCGTGCGCCATTTAATGCCCGTCGGAAAACCCGCGCCACCGCGCCCGCGCAAGCCCGAGGCAAGAACCTCCTCGATGGTTGGCCTTGGCCCGATTTCGAGGGCGCGCGCGAGCCCCTTCAGGCCACCATGCCAGCGGTAATCTTCGATCGAAAGCGGATCCGTAACGCCGCAGCGTGCGAAAATCATGCGCTGCTGGTTCGCAAGATAGGGGATGTTCTCAATCCGCCCAAACGCTTTTGGATGTGCGCCGCCGCTGACAAAGCCCGCGTCAAACAGCGAGACGACATCGCCCGGTTCGATCGGGCCATAGGCGAGCCGGCCTTGCGCCGTCTCCACTTCGACCAGCGGCTCCAGCCAGAACAGGCCGCGCGAGCCATTGCGCGTGAGTTGGATGTCGAGGCTCCGCTGACGCGCCTCGCGCGCGATCGCGCTGGCGACCTGCTCGGCGCCGACCGAGAGAGCGGCGGAATCGCCGGGAACATAAATCCTGACGCTCATCAAGCGCCTCCGGAAGCGTCGTGAACGATGGAATCGATCCGCGATCGATTGAGCCGGCCGACGGGATCGCCGTTCAGCAAAGCCGCCGGGGACAGCGCGCAATTACCAAGACAATAGACGGTCTCGACACGGAGCGTCGCGCCGGGGCTGTGCTGGTCGGCGACGATACGGTGCTCAGCGGCCAGATGCGCGACGAGGTCTTCGCAGCCCATCGCCTGACAGGATTCCGCACGACATAGCTTCAAAACATCGCCATCGACCGGCGCGGCGCGAAAGTCGTGATAGAAGGTGATGATTCCGTGGATTTCCGCCTTCGACACGTTAAGCGCGTCGGCGATCATCGGAACCGCCGCCTTGTCGACATAGCCAAAGCATTCCTGCAGCGCGCGCAGAATGGGCAAAGCCGCGCCTTGCCGCCCGCGATGCTCCTCGATGATGCGGGCCGCCGCCTCGGCGTCCCAGGGCGCGCAGCCCTTCATCCAAGCCTCCCGATCAGCGATGCGCCCACCGGCCATCCGCTGCGTCCCGAATAGAATCGTTCAAATCGATTGGTTTTTCCAATTGAACATTCCGAATGCACGATAGAAAGAGCCTATCGATAATCGTCGCCGCTTCCCGGCGCCGCCGGCGGGACAATGAGGCGGCCGATGTCGTCGGGCCGCTCCATCGCCAGCAGGTTGCGCGCGAGCGGCGACGCGGGTTCGCGGTCCGACATGATCAGCCCGATCATCCGCCTCGCGCTGGGCTCGACCAGTTCGATCGCGCGCGTCTGGCGCGGCAGGCCAAAAAACTGTAGCAATTGGCGCGGCACGATCGAGGACCAGAGGCCGGAACTCGCGTGCGAGCACAAATTGAAGATCGAATTGGTCTCCACCGAGGGCTTAGGCTGAGCGTCCACCGAGCGGAAAATGCCGTCGATGATGCGCCGGTTCTGCATGTCAGGCGTCAGCAGGCACAAAGGCGCCTGCGCGGCCTCCTTCCAGCTGATCTTGCGGCGCTGCGCATAAGGGCCGGCGGCCGGGGTGAGGAAGACATATTCCTCGCTATAGATCGGCTTGGTCAGCACATTCACCAGCGGCTCGTTGTCGAGATAGGTCACGCCGACATCGAGCTCGAAATCGTCAATGCCGCGTTGAATCTCCTGCGATGTCTGCGACAGAACGGTCACCGACACGTTGGGAAAGCGCGCATGAAAAGGCCCGGTGAGATGCGAGATGATTGGCATAGCGGTCGGAATCGCGCCAAGCCGCAGCCGGCCCGACAGCCCCTTGTCCATATCCTTGAGGCTGCGCCGCAGGATGTCGGCCTCGGCCAGAATGCGATGCGCATGGTCGAGCGCGACACGGCCCTGACTGGTCAGGCCGTGGAATTTGTGGCCGCGCTCGACGATCGGCGCGCCCAGATCCTCTTCGAGCTGGCGGATCGCCGCCGACAGCGTGGGCTGCGAAACATTGCAGGCCAAAGCCGCGCGCCCGAAATGTTTCTCCCGGGCGAGGGCGACGAGATATTCGAGCTGGCGCAGCACCATCGTCGCATCGACCCCGCACTGATTGGCGGCCGGAGGGGTTTCCTATCGGCGGCATAGCGTCTATTGCCAAAATGCTACAGTGCGGAGGCCGTTCACGGCAAGTTGATAGTGTTGGCCTATCGCCTCCGCGCAGCGCTCTCCGGCATATAGGTCAGCTCTATTGACCCCTTGCCTTATTTCCGGCGCCGTGTTTTTGCGCCATTTTGTACGCATATGTCGTTCGCCTGCGCCAGTTTGGAGTCGCCTTGAGCCCGCCCCCCTCCTCCCCCGAAGCCGCGCCAACCGGCCAGCGCAAATGGCTCATCGCCGTCGCTGCGGCGGTCGGCGCCCTGGCGATCATCGCCGCCGCCCTCTATCCCGTCTTGCGCCAAAAACCCGGCGGGACGGCCTCGCTGGTCGGCGGCCCCTTCACGCTGCAGGGACCGGACGGACGCGTGGTGACCGAGGCAGACATGAAGGGCGAGCCCTTCCTCGTCTATTTCGGCTACACCAATTGCCCCGACGTCTGCCCGACCACGCTCGCCCAAATGTCCGACGTGCTGGCCAAACTGCCGGGCAAACCGATCCGGGCCTTGTTCATCACCATCGATCCCGAACGCGACACCGCCGCCTCGCTGAAAGATTATCTCGCCAGTTTCGATTCCCGCATCATCGGCCTGTCGGGCGATCGCGCCGCGATCGACAAGGTCGAGAAGGCCTATCGCGTCTACGCGCGCAAAGGCCCGCCCGAAAACGGCGGCTATGGCATGGACCATTCATCGATCATCTATCTGATGGACGCCAAAGGCCAGTTCGTCGAGGCGTTCAATATGGACCGCAAGCCGGAGGAATCGGCCAAGGAGCTTGAGGGATATTTGTAATCGGGGGAGGCCGGCAGGCCTTGCGCTGAATCCCCCCGCTTCCGCTTCCGCTTGACGGCGGCTCGGCCCCGCCACAGCGTTTGGAGATTACGGCGGCGCCCGCCTTCCCCTTGTAGTGCGCCTTCGCCTATCTGCCTTCTAATTAGTTAAATACGGGCGTGTCGCCGTAATTCCGTAATTCTAGCGCACGCTGCGCACTGATGATTTACGGTTCAGTGACCGGCACCAATGCGAAAAAGCCCCCACACCGCGCCTAGAAAAAAGAAAGCTTGGCTTAGGATACCCAGGATATTGATCGCGGTTGTAAGATGAGGGACTGCTTTGAGTTCGATGGGAGAAAATGTTGGCGGCACTCTCGGAACGATCAAGCCGATGTCCTTGATTGCTTGAAGTGCTTTTTGGCCGTGCTCTTCTGACTCCCGCACAGCCCGTTTTTGTTGAATCGACACGATGAGGCCCCCGAAGATCAAACCAATAAAAAATAACCACATCGGTCCTGTTAGTGCCGCGAGAGAAAACGTACCCGCCGATTCTTTGTTGCCGGCAAGCGCATCGGCGATGCCGAAGCAAGCGATTAAGCCTCCGGCGTTTCCCAGCACAAGAAGCCGTACATAGCTTTCTTCTAGGCGCTCCGCCTTTGCATCGGCTGCGCGCGCATCGGCGATAGCCTGACGGACGATAAAAGCCCGCTTCGGGTCTAATTGTTCTGTCATGTCACGACACTCCCGCCCGGATCAAAAATACGGATATCAGAATCAGTCATCAGGAAGCCAGACGGGCCCGTAACGTTGCGACCTGGTGCGCGCGCCATGTCGTCGTCACCGCGTAACCTACGAATTTCGAAGGGCCGAATTGCCAGTTTCCATTATTCTCCCGGTTGGCGTACCAGGCGCGAGCATGGGCGAGACGTTGCTGAGAAAGTGTATGATAATGTCCTTTATCATATATGTGGACTGCGCCCCTCCCGTGAGACACGGCTAATTCAGTGACATGCGTATTTCACTCTTTGACACATCATTCCCGCGCGCGCTCGGCATGGAGCGCCGTCGACCTCACGGAAGCCTCTTTTTTCCGAAGTTTTGAGGCTGTCAATGGTCTTGACCGCCGGAGGCGGCGCGCAAGAGCGCGCCATCGACAGCCTCAAAACTTCGGAAGTTCATGCTTCCATGAGGCCAACGGCGCGGTGTGCGGCTGGAAGGGATAGCTGGCGTCGCTCGGATAGCCCGGGCCGAAAGAGGGAATTAGGCGCCGTAACCCAGCCATGACGCCTTCCGTTGAGATTCTTGCGCTGCGCATCAACAGCGCGCGCGAGGGTCAATCTTGGTCGTGCAATCTGTTTAGCGCAAGACCGGACAAGGAACGGAGAGACTTACGCAGATGTGACCAGGCCCTCCATTCGGATTGGCGCAGCACTTCTTTCCCGCGCCGCATTGCGTGCAGGCGCGGATTGGCGGCGGAGGCGTTTTGGAATGACACCAACTCGATGCAGCCGCGTAAATTGAGTAGCTGTGACAAGAATCTTTGGTTCCAACATTACAAGCCGCTACAAAATTATTGTATCCCGCTGTCGATCCTATGTTCGTCCGGCTGCTGGTCGAGAGCAAAGTCCCGGAGGGCGGCGTGGTGTCGTTGATAGGCTTGCCGCTCCAGGAATAGAAATCGGCGTTCGTCGGACAGCTCAGCGAGTATTGCGGCGGCTGATTCTGGTAGGACGGGCAGCTTGTCGAGAATTGGCATTGCGGCGGCGGCACGTCGACGACAACGTCGCCGTCTTTCGTTCTCGAAACGCGGAAGCCCTCTGAAAGGCCTTCGAATTTGTCGATGAGGAGGGCATACGCCCTTGGACCTGAAATATGAACGCCTTTATCCGCATTTGTCGGAAGGTCAAAAAATTTGAATTCTCCCTGCAAGTTGCTCTGCGTTCGCCAAATCGTTCCATCCGGCATGGTGGCGGTGACCGCAACGCTGGCGGGCTCATTGGATGGCCTGCCTCCTGCTCGCGGCGGTTTGTTGATGTGGCCCATCAACCCGGGGGAAGCGCCGCAATCGCTGCTTCCAGCTTTCGTGGGCATGAACAGATAGGTGCCGAACGCGCCGTCCCAGTACAGATCGACGCCTTGGTGCCAGCACGTGGTTTTTGACTCCAGCAGCCCTTGTGCGTCCGTGATTGTGCCGGAATTCGACTGGGTCGTTTTTTGATAGGTGTATTGGAACTGAACCCCGGCATATGCGGAGGCGGTCGTGAGGAACGCTACGCTCGTGCCGAACAGATCGGTGTAACCGACCTGATGCATATAGCCCATAATATAGCCGTGAATATCTTGAGTATTTGTATCTAACGCTGTGCCGGATGGGGGATCGTTAGCGTTGTCTGGGCCCATCACCTGAAAGTGCTCTTTCATGAATGTGAACCGGTTCGCTGGAAGCGTTGGAGTCGGGTTGATGTCGCCGGAAAGCGAGGCGACGAACGGATTTGTCCTCAGAATCGCGGCTTTGTCGCCGTTGGTTAAATGGGAGAGCTGCGCGGCTTTGTAGCCAGGCAGCGGAACGAGTCCGGCGAGTTCTCCGACGCTGACATCGAGGACGTTGACGAGCTGGCCGGAAGGCGGTTGCAACGACGAGGTGTAATTGTCGCCTTGCATGGTCGCGGTCATGTCGACGTTGGTCCAGAGCCAAAACTTGTCATTCAGGTGATCGATCAAGTCTGTATTGGAAGTGACCTGCGGACCCCATGATCCATTCGATGTCATTTGGAATGCATCGCCGTTGATGCTGCCGTAGAGGTAGCTCGCGCTCTCCTGGAGAACCGGAGTCGTGATCTGCGCGGTCGCGCCACCCGCAGTCGTAATCTGCACCATGACCTGGGAGCCAAGAGAAGTGCCGTTTAGATATTGAGCGGTGCTCGCGTTGCCCGGCGGCTCATAAGTAATTGCGAGCAGATAATAGGACAGCGGCCCCGTCGCGGTCGTCAGCGGGCCGATACACGTGCAGAGATAACCGCGTATCGCCACATCGCAGCAGTTGGGATCGGTCGGATCGCTGCAAGCGGCGCAGTTGGGAGCGCAGAAGGGATTCGAATTGCCTTTGCAGCACTGACCCTGATTTACTGAAGAGGATGAACATTGGCAGACGACAGAGCCGTCTCTCTGGCTCGCGCAGTCCTGGGCGAGAGCATTGGAGGCGAAGCTGGTTCCTATGAAGGCCAGTCCAATCAGAAAAGCGACTATCCAGCAAACATTCATCATGGCGGCCGATGTACGGCCATAAGAGAGTTTTTTGATAAAGTAGCCAAATAGGTCCGAGACGCGACTGCCCTTGATCAGAGGTTGCCCGTTGCCGCGCAATGCCATGCCGCTCCCCACCGCCGAAGCCATTGTCAGCTTGAATAACACACCACAGCCTTCGTTTCGCTAGCCTTCAATTTGAACGGCGATTGTTCGGAATTGAGCATCACGCAACGCTTCAGCAATACAAGAACTCACGAGAGACGTCGGCCGCCGCCGCACGTTCGTCGACTTGTTGCGCGCAATTCGACAAGGACGGGCTTGTCGCGGTAATGCCGTTTGCCGCCGGCATGCTTCTCGCCACAAACCGACTCACGACACTCATCCCGGCGCTGTCTGCCGCGCACTCAATTCGACTCGATGTCTGCTCGGAATTGCGGCGACAGGCGCGTAATTCCATATGTCAACCTCTCAAAAGATGCAGTCGATAAATAATAACGCGAATGACGAGGACATTATCATGCGCATTATTGAATGACACCTTCACTGAGAGGGTGGCAATAGGCCGGCGCCAAAGCCAAAGGGCGGATTGTTCCATTCCGGAAAGTACACGAAGCCTTCGATGATAATTTCGGGCATCGGATCGGCCGTCATTTCGTCGCGCCAGTACCGGGATGCGCTTTGCTCCCACTCGCCGCGCCCGTAATCCAGCCACTTCGCATCAGCTCTATGTGTCTTTGCGCGTCGATCAATCCTCGCTTTGAGCAAATGGCGTTCCTGTCCCGCGAACCACGTCTTCATCGCTCTGGAAGCTATTTCCTCATCGTCAACAAGGAACATCGCGTGCAGTCTTGTGGGTGCCTGTGCGCATACGGCAATCCTCACAGCCTCCCACACTTGTTCCTTTTCGGTCGCGGCCGCGTCGAAGCCGTAACGCGACATGGCACCCTCCATCGCTGGTAGTTGCCGAATCGCCGAACTGCTCGCGCAGATACCTTCCCCATTGTGTGCGTTGTGCAAGATATGGCCGCCCTGCTTTGGGCAGAGGTGCCAATATGGTTCGGGGCGCAACGGGTATGGTGTACCTTGGGCTAAGATTATCGTCACGATACCGCTCCCCGAACAGCCCTGCGCTGGCGATGACAAACTAGATACGCAACCTATGAATCACGAATTACGGCGGCAGGCGCCTATTTCGCTATTTGACACATCATTCCCGCGCGCGCTCGGCATGGAGCGCCGTCGAGCTCTCAAGGCGAATGCGGAGCATTCGCCTTGAGAGCTCGACGGCGCGGTGTGCGACTGGAAGGGATGGTTGGCGTCGCTCGGACAGCCCCGCTCGAAAGAGGGAATTAGGCGCCTGTCGCCGTAATCGCCGTCAACATAGTCGCAAGGCGCTCGCACTCTTCGTCCGCTTCCGGCTGACCATCTCGCCGCCGGATGCGCCGACGATCGCCCAAGCGAAGGGCCGCGAGCGATGTGAAGGATTCATCGAGGCGCCCGGCCGCCGATTGAACCGGGGCCGGCCACTGCTCGATGAAATTCCAAAAGATGTGCTCAGCGCTGAGCGCTCAGGAGAGAGCGGCTTAGACCGCGACCATCGCACCGCCTCGACTGAGGCCGCGGCGACGCCTTGTCCCGGCTTATTTGTTTATGGACTTCATGAATGCGACGAGACGGATCACGTCGTTTGGAACAAGGCGGCCAATCGCGCGGCTCGAGTAAACCGCATTGACGATGGCGCCATCCGGGGCAAGCATAAACCCGGTGGTCTCCAGGAAATGCCCTCTCGTCGGAAATTGCGTTTCGTAAGCGCCAGTCGCGCCGACAACGGTCTCGACATTGGCGGAATGCCCCATCTTGAACGGGATATGATGCTTCCCAACGAACTCTGTTGTCGTCGCCTCGTCGTCGACCGAGAAGGCTGCGACCTTGACGCCCGCTTGCGAAAGCGCTTCGGACGCGATCGCAAACGCCGCCATCTGCTCGTTGCAGAATGGGCACCAGTGGCCGCGGTAGATCAGGACCACGCCATAGAACCCGGCGAGATCATCCGGGAGGCTAAGGACCCCGCCGCCAACGGCGGGGATTTCGAGTTTGGGGAAGAGCTGGCCGTTCTGCAGGGGTTGGGTCACGGATGCATCCTTGCGTCTGGACTAATCAGTCCAGGAATGCGAGATTCAAAGTGGACTGTCCAGTCCATTTCTTAGGATGCAGGTTCTTAGGATGAATGCTCGATGGATCGGAACGCCAAGCCACAGAAACGCGCCTTAACCCCGCGAGGGGCGGCGACCAAGCGGCGCATTGTCGAAGCAGCCGCCAGCCTGATTTACGCGCGCGGCGTGGAGCGGGTCAGTCTCGATGACGTGATGGAAGCGAGCGGCGCCAGCAAATCCCAACTCTACCATTACTTTGACAACAAAGACGGCCTGGTGCGCGAGGTTATTGAACTACAGGCCAGCCGCATTCTTCAAACGAATGCTCTGCATTTTGAGCGTCTCGATTCCTTCGCGGCTCTGCATGCTTGGCGCGAAGCGATGGTCGCCGCCAATCGCGCGTGGGGAGGCGTTGGAGGTTGTCCGCTGGGCTCGCTCGCCAACGACCTCGCCGCGCAGTCCGAGCAAGCCCGCCGCCAGCTCGATCAGAGCTTCGCAGCCTGGGGCATGGTCATCGAAGCAGGTCTGTCTCGCATGAAGGAGATGGGACAATTGAGGTCCTGCGTTGACGCCAGAGGAATGGCCGTGGCCGTATTGGCTGCGATCCAGGGCGGCATTCTCCTGTCGAAAACAACCCGCAATTCGGAGCCGTTGGAGCTGGCCCTCGACATGGCGCTCAGCCACATTGAACGGCACGCCGTTTGATTGGCGACGGGCCACCGTAATTCCGTAATTGTAATTGCACACGGCCGTAGGCGGCGTCTTCGCATCGGCAGGTTGGCCAAGCGCGTGTCCTGGCTTACGACATATGAAACCGCGAATGAGGCAGGATTATCCATTCTTTGCTTGGCGGAGCGGAGCGCGAGAGGAATTCGAAGTGTCCGGGTTCAGACTCATTTGAGGCTGCGCTGGTCTCAGCGCCAGCTATCCATTGATTGCATGGAGGCGATAATGCGCGAGAGCAATTCGAACTCAATCGGGATAGGGGGGCGTCTTGCGACGCCGCCCCTCCCACACCACCGGGCGTACGGGTCCGTACCACGGCGGTTCGGCGGA
>NZ_LMUI01000042.1:0-87042 GCF_009765995.1 Methylocapsa sp. S129
CTGTGCGAGCTTGGACCGCGCGACTATGCGATCACCGACGCCAATGGAGACGAATTGTCGGATCGCTGGAGCGAGGCCCTTCTCCTGAAGGAATGGGCGGCCAAATGTTGGGCCGGCGCGATCGAAGGCGATGGCGCCAAGCCCTCGGTCGCGGCATGAATCCGGGCAGCGCGCCAGAGAAGTCCGATCGAACGAGGAGAACCCGATGACGGTCGCCAGCCTGAAGATCGAAAAGCAATCCGCCGAATGGGCGCAGCGCGTGGAGCTCGCGGCCTGCTATCGTCTGCTCGCGCATTACAAGATGACCGACCTCATCTATACCCATTCGACGGCGCGCGTGCCCGGCGAGCCCGGTCATTTCCTCATCAACCCCTACGGCTACCGTTGGGAAGAGATCACCGCCTCGTCCCTCGTGAAGATCGATGTTGACGGCCAAAAGATCGGCGACAGCCCGCACCGCGTCAATCCAGCCGGCTTCACCATCCACAGCGCCGTCCATATGGCGCGGCACGACGCCGCCTGCGTCATCCACACCCACACGCGCGCCGGCATGGCGGTGTCGGCGGTCGAAGGCGGCCTGCTGCCGATCAGCCAGATCGCGTTGCAATTTTACGGCCGCCTGGGGATTCACGAATATGAGGGCATCGCCCTTGATCTCGACGAGCGCCAGCGCATCATCAAGGATTTAGGCGCTTTTTGCGGCGTGATCCTGCGCAACCATGGCCTGCTGACGGTCGGACGTACGGTCGCCGAAGCCTTCAGCCTGATGTTCTATTTGAATCTCGCCTGCGAGGTGCAGGTCTCCACCTTGTCGATGGGCGCCAAACTTGTCGTTCCGCCCAAAGAGGTCTGCGAAAGAGTCGGCAAGCAATATGACCAGATGGCCTTCGACGACGGCGATCTGCAACTCGAATGGGCGGCGCATCTGCGCATGCTTGACGCTCTGGACCCGTCCTATCGGACGTGATCTCATGCCTTTCCGCCAGCTCTTCGCTCGAGGGGACCTGCGACCATGATTGCCACCAACAATGCCGATTTCGATTGGACGTTATCCTCCAGCGACTATCGCGATCCCGCCCTCTTCCAACGTGAGCGGAAGGAGATTTTTGCGAGGAACTGGATGCTGTTTTCCTGGTCCGAGCGGCTGCGGGAACCAGGCGACTATGTGACGGGCACGGTGGCGGGCTATCCGGTTTTCGCCATGCGCGACGACCGTGGGCGGGTGCGCGCCTTCCATAATGTCTGCCGGCATCGCGGCGCTCAGCTTCTCGCGGACGCCAGCGGCCAGTGCGGCAAGCTCCTCGTGTGCCCCTACCATAGCTGGAGCTACACGCGCGACGGACGCCTCAACAAGGCTGTCGATTTCGGTTCGGATGCGAGCTTCGATCCGGAAGCCTGGAGTCTTCATGCGCTCGACGCCGAGGAGTGGCGCGGCCTGATCTTCCTGCGGGTTAAACGGGGCGGCCCCGGCTTGGTCGAGTGGCTCGGGCCCATCCACGACATGGCGGCCGACTACCCGCTCGAACAGCAGCATTATTTCATGTCGAAGAACCGTGATTGCGCGGTCGACTGGAAAGTCTACGGCGAGAATTATCTCGAATGCTACCATTGCCGGACGATGCATCCAGGCCTTTGCGCCGCCATGGACATCGACAATTACCGGATCGACACCTACCAGCGGGAGAAGTTCTTTCACCTGCATGCGCCCAAGCGCGACGGCGGATTGACGCGCGGGCTCTATTTCTATCGCTTCCCGTCGCTGATGCTGAACCTGTATGACTGGGGCAGCTCGATTGCGACGATCGAACCGCTCGGCGCGGGCGCCATCAGGCACATCAACTGGTATTTCTTCACCGATGTCTCGCCCGAGAAGGCGGAGGAGAATCGAAAGTCCGCCGAATGGTCGGCCGAGATCGTGTCGGAGGATCTCGCCATCATCACCGGCGTACAGCGCAACCTGAACGCAGGCGTTTACGAGCGCGGTCCGCTATCGCCCAAATACGAGGCTGCCGTGAAGGGCTTTCAGGATATGGTGCGCGACGAATTGGGCGATCGCGGCCCGCTGCGGAGCGTCGCCGCGGAGTGAATGTTTCTTTGACCGTGTGAAATCTTCACAACGAAATCTTTGTTGCGACCCAAGCCGCGTATCCCGCGGGGATTGGCGAGCTTGCGACGTGCGGCGTCAGGATCACGCGCGGATGCGTCCAGACCGGATCGTTCGCGGGTGGAGGCTCCGACCGCAGCACGTCGAGCGAGGCGAGCGACAGATGGCCGGAATCGAGGAGGCGCAGCAACGCCGATTGCTCGACCGCGTCGCCGCGCCCGACGTTGATGAACCCTGCGCCGCGCGGCAAGAGGCTCAGTCGCCGCTCATCGATGAGCCCGCGCGTTTCGTCTGTGGAGGGCAGCAGGTTGATCAGTAGGTCCGGGTTCTGAAACATCGCGTCGAGGGCGCTCCAGCCCGACAGGACGTTGACGATTGCGCTCGACTTCGGCGTGCGGGACCATGCGGTGACCCGGCAGCCGAACTGAACGAGCAATTCAGCCGTCGCTTGCGCCATCGGTCCAAAGCCAAGAATTGAGATGCGGCAGCCCGCCACCGGGCCCCTCGGCTCTGGTTCCCAGCGCTTGGCTGACCGGTGCATGATGCTGTCGCCGACCCGCCGATGATGCAAGAGCGCCTGCATCAAAACGAATTCAGCCATCGCGCGCGTCGATGCGGGCTCCTGACGTGGAATGACCGGCACCCTCAAAGGGCGCGAGGGATCGCTGCTGAGATGATCCGTGCCGGCGCCGATTGAAAAGATCTGTTTCAGATTTGGAAATTGACCGAGGAATCCGGACGGCGGCGCCCATACAACCACCACGGCGACCTGGTCGGTCGCCCCCGCGTCGATCTGATCGCTTCGAAGCACCCGCCAATCAGGGAAAGCCGTGTGGAACGCCTCCAGCCAAGGCGCGGGATCTTCGCCCTCGACATGGATTGCGAGCGCACGCTCTTCGCCGTCGATCTGCATAAGCCCTCAACTATCCGCGCGCCATTGACGGCGTATCCGCGACTTCCACGCCTCCGGTGATCGGACGCCATTCAGCCATCCCGATCGACTGTCCGATGCTTAAGCTTTCAGACGCGACATCCCGCTGTCGTAGGGCGCCTTCAGATGAATTTCGCCATCCAGCCTTTTCCCGGCCGCATCGATGACTGAGACTTTGGTCCCTGCCGTGGCGACGTCGGGGGTGACATAGCCGAGCGCCAGACTCTTGCCGAGGAAGTAGCCGCGATCCGCCGATGTCACCTTGCCGACGGTGCGCTCACCGATTGTGATGGCGCAGCCCGCCGCGGGAACGACGGCGAGATCGGGAAACGCCACCATGACCAATTGGCGACTGACCCCCTTGTCCTTTTGGCGGGCGAGGGCGTTGCGGCCGATGAAGTCGCCCTTGTCGAACCGCACGGTCCAGCCGAGGCCGGCCTCGATCGGGTTGGTCGTCTCGTCGACGTCGAGACCATAGAGCGGGTAGCGTTTCTCGATGCGCACGCTCCGCAATGCGCCCAGACCGCATGGCTCCATCCCGAATTCCCGTCCGGCGGCGAGCAGCGCGGCGTACATGTGGTGGGAATATTCGCCGGGATAGAAGAGTTCGAAGCCAAGCTCGCCGGAATAGCCGGTGCGCGAGATGATCGTGTCCGGCACGCCGGCGACCACGCCGCGGGTAAAACTATAATAAGGCAAAGCCGCGCTTGAAATGTCCGCATCCGTATGCGGCGCCAAAATGCTGCGCGATAGCGGCCCCTGCACCGAGATGAAAGCGCGCCCGGCGCCCAGATTGGTGACGCCGGCGTTGAGAGATTCGGCCTGCTCCGTCAAATAGGCCGTGACGCGATCCACCCGCGACGGGGTGGGGCATAGCCAGAAATGTGTCGCGGACAGCCGGAAGCAGGTCAGATCATCGATCATGCCGCCTGCGTCATTGCACAGTGAGGAATACAGCACCTTGCTGTCGCTCATGCGCGCGACGTCGTTGACCAGCACGCGCTGCAGCAATTTCTCCGCATCGGCCCCTTTGATGTCGACGAGCACCTGATAATAGACGTCGTAGAGTCCGGCGCGGTTGCGGGTCGCGAGATGCTCGTTCTCGACCGAGGTGAATTTAAACGCCGAATCGAAGCCGATGCGGTCCACCATTTCAGCGCCGAGCGCCATGAACTGGTGGTAATATGGCGTATGCTTGCGGGCCATAAAAATCTCCTGACGCATCATGCCGTCGACAGCTAACGTCAGCAGGTTGTCGCGTTTGAATTTGCTGCTTGTCAAGGGCGTTGGCGCGCCGTCTCTCAGCTCGTGCGGCCTCGCAATCGGCGATATTCAAAGTGCCTCGCGGCCTAAAGCCGGATAGCGCCGTCTTTGATTCGGGCGAAACGATCGCGATCAAGCGCGACATAAGCGTCTTGCGCGCGATCAAACACGTAGAGTGGATCGGCGATGCGGCCGGGATCAAAACCCTCGTTGGCCAGATCATGCTTCTTGTGTTTGAAGGTCGCGGTGACTTCGAGCCTGCGCCTGACGCGCAGGAATAATGGGCGGGCATAGTCTGGCAGCGCGCGCAGATGGCGCGCCACTTCGGCAAGGTCGAGTTTGCCTTCAACGCCGAGCAGAGCCATTCCCGCGCGCCCCTCGGCGCCGGGAACCGCGACGCCATAGATGGCGGCTTCGGCGACGCCAGGGCAGGCGCATAAAACGGAGGCGACTTCGAGGGTCGCGACATTCTCGCCCTTCCAGCGGAAAGTGTCGCCGATACGATCCACGAAATAATAAAAGCCTTGCTCGTCGACGCGCATCAGATCGCCGCTGCGCATGAAGGCGTCGCCCGGCGAAAAGACATTGCGCAGGATTTTCTTTTCCGTATCGGCGCTGCTGGTATAGCCCTCGAAACGGGCGGACAGATCGCGGCTGTCCCGGGCGATCCGGCCGATCGCCTCGCCCGGTTCATTGCGTTCGCAGGGCACGCAGAATCCGTCGGCGCCGCGCAGCGGCTGGTCGTTGTCGAAATCGAACTTCACCAGCGCGACAGGATTGCGCGCCATCAGAAAGCTCGGGATTTTTCCGATCGCGCCGACCTTTCCCTCGACATTGTAAAGGGAAAAATTCCCCTCGGTCGCCGCGTAGAATTCCAGGACGCGCGGAATGGCGAAGCGCTTCTCGAAGGCGCGCCAGACATCGGCGCTCATGCCATTGCCGCATGCGAGCCGCAGACGATGCGCCCGCTCGCCGGGATGGGGCGCCGCCGCATTGAGGTAACGGCAGAGTTCGCCGATATATTGGAACAAAGTGCAATCCCAACGCGCGATGTCGTCCCAGAACTGGCGTGCCGAAAAGCGCTCCTGCACGACGACAGAGCCGCCGCTGACGAGCGCCGCGCCGGTCGCCACGATGCCGCCGACGCTGTGATAGAGCGGCAGGCAGTCATACATGCGGTCGTCCGCCTGGATGTCGGCGAGGCCGGCGAACCAATAGCTCCACATCACGATGCGATGGTGGCTGACATGGGCGGCTTTCGGCAGTCCGGTCGTGCCGGATGTGTAGATCAAAAGCGCGCGATCGGCATGGCGCGCGTCGCGCTTCTCCGCGGCCGAGAGATCGGCGCCATCAAGCGCATCGATGGCGATGTCGATGCGCGCGGCGGCCAAAGGCGCTTCGCCATGCAGCCAAACCTTTGGCGCTGCGGCCAGATGGAGGGCGGCGGCGCTGAACGATTGCGCGAGTTCCGCCGCAACGATGACGTGGCTTGGCGCGGCGACCGCGATGCAATGGGCCAGCGCCTGGCCGGTCAAATTCGTGTTGAGCAGCGCGATGATGCCGCCGACTTGCGCGATTCCGAGCCAGATCGCGAGATATTCCGGCCGATTGGGCATGAGCAGGCAGACCGTCGCGCCAGGCTCGACGCCTTCGCCGATCGCCCAGCGGGAATATCGGTTCATCCTTTGCGCCAGGGCCGCAAAACTCATCGTCTCGCGTTCGCTGAGCAGCGCGGGTCTGTCGCCAAGCCTGCGGCCGAGTTCGCCGATAACGACGGGAAGGGTTCGCGTCGGATCATCGGCGGCGCGCGCGGTCGCTTCAAGCGCGCGCATCCAGTCTCGAGCAGGCGTCGAATGGCGACCGGGCGGGCGCGGAGGCGCTGCTGCTTCCGGCTTGCGCGATTCAACCGGGTCCATTGAGCCGCCCAAACCGCGCCCTCAACTTCAGTCGAGTTGCTGGAACTGGCTGCGCCAATGGACAAGCGCCGGCGCGCCGCTACCGCGATGCACCGCCGCGACGCGGCCGATAACGATCGCGTGAGTATGGCGCTCAAGCACCTCCTCGACGTTGCAGTCGATGCAGGCGAGGGCCTCGCGCAGCAGCGGCGCGCCGGTGACGAGCGTCATCCAGTCGGCTCCCGCGAAGCGCGCCGCGCCCTTCACGCCGCTGCGCCCCGAAAAGCGATCGGCGAGATTTTCGTGGGGGCCGGCGAGAATGCTGATGCCGAACGTCTTGTTGACCCGCAGCGCGGCGAGAGTCGAAGACGTTAAAGTGATGCAAACGAGCAACGAAGGCGGGTCGAGCGATAGCGAGCACAAAGAGGTGGCGGTGCAGCCGGTCCGCTGTGCGCCGCGCCCGGTGGTGACCAGAGCGACGCCATTGGCGAATTCCCGCATCGCGAGGCGAAAGGCGGCGCCTTCGCGTTCGGACGTCGCGCCGCTCAACCGTTCCGTCCGGGCATCAAGGGGTGGACTTTCCAAATAGGCCATTTGCCGCCGTCCTTCTATCCGCCCCACCGGGCCACGGCAATCGGCGCATCCTCGAGCAGCGCCGCCTTGCGCTCCGCGATGATGTCGAGCCAATTGCGATAAAGCTGGATCGCGGATTTGCGCCATGGCGCATGGCCGGGGCCGAATCCGCCCGCATCGGGGAACGCCGCCATCAGTTCGGGACGCCGCTCCAGCCATGCGCGTTCCGCGAAGGCGGCCAGGGCGCGCTCGACCTGGACGGGAAAATAAGCATGGGGAATGGCGGGCAGCGCATCCTGCTCGCCCCGCAAGAATCGGTTCATATCGCGGCGATATTCGCGCGCGAGCGAATCGTCTTCGTATTCGGGATGGCCTTGCAGGAAAACGAACAGGCTTTGCTTCTGCTTGATGAAGATGTCGACGCCGATTTCCGAATCATAAGTGAGCGCCTGATAGCCCCGGTCGACCAGATCTTGCTGGCTCAGTCCGTTGCGGCGCGAATGGGGCGTCAACACGCCCGAGCTCAGATCCGACACAAGCTTGTCTCTCGCGACGGTCTCGAAGGCGAATAATCCTGAGCATTTGGCGGGCAATGGCTGGCGCTCTATCCCGTCGAAATGCTGCACGCCGACATGCGCCGCCAGGCACGAAAGAATTGTCGAAACCGTATTGGAATCAGCCCAATCGATGAGCGCGGTCAGAGCGCGCCAATAGGGCTCTTTGGCGAGTGTGGGCGCAACAGGCTCGGCGCCGGTCACGATCAATGCGTCAAGACGCTTGCTGCGAAGCTGACCGGCGTCCTGATGGGTGCGCGCCAGCGCGCCGCGCGCCTCGTCGGATCGCGGAACGTCGCGCAGCGCAAAAAGGTGCAGCCGGACGTCCGTGGAACCGCACGCAGCGTCCAGAAGGCTGAAAAACTGCCGTTCTGTCGCCAGAAGCGCCGCATCCGGCATGTTGTTGACGAGCCCGATCTCGATCGTCTTGCCGCGATCGCGAATCGTTCCGCGCCGCACGCGCCGCTCGCGCATATTGCCCAGTTGCGCGACGCCCGTGGGGGGAAGGCGTTCGACGGTGACAGGCATCTCGCTCACTCCGCCGCAAGCGAGGGGCGCGTGACGGCGGCCGCCGCGAGCGCTTGATCGAGATCTTCGATAATATCGCTGACATGCTCGATGCCGACGCTTATCCGGATCGTCTCGGGGCGAACGCCCGCCTTTAATTGCTCGTCCGGCGTCATCTGCCGGTGGGTCGTCGAAGCCGGATGGCAGCAGAGCGATTTGGCGTCGCCGATATTGACGAGGCGCTTCACCAGCTTGAGAGCGTCATAGAAGGTTTTACCGGCTTCGAGCCCGCCCTTTATCCCGAAGGTGAACAGCGACGATGCGCGTCCCGAGAGATATTTCTGCGTCAGCGGATAAAACGGGCTGTCGGCGAAACCGGCGTAATTGACCCAGTCGACGCGCGGGTCGGCGCGCAGGAATTCGGCGACCTTGCGGCCGTTTTCGACATGGCGCTCGACGCGCAGCGCGACCGTCTCGATGCCCTGCAGCAACAAGAAGGCGCTCATCGGCGCCAGCACGGCGCCCGTCGTGCGCTGATAGACGCTGCGGCAACGCGCGACAAAAGCCTGGGCGCCGAAATGCTCGGTATAAACGAGTCCGTGATAGGATTCATCAGGCTCGCTGAACATCGGGAAACGCTTGGCGTGACGCGTCCAATCGAAGGCGCCGCCATCGACGATCGCGCCGCCCATCGCCACGCCGTGGCCGCCCATAAATTTCGTCAGCGAATGCACGACGATATCAGCGCCATGCTCGATCGGGCGCAGAAGGATCGGCGTCGCGACTGTATTGTCGACGACAAGCGGCACGCCATGCCGGTGAGCGACCTTGGCGATCGCTTCGATATCGCAGATATTGCCGGCGGGATTGCCAATGGTCTCGCAAAACACCGCGCGCGTATTGTCGTCGATCAGGTGCTCGATTGCTTCCGCGCTATCGTTTGCCGCAAAGCGCGCCTCGACGCCCTGCCGGCGCAGCGTATGGGCGAACAGCGTATGCGTCGTTCCATAAAGTTGCGGCGTCGTGACGATATTGCCGCCGCGATCGGCCAGCGTGACGATCGCATAATACATCGCCGCCTGGCCCGAAGCCGTGCTCAGCGCGGCGACCCCGCCTTCGAGTTCGGCGACGCGGCGCTCAAGAATATCGGTGGTCGGATTGCTGATGCGCGAGTAGCGGTAGCCCTCGGCCTCGAGGTTGAAAAGAGCCGCGCCGTGATCGGCGCTTTCGAATTCATAGGCGACATTCTGATAGATCGGCACGGCGACCGCCTTGGTCTCGGGGTCGCATTGAAAGCCGCCGTGGATCGAAATCGTTTCGCTGCGCATTGTGGCCCTCTGCGCGTTTCAGGGGAGAGGAGAAATCGAGAAATATCGAATTTTCGTCCCGCGAAAGCTATCTTAGAGGATACTTGCGCCTATTGGTTGCATTTTCGACAATTCGTAGCGATCAATTGCTGGCCAGAGTTAAAAATTTTCTTGGTTAATACAATGCAAAACGTTACTTATATTTACTATATTCGGGATACGTTTGAAGTTGTTGGAAAATTGGTTTCCCGAGAAAGCGTCCGCCGAATTCCCACGAACTCAAATCAAACGCTTGAGGCCAAACCCAATGGTCGCGGGGCGAGAAGGCCGATGCCGACTCCGTCGCCTGCGGTTTTGGCGGGTTCCCTCATTTCCAATTTCGATCATGCGACCGCGCGCATCTCGGGTTGAAGAATCTCCTCAAGTTCAAGAGCGGCGATTTCATGGCCCGCTTTCATGCAAGCGATGGCCGCCTGGATTTGCAGATTTGTGTGGTTGGCCATCACCTGAAGGCGGAATCGAGCCGCGCCTTTGGGAACCGCCGGATATTCGACCATATTGGCCACAAGGCCGAGGTCGATCAATTGCCGACTGACGAGACGAGCGGTCGCTTCGGTTCCCATCTTCACCGCGACGATCGCCGAGGGATCGCCGTAGACCTCAAGCCCCCTTTTTTTCAATCCGCTGCGCAGGGCGAGAATGTTCGCCATCAGCGACTGGCGCAGCTTGCGCCCTTCGGCGGAATCGACGATTTCGAAGGCTTTGAGCGCGACGGCGGCTTGAATAGGCGAGAGCGCGTTGGAGAACGTTCCCGGCGTCGAGAAATAGCGCAAATATTGCTGCACGCTGCGCGAGGGGCACGCGACAAATCCGCCGTTGGAGGCGAAAGTCTTGGAAAAGCTGCCCATCACGATGTCGACCTTGCCGAGCATTTTCTGCATGCCGATATGGCCGCGGCCGTCCTCGCCAAGACAACCCAGATCATGGGCGACATCGACCATCAGCGTGGCGTTGAATTCGTGGCAGAGATCCTGCATCGCCATAATGTCAGGCGTATCCGAATCCATGGAGAACAGGCCTTCGGTGACGACGAGAATGCCGTTTGTCGTGTCCTTGGCTCGAATTTGCGCCAGCCAGCGGCGCGCCGATTCAATCTCGAGATGGCGGAACAGGTAGACGTTCTTCGTCGCCGACGCCGCGCCGTCCTGTAGGCACGCGTGGGCCAGCGCATCCATCACGACATAGTCGCCTGAGCGCACCAGTCCCTTGATGACGCCCGCGCCAGCCGCGTAGCCAGTGGGATAGAGCACGACCCGCTCCATGCCCAGAAATTCCGAGATCTTCTTTTCGAGCGCGATCGAATGACCGGTATTGCCCATGAAGGCCGCGGATCCGGCGCTGTGTACCCCGTACCGGTCGATCGCGGCATGCGCGGCTTCGCGAATGGCGGGATGGCCCGAAAGGCCGAGATAGTCCTGAGAACCGAAATTGACGCCCTCGGATGCGAGACCGGCGTCGTCGGCGACATCGCAAACCGCCCTGGGCCCCGTGTCGGTCGAACGGCCATAGGGCCAGTAGCCCTCCCGGCGCCGCGCGTCTTGCCATTTATAGAAGCCGTCGACACGCGCGAGCAGATCAGCCCCCTCGACGACTCTGTACTCGCGCAGGCTGCCTTTCAAAGTTTCAGGCAGGGCGGCCAACTCAGACTTTAACATTGTCCGATCCTTTTTTCCGTTTTCTTGCTCTTTCCGGGTCTCGTCTAGCCAACCGCCTTGGGGAGCAGCCGTTCAATCTTTTCAAGCAGCCGTGGATAATCCACGGGCTTGGTGTCAAAGTCGGCGCAGCCGACTTCGGCGCTGCGTCTACGGTCGCTTTCAAGCGCATGGGCGGTCAGCGCGATGATTGGTTTGGATGCCGATGTCGGGTCGGCTTTGATAATGAGCGTCGCCTGCCACCCGTCCATCGCCCCCAGAGCGACATCCATCAGAATGAGGTCCGGTTGTTCGTCGCGCGCCATTCGAACCCCTTCGGGTCCATCGACCGCGGCGACGACGCAGAAGCCGGAGCGCGACAGCCTTCGGCTCAACATGTCCCGGTTCAACTCGTTGTCTTCGACAAGAAGGATCTTGCGCATCGACTTATCCCTACGCCGCTTCAGCAAGGACATTGTCGGCGGCCTCGCTGTGTGTTGCGCGGCCTTGAGGCAGGCGAATTGTAAATGTGGAGCCCTTCCCGAGCTCGCTGACGACGGTGAGAGCTCCTCCTAGCAATCGACAGAACCTGTCGCATAGCGGCAGTCCAAGGCCCGCCGAACCGTAGTTGCTCGCCGTCGCATCTTCGCGATTGACGAAAACCTCAAACAGCTTGGGAATGCTCTCGGCGGCGATCCCGACGCCGGTGTCGCGAACATCGATCGACAGCCAGCCTTCGCCGTCGTCGCCTTGACTTCGGCTTGTATCGATGACGATCTCGATCGCTCCGTCTTTCGTGCAACGGACCGCATTCTCGATCAGTTCGTTGACTATTCTTTCAAGCTTGGCGGGGTCGGTCTCGGCATAACGGCGTTCTCCGACCAGGCGCGCCGAAACACGATTGCCGCCATTATTGTCGCTCCTGTTCCAGTGCGCCTCGAGCTGCGCCGCCAAATTCGCCATATCCACGGGCTCGCGGAATATTTCCATCTTGCCTGCTTCGATCTTCGACAGATCCAGGATCGCGTTCACGAGCGAAAGGAGGTTGCGCCCGGCGGCGCGGATTCGGCCCAGATCTTCCAAAGACGTGGGATCGGCAACCGGGTCGGTGTCCTCGATGAGCATTTCGCTATAGCCGATCACCGCATTCAACGGCGTGCGCAATTCGTGGCTCATGCTGTTGAGAAAGGCGGCTTTGGCGACGCCCGCGCGTTCCGCCTGCAGCGCCGCGGCGCGAAGCTGGGCGCTGGTTTCGAGATGCTTGTTGAGCTCGGCCTCGACCTCGGTCTGCGACGCGAGGATCTTGGTGTAGAACAGCGCCATCATCGCGACGTAAATCGACGCGCTGATGATCGAGATGACGCCAATTCCTTGCATCTGCGAGAGGGGAATGGTGGTCGGAAAGCTGCCGCCGAGCAGGTAGAATTCCGAAAAACTTCCCAAGCTCACGCAAATCTGGAGCAGCAGAATGAAACAATTGCGAACGCTGGCGCCCAGATAAAAGAACGCGAGCAACGGAACCGTCACCAGCCAGGGAAGGAAGGGAGACGACGCGCCGCCGTAGAAATAGCAGCCCCAAAGGATGGCGAAGAGAAGGTTCTGCACGGACAAGTAACTAAGCAGGACGTAACGGCCCGTGAATTTCAGCAGGAACGGAAACACCCAAAAGCCGGTGATCGACAGCGCGAGAATAAGAAGCGTAGCGCCAGGATGCGGCTCCAGCCAAAAGAGATAGCCGGGGATCACGTTGCCAAGAATAGGCCCGAACAAATGACTGATGAGAAACATGCGCGCCCGGGTGCGCATCTCCCGTTCTGCAAGGAGGCGCGCTGGAATAAACCAGTCGACGATGCGATCCGCGGAATCGATGAAA
Source organism: Methylocapsa sp. S129 (assembly GCF_009765995.1). GTDB lineage: Bacteria > Pseudomonadota > Alphaproteobacteria > Rhizobiales > Beijerinckiaceae > Roseiarcus. The sequence goes on from NZ_LMUI01000042.1 coordinate 12,699, forward strand.
GACATGGGGTGACCTAGCGTTATGCGTGGCCATTATGAATTTCTCGAATTACTATCCCGCTAAGCAAAATGGTGAAGAAAGTAATACCGAGTTATCACACGAAAAAAGCCTAACAATATAATAAAAATGGCGAAACCACTCAGTAACCATTCATTCTGAAAGCGATAGGCAATCCGATATTCTGTCTGACAATTGCCATATCGAAATACAAAATTCACCGGCCGCGGTCAGGTTAGAATTTGAAATATCGTTCCGTTAGGGCGGAAAACTCGTTTCTTTAGGGCAAGCCGCAATGCTGACTATCGCGTTACGCTTCATCGATTGGTTCATCCCCGAACGCGCCAAGCGGACCCGATCGGATCTGGGCCGCGCTCGAACTTTTGTTTTCACCCATTTGGTCGGACCGGTCACCGGCCAGTCGATCGCTGCGTTTTTGTTTCTGGCCGATCCAAGACCCGATTCCCATATCGTCGTGATCGCCCTGGGCATCGGCCTTTTTGCGGCCCTGCCGTTTCTTTTGAAGATGACCGGCAGTCTCCTCCTGGTCGCAATGATCTCCGTGGAAACGTTGATCGCGGTGACGCTGTTTGGCGCTTACTTCTACGGCGGCGTGAGCTCCCCATTTCTGCCATGGCTGCTGATTGCGCTGCTCAACGGACTTTTCTATCTCAGCGATCGGCCCCTCAGCGTATTGGGAATTTTTGTCGCCAACTTCGCTGTCTTTCTGGCTTTCTGGTACGCGGCGGGTTCATTGCCGGACAGGGTGCCCATGGAGCGCATGTCGGTTGTCGGACTTGTCTCGGTGGCCAGCGCCACGCTCTATATGGCGTGGGTCGCGATCTATTACGGGCTTTTACTGGCCTCGGAATCCGCCTTGCAGCGCGAAGTGCTGCGTCACCGCAATACGGCCGAACGCCTTCTGCACGCCAAGGACAAGGCCGAGAAGGCCAATAAGGACAAATCGATCTTTCTGGCGAAGATGAGTCACGAGCTGCGAACGCCGCTCAACGCCGTGATCGGCTATAGCGAAATTCTGCTCGAGGATTGCGAGCCTGCAACCAATCCCCAGCGACGCCAGGATCTTGGGAGGATCAACGCCGCCGGGAAACATTTGCTCTCCCTCGTCGCTGACGTGCTCGATATCTCGCAGATCGAGACGAGCGCGCTGCAACTCAATGTCGAGAGGTTCAGCCTGCCCAGATTAATCGACGATGTGGCGGCGACATCGCAGGTGCTTCTGGCGCGAAACCACAATCAGCTCGTGCTTAGCGTTGATCCGGCTGTCGGCGTTATGGAGTCCGACGAGACGAAAATGCGTCAGGCGATCTTGAATCTGATGAGCAACGCCGCGAAGTTCACCAATCGCGGCGTCGTGACTCTTTCGGCGCGGAGCTATCGCGCCGCGGGAGCGGATTGGATCGAAATCGCAGTCCGCGACACCGGGATCGGCATAAGCGCGCAAAACCTGAAAACGCTTTTCCAAGACTATCGTCAGATCGATGTCGCGTTGAATCGCGCCGGCGAGGGGACGGGGCTCGGTCTCGCTTTGACCCAGCGGCTGTGCGCGTTGATGGGCGGGGGCATATCGATCGACAGCGAGCTCGGGCACGGCGCTTGTTTCACGATCCGGGTTCCCGCAAGCCTGCCCGAGACGAATGCCGCGGCCTTCTATCGCGATTCCGAAAACGACGAATTGGAAGAGTTCGCTCTGTCCGCCTGAGGAAAGAGACAATAAATGAGCGCGCTATCGCTACTCTCGAATGCATCGCCTGGCGATTCTCGCGAGAGTGAAACCAAATCGATCCCACGCCTTCTCATTGTAGACGACGTGGCCGACAATCGTATCGTGCTCGCAAGGCGTTTCCAGCGGCGCGGCTTTGAAATTGTCGAAGCCGAAGATGGTTTGAAGGCTCTTCAGGCGATAGAAGAGCAGACTTTCGATGTGGTGCTTCTCGATGCGATGATGCCAGGCCTTGACGGCGCGGAAGTGCTGCGCCGAATTCGCGCCACGCGCTCGGCGGCGGTTCTGCCTGTCATTATGGTCACGGCGAAGACGGAATCCGAGAATATTGTGGAATCGTTGCAACTCGGCGCCAACGATTACATCACAAAGCCCGTCGATTTCGCTGTCGCATTGGCCCGCGTCACCAAGCAAATCGCGCATCGCCGCGCCGGGTTGGAATTATTGAGCGCGAACGATGCGCTAGGGAACGCCAAGAACCAGCTTGAAAGACGCGTTTCCGAGCGCAGCGCCCAATTGATCGAGGCCAATGCGACGATTCAAGAGGAAGTCGCGCGCAGGGTCGCGACCGAAGACAGGATCGCCTATCTGGCTCATCACGATACGCTGACGGGGTTGGCGAACCGGTTCCATTTCGAGTCGAGACTGCAATCGATCTCAAACCGCGGGCGCGACGCCCAGGTCGGCTATGCCGTTTTGTTTATCGATCTGGATGGGTTCAAGAATGTCAACGACACGCTTGGCCATTCGGTCGGGGATGGGCTGCTGAAAGAAGTGGCGGCGCGTATCCACGGGACGCTCAGGCCCGAAGACTTCGTCGCACGGTTCGGCGGCGACGAATTCGCCATCCTTCATGTCTCTGTCGATGTCGAGGCCAGTTCGATCGCCCTTGCGCGAAGGCTGATCGAGGTCATCAGCGGATGCCATGTCGTCGACGGCCATCAGGTTTTCATTGGCGCCAGCATCGGAATCGCCTTGTCGGAGCGGGATCAAGTTGATCCGATCACGCTCATGAAGCGGGCCGATCTGGCGATGTACCGGGCCAAGGCGGGAGGCCGCGGACAATATTGGCTCTTTCATCCCGATATGGATACGGTCGCCCAGGCGCGTCGGACGCTCGATCTTGCTTTGCGCGGCGCGCTGGCGCAGGGCGATTTCGAACTGTTTTATCAGCCCATCGTGAATCTCAGCCAGCGACGGCTCTCGGGCTTTGAGGCTCTGCTGCGCTGGAGGCATCCGGAGCGGGGTCTGCTGTCGCCGGTCGAGTTTATTGACCTGGCCGAGGAAACCGGCTTGATCATTCCGATGGGCGAATGGGTCTTGCGCAAGGCTTGCGCGGAAGCGATGCGCTGGCCCGCCGACCTCAAGGTCGCCGTCAATCTTTCCGCTATTCAGTTCCGCGACAAGAATCTGGTGGCTTTGGTCAAAGGCGCGCTGGATTCATCGGGTCTTCCCCCCGCGCGCCTCGAATTGGAAATCACCGAATCCGTCTTGATGGGGAATGATCCCAAGACCTTCGCCATGCTTAGCGATCTTCGTCAGTTAGGCGTTCGCATTTCGCTCGACGACTTTGGCACTGGTTACTCCGGCCTAGGTTATCTGCGTTCGATTCAGTTCGACAAGGTCAAGATCGACAAGTCCTTGATTCAGGAAATGGCGTTCAAAGAGGTCAGTCTCGCGATCGTACAAGCCGCCGTCAGCATAGGTGCGAGCCTCGGCCTCACAACGACGGGCGAGGGCGTTGAAACGGCGGAGCAATTGCGCGAACTGTCCGTTGAAGGTTGCACCGAGGTGCAAGGATTCCTGTTCGGCGTTCCGCAGCCTGCCGAGCAGGTGCCGGAGATGATCGCGCGCGTTTTGCGGATGCGCTACATGATCGGCACGGCGCCTTCAGAGGCTGAGCCTTCGTTCGGCGCCAACAATGGGCGCGCGGGCTATCAGGGCGCCCACTGACGAGATCTGGGCGTTTGGCGCGTTCCAATGTTGCGCACGGGCGCCACAATCTGACGCGCCGGTCAGGCTGGCTCGCTCTTCAACCCTATTATTGTAACACGAACGTCCGCGGACACGCCCGCATTAACCAACAATTATTCATCTTGGGAGAAATTGGCCATGAACGAAACGTTCTAAACAAATGATTTACAGGAACCGTCATGCGCTTGAAATCTACCCTGGGCGTCGGTTTCTTGGCGATGACCATCGGCCGGTCGGCGCTAGCGGCGGATTTGCCGAACTGGGAGTCGCCGCCGCCGCCGCCAGCGCCTGCGTCGTTTACCTGGACCGGCGCCTATTTTGGCGTTGACGCGGGCTATAGCTGGGCCAGCGCGACGGGCGGCTACAGCATCTCTTCCGCGACGCTGAGCGGGCTTCCACCGATCATTCCCACTGTCGACGCTTCCGGCTCGCAGCCTTTGGGTCTCCGGGGCAGTCTGGTTGGCGCCGAGCTTGGCTACAATTGGCAAGCGTCGGACTTGTTCGTCGTCGGCGTCGAAGGCGACGCCGACTGGAGTGGGCTGTCGGGGTCCATGACCAATGGCGGCGCCATTCCGGTCGTGGGCGGCGTCTATAGCATCGCGCAGGAATTCAAAACGGACTGGTACGGCTCCCTGCGCGGGAGGGTCGGCCTCACCCCAGTCGATCGGCTGATGATTTTTGCGACCGGAGGCGTCGCCTTCACGCACATCAATTATGCGAGCGTCTTTACCGACACTTTCGACGAAAATGAAAATGTTTCGATCAAGGCGATCAAGACCGGCTGGGTCCTCGGGGCGGGCGTCGAATATGCGTTGAACGCGAACTGGTCGACGAAAATAGAATATCTCCGCTCGCAATTTTCGGCATCGAGCGGGACGGGATCAGGCCTTTTAACCGACGGCACGACCGCGACAATCGCCCATTCGACGGGCGCCCTGGGCGTCAACACCGTCCGCGTCGGCTTGAACTATCAATTCCGCTGATGCGCGGCGCATTGCGATCCGGTCGGCGGCAAATCATCCTTGCGGATAATGTCTTAGCCGAATGGGACCCGGATCTTGGAAGTCTCGCGATCCAAATCGCCCTTTACGCCGCCAGCGCCACGCGTTCAGCCGACAGCGGCTGAATCAGAAAATACGCCGATCGCCAACCGACTTGCATATAGGCGAGGCTCAGTAGCGAAAGGCCGAGGGATTTGCGCGGCAGCCGCCGGACAGCGATTACCTGCAGGCCGTGACCGGCGGCCAGTTTCTCAATCCGTTTCCGGAACCAGATCGGGAATTGCACGAGGAGGCGGCCATCGCTTGTGAGGTGCTCTTTCACCCCGGTGAAGAGCAGGGGAAGATAGCGCACGGAAGTGGCGAACTGCGCCTCCTCGCTCTTGAAGTCGGCCGCGATGTAGGGCGGATTGGCGAGGATGAGGTCGAACTTACCCTCGACCCGCGAGAACATGTCGCTCTGCAAAGCCGTGACATTGCGAAGTCCGAGCCGCCGGCAGTTTTCCTCGGTGTTCCTGACTGCCGCCGCGCTGATGTCGACGGCGATGACTTCGTGGGCCTTGGGCGCGCAGAATGCGCCGCATACGCCGCTGCCGCAGCCGAGGTCCAAAACTCTATCGCCATCCTGGCAATATTCGGCGCAAGCCGGCTCGTTTTCGAGAGGCTTGTAGACGCCGGGAAATATGACCAGCCGCTTGCCCTCAAGCGTTATCGAAGGCCAAAGCCTGTTGAGGGCCTTAACGTACAAATACCAGACGCTCATCACCGAGCGCTTGAAAAACGACCAGGCGTGCATCGCGGCATCTCCATGCAAATATCCGCCGATCTACACATCAGGTGATTAAGAATCTGTGCGCGGCGATGCACCAGCGGGTTGGTTGCTAGGGAAAATACTTAACGCGCCAACAATTGGGGGCGGAGCGGCACGAGGGACAGCCGCCATCCTTGCGTCCGTCCGGGAACCGTCGCTGCGGGCGGGGCTCGGTCCCGGCGACGGCCGGGCCCGCAACGAGCGCCTCACGCCGAGGCGCTGCGGGCCGCAGGGTTCAGGCGGATCAGCCAGACGATGGCGGAGGCGACGAGACACATGGCGCCCGCTGCGAAAAAGGCGGGGAGATAGCTCAGCAAGATGCTGCGCGACAATCCGGCGCCGAAAGCGGCGGTCGCCGCGCCCAATTGGTGCGCCGCGAATATCCAGCCGAAGGCGATGCCCGCCCTTTCCTTGCCGAAAGCCTGCGCGCTGAGCCGCACGGTGGGGGGGACCGTCGCAATCCAGTCGAGGCCGTAGAACGCTCCGAACAGCGACAGACCGTAGAAGGTGAAGGTCGAATAGGGCAGATAGAGCAGCGAGAGCCCGCGCAAGCCATAGTACCAGAACAGCAGCGCGCGATTGTCGTAGCGATCGGAAAGCCAGCCCGAGGCAATCGTCCCGAAGAAATCGAATACGCCCATCATCGCCAGCGTCGAGGCGGCCGCGACCGCGGGCATGCCATAATCGGCGCAAAGCGAGATGAAGTGCGTCTGAACGAGGCCATTCGTGCTGAGCCCGCAGATGAAGAAGGTCGCGAACAGAATCCAGAAGGTGCGGCTCGTCGAGATTTCGCTGAGCACCGAGAAAGCCCGTCCGAAAGCCGCCGCAGGCGGTGGCGCGGTCAAGCTTTGGCCGGGCGCGGGCGCTGCCTCGCCATAGGGCGCGAGCCCGACATCGGAGGGCCGGTCGCACATGAACAGCGTCACCAGCACGCCCGCGATCAACAGGCCGATCACTGAGGGGGCGAGGGCGTAGCGCCAGCCGATATGTTCGACGAGCCAGGCGGCGAGCGGCAAGAACACCAGTTGCCCGGTCGCCGAACTCGCCGTCAGCATGCCCAGCACAAGGCCGCGCCGATGGGTGAACCAGCGCGTCGCAACAATGGCGTTCAGAACCATCGCGGTGAGGCCGGTGCCCACGCCGACGACCAACCCCCACAATACGATGAGATGCCAAGCTTGACTCATGATGAGCGCAAGCAAAAGGCCCACAACGATCAGGCTAATGGCGGAGAGAACGATCCGACGCACGCCATAACGCTCGATGAGGGCGGCGGCGAAAGGCCCCATCAGCCCGAACAGCACCAACCGGATCGCCAATGCGCTGGAAATCTGAGCGGTGTCCCAACCAAATTCCTTGGTCAGGGGCAGGATCAGCGCGCCCGGCACGCCGACAGCGCCCGCGGTTGTCAAGGCGGTCAGGAATGTGACGCCGATGACCACCCAACCATAGTGGACGCCATAGCGGGAGAGCCGCTGCGCGAGCGCTTGTGCGAACATTGGTGGACTCCGTCCCGCGTCGGCCGCTTGCGAAAAGGGCGCGATCGGCTTAGTTTTTGATGATGGGCGTCATTATTCAATGATGATATACGTCATCATAAGCTGGGCGTCAAATTCGAGCGGACGAAGTCATGCGAATCACCAAGCAGCAGGTCGACGCGAACAAGACGCGGGTCGTCGAAACCGCCGCGGCGCTGTTTAGAGAAAAGGGTTTCGATAAGGTCAGCGTTGCCGACCTCATGCACGCCGCCGGCCTTACGCATGGCGGATTTTACAATCATTTTGGCTCCAAGGACGATCTCGAAGCGGCCGCCTGCGCGTTTGTTTTCGAACAGTCCGTGGCGGCGATCGAGGCGATCGCCACGATCGCCGCACCTGAGGAAAGAATGCAGGCGTTCGACGCCTATAGGCGCCGCTATGTCTCCAAAAAAGTGCGGGACTACTCGGCGACCGCCTGTCCCATGGTCGCCTTCGCCGGCGATGTCTCGCGCCAGCCGGCGCCCGTTCGCGAGGAATATGCGTCCGGCTTTCGTCGCTACCTCGCGGCGTTTGAGCGGGCGAGCGCCGGAGATGGATTGAAAGGCGCGGCAAAGAAACAGGCGCGCGAGAAAGCCATCGCGCAATTTGCGACTTTGGCGGGCGCCCGTTCCCTGGCGAGAAGCGTCGCAGAAACCGATCCCGCTCTCTCCGACGAGATTCTCGAGGCGGCGCTCGCCGCGTTGGGACCGCCGGCCGCTTGACGCGCTATGTGATCACGCTCGGCGCCTTGCGCCCGGTGCGCTGTTCGATGCCCGCGAGTTCATGCGAAAGGGCAATCAGATCGGCCAGCGCGCTTTGCGTTTCCTCGCCCAGATTGCCGTCCTCGGGCACATAGCGCTCGATATAGACACGCAATGTCGCGCCCGCCGTTCCTGTTCCAGAAAGCCGGTAGACAATACGCGAACCGTCTTCGAACAGGATGCGCACGCCTTGCGCTTTGGTGTCGGAGCCATCGACGGGATCGTGATATTCGAAGTCGTCGGCGGCGTGAATTTTAAGGACGCCGCGGCTCGTCCCCGGCAGGCTTGCAAGCTGGCCGCGTAGCGCATCCATCAAGCCGTTGGCGGCGGTCAGATCGATCTCGTCATAATCGTGACGCGTGTAATAATTGCGCCCATAGATCGACCAATGTTCGCGGGCCAGATCGAGCACGGATATGCGCCGCTTGGCCAGAATGTTCAACCAGAGCAGAACAGCCCAGAGGCCATCTTTCTCGCGCACGTGGTTCGAGCCGGTGCCCGAACTCTCCTCGCCGCAAATCGTCGCAAGGCCAGCGTCGAGCAGGTTGCCGAAAAATTTCCAACCGGTAGGGGTCTCGTAGCATTTCACGCCAAGCTTGGCGGCGACGCGGTCGGCGGCGGCGCTGGTGGGCATGGAGCGGGCGATGCCCGCCAGCCCCTTGGCGTAGCCTGGCGCGTGGCGGGCGTTGGCCGCCAGCATGGCCAGCGAATCGGACGGGGTTACGAAAATGCCGCGTCCGATAATGAGATTGCGATCGCCGTCGCCGTCGGAGGCCGCCCCGAAATTGGGCGCCTCCGACGACATCATGAGATCGTAGAGCTCCTTGGCGTAGGTGAGGTTGGGATCGGGATGATGGCCGCCAAAATCAGGCAGCGGCACGCCATTGACCACCGTGCCGGCTCCCGAACCGAGCTCGCCCTCAAGAATGGCGTGCGCATAAGGGCCGGTCACGGCGTGCATCGCGTCAAACCGCATGCGAAAGCCGGAAGCGAACAAAGCGCGGATCGCGTCGAAATCGAACAGCGTTTTCATCAGCGCGGAATATTCGGTGACGGGATCGACGATGTCGACTTTGGCGCCCTCGACGATTGTCGCACCGATCGTGTCGAGATCGACATCGGGCGCATCGGCGATCTTGTAATGGTCGATGGTCGTGGTGCGCGCGAATATTGCGTCGGTGATCTTTTCGGGCGCCGGCCCGCCATTGCCGATATTGTATTTGATGCCGAAGTCTCCATTCGGTCCGCCTGGATTATGGCTCGCCGACAGGATGATGCCCCCATACGCCGTGCGTCCGCGAATGAGGCAGGAAACGGCCGGCGTCGACAGAATGCCGCCTTTGCCGATAACCAGATGCCCAAAGCCATTGGCGACGGCGATCTTGATGACCTTCTGGATCGCCTCGCGATTGTAATAGCGTCCGTCTCCGCCCACCACGAGCGTCTTGCCGGCGAAGCCTTCGAGCGAGTCGAAAATGGATTGAACGAAGTTTTCGACGTAGTTAGGTTGCTGGAAAACCGGAACCTTTTTGCGCAGGCCCGACGTGCCCGGCTTCTGATCGGCGAACGGCTTTGTTTCGACGGTGCGGATCATTTCCAAGCGCTCCCTGCTTTTGCTTTCAAAACGAGCCGCACGTCGCGGCACTCGCGCTCGAATGGCGCCCCTCGCCGATGAGTTTAGTTTGGCGGCCCGGGCCCGCGCAATGGCGTCTTTGCATATGCGGCTTTCACTGCGATTTTGCGGGCCATTGACCTTTTTCGATATTGGCGGCGGCGATCACCGCCTGCGTCCGGCTCTCGACGTCGAGTTTCTGCAGAATCGCCGAAACATGGGCTTTGATGGTCGCCTCGGACACCGAAAGCTCATAGGCGATCTGTTTGTTGAGCAGCCCCTCGGACAGCATCATCAGCACGCGCACCTGCTGCGGCGTCAGCGACGAAAGGCGCCGCACGAGGGCGCTGGAATCGTCGGGCGTCGAAAGATCGAGATCGGGCGGCGTCCATCGGCCGCCGTCAAGCACGGTCCGAACGGCGGCGCGCATCGTCTCGACATCGAGCGATTTGGGGATGTAGCCCGAGGCGCCAAAATCAAGACAATGGCGCATGATTGCGCGATCTTCATTGGCGGAGACGACAATGACCGGCACGCTTGCATGCTGCGCCCGCAGATACATCAGCCCGGAAAATCCGCGCACCCCAGGCATGGCGAGATCCAGCAGAACGAGATCCATGTCGGGCGTCTTGTCGAGAGTCGCCGACAGACTCTCCAGATCGACCGCCTCGAAAATCTCCGCGCCTCGGATGGCGCCGATCAAGGCTTGCCGCAGAGCGCCCAGCACAAGCGGGTGATCGTCGGCGATAAGGATGCGCGTTTTCTCGTCCAAGTCGATGGTTCCCTCCGTCGCATGCGCCGGGCTTTTGTGCGTCCCATCGCCCGCTAACGCCTAACCCTATACAGACAAGTCGCGGCTATTGCCGCCGTCACGCCGGGAAATTTCGCTCTTGTTCCAGGATCGACAGACGGCGGACGCCGCGGCATTCATCGGGAGGCGACGCCGCCAGCCGCCTGCGTCATCCTGTCGCTCCCCCCGGCGGCGCGATCTGACGTATCGCTTCGCCAAGCGCCATGGCCGCGGCGACGCCCACATTGAGCGAACGCATGGGGGGCCGGATCGCGATGCGGACGCGCGCGTCGGCGTCGTCATGCACCTCCTGCGGCACGCCCGCCGATTCCCGCCCGACCATGATGACGTCATTCCTCTGGAAAGCAAAGTCCCAGAGCGATTCGTCGGCTTTGGTCGTCAAAAGCACCAGCCTCTTTGCTTCGGTGCGCCGCCATTGCGAAAAAGCGCGCCACGAAACATGGCGCTCGATGTCCACATGATCGAGATAGTCCATGCCGGACCGGCGGAAATGACGGTCTGACACAGGAAACCCGGCGGGCTCGATAATCGCGGCCCTCACGCCGAAACACGCACAGGTGCGCAGCATAGCGCCCGTATTCTGGGCGATGTCGGGCTCGTAAAGCGCGAGCCAAAGAGGAGCGGCGGACAAGATCATCGCGCCCGCCTTTAGAGCGAGTTGGGGAAGAGGGAAAGCCTGGATTGCGCCATTGCTTGCTGCGAGCGCCGATTGGCGTGGCCTTGGCGCGCCTCCAGCCGTGACGACAAGCCGCGCCCAGCCCCGCAATGGGACTATGGACAACCAAAGCGAAGGGTGCGAAATAGCCGCAAACAAGGTGGCTTTGGGGCGCGTGAATTTGGTCCGTTTGGGCGCTGCCGGAGCCTTAAAACATTCGTTTTGAGGCGCATGACGTGCGGCTTGGGCGGCGCTGCGCGGGTAGCTCGAGAAGGGCGACGCGCGACCGGAAAAATTGGGGGTTCATTTGTCAGGCGCGGCAATCGTCGATCAGAACCGCAGAGACTTTCTGTTCTTGGCTACCGGCGCTGTCGGCGCTGTCGGCGTTGGCGCGGTCGTCTGGCCGCTGATCGATCAGATGAATCCGGACGCATCGACGCTGGCTTTGGCGGCGATCGAAGTCGATATCACGGCCATCCAGGAAGGCCAGATCGTCACGGTCAAGTGGCGCGGCAAACCGGTGTTCATTCGCCACCGCACCGCCAAGGAAATCGACGAGGCGGTCAATACGCCGATTAGCGAATTGCGCGATCCGCAGACCGACGCCGAACGCGTCAAAAAGGCGCCATGGCTCGTTGTCGTCGGCATTTGCACCCATCTGGGCTGCGTCCCGCTCGGCCATGAAGGCAAGTATGACGGCTGGCTCTGTCCGTGTCACGGGTCGGTCTATGATACCTCCGGGCGCATCCGTCAGGGACCGGCGCCGCTCAATCTCGAAGTTCCCGAATACGCGTTCCTGTCCGATACCAAAGTGCGGATTGGTTGATCCTGGGGCTCCGGCCCGGTTAACGTGTTCCCAGAATCTCGCCAGCCTCGTCTCTAGAGAACCAAAGTCATGAGCGGATCTTCGACTTACGTCCCCAAAAGCGCTGTCGGTCGCTGGTTTGAAAGCCGCCTGCCGATCATGGGCCTGGTTCATTCTTCGTTCATTGTCTATCCCGTTCCGCGCAACCTCAATTACATGTGGACCTTCGGCGCGATATTGTCGTTCATGCTGGTCGCCCAGATCGTCACCGGCGTCGTGCTGGCGATGCATTACACGCCCGAATCGACCCTGGCGTTCAGCTCGGTCGAACACATCATGCGCGACGTCAATTACGGCTGGCTGTTCCGCTATCTCCACTCGAACGGCGCCTCGATGTTCTTCGTCGCCGTCTATATGCATATTTTCCGCGGCCTCTATTACGGGTCCTACAAGGCGCCGCGCGAGGTTCTGTGGATCCTCGGCGTGATCATCTACCTCCTGATGATTGCAACGGCGTTCATGGGTTATGTGCTGCCCTGGGGCCAGATGAGCTTCTGGGGCGCGACGGTCATCACCAATCTGTTTTCGGCGATCCCATTGGTGGGCAAGAGCGTTTCGATCTGGCTTTGGGGCGGCTACGCCATCGACAACGCGACCCTCAACCGCTTCTTCTCGCTCCATTATCTCTTGCCCTTCATGATCGCCGGCGTCGTCGGCTTGCATGTCTGGGCGCTGCACGTGGTCGGGCAGAACAATCCTGACGGCGTCGAGGTCAAGAACGTCGAGCGCGACACCGTCATCTTCACGCCCTACGCGACGCTGAAGGACGCCTTCGGTCTGGCGGTATTCCTGATCGTCTATGCCTGGTTCGTCTTCTACATCCCGAACTACCTGGGCGATGCCGACAATTACAACAACGCCAATCCGCTGGTGACGCCGGCCCATATCGTGCCCGAATGGTACCTGCTGCCGTTCTATGCGATTTTGCGCGCCATTCCGAACAAGCTGATGGGCGTCATCTGCCTTTTCGGCGCCATCGCCTTGCTGGCGTTCCTGCCTTGGCTCGACACGTCGCCGGTCAAATCGGCAAAATATCGTCCGGTGTTCCGCGTTTTCTTCTGGGTGTTCGTCGCGGTCTGCCTCGGTCTTGGCTGGCTCGGCTCGCAGGAAGTGTCGGATAGCACGACATTGGCGGCCCGACTTCTCGCCTTCTGTTATTTCGCGTTCTTCCTGATCGTGCTGCCGTTGCTCGGGTTGTTCGAGAAGACGAAGCCTTTGCCTGCCTCCATCGCCGACGCCGTGCTGGCCAAGGGCGCCCCCGCGGCGCAGCCGGCCGAATGATTTGAAACCGATCGCTTAGGGAAATTGCACATGATCCGTTTCAAAAAGACCGCTCTCGCCCCGGCGACATTCGCGCTTCTGCTCGCGCTCGGCGCCGCCTCCCGCGCTGATGACGCCGCGCCGGCGCCGGCTGCTCCCGCGGCGCCTGTCGCTGCCCCGGCATCGCCGGCTCCTGCGCCTGCCGCCGCTTCGGCAAAGGCCGCTGCTCCTGCTCCCGCCGCCGCGCCGGCCGATGCCGCCGCCGACGCTGAGCAGCCCTCGCCGCCGCGACAGCGCTGGAGTTTCTCCGGGTTTTTCGGGACCTATGATCAGGCGCAGTTGCAGCGCGGCTTCAAAGTCTACCGCGAGGTATGCAGCACCTGTCATCGGCTCAGCATCCCGTTCCGCACGCTGGAAGACCCGAGCGGACCGGGCTTCAGCGAGGCGCAGATCAAGGCGCTGGCGGCGACCTATAAAGTCACCAACGACTCGCCCAACGACAAGGGCGAGATATTCCAGCGTCCCGGCATTCCCTCCGACATCATCCCGCCGCCGGAGGCCTATCCCAATCCGGAAGCCGCCGCCGCCACTTTCGGCAAGGCGCCCCCCGACATGTGGGTGTTGGTCAAGGCGCGCAAATATGAGCGCGGCTTTCCGTGGTTCATCTTCGACGCGCTGCCCTTCGTGCAATATCAGGAGGTCGGCGCCGACTATGTCGATGCGATCCTGAACGGCTACACCCATAAGGACGATCCGAACTGGAACCTCTATTTCCCCGGTCATAAGATCGCCATGCCGCAACCGCCGATTTCGGACGGCGCGGTGGAATATACCGATGGCACGCCGGCCAAGATGGTCAATTACGCGCAAGACGTGACCGCCTTCCTGTCCTGGGCGGGGGAGCCGACGCTCGCCGAGCGCAAGAAGATCGGCATGCGGGTGATGATCTTCCTGATCGTGTTCGCCGGCCTGCTCTATTTCACGAAGAAGCGGGTCTGGGACAAGATTCACTGAGATATGTTGAGCGCGGCGCTCCAGTCGCCGGCTGACTTGAATGCGGAGCGGGTCTTTCACAAGGCCCGCTCTTTTTTCGGCTGCTTAAAACTTCACGTTGATCGCGCTTCGACGCTCGACAATAATGAATCGACGCGGCGCGGAGTCAGGGCGAAATGACCAAGGCGATTGTCGGCATCATCGGCGGCTCGGGCGTCTACAATCTCGATGCTTTGACGGATTTGCGCGAAGAGACCGTCGCCACGCCCTGGGGCGAGCCGTCCGATTGCCTGCGCCTTGGCAAGATCGGCGCGACCGAGGCGGTGTTCCTGGCCAGGCATGGACGTGGGCATCGCTTCTCGCCTTCGGGCATCAATTACCGCGCCAACATCGATGCGTTGAAGCGCGTCGGCGTCACCGACATCATTTCGCTTTCCGCCTGCGGCTCGTTCAAGCGCGAGTTCTATCCCGGCCTGTTCGTCCTCGTCGATCAGTTCGACGATCGCACCTATCGGCGGGAGACGAGTTTTTTTGGCAATGGCTGCGTCGCCCATGTCTCGATGGCCCATCCAGTCGCGCCGCGGCTGCAGCGGCGGATCGCCGAAGCGGCGGCGGCGGAAAACATCGCCTGCCATCTCGGCGGAACCTATTTGTGCATCGAGGGGCCGCAGTTCTCTTCGCTGGCCGAATCGCAGGGCTTCCAGGCGCGCGGGGCCGATGTCATCGGCATGACGGGCGCGACCGAAGCCAAGCTTGCCCGGGAAGCCGAGATTTCTTATGCGACGGTCGCGATGGTGACGGACTTCGACTGCTGGCACGAGGATCATGGCGCGGTCGATGTCGCCGGCGTCGTCAAAGTGATGAACGAGAACGCGCAGCACGCTGGAGCGCTCGTCGCGCGCGTCTTGCGCGATCTGCCCGCCGAGCATGAGCCTTGCCCCTTCGGCTCCGATCATGCGTTGGACAATGCGATCATGACGCATCCCGACGCGCGCGATCCCGCACTCCTCAAGAAGCTCGACGCGATCGCCGGCCGCGTCCTGCGCAGGGACGCTGGCTCATGATGGCTTGGCGCCGATCGCGTGCATACTTTCTCTGACGGACCTGTCGCCACTGAGAATTTGATATTGCTTGAACAGAATTTCGTAGGCGGCAAGCGCCGTCTTGTCGGTCTCATATTTGAGAAAACTCGTCGCCCCGTATCTTTGGGCGCCTTCGGCGTATCCATCGACGACGCCCGCCGCGACGGCGCCATGAATCGCGGCTCCGACCGCGGTGGCGTGGTCGATCCGCGGGACAAGAATGTCCCGCCCCAGCACGTTCGCCATAAGTTGCATGAGCAGCGGATTGTTCTGGGAGAGGCCGCTTGTCAGCAATATCCGGTCAAGCGGCGCGCCGCCGGCGCTGAGATGTTCGACGATGTTTCGCGTTCCGTAGCACAGCGATTCCAATAGCGCGCGATAGATTCCCGCCGCTGTGGTCTTCAGATTCAGGCCGACCAGCAGCCCGCTCAGCGAGGAATCGCCGAGCGGCACGCGGCACCCATTCCACCAGTCCAACGCCACGAGTTGGTTCTGTCCGGGCGCGAGCAGAGCGGCGGCGGCGTTATATTCAGCGAAATTCTGGCTCGGCTCCGAGGCTTTCGGAAACGTGCGGACGAACCAATCCAGCGTATCGCCAAAGGCGGCCTGACCGGCTTCATAACACCAGAGCCCGGGCAGCACGCCGTCCTTGGCCACGCCTTCGATGCCGGCGGGCAGGGGGCGGGCGCGGTCGTCGAGAAGCAGGAAGGCGGCCGATGTCCCGAGCGCGCCGACCAGCACGCCAGGTTCGATGGCGCCGACGGCCGGCATCACCACGTGAGAATCGATGACCGCGACGGCGACGATCGCGGAGCCTAGCACGCCGGTGCGCTCGCGCCACGCAGCGGTCAAGGCTCCCGCCGCGCGACCGACGGGAACCGGATCGCTCAACTTCTCGCGGAGATGGGGAACGATCCCTTGGGGATAGCCGACGCCTGGGACGAACTGGGCCTTGTAGGCGGCGAATCCAAGGCTTCGCACCTCCTGGCCCGTCAATTGCCAAACGAGCCAGTCGCCAGCCTCGATAAACCGATCCGCCGCCGCCCATAGCGTTGGCGCTTCGTCGGCAATCTGTGCGGCCTTGGCGAGAAGCCATTCGGCGGAAAGCTTGCCCCCGAAGTCTCTGAGAAAGTCGCCGCCCGCGGCGTTGATTCGCGCCGCCCAAGCCTGCGCCGACTGATGCTTCCATAGTTTGACATAGGCGTGCGGATCGTCCGGATAGAGAACGCTCAAGGGCGCCCCGTCGGCGCGCGCCGGCAATGGCGAACTTGCCGTAAAGCCCAGTCCGATGCCGTGAACGATCTTGCCGCGGCCAACGGCGCCGAGAATCGCTTCGGCGGCTTCCGTATAGTCCGGCGCATTCTGCAACGCCCACAACGGCGGCAATTTCGCGCCGTCCGGCAGCGCCTCGTTCATCACGCCGTGGCGATAGGCGTGGGTGTGGCTGGCTTCGATCTTCCCGGTGATCGCGCAGACCAGCACGCCGCGCGCCGACAGCGTGCCGAAGTCGAGACCAATGAGATAGCCGGGCTTCATATTCGTTTTCCCAAATCGATTGTGCGCGCAAGGAGCGAGACATAGGGCGGTTCATCGCGAGGATGAACTAGGTTCTTGCTTCACAAGAGCGTCAACCGAAAAGGAAGCCTCGATGCTCCGACAGACTTGCGCCATGCAAATGCCAAAACGCAGGGCGTTCCGAGCCCCGGAAAAGGAGCGGGCGGCCCTGCGGCCGCCCGCCCGATGTTAGGCTTGAGACGCCGGGAGGGTGCGGCTCAGCCCCAACATTTCTTCAGCGCTTCGGCTGACGTAATCGAGTCGATGCCCGAAACCGGCTTGTCCGTGACGAGCGAGACGCCCGTATCAAAAAAACTGAGGCCGGGCGTGGGCTTCGGCTTCACGCCGGTTTTGGCGAAATCCGCCGCGGCCTGCACGCCAAGCGAGGCCATCAATAAGGGGTACTGCATTGACGTGGCGCCAATCACGCCTTCCGAAACGTTCTTGACGCCCGGGCAACCGCCGTCGACAGACGTGACCAGGACGCCCGTTCCCTTTCCCGCCGCTTTGAGCGCGGCATAGGCCCCCGCCGCGGTCGGCTCGTTGATCGTGTAGACGACGTCAACGGCGGGGTCCTTCTGGAGCAGCGTCTCCATGCCCGCGCGACCGCCTTCTTCGGATCCCTTGCCCCATTGGTGTCCGACAATGCGCTTGTCGGTCTCGTGACCGTATTGGTTGGGGTTCGCGAGTTCGATGCCGAAGCCCTTCATGAAACCCTGATCGCGCGCGCGATCGACCGAAGGTTGATCGGGAAGGGCGTCGATGAACGCGACATGCGCGTCCTTCGCCTTGTCGCCCAGGCTCTTCTGCGCCCATTCGCCGATGAGCACGCCCGCTTTCAGATTGTCGGTGGCGAACGTCGCATCGGCGGCGTCGACAGGGTCGAGCGGCGTATCCAGAGCAATGACCAGAATGCCCGCCGCGCGGGCGCGGGCGATCACGGGCACGATGGCGCGGGTGTCACTCGGCGTGATCAAAATTCCCTTGGCCCCGAGATTGATCAAATTCTCGACCGCCGCGACCTGCGATTCATTGTCGCCGTCATATTTGCCCGCGAAGGTATGGAGGTCGACGCCCAATTCCTTGGCTTTGGCCGCGGCGCCGTCCTTCATCTTGGCGAAAAATGCGTTGGTGTTGGTCTTCGTGATCAGCCCGACGATCACCTTATCCGCCGCGGACGCCGGAGCGATCCCCGCGAGCAACCCGATCGCGGCGCCCGTGAGCGCCGCATTTCGGATGGCGCGAATGGCCTTGGCTGTGCCCTCGTTCATGAATGCCTCCCTGTAAACCCGCGCCGCCTGATGGCGGCTTCGGATGGATAGGAGCCTGGCTCCCGGTCAAAGAGCTAGAACGACTTATGATCGATGTCAATCTTATGATTCATACCTTATGATTGTTTTTATACATAAATTCGCCGACAACGTCCTGTTGGCTCCAGTCCAGAGAATGGTAGAAGAGCATCAGCGACGCAGGGGCACATGGACGATTCCAGCGAATATTTGGCTCTCCCGCCTGGGTCTGGCGCCATTCTATCGTTGATTGCGAGCGGCGCCGGACAGTCCCGAGCGTCGCTGGCGCAAGCTGCCGGCCTGTCGCGGTCGACAATCGCCGAACGCTTGGCGCCTTTATTCGCGGCAGGTTTTGTCGAAGAAGGCGCGGAAGCCTTGTCGAGCGGCGGCCGTCCCGCTCGCATATTGCGGTTGAACAAGAACTTTGGCGTGACGCTCGCGGCGGACGTCGGCGAGAGCCATATCCATTTGGCGGTGACCGACCTCGAACCGAATATCCTCGTCGAGAACGTCGTCAGTCTCGACGTTCGCAGCGGGCCTGAGACGATCCTTGCGCGGATCGTCGATGAGTTCTGCGACCTGCTCGATCGCGTAGGACGGACGAAACGGGAGGTTCTTGGCATCGGCCTCGGCATGCCTGCACCGGTGGACTATGAAGCCGCGCGCGTCTTCGGCCCCTCCGTCATGCTGGGTTGGGACGATTTCGACATAAGGGGATGGATGCGCGCGCATTTCGAAGCGCACGTGCTGGTCGAAAACGACGTCAACCTGATGACTTTGTCGGAGTTCCGGCGCTTTTGGCCCGACGTCGGTCAGTTTCTCTTCATCAAGGCTGGCACCGGCATAGGCAGCGGCATCATCACGGACGGCCGGATCTATCGCGGCGCCCAGGGCGCGGCCGGCGACATCGGCCATATTCAGTTCGCCAGCGACAATGCGCCGCTTTGCCGCTGCGGCAAGCTCGGATGTGTCGAAGCCCGCGCCGGCGGTTGGGCGTTGGCGCGCGACCTGCGTGCGCAGGGGTTCACGGCGCATAACGCGCGCGACATCATCAATCTCGTGCGGATCAACCAGCCCGAAGCCATTCAATTGGTCCGCGCCGCGGGACGAGTCCTGGGCGAGGTTACGGCCGACGTCGTGAGCGTTCTCAACCCAGCGGTCATCGTCATCGGCGGCGTCTTGTCGGAGGCTGAGGAGCATCTGCTCTCGGGCGTTCGCGAACTTGTCTATCAACGCTCCTTGCCGCTCGCGACGAGAAAGCTGCAAATTGCCGCCGCGCGATCCAATCCGAGCGTCGGTCTCCTTCTTGGCGCGGCCCAACTCGTCATCGAATCGCAAATGGCGCCTGCGACGATCGACCGGACAATCGCTCGATATCGTCGCCCGGCGATTCCGCGCCCGCTCGAGAGCCTTACCGACAGCCCGCGCAGCAGGAGCGATTGAAGGGCAGATCGGCGAGTTCGCGCAGACTCATGCGTCTGATCTCGGGATGATCAAGCGGGTCGGGCGGCGACGTCCCCTCTTGTGCGGCCGTCGGCGCGGCTCGCCGCCCATGAAAAAGGCGGCGAATAGCGGAGAAAATCTTCATTGCAGAACTCACGTTCTCTTGCGGAGCGTGTGATTTTCTGCTGATATCTATGTGTAATCAATCCAGAAATCGCACTGACGACTTTAGGAAAACTGAAATACCAAATCTTGGCTCCGTTCATCTCAACGGGCTCCGCGCGGTCGAGGCCGTCGCGCGCCGCGGATCGTTGCTGAAGGCGGCCGAAGAGCTCGGGGTCTCGCCCAGCGCGGTGAGCCAGCAGGTCGGGCGCACCGAAAAGCAGATCGGCCGGGCCTTGTTCACGCGCACGCGCGAGGGCCTGGCGGCGACGGAATTTGGCGCGGTCTTCGCCGCGCGGCTGTCTGTCGGATTCCGGGAGCTGACGCAGGCGGTCGCCTTGGCCGACGACAGCGCCGCCCATACGCTTGTGGTTTCCGTCGCGCCGGCCTTCGCTTCGCGCTGGCTGGTGCCGCGCCTCAGTCGATTCTACGCCAAGCACTTCGAGCTCGCCTTAAGAATCGATGCGACGACGCGCCTCGTCGATTTCAATCGTTCCGACATCGACCTCGCGATTCGTATGGGCGACGGTCAGTGGCCAAGCGTCCGCGCGGAGCTGCTTTTGGCGCTGGAGATATTCCCGGTCTGCGCGCCGTCGATCGCAGAGCGATTGAAGACGGTCGCCGATCTGGCGAACGAATGGGCGATCTGCGACGAAAACAGTATGTTCACCTGGGAGCGCTGGTTCGAGGCGGCTGGCGCGCCGCCCGTCGCGCTCTTGCCCGGCGCCCGCTTCACCGATCCGATGCTCTGCGTCGAGGCGGCGATCGCCGGGCAGGGCGTTATGCTCGCCTGGCAATTGCTTGTCGCCGATGCGCTGACGGACGGTCGATTGGTCGCGCCATTCGGCGTGAGCGCCGGCAGCGGCCTCGGCTATTATCTGGCGACAGCGGCCGGCCGGCGGCCCAGCGCCAAGGTTTTGGCGTTCAAACGCTGGATCGTCGAAGAAGTGGCGAAAACCGTCGCGGAGTTTGGCGCGCGGGCGGCGGCGGCCCGATCGCAAATCGGTGCGCGCGTCTGAAATGCGCGGTCTTCGCTTTCATCGCGTTACGCTTCCCGGATCGCCAATCCAGTCGCACGCGCCAGGCTCCTGATATAGGGCAGGCCGATATCGAGCACTTCGTCGCGGTCGCGCGCCACCGGGCGCCAGACCGAGAGCGCGCTGGCGAGTTGCGGCGGCATGTTGACGAAGGATTCGACGACGAGGTCGCCGTCGAAACTGGCGCCTTTCAACGCGATCATCACGCTCTTCCAGTCGATATTGCCCGAACCCGGCACGCCGCGATCGCTTTCGGAGAGATGCACGTAGCGAACGAGGCCCGCGCCCTCTTCGAGCGCCGCGGCGAAACCCTTCTCTTCGATATTGGTGTGATAGGTGTCGAGATGGATCATCATCGCCGGTTCGTTGATCCGCTTGGCCAGATCCAGCGCCTGCCGCGCCGTGTTGACAAGATGCGTCTCATAGCGATTGCACGCTTCAAGCCCGAGCGTCATGCCATAGTCGGCGGCGCGCCTGGCGACCGGCTTTAGCGCCCTGGCGATCGCGTCATATTCCCGATCGGTCGGCGCGGCGCCGGTGCGATAGCCCAGCGTCGAATAGATCACGCCGCAAAGCGTATTCGATCCCAGTGCATGCGAGACCTCGAGCGCCCGCATCAGGAACGCCTGCGCCTTTTCCGGATGCTGCGTCGCCTCGGCTTCGATCGGCAGGCCGAGCGAAGCGGTCGGCGCGACATTATGCCGTTTGAACAATGCGCGGGAATGGTCGACATCGACCTTGTCGGGCTCCAGCAGCGCGATTTCGATGATGTCGAGGCCATGGCGCGCCGCGTCGGCGACGCTGAGCTCGGCGCCCTCGCGCGTCCATGCCGACGTCCACAGACTCGAATGCATGCCAAAGCGGATCATAGCGTTTCTCCCCGTCCATTTTTGGCCGACAGATTCGACCGCTTGATATCAGCTTACTAGGCCGATCCGGACGGGGGGAAGACAGTCGCGGCAGAATCTTGATGTGGCGCGCGGTCGACGGGCGTTCCGGCGCTGAAAACGAATCCTACTTCGGCCTCAGATCGAGCCCCACGCCTTTGTTCACGAATTGCAGCGTATAGGCTTTCTTGTAGTCGAGGCCCTGCGGCAGAACGCCCGCTTTCGCCATCTGGTCGTAGAAGCTCTTCATGCGCGCGTCCGACATCGCGCCAATGCCGTTCTTCAGGGATTCGCCGGAATCGACGATGCCATATTCCTTCAGCTTGGCGATCGAGAAAGCGATCTGCTCGTCCGTCATTTCGGAATTGTCTTTCTTGATCAGCGCATTCGCGGCTTTGTTGTCGCCGTAGAGATAGTGGTACCAGCCGATCGCCGTGGCGTCGACGAAGCGCTGCACCGCGTCGGAGTTCTTCTCGACGAAGTCGCGGCGGCATTCGATGGTGGTCGAGGCGGTGTCGAAGCCGTTGTCGGCGAACAAGAAGACATTGGGTTTGAAGCCGCCGCTCTTTTCGATCGCAAAGGGTTCGGAGGTCGCATAGCCTTGCTGCACCGACTGTTTGTCGGCGATGAAGGGCGCCGGATTGAAATTGTAGGGGCCGACATTGCTCTCCGAAAAGCCCCAGCGGGATTCAAGCCAGCGATAGAAAGAGCCGAGGCTCGACCGCGCGACAAAGATCACATGCGCGCTCTTGAGGCTCTCGAATGTGTCGAGGCCTTCGCCGGGATGGCTGATCAGCACTTGCGGGTCCTTCTGGAACATGCCGGCTACGACGACGGTTGGCACGCCCTGAGCGACCGCGTCCATGGCGCCGATCATGTCGGAATCCATGAAGCAATCCATCTTGCCCGACGACATCAGCAAGCGGCCGTTCATGTTGGGGCCGCCCTGCATGATGGTCACGTCGAGTCCGTATTTTGCGTAAGTGCCGTCGGCGACGGCCTGGTAGAAGCCGCCATGCTCCGCCTCGGCGAGCCAATTGGTGCCGTAGCTCAGCTTCGTGAGCGACTGCGCCTGCGCCGGCGGCGTCAGCGCCGCGAAGGCGAGCACCGCGGCGCCCGCTGAAAGCGCCGCCCTGGCGAGGCGTTGGCGCGTCCCGAGGCGAGAATTTTTCGTGGGCGTGGAATTGCGCATGATCATCTCCAGCTTGGGCGGCGGATCTCTCAAGAACCGGCCTTGGCGAGGCTTGCCGCCGAGCGCCGCCGTCCAGGTTTTTGATGCAAAATGCGTGCCTTGCCGGAGAGCGCCGGGCGTTTGCGCCTGATGAGGAACTGCTGCCCCGCAACTAGAATCCCGTTGGGCGCGCGGCCGCCTAGCGGCGCAGGCCGCCCAGCCCCTCGCGCAGAACGGCGAGCGCCGTTACGCCGATGATCAGGGCGCCCCAGATCGCCACTGTCAGGAACGGGCTGAAGTTCAGGAGATTGAAGGCGGAGGAAATGACTTGCAGCAGGATCAGCGCCATCATCAGGCCGCCGACCTTGCCAAAACCGCCGAACGGATCGACGCCGCCGAGCACCGCGGCGAGGATTGTCACGAGGAGATAGCTCTCGCCATAGGAGGCGTTGGCGGAATTGAAGCGCGCCATCATGACGAGCGCCGCCGCGACGGCGAGCAGGCTCGACAATACATAGACCTTGAGCGTCACGCGCCGGGTGTCGACGCCTGAATAGCGCGTCGCCTTCTCGTTCGAGCCGATCATGTAGATCTTGTGGCCGAACGGGCTCTTGTTCAGCAGCACGGCGACCGGCGCGCAGAGCGCGAGAAAGATGATCATCGCCACCGGCACGCCGCCGATCACGCCATTGCCAAGGAACACGATCGGGTCGGGGAAACCGGAAATGACATTGCCGCGCGTCAGGCCGATCGACAGGCCCTTGCACATCGTCATCGTGCCCAGCGTCGCCAGGATCGGCGAGACCCCGAGATAGGCGATGACGGCGCCATTAAGGAGGCCGATCGCCGTCGCCACCGCGATCCCAGCGAGCACCGCCATCACCTGCCAGGCGCCCCACATGAATCCCTCCGCGCCGGGCACATGATGGGTGAGGACATAAGCCATCGTCAGCGCGCAGAGATTGGCGGTGGCGATGATCGAGAGATTGAGGCCGCCCGATAGCAAGGCGACCATCATGGCGAGCGACAGGATGCCGAGTTCCGGCAATTGGAACGCCATGGATTGCAGCGCGCCGACGCTGAACAATTGATCGCCGAGCAGCAGGCCGAAGATCAGCAGCAGCGCCAGCAACACCAGCGACAGCACCGTCACCGGGCCGCCGCGCCCGATGCGCGTCAGCAGCGACACGTTTCGCGCTGTTCTTGTATCGGCGCTCATCGATCGTTGCCCATCAGTTGATTGCCTTGGATTGGCGGCGGCGGCGTTCCGACCAGGCGGTGATGGAGACCGCGACAAGAATGATAAGCCCGACGAACAACTGGCTCCAATAGGAGGAGACGCCCACCAGCACGAGGCCGTTCTGCAGGATCGCGAGCAGCGCGACGCCGAGGATCGTGCCCAGCACCGTGCCGACGCCCCCCGCCAGACTCGCCCCGCCGAGCACGACCGCCGCCAGCACATCGAGCTCCTTGCCGACGAGCACCGTCGGCGTCACGGATTGGGCGAGTTGCGCCTGAACCAGCGAGGCGACGCCCGCGATCAGGCCGAGATAGCCATAGACGAGGCAATTGAGCCGGAAGACCTGGAAACCGAGGCGCTGCGCGGCATCCTTGTTGCCGCCCATCGCATAGATCTGCCGGCCCACATTGGTGCGATTGAGAAGAAGCCAGGTGCAGAGAAACACGATCGCCAGCACGAGTATCTGCAGGTTCAGCGCGTAGGGCACGCCGGCCGCATCGTCATATTCGAACCACCAGACGCCGTCGCGGAAATATTTGGGCAGCGAGGTGATGTATTTGCCGCCGCTGAAGAAGATCAGCAGGCCGTAGAAAATATTCAGCGTCGCGATCGAGACGATAATCGAGGATATCCGCAATTTGGTGATGAAGATCGCGTTGATCAGCCCGCAGACGACGCCGACGGCGCCCGCGATGGCGAAGATCGCAAACCAGCCCAAGCCGTAGCTCAACGCCAACGACAGCGCGACATATTGCGCGACCGAGGCGGTGGCGGTGAAGGAAATATCGATGCCGCCGGCGACGAGGACAACCAGCAATCCCGCCGCCAGAATGCCGACGAAGGCGTTCGACGTCAGGAGGTCGAACAGGTTCTGCAAGGTGAGGAAGCTATCGGTCGCCAGGCCGAGGCCGAGGCAGAAGACGATCACGACGACAAGCAGCCAGAATTCGTGGCTGCGGCGAAAGCGCCGCAACGCCGGCATGAAAGAGCGTTGATCCGCCGCGAGAGTCATTGGACGACGCCGTCGCGTCGCAGCGCCGGCCGAGTCGGGGAACTCCCTCCCCCTTTATGAGGGAGGGTGGGGGCTACAACATGCATATATCTCAGCATGCCTGAGCTGTGCTCGCCGCCGTGTTGTATGCATCCCGTGGGGGAAGGCGCGCGCGCAAACCTCACGGATTGTTGTGCCTCACGCAGATTCGCAGAGGTCAGCGCGACCCCCCTCCCTAACCCTCCCCCACAAGGGGGGAGGGGATTCCAGTGCCTGCTCTCACGCATTGACCGCATCCCGCAATTCCGCTTCGCTCGATGCATGCGGGCGGCATTCGCCTGATAGGCGCCCCTGGCGCATGATCAGCACGCGGTCGGCGTGATAGAAGACTTCCGGGATTTCGTCGGAGATCAAGAGAACCGCGACGCCGTTGGCGGCGAGGTTTTTTACGATCTCGTAGATGCCGTCCTTGGCGGCGATGTCGACGCCGACCGTCGGGCTGTCGAGGATCAGCAGCCGCGGCTTGGTCGCCATCCATTTGGCGAGGACGACGCGCTGCTGATTGCCGCCCGAAAGCGTCTTCACAGGATTATCGGGATTGGGCGCCTTGATCGCCAGATCGTCGACGCCGCGCTGCGCGACGCTCCGACGCGTCGCTTCGCTGATGAGCCCGAGCCCGTCGGCGAGCTTGTCGAGGATCGTGATGAGGATATTGGCGGAGATGGGCTGCTCCAGCACAAGGCCAAGGGTCAGCCGGTCTTCGGGAACATAGGCGATGCCTTCGTCGATCGCCTGGCGGTTGGTCCGAAGCGCGAGCCTCTTTCCGTCGAGCCTGATTTCGCCCGACACGGGCGGATTCATGCCAAACAGCGAGAGGGCGAATTCGGTGCGCCCGGACCCGAGCAGGCCCGTCAGGCCGACGATCTCGCCCGCGTGAATGTCGAGGCTCACATCCGCGTAATGGCCAGGGCGCGTCAGATTCTTCACAGAAAGAATGGTCTCGCCGCGCGAAAAATCCTTGTCGCCGGTTTCGTAGGCGAAGGCCTTGCCGGTCATCAGCATGGCGAGCTTCTTGTCGTCCATTTCGCGCGCGCTATAGTCGCCGACCTTGGCGCCGTCGCGCAGCACGGTGACGCGCTCGGCCACTTCAAGCACTTCGTCGAGACGGTGCGAGACGAACAGGGTGCAGATGCCCTTTTTCTTGAGATCGGCGACGAGGCGCAGCAACGCGTCGACCTCGTGGCGGGTGAGCGAGGCTGTCGGCTCGTCCATAATCACCAGCCTGGCGTCGGCCGCCATGGCGCGGCAGATCGCGACGAGCTGGCGGCTGGCGATGGACAGGTCCTCCACCTTGGCGTGCGGATCGAGCGAGACGTCAATGCGCGCCATCGCCGCCTGCGCCGTTTCATGGATGGCGTCCCATTTGACCAGATGCAGCCCGCCGAGATGACGCCCAACGGCGATGTTCTCGGCGACGGTGAGATTGGGGAACAGCGAGAGGTCCTGATAGATCACCTGGATGCCGCGAGCGGTCGATTGCACGGGATCGAGATGCGCATATTCGCGCCCCTCGATGACGATGCGCCCGCCGGGCTCCGGCCGCTGCACGCCGGCAATGATCTTGATCAAGGTCGACTTGCCCGAACCGTTTTCGCCGACAAGGCAATGCACTTCGCCCGCCTCAAGCGACATGTCGACGTCGCGCAAGGCGTGGACGCCGCCAAAGCGCTTGGAAATGGCATGCAGGTCGAGGAAATTCGCCAAGCGGATCAGCCCTTGCCGTCTTGCAATAATCTCGGTGTCGATGGCAGGGCTCGATCGAAGCGATCAGCCGTCATTGCGAAAGAGGGGCGCGACGACGGCCGGCCGGTTCCACTAAAAGTCATCCCGCACTTCTATACTCACAGCCCCGAAAGCGCCGCGGGCGGTGAAGCCCGCCCGCGGCGTTCGGCGCAATGCTTACAGACCTCCGGCGATCAGGCCGTCGATCGTTTCGTGATTGATCCGCATGATCTTGTCGACCTTGATCAATTTACCGGGCACATCGACCGCGGCCTTGCCGAGGCCGGGAATCTCGACGCCGTCCTTGATCTCCTTGCCGTCGAGCACGAGTCTGGCGACAGCGACCATCGCATAGCCCGCGTCCGTCGGATTCCACAGGAAACCCTCACGGATGATGTCGTCGGCGATCAGATCCTTGGCCTGCGAGGGCAGAACCGTGCCCACGACCGCGATCTTCTTGCCCAGGCGCTTCTCCCTCACCGCATTGCCGGCGCCAATCGGGCCGTTGGAGCCAAAGCCGAGAATGCCCTTCAGGTTCGGATAGGCTTTGATGACGTCGAGCGTCGTCTTGTAGGAGGTATCGATTTCGTCGGCGCCAGGGAAGCGGTCGGCGACCAGCTTCATCTTCGGATAATGTTCCTTCTGGTAGGCGATCGCTGCGTCCGCCCATTTGTTATGGAGCGGCGTCGTCAACGTGCCGACGTAGACGACATAATCGCCTTCCTCGCCCATATCCTTGGCGATGCGCTGCATCTGCACTTCGCCAAAGCGCACCGAATCGATCAGTTCGACGTTCCAGTCGCGACCGTCCTGTTCCGGTCCTTCATGCGTGATGACCTTGATGCCGGCGGCCTGGGCGCGCTTGAGCACGGGCTCGCAGACTTTCACGTCGAGCGGCACGAGGCCGATGACGGTGACTTTTTTGGCGATCAGGTCTTCGAGCAGCTTCACCTGCTGGGCGGGATCGACATTGGCGGGGCCAACCATGGTCGCGTCGATGTTGAAATCCTTCGCGCCCTTCAGAATGCCCTTCTCCACTGCGTTGAACCAGGGAATGCCAGCAATCTTGACGACCGTGACCATCGTCGGCGTGGCGGCCCATGCGATCGTCGAGGTCGCGCTCGCTACGCCCGTCAGGGCGGCGCTCCCCAAAAGCTTCAAAGTTTCGCGTCTGTTCATTTGTTTCCTCCGGTGGCTCACGCTTTTTCGCGCGGAGCAATTTTTGTATTCAGTGCGTCTTAGATTGACCGCCCCGGAACCGTTTGACAAGAGCCGTCGTCGTATCGATGGTGTGAGGATGAAGGGTCGCGCCGCCATTGCGCGCTATGACATGGCGCACTGGCGCCGAGCGCCGTCATAACCGACCTCAAGCGAGGAAACCCATGCCGCGCATGTCCGCCAGCGAAGCTTTTGTCGAGACGCTCGTCGCCCAAGGCGTCACCGATGTCTTCGGCATTGTCGGTTCGGCCTATATGGATGCGCTGGATTTGTTTCCCGCCGCCGGCATCAGGTTCATCCCGACCGTTCATGAACAGGGCGCGGCGCATATGGCGGACGGCTATGCGCGCGTGTCGGGACGCCACGGCGTTTGCATCGCGCAGAATGGACCTGGCGTCACCAATTTCGTCACCGCGATCGCCGCCGCCTACTGGGCGCATACGCCGGTCGTCGCGATCACGCCGGAAACAGGAACCGGCACGATCGGCCTTGGCGGCTTTCAGGAGACCGAGCAATTGCCGATCTTCTCGAAGATCACCAAATATCAGGCGCATGTCTCCAAACATCCGCGCATGGCCGAATTGCTGATGCGTTGCTTCGATATGGCGATGTCCGAACGCGGGCCGACGCAATTCAATATTCCGCGCGACAACTTCTACGGCGAGGCCGATTACGAAATCCTCGCGCCAAAAAAAATCTTGCGCGGCGCCGGCGCCGACGAAAGCCTCGATGAAGCCGCCGATCTCCTGGCGAGCGCCAAATTTCCGGTGATCGTGTCGGGCGGCGGCGTCATTATGGCGAACGGCATGCGCGAGGCGGTGCAGCTTGCCGAACAATTGCAGGCGCCGGTCGTCAATTCCTACCTGCACAATGATTCCTTCCCGAGCGATCATCCGCTCTGGGCGGGGCCGCTCGGCTATCAGGGCTCGAAAGCGGCGATGAAGCTAATCGCCGAGGCCGATGTCGTGCTGGCGCTCGGCACGCGGCTCGGGCCGTTCGGCACCTTGCCCCAGCATGGCATGGATTATTGGCCCAAGGGCGCCAGGATCATCCAGGTCGACAGCGATCATCGCATGCTCGGGCTGGTCAAGCAGATTTCCGTCGGCATTGTCGGCGACGCGAAGGAAGCGGCCAAGGCTCTATCCTATCGTCTCGCCAATCGTCGCCTCGAATCGAGCCTCAATGCGAAAGAGCGACTCTCGCGCATCGCAAAGGAGAAACAGGATTGGGAGCGCGAACTGACCGATTGGGTCCAGGAGAATGACGATTGGTCGAAGGAAGTCTCGAAGGGCTCCCCTTATATGCATCCGCGCCAGATGCTGCGCGAACTCGAAAAGGCGATGCCGGGCGATGCGATGGTCTCGACCGACATCGGCAATATCTGCTCGATCTCCAATTCCTATCTGCGCTTCAAACAGCTCCATTCGATGTTCGCGGCGATGAGTTTTGGCAATTGCGGCTATGCGCTGCCGACCATTGTCGGCGCCAAGGTCGCCTCGCCAAAGCGCCCGGCGGTCGCCTATGTCGGCGACGGCGCCTTTGGCATGAGCTTTGGCGAGATATTGACCTGCGTGCGCGAGAACATTCCCGTCACCGCTGTCGTGTTCCACAACAAGCAATGGGGCGCGGAAAAGAAGAACCAGGTCGATTTTTACGCCAACCGTTTCCTCGGCGTGAACCTGACCAATCCGAGCTGGGCGGAAGTCGCGCGGTCGCTGGGCGCCGAGGGCGTGACCGTCGACAAGCTCGGCGATGTCGGCGAGGCGCTCGATAAGGCCTGCGACGCGCAAAAACGCGGCAAGACGACCATCATCGAAGTCATGGTCACCCAGGAACTCGGCGATCCCTTTCGCCGCGACGCGCTGAAAAAGCCGCATCGGCTGCTGGATAAATATCGGCATACGAATGTCGCTTGAACAATGATGGTTCTTCCATAGAGTCAGTCACGGGAAGGAGCCGACCATGACACTGGATTGGGCGCATTTCACGCCGTGGTCTTCGCTTGGCGGCGGGCTGCTGATTGGTCTGGCGGCAAGCATCCTTATCCTTGGTGCTGGTCGCATCATGGGCGCGGCGGGCATTGTGGGCGGCGTCGTCGATCCGCGCCCCGGCGATGTCGGCTGGCGGCTTTGGCTGATCGCCGGCCTGCTGCTCGCGCCAACCGCGCTCGCGTTGTTTTCGGCGGCCAAGGCGCCGTTGATCGAGGCTTCGTGGCCTGTGCTCATCATCGCCGGCTTGTTGGTTGGCTTTGGCACACGGCTTGGATCGGGTTGCACCAGCGGCCATGGCGTCTGCGGCGTGTCGCGCCTCTCGCCGCGCTCGATCACGGCGACCGGGCTGTTCATGCTCACCGGCTTCGCCACCGTCTTCCTCGTCCGTCATGTCCTGAGCTGAACAGCGAGCAAACCCATGCGCAACATCATCGCTCTCGCGGTCGGCCTGATCTTCGGCGCCGGCCTTTGCCTTTCCGGCATGACGGAGCCGGCCAAAGTGCTCGGCTTTCTGGATCTTGCGGGCTTATGGGACCCTTCGCTGGCCTTTGTGATGGGCGGCGCGATCGCGGTCGCGCTTGTCGCTTTCGGTCTGGCGAAACGGCGGCGCTTCGCTCTCGATGGCGAAGCCATGCAAATGCCGACGGCCCGCGCCATCGATCCGCTGCTCGTCGCCGGCAGCCTCATTTTTGGAATCGGCTGGGGTCTCGCGGGAATTTGCCCAGGCCCCGCGATTGTCGACGTCGGATTTCTCAATTCGCGTGCGCTTGTGTTCGTTGTGGCGATGGCGGTCGGCATGCTCGCCCAAAGACTTGTCGGGCTGCGCTTGCCCGCGCCGGGTCCGATCGGGCAAGATGCCTGAAGGCGTCCCGGATTAGTCTCATGATCGAACGTATTCTTGAACGAGTTTTATTCGCAAGCCGCTGGCTGCTCGCGCCATTTTACTTCGCGCTCGCCCTGGGCCTGCTGGCCCTGATGGCCAAAGCCTGCCAGCGCGTTTACGAATTCGCCGTCGGGTATATGAATCTCAGCGAAGCGGGCGTCATCCTCGCCGTGCTCGCCATCGTCGATCTGACCTTGACCGCGTCGTTGATCGTGATCGTGATCTTCTCGGGCTATGTGAATTTTGTTTCGCGCATCGACATTGCTGAGCACAAAGACTGGCCGCAATGGATGGCGAGCATCGATTTCAACGAACTCAAGCTTAAATTGATGTCCTCGATCGTCGCCATTTCAGCGATCAAATTGCTCGAGTCCTTCATGGAAGTTGGCCACCAATCCGACCGCGATCTTTATTTCCTGGTCGGCATCCACCTGACCTTCGTCGCTTCCACGCTGTTTCTGGCCCTTTCCGATCGGCTCGGGCATGGCGGCGGCGAGGCGCACGGCGGGGCCGCGAAGGAATAGAGCGCGCGCGTCAGGCGCTCGCTATGCCGCTTTTACTTCTCCAGCACCACCTGCCGGCACTCCGGCGGCATCTGGGCGAGCGTCAGCGGCGGCTTCGCCTTGGCGTTTGGATCGGCTTTGGGATGCAGAACCTCGTCGGTGAACCACCAGGCCAGCGACTTGTCGCAGCCATCGCCCGGCGGAACCGGTTCCTGCGCCTGGCATCCGGTATCGCCCGCCGGGCAGGCGATGCGGACATGGAAGTGATAATTGTGCCCCCAATAGGCGCGCACTTTATTCATCCAGGGCGCGCCGCGCGCGGTTTCGCACAAGGCCTTCTTGATCGCGGCGTTGACGAAGATGCGCTCGACCTCGGGCTCTTCGGCGGCCGCCTGGATGATGCCCGCCTGGCCTGCCGTCCAATGCGCGCGATCGACGCTCAATCCGTCGTCGGTCACCATATTGACGGCGGACATTTCCTCGCGCTCGGCGCGCGTCAGCGTGCGGTCGGGCATCGGCGTCAGCCAGATGTCGGCGTCGAGGCCGACCTGATGCGAGGCGTGACCGGTCAGCATCGGGCCGCCGCGCGGCTGCGAAATATCGCCCACCAGAATGCCGGGCCAAATGCCCTTTTGCGCCGCCTTCTTCGAGAACCTCTCCAGGAAGGATATCATCGCCGGATTGCCCCAGTTGCGATCGCGCGACAGGCGCATCACCTGCCATGTCTCGCCATCGACCGGAAGCGCCTTGGCGCCGGCGAGACAACCGCGCGCATAAAAGCCGATCGAGCGCGACTGCAGTTCCGTCGGCGTCAGCGACCGGCCAAAAACCTCCTTGGCGGGAAGCTTGGGATCGCCAGGATTGGCGAGCGGGGGCAACGGGGTGGGATTGAGGCTGCCCTGGTCCTGCGCGCGCGCCCCGCCTATGGCCACGCTGATCAAACCCGCCGCGAGCGCGATACGAAAATATGCAGACATGACGGTCTGGTCCTCTTACTGCGCCGGCCGAGTTTGCGCGGCGAGCGTTAACGGATCGTCAACCATGCGTTCTGGCTGCGTCGCCCCGAACCGCCACAATGAAAAGGCGCGGAAAAGGCAGCAGCGCGCGCCCGTCGGCGAGCGTCGGATAAGCCATGGCGATCTCGTCGCGATATTGGACGAGAAAGGCTTGTCTCTCGTCCGGCGAGAGTGGGTCGAGAAACGGCCGCAGGCCCGTTCCCTTGACCCATTCGACGATCGCGTCCGGCCCGCGCAGCGGGTGAACATAAGTCGTGCGCCATACATCGACATCGGCGCAATGGGGCGCCAGCGCCGCATAATAATCGGCAAAGGCGCCGATGGTTTCGCGCGCCGCGCTCGCGCCGCCGAGCTTGTCGCGGAAAGGCGCTCGCGCCGCGACCTTGCGCATCAGAACATGCGAAGGCTCATCGAAATTGTCGGGCATTTGCACCGCGAGGCTCCCGCCCGGCGCGAGTTGGGACGTCAGGCGGACCATCAGGTCGATATGACCGGGAATCCATTGCAGCACGGCGTTGGCATAGATCAGATCGAGAGGTTCGGCCCCACGCCAATGCGCGACATCGGCCTTTTCGAAGGTCACGCGCGGCAGCCGCGCGCGCGCTTTGGTCAGCATGTCGTCGGACGTGTCGAGCCCGAGAATGTCGGCGCGCGGAAATCTCTTGGCCAGAAGCTCGGTTGAGTTGCCGGGACCGCATCCAAGATCGACGATCCGCTCCGCGGCATGATTGGCGACGCGGGCGAGGAGATCGAACGCGGGCCGCGTCCGCTCCGCTTCGAATTGCAGATATTGCCGCGCGCTCCAATCTTCCAAGACGCTTCTCCGATTGACAGAAACCTGTTCTGCGCGACGCTTACGCCCAACGCCGAAAAAGTTTCAACGCCGCGCATAAAATTTTTGAATTTTTTTCAATGCGACAGAATTACAACGAATTTATTAGCATTAATTTTTCGTTTCGACAGAGCGCTTTGAGCGCGCACGCAAAACGTTCATGATTCAATGCGTTGCGGGCTAAGGCGCAGCGGGGGCTATCGCTAGACGCGGTTCGGCGTGAAATTTGACTCATTGGCGTCAAAAAATCATGGAATTTTCGGACCGCCGATTGGTGCGGCGCAAGATGTAAAACTTGCCCTCTTTATAAGGCCTTGCGATAACACAAAATTGACATGATCAATGCGGTCGCCGCATCTTCGCCACAAACAAGACACTTTTATTGCAGCCCGTGTTGCCCCACCTGAGGCTGCATGCAATATTCCTTAAACGAAAAGCAATCTCCTGTTGGCGATCGCGACTTGAGCGAATAGTATGTTTCCAGGACAAAGAAAGTGTCGATGCAGCGCGAATTACCCAGTGTATCCAACAGTTACCCTGGTATTTATACGTAACTGATACAATTTCTGGGCGCGCCACTAGGCGTTTTCACTTAAGGTTTCCATTAATAAGCACTAAAATCACCACAGTGCGGGCTGTGGAAGGAGAGGCCATGTCTACCCAATTGCCCAATGGATACGCCGGAGACGTATCCGCCGCCGACGCCTATTCGATGCTCGAAAGCGATAAATCCGCGGTTCTGGTGGACGTCCGCAGCAAGGCGGAATGGACGTATGTCGGCGTACCAGATTTGTCCGAAATCGGCAAGGAAACGATCTTCGTCGAATGGCAAGAATATCCTGCAATGAAAGTCGCGGCGGATTTCGCGCCGCATCTTCTGGAGCTTCTGCGCGCACGTGGGGTTTCCGCCGCGGCTCCGCTGTTGTTCCTGTGTCGCTCCGGCGTGCGTTCGCGCGCCGCGGCGATCGCTTTGACCCAAGCGGGACAGGAGCATTGCTACAATATCGCGCAAGGTTTTGAGGGACCGCTCGACGATAAACAGAAGCGCGGCGCCGTCGATGGCTGGAAAGCCCGCGGTCTGCCCTGGGCGCAGTCGTAATCCAATCGTCTCGTCCCTTCGCTTTGCCTGCGGTCCGCATTGCGTCCGCGCTCCACCCCCATAAAGAAAAGAATCATGAAATGTCACATACGCAGCTCCTTGAGGAACCGCGGTCGACGGGGCGTCAAATGAACAGCCTCGATGAACCCTGGAAGCGTTGCAGTTCCCGGCTGAGAGCGGAACTTGGCGAAGATATTTTTACGAGCTGGTTCGGTCGGCTTGAGCTGGAGGCGGTCGCCGACGGACGCGCCAGCTTCACCGTTCCGACCCGCTTCCTCAAGAGCTGGATCGAATCGCATTATCTCGATCGGATTCTTGCGGCGCTTAATGCCGAAATCGGCGGGATCGTCGATCTGGCCATCGCTGTGCGCTCATCGACGCACGCGCCGGCTTGCGGCGCCGGCCCAGCGGTTGCGCGTGAGCCGCGACAGGCCGAATATGTCGCCGCGCCGCCCCGGGAGGCCGCGACGGCCTCGCGCGAACTCGCGCGCCGCAACGAGGTCGCGCCGGCGCAGGATTCGCTATCGGGCTCGCCGCTGGACCGACGGCTCACGTTTGCGACGTTTCTGGTGGGCCGCTCGAACCAGCTTGCCTATTCGGCCGCGCGGCGCGTGACCGAGGCGAAGGTGGGGCAAATGCCCGCCTTCAGCCCGCTCTATATCCATGCGGCGGTGGGGCTCGGTAAAACCCATCTCTTGCAAGCCCTCGCCCATTCCGCTGTGAGCCAGGGACGGCGGGTCATCTATCTCACGGCCGAGAAGTTCATGTATGGCTTCGTCGCCGCGCTCAGGGCGCAGACGGCGATCGCTTTCAAGGAAAGCCTGCGCGCGATCGACCTGCTTATCTTCGACGACGCGCAGTTTCTGCAAGGCAAATCGATTCAGACCGAATTCTGCCATGCGCTCAATGCGCTGGTCGATGCGGGACGACAGGTCGTCGTCGCTGCTGACCGGCCGCCCGGCGATCTCGAGGCTCTCGAAGAGCGCGTGCGTTCGCGGCTCGCGGGCGGACTATGCGTTGAAATGGGCGGCCTCGACGAGCCGCTGCGCATTAAAATCCTTGAGGCGCGCATCGCCGCCGCGCAAGTCACGCAGCCTAATTTCGAAGTGTCGCCGACCGTCCTCGCCTTTGTCGCGCGCACCCTCAATTCAAACGGGCGCGATCTCGATGGCGCCGTCAATCGCCTGCTCGCCCATACGACGCTGACGGGCGCGGCGCTCAGCGTCGAGACAGCGGAGATTGCGATCCGCGATCTCGTGCGCACGCATGAGCCCAAACGCGTCAAGATCGAGGAGATCCAGAAACTGGTCGCCAGCCATTACAGCGTGACGCGCGCCGATATCCTATCCTCGCGCCGCACCGCGACTGTCGTCAAGCCAAGGCAGATCGCGATGTATCTGGCGAAAACCTTGACGCTGCGCTCGCTGCCCGAGATCGGGCGTCGCTTCGGCGGCCGCGATCACACGACCGTTCTGCATGCTGTGCGCAAGATCGAGGGCCTGTCGCATGCGGATCGATCCCTGAACGACGAGCTTGAGCTGCTCAAGCGCATGCTGCAGGATTAAGTCAGGCGAGACCGGCGATATGGCCTTGATCTTCAAGATCGCCGGCGCGGACGAATGGCGCGCGGCGGAGGCGGCGGGCGTCTTCGCCGGCGCGGCGGTCGACCGCGCCGACGGCTACATCCATTTTTCGACCGCGGCGCAGGCCGCTGAGACAGCGGCCAAATGGTTCGCGGGGCGCAGCGATCTCGTGTTGGCGGCGGTCGAAGTCGAAGCTTTGGGCGCCGCCTTGCGTTGGGAGCCTTCACGCGGCGACGCTCTGTTTCCTCATCTCTATGCGTCCTTACCGCTTTCGGCGGTGCGTTGGACGCGCGCGTTGCCGCTCGGCGCGGATGGACGCCACGTCTTCGGGAATCTCGACGCATGATGCGCGCGTTGAGCGCGCTGGCGCTTCCGTTTCTGTTGAAGCTGAAGCCTGAGACCGCCCATCGCGCCGCCATCGCCGCGTTGCGGCTGGCGCCGGCCGCCGCGCCGCCCTGCGATCCGCGCCTCGGCGTCGCGGCGTTCGGCCTCACCTTCGCCAATCCGCTTGGGCTGGCGGCGGGTTTTGACAAGAACGCCGAAGTTGCGCGTGGGTTGCTGGGCGCTGGCTTTGGCTTTGTCGAGGTCGGCACGCTGACGCCGCGGCCGCAGTCCGGCAATCCGCGCCCGCGCCTGTTTCGCTTGCATCGCGACGCGGCGCTCATCAATCGGCTCGGCTTCAACAATGGGGGGTACGCCGCCGCCCATGCGCGCCTGTCGCGCGCGCCTCTTGCCGGCATCCTCGGCGTCAATATCGGACCTAACAAGGATTCATCCGATCGCATCGCCGATTATGTGCTGGGCGTCCGGACGTTCGCCGATGTCGCAAGCTATTTCACGATCAACGTCTCCTCGCCCAACACGCCGGGGCTGCGCGATCTGCAGCAGCGTGCCGCGCTCGATGAACTCATCGCGCGCGTAATCGAGGCGCGGGACGCTTGCCCCACTCGCCGCCCCGTGCTCGTCAAGATCGCGCCAGACGTCGATCTTGCGACGCTTGACAATATTGTTTCGGTTGGCCGTGCGCGCGGCATCGACGGCATGATCGTCTCGAACACCACGATCAGCCGTCCGCCCGGGTTGAGCGGAGCCAGCGCCGATGAGAGCGGCGGCCTTTCGGGCCGGCCGCTGTTCGACCTGTCGACGCGAACGCTCGCGCGGGCATTTTTGCGCAGCGATGGCGCTTTTGCACTGATCGGCTGCGGCGGCGTCGATAGCGCGGCCGCCGCGCTCGCCAAGATCGAGGCGGGCGCCAGTCTTGTGCAGCTCTACAC
This sequence comes from Methylocapsa sp. S129, assembly GCF_009765995.1. GTDB lineage: Bacteria > Pseudomonadota > Alphaproteobacteria > Rhizobiales > Beijerinckiaceae > Roseiarcus. Next base: position 49,734 of record NZ_LMUI01000042.1, read on the forward strand.
CGCGCTGATCTATCGCGGACCCGGGTTGATTGATGAGATCCTGTGCGGGCTCGCGCATGCGCTCGATGCGCGGCGGATCGCACGTCTCAATGAGATCGTCGGCGCCGCCGCGCCGGATTGGGCGACGGCAAAAAATTGAGCGCCGCACTTGGGCGGCCTAACTCGCCGCGTCTATTCGGTTGGCTGAAGGAGCGCCAAAGCCGGCCCCGCCGTCCGATTGACCGCCGTCGCCGGCTTGCCCAATCGCGCAGCGGGGGCTTCGACGAAACGCCAGGAGAGATAGGCGAGGCTTAAGGCGATCATCGCCGCCAGCGTGAAATTTCCCAGGGCGCCGCCCGGCGCGCCGAGCTTGGCGACCAGGATCTGCTGCACCGGAAAGGCATAGAGATAGACGCCGTAGGATAAATCGGCGCGGCGCGTCAGAGGGCGCAACAGCGGCGAGGGGGCGGTGCCGAAGGAGAGCACGATATAGGGCAATGCCGCGACGAGCAGCGTCTCCTGGAGAAGGGCGGGGCCCCGCATCGCCATCAGCGCGGCCAGCAAGGCGAGCGCGACGCCGCGATGAAGATATTTCTCCCATCCGCAGAGGGCGTAAGCGGCGCTGACCAGGAAATAGGGCGCCACCCCGAACCAGGCCCAGACCCGGGTGCCGTAGACGAGCCATTGTCCGATCCCGGGCGTCGGCAATATGACGAACAACGTCATCAGCGCGAAGGCGATCGCCGCCGCCGCAAAAATGCGATAGGCCCCGGTCAGTTTGAAGGCGAGGCAGGTGGCGACCGGCAGGATCAGATACATCGACATTTCAGCCGGGAGGCTCCAAAGGCTGCCATTGATCTCCATTGGCGCGATGTTGGCGGTAAAGACGCCCGGAAGCCGGTCGGCCGGATAGAAAGCGATATTGGCGAGATAGAGCCACGCGCCCGCGTCGCTGAAATAGGCGGAGCGCGAAAGGTCCGTCATCAGTGGACCGAGGACGAAGGCGGTCAGCAGCGTCACAGCGATAAGCCCGGGCATGATGCGCAGAAGCCGCCGCCGCAAATATCGGCCGGCATGGGGATCGCGCCGCCAGCTCGCGGCGATCAGATAGCCGCTGATCACGAAGAAGATTTTGACGCCCGCGGTGGCGACTCCGGCCCTGGCGAAGGTGGGGCCTGTTTCGCCGGTCAGCCGGAACGCATGTCCGTAGATGACCAGCAGCGCCGCAAGAAGGCGCAGCGCGTCGAAACCATTGTCATGCTTTGCGATGGGAATTGCGGACCGCCGGTCTGGCGCCATCGTCAAGTTGGCGCCGCGCGGCGTCCAATAGCTGAGGGACGGCGCCTTCAGCGCGGCCAGCGGCTTCTGCCAAAGCGCCAATGACACGCAGCCTCCACGGAATAGCCGCCCGAAAACTCCCACAAAGCTGTTAATTTTCGATGAGCCGCCGCCCAATGGCCGGCAAAGGCGTCGATCGGACTCGTCGTGCGAAGGAGCTAACGCGGCCGCCGCGCGTCGAGCAGGCGCATAACAAACCAGATCGGCACGACGACGATGGCGCCGGTCAGCAGGGTGCGCCCGAATTGATGGAAGTCGGTCAGCGCGAAGTCAACGAGCCGACGAAACAATTGCACGATTCCGTCGACAATGTCGCCGGGCTCGAATCCCCACATCACCAGCAGGATGCCGACGATGAAGGAAACAACGACCAGCCGCACCGCGACTGAAATGGGCGAGCCGCCGAGAAAACGGGCAAGCGCTGAACCGTCCATGCGAAAACTCCTCCGAGCCTCCGACCTTTAAGCGCAATTCCGCCCTATCGCAAAGACGCGTTGATCGCCTCGAGAGCCTTCGATCCGGGGCACAGCTCCGACTCGGCCAAGACGTTGAGCGGTCGGCTCGTCGTCTTCAGGCGTTCGTGCAGGTCGACCGCCTCGTCGTTCAGATAAATCAGTCCCGTGACGATCTCGCCTTCGATGCCATGCTTTTCCAGCACCGCCAGCGCCGCCGATTTGTCGCGCCAATCATGATCGGAGGCGAGCTTGTGAAAGCGGATGGCCGAGCCGTCATGCATGGCGACGACCTCGCTTTCGCCCTCCGCATAATCGACTTCGATCGGCGCCCGGCCCGTGATGAAATCAAGGGAATTCAGCGCGATATTATGCTCGCGCACATAATCGAAGCTTTTCGTCGAGCCCTCATGATTATTGAAGGCGACGCACGGCGAGATGACATCGATGAACGCCGCGCCGCGATGCTCGAAGGCGGCCTTGATCAACGGCACGAGCTGGGCTTTGTCTCCCGAAAAGCCGCGCGCGACGAAGGTTGCGCCAAGCTGCAAGGCGAGCGCGACGAGATCGATCGGCGAATCCGGATTGTCGACGCCCTTCTTGCTCTTCGAACCCTTGTCAGAGGTCGCCGAGAATTGTCCTTTAGTGAGGCCGTAAACGCCATTGTTCTCGACGATATAGACCATGTCGACGCCGCGGCGCATCGCATGCGCGAATTGTCCGAGGCCGATCGAGGCGGTGTCGCCGTCGCCCGAAACGCCTAGATAAATCAATTCGCGGTTGGCGAGATTGGCGCCGGTGAGCACCGACGGCATGCGGCCATGCACCGAATTGAAGCCGTGGCTCTGGCCGAGCATATAGGTCGGCGTCTTCGACGAACAGCCGATGCCGCTCAGCTTGGCGATGCGATGGGGCGGCAGGCTGAGTTCATAACAGGCGCGGATGATCGCCGCGCTGATCGAATCGTGGCCGCAGCCGGCGCAGAGGGTCGAAATCGCGCCTTCATAATCGCGATGCGTGAAGCCGAGCGCATTGGCCTCAAGCGCGGGATGCTGGAATTTTGGTTTGGCCAGATAGCTCACGAAACGGCCTCTCGAGTCAGCGGCGCCGCGAATGCGGACGAACGGGCGGCGATTTCGCGGCGGATGAAGCGAGCGGTGATCGGCGTTCCATCGTAATGGAGCACGGCGACCAGTTGCGCGGGATCGACGCCCAGGTCGGTCATCAGCAGCGTGCGCAATTGCGCATCGCGGTTCTGTTCGACGACGAAAACCTGTTCATGCGCGGCGATGAATTGGCCGACCTCCGCGCCGAAGGGAAAAGCGCGGATGCGCAGGGCGTCGACATGCACGCCCTCGCTCGCCAGCAGCTCGGCGGCTTCGCCCATCGCCGCCGCGCTCGAGCCATAATGGATCACGCCGATGCGCGTCGGCTGCGCGGCCTTGCGAAGCTCGGCGCGCGGCAGAAGCTTGCGCGCCGTGTCGAACTTGCGCAGCAGCCGTTCCATATTGTCGACGTAAGGGCTGCCCTCTTCGGTATAGCGGGCGTAGCGGTCGCGGCTGGTGCCGCGTGTGAAAAAGGCGCCGCGCGTGGGATGCGCGCCGGGAATCGTGCGAAAGGGAATGCCGTCGCCGTCGACATCGAGATAGCGGCCGAACTCGCGGCCGGATTCGAGATCGGCCGCCGACATCACCTTGCCGCGATCGAATTTGCGCGAATCGTCCCATCGGAATGGCGCGCAAAGATGCGAATTCATGCCGATGTCGAGATCGAGCATGACGAAGATCGGCGTCTGCAGCCGGTCCGCCAAATCGAAGGCGAGCGCGCCGAATTCGAACGCCTCGCCCGGGCCATCGGGAAACAGCAGCACGTGTCTGGTGTCGCCATGCGAAGCGAGCGCGCAGGCCAGCACGTCCGATTGTTGCGTGCGCGTCGGCATGCCGGTGGACGGGCCGCCGCGCTGCACGTCGAATAAGACGGCCGGAATTTCGGCGAAATAGGCGAGGCCGAGAAATTCCTGCATCAGCGAGATGCCCGGCCCGGATGTGGCGGTGAAGGCGCGCGCGCCATTCCAGCCTGCGCCCACCACCATGCCGATCGCCGCGATCTCGTCCTCGGCCTGAACGATTGCATATTTCTTTTCGCCCGTGACGCGATCGACCCGCAGCCGCGCGCAATTTTTTTCGAACGCCTCGGCAAGCGAAGTCGAGGGCGTGATCGGATACCACGCGCAGACGGTGGCGCCGCCATAGACCGCGCCAAGCCCCGCCGCGAAATTGCCTTCCGCCAGAATGCGATTCCCCACCGCGTCGCTGCGCGCCACGCGAATGCCAAGCGGGCAGACGAAGCGGGATTTGCAATCGTCATAGCCGATGCGCAGCGCGCGCAGGTTCGGCGCGATCAGGCGATCCTTGCCCTTGAACTGTTCGCCGATCAGCTTCTCGACCTCATGGATGTCGATGTCGAGAAGGGCGGCCAGCGCGCCGACATAGACGATGTTCTTGAAGAGCTGCCGCTGCCGCGGCTCTTTATATTCGCGCGTGCAGATGTCGGTCAGCGGCATGCCGAGCACGAGGATATCGTCGCGCAGTCTTGAAGCGGGGATCGGCCGCGAAGAATCATAAAAGAGATAGCCGCCCGGTTCGATCGAGGCGACATCCCTATCGAAGGTCTGCGGGTTCATCGCCACCATGATGTCGGTCCCGCCGCGCGCGCCCAGATGACCATCAGCGGTGACGCGAACCTCGTACCAGGTCGGCAGGCCCTGAATGTTCGATGGGAATATGTTGCGCGGCGCGATCGGCGCTCCCATGCGCAGGATCGACCGCGCGAACAGAAGATTGGCGCTGGCCGAGCCGGAGCCGTTGACGTTCGCAAAGCGAATGACGAAATCGTTTACGCCCTGGATCGGCATGCCTGTCCTGCTTGCGCCATCTCGAGAGTGAACTTCTGCATGTCCCAGGCGCCGGTGGGACAACGCTCGGCGCACAGGCCGCAATGCAGGCAGAGGTCTTCGTCCTTGGCCATGATCCGGCCGGTCTTGACCGGCTCCGACACGTAGATCGCTTGGGAAAGATTGGTCGCGGGCGCGCTCAGCGTGAGGCGCAATTCGTCTTCGGGCGCATTCGGCACGAAGGAGATGCAATCGAGCGGACAAATGTCGACGCAGGCGTCGCATTCGATGCAGGCCGGCTCGGAGAAAACCGTCTGCACGTCGCAATTGAGGCAGCGCTGGGCCTCCGACACCGCGAGGACCGGGTCGAAGCCGAGTTCGACTTCGGCGTGGATGTTTTTCAGCGCGAGCGGGCTGCCATTGTGCGGCACCTTGAAGCGGCGATCGAGCGCGATATCATTGTCATAAGACCATTCGTGGATGCCCATCTTCTGGCTGACCAGATTGGTCATCGGCGGCAGGCGCACGCTTGGACTTGTCCCCTGGCAAAAGGCGTCGATCGAAATCGCCGCCTCATGACCATGCGCGACGGCGGTGATGATGTTCTTGGGACCGAACGCGGAATCGCCGCCAAAAAATACCGAAGGCAGGCTCGATTGAAAGGTGAGCGCGTCGAGCTTGGGCAGGCCGGCGCGGTCGAACGCCACGCCGGAATCGGCCTCGATCCAGGGGAAGGAGTTCTCCTGTCCGACCGCGATCAGCACGTCGTCGCAGGCGATATGAACGTCGGGTTCGCCGGTCGGCGACAGGATGCGGCGGCCGCTGTCGTCTTGCGTCGCGGCGACCTTTTCGAAGGTCATGCCGGTCAGCTTGCCATTCTCATGAATGAAGGCTTTGGGCACGTGATAATTGAGGATCGGAATGCCCTCGTGAATGGCGTCTTCCTTTTCCCAAGACGACGCCTTCATCTCGGCGAAACCCGAGCGCACGATGACTTTGACATCGACGCCGCCAAGACGAACCGAGGAGCGGCAGCAGTCCATCGCCGTATTGCCGCCGCCCAGCACAATGACGCGCCGGCCGATCGCGCTGACATGACCGAACGAGACGCTCGCCAGCCAATCGATGCCGATATGAATGTTCGCCGCCGCCTCTTTGCGACCGGGGAGCTGGAGATCGCGCCCGCGCGGCGCGCCGCTGCCGATGAAAATTGCGTCATAGCCTTCGCCGAGCAGGGCCTTGAGGCTGTCGATGCGCCGTCCCGCGATGAAGGCGGCGCCGCCGTCGAGGACATAGCCGACTTCCTCGTCGATCACTGCGTCGGGCAGGCGGAATTTCGGGATCTGGCTGCGCATCATGCCGCCGGCGCGATGGTCGGCGTCGAAAATGACGATGTCATAGCCGAGCGGCGCGAGATCGCGCGCCACCGTCAGCGAGGCTGGTCCGGCGCCGACGCAGGCGATGCGCTTGCCGTTGCGCGTCGTCGGCGGCTTGGGCAGAAACGCTGAAATGTCGCCCTTATAATCGGCGGCGACGCGCTTCAGGCGGCAGATCGCGACCGGCTGTTCCTCGACACGCCCGCGGCGGCAGGCCGGTTCGCACGGGCGATCGCAGGTGCGTCCCAAAATTCCGGGAAAGACGTTAGATTTCCAGTTGATCATATAGGCGCCGACATAATCCCCGGCGGAGATCAGCCGGATATATTCGGGCACGGGCGTATGGGCCGGGCAGGCCCACTGGCAATCGACCACTTTGTGAAAGTAATCCGCTTGGGAGATATCGGTCGCCTTCACACAACTCTCCCCGGAGGCTTTTTGATCTTGTCCTCCGTCCGCTTTTTCTCGCGTTAATCGCCTGGGCTTCCAGTCCGATCCGCGAAGTTACATGCTAGCATCAAGTCCAGCTATATTTCCTCTATGTGTCAAGCAAAAACGCCGAATTTATGCCCGTTTGCCCCTAAAGTAGGGCGTTCGGCGCTCAACATTCGGTGATTTTCGGGGCAGCCGCCGCATAAAGCGCCGCAACGGGGCTTAACCGGGCCAAATCGCGCCGATTCGGATATTGGCCTTTTGTCGTCCTCGAAGGACCTCGCCGGCGCAGGGGCGCTTCGTCCTATTTTCCGCTTCGGCCCATAAGAAAGGGCGGCAGAAGCAGGATGCGGAATCAAGTGATGAAGGCGGGCTTCACCCCGCCGCACTTCCGTGCGCCCAGAGGCGGCGTATCAGGACTCGCGGCCGCTCGGCTTCACCATGGCCATCATCTCGCGAATGATGGCGCGTCCCTTGCGCGTTTCGCCCGTTTTGTCCTCGGGGTCAGCCTCGAAATGCGCCCGCATCCGGTCCGACATTGCGCTCAGCCTCAGATAAAGCTCTTCGCCGAACTTCCCCCGCGTCATCCGCAGCCCTTCGTTCAACTCGCGGAAGGTCTCATCGATGTAGCTCTTATCGCGGTAGCCGATGAATTTCGGCGAAGCGCGCATCATCCTGCCCAATAGGTCCCTGATGTCGATCACATTCATCATCTCTAGGATGATTTCGCGCCCCTTGATCGCGTCGTCCGTCTTGTCTTCAGGATCGGCCTCGAAATGCGCCCGCATGCGGTCCGACATCTCGCGAAGCTTGAGATACAGATCCTCGCCGAACTCGCCGCGTATCATTTGCAGGCCTTCGTTCAACTGGAGGAATGCAGTGTCTATATTCCGCCCGGGAAGGTAGCCTGTCCTATCGATGAACCTCGGCGAACTGAGCATCATCGAGCCCAAGACATCCATGACCTCGCCTACGTCCTGGGGGATGTATGGCTTGTAAGGTGGCATCGATTACCTCCAAGGTCCAAGTATGGCACGGCATGGGATCAGCCAGGCGCGTCACACTTTCATGAAGAGGGTCTCAGGGTTTCGGATGTTTCCGAACCAGGACATCACCCCCTCGTCGTGCGCCGTGCCGCATCGAGATGAGGCCGGCCAGTGTATCAGGATTTGCGAGCGCTCTGCTTCAGCAGGCTCCTCATCTCCATGATGATGGCGCGCCCCTTGATCGTTTCGTCCGTTCTGCTCTCGGCATCGGCCTCGAAATGCGCCCGCATCCGGTCCGACATCTCCCGGAGCTTGAGATAGAGCTCCTCGCCGAGCTTCTCCCGTATCTCCCGCAACCCTTCGTTCAACTGGAGGAAGACAGTATTGATGTTGTCATCAGGAAAATAACCTGTCTTGTCGATGAATTTCGGCGAACTGAGCATCATCATGGCCAGCAGGTCCATGATCTCGCCGACATTCTTAGGGACGTATTGTTTCAAACGCGGCATCGATCACCTCCAAGGCGCAAGCGAAGCGGGACGCGGGATCAGGTAGGTGTTGTTTTGTCCCAATTGGCTCGGGCGGACAATTACGACGGCCCATGGGCGCGAATCGGCGCCAAAGAACCCGCGAATTTGAGGGGTGGAAATTGTCTTCAAGGTGAGCGTCCAGTCGAACGAAACATCGCGAATCCTCGCATCGGGCACTGTGTAGGTTCTATTGGGTCCGGACGTATCATAGTCCCGATTGTTTATTGTTATTTCCGCACCAGAACCGTAAGGCAGCCCATATTCATCAAATTGTCTCCTGAGCAGATAACGGACCGAACTGTCTACAAAATTGCCAATCGCCTCCTCGCGCGACAAGAAGACATTGAGTCCTCCGGCGTTGAACTCGTTCACGCCCTCCGCATAGACCTTATCGACTGCTTTCTGCAGGAACCGTAAGGTCTCGACCTGCAGCGGGTTGACGTCGCCGCGCAGCTTGTAGAAGGCGACGGCGCGCTGCATGCGGAGGCTGTCGATGAGATTGTTGCGCCCCTCCCGGGATAGGCCGGCGATGCCGCCGGGGGGCAATATTTCCTCATCCACAAACCTTGGATCGACCGCCTTGATCTGCGCGACCAGAGAATAGTACTGCCCCAGCGTTGCATCCAAATTGGCCGCGCTGGCTATCCCGCTGATCCCGAAAAAACCGTCGATGGGCGCCACCGGGATCGCCAAGCCCGGGACGTTGCCGAGGCCGGGGAACACATCCTGCAACCTGGTGAAATCGGCCGGCGGGCCGTTCGACTTCGGCTCCTCTTCTTCCTCTGCGCCGACAGAAATCAGCGACGGATCATCGGCGCCGGGTCGATAGACCCCATCGTCGAGTGGTAAGGCCAACCGCTCCGGGCGCGCCTCTTCTGCGCGAGAGGAATTCCCGGCCGGCTTTACCACGGCCGTCGACGCGCCGCCGCCGTCAGCCGTCCATTGGCCGCCGCCGGCCTGTCTGGCCGGGACGCGCGGCTCATTTTCCCAGGCTGCGCCGTCCTTCTCGAGGTCGGCGATTTCAGCGAGCTTGGCCATAGCTCCCGGCTCCAGATCCGGGAAGCCGAGCAGCACAGCCCCGATGCCGGCTCGGCAAAGGTCGCCGGCTTCGAGCGACGCCGCCACACGGTGCAAGCCCCTATGCAAATGCAGGACGACTTCGTCGGGCTGCGCCCCATAGGCGGCTCGCAGGATGTGGCCGACCTTTTCGGCAGGCCGCACCTCACGTTGCCGTGCACCGCGCGCGTCCGGGCGAAATCGGACCAGGTCAGCCGCCCCCAAGGCGACGCCGTCCTTGTCGCAAGCGAGCCCCATGTCGCCCCGCGGGACGAGGCGGTACGAGTGTTCCAAAGCGATATTCATTTGCGCCTTGCCTGTCAGCCGAACTTGAGATATTATGTTCTTGTTTTGTTCTTTTTGTCAAGAATATGTTCAGGGACCGTCAGGCTGCCCTCGGCGCACAAAAAAGGGCGGCCGAAGCCGCCCTTTCTTGTCGTTTCGCGTAAGGCGAGAGGCTGGATCAGAAGTCCATGCCGCCCATGCCGCCGCCGCCGCCGCCCATCGGCATCGCCGGCTTGTCCTTCGGCACTTCGGCGACCATCGCCTCGGTGGTGATCAACAGGCCGGAGACCGAGGCCGCGTCCTGCAGCGCCGTGCGCACGACCTTGGACGGATCGACGATGCCCGCCTCGATCATGTCGACATATTGCTCGGTCTGCGCATTGAAGCCGAAGGTCTGCGACTTGTGCTCGAGGATCTTGCCCACCACGATCGAACCTTCGACGCCCGAGTTTTCGACGATCTGACGGATCGGCGCTTCGAGAGCCTTGAGCACGATGTTGATGCCGGCCTGTTCGTCGGCGTTTTCGCTCTTCAGCTTGGCGACCGCGGCCTTGGCGCGCAGCAAGGCGACGCCGCCGCCCGGAACGATGCCTTCTTCAACCGCCGCGCGGGTGGCGTTGAGGGCGTCTTCCACGCGATCCTTCTTTTCCTTCACTTCGACTTCGGTCGCGCCGCCGACGCGGATCACCGCAACGCCGCCCGCCAGCTTGGCCAGACGCTCCTGCAGCTTCTCCTTGTCGTAGTCCGAGGTCGTCTCCTCGATCTGCGCCTTGATCTGGCCGATGCGGGCCTCAATGTCGGCCTTCTTGCCTGAACCGTTGATGATCGTGGTGTTTTCCTTCTCGATGCGAATCCGCTTGGAGCGGCCGAGCATCTGGAGGGTCACGTTCTCGAGCTTGATGCCGAGGTCTTCGGCGATCATCTGGCCGCCCGTGAGGATGGCGATGTCTTCAAGCATCGCCTTGCGACGATCGCCAAAGCCGGGGGCCTTGACAGCCGCGACCTTGAGGCCGCCGCGCAGCTTGTTGACGACGAGGGTGGCGAGCGCCTCGCCTTCGATGTCCTCAGCGATAATGACGAGCGGCTTGCCGCTCTGCACGACCGCTTCGAGCACCGGCAGCATCGGCTGCAAAGACGAAAGCTTCTTCTCGTGGATGAGAATGTAAGCGTCGTCGAGTTCGGCGATCATCTTCTCGGCGTTGGTGATGAAATAGGGGCTGAGATAGCCGCGGTCGAACTGCATGCCTTCGACGACATCGAGTTCGGTTTCGGCGGTCTTGGCCTCTTCGACGGTGATGACGCCCTCGTTGCCGACCTTCTGCATCGCCTTGGCGATCATTTCGCCGATCGACTTGTCGCCGTTCGAGGAAATGGTGCCGACCTGCGCGACTTCCGCCGAGTCCTTGATCTTCTTGGAGCGCTTGGCGATGTCCTTGACGGCTTCGGTCACGGCCAGATCGACGCCGCGCTTGAGGTCCATCGGGTTCATGCCGGCGGCGACATATTTGGCGCCTTCGCGCACGATCGCCTGGGCGAGAACGGTCGCGGTCGTGGTGCCGTCGCCAGCCTTGTCATTGGTCTTGGAAGCGACTTCGCGCACCATCTGCGCGCCCATGTTCTCGAACTTGTCCTCGAGCTCGATCTCCTTGGCGACGGTGACGCCGTCCTTGGTGATGCGCGGAGCGCCGAACGACTTGTCGAGAATGACGTTGCGGCCCTTGGGGCCGAGCGTGACCTTCACCGCATTGGCGAGGATATCGACGCCGCGCAACATTTTCTCGCGCGCGTCAGAGGAAAAACGTACGTCTTTGGCTGCCATGGTTTTAAAACTCCTGACCCGCTACGGGTCTGAATGAGAAATCGTTCGGGTTCAGTCGGATCAGCCGACCACGCCCATGATGTCGGATTCCTTCATGATCAGAAGTTCCTGACCATCGATCTTGACTTCGGTGCCCGACCACTTGCCGAACAGCACCTTGTCGCCCTTCTTGACGTCGAGCGGCGTCAACTTGCCCGCTTCGTCGCGCCCACCGGGTCCGACGGCGATGATTTCGCCCTCTTGGGGCTTCTCTTTGGCGGTGTCGGGGATGATAATGCCGCCCTTCGTCTTCTCCTCGCCTTCAAGGCGACGGACGACGACACGGTCATGTAGGGGACGGAATTTCATGTCTTGCGTTTCCTATCTCGCGTGCGCCCGAGCTCTCCGGCCCAGGCTGGTTTCGTCTCATGGGACGGCCCGCTAGCACTCGCTGAGGGGAGTGCTAACAGGCCGGGCTGTAAATAGGGGGGTGGGTCGAGGCCGTCAAGGGCGGCCGCGCGCGCGAATCGTCCGCGGGTGCAGAAAAACATTTCTTGGTTGATGGCGCAGGGGGAGGGCCCCGCGCCGGCGCAACCCGGCCGATAGCCGCCGATCAGGCCGCGAGCAGACGCTGGACCTCGTTGACCAGATCCTTGAGGTGGAAAGGCTTCGACAGGATGCGGGCGTCTTTGGGCGCATTATTGTCGGGGTTGAGCGCCACGGCGGCAAAGCCCGTGATGAACATCACTTTGATTTCGGGATCGAGCTCGGTCGCGCGGCGGGCCAGTTCGATGCCGTCCATTTCCGGCATGACGATATCGGTCAGCAGGAGTTCGAACGGCTCTTCGCGCAAACGGTTGTAGGCGGATAGGCCATTATCGAAAGAGGCGACGTCATAGCCGGCTGTCTGAAGCGCCTTCACCAGGAAGCGGCGCATGTCGTTGTCGTCTTCGGCTAGGAGTATCTTGGTGGCGATTTCGGCCGGCGCGTTCATTATTTCCCCTCGATCTTGCAAATCATCATTGGTCGCCATCAGTAAAAATCGAGTGAAGGCGGCGACGAACCATCGAAATCCCTTGCGAACCAAACACCCTATTTGCGCGAAGCCGCGGCCGACGCGCCAGGCGGTCGATGCCCATTCCCTTCCCGCTCGTTCACTTTTACGGCGCCAGGCCTTGGTTAGCTCTCGCGCCGCGTCGCGTATTGAAGCATAGTTCCTCAGTCGTCTCGCTTTAGCGCATTTTCGGCGCCAGGCGAATGACGGGATGGCGTCCAGAAACGAGACAGGCGAATGCGGGACGAGATGCGCGGGGACGAAGGTCCGGAAGGCTCCCATTTCCAGGACGCTGATTTTCCCGCGGCTTTCGAGATTTTCGAGCCCGATAGTCTTGCAACGCCGCTGATTTTCAATTCGCCGCATTCCGGCCGATTCTATCCCCGACGATTTCTTGACGGCTCGCGTCTCGACGCTTTGACGTTGCGCCGTTCGGAGGATGCGTTCGTCGATGAATTATTCGCGCCTTGCATCGGCATTGGCGCGCCGCTGATGCGCGCGAACTTTCCGCGCGCTTTTATCGACCTCAATCGCGAGCCGTTCGAACTCGATCCGCTGATGTTCGAGGGCCGCCTGCCGTCCTTCGCCAATACGCGCTCGCTGCGGGTCGCCGGCGGGCTCGGCACGATCCCGCGCGTTGTCGGGGACGCGCAGGAAATTTACAAAGGACCCATCCCGATCGACGAAGCGATGGCCCGCATCGCGACTCTCTACAAACCCTATCATCAGGCCTTGCGAGGCCTGATCGACCGCGCCGCGGGCGCCTTTGGCGCGGCGGTGCTTCTCGATTGTCACTCCATGCCTTCCAGCATGGCGGACGGCGCGGCGGGCGATTTTGTGATTGGCGACCGCTATGGCGCGAGCGCGGCGCCGTGGATCGTTGAAACGGTCGAGAGCGCTCTTCGGCATGCCGGCTATTCCGTGCGGCGCAACAAGCCCTATGCCGGCGGCTTCATCACCGAGCATTACGGGGCCCCGGCGGCTTCGCGCCATGTCGTGCAGATTGAAATCAACCGCGCGCTCTATATGGATGAGCGCGCCATGGCGAAGTCGGAACGCTGGGACGAATTGCGCGCGGGCCTGTTCGCGATGGCCTCGCAGCTCGCAAGCCGGGTAGCGCGCGAAATCAGGCGGCCGCAGATGGCGGCGGAATGAGGAGCGGGCGCCGCTCGACGGGCCTCACCTAAAAAAGGAGGCCGCCTGTGTCGCCACAAGCGGCCTAAGTCTAGGGAGGAAACGCCCAAGGAGGGCATATGCGGCAGGTCATGCCGCACCGCAACAATATCGCCGTGCACCGCACCAAATGCAAGAGATTTTTTAGCGATGGTTCCGTCAAGGCGTTAGAATGGGACCCGTTCGGCGTTTTATTTTGTTCCAAAAATGGAAGCGATCGCAATCGCGTTTCGATATAATCATACAAAACAATGCTTTATGAAAACGGTTGGAATTAATGTTCTCGCCTCCATCATCGGAATAGGTATGGCACATATGCATTTATCGCAGGACTGTTGGGGGATTCGGGGAGGCGGGATATGACCGCCGTCGATTTCGCCGCCTTTGTCGAAAGGCTCGCCCAGATTTCCAGCGAGGTGATCGTCCCCTTCTTCCGCAGCGCGATGCGCGCCGAGGACAAATCGAAGGGCGGCGTTTTCGATCCGGTCACCGAGGCCGACCGCGCCGCCGAAGTCGCGATGCGCCGCCTGATCGGCCAGACATTTCCCGCCCATGGAATCATCGGCGAGGAATATGGCCGCGACAGGCCGGACGCCGAATATGTCTGGGTGCTCGATCCGATCGACGGCACCAAGAGTTTCATCTCGGGCCTGCCGATGTGGGGCACGCTGATCGGCCTCATGCATGCCGGCCGGCCCGTCTATGGCATGATGTCGCAACCGTTCACCCGCGAACGCTATTCCGGCGACGGCAAGCGCGCGCGATGGCGGGGCCTGGCTCTGCCGCGCGGCGATCTCGCGAGCGGCGAATGGACGAATCGCACGCTGCATACGCGCGCCTGCGCCTCGCTTGCCGAGGCGACGCTGATGACGACCAGCCCGCTATTGTTCAACGACGCGGACAGATCGGCTTATCTTCGGGTCGAAAAGCCGACGCGATTGGTGCGCTACGGCGGCGATTGCTACGCCTATTGCATGCTCGCGTCGGGTTTTGTCGATGTCATCGTCGAAGCCAACCTCAAGCCCTACGACATTGTCGCGCTCGTGCCGATCATCGAAGGCGCCGGGGGAATCGTCACCAATTGGGAGGGCGGCCCCGCCGCGCTAGGCGGGCGCATCATCGCGGCCGGGGACCGGCGCGTGCATGAAGAGGCGATGAAGCTGCTGGCGGGGTAGGCACGGGTGGAACCGGAGAACAGCCATCGGCGTTGACCCGTCATGTTGATGGAACAGCGCGACGAACGGGCTGTTGTCACGCGGCGCGAACCGGAGCGGAGAAAGAGATGGCTAATCCCGAACAAGCTTCCAACGACGAGGAAAAAATCAAAGCGCGGGCCTACGCCATTTGGGAAGAGGAGGGCAGGCCGGAGGGGGGCCATCTTGAACATTGGCGGCGCGCCGAACTGGAAGTCGGCGCGGCGGCGCCGCCGACCGCTCCGACCGAGACCCCTCAACCGATCCCACCGCGAAACGGCAAGGGCAAGATATGAGATAAGCCGCGCCGCTCTGCGACCTAATTGCCGGGGTCGAGCGGCGCGTCGATGAACAGATCGCGGCGGGCGGGGGGCGCTTCGCGTTCGCCCGGCGAGAAAATCGCGCTCGACCAGCCCACGATAAACCCCGCCGCCGCCGCGCAGAGCGCGCCGATCAGCAATCGCCCCGCATCGGGGACGCGGCTCTCCAATGCGCCAAGAATAAGGACCGTCGCCAGGCTGACGAAGGCGGCGGCGGCGGCATGGGTGGAGGTCGTGCGCGGGGAAAAGGCGAGCGCGAGAACGGGCGCGATCAAGCCGAGCGACAAAGCCGCCGCGCCGACGAGGGCGAGCTTCGGGTCGAAGGGAAGCCGGACAATCAAAGCCGCACAAAGCGCGATGAGCGCGAGCATCAGGGTGCGCGAGCGCGCCAGCCTTTGGCTCGCGAGCGGCATATAGCGGTCGTAGGCGCCGCCGGCGTTCGCTCCCCATGCGCGCGATGCGGAATGGACACCCGCGCCGGCCAGCATCAGGGCGGCGAGCAGCATGGCGCTGGACTTGAGGCCGCCCGTCATCGCCCCCAGCGGCGCGGGCCACACAACGAGATCGACGAAAGCGGCCAGAATGACGAACGCCGTGAAGGCGAGGCCAAACGCGCTTGCGCGCAAGGCCTGTCGTTGTCCAGAACCGCCGATGGCGGCGCTCGTCAATGGCGGCAAAGCGGCGATGGCGAGCGTGCTCGCCAGAACGACAAGGAATTGCGCCTTCGGATCGACCGCGTCGCCGGCGCTCCAGGCGCGCGCCAGCGCGTCGCGCCCGACGCCGGCGGCGCCGAGCAGCGGCGCGATCACGCCATCGCTTGCGAAGAATTGCATCGCGATCGGCAGAGCGAGGATGAGGATGATGATCCCCGCGCTCGCCGCCCCGCCCCAAAGCAGCCCGGCAAGACCGCCCGGCACGATCATCAGCGCAAGAATGATGGCGACGACTATCGCAGCCGTGGCGCGCGAGGGCGCAAACAGCGTCATGAACGCATCGACCGCCGTCGCCAATCCCGCCGCCGCGACAAGCGCGCCGATCGCAAACAGCAGGCCGGCGAAATAGAGCCTCAGCACAAGGCTGGGAAAGCGCGTCGCCAAGAGATCGCTGAGCGCGCTCGCATTCGTCGCACGCAGCAACGGCCCGATGACGAGCGCGCTGATGCACAAGCCGATTGCAACGCCGGCCAGGGGCAGTGGCGAATCGCCGGACAGGCGCAGGCAAAGAACGAGGCCCGCCGCGATCGCTGCGAAGGCCAATCCCGCATAAGGGGCGGGAATGGCGCGGTCGGCGGCGAAAAACGCCGGCACGCGCGTCGAGCGCGTCAGCACGCCCAGCAGCGCAAGGCCAGCCAAAGCGAAAAGCGGCCCCAGCGCATGCACAAGCCCTTCGGACGCGCCGACCCGCTCCAGCAGGAAGATCAGGCCGATTCCCATCAGATAGGCGGCGGCCGCGAAGGCGGCCCGGCCATCGATTTTCGCCCGCTCGCGTTCGCGTTGATCTGGCATGCGGCGCTTGTTGAGTTGGTTGGGCGAGGGGAAAATTCAGTTTTTGGCGTTTGCGGATTGCGCCGCAATCGGATGGCGGTTTATGCGCCAGGCGAGGCGGGGCGGCAAGCCGAGAGCCTTTTGGCGGATGCCGCCTCGCTCACCGCCACATCGCGCGCATGCGCGCGGCCAGATCGACGCGCGGGCCGTTCGCCACGCGCTTTTCCTCGGCGGGCATCGCGGGCCAGGCGATCCGCTCGAACAAAGGCAGCAGCTTGGCGGGGATGAAGCGGGTGCGGCTCGCCAGCACATGCCGGTCGCCGCCGCGCGGCTGATTGTGCACGAAAAACTTTTGCGGGACGATCAGGGTGAGTTCGTCCTTGGCGCGCGTCATCGCGACATAGAGCAGGCGACGCTCCTCCTCGATCTCGTCGGTCGAGCCAGTCGCCATTTCGGAGGGGATGCAGCCGTCGACGACGTTCAGCACGAATACCGAGCGCCATTCCTGCCCCTTGGCCGAATGGATGGTCGAGAGGACCAGATAATCTTCGTCAAGATGGGGCGGTCCCGATTCGTCGCTGGCGGCATTGGGCGGATCGAGCGTCAGTTCGGCCAAAAATCTTTCGCGCGAGGGAAAGGTCGCCCCGATCCGCTCCAAAGCTTCCAGATCGGCGATGCGCGTGGCGGCGTCCTCATAGCGTCCCTCAAGATGCGGGCGCAGCCATTCGATCACTTGCGCGAGATCGGCGGGCCAGGGCGCCTGGCCGCCGGCAAGGCTTCTCATCAGTTCCGCGAAGGGCGCAAAATCCTCGCGCGATTTGGCGGGCGCGGCGAAAGCGCCGAGCGCGGCGAAGCCGTCGTCGGCGCCGGCCGTTTCGATGATTTTGGCGGCGGTCGCGGGTCCGATTCCCGGCAGGATCTGCGCGACGCGAAAGCCAGCGATCCGGTCGCGCGGATTTTGGGCAAAACGCAGGATCGCCAACGTGTCCTTGACATGCGCGGCGTCGAGGAATTTCAGACCGCCATATTTGACGAAGGGGATGTTGCGACGCGTCAGCTCCAGTTCCAGCGCGGCGCTGTGATGGGCCGTGCGAAACAGGACCGCCTGCGATTTGAGGCTGCTCCCCGCTTCGCGATTCTCCAGAACGCGCGTTGCGACATAGCGCGCCTGATCGGTCTCTTCTCCGACGGTCGCCAGAACGGGCAAGACGCCCGAGGCGCGATCGGTCCAGAGATTCTTGGCGAAACGCTCGGCGGCCAGATCGATCACCGCATTGGAGGCCGCGAGGATCGGCTTGGTCGAGCGATAGTTCTGATCGAGCGTGATCAGCCTCGCCGGCGGATCGAAGGCGTTGGGAAAATCGAGAATGTTGCGCACCGTGGCGGCGCGAAAGGAATAGATCGACTGCGCATCGTCGCCCACCACCGTCAGCCCGCGCCCGCGCGGGCGCAGCGCGAGCACGATCTCGCCCTGCAGGCGGTTGGTGTCCTGATATTCGTCGACCAGCAGATGGTCGAAGCGGGCGGCGACCTCCGCGGCGATCTCCGGCTCCTGCATCATCTGCGCGAAATAGAGCAGGAGGTCGTCGTAATCGAGCACGTTCTGGCGCTGCTTAGCCTCGACATAGGCCGCGAATAGACCGCGCAGCGGTTCTTCGAAACTGGCGCACCATGGGAAATGTTTGCCGAGCGTCGCGGTGAGCGCCGTCCGGCCGTTGACCGTGCGCGAATAGATCGCGAGGCAAGTTCCCTTAGTGGGGAAGCGCTCCTTGGCGCCGGACAGGCCGCGCTCGTGCCGTTCAAGATTCATGAGATCGGCGGAATCCTCGCGGTCGTGGATGGTGAATTGCGGATCGAGGCCGAGGCGCAGGGCGTAATCGCGCAAAAGCCGGGCGCCGAGCGAATGAAACGTGCCGGCGAAGGCGGGCGTCGCGGCGGCCGCCGCGTCGGGCGCCAGTTTGCGCGCCAGCAGCCGCTGCACGCGCCGGTTCAGTTCGCCCGCCGCCCGCCGCGAAAAGGTCGCGAGCATGATCCGCTTGGGATCGGCGCCGCCCAGGATCAGATGGGCGACGCGATGGGCGAGCATATTGGTCTTGCCCGCGCCCGCGCCCGCGATCACCAGCAAAGGCGCGGGTCCGTCAGCCTCGCCCACGCCGTGTTCGACGGCGCGGCGCTGGGCTTCGTTCAATTCGCCGAGCGGAGCGGCGGCGACGGGGGAGGGCGCGCGAATCACTGCGGGGATCATCCCCGACAGCAATCATGTTTCGCCTTTTGTTCGCAAGGCGCCTGGCGCGCCTTACAGTCGCCGCGAGCGAATGTTGGGCAGGAAATAGGTCAGCAGCCCGATCGCCGGCAGGAATGCGCAGACCTTATAGACATAGGTGATGCTCGTGAGGTCGGCGAGCTCGCCGAGCAGAGCCGCGCCGATGCCGCCCATGCCGAACGAAAGTCCGAAGAACAGGCCGGCGACCGCGCCGACATTGCCTGGCATGAGCTCCTGCGCATAGACCACGATCGCCGAAAAAGCCGAGGCGAGGATCAGGCCGATCGCGACGGTGTCGACCGCGGTCCAGAACAGATTGAGATGCGGCAGCAGCAGCGTGAACGGCAGCACGCCGACGATCGATCCCCAGATCACGAATTTGCGCCCGAAGCGATCGCCGAGCGGTCCGCCCGCGAAAGTGCCCGCCGCGACAGCGCCCAGGAAAATGAACAGATAGACCTGCGAGTCCTGCACCGAAGCGTGGAAGGTCTGGATGAGATAGAACGTGTAATAGCTCGACAGGCTCGAGAGGTAGAACACTTTCGAGAAAACCAGCACGACCAGAATGGCGATCGAGCGAACGACCACTTTGCGCGGCAGGGTCGGCAACGTCGTCGCGGCGGCGCTTCTTGGCTTGGCGCGCCGCGCCGCGTGCCATTGGCTGACGCGCGTCAGGATTGCGATGCCGATCAGCGCCAGCGCGGTGAACCAGACGACCGAAGTCTGGCCGAAAGGCACGACGATGAAGGCGGCCATCAACGGCCCGAGCGACTGGCCGAAATTGCCGCCGACCTGAAACAGGGATTGCGCAAAACCGTGGCGGCCGCCCGAGGCGGCGCGCGCGACGCGCGAGGCTTCCGGGTGAAAGATCGCCGACCCCACCCCGATCAGGGCGACCGAGACCAGGAGCAGGGGATAGCCGCGCCCAAAAGCCAGCAACGTGAGCCCGCAAGCGGTGAAGAGCATCGCCACGGGAAGGGAATAGGGTTGCGGCCGGCGGTCGGTATAGAGCCCGATCAGCGGCTGCAGCAGCGAGGCCATCATCTGGAAGGTGAACGTGATGAGGCCGGTCTCAAAGAAAGTGAGGCCGAGCTGCTGGCGGAACACCGGATAGAGTGCAGGGGCGAGCGCCTGCATCATGTCGTTGAGCATGTGCGAAACGCTGATCGCGACGAGGATGCTCAACGTCGCGCTTTCCGCAACGCGACGGCTCACCTGCGCCGGGGCCGCCGCTTCAAGCGTCAGGCCGGAGGAATCTTGTGCAACGCTCAAGGGAGGACGTCCCGAATCATGCGTCGCCAGGACCGGCGGCGCGAGGAATAGCGGGGCTTTGAATAGCCCTCGCTCCCTTCTCTCGCCAGTGCGCAGTGCGCATGGCCCCCATGCGGTTCGCGGGTAGCTGGCATGTCAGTGAACGCGCCGCCAAGGGTGCGGGCGATTATCGGGGCGCGAGCACCATGACCATCTGGCGCCCTTCCATGAGCGGCTCGGCCTCGACCTTGGCGATGGTCGCCGTCTCCGATTTGACGCGCAACAGCAGTTTGAAGCCGATGTCCTGATGCGCCATCTCGCGGCCGCGAAATCGCAAAGTGACTTTCACCTTGTCGCCTTCGTCGAAGAAGCGGCGCACAGAGCGCATTTTCACTTCATAGTCGTGATCGTCAATGCCGGGGCGAAGCTTGATCTCTTTGATTTCAACGACTTTTTGCTTCTTGCGCGCTTCGGCGGACTTCTTCTGCTCCAGAAAGCGAAACTTGCCAAAATCCAGAATTTTGCAGACCGGCGGTTCGGCGTTGGGAACGATCTCGACAAGGTCGAGCGAAGCCTCGTCGGCAAGCTGCTGAGCCTCTGCGATTTCGACGACGCCGCGATTATGCCCCTCGGCGTCGATCAACTGAACCTGGTTGGCGCGAATGTCGCGATTGATGCGCGGCCCCCCTTTCTCCGGAGTCGCTTGGGCTTTCATGGGACGACGAATGGGGTATCTCCTAAGACTGTGAAAACGATCGGGTTGGGGTAAACGCCAGAGGCCCCGCAGCGAAACGCTACGAGGAATACACGGGGCCAAGATGTTCCATGGTTCGCGCGGTTAAGTCAATCGCGCCGCGGCGGTCTCCCAACATTTAACGACGAAGCGCGAAGATGGAATAGCCTCCAGGTCGCGAACGCCCTGAGACCGCGACGTCCAGAATAGATCGTCGCGTAGCGCGTTCCGCGCCGCCTGCCGTGAGCAGGACAATTTCCCTGTTCACTCTTGACAATCCATGGAGCCCGGCCTTCGATGGTTGAATCCAGTATTTCGGCCATACGTCCAATATAGCAGACATTCGTCGGGCGGGCTCAGCCATCAGGGGGAACATATGATGAAGTTTGGAATCAGCGCCGCCATCGCCGCTATTGCGACCCTGTTGGCCGTTCTGCCGGCGCAGGCGCAGGGAGCGTCCAGCAAGCTTGATGAAGTTCTCGCGCGCGGACATCTGGTCATGGGCACCGGCAGCACGAATGCGCCGTGGCATTTCAAGAGCGCCGACGACAAGCTGCAGGGCTTTGACATCGACATGGGACGCATCATAGCCAAGGCGCTGTTCGGCGATCCCGATAAGATCGAATTCGTCAACCAGTCCTCGGACGCCCGCATTCCGAACATCACGACCAACAAGGTCGACGTCGTCTGCCAGTTCATGACCGTCACCGGCGAACGCGCGCAGCAGATCGCTTTCACGATCCCCTATTATCGCGAAGGCGTCGGCCTCATGCTGAAGGCGGGCGGCAAATACGCCGATTACGCCGCCCTGAAAGCCGCGGGCTCTTCGGCGACCATCTCGGTGCTGCAGAACGTCTATGCGGAAAGCATGGTCCACGCGGCTTTGCCCGACGCGAAGGTGGATCAATATGAATCTGTCGACCTCATCTATCAGGCGTTGAACTCCGGCCGCTCGGACGCCGCCGCCACCGATCAATCGTCGCTCGCCTGGTACATGACGCAGAACCCAGGCCATTACAAAGACGCCGGCTATGGCTGGAACCCGCAAACCTACGCCTGCGGCGTCAAGCGCGGCGATCAGGACTGGTTGAACTTCGTCAACACGGCCTTGCATGAGGCGATGACGGGCGTGGAATTCGACACTTATTCGAAATCCTTCAAGACCTGGTTCGGCAAGGATCTGCCGCCGCCGCAGATCGGCTTCCCCGTCGAATATAAATAGGCTCGTCGCGACGGGCGGCCGCGTTCGCAGTCGCGCCGCCCTCGCCCCCCGCGGCACGACGGGTTGGCGCACATGGGCTATTCCTTAAATTTCGCGGCGGTATGGCGCAGCTTCGATCTTCTGCTGGAAGGTCTGGCGCTCAGCCTCGGTCTGGCGGTCGCCGCGATTGTCGCGGGATGCGTGATCGGTCTCTTCGTCGCCTTCGCCTTGATCTCGAAGAATGCTCTCCTTCGCAGGCCGGCGGCGATCTATGTCGCGATCATCCGCAATACGCCGATTCTCGTCCTCGTTCTCTTCAGTTATTTCGCGCTGCCCGAGCTCGGCGTGCGGTTTGGCAAGATCGAAAGCTTCGTGCTGACGCTGGCGCTCTATTCGGGCGCCTATCTGGCGGAAGTGTTTCGCGGCGGTCTCCTTTCCGTGCCCGCCGGCCAGCGTGAGGCGGGTCTGGCGATCGGCCTGACCGAATTTGAGATTCGCGCCTCGATCATCGTTCCCCTGACGCTGCGCAACGTCCTGCCGTCGTTGAGCAGCACCTTCATCTCTCTCTTCAAGGATACGTCGCTGGCCGCCGCGATTGCGGTGCCGGAACTGACGTTCGAAGCGCGCAAGATCAACGTCGAGACCTTCCGCGTCGTCGAAACCTGGATCGTCGTCAGTTGCCTTTATGTCGCCGCCTGTTCGCTGCTCGCCGCCCTGCTGCGCCTTGTCGAACGGCGCCTGGCCATTCCCAGGTGATCGCCATGGACATCGCCGATTTCCTCAATCAGCTCTGGCTCGCGCGGACGCCCCTGCTCAAAGGCCTCGGCATGACGGTCTCGATCTCGTTCCTGTCGATCGCGGTCGGCACGGCGCTCGGCGTTTTCGTCGGACTCGCCTTGACCTACGGCTATCGGCCGATGCGCTGGCTGGTGCGCGGCTATACGGATTTCATCCGCGGCACGCCGGTGCTCGTGCTGGTGCTCGCCAGCTATTACGTGCTGAGCACGATCGGCGTCGATCTTGGCCCCTTCGAGGCCGGCATTCTCGCGCTCTCGCTGTTTTGCAGTTCGCATGTCGGCGAACTCGTGCGCGGCGCCCTGCAATCCCTCCCGGGAGGGCAGACGGAAGCGGCAAAAGCGATCGGACTGTCCTTCGCGCAGACCTTCGCCTATGTGCTCGGCCCGCAGGCTTTGCGGCGCGCCTTGCCGGCCTGGGTGAACACCGCCGCGGAAATGGTCAAGGCCTCGACGCTGCTGTCGATCATCGGCGTGTCCGAACTTCTGCTGCGCACGCAGGAGGTGATATCGCGAACGTTTCTGAGCCTCGAATTCTATTTCTTCGCCGGCTTCCTCTATTTCGCCATCAACTACGGCATCGAGCGTTTCGGCCGCTATGTCGAACGCAAGACGGCGCTCCCGGCATGAGGCTCCGCAAACCATGACAGACGCGCTTCTCGAAATCAGGGATTTGCACAAACGCTACGGCGTCGCCGAAGTGCTGAAAGGGGTCGACCTCAGCATGAACCAGAGCGAGGTTATCAGCATCATCGGCTCGAGCGGTTCGGGCAAGACCACGCTGCTGCGTTGCGTCAATATGCTCGAGGACTTCCAGGGCGGGTCGATCCATATCGACGGACAGGAAATCGGCTACGAGGTCAACGAAGGCGTCCGTCGTAGAAAGCGGGAGAAGGACATCGCCCGCCAGCGCGCGTTGACCGGCATGGTCTTCCAGCAATTCAATCTCTTTCCGCATATGACGGCGGCCAGCAACGTCATGCTCGGCCTGATGAAGGTCAAAAAAATGAACCGCCAGGAGGCGCGGGCGCTCGCGGAGAAATGGCTCGACCGCGTCGGCCTTCGGCCGCGCATCGATCATTATCCGGGCCAGCTTTCCGGCGGTCAGCAACAGCGCGTGGCGATTGCACGGGCGATCGCGATGAATCCGAGGCTGATGCTGTTTGACGAGGTCACTTCGGCTCTCGATCCCGAACTCGTCAACGAAGTTCTGCGCGTGATCAAGGATCTGGCCCAGGACGGCATGAGCATGCTGCTCGTCACCCACGAGATGCGATTCGCTTACGAAGTGTCGACCCGCGTGATTTTCATGAGCGAGGGACGCATCGGCGAAGCCGGCGATCCCCGGGACATGTTCCACAAACCGAAAACCGAACGCCTCGCCGAATTCCTGAAAACCTCGACCTTCCGCTGACGGCCTTTCATCCGGTCGCTTACAGCATGCTCGGCAGCACCCGGTCGGGCGGCCGGTGCCCGTCAATGAAGGTCTTGATGTTGATGATGACCTTCTCGCCCATATCGTTGCGGCCCTCCCGGGTCGCCGAGCCCATATGCGGCAGGAGGGTCACCTTGCCTCTCTGGGCGAGTTTGACGAGCTTGTCCGATACGGCGGGCGCATGTTCGAAGACGTCGAGGCCGGCGCCGGCGAGTTCGTCGGCCTCCAGCATTCGGGTCAAGGCGTTTTCGTCGATCACTTCGCCGCGCGCCGTATTGATGACAATGGCGTCGGGCCGCAAATATTTGAGCCGCCGCGCCGACAGCAGATGATAGGTCGCCGGCGTATGCGGGCAATGGATGGAGACGATATCCATGCGCGCCAGCATCTGGTCGAGCGAATCCCAATAGGTCGCCTCCAGCGCCTCCTCGATAGGAGCGGCGAGGCGGCGCCGATTATGATAGTGGATCGACAGGCCGAAGGCGCGAGCGCGCTTGGCGAGCGCCTGGCCGATCCGCCCCATGCCGAGAATGCCAAGGCGCTTGCCGGTGATTCGGCGCCCGAGCATCCAGGTCGGCGACCATCCGCTCCAACCGCCGTCCGGGACGATTCGCGCGCCTTCCGCCAGACGCCGCGCGGTCGACAGGATCAGCGCCATCGTCATGTCGGCGGTGTCCTCGGTCAGGACGCCGGGCGTGTTGGTGACGGTGATGCCGCGCCGCAAGGCCGATGTGACGTCAATATGGTCGACGCCATTGCCGAAATTGGCGATCAGCCGCATCTGCTCGCCCGCCTGGGCGATCATGCCGGCGCTGATCTGGTCGGTGATGGTGGGCACGAGAACGTCGGCCTCGCGCATCGCTTCGGCGATTTCGCTTTCGCTCATCGGCTTATCGTCGACATTCAGGCGCGCGTCGAACAATTCGCGCATCCGCGTCTCGACGAGATCGGGCAAGCGGCGCGTCACCACGACGAGGGGTTTCTTTTTGGTCATATCGACGCCCCCTTCCGGCTCAATGATCCGATCCCAAGCGAACCGCTCCATATCCATAAAATTCGCGCAAGATTTCTGGCTATTTTACGCCTCATTAACGCTCACGGCGGCAGATGGGATATGTCGGGGAGAACCGGGCCGCGCGCCCCGGTTCACGCGGCCTCTCTAGCAGATGGCGGGGCAAAGACAAGGACGGCGGCCGGGCCATATTTGTGACGGAGGCAGGATGAGACGGGGCGATTTTCGGGGGATTGCGCATCGGCTGCGCAGCCTGCCGCTTTTTCTTGCGCTGGTCGCCTGGATGTTTCTTCCAACGCCCGCCGCCCTTGCGCAGCAAACGGCGGCCTCGACGGGCGAGCAGACGGGAAGCGCGACCGGCCTGCTGCTGCCGCGCTACGCCAGCCTGAAGACCGACAGGGTCAATCTGCGCGAAGGCCCCTCGAAGGAACATGCGACGACATGGGTGTTCCAGCGCGCCGGCCTGCCTGTGGAAATCACCGCCGAATTCGAAACCTGGCGCAAGGTGCGCGATTCGGAAGGGTCGGAAGGCTGGGTGCTGCATTCGCTGCTTTCGGGCCGGCGCACGGCCCTGGTCGCGCCCGGCAAAAAGAATGACAGCGTCAAAATCTTCGCCAGGGCCAGCGAGAGCGCCGACCTCGCCGCGACCCTGCAGTCGGGCGTCATCGGCAATATCCGGAGCTGCGACGGCGCCTGGTGCCTGATCGATGGCGAGGGTTTCAAGGGCTATATCAAGCAGTCCAATCTCTGGGGCGTCTATCCCGGCGAAAAGATCGAATAGAGGGGCCGGCCCCTCCTCGGCCTGGATGGGGCGTGGTAGGGATGGTCGATGTCCGGCCTGACCGACGATGATTTTGGCCAACGCGCCCGCCAATTGCGCGTCGATACGCTCATCCGGCTGCGGTGGCTGGCGGTGGCGGGCCAGTCGGCCGCCGTTCTCATCACCCGTTTTGGCCTTGGCTTCGACCTGCCGATCGTCTGGTGTTTTCTGTGCGTCGGCATGTCGGCGCTGCTCAATATCGGGCTACGATTGCGTTTTCCGGTCAGCCAAAGGCTCGACGACAGCCGCGCGACCAATCTTCTGGGTTTTGACATTCTCCAGCTCGCCGCCCTGCTGTTCCTGACGGGCGGCGTCATCAATCCGTTCTCGATCCTGTTTCTGGCCCCGGTGATGATCTCGGCGGCGTCCCTGCCGCTATGGCGAACGATCGGGCTGCTGCTGCTGGCCCTGGCCTGCACGACCGTCCTGACCTTCTGGCATTGGCCGCTGCCCTGGATCGAGGGGGCCGACCTGCATCTGCCCATGCTCTATGGCGTCGCCATTTGGGTGGCGATCGGCGTCGGCGCCGCTTTCATCACGATTTACGCGAACCGGGTCGCGGAAGAGGCGCGGTTGCTGGCCGGCGCCCTCAACGCCACCGAACTGGTGCTCGCGCGCGAGCAGCACCTGTCCCAGCTCGATGGCCTGGCGGCCGCGGCGGCGCATGAATTGGGCACGCCGCTGGCGACCGTCGCGCTGGTCGTCACCGAAATGACGCGCCAGAATCCGCCCGCCGGCGCTTTCGCCGACGATCTGCGGCTGCTCAATCAGGAGGTCGGGCGTTGCCGCGCGATCCTCGGCAAGCTCGCCTCGCTGGGCGAGGACGGCGCCGGGCCGCTGGAAGAACTGAGCCTGAGCCATCTGATCGAGGAGATCGCCGCGCCCCATCGCCATTTTGGCGTCGCGATCGACGTCAAACTCGATGGCCAAGGCCCCGAACCGGTCTGCCGCCGCAATCCCGGGATGCTCTATGGGCTTGGCAATATTGCCGAGAATGCGGTGGATTTCGCCAAGAGCCGTGTGTGCATCGAAGCGTCCTGGAACAGGGAAACGGTGACGATCGTCATCGCTGACGATGGGCCGGGCGTCGCGCCGCACGTCCTGGCGCGCCTGGGGGAGCCCTATGTCACGA
The DNA here is from genome assembly GCF_009765995.1 of Methylocapsa sp. S129. GTDB lineage: Bacteria > Pseudomonadota > Alphaproteobacteria > Rhizobiales > Beijerinckiaceae > Roseiarcus. The sequence goes on from NZ_LMUI01000042.1 coordinate 76,724, forward strand.
CCCGGGGCGCCGCGCAAAACGAGGCGAGCGGCGGCTTGGGCCTCGGCCTGTTCATCGCCAAGACTTTGCTTGAGAGATCTGGCGCCGCTACGCGAATTATCAATGCGCCGCCCCCTGCCGCCGGGGCGCAGGCCAGCGTGGCGTGGCCGCGCGCCTCTTTTGAACAAGGTCGACTGGGCGCCTAAAAGACAATATTGAGGGTGGGTTGGCCCGGGGCGGCGCAAAGAGCGGCGCCAAAAGGGCTCGCCGAGGAAGGGATAATGGAACGAATTGACGAAAATCGGGCCGCGACCGCGTCCGAAGCGCAACCGGGCGATAAATCGCTGCTGATCGTCGATGACGACAAGCCGTTCGCGGCGCGCTTGGCGCGGGCGATGGAAGCGCGCGGGTTCGTCGTCGAGGCGGCGGGCGGCGTCGCCGAAGGGCTTGCCGCCATCGCGGCCGGCGCGCCCGCTTTCGCGGTCATCGATCTTCGCTTAGGCGATGGCAGCGGGCTCGACGTGATCCGCGCGCTGAAGGCGGCGCGCCCCCTGGCGCGCGCCATTATCCTGACCGGCTATGGCGCCATCGCCACCGCCGTCACGGCGGTCAAGCTGGGCGCTTTCGATTATCTGGCCAAGCCGGTCGACGCCGACGAAATCACCGCCGCGCTGATGGCCGACCATTCCGACCGCCCGCAAGGCGCGGAACATCCGATGTCCGCCGACCGCGTGCGCTGGGAGCATATCCAGCGCATCTATGAATCGTGCGAGCGCAACGTGTCCGAGACGGCGCGTCAGTTGAATATGCATCGCCGGACGCTGCAGCGCATCTTGGCCAAACGCGCGCCGCGTTAGAGCCTGTTGCGATTCAATTGAATCGCAACAGGCTCTAGATTCCTCGAAAACGCGCGCGATTCGCGAAAAACCGGCATCCACTTTTTCGCCGCGCGCTCTAAAGCGCGGCAGGACGCTGCGGCCTCCTTCTCCTCTGCGGAGACTTCGCCAGAGCCGTTGGGCGCTGCGCAAAGGCGCGCCATGGCGCCTAAAATTTGCGCGATCCGCCCCGGCAAAACGCCCGCTTCGACCCCGTTCCGCGCCCAAAGCGCGCGCACGGCCTGACGCCTGCGTGGCATAGGGTTTGCGTCTTCAAGGCGTCCCAAAGAGGGAATCAACCTCAAGCCGGGTTGGAACGGGCGTATTGAAGGAGGGGTTTCATGTCATTCTCTAGACGGTTTATGTTGCGGGCGGCCGGCGCGTTGGTTGGCGGCGCGGTAGCGCTGGGCGCCTTCGCCGCCAAGGCTGAGGATACGATCAAGATCGGCATTTTGCATTCGCTGTCGGGCACGATGGCGATCAGCGAGACAACGCTCAAAGACGTCATGTTGATGCTGATCGACGAGCAGAACAAGAAAGGCGGCGTGCTCGGCAAGAAGCTTGAGGCGGTCGTCGTCGATCCCGCCTCCAACTGGCCGCTGTTCGCCGAAAAGGCGCGCGAGCTGATCGCCAAGGACAAGGTTTCCGTCGTATTCGGCTGCTGGACATCGGTCTCGCGCAAATCCGTGCTCCCTGTCTTCCAGGAACTGGATTCGATCCTCTTCTATCCCGTGCAATATGAAGGCGAGGAATCGCAGCGCAACGTGTTCTACACCGGCGCCGCGCCCAACCAGCAGGCGATTCCCGCCGTCGACTATCTGATGAGCGCCGATGGCGGCTCGGTGAAGCGCTGGGTGCTGGAAGGCACCGATTACGTCTATCCCCGCACCACCAACAAGATTCTCGCCGCCTACCTCAAATCAAAGGGCGTGGCCGATGAAGACGTTCTGGTGAATTACACGCCGTTCGGCTTCTCCGATTGGCAGACCGAAGTCACCAAGATTAAGGCGTTCGGCTCGGCGGGCAAGAAGACCGCCGTCGTCTCCACCATCAACGGTGACGCCAACGTTCCTTTCTATAAGGAGCTCGGCAACCAGGGCATCAAGGCGACCGACATTCCAGTCGTGGCGTTCTCGGTGGGCGAGGAAGAACTCGCCGGCCTCGACACCAAGCCGCTCGTCGGCCATCTCGCGGCGTGGAATTATTTCATGTCGATCGATACGCCCGAGAACAAGGCGTGGATCGAGAAGTGGCATGCCTTTACCAAGAACCCGAAGCGCACCTTCAACGACCCGATGGAAGCGCATGTGATCGGCTTCAACATGTGGGTGAAGGCGGTCGAAAAGGCCGGCAGCTTCGAGCCGGATAAAGTGATCGATGCGATGATCGGCGTTTCGACCGAGAACCTGACCGGCGGTCTCTCGACGATGATGCCCAATCACCACATCACCAAGCCCGTCTATATCGGCGAAATCCAGGCGGACGGTCAGCTCAACACTGTCTGGCAGACGCCCGGCACCGTTGTCGCGCAGGAATGGTCGCCCTATCTCGAAGGGTCGCGCGATCTGATCGCCGATTGGCGCAAGCCTCTCTCCTGCGGCAACCTCAACGTCAAGACCGGCAAGTGCGGCGGCTGACGCTCGCGACAACAAAGCCTTCCCCTCTCAGCTTGAGGGGAAGGCGGCTTTCTCAAAGCACGCTCGCCCCCACAGGGCGGGCGATGGCGGAAAGATGAGCGTCGCTGGCGGTACGGAGCGCACCAACGCCCCGCCGCCGCCAGGACGCTCTGATCCAGCGGCTTCGTCGGCCTGCCTTCTCCAATGTCTGGAGACGAGGAGCGGGCGGCGCAACAGAGAAAACAACGTATGACGCTCGCTCGCCTGTTCGCAGCGCTTTTTCTGTTCTGTTGTCTGGCGGCGGCCAGTTCAGCGGCGCGCGCCGATCCGCTCGACGACACGTTGGGGCTGTTCCTCGACGACAAATTTCCGCAGACGGAGAAGGCGATCGGCCAATTGGCGATCAGCGGCGCGCCGACGGGAACGCAAATTCTTGAAGCGCTCGCCGACAACCGGCTTTTCATCGACAAAGCTTCGAAGACGATCGTTTTCAAAAACGCCGCCGGCGACATTTTCAGCGCCAAGACCGGTGAGAAAGCGGCCAATATCGATGAGGGCGCGCTGAAGAAGGTGCGCGTCAACAATGGGCTGCGCAGCGCTATCGACGCCGCGATCGGCTCGATGACGCTGGCCTCGCCCGATCCGGCTAAACGGGTGGCGGGAGCCGATGCGGTGTTCAAATCGCACGATCCGAAAGACCTGCCAGCCGTTGACGCGGCGCTCGCCAAGGAGAAGGATCAGCACGCCGCGCAAGCCTTGCGTCAGGCGCGCGCGGCGATCCTGGTGCTGAGCGCCGACGCTCCCGAAGCCGACCGGCTCGCCGCTGTCGGCCTTTTGAAAGAGCGTGGCGATCAGGATGCGCAGGGCCTGCTCGATGAACTCTCGCAGAAGGCTGGCGAAGGGCCGCTGAAGGCCGCCGCGCTCGCCGGTCTCGCTTCGATCAAATCCCGCCTCGCGCTTTGGGATATCGTACAGAATCTTTGGTATGGCCTCTCGGCCTCCTCTGTCCTGCTGCTCGCCGCGATCGGACTGGCGATCACCTTCGGCGTCATGGGCGTCATCAATATGGCGCATGGCGAAATGGTGATGCTGGGCGCTTATTCGACTTTCATCGTGCAGAGCCTGCTTCCGCCTGCTTTCGCCCAATGGTCGCTCGCCGTCGCCATACCTCTGGCCTTCGTGATCGCGGGATGTATGGGCATTCTGATCGAGCGGCTGGTGATCCGCTACCTCTATGGCCGGCCGTTGGAGACGCTTCTGGCGACCTGGGGCGTCTCGCTGGTGCTCCAGCAATTGGTGCGCACGATTTTCGGCGCCAATAACCGCCAGGTCGTTGCGCCGACATTCATGTCGGGTTCGATCGAGGTTGGCGGCCTCTCGATAACGACGGGGCGCCTCTGGATCATCGTGCTCGCCATAGCGGTCTTCACCGCCCTGCAACTGGTGCTGCGCGCGACGTCGTTCGGCCTGCGCATGCGCGCGGTCACGCAGAACCGGCGCATGGCGGCCGCGATGGGCATTTCGACGGGGCGCATCGACATGCTCGCCTTCGGGCTCGGCTCGGGGATCGCGGGCATCGCCGGGGTCGCGCTTTCGCAGATCGACAATGTCTCGCCCAATCTCGGCCAGGGCTACATTATCGACAGCTTCATGGTCGTCGTGCTCGGCGGCGTCGGCAATCTCTGGGGCACGTTGCTCGGCGCGCTGACGCTCGGCGTCGCCAACAAGCTGCTGGAGCCGTTCGTCGGCGCGGTGCTCGGCAAGATCATTCTGCTGGTCTTCATCATCCTGTTCATCCAGAAGCGCCCGCGCGGGCTGTTCGCGCTCAAAGGCCGGGCGGTGGAGACATGATCACGGGACGTTTCCTCGCAAAGCTCGATCGGCTCGGCATCGCCTTCATCATCCTGATGCTGGCGGTGGCGATCATCGTGCCGGTATTGGCGCTCGCCATCCCCGCCAAATCCGCCTTCGCCATTCCACCCTATGTCGTGGCGTTGATGGGCAAATATCTGTGCTATGCGCTGCTCGCTTTGGCGCTCGATCTGGTCTGGGGCTATTGCGGCATTCTCTCGCTCGGCCACGGCGCCTTCTTCGCGCTCGGCGGCTATGCGATGGGCATGTATCTGATGCGCCAGATCGGCGCGCGCGGCGTCTACGCCAATCCGATCCTGCCCGACTTCATGGTGTTCCTAAATTATAAGGAATTGCCCATTCCCTGGTGGGGCTTCAATTTCTTTCCCTATGCGATGGCGATGGTGATGCTGGTCCCCGGCCTGCTCGCCTTCGCATTTGGCTGGTTCGCCTTTCGCTCGCGCGTCACCGGCGTCTATCTCTCGATCATCACGCAGGCGCTGACCTATGCGCTGAAGCTCGCCTTCTTCCGCAACGATTTCGGTTTCGGCGGCAATAATGGGCTGACCGACTTCAAAGACATTGTCGGCTTCAACGTGCAGGCCGATGCGACGAGAGCGGCGCTGTTCTCGATTTCGGCGATCGCGCTCGTTATCGCCTTCATCCTCGCCAAAGCGATCGTCACATCCAAATACGGCAAGGCGCTGATCGCGGTGCGCGACGCCGAGAGCCGCGTTCGCTTCCTCGGCTACCGCGTCGAAAATTATAAACTGTTCGTCTGGGTGGTCTCCGCTGTTATCGCGGGCATCGCCGGCGCGCTCTATGTGCCGCAGGTCGGCATCATCAACCCTTCGGAATTCGATCCCGGCAATTCGATCGAGGCGGTGATCTGGGTGGCGGTGGGCGGGCGCGGCACATTGGTCGGCGCGGTGCTCGGCGCGATCGTCGTCAATTTTGCGAAAACCTATTTCACGGGAGTCTTTCCCGAATATTGGCTATTCGGTTTGGGCGCCTTGTTCGTGCTCGTCACTTTGTTCCTGCCCAAGGGCATCCTCGGCTGGCTCTCAAGCCTGCGCAGAAAGCCGACGCCGGCGCCGCCCGCCTCGCTTGCCGAGCGGTCGACGATCGCCGAAGAGGGGGGAAGCGCCCAATGACAATTCCCGAGAATCCGCTTCTCACGCGTTCGCTCCTTTATCTCGACGGCGTCGCCGTCTCCTTCGACGGCTATAAGGCTTTGCGCGGCCTGTCGCTGATGCTCGAGCCTGGCGAGATGCGCGCCATCATCGGCCCCAATGGCGCCGGCAAGACGACGATGATGGATGTCATCACCGGCAAGACGCGGCCCGACGAAGGCGACGTCTATTTCGACGGGCGGCACAATCTTCTGCAGCTCGATGAAACCGAAATCGCCCAGCTCGGCGTCGGCCGCAAGTTTCAAAAGCCGACCGTCTTCGAGAACCATACAGTGTCGGACAATATTCTGCTCGCGGCCAAGGCGCCGCGCGAGGTTTTCGCTACGCTGTTCGGCGGCGCCCGCGCGCGCGAGCAAGAAACAATCGACCGCATTCTTGAGACGACCCGGCTGACCGACCACCGCGCGCGCCTCGGCGGCGCGCTTTCGCATGGCCAGAAGCAATGGCTGGAGATCGGCATGCTGCTGGCGCAGGATCCGAAGCTCCTTCTGGTCGATGAGCCGGTCGCCGGTATGACCGACGCCGAAACCGCCGTGACCGCCGAATTGCTGCGCGAAATCGCCAGGGATCATTCCGTCGTCGTCGTCGAACATGACATGGCCTTCGTGCGCGAACTCGGCGTCAAGGTGACGGTGCTGCATGAAGGTTCGGTTCTTGCCGAAGGGACGCTCGACCAGGTGAGCGCCGACGAGCGCGTCATCGAAGTCTATCTGGGGCGATGAGCGCATGCTGAGCGTCGACAACATCAACCTCTTCTACGGCGCCGCCCAGGCCCTGCGTTCGGTCTCGCTGAAAGCAGAGATCGGACGCGTCACGACCGTGCTTGGCCGTAACGGGGTCGGCAAATCCTCGCTGCTGCGCGCCATCGTCGGCCAGCAATCGATCGCCTCGGGCGCCGTGATGTGGCAAGGCGAGAACATCAGCACATTGGCGCCCTATCAGCGCGCCAAGCGCGGCATCGGCTATGTCCCGCAGGGGCGCGAAATCTTTCCGCTGCTGACGGTGCGCGAGAATTTGATGACGGGCTTTGCGACGCAGGGGCGGGCGACGCGTTTCATCGACGACGAGATTTTCAGCCTGTTTCCCGTGCTCGCCGAAATGATGGGCCGGCGCGGCGGCGATCTCTCAGGCGGCCAGCAACAGCAACTGGCGATCGGCCGCGCTTTGGTGACGCGGCCCAAATTGCTGGTGCTCGACGAACCGACCGAAGGCATTCAGCCCTCGATCATCAAGGATATCGGCCGCGCGATTCTTTATCTCAGGAACAAAGGCGAAATGGCGATCGTCGTCGTGGAGCAATATTTCGAATGGGCGCGCGATATCGCCGACGATTATGTCGTGATGGACCGCGGCGCCGTGGTGCTGGCGGGCGAACGCAAGGATATGGTCGAGGCGGATGTGAGGAAGAAGCTGTCGGTGTGAGGGGCGGCGGCGTATCCCTTCTCCCGCAAAGCGGGAGAAGGTGGCCCGACGAAGTCGGGTCGGATGAGGGCGCTCGTCACAAAGCGCCGACGTCACTTCCCGCGGCGCCGGCAATGGCCGCCCGAATGCGATCGACGACAATATCTCCGCCGCCAATGGCGAGATCATTGGGAAATCGAAGAACCCGATATCCCTGCTCATGCAGCCATTCATCGCGCGCAGAATCACGACCTTTGCGCTCGTCGTCATCGTGGGGCGGTCCATCCAACTCCACGATCAGGCGATGCTGGAAACAAAGGAAGTCGGCAATGTATGGACCGATGGGAACCTGACGTCTGAATTTCAATCCGTCGACGCGCGATCCGCGCAAGAGACGCCAAAGCATCGCCTCGGCGTTGGTCATGTCGCGGCGCAATTGCCGCGCTTGATTCCGTTGCTGTTCTGAATAGCGAGTCGGCATGAGTGTCTCATGACTGAAACGGCGTCTCGAACCGCCGCGGGCTTTGCGTTGCGCCCAGCTTCGAGGCCCTCATCCGACCTTCGCTAACGCGAAGGCCACCTTCTCCCGCGAAGCGGGAGAAGGAGTGCGCGCGCAGTCCTTCTTCACAGCCACTCACTGCGTTGGGCCCATCGTCCCGCCCATTTTCAATCTTGCCGATCTGACCCAGCCTTCGAAATCGTCCCCCGTCTTGGCGTTAAAGTACATCACGGACGACCATCCGTCGTCCGTTCGGGCATATTCAATCAAGTCGTCTCTGGGGATGACGAAGACGCCGTCCATCGCGCAGTGAAAGTTCGGCGCGGAATAAAATTGCAGCCTTCCGACGCCCGTCACCGCATCGGAAACCGGCGGCGAGAATATGGGGGCTTTGCTTGAGCCCGGTTTTGGCGCCTCGCAGCGCTCTGGCGTTTTGGCGAGAGCGGAAGCGCCAAGCGGGCCCGCAAGGGCGGCGGCGCAGGCCAGGCAGGCAAGCACGATCTGACCTAATGTCATTTTGCCTCCGCGAACCGCGCCGGAGACCATTCCCGGCCGGCTCGACTATCAGGCCAAGCGCCGTTGGCATCAAGGGGCCGTCCCGACCCGCGCGCCGCCCGCACTCTTGGCCGCAGAGCCGCAATCGGCGACAATGGACGCTCTGGCGGCGCCGGGCCGTTCCGCGCCGCCGCCCTTGACGAAGAGGCGCCATGAAAACCGTTCTTTGCGCGCTCGCGCTGACTTCGCTCCTGCTCGCCGGCTGTGCGACGCCGCCCGAAGCGCCGGCGCCGTCGGCTGAGACGCCGCTCAATGGGCTGGACGCGCGCATCGCCTATTACGCCGGCGCCTATGACGTGCCGGAATCGCTGATCCGCCGCTCGATCCAGCGCGAGAGCGGTTACAGGCCCAATGCGCACAACGGCCCCTATTGGGGGCTGATGCAGATCCGCCTCGATACGGCGCGGGGCATGGGCTATCGCGGGACGGCCCGCGGCCTGCTCGACGCCGACACCAACCTCAAATACGCCGTCGCCTATCTCTCCAACGCCTATCTCGTCGCGGGCGGCAATCCGGACCGGGCGATCGCGCTTTACGCCGGCGGCTATTTCTACGAGGCCAAGCGCAAAGGCCTGCTCGATCGGTTGAGGAAAGCGCAGGACGGCTGAAAGCGCTCAATCGTCCGTCGGCATCGGCGGCGGCATTTTGGGGAAAGCGGGAAGGCCGTCGGGGATCGCATGCCATCGCGGCGCCGAGGCGACGTAGACGTGGACCTCCGGCGCGAGATCGGCGCGATCGTCGAGCGCGCCGAGCTTGATGGTGATGAAGGGCTCATGGGCCGGAATGCTCCACAACGGCGTGCCGCAATCCGCGCAGAAAGCCCTGCCGACGTCCGCGCCGCTATCGCCTTTGCTGTGATATTCCTTCACCTGCCCCTTGATCACCGAAAGCGCCGAAACAGGGGTCAGCGCGACATAGTTCGGCCCGCCGCCAGAAGCCTTCTGGCAGGCGGTGCAATGGCAGGCGCCAATGCCCAGGAACGGCGCCGTGACCTTGAACCGGATTGCGCCGCATGCGCAGCCGCCGCTTTTTTCCATATGATGCTTCCATCAGTTTGTCGGATGGAGAGCCATTACGCCAGGGCTGTTGACACCGTTGTGTCAGCAATCTGGCAGTAGTAAAAGCGACGATGCGCCGAACGGAACGCCTTTTCCAGATCATCCAGATACTTCGCGCCAAACGCAGCGCCGTCACAGGCCGGCAGCTTGCCGATGAACTCGGCATCTCGCTTCGCTCGCTCTACCGCGATATGGCGGAGCTGATCGCCCAGCGGGTTCCTGTGCGGGGGGAGGCCGGCACCGGCTATGTCCTGGACGAGGGCTATGACATGCCGCCGCTGATGCTGACGCCCGATGAACTCGAAGCCGCGGTTCTGGGCGCGGCATGGGTGGCCAAGCGCGGCGATCCCGCCCTCGTCCGCGGCGCCCGCGATCTCATTGCAAAAATCGCCCAATCGATTCCGCAAGCCCTGCGCCCGGTGCTGCTGGATGCGACGCTGAAGCCGATATCCATGCGGCCCATTCCTCGGGAAACGCTCGATATGGCGAGCGTGCGGCGGGCCGTTCGCGATCGCTTCAAGATTGCGATCGCCTATCGGGATGGCGATGGAAGCGTCACAAGCCGCACCATCTGGCCGGTTTTCATCGCCTATATGGAGGACGTCCGCATCATCGTCGCCTGGTGCGAACTGAGGCAGGGCTTTCGTCATTTCCGCACCGATCGCATGGACGCGGTTGAGGTCGCCGCGGAGCGGATTCCCGAACGGCAGGAGGCGCTGCTGAAACGTTGGAAGGCGCTGCAGAAACTCACACCCATGTGACGTGCCTCCAGACCGAGAGAACTGTCCGGGGCAATGTGGTTGTCGGTGAGGACGGAAGGACTCGGATCCCGCCGTCCTGCTCCGACGTGCGATCATATTACAATCCAGGTCCAAGTGGCCGGGATCCAGCGAATCTGCTTCATTTGACGAAATTAGTTTTATCGCCTGCCGTCCGACCAGCGTCCGATCCCACCGGGGTCGTTTGAGAAATCCGTCATGTACGCCAGCAACCTTCAGGAACTGCTTTTTCATTGCAGCGAACATAGCGATATGTCCCCGCAGGCATTCGCAGAGTTTACAGACCGTTTCAATGCGCTTCGCGACTATGGACATCTGCCGAAAGGCCGCGATCAGCGCAAGCGCTTGCTGACGCCGATACAAGTTGCATTGGCGATTCTCGGCCTTGTACCGACACGCCCCTCATGGGCAGGGCATGGAGCGACGGTTCTAAGTGTCCGTCTCGAAACTTCTCGATTCGAATGAATCGGTTATGATTCCTGTTGGGGGCAGCCTGATTCGAGGAGCTGCCGA
>NZ_LMUI01000042.1:87052-148913 GCF_009765995.1 Methylocapsa sp. S129
GCGGAACGAGCCCCATCGCAATTGTCGCCCGAGATCGCGATGACGCCAGTCCGAGCAAAAGTCGTCAAGCTCTGGCGCCGATGAAAATGCGTCATCGACGTTGACCCATTCGGAGAGCGCTCGCGACGCCGTTTTGTGGCGGCATTGCGGCAAATTTGCAAATCCATTCGGCGCAGCGCTACACTCGCACGGTACTAGTCCTCTCGTTCGTGGGCGCGAACAAACGGAGGGTCGGCGCGATGTTATCGTTCTTGCCGAGCGACGCGGCGGCGATCAAGCCGGCGCGTAAGAAGTTCCTTCTCTACCTCGTCAAGCCGTCGCATTACGACGACGACGGCTATGTCATCCAATGGCTGCGCTCGGCCATTCCCTCCAATTCCCTCGCGGTGCTCTACGGAATCGCCGCCGATTGCAACGCGAGACGCGTTCTTGGCGATGACGTCGACATCGAGGCGATCGCTATCGACGAAACCAATTCGCGGGTTCGGCCGCACCAGATCATCCGCGCGATCGAACGCAACGGCGGGTTCGGCATGGTCGGCCTCGTCGGCGTGCAGTCCAATCAGTTTCCCCGCGCGCTCGACATCGCGCGTCCGCTGCGGGCGGCGGGCGTTCAAGTCGGCATCGGCGGTTTCCATGTCTCGGGCTGTCTGGCGATGCTGCCTGAAATGCCCGACGATATGAAGGAAGCGCAGCAACTCGGCATTTCCCTGTTTGCGGGCGAAGCCGAGGGCCGGCTCGATATCGTGCTGCAGGACGCCGCGCGCGGCGCCTTGCAGCCGCTCTATGACTTCATGAAAGACCTGCCTGGCATCGAAGGCGCGCCATTGCCCCTTCTGCCGGCCGCGCGCGTCAGCCGCACGATCGGCTTTGTCGCCAGTTTCGACGCCGGACGAGGCTGCCCGTTCCAATGTTCGTTCTGCACGATCATCAACGTCCAGGGCCGCAAGTCGCGCTACCGCACGGCTGACGACGTCGAAGTCCTCATTCGCGCCTATACGGCGCAGGGCATCAGGCATTTCTTCATCACCGATGACAATCTGGCGCGCAACAAGAACTGGGAGTCGATTTTCGACCGGCTGATCCACCTCAGAGAAGTGGAGCGCCTGTCGTTCAAATTCGTCATCCAGGTCGACACCATGTGTCACAAGATTGCGAATTTCGTCGAGAAGGCGGCGCGCGCCGGCGTCAAGCGCGTCTTCATCGGCCTGGAGAATATCAATCCCGAAAGCCTGGTCGGCGCCAAGAAGAAGCAGAACCGGATCGCCGATTACCGCGAAATGCTGCTGGCCTGGAAGAAGGCGCGCTGCTTCACTTACGCCGGCTATATCCTGGGCTTTCCCACCGACACGCCCGAAAGCATCGTTCGCGACATCAAGATCATTCAGCGCGAACTGCCGCTCGATATCCTCGAATTCTTCTGCCTGACGCCGCTGCCCGGCTCGGAGGATCACAAGAAACTGCTGCTCAGCGGGGTTCCGATGGACCCCGACATGAACAAATACGACCTGCTGCACGTCACCACCGGCCATCCCCTGATGTCGAAAGCGGAATGGGAGCGTGTCTACAAGCTTGCCTGGGACACGTATTACACGCCCGAACATGTGGCGACCGTGTTGCGGCGCGCTCAGGCGACCCGCGTCAGCATGAGCACGATGATGTATCTCTTGATGTGGTTCAGCGGCAGCATGGCGCTTGAGGGCGTTCATCCCTTGGAAAGCGGCCTCGTCCGACGCAAGGTGCGACGCGACCGGCGCCCGGGATTTGCGATCGAATCGCCGCTGACCTTCTATCCCAAATATGTCGGCGAACTCATTGCAAAACATGTCAAATTCGCCCGCATGTACTGGAAGATGTACAAGCTGTCCCGTTCGATCAAACGCGATCCCCACGCGCGCGATTATATGGACACGGCGCTGGCGCCGGTCGCGGGCAGCGATCTCGACCTGCTCGAAATGTTCCAGGTGACTGAGGCCGCGCGCACCGTCGCGGCAAAGGCGCGCCAGCGCGCGACGGCGAAATAGGCGCGCGGCCTCCGCGGCGAAGTCAAATCCGCTTCAAACGGCTTGCGTCGCGCCGCCCCGCCCGCCCATACTGACGCTGCGTCACTTCGGCCGGCCGCATGATTGAGCGCCCCGGGGTCGCGCAAGGCTGGGGAATCGTCACAAATTGCAATTACTCATCCCTGTTTCAGGCGGGATTTGAGATCAAGGAAGCATGCCTATGGAAAACGTTGTCGATCACATGCGCCACAGTAAAGAGCGTCTTTACGGGCGGTTGATGATGATCTTCGGGGCCGCCATTTGGGGTCTCTTCGCCGTGGGCCTTGTTTTGGCGGCGGTCACCGGCGCCTATTCCGTCGTCGCCGTTCTGGCCGTCTATATCGTTTATGGCCTGCTGATCTGGCTGGCGATCATCATCGGCAAGTTTCTGACCAGGGCCTATATCTACGGCCATTACGTCCTGATCGGCCCGCAGCAATTTCCCTATCTCCATCAGATGGTTGTCGAGGGCGCGGCGGCGGTTAAATTGCCGGAGGCGCCCAAGGCCTTCGTCTACAATTCAGGCGGCCTCATCAATGCTTTCGCCCTGCGCCTGATCGGCGGGCGCTATATCTGGCTGACTTCGGCGCTGATCGACGCCGACACCGACGCGCAGGTGCGCTTCGTCATCGGACACGAGCTTGGGCATCACGCGGCGGGCCATCTCGACTGGCGCCAGAACCTGCTGAAATTGCCTGGCTGGATCGTGCCGTTTCTTGGCGCGGCCTATTCGCGCAGCCGCGAACTGACCTGCGACCGGGTCGGCGCCTATCTCGCCCAGGATCTCGATGCGGCGCGCTCCGGGCTGCAGGTGCTGGCCTGCGGCAGCGCGCGCCTGAACAGCGCGATGAACCCGCAAGCCTTCGAAGAGCAGGAGGCGATGGTGCCGCCGATCGCCGGCTTCATCGTCCATATCTTCTCGTTCTATCCGCGCCTGTCGCGGCGCGTGGAGGAGGTCACGCGCTATTTCCAGCCGGCTAATCCCGCGACTTCTTAAAGTCGGCGCGCCGCTCCGCCAGCCCGCGCAAAACCTGCGGCAGCGTCTCAGGCAAGTCTTCGGCGATCAAGCCAGGACCGAACGCTTGAGCGGCGGCGCCGTGCAGCCAGACGGCGCAGCTCGCCGCCTCGAAAATCGGCATGCCTTGCGCCAGAAGGCCGCCGATCAATCCGGCAAGCACGTCGCCCGAACCCGCCGTCGCCAGCGTCGGCGGCAGATCGACGCCGATGGTGGCGCGACCGCCGGGTTCGGCGACGACCGTATCCGCCCCTTTAGAGACGACGATCGCCCCCAAAAACGCCGCCGCCGCACGGGCGCGCGCCAGTTTGGACGGCAGTTCGGCAATTTCGGGATTGGCCCTGAACAATCGGGCGAATTCGCCGTCATGCGGCGTGATCGCCGTATCGACCCGCCCTCCCCTGGTCAGCGCCGCAAGCGCGCCCGCCTCGCCGGCGAAACTGGTTAAGGCGTCGGCGTCGAGGACGAAGGAGCGGGGCGATGCGCCGCCCTCCCTTCGCGCGAGCGCCGTCGCCACAAGCGCCTTGGTCGCCGCGCCGACGCCCGCCGCCGGGCCGATGACGATGGCGTTGCGCCTGGCGTCGGCGAGGAGTTCGGCGAAGCCCGCCGGCCCGTCGAAAGGCGCGACCATGACGGCGGTCGAATGGGCCGCGTTGATCGCAACGGCTTCCAACGGACTGGCGAGGGTCACAAGGCCGGCGCCGACCCGCAGCGCCGCCCGCGCCGCCAGCCGCGCGGCGCCGGTCTGGCTGGCGCCGCCCGACAGAACCAGCGCGGAACCCCGCGCATATTTGTTCGAATCGATCCGTAAATCGGGAAAGGCGGCGCGCCATACGGCGGGGCTATTGGCGAACGCCATGGGGCCGATGGAGCCAAGCGTCGCCGCGCCAATGCCGATATCGGCTAGGACGATCCGCCCGCATCGCGCGCGCCCTGGCAGCAGCAAATGGCCGGGTTTGAGGCGAAAGAAGGTGACGCTGGCGGTCGCCCGCACCGCCGCGCCGCGTTCGGCGCCCGTTGCGCCATCGACGCCGGAGGGCAGATCGACCGCCAGAACCGGGCGCCCTGACTGCCCAAATCGAATGATCCCTTCGACGCAAGCCCGCGCCTCGCCCGTGAGATCGCGGGCGAGCCCCGCGCCAAACAACGCATCAATGACCAGATCGGCCTCGCCAGGCTCGAAGCCGGCGGCGGGCGCGATTTTTCCGTCCCAGCCGGCCGCCGCCTGCGACGCATCGCCGCGCAAATCGGCCAGACGCCCCAGAAGCGCGACTTCCACGCGATAGCCGCGCTCCCGCAGCAGCCGCGCCGCGACAAAGCCGTCGCCGCCATTGGCGCCAGGACCGCAAAAGACAGCGATGCGCCCGGCCGATCGCGCCAGCCGCGCCGTCTCGTCCGCCACCGCCGCGCCTGCCCGCTGCATCAGGACGAAGCCCGGCGTGCCCGCCGCAATCGTCAGGCGATCGGCCGCGCCCATCTGGTCGGGGGTCAGCAATTCCGGGCAAGAGAGGAGATCAAGCATGGCGCGATGGTGGCGCCGCGGATGGGCGGACGCAAGGACGCGCGCGCCGGGGCGCAACGCCATCGGCAAAACCCATGGGGACCCCAATGAATTTCGCGCTTTTCAACGCGAGTTTTCGTGCTATATGCGCGCACGCCCGGCATGATCCCCGATAGCTCAGCTGGTAGAGCATTCGACTGTTAATCGAATGGTCGCAGGTTCGAGTCCTGCTCGGGGAGCCACCGCCCTTTCTACGCGAGGGCGCGATATTGCGCGCCAGCGTGCGATGTTTCCCTACGCTACGATCTGCTTCGCTCCTGCTGGCAGGGCCGGCAGGCAATGGGAAGCCGATCGAAGGTAGGCGTAGAATAGCAACGCCCCATGCCCCGGCCAATACCCATCAAGCCTCGATCGTAGATTCGGCGGCCGCGTCGTGTCGTATAGAGGCGCACACACGACGCCCGCATCTCCCCAGGCGATGCGCCACTTTCAAGCGGCGCCGCGGCCGACGCCTTCTTCCACGTTAAGAGGTTGGTACGCGCCGCTAGTGTTGCGATGGAAAAGCAATGCCGCGAAGGAGCAACTCAACGACAAAATCCGAATATTCCTGAAGGAGGGTCGAAGACTGTTTGCCTTTCGGCGAATTTGCGCCCAACATAGTCGTTCAGCCGACCCCTCTGGACGGAATGGGCGGGGTTCAACCTCCCCGTCAACCTCGGCCAGCAGCCGGCTTGCGTGCCGCCCTGAGGCCTCACCGACGACGGACGGCCGGTCGGTCTACAGGCAATCGGCCTCCGCGGCGCGGATAACGGCGTGCTCGAATGGGCCGCGGCGATCGAGGCGCTGGGGTTGTTCTGAGGCGACGAGCCCCTCACTTCACAGCTGAAAACGACGTCGGGGCCAGCAACTGGCTCGCGATGTTCTCAATGAGTTGGCCGTCCTTCTCCGACTCCGCCACGACGGAGATCCATTCGGGATCAGCCACGAAAGCCGGCCAGCGCTGCTCGCGTTCCGCCAGGCTTTCCCAGGCCAGAAAGTAGGTGAGGTCGCGGTGGCTCTCGCCGATCACCGTCGTCCAGAATCCCGCCTGCCGAATGCCGTGTTTCTCCCAGATGCGCAGCGTGTGATTCTTGAAGCGATTGAGCAGGGCTGGCAAGCGGCCGGGCATGCTGCGGTAAATGCGCAGTTCGTAGATCATGAGAGATTTCCTTTTCTCGTTTGAAGTCGTAATGGCTTGAAATCCCAATCAGAGCCCGGCGCCCTCCTGCAGCGCTGTCGCCGACGACATCAGCGACGCAGTGGAAGATTTCTGGGGTCATGTGTGCGCGAGGATGACCGCATTGCGCTCGCGCTTGAGGCGCGAAATTGTTTCGATGTCGCGTTCGAACACCGGCCATTCGATAGCGGGAACGTGCTGGCTTACCCTTTGATATAGTGCGGATAAGGCGAGAGGTAGTTCGTCATTCCGTGGGCGCATCTTGTTAATCTCATAGTGAGAAAATCTGGCATATACTCATCCGGAGAAAAACAAATGTCAAGCGCGTGCGATCGGAAGCCTCGCTCCCACGGCCGCTCTCTCCTCTTTGACCTCGGCCCGGAACCGATAGGCTCTCGCCGGTCGTCCCCCTGTGTCGGCGACCATCGCGCCGGTCGCCTCCACGAGCTGCTGTTGCTCGATTAGACGTCGGAAATTCGGCGTGTGAAGGTTTGCTCCAGCGATAGCCTCGACGCACTGCTGCAGTTGCTGAAGCGTGAAAATGGGCGGCATCAACTCGAAGACCACGGGATTGTATTTGATCTTCGCGCGCAATCTGGCGATGCCTGTAGCAAGGATTCGTCGATGGTCAGCCTCCATGGGAGATCCCAACCGCAACGATCGCCGCCCGGCGGGGCCCGCTTCCGGCAGCAAGCCCGCTTCAAATAACAACTCGTATCGCTGGAGTACGAGATCCTCGTTCCAGTTGCGCCCATCGAGGCCGAACGCGATGGCGGCGCGTTCCCTTCGAGCTTGCCTTGCGGAAGCATCCTTAGTCGCAATAACCCAGCGTTGGACCCCTGGTTCGACTATGTCCTTTAGCAACGCGGGCACCGTGTCTCTTCGATCCTCCCAGGGGAGGTAACCGTACCAACCGCGCCACGAGGTCGACGCCAAGAGCGGCCCGTCCTCACCAGTCAGACCGAGATAGCTAATCGATATTTGCCTTGTGTACTTCTCGCTGTGTCCGCGGTCGCGATCAGCGAATGTGTAGAGCTGTTCGACGAAGCCTGGACGGCGTCCCGTTTGATCGGCCACCCAGGCCCGCAATCCCGCCTGAAGAGATTTGTGGCTCTCCTCAAGCGGGCCAGCGGGGAGGGCGTCGCCCGATGAGACGGTTATGACCTTTGGTTGTCCATTTGTGACGGCGACCAGGACGGCTATCAGTTCTACA
Source organism: Methylocapsa sp. S129 (assembly GCF_009765995.1). Taxonomy (GTDB): domain Bacteria; phylum Pseudomonadota; class Alphaproteobacteria; order Rhizobiales; family Beijerinckiaceae; genus Roseiarcus. The sequence goes on from NZ_LMUI01000042.1 coordinate 94,040, forward strand.
GAGACAGATTGCGAGATTGAGTCAGTGTGCCCTTTGGTCATAGCATTGCATCTTCCATGATGCGCACCGTGTCCGCGCCCAGAGTCCCGTCGAGGTAGAGCGGCAAGCAGCATCAGCGCGATTCTACGAATAACCATGTCCGTATACTACGGCGAAATCTTAGGCAGCCACGCTGCAAGAAAGTCAGCGTAGACATCGCTTTCGGGAGCGCCTGTGTGTTCGTCTGCCACAGAGTTCGGATCCGACAGGTTTTCGCTGCGACGCGATCGCGGCGCCGATATTGAAGCCGCTACCTCGCCGAGGCCCATGAGAATCCGTCGCGACAGCCGGCTCACTGGCGATCGGCGGGACCGCAGGCGATCTCCTGCGGCGCCCACTCACTGCTGACAGGCGGCGGCGTGCCGTCGCGCGAGGGGTCCTCTCCTGCTGCGGCCTCCCGTCGGTCCGGACGATTCGAACATTCTTCTGATGTCCGCCGCCGAGCCTGAACTCCGCCGAATTCTGTTGCTGCAGGGCGAATAGCCGATCCGGCGAATAGGTCCAGGACACCGATGCAATGGTCGGTGTTAACGATGAGATTGCTCGTCAGGTCAGGCCGCGTCGGTTTGACGACGAAGCGGACGCGCTTGGCCGTCTTGGCCCCGCTTTCGATGTCGCAGACGATCCAGTACAGCGTGTCGCCGGTAGCCACGGGCCCGGAACCAGCGCGCGGTTCGCCCGGCTCGAGCGCGATATCGGGGATCTCGCCGGGCGCGTCATAGCCCCTATGCAGCGCTCCCTTGGAAAACGGATACACCTGGATGGCATTGAGGCATCCCGCTTACGTCGCCTGAGCACGGCCCTCGCCCGTCCTCCAGACCGAGGAAAGCCCCGAGACGAAGACACGGAAGGCGGTAACCAACCCGCGAATAAGAGTCTGATCAACCGTCGTCTCTCGCTCCACTCCCGGCCCTGCACAGCTATGGCCTGTCCCGCCCACGGCCGTCTCGCTAGGCGGGCGATCAACCGCGCCTTACTCCTTGACGGCGAACATAAGAGACTAAGCAAGCGCTGTCGGAAAGTGCGCGGGCCTCCGGAGCTCAAGCCCACCTTTGCTACGCCAGCCTGCCTAATTCTACTCCGGCTCTTGCCCCCATCTTGCGCCCTCAAAAGCCATTCGTATCATGCCATCAAGCCGCTTTGGGAACTCCTGCTCGGTAGCGCCCATAGCTCACCTTCGCCAGCAAGCCTTCGTCGCACATGCGGGCCAGATAGCAGCGAGGAACGCCAATGTCGGTCAGCGCTTTCGTCCGGACTACCCCCATCTCCAGGGCGAGTGCGACCGCGCGTTCTCTGAGGGACGGCTTCGGACCGCCGGCCAGCCGAATTCGCTCGGCGCGGTCGCGATCTCGCTTGCGAATCTTGAGGGAGGGCTCTGGCGTAGTTTTGAGGGGAATCGGCAACACGAAGTTCGCAGTTTCGTTCAGCCCGGGGAGCCGCCGTCCTTTCTACGCCAGAATACGATATTGCGCGCTAGCTTGCGATTTTTGTCTTCGTTACGATCCGCCTCGATCCTGCTGGCGCGGCCGGCAGCCAATGGGAAGCCGATCGAATGCAGGCGTAGAATAGCAACACCCCCTGCCCCGGCCAATACCCACCAAGCGTCGTTCGTAGATTCGGCGGCCGTGTCGTAAAGAGACGCACAAACGACGGGGTTACCTAACTCCCGTCTCATTCGCCGGCGGGATGTTTTCCGCGAGGCGCTCTTCCCGTCGACCCCTCCTCTGCACGCCATTCCGGCGTGCGAACAAATGAGGAGATCATCATGTCGCAGGTCCAACGTATTCCGCCGCGCTTCCTCCATACTAGTCTACGGAAGCGGCCGGCTTCTGGCTGCCGCCGACGACGTTAGAGAAGCATCGTAGGCCGTCATCGTATCCGATGGGCCAGCGCTTCGCTATGGCGCGCCAGAGTCGGGTCCTCCCAGCCCAAAGCCCTCCTGACTACGGTTGCCGTATTTGGCGGTTCGTCGGACGATCATTCTTGAGCGCAATTTGGGCGGCCGTAGCGAGGAATCGACATTCGTGATCTTGGTGAGAACAGCGTTGTCATGTTCCCGCCTGTGTCGGGTCGGTGGCAATCCTCGCGCACAACGATCCGTCGTCAGATCCGTCTGCCACGCTCGATCATGTGCCGTCAGTGTCGCGCAATGATTGAGAGTGACGCTAGATGGGGTGCCCTTCTCGCTTACCGCCAGCCAGCAGTGCGGCCTGCAGTTGGAGGACCTGCGCGTTGTACGGCGCGATGACAAGTATGTCGGCCAGCGAGGGGATTCTGCGCACAGGGACCTGATCCAATTTGATCACGGCCTAGCCTTGCGGCGGAATGCTATATCACTTAATGATCAACAAGGTCCACATATCGATCCCGCGCCTGCGAATCGAGCTTTTGTTCATCTGTTCCGACGGAGGTTAGCCGACAACAATGAGTGACCTCCAACTTGGAACGCTGGAAAAAGCGGTGAAGATCCTAAATCTCTACGATGAGAGGGTCGACGCTCTGACCTTCTCAGAGATCGTGGTGAAGACCGGCCTAGAGAAGGGATCGGTACAACGCCTCCTGTTCTCTCTGCAGAACCTTGGTTTGCTGCGTCGGCACCAGAAAACGAAGCGCTATAGCCTCTCGCCGCGCATCGTATCGTTTGCCGTCTCTTTCTCCCAGACCGACCCGCTGATGCTCTCGGCCCCGAAGTATCTTGAGCCTTTGGCGCGTCTAACCACGGCAGCGATCAGCCTTGCCATTATGGATGGCATCAACGTCTTCTACATGCACCGCGTCTCGAACCTTGTGACGTTCGATCTCGCGCTACTGCCTGTGCGGCGGTTGGCCTACACCACGGCGGCAGGACGGGCTATGCTATCACGGATGTCCGATGCCGAGATCACCGGCATCCTGGCGCATTCGCCGATGACCCCACAGACAAACAAGACCATCGTGGACCCTGACCAAATTCGACGCATTCTGACGAGAGCGCGCGAAGACGGCATCGCCTGGCAGGACGAGGAAGTGGTCGAGAACGAGATTGGCATCGCCGCACCGGTTCTCGGCGATGGTGGTATACCTGTAGCAGCAGTCACCTTATCGATGAACAAGGCGGAATACGATTTGGAGACAGCGCTGCGCCGCTTCACCATTCCAGTTCAGACGGCGGCTCGCAACCTATCGAATCCGGCACTGACCGCCAGCCGCATTTTTGCCGCCTGAACCTGGCGAGGGATTGTTCCAGAATCGGAACCGGCAAGCGGGCAAGCCAGCTTTGCGTGAAAGTGTCTAACCACTAACTTGGCCAGCGAGCGCGTTCAAACAATTGGACGATGTTGCCTGCGGGATCGACGAAGCTCAAAGTTGTGCCATGGCCGCCCATGTCACGCTCGGCGATTATTTTTGCCCCCGCGTCCGTCAGCCTTTTGCGAAATGGATCGATGGCCTCGACTTCGAAAACGACAGTCGCGCCCCGCACTCCTACGGGCGCTTCGTCCGCAATGCACAGGGCGAAGTTTGAGTCTCCCGACTTGAACTGGACCCACCTACCGGGATCCGAGAATTTCAATGATAGGCCAAGCGCGTTCTCGTAAAAGTCGCGGGCCTGTTCGGTGTCACCAACGACGTAATAAACGTTCTGCAGGCGCGGTACAGACATCGGCTATCCTCAGGAAAGGGCGGCGGCAGGCCGAGACCGAATCTGGTCGATCGATCGCTGAATCGCAAAGGAAAGCTTGTCGACGATCTCGTCCACGCCGCTGTCGTTGATGATGTAGGGCGGCGCCAGCAGGACGTGATCGCCGCGCACACCGTCGATTGTGCCGCCCGAAGGGTAGCACATGAGGCCGGCGTCCATGGCATTCAGCTTGATGAGCGAATGAAGCTTGTGGGAAGGATCGAAGGAAGCCTTGTTATCACGGTCTTCGACGAGCTCGACACCCCAGAAAAGACCCCTCCCCCGAATGTCGCCGACGTGCTGGTGCTGCCCGAACGCCTCTCTCAATCGGCCATAAAGCTTGCGGCCGCGCTCTTGAACCTGGTCCAGCAGGTTCTCCTCGATGATCACCTTCTGGACGGCAAGTGCGGCGGCGCAGGCGGTTGCATGTGCCACATAGGTATGCCCATGATGAAAGAAGCCCGACTTGCCGACGATCATCTCGAAGATTTTCGACGAGGCGACCGTCGCCCCGATCGGCTGGTAACCGGCACCCAGGCCCTTTGCGATGGTAACAATATCGGGTATGACGCCATCCTGTTCGCAGGCAAAAAGCGTGCCTGTACGACCCATACCACACATAACTTCGTCCAGGATGAGCAGGATGCCGTAGCGGTCGCAGACCTCGCGTATCCGTTTGAAGTATCCGGTCACCGGCGGTACGGCGCCGAGCGTCGCGCCGGACACGGTCTCGGCAACGAATGCTATCACTGTCTCCGGACCGAGCCGGCGGATCGTTGATTCGAGTTCCTCGGCCAGCCGGCGGCCGTATTCGTCCTCGGTCTCGCCGGGCTGGGCGTTACGATAGGCAAAACATGGCGATACATGCTCGACATCGATGAGGATTGGCTCGAACAGCGCACGCCGGCCGGGATTGCCGCCCACCGACAGCGCTCCAATGGTATTGCCGTGATAGCTTTGGTTGCGGGCGATGAAACGGCAACGCTCGGGCTCTCCCTTTTCGACGAAATACTGGCGAGCCATTTTCAGCGCTGCCTCGACCGCTTCCGAGCCGCCCGAAAGGAAGTAGACGTGATCGAGCCCAGGCGGCGCTCGCTCTGCGATGAGAGCTGCCAACTCTTCCGCGGCAGATGTCGTGAAGAACGATGTGTGGGCAAAGGGCAATTCGTCAAGCTGCGCCTTGATGGCTTCGATGACTTTGCGGTTGCTGTGGCCGAGGCAGGAAACTGCTGCACCGCCGGATGCATCCAGATAGCGCTTGCCGCTGGCGTCGATGATGTAGGCGCCGTCGCCGCGCACGGCGGTCGGATAGACGTGGCGGGGCATCCGATGGAAGATATTGGTCATGAAGAGTTTCCGATTGCTTGGCAGCGCAAAACGCGTTGTCAGTCCGCCCGGGCGATTTGATGATAGCGCCCATCGAAATAGACGAGGGGCGCCTTGGCGGGTCCGGTTTCCACGCCGCTGACGACCCCCACGACGATGGCGTGGGAGAACAACGGGATGAAACGCATCGCCCGGCAATCGATGTGATACGTCGACCGGGCCAGCCGTTGGCATTCGCCTGTTGAGGGCTCCCATTCCACCAAGGTTTCGCGCGGTGCTGTGCCCAGCCTTCCGGCAAAGGCGTCCGCCTCTCGCGTCTGTCCTTCCGCCAGAATATGCACTGTAAAACGCCGTGCGCGACGAAGCGACGCCAGCAAACTGGATGACTTCCGGATCGAGACCAGCAGAGACGGAGGTTCCATCGACAGCGATGTGACCGAAGTCGCCGTGACGCCCACGATCGAACCGCCGTCCCTAACGGTTACGGCACAGACGCCACCGGCCAAGCCGCGCATGCCACGCTTGAAACCCTCGACCAGCGCATCCTTATAGGCGGCATCGGAAAACGACGTTTGATCATCGATTCCGCCCTCCGCTTCCTCAAGGAACTCTCCGAATACAGTATCGAGCTGGCACATCACGCAACGTGCCTCGCTGCTTCGGTCCCGCTCACCGCGAGCGCCTTGTTCACCAACGGCAACACCTCGGAACCGAACCGTTCCATGGAACGAAGGGCGGAGCGCGCCGGAATGCCGGCGGGCCACATAAAACAGCTGAAATCAGTGATCCCAATCGAGCGTATTTCGCCTACGATGCGTTCGGCCACCACCTCAGGGCTGCCAATCGGCACGCCCTCGATTATGGCCTCCAGCGTCGGCTCCCCGTTGAGCGGGCGGTCGGCGATGATGTGACCTTCCATTACCTGTGCGCCGACCCGCATATGGCCGCCGCAGCGCCCGACATAGCGGATTCCCTCCGCCGCCTTACGCAGCTCGTCGCGGTCGTCGGTCACATATACAAAGCGCTGCGCAGCAAAGCGGCGCGTTCGCAGATCGGCTCCCGCCGTTGCGTATTCTTCTGCGACCCGATCATAGAGTGCCTTGAGCGCGGCGGAATTGCCCCAGCCAACCGAGCAGAACGGCACTGCGTCTACGGCGATAGCGTGCTTGATGATCTCCGGCGTCCATGCCACGAAGAAAGTATCAAGGCGGCGCGGACGGTAGAGCCTGATTGCCTGGGTGACATCCGGGAGTTGGTACTTGTCGCCGGTGAAGGAAAAGCGGTTCTGGTGGACCGCTTGGTCAATGATCCGCCATATCTCGAGCATTCGCTCCTGGCGTTCCGAAAGGTCGGCTCCGAAGGCCTCGAATTCAAAGCGCTGATAGCCGCAGCCCATGCCGAGAACGGCCCTTCCTTCGCTGAGCTGATCAAGGAGCGCGACTTCCTCGGCAACGCGAATGGGATTGTAGAGGGGCGCCACGATCACTGCCGGACCAACCTTTATGTTCTTCGTCTCGCGGGCTACCGCTCCAGCCATCATGAGAGGTGACGGACAAAGACTATAGTTCGCGAAGTGATGTTCGGCGAACCACGCGACGTCGAAGCCCATCTGATCGGCCAGCTTGACGCTGTCGATCGTCCCGCCAAAGACCTCCTTCTGATCAATATGAAGCTGGTTCATAAGATTGAACAAACCGAAGCGCATTCTCGTCTCCCTATCGCATTTCGCTAAATAAATATCACTATGTGATATTTTGTCAATCCACTTTTTATGCTGCTCTGATGATTGCTAATCGGAACAACCAATCCGGAACGAAGGAGCCGGCATTCTGTCGGCCCCGTTCCTTAGACAATCACGTAATGACCTCGCCGCCATTGGGACTGATGACCTGGCCGGTGATGAAGTCAGCCTGCGACGATGCGAGGTATGCTACGGTGTAGGACAGCTCCCGAGGCTCGGCGTAACGACCGAGCGGTACACGAGCCACCTTGGCCGACATCTTCTTCTCAATGTCGGGCTGCGCGAGCACCATTTCCGTAATTACGCCACCTGGGGCGACCGCGTTAACGTGGATGTTCCAGGGCGCTAGTTCCTTGGCCCAGGCCTTCGTCAGACCAAGCACCGCTGCTTTGGCCGAGCAGTATGGCGAGCCATAGTGGTGGCCGATCAGGCCCCAGATCGACGAGATATTGATAATCTTGCCGCTCTTTTGCTGTTTCATGAACGGCACAACGGCCTTGGTGGCAAAGAAAGTACCTTTCACGTGGACGGCGAAAGTGCGGTCGAATTCGTCCTCGGTGGTGTCCTCGATGATCGGCTCACCGCCGATGCCTGCATTGTTGACGAGCACATCGACCCGGCCGAGTTTATTGGTGGCGCCCGTGAGGGCGGCCACGAGACGCGGCGCGTCGGCGACATCGCAGGCAAGCGCGACCGCCTTGCCGCCAGCGCGCTCGACCATCGCTACGGTTTCGTCCGCGGCGTTACGGTTGATGTCTTGGGCGACAACTGTCGCACCGCGCTCGCCAAAGAGCACGGCGTGCGCTCGCCCCATCCCTGCGCCGGCGCCGGTGATGATGACTACTTTGCCGTCGAACTCGCTCATATCTGGATCCTCTTGTGAAATTGGCAGAGCTGGATCGTCGGGAGCAGAGGACCTGCTTCCGTCACGATGTCTTGAAACTGTCGATAAGGCGTGAGCGCCTATGGCGTTGAGGCGGTTGTCACTTCAATCTCCCGAAACGAGAAGCGCGTCTTGGCGACGCCAGCCAACCTCCACCCGCTCGCCGTGCGCAAGGAGGGCGATGTCGGGGTGGGAAGGAATGCGCGCAGTCAACAGTGTTTGGGTATCCGCCAAGCGCACCCGGTAGCGGATGCTCCCGGTCGTGTAGAGCACCTCTTCGATAACGCCGGAAAAGCTGTTGGCGCATTTGCTGGCTGCGCCCAGAACGACGTTTTCCGGTCGGATACAGATAGATGATCCCGCCTGCGCAATGGACCGCACCGTCGCGCAGATCTTCAGGCCACTATCGGTCTTGACCACCACCTCTTCACCTTTTTGCGACAAGATTTCCTTCACCGGCAGGAGGGTCGCCTCACCGAGGAAGCTCGCTACGAAAGGTGTGAGCGGGCGTTCATAAAGTTCACGTGGCGCCGCCGCCTGCTCGAGGCGCCCATTGCGCATAATCGCGATGCGGTCCGCCATGAAGGCGGCTTCGTGCTGATCGTGCGTCACATAAATCACGGTCGCGCCCAGCGCCGCCTGGAACTTTTTGATCTCCTCTTGCATCTCCTCACGCAGGTTCTTGTCGAGCGCTCCGAGCGGCTCGTCCATAAGGAGCAGGAGCGGATCATAGACAGCCGCCCGAGCAAGAGCGACGCGCTGTTGCTGGCCACCGGAGAGTTCCATTGGGCGGCGTTCCCCGTAGTTCGCAAGTCTCACCATGCCCAACATTCGCCTGACCCGCTCAGCGGTGTCGGCTTTCGAGACGCCACGCATCCTGAGGGGAAAGGCGATGTTCTCGGCCACCGTCATATGCGGAAAAAGAGCATAGTTCTGGAATACCATTCCGAAATTGCGCTTGTAGGGCGCCAGTGACACGACATCCGTGCCATTGACGCGGATCGCGCCGGCTGTCGGGGGTACGAAACCGGCAACGATTCCAAGCAATGTCGACTTGCCGGAGCCGCTAGGACCGATAACGGCGAAGAATTCGCCGGCCCCGACTTGGAATGTGGTCGGCTGCAAAGCACATACTGCGCCATAAGACTTGGCGACTTGATCGAACTCCACGATCGCCCCTATCTTGTCCGCCGAGGCTGCAGTGCGCTTGATATCGGCCATGAGATGTTGGTTCATCCTTCTGTTCTCCGTCCCGCGCGTGTATGTCGTTCCGTGAGCGCTGCAACTAACAGCAGCCCCATGGTCAAAACGAGCAACACCACCGTTGCGGCTGCGATTACAGGCGTCATTTGGAAGTTGAGCTGCTCCCAGAGCAGGCGCGGCACGGTCCGCGTCGCGGGGCTGGTCAGGAACATCGCCAGGATTAGCTCGTCAAACGAGAAGGTGAAGGCGAAGATGAAGCCGACGATCACGCCGGGCTTAATCATCGGAAGGGTGACGAAACGAAATGTGTTCCATGGATTGGCTCCTAACGTCATGGCCGCTAGTTCGAAGGTCGGTGCGTAGCTTCGCAATGATGACGACACAGTGATGAACACGAGCGGCATGCACACAACCGTATGGCCGAGCAGGATCGCTGGATAGGTGCCAATGAGGCCGAGGCGGATCATCACAGGAAAGAGGCCGATCGCGAGGATGATCTGGGGGAGTACGAGCGGGGCGATGATCAGCGCGCCAACGAGACGGCGCCCCGGCAGTTTTCCCCGCACAACCGCCAGCGCAGCCAGTGTGCCTAGAACAGTTGCCAGCGAGGCGGCGGGCACGCCGATCTTGATGCTATTCAGGATCGCAGCGCGATAATCAGCACTGCCCGCGAATGCTTCGTACCAACGCATCGAAAAGCCCGGTGGCGGGAAGCGGAGAAAAGACTCGCTGCTAAACGACAGCGGCATGATTACAAGAGTGGGGATGACCAAATATACAAGAACGATCGCGGTGAACCCAAGGACTCCCCATCGCGCAACTGGCCAAGTTCCCGCGGTAGCACGCATCACTGTACCTCGCCGACGGGTTTGCCGCCGCCCAATCGGGCCATCAGGCGTTCGTAAATGATGAAGAGCGCGCTGGTGAGGACAAGGAGAATGGTGGCAAGCGCCGAGGCCAGCGGCCAATTCAAAAGCCGCGAGGCCTGCTGTTCGATGAGCACGGCGATCATGGTCCGCTGACCGCCGAGCAGGGCGGGCGTGATATAGAAGCCGAGCGATGAGATGAACACCAGCACGCATCCCGCGCTCACACCGGGGAGGGACATTGGCAGGTAGACATGCACGAACTGGCGCAGTGGGTTCGCGCCCAGAACGGACGCAGCCCGCATCAAGTTGGCGTCGATGCCGCGCATCGCGCTCAGCAGGGGCAGGATCATGAAAGGCAACATTATGTGGATCATGGCGATCTGCATCCCCGACCCGTCGTTCATCAGCCGCAAGGGCTGATCGATCAGCCCGCTGCCAACGAGTATATCGTTGAGGATGCCGCGCCGTTGCAGGATGACGATCCAGCCATACGTGCGGATGACGGTGCTCGTCCAAAACGGGATCAGCACCATCGCAAGGCAAACTGTAAGCAATCTGCCCTTGGCGCGGCTGATGGTAAAGGCCACGGGGTAGCTCAGCAGCAAGGTTGCGGCAGTCACAAGTAATGCCGTCCAGAAGGTGTAGAGCACTACCCAGGCCGTGCTCGGATTTGAAACGATCTCAATATACTGCGCCAATCCCGGCTGAGGACCGGAGAAGCTGCGAACCACAACAAGCGCCAGCGGCACGACGAACAAGGCGCAGAGCAGGGTCAGCGGCGCGATTAGGAGGAATCCGTTGCCTCTCCCTGGTCGCCACGGCTTACGCCAGGCACGCGCGGCGCCTGGTACAAATCCTGCTTCATTCACGACCTGTGTCATGCTGGTCCTCGTCAACCCACCAGCCACTTGTTGAAGCGGTCGAAGATAGCCGCCCCGGAGGACGCCCAGTAGTCGAAGTCCTGGAAGACCGCGGTCTTCCCGTTCTCCGGAGAATTGGGCAGTTTCCCGCGCTCTTCCGTGGTAAGGAGTTCGAAGGCCTTCGTGTTGACAGGGCCGTAGGGGATCGTTTTCGAGAAGACCGCTTGGTTCTGGGCGTCCAGGAAGGTGGCAATGAACTCCATAGCTTGCTTCTTGTTCTTGGCCCCCTTGGGGATAACCAAGGCATCGCAGACATAGAGTGCATTGTCGAAGGTGTAGTCGATGGCGGCGCCGTCTCCCTTGGCCTTGAATAGCCGGCCGTTCCAGGATGTGCCCAGATCCACCTCGCCATCGATCAGAAGCTGCGCGCTCTGCGCGCCCGACGACCACCAGGTGAGATTCGGCTTGATGCGGTCGAGAGACTTGAAGGCGAGATCGAGGTCGATCGGATAAAGCTTGCCGCGCGCTTGGCCGCCGCCCATCGCCGCCGCTTCCATCGTCTGCGCCGCCAGCTTCCAAAGACTGCGCTGGCCGGGCTTGCCAGCAGCGTCAAAATACTCAGCCCAAGTCTTGGGTCGCGTCGTCTGATTGAAGGATTTCGTATTCCACGCCATGACATAGGCCGCGACGTCGACCAGAACATAGTGTTCGCGCGTCGCCTCCGGCAGCAGATGGGACTTGTCGATCATGTCGTAGTCGATAGGCTCGAGTAGCCCTTCACGAGCCAATGTCGCGGCCTCTGTGGCGTCGATGTCGAGCACGTCGACGTCGACAGCATTGTTCTCGACCATAGCCTTCACACGCGCCATATCCATATACGGTGCGGTCATGATCTGAATACCCGACTTGGCGGAATAGGGCTCAATATACGCCTTCTTGAACGCCTCCTCCAGCGCCCCGCCGGAATTGGGAAAGGTCATTTGGGCGGGCTGCGCCCGTAGAATGGAAGGAAAGCCGGTCACTGCACCGGCGACGCCTGCCCCAGCTATCCCGGTCATCAACTGGCGCCGGTTGAGCTTGAACCGTGGAAAAGTCTTCGCACTGTCGATCTCAGTCATCTCAGTTCCCCTGTGTTTGACGTTTCTTCTCGGCAGCGGGCCTATCCTAGCCGCCCGCATCATCAACTTCACACCCTACGCCATAAGGATCCCTCCACTGACGACCACGTTCTCGCCCGTCATGAAGCGATTGCGGCTGCCGGCGAGAAAGCAGACGACCTCTGCAATGTCAGTCGGGTCAGCGACGCGCCCGATCGGAACGGAACGCGACAGGTCGTCGTAAATGCCTAGCTGCCGGAGATTGGGCGTGTCGATGGGGCCCGGCGAAACGGAGTTCACCAGTACGCCGTCGGGCGCCAGCTCCTGCGCGAACGAGCGGGTAAAGCTGACCACTCCTGCTTTCGCAGCCGCGTAATGGGCGTTCTTAGCATAGGGGGTCAGGGCATCTATTGACGCTATGGAGACGATGCGACCGGCCTTGTTCTTCCTCATATGCAAAGCAGCCGCAGCGCTCATGTGGAACATGCCGCGCAGATTGACGTCGAATGTAAAATCCCAAGCCTCATCGTCGATCTCCAGGATCGGCGTGCGCGGATAGACACCGGCATTATTGACTAGGACATCGACGCGGCCGCCGAGGGCAGCCACGGCCTGAGCAAAAGAGTTGTGGGCGTTCTGACGCCGTCGGATATCGCCCACGACACCGTAGCAATGGGCGCCGGCCTTGGCGACGGCGGCATCAAGGCCTGCTTCATCGATATCGATGATCGCCACATGAGCGCCCCGCGAAAGGAACATCCTCGAAAGTGCAAAACCCAAGCCGCGCGCGCCACCGGTGATGACGACACTTCGAGACCGGAGCCCATCGTCCGCGTCTCTGACATCCAGACTTGCATCAACCATGGTGCACCCCAATTCCTCTCGTATATCATTTTCCGATACTTTATTATCGATTAATGATACACGGTATCGTTTGCGACGCAAGCTGATTTTTCCTTCCTGTCTGGTGGGGAGTAAAGGGGAATGGCTTGCCCTCGGCCACGGGCGCCATCCAGCGCGAGCCAAATTTTCCGGGCGCGCAGCGAATATTGATGGCGAACCTAGCGATGGCCGGACGTATCGCCGAAGGCCGTCACACTTGCGACGCAGTCCTGCAAACCGACGCCGCTTTGCGCATTTCCGGGATCAAAAGCAGGCCATTTCGTCGACTCAAAGATGCCGAGAAATTAGGCCAAGCCTTGCGAAAAGCTGGCGCGCCCGGATGACCGCCTTTGGCACATTGCGTCATTTAGCTGCGCTACAGAATTTGGTCGCTATCGGTGAATGGCGGACTCAGGCATGCGGTCTGCGCGACAGATTTATGGGTTCACGGCCTAACATTATCGAGGGCTATTTCAGGTTAGAGTTGTCGCCCCTCTTCCGCGAGACATGCCGTAATCAAGCGGAAACCACGGATGGCGCCACGCCTGCAGCGTGGGCGCAGATCGCCTCTCTTCTTCTTCTCTGCCAATATCTGCTCCACCTTTGCGAGGGAGGCATACTAAGTGTCCGTCTCGAAACTTCTCGATTCGAATGAATCGGTTATGATTCCTGTTGGGGGCAGCCTGATTCGAGGAGCTGCCGATGTGGACGGCGGAAAATCGCGCGAAGTACAATCGCGATCATTTGCGATACCCGAGTGATGTGACCGATGCGGAGTGGGCGCAGATCGCGCCGCTCATCCCTCCTGCCCGACGCGGCGGGCGCAGGCGCGAGGTTGTTGATCGCGATCTGGTGAACGGTCTGATGTATGTGCTGAGCACGGGCTGCCAGTGGCGCTATATTCCGAAGGATTTGCCGCCCAAGAGCACGGTGTATCGCTATTTCTGCGACTGGAGCCATGATGGGACGCTGGATCGCATCCATCATGCACTTTACGTCAAATGCCGCGAAAAGCTTGACCTCGAAGCCAGTCCGACCGCGTGCATCGTCGATAGCCAAAGCGTCAAGAGTTCGGAAAAAGGGGGGCTCGCATCGATCCGCCCGGCTTTGACGCGGGCAAGCTGATCAAGGGCAAGAAGCGCCACGTTCTCGTCGATATGCAGGGTCTGCTGTTACAGGGCCTGATAACGTCGGCCGATGTTCAGGATCGCGACGGCGGCATCGCGCTGTTGTCGACTTTGTTCGGAATGTTCCCATTCCTCAAAAAACTGTTTGCCGACAGCGCATATCAGGGACCCGTATTTCATACGGCGCTGGCGACGATCCTGCCGAACCTCGAAACGGAGATCGTCAGACGCTCGGACGCCGCCAAGGGGTTTGTCGCCCTGCCCAAGCGATGGATTGTAGAAAGATCGATCGGATGGCTGAACCGCTGCCGCAGACTGGCCAAGGATTGGGAAAATCTCAACCTCAGCGCCTTCATTTTCCTCCGCCTCGCCTCGATCCGCCTCATGCTCCGAAAGCTATGTAATTAATCGCGAAGTTATGGGACGGACTCTTAACGATTCTTACGCGGCCAGATTTCGCGATCTGGAAAGTCCCGCTCGACGGCTGAATGACTGGCCATGCCTGAACGACGATTGTCTGCCGTTTCTTGGTTCCGAGGGGCCCTCTTCGGTGGGCGCTTACATCTTGTGCGGCGAACCTAGCCTGCTGCCAGGCATGATGGCGTTACGAAAGCTGTTTTCATTTGGAAACGGTTCGCAGGCTATTGAAACTGCTGGAGCGTGTTTTCGCTGTTTTTTCCAAATGCCCCTGAAATCGTTGGATAATCAAGCGGATTTTGATTCCGCCATACGGAGCTTCGAATCCTCCCGCCCCCGAAGAAGTTGAATTTTCTAGCGAAACCGTTTGGTTCTCGCCGCAGTCTTTGCACGTATTTGGAAATTCGATTTCGCCGCATTTTGAATTTCTGCGCCGCTTTCGTTTTCATGCCGGGACGGAAACCGGCCGACGAGTTCAAAGCCGAGTGCGGCTCGGACGAATTGCAGCCGCCAGACATAAGCGACCCGCTCATTGCGGCGCTAGTTTTTACGTGGTTTCGAGCTGATGCGTTTGATCAACATTCTGTTCTTCAAACTGCTTTTGCGCCAAAAGGTGCGCGCGACGTTTACGGGTCGCCGCCAGCGCCCGTTTCATCGTTTCCTTGGCATAGCCGCGATAGGCTTGTGACGTCTTATGTCCGGAGAGCGCCCGGCCCTGCCCGTCGGTCAGCTCGGCTTCTTCCAGTTCGGTCATGCCGCCGTGCCGGCGGGCGTCGAGCGTGAACAGCGAAGACACGCCGTCAATTTTCTTGCGCAGCTGCTGCACCGCCTTTTCCATGCCAGGATAGGACCATGCCTTTGCGTGGCTCTTGCGCTCGCCTTTCTCGATGCAGCGCATGATCATCGGAATGCCGAGCTTGAGCAGATGGCTCAGAATGTCCTCGGCTTCGGCATAGAACTTGACGATCTCGCTATCGACGGTCTCCTCAAGCGGACCAACGCCCTGTTCTTGTGGTGCTCAATGCGCACGGCATGCGGCCACTTATCGCTGCGATAGTCCGGCTAGGTCAAAAGCCGGGCCACCACGTTCTCGGGCCGCTGCAGCCACTCGAAACAGATGACCGCGACTGCCGCAGGCTCGAGCCGACTTTGCTTGACGCAACCCCACGCGAATTTGTAGACCTCCTCGCGTGTGACCGCGTGCTTCTTACTCTTGGTGCGGCTCTTGAGCGTGAATCGTTCCACGGGTTTGGATGCTTCTTGTCGGACAGCTCCGGGTGCAGCCGACGCATGATGCGCCAGACTCTGCGGCAGAGGCCGACCACCTTCTCGCCCTGCCGCAGCCTAAGCCTCTCAGGCTCGTTGATAATCCTCTCATAGATATTGTCTGCGGCCCGCGACGTAACCTCAATGATCCGCCACTCACCGATCCGCCGTCCGCTCTTGCCGACGGTGCCACCGATCATTTGCATGATCCGTTCGTAGTCGGGGCGTGAGCGCGGGGAGACCTTCTCCGTGTAGGCCTTCTCGGTCTTGTGCTGCGAGAAGAGCCAATCGATGCTGCCATAGCGCGCAATTTTTGCCTGCGTGATCGGCTCGCCCCTCCGATGGTCGTTCCATTCATCGAACAAAGCATCAAGCGTGGCGGCCCGCCCGCCTTTGCCGTTCTCGCCGCAGGCGGCTTCATCGCTCGCGCCCAGTGGCTCATTGGCGATTTCGCAGCCGAGCTTGCGATAATATTTTGGAATGCAAAATTAGAACGCAACCAAACCGTTGGCGGCCCGTCGCGCTTCTACAAAGCGCGGGCGCGCGCATTCAAGCATCATAAATCCTCGGCGAGGTCGCCCGGCGTCAGATATGGAACGATGGCTCGGTCCAGATCGTCTCGCAACCACAGCTGGCGCCTCCCTTCCTTGATCCGCGGTTGAGGATACTCGCTGCCGACGCGTTTCAAGAATGCCTCGACCGTCGGCTCTTGTCCTGACCCACCAAGACCGAGCGGGAGCAGTCGTATGCCGCTTCGAGGTTGATGACGTGAATGTCAGCCGCGCTAGCCAGATGTGACATTCCGTTCTTCACCGCGCAGAAAGCGCATGGACTCCGAACAACCGGCAAGCTTCTGCAGATATGGAATCCGAACGGCAGTCGGCCGGCGCTGTTGCCGAATCGCAACTATCACAAAGAAATCACGGCGCCTCGCGAACCACGCTTCGAGTCGTCCTCTATTTCGAAATGCAGACTAACAGCAACTTATGCGGCATGTGTTGAACGATCCTAAACTGAACGTGCGTGAATTTAGAGCCGCTCTAATGTATTGTCTTTGCAAGAGAATTTTAAATCTTATAGCTAAGCGCAGTCAGCTCGGCGCGCATACGCGGCGCCGCGTGTTGGCTGCGGCTTCCGGCGTCACGATCATGTCCAGCCTACCCCTCAAACGGCTCCTTAAGGTCTTTGTCAGTGACCGCCCCCAGCTTGAGGCTGCAGTCTATCAGCGCGTGCATTGCTCTGCGACCACCGCCGATGTGATGCAGGACACTTGGCTCAAACTTGAAGCGGTCGGTGAGGAGGCTACGATCGAGAACGCCGAAGGCTTCGTGCGGAGAGTGGCGCAAAACGCGGCGACGGATCACGTCCGCAAGGAACGCCGACGGTCTACGATCGACCACGAGGTCCACGGCCTGCTCTGGGAAACGGAAACGGAGTTTACGCCGGAACGCATCCTGATGGGCCGGCAGGCGCTGAAAGAGGTCGAAGGAGCACTGGCGACGCTGCCAGAACAGAGCCGGCGCATATTCCTGATGAACCGGTTCGACGGCCAGACGCATCGCGAGATCGCGGCGCAACTCAGAATTTCCGAGACGGCCGTCTATTATCATGTGCGACGGGTCCTGGAACATCTGGCGGCCGTCCGCGAGCGCTTCGCGAACTGAATAGAAAAAATTCGGCGACGTCCCTTGGGTAAGGCGCCGTCTCGCGCGTCTTTAAGGTAGAACCGCTCTAAAGGGCGGCTCCGCCGGAAACCACGTCGTGCGAGCATATGGACGAAACCGATAGACCGGACGCAGTCAGCGATCGCGCAGTCAAGGACGCCAGGGATTGGGTCGTGCGGCTGAGTTCAGGCTCCGTGACGGAGGCTGAACTCGCACGGTTCAAGGCTTGGCGATACGAATCCAGAGAACACGCGCAGGCCTTCGCCCGCGAACGTTCCTTTTGGCAGCAGTTGCAGCCGCCCGGCGGCCGCTCCGACGCGCTGGAGGGCGAGGCGTCCAGTCAGGGAACTGCCCAGCGGACAATTGGTCGGCGGGCCGTCCTGGTTGGAGGGGGCGCCGTCGCGGCAAGCGTGGTGGCCTACGTCGCTGCGCCTTGCCTCAAATTGTTGCTGGAAGCGGACTATCGCACGGCCGCTGGCGAACAGAAGCGCGTTGCCTTGCCGGACGGCTCGATCGCGACACTTAACACAGACAGCGCGATCGCCTTGCGCTACCAGCCCAATCTGAGGCTTGTCCAGCTTCTCGAAGGCGAGGTCTTATTCGAAGTAAAGTCGGACGCGCGCGCATCTTTTCGAGTCGCGGCCTTCGGCGGAAACACCGACGCCACCGGCACGGCCTTCGCGGTTCGCGCTCTTGACGACCAAGCGACCATCACGGTCACAGAAGGCCAGGTGCGGGTATTCGGCCCAGCCGATCCGATGAGCCCGACGCCACACGGACCGCCGTCCGCGGTCACCGTCAATTCCAACCAGCAGACGCGTTATGTCGAAGGCGGGTCGCCTGGCTCCGCGACGACCGTCGATGCCGAGACCATCCTTGCGTGGCGGTCGGGCCGCGTGATCTTCGAGGGTCGTCCCTTCGCCAACGCGCTCGCCGAGCTCGGCCGCTACGTTCCCGAAAGGATCATTCTTGGCAACCAGAGCCAAGCGATGGAGCCGATTAGCGCGATCTTCTCGATTCGCCAAGCGTACGCAGCGATCGAGGCGTTAGCGTCGACGCAGAGCCTCACGGTCCGCCGGATACCCGGCGTGATGATCCTTGTAAGCTGAAAAAAGCCGACCTTCTGAAAAGAATCTTCTGAAGCTCTTTAGGTAAAGAGCCCCTTCGCGCGTCAACCATGCAGAGGGGACGATCCGGATAACTGGACCCCTCTCGTCGCGTCCGAGCGGCGATTTGCAACAAAGGGAACCTGGGGGTTCAGATGTCGGGTAAGGTTGGACTAGCAAGCTCGGCGAGCGTTCGGGCCGGATTGGCGTCGTCCCTTCTTATCGCGACCGCACTCGTTGTTGGGCTCGCTCCCGTGCTGTTGCTCGTCCCGGAGGCAAACGCCCAGGCGCCTCAGAGCCACTCGTTCAACATCGCGCCCCAACCCCTGTCGACGGCCTTGCGGCAATTTGCGGACCAGTCTGGCGTGCAACTCGCCTACCGCACCGCCGACCTGCAGGGGATCAACTCCCCAGGCTTCCGGGGTCGCGCAGGCGACATGGCCGCCCTCTCGCGACTGCTGTTGGGCACCGGCGTCGCCTACAGCGCGACCGCGCAAAACACCGTGACCATCGCCCGACCGAATGCAACGGCGGTTAATGGCGTCGCGCCAGCGGGCGCCATTCCGCTCGACACGATCAACGTGCAAGGAGACAACCAATCGCCGCACGGTCCCGGCGTCGGTTACGTCGCGACACGCAGTGCGACCGCCACCAAGAGCGACACGCCGATCATCGAGACGCCCCAGTCGATCTCCGTCGTTACAAGGCAGCAGATGGAGGATCAGAACGCGCAAAGCGTCTCCCAGGCGCTCCGCTACACGTCCGGCGTCGTTCCTGAGCAGCGAGGGGCAAATACGGACTCGCTTGAGTACCTCTACAGCCGTGGCTTCCAGATCGACGAATATCAGAACGGCCTGATACTGCCCAGTTCGGTTGCGGGCTTCAATATCACAAGCTTTGATCCTTACCTTCTTGACCGCGTCGAACTGTTGAAAGGCCCCGCATCCGTGCTCTATGGACAGGCATCGCCCGGGGGCATTTTGAACCTTGACAGCAAGCGTCCGACAGACGACCCGCTGCACGAAATAATGCTGCAGACAGGAAGTTATGGGAGAATCCAGGGCGCTTTTGATGTAAGCGACAAGCTTAACGCCGATGGAACCCTGCTTGGCCGTATAACCGGGGATTCGTTCGACACGGGTACCCAAGCGAATTTCATCAGGGAGCAGCGGATCGCGATCGCGCCGTCACTCACATGGCGTCCGGACGCAAATACAAATCTCACGATATTCGGAAATTATCAGTACGATCCGGAGGCGGGTTTTTACAACTTCGTCCCTCCCCAGGGCACGGTTCTGCCGGGCATTCCGATCTCCCGCAGCTTCAATGCAGGCGACCCTTCATATGATCACTTCTCTAAGGAGGAAGCATCGATCGGGTACTCGTTTTCTCACAAGTTCGACGAAACCTGGTCCATCTACCAGGATTTCCGCTACCTCTATAACAAGCAGACGATCGATACGCTGGAGCCCGTTGGGCTGACCCCGGATGGAAGCGCTCTGATACGCCAAGCGTATCACAATCAAGGGACTGTTAATGCGGAAACGATGGACACCCACGCGCAGGCGAAGTTCCAAACCGGACCGTTTCAGCACACTGCGACGTTCGGGGTCGACTTGTACAACACCGACTACGATCATATATTCCAGGGTGACGACGCCCCCAATCTCAGCATCGCCAATCCGCAGTACTACCAAGCGATACCAAAGCCCACCACGACGTTCGGGTCATCCGGGAACCAGAATATTGAACAAGCCGGCGTATATGCCCAGGACCAAATTCGTTTCGGGCATTGGGTGTTTCTTGCCGGCATCCGCGAGGACTTCGCCAACGAGCGCTCGAAGGGCCTGACGACCGGCGATGTAACCGACCAATCTGACGCCGCGTTTACCTGGCGAACAGGCTTGGTCTATCTGTTCGACAGCGGCTTTGCCCCTTATGCGAGCTATTCCACCTCATTCCAACCGACGATCGGAACGGGCTTTTCCGGCACGGCGTTTCAGCCGACGACCGGCCAACAGTATGAGGCTGGCGTCAAATATCAACCGCCAGGCTCGAACAGTTTTGTTACCGCGTCGGTCTTCAACCTGACCGAGCAAAACGTTCTAACGGCGGATCCGGATCACGTCGACTTCCAGGTGCAGACCGGCGAGGTGCGTTCGCGCGGCGTTGAACTAGAGGCGCATGCTACGCTGACGGACGAACTGCGTTTGATCGGCAGCTACACCTATACCGACCTTGTCAACACGAAGAGCAATAGTGCGGACCTCGGCAAGGCTCCCCCAGGCATCCCGGCGAATATGGCCTCCGCCTGGTTGACTTACGACACGCCATGGCAATGGTCGCGGGGGTTGCAGATCGGCGGCGGCATCCGGTATCTCGGATCGTCATGGGGAGATGACGCCAACACATTTAAGGTGCCCTCCGCAACGCTGTTCGATCTTGCGATCCACTATGATCTCGGGAAAGCGCTCCCCAGCTTGCGTGGATTCTCGTTCGCGGTGACGGCGAGCAATCTGTTCGACAAATCCTATATCTCGTACTGCGATGACGGCCTGTGCGCCTTTGGCGCAGGCCGCGTTGTACTTGCAAACCTGAAATATCGGTGGTGATGGCGCCGGTGGCTGAAAAGCGCGCCTTCCCCACAAAGAGAACTGAGGTGACGATCGGCGACGGGCTGCCTCTGACCCGTCGCGCAATTGTGACTGGGTTGTCTGGCTTGGTTGCAGCGCATAGTTCCGGCGCGTGGGCGGAGCCACTCGTTCGACCCGATGTCCGTATTGTATCCCTGAACTGGGCGATCAGCGAGACCCTTTATGCAATGCAGGTGCGACCGATTGGCGCCGCGGAAATCACAGGCTACGACGAGATGGTTGGCTATCCGCCGACGCCGAGCGGGATAGTCGACGTCGGTTTTCAGAGCGACCCCAACCTCGAACTGTTGTCAAGTCTGGCGCCAAACATCGTCCTCATTCAGTCGTGGCAATCCGGCCTCCGGTCGATCATCGAGCGTTTTTCTCGGGTTGAATCCTTTACGCTTTATGCCAGGGGCGGCGACCCATTCGCGCGGGCGCGCGAAGCGACGTTGCAGATCGCGGAGATTGCCGAACGACCTTCGATGGGCGTCGATCTTATCGATCACATAGACCGCCGGTTGGAGCGCTATCGCGTGCGCCTCTCCGCATACGATCGACGGCCGATCTATCTCGTGCAGGCGTTGACCCCGACCAACCTTGTTGTTTTCACCACCGGCAGCCTATTCGACGAAGTCATGCGTCGGCTCGGTCTCGCGAATGCCTGGTCGGCGCCCCCCGACCTCCTCTGGGGGAGCACGCATATCGGCGTCGATGCATTGTCCACCGACCCGGAAGCGCGAATCATCTGGATTGCGTCTCCCGATCACGGAGCTTCAGAGGGCCTCTTCCGCAGCGCCCTTTGGCAAAGCCTTCCGCAGGTCAGAGCCGGACGGATTGGACACCTCCCAATGGTGTGGGGTTTCGGGGGCTTGCCGACAGCCGAACGCTTCGGTGGTCTGCTCACGTCTCTCCTGGTTGAGGATGGCGGCGCATGACCGAGGCTCTCGCCTTAGATAGGGACGCCTCGAGCGGCGTCAGCCCCAGACATCTTGCGTTTCTTCTTGCGCTCTTCGGAGGCTCTGCGACAGCGTGGCATCTCCACGCGGAATTTCCCGTTTCCGTCTGGCGCGAACTTTTCGCAAATAGCGGCGCTCATGACGCCCATGCGGCGGTGCTCTGGTACGCCGCCTTGCCTCGCATCGCCGTTTCTTTGATCGCGGGCGCCTCGCTTGGCTTGGCGGGCGCGGTGATGCAGACGGTCTTGCGCAACCCCCTTGCCGAACCAACGACTTTGGGAATGTCGGCCGGCGCTGCGCTGGCCTTGACCGCGGCGACACTATGGGTGCCGGGTTTACTGGCCATCGGTCGTGAGTTCATCGCCGCGACGGGGTCGGCTGGCGCCGCGCTCGTCGTCTTTGGCCTGTCGTGGCGGCAAAGTCTTTCGCCACTCCGGCTTGTGATCGCGGGGCTGATCGTCAGTCTGTATTGCGGCGCTTTAGCAGCCATTTTGACGCTGTTCCACTACGACCACCTGCAGAGCGTCTTCGTTTGGGGAACGGGATCGCTGCTCCAGAACGATTGGAGCACGACCCGGTATCTCCTACCGCGCTTTGTCATGGCGTTGTTTGTCATCGCTCTCCTGCTTCGGCCTCTCAGCGTGATGGCTCTCGAAGATGAGAGCGCCCGCAGTCTCGGCCTTTCGCTTCGCTCGATTCGCTTGGTCTCGCTCGGCACGGCGATCGCACTGAGCGCGGTCGTCGTCAGCGCGGTCGGAGTGGTCGGATTTGTGGGCCTTGCGGCGTCCGCGCTCGCGAAGCTCTCTGGGGCGCGGACATCACGCCAAAGGCTTTTTTGGGCGCCCCTCCTCGGAGCTTTGCTGCTGTGGTCGGCAGATCAGTTCGTTGAATTACTCGGCCGGGGATTCAGCGAGATCCCGACCGGCAGCGTGACGGCGCTCATGGGCGCGCCACTGATGCTCTGGCTTCTGCCGCGATTGAAACAGGCGATTCCTCCGTCTATGGCGGCGGACGCGGCGCAGCGAGTCCCTCTGGAATGGCTGGTCCTGGGATGCCTCCTGACGCTTCTGCTCCTCCTTGCGTGGCCAATGTTCGCGGTCGGTCAGAGTCCGGAAGGCTGGCATTTCACTCAATGGACTGAGCTTCAAAATGTCCTCTCCTGGCGCTGGCCACGGTTCGTAGCCGCGGTCTCCGCTGGCGCCATGCTCGGGATCGCCGGGACCCTCCTCCAACGCCTGACCGGCAATCCGATGGCGTCGCCAGAGATTCTTGGAGTTTCGTCGGGCGCAGCGCTTGGGGTCATCGTCATTGTCTTCGCAGTTGCCGCACCAGGCAGGCCGATGCAGATCTGTGCGGCAGCCATCGGAGCCGCCCTGACGCTCGCCGCGACGTTCGCGCTCGCCCGCAAGTCTGCTTTTTCGCCAGAACGGATGCTCCTCGCCGGGGTTGCTCTTGGCTCCATATTCACTGGACTGGTTTCGTTTCTGATAACGATCGGCGATCCACGCACGCAGCTGCTGCTATCATGGATGGCGGGCTCCACCTCGCATGTGACTTCTGATGATGCGACGATCGCCGCCTTCATCGCTCTGACGGCGATGGCGCTGGCGCCGCTTCCAACTCGCTGGCTTGCCATACTCACAACCGGCGCGGCTAACGCGCGCGCGGTTGGCGTCGACGTCGCCAAGGCGCGCTCCATACTCTTTGCGTTGACCGCAATCCTGACCGCGGTCCCGACCTTGCTTGTTGGTCCTCTGACATTTGTCGGTCTCATGGCGCCGCATATTCTCCGAATGGCGGGCGTCCAACGTCCGATCCCACTATGTCTGGGTGCGGCCATCGTCGGCGCTTTGATCATGGCGGTGGCTGACTGGCTCGGGCGCAACTTGCTGTTTCCCTATCAGATTCCGGCAGGCCTGTTGGCGACCTTCGTCGGTGGCCCCTACTTCCTGTGGCTCATGCGGAGCCGCGCCACATGAGCACCGAGAAGTCCAACCACGATTTTCGAATCTTGATGAGCGAAGCGTTCCGTCTCCTGCGGCCGTTTTGGATACTTACGTTGTTCGGCACGGCGGTCGGAGCGCTGAGCGGCTTGGCCACCGCGTGGCTGCTGGCGACGATCAATCGGGGCTTGCACGATCCGCAGGGGGCGACATGGACGCTCCTTGCGGAGTTCTTGGGACTTTGCCTGCTCAGCGTCGGGGGCGCGGCGATCGCCGGCGCCCTCAACAGCATCATCGGCCAAAGGCTGATCGCCGCCTTGAGAAAGGACATTTCAGCGCGGATTCTGCGAGCCCCGATCGCCGCGTTGGAGGCCTTTCGCTCCCACCGCATCATGGCGGTGCTGACGAACGACGTCGATACCGTCTCCGCATTCACTTTCAATTTTTCAGGATATGCGATCGCCTTTGCGGTCACGGTCGGCAGCTTCATCTATCTTCTCACATTGTCACTTGTCGTGTTTCTCCTGGCGCTTGTTTCGCTTGGCCTGGGTGTCGCGATAAACATCATCGCCAAGCGGGGTTGGATTCGCGACTATGAGGACGTGCGGGTCGCCCAGGACGATCTGCACAAGCAGTACCGCGCCATCATCGATGGCGCCAAGGAATTGAAGATCAATCGAGCCCGACGCGCGCGCGTGCATGGCGTTCTGCTCTCGGCCGCAGCCGATCGCATCGCGGCGCTCAAGAGTCGGGCAATGCGTCTGTTCTGGGTTGCGGACGCCGCCGGGTCGGCGGTGTTCTTCGCGGTCATCGGTCTTTTGTTGGCCTGGCGGCACGCTTTCGGAATCGACGCCGGCGTCGTTAGCGGCGCTGTGATCGTGCTGCTCTATGTCAAGGGGCCGGTCGAGCGGATCGCCGGCGCCCTACCAATCCTCGATCAGGCGCGCGTCTCGTTTAGGCGCATCGCGGAATTGTCGACGGAACTCGACCAGCACGAGCCAAACCATGCGATCGCGCTAGTTACCGACGCGCCGCCACCGCCGCGGACGATCCGTTTGATCGAGCTTCAAGGCGCTACCTACGCCTTCCCGACGAGGTATGGGCGATCGCCATTCAGACTCGGTCCAATCAACCTAACGATTCGCGCTGGCGAGATGTTGTTCATAATCGGCGAGAACGGCTCGGGCAAGACGACGCTAGTCAAGCTTTTGCTCGGGCTATACGTCCCGCAAGACGGCGCGATCCTCTTTGACGGCGAACGTCTCACACCCGAGAGCCGCGACGACTATCGGCAGCTCTTCAGTACCGTCTTTTCCGATTATTATCTATTCGACGATCTGGCCGATAGTGCGCTGTCCGAAGACGCTCAGCCTTATCTCGAGCGGCTGGGCATTGCCCAGAGGGTAAAGATCGAGGGCGACCGCTTCTCCACCACGGACCTTTCGACGGGCCAGAGAAAACGTCTGGCGCTCGTCCATGCCTATCTGGAACGCCGCCCCATCCTTGTCACCGATGAATGGGCCGCCGATCAGGATCCGGAATTCCGACGCATCTTTTATGAAGAACTACTGCCCGACCTGAAGGCGCAGGGCAGGACATTGATCGTCATCTCCCATGACGATCGGTATTTCGGCGCCGCCGATCGCGTCGTCCGTTTGTCCGAGGGGAAGATAATCGAAGATCGCCACGCAACCGTCCGGTCCTGACGGCCCATTGGACGAACGAACTTTGAGCCTTCTTTGCGTGGCTCTGGCACAACGAAACGAGTGAGACCGACATGGTTCGTGGACAGGCAAAGCGGCTCGGCCGCGGATGGTTCATCCCGATCAGGCATGGGAGTTTAGCGCTCGCGATGTTGGCCGGCGTCGCGCTGGATTCTGGCTCGACCGCCTTGGGGGAGAATGCCGCAACTGCATCGACGCAGGCCGCACCGACCCCCGCGACGGCGCCCGCGGCCAACGCTGCAGCGCGGTCATCGGCCGCCCCCGACCTCTCCACCAATCCGGCCGCTCCATCGCCTGCGGCCCCGTCACCGGCGACGGCGATCGCGTCATTACCGCATGACCTGTCGCCGTGGTCGATGTTCATGAACGCCGACATCATTGTGAAAGCAGTGATGGTGGGTTTAGCCTTCGCCTCCCTGGTCACCTGGACCGTTTGGCTCGCCAAGGGCCTCGAGCTCGTCGCAGCGAAGCGCAAAGCCAAAAGCGCCACGCGCAAGTTGGAGCGAGCCAACAATCTCTCTGCTGCGACACGCGAGATCGAGGGCGGCTGGACGCGCCGCGGCGCCGTCGCCGATCTCGTTCAGGCAGCCGTGCGAGAAACGAAGCGCTCCTCCGAGCTGTCAGCGGAGGGAATCAAGGAACGGCTATCGATCGCGCTGTCCAGGATCGAAGCACGCGCCGGCCGCAACATGGCCAGGGGCACTGGCCTCCTCGCCACGATCGGCGCCACGGCGCCCTTCGTCGGGCTGTTCGGCACAGTATGGGGAATCATGAACGCGTTCATCGGCATCAGCCAGTCGCATACAACGAACCTTGCCGTCGTGGCCCCTGGCATCGCCGAAGCGCTCCTCGCCACTGCGATCGGCCTCGTCGCCGCCATTCCCGCCGTCATCATCTACAACATCTTCGCCCGCTCGATCGCCGGATTCCGTGCGCTGCTGTCCGATGCCTCGGGGGAGGTCCTGCAGCATCTTTCCCGCGATCTCGAACGGCAGCAGCAGGTTGGCGGTCCGGTCTCGACCGATTTGCCGGCACGGTCATCCCAGGCCGAGCGATCCCTCCCACGGGCGGTGGCGCCAGCGCTCCGTACGACGGAGTAGAGCCGATGGCGGTCACGCTCAAGGAGCCGCAGGACGGCGACCTGACGGAAGTCTCCGACATCAACGTCACGCCTTTCATCGACGTCATTTTGGTGCTGCTGATCATCTTCATGGTGGCGGCTCCCCTCTCTACCGTCGACGTCGCCGTCGATCTTCCGGTCTCGAACGCCCAACTGCAGCCGCGGCCGGACAAGCCAGTGTTTCTGACGGTGAAGGGTGATTTCACGTTGGCGCTCGGCAACGACGCGGTTCCGCGCGACACGCTCCAGACAACCCTCGATGCGCAAACGCAGAACGACCGCGAGCAGCGCGTCTACCTGCGCGCCGATCAGACGGTTCCATATGGCGAACTGATGAAGGTGATGAACTTGTTGCGCGACGCGGGATATCTCAAGGTCGCGCTCGTTGGCTTGGAGGACACGGGACAGTCGTCAGGGGGCGCCTCGCCGTCTATGCCGTCTGTCGCCCCGCCCACGGGTTCTCCGCCCTCCGAAGGTCCGTCGAAGCCATGAGCGATTGGCGCGATCCTCCAAAGCGCTGCGGAAAATTTCGGGCAAGCCTCGTCGCGCTGCGCTGGACGGCGGCGGCCGCGGTCGTGACCGCCGTCCATGGTGGGGTCGTGTGGGTCGCGCTAAACTGGCAGCCTGCGGAAGCCGCGCCGGGAGACCCGCCACCCGCCGTCATGATCGAACTTGCCCCACTCCCCGTCGCGCCAGAAGCTCCGCCGCAGGAGGTCGCGCCCGGCCCGCAAATGACGGAGGCCCAACCCGATCCTACCCCCTATACGCCGAAACCCGCCGAGGACGCTAAACCGGACCCAACGCCGCCTCCGCCCGAAAAGACAGTGGAGGATGCGAAGCCCGATCCAACGCCGCCAGTAACGCCCACGGAACCAGCCCCTCCCGACTTGCCGCCGGTTCCAGTTCCGGAACCGCAGGTCAAGGTTCCCGACCTTCTCAGGCAAGAACACGCCGACGCCATACTCGCTCCGCCTCCTTCGCCGACGCCACCGGCTACGCCACAGGTTCAGACGAAGCCGCCGCCGCCAAAGAAGCATGAAGTCGAGCGCAAGAAGCCGGTTCGACCCGACACGCAGAAGGTTCGGCAGACGACGGCGCCGCCGACATCGGAAGCCCAGCGTTCCAATACGGCAGCGGCCCCTTCGGCCGGCGCTTCCTCCGCGCCTTCGATCTCGCCCGCTTCCTGGAAGGGCGAGCTGATGGCCCATCTCAACCGCTACAAGCGCTATCCGCCCGGTGCCGGCGTCGGCACGGCCTCCGTCGCCTTCACCATCAACCGGTCCGGCGAGGTCCTGTCCGCTCGCCTGATCGGTTCATCGGGCGACAGCGCCCTCGACGAGGAAGCGGTTGCGCTCGTCCGTCGCGCCAACCCCGTTCCCTCGCCGCCGCCAGACTTTGGCGGCGGCTCCATCGCGCTCACCGTCCCGATCCGGTTCAATCATTAAGTCGTTTCATGAGGCCCATGCTGAAGCTCGCTCCCAAACCGCCCGCATCATCCCCTTCGGCCATTGCCGCCGGTGAGCCGCTGTTCGAACTCGACGCCGTCACCTTCGTCATCCCCGAGCGTGCGCTGCTCGGACCGCTTACTCTGACCCTGCCGGCGCGGCGGGTTGTCGGCCTCATCGGTCATAACGGTTCTGGCAAGTCGACGCTGGTAAAGCTGCTGGCGCGCCAACAGCCGGCCTCGGCCGGAACGATCCGTTTCGAGGGCAGAGCGCTGCAGGAATGGGGCGACCGTCCCTTCGCCCGCAAAGTCGCTTATCTGCCGCAACAGACGCCCCCTGCCTCAGGCATGTTGGTCAAGGAACTGGTCGCCCTCGGCCGCTATCCCTGGCATGGCGCGCTTGGCCGTTTCGGCCAAACCGACGAGGACAAGGTCGCCGAGGCGATGGCGCTGACCGATGTCACATCCTTTGCCGCGCGGCTGGTCGATACGCTCTCCGGCGGCGAACGCCAGCGCGTCTGGCTCGCTATGCTCATCGCGCAAGATGCCGAGTGCCTGCTGCTCGACGAGCCGATCTCGGCCCTCGACATCACTCATCAGGTCGAAGTGCTTTCGCTTGTACAGCGGCTGTCTAGGGATCGCGGTCTCGGCGTCGTCACGGTTCTGCACGACGTCAATATGGCCGCCCGCTTCTGCGACGAGATTCTTGCCCTTCACACCGGCAAGTTGATCGCGCGCGGCGCGCCGAATACGATTATGACGCCCGTCGAGCTCGAAGCGATCTACGGCATCCCAATGGGCGTCATGCCCCATCCCGATACCCGACAACCCCTCAGCTACGTTCGATGACTTCAGTCAAGCTCGCTCCCTCGTCCATTCCGTCACCGCTAGCATCTCATGGTTCCTATGACATCGCGTTCCCGTATTATCTTTTTATCCTCCGTAATCGTCGTCAGCATCGCGGCGGTCGGCTCCGCCGCCCAGCAGGGCGAAGCTGTGCCCAAACGGACTGAGACCATCTCTCCCGATCAAGCCGGGCCTGCCGCTCCTCAACCTGGCGCGCTGACGCGACCACCGGCAAAGCTGCGCGTCAAGGCGGCGGCCCCCAGACCAACAGCGCCCAAGCCTACGACACAGGCGCAAGAGGTCGCTCCTTCGATTCCCACGGCGCCAACCGTCGCGCCTTCTCCCTCAACGCCAGCCGCTCAGCTTCCCAACGGGGCCTCGTCTATCACCGAAAGCTTTGGCGATTGGGTCGTAAATTGCCGCATCGACGGTGGTCGGAAGTCTTGCGTGTTGTCCCAAGCGCAGGGAAACAAGCGGACCGGTCAACGTACCTTCGCTATCGAACTTCTGACAACAAGGGACGACAAAACCGATGGCGCGATCCTGATGCCCTTCGGACTCAAACTCGACGCAGGCGCTGTCCTCAAGCTGGACGAAAGGGACCTTGGTCAGGGCCTGCGCTTTTCGACCTGCGTCCCTGAAGGATGCCTGCTGCCCGTCAGCTTCCCCGCAGTCGCTACCGACGCGATGAAGAAGGGAACGACGCTCGCCGTATCCAGCTTCAATCTGAACACCGGCCAGGCGGTGACATTTTCAATCTCGCTCAATGGCTTCCCGGCCGCTCTCAAACGCGTCGTCGATCTCGGAAGCTGAGTGGCGCCCGGACATCTGCAACCTCCCCCTTCGCCGTGCCCGGCTTTTGCCGAACAAGAACGAGGCCCGCGGTCTGAAGCCAGCGTCCGTCGTCGGCCTTCGTCGCCTCGGCGCAGGTGACGATGCGCTGGCCCCGCAGGTCGGCGCGAAGAAAAGTCACGGGGTGGGCACGCAGCGTCAGTCCGGCGTGGCCATAGTCTTCCACTACCTCGCCGCCGGCGCTCATCGGGCGAAGCGCCACCATCGGTTCATGAAGTTCTGGCACAGTTTGGGCCTCTAGCGCCGACGCGGCCGCAAAGAGCGGAAGCGGCGCGAGGGCGTGTTACGCTCCGCTACACTCGGCGAGGCCGTGCGAACTCCAATCGATCGTGTCCGAGCAGGGCTTGTTGCGCATCGCGTTCGACTGTATCTGTCACACGGTCTCACGATCAAGCGCGATCTTGAGACGAAATGCGAAACGCGTCTCATGATTTCGTACGCCGAATTCGCAGAACTCGTCGGCGGCTTTGCCCGCGCCCAGGCAGTTGGGATGTATGGCTCGTGAGCATCAGTTTCCGCGTTGGCGATATGACGATACACCGGCTGATCGAGATGACTCTCGCGGAGCGCCACGCGACCGAGTTTCTACCCAACTTGACGTGGGAAAGGCTCGAAGCCAACCGCTCCTGGCTACAGCCCGCCGCATTGAACGAACAAGATTGGATCGTCCTTTGCTTTCAATCCTATGTGGTGGTCACGCCTCACCACGCCATTCTGGTTGACTCCTGTCTCGGGAATAACAAGGAGCGGTTACGACACCCCTACTGGCACCACAAGACCGACACGGTTTTCATGGACGCGCTTTCGGGCGTCGGGTTGCGCGTCGAAGATATCGACTACGTCCTTTGCACGCACTTGCACGTCGACCACGTAGGTTGGAATACGCGGCTCGAAAATGGTCGATGGAAGCCGACGTTCCCCAACGCGCGCTATATGTTTTCAAGCAAGGAGATGGCTGTCTGGACGCCCGAAAGCGGCGTTGAACCGCCGCCTCACATCCAAGATAGCGTGCTGCCCATTGTGGCGGCGGGGAAAGCGGATATGGTCGCCAGCGATCATGAGATATCCGAGCACGTGAGACTGATGCCCACGCCGGGTCATACGATCGACCATTTCGCCGTTCAACTCGGCCGAGGAGGCGATCAAGCGGTTATTACCGGGGACCTCATTCATTCCCCGCTGCAGGCGCGCTTTCCTGATCTCCACATGCTACTGGACCTCGATAAACAGAAGGCGGTCCAGACTCGACGACGCTTCCTTGAGCGCTACTGCGACTCCGGCACAATATGTTGCTTTTCGCACTTCCCCTCTCCGTCGATGGGCGCTGTAAGGCGATGGGGCGACGGATTCCGCTGTGATTTTATTGAGTAGATGGCTTCTCGTCATTCCTGTGGTCAACCCAGCGCGTCGGTTGGCCCTGGAATGAGGGTTCTCAGGCTATAGAGCGAAGACGTGGCGCAAATGTACAGGGTCCGCCGATCGGGATCGCCCCAATTGAAATTTCCCGCAACCTCGGGGACTGCGATCACGCCGCGAAGCTGACCGTCCGACGCAAAAACGTGGATGCCGCCTGGCCCGCAGCAGAAAAGATTGCCTTCGCCGTCGATTTTCATACCGTCCGGAACGCCTGGTTCATCCCCCTTGAGCTCGGCCCAGACCTCGCCGCCAGGTAGTCCATCATCTCGCACGTCGAAACGGCGGATGTGCACCCTCGCCGAATCATTGACGAACAATGTCGCGCCGCGATCCGCAAAACACAGGCCATTTGGCCCTTCGAAATCCTCGATGAGCCGCTCTATCGCGCCATCGCGCGGATCGACCCGGTAAACGCCTCGCACTGGTTGCGACTCCGCACGCGGAACGCCCACGCCAAGCAGCGCGCCCTCGCCGCGACGGCGTCCGTAAGGGGGATCCGTGAAATATAGACGCCCCGAACCGTCGACAACGATATCGTTGGGGCTGTTGAGTTCCAGCCGACGATAATGGCTCGCAACTACCGACATGGCGCCGTTCGCCTCCTGACGTACGACGCAGCTGGTCGCATGTTCACAGCTCAGAAGACGCCCCTCGTGGTCGAGGCAATTTCCATTGGTCTTGTTGCTGGGCGACCGGAACACCTCGACCCGGTCGTGACGCGGATCGAAGCGGTAGAGGCAATCGCCGGGTATGTCGCTGAAAATGAGAACGCCATCCGACGCCCGCCAAACAGGACCTTCCAAGAATCAAAAACCGCTCGCGCGCTTAAGAAGCGGCTCGTCTCCGACAATTTGCGAGAGCCCCTCGCCAGCGGCCGGCGGCCAATTCATGGCTTTTCTCCAAGCCTCAATTCGGTCAATTCTGGCGCCGAACCTTCAGCGCCAGTCGCCGCCGCGAGGCGTGACGCGCGCTCCAGAGGCGACTAAGCTCCTTGGGCGCGCGCACGTTTCACTCGTGTATTTCGACCCACTTCTTATTCGCGAGATCGTATTTGACCAGGGTCAAATCCTCCTCCGCCAGGGCCACATGCTTCGTCGGCGAGAAGCTGATCTCCCCCACGATGCCCTGATAGCCTGACAGTTTCTCGAAAGCGTCCCGAAGCACGGCATGGTCGGTCGACTTTGTTTGTTCGATTAGATGAGCCAATGTGATGATGGCCTGATAGTTCATCTCGGCGGACTGGGTCGGCTCGGCGTTATATTTCTTGCGGTAAGCCGCGGCGAACTCCTTGTACAGATCATTTTGATGCAGCTCCGCCGTTATGAACGCGCAAAGGACTCCATCCGCGCCCGGTCCGGCGAGGTCCGCGAAGGTATTGTCCGCGCAAGCGTCCGGGCTGCCAATCACCTGAAGATTTTCACCCGAAGTGTGCAGATCCTGTACGAATGCCGCCTGATCGGGCGGCGAAAGCCACCCTACGACGCAGTCGGCGCCTGACCTCTTTACCGCCGCGACCTCCGGCATCAATTGGGCCGTCGCCCCCGTCGCCCAGTTTTCGGTTATCGGACGGTCAAGCGCTATTTGTTTGCCCGCCTTCTCGTAAGCGAGCTTTATGGCGGCGATTCCGCCCATGCCCCACGACGTGGTGTCGTGCAACACAGCGAGGCCCTTTGGGCAGTGCTTGAGCGCATAATCGGCAAAACCGGCCCCCCAGGCGAAGGAGTTGCCACCCGACTGAAACACCCACTTATGAGGCGGCTTGTCGGGTCCATTTGGATAAACCGTCAGGCCGCCGCCATCCACCAAGCCGATATCGAGAATGTGGAACTTGTCGGCCAACTGAGCGGTGATCGGGCCATTGTCCGGCGACCCAACAATGGCGACGGCGCCATCGCTGACGAATTTCTGAAACTGCTGCCCCGCAAGCGTTCCGTCGCCGTTGTCGTTTACCGCTTGAACGTCGACGGGACGTCCCAATATCCCGCCCTCCGACATTAACTTGTCTTGAGCGAGGAAAGCCCCCTGCTGCGCTTGGGTCCCGACATTTCCATAAGCGCCGGTGGTTCCACCCATGACTCCTATCAGAATCGGCGAACCGTTGGGTGAGGCGGCGATAACCGGGCTTGAAAGACCCGCCGAAATCGCCAACAGCAGCAACACGTCTTTTACACTCATTTCCTTATCTCCCTTTCGCTTTTCCTCTGTGTTCTTTTTGGTGACCCAACGGTCGTAAGACGTCGGGCGAGTGCGTTTCGTCTCCAAGGGCGCCGCGACATTTTCAGTCGCCCTGTCCTCGGTTAGCCAAGATATTTGTTGATCAGTTCAGCTCCTTCCCGCCCGACGACCTCCGGCGTCGTCTCCTCGACGATTTCACCCCCGCTGATGACGTACAGTCGATCGCAAACACGCGCCGCTACGTCGACGCGTTGCTCGACCAGCAAAAGCGAAGCCCCCCTCCGGCGCAGCTCGATCAGCGCCTTCACGACGATGTCGACTGCCACCGGAGACAGGCCAATGGACGGCTCGTCCAGCAGCAAGATCAACGGATCGGCCATCAGCATGCGGCCGATCGCGACCATCTGTTGCTCGCCGCCGCTCAGAAATGAGGATTGCCTGTGCCGATACTCGCGCAATACAGGGAATAAGGCGTAGACCGAATCGAGGAGCGCCTGAACGCGCTGCGGCTCACGGCGGCGATGCCATGCGCCGAGGATGAGATTGTCCTCGACAGTCTGATCCGCAAAAAGTCGTCGACCTTCTGGAGCGATCGCGGCATATCCACGCGCGATGCGATGAGTAGGAAACATCGTCACGTCGGTATCGCCGATTCGGATCGTTCCGACGCGCTGCTTCAGCAATCCCATGATGCCGCGCAGAATCGTCGTCTTGCCCGCGCCGTTCGGCCCGAGCAGACCGACGGCCTCGCCCTCTCGAAGGCGCAGCGTGATGTTTCTCACAACATCGAAACGTCCGTAACCGCCAGCTAATGAAGATACTTCCAGAATGTTGTTCGCGCTGCTCATGAGCCCAGATACACTCTTCTTACGATCGGATGCCCGAGAACCTCGTCTGAAGTCCCTGTAAGAACGACTTCGCCGGCGTTCAAAACGGTCACCAGGTCGCATAGCGGGAAGAGAAAGCGCGTTTGATGTTCAATGATGATGATCGTCAAACCGCGGCCTTTCAGCTCTCGCAGAATCCAGGCCAAATGCTCGACCTCGCGAGACGTCAGTCCCGTCGCCGGCTCGTCCAGGATAATGATTTCGGGGTTTGGGACCCATACAGTCGCCAACTGCGTAAGTTGTTCTATTCCGTGTGGGACATCGCCAACGCGCCGGTCGGCCCATCGTTCGGCTCCGACCGAGCGTAAAGCGTCGCCGGCTCGCTGCGTCATGAGCCGCATGTCGCGATGCGCCGACCGTAAAAGCGGCCAGATGACCGCCCGTCGGCCGACGCCGGGAACTAAGCCGTACGTGCCGACCAAGACGTTCGCGCGCGTGGTCAGCTCCTTGGTGAGCTGTGCCGACTGAAAGGTCCTTCTAAGGCCTCGCCTGGCGCGTCCCGCCGCGCGCAAACCATCCACCCGCTCGCCCTTGATGAACACCGATCCTGACGATTGACGGAGCCGCCCGGCAATAATGTTCGCGAGGGTGCTCTTGCCAGATCCGTTCGGACCAATCAGACCGTGAATATGTCCCCTGAGCACCTTTACGGACACTCTGTTCAGGACCGGGGGCCCTACTCCGTAGTGAAACGTGATCTCGCGACAGTCCACTATCGGCGCCATGGCGTCGCCGAGCGCGTTCGCTTTAGGGGCGGATGAATGGACTGCGGGCAACAGGCGATCGAGCCAAGCACGTTCGGCGCCCACCGAAACACTGGCGTCGAAGGAGTCGGCGGGCGATTCGGGGCGCCTAGCCTGAGGTAGCCCTCGTCTCACCGCTCGCGCCCGTATTCGCTTCAAAGCGCCCGTGGCGCCGTCGGGAACGATAGTGACCGCCAGAATCGAGAGAATTCCGTAAAGAACTTCTTGCAGCCAAGGATTGATATGAACAAGCACCGGAAACATGCTGACGAACGCAGCGCCGATGATTGGGCCAGGCGTCGTATTGATGCCGCCGATCAAGATCATGATCAGCACGTTTAACGAGACCGACCAATTGAACTGACTTGGCGATACAACGCCCAGGAAACAGAACAGCCAGCCCGCGCCGCCGATCGCCGCGGAAGCAAGTGCGAACACAATGATCTTGATGGGCGCCGCTCGAACGCCGGACGCCTCCGCGAAAGGCTCGGCGTCTCTAATGGAGAGGAGCACAGGGTAGATAAGCGAGCGACGTATGCTCCAAACCGCGAAGGTGACCGCGAAAAGCGCGAGCATCACGCACCAGGCTATCGGCTGACCGATCGGCGCCAGAAAATCCGGAACATCGGGAAAGTTTGGCCCCAGAAGGCCCTGCTGGCCATTGGTGATCTGAAGATCCGTCGCGAGCACGGTGATGACGAGCGTAAATATGAACGTCGTTATCGTGAAATGAAGCCCGCTTACTCGCAATGACGTTGCGCCGAGAATTGCGCCGATCAGCCCCGTCGCCAGCATCACGAGTGGGAGCAAAGCGAAAACATCAAATCCATATGTCGTGGACAAAATGGTTGTAAAATACGCTCCAATGGCGAAAAAGCCGCCGACGCCGAGAGAGAACAAGCCGAGCAATCCCGCTGTCGCGTCCAAGCATAGCGCAAGGATCGCGTAGATGGCGGCGACGAGAATGAGGCTTTGAAACTGCAGATTAGCCCACGCCACATAGTACGTGGCGATGAGATAGAGCGCCACGATCGCCGCGGCGGCGGCGATCTTCGTAAATGCGTGCGCGCGCTCCGGCGAAACGACCGATGACGGCCGAGCGGTTCTGGTCTCGATGTTGGATGGCGCCACGATGTCCCTCGTTACGCCGGCCGCGCCGGTCTGGGGCGAAATAGCGGATTGCTCGTGCTGAAGAGGCCCCTCGGCGTGACAATTAGGACGAGGACCAATATGAGAAACGGAAACCAATCAGATGCTTGGGAATTTATGTAGGAATTGGCCCCCTCCGCCAGCACACCCAACAACAGGCCGCCGTACATCGCATTGGCCGGATTCTCCGGGCCTCCGCCGATCATCATCGCGACAAAGCCGAAAGTGTTGAACGTGCCTCCCAGGTAGGGATTTGCGAAGGTGCGAGGCGCGATCAGAACGCCCGCGATCCCCGCTATGAGGCCGGAGAGGGCGAATGTGACCGCCGACACGATCATCGTATTTGCCCCAATCGATTCGGCCATTTCGGGGTCAGCCGCCGTCGCCATCCCTACTTTGCCAAACAACGTCCGCTTTCGCACAAACTCCAACGCCGCGACAGCGAAGGCGGCGACCAGCAACGCCAAGATTTGTTGCCCGGTGATGACCGCATCGCCCAGTCTTATCGGGATGTCGTTGAGCAATGGGGGAAAGCCGCGCGAGCGTGGGCCTACGGCATAGGCGATCGCGTTTTCGACAACCAGTCCGAACCCCAAAGTGCTAACCATCCAACCGAAACTGAAGCGATCGGCCTTTAGAATCGGGCGAACGCCGATGAAATACGACGCAACGCCCAGAACGCAAGCGGCGAGCGGCCCCAAGGCGACGCCGAGCCAGGGATTGAATCCGGCTTCCGAAAGACAAGCCGCGACGATGATCGCGATCATCAACATCTGCCCTTGAGCGAAATTGATGACGCGCGTCACGTAGAACGAGATGGATAGCGCCATTCCCAAAAGACCGTAGATTGCGCCGATCGTGAGCCCGCTGAGCATCATCTGAAACATCCGATCGCCCTTTCGAGGACTTCCGTTATTGGTTCGCGGGATGGGTTCGAGCCGCACATCATCGAAAACTGGCGGCCTCGACGGGTATCTCCGAAGACGCCAGGGTGCGAAGCGGGGCATGCTGCGCCGCAATTCTGCCCCGACACATCGTCAGCAACAGGATCGCTCCGATAACCAGCAGAGCCGAAGCAATGCGGAACGCCCAAATGAATTCGCCGGTCGACTGAACGACATAGCCCGTGACAATGGGCCCGATTAGGCCCCCGCAATTGCCGCCGAGAATCACCAGGCTCATGAGCCGCGAGGCGTCTCGAGGATTGTCGGAGAGGTCGTTGAGAATCGCCATGTTGAGGGCGCTCGACACGTTCGATGAGGCCACGACCAACGTGAATAGCACCGTCAACAAGACGGCGTTATCAATCATCGGGGCGGCAAGCGCGAGAAGCCCGAATAGCATCGTTCCCGCCGTGAAATATCGGCGCGCTCCCGAGCGAATCGAATTCGAGGACGGCAGGCGGTCGCTCATGCGGGCGATCGCAAGACCCACCAGCAGCGTCGCCGTATAGGGTATGGACGTGAATAGCCCCGTTCCCATCACGGAGAGAGTGAGTCGCTGCTGAAGATAGGTGGGCAGCCAGGTAAGGAACGAGTAGCCGCCATACACGATCGTGGCCTGACTGAGTATGAGCGCCCAAATCGTCGGATTTGTTAGCAAATAGCCGAGCGAGGATTGGGGCGCGCTCTCTTGCGCCGCGGCGAGTCCCTGACCGTTGCGCTCGCCAAGAATCTTGTCACGCTCGCGCGGCGACAACCACGATACGCGCTCGGGCGCGCCGAACCAGGTCATCCAAGCCGCGAGCCAGACGAAGCCCAACAGCCCTAGTACGATGAAGCCGGTCCGCCAACCAAACGTGCTGGCGAGCCACGCGGCTAGTAAGGCGCCGAGAGCGGGCCCGGCGGCCGAACCGCCGTTGAAGATCATGGTGATCTGACCGCGTTCGCGTTCGGGAATCCAGTCGCGAATGACGCGTGCGCCGGCCGGATAGGTGGTGGCTTCGCCAACGCCCATGACCAGGCGCGCCAGAAGGATCGTCCCGAAATTCCACGTCAGACCGGTAAAGACCGTCGCAAGCGACCATATTGTGAGGCCGGCGGCGATAATCGTCTTCGATCCAAATCGATCGACGACAAGGCCGATCGGCAAAAGACATAGGACATAAGACCAGAGGAACGAGGAGAACAAATAGCCCATCTCTACTGGCGAAAGACCGAATTCCGAAGCGATCGGCTTGGCGGCCACTGACAGGGCCACACGATCAATGTAGTTGATGACGACCACCGTAAACAGCAGCAGCGCTACCCAACCACGGCGATAGGACATTGGACGTTCCCTCCCAGGCGCGTGTGGCCAAGGCCACGGTTCGGAGCGCTCGACGCGCGCTCTCGTATTGTCGTCGCCGCGATTCTGGTCCCGCGGCAGTTGGCGTGGCGCTGTAGCGCGCCGCGTTCCGGAGCGGAGCCCTTCAGCAGAAATTCAACTTCAGTCCCGGCGCCGGCCATTGCATGGCGCCGATCTGACCATGATCGGACAAGGTGACATAGGCCGTCCTCATATCCGGGCCGCCGAAGCAGAGATTGGTAGGATAGATGTCGGGCGTCTTGACCTCACGGACAATGGCGCCTCCGGGCGAGAATTCGGAAATGTAACCAGTATGGAGCGTCGCCACAGCTATATTGCCGTTGGCGAGGACCGCCATGCTGTCGAATGTCGCGCTCCCCGGTAAGCCGGCGATGATCCGTCCTGAGTGCGCAGCGAAGCGCGGAGCCTTCTGGACCACCCCTGGCGCTTCGATAGTGAACGCAAACAACCGCGCGCCCTCGGTCTGGGCGACGTAGAGCGTCTTCTCGTCGGGCGACAGGCCACAGCCATTTGCGGTCACGAAAGGATAAGCGATCTCGACAACCTGCGATCCATCCGGCAGCGCATAATAGACGCCGCCGTGGTCGCGATAACGGGGAAAACGCTTGCCAAGGTCGGTGAAATAAAACCCTCCGTGTGAATCAAACACAATGTCGTTCGGCGCCGAGAGCTTATGGCCGTTCACCTCGACATAGAGGGTCTTCGCGTCGCCGGTCTTTTGATCGACGCGCTGGATATACCCGTACTCATAATCGGGATGCGGCCCGACTCCCATCGAATTGCCGGCCTCATAACGGTTTCCGCCGTTGTTGCAGCAATAGAGCGCTCCATCGGGACCGACGGCCAAACCGTTCGGGCCGCCGCCACATTTCGAGAACAGCGACTGCCTCCCGTCGAGCTGTATTCTCGTGAGTTGGTTCTTGGGAATTTCCGCGACGATCAGCGAGCCGTCTCGGCAGACGACCGGTCCTTCCGGAAAGCCGAGGCCCTCGGTCACTATCTTCAAGCCATCGTTCATCGCCGCCTTCCTTCCATTGCCGTTAGATGACGCCGTCTTCGGCGAGTCTTTGAACCTCCGAAGAGGACATTCCCAGCAGCTCGGTCAAAACCCATTCGTTGTCCTCGCCGTAACAGGGCGCTCCACGATTAGTCGGGCCGCCGATATAGGCAGGCGTTCGACTAAGCTTGGTGGGAAGTTCGTACACCGGCCAGGTTCCGATCTTGGTCCCAGTCACTTCGGTCAGCCATTGCAAATGTCGGAGCTGCGGATCGCGATCGCAGCGATCCTCCGCGTCCTGGCAAACGCCCGCCGGGATCCCGACCGCCTGCAATGCTTCCATCAATTGGTAGCGCTCGTGGTTGGATGTCCAGGCTTCGACGGCGCGATCGAGGTTGTCTTGATTGGCCAACCTATCGGCGAGACTCGCAAACCTTGTATCGTCGATCCATTCGAGATGACCCGCGGCTCGTGCGAGAGCGGTCCAGTGGACATCGGAGAAGCAGGCGATGGCGATCCAACGATCTTTTCCCAAGCAACGATATGCGCCATGCGGCGCGGCTGGCTTATACGGCGATCGATTGCCGTATCTCTTCCACTCTCGGCCGTTCGCCGACCAGTCCAGCACCGTGGCGCCGGTGAGAAACAATCCGGCCTCGCACTGAGAAGCGTCGATCCACTGACCTTCCCCGGTGCAGTCCCTGTGATGTAGAGCGCCGAGAAGAGCGAGGGCGTAGCCATAGGCGCCCATCCAATCGAGGTAAGAATATCCCCAGCCAACCGGCATGGCGGGATCGGGGAGGCCCGACATATCGCCCTGACCCGCAAAGGCCGCCGCGACGGGCCCTACCGTCCGCATGCGGCCGTATTCGCCGTAAGCTCCCATTCCCGACTGCTGGATGTAGATGATGTCCGGCCTGATTGACTTGAGAACGTCGTACCCGAGTCCGAGCCGTTCGAGGACGCCCGGAGAGAATCCTTCGGCGACGATATCGCAGATACGCACGAGGTCCTTCGCGATCCGCAATCCCTTGGGGTGGCGGATGTTGAGCGAAATGCCGCGTTTTCCGGAGTTCTTGTTGTTGAACTGACCGCCCATGTCGGAGTCGACGACCCCGGGCAGCGGCGCCGTCGCGGCGTCGCGGGCGGCCCGACCGCCGACAGGCGCCATAGCGGCGAGGCGGGTATCCGGATTGTCCTTCCACTCGACCTTATAACTCTCGGCGCCCAAACCCGCCAGAAAGCGGGTTCCCCCCGCCGAAGCCAAAAACCAACCAAAGTCGAGAATCTTTACGCCCTGCAACGGAAACGGTTTTCCATGCCGCGCGGAATTCAATGGTCGCGACTCATCGGACGGCCTCGCCGTTGCAGAGCGCGGCCGCCGCGCGGCTCTCGTCAGCACGGCCTCGGTATCCTCCCCCAGCAAGGGCGCCCGCCGGCCAGCCCGCCAACTCGTCGCCGACGCGCGCCATTTGCTGGTGGGATATACGAAACGCCGCCCGAGTTCGGGGTGCTCGACCTCCGAGAAGCTTCCTCGGGTCAGCCAATGGCGATCGATCGCATTCTCGTGAGGCTTGCGGAGCGGCGCCCATAGAAGGCCGGCCGCTTGCGCTTTACGCCAGGGCATGGATTCGTACGTCCACGACCGTATGAAGCGTTGAACGACGTCAAACATATGCGAGCGCGCCTCGCTTCCGGTCTGTGAGCCCGGAACATTTCGCGCCTTGTCGGCATCTTCGGGCGGCGGCTGCAGATCGGCCTGCATCCCATATTCGGCCAGCATCGGCGTCAGATTCCGCAGGTCGCGTGCGCTAACGGCCTGAGTGATGTACCAGCGACCATCCTTGGTAAGCGCGATGCTTTGCGCGCGGTCCGTAACCTCGACGGCGTGACGATTGGTCTGTCGCCGGATCGGAGCCCTTCGCATGACCCATTGCATGACGTCGAGCTCTGGATTCTTGGCGACCGCCTCGTGGATGGAAACCGACACGTCCTGCCCGAGGCCAGTTTTCGTCCGATAGAGCAGCGCCGCGGCGATACCGATCGCGAGTTGCTCGCCGGCAATGTGATACGCGTGCCATATCTGAGGAGCAATCGGCGGGAGATCGTATTCACCCAACGGGTTCGGATCATAACCGCAGTTCATCATGACGCCGCCGAGCGCCAAGTGAACGAGATCGGATGCGGCGAAGTCCTTCCATGGACCATCATCGCCGAACGACGTCATGCGCGCGGTGATGAGGCCGGGATAGGCTTCGTTCAACGATTTTGGACGCAACTCCGAATAGTCGTCGAGCGTATCGGCGGAGCCGTTCAAGAAGACATCCGCGTTCGACAATTGATCGAGCAGCGCTCGGCGTCCCTCCTGGCCGCGAATATCGATCACCACAGATTTTTTATTTCGATTGTATGTCCAAAAATACAAGGAGCGCTCGCGTCCAGGCAGGTCGTCCAAGAAGGGACCTATATCGCGCGTCGAATTGCCTTGCGGGGGCTCGATTTTGATAACTTCCGCGCCTAAACCGGCCAGCAGAAGCCCCACATATTCCGCGCGCTCATCGGCCCACTCCACAACGCGGAGGCCCTCGAGCATTCCGGGCTTCTCATCGAGCGGCGACGCGTGAGTCTCACTTGTCGTCATTGTTGTGACTGTCGCCGATTGTTGCCGCCGATGCGAGAAAGCGCCTCGAAGGGGAAGAAAAAGCAGCCGTCTTCGTCAGTGCGAATGTGCGATCCGAGCCAAACGCGTCGCAGGTGCGCGATCGAAAAACGCCGCATCGTTGAATGAATGGGCCCGCCAAACAGGGCCGGAGGAAAATCCGCTCGCGCGGATCCGCGATGGCGTGAAGCGAGAAACAAGATTCTGTTTTGATTCGTCTTCACACGTCCTCCCCGTCTCTTCGCCTGCTTCAGACGATCACGCTGTTTCGCAGCGGCTTCAACCTTCTTTGCAGAAGGCCGTTGACATCATGGTCTATGGCATACCATCATATGGAATGTCAACCGACGGCATGTTTAAGATGACGATGAAACGTTGATGAACGCTCGGCTATTCGCGGCCACGCTGACCAACATCGCTGGTGGTTGTCGAAGCGGATATTGGAGGAATCGCAGTGGCGACCCCGCGGCGCGGCGAGCAGGCGTTCAAACGCCGAGGCGACGCGCATCAAACGATGTTCCCAATCAACTTCTTCGCTTCGCAGCGACCGCGATGGCGGAGGCCGATGGCGTCCACCATCGGAGCGATTTCCTATCGCCTTGAATCTCAACCGCCATCTCCCCGTCCTTGGCGATAACCCGTCCTGCGTCGGCGCCTCGACCGTCGGAACCGTTAAATGAAGAGAAAGCTCCGCTAATGCCTGATAATCCTTTATCCAAACCCGCGATCAGCAGTCCTTGGCCAATGCGCGACAAGGTCGCGTTCGCTGGAATCGGAACCACCCGGTACGGAAATTTCCCGGAGACGGACAGTTACGGACTCGGATGCGAGGCCCTCAACGCCGCGCTGGATGACGCGGGTCTGAAGCCGTCTGACATCGATGGGTTAATCGTCAATCGCATTCCCACATACGAGCGATTTGCCGAGATGATGGGAATCAACCCGCAATACTGCCTTTTGACGGAGTCGCCAGGCCGATTCTCAGGCGTGTCGCTGGCGCTGGCGGCGCAGGCGATCGCTTCGGGCGCCGCGAAGGTCGTCGCGCTCGTCTATGGCAATAACGGGCGATCCGTGCGGATGACCTATGGTGGAGGCGATAGCGAATGGGCGCCCTGGGGGATGACAAGTCCCGGCGCCACCCACGCCATGATGTGGCGACGGCATATGCATGAATTCGGCACGACCCACGCCGACCTCGGGCCTGTCGCCGTGGCTTTCCGCTCTCATGCCTGTCTTAACCCCGACGCCGTTATGCATGGCAGGCCAATCACGCTCGACGATCACGCCAACGCCCGGCCGATATGCGAGCCGTTGCAACTCCTGGACTATTGCCTGGTCAATGACGGCGCGGTGGCTTGGATCATGACCACTGCCGAGCGCGCGAAAGACATGAAACGGCCGCCGGTGCTCTTGTCCGGCTATGCGCGGCAGGATGCGTTCCACTACGGCAGCGGGCCGGCGGACGACCTTTGGTATCCGAACCTGTCGGCTTGCCGCTCGGTCTATGAGCGCGCCGGCATCGGCCGCGACGATATTCAAGGGCTGGGAATCTACGACAACTTTAGTCCCACTGTGCTGTTCTCGCTGGAGGCGATGGGTTTCTGCAAGCAAGGCGAGGCAGGCGATTTCGTGCGTGACGGAACGCTGCAACTTGGTAAGGGCCGCTGGCCGACCAACACCTCGGGCGGTCATCTCTCGGACAGCTACATGCAGGGTTGGAACATCATCGCCGAATGCGTCCGCCAACTTCGAGACGACTGCGGCGCTCGTCAGATCCCGAACTTGCAAGCCATGCAATACATCTGCGCCACCAACATTGCGCAAAGCGCTATTCTTCGGAGGGCTTCATGAGCCTCGCGACACGCCTTAAACCCGTCGTAGACAATTGGAACAAGCTGTTCTGGGAGGCCTGTAAGCGCAAGAAGCTCAAACTGCAGCGCTGCAAGACGACGGGAAAGTGCTTTTTTCCACCGGCGCCCGTATCGCCCTTCACCGGTCTGCCCGCCTGGGAGTGGGTGGACGCCTCGGGGAGAGGCGAACTGTGGAGCTTCGTGGTGTTTCATCAGAGCTATTTCCCGGGGATGAAGGATGAGTTGCCCTATCCCGTCGCGATGGTGAAACTCGAGGAAGGCCCGTATCTGCTCACCAACCTCGATGGCATGCGCGCTGAGGACGCGAAGATTGGAATGCCCCTGCAGGTCCGATTTCCGGGTGGTCCGGAGGGCTTCCTACTTCCGCAGTTCGGTCCCGCGGAGCTCTGACGATGGCCGAGACGATCGTCGTCAGCGCCCGCGATGGCTGGGCGGAGGTGCGGATCAACCGCGAGGAAAAGCGCAACGCCATGAATCGTGCGACGCGCGAGGGCCTCGCCAACGCCCTGGCGCAATTACGGGGTAAGGCGAAAGCGATCGTGCTGACGG
Organism: Methylocapsa sp. S129; assembly: GCF_009765995.1. GTDB lineage: Bacteria > Pseudomonadota > Alphaproteobacteria > Rhizobiales > Beijerinckiaceae > Roseiarcus. Next base: position 138,452 of record NZ_LMUI01000042.1, read on the forward strand.
GCACCGGCGGCAGCTTCTGTGCGGGCATCGATCTGAAGGAGGTCGAGCAGGACCGAGCGGCTGGGATCGACAGCTCCAGCGAGGAATGGATCGGCGTGAACCTGGCGATTCGCGCCCATCCCGCGATTTTCATCGCAGCCGTCAATGGGCTGGCGCTTGGAGGCGGGTCGACGATGATCAATGTCTGCGACCTCGCAGTGGCGAGCATAAAGGCTTCGATCGGCTGCCCAGAAATGGGCTTTGCGACCTATCCCGGAATGGCCGGACCAGCTTTGCAGCTTTCGGGCGTCACCCGAAAGCAGGCCGCGTGGATGATCCTAACCGCGACCCGGATCGGTGGTGAAACCGCCGCGCGCTGGGGGATGGTCAACGAATGCGTGGAGCCCGAGGATTTGCTTCCACGCGCCCATGCGATTGCAGAGGGAATTTCACGATTTGACGCTGTGGCGCTTGCGGAGAGCAAGAAGGCGATCGACCGCATTCCAGCCTTCATCACCGATTGGAAGGAAGCCATGGATCACGGCCAGATGGTTAATGAGGTCATTCGTTCGAAAACCAGGGCCCAGGAGATCGGTCGCGCAAATTTCGCAACTGGGGGCAAAAACCCTGGCCAGGGGATTTGATCCGTGGCGTCTCCGCTTCGTGGCAAAAGAATTCTCGATTTGGGCGCAGTGTGCCGACAGCCCGCGCATGGGCTCGCGGCGTCCATGGCCTCGAAACTCTGCATGGCTTACGGGGCCGAAGTCATTCGACCGCTGGGTCCGTCCGGAGAGCCATTCAGGGCGGCGGCGCCATTGCTGCCTCAGGGCGGCTCAGCGCTCGACGCATTCCTCAATCACGGCAAGGCGCGGGATGGCCATGTCCCGTTCGATGCGGCGATCGGAGATAGCGCCGCCTTGGGCGAATACGCGCGCGAAACGACGGTCAAGGTTCGCTTGTCTGTCTACGGCCCCGGCGAGGATCCGCCAACGAGCGAACTCGCGCTGGCGGCATTGTCCGGCCTGCTCGGCATTGTCGGCGAAGCCGACGATCCGCCGACGCGGCTTGCCGGACATCAACTCGCCTATGCGGCGGGGCTCTCAGCCTGCACTGGCCTGCTCGCCGCGTTCCTGGCCGGCGGGGAAGAAATCGTCGACGTCTCGTTGTTCGATGTCGCGGTTTGGCTCAACTGGAAAGGCGCGACCGGGATGTTGATCGAAGGCATGCCTTTGAAACGTGGCAATCTTCGTAACTACTGGCAGGTGATGCGTGCGAAGGACGGATATGTCGCGCTCGTCTACCAGGAGAAGGATTGGCCGGCGCTGTGCGAAATGATAGACGACCCTCGTCTCGGCGACGCTCGCTTCGCCACCACGCAGGCGCGCGCCGCCAACCTTGTCGCCTTGAGGCATCTGCTTGAGCCCTGGTTCGCCGCGCGATCACGGGCGGACATTACGCGGGGCGCGCAGAGCCGTCGCATCCCCATCGGGCCGGTGCTGGCGCCGGTCGAGTTGCTCGCCAATGCCCAATATGAGGCGCGAGGCGCGCTGGGACCCGATGCGAAGCCACGACTGCCGCTCGTATGGGACGGCCGGCGGATCGACGTGGAGGCTTTTCGTGCCGCCTGACGCCCGTCCCCTTTCCGGCGTTCGCGTGATCGATCTCGGCTGGATTACGGCGGGCGCGGGAACTTCGACGATGCTGGCCGACCTCGGCGCCGAAGTGATCAAAATCGAAGGACCCGGGGCGCCGGACCCGTTTCGAGAATGGGAAAGCGCCGCCAACGACGCCGACTGGTGGAACCGATCGCCGTTTTTCGCCAGCACCAACCATGACAAGCGATCCCTCTGCCTTGACCTCAAGGCGGATCCGGGTCGCGCTGTCTTATTTCGGCTGTTGGAAGGCGCCGACGTCCTCGTCGAAAATTTTCGCCGCGGAGTCCTGGCGTCCTTTGGTCTCGATCCAGCCACGTTGCGCGAGCGTTTTCCAAGGCTGGTGGTCGCGGCCATTTCCAGCCAGGGAGAGACCGGGCCTGACCGAGACATGGTCTCTTACGGCTCAACCTTGGAAGCGACAGCGGGCCTCGCGGCCTTGACTGGCGCCGGCGACAAGCCTGTCATCACAGGCCGGGATGTCAATTATCCCGATCAGGTCGTCTGTCTTTTCGCGCCCGGCGCTATCATCGCCGCGTTGCTCGAGCGCGAACGCACCGGTCGAGGCGCGCACCTCGATCTGTCCCAACGAGAACTCACTACCTTCCTGATTGGCGAGGAAGTTCTCGCGGCGGCGGCTGGCGCGCCGACGGTCCGTCGCGGCAACCACGACCCGCTGCATCCCCAAGAAAAGATCGTGCGCGATGGTGCGGACTGGTTAGTCGTCAATGGCGCGACGCGCACGCCTGTTCGCGACGCGGCGGCCTTGATTGAGGCGCCGGAGTTCAAGAACGGAACCGCCATCGGCGTCACGCTGGACGGGCGCCCGGCCAAGGGCATCCCCTTCCGGTTCGGCAAACGACGGCTCGCGGTGCGGCAGGGGTGCCGGCCGTTGGGGGCTGACAACGCCGCGGTATTGGCTGAAATCGGTTATTCGGAACGCGACATCGCTGATCTGCAGGCATCAGGCGTTATAGCGACTGCTCCGCGACGGAAAAATACGGTATGATAAGAAGCCATGGCTAACGACTCACTCCTTATTACCCGCGTTCCTGAGACCCTGCGCAATCAGGTTGTCGAGCGGTTGCGCGGGGCGATCTGCGAACAGCGTTTTCCCGCGGGCTCGAGACTTGTCGAACGACAACTTTGCGCGCTCCTGGGCGTCAGCCGTACGCTGGTTCGCGAAGCTCTGCGTCAACTCGAAGCCGAGGGTTTTGTCGTTACCGGTCCCCGGCAGGGTCCGACAGTCGCGAGCCTCGACCGCAACACAGTGCGCGGCATCTACGAGGTGAGGGCGGCGCTCGAGGCTCTCGCGGGCAAGCTTTTCGTTGAACGTGCGACCGAGGCGCATCGGGAACGGCTCGCGAAGGAATTTGCAGCGCTCACGGTCGCCCACCATAAAGCCATTCCGGCAGGGATGCTGGAAAAGACCGTGGGCTTCTACGACGCCATCTTCGCCGGCGCGCAAAACGACACAATCGCAGCCACGCTGCGGCCGCTAAGCGGTCGCATCTACCTCCTTCGCGCCCGCAGCATGTCGGTGAAAGGACGGCGCATCGTTTCTTTTGGCGAGATGAAGGCTATCTTCAGCACGCTCAACGGCAACGATCCGGCAAAGGCATGGGAGGCCTGCTGGCAGCACGTGATGATGGCCGCGGAATATGCGCTGCGAACGTTTGAGGTTGCGCCCGGCGCCGACGCCGTGACGCCCCTAAAGCGGGCATCCGGCCGCACGGACTGAAGGCGCTATCGCGCACTTCTGACATCGGAAAAAGAGTGATGCGATCTCATACGCAGCTCCGGCCGTAATTATCGGGCGGAGTTTCGAGTTCTTTCTCGACAGTATTCAGAGCTATCTCGATCTTCAGCGATGTCCGTCGATTTTAGCCGAACTTTTTGACCGGTTATCGCCGGCGACGATGCAGCGGCGATCAGGATATCCCGCATACGAATCTCATTGCTAGGCGAAATCGGCCGCGTCGAGATCGACCCATCTCGCATCAGGCGCAGGCAGAGCCCCTGCGCCGGCCTTCCCGATCACCGTTGCGCGAGCGAGGCGGACAGCCGGATCGGGTCCCCTTTTATGTCGGCGCCTCTCACGCCAGTAGCCCGCCTTTGCTCCGCCCCGCGGGCCTGGAATCTCTCCGCCACTGACTACACATCGCCGAATGTATGCGCATACGGACTTTTTCTGTCCGCCTCATTCCAACAAATTAAGTGACTATTGATTGTTAGGTTGGAAAATAGAAAGTATAATGAAAGCGCTTGCATATCATCTCTTACGTAGCTATTTTCGGCCCAACTAGCTGGGGCAAACGTCGATAACAAGCCGGGCCTGTTCCAAGACCAGTTCATTCGACGACAAGACAGGCAGGAGGAAGCGCTCAGCCGATGATCATCGCGCGTGTTGAAACCTTCCTGCTGCAGGCGCCTTTCACGGGCGTGCGGCGAACTCAGATTGACAGCGCGTCCGCCACGGATATGGCGATGCTCCAGGTGCGGCTGACGACGAGGGATGGTCTCGTCGGGTGGGGTGAGGCGTTCGGCCACGGCTGCTGCCCTGCGACCCGATCAGCGATCGAGACGTTGGTTGCGCCCGCGCTGATCGGCGAGGATGCGCGTGACGTCAATGCCCTGTCTCAGCGTTTGCAGCGACGGTTTCATCTTTTTGGGCGCTCCGGTCCTGTGCGCTACGCCCTCGCCGGCATTGACATCGCACTCTGGGATCTCGCGGGAAAAGAAGCGGGTTTGCCACTGTACCGATTACTCGGCGGCCGGCCGCGGCAGAACGTTCTGGCCTATGCGAGCCTCGAGCGATACGGCGCGCGCGACGCTCTTGTCGGCGCCTGTCGGCGCGCGGTGGATGAGGGGTATCGCGCGATCAAGCTGCACGAGGTGGAACTCGATCTCATCCGCGCGGCGCGTGACGCCGTTGGCCCGCACTTTACCTTGATGGCGGATACCAATTGCCCCTGGACGGCGGAGGAGGCGCGGGACAACGCACGTTCGCTCGCCGATTGTCAGTTGCGTTGGCTCGAGGAACCGGTTTGGCCGCCCGAAGATTTCGAGAGTATCGCCGCGGTGCGCGCAACGGGCGCGAAAATCGCCGCCGGCGAGAACATGAGCGGGCTGCTCGAATTCCGTGCGTTCTTTGAGGCGCGCGCGCTTGACGTCGCGCAGCCCAGCGTCGCGAAGATCGGAATAACCGATACGCTGAAGGTGATCGCGCTGGCGGAGGCGTTCGGCGTCACCGTCGTTCCGCACTGCGCATATTTTGGCAGCGGATATCTGGCGGCGTTGCATGTGGTCGCCGCGATGCCGGGCGATATTCTGTTCGAGCGCCTATTCCTGAATATGCCCGAGAGCCCCTTCGCGCCGTTCTCGACCGCGAAAGGGGGAAGCATCGCTGTCCCACAAGGACCAGGGCTGGGTTGCGATCCTGCTCCCGAATGGATCGCGCGTGGATAAAGGCGCGCCTCCGGGGAGGATTCCGCGGTGAAAAACAAGTTCCGCTGGATCGTAGCGGGCCTTCTGTTTCTGGCCAGTATGATCAACTACATCGACCGCTCGGCTCTGGCGATCGTGGCGCCGATGGTCAAGGCCGACCTGCGCATTGACGATGCGCAGCTCGGCCTGATCTTCAGCATCTTCTTCATTGGATATGCGCTGTTCAATTTCGTCGGGGGCTACCTGTCCGACAGATATGGCCCAAAGCGCGTCTATGGCTGGGCGATGGGCGTCTGGTCCGTGTTCTGCGGACTGACGGCGATTGCAACGGGTTTCTGGGAGCTGCTGTTCTATCGCATCGTATTCGGCCTCGGCGAGGGGCCGATGGGGTCCGTCACCAACAAGACCGTGCGAAACTGGTTCCCACGACAGGAATCCGGCTTGACCGTCGGCATTGCAATCTCAGGGGGCAATTTGTTTGGAGCGGTCGTCGCCGGGCCGCTTGTCGGCTTCATGGCGCTCGCTCTTGGCTGGCGCGGCGCATTCGTCGCGATCATGTTTCTGGGTCTCGTCTGGCTCGCGGCGTGGCTTCTCCTGGTGACGGACGCGCCCGGCGAGAACCGGCGCGTCAGCCGCGACGAGCTTAAGACGATCGAGGCCGGGCGCGAAACCGCCACTGTCAGAGCGTCGAGCGCCGCCCCGCTCGGCCGATATCTGGCCTCCCCTCTCATCATCGCAATAGCTGTCGCCTTCTTCGCGGCGAATTATATCCAATATTTCCTGCTGTTCTGGATGCCGAGCTATCTCACCGCCGCTCGCGGGCTCGACATCAAGACAATGAGCATCGTTACCGCCATTCCCTGGGCGGTCGGCATGATCGGCGTCGTCGGCGGTGGATTGGCAAGCGACTTCCTGTTGCGGCGCACCGGACGGGCGGTCTTCTCCCGGAAGGTCATTATCGTGATGGCGTTGCTTGTCGACGCGGTTTGCCTCGCGGCTCTGCTGTTTGCCACGACCACCACGCAGGCGGTCAGCCTGATGGCGATCGTCATGTTCGTCGAAGCGATGATCCCAATCGGGTGCTGGACTCTCCTACAGGATCTTGTTCCGCCAAGTCGCGTCGGCAGCGTCGGCGGCTATGTGCACCTGGTGTCGAACATCTCAGGGATCGTCGGCCCGGCGCTCACTGGCTATATCGTACAGTCCAGCGGCGGGTACGGCGGCTCGTTCGCGCTTGCTGGCGCCGTCGCAATCATCGGCGCCCTCGCGGTGCTGGCGTTTGTGCGCGACGGCGCGGCGGTCGCGGCCGCGCCAGGCGCCGCGGGAGGCTCGCGGATGCAAGGACATGCGGGCGTGAAGGGCGCCCGCATGTCCGGCGAAGCGGCGGATTCGAACTTCAACATCGAACGAAATGAGTAGGGTCCATGCTTCACAAGACGATTAACGGCATTATCGCAGTGATGTTGACGCCTTTCAGCGAGAGCGGAGCCGTCGACTATGACAGTCTTTCGCGCCTCGTCGACTGGTATATCGCAAATGGCGTCGATGTCCTCTTCGCGGTCTGCCAGTCGAGCGAGATGTTCTATCTCTCGCGCGAAGAGCGGGTGGCGATTTCACGCTTCGTCGTTGAACGCGCGGCTGGGCGTGTCACCGTTGTCTCCTCGGGACATGTTGCGGAGAGTCGGGAGGACCAGCTTGCCGAACTCACGGCGATAGCCGGCACGGAACCGGCCGCCGTTGTGCTGATCACAAACCGCATCGATCCCGACAATCGCGGCGAGGCCGCGTTCCGGGAGAATCTCGACTGGCTTCTCTCCCGGCTGCCCGCCGATCTGGCGCTCGGTCTCTACGAATGCCCTGCGCCGTACCGGCGCCTGCTCGCCGACGGCGAGCTTGCGCTCTGCGCGGGCACAGGGCGGTTCGTATTATTTAAAGACGTCTGCTGCGATCTTGCGCGTATCGAGCGCAGGCTACGCATTGTCGAAGGTTCACCGCTTTCGCTTGTCAACGCGAACGGAACGATTGCGCTCGAGGCCATCAAAACCGGCTCCAAAGGGTACAGCGGGGTCTTCACCAACATCCACCCCGATCTATACGCCTGGATGTATCGAAAGTGGCGCGCTCACCCGGACTTGGCGGAGGAGCTTTCCGCCTTCCTCGCGGTGTCATCTGTGTCCGAACTGATGGGCTATCCTGCAATCGCCAAACTCTACTTGCAGAAGCTCGGTGTGATCGACACAATCAAGTGCCGCGCGATCGATTACGACATCCGTGAGCGGTTTTGGTGGGGCGGCGAGCCAATTCTGGACAAGATCCGCGCTGGGTCGGATCACTTTCGTAACCGGATATCGAAGTTGTAGGCGATAGCCCTCGGCCTGGGTGCGACTTCGGCGTCGTCATGGATTGCAGTGCGATGCGTGTTTGCCTCTCCCGTCCTCAGTTCGGTTGATCTGTCGTTCAAAGGCTGTTGATATGCATATTGTCGGCTACAAACTCCTTTTCGGCGATGCGGGCTTCTGCAATGCCTGCTTCCTTCGCATAGACACGACGGACGGACTGGTTGGTTGGTCGGAGTTTGCGGAACATACGGGCACAGCCGGACTTTCGAAGGTCGTCACGGAGCTATGCGAACTCGTCATCGGCATGGACCCGATGGGCATCGAGCGTATCGCCGCCCTTCTCCGCGGCCGCACCTTTCAGGCGAGCGGCGGCGTCAACCAGCATGCGATCGCAGCGATCGTCAACGCTTTGTTCGACATCAAGGGCAAGGTCTTGGGCTTGCCCGTGCACGCGCTGTTCGGCGGCTCATTGAGGACGCGCGTTCCGATCTACTGGAGTCGCTGCGGCACGAACCGCGTCCTCTACAGCGATCTGATGGACAAGCCGGCCGTCAAGACGTTCGATGACCTGGTGCGGCTGGGCGAGGAGGCGCGCGCACGCGGCTTCAAGGCGATCAAGACCGACCCGGTCAGGATCGTTGATGGGCAGTTCGCAATGGTTCGACAGGGAGTGGCGCGAGCTCCCGGCTTCCCTGAGCTGAATCTCGATCCCGGCACGCTCAGATCCATCGTCGATCAAATGAGCGCATTGCGCGCGGGTGCGGGACCGGACGTGCAGTTGATGCTCGACGTGAATTGCCATTTCAAGGCGGAGGGCGTCTTCAAGATCATCCGAGCGCTCGACGCGTTCGATCTGCTGTGGTTCGAGTACGACATCCTCGATCCCAAGGTTCTGTGCGCGGCGCGCCGTATCGCGCGCTTTCCGATTGCCTCTCTGGAGACAGTGTATGGCAGGCAGAATCTGCGCTCCTACCTTGAGGCCGGAGCCGTTGACGTCGCGATCATCGATATTATGTGGAACGGCTATCTCGAGGCGATGAAGATGGCCGATCTGGCCGCCGCGTACGATGTGAATGTCGCTCCGCACGCCTATAGTGGGGGTGGGCTCGGCGACATCATGAGCGCTCATTTCGCCGCCGCCGTTCCGAACTTTCGGATCATGGAGATCGATATCGATGAGGCTCCCTGGAAATGGGAGTTCCTATCGGAGCGACTCACAGTGACGGACGGCGAACTGATCATTCCGCAAAAGCCTGGATGGGGCGTTGAAGTAAACGAGGCCGCCATCAAAGCGCGGCCGCCGCGATGAACGCGGGGTCGTTCTGGTCGATCCGTGCGGCAAGGCGCCGGAGAGACGCTAGAGAACAAACTTGGGGGGATCGCGATGCTCGAAACAGCGGACCGGGATCGCGGGAAGAACGATCTTTTGGAAAGAGAGACCATGCGCCGGGTCGCTTGGCGGCTCGTGCCGATCCTGGGTCTCGGATATTTCTGCAATCTCCTTGATCGCGCCAATATCGCGATGGCCGCGCCGAGCATGAACGCCGATTTCAAGTTTTCGGCGACGGTCTATGGCTTCGGGGCTGGCGTGTTGTATCTTGGCTACCTCGTTGGCGAGATTCCGAGCAACCTGCTCCTGAGCAAGATCGGAGCGCGGATATGGATTGCGCGCATCCTGATCTCCTGGGGAATCGCCTCGGGGCTCACCGCCTTCATCTGGAACGAGTGGAGCTTTTACGGCGTTCGCGTCCTGCTGGGGCTGGCCGAGGCCGGATTCTTTCCAGGCGTGGTGTTGTATATGACTTGGTGGTTTCCGTCGGCCTACCGCACGCGCATATTGGCGATGTTCTATTCCTCGATCGTGATCTCCTTGATTATCGGGCCGCCCATTGGCACGCTGCTGCTTCATCTCGATGGCGTGTTTGGGTTGCGAGGGTGGCAATGGCTGTTCCTCGTCGAGATGTTGCCGTCGATCGTCATGTGCGTCGTTATCTGGTTCTACCTGACCGATCGTCCGGCCGACGCCCACTGGCTCACGCCGGAGCAGCGCGCATGGCTGAGCGAGCGACTGCAGGCGGAGCGCCAACAGCGCGAATCGATTCGCCGATTCACGCTTGTTCAGTCTTTTTGCAGTCCTAAAATATTAATGCTGACGCTCGCCTATTTCTGCCACAACGTGTCGCAGCAGGCGCTGGTCTTCTTCATGCCGCTCATCGTGAAGGGCCTCGGCGTCTCGCCGAACCTTGTCGGCGTCGTCTCCGGCATTCCGTTCGCGTTCGCCCTGATCGCGATGAACTATTGGGGTCGGCATTCGGACAAGACGGGGGAGCGCACCTGGCATCTGGCGGGCGGCTGGTTGCTCTGCGCGGCAGGGATGGGGGCCTGCATCCTCATCGGCGGCTCGCATCCTGTGGCGCTCATGTGCGCGCTGTGCTTCGCTGCGATGGGCACTTGGTGCGCTCCTGTGGTGTTCTGGTCCATTCCCAGCGCAATGCTCACCGGGACGGCGGCGGCAGGCGGCATCGCCATGATCAATGCGATCGGCAATCTGGGCGGGTGGGTTGGCCCCTGGTTATTCGGTGTAGCGAAGGATGCGACCGGCAGCGACAATGTCGCGCTGCTATGTCTCGCTTCTGGATCGCTGGTGGCGGCTGTCGCCGCGCTGGCGGCCGGCCATGATCGCAGGATGGAGAACATTCCAGATCGTGGCTTCTAATGAAGCCGGCCATGCATTCTGATGTCATCTCGGCCGCCGACTGTCTTTGGGCGACGCCTTGTTGTGTTTTGGACAAGGAAGGAGGCGATGCCTCAGCAATTAGGCGCGCCCGTCACCATTGCGCAAACTCCCAATTCTCGGACGGCGGCCTGTGAGCCCCAGGAGCAAACAGTGAGACGAAAAGCGCCTCACATAGCCGGCTTCATTTCGGAAAAGGCGTCCTCGCGCCTACAGCCGCGGCGACAGGCTATTTGACGCTGCCGGCCGAGAAGCTTCCCTCCAATTGGCGTCTGATCAAGGCGATCGCAATGATCGGAACGGTGAAGTAG
>NZ_LMUI01000042.1:148923-237826 GCF_009765995.1 Methylocapsa sp. S129
AGGCAAAGGAGATGAGCCATGACCATGCACGCAAAAATCACCACGCCCGTCGCCCCCGCCGCGCTCGACGACGTTCTCGAAGCCATCCATCAACGCAATGTTGCTCCGGGCGCATCCGCCCGGCGCCCCGTTCCGCCATCCCCCACCCATCACAGCCCCAGCCTCGTCATTGTCGTCCCGGATCCCGTCGACGCCATTGTCAAGGTCGGCAGCGAAGCCGGTCTCAAAGGCGGCTCAAAGCTGCTCTGGACGTTCGGCGTTCTGTTGCTGCTGGCTGCGTAAGAGAAGGAGACCCCATTGAACGACGGCCCTAGTAGACCCGCCGACCGCGTCCCCGACGCCTCGGCGGGTTCCAATTCGAACATCCTCACCCACGACTTTTTCAACCAGCCGTTTTTGCGACGAAAGGAAAGCCCCGCCGATTGACGGCGATGGCTTTCCCTTCTTCGCGGACCGGCGAAGGAGACAAGCCATGAGCATCAAAGCCAATATCGCCGAGCCGGTCACCGCCGTCCTCGACGACGCGCATATCGGTCACATCACCGGCGCCTTCGGAACCATCCTTCACGGCGACATCGCGCCGCGCAAAACCTGGAAGCATCGGATCACGACGCTTCTCGCCATCCTCGGTCCAGGCCTCATCGTCATGGTTGGCGACAATGACGCGGGCGCCTTTGCGACCTATGGCCAGGCCGGCCAGAACTATGGCACCACGCTGCTGTGGACGCTGGCGCTGCTGATCCCGGTTCTCTACGTCAATCAAGAGATGGTGCTGCGCCTGGGCGCCGTAACCGGCGTCGGCCATGCGCGTCTCATCTTCGAGCGTTTCGGCAAGTTCTGGGGCGCGTTCAGCGTCATCGACCTGTTCCTGCTCAACGCTCTGACGATCGTCACCGAATTCATCGGCATCGCGCTCGCGCTTGATTATCTCGGACTCGACAAGACCATTGGCGTCATTGTCGCCGCAGGCCTTGTCATGATCGCGGCCAGCACCGGCGACTTCCGGCGCTTCGAGCGTTTCTCGATGGTCCTCGTCGCCGCGAGCTTCCTGCTCGTGCCGATCTATTTCATGGTCCATCCGCCGCTTGCCCAGGTCGCGCATGATTTCGTCGTTCCGCAAATGCCCGTCGGCGGCAAGCTGAGCGATGTGATGCTGCTCGTCATCGGCATCGTCGGCACGACGGTCGCGCCCTGGCAGCTTTTCTTCCAACAGAGCTATGTCATCGACAAGCGCATCACCCCGCGTTTCATCCGCTATGAACGCCTCGACCTGTGGATCGGCATCGCGCTTGTCATCATCGGCGGCGTCGCCATCATGGCCTTCACGGCGGCGACCTTTGCGGGTCAGACCGAGTTCGGCAATTTCACCGACGCGGGCGGAATCGCCGCCGGTATTGAGAAATATGTCGGCAAGGCGGCTGGCGTGATGTTCGCCATCGCGCTGATCGACGCCGCTTTGATCGGCGCGGCGGCGGTCTCGCTGTCGACCGCCTATGCGATCGGCGACGTATTTTCGGCGCGCCATTCGTTGCATCGGAAAGTCACCGATGCGAAGGGCTTTTACGCCGTCTATTTCGTGCTGATCGCGATCGCCGCCGCCGTCGTCCTGACCCCGGGCTCGCCGCTTGGACTGCTGACTTTGGCGGTGCAGACGCTCGCGGGCGTCCTGCTGCCGAGCGCGACGGTGTTCCTGTTGCTGCTGTGCAACGACAAGCCCGTGCTCGGCCCCTGGGTGAACGCGCGCTGGCTGAATTATTTCACGGGCGCCGTCATCGCCGCGCTGGTGGTTCTGTCGATCGTCCTGACGGCGTCGGTGCTGTTCCCGGACGCCACGAACGAGCAGGTCATTCTCGACATTCTTGTCGGCGGCAGCATCGCTGGCGCCATCGTCGCGCTGGTGATCATAGCGCTGAGCGGCGATGCGAAGGTCGCTAAGAAGGCCGAGACCAACGACGCGGCGGCTTTGTCGCGCGACACCTGGCGCATGCCGCCGCTCCATCAGCTTGCGCCGGCCAAACTGTCGCTCGCCGCCAAGACCTGGATGGGCGTCCTGCGCCTCTATCTCATCGTCGCCGGTGGCCTCGTCTTGTTCCGGATCGTCATGCTGGCGATCGGACAGGGTTAGCAGACTTGTAGCCGCGGTCGCTGACCGCGGCTCTTTCCGTAGCCGCAAGCAATTGCAAATAAAGCGCTTGCGCGCTGAACGCGGTCAGCGACCGCGTCTACAAAAAGCCGCCGCCCTGCGACAGCCAATGTCATCCAGGTGTGGCGGCGCGCTCTTCGCGTAGCCGCCCAAGCTCCGCTTCGAGCGCCGCGATCCGATCATCCCGCTCGGCGAGCGCCGCGGCGACGTCGGCGGCTTCGAAACGTTGCGGGATATGCTGCGGGCAATTGGCGTCCCAGGCGGCGACCTTAAACAGGATCGCCTGTTCGGGCACGGCCTTGTAATTCTTCGACCGCAGCGCCTCGAGCAGCGCCGGATCGTCGGCGACGACGCGCGCTTCTCCCCAAATTTTGATGCGCTGCCGGCGCGCATAATCGATCAGGAACAGATAGGCCTTGGCGTTTTCGGCGAGATTGCCGAGCGTAATGAACTGCCGGTTGCCGCGAAAGTCCGCGAAGGCGAGCGTCTTCTCATCAAGCACGCGCAGGAAACCGGGCGGCCCGCCGCGATGCTGGATATAGGGCTGGCCCTGCGCATTGGCGGTGGCCAGAAACACGCTGGTCTGCGCCCCGATGAAAGCGGCGATATCCGCGTCGATCTCGGTCCGCCACCCGCCGCCCTCTTCCATATGCGCATAAGCCGAGCGCGATCCCTTGGCGCTCTGGATCGCCTTCACGGCTGGCGTGAAGGCGATGTCGCTGGCATAGGTGAGAGGCTCAGACATGGAATGTTCCTAGTTCGTCATTGCGAGCGGAGCGAAGCAATCCAGGGGTCGTGAAATTTGCCCAATTGTTCTCAGCGGTCCGACGGCGGAGTCCCATTGGGCGTTGTCTCGACCTCTGGATTGCTTCGCTCCGCTCGCAATGACGGCAATGTTTCTTCCGCTACGTCACAGCCCGAGTTCGATGAGGCCGGGATGATCGTCGGGCCGCCGGCCGAGCGGCCAATGATATTTGCGGTCCGCCTCGGCGATCGGCAGATCGTTGATGCTGGCGATGCGCAGGCGCATCAGACCCTCGGCGTCAAACTCCCAGTTCTCGTTGCCATAGGAGCGAAACCAATGGCCGCTGTCGTCGCGCCATTCGTAGGCGAAGCGAACGGCGATGCGGTTGTCGTGAAACGCCCAGACTTCCTTGATGAGCCGGTAGTCGAGTTCGCGCGCCCATTTGCGGCGCAGAAAAGCTTCGATTTCCGCGCGGCCGCGAATGAACTCGGCCCGGTTTCGCCATTGGCTGTCTTCTGTGTAGGCCAGCGCGACGCGGGCGGCGTCGCCGCTGTTCCAGGCGTCCTCCGCCATGCGGGCTTTTTGCGCGGCGGTTTCGGCGGTGAATGGGGGCAAAGGCGGGCGCGGCATAGAATGTCTCCGGATCTGGCGTCGATTGCGGAGTCGAAGCACAGAAAGCTTTCTTGCACAGTCCATATGATCCCTATCACTGTCGAAAATAATGCTCCCTATTGACAGTTCATCATTGCGTATGAAGCAATAATCATATGGACCGTTTCGACAGCCTGTCCGCCTTCGTCGCCGTCGCCGATCTCAAAGGTTTTGCCGCGGGCGCCCGCAAACTGGGCCTGTCGGCTTCGGCGGTCACCCGTCTTGTCGCGGCTCTGGAGGACAGGCTCGGCCTTCGCCTTCTTCAACGCACGACGCGTTCGGTGACCCTGACCGACGCCGGCGCGCGCTATCTGGAGCGGGCGCGGCGGATATTGGCTGATCTCGAAGAGGCCGACGGCGCGGCGCAGGCGGAACGAGGAACGCCGGTGGGGCGATTTGTCGTCTCGGCGCCGCTTGTCTTCGGTCGAATGCATGTCGCGCCATTGATGGGCGCCTATCTCAAACTCTATCCCGAAGTCGTCGGCGAACTTCGCCTGTCTGATCGCATGGCCAATTTGGTCGAGGATGGCGTCGATCTGGCGGTGCGCATCGGAAACCTCCCCGATTCCAGCCTGATCGCCCGCCCGATCGGCGAGACGAGGCGCGTGGTGATCGCCGCGCCGGGCTATATCGAAGAGAATGGCGAGCCGACCGACCCGCGCGAGCTCGCCTCGCACAAGATCATACAATTTACCGGTCTTGGCGGATCGAACGATTGGCGCTTCGTGCGCGGCGGGCAGGACGAGCGAACGACGATTGTTCCGCATTATTTGACCAATAGCGCCGACGCTGCGATTTTCCATGCGCGGCTGGGTGGCGGCCTCGCCATGGTCTTCGCTTACCAGGTCGCCCAAGAACTGCATGACGGACAATTGAAAATCGTCCTGAGACAATTCGAACCGCCCGCCCCGCCGATCCAGTTGGTGTATCCAGCCGCCCGGCTGCTCTCAGCGAAGGTGCGAACTTTCATTGATATGGCGCTGGAGCGCACGGACTGGCGGTTTGGCGATTTTTAGACGAACCGCTTTCGCGGTCATGGGCTCGCAAGGCGGCGCGCCCTAAGCCAGCCGCCTCAGCAGGCCGACGAGCGCCTCCCGCTCCGTCTCGCTCAGCGGCTCCAGCGTCGCAGCGGTGATGCGTTCGGCCATTGGCTTAGCGCGCGCATAAACCGCTTCGCCCTCCGGCGTCAGCGCGACTAGCAGCCGCCGGCCATCGACTGGGTCCGAAGTGGTGGCGGTGACGCCGCGCTTGGTCAGGCGGTCGATCACGCCTTTGACCGTCGCCGCATCCATCGCGGTCTGGCGGCCGAGCAGGTTTTGCGAGCAGGGGCCGCATTCCCTCAGCTTGGCCAGGACCGCCCATTGCGTCGGCGTCAGCTCCTCGATCATCAGCGAGGCGAAAATATTGGTGTGCCGCTGCTGCGCCTGGCGCAGGATGAAGCCGACCTGGTCGTCGAGAATATAGGCGGCGTCAACGCTTTGCTGGCGCTTTTGCGCAGCGGTCATCGCAGGCCGTCCTCGCCCTTGATCTCGGTATGTTTCAAGCCGCCGACGCGCGGATGCGGGCGTCCGGAATCGGTGATCGCGACCGCGACGACGATTTCATTGGCGCGCGGCGCATCGGCGATACGCACTTCCATGCCGTCGAAATGGCTGCGCACGAAGGCGGCGTCCTTGTGGCCGAGCGGCACGTCGAGCGCGACGCCCGGGCCGCCGCGCTTTTTCGACGAAGGGATCAGCGCCGCGCCTTTGCCAAGCGCCTTGCGCACGGGCGCGCCAAGCTTGGGATGAAGGATCGCCGCGGCATGTTCGAGTTCGCCGTTCTCGCCGACCGCCGCCGCCTTGCCATAACTCTGCGCCTCAGCGCCGGGAATGCCGAGCGCGGCGACGGCGCGCGCCGTCAGCAAAGCGCCGAGCTCCTCGCCAATGTCGATCAGGCCGGAGAGATCTTCGACATATTGACCGGCGTAAGGATTTTCGATCACCGCGACGGCGGCGGCGCGACGGGTCGGCGGCTCTACCGGGCGGCCCATTTCGCTCAGCGTCTCCTCGACGAAAGTGACGATCTTGCGAATGTTCGCCTTCATCGGAGTCCGTCCTGTCCCTTGATCTCGGAGGCTTTCAGGCCGCCGGCGCGGTTGTGGACCCGCGCCCCCGTCGTCATCGCGAGAACCAGCACGATCTCATCCGCGCGCGGGCCGTCGACGACGCCAACCTCGATACCGTCGAAATGGCTGCGCACATAGGAGGCGTCGATATGGGTGATCGGCACGTCGAGCCGGGCGCCGACGCCCGCGACCTTCTTGGCCGAAGGCACGATCGCTTTGGCGCCGCCGAGCGCCTCGCGCATCGCATAGCCGCCCGGCACATGCCACAGCGCGCCATGCTCGATCTCGCCAGCAGAGCCGACGATCGCGCCTTTGCCATAGCCTTGAATCGCTTTGGGATCGCCCCCTAACGCGACGATCAAAGCCTGCGCCATCGCGAGGCCGAGCGGTTTCAAATCGTCGGAGAAGCCGACGATATCCTCGACATAGCGCCCCGCGAACGGGTTTTTGATCACCGACAGGATGGCCGCGCGCCGATAGGGCGCGTCGGCCCGGGGGCCACCTTCGTGGAAGATGTCCTCGACGGTGAGGATGCGCTTGCGGATTTCAACGGCGGGCATGGGGAGGGATCCTTATTTGGGGCGGTTCGCCAACCGTCATTGCGAGCGGAGCGAAGCAATCCAGAGGTCGTGACGGTTGCTGATTTGCATTTTCATTGCGGAGCAGATCGTCGGGAATGATTGAACTCGCATGCGGACTGAGCAAACTCGCGACTGCATCCGGCGTAGCTAAAAAGCCGCCGTCACGATCTCTGGATTGCTTCGCTCCGCTCGCAATGACGGAGGGAAATGTCGAAAGTTCGCCGCATACCCGCGTTTCGCTCTGGAGATGCAGCGCCGCGGCGACAATATGGCCTGCCCGCCGCAATCGCTCCGCCTCGCGCCAGCCTCGCGCCAGCGCGTCGTTAACTTCATCAGCGCTCAGCTCCCCCACGTCCCGTGTGACGAGCCGCTCGCCAAGATCGCTTTGCGGATCGAAGTCGCTGGCGGGCGCGCGGCGAATGAGGGGATGGCCCGGCAGGTCGACGGCATTGGCGATCAGCGTCGCGGCGGCGTCGGCCTTCGAGGCGCTGGCGGCGAGCACGGTGACCGCGTCGGCGATGCCCAGCGAGAACGAGCGGCCATGCCGGCCCGATGTTGCAACGCCGCGCACGGGGCTGTCGCCCTCGATTTCCGCGCGCCCGAAGGCGCCGGGACGGTCCGGGCGATCGATCATGCCTACACGAAACGTCTCATCTGGCAGAAGATGCAGCGCGATGTCGCCGCCATTGTTGACGTAAGCGCGGCTCAACAAAGCGGCCTTCGTCATCGCTTCGAGAATTTCCTCAGCGACAGAGCCGGCGACGGCAGCCATCGGCGTGATGAAGTGAGCGGACTCAAAAGGCGCAACCGCATCGGCCATGCGCTGCGCGACGCGTCCGTTCGGGCGCGGCGAAGCCGCCGTCGCCGGCGCGCGCAGCAAAGGCAATTCCGCGCAAAGCTCGTCGAGCAATGTGGCGAACCGCGCCTGCGCCGCCGCATAGGCGCGCACGATCTCCGCCTCGGCGCCGAACGCCTCGATGATGAGATCGATCGGGCCGTCATGCAGATGCAGGCGTCCATCGCTCAATCGCCGATGTTGCGGCGGCTGTCTCACGGCTGCTTCCCGTTGCCGAGCCGGACCGCACGATCGGCGACAACGTCCTCAACTGGCCGGATATGATCGACATGGCCGCCGAGCGCCGCATAATCGTCGAGCCTCATCGTGAATTCGATCGGCGCGACCAAAGCCGGGGTCGGCACATAGCCGAAGGCGTTTTCCGGCAGCAGCGTCACATCGACCATGAAGGTGATGCCGCCGCCCGGCCAGACGATGACCGGCGCGCCGCCCGCCGTCACCGTTGTCAGCGCCTGCCGCACGGAGCGCGTCAGCCGCACGGGATTTTCGGTGACGCCGGCGCGCAGCGAGCCGCCCGCCCCGCCCATGAACAACACCGAACAAAGCGCGGGTTCACAGTTTTCGCGGATGCGCTCGACGGATTCGACCAAAGCTTCCGGCAGCGCCGTCTTGACGGGGCGCAGATCGGCATCGAGTTCGTAATAGGCGTGCTGTTCGCCCGTAGTCGAGACCATCAGCATGGTCAGGCCCGGCCACGCTTCCTTCGGGTTGAAGGGGCCCAGAATGTCGAGGGGATCGGTGATCGCCGCGCCGCCCCAGCCCGATCCCGGCTCGGCGACATGAAAATAGCGCCCCGGCGTCGAGCGCCGCCCCTTGATCTTGACGCCGGTGTCGCGCGCGCCCAGCACTTTGCCGGCTTGATGTTCGGAAAGGACGCCGGTGATGTGATCGTCGACGACGACGACTTCATCGACCTTGCCATACCATTGCTTGGCGAACATGCCGATCGTCGCCGAGCCGCAGCCGACCCGCATCCGCTCTTCGGTCTGGCCGTTGATGATGGGCGGCCTGCCGGCCTGGACCACGACGCTGACGCCGCCGTCGACCGTGAGCTCGACGGCCTTGCCGTTGCAGAGGTCGAGCAGGGTTTCGCAGGTGACGCGGCCTTCTTTCTTGCCGCCATGGGTGAGGTGGTTGACGCCGCCGAGCGACAGCATTTGCGAGCCATATTCGCCCGTCGTGACATGGCCGACCGGCTCGCCCTGGGCGCGCACGATCGCGCATTCGGCGCCCAGATGCCGATCCGTGTCGATCTTCACCTTGACGCCGCAATAGGAATAGATGCCCTCGGTGACCACCGTCACCATATCGACGCCGTCGACCTTGCTGGAGACGATGAACGGCGCCGGCTTATAATCGGGATAGGTGGTGCCGGCGCCGATCGCGGTGATCACCGGGCTCGGCCCGTTGACGATGTCGCCGCTCCATTCGCGGGGCCGGTCGAGGAAAGGCACGATCTGGCCGCCCTCGCTGACGATGCGCTCCAGCAGGACATGCGGATCGACCCGCACGAGTTCGCCGTCATGATTGGCGTAGCGGTCGCAGGCGCCGGTCATGCCGGGCTTGATGTAGCAATTGACCGGACAGGCGTCGCAGCGGATTTTGTCGTCGATCTTGTCGGGGGTATCAAGCATCGCCGCCTCCCTGCCCTGTAAGCGTGATCGTATCGACAACGCGTCCCGTCAGCGGGCGCGCGCCGGGCGCGGCGATAAGCGCCAGCGTGTCGTTCAATTCTGAAGGGCGAGCATACAACAGGCGCTCCGCGATGCGCTTAGGGTCGGAATATTGTTTGTATACAAATGATCGGACCGATCGAGCTTTCTGTCAAGGGCCGCGACGTATAACTCTGGCGCATGTTGTGGCGCCAACGGGTCAGAAACGCTGAACCATTCGCGGAGAGAAGACCATGGGCCTTGTGATTCCCGTCCTTCTGGGGTCGGTGCGGGCGGAGCGCGAGGGCATTAAGGCGGCGCGCTTTATTGTGCGGCTGCTGGAGCAGCGCGGTCACGAGCCGATTCTGGTCGATCCGCTGGAGAAGCCGCTGCCCATGCTCGACCGCATGTTCAAGGAATTTCCCGCGGGAACGGCGCCAGCCATCATGCAGGAGCTTGCCGCGCTCTATCGGCGCGCCGACGGCTTTGTCATCGTCACGGCGGAATATAATCAATCCGTTCCCCCCGCCCTGAAGAACTTGCTCGATCATTTTCTCGAGGAATATTTCTGGCGCCCGTCTGCGATCATCTCCTATTCGGCCGGGCGTTACGGCGGCGTGCGCGCCGCGGTGACGCTGCGAACGGTGCTCGCCGAAATGGGCATGTCGAGCGTGCCCTCGGTGTTGTCGATCCCGTCGATCCACAGCGCGCTTTCCGAAGACGGCCGGACGAACGAGCCCTGGATCGACAGAGCGGCCGCGCGCATGCTCGACGAATTCGAATGGTATGCGCAGGCGCTCGCCGCCCAGCGCGCGGCGAAAGGCGTGCCTTACTGAGGCGCCTCTCGATCGCCGCTCACGGGAATGTTTGTCGCATGACTGGGAAAAATCGCTAGTCTCCCGCGAAATCAATCAGGAGGCGCCCATGCGTTCGATCGTCTATCTCGCCGCTGCGATGGCGCTTATTGCAGCGAACGCGCCCGCCGTCGCGCAGACCCCGCGCCCCGGCATCATCCGCGGCGCGATCGTCAGCGTCGACGGCGCGAATGTCATCGTGAAAACACGGTCCGGCGAGGCGATCGCCTTGCATCTGGCCGACCAGCAGAGGATCGACGCGGTGATTCCGGCGCAGCTATCGGACATCAAGCCGGGCGTTTTCGTCGGCGCCGCCGCCATGCCGGCCGCCGACGGGACATTGGCGGCGATGGAAGTGCATATTTTCCCTGAGGCGGCGCGCGGCACCGGCGAAGGCTTCCGCCCCTTCGACCTGGCGCCGGGCAGCACGATGACCAACGCCAATATTACCGCGGCGGTGGATACGGTCTCGGGCCCGAAACTGACGCTCACCTATAAAGGCGGCGAGCAGATTGTGACGGTCGACAAGGCGACGCCCATCGTCACTTTCGCGCCGGGCGAGCTCGCCGACCTGAAACCTGGCGCGTCGGTCGACATTTTCGGTTCGAGCCAGACTGCGAACGGCGCCTATGAGGCCAAGCGGATCGTTGTCGGCCGGAACGGAACCAAAGTGCCGATGTGAGGGGATAGTTGTCCGCGTCATCCAATTGAATGACGCGAGTTCCTCCCGCCAAGCCACAGCGAGCCGGACCCCGTTCCGCAAGTTGGAAATCAGAGTGCGCGCTCAGAAAAGCGCTCTCGCCGGGGTGCTGGCGGACAATGCCTCGGCGTGGCGGCGCCGAAGCCTCGGGGAACTGTAGTCGAAGTGTCATACAGCACGGCTATAGACCGCCCATCATCAGCAAGAAATGAGGCGTGGGCGCATGTCACTCGATCGCCGGACGGTATTGCGGGCTGGACTTGGGTTGTCCGGCGCGAGCTTGTTAGGCGGGACGTTGACCGCGCGCAGAGCCTTCGCCGCGGATGCGACGCTCCCGGCCGCGCTCGTTGACGCCGCGAAAAAGGAAGGCAAGCTCAACGTCATCACGCTGCCGCGCGACTGGGCGGACTACGGCGAGTTGATGGACACTTTCAGTTCGCGCTACGGCATCGCCATCGACGACGCCAATCCGGACGGCACCTCGGCCGAGGAATTGCAGGCGATCCGCAGCCTGAAGACGCAGAGCCGCGCCCCAGACTCCGTCGATGTCGGTCCGAGCTTTGCCGTCACAGGCGCAGCCGAGAAGCTGTTTCAAAACTACAAGGTGGCGACCTGGAACGAGATTCCCGATGACCTGAAGGATCCGTCCGGGCTTTGGTACGGCGACTATTTCGGCGTCACTTCGTTCGCGGTGAACAAGGCGGTGGTCAAGAACGTGCCGCGCACCTGGGCCGACCTGCTGAAACCCGAATACAAGGGCATGGTGGCGATCGGCGGCAGCCCGCTGAAAGCCGGCGAGGCGTTCGGCTCGGTCTATGCGGCGGCGCTGGCCAATGGCGGCTCGTTCGACAATATCGCGCCGGGCATCGATTTCTTCGGCAAGCTGAACGGCGCCGGCAATTTCAACCCGGTCAAATGCGACACGGGCACGGTGGTGACCGGCCAGACGCCGATCGCCATCAAGTGGGACTACCTGAACCTCGCCATCCGCGACGGCGCCGCCGGCAAGGCGGAGATCGAGGTGCTGCTTCCGGACGGCGCGCCGCCGTACGGCAATTTCTACTGCCAGGCGATCAGCGTCTACGCCCCGCACCCGAACGCCGCCAAGCTGTGGATGGAATATTTGTATAGCGACGAGGGCCAGCTCGGCTTCCTCAAAGGCTACGCGCATCCGATCCGCTTCACCGCGATGCTGGCCGCCGGCAAGATCCCGGCCGAGCTGATGGCCAAGCTGCCGTCGGCGGACGCCTATAAGGGTGTGAAGTTCGCCAGCGAGGCGCAAAGCACGGCGGCCAAGACCGTGTTGGCGGACATGTGGCCCAAGGTTGTGAAGCTCGGCGGATGAGCCAGGCCGCGACGACGCCCCTGCGGCGCGACGGCGTCGTGCATAAACGGCCCGCGTCGCAAGGCGTCGCGGGGCTTATCCTGCCGTATAGCGTGATCGGCCTCTTCATCGCCCTCGCCGCCCTGTTCATGGCGGCGCCGACGGTGATGCTCGCCGTGCAGTCGGTGACCGACGATCACGGGTTCACGCTGAAATATCTGGAGGCGCTCGGCGGCGACAATATCGTCGTCGCGTTCCGCAACTCGATCGTGCTGTCGATCGCGTCAGCCGCCATCGGCGTCGTCGCCGGCGGCCTGATCGCCTATTTCGTGATCAGTCCGGCCATGCCCATCACGCTGCGCTCGGCGGTGACCAGTTTCAGCGCCGTCGCCGCCAATTTCGCTGGCGTGCCGCTGGCGTTCGCCTTTGTCTCGACGCTCGGCACGCTCGGCATGCTGACGCAAGGCCTGCGGAGCCTCGGCGTCGACATCTACGGGCTAGGGTTCAGCCTGTTCTCGATGACCGGCCTGACCATCGTCTATGCCTATTTCCAGATTCCGCTGATGGTCATCATCATCACGCCGGCGCTGTTGGCGCTACGCACGGAATGGCGGGAATCATCGGAAAATCTGGGCGCCACCTCTGGCCAGTACTGGCGGATGATCGGCCTGCCGGTGCTGCTGCCATCGCTGATCTCAGCGTTCATCCTGCTGTTCGGCTCGGCATTCTCGGCCTATGCGACCGCCTATGCGCTGACCTCGGGGAATATCGCGCTATTGACCACCGAGATCGCCAACGTGCTGTCGGGCGACGTCTCCAGCAGCCCGCAGACCGGAGCCGCGCTCGCTGTCGGCATGATCGTGGTGATGGTCGGGGTGCTGGTGATCAGCGCCGCGTTCTCCCGTCGCGCCAGCCGCTGGCACAAATAGGGCGAGGCTGAAACCATGCGCCGCTTCGGACTCGCTGGCTGGACAGTGCTAGGGCTCGCCGGCCTCTATTTCATCGTGCCGCTGCTGATGACGGTCAGCTTCAGCCTGTGGCAAGGCCACGGCAATTACGGATTCGACGCCTATCGCTCGCTGCTGGCGCGGCCCAATCTGCTGCCGAGCCTAATCGTGTCGATTGAACTCGGACTGGCGACATGCGCGGCGATCGTGCTGCTGCTGGCGCCGGCGATGATTTTCATGCACCTCTATGCGCCCAAGCTGCGGCCGGTGTTCGAGTTCATCGCGGCGCTGCCGTTTGTCGTTCCGGCCATCGCGCTGGTCGCCGGATTGTCGGTGCTGTTCACCGGACCGGACTGGCTGATCGGCACGCCTTTCTATCTGACGATCCCATATTTCTTCCTCGCGCTGCCCTACGCCTACCGGGCGATCGACGTCGGCATAAGGGCGATCGACCTGACGACGCTGACCGAGGCCGGGCAGAGCCTCGGGGCCAGCCTCGGCCAGATCATTCGCATGGTGGTGCTGCCGAGTCTGCGGCCGGCGCTGATCGGCAGCATGTTGCTGAGCTTTGCCGTGGTGATGGGCGAATTCACCTTCGCCAATGTGCTGCTGTTCCACACTTTCGCGGTGCTGATCAACGAGGTCGGGCAAAACGCGCCGACCGAGGCGGCGGCGCTATCGACGCTGAGTTTCCTGATCACCTGGGGCGCCATGCTCGGCGTGTTGATGGTCGGGCGCGGCAATGCACAATTGGGAGGAGCCCGCTAATGGCCACCGTCGAAGCGCGCGGCGTCAGCAAGAGCTACCAGGGCCGTACGGTGCTGGCCAGCCTGGACCTCGACATGGGCGAGGCGGAGCTGATCTGCCTGCTCGGCCCGAGCGGCTGCGGCAAGACCACGCTGCTC
Organism: Methylocapsa sp. S129; assembly: GCF_009765995.1. Classification (GTDB taxonomy): domain Bacteria; phylum Pseudomonadota; class Alphaproteobacteria; order Rhizobiales; family Beijerinckiaceae; genus Roseiarcus. The sequence continues at coordinate 162,389 of NZ_LMUI01000042.1, forward strand.
CGTATCATCGCCGGCTTCATCACGCCCGACACCGGCACGGTGCATGTCGGCGGCCGCGACGTCACCGCGCTGCCGCCAGCGGCGCGCAAAATGGGCATGGTGTTCCAGGCTTATAGTCTGTTTCCCAACATGACGGCGCTCGATAACGTCCGGTTCGGCCCCCGCGTCGCCGGCCAGGCGAAGACCGAGCAGGTCAAGCGCGCGGGCGAGTTGCTCGACCTTGTCGGTCTCGCGCAGCATCGCGACAAATATCCGCACCAGATGTCAGGCGGGCAGCAGCAGCGCGTCGCGCTGGCGCGCGCGCTCGCAGTCCGGCCGGACGTGCTGCTGCTCGACGAGCCGCTGTCGGCGCTGGACGCCAAAGTCCGCTTGCAGTTACGCGAGGAAATCCGCCGCATCCAGCGCGAGACGAAGGTGACCACGGTGCTGGTCACGCACGACCAGGAGGAGGCGCTGTCGATTTCGGACCGGGTCGCTGTGATGAATGGCGGCAAGCTGCTGCAGGTGGCGACGCCTTCCGTCATCTATCGCCAGCCGGCGGACGCCTTCGTCGCGCGGTTCATCGGGCTCGCCGGCATCCTGCCGGGCGTCGCGGAAGGGGCCGCCGTTCGCATGTCGAACGGGACCATATTGCCGGCCGACGCCGCCGTCGCGCATCAGTCGGGCCGCTCGGTCGAGATGTTCTTGCGGCCGGAACATGTGCGGCTGCAGCGGATGAACGGCCATGTGCCGCCGGGGGCGCTGGCCGCCGATGTGCAGGAGGCGACGTTCCTGGGCTCTCTCACGCGGGTGCGGTTGCGGTTGCCGGAGCTCCCGGACCATGCAGGACTTTGGGCCGATATGCCGAGCGAGCACGCGGCCGACTTCGCGCCCGGCCAGCGGGTGACGGCGCACTGGCACGAGACCTCTCCGCATGTCATCGCGGTCGAGGCTGCGCAAGCATCCTGACGCCCGCGGCGGCAGGCCCATTCAAGCGCATCGCGCGCCGCGTTTGATCCTGCGCCGCGCCTTATTCGGGCACGGCGACGCTTGGCTCGCGGTCGCGGTAGATCACGAATAATCCGCTGCCGATGATGATCGCGCTGCCGATCAGGATCGGCGGGCTTGGCGCATCTCGCCAGACGACCCATCCCATGATCGTCGCCCAAAGCAGCATCGTATATTGGAACGGCGCCAGCACGCCGGTCGGCGTCATCGCCAGCGCGCGCGTCAAGCAGACGAAGCATAGCATCGCGACGATGCCGAGCAGGAACAGCAGGCCGAGATCGAGCCAGGTCGGCGTCACCCAGGCCCACGGCAGTGTCGCCGCGCCGATCAATCCGGCGCCGACGAATTGCCAGACGACGAGATGCAGCCAATGCACGTCGCGCAGCTTGCGCGTCACCGTCTGGCTCAGCCCAAACATCACGGCGCCGAGAAGCGCAAGCGGCGATGCCGAGGACAGCATCGCGCGCGACGGCTGCAGCGCGATCACGACGCCGACGAAACCGACTGCGACCGCAACCCAGCGGAACGATTCCACTTTTTCTCCGAGCAGCGGGACCGACAATGCCGTGATGATCAGCGGCGCCGCCATGTAAAAAGTCATGACGTCGGCGAGCGGCATCGTTCGCGTCGCGTAATAGAAACAGAACGTGTCGAGCGCCATGCACAGAATGCGTAAGGTCTGCAGCCCGAGATGGTTTGTGTCCGTGAGGCTGGCGCCAATGCGCCAGATCATCGGCGCCAGCACGAACGCCGAACCGACCGAGCGCAGCATCAGCAACTGGCCGACGCCGTAGTCGGCGACCAGCCATTTGCCCAGGGCGTCGTTGACCGCGAAAAAGAAGATCGCGATGAGATAGAGCGCAATGCCCAGACCATGCGTCGTCCGGCGGTCGGGCATACAAAACTCCGGCGAGAGGGAGATTCGGTCCGCGCGTCAAGCTTCGGACGCCGATTCGAGAGACGGCGGCCAGATATGAAAGGCGGCGCCCTGGAATAACCAGCGAAATTTTGCGATGGGTTTCTCGCGTGGATGCGATGGGTCGCGGCGCCTTGATGGCCCCCTGAAACGTCACGCGTCATCGCCACGTCCATAGGGCGTCGGCGGACGCTCCCGGCTTCAGAAACGCCGCCGCTTACAGCGATCTTGGTTTGACGGCGCTCCCCGTTAGGAGAATCCAGGGTTGGGTCTCTGAACCGAATTCGGCGTTGCGAGCGGGCGTGATCGCGGTCGCGGGCCAGGCCATTCCCCGAAAGCCGATCGATGGAGATGTCCCATACCGCCGCGCCCCGCGCTGGAAGCCGCTGGGGCCAATTGAGCAGGAATAGGCGGATAGCTACGCAGCAGCGCGCCAACGCAAAAACCGCCCGGCGGATCGCTCCGCCGGGGTTGGAAACACCGAGCCGCGTAAGCGCGGCCGATCGGGATGTTACTTCGGCTCTGGGCTCGCGTCGTTCGGACTCGCGTCCGCAGCGTCCTGGGCCGCGTCTTGGCTCCCGTCCCGTTTGGCGTCGGCATGGGCTTCAAGCGTGTCGGACAGCTTGGCCGCGCCCATGAATCCGGCGACCGCGGCCGCGCCCTTGGCGAGAATGCCGGCGTTCGGGTCGACGGCTTCAGCGGCCTGCTCGGCGGCTACGGCTCCGCCGACTTCCTCGATCAATTTTCCAATACCCATGGTCTCACTCCCAATGAAGTCGTTATCCCTATCACACCCATTTTGTCGCGAATATGAAGGCGGGCGTTTCGCGCCTTTGCTTTGGCGGAGAGTGCGGCATGAGTCGAATCCGGTCATCCCACCTGGGGATCGAGCGTCAGATGGTCTTGATAGAATCGGTCCCCGTCATTGCGAGCGGAGCGAAGCAATCCAGAGGTCGTAACGGTGGCCGGTTAGACGCCACTGGAATTGCGGATCTTCAACACAGATTCCGCGACGCTCCGTGCGCCTCCGCGGGAGCGTAAAATCAGCAAGCGGCACGACCTCTGGATTGCTTCGCTCCGCTCGCAATGACGATGGGCTTTTGCACGATCGAACATCCCGCTCTACCGCTCCACCACCGCCGCATCCAGCAACCGCAACTGCGCCTTCTCGCGCCCCCCGTAGCGATTGATCGTCAGCGCGCCGGCCAGATGCACGGCTGAACCGCGCAGGCGCTTCAACGCCTCGCCGAGCGGATTGTTGGCGGCGCGGAAGGCGATCGCTTCGATCGTCTGGTTGTCGCCGGAAGCGGCGCGGACGCGCAAGTGATCGGCGCCGACCGCCACGACATCGACGAGGCGATGGCGCGGCAGCACAAAAACCGGCTCGGGATTGCCGGCGCCGTAGGGCCCCGCCCGCTCGATCGAATGGACCAGCGCCGGCGTCGCGGCGCTCGCCGTCAAGGCGCTGTCGATCTCAAGGCTGGCGTTGGCCTGCGCCTCGCCGACGCCCGCGGCGAGCCGCTCCTCCATGAAGGCGCGAAAATCGCCGAGGCGATCGCGCGCCAGCGTCACGCCCGCCGCCATCGCATGGCCGCCGCCCTTGACGATCACGCCCGCCTCGACCGCGGCGCGCACGACGCGGCCAAGATCGACGCCGGCGATCGAACGGCCCGAGCCCGTCGCCTCGGCGCCATTCAGGGCGAGCACGAAAGCAGGCCGGTTGAAGCGCTCTTTCAGGCGCGCCGCGACAATGCCGACAATGCCGGGCCGCCAGCCCTCGCCCGCGACGACCACGCAGGCGCCGCGCTCTTCGAGCCCCAGCGCCAACAGAGCTTCCGCTTCGGCCGATTCCAGCATCGCGATCTCGATCTGCTGGCGTGCGCGATTGAGCCGATCGAGTTCGGCGGCAAGGCCGCGCGCCTCCAGATCGTCGCGCGTCATCAGCAGTTTGACGCCAAGCCCGGAATCGCCGATGCGCCCGCCCGCGTTGATGCGTGGGCCAAGGAGAAAGCCGAGGTGATAGGGGCGCGGCGGCCCGTCGGCGCCTGCGACATCGAGCAGAGCCGCCAGGCCGGGGCGGCGGCGCGCGCGCATCACGCTCAATCCCTTGACGACAAAGGCGCGGTTGAGGCCAGTCAGCGGCACGACATCGGCGACCGTGCCCAGCGCCACCAGATCGAGCGCCGCGATGAGATCGGGCGCCGCGCGGCCGTTCCAGAAGCCGGCCTCGCGCAAGGCGCGATTGAGCGCGACCAGCGCCATATAAACGACGCCGGCGGCGCAGAGATAGCCAAGGCCCGACAGATCGTCCTGCCGGTTGGGGTCGACGAGCGCCAAAGCGTCGGGCAGCAATTCGGGCGCCTGATGATGGTCGAACACAATCACGTCGAGGCCGAGCCGCCGCGCTTCGGCGAAGGGCTCATGACTGACGGCGCCGCAATCGACGGTGACGACAAGCTTCGCGCCCTGCGCCGCGAAGGCGCGCATCGCTTCCACGTTCGGCCCATAGCCTTCGATCACGCGGTCCGGGATGTGAACGATCGTCTCGCAGCCGCAGTCGTTGAGATATTGCGCGAGCAAAGCGGCGCTGGTCGCGCCATCGACGTCATAATCGCCAAACACCGCGATTTTCTCGCCGCGCTTGACCGCGAGCGCGAGCCGCGCGGTCGCCGGCTCCATGTCGCGCAAAGTGAAGGGATCGGGCATCAGATCGCGTAAAGTGGGATCGAGATAAAGCGCGACCTCTTCGAGCTTGACGCCCCGCCCCGCCAGCACCCGCGCCATCAGGTCCGATTGCCCGCTGACCTGCCCGATCGCCAGCGCCTGCGCTTCGCCCGCGTTGTTAAGCCGGGCGCGCCAGGGGCGGCCGAGAACGGAGCGCTCGACGTCGAGGAAGAAGCTCAACCCCTTCCCCCCTTGCGGGGGGCTGTCCGGGGAAACTCAAGCCTGCACGGAGAGCGGGAGGATTTTATAATTGTACAACCTGTGGTCGTCATGGCCGGGCTTGTCCCGGCCATCCACGCGGCGCCGTCGCAAGAAACTCTCAAGGTTGGCGCCCCCGGCACGGCGTGGATGCCCGGCACAAGGCCGGGCATGACGCCTGGAGGTTGCAACGCCGCCCGGCGCCACAACCCATTTCGTTTCCCCGGACAGCCCTGCCCCTTGCGGGGGGAGGCGCCGTGCGAAGCATCCGGACGAATGCTTCGCATTCGCCGTGGGATGAGGGGTGGTCGCGCGAAGCGCGACGGCTTTGCAACTGTGATCAAGGAAGCCGTCTCGCTTCGCTCGACACCCCTCATCCCACGGCGAATGCAAAGCATTCGTCCGCGACCTTCGCTAAAGCGAAGGCCACCTTCCCCCGCAAGGGGGGAAGGGGCGCGCGTTGGCTGCCGTTTGCGAATAAGTTTCTGGGGGGTCATTGAGCCCGACTTAGCACGAGTCGCGGCGCGAAAGCTAAGCCGGCGTCGCCGCTCCCCGCCCTATCCCGCCCCAATTCACCAGGCTCGCAAAATACACCAGCCCTGACAGCGCGGTGATCCAGAAGCTGACCGGCCAGTCGGAATAGAAGGCGAGCGTCAGGCCGCCCCAGGCCTCGAGCAGCGCCAGCGCGGCGGAAAGTGCGACGGCGGCGTAGAGGCGGCGCGTGAACGATAGCGCCGCGGCGGCTGGGCCGACCATCAACGTGAACACCAGCAGCACGCCGACAATCTGCGCGCATTCGGAAACGGCGATCGCGACGATCATCAGGAAGGCGGTCGAAACGAAGCGCAGCGGCACGCCCCTGGCTTCGGCGAGTTCGCTTTGCAGCGAGGCGAAGATCAGCGGCCGCGCGATGAAGCCGAGCGCGACGAGGCTGATGACCGCCAGGATCGCCAGCGACAGCAAAGCCTGATTGTCGACGCCGAGCACATTGCCAAACAGCAAAGCCGCCGCCTGCGACGCATAGGACGTGAAGAAATGCAGGAACAGAAGCCCCAGGCCCAGCGCCAGCGACAGCATCATGCCGATCGCGACATCGCGCTCGCTGAACTTTTCGCCAAGCAGGCCCATGCCAAAGCCCGCCAGCAAGGTGAAGCCGACAAGGCCGGCGAGCGGCGGCAGACCAAACAGCACCGCGCCGGTCGCGCCGGTGAAGCCGACATGCGACAGAGCATGGCCGGCGAAAGTCTGGCCGCGCAACACCAGGAAGAAACCGACGATCCCCGAGAGTACGGCGACGATGCCGGCGGCGGCGAAGGCCGTGCGCATGAAATCATAATCAAACATGGGCGTCGTCGTGGTCGTGATGGCCATGGTCGTGATGATGACCGCCATCCTCATCATGGTCATGGCGATGGGCGTCGCGCTCGACATCGATATCGCCCGCCATCACGAACACGCGGTCCCTGATGCGCACCACTTCGATCTCCGTGCCGTAAAGCCGCGACAGGACGGCCCCGGTGATGACCTCGTCGACGGCGCCGAGCACCGCTTTGCCGGCGCCGAGATAAAGCACGCGGTCGATCGCGTGGATCAGCGGGTTCAGTTCATGCGCGCTGAAAATGATCGCGATCTTCAATTCATCGCGCAGCCGCTTGACGATTTCGACGACGCTTTTCTGATGACCGGGGTCAAGGCTGATCAGCGGCTCGTCAAGCAGCAGGAGTTTGGGGCGCCCGAGCAAGGCCTGCGACAGCAGCAGGCGCTGGCGTTCGCCGCCGGAAATTTCGCCAAGCGACCGGCGCGCGAGATCGCGGGCGCCGACCATATCGAGCGCCCAGTCGATCTCCCGCCGCGTCGCCGCGTCGAGCCGTGGCAGGCCCCAGCCGGCGCCGCCCGCCGCCGAGGCGACGATGTCGTAGCCGGTCAGGCGCGTTCCGACGAAACTGCCGCGCGCCTGCGGCATATAGCCGATCGCGCCATTGCCGCGGGTGGTCGGCTGGCCGAGAATGCGGATCGCGCCGCCGCTGAGCGGAACGAGCCCAAGCGCGGCGCGCATCAGGGTCGTCTTGCCCGCGCCATTGGCGCCGAGCATGCCGATGAATTCGCCGTTCTCGACCGCAAAACTAACGGCGGCCAGAATAGTCCGGCCGCCGAGCTTGATCGAGACTTGATCGAAGGAAAGCGCGCTCACGAAGCCCCGCCGGCAAGCGCCTTATCGAGCGCGTCGAGCTGGTTGGCCATCCATTGCTGGTAATTGGCGCCGGCGGGCTCGGTTTCGGAAACGCCGACGACAGGGATTTTCTCGTCTTTCGCCATTTGCACGAGGCGCTGGACGGCGGGCTCGCTGGCCTGGGCGTTGTAGAGCATGACCTTCACTTTATGACCTTTGAGATCGTCCTCGAAACCGGCGACTTGCGAGGCGCTCGGCTCGGTATTGTTCATGACGGCGAGCGCGAAGGCTTCATTATGCACTTTCAGGCCGATCAGTTCGGCCATATAGCCGAAAACCGGCTCTGAGGCCGTGACCGGCTGGCCCGCATATTTCTTGTGCATTTCGGCGATCTTGGCCTCCAGCGGGTCGAGCGAGGCGGCGAAGGCGGCGCCGGCCTTTTGGTAGTCGCTGCGATGGGCCGGGTCGGCGATGGCCAGATCGACGCTCAATGTATTTCCCACAGCCTTGACCGTGGCGGGATTATACCACAGATGCGGATTGTCGCCCGTCTTCTTATGCGCGAGGGCGGCGACCAATATTTCGCGCCGGCCGGGCGCCTTGTTGGCGCTCAGGAGCTTTTCCATCCAGGGATCGTAATCGACGCCGTTGACGATGACGATTTTGGCGTCGGCGAGCGCCTTGGCGGTCGAAGCGCTGGCTTCGAACAGATGCGGATCGTCGTCCGGGTTGGACAGGATGCTGGTCACCGCGACATTGTCGCCGCCGATCTGGGTCGCGATATCGCCGTAGAAATTTTCCGCGGCGACGACTTTGACCGAATCGGCCAAAGCGGGCGCCGAAAGAGCGCCAAATGAAATAAGGCAAAGGGTAAGCAGAGCTGACTTAGGCATATTTAAACCTCCAATCGCAATGTATCGGCCGGGTGGCGCGGGCGATGAAGGATTGTTATATTATAACATTGCAGAGCGCAAGCGCGACGCTCGGCGAACAGGCGCGCGACGGCGGCTTGTGCTATGAAGAAGGCATGGGTGGGACGATATGAACGCCGATATTCATAAGGACTGGAAGAGCCATTGGGCGGTGCAGGTCGAACAATCCTGCGCGGTCAAAGGCTTGCACCTCACCCCGTTGCGCCGCCAGATCCTGGCGATCGTCGCGCAGGCGCCGGCGCCTTTGGGGGCCTATGCGATCATAGAGGAATTGTCGCGCGAACAGCATAAGGCGGTGGCGCCCCCGACGGTCTATCGCACCCTGGAGTTCTTTCTGGAGAACGGCTTTCTGCATAAGGTGGAAAGCCGCAACGCCTATGCGCCCTGCGAGCATCTGGGCCATGATCATCACGGCATCCTGCTGATCTGCGAGCGCTGCGGCCGCACCGACGAAATCGAAAACGCGAGTTTTGACAAGCTGTTGCAGGCGACCGCCGCTAAGGCGGGCTTCGTGACGCAGCGTCAGGTCGTCGAGATCGAGGGGCTCTGCGAGAGCTGCGGGCACGAAGCGACGCACGCGGAGGCCTGAGTTGAACGAAGCGACCGGATGCTGTTGAACCCACCTGCCGAAACATGTATCGTTGCACGATGAGCGACAGTCCTATCATCGCCTTTACAAGCATTTCCGGCGCCAATGTGTTCGCGACTTACGCGAACCTGCCGCCAAGCTCCCGGATCGTGTTCGTCAATCAGACCAGCGGCAAGCCGTTCGACGGCGGCGGCATCGACGCCAGCGGCGGCGCCTCGGTGACGATGCCGCTGCCGGCCGGCATGCCCGCGGGGGCCTATTATTTGAAGGCTCAGGATTCGACAGGCGCCTATCTCGCGCAAAGCGTCGTATTTTATGTCGACGCGGCCACCGGACCGACAAGCGCCTGATTGGCCTCAGTCGGCGGCGCACGCCGAACGGTTGCCGCAAAACCCTCTCACGCCTACGATTTTGAGATTGGCTGCGGACGGCCGCAGGTCAATTTGGCTTGGCGCTCTTTCGAGAGGCGACGCCAAACGGACAAGCTCTCTCTGCGCCGCAGATCCAGCGCGGCAAGGAGGCGTGGGCTTGGTTGGACGAAGCCGCTCACGGCGCCGGACAAAATCTTGACGAAAGCCGGATCCGCCGCCTGGCTTCTCACTCCCGCTCGATGCGGATGACCTGCGGCTTCTGCGTCAGGAAGCCGTCGGCGAGCGCCAGATCGAGCGCCTCGCGGATCGCCGTCTCGCTCGTCGCATGGGTGATCAGCACGACCGGCACCGGCGCGGCGGAGGCGGCGTCTTTGGCGGGCCGCCCCTTCTGCATGATCGCTTCCAGCGAGATTTTCCTCTCGCCCATCCGCGTGGCGATCGCCGCCATGGCGCCGGGCCGGTCCTCGACGGACAGCCGGATGTAATAGCCGCCCTCGTGGCGCTGCACGGGAATCCGTTCGCCCTCTTCGAGCAAGGCGACAGGCCGGCCGAAAGCCGGCGCGACAATGCCGCGCGCGATATCGGCGATGTCGGCGGCGACCGCCGAAGCCGTCGCGTCGCCGCCCGCGCCCGGCCCGATCAGCGTCAATTCGCCGACCGCGTCGCCATCGATCGTGACAGCGTTGAGGACGCCCATGACCTGGGCGATCGCCGAGGATTTGGCGACCATGGTCGGGTGCACGCGCTGCTCGACGCCGCGCGCGGTGCGCTCGGCGACCCCCAGGAGCTTGATGCGATAGCCAAGTTCATCGGCCGCGGCCAGATCGGTCAGGCTGATCGCCTCGATGCCTTCGATATGGATCGCCTCGGCGTCGATCTTCGTCCCGAAGGCGAGCGAGGCAAGGATCGCGAGCTTGTGAGCGGTGTCAAAGCCGCCGATGTCGAAGGTCGGGTCCGCTTCGGCATAGCCAAGGCGCTGCGCGTCCGCGAGGCATTCCTCGAACGACAGCCCTTCCACCTCCATCCGCGACAGGATGTAATTGCAGGTGCCGTTGAGGATGCCGAAGACGCGGCGCACCGAATTGCCCGCGAGCGCCTCGCGCAACGCCTTGACGATCGGAATGCCGCCGGCGCTCGAAGCCTCGAAACTGAGGGCGACGCCCTTTTCCTCCGCCAACGCCGCCAGCTCCAACCCATGCTTGGCGATCATCGCCTTATTGGCGGTGACGACCGGCGCGCCGCGCCGCAGCGCCGCCTTTGACGCGGCATAGGCCGGTCCATCCGCGCCGCCGATCAGCTCGACGAAGAGGTCGATTTGATCCGAGACGGCGAGCGCGGCGGGATCGTCGAAAAACGCCGCGCCATTCAGATCGATGCCGCGATCGCGCGCCCGGTCGCGCGCCGAAACCCCGGTCACGACAATCTCGCGCCCGGTGCGGCTGGTCAGCGCGCCGCGCTGACGCTGCAACAATCTGACGAGGCTCGCGCCGACGACGCCGAGGCCGGCAATTCCCACGCGCAGGGGTTTGGTCATGAATGGGATCGCCCGGACCGTTGAGGTTGTTTCGAAGGCTCGCCTTTTGCCCGATTTGAAAGGTCCAGGCAACGCGCCTGTTCGCGGGAGCGTGCGAGGCGCCTCGTTAAGACTGGCGCCGACGGCGCCTCGACGGGTTCTTCAGGCCGCAGTAGCCTCCTCCACCGTCACCACTTCGAAGCGCATGAGATTGGCGATTCCGAACGCCGTTGAGATCGCCACATCGGCGGCGTCGCGCCCGCGCGCCATGACGATGCGGCCAATGCGGGCATGATTGTGGCGCGCGTCGAACGTATACCAGCGTCCATCGAGAAATACTTCGAACCAGGCGCTGAAATCCATCGGCGCGGGATCGATCGGCACGCCGATATCGCCGAGATAACCCGTGCAATAGCGGGCTGGAATATTCATGCAACGGCACAGCGCGACCGCAAGATGGGCGAAATCGCGGCACACGCCAATCCCCTCGCGCAGGGAATCGCTGGCGCAGCGAGTGGGGCGTGCGTCGGGATAGCTGAACCGGATTTTCGAATGAACGAAGTCGCAAATCGCCTGCACGCGCTGATAGCCGCCCGTCAGCCCGCCAAACATCGACCAGGCGAAATTGGTGAGATTGTCGCTGTCGCAATAGCGGCTCGAAATCAGGAAGACGAGCACTTCGTCAGGCAAGCGCGCGATCGGGGTCAACAGATTATCGGCGGGCGCTTCATCGGGCTGGCCGGAATCATGAATGATGAAGCGGTTAGAAAATGTGACAAGGCCGGGCGGGACGTCGACGCGGGTGACCCGATTGCCGAAATGATCGAGATAGGCGCCCATGGCCAGATTGGGATCGGATTGGACGACATCGGGCGAGCGCAGGTCGCCGACGCGCGAGGGATGGACATTGAGCTGCAGCAGCATCGAAATCTGCGCGGGGCATTGAAAGGCAATGTCATAGCCGGCGCGGATAAGCATTTGGCAATCCCCAGGGTTTCGCCGCCCGAGCGGCAAGGCCCCGCAACGCGCTAAGCAATAAATATGCCCGCCGCACTGGCGCAACGGGCGATCCTTGGGGCGTCAACGAGCCTCGGTCGGCAAAAGTTCCCTGTCGGGCAAACGGCGAACATTGACCGAGACGACCATTCCCTCTTCGTCCGCGGCGCTGCCGAAATATGACCCGGACAAGGGAATGGCCTGGCGAACGTCGCGCGTCACCGCCACTCTGATGAGGTCGCGATTGCCGACGATGCCATTGGTGGGATCGAACTCCACCCATCCCGCGCCCGGCAGATAGACCTGGCACCACGCATGGGTCGAGCCGCCGCCGAGGTATTGCTCGCCGGAATCGCGATCGGGCACGTAGAGATAGCCGGAGACGAAGCGCGCGGCGAAGCCGAGCGTCCGCGCCGCCTCCATCATCAGCGCCGCGAAATCGCGACAGGAGCCGCGCCGCCGGGCGAGCGTCTGCAGCGGGCTCTGGATGCCGCGTTCCGTGCGCCGTTCGTAGGAAAACCCCTCCTTGATGGCGTAAGTCATCGTCATCAAAAGTTCGCCTGTCTCGGTCGGCCTACCCTGTTGAACGAAACGGCGAACCCAGCGGTCGAGTTCGCCGGAGGGATCGGGATGGCCGCGCTCGATCGCGCGCGAGAGATCGGGCATTTCTTCCACGTCATAGGAAAACGGGTAGAAACGGGCGCGATCCTCAAGCAGGAATTCCGGGCCGCTCAGCGGCGTATGATCGAGCGTGATGTTGCTCTCGATGCGCAGGCGGCGCGTCTGCCCGGCGAAACTCGCCAGAGCCACGCAATTGTCGAAGACATCGTGGATCCATGTCAGGCGCTGGGGCTGCGGATCAATGTCCAGCGTCGCGCTGAGCAGCCGCTGATCGTAATTGTCGCGCGGGCGCAGCATCATCCGATGCTCGCCCAGGCCCACAGGTCTGGAATAGCTGTAGGTGGTGACATGATTGACGGTCAGGATCGTCATAAACACTCGAAAAGATGCGGAAAGGTTGGAGATCTGCTGGCGTCAAGCGCACATGCGGCAGCGCCACGAACCTAGTCCAAGCGGTCCGCCATGCAAGGGCGTTCAGCGCAGGAAAATCAAGGAAGCGGTTTTAACCCAGCCAACACAATCGTTTACACGCGTTCGCTTGAGCGCTAACAGACACCCTCTGCTTTCATCTGGGCTTGTCCATGCGCACATTTCTCATCGACACCGACACCGCCTCCGACGACGCGGTGGCGATCATGATGGCGCTTTCGGCGCCCGATGTGCGCGTCTGCGCGTTGACGACCGTCGCTGGCAATGTCGGGCTGGAGCAGGCGACGCGCAACGCGCTCTATACCGCTGAGGTTTGCGGCTCCGACGTCCCCGTCTTCAAGGGCGCTTCGGCGCCCCTGACGCGCACGCACGAGGACGCGCATTGGTTCCATGGCAAGGACGGTCTGAGCGATCGCAACTATCCGGCGCCACGCCGCGCGCCGGAGGGCGAGCATGCCGTGGATGCGATCACCCGGCTCATCCACGCCCAGCCAGGTCTGACGCTGGTGACGCTGGGGCCGCTCACCAATATCGCGCTGGCCGTCGCGCGCGACCCCTCGATAACCGGCAAAGTGTCGCGCTGCATCGTGATGGGCGGTGCGCCTTGCTGCGAGGGCAATGTGACGCCCGCCGCCGAATATAACATCTGGGTCGATCCGGAAGCGGCGCGCATGGTTTTTCGCTCCGGCCTGCCCGTCGAAATGGTGGGATGGCAGGTGTCGCGCGGCGATTCCGTGCTGACGGAAGCCGAGATCGCAGAAGTCCTGGCTTTGGGCACGGACAAGGCGCGCTTCGCCATCGAATGCAACGGCCGCGCGCAGGAGGCCTATTTCACCCAAACCGGCCAAAGCGGGCTTTCGCTCGCCGATCCCACCGCGATGGCGGTCGCGCTCGACCGCAATATGGGGACAAGCTGGAGCCGCCATCTTGTCGAGGTCGAATGCGCGAGCGAATTGACGCGCGGCATGACGATCGTCGACCGCCTCAACGTGACGCATGACGCGAGCAACAGGGTCGCGTGGAAGCGAGCGCTGGACGCAGGCGTGACGACCGACGTTTGCTGGACGCTGGATTGCGCCGGCTTCAAGGCGATGATGCTGAAAGCATTAGCCTCGCCTTAAATTTTGGCGATTATAACCTTGACAAAAGTAGGACTAGGGGTAGTGTGCTTCTCAACAGGAGCTTCACCCCATGTCCGCCGAACTGCAAGACCCCCGCTTCACTGATGAGACCGCCGCCCGCGAGGCGTTAGAGGCCGTCGTCTGGCCGAATGGCCCGGTCTGTCCCCATTGCGGGAACGTCGACCAAGCCAAGATTGCCAAGCTGACCACCAAGAGCGCCCGCCCCGGCCTTCGCTACTGCAATGAATGCAAGGGCCAGTTCACCGCGACGGTTGGAACCGTCTTCGAGCGCTCCAAGCTGCCGCTGACCAAATGGTGGCTGGCGATGCATCTGATCGGCTCATCCAAGAAGGGGATTTCGAGCCACCAACTCCACCGAATGCTGGGGATAAGTTACAAATCGACTTGGTTCATGATGCATCGCATTCGCGAGGCAATGCGCACCGGCGGCCTCGCGCCGATGGGTGGCGAAGGCGAAATTGTCGAGATCGACGAGACGTTCATTGGGCGCAAGGAAGGCACGCCCAAGGCCAAGGCCGGGTTCGGTCACAAGAACGCCGTCCTGTCTCTGGTCCAACGCGGTGGCTCCGTCCGCTCATTCCATGTCGACAGCACGAAGAAAGCCGACATCATGCCCATCATCGAGAAAAACATCGCGAAGGAAACGCATGTCATGACCGATGAGGCGATCCAGTATCGCAAGCTCCGCAACAAGTTCGCCAAGCACGACGCCGTCGATCATGGCCGCGACGAATGGGGCTACACCGACCGCAGGAGCGGGACCAAGATCAACACCAACACGATCGAGGGTTATTACTCGATTTTCAAGCGCGGCATGAAGGGTGTGTATCAGCATTGCGGGGAGCAGCATCTTCACCGTTATTTGTCAGAGTTCGATTTTCGCTACAACAACCGCTCGGCCCTTGGCGTCGAGGATTGGGAGCGCGTTTCAAAGATCGCCGCTGGCATCACAGGCAAGCGATTGACTTACCGACGGCCTGACGAAGGAGCGCACGCTTAGACAGAGGATCATCGCGATCTTGAGGGCCGACAAAGAGAACCGCTGAAGGGGCAGATTCATGGTCACACAAAGAGATGACCCACCGGATCAAATCGTTCATGCAACGCCACTGATTGATCCGGAGCGCCCATACGCTGCTCAGCTAACGATCGTAACGGCGCAGGGTCGGACCCACTACTTTCTGACGCGAGAATTGCTTGAAGACCTTGGTCTCCAGATATCTCGCGAATTGCAGCAAGCGCCATTGCCTGAAGGTGGGGGTGGCGCGCCCTGAAATAGGACGGCAATCGACCCGCACAGATAACACACGCACATTCCGTCATAGCGATCTCCTGCTATTGGCTCGACAGGTCTTTCTGTCCTATTGTCCCCAGTGGAGCGGCCTATAGGCCCTCTGGGGCGTGAGAACCCCGCAGCGTGCGGCCCACAGTGCTGGCCGCAATCAGCACTCCTCGACCTTGGTCGGGGAGGCACAGGCGTATGTCCAAGGCGAAAGCCTAAAGGTCTGTGCGAGCCTCACACGCTGCGGCTTTCTCAACTCCCCGATCACTCGGGCGGGGAGCGGATGCTATGGTGCGATATGTCGCAGCAATTCTGGCACTCATCGTAGCGGGCTGTGCAGCCGAACCACCGCCAGCCACACAGGCGGAAAAGGATTCCTCGGAACTGGCGCTGTTCACGTGCCTATCCTCGGCCAGCAAACAACTAGACGATGGTCGATCGGATGCCGGCACAGTAGCGATCGCCGTTATGGGTGGTTGCGGCCGGGAATTCGTCGCGGTCGATGAAGTGCAATTCCGCGGTCTCAGTTTGGATATGAGAGCGCGCCTGGCGTCGATGGCTTTCGACCGCCGCTTGAAAATCGCCACCTTCGCGGTTCTTACGACCAGAAACAAAAGCTGATGCGCCGGCTGTTCACTGGCGAGGACATTAAATCCACCGCGCAACTCGGCGCCATCTTCGTAGCGGTCGGGGCTGTCTTTGGCCTTTTTAGAGACGGCGACCCTGTCATTGGAGCCGTCGCCGGCCTCATTCTCTACGGCATTGTGATCGGAATCGGCCTGATCGCGACATGGGCTGACCGCCGTTTCGATCGGCCTTGGTCCTAGGCGCCCTTACGCGGCGCGGGACTCTTCGCCTTTTTCTGCTTACCCTTCCCTAGCTTCATCTCTTCATGCGGCTTGGGCGGCATGCGGACCATCGCGGCCATGATCTGGGTCGCGATGTCGGGGACGCTGGGAGAGTTCGCCATCTTCTCTTTCATCAAGGAACCTGGGGGCGCTTATGACAATGAAATCTTGGTATAAACCCACAGCCGCAGAAACCGAAGAAGGAAAGAAACGCCTTGGAGAATACCACTCGGCGCTGGGCCGCTTCGTTGACAGATTCTCACAAGTGGAAATGGCAGTTGCTTTCACATTGTGGCACTACGCGAAGACCCCATATCCAATCGCCAGAGCGGCATTTTCGGGAACCAATTTAGATGCGGCGATCAGCAGCATCAAACGTCTCTTTGAAGTGACAGAAATCCCAGAGAAAGCACAGGAGGAAATAACATGGCTCTTCGACCAACTAAGCAAAATTAGGAAAGCTAGAAACGATATCCTTCACTACGGAGCAATCAACGTTCCAGAAGGCGACGCCGCCGTCACAAATGCAGCGAAGGCCCTAACAAGAGACCGCATCGAACACTTTCCTATATCCCCAGCAATCCTAGATAATATGTCGGCAGACCTTAAGAAGATTCTCGTCCGCCTACATCTAAACCACTTAGGACGCCCTAAAATCAGCCCCGCGAGTTTGAAGATGTTCGACGAGGCCTTGCAGAATACATGGCGGTATAAACATCAGCCGCAGCGCCTAAAACGGAAAACGACGGAGGAATCTCCGCAGCCTCACACGCGCGCTCCAAAACCCTCTCCCCCTGAGCAATCATCTCAGGAGTGAGAGTTAATTTCGATTTCTTAGAAACTACGCCGGCCTGTCCCATAGCATACTACCCCTAGTCCTACTTTTGTCAAGGTTATAATCGCCTAAATTTTTCATGGATTGTGCGCGAGGCTGATAATAACGACACGGCGCGCTCTCGCTGGGACGCGGATCAATGGGAGGCGATAGATGACGGCGGCATCGATATCCCTAGAAGACGGCCTGCTCGCTCTTTCGGGCGCCGCGGCGTCCGGGGTGAGGAGTTTTAAGGGGATTCCCTATGCCGCGCCGCCGGTCGGCGCCTTGCGCTGGCGCCCGCCGCAAAAGGTCGCGCCATGGTCCGGCGTGCGACCAAGCGACGTCTTCGGCCCGAATTCGATGCAGGGAATTGTCTTTGACGACATCGACCCGCGCGCGGCCGGAATTTCGGAGGATTGCCTCTACCTCAACGTCTGGACGACCGCTGTCGGAAAGCCGGATCTGCTGCCGGTCATGGTCTGGATTCATGGCGGCGGCTTCGCCGTCGGTTCGGGCGCCGAGCCGCGCTATGACGGCGCCAACCTGGCGGCGAAGGGAATCGTCGTCGTCACGCTCAATCACCGGCTCAACGCGCTCGGCTTCCTCGCCCATCCCGAGCTGACCGCCGAATCCCCCCATAACGCGTCCGGCAATTACGGCCTGCTGGATCTTGTCACGGCGCTCAAATGGGTGTCCCGCAACATCAGGGCGTTCGGCGGCGATCCAGGCCAGGTCACGATCGCCGGCGAGTCGGCGGGTTCGATGGCCGTCAGCGCCTTGATGGCGTCTCCGCTCGCGCGCGGCCTGTTCGCGCGCGCCATCGGAGAAAGCGGCGCGATGTTCCCCTCGCCGACCCGTTCGCACGCCACGCTCGCCGAGGCCGAGCAGGCGGGCCTGGCGTTTGCGCGCAAGAACGGGGCGACGTCGCTGGCCGCGCTGCGGGCGATGTCCGCGCAGGACATTCTCGCCGCTGCGCCTGGAATTGGTTTCTGGCCGATCATCGACGGCCATTTTCTGCCGCGCGCTCCGGCGGAAATATTCGCCGCGGGCGATCAAAATGACGTTCCGCTTCTGGCGGGCTGGAACAAGGACGAGGGATTCAATTTCACCCTGCTCCAGGGCGATAAAGCCGACAAATCCTATGTCGAACTGGTTCGCGCGATCTTCGGCGATCGCACCGATGCGGCGCTGGCGTTCTATCCCGCTGGCGCGCCCGATGTCGAAAAGCGATCGGCGCGGGAATTGGGCGGCGATCTCATGATCAATCACGGAACCTGGGCCTGGATCGAAGCGCAGAAGAAGACGGGACGATCCGACATCTATCGTTTCCGATTCGACCGGGCGCCGCTAACCCCTGAGGGATGGTTCGGAGCCAGGCCCAGCGCCGACGCCGGCGCTTTTCATGCGGGCGAACTTCTCTATGTCTTTGACAACCTCGACGCCTTCCCATGGCTGATAACGGCGGACGATCGAGGCATCGCCGACATGGCTTCGAATTATTGGGCGAACTTCGTCAAGACCGGCGATCCCAACGGCGCCGGGCTGCCTGATTGGCCTTCCTATCGCGGCGGCGAGGCGCCGTTCCTGGCGATAGACGCTCCGGCCAAAGCGACGCATGACGCGGATCGCGCGCGGCAAGAATTTCTTGCACGATCTTCCAAGGCGCGGGTCTAATGGCCGAAATCAAACGCTTGGCGCCCGACGCGTAGAGCCACGGGGGAGGGAAAGCGGACATTTGCTCCTGAGAGAGCAGACCGTAAGACGGCATACCTATTGATCTGTCAAAACGGCCTATAGAGAGACGACAATGCGCGATTGGATCGGCTTCCTTTGGCTTTCGCTTTGCCTGACGACATCGGCGTTCGCCGAACCTCACGTCGCCCTCGTCGTCGGCAATTCCGCTTATGGCGCCGTCGGGACCTTGCCGAACCCAGCCAAGGACGCGGCGCCGTTGGCGGACGCGTTGAAGAGCGAAGGCTTCAAGGCGACGCTTGCGCAGGACGCGACGGCGCCGATCGCGCCGCCGACAGTCGCGGCGCTGAAGACACCGGAGCCGACGGCGTGCGATCGGTTGGCGGCGGCTCCGTTCGATCCGGATTTGACGAAGGGTTTCCCCAGTGTTCTCAAGGGCGGAAAAATCAATCCCGACGCCGCCATTCCCGCCTGCCGCCGTGCGTTGGAAACTTCGCCAGACGATCGGCGCGTGCGGTTCCAACTCGCACGCGCTCTGCAAAGCGGGAAGAAGTTCGAGGAGGCTAAGCTCGAATACGAACAAGCGGCGTCGGCGGGCTCGGCGAGCGCGATGAACAACCTCGGCGTGCTATACAAGAACGGCTGGGGAGTCGCGAAGGATTACGCCCAAGCACGAGCCTGGCTCCAGAAAGCCGCCGATCAGGGCGACGCCGACGCGCAGTACAACCTCGGCGCACTTTACTTGAATGGCCAAGGCGTCGCGAAGGACTACGTCCAAGCGCGGGGCTGGCTGCAGAAGGCCGCCGACCAGGGCGACCCCGACGCGCAGTACAATCTCGGCGTGGCCTACTTGAATGGCTTTGGCGTCGCGAAGGACTACGCTCAAGCGCGAGCCTGGTTCCAGAAGGCCGCCGATCAGGGCGACGCAACAGCGCAGTACAATCTCGGCGCGGTCTACGCGAATGGCCGTGGCGTCGCGAAGGACTACGCCCAAGCGCGAGCCTGGTTCCAGAAGGCCGCCGACCAGGGCGACGCCGGCGCGCAGAACAATCTCGGCCAACTTTACATGGATGGCCAGGGCGTCGCGAAGGACTACGCTCAAGCGCGAGCCTGGTTCCAGAAGGCTGCCGACCAGGGCGACGCCGGCGCGCAGTACAACCTCGGCGCGGTCTACGGGAATGGCTTTGGCGTCGCGACGGACTACGCTCAAGCGCGAGCATGGTTCCTGAAGGCCGCCGACCAGGGCGACGCCGACGCGCAGTACAATCTCGGCGTGCTCTACTTGAATGGCCAAGGCGTCGCGAAGGACTACGCCCAAGCACGAGCCTGGTTCCAGAAGGCCGCCGATCAGGGCAACGCCGACGCGATAGAGAATTTGAAAGAGTTGCCCCGGCCCTAGCGGCCGAAATCAAACGCTCGGCGCCCGACGCGTAGGGCGACTGGGGAGGGAAAGCGGACATTCGCCCCAGATTTCTGCGTAGCGTAAGTCGCTGATTTCTAGAGACCGAACGAAGCGAGCGAAATTCTTGATTTTTGTGCGTCTCCCGTAGCCCGCACTCCCGAGTCATTTACCAACTGATCACCCAGACAGCTCCGTCGTAGGTTTGGCATTCCCCGTTGCCGTGGCCCATTGTCGTACTCGTGCCTCGGCACAGCATCTGCGTTTTTGGCCCTGTCGCCACAAACTGAACAGGGCCATCGGTGATGACCAACGCGGAGGCCGATTGCGCTCCAGAGAAAGCCATTCCGACCGACGTGCCGAAAGCCACACGATATTCGCCGGTTAACACTTCTCCATCCGACATTGTGATTGTGACCGGGCCTCGTCCAATGCCGGTTCTGTCGAACGAAATCTTTACAGGCCCAAGACGATGAGCGGCTTCGTTCTTCGGAAATACGTCTGCTGTGTCGGCGCACCCGCAAAGCGCCATTAACGCCGCGAAGCCTACTGCGCCCCTTATTACAGCATGAAGCCGCATGCGCCCCTCCCCTGCGGTTGTTCGCGTATTGGCGGCACAAGCTTCCATTCTGTCAAACCGGCAACAAAAGCGCTCTCATAAATCCCCTATTTGCGGGCGCACCTGCGCGCGCGAATTTCGTGAGCGCGCCGACGACGACGTATCGCCTCCGTCGCGACCGCGCTTCAGTTTTTGACCGTCGCCTTGAATTTACTCATCAGATACGGGCCGGACAGCACCGGCTCGTATTTCGGTTGCTCGCCTGGCGCGAGGCAGGCGTCGAGGCAAGCGATGCTGGCGAACCAGTTGGGCTGGTGGAAAAACGCAAGGGATTGGCGGCGCGAAAGGCCGCCATCGCCAGGCGGCGGGTTCACCACCCGATGCAGCGTCGATATCCAGCGATCGTTGGTCCAGCGCTGCATGAGATCGCCGATGTTGATGACGAAAGCGTTGGGAATTGGCGGAACCTCGATCCAAGCTCCCTCCGGCGAGGCGATTTCCAGGCCTTTGGAGCCCTCCTGCGGCAGCAGGATTGTCAGGCTGCCGTAATCGGTATGCGCGCCAGCGCGCAATTGGCCGGGCTTGGGCGCAATCATCTGTTCGGGATAATTGAGCGCGCGCAGGGCGCTGACAGGCGCGTCGATGAATTGTGCGAAATAATCTTCCGGTAATTTCAGCGCTTGCGCGAAAAGTTTCATGATCCGCGCCGCCAGATTTTCAAGCGCGGCGTAATAGGCGGTCCATGCCGCGACAAAGCCTTCCGGTCTGTCCGGCCAGATCGTCGAGGCGTAACAGAACGCTAGGGCTTCCGCGTCGGTCATGCCTTTGGGCGCCGACAAGGGGCCGCCATTGAAGCTTTCCTTGAGATCGGGCGGCGTGTCGACATTGCGCGATTTGGCCAAGGCCTCAAGTTCCGGCCCGAGATAGCCATAGGGATAGCCCTTATAAGGCGCCCTCGCCTGCTGCTTTTCCTCCGGGGGCAAATCGAAGAACGCATGCGCCTTCGACCAGACGCCGTCGATTACGCTTTGCGCGACGCCATGGTTGACGATGGCGAGAAAGCCCGTCGCGCGGCAAATCTCATCGACTTCTTGCGCAAGCGCTCGGCGCTGTTCGGCGCCCGCCTTCTCGAATTTTCCGAGATCGAAAACGGGAAATTGTGCGGACGGCATGATGGTCTTTGCGCTCCTTGGAGAGAAGCTCGACCATAGGGCAGACATAGCCGTCGGCCAATGGGACGATGTTCCCTCGAGGGCAAGCAAACCCTTCCGATAGCCCCGCCGCCTCGCCTTTGCTAAGAATGCGGATGCTTCCTGCTGCAAACCTCCTTGGCGAGGCGACCTCGCCCTATCTTCTCCAGCACGCCGGCAATCCCGTGCATTGGCGCGCCTGGGGGCCGGCGGCGCTTGCCGAAGCGCGCGCGCTCGATCGGCCGATCCTCATTTCGATCGGTTACGCCGCCTGTCACTGGTGCCATGTGATGGCGCACGAATCTTTCGAGAACGAAGAAACCGCCGCTCTGATGAACCGGCTGTTCGTCAATGTGAAGGTCGATCGCGAGGAGCGGCCGGATATTGATCACATCTATATGTCGGCGCTTCATACGCTCGGCGAACAGGGCGGCTGGCCGCTGACGATGTTTCTCTCCCCCGATGGCGCGCCAATGTTCGGCGGCACCTATTGGCCGCCGGCGCCGCGCTGGGGGCGTCCGTCATTCGCGCAGATTCTGCACGCCGTCGACAAAGCGTGGCGCGAAAAACGCGAGGCGCTGATCGCCCAAGGGGCGACGCTGTTCGACCACCTCGCCGCCATCGCGCAGACCAAGCGCGGCGGCGACCTGACGCCCGACGATCTCACCCGCGTTGCGCATCTTTTGATGCGTCAGCTTGATCCCGTCAATGGCGGCGTCGGCGGCGCGCCAAAATTCCCCAATGCGCCAATCTTCCGCTTCTTCTGGAGCGAGCATTTCCGCCGTAGGGATCCGCAAGCGCGCGAGGCCGTGCGGCGCCTGCTGAACGCCTTATGCGAAGGCGGCATTTATGATCATCTTGGCGGCGGCTTCGCGCGTTATTCAACCGACGCCGAATGGCATGTGCCGCATTTCGAGAAAATGCTCTACGACAACGCGCAAATTCTCGAATTGCTGGCGCTGGCCCATGCCGAGACCCCTACCCCGCTCTACGCCGAGCGAGCGCGCGAGACGTTCGACTGGCTGATTCGCGAAATGCGGGTCGAAGGCGCCGCCTTCGCCGCTTCGCAGGACGCCGATCAGGATGGTGAGGAAGGGCTCTTCTTCGTCTGGACGGCTGATGAGATCGACGCCACGCTCGGAGCCGGGAGCGCCGCGTTCAAGGCGGCCTATGACGTGCGGCCGGAGGGCAATTGGGAAGGCCGTAATGTGCTGCGGCGACGTATCGCCCATGGAAATGACGCGGAGGAGGCCGCGCTGGCGGCGGCCCGCGCGCGGCTGTTCGCGCTGCGCGAATCCCGTCCCAAACCGGGGCGCGACGACAAGGTTCTCGCCGACTGGAATGGCCTGATGATCGCCGCGCTGGCGCGCGCGGCGGCTGCTTTCGACGCGCCTGAATTTCTTAGCGCAGCCCGCGCGGCCTATGCGTTTATCAACAGGACCTTGCGCGACGAGAGGGGTCGCCTCGTTCATGCTTGGCGCGATGGCCGGATCGGCGCCGCCGGGATGCTCGACGATCACGCGAGCATCGCCCGCGCCGCCCTTGCGCTATTCGAGGCGACTGGAGAACCAACCTATCTCGACGACGCGATCCTGTTGACGCGCGCGGCCCAGGATTTATTCGGCGATGTCGACGGTAGTTTCTTCATCACCGCGCACGACGCTTCCGACGTGCCCGGCGCGCGGCCGCGCCATCCGCACGACGGCGCGACGCCTTCGGGCATCGGCCTGATGGCGGAGGTTCTTGTACGCCTGTTTCATCTGACGGGCGAAGAGCGATGGCGCCTCGCCGCCGAGAACCTCATCCGCGCGTTCACGGGAGCGGTCGAGATGCTGCCGCAAAGCCCGCTCTTGCTCGCCGCGGCCGATTTTCTGGAGCGGGGGATTGTGATCGTGGTGGCGGCAGAGGCCGACGACCCCGCCGCAATGGCGCTTGCGAAGCTTGCCCTTTCGTCGCCCGATCCCGCGACATGCGTCTTGCGCACGCGCGACGGCGCCGATTGGCCGGCGGACTCGCCGGGGCATGGCAAAACGACCGTGAACGGCGCCGCCAGCGCTTATGTCTGCAAGGGCCAGACCTGCGGCTTGCCGGTGACGACAACGCGGGAATTGCAGTCGCTCATAGGCGAAGGCATGGCCTATCCCCACGATTGAAAGCGAGTTTCGATTCCGGCAATCTGGACAGCGCCATCGATGCAACAAGTCCGGAGTCTCAGATGAAACTCGACACCGACCGGATCGACGACGCGATCCTCGCCCTATTGCACCTCACGCTGCACGACGGATCTCGCGCATGGAAGGGCTTTGATTGGGACGCCATGAACAGGCTCTATCAGAAAGGCTTTATTGACGACCCCGCGAACAAGACCAAATCGGTGATGTTCACCGAAGAAGGCTTGCAGCGATCCAAGATATTGTTCGCAGAGATGTTCATCCACAAAGGTTGACAGGTTAGGCGGCCGACAGCGCGGCCTCCGCGATAAGAAAGTCTCGCAAGGCCGCGATCCGCTGCGATCCGGCTTGCGCCGGCCGGCACGCGAAATAATAGCCGAAGGGCGTATGCACGCTCGTCGTGAAGGGCGCGATCAGGCGTCCGGCCGCCAGTTCGTCCGCCGCGACGGCGAGCGAGGCGAGCGCGATCCCCTGCCCCTGCGCCGCCGCATGGATCGCCATCGACATCTGATTGAACCAGACGCCGCGCGTCGCCTCGACCTCCGAGGCGCCGGCGGCTTTCAGCCAATCGGACCAGCTCGGCCATGTCGAGAAACTGGGGTGCCAGTCGAGATGCAGCAGCGTGTGATGTTTGAGGTCCTGCGGCTGGACGATGGGATGTTCGCCATGCGCCAAGGCCGGCGCGCAGACGGGGAAAACATCTTCCTTGAACAGCAGCGTGGTCGAAAGACCAGGAAATTCGCCGATCCCGCAGCGAATCGAGGCGTCGACATTGGCGCGCTCCAAGGCGTCTTCGGTCGGATTGGCGTCGACCAGCACATCGATGTCGGGATGTTGCGCCTTGAACTTGCCGATACGCCCGACCAGCCAGGTCGCCGCGAAAGACGCGCTGGAATTGATGACGAGAAAGCGCCGGCCATTGGCCTCGCGCATCGCGCGCGCGGCGCGGCCGAGGATGGCGAAGCCGTCGGCGAGATCGCGCACGCCCGCTTGCCCCGATTCGGTGAGGCGCAGCCCGCGCCCTAGCCGTTCGACGAGCGGCGCGCCGATCTCCTCTTCGAGTTGACGCACCTGCTGGGCGACCGCGGCTTTGGTTACGAACAGTTCATCGGCCGCCCGCGCGAAGGACAAATGACGCGCCACCGCCTCGAAAGCGCGCAAGGCATTAAGCGAGGGTAAACGGGTCGGGGCTTTCATCGTATAGTTTTTCTCGTCATTTGACGCATAAAGCATGACTTGCTGCTGTGCAGAATAAGCCTATATCAGTGGCACATACAGTCAAAAAACGTCGCAAGAGCAACAAAAATGAACAATTCAACTGCACATTCTCACGATTCCCTCGGCGATTTTGGGGGGGCTGGCCTTGGCCGCGTCGCGGCGATGTGTAAACAAATTCTAAACAACATGGCGAAGACGGCCAACCGCCCGAACGAGCATCGACGGTTCGCTGCGCTCCCTCTGCGCCAGCTCGAAGACATCGGGATGACGGTCGCCGAACGCGACGCGCAACTGCGCTGGACGGAGCCGACGGCGGCCGTTTTTCCGGAAATCTTCCTTCGCCGATAAAATCGGGAATGGCCGCATTGAATGCGGTCATTGGCGCCAGGAATACGCGACGACGCCTGAGTTCCTACCCCACAGGCCTTTCGTCGGCGATCACACGGCCATCGTTCGGCAACGACCCTGGAGCGACGAGCTCTACGGCGCCGCGCAGCTTTGTCGCGGCCTGCAGCGTGACCGCGACAGCCTCGCTGAGCTCTGCCCTTTGGGAAGCCGTCTCGGCCCGCAGGATCATCACGTCCTGTTCGCCGGTGCGGCGAATGACGAGGCGCAGGATCCCAAGCTCGGGATGTCGTTTGCCCACTTCTGCGATCTGCGAGGGATGGACAAACATGCCTTTCACCTTGGCGGTCTGATCGGCGCGCCCAAGCCAGCCTTTGATGCGGCCATTGGCGCTGTCCGGCACAAACGCCGAAAGGTCGCCCGTCGCAAAGCGCAACAAGGGATAGTCGGCATTTAGGCGGGTGACGACGATTTCGCCGACTTTCCCCGGAGCGACCGGATCGCCTGTGCCCGGGGTCACGATTTCGAGGATGATTCCCTCGTTAACGACCAGGCCCTCCTGCAACAGCCCGTCCTCGCCCTCCGCCTCATAGGCGATCATGCCAAGGTCGGCCGTCGCATAGGCCTGCCGAACCTTGATGCCATGGGATTGAAGCTCGGCGCGAAGGCTCGCCGGCAAAGCAGCGCCCGAAACCATCGCGTGGCGGATCGACGAAATGTCGCTGCCCGTCTCATGCGCCTTGTCGATGAGAATCTTCAGGAAATCAGGCGTGCCGCAATAGGCGCTCGGCCGGAGGTGACGGATCGCCTCGATTTGCTGTTCGGTATTGCCGGTTCCCGCCGGAATGACCGCGCAGCCCAAAGCATGAGCGCCGCTCTCCATGATATGGCCGCCAGGCGTCAGGTGATACGAGAAACAATTGAGGACGATGTCGCCCGCGCGGAACCCCGCCGCGCGAAGCGCCGGCGCGACGCCCCACCAATCCGCGCCATGGCCTTCCGGCTCGAAGATCGGCCCAGGCGAGACCAGCAGGCGTTTCAGATGGGCGGGCTCTGTGGCCGCGAGCCCCCCGAACGGCGGAATGGCTTCCTGCAACTCCATCAGTTCGGATTTGCGCCGCACCGGCACGCGGGCGAGATCGACAAGCGATTTCAGCGAAGCGATCTCGACGCCCTCAAGCTGCCGGGCGAGCGCGGGCGCGCGTTGTGCGGCTCCTGACAGAAGTGCGCGCAATCTGGCGAACGCATCCGCATGGGCGGCGTCTGACTTGTTGCGCTCGGGCGCGTCGCGATGGTTCATTCGATCCCCCAATGGCGGCTCGTCAAGCCAACCACCGCTTGCGCCGCTTGTAATGTTTCACGTCGCGGAATGAACGACGATCCGCGCCGGCAATCCCGAGGTAGAATTCCTTCACGTCCTCGTTGGCGCGCAAGGCGCTTGCTTCGCCGTCGAGCACGATGCGGCCGTTTTCGAGGATATAACCGGAGGTTGCGTAGCGCAGCGCGATATTGGTGTTCTGTTCGGCGAGCAGGAAGGAGACCTGCTCTTTGACGTTCAGATCCCTGACGATCTCGAAAATCTCTTCGACGACCTGCGGCGCGAGCCCCATCGACGGCTCGTCGAGCAGGATCATTTCCGGCTTCGACATCATTGCCCGGCCGATCGCGCACATCTGCTGCTCACCGCCTGAGGTATAGCCGGCCAGGGATTGGCGACGTTGTTTGAGACGCGGAAAATAGGCGTAAATCGCCTCAATGTCGCGGGCGACCGCCTTGCCGCCATCGCGCCGCGTGAAAGCGCCGGTCAGCAGGTTCTCCTCGATCGTCAGATGGCCGAAACAATGGCGACCCTCCATCACCTGAATGCAGCCGCGGCGCACCAGTTCGTTGGGCGAAAGGCCGTCGATCCGCTCGCCCTTGAAAGAGATCGCGCCTTTCGTCACCTCGCCGCGTTCGGCATGCAAGAGATTGGAGATCGCCTTAAGGGTCGTCGTCTTGCCCGCGCCATTGGCGCCGAGCAGCGCAACGATGCCGCCTTTGGGCACGGCCAGCGAAACGCCCTTCAGGACCAGAATGACGCGGCTGTAGATGACCTCGATATTGCTTACGACGAGGACGGGCGGCGGCGGAGGCTGCGATTCGGCTGACATTTCTCAAGCCCTGATCCCACCCCTCTCCCGCGAACAGGAGAGGGGTTTTTCGCCTTACGACTTGTTGTCGCAGCCTTCGGTGCGGGCGGGCCAGCCGGCGTTCTTTTCGACATAGGATTTGGCGGCGGCGTCCAGAAGCGGCTGGACTTTGTCCATTGCAGCGGGGATCGGGTCAGTGATCTTGTCCCATTTCGCGCCGTCCCATTGCTGGATGAATGTCGCGCTATGGCTGTTATGATCGGCGCAGGTCAGCTTGAAGGGCGCCGCGAAGCCCTCGAGGCCCAGCGCCTTGAACCGCGCCGCGTCGAGATCGATCGTCTCCAGCCCGCGCCGCACGTCTTCGCCGCTCACCACCTTCTTGCCGGTCAGCTTTTGCGCATTGACGATGCCCTCGGCGATCAGCATCGAATTATAGACGCCGTGATTATAGAGGACCTGCCCGACCTCGCTTGCGGGCGCGAGGCTCTTGCCGGCGTCGACCACGCGTTTCTGGATGTCTTTCAGCGCCGGAAAGTCTGTGCCGGTGGCGTGCCAGTTCAGGGTCTTGAAGCCCTTGGCGCCGTCGCCGGCGGATGTCAGATCGGCTTCGCTCGGCCACCAGATCGAGATGAACTTATCCATGGGAAAGCCCGATTTCACCGCTTCCTTGACGGCGGTGGCGTTCATTGCGCCCCAGCCGTACATCACGACGAAGTCGGGCTTGTCGCGGCGCAC
The DNA here is from genome assembly GCF_009765995.1 of Methylocapsa sp. S129. Classification (GTDB taxonomy): domain Bacteria; phylum Pseudomonadota; class Alphaproteobacteria; order Rhizobiales; family Beijerinckiaceae; genus Roseiarcus. The sequence goes on from NZ_LMUI01000042.1 coordinate 190,362, forward strand.
GTCGAGCCATTGCGCCGACTGGTTCTGCATATCGGCGGGCGCGACGGGATAAAGCTTCAGCGTGAAGCCAAGATCCTTCGACAAATCCTGGAATAGCGGGATGGGCTCCTTGCCAAAGCCGGCGTCGAAATAGAGATAACCAAGCGTCTTGCCCTTGAGGTTGTCGAGCGAACCATTGCCGACATATTTGAGGATTTCGGACAGGCCGTCCCAATAGGTCGCCGGCGGGTTGAATATCCAGGGGAAGACGTCGCCCTTGGCCGAAGCGGAGAGCCCATAGGCCATGCTGAGGATCGGGATCTTGTCGACCGCCGCCTTGGGGATCAGCGACAGCGTGATGCCGGTCGACCAGGGATTGACGATGACGGGGTTCTTCGACTTGACCGAATCGTAGCACTCGACGCCGCGCTTGGTGTCATAGCCGGTTTCGCATTCGTCGACGATGAGTTTGACGCCGCCGATCCCGCCGTCACGCTCGTTGAGCATCGTCAGGTAATCGTGCATGCCGTCGGCGATCGGCGTTCCCGAGCCGCCGAACGGCCCGGTCCGATAGGTGAACAACGGCACGTAAATCGAATCCTCGGCCGCCGCCGGCGCAAAAGCGGGGGCGGCGAGAGCCAACGCCAGCGCGGCGCCGGACAGGATTTTCAGCGTTCGCTTTGTGGTTTTCATTTGTTCCTCCCTTTGAGTATTTTGATCTTATTTTGGCGTCTGGCCATCGTTAGTACGGGAACGGCCAAACGCGCAGCTTTTGCTTGCCGATCCGCCAGAGCCGCGCCAAACCGAGCGGCTCGACAATCAGAAAGAAAATGATTAGGGCGCCAGTGACCATGAAGGTCAATTGTTCGATCGTCGCAGATCCGAGATTGAGGCCGATCAGCGCCGGCAAGGCGCGCAAGGCGATCGGCAGAATATGGATCAGCGCGGCGCCCAGGAACGCCCCGACAATGCTGCCCAGACCGCCAATGATGACCATGAACAGCAGCAGGAAAGACAGATTGATGTTGAAGGCCTCAGGTTCGGCGGCGCCAAGCCAAAGGAACACCATCAAGGCGCCCGCCACGCCGACGTAAAACGAGGAAACCGCGAAGGCGAGCAATTTGGCGCGCAAGAGCCGGATGCCCATCAATTGGGCGGCGATGTCCATATCGCGCACCGCCATCCACATCCGCCCGATCCGCCCGTGCACGATGTTCGAAGCGATCCAGGCCATCCCCGCGACAATCGTCAGCACCACGAGATAGCGGGTCGCGGGCGCAGCGTTCGGCCCGGTCACCGGCAGGCCGAACAGCGTATGCGTCGACACTTCGATCGCCCCCGAAGTGTTATCATTGTAGAGCCAGGGAACGCGGGCGAAGCACCATTGCAGGAAAAATTGCGCCGCCAGCGTCGCGACGGCGAGATAGAAGCCCTTGATGCGTAAGCTGGGCAGGCCAAAAAATACCCCGACGGCGCTCGAGACAAAGCCCGATGCGAGGATCCAGACGAGGATGTTCACCTCCGGAAAGAAGGTCGACAGCTTGTAGCAAGCATAGGCGCCGACCCCCATGAAGGCGGCCGAACCTAGCGACAGCAGCCCGGTATAGCCGGTCAGAATGTTGAGGCCGATGGCGGCGAGCGAGAAGATCAGGAACGGGATCAGGATCGAATTGAGCAGGAATTGATTGCCCGCCAACGGAATGACGACAAAAGCCACGACGAGGATCAGGCCAAGCCCGATCCGATCCTGCCGGATCGGAAAGATCGCCATATCGGCGGCGTAGCTCGTCTTGAACTGCCCGGCCTCGCGATAGAACAAACGCTCCCCCTTTGCGTCTTTCGGCGGTTCAAATCCGTTCGATAATGGCTTCGCCAAACAGGCCCTGCGGCCTGAACAGAAGGAAGGCCAGCGCGATGACATAGGCGAGCCAGCTTTCGATGCCGCCGCCGAATATCGGCCCCCAGTAGAACTCGCCGAGCTTCTCGCCGACGCCGATGATCAATCCGCCGACGATTGCGCCGGGAATGGAGGTCAGGCCGCCCAGGATCAATACCGGCAAGGCCTTCAGCGCCACAATCTGCAGCGCGAAGGAAACGTCGGAGCGCGCGCCCCAAAGGATGCCGGTCGCAAGCGCGACGATCCCCGCCGCGAACCAGACGATGACCCAGATCTGGTTGAGCGAAATCCCCACCGACAGAGCCGCCTGATGATCGTCGGCGACGGCGCGCAGCGCACGGCCGATGCGTGTCTTCTGGAAGAACAGGCCGAGCCCCGCCACCATGACGAGCGCGATGATTGCGGCGGCGATATCGATCTTCTGCAGGGAGACGGTCCCGCCGAGAATCTTGAAGTCGAGGGCGCCGGAAGGCAGATAGAGCTGCTCGGTGATCATCGTCTTCGGGCTGCCGCCAAACAGCAACTCGCCAAGGCCGATCAGAAAATAGGTCAGTCCAAACGTCGCCATGAACAGGATGATGTCAGGCTGGTTGACGAGCGGGCGCAGCACGATCCGCTCGACGCCGAGCGCAAGGACGTACATCACGCCAATGGTGGCGATCAGCGCGAGCCAGGCCGGAACGCCCTTCTCATGCAGACCGACCAGAGTGAGCGCGGCGAACACCATCATGATGCCTTGCGCGAAATTGAACACGCCCGACGCCTTGAAGATCAGCACGAAGCCAAGCGCGATCAGCGAATAAAGGACGCCGCCGACAAAGCCCTCCCAAAGCGTCTGAACCAGCAGATCGGGTGCGTCCGCCATCTGGACGAAAGGGTCGACGAAAAGCTGGTAAAGCAGGCTCATCCCGGCGCGCTCCTCAATGGGCCACGCCAAGATAGGCGTCGATCACTTTGGGGTCGCTCTTGACTTCGTCCGGCGTCCCGTCGGCGATCTTTCTCCCATATTCGAGCACGACAACGCGGGTGGCGAGATCCATCACCACGCCCATGTCATGTTCGATCAACGCAATCGTCGCGCCATAATGATGATTCACGTCGAGAATGAAGCGGCTCATGTCTTCTTTTTCCTCCAGATTCATGCCCGCCATCGGCTCGTCGAGCAGTAGGAGGTCGGGCTCCATCGCCAGCGCCCGACCGAGTTCGACGCGCTTCTGCAATCCGTAGGGCAGCGCGCCAACCGGGGTTTTACGAATGGCTTCAATCTCGAGAAAATCGATGATCCCTTCGCAGAATCGACGATGCTCGATCTCCTCGGCCAGAGCGGGGCCGTGGCGGAGCGCCTGCCAGAAAAGGCCGCGCTTCATCCGCAGGGTGCGGCCGGCCATAATGTTGTCGAGCGTCGTCATGCCCTTGAACAGCGCGACATTCTGAAACGTGCGCGCAATGCCTTGCGCCGCGGCTTCATAGGGCTTCATCGCGACGCGCGTTTTGCCGCGAAAGGTGATGCGGCCCTTCTGGGGATGATAGAAACCGTTGATGACATTGAGCATCGACGTCTTGCCGGCGCCGTTCGGCCCGATGATCGCGCGGATTTCCCCCTTGGCGATGTCGAACGAGACGTCGCTGATCGCTCTGACGCCGCCAAAAGACAGCGACACCTGGTCGACGGCAAGCAGAATTTCGCCCGCGCCGGCTTGGCTCATGCGGCGCGCTCGCGTTGGGGCTCCGCCGGATGAAGCGTCATTTCGACGATGCGCGCGCTGCCGTTCAGCAGGCCTTTGCGCCCGTCCTCATAAGTGATTTCGGCGGAGATCGAAGCCGTCGTCGCGCCGTCATAGAGCCCCGCGACGAGCGAGGCGTAACGTTCGGCGATAAAACCGCGTCGTACTTTTTGCGTGCGCGTCAGCTCGCCATCGTCGGCGTCGAGTTCTTTGGGCAGGATGAGAAAGCGCTTGATCTGCGCGCCCGCCATGATCGGCTCGCGCGCCAGCGCCCGGTTGACCTCGTCGACATGCGCCTGAATCATGGCGTAGACGAGCGGGTGGCCCGCCAATTCCTGATAGGAGCCGTAGGACACGTTGTTACGCTCGGCCCAATTGCCGACCGAAGCCAGTTCGATATTGAGCATGGCGAAGACGTGATCGCGGCCTTGGCCGATCGCCACGGCTTCCTTGATGTTGGGAAAAAATTTGAGCTTGTTCTCGATATATTTAGGCGCGAACATCTGGCCAGAGGCGAGCTTGCCGACATCCCTAGCGCGGTCGACGATTTTGAGCTGGCCGTCCGGTTCGATATAGCCGGCGTCGCCTGTCCTGACGAAGCCGTCGGCCGTCAACGTTTCGGCGGTTCTGCCCGGCTCCTGAAAATAGCCCGTAAACATGCCCGGCGATTTGAATTGAACCTCGCCATCCCCGTCGATGCGCAACTCGACATGGGGCGCCGGCGGCCCGACCGCGTCCGAGCGCACCGCGCCGTTCGCCTGCGCCGTCACATAGAGAAACGCTTCCGTCTGGCCGTAGAGTTGCTTGAGATTCAAGCCGAGCGACCGATAGAAGGCGAATAGATCGGCGCCGATCGCTTCGCCCGCGGTATAGGCGACGCGGATTTTCGAAAAGCCGAGCACATTCTTGAGCGGCCCGTAAACCAGCGCCTCGCCGATGGCGTAATGCATCCGCGCCAGCGGGGGAACCGGTTGCCCATTGCCGATCTTCTCGCCCCATTTCTTGGCGACGGCGAGAAAGTGATGAAACATCGCGCGCTTGATCGCGCCGGCATCCTCCATGCGGATCATCACCCGCGTCAGCAGCGCTTCGAACACGCGCGGCGGCGCAAAGTGAAACGTCGGCCCGATCTCGCGCAAATCTTCCGCCGCCGTCTCGGCGCTCTCCGGACAGGCCATGCAGAAACCGGCGACAAAGGCCTGGGCGTAATTGAGATAGTGGTCGCCGACCCAGGCGAGCGGCAGATAGGCCAGCACTTCATCGCGTTCTGTCAGCTTGTCGAAAGCCACCGTGTCGCGCGCGGCGGCGACGCATCGTTCCCCGGTCAGCACCACGCCCTTGGGGCGACCGGTGGTGCCAGAGGTATAGAGGATCACTGAGGGATCAGCGCCGTTGCCCGCATCGATCGTCGCATCGAGCGCGGCCGCCGCCGCGGGCGCGCGCAGCGCCATGTCGCCCGTCCCGATAATGTCTTCGAGCGAGGCCAAACGGGCGTCGCGATAGTCCGTCAGGCCGCGCTCCTCGTCATAGAGAATGCGCGTCAGGCGCGGCAACCGGTCGGCGATGGAGAGGATCTTATCGACCTGCTCCTGATCCTGCGCCACGATCAGCGTGACTTCGGCATGGCTGAGCACATAAGCCATTTCATCGGCGACAGCGTCGGCATAGACCGGCAAGGGGATCGCGCCAAGCATCTGCGCCGCCGTCATCGCCCAATAGAGGCGCGGCTTGTTGGCGCCGACAATGGCGATCTTGTCGCCATGCGACAGGCCGAGCGCGGCGAGCCCCTGCGCCAGCGCGCGCGTTTGCGCGTAGACCTCGGCCCAGGTCCATGTCCGCCAGACCCCGAGCTCCTTGTGGCGGAAGGCCGGGCGGCTCCCCCGCACGCGCGCATGGCGTCGGAGCAGTTTGGCGAAAGTATCTTCGCTTTCGCGCTGTGGCGGCAAAGCCAAACTTGTCCCCTCCCCCATGGTCTTGACTGCGACCATTGCCCGCCTCCGCCGAGCCGGCATAGCCATACGTTAGTCGCATTCGTCAGGACATCAAGCTGGGAGCGGCGGCTAAGGCCTTCTGAGGCGCGCCGTCGCCTCGATCTCGACCTTCATTTCGGGCCGCAGCAGCGCGCTGACCACATAAATGCCGGCGGCAGGGCGGATTTGCCCAAATGTTTCGCCCTGAACGCGCAGCACCGGCTCGCAATATTCGGGGCTGGTGACGAAGGTTTGCAAGCGCACGACATCGGCGAGGCTGGCGCCCGCCTCGGCGAGAACCGCCGCGAAAGTTTTGGCGATATTGCGGGCCTGATCGGCGACATCCTCCGGCATGGTCATCGTCGCATAATCATAGCCGGTGGTGCCCGACACAAAGACATAATCGCCGTCGACAACCGCGCGCGAATAGCCAAAAGCGCTCTCGAAGGGCGAACCGGATGAGATGAGGCGACGAGCAGGCATGGGGGGCTCCTTTAGAAAACGGCGTCTAACGCGGCCAGTTGTCGCGTATCCAGCGCGCGATCGCCTCTTCACTGACTTCGCCCGCCGCGAGAGATAGGATCATGGCGGTCGCGTCGGCTTCAGGAACGAGAAATTCGATTCCATTCAAGCCGAGAAATACGATCATGGCGGCGAATGCCGCCCGCTTCTCGCCATCGATGAAAGGATGATTGCGCGCGATGCCGAAAGCATAAGCCGCCGCAAGCGATGCGAGATCGTTATCGCCATGAGCAAATTTATTCTGCGGACGAGCCACGGCGGATTCGAGTAACCCCATATCGCGCGCACCATCCGGGCCGCCGAAAATGGCCAATTGCTCCGCGTGAACGTCAAGAATGATCTCGACGGTCAGCCAATCTGGTTCATTCACTTCGCAAGCGCTTTGAAAGTGTTTGCGTAGGTTCGGAAAGCGCGACGCGCGATCTCCATCGCCTTGACGTGCTTAGGGTCGTAGGGCGTCAACTTCATGCCGCGCTCGGTCTGTTCAACGACATGCAGTTTGTCGCCCTCTTTCAGATTGAGATGAGCGAGCAGGTCCTTGGGCAGAATAATGCCGACCGAATTGCCGATCTTACGGATTTGCAGGACTGTGCCTTCGAGTTCGGTCGGTCGGACGGGTTCATTCACGGATGCCTCCGAAGTTGTGTTATACGAAACGTATAACATGAGATTCCGCTACTCTCAAACGGCCGATGGCGGCAGGTTATAGGAGCGCAGCGGGCGGATGCGGTCGTCGCGCCGCCACGCCCGCGTCGGCTTTTCGCCTTGTTTGTATTGTTTGAGGCCCTCTCGCGCTTCCCTGCCGGTCCAGGCGAACGGGCATGTGCGAACTTCGCCGGTCCGAATGCGTCGCCGCCAAATGAGCGGGCGCCGGACCAAACGGACGCTCTCGCGGGATATTCCCGCGGACGTCGACGCCGAGGCGACAAGCGCCCCTTTGGGCGGCTTCTCGGCATTCAACCGCGCTTGGCAATTCCAGGCCAACGATGGGGCATCCCATCTAAGGCTCGACTTTGCCCACCAGCGTTGTTGCCCCTCCTCGCCGCGTTCTCGGAAGTCGAGCGCCGTGCGGTCAACCCATTTGGAGACGGTCATTGAAAGTAGGTCGATTGATTCTTGTTGCGTCCTCTGGTCTGGCGTTTGTCAGCGCCGCCCATGCGGAAGGCGGCCGCGCAGTAAACGCCAATCCAGTACAAGTGTTCTTCACGCAACTATCCGCGCCGGCTCGCGTTCCCGCTCCTGCTGCGGCGTCGGTCGCAGAGCTTAAAAAAGACCGCCAGATCGTGCGCGCTTCCTGGTACGGCGGCGGCGAGCGCCTCAGCCAACATACGTCGTCAGGCGAAATATTCCGCCCGATGGGCCTTACGGCCGCCCATCGCACCCTGCCGTTCGGCACCCTGCTGCGCGTTTCGGCGCTGTCCACCGGCCTCACGACCATCGTCAGGATCAATGACCGCGGACCGGCCGCCGCGACCGGGCGGGCGCTCGATCTTTCACACGGGGCGGCCCTCAACCTTGGCATCGCTGGCAAGGGCGAGGCGCAGGTCGCCATTGAAGTCGTGCACTGAACGAGTCGCGATCGTTCGCAGCCGACGACGCGGGGCGCTGACGCTGAGTCAGCCCCCCGATTCCTGCTCAGGCGAATTCCATGATCACTGCGTCGACGGCCAGCGAATCCCCTTCCCTGGCGAGGATTTTCTTGACCGTGACATCGCGTTCGGCGACGAGGACGTTTTCCATCTTCATCGCCTCGACCATGCACAAGGGCTCGCCAGCCTTGACCTCCTGATCCACATGAACGGAGATCGTTTTGACGAGGCCCGGCATCGGACAGAGAAGCGCTTTCGAATTGTCGGCGCCCTTCCTCTCTAGCATCAGCGCCGCAAGCTCCGCCTCGCGGCGCGTGTAGACGCGGGCGTCGACGCTCACACCCCGATGCGCGAGCGTGAATCCGTTGAGGATCGGACGTACCTGCGCCGCCATCTCGACGCCATCCACCGTCCCGCTCCAAACGGGCTCGCCAGGCGTCCAATCCGAGGCGACGCGCAGACTGCGCCCTTCGGCGAGGACGATGTCGAGCGCCGCGCCGCCGCCGACGACTTCAACGTCATAACGCTGTTTGCCGAGCAGAACCGCGCGGCGCAATTGAAAACGAAGGGTTCCTTGCGCCCGCAATTGCCCTGATATGGCGCGTTTGCGCACGTTCAGCACATGATCGACATGGGTGGCGATCGCGGCCATCACATGGGCGATCTCTCCCGAGGCGACAAGCGGCGAGAAACCCTCGGGAAATTCTTCTGCGATGAACCCGGTCGAAAGCCGACCCGCCCGCCAGCGCTCATGTTGCATGAGCGCGGAAAGGAACGGGATATTATGGCGGATGCCGTCGATGACGAAACTGTCGAGCGCGCGCGCCTGCGCCTCGATCGCCGTCAACCGATCGCCGGCATGGGTCACCAGTTTTGCGATCATCGGATCGTAGTGGATCGAGATTTCGCCGCCCTCGAACACGCCAGTGTCGTTGCGCACCGTCACGCCATCGAAGATTCCCTCGGCAGGCGGGCGGTATTTCACCAGGCGGCCGGTTGAAGGAAGGAAATTGCGCGTGGGATCTTCGGCGTAAACGCGGCTCTCGACCGCCCAGCCCGTCAGCTTGACGTCTGCTTGCGTCATTCTCAGCTTCTGGCCATAGGCCGATCGGATCATTTCCTCGACAAGATCGATGCCGGTGACAAGTTCGGTCACGGGATGCTCGACTTGCAGGCGCGTGTTCATTTCCAGGAAATAGAAGCTGCGGTCCTGCCCTGCGACGAATTCGACTGTGCCCGCCGAATCGTAATTGACCGCTTTGGCCAGCGCCACGGCCTGTTCGCCCATCTTCTTGCGCGTCGCTTCGTCGAGCAGCGGCGATGGCGCTTCCTCGATCACCTTCTGGTTGCGGCGCTGGATCGAACATTCGCGCTCGCCGAGATAGATGACGTTGCCGTGCTTGTCACCCAGCACCTGGATTTCGATATGCCGCGGGTTGACGATGAATTTTTCGACGAAAACGCGGTCATCGCCGAACGAGGATTTCGCTTCCGACCTCGCCCGCGCGAAACCTTCGGCGACCTCGAGGCGGGAATGCGCGATGCGCATGCCCTTGCCGCCGCCGCCGGCTGACGCCTTGATCATCACGGGATAGCCGATCTCATCGGCGATCTCGGCGGCGCGTTCGGGCGTTTCGATCACGCCGAGATAGCCGGGCACCGTCGAGACTTTGGCGGCATTGGCGAATTTTTTCGATTCGATCTTGTCGCCCATCGCCTCGATGGCCTTGCGATTGGGGCCGATAAAGACAATGCCGGCCTCTTCGAGCGCCGCGGCGAAGGCGGCGCGCTCCGACAGGAAGCCATAGCCGGGATGGACGGCTTCGGCGCCGGTCTCTTTGCACGCCGCGACGATCTTCTCGATGACGAGATAGGATTGCGCGGCGGCGGGCGGCCCGATCAGGATGGCCTCGTCGGCCATCTCGACATGCAGCGCGTCCTTGTCGGCCTCCGAATAGACCGCAACGGTGGCGATGCCTAAGCGCCGCGCCGTCTTGATGATCCGGCAGGCGATCTCGCCGCGATTGGCGATCAGGATTTTGCTAAACATCAGCCCCCCGGTCGAAGGCTCGCGGGGCGAGCGACCATGAAGCTTGGTTTTATGGGAGCGGCGCGGCGGCGTCTACCTCAGGGCGATTACCCCGCGATGGCCGCCCGCAGGGCCTCATCCACCCCCGGCCAGCCGCGCGCGGCGCGGGCGCGCACGGCCGCCAGGAACCATTGGGGAACCCGGTGGGCCTCCACCAGCACATTGACGAGAACGGCGAGCGCGTCGACCGACATCGCCTCGTCGGCTTGCCGGATCAACCATTCCGCTTGTTCCTCGCAGATGACGCCCGTCGGGCGCGACTGCCAGATCACATGCTCGCAGATCAATTCGACGAAAAATTCCGACCATTCCGGCGCCTTGACGATCGCGGATCGCTCGACGGCGAACAGCTCCTCGGCGGCGTCGCGCGACACCTGGCCCTCGCTAAACACCTCGCGCCGCAACCATGCCACATCAAGCCCGCTCACCCGGCCGCCGTGGATGAGCGAGCTGATGATCGTCCGACTTCGATCGACCGCAAACGCCATTGGTTTGGACATATTCAACCACCACCCGATTCGCCCGTTTCGACGGACGACTGCTTTGTTGAGCGAGAGTTTGGGTCGCAATATTTGCCAGCCTATGAATCGCACCGAGGCAAGTTCAGGCACAGTTAAGGCCACGCAAAGAGGCATGGTTGCGAGAAGATGAAGCCGACGAAGCATGCGGGAGCGCCGGCAAGACCAGCGGCGGCGGATCGAGTGGATCGACGGTGGAAAGCGCCGAGCCATCGCCGATGAGCGAGATCGCGATGCGGCTTTTTGAAAAATAGAATTCGTCCTGAGGCATGAATCGTGCATCGTCCCGCGGTCAAGGCCTATCTCCACCGGGGAGTCTGATATGAAGCGCGCTGACCTCACAGAAAAGCTCCTGGATATCAAACGGGAGAAGGGATGGACCTGGAAGTTCATCACCGACGAAATCGGGGGCGTCTCGCCCATCATCATCGTCGGGGCGCTGCTGGGTCAGATGAAGCTGGTGAAGCCGCTGGCCGCGGCCGCAGCCAAACTCTTCGGACTGACGGAGACCGAAGAGCGGATGCTCAACGAAACGCCGTATCGCGGCACGCCGATGCCGCCGACGGATCCGCTGATCTATCGTTTCTATGAGATGGTGATGGTCAACGGCCCCGCCTGGAAAGCGCTCATCGAAGAGGAGTTCGGCGACGGCATCATGTCCGCCATCGACTTCAACATCGAGATTGAGCGCGAGCCGAACCCGAAGGGCGATCGGGTCAAGATCAGCATGTCCGGAAAATTCCTGCCGTTCAAATATTACGGCAATTCGCAGGGCATTCCCGAATATGGCTTCAAAGAGACGTAAGGGCGCCGCGCCGGGAACCGATCAGCCGCTTTCGCGTTTCGGGGAGGCGATACATTCCGACAGGGGCTCTGAAATGATGAAGACGACTCGAAACATATTTCTGATCGGCGTTGCCGGCCTGGCTCTCGCGGCCTGTTCCACAACGTCGGAACGCATCGGCGGCGCGGGCGCGGGCGCCGTAGCGGGCGGCGCTATCGCCGGCCCGGTGGGCGCCGTCGTCGGCGGCGTTGGGGGTGCGATCGAAGGCCCCGCCGTCGCAGGGGCCATGGGCGTGCCCCATCGTCATTATTATTGGCGTCATCATCATCGCTATTACTATCACCACGGCTATTGAGGCTCGATCGATCGGGAATGCTGTTAACCTCCGGGCAAGCGTCGTCGCGCTTGCCCGGCGCATGGAGAACCGCCTCACAGACAGGCGTCGCAGTTTTGCGACAATGGTAAACTAAAAGGTAAGGGTAGCGTTTGTAATCTTCGGTGCGTCGCGCCTCGCGCCATTGACAGAGTGACGAAGTTGCCTTGGGTTGGCGGTGATCGCCACGCAATCAGAAATCGAACTTAATGAACCTTCGTTCTCTTGTTTGGGCGCCGACAATCTCGCTCTCGTGGTTCTGGGGCCTGGGGTTTTTCTACAGCATCCACGTCACTTTGACTTATGGCTGGCTCGGCTTTGTCGGCTTCGCCATCCCCAATGCGCTGGGCCTGGGGCTTTTCGGCTGGATCGTCGGAGGACGCAAAACGTCGCCGGACGCGATCGTCAAGTCGATTGAAGGCGCCTATGGCGGCGTGATCCTGCTTTTCCAGCTCGCCGCCGCCGCGATCACGATTTTTGGCTTCATCGCCTATTTCTGGGTCCCGATGTTCGGCCCCGGCGCGTCGATCGGGGCCGCGCTGTTTCTTTTGTGGGCCTGCGCGATCGGCCATGGCCTGACGCTGACGGCCATCAAGGGGCTGCATGTCGCACTGCTGGCGATCGGCCTCATTGCCGCGGCGCTGCTCCTGTCGGCGCTTTCGGGAACGACGGAGGCGTGGTCGGTTCCCCTCGCCTCTTTCGACAGCCGTTTCTATGGTCTTGTCGTTCCCACGCTTGTCGGGTTCTTGCTCGGACCGTGGCTGGATATCCAGCAATGGCAGCGGGCGGCGGCGATCCATAGGGAAGGCGGATCGATTCGCGGCGCCTATGCCGCCGGCGCGCTTTTCTTTTTCGGCCTTCTGTCGATCAACGCGCTTCTCGCCGCGGCGGCCGGAAAAGTCGGGATCATCATTTCCGCTGACGGATTGCCCGGCATGGAAGGCGCGGTGGCTTTCGCATCGGGGCGCCTCGAGGGCGGCCTGAGATGGATCGGCGTGGCCTATGTCATCTGGACCGCGCTGGCGCTCGGGACCACAATTGACAGCAGCTACAACGCCACGCGGTGGTTTCTCGCGACGAAGCAGTCTCGAAGCGTCAGCGCCATGCTGGCGCTCATTCCGCCGGGGGTTGCATCTTCGCCCCTGTGGCTCATCGCCGGCGCCGCGGCGATCGCCGCGGCCGCTTATGACGCGAACCTGTCGCTGATGTATCTGATATTGCCGTTTGCGACGCTTTTTGTGGGCTCCGCCGCGTGCTTGGTTTGCGAAGTTCTCGGCGGCAGGCGCTTGTATGATCCGATTCTTTGCTTCCTGATCGGCGGCGGCGCCGCGATTATTTTCCTGCTGGGTTATGTTCCCCCGATCGCTCTGTTCCTGACGCTCGCGCCGCTGATCGCGCTGATCGGCGCATTACCTTCGATCGTTGGCCTGTTTCGTCCGCAGCAGACCGGGGTCGCCGTCCAGACCTTGGTGGATGATTCCGATGCGCCGTCCGCGATCGTTGCGCTCTCGCCGCCGGAGGCGGTCGCCTCGCACGGTTTCGACGGACAATGGTTTGTCATGCAGTTGATGCCGACCTACGACGACACCAATTCGGTGGGCAATATCTATTTTGCCAATTACGTCCGGTGGGTCGGCAAGGCGCGCGAATTGTTCTTCAATATTTGCATGCCGTCATTCGATCTCAAGATAACGCGATATTACGTGCTGACCCGCTCTTTCACTCATGATTTCCGCATGGAAGCGAAAGAGTTCGAGGCGATCACGGTGCGAATCCGCATATCCGGCCACAACCGCAAATTCGTCACGCTTCGCCATGAAATCTACAGCGCCTCGCGCGGAATGCTGGGCCGAGGCGAGCAAACGTTGATGTTTGTCGACACGCAGAGCAATCGGCCGCTCGACATTCCGGGCGAGATCATGCGTGGGTTCCTGCCCTATTGGCCCAAGGATTCGCGCATCTCGCAGAAACTTCAATCCGACGCGCAGGAATCATCGCTGGTCTGAGGCTTCGCCGCGAACTCGGCCGCCTGATTTAAGCGGCTTGCCCGGCCGCCGCGCGCGCGCCAAAGTTCATTAGCTCTTGCAGTTGGTCCTGAGGCCTTGCGGCGCTGAAGAGATAGCCTTGCAAGAGATCGCAGCCCTCGCGGCGCATGCAGGCGAGCTGCTCACGGGTCTCGATGCCCTCAGCGGTGATCGTCATGCCGAGACTCCCACCCAGACCGATGACCGCGCGGATGATCGCGAGGCAGCCCTTGTCGTTGGGCAAATCCTTAACAAACGATCGATCGATCTTGATCTTGTTGAACGGCATATTCCGGAGATAGCTCAAGCTGGAATAACCCGTTCCGAAATCGTCGAGCGCGAGACAAACGCCCATCTTCTGCAATTGTTTCAGGACATTCACCGCTTCAACATTGGCCTCGAGCAACATCGACTCGGTGATTTCGAGTTCAAGCCGGCGCGCGGCGAGTCCGCTGTCCTCAAGCGCGCTGGCGACGATCGCGCACAGGTCGGAATAACGCAGTTGAATTGGCGACAGGTTGACCGCGATCTTGATGTCGTCCGGCCAGGTCGCCGCGACGCGGCACGCTTCGCGAATGACCCATTCGCCGATCGCGACGATGCAGGCGTTTTCCTCCGCGATCGGAATAAACGTTGCCGGCGGCACAAGGCCGTGGATGGGGTGGCGCCACCGCAGCAGCGCTTCAAATCCCGTGGTCTTGAGGTTTTGCGCAGCGACCACGGGCTGAAAATGCAAAACGAACTCGTCGCGGGCAAGCGCCCCGCGTAAGTCGGCTTCGAGCGAACGCCGCGCCTCGACCTTCGCGTCCATTTCCGCGTCGTAAAAGCGAAATCCGTTTCGCCCCTCATTCTTGGTTCGATAAAGAGCAAGATCGGCGCGATGCATGATTTCGGCGGGGCTTTCACAGGGCGAGACTGCAATGCCGACGCTCACGTGAAGGCTGATCTTAATTCCCTCGATCAGCATCGGCGCAGCGATCGCGGTGACGATCTGAGCGGCGAGGCCGCTGGCGCGATCCTTGGCGGCGCTGCGCGCCAGAATCGCGAACTCGTCGCCCGAGAGCCGTGCGACCACATCGCCTTTGTCGACGCAGAGCCGCAACCGGTCCGCGACTTCAGCCAGAAGACGATCGCCAATGGCGTGCCCGAATGTGTCGTTGACGTATTTGAATTCGTCCAGATCAAGGCATAGAACCGCAAATCCCGACTTTTCCGACGGCGCCTCGACGATCGCTTCCAGGAGGCGATCGTGAAAAAAAGTCCGGTTCGGCAAGTCGGTGAGCGCGTCGAAGCGAGCAAGATAGGAAAGCCGCTCTTCGGCCTGTTTGGCCGCGGTGACGTCGGATCCGACGCCGCGATAACCGCTGAAGCGCTCGTTGGAATCAAAGGTCGCCTTGCCGGTCAGCGACCACCAGCGGGTTTCGCCCGCGATTCTGATCGGAAGCAGGCAGTCGCGAAAAGTGGCCCTGTTCGCAATCGGTTTCCAGAGCAATTCGTCGATCTTGGCCGGTTTAACCCGGCTGTCGTCGATATTCAGCAGGGCGGACAGCATCGCGCCGTCAAGCTGCGCGAAGCTTTTGCCAAATATCTGCGCCAGGCGGGCCGACGGGTTGCGGATCCGCCCCTCGACATCGATTTCCCAAATCCAGTCGCTCGCGTTCTCTTCGAAATCGAAGAGAAGAAGGCTGATGACGTCTTTCTGGTGCTCGACCTTGATTTCCGAAATAATGCGACTGAGCAGCACCTTGCTCAAATGCACCATCGTTAAAATGATGAACAGCGCGTAGAGCGCAAGTAGAATGGCGATCAGAATGTAGAAGGGCTCGCCCGTCACTGCGAGCGCATAAAACGCTCCGACAATAATACTGCCGGAGAAGCAAATCGCAGCCCAGGGCACCGCAGAGACGCTCATGCCTATGGCGATCAACCCCGCGGTCGTGCAGGCGATCAGCAGGCGGAAGTCGGCGTCGGCGCCGACGAACAACATCACCGGCATCGAACTCAGCCAAACGCCATAAGCCGCGGCGACCAGAATCAGCAGATTGACATCCCGGGTCCGGCTTTCCGGCGGCTTGCCCATCCGGCGCCAGCGCCAGCACATCGCCAGCGCGAAGATCGAAAGGCTGATGGTCGCCAACGACAGAAGCGATAGATAGAAGCGCGGGGCGCTGTTCCACAAGGAGGTTGCGACCACCAGAACGACGAAGAGAACGCAAAGCACCGCAAATGGCGCAAGACGGAAGGAAACATCGAGCTGTTCGGCGTAGATGCGCCCCTTGACCGAACGACTGCCCGCCGGGGGCCGCAAGGCGACGTCCTCAAGCGCTCGGACTATCGAATTTCGGAACGGGACCGAAACCAAGTGGACCTCGAAAGAGACGCAGTTCTTTTCACCCTAGAGGCGGCCAGTAAAGCAACGATTAATGTCAAGTCGTTGAAACTTCGAGTCGATGGCGATTTTCAGAGTGTTTGCCGTGTCGTTTACCATGACGAATGAAAGTAGTTCGGCAAGTTCGTCGCACTGACGACGTCTGCGGCAGCCCCAGTAACCATAAGGCCGCAAGAATTGGCGCACCGGGGACACCGAGGATTCGAGAAGCGCCGATCGCTAAAGTGGAATATTGTCATGCTTTTTCCACGGGTTTTCGAGCTTCTTGTTCCGCAGCATCGCTAGCACGCGCGATAGCCGCTTTCGCGTCGCATGCGGCATGATCACCTCGTCGATATAGCCGCGCTCCGCCGCCACAAAGGGCGATAGGAAGCGCGCTTCATATTCGGCGGTGCGCTCGGCGATCTTGGCGGGATCGGCGATATCGGCGCGAAAGATGATCTCAACCGCGCCTTTGGCGCCCATGACGGCGATCTGGGCGGTCGGCCAGGCAAGGTTAATGTCGCCGCGCAGGTGTTTTGACGCCATCACGTCATAGGCGCCGCCGAAGGCCTTGCGGGTGATGATCGTGGCCTTGGGAACCGTCGCCTCGGCATAGGCGAACAGCAATTTCGCGCCGTGCTTGATCAGGCCGCCATATTCCTGCGCGACGCCCGGCAGGAAGCCGGGGACGTCGACGAAGGAGACGATCGGAATGTTGAAACAATCGCAAAATCGCACAAAGCGGGCGCCTTTGCGTGAGGCGTCGCTGTCGAGCACGCCGGCCAAAGCCATCGGCTGGTTGGCGACGATTCCCACCGTGCGGCCTTCAATGCGGCCAAAGCCGGTGACGATATTCTTGGCGTGGGCTTCCTGAATTTCGAAGAAATCGCCCTCATCGACGATCTTGGCAATCAGCTCTTTGATATCATAAGGCTTATTCGGATTGTCCGGGATCAGCGTGTCCAGCGACATATCGATCCGGTCGGGATCGTCGAAGCTCGGGAGCAGCGGGACATCGTCCGTGTTGGAGGCGGGCAGAAAATCGATCAGCCGGCGCGTCTGCAACAACGCCTCGACATCATTGTCATAGGCGCGGTCGGCGATCGACGAGCGGGTGGTGTGAACCGATGCGCCGCCAAGGTCTTCGGCTGTCACCGTCTCATTGGTGACGGTTTTGACGACATCGGGGCCGGTGACGAACATATAGCTGGTGTCGCGCACCATGAAGATGAAATCGGTCATCGCCGGCGAATAGACGTCGCCGCCCGCGCAAGGCCCCATGATGAGCGATATCTGCGGGATGACGCCCGAAGCCAGAACATTGCGCTGGAACACCTCGCCATAGCCCCCAAGCGCCGCCACGCCCTCCTGGATGCGCGCGCCGCCCGCGTCGAACAGGCCGATAATCGGGGCGCGGTTTTTCAGCGCCATGTCCTGAATCTTGGTGATTTTCTGGGCATGCGCCTCGCTGAGAGAGCCGCCAAAAACCGTAAAATCCTTGGCGAAAACAAAAACGGTGCGGCCGTTGACCGTGCCCCAGCCGGTGACGACGCCATCGCCCGGTATTTTGGTCTTCTCCATGCCAAAATCGGCGCAGCGATGCTCGACGAACATGTCGAATTCTTCAAACGATTCATGATCGAGCAGCAATTCGATGCGCTCGCGGGCGGTCAGCTTGCCCTTGGCGTGCTGCGCCTTGATGCGCGCTTCGCCGCCGCCGAGCCGGGCCCTGGCGCGCCGGCGGTCAAGTCTTTCGAGCATCTGTTTCAAGGATGAGGCTCCCGGCCAATAAGCGACGCATTCGCTCTTAACATGGCGCGGGCGGACCCGGAACGGGGTTGAAAATCGCGCCGCCTCATCTCGCCACTAGCCGCGCAACGCTCCCGCCGTTGCCGCCGCCGCCTCCATTTCGCGCCAGCGCGCGGCGCGGCGCGCCATGGCCTCGTCGTCCTCCCCCCATTGGCTGATCTGGAAATCCTCATCGACATTGGCGATGCGCCAGGCATCTGACGCGCTCAAGACCCCGCGGAAAACGCCAAGCGCGAGAAGCACGGAGCCGGTCAAAGTCGTCATCACATGAAGAGCGGCCAGGGCGAAAGGTTCGTTGATCCCCTCCAAAGCCTGACGGATCGCGTTCAACGAGCGCTCGGGCTGGCGCAGATGGATCACGCCTTCAGCGAGCATGAACCTTGCGCCATAAGCCTCATGCACCCAGTCGAGCACGGGGTCATAGGCCGCGGCCTGCGCCGCGACGAGCTTTTCCGGCGCGCCTGCGCGATAATAGAGCAGGTCGGTCTCGGCATAGGCGGCGAGTTCAGCGCGAGTCTCAGCGATCGCCGCCGCGACGCCGTCGATCGCGGAATTGGCGATGCGGGTGACGGGCATATCAGCCGGGTTGATCGTCGCGCCCTGCCCCGCCCATTCCCTCGCTGCGAGTTCCGCCGACGCCTGCGTTGGAAACACCAGCGCCTTCTTGGCCGGCGTGCGGGCGCCGCGCCCATCGAGTTGCAGCGCGAAGCCGCCCGCAGCCGGGGCGACGCTCGCCGTCTCATAGAACCGGGCGAGCGCGACGGGGCGCATGTTCTTTTGCGCGGCGCGCATAGGATCGCCGGGCGAATATTCCTCACTCATCGGGCGCGTCTTCGATCGGATCGCGTGTTTTGACGTCGAAGCCGAACATGTCGAAGCTCTTCTTCATATGCTCGGGCAATGGCGCAGTGACGTCGATGATTCCGCCCCGTGGGTGCGGCAGGATGAGGCGGCGCGCCAGCAAATGAAGCTTGGGCTCAAGTCCGGAGGGCACAGCGCGCAGCGGGTCGGCCCGGGCGGGATCATTGGCTTCGCGCCGGTTATATTTGGGATCGCCGATGATGGGGTGGCCGATCGCCTCGCAATGGGCGCGCAATTGATGGGTGCGTCCGGTTATAGGGCGCATCGACAGCCAGGCCAGACGCGGTGAGACCTTTTCAACCACCGCATAGAGCGTCAGCGAATGCTGCGCGTCGACCTCGCCATGCTTGGCGACGCGCATCCGCTCGATATCGGCGCGGTCGCCCTTGCGCGGTCCGCGCTCGGCGCCCATCGCCTCGCCTTTGGCGAGAAACAGCGAGATGCGTCCTTGCGCGGGTTTCGGCACGCCCTCGACCATCGCCCAGTAGATTTTTTTGGCGCCGCGCGAGCGAAAAGTCGCGCCAAGATCGGCCGCCATTTTGCGCGACTTGGCGATCAGCAGGACTCCCGACGTATCGCGGTCGAGCCGATGCACAAGCACTGGTCGCTCGCCGTTCTTGTTGGCGAGCGAGGCGAGCATGCCATCGATATGGCGCTTGGTGCCCGAACCGCCTTGCACCGCGAGGCCGTAGGGTTTGTTGAGCACAATAACGTCGCGATCCTCGAAAAGGATCATAGCGCGAATATCGGCGGCATCGCGCGGATCGGGCGGCGCCGGCGCATTCGGCGCGGCTTCGGGGCTAAGATTGAGCGGCGGCACGCGCACGCTCTGCCCGGCTTCCAGCCGCGTTGAAATCTCCGCACGCTTGCCCGAGATGCGCACTTCGCCTTTGCGGACGATCTTATTGAGATGGGACTGCGGCAGTTTGGGAAAGCGGCGATGAAACCAGCGGTCGAGCCGCATGCCCGCTTCGTCCTCGCTGACGTCGAGCAGCGCGACCTTGTCGGGCGAAGCGCTCATGCCATGCTCCGCACCAGCGCCAGCCCCGCCCACAGACCCACAACGCCGAGGATGACCGACCCGCCGATATAGAGCGCGGCGAGGCCAATCTGGCCGCGCTCGATCAGCCGGAACGAGTCGAGCGAAAAGGTCGAGAAGGTCGTGTAGCCGCCGAGTACGCCGGTGGCGACGAAAAGCTGCGCCTGCCGCGTCCAGCCCTCGCCGGCGCGGAACGCCAGCCAGCCGACCAGCAGGCCCATGACGAACGAGCCGGTGATATTGATGAACATGATCCCATAGGGAAAATCATTGCCGAGCAGCCGCGCCGCTGCATTGTTGATCACATGGCGCAACACGCCGCCGAGCCCGGCGCCGATGAAGACGAGAAGAATGGCTTGCATAGGCTGCTATAGCGCAGGCGGCGGGACAACGTCGAGTCCGGAGGGAAAGGCTTGATCGTATCCCCTCGGACCGGCCTCCTTTGTGCTGTCTCTCTGCCTTTACGCCGCCAGCGCCGTCCCTTTCGGGCTGCAGCCATGCTCCTTGAGCACTGCATCCGCGGGGCCGATCTCGCGCAGCAGCACGTCATAGCCCCACAGATCGGCCAGATGCTGCAATACGCTTCTGGCGGCGCCCTCGGCGAGCAAGCGTCCGTTCACGACGTGGTGGTGGAGGATGAGGCGCCGGTCGCCGACGAGGTCGACGTCGACCACTTCGATATTGGGGTCCGACCAGCCGACATCATAGCGCCTGGCGAGTTCGCGGCGGATGCGGCTGTAGCCGCGTTCATTATGGATCGCCTCGACCTTGATCCCCTCCTTCACCGCGGGATCGTCGTGAAGCTGGAACATGCGCATCTGCCGCATCAGGCGCGGGCTTAAATATTGGCTGATGAAGCTCTCGTCGCGATAATTAGCCCAGATGTCGCGCAGCACCGCCATGGCGTCGCCGGCGCCCGCGATCTCGGGGAACCATTGCCGATCTTCGTCATCAGGATCGGTCACGATCCGCTCGATGTCCTGCATCATCGCAAAGCCCAGGGCATAGGGATTGAAGCCCGAAAAGCGAGGATCGTCGAAAGCCGGTTGGAAAATGACATTGGTGTGCGATTGCAGGAATTCGAGGAAATCGCCGTTCGAAATGCCGCCTCGCTCATGCAAGCGATTCATGATGCGGTAATGCACGTAGGTCGCCGTGCCCTCGTTCATCACCTTGGTCTGTCCCTGCGGATAGAAATATTGCGCGATCTGGCGCACGATGCGCAGCAGCTCTCTTTGCCAGGGCAGCAGGCGCGGCGCCGATTTTTCGAGAAAATACAGGATGTTTTCCTGCGGCAGCCCCAGCAACGCCTTTCGGCGCTCTAGGCTCAATTCTGTCATGCTCTTGGCGGGTCCGAGCGGAACGGTGCGCCACAGATCGTTGAAGCTGCGCTCGTCATGTGCGCGCCGATCCCTCGCGCGCTTCTCCTCGCCACGCAGGTCGAGCTTCTTCTTGCCGGGATAGCGAAAAACGCCATGCGACATCACGCCATGCGCCGCATCGAGCGTGTGTTCGACCGCGGCATGGCCATAGCGTTCCTCGCACTGCGCGACATAGCCTTTGGCGAAATTCAGATATTCGAGAATCCCTTCGGCGTCCGTCCATTGCTTGAACAGATAATTGTTCTTGAAAAAGTGATTATGGCCGAAGGCGGCGTGGGCGATCACCAAAGCCTGCATGGTCGCCGTGTTTTCCTCCATCAGATAGGAGATGCACGGCGAAGAGTTGATGACGATTTCATAAGCAAGGCCGCGCAAACCCTTGCGATAAAGCGCTTCGTGCTGGGTGAAATGCTTGCCGAACGACCAGTGCCGGTAATACAGCGGCATGCCGACCGAGGAATAGGCGTCGAGCATCTGCTCCGCGGTGATCACTTCGATCTGGTTGGGATAGAGATCGAGCCCGAGTTCGCTCAGCGCGACGTCCTCGCAGGCGTCGTGCAGCCGCTGCAGTATCGGAAAATCCCAGTCGGCGCCTTCGTAAAGACGTTCCATCGCCCCTGCGCTCATGACGCGACCCTCTCTCCGGCTTGCCGGCGCTGGAAGAGTTCGCGAAACACCGGAAAAATCTCGCCTCGCGTGGTGACCTTTCGCATCGACAGCGGCAGGCCGCCGGCGCGCAAGGAATCGTAAACGCCCCACAGCGAGGAGCGCGACGCGGCGCCCTCGCCGCGCTCATCGGCGTCGCCGACTTCGAGATAGGCGAAATACTGGCTAGCGGGCAGAATATGGTCGCGCAAAAGCTGGGCCGTCAGCTCGCCGTCGCTGTAGGAATTGTCGCCGTCCGACGCCTGCGCCGCATAGATGTTCCAGTCTTCTGGAGGATAGCGCAATTCGACGATGCGCCGCATCGCCTCGAAGGCGCTCGACACCACGGTGCCGCCGGTGGCGGGGCTGTGAAAGAAGGTTTGCTCGTCGACCTCTTCGGCGCGGTCGGTATGGCGGATGAACACGATCTCGACATGGCGATAGCGCTTGGTGAGAAAAATGTAGAGCAGCATGTAGAAGCGCTTGGCGAGGTCCTTCATGTGCTCGGACATCGAGCCGGACACGTCCATCAGGCAGAACATCGCCGCCTGAGCCACCGCTTTGGGCACGTTCTCGAAGCGGCGATACCGGATGTCGATCGGGTCGATATAGGGAATGCGCCGCATCCTGGACTCAAGCGCCGCGATCTCGCTTTGCAGCGCCGCGCGACCCTCGGGATCCGCGCAATCGGCGAGCTTTCCCTCAAGCAGCGCGACCGACTGCGGGCTTGGACGGTGCAGCGCGATGCGACGTCCCATGGCATGGCGCATCGTGCGGCCAATCGCAATGTTCACCGGCGAGCCCGAAACCGCATAGCCGGCCCGGCGGATTCCCTCGTGCTCGACTTCGGCAAGCCGTCGCTTGGCGAGATCGGGCAATTCGAGGTCGTCCAGAAACAGATCGAGAAATTCCTCGCGCGTCAGAATGAAGCGAAAGGCGTCTTCGCCGTCGGCGCCGCCGCCGTCTTGTCCCGAACCGCCGCCGTCCTCGCCCGAGCGCGGCAGCAGGTCGCCCTCCGCGAATTTCTTGTTTCCCGGCAGCACTTCGTCGCGAACGCCGCCGGGGCCGTGATGGAAGCGAGGCTCATCGACCCCACGGGCGGGGATGCTGATCTCGCCTCCCTCAAGAATGTCGGAAATATCGCGCGACTGGGAGGAATGACGCACCGCCTGCCGCACAATCGCCTTGGCGCGGCGAAGAAATCGCTGGCGATTTTCAAGGTTCTTCCCGCCCGGATTAAGGCGTCGATCGAGAACCTGCATGCGCTTTTCCTCTGCTCCTTGGGATCACCCGGCCTGTTTGACCCGCATATACCACTCGACCAGACGCCGGACCTGCCGCTCGGTATAGCCGCGCGCCGCCATGCGTTCGACGAATTCGCCGTGCTTTTTCTCGGTGTCGCCGTCCTTTTTTGATCCGAACGAAATGACCGGAAGAAGATCGTCGACCTGCGAGAACATGCGTTTCTCGATCACCTCGCGGATTTTTTCGTAGGACGTCCAGGATGGATTCTTGCCGCCGTTATTGGCGCGCGTGCGCAGCGAGAATTTGACGATCTCGTTGCGGAAATCCTTCGGATTGGCGATGCCGGCCGGCTTCTCGATCTTCGTCAATTCCTGATTGAGCAGCTCGCGATTCAGAAGCTGGCCGGTGTCGGGATCCTTGAAATCCTGATCCTCGATCCAGGCGTCGGCGTAATCGACATAGCGGTCAAACAGGTTTTGCCCGTAGTCGGAATAGGATTCGAGATAGGCCTTTTGAATCTCGTGGCCGATGAATTCGGCATAGCGCGGCGCCAGCTCGCCCTTGATGAATTCGAGATAGCGCTTCTCCGTTTCGTCGGGCAATTGCTCGCGGCGGATCGCCTGCTCCAGCACATACATCAAGTGAACGGGATCGGCGCCAATCTCCGTCGTGTCATGGTTGAATGTCGACGCGAGAACCTTGAACGCGAAGCGCGTCGAGACGCCGTCCATGCCTTCGTCGACGCCGGCCGAATCCTTATATTCCTGATGGCTGCGCGCCTTTGGATCGGATTCTTTCAACGTCTCGCCGTCATAGATGCGCATCTTGGCGTAGAGGGTCGAGTTCTCGTGCTTGCGCAGACGCGACAGCACGGAAAAGCGGGCCATCGTCTCCAGAGTCGCGGGCGCGCAGGGCGATTTCGCCAGTTCGGAGCCCTGGATCAGCTTCTCGTAAATCTTGCCTTCTTCGGTCACGCGCAGGCAATAAGGAACCTTGACGACCGAGATGCGGTCGATGAAGGCCTCATTGTTCTTGTTGGCCTTAAAACTCTGCCATTCCGCCTCGTTCGAATGGGCCAGAATCACACCCGAGAAGGGAATGGCGCCGATATTTTCGGTGCCGATATAATTGCCCTCCTGGGTGGCGGTGAGCAGCGGGTGCAGCATCTTGATCGGCGCCTTGAACATTTCGACGAATTCGAGAATGCCCTGATTGGCCCGGTTAAGGCCGCCCGAATAGCTATAGGCGTCGGGATCGTTTTGCGAGAAAGCCTCAAGCTTGCGGATGTCGACTTTGCCGACCAGCGACGAAATGTCCTGGTTGTTCTCGTCGCCCGGCTCGGTCTTGGCGATCGCGATCTGACGCAGCCGGGAAGGCTGGATCTTGGCGACGGTGAACCGCGAAACGTCGCCGCCAAACGCTTCAAGCCGCTTGAGGCACCACGGGCTGACCAGCCCGTTGAGGCGCCGGCGCGGGATGCCGTAGCGTTCCTCGACCATCGCGCCCATCGTCTCGGGATCGAACAGACCGAGCGGGCTTTCGAACACCGGACTGATCTCGTCGCCCGCCTTCATCACATAAATCGGGTGGACTTCCATCAGCGCCTTGAGGCGCTCCGCGAGAGAAGACTTGCCGCCGCCGACCGGCCCGAGCAGGTAGAGGATCTGCTTGCGCTCCTCCAGCCCCTGGGCGGCGTGGCGGAAGAAGGAGACGATCCGCTCGATGGTCTCCTCCATGCCGTAGAAGCCGGCGAAGGCGGGATAGGCCCGAATCGTCCTGTTCAAAAAAATACGGCCAAGGCGGGGGTCCTTGGCCGTGTCGATAATTTCGGGTTCGCCGATCGCCGCCAGCAGGCGCTCCGTCGCATTGGCGTAGAGCATGGGGTCGCCCCGGCACGCCTCCAGATATTCCGAGAGCGACATTTCGGTTTCGCGCCGCGCCTCAAACGAGCGCATGAACGCATTGAAGACATGGTCGTTGAACATGGATGGCACCTCTTAATGCGCGGACGGCCTTCGGGGTGGGGTCACGACTTCCACCAGTCGGCTGGTCGCCACATGCGATTTCGAATCACCTCCGCAACATCTTCCGCGATTGGATACTCAACTCGGCGAGTCCAACAAGAGCGGATACGGCCGTCATCGACTTTCGGATGTGCATGACTGCATCAATCAGCATGCAACTGCGTCTTTTCTGGGCAGATGGGAGAAATAGCCACCACCTGTGGCGCAGAAAGCGCAGTCCCGGCCCAGAGCGTTCCGCCCGGCGCGCATTCCCATTTCGGACCCGCGATTCGGTCCGCGCGCGCTCACCAATCAAATATATGATGCGCGATGAGCCTGGCCTCAAGCTGGAGATACAAATTTGCTTGGAGGCGGTTTATTGCCGCAGGCGTTAAAGACCGCGTGCGCTCACCACATGTCCAGCGCGACCCGCGCCTCGTCCGACATGCGGCTTTGATCCCACGGCGGGTCGAACACCATATTGACCTTGGCGCCAGAAACGCCGCCGACCGCGCTCACCGCATTCTCGACCCAGCCCGGCATTTCGCCCGCCACCGGGCATGCCGGGGCCGTCAAAGTCATCTCGATGGTCACGAAACGGCTGTCGTCGATGTCGATGTTGTAGATGAGGCCAAGCTCGTAAATATCTGACGGAATTTCAGGATCATAGACCGTCTTGAGCGCGGCGACGATATCGTCGGTCAGGCGCTGCAACTCATCCGCCGGGATCGCCGAGGGCGATGCGACCACGGGCTGGTTGGGCGCATGGTCCATCGTCGGGCTGTCGGTCATCTCTTCAAGCCCTCCTCAGGCGAACAGGCTCTGCGCACGGATCAGAGCTTCCGCCAAGGCGTCCACCTCGGCATGCGTGTTATATAGCGCAAACGACGCCCTGCAGGTAGAGGTCACGCCGAAGCGTTGCAAGAGCGGCATTGCGCAATGGGTGCCGGCGCGCACCGCGACGCCCGAGCGATCGATGATCGTCGCCACATCATGGGCATGGGCGCCTTGCATGTTGAACGAGACGATCGGCCCCTTGCCGGGCGCCTGGCCAAAAATGCGCAGGGAATTGATCGCGCCCAACCGCTCGTGGGCGTGGGCGGCCAAGGATTCCTCATGCGTCCGGATGCGCGCCCGCCCGATCCCTTCGACATAATCGAGCGCAGCGCCAAGGCCGATCGCCTGGACGATCGGCGGCGTGCCCGCCTCAAAACGGTGCGGCGGCGCATTATAGGTGACAACGTCTTGCGTGACGTCCTGGATCATCTCGCCGCCGCCGTTGAACGGCGGCAGCGCCTCCAGCAGGGCGCGCTTGCCATAGAGCACGCCGATGCCGGTCGGCCCATAAACCTTATGGCCGGTGAAGACATAAAAATCGGCGTCGAGATCGCGCACGTCGACATCGAGATGCACCGCGCCCTGCGAGCCATCGACCAGCACGGGAACGCCATGCGCATGGGCGATGCGAATGATGTCCTTGATCGGCGTCACGGTGCCCAGGACATTGGACATATGCGTGATCGCGACGATTTTGGTGCGTTTGGTTAAAGCGCGTTCGAAGGCTTCGAGCGAAAACGAGCCATCGTCTGCGACATCGACCCATTTCAACACTGCGCCCTTGCGCTCGCGATGGAAATGCCAGGGCACGATGTTGGAATGATGCTCCATGACGGAAAGCACGATTTCATCACCCTCCCCGATATGGGCGAGGCCGAAACTGGCGGCGACGAGATTGATCGCCTCGGTCGCCGAGCGGGTGAAGACGATCTCTTCATGCGAGCCGGCGTTGAGAAAACGGCGCGCGCTTTCTCGCGCCGCCTCATAGGCCTCGGTGGCGGCATTGGCGAGATAATGCAACCCGCGATGCACATTGGAATATTCGTGCTCATAGGCATGCGTCAGGCGCTCGATCACCGCGCGCGGCTTTTGTGCCGAGGCGGCATTATCGAGATAGACCAGCGGTTTGCCGTAGGGGCGTTCGGCCAGGATCGGGAAGTCGGCGCGCAACGCTTCGACGTCCAATGGCGCCGATATCGGATTGTGGATCGTCATCGGCGCGCGCCCTCCGTCCGTCTGGCGAGCCAGGCGCGCATCTTTTCGCGCAGCAGCTCGGCCAGTTCCTGGTCATTGACGCGCGCTATCGCGTCGGCGCCGAACGCCTCCAGCAGCATGGCCTCAGCCTCGGCTTTGGGCAGGCCGCGCGCTTGCAGATAGAACGTCTGTTCAGGATCGAGCGCACCCACTGTCGCGCCATGGCCGCAAACGACATCGTCGGCGAAGATTTCGAGTTCCGGCTTGTTGTTCATGACGGCGTGCGGCGAGAGCAGGATCGCCTGGCTCTTCATTGCGCCATCGGTCTTCTGGGCGCCGGGCTGCACGACGACCTTGCCCTGATAGACGCCCGTCGCATCGTCGGCGACGATATGTTTGTAGAACTCCCGGCTCTGCCCATGCGGTGCGGCATGGTCGACGACCAGCGTGGTGTCGGCATGGCGTTTGCCGTTGAGAAGCGAGAGGCCGCCGAGCGCAATCCTGGCGTTCTGGCCGGTCAATGTCGCAAAAATCTGCCGGCGCACCAGCGCCCCGCCCGCGACGAAACCGAAAGCGGAAAGTTCCGCCTTGTCGCCAAGGCGCGCCGTCTGGCTTTCAATGTGTAAAGCCGCATTATCCTCGACAATGACGGCGTGATCGAGTTTCGCGCCATCCGTCAGATCGATAAGGGTGGCCGCATCGCGCTGGTCGCCTGCGTCAGCGCCGACAAAGCTCTCCACAATTCGCGCCCGCGCGCCCGCTCCAATATCAATCGCCACCCGCGAATGGACCGACTTCGCCGCCCCGTCCGTCATCAGATGAACGATTTCAATGCGCTTTGTGACGTCGGCGCCCGCATCGACAGTGACGACGCAGCCGCCCTGGGCAAGCGCGCCATTAAGCGCGAGCAAGGGATCGGCATCGCCATTGCCGCCGCGGCCGGTCTGCGTCAGCGCGGCGACGCTGACGCCCTGGGGCGGCGGGTCCGACAATTCGGAGATGTAGCGACCATCGACAATCGCCAGCGTCGTTGCGCCTGCGCGCGCCCGCGCAGCCAAAGTTTTGCGCGCGGCGGCGATGGCGGCGGCGTCAGGCGCATTTGCAAGCGGTGCGACGCTGGCGAAGAGCGAGCGCAGATCCGTGTAATGCCAGGCTTCGTCGCGGCGCGTCGGCAGGCCCTTGGCCGCGAACAGACGAAACGACGCCTCGCGGTCGAGCGCCGACAGCGCGCCCTGCCCGGCGGCGAATTGCTCCGCGAGCGCGGTCTCGGCGGCGGTTCTTGTTTTCAACGCATGCAATGTCATGTCGTCCTCACGCAGCGTCCGCCGCGTAGTCGCGATAGCCGTTGCGCTCAAGCTCGAGCGCGAGTTCGGGGCCGCCGGTTTTGACGATGCGGCCCTTGGCCATCACATGCACCACATCCGGCTTGATGTGATCGAGCAGGCGTTGGTAATGGGTGATGACGAGGAAGGCGCGGTCCTTGTCGCGGAGTGCATTGACGCCTTCCGAAACGATCCGCAACGCATCGATGTCCAGCCCCGAATCCGTTTCGTCGAGAATGGCGAGGCGCGGCTGCAGCAGCGCCATCTGCAGAATTTCCATGCGCTTCTTCTCGCCGCCGGAAAAGCCGACATTAAGCGGGCGCCGCAGCATTTCCTGGTCGATCTTCAGGCGATCGGCGGCGCTGCGCTCCGCGCGCATGAAATCGGGCGTCGTCATTTCCTTCAGACCGCGCGCGCGCCGCTGGGCGTTAAGCGTCGCTTTGAGGAAAGTCATCGTCGCCACGCCAGGAATTTCGACCGGATACTGGAAGGCGAGAAACAGGCCCTTGGCGGCGCGCTCGTCAGGCGACATTTCGAGAATGCTTTCGCCGTCGAGCAATACATCGCCGCCCGTCACTTCATAATCCGGCTTGCCGGCGATGACATAGGAGAGCGTCGATTTGCCCGATCCGTTCGGCCCCATGATCGCGGCGACTTCGCCGGCCTTCACCGTGAGGTTGAGCCCGTCGAGGATTGGCTTGCCATGGATTTCGACGCTGAGATTCTTGACTTCAAGCATATTCATTCTTTCGTTTTCATTCTTCGCCGTCGAAATAGCCGAGTGAATTTTCGCGGCGGCCGATAAAGGCGAGCTTGGCCGCGACCAGGCCCTTGTCGGCGGGAACCATCGATGCGACGGCGAATTTATTGGAATCGGGATATTCCACGACGTCGGGATCGAGGCGCGTCGAAAAGCCGAGATAGCGCAGCTCCGTCGATCCCGTATTGACGATCTGATGCGCGGTCGAGACGTCGCCAGCCGGCGCGCTCATCACATCGCCGGCGCGGACAGGGTATGTCTCGTCGCCGAGCCGATAAATCCCCTCGCCCGACACGACGAAGAACATTTCCTCGTTGACGTGATGGGCGTGGCGCGGAAACGCCTTCTTGCCCGCCGGCACGATATGCAACTGGCAGCCAAGCTTGCTCGCCCCGATCATGAAGCCGATGCGGCCGAGCCGGGCGTCGAATTGCCCGCCATTGCCGCCATCGCGCAGCGGCACATCGGCGATGTTGATGACGGGCTTCGTCACCCGACGCTCCCCTCAAGGCTGATCGCGATCAGCTTCTGCGCCTCGACTGCGAATTCCATCGGCAATTGTTGCAGCACGTCGCGCACGAAGCCATTAACGATCAGCGCCGTCGCCTCTTCGCCCGACAGGCCGCGCTGCAGGCAATAGAAGAGCTGGTCCTCGGAGATTTTCGAAGTCGTCGCCTCGTGCTCGAAGACAGCCGAACTGTTCTTGGCTTCGATATAGGGCACGGTATGGGCGCCGCATTTGTCGCCGATCAGCAGCGAGTCGCAATTGGTGAAATTGCGCGCACCCGTCGCCAGACGATGGGCCGAGACCTGGCCGCGATAGGTGTTCTGCGAACGGCCGGCGGCGATGCCCTTCGAGATGATGCGGCTCGTCGTGTCCTTGCCCAGATGAATCATCTTGGTGCCGCTGTCGACCTGCTGGCGTCCATTCGAAATCGCGATCGAATAGAATTCGCCGCGCGACTTGTCGCCGCGCAGGATGCAGGACGGGTATTTCCAGGTGATCGCCGACCCGGTCTCGACTTGCGTCCACGAGATTTTCGAGCGTGCGCCGCGGCAATCGCCGCGCTTGGTCACGAAATTGTAGATGCCGCCCTTGCCCTCGGAATCGCCGGGATACCAATTCTGCACGGTCGAATATTTGATCTCGGAATCGTCGAGCGCGACGAGTTCGACGACCGCCGCGTGAAGCTGGTTCTCGTCGCGCTTGGGCGCCGTGCAGCCTTCGAGATAGCTGACATAGGCGCCCTTGTCGGCGATGATCAGCGTGCGCTCGAACTGGCCGGTGTTCTTTTCGTTGATGCGGAAATAGGTCGAGAGCTCCATCGGGCAGCGCACGCCGGGCGGCACATAGACGAAGGAGCCGTCGGAGAACACGGCCGAATTCAAGGTCGCGTAGAAATTGTCGGACGCGGGCACGACCGTGCCGAGATATTTGCGCACCAGTTCGGGGTGGTTGTGCACCGCTTCGGAGAACGAGCAGAAGATCACGCCGACCTTGGCGAGTTCGGCCTTGAAAGTGGTCGCCACCGAGACGGAATCGAACACGGCGTCGACCGCGACGCGCGGCCGCTCGACGCCGGCGAGGATTTCCTGCTCGATCAGCGGAATGCCAAGCTTCGCATAGGTGCGCAGCAACTCAGGATCGACTTCGTCAAGCGATTTTGGCCCCGGCGTCGATTTGGGCGCCGAGAAATAATAGAGGTCCTGATAGTCGATCGGCGGATGTTCGACGCGCGCCCATTGCGGCTCGTCCATCGTCAGCCAGCGACGATAAGCCTCCAGCCGCCATTGCAGCAGCCATTCGGGCTCGCTCTTCTTGGCCGAGATGAACCGAACGATATCCTCGTTCAGGCCCTTGGGGGCCCTATCGGACGCAATATCGGTGATGAACCCGTATTTATATTCGCTTACATCGATCGAACGAACGCGGTCGACAGTTTCCTGGACAGCCGCCATGTGGACTTCTCCTCGCCTCGTCGGTTTCAAGGACCGCCGGTGGGGGTCAAAACTTGTTGGCTTTTGTTTCAGGCCTCGGGGCTATGACATACCGCTTCTATATTGTGCCCGTTGAGGTCAATTACAAACGCCCCGTAATAGTTCGGATGGTAATGCGGGCGCAACCCCGGCGCCCCATTGTCTTTGGCGCCCGCTTTAAGCGCCGCTTCATGAAAAGCGCGCACTTCGGCGCAAGTTTTGGCTGTGAAGGCCAGATGCACGCCGCTCGCGGGCTTGCCGCCGCCCCCGAACCAGAATTGCGCACGCCCGTCGCGGCCAAAGCCTGTGTGATCGCCAAACTCTGCCGCGATTTCAATGCCGAGCGGCGCCAAAGCCGCGACATAAAAGGCCCGGCTGGCGGCGGTGTCGCTGACGGAAAAACCGATATGATCAAGCATTCTGTCTTCCCCTATCTTTTCTCACGTGGGCACAAGCCTCTTCTCTGGGTTTACGCCGCACGCCTGCCTCGCCGCATACGGGACGCGAGCCCCGCGATCGCCTCTCCAAAATGGGCGACATCCGTCTCGTCCGACGACCAGCCAAGGCTCAGCCTGATCGCCCCTGCGCCCAGCGCCGGATCGACCCGCATCGCGTC
Organism: Methylocapsa sp. S129; assembly: GCF_009765995.1. Lineage (GTDB taxonomy): Bacteria > Pseudomonadota > Alphaproteobacteria > Rhizobiales > Beijerinckiaceae > Roseiarcus. Next base: position 221,892 of record NZ_LMUI01000042.1, read on the forward strand.
GAGCACATGCGAGCGGGCGACCTTGCCCGACGAACAGGCCGCGCCCGATGAGACCGCAACGCCCGCTAGATCGAGCGCAATCATCAAAGTCTCTGCGCCAATGCCGGGAATGGCGAAACACAAGGTATTGGACAGCCGCGCGACGCCAAGGCCGAAAATGACCGCGTCCGGCGCTGCGCGGGCGATATGCGCCGCGAGGCCTTCGCGCAACTTCGCCAGCCGCGCCGGCTCGTCCGCCAATTCCGCCATGGCGGCGCGCGCCGCTGCGCCAAATCCGGCGATCGCGGCGACATTCTCGGTTCCGGCCCGCAAACCCCGTTCCTGCCCGCCGCCGCGCAGCAGCGGCTCGGCGACGCCGATCTCCGGCGAGGCCGCCACAAGAGCGCCCGCCCCTTTGGGGCCGCCAAGCTTATGAGCGGAAAGAATGAGAAAATCCGCGCCCAGCGCCCCCGCTGTGCAAGGCGCCCGCCCAGCCAATTGCACGACGTCGCAAACAACGATGCCGCCGGCCGCGTGAACCAGCGCCGCCGCCTCGGCGACCGGCTGGATGATTCCCGTCTCGTTATTGGCGCCTTGAAGCGCCAGCATGACCGGGCCGTCGTCGCGAGCGACCGCCTGCGCAAGAGCGTCGAGATCGATGCGGCCGTCGTCGCGCAGCGGCGCGGTTTCGACCATCGAAGGCGCGAAACGGTGGCCTTTCAGCACGCAGGAATGCTCTCCCGCCGAGACGATCAGCCTTTTCAGCGGCGCGCGAAGCCCAGCGATAGCGGGCGTCAGGACCAGATTGGCCGCCTCGGTGCCGCTCGCGACAAAGGTGATTCCGCGCGGCGAGACGCCCGCCAATTCACCGACGGCTGCCCGCGCTTGCTCGACGACCGCCCGCGCGGCGCGGCCTTCCCCGTGAATCGAGGAGGGATTTCCCGCCAGTTCGAAAGCGGCCACGCAAGCCTCGCGCGCCTCGGCGCGCAACGGCGCCGTCGCGTTGAAATCGAGATAGCTGCGCCTCGTCTGCTTCAAATCGCCCGCCAACTTATTATATGAGCGAAAGGAAAAGCCGTTCGCCATTGTCCGTTGCCCGGACATAACGCCAGGACTCTGGCGTTTTAGCCTTGCATTTGCACTGGCGAACCGTGCTAGAAGGCGCGCTCCGCGCCAATCCGGCCACAATTTCCGTGCGTTCCGCTTCGTCGCCGCTGAAGCCAGCGACTGTTAGAACCATTCTAACAGGAGATGCGGCGCTGGCGATGGGATGTCAAGGGCGGGGATTGGACCTTCCGCGCGAAGTGGCGTGTGACAAGATTGAGATAACGGAGGCGAAATGCCTGAAGTAATTTTCAACGGCCCGGCTGGACGACTTGAAGGCCGCTTCCATCCCGCCAAAACGCGGGGCGCGCCGATCGCCATCATCCTGCATCCGCATCCGCAGTTTGGCGGCACGATGAACAATCAGATCGTGTATAATATGTATTACGCCTTCGCCGAGCGAGGCTTTTCCGTATTGCGTTTCAATTTTCGCGGCGTCGGACGCTCGCAGGGCGCCTTCGATCACGGCCAGGGCGAATTGTCCGACGCAGCCTCGGCGCTCGATTGGGCGCAATCGATCAGCCCGGAGGCGCGCGCGTGTTGGATCGCCGGCGTTTCGTTCGGCTCGTGGATCGGCATGCAGCTCTTAATGCGCCGCCCGGAGATCGAAGGCTTCATTTCGATCGCCCCGCCGGCCAATCGTTTCGATTTCTCGTTCCTGGCGCCCTGCCCCTCGTCCGGCCTGTTCGTCCACGGCGATCGCGACCGCGTCGCGCCGCTCAAGGAAGTCCAGGGATTGATCGAGAAATTGAAGACGCAGAAGGGCATTCACATCGAACATGCCGTGATCGAAGGCGCCAATCATTTCTTCGAAAACTGCATCGAGGATCTTCAAACGACCGTCGGCGTCTATCTCGACAAGCGCCTGGGCATGCCCAAACATGCCCCCGCCCCGCAACGCAAGGACCGTCCCAAGATCGCCGCCCAACCGCACAAATAAGCGCTCTTCCCCAAACAAGGACGGCCCGGGCAGGATATGAGGGCTGGCGCGTGGCCAGCCTTTCATTTATGGACGATTCATGAATTTAATTGCGACGAACGACGAACTTGCCGCCGCCTGTGAGCGCTTCGCCCGTCATCCTTTCGTCGCCGTCGATACGGAATTTCACCGCGAAACCACGTTCTGGCCGATCCTTTGCGTCGTTCAGGTCGCCTCCGACGATGAAGCGCTGGCGATCGACGCTCTGGCCGAGGGCCTCGATCTCCGGCCTTTATTCGCGCTGATGGCGGATGAAAATGTCGTCAAGGTGTTTCATGCGGCGCGCCAGGACGTCGAGATTTTCTGGAAACTTGCGGGCGTCGTGCCCAAACCCATGTTCGACACCCAGGTCGCGGCGATGGTCTGCGGTTACGGCGATCAGGTCTCTTACAGCGAACTGGTCAATTCGATCTGCCATGTCGCGATCGACAAATCCTCCCGCTTCACCGACTGGGCGCGCCGTCCGCTCGCGCAGGCGCAGATCGACTATGCGATAGGCGACGTCACCCATCTCCGGGACATTTACCGGGCGCTGCTCGTCAAGCTCGGCAAATCGGGACGGCTTTCCTGGCTCGAGGACGAGATGAAGATTCTCACCTCCGCCTCGACCTACGAGCAGCACCCTGAAAATGCCTGGGAGCGGCTCAAGAACCGCGCGAGGAAACCGCGTGATCTAGCTGTTTTAATGGAGCTTGCCGCCTGGCGAGAAAAGGAAGCGCAGACGCGCGACGTGCCGCGTTCACGCGTCCTCAAGGACGATATTCTCGTGGAGATTGCGCTGGCCGCGCCGCGAAGCGCGGAGGCGCTCGCCAATCTTCGCGCTTTTCCACGCGGCATGGAGCGCGCCAAGGCGGGCGCTGAAATCCTGAATGCGGTCGAACAAGGCCTCGCGCGCGACCCTAAGAGCTTGCCCAGACTCGAAAAGGACAAGCGCGGTCCGCCCGGTTCCGCGGCGACGGTCGAATTGCTTAAAGTGCTGCTGCGTCAGGTCTGCGACCAAAGCGGCGTCGCCGGCAAAATGATCGCCACAGTCGACGATCTCGAAATGATCGCAGCCGACGACCGCGCCGATGTCCCCGCCCTTCATGGCTGGCGGCGCACCTTGTTCGGAGCGAGAGCGCTTGAACTCAAGCGCGGACGTTTGGCGCTGACCGTTGAAAACGGCAAGGTCGTTACGCTGGAATGGCGCGAGGCCGAGGAAACCCCCGCCGCCAAAGCGGCGGGAAATTAGAGAGCCCGAGGGGACGCGTTTCCGGTTATTTCGCCGGCGCGAGCTGCCCGCGAATTTCGCCGCCCTTGTTCTGCGCCGTATGGATATTGAAGTAGATCAGCCCATCGGCGAACGCCTTGGCCTGCTCGTCGGTCAGCACAGCCGACCCCTTGAACGGGCTGGACTTTGCGTCGACCGGCACCATCACGCCGGCATTCGTCCCCATGGGGGCGGGTCCATGAAAGTGCGCGGCGGTCTCCGGCCCCGTGAGGTCCGAATAGGTCCCCGACCAGGTCAGCGTCTTGGTCGCGCTGTCGTAATCGGCCTCGATGGCGCCGACGCCCTTGGACGTGGTCGGCGGGTTTTCGCTCGGGCCGTTGAGAGCGGCCTTGTATTTGACGACATCCGCCAAGGCAGGCGCGAGGGTGAGCGCCAACCCGGCGCCCAAAGCAGCGATGAATGACAGGCTTGAATGCGACATGAAGCTCTCCTTGGCTAATCGAACGACTCTACGAGACAATGCGGTCACTTGATGACAGCTCGGTGATGAACGCCGCCATAGGGGATTAAGTTGCCGCCCGTTGGATCGTCGATGCGTTGTTAACACCCGAGCGTCGGCGTCTATTCGGCTTCCGCGTACCGGCTTTCTGGCGGCACGCCGGCGCTCGCGGGCGTCGCCTTGATTTCCGGATCGCCGCCGATCAGGCGGGCGAATTGCTTCATGCGGTTTTGCAAGCGATCGCTGTTCAACGGCGCGAGATCGGAGGGAAGCGTCAGAACCACTTTGCCCTTCTGGCAGATCATCGGCGCGCGCGGCAGGATGCCGGGCATCGCCGCCGAAATGATGTAGGCGACGCGCATTGCTGCGCCCAGAACGCGCGAGCGATCCAGAAGGCGCGCCGGCACCAGCGAGCGCAGGTGCGGCCCCACGTCCTGATCCGCCGATAGGTGACGATAGGATGCGGCAAGAGCGAGATAGGCGCGGCCGGGATGGTCGATGCCGATGACGGCCGCATTGGCGATCAAGTTTAGAGATTGTTCGCCGCGATAGTCGGGGTGCGCGCGCCAGCCGACATCGGAGAGCAGGCAAGCGGCGTGGCGCAGGCGCTCCTCTTCCTTGGTCTCCTCCAGATGGCTCGATTTCATCAGCAGGCTGGTCCAGGCGAACAGCTCCTCGCCATGCGCGGGCGCGCGCGAACGTAGAATGTTGAACTCTCGTGCGGCGACCAGCAAAGGATCCGCGTCGCGCTCGGCCTGGGAGAGCCGCTGGTAGAGCATGCCCTCGCGCACGCCGAGAGCGGACATTACGATTTCCTTCGGCGCCGCCCTGCGAATGATTTCTTCCAGAACAACGGCGCCATAGGCGAGCAGTGGACGCCGCGCCGCCGAGACGAATTCGATCGACAATAAAGCGTCGGCCTCGATCCGCTCGACAAGCTTGGCGAATTCGAGCGCGTCGCGGGAGGGGATCACATAATTGTGCATCACATTGAGGGGATATTGGCGTTGGCGCATGTGCAGGCGCGCCAGCGCGCGCCACGTCCCGCCCACCGCATAGAACGTGCGCCCCGAGAGGTTGTCGAGCGGTTTGGCCTTGGAGAGCGCGTCTCGGACGATGCGCACAGCCTTTTTGGGCGAGCGCTCGGAGACATCCATCAGCGAAAGGCCGCCGAGCGGCAGGGTCACGCCCCGTCCGACCTTGCCATTCCGGATGTCGATCAGTTCGAGCGAACCGCCGCCCAGATCGCCCACGACGCCGTCGGGCTCGTGAATCGAGCTGAGAACGCCAAGCGCCGATAATTGCGCCTCGCGCTGCCCGTCGAGCAGCTCGATCTTGCACCCGATCGCCAGTTCCGCAAGCTCGAGAAATTGCGGACCGTTGGCGGCGTCGCGCACGGCGGCCGTCGCGACGGCGCTGATATCCTCGATGCGCATCGTCCGGCAGAGAACCTTGAAGCGCTGAAGCGCCGCCAAAGCTTTGGCCACGGATTCGTCAGTCAGGAAGCCGGTCGTTGCGACGCCCTTGCCCAGGCCGCAGAGCACTTTTTCATTGAAGGTCGGCGTCGGCGATCGCGTCAGGGCCTCGTAGGCGACAAGGCGCACCGAATTCGAGCCGATGTCGACAATCGCCACCGGCTCGCCAGGCAAGCGCCCTCTCGCTTCAGACAATGACATAAACGGCCTTTCGTCGCCATGCGAAAGTCACTTCCGCGGCTTGCGTTTGGGAAGCGATCTCGGGCTCGATTCTTTCAATGACTTGCCGCGGCCTGACAGGCTGGGGTTGGTCAAGAAATATTTATGCGCGTTGAACGGCTCCTCGCCTTCGGCCGGCGTGATCCGTTCGCTCGATCCGTCCGGCATTACAAGGTAGCTCTGCTGATTGTCCATCAGATTAGCTTCCATAATCTGATTGAGCACCTGTTCATGCACAGTTGGATTGAGAACTGGAACCATCGCCTCGACCCGCCGATCGAGATTGCGCTGCATGAGATCGGCCGAAGACAGATAGACATGCGCCTTAGGCGACGGCAGCCCATGCCCGCCGCCGAAGGCGTAAATTCGCGCATGTTCCAGAAAACGGCCGATGATCGACTTTACCCTGATATTTTCCGAGAGCCCGGCGACGCCAGGGCGCAGACAGCAGATGCCGCGAATGACGAGATCGATTTGGACGCCCGCCCGGCTAGCGGCGTAGAACGCGTCAATAATTTCCGGATCGACCAGCGAATTGCACTTTCCCCAAATGGCCGCCGGCTTGCCTTCCCTTGCGAAAGCGATCTCCTCGGCGATATGGGTCAGCAAGCGCTTCTTCAACATCATCGGCGAAATCGCCATCAATTCCAGCCCGTCAGGCTCGGCGTAGCCGGTGATGAAATTGAAAATGCGCGAGACGTCGCGACCGATCGCGGGATCGGCCGTAAAAAACGATATGTCTGTGTAAATTTTCGCCGTTATCGGATGATAATTGCCAGTGCCGACATGGCAATAGGTGGCGAGTGAATCGCCTTCCCGACGGACAACCATTGACAGTTTCGCGTGGGTCTTCAATTCGATGAAGCCAAACACCACTTGTGCGCCAGCGCGCTCCAGATCGCGCGCCCAGCGGATGTTGGCCTCTTCGTCGAAACGCGCCTTGAGTTCGACCAGCGCCGTCACGGATTTTCCCGCCTCGGCGGCCTCGATCAGGGCGCGAACGATCGGACTGTCGGACGATGTGCGGTACAGCGTCTGCTTGATCGCGACGACGGAGGGGTCGTGCGCCGCCTGCGATAGGAACTGCACGACGACATCGAAGGATTCGTAGGGATGGTGGACGACAAGGTCCTTCTGGCGGATCGCCGCGAAACAATCGCCGCCGTTCTCGCGGACCCGTTCGGGAAAACGCGGGTTATAAGGCGGAAACTTGAGATCGGGTCGGTCGACCGAGACCAGTTGCGACAGTTCGTTCAGCGCCAGCATGCCCTCCACGACGAAGACGCCGGCGGCCACCACATCGACGTCGCCGGTGACAAAGGCGCGAAGCGCCTCGGGCATCGACGCCTCTATCTCCAGACGGATCACCGAACCGCGCCGGCGCCGCTTCAGGGCGCTTTCGAACAGGCGGACGAGATCCTCAGCCTCTTCCTCGATTTCCATGTCGCTGTCGCGGATCAGGCGGAAACTTCCCTGCCCGGTCACCGCGAAGCCAGGAAAAAGCTGGGCCGTGAAAGCGACAATGATCTGTTCCAGAGTCACGAAGCGCTGGATTCCTGATTCCGCGGTCTCCGGCAGTTTCACAAATCGGGCGATCTTGCTCGGCACGCGAATGAGGGCGCTCATGCTGCGGCGATCGGACACGTGCACAAGCTGCACGGCGACGGTGAAGCCGAGATTGGGAATGAATGGAAACGGATGCGCCGGATCGACGGCCAGCGGCGTGAGGACCGGAAAGACATGAAGCAGAAAATAATCTTCAAGCCATTTACGCTCGACGTCGGATAAATCGCCCACGTCGACGATGACGATGCCGGCGCTGGCGATATCGTTGCGCAACTGGCGCCAGCGCGCCTGCTGTTGAGCCACCAATTCGCCGACCCGCTCGCCAAGGCGCGTCAATTGTTCAGCGGGCGAAAGACCGTCCTCCGAAGGCGTAGTCTCCCCCGTATGCACCTGGCCGACGAGGCCGGCCACGCGCACCATAAAGAATTCGTCGAGATTGTTGGCCGAGATCGACAGGAAGCGCAATTGCTCCAGCAGCGGATGATTGCGATTGGCCGCCTCCTCCAGCACCCGCCGGTTGAACTCAAGCCACGACAATTCGCGATTGATGAAGCGCGCAGGCGTCGCGAAAATATCGGCTTCTTCGACGCCCGTTTCGAGCGGCTCCGACACGCCGTCTTCTACGGAAGGCGAAAGTTCCTTTGAGGCGGTGCGGCGAGCCAAGCGATTCTCCATCAATGGGTTAAGCGGTCCAGCGGACGCCGGTCATACGCGTAGGGGCGTGATTACAACCATTGTGCGACAAAAAACCGACACCGCAAATGGGACTGCCTCAGAGCGCGACAGTCCCGGTCGCCCTTATCGTTAACCACGCTCTCCCCTCGTCGTCGAAAGAGCGGGCCGGACGCCCCCAGTCCCCTATCCCCCGTCTTCCGCGTCCTTGAACATCAGCGCGGCCATCGAACGCGTCACGGCCTTGCCGCGCGCCAGCGCCTCCCGGTCGAGCGCCTCGACGATCGCGCGCGCGGCGCCCAGCGATCGATCGATCCGAAGGGCGATATAGGCAATGACGGCGGGTTCGACGGCGAGTTGCCGGTCGCTGAACAGCTTGAACAGAACGGCGCGCGCCAGTTCCGCATCGGGCTCGCCAAGCGCCACCACCGGCGCCAAGCGCAGGCGCGAGCGCAGATCGGGCTTTTCGAGCCCCCAATTGTCCGGCGCGCCCCGCGCAGTCAGCAGCAAATAGGCGCCGCTCTCGCGGGCCAGATTGAAGAGGTGGAAAAGATTCGCTTCGCCGGCGCCGACGCGGTCGGCGTTTTCGATCAGGAGGGCTTTTGAACGCGCAAGTTCAGCCGGGCTCGCTTCGAGCAGCGCTTCCGCCTCGATCGTGACCGCCTGGGCCGCGCGCGCCCAGATCGCGCCAAGATGGCTCTTGCCTGAGCCGGCCGGTCCGATGAGCAGCAGCATCCGCCCCGCCCAATCGGGCCAGGCGTCGATGGCGCGCAACGCCTGGGCGTTGGCCGGCGCGCTAAGAAAGTCTTCGCGCGCGAAGCTCGGCTCGTGGGGCAGGTCAAGCGGCAATTGCCGGGGCTCGCCTGTCATAAGTTCTCGCTCGCCCCGGCCTGGGCTTCTTCGTCGCGCCGCCCGCGATAAAAGGGGCTGGCGAGGTAGACGCCGAGCAGATGGCGCGCGAGCACCCCGATCGCCGCCGACATTGGCACCGCGATCAGCAAGCCCGTGAAGCCGAACAGGGCGCCGAAAGCGACTAGGGCGAACATCAGCCAGACCGGATGAAGCCCCACCGATTCCCCCACGAGCTTGGGCGAGAGCACATTGCCCTCAAGAAATTGACCGGCGCCGACGACGCCCAGTGCGAGGAAAAACAGACTCCAGTTCGGCCAGCCCTGAACGATGGCGACGCCAAGCGACAGCACAAGCGCGGTGAGCGAGCCGACATAGGGGATGAAGCTCAATAATCCGCCGATGACGCCGATCAGAAATCCAAAATCCAGGCCGATCAGGCTGAGGCCGATCCCGTACCAAAGGCCGAGAAACAAGCAAACCAGCGATTGCCCGCGCAGGAAGCCCGCCAGGGCGTGATTGATCTCGCTGGCGATCTGCCGCAACCCGTCGCGGTGATCGAGCGGCAGCCAGCTATCGACAGTCGCCAGCATCTTGTCCCAATCCAGCAGCATGTAGAAGGCGACGACAGGCGTGAAGACGAGAAAGGACAGGAAGCTGAAAATCGCGGCGCCGCCAGAGGCCAGCGAGCGCAGGGCGTTCACAACCCATTGGCCGCCCTGCGCGACGAGGTCGCCGATCGATTTCTGGATCTGCTCCGACGAGAGCGGATTGCCCAGGCCGAGCCTTTCCCGCCATGGTCCGCCATATTTATCGAGCAGCGCATTGCCCTGATCGACAGCCAGCGTCTGCAGGCGCATGACATAGCTCGGCAGCTTCTGCGTGAATCCGACAAGCTGGCCGCCCAGGATCGGCGCGAGGACGACAAGGATCATCGCAAAGATCACGATAAACACGACCAGGATGAGGATCGACGCCCCGAGCCTGCTTAGCCCCAGGCGCTCCAGTCTCTGCACGATCGGATCGAGCAGATAGCCCAAAACGATGCCCAGCGCGAAAGGCGTCACGGCGCCGCCCAGGACTTGCAGCAAAAGTCCGAGCGCGACGAACGCCGCGACCCAGAAGACGATCTGACGACTGATGCTCACGCCGCGCGCGCCGAGACGTCTAGTGGGACTTCTCGGCCAATTGCAGAAGATCCCATCGATTGCCCCAATTGTCCTCGAAGACGGCGACCCATCCATAAGCCTCGTTGCGAGGAATCTCCAGAAAGCGCACGCCTTTGTTTTTCATCGCCGCATGGTCGCGCCAAAAATCGTCGGTATGCAGAAACAGGAAGACGCGCCCCCCTGTCTGATCGCCGATCCGGGCGGCCTGCTGCTCGTCAGCCGGTTCGGCAAGAACCAAAAGCGTTCCGCCCGATCCTGGCGGCGCGACGAGCACCCATCGCTTGCCGTGCCTGAGCGCGGTATCCTCGACAAGCGCAAAGTTCAAGACTTGGGTGAACCAGGCGATCGCCTCGTCATAGTCCGGCACGAGAAAAGTTACATAGCCAATGTTCTGTTTCATTGGATCGCGCTCAACGGGTCATGTGATTCAGCCATTGGCTGATATAGACGCCGCCGGAGGCCAATGTGGAGGCGACGACGAGCCAGACGGCGACATCCTGGCCGGGAACGGGACTCAGGCCATAAGCTTTTGCGCCCAAAACATAAGCAGCCAGAGCGATTTGCGCGGTCGTATTGATCTTGGACACAAGGACAGGCCGGATAGCCACTGGATTGTCGAGGAGCCAGGAGACGATGATGGCGGTGAGAATCATTAGATCGCGCGAGACAACGATAATGGCGATGGCCGCCGGCAAGACGCCGGAGATCGCCAAAGTCACATAAATGGACACCAGCAGCGCCTTGTCCGCCAGGGGATCGAGATAGGCGCCAAGTTCCGTCCGCAGGTTGAATCTTTTGGCGATGAAACCGTCGACGGCGTCCGATATGCCCGCGACCACGAAGATCAAAAAGGCTTCCGCGAAACGTTGTGAGGCGATCATCAGCACCGCCAACGGCGCAAGCAACAGGCGCGCCAGGGTAATCAGATTGGGGAGACTGGGGAAAAGTTTTGAAAATTCCATCGACCGCGAATTCGCTCCCCAGATTGGCGCCTGCCGCTTAACCCTATCACAGCCGGCGGGCGCCCGGAAAAAGAGCACGACTCGCCCCGCCTTGCGCCTTAAGCGTCAAGTCTGTAACCCGGCTAGATCCGCAACGCCCCGATTGAAGCGCCATGACCTCAACGCGTCGCCCGCCGCTCACCTATGCCGAAGCCGGCGTCGACATCGACGCGGGCAATTCCATGGTCGAGCGAATCAAGCCTTTCGTTCGCGCGACGCGCCGGCCCGGCGCCGACGCGGAAATCGGCGGATTTGGCGGTCTGTTCGATCTGAAGGCCGCGGGCTTCGTCGATCCGGTTCTGGTCGCCGCCAATGACGGCGTCGGCACCAAGGTCAAGATCGCGATCGAAAGCGGCGTTCACGACACGATCGGCGTCGATCTCGTCGCCATGTGCGTCAACGATATTGTCGTTCAAGGCGCTGAGCCCTTGTTCTTCCTCGACTATTTTGCGACGGGCAAGCTTGATCCGGCCATCGGCGCTGAAATCGTGAAGGGCATCGCCGCAGGCTGCATAGAGGCCGGCTGCGCGTTGATCGGCGGCGAAACAGCCGAAATGCCGGGCCTTTACGCGCATCGCGATTACGATCTTGCCGGATTCGCGGTCGGCGCCGCCGAGCGCGGCCAGATGCTGCCGCGCGCGGGATTGAAAGTCGGCGACGTGGCGCTTGGTCTGCCCTCGTCAGGCTTGCATTCCAATGGCTTTTCGCTGGTGCGCCGCGTCGTCGCGATGAGCGGCCTGTCCTGGGAGGCGCCGGCGCCGTTCGAGCCTTCGCGTGCGCTCGCGCAAGCTTTGCTGACGCCAACGCGCCTCTATGTAAAGCCGCTCCTCAAGACAATCGCTTCCTGCCAGGGAATCATGGCGCTGGCCCATATCACGGGAGGCGGTTTCCCCGACAATTTGCCGCGCGTTTTGCCCGACGATCTCGCCGTCGCGCTCGATCTTGCCGCCTTCGCGCCGCCTCCTGTTTTTGGCTGGCTTGCCGAAGTTGGAGGAATTGACGCCAGCGAAATGCTGCGCACCTTCAATTGCGGGATCGGCATGGTGGCGTTCGTCGCCGCCGATCAGCTCGGTGAGACAATCCAGGCGCTCGCCGCGAATGGGCTTGCCCCAGTGCGTCTTGGCGAAATCATCGCCAATGAAGGCGAGCGGGTCGTCGCCCGGGGACGGCTCAAGCTGTGATCGCGCGTCGACGCACGGCGATCCTGATTTCCGGACGCGGTTCCAACATGTCCGCGCTGATCGGCGCGGCGCGCGCGCCCGATTTTCCTGCGGAGATCGCGCTGGCGCTCTCCAACCGGAGCGACGCCGGCGGCCTCGCTCTCGCCAGGCAGGCTGGCGTCGCGACGGCCGTGGTCGATCACAAGATTTACGCCGGGCGCGACGAATTCGAGGGGTCGATGCAGGCTATGCTCGACATTCATCGCATCGAACTGATTTGCCTCGCCGGCTTCATGCGGGTCCTGGGCGCGCCATTCGTCGCGCGCTGGCGGGACCGGATGCTCAACATCCATCCTTCGCTTCTGCCCTCATTTCGTGGCCTGGACACCCATGCGCGGGCGATCGAGGCGGGCGTCAAGATTCACGGCTGCACAGTCCATTTCGTCGAACCGGAACTCGATTCCGGCCCGATCATCGCCCAGGCGGCCGTCGAAGTGCGTGACGACGACACGCCGGAAACTCTGGGCGCGCGGGTGTTGACGCAGGAACACGCGCTTTACCCCGCCGCTCTGGCCCTTGTCGCCGCGGGCCGCGTGCAGACCGATGGAGCGAGGACGCGCATCGCGACAGTTCGGCAAGGCTGACCGGGCGTCGCCGGGCTCCGTCCGCGCAATTTTCTACGCGTCGCCATCATGCCGTCACAACAATGTCCTAATGGGTAACGAACAGCGATACGCCGGACTTGGCGCCCGCTGCGTGACGGCAGGTCTTACGGCCTTCGTATTTTAAAAAAAAACAGCCACAGAGTTGTGAGGGGAGACGGCCATGCATACGCCTATTCGTTTGTCCCTTGTCGCAGGTCTCTCGATTGCCGGAGTGGGGTCGGCCGCCGCCGACCCGGATCCTTGCGTATGGCGGTGGTATGTGACCAGCGCGTTGCGCGCCCAACAGGACGGCGCGGTCCGCCCGCCTCTTTTACGGGAAGGCCGGGCGAGCGCCATTGAGCGGGACAGCCGCTTTATCCAGCGCCATGAGCGTTACTTTGCCGATGGTTCGCTCGCCCCGCCGGGCGATACGGCGCAACGGTAGCTGAACCGAACGGGAGAGCGCGGCGCCGCCGCCGCGGAATATGCGCCGGCTTTGCAAGCCGCGGGCGCTTCGCTCGCTGCGCCATTTGGTATAAGCGCGTCGAACAAATATGCTATCGCCTCGGATCAAGTCCTTTAGAGGCATAGCAACCCATGAACGCGCCGGCAGGAATTGTTCGCCGCCCTTCCGTATGCCCGCATGATTGCCCGTCCGCCTGCGCGCTCGACGTCGAGGTGATCGGGGGATCGCGAATCGGGCGCGTGCATGGCGCCGCGGACCAGAGCTACACGGCGGGCGTCGTTTGCGCGAAGGTCGCGCGCTATGCCGAGCGCATCCATCACAAGGACCGGCTGACGCAGCCGCTGCGCCGCACCGGGCCGAAGGGTTCGGGACAGTTCGCGCCGATCTCCTGGGACGACGCGCTCGATATCGTCGCGGAGAACTTTCTTAAAAACGAGCGCGACTTCGGCGCCGAAAGCATCTGGCCCTACCATTACGCCGGGACGATGGGCCTGGTGATGCGCGACGGGATCAAGCGGCTGACCCATGTCAAACGCTATTCCGGTTTTCACTCGACAATTTGCATCAATACCGCATGGCCGGGGTTCATCGCGGGCACGGGCAAGATGATGGGGCCCGACCCGCGCGAGATGGCCAAGGCCGATTGCGTTGTGATCTGGGGCACCAACGCTGTCTCGACGCAGGTCAATGTGATGACCCATGCGATGCGGGCGCGTAAAGAGCGCGGCGCCAAAATCGTCGTCGTCGACATCTACCGCAACGACACGATGAAACAGGCCGATCTCGCTCTCTGCTTGCGGCCGGGAACGGACGGGGCGCTCGCCTGCGCGACGATGCATGTGCTGTTTCGCGACGGCCTCGCCGATCGCGACTATCTTGCCCGCTATACCGACGCGCCCGATGAGCTTGAGGCGCATCTGTCGGCGCGGGATCCGCAATGGGCGAGCGCGATCACCGGCTTGCCGGTCGCCGAAATTGAGGCTTTCGCCGCACTGGTCGGCCAACACAAGCGGACCTACTTTCGTCTTGGCTATGGGTTTTCGCGCCAGCGCAACGGCGCGTCCAATATGCATGCCGCCTCCTGCATCGCCGCCGTCACCGGCGCCTGGGCCCATGAAGGCGGCGGCGCGTTCCACAACAATTCGGCGATCTATCATTGGCGCAAGACGCTGATTGAAGGCCTCGACGCCTATGATCCCGACGTGCGCAAGCTCGATCAATCGCGGATCGGCGCTGTCCTATGCGGCGAGACGGAAGCCCTGGGCGGGGGCGGTCCAGTCAAGGCGTTGCTGGTGCAAAGCACCAATCCGGTCGTCGTGGCGCCCGCGCAGGACAAGGTGAGGCGTGGCTTTGCGCGCGAGGATCTGTTCGTCTGCGTGCATGAGCATTTCATGACCGAAACGGCTGGCATGGCCGACATCGTGCTGCCGGCGACGATGTTTCTCGAACATGACGACCTCTATCAGGGCGGCGGCCATCAATACATTATGTTCGGTCCCAAGGCGGTCGACGCGCCGGGGGAATGCCGCTCCAATCACGATCTCCTCTGCGCGCTCGCCGAACGGCTGGGCGCCGAGCATCGCGGCTTCGCCATGAACCCGCGCGAGATCATCGACTGGACGCTTGAAGCCTCCGGCTGGGGTTCGCTGGACGCGCTTGAGGCCAACAAATGGCTCGATGCGCAGCCTTCCTTCGAAGAAGCCCATTTCATCAAGGGATTCGCTTACAAGGACGGCCGCTTCCGGTTCAAGGCGGATTGGGCGACGACGCCCTTCACGAATAACGGCCTGATGGGCCCCTGGCGCGAAATGCCCAGCCTGCCCGACCATTGGACGATCATCGAGAATGCCGATGACGAACATCCGTTCCGGCTCGCCACTTCGCCTTCGCGCAGCTTCCTCAATTCGACCTTCGCCGAAACGCCGACTTCGCAGACGCGCGAGCGGCGACCGACCGTGATGATCCATCCAGAGGACGCCGCAAAGCTCGGAATCGGCGATGGCGATATCGTGCGGCTCGGCAACAAGCGCGGCGACACGCGCCTCCACGCCAAGCTCTTCGAAGGGCTTCGGCGCGGCGTTCTGATCAGCGAAGGAGTTTGGCCAAGCGAAGCCTTTCTCGACGGACGCGGCATCAATGTCCTGACCGGCGACGATATTGTCGCGCCCTTCGGCGGCGCCGCCTTTCACGACAATAGCGTGTGGGTAAGAGCGGCCTAGCCGACAGGCGGGCCGCCCCCGCACTTTATTTAGAGGCGGCGCCGGGCTATAGGACGCGTCCCCTCGATGCGAAAAGCGAGCAAAGCATGAAGAAACCGCCAGGAAAAATAGCCGCCGCGCCCGGCGAACCTTTTACCGGCGGCGTCGATCTTTCCATCGTTGCGGCTCTGGCGAAGATCGCCGGTCATCATGACCTCAGCGAGGTGGAAATTGAGCATGACGGCCTGCGCGTGCGCGTCGCCCGCGAACGTCGCGCGGCGCCTGCCGTCAGCTATGCGCTTCCCTTGGCCGCCCCTGCCCCCGCGCCGGCGGCGGCATCGCCCCTCGCATCCGTTGCGCCCGCCGATCACCCCGGTTCAGTCAAGTCGCCGATGGTCGGAACCGCCTATCTCCGGGCAAGCCCCGAAGCCAAGCCGTTTATCGAGGTCGGTTCGATGGTCAAGGCGGGCGACAAGATCCTGCTCGTCGAGGCGATGAAGACTTTTAATGAAATCGTCGCGCCCAAAGCGGGCAAGGTTATCGAGATTCTCGTCGAAGACGGTTCGCCGGTTGAATATGGCCAGCCGCTGCTGGTTATCGAGTGATGATGGCCTCGATCGCGCTGCGTTCCCTCCCCCCTTGTGGGGGAGGGTTAGGGAGGGGGGTCGCCCCGACCTATCGGCGTGAAGTGCGATTATCTTCTCGGATGGGCCGGCGTGCCCCCCCCCCCCCGCCCCCCCCCCCA
>NZ_LMUI01000042.1:237836-239768 GCF_009765995.1 Methylocapsa sp. S129
CCCCACCCCGGCCCTCCCCCACAAGGGGGGAGGGAGCGGACGCGCTCAATATTGTCCGGGGTCGGTTGCCTGCAACATCGGATTTCGAGCCTCCCAAAGGACCGCAGGATGTTCGATAAAATCCTCATTGCGAACCGGGGCGAGATCGCGCTGCGCATCCTGCGCGCGGCCAAGGAATTGGGCATTGCCACGGTCGCTGTTCATTCGACTGCCGATTCCGAGGCGATGCATGTCAAGCTCGCTGATGAGAGCGTGTGCATCGGGCCGCCCGCCGCCCGCGACTCCTATCTCAACATCCCTTCGTTGCTGGCGGCCTGCGAAATCACCGGCGCCGACGCCGTCCATCCCGGCTATGGCTTTCTCTCGGAGAACGCCCGTTTCGCCGAAATCCTCGGCGAACATAACATCGCTTTCATCGGCCCGCGGCCCGAGCATATCCGCATCATGGGCGACAAGATCGAGGCCAAGCGCACAGCGGTGCGCCTCGGCATTCCCTGTGTGCCCGGCTCCCCCGGCGCGGTAAGCGACGATGCAGAGGCTCTGCGCATCGGCGCGGAGATCGGCTATCCCGTGCTCGTCAAGGCGGCGGCGGGCGGCGGCGGCCGCGGCATGAAGGTCGCCCATACCGCCGAAGAGCTTCCCGGCGCGATATCGACCGCCAAGGCTGAGGCGAAGGCGGCGTTCGGCGACGACGCGGTCTATCTTGAGAAATACCTGCAAAAGCCCCGCCATATCGAAATCCAGGTGCTTGCCGACGGCCAGGGCCGCGCCATTCATCTGGGCGAACGCGATTGTTCGCTGCAGCGCCGCCACCAGAAAATCTGGGAGGAAGGCCCCTCGCCCGCGCTCAATGCGGAGCAGCGCGAAGAGATCGGCGGCATTGTCGCGCGCGCCATGGCCGAGCTCCGATATATCGGCGTCGGCACGGTCGAGTTTTTGTATGAGGACGGCCGGTTCTATTTCATCGAAATGAACACCCGCATTCAGGTCGAACATCCCGTGACCGAAATGATCACCGGCATCGATCTCGTCAACGAGCAGATCAAGATCGCCGCCGGCTCGCCGCTGACGATTGCGCAGGAGGACGTGCGGATCACCGGCGCGGCGATCGAATGCCGCGTCAATGCCGAACATGCGCGCACCTTCACGCCCTCGCCCGGCCGCATCGCCTATTATCATCCGCCCGGCGGCCTTGGCGTGCGCGTCGATTCAGCGGTCTATCAAGGCTATGTCATCCCGCCCTTTTACGATTCGCTGGTAGGCAAGCTGATCGTCCACGGCCGCAGCCGCACCGAGGCGCTCATGCGGCTGCGCCGGGCTTTGGACGAATTCATTGTCGATGGCGTCGAGACGACGCTGCCTCTGTTCCGCACGCTGGTGCGCAACACGGATATTCAGAACGGGCAATATGACATCCACTGGCTGGAGGAGTTTCTGGCTGCGGAGGCGAAGGACGAGAAGTAGTTTTGGCGGCCAGACAATTGCCGCCGATGGAATAGCTCCGGAATAGCCGGAGCGCCCAAATGACCGGTCGCGACGCGTCAAAACCCTCACTAAGTCCTTGATTTTCGCTCGCGCGGAAGTGCGCCTGCTTCCGCGAAATGAGCGATGTCAATGGCTTGAGCCCATTCTGGCTTCCACATCGCAATTTCTGGACACAAAACGGGGCCCAAACGCCTCGCGGCGCTCGACGTCGCGGCTGACGCCGAAGCGAGCGCCTTGACCCAAGCGAGCGGGCTTCCGGACGGCGAGAATGAGGGGCGTTCAAGGCTGACCTCCTTGAAGATCGGTTTTTTTGGAAAATGAGACAGAAGGTTATCATTAATTCTTATTTTCAGAAACAACAAATTGGCTCTTATGGCGTTAGCTGTTGGTATTGATTATTGTGCTCCTGATGATTCGGGAGGCGGGGGATGGAGAGCCATGAATTCC
>NZ_LMUI01000042.1:239778-282435 GCF_009765995.1 Methylocapsa sp. S129
ACACTTTCGCCTGTTGGCGGTCCCAAGGGCGGCTTCCACAACACGAAGTCGCTTATCGAGGCGATGACGCTATTACTTATGGATGCCGGCGCGCGGGAGAGTTTGATTGCCGTACGCGTCGTCGTGGGCGAAACAGGAGTAAATAGCACCGGCGGAGCCGTGTTCACGTATGAGCGTGAGGGCGCGCGGAAGCAGGCGTTCTTCATGCCGCGCATGGCAGTCTCCCTCATGCGAGAAGGAGCTGAATCATCATTTGATTTTGAAAGGCAGCTTTTCTCGCCTGCGAGCCGAGAGATGAGCTTCGGACAACCATTCTTCGTGCGTGTTGCCAGCGCGATGGAGATTGCAGCCTGTCATCCGGGCGAGCCCACCAGCGATGGTTCAGAATATGAAGAGGAGGAAACTAAGCAAGCGCTTTGGAAGAAACTAGGCGTGACGCCGCACTCGCGGTTTTTGAACATGGCCGCCGACAATCACGTAACCTGGCCACGTGAACCCACCTTGGTGAGGTTTGATGGCTATCATTTCGTGCTGATGCCGCGCACACGGGATAAAGTTCAATCCGTTCATATGGACCTTACGGGAAACCGGCTCGACGATAGCGGCGCCACGACTGTGATACGCCGCTTTCTCAGCGTCATCGCGTGGTGCGACGACAATTTTGCCACGCTCGGTTTCGGATGGTCCGGCAACCCGGTGCCGGTGCCAGTTGCAAAGCCTGAACTCGCATTCCGGACCACGCCGCATTACATCTTTGATCGCAAAATGCCTTCGACGCCGGAAGCGCGTCGTGCGCTCGCGCTGTACCGTGAGGCACTGAACGCGGAGCATAACGCGCTCATTAGCTACGCCGTTCTCAATTACTACAAGATCATCGAATTAACGCAGCGGGACCGGGGCGCGACGAGGAACTGGTTTCGAGATAATTTCGATTATGCTCGCAGTTTTGAGTATTTGAAACGGCCATTGAATGACTTTGACAAGCTGCGCGGCGCGACCGAACCGCATGAGTACATATACAAATCCTGCCGGATTGCGGTCGCGCACGCGGGCAAGGATTCCAAATCTGATCCTGATGATGCAAGCGAGTTGCGGCGGCTATATGTGGCGGCCCGCATCATGCAGGTACTTGCCCGCCACTGCATCGAGGCAGAGTTAAAGATTTCTGATTGTATGTTCGATGGAACCTGAGGGCGAGAAATCAGAAAATCCAGTGGTAGCATCCGGTCGTTGGGCGCGACTGGCGGAAGCTCTGGCCTGACGCCGAAATGGCGCCGCTATTTTGGTCGGCGCCCAGCTTTGAGGCCCTCATCCGACCTTCGCTGACGCGAAGGCCACCTTCTCCCGCGAAGCGGGAGAAGGGAAGGCGCGCGGAGCCCTTCTCCCGCCTTTGGTGGGAGAAGGTGGCCCGACGAAGTCGGGTCGGATGAGGGCGCTCGCCGTAGAGCGCGGCCTCGCTTCGCCGCCGGGCGCCCGATTGTCGCGCTTGATCCCGTTGTTGTTCTGGACAGCGCGTTGGCATGCGAGTCCTATGATTGAAACGGGGTCTTGAACCGCCGCGCTTTTGCGTGGCGCCCAGCTTTGAGGCCCTCATCCGGCCTTCGCTGACGCGAAGGCCACCTTCTCCCGCGAAGCGGGAGAAGGGAAGGCGCGCGGAGCCCTTCTCCCGCCTTTGGTGGGAGAAGGTGGCCCGACGAAGTCGGGTCGGATGAGGGCGCTCGTCGTAGAGCGCGGCCTCGCTTCGCCGCCGCGCGCCCGATTGTCACGCCTGATCCCGTTGTTGTTCTGGATAGCGCGTTGGCATGCGAGTCCTATGATTGAAATGGGGTCTTGAACCGCCGCGCTTTTGCGTGGCGCCCAGCTTTGAGGCCCTCATCCGACCTTCGCTGACGCGAAGGCCACCTTCTCCCGCGAAGCGGGAGAAGGGAAGCGCGCGCGCCTTCAATCTGGCTAACCCGGACCGCTACCCCGCCTTCGGCCAGTATTTCTTCGACGCGAGGCGGGCGCCTTCGGCCATGGCTTTGAGCTTGGCGTACGCGACGTCGGGGTCGACGCCGCCCATGCCGACGTGGATGGAAAAGCCGCAATCGACGCCGGCGACGATATTCTCGCGGCCGCAGAGGTTAGCGTAGCGGTCGATGCGCTGGGCCACGACTTCGGGGTGCTCGATATAGTTCGACTGGCACTCGATGACGCCGGGCACCAGCACCTTGCCTTCGGGCAGCTTCACCTCCTCGAACAGCTTCCATTCATGCGCGTGGCGGGGGTTGGCCGCCTCGATGAGATAGGCATGGGGCTTGGCCTTCCACATCAGGTCGATGACATCGGCGAGCGGCACGTCGCAATGGTGCGGGCCGGGATAATTGCCCCAGCACATGTGCATGCGGATTTTCTCCGCCGGGATGTTGCGGACGGAATGGTTCAGCGCCTCGATGTGAATCTGGAACACCTTGCGAAAATCGGCGAGGCTCGCGTCCTGATAATGGACGTGGCGGCCCATCGCGAGATCGGGGCAATCGAGCTGGACATAAGCGCCCGACGCGGCGATGGCTTCATATTCGTGGCTCATCGCGTCGGCGATGGCGAAGACATAGGCCTCGTGGGTCGGGTAATATTCGTTCTTGAAGAAGAAGGAGATGACGCCGGGCGAGGCGGCGGCGGTGAACATCTCCTTCGCCCCGGCGGCTTTGGCGGCGGCGCTCAGACGATCCATGTCGCGCTTGGCGGCGTCGAAATCCGAGACGGCGATCGGGGCGTTGCAGCCGGGCGTCTTGCGGTATTTGCGGCCGGGATCGCCCGTCACCCGGGCCGCGATGCGGGGGAATTCCTTGAGGTCGGCGAAGGGGAAGCTATTGGAGGAGCCGCCAAAGCCGGTGAGCCGTTGCAAGACATAGGTGGCGTAGCTCGGCTTGGACATTTCGCCGTCATTGACGATATCGACGCCCGCCTCGACCTGCCGGCTGACCGATTCGGACACCGCCGACGTGATGCGCGCCTCGAGCGCGGCGGGGTCGACCTCGTCACCGCGCTGGGTGGCGATGACCATTTCGATGAGATCGTCGGGCCGGGGCAGACTACCGGTATGGGTCGTCAGGAACCGGTCGACGCTGTGCATGGCTCTCTCTCCTCCCAGGACGCGGGCCGCGGCGGCAATCTAGGCGAAATGGGCGGGTAAGCCCAGCGATACGGTGTTCGCTCGCTCAAGGGCTTAGGCGTCGCGGATGCCATCGTCGTGCTCGGCGTCAAGGTCAAGCCGCTTCGCGGTCGCTTCGCTCAAGGCGAATGCTTCGCATTCGCCGGACTTGACCCCTCCGCGCGCCGATGGCGTTTGGCTGACCATGCTGTTTTGGTGAGCGAAGCGGCCTCAAAAGGCCGCTCTCGCGCACCAAAATAGCATGGATGCCACTTGTCGCGCCGACGAGGCGCAGTCACCCCGAAGGGGCCGTAACGAAGTGGAGAAGCGGCCGCTTGGCCACTTGACGGCGACTCGGCGGCGTGGCCCCTCCCCAGCGCGCCTCAACCCGGCAGCAGGGCGCTCGAACCGGCCGGGGAGGGGCGGGCTGGCGGGTTGGATATTCTGATTTAGAGAATAATTTATTTGAAAATTGCTTTTTTCAGATATATGATTGCGGGCGGTTCGTCCGGGTGGCTAGGCCAGATGGCCTGTCGCCTTGCGCGCAGGCAGGGCGCAAGGGATCGCGGCGAACCGAACGGTGGAAGCGGGGAGCAGCGACAAAAAAAATCGGGTTTTTCTCTTGCAAGCCCTTGATATCAAACGATGTGACCAGAAAAAAATTTGCAGGGGGATAGAAGGGACGTTGATATCATTGGGATATTTTTTTGCGGCGATGCTTGAGTCGAGCGTTGCAAGGGTTTTGCAAGAGGGGCGAGGGTTGCGCCGCCCCTCATCCCAAGGCGAACGCGTAGCGTTCGTCCGCAGGCATGCTTCGCATGCCACCTTCTCCCCGCTGCGCGGGGCGAAGGGGCGCTGCGGCTATAACTTCGTCCACTTGCCGTTGGCTTTGGACGATTTCACCGCGGCTTCGATGAAGGCGAGGCCTTTGACGCCGTCGTCGATGGTCGGGAAATGGACGCCTTTGGGCGGCTTCTTGCCGGAACGCGCGGCTTTGATCGCCTCGGCGATTTCGCTGTAGATATTGGCGAAGCCTTCGAGATAGCCCTCGGGATGGCCCGGCGGAATGCGCGTGACGCGCGCCGCCGCGACGCCTGAATCCGGGCCGCCGCGCGTCACGATGCGGGTCGACTGGCCGAACGGCGACCACAGCATATGGTTGGGCTCGGTCTGCACCCAACTGAGGCCGCCCTTGGTCCCGTAGATGCGGATGCGCAGGCCGTTCTCATTGCCGGGCGCCACCTGGCTCGCCCAGAGCGCGCCGCGCGCGCCATTGGCGTAGCGCAGCATGATCTGGACGTTGTCGTCGAGCGCGCGCCCGGCGCCGAATGAGGTGAGCTCGGCGCTGAGTTCGACGACGTCGATGCCGCCGATGTAATCGGCCAGATTATAGGCATGGGTGCCGATATCGCCGATCGCGCCGCCGGCGCCCGAGCGCTTGGGGTCGACGCGCCAGGCGGCCTGTTTGTTGCCGGTCTTCTCGGTCGCTTCGGTCATCCAATCCTGCGGATATTCGACCTGGATCAGGCGGATGTCGCCAAGATCGCCCGCCTTGACCATTTCGCGCGCGCGCCGCACCAGGGGATAGCCGGTGTAATTATGCGTCACCGCGAAAATGAGGCCCGATTTGTCGGCGGCGGCCTTGAGTTTCTTCGCCTCGGCGAGCGATGTCGTCAGCGGCTTGTCGCAGATCACATGAATGCCGGCTTTCAGGAAGGCGTAAGCCGGCCCGGCGTGCATGTGGTTGGGCGTGACGATGGCGACCGCCTCGATACCGTCCTTGCGCTGGGCTTCCGCCTTGGCCATCGCTTCGAAATCGTCATAGATCCGGTCGGCCGGCAGGCCGAGCGCGGCGCCCGAGCGTTGCGCCTTCTCCGCCGTGGAAGAGAGCGCGCCCGCGACGAGTTCGTAATGATCGTCCATCCGCGCGGCGACGCGGTGCACCGCGCCGATGAAGGCGCCTTCGCCTCCGCCAATCATGCCAAGGCGAATCCTGCCGCCCTTGCCCGCATCGCTGCGTCCTTCAATAGCCATGGTCGTTTTCCCTCGATCTTTGTTCAGCGCAGCCCGAGCGCGCGTTTGATCAGCTTCTTGTCGACGCCGCCGCCGGCGAAATCGTCGAACGCCTTGTCGGTGACGCGGATGAGATGATGCCTGATGAATTCAGCGCCTTCCCGGGCGCCGTCTTCGGGATGCTTGAGGCAGCATTCCCATTCCAGCACCGCCCAGGAGGAATAGCCGTATTGCGCAAGTTTTGAGAAAATGCCGCCAAAATCGACCTGTCCGTCGCCGAGCGAGCGGAAGCGGCCGGCGCGCTCGATCCAGGAGGCGTAGCCGGAATAGACGCCCTGGCGGCCGGTCGGGTTGAACTCGGCGTCCTTGACGTGAAAGGCGCTGATGCGTTCGTGGTAGATGTCGATGAAGGCGAGGTAGTCGAGCTGCTGCAGCAGGAAATGCGAGGGGTCGTAGTTGATCGTGCAGCGCTTATGGCCTTTCAGCGCCTCGAGAAAACGCTCGAACGTGGCGCCGTCGAATACGTCTTCGCCCGGATGGATTTCATAGGCGATGTCGACGCCGGCCTCGTCATAAGCGTTGAGAATCGGCTTCCAGCGGCGCGCGAGCTCCTCGAAGGCGGTCTCGATCAGGCCGGGCGCGCGCTGCGGCCAGGGATAGACATAGGGCCAGGCCAGCGCGCCGGTGAAGCTGACGCTCGCCGTCAGGCCGAGATGCTGCGACGCCTTGCCCGCCATCAGGACCTGATCGACCGCCCATTTCTGGCGCTCGCGCGGGCGCCCATGCACTTCGGCGGGCGCAAAAGCGTCGAACGCCTCGTCGAACGCCGGATTGACCGCGACAAGCTGGCCTTGCAGATGGGTCGAAAGTTCGGTGATCGCGAGGCCATGGCTTTCCGCGATGCCGGCGATCTCCTCGCAATAGGTCTTGGATTGCGCGGCTTTGGCTAGATCGAACAGCCTGGCGTCCCACGTCGGGATCTGAACGCCCTTGTAGCCGAGCGAGGCCGCCCATTTGCAGATCGCGTTGAAGGAATTGAACGGCGCCACGTCTCCCGCGAATTGCGCCAGAAAAATCGCCGGTCCCTTGACGTTGCCGCTCATGCGTTTCCTCGTTTGTTAAGCTTCTTATCGTCGCGCTTATTAGCCTTTGGGCGCGTCCGCCGTCCATAAAATCCGATTCCGGCCGGATTCGCCAGTCATTCGCTCAAGTTCTACGAAACCGGCCCGCACAGGTTCAGCAATAGATTGAGCCGCAACGCCACCGCTTCGATGAGCGGCTCCGCCGTCCAGCGTCTGGCGAAATAAAGGATGATCGTCAGCAGGACGGCGCCCGTGGGAATTCCCCATGCGACCGCGCGCAACGATATGGCCAGGGGACGCGGCGGCCCGCGCAGCGCGTGGAACACCAGAATCGAAATCATGCCGATGCCCAGGCCGACCACGACATCTGGAAATGTATGCGCCCCGACGACGACGCGGCTGACGCCGATGAGAAACACGAACAAAGCCGCGACGGCGTAAACACCCATTCTTGCCCAAGGCGGCCGGCCGCCAGCGATGACAAGCGCCGCGCATCCATAGAAAACGGCGCTGAAACTGGCGTGCCCGCTTGGACTTTCAACGCCGAACGCGGCGACGTTCGATTCACAAGCATGAAAAGCAAGCTTAGCGACGAGCGTCGCAACGAGACAGACGGTGAGAGCCGCGACGAAGGCGAGGGCGTCGGCGCGCCGGCCAAGCCAGAGAAGAAAACCGAACAAAGCCAGCGAAGCGGGAAAGAGAATCGCGCTGTGACCCAAACCGCCGATATGCGACATCCGCGCCTCGTTGACTTCTGCAAACCGGATTCGGCACCCCGACGGAAATCGATAGACGATTTCCATCAAAGTCCAGCGCGGTCTTTGAAATGTGCGCGATCACGTTAACGTTTGCGCGGATCGGCAAACGTGGCCCTCAAGAGCCGAACCCCGAGAGCTATTGGCCATTCCTGGCGAGCCAGTCCTTCATTTCGGCGATTTCTTTTTCCTGCGCCGCGACAATGTCGGCCGCCAGTTTGAGCAATTGCGGATCCTTGCCGTATTGCAACTCGACTTTCGCCATGTCGATGGCGCCCTGGTGGTGGGGCATCATCATCAGGACGAAGTCTCGGTCGGGCCTGCCTGTGGGCTTAACCATCATATTCTTCATCATCGTCTGCATGGAATCCGTGAAAGCTTTATCGGCAGGGCTCGCCGCCCCCTTCATCGCCATGCCTTTCATCGCGTCGGGCTGGGCGTCCTGCGCCAGCGCGAGGCTGGGCGCAGCGAGCAGGAAAGCGGCGAGAGGGATCAAGCGCATAGGCATAGCAATTCTCCGTTTCGATGTCGTTCGGCGCCAATGCTCGCGTCACATCTTGCCGAGCACATGCATGAGTTCCGCAATTTTCTGACGCTGCTCGTCGCGATCGCCGGCGGAAATGGCGTGCTCTACGCAATGGGCGACGTGATCCTTGAGAACCTCGTCCTCGACGCGCTTCAGCGCCGCGCGCACCGCCGAGACCTGCGTGATCACGTCGATGCAATAGCGATCGTCTTCGACCATGCGGGCGAGGCCGCGCACTTGTCCCTCGATGCGGTTGAGGCGCTTGAGGCAGGCGGTTTTGGCGTTTGGCTGCATGCTTGCCATATACCTCATGGGGGTATATTACACAAGGCCCCTCACATACCCATCAGGGGTATTGGATACGGAGATTGGCATGACGGACCACGCCCACCATCATCATGCGCACGGTCCTGCCGATGGCGGCCATCGAGAAGGGAGCGCTGAAATCGTCAGGGATCCCGTCTGCGGCATGAGCGTCGATCCCGCTGCTTCGAAACATCGCGCCGATTACGACGGCAAGACGTTCCATTTCTGCTGCAACGGCTGCCGGACGAAATTCGAGGCCGATCCCGCCCGTTACCTCGTCGACGCTGGCGAGAAAACGGTAAAGGCGGCGCCCGAAGGCGCCATTTTCACCTGCCCGATGCATCCCGAAATCCGTCAGGTTGGCCCGGGATCGTGCCCCATCTGCGGCATGGCGCTCGAGCCGTTGGATGTCGCGGCGGCGGCCGGTCCCAATCCGGAACTCGCCGACATGACGCGACGCTTCTGGATCGGGCTCGCTTTGTCCGTTCCCGTGTTCCTGCTGGAAATGGGCGGCCATCTGTTTCCGCCGATTCATCGCGTCCTTCCGGCCGCCGCGTCGGCCTGGATTCAACTGGCACTGGCGACGCCGGTGGTGCTGTGGGCTGGCTGGCCGTTCTTCGAGCGCGGCTGGCGCTCGCTCGTCACGCGCAACCTGAACATGTTCACGCTGATCGCGATGGGGACCGGAATCGCCTGGGCTTACAGCGTCGTGGCGACCTTGGCGCCGGGCGTGTTTCCCTTGGCGTTCCGCGGCATGGACGATAGCGTCGCCGTCTATTTCGAAGCGGCGTCAGTCATTACCGTGCTCGTGCTGCTTGGTCAGGTTCTCGAATTGCGCGCGCGCGACCAAACCTCCGGCGCGATCCGCGCGCTGCTCGATCTTGCGCCCAAAACCGCGCGACGGCTGAATCCCGACGGCGGCGAGGATGAGGTGGCGCTCGATCTCATCAAGGCGGGCGACCGTCTGCGCATCCGCCCGGGCGAGAAGGCGCCCGTCGACGGAACCGTGCTGGAGGGCCGCTCGGCGCTCGACGAGGCGATGGTGACCGGCGAGTCCATACCCGTCATGAAAGCTGCCGGCGACATCGTCATCGGCGGCACGCTGAACCAGACCGGCGCTCTCATCATGCGCGCCGACAAGGTCGGGCGCGACACGATACTGGCGCGCATCGTCCAGATGGTTTCGGAAGCCCAGCGTTCGCGCGCGCCGATCCAGCGCCTCGCCGACCGCGTCGCCGGCTGGTTCGTGCCGGCGGTGATCGCGGCGGCGCTAATCGCTTTTACCGCCTGGGCGACGTTCGGGCCGGAGCCGCGCTTCGCCTATGGGCTCGTCGCCGCGGTCGCGGTGCTGATCATCGCGTGTCCCTGCGCGCTCGGCCTGGCGACGCCGATGTCGATCATGGTCGGCGTCGGACGCGGCGCCGGGCTTGGCGTGCTGATCCGCAACGCCGAGGCGCTGGAGCGTCTTGAAAAAGTCGACACATTGCTCGTCGACAAAACCGGCACGCTCACCGAAGGGCGACCCTCCGTGACCGCCGTCGTGGCGGCTGAAGGCTTCGCCGAGGATGAATTGCTGCGTCTCGCGGCCGGCATCGAGCGCGCTTCCGAACACCCGCTTGCGCGCGCGATCGTGGCGGCGGCGGAGGCGAAGGGGCTCGTGATCCCGACGGCGCAAGACTTCGACGCGCCGACCGGCAAAGGCGCGCGGGGTAATGTCGAAGGGCGTCCCATCGTGCTCGGCAATGCAGCCTATTTGAAGCAAGAAGGCGTCGACGCCGCTCTGCTTGCCGACCGGGCTGACGCTCTACGCCAGGACGGCGCGACGGCGATCTTCGCGGCTGTCGACGGCAAGCTTGCCGGCGTCCTCGCCATCGCCGATCCCGTCAAGGCGACGACATCCGCCGCGCTTGCGGCGCTGCGCGAGGCCGGGATTCGCGTGGTGATGCTCACCGGCGACAACCGCGCCACGGCGGAAGCGGTCGCGCGGCGCCTCGGCATCGTCGATATCGAGGCGGATGTCCCGCCCGAGTGCAAGAGCGCAATCGTCGATAAATTCAAGTGCGAGGGCAGGGTGGTCGCGATGGCGGGCGACGGCGTTAATGACGCGCCGGCGCTGGCGGCGGCGGACGTCGGCATTGCGATGGGGACGGGGACGGACGTTGCGATCGAAAGCGCGGGCGTGACCTTGGTCAAAGGCGATTTGATGGGGATTGTGCGCGCAAGGCGTTTGTCCCAGGCGACGATGGCGAACATCCGCCAGAACCTGTTCTTCGCCTTCGTCTACAACGCCGCCGGCGTGCCGATCGCGGCGGGCGTTCTCTATCCTGTCTTCGGAATCCTGTTGTCGCCGATCATAGCGGCCGCCGCCATGGCTTTGTCCTCCGTCAGCGTCATCGGAAACGCCCTGCGGCTGCGCGTCGCGAGGCTTTGACGACGAGACTGACGAGACGGCGCCGCTGCTGGACTGCGCCCATAAAGTGAGACACGTTCATTGGGTGAGCCTCCGAGGAATGTTCATGTCGGATCAATCGCAGCGCGCTCTCGAACTGAGTCCAGCTTCATGACCCCACAAGTTCAACTCGTCAGCGTCTTCGCCGCAGGTCCGCACGGCGGCAATCCGGCTCCGATCGTGGCGGACGCCTCGGGCATGTCAGACGCGGACATGCAAGACGTCGCTCGCTTCTATGGACACGAGAGCGGCTTCGTGTTGCCGGCGCCGGCAGACTCGGGCTGCGATTTCGCCGTCCGCTTTTGGGTGCCCAACCACGAGATGGAGATGTGCGGTCACGCGACGGTCGGCGCGGTATGGCTGCTCCTTCAGCTCGGCAGGCTGCCCCGCGACCGGGTCTCGATCTGGACCCGCAGCGGGCGCGTGGACGCCCATGTGGATGGGCAGCGCGGGGATGCGCGGGTCGAGATCACGCAGCCCCAAGGCAAGGTCGCAAGATTGCCAGATGGCGGGGACATGGAGGCGGAAATTCTTTCCGTGTTGGGCATTGCGTCGAACGAACTGGCGCCTCTCCCCATCCAGAACGCCTCGACGAGCCGGGTGAAGACCCTGGTTCCGCTCAAAAGCGCGGCCGTGCTGGACGGGTTGTGGCCTGACTTCCAGCGCGTGGAGAAGCTCTGCGAGCGTATCGGCTCGACCGGTCTTTATCCCTACGCGCCGGCCGACCTTGAGGCTCGGGTGTTCGACGCGCGCCAGTTTCCCAAATCGTCGGGCTACCCGGAGGACGCGGCGACCGGCATTGCCGCGGCGGCGCTCGCCTTCGGCTTGCTGGAAAACGGCCTTGTCGAGGCTGACGACCGACCGATTCGGGTGCGGCAGGGCCGGGCGATGGGCCGGCCGTCGGAGATCGCGCTGCGGTTCCGGCTTGACGCTGCGGGCCGGGTGCTGGGCTGCTGGCTTGGCGGCAGCGTCCGGCTGGAGGCGGCGGGCGTTACGACGCCTGAGTGAGCAGCCTACCGCGCCGCCGGCCTGCGGCACAGATTGGCTAGTTCGTTGGCGGCTTGGATGGTTTCCGCGCCGCGGCCGCCGCCAAGAAGATCGGAAGCCGCGCGCTCCAGTGCGCGCATGTCCGTTGCGCGCGCGGCCCCGATCAAAAGCATCAGCTTTGCTTCGTCGCTCGACAGGCGAAGGCAGGACCACGGCAAATAGGCAAGATCAGGGTCGCGACGGCGACGGACGGCGCGGACAAGGCCGGCCGCACGGGCGACAAACAACGGCCCGTCGATAGGGCCGACGGCTTCCTCCGCGCAGCGATGCGCCGCTTCCCAGCACTCGGCGTCGCCATGGGCGTAGCCCGCTCCGATAAATCGCACCAGCGAGAGAAACAGGGCGGCGAATTTGTCCGGCTGCATTTCGTCGCGATGCGAGGGCGTTCGAACTTCGCTCCCGGCACGCGAAAATTTCGGCGGCGTAACGTCGTCGAGGAAGACTTCCTCGGCTGCGGTCAACGTCCCTTGCATCCGCATGACGCGCACCTTCAGTGCAGCGTGCGCGATCCGACCGGCCAGGTCCGCATGGCCATCGTATCGGGCATCGGCGCCGGCTCGGCCTCGCGCAGCAGCATCGTCAGGCCGGCCCTCTGAAATAGCCGCCCCATCGCGGCCACGGGGATCAACACCCAGTCGGCGGCTGGACACGGCAGCCAACGCGCGAACTCGCGACGCGCGACCTCGAGCGCGCCGGACTGCGTCGCGGCGACCGCGCGCAACAGGAATGTTTCGCTTGTCGAGACGCATGGGCAACCCATGCCATGAACCTCGACGGGCGAATGGGCGGCGCGCGCGAAAGCATCGAGCAAGGCCTCGAGCGAAAAGACGGCGTCGCCGACGCCGAAATGTCCAAACACCTGCCGCAATTCAGCGATGCTCGGCCGACCGAGCTTGTGATGCTGCGCCATCGCCCGGAAGCCCCAGATGAAGAGGCGCTCCCCGACATCGAGTTGCGAAAGAGCGCCGATGGATCCCGTGCGGGGGGACGGGCTGACGTCACTCACGCAGCCCCCCATGTCGTGACGCGCTTTTCGAGGGAAGGACGGGCGCGTTCCTGTGGCCGCTCGACGATCGTGCCGATCGGAATAATGCCCGCGACCTTCTCGCCTGGCCGAACGCTGAGAAGCCTCAAGGCGGCGGGATCATAGGAGGCCCATCCGCTGAGCCAGGTCGCGCCATAGCCCAGCGCAGACGCCGCCGTCATGAGGTTCATGCAGACAGCGCCGGCGGACAGGACTTGCTCCCATTCGGGAATGCGCGCCGCGGCGTCGGCGCAACTCACCACGATGACGACGAGAGGCGCCGCGGCGAACACGGCCTTGATTTTGCGGACCGCGAGATCGGCGGCCGCGGGCTCTCGCGGCGCATTGGCCTCGAGAAACGCGTTCGCCAGCCTGCCGCCCAGCTCTTCCCGCGTCGATCCTTGCACAAGAATGATGCGCCAGGGCTCCAGCGCGCCGTGATCGGGCACGCGCATGGCGATGGTCAGCAACCGCGCAATTTCGTCAGCGCTCGGTCCGGGTTCCGCAAGCCGCAGCGGCGTGACGGATCGGCGCCGCTCCAACAGGCCCAGGAGCTGCGCATTGAGAAGCTCGGCGTCGCGCGGCGCCCTTTCCGCGCCCGGACCGGCCTTGGCGTCGGGACTATCAAGCATCATGTCGTCCTGTCTCCCCCATGCGTCGAATTAAGCATCTCGGGAAAGCAAGTCAATAGAAACGGCAATATATGGAAATGTTCTAATGTATATATTTTGAATCATTCAAAACTATATCGATGAATACAGATTGTAATGGTTTTAATATTCGAGATTGAATACGAATGGCGACGCGATATAACTTATGGCGTTGAGAATATTGTCTTTCAAATGCAATTTTGCACCTGATTTGCGCGGTCGCTCAGCGTCATGCCGGTTTGGGGGGCTTTTGGCGATGACGCACCGTAACCCCATGACCCAGGACTGGTAGGCGTCGAGCAGCCGAGCATGGCGCAGGCAAGGCAAAGCCCGCCCGATCGCTCACGCTTCACACGCGCCAAGTCAGTCCGCGTTTCACCTCGGCGGCATCTTGTCGAATTTCGGCAGGGTGGGATCGAGATGGTCCCAGGCGTAACCGCGTATGGCGTAGGTCACCGCCTGCGGCTTGTATCGGCTGGGGTCGTCGAGGCTCGCGGCATGGATGGTGAACAGGTCCGGCGCGGCCTTGAACGTCAGAGACACCGGCGATCCGCAGATGGGGCAGAAGGCGCGCGTCTTGACGTTGCCGCTGTCGCCGGTGATGTCCCAATATGTCGCTTCGCCTTCGAGCCTCACGCGCCTCTTGTCCGGGAAGGTCAGATAGGACCCGTGACCGGTGCCGCTCTTGCGCTGACAATCGCGACACTGGCAGTCGTTTTGCGCCATCGGTTCGTCAGAGATCTCATAACGAATCGCGCCGCAAGCGCATCCGCCGGTGTAAGCCTCGCTCATTTGTCTTCCCTTCTATGAAATTGTCGTGGGCCATCAATGCTTCGAGGGCCTGAATGCAGCGGCTCGAAGCGGTGCGCGCCTCCTATTGCAAGGCGCTCGCGCTCGAACCGGACTCCGCCGCAGCGACGCGCGGTCAGTGCAGTTTTTTCGAAGACGCCTGTTCCGCGGCGATCGCGCCGATGCTGGGGACAACCTTCTTCCAGCCTTCGCCCATTTTCTTGAAAGCCGTCTCGTTGTTCGGCAGCACAAAGCCGGAATGGACAAGGCGAAGGCGCGTTCCATTGGCGACCCTTGAGAGGGTCCACGTCACGACCGTGTCGAGGCGCGAGCCGTAGCCAGCGTTTGCCTCGTGTCCGCCCTTCCAGGCATAGACGAGCCGTTCGTTTGGCGCCGCCTCCAACACCTGGCAGTGGATGATTCCGTCCCATTCGCCGGCCGGCGTCGTCTGGAACGTGAAGCGCCTGCCTTCCACGGGTTCGAACCCGGTCGGCGCCATCAGCCAGCGGGCGATCAGTTCGCCTGATGTCAGCGTTTTCCAGATCGTCTCCGGCGCATGGGGGAAGATTTCGTCGACCACGATGTCTTGCGTGTCGGACTTCAACGCGGCGTCGTTCATGGGTCGATCTCCTTCAGGAGGGTTCTGAGATTGGCGAACCGGTCGCGCCAGAACACGCCGTAATGGCTCATCCAATCGACGAGCGGCCCGAGGCCCTCGGGCTCAGCGCGATAATAGACATTGCGGCCTTCGGGGCGCTCGGCGACCAGGCCGGCCTGCTTCAATGACTTGAGATGTTGGGAGATCGCGCCCTGCGTCACGCCGCTGCCGCGCGTCAGCTCGGCCACGGTCATCTCATCGGCCCCGACGACCCGTTCGAACAAGGCGCGCCGCGTGGGATCGGCAAGCGTGCGCAGGACAGCGCTGATAGCGGCGGGTTCATTCATGCCGATACATTAGCGTGAGCTAATACATTAGTCAATGCTAATTTATTGTCGAGACTTTAACGCCTCGATCGCTGAATGATGCGTTGCATCCTATCCATCAGTGATGGGTTCGGATTCAATTGGAGATGAGCGCTGGTCGCAGCGCCGCTCCGCCATGCAAACAATGGGCAATTCCGCCCCAGTCGATCGTCTCATAGGAGGCGAACTCGGCCACTCGATTTATGCGCGCAACGGCCGCCGCTAGCGCCGTGCCCCATTGTCGGCGCGTTGCGCGTTTCTCGCGATGGCCAAAGCCACGGTCTGGTATAGTTCCGGCGGTAAGTCGTGGCCCATTCCCTCGATCGCCAGAAGCTCGGCGCCGCTGATGTTGGCCGCGGTATCCTGCCCCCCAGTCAGCGGGATTAACGGGTCGGCGGCTCCATGTACGATTAAGGTCGGAGCAACGATCGCGTTCAGCCGCGTGCGGCGGTCACCCGTGGCGACCATGGCGGCGATCTGTCGGCCGAACCCGGCGGGGTTGTACGCTCGCCTGTACTCGGCCACGATCTGTGCGCGATGAGCGCCTTCGTCGAAGGGATAGCCGGGGCTTCCGATTACACGGGCCACGCGAACGTTATGAACAAGGAAGGCTTCCTCGTCCTCGGAAGGATGGGGCGCAGGTTGGGTCAGCACGGCCATCGCTTCGGGCGTGGCCTGCGGCAGATCGGGATTGCCGGTGCTCGACATAATCGAGGTCAATGATCGGGTGCGGAGTGGATGCTCGCTGGCCACGATCTGAGCGATCATCCCTCCCATTGATCGGCCGACGACGTGCGCCCGGTCGATCTGAAGCGCGTCCAAAAGGCCAATTGCATCGTCCGCCATGTCATAAAGCGTGTAAGGAATTTGCGGCGGCTCGCCGCGCGCAGCGGCGCGAGCCACCACAGCCAGATCCGGGACCGCACTATCAAAATAGGTCGAAAGGCCAACATCGCGGTTGTCGAACCGGATAACGCGGTAGCCTTGCGATGCCAAGGTCTCGCAAAACGGGACCGTCCAACGGATCATCTGAACGCCGAGGCCGGAAATCAGCAGAATGGGTTCGTGATCGTCGGAGCCGAAGGCGTCGTATTCGAGAACAATCCCATTCGCGTTGACGCGAGGCATGGCGTTTCTTCCGTCCGGTGGGTGAGCGCGCCGAAGCCGGAGCAATACCGTGCTTTAGCCGCCACGCGACATACTTTGTTCTTGCAACGGCGTCGAGTTCCGGTCGCACAGGCCAAGCGCGCGTCGTACAGTCCGATTTTTGCGGCATCCTGTTTCGAAGCTTTTCAACAGCACCCAAGATATTTGCAACACGCCAGCTCATGAGGCGCCGGATTCGACTATCGGGCCGATGACCTGTTCAGGGTAACGGCGGCGCGGATGAGCGTCTTGAAGGCGTCCTCGTCTATTTCGTCGCCCTCATGCAGATCGATAGCGCGCCGGGTATTGCCTTCAAGGCTCGAGTTGAACAGTCCTGAAGGATCCTCGAGCGCGGCGCCCTTGGCGAAAGTCAGCTTCACGGCGCTCTTATACGTTTCGCCGGTGCAGAGGATTCCATCGTGCTCCCACACCGGAACGCCTCGCCACTTCCACGTCTCGACCACCTCAGGGTCGGCCTGTTTGATGAGGCTTCGGACCCGAGCAAGCGTCTCGCCCCGCCAATCACTCAGCTCCTTGATTCTCGCATCGATCAGCCGGGAGGGAGAGTCTCCGGCTTTTTCTTCCGTCGAGCCGCTCTTCTTCATGATATTTGTCGCTTTCTTCATGGTTGTCGTCGCTCGCCCCTTACTTGCGCGGCTTGGCCGCCCCGGCGGCGCCCCTTGACGGCGGTCTTCTTTGCAACCTACGCCAACATCCTGGATGTCTTGCCGGTCCTTATGTTCACTCGTATCCGCCGGCGCGTCACCCGCTGCGCCACTTGGCGGCATAGGGCAGAACAAACAAGTACAGGCCAGTGAGCAGGAGCAAGGCGAGCGGGAGCAGCGCCAAGAGGCCAACCCAGACGGCTTGTTCCTGCTGTACTAAGGCGACGATGTTGACGATGACGGCCACAGTAAAGGCAATCGACAGCCAGCGGTGGATCTGGCGAACCCAAATGTTCCAATTCAACGGAGCCTCCTTTGAAAACGAGCCGAAGCGCAACGCTGCAGATGTCAATCTACCCGCGCCAGGACCTGCTCCAGCTTTGCTAGGAACTGCCGCCACCCGTATTTGGCGCCCTGATAGTTCTGCGGCTGATCCGGCCGGAAGCCGGACTGCTCCATGCGTAGAAGGGTTCCCGTGGGCGTCGGGGTGAGGGTCAAGATGACAACCGATTTCACACCCAACGAACCCCATGTGTAAGACAACGCCTTGTTCGGCTCGACGGCGAGGACTTCGCAGTCGATGATTCCATTCCAGTTCGGTTGCGGGTCCGCTCGAAGATTGAAGCTGTGGCCTACGACAGGCTTGAAGTCGTTCTTCATCAGCCATTCCTGGATCAGGTGGGGTTGCGTGAGCGCGCGCCAGATCTTTTCCGGCGGATGAGCGATCTCCCGTTCGACAATGACGGAGAGGGTTTCGGTTGCGCTATCGGTCATTGGTCCATCCTATTGAGGAGATCTTCGAGTTGGTCGAACCGGTTTTGCCAGAAGCTGGCCATTTGGCCTGTCCAGTCGGTCAGTGGAGCCAAGGCGCCAAGCTGCGCGCTATAATGTGTCTGGCGGCCTTGGCGGCGGTCGTGCACCAGCCCGGCCTGCTTCAGGATTCCGAGATGCTTTGAGACGGCCGGTTGCGAGACCCCGGCCTGAGCCGTCAGGGCCCCGACCGTCTGGTCGCCATCGCGACACAGCCGCTCGAAGATGGCCCGGCGCGTCGGATCGGCGAGCGTTCTGAAAAGGATGTCATGGGGCTGTGGCATCGCAATTGATAACTCGTTGGCTATGGGTCTATCTATAACCGTCCAGCTATATGGGTCAACAGGGAAAACGGAGGCCCGGATTGATCCTTGTCGCGGGCGGCCTTTTGCTCCTGCCGCCAAAATCTCTGTTATGAAATCGGCGATCCGAGGACGACCGCCGCGCCTGTGCGGCGAGGCGTAAAATCGACGAGGAAGCATTCATGTCCGTCATCGTCGCCTATGGCGATTCCAACACCTGGGGCTATGACCCGGCGGCCGGCGCGCGCTTTGCGCCCGGCGTGCGCTGGACCGGAATCATGCAGAGCGAACTCGGCGCGTCGTTCAAAGTGATCGAAGAAGGCTTGAACGGGCGCACGACGGTGTTCGACGATCCGATCGAGCCTTATCGCAACGGCTTGGCCTATTTGCCGCCCTGCCTGCTCAGCCACGCGCCGCTCGACCTCATCATCATTTCTTTAGGCTGCAACGATCTCAAGCGGCGCTTCTGGCTGTCGGCCAGCGATATCGCCCAGGGCGTCGAGCGGCTTGTGCTGACCGCAAAATCGTTCCCCGTTGGCCGCAACGGCGGTCCGCCCGACATTATTCTGGCCGCGCCTCCGCCGGTGGTGGAGCTGACCGCTTTCGCCGATATGTTCGAAGGCGCGCGCGAAAAGTCGCGCGAGCTGGGCGCGCGCTATCGCGCCGTCGCCAAGCTGCATGGCGTCGGCTTTGTCGATGCGGGCGAGCATATCCATTGTTCGCCGCTCGACGGCATTCATTTCGAGGCCGACCAGCACGCCAGACTTGGCCGCGTCATGGCGGCGACCGTCAGGGAGCGGCTCGGCTGACGGTGCGCCGCCGCCAAAGATGACAAATATTTCACGCGCAATAGCGGCGCGCCGCCCTTCTTTCAGGCGGAAGGGTCTGTAATAGTGCGCCTTCCCAGCGCCGCCAGGCCGCTCCCACCTTATTAGAGGCCCCATCCGATGAGACTTCTTAGCTTTGCCGTCGGCGTCTTCGCCGTGGCGACATTTCTGGTCGGGCTTCATACGCCGGATACGATGGTGTTCCTATTGGCGGGCGCGGCGCTGGCCTGCGCGATCACCACGTTCCTGTCGCAGCGCCTGTCGGCGTTCCTGAAGATATTCGAGGCGACTTTCGCCGTCGAGACGATCATCTTCGGGCTGGCGTTTCTCGTCGACGAGCTCGGCCGGTGGCCAAAGGCTTACGAGAACTACACCCTCCCCGACAGCCTTCCCTTCGCGGTCGCGCTGTTCGGCGTTTTCATCTATGCGATTTCCTTCATCCCGGTCGTGCGCAAGATGATCGGCATCGCCGATCCCTATTTCGAGGCCGCGACGCCGACGAGCGCGAAAATCTGGCCGTTCCCCGCCTTTGTCGTCGGGCAGAACAAGCTCGCGGCGGCGAGCCTCGTGTTCCTGATTGTGGTCAACCAGGCCGAAGTGGCGCTGGATGTGCGGCTGTCCTATTTCCGCGCCGATTTCACCAACGCCTTGAAGAACTTGGATCAAGCAGAGTTCTGGCGTCAGTTGTTCCTGGTGTTCCTGCCGGTCGTCGTGGTGCTCGTCGCTGCCTATACGATCGAATATGTCGTGACCTCGACCTTCGTCATTCGCTGGCGTCGCTGGCTGACCGCCCATTACACCGGTCGCTGGATGAGCCAGGGCACGCATTATAAAATGCTTCTTGCGGGATCGCCGACCGACAACCCGGACCAGCGCATTTCGCAGGACATCTACGCTTTCATCGACGGCGGCGGCGCGGGCTCGGGCATATACGGCTATTCGATAACGGCGTTGCAAAACCTAACGTCGCTTGTGTCCTACGCGATCGTGCTCTGGACCTTGTCGACCGGGTTCACCTTGCCGGGCCTCGCGATCGTCATTCCCGGCGTGCTTTTTTGGGTTGCGCTCGCCTATACGGGCGCCGGCACCCTGATCACCCATTGGGTCGGCCATTCCTTGACGAATTTATATTTCACGCAACAGCGCTTCGAAGCGAATTTTCGCTTCGGCCTCGCCCGCGCGCGCGAATACAGCGAGCAGATCGCGCTGCTCCATGGCGAAGAAAACGAAGCGCGCGCGGCGAACGGCAAGTTCCATGACATTTTCGACAATTATATGCGCATCGTCGCCGTGCGGAAACGACTCACCGCGCTGACTCGGTTTTACCTTCAGGCCTCGGTGTTCATCCCTTATGTCGTCGCCGCTCCTTTCTATTTCGCCGGCAAATTGACCCTGGGGGCGCTGAATCAGGTTGGCGCGGCCTTCAACAGCGTCAACGAATCGATGAATTTCTTCGTCACCTATTATGTCGGGCTCACCGATTTTAAAGCGACGCTCAATCGTCTGACTTCATTCGACGACGCGATTGCGCGCGCGCAGGCGCTGGGTACGCGGGATCCGCGCATCGACTTCCCGCGGTCGGCTACGAGCGACCGCAAGATCGATGCCCTGTCGCTGGCTCTTCCCGACGGTCGCGCCCTGGTCCACGTGGAAAATATCACGCTCGCCGCCCATGAGCCGACCTTGCTTGTCGGCCGGTCGGGTTCAGGCAAATCGACGCTGTTCCGCGCCATCGCCGGCATCTGGCCTTTCGGCCAAGGCAAGATCGCCGAACCCGACGCCAGCCTGATGCTGCTGCCCCAGCGCCCCTATATTCCGATCGGCTCCTTGCGCGCCGCCATCGCCTATCCCGCGCCCGTCGACAAATTCGCCGAGGCCGCGATGCGCGAAGCCTTGGAGGCTGCAGGACTTGCGCCGCTCGCGAACCAGCTCGACGAGACGGACAATTGGCAGATGCGCCTGTCGGGCGGCGAACAGCAGCGCCTGGCTATCGCCCGCGCCTTGCTCGCAGCGCCCGATTGGTTGTTCCTCGATGAAGCGACCTCGGCGCTGGACGAGGCGAGCGAAGCCCAGATCTACCGCGCCATCGCGCAGAAGCTGCCCGGGACGACGCTCGTCTCGATCGGCCATAGCGCGACCCTCTCGGCCTTCCACAAGCGGCGCATCGAAATGCAGCCGCAAACGGACGGCCCGGCCACGGTGCAAGCGGCCACCGCGGAGGGGTAGCGGGCACTCGGGGCCTTTTGGGGGGCCGTCCGCCTACAGCGAGCGGGCGAGGCGCAGCGTCCCCTTCGGCCCCTTGATGACAAGATCGCCATTCACGAGATCCCAGGTCGGGCTGCCCGTGAGCGCCGAGAGGAACGAGAATTCCACCGCCATAATGTCCTTGGCGCATTGCTTCTTGGTCAAGGCGTAGGGGCCAAGCAGCAAATGCTGATCCTTGACGGGATACAGCGTCGCCGACCAGGAATTGCAGCCGGTATAGCCGGAGCCGCGCAGATTGCCGTCGATTTTCAGGCTGGCGTCAAGGCCGGCGGGAATCGGCTTGTCGTTGATGTCGCGCAGCGACCAGGTTTGGTCGAGCGGAAAGTTCTTTTGCTGGGGCGGGAGCGGCTTGATCACGTCATCGCCTGGCTGGCGCATCTGGGCGAGCGCGAATGTCGCGCATGTCGCGGCGAACAGGGCTACGGCGGCGCGCAAAAAATTGTTGTTCATCAGGGTCCTCCGGGCAGTGGCATTATGGGTCTGGCGAATGGCGCCCCCCTTTCCTTCGCGGTGAAAAGAGAACCGGCTTCGGTCCAGGTTTGGCAGGTTCTCTTCGGCGCGAATCGACGCCCACGTTACGCGAAGTACTCTTTTACCCCGAGCGATATAGCGAGCGGCGTGGCGGCAGGCAATCGCCTGTTTAAGCGCCGGGCGGCGAGATTCTTTCAGGCGCGTCGACGCCGGCCCTTGCGCCCCGCTCGCCCCCTCACCACATGGATTTTGTCGCGGTCCATCAGGACGCGTCAGCGGCCGGCGCAGCCACTTCAGGGGCGCTGGTTTTTCATATCGCTTCATCAGGAGGATGTGTCTATGCGTAACTATGATTTGTCTCCTCTCTATCGTTCGACCATTGGCTTCGATCGGCTGTTTTCGCTTCTCGACCAGCATTCCGGCATCGAGAGCGCCGCGCCGACCTATCCTCCCTATAATATCGAGCGCACCGGCGAAAACGCCTATCGGATCACGGTCGCGGTCGCGGGTTTCGCCGATCATGAATTGTCAATCGAAACCCGGGAAAACACCCTGACCGTGCGGGGCTCCAAGGAGACCCCGAAGGGCGAGGGCGAGAAGCGCGAAGTTCTCTACCAGGGCATCGCCGCGCGCGCCTTCGAGCGCCGATTCCAGCTCGCCGATCATGTCTCGGCCACGGGAGCGACAACCCAGAACGGGCTTCTCCATATCGATCTCGTGCGGGAGGTTCCCGAAGCGGCCAAGCCCCGCACCCTGGAGATCAATAAGGTCGGCAAGACGCTCGACAGCGTCGTTCAGCCGATCGCCAAACAGGCCGCCTGAACGCGGGCTAATCCTCGCACTTTGTTAAAGGGCGCCCTCCGGGGCGCCCTTTTCGTTTCTATTCGAGCGGCGCGACCGGCACGTCATTGAGCGCCCGTTTGGGTGGAGCGGCGGCGGGTTGAGGCGCCGAGGCGACGACGGGCGCGGCCGGGGCTGGCGCGGCCGGGACGATTTCCGGCGTGGGCGCGGCGACCGCCTTGGTGTCCGCGACGCGGGGCGCGGAGGGGGCCGGGTGGCTCGTCGTAGCCGGCCGCGCCGGCATCGCGACATGGGCGGTCGCCGGCGTCGCGGCGGCGGGGCTTATCTCGGCTTGCGGATTGGCTGGGACTTGCGGATTCGCTGCGGGTTGGGCGACCGGCGTCGGTTCGGGCTTCGTGCGTTTGACTTGCGGCTTCGGCTTGGGCTTCTCAAGCGCGGGCGCATGACCGGCGGCGGGCGGCGCAAGAATAACGTAGGGGTCGGAAGGGCTGGCGCCTTGGTCGGCGCGCGCGACCTGGCCGCCTGGCGCGGCTTGAATCTGCGGGGCGGCGGGGATGCGGAGCGTCCCGGCCCCGGCGTCACTATAAACGTAAGCCGGCGGGCGCGGCGGCGGAGCATCGTCCTGCCCGTCGAAAAAGCGATCGAACATGGAGGCCTGCGGGCGGGGCGGGTTCGACCAATCTCGCGGCGCGACGCTTGCGTAACGTTGCAGCA
This sequence comes from Methylocapsa sp. S129, assembly GCF_009765995.1. Classification (GTDB taxonomy): domain Bacteria; phylum Pseudomonadota; class Alphaproteobacteria; order Rhizobiales; family Beijerinckiaceae; genus Roseiarcus. The sequence goes on from NZ_LMUI01000042.1 coordinate 262,517, forward strand.
AACGTCCGTCCCTCGCGTCGATGACGAGCCGTTCGCGATCATCCTCCCGGCCGAGCACATTGGCGAGATAGACCGGGCCGTTGCGCAGGACAGGGCCGGTCAGGCGATATCCGCTTGCCTGGATCATGCGCTCGACTTGCATCGGCGACAGCGCGCTGTCCCAACTCAGCCATTGCGCATGGGCGCCCGTCGCTCCCATCGACAGCAGCGAGACGGCCAGAGCGAGCGCGGCGATGCGCGGTCGCGAAAAAAGCTGGTTCGATCGAATGTTCATCAGACGCGACTCCGTCGGGTTCTGGAACCCGTTCCTCTATGCTTCCCCAATAATTGCGGCAAGCTTGCGACCGAGGATTTACGGATTGGCGACCAATTCCGGCCGATTACGACCGTGCGCCGGGTGTCGAAGCGCAATGGGCCCTGACGATCGCCAGAAACCGATCCACTTCGGCGTCGCTGGTCTCGAAGGAACAGACGAGCCGCAGGAAGGCCTCGTCCGGGCGGACGGCCAGCGCCGGCGCCACGGCGCGCGAGCTCCATTCGTAGAACCCGACGCCTTCCGCCCGCAGCGCGGCGACGAGGGAACGCGGCGCGATCGGAAATATTTCATTGACGCGCCGCGGCCAGGCCAAGCGCACGCCCGGAATATCGGCCAGGCCTTTCTCTATTCTGCCTGCCGCGTCATTGGCGCGCCTGGCGAGCGTCAGCCAAAGCCCATTGTCGAGATAGGCCGCCATTTGAGCGCCAAGGAAGCGGCCCTTGGATAAAGTATGGGCGCCGCGCTTGCGTTGAAAGGCGAAGTTCGCCGCCTGTTCCGGGTTGAAGAAGACGACGGCTTCGCAGCCCATCGCCCCGTTTTTTGTGGCGCCGAAGGACAGGGCGTCAACGCCGGCTCGCCAAGACATTTGTGCGGGCGAGCAGCCAAGCGCGACCAGCGCATTGGCGAAACGCGCGCCATCCATATGGACGACGACGCCCGCTTCATGGGCGATCCCCGACAGGGCCTCGATTTCGCCCGGCGAATAGATCGTTCCGGCCTCGGTCGCTTGCGAAAGCGACAGGGCGCCGGGTTGAACCCCTCTGACCGGGCCGCGCGGAAAGCGGCTCAGGGTGTCGCGCAAGGCTTGCGGTGTGATTTTGCCGCCCTCGCCTTCGATGCCGACGAGCTTGGCGCCAGCGGTGAACAATTCGGGCGCGCCGCATTCGTCGTCATGGATATGGGCTTCCTCATGGCAGAAGACGGCGCTCCATGGCGGCGTCAGGGCGCCAAGGGCGAGCGCGTTGGCGGCGGTGCCGGTGGTCACCAGAAACGATGCGACCGGGCGCTCGAATATGTCGCTCAAAGCGGCCTCAGCGCGCTGCGTGAAGGAATCGGCGCCATACGCCGCGGCGGTTCCCGAATTGGCCGAGACGATCGCTTCCAGAATGGTAGGCGCTGCGCCGGAGGCGTTGTCGCTTGCAAAATTCATCCGCTGCGCTCCAATAATTCCATCAGGAGCTATTGTCGCAATCTTCTTTCTGCGCAAGCGCGGCCGACAAGCGGCGACAAATTATCGCGGTCTCAAAAAATGTGCTTTGACGGCGCGCGGCGACTTGTGGAACGGTTCTAAATCTGTCAAGGTCAGCCGAGATAGGACAGTTGTGCTGACCATTTTCTGGCGCGTTTGTTGCAGGCGAAATTCTGCCAGCGCGCATTTGGGGATCGGCGCAAACCAGGCGACGGCGATGACGAGATTGACGGTCAAAAAAGATCGAAAAAAACACGCCGCGTGAAGCCTTTTTGGCTGCGCGCGCCGCAGCCGTCCACGTCCAGACTACGCCAGCACAATTTGACGACAATCGGCCGGGAAGATCGCGGCCGCGAAGGGGAGCGGAAAATGAATGGCAAGGCTCAAGCCCCAGGCGAGCTTTCTCCGGCCCGCGCGAAGGACGGCAAAACAGCCGCCGGCGTCGCTTCCGTGCAGGAATCGCCTTTTTCGCGCGGACCTGTCGTGACCGATCCGTTCCTGCCGCGCGCCCAGGGCCTCTACAATCCCGCCAACGAGCATGATTCGTGCGGCGTTGGGTTTGTCGCCGACCTGCGCAACCGCAAGTCGCACGACATCCTGCAAAAGGGCCTGCAGATCCTCGTCAACCTCGATCATCGCGGGGCGACCGGCGCGGACGCGAAGCTCGGCGACGGCTGCGGCGTGCTCGCCCAGATCCCGCACGGGTTTTTCGCGCCCGAATGCGCCGCGCTCGGCATGACTTTGCCCGCTGCGGGCCATTATGCGATCGGCCAGTTCTTCATGCCGCGCGACAGGTCGGCGCGCGCGCTTGTCGAGAAGATCATCGAGGAAGTCGTCGCCGGCGAGGGCCAGGTCCTCATCGGCTGGCGCGACGTTCCCGTCGACAATAGCGATCTTGGCGAGAGGGTGAAGGCGGTCGAGCCGGCCCACCGTCAGTTGTTCGTCGGCCGCGGCCCCGATGTCGTCGACGAGGATGATTTCGAGCGCAAGCTGTTCGTTCTGCGCAAGGTCGTCTCGAACCGAATCTATGCGGCGGGTTCGTCCAGCTTCGCCGAATATTATCCTGTGTCGATGTCCTGCCGGACCGTCGTCTACAAGGGCATGGTGCTTTCGCCCCAGCTCGCGGCCTATTACGCCGATTTGCGGGATCCGCGCTTCGAGACGGCGCTCGCGCTCGTTCACCAGCGTTTCGCCACCAACACATTCCCGTCCTGGCGCCTCGCCCATCCCTACCGGATGGTCGCCCATAATGGCGAGATCAACACGCTGCGCGGCAACGTCAACTGGATGGCGGCGCGTCAGGCGAGCGTGTCCTCGAAGCTGTTCGGCGCCAATATTTCCAAGCTCTGGCCGATTTCCTACGAAGGGCAATCGGACACCGCCTGTTTCGACAATGCGCTCGAGTTTCTCGTGCAGGGCGGCTATTCGCTGACCCATGCGATGATGATGCTGATCCCCGAGGCATGGGCGGGCAATCCGCTGATGGACGAGGAGCGGCGCGATTTCTATGAATATCACGCTTCGATGATGGAGCCGTGGGACGGGCCCGCGGCCGTCGCCTTTACGGACGGGCGCCAGATCGGCGCGACGCTCGATCGCAACGGCTTGCGCCCCGCGCGCTATTTCGTCACCGACGACGATCTCGTCGTCATGGCGTCGGAAATGGGGGTGCTGCCCGTTCCCGAGGAAAAGATCGTCGCCAAGTGGCGCCTGCAGCCAGGCAAGATGCTGCTCGTCGATCTGATCGAGCACCGCATCGTTTCCGACAGCGAGATCAAGCAGACGCTGTCGCGCGCCAATCCCTATCGCGGCTGGCTGGAAGACACGCAGATCGTGCTCGAGGATCTCAAGCCCGTCGAGCCGCGCGCCTCGCGCACCGATGTTTCGTTGCTCGATCGCCAGCAGGCCTTCGGCTATACGCAGGAGGATCTGGCGATCCTGCTCGCGCCCATGGCCTCGACCGGCCAGGAGGCGGTGGGCTCGATGGGCACCGACACGCCGATCTCCGCTTTGTCCGATCGCTCGAAGCTGCTTTACACCTATTTCAAGCAGAACTTCGCGCAGGTGACCAACCCGCCGATCGACCCGATCCGCGAGGAGCTCGTCATGAGCCTCGTGTCCTTCATCGGGCCGCGTCCGAACCTGTTCGACCCTGCCGGCAATTCCAAGAAGAAGCGTCTCGAAGTGCGCCAGCCGATCCTCACCAATGAGGATCTGGAGAAGATCCGCTGCATCGGTCATTTCGAGGATTCGTTCGACACCAAGACGCTCGACATCACCTATGACGTCGACAAAGGCGCCAGCGGTATGGAAGAGGCGCTGTTGCGCCTGTGCGAGCGCGCGGAGACGGCGGTTCACGGCGGCTACAACATCATCATCCTGTCCGACCGGATGCTGGGGCCCGACCGCATCCCGATCCCGGCCTTGCTCGCCACCGCCGCCGTGCATCATCACCTGATCCGCAAGGGCCTGCGTACGTCCGTCGGCCTTGTCGTCGAGACGGGCGAGGCGCGCGAAATCCATCATTTCGCCTGTCTGGCCGGTTACGGCGCCGAGGCGATCAATCCCTATCTCGCCTTCGAGACGCTGACCGCGATGGCGAGCGGATTGCCCGAGGAGGTCAGCGCTTATGAAGTCGTCAAGCGCTTTATCAAGTCGATCGACAAGGGCCTGCTGAAGGTGATGTCGAAGATGGGCATTTCGACCTATCAATCCTATTGCGGCGCGCAGATTTTCGACGCGATCGGCCTGACGCGCTCGTTCATCGACCGCTTCTTCTTCGGCACTGCGACGATGATCGAAGGCGCCGGCTTGGCTGAGATCGCGGAAGAGACCGCCCTTCGCCACGCCGACGCGTTTGGCGCATCGCCGGTGCTGCGCAACGCCCTGGAAGTCGGCGGCGACTACGCGTTCCGTCTTCGCGGCGAAGCCCATTCGTGGACGCCGGAATCGGTTTCGCTGCTGCAGCACGCCGTGCGCGGCAACGCCAAGGAGAAGTACAGCGCCTACGCCAAATTGCTGAACGAGCAGGAGGAGCATCTCCTGACCATTCGCGGCCTGTTCCGCATCAAGGAGGCGAGCGAAGACGGCCGTCAGCCGGTTCCGATCGAAGAGGTGGAAGCGGCCAAGGACATTGTCAAGCGTTTCGCCACCGGCGCCATGTCCTATGGCTCGATCTCGCGCGAGGCGCATACCACGCTCGCCATTGCGATGAACCGGATCGGCGGCAAGTCGAATACCGGCGAGGGCGGTGAGGAATCGGACCGCTACAAGCGCATGGCCAATGGCGATTCAATGCGCTCGGCGATCAAGCAGGTCGCTTCGGGGCGCTTTGGCGTGACGGCGGAATATCTCGTCAATTCCGACATGATGCAGATCAAGATGGCGCAGGGCGCCAAGCCCGGCGAAGGCGGCCAATTGCCCGGCCACAAGGTCGATGCGATCATCGCCAAGGTGCGCCATTCGACGCAGGGCGTCGGCCTCATTTCGCCGCCCCCGCACCATGACATCTATTCGATCGAGGACCTCAAGCAGCTCGTCTTCGACCTCAAGAACGTCAATCCGCAAGCGGCGGTGTCGGTCAAGCTCGTCTCCGAATGCGGCGTCGGCACGGTCGCGGCGGGTGTCGCCAAGTGCAAGGCCGATCATGTCACCATTTCGGGCTTCGAAGGCGGCACCGGCGCTTCGCCGCTCACCTCGATCAAGCATGCGGGCTCGCCGTGGGAAGTCGGCCTTGCCGAGACGCATCAGACGCTGGTGCTCAATGGCTTGCGCTCGCGCATCGTCGTGCAGGCGGACGGCGGCTTGCGAACGGGACGCGACGTCATTGTCGCCGCGTTGCTTGGCGCCGATGAATTCGGCTTTGCGACGGCGCCGCTCATCGCCGCCGGCTGCATCATGATGCGCAAGTGCCATCTCAACACGTGTCCGGTCGGCGTTGCGACGCAGGATCCGGTCTTGCGCAAGCGGTTCGTCGGCCTGCCCGAACATGTCATCAATTTCTTCTTCTTCGTCGCCGAGGAAGTGCGCGAATTGATGGCGGCATTGGGCTACCGCAATTTCAATGAAATGATCGGCCAGCGGCAGATGCTCGACAAGGCCAAGCTGATCGAGCACTGGAAGGCGAGGGGTCTCGACTTCACCGATCTCTTCCATAAGCCTGAGCCGTCGCCCGGCGACACCATCTATCGGAGCGTCGCCCAGGATCACGGCCTCGAAAACGTCCTCGACCGCAAATTCATCGCCGAAGCCGGCGAGGCGATCGAGCACGCCAAGCATGTCCGGCTCGAAATGGCGATCCGCAATTCCGATCGCTCCGCCGGCGCGATGCTTTCGGGGGAAATCGCGCGCCGCTATGGCCATGCGGGCCTGCGCAACGAGGCCATTCACATCAAGCTGAAGGGCTCGGCGGGCCAGAGCTTTGGCGCGTTCCTCGCCAATGGCGTGACGCTCGAACTGGAGGGCGAGGCGAACGACTATGTCGGCAAGGGCCTGTCGGGCGGCCGCGTCGTCGTCTATCCGCCCAAGGAAGCGACGAAAATAATCCCTGAGCGCTCGATCATTGTCGGCAATACCGCGCTTTACGGCGCGATCGCGGGTGAATGCTATTTCCGCGGCGTCGCGGGCGAGCGGTTCGGCGTACGCAATTCCGGCGCCATCGCCGTCGTCGAGGGGACGGGCGATCACGGTTGCGAATATATGACAGGGGGCGTCGTCGTGGTGATCGGCGAAACGGGCCGCAATTTCGCGGCGGGCATGTCGGGCGGCATCGCCTATGTGCTCGATGAAGCGGGCGATTTCGCCAAGCGTTGCAACCTGTCGATGGTCGAGCTCGAACCCGTCGCAGCGGAGGAGGAGCTGATGCAGCGCCTTCATCATTCGGGCGGCGATCTCGAGGGACACGGGCGCGTCGACATCATGGACGATATGAACCGCCATGATTCCGAACGCCTGCGTCAATTGATCGTCAATCACGCGCGCTATACCGGCTCAGGCCGGGCGCGCGATATCCTGGAGAACTGGGACGCCTATCTGCCGAAGTTCCGCAAGGTGATGCCGGTTGAATACCGGCGCGCTCTGGCGGAACTGGCGGCGCAGAAGGGCGGCGAGCCTATGCTGGCGGCGGGGGAATAGACGGGGCGGCCATGCGGATCGACGCTATGCGCATTTTCGGCGACCTCGGATCTGGCAATTGTCAGAAGGTCAAACTGACGGCGGACTATCTGCGCCTACCGTATGAGTGGATCGCCGTCGATACGATGAAGGGGGAGACGCGGACGTCGGCGTTTCTTGCACGAAATCCATTCGGCCAGATTCCGGTGGTCGAATTCGCCGATGGGCGCCATCTCGCGCAATCGAACGCCATTGTGCGGTTCCTTGCGCGCGACAGCACCCTCATTCCCGAAGACGACTTCGAGCTGGCCAAGGCCGATGAACTGATGTTTTGGGAGCAATATAGCCACGAGCCCTATGTCGCCGTGGCGCGTTTCCAGATGGTCTATCTCGGGAAATCGGAGGCGGAGCGGGAAGCGCGGCTGGTCGAACGCGGCGACAAGGCGCTCGACTTGATGGAGCGGCTGCTGACCGGCCGACAATATTTTGTCGGCGATCGCCTCAGCGTCGCGGATATTTCGCTGTTGCCGTACACCCGGCTCGCGCATGAAGGCGGGTTTGACCTGATGCCGAGAAAATCGGTGCGCGCCTGGATCGCGCGCTGCGAACAGGATTTGAGACTTTCCTAGGCGCCGAGCCGCTCGGCGTTGAACAAATTGAAGTGAAGAGCGCAATCATGGGCAAGGTTACGGGGTTTCTTGAGATCGATCGTGCGGACCGGCGCTATGCGCAGGCTTCCGATCGCATTCGCCATTATCGCGAATTCATGCTGCCGTTGTCGGAGGAGACGACGCGCAACCAGGCGGCGCGCTGCATGAATTGCGGCATTCCCTATTGCCACACCGGTTGTCCGGTGAACAACCAGATCCCCGACTGGAACGATCTCGTCTATCGCGGCGATTGGGAAGAGGCCGCGCGCAATCTTCACACCACCAATAATTTTCCTGAATTCACCGGCCGCGTCTGCCCCGCGCCTTGCGAGGCGTCCTGCACGCTCAATCTTCAGGACAGTTCGGTGACGATCAAGACGATCGAATGCGCGATCGTCGACCGCGCCTGGGCCGAGGGCTGGATCAAGCCGGAGCCGGCCGCGCATAAAACCGGCAAGCGGATCGCCGTCGTCGGCTCGGGCCCGGCTGGCCTCGCCTGCGCCCAGCAACTCGCGCGCGTCGGCCACGAGGTTCATCTGTTCGAGAAAAACGCCAAGCCAGGCGGCCTGCTGCGCTACGGCATTCCCGATTTCAAGATGGAGAAGCGCCATATCGACCGGCGCATCACGCAGATGAAGGGCGAGGGCGTTATCTTTCACTGCAACACCCTGGTCGGGCGCGATGTCGCCGCCAAATCGCTCGTCGACGATTACGACGCCGTCGCTCTGGCCGGCGGCGCGGAAGCGCCGCGCGATCTGCCCGCGCCCGGGCGCGATCTGGCGGGCGTGCATTTTGCGATGGATTTCCTGCCACAGCAGAATCGCCGCGTCGGCGGCGAGCCGATCGGTTCGAATGAGCCGATCAGCGCCACCGGCAAGCATGTCGTGGTGATCGGGGGCGGCGACACTGGCTCGGATTGCATCGGGACGTCGATCCGTCAGGGCGCGGTCAAGGTGACCCAGCTCGAAATCATGCCGATGCCGCCCAAGGCCGAAGACAAGATGTCGACATGGCCCAATTGGCCGCTCAAGCTGCGCACTTCCTCGAGCCATGAAGAGGGTGCCGAGCGCGATTTCGCGGTGGTGACGAATTCGTTCGAGGGCGAGAACGGCGCGGTGACGGCTTTGAATTGCGTGCGCGTCGATTCAAAGTTCAAGCCGGTCGAGGGCAGCGAGTTCCAGCTCAAGGCCGATCTCGTCCTGCTCGCGATGGGCTTCGTTGCGCCCAAGCACGAGGGCATGCTGAGCGATCTCGGGCTGAACCTCGACAAGCGCGGCAATGTCGAGGCCAATGTCGTGAACTATGCGTCGTCGCTGGGCAAGGTCTACGCCTGCGGCGATATGCGGCGCGGGCAGTCGCTGGTCGTGTGGGCGATCCGGGAAGGGCGCCAATGCGCCTCCGCGATCGATAAGGCGCTGATGGGCGCGACGGTGCTGCCGAGGTAGAGCGGCGCTGCATGCGCTCCCCTTCTCCCGCGAAGCGGGAGAAGGGATCGTTTTGCCTTACGCCGTGATCCTATCGTCCGCCGCGGTCGGCTCGCGCAGCACATAGCCGCGGCCCCAGACGGTTTCGATGTAATTGCGGCCGCGCGAGGCCATCGCGAGTTTCTTGCGCAGCTTGCAGATGAACACGTCGATGATCTTGAGTTCCGGCTCGTCCATCCCGCCATAGAGATGGTTGAGGAACATTTCCTTCGTCAGCGTCGTGCCCTTGCGCAGCGAGAGCAGTTCGAGCATCTGATATTCCTTGCCGGTCAGATGCACGCGGGCGCCGTCGACCTCAACGGTTTTCTGGTCGAGATTGACGAGCAGGTCGCCGGTGATGATGACCGACTGGGCGTGGCCCTTCGAGCGGCGCACGATCGCATGGATGCGCGCGACCAGTTCGTCCTTATGGAACGGCTTGGTCAGATAGTCGTCGGCGCCGTGGCCGAGCCCTTTGACCTTATCCTCGATGCCGGCCATGCCGGAGAGGATGAGAATGGGGGTCTTGACCTTGGTGACGCGCAGCGACCGCAAGACCTCGTAGCCCGACATGTCGGGCAGATTGAGGTCGAGAAGGATGATGTCGTAATCATAGAGCTTGCCAAGATCTATGCCTTCCTCGCCGAGGTCGGTCACATAGACGTTGAAATTCTCGGATTTGAGCATCAATTCAATGCTCTGAGCGGTAGCGCTGTCGTCCTCGATCAGTAAAACGCGCATGTCAGGTCCCCAGCCTTGTCCATCGGTGCGAGACCGCGGTTAAGTTCGCCCAGATCGCGCCACGAAGAAGCCGGCGCGCGGCCGAAGGCGTAATCGGCCGATTCGAGACGCAACCATGCAAGCGAATGGTTAACAAATCTTGATTCATGCCTGCAAGCCCAATAACGTTAAATCCAAAAAAACCATCAATTATCTGAATTTGTTGTATTAATATCGCCTCGTCGACCTCATGAATTACATTAATTCACTTCGCTAAGCGATTCATAGGACTCAATCTTGCCGCGCCGATCGCACGGCTTCCGCCGCCGCCTCGTTGTCGACTTGGTAGGGAGTGTTAACGATCCGGGTAAACGAACTGCTAACGCGAGCGCGCGAATGATCACTTTTTGCGCCGGCCCCATCTTTTCGTCAGAAAAGAAGCCGCGCCTTCGCCGCCGTAAGAAAGGAGCAACTTTCGTGAGGCATCGTGACGATGTCTCGCGGTCAAGGATTGGAGGGGCCCAAACCCCTTGGCACATGTTGCTTTTGCGTTGCGGAGTGCACATTGATGAAGTCGCGAGACACGCTTATTCGATTGAAGCGCTTTCAGGTCGAGGAAAAGCGTCGGCGCGTGCGCCAGATCGAAACCATGATGGCCGAGTTCTCGCGTATGACGCTTGATCTCGACCGCGAGATCGGCGTCGAGGAAAAGCGCGCGGGGATCAGCGACCCCAGCCATTTCGCCTATCCCACCTATGCGCGCGCGGCGATGACGCGCCGCGAAAACCTCAAGAGTTCGATCGCCGAGCTTGCCGGTCAGATCGAGGAAGCGAAAGCCGCGCAGGAAGAAGCGCAGGCCGAACTGCAGAAATTCGAAACGCTGGACGGACGCGAGAAAGCCGCCGAGCGCAGCGTCGAGATGAGCGCGCGGGCGTAACCGCGCTTCTCACCCACACACGGTGAGAGCGGAACGGGACGCGGTCAGCGATCGCGTCTAAAGGCGCCTCCATCGCCTCCATCGATTGATCGCGCCAAAGTCAGAACGCGATTGGCATCAAAATTCTTTTCGAGGCGGGAATAATCCGCCGCGCGCCCGAGTCTCCTCCTCGACCGGCATGAAGCCGGGCGAGGAGAAGCGCTATGGCGCAAGACGAGAACAAAGGCATCGACCGCCGCCACGCGCTCGAATGCATGATCTGGGCAGGCACAGGCGTGCTGTGGACGCTCGCAGGCGGCGTGCCGAAATCCGCGCTGCTGGGATCGGCGCAGGCGGCCGAGACCGGCTTCAGCTTCCTGCAGATTTCCGACAGCCATGTCGGCTTCGACAAGCCCGCCAATCCCAATGCGCTCGGCACGTTGCAGGAGGCGATCGGCAAGATCGTGGCAATGCCCGCCAAGCCCGCCTTCATGATCCATACCGGCGACATCACGCATCTGTCGAAGCCCAAGCAATTCGACGACGCCGATCAGGTTATCGGCCAGGCGCGGCTCGACGTTCATTACGTGCCGGGCGAGCACGACATCATCGACGAGACGCAGGGCAAAGCCTATCTCGACCGCTATGGTAAGAACGCCAAGGGCGCAGGCTGGTACGCGTTCGACCAGGCCGGCGTCCATTTCATCGGCCTCGTCAATGTCGTCGATCTCAAAGCGGGCGGCATGGGCAATCTGGGCGCCGACCAGCTTGCCTGGCTCGCCGACGACCTCAAGGGCAAGAGCGCGTCGACGCCCATCGTCGTCTTCGCCCACATCCCGCTCTGGACGATCGCGCCCGAATGGGGCTGGGGCACTGAAGATTCAGCCCAAGCGCTCGCGCTTCTCGCGCGCTTTGGCTCGGTTACGGTGCTCAACGGGCATATCCACCAGTTGATGCAGAAGGTGGAGGGCAATGTGACCTTCCACACCGCGCGCTCGACCGCCTTTCCGCAGCCCGCCCCGGGCACGGCGCCCGCGCCCGGGCCGATGCTCGTTCCGGCAGGCGATCTGCGCGGACTGCTCGGCGTCAGGAGCGTCACCTTCCAGCAAGGGGTCAAAGACCTCGCCGTCACCGACATTTCTCTCGCACCATGAAAGGGATCGCCATGATCAGGAGTTTCGACAAGCGCTGGCGCCGGGCGCGGATGGGCGCGCTCGCCATAGGCGCGGCGCTTGCGCTATTTTTCTGCCAGATGCTGCTTGCTCAGGCTGACGACGCTAATATCAGTATCGACAATTTCGCCTTCGCGCCGGCGGTGCTGACGGTCAAGCCGGGCGCGACCGTCACTTTCGAAAACCACGACGATATTCCCCATCTTGTCGTCGCAGTGGACGGCAAATATCGCTCGAAGGCGCTCGACACCAACGACAAATTCAGCATCGCCTTCGACAAGCCCGGCGAATATGCCTATTTCTGCGGCCTGCATCCGCATATGAAAGGCAAGATCATCGTCGCGCCATGAGCGCCGGGGGAGCCGTGACGAGCGAATTGGCGCGCAGGCGTTTCAACGAGATGGTGCTGCCCCATCTCGACGACGCCTATGGCCTGGCGCGCTGGCTTACCGGCAACCGGGCCGACGCCGAGGATGTCGTGCAGGATGCCTGCATGCGGGCGCTGGCTTCGCTCGACGCGGCGATCGTCGAACGCCCTCGCGCATGGGTGCTGATGATCGTTCGCAACACCGCGTTCACATGGCTTGCTAAGAACCGGCCCAAAACCCTTGTGCTAACCGACGATGCGCAGCTCCTTGAGTCGGCGGCCGCCAAAGAGCCCGGCGCCGCGACGCCCAATGCGGAGGAAAGCCTGATCGCCGCCGCCGACGAGGCCGCACTGGAATCGGCGATCCAGGGGCTGCCGCATCTGTTCAGGGAAGTGATCGTCATGCGCGACATCCAGGGCCTCAGCTATCGCGAAGTCGCCGCGGCGATCGGCGCGCCGCAGGGAACCGTGATGTCGCGGCTTGCGCGGGGGCGCGCGCTGCTCGTCGACAAACTTGGGAGCCGGGCATGACGTCGCCATCCGACGATCCGACGCTGCTTCTCCACGCCGCGCTTGACGGCGAACTCGACGCCGCCGGCATGATCGCGGTTGAGCGAAGGCTCGCCGCTGATCCTGCTTTGGCGGCTGAATATGCGCGGCTCGCCGCCTTGCGCGACGCCATCAGGGCGCGCCTTCCGCGGACGAGCGCTCCCGATTCGCTACGCGCGCGCGTCATTGCGATGGCGCAGGCGCCGAGCCCCGCCAAGCCGGCCGCGCCCCGCCGCGCGTGGCGGTTCGATGCACGCTATGCGTCGCTCGCCGCCTCGCTGGCGCTGGGAATCGTGCTCGGCGCGGGCGTCTATGGGCTGCTCGCGCCGCCCGCCGACGATGATGTCCAGCGCGCCATCGTCGCTGGCTTTGTCAGGGGCCGTCTGTCGGGCCAGCCCGTCGATGTCGCGACATCGGACCGCCACACGGTCAAGCCATGGCTCGCGGGCAAGATCGCCGGCGCGACGACGGTCGTCGATCTCAAGGCGGACGGGTTCCCACTGGTGGGCGGGCGCATCGACGTGGTCGGCAAGAACCCCGTTCCGACGCTCGTCTATCAGCGGCGCGAGCATCAGATCGCCCTCAGCGAAATGCCCGGCGCGGGCGCTGCGAGCGAGCCGCGCCGGGCCACGCGCGACGGCTATTCCCTCATTGAATGGGACGATGCCGGACGGCTCTATGCGGCCGTGTCCGATTTGCCCCCCGCCGAACTCGACGCCTTTGCCGCCGCCTTCCGCCGCGCGGCGGCGGCCGAACGCGAGGACGCGCCGAAACCGTGAGGGAATAATGTCCAGCCCGGGATGGAGAGCCGGCGCTCCGCTACGGCCTTCTGGCAAACACGGATAGAAACGGCCCGTGTGGGCTGTCGGTGTGATTTTCGCCGTCCACGACGATCTCGGTCATTCCAAGCGCCGCGAGCGCCTTGAGAAGACCGTTCCTGTCCATCCATCGATGTTCGTCAAAAATGCCGCCGCAAAAGGTCGCGTGCTCGTTCGCGCGGACGTAGCTGCGCCGATAAAGGCGAATGTCGGCGCCGCGGAAACGCTGGGTCTCCAATGTCGCGTTCCAGTCCTTTCGTCGCGCGTCGCCGATAGGGAGCGAGTCGACGTCGACAAAATGCGTCCATAGACAAACGGCGTCGGTCCGCGCGCCGATCGCCTCAAGCAGGCGAAGCGGATCGGGCATATGATAGAGCACGCCGCAAGCGAAGATCAGATCATAACGCTTAGGCGTTTCCTCAAGCCATTTGACCGCGTCTCCCAGATAAAAATTGGCGGAAAAACGCATGATTTCCTTGGCGACAAGGCAGCGCAGATAGGCCTTTTTGTTGGCCTCTATCGCGTCGACGATTGCGCCCGCTTCTGCGAGGGTGCGGGTATGGGCGGCTTCGAGCGGACCGATTTCAAGAACGTCGCGACCGGCGACCGGTCCAAAACGATCAAGCGCGAAACGCACGCGTGGATCGTCGAATAGCGCGGCGTCGCCAGCCTTGAGCGCGTATTCGGGAGGAAACCGGCCCACCCATCCGTCAATGGCGTCGACGGCGTTCTGCGCGCTTGGAAGGCGCGATTCATAGGTTTCAAACGGCGTCATATCTAGCCTCGGATTCGTCACGAGATTATCCGGTCGCGAAGCGCGGTCAACGCTTGCGTCCGGGCGCACAACTTTAGCCCCAATGCACTTTTCATGATGGCGCGGGCGATCGCATCGACGGCGCGGTCTCGGCCGCCTTCGCCTTGAGCCGATAGCGCGCGAGCCGCTCATAAAGCGGCCGTCCCGCTTCCGCGATCCGCTTGAGCCCATCGGGTAGATCGGCCAAACGCGCTTCGGGGCGCGGCGGCTCGAAGCCCGTCGATTCCTCCACCGCCTCATACCAGGCCGGCGCCCATACCCCGTCGCTGGCGCGCGGGCCCGGCGGCCAGGACAACATCGCTTCGTCGAAAGGCGCGCCGCAGGCTTCGCATAAAGCGGTCAGGGCGGAGCGCGGGTCGGCGAGCACGTCGGCGCCCTCGATGACGGGCGGCGCATGCCCCAGCCTTTGCGCGGCGCGCTCGAACAGCGCGACCTGAGCGGGCAGGCCGATCTCTGCAAGCGTGAAATCCTGGCGCTTGCGCGCATAAGAAGCGAGCACCGCCTCGGGCGCGCGGATCAGGAAGGCGTTGACGAATCCGTCGGTCCAGTCGCGTCCGAACCCCTCGATCATGTGATGGGTCATATGCTTCTGGTACCAGACCGCCCGTCCGGCCGGCGCCGGCCCCGTCAGATGCGTGACCACGGCGCGCCAGTCTTTGGGCTGCGAGGCGATCACCTCTTCGCGCATCGGGTGGTCGAGACCGGTGGCGTGGAGATAGGCGCCGTAGAAGGGCTCGTCGCTCACAGCGCAATCCTTGCGATTGCCGAAGGCGCGCATCATCGCGGTCGAGATATTGCGCGGGCCGGACCACATGGCGATACGGATGGGCGCGTTCACGGCGCGCGCCCCTGCGCTTCTTCGGCCTCCAGCGCCTTATAGAGCGCGCGCAGGCGCCGGGTCATCGGCCCTGAGGCGTCGACGGGATCGCGCGCCGTCGCTTCGCCGATCGTGCGCCCATCGACGCTGACGACCGGCGTCAGTCCGGCGAACGTGCCGGTGACGAAGACCTCATCCGCGCCATAGACGTCGAATAGCGAGAAGTCGCGCTCATGGGCGGGAATGCCGGCGCGCCGCGCCGCGCGCAGAACAGCGTCGCGCGTGATGCCGGCCAGGCAATAGCCGCCGCCTGACGTCCAAAGCTCGCCCTTCCTGACAATGAAGAAATGCGTCGAATTGCAGGTGGCGACGAAGCCGCGATCATCGAGCATCAGCGCCTCATCGGCGCCCGCCTCCATCGCCTGGATGCAGGCGAGGATGCAATTGAGCTTGCTATGCGAATTGAGCTTCTGGTCCTGCTCGGCCGGGCCGGTGCGGCGGATATGGACGGTGAACAGCCTTAAGCCCCTGGCGAGCATTTCGGGGCGCGGCAATTTCCATTCGGGGATGATGACGATCGTTGCGCCGCCTATCGTCAGGCGCGGATCCTGATAGGGCGAGCGTTTCTTGCCGCGCGTGACCATCAGCCGGATATGCACGCCGTCCTTCATGTCATTGGCGTCGATCACGTCATAAAGGCGTTGGGTGAGCGCTTCGCGCGAAAGACCGATGTCGATGCGCAGCATTTTCGCGCCATCCCACAGGCGGTCGAAATGCCGGTCGAGAAAAGCGATCCGCCCGTTGATCAGGCGCAGGCCCTCCCAGACGCCGTCACCCAGCACGAAGCCGGAATCGAACACCGAAACCTTGGCCTCCTCACGCGGCGTCAGAAAGCCATTGACGCTGATGAGGACCGTATCGTTGCGCGGGTCGCCGACGTAATCCTGCGTCCCGCCGCTTTCCTCTTTGCCTTCCATCGTTCCCTTGGCCTTTCGGATTCCTGAGCCGCTGCGCGGCCGACAATGACCGCGCTGGCGACGCGCGGCAAGGCGGTTTCAGGACGGGCCATTCGGACCGGGCTTGCTCTTGGCGGCCCGCTCGTGCAGGGAAGGCGGGAAAAGAACGCGAGAACCGGCTGAAACAATGAAGCGTGTGATGGATTTCGCTTGGCCGGCGATCGGGCTCGGCGCGGTGGCGTTCTCGTCCTGGCTGCTGTTCAAGGAATTGCGCGGCATTTCCTTTAACGATGTCGCCGCGAGCCTTGCTGCCATCCCTATTCATCATTGGGCGCTCGCTGTTCTATCGACTCTGGTCGCCTATGGCGCGCTCGCCTGGTATGACCGGATCGGCCTCGCCCATCTGGGGCGCCGCCTGTCCTGGCCGTTCATTTCGCTCACTTCGTTCACGACTTATGCGCTGTCGCATAATATCGGCGCCTCGGTTTTCTCCGGCGCCGTGGTGCGTTATCGCGCCTATTCCACCAAGGGCCTCGGTATGGCCGAAGTCGGCCTTCTCGTCGCGTTCTGCTCGTTCACTTTCTTTCTCGGCTCGGTGTTGCTGGGCGGCTTTGTGCTGACATTGGACCCGCAGATCATCGAGCGTTGGGCCGATCTGCCCGATTGGGCCGGCAGGCTGATCGGCCTCGCCATGCTGGGCGCGGTCGCGCTCTATGCGGCCGGCTCGATGTTCCATTTTCGCCCCCTCAAGATCGGCAAGTTTGAACTCGTTTATCCACGCCCGCCGATCGCGGCGCGCCAGCTTTGCGCCGCGCCGCTTGAACTGCTCGGCGCGGCGGGCATTATTTATTTCGCGTTGCCGGCAGCGGGAAATCCAGGGTTCTTCATCGTGCTCGGCATATTTCTCGCCTCGTTCTCGATCGCGTTGATCAGTCATGCGCCGGGCGGCCTCGGCGTGCTCGAATTCGCCTTCGTCAAGGCGATGCCGGATACGCAGCGCGCCGATCTGGTGGCGGCGCTGCTGGTGTTCCGGCTGCTCTATCTGATTATTCCGTTGATCTTCGCGCTGGTCGTCGTCGTGCTGTTCGAGCGTCAGCGGATCACCGAAATCATTCGCGCCAAAGTGTGAGAGGACATGCCTGCGACAATCGCCATTGACGAGCGGGACGTCCTTCTCGTCATCGACATGCAGAACGATTTTATGCCCGGCGGCGCGCTGGCGGTCGCGGGCGGCGATTCGATCGTCCCGCTCGTCAATCGCCTCGCCCAAAACTTCGCCAATGTCGTGTTGACCCAGGACTGGCATCCGCCTGGCCACATCTCCTTCGCTTCGTCGCATGGAGGCGCCAGGCCGTTCGAGACAATTGGCGTGGCCTATGGCGACCAGACGCTTTGGCCCGATCATTGCGTGCTGGGCAGCCCCGGCGCCGCGCTTCACAAGGGCCTGACGATCGACCACGCGATCCTCATCCTGCGCAAAGGCTACAATGTCGCCATCGATTCCTATTCGGCCTTCGCCGAAGCCGACGGCGAGACGCCGACCGGCCTTGCCGGCTTCCTGAGAGAAAAGAACATCCGCCGCGTCTTCGCCTGCGGCCTCGCCACCGATTATTGCGTCGCCTGGTCGGCGCTCGACGCGCGCTCCCGAGGTTTCGAAACCTTCGTCATTGAGGACGCCTGCCGGGCGATCGACGCCCAGGGTTCGCTTGGAGCTGCTTGGGCGAAGATGGAGATAGCGCGCGTACAACGCATCGAATCGACTGAGATCACCGCAAAAAACCGGCAAGACCGACGGCCTTTCGGCAGCGGGTCGGTTTGAATTTGCGGCGCTGGCCGAAGAGCAGAATGGCGGCTTTTGGAGGCGAAATCCGGGAAAGCGGACTAAACGAACCCCCGGCCCCCTCATCGGACAGTCAAGACCTTGCTTCCGCCCGCGCAAAGCCAACGCTGATACCGTGGTTTGCGTAAGGACGCCTCGCCCGTTTGCTCGGCCGGCCTCAACGGTCGGCGTCGTATTGCGAACGGTTGTCGTGAATGGTTGCGAGATGGGCGCGCGCCCATTGCGCCAGCTCCCGCACGGGCTCGGACAGCGATCGTCCGAGCGCGGTCAGCGCATATTCTACCTGTGGCGGCGTGGTGGCGCAGACCGTGCGCGTGACCATGCCGTCGCGCTCGAGCGTCTTGAGAGTCCGTGTCAGCATCTGCTGCGAAATGCCGCCAACTTGGCGCTTGATGTCGTTGAAGCGCCGCGGCTGGTCGCGAAGCGTCACCACCACCTGCATCGTCCATTTGTCCCCGACCCGGCTGAGGACCTCGCTGACGCTGCGGCAATCGGCGGGCGCGTCGAGCGGCGTGGGCACATCCATATGACCTGGTCCTAAAAATATGCGTTCTTGGCGCGCAGCCTTTAGTCACATATTTGGTGCTGGTCAACAATCCAGACCGAGCTGACCTTGAACCTGTTTCATATCGATACCAGCACCGAACACGAGCGGCTCGGCAAGCCGCGCGATCTTGGCGGTCATCGACGCGGCATTCGATCGCGCCCGTCTGGTCACGACGCTCGCCGGTGCCGCCTGATTTCTGCAATCACGCAGAAAGCCGAGCGGAAGCCAGCCGATTCTTGAACATTCTTCCGCGAGCCGCCGAACGCTGTTCCGACATCGTCCGCAGTTGCGAACGACGACTACCCGCTCACCATGACGGAGAATATCATGATCCTGTACTACGCTCCCGGCGCTTGCAGCCAAGCTTGCCACATCGCTCTTATCGAGGCGGGGATGTCCTACCGACTCGTGAAAGTAGGGCGGGACAAGCAAACTGATGACGGACGCGATTTCAAGACAATCAACCCCAAGGGTTACACCCCTGCGCTGGAGCTTGACGATGGTACGATCCTGACCGAAAACCTCGTCATTCTCGCTTACATCGCCGACAAGTCGGGCAAGTTGCTGGCCAGGGATGGCCTTGATCACTGGCGCGCGCTGGAAGCTACGGCCTTCATGACGACCGAGATCCACAGCAACTTCAGGCCCTTCTTTTTTCCCGACGCGACCCAGGCGGAGAAGGAAAAGGCCGGCATGATGCTGGTCATGCGCTTCGGCACGATCGCCGAGCAGCTTGGCGACAAGACGTTTCTGATCGGCGCGCAGATGACGATTGCCGACGCCTATCTGTTCGTCATGCTGGCGTGGGCGGCCATGATGGGGATCGCCGTGCCGGAGCGGCTCGGCGCCTATTCAGCGCGGATGAAGAGCGTGCCCTCCGTCGCACAGGCGCTCGCCGAGGAGGGGTTTGCCCGCGCCTGAACGCTAAGCGGCCGACGGCAGGCGCGATGTTCCCGACCACATCGGGAATACCGCTTCACTCTCGGCTTTTCCCGCGATCGGTCAATCGAACCGGACCGCCGTGGTATTGCCTCCGCAGATCAAGACGGCGATTCGCTCATCGGGCGCGGGGGAATATTTGCCTGACAGCAAAGCCGCGAAAGCGGCGGCGCCGCCCGGTTCCGCAACGATCTGAACGTTCTCCCAGAGCGCGCGTTGCGCTGCTTTAATGTCGTCGTCGGAGACGAGGATGGACCGGTCGACGAAGGATTGGGCGATCGGAAACATCAGTTCGCCGACGCGTTTGGGCGCCAGCGAATCGGCGGCGACGCCGCCGGCTTCCGCATCGACCGGATGGCCCGCCTCGAGGGCTTTATAGAGCGTGGGAGCCGCTTCAGGCTCGACCGCGACGATCTTGATCCGGCCCGAGAACCAGGCGGCGATGCCGCCGATCAGCCCGCCGCCGCCGACCGCCACGAACAGCGTATCGATTTCGGGGAGGTCGGCTTCGATCTCAAGCCCGAGCGTGCCCTGGCCGACCAGCGTTTCGACTTGGTCGAAGGCGTGAATCGTCAGCGCGCCGGTTTCCCTGGCGAACAGCTCGCTGGCGGCGAGCGCGTCGGCGTAACGATCGCCGCCGACAGTGAGTTTGGCGCCGTAGCCGCGAATGCGCTCCAGTTTGGCCGAAGAGCTGACGGCCGGCACGAAAATCGTGGCGGGAACGCCAAGCCGCA
>NZ_LMUI01000042.1:282591-568150 GCF_009765995.1 Methylocapsa sp. S129
AAAGATTGGTGAAGGCGCCGCGCGCCTTGAACGAGCCGGAATGCTGGAGGCTTTCAAGCTTGAGTTCAACTGGCCGGCTCTGCAGGCCGAAGTCCGCCAGATCGACGCGGATGACCGGCGTGTGGCGGATATAGGGGCGGATCAGCCGCTCGGCTTCGACGATGCGTTCTGAGGTGACCCGATGTTCGGCTGCCATGGCGCGGCGCTCCTCCTGTCCAGGTTGACATTTCTTAGTAACTTAGCAAACTCACGAAATGCAAGCGGCGGATGTCATCAAGGCGCTCGCTAACGAGCGTCGTCTCCAGATTCTCGACTGGCTGAAGAACCCACGCGCCCATTTTCCGCCCCAGACGGACGGCGATCTGGTTGAAGACGGCGTCTGCGCCTTGTTCATTGCGGAAAAGCTCGGAGTCAGCCCGGCGACGCTGAGCGAGCATATGCGCGTCCTGGTTCGCGCCCGGCTGCTGCGCGCCAAACGAATCAGGCAATGGACCTTCTACCGGCGCGACGAAGAAGAAATCCGCGCGATCAAATCCGAACTTCTCGCCAACCTCTGAATTGTAAGGGAAGCGTTCCGCTTATCCCTGGGGGGCTGGCCAGATCGATGGCCCGCCTTTACCAACGGTTAACGGGAGGGACGCCAAGAGTAATCGTCCATGATCATGCTTTACCATCATCCCTTTTGCCCCCATTCCCGCTTCGTGCGGTTGGCGTTGGGCGAGTTTGGCATCGAGCCGGAACTCGTCGAGGAGCGGATATGGGAGCGGCGGCGCGAATTCCTGCTGCTGAACGCCGACGCCACCACGCCGGTGCTGGTCGAGGAATCGGCGCCGAGCCTGCCTGGCGCCGGCGTGATCGCCGAATTTCTCGATGAAACGCGCGGCATGGGCATGGGCGATCGGCGCCTGATGCCCGAAGATCCGCTCGGCCGCGCCGAGGTGCGCCGGCTGATGGCCTGGTTCAACGTCAAGTTTTTCAACGAAGCGTCGAACTGGCTCGTCACGGAAAAGATTTACAAGCGCTTCATGCCGGCCCATCAGGGCGGCGGCGCGCCCGATATGGAGGCCATTCGCGCGGCGCGGTCGAATGTGCGCTATCATTTGCGCTATATCGGGCACCTCATCGGCGCCCGTAACTGGCTGGCGGGCGACGATCTGAGCTTTGCCGATCTGGCGGCGGCCGCCCATCTTTCCTGCATTGACTATCTAGGCGATGTTCCATGGGCCGAGAACGAGACGGCGAAGAACTGGTACGCGCGAGTGAAATCGCGCCCCTCGTTCCGTCCGTTGCTGGCCGACCGGATGCGCGGCATGATCCCGGTCGAAGCCTACGCCAATCTCGATTTCTAAGGGATTTGCGCGCCAAGGCGCAGGCGCTCGGTTTCGATCTGTGCCGCGTCGCCGCGCCGCGATTGCCGCAGGAGGCCGGCGACAATCTCGCGCGCTGGATCGCGCAAGGCGAGCACGGCGACATGGACTGGATGGCCGAAACCCTTGAGCGCCGCGCCGACCCGCGCGTTCTTTGGCGCGAGGTCCGCAGCGTCATCATGCTCGGTGTGAACTACGCGCCCGCGGTCGATCCGCTGGCGGCTTTGGGCGAGGGAAATGTCGGCGTCATTTCCGTCTATGCGCGCCATCGCGATTATCATGATGTCATCAAGGGCCGGTTGAAGCTCCTTGCCGGTTGGCTGGCCTCCGCGAGTCCCGCGCAAGTGAAGGTGTTCGTCGACACGGCGCCGGTCATGGAAAAACCACTCGCCGCCGCAGCAGGTCTTGGCTGGCAGGGCAAGCACACCAATCTCGTCTCGCGGGAGTTCGGCTCCTGGCTGTTTCTCGGCGCCATCTTCACCGATCTCGCACTGCCGCCCGACGAGCCGGAGGTCGATCATTGCGGAACCTGCCGCGCCTGTCTTGATATTTGCCCGACGCGCGCCTTTCCCGCGCCCTATCGTCTCGATGCGCGGCGCTGCATCTCTTATCTCACCATCGAGCATAAGGGACATATCGCACCGGAGTTCCGCGCGCCGATCGGCAACCGGATCTATGGTTGCGACGATTGCCTCGCGGTCTGCCCGTGGAACAAGTTTGCGAGGGATGGGCGAGAAGCCAAGCTGGTCGCGCGCGACGACCTCCGGGCGCCTGCGCTCGGCGAGCTCGCCGCTCTCGATGAGGCGGCGTTTCGCAAACGCTTCGCCGGCGGGCCGATCAAGCGCATCGGCCATGCGCGCTTCCTGCGCAATGTGCTGATCGCCATCGGCAATTCGGGCAATCGCACGCTCGCCGCCATTGCGATCCAGCGCCTCGACCATGCCTCGCCTCTGGTGCGCGGCATGGCCGTCTGGGCTCTGGGGCGCCTATGCGACGGGGAAACATTGGCGGCTTTGGCGCAAACACACGCGCCACGCGAAGGCGACGAAGATGTCGCCGCGGAATGGCGCGCAGCCTTGCGCGCCTGACAATTTCTGGAAACCCTATCCGCTTTTCGCGCGCGCTTTAATGCGTCGTCGCGAGGAGCCTCTCTTGTCGCAACTTTTCGATTTCATCCTTGAGCAATAATTTTTTTCGTTTCAATTCGATCAATTTCAAATCGTCGGTTCCTGGATGCGTCTTCTCGGCGGCTATCGCATGTTCCATGGCCTGATGACGACGCTCAAGCTCCACAAGGTGCGAGTCTAGGGACATATAGTGACTCCCTGGTTGTGATCGACGACGAAAGTGTGACACAGCCCGCGTCTATTTCAAGGCGGGAAAGAGGGGGTGGCGATCAATTCTTTTACGGACCTGATTGAATTGGACGAATTGTCCACGCCGCGTTCGCGCGCGCAGGTTGGGAACGGGCCGCGCTTGCGAACTTGCGCGCTCGCAATCATACTCGCAATGACAATTGCCCAACCCTCAAGACTCCCTGCGCCGACCCTACGAAACGAATCAGCCGAGCGGGCCCGGATGCCGCAACAAGAGTTGAGCGAGACCGAGCGCGCCGAAATGCGAGCGCAGATCGAGCGCCTGCGTGAGGAGCACCGCGACCTCGACGCCGCGATCGAAGCCTTGAACAACGCCGGCGCTGCGGATCGGTTGCAAATGCAGCGCATCAAAAAACGCAAATTGGCGCTGCGCGACCGTCTGGCGCAGCTTGAGGATTTGTCGACGCCCGATATCATAGCCTGACGCGCTCGCCTTGCGCCGTCGGCGCCCTTCGTCTATGCGGACGGGCCTCCGCGGCTTTGACGTTACCGCAACTGGACGAACCCTTGGCGCCGAACCCGAAATCCGTTGCGATCATTATGGGAAGCCAGTCGGACTGGGCGACCATGCGCCGCGCCGGCGAAACGCTCGATCAATTGGCGATCGGCTTTGACGCGCAAATCATTTCCGCCCATCGCACGCCCGACCGGCTGGTCGCCTTCGCCAAAGGCGCGCGCGCGGCCGGCTTCAAGGTGATCATCGCAGGCGCGGGCGGCGCCGCCCATCTGCCGGGCATGACCGCGGCTTTCACGCCGCTGCCGGTGTTCGGCGTTCCCGTAGCGTCCAAGGCGCTTTCGGGCCAGGACAGCCTGTTGTCGATCGTCCAGATGCCGGCCGGCGTGCCCGTGGGAACGCTGGCGATCGGCGAAGCGGGCGCGATCAACGCGGCGTTGCTGGCCGCGGCGGTGCTCGCCCTGAGCGACGCCGCCCTGGCGGATCGGCTCGACGCCTGGCGCGCGGCCCATACAAAATCCGTGGCCGATCGGCCTTCGGATGCGGCCGCCGGCGTCCGATGATCCTCACTCCGGGCGCGACCATTGGCATTTTGGGCGCCGGACAGCTTGGCCGGATGCTGGCGATGGCGGCGGCGCGGCTGGGCTTGCGCAGCCATATATTCGCCCCCGAGACCGAGGCCCCGGCTTTCGATGTCGCGAGCGCGAGAACGATCGGCGCCTATGAGGATGAAGCCGCGCTGACGGCCTTCGCCGAGGCCGTCGATGTCGTCACTTATGAATTTGAGAACGTGCCCACCTCTTGCGTCGACTTTCTATCGGCCTTGCGCCCGGTGCGGCCGGGCGCGCGAGCGCTTTCGCTCACCCAGGATCGCCTCGTCGAAAAGTCGTTCCTAAGCGATCTTGGCCTTCGCACCGCGCCCTTCATGGCCGTCGAGGACGCCGGCGCGCTGGTGCGCGCCGTCGCCGCGTTGGGGCGCCCGTCCATTCTGAAGACGCGACGCTTTGGCTATGACGGCAAGGGCCAGGCGCTGATCCGCGAAGGGTCCAACCTTTCCGCGCTCTATCGCGGTCTTGGCGGGGAGCCGACAATCCTCGAAGGCTTCGTGAATTTCGAGCGCGAAGTGTCGGTGATCGCGGCGCGCGGCCTCGACGGCGCCTTCGCGGCTTTCGATATTTGCGAAAACGAGCATGAGAAACATATTCTGGCGCGCACCCGCGTCCCCGCGGCCATCGCGCCGGCGACCGCGGCCGCGGCGGTGGCGCTCGCGCGGCAGATTATCGAGGCGCTCGATTATGTCGGCGTGCTCGCGGTCGAAATGTTCGTCACCCGCGAGGCCGACGGCCTGGAAGGCCTGGTGGTCAACGAACTGGCGCCGCGCGTCCATAATTCCGGGCATTGGACGATCGACGGCGCGCAAACCTCGCAATTCGAACAGCATGTGCGCGCCATCGCCGGCTGGCCGCTCGGGGCCACGACGCGGCGCGGGCGGATCGAAATGCATAACCTCATCGGCGAGGAAGCGGCGGGATGGCGCGAGATTCTCGCTGAGCCCGGTCTGTGCCTTCATCTCTACGGCAAGATGGAGGTCCGTTCCGGCCGCAAGATGGGTCATGTGACGCGGATTCTGCCTGAAGGGGCGAAATAGCCCGGAGACCCTGGGCGCGCCTGAAATCTGTCGCCACGCCCGGAACGGGGCATATTCGGCCTTCGCCGTCGAAAGTCCCGTCCTGAATGGAGCGCTGACGTTCGGGCGCCGCAAGGTTCGGCCTCGACACTCAAAGCGTTCGCAAAACCGCATGTTTTCGCTCATCGGATTATCCGATTGGAGCATTCGTATCTTCCCGTTTCCTTTCATCGCCTCCTCGCGGCAAAACGCTGTCAGGTTCTCGCCGCGCGCTGTGCGACCGGCGGGACATCCGATGGAGATTTCATGAGCCTGGAAACGACAATTATGTCCGAGCGCGTTCTCATCGTCGGCGGCAGTTCCGGCATGGGGTTGGCGCTTGCCGAACACATGCTTATGGCCGGAGCCGAGGTGACGGTCGTTGGTCGATCCGAGGACCGGCTGTCGGCAGCAAGGCAACGCCTGCCTCACCCGGAAAGGCTGCGCGCGATCGCCGCCGACATCACGCGCGAGGACGATGTCGAGCGCCTGTTCCAGACCATCGGGACGCTCGACCACATCGTATCGACGGCCGCCGACATCGCCGGCGTCTATGTGCTGCTTCCCGATATGGATATCTCCATCGCGCGCAGGGTCATGGATTCGAAATTGATCGGGCCTCTCCTTCTTGCAAAGCACGGCGCGCGCCATTTGGCTTCGGGTGGATCGATCACCCTGACCTCGGGCATCGCCGCCTATCGCCCTGCGCCGAAGGGTTCGGTCGTGGCCGCCGTCAATGGCGCGTTGGCTTCGCTCGCCTTTGCGCTTGCGGTCGAGTTGGCGCCGATCCGCGTGAATGTCGTTTCGCCGGGATGGGTGGATACGCCGATCTGGGACGCTGTCGCGGGCAGCGGAAAGGCGGCCGCATTGGACGCCATGGCCAAGCGGCTTCCTGTCGGCCGGATTGGACAGGCCGCCGATGTCGCTCAGGCCATCGCGTCTCTGATGCACAACGGCTTCATCACAGGAACGGTGCTTCACGTCGATGGCGGTCAGCGGCTGGTTTAGCGGGAGCCAGCGTGTCGCGCGCCGCTGCGAGGAATAGTCCTAACGCCGGCGATTGAACGCGGCGCCGACGCCATATCATCGTGATCGGCGCCATTGGATTGTTGCCGACCCAGGGCAGCACAGCAACATCGGCATTGGCCTCCGGCACAGCGAGACGGGGGACGAGCGCGCATCCAAGGCCCGCTTCGACGAGACCCCATATGGCCGCGAGGCTCGCGAATTCGCCGACGCGCTTCGGGCGATCGGGCAGCGTCGCCGCAAACGCCTCCTCGAACATCCGCCGGTAGACGCAGCCGCGCTCGGTCACCAGAAAGGCGTCGTCCGCCAGATCGTCAGGCTGGATGACCTCGCGTCCGGCAAGCGGATGGTTTCGCGGGGCTATGATGACGAGCCTTTCCTGGGCCACCTGTTCGCTTCGCAGGTCCGGCCCGACAGTGGCGTCCCCGAAGAGGAAACACACATCCATCGCGCCGCTTTTCACGCCGCCGCGCAACTGACCGCTATCGGCCGTCCTCAAAATCAGCTCCACATTGGGATGACGCTGCCGGAATTCCACCAGCAAAGCGGGCAATCGGACGGCGCAAAGCGTTTCGAGGCCGCCGATCGTCAGTCGCCCGCCGACGGCGCCGGCCGCGTCAGAGACCGCGGCGCGGGCCTCATCGGCGAGGCTGAGCAGATCGCCGGCGTAATCGAGCAGACGCCGTCCGGCGGGCGTCAGCTTCAACCCACGCCGCGACCGATCGAAGAGAGACGCGCCAAGGTCGGCCTCCAATGCCTGAATCTGCTCGGTTACGCTCGATTGGGCAAGGTGAACCTGTTCAGAGGCCCGCGTGACGTTCAAGGTCGCAGCGACCGCCGTGAAAGTTTTGAGAAATCGAAGCTGCATAATCTGAACTGTCGAATGGCGTTGCGGCAAAAAACAATCCTATCGCGAATGTCTCGATGAGAACGAGACTTTCGCGACTGATATTCGCCCCGCCGCAAGATAAGGCGTTTGCGACAGCAAATTGCCAGTTTATTGGGGTCGTGAAGGGCGGGAAGCAGAAATTCAAACTGAGGGCCGTCGGCCCGGCACAATCTCTGGACAATGCCCCTTGAGTCTGCTATCGGCGCGCTCTGAATATTCGGGCGCTCTCGCAGCGCCCCGGTTATCTATTGCCTCATTCGCCGCCCATTCCCATGCTAGGCTGACGCCAGCCTCTAGAAACAGGATCGCCCGTGCAAGTTCTCGTCCGCGACAACAATGTCGATCAGGCCCTCAAAGCGCTCAAGAAAAAGATGCAGCGCGAGGGAATTTTCCGCGAAATGAAATTGCGGGGGCATTACGAGAAACCGTCCGAGAAGCGCGCGCGCGAAAAGGCTGAGGCGATTCGCCGGGCGCGCAAGCTCGCGCGCAAGAAATTGCAGCGCGAAGGGCTTCTGCCGATGAAGCCGAAGCCGGTCATGGGCGCTCCCCGCTGAAGCTGATTTTACAGCGGCGCGCGTGGATTTGAGGGTGTTGGCGCTCTCATTATCCGGGTTGGTCGCCGCGCGCCGCTTGATGGCGTGATTTTTATGAAACAGCGGCGGTGAAATTGCACCCGCCGCTCTTTTTTGCCGTCTTTGCCTTTTTCGCGGCCAATTTGTCAGGCGAACGCGTGTATGAAAGAGACGCCCGCATTTCGGCGCGGCGAGACTGAGACGAAATACCGATGATGATCAGGCTTTCCGGCGCTTCCACTATGCGGTTTCTCGCCATCGCGGGCGTCGCCTTTGCGCTTGCCGGCTGTGAGAGCACGGGCTTTGGCGGGCCGCCGACCGGCAATGTCGCGGAAGTCGAAGTCGACAATTCAGGCGCAAGCTCGGTCAATATCGCCTCGTTGAGCGACGTCATCCAGCGCAATCCCAACGATTCGGTCGCCTATAATACGCGCGGCGCCGCCTATGCGAAGATCGGGCGCTATCAGAACGCCATCGAGGATTTCACCAAGGCGGTGCAGATCGACCCCAATTTCGCCGGCGCCTATACGAATCGCGCGCTGGCCTATCGCCAGATTCAAAAAGACGGACCGGCGCTGGCCGATTTCAATCAGGCGATCGTCGCCAATCCCAAACATGCCGCCGCTTATCTCGGTCGCGCCAATCTGCTGCGCTCGCAGGGCCATTTGCCCGAAGCGCTGGCCGATCTCAATCAGGCGATCGCGCTCAACCCCGAAGGCGCGCAGGCCTTTCACGCGCGCGGGCTGATCTATCAGCGCCAGGGCAATCACCCGCAGGCGATCACCGATTTCAACAATGCGATCGATCGCGATCCCTTCGCCGGGGCTCCTTATCTGGCGCGCGGGCAGAGCCTGCTCGCCACCGGCAAATATGACGCGGCGATCGAGGATTTTAACGCCGCCTTGAATGTCGATGCGAAAAATGCGGATGGCTGGGCGGGCCTTGGCATCGCTTATGAGAAACAGAACAACAAGGTCAAGGCGATGGAATCCTACAGCCACGCCATCGCGGTCGATGCGTCGAACCAGACAGCGCGCGACGGCATGGCGCGCCTGCGCTAACGGCGACCCGCTTCAGGGCGCGGCGCGCGCCATCGCCTGATCGATCCATTGTACAACCTGCGGGATGACCGAGCCTAAGGCGAGATGGCCCGCGCCATCGACGCGGATGAAATCCTTGGGCTCGCGCGCCAGCGCAAACAGTCTCTCGGCGAAACGGATCGGGATTGTCGCATCGGCGGTTCCGTGAACCATCAGCGCCGGCGCGGCGACCTGGCCGATTTTATCGTCGGAACGGAATGTGTCGACCATCAGCAGGCGCACGGGAAACATCCAGAACTTGGCCGCCGCGACGTCGACGATCGACGAATAGGGCGAGTCGAGAACGAGCGCGCCGATCTTATGGCGCGCTGCGAGGTCAATGGCGACGCCCGTGCCCAGCGATTCGCCCATGGCGACGATGCGGCCGGCGGGAACGCCGAGGGCAAGCGCTTTGGCGTAGGTCGCCTCTCCATCGCGCAGAAGGCCTTGTTCCGATGGCGCGCCGGTTGAGCCGGCGTAGCCTCGATATTCGACCGCGAGCAAGCCGTTGCCGGAAGCGGTGAGCCTCTTGAACCGCTCGTTGCGCGCCGCCAGACCATCGGCGTTGCCGTGAAAATAAAGGATCAGCGGTTTGCCCGCGGCCGGCGCGACGTACCAGGCGAGGAGCGTTTCGCCATCGTCGGTTTGCAGGTGAAGCGCCTGGGCGTTGGGCAATCCCACCGCGGCCGGCGCGACTTCTGAGGCGTTTGGGAAGTAAAGCAGCTTACGCTGCCCGAGAGCGATCGCCGCCAGCGCGACAATATAAAGAACGACGCAGGCGAGGAGGATGAATGTCATGATCCCCTTTGCTCGTCCGCGCCTGCGAGTCCGTTTCGGACTCGCAACGCTCGTCAATGCGCGAGCGCTTTGACGATCGAATCGGTGACCTTCTTGGCGTCGCCAAACAGCATCATCGTATTGTCGCGAAAGAACAGTTCGTTCTCGACGCCGGCATAGCCCGAACCCATGCCGCGCTTGACGAACAGCACCGTCTTGGCCTTCTCGACATCCAGGATCGGCATGCCGAATATCGGCGATTTCGGATCGGTCTTGGCGGCCGGATTGGTCACGTCATTGGCCCCGATGACATAAGCGACGTCGGCCTGCGCGAATTCGCTATTGATGTCCTCGAGCTCGAACACTTCGTCGTAAGGCACATTGGCTTCGGCGAGCAGCACGTTCATATGGCCCGGCATGCGCCCGGCCACGGGATGAATCGCGTATTTGACCTCGACGCCCTCTTTCTTGAGGATATCGGCCATTTCGCGCAAGGCGTGCTGCGCCTGGGCGACCGCCATGCCATAGCCCGGCACGATGATGACCTTTGAAGCGTTTTTCATCATGAACGCGGCGTCGTCGGCCGAGCCCTGCTTGACCGGCCGCTGCTCGGCGGCGCCGGCCGCGCTCGCCACTTCGCCGCCAAAGCCGCCCAGAATGACGGCGATGAACGAGCGGTTCATCCCCTTGCACATGATGTAGGAGAGGATGGCGCCCGACGAGCCGACCAAAGCGCCGGTGATGATGAGCGCGAGATTGCCAAGCGTAAAGCCGATGCCGGCCGCCGCCCAGCCCGAATAGGAATTGAGCATCGACACGACGACGGGCATGTCGGCGCCGCCGATCGGCACGATCAGCAAGACGCCGAGCGCCAGCGCCGCCAGCGCAATCAGCCAGAAGAAGATGGTCGACTGGGTCGTGACGAACAGGATGACCATCAGCACAAGCGCAATGCCGAGGGCGAGATTGATGACATGGCGCTGCGGCAGCATGATCGGCTTGCCCGACATGCGCCCGTCCAGCTTCAGGAAGGCGATGATCGAGCCCGTGAACGTCATCGCGCCGATCGCCAGACCGACCGACATTTCGACGAGGCTGGCGCCGTGGATGTCGCCGCGCTCGCCGATGCCGAAAGCCTGCGGCGCATAGAGCGCGCCAGCGGCCACCAGAACGGCGGCGAGCCCGACCAGCGAATGGAACATCGCCACAAGCTGCGGCATGGCGGTCATTTGCACCGTGCGCGCGCGCCAGACGCCGATGCCGCCGCCGATCGCGAAGCCGGCGACGACCAGAACCCAGGAGAAGAAACTCGCCGGCGGGCTGAGCGCGAGCGTCGTCAGCACTGCGATGCCCATGCCGATCATGCCGAAGCGATTGCCCTGGCGGGAGCTGGCGGGCGAAGACAGGCCGCGCAGAGCCAGAATGAACAGCACGCCCGCGACGAGATAGAGAAGAGCGGCGAGGTTCGCGTTCACTTGGCCGCCCCTTTCTTCTTATACATTGCGAGCATGCGCTCGGTGACCGTGAAGCCGCCGAATATGTTCACCGAGGCGAGGATCAAAGCGAGAAATCCGACCAGCCGCGCAAAGCCCGAGCCGCTCTCGACACCGCCGACGCCGACCGACAGCAGCGCTCCGACGACGATCACCGAGGAAATCGCATTGGTGACGGACATCAGCGGCGTATGCAGCGCCGGCGTCACCGACCAGACGACGTAATAGCCGACGAACACCGCGAGAGCGAAAATCGCGAGACGAAACACGAAAGGATCGATCGCTCCGCCGGTGGCGGCATGGCCGGCGGCGGCCAGTTGCTCCGCATAGGCTTGCGCGGCGCCGGCCGCCTGTTCGGCGGCGTCGGCCGCGGCTTTCAGTTTGGCGACGGTCTGATCGAGATTGTCCATTTGGCCCTCTTTGGCGTCAAAGGCGCAGGCCGAGCCTACGTCAGTCGGTCCGGGTCATCATTCGGGTTTGGGCTGGAAGTTGGGATGAACGATCGCGCCGTCGCGGGTCAGGCATGTCGCCTTGACCAGTTCGTCGTCCCAATTGACCTTCAAGGATTGGCTCGCCTTGTCGATCAGGGTTTCGACAAACGCGTAGAGATTGCGCGCATAGAGGCTGGAGGCGGTCGCGGCGAGCCGGGTGACGCTGGAATAGCCGACGATCTTGACGCCGCCCGATGTCGTCACCAGTTCGCCCGCCTTGGCCAATTCGCAATTGCCGCCGCGCTCGACCGCCAGATCGACAATGACCGAACCTGGCCGCATCGACTGAATCATGTCGGCGGTGATCAGGCGCGGCGCGGGCCGGCCCGGAATCAGCGCGGTCGTCACCACGACATCCTGCTTGGCGATGTGGGAGGCGACCAAAGCCGCCTGCTTGGCTTTATACTCGGCGGACATTTCCTTGGCGTAGCCGCCCGATGTCTCGGCCTGCTTGAATTCGTCGTCCTCGACGGCGACGAATTTCGCGCCCAGGGATTCGACCTGTTCCTTGGTGGCGGGGCGCACGTCGGTGGCGGTCACGACGGCGCCGAGGCGCCGCGCGGTCGCGATCGCCTGCAAGCCGGCGACGCCGACGCCCATGATGAAAAACTTGGCGGCCGGAACTGTCCCCGCCGGCGTCATCATCATCGGCAGGGCGCGGCCATATTCGCTCGCCGCGTCGATCACCGCGCGATAGCCGGCGAGATTCGCCTGGCTGGAAAGCACGTCCATGACCTGCGCGCGCGTGATACGCGGCATCAATTCCATCGCGAAAGCGTCGACGCCGGCCTTGGCCATCGCCTCGATCGCGGGGCCATGGCCGTAAGGGTCCATGATGGCGACGACGAGCGCGCCGCGCTTGATCTGGGTCAGCTCCATGCCGCTCGGGCGGCGCACTTTAAGCAGGACATCGGCGCTGGAGAGAACCTCGGCGGCCGGCGCCATTCTGGCGCCCGCGCCCTGATAATCAGCGTCGGTCACGCCCGCGCTCAGGCCCGCGCCATGCTGGACGACGAATTCCGCGCCGAGCGCGACGAATTTCTTGACGGTTTCCGCGCTTGCGGCGACGCGCGTCTCCAACGGATCGGTTTCGGCGACAACCCCAATCAGCATGGGTCAATCCTCTAGCGACGGGAGACGATAGGGAGGAGCGCTTGGCCGCCGCAAAGCGCCATTCGCTAAAGGACGATGCAGGCCAAGCCCAGCAGCACCAGCACCGGGAGGACAGCGCGCCAGGTCAGGCCCGACATGCTGCCGAACGTCGCGGCGCCGATGGTGAGCACAAAGCCGATCAGGGCGATCGCCCCTTGGCCCTTGAGGCCCCAAAGAACAAGCTCGAGCACAATGCAGATGAGCGTGACGACGCTCGTTTCGGTCAGCGCGATAAAGGCTGCGTAGGTCGCCTCGTGAGCCGGCATATCCATGCCATTGTCCGCCGTCGCCGCCGAATGATCGTCCGCCATGCCATAGCCTCAATGCGCCCAGAGAACCGTTGGCCTCGCATTTACCGCAAAGCGCGGGGGATCGCAACGATACAAAGCGCCGCAACGCAAGCGCCTGGCGCCCCCGACGAAACGACGCCAAAGCGAGGTTCATGCGGCTTGCGGCCTTGACGCGAGGGGGCGCATCAGCGCATCACCGCTGGACCGATGCCGCTCCTCGCCTTGCCCTTTCCCGCGATCGATCCGATCCTCATTCAGTTGGGTCCGCTCGCCATTCGCTGGTATGCGCTGTCTTATATCGCGGGCCTCATCCTCGGCTGGGCGCTGATCCGTCGCATTCTCGTCGCCGAGTCCCTATGGCGCGGCGCGGCGCGGCCAAGCCCCGTCAGCATCGACGATCTGCTGGTCTATTGCGCCATCGGCGTCATCGTGGGCGGGCGTCTGGGCAATGTGCTGTTTTACGATCCGGGCTATTACTTCGCGCATCCGATCGAAATTTTCAAAATCTGGGAAGGCGGCATGGCCTTCCACGGCGGCCTGATCGGCGCGCTGATCGGCATCGTTCTGTTCTCCCGGCGCTATCAAGCGCCGACTCTCACCGTGCTCGATCTGGCCTGCCTCGTCGCGCCGATCGGCATTTTCTTTGCGCGCATCGCCAATTTCATCAAGCCTGAACTTTGGGGTCGCCCGACCGATGTTCCCTGGGCGGTCATTTTTCCCGGCACTGACGGGCTGCCGCGTCATCCCAGCCAGATCTACGAGGCGTTGCTCGAGGGACTGGCTTTGTTCGTCATTCTGTCGATCGCGGCGCGCCTCGGCGCATTGCGCCGTCCGGGCTTGATCGCGGGCGCTTTTGGCGCGCTCTACGGCCTCGCGCGCATCTTTTGCGAATTCTATCGCGATCCCGATCCTCGCCTGGAGGACCTTGGCGGCGGCTTGACCATGGGGATGGTATTGTCCGCGCCGCTGGCTATCATCGGTCTGGGGCTGATCGGCTGGAGCCTGCGAAAGGGGCCGGGGGGGCGCCAATGAGCGCGCTGGGGGATGAGATAAAAGCGTTGATCGGCCAGGAAGGCCCGATCTCGCTGGAGCGTTACATGGCTTTGGCGCTCACTCACCCGACGCATGGCTATTACATGAAGCGCGACCCCTTCGGGGCGGAAGGAGATTTCACCACGGCGCCGGAAATCAGCCAGATGTTTGGCGAATTGCTGGGGCTGTGGGCGGCCGAAGTATGGACGGCGATGGACAGTCCCAACCCGTTGCGGCTGATCGAATTTGGCCCGGGCCGCGGCACTTTGATGAGCGACGCCTTGCGCGCGTCGCGCGTCGCGCCCGATTTTCGCGCCGCGCTCGATGTTTGCCTGATCGAGACGAGCCCGACCCTGGCGGCCGTCCAGCACGATACGCTATTGACGGCGGGCGCCGCCGTCTCCTGGGCGGCGCAGTTGGACGAAGCGCCGGACGGTCCGGCCATTATGATCGCCAATGAATTCCTCGATGCGCTGCCGATCCGCCAATATGTGCGCGGCCCACGCGGCTGGTGCGAGCGACAGGTCGGCCTCGACAGCGCCGGCAATCTGGCGTTCGGCCTTTCCCCGGAGCCCGAACGCTTCATCAAGGCGCAGGCGCAAGAGGGCGATGTGCTCGAAGTCGGCGCGGTCGGTCATCGTCTGATGTTCGCGCTGGGCGCGCGTCTGGCGCGGCAGGGCGGCGCCGCTTTGTTTATCGACTACGGCCATACCGCAACGGGTTTCGGCGACACGCTGCAGGCTTTGCGCGCGCATCGCATGGTCGATCCTTTGACGGAGCCGGGCGAAGCCGACATTACCGCCCATGTCGATTTCGCCGCGATGGCGCGCAGCGCGCGCGCCGCCGGGGCCGTCGTCTACGGACCGATCGATCAGGGCGATTTTCTCAAGGTGCTTGGCCTCGATCAGCGCGCGCAGGCCTTGATCAGCCGCGCCGGTGCCGCCCAGGCCGCCGATGTCGAGGCGGCGCGGGAGCGACTGTCCGGCAAGAGCGTGGGCGGAATGGGCGCCTTGTTCAAGGTCATGGCGGTCGCTCATCGTCAATTGCCCGTCCCGCCCGGGTTTCATGGGCTCTCGGGGGCGGCGGCGTGAGCGACGCGGGCCTCGAATGTCTGCGCGCGGACGGCTTGGGCGCGTCTGGAATCGCCCATGCCTTCTTCACGCGCCGCGGCGGCGTTTCGCAAGGCGTTTACGCCTCGCTCAATGGCGGCGTCGGATCGCGCGACGATCCGGACGCCGTTCGCGACAATCGCGCTCGTATGGCCGCGACGCTCGGGATCGAGGCGTCGCGGCTGCTGATTCCCTATCAGGTGCATTCGCCCGACGCTTTGGCGGTCGTCGCGCCCTGGCCGTCCGATGCGCGGCCGCGATGCGACGCGCTCGTCACCGCCACGCCAGGGCTGGGGCTTGGCGTGACGGGGGCCGATTGCGGAATCATCCTGTTCGCGGCGCCTTCGGCGGGCGTGATCGGCGCCGCCCATGCCGGCTGGCGCGGCGCGCTGAGCGGGATCATCGAGGCGACCGTCGCGGCGATGGAAGGGCTTGGCGCACGGGCCGGAGATATCGTCGCCGCGCTCGGCCCGACGATCGCGCAGCCCTCCTATGAAGTCGGCCCCGAATTTGTCGCGACTTTTGCGGCGGCCGAATCCGACGCCGGACGGTTCTTCGCGCCGAGCCGCAATCCGGGGCGTTCGATGTTCGATCTGCACGGCTTCATCGGCATGCGGGTCGCCCGTAGCGGCGTGACGCAATTCGAGGATCTCGGCCTCGACACTTATGCCGACGAAGAGCGCTTCTTCAGCTACCGCCGCGCGACCCATCGCAAAGAACCGGACTATGGGCGCCTTGTGGCGGCGATTGCGCTGGTTTAGGCGCGCCTGCCGCCCTGCGAGCGCGCCCATAATGGGCCGCAGCGGGATCGCCGACCGAATCGCGCGGCCAGCGCGCTCCCGACAAGCAGCCTCACGCCAGCAGCCTCCGCAATTCGGCCCGGATCGCCGCGCCCATCTCAGCGGTCGAGACGACGGCGCTGACGTCGCGGGCGATGTCGGCAGTGCGCAGTCCGGCGGCGAGCACGTTGGCGATCGCCTGTTCCGCCTTGTCCGCCGCCTCGTCGAGGCCGAGGGAATAGCGCAGGCACAAAGCGAGCGACCCGATCATCGCGATCGGGTTGGCGATGCCCTTGCCGGCGATATCGGGCGCTGAACCATGGACGGGCTCATAGAGCGCTCGGCGCTTGCCGGTTGTGGGGTCGGGCGCGCCGAGCGAGGCGGAGGGCAGCATGCCCAGCGATCCCGTGAGCATGGCGGCGACATCGGAGAGAAGATCGCCGAACAGATTGTCGGTCACGATCACGTCGAATTGCGTCGGCCTGCGCACGAGTTGCATGCCGAGCGAGTCGGCGAGCTGGTGCTCCAGCGTCACATCGGCGAATTCATGGCTATGCAGCGCAGTGATGACCTCGCGCCACAGCACGCCGGATTTCATCACGTTGTGTTTGTCCGCGGAAGTCACTTTGTTTTTGCGTTTGCGCGCCAGTTCGAAGGCGGCGCGGCCGACGCGCTCGATTTCGTGCGTATCGTAGACCTGCGTGTCGACGGCGCGCTTCCGGCCGTCGCCAAGGTCGATGATCGCTTTGGGCTCGCCGAAATAAATGCCGCCCGTCAATTCGCGCACGAACATCAGATCGAGGCTTTCGATCGCTTCGCGCTTCAGCGAGGAGGCGTCGGCCAAGGCGGGATAGCAAACCGCCGGGCGCAGATTGGCGAACAGGTCCATGTCCTTGCGCAGACGAAACAGGCCGGCCTCGGGACGTCTGTCGAAGGCGACGCTGTCCCACTGCGGGCCGCCGACCGCGCCGAGCAGCACAGCGTCCGCCGCCCCGGCGAGGCGCATGTCGGAATCGGAAATCGCCTTGCCGTGGCTGTCATAGGCGGCGCCGCCGACCAGGCCCATTTCGGTCTCGAATTTGGCGACGCCAATCTGCCCGAGCAGATCGGCTGTTTTCAGCGCTTCCGCCATCACTTCCGGCCCGATGCCGTCGCCGGGCAACAGGAACAGCTTATAAGTGGGCATAGGGTCTTTCCTCTCGTGACGCCGTCGCCGGGCAAGGTGAGAGGAATTTTATACTGGCACAAGATCGTAGTTTATCCTGGTATAAATTGTACTACTTGCGCGAGGGATCGCCCGCGAACCCCACGCCGTCTTGGCCGGACTTGTCCCAGCCATTCCACGCGGCGCAGCTTGGTCAAAACGTGCAAAGTGAAGCGCGGCGGCGCGGCGTGGAATGGCTGGGATAAGTCCGGCCAAGACGCTGAAGAAGCGTTTTCCGACAGGTCATGCTCACTGAGATTTGGTGTGACGCCCCGGTTACTCGTGATTGGGTCTAACATCTTGCCTGCGATGCGGCCGGCAGATTGATATCATGATATCTCTTTGGATTCAGGAAGATCGTATGGCCCAATTCGTCGTTCGCCACCTCGAAGATGATGTGAAGGTCAAGCTGCAGCGACGGGCGAAGCGGCACAAGCGCAGCATGGAGGAAGAGGTGCGCGATATCCTGCGCGACGCCGTCAAGTTCGAGAATGCGCCGACGGCGGGGCTTGGCGCCGAGATCGCCGGCTTGTTTCGCGAA
The DNA here is from genome assembly GCF_009765995.1 of Methylocapsa sp. S129. Classification (GTDB taxonomy): domain Bacteria; phylum Pseudomonadota; class Alphaproteobacteria; order Rhizobiales; family Beijerinckiaceae; genus Roseiarcus. Next base: position 299,889 of record NZ_LMUI01000042.1, read on the forward strand.
TTCGAGTTGCGCGAGGACGATCTGAAACCGTTCCCGCGCCAGACTCTGAAACCTATGCGCACTCAGGAATGATGCGACAGCCATGGGTGGCCAATGATCATTCTGGACACCAATGTCATCTCGGCCCTGATGCGGCCCGAGCAAAATGGACAAGTCGTCGCATGGCTGGATCGACAACCGCGGCTGTCGGTGTGGACGACGGCGATCAATATTCTTGCAGCCTCCTATGGCCTCAGGATCATGTCGGCGGGCCGCCGACGCGATGGCTTGATGGCCGCCATGGAGCGCCTCGTGACCCAGGCTCTGGAAGGGCGCGTGCTGGCATTCGACCATGCCGCAGCCGAGGCCGCCGCGGCGTTGGCGGCGGCGCGCGCTGATCGCGGGCAGCCGATCGACACGCATGATACGCAGATCGCCGGCATCGCTTTGGCCTGGCGCGCGACGATCGCCACACGCAATGTCCGGCATTTCGACGACGCGGCGCTCCATGTCGTCGATCCCTGGAGCGCGTGAACGTGTTCTCGAGGGGGCGTCGGAGCGCTTGCCTAAAGCGGTTGTCGCCGGGCACAATGATTCGAGTCGGCGCTGTGTTTGGGCTTCGCGCCCGAACCGGCGCCGCCGGGACATAGGCGAATGATTTTTGAGCAAGACTTCACGTCTTGCCGCGGGAGGACAGGTTTATGGTAAAGAGCGGCCCGACCCAGCGCGTGGCGCGTTGGCTTAAAAAATTCGACAAGGCGTTGGCCGCATCGGACGTCGACGCCGTCGCGGCCCTCTTCGACAAGGATTGCTATTGGCGCGATCTCGTCGCCTTCACCTGGAACATCAAAACGCTTGAGGGCCGGCCGGCGGTCGCGGACATGCTGCGCGCGCGCCTTGCCGATGTGAAGCCGTCGCATTGGGCGGTCAAGGACGAGGCGACCGAGGCCGGAGAAATCACCCAGGGCTTGTTCGTCTTCGAAACGGCTTTGGGCCGCGGCGAGGGCCACATTCGCCTCAAGGGCAAGAAATGCTGGACGCTTCTCACTTCGATGATCGAACTCAAGGGCTTTGAGGAAAAGCGCGGTGCTGCGCGCGACAAGGGCGTTCAACACGGCGTCATCAAGGGGCGCGAGACATGGGCGGAGCGCAAGGCGCGCGAGGAAGCCGAACTGGGATTTAGCCAGCAGCCCTATTGCCTGATCGTCGGCGGCGGCCAGGGCGGCGTGGCGCTCGGCGCGCGCCTCAAACGTCTTGGCGTCCCCACGATCATTGTCGATAAGCACGAGCGGGCCGGCGACCAATGGCGCAAGCGCTACAAGACGCTCTGCCTGCACGATCCCGTCTGGTACGACCATCTGCCCTATCTGCCCTTCCCCGACGATTGGCCGGTCTTCGCGCCCAAGGACAAGATCGGCGATTGGCTCGAAATGTACGCCAAGGTGATGGAGCTCAATTATTGGGCTTCCACCGAATGCAAGAGCGCGAAATACGACGAGAAGAAAAAAATCTGGACCGTCGTCGTCAATCGCGCGGGCAAGTCCCTGACGCTGCATCCCAAGCAACTTGTGCTCGCGACCGGCATGGCGGGCGTGCCCCATGCGCCGAAATTTCCCGGCATGGAGGATTTCGCCGGCGTCCATCATCATTCAAGCCGGCACTCCGGCGGCGAAGCGTTCAAAGGCAAGAAATGCGTCGTCATTGGATCGAATAATTCGGCGCATGACATATGCGCCGATCTTTGGGAGAACGGCGCCGACGTCACCATGGTGCAGCGCTCCTCGACCCATGTCTCCAAATCCGACTCGCTGATGGAGCTCGGGCTGGGGCCGATCTATTCGGAAAAAGCGCTGGCGGCGGGAATCACCACCGACAAGGCGGACCTGCTCGCCGCTTCCATCCCGTACAAACTCAAGCATGAGTTTGAGCTGCCGGTCGCCAAAGCGATCGCCAAGCGTGACGCCGATTTTTACGCAAAGCTCGAGAAGTCCGGCTTCATGCATGATTGGGGCGACGACGGGACAGGCCTGACGATGAAATATCTGCGGCGCGGATCGGGCTATTACATCGATGTCGGCGCGTCCCAACTTGTCGCCGACGGCAAGATCAAGCTGAAAAGCGGCGTCGGCGTCGCGCGCATCAAAAAGCACTCGGTGGTTTTCAGCGACGGCTCGGAACTGCCCGCCGATCTCATCGTCTATGCGACCGGCTATGGCTCGATGAACGGCTGGGCGGCGGCGCTGATTTCCAAGGAGGTGGCGGACAAAGTCGGCAAATGCTGGGGGCTTGGCTCCAACACGACCAAGGACCCAGGTCCCTGGGAAGGCGAATTGCGCAATATGTGGAAGCCGACCCAGCAGGAGGCGCTCTGGTTCCACGGCGGCAATCTCCATCAATCGCGGCACTATTCGCAATATCTCTCGCTGCAACTGAAGGCGCGGATGGAGGGCCTGCCGACGCCGGTCTATGGCCTGCAGGAGACGCATCACATCAGCTAGGCGAGCCTTCTTGTGGGCTCCCAAGCCGGGTGCGAGCGCCATCGCTCCGGCATGCAGGCCGGGATTGGGGCCGGGGCCCGGGCGTGCGGGAGAAAGCGGGCGCCGATCGCGCCTTCAGGAAGATCATCATGCAGCGGCGCGACATCAATGCCGAAACCGCTTTCGGCTCATTGTGTGTTAGAGAAGCGCCCAATGGCTGAGATCATCCATCCCTTTTACGAGTCGCATCGCGGCGCCATGGAGGCCGCCATGCGTCATCGCCTCGACCTTGCCGAAGCGATGTTGCGCGAGCGCGCGCATCTATCCAATATTGATGGGATTAGGCGGGAGGCGATGGACGAATTCGAAATCGTGCTCACCCAAATGCCCTATGTCGGAGGCGCGGCAAGTCGCATGAGCGATTTCTTCATGCGTCTCATAGGCTTTATGGCCATCAGCCGCGTGCTCCGGCGACATGGCGTGTCGCTGTCCGTGATCGGCGAAATCGAGCGAGAAACCTACAAGGCGCAATTGCTCACCGCGCCCGAAGCGGAACGTCTCGCCTCGGGGCGCCAATTCATGTCGTCAGAGAATCAGACTTTGCTGCGCGAGCAGGCTGCAAAAAGCCATCGAGAAGAATTTCCGGAAGATTTCGTCTACGATTTCGTCGAGCCCGGCCCGGGCGACAACTTCGAATTCGGCATCAACTACATAGCTTGCGGCTTTTGCAAATTCGCGGCTCGCCATGGAGATAAAGAAATCTTGCCGAACATTTGTGGGCTTGATTTCGACGCCTATGCAACGCGAGGCATCCACCTGGAAAGAACCCAAACACTGGCTGGCGGCGCGAACCACTGCGACTTCCGATTCTCGCGGCTCCCGTCGGACTAGGGCGACGTACGGATGGACTTCGGCGCCACGGGTTTCGGTCGAAGCCTCGGGCGGCGACAGGCGGACGATTCCAACGAGGCTCGCCCGGCCCGGGAAAATGGCCGCGATCGATGGCGCCATTTGTTGTTTCTGAAAATAAGAATCCGTGATAAATTACTCGTCTTATTTTCCAAAAGCGATCGACAAAGAGACCATCCTTGAACACCCCGTCCTCGCGCCTGAAAGCCCGATCGCCCGGCCGGTCCGCAAGACCGCCTTACCGTCTGGCGCGGCGCGCAGGCCCGATTTTGCGCCTCGAAATTTCGATGTGGAAGCCCAAAGAGGTCTAAGTCATTGATATCGCCCGTTTCGCGGAAGCACGCCCTCTTCCGGGCAGGTGAGAATCAAGGACTTAGCGAGGATTTTGACGCGCAGTTTTGGGTCATTCGGGCGCCTCAGCTATTCCGCGGCTATTCCCTTTGCGCTCTTTGTCGCCCTGATGCGCAGTGCGAACCCGGTCTCGCCCACTGTCGCCATCGGCCCGCCGATTTGGCCGAATCGGCAAATCGCATTATGCCGGACCGGCCCGGCGTGAGGCGCTCAAGCGCTCCCCGACGCGCCGGCGGTCCGGAGATCGATTTTCATGAAGCTGCCGCGCGAGCTTGGCCCCATTCATTTTGTCGGCATTGGCGGCATCGGCATGTCGGGCATCGCCGAAATGCTGCTCAATCAGGGCTATCGCGTGCAGGGCTCGGATGCGAGCGACAATTCCAACGTCAAGCGGCTGCGCGACAAGGGCGCCAGCGTCTTCATCGGCCATGATGCGGCCAATCTTGGCGAAGCCGCCGTCGTCGTCGTCTCCACCGCCATCAAGCGCGACAATGTCGAACTTGCCGCCGCGCGCGAAAAGCGCCTGCCGGTCGTGCGCCGCGCCGAAATGCTTGCCGAATTGATGCGCCTCAAGCAATGCGTGGCGATCGCCGGCACGCATGGCAAGACGACCACGACCTCGCTGGTCGCGACGCTTCTCGACGCCGCGGGCCTTGATCCCACCGTCATCAATGGCGGCATCATCAACGCCTATGGCGCCAACGCCAAAAAGGGCGAGGGCGACTGGATGGTCGTCGAAGCCGACGAAAGCGACGGCACGTTCCTGAAATTGCCCGCCGATATCGCGATCGTCACCAATATCGATCCCGAGCATCTCGATCATTTCAAGACTTTCGAGGCGATCAAGGACGCGTTTCTCGCGCTTGTCGAGAACCTGCCGTTCTACGGTTTCGCCGTCATGTGCCTCGATCATCCGATCGTGCAGGAACTGGTCGGGCGGATCGAGGACCGGCGCGTCATCACCTATGGCGAAAATCCGCAAGCCGACGTGCGATTGCTCGATGTCGACCTGACGGGCGGCATCACGCGCTTCAACGTGCTGATCCGCGATCGCAAGACCAACCAGGCGACCTATATCGACAATCTCGTCCTGCCGATGCCCGGCCATCACAATGCGCTCAACGCGACCGCGGCGATCGCAGTCGCCTATGAGTTGAAGGCGCCGATCGAGGCGATTCGCAGCGCGCTTGCCGGCTTTGGCGGCGTCAAGCGGCGTTTCACCCGCACCGGCGAGTGGAAGGGCGTCGCGATTTTCGACGATTACGGCCATCATCCCGTGGAGATATCGGCGGTGCTGCGCGCGGCGCGCGCCGCGACTAGGGATAGAGTCATCGCGATCGTGCAGCCCCATCGCTACACGCGTCTGCAATCCCTGTTCGAGCAATTTGCGAGCTGCTTCAACGACGCCGACACGGTGATCGTCGCCGATGTTTATCCCGCCGGCGAAGCGCCGATCGAAGGCGCCGACAAATCGGCGCTTGTGGCGGCGATCAATGCGCATGGCCATCGCCATGCCGTGGCGCTCGCCTCGCCCGACCAGCTTGCCGGTCTCGTGCGCGAAATTGCCCGTCCCGGCGATTACGTCGTGTTTCTGGGCGCGGGAAACATCACCCAATGGGCCTATGCGCTGCCCGGCGAACTGGCGGCGGGGGACGATAAGTGAGGGGGGAAGGGCTGTCCTTCTCCCGCTGTGCGGGAGAAGGTGGCGCGCAGCGCCGGATGAGGGCGGCCAAGCTGGGCGCGACCGCGGACGGCCGCATCCGAATGAGCATCATCACGCCGATAGGCCCTCATCCGGCCGGCTCCGCCGGCCACCTTCTCCCGCGAAGCGGGAGAAGGGAGGGCGCCTCTTGACCTTCCCCGACATTGTTCCGCAGATCGCCGCGCAGGCCCCGGCTTTGCGCGGCAAGCTCAGCGCCGATGCGCCGCTCGCGCCCTTCACCTGGTTTCGCGTCGGCGGCCCGGCGCAGGTTCTGTTCCAGCCGGCCGACGAGGAGGATCTGGCCTATTTCCTCGCGCGCCTGCCCGCTGAAATTCGCGTCACGCTGATCGGCCTTGGCTCCAATCTTATCGTGCGCGACCGCGGCGTCGCGGGAATCGTCATTCGCCTAGGGGGCAGGGCGTTCGGCGCGATCGAAGCGATGCCGGATTATCGTGTCGTCGCGGGGACGGCGGCGCCCGATGTCAAGGTGGCGCGGGCGGCGGCTGAGGCGGGCGTCGCCGGCCTCGAATTCTATCGCGGCATTCCCGGCTCGATCGGCGGCGCGCTGCGCATGAACGCGGGCGCTCATGGCGGCGAGACGAGAGAGGCGCTCGTCGAGGCGCGCGGCGTCGATCGCGCCGGCGCCGTCCGAATATTCTCCGCGCAGGAGATGGGCTTTTCCTACCGTCACTCGCGCGCGCCGGCGGATGTGATCTTCACCCAAGCCGTCTTCCAGGGACGGTCGGGCGACAGAGGCGAAATCCTTGCGGAGATGGACCGGATCACCGCCGCGCGCGAAGCCTCGCAACCGATCCGCGAAAAAACCGGCGGTTCGACCTTCAAGAACCCGCCTGGCGAAAAAGCCTGGATGTTGATCGATAAGGCGGGCTGCCGGGGGCTTGTGCTGGGCGATGCGCAGGTGTCGCCGATGCATTGCAACTTCCTGATCAACCGCGGGGCCGCCACGGCCGCGCAGATCGAAGCTTTGGGCGAGGAGGTGCGCCGGCGCGTGCGCGAGACGAGCGGGATTGAGCTGGAATGGGAGATCAAGCGGGTGGGGGAGGCGGGTTAGGCCGGCGGCTCGGCTCGGCAAATTAACCTTCCTGTCTTCGCCGCCACATCCCCGCCACGCTTTTCCACCCCCATGGGCCTCTGGTTAACGCGCCGTTAACGCCCTCGCGTTAATTGTCGCTTAATGCCGCGTTGCGGCGAGGCGGGGGCGCCAGGCGGTTCATGAAACATGTTGCGGTGCTGATGGGCGGATGGTCGGCGGAGCGGCCGGTCTCGCTCAATTCGGGACGCGGTTGCGCTGATGCGCTCGAAGGCGCCGGCTACCGCGTCACCCGGATCGACGTCGCCCGCGATATCGCCGAGGTGCTCGCCAAGTTAAAACCTGATGTTGCCTTCAATGCGCTGCATGGGCCGATAGGCGAAGACGGGACGATTCAGGGTCTTCTGGAGGTTCTGCGCATTCCCTATACGCATTCGGGCGTGCTCGCCTCGGCGCTGGCGGTGGAAAAAGACCTCGCCAAGATCGTCATGCAGGCGGCCGGCGTGCCCGTCGCCCATGGCGTAACGATCGATCGCCATGAGGCGGCCAGGCGCCACGCACTGGAGCCGCCCTATGTGCTCAAGCCCATTAAAGAAGGCTCCTCGCTGGGCGTGATCATCGTCAAAGAAGGACGGGCTCACCCGCCTCAGGAGGTTGGCCGGCCCGACTGGCCTTACGGCGATCGGTTGCTCGCCGAGAAATTCGTCGATGGGCTCGAACTCACTTGCGCCGTGATGGGGGACAAGGCTCTCGGCATTATCGAAATCCAACCGGTTTCGGAATCCTTCTACGGATATGACGCGAAATACGCCAAAGGCGGGTCAATCCATGTTCTGCCGGCTAAAATTAAACCAAATATTTACCATGAGGTCCAAAGGTTGACGCTGATGGCGCATCGGGCGCTGGGCTGCCGCGGCGTGAGCCGCGCGGACTTCAGATACGACGAATCAAAAGGGGAATCGGGCGAATTGGTCTGCCTGGAAGTCAATACGCAACCCGGAATGACCGAAACGTCTCTTGTGCCTGAAATCGCCGCTCATGCCGGCGTTTCGTTTGGTGAGCTTGTTTCATGGATGGTGGAAGACGCCTCGTGCGATCGATGACCGAAGCCTTTGCGCTTCGTGCGCCCGCGCCCGCCTATGCGGGCGCCGACATCGCCTCCGCGCGCGTGCTGCTAGCCGGCGAACGCTCGACGGGGAGCCTTTTTGCATGGACAGGGCTCCTTTGGCGGCCGGCCCCGCGCGGTCTCGGACTGGCGCTGGCCCTTGGGCTTATTTTGGGCTCCGCCACGTTTGGATTCGTGCGTGGCGGCGAATATGCGTCCTTCGTCGCCAGCCAGGGGAGCATTGGCGACTTTGTCGCGCGCGCGCTCGGCTTCGACATTGCGATCGTGACGATCTCGGGCCAGGCGGAACTGCGCGAATCCGAAATTCTGGCCGACGCCGGCATCAGCCCCAAGAATTCGCTGCTGTTCCTTGACGTGGCGCAAGCGCGCGCGCGCCTGGAGACGATACCGCTCGTCAAACAGGCGAGCGTGCGCAAGCTCTACCCCAATCATCTCGTCATCGACCTCGTCGAGCGCGCGCCCTATGGGCTGTGGCAGAAGGATGGGCAAGTCAATATTGTCGCCGCCGACGGCGCCGTGATCGATCAAATGCGCGATCAGCGCTTCGCCAGCCTGCCGTTCGTCGTGGGCGAGGGCGCCAATGAGCGCTTGTCCGAATTTACCGGTTTGCTCGCGGCGGCCGGCGAATTGGGGCCCAAGATCAGGGCGGGCGTGCTCGTCGCCAATCGGCGATGGAACCTCAAAATGACCTCGGGCGTCGATGTGATGCTGCCTGAGACTAATCCGCTGGCCGCGGTGGCGACGCTCGTTCGCCTCCAGCGTGAATCGCGGGTGCTGGATCGCGACGTGATTTCGCTCGATCTGCGGCTGGAAGGGCGCATGTTCGCAAGACTCACCGAAGACGCCGCCGCCGCGCGCCTCGCCGCCCGTCCGAAGAAGGGGGGCGCGACATGAATTTCAGGCCGCTCACGCCTCGCCTCAGGCAGTTGCCGCCGCGCAGAAACGCCGTTCTGTCGGTACTTGACGTCGGCGCCTCCAAAATCGTCTGCCTCATCGCGCGTCTGTCGCCGATGGCGCCTTCCGATTCCCTGCGCGGGCGCACCCATCGCTGCAAGGTGCTGGGCATCGGCCATCAGCGTTCGCGCGGCGTGAAAGCGGGCGCGATCGTCGATCTCGACTCGGCTGAAAACGCGATACGCCTCGCGATCGACGCAGCCGAAAGGATGGCCGGCGTCGAGGTCGACAGCGTCATCGTCAATATGACGGGCGGGCGCCTTTCCTCGCAGCTCTATAACGCCAAGGTCGCGATCGGCGGCAAACCTGTCAGCGAATATGACGTTCATCGCGTGCTGGAGGCGGCCTCCGCGGCCAGTTCCCGGACGGGGCGCACTGTGCTGCACGCGCTGCCGACGGGGTTCTGGCTCGATGGGACCGCCGGCGTGCGCAACCCCAAGGGCATGGTAGGCGAAGATCTGGGCGCAGAAATGCACGTCGCCTCCTGCGACGGCGCGGCGGCGCGCAATCTGATGCTGGCGATCGAGCGGTGTCATTTGCGCGTCGAGGCGGTCGTGGCGACGCCCTATGCCGCCGGTCTTTCGACATTGGTCGATGACGAAGCCGAGCTTGGCGCCGCCCTGATCGATTTTGGCGGCGGTTCGACGTCGGTTGGCGTCTTCGCCGGCGGGCGGCTCGCTCATGTCGACGCAGTAGCGGTCGGCGGCAATCATATCACCATGGACATCGCCCGCGGGTTGACGATCAGCGTCGCGGATGCGGAGCGTCTCAAAACCTTGCATGGGGCCTGCATCGCCGGGCCCGCCGATGAGCGCGACACGATCGCCGTCCATCGCGTGGGCGACGACATGGATCATCCCAGCTATCTCCCCAAATCCGAACTCGCGCGCATCATTCGCCCACGAGTCGAGGAAATTCTCGAACTCGTACGCGATCGGCTCAAGGGCGCCGGGCTCACGGCCCATGCCGGACGGCGGCTCGTGCTGGCGGGCGGCGCCTGTCAGTTGACGGGTCTGCCGGCGCTGGCGCGCACGATCGTCTCGGATCAGATTCGCATCGGTCGCCCGCTCGGCGTCGAGGGGCTGCCCGAATCGGCCAAGAGCCCGGCTTTCGCCGCGGCGGTGGGCCTGATGGTTTACCCGCAGGTGGCGGGCATCGAGCATTTCGAGCCCCGTCGCCAGCGCTATGCGCCCGGCGCCGGCGAGGATGGCTATGTTGCGCGCGTGGGCCGGTGGTTGAAGGAAAGCTTCTAACGCCGCGGCGGCGCCGAGCGGCGGCGCTGCCGGGGATGTGTCTTTAGAATGAAATGTCGCGATTTAACCGGCGCCGGCGGGCGTCTAACGTCAAGAGGCCAAGGATGACTATCAATTTGAAAGCCCCAGAATTGCGGGAACTAAAGCCACGCATCATGGTGTGCGGCGTCGGCGGCGCCGGCGGCAACGCTGTCAACAACATGATCGTTTCGGGCCTCGCGGGCGTCGACTTCATTGTCGCCAACACGGACGCCCAGGCGCTGGCCTCATCGAAGGCGGAACGCATCATTCAAATGGGTCTTCAGGTTACCGAAGGTCTCGGCGCGGGCTCCAAACCCGAGGTCGGCCGCGCGGCCGCCGAAGAGGCTATTGAGGAAATCCGCGATCATCTGGCTGGCGCCCATATGGTGTTCGTCACCGCCGGCATGGGCGGCGGCACGGGAACCGGCGCGGCGCCAGTCGTTGCGCGCGTCGCCCGCGAAATGGGCATCCTGACCGTCGGCGTGGTGACCAAGCCGTTCCAGTTCGAAGGCGGGCGCCGCATGCGCCTGGCCGAAGGCGGCATCGCCGAATTGCAGAAATCGGTCGATACGCTGATCATCATCCCCAATCAGAATCTGTTCCGGGTCGCCAATGAGAAGACGACTTTCGCCGACGCTTTCGCGATGGCCGATCAGGTTCTCTATTCCGGCGTCGCCTGCATTACCGATTTGATGGTCAAGGAAGGCCTGATCAATCTCGACTTCGCCGACGTGCGCTCGATCATGAGCGAAATGGGCAAGGCGATGATGGGCACTGGCGAGGCGTCGGGCGACCGTCGCGCCGTTCTGGCGGCCGAGGCGGCGATCGCCAATCCGCTGCTCGACGAAGTCTCGATGAAGGGCGCGCGCGGCCTGCTGATTTCGATCACCGGCGGCAATGACCTGACCCTTTATGAGGTCGATGAAGCGGCGAGCCGCATTCGCCAGGAAGTCGACGAGGAGGCCAATATCATCCTTGGCGCGACATTCGATCAGAGTCTGGACGGCGTCGTCCGCGTTTCTGTGGTCGCCACCGGCATCGATCAGACGACGCTGGAAATTCACGAGCCCTCGGCGAGCCAGGTTCGCATCATCGAGGCTCAGCAACGCCTGCGCGCGCAAGCGACCGCCCGCAGCCAGCCGGCCCCCGTTGCCGCCGAAGCGCCTGTCGCCGCCCAGCCGGCGCCCAGCGCGGCCGCCCCGTCTGCGCCCGACGAAGTCGAAATCCGACCGGCCGCCCCGAAGGCGGTCTATGCGGCGGCGCCAGCGCCGCGCGTCGAGGAGCCGGTGGCGCACGACTACATTCCGCCCGCGCCCGAACAACCGGTCATTCGGCCCGCTCGCATGCCGCAAATCGAGGATCTGCCGCCGGTCGTTCAGCAGCAGATGCGCGTCCATCGGGGCGAACAGGCCGCGCCTGCCGTTCAGGTCGAAACGCGACGGCGCTCGCTGCTGGAAAAGCTCGCGGCCTTTGGCATCAGCCGGCATGACGAGGCTCCGCCGGCCCAGGCGCCGCGCGCGATCCCGCCAAGCCTGCCGGCGCCGGCGCCCCAGCGTCCCGCTCAAACAGCGCTTCACGCGGAATATGGGCGCCCGCAGCCGCGCGTCGCTGCGCCGCGCCCGGCCCAGGGTTCTCTCGATCCTCATGGCCGAATGGCCGCGAGGCCGGCGGCGCTCGAAGAGGATCAGCTCGAGATCCCGGCTTTTCTGCGCCGGCAATCGAATTGACGAATCAAGGGACAGCAGGGAAACGCAGCGCCTGCGGCTTGACGACCGCAGGCGGCCCCGCAATGCAAATCTTTTCCCTGCCCCACAGACGGGCGGGACCATTCTCAAAAGGCCTAACACGCGGATAAGTCACATAGAATCTCCGCGACGCGTAATGTTACAGAAGGTTAAGAAAGGTGATTTGGCGCTCGGCGCGCTGGCCCGTATGTTCCCAACCGAATTTTCCTCCGTCTTTCGGGAGCGACGCAGAAGACGTCGCCAAAGCCGAGGTCGCGGAGATGGACCTGGAGCGGTTCATCGGGAAAATTTCGGGGCGTGTTCGTTGTTTTTCGGACACCGGGATTAGGGGAATTGAGTTTGAATAAGCTTGGGCGACAGACGACGATCCGCGACCGTGTGACGATTTCCGGTTTCGGCGTCCATTCCAATGCGCCAGTCAGCCTTATTCTTCACCCCGCCGACGCCAATTCGGGAATCGTTTTCCTTCGTACGGGGCTGTCCAACGGACGCGAGCGCCTGATCGAGGCGAAATGGTCGAACGTTTCGCAGACAGAATTATGCACGGTGCTGGGCGATTCTTCGCTGGCCTCCGTTTCGACGGTCGAACATCTTCTGGCCGCGCTTTCCGGGCTCAATATCGATAACGTCATGATCGAGGTTGATGGGCCCGAGGCTCCGATCATGGATGGCTCCGCGGCTGCTTTCGTCGCGGCGATCGACCAGGCCGGGATCGTCGAGCAGTCACGCCCGCGTCGTCATCTCAAAGTTCTCAAACCCGTGCGCGTTGAGCGCGGACGCGGCTTTGCCGAACTCCGTCCGGCCGAATGGGGCTTTCATCTCGATATTGAGATCGACTTTGCAGCAGCGGCGATCGGGCGCCAACGCCGGACATTCGATCTCGATCCCGCGACCTTTCGCAGCGAAATCGCGCGGGCCCGCACGTTCGGCTTCGTCAGCGATGTCGAGCGTTTATGGAAGATGGGTTTCGCGCTCGGCTCGTCGCTTGACAATTGCATCGCGCTCGATGGCGAGCGGATTCTCAATCCGGAAGGCCTGCGCTACGCTGACGAGTTCGTTCGTCACAAAGCCCTGGATTCGGTTGGCGATCTGTCTTTGGCCGGAGCGCCGATCATTGGCGGCTATCGGTCCTATATGCCGGGCCACAATATGAACTTCCTCGCTCTGGAGGCGCTTTTCGCTGACAAGAGCGCTTATGAATTCATTGAAACGGCGCCGCGCCGCGAGCTTGCCGTCGCTCGCGCCGGAGCGGGTGCTCTCGCCCATGCGACCTACGCCGCCGAAGTCGATTGAAGGCGCAAGGCGTCTTCGAATCGATCGGGTAGGCACGGCCCGAGAGACGCAGCCTACAAAACGAGCGCCTCCAAAATTTCGACGCGATACGGCTCTTTTGCGCCACAATCCATCGTTCTATTGAGGCGCGTTTCTGATATTGCGGCTTCCCTTGGCTCATGTCGCCAAAGCCTACATAGGCTCGGTGGCGCGAAGACGAAGTTTAGGCTAAAGGAAAGCATCGTCGCTTCAGGTCAAGCGCGGTTGGCCAGACTAGCTTTGTCCAGATTTCGGCATTGCCCAGATTGTTGAGTTCTTGCGCATGACACTTGTTGATTCCAAAAGCAGCTCAATGGCCTCGGCAATTCGCCCGATGGCTTTCGTCGTCAGGCTCATGGCGGTCGTCGCGGCGGCTGCGTCGCTTGGCGCATGTTCCACAATCGACAGCCTTGGCGATCTCAATCCGTTTGGCCCCGAAAAATATAAGACCAAGATCGAGGAGGAGGTGCCCCCCACCGCGATCTATGATCAAGCCCTCGCCAGATTGAAAAAGGGCGACGATGACGGGGCCGCCAAAAAATTCACCGACCTTGGCAAGCAATATCCCTATTCGGACTGGTCGAAAAAGGGATTGCTGATGACGACATACTCGCAATACGAGGCTCAGGATTACGATAGCGCCGAGCAATCGGCCGAGCATTACGCCAAGCTTTACCCCAATACGCCCGAGACGGCCTATATGATCTATCTGGAGGCGCAGTCTTATTACAATCAGATCCCCGATATTTCGCGCGATCAGGATCGCGCCGTCAAAGCGCTGGCTTTGTTCCAGCAGGTTGTCGAGAAATATCCCAATTCCGAATATGTCAACGATTCGAAATTCAAGATCCAGGTCACGCGCGACCAGATCGCCGGCAAGGAAATGTCGGTCGGCCGCTTCTATCTCACGCGCCGCAATTATACGGCGGCCATCAACCGGTTCCGCAACGTGCTGACCAATTATCAGACGAGCCGGCATTCCGAAGAGGCTTTGTATCGTCTGACCGAGGCCTATCTCGGGCTTGGCATTACCGGCGAAGCGGAGACGGCCGCGGCGGTGCTCGGGCATAATTTCCCCGATGGCCAGTGGTATAAGGACGCCTTCGCTCTTCTGAAGGGCGGCGGCCTTTCACCCAATGAGGATCAGGCCTCCTGGATATCGAAAATCTACCATTCGGTCGTGCCCGGCTGATTGGGAGGAAGGCGCCTCCTTATGCTTGTTCGGCTCGCGATCCGCGACATTGTGCTGATCGATCAGCTCGATCTCGAATTCGCAGCCGGCCTCTCGATTCTGACTGGCGAAACCGGCGCCGGAAAGTCGATCCTTCTTGATGCTCTGTCCCTGGCGCTTGGCGCGCGCGGCGACGGCGCCCTCGTGCGCCAGGGTCAGGCGCAGGGCCAGGTGACGGCGGTTTTCGATCTGGCGGACGATCATCCGGCGCTCGCCATGGCGCGCGAACGCAATATCGAAACCGATGGCGAACTGATTCTGCGCCGTGTGCAATTGGCGGACGGGCGAACGCGCGCCTTCATCAACGACCAGCCTGTCAGTGCGCAAATGATTCGCGTCATTTCGGGCGGGCTTGTGGAAATCCACGGACAACACGACGAGCGCGCGCTGATGGATGCGTCGACCCATCGCACGCTGGTCGACGCCTACGGCGCTCTGGACGCGATGGCGGAATCGACGAAAGCGGCATTCGGCGCGGTCAAGGCGGTCGAATCGGAACTGGCCGATGAGACGGCGCGCGTCGCGGCGGCGCAAGCCGAGGCGGATTTTGCCGCCCATGCCCATCAGGAACTCACAAAGCTGGCCGTCGAACCCGGCGAAGAGGAGGTTTTGGCGGAGCGACGGTCACAGATGATGCAGGCGGAAAAGGTTTCCGCCGACATTCGCGAGGCCTATGAGAGCCTGTCGGGCGAGGCCTCCGCGACGCCCATTCTCGTCGCCGCGGCGCGCCGTCTGGAGCGGCGGTTGTCGCAAGCCCCCACGCTCATCGAGCCTTGCGTCAAAGCCCTCGATAGCGCGCTCGAAGCGCTCGATGCGGCGACCAGCGCGATCGAGACCGCGCTGCGCGCCGCCGATTTCGATCCCAATGAGCTTGAGCGCGCCGAGGCGCGGCTTTTCGCGTTGCGCGGCATGTCGCGCAAATATTCCGCGCCTGTGGCGCAACTGGCGGCGCTCGCTGAGAAATACGGCGCGGACCTCGCCGCGCTGGATGCCGGTCGGGCCAGGCTCGTGGCGCTGACCCAAGCGGCAAAAGAAGCGCGCCGCCAATATGCGCTTGCCGCGGCCTCGCTGTCGAAAGCGCGCCAGTCGAGCGCGCGCGAGTTGGAAAGGGCGGTGGGCGCCGAACTCGCGCCCCTGAAGCTGGAGCGCGCCCGCTTCATTGTCGAAATCGCCAGCGATCCCAATATTCTCTCAGCGGAAGGGATCGATCGGGTGGAGTTTTGCGTGCAGACCAATCCGGGCTCCAGGGCGGGCCCTTTGATGAGGGTGGCTTCTGGCGGCGAACTTGCGCGTTTCATGCTGGCGCTGAAGGTCGCCCTCGCCGACCGTGGTTCGGCGCCCACATTGGTGTTTGATGAGATCGATACCGGGGTCGGGGGGGCTGTCGCCGACGCCATCGGCCAGCGTCTGGCGCGTCTGGCGACGCGGGCGCAGGTGCTGGCCGTCACCCATGCGCCCCAGGTCGCCGCACGCTCGACCAGTCATTTCCGAATCGCCAAGAGCGATGTGGGTCGGGGCGAGCGCGTGGCGACGAGGGTGTTGAACCTCGATGCGCCCGCCCGCCGCGAGGAAATCGCCCGAATGCTCGCCGGCGCGACCATCACCGAGGAAGCGCGCGCCGCCGCCAAGCGGTTGATCGAGAATGCCGGATAGGGACCGGGCTTGCCCCGACTCTGATGCGGGCCTATCAAGCCATGCGCTGGCTAAGCGCATCGAGGGACGCGATGGCGTCGGATAATGGACGGGAAGTCGGGGAAATGCGGCGGCGCGACCGATTGGCCGCATCGCTGCGCGAGAATTTGAAACGACGCAAGATTCAGCAACGGGGCCGCGCGATCGAGAACGGCGGCGGTCGCCGATCGGCGGACAATCAGGCGGAGCGGGAATTCCCGTCGCCCGCGTCCGGCGAGCACGAAGTTTAACGGCATTTTCAAGCATCTGGAATCAGTGGAGATTTTTGACAATGGATCGCATTCAAATCAGGGGCGGCGCCAAACTCAACGGGACGATCCAGATTTCGGGCGCCAAAAACGCCGCGCTGCCATTGATGATCGCGAGCCTGCTGACCGAGCAGACCTTGACGCTGGAAAATCTGCCGCGCCTTGCCGACGTCAATCAGCTCGTGCGCATTCTGGGCAATCATGGCGTCGATTATTCGATTGACGGCAAGCGCCGCGCCGAAGAGGCGAACGCCGGCCAGACCGCGCATTTGACGGCTCGCTCGATCGTCGACACGACCGCCCCCTATGAACTCGTCTCCAAGATGCGCGCCAGCTTTTGGGTGATCGCGCCATTGCTCGCGCGCATGGGCGAAGCGCGCGTTTCCTTGCCGGGCGGCTGCGCGATCGGCACGCGCCCTGTCGACCTCCTGCTGATGGTGCTGGAGCGGCTCGGCGCGAAGGTCACTATCGACGCGGGCTATGTCGTGGCGACGACGCCGAACGGATTCATCGGCGCCGAAGTCGAGTTCCCCAAAGTGACGGTGGGCGGGACGCATACCGCGCTGATGGCCGCCGCGACGGCGCATGGAACGAGCGTCATCCGCAACGCCGCGCGCGAACCGGAGGTCAAGGATCTCGCCGATTGCCTCAACAAGATGGGCGCGCGCATTCACGGGGCTGGCACCTCGACCATCGAGGTGACAGGCGTCGCCCGGTTGAACGGCGCGCGCCATTCCGTACTGCCCGACCGCATCGAGGCCGGCACCTACGCGACCGCGGTGGCGATGACGGGCGGCGACGTCCTGCTCGAGGGCGTGCGGCCCGACTTGCTGCAGGAGGCGCTCGACGCGCTGACCGCGGCGGGCGCCACGATCACCAGCGACAACAGCGGCGTGCGCGTTCGGCGCAACGGCGCGGGCATCAGCGCGGTGGATGTCGCCACCGCGCCATTCCCTGGGTTCGCCACCGATCTGCAGGCCCAGTTCATGGCGCTGATGACGCGCGCCAAGGGCGTCTCGCGCATCAAGGAAACGATCTTCGAAAATCGCTTCATGCATGTGCAGGAGCTGGCGCGCCTCGGCGCCCACATCAAACTGGAGGGCGATACGGCGATCGTCGAAGGCGTCAAGGAATTGCGGGGCGCGCCGGTGATGGCGACCGATCTGCGCGCTTCCGTTTCCCTGGTCATCGCGGCGCTCGCCGCGGAAGGCGAAACCACGGTCAACCGCGTCTATCATCTCGATCGCGGGTTCGAGAATCTCGAACAAAAGCTTGGCGCTTGCGGCGCCGACATCACTCGAATTTCTGGATGAGCCATGCCTGAAACCGAAACCGCGCTCAAGCTGATCGCTCTCGACGAGGAAGATCTCGCTATTATTTCCGCGCATGTCCAGGATTCCTGCGTGCAAAGCGAAGAAATTACCTGGTTGCCCGGGCAAAAAAGATTCGTTCTGGCCACCATGCGCTATGACTGGAGCGCTGCGGCGAGCGGACGCCATGAGCGCGTCGGCTCGGTGCTTCGTTTCGACCGGGTGCTGAAAGTCGCCCAGATTGGATTGAATCCCGGGGATAAAGCGGCGACGCTCAATCTGCTCGCCGTCAGTTTTGAAGAGACAGACGCGCCTTCGGGATTTGTGACCCTCGCTTTCTTCGGCGGCTCCGCCATCCGACTCGAAGTGGAATGCCTCGAGGGGGAGTTGCGCGACATCGGTCCGCGCCGCGAAGCCGAGGTCTGCCTCGGCCATGACGAGCCGCCAAAAGGCGCCGCCCGCTAATCGCTTTCGTTTGGAGATTCTTCTGATGCCGGCATGGCTCGACATGAGCGCTGATGGATTTGAGGCGGCCTTTGAAGCCTTGCTGACGTCCAAACGCGAGTCCTCCACCGACATCGACGCCATCGTCGCCGCGATCATCGACGATGTGCGCAAGCGCGGCGACGATGCGCTAGCCGATTATTCCTTGCGTTTCGATCGCGTCGATCTCGCGCGCCTTGGCATTGCGGTGACGCGCCGGGAGGTCGACGCCGCGTGCGACGCCTGCGACCGGGCGGCCCTCGGCGCACTCGAACTCGCCCATGATCGCGTGCTCGCCTATCACCAGCGCCAGAAGCCGACCGATGTCTCGTTCGTCGATGCGCTTGGCGTCGAACTGGGTTGGCGTTGGCGCCCGATCGATGCTGTTGGCCTCTATGTGCCCGGCGGCGCGGCAAGCTATCCCTCTTCCGTCGTGATGAACGCCGTTCCGGCCAAAGTCGCGGGTTGCGCGCGGGTCGTGATGGCGGTCCCGACGCCGGAAGGACAGATCAATCCGCTGGTTCTGGCCGCGGCAAGGCTTGCCGGCGTTTCTGAAATCTATCGCGTCGGCGGCGCGCAGGCGATCGCGGCTTTCGCCTATGGCACACAGAGCATCCGGCCCGTCGCCAAAATCGTCGGCCCTGGCAATGCCTATGTCGCCGCCGCCAAGCGCCGTGTGTTCGGCATTGTCGGCATCGACATGATCGCTGGCCCGTCTGAAGTCGTGGTGCTCGCCGATTCGTCGGCCGATCCGCGCTTCATCGCCGCCGATCTGCTGGCTCAGGCTGAACATGACGAAGCGGCGCAATCGATCCTGATCACCGACGATGCGCGGCTTGGCCGCGAAGTCTCCAAAGCCGTCGAGAGCCAACTCGCTGACCTGCCCAGAGAGAAGATCGCCGCCGCAAGTTGGCGCGATTTTGGCGCGATCATTGTCGCGCCGAATCTGGCCGAGGCTGTGCCGCTGGTCGATCGCCTCGCGCCCGAGCATCTCGAAATCATGGCGCGCGACGCCGATGCTCTGAGCCAGAGCATCAACAATGCCGGCGCCATATTTTTGGGCGAGCACACGCCCGAGGCGATCGGCGATTATGTCGGCGGCTCCAATCACGTCTTGCCGACCGCGCGCTCGGCGCGGTTTTCCTCCGGCCTCGGCGTGCTTGATTTTCTCAAACGCACGTCGCTGCTCCGCTGCGACGCGCGCTCGCTGGGGGTGCTTGGACCCGCCGCGATCACGCTCGGCCACGCCGAAGGATTGGCGGCCCATGCGCGATCCGTCGCGCTGCGTCTTGAGCGCGGCGACAAATCATGAGCGTGGACGAAGCCGCCAGGCGTCGACGGCTTTGCGCGGTCTCGCTCGACGAAAGCTCCATCGACCGCGGCACTCCCGACCAGGAGCATGAACGCGCCATCGCCATCTATGATCTCATCGAAGAGAACAGCTTCGCGGCGCCCGGCCGCGACGACGGTCCTTATGCCTTGCGTGTCGGCATGCACGATTCCAGGCTGGCGTTCGATGTCAGGACAATGTCGGGCGAAATGGTGCTGTCCTTTGGACTTTCGCTGACGCCATTCCGATCGATCCTCAAGGATTATTTCCTCATCTGCGAGAGCTATTACGCCGCGATTCGAACGGCCAGCCCGGCGCAGATCGAGGCGATCGACCGAAGCCGCGGCGCGCTGCACAATGAAGGCGCGGATCTTGTCGCGCAAAGGCTCGCCGACAAGGTCGATGTCGACAGCGCGACGGCGCGGCGCCTGTTTACGCTGATTTGCGCGCTGCATTGGAAGGCATGAGCGCGCCGATCGTCGATCGACCCGCTTTCATCCTCGCGCATACGCGCTTGCTCGCGCCGCCGCTTGCGCCGGAGATTCAATTGCAGCTTGCCGATGAAGCGACCGAACTTTGGCAAAAAACGGAAGACGAGCTGGGTGAGATCGGGTTGCCGCCGCCCTTTTGGGCTTTTGCCTGGGCCGGCGGACAGGGGTTGGCGCGCCATATTCTCGATCACCCCGATCTTGTCGCGGGACGGCGCGTCCTCGACTTCGCCTCCGGCTCCGGGCTGGTGGCGATCGCCGCCGCTAAGGCTGGCGCATGTGCGGTCGAGGCGAGCGAGATCGATGAATTTGCGCTGGCGGCGATCGCCCTGAACGCAACGCAAAACAATGTTTCCCTCAGCGTCCGGGCCGGTGATCTCGTCGGACGAGACGAGGGCTGGGATGTCGTGCTGGCGGGCGACGTCTCCTATCAGCAGGACATGGCCGAAGCCGTCACGCTTTGGCTCGGCGCTCTGGCGCGACGCGGCGCGCAAGTGCTGATCGGCGATCCCTGGCGCAGCTATCTCGCGCGAGATTTGCTGGAGCCGATCGCCGAATACAGCGTGCCGACGACCCGCGCGCTTGAAGATTCCGAGATCAAGCGCACGGGCGTTTTCCGGTTTCGTTAGTCTTCGCGTTACTCCATATGCTCGGAACCGCCTTCGCCTTCGTGGCGCATAGCGTCGCCTTCATGCGGGCCGCGCGGCAGGAAGTCGCGCAGCAGCGGGCCGAAATGGCGCTTCTGCGAATCGTCGAGGCTGTCGTAAAGAGGCTTGCCGGCATCGGCGACCATCTTGAGTTCGGCCGACATTTTCTGAAGATGTTCGGACATCTTGGTCATGTGTTCGATCGGCGAGGGCCGCTCGCCGCCGTCCATATGCTCGTGCATTTGACGCCAGCCTTCCGCGTGCGCCTTGGCGGCGTCGCGAATCGCCGATTCGAAAGCCGGCCAGTTCTTTTCCTGTTCGGCGGTCAGCTTGAGGCCGGCTTTCATGCCGGCAAGATGGGCCTCGAGCAAAACGGCATGATTGTCCATCATGCGTTGCGTTTGGGCCGCGTCGGGCGCGGTCGGCGCGTCGCCGGCGAATGCATTGAGGGCGAAAGTCGCGCTGGCCAGACCGGCCAGTGCGACGGAGGCAAGAAGGAGTTTCCTCATGGGGACACCTTTTGGAGCAAGTGGGGCCAACATATAAGCGGTCCGATTCCCGCGCATTAAAGTCAAATTACATTGAGGTAACGTCGCCGTGACGATGCGCGCCATTGACGCGAACGGCGCGTCCAATAATGGTGGCGCGTCGCGTCTTTCGCGGGCCCTATCGCTCCCGGACTCTGGCGCTTCAAGGAGATCGTCATGACCGAGGGCGGAATTGTCGGAGCGCTGGCGCGCCAGATCGGCGCGGGTCAATGCGCACTCTCGGCCTGGGTCGGCATCAATGATCCCGCGGTTGCAGAGCAGCTCGCGCGCGACGGCTATGACACGATCACGCTCGATATGCAGCACGGCGCCATTGATCTCGCGGGCGCGATGCACGGGATCGGGGCTGTCGCGCTCGCCGGCAAGCCTGCGATCGTGCGCATTCCGGTCGGCGAATTTGCAACGGCTTCGCGCGTGATCGACGCCGGCGCGGCGGCGGTCATTGCCCCCATGATCAACAGCGGCGCGGATGCGCGACGCTTTGCCGATTTCATGAAATATCCGCCGATCGGCCAGCGCTCGTGGGGACCGCGCGCGGCGCTCACCCATAGCGGCGTGATCGGCCCCGCCTATCTTCATAGCGCCAATGCGTTCACGCTCGCCATCGCGATGGTCGAGACGAGCGAGGCGCTCGACGCCCTTGACGAAATCCTTGGGACGCCGGGCATCGATGGCGTCTTTGTCGGCCCGTCCGATCTCTCCATCGCGCTCCATCGCGGCGCGCTCGTCGACCCGCATGGCGCCGATGTCGACGCCGCGCTGACCAAAGTCGTTCAGCGCGCCAAGGCGCATGGCAAGTTCGCCGCCGCATTCTGTTTCGATGGCAAGCGCGCGCGAGAGCTGGCGGGGCGCGGCTTTTCGCTCTGTTCGGTCTCGACCGACGCGTTGCTGCTGCGCGCCGCGGCGCGCGCTGAACTAGCGGCGGCGCGCACGCGCTGACCGACTGACCGGACGAGCCTCGGAAGTCCGCGCCGCCCTCCGGCGGCGGTTGTGCGACCGCCAGATGATTTTTTCATCCGCACCGCAGCCTTCATCGTATCGACTTGAGCGGCTCATACCGTAAAGTTTGCTTAGCTTTGCGAGGGGACGCCGGTTGGCGTAAGTGGGTTGCCGGCGCCGGATTTTGACAGAGCGAAAAACACATGAAGACAGGGGAGCTTCGAGAGGCGGCCAAGCAGGCCCAATTCGTGGAATTGGCCGTTAGGCCGCGACCCGTCGCGACTAGCGCGCGCGACAGGAGCCTGAGCGCTGACGACATTGCGCGCCATCCGCGATTGATTTCCTGCGTCCGCCAGCAGGCTTCGACCCTCCTGTCGCTCCATGCGATCAACCCGAGGCTCGCGTCCGTCTTCGCCACCCAGCAAAGGTGGCTGATGGCTCATCTGGCGCTGGCGCAATATTTCAGGAGCGCGGGATTGGCTCATGTTGGCGAATTGCACGCCGCTAAATTGATAGACGCCATTGTGTCTCATGGCGTGGCCAGTCGGAACACCGCCGACGCCTTTCTCAAAGAGATGCAGCAATATGGGCATCTCCAGACCGCTCCTGCGGGGCGCGATCGCCGAATCCGGCCACTTGCGCCGACATCGGTCAGCATTGAGATGATTTCCGCCTGGCTCGCGACTCATCTAGCGACGCTGGACGGACTTGACGGCCGTGACCGCCGCGCCGCCTTTCAGGCCCGGCCACACGCGATCGCCTTGATCCACCCGCTGGTCGCTGACGGGCTTGTGCGGTCCAAAGCGATCCGCGAACCGGCCCCGACCTTTTCGCTGTTCACCTGGCTGAATGAGGGCGGAGTCGTCATGGACTGGCTCTATGCGGGGCTGGCGGAGGTCGCGCCCGACTGCCAGCGCATCCCCTCGACCGTCGCCTCATTCGCGGATTTGGGCGAGCGGATCAATCTGTCGCGCACCCATCTGAGCCGCAAGCTGCGCATGGCGGAAGACATGGGGAGTCTCGGCTGGCAGGGCGAGCGGGGCAAATCCACCATGTGGGTGTCGGCGGGTTTTCTGTACGAATATCATAGCCAGCAGTCCATCAAGCTGGCCATCATCGATCACGCTTTTCATGAAGGCATGGATGACTGAAGCGGCTGGGCCGGTCGCCATGCGGACCGGCCTGAGGCGTCTGACCGGCTTGTTGCAATCAGCGGTCACAGCAACAGGAACCGCCATCATCAACAACGGCGCCGCGCCTCCCGAGAACCCTCTGAGCCTTATTTGGGGAACGGGACTGGGTTGTCCGACAGGGTCTGCAGATAGGCGAGGATGTCGGCGCGCTTATGCTCGTCGGATTCGCCGGGGAATGTCATCTTGGTGCCCGGCTCCATCGTCTTCGGGCTCTTGATGAAGGTGAAAATCTTGTCATAGGTCCAGTCGCCGCCCATCCCCTTCAGGACGTCGGAATAGGCAAAGCCCGCGATCGAGGCGACGGGGCGCCCGACCACGCCATAGAGCGGCGGGCCGACCTTGGCGGGACCGCCCTTGTCGAAGCTGTGGCAGGCCTGGCATGGCTTGGTGTCGTTGGCGCCCTTGGCCGGGTCCGCCTTGGCGAGCAAGGCGGGCAGGGGATCGTCGGGCGCGGCGGCGGGCGCCGCCGCCGCGGCCACCTCGGCCGCCGGAAGCTCATAGCCCGCCTTGATCGGCTTATGAGGCGAGAAAATCGCGCTGCTGAAAATTCCCAGCGCCATCGTCGCCAACAATGTTCCAAGAAACGCCAAGGCGAGCTTGTTGGAATTTGTCGTTTCCATGCGCGGCGCAGCCCCAAATCAGGAATTCGATCGCCGGGGCGCATTGGCAGGCAGCCCGGACAGCGTTTTGATTACCCGCTTTGCGCGGGACTTGGCAACACGTATAAACGCGACCCTTTGTCCTTTTTGAGCCCGCAACGGGCGCCCAGAGTTTTCATAGCGCCCATGGCGAACCCGATCGTAATTATCCCGGCGCGGATGGCCTCGACGCGCCTGCCAGGCAAACCGTTGGCGGATATCCATGGGGAGCCGATGATTGCGCACGTCTGGCGGCGCGCGGTGGAGGCCGATGTCGGCCCCGTCCTGGTCGCCGCCGACGAACCGGCGATCATCCGCGCCATCGAAGCGGTTGGCGGGCGCGCCATTTTGACGCGGGCGGACCATGCCTCGGGCTCCGATCGGATTTTTGAGGCGCTCAACGCCTTTGATGCGCAAGGGCGCCACGACATCGTCGTCAATGTGCAGGGCGATCTGCCGACCATTGAGGCCTTAGCGGTGCGCGCCGCCGTCGGGCCGCTTGACGACGCGCAAGTCGATATTGCGACGCTGGCCACGCCCATCGTGCGTCGCCAGGAGCGCGACGACCCGAATGTCGTCAAAGCGGTGGGGAGCGAAATAGCGCCCGGACGTCTACGCGCGCTTTATTTCACCCGCGCCAGCGCGCCATGGGGCGAGGGGCCTTTGCTCCATCACATCGGGCTCTACGCCTATCGCCGCGAGGCGCTGGCCCGTTTCGTGGCCCTGCCGCCCTCAAAGCTGGAGCGGCGTGAGAAGCTCGAACAATTGCGGGCGCTGGAGGCGGGAATGCGCATCGACATCGCGCTCGTCGACACGCCGCCGCTTGGCGTCGACACGCCTGAGGATCTGGAGCGCGCCAGGCAGATGCTTGCGCCGCGTGGAGGGAAGCATGTCCGGTCATAAATCCATCGCCTATCAGGGCGAACCAGGCGCCAATTCGCATATCGCCTGCGCCGAACGCTTTCCCGACTTGACGCCGTTGCCTTGCGCGACCTTCGAAGACGCTTTCGCGGCGATCCAGGACGGCGCCGCGGATCTCGGCATGATTCCGATCGAGAATTCGATCGCCGGACGCGTCGCCGACATTCACAATCTGTTGCCTGCTTCCGGCCTGCATATCGTGGGCGAGACTTTCCTGCCGATTCATTTCCAGCTCTTGGGAGTCAAAGGCGCCAAAGCGTCCGATCTGCGCTCGGTGCATAGCCACATTCATGCGCTCGGCCAGTGCCGCAAGATCATCCGCAAGCTCGGTCTGAAGGCGGTTGTCGCCGGCGACACCGCCGGTTCCGCGCGCGAAGTCGCCGAATGGGGCGACCCGACCAGAGCCTCGCTCGCGACCAAGCTGGCTGGCGAAATCTATGGGCTGGATAGTCTGGGCGTCGACGTTGAGGACGAGGCGCATAACACGACGCGCTTCGTGATCCTCTCCAAGACGCCGCAATGGGCGCTGGCCGGCGTGGGGCCGTTGGTGACGACTTTCATCTTCCGCGTGCGCAACGTGCCCGCCGCGCTTTATAAAGCGCTTGGCGGTTTTGCGACCAATGGCGTCAATATGACCAAGCTCGAGAGCTATATGGTAGAGGGCGAATTCGCCGCCACGCAGTTTCTTTCCGACGTCGATGGCCATCCCGACGATCCGGCCCTGCGCCGAGCGTTGGAAGAATTGACGTTCTTTTCAAAAGAAGTGCGCATTCTGGGCGTCTATCCCGCCCATACCTTTCGGGTGGAGACGCAAAGGGGCGCGGAATAAGGCGCGACTCCTTCGTTCTCGCCTGCCGATCCCGCGTTTGACAGAGCCGTATCCGCGAATAGATTTTGCTGTACGATTCTCTTGGACGATGCGGGGTTCCCATGCCGCATTCTCAGACTATCCGATGCATCAACAAGGGCTATGGCCGATCTCCGCATGAGAGAATTCTGAACGTCGGCGGCGTCAACGAAGACGGTTCTCACTGGAAGCAAAGCCAGCAGCAAACGATAAAAGAAATAGAAGAGGGTTCATGGGAATATTATTCCCAGCTCGTATGGAGGCGGGACAGAATAGTTGTCGCGACCTATCTCGGATATAAATATATCAAAGCCGCGGGCGACGATATTCAACCCAATACGCTGCTTTCTCTTCCAGAATGTCCATAATGAAGTCTGCGAAATTCCTGCAAGCGGATTGTGCAGTTTGCCTATTCACTAGGCGTGCTCAAAGTTTGCGCAGTATTATTTCGATTTAGCAAAATTTCAGTAACTCTTTGGCCGCCATGCTGCGTTCTTCAACTTCATGAGGATCGCGCATGAGCACGGCGACTTTTATCCGGGGATTGTCGCGCGCGTTTGGCTGGCCGCGCCCGGCGCAGCTCCCCGCCGGCGAACGCCAGTCGGATGTCGATGTTCTGCGCGAGACGTTGGACGTGCTTCCCCAGGGCATTGTGCTGCTCGACCCCGACGGGCGCTATATCTTCTGGAACCAGCGCTATGCCGACATTTATAGAGGCAGCGCCGATCTGTTTCAGGCCGGCGTTCGTTTGGAAGACACGTTGCGCATCGGCATTGCGCGCGGCGAATATCCCGAGTCCGCGGGCCGCGAGGAGGCTTGGCTCAACGAGCGCATGGAGCGGATGCGCAATCCGGTGGGCAAAATCGAGCAGAAGCTGGCCGATGGCCGCTGGATCCTGATCGACGAACGGCGCACCTCGGACGGCGGGTTCATCGGGCTGCGCGTCGATATCACCGACATCAAAGCCCGCGAGGAATCCTTCCGTCTGCTGTTCGACGCCAATCCCGTCCCGATGTTCGTGGTCAGCGCGGCGGACAAATGCATTCTGGCGGTGAACGATTCCGCTCTGCGCCATTATGGCTTCGCTCGCACCGCGATCATGCGCGCCCCGTTCAGCAGGATCGAATGGCCGGGCGTCAAGGACGAGGCCGATCCCGACTGGGGCGCGAGAGACGCGCAAAGCTGGACCAGCACCCATCGCAAGGCGAACGACGACGCCATCGACGTCACATTGTTTTCCCGCCCGCTCGATTATGCCGGCGAGGCCGCCTGTCTGATCGCAGCGTTCGACGTTACCGATCGCAACCGCGCCGAAGCCAAGGCCGCTTATCTCGCCCATCACGATCAACTGACCGGGCTGGCGAACCGCGCTTATCTGCATCTGCGGCTTTGCGAATTGTTTGAACGCCATTCCGTGGCGCCCGCGATCGCCGTGCTCTTGATTGATCTCGATCGCTTCAAGCTGGTCAATGATACGCTCGGTCATTTCAGCGGCGACAAATTGCTACAGGAAGTGGCGCGTCGCATTCGCAACGCGCTCGGCGAGCAGGATTTCGTCGCCCGGCTAGGCGGCGACGAATTCGCCGTGGTGACCGGCGTCACCGATGTGGGCGAACTCGGCCGGCTGGCCGAGAATTTGATCGAATCGCTTTCGATGACCTACAGGCTCGAAAGTCAGGAGGCGTCGATCGGCGCCAGCATCGGCATCGCGATCGGGCCCGCCGACGGCGACGATCCCGATCGGTTGATTCGCAGCGCCGATCTGGCGCTTTACCGCGCCAAGGCCGACGGCCGCGGCACCTATCATTACTTCGAGGCGGCGATGGACGCCCGTCTGCGCGAGCGCCGATCCATGGAGGTCGAGCTGGCCGCGGCGTTAGAGCGCGCGGAGCTGCAGGTCTTCTATCAACCTCTGGTCACGCTCTCGACCGGCGATATCGCGGCCTTCGAGGCTCTGGCGCGCTGGCCCCATCCCGAACGAGGCGACGTTCCTCCTTCGACGTTCATCCCGATCGCCGAGGAAACCAATCTGATCTGCCGGCTCGGCGCCTTTGTGCTGGAGCGCGCCTGCATGGACGCCGTCGCCTGGCCTGATCCGATCAAGGTGGCGGTCAATCTGTCACCCCGGCAGTTCCGCTCCGGCGGCCTGCTCGCCACCGTGCAGGCCGCCTTGCAGAAGTCTGGCTTGCCCGCGGCGCGGCTTGAGCTGGAAATAACCGAGGCGATGCTTCTGGAGCCGACGGACCTCGTCCAATCGACGCTGCATGCGCTGCGCGCACTCGGGGTGCGGATTTCGATGGATGATTTTGGCACCGGTTATTCCTCGCTCAGCTATCTCCGCAGTTTTCCCTTCGACAAGATCAAGATCGACCGATCCTTTGTGCAGGAAATGGCGACGAGCGCGGACGCGGCCGCGATCGTGCGGGCCATCGTCACGCTCGGCGCGAGTCTGGGCATTCAGGTGACGGCCGAAGGCATCGAAACCGCCGAAGCCGCCGAATTGCTCGTCGAGCAGGGCTGCACGGAGGGCCAGGGCTTCTTTTTCAGCCGGCCGCGACCACGCATCGAAGCGGATGCGCTCATCGCCAGCGACATATCGAAGGTGGGCCAAAGGCGATCCTACGCCAAAGCCGGTTAGCGCCATGCGCCGGCCAGACTGGCGGGCGTTGAGCGAGCCCGTAGACAGGCCGGTCCTAGCCAAACCCTTCCGCAACGCCTAACTATGGGGCGAGCCGCGCAGGGCTCTGGTTGTCACTCGCCCTGAGCGGCGCGGCGGAAATCAGGATTTGATGATGCCAGGTCTAGACCCTTCTACGATCGTTTTTGCGATCATCGCGATCTTCGTCGTCTGGAAGCTGCGCTCGGTGCTCGGCACAAGGAATGGCGCGGAGCGCCCGCCGATCGAGCCCGGCTCTGGCCCCAATCTTGGCCCGAACGGCGCCAATGCGCCCAAACCCATGGGCCAGGTCGTGCGCTTGCCGACCGCCGCTCGGGACACTTCTACCCCGTTCGGCGCGGCGCCGGCCGACGCGGCGGCGCGATGGAAAGGGTTTGCCGAGCCCGGCTCCAAGGTCGCGGCGGGTCTCGACGCCATCGCCGCCGCCGATCGCAGCTTTTCACCCGACAGCTTTCTAGCCGGCGCCCGTTCGGCCTATGAGATGATCGTGACCGCCTTCGCCAAGGGCGATCGCGCGACGCTGGGCAATCTCCTCGCGCCCGAAGTGCTGGATAATTTCGCCAAGGCGATCGAAGCGCGCGCCGCCCGCGCCGAGACGATGGAAACAACCCTGGTGTCGATCGATTCGGCGACATTCGAGGACGCACGGCTAAGCGGCGCGAGCGCGCAAATCTCCGTCCGTTTCGCCACCAAGCTGATCTCCCACACGCGGGACAAGACGGGCGCGGTGACCGAGGGCTCGGCTGAATCCGTGGTCGATCACCTTGATATCTGGACCTTTTCCAGGGATACTGGCTCGCGCAATCCCAATTGGCAATTGAGCGCGACCGAGACCGTCCATTAAGGCCTTCGCTGTGGGGTGAGCGATGGCGCAGGCTCTCGATCCGGTCCGCTTCGCCGATCTTGCCGGCTTTGCCTGGGATGACAGCCTGGCGGCGTTTCAAACCTTTCGTCGATCCGCCAAAGCGCTTGCCGACGGCGTCGCGCCCACGCGGCCGGGGGTCGCGCCTCCCCCGGCGCTGCTGGGGATCGCGAGAGAGGCCCTTTCGGCGGACATCGCGGATGCTGGCGCGGCGCGGGCGTTTTTCGAGCGGCGTTTTCAACCCTTTCGCGTGACGCCCGAACCCGGAAAGCCGGCGGGCTTCCTGACTGGCTATTACGAGCCGCGCCTGCGCGGTTCGCTAGAGTCTTCCCGCGAATTTTCGACGCCGGTGCTGGCGCGCCCCGACGATCTCGTCACTTTCGCCGCCGGGCAGGCGCCGCCATCGTTCGATGCGGCTTTGTCGGGCGCGCAGCGCCTGCCCGGCGGCGCGCTGCGCCCCTATCCCGAGCGCGCCGACATCGAAGCCGCCGCGGCGGCGGGGCAGGGGCGTCCGATCCTGTGGCTGAGCGATCCTGTCGAGCTTTTCATGGCGCAAGTGCAGGGCTCGGCGAGCGTCGAACTCCCCGATGGGCGGCTCGTGCGCCTCGCCTATGACGGGCGCAACGGCCAGCCCTATAGTTCGATCGGCCGCCTGTTGATCGAATCGGGTGAGATCACTGAGCGCGAAATGTCGCTGGCGCGTCTGAAATCATGGCTGCGCGCCAACGATCTCGCGCCGGGAGGAAGAGCGCGTGCGTTGATGCAGCGCAACCGCTCTTACGTCTTCTTCAAGCTGGAGACGGCGTTCGACCCCGCCGACGGGCCGACCGGCGGCGCAGGCATAGCGCTCACCGCGCTGCGCTCCATTGCCGTGGACCGCTCCATCTGGGCCTATGGGACGCCGTTCTGGCTCGATGCGCATCTGCCGTGGCGCGGGGCTGAATCAAGCGCGTTCGCCCAGCTGACAATCGCACAGGACACCGGATCGGCTATTCTGGGCGCCGGGCGCGCCGATCTCTTCTTTGGCGGCGGCGACGAAGCGGGCCGGCGCGCCGGCGACATCCGCCATGCCTGCGATTTCACGGTTCTCCTGCCTTTGGGAGAACCGAGGTGAAGGAGCCGCCCCAAACGCCGCGCCCGGTCCGCTTGCGCCGCCTCAGCGATGAGGAAATCGATCTGTGGATCGCGGTCGCCAAAAGCGTCTCGCGGCGCAAAGGCGCGAAACTGCCAAACCCACGCAAGATCCCGCCGCCGCCCGTTGAAGCTATGGCCTCGTCGTCCGAGCCGGAGAAAAGGCGCGCGAGCCCCGCGCCAAAGGCGCCTTCGCCGCCGCCGCTCGCGCCATTGGAGAGGCGGCTCAAGAAGCAATTGGCGCGCGGGCGCAGCGCCATCGACCAATCGATCGATCTGCACGGCATGACGCAAGCGCAGGCGCACCAGGCTCTGCGCGGCTTTCTCATTTATGCGCAAGCCCAGGGCGACCGGCTAGTTCTGGTCGTCACCGGCAAAGGCGCGCCCAAAGTCAGGGCTTTTGCGCCCAATGATTTCGACGAACCGGGAATCTTGCGCCGCCTCGTTCCCCATTGGCTGCAAGCGTCCGACATGCGCGCGATCGTGCTCGGATTCGAAGAGGCCGGGCGCGCGCATGGCGGCTCGGGCGCGCTTTATGTGCGATTGCGCCGCAGCGAGCGGATGGGCGGGCGGTGAATCGTAGATAAGGAAAGCTCTCAAATCGCCGCTTGGCCTTTGACCGGCTCATCGCCTTGACAATAATGGCGTCCCTGGGCGATCGTAATCGCATGATCCTTGAACGCTCCAAGCTCGCGACGTCGAAAAAATCCCCCGTAACAGGGGGCAGAGCTCGTCGCGCGCGGTAATTTGCAACGCATAAGGATCGAGTTGGACCCCGCCGGTTTGGACGGGGTCTTTTTTTATTCCCGTCTCCGGCTTCGCAGGAGAGGGATTACAATGGAAAACAATCATTCGTCGCCGCGGGGCTTATGGCTGCCGCTCGTCACGCCGTTTCGCGATGGCGCGCTCGATGAACCGTCGCTGCGCCGACTTATAAAGCACTTTGCCACGGAACCGATTGACGGCCTGATCCTGGGCGCCACGACCGGCGAAGGCTTGACGTTGGATGAAGAGGAGGCCGAGCGGCTCACTTCCACAATCGCGGCCGAACTTGCCAGGATCGGAAAGCGCGCGCCGGTCTATCTCGGACTATCCGGCAGCGATACGCGCAAGGGCGTCAAGGCGCTGGAGCGCACCGCCTCCTGGGCTGTCGACGGGTATCTGATCGCCTGTCCCTACTATACCCGGCCATCCCAGCAAGGGCTGTTGCGCCACTTCTCCGCTCTGGCCGATAGCGCTTCACACCCCATTCTCATCTACAACATCCCTTATCGCACCGGCGTCAATCTCGGCAATGAGGCGATGTTGCAACTGGCCGGGCATGCGAACATCGTCGGCGTCAAGGATTGCTCGGCCGATCCGGCGCAGTCCTTTGATCTATTGCGCCACCGGCCGCCTGGTTTTGCTGTGCTCACTGGCGAGGACGCCCTCTTTTACGGAGCGCTGACCCAGGGAGCGGACGGCGGCATTCTCGCCGCGGCGCATGTTGAAACGCGCGCCTTCGCGACCATTCGAAACAAGCTGATGGAAGGCGATCAGGCCGGCGCATTGTCGGATTGGAGAAAGCTCGTCGACCTGCCGCGACTGCTGTTCGCCGAACCGAGCCCGGCGCCGATCAAGCACTGGTTGTGGCGCGTCGGTCTGATCGACAGCCCTGAGGTGCGCCTACCCATGACGCCCGTGAGCGATGAGCTTGGCGCCCGGATCGATCGGGAGATTGAACGCTGCAGGCCGTTGCGTCGCGCGTAGCCCCTTCAAGAGACAATCATGGCGCCGCCGCGTCGTTGTTTTCGGCGTCGCTTCGCTTGGCGACGACGGCGTCGATGATCCCCCATTTCATGGCCTCCTCGGCGGTCATGAAGTGATCCCGATCGAGCGTCTTTTCCACTTCCTCGTAGGAACGTCCGCAATGGCGCGCGTAAAGGCTTGCGAGGCGATGCTTGGTTTGCCGCGTCTCCTCGGCATGGATGAGAATGTCGGACGCCTGGCCCTGAAAACCGCCGAGCGGCTGGTGAACGTGGATGCTGGCGTTGGGGAGAGCGGAGCGATGTCCCGGCTCACCCGCCATCAGCAGGAAAGATCCCATCGAGCGCGCCGTGCCCATGCAGAGCGTGGCGACCGGGCTCCTGATGAACTGCATGGTGTCGTAGATCGCCAGTCCGCTGGTGACCACGCCGCCAGGAGAATTGATATACATGGCGATCGGCTTCTTTGGATTTTCAGCCTCCAGAAACAGCAATTGCGCGCAGACAAGCCCCGCTATGCCATCCTCCACCTCGCCGTTCAGGAAGACGATGCGTTCGCGCAGCAAGCGGGAATAGATGTCGAACGATCTCTCGCCGCGCGCTGATTGCTCAACGACCATCGGGACAAGCTGCATCATGTCGCGCATCGGCGAAAAGCTCCTGGAATAAGAATGAAGGGGAATCAGGCGGCGAGACGTAGCCGCGGCGTGTTGTCGTTCGCCATGTCGCGGCTCGCCAACGGGCCGCACGCGTTGGTTAGCTCATGGACAATGTTGAAGGTTGTGCCGCCCGAATCATTGGGATGCAGGCGGAAGGTGACGATATTGTCGAAAACCAGACTTCCTTCCTCGCGCCAGGCGTAGCGAACGAATCGGCAGGATTCCTGTTCCATCACGCGAAGAGAAAAGGGCGCCGATGGGAACGGCTTTACGCCTTCAGGATCGGGCGCGCCCGATCCGGTCTCAACGAGAGGCGCTGTGAGCCAACGCGCGACGAATTCGGGCACCGTCAAAGCCCGCCATACTTTGGCGGGCGGGGCGTCGAGCTCATATTCGAAGCGCAGAATTCGCTGATCCGGGGGTGTTTCGCGGCGCGACTTCATTGATCCATCTCCTTCAAAAGCTGTTTCAGCGCATCCACCCGTTCCGGCCAGAAGATCTGATAGCGCTGCAGCCATCGAACCATCTGCGCCAATCCTTCCGGCCTGACGCGATAATTGACGTTTCGTCCGCTGCGCTGCTCGGCGATGAGGCCGGCCGAGCGCAACACGGCCAGGTGCTGCGACATCGCCGGCTGGGATATGGCGAGGCCGCCGCGCAATTGCGTGGCGTTCTTTTGCCCGTCCGCCAGCCGTTCGAAGACGGCGCGGCGCGTGGGGTCGGCAAGGGCTTTGAAGATTTCCGCCTCGGACATGACAATACATAAGCATACACTTATGTGATTCGCAAGCCCCGAGCATTTTTACTCGAACGAAAAGACGGCGCTCCGCTTCGTTGCGGCGTCTTTGGCGTCGCCAAAATCGGGAATCGGATATTCGGCGAGCAGGCGAAGCCGCGCATGCGGCAGATAGGCGCGGCCGGGATCGCCGATGAGAACCCTGACGCCCGCCGCGACACAACGACCGAGGAAGGCCGTAACCCGCGTCGCGAGCCCTTGCTCGTAAAAGAGGTCGCCGACCGCGATGAGGTCCATCTCGGGCGGCGGCCCGGCGGTGAGATCGTCTTCGACCGCTGTAATCGTGACGCCATTGGCGGCGGCGTTGAGGCCGATCGCGGCGATCGCATTGCGATCGATGTCGGCAGCCAACACCGTCCTCGCTCCAGCTATCGCCGCAGCTATGCCAACGACGCCAGAGCCAGCGCCAAGATCCAGAACGCGGACGCCCGCCGCCGTTGCCGGCCGATCGAGGATGTAACGGGCGAGCGCCGCGCCGCCGGCCCAATGATAGGCCCAGTAGGGCGGCGGATCGCCGCCCGCTCGGTGCGGATCGACAAGCCGCCGCAGGCCGCTCGCCGGATGGGCGGCGTAAAGGCGGATTTCAGGAAGAAAAAGCGCTGGGGCGAGACGCATATGGGCCTGGATGAAGGACGCCGATTCCGGGCGCGCGCCTGGATTCACCGCGACGTCGTCCGTTTCGCTCCTGACCAAGGCATATTTTCTCGCATCATCGAAATTTCTATATCGCGCCAAACGGCATCCCCCACAAGTCTGCGCGGGTTGAGCGCCCCGGGCAAAAAACGACGCATTGACGCGAACCCGCCAGGATGCGAGGAGGGCGCGCTTTTGTTAGGGAAATCCAAGATATGACGCGCGCGGTCGAAGTTCTGGGTCTGGGCAATTCGCTGGTCGACATCATCGCCGTGACAAGCGACGATTATCTCGTCGCGCAAAAAATGCGGAAAGGCGCGATGACGCTGATCGACGAACCCCGCGCGGAAAGCCTTTACGCCGCGCGCGTGGAGCCTACCATCGTGTCGGGCGGTTCGGCGGCCAATACCATCGTCGGAGTGGGCTCCTTTGGCGTCAAAGGCGCCTATATCGGCAAAGTGAAGAACGATGCGCTCGGCGGTCACTTCACCCATGACATCCGCGCGATGGGTGTGGATTTCACGACGAGCCACGCCGCGGAAGGGCCGGCGACCGGACGCTGCTTCGTCTATGTCACGCCCGACGGCGAGCGCACGATGAACACCTATCTTGGCGCCAGTTCGTTTTTGTCGCCCCCCGACGTCGATGAATCGCTCGTGCGCGGCGCCGGCATCATCTATCTCGAAGGCTATATGTGGGACAGGCCGGCGGCAAAATCCGCGTTTCAGAAGGCCGCGAAGATCGCGCATGAGGCGGGCAGTCGCGTCGCGCTGACGCTGTCGGATTCCTTTTGCGTCGATCGCTTCCGCTCGGAATTCCTCGATCTCATGCGCAGTGGTTTTGTCGATACGATCTTTTCCAACACCGAAGAGGTTCTCTCGCTCTATCAGACCGCCGATTTCGCGACGGCGCTGGACGCGCTACGCGCCGAGCGCGTGCTTGGAATCGTGACGCGGTCGGAAAAGGGCTCGATCGTCCTCGACGGGCCGAACACGCATGAAGTGCCGGCCTTTCCGATCGATCGGGTCGTCGACACGACGGGCGCCGGCGATCTGTTCGCCTCGGGTTTCCTGGCCGGCATGGCGCGCAGCGCCGATTATGTCACTTGCGCGCGTCTCGGCGCCCTTGCCGCCGCCGAGATCATCCAGCATCTGGGCGCTCGCCCGCAGGTCGCGCTGGCCGCGCTGGCCGCGCAGCATGGGATCGCTTTTTAGAGCGGGGCAAATGAGCAAGCCGCGATCGCTGATCAGCTTCACAACTTCGGCGTCCGCACTCGCTGTTTCAGAAATAGCATGAGCATATTTCGCGCGGACCAGGCGCCGCCGCGGATTTCATCGATCTTCCACTGGCCGTTTTCGCGCACCAGATCGTAGTGGACGATCGACGGTTCGGGCCGCGGATTGTCTTCCTTGTAGACGAGCGTGACGGCGATGGTCGCTGCCTTTTCGTCGAGCTTCTCAGTGGCGAGCGAGAAACCTGTGAGCGTCAGGCCATTGGTGTCGGCGACCAGATCGAAATCGACAGGACCGCCCTCGTCAGCGACCCGCTTCCTGTCCGTCTTCGCCCAGAGCCCGACGAGGGATTTCGACAGATATCGCGGCCTTTCGCCCTTGTCGATCCAGTTCGGCCCATCGCCCTTCACCGCGGCCTGATAAATAGCCGTGATGACGGCGACGGGATCGGGTGCAGCAGCAGCGGCCAAAGCGCCGCCGCCCAGAAGCGCCGCTGCGCTCGCAGCGAGAAAGCTGCGTCGACTGAAAACAAAATGGTCGATTGTCTTTCTCAAAGTTTTTTTCTCATGGCTTGAAAATGCGACATCGGCTCAATTATTGGCGCCGCCGCCGCCAAACGATCCGCCGCCGCCGATGCCGCTTGACGAAGACCCGCTTGACGATCCGCGTTCATCGTCCCTGCTCGACCCGCCAAGAATGGTCATGCGCGCGAACCAACCCCAGCGTTTCGAAGCGGCGATGCGTTTGCGCGTCGCGGGGATGGCGAGAAGAATCGTCTGGATGACGCCAATTCCAATCAGCACGGGAATCAGCATGAACAGGAGCACGCCGAGACTCTGGCCGAAGCCTGGCTTCTCGACGGCGGACTTCTCGACGACGGGCTGCGCGAAAGGCGCGGGATGCACGAGCGTAAGGATCGCATCGAGGCCGTGGCGCGCCGCGCCGGCGACATCGTCTTTGGCCAGATAAGGTTCGATGTCATTGGCGATGATAAGACGCGATTGCGCGTCGGTCAGAACGCCTTCGAGGCCATAGCCGACTTCGATGCGCGCCTTCTTTTCCTGCGCTGCGATCAGCAGCACGATGCCGTCGTTCTTGCCGGCATGGCCGATGCCGTAGCGGCGGCCGATCTGCAGCGTGTCCTCGGCGATCGCGCCCGACGTCAGGCGCCCCTCGACGACGACGATCATTTGCGCGGCGCCATCCTTGTTGAGCTTTTCGAGCTGCTCCTCCATCGCCGCTTCGTCGGACCGACCAACGAGCAGGCTGTCGGCCATCACATAATGGGCGAGGGTGGGGTGTTCGACCTCATAGGCCTCCTGCCGCTGCTTGGCGTAACGGACGAAGACGATTGCGACGACGAAGATGAGGATGACCAGCCCGAACACAATTTTTGGTTTGGCGCTCTTCGGGCGTTTCGCTCTGGTCGCCTTACGCACATCGCTCGCCGGTTTCGAGTCCGCAGGCGAGGGATCGTCAGTCCGGCGTTTCGCTTTGGTCATTTTGCGCTCATCGCTCGCCAGCTTCGCGTCTATTGGCGAACGGTCGCCAGCTTCTTACGGTCTCGGTCCTGATCGGCGTATGTTTGAGAAGCAGAATCCAGCCCGCTTCGGTTCTGCGGCGGTCGTCACTGGACCGCGGTCACGGTAAAGCCCGCCTCGCGCAACAAGGCGACGAGCCCGCCTTTGCCGGCAAGATGAAGCGCCCCCACCGCGACAAAAGCGCCGCCAGCCTCGATCAGCGGGCGCATGCGCTCGGCCATGATCTTGTTGCGTCCGCCCAGCAGATGCTGGGCCACTTCGTCCTCCGCCTCGGTTTCCTGCCGCGTCAATATCTGGCTGGCGTCGATGACGGGCAGAATTTCACCGGGCTTCCCCTCGACATAAAGATCGAGCAAGGTTGCATAGATATCATCGCTGACATCGGGGTTCCTGGCGGTGTTCACAAGAACAGTCGCCGCCAGCGACGGGTCCATCGACGACAGAACATCGGTCTGTTCGGCCACGGTCTCCAGGCCGACGACCTTCACGCCGAGGTCCTTGCCCATTTGCGCGATGACCTGATCGACGATCGGCAAGGCGCGCGCCTGCCTGGCGACCTCGCAGGCCGGCGATTCCGTCAGCGCCACAAGAAACCAGGCGCGAAGATGATGCGCCATAACGGCGTTGACGCCGCGCGCCGCCAGATTTGTCTCGATGAGCGTCGTGTCTTCGGGCGAAGCGAGGCCAGCCAGCGTGTCGCCATCGCGCGCCAGAGCCTTGACCATCATCGCCGCGCCCATCTCGGCCAAGGCGAATGTGTCGAACGGACCGCCAAGTTCCGTGGCGACGACTTTGGCGCCGACGATATGAGCCGCTGCTGTCTTTGCGATGGCGATGGCGCGTTCATCGGTCGAATGGATCGTGCCGAACAGAAAGGACGGCGCGGCATTCGGCTTGTCGATGCGCCACAACAGGCCCTGGCCGTTGATAAGCCAATCGCTGCGAGCCTCCCGCGCCCAGGCAAGCGCCTGGGGGTAAGAGGCCGCTCGTTGTGAAAGATCGTGGCCTTGGCAATCGGGCGCCGCGGCCGGCGCCTCTTGCGCAAGGCTTGGAGGCGAGGGCGCGGCGAAAAGCAGCGCGAGAGCGATGGCCCAGGCCCGTGCAAAGCGCCGAACAATACGCCTTCGGCAGAGCGACGCCCGACCGGTCACAGCTTGCGCAACGCGACTTCCTCGATCCGATGGCTCGCGCCCTTGGTCAGCAACAGGCTTGCGCGGGGCCGCGTCGGCAGGATGTTTTCCTGAAGATTGACGAGATTGATGCGCGTCCAGATTGCGCGCGCGATCGCCTGCGCCGCGTCGTCGCCAAGATCGGCATATTTGTGAAAATAGCTGCGCGGGTCGCGGAACGCCGTTTCGCGAAGCCGCATGAAGCGCGCGACATACCATTTTTCGAGCAGCGCCTCGTCGGCGTGCAGGAATACCGAAAAATCAAAAAAGTCCGAGACGAACGGGATCATCTTGTCCTCGCGCGACAAGCGATTGGGCAAGAGGACGTTGAGGCCCTCGACGATCAGAATGTCGGGCCGGTCGACCGTGATCGTCTCGCCGGGCACGACGTCATAGACCAGATGCGAATAGACCGGCGCGACGACATTATGCTTGCCCGCCTTGACGTCCGACAGGAAGCGGATCAACGCCGTGCCGTCATAGCTTTCTGGAAAGCCCTTGCGCTCCATCAGGCCTTCGCGGTTCAGCACTGCATTGGGACGCAGGAAGCCGTCCGTCGTCACCAACTGGACCTTCGGCGTATTGGGCCAGCGCGTCAGCAGCGCCTGCAGCACGCGCGCCGTCGTCGACTTGCCGACAGCGACCGAGCCGGCAATGCCAATGATATAGGGCACCTTGCCGTCGTCGGCGCCCAGAAATCTTTGCGTCGCTTTAAACAGGCCCTGCGTCGCCGCGACATAGAGCGCAAGCAGCCGCGATAGCGGCAGATAGATCGCGATCACCTCTTCGAGCGAAATCGGATCGTGCATCGATTCCAGTTTGCGCAGATCCTCGATGTTGAGGGTCAGTTGCGTGTCGGCGCGCAGTTTCGCCCATTCGTCGCGGGTGAAGCGCCGAAAAGGCGAAGCGACCGCCTCGGGAATTTGCGCTGGCGCCGGATTGTTCATATCCAACATGAGACCTCAAGCAACACTGCGCGGCTTTGCGCCGCATAGGGGACCGTTCTTCGCCGGCGCAATGACCTTTCCAGCGTCACGAGGCGCGCGACGCCTTTTCCTCATGCCCCGAGCGGGTGGTTCGCCGTTCAAGCTCGCCAAGCACGTCGCCGAGCGAAACCTCGCGCGACTTGAGCACGACAAGCAGATGGTAGAGCACGTCGGCCGCCTCCGCGCGCAAAGCTTCGTCGCTCTGCCCCACCGCGGCGATGACCAATTCCACCGCCTCCTCGCCAAACTTCTTGGCCGCCCCGCGCGGCCCTTTTTCGAGCAGCGAGCGCGTATAGGACTTTTCGCTGCTGGCCTGGGCGCGCAGCGCGATGGTTCTGGCGAGATCGTCAAGAGAAAACATGAAGCAAGGCGGTTCCGCGAGGGAGGAGCGAAACGCCTATTGTGACGCCGAAACAGGCAGATGTCGAGGAAGCGGGCAGCTTGTCGCCTCGGAGGCCGGGCTTGAAGACAAAACTGGCGTTCGTCCGACGCCGAGCCGACGCCGGACGTCCAGGACATGGGAGCCGGCGCTTGCGAATCCGGCGGTGAAGAACCGCGCTCGCGCCTATCTTTGCTTAATATTTCCCGCCGACGGGGCCGCCCCAAGAATAGTTCACGCCGACGCGCACGATATCGTCGGCGACCCGGCCGCTCGCTCTGAAAGTCCCATCGAAGGGGCCTGTCCTGACGGCGAAGCTGTTGCTGACGCGGCCAAAGTCCACGTGCAGATATTCGAGCTTGCCCGTCCAACCGCCGCCGAGCGCGGTTTCCACGCCGCCGCCGAGCGCCCATCCCGCCTTGATCTGGTTGAAGGCCCCTGCGCCCGATTCGCCTGACGTACACGGAGCGACGCAGACGCTCCCCGCCGGCAAGGCGAAATTCGCGTCGGTCCTTATCTCGCCGAGGCTCAGGCCGCCGGTTGCGTAAACAAGCCAACGATCCGTCGGCGTGACGCCAACCCGCCCACGCAACGTGGCGAACCATGGCAGGCTCCGGGCGTAATCCAATGTTCCCGTCGTGAGGGTCGGCGGCGGCGGCGCGCAGGGCGCGATACAAATATGCGGAATAACGGCCGTATCTGAGAGCACCGCGTCGCGTTGCTGGCTGGTGGCCTGGAAGTCGCCTTCGAGGCCAAAAACCATCCCGTTCGCCTGAAAATTATAGCCGCCCTGATAACCTCCTAGAACGCCGCCCATGGCCTGGGACGCCGAGCCGATGGGGGTTTCGATCACGCCGGAATGGGAAGCTTTGTCGAAGACCACATTCGAACTGGAGCGTCCCCAGCTTCCCCCGACGTTCGCGCCGATGTAGAAACCGCTCCAATTGTAAGGCGCCGCCAGGGCCAACATTGGGGCATTCGGCGCCGGGGCGACGGCCGGGCCGTCAGCCTTCGCCTCGTGACTCCATGCGACGCCAACAAACACGGCGACCGCCAGCCCTAACCTGACTATCATCCCTGACATCGGTGTTCCTGATATCCCAGACGCGACCGGCCGGCGCGGCGGTTTTCACGCCGCAACCGTCCGCATCGCATGGCGCCGCGTCGCCCTAGCGGTGGCAAGTTTCGCGATATTGTTCGCAAGTCCCCTGGCCTTGAACGCCCAGTTGATCCTTGTGGAGGCACTGGTAGCGCAATTGCCAGCATATCTGCCGTTGGCAGGTCGCGCGGTATGTCGCGCAATTGCCCCCGCCTTGCTCGCCGAGTTGGTCTTTGTGTTCGCAGGCGAGGCGTAATTCCTCACAACGTCCTGATATGGCGAAGGCCGAAGTGGGCAGAGCGATAAGAATTGCCGTCGCGGCGGCGATGATGGAAGCGTGTAGGCGCATGAAATGGTTCTCCCTGACCCGTTCTTGGGTTGTGTTCACGTCTCTCTCCGAGCCTCCGGCCACGGAGAGCCCGTTTGGAGAGTCCGCATCAAACTATCGACCGGGAAATCGCCTGTCTTGGACCAAGCGGCACAGGCCTAGGGCTGGACGGAACACGAAAGTATCTTTTCGCCGATCTCTTGGCGGCCGATCGGGAGTCGTCGCGCCGGCTGCGGATGCGCTCTATCTTTCGCCGCCGCGCCGCGCGGCGGCGCGGATGTCGGACGGCGTCGCCTCATAGCGCCGGCGAAAGCAGCGGTTGAAATAGGACAGGTCGTCGAACCCGGCCTCAAAAGCGATGGCGCTGATCGAGCTGCCGTCCAGGCGTGATGCGACAAGCAGCCTATGGGCGCGCGCCAGCCGCTGACCCAACACGAAATCGGTGAAGGTCGTTTCCTCGCCTTGGAAGAGCGAGCGAATATAGCGCGGGGACACGCCATGGCGCGCGGCGAGAGCATCCGCCGAAAGCCAGTTCGCGCCGATATTGGCGATCACATCCGCCTTGATCGCGTGAACACGGGCGATCCGCACGCCTCGTCCCTTGGCGATCTCCGTCGCGTCGCGCGTGGCGCCGAGCGCGAGAGCCCCCAGATCGTAGATATGGTCGGCCGCGATCCGCTGCAGATCCAGGGTTGAGCGCGGGAACTCCGGGTTCATAAGGCGGACGTACGACGTCAGCAGCCGCAGCGCCTGATTGTCCCTCGCCATCGGTCGAAGCACGCTGGAATCGACGTCCGCGAGCTGCTCGGCCAGCTTTTTTCGTTCGAAACGAAGGTTGATGACCTGCGTTTGCGTGTGGGCGACAAAACATGCTTGGGCGTCATTGGCGGTCACGATCGCCTGACCGTCCCTGATGGTTTCTTCTCGCCCGTGTTGCTGGGCCGTTCCGCTGCCCGCCCGTAGAATAACGAGAATGAGATCGTCGTTATCGATAAGCGGGGTTGTGAGGCTGTTGCGCATCGGGGAGAGCGAACCAGCGCCGATGCCCAACCCCGGCAAAGACTGCAACGTCATATCCACTTCAAACAACGCGCCTGGCTTCGGCTCCATCTCGAATTTGAGGATTTTGCGGCCGAACACTTCACGGAACGTTTCGGCGCGATGCTCCGGCGGCAAGGCGGCGGTGGAAATTCGCAAAACATCCATGTCCTGGCCCGAGCCTTCTCGCCGACAGGCGAAGCGCTGTCTTGAAACTCTGGAAGCGTGATTCCGACACGCGCTCCAGGACCTGCCAGGTCGACACTCCCCAGACAGCGCCCGCCCCGACGCCAAATCTGCGACGATCTGGCGTTTTGGGCAAGCCGGAGCTCTTTTACGGGATGGAGTGACCGCCGCCGCGCGGGCTCGATGCGCGCGAACGGAGACGCCTTTACGGCATAATCTGCGAATATGAGACGCCCAAACGCGCCCACAGCGAAAATTGCAGCGATGGCGTGGGAGGCGCTCTTTCAAACTCCGCCAGTGACGACAACCATCTTGGCATAGCGCTCGACCGCCGAGCAGAGCGCCTGCGCTATCGTCGCAATTTGGAAAGGGCTGACGATCAGAATTTGTAGCTGACGCCGCCTTTGATCGAGCCGGCGTTGAAACCCGAGGCGAACTCGTAGTCGCCCTTCACAAAGCCGGACCAGCCGCTTGTCTGGCTGGCGATGTTCAGACCCAGACCGAGTTCTCCATAGCCCGCCACTTGCTTGTCGGAAATGGTCAGCAAGGGCGCGCCGACGCCGCTATTGATCGTCGCCATGGCGCTGCCCGACAGGCGCGCCCAGTAACTCGCGCTCGCCGATCCGTCGATCCGGAAGTCTGCATTTTCGAACAGCATCGAACCGCCGCGCAGACCGAGCCTGCCGCGCAAAATGTCATTGTCGCCGAAGCCGATCTGCGATCCGGCGAGCGTCAGGCCGCCGATATGCGAAGAGACATAGGCCAGCGTCGCCAGCGGCTCGACAAAGGTCGTTCGGTTGAAGCTGAAGCGATATCCGGCGTCGATGATCGCGCCATAGTTCGCAACATTGGCCTTTTGCTGGTTGGCTCCATAACCGGAAAGAGCCGAGTCGGAGAAGTTGAGGTTCAGGAAATCGGCCTTCAACAGCGTGTCGACAAAAAAGTTTTGGTTCAGATAGGTCGCGGAAACCCCGACCGATCCGCCCTGGTAAGTCGCCGTCGCCGACGATCCCTTGAAGGATTGGGTCGAGTTGATATAGCCGCCCGTGACGCCCATCAGCAGCGTGTCGTCGCGGTTCAATAGATGTTCCATCGCGCCGTCGACGCCGCCAAAAAAGGCGCCGGTATTCTGGCTGTAGCCGGTCTGGTAGGAATAGGTTTTGCTCAACAGCGAATAGGTCTGCGTTTCGCTCCTGTTGGCCCAGTCGCCGATGGCGCGCGCCCAGACGCCCTCAGTCATTGGCGGGGTGGCCGCGGCTCGCGCGTCGCCCTGGGGCGCCGATGGCGGTGCGCCCGCGCTCAGAAGGTCACGCAAATCGGCCTGACGATCGAGCCAGACGCCGGCGGTGTCCTGCCAGATCGATTGCGCCGCCGTCGGCAAGGTCGCGAGCCGATAGGCGTCCGCCGAGGGAACGCCGACCAGCAAGAACTCCGGATCGGCATCGTAGACCAGATCGTACTGGAACAGCCCCTTTTGAATCGGCGACCCCGCCAGAGTGAAGCTCGTCGCACTCATCGGATTCGTCGAAACCACAATGGGAATGCCCGCGGGATTATAGACGCCGGGCGTGTTGGGCGCGACGTCGGTGACGACGATCTGGCTACCGCCCGTCACGCTGGTCACGACCAGCTTGTCCGCCGAACCCGTCCCGAAATTGACGCCGACATCGATCTGGCTTCCCGCGGCGCCGTTATAAGCGCCCAGCGTCAGCACGTTGCTCGCCGAACCGTTC
This sequence comes from Methylocapsa sp. S129, assembly GCF_009765995.1. GTDB lineage: Bacteria > Pseudomonadota > Alphaproteobacteria > Rhizobiales > Beijerinckiaceae > Roseiarcus. The sequence goes on from NZ_LMUI01000042.1 coordinate 343,477, forward strand.
TGAAGGTTCAGGACGCCGCTGTTGTTGTAGGTCGCGCCAGCGAGCGAGATCGACCCGCCCGCCGCGTCGACCGTCCCGCCGGCGGCGACGTTGAGGGTGGCGCTGTCGAAAGTAGAGCCGCTGTCCAATTCCAGGACGCCGCCATTGACGTTTGTCGCCGACGTGACAAGCGAGCCGTTTTTGGCGACATCCAGCACGCCCCCGCTCACCGTTGTCGCGCCGGTGGAATTGATGCTACCGGTCACGATAAGCGCGCCAGCCTGGACAATGGTTCCGCCAGAATAGGCGTCGGCGCCGGCGAAGATTTGAGTTCCCGCTCCTTTTTTCACAACGGCGCCCGATCCGCTGATCACGCCGCCGAAATTGGCGTCCGTCGCCGCCGCCGTGTTGATCGTCAGCATATGAGCGCCGAGCGTCACGAAGGTCGAATTGTCGGCTTCGCTGGTCAAAGCCTGGATCGTATTGTCGGCGCCGAGCGCGAGGGTCGCAACCGAACTGCCGCCGACGCGGCCAAGATCGACGCCGCTGCTGGTCGCCAGCGTATCGACCGCGGCCAGGGTCAGTGTCCCCGCTTCGATCGTCGTGGCGCCGGTAAAAGTCTGCGCCTTGGCGAGCGTCACATTGCCGCCATTGGCGCCGCTGCTGTCGTCCTTGTCCAGCGAACCGGAGAGAACCGGGCCGGTTCCCATTTCGGCGCCGTCGCTGATAACGCCGTTATAGGTTCCGCTCGTCGCCTGATCGAAGACGACCAGGCCGCCGGCATTGACGATATTGGGATTGATCGCCGGCAGATTGGCTGTGGTGATGTCGAGGGTCGAGCCGGTCTCGACGATCGTGCCGCCGGAATAAGTGTTGTTCGTTCCGGTGATCTGCAGAATGCCGCCGATCAGATGCAGAGCGCCTGTGCCCGATACGGTATTGGCGAAAACGCCGCCGTCGTTCTGCGCGAATTGCAACTGGCTTGAGCCGTTCAGCACGACGCTGATATTGGAATTGGCGAATTCGTTAGCGACGACGCGGAACTGGGCGCTGTTGTCGACGATGATCGAGCTGCCGGCCACCAGAGCGAGCGCGTTCTTGCTGCCGCCGCTGAAATCGAACAGGCCGGAGCCGTTGAGCGTCAAGGCGCCGGCGACGGCGGTCCCGGTTTGCGTCACCGTGCTGCTGATGGTCGAACTGAGATTGTTGACCGTATCGCCCAGCGTCAGCGCGGCGCCGTTGCTCAGCGTCACGGCGCTGTTGTTTCCCACCGTGTTCAGCGCGGTCAGCATATTGTTGGCCGTCACGGCCAAAGTCGCGGGCGCCGGTTTGCTCTTGGTGTCGTCCAGAAGGACGCCGTCGACATCGCTTGCAAAAATATTGACCCCGGCGAGAGTCACCGTGCCCGAATCCACTGTGATGGGGCCGCTGACGTTCGCCGCTGTGGACAAAGCGACCGCGCCGGAGCCCGCAAACGTCAACCCGTTCGCGCCGGTGATCTCGGATGAAATCGTCGCATTTGCGCCGCTCAGCCAGACCACGCCTTCGCTGGCGCCGAAGGCTAGCGTCCCGTTCTTGATCGCGCTGCCGCTCGCCAGAATAAGTCCGGCCGGATTGACGCCATCGCCGATCGTCAGACTATTCGACGCGCCAAGCGTGATCGTCTTGCCCTCGGTGTTGAGCGCGAAGGCGTCGACATTGCCCGTCGGCGTCGCATTGGCGGCGAGCGCGACGACCTGGCCGCTCGCCGTGCCGAGCGTCGTCGCGCTATAGGTCGCCTTGACATAGCCATTGGCGCCATAAGTCACAAAATCATAGGGACCGGCGTTTTTGGACACGCCATTGTTGGTGACGATCCAGGCCGGCGCGATGCCGTTGACGAGCGAGGCGGCGCCCGTGCCCGAAAACACTTTTTCCTTCGATCCAAGCGTCGTTGCGCTGGACGGGGAGAGGATCAATGTATCATTGCCGGTGCGATCGATGCCGTTGGTGAATGTCACCGTCTCTCCCGCGGCGCCGCCCGTCAATTGGAGGGCCGCCGTCGCGCCGATGTTCAGACTGCTGAATGTCACGGCGCCGGCGGTTGTCGCATTGCTATTGGTGACGACCAAAGTCCGCTGCACATCGGTCAGCGAACCCCAACTCGTCGTAAATCCGTTGACGTCGAATGTGCTGCCGCCGCCGAGAAAAAAGTCGCGCTCCAGCGCGGTAATATTCGCGCCCGCCTGGAACGTGCCGCCGTTCAACTCGACCTCGCCGATCGAAGCGGCCGGGCCGGTCGTATTGCCGAGCGCGGCGTCGCTCATGACTTCGACCGTCGGAGTCCCGGTGGCGCCGATGATCAGATTGCCATAGAAATAGGGATTGCTTCCCGACAGGATCAACTTTCCCTGGGTTCCGCTATTGAGATCGTCGATCGTCAGATCCGAATAGCCCGTAGCGTTGCCGATCCCGACGCCGATCGTGCCGAGGGAAGCGATTTCGCCGGTCAGGCTGACGACATAGCCGTTGACATTGATGGTCGCCGCTTCGCCGTCGACCGCGATCGGCCGATCCAGCGTGAACGTGCTCGTTCCATTGCCTGCCGCCGTGCCGATCTGCAGCGTGCCGTTGCCTTCCGTTAGGCTGTTGAACACGATGCCGTTGGCGCTTTGAACGCTTTGCAGGACGCTGTTCGGGTTGATGGTCGCGCCGGCCGGCGAAGCCGCGCCGAGCGAGGCGTCGCTGGCGACGATCAACGTGCCGGCGAGGATCGACGTGCCGCCGGTATAAGTATTGATGCCATTCAGAGTCACCGTATGCCCCGCGTCGTCTCCGAGCTCCATAATGAAGCCGGTGTTGGGCGTGCCGATCATAATTGGCGCCGTCGCCGTGCCGGCGTTGATCTGGGTGATTCCGGTGAACCCGCCGTTGCCGTCCATCGCGCCATCGGCCAGCGTCGCGTTGCTGATCCCGCCGCTGTTCACGATATTGGCGCTGAGGATGAAGCCGGGCAATTGAGCCGCCGTGACGGCGCCCGCCACATTGGGCAGGCTCGTCACGCTCTTCGCATTGAGATTCCACTGCGTGGCCAGCGCGATATCGCCGGGCGACAGGTAGGGAAGCCCGAGTCCGCCTTTGGCGTTTCGATAGGCGGCCGCTTCCAGGAAATCGGAATAAAGGCCTGTCATCTTGTCGAGGCCCGGCGTCGAAGCGCCGACCGCCCCCGTGATGTTCGCCGCACTGGTGAAAAGGACCGAACTTTTGTTCTTGAGGATGCTGTATTCAAGGCCGCGATAGACGTCGCTGTTCAGGCCGGTCAGGCTCGTGGGAATTGGCGCGCCGGTCGCCGTATTGACGGTTTCGGCAACGCCGTCGTTCAAGGGAAGCAGCAGGTTTTGCGCCTGCATCATCGCAAAGAATTCCGCGGTCGTCAGATTCGAATAATTGGCGATGACATTGACATAAACCGTCGGGTCCGACGCGCCGTAAATAGAGTTCTCCAAGGCGGTGAAGGTGTGATGGCCGTCGGTCAGGTAAAGCTTGCCGCCCGGGCCGACGACGACGGGTTCGATGTCCGTCAACAAGTTGGACTGCAATTGCGACGGCGCCAAAAGGTCGAAACCCGCCGCCTTCTTGCCGACCTCGGTCAATCCTTCGTTCATTTGCGTTGGCAGCAGGCTGTCCACTGGCACGCTGTAAAGGGCGAGCGGTCCAGGTTGGATGGCGGCGGCAGTGGCGCTGTTATAGGTCTGGAATGCGCTGATGGGGAGTTGCCCCGCCGTAGCTTGGCCAGCGCCTATAGCAAGAAGAATCGCGGGGGTGACGAGGGCGGCGTAATAAAGGGCCCGGGGACGCAGCGAGCCGCGCGCAACTTTCGATTCTTGAATACGCATCTGCAAACGCCCCAGTCCCGGTTTCGTCACGACAGGGGCGCATCGGTAGGGGGTGAGTTTGACGCGTTAGCGACAAATTCTTAACACATTTTTAACACAACGGGCGATTTACGCGGCTGCGCCATTCCGCGCGCCATTTGCGGTCAGCGAACGCTTTGATAGCCGCCGGGAACGCCGCGGGGCGACAGAACGAACTGGCCGACGCTGATCTCCCGCGATCGAAAGCTACCCGCGCAGCCCAGGAGATAATATTCCCACATGCGGCAGAAGCGCCCGCCGTCCTGCCCCTTCTTGTTCATCAACGCCGCAATGTCCGTCCGATTGGATTGGAACTTCGCATTCCAGGCCATCAAGGTCTTGTCGTAGTCGGCGCCGAAATTATGCACATCCTCGACGACGAACAGCCCGTGAACGGCCGTCCCGATCTGCCCGACGGTCGGCAGGACCCCGTTGGGAAAAATGTATCTGTCGATCCACGGGTCGAGAGGCGAGGGTTCATTCGACCAGATTGTGTGAAGCAGGAACAATCCGTCTTCGCGAACAAGGCGCCGGGCGCCTTCGAAATAGGCCCGATAATTCTTCGGTCCGACATGCTCGAACATGCCCATCGATGCGATATGGTCGAACGGCGCGTCCGCGACATCGCGATAATCCTGAAGCCGGAATTCCGCAGCAAGCCCAGCATAGCGGCGGCGGGCATAGGCGACCTGTTCCTCGGAAACCGTGACGCCGATGCATTGGGCGCCATAGCGCTCGGCGGCAAAGCCGATGAAAGCGCCCCAGCCGCAGCCGATATCGAGAATGTGCTGGCCCGCGCGCAATCCAAGCTTGCGGCAGATGAGGTCGAGCTTGCCGTCCTGCGCTTCGTCGAGGGTGCGGGCCTCCTTCCAATAGCCGCAACTGCCGGTGAGGCGGCTGTCGAAAGTCGCTTCGAACACTTCGACGGGCAGGTCGTAATGCACCTCGGCGACGCGGCGCGCTCGGCGCCGGGTCTGTCTGTTCTGCAGCTTCGACCTGGCGACGAGCAAGGCCAGGTTCATCGATAAGGGAAGCTTTTCGCTGAGCCGGGCGCCCACCACCCGCGCAAAGAACTCGTCGAGCCGTTCGCAGGTGAACCAGCCGTCCATATAGGCTTCGCCAAGGCCGAGCGATCCGCTTGCGAAAACGCGCGCATACACGGCCTTGTCGTGAACCTGGATGTCCCAGGGATTGTGGCCGTTGATTTCAATGCCCGCCCGCGACAGCAGGTCTCGCGCAACCGTCTCTTGATTCATTGTCGAAAGACTCGATCATTCCTCGATTTGAATAGAGGCGCGCCTATGTCATCGACGCGGGAGGCGACAATGCGACAAGGGAAACAGGCGCGTGGCGCCGCCATGGGTCGCCGCGACGTCACGCCGCCAGATGCTTGAACATATGGCTTCGCGCCTCATCGTCCATTTCGGGTTTGAACGGATGGCGGTCTTTTAAAGTCTTGGCGCGGGCGGCGGCCGGTCGCGCGTCGATCTCGTCGAACAGCCGCTTGAGATGCGGGTATTTGCTCCAGGCGTCGTCGCCGAGGACGAACGGGATCATGCGCGCCCAGCCCCAGACATCCATGTCGACGATCGTGTAGACGTCGCCGACGATATAAGGACGATCGGCGAGGCGATCGTTCAGCACCGAGAAATGGCGGTGGGCTTCATATTGATAGCGCTTGTGGGCGTAGAGCACTTTCTCGGGTGCGAAATGCTTGAAATGCACCGCCTGGCCGCAGAACGGGCCAAGGCCGGTGGCCGCCAGCATCAGCCAGGACAGCAATTCGCCGCGGCTCGATGGCGTCGCGGGCAGAAACTTGCCGGTCTTCTCGGCGAGATAGAGCAGGATCGCATTGCTGTCGAACACAATGGTCTCGCCGTCGACGATGACCGGGACCTTGCCGTTCGGATTGATTTTGAGGAATTCCGGCGCGAATTGATCGCCTTTGCGCGTATCGATGGGCGCGGGCTCGAAGGGCAGGCCCGCCTCTTCGAGGAACAGCGCCACTTTCGTCGGGTTGGGCGAGCCGTTGAAATAGAATTTCAGCATGAAGGTCTCCGGTCGGTCGGGCAGGCTGCGATCCCTGCCAGGGCGCCATTTATATCCGAGGAGGCGTCGATGGGGAGTCGGAAAAAGCCGACGACGCGGTCGCCGCATCGTTCTGGCGCCGAAGGCGGGAGAAGCGCCCGCTACGCCCTCGGCGCGGCCATCGTCAGATAAAGGATGCGCTTTTGCTCGACTCTCGATCGCGCGAGGCTGTCGAGGATCAGCCCGCAGGCGCCCATCAGCGCGGCGAACAAAGTGAGGCCCGTGCAGAGCACTACGGTGGGAATGCGCGGCACGAGGCCTGTCGCGATGAAGGTCGTAACGATGGGGATCGCCAGCGCGATCGCCAGCGCCATCGCCGCGCCGGCGAACGATCCGAAGAACAGGGCCGGGCGCGTTTCCTTGAGCAGGACAGCGAAGGTCGAGAGGATGCGCAGGCCGTCGCGGAAGGTGCGCAGCTTGGAGGACGAACCTTCGTCGCGCTTGCCATAGGGCAGGATGATTTCGGCGGTCGGCAGTTTCAATTGGCTGGCGTGGACGCAAAGCTCCGTCTCGATCTCGAAGCCGGACGACAAAGCGGGGAAGCTTTTGACGAAACGGCGCGAGAAGGCGCGATAGCCTGAGAAAATATCCTCGAATCCGGCGCCAAACAGCGCGTGATAAAGCCGGTTGAACAGGCGGTTGCCGATGGCGTGGCCGCGCCTATGCGCATCCTGCATCACCATCGCCCGGGCGCCGATCGCCATATCGACATTGTCCTGCGCCACGCAGGCGACGAGCAGCGGCGCGGAAGCGGCGTCGTACGTGCCGTCGCCGTCGGCCATCAGATAGATGTCGGCGTCGATGTCGGCGAACATGCGGCGCACGACATTGCCCTTGCCGGGCCTCGGCTCGAAATGCACCTCGGCGCCGGCCGCGGCGGCGATGGCGGCGGTCGCGTCGCTGGAGGCATTGTCGAAGACAATGACGCGCGCCTCGGGCAAAGCGGCTTGGAATTCGCCGATCACACGCGCGATCGCGGCCGCCTCGTTGTGGCAGGGCAGGATCACGGCGACGCGCGGCGCGGCTTCTTTGGCGGCGCCAAGTCCGTCGAGTGCGCCGCGCATATGGCGCGCCGCATTGCGCAGCGAATGAGTCATGATGACTGACATATTATTTTCTATATGATTGAATTTATTTGTTAAAACGTCTTGCTGTGCGGCTCTATCGGAAGCCGAAGCGGCGCGCTCTAGTTTCGACATTCAAGCCCCGAGACTGGGTTTGCGGCGACGAGCTAACCCGATCTCAATCATTGGCTGGGAAAAGTTGAGCCTTGGTGAAAGAGCGCGCTCCATTTCCGGCGACCGCCTGCCGCGCGCTGTTTCGGCCTTTGGGAATCAGGCATGTCCGTCGCTTTTGTCCGCCCCTCGCAAGCGTACGCCGCCCGCGCGGGCTCGCCGCTTCACTCCGTCGCTTTTCTCACCGCCGTCGGCCTTATCTTCACCCTGGCGATTTCCTGGCGGGACGCGGCGGAGGTCTGGCGAACCGGCGCTTTCGCCAATACCGACGATGCGATGCGTCTCGTGGAAGTGCGCGACTGGCTCGCCGGCCAGGCCTGGTTCGATCTGCATCAATATCGGCTCGATCCGCCGGACGGCGAGCCCATGCATTGGACTCGCGTTCTCGATCTGCCTTTGGGGCTGCTGATCAGGATTTTCTCGGTTTTCCTGCCGGTCGAGAGCGCCGAGCGGTTGACCCGCATCGTCTTTCCGCTGGCGCTGCACGGCGCTTTGTTCGCCGCCATCGCTTGTCTCGCGCGAAGGTTGGCCGGCCCCGCCGCCATGCTGCCGGCCGTCATGATCGCCGCCCTGACCGGCGGCGTCCTCGTGCAATTTCAGCCGGGGCGCATCCATCATCATTCCGCGCAAATCCTACTTGCCGTGCTGATCCTTTGGGCGACCATCGGCGCGATCGACGCGCGGAAATTCTGGCCGGCGGCGGGCGCGGCGGCTTTGGCCGCTTTGTCCTTGTCGATCAATATCGAGAACCTGACCTATATTCTGGTCGAGATCGCCGCCTTCGCTTTGGTGTTCGTCGCGCAAGGGGAGCGGTTCCGCGCCGCGCTTTTAGGATTTGGCCTCTCGCTGGCGGCTTCCTCGTTGATCGTCTTTATCGCGACGGTTGGGCCGTCGCGCTACTTTGTCGGCGCCTGCGACGCCTTCTCGACTGCCCATCTCGTCGCGATTTTCTTTGGAGCGGCGGCATTCTCTATTCTCGCAGCTCTATCCCATCGTTTGACGAGCGCGCCCCTGCGTTTGGCCGGCTGCGCTCTGGGCGGCGCTGTCGTGCTGGGCGTGATGGCGCTCGCCTATCCCGCCTGTCTGCACGATCCGCAAGCGGGCGTGGATCCGCTGCTGCGCAAGCTGTGGCTCGAACACGTCGAAGAGGCGCGCCCGCTTTTCAGCCTCGTCGTCGCCCATCCCGTGAAATTCGTCACCCTGGCCCTTGCGACGCTGCTCGGCTTTGCCGGCGCGCTCGCCGCCGCCTGGCGCGAGGAAGGCGCGACGCGAGTCAATTGGCTCGTCGTCTGCGCCTTTATCGCCATCGGCCTTGCGACTTCGCTATGGCAAGTGCGCGCACTCTCGTCGGCCTCGGCCGTCGCCATATTCGGCGGCGCCTGGGTCGTCGCGCGCACGGCCGATTGGGCCGCGCGGCGCTCCGGCGCGCTGGCCAAGCTTGCGCCATTTGCGCTGGGCTTGCCGTTCTGCTCGGTTTTCTGGGCGGCTGTCGCGCCGGCCCAGGCCCAGTCGAACGCGGTCGAAGGCCGCACGATCTGTCGCGCGCCGGCGGCGATCGAGGCGCTTGGCGCGTTGCCGACGTCGTTGCTGATGGCGCCGATCGACATGGGGTCGGACATCCTCGCCAACTCTCACCATTCCGTACTCGCGGCGCCCTATCATCGCGACAATCACGGCAATCGGGAAATGGTCGATGCGATGATGGCCGAGCCTGAGGCCGCTCGGCAAATCGTCAGGAACAGCGGCGCCGCCTATGTCGTTTTCTGCCCGGCGATGCCGGAACTCGAAATATACGCCGCGGCCAGTCCCGACGGGCTCGCGGCGGCGCTGCTCAGCGGCAAATCGCCCGATTGGCTCGTCCCAGAGCCGATCGCCGGATCGCCGTACCGCATCTATAAAGTCCGCTAGCTGTTTAGTCCCGGCCGCTTGATCTTAGCTCCGCTTGGCCGCGATATAGGCTTTGAAGTCGCCCATTGACGCAAATTTAAAGGCGCCCTGATCGGTCTCGGCCTCGATCGAACCATCGGAGAAGATCGAGTAATTGGCGCCGCCCGCGCCATAACGGCCAACGAGCGTCGGCGGCGCCGGCTCTGCAACAGGCGTGTCGGGCGTCTCCAAAGACGGAAGATGCCCTTTTCGGTTTTCATTGATCGGCGGCGCTTCGTCGTCGCCAGAATCATCCAACATGGCGGAGGGCTCCGGCGCCGTCGCCGGCGACAGCCCCGAAACATCCGTGTCGGCCGCCGCGACGGGCTCAGGAACCGTGACGGGCTCGATGCCGGCCACGAGCGGCGGCACGATCGGCTCGGCGCGCTCCACCGGCTTTGCTTCGCTCCTGTCCAGGAACCCATAGCGCAACGCATCGACGCGACGGATCAACAAGCCGATCGCTATGACGATGAAGCCGCCGCTGACGCCGATAGCGCCGCAGGTCGCATAGAGAAGGCCAAGCTCCGTCGTCAGCAGGTCGAAGCTCGCAGCAAGCGACGCGCCGCCGGCCAGGGTGAGAATCAGGCCCAGAAAGAATGCAATCCAGCTCATAACCAATCCAACGTGTTCATTTTGTCAGAAAAGCGGCGCGATTGTGCAACCGGCGATGGGAACGCGCAGCGGCGTAAAGCGTTCCCCTCCTACGGTTGCCGCCGCCGCTTGAGCGGTTTAACAATGCGCCGCATCGTTCGTGAGCTGGCGTTCCGGCCGGCGCGTTCCGACCCCGGTGTCGTTCAACAGGAGCTGAACCCATGAGTTTCTCCCTTCCCGAATTGCCCTACGCCCATGACGCCTTGGGTCCCTATATGTCCAAGGAAACACTGGAATTTCATCACGACAAGCATCATCTCGCCTATGTCAACAACGGCAATAATTTGCTCAAAGGCACGGAATGGGAAGGCAAGTCGCTTGTCGAGATCGTCAAGGGCTCGTTCGGCAAGAATCCTGGCCTCTTCAACAACGCCGGCCAGCACTACAATCATTCCCATTTCTGGAAATGGATGAAGCCGCATGGCGGGGGAAAGATTCCCGGCGCGCTCGAAAAAGCCATAGTCGATTCGCTCGGTTCAGTCGAAAAGGCGAAAGAAGACTTCATTCAGGCCGGCGTCACGCAGTTTGGCTCGGGTTGGGCCTGGCTGGCGGTGAAAGACGGCAAGATCGTCGTGACCAAGACGGCCAATGGGGAGAGCCCGCTTGTTCATGGCGCCCATCCGATCCTCGGCGTCGATGTGTGGGAACATTCTTACTACATCGATTACCGCAATCGCCGACCCGATTATCTCAAGGCTTTCGTCGAGAATCTGGTCAACTGGGACTATGTCGCCGAGCTCCACGCCGCAGCCGTGAAGTAACGCCGGACAAAAAAGCGCCCGCGCCGTTGCGATTGACGGGCGGGCGCTTTGGTTCCGGGCGCGTTTCGTTGATGCGCCGTGTCACTCGACGAGATTGACGGTCTTATCCTTGCACAAATCGATGCTCGTTAAATCGGTGCTCGAACCATCGGCATAGGCGCCATGCAGGTCGAACAGGCAGGACTTGCCGTGCGCGACCTTCACGGACGTTTTCTTGCCGGGGGCGAGATTGGCGACAATTTGCTTTGCCGGGGCGCCGCCGGCCGCCGCCGCGTCCAGCTCGGTAAGCGGAACCGCCCGCGAATTGGTGACAAGGACGACGATTGTCGGCGTCACTCTCTTGCGCGGTTTGACGACAGCGGCCTTGACCGGGGGCGCGTCGGCCACCGTCGGCGCGGGTGCGCCAGGCGCCGGGGCCGCCGTCTGGGCGCAGGCCGCGCCGCTCATCAACGCCGCGCCGACAACCAACGCGACAAGGGCGGATGATTTTCCGTAAAGATTGCTCATGCTACTCCCTCCCGCCGGGCGCTGTTGGCGCGCCCCAGGCAGTTGAACGTAAGAATGACATCAAGTCCGGCGCAAGGAAAGCCTACGGCCAAGCTTCAGGCTAAAGATGCTGGGGAGAGTGTTTTCCGCGCGGCGCTCTCAAGCATCGGCAATGCATCTTCGATCTTCTCGGCCACCATATAATGCAGATCGAAGCCTTCACGGATGAAGCCTAGATTATGCATATGCGCGATCAGGCTCAGCAATGGGCGCCAAAAGCCGCCGATGTCGGCGATCAGCACCGGTTTGACGTGACGCGCCAATTGAACCCAGGTCAGTTGCTCGACAAGTTCTTCCAATGTGCCGATCCCGCCCGGCAACGCAATGAAAGCGTCGGCGCGCTCGAACATCAACTGTTTGCGTTGATGCATATCCTCGACGACGATCAATTCCTGCGCTTCTTTGAGCGCATGTTCGCGCTTGATGAGGAAAGTCGGGATGATCCCCGTCACCCGGCCGCCGTTGTTGATAACGGAATGAGCCAGCCGGCCCATCAATCCATCCTCGCCGCCGCCGAAAACCAGGCCGACGCCAGCCATGGCCATGGCCGCGCCAAGCGCATCGGCGGCCTCCGCGAAGCGAGGGTCGGCTCCCAGGCTGGAGCCGCAATAGACGCAAATGTTCTGAATCGTTTTCATCGGCTTTTTTGATGCGCGAGATCGCCAAACGTCAAGCGCCGCGTTGCAAGAAAGGCGCCCAAGTAGAAAACGGCGCCGAGGCGCCGTCTCATCCGACCAACCCGCCTGTCTCATTGGGAACAGGCGGAACTCCGTGACCGCCGCTTCGCCGCATTACGCGAAAACGCTTATTTCCGGCGCCGGCGTTGCTGGCCGAGCCCCATCTGCTTGGCGAGGGCGGAGCGCGCCTTGGCGTAGGCGGGGGCCACCATCGGATAATCGGAGGCCAGACCCCATTTTTCGCGGTATTCCTCCGGCGACAAATTATACTGGGTGCGCAAGTGACGCTTCAGGGATTTGAACTTCCGCCCGTCTTCCAGGCAAATAAGATAATCATTGGTGATCGACTTCTTCGGCGCGATCGCCGGCTTGGCGACTTCGGGAACAACGACCGCGGCGCCCGTTGAAACGCGCAGAATCGCGGCGTGAACGTCGCCGAGCAATGTCGGGAGATCGCTTGCCGGCACTGAATTGTTCGAGACATAGGCCGAAACAATTTCGGCGGCCAGTTCAATATAGTTCAATGTATCGGACATGCGTGGCCTTGCTCCCAATTCGAAATTGCGCAGCGCTCTCGGCTCCCAGCGCAAAACCCGAGCTATCGTCGGTTAACATTTCAACGGTGAGGTCTTAGCGGCGATTCGAGACCTCACTGTTCTCCTCCTTAGTCATATTCAAACGCTACAGCAAGACTAATAAGAGAGAAATTCACGTCAAATCTTGCAGGAAGGCCAATCGCCCACTATCCATCGCCAGGCATCGCCAAAGATTTACCAGAAATCACTATAGAAAACGATTCTCAGCACTTAACGTTCGCTTGCCGACCGTTCCCTGTTCAAATTCTCGTGTGAACAACGCAGGCGGGCCAGGTCAGAAAACGGCGAGATGTGGCGCTTCCGGGGATGCAGGTGGGCGCGCTTCGCCCTATATCTAGCCTCAATTATCGCCGCGAGTTGAAATGCAGCATCAGAAATCGACGAAATTCATCGCCGGGGCAGGTCCGCGCGCCGAGGCGACGCTGACCAGCACGGTTCGCCAATTATGGCCTTATATCTGGCCGACCGACCGGAACGATCTGAAACTCCGTGTTCTATTGGCGGTCGTCTTTATGGTGGCTGCGAAATTCGCCACGATCGCGATCCCCTATGCCTATAAGTGGGCGACGGACGCTCTGGCGGGTGAAGGGGCGGCGGACAAGATACCTCTGCCCACCGTGCTTTCCGGCGTGGTCGCGCTGACGATCCTCTACGGTTTACTTCGCATGGCGATGGCTCTGTTCACCCAGGGTCGCGACGCGTTGTTCGCGGCGGTGGCGATGAACGCGGTGCGCCGCCTGGCGATCGAGGTCTTCGTCCACCTGCATCAATTGTCATTGCGCTTTCATCTGGAGCGCAAGACGGGCGGCCTGACGCGCATTCTCGAGCGCGGCCGCAATGCGATCGAGACGATCATCCGCACCTCGATGCTGGTGGCCGTGCCCACGATCGTCGAATTCGCACTTATTCTTGGCGTATTTCTATTCTCGTTCGACTGGCGCTATGTCGTCGCCGTCACGCTGATGATCGTCATCTATATGGTCTACACGACGTTGGCGACCAATTGGCGCATCGCGATCCGCCGCTCGATGAACGAAAGCGACACCGACGCCAACACCAAGGCGATCGACAGCCTGCTCAATTTCGAAACGGTGAAATATTTCGGCGCCGAAAAACGCGAAGCGGCGCGTTACGACAAGTCGATGGAGCGCTACGAGCGCCTGAGCATTCGGACTTATGTTTCGCTCGCCATTCTCAACGCCGGACAAGCCGTGATCTTCACCGTCGGCCTCGTCGCCGTGATCGTCATGTGCGTCGCGGGCATCCGCAGCGGCCGCAATACGGTCGGCGATTTCGTGCTGATCAATCTGATGATGCTTCAGCTCTATCAGCCGCTCAACTTCATGGGGATGGTGTATCGCGATATCAAGCAGGCGATCGTCGATATTGAATCGATGTTCAGCATCCTTGAACAGAATCCTGAAATTCAAGATCGCACCGGCGCGCCTGCCCTCGTTGTGAGTCAGGGCGCGGTGCGCTTCGAGAATGTCGAGTTCAATTATGATCCCGCGCGCAAGATATTGCGCGGCGTCTCTTTCGAGGCGCCGGCGGGAAAGACCATCGCGATCGTGGGTCCGTCAGGCGCCGGCAAGTCGACGATTTCGCGGCTGCTGTTTCGTTTTTATGAACCCTCGGCCGGGCGCATCACCATCGACGGGCAGGATATCGGCGCCGTCACGCAGGCTTCTTTAAGAGACGCGATCGGCATGGTGCCGCAGGACACTGTCTTGTTCAACGATACGATTCTTTACAATATTCGCTACGGCCGCGATGGCGCGAGCGACGAAGAGGTCACGGCCGCCGCCAATAATGCGCAGATCGATGCGTTCATTCGCTCATTGCCGCAGGGCTATCGCTCCCAGGTTGGCGAGCGCGGCCTCAAACTGTCGGGCGGCGAAAAGCAACGCGTGGCGATCGCGCGCACCATGCTGAAAGGGCCGCCGATTCTGGTGCTGGACGAGGCGACGTCGGCGCTCGACAGCTTTACCGAGCGTGAAATCCAGGCCGCGCTTGAGCGCGTGTCGAAAGGGCGGACGACGCTGATCATCGCGCACAGGCTTTCGACCGTCGTTCATGCCGACGAAATCCTGGTTCTCGACAAGGGCGTGATTGTGGAGCGTGGCACGCATGATGAGTTGCTCGCCAGAGGCGGCGTTTACGCCGCGCTATGGAGCCGCCAGCGCGAAGTCGATGCGGCGCAGGAGACGTTGCGGCGCGCGGAGATAGAGACCGGCGACGAGCCGGCGGTCGACGCTACGGTCGAGGAATCGCTGGTCGCATTTGCGCCGGACGATTCCGCGCCCGTGACTCTTGAGGCGTTTGGCGCCAAAAGACCGTCGTAACGCAGCCCGAGCGCCATTTCATGTCCGTCCTGGATTCTATCCGCCGCCAGATAACGCCTGTCCATCCCGAGGGCTATGTTTTCATTGCGGCGTTTTTCGTGGCGACGTTGGCGCTTGCCTGGCTCTGGAGTCCGCTGGGATGGCTCGGCGCCATCGCGACAGCCTGGTGCGTCTATTTTTTTCGCGATCCCGCCCGGGTCACGCCTTTGCGCGAGGGCCTCGTCGTTTCGCCGGCCGATGGCGTCGTCAGCTTCAGCGGCTATGCGGCGCCGCCGCCTGAATTGGGGCTGGGCGCGCGGCCGATGCAGCGCGTCTCGATCTTCATGTCGGTTTTCGATTGCCATGTGAACCGCGCGCCTGTGGCGGGGCGCGTGATTCGCGTCGCTTACAAGCCCGGCCTGTTCCTCAACGCCGATCTCGACAAGGCGAGCGAGGACAATGAACGCAATGGAATCGTGATCGAAAGCGCGGCAGGCGTCTTTGGCATTGTTCAAATCGCCGGCCTCATCGCCCGGCGCATCGTGTGCTTCGTCAATGACGGCGCCAATTTAAGCGCCGGCGATCGTTTCGGCCTTATCCGCTTTGGCTCGCGCGTCGACGTCTATCTCCCCGATAGCGCGCGCATTCTGGTCGGCGTCAAATCGCGCGCGGTGGCCGGCGAGACGGTGATTGCCGAGACCGCGATCGACGAGCCGCCGCGCTTGTTTCGGCAAAGCTGACGTCGATGAACGAACCCTTGAGCGGTAATTTCGACAAAGCCTCGGCGCGGGGGCTGCGCGCGCGCCGTTTCAGAGGCGTGCCGCTGCGGCTGCTGATTCCCAATCTGGTGACGCTGCTGGCGCTTTGTCTTGGCCTGACCGCGATTCGTTTCGCGTTTGAGGATCAGATCGAATGGGCGGTGATCGCGATCGCCGTCGCCGCCGTGCTCGACGGTCTCGACGGGCGCATCGCGCGCGCGCTGAAAGGCACCTCGCGGTTCGGCGCCGAGCTCGATTCGCTGGCGGATTTTGTCGATTTCGGCGTGGCGCCGGCGATCGTGCTGTATGTCTTCGGCCTGCATGAAATGAAAAGTCTGGGCTGGTTCGCCGCCCTCATTTTCGCGATCGCCTGTGCGCTGCGCCTCGCGCGATTCAATGTGATGATCGAAGATCATGACCAGCCGGCGTGGCGTGGTTATTTCTTTGTCGGCATGCCCGCGCCGGCGGGCGCCGTCACCGGCCTGCTGCCGATTTTCCTGCATCTTTCGCTGTTCAATGTTCCCAATGTCCATGCGGCGGCGCCCTTCGAAATCGCTTATGTGCTGGGGATCGCCTTTCTGATGGCGAGCCGGATTCCGCATTTTTCCGGCAAGTCGATCGGCCGGGTGCCCCGCGAATATGTCGCCGTGGTGCTGTTCGGTCTGGCCGCCGCCGTGTTGCTTCTGGCTAATTTCCCGATGGAAATGCTGGTTGCGCTATCCCTTGTCTATCTCGCCTCGATCCCGTTCAGCATCCGACGGTTCCGGCAGATGCAGCGCGCAAATGCGGAATCGGCCTCCCCCTGATCGGCGGCGTTAAAACCGGTTTCCTCTTTTTCCGGAAATAATATAGGGTCCGCCGCAATTTAGAGCGTGAGTCCGGTTGCGTCGCTTGAGGCGGCGAAGCGGACCCCGTTTTTGGATATTTGAGAGACGTTCGTCAGGAATCTAGAATAGAACCGCTTGCAGGCGGACGGCAATCCGCCAGGCGGTGAGCGTTTAACGCGCCAATAAGCGTCAAACGCGGCAAAGAAAGGCCCCAATGTCGAAAGAAGAATTGCTTGAATTTCCCGGTTTCGTGGTTGAGCTATTGCCCAATGCGACTTTTCGCGTGAAGCTCGAAAACGAACACGAGATCATCGCCCATACCGCCGGCAAAATGCGCAAGAACCGCATCCGCGTGCTCGCGGGGGACAAGGTTCTCGTCGAAATGACGCCCTATGATTTGACCAAGGGCCGCATCACCTATCGTTTCAAGTGATCCAGGCGTGGCCCGGCTAAAACGCAGTCGAAATTTGCGATGAGCCAGGCCCCGCGCCCCCGTCTGGTTTTGGCCTCCGGCTCACCCCGGCGTCTCGCCTTGCTTGCGCAGATCGGCATCGACCCCGATGCGGTGATCCCCGCCGATATCGACGAGACGCCGCGCCGCAGCGAATCGCCGCGCGCGCTCGCGCAGCGGCTTTCGGCCGAGAAGGCCGCGATCGCCTCCGCCGTGGCTTTGAAACGCGCGGAACTTGGCCGCTGCCTCACGTTGGCCGCCGATACGGTCGTATGCGTGGGGCGGCGCGTCCTGCCCAAATGCGAAGTTTCCGATGAAGCCGCCGCGTGCTTGCGGCTTTTGTCCGGGCGCGCGCATCGCGTCTACACCGCCGTGACGCTGATCACCTGGGGCGGGTCGACGCGCCAGCGTTTGGTCGAGGCGCGCGTGCGCTTCAAGCGCCTGTCGCGCGACGAAATCGACGCCTATCTCGCCTCCGGGGAATGGCGCGGCAAAGCGGGCGGCTACGCCATTCAGGGCTTCGCCGGCGCCTTCGTCGTACGGCTGATCGGCTCCTATACGGCCGTCGTCGGCCTGCCGCTGGCCGAAACGGCGGCCCTGCTCGCCGGCGAGGGCTATCCAGCCCATGCGCATTGGACGCATAAGCTTGAACTTGAAACATCGGAGGCGAAATGATGAAGGCTTCGCCGCCCGCCAATGACAATGCGAAAGTCAAAGCGGCGCCCGCTTGCGCCATTTGTGGGCGCCCCCGCGTCGAGAAATACACACCCTTTTGCTCAAGCCGATGCGCCGACGTCGATCTCTATCGCTGGCTGAACGGGAAATATGCGATCCCCGCAAGTGAAGAACCCGACGAGGACAGCCGGGATGTCAGGCTCGAGGACGAGTAGTCGTCATCGCCGCCGCTAGCCGCCCATGTCGATATCGACGACGATGAGACCGTCAATCCCACCCTCGGCGGCGACGACGAGCCGCGCGCCAGCCGCCTGATGGGCGGGGTGGACGAGATAGGCGTCTCGCGCGGCGCTATCGACGAAATCGGCGACGAAGGCATGGGTGAAGCCGCGCGCCAGCCCTTCAGGGCTGACATTCGCGCCGCCTTTGAAGTTCAACATGCCCGGCAGCAGGGCTCTCAAATCGTCGAGGGCGCCAAACAAGGCGTCGATCGCGTCGGCGCGCGTGTCCGCGGGGAACCTCACAAGGACGGTGTGGCGGATCATGAAGTTCTCGCGATGGTTCGGCATTGCCTGGCGGGCCGCATTCTTACGAGGGGCGCGCGGTTGCGGCAAGCGGACGGGATCAACAGCACGGGGGGCTTGCGCCTTGTATTCCGGCAGCAGGCGCCGTCGCTGATAACCCGCGATCAGAGGAGCGGTCGCAAGACCAGTTGGAGACCCAGGAGCAGGAGGCCAATCAGGAACCAGCGGCGAAACGCGGCGGGGCTGACGCGCTGACGGATACGTTGCCCCAATCCCATGCCCAGCAAAGCGGGCGCAATCGCGAGAGCGGAAGCGTCAATGTTTCCAAATTGAAAGGCTCCGTTGCCCGCCAGTCCGATCGCCAGCGCGATGGTCGAAACCGTGAAGGACAGGCCGAGCGCCTGGATGAGATCCTCCTTGTCGAGATCGAGCGCCTGAAGATAGGGAACGGCGGGAATGACAAAAACTCCGGTTCCACCCGTAATCACGCCGGTCGCCAGACCGATGAAGGGCGACAATCGTCTCTCCATATGGGCCGGGACCGACCATCGCCATGCGAGAAGGCTTATCCCCGCGTAGATCGTCAACGCCGCTCCGAGCCCCATTGTCGTCCATCTCGCCGCGTCGCTCGTCAGCAGCCGCGCTCCGGCAATCGCGCCCGCCGCTATGCCCAGCATCATCAGCCACAGCCGCGACGCCAGCGCGGCGAAGCTCGGCCCCGAAAACAATTGCCAGACATTGGTGACGAAGGAGGGCGCGATCAGGAGCGCGGCGGCGCCGACAGGGGGCATGATCACGCCCAGGAGACCCATTGCGACTGTGGGCAGCCCCATTCCCGTCACGCCCTTGACGGCGCCGGCGAGGAAAAACACCAGCGCAATGGCCAGTATATGCAGCGGGGAAAAATCAATCATAGGGGCTATCTGGCCTGACCGGACGGTCCATGCAATGCGGAAGGGGCGTATCCAGCCTTAGGCTGGAGCGAAGGCTGATCGGCTGATAATATCTCGCCCATGCGTTTCGACCTGATTGATCTTCGTCTCTTTTCCCTCGTGGTCGAGGCGGGAAGCATCACGCGCGGCGCGGCGCAAGCCAATATGGCCCTGCCTTCCGCCAGCGCCCGCCTGCGCGGCATGGAGGAGACGATCGGACTGCAATTGCTCGAACGCGGTCGCCGCGGCGTCGAAGCGACGCCCGCGGGCGATGCGCTTGCCCATCACGCCCGGATCGTTCTTCGACAGATTGAGCAATTACGCGGGGAGTTGGGGGAATATACAAAGGGCCTGAAGGGACATATCCGGTTGCAGACGAACACCGCCGCTATGACGGAGTTTCTACCCGAACGGCTTGCTTCTTATCTCGCGCGCCATCCCAATATTGACGTCGACCTGAAAGAACGCCTCAGCGTTGAAATCGTCAAGGCTGTGTCCAGCGGCGCCGCCGACGTCGGCATCATTTCCGACGCCGTCGATCACGGGGCCTTGCAAGTGCTGCCCTTTGCGACGGACCATCTTGTTGTGGTCGCGTCGCGCGATAGCCCGCTGGCGACGCGCCGGCGCATCGCGTTCGAAGATATTGTCGAACATGAGTTCGTCGGGTTGAGCGCCGGCAGTCCGTTGCAGGATTATCTCGGAGAGCAGGCAATCCGCGCCGGACATCCGCTGTCCTTCCGCGTTCGCATGCGCACGTTCGACGGAGTCTGCCGCATGGCGGCGCAAAATGTCGGCATTGGCGTCGTCCCGGAGACCGCGGCCCGAAGATGTCGTCGATCGATGGCGATCCGATCGATCAGGCTGACGAATCCCTGGGCCACGCGGCGCCTCGCTCTGTGCGTGCGCCAGCTCGATGCTCTGCCGCCGCACGCGCGAAAACTGGTCGCGCATTTGGCCGCAGCCGATTGATCGGAAACTGACAGGGCGCCGCGGCAATAGCGCGATTGCCGGAGATCACCGGTTTTCAGAACCCGCTGTCGGCAACGAGAGATGCCCGACTTTATAAGTCTGGACGCCCGCGCCGACCGCCGCTGGTCTTTCGCCCCAAAGGCGGAAACGCACGCGCGTCCAGGTCGTGGGTTCGAAGGCGGCGACGGAGGCGAGCGCGCCGCCGCGTTCCACATCGTCGAACGCTTCATCGCTTTCGCGCGGGCGCAATTCGTCCAAGGCGGCGTGGGGCGCCGTCGTCAGGATTTCGCGCGTGGCGAAGGCCGCATGCGAAACGCTCTTGGACAGTTGTGCGCGCCAGACGATCCAGGTCTTGACCTGCGGCCAGCCGAACGCTTGGGTTACGCCGGCAAAACCGTCGCCGCAGACAAAGTCGTTCAATCCGTCGGTCTGATTCCAGACGTAGAACGGCGCGTACAGATTCTCCTGGCTGCGCGTTTCGTCGCCGCTCTTCCGGGCGGTGAGATAGGCCTTGAATTTGAGGCCCGGAAAATTGTCGAGCAGATGTCCTTTTTCGGCGATGCGCCGGTCGATGATCCCCATGTCGTAATCGGCGGGCAGCGCGAAACTATACTGCATCGCGATCATGGCGCGTTCCTTTCCTGTGCAACCGGCTCCAGCCAATGGACCATCGCCCCATCGCGCACGGCCTGGATGCTGACGTAGGAGAAAGTACTATGGCGCTGAGCGCCATGCCAGTGCCGCTCGCCCGGCGCGAACCAGACGCAATCGCCCGCTCGCAATTCCTCCACCGGTCCGCCATCGCGCTGCGCGAGGCCGACGCCGGAGAGGACATAGAGAAGCTGCCCGCGCGGATGGGTGTGCCAGCGCGTGACGATTCCAGGATCGACGTGCGCGCGCATCATTGTATTCTCGCCGTCCTGTGCGCTATCGAACAGCACTTCGGCCCAGAACGGCGCCGAGGCGATCCCGTCGGGCGCGCGCGCGATCGCCTCTCCCGGCCGGCGGATCGTCATTTGCATGGGCAGCGCGCGCAGCTTTGCGGCGACATCATCGGTCATGATTGTTTCCTTCTGTCCATGGGTTCAAGCGGCCTTGAACGTCCAGGCGTCGCCGCCGCTGAAGGACCAGTCTTCTGGGCTTGTCGTGGCGATGATGACCATGACATCCTCAGGCCGGATCCCGGGCGTTTCGGCCAGTAGCGTCACGAGGCGCTTGTAGAAGGCCTGCTTGACTGGCGTCGTGCGCGGCCGCCCGGCGGTGATCTCGAACAGCACGAAATCATCCGAGCGCGGGCCGCCAAGATAGCGCCGATCAAAAACCAACTCGCCCGGCTCATGTTGGCGGATCGCCTGGAAGCGGTCGTCGGGCGGCACATCGAAGGCCTCGACCAGAGCCCGGTGCAGGCCGTCGGAAAGCGCCTTGAGATATTCGGGCGACTTGCCCTTGAGCAAGGAGATGCGGGTGAAAGGCATAGGATGGGCTTCCGTCGAATGCGCTCGAAGCGCGATGGACTTGACGTTGCCGATATAGCGCCGCATCTTCATCCATAAAATCAGAAAATATAGAACGCATAGTTCCAAAAATATGGATGATTGGCATGCGGCGGGTGACATTCGATCTCGATGTGCTGCGCAGTTTCGCCACCGGCATGGACCTTGGCAGCTTCGCCAGGGCGGCCGACCGGCTCGGCCGCTCGACCTCGGCCGTGAGCGCTCAGCTCAAAAAGCTGGAGGCGCAGGCGGGCACGCCGATCTTTCGTAAGGTCGGGCGCGGCCTCGCATTGACCGAAGCGGGCGAAACCATGCTCGCCTATGCGCGCCGTCTCATCGACCTCAACGACGAAGCGGCGGCCGCGATTCATGGCGTCGAACTTGAGGGCTGGGTGCGGCTTGGCCTTCAGGAAGACTTTAGCGAAGCATTGCTGCCCGAAGTGCTGGGGCGGTTCACGCGCGCCCATCCCAAAGTGCGTATCGAGGCGCGGGTCGCGCGCAATGCGGAATTGATCGAGCGGGTGATTGCAGGTCGCCTCGACCTCGCGCTCGCCTGGAGCGATGGCGCGCTCACGTCCCATAGCGAGCGCGTGGCGGAAACGCCGATGTGCTGGGTCGGGTCGGCGGCGCCGCGCGAAGCCTGGAAGGCGTCGAGCGGCGAGCCCTTGCCGCTGGCGGCTTTGGAGGCGCCGTGTCTGTTGCGGACGGCCGCGACCAACGCTTTGGACCGCGCTGGCATCGCCTGGCGGCTCGCCTTCGTCAGCCCGAGCCTCGGGGGCTTGTGGGCGGCGGCTGCTGCTGGGCTTGGCGTCACCGTGCGAACGTCGATCGGCCTCCCCGCCAGCGTGCGTCCTCTTGCGCGGGGAGAGAGCGGACTGCCGGCATTGCCCTCGCTGGGCCTTGTCTTGCATCGCGCCGAGGCGGAGCCTGGCCCCGCCGCCGCCCGCCTCGCCGCGATCATGTTGCAAGCGGTGCGCGACGCCGTGCCGGAGTTTCACAGCCTTCCCGCCGATGTCGCAGGCGCCGGCGCGGCGGCGCTGGTCCAGGCGGGCTGAGGAATTATTCTCAGCTTGCGATAAGCCGCCGCAATGCCTCGGCCGTCGCCGCGTCGGCGGGCAAGAAGGTCTCCAGCGCGAGTTCCGACAGCGTCGGATCGAGCGGCGCGCCGAACATCATTGTCGCGCTAAGCAGGGAGAGAACGCCATGCTCGGTGCGAAATTGCAGAGGCGCCGCGATCGTCGACACATCACGCGCAGGGGCCCGTAAGCCGCCATGCGGATAGGCCGTCAGTTCGGCGAGCAAATCGGACAGGATCGGGTCGGCCGTTTCGGCAAATTGCCGGCGCAAGCGGAACAGCAAATGGTCGCGCCATTCCGGCAGATTGGCGATGCGCGGCGCAAGGCCTTGAGGGTGCAGGCTCAGGCGCAGCACATTCACCGGAGGTTTGAGCAGATCATACGCCGCGCCGACCATCAGCGGCGCGATCGCCCGATTGGCCGAGATCAGATTCCAGTGGCGATCGATCGCCAGCGCGGGATAGGGCTCGTGGGCGGTGAGCAATGCCTCGATCGCCTCGCGCGCCGGGCGCAAAGCGGGATCGTCAAGCGTGCGTTCCTGGAAGATCGGCGCGAATCCCGCCGCCAGCAGCAGAGCGTTGCGCTGGCGCAGCGGCACGTCGAGGCTTTCGGCCAGATGCAGAATCATGTCCCGGCTCGGCGCCGCGCGTCCCGTTTCGATGAAACTGAGATGACGCGTTGAGATTTCGGCCTCGCACGCCAGATCAAGCTGGCTCAGGCGGCGACGCTGGCGCCAGTGACGGACCTGTTCTCCGATGGGAAGCGTGTGTGTTTGCATGGACCGAGAATAGCTGGCGCGATCGCGGCCCGCCATTACCTCAAGCGTAATCGACGCGCCGCGGCCGCTCGCTCAGGATTGGGCATGCCGGGATGAGCCGGCGAACCCAAAGGAGCCGCCAATGACCGACGCCGCGAAAATTGCCGAACGTTACATCGATCTGTGGAACGAGACGGACCCGCAGAACCGCAGGAAGCTGATCGCCTCGGCCTGGACCGAAGACGCTATTTACGTGGATCCCCTGATGAAGGGGCACGGGCATTCCGAGATCGACGCGCTGATCGGCGCCGTGCACGAACGTTTCCCTGGCCACCGCTTTGCGCTTGCGAGTGCGCCTGACGGCCATGGCGACAGGCTGCGGTTTTCCTGGACGCTCGGCGTTCCTGCCGCCGAACCGATCGCCGGCGGCACCGATTTCGGAATTGTCGCCGCGGATGGGCGGCTGAAAAGCATCAGCGGATTTCTCGATCAGGTCAAAGCGTAAGAATGCGGACGCGAAACCCTTCTCCCGATTCTCGGGAGAAGGACTCTAGGCGCTCCCTACGCGCGTCAGCGCAAAGGAATAGGCCAGCGCGATATCTTCGAGTTGATCGAAACGTCCGGAGGCGCCGGCGTGCCCGGCGTCCATATTCGTCTTGAGGATGATCGGGCCGCCCCCGGTCATGACGGCGCGCAGCCTGGCGACCCATTTGGCCGGCTCCCAATAAGTGACGCGCGGATCGGTCAGACCCGCCAAAGCGAGAATGGCGGGATAATCCTGGCGCTGGACATTGTCATAGGGAGAATAGCCCCGGATCGTGTCGAAGGCGGTGCGATCGAGAATCGGATTGCCCCATTCCAGCCATTCGGGCGGCGTCAGCGGCAGGTCGGCGTCGAGCATCGTATTGAGGACATCGACAAAGGGCACGTCGGCGATGATCGCGGCGTAAAGCTGCGGCGCCGCATTGGCGATGGCCCCCATCAGCATCCCGCCGGCGCTGCCGCCATGCGCGACGACGCGGTCCCCGGCGCCAAAACCATGCGCGACCAGATGTTTCGTCGCGGCGATGAAATCGCCGAACGTATTGGCCTTGCGCGCTAGCTTGCCCTCTTCATACCAGCGCCAGCCTTTGTCCGTGCCCCCGCGAATATGGGCGATCGCATAGACAAAGCCGCGATCGACAAGCGACAGGCGGTTGGTGGAAAAGGACGCGTCGATCACCTGGCCATAGGCGCCATAGCCGTAGACCAAGAGCGGCGCCGTTCCGTCGATCGGCGTCTCGCGTCGATGCAGGATCGAAATCGGCACGCTCTCGCCGTCCGGCGCAAGGGCGAAAATCCGCCGCGTGACATAGGCCGAAGCGTCGAAGTCCTTCGGCGCCATCTGCTTCTTGCGCAACATGCGCTGGCGCAGCGCCATATCGTAGTCGTAAGTCTCCCTCGGGCAACTCATCGACGAAAAGCCGAAGCGAAAGATCGGCGTATCGAATTCGAAGACGGGCTCGAAGCCGAGAAAGTAGGTTTCGGCGTCGAAGGCGATCGCATGTTCCTCGCCCGTGGCCAGTTCATGCACGATGATGCGCGGCGCGCCATTCTCGCGCTCCAGCCGGGCGAGAAAGTTCTTGAACAAGGCTGTGGCGACGATCAGGCGGCCTGGCCGATGCGGAATGAACTCGCGCCAGTTTTCCATGCCTGGCGCGTCTTTGGACGCGGCGACGATTTTGAAATCTTGGGCGCCGCCGGCATTGGCGCGGATGAAAAAAACATCGCCATGGTCCATCACGTCATAACGCAGGCCGGGCTGGCGCGCGGCGATCAATCGCGGCGCCAAGGCTGGATGATCGAGGTCGACGACATGCGCCTCGGAGGCGTCGTGGCCATGCACCGAGATGATCGCCAGGGCGCCAAGGCGCGTCGCTGCTATATTGATGAACCAGGCGGGATCGGCTTCCTCATAGACCTCAACGTCGTCGCTGGCCGGCGTCCCGATCCGATGCAGCAGCACGCGGCAGGGTCGGTGATTTTCGTCGAGGCTGACGTAAAGAAAACCGCGCGAGTCGCGCGTCCATACGACATGGCCCGTGCAATTGCCGACGATGTCGTCGAGATCGACCGCCTTGTCGATGTCCCTGACATAGAGCGTGAAAATCTCCGAACCCTTCTCGTCCGCGCTCCAGGCGACCTTGCTATGGTCGGGAGAATGGCGCGCATCGAGGAACTGGAAGAACGCCTTGCCGGCCGCGCGGGCGTCGCCGTCGAGCAGGATGGTTTCCTTGCCTCCTTCGCGCGGCTTTCGGCAGAAGATCTTGTGCTGCCCGCCATGACGAAAGCGCGCGTAATAGGCGAACGGGCCGTCGGGTTGGGGAACCTCGCTATCGTCTTCCTTCAAACGCGCGCGCATCTCGCGCGCCAATTGGCGCTGGAGGGTCTTGGCGGGACCGAGCGCACGCTCGGCATAGGCGTTCTCCGCCTTCAGGAGATCGTGGATGGCGGGGGGCAGCGCGCTGGGGTCGCGCAGCACTTCGCGCCAGTTATGCGCCCTGATCCAGGCATAGTCGTCGATCCATCGAACGCCATGGGCGGACCGGGTCTCGGGAAATTTTGTCGCCGAGGGCGGAATAATCGCGGCGAGGGGTTTGGCAAGAGGTTTGGATAGCGTCATCGTCTCTTCGGTCAGGCTTTCTCAAAGCAGATGGGAATGTAGCCCATGCGATGGCTTGAACTTCACCGCGCCGCATCGGCGTCAATTCCATCGTAACCGAAAAGCCCATAGACTGGACAGGTCTTGCGCTGAATCAGGCCCCTGCATGTCCAGTTCCGATGTTTTGTCCGAAAACAAGCCCCTCGACCGGCGCCTGACCCCGGCGCGCCCCGATCTTGCCGCCGCCGGGCTTCGCGGCAGGGTTGAAGCCGCGCGGTTTGTCGAAGGCTGGCGCCGGCGCGTCATTGCCGGCGCCGCGCCCTTGCGGCGCACGCCGTCGCATGACGCATCGCTGGACACCGAGGCGCTCTATGGCGAGAGCGTCATCGTCTATGAGGAGCGCGACGGCTGGGCCTGGGCGCAACTGGAGCGCGACGATTACGTCGGCTATCTCCCCGCCGACGCGCTTGGCGTTCCGGGCGAGCCGACCCATCGCCTCGCCGTGCCGCGCAGCTTCGCCTATCCCGGGCCGAGCATCAAATTGCCGCCGGTTCTCGCGCTTTCGCTAGGCGCGCGTCTGGCGATCACGGGGTATGCCGGCGACTTTGCGATCAACGCCGAAGGCCTGCATGTTTACTTCAGCCACCTCGCGCCACTTGCCGCCGCGGCGCCCGATTTCGTCGCCGTCGCGGAGCGCTTTGTGGAAGCTCCCTATTTGTGGGGCGGCCGCACTTCGCAAGGGATCGATTGTTCCGCCCTTGCGCAAACCGCGCTCGTCGAAGCCGGATTCACCGCGCCGCGCGATAGCGACATGATCGAAGCCTCGGTCGGCGCGCCCGTCGCCTTTGATGGAGGCCTAGCCAATCTCCGGCGCGGCGATCTTATCTTCTGGAAGGGGCATGTCGGAATCATGCGCGACGCTGAAACGCTGTTGCACGCCAACGGCTATCATATGCGCGTGGTGAGCGAACCGCTGCGCGTCGCCAGAGACCGGAACAAGGAGCCGATCACGTCGATTCGCAGGCTGTGATCAGGAATTGCGCGATTGCTCCGACAGACCCGGTCATTGCGAGCGGAGCGAAGCAATCCAGAGGTCGAGACGGTTGCTAACCAAGACTCCGCAACCCGGACCGCCGCGAACATTGGGCAAAGGTCACGATCGCTGGATTGCTTCGCTCCGCTCGCAATGACGAGAGAGGCGTCCGCTTCCAACATCAATCGTCGCGATAAATCTTCTCGCGGCGCTCGTGGCGTTCCTGGGCTTCGACCGACAGCGTCGCAATGGGACGCGCGTCGAGGCGGCGCAGGGAGATGGGCTCGCCCGTCTCCTCGCAATAGCCGTAAGTGCCGTCGTCGAGCCGTCCAAGGGCGCTTTCGATCTTGGAGATCAGCTTGCGCTGCCGGTCGCGTGCGCGCAGTTCGATCGCGCGGTCGGTTTCCGATGAAGCACGATCGGCGATGTCAGGATGATTTTCGCTTTCGCTTTGCAACGCCGCCAGCGTGTCGCGGCTTTCGCGAAGAATGCCTTCTTTCCAATCCACCAACTTGCGCCGGAAATAATCCTTTTGGCGCTCATTCATGAAGGGCTCATTATCCGACGGTTTGTAACCGTCCTTGATCACCCCGGCCAGGCCCATGCGCGAGAATCTCCCATTGGTTCGGCGCCCTTATAGCGACCCGTTCATTGCCTCACAATGACAATACGCGCGTGGGGCAGGGCAATCGGTTGAAAAAAATTGGGAATCGGACCCCCGGCCCCAGCGTCGCCCATTTCGGAGCGGCCCCGCCAAGAGCTCGGAGGCTCGGGGCAATCGCCCGCCGTTCCTGAATTTCCCTCAACACCAAATGTAATAAATACAGGATTTTCATTTACGGCTGCCGTCAATAATTTTCCGGCGCGCATTCAGGTTGAGATCGCGCCAGTTCCGTCGTCAACGCTCCGGGCGAGCATTGCCAAAGACGAAACTGCATTCCGGAGATCGTCGAATGTTGGCCATAAACGTTGAATCGCAACTGGACGCGGGTGATCGGACGCACTCGCGACGGAGGATCGAGACGATCCTGGCGACCTGGGATTTGCTTTCTTGGAACGAATTGCTCGCGGACGATATCATCCTCTCGCTCCGACTGGGCGCATTGAACGACAGCCGGCCCGACGAAAGTCGCGAATTCACCTGCGATCTCCAGGAGAGCGGGCGACCGCAAGTCAAGCGCATGCTGAAGGGCGCCTGCGGCGACTTCAGAAAGAACCTGTCAGTCGCCATCGAGGTCATTTGGGGAGACAGCGTCATTCTGCTGGGCAATTTGGGTCTGCCGGGAGCGCACGACGCGTTTGAATCAACGCCGGTCGCGATCACCATGACCTTCAATTCCGAAGGCCAAATCCGGCAGATGACAATTGCCGGATTCGACTTGCCGGCGTTGACGGACGCGATTCGAAGCGTCGGACAGGTCCGCGTCGCCTACAATTCCTGACACGAATAGGCCCCGAGGGAGTTGCGTCCGATGAACATTCGTTCGAAGCGGTCTTTCGCGCGCGCGCCCGCCGCGGCATTCGCCCTCGCCGTCTCGATGATCGGAATGGGCGAGCTCGCGGCTTGGGCGCAGCCGCAACCCACCTTGTTCGAGCGCCTGTTTGGTCGTCACGATGATGTCGCCCCGCCGCGCTCGGCGGCCGATTTTTTTGAAACGCCGAAGTCGAAGCCGCGAGTCAAGCGCCACAAGTCCGAGCCGGCGCCGGTCGCCCGATCGACAACAGCTCCGAGCGATAACAAGGCGCCGTCGCCCAACACACCGGGCGCCAAGGCGCCTCCCGCGCCGTCGTCGGGGACCGCAGCGGTCGCGCTGGACGCCGCGCCGCCAAAAGCCTCCGCGTCCAAGGTCAATGATGTACCGGTCGCGCCGCTTGAATAGCGGCTGCGCAAGCGGTCGCGGAGCCGCGTCGCGCCGCCGGACCCTGTGCGATCCCGAGCGTCGCACTCAATCCGCCGTGAAGGGATTCTCGACCAGGCACTTCGCCGGCGCCGCGCCGTTGGCGGCGCGGATCATGTCAATGAAGGCGCGCAGCGCGGCCGGGACCTGGCGGTGGCTGGGATAATACAGGAACAGTCCTTCGAAGGACGGAGACCAATCCTCCAGCACGCGGATCAACTGTCCCGAGCGCAAGAACGGTTCGACGTAAGCTTCGATCGTATAGGCGATCCCTAGCCCGTCGACCGCCGCGCGGACGGCCAAATCCGGAACGTCGACCATCACCTGGCCGTCCACGGAAATCTTCCGCGACTTGCCGTTCTGCTCGAACGGCCATTCGAACACGACGCCATCGCCGCCTCGTCGATATTGCACGCAGCTATGACGCGTGAGATCGTCTGGGGCGCGCGGCTCGGGGCGTTGCGCGAAGTAGGAAGGCGCGCCAACCACGGCCACTTTCATCGGTCCCATCACCCGAACAACAATCATATCGGCCTGCGCCCGGTCGCGCGGTCCGATGCCGGCGTCGAACGCCATTGCCACGATATCGAGCGGCGCCTCACCCAACTGCAGCTCAAGACGAACCTCCGGATAGGTCGATAGGAAGCGGCGCCAGACCGGCGTCACCACGGCCGCCGCGGCCATATGGCTCGCATAGATGCGCAGGTTGCCGAAGGGTCGGCCTCGCTCCTGGTTCAGGTCCTCCAGCGCGCCGACGACCTGATCGATCGCCGGCCGCAGTCGCTCCAGCAACCGCAGGCCGGCGTCGGTCAGCGATACGCTATGCGTCGTGCGGTTCAGCAACCGCACTCCGAGGCGCTCCTCGAGTTGCCGCATCGTATGACTGAGGGCCGAGGGCGTGACGCTGAGCCGCGATGCGGCCGCCCGAAAGCTAAGGCGATCGGCGATGGCGATGAACGCGGTCAGATCGTCAAAGTCGCCGCGACGCATTGCTGAATCTCCCTCAACAGGCAATGCACGAGATATAGGATTAAAACCATTTCCGCGCAGACCTATCTCGAATCTCATGCAGCGGATTATCGCTATCCAAAGCGCCCCGCCGGCCGAAGATTGGCTATCGCGGCAATGCAACGATGAATGAGAGAGGAAACAACATGCGTAACATTCTCGTGTTTGGAGCGGCGGTCGTCGCTCTCACCTTTGGCGCTTCCAGCGTCTACGCTAACGGCCCGCTGTTTTCGCCCTATGAGGTGCTCACCTTTCACCCGGCGGAGCAGGCTCAGCCAGCGGAGATTCCGGAAGGGCGCGCCGCGTACACGGGCGGCGAACGAGGCTGCTATCCCGCTCGCGTGCGGATTCACCACGTTTGGCGCAACGTGCAGGTTTGCGAGTAAACAGGAATAAGCGAGACTTGGAATAAGCGAGACTTGGGATAAGCGAGACTTGGGATGCGGCCTGACGGGCCGCATCCGGCAAACTGCTGCTCCCTTCGCTCATCCCCTGTTCGTCATCGGTCAATCGCGCTTTCGCGGCCGATTACGCACACGACGATCTGTGGGAAATCGTTCAGGCCCGCTTTGATCCGCATATCGCGCGCGTTGCGCTCGCTTCGATCGGGGACGCCGAGTTTGGGGCAGGCGCCGCGCTAATTATAGCCTCACCCGGGTCCCAGCAATTCGATCAACGGCGGGATCAGCGGCGCGTCGGCCGGCGGCATCGGATAGTTGCGCAGATCCTTCGCCCAGACCCATTTCAGCGCCTGCCCCTCGCGCGGCGTCACAAAGCCTTCCCAGCGGCGGCAGACATAGAGCGGCATCAGGAGATGGAAGTCGTCATAGGCGTGGCTCGCGAAAGTCAGCGGCGCGAGGCAGGCCAGCTTGACGACAATGCCAAGCTCTTCGGCGAGTTCGCGGATCAGCGCCTCTTCCGGACGCTCGCCCGCATCGATCTTGCCGCCGGGGAATTCCCAGAGATCGGCGAGCTGCTTGCCCTTCGGGCGCTGCGCGATCAGCACGCGGCCGTCGGAATCGATCAAGGCCGCGGCGACGACGAGGAGGAGCTTCAAGGGCGAGTCCTTTCGGAGCGGGGCCTGGGGCCGGCGCATGGCGGGCATCCGTCTCGCCATTCAGGTCATTTCGGGAATTTTGGCAAGCGCGCCAGAAGATTGCTATTTCTGAAAATAAGAATTCGTGATAATCTTCAGGCTCGTTGTCCGAAACGTTCTGTTCGTATTGGGAGTTGCTTTGAACGCTTGCGATCTCTTCCTTCGAAAGCCCTGTTTCGCGTCAAAAATCGCGATGTGGAAGCCGAAAGGGGGTCAAGCCGTTGATATCGCTGGTTTGGCGGAAGCCGGAACGCTTCCGGGCGGCTGAGAATCAAGGGGTTAGCCGAGGTTTTGACGCGCCGTTTTGGGTCTTTTGGAAGCCCGGGCTATTCCGCAGCCCTTCCATCGCCGGCCTCCGCCGCGCTTGCGGGCGGCCGGTCAGCCCACGCTACGACCGATAGTCGCCGTTGATCGCGACATATTCCTTCGTCAGATCGCAGGTCCAGACCTTCGCCGTCGCGCTGCCGACGCCGACATGGACCGTGATGTCGATCTTCGCCCGCTTCATATAGGCGGATGCTTCGGCCTCGCTGTAGGCGGGATCGCGCAGGCCGTTATGGGCGACGCGGATCTTGCCGAAATAGATGTCGAGCTTGTCCCGCTCGGCCTTCTCGCCGGCCTTGCCGACCGCCATGACGATGCGGCCCCAATTGGCGTCCTCGCCCGCCGCCGCCGTCTTGACCAAAGGCGAATTGGCGATCGACATCGCGATGCGCTTGGCGGCTTTGCGGGATTTCGCGCCCTCGACCTTGATCGCGATAAATTTGCGCGCGCCTTCGCCGTCGCAAACAACCTGATGGGCGAGGTCGAGCAGCACTTTGTCGAGCGCGCGCTTGAAGGCGCCGAGCCGCGGATCGTCGACCGCGGCGATCGCAGGCGCGCCATGCTTGGCCGCCGCGCCCGTGGCGAACAGCAATAGCGTGTCAGAGGTCGAAGTGTCGCTGTCGACGGTGATGCAATTGAACGAGCGGTCGACGGATTTCGCCAGCATCGCCTGCAGGGCGGGGGCGGCGATCGGCGCGTCGGTGAAGACGAAGGAGAGCATGGTCGCCATATCGGGCGCAATCATGCCGGCGCCTTTCGCCATGCCGGCGATGACGACGTCCCTATCGCCGAGCTTCACCGTCGCGGTGGCGACCTTGGGAAACGTATCTGTCGTCATGATGGCGCGCGCGGCGTCCATCATGCCGTCGGGCGCCGCTTTGGCGTTGAGTTCGCCAAGGACATTGGCGATCTTGGCGGGGTCGAGCGGTTCGCCGATCACGCCGGTCGAAGCCATGAAAATTTCGGACGCCGGGGCGCCTGTCGTTTTATGCACGGCCTCCGCGACATGGGCGACGGCGCTCGCGCCGATCCCGCCCGTGAAGGCGTTGGCGTTGCCGGAATTGACGACGAGCGCGCGCGCCTTGCCCTGGGCCAGATTCTGGCGGCACCAGTCGACCGGCGCTGACGGGCATTTGGAGCGTGTGAAAACGCCGGCCACTGTCGCCGGGGCATCGAACAAAGCGAGCATCACATCGGTGCGCCCGGCATAACGCACACCCGCTGCAATCGTCGCAAAGCGCACGCCTTCGACCGGCGGCAGAACAGGATATTTCTTGGGCGCGAGCGGCGACAGGGGAGCGGAGGCGGCCATGGCGAATCGTCCGGGCGTTGAGCGGTGGGACCGCGAAGAGAGCAGGGCGCCTTCTTCGCGGCGCGTGTTATGGCTTGGTCGCGTCGGCGGGCTTATCCGCCGGCTTGGCGGCGTCAGCAGGCGCGGCCGGGTCCGCCGGCTTGGCCTCGGGCTCGGTGCGCTCGATCTTCACGCCTTCGTGCAGCTTGACGATCAGATCGCTCTGCGCCTTCTGGACGACATAACGCGCCGCCTGATCCTTCACCTGCTCGAAGGGCGGGAAGGTCTTCATGCGCTTCTCCTCGACCTTGATGATGTGCCAGCCGAACTGGCTCTTCACGGGGTCGGAAACCTGGCCGGGCTCCATCTTGAACGCCGCGTCGGCGAATTCGGGCACCATCTTGTCCTTGGTGAACCAGCCAAGATCGCCGCCCTCGCTGCCGGGATCCTTGGAAAGCTCGGTCGCGACCTTGGCGAAATCCTCGCCGGCCTTGACGCGCGCGAGCGCCGCCTTGGCCTCTTCCTCGGTCGGCACGAGGATATGGCGCGCATGCACTTCGGGGACGGGCGGGTTGGATTTGGCGGCCTCGTCGTAAGCCTTGTGCTCGGCCTCGTCGGTGGCGGCCTTGGCCGCGACATCGGTCAGCAGCGCCTCCATGGCGAGCTTGTCGTGATAATAGGCCATGCGCCGGGCGAAGGCGTCGCCCGAATCCATCTTGTCTTCCGCGGCCTTCTTGGCGACGAGCTTCATATCGATGAGATAGTCGAGCGCATATTGCTGGCGCGCCGGCCCGTCGAGCTTTTGCGGCAGCCCGGGCCCGATATCCTCCAGGGCGTCGTTGACATCGTCTTCGGTGATGGGGGCGCCGTTGATTTTGGCGAGAACCTTGGGCTCCGCGCTGGCGACGCCGGCCGCAAAAAGAAAAGCGCCCAAACCCAGGGCGACGGCGCGGCCGCGCCGGACGAACGGCGCGTTGTGGAACAGGGTCATGAAAGCTCCTTTGGCCGGGCCGTTCCGGCAGGCCCGATCGGCTATGGATGTCGCGACGCGGCTATAAAGGGAAATTCGGGATTTTGCGAGAGGGGTCGCATGGCCGGCGGCTTAATTTCCGGCAAGGTGGGCGCAAATAGAGCGCACAGGACATCTGGCGCGCATTCCGGCGGCCCGGTAGGCTCCGTTTATCGGGGCGGGTTGACCGGATTGGGTCGGAGTTCTCGCGGTGCAAAAACGTGTTGATCATCTGTTCCGCATCTGGCCGAACCGCCGCGGGCGATGGGCCGTCGGAATGGTTTTGGCGGGCGCCTTGGTTCTGGCGGCGAGTTCTGTCGTCGCCGCGAGTTCTACCGATCTGTCGGCTTTCCTGGCCGCCTATCGATGCGATGTGGTTGAACGCCTGAAAATGATCCACGCCGATCGTGCGCCAAAGAGTCGCTACCTCGTGATCGGATTGCTGGGGGCGCAAAGGGGTTATGTGCAATGCTTGTTCGTCGAAGACGACCATAGGCTGCTATGCGAGGCCGAGTCTGGTTTTTTATGATCAGAAGCCTGACCAGGCGAGGCGGTTCCGCGTCACCCCGGAGGCTCTCGCCGCCCTTGCGAAACTTGGCTTCTCGACCGACGATTCCAAGGGGAATTATCAGCGCATGATCGATATCGCGAGCCCGGACGATTTTGGCGCCGTCGCTGACGTGATCCTCTCGGCGCTTTACGAGACTTATGGCGCGCGAACCGACTCGAAGATCGAGTGGCAGGCTCCGCTGGCGCCCGGCAGGGGAATATTTCTCGTCTGCGCGCCGGTGAGTTGACGGGATGCCGCGACATCGACGATGCGCATAATTCCCTTGCTGTCGATGGCCGTTATATCTATATGAGCGGCGCGTCCGGCTTCCCGGCCTGGCGCGACAAACCCTGCTCTCGTCGCCGGTCCAAGCGCCGGCCCGCCTCCTGGCGGTGATGATGTCGCCTCGCGCGGCTCTATCTGGCGACCGGGAGCGCCCTTTAACGCCAACCCGCCGGCGCCGCCCCATGGGGCTCTTTAGGAGAAAGAATGTCCGCTTCCACTGATACCTACGCGCCGTCGCGCGAGGATTTTTCCGCTTTATTGAATGAGACCTATGGCGAGGACGAGGCCTTTGAAGGGTCCGTCGTCAAGGGTCGGGTCGTCGCCATCGAAAAAGACATGGCGATCATCGATTGCGGTCTGAAGACCGAGGGGCGCGTCGCGCTCAAAGAATTCACCAATCACGGCCGCGATCCCGCGCCCGGCGTCGGCGACGAAGTCGAGGTCTATCTCGAGCGTATCGAAAACGCGCTCGGCGAGGCCGTCATCTCGCGCGACAAGGCGCGGCGCGAAGAGAGCTGGGTCAAGCTCGAACAGGCCTTCGAGAAGAACGAAAAGGTCGATGGCGTCATCTTCAATCAGGTCAAGGGCGGCTTCACCGTCGATCTTGACGGCGCCGTGGCGTTCCTGCCGCGCAGCCAGGTCGACATTCGCCCCGTGCGCGACGTCGCGCCGCTGATGAATGTGCCGCAGCCGTTCCAGATCCTGAAAATGGATCGCCGGCGCGGCAATATCGTCGTGTCCCGCCGCACCGTGCTCGAAGAGAGCCGCGCCGAGCAGCGTCACGAGATCGTCGCCAACCTCGCCGAAGGTCAGGTCATCGACGGCACCGTCAAAAACATCACCGATTACGGCGCGTTCGTGGATCTGGGCGGCATCGACGGCCTGCTGCATGTCACCGACATAGCCTGGCGCCGCGTCAACCATCCGACCGAAGTGCTCAGCATCGGTCAGACGGTCAAGGTCCGGATCATCAAGATCAACCATGAGACGCACCGCATTTCGCTCGGCATGAAGCAATTGCTCGAGGATCCCTGGGCGGCGATCGAGACCAAATATGCGCTGGGCATGCGTCTCAAGGGCCGCGTGACCAACATCACCGATTACGGCGCGTTCGTTGAACTGGAGCCGGGCATCGAGGGCCTCATCCACGTCTCCGAAATGTCCTGGACCAAGAAGAACGTCCATCCCGGCAAGATCATCGCGACAAGCCAGGAAGTCGACGTCCAGGTGCTCGAAGTCGATTCGGCCAAGCGCCGGATTTCGCTCGGCCTCAAGCAAACTCTGCAAAATCCGTGGGAGGCCTTCGCCGAGAAGCACCCGATCGGCTCCGAAGTCGAAGGCGAGGTCAAGAACAAGACGGAATTCGGTCTGTTCATCGGTCTCGACGGCGACGTCGACGGCATGGTCCATCTGTCCGATCTCGACTGGAACAAGCCGGGCGAGCAGGTGATCGAGGACTTCAAGAAGGGCGATATCGTGCGCGCCAAAGTGCTCGACGTCGACATGGAGAAGGAGCGCATCTCGCTCGGCGTCAAGCAGCTCGGAGGCGATCCTTTCGCCGCCAAGAAGCCCGCCGCGGCTGACGACGGCGCGGCCGACGCCAGCTCTGGCGAATTGCGCAAGGGTCTTGTCGTCACCTGCGAAGTGATCGAGGTCAAGGAAGGCGGCATCGAAGTCAAGATCGCCAATTCCGATCTGACCGCCTTCATCAAGCGTTCGGAACTGGCCCGCGACCGCGGCGATCAGCGCCCCGAGCGCTTCGCCGTTGGCGAAAAGGTCGATGCGCGCATCACGCAGTTCGACCGGCGCGCCCGCAAGATCGCCGTGTCGATCAAGGCGCTCGAAGTCGCCGAAGAGAAGGAAGCGATCGCCCAATACGGGTCGGCCGATTCCGGCGCTTCGCTGGGCGACATTCTGGGCGCCGCCCTGAAGGCGCGCGACAAGGGCGCCAAGAAGGACTAATCAGCCTTCGACCGATTTGTGAGATAAGGCCCGTGCGGAATGTTCCGCGCGGGCCTTTTTATTGTCCGGCGCGCGGCGCGGTGAGCGCATCCCAGCCAAGCATCGCATGGCCGACGATGTGATGCAGCGCATCGATGGTGGCGCCGTCGCGCGCTTCGATCGAGAAGCCATTGATGATCGTGCTGAAATAGGCGGCGATGCCGTCAAGGTCGAGGCCATCGGGCAATTCGCCTTCTTTGACGCCGCGCTCCAGGCGTCGGCGGATGCGCCTCGGCGTTTCTTTCCTGCAGTCGGAGAGATGCTGCTGCATCGCCTGAGTGTCCGGCCCGCCGTTGGCGGCGCCCAGCACGATGAGGCAACCCTTCGGCTTGCCCGGCGCCGTGCAGCCCTCGGCGGCGGCCAGAAGCATGGCGGCGACCGAATCGCGCGTCGACAAATCGCCTTCGAGCGCTTTCAGCGTGCCGGCAGTGGCCGTTGCGAGATAAAGAGAAACGGCCTCGCGGAACAACGCCTCCTTCGAGCTGAAAGCGGCGTAAAGCGAAGGCGAGTTGATGCCCATCTCCGCCGTCAATTCAGCGATCGAAGCGCCGGAATAGCCGCGCGCCCAAAAAACCTCCATCGCCTTCTCCAAGGCGTGGGAGCGTTCGAAACTGCGGGGACGTCCTCTTTCGATCATGGGTTTTTATTTTCTGTATCGATCGACACATAAAGTGCTTGACCGGAAACCGCAAGGCGCTATTATTTCTGTGTCGATCACTACAGAATAGAACCTCGATCTTCGTCTCCATGCGTGGCCTCAAGCTATGGCTGCGCCCACCGTCGCTCTTCCTCCTGCGTCGCGCCTTCCTGCGTTGCGCGCCCAAATCCAAGGTAAATCCAATGACCGACGCATCCTCCGATGCGGCGAACGACAAGCGATTGATTCTCGCTGCGATCTTCCTCGTCGCCATCACGATTCCGATCTCTTTCACAGGTCCCGCCGTCGCCATTCCGGCGATCGGCCGCGCTCTTGGCGGCGGCGTCACCGCGCTCAGTTGGGTCGTCAACGCTTTCATGCTGGCGATCGGCAGCACGATGATGCTCGGCGGCGCGCTCGCGGACCAATTCGGCCGCAAAAAGATGTTCAAGCTGGGTTTGACCGCTTTTACGGCGGCGTCTTTGGCGATCGGATTCTCGCCGAATGTGCTGACGCTCGATCTGCTTCGCGGCTTGCAGGGGGGTGGCGGCGCGATCGCCATATCGGCGGGCTTTGCCGCGCTCGCACAGGAATATGAGGGGCCTGCGCGCACGCGCGCGCTCGGCTTGATCGGCAGCGGTTTTGGCATCGGCATTGCTTTCGGACCTCTCATCGCCGGCGCGCTGATCGGATCGTTGGGTTGGCGTGCTTTGTTCTTTGCTTCAGCCGCCGTGGGCGGCGCGGTGCTCGCTGTCGGCGCGCCGCGCCTGCGCGAATCGCGCGACCCGGGCGCCACGGGCATCGACCGGTTGGGCGCTGCGAGCTTTACGGGCGCTCTCGTTGCGCTCACCTTCGGCATCATCGAAGGGCCGGAACGCGGCTGGAGCGATCC
This sequence comes from Methylocapsa sp. S129, assembly GCF_009765995.1. Classification (GTDB taxonomy): domain Bacteria; phylum Pseudomonadota; class Alphaproteobacteria; order Rhizobiales; family Beijerinckiaceae; genus Roseiarcus. Next base: position 381,280 of record NZ_LMUI01000042.1, read on the forward strand.
GCTGGTCATCGTCCTTCTCGGATTGGCCGCGTTATTATTGGCCGCCTTTATCGTCATCGAGAACAATCAGAAGCGGCCGATGCTCGATCTGTCGTTGTTCCGCTATCCGCGCTTTGTCGGCGTGCAGGCGTTGCCGATCGCCGTCGCCTATTCCTTCGTCGTGCCCCTAATCCTCTTGCCCGTGCGCTTCATTCGGGTCGAGGGGCTCGATGAATTTCAGACCGGGCTGATGCTGCTGCCGATTTCGGCGCCGGTCGCGATCGTGCCATTCATCGCCGGCCATATTGCGCGCTGGATCCCGTCCGGCATTCTGGCTGGAATCGGCCTCGTGTTCTCGGGACTGGGCATCGTCTGGCTGTCGATGATCGCGCCGGGGGCGACTCCCCTGGCCTTTGCGCCGCCTCTCTTGCTCATCGGCGTCGGAGCGGGCTTCCCGTGGGGTCTGATGGACGACCTTGCTATATCGGTCGTGCCGACGGAACGGGCCGGCATGGCGACGGGGATATTCGGGACGATGCGCGTCGCCGGCGAGACGATCGCTATCGCGCTGATCGGCGCGGCGCTGGCCGGCTTTGTCGGCGGCGCTCTTGGTCCATCGGCGCCGACCGCCGACGCCGGCGCCTTGGCGCTCGTCGTGGCCGGCGGAGCGTTCGATGAAGCGGCGCGGCTGGCGCCGGCGCTTCCCAGGGCCGCCTTCAGCGAAGCCTATGGCGCCGCCTTTCACACGACGCTGCTGATCTGCGCGACGATCACCTTCGCGGCGGCCATTGTCGCCTTCGCCGCGTTGCGCAAAAGACATTATGCCCTCGACGATGAACCGTGCCTACGGGAAGCGGAGGCGTGAGGGAGTATATTCGAAAGGGAAAGCGACGCCTTCGCCAGCATTTCTCCTAAACATGGGCCCGCGTGGAAAACTCCGCGCGGGCTTTTCGTTTGGGCGCGAAATGCCTTGCCACGCTCATAAATATCTGTAAGTCTGGATATATGGATACGATGGAGGCGATTGCCGCTCTCGCGGCGCTGGCTCAGCCAACCCGGCTCGACACGTTCCGGCTGCTGGTCAGGCGCGAGCCCGACGGCGTTCCGGCCGGTGAACTGGCGCGTCTGATCGGGGCGCCGCAAAACACTATGTCGGCGCATCTGGCGGTTCTTGCGCGGGCGGGGCTGATTGTTGGCGAACGACAGAGCCGCTCCATTATTTACCGCGTCGATCTCGATCGCTTTCGCGAGGTCGCGCTGTTCCTGCTCAAAGATTGCTGCGGCGGCCGCGCCGATCTATGCGCGCCCCTGATCGCCGATCTCACTCCTTGCCATCGGCCGGAGGTCGCGTAATGGATGTGATCATCTACCACAAACCCGCCTGTGAAACATCGCGCAATACGCTCGCGATGATCCGTAACGCCGGCGTCGAGCCGCATATCATCGAATATCTGAAATGCCCGCCAACGCGTTTGCTGCTGGCGCAATTGCTCGTGCGCGCCGGCCTGACCGTGCGCCAGGTCCTGCGCGAGAAGGATACGCCTTTCCACGATCTCGGGCTCGGCGATCCGGCCCTCAGCGACGATGCGTTGCTTAGCGCGATCGGCGCCCATCCGATCCTGATGAACCGCCCGCTCGTCGTCACGCCCGAAGGCGTGCGCCTGTGCCGCCCCTCCGAGCAAGTCCTCGATCTGCTGCCGCCCCAGCGCGGACAATTCATCAAGGAGGATGGCGAGCGCGTGATCGACGACCAAGGGCGGCGCGTGGCGACGGCGTGATCTTTTCCGTGACCCGACGCCTCGCCGCCGAATGCCTGGGGACCGGTTTGCTCGTCGCCACAGTGGTCGGCTCGGGCATCATGGGCGAGAGGCTTGCCGGCGGCAATGTCGCCCTCGCGCTGCTTGGCAATACGCTGCCAACCGGCGCGATTCTGGCGGTGCTGATCCTTGTGTTCGGGCCAATCTCGGGCGCGCATTTCAACCCCGCGGTTTCGTTGGCGATGTGGCTGTGCAAAGAGCAGCCACGGCGGGAGTTCATCCCTTATGCTGTCGCGCAGATTGTCGGCGGTTGCGTGGGAACGCTCGTCGCGCATGGCATGTTCGAACTGCCGCTGTTCGAACTCGCGATCAAGGCGCGCACCGGCCCGGCGCAATGGTTTTCGGAATTTATCGCCACCTTCGGCCTGATCGTCGCCATTCTCGCCGTGTCGCGTTTCAAGAGCGAGGCGATTCCAGCGACGGTCGGTCTTTACATCACAGCCGCCTATTGGTTCACTGCGTCCACGTCTTTCGCCAATCCCGCCATCACTATCGCCCGCGCGTTTACAGCAAGTTTTTCCGGCATATCGCCTTCTGATGCGCCGATGTTTATCATCGCGCAGCTTGTCGGCGCCTTGGCTGGTCTTGCCGTCATGCGCTGGTTCTTCGCCGCGCCATCTCTCCCTGCGGGCTGCGCCGCGATGGAACGAGTCTCATGCGCAACCTCACATGGCCCGTCGTCACGCTCGTCTTGATGGCTGTGTCTTTCGCGGTTGGACGCAAGACCGGCGGCTTTCGTCCTCTGCCCGGCATCGTGGCGACCTTGCCGGGCGACGAGCCCGACTTCAGCCAGGAGCTCGACGCCCGATTGCGCGAGCGTTTTCCGATCGGGACTGATGAGGAAACCTTGATCCTCTATCTTGCCAGCGAAGGCTTCTCGCCCGAATGGCGGCGACGCGAGGATTCGAACGCGAGCGCCTTCATTTGGAATGGGCTGATTTGCAAGAAGACCATTCGTGTGTTGTGGCGCGCCGATGCGGCGGGCCTTCTGACCGAGGTGGGCGGAACTTACGAAAGCGACTGTTTGTGACGACGCCACGAACAATCGCCGCGCGTTGACGTCGGGCCTATGCGGGAAAGCTGCGTCGCTAGCTTGTCGGATTGTCCGCCAAAGCCGGGACAAGATCATCGTGCGCGACCAGGTTCGACGCGACCGCATGGCGCGCGGATCTGTGAACGCGGTCGCGGGCGGGATGGTGGGGGTCGACCAAACCCTGGCTTTCGAGCCTTTGCCGCTGACTCTCGCATGCGGGCCCGTTCATGCGTTCGCGCAAATCGGCGATGAGCCAGCGTCCGGCGCGGCCGATTTCGCGACCGCGCTCATGCACCACATGGACACGGAATTCGATGGCGTCGCGCTCGGCCGTTTCAAGCCGCTTCAGCCGGCCTGCGGCGATATGATCGGCGACCATATGGGCGGGCATATTGCACCAGCCAAAACCGGCGAGCAGGAATTCGAGCCGCGTCGCCAGATCGGCGAAGCGCCAGATGTGGTGGCTGACGATGCCGCCGCCGATGTTGTGGGTCAATGGCGTGCGGTCGGTCAGGACAAGCTGGACATGCGGCTCAAGCGTCTCGCGCGCGATCGGCGCTGTCTCGCGCGCCAGCGGATGATCGGCGGCCACAACCGGGATCAGGGCGATTTCGGTCAGAAAGTCCGCGGCCAGATCGCGCGCGCCGGTGGCGTCGATCGGGTAAATGGCGAATCGCACCAATCCGTCGCGTAAGCGCTGTTCGGCGCCGCCAAGCCCTTCGGTGAACACTGAAACGGGCATTTGTGGAAATTCGCCGCTGAGCGCCTTGAGGCTGCCCATCAGCAGGTCGTTGGGGAAAATGGCGTCCACCGCCAGCGTGAGTTCCGGCTCGACATCGCCCATGATGCTGGCGGCGCGCGCTTTCATGGTGCGGGCGCCCTCGATCAGGCGCAGGGCGTCCTTCACGATGATGGCCCCGGCGCCGGTGAGGATCGGCGTTTTGCCGGCGCGATCGAAAAGCGGAATCCCCAGCACGTGTTCGAGCGTATTGACGGCCTGGCTGACAGCCGATTGCACCCGGCCCAGCCGCCGCGCGGCCGCCGAAAAACTGCCGGTTTCCGCGACAGCGACAAGGATTCTCATCTGGTCGAGCGTAAGCGGGTCAATCATGGTTTGCCTCGGCTATCCATCATCCATACCGATGGATACTAACATAATTTTACCAGTTGCAATGATGCCTTAAACAAATCATCTGTGTGCGCGAAGGAGAAACCAATGACCGATCACAAAAAAATCGACTCCGCCGCCCTCGCCCAGATTTTTACCGAGGCGCGCACCCATAACGCCTATCTGGACCGCCCCGTTTCCGACGATTTGCTGCGCGAGGCGGTCGATATCGCCAAGATCGGCCCGACCAGCGCCAACCAGTCGCCGCTTCGCATCGTATTCTTGCGTTCAGCCGCGGCCAAGGAGCGGCTCCGCCCCGCTCTCATGGAGGGCAATCTCGCCAAGACCATGGCTGCGCCCGTCGTCGCGCTGACGGCTTATGACGTCAAATTCTTCGAACATGCGCCGTATCTGATGCCGCATTTCGATGTCAGGCCGTGGTTTGAGGGCAATGAAGCCTTCGCAACCCGCAGCGCATTCCAGAACGGCACGTTGCAGGTCGCCTATCTCATTCTCGCCCTGCGCGCGGTCGGCCTCGACACGGGTCCGATGACGGGCTTCGACAACGCCAAAGTCGATGCGGAATTCTTCCCCGACGGGCGCTTCAAGTCGAACGTGCTGATCAACATCGGTTATGGCGATCATTCTAAGCTGTTCCCGCGCAGCCCGCGCTTCTCGTTCGACCAGATCGCCAAGATCATCTGAGGCGAGGGTCACGCTAATGTTATCGGCCGCGTCGTAAGAGGCGCGTTGATCCAGTCGATATAGTTATAATATATAACTATATCGACTATGGCGAGTCCGTTAAAAAACGGGCAACGTTTGAGTGCATCGTCCTGTCGTAATTTAGCCCGGCGAACGACGATCAATGCGCTGGAAGATCATCTTAAGGGGCGTCAAGTCGCGCCAAGAAAGGCATGTCTGTCATGAACTTCACGATTATCCCGCGATCCTTTACGCCGACGTTGCACGCGGTTCTGCGTATCGTGACCGGCCTGGTGTTGCTCGATCACGGAACGGGCAAAATTCTTGGCTTTCCCGATTTGTCGGCGATGCAACCGATGCTGGGCTCGCTATTCTACGTAACCGGGGCGATCGAATTGGTCGGCGGTCTGCTCATTCTGGTCGGTTTCCTGACCCGCCCCGCCGCTTTCATCCTTTCGGGCTTCACGGCCGCGGCCTATTTCATGGCTCATTTCCCGCATGGATTTTTTCCGGCCCTGAACGGCGGCGACGCCGCGATTCTCTTCTGCTTCATCTTCCTCTATCTGGCCGCGGCGGGCGCCGGCCCCTGGGCGGTCGACAAAGAATAAAGGGAAGCCAAGGCGCGCTACACGAATCTTGTGGGAAACTCACACGCCGGCGAGCGCGCAATCCGCGCTCGCCGGTTTTTTGTCATTCGCTTTACAGGCCGGACGGTTTCGGTCGCTTCCGAATTTGCTGGCTCGTGAGCTGTGCGGAGCGCGTCGGCGCGACGATCGGTCCCACAAACCAACTCGACGAGGCACTCTCTCGCCGCAGCGGCTGCGAACAGCAAGCCGACAGGTCGGAGAGGGATTTAACCGCAGAGTTCCGATGAGGCGGGACTTCAGCGATATCGCGGCAAGCGTCTTATTGTGATGAGCCGCGCAGGTCCGCTGTCGCTACTTCGTTGAGCGGCTTTATCGCAGGGCCTGTGAAAGCGTCTGCGCGCAGATCGCCGTAAGGCTGTTTTGCGAAGGCTGCCGGCGCCTCGACATTGGGCGCCAACATCGCCATCGCCAGAAGCACATCGGGACGAGCGCCGGGCGCAGCCGGAACGATGCGGGCGGCAGCGTTCTCCTGACTTTGAGTTTTCGCCGGCGCAGCGGTCATCACGGTAAAATTGGATCGGTCGATCCTGGCGGCGACGAGGATTGTCTTAAGCAGGGTGCGAGCCGGCGGGAGCGGCGCCGAGAGCAAGGCGGCGCGCGCGAGGGGCGAGAGCGGTTGCGAACCCGTGAGCGGCAGGGTGGCGGAAAGCGCAGCGGCCCTGGCGAGCGAGGCGGGACGCGCGACCGGTTCGGGGACTTCGGCCAAAGCGAGCGCGCCGGCCGGAATGACGCCGTCCGCGCCTCGCGTAATGACGCCGGGCAGTTTGCGCGCCAGCAGCGCAGCGATCAGATCATTCTTATGCGTGGCAGCGTCGGAGGGGATCGGCCCGAGCGAACGCGTCAGCGACGCATTAGGCGCGATCGCCTGCAACGAAGCGAATTCGACAGGGCGCGCGGGCGGCGTCGGCGCGTTGGCCATTGCGAGCTCCGGGTCGCTTGGCCGGCGCGGAGGCATCGGCGCAACCCGTTGCGCCGCCGTCGCGCCTTGCGCATCCGTGGCGCCGGCGTCGCCGGGCTGTCCGAGCGACGCGACAAGTTGGGGTTTTTGCGAGGCGGCGGCGATCGCGGCGGTCGGCGCGCTATCGGGCGCCGTCATATAAGTCTCGCCATGCGGCAGATCGTGCTTGGCTCGGCTGATCGCGTCAGGCGCGCCGCTGGCGACTTGGTATTGCGTCGCAAAGAAGGTTTGCGCGCCGCCGCCGCTGCGGCTGCTTGCGGGGGGCGTCGCCGTCGCAATGAGAGCGTTGCCGTGCGGCGAGCTTTCTTCCGCATCGTCCTCGCCGCCGCCAAACAGCATCGCGAACAGGCCCTTCGGTCCGCCCGATTCGGCCGAAGCCGCATAGACGGCGCCGCCGCGCGCCTCGATTTCGGCCGCCGCCTGCTGGTAGCCGGGGAGCGGTACGCCGTCTGACGGGATAAAAACGGTTTTGCCGTCCGGGAAAAGCCGCGCGATCTGGTCGTGGCCCATGCGCGGCCAGTAGCGCACGGAACCCGAGTCTAGATGAACCCAGGGCGTATTGCCGGTCGGATAAAAGCCGACGCCGCCCGATTGCAGGCGCATCGCGATGTCACGGATTTTGGCGGTAGGAACATCGAGGAAATGGGCGTCCATCGCCTTGCCCAGCATATGCTGCGAATGTTCGGCGACCTGCCGCGAACGGCGGCGCAACATCGCGTTGGTCTCTGGCGAGCGATAGCCCGAAAGCACGTCGACCGGCTGGCTCGATCCCGATTCGCGATAGACTTCCCAGACGATGTCGAACAGTTTGGGATCGATGTTTATTTTTTCGTCATGCCGCCAGTCGCGCATGAACCAGTTGAGTTTCTCCAGGACGGAGGAATCATAGACGCCGTTGACCATGTAGGTGAACGAGCCGGCTTCGTTGGTATGCGAGTCCGAGAGGTTGATCGTGCGCGTCTCGCCATTGGCGATCGCCGATTCCGTTGAGTTCGACGCAAACCCCAGACACAAAAGCAGCGGCGCAACGAGCGCTCTTGCGAGGGTCGATCTTCCAAATTTTGAAACGTCGAAAGTTTTTAGCGCCGGCAAAATCGTCCCTTCCGCAAGACTCGAAAGCCACACGACGTTTCCCTTCAAGCCTCCAGATCGAGAAGCTTTCGAGGCGAAACGCCACCCCTATGACTTTTGGCCTGTGTCGCCAAAGACACATCATGGCAAAAAAACGCCGGGAACGCCAGCGACGCGTGCTTTACCGTTTCAGGGCCCTTGATTCAACCCTGGATTTCAAGGCCAAGCGCGGCCTCAACCTGGCGCGTAAAGCCGTAAATGTCTTCACGCGTTTGCAATGCGCCGGAATCGTCGACGAATGCGGTGAAATATTCGATGTGGATGGCGAGCGGGCGCGGCAGAAAGATGGTCCGCTCGGTATTGCCCACGAGCGAACGCAAGCGCGCCTGCGTCCAACCGGCTTCGGCGCCGCCCATCACCAGTTCGCCCAGGCGCATCGGATCGTCGACGCGCACGCAGCCGTGACTGAAGGCGCGGCGCTGCGCGGTGAACATGCCGCGCGCCGGCGTGTCGTGCAGATAGATCGAGTGCTCGTTTGGGAACATGAACAGGATATGACCCAGCGCATTGCGCTCGCCGGGCGGCTGTCGCACCGTCAATATGCCGTTTTTCTCCGTCACTTCGAAGCCCGCGCGCGTGAGATAATCGGGATCGGCGGCGAGCTTGGGCATCATCTCTTTTTTGATGATGGATATCGGCACGTTCCAAGCCGGATTGACCAGCAGATATTTGATCTGGTTTGAAAAAATCGCCGTTGGCGTGGTCGGCTTGCCGACAATCACGCGCGCCCGGTGAATGACCTCGTCGCCTTGCGTGACTTTCAGCGTGAAGTCGGGGACATTGACCTCCACGCGCTCTTCGCCCATGTCGCGCGGCTCCCAGCGCCACATCTCCATGTTGGCGAGGATGTCCGCCTCTTGTCGGGAAGAAGCGCCGCCCGACAAGGCCTGCACGGTGTTGGCCGTCAGCAGGCCCGATGGCGGCAGGCCATTGGCGCGCTGGAAATCAGCTACCAGCGCGGCGACTTGCGCATCATAGACGAGCGCGCCTGACGCCTGCCCCTCGGCGAGCGCATCGAGCCCGAAACGCGTGCGGATGAGCGGCACGCGCGGATCGACCATGCCGATCTTGAGCATGGGGCCGGTCGGAATCCTCGCGACGGGCGCGTTGTCGGCGCGCAACTGGGCGAGCTTGTCGCGAAGATCGCGATAGCCCTTTTGCGGCGGATTGAAATCTTCAAGCGCGGCGTCCGGATCGTTGGCGGCGGCGACCAGCGCGAGCGCCTTGAACGGTTCGGCGACATCGGGCTTGGCGGTGATTTGCGGCGATAGGCTGCTGGGCTGGATGCGGCCGCCGCTCGCCTGCACGGCATAAAAGATGATGGCTTGCGACAGCATGACGTCAGCCTGGGCGCGTTGCGCCGCGGTGTCGCCTTTGCCGTCGCCAGAGGGGATGGCGAAGGCGGACAGATCGAGGCCGTCTTCCCGTGCGCGGCGTAGGCGCGCGATCGCGGCGCGCGCGTGCGGCGTGAAGCCGTCCTCATTGGTCCATAAAGGCGCATAGGCGCGCTCGAAATAGAAAACGCCGACCGCCAGGCGCGCGGCGCGCGTGTCGCGAACGCCAGTCGGCGCGGCTTTTACGTCCTGCTTGAGCATCGCCTCGACCGCCGCCTCGATTTCCGTCGCCGAAGCGCCGGTCGAGCTGAGATCGCCCGGTTGCGCCGCCGCCGACATCGAGGGCGCGAGAACCGGCGCATCGACGCTATGCGCCGCCGCTGGCGCCGTTTCGTCGTTCAATTTGGCGACCGGCCCGTCGCCGCCCGGCTTTTCGGGCGAGGATTGCTGAGCCGACGATGCGATCGAAGAAGGGGCGAGGATTGTCGACGGCTCATTGGCGGCGTCGGGCGGCAATTCTGGCTGGAACGGCGCGCTGGCCTGGTCAGCCTGCCGTTGAACGCTTCCCGCAGAAACGCCTTCATCCCCCGCAGGCGGAGCGCCGACCGAAGGCGCTTCCGTTGGCGAAGTTCTCAACGCGCCAGTCGGCGTCATGTCGATTGCGACGGGGGGCGTCGGGGCGGCCGTTTCGTCCGCATGCGCTACCGGACCGTGCAAACAAAAGCCCAGCACCGCCGCGACGCAGACTGACGCCAACCCAAACGACTTGCCTTGCCGTGTCATGAAACAGCCCCGTACGATACCCTATAACAATAGCGGTCTGCTTTGCCAGCGCGCCAATCTACCGCGTTGTCTTGTCGCTTCATATCGTCCGGACGGGGGATGGAGGCGGGACGGGGTTCACGCCGCCGCATCGTCGATATCTTCGCCCAAAACGTCGCCATCGACGCCAATATCTTTCATTTTCCGATAAAGAGTCGAGCGGCCTATGCCAAGTTTGCGCGCCATCTGCGACATTTGACCGCGATAATGGGCGAGGGCGAAGCGGATGGCCTCCGCCTCGATGTCCCAGAGCTTGCGCACATCGCCGGTGTCGTCGATGAGGCGCATGAGATTGGGATCGCGCGGCTCGAAATGCGTCATTTCCTCCTGGCTCGGCGCCATTGGGCTGGGCTGAATGGCGGCGGGAACCGGTGGAATTCTGACGTCGAAACCTTCGACCTGGGCGGCGATTTGCGGAAATTCGGCGGTCGTCAGTTCGTCGCCGTCGGCCAGCACGACCGCGCGAAACACCGCGTTCTCCAACTGGCGCACGTTGCCCGGCCAGTCATAGGCGCTCAGCAGGGCGTAGGCTTCGCTCGAAAGACCGCGAATGCGCTTGCCTTCCTCGGCGCAAAAACGCGCCGTGAAGCGCCGGGCGAGATCGGCGACGTCGCTGGCGCGGGCCCTGAGCGGGGGAATCGTGATCGGAAAGACGTTCAGGCGATAGAACAGATCTTCGCGGAACTTACCGCGCTTGACGAGATCGATGAGATTCTTGTTGGTCGCGGAGACCAGCCGGAAATCGACTTTGACCGGCCGTCTAGCGCCGACCGGATCGATTTCGCCCTCCTGCAGGGCGCGCAGCAATTTGACCTGGGCGTCCAGCGGCAATTCGCCGATTTCGTCCAGAAACAGCGTACCGCCATTGGCTTCCGCGAATTTGCCGACATGCTTTTCGGTGGCGCCGGTGAAAGCGCCCTTCTCATGGCCGAACAGCACGGATTCGATCAGGTTTTCGGGCAACGCGCCGCAATTGACGGTGACAAAAGTCTTGCCTCGCCGCTCCGAGCCGCCCTGGATGGCGCGCGCCATCAATTCCTTGCCGACCCCAGATTCTCCCTCGATCAGCACGGGAATGTTCGATTTCGCGGCGCGCTCGGCCAGCCGGATGACGCGCGCCATATTCTCCGCTTTGGTGACGATGTCTCTAAAGGTCAGCTCGCCGGCGCTGCGGCGCGTCGCGCGGCGCAATTCGTCTTCGAGCGCATCGACGCGCAGCGCATTCTTGATGGAGACTTGCAGCCGTTCCGCCCCGACGGGCTTGACGACGAAATCCAGCGCCCCGGCGCGCATCGCCGAGATCACCGCCTCGATCGAGCCATGCGCCGTCTGGACGATGGCGGGAACCTTGATTTCCCGCCGACGCATGCGGTCGAGCACGCCCATGCCGTCAAGATCGGGCATCACCAGATCGAGAATGATGAGATCGACCGGCGAGCGATCCGAGGATTCCAATCGCGTCAGCGCGCCTTCCCCTGATTCGGCGGTTTCCACTTCATAGCCGAATCGCCGGACCATGGCCTCGAGGAGCCGGCGCTGAATGGGATCGTCGTCGACAATAAGGATCAAGGCGGCCATGAAAGTCCCGTGTCACGCGGCCTCATTTGAACCGCTCGCCGACCCATCGTCCGCCATCGCAGTAAATGCCGTGTTAATGGCGTCCCATTTTGGCGCGCCCTGCGCGCGTCGCCCATTGAATGCGCGCGCGCTCTGGACGATATAGGCTTGAGATTCCAAGCGAGGCGAAGAAATGTTCCAGCACGCAGATTTTTCCAGCAGGGCCGTCCGCCAGGCCGCCGCTTCGGGCGCCGCCGCCGCGCCGGACCTCGGTTCCCTGCCGGAATGGCGGCTGGACGATCTTTATTCGGGCATCGACTCGGCCGCGTTCGCCGCCGATCTGCAGCGGGCGAGCGAGGAGGCGAAGGCTTTCGCGCAGACCTATCGCGGCAGGCTCGAGGCGATCGCGAAAGATTCCGCGGCCGGAGAAAAGCTCGGACTGGCGGTGCGCGCCTATGAGGACATCCAGGATCTGGTCGGGCGAATCATGTCTTACGCCGGTCTGGTCTACGCCGGCGACACCAGCGATCCCGCACGCGCGAAATTTTATGGCGACGCACAGGAGAAAGTGACCGCCCTGGCCGGTGATCTGTTGTTCTTCGAACTCGAACTCAACCGGCTCGACGACAAACTGATCGACGCCGCCATGGCCAATCCGCTGACGGGCCATTATCGCCCGTGGCTCGAAGACATCCGCAAAGAACGTCCGCATCAGCTCGCCGACGAGATCGAGCAATTGTTCCTGGAAAAATCGGTGAGCGGCGCCGCGGCCTGGAACCGATTGTTCGACGATACGATCGCCTCGCTGCGCTTCAAATTCGAGGATGCGGAACTGACGCTCGAACCCCTGCTCGCCAAAATGCAGGACCCTGATGAGAACAAGCGCGAGGCGGCCGCGCTTTCGCTCAGCGATACGCTCGGCGCCAATTTGCGCACTTTCACGCTGATCTCCAATACGCTCGCCAAGGACAAGGAAGTTTCCGACCGCTGGCGCAAATTCGAGGACATCGCCGATTCGCGTCACCTGGCCAATCGGGTCGAGCGCGAAGTGGTCGAGGCGATGGTCGCCGCCGTCACCGCCGCTTTTCCGCGTCTCTCGCATCGTTATTACAAGCTGAAGGCGCGCTGGTTTGGCAAGGAGCAGCTCAATCATTGGGATCGCAACGCGCCGTTACCGAGCGCGCCTGAGCGGGTGTTCACCTGGAACGCCGCGCGCGACACCGTGCTCGACGCCTATCGCGGGTTCTCTCCGCGCATGTCCGACATTGCGCGGCGTTTTTTCGACGAGGGCTGGATCGACGCGCCGGTGCGCCCGGGCAAGGCGCCGGGCGCCTTCGCCCATCCGACCACGCCCTCCGCGCATCCCTATGTGCTCGTCAATTATCTCGGCAAGCCGCGCGACGTGATGACGCTCGCCCATGAACTGGGCCATGGCGTGCATCAGGTGCTGGCGGCGCCCAATGGCGCGCTGATGGCGCCGACGCCTTTGACTTTGGCCGAGACCGCCTCGGTGTTTGGCGAGATGCTGACCTTCCGCGCGCTGCTCGCCTCGACGACTGATATCGCGTTGCGCAAATCCATGCTCGCCTCGAAGGTCGAGGACATGCTCAACACCGTGGTGCGCCAGATCGCGTTCTATAATTTCGAGCGCAAGCTGCATACTGAGCGCAAGAAAGGCGAATTGACCGCGCAGGGGATCGGCGAGCTCTGGATGAGCGTGCAGGGCGAGAGTCTCGGGCCGGCGATCAAGCTGGGGCCGGGCTATGAGACCTATTGGGCCTATATCGGCCATTTCATTCATTCGCCCTTCTATGTCTACGCCTATGCCTTCGGCGATTGCCTGGTGAATTCGCTTTACGGCGTCTATGAGAATTCGCGCGAAGGCTTCGCCGAACGCTATCTCGCGATGCTGGCGGCCGGAGGCACCAAGCACCATGCCGAACTGCTCGCCCCCTTTGGCCTCGACGCCCGCGATCCCGCCTTTTGGCAGATCGGCCTGTCGCTGATCGAGCGGATGATCGTCGAGCTGGAGGGGATGGATTAGCGGTCGCTTCAACGATCCTGGGACCCACGATCGCATGCCCGAACGCCGGTTGGAATTGAACACTCCGCGTTTGACGATGCGTCCGATCATTCCGGCGGACGCCGTCGCGCTCTTCGAGACTCTCGGCGATCCCCACGTGATGCGTTTCAGCGTCGCGGGCGCCCATCAAAGCGTGGCCGATACCGCCGGCTGGATTGAGCACGGCATTCGGCATCAGAGCGCGCATGGGTTCGCCATGTATGCGGTTCTTCGCCGGTGCGATGGGGACATCGTCGGGCAATGCGGCCTGGAGGTTCTTGCCGACGGCCGGACCGAGATCGGCTATCGCCTGCGCCGCGACCAATGGGGGCGGGGCTATGCGGCGGAGGCGGCCAAGGCCTGGCTGGATTATGGCTTCTCGACCCTGCGGCTTAGCCGGATCGTCGCGATGATCGAGCCGGGCAATCGTCGCTCGATCCGCGTGGCCGAGAAGATCGGCATGCAGGCCGGCGCATCGGAGACCTTCCATGGCATCCCTGTGATCGCCTATTTCGCGGAAGCCCCAGCGACGCCAGACGGCGCTCGATCGGCGATCAGAACGGAATAGGCGTTCAACCCATCATGCCCTTCCTCCACACGCCCTATGCTTCCGGCAAATCGCCGTTTTCGATCGGACTTGCGCCGATCGATCTCGCCCAATGGATCGAACAGGATGAACGCCTGCCGGCGCAACTCGCGCTCAAGGAGGCCATTCTCGCGCAAGAGCGCGCCGCCGCGTTTGACGCGCTGGCCGGCAGCGAGGCCGGGCAGGGAGAGGTTCTGGAATTGCTGGCGGCGCATTTGCCGGCGCGCTATCCCCAGACGTATCGGCGCGAGGGAAACGCCCTGCGCATCCTGCCGGGCGATCGTCTCATTGCGCTTGATGGCGAGCCGGCGTTGCTGACCGCTTCGCGCCTCGTGCAGGAAGACCTGTTGCTGATGCGGCGTCATGAGGAGGGTTGGCGCCTTGTCGCGGGCTCCTTATGCTTTCCCTCGACATGGGTGCTTGCCGAGAAGCTCGGGCGCGGAATGGACGCCATTCACGCTCCGGCGCCCGGCTATGCCGGCAAAATGGCCGGGATGGTCGCCCGCATCTTCGACAATCTCAAGGTCGAACAGCCGGTGGAACGGTTCAACTGGTCGATCTATGGCGATGGGCGGCTGCGCTACAACAAGTCAAAGCAGGATCCGCTCGAGCGGTTTCCATCTGGCCAGTCCGTCTCTCACGCGCATATCCGCGTCGAGCGTCAGACCCTGCGCCGACTGCCGCGCAGCGGCGATATCTTGTTCACGGTGCGCGTGCATGTCGATCCTGCGGCCGCTTTCTGCGACCATGCGCACGGGCGCGAACTGGCGCGCGCTTTGCATGATCAACTCGCGGCGCTGACGCCGGTGCAGCTTGCCTATAAAGGCCTTGTCGAAGCGCGCGAGCGGCTGTTGGATGCTCTGGCCGCGATGGCGGAATGAGGTCTCGATAAAGCCTGATTGTTCCTACTAGAAACAACGCCAACCCGAGACCGCTTTGATGCAGGACGACGAAGCCAATCGATTTTCCGCGCGCGCCTCGCGCTATGCGCGCCTCGGCGTCAGCGCGGGCGCGTTCGCCGCACGCATGGCGTCCAATCGGGTGACCGGCGCGCGCGGCGGCGATGCGCAGGCCTTGGCGCGCTCGCTTGGCTCGCTCAAGGGGCCGTTGATGAAAGTCGCCCAGATGATGGCGACCATTCCCGAAGCGTTGCCGGCCGACTACGCCGAAGAATTGATGAAGCTGCAATCGCAGGCGCCGCCGATGGGCGCGGCTTTCGTCAAGCGCCGCATGCAGGCCGAACTTGGCGTCGATTGGCGCCGGCGCTTTGCGGAGTTCGATCTGGCTCCCGCCGCCGCCGCTTCATTGGGCCAGGTGCATCGCGCCACAAGCCTCGGCGGCGAGCGCCTTGCCTGCAAGCTGCAATATCCCGATATGGCCTCCACGGTCGAAGCCGATCTCGTCCAGCTCGATCTGCTGTTCTCGATCCACCGCCGCATGGGACCGGCGATCGATACGCGCGAGATCGCACGCGAGATCGGCGCGCGCGTTCGCGAGGAGCTCGACTACAGCCGCGAGGCCAAGCTCGCGCGGCTCTATCAGGCGATGCTCGCCGGTCGGCCGCTGGTGCGCGTGCCGCGCATCTTCGGCGAACTTTCCACCCGGCGCCTGCTGACGATGGAATGGCTGGACGGCGACAAACTGATGGATTTTGAGGATGCGCCGGCGGACGCGCGCAATACGGTGGCGATGGCCTTGTTCGACGCCTGGTGGCGGCCGTTCTCGCATTTTGGAATCATTCACGGCGATCCGCATCTGGGCAATTATTCGGTCGTCAGCACGGGACAAGGGGACAGCCGGCGTGTCGAGGGCGTCAATCTCTTCGACTATGGCTGCATCCGCATCTTTCCCGCCAGTTTCGTCGGCGGCGTCGTCGAACTCTACGAAGGTCTCAAATTCAGCGATGAGACGCGCGTGGTTCACGCCTATGAAATATGGGGCTTTAAAAACCTGTCGCGCGAGACGATCGCGGCGCTGAATATCTGGGCGCGCTTCATCTATGGCCCGCTGGTCGAGGACCGCGTGCGCACCATCGCCGACGGCGTCAAGCCCGGCGAATATGGCCGCCGCGAAGCTTTCGCGGTGGCGCGCGCGCTCAAGGCCCAGGGGCCGCTCAAAGTGCCGCGCGAATTCGTCTTCATGGACCGCGCCGCCATCGGCCTTGGCGGCGCTTTCCTGCGCCTTCGCGCCGAACTGAATTTTCATCGCTTGTTCGAAGAGGCGATCGAAGGCTTCAAGGTCGAGGAAATCGCCGCGCGCCAGAAAGCGGCGCTCGATGCGGTGGGGCTCGAAGCGGCCTAGCGCGCAATCCCCTAAGTTCATTTGGCGCCGTAGCTAAACCTCATTTCAAGCGGCGCGCCGCGCGGCGGCGGCGGAAACGGCGATGCCTGGCTGATCGCCTCGAGAGCCGCCGCGTCGATTTCGCGCGATCCGCTTTCGCGAACGACCCGCCGTTGCAGGAGATTGCCCGTTCCATCGACGCTGAAGACGATCGTTCCCTCATATTTCCCGGATTTGGGGCGGACGGCGGAGGCGAAGCGCATGTGGGGCATGATCATCCCGTAGAGGATCGACAGATAGGTCGCCTTGGCCTGGCCGCCGGCGACCGGCGTTTGTTTGGCCGCGCCGCCGAAATCGACCTCCGGCACCGATTCAAAGGTGGGAAGCTGAAAGGCGTTTGACGTCTGAGACTTTTCCGTTTGGGCGTCGGCATCCGCCCGCGCCTGCTGTTGGTCCGATTTTTCGCTATTCAATTCGGTTGCCGGGCGCGTCTCGTCGGCAGGTTTGTCCAAAGCAGGTTCGGCCGAGGCTTCCTTGGCCTGAGGCGCGCCGTCCCGCGGCGGCCCGGCCGCCTCGCCAGGATCGGGGCTGGGCGGCTTCGCCGGCTCCGGCGCAGGCGGGGCCTTCGCGGGCTTATCGGGGCCCTCGATTTCGCTCTTTTGACTGTTGGCGGCGCGCGGCGCGTCGGTCGCGGGTTCTTCGAGGGGCGGCTGCGCCGTGGGTTGCGGCTCGGGTTTCGCCGGCGGCTTGTCGGGCTCTTTTTGGGGCGGCGGCTCCATCACGATTTCGATGGGCGTCTCGATCGTCTCAGGCGCGAGGGGCGGCTCCAGTCCGTTCTCGAAAAACAATAGCGACAACAAGAGCGCATAGATGAGGCCAACGCCGAGCAGCGCGAGATAACCGCTCGGCTCTGCGAGGAACAAGGCCGCTTGGGACCGCAGCCAGCGTTCGGCAGGGTTTGCTTTAAAATTGTTGTCGGACGGCGACATGAAGATAAGCCAGGGCCCCAACGACGATCGGCACCCTAATTCTCCGGCCGCATGAACGCCAGCGGGCGCGGCGCCTCGTCTTCACAGCTTGAACAGGACCGGCAGGCGCGGCGCGATCGCATAATTGAGCTGCACGAGCACGATGAAGCCGATGCCGAGCGGGATGCTGATCAGGCCGAGCGCCGCGCCCAAGGCATAAAGCGCCTGCGCCACAATGACGCGGCGCCGATAGGCTTGCGAGAAGTGCGCGGGCGCATCCGCCTTGATGAGGCCGGCGCGCTCGGCATAGATCACGCAAGCGAGGATGCTGAGGCCGCAAAGAAGAATGTTGAACCAGTAAACAATGAACGCTGTTTCATAGCCGATGAATTCGGCGAGCAATCGCGTCGAGAATGGGAGCGCCGTTACGAAAGTCAGAAAGAGGTAGTTCAGCCAGGTCAGATCGCGATCGGCGTGCGCGACGTGATTGAGATGGGTCTGCTGTCCGACCCAGAAAATCCCGAGCGTCATCAGGCTGAGCAGCCAGGTGACGATCCGCGGCGCGAGCGCCGCGAGGCCGGCCCATAGCTGGGCTTCCGAATGAATGTCGGCGCTCTCGGGAATATGAATCTCAAGCACCAGCACGGTCATCGCAAAAGCGAAAATGCCGTCGCTGAGCGCGGCGATGCGGCCAAGGTCCTGCGCGGCGATGCGGTTATAGACGGTCATCGCGTCAGTCTCATCCCATCGGAACAAGCGCGTCAACGCCTACATTCGACGCCGCGCGCGCTGTTCCCGCCAGCTCTCCGGGCGTCGCGCTCGCCACGAGGCCCGTCTTCAGGCCGGCGAGCGTGCGCAGCATTTCGCGGCGCAGCCAGGGAATGATTTTCAATCGATGAAAGGCAAGATCGCGGACCTCGGCCAGAAGCCGCGAATCGGACTGGAAGAACGGCGTCATCGCCGCGCTGGCGAATTGATAAAATCGCACATGCTTGCGCCGAAGGCGCGCATAGAGATCGAGCGCTTGCGCCATATCGCCGGTTGCATCGAGCGCGTCGCCAAGCGCCAGCGCGTCGAGCAGCGCGCTATTGGCGCCCTGGCCAAGCTGCGGCGATGTCGCATGCGCGGCGTCGCCGATCAGCGCGAGGGGCCCGCGGAAAGGGCGTCGCGCGGTGAATTGCATGTAGGTCGCGAGCGTGAAATCGTCGGGGCCCAATGGGGCGACGACCGGCGCCAGCGCCGGCCAGAGCTGTGCGACCTGCTTGCGCCAATCGTCAAATCCCGTTCGCCAGGCCGGATGTTCGGCGGGCTTCAGACTCCAGAAAAAAGCAGCGAGCGGGGCCGAATCGGCGCTGATGCGGCCGACCGGCAGATGGCCGATCATGATCCTGGCCGCGACATAACGTTGGGCGAGGGTCGCAGGCGCAACGGCGAGGTCGGGAATGCTGGCCCATACGGCGCCATAGGCGAATGGCCGCGCTTTGCTCTGCGTCGCCAGCCGGCGCAGCGACGATCGCGCGCCGGAAGCGTCGACGATAAGTTCGAAGCCAGGCGATGTGCGTCCCCCGTCGTCGATGAGGCGCGCGCGCCCGTCGGCGCCGGTCCCGATGTCGACGATCGTCCAGCCGGTTTCAATGGCCGCGCCGCTCTCGGCGAACGCTCCCCAAAGGGCGGCGTGCAGCGCGGTGCGATGGATGCCTATCGCGTAAAAAGCCGGGTCGAGATCGGCATAATTCAGATCGAAGACGAGGCCGCCGCGCGCGTTGAGCCCGTGCAATCTATCGATGCGCGCGCCGAGCGCTTCGATGGAGGCGCGCAGGCCGAGCCGCTCGAGCGCAGCAAGGCCGGTTGGCTGCAGCATCAGGCCGGAGCCGATCGGACGCGCGGCGGCGAAGCGTTCGTAGACGACGACGCGATGGCCAGCGCGGCGAAGCAAGGTCGCCGCCGCAAGCCCGCCGACGCCGGCGCCGATGATCGCTATGTCGAATGATCTGCCCATGCCGCCCCTGCACGGGCCTCATTCTACAGTAAAAAAACCGGCTGGCGGCCTGATCAAGCCGTTGCTTTGCGCGGGAAGCGGGCTTTTCAGGCATTGCCTGCGCAAGGTGGAAGTCAAACCATGACGCTCGCCATCTCGCCCGCCCCCCGGTCTCTCCGGTCATTTATATAAGTCTTAAGAGATTTCGAGCCATCGTTTAAGGCAGCTTACGCAAAGCAAATCGAGTTGCAGAATGTCCGCTGTCCCATGGCCTCACGCCGCCCCCGCTCGACCGCATGCGACGCCTGACATGAATATGAGCGCCGCCGCCGAGATCGCGCGCTTGAGAGCGGAACTGCACGCGCAGGCTTGTATCATTCGCCAGCAGGCGAAGTCCTTGTCCCACAGCCGCAAGATCTTCGAGCGCGCCTCGGCCGTGGCGAGAATTGGCGTTTGGGAATGCAGCCTGCCGGATGAGACGCTGTCCTGGAGCGACCAAGTCTATGATATTTTCGAAGTTCCGCGCGGTTCCGTTCCCGACCGCAACCAAATCCTGACTTACTATTCGCCTGACTCACTGAAGGCGCTTCACGAAGTCCGCAGCAGAGCCATTGCGGAGCTTGGCGGCTTCACGCTCGACGCCGAGATCGTCACGGCGAAGGGCCGCCCTCGCTGGATTCGGCTGACCGCCACGGTCGAATGCGAAGACGGCGTCGCCGTTCGCATCTTCGGAATGAAGCAGGACATTACCGAGCAAAAAATCCTCTATGACCGCACGCGCTATCTCGCAGACTTCGACGTTCTGACCGAACTGCCCAATCGGAGTTCGTTTCAATCGAGGCTTTCCGTCCTCGGCGAGCGACGCGCCGATGGGGTTCCGTTCAGCGCGTTGCTTCTCGTCGACCTCGACGGTTTCAAGCAGATCAACGACACTTTCGGGCATGCGTTCGGCGACGAGTGCCTGAAGAGCGCCGCCGAGCGCCTTAGAAGCGTCTGCCGCGAATGCGATTTCGTCGCGCGAATTGGCGGCGATGAATTCGCTGTGCTGTTGGGCGCCGGTCTCAATCAGGACGAGATCGAGAAGGTCGCCGAACAAATCGTTGAAGCCCTGCGCAAACCGATGGGCGGCCACGATCGGCCATTCAAGGTCGGCGCCTCGGTCGGGATCGCGCGTATTGACGACTGTGAGCCCGTGGAGCTTTTCAAAAAGGCCGACGCCGCTCTTTACGCCGCCAAGGCGTCAGGGCGCGGCGTCTTCCGCATGTTTGGCTCGGCCATTTCCCATGTGGAGGATGCGCGCGCGACGCAGCCCGACATATTGCGGCCGAGCGACCGGACAGATCGCCGCGCGTTCAGGCGCGCGGGCCGTTCCTGACCGGCAGTTCGCCGCGGCGAAAACGATTTCGGCGGCCTGCATTGCGCTCGCGTGGGCCGCGTCGGACTATTTCACGCCCGCCTGCGCATTCTCGATGTCCTGCTCATACGCCCGCCGGTCATCGTCATCGTCGTAGCATTTGTCGTCGACGAACGTCCGGATCGCCGCGATATAGAGGCTGCGATAGGTCGAGCCGGCATTGTCGAAGTCGAATTTGCGCTTCGCTTCGAGAAGCGTCTCTCGAAGGCCGTCGCATTTTCGGCGACGCGCCCATGGGCTGTCGTCGTCGGCGACAATCACGAAGTCCTGCGGAAATGTCCTGAGATATCGGACATTGAATTGATCGCCGGGCTGCGGATAGACGAAGCCGTCCGGGGCCGGATAGAGATTGAAATCGTCGTCCTCGAAGCTGGTCTCGACGATTTTGCCCTCCGCGGTCTTGATGAGGATGTTGTAACCGACGACGTCGTGATTGTTGTATTGAGTCGACGTGGCGAAAGTCCCGGTGATTTGCGCCGATCCGGTCTCGCCGCGCTTGTAGAGGACGTAGGCGGAAAGGTCGGGGCCGAAGAATATATTCAGGAAGGCCGCGATCACCACGAGCGCGAAAACGCGCGCGTGTCTTCCGATCAATCGAGACAGCGGCCAACCCAATCCGAAGGCGATCGCAAAGGAAAGGGGAACAAACAGGAAGCGATGTTTCGCCATCAGAAAGAGGATATGGGCGAGGATGTCCATGCAGGCGTTCCAGATATAAATCCGCCTCGGGCGACGACGCGGGACGATGGGTGGGACGCTCGCCGGCGGAAGTGCGGGAAATCGCGAGGCGAGAGCGAATTTGGCGATCCTGATAAAGACCTGCCGTGCGGGCGCCAAGCGCCGGATCTATCCGTCAGCCTTTGAGCTGCGTTGCGTCAATCCCGCCGCGCTCGCGCATCAATTGCACGATATGGCCGCGCAATTCGGGAATGCCCTCGCCGGTGCGCGATGAGGTGAAAAACGCGCCGGGATAGGCGGCGGGATGGGCGCGCAAAGCCTCCAGCGTGGCGTCGATGATCGTCTGCTGATCGGCCAGTTTGACCTCGTCGCGCTTGGTCAGGACGATGGCGTAGGAGACGGCGGATTTGTCGAGCAGCTTCATCGTCTCGATGTCGCTGTCTTTCAGGCCGCGCCGGCCATCGACGAGCACGAAGGCGCGCATCAGCGGCGCGCGCCCGCGCAGATAATCGCGCATCAACTGTCCCCAGGACGCGACCTTGTTCTTGTTGACGGCGGCATAGCCATAGCCGGGCATATCGACCAGCGTCAGTTGTCCGCCAAGGTTGAAGAAGATCAGCTCTTGCGTGCGCCCCGGCGTGTTGGACGTGCGCGCCAGGCTCTGGCGTCCGGTGAGTGCATTGACGAGCGAGGATTTGCCGACGTTCGAGCGTCCGGCGAACGCAATTTCTGGCGCGCCGATCGGCGGCAGGCCATCGGATTTGGCGGCGGCGAAAAAGAAATCGCAGGGGCCGGCGAAAAGCTTGCGGCCCGCTTCGATCAGCGCGGCGGTCCGCTGCTCGGGCGAAGCCTCATTCACCTGGTTCGGGTTTCTTCTTGAACATCAGGGGCAGACCATTGAACATCTTGCTCAGATTGTCCCAAAGCTCCACCTTCACGCCGTTCTTGCGCATGATGAAATATTGCTGCGTCACGGACAGCGTGTTGTTCCAGGTCCAGTAAATCACCAGGCCAGCGGGGAAGGCGCCGAGCATGAAGGTGAAGATCACCGGCATCCAGGCGAACATCGTCTTCTGCACGGGATCGGTCGGCTCGGGATTCATCTTCATCTGGAAGAACATCGACACGCCCATGACGAGCGGCCAGATGCCGAGCGCGAGGAAATGGCCGAACATCGGCAAAGCGGTGGGGTCCCACGGGATCAGGCCGAACAGGGTGAAAATATTGGTCGGATCGGGCGCCGAAAGATCGTGAATCCAGCCGAAGAACGGCGCATGGCGCATTTCGATGGTGATGAAAATCACCTTGTAAAGCGCGAAGAACACCGGAATCTGGATCACCATCGGCAGACAGCCGGCGACCGGATTGACGCCCTCTTTCTTGAATAGCTCCATCTGCGCCTGTTGCTGTTTGGCGCGGTCGTCGGGGAAGCGCTCCTTCAAAGCAGCGAGCTGGGGCTGCACTTTCTTCATTTTCGCCATCGAGGCGTAGCTGCGGCTGGCGAGCGGGAAGAAGGCGAGCTTGACGAGCACGGTGACGATGAGGATCGCAATGCCGAAATTACCGACGTATCTGTAAATGAAGTCGATGAGCTGGAACATCGGCTGGGTGATCATCCAGAACCATCCCCAGTCGATCATCAGATTGAATTTCCGGATGCCGAGATCGGCCATATAGGCGTTGATCGTGTTGACCTCTTTGGCGCCGGCGAAAATGCGGGAAACGACCTGGCTGGTGGAGTCCGGCGCCACGGTCTGCGCGGGACCGACATAATCAGTTGTATAATCGGCAGGTTGGACTGCGCCGCTGACGGCAAAACGCGCGTCGACCGGCATCGTCTGATCGGGGATGATCGCCGAGGCCCAATATTTGTCGGTGAAGCCCAGCCAACCGCCCGCGCCCTTGGTCGTGACGGGTTTGGCCGGGTCGATCTTGGCGTAGGTGACTTCGTCGACCGCATTGTCGCCGACGCTGCCGACATAACCTTCGTGCAGCACCGAATAGCCGCTGACGACCGGTTTGCCGCGCCGCAGGATCAGCGCATAGGGATGCAGGGTGACAGGCTCGTTGCTCTTGTTCTCGACCGAATTGGTGATGGTGAACATGTAGCGGTCGTCGACCGCGATGGTACGGTGAAAGATCAGGCCGGCACCGTTGTCATAGGTGAGCGTAACTGGCTTATCGGCGGTGAGCGTTTGCGAATCGCTCGTCCATACGCTGTCGCGCACGGGCGTCTTGGCTTTCGTTCCCGCGTCGGGGACATAACCGGTCTCTGCCCAATAGGGGTCTGGGCCGCCCTGGGGCGAGAACAGGGTGATGGTCGGGCTATTGGGGTCGATCGTCTCGCGATAGGCCTTGAGCGTCAGGTCGTCGAGCAGGCCGCCGGTCAGGTCGATCGAGCCGCCGAGACTCTTGGTGTCGATCGCGATCCGCTTGCTCGCGGCGAGCGCTTCAGGCCGGGTTTCGGGCGCAGAGGCGACCGGCGCCCCGGTCGGCGGCAGCGTCGCTCCGGCGCCGGTCGCGGGGGAGCCGGACGCGGTGGAATTGGCCTGCGTCTGCGCCTGACGGTCCTTTTGCAATTGCGGGGCGCCGTAGAAATAGTTCCAACCGATCAGGACAAGGACTGACAGGACGATCGCCAGGATCAGGTTTCTTGAATCCTCGGAGTTCATCTGCGTTTGTCTCTGTCGTTGGATGGACGCGCGGGCGCGGAACGGGCCGCGCTCGAATGAACCAGTGAAAAGGCGCGGATAAGATCGGACTGAAGCAAAGCGAAGGGCCGCGCCAGCGCTTCCTTCTGCGCCATCACCACGTAATCATGATCGGGCCGGGTCTCAAGATCGCGCGCCAGCCGCACGGCTTCCTTCAGGCGCCGGCGAATGCGGTTGCGCAAGACGGCGTCGCCCAATTTTTTCGTGACGGTGAAGCCGACGCGGGGGCCGAGGCCGTCGGGCGCCGCGGCGCGGCGATTGGCTTGAAGCGCGAACGCCTCCATCCGCGCCCGTCGGCCACGCGCGGCGCGCTGAAAATCGGCGCGGCGTTTCAGGCGGCTAATCTCGGGCGTTTGGCTGTCGTCGCGCATCAGGGCGCTGACACAGGCCTCGGGCTCGTTCATTGGCTCCCTTCCGCGCGACCAGGGTCTCTCGCGAGCCGCGCGCGCGGGATCAGGCGGAAAGACGCTTGCGGCCGCGAGCCCGGCGCGCATTGAGAACCTTGCGGCCTCCCACAGTCTCCATACGCGCGCGAAAGCCATGGCGACGCTTGCGAACGATCTTGCTCGGTTGATAGGTCCGCTTCACAGTCAAATCTCCAAAAGGCGCTTTAATTTTCGGACGATACGCCCAGAGGCTTCGCCCAATGAACCAACCCCGGTCCTCGCCAGAACGCCGCCAAGGCGTCAAGCAAGCCGGGGAAAACTGCAAATGCCGCGCAACGCCGCAGCGCGCGCCTTATAGGGGCGCCGCCCCGGCGAAGTCAATTGCGGGCAGCCTCCCAGCTCGAATTTCAGGAACGGCGGTCGATATTCGGCCGCCGGACCGTCAGATAATCTCCAGATAATCGCGATCGGCCAGCGCCGGGAACGGCGCGGTCGGCAGCGTCTGATACCAAAATGCGACTGAGGCGATGTCGTCCTGGAGCGGCAGGTAGCGCCTGTCTTTCTTCTCCGTGCGCCAGCCGAGCGCCTGAATCGTCACCTTGATGTCGGACTCGAACCGGATCGGATCGGCAATATGCCAGCGGTATAGCCCGAAGCGTTGCTGGGAATTATAGGTCCCATCAGGGCGAATAACCTGCGGCATGCCGGCATAGGGGGTGGTGAAGGGCGTATAGGCGCGCGGGAACGCCGGATCGACCGTGCCGCAGTCGAAATTATAGGCGCCGCAGAAGTAATCCTCGGTTCCGGTTCCGCAGATCGTCGGATAGGCGTCGCCATCGAGGAAGAACTTAATTTCGCCCTCGCCCCACCAGCCCGAATTGTTCACGCCCCAGGCCATATAGGCGCCGACATACTGCCCTTTTCCGCGAACGCCTTCCAGAAGGGTGTAATCTTGTTTGTAGGGCAGCGGATTGGTGCGGCGGAACTGTGCATGAAAATAGGCCGCGTCGGCCGGCACTTCGGCGAGCGCATAGTTGATCTGGTAATAGACGATCGCGTGGTCGTCGGGATCGCGGTTTTCCAGCGTGATGCGCGCCCGGCGCCGGAACGGCATCTCCCAATAGCAATTGAAAGCGCGGCCGGGATTGACGCAGACGGCGAGCGAGGAAACCTGGGCATAGCTATTCCATCCGCAGGCGAAGAAATCTCCGAGCGGCGCCTCCACCGACGGATGTTCCTGATCGTCCCAATACATGCGCAGAATCAGGTCGCGCCAGCGCACGTTGGCCGGCGTCAGCCATATCTGCTGGATGGCGCCGGGGCCCTCGATGTCGGCGAGCAGGCGCGTTTCTCCCGCCTCCATCCGGATCGACGGCGAGATTTTCCAACCTTGCCCGAGATCGCGGGCGTGGATGGCGCCAGTGCCCTCCGTGGCGCGCCCGCCGCCGCCTTTGGCGCCGGAAAAATTTTCCGGGGAGATCGATCGGGTTTTGGCGTCCGACAGCCGGAACAAATTGCTGAGATTCACGCCTAATCCGGAGAAATACGACATGGGCGATCCTGAAGTGAGGGGTTGATCGGAAAGCGGCGCTTATTTGAGGCCGCTGGTCTTAATCGACTCCATGATTTGCCGCTGAAACACGACAAATAAAATGAGCGTTGGCAGCGCCACGACCGTGGAGGCCGCCATGATGTAGTTCCACGATCCCGAATATTGTCCCTGGAAGCTGGCGATGGCGACTTGCACAACCCACAGGTTTCGATCGCTGACGATGGTGAGCGGCCACAAAAATGCATTCCAATTGGCCAGGAAGAACAAGATGGCCAGGGCGGAGAGAATGGGGCGACTGAGCGGCAGGATGACGCTCCAATAGATGCGCCAATAGCCGGCCCCATCCATGATCGCCGCTTCTTCGATCTCGCGCGGCACGCCCAGATAAAACTGCCGCAGCAGAAAGATGCCGAAAGCGTTGAAGATCGCGGGAATGATCAACCCCGCGTAAGAGTTCAGGAGGCCCAAAGCTTTCACCAGAACGAATAAGGGCACGATGATGACGGGGAGCGACACCAGAAAGGTCGCGAACATCGTCAGGAAGATCGCTTCGCGGCCGGGAAAGCGCAGGCGGGCGAGCGCATAGCCCGCCATCGAGTGCAGCAGCAGCGCCAGTACGGTCACGGAGGAGGAAACGAAAAACGTGTTGAACAGGAAGCGGAGGAAGTCGAGCTGGGTGAATACGTAAATGAAATTATCGAGGGTCGGATGCGGCGGCAGAATCCCTGGTCCGAACACTTCGCTCTGCTGTTTGAACGCGGTCGAGAGCATCCAAAGCAGAGGGATGATGGTCATCAGGCCCAGGATCAGGCTGCATAGCGACAGGATCGCGGGAACGGCCGCGAAAGTCCCTGATGTGGCCGGCCTTCCCAATCCTGGCGCGCGGGTCTCATTCAAAGCGGCCACCGCGCGTGATGCGAAACAGCAGGAATGTGAAAGCGAGCAGAATCGCGACCAGCGTCGTGGCCATGGCGGCCGCATAGCCGAACTCATTGTACTGAAACGCCTGCTGGTAGATGTAATAGATGGTGAGTTCGGTGGAATTGGCCGGCCCGCCCTTGGTCATCACGTAAATCAGGTCGAACGCCTGGCCGCCGGCGACCGCCGTCACCGTCGCCACCAGGAGCACAAAGAAGCTGGTGGTTCGAAGTAGCGGCAAAGTGATGTGGAAGAAGGCGCGGATCGGGTTGGCCCCATCGAGCCAGGCCGCTTCGTAATATTCCCTGGGAATGTCCTGCAGGCCGCCGAGGAAGATCAGCATATAGAAGCCCATCAGAAACCACAGGCTGACCACGACGACCGAGGCAAGCGCCAGATCGGGATCGCCAAGCCAGGAAAGGCCGCCGAGCCCGACCAGGGACATCAGCCGGTTCACCGGGCCGATCTTGTCGACGAGCAGCACCTGCCACACCAAGGCCACGACCACGAGGCTGACCATCTGGGGCAGGAAGAACAAGCTTCGAACCAGGCCCGATATCCGGGAGCGCCGCTGCGCCAGGAGCGCGAGCCCCAGACCTACGACATAGAGGCTGGGAACCAGCATCAGGACGTAGAAGAGCGTCACCCTGAGGCTTTGGAGGAACAAAGGGTCCAGAAACATCCGGCGGTAATTGGCGAGCCCGGCGAACCGATATCCGCCAAAACCATCGACTTCGTAGAAACCAAGGCCAAGGGCCAGCAGCATCGGAAGCGCCGCGAATATGGCGAGGCCGATCGCGTCAGGCGCAATGAATAAATATCCCGCGACGGCTTCGCGCCGACGCATCGACCATGGAGCGCCGCGGGCGGCGCGGCGCCCGGTCGCAGTTTCGTATTCAACACCCTCCGCGCCGCCAAAAGCCATGATCAGAGAATCTTGGCGCCGGTATAGCCTGCCAGAAAAGCGTCGAGCTGCTGCGAGGCCGTCTCGGCTTGTTTGGCCGGTTCCGCGCCATTGAGCTGGCAGGCCTGAATGGCGTCGGAAACGATCTTGTAAACCTGCGGCGGAACGCGCGGTTCGGCGCGGGCGCCGGGATAGATTTGCTCGGTGAAGATCTTCATCTGCCCGGTTTCAAAGGCGGCCTTACCCGTATCGAACGCCGATTGACGCGGCGGCATATCGCTTTTGGCGACCGTGCACCAATCAACCATGCGTTTGAGGGAATCCGGGCTGGCGGACGCAAGGGCCCATGCGCAGAACTGCCCGGCCGCATCGGGGTTCTTGCCCTTCGCATTGGCCACCATCGCCCAGCCGCCGCCGACCGTGACGTATTTGCCGCCTGGCGGCGTCGGGAGCTTGAATATTCCGTAAGGCACGTCCTTGGCGCCGCTTTGCAGATTGCTGATGCCCCAGATTCCGCAATTCTGGATGGCGCAATAACCGGAGCCCAGGTTGGGCACGATGTCCCAAACGCCGCCGCCCAGAGGTTTGCGCGGCGCCGCGCCCGATTTCACCGCGTCTTGCCAGAATTTCAGGGCCTGAATCGTCGCCGGCGCATTGAACGCGCTCTTGCCGTCCGAACCCTGGATCTCGCCGCCGCCCTGCCACAGGAACGGATACCAGGTGAAGTTCTGATAATAGCCCGGCATTGTTTCGAACAAGAGACCGAACCGGTCCGAGGTCGTCAGTTTCTTGCCAATTTCGAGGAGTTGCTCCCACGTCTTGGGCAGATCGTTTTCGTTTAATCCCGCCTTGTCGAAAAAGTCCTTGCGATAATAGAAGGCCATCGGTTCGACCTCCATGGGGACGCCATAGATTTTATCGTCGACCTTGCGGCTCGCGATCACGCTTTGAGAGAAGTCGGACCGCGTATGCGCATCGATATAGGGCGTCAGATCCTGGAGCACGCCGCCATTGTAATAGCGCAGGAAATCGCCCGGGCTGATGAGGAAAATATCCGGCCCTTGCCCCGATGCGAAGGCGGTCGGCAGTTTGGTCCCGTTCATGTAATCGCCGCTCGGCACGTATTCGAGCTGGATTTTGGCGTCACGCGCGGCGTTCCACGCGGCGACGGCGTCTTCGAACCATTGGGATTGAGCGGGAACCGGTCCGCCGGGCGCGTAGAACTGCCAGAAGCTCAGCGTCGTTGTCGCCGCTTTCGCCCGGATGATGGCGGGAAAGCCGGTGAGCGCGGCCGCGCCGCCCAGAATTGTTCCTCGCCTCAGAAGCTGTCGCCGCGTCAGTTCGCCTGTCGAAGCGGCGCGACCATTTTTCTGCGTTTCCATCATGCTCCTCCCTGATCAAGGGCGCGGTCTTCGCCGCGCCCGATATTTGAATATCTGAAACGTTTCAGATAACCTACAGAGAGGCTTCTCTTTTGGCAATGGAATTATGAAGACGCTTAAAGACGTGGCCTTGCGGGCCGGCGTATCGATCGCTTCCGTATCCACGGTGATCAACAATACGGCGGCGGTCAGCCCCGCCATGCGCAAAAAGGTCGAGCGCGCCGTCGCCGATCTCGGCTACATTCCCCACGCCTTGGCGCGCAACCTCAAGATGGGGCGCGTCAATGTCATCGGACTGATCCTGCCCGACATCGCCAACCCGCACTTTTCGGAACTGGCGAGCGCGATCGAAGTGGCTTGCGACAGCGCGGGCTTCAGCCTGATGCTTTGCAACACGAGCGATAATGCCGAGAAAGAAGTGCGGCATTTGCGCATGATGCGGGCCCAGCGCGTCGCCGGCGTGATCTTTGTGCCCGGCGGCAGCCCAACGCACGACACCGAGGCGCTCGGCCGCCTTCTCGAAGGCCCGGCGGTCCTGCTCGACCGCGCCTTTGCGAGCCTCGCGCTCGATTGCGTTCTGCTCGACAATGTCGAGGCTGGCCGCCTCGCGGCGGATCATCTCGTTCAAAATGGCCACAGACGGATCGGCATTGTCGCAGGGCCTCCCCATCTCCAGATTTCACAGGATCGCGTCGCCGGATGCCGGGCGGCGATGCGCGCGCATGGATTGCCGTTCGAAGAGAGCTTGGTCGTTGACGGCGGCTTCCGCCCGGAACTCGCCTATCACGCAACGCGCGCCGTGCTGCGCCGACGAGCGCGCCCCACGGCGGTGATCGCCACCAGCAATCATACGACTGTCGGTGTTATGAAGGCGCTCGCGGAGCTGGGATTGCGCTGCCCCGCCGATGTCTCGGTCGCCGCCATCGACGATTTCACATGGGCCGAGGGATTTGCGCCGCGCCTGACGGCTGTCGCGCAACCGATCGAAGCCATGGGGCAGGAAGCGGTGCGCCGTCTTCTGGCCCGTAGCGATTCCAGAGCTTCTCCCCAATGCGTGGTCCTGCCTCCCCGGCTCATCATTCGCGACTCGACGCGCGTCCTGGAATAAGGCTCGCCGCCATCGCTCTTGTCCTGAGTGCGAACCTTATCCCCCCGATCCGGCCGGCTGGGCGAGTTCCTCGCAATTCCTGCGGCCGGAATTGAGGCAATTCTCCAGCTTGCGGCGGGCGTCGAGCGACATCACGACCCAGATAATCGCGATCGCCAGCGCCAGCAGGAAGGCGGCGGCGGCCAGATTGACGAACACGCGGTGTTGCCGGTCTTCGGTTTCCTCGGAGGACGGCTCGGAGCCAGGGGACTCCTCTGGGCTCACGCGATCCGGCTCTTGGCCGCTCCGGCCATGCCGCCCAGCGCTTCCAGCGCTTTGGCGACGATCGCTTTGGCGTCGAGGCCCGCCCGCGCATAAAGCCGGTCGGGCTTGTCGTGGTCGAGAAAGACGTCGGGCAAGGTCATGGTCCGGATCTTCAGGCCGCGGTCGAGCGCGCCGTTTTCCGCCAGCAGGCCAAGAACATGCGAGCCAAAGCCGCCGATCGAGCCTTCTTCGATGGTGATGAGCAATTCGTGGGTCCTGGCGAGGCGTAGCACGAGTTCGCGATCGAGCGGTTTGGCGAAGCGCGCATCGGCGACCGTCGTCGAAAGGCCGCGCGCGGCAAGATCCTCGGCCGCCTTCAGCGCTTCGGCCAGGCGCGTGCCGAGCGACAGGATCGCGATGCGCGACCCCTCGCGCATGACGCGGCCCTTGCCGATCTCCAGCGGGATTCCGCGCTCGGGCATTTCCACGCCGACGCCATCGCCGCGCGGATAGCGCATCGCGATCGGGCCTGAATCATGGGCGGCGCAGGTCGCCGTCATATGCACCAGTTCCGCCTCGTCGGCCGCCGCCATGACAACCATATTGGGCAGGCAGGCGAGATAGGCGACGTCGAAGGCCCCGGCATGGGTCGCGCCATCGGCGCCCACCAGGCCGGCCCGGTCGATGGCGAAGCGCACCGGCAGGTTCTGGATCGCGACGTCATGCACCACCTGGTCATAGCCGCGCTGCAGAAAGGTCGAATAGATCGCGCAGAACGGCTTGTAGCCCTCGCTCGCCAGCCCGGCGGCGAAAGTCACCGCATGCTGTTCGGCGATGCCGACATCGAAAGTGCGGTCGGGGTAGGCGGCCTCGAAATGGTCGAGCCCGGTGCCTCCGGGCATGGCGGCGGTGATGGCGACGATCTTGTCGTCGCGGGCCGCCTCGTCGATCAGCGCATTGGCGAACACGCGGGTATAGGCGGGCGCATTGGCTTTGGGCTTGGCCTGCGCGCCGGTGACCACATCGAAGGCGTTGACGCCGTGATATTTGTCGGGCGACGCTTCGGCGGGACCATAGCCCTTGCCCTTCTTGGTCACGACATGAACAAGCACAGGGCCGTTGGGCAGGTCGCGCACATTTTTCAGGACGGGCAGGAGATGGTCGAGATTGTGGCCATCGACCGGCCCGACATAGAAGAAGCCGAGCTCCTCGAACAAAGTGCCGCCGGTCCAGAAGCCGCGGCTGTATTCTTCGGTCAGGCGCGCCTTGTCATAGAAGAATTTGGGCAGGCGCTTGGCGAGCTGCTTGGCGGTCTCGCGGATCGAGCGATAGGTCTGGCTGGAAACGAGGCGCGCCAGATAGGCCGACATGGCGCCGGTCGGCGGCGCGATCGACATGTCATTGTCGTTGAGGATGACGATCAGGCGCGAATGCAGGGCGCCGGCATTGTTCATCGCCTCATAGGCCATGCCAGCCGACATGGCGCCATCGCCGATGACGGCGATGACGTGATTGTCGCCATGCGACAGATCGCGCGCCATCGCCATGCCAAGCGCCGCCGAGATCGAGGTCGAGGAATGGGCGGCGCCGAAAGGATCGTATTCGCTCTCGACCCGCCTGGTGAAGCCGGAAAGGCCGCCGCCCTGGCGCAAGGTGCGAATGCGGTCGCGGCGCCCGGTGAGAATTTTGTGCGGATAGGCCTGGTGCCCGACATCCCAAATGATGCGATCGCGCGGCGTATCGAAGACATAATGCAGGGCGAGCGTCAGTTCGACGACGCCCAGTCCCGCGCCGAGATGGCCGCCCGTGACCGAAACGGCGTTGATCGTCTCGGTGCGCAACTGATCGGCGAGGGCGCGTAGATCGCTCTCGGGCATCGCGCGCAAATCTTCGGGCGTCTGGATTTTATCGAGAAGAGGCGTTTCGGAAACCGTCACCAATATCCCCTTGCCCCACATTCCCGTTCCGCGCCGGAAGGTCCGGCCGCTGCAAATGAGGCGAGGGTTACACCAGAATGGCGCTCGGCGCCAATTGTTGGCCGAACGGGGGCGCGCTAGAGGCCGGATAGTGGCGCGGCGGCAAAGGGTTACGTCGAATCGTGGCGAAAGCGCGCATCCGCCGTTGGAGGCGCGCCTTGACGCTCAAGTCCGCTTTGGCCATTCTGACGGGGAAAGTCAGCCAGATAACAATTCGGCTCACATTCGGGGGGATTCGCGGCGCCGGCGCGCCAATAATCGTCCCCTTTTCCTCAAGCTTGGCCCGGAGCGGCAATGACCCATTTCATCAAAGGCCTCGCTGTCGCGGCGGCCGTTCTGAGCGGCGCTGGCGCCGCGAGCGCGGCCGATCTCAATATTGCGCTGATTTATGGGCGGACGGGACCGCTTGAGGCCTATGCGAAACAGACGGAAAACGGCCTGCGGCTCGGCTTGGAATATGCGACCAAAGGGTCGATGGAAGTCGACGGGCGCAAGATCAACATCATTCTCAAGGACGATCAGAGCAAGCCGGATCTGGCCAAAACCGCGCTCGCCGAAGCTTATGAAGACGATCACGCTGATATTGCGATCGGCACCTCTTCGTCGGCGGCGGCGATCGCCATGCTGCCGGTCGCCGACGAGCATAAGAAAATCCTGATCGTCGAGCCGGCCGTCGCCGACCAGATCACCGGCGACAAATGGAACCGCTACATCTTCCGCACGGGGCGCAATTCGTCGCAGGACGCGATTTCGAACGCGGTGGCGATCGGCAAGCCGGGCGTCTATGTCGCGACGCTCGGACAGGACTATGCCTTCGGGCGCGACGGCGTCGCCGCCTTCAAGGAAGCGCTCGTCAAAACGGGCGCGACCCTCGTGACGGAAGAATATGCGCCGGCCAACACGACCGACTTCACCGCCTCCGCCCAGCGCCTGTTCGACGCGCTCAAAGACAAGCCCGGCCGTAAGATCATCTGGGTGATCTGGGCGGGCGGCGTCAATCCGCTCGATAAGCTGCAGGACCTCGATCCCGGCCGCTACGGCATCGAAATCTCGACGGGGGGCAATATTCTTCCCGCGCTCGCCGCCTATAAGAGGTTCCCGGGTCTCGAAGGCGCGGCCTATTATTACTATGGCATCCCCAAAAATCCGATCAATGACTGGCTGGTCGCCGAGCATCAGAAGCGCTTCAACGCGCCGCCTGATTTCTTCACCTGCGGCGGCTTTGCCGCGGCGATGGCGGTGGTCGCGGCGGTCGAGAAAGCCAAATCGACCGATAGCGAAAAGCTGATTGCCGCGATGGAGGGCATGCAATTCGAGACGCCCAAGGGCGCGATGATTTTCCGCAAAGAAGATCATCAGGCGCTGCAATCGATGTACGCGTTCAAGATCAAGGTCGATCCGGCGGTCGCCTGGGCGATTCCTGAGCTTGTGCGCGAATTGAAGATCGAAGACATGACGATCCCGATCCGCAACAAGCCATGAGGCAGGGGCGTTTGCCCCTTCTCCCGCTGCGCGGGAGAAGGCGTCATGCGGAGCATGACGGATGAGGGCCGGTCGGCGTGATGGTCCCAATTCGGATGCGGTTCGGGGTCGCGCCCAGCTTAACCGCCCTCATCCGACCCGACTTCGTCGGGCCACCTTCTCCCGCGAAGCGGGAGAAGGGGCGCGCGCGCGCTTGCCGACAAAATAACGTCCTATGACCCCCTCCCTTGAAACCAAAGACCTCACCATCCGGTTCGGCGGCCATGTCGCGGTCGACGCGGTGTCTTGCGCGTTTCGTCCGGGCGAGCTGACTGCGATCGTCGGTCCCAATGGCGCTGGCAAGACCACTTATTTCAACCTGATGTCGGGCCAGTTGCGCGCGACCTCCGGCAACGTGTTTCTCAACGGCGCCGACATCACGGGCCAAAGCGCGCCGCAGCGGGCGCGCGCCGGGATCGGGCGCGCTTTTCAGCTCACCAATCTTTTCCCCAATTTGAGCGTTCTCGAAAATGTCCGCCTCGCCGTGCAGGCGCGGGCCGGCGTGCATTATGAGATGACGCGTCCCTGGATGCTGCGCCGCGACCTGATCGAACGGGCGAACGGCGTTCTCGACGAGGTCGCGCTGGCGCCCAAGCGCGATCAGGCCGCCGCCTCGCTTTCGCATGGCGACCAGCGCAAACTCGAAGTCGCGCTGATGATGGCGCTGGAGCCCGATATCTTCATGTTCGACGAGCCGACGGCGGGAATGAGCGTCGACGAGGTTCCCGTCGTGCTCGATCTCATCGCGCGGCTGAAAGCGGACACAACCAAGACGATCCTGCTCGTCGAGCATAAGATGGATGTCGTGCGTTCGCTCGCCGACCGCATCATCGTCCTGCATAACGGACAGCTTGTCGCCGACGGCGAGCCTGGCGCCGTCATCGCTTTGCCGATCGTGCAGGAGGCGTATCTGGGCGCCGCGCCAAGGGCGAGGACGTCATGAGCGCGGGCCTCATCCTGCAGGGTGTCCACACGCATATCGGCCGCTATCATATTTTGCAGGGCGTCGACCTTGTCGCGCCCGAGGGCGAGACGACCATGCTGCTCGGGCGCAATGGCGCGGGCAAGACGACGGCCCTGCGCACGATCATGGGTCTTTGGCGCGCCTCGCAAGGCGCGGTCATGCTGGACGGCGCGCCGATCGCCGCGCTCCATGCCTCGGCGATCGCGCGCGCTGGCGTCGCTTATGTGCCCGAAACGATGGCAGTGTTTTCCGACCTCAGCGTGAAGGAAAACCTTGTGCTCGCCGCGCGCGACGGGCCGCTCGACGATGTCAGGATCGAATGGATTTTCGGCTTCTTCCCCGCCTTGAGAAAGTTCTGGCTGTCGCGCGCAGGAACCTTGTCGGGCGGCCAGAAGCAGATGCTGTCGATCGCGCGCGCCATTGTCGAGCCGCGCCGCCTGCTGCTGATCGACGAGCCGACCAAGGGCCTTGCGCCCGCGATCATCGGCGCCCTGATCGATTGCCTGAAGGAGATCAAGCGCACCGGCGTGACGATCCTGCTGGTCGAGCAGAATTTCCGCGTCGCGCAGGAAGTGGGCGATCACGTGCGCGTCATGGATGGCGGCCGCATCATTCATCAGGGCGCGATGGCGGCGCTCGCCGCCGACAGCGCGTTGCAAAGCCGGTTGCTCGGCCTCTCCTTGGATGCGCATCAATGAGCGTAATCGACGCAGGCGCGGCTCTGCCGCGGCAAAGGATCGACATTCTCCCAGCGCTGACGCCGCTGCTCGTCGCGCTCGTCGCCGCGCCGTTCATCGGCTCGGCCTCGACCTTCGTCACTTTGACGCTCGCCGGCCTTGCGATGGGCATGATGATCTTCACCATGGCTTCGGGTCTGACCCTGGTGTTCGGTCTGATGGACGTGCTCAATTTCGGCCATGGCGCCTTCATCTCGCTGGGCGCCTATGTCGCAACGCTCGTTCTGCTGCCGCTCGCCGGCTGGTCGCAAGCCGATTCGCTTGGGGCGAATCTCGCCGTGCTGCTGCTCGCCTTGCTCGCGGCGAGCCTCGTCTGCGGCGCGGTGGGATTCGTGTTCGAGCGCGTGCTCGTCAAGCCCGTCTATGGCCAGCATCTCAAGCAGATCATGGTGACGATCGGCGGCGCGATCGTCGCCGAGCAATTGCTCTATGCGCTGTTCGGCCCCGAATTCATCCCGCTGCCGCTGCCCGCCTCCCTGCGCGGCTCGTTCATCCTCGGCAATGCGGCGATCGAGAAATATCGGATCGCGGCGACGATCGTCGGTCTTGCTGTTTTCGCCGGCCAGATGCTGATCCTCAACCGCACCAAGATCGGCCTGCTGATCCGCGCCGGCGTCGAAAACCGCGAAATGGTCGAGGCGCTCGGCTATCGCATCGACCGGCTGTTCATCGGCGTGTTCATGGCGGGCTCGGCGCTGGCGGGGCTGGGCGGCGTGCTCTGGGCGCTCTATCGCGAGCAGGTGCATGCCTCGATGGGCGCCGAATTGCTGGTGCTGACCTTCATCGTCATCATCATCGGCGGCCTCGGCTCGGTCGGCGGCTGCTTCATCGGTTCGATCCTCGTCGCGCTGATCGCCAATTATGCAGGGTTTCTCGTGCCCAAACTGGCGCTGGTGTCGAACATCCTGTTGATGGTCGTCGTGCTGCTCTGGCGCCCGCGCGGCCTTTATCCCGTGAGCGGGCGATGATGATCCTGTCGGGCGATGGCCCACGCTCCAAAGCGCTTTCCGCTTTGCTGATCGTCATCGTGCTCGTGTTGGCGCTGGCGCCGTTTCTGTTCCCCGGCGCCAAGCCAGCCAATGTCGCCGCCAATATCTGCATTTCCGTGCTGCTGGTCGCCTCCTACGATCTCTTGCTCGGCTATGCCGGCATCGTGTCCTTCGCCCATGTGATGTTCTTTGGCATCGGCGCCTATGGCGTTGCGATCGCGCTCTACGGCCTCGGCGCAAGCTGGGGTGCGCTGGCGCTCGGCGTTCTCGCGGCCATCCCCGTCTCGGTGGTTCTGGCGCTGGCGATCGGGCTTTTTTCGCTGCGCGTGCAGACGATTTTCTTTGCGATG
Organism: Methylocapsa sp. S129; assembly: GCF_009765995.1. Classification (GTDB taxonomy): domain Bacteria; phylum Pseudomonadota; class Alphaproteobacteria; order Rhizobiales; family Beijerinckiaceae; genus Roseiarcus. The sequence continues at coordinate 418,078 of NZ_LMUI01000042.1, forward strand.
ATGACGCTGGCGGTCGCCTACGCCTTCAATGTGCTGGCCTCGCAGCTCTCCTGGCTGACGGGCGGCGAGGACGGGCGCTCGTTCCAGGTTCCCGAGATTTTGCGCCCCGGCTTCAAACTGTTCGAGGGCGATGTCTTTGGCGTCGCCATTTCGGGGCGCGTGCTGAGCTATTATCTCGTGTTCGTCGTCTGCGCCTTGCTGTTTCTTGTTCTGCTGCGCATTGTCAATTCGCCATTCGGCCGCGTGCTGCAGGCGATCCGCGAAAATCCGTTCCGCGCCGAGGCGCTCGGCTATCGCATCGTCTTCCACCGCACGCTGGCGACCTGCCTTTCGGCGGCGGGCGCGACGGCGGCGGGCGCGCTCAGCGCGCTCTGGCTGCACTATACCGGCCCCGACACCGCCTTGAGCTTTTCGATCCAGATCGACGTGCTTGTCATTGTGGTGATCGGCGGCATGGGCTCGATGTACGGCGCGATCGCGGGCGCGGCGGTCTTCGTGCTTGCGCAGAACTATTTGCAGGCCTTGATGGGCAAGCTTTCGTCCGCTGCGGCTGACGCCGGCCTGCCGCTGCTGCCGGGGCTGTTTCATCCGGATCGCTGGCTGCTGTGGCTGGGGCTGATGTTCATCCTCGCGGTTTATTTTGTGCCGACGGGGATTGTGGGGAGGTTGCGGGGGAGGGGCTAATTCTCCCTCCCCCCTTGTGGGGGAGGGCCGGGGAGGGGGGTCGCACAGGCCTATCAAGAAAAGGTGCTTGCGCCTCGCCGTGGCAGGTCAGCGCGACCCCCCTCCCTAACCCTCCCCCACAAGGGGGGAGGGAATGAGACCCTGTCAGCCCGGCGCGCGCGCGCATTGCCACCAAAACAGTCAGGACAAACGGCCTGAGCGTCATCAAGCGCCATCGCGCCGAAGGACTATGATCGGCGATTGGGTTGGAGGTTGACCCCGCCGTGCAGCGGTTCCTGCAGAACCGGTGGGGAAAGGTTAGCTGGCGCGTACGAAATTATTAATTGGGTTCGCGGGGTTTATTGGCGAAACAATTGCGAAATAGCTACCATGCCGCCAACCCCAATCATTATCATTGGGAAAATCGACTTGTCCGATACGCCTTCCGGTAAAACGAAGCAAGCGTCAGAACGCGAGCAGCGAACCGGAAGCTTTGTACCGATGCGCGGACGATAATTAGCGTAGCCATGAAGTGTGATCTGTCGTTGAGGCAGATGATCCGTATTCTCGATTCTTACGTCCACGTCGTACGTTGGCCTTCTGCTTGTCCATCCAGCCAATCTCAATCTACTGCCGATAACGATGCCGAATGTGGGATAGCTACGCGCCTCCCAGGAAATTCGCGCTCTTCGACCAACGAAAATGCCGTAGCCGACCAAACCTAACCCGAGCGCCAACAAAAGCAGTCTCATAACCACCCCGCATGTTGCACGCCATCAGGCGGGATAATGAGACACCGTAGGACCGTCAACAAGCGCTGTCGGCTACAGTGACTGTTGCGGTCACCTCGAACTGTCGAAAGAATAGCCTTCAAATGGCGACATATGCTGATAGTGCATTCATTTGACATTGCGGGGATGCGATGCGCATTGCACGATTTCCTCAGCGTCCTTTGCCGTGGCCACGCCGCCGAGACGCTGTCAAGCGGCTGCGCCGCTCCTTCACTTCGTTACGGCGCCTTCGGCGTGACTGCGTCTCGTCGGCGCGGCAAGTGGCCTACCAAGACCTTTTGCTGAGCGAAGCGGCCCCAGGGCCGCATTGCTCAGCAAAAGGTCTCGGCAGCCAAACGCCATCGGCGCGCGGAGGGGTCAAGCCCGGCGAATGCGAAGCATTCGCCTTGGGCGAAGAGCCCGCGTAGCGGTCGACTTGACGCCGAGCACGACGATGGCATCCGCGGCCGCCGGCCGAGCCGTCGGCGCGAATCCATGTTCGAGGACCTGCCGAATCTTGGCGCCGGCCTGCCGGTTGCGCGATTCAAGCCGTCATCAACGATCGGCGCGGAATGAGGCGTCCGACCGCTCGCTCTTGAAGGCGTTGACGACGAGTTCGACAAAGACACGCGTCTTGGCCGAAATGAGCGTACGCGACGGGTAGTAGAGCGATATGGCGCCGGCGTCCGCGTACCAGTCCGGAAGCAGCCGGATCAGACCGCCGCGCTCCAATTCGGGCGCCACATCGAACAGGGCGATCAACGACACGCCCAGGCCAAGACGCGCGGCCTCGCGCATCGCGGCGGGGTCATTGACGACGATGGCCTCAGTGAGCGTTCCGGCGATCTCGATCCCATTCGCATTTCGCAGCATCCAGTGACGAATTCGTCCGGTGCCCGGCGGGCGCATGACGATGCCGTGATAGGCGGCGAGTTCCGAGGGATCGGCCGGCGGCGTCCGGCCGGCCATATAAGTCGGCGAGGCCACGGCGACGACATGCACCGGGGCCAGGGTGCGCGATACGAGACCGGGGGCGAGATCGAAGGCGCCGCCGATGGCGGCGTCGTAGCCCTCGGCGATCAGGTCGACGGGCCGGTTCTCGAAGCGCCATTCCGGCTTGATGCGCGGGTATTTCGCCAGCAGGGGCGGCAGCAGCGGCAGGATATGCGTCAGTCCAAACGTCGGGCTCAGGCTGACTTTCAAGACGCCTGCCGGCTCGCTGCTGTGCGCCGCCGCCTCGGCAATGGCGGCCTGGAGCGCATCGAGGTTGCCGTCGATCGAGGCGAGGAACCGCTCGCCGGCTTCCGTGAGCGTCAGTTTGCGGGTCGATCGATGAAACAGCCTGACCCCGAGGTTGCGTTCCAGCATCGCCACGTTGCGGCTGACGGCGGCCGCGGTCAGTCCCAGCCTGCGTCCCGCTTCTGAAAAGCTGCCGCCTTCCGCAGTCCGCGCGAAGGATTCGAGGTTCGCCAGCGTTTCCATAGGGGCCTATCATTTTCAACGATCGCTTGAAATTAAAACAAAATAATACCCGCTAATCAAGCGGTAATCAGGCGCCTATGTCTGCTCCTGACCACATGAATCCTATTCAGGGTTCGCCGCCAAACCGAACAAGGAAATGACATGCCAAACGCGCTTCCATCCGCCTCGCTCGATCAACTCTTTCGCGCCGCCCGAACGCACAAGGACTGGAGCGACCGTCCTGTTGAGGAGGAACTCATAAGGGCGCTCTACGAGCTCCTGAAATGGGGGCCGACCTCGCTCAACTCCTGCCCGGGGCGTTTCATCTTTGTCCGCAGTCCGGCGGCCAAGCAAAAGCTCGCGGGCGCGGCGATGGAGGGCAACCGCGCGAAAATCTTCGCGGCGCCGGTGACCGTCATCATCGGCCACGATCTCGATTTCGCGGACAAATTCCCGACGCTTTTGGGTCACCTGCCGCCCGAACGATTGAAGATGCTGGCCGCCATGAACCCGGTTCCAGAAGTCACGGCGATGCGCAACGGCGCCCTGCAAGGCGCTTATCTCATCCTGGCGGCGCGCGCCCTGGGCCTGGACTGCGGGCCTATGTCGGGCTTTGACAATGACGCTGTCGATCAGGCCTTTTTCCCGGACGGCCGAATTCAATCGAACTTCATCTGCGGTCTTGGCTATGGGAGGCCGGAATCGCTGCAACCGCGCAACGCGCGGCTGGCGTTTGAGGACGTGGCTTATTTCGCATGACGGGCAGAAGAGCGCGGAACGCCCATGCCGCGTGCGCCAGAGGGCGCTCGCCTCGTGCTACGGCTCGCAGGCCGTCGGGATACGCTTTATCCATTCGACTCCGCGCAGTTGTTTCCGGTCTTGCGTGTAGGAAACAGGTCGAAAGCGTCGCGAACGGCGCCTGATTGGTTGCGAAAGCGGGCTCAAAGCGGTTCAGTAACTCACATTTTGGCCTCTCCACGGCCGTCCGATTGAGGCGCCTCGGGGGGAGGGCCACACCGCCGAGCCGCCGACAAGCGGCTGCGCCGCTCCTTCACTTCGTTACGGCCCCTTCGGGGTGACTGCGTCTCGTCGGCGCGGCAAGTGGCCTACCAAGACCCTTTGCTGAGCGAAGCGGCCCCAGGGCCGCATTGCTCAGCAAAGGGTCTTGGCAGCCAAACGCCATCGTCGAGCGGAGGGGTCAAGTCGCGCGAAGCGCCCGCGTAGCGGTCGACTTGACGCCGAGCACGACGATGGCATGCGCGCCGCCTAAGGCGTGGGCGTGAATCCATGTCCACACCGTTACTGCAATACCCGTCCTCATGGCCGGGCTTGTCCCGGCCATCCGCGCGGCGCCGTCGCGAAAACCTTTCGAGGTTGATTTCGGCATTACGGCTTGGATGGCCGGGACAAGCCCGGCCATGACGGAGGGGGGTATCCCATGGTCATCATGAGAATCGCCGTCGCGCAACATTTATTTTCTGAAAAATGAAATCTACGCTAATCTCATAGGCTTGTTTTCCAAAAGGCAGATCGTCCCGCTTTGCACGTCCCCGTCCTGTCTGCCCAAGCAGGAACGCGATCGCCCGGCGGGCTCACAGGCCCGCCGGTTGCGCCAAAAAACACGATGTGGAAGCCCGATGGGGGGCAAGTTCTTGATATGGCTTATTTCGCGGAAGCACGCGTCCTTCCGGGTGGGCGAGAATCAAGGACTTAGCGGGGATTTTGACGGACCGTTTCGGGTCTTTCGGGGGCCGCGGCTATTCCGCGGCGCTTCCATCGGCGACCGCCGTGCGCCAGCGTCAGTGAACGCGCGAACCCTCCGCCCGTCGCTTCTGCAGAAACCGCCGCACGGCGGGGTCCGCCTCCAGCCCGATCGCCTGGTCGTAGGCCTCCTGCGCGGCGGCGATGTCGCCGAGCCGCGACAGGAGTTCGGCGCGCGCCGCCCAATAGGGCTGATAGTCGGCGAGGCGGGGATGGTCGCCGAGCGCGGGCAGCGCCGCGAGGCCTTCGGCCGCGCCGCGCGTTTCGGCGACAGCCACCGCGCGATTGATCGCCGCCACCGGCGAGCCGGTGATGGCGCAGAGCCCATCGTAGAGGCGTTCGATCGCCGCCCAGTCGGCGCCGCCGCCGCGCCGCCGCACGACATGGGCCGATTGGATCGCCGCCTCCAGTTGGTAGCGGTCGAACTTTTCCAGCGCGCTGGCGCGAAACAGCAGCGCCTCGGCTTCGTCGATCAGCCCTTCGTCCCACAGCGCGGTATCTTGGTCGGCGAGCGGCACGAATTCGCCCGATGCATCGCGCCGCGCGCCGCGCCGCGCCTGCGAATAGAGCATCAGCGCGAGCAGGCCGAGCGCCTCGGCCTCGTCGGGCAGAAGCTTGACGACCAGCCGGCCGAGCCAGATCGCCTCCTCGGCGAGATTGCGCAGGCGCACGTCGGCGCCCGCCGGATCGCTCCAGCCCTCGGTATAGGCGGCGTAGATCGCCTCCAGCACCGCCTCCAGGCGCTCGCGCATTTCGGCGCGTTCGGGGACGCGGAACGGAATGCCGGCGCCCCTGATCTTGTTCTTGGCGCGCGCCAGCCTTTGGCCCATCGCGGCGGGCGAGACGAGAAAAGCCGAGCCAATCGCCTCGGCGTCAAAGCCGAGGATCGTCTGCAGGATCAGCGGCGCCCTGATCCCGGCCTCGATCGCCGGATGGGCGCAGGCGAACATCAAGGCGAGACGCTCGTCGGGAATTTGCGGCGTCTCCCAGGCCATGGCCTCAAGCTCCTCCGCCAAAAGCTGCAAATGGTCGGCGGCGGCATCGCCGACCTGTCTGCGCCTGGCGGCGTCGACCATCTTGCGCCGGGCGACCGCGACGAGCCACGCCTCGGGGCATTGGGGCGCGCCGTTGACGGGCCAATCGACCAAAGCGGAAGCGAAGGCCTCCGACAAAGCGTCTTCGGCGCCCGCCACATCGCGCGTTCGCGCCGCAAGAATGGCGACGAGCTTGCCATAGCTTCGGCGCGCCACCGCTTCCGCGGTCTCTGCCGCCCGTTGTTCGCTTTCTCGCGGCATCGAAGGTTTCGATCAATAGATCATGAGGGGGCGAACCTCGACCGCGCCATGCCGGGCGCCAGGGCAACGCGCCGCCCAGGCATGCGCGCTGTCGAGATCCGGCGCGTCGAGGAGGAAGTAACCGCCAAGCTGCTCCTTGCTTTCGGCATAGGGTCCATTGAGCGCCTTGGCTTTGCCCTCGGGGGCGCGCACGACGGTCGCCGTCGCCGTCGCCTGCAAGCCATGGCCGGCCAGAAACACGCCGGCCTTCTTCAACGCCTCGGCATAAGCGCTATAGGCGGCGAAAGTCTCGGCCTTTTGCTCTTTTGTCGCGGCGGCCTGTGCGCCTTCGTTCCAATACACCAACAGCATATATTGCATGACGCTCTCCTCATCTTTCACGGCGGGGCGTCAGGCCCCGCTGTTTCAGTGACGTTCGCGCCGTCACGATTTCGACCGGGCGCCCCAGGAATATTGAGCCGGCATCGCAACAATGGGAAACCAGCGCCGGTCCGATCGACCAAGCGGAGGCGAAAGCGCGCGGCGCTTGCGTCGCCGCCTCGCCCGCGCGCTCGTCGCCCTCTCGCAGCGTTAAAAGTTAGACAACACCATCGGCCTGACGGGCCGGACCTCCATCGTGCCAAATTGCGCGCCGGGGCAGCGCGCCGCCCAGGACAAGGCGCTGTCGAGATCGGGCGCCTCGATCAGGTAATAGCCGCCAAGCTGCTCCTTGCTTTCGATATAGGGGCCGTTCAGCACCTTGGTCTTGCCGTCGGCGACGCGCACGGTCGTCGCGGTCGAGGCGGCTTCCAGCGGATCGCCCGCCTTGAACACGCCGGCCTTTTTCATCGCCTCGGTATAGGCGCCATAGGCGGCGAACATCTGGCCCATCTGCTCTTTCGTCGCATGCGCCCGCGCGCTTTCGTCGCCATAGATCAACAGCATATATTGCATGATGCACACTCCGGTTGCGCAAGGCGTCAGGCCCCGCTGCTTCCATGACGATCGAGCGGATGCGATTTTGACAGGGGGCCGAAAGAATATTTAACCGGGCGTGAGAAGAATGGGAAACCGGCGCGCTCCCCTTCTCCCGCCGGAGGCGGGAGAAGGGGAGCGCGCGCAGCCTCGCTCGATTGCGTCGAAGCAACCGCCCCATTAATGATGCTGCCCGAGGAAACGAGTCTAAGCGGAGCGGAAAAATGCCAGACGATGCTGTCGCGTCCGCGGTCCGGATCGAGAATCGCGGCGATGTCGCGCTGATCCTGATCGACAATCCGCCGGTCAACGCGTCCTCGCAGGCGGTTCGCAAAGGTCTGGTCACGGCGATCGAGGCGGCTAATAAGGACGCGGCCGTCGCGGCGATCGTCATCGCTTGCGAGGGGCGTACGTTCGTCGCGGGCGCCGACATCCGTGAATTCGGCAAGCCGCCGCTGCCGCCGGCGCTGCCCGATGTCCTGACGATCGTCGAAGCCTCGGGCAAACCTGTCGTCGCCGCGGTCCATGGCACCGCGCTCGGCGGCGGCTTCGAGCTGGCGCTCGCCTGTCACGCCCGCGTGCTCGACCCCGGCGCGATTGTCGGCCTGCCGGAAGTCAAGCTCGGCCTCATTCCCGGCGCCGGCGGCACGCAGCGCCTGCCGCGCCTGATCGGCGTCCGCGCCGCGATCGATCTCGCGGCGAGCGGCCGGCAGGTCAAGGCGGATGAAGCGCTGGCGCTCGGAATCGCCGATTCCCTCGCCGCCGGCGATCTGCGCGACAGCGCGATTGCTCTCGCCCGTTCGCTTGTCGGGCGCCCGATCCGCCGCCTGAGCGAGCTTGCGCCGTCGCCCTTCGATCGCGCCGAAATCGACGCCGCGCTGGCCGGAATCGCGCAGAAATCGCGCGGCCAGGCCTCGCCTTTGGTCGCCGCGCGGACCGTGCTGCTCGCCGCCGAACTGCCCTTCGCCGAGGGCATGGCGCGCGAGCGCGCGGCCTTCATCGAATGCCTGCAGAGCGACCAGTCGAAGGCGATGCGCTACGTCTTCATGGCGGAGCGGGAAGCGCCGCGCGCGCCGCAGCTTGAGGGCATCGCGCCGCGCAAGGTCGAACGCGTCGGCATCATCGGCGCCGGCACGATGGGGGCGGGGATCGCGGTCGCCTTCACCGACGGGGGCTTTTCCGTCATTGTGGTCGAGACCAGCGAGGCGGCCGTCGAGGCCGGGCGCAAGCGCATTGCTGCGCCCTGGGACCGCCAGCTCAAATCGGGACGCCTCACCGCCAGTCAGCACGAGGCGCGCAGCGCCAGCGTCGCGGTGGGGAGCGATTTTGCAGCGCTTGCCGCTTGCGATCTCGTCGTCGAGGCGGCGTTCGAGGATATGGACGTCAAGAAGGACATTTTCGCGCGCCTCGGCGCCATCGCCAAGCCGGGCGCGGTCCTCGCCACCAATACATCCTATCTCGATGTTGGAATCATCGCGCAAGCGAGCGGCCGGCCAGGCGATGTGATCGGGCTGCATTTCTTTTCGCCCGCCAATGTCATGCGCCTCGTCGAAGTCGTCGAAGCGCCGGCCAGCGCCAAGGATGCGGTCGCCACCGGCGTCGCCGTCGCCAAGAAGCTTGGTAAGATCGCCGTTGTCTGCGGCGTTTGCGACGGCTTCATCGGCAATCGCATCCTCGCCCATTGGCGCCCGATCGTCGATATGATGGTCGAGGACGGCGCGGCGCCGCAAGGGGTGGATGGCGCGCTGGAGGAATTCGGTTTTGCGATGGGGCCCTATGCGGTCGGCGACCTTGCCGGCCTCGATATCGGCTGGGCGCGGCGCAAGCGCCTCGCGCCGACGCTGAACCCGAATGTGCGCTACGCCTCGACCATCGCCGACGAGCTTTGCGCGCTCGGCCGCTTCGGCCAGAAGACGGGGGCGGGCTGGTACAGCTATTCCGGCGGCAAGAAAGCGCTCGATCCCCTGGTGAGCGGGCTCATCGACAAGGTGCGCGCCCAAAAGCATCGCGAACAGCGTGTGTTTTCCAACGACACGATCCAGCGGCTGGTGCGCGCGGCGATCGTCAACGAAGGCGCGAAGGTCCTGAGCGATGGCATCGCGCGTCGCGCGCTCGACATCGACGTCGTGCTGATCAGCGGCTACGGTTATCCCGCCTGGCGCGGCGGCCCGATGTTCGAAGCCGATGCGCTTGGACTTGGGCGGATCCTCGCCGATATAGAGGAGGCGCATGCCTTCGCTGGCGCGGGCTATGAGCCTGCGCCGCTGATCGTCAGCCTCGCGCGCGCCGATCGCCGTTTCGCCGATCTCGCGCCGGGCGAGGCGGCGGGCGGACAGTAATCATGGAGCTTGTGACATGACCGAAGCATTCCTCTGCGAAGGCGCACGCACGCCGGTCGGCCGTTATGGCGGCGCGCTGTCGTCCGTGCGGCCGGACGATCTGCTCGGGCACGCCATCAGGGCGGTCCTCGCCAAGGCGCCGGGCCTCGATCCCCATGCGATCGATGATGTGTTCGCCGGCTGCGCCAATCAGGCGGGCGAGGATAACCGGAACGTCGCGCGCATGGCGGGCCTACTCGCCGGCCTACCGACGAGCGTTCCGGGCGCGACGATCAACCGCCTGTGCGGTTCGGGCCTCGATGCGATCGGCACCGCGGCGCGGGCGATCCGCGCCGGCGAGATCGATGTCGCCATCGCAGGGGGCGTCGAATCCATGTCGCGCGCGCCTTTCGTGCAGGGCAAGGCGGCCGAGGCTTTTTCGCGCCATGTCGAAGTCTATGACACGACGATCGGCTGGCGCTTCGTCAATCCGCTGATGAAGGCGCAATATGGCGTCGATTCGATGCCCGAGACTGGCGAGAACGTCGCCGAGGAATTCCAGATTTCGCGCGCCGATCAGGACGCCTTCGCGCTGCGCAGCCAGGCGCGCGCCGCCGCCGCGCAAAAGAATGGCCGGCTGGCGCGCGAGATTGCGCCCGTCGAAATCAAGGACCGGAAGGGCAATGTCACGCTCGTCGAGCGCGACGAGCATCCGCGCGAGACCAGCCTCGACAAACTCGCCGCTCTGCCCACGCCCTTCCGCAAGGGCGGCACGGTGACGGCGGGCAACGCCTCAGGCGTCAACGACGGCGCCGCCGCCGTGATTGTCGCCTCGGGTGAGGCGGTCAAGCGCTTCGGGCTGAAGCCGCTGGCGCGCATCATCGGCCTGGCCACGGCGGGCGTCGCGCCGCGCATCATGGGCTATGGCCCCCTGCCGGCGACGGTGAAGCTAATGGAGCGGCTGGGTCTCAAGATCGGCGATTTCGGCGTGATCGAACTGAACGAAGCCTTCGCCTCGCAGGCCCTCGCCGTCTTGCGCGGGCTGCATCTGCCCGACGATGCGCCGCATGTGAACCCCAACGGCGGCGCCATCGCCATCGGCCATCCCCTCGGCATGTCGGGCGCGCGCCTTGCGCTGACCGCTGCGATCGAAATGAACGATCGCGACGCGCGGCGTGCGCTGGCGACGATGTGCATCGGGGTCGGGCAGGGGATCGCGCTGGCGCTGGAGAAGGCGTGAGGGGAGGGAGCAGGAGGCCAAAATGGACCTCCGGGGCTCGGCCCGCTCGGCTTCGGCAACGCGCTTCCTTGTTCCCTGGCCCGATTTGTGAGCCTATCGTTCGCCAGAAATGTCATTCTGACGACAGTGAGCCATCGTATGAACGAAGAAAGCGGGAAAGCCGAGCAAGTCGAGACGCTTCTCGCCACGCCCGATCTGGCCGACGCCCTCGACAGCGAGGCGTTCAGGCGTTTTCTCGATCAAATTCCGATCGCCATCATTATCGCTGAAATGAAGGATCCCGAACGGATCGTCTACGCCAATCCGGAATTTGAGAAACTGTCCGGGCAGGCCGCGTCCGAAGTGACGGGAAAGCGGTGGAGCATTCTCAAGGGCCGTGGCGATGCGGAGAGCGAGACGCGCGACCTTGGCGCGGCCATCGTCGAGTCGACCGATTTCGTCGCGACATTCAAGATCGAACGCGGGGATCAGGAGTTTTCCATCGTCGACGCCTATTCCAATGTCATCGAGGATGATGACGGGAAGCCTTGCTATCGGCTCGCCGCGCTGGTGGATGTCGGCGCGCACGGGCAGGAGCGCGAAGAGCTTGAGCGTGCGGTTCGCGAAAAAGACACGCTGCTGATGGAGGTCCAGCACCGGGTCAAGAACAATCTGCAGATGATCACGGCGCTGATGCGAATCGAGGCCAGGAACGCGCGCGGGCGTATGGACACCGCGCCTTTCGAACGTCTGGCGGGGCGGATCGAATCGATCCAGCACCTCTACGCTCTGTTGGCGGATCACGGGCCGAAAGATGAGATCGACCTTGGCGTCTATCTCAGCAAGATCGCTTCTTCGGTGTTGAGTTCGCACGCGGTCGAGGGCATCCGGCTCGATCTGAAGCTCGATCCTTATCCGGTGTCGGTGAATGTCGCGATGCCGACGGGGCTGGTGGTCAATGAGCTTCTGACAAACGCCTTGAAACATGCGTTCGCCGGCCGCGACAGCGGCGCGATCACGCTGAACAGCCTGTCCGATGGCAACGGTTGCCGCATTGTCATCGCCGACAATGGAATCGGCCTTCCCGAGGGAATCGTGTGGCCCGAGCGCGGCAAACTTAGCGCGTTGATCGTCCAATCCCTGCGCGAGAACGCGAAGGCGAGCGTCGAGACCGAATCGAGCCCCGGAAAGGGCACACGCACGACAATCGTCTTCTCGCGCGCGGCCGCGGCGCCGCAATCAGCGGACTGATCCCTTTTAGAGCGACGATCGCGCCGCGCGCGTCTGCGTGAAATTGCGGGCTCAGCCGAAGGACCGGCGCCCGGGCGAAGCTGAATCACGTCGATGGCGCGGACGGCGTCCGCGCCATCGTCTGGCGTAGTGGAAAAGCCGCGCCGGCCTGCGGTTATTTTTTGGCCTTGGCGTGCTTTTCGGGATCGTTGCGCTGGTCATCGAGGATGCGCGCGGCCATCCGCTTGATGTCTTCCGGCGTCGCCTTTTCGGGATGCGTCATAAAAACAGCGGCTTTGTGGACAATGTCTTCCTGAGGCTTATGCTTCTCGCTCATTTCAACCTCCCGTCCCGTTTCTGATCTGTGAAACCTCCCGCAAATATCGGGCGCGCGCAAGAGCGCTTCGCCCGGATGGGGAAATTCCAGCGACAGTTCATTCCGCCGACGCGCGTAGCCTGCCGCTCTACCGGCCGTCCCGCTCTCTGACGCGCATCGCGAAAACCCGGGTGGGATCATCGCCCAACGGCAGCGCGGAAGCGTCGCGCAGGTCCTGGCGGGTCAGGCGGATATCGGCAAGCTCGCGGTCGCTCATGCCGGCGAGTTGGCCCATGGCCGCGCGCGCGGCCGCCACGCGAAACGGCCAGGAGGCGACCCGCTGCAAGGCCGCCCAGGCCGGCGGCGTCGGTGTCGTTTGAAAAACCTGTCTCGAATGGAACATGGCGGCGACCTTGCCTGCATTATTTCCGACAGGATCGTCGAAAACCGCTAGCCATCCCAGAGACAGATGAGTACAGTTTCACCAAACTGTCCGTGATGAAAGCCAATACAGATGCTTGATCGCCAATCGCCCGAGAGCCGTGGTCCGACGCTCGCCGCCTCCGTCGTCGCCGCCATTCAGGGCCGCATCGACAGCCGGTCTCTTGCGCCCGGCGCCCGGCTGCCCTCGGTGCGCGGCTTTGCGGAAACGATGAAGGTTTCGAAATCGACGGTAGTCGAGGCCTATGACCGGCTCATCGCCGAGGGGGCCATTGTCGCGCGGCGCGGCTCGGGCTTTTACGTCGCCGGGCCGACGCGGCCGCTCTCGCTCGCCGCGCTTGGTCCGCAGCTCGAGCGCGCCATCGATCCGCTCTGGCTGATGCGCCAGTCCCTGCAATCGGGCCCCGATGTGTTGAAGCCGGGGTCGGGCTGGCTGCCTGATTCATGGATGCCCGATCTCAGTATCCAGCGCGGCCTGCGCACGCTGGCGCGCGGCCCGTCGGCCGCCCGCATCCAATATGACGCGCCGCTCGGCTTCGCCCCCTTGCGTCTGCATCATGCAAGGCGCCTCGCCGAGCGCGGGGTGATGGCCGAGCCCGATCACATCCTGCTCACCGATTCGGCCTCGCAATCGCTCGACATGTTGTGCCGATTCCTGCTGGAGCCCGGCGACACCGTGCTGGTCGACGACCCCTGCTATTTCAATTTCCTGGCGCTGCTGCGGGCCCATCGCGTGAAGGCTGTCGGCGTCCCTTTCACGCCCGAGGGACCTGATGTCGAGGCTTTCGCGCGCATTCTGGCCGCCCACAAGCCGCGCTTCTATCTGACCATTGCGGGGCTGCATAATCCGACCGGGGCGACGATATCGCCGGTCGTCGCCCATCGCGTGCTGAAGCTCGCCGAGAAGCATGACACGATCATTATCGAAGACGATATTTTCGCCGATTTCGAACCCGAGCCCGCGCCCCGTTTCGCCGGCTTCGACGGATTCGATCGGGTGATCCAGGTCGGCAGTCTTTCCAAAACCGTCTCGGCGGCGATCCGCTGCGGCTATATCGTGGCGAGGCCAGAATGGATCGAACAGCTTGTCGATCTCAAACTCGCCATCAGCCAGGGCAACGGTCATTTATCGGCGGCGCTGCTGCATCGCCTGCTGGCCGACGGCGGCCACCGGCGCCATCTCGTCGGGCTGCGCGCCAAGCTCTCGGGCGCGATGGGGCAGACGATCCGCCGCCTCGGCGTCCTTGGCCTCAAGCCATGGGTCGAGCCGCGCGGCGGCCTGTTCTTGTGGGCGCGGCTGCCCGACGGCCTCGACGCCGCCGACATCGCGCGCCATGGCCTGAAAAACGACGTGGTCTTCGCGCCGGGCAATGTGTTCAGCCTATCGCAAGGCGGGCGCGCGTTCCTGCGTTTCAATGTGGCGCTTTGCGCGCATCCGCGCATTTTCGAAGTGCTCGAAGAGGCGATGGCGGCGCGGCCGCCGGGCTGATCAATACGGGCCGCGCGATGCGATATCGTCGATGATTCCGCTCAGTTGCGCGTTGCGCGCCGCATAGGCCTGGGTCAAGCAGGCGACGTCGCCGCCGCATGCTTCGCGCGTCTTCAGCCATTGCAATTGCGCATCGCCGATATCGCCGCGCTGGCCCATCGCGACCAGCGACATCGAAATGCCAAACAGCGTCGCCATCCGCGCCTCCGCTTGGCCAAGCGCATAGTTTCGGCAGATGGCCTGTTGCGCGGGCGAAGCGGCTTTGGCGCAGTTGATCGGGGCATAATCGGCGCCGAGCGCCAGGGACGGCGAGCACAGGACGCAAGCCGCGATCGCGGCGGATAGCAGACGCGTCATTGAACTCTCCATGCGCCGCGCGAGCGGCTGGCTGACGAGCCTATGGCCGCACCCGCCGACGCGTCAACACAGCGGCCGCCGGCCCGATTCACGCGGCGTGCGCGGCCTTGGCTTGCCGCTCCGCCAGCCGGGCCGCTTCCGCGCTATCGAGATAGCGGTCGGCGGCGTCCTTGGGCATTGGGGCGCCGAAGAAATAACCCTGGCCGAAATTGCAGCCCTGGTCGGAGAGCCAATCGAGGCTCGTCGCTGTTTCGATGCCCTCGGCGGTCGTCTGCAGGCTCAGGCTGGCGCCCAGTTGAATGATGGCGTCGACGAGCTTGGCGCGCTCGCTTCCTTGCTTGAGCGAGGTGACGTAGCTCCTGTCGATCTTGAGCTTGTTGAAGCGCAATTCCCTGAGGTGATAGAGGCTCGAATAGCCGGTGCCGAAATCGTCGAGAGCGATCTTGACGCCGGAGTTTTGCAGCGACGTAAGGGTGGAGCGCGCGGCCTCCAGATCGTTGATGAGCGCCGTTTCGGTGATTTCGACTTCGAGCCGGCTGGGCGTGAAGCCGGTCTCGGCAAGGATGCCGAGGATTCGTTCGGGCAGCCACTGATCTTGCAATTGCTGCGGCGAAATATTGACGGCGAGCTGAAGATGAGGCGGCCAATTCCTTGCGTCGGAACAGGCCTGGCGCAGCAGGCCGTAAAAGAGATCGGCGATCATTCCGGTCTCCTCGGCAATGGGAATGAAATTGTCAGGCGCGATCAGCCCTTCGGTGGGATGGTTCCAGCGCGCCAGAACCTCGAAGCCAATCAGGTCTTGCGCCGGCAGCGAAACGATCGGCTGAAAGTAGGGCGCGATTTCGCCGCGGGTGATCGCCAGCCGGAGATCGGCCTCCAGCCGTGCGCGCGCCTTCAGCGCGACATCCATTTCGGCCTGGAAGAAACGGAAGGCGCCGCGCCCTTCGCGCTTGCCTTGGTACATCGCGACATCGGCCGCGTGCAGAAGGGCCTCGGGCTCGACGTTTTCAGCGCCCGCCAGAGCGATGCCGATGGTGGCACCCACTTCGAGCTGTCCCTCGTTCCAGGGAATCGGGTTGCGCACGGCGGCGATGATCTGCTGCGCCAAGCGGATCAGCGCATCGCGATCGCTCTCATAAGGCACGAGCGCGGCGAATTCATCGCCGCCGAGACGGGCGACCATGCTCTTTGGCGGCGTGAGCGAACGCAGCCGATCGGCGACGGCGCACAGCACCGCATTGCCGGCGGCATGGCCATGGACATCGTTGACCGGCTTGAACCGGTCGAGATCGATCAGCAGCACCGCGAATTGCTCGCCGGCCTGGCGCGACCGCAGCGATTCGGCGAGGGTCTCGTGAAACAGGCGCCGGTTGGCGAGCCCCGTCAGCGCGTCATGACGGGCGATCGATTCAGCCTGCGCCTCCGCTGCGATGCGCGCGTGCATCGCCCTGCGCAGCAGGAATGATTTACGGATCGCGGCGGCGAAGACGCCCAGGCCCATGCAACCGCTCAGCATGACCAGGTTCATCAGATCGTGAGCGAGGGCAAAGCGGCTGATCGAGTCGAACACGCCCAGCCGCGCGCCGATGATCCACAGACAGGCGCCCATTGTCATGAGGCTCAACAGTTCGAAGAGCTCGCCCTGCTCCCAGGAGCCGCGTCTCAGACCGGTCCCGAAACGACCCATATCCATAAGCAAACCCCACCAGCCGCCCGTTGATAACAGGGCCTATACGGGAGAACCGGTTAATGGGGAGGAATGAACACGATGCACATGCAATCTATGTGCGTTGTACGGTTAATTGAAACTAATGGGATTTGCGGGAATTCGACGCCGCGCGGATGGCTGCGGAGATGCGATGGCGGGTTCAAGCGCGCGCGATCGCACACGCCGCCGCGCCCGGCATTAATTCGGATAGATTTTCAGACTGTTCGCCACGGAATCGGCGACGTGCTCCTTGGTGATGATTCCGACGACGTCGTCGCCGCGCGGGACGCCGCGTCCGCCGCGCACGACGATCGCCATGAACGCTTTCCTGCGCCACATCCGCCCGATGACGTCGAAGGCGATCGCGTCTTCGCCCGCGATCGTATAATCGCGGTTGGCGACATCGCCAAGAGAGACGCCGGTATGGGCGCCTTCGAGGCCGCGCCGCAGCCCCGTGTTGACGCGGATGACTCCAAACAGCCGGCCGCTTTTTGTCACCACGACATGGCGCAGCCGGCCTTCCGCTTCGTGCTCGCGCAAGAACGCGTCGAAGCTCTGCTCCGCCGGCAGAACGAGCACGTCGGAATCCATGACCTCGCGCGCATGGCGCACCAGGAACATATTGGCGTGCAGCGCCTTGGGAACAGCGCGCCCGCGGCGCGCCAGCTTGATCGTATAGATGTTCTCCCGCGACAGCAGTCGGCGCACGCCGACGCTCGTCGCCACCGCCAGAATCATCGGCATGACGATGTCGTAGTCGCGCGTCATCTCGAACGTCATCGTGATGGCGGTCATCACCGCGCCGGTGCCGCCCCCGACCATCGCGCCCATGCCCACCATCGCGAAGGCTGGAATGCTGAGCGGAAGAGGCACGCCCGCCGCCGCCAGCAGCGCCGCGAAACCGCCGCCGAGCGTCGCGCCCATGAACAGCGACGGGGAAAAGATGCCGCCCGACGAGCCTGAGCCGAGGCTGGTCGATGTCGCCAGCGCCTTGCAGACAAACAGCAGCGCCAGCAGCCAGACCGTGGATGTATGGCCGACCAGAATGCTCTCGATCGTCGCATAGCCGACGCCGTCGACATAATATTGCCCGAGCGTTCGATAGAGGACGTACATCAGGACGCCGACCAGCAGCATGCCCAGCATGTGGCGCGGATAGCGCCAGGGAATCTTGTCGAAAATATCCTCGGCCAGATGCAGGGTGCGAATGAAGGCCGCCGCGGCGACGCCTGTGAGCGCGCCCAAGACTGCATACAGGACCAGCAGCGCCACCGCGCTGGCGTCCGCGGTCAGCGGCGCCATCTGAGGGACCAGGAAGGCCGGCTGCTGCCCAAAGAACCAGCGTCCGACAAAGGTCGCCGCGCCTGTGGCGACCGCGACGGGCAAAAAAGTGCTGACGCTCACCTCCGGCAGCATCAATTCGATGGCGAACATCACGCCCCCGATCGGCGTGTTGAATGTCGCGGCAATGCCAGCGCCTGCGCCGGCCGCGACGAGCGCGATCCGCTGGCCGGGCGGCATCGCGACAATCTGGCCCAGGGTCGAACCCAGAGCCGAACCGATCTGAATGATGGGGCCTTCGCGCCCTACGGAAGAACCACTGCCGATCGCGAAAGCCGAAGCGAGCGATTTGACCAGAGCGACGACAGGCCGGATGATTCCCTCGCGATAGTAAATGGCGTCCATCACTTCGGGAACGCCGTGACCTTTGGCTTCGGGAGCGAAATTGCTCACCAGGAACGTGACGATCACCGCGCCGATCACCGGGGCCAGGATGATGAAGGCGCCCCACGGGCTTGGCGCCGTGAAATCATTGGCGTCATAGGACAGCGCGAAACGCCCAGCGAAAAAAAGATTGTGGAGCAGGCCGATCAGGTCGCGAAACAGCACCGCGCCCAATCCGGTGACGATCCCAAGCGCCAGCGCCAGGAGCGTCAGATGGAGAAGGCTCAGGCTGCGACTCTCATCCTCGCTGATGGCGTCAGAATGCTCGCGATTGCCGGTGGTTTTCTCGTTCATAGCAACTTTCGGCTGGATCGCATTCGAGGGCCGGTTCGCTCGACAGCTCCGTTGGCTAGCGTGGCGCGATCGGACCGCATTACAAGTCGCCTCATTGCATGATTCCGACGAACCGGGAAGGGGATCGACGGGAGACTTTTTCGGAGCGGCGGCAATAGCCGCTTGACGCCCTTAAGCAGCCGTCCCCCTCTGCCTGCGCCCCATAAACACCAGCCCCACCACCAGCGCCGCGAATACAATCGTCTCGGCAGCTACGCCAAGCCGTGGGAATTGCCGGCGAGGCAGCGGGCGGCGCGCTTCAGCATCATCGATTCCGAATGGGCCGAGATTAGCGATGCGCCACAGGAAAAGATGAAGCGCCGGATCGAACTGAAACAATTCGTCGCTGGCGAGGAAGTTTCTGAACTCTATGACTGTCTCACAAGCGCCGACGCTGCGCTTTCACGTCGCGCTCTATCGCGAGGTTCGGCCCCGTTCGTTACGGACACCCCTCGGTGAACGCCACCATTTGGGTTCTCCCCGCCTCGATCGCCTCAAGCCGGTCGCTAGTCACTTGGCATTTAGCAGGGTCGTGAGTGATGATAAAGATCACTTTGTCCGCGGCGCGAATAATGTCGCGCGCGTAAGCGCACCATCTTGGATGGCCTCTGCGACGGCCCTCCTCTTGGATGATTTCGTTGTCGGCACGTACCTTGGCATCCTCCGCTCTGAGCGCGCCGCATTGACCCGATGTCGATCCGGCATCCGCAATGCTGGGCGCCGCCATCGCCGCGGCGACAAGAATTATGATGGCGGACTTGCCAACAAACACGGGGCGTCGTTCCAAGCGGAGGAGGCAATCGACCTTCGTTAGCGCAGATTGTCATTCGCAGCGCATATTGGCAATCGAGGTTTTGTTTCGATCCGCCGGAGCGATTCCGTCCCTACCGCGCCGCCGTCACCCTCTGCCTGCGCCCCACAAACACCAGCCCCACCACCAGCGCCGCGAATACAACCGTCTCCGCGTCGATCCTCTCGCCCAGCAGCAGCGCCGACAGGCCGATGGTGATGAAGGGTTGCGCGAGTTGCGTCTGCGAGACGCGCGCGACGCCGCCGAGCGCCATGCCGGCGTTCCAGGCGAAAAAACCGAGATACATGCTCATCGCGCCGAGATAGGCGAGGCAGCCCCAGGCGAACAGCGGGACAAGCGCGGGCTCGGCTGGACGATAGAGGAAGGTCAGCGGCGCGGACAGCGGCAAGGCGAGGACGACGATCCAGGAAATGACGTCTCTTGCCGGAATTTCACGCGACAATTGGCCCGAGAGGGTATAGCCGAGCGCGGCCGAGGCGATGGCGAGCAGCAGCAGCCCGTCGCCCCATTGCAATGCGCCGCCCCCTTGCCGCAGCGCGAAGCCGCCGACGAGCAGGGCGCCGAGCACCGCGCAGACCCAGAACGACAGGGAAGGGCGCTCGCGCGCGATGAGCGCCGCGACGACAGCGGTGGCGAGCGGCAGGACGCCGACGATGACGCCGCCATGGGCGGCCGGCAAAGTGCGCATCGCAAAGCTGCTGAAGGCGGGAAAGCCGGCGGCAAGGCAAAGCGCGGCGACCGCAAGCCGCGGGAATTGCCGGCGAGGCAGTGGGCGACGCGCGGCAAGCAAAACGCCCGCTGCGATCAGGCCGGCGATCAGCGCGCGCGCCGCGGTGAGAAATTCCGGGCCGAGACTGGGCACGGCGAGGCGCGTCAATGGCAAGGTCGCGGCGAAAATCACGACGCCGAGGAAGCCCAGCAGCAGGCCGAGGCTTTCCTGTTCGCGCGTTTGCGAGGCGGCCTGACTTTGGCGCGGGGAGTCAATTTGTTGGGCGAAGGCGACCGCAGCCAAATCGGGAGCGCTCATAGCGCGGAAAGCCGTTTCGCATGATCCATATTTGCAGCCTTGCCCATTGAATGTTTCAGGCAGGATCGTCGCAAGGCCTGGGATGTCCCAGAGACAGAAGGGCGCCGGGTCGCCAAACTGTCCACCGGGAGAAGCAATACAGATGGCCGGCCAACTTGGCCAGCGCGTGCGCCTGTCGCGCGCTTGGACGAAAGCCGCGCGGCTCGCAAGAATGCTTACCAGCCTCAGGCCAGCGAAGGCTCTTCGATCAGAAGTCTCTTCCCGGCAAGTGCTTCTTTCCGCTTGAACGCCTCGATGTCGCGATATTGCGCAGCGGGATGGCTGGGCGGCAAATACGGCCCCTCGCCGAACAGCTTTTCGCGCAATGTTCCCGGCCTATATTGCCGGGCATAGGCGCCGCGGCGCTGCAACTCGGGGACGAGGTGGTTGACGACATCCTCGAATGTCTCGTGCGTCACCGCATAGGCGAGGTTGAAACCGTCGACGTCGGTCTCCTCGACCCATTCCTGCAGGATGTCGGCGACCGTCGCGGCCGAACCGACGAAGACGGGGCCGAGGCCGCCAATCCCGCCCCAGCGCGCCAGTTCCTCAACGGTCCATGACCGGCCGCTATTGGCGAGCGTTTCGATCATCGAGGTGATCGCGTTCGACGGAACTTTCTGGATAAGGTCGGTCGGCGCGAATTGACCGAAGTCGACGCCGCTCCAGCCGGACATGAAGGTCAGCGAACCATCGTAAGACGCATAGCGCTGGTATTCCTCGAATTTGGCCTGCGCCTTGGCGTCGGTCTCGTCGACGATCACCGTCGCCAGATTATAGGTGAGAACCTTGCGCGGGTCGCGGCCCGCCGCAGCTGCGGCGGCGCGCACGGCGGCGACATAGTTCTTGAGGAAATATTTCGTCAACGACGCGGAGAATACGCATTCCGCGTTGCGGCCGGCGAAGCTCTTGCCGGCGCCCGACGATCCCGCCTGGTAAAGCAGCGGCGTGCGCTGCGGCGACGGCTCGCAGAGATGATAGCCGGGCACCTCGAAGAACTTCCCCTTATGGCCGATCTCATGGACCTTTTCCGGATGCGCGAAGATCCGCGCCTTACGGTCGCGCACCACGGCGCCTTCCTCCCAGGACCCTTCGAACAGCTTGTAGAGAACCTCCATATATTCCTCAGCGACCTCGTAGCGGTTATCGTGAACGCGAAGCGCGCCTTCGCCGATGTTTTTGGCGCCGCTCTGCAGATAGGACGTTACGATATTCCAGCCGACGCGCCCCTTGGTCAGGTGGTCGGCGGTCGAAAGACGCCGCGCGAACGTATAGGGGTGTTCGAAGGTCGTCGAAGCGGTAATGCCAATGCCGAGATGTTTGGTCGCCATTGAAATCGGCACGGCGAGTTGCAGGGGATCGTTGACCGGGATCTGCGCGGCCTGCGCGATCGCGTGATAATTGCTGGCCTTGTAGACGTCGTAATAGCCGATCACATCGGCAATGAAGATACCATCGAAGATGCCGCGTTCAAGCGTGACCGCGAGATCGGTCCAATATTCGACGTCCTTATATTGCCAGGAGCGATCACGCGGATGCGCCCACAATCCGGGCGATTGATGCCCGACACAGTTCATCTCGAAAGCGTTGAAGCGAATGGCTCTGGTCATCGGGCGATCCCTTGTGGCGAAGTTTTCAGCGAACGGCGGCGGCCTTGGCGGGCGCCGCGCCGGAGACCTTGCCGCGTTCGAGAATTTCCGCTTTCTGAAATTCGTCGCGCAGCAGGCTCCATATCTCATGACGCAGCCGCGCGAATTCAGGCGCGGCGCGCAGGTCCTCCTGGCGCGTGCGCGATTCCAGCGGGATGTCGATCACCTGCTTGATGCGCCCGGGGCGCGAGGTCATGACGGCGACGCGTTGGCCGAGATAGACCGCTTCGTCGATGCCATGGGTGATGAAGACGATCGTCTTGCCCGATTCCTCCCAGATGCGCAGGAGTTCGCCTTGCAAAATCTCTCGCGTCTGCGCGTCGAGCGCCGCGAAGGGCTCGTCCATCAGCAGAACGTCGGGATCGTAGGCAAGGCTGCGGGCGATCGCCACACGCTGCTTCATGCCGCCGGACAGTTCGAAGGGATAGCGGTCGCCAAAGCCGGCGAGGCCGACCATGCCCAGAAAATGTTCGGCCTTTTCGGCGCGCTCGCGCCGCGCGACACCCTTCGCCTCCAGGCCGAATTCGATGTTCTTGAGCGCGGTTCGCCAGGGGAACAAAGCATATTGCTGAAAAACGAGACCGCGATCGAGCGCCGGGCCTGTTATCGGATGGCCGTCGATCAGAATTCGCCCGGAACTTGGCAAGGTCAGCCCGCCCAACAAGTCGAGCAGGGTCGACTTGCCGCAACCGCTGGGTCCGACAATCGACAGGAACTCGCCCGCTTTGACGTCGAGATTGATATTTTCGAGCGCGGTGAAAGCCTCCGCCTCCCGGGCGCGTCGTCCCGCCGCGCGTCGCACCGCGAAAGTCTTGCCGACGTTCTGGATTTGAATGGCGCTGCTCATGATGAATCCTGATGACGAAGTGGCTGCTTCGCTCCGCTCGCAAGGGCGATATAGTTCCCGGGAGCCAGGCGACCGCCGTGCCTGGCTCCCGGTTCGTCGCTGGCGTCGGGAGGGAAACGCCGCGTCGAAGCGCGTTCAATTGGCCGCCGCTGAATCCTTGGCGTGCGGATTGAATTCGTTGGTGTAGAGGTCGGCGGGCTTGAGCTTGCCGGTCGGCACGATGCCCGCTTTCTCGACGAGGTCGAGCCAGAACGCGAGATCCTGCGCGTTGTTCAACGCGTGCGGCGCCCAGCGCAACTTGCTGTAATCCTCCTTGCGGTCCTTGTTGTAGAGATCGGGCAGGAAGGCGGTGTCGAGGCGGCCGCGCTCAATGCCGAGCTTGATGACCTCGGCGGGATGCGTATTGGCCCACTCGGCGGCGTCCGAGATCGCGGAGACATAGGCCCTCACGAGGTCGGGATGCTCGGCGATGAACTTGTCGCTGGCCATCGTGCCGCCGCGGGTGATGAAGCGGCCCGCGATATCGGAGACGGAAAACAACTGGCGGAAGTCGCCCTTGCGGACCAGTTGGATGTTCAGCGGCGCGTAAGCGATGATGGCGTCGACGCCGCCTTGCTGAAGCACCTGCTCAAGCTGGGCCTGCGGCACCGGGACGATGCTGACGTCGTCCTTGGCGACGCCGCGCTTGGACAGCCAGTCGAGCGCGAACCAGACGCCCGAGAAGCTCGGATAGGTCGTGCCGATGCGCTTGCCCTTGAGATCCTGCGCGGTCTTGATCGGGCCCTTGTCGAGTACGACAAGGCCGTCGCCGGCGATGTCGGGATTGAACGGCAGCGTCGAGGACACGACCTCTTTCGCCTTCAGGCCCTTGTCCAGCGCATTGATGAAATAGGCGTAGTCGGAAAAGGGCGCGAAATCGAGCGCGCCGCTGTCGAGCGCCACCGTATATTGGTCCCAGGGAACGACTTCGAGTTCGTCCTTGACGCCATATTTCTTGAAGAAGCCCTGCGCGTCGGCGACTTCGACCAGTTCGAAGCCGGACGTCCATCCGTTGTTCAACGGCGGAAAGAAAATCTTGATGGTCTTGAGATCGTCGGCGCTCGCTGCGCCGGTCGCGAGGGCGACGCCGGCGGCCAGCAGAAGCATTCTGGCGATGCGCCTTGCGGACGTCGCTGAGAGTAATCGGGATAAAGCCATTTTGTTTTCCTTTGCGGTGGAGAAAGGCAAGCGTCGGCGAAGCGCGCAGCGCCTCGCCAGGTTCGAACGCGTCAGGGATTGATGTCCTGCTTCCAGGCGGTCAGCCGCCGCTCCAGCGCGACGAGTCCCCAATTGCTCGCGATGCCAAGAAGCGCGAGCACGATCACGCCGACATAAAGCAGGTGGATGCTCATCAGATATTGGGCGTTGACGATGAGATAGCCCAGGCCGCTGCTCGCGCCGACCATTTCGGAAACAACCAGCATCAGGAACGAATAGGTCGCCGCCAATCGCATGCCGGTGATGACGGAGGGGGCGGCGGAGGGGGCCACAACCTTGATGAAAATGCGCCAGTCGGGCAGGCCGACGGAGCGGGCGTATTTGATCAAGGCGGGATCGGCTTGCCGCACGCCATTGACGGTCCCAAGCAGGATCGGCCAGACAACCACCCAGTAGATGATCGCGATATTAGTGGCGTAGCCGATGCCGAAGAACAGGATGAAGGCCGGAAACAGCGAAACCGGATTGGTCTGCCTGAGAAGCTGGAGCAGCGGGTTGAAATAGGCTTCCAGCGGCCGGTACCAGCCTAACAGAACGCCCAGCGGAATCGCAGTGACGATTCCAAGGCCGAAGCCGCCGGCCGCGCGTCCCACGCTGACCAGAACCTGCGGCAGCAACTTGCCGGCGAGCGCATATTCGACGCCCTTGACGATGATTTCGGAGAATGGCGGCAGAAAGGTGCGATTGATCAGGCCCAACCGCGGCGCGAGTTCCCAGAGCAACAGAAACGCCGCGATCGCCGCCGTATTGCGGACCAAAGGCTCGACGTTTCGCCAGAGGGCCTGAATGCGCGAGGGCGTCGCGCTTTGCTCGAAGCGGGAGCCCCCAAGGCGCTGCTCGGCGGTTGGCAACGTCTCGGCGGTTTGCAGCGTCATGGCCCGGTCCCCACGGAAGCGATGCGAGGTCCGCGTCGCTTCCGTGGGGGTAGGGTTAGATCGAAAATTATTCTTTGTCTATAGAATTAATATAAATATAGGAGTCCATATTGCCGCAGGGTGTCGACGGCGGCGATTTCATCGTCGCTCCGCGCGCGCGGTATCGGCCGCGATCCACCGAAATTTCGATCCAAACGCCCTACCGCGAACTTCCCGGCGCATCGAGAAACCGCTGCATGAAAACGAGGTCGAGCCAGCGGTCGAATTTGTGTCCGACTTCCTTGAAATGCCCGACGCGCGCAAAGCCCAGCCGCTCGTGAAAGCGGATCGAGCCTTCATTGGCTGCGTCGACGGCGCCGATCATCACATGTTTGCCGAGCGCCGCGCCAAGCGGAAACAACGCTTCGACGAGAAGGCGCCCGACGTTCTTGCCGCGCGCGTCGGCGCGAACGTGAACGCTATGTTCGATGCTATAGCGATAACCATTCCAGGCGCCGCGAAACTCGCCGAAGGAAGAAAAGCCGAGCACGGCGCCGTCTTCATCGGCCACGAGAACGGGAAAGCCGCGCTGGCGGCGCTGTTCAAGCCATTCGGCGCGTTCGGCGAGCGAGCTTGGCTGCGTCGCATAGACCGCCGTCGATGTCGCGATCACCTCGTTATAGATCGCGAGGATCTCAGGCAGGTCATGCGCTTGCGCGTCGCGTATCAGCATGGGACTTCTCGCCTTTCCTGCCGTCTGGAGCGGGACGATTCATCGGCCAAGCGCTTGGTCGTCTGGCAGGCGCGAGCGTTTTTCATCCGCGTGAATTTGTCAACGATCGCCTAACGGGGGAACCGGAAGAAAGGCCTTCACCAATGCATCCACCGCCACGCGCACTTTGGGCATGAGGTCGCGCGAACGCGGCCAGAAAACACGAATCGGTATTAGACGCGCGAGGGCAGCCCGTCGATCAGCGCACGCAAGGTGGCGATCGTTGAAGCATCCGCCAGGCCGTCGACGCGCTCGGGGCGAAAATGGCGCTGGAAGGCGGCGACGATTGTTTGCGTCTGCTTGTCATAAACGCCGGTGAGTTCGACGCCATAGCCATAGAGCGCCAGCAGAGCCTGCAGGGCGCGCACCGGCGGGCCCTCCTGGCCGCGCCCATAGGCCGCGCCGTCGATGATCGGCGCGGGCGGGGTCCAATGGCCGATTCCCGCGCGCCAGAGCGTCTCCCACGGGAATTTCTCGCCGGGATCGATTTTGCGCGTCGGGGCGATGTCGGAATGGGCGAGCACGCGTTCTGGCGCAATGTCATGGCGCGCGCCAATGTCGCGCAAAAGCGCGATGACGGCGTCGATCTGAACGGCGGGAAATGGCGGCGGATCGTCCGCGCCGGGCGATGGGCCGTGTCCAGGATTGACGATCTCGATGCCGATCGAGGCCGAATTGAGGTCGCTCTCGCCCTTCCAGAGGCTATGCCCGGCATGCCAGGCGCGCCGATCCTCGGCAACGAGCTGGGCGACCCGCCCGTCCTCCCAGACGAAATAATGAGACGAGAGTTCAGAGGCCGGATCGCACAGCCAGGCCAGCGCGGCGGCGCCGGTTGGCATGCCGGTATAATGCACGATCATGCAATCGGGGCGGCCAAATCCCCGCCGTTCGCCATGATTGGGCGAAGCGATGAATTCTCCCGCAACCGGGCTGTCGGGGACGCGCCCGCGATCCATGCCTTGACCGTTCGATGCAGCGGGGAAGCGAGGGCGGCGCTCAGAAGCGGCCGCCCTCAAGACTGGTCAGTAATAAGCGCGGCAGACGCGATTGCCGTTATAATCATAGTAGAATTCGGCGCAGCGCGGGCCGGGACCGGGTCCCGGACCGTATCCAGGTCCAGGCCCGTATCCAGGTCCAGGCCCATATCCAGGCCCGGGCGGCGTCGAGGCCGATCCGATCATCGCGCCCGTCGCCGCGCCAAGCGCGCCGCCAACCACCGCGCCGCCGGCATGGCCGGTGGCCAGGCCGCCGATCAGGGCGCCCGTCGCGCCGCCCAGAAGGGCGCCGCCGGCGGCATTCTGGCCCTGGGGCGTGTCGCAGCCCGCCAACGAAATCGCCGCGGCCAGGGCCGAGGAAAGAAGGATCGCTCTGTTCATTTTTTCAAACTCCGAATCTATGGCGCGAAACTTGAGGTCTGTGGCGCGCAACGGGCTTGCGCACACGGATTGACGGGCGGGCCGCCGCGGCGAGGATTAACGTTTATCGCTTCATCAGCCAACGCCGCTTCTTTCCGAAAGTTCCTCCACACTAGCCCGCAGAAAGTGAATTGGGAGTGAATTTCCGGCTTAATTACGGCGAAGCGCCCGCCGGCGGTCGTCTGGCCAAGTTTTCCCCATAAGCGTCGGATGAGTTACGGGAATATGACAGCGCCTGGATCGCGCGCCGGCGCTATTCCGACATGAACCCGCTCGCAGGCGATGTCGCTCAATTAGGGCGCCCCGGCGGCCTCTCTCCGCCACCGTCACAGCCTGAGATTGGTTCTAGCAAGCTCCACCACCTCGTCGCCGCGGCCGCTGATGATCGCTTTCAGCATGTAGAGGCTGAAGCCCTTGGCTTGTTCGAGCTTGATCTTCGGCGGCATGACCAGTTCCTGCTTCGCCGTGACGACGTCGACGAGCGCCGGGCCCGGATGAGCCAATGCCTTGCGCAATGCGCCATCCAGATCGCCCGATTCCTCCACTCTAAACGCCTTCACGCCCATCGCCTCAGCCATGGCGGCGAAGTTTGGATTCTTCAAGTCCGTCCCGGTGTCGAGGAAGCCGCCGGCCTTCATTTCCATGGCGACGAAGCCAAGCGAGCCGTTGTTGAAGACAATCACCTTCACCGGCAGCTCGAGCTGGGAGAGGGTGATGAAGTCGCCCATCATCATCGTGAAGCCGCCATCGCCCGAGAGCGACACGACCTGCCGATCGGGCGCCGCCGCCTGCGCGCCGATGGCCTGCAGCATCGCATTCGCCATGGAGCCGTGGTTGAACGAGCCGAGCAGACGGCGCTTGCCGTTCATCGCGAGATAGCGGGCCGCCCATACGGTCGGCGTGCCGACATCGGCGGTGAAGATCGTGTCCGCCGCGGCGATTTCGCTTATCCGCCGCGCCAGATATTGGGGATGGATGGGCTCGCCCTTCGCCGACGGGACGGCGAGCTCGTCGAGCCCCTCGCGCGCCTTGGCGTAATGCTTGCGGGCGGCATCGAGGAAAGCGTGCTTCGGCCTGTCCTTCAGGCGCGGCAGCAGCGCCGCGATCGTCTCGGCCACATCGCCGACGATCGCCTGGGCGAGTTGCGTCCGTTTGCCCAGCGCCGAGGGATTGCG
The DNA here is from genome assembly GCF_009765995.1 of Methylocapsa sp. S129. Lineage (GTDB taxonomy): Bacteria > Pseudomonadota > Alphaproteobacteria > Rhizobiales > Beijerinckiaceae > Roseiarcus. The sequence goes on from NZ_LMUI01000042.1 coordinate 445,964, forward strand.
ATCGACCTGAACGATCCTGGCGTCCTTGGGATAGAAGGCGCGGTAGGGGAAATCGGTCCCCAGCATCAAGAGCGTGTCGCAGTTCATCATGGCCTGATAGCCCGACGAAAAGCCGATCAATCCGGTCATGCCGACATCATAGGGATTGTCCCATTCGACATGCTCCTTGCCGCGTAGCGCATGAACGACCGGCGCGCCGAGCTTTTCGGCCAGCGCCACCAAAGCGTCATGGGCGCCGGCGCAGCCGCTGCCGGCCAGGATCGTGATGGCCTCCGATCCGTTGAGCAACGTCGAGAGCCGGCTGACCTCCGCGTCCGAAGGCAGGATGCGCGGCGGCTCCAGCGGCGCCCAACCTGTTTTCGCGCCCGCGGGCGCATCGGCCAGCGCCACGTCGCCGGGAATGACGAGCACGGCGACGCCGTTGCGACCGATGGCGGTGTTGAGCGCTCTGTGCAGGATCTCCGGCATCTGGGCGGGATTGGACACCAGTTCGCAGAAATCGCTGCATTCGCGGAACAAGTCCTGCGGATGGGTCTCCTGGAAATAGCCCAGCCCGACTTCGGAGGAGGGGATATGCGCCGCGATCGCCAGGACGGGCGCGTGGTTGCGCTGGCAGTCGTAGAGCCCGTTGATCAGGTGCAGGTTTCCCGGTCCGCAACTCCCTGCGCAGACGGCAAGCTTGCCGGTGATGGCGGCTTCCGCGCCGGCGGCGAAGGCGGCGGTCTCCTCATGGCGCACATGCATCCAGTCGATCCGGCCAAGACGCCGCAGGCTGTCGTTAAGGCCGTTCAGGCTGTCGCCCGTCACGCCCCAGATGCGTTCGACGCCGACTTGCGCGAGAGTTTCGGCCAGGAGATCGGCAACGGTTCGTGTCATGGCGGTTGCTCCTTCGACTGGGAGGTGGAAACGCCGATGACTTTGTGCGCGCCATTCGGCCGGCTGAATCTCCGTTTGAAAATAGCGCGGGCCGGGCCCATGGTCCAACAGTCGATCCCATCGCCGTAAGCCGTGTGTCGGCTCGTCGGGCTTTGTCGACGATGGCTAAGATCGAAATTCGAATGATTGCGAATGCGGTTCAGGCAGCATTTGGCCGCCCTTACCCGCGGAGCCCCGCGAAATGCGCCAACTTCGGGAAATGCGACTTGGACCTGTGAAAGGCTCGCTGTTACATTGAGGGCCTGCCGATCGCAGATCCTCCTTGCGGGCGCCCTAGTTCGGATTCGACACCCATGCATGCGCGTAATGAAGATGATCCGCTGCTTTCTCACACGGCGCCGTTTGAACTGCGCGTGTTGGGCCCATTCGAGCTTGTGCATCGCCAATCCGGCGAGTTGATCCCGGCGCCCGCCGCGAAAATGCAGGCGTTGATCGTCTATCTCGCGGCTGCGCCGCGGTTCACCGACACACGTCGGCGGCTCGCGGGTCTGCTGTGGGCGAGCAGCGGCGACAATCAAGCGCGGCAGAGCCTGCGTCAGTTGCTCAGCAATTTCCGACGCAGCGCCGATCCGCGCGCGTCGGCGATCGTCACCTTCGACGAGACCAACGTGAGCCTTGCCTCTTCGCTGGTTGCGGTCGACCGGGCTGCCTTGATGGAGGCGCCAGCCGACGCCGACGTGTCCGAACTCATGCGGACCGCCGACCTCTATCGTAACGATTTTGCGCAGGGGCTGGAGATCGGCGAGCCCGATTTCGACGCGTGGCTCTCCGCCGAGCGGATGCGGAGCCGCGAAGCCGCGATTGCGCTGTTCGATCGCCTGATCCGCGCGCTCATCAGTCTTGGGCGCCATGACGAGGCCCTGAGGCGCGCCAACCGGCTCGCCGAGATCGACCCTTTGCGCGAGGAGACCCATCGGCTGGCGATCTCCCAGGAAGCGATCGTGTCGGGGCGCGCCTCCGCGATGCAACGCTACGAAGCTTTTCGCGTGCTGCTCAGGGACGAATTGAGCGTACGGCCCGAGCCCGCCACCCTTCGCCTGTTGGAAGAGCTGCGCCAGCAGCAGGCTACACACGTCGGGCCCGTAGCGGCGACCGCTCAGGCGACAGCCGCGGAAGGCGCCGAGACGGCCGCGCCCGCGACAATTCCTGCCCGCGCCTCGGCGCGGAGTTGGCGGCGGCCGGGCCTCGCCGTGGGCTTCGCGCTCGTCCTGCTGTTCGGCGGACTGATAACAACCCGGGCCTGGCGCCCGTTCGCGGCGTGGCTTGGTTATGTCGACACTGAGGCCGAACGCGCCTCCGTCGTCGTGCTGCCGTTCGAGATTGGCCCCGGTCTTGACGATCTGCGCGCGCGGGCGGGGGCCTATGAGGCTGAGACCAGGCTCGCCTTCGCCGACAATCGCCACCTGTCGCTCGTCGAACGACCCGACGGCCTGACGTCGCGCGATCCGATCGGCCTCGGCCGCGCGCTGCACGTTCGCTACGTCGTCGCGACCAGCATGACGAAAACGGCCGATGGCGCGAGGTTCGACGTTAGCCTGTCCGATGCGGCGACCGGGGGGCAAATTTTCACCGCGCCGGCGCCGATGACGGACGATAAGACCAAATTCGTGCACCAACTCTATCAGTTCGTCTATCCGGAAATCGCGATCCATCAGGCGGAGGCGCTGGCGGCGCATAAACCGAATTCGAATCCAGCGCTGCTCTGGCGGGCCCAAGCGGTGGAAGCCAGAACCGGCATCAACCTCGCCAATCTCGCCGCCTTCGAAACCGTGCTCGCGAACCGCCCGAGTCCATGGGAGCAAAACGAGGCCCTTCTCGGGCTGGCCGACGCCCTCTTTCTGAGAGCGGGCGTCGATCGGAGCAAGGACGTGGATAGAACGGAGGACATCCGGCGCGGCTCGGCGACTTTGGAGCAGGCGAAGGCGCTATCGGCCGATCCTGCCGAAGTCGCCTTCCTCGAAGGCATGCGCGACAAGCTGCAATCCAAATATCCGGAGGCCGGCGCGCATTTCGCGCGTGCGGTGGAGCTCAGCCCCCGCAATCGGACGGCGGCCGCCCAGGCCGCCCATGTGAAAATGTTTGGCGGCCTCTTCGACGAGGCCTATCGCGACATGGAGTTGATCAAGGATGTCGACGACGTGACGGCGTTTATCGCAGGAGAGACGGCGCTGATGGCGGATCATCCAGACAGCGCCGTGGTCCATTTCGACGCTGCGGTTTCACACAATCCGGAGATTGCGCGCAACCATGCCTGGCGCGCGGTGGCCCTCTGGCGGAAGGGTCGAAAGGGGGAGGCGCAGGACGAAGCCCGGAAATCGCAAAACCCGCCGGTCCCCTACCAGTCCGTCTGGATGCAGCATCGCGCGCCTTTGGCCGACAAACGCTACCAGGACCAACGCGACGCCTGCTACGAGGATTTCCTGCATGCGTACAATTACGCGCCAACGAACTGAAATTCATCGGTAATTTTCATTCCCCCAGCTTTGACGCTGTTTTGACGGCGGCTTGACGGGCGCTGTGATCCATTCCGCATGCATTGATCATGGGAATTGGGGGGGAAGGATGTCTTCAGGAGCGCATTGCAAAAGTCGGAGCCTCATTGCGTGGCTTGGTCGAACGATCGACGTGTTGAGCTTGTCCAAACAGCCATTTTCGCGGTCAGGAATGAAGGGGACGATCCTGGCCGGACTACTGGTCATCGGCGCGGTGGGCGCGGCCCATGCCCAGGAAGACGAATATGAAGCGGGCAAGCAGGCGTTCCATAATTATGAAGCGCGGCCCGACACCACCGACGGTTACTCTGGATATAACCAGGCGCAGCGTGAGGAAGAGGCGCAGCGCAAAGCTATCGATGACGCCATGCACCCGCATGTGACGCCCGCGCCGTCCTATAGTTATCAGGCGCCGGCGCAGCAGCAGCCGACGTCCGGCGTTTCAGGGAGCGTCGCGGAGCCGGGCGGTTCGAACTTGGCGCCGACTGTCGGTTTCGCGGAGCCATCGGTTGCGCAGCCGAACCCGGTCCAGTCTAAACCCGCGGACGTTCGGACGCCTCTTCCAGGGTATTCCAAGCCCCGTATGACGCTGAACAAACCCCACTATCGCCAGTGTCCGCCATCGGGATGCGGACCCAATGTCCCTGCGATCGTGCGTGCGATTGTGTTCAACGGCCTGTTCGACCTGATGACGCACCGAGCTCGCCGCCACTGGTGAGGACGGCGCGCCGGTTGCTTGTCCCGACGGACTCCCATGACGGCCCGTCGCCTCATCGCCGGAGGACAAAGGCCGGGCGGGCGCGGGAATGTGGGTTCAAGAGTCAAGCGATTGAGACATTGTCCGACCCAGGAGCATCGCCCAGATGACAGAATTCGCACTCGGAACAGGCGTTGAGGCTTCTTCGGCGGGCAGACAGCAATCGTCTGGCGCCGCTGCCGACGCGAGATGGCCCACGCAGCAAGCCGAAAGGGAAACGTGGCGACAGTTGATGGAGCGACAAACCCGGCCAGTCTGGGGGATGATCAAGTCCAACTTCCGTTGGAGCGTGTTCCTTTCACTGGCGTTCGCTCTTTTCCTAGTTTTTGGCTTCAATGACATCAATCACAATGGCGTCGAACTTACGCATGTGCTTTATACGTTCTTTGTATTTCTTGTAATATTACATAATTTATCATCAATAAAGCAGAAGACTTCTTCGATTCAATATCTTGACGAAGAAGCGCGAATTGAAAAGTCTCCATACCAAGTCGGTAAGGTTTTTACCACGCAGGAAATCATCAAGGCGCTGAAGACTGAAGACACGAACAATATTTCCAATCTTTCGATTGGAGCGTCGGCTTGCGCCGGCATCGCATTGTTCAGCTTCTTTTGCGTGCTCGAAGGAATCAAAGACATATGGCAGGTCGGGGCCCAGCAATTATCGGGCTGGGATTGGTTGCATATTATTATGAGAAGCATTTTCAGCGTGCCGGTGCTGGTCTTGACGACTTACACCGCCTTCAAGCAGGCCAAGGAACTTAGAAATCTTGCCCGGTCGTTGAGAGTTTTCACATCCGAATAATTTGGGGTTTCGGAGACGATCCTCTGTTCTTCACCCTCGTACGGAGGGTCACGAATGGCGCGCGCTTCCTCTCCCTTTACCCCAGCAGCCCATCACGACCCGGATGACCGATTCGCCAGCGCGGCCAAACGAACCGAAATTCGTCGATATTTTCATCCCCTCGCGGCGTTGACGCTGTTTTGACGGCGGCTTGACGGGCCGGGTGCTTTATCGACCTCGGCGTTCGCCGCCAAAATCACTCACGGAGACGGAGACGAAGAGATGCGCAAGGAGCAATGCGCCAGCGGCGACGCAAAAGCATGCCAGGAGGCGAAGCCGTGAAGGCGACGCGAACAGGCGCGTTCTCGATCTCACGAAACCCGAAGCTTTGGTCGATCGAGAGGACCGAGCCGTGATCGACGTGATTTATACGCCCGAGGAAATGGCCTTGCTCGTCGAGGCGGCGGAGCATTTTCATCGCTACGGGCGCGACTATTTCGGCAGCTACTTTTTCGGCGTGGACACGGCGGCGCTGGTCGTCATGTGCGGACATTTTCTCGACGCCTACCGCGCCGTCGACGAGCGGCGGCCCGAGGCCGCGCCGGTTTGCATCAGCCGGATCGAGAGCGGATTTCATCTGGTAGCCGACGACGGCCTCAGCGATCTCACGGATTCCGGCCTGCGGGAGCTCGCTCACAGCGCCGAAGCCGAAGGCGACCTCAAGCGCCACGCCATGCTCACCGCCATGATTGCTAAATCATGGCCGGTTGAGATCTTGCGCGAGTCCGCTGAGCGCGGCTGCTCCGACGAGCCGACCGATGAGGAACGCGCCGAGACGCAAAGAGCGTTCGCCGAGCTTGCCCGCCTTGACATAGGACAATTGCAAGAACAGGTCCGGCGCTTGAAAAAGGACGGGTGACGGTCGCGTCCGCAGCTTTGACGCGTCAGGAGAGCCCCATAGCCGACGCGCCTTACGGCTGCATGATCGACGCCGATCATAGTCAGGAAGAAATGGATGTCTTCCCGCGGGAGCGATCAAATATCGCGACAATTTCGATCGCCGCCCCGACAGCCGCGTGGAAGACGCCGACGAGAAAGCCTTCATCGACCTGGCGAGCCGATTCATCGACGCCTACCCAAGGCTTCCAAGCCGCGACCATGCGTCAACGAACGGAAACGTGTCGATATTCTCACTCCCCCGCGGCATTGACGCTGTTTTGACGGCGGCTTGACGGCAACGGTGCTTCATCCTCGCTGCGTTCATCATGGAGCGCGGGATAAGCTGAATGCACGGTCGCCGCCATGCCGAATCGCCAGGACGCCGGAGCCCTTCGGGGCTCGCCTTGCATCGTCGGCCGCGATCGCATCACGAAGCGGACGTGAGGACGACATCCGTAATTCGAGGGCGGGACCATCGGTTTGGGAGCCGGCGGTCGGCGCATTGTCTGGTTCAGGGGCGCGTTGCAGCGGACGGAATTCGCGCTCGGAGCCGGCGTTGCGCCTTCGCCCCTATCGCCAGAGCCGAAGGCGCCGCGCCGCGCGCGCCGCTGATCAGCGGCGTCACAGGCAAATCCTGGCCCGACGACGGGAAGCGGGAGTTTGCCGGGATCGCCGCCCGGAAAGACCCGGAAGCGGGCGCGTGGCGGTCATGCCCGGCCTTGTAACCCGCCAGTTCATTGGGTTGCGGTCTGATTGTTGAATTGTGTTCGTCCACATCGAGAGCCGCCAGAATGAACGACAACCACGACCTGATCGACGACGAGCGCGACATGCTGGCATGGTGGGGCGGCTTGAGCGATCGCGACCGCGAGTTTTCTATCGGCATCGGCCTCACGACTCCCCGGCTCGCATGGGCGTTTCACAAATTCTATCGGGCCAGCGAACAAGGTTTGCCGACCGAGGCCGCGCTCAAACGAGCCTATCTCGAGCTCCTAAAGGCCGAGGGCGACGGGGCGTCGAAGGACCTTGCGAGGCCGCTAGAGTTTGGCCGTTCGAGGGCGCCTGAAGAGGGCTCCATGGCCGAGGCGCCCCAAGGCCGCATGATTGACGCCCACTACAGCCAGGAAGAAATGGATATCTTGCTGGAGACCGCGATCGAATATCGCGACAATTTTGATCGCTATTCCCGCACTCACATGAAGGGCGCGGACAAGAAAACCTTCACCTCGATGGCGAATCGATTCATCGATGCCTACGCCATGGCTTCCAGGCCGCGCCCCGATCGTCCAACTCAGAAAAAGGGGTGGATACGCGTCCAGAAGATTGGCGATCGCTATCGCGTTCAGGCTGAGGAAGATTTTGCACAACTCACCGCGATGGCGATGGAGTCTGCGTTGCCCGAACATCCGGCGCGCAAAAAACTGCTGGGCGAATCATCGCTTAATTCTGGCCCCGCTAACCACCATCTGCGCGGTCAGCCGCCGCCGGTTCAGGGTCGACATTGAACGAACTTTGTCAGACCGACGCGACAAGGATGCGCACAGCGGCTGACGCGAGGCTTTCAGGCAAGCGCTGGCGTATCCGATGCGAACTTAAATCCATCGATATTTTCATTTCCTCGCAGCGTTGACGCCATTTTGACGGCGGCTTGACGAAGGTTGTGATTCATCTCTGCGCACAACGCCCGGTTCTCCGACGCAATCGCTGAAGCGCCTGATGATGACCCATGAAGAACGATATGGCGCGGCGGCATGACGTTGCGCGAAAACGAATTGATCGACCTATTGTACGAGAGCGTGATCGACGCCGGGCGCTGGCGTCACGCCCTTGACGAATTTCGAAAATACTTTGGATCCTTCGCGGCGTTTCCTGAGCTTGCGGAAGCCGTCGAAGGGCGCGTGGACGCGGCTTGCGCCAGCTTCGATCGCCCGGAATCTGAAGCGAACGCCATGGGTGCGGAAACGCTGGCGCAGCACGTCGTACGCGCCTCGCGATTGAGAGAGTCCTTTGAACGTTTGCAGGCCGAAGCTCTCGGCCTTGCTGCCGTGGCCGACCGATTGAGCGCAGGTGTGATCGTCTTGGACGGTCAAGGTCAATCGCTTTACATCAACGACGCCGCGCGCAAATTTATAGCGCGCAAAGACGGCTTGACCCTCGACCGCGGCGGCCGTCTGCGCGCCGTCAAACGCGCCGCCGATCGCGCGCTCGCCCTCTTGCAGGATAAGGCGCTCGAAGAGGGGCCGGGCGGCCTGGCGCAAGTCCCGCGCGAGGGCGACATGCGGCCCTATGCGATTATGGTCGCGCCCCTGCCGGCAAGTTCAGGCGGCTTGGGGGCGAGTGGGGAAAGTCGCGCCGGAATCCTGATGCTGATTCACGATCCGGATTCCGCGGAGAAGCTATCCGCTCGCGTTCTCGCCGAAATCTTCGGACTAACGCCGAAAACAGCGGAACTCGTGGCGGCTCTGGCGGTCGGCGAAGAGTTGAAGGATTACGCCGACCGCGCCGGGCTCTCGCTTCATACGGTCCGTTTTCATCTCAAGTCGACGTTCCTGCGGATGGGCGTCCGCAGTCAGGCGCAATTGGTGCGACTCGCCGTCCGCGCGGCGGCGGACCTTCATTTTTAGCCTGCACTCCGTGTTCCCATACGCGCCCATACCTCAAATCGCGCGCTCGTCGCCTGCTGCCTGCGCGTGATCGCAATCATGCGCGCTCTTCGAGGAGCCTTGAGAAAAGCCTGCGTGATCTCTTTGTGATCGCAATCATGAAAAGGCCGCTCGCGGGCGGCCTTTTCCTTCGTGGAATGAGCTTCTCTGGGACTGAGGATGTCAGAATTTATATTCGACGCCCGCCCGCACGGTGTTCTCGCTCAACTTGATCCTGTCGGTGTCGAAAAGAGAGCCTGTCGGCGGGGTAATGTTGAAGCTGTAGGTCCGCGCGCCGAAGCCATCATAGATATATTCGACCCTGGCGATCCAATTTTGGGTGAAGGCGTATTCGACGCCGCCGCCGATATTGTAGCCGACCAGATCCTGCGCGATCGACTCATTGAATCCATTGAAGGGATTGGTGAACTTGGCTTGCAAATTGCCCACGGAGAGGCCCGCGGCGGCGTAGATCAGAATATTGTCGAGCGCGTAGCCGGCGCGCGCGCGAAGGCGGCCGATATACGATCCGTCGACCTGATAGTCGCGTGTTGCGAGCGCAGGGTTGAGAAAAGAGCCGGACCCGTGGCGGCCATCATAGCCGAACTCGACTTCGGCGCCGACGACGAAAGCGCTAAACTGCACATTGTAGCCGTTCAGGATGCCTCCGGTGAAACTGGTCGACGACAGATTGCCGATGCCGTTGAAGTTCGGGAAGCTGAGATCGGAAAAAGATGTTGTTCCGAACGAGCCGCCCGCATAACCGCCGACGTAGAAGCCGGACCAATTGTAAGGGCCGCTCGCGGGAAACACGGGAGCGGGCTTACTTGTCGGGAGGTCGGCGGCAAAAGCGCTGGCGGAGAAGGTGAGCGCAGCGGAAACGGCGAGTGCTTTGCCGGTAAATTTGATCATATCGTCTACCCCAGTCCATTCTGTTGATCGTTGCCGCAATGCGGTTGGCGTATTGCTAGCTCAACGGAAGGGGCCCGCGCGCCACTCAAATAGGGTAATTGCCGAACGTCTTTTCGATTTCGTCAGTGAAATCTTGCGGCGGGAAGTCCACGGCAGCCGCTGAGGCGACGACCGCATAGCCCGCATTCCTAGCGACGATCGCGCTTCTCAAGGCCGGGTCGCTTTCAACGAGCCGTCCGCGTCCGCGTCGTCCACGTGAAGCGCGAAGCCGGCGGCGCCCGGATCGCCCAGGGCGGGGCGGAGATTCATGCTCGGAATCAGATAGTCGCCGCCATTCTGCCGCCGATAGGGGATGGGCTGCGTGGTCGCGAGCGTCCGCATCCTCTCGCGCAGGCGCTCGGCGACGGGCTCAAAGCCGGCCTCATCGAAACGGTCGACTCTGTAGACCACGAACGGCGGAAGCACGTCGTAGCCTGGATAATAGAGGATGCCATGATGGATCGGGAACAGCAGGTCGTCGATCGGTCCGTTGACCCCGCGAGGCGCGTAATGTTCCTCCCAGCCGCCGGCGGTCACGATCAACATGGCGCGCTTGCCCGCTAGCGTTCCCTCACCGTAGCGGTCCCCCCATCGCTGATCGCTATGCTCGCCGACGCCATAGGCAAAGCCGTAGGCGAACACTCGATCGACCCAGCCCTTGAGGATGGCCGGCATGGCGAACCACCAAAGGGGGAATTGCAGGATCAGGGCGTCGGCCCATAGGAGCTTCTCGATCTCAGCTTTGACATCGTCGGTCAGCGCGTTGGCGTCGAAGGCCTTTTTGGAGGCCGCGACCGGTATGAAGCGCGCGTCCGGCGTCAACGAGGGAAAGTCGGCGCGATCGACCTCGGATTTCCAGCGCTCGGCGTAGAGGTCCGACACGCGCACCTCATGGCCTTGAGCCTCAAGCGCGGCGATGGCGACGTCGCGGAGCGCGCCGTTGAGCGAGCGCGGTTCGGGATGAGCGAAGACAAGCAGGACTTTCATGGGTCAGCGATCCAATGAGGGGACAGGAGACCCTTGAGGTAGCCTGCGCCGGCACGATCCGCTATATCTCGATAATTCATAAGATTATGCCAAATAATGGATAAGTCAGACATCACGCTCGAGCGCATGCGCACCTTCGTCCGCGTCGCCGAGCGCGGCAATCTATCGGCGGTCGCGCGCGAACTCGGTATCGGACAGTCGACGGTCACGCGGCATTTGCGGGAGCTTGAGGAGGCCGTCGGCGCGCCTTTGCTCAGCCGGACCACCCGGCGCGTCACGGTGACCGACGAAGGCGGCCGCTATTACGCCGACAGCGTCCAGATCCTGCGCCTCGTCGAGCAGGCCAGCGATGAAGCGCGGGGCGCGCGCGGCGCGCCGGCTGGCGCGATCCGGATATCCTGCACGGCGGCTTTCGGAATCTTGCATGTAAGCCGGCTGATCTTCGCCTTTCAGGATCTTTATCCCGACATCGGCATTGACCTCAGCCTCACCGACGAGCGCGTCGATCTTGTGCGGGAGGGCGTCGATATCGCACTTCGCTTAGGTCCGCTTACCGACAGTTCGATGAAGCTGCGCGCCCTCGGCCAGTCCCGGCGTCTGCTCGTGGCGGCGCCGGCTTATCTCGCCGCGCGCGGGCGGCCGGCGGCGCCGCGGGATCTCTCGGCCCATGAGGGCATTCGGATGTCGAATGTGGCGGGCAGCGACACGCTCACTTTGCAGGGCCCAGGGGGCGAGCGCCATACGGCGCCCTTCGCGGGGCGATTTCGGATCGACCATGGGCTTGCCGCGCGCGAGGCCCTTGTCGCGGGGCGCGGCATCGCCCCCGCCCATCGATGGCTGGTCGACGATCTCCTGACCGCGGGCCGGCTCGAGACGATCCTGCCGGACTATCGCCTGCCTTCCGCGCCGCTGAACATGCTGATTGTCCCCGAGCGCGCGGGCGTCGCCCGGGTCCGGCTGCTGGTCGAGTTTCTCGCCGAGCAAATTGGCGCCATCCCCGGGATCGAGAAGCCGCGGCCGGAGCGTTAGTCGGCGAGGCTCAACGCCATGCCGCGCGCATGATGTCGCCGCAACCGCCAGCCGCCCAACGAACATGACGCGCTTTCGGGTTGCTTGCCCGCAAGGAATTACCCCAATCGCCGCCGCCGAACTTGTCTCGCTGACGGCGCAGGCGCGATCAAAGGCGTCAAATTCTCTTGTTCAAATTTGATCAAGCGTTGCTCAATTGGTTGCTTCCGAGTCCAAGCCCGGCGTGTGTAATTTAGCGGTTCATTCTTGCGGCGTCGGGGGGCGGTCGCATGGCGTGGCTTATTGCGCTCAGTCTGAATTCCAAAGTCTCGAAGCCTTTAGACCGCTTTGTCGCGTACACGGCGTTGCGTACAGGGCCGTCCGGAGGGGGCGCGGTCGCGCGCTTACTGCTCATGATCTTTGTGCGAACGTGCATCGTCGGCTCCAGCGCGTTGCTGGGCGCCTGCTCCTATCTGCCGCCCGATGTTGTCCCCGTCCACGCCTCGACCTGGCCGGACAAGATCAAGGGACTGGTCGACCTGCTTCCCAACGGCGGCGGCGGCGATCAGGGCGCCATGAGAATTCTGTTCGTCCACGGCATGGGCGTCTACAACGCTTGCTATGTCGATCCGCTGCTGGTGCATCTGACCAAGGCGCTGGGCGTGCAACAGGATCGCCCGACAAGCGTCGACACGACGGATCCTTGTCTTCAGGAAGCCGCCTTCCACTTCGCGCTGCCGACGCCTATTCCGGTCCCCGCCGACAATGCTCAACATCAGGCGCGGCTCTACCATTACAAGTTTTCAGGCGCAGAGCGGCATGTCGACTTCTGGTTCCTGGTCTGGTCGCCGCTGACCGACGTGCCAAAACAGACGTTGCTTGAGCCGGACCTCCCGGTCCATCACGCCCTGCTGACCGACTGGGTGAAGACGTTTGAGCAGGACAATTTGGCCGATGTCGTGCTTTACGGCGGCAAGTACCGGCAGGTTTTGCGGTCAGCCGTCGAGCGTGCGATCTGCTACTTCATCGGTGGCGCGCCGGAGCAGGACGCGACGGTCTGCGACGGCGGTCAAGCCAACATTCCTACGGCCATCATCACGCACAGTCTCGGCGCCTATATGGTGATGGACGCGCTGGCCGATATTTATCGTCCTGCGTCGCACCGCAAACCGCCGGAGAGCTTTGACGCGTCGACGAAGGCTGCTTGCTATCTCGATCAAATCTTCATGCTGGCCAATCAGCTCAAGATGCTCGACCTCACGACCCGGACGTCCGAAATAGAAACGCCGCGGATCGTGCAAAGATTTCACGAAGTAATGAACAGTCCGCGCGTTCAGACGTGCCGGTCAGCGCGCGGGCTGCGCTCCCGCCAGATCATCGCGATCAGCGATCCCAATGATATTCTGTCCTGGGAGGTCACAAGCAAAGAGTTCGACCGTCCCAACGAGAACGTCGCGAACGTCTATCTCGGCGTAACCGGCGAATATTTCGGGCTTTACCGCCTTCCCGTCCTGGAAGTGGCCGCGTCGCCCTCCGGCGCGCATCTGAATTATCTCCAAAGCGACGACACCATGGACATCATCGCCTGCGGCATGACGGGTTCGTCGATCAATCGCTGCGCGCCATAGCGCATGGGAAAGGGCGGGGCGTTGTGAGAAACCTTATGTTGATTCGTACTATCGCGTGCGCGGCCGTCGCCGCGTTTCTTCTTGAGAGTTGTGTTCGCGTCCCGTCGTTCGATTCGCCGATCGACGCTCCGGTGACCGGCGATCCAAAGGTGCTGGTGCTTGACGTGGTGAAGCGCGTCAAATGCGAACTCTACTGGGCGATGAAAGATCACCTGCCGCTGGTTGTAAGTTCGCCGGCGCCGGCCAAGGGCGGCGCGGACAAATCAAAACTTCCGACGTTCGACAAAAAGGATCCGCGCTTTTGGCTTTCGCAATGGGACGCCACGGTGCGGCTGGAATTGGTGCTTAACGAGCAGGGAAGCGTAGCGCCCGGCGTCACCTTCACCGATCTGTTGAAGAACGCGTATAACGCGGCGGCGGGAGCCAGTTCCGTGCCCATCGGCAAGGTTCCAGCAACCTATTCTCCAGGCGCCTCCGCCATTACCCAGAGCTTTAGTCTCGGCATCGGCGGGGGCGTGACGACGCAGGCGGTGCGAACCGACGATATTCAATTCTCCATGTCGATGGCCGAGCTTGTCGACGAATTCGATATCAGGCGGGAACAGACCGAAGCGGAGTACAAATTCTGCACGCATCGGGGCAAGGAATTGGGAGACGGCGCGTTTCTGGAGGGCGGTCTTGGCCTTGAAGACTGGACCGAATCGGCCCTCGGCCCGACACTTTGCCGAGGCCCAACCGGCGAACAAGCCCCGCTGCAAACATGCGAAGCAGGCCAAGGATTTCGCTATCTGCGCCCGGGGGTGCATCCGCCGGCATCGTCAACCGGCCCGACGAAGCCGATTCCCGTGAACCCGGTGAATATTGGGGCGCAGGCGGCGGCCGGCGGTTCGGACTGTAAAGACCTCGCCTGCATCAAGACCTCTCTCACAGGATTGGAAGGGAAAATCGATCCGAAACAACAGCGAGCGACTGATCTCGACAAATTGAAATCGAATTTGAAGAAGATCATCGCGCCGATCTATAAAAATGCAAAGAACGATCCAAAACTCTGCCCAACGTTACCGGCGGAGGATGAAACGGCGTACAATAACGCGGTGAATTTGGCCGATCAAAAACTCACCGAAGCGCGCGGGCTTATTTTGTCGATACGCGACGCAATCAAGAACATTGCTGACGGAGGCGTTTGTCCCGATGGAGCGCACTCTTCCTATTGCGGCGTCGCAAACGGTCGAATTGACGAAGTCAATGTCGCGATCTCGACGCTGGAGAAGCAAGAAGGCATCGCCGCTGATACGGGTAGAAAAATCTACGATGTGACCAAAGTCTGCCCGGGTCTGTTGACGGTCGGCGAAGACAAAAAGCCGGTGAAGGCCGAAGAAGATCCTCCGCTTGATAGCATCACGCACACTGTTCAATTTGTCGTCGCGACAAGCATCAACGCGACGCCGAGTTGGAACCTGGCGCGGTTCAAGTCCGCGACTTCGCCGGCCCTGTTGAACCTGGCGCACAATAATACCCAAACCTTGTCGATCGTGCTCGGGCCTTCATCGGCGGCAAAAGCGCCCGATGGAAATCAGCAGGCGATCAACGCTGCAGCCCTGAACGCCACGTTGCGGGAGCTGTTGCCGCCGCCGTAACCGATTGCCGCGAACTTCGGCCGCCGAACGGGCGTTCGATGATCGATCCCATTAAATTCGGGGTTGCCATGCGCTTTGCCCATTTGTTCCGTCCGCGCGCCGCCCGGAAGCGGCTCCTTCTTATCGGAGCCTTCATTCTGCTTGGGTTGGCCGCGCAGCTTCATCACGCCGGCGCGGCGTCCATTGGATTGATCATTCCCAGCGGCGCGTCGGCTTACTATCAGATGATGAGGAGTGCGGTCGAAAAGGCCGCCGCAAGAGCAAATAAGAAAGTTATCACCGAATCTTACGACAACAATCTGGATCACGCGGTCGCATTGATCGACGATCTTCGCGGGATAGGCGTCGACGGCATCTTGTTTGTGGCGGATCGCAGCGACACGAGCGCCCTCAACAATGCGGTGCATGTTCTCAAGGATGCCGGAATACCCATTGTCACTATTGGGTCTGTCATTCCGAACGCGACAGGCGCCGTCTTATCCGGTCCGCCGGACGCGACAAGTGGGCCGGCGACCGCGACAACGGACGCCGATGGCGCGTTGCAGGCCACAGGGGCATTTTCACTGGTGAGCGACATGATCGCCGCGGGAGCGTCGAACTATCTTTGCAAGAATGGAAAGAAGCCTCCATGCCCGCCGCAATTCGCGGCGGCGCCCGCCCCTCAAGCGCCAAATAGCGGATTCGCAGGAGGCGCCCCTCCATCTGGCGCCGTCCCCATTCCCCATTCAGGCGCCATCGCCAATCAGGGACCAGGCTGGGCTCCCGGCAGTCCAGGGCTAAAAACAATCTCGCCGCCCGCAGCCGATGGGATTTTCGATAAGGCGCGCCCGTCTGCGGCGCCGGCGGCGGATTCCAGCGGTGATTTGGCGCGCATGACTCTGATGCAGGAAGTGGGGTCGTTCGCAAAATCGCTCCGCGTCATCGGAGAGAGGGAGGCCATTGCGAGGAGCCCGTATGCATTTGATCCGTTTCAGCCTGGCCATGCGCCGCCCGAAATGCCGGGGCAGGGACCAGGCGGATCGACGTTCGGCCTTAACCCATCCGCACCGGCTCTCATCCAAACCCATGGCCGCCAGCCGTTAGGGAATGGCGCCCCCGCTCCAACAGCGACGAACTTTAAGGCAGCTTCGCTATACTTCAAGCAATTCCAGAACCAAATAAAAATAACCCCAGACTACCAAATGACCGGCCTGTTAGAATCGCCGGATGTCGCGGCAAACTTCAAGGCGATGGATCAGCGCACGGAAGAGGTCTTCAACGGCGATCCGACGACAGGCATACCGGGTTTGCAGGGCAACCCAGGGAGCCCTGTGCTGACGACATCTCCAAGCCCGGGCGCCGTCCGTCCGGAATGGCTTGAAAGATACATACAGCTTCTCATCAGGGACCATATTTCGGTTGATTATCCGTCCGTCGCAGCCCTATTTTATACGGACGCCTTTGAGGGATGGGAGGCTGCGGGTTGTACCGCCACTTTGGTGGCGCCGAACGCCTTGCTCACCGCGCGCCATTGCATCGAGAAATGCAATATTGCGATAAGCGAGAAGCCGCCGTGCCCTCACAGGGAACTTGTCGGCGCTTTCTTTCAACATTATGGCTTCGTCAAGATAGAGAAGCTGGGCGGCGCCGACCATGTCGTGCTTCACGACAACAGTGGGCCTCCTGTCGGTCCTCCTGTCGGAGATCTCGCTCTAGTGTTTCTGGAGTCCAGGATTTCCGGAATTTTGCCCGCCTCGCTCAATTTGAGCGGCGCGGCTGGAAATTATTCCGAGCTGACGTCGGTCGGGTTCGGCGTGCATAGCAACGCCCTCGTCATTGACGCCAGCGGGCAGCCCCAAGCGCCTGCCCGCATCTGGGATCCTGGCATCGAGGCTGCTGGCATAAAAACTTACACGAAGATTGTGCGCGCTGAATGCTCCGGCGACCGGAAGAAGCAGGCCCTGATATGCGGCCATTTCGGATCCGCGGCAGGAACCGGAAGCATTTGTGACGGCGATTCCGGCGGCCCCTTATTCGCCAGGATAGGCGGAGCGTGGGCGATCGTAGGCGTCGCTTCGACAATGAGTGATTGTACGCAGGGCGACACCTCCATTTTTGTGGACGTGTCCGGGTTTGCAAAAGATTGGATATTGCCCCAGCTTCAATTGCATCCCACGCCAACGAACCCGGATAGTCCGGCCGCCATCAAAGCCGGCCGCGTCTTGAGCCCCGTTCTCAACGACGACACAAGGTATCTCCTCCTTTTTCGCGATGAGCCTCTCGATCAAGTGGGCGCCTGGAGCCATCCGGTCAAAGTTCCAGCCGACGCCTCGTGGGTTCGGGTCGGAGTCGATACGATTCCGATGTCCGGAAAGGGCATCAAGCTGGTCGTCGATTTCGGCGGGGCCGCCGCGCCATGCGTTCAAGCCAAAACCGCTACAGGCCTTATCTGCGATATCCCCATCGCGCAGCCCCCGAACGCTGATTGGACGGTCACCGTTTTCGGCGAACCCAATCAACAAATCCAGGTCGTCGCCACCAGTTTCTGATCTTTTCTTTGCAGATGCGGATCGGCATTTTGCAGTCACGGCGACGGCGCATTCATCGCCCCTCTCGCCGAGTGGGGCTACCTCTCCGGCGACGAGCAGTTCGTGAACGCCCTCGACGGCTTCCCCGGCCAGCGGCTCCGCCACAGCGAGGCTCGATAGAACATCAATCTGGCAGTTTCTGTTTTTTCGTGGTATTGTGAACGTACTTTCGATCCAAGGGAATCTATGCGGGAAGGTCGCCCGACGATCCCTAGGCGTCTGCGCGGGCAGGCGCGAAAGGACCGCCGGCGCTTCTGATTTCGTGAATCAGCCTGTCGAAACGGGGCAAAAAATAGCGGTCGGAAGGACAATGCTACCTAACCCTTTGATACCGCGAGAAATGCGGAAGGAAATGGGCTTCCGAGGAGGCGGATATCAAGGACTTAGCCCGGTTTTCGTCGGGCCGTTTCGCATCCTTTGCTATTCCGCGGCCATCCGCTGCCGCCTTTTTCGGACGCCCGCTCTTTGAATGAACGTCCTCAAATCGAGCTGAGGGGCCGCGCGGGTGGAACGATGGAAATTGCCCGCTGCGCGCTATTGCGCCGCCTGAGCGGTCGCCGCGCGCCCCTGGCCATTGCCAGGCGCGCGCGCCTGGGAGGCCGGCGAAAAGTCGCGCGCCCGCAGGCCGATCAGATGGCAGATCGCGAAGACGAGATCGGCGCGGTTCATGGTGATGAAATGCAGGTCCTCGATGCCGCGGTCGATGAGGTCGACGACCTGTTCGGCGCAGACGGCGGCCGCCACAAGACGGCGCGTGACGGGATCGTCGTCGAGCCCTTCGAAACGTTCGGCGAGCCAGGCCGGCACGCTGGCGCCGGTGCGCTTGGCGAAGCCGGCAGTCTGCTTGAAATTCTGCATCGGCACGATGCCCGGCACGATCGGGATAGTGAGCCCGGCCGCCGCCGCGACGTCGAGAAAGCGCAAGTAGACGCTGTTGTCGAAAAAGAACTGGGTGATCGCACGATCGGCGCCGGCGTCGACCTTGCGTTTCAGGAGGTCGATGTCGTGCAGGAGGTTCGGGCTCTGCGGATGTTTTTCGGGATAGGCGGCGACCGAGACTTCGAAATCGCCAATCGCCTTGATGCCGGCGACCAGTTCGGCGGTCGTGCGATAGCCATCGGGGCTTGGCTGGTAGGGCGCGTCAGGACCGCCCGGCGGATCGCCGCGAAGCGCCACGATATGGCGCACGCCCGCGCTGTAATAGCCGCGCACGATCTCGTCGATCTCGGCGCGCGAGGCGCCGACGCAGGTGAGATGCGCGGCCGGCTTCAGCGTCGTTTCTTCGACGATGCGCGCCACCGTCGCATGCGTGCGCTCGCGCGTCGTGCCGCCGGCGCCGTAGGTGATCGAGACGAAATTGGGCGCCAATGGCTCAAGGCGCGCGATCGCCTCCCAAAGAGTTTTCTCCATCTCTTCGGTCTTGGGCGGAAAAAACTCAAACGAGACGCGGACCGGCGCGCCCGAGCGGCTGAGACGAATGGGACTGGCGGCCATTCAAGCAATCTCCACGGTGTAGCGCGCCGGCGTGGCGGGCGGCGAATCGGCGGTCTGGAAACGCATGTCCCGCGCCAGCCAGATCGCGACCGTCAGGTTCGCCGATTCGCCGGGGGTCGGGATGATTTCGTGGGTCTGCACGGCGGCGAGGCCGGCGTCGCTGAGGTAGCTCTCGATCTCGACTTGGCTAAAGCCGAGATGGCGGTGGGCGTAATCCTGCCGCAGGACTTCTTCGTCATGCGCCTTGAAATCGACGAGGATCAGACGTCCGCCCGGCCTCAGCGCGCGCGCCGCTTCGCTGATCGCGCGCGCGGGATCGTCGAGAAAATGCAGGACCTGGTGAATGATCACCAGGTCGTAGGAATCGCGCTCGATGGGCGGCGCGTAAATGTCGCCCTGGCGCAATTGCGCATTATGCAGGCCGCTCTGGTCGATGCGCGAGCGGGCCAGCGCCAGCATCGGCGTGCTCTGGTCGACGCCGACCGCGCGCTCGGCCAAGGGGGCGATCAGTTCGAGCATGCGCCCCGTACCGGTGCCCAGATCCAGCACGGCGCGGATCGGCTTATCGCCGATCATCGTCATGATCGCGGCCTCGACCCGTTCCTCGGGCGCGTGCAACGCGCGAATATTGTCCCAATCGGTGGCGCGCTGCGCGAAATAGGCGGCGGCCTGGCGGCGCCGGGCCTCACGCGTCATGTCGAGCCGCGCGCGATCGGCGACCAGCAGGGGATCATTGGGATCGAGGCGCGCAATCAGGTCGCGCGCCAAAGCGCCGCCCGCGTCGGCAAGCCGGAAAAAAGCCCAGGCGCCTTCGCGCTGGCGCTCGGCGAGCCCCGCCTCGACCAGCAGTTTGAGGTGACGCGAGACGCGCGGTTGCGATTGGCCCAGAATGGCGACGAGTTCGCTGACGGTGAGTTCCGCCTCGCAAAGCAGATTGAGCAGACGCAGCCGGGTGATCTCGCCCGCCGCCTCAAGGCCGGCCAACAGGCCCTCGACGCCCAAGGGCGCCGGTGGATGAAATGCGGGGGGTCTACTAGACATAAATATATCTTTATATCTCATCGGGCCTGTCAGCAAGCCACAAAATTGCGTCGTCCAGTGTCGGATTCGGGCCGGGAAGCGGGCGATGAGCGCAGCGACGCATTGGCGCGCGATGCCGGGGTCGGACTTGTCTGCAACCGCAGCCTGGCTCTATAACGCGTGTGTAGGTCGCCTCCGCGGAGCGTTGGGTTCCAGGCGAGCGCCTGAGATTTGTTCAAACCGGAAAGATTTTTAACCATGAAGATCATCAGCCTTGCCACCGCCGCGGCCATGACCGCTTTCTTGATGGGCGGCGTCGCCCTCGCCCAGACAGCCGCGCCGGCTCCCGCAGCGCCGGCCGCCGCGGCCCCGGCCAAGGCCGCCCCCGCGCCGCTGAGCGCCGCGTCGGTCGAATGTTCGAAGGAAGCGGACGCCAAGGGCCTGCACGGCACGGCGCGCAAGAAATTCCGCTCGGAATGCAAGAAGAAAGCCAAATAATCGGCTTTCGCCGCCGCGTTTTACCGGCGGCCTGATGTTTCCGACGGAGATGGCCGGGCCCACCCCCGGCCATTTTCTTATCATAGCCAGACCTGAGGCGCGGCGTTGCCCAATCCTGCGACAAATCCCGCGCATGACGAGATCCTCGAAACCTTCGTCTGTTTGCGCGACTTTTTCCGCTATGCGGTCAGCCGGTTCAACGAGGCCCAGCTTGCCTTCGGCCATGGAACGACCAATGCTGTCGACGAAGCGGCTTTCCTGCTGCTCGAGGCGCTGCATCTGCCCATCGACACGCTCGATCCTTTCCTCGACGCGAGGCTCACGCGTAGCGAGCGCGCGCGCCTCATGTCCCTGATCGAAGCGCGCGTCGCCACCCGCAAACCCGCCGCCTATCTCGTCAACCGCGCCTATATCCAGGGCGAGCCCTTTTATGTCGACGAGCGCGTCATCGTGCCGCGCAGCTTCATCGGCGAATTGCTGTTCGGCGGCCTCGTCGGCGAAGGCGCGCTGATCGAAAACCCCGGCGAAATCGCAACGCTCCTCGACCTCTGCACGGGCGGCGGCTCGCTGGCGATCCTGGCGGCGCGGGTTTTCCCCCATGCCCGGATCGACGCCGTCGATCTGTCGCCGGACGCGCTGGCGGTCGCCCGCCGCAATGTCGAGGACCATGGCCTTGGCGCACGCATAGCGCTGCATGAGGGCGATCTCTTCGCGCCGCTGGGCGCGCGGCGCTACGACCTGATCCTGACCAATCCGCCCTATGTCGAGACCGCGGCGGTCGACGCCTTCCCGCCGGAATTCGCCGCCGAGCCGCGCCTCGCCCATGAGGGCGGCGGCGACGGCCTGGCGATCGTGCGCCGCATCCTGCGCGAAGCGCCGGGGCATTTGACTGGGGATGGCGTCCTCATCTGCGAAATCGGCGCGGGACGCGCACGGCTCGAGGCGGAATTCCCCGCCCTGCCGCTGATCTGGCTCGATACGGCCGAGAGCGAGGGCGAGGTGTTTTTTGTGCACGCCGCCGATCTTGTGGCGCCGGCGCGCAAGCGCCCGCGCCGGTCGTAGGGCAGGGCGCTGGCTCCTTCGAGCCATCGGCCCGTAAGGCGCTTGACGGAACCAGGCGGACGCTGTGTCCTGGAGGCGATAGGCGAGGTCACATGAACAGGAAACAAAGGAAAGCTTGCACTTATCGGGCGCCGCTGCTGGCTTTCGCCGGCCTCGCGGCCTTCGCCGGGCTCTGCCAGGCGCCGGCGTTCGGCCAGAACCAGGCGTCTAAATCGTTGCCGCCGGGCGTCGCCGCTTGCGCCTTCGACGCCCTGACGCATGATCCCGATCCCGCTGGCCTCAACATTCGCGAGGCTCCGAGCGCCGGGGCGCGCATTCTCGGACGTCTGCCCCCGGTGGAAAGCACCGAGCCGGCGATGGGAACCATCCTGCCGCGGTTCCGCGTGATCGGAACGCAGGACGGCTGGTTCCTGATCGAAGGCGCCTATTACGACACCGACTATCACCTGCCCAAAAATACGCCAAAGCTCTATGCCGGGCGCGGCTGGGTTTCGGGAAAGCTGATCGCCACCGGCCTGCGCACGCCGACGCTGAAGGCGGCGCCGGACCCGGACGCCGCGGACGTCGTCGTGCTTTCGGGCGAAGCCTTCGGCCCCTCGGAAGTCAGCGTGCGCGCCATTCTCGGCTGCTCCGGCTCCTGGTTCCGCGTCGAGGTCCCCCTCAACGCCAATGGCGATCGCCTGAACCCCACGCTCCCCTCGGACGGCCCCAAAGATTCCGTGCGCGGCTGGACGACAGGCTCCTGCGCGTTGCAATTGACGACGTGTAGCTGAGGGGGGGTCGACAGGCGAAAACCAAGACCTCCCAACCGTTGCGATGCCATCGCCGTGCTCGGCGTCAAGGTCAAGCCGCTACGCGGTCGCTTCGCAGATCGACGATGCTTCGCATCGCGACGGCTTGACGCCTCCGCGCGGCGCTGGCTGTTGGCCTCCCATGCGCTTTTGGTGAGCGGCGCGGCCTCAAGGCCGCGTCGCTCACCAAAAGCGCATGGATGCAAAACGCCACGCTGACGAGACGCAGTCATCCCGAAGGGATCGTAGCGCAGCGAAGAAGCGGCGCAGCCGCTTGACGGCGACTCGGCGGCGTGGCCCCTGCATGAGATATGGCCTCGTTCTCCGGAAGCGGCGGAAATAGGATACTTCACTGATTCGTTCGGGTGGCTGATTGGCGTCGCTCATCGAAGGCGAGGGTTGCGAATGCCGGTTCTGGATTGGATTGGGAAGAAGGCGGTGGTGAATCATCATCGCGAGGTTCCCTATCGACTCATTCATTGCGACAAGGACAAGAGCGTCGGCGATCCGGACGCGGGCAATCTGCTGGTTCAGGGCGACAATCTTGAGGCGCTGAAGGCGCTGCTTCCCTATTACGCGGGTAAGGTGAAGTGCATCTATATCGACCCGCCGTACAACACCGGCAATGAGGGCTGGGTCTACAACGACAACGTCAATTCGCCGGAAATCAAGGCGTGGCTGGGCTCAGTTGTGGGCAAGGAGGCGGAGGATCTGTCGCGGCACGACAAATGGCTTTGCATGATGTATCCGCGATTGCGCTTATTGAAGGAGTTTCTGCGAGACGATGGGATCCTGGCGATAAGTTGTGACGATAACGAGGCACACCGACTCCGTTCGGTCATTGACGACATATTTGGTTCGAAAAACTTCGTGAGCACGATCATTTGGCAGAAGCGCTATTCGCCCGCAGGAGACGCGACATGGTTTTCCGAAGAGCACGATTTTATCCTGTTTATTGCCAAGGACAGGAGGAATTGGTCACCGAAAGGGTTGAAGCGAACAGCTAAGCAAAATTCGCTTTATAAAAATCCTGACAACGATCCGCGCGGCCCTTGGCAGTCAGACAATTATACAGCCAATAAGAACAGCGACGAACGACCGAAGAGTTTCTATCCGCTCATTCAGCCGAATACCGGGGAAGAGATTTGGCCTTCAAGAACCGCAGTGTGGCGTTACTCTCCAGAAGAGCACAGGCGTCACGTCGCGGAGGGTTTAATTTGGTGGGGCAAGACTGGAAGGAACACGACGCCTCGTTTCAAACGATTTCTGGATAAAGTGGGCGATGTTCGCCCGAGCACGATTTGGCTGCATTCTGATGTCGGTCACAACCAGGACGCCAAGAGAGAATTAATCGATATATTTGGGCGCGAGGACAATCTGTTCCCCACGCCGAAGCCAATTTCATTGATCGCTCGCATTGTGCAGCTCTGCACCGAACCAGGCGATATTGTTCTCGATTCATTCGCGGGTTCGGGGACAACGGGGGTAGCAGTCGCTCGCGAGGGAGACGGGCGGAGATTCATATTGATCGAAATGGAATCGACCATTTGTCAATCGGTCACTGCGACGCGGTTACAGAGGGTCATCGAAGGCTATGATCGAGAGAAGACCGACGGAACAAAGGATCGTGTTAAAGGCATCAGCTCCGGCTTCCGTTTCTGCACCCTCGGCGATCCTCTCTTCGACGCCGACGGCAATGTGAGCCCCGCCGTCACCTACGCCGACCTCGCCGCGCACGTCTTCTTTTGCGAAACGGGCTCGCCGATTCCGCGCCGCGCCGACGGATCGTCGCCGCTCATCGGCGTCTTCCAAGGCCGCGCGATCTTCCTGCTGCATTCCGCCGAAGCAATCGGCGTCGCGAGCGCAAACGCGGGCAATGTCCTGACCGTGTCCATGTTGGCAAGCCTCCCCTCGCCCGAGCCGGGCTTTGGCGGTGTGCGCATCGTCTATGGCGAAGGTTGCACGGTTCCGGACGAGCGGCTCGCACGCCATGGGGTCACGTTCAAGCAAATTCCCTATCAAATCGAGGGGCTGTGAGCATGGCGGACAGGCCGCCGCCGCGTGAAGGCGAAATCCTTCTGTATACCGGGTCGGCCGGCGCTATCCGGGTCGAAGTCCTGTTTGAAGAGGAAAGCTTTTGGCTTACGCAAAAGCGGATGGCCGAGCTTTTCGAGGTGGACGTCCGCACGGTCAACGAACATTTGAAAAACATTTTCAGGACCGGCGAACTCGCCGAAGATTCAGTTATCCGGAAATTCCGGATGACTGCCGCCGACGGCAAGAGCTATCTCACGAGCTTCTACAATCTCGACGTCATTATCGCGGTCGGCTACCGCGTCAACAGCAGACAGGCGACGCAATTTCGAATCTGGGCGACCTCGGTTCTGCGCGAATTCATCATCAAGGGCTTCGCGCTCGATGACCAGCGCCTGAAGCAAGGCAAGAAATTCGGCAAAGACTATTTCGACGAACTGCTCGAACGTATCCGTGAGATACGGGCGAGCGAGCGCCGCTTCTATCTGAAGATCACCGATATCTACGAGCAGTGCAGCATCGACTATAGCAGTGACGCCGAAGTCACGCAGACCTTCTTCAAGACAGTTCAAAACAAGCTGCATTGGGCGATCACCGGAAAAACGGCGGCGGAAATCGTCGGCGCGCGCGCCGACGCCTCGAAGCCGAACATGGGGCTGCAAACCTGGAAGAATGCGCCAGACGGCAAAATCCTGAAATCGGACGTTTCGATCGCCAAGAATTACATGCGCGAGGCCGAGATCAAGGGGCTTGAGCGCATCGTGTCGATGTATCTCGACTATGCAGAAAACCAGGCGGCGCGCCAAATCGCGATGCGGATGAATGATTGGGCGGCGAAGCTCGACGCGTTTCTCGCGTTCAACGAATACGAAATATTGCAGGACGCGGGCAAGGTTTCCCATGCCGTCGCAAAGGAACTGGCCGAGAAGGAATATTCCGCCTTCCGGGTGATCCAAGATCGCGCTTTTGAAAGTGATTTCGAGCGGGAGGCGACGCGCGCAATTTCGACGGGCAAAGCATTGAAGGCGGGAGGCAAGAATCGGCCGAAAGGGGGAACAGAATGACTTTGCCCCTCTTCGTCCTCAAGGACTATCAACTTCAAACGCTTGCGACTCTTCAGCGCTTCCTCGAAAAGGTTGTAGAACTGGGGGAAGCGGATACCGCCTTCTACGCCATCACGAAGCGACCCTTCGTGCAGCCGCCGACCATGCCGGGTCTGCCCTACGTTTGTCTTCGCATCCCCACCGGCGGGGGCAAGACGATACTGGCCGCGCATTCCGTGAAGGTCGCCGCCGATAGTTTTCTTCGCACCGATGCGCCGGCGGTGCTTTGGCTGACACCGTCGCAGACGATCCGCGATCAAACCTTGGCGACGTTGCAGGATCGAGCGCATCCGAACCGCCGCGCACTCGCCGATCGCTTCGGCGAGAACGTCCGCATTATGACCGTCGCCGATGCGCTCTACGCTAAACGCGCCGACTATGACGGCGGCGCGGTCGTGATTGTCGCGACCATTCAGGCTTTCCGCGTCGATGAGACAGAAGGCCGCAAGGTTTATGACGCCAACGGCGAACTCATGGACCACTTCACGAGTCTTGCCGAAGGCTTGCGCGCCACGCTCGAAATTGGACCGTCGGGCGATCCGGTTCCCTCGCTCGCCAACGTGCTGCGCTCGCGCCGCCCGATGGTGATCGTCGACGAAGCGCATAACGCGCGAACGGATTTGTCCTTCGACACGCTGGCGAGGCTCAATCCCGCGCTCATCGTCGAATTCACGGCGACGCCAGTCACGCCCGAAGAGCACAAGCCGGAAAGGGGCGTTTACGCGTCGAATATCCTGCATCATGTGTCCGCTGCTGAGTTAAGAGCGGCGGATATGATCAAATTGCCGGTGATCTTGCGCGGACGCTCCGACCCGAAGGAAACCCTAGGCGACGCCATCGCATGGCTGGACGAACTGGTGACGCTCGCCGGCGCCGAAGAAAAGGAGACCGGCGAATTCGTTCGCCCGGTCATGCTGATTCAGGCCGAACCGAAATCCAAGGACAGGCCGACGCTTCACGCCGAGGAAGTCAAGAAGTTGCTTATCGCGGATTTTCGTGCGCCTGAAGAGCACATCGTTGTTGCTACCGGTGAGACGAAAGGCCTTGAAGGCGTCGACCTTTTCGACCGCGATTGCAAGGTGCGGTTCATCATTACGCAACAGGCGCTGAAAGAGGGCTGGGATTGCTCCTTCGCCTATGTGCTCTGTTCGGTCGCCGAGCAAAAATCGCCGCGCGCCGTTGAGCAGCTCTTGGGGCGCGTGCTTCGGCTTCCGCGTGCGACACGCAAGCGCCGTGAGGACTTGAACCGCGCCTTTGCGTTTGCGACCACGACAAGCTTCCTGAACGCCGCCGCGACGCTTCGCGACGGGCTCGTGGGCAACGGCTTCGAGCGCGTCGAGGCGCGAGCGCTCGTGCGCGCCGTCGCCGAGTCCTTCAGGGGCTTCGAGGAAGGCGGCGCAGCATTCATTTTTGACGAGCCGATCCCCGAGGGAATCGACGCCACTTCGTTCAAGACGAACGTCGAGACGGCCACGGGCGGCCGCGTCGAGGTCGACATCGAATCGGGTGTGATCCGAGCGCACGGCGCGCTGAACAACTACGACCGCGACGCGATGTTAAGCGCGATGCCGACGGCGGCGGCGAAGGCGATCGAATCGCTTGTGCATAAATCGCGCGGGGCGCGGCTGAAAACGACCGGCGCTACGTATGAGGCACCTCGCTTCGCTGTGCCGCGCCTCGCTGTCCGCTCGCAAAAGGGCCTGGAATTGTTCGACCGGGCGCATTTCCTCGATATCCCTTGGAAATTAGAAGAATGCGACCCGACGTCGCTTCGGGATTTTTTCGCGCCGCCAAAACCCGGACTCGATGAAGCGCATTTGGACGTCAGCGCGA
Source organism: Methylocapsa sp. S129 (assembly GCF_009765995.1). GTDB lineage: Bacteria > Pseudomonadota > Alphaproteobacteria > Rhizobiales > Beijerinckiaceae > Roseiarcus. The sequence goes on from NZ_LMUI01000042.1 coordinate 473,127, forward strand.
CCGGCAAAGTGACGGTCGAATTCGTGACCGATCTTCACGAGCAGCTGGCCCTCGCGCTGCAAGAACGTGGCTGGACGAAAGCCGCGCTCGTCAATTGGCTTGACCGGCGACTGCCGACTTCGGCGCGTCGCGATATTACGCGCGTGTCGTCGACACTTTTCATCACGAAGGCGCTCGACGTGATTTCCGCCAAGACGGGCATGACCCTTGACGCCCTGGCGAGAGCGAAGTTCCGGCTTGTCGATGCATTCGTCAAGGTGATCGCGAAGTATCGTGACACACGCGAGGCCGCGGCGTTCGAGCGTGCGTTGTTTCCACAAAGCGGGCTCGAATTCGAAACAAGTTCGGACGTGGAACTTATCTTCGATGAAAATCGATACGGCTACAATCAGCCCTACAAAGGCGGAACCGAGTTCAAAAAGCATCTGTTCCGCGTCGTTGGCGATCTTGAGGCGAGCGGCGAGGAATTCGATTGCGCCGTTTACCTGGAGCGCTCAACGGACGTGAAGGCATGGGTCCGTAACACATCGAAGCAGCCCCATTCGTTTTGGCTGCAAACGTCGTCAGATAAATTCTATCCCGATTTCGTTGCGTTGTTGAATGACGGGCGCGTGCTCGTTGTGGAATACAAGGGCGCCTACATCGCTACGGCCGACGATGCGAAAGAGAAGCGCCTTATTGGCGAGTTGTGGGCGGATAAATCGGAAGGCCGATGTTTGTTCTTGATGGTTGAGAGCAGGCAATTTGAGCGTATTGATCAAGAAATCCGCAGATTCCTTAACTGAGCAAGAACGATATCTTGCGTTACGGTTATCCTTCGCCAACCCGAAACCAGAGAGACGCGATGGCCTGTGTCATAGGGCTGGATATCGGCACGACTTCAACGATCGGCATTTTGATCCGCCTGCCGGATCAGGTTCTCGCTTTGGCCTCGCGCCCCGTCGCGCTGCACACGCCAAAGCCTGGCTGGGCCGAGGAGGACCCGCTGCAATGGTGGGACAATGTCTGCGCGATCAGCCGCGAATTGATGGCCAATAGCGCGCTCGCGCCTGGCGAGCTGGCGGCGATCGGTGTGTCCGGCATGCTGCCGGCCGTCGTCCTCCTCGACGAGAGCGGCGCATTGCTGCGGCCGAGCATCCAGCAGAGCGACGGGCGCTGCGGCGCCGAAGTCGCCGATCTGCGCCGCGAAGTCGATGAGGCGGCGTTCATCGCCCAGGCGGGAAACGGCGTCAATCAGCAGCTCGTCGCCGCCAAGCTGCGCTGGATCGAGAAGCACGAACCGGAAGTCTTCCGCCGCATTGCGACGGTGTTCGGCTCCTATGATTACATCAACTGGCGGTTGACGGGGGAGCGCGCGGTCGAACAGAACTGGGCGCTCGAAGCCGGCTTCGTCGATGTGCGGACTCATAGGATCGCCGACGATCTGGTCGCGCTCGCCCATATTCCGCGCCGCGCCCTGCCGCGCAAAGTCGCCTCGCACGACATTCTTGGGCGGGTGAGCGCGGACGCGGCCGCGCAAAGCGGCCTTCCCGCCGGCCTGCCCGTCGTTGGCGGCGCCGCCGACTTCATCGCGTCGGCGCTCGGCGCCGGTCTCGCGCGGCCGGGCGATGTGCTGTTGAAGTTCGGCGGTTCGATCGACATCCTCATTGCGACCGACAAGATCAGGCCCGATCCGCGCCTCTATCTCGACTATCATTTGATCCCCGGCCTGTTCGTGCCGAACGGCTGCATGTCGACAGGCGGGTCCGGCCTGAATTGGTTCGCCGCCCATTTCGCCGGTGGCGAGAAGTCCGCCGCCGCGGCGAGCGGCCTGACGCTCCATCAGCATCTCGATCGTCTGGCGGCGGCCAAGCCAGCCGGCGCTGACGGCGTGCGCGCGCTTCCTTATTTTCTTGGCGAAAAGACGCCCATCCACGATCCGTCGGCGCGCGGCCTGATCAGCGGCCTCACCCTTTCGCACGATGTCGGCCATGTCTGGCGCGCTTTGCTCGAAGCCTATGCCTATGCGATCGCCCATCACATCGAGGTGCTCAACGACATCGGCCATCGCATCGAGAAATATCTTGTCTCCGATGGGGGCTCGAACAGCCGAATCTGGATGCAGATCGTTGCCGACGTGCTGCAAAAGCCCATCCATCAATTGACCGGCCATCCCGGCTCGTGCCTCGGCGCCGCATGGACGGCGGCGATCGGGGCGGGTCTCACGGATGATTGGGCCGGGGTGGCGCGTTTCGTCGGATCGGGCGACCGCCTCGATCCCGATCCGCGCCACGCGGAGGTCTACGCCGCCGGCTACCGCGAGTTCCGCGATCTCTACCGGAGGATGGCGGGAGCCGCGCCATGAACCTGTCGGCGGTCGCATGGGACATTGACGGCACACTGGCGGATAGCGAGGGCCTGCATCATCGCGCGCTGCTGGCGGCGTCCGCGATCTGGGGCATCGATCTCTCGGATCTGCCGGATCGGGCTTTCAGCGGCGTCCATATGCGCGACGTCTGGCGCGCGCTCGCCGCCAGGTTTCCCTCCGATGTCGCCGAGGCCGCGTTCTTGACGACGGTCGAAGATTATTACGCTGGACACAGTCAGGAGATCGTCGCGCTGCCCGGCGCGATCGCGGCCATTGAAGGGCTGGCGGCCCGAGGGATTCGGCAGGTCTGCGTATCAAACTCGAGCCGCCGTGTGGTCGACGCCAATCTTGATGCGCTGGCGATCAGGCGGCGCATCGCCTTCTCGATCAGTCTCGACGATGTTGCGATGGGCAAGCCCGACCCGGAACCCTATCGCAGGGCTTGCGAACTTCTGGGTCTCGCGCCGTCCTCGGCGCTCGCCGTCGAGGATAGCCAAACCGGCGCGCGCTCGGCGCGGGCTGCCGGCCTGTTCGTCATTGGCTTTGCGCCATCGGGGCAAAGTCTCGAGCCGACCGACATGAAGATTGATCGGCTCCTCGATGTCTTGGATTTCTTCGACGCCGGGCTCGACGCGCCGGCGCGCCGAAAGGTTCTCGGCGAAAGCGGCTGATGGGCGGAGGCGGCGATGGTCTATCGGATCGATCCTGAGCATGATCGGCAATATATCGAGGAATTCCACCGCAAGCCGATCGGCGCGCATAGCCCCGGCCTGATGCGGCTGCTCACCATCATGCGCCAGGATCCCAGCGGCTTCCAGGTGATCCTCGTCTGCCGGAAGCCATTCGCGGAATGGGTGCTGGCGACGATGCCCCCCAACCGCGCCGATCCCATCGTCATCGAAGACGCTCCGGTCTTCGCCAGTCGGGAGGAGGCGGAATGGGAAGTCTTCCGGCGCCGGTGGCGCAAACTCACCGGCGAGGCGATCAACCAGGCGTTTGGCGATTGACGACGGCCGCCACCGATCGACCGGGGACGTTTCATCCAGCAAGCAGAGACAGGCCATGCTCAAGATCGTCGGATATCCCGATCGCTATACGGTGGCGCCAGGCGAAGACATCGCCTTCCTTGTGTCGCTCGAAGAAGGCGATCATTTCGACGCGCGCCTGGTGCGCGTCGTCCACGGCGATTGCAATCCCGGAGGCCCCGGTCTGAAGTTTCGATCCGTTCCGACGGCGGTCGACGGCCGCTATCGCGGCAAGCCGCAGCGGATCGATGCCGGCTCTTACATGACGACCGAGGCGGCGCCGGCGATCGCGGCGGCGCCGTTCACGTTCTTTGCGATGATCTGGCCGACCTTGCCCGACCGGCCCGATCAGACGCTCGCCGCGCAATGGGATTCGGCCGGCAAGCGCGGTTTCAGGATCGAGATCAACCGCGGCCGGCTCGCTCTGACCGTTGGCGATGGTTCGGGCGCGGTTTCCACAATCTCGACCGGCAAAGCCATGCTCACGCGCCAATGGTATTCGGTCGTCGTGTCGATCGATCCCGGCGCGCGCGCCGTCACGCTCGATCAGCAGCCAATGCGCGCTTATGCGCAGATCGACGACCGCGATCGATTCCAGGGCGTCCTCGACATCGCCCCGGCGGCGTTCGACGCGCCGCTCTTCATCGCCGGCTGTCCGCAAGCGGACGGCGAAATCGGCATGCATTTCGATGGGAAAATAGATGGCCCGACATTTCTGGCTGGCGTCCATGCGCCCGAAACCCGCGATGCGCTCTTGCGCGCCCATCTCTCTCACGCGCTCAGCGTCGCCGTGCTCGCCCGCTGGGATTTTTCAAAGGAAATAAGTACCACGCGCGCCGTCGACATCGGCTCGCATGGGCGCCATGGACGCCTCGTCCATCTGCCGGCGCGCGGCATGAAGGGCTGGAACTGGACCGGCGAGGCGCATGACTGGGCCAGCAAGCCCGAACATTACGGCGCCATTCATTTCCATAGCGACGACGTCTACGACGCCGGCTGGGATCCCTCGGTCGCGCTGACGATTCCCGCCGGCCTGAAGAGCGGGCCCTACGCTTTGCATGTGCGTTGCGGCGACAGCGACGAGACGGCGACACGCGAAGATTACATCGCCTTTTTCGTGCGCCCGCCGCGCCGCGCGATTCCCGGGCGGAAGCGGCCTTCGGTGGCGTTCCTTGCGCCGACCGCCTCCTATCTCGCCTATGCCAATCACGGCGAACACATAACCGCGCGCGGGGCGGAGCTGCAGATGGGCCGGTTGCTGCCGTTCGGCCATGCCGACCTCTACATGTACGATCATCCGGAACTGGGCGGCTCGCTCTATGATTGCCACGCCGACGGTTCGGGCGTCTGCTATTCGAGCCGGCTGCGCCCCAACCTCAATTATTCCCCGCGCTATCATTCCTGGCTCGGCGGCCACGGATCGGCGCTCTATCAATATAACGCCGACACGCATCTGTTCGACTGGCTCGACCATCAAGGCGTCGACTACGATGTCGTGACCGACGAGGACCTGCATCAGGACGGCTATCGTCTGATCCAGGATTACCGTGTCATCCTGACGGGAACCCACCCCGAATATCATTCGACGGCGATGTGGGACGCGATGAAGGCGTGGATCGATCGCGGCGGGCGTCTGATGTATATGGGCGGCAACGGCTGGTATTGGCGGATTGCGTTTCACGATGAACTGCCCGGCGTGATCGAGCTGCGCCGCGCCGAGGACGGCATCCGCACCTGGATCGCGGAGCCCGGCGAATATTATCAATCCTTCAATGGCGAATATGGCGGACTTTGGCGGCGCATCGGGCGCGCGCCGAACGTGATGTGCGGCGTCGGCTTCATCGCTCAGGGGTTTGACATCAGTTCGTTTTATCGGCGCGCGCCGGACGCCGCCAACCCGCGCGCGGCCTTTATCTTCGAGGGTGTCGAGGACGAAATCATTGGCGATTTCGGGCTGATCGGCGGCGGCGCGGCCGGCATCGAGCTGGACTGCCTCGCCACCGATCTTGGATCGCCGCCGAACATGCTCCGGCTCGCTTCCTCTGACGAACATTCGCCGATGATCATGTTGGTGAACGAGGAGTTCGGCGTCGTGCCGCCCAATCTGGGCGGCGACGTCAACGCCCGCGTTCGGGCCGATCTCGCCTTTGGCGAAACGCCAGCGGGCGGCGCGCTATTTTGCACCTCGTCGATCGCATGGTGCGGGTCGCTCTCCCACAACCATTACGACAATAATGTTTCCAGAATCACTTTGAACGTCTTGAAACGGTTCATGGAGGAGGCGCCTTTCCCAACGGGGCCTTGACGATGAAGCCGCCATCGAAAGCGCGGTCGTTTGGATATTTCTCGCTGATGTTCGCGCCCTCAACTTTCGATCCGATAGACGTGGTCGCTCGCCAGATCTCGGTACATATCCACGCGCGCTCCGTCCCAATGATAGTCGAGGCGTCGACCCTGGATCGGATTTGTGGCGCCATCTGGGTATAAAAGCCCGACGCATTGGCCGCCTTCGTATCGAAGGCTCGGATAGACAAGGCCATTCGATCCCGCGGCGCGTAGTTGAGCGCCGAGGGTTTGGCTTTGGGCATAATCATCTGGGTCGAGCGCCGCCAAATGAGAAGGGTTCCCGCCTCGAAGGTCATGCAACTCGGCGCTGATCTCGAGCACAATCTCCAGAAACTGCGAGGTCCATCCCGCAAGCTCGTTCGTACGCGCCATGAACCGGCCGTGATGGTGGGCGGTCTCGAACAAAGCGACTTCGAAGGAATCGCCGACGTAGAGGATGCCGAAGGAGCCGTCGCTGAATCGGCTCGGTCGGTCGGCGCTCGCATGGGTGAACGGCGCCATCAAATAAGAGGCTCCTGGACCGGCCACGCGTCTGGCCGTCGGCACGAGATCAAGGGCGCCGATCGTCTCCATCAGCCTCGGATTGGTCTTCTGCTCGGCGGAGATTAGGAGCGGCCAGTCGGCTGGGTCTGCGATATCCTCAAACAAATCGATCGGCGGGAAGACGCTGCGAATAATTCGGACCGCGTTCCGCCATTCGACCTTGGCGACGGGAACGGTGGCGATATCAATCACCAACCACCCCGCTCGCTATCCAGATATCGGCGCACCCGCATGAGATCGGTGAGTTCCCCGCCGAGCATCACGGCCAGAGCCGTTTGGCCTCCCAACGCGGCGTTCGACGCCTGAATCCAGGCATAGCCCCGCTGAGGTTCGCGGAAGATGATCCTCAGCGCCTTGTGGATGCCCATAAGGTTCGACAGTCGCGCCTTGCTGTCGCGATCGATGCGGCCAATGTCGCCAGCTTTCCAGCGCCGATAGGAACGAACAGGCAAGTCCAGCAAAATAGCGGCCTGTTCGTCGGTGACCGACCAGAGTCGAAAGAGGTTGATTGCCGCGCGGAACATGGCGGCTGCTTCATCATCCGTAATGGGCGCGGCCGAGAAGCTCTGTGGCGCGGTGTCGACGAGGCGCAATGCAGTCACTGTGACTCTCCAATTTGGCATAACATAGTGGATGTAATGCCAAATGGCAACATTCGTCTTGGCGCCAATCCCGGTCCGCCGGTTTTCCTTGGTTTTCCTTGGCGCTCAATGGGGCCGGATGAGCGGGCCAACGAGGCTTAAGATGGAGAGGCGAGTTCTTGGGGTTTGGTCGCAGCGGCTGACGATTCGCCTTAAGCACGCGACGAGGTTGCGTTCGCGATAGAAGGCGGCATCGCAACAGCGTTGTCGTGATGTTTCAGATTCTTGAAGATTGCGCCGCAGCGAGAAGCGGCGCCGCTTTTGACGCCCGACGCGCGGCGCGAATGCGCTGCGCCCCAGAAGCCATCGATTGTTAGTCGCGGTAGTCGTTGTGATAGCGATGATATTGCGCGTAATGGCGATGATGGTAGCGATGATCGGTGACGGCGTTTCCGACGACTCCGCCCACGACCGCCCCGACCGGGCCGCCTACGACCGCTCCGGCGACGGCGCCGCCGACCAGACCCGTCTCATCGGCCATCGCCGCGGCTGGAAATGCGAGCGCTGTGAGAACGACAGCCGCCGCTAAAATTTGATTGCGCATATTTGCCTCCTGTTGTTGGAGGAGTAACGCGGGCGCCAACGGATCGTTCCATTCGGAATGGCCGACCAAAGCGGCTGGCGGCTCTGGCTTCAGCACGGAGCCTGCCGATCTCCGACGCGCGCCCGACATGTGGCGGCCGCCACATCCTCCGTATCCAGGCTGTCTCATAAAAGCTTGCCAGCAAGTCTGGACTGCTTTGGAGGCTCCCATGTTCGCAGCAATCGCGCTTTCCACCATCGCCGCCATTGTCGCCGCCCTCGCCATCGCGCTTTGGTCTGACGCCCGAGCGGCTTCGCAGGATCATACGAGCGACGTCGCTCACTGAAACAAAACGACCGCCGGAATTGCGGCGGCGGTTTTTGGATTGGCTCGCCCACGCGTCGCGGACGCGCTGGGTCGCCGGCAGGGAACGGCGCGCTCTCGCCTCATAAACCTGCGCGCGCCTCGACGATGCGGTCGGCCAGATAGGAAGCGTCGCGCGCGACGCCTGAGAAGCGACCAGAGCCCCACGTGTGCAGCCAGGGCAGGCCGATAAAATAGAGACCCGGATGCGGCGAGACGCCGCGATGGTGTTTGGGATGGCCGGCGCCGTTAAAGACGGGCGCGTCGAGCCAGCGAAAATCGGGCTGGAAGCCGATGCACCAGATGATCGAACTTATGCCTGCCGCCTCAAGATCGAGCGAGAGCGTCTCTTCAGCCGGCTGCCAGACCGGCGCATAGACCGAGGGCGCGGGCGCTTCGATTTTGTTTTCAGCGATATATTTGTCGATTGCGGCGTTGATGCCGTTATAGGTCTGGTCGGCCTGGTCGAGCGAGGCGCGCAAATTGCCGGCAAAACTCAGCGTGGCGCCATCGAGATCCTTCAACAGGCCGTAGAGGCGCATGCCTTCGAGCGCAAATTTGCGCAGATCGATATCGCGCCCGCCGTCGCGTCCCGTCACGTAATGATTGGTGTTGTCGCGCACGCCTTCGCGCAAGGGATGACGCTCGACCGGCATTTGATAATAGCCCATGTCTGCGAGCCAGGCGACGACGTCGCGGCCGCGATAAAAACGCGCGCAGCGCGGCGCATGGCCGATCGCCAGATGCACCTTGCGCCCGGCCAGATGCAAATCTTCGGCGATCTGCGCGCCCGACTGCCCCGAGCCGACGACGAGCACGCCGCCATCGGGAAGCGCGGCGGGGTTGCGATATTGCTCGGAATGAATCTGCGTGATCGATTTGGGTAGCCGCTCGGCCATGCGCGGCACGATCGGAATGTGGTAGCCGCCGGAGGCGACGGCGACCTGATCGGCTTGGTACGCGCCGTCCGAAGTGACGACGTCAAAGCCGCCTTCACTGCGAGGGGTCACGCGGGTGACCGCGATTCCTTCGCGCAAGGGCGCATCGACGAGGTCGCGAAATCCGCTGAGATAGGTGGTGATCTCGTTCTTCTTCATGAAACCGTGCGGATCGGACCCGGCATAGGGATGGCCGGGCAGATCGCATTGCCAGTTCGGCGTCACCAGCGTGAAAGAATCCCAGCGGCTGTCGCTCCAGACATGCATGGCGCTGTGCTTTTCGAAAACGAGATGATCCACGCCGCGCTGTTTCAGGAAATGACTGAGCGACAGGCCGGCCTGGCCTGCGCCGACGATGGCGACGGGCAGATGGGAGGGGACAGGGGATGTCATGGGCGGGCTGATCCCTCTTGTTCGAAAGAATCGACGCGCACGCACGCGTCTTCGATATCTGCGAAGCGCGCGCAGCTCGCTTCGATGCGGGCGAGCTGGCCAAGCGCCAACGAACAGGCGCGGCCGTATTTGGCCTTGACCCGATCGCTGGCGATATGAAGCGCGGTCTGGCTGCGCGCCAGAAAATCGGCGAGCGCATAGGATTCGCCGGGCGCGAAATGCTCAGCGACCACCAGCGAGGGTGAGTAGCAGCTCTCCCTGCTCCCATCCGGCCATTGGATGTGGAAGCGCATTTCAGGCATGCTCAAGCTCCGCGAGCGCGTCATAGACGGGGCGATGCGCCGCGCCGACGCGGAGCCAGTCGTGGCGCGCCGCGACGGCCAATCCGCGTTTGACGAGACGCGCGCGCAAAACCGGCGCCAGCGCCATCAGCATCGCATCGGCAATGCTCGAAATGGAATTGGGACGACACCAGACGACATCGTCTTCGGCGAGATATTCGGTGAAAGGCGCGATCCGCGACGTGACGACAGGGACGCCGCTCGCCATCGCCTCAAGGACGACGAGGCCGAAGCCTTCCTTGACGGAGGGAAAGACCAGCGCATCGGCGATCCGGTAGAGTGCGGGCAGGTCGGATTGCGCGATCGGGCCGGCGATCGCCACCGCGCCGGGTGGGAGCCCGCTGGCGGCGAGCGCTGTGGAGAAGCGCGCCTGATAATCCGCGTGATCGAGCAAAGACGCGCCGCCAGCGATCAGGAGTTGCGCGCCGGCGCGGATGCGTCGGACCTGAGCGAAGGCTTCGAGGACGCCAATCGTGTTCTTGCGCTCCTCCACGCCGCCGATGGCGAGGAATATCGGGCCGGCTTTCAGGCCGAGGCGTGCGCGTAGCGAGTCCTCCCGTCTATCGCCTTGCGGCGAAAACCGGATGCGATCGACGCCATTGCCCACCAGCGTGGCGGCGCGGCCAAAATGCGCGCCCAGATGGTCGCGCCATAGGCGGCTGACGACGAAAAGCTCATCGGCGTCGAGGATCGCGCGGGTCTGCAGCGCCGACAGGCGTTGGTCGGCGAAGGCGTCGACATGATGGACGGTGCGCGCGAAGCGGCGGATCAGGCCGCGCTCCTTCAGCGTCGCCAAAGCATTGCCGGAAATACCGTCCTGGGCGTGGAAAACATCGAAGCGCCGATGCGCCGGATTTTCGAAATGGGCGACATAATCGGCGATGCGCGCCTCCACCATCGCCGTCCTGTCGGCGCCGACCGGCGAGGCGGGAACCGACACGGCGCCGCATAGCGTCTCGCGGAAGAAGCCCGTACCCTTCACGTCGGGCGCGTGGACGACAATTTCGCAGCCAAGCCGCGTCAGCGCATCGCCCAGTTCCAGCGCATGGACGACGCCGCCGCGCGGATTGGTCGAATGCGCGAGGATGGCGACGCGCAGCGGCGGGGCGCTCGTCATGCCGCGCTCTCCCGCGGTCCGCAGCCAAGGAGGGGGTTTGCCGCGAAATCCCAGATCGTCTCGACGGCTCCGCCATGCCGGATCGACACCGCGCCGCCCGCATGCACGGCGCCGATGTCGGCGGCCGCGATGTGGCGTTCGGCGAACAGGCGCGTCACGGCCCCGACATTGGCGGGGCGAACGGCGATGAGATAGCCGTAGCTCGGAAAGGTCGTGAGCCAGCGGTCGAGCGCGACGCCAGCGGGCCTGGGCGCGGCCTCGACGTCGATGACGATGCCAACGCCTGAACATTCCGCCAGCATCGCGGCGGTGCCGACGAGGCCGCCCTGGCTGATATCCTTGGCGGCGTGCGCGAGTCCCGCTTCTGCGATGCGCGGCAAAAGTTCGAGGTCGCCGCGCAGACGCGCGGCGGGCGTGTCAGTCGCCGCCTCCCAATTGGAAAAGGGCTCGCGGTAGCGCCCCCGCAGATCGATCGCAGCGACAAGGCGATCGCCCGGCCGCGCGTCGAAACTCGTCAGCAGGCGGCTGGCGCGGCCGAGAATGGCGACGGAAAGCTGCGCCCGATCCGTGCGGATGTTGGTATGGCCGCCGACGATCGGCACGCCAAAACGTTGCGAGGCCGCGCGCATGCCGTCGAGAATCGGCGCCGCTTCCGCCTCGCCATCGGCCCATAAGGCGTCGATGATCGCGATAGGCCGTCCACCCATCGCCGCGATGTCGGAGACATTGACCATCACGCCGCACCAGCCGGCGAACCAGGGATCGCCGGCGACGAATTCGTTCATGAACCCTTCGATCGCAAACAACAGATGGCCGTCGCCATCCTCGATTGCGGCGCAATCGTCGCCGACCGGCGTGAGCGATCGGCCCGACAGGCCAAGCCGGCGCGCGACCGCGCCGATGTCGGCCTTGGCGGCAAGCCCGCGGTTCGCGCGCAGCGAGCGCGCCAGCGCCTGGATGTCGATGCGCTCGATTGTGGCGTCCGCTTGCATCACGCCGCCTTGCGCAAAGCCACGAAGCCCGTCTCCGGCGCAGCGAAAGGCGGATAGAAATCGAGATTGGCTTCCATCAGATGGTGCGGCCTGCCGTGCAGGTCGATGGGCGCGATGGCGCTCCAGTGCAATTTGCTGAACAGCAACGCGTTCTGGCTCTGCACATGGGCCAGGAAGCGCGTGCAGCCGCGCGCATGCGCCGATGAGACGGCGAGGCGGATCAGGCCAGCGCCGAGCGCGCCGATCCGTCGATATTCGGCTGCGACCGCGAGCCGCGAGCCCCACCAGACGCCTGGTTCGGTTTCGTGAATGCGCACCGTTCCGACCACTTCATCCGCGGCGACGCCGACGAATGAGACGGCGACGAGCGCAATGGCGATTTTGTCGGTCGCGTCGCGGTCGTCATGTGCGAAAATTTTCTGCTCCTCGCAGAAAACCTGACGACGCAGCGCGGCGGCGGCGTTCTTCTCCCAGGAATCGACCGCGAATTTGATCTGGAATTCGCTCGGCAGGAACGGCGCGAAAGGTTCGAAAATCATGCGATCGCCTCCAGTTCGGGTTGATGGCGCTCGTAGGTCGCGAGCGCGGAACAGGCGCCGCATTTGGCGCAACCGGCTTTGACGTCGACGGATTTGAGGCCGCCATCGATCAGCATGCGCGCGAGCGGTTTGAGGATCGCGTGCATGAAGGACGGGGCCGGCGCCGGATGGCTCTCGAGCGGCGTCCCCGAAATCGGCACGAAGGGTACGACAAAGGGATAGACGCCGATGGCGACCATTCGTTCGCAGACGCCGAGAATTTCCTCCGCCGTATCGCCGAGTCCGGCGAGAATGTAGCTGGAAACCTGCCCGCGTCCGAAAACGGGCGTCGCCGCCGCGAAAGCCGAGAAATAGCGCGCCACCGAGACCTGCGCCTTGCCCGGCATGATGCGATGGCGCACGCGCTCCGTCACCGCTTCGAGATGCATGCCGAGCGCATCCGCTCCCGCTTCCTTCAGCCGGCCGAACCAGGCGTCGTCGTCGGGCGGCTCGCATTGCACCTGAATGGGCAGATCGACCGCCGCTTTCACCGCCGCCGCGCTCTCGGCAAGAATGGCGGCGCCGCGATCGGCGCCGGCCGGCGTGCCGGTGGTCATGACCATATGCTTGACGCCATCGAGCCGAACCGCGGCCTCGGCCACTTCGGCGAGCTGGGCGGGCGTCTTGCGCGCGATCGTGCGCCCGGCGGCGAGCGACTGGCCGATCGCGCAGAACTGGCAGGTCTTGGCGCGGCTTTGATAGCGGATGCAGGTTTGCAGCACCGTCGTCGCCAGCACGTCGCGCCCATGCAGGACCGCGATCTTGGAATAGGGCACGCCGTCGGCCGTTTGCAGGTCGTAGAATTTCGGGCGCAGCGGAAAAGAAACCTCGCCGAGCGCGAGCCCGTCGCGCAAAACCCGGCTGCGCCCGAAGGCGTCGGGCTTTTCGATGAGATAGGGGCTTTCGAAGGCCGGCGCCGTATGGACGGGCGCCATCACGGTCATGCCGTCGATCGTGATCGCCTTGTGATCCGAAGGCCCGGCGCCGCCGCGGCGGCTGTCCGCGCCCGCTTTCGGATCAACCAGACGCATTCCGAAGGACTGCAACTCGTTGATCAGTCGCTCGGTCGTCATCATCGGTTTCATGGGCGTGGCTTCCAACAGCGAGAGAAGGGAACGGCGCGGCGGCATGCATCGCCGCTGCGGGTCTGTTGTCGAAATTGAGACTGAGCAGTTCGGGGCGCGCGTAATGGCCGACCGAATCCATCATCCGCTTGCGCTTGACGATGAGGCTCATGTCGAGATCGGCGATGAGAAGGCCCTCGCCCTGCGTCAGCGGCGGCGCAAGATGCTTGCCTTCGGGCGAAATGATCGCCGTCATGCATCCGCCGGTGAGCGCCTTGCGCAGCTTTTCGTCGGGCGAGATTTTGGCGATCTGCGCTTCCGACAGCCAGCCGGTCGCATTGACGACGAAGCAACCGCTCTCCAAAGCGTGATGGCGGATGGTGACTTCGATCTGATCGGCAAAAATCGGCCCGACGAGAGAGCCCGGGAACTGGGCGATGTGGATTTCCTCGTGCTGGGCCATCAGCGCGTAACGGGCGAGCGGATTGTAGTGCTCCCAGCAGGCAAGGGCGCCGATGCGCCCGACGGCGCTGTGGACGACTTTGAGGCCGGCGCCGTCGCCCTGGCCCCAGATCATGCGCTCGTGGAAAGTCGGCGTGATCTTGCGCCGCTTCAACAGGATTTCGCCGGTCGCGTCGAAGATGATCTGCGTATTGTAGAGGGAGCCGTGATCGCGCTCGTTGACGCCGAGCGCGACGACGATGGCGTGGCGGCGCGCCGCGCTCGCCACCGCCTCGGTCACGGGGCCGGGGACGACGACGGCGTTTTCGTAGAGCCGCACATGCTCGCCGCCGGTCTGGACCGGCGGCAGCACGAAGGAAAAATACGGATACCAGGGCACAAAGGTCTCGGGAAAGACGATGAGTTTGGCGCCCTTGCCGGCCGCCTCGCCGATCGCCGCCAGAACGCGGTCGACCGTTCCGGCCGCCGTCTCCAGGTCGGGCGAGATCTGCGCCGCCGCGACCCTGATCAATGTCGGTTCCGTCATCGCCTGCCTTCTCCTGATGGGCGCGGACCGGCCGCTAGAGGGTCCAGGTGTCGAGGATGAAGGCGTTGTCCCTCCGATGCAGCAGGATCAGGTCGAGCACGTCGAGCGGGTTGATCCCTTTGATGCCGGGAATGAGCGACACGTCGCCGTGGCCGTAGAGCGCCTGCAGGGCGAAGCGGCAAGCATAAACCTTGCCGCCTTCCTCCATGAATTTGGCGAGCTGATTGTTGAAGTTCTGATGGCCTGGAAACGCTTCGTCGCCCAGCTTTGGAAAGCCGCGCTGCACGCCGAGCGTGACGCCGGGTCCATACAGCAGCACCGACGTTTCGAAGCCCTTGCGCTTCAGGCGTGTGGCCTGCAGCAGGTTCACGAAGCCGATGGAGCCTTCGAAAGCGACGGTGTGGAAGGTGACCAGCGCCTTCTCGCCGGGCGCGGCTTTGACGTCCTCGAACACTTTCTCTTCGTAATCGACAAGAAAATCGCCCTTCTTGTGGGCTGGCATCGTGACGGCGGGCATGAGGCGTTTCTCCTGAGACGGATCGTCCGCGGCGTAGGCCGTGGATCACAGGAGAACACTGCAATCAATGTGCCAATTATTGTATGTAATGACTGGTATCCTGGAAATGGCAATCAATACATTCAATTACAGATTTATTGGGCCGGTCCCGCTACGATCCATCCCACGGAGATAGGCGCCTAATAATCTCTCATCGCCCAATAGCTAGGCTTCGTTTGATGTAAAACTGTGCCGGTGGAATGATGAATTTCGCGTCCGATTGACAAAGTTTTCCTGTGCAGTCAATAATGCAGTCATTCGCCGCAGAGTCACTCGCGTAAAAGGCGAGCATCCTCAACCGAAGTCTATCGCAAGGTGCGCGATCGGCCAGCGTGACAAGCCGGCTTGCCGCACGATACAGTCAATTTCCGCGACGCCGAGTCGCCGCGAAATATCGCATTCAGATTGAGTAAAATGGCCGAATGGACGCCCAATCTCGCTAGCAGCGATAGACCTCGCTATTTGGCCATCGCCGACCTCATTGCGGCGGATATGAAAGAAGGGCGACTTTCTCCCGGCGATCGCCTGCCGCCGCAGCGCAAGCTGGCGGGCCGGCTCAATGTCGATTTCACGACTGTTGCGAGGGGTTATGTCGAAGCGCAGAAGCGCGGCCTGATCGAATCGCGCGTCGGGCAGGGCACTTTCGTGCGCGCGGCGCCCAAACTTGGTCTGCCCGTGCGGCTCCCGGCGCAACGCCGTGTCGAGATTGTCGATCTTTCAATGAATCTGCCGCCGGAGCCCGACGACCCGGCGCTGATCGAACGTATGCAGGCCGGCCTTGCCGAGGTCGGCCGCGATCTCGTTTCGCTTTTGCGCTACCAGGGTTTTGGCGGATCGCCCGCCGACAAGGACGCGGCGTCCGCATGGTTAGGGCGGCGCGCGCTTGTTCCCTCCCAGGATCGCATCTTCATCACCCCGGGCGCTCATCCCGCGCTGCTGGGAATTTTTGGGATTCTGGGGAAAGCGGGCGACGTCATTCTGAGCGAAGCGATCACCTATCCCGGCGCCCGCTCGATCGCGGCCCAATTGGGGCTCGAGCTCGTTGGATTGCCCATGGACCATGAGGGCGTCGACCCCGCCGCTTTCGCGGACGCCTGCGCGCGTCTCAAGCCGAAGGGCCTCTATCTCAACCCGACGCTGCAGAATCCGACGACGCTGACCGTCTCCGAGCGACGGCGCGGCGAACTTGCCGCGGTCGCGCGGCGCTGGCGCGTCCCGATCATCGAAGATGACGCCTATGGCTTTATTCCGGTTCACGGACCGGCGCCGTTTGCGGCGATCGCGCCCGACATCACCTGGCATGTCGCGGGCCTCGCCAAATGCATCGGCGCAGGCATTCGGGCCGCGTATGTCGTGGTTCCGGACGTGCGCTCGGGCTGGCTGTTCGCCGCCGCCGTTCGCGCCGCGACCGTGATGGCCTCGCCGCTCACAGTGGCGCTCGCCACGCGTTGGATTGAGGACGGTACGGCGGACGCGATTCTGCGCTTCATCAGAGCGGAAACCGCCGCGCGACAGGTGCTTGCAACGGAGCTTCTACCGCCAGGAAGTTTCAAGGCCGATCCGCTCAGCTTCAATCTGTGGGCGCAATTGCCGGTTGGTTGGACGCGATCGGCTTTCATTGGACATATGCGCACGACCGGCGTGGGCGTGGTGGCGAGCGACGCCTTCACCGTTGGCGAAAATCCGCCCGAGGCCGTCCGCATCTGTCTGGGCGGTCCGACGACGCGCCCGGTGCTTCGGCGCGCGCTCGAATATATGTCGCATGCTCTGGCGGAATCGCCGACCCTGGCGTCGACGTTTCTTTAAGCGGGGCGCTTTGCCGGATGCGTACGCGCGCGACGGGGCGGCATGGCTGCGTTGCCGCCTATCGCCGCGCCGCTTTGGCTCCCGGATTATCCCATCCGCCATGCGCGGCGATCAGCGCGTCGGCCTCTTTCGGCCCCCAGGTCCCGCGCCTGTACGGGAGCGCCTTGGGATGGGCGTCGAGGATGGGGTCGACCACGGCCCAGGCGGCCTCGACCGCGTCCTCTCTCGTGAATAGCGCGCCATCGCCCGCCATGGCGTCGCCAAGCAGCCGGGCATAGGCGGTCTGCTCGCCCGGATGCTCGTCGATCAAGGTGAGTTCGCGCTGGTCGCCGACGAATTCCTTGCCGGGGCGTTTGACGCGCGCGGCGAGCGCGATGGCGGATTTGGGCGAAAGCTGGAAGCGAAAATAATTGTCGCGGCCCGTCGCGGGCGCCGAATCGGTGAACAGAAGCTGCGGCGGCGGCTTCAATTCGACCAGAACCTCGGTGATCGTTTGGGCGAGATATTTTCCCGAGCGCAGATAGAACGGCACGCCCTGCCAGCGCCAGGAATCGATGAACAGCCGCAGCGCGCAAAAGGTCTCGACGTCGGAATGCTTCGCGACATCCGGCTCCTGGCGATAGCCGGCATATTGACCGCGCACGAGATCGTCGGATTTGAGCGGGCGCATCGCGGCGAAGACCTTGGCCTTCTCGTCCTGCAAGGCGCCATAGTTGCGCCCAGCAGACGGCTCCATGGCGAGCAGCGCGACGATCTGGAACAAGTGGTTCTGGATCACGTCGCGCAGGCAGCCCGCGGTCTCATAAAAGGCGCCGCGGTCCTTGACGCCGAAATCCTCCGCCAGCGTCACCTGGACGCTCGCGACATAATTGCGGTTCCAGATCGGCTCAAGGAACGCATTGGCGAAGCGGAAGTAGAGGATGTTCATGATCGCTTCCTTGCCGAGGAAGTGATCGATGCGGAAGATTGAGTTTTCGGGGAAGACGCTGCGCGCGACGCGGTTGAGCGCGCGTGCGGAGGCGAGGTCGCGTCCGAAGGGCTTTTCGACGATGACGCGCGCGTGCTCTGCGAGACCGGCGGCGCCGAGACCTTTGATCACTGTTTCGAACAGCGAGGGCGGGATCGCGAGATAATGCGCGGGGCGCCGCGCGCCGACGAGCGCCGTCTTGATCGCGGTGAACGTGGCGGGATCGTTATAGTCGCCGCTGACATAGCCAAGCAGCGCCATCAGGCGCCGCAGGGCGGCGGGGTCGTCGACGCCGCCCGAATGCTTGATGCTGTCCTCGACGCGGACGCGCAATTGCGCGAGACTCCAGTTCGTAGAGGCGACGCCGACCACCGGAACGTTGAGGGCCCCACTCTTAGCGAGCTGGTAGAGCGCGGGGAAGACCATCTTATGCGCGAGATCGCCCGTCGCGCCGAAAAGCACGAGCGCATCCGAATGGAGCGGATTCATCGGCGGCCCTCGCTTTTCAGGTTTTGGCGGCATGTTGCGAAATCCTATTCTTTTTCGGTGCGCCCACGAAGGCGGCGATGTCAATGAAAAGAAGCGGGAAGGAGCCCAGCGAGTTCCGTTCCCGTGATGGTAAGTGAGGATTTGGCGAAATGCGGGGAGCGGGCGGAAGGTTCGCATCGTTCCGGCGCCAGCGCGGATCGCGGTTGCGCAAGCTTTCTTTCATCGGCTGACGAGAAGGTTCGCCGAGCGGTGGCCCTATTTGCGTCAAGCTTCGTCGCTCGCCTCCACCCTACCGCGCAATCCGCGTTCCGAACGCGCGAGATGCTCGGGCCGGACGCCGATGGTGAGCGCCGCACCCGCGTCTTCCTTGCCCACCACCGACGCGTCGATGATGCTTCGATCCTCATCGACCGCGAGTCGCAGCTCCATGGGCGAAGCGCTCTTCGTCGTGAGCAAAAGCATGTTCATCTGCGGGGGGCGCCGAGGAAAGAGGCGACGAAGCGATTGCGCGGCCGCGCGTAAAGCTCGATCGGCGATCTGACCTGCTCAATGATTCCTTCGCGCAGAACGACAATCGCATCGGCCATCGTCATCGCCTCGACCTGATCATGGGTGACATAGATCATGGTCGAACCCAGCCGGCTTGCTCACGGCGAGCGTCCGCGCATCACGGGAATTGCTCGCTGTCGGCGTTGAATTGACCGCGTCGAATCTCTGTTGACATCATTGTCCTTTCATGTTTCTAGTAAATAGATAGAAAATGTATGATAGACAGAAATAATAGATATTGTCTGTGAATTCGAACGAAGGATCGATGCGAATGGCGGGGATTTCGATCATCGGCGTTTCAGGGAGCGTCACGCGTCCTTCGCGGACGACGGCGCTGGTGCAGGCGGTTCTCGACCGCATCGAGGCGCGTAGCGGAATCGCCACGAGGTTGATCGAGCTCGTCGATTCAGCGCCGCGTCTGTTCGGCGCCCTCACGCGCGACAAGCTCGTCGGAGACGCCAGGGCGCTCGTCCAGGCCATCGAGCAAGCCGACCTGCTGGTGATCGGCACGCCGGTCTATCGCGCCTCTTACACCGGCGCCCTCAAGCATCTTTTCGATCTCGTCCATCATGCGGGATTCGCCAGCAAGCCGATCATCCTGACGGCGACGGGCGGCAGCCATCTGCACGGGCTTGTGACTGAGCATCAATTGCGCCCGCTGTTCGGCTTCCTTAACGCGCTGACGTTGCCGACGACGGTCTATGCGGTCGAGACCGATTTTCTCGACTATCGCGTATCCAGTTCGAAAATCCTCGACCGCGTCGAGCGCGCCGTCACCGAAGCGCTGACGCAATTGGGCCGACAAGGCGCTGAGAGCGCCGAGCAAGAAGACCGTCGCGCGCTGGCCGCCGGCTGAACCTCCTCCCCAACCCCGACAGCAGACCGAAAGGCTTCTCGATGACCGCACATTCGCGCAACGTCGCCGCTGAGAGCGCGCCCGGCGCCCTCAAATTCGCTTATTGGGTACCCAACGTTTCGGGCGGCCTGGTGATCAGCAAGATCGAGCAGCGGACCAGCCACGACATCGATTACAACCGCAAGCTCGCGCAGATCGCCGAGCAGAACGGCTTCGACTACGCGCTGAGCCAGATCCGCTTCACCGCCGGCTATGGCGCTGAATTCCAGCACGAACCGGTGACCTTCAGCCAGGCTCTGCTCGAGGCGACCACGCGGCTCAAGGTGATCGCGGCGCTGCTGCCGGGGCCCTGGAATCCCGCGGTGGCGGCCAAACAGATCGCGACGCTCAATCAGCTCTATGGCGGCCGGGTCGCGGTCAATGTCGTCAGCGGTTGGTTTCGCGGCGAGTTCGCGGCGATCGGCGAGCCCTGGCTCGACCATGACGAACGCTATCGCCGCTCCGAGGAATTCATCCGCGCCTTGCGCGGCATCTGGAGCGAAGACAATTTCACGTTCCGCGGCGATTTCTATCGCTTCAACAATTACACGCTGAAACCGAAGCCGAGCGACCCGCAGCCCGAGGTTTTCCAGGGTGGTTCGTCGCGCGCGGCGCGCGACATGGCCGCGCGCGTTTCCGACTGGTATTTCACTAACGGCAACACGCCCGAAGAGATCAAAAAGCAAGCCGACGACATCCGCGCCAAGGCCGCGCAGAACGGCCATTCCGTCAAGGTCGGCGTCAACGCCTTCCTGATCGCGCGCGAGAGCGAGGCCGAGGCGCGCGAGGTTCTCGCGGAAATCATTGCAAAGGCCGATCCGGAAGCGGTGAACGCGTTCGGCCACGAAGTGAAAAACGCCGGCAAGGCCTCGCCGGAAGGACAGGGCAATTGGGCCAAGTCGAGTTTCGAGGATCTCGTCCAATATAACGACGGATTCCGCTCCAACCTGATCGGCACGCCCGAGCAGATCGCCGAGCGCATCGTCCGCCTCAAGAACGCCGGCGCCGATCTCATTCTGCTCGCCTTCCTGCATTTCCAGGAAGAGGTCGAATATTTCGGCAAGCATGTCATCCCGCTGGTGCGCCAATTGGAGGCCGACCAGAAGCTGGCGGTCGCCGCCGAATGAGCGCCGCGAGATTGTTTCGATCAGATCGCACGCTGATAGCGCGAGGACATTGATGACCAGCGTCGCCTTTGGAGCCGCGGCCTTCGATGAGATCGAGGCTCCGGCGGCGGGCGCCCGTCCCGCATCTCCTCCCAGTGAGGGGCGGGCGCCAAGATTTGACGCGACCGCGACATCGCCGGCGCTGCGGTTGGAGGCGATCACGCTGTCCTTTGGCGGCGTCGTCGCGCTGGCCGACGTCGATCTCGCGGTCGAGCCCGGTGAAATCCGCGCCATTATCGGCCCTAACGGCGCAGGCAAGAGCTCGCTGATCAATGTGATCAGCGGCATCTACCGACCCGATAGCGGCAGGGTCCGGATCGGCGCGCAAAGTTTCACCCAGGCGCCGACGCAGCAATTGGCGCGGCTTGGCATTGCACGAACCTTTCAAAATCTCGCCCTGTTCAAAGGGCTGAGCGTTCTCGACAATATCGTGAGCGGCCGGGTCGCCGCCCGCCGCGCCAATTTCGTCGAACAGATTATCGGCCTGGGGCGCGCGCGACGAGAAAGGGACGATGCGCACGCACGCGCCGAGGCGATCGTCGGCTTTCTCGATCTTGGCGCCGTGCGCAGCCGACTGGTGAGCGCGCTTCCCTACGGTCTTCAGAAGCGTGTCGAACTTGCCCGCGCGCTCGTCGCAAGGCCGAAGATCCTGCTGCTCGACGAACCCATGGCCGGTATGACCGCCACTGAAAAACACGAGATGGCGCAGTTCGTGCGCGCCGCGCGCGACGAGTTTGGAACGACCGTCGTCTTGATCGAGCATGATATCGGCGTCGTGATGGGCCTGTCGGATCGGGTCGCCGTTCTCGACTACGGCCGCAAGATCGCTGACGGGACCCCCGCTGAGGTTCGCGCCGATCCGGCCGTCATCGACGCCTATCTCGGCGTCGCGCACGACCATCAACCGGCCGGAGCGCCTTGATGTTCGATTTCGACTATTCGTTCTTTCTAGAAGTTCTTGTCGGCGGATTGCTGTCGGGCGTGATGTATTCGCTCGTCGCGATCGGTTTCGTGCTGATCTACAAGACCTCCGGCGTTCTCAATTTCGCGCAAGGGGCGATGCTGTTGTTCGCGGCGCTGACCTTCGTCAGCCTGGTGGAGCGCGGCGTTCCGTTCCCGCTCGCCTTTATCGCCACTTTCGTGGTCATGGCGGTTCTCGGCATGGCGATCGAACGGGTCGTGCTTCGCCCGTTGGTCAACAAGCCGCCGATTACGCTGTTCATGGCGACGCTCGGCTTGTCCTACGTCATCGAAGGCGCCGCCCAGCTTGTCTGGGGCACGCAGGTGCATGGCCTCGATCTTGGCGTCGACGATACCCCGTTTGAAGTTTCAGGAATCCTAATCAGCAAGTTCGATCTGTTCGCCGCGGCTATCGCGGCGACCATGGTCGCCTTTCTCACCGCCTTCTTTCGCTACACCAGAATCGGCCTCGCCTTTCGCGCGGTCGCCGACGATCAGTTTGCGGCCTTCGCGGTGGGCCTGAGGCTGCCGCGCATCTGGGCGATTGTCTGGACCGCGGCGGGCGCAGTGGCGCTGGTGGCGGGTCTGTTGTGGGGCGCGCGCCTCGGCGTGCAATTCTCGTTGTCGCTAGTGGTGCTGAAGGCGCTTCCGGTGCTGGTGCTCGGCGGTTTCGACTCGATCCTCGGCGCCATTGTCGGCGGTCTGCTGATCGGCGCTTCGGAGAAGCTCGCCGAAGTCTATATCGGCCCGTTTTTCGGTGGCGGCATCGAGAGCTGGTTCGCCTATGTCGTCGCTCTCGTCTTTCTTCTGATCCGGCCCGCCGGTCTGTTCGGCCAGAAACTGGTCGAAAGGGCCTGAGATCATGTCAACAGCCGTCGTCGATCGTCCCGCATCGAGCCCCTGGCGGATCCCCGCCTGGGCCGGCCCTGTCGCCGTGCTCGCCATCGCCTACGGCGTTCTGCCGTTCCTCGGCGGCAGCTATATCTTTGAAGCGATCCTGACGCCGTTCCTGGCGCTCTCCCTCGCGGCGGTCGGCCTCAATCTCCTGACGGGATATGCCGGCCAATTGTCGCTGGGCACAGCCGCCTTCATGGCGGTCGGCGCCTTCGCCGCCTATAATTTCAATCTGCGTATCCACGGATTGCCTCTGATCGTCAGCATTGCGCTGGCAGGTTTCTCCGCCGCCGCGATCGGCATCGCCTTCGGCCTGCCGAGCTTGAGATTACGGGGGTTCTATCTCGCGGTCTCGACGCTTGCGGCGCAGTTTTTCGTGCAATGGGCGCTGACCAAATTCGGCTGGTTCTCCAACAACAATCCTTCGGGCGTGATCGACGCGCCGGCGCTGGCGATCTTCGGAATTTCCTTCGATGGTCCCGTCGGGCGCTACCTCTTCGCGTTGACGATCGTCGTCGCGCTCACGGCGTTCGCTTACCGGCTCGCCAATACGCAGACCGGGCATAATTTCATCGCGGTGCGCGACAACGAGCTTGCGGCCAAAGTGATCGGCGTGCCGGTTCTGAAAACCAAACTGCTCGCCTTTGCAATTTCGTCTTTCATGATCGGCGTCGCCGGCGCGCTCTGGGCGTTCGCCTATTTGCGCACGGTGGAGCCCGCCGGCTTCAATCTCGATCGCTCCTTCGAGATCCTTTTCATCATCATCATTGGCGGCTTGGCCTCGATCCGCGGCGCCTTCTTTGGCGCCGCGCTGATCGTCGTGTTCCCGCTGATCCTGTCTCGCGTCGGAAGCTTCCTGCTTGGCGGCCTTTTCGACTCGGGCGTGCTGGACATGAGCCAGCGCATCGTCCTGGGCGCGCTCATCATCGTCTTTCTCATCGCGGAACCGGACGGTCTCGTCGCTCTCTGGGACCGCCTCACGAAAGGATTCCTGCGATCAGGCGAAGCGACCAGAAAAAGCTAATCCCTCTCTCCTTCAACTCTTGCAACCCCCGGAGACCTCCCGTGTCCTATCTCTCAAACCTTCGCAAAGCCGCGCTTTCGGCGGCGCTGGCTGTCTCGTTCGCGATACCGCTCGCCGCCTCGGCCAGCGCCGACGAACAATATTTTCCGCTGCAGAGCTATCGCGTCGGCCCTTACGCCGCCGGCGGCACCGGCTTCTTCGGCGGCTTCATCGACTATCTGAACCTGATCAACATCCGCGACGGCGGCGTCAATGGCGTCAAGCTGACCTGGGACGAATGCGAGACCCAATATGAGGTCGAGCGCGGCGTCGAGTGCTACGAGCGACAGAAGAGCCATCCGGCGATCGCGGCCTGGAATCCGCTCTCAGTCGGCATCGCCTACGCCATGATCGACCGCATCACGCAGGACAAAATCCCGCTGATCACGATCAACCACGGCCGCACCGATTCCACCGACGGGCGGGTGTTTCCTTATGTCTTCCCGCTGCTGCTGAACCCCTATAGCGAGAGCTCCGGCATCATCAATTATATCGCCAGCAAGGAAGGCGGCGTCGACAAGCTCAAAGGCAAGAAGATCGTCGTGCTCTATCACGGTTCGCCCTATGGCAAGGAGACGATCCCGATCTACGAGCTGCTGGCGCAGAAGTTCGGCTTCACCGTCGACCAGATCGAAGTGCCGCATCCGGGCAATGAACAGCAGTCGCAATGGCTGACCATTCGTCGCGAAAAACCCGACTATGTCGTGCTGCGCGGCTGGGGCGTGATGAATCCGGTGGCGTTGAAAACGGCCCAGAAGACCGGCTTCCCAGCCGATCATATCGTAGGCAACGTCTGGTCGAATTCGGAAGAAGACGTGATCCCGGCTGGCGACGCCGCCAAAGGTTATGTCGCGATCACGACCCAGGCCTCGGGCGCTCAATATCCCGTGCTGCAGGAGATTATCAAGACGGTCTACGGCGCCGGCAAGGGCAATCTCGAAGATAAGAAGCGCATTGGCAGCGTCTATCACAATCTCGGCATCGTGAACGGCATCCTCAATGTCGAAGCGATCCGCATTGCGCAGCAGAAGTTCGGCAACCGCACTCTCACCGGCGATGAAGTGCGCTGGGGATTCGAACATCTGCAACTCGACCAGGCGCGCGTCGCCGCGCTGGGCGCCAAGGACCTGTTCCATTCGATCAACGTTACGTGGGACAACCATGAAGGCGACGGCCGCGTGACCTTCCAGCAATGGGACGGCGCGAAATGGAACGTCGTGTCCGACTGGATCGCGCCGGACTGGGCTCTCTTGCGCCCGATCATCGAGAAATCCTCCACCGCTTATGCCGCCGAGCACAATATCAAGCTGCGCACGCCGGCCGACGCGGAAGCGGCGAGCAACTGAAGTCGCGCTAACCTCTTCTCCCTCCCCAGTACGGGGAGGGAGAAGACGAAGGAGCCTTACGTCTCATGGCGCAGGATGAAATCCAGCTCGTCGTCGATCGTCTCGAGGCGATCTACAATCATTCGATCGTCGCGCTCCACGGCGTCAGCCTGACGGTCCGGCGCGGCGAGATTCTCGCCTTGCTTGGCGCGAACGGCGCCGGCAAGTCAACCACGCTCAAGGCGATTTCAAACCTGCTCCAGGCCGAGCGCGGCCAGATTACCGGCGGCTCGATTCTATTCGAGGGCCTCGATGTATCGCGCACCAGCCCGGCCGAACTCGTCAGGCGCGGCCTCGTGCAAGTGCTGGAGGGGCGCCATTGTTTCCGCTCGCTGAATGTCGAGGAAAACCTCGTCACCGGCGGAATCGGCCGCGGTTCGAGCCGCGCCGAAATCACGAGCGATCTGGAGCGGGTCTATGCGCTCTTCCCGCGTCTCAGGGAGAAGCGGAAGGAGATTTCCGGCCTGACCTCCGGCGGCGAGCAGCAGATGACCGCGATCGGACGGGCGCTGATGTCACGGCCGCGCCTTCTCGTCCTTGACGAACCCTCGATGGGGTTGGCGCCGCTGATCGTGCGCGACATTTTTCGCAAGCTCAAATCGCTCAACCAATCGGAAGGGCTGTCGATCCTCGTCGCCGAGCAGAATTCCACGGTCGCGCTTCAATATGCCGACCGTGCGACGGTGCTGGAGAACGGCGTCGCGGTGCTGGAGGGCCCGGCGGCGACGCTGCGCGAGCGCGACGACGTCAAGGCCTTCTACCTCGGCGAAAGCCGAGTCTCGACCGATGGCGCGCCGACCCATCCGCGCGCCGCCGAACCTATGGCGCCGGCCGCCTGACAAAGCTTTTTAAGGAGATCCTTATGACGATTCCGCTCAAAGCCGATGATACGAAAAATCTGACGAGGCTCGAAGGCGTTCCGGGCGTCGCCCGGCCGTCGCAGCCGGCCCATGTGATCAAGGACGACGCCGAGGCGATCGCTGTCGCCGAACGCCTCGCCAAACAATTCGCCGAGGGCGCCTCGGAGCGGGATTTGACGAGGAAATGGCCCGTCGAGGAACTCGACGCCTTCTCGCAGAGCGGCCTGTGGTCGATCAATGTGCCGAAAAAATTCGGCGGCCCTGAGCTCTCCTATGTCACCCTTTCGAAAGTGATTGCGATCATTTCGGCGGCTGATCCGTCGCTGGGGCAGATTCCGCAAAACCATCTTGGCGTCGTCGCCGCCATTCGCACCGTGTCCGACGAGGCGCAGCAGAAGCTGCTGTTTGCCGAAGTCCTCAAGGGCGTGCGATTCGGCAACGCCTTTTCTGAGTTTGGCTCCAAGCGCGCCGCCGATTTCGAAACGAAATTCACCGACGCCGGCGATCACGTGATCGTCAACGGCCGCAAGTTTTATGCAAGCGGCGCCTTGCTCGCGCATCTTGTTCCGATTGTCGCCCTCGATGATGAGGGACGCGCCTGGTACGCGATCGCCGATCGCAAAGCGCCCGGCCTCACGGTGATCGACGATTGGTCCAGCTTCGGCCAAAAAACCACGTTGAGCGGAACCGTGCTGCTCGACAATGTCAAAGTGCCGAAGACGCATCTCGTGCCGGGCTATAAGGGCTACGACCACCCGACTGCGGACGGCGCGATCTTCCAGATCATCCAGGCGGCGGTCGATACCGGCATCGCCCGCGCGGCGATCGACGAGACCATCGCGTTTGTGCGCACCAAGTCCCGCGCGTGGATCGATAGCGGCGTCGAGCACGCCTGGCAGGACCCCTATACGATCCAGGCAATCGGCGATTTGAAGCTACGGCTGCACGCCACCGAGGCGCTTCTCGACAAGGCGGGGCTCGCCACCGACCGCGCGGTGGAGAATCCCACCGCCGAAACGGTGGCCGAGGCCCAGATCGCCGTGGCGGAAGCCAAAGTGTTCAGCACCGAGATTGCGCTCGCGGCGACGAACAAGCTGTTCGAACTGGCCGGCACGCGTTCGACCCTCGCCGTGCACAATCTTGACCGGCACTGGCGCAATGCGCGCACGCATACGCTGCACGATCCCGTGCGTTGGAAATACGCCATTCTCGGGAACTATTTCCTGAACGGCGTCGACCCGCCGCTGCACGCCTGGAGTTGAGGCGGGCGATTTCTTAATCTTGGACGTCGGGCGGGTCGGCCGCCCGATTCATAATGACGCTGAGACTCGCATCCCGTCTTTGCTGCGTCGCATCATGTCGCCCCGACGGCTTGTTTCTGGGAGCTGAACGCCTAATACCGCCGATTGAACACGCAGCGATATCCCTGCGAACTTGGGAAGGACTCCGAGTGCATGCCGACGCCGCATGGCCGCAAGTCTCTCATATAATCGCGCTGTTCTTTGTTGTAGGCTCGCCGGCTGCAGCCCCCGCCGAAAAGGAGGCGATGGCTGCCATAGCCACAACCGCCCGCCGCCAATTGGACGTCCGATGCGGCATAGGCTTCGGAAGGCGGAGGCGACATCGCGGCCTGCGCGGTTGAAGCGGCGAGAATCATTGCGCCGGCGGCCAGCGCGGTCATGGCGCCGCTCATCAAATGGCTCGATAACATGGTCCACCCCTCCCAATTCCTGGCGGCCTCCTGATGAAGCCCGCTGATGCAAACGCAGGATTGCCCAAAAGGTTGCGCCATTCCAGTCCTGGTCGTCGCGGCGCCGCGCAATGGAAGCGAGCTTTGGACCCGCGGGCTCCGCCGCGAGACGCTGAAGACGTTTGAGGAAGCAGCGGCTCCGACAGCTTGCTGACCGGCGGATGCACATTTTTGAACAATCGCGGTTCAAATGGATTGCTTCCGGTCCGTTGAGTCCTGCGTTAGCACATTGGGATGGCGTGCGGCGCGGGGCGGCCGCAAGACTTGATTGAACACAACGACCCGAGCCGCGGCGATGAGCGCATTGTCCTCCCTGCGCATCGCGAGCCGGGAGCGTCGGGGCTCCATGGAGAAGCCCCGACGCGCCTTCCCCGACCATCAATTTCGATTGTGGCGCCTGTGCCCCTGCGAGCCCCGGCCCCGACCGCTCAAGCCGGTTATAGCATTCTTGTCGGTCTTCTTTCCCCGTCCTTTTGGAGCCTTGGGCAAATTATCCGTAGTTGATTAGTAAAATCAAAAATACCCTGCAGACCGCCGGCCGTTACGCCGGCGGCCTTCTTGTCGATGGAGGCGCTACAATCCAGCCGGCCGCAAATGCCGGTCTTGCCGCGTTCTCAGCAAACGCGCGTCCAGAACGGGCGCCCATAGTAATCGGCGACGCGACGCCAGCATCCGCCATAATAGGGTCCAGGCCCGTAATAGCCGGGCCCATAATAGCCCGGTCCATAGCCGTAATAGCCTGGTCCGGCCAGGGCGGAGCCGACGAGCGCGCCGCCGGCCAAGCCGCCAAAGACAGCCGCCGGTCCCCACCCCCAACCCCAACTATGCCGCCACCAGACCTTGTCGATCTGCGCGGATGCGACGGATTGGCCGAGAGACGGCCCAGAAAGGGTGAAAGCCGCCGCCGGGTTCAAAGAGAGCGCGAGCATCGCGGCGCCGGTAAGGGCGGCGACCGAGCGGCTCGCTAAACTTCGCAGTGACATGGATGACCTCCGTATTGCCCCCAGCCACGTCATTAAAACATAAGCTCGATGAACGCTCAATGAAAGGGCGTGGTCAGGCGCCCTTGGCGCGACGCGACGTTGTGCGGACTTGCTGCGATTTCGACCCTAGTCAGATCGTCGCTTCGGCGGCATAATAGAGGGATGCCTAAAGCCAAATCCGAAGTGAAATTTGAGCCGGTGGAATGGAAAATTCTGCCGGAATGGTACGTGCTCGTCACACTTCCGGATGCGAAAGAGCTGCGAATTGGCGGCTTCAAAACGGAAGCCAACGCGCGGGCGTGGATCGCCAACAGTTCGGCCGCCTGGCTCAAGGAGCACAACGAGCGCAAGCGCGCTTGAGGGTGGGGGCTCCGCTCCTGCAACTCGCGCGGGGGTTGAGGCGCTATTCCGCCGCCTCGCGCATCATTGCGCGTATGTTGGTGCGCATGTCGTCGATGAGCATCAGCGAGCCAGCGCGCTCGACATGCCAGTAAGTCCAACCGTTGCAGGCCGGCAACCCTTGCGCAAGCGCGCCGATCTTGTGGATCGAGCCGATCGCTGGCCCGAGCGTCAATGCGCCATCGGCGCGCACCAGAGCGGCGTGACGCCGGCGCGAGTCGATCAGATGCTCGCCGGGGCGGATGAGCCCGGCTTCGATGACGCTCGAAAAGGCGACGCGCGGCTCGCTGCGGCGCGTCGGCGCCAGAGCGATCGCGTCGGCCGGCAGGGGCTCGACCGCGTCGATGCGCGCCCGCGCGGCGTCGGCGTAAGTCTCGTCACGCTCAAGACCGATAAAGGAGCGATGCAGGCGCCTTGCGACCGCGCCGGTGGTGCCCGAGCCGAAAAACGGATCGAGCACGAGATCGCCGGCATTCGAGGCGGCGAGCAGGACGCGCGCCAGCAGCGCCTCGGGCTTTTGCGTCGGATGGGTCTTGCGGCCCGCGGCGTCTTTGAGTCGTTCGGCGCCGGTGCAGATCGGCAGGAACCAGTCGGAGCGGGCCTGGCAATCCTCATTGCCCGCTTTCAGCGCTTCGTAATTGAAGGTGTAGCTCTTGGCTTCGGCGCCGCGCGCCGCCCAGATCATCGTCTCATGCGCGTTGGTGAAGCGCCGGCCGCGAAAGTTGGGCATCGGATTGGCCTTGCGCCAGACGATGTCGTTGAGAATCCAGAAGCCGAGATCCTGCATGATCGCGCCGACGCGAAAAATATTATGATAGGAGCCGATGACGAAAATCGTCGCGTCGGGCTTCATCACGCGCCGCACGGCGCCGAGCCATCGCCTCGTGAAGGAATCATAGTCGGCGAAACTGGCGAATTTGTCCCAATCGTCGTCGACGGCGTCGACAAGGCTCTGGTCCGGGCGTGACAAGGCGCCTTCGAGCTGCAGATTGTAAGGCGGGTCTGCGAAGACCAGATCGACGCTTGCGGGGGGGAGCTTTTCGAGTTCTTCGATGCAATCGCCGACGATGATCGCATCGCGCGGCGCCGCGCCGATGACGGGGCGTCGAGCCAGACCGCTCCCAGTACGCGATACCTGAATCTGGGCGGGTTGGCCGGACGCCCCGGCACGGGAAATATGCATTTACACAACCACTCAACGCGACTGACCACGCGAATCTGTCGCATTTGAGTAAAAGGCTAGTTAGCTGCGCCAGGGTTCCGCCGTCTCGTTTTAGAACGCCCGAAATATTGAAAAAAATGACGACATTTCAACACTTTCGAAAGGTATTCTCGCGCAGCGCGTCTAGCCCTTGGCGAATGCGTGGGAATCCGGGGCTGTCGTCGATTCCTGCTTGGCGCCGGGATGTAAGCGGGCGATAACGCGCTTGCCTTATTAGACCCGACCGATAAGGCGGGCCGCCATTCTCCCTCGAACTTCTTTCATCGGCCATGTCCTTTCTCAGCCTTTACGCGCGCGTTCTCAGACAATTGAGCGCCGCAAAAGGCGTGGCGGTCGCGCTCGTCATCGCCAATCTGGGGCTTGCCGCAGCGCAATTTGCCGAGCCGGTGCTATTTGGCCGCATCGTCGACCGGCTGGCGGACGCCCAACGGGCGGGCGCTGCGCCGCGATGGCTCGATATCCTGCCTTTGCTGGCGGCCTGGGTCGTCTTCGCGCTTTTCACCATCGGAGCGGGGGTCCTCGTCGCGCTGCATGCCGATCGCCTCGCGCATCGCCAGCGCCTCTCGGCGATGGCGGCCTATTTCGACCACGTCCTGCACCTGCCGACTGGCTTTCACGCCGGCGCCCATTCCGGACGCCTGCTGAAAGTGATGATCGAAGGCGCCACGGCGCAGATGGCGCTTTGGCAGTCTTTCCTGCGAGAACATTGCGCGGGTTTCGTCGCGTTGACGATCCTGTTGCCGATGACCCTGTTGATCAACGCTCGCCTCGGCGCGATGCTGCTCGCCCTCGTCGTCGCGTTCGGGCTGATGATGAATTTCGTCCTGCGGAAAACGCAAGGCCTGCAGGGAAGCGTCGATCGGCTGCATTCCGATCTTGCCGAACGAGTCTCCGACGTCCTCGGCAATGTGCCGGTCATCCAGAGTTTCACGCGGATCGAGGAAGAGGCGCGCGCGCTGCGTTCCCTGATCGATCGCGTGCTCGGCGCGCAGCTTCCGGTCCTTTCCTGGTGGGCCGTCGCGGCGGTGGCGACGCGGGCGAGCGCGACGCTGACCCTGCTCGCCATTTTCGTCACCGGCATCTGGCTCGACATCGAGGGCCTGGCGACGATCGGCGAGATCGTCACGTTCATGAGTCTGGCGACGACGCTGATCGGTAGGCTCGAACAGAACGTCGCCTTCGTCAATATGACAGTGACGCAGGCGCCAAAACTGGCGCAATTCTTCGAAGTGCTCGATACGCATTCGAATGTCGCCGAGCGGCCCGGGGCGGTTGATGTCGGCCGCCTGACGGGCAAGGTTTCCTTTGACCATGTTTCGTTCGCCTATGCGGGCGCGCAGGCGGCGGTGAGCGATGTGTCCTTTACGGCCGAGGCCGGGCGCACGATCGCGTTGGTGGGCGCGACGGGCTCTGGCAAATCGACGACGCTCAGCCTGCTGCATCGCGTCTTCGATCCGCAAAAGGGCGCTATCCTGATCGATGGCCTTGATATCAGGGATATGACGCTGCAATCGCTGCGCAACAATATCGGCGTGGTTTTTCAGGAGCCGTTTCTGTTCGCGCGCTCGATCGAGGAGAATTTGCGCATCGGCAAGCCGGACGCTAGCGCCGCCGAGATCGCCGCCGCGCTCGATCGCGCGCAGGCGAGCGCCTTCGTCGCGGGTCAGCCGATGGGCCTGGCGACGCCTGTGGGCGAGCGCGGCCGCAATCTGTCGGGCGGCGAGCGTCAGCGCCTCGCTATCGCCAGGGCGTTGCTGAAAGACCCGCCGATCATGATCCTCGACGAGGCGACCAGCGCGCTCGACGCCAACACCGAGCGCCAGTTGCAGGAGGCGCTTGAGGCCGCCATGCACGGACGCACGACCCTCATCATCGCCCATCGCCTCGCGACGATCCGCCGCGCCGATCAAATCCTCGTGTTTGATCATGGACGCGTGGTTGAGGCGGGTTCGTTTGACGATCTTATTGCGCGCCAGGGCCTTTTTTCTTCGCTGGCGCGCGCCCAATTTATAGCGAGCGAGGCCGCGGCGCCGGATCAGCTTCCCGCTTAAGCCGCAGGGGCCGTTTCCCAAGGGGGAGCCGTCCAGATACAATGCCTTGAGGAGGCGCGATCATGAAACATGAAAATTTTGCTGTGACCCACACCGATGAGGAATGGCGCAAAATCCTGACGCCCGAGCAATTCGCCATCATGCGCGAGCACGGAACCGAGCGAGCGGGAAGCTGCGCGCTCAACTACGAGAAGCGCGCCGGCAGCTTCTTTTGCGCGGGCTGCGATTCCCTGCTGTTCACTGCGAAAACCAAGTTCGAGAGCGGCACCGGCTGGCCGAGCTTCAACGATCCCGCTCCTGGCGCCACGGAGACGACGGTCGATCGCAGCTATGGCATGACGCGCACAGAGGTGCATTGCGCGCGTTGCGGCTCTCACCTCGGCCATGTCTTCGACGACGGGCCGGCGCCGACGCATTTGCGCTATTGCATCAACGGCGTCGCGATGAATTTCAAGCCGGACTGAGCCTCACGCTCGATTCCTTCTTCCGCCTGGCGCCGGAGGGGATTACTTTCAACGCCGCACAAAGGGCTTGGCCATGAACGCGCCAGCATCGCCGGACGCTTTTCGCGGCCAGAGGCCCGCCGGGCACCCCGCCGTCAAAAGCGGGCGCATCGGCGTTCTCCTGGTCAATCTGGGCACGCCCGAGGGCACGGATTATTGGTCGGTGCGCCGCTATCTCAAGGAGTTCCTGTCGGACCGGCGGGTCATCGAGACCAATCGCCTGATATGGTGGCCGATCCTCAATCTGGGCATTCTGTCGCGGCGCCCGCAGGTGAAGGGGAAGGACTACAAAGCCATCTGGAACAAGGCGCTTGACGAAAGCCCGCTGAAAACCATTACCCGCGCCACCGCCGGGAAACTCGTCGATGCGTTGGGCCAGTCCGGGCGCGATCCGGCGGGGCGCTGCCTTGTCGATTGGGCGATGCGCTACGGCAAGCCGGCGATCGGCGAGCGCCTCGGCGCCATGCGCGCGGCGGGCTGCGATCGCATCCTCCTTGTGCCGCTCTATCCGCAATATTGCGCCGCGACCAGCGCGACCGTCTGCGACAAGGCGTTCGACGCGTTGAAAACGATGCGCTGGCAGCCGACATTGCGGGTCGCGGCGCCTTATTTCGACGATCCCGTCTATATCGGCGCCGTGGCGCAGTCGGTTCGCGCCGGGCTCGCGGCGCTCGATTTCGAGCCCGAGGTCGTCCTTGCCTCGTTTCACGGCATACCGCGCACCTATTTCGACAAAGGCGACCCCTATTATTGTCATTGCGCCAAGACCTGGCGGCTGCTGCGCGAAGCGCTCGGTCTGTCGCCCGAGCGGTTCCAACTGACCTTTCAGTCGCGCTTCGGGCCGACCGAATATCTGCAGCCCTATACCGATGTGACGGTGAAGGCCCTGGCGGCGCGTGGAATCAAACGCCTCGCCATCGTAACGCCGGGTTTCGCAGCCGATTGCCTGGAGACGATCGAGGAAATCGGCGTTGAAAACGCCGGTTATTTCCGCGCCGCGGGCGGCGAGAAATTTGCGGCTATTTCCTGCCTCAATGACAGCGCGGAAGGCGTTCGCGTCATTCAGAACGTGGTCCAGCGGGAATTGTCGGGCTGGCTGTGAATGCCAGTCGGCCTCTTATCAATTCGCCAAAGCCGGCCTATATCGGGGGCGCTTTGCGCCTGCCTTGACCGGGCGCCAGGAGGATTCAAGACCGATGAATGATTCCAATTCCCTTTCCGCCGTCCGCGCCGCCGCCGCCCAGGACAAAATCCCGGTCACCGTTCTCACCGGCTATCTCGGCGCCGGCAAGACGACGTTGCTCAACCGGATCCTCAGCGAGCCGCATGGCAAGCGCTACGCCGTGATCGTCAACGAATTTGGCGAGATCGGGATCGACAACGAACTCATCGTCGGGGCCGACGAGGAAGTCTTTGAGATGAACAACGGCTGCATCTGCTGCACCGTGCGCGGCGATCTCATCCGCATCATCGAAGGTCTGATGAAGCGCAAGGGCAGTTTCGACGCGATCATCGTCGAGACGACCGGCCTTGCCGATCCCGCGCCCGTCGCGCAGACTTTTTTCGTCGACCAGGATGTGCAAAATCTCGCCAGGCTCGACGCTGTCGTCACCGTCGCCGACGCCAAATGGCTGGCGGCGCGATTGCGCGACGCGCCGGAGGCCAAAAATCAGATCGCCTTTGCCGACGTCATCGTTCTGAACAAGACCGACCTCGTCTCGCCAGCCGAATTGCGCGAAGTGGAGGGGCGCATTCGCGCGATCAACCCCTACGCCAAGCTGCACCGCGCCGAGCGTTGCAATGTGGCGATCGCCGACGTGCTGGAGCGCAAGGCTTTCGATCTCGACCGCATCATGGAAATCGAACCTGATTTCCTCGAAGTCGACGATCATGACCATGACCATCATGACCACGATCATCACCACCATGATCACGCGCATGGCCACGGGCTGAAGCATTATCACGACGAGCACATGCAATCGATCTCGGTGCGGCTCGACGGCGACGTCGATCCGGGCAAGTTCATGCCCTGGATCAACGAACTCACGCAGGCGCAGGGCCCTAATATCCTGCGTTGCAAAGGCATCGTCGCTTTCGCCGACGACCCCAAGCGCTTCGTCTTCCAGGGCGTGCATATGATGCTCGACGGCGAGCCGCAGCGCGAATGGAAAGCGGACGAAAAGCGCGAGTCGAAAGTCGTTTTCATCGGGCGCGACTTGAAGGAAGAGGATATCCGTAAGGGTTTCCTCGCCTGCGCGGCGTAAGCATGACCGAGCCCACTTCCTCGCTCACGAAGAACGTCCAGTTCTTCGACGCCGGCGCGCATGTCACCGCCGTCGGCTTTCTCGATGAGGCGCCGGTGTTCGCGCTGGGTGACGGCGTCGCTGTGCTCGGCGAGCCCGGATCAGCGAACCGCATCGCAGCTCATCCCGGCGGCGCGATTCTGTCGGCGGTCAGCGACGGCAAGCTGCTGGTGACGGGCGGCGATGACGGGCGGGTCGTCGCGACATCGGCCGATGGCGCCATGCGCGAGATCGCCCATGAGAAAGGCCGCTGGATTGATGCTTTGGCGATGCGCGCGGGAAATGTGGCCTGGGGGGCGGGGCGCGAGGTTCGCGTCCGCGACAGCGCGGGCGCCGTCAAGGCCTATTCGGCGCCGACCACAGTGCGCGGCCTTTGCTTCATGCCCAAGGGTTATCGCCTCGCGCTGAGCCATTACAACGGCGTCTCGCTCTGGTTCCCCAATGCTGCGGCGTCGCCGTCCTTGCTCGAATGGAAGGGATCGCATCTCGATGTCGTCGCGTCGCCGGACGGCCGCTTCGTCGTCTCGTCGATGCAGGAGAATAGCCTGCACGGCTGGCGCATCAGCGACGCCAGAAACATGCGCATGTCCGGCTATCCCAAGAAATCCCGTTCGCTGTCCTGGTCGCATGACGGTCATTGGCTTGCGACATCAGGCGCCGACGCCTGCATCGTCTGGCCGTTCCGCGACAAGGATGGACCAATGGGCAAGGCGCCGCGCGAATGCGGCGTGCGCGCCGCCAAGGTTTCGCAGGTTGCGTTCCATCCGCGCACGCTGGTCGTCGCGGTCGGTTATGAGGACGGCTTCATCCTGCTTTGCCGGCTCGGCGACGCCGCCGAGATTCTCGTGCGCGAACCACGCGTGGGCGACGGCGCCGTTACCGCTCTGATCTGGGATGCGATCGGCGCTCGCCTGGCTTTCGGCCTGGATAGCGGCGGCGCCGGCCTGCTGACGCTTCCAGCATGACTTTACAGAGAAGGATTTTCCATGAGTGATGACGCCGCCGCGCTGTTTGCGCCCTTCAAACTTGGCGATCTCGAATTGCCCAACCGGATTGTCATGGCGCCGCTAACGCGCAATCGCGCGGCGCGTGGGACCGACGCGCCGCACGATCTCAATGCGCTCTATTATCGCCAGCGCGCGAGCGCCGGGCTGCTCATCTCCGAAGCTTCGCAAATCAGCCAGCAGGGCCAAGGCTATATCTGGACGCCGGGCAGCTACAGCCAGGCGCAGGTCGAGGGCTGGCGCAAGGTGACGGACAGCGTTCATGCGGCGGGGGGACGCATTTTCGTTCAGCTCTGGCATGTCGGGCGCGTCTCGCATGTTTCACTGCAACCGGGCGGACGAGCGCCCGTCGCGCCCTCTGCGATCCGCGCCAAAACCAAGACGGTTCTGGAATCGGGCTTTACGGAAGTGTCCGAGCCGCGCGCGCTGGAGACGCACGAGATCGCGCATATCCTCAGCGATTATTCGCATGCCGCGGAAAGCGCGAAAAAGGCCGGTTTCGACGGCGTCGAGGTTCATGCCGCCAACGGCTATCTGATCGACCAGTTCCTGCGCGACGGCTCCAACAAGCGGGACGATTCGTATGGAGGAGGAATCGAGAACCGCACGCGCTTCGCATTGGAAGTTGTCGATGCGGTCACGAAAGTCTGGAGCAAATCGCGCGTCGGAATCCGGCTTGCGCCGGTCAGCCCCGCCAATGACATCCAGGATTCCAATCCGACCGCGCTGTTTGGCGAACTCGTCGAAAAGCTGAGCGCGCGCGGGCTTGCCTATATCCATGTCGTCGAGGGCGCCACTGGCGGCGCGCGCGACAATCATCCCTTCGATTTCGTCGCTCTGCGCCATTCTTTCCGTGGCGCCTATATCGCCAACAATGGCTATGACCGGACTATGGCGATCGAGGCGATCGAGCGGGGCGACGCCGATCTTATCGCGTTCGGGCGCCCCTTCATCGCCAATCCCGATCTGGTCGAACGCCTGCGCGTCGGCGCGCCGCTCAATCAAGTCGCGAAGGAAACGCTCTACGGCGGCGGCGAGAAGGGATATACGGACTATCCCGCGATGGCGGACGCCTGACCAAAAGGCGGCTGCGGCGGTTCCGCCAGAATTCATAGTTCGAGCCGACCGGTACTCCCGATCTTGGCGGGCCAAACATTGAGCGACGCCCATTCGCCGCCGCCGCTGGTTCGGTCGGCTTTCGTCGCGTCTCCGCTCGCCAGATAATTGCCGCCGCCGTCCTTGCCAAAGCAACGCCCATAATGGGATTGTAAGGCAATCGAAATGGGCGGGAACCGCATGGGCGAAGCGTATATCGGCGTTGATGTCGGCACAGGCAGCGCGCGCGCGGGTGTGTTCGACGGCGCAGGGCGATTGCTCGCCAGCGCCAAGAGGCCGATCGCCATCTGGCGCGAAGCGGGCGAGATTGTCGAACAATCGTCGGAGGACATCTGGCGGGCGACGACCGGCGCCGTGCGCGAGGCCGTCGTCGCTTCGGGCTTGCCGCAGGAGGCTTTCGCCGGCATCGGTTTTGACGCGACATGTTCGCTTGTCGTGCTTGACGCCACAAGCGCCCCGCTGCCGGTCGGCCCGAGCGGCGACGCGCAGCGCGACGTGATCGTTTGGATGGATCATCGCGCCACGGGCGAGGCCGATCGGATCAACGGCGGCGGCCACCAAGTCCTGCGCTATGTCGGGGGAAAAATCTCGCCGGAGATGCAAGTCCCCAAACTGATGTGGCTCGCCGAACATATGCCGGCGACATTCAGGCGCGCCGGCCATTTCTTCGACCTGACGGATTACCTGACCTGGCGCGCTTCGGGCTCCCGTCGCCGCTCGGTTTGCACGCTGACCTGCAAGTGGACTTATCTCGCGCATGAACGCCGCTGGGCCCGCGATTTCTTCGAGAGTCTGGGCTTGCGGGATCTGGCCTCGGACGGCTTTGCGCGGATCGGCGCCGATGTCGTCGAACCGGGAACGCCGCTTGGCGACGGACTGATTCCCGAGGCCGCCGCCGCGATGGGTCTGCCGGCGGGCGTCAAGGTTGGCGCGGGATTGATCGACGCGCATGCCGGGGCGGTGGGCACGCTGTCGGCGAGTCTGGGCGGCGCCCACGCCGACCCCAGCACCAGGCTTGCGCTTATTTTGGGGACATCGGCTTGCTGCATGGCGGTTTCCGATCAGCCACGTTTTGTCGATGGCGTCTGGGGGCCCTATTTTTCCGCGTTGACGCCCAATCGATGGCTCACCGAGGGCGGTCAATCGGCTTTTGGCGCAGCGATCGATCGCCTGATGCGTCGGCACCCCGCCTTTTCCGACGCCTCGCAGCGCGCAGGCGACAACGCCTATGAAGAAATGGAGCGGGATATTCTCGCGCGGGCCGGTTCATTGTCGCGTGCGGCCTTGCTCGCCGAAAACATTCACGTCCTGCCCGATTTCCTCGGCAATCGTTCGCCCTTGGCCGATCCCAACGTGCGCGGCGTCCTTGTCGGCCTCGATTTGCGCGCCGATCGCGCGAGCGCTCTCGAACTCTACGTCGCCGCGCTTACCGGACTTGCGCATGGCGTCGCGCAGATCATCCGCACATTGGAGGCGGGCGGCTATGCGTTCGATATGCTGGTCGTGAGCGGCGGCGCCGGGCGCAGTCCGCTGGTGCGCCAGATCATCGCCGACGCGACGGGCAAGCCCGTCGGAGCGCCCGAGACGAGCGAACCGGTATTGCTGGGCGCGGCCATGCTCGGCGCGGTCGCGGCGGGAAAACACGATATGGGATCGGCCATGTCGGCGATGTCGCGGCTGTCGGACGAAATCATGCCGCAGGGCGGCGAAATCGCGCGCTTTCATCACAGGAAGCGCCGCGCTTTCGATCTGATGCAGGGGGCGGAAAGAGGCATCCGTGAAATTATGGCCTCGTGAGCTGTCTTGCACGGCGTCGACGGCGCGATGAGTGAGCATTTGACCATGATACGGGCAGATGTTTGTCATTTACGGCGCTGTCATGTTAGCGTGCGCGCCCATAGGGAGGCGGGACGCGCAAAAGTCATGCAATGGCCTGAACTCGTCATATTCGATTGCGATGGCGTGCTTGTCGACAGCGAGTTGATCGCGCTGGGACAAACGCGCCAAGCGCTCGGCGAGGCTGGATTGCCGCTCACTCATGCGCAGGCGATCGATCGGTTCCTTGGTTTTAGCCTTGATTCCATTGTGCAAAAAGCCGAGGCGGATTTGGCTGGCGCGCTGCCTGCCGATTTCCGCAACGACCTTTCACGCGATATTCTGGCGCGCTTTGCGAGCGAGTTGAAGGGTATCGAGGGCGTCAGGCAAGCCGTCGAAGGCCTGCACTGCCGGGTCTGTGTCGCGTCTTCAAGCCCGCCCGAGCGCATTCGGCTGGCGCTGTCCGTCGCGGGTTATGGCGGACTATTCGAGCCTCATATTTTTTCGGCGACCATGGCGCCGCGCGGCAAGCCGCACCCGGACCTGTTTCTTCACGCGGCGCATGAGATGGGGGCTTCGCCCGATCGATGCCTCGTTATCGAAGACAGCGCGCCCGGCGTCCTCGCGGCGGTCAGCGCGGGAATGGACGTGTTTGGCTTTGTCGGGGGAAGCCACTTTTCTCCGGGCGCGGCGCAAGGCGAGCGCCTCAAAGGGGCGGGGGCCTTGCTGATTTTCAGCGATATGAGTCAATTGCCGGAAATAATCGCGCAGCGTCTGCGCGAGGATCAGGCCAATTCCGCTTCGCTTCGTTGACGCGCCAGGTGGGACGCTGCGCGCGGCCGCTATGAGAATAGGTTGACGGTGCAATGGCCAGGAAGACCGAAGCGGAAGACGGCAGGCTTGACGAGGCGGCCCGCGCCGGCTGGCTCTATTACGTCGCGGGCAATACGCAAGACGAGATCGCCCGCAAGCTCGGCATTTCGCGCCAGTCGGCGCAACGTCTGGTTTCGCTGGCGATCAGCGAGCGCCTCATCAAGGTCCGGCTCGATCATCCGATCGCGCGATGTCTCGAACTCGGCGCCGCGCTGAAAATGAGATTCGATCTGCGCTTTTGCGAAGTCGCGCCGACCGATCCGGCTTCTACGTCCTCGACGCTGGGCATCGCCCAGGTCGCTGCGGCGGAACTGGAGCGCTGGCTGCGCAATCCCGAGCCCGCCATCATCGGCATCGGCACGGGACGTACGATGCGGGCGGTCGCCGACCAATTGCCGGCGATGGAATGTCCGCAACATAAGTTCGTGGCGTTGGTGGGCACCACCAAAATCGACGGATCGGCTTCGTTCTACGATGTCATCATTCGCGTTTCCGACACCGTTCGCGCGCCTCATTATCCGATGCCGCTTCCCGTCATTGCGCGCTCGGTTGAGGAGCGCCAATTGCTGACCAGCCTCCCATCCGTGCGCAGCGTGCTTGCGCTGATCGAGCGCGCCGACGTCAGCTTCGTGGGCGTCGGCGCCGTCAGCGATAATGCGGCGCTTGTTCAGGACGGCATCGTCACGCGTGAGGAAGCCGAAGGCTTACGCGAGGCGGGGGCAGTCGGCGAGATCACCGGCTGGGCTTTCGATTCGCGTGGACGCCTCCTCGAGGGATCGATCAACGATCGCGTGGCCAGCGCGCCGCTGCGACCGACCAATCGGTTGATGATCGGCGTCGCCATGGGCGTGTCGCGCCGCGCCGCGCTTCGCGGCGCGCTCGCCGGTAAGCTGATTTCCGGCCTGGTCACCGATGAAGCAACCGCTGAGCATTTGCTGCAACGATGAGCAAATATAGTGATTAATGATAATTATATCAGCCATTTAGTGACTTGTTGCAGTGCAAATATTGCGCTGCAGCGACGATTTACTGTTGACTCTTCGCAAGCTTTCGGCTGAATATTCGCCCGCACGACAAGCAAATGCTCAGGCATTGCCAATGGAGGAAACGACATGAAGGTTCTCATGAAGAGCCTGCTCGGGGCTTGCGCCCTGGCTGGGTTCTCGCTGTCCGCCTATGCGGAGACGTTGACGATCGCCACCGTCAACAATGGCGACATGATCCGGATGCAGAAGCTCACGGATGATTTCACCGCCAAGAATCCAGACATCAAACTCAACTGGGTGACGCTCGAAGAGAACACCCTGCGCCAGAAGGTGACGACGGACATCGCCACCAAAGGCGGCCAGTTCGACGTTCTGACCATCGGCACCTATGAGGTTCCGATCTGGGGCAAGAAGGGCTGGCTCGTGCCGCTCGACAATCTCGGCGCCGATTATGACGTCGACGACCTGTTGCCCGCCATTCGCTCCGGCCTCACTGTCGATGGCAAATTGTTCGCTGCGCCGTTCTACGGCGAAAGCTCGATGGTGATGTATCGCAAGGATCTGATGGACAAGGCCGGGCTCAAAATGCCCGACGCGCCGACCTGGACCTTCATCAAGGAAGCTGCAGACAAGATGACCGACAAGGCCGCGGGCGTTTATGGCATCTGCCTGCGCGGCAAGGCGGGCTGGGGCGAGAACATGGCCTTCCTCAGCGCAACCGCCAATTCATTTGGCGCGCGCTGGTTCGACGAAAAGTGGAATGCGCAATTCAACACGCCGGAATGGAAAGCGACGCTGGATTACTACGTTCCGCTGATGAAGGCCGACGGTCCTCCTGGCGCTTCCTCAAACGGCTTCAACGAGAACCTTGCTCTGTTCAACGACGGCAAGTGCGGCATGTGGATCGATGCGACGGTCGCCGCTTCGTTTGTCAGCGATCCGAAACAGTCCAAGGTCGCCGACAAGGTCGGCTTCGCGCTCGCGCCGGACAACGGCCTTGGCAAGCGCGGCAATTGGCTGTGGGCTTGGTCGCTGGCGATTCCCGCCGGCTCCAAGAAGACGGCCGACGCCGAGAAGTTCGTCTCCTGGGCGACGAGCAAGCATTATACCGAAGTGGTCGCCGGCAAGGAAGGCTGGGCCAACGTTCCTCCGGGCACGCGCACCTCGCTTTACAAGAATGCCGACTATCTGAAGGCAGCGCCGTTCGCTCAGATGACGCTGGATTCGATCGACGCGGCCGATCCGACGCATCCCACCGTGAAGCCCGTGCCGTACACTGGCGTGCAGTTCGTGGCCATTCCTGAATTCCAGGGCATTGCCACCAACGTCGGCCAGCAGTTCTCGGCGGCATTGGCTGGGACTGAGACGGTCGACGCGGCCTTGGCCGCGGCGCAGGCCAGCACGGAATCGGCGATGAAGAAGGCCGGTTACGTCAAATAAGGCGCGGAAGCGCACCTCGAGAAAGTCGCGTGGCGACTAGAGGGGCAATCCTCCCTGTCCCTTACCCCCTCCCCGTTCGCGGGGAGGGGAGCCGCGAGAGGCGCGATACCGAAGGATTTTGCACGCAATAGTTTTGTCGGCTTCAGATGGAGCCGGGCAATCGGGTAGATGTATCTCTTCGGCGCAGCGGCGTTAAGATCGCGCCGCCGCTAAAAGATCGGTCAAGGGATTCTGGTCATGGCGACGCAACAGACAACGACAGCGGGCCGCCTCCTGGTGGCGCCATCGGTGATCCTCCTCTTCCTTTGGATGATCGTGCCGCTGGTGATGACGATCTATTTTTCCACCCTGCATTTCATCCTGACGGATCCCGATTCCCGCAGCTTCATCGGACTCCAGAACTATATCGACTTTCTTTCGGATCCCGACTTCTTGGGAGCGCTGCGCAATACGCTCGTCCTCGTCGGATCCGTGCTGGTCATCAGCGTCGTTGGCGGAACGCTCGTCGCGCTTTTGATGGATCAGCAGATTTACGGCCAGTCAATCGTGCGGCTGATGGTGATCGCGCCATTCTTCGTCATGCCGACCGTCAGCGCCCTGATCTGGAAAAACATGCTGATGAATCCGGTCTCCGGACTTTTCGCATGGCTCGCGCAGTCCGTCGGGTTGACGCCGATCGATTGGTTTACCAACGCCCCGATGCTTTCCGTGATCCTGATCGTATCGTGGCAATGGCTGCCGTTCGCCAGTCTGATCATGCTCACGGCGCTGCAATCCCTGGACGAAGAGCAGAAGGAAGCCGCCGCCCTCGATGGCGTCGGAGCCATTCCATTCTTCTTCTATATCGTGCTGCCGCATATCGCGCGCGCCATGACGGTCGTCATCCTCATCGAAACGATCTTCCTGCTCAGCGTGTTCGCCGAAATCTACGTGACGACGAACGGCGGGCCGTCCACCACCAATATTCCGTTCCTCGTCTACGAACTCGCCCAACACAGCTATGACGTCGGCGGCGCTTCGGCGGGCGGCATCGTGGCGGTTGTTCTGGCCAATATCGTCGCTTTCTTCCTTGTCCGCGTCGTCGGCAAGAACCTGGAGAATTGAGCCATGGCGCTTCAACAAACAGTAGGCAAGCGCGTTGGCATGACGGCGCTCGCCTGGATCGTCGGCTTCCTGATCTTCTTTCCGATCCTCTGGACGTTCCTCACCAGCTTCAAGAGCGAGCTCGACGCTTTCTCGCTGCCGCCGAAATTCCTGTTCTTCCATTGGACGACGGAGAATTACGCGGAAGTGCAATCGCGCTCGGACTATTTCTCCTTTGCGTGGAATTCGATCATCCTGTCGGTCGGCGCCAATCTGGTCGGATTGATTGTCGGCGTGCCGGCGGCCTGGTCGATGGCGTTCGCGCCGACCAAACGGACCAAAGATCTGTTGCTGTGGATGTTGTCGACCAAGATGATGCCGGGCGTCGGCGTGTTCGCGGCGGTCTATTTCATTTTCCAATATCTCGGCCTGCTCGACAATCGAATCGGCATCGGCTTCCTCCTGTTCATGGCGAATTTGCCGATCCTGATCTGGATGCTTTACACATACTTCAAGGAAATCCCGGTCGACATTCTTGAAGCCGCGCGGATGGATGGGGCCTCGTTGGTCAACGAAAT
Source organism: Methylocapsa sp. S129 (assembly GCF_009765995.1). Classification (GTDB taxonomy): domain Bacteria; phylum Pseudomonadota; class Alphaproteobacteria; order Rhizobiales; family Beijerinckiaceae; genus Roseiarcus. The sequence continues at coordinate 517,022 of NZ_LMUI01000042.1, forward strand.
CATCTATGTGTTGACGCCGATGGCGATTCCCGGCATTGCCTCGACCTTGTTGCTCTGCATTATTCTTTCCTGGAACGAAGCCTTCTGGACGCTCAATCTCACGACGTCCCATGCCGCGCCGCTGACCGCGTTCATCGCGTCCTATTCGAGTCCTGAGGGCCTGTTTTGGGCCAAGCTCTCCGCGGCCTCGACGCTTGCGATCGCGCCGATTCTGGTCCTTGGATGGTTCTGCCAGAAACAACTCGTGCGCGGCCTGACTTTCGGCGCGGTGAAATAGTTTCAAGATTCAAACGAAGGCAACGACAATGGGCAGCATCGAACTGGTTAAAGTGCGCAAAGACTTCGGAGGCTTCGCCGTCATCAATGGCGTCGACCTGAAGGTCGAGGACGGCGAATTCACCGTCTTTGTCGGACCGTCGGGATGCGGCAAGTCGACTTTGCTGCGCCTGATCGCCGGGCTTGAGGATATTTCCTCCGGCCAGGTGCTCATCGACGGCAAGGATGTGAGCCGCGTCGGCCCCTCGCAGCGCGGGCTTTCGATGGTGTTCCAGTCCTATGCGCTCTATCCGCATATGAGCGTGCGCAACAATATCGCCTTCGCGTTGAAGATGGCCAAACAGCCCAAGGATGTGATCGAGCAGAAGGTCAAGAAAGCCGCGGGCATTCTCAACCTGACCGATTATCTCGAGCGCAAGCCGCGTCAATTGTCGGGCGGCCAGCGTCAGCGCGTCGCGATTGGGCGCGCCATCGTGCGCGAACCCAAGGCGTTCCTGTTCGACGAGCCGCTATCGAATCTCGACGCCGCCTTGCGCGTGCAGATGCGGCTTGAGATCGGCGATCTCCATCAAAGCCTGAAGACGACGATGATCTATGTCACGCATGATCAGGTCGAGGCGATGACGATGGCCGACAAGATTGTGGTTCTCAATAAGGGCGAGGTGGCGCAGATCGGTTCGCCGCTCGAACTCTATAACCGGCCGCAGAATCTTTTTGTCGCGCGCTTCATCGGTTCTCCCACGATGAATATCGCCACCGGCCCATCGGCCGCCAAACGCGGCGCGACGACGATCGGCATTCGGCCCGAACATGTCGATGTGTCCGCGACGGCGGGCGAATGGCCCGCGAAGGTGCGTCTCGCCGAACATCTTGGCTCCGACACTTATGTGCATGTCGAAGTCGACGATATCGGCCCTATGACGGTCCGCCTTGGCGGCGAGGCGCCCAATCAGCCGGGACAGCGCATATTCGTGACGCCGCAGGAACCGCGCATCCATCGGTTCGACCAGCAAGGACTGAGGGTCGGCGGATGAAGGGCATGATAGGCGCGTGACGGGATTGTCGAACTGAGACAGCGAAGACGAGATCGACTGAGCAGTGACCTGGTGAAACGATGGCGACGCCAGCGGCAAGCCGCAAGCGTCATTCTCGAAGCGGTTGTCTATTGCGACGCCTGTCTTGATGACGTCGACTGAGGACGACCATGCAAATTCGGTGGGCATGATCATGAGCGTCAAACTTTCGGCCAGCGCCCTTGCGCGTCTGCCGCGCGAGATATCCCGACCGAATTATGGCCGGTCCGATCTGAGAGCGGGCATTGTTCATTTCGGCGTGGGCAATTTTCACCGCGCTCATCAGGCGGTCTATCTGGACGATCTTTTTATCGCGGGATCGGATCGCGACTGGGCGATCGTCGGCGCTGGCGTTCGCGATGCCGACATTCCGGTTCGTGAAAAGCTCGGCGACCAGGATTGGTTGACGACGGTTGTCGAGCAAGAGGCGGATTCGACTAGGCCTCGCGTCATCGGCTCCATGATCGATTTCGTTAAGCCCGGCGATGTCGCAGCGGCGCTCGCTCTCCTCGACCGTCCAGAGATTCGCATCGTCTCGCTCACGATCACCGAAGGCGGTTACTACATCTCGCCCGCGACGCAGGCGTTCGACGCCGCCAATCCGGATATCCTCGCCGATGCGCGCCATATCGACGCCCCCAAGACTGTTTTCGGCCTGATCGTCGCAGCGCTTATGCGCCGTCGCGCCGCGGGCGTTGCGCCATTCACTGTGATGTCGTGCGACAATATTCCTGGAAACGGCCATGTGACCGAAAACGCCGTCGCCGGCCTCGCCAATCTCATTGACCCTGGACTCGCATCGTGGATTAGGCAAAGCGTGGCCTTTCCCAATTCCATGGTCGATCGAATCACGCCCGCGACCACGGATCGCGAACGCGCGCTTCTGCACGATGGATTTGGCCTGGATGATAACTGGCCGGTGTTTTGCGAAGAGTTCCGGCAATGGGTTCTTGAGGACAAATTTCCCGCAGGCAGGCCGGCGCTGGAAAAAGTTGGCGTGACGTTCACTTCGGACGTTGCGCCATATGAGCTGATGAAGATTCGCATTCTCAACGGCGGCCACGCCACGATCGCTTATCCCGCCGCTCTCCTCGATATCCACTTCGTTCACGAAGCGATGGCGAATTCGCTGGTGCGCGATTTTCTGGAGAAGCTGACGCGAGAGGAAATCATTCCTACCGTTCCGCCGCCTCCAGGGACCGATCTTGAACAGTACCGCGATCTGATCGCGCGGCGTTTCGCCAATCCGAAGATTGGCGACACCATTTCGCGTCTTTGTTTCGATGGCTCCAACCGGCAGCCCAAATTCATCCTCCCAACTGTTATGGATCGCTTGAAGAAGGGGCGCGCGATCAAGGGGCTGGCGCTTGTTTCCGCTCTTTGGTGCCGCTATTGCTATGGCGAAACGGAAAGCGGTCAAACGATCGCCCCGAACGACCCAAGTTGGGGGCGCTTGCGGGCCGCTGCAAAACTCGCGAAAGATGCGCCGCAGAAATTCCTTGAGATGCGCGACATTTTCGGCGAGCTTTCGCAAGACAGAGCCTATATCGCCGCGTTTTCCGGCGCGCTGTCGCAATTGTGGGCGCGAGGGGTTCGCTCCACGTTGGAGGATTACCTGTCTGGCTCGCCCTGAGCCGACGACTGCGGATGGCATGGGCGGGACGATGTCACGCTCGCTCGGTGAAAGGTGTTGAAGGATGAAGTTGGCGGGAAAGGTGGCCGTTGTCACCGGCGGTGCGCGAGGCATCGGGCAGGCGATCGTGGAGCGCTATGTCGCCGAAGGCGCCCGCGTCGCCATCGCCGATCTTTCCGTCGGCCAGGCGCGCGAACTGGCGGAGAAATTTGGCGACAAGGCCTATGGCCTTGAAGTGAATGTCGCGAACTGCGCCTCGATCGATCGCATGGTCGCCGATGTCGTCTCGCATTGGGGCGCCATCGATATTCTCGTCAACAACGCGGCGGTGTTTGACCTCGCGCCCATCGTCGAGGTGACCGAGGCGAGCTACGACAAGCTCTTTGCCGTCAACGTCAAGGGCCTCTTCTTTTCCCTTCAAGCCGTCGCGCGCCACATGATCGCGCGCCGGCAGGGCGGCAAGATCATCAATATGGCCTCGCAGGCGGGACGTCGCGGAGAAGCTCTGGTTTCGGTCTATTGCGCGTCCAAGGCCGCGGTCATCAGCCTCACCCAGTCGGCCGGTCTCGATCTCATCAAACATAAGATCAACGTGAACGGCATCGCGCCGGGCGTCGTCGACACGCCGATGTGGGACGATGTCGATGCGCTGTTCGCCAAATACGAGGGCCGCAAGCCGGGCGAGAAGAAGCGCCTCGTCGGCGAGGCCGTTCCCTTCGGCCGCATGGGTCTTCCCGAAGACCATACCGGCGCCGCCGTCTTCCTCGCTTCCGCCGACGCCGATTACGTCGTCGCGCAGACGCTCAATGTCGATGGCGGCAACTGGATGAGTTGAAGCTCATTCGCCGATAGCGCCTCAGGCCGCCGCCGCCGCTGACGCCACGGCGTCGCAGACGTCGTCGACCAGGCTCTCGACGAGCTGGCGGTCGTCCGCTTCGGCCATCACACGGATGACCGGCTCGGTGCCCGAGGGGCGAATGACGAGGCGCCCGGTCGCGCCAAGCCGGGTCCGGGCGGACGCGATGGCCGAGATCACCGACGCCGTTTCCAGCGGGCGGCCGCCCTTGTAGCGGACGTTCTTGAGAATCTGCGGCAGCGGCTCGAAGCGATGGCAGATTTCGCTGACCGGCTTTTGCTGCCGCTTGACGACGGCGAGCACCTGCAGGGCGGCGACGAGGCCGTCGCCGGTCGTCGCATAGTCGGACAGGATGATGTGGCCCGATTGCTCGCCGCCCACGTTATAGCCCTTCTCGATCATACGCTCGAGCACATAGCGGTCGCCGACCGCGGTGCGCTCCAAAGCCAGGCCAATGCTCGCCAGATGCCGCTCGAGGCCGAGGTTCGACATAACGGTGGCGACAATGCCAGGTTGCGCCAACCGTCCGTCCGCCTGCCAGCTTTGCGCGACGACGGCCATCAATTGGTCGCCGTCGACAATATGACCTTTTTCGTCGATGATCAGCACGCGGTCGGCGTCGCCGTCGAGCGCAATGCCGATGTCGGCGCGCATTTCGCGCACTTTGGCGGCGAGCGCTTCTGGCGCTGTCGAGCCGACATCCTTGTTGATGTTGAAGCCGTCCGGCTCGACGCCGATCGAGAACACTTCGGCGCCCAGTTCCCATAAAGCTTCGGGCGCGACTTTGTAAGCGGCGCCGTTGGCGCAATCGACGACGATGCGCAGGCCTTCGAGCGACAGATTGCGCGGCAACGTGCGCTTGGCGAACTCAATGTAGCGGGCATGGACGCTTTCGATGCGCTTGGCGCGGCCAAGATCGCGTGATTTCGACAGGCGCGGCGCGATCTCGCTGTCCATCAGCGTCTCGATGTCGGATTCAATCTCGTCGGACAGCTTGTAGCCGTCGGGGCCGAACAGCTTGATGCCATTGTCCTCGAACAGATTATGCGAGGCTGAGATCATCACGCCGAGATCGCAGCGCATCGACCTTGTCAGCATCGCGACGGCGGGCGTCGGCACGGGGCCTAGCAGCAAGACCTCGATCCCGACGGATGTGAATCCGGCGACCAGGGCGTATTCGATCATATAGCCCGACAGTCGCGTATCCTTGCCGATGACGACGCGATGGCGATGATCGCCGCGCTGAAAGGCCAACCCGGCGGCCTGGCCGACTTTCATCGCCAGTTCCGCGGTGATCTTGCCGTTGGCGCGACCGCGAATGCCGTCGGTGCCAAAATATTTGCCTGCCATGTCACAATCCTCGTCGGCGCGTTCTCGACGCGCCGCCTGCATCCATTTATCCCATTCTACACCCTGGAACGTTCAAAAATCATTTCATACCGTAAATGCCCCTGACGGCGGCCCGCCGCCTGGTTCGAGCAAAAGCAACCGCGAAAAGCGGAGGCGAATGGCCCGTTTGGTCGTAGACTACGGCTTGTTTCGCGCCGGCCGGGGCGGCGCGCCAAGTCAATCCGCTCTGACGAGAGGTTCGCGCCATGTCCGAAGTCCTGATCGCCGCGGCGGCTATTCTCGCCGCCATTTTCGCCTCTCGCGTCGTGCCCGACGCCCTGGCGGGATGGCGCCGGACAGGCGCCATTGCGGGGCTGCGGCTCATTTTCGCGCTCGTTGCGCTTTATGAGGTCTTGGCGACCAGCATCGTTTCGATCCCGGCCAATGAGGTCGGGGTGGTGCGCAAAATCTACGGGTTCGACAATATCGCGCCCGGCCATATTGTCGCGGCGCAGGGCGAGACCGGCTATCAGGCCGAAATCATTCCGCCCGGAACCTTCCGCATCTCGATCTTCTTCAACGTGCTCAATCGCGTCGATCTGCTGCCGGTGGTCATCGTCCCCAGCGGCTTTTACGGGCGCATCGTCGCCAATGACGGCCAACCCCTGAACGCCGGCCAGATCATGGCGGACGCGTGGCCCGAAGCCGATTACCAGAAATTCCTCGACGCTCAATATTTCATGACTCACGGCGGCCAGAAGGGCCTGCAACTCAGCGTTCTGAAACCCGGCGTCTATCCGCTCAATCTGGCGCTCTTCCAGGTCAAGATCGGCTTTATCAGAAACAACAAGGATATCGTGGCCGACAATGACGACGTCTATGATCTGCGCGGGCTGACGAAAGAGGAGACGCCGCTCGACACGTCGATCACCCGCGTGCCGGCCGGCTCGGTCGGCGTCGTGCGCTCAAGCGTGCAGGGCAATGGCATCGATTGCAAGGCGCGAACCGCCAAGACGGACGAGGGCGGCCTGACGGCCGAACTAGTGACGCAATATTGCAAGGGCGTCTGGGACATGTCGCTGCCGCCTAATGATTATTATCTCAACCGCGACGCCTATGATGTCACGCTGGTCTCGACGCGTGTGACCGCGCTGGAGTTCAAGGGCGGCTTCACCCGTCGTTATCTCGACCTGAAGGTCGACGCCAAGGGCGACTTCACGCAGACCGAACGCACCGCGACTTTCCCCCAGCCCAAGGACGCCGCCGATTCTGCGATCAACACCAAGATCGAGGGATGGGAAATCCCGCAGGAATTGCGCGCGATCGTCCAGATCACGCCGGAGAACGCGCCGATCGTCGTGGCGGCGGTGGGCGGTCAGGATGAAGTCGATCAACGCATTCTGGTGCCTTCGATCCGCTCGCTTGTCCGCAACGTCTATGGCGGCTCGATTCTCGTGAAGGAACGCGACGATAAGGGCGCGCTCATCGATGTCACGCGCCCGACCCGCGTGCTCGACACCATCGAAAATCGTACGATTCTTGAACAGGCGATTCTGGAGCGTGCGCAAATCGACGGCCGCCGCGCCGGCGTCGACATCAAGGAGATCCGCCTGGGCGAATCAGCAATACCGCCGGAACTCCTGCTCGCACGCCAGCGTGAGCAATTGGCCGGCCAATTGCGCGCGGCCTACATTCAGGAACAGACGGCGCAAGAGCAGCGTCAAAAGACCGAGCAGGCGCGCGCCACCGCTGACCAGCAGCGCGACATCGTGACGGCGCAGACCGCGGTGAAGGTCGCCTTGCTCGCGCAGGATCGCAGGCAGGCCGAAGGTCACGCCGAGCGTCTCTACCTGGAGGAACAGGCGGCGGGCCAAACGGCGCAGGCCGAGGTGCTCGGTAAGGACAGCGTCCTGAAGCTGCAGCAGCTCAAGCTCTTTCTCGAATTGCTCGCCGGCCACCCCGAACTCGTCGCCAATCTCAGGCTGCCGCAAGTCTATGTCGGTGGTGGCGGGGGTGGTCTGGAGGGCGCCGCGGCGATATTCGGTTCATTCCTGAAGCCGGTCGAAGCAACGCCGACAAACCCGCCCAAAAAAAAAGCGGCGGGGACAAGCCCCGCCGCTTTTTTCTGACGCGCGCCGCCCGCAATGGACGACGACTGTTCTCTTCACGTTTGCGGCTGAGGCTCCAGGCCGCCCGCGTCCGGGCCCATTGCCGGCCGGCTCTTGCCGGAGGCGGGAACGGCGGCGCGCGGGGCGGCCGGCGGCTCCTTGTCGCCGGTGTCGCGCACCGGCCGCACGCCTTGCAACAGACCGACAAGTTCGTCGCCCGACAAGGTCTCAAATTCCATCAACGCCTTGGCCAGCGTCTCCAGGTCGTCACGCCGCTCGGTGAGAATGCGCGTCGCGGTGTCGTAGCCCTGCTGCACGAGACGGCGCACCTCCGCGTCGATCGTATTGGCGGTCGCTTCCGAAATGTTCTGCGTGCGGCCCATCGAATAGCCCAGGAACACTTCTTCCTGATTTTCGCCATACATGACGGTGCCGAGTTTCTCCGAGAAACCGAGGCGCGTGACCATCGCGCGGGCGATCTTGGTCACCTGCTGAATGTCGCTGGCGGCGCCCGACGTCACTTTGTCCTTGCCGAACACCAGCTCTTCGGCGACGCGCCCGCCCATCGACATCGCGAGCAGTGCGGTCAATTGCTCGAAGCTCTGCGAAATCTGATCGCGCTCGGGCAGCGACTGCACCATGCCGAGCGAGCGTCCGCGCGGAATGATCGTCGCCTTATGGATGGGAACGCTCGCCGGCATAGTCACGGAGACAAGCGCGTGGCCCGCCTCGTGATAGGCGGTCAGCTTCTTTTCGTCCTCGGTCATCATCAGGGTGCGGCGTTCCGCGCCCATCAGGATCTTGTCGCGCGCATCCTCAAATTCCGCGCGCGTGACGACGCGCTTGCCGCGACGCGCGGCGAGCAAGGCCGATTCGTTGACAAGGTTCATCAAGTCGGCGCCGGAGAATCCCGGCGTGCCGCGCGCGACGATCTTGAGATCGACGTCGGGGGCCAGGGGCACTTTGCGCACATGAACCTTGAGGATCTTTTCGCGGCCGATGAAATCGGGATTGGAGATCACGACCTGGCGGTCGAAACGGCCCGGCCGCAGCAAAGCGGGATCGAGAACATCGGGACGGTTGGTCGCCGCGATGATGATGATGCCCTCGTTCTGCTCGAAGCCGTCCATCTCGACGAGCAATTGATTGAGCGTCTGTTCGCGCTCGTCATTGCCGCCGCCCAGGCCCGCGCCGCGATGGCGGCCGACCGCGTCGATTTCGTCGATGAAAATGATGCAGGGCGCGTTCTTTTTCGCCTGCTCGAACATGTCGCGCACGCGGCTCGCGCCGACGCCGACGAACATTTCGACGAAGTCGGAACCCGAAATCGTGAAGAAGGGGACGTTGGCTTCCCCGGCCACCGCGCGGGCGGTCAGGGTCTTGCCCGTGCCGGGAGGGCCCACAAGCAGAACGCCGCGCGGAATCCGCCCGCCCAGACGCTGAAATTTCTGGGGATCGCGCAGGAATTCGACGATCTCCTGCAAATCTTCCTTCGCCTCGTCGACGCCCGCGACGTCCTCGAACGTCACGCGGCCATGCGCCTCGTTGAGCAGTTTGGCCTTGGATTTGCCAAAACCCATCGCCTTGCCGCCCGCGCCCTGCATCTGGCGCGACAGGAATATCCACACGCCAAGAAACGCGATCAGCGGCAGGCCGTTGACCAGCAGGGTCATCAGCCACGAATTGCCGTCGGAGGGCGGCTTGGCGGTGATCGAGACCTTCTTTTTGTAGAGCGTATCGACCAGCGAAGGGTCGCTGGGCGCGTAGGTCATGAAGGGGCGATTGTCGGTGAAGCGGCCGGAAATGTCGGCGCCGGCGATCGTCACTTCACGAACATTGCCTTGATCGACCTCGGACAGGAGCTGGCTAAAGGTGATTTCGCTGCTCGGCGTTTTCTGCCCCGGACTCTGGAACAGAGTCACCAAGGCGAGCACAAGAAGGAAAATAATCACCCAAAGCGCGAAATTCCGAAAATTAGGGTTCATAGCCATCCCACCGCAGCCTGTCGAAGCCCGACGCCTCGCGGCGGCTCCAGTTGCTGCAAACCACCATTTAAGCGCACGCGGCCCAATTGCCAAGGGAAGCGCATTTGTCTGAATTTGGAGTGAAGATAAGGCCGTCTTGAGGAGCGCGGCGTTTTTCGTCGATCGACCTTCGCTTCAGGCGACGACTCAGGCCAGCAAAACACATGCCGCGCAGTGAAATACGTCGCGGAGGTTGACCGGCCAGCGTTTGAGTCGCGCGCGGCGTTCGATTTGAAAGGCGGCTGACGGGCGGCAATCCGGGGAATTCCGATTCAAGCGCCCCAATCAGATAGGGGAGCTTAGCGCTTCGTTATGCAATCCCCGCTATCTAGGACGGACTTGAGGATGCTTCGGCCGGCGAGGTCCCGCCGTTCAGCGCATGGGAGCGAATATTTGAAGCAGGCGGCCGAACGGGGCGCCGACACCCAGCGCCTTGTCTTTCTCGACGGCGTCCGCGGCCTCGCGGCGATTGCCGTCCTCCTTTACCATTTTACATTGGGAGGCGCCTTTCCGATCGCAAGGATGGGCTATTTTGCCGTCGACCTGTTCTTTTGCCTCAGCGGTTTTATCCTGGCGCGCACTTATCAGCGCCGGCTGAGCGAGGGCATGCCAGCAAGCCAATTCATGCTGCGCCGATTTATCCGGCTCTATCCGCTTTACTTCGCGGGACTTGCGATCGGTTTCGTTGCGCTTTGCCTCAAGTCGGCGGCCAACGAGACGGATTATTCAGCCGCTGATCTGTTCGGCGCGCTGCGGAACAATCTCATATTTCTGCCCTGGTTTAACGACCGAACGATCGTCACATTCGGTTATCGGGCGCGGGGAGCGTTGTTTCCGGAGAATGTCGCCGCCTGGTCGCTGTTTTTCGAACTGGCGGTCAATATCGTATTTGCCTACTGCGCCTCGTTAGGCCGCAAATACCTTGTTGCGTTGGTCGCCGCCTCGCTGCTCGCCTATCTCGCCTACATGATGACGTTCGGCGCACAGCCAGGCTGGGCCGCCAGCAACTTTTGGGGCGGCGCGCCGCGCGTTCTTTATGGGTTTTTCGCCGGCGTGGCGGTCCATGAGGCGCTGCGCCATCGAGAGGGCGCGTTAGGCGAGCTTAAGATATCTCGCGCGTCTGGCTTGTTCCAAGCCCTGGCTCTCTCCGTCTTGCTGATCTGGCTATTCTCGCAACCCTTCATCCTCGCCTATCCCCTCGGCCTTCTCCTCGCGCCGTTCATTGTTCTCGTGGGCGCGCGCATCGAGGTTGGCGGAGGTCCGGCGCGCTTCTGCAGCTTGCTGGGCTGGCTTTCCTATCCGCTCTATTGTCTGCATTGGCCGATTTTCAGCCTCGTCACGACTCTGGCAAATGCGCGGGGAGATTCGACCGCTTCGCCATTCGTGATCGGCGTCGCATTGCTCGCGACATTGGTCGCAGCGGTTTGTCTGACACTCTGGTTCGAGGAGCCGACGCGGCGCATGTTATCGGCGCTCCTGCTTCGCCGCGCCGGCGGCGTGTCGTCAGAAGCCGATGTCGCCGCGCGTTGACGACGATGTTTCGTCGCCGCGCATGCGGACAAAGATCCGCAGCCGCGGATGATCATATGAGCGGCCTGTTTGCTGCGCCTTGGGGTGACGGTTCAGCGCGTCGGGTGGATGAATTCCCAGGGCGAGACTTCGCTGCCCTGCGCGACGACGATCTCGATGAGCACGGGTCTGTCGCTTTTGAGCGCCTGCTCCAGCACCGGCGCCAGAGCGGCGGGCGACGCTACGCGATGGCCCTCGACGCCGAAGGCCCTGGCCAGCAGCATAAAATCGGGATTTTCGAGCGCCGCGCCAATCACACGATTGCCAAAACCGATGCGCTGGTCGCGCAAGACATTGCCAAAGGCATTGTTGTTGAAGAGGAGCGTGACGAGGCCGATATTATATTGCGCGGCGGTGGCGAGTTCCTGCACGCCGAACATGAAGCCGCCATCGCCGGTGATCGAGACGACAGGCTTGCCCGGATGGGCCGCCTTAACGCCGAGCGCAGTCTGGAAGCCGAACCCGAGCGTGCCCTGGTAACCGCAGGATACGTAGGTGCGCGGTTCGTAGACGGGATAGCCGAAGTAAGAGGCGAATCCGACCTGGCTCAACTCTTCGGCAAGCAGCCCGTCGCGCGGCAGCGCCGCGCGGATGACGTCGAGGTAATCCATCTGCGGCTGGACTTTGCGGATGGCGCTCGCGGCCTCCGCTTTCGCTGTAGAGATCGGCGCGCGGTCGGGGCGGGCCATGCTGTCGGTTTTTTGCGCGCGCAGTCTTTTGACCGCGTCGAGCAGGGCCCGGGCGCCGACGGCGGAATCGGCGACGACAGGCGTATGCGGCGCGAGGCGATGCATTTCGCTCGCGTCGATGTCGATGCGGATGAGATGGGGCGGCGCCGGCGGACGATCGATCAGCTTCATCATGCCCGACCAGCGCATATAAGGCATTTCGAGCCGCGAGCCGATGCCGATCAGAACGTCGACTTGCGGCCAGAGCCGGAAGGCGGCGTAGGAGGAAAGGCCGAGGGCATGGTCCTCCGCAACGATGCCGCGCCCGCCACGGAAGGCGGCGACCGGCGCGCCGAGTTCTTCCGCCAGCGCCAGCACCGCCTCGCTCGCATGCTGCGCGCCGCCGCCGACCATGATCATCGGCTGGCGCGCGGCGACGAGCGCGTGCGCGGCGGCTTCAATGTCTTGCGGCGACGGCGCCAGCGCCGGTTCGATCCTGGCCCTGGGCAGCGGCGTGACGAATTCGGATCCCGCCATGACGTCCCACGCCATTTCGACGGCGACGGGACCGGGACGGCCGGATAGCATTTGCCGGAACGCTTCGTCGATCACGCGCGGCGCGTCCGCCGCCCGTTCGATCCGCGCCGCCCATTTGACGAATCCGCGCAATGTGGCGAGCTGATCGGGCAATTCATGCAGATGGCCGCGCCCGCGTCCAATAAATGGCGTCGGCACCTGGCCCGTCACGCACAGCACCGGCGCGTTGCAGCCGAGCGCCGTGCATAAAGCTGCGCTTGCGTTGAGAACGCCTGGACCCGGCACGACCGAGAAGACGCCCGGACGCCCCGTCGAGCGGGCATAGCCAAACGCCATATAGCCGCAAGCCTGTTCGTGGCGCGCGCCGATTGTGCGGATGCGATCGCTTCTTTGCTGGAGCGCGTCGAAAAACGGATACATTTGCGCGCCGGGAAGGCCAAAGACTGTGTCGACGCCATTGGCGATCAGCGCCGAAGCGATCGCCATGCCGCCCGACATCGTCTCGCCGGGAAGTGTTTTCGGAGTTATGTCTGGCATGTGGGCTCGCAAACTGAGGGTCGCCGTTTGGCGGCGGCGTCACCCTATCAGCGCGACTTGTCCCGCCAAATGCGCCGACGAAAAAAACTGGACAATCTTCAGCCGCGGCGCCTCAAAAATTTGTCGCCGCCAAACCGGTGGTCCGCGCGTCGCCCGCCAAATTTTCTTTACGTTCCGCGCGCGCCCGGCGCGGCGCCTCGGGGCTGACGCTCAGCGCGCCTTTGGCGCTCAGATGAACGCTGGCGCCGCCGACATTGGCGCGCAAGGCCTTGTTCTCAGCGCGCGCATTCCGCAACGCCTGCGCCAATGTCTCGATCGCGTCGAGGCGAATTTGCCGCGGCTCCTTGCCTGCGATCCGCGCAATTTCCGCCGTCAGCAGGCGTTGGACGATCTCCTGCGGCTCATCGAGCAGCGCCTTGGCGTCGCGCGTCGGCTGCGCGTTGGTCCAGCCCAGGCGCTCCGCCGCCGCCTGCGCCTGGATGGCGACGGCCGCCTCCATGCGCGCAGCGCGGCGCGACAGGCGCGCGATTTCATCGACGCCCAGGCCTTCGGCCGCCAGCAAATCCGCCAATTGACGCAGGTGCGTTCGCGCAAAACGCGGATCGGCGTTCGAAGGATCGCGCGCGTATTCTTCGCCGCCGGCTTGGCAGAAAGCGACGAGCTCGGCTTTACGCAGGCCGAGCAGGGGCCGTGCGAGCGTCAACCTCCCTTTTGCGGCGACGCTTTCCATGCCCCTGAGGCCGCCAATGCCGGAGCCGCGAATCAGGCGAAACAGCACGGTTTCGGCTTGGTCGTCGGCATGATGAGCGGTGACGAGAAAGTCCGCCCTGATTTCCCGCGCGCAGGCGCCGAGCAATTGATAGCGCGCCTCGCGGGCGCGCTCCTGAATCCGGCTGCGCGGCTTGGGGCCCCGCCATTGGAGCAAATGATGGGTCAGGCCGAGGCGTCGCGACAGCGCTCCGACGGCTTCCGCTTCCTCGCGCGAACCGGCCCGCATTGCGTGGTCGACGGTGGCGACTTCGACTCTTGGGCGCCGGGCCCCTTTGGCCCAAAGCGCCGCCATCATCAGCAGCGCTGTTGAATCGGGACCGCCCGATACCGCGAGAAGCAGGCTGTGGGCATTTGCAAATGGCGCAAACAGCTCATCGATCCGCGCCGGCGAAATCGCCGCGCCGATCTGAGGCGCCTTTCTTCTCAACAATGGTCCTTTTGCATCTCGAGCTCGACGCCTTTTTTCACGCCGCCCGCCGCGGTCGGATAACGGCGGCCGATTTCGCCGAAAGTCGCGCAAGCCTGATCGTTGTTGCCGAGCGCCGCCAGCGATTGGCCAAGGCGCAACATGCCTTCAGGCGCACGCGGCGATTTTGCATAGTCGGTCGATAGTTTGAGATATTGTTCGGCCGCCTCACGCGGCCGCGATCGCTTGAGAAAGCTCTCGCCGAGGTAGAAAATCGCATCGGCCGTCAGCCGGTTGCCGGCGTTTTTGGCGAGGAAGGCGCGCAATTGTTGCTCGGCCTGCTCGTATTGCCCGACGCGATAGGCTTCCAAAGCCGCATTATATTGCATGCGCGGATCGTCGGGCGGCGCATCGATGCCCGGGATGACCGCAGGCTCGGCGTTGGCGAGGGGGCCAACGGGGAGGGTTGGGCTGGCGTTGTTGCGCGACAATTCGAGCGGCGCGCTGGGAGAGGAGGGAGCGGCGGCCAGCGGTGCGCTTGGCGGCGTCGTCCCTAACGGACGGGGCGCGCCAGCGGCGCTTGGATCGGCGCCAGGATCGAAGGCGTCAGAACGTCTGACTGGTTTGGCGGGGGCCGGCGCTTCCGCAATCGGGGCCGCGCCCTTGCCGCCATTCAGCCGGAATTCCACATCTTCCTGAAAACGCTTCAACTGCTCTTCCAGCCTGTGCTGCTGGTTCTGCAATTCCTCGATCGCGCCGTTGGCGGCGCGCAACTGGTTCTCAAGCCTGTCCATGCGCACAACCAGAGCGCCGGCGTCCGAGCCCTGGTCCGAAGCGCCCGGAATGTCGCCCGGCGGCAGGCTGGATTGCGCCATCTGCATGAGCGGCGCGCGCGTCGCGCCGATCTCGTCGGCGCGAGGGCTCGATGCGCCTGAGATAGCGAGGATCGCGGCGGCCAAACCTAAGCCCTGCCATGAAACGGATAAAGTCAAACCTTCAGCCCCTATTGGACAGGCGCCTGGCGGGGCCAGGCGCTATCAACGCGCTCCCTAGCATAGAGCGCCGCTTCAGCCAAAAATTTGGCGAAGCTTTGGCCAAGGCGGGGCGGACCGGCTCGATAGACGGGTCGCGCGCCGGTTCCACAGGGGCCGTGGGCGGCCCCATCGCTTACGAGGTCGGGGCGCCGGCGAGAACGGTGACGGCGCGGCGGTTTTGCGACCAGCACGAAATGTCGTTGCAGACGGCGACGGGCCGCTCCTTGCCATAGCTGATTGTCTTGATGCGCGCCGCTGATACGCCCTTGGCGACAAGATAGTTCTTGGTCGATTCGGCGCGGCGGGCGCCGAGGGCGAAATTATATTCGCGCGTGCCGCGTTCGTCGGCATGGCCCTCGACCGTGAAGGTGTAGCGCCCATATTGATTGAGCCAGGCGGCCTGCTTGTCGAGCGTCGCTTGCCCGGTGGGGGTCAATTCGGTCTGGTCGGTCTCGAAGAACACGCGGTCGCCGACATTGCTGGCGAAATCCTGGTAGCTGCCGGGCGCTCCGGCCGCGGCGCCGTTGAGGGCGTCCGCGCCATCCGCGTTGTTTTTGGCGCAGGCGCCAAGGGCGAGGCCGATCAACAGGGCCGCCCCGAATTTGAACGCGCGCGCGCTCGTCAAACCGTGCATGATGATACTCCTGACAACAACGCCACCCGGGCTGAGCCTTAGGCGCGAACGGTTAAGAGAAGGTTCCGTCAACCTTGCTGAATTGTTGCCGCGATGCATTGCATTCACGTCAATGACGCGCATGGTTAAGCGTGCGTTGATGGCGGCAATGGGGCGGGACGGACGGTAAAGACAAGATTGTGGCCGCCTGCGTTCATCGATTGGACATAGTGACCGTGCAGATACACTGCTGAGGATCCGAAATGGAAAAACGACCTCCGCCAAGACCCCTGATGCTCCTCCTGGCGATCGGCTTCCTTGTCGAGGCCTGGGTCTGGCAGGGATGCGTCGCGCTGGGGCGGCAAATCATCGCCCTCATTCCCTGGACGCGGCTGAAGGCCCGCATCGCCGCCTTCATCGCGCTGATGCCGGCGCCCGTCGCGCTGATTATCTTCTTGATTCCGCTGGCGATTGTCGAGCCGTTCAAGGTTGTCGCGATCTGGTTGATCGCGGTCGGCCACCCTATTCTAGGCGCGCTGGGGTGGATCGTGATGCAGTTCGCCGGCGTCGGCCTTGTCGCGGTGGCTTTTGACCTGACCCGCGACAAGCTGCTGTCGATGCCATGGTTCGTCTGGGTCTATGAGAAATTTCTCGCTTTCCACGATTATGCCCATGCGCTCGTCGAGCCCTACAAGGCGGCGGTCCTGCGGGAAATGCGCGCCTTGCGCGATTGGGCGCGCGGCTACTGGGCGCGGCTCAACGCGCGCCAGAGTTAGGGCGCGGTCGATCGGGCGCGGGGATGGGCGGCGCGATAGGCTTCCATCAATCGCTTGCCATCGACGGCGGTGTAGATCTGCGTGGTCGAAAGCGAGGCGTGGCCCAGCAATTCCTGGATCGTGCGCAGATCGCCGCCGCGCCCCAAGAGATGCGTGGCGAAAGAGTGGCGCAGCGCATGCGGCGTCGCGCTGTCGGGCAGGCCGAGCGCGCCGCGCAGGCGCTCGACCGTGAGCTGGATGATGCGCGGGGACAGCGGACCGCCCTTGGCGCCGACGAAAAGCGGCCCTTCGGGCTTGAGCGCATACGGGCAAAGCTTGAGGTAGTTTTCGATCTCGTCGCGCACGCGCTTAATCACCGGCGCCGAACGGGTCTTGCGGCCCTTGCCGACGATCGTCACGCTGTCGATGGAGCCGACCGGCGCATCCTTGCGGCGGATCGATAAAGCTTCGGCGATGCGCAGACCCGCGCCATAGAGCAAAGCGAGAACGGCCGCGTCGCGCGCCAGGATCCAAGGATCGCGCAGCTCCCCCTCGCGGGTTTGCGTCTGGGTCATCGCTATGGCGTCGGCCGCGCCCAGCGGCTTGGGCAGGCTGCGCGCGAGGCGCGGCGCGCGGATCGCGGAAAAAACCGAGGCGCGGCCGGCGCCCTCGCGCTCAAGGTAGCGCGCGAGCGAGCGCAGCGACGCCAGAGCACGCATCAGCGAGCGGCCCTCGATCCCGTCGGCGCGGCGGCGCGCGAGAAAGGCGCGCAAATCCGCGGGCGCGAGACTCACGAAATCGGCGATGGTCGGCGGCGCCTCAAATCGTGCGGCGAGAAAGCCGAGGAATTGCCTGACATCGCGGCCATAGGCGTCCAGCGAGTGAGGCGAAAGCCGCCGCTCGACGCCCAGATGACGCAACCACGCGCTCACTTTGGCGCTCAAATCGGGCGCGGCGGGGAGAAGAGCGAGCAGGGCTTCGGCGTCGATAGGTTTCAACATCGCCGCAGGATGCGCCGGGATGCTTAATCAAGCGTCTCCGCGGGATCGCGACCGTGCCGGTTGCTTCTGCTCGGGCGGCGCACCGCCAGCCCGAACGCTCCGGAGAGCGGGCGAGACGGCCACGCTCTCGGGATCGGCGGCGCTAATTTATTGAAATATTTGGTCGGAGTGAGAGGAATCGAACCTCCGACCCCCTCGTCCCGAACGAGGTGCGCTACCAGGCTGCGCTACACTCCGACGACGACGCTTTATGAGGCGACGTTGCTGCGTTATAGACAGGCTTCAGGCGCCGCGCAAGCGCGCCGGCGGCGTTCGCGGCGATTCTGTCCGGCCCATTAGGCATCGTCCCGTAATAGCGCGTTGCCGTGACGACACGCTGGTCAATTGTTTGCGAGACGTGGAACGAAACGGTAATTTCGGGGTTCACAATTCGGCGGTTCGGTGGCATGAACGCCACAATCTAGCCTCGAATCCATTCGCGCAAGAATCGATTAACGAAACCGGCGTTATGGTAATCGAAACCTTATCGAGAATTGAGTGAGACTGTGATGGCTCTGAAATCTTTGGCGATTGCCGCCGTGTTATTGTCTGGCGCGCTCCTGGGGGGATGCCAAAATACGCTGATCGGCACAAGCGTGCCTGATCCGAAGCTCACCGCGCGCGACAGGGAAATGATGGCCCTGGCGCCGCCCGATGAGGCGAGAATCCCGATCGCGCGCTATCAGGTCTCCGACCCGACCGGGGAGGCTCCCGGAACGATCGTGATCGATACGACCGCGCGCAATCTCTATTTTGTGCTGCCGGGCAAGCAGGCGATCGAATATCGTGTGGCCACCGGCGCCGAAGCCTATGGCTGGACCGGGGAGGCGACGGTCGGGCGCATGGTCGAATGGCCGACCTGGATGCCGACGGCCTCGATCATGGAGCGCTGGCCGGAATTTCAGGCCTATCGCGCCCACGGTCCGTTGGCCGGCGCCTATGACAATCCGCTGAGCGCGCGCGCTCTGTATCTCTATCAGGGCAATCGCGACACGCTCTATCGCATTCATGGCACGAATGAGCCCAGCGAGATCGGCCAGAGCGTTTCCTCCGGCTGCATTCGCATGCGCGACCTTGATGTGATCGACCTCTACAATCGCGTCCATATCGGCACGAAAGTCGTCGTCAAATAACAGGTCGGGCGGTCGGCTTCGTCTAGATTTTCTTGAGGCCGCTTCATGATGTCGGCAATCGCCATCATTGCGCCCGGCGCTATGGGCGCCGCCGTGGCGCACCGCTTGAGCGAACGCGGCGCGACAGTGCTGACGTCGCTGGCCGGGCGAAGCGCTGAGACGATCCGCCGGGCGGAGGCCACCGGCATGGTCGGCGTCGATGACGGCGCCATTGTCGAGGCCGATGTTATCTTGTCGATCGTGCCGCCTGCCGAGGCGGTTGCGCTAGCGGAGCGTTTCGCGGGGCCGCTGTCGCGCGCCCGGCGCAAGCCAATTTTCGCCGATTGCAACGCCGTCAATGTCGAGACCGTCAGGCGAATTGCGTCCGTCATCGCGCCTACCGGCGCTCCCTTTGTCGATGGCGGCATCATCGGGTCGCCGCCAGGGCCAGCTAGCGATCCCACCTTCTATTTTTCCGGCGAACCGGCCCAGGCTTTGGCGAGGCTCGCCGATTTCGGCCTGAAGGTGCGGGTGATGACGGCGCCGGTTGGCGGCGCCTCCGCGCTCAAAATGTCCTATGCCGGGATCAACAAGGGCGTCACGCTTCTGGCCGCCGCGATGATTCTTGGCGCGACGCGCGCCGGAGCCGCCGAGGCGCTGCACGCGGAATTATCGGAAAGCCAGCCGCAGCTTTTGGGCCGCCTCGCCCGGTCGATACCGGACATGTATCCGAAAATTTACCGCTGGGCCGCCGAGATGGACGAGATCGCTGAATTCCTGGGCGACGATCCCGCCGCCCGGCATATTTACGAAGGGATGGCGGCGCTTTGCCGGCATTGGGTCGCCGCCCAGGCCGATGGGCAGGCGGAGATCGCCGCGCTGGATGCTTTCGTCGCCCGTTCTTCATCGCCCCAACGATCCGATTGAAGACGGACTTTCCCATCGCGCCCTTGGCCGTTCGCTCACGGGCGTTTATATCCGGCTCCTCTCTCAAACCTCGGAGCCGTCATGATTTCCAAGATCAAGCCTCTCGTCACCGCGACCGCGAGCTGCGTCGGCGGACGCAATGGCCATAGCGAGACGACCGACGGAAGCGTCAGCGTCAACCTGTCGGTTCCCAAGGAAATGGGCGGCCCCGGCAAGCCCGGCACGACAACCCCCGAACATCTCTTTGCGACCGGCTATGCCGCCTGTTTTGGCGGCGCGCTCGACTTCGTCGCCAAGAGCCACAAGAAGGATGCGGCGAAAGCCAAAGTGACCTGCTCCGTTTCCGTCGGTCCGCGCGACGCCGGCGGCTTTGGCATCGCCGTCAAGATGAATGTCGTCGATCATTCGCTGCCGACGGCGGAACTGGACGCATTCGTCAAAGAGGCGCACGAAAAGATCTGCCCCTATTCGCACGCGACGCGCGACAATATCGAGATTGATTTTTCGGTCGAAGGCGCCTGATTGACGCGGCGCCGGGGCGCTCAGGCGCCCCAGCGCGCGGCGAAAAAGTGGATGCAGGTTTTTCGCAAATCGCGCGCGTTTTCAAGGGATCTAGAGCCTGTTGCGCTTCAATCGAAGCGCAACAGGCTCTACGCGCCGCGCAGGGCGACGGATAGGACTTCCGGCGGGCGATTGAAGCGTACCGGAAGGTTCGACGTGCCAAGGCCGCCCGACACGATGAGCTGGCGCTCCCCCTCCTGGTAGAGCCCATAGACATAGCGTTTGACGCCCCGCTTGGTCGGCACGAAAGGCGCACCGATAAACGGCAGGTTGACCTGTCCGCCATGGGTGTGGCCGCAGAGCGTCAGCGCGACCCGATCAGGTACTTTGGGAAATATGAACGGCTCATGCGCGAGCAGGATCGCGGGAGCGTCGTCCTTGATCTCGCGCAGGGCGCCCCGCAGATCGTCGGTGCCCCAGGCATGGCGCCGCCCATAGCGAAACGCGAGCTGATCGCCGAGGCCGACGAGCCAGAACGGGCGGCCCTTGAGGCTGAGCGAGACGGCGGCGTTTTCAAGAACGGGTATATGCGCGCCGGCAAGCGCTTTGCGCACGCTTTGCGCATTGTCGGGCGGATCGGTCGGCATGGCCGCAGACCACCAATCGTGATTGCCGAGCACGGCGTAGACGCCGAGCGGCGCTTCGAGTCGGGCGAGTTGCTCGGCCCAGGCGCCGGGCGCGACATAGCGGGTGACAAAATGCTGCGTGCCGACGAAATCGCCAAGCAGCACCGTGAGGTCGGGCTTCTGCGCATTGGCCAGATCGACGATCGCGCCGATCCTTTCGGCGGGCATCCAGGGCTCGCAGGCGTGAATATCCGAGATGACGGCGATTTTGATCGGGAGATCGGCGGGCCAATGGGACGAGGACAGGTCGTAGGAGGTCAGGTCGAGCCGCATGCCCGCCTCATAGGCGGTCGCATAGCCGCCAAGGCCAGCCATGCCGGCGGCCAGAGCGCCAGCGCCCGTTAAAAAACGGCGCCGATTAACCATAAACATCTGAAACGCCTGGCGTTTGAGAGCGCCCCCGGAGCCCCGTCTATAGAGTGCGGACCGCTAAGCCGCAAGGATTGTGCGATGCGGCGCCAGCAGCACGCAAGCACCCCGTTGAACAGCGTCGGCCATTTCCGGTTCAAGCGCATTGAGCTGCAGATCGAGCTCGGCGGCGACGGCGGCCAGGCCGACATCGCGATAAATACGGGACAGCAGCTTGCTCTGACCGGCGCGCTGCTGAAGGATCGGGGGATCGGCGGGAAGGTCCTGACGCATGGAAACGCTCTCTAAAAACGCGGGAACGCGACGATTAACCGCCTCGCTTGGCGCGAGACCGCTTCAAATTGGACGAATGGAGTTAAGACGCGCTTAAGGCCGTGGCGCCGCCGATGGCGCGATCATCGCGGCGGCGGCGATGGCGGTCAGATCCTCGTCCATCGCGGCGATGATCTGAACGCCGCGCGGCATGCCGTCGGGGCCCAAGCCGACCGGCGCGGCGGTCGCGGGCAGGCCGGGACCGCTTGATAAAGCCGACCAGTGCAGGAAATCGAGATAGGGCCGCGCGATTCCGTCGACGTCGAGCGTGCGCTGATGAACGTCGGGGCGATGATCGTGCCTTATCGCGCCGACCGGCGCCGGCGGGCAGAGCACGATGTCGAAGCGCTCGAAGAACCGCGCCCAATGGCGCTGCAAGGCGCGGCGTCGAAGCTCCATGTCGCGGTAATCGCCCGGCGTCAGCCAAGCGCCGCGCGCCTGCAGCGCCTGATGCGACAGACCGCCTTTGGCATATTGCGAGACGGTCGCGGCGAGCCGGTTGCGCAGCTTGACGGGCAGGCCATAGGCGATGATCCCGTGATTATAGAGCGCGAAAAGCTCGAACGCTTCGGCGAAACTGAAGCCGGGCCGCGCCGTCTCGTCGATCTCGGCGCCCAGCGCCGCGAGCCGGCGCGCCGCTTCTTCAACCGCGGCGCGGACGCTGGAATCGGTCGCGGCGAAGGGATCGTTCGCCCAAAGCGCGACGCGCAAGCCTTTCGCCTCGCGCCGCCGCGCCGGCTTCAGCGCGGTCCGGCGCGGCCCGACGCGCGGGCCGGCGATGACGTCGAGCATCAGCGCGAGATCCTCCGCCGATCGCCCCAGCGGGCCGGCGACAAGGCAATCGGCGTCGCGCAGCAGAATCTTGTGAGGCGGGGGCGGAACGGAGCCATGCGTCGAGACGAGGCCCCAGGTCGATTTATGGCCAAAGATGCCGCAGGCATGGGCGGGCCAGCGCAAGGAGCCGCCGAGATCGGAGCCAAGCTCCAGCGCCGACATGCCGCTGGCGATCGCCGCCGCCGCGCCGCCTGAAGAGCCCCCGGGCGAAAAAGCGGGATCGCGCGGATGGTTCGTCACGCCATAGATCGGATTATAGGTCTGAAAATCACTGGCGAAGACCGGCGTATTCGATTTGCCCAGGATGATCGCGCCGGCGGCGCGCAGCCTGGCGACGGCGGGAGCGTCGGCTTCCGGGCGCCGCTCCTTAAGCGCCGGCGCGCCGGCGCTGGCGGTAAAGCCCGCGACGTTGAAGGCGTCCTTGACGCTGACCGGCAGGCCTTCCAGCGCGCGCCCCTCGCCGCGCGCAAGGCGCTGGTCGGATTCGGCCGCCGCGGTGAGCGCCGCCTGGGGATCAAGCGCGATGAGCGCGTTGAGCGCAGGATTGACCGCATCAATGCGCGCCAACGAGGCCTGCGTCAGTTCGACGGTAGAGATCTCGCGCGCGCGCAATTTCTCGCGCAGGCGCGTCGCGGGAAGGAGAAGCAGGTCATCCATGGGGGGCTCCGTAGATTGGCGCGGGTGCAATGTCGAGGGTTGTTCACAAAGGCGCGCGGATCCCTTCTCCCGCGAGCGGGAGAAGGTGTCATGCGAAGCATCCGGACGAATGCTTCGCATTCGCCGTGGGATGAGGGCGGTTGCCCTGGACTCGACCCCGATCGTCGCATCCCTTTTCGCGCCATCACGCCGATAGGCCCTCATCCGACCCGACTTCGTCGGGCCACCTTCTCCCGATTCTCGGGAGAAGGGTCGCGTCGCTCGACGGCGGATCGCGGAATTGCTATCGCATCGCCTCCGCCGCCTCTGACGAAAGAGCCCCATGTCCATCGCCGCCGTCCTGTTTGACAAGGATGGAACGCTTATCGATTTCGACGGAACATGGGGCCCCGCCTTTCATGCCGTCATCCAAGCTCTGGCCAAGGGCGACGAGAGCGCCATGCGCGCCCAGGCCGACGCCCTGCATTTTTCGCTGGAGGAGAAACGCTTTCGCCCGACCTCGCCGATCATCGCGGGCTCTTCGGCGCAATATGGCGAGATCTGGGGGCAGGCGATCGGGCGCGACGATTATGCGGCGCTGAGACAGGAGATCGATTCGCTGAGCGCGGTCGAGTCGCTCAAGGCGCTGGCGCCGATCGGGAGCCCGCTCGAAGCGCTCGCCGCGTTGAGCGCGCAGGGCCTGCGCCTGGGCGTCGCCACCAATGATTCGGAGGCGAGCGCGCGCCGCCATGTGGAGGCTCTGGGCCTGCTGCATATCGAATTCATCGCGGGCTACGATTCCGGCCATGGCGGCAAGCCCGAGCCCGGGATGGTGCTCGCCTTCGCGCGGCATCTGGGCATGGAGCCGCGCAGGATCGCGATGGTCGGCGATTCCATCCATGATCTCCACGCCGCGCGCGCCGCCGGCGCCCTGGCGGTGGCGGTGCTGAGCGGCCCCGCGCCGCGCGAAGAACTGGCGCCGCACGCCGATCATATCGTCGAGGACATTGGCGCGCTGCCGGCGTTTTTCGCAGGGCTGGCGGCAAGCAGCTAGGGCGCCGCTAGAACGTCTTGGCGATGATCGCGCCGATGTCCTTATGCACGCCATTGCGCGCGTCGACCGACGCCGTCGAGCCGGTGTAATAGACGGTCGCAAGGAGAGGCGCGCGATCGGGGGGCCAGATGATCGCGATCGCATTCGTCGATCCATTGTCGCCGCTGCCCGTCTTGTCGCCGATGCGCCATGATGGCGGCAGTCCTGCGCGGATTCGCTTGTCGCCGACCTTGTCGCCCATCAGCCAGGCTTCGAGCTGGCGACGGGAAGCCTCGGAAAGTTTCTTGTCGAGCAACACGGCTTGCATCGCGCGCGCCATGGCGAGCGGCGTCGTCGTATCGCGCTCATCGCCGGGAATGGACGTATTCAAAGTCGGCTCATTGCGGTCGAGACGGGTGACCGAATCGCCGAGCGAGCGGGCATATCCAGTGAATCCCGCCGGACCGCCGATGATCTGAAGCAGCAAATTGGCGGCGGTGTTGTCGCTCCAGTCGATCGCCGCGGCGCAGAGGTCGCCGACGCTCATGCCGCCGTCGGCGAGATGCGCCTTGGTTACCGGCGCATATTCGAGCAGGTCGGCGGCTCCATAGGGGACTTTCCGGTCGAGTTGTTCGCTTCCCGCATCGACCCGGCTCAGCACGGCGGCGGCGGCGAGCAGTTTGAACGTGCTGCACATCGGAAAACGCTCTTCCGCGCGATGGGCGAGGGAGAGGCCGCTGGCGCTATCGAGCACGGCGACCCCGAGGCGGCCGCCCTCGCGCGCCTCCAGCGCAGCGATCTCATCATTGGCGCGTTTCACCGCATCCGCGGAGACCGGTTCGGCCGCTTGCGCCCGAGCGGACGTTAGGATTGCAGTCAAACCGGCGAGGAAGGCGCGACGATTGCTCACGATGGGCACGGATAGGGCTCCCTGTTGCGTGTTTTTTGAGGAAAGCTGATTTCGTCCTCGCCGCTCAATAAGGCTTTTCTATTGCGATGACGAGGTCGTCGGGCCGATCGGCTCCGATCGAGGGCGCAGCATCCATCGGCGCAGCCGATTTCCGTTGCGAGGGTTCATGCGCGAATGGCAACATGCAACGATGGAAATCCGGAACGCCACGGACGACGATGCAGCGGCGGCCTGCGTGGTCATGCGGCGGTCGATCGCTGAGCTTTGCGTCGCCGATCACCAAAACGATGCTGCGATGCTGGCGCGCTGGCTCGGCAACAAAACGCCGGAAAATTTCCTCGCCTGGATCGCGCGGCCAAGCAATTGCGTGCTCGTCGCCGTCGAGGGCGACGTCATCCTCGCCGTGGGCTGCGTCACGGATACGGGCGAGATCAATCTGAACTATGTTTCGCCCGACGCCAGATTTCGCGGGATCAGCCGGGCCATGCTGAAGGCGCTTGAAGAGCGCGCGCGCGAGCGCGGCAATGCGCGCTGCAGATTGACGAGCACCGGAACCGCGCGGCGCTTCTATCGCGCCGCCGGCTATATCGAGGACGCGCCGGCGCCCTTCAAATTCGGGATACCGGATTATCCGATGTCCAGGATTCTGGACGTTGATCGTTCATGAGTGCGCATGGCGGCGATTCAAGCCACCATTTCGATGCGGCCGGTGGCAAGCCGATAGATTCCGCCGACAATCTTCAACTTCTGTTGGGCGACCGCCGCGTCGAGGATCGGCGTGGCCGATTTAAGGGCGGCGACCGTGTCGATGACGTTCTGCCGAATCGCGTTGGCGAACGGATCGCCGGCATGTTCGGCCCCCGCCTTCACCGCTGAGGCGAGGCGCGCAACGAGCGAAGGGAGATGGCCCGGCAGCGTCGACTTGTCGTTGAGCGACTTGATTGTCGCGCTGATGGCGCCGCAGCTATCGTGACCGAGCACCATGATCAGCGGCACGTTCAGATTGGCGACGGCATATTCGAAACTGGCGATTGTGTCGTCATTGGCGAAATTCCCCGCGACCCGGCAGACGAACAGATCGCCCCTCCCGCTGTCGAAAGCATATTCGGGCGCAATGCGTGAATCGGCACAGCTCAGGATGGCGGCGTAAGGGTTCTGTCCGGCGGTCAGCGCCTCGCGTTCATTCTTGAAATCGTGCCTCTTCGACACGCCGTCGACATAGCGATCATTGCCCTTGTGCAGCAATTCCAGAGCGCCATCGGGCGAAACGGCGTTTTGCGGCTTGGGCGGCGGCGCGGCGTCTTTCGCCCATGCGGCGCCCGCCACGGGCAAGGTGGCCGCGGCGGCGGAGAACGAAGCCAAAAAAACACGGCGTGACGGTCGCGCGCATCGAGCCGCGCCCTCGAGTTCGCAAGTCTTGCACATCGGCATTCCCTCGCTTCTTTGAACGGACGGTTCGTCCGGCGTCTTGCAGCGACCGGCCTCGCGGCCGAGCTTTGATCGGCGCCCGGCGGATTCTTTTGAGATGCGGCGCACGCACGATGGGCGTCGCGCCAGCTCCGCCGAGCGAACAATGAAGGATTCCGCCCTCCATTTTGTATTTTGTAAAGTCCTATGAAGTCCATCCTGCGGCTGGCTTCGCGCGCTATCGTCAGCGCGCGCCAATGGCGCGAGGCAATCTCTTTTAGGCGGCCAGCCGACCGTCGGGCGCCTGAACCGGCGGCGTCGCGCAGGCGCCGCATTGCCGATTGGCTTTATTTGATCGCCGTCGCCAGCAGGCTGGTGCGTTGGTTCCACTGAAACTGACTCTGCACCAGTTGCAGCGCGATCAAGCCCGTCGCCCCAAGCGCCTTGGCCTTGTGGGTCAGTTCCTCAAGACATTCATGAAAGGAATTCTCGTTGACGCCTTCAACCGAGGCGTAGACGACGCCGAGATCTTCACTTCCCTCTGCAAGAGTGTTCAAGCAGGTTACGCGCATCGCCTTCTCCTAATAGCCGTTGTCAACGTCGTCGAAAACGGCGGATGATCTCTCGAAGGGCTGTGGGTCAATCGCCAGTGGGCCGACGAACGGTCTGCTCAGCACCGCCATGGTGAACAACAACGAACCGATCAGCACCGCCATGACGCTCGTTGCGAACACATGCGGCCACCTCCTATCCATGTAGAGGATGAAGCTCATGCTCACCGTCACGGCGCCCCCGCCAATGGCGGCCGCCCACATGATCCACGACAACGATTCCCCAGCCTGCATATAGCGCTTGTTGCGGTCGAGAAGCATTTGATTGACCGTCGTCAGGAGCTGGGCCGCGATCGCTTCCTGCGGCTTGGCGTCCGCGGTCAATGCGCCCAAAATCCTGAACATCTCCTGGACGTCGTGACCAGCCTTGCGGTTTCTCTCGCCCGCCACGAAGCCATCCCAGCCCTTGACGACGTCCTCTGAATATTCACGGATTGTCTTGCGCATCTCATCGCCCTTGTCCGGGGCCATGACTTTGCTCTGTCGATACAGCGGCACGAGCAGGGCGGCTTCCTCCGCGGTGTTCGCCTTGGCGGAATCATAGCTCTCCCATTCGCCGACGACCATGAAGCCCAACAGCACCGCGTAAATCACGCCGGCGGTCAGGAACAACGGCACCAGCACGTCGTTGTGGCCCTCGGCGACATGATGGTGAACAAATCGGCGTCCGACGAGGACGCCGACAATGGCGAACAACACCGATCCGCCGACCGACAAAAAGGCGAGGACAGCCGTCATCATGCGCGGCTCGCGCGCTGAATCGCATCGACACGGATGTTCATATGCTTTCCCTGATTGTTTACGGCATGACCGGAAGCGCGCATGCTGATACGCGGCGCCGCCGATAAGGATCCCCCAGAATCGAGGGAATTATCGGCATCTCTGGTGGAAATACAACCGCCATTCGCGGTACGCGGTCAGAAATTCACGCGCCCGCGCCATCCTCCCGCAGCCCATACACCGTCTGCGCGCTGCGAAACCCCGCGAGCTCAAAATCGCCCAGGGCCGTGAAATCATCGGGCAGGCGCTGCGCGAAAGCCGTGGACGCGACGATCACGCGGCCGAGCTTCGAGGCGATCTTCTCCAAGCGCGCCGCCATGTTGATCGCCGGGCCGATGCAGGTAAAATCAAGACGGCCGCCGCCGCCGATATTGCCATAAAGCGCCTCGCCCAGATGCAGAGCGAGGCCGAAACGCAGGCGCGCTTGGTTTTCGTCATCGCTCGTCGCGGGCAGCGCCTCGATCGCCGCTTGCGCTTGCCGGCCCGCGCGCAAGGCGCGGGCGCAGGCCACGTCGACCCCGGTCTCATCGGCGAAGCGGAAAATCGCGAGCAGGCCGTCGCCCATGAATTTGAGCACTTCGCCCCCTTCCGCCTCGATCGCCGGCACGAGGCAGTCGAAGAACAGATTGAGCCGCTCGATCAAAGCCTGCGGCGCGATCGTGTCGGCGAGCCTGGTGAAGCCGCGCATATCGGAGAGCCAGATCGCGGCGCGGATCGTCTCGGTGTCGCCGCGCCGGATACGCCCCGCCAGAATCCGTTCGCCAGCGTCATGCCCGACATAGGCGTCCAGAAGATTGACGGCGGTGCGCCGCAGCGCGCGCACTTCGGCGACCCGCGCGAGCGGCGGCAGGATCGCCTCGAGCGCGTCGATCTGAGCCTGCGAGAAGCCGCCCGCCTGCCGTGTCGTGAAAGAGGCCGAATGGATTTCGCCATTGGTGAAGCGCAGCGGCGCGGCCAGATAATCCGTCACCCCTTCCTCGCGCAGCTCCTTCAGGACTTCGAAATCCATCGGGCAATGGGGGTCGGCGAGCGTGCGGCGGATCGCCTCGCCGGTCGTCCTGATGCGGACGATGGGGCTGTCGCGATAGCCGACATTGGTCGCAAATGCGAAAGGCGCCTCGTCGACGCCGGCATTGGCGCCCGGGCGCCAGAGAAAGCGGCGCGCCAGGATCTGCGGATGCAGCGTGTTGACATAGACCGCCACCCGCCACAAAGGCAGGCCGCAGGCGCTGAGGCGGACGCACATTTCGGTGAGCACGTCCTCGGATTTCGACGCCGAGCGCGCGCCGTCGACCAGCCAGCCGGCGATGGCGCTGACGTCGTAGGCGGGGGCGCCGCTCCCAGCGGATTGGCGTTTGGCGCCCTTTGGGCTTGTCGGCATGGCGGCCTCACTCCCCCGGCGCGCGCACGAGATCGCGCGTCGCCACCAGCAGGCGCTCCAGCGACGATAAATCCTCCGCCGGCAGGCGGCCGATCGTGCGGGCGACGAAGCGGCGCTGGCAGGCGATCGCCTGTTCGGCCGAAGCGCGGCCCGCCAGAGTGAGAAAAACCGCATGCTGGCGCTTGTCGGCGGCGATCGCGCGGCGCTCGACGAGGCCCGCCGCGACGAGGCGATCGATCAATCCGGATATATTGCCTTTGGTGACATAGAGGCGCTTGGCCAGATCCTGCTGGCTCACGCCCTCCTGTTCGGTCAGCGTCGTCAGCACGTCGCATTGCGGCACCGACAGACCGATCTGGCGCAGGCCTTCGGCGACGGCGGTGCGCATGCGGGTCTCCAGCCGCATCAATCGGAACCAGACCCGCAACGGGTCGCTCGCGCCTGTCTGATCGGCCATAAGCAACGCCTTTTTCCCCAGCGAATCCCTTGCGGCCTCGCGCGTTCATGCTATCGACACATGGCGCGTCCGGCAATTTGCCAAGCCGGGCGCCGGGCGCCATGCTTGGAGCCACGACAGATTTGCAAAGGGTTCTGCGTCGGAAGAGATACGCCCCCTCCCCCCCTTGTGGGGGAGGGATGGGGAGGGGGGTCGCGCTGACCTATCAAGAAGGGCGGAGCGCTCTTTGCTTGATAGTCCGGCCTGACCCCCCCTCCCTAACCCTCCCCCACAAGGGGGGAGGGAACGCGCACCTGCAACGACGACGCAGGCGACAAGGGAGGATGTTATGCTCGGGTTGATGCAGGACTGGCCGCTGCTGCTGCACAAGATCATCGACTTCGCGGCGATCCAGCATGGCGGCCGCGAGGTGGTGTCGCGCACCATCGAAGGGCCGATGCATCGCAGCAATTATCGCCAGATTCGCGATCGCTCGCTGCGCGTCGCGCAGCGCCTCAAGCGCGACGGCGTCCGTCTTGGCGATCGCGTCGCGACGCTCGCCTGGAACGGCTATCGGCATCTGGAAGCCTGGTACGGGATTGTCGGCCTTGGCGCGATCTATCACACGGTCAATCCGCGCCTGTTTCCCGAGCAGATCGCCTGGATCATCAATCACGCCGAAGACCGCATCGTCTTCGTCGACCTGACCTTCGTGCCGCTGCTGGAGGCGCTCGCCGACAAGCTGCCGAGCGTCGAGCGTTATGTCGTCCTCACCGACGCCGCGCATATGCCGGCGACCAAGTTGCGCAATGCGGTTCCTTACGAGGAATGGCTCGCCGAGGCCGACGGCGACTTCCGCTGGGCCGAGTTCGAAGAGCGCACCGCCGCCGGGCTTTGCTACACCTCGGGCACAACGGGCAATCCCAAAGGCGTCCTCTATTCTCATCGCTCGAATGTCCTGCATTCGATGGCCAGCACCAATGGCGATGGGCTGCACATCGAGTCTGCCGATTCGGTCTTGCCGATCGTGCCGATGTTCCACGCCAATTCCTGGTCGCTTGCTTTCTCCTGCCCGATGCGCGGCGCCAAATTGGTGATGCCCGGCGCCAAGCTCGACGGCGCCTCGGTCTATGAATTGCTGGAAAGCGAGAAGGTGACGATGACGGCGGCGGTGCCGACCGTCTGGCTGATGCTGCTGCAATATCTGCGGCAGGAGAACAAGCGGCCGACGACGTTGAAGCTGGTCGGGATCGGCGGTTCGGCCTGCCCGCCGGCGATGATCCGCGCCTTCGAAGTCGATTACGGCATCGAGGTGCGCCACGCCTGGGGCATGACCGAGATGAGCCCGGTCGGTTCGACGGGATCGATCAAACCGGTCGTCGCCGGCCTGCCGCGCGAGACGCTTCTGGCGCTCAAGGAGAAGCAGGGCTGGGCGCCGTTCGGCGTCGAGATGAAAATCACCGACGACGAGGACAACGAACTTCCCTGGGACGGCAAGAAGTTCGGCCGGCTCAAGGTCGCGGGCTTCGCCGTCTCCAGCGCCTATTTCAAGGGCGATGGCGGCGACATTCTCGACGAGAACGGCTTCTTCGACACCGGCGATGTCGCGACCATCGATCCCAACGGCTATATGCAGATCACCGACCGCGCCAAGGATGTCATCAAATCGGGCGGCGAATGGATTTCCTCGATCGACATTGAAAATTTCGCGGTCGGCCATCCCGACATCCAGGAGGCCGCGGTCATCGGCATCGCCCATCCCAAATGGGACGAGCGCCCGCTGCTCGTCGTCGTACCCAAGGAGGGGCGCACGCCGCAGCGCGACGACGTCATTAATTTCCTGCAAAGCCGCGTCGCCAAATGGTGGCTGCCCGACGATATGCAGCTCGTGAAGGAAATCCCCCATACCGCGACGGGCAAGATCAATAAGATGAAGCTGCGCGAGACGTTCAAGGATTATCGCTTGCCGACGGCGTGAGGGAATAGCCTCTGGATTCTTGAATTAATCTCCATTTTGGATATAATGTCCGAAACGGAGATTATGGCATGCCTGCCACCAAAGTGACGGCGAGTGAGTTTCAGCAGGCCTTTGGAATGCTGAGCGACAAAGCCCGACACGAACCCGTCATCATCACTAAACATGGGCGCGATTCGCTCGTCGTCATGGCGGCCGAGGAATGGGCGCGCCTGAAACGGCGCGACAGGCAGGTTGGCCTGACGACGGAACTTCCCGAGGAATGGATCGAAGCTGTGCGCGAAGCCAAGGTCGCTGATGAATTCGCCCATCTCGACGCCGAGCTCAAGTGATCGGTGGCGGCGCTTCCAAAACCGGTTCCCGGCCTCGTCATCCGCTACAGCTATCTCTGGCATCGCGAGCATGTGCAGGGCCGCGACGAAGGTCAAAAGGATCGTCCCTGCGCGATCATCGCCGCTCTGCGCACGGATGAAAATGGCGATATCCGCATCCTGGCGCTGCCCATAACCCATGTTCCGCCAGACGATCGAAGTCTGGCCGTTGAGATTCCGGCCAAGGTCAAGGAGCGGCTGCGGCTCGACGATGCGCGTTCCTGGGTCGTGCTTTCCGAATGGAACGACTTTATCTGGCCCGGCCCTGATCTGCGGCGATTGCCGGGCGCGAGCGACGCTTCGGTCGCCTATGGAATGCTGCCGCCCGGACTATTTTCGACGATCCGCGAACGGTTCCTCTCGATCGTCAAGGCGCGCGATGTCCGTCGCGTGCGCCGCACCTGACAGGAGAACCTTGGCGCAATGCGTCGAAGCGCCGCGTTCGCCATTGACGCGCCGCCCGGCGTCGTTGAACAAAGGCGCCCCGGCTGATTGAACTCATGCGACGCCTGATCCTTGAAGAGCCCTATTCCCGTGCGGCGATCTGGAGCCGGCGGCTTGCTGTTTTCGCGCTCGCAGTGGCGGCGACGGGCGCGGGACTGTCGCGCGCCGGCGCGGTCGAGCCGGCCGGGGCGCTGGCGGTGCTTGGCGCTTCGCTCGTTCTGGCCTGTCTGGCGGGACTGCTGTCGGCGACGGCGGCGATCGTCATCTGGCGCACGGGCCGGCGCGGGGCGGGAATCGCGTTTGTCGGGCTGGCTCTCGCGCTGGGATTGCTCGCCTATCCCGCTTGGCTGTCCTGGCGGGCGATATCG
Source organism: Methylocapsa sp. S129 (assembly GCF_009765995.1). Lineage (GTDB taxonomy): Bacteria > Pseudomonadota > Alphaproteobacteria > Rhizobiales > Beijerinckiaceae > Roseiarcus. Next base: position 549,344 of record NZ_LMUI01000042.1, read on the forward strand.
CTGCCCGCCATCAACGACGTCTCGACCGATCTGGAGACGCCGCCGAGCTTTCTGCGTTCGGTCAAGGCGCTGGAGGCGAGAGGCGGGCGCACGCCGCCCGAGGCGAGCCCGGAGGCGCGCGAGGCGCAACAGCGCGCCTATCCCAAAATCCAGCCCATCCTCGTCGATATGGAGACGAACGAGGCCTATCAGCTCGCGCTCGAGGCGGCCAAGGCGCGCGGCTGGCGCATCGTCGACGCGATCGCGCCCAGCGTGCGCGAAGGGGTCGGTCATATCGATGCGAGCGACAAATCCCTGTTCCTGGGCTTTGTCGACGACATCGCCATCCGCATCAAACCGCTGGCCAACCAGACGCGCATCGACATCCGCTCGACCTCGCGAATCTGGCGCCACGACTTTGGCGCCAACGCCCAGCGCATCCAGAAATTCGCGGATGCGGTGCAGGAGCTGGCGCAGGAGAAGTGATCGTCTGCGCGGGCGATCGCGCGGCGATCGTTTTCATCGCGTGATACGGTGGAATTGCGCCGCGGGCCCGAGTTCGCCCTGCATCGCGACAAGCCCCCTCGCGACGAGGTCTTCGAGATGGGCGAGCGTCGACAAAGTCGCCGCGCCGACCAGCGCCGGATTGAGGTTGTCGTAGACCCTGGCGACGATCTGCGAAACATCCGTATCGCCCGCCTCGATGCGCGTGAGGATCGAGGCTTCGCGCTGGCGGCGATGATGGGCGAGCGCGCGCATCCAGCGCTGCGGCTCGCGCACGGGGCCGCCGTGACCGGGCCAGAAGATCGTCTCGTCGCGCGCGCGCAATTTGTCGAGCGAGGCCATGTAATCGCCCATCGAACCGTCGGGCGGCGCGACGATCGACGTCGACCAGGCCATGACGTGATCGCCCGAGAACAAAGCCTTCTCCTCGCGCAGCGCGAAGGCCAGATGGTTGGCGGCATGGCCCGGCGTCGCGACGGCCTCAATCGTATAGCCGCGCCCTTTGACAACGGCGCCGTCTTCCAGCACGTGATCGGGCGCATAGGTCAGATCATGCGAGGCGTCGAGCCCCTTGAGCGCGCCCGTAGAGCCCTGGCGGGGCTGATAGGGCTGGGCGCCGAGGATGGGCGCGCCCGTCGCCGCCTTGAGGCGCGCCGCCGCCGGCGAATGATCGCGATGCGTATGGGTGACGAAGATATGGGTCACCTCTGCGCCGTTCGCCGCTTGCAGCAATGCTTCAATATGGGCCTCGTCGAGCGGACCGGGGTCGACGATCGCGAGTTGTGCGTCGCCGATGAGATAGCTGCAGGTTCCCGTCGACGTGAACGGCGAGGGATTATTGGCGATAAGGCGGCGCACCAGGGGAGAGACGCGCGCCAACCGGCCGCTCGATGTGTCCAACGGCCCCTCGAAGATCAATTCGTCATCCTGCGGCGCGCTCATCGGGCCTCTTACGGTTTCATCGCTGCCTGCCCGCGGCGGCTTGTTCCACGCGGACGGCTCCTCTATACCGCATAGACCGCGAAAAGAGCGACTTCGCGCGATCGATCGCGCGGCGCTTTTTACATCCGCGCGCAGGCTTAACGGAGGGATTATGAACGACAATCGGCGCCCAACCCTTGCTGCAATGCTTTGGCCGCAACAGACGGCCTCGCGCATCGCTCGTTTTGCAGCGCTGGCGATCGGCGGGGCGCTTGCGCTCGCTTTGTCGGCCAAGGCGCAGGTGCCGTTCTATCCCGTGCCGATGACGTTGCAGACGCTGGTGGTCCTTGCGCTCGGCGCCGCGTTCGGCGCGCGCCTCGCGGCCGCGACCGTCCTGCTCTATCTCGCCGAGGGCCTGATGGGCCTGCAGGTGTTCGCCGGGTTGAGCGCCGGTCCGGCCTATATGGCGGGTCCGACGGGCGGCTATCTCTTAGGCTTCCTCGTCGCGGCGGCGCTGGTCGGCTGGCTGGCGGAGCGCGGCTGGGATCGTTCGCTCAGCCGCCTGCTCGCCGTGATGGTTCTTGGCCATCTTGTCATTTTCGCGTTTGGCTTTGCGTGGCTCGCCGTTCTGGTCGGGCCGGAGAAGGCGTGGCTCGGCGGCATCGTCCCGTTTGTGGCGGCGACGGTGCTGAAAACCTTGCTGGCTTGGGCGCTCGTCGCCGCAGCCTGGCGCGCCGTCGCGAGCCTGCGCGGCCCCGCGGCCTGACGTCGAGGCGGCATCATGACGCGCGCGCGGGCGGAGAGGCCGGCGCCGTTGGGGCGGGCGGCCTTCGCCCGCTTCGTGCCGGTCTCGACGCGCTGGTCGGACAATGATCCCTATGGCCACATCAACAACGCCGCCTATTATTTCTTTTTCGACGCGGCGGTGAACGCCATTCTGATCGAAGCCGGCCTGCTCGATCCCGCCAAGAGCGATGTGATCGGCCTCGTTGTCGAAAACAATTGCGTCTATTTCTCCAGCCTTGCTTTTCCCGACGCGATCGAGATCGGCGTCGCGGTCGAAGAACTCGGGCGCACGTCGGTGCGCTACGTCTTGGCGGCGTTCAAGGCAGGCGCGCCGCTTGCCGCCGCACAGGGGCGCTACACCCATGTCTATGTCGCCCGCTCTACGCAACGCCCGACGCCGATCCCGGCCGGCCATCGGCGGCTGATGGAGAGCCTGCGCGTGGCGGACGCGCGGAGCTGAGGCAAACAGCGCGCGCGACAATTCCTCACCCACCGTTCAGTTCCATTGATTGGATAAGGCGGCGCCTTGACCTCAGAGGAATCGCGACCGCGCGCGATGGGGCGCTATTAGGGCTGCGCGTATTGCGGCTGGGCGTATTGCGGCTGCGCATATTGTGGTTGAGCATATTGCGGCTGCGCATACTGGGGCTGAGCGTATTGCGGCTCCGCATATTGGGGCTGTGCGAAGCTCGGCTCGGCGGATTGCGGCTGGGCGAATTGCGGTTGCGCGTATCGCGGCTGCGCGAACTGTGGCTGGGCGAACTGCGGTTGCGCGTATCGCGGCTGCGCATATTGCGGCTGGGCGTATTGCAGCTTCTCGAACCGCGGCTGCGGACAACCAGGAAATTCAGCGAAAGACCGATCTTTCGTGGGAGCCGCAAACGACAGCGCTGCCAAAAAGGCGCTTTTCAAAACCCACACGGGCAATCATCCTCGATCTGCCTTCTAAAACTAGTTGATTCGCAAGGTTCGCACAAACGTTCGTCGCTCTGATTTGGCTTGCGATTGCTCAACGCCGCGCTTTGGTATTAGCTGTTGCAAGCGGTGGGGGAAATCATGACCAAAGCGCACAAGCAAAAGCGTCTGATCAGCTTCGTCAGTCAGAAAGGCGGCGTCGGCAAGAGTACGCTGGCGCGCTTGCTGGCGGTGGGCGCCGCGCATCGCGGCCACAAGACCTTGCTGGCCGATTTCGATCTCGAACAGCTCACTTGCGTCGAATGGAACGCGACGCGGATGCGCAATAGCGTGGAGCCGGAGATCGACGCGCGGCCGTTCAAAAGCCTCAAGAAGCTTCACAAGAGCGAGGAGGAGATCGACGTCATCGTCGCCGACACGCGCGGCCTCGCCGACGAAATGACCAAGGAGCTCGCTGAGGACAGCGATGTCGTCTTCTTGCCGACAGGAACCTCGAGCGACGATCTACGGCCGACCCTTGCGCTCGCGCGCAAGCTCGCCAAGCAGGGCGCGGAGGGGCGCATCGTCATCGTGCTCTCCAAGGTCGGCCGGTCCGAGAAACAACTGAGCCATGCGATCGCGGCGATCGAAGAATCCGGTTTCGAACTGCTCGCCGAACATTGGCCCTTGCGCGACGGCTTCCAGAGCGAACTCGACGCGGGGCGCGCGGGCAGGGAAGCGCATAATCCGTATTTACGCGAAATGGCGGAGCGGATGGAGAATGCGCTGATGAAGCGGGCGACGCCTAAAGGGACGTGACGGGCTCCGCACCGCCCTGGTTTTTCGCGCGCGTGCAATCCCGTAAAACCTTTCCGCCAGTCGGACGGACAGGCTGGAAAGCGGGAGTTGGCCATGAAGCGCGTCGCGATCGGATTCCTTTGTCTTAGCCTGATCGCCAGTTTTGCAGTTGCTGGCTTGCCGGCGGCCAACGCGCAGCAATCATCGAGCTGGAACGGCGAGTGGGCGGGACATTGGGAGCAGGGGCAAGGCGCGCAGATTATCTTCGCCGGCGATGACCTCATCGGGATTTACTGGCGCGGCGATTATATCAGCGAAACGCATGCCGTCCTGTCGCGCGGCGGCGCGGTCGTCGCCATCAGTTGGGCCTCGGGCGAAGCCCTGCTCACTCGCGATGGACCGCTGAGCGCCCATATCGTCATTCACGAGAAAGGCCGCCCCGAGGCGTCTTTCGCGGTTAAGAAAGATCATTGAAATTCCGGGCTACTCGCGCGAGGATTCAGGCGCGAAATTATGCCATTCGCCCTATCCTCGCAATGGCTTGTGGGCCGCCGCCTATGAGATCGACGCGACGGGAGTCGTAACCGGCGCGGCCCGCATGGTAACCATTTCGTTAAAATACATTTTGTTATTTTAGAGCCAGCGCATAGCCTGCCGCTAGCACATTGCTAACCATACGCCGAGGCGAAGATGGCGCCGGAAATGAAGGAGCGCGCGAGCGCGCGGCGGCGCGTTTGCTATGGCGCGCAAATCGCAATCGACCCCGCGATTGAGCCGATCGAAATCCTGGTGCGCAACATTTCCGACGAAGGGGCGGCGGTGCGCGTGCTGGGCGGTCGCCTTCTACCCAATCCCTTCCAACTGACGATCGACCGCGCTGGGATCGCGCGCAGCGCTCATATCGTCTGGAAAAAAGACGATGATATCGGCGTTTCCTTCGACAAGGTCTTTGTTCCCGAGACGAAGGCGGCCGACGGGCGATCCTGGATCGGCGAGAAGAGGCGGACGTTGTCCTTCATGACGCGAGTCTGAAACGGCGCCGGGAAAGAGAGATCAAATCGCTGAGATCGCGGGTAAGTAGTTCGGCGTCGAGGCGCCGGGCCGGTCCGCCGGCTGCGATTCTGGCCATCGTGAAGGCGTCGAGCAATTGATGGCCGCGACGCGCGAAGCCGCTATGGCGTCCCTCGATTTCGAAGCCGAATTTGCGATAGAGAGAGATCGCGCGTTCATTGTCGCAAAAGACGGTCAATTGGATGCGGCGCAGGCCGAGCAATAGATCGGCCGTAGCGATGATCGCCGTCATCAATAGCGCGCCAAGCCCGCGGCCCTGAAATTGGTCGTGAACGAAGAGACTCAGCCCTCCGACGTGACTTTGGCTGCCCCGGCCGGGAAACAAGCCGGCAAATGCGATCGCTGTGTCGTTGATGGTCGCAACCGTCTCATAATTGTCGGAACCATTGCTGTCGAACCAGGCTTGAACCGCACTGGCGGAGCTGAACGGCTCCAGGACCATGCCTTGCCGGCACTGAGGCTGATCGAACATGCGGAAGAGAGCGTCGGCGTCGCGCTTCTCTCGGCGCCTGATCTCAAACGCGCTGTCGGCGACGCTTGAGCGCACGCTGCCCGCAAGCGACATGATCGAACCTTCGGTTGCACGCGGGTGGGCTTGCCGCCCTCTGTCGTCCGCCCACCCTTTTACGTCAAAAGGCTTGCGCCGGCCTGAATATCCTCGTCTCCGCCTCGCCTAGCGGTCGACTCATCCGCCTGATCCTTTCTTTTCAGGCGGACTTGTTTGTCGCGGCGGCAGCGATTTCAAGTATTCGGCGATCGCCTCGCGGTCCGACGGCGGCAATTCGGCGGTGTTCCGGATGACCTCGGCCATGGCGCCGCCCACCGAATCGCCATCGGGCGTGAGGCCGCTGGTCAGCAGTTCGGCGATGTCTTTTTGCGACCATGGGCCGAGTCCTGACGCATCCGGCGTGATATTGGGAACTCTCCCCTTGCCCTCCAGATTGGGACCGCCGGCAAAGCGCCGGTCGGCGACAACGGCGCCGAGTATATTGCGCGGCGAATGGCATTCGGCGCAATGGCCGAGGCCCTCGACGAGATAGCGGCCGCGATTCCATTGCAAAGTTTTCGCCGGATCGGCCTTGAGCGGCTTGCCGTCGAGAAACAGCAGCTTCCAAAGCCCCAAACCGCGCCGGATGTTGAACGGGAACGAAAGGTCGTGATCCCCAGCCTTGCCGGAGACAGGCGCGAGCGTCCGCAAGAACGTCATGAGATCCCTGACGTCTTCGATTTTCACGCGCTGGAACGATGTGTAGGGAAAGGCGGGATAATAATGCGTGCGTGATGGCGACACGCCGGTCAGCATCGCATTGGCGAGATCGACGACCTTCCACGCGCCGATCCCGTCGTCAGGATGGGGCGATATATTGGGAACGGTGAAGCTGCCGAACGGCGATTTCAACTGAAGGCCGCCGCCCAGCTTCAACCGATCGGGCTGCCCCGGCGTCGCGTGACAAGACGCGCATCCGCCCGCCTCGAAGACGATGCGGCCGCGCGCCGCGTCGCCGCCTTGTTCGTAGCTCTGCCATTGGTCGCGCGAAAAGGCGGCCCGCGGTTCTGTAAGCTGCCAGAGCGCACAGGCCGCGACCGCGGCGAGCGCAGCCAGAACGAGCAGGGTGGATCTGACAGGCATCGGCGATCCCGCGTCGTCGGGCGCTACGGCTTCATCTCAACCGTCTCGCAAGCCGCCCTTCGCAGCACGCTCAGTTTTGAGCCGCCCGATATTTCTCATGGCAGCCGCCGCAATCTTTGAAGATGGGCGGAAAAGACGCTTTGAAGCTCGCCTCGTCCTTGATCGCCGCCAGGGCGTCCGTCGCATCCTGCCCAAATTTTGCGAAACGCGCGTCCACGTCGGCCTTGTCGGCCCAAACCGCCGGCAAAGCCCTCGTATCCCCTCCGGTTTTTGAATCGTCCGGAAACAACGAGGGCATCTTCTTAGACGCGCTGATGAACGTGTTGAGCGACTTTTGGACCGTGGCCAAATCGAAGGGCGCATCGCCCTTCAGCATCTTGGCCGTGGCGCCGGCCGCCGCGCCATTATCCTTCATCGTCTGCTTGCGCTCTTTGATCACGTCGAGATTCTGCGGGACGGCCGCCTGGACGCTGACCGCGAGCGCCGCCGCGACGATAATGCTGCGGATCATGAACCCCTCCCGTTGTGACTGAACATAGACCGGCCCTGTCCGAGGGCGGCCGGCGAAGGATTGCAAGGAATTGGCGATCTGACAATGACCGGCGCCGCGCCTTGTATCGCCGCGCCGCGCAAACACGCGCAGCGGGCGATAATCTTTTCGTGATCGACAGCGGCGCGCGTTCGGCGCGCCGGGTCGAATTCAGGCGAATTTGTTCAGGCCGGGGACGGCCGACAAAATCTTGGAGACGGCGTCGTCGCCGAGCTTGGCGCGCAGAAACGCGAATATCTCCTTGCCGACGGTTTCGACCTGGCCTGTGTCGAGCCCCGCCTCGCTCTCCAGGCGACCGAAGGCCGCCACGAGATCGCCGCCAGCGCCGCCCAGCATGCCGCCGATTTTTCCAAACAGCCCGCCAGCCGAGCCGGCGGAAGCGGCGGCCGCCGCGACGAGATCGTCGACGCCTGGAATCGCCGCAAGAAGCTTGTCCAATTGAAGCTGTGGCGCTTCCTTCTCGACGAAGCCGAAAATAATCCCGACGGCCTTCTTGGCGGCGTCCTCGCCGATGTTGGCGGCGGCGGTCAAACGCGCGATCAATTCATCCATGGCGAAGTCTCCGGGTGAGGCATTGCAAAATGAGTGTCGGCAAAAACGACCACGAAATCAAGACGCCTGAGACCGTAAGCCAGTCAGACGCCTGCGTTCGGAGCGGGCCGCCATTGCGTCGTGTCGGCGATCCGTCGTCCGTCGTTTGAACAGAAAGTACGCCATCGATGTCGCGGTCGATTTGGAAGTCCGCTGTTTGGTTCGCGTTTGTCGGTCCGCCTGTCGGAGCGGCGATAGCCGTAGGTCTCCTTCTGGCGAGCGTCGCTTTCCGCGAATTCTTCGAACAGGACCATCGCATCTCGTTGATGGAGATGGTTCCCGCTTTGCTGGTCGACGCCGCGATCATCTTCGCCGCCGCCTATCCCATCGGCGGCCCGGCGGCCTTCGGGGCGGGAGCGGCGATCGAAATCATGTCGAAGCGCGCATTCGGCAGAGCCTCGTGCATCGCCGCTTCCATCCTCATCGGCGCCGCGCTCAGCACGCTGATCGTCTATGGGCTCGACGAATATGTGTTGCCGCATCCGCACGGCGACGCCGCTGCTGGATTTGGCCCCCATATCTGGCTGTCTGTGGGGGGCGTCGGGGCCTTGTCGGCGGCGATCTGCTCTTATGTCTTCTTGAGGCGGGCGTGAGCACACACACGACCGGCTGGAGCCAGATGTTGAATTCTATTCGCTAGAGCCTGATGCGAAACGATGGATCACACTCGACCGTTTCGACCATAAATCATTATGCGCTAATGGCGCGGCTTGATGTTGGAGAGATCAGCGATGTTGGACTGACCCGCCGAGCCGTCGTCATGCTTGGAGGCGACGCCGCCGGCCTCGACGCGTTTCGAAAAGGCGGTTTCGGCGCCAGCGGCGAGCGCGGTGGCCTGGGCAATCCATTCCTCGCGGTCGATGCGGCCGGGAAAGGCGAGATAGCTGCCGACCCAGTGGACGTTGTCGGGCGTCCAGGCGGCGATCTGCGCGAAATGCCAGACGCCGAGCGCATGCAGGCGCCCCTCGTTCTGCGGCCCGATGCCCTTGATCCGCTTGAGGTCGTCCGCCTTGCCGCCGCGCGGACCGACAAGGCCGGGCGGCCGGCTGCCGCCATGCTTTTCCTCACCCTCCACGGGCCCCATAGCGGCTGGCTCGGAAGGGTCGGCGCCCGCCACGGCTGAGGCCGCCGCTGCGACGACGGGGACAGGCTGTGGGACCGGCGTTGCGACGGGTTCCGGAACCGGGGTCGGCGTGGCTGTCGGATGGGGCGAGGATACGCTGTCGGAGAACGCAGGAGCGGGCTGTGGCGTCGGCGTTGCGATGGGCTGGACCGGGGTCGGCGCGACGGTCGGTTGAGACACGGCCGCGCGAATGCTGTCGGGAGCCGGCGCGACGGGTTGGGGCGCGGTAGCGGGCTCGGCTTCCGTCGCGACGCTGGCCTTGACGAAGCCGCCGATCAGGCAGCCGACGATATAGGCCGCGAAGAAAAACAACGCGGTCTCCAGCCAGAAGCCCAGGCGTCCTGGCAGCCAATGCAGCCAGGCGACCAGCAGGCCGATGACGAAGACGATCAAGGCGAGACGGAACCAGCCGAAAAACCAGCGGCCTTGCGGCCCGCGTGCGTTGGTGATCCAGCCGACGACGAGGCCGACGATCAGCGCCAGCAGGAGCCAGATCCAAAGGAACGAAAAATCGTAAATCATGGCGTCCGCTCCCGCGCCGGATCGCCGGCGCCTGTTCCCAAACGTTCAATCGACCTTGAGCGCTTTCGGCGTCCCTATTCCTTGACCGAAAACTCGATGCGGCGGTTCTGGGCGCGCCCTTCTTCGGTATCGTTGGAGGCGACCGGCTTCGACGATCCATAGCCGGCCGCGCTCAGGCGGTTCGCCGCGACGCCGGCGCGCACGAGAAAACTCACCACCGCCTCGGCGCGCGCTTTGGACAGCGCCACGTTTTCGGCGTCGCCTCCGGTATTGTCGGTATGGCCGGAAATTTCGATCTGGCCGGTCGCGCAGCGCAACGCGATCCCCGCCAGATTGTTCAGCAAGGCGTCGGAGGCGTGCGAAATATTCGCTTTGCCCGTTTCGAATTCGATGTGCGTTCCGGTGAGTTGCTGCTTGAACCCCTCCTGACAGGCGTTGACGTCGAGCGGCGGCCCCGAGGCGAGCGGAGAGGCGGCTGGCTGGGCGGCGGCGGTTTGCGCTGATGGGGCAGGGGAGGCCGCGGCCTGATCGGCGGCGGGTTGCGCAGGCGCCGGAGGCGCGGCCGCCGCCTGATCGGGTGTTGGTTGCGCGGGGGGCGCCGGAGGAGGCGCGGGGGGCGGCGGGGGACGCTCGATGGCGACCGAGGCGAGCTTCAGCCCCGCTGGCGGAGAGGCGACGGCCGCCTCGACCGCATCGGCCGCCGCGGCGGCGGCCGCGCGGCCCTTGATCGAAAAATCAGCGTCGCTGAAACGCGTTTCGCCCGTTTCGAGCCCCTTCAGTTGGGTCAGCGCGAAGCCAGCGCCCGCGGCGAAATCGACGCCGGCGGGCAGACCGCTGGCGATCGTCAAGGCATTGTCGATTTTCGCGTTCGGGAACAAAGTTTTCGCCGTCGCCGCCAGCGCGTCGCGCGCGGCGATCGAAGGGGCCGCGCCCGTCAGCTTGAGGGCGCCGTCCGCGCTTGAAGCGGAAAATACGAAGGGCGCGGCGACCGGGGCGGCGATATCGGCCTTGGCGAGCTTGACCCCCGCCGGCAATTTGCCCAGCGCCGCCATCGTCTGCTCAAAGGCGGCCGAATCGCCGGTCTTTCCCGTGATGGTCAGGGCTCCGTCGCTGAATGTCGCGACGCCGCTCGAAAGCTTGCCGAGCACGCCGAGCGCGAAGGCGCCGTCCGCCGCCAGCCCGCTCGTGTCGCCACGCTGATAGACCGAGGCGTCGGCGACATCGGCGCTTGGGATCGCCTTCGCCGCATCCAGTAAGTCGGCCCGCGCGGCGGGATCGGGGACGGAGCCGGCGAGCGCGACTTTGGCGCCCTCGCGCGTCGCCGACCAGACATAGGGCTTGGCTTCGGGGATCAGCGTGAGCGCGCCGGGGTTGACCAGCCTGACGCCGGGCGTCGCAAGAACCGCCTGGACGGCGGTCAACGGGCCATCCGCGGCGAAGGCGGCGCCGGAGAGCGAAACGTCGCGGCCCGCGACGGCGAGGGCGGCCTTGTCCAGCAGGTCAGCGGGCAAAGCCGCAGCGCTATGCGTGGAGAGATCGGATTCGACCGGTCCGACCACTTCGGCGGTCCCGACGATCCAGAGCAAGCCCAATGGAATCAGCCCGAAGGCCCATTTATGCGGCTCGTAGGCCATCATACGCTCCTTCCGCCTGTCGCGTGGACAACACCCGGATGATCGTCGGTCCGCTAAAAGATACGCAAGTTTCAGCGCCGGTGGCAATGGCCGGCCCGAACCGGCGCATTGCGAGTTCAAGCGAACGGCGCCTCACCGACCGCCTTTCGCGTTGAGGCGTAAGTCCAATTCACGTCATGCGCGTGACGGCTTGGCTGCACGATCGCTTGGCGACGACCCGACGCGCTCGTCGCCCGAATCCAACGCGCGAACAACCTTCGCGAGCGCTTCGAGAAAGGCGTCGCGCGCGCCTTCATCGAGTTTGGCCAGCGCCTTTTCGTTGACCGATTGCACGGCGTTCTCCACCGCCTTGACCTTCTTGAGGGCCACCGGCGTCAGGACGATCAGCGCGCTGCGGCCATCGCGCGGATCGGGCCGGCGCCGGATCAGGCCGTCGCGCTCCATTCGCGACAAAGTGGCGGCCATGGTCGGCTGTTCGGTGGCGGCCGCCTGCGCCAGAGCGGTTTGCGTGAGGGCGCCGCCATTGGCCAAAGCGAAGAAAACCGGCAGATGGCCGGAACTGACCCCGAGGGGGCGAAGGCGGTCGTCGATGGCGCGCGCGAACAGTCGCGCGGCGAGATTGGTCATGTATCCGGCGGAGGCTTCACGGGCGAGGGTCATAAATATAGCTTGCTATGTTGTTGCATTGCATACTATGTAACTCCCGACTGTCCGTCTGGCAATGGAGCCCTCGCATGTGGGATCGAAAACGCACGCTCGCCCTTCACGCCGCGGCTGGCGCCGCCGCCTTCCTGATCATCGCATCGTTCCAGACCGCGACCATCGTCGCCGAGATCGCCGCCATTCCCGCTCTCATCGCCGCGGTCAAGACAAGCATCGTCTTCGGCCTGCTGGTTCTCATCCCGATGATGGCGATCGCCGGCGCGACGGGCCGGCGTCTGGCGGGACCTTCGCCCAAAGGCCTGGCGGCGCGAAAACTGCGCCGCCTTGTCCTGGCGGCTCTGAACGGGATTTGCGTGCTCGTCCCTTGCGCGCTGTTTCTCGCCTGGGAGGCGCGCGCCGGAATGTTCGACGCGTGGTTCCTCGCGGTTCAGGCGCTGGAACTCGCCGCCGGTCTCGCCAACCTCATCCTCATCGGCCTCAACATGCGCGATGGCTTCGCGATGTCGGGCCGCTTCGGCCGTCGGCCGAATGTCTCGTCATCGCCGCGCCGGACCTGAAGCGCGGCGCGGCGATGGATTCTTGCGCATGCGTCCGCCCCCGCCATCTTCGTCGCCCAGCGTCACCGGCTCTCGCCCTCGAAGGGCGTCGCGACGTCCCAGGCGCCTTCGATGCGCATCAATACGTTGGAATCGGTTTCGATCGATATCGCCTGTTGCGGCGCGGTCAGATTCTTCACCAGCGTCAGAAAGGGCTCGCCCTCGCGGATGATCGCGCGGTGCGCGAGTTCGCGAAAACCGAGGACGCGAATCCATACGCCCGCGAAGTCGCGCCGCGCCACCGTCAGTACCTGCGTATAGCCTTTCCTAGCGGCGTGATCGAAGACGAACGCCGAGCATTGCTTGAGCACTTGCGCGCTTCGATAAGCCTTGCGAAAGCCGGTCCTTTCGATCTTGGCGAAGTCGCGGAACCATCGGATGCGCGTCGCGCCGATCGGCTCGTCCCTGGCATAGGCGACGATATGGGTGGCCTGGAAATCATTGCCGTCGAAGGCGCGCTTCACCGACAGGCCGGTGTCTTCCATGAAGCAGATGCTGCGAATTGCGAAGGCGTGCTGGAGCTGCTCGTAATTGCTGACGACGACGAGCCGGACCGCGCTACCCGCTTCCTGTATGGGCGACTTCGCCATCTCAGACTCCCGCTTCGCCTTCGACGATCCGACCCATTGCCCTTGGGCGCAATCGCAGCCTGCCGCTTATGAACCGCGACGCCAAGCCCTCGCGCCCCGCTTGCTGCGCCTCACCCTGGCTGGGGCTTCTGCAGCCGGTCGGCGTTGCGCAGGATCATCGCCGTCAGGGCCGAGGCGATGCGATGATGCTGTCCGGGACCGATCACGACGAACTCGATCTCGCCCAGTTCGGGCAGAAAGCGCGACGATGGCAGCGCGACGAGGCCGGGCGGGATCAGGCGCGCCGAATGGGGCGCGACGCCAAGCCCGGCGCGCGCGGCCGCGCATAAGCCGCTGAGGCTGCCGCTGGTGCAGGCGGCGCGCCAGGTGCGGCCGGCCTGCGCCAGCGCCTCCAGCGCCAAAGCGCGGCTGATGCTGGGCGGGGGATAGAGCACGAGCGACAGCGGCAATTGCGGGTCCGGCCGGATGCCTGGCCGGCCGACCCAGACAAGCTGCTCGCGCCAGGCGATCTCACCGCGCGTATCGCCGGCGCGGCGCTTGACGAAAATCACGTCGAGCTCGCCGGAATCGAACCTCTCATACAAGATGCCGCTCAGCCCGACGGTCAGTTCGAGATCGACCGAGGGATGACGCTGCGCGAAATCGGCCAGAACGTCCTGCAGCCCCGACAGGACGAAATCCTCCGAGGCGCCAAAGCGCATGCGGCCGCGTAATTCCGACCCCGCGAAGAAACGGTCGATGCGCTCGTTGGCGTCCAGCACCCGGCGCGCGAAGTCCACCAGCGCATCGCCATCCGGCGTCGGCGCCACCGAATGGGTGTCGCGCGCGAAGAGATGACGGCGCAGCGCTTCCTCCAGCCGCTTGATGTGCTGGCTGACCGTCGACTGGCGCAGGCCGAGGCGCTGGGCCGCCAAAGTGAAGCTCTTCGTCTCCGCGACGGCGAGGAAGGATTGCAGGAGTTCCGGATTGAGCATCGGCGCGATCTCCATGCGTTTTGTTATCACGATTTGTGGATACTATTATCGAAATTATCATGATTTATAATTTCAGAGCCAGGCCTATGTTCCTGTGCATCGCTCGTCAAACAGGATCGCCATCGTCATGTCGCCCGCCTCCATCTTGTCCCGCCTTCGCATCGACCCCTATCTTCTCGCCTTGATCGGCACAGTCGGGCTGGCGGCGGTGCTACCGGCGCGCGGCGCCGCTGCGCCTGTGATGGATGGCGCGGTCTATGGCGCCGTCGCGCTATTGTTCTTCCTCTATGGGGCGCGATTGTCGCCGCAGGCGGTGGCGGCGGGCATCGCCGACTGGCGCCTGCAATCGCTGGTGCTGGCCAGCACCTTCGTTCTTTTCCCGGCGATCGGCCTGGCGCTGACGGCGGCGATGCGGCCGTTCCTGTCGCCGGAACTGTCGCTCGGGCTGATGTTCGTCTGCGTGCTGCCCTCGACCGTGCAATCCTCGATCGCCTTCACCTCGATCGCGCGCGGCAATGTGCCGGCGGCGCTCTGCAGCGCTTCGGCGTCCAACCTGTTCGGCATGGTGCTGACGCCAGCCCTCGTCGCTCTGCTGCTCAACGCCCATGGCGCCGGGTTCAGCGTGAAGGCGCTGCAGGATATCGGCTTGCAATTGCTGGCCCCCTTCGCGGCGGGCCAGTTGATGCGCCCGCTGATCGGCGCCTGGCTGCTGCGGCATAAGACGATCACCGCGATCGTCGACCGCGGCTCGATCCTGATCGTCGTCTATGCCGCGTTCAGCGCCGGCATGGTCGCGGGCGTCTGGTCGCAGGTCAGCCTGGGGAGCCTTGGCCTCGTCGCCTTGCTCGATATGGCGATGCTGGGCCTGGTGCTGGTCGTCACCACCTATGTCGCCCGCTGGGCCGGCTTCTCGACGGAGGATGAGATCGCCATCGTTTTCTGCGGCTCGAAGAAAAGCATGGCGGGCGGCATTCCGATGGCGAACATCCTGTTTCCGGGCCATGCCGTCGGCCTGATCGTGCTGCCGCTGATGCTGTTCCATCAGGCGCAGCTCTTCGCCTGCGCTACCCTCGCGCGGCGCTATGCGGAGCGCAAGGCTTCGGCCCCGGCGCGCGCGGCTGTTCTGGCTGCGGGCGGGTCGGCTTCGGTGCAGATGAATTGAGCGCGGCCGTGCTGACGCGCTCTATGCTGCCCCCGACCGTGCGCTCTACCGGATCGTAATCGTGCTACCGTCGCTCGCCTGCGCGCTTGTGTTGTTGTCGCCGGTCACATTCATCGTCTGGTTCGTCAAGGCGACGCCATGCTCTTTCAGCAGCGCGGCAAGCGCGGCGGCGGTGTCAGGCTCCTTTTTCAGAGCCTTCGTCAGCGCTGCCTGCAAGGCCAGCGCGTTCTCGGGCGCGCCCGGCGCCGCCTCCAGATCGGCGACGGCTTCCTTGCCTGCTTCGCCGGTCAGTTTGCCTTTGATCCAGTCCCAGACGGATTTGCCGACGCCGGACGCGACTTCCTTGGCGGCGTCCTTGCCGAATTTGAGGAGGTATGGCGTGGCGGCGGCGAGCGCGGTCGCGGCGAGCGTAGCGGGGTCCATGAGCGTCTCCTTTTCTCTTGCGTCAGTCGGCAGTCGAAGCGTTGGCGGTTTGGTATTCCGGCAGCGTTTGCAAAGTCTCGACAATCGGCCCGAGCAAAGCGTGGTCCGGTTCGACGCCGGCATCTGCGCAGCGGTTGAGGTAGTTTTGGCATAGCGGAAATATTCGCTGGGAATAGGCCGTCGGCGCGCGCAAGAAAAAGGGCGCCAAAGTCGCCACGGCCTCCCGCGCCGCCGCAAGGGCCTCGTCGCGCTGTTCAAGACCGCAGAACATTCCGCCGAGATTGTTCAACGCGATCGCGAGATCGGGCTGGAAACCGTCGGGCCTTTCCGCGGCGAGGCCGCGATAGATGTCGACGGCCTCCTGCGCCGCCCCGAGCGCTTCGTCGCGGAGGCCGAGGTTGCTGAGCCCGTCGCTGAGATTGCTCAGCGATCCCGCGAGGTCCGGCAGGAAGGCGGATATTTCGGCGGCAAGGCCGCGATAGATGTCGATCGCCTCCTGCGCGGCTGCGACTGCGTCCTCGCGTCGGTCGAGCGCGCTGAGGCAGCCGCCGAGATCGTTCAGCGCCGTCGCGAGATAGGGAAGAAAAGCGTCGGGCCCGTCGGCGGCGACGCGGCGATGAATATCAACCGCCTCCTGCGTCGCGGCGAGCGCGTCCTCGCGGCGGCCGAGTTCGCGGAGCCTTTTGCCGAGATCGCTCAGCGACCCCGCGAAATCGGGCATGAAGGCGTCGGGCGTTTCGGCGACGAGGCGGCGATGAATATCGACGGCCTCTTGCGCCGCCGAGCGGGCCTCCTCGCGCCGGCCGACCTTGCCGAGCTTGTCGCTGAGATTGTTCAACGACGTCGCAAGCGTGGGCATGAAGGCCTCGGGTCTTTCGGCCGCGAGACGGCGACAAATGTCCAACGCCTCCGTGGTGGCCGCGAGGGCGCCCTCGCGCCGGTCGAGTTTGCCGAGTATCACGCCGAGGTTGATCAGCGCGGCTGCGAAGTCGGGGAGGAAGGCGTCCGGCTGTTCGACGGCGAAGCTACGATAGATATCGACCGCCTCCTGCGCCGGCGCGAGCGCCTCTTCGCGGCGCTCGAGCTCGCGAAGCCGATTGCCGAGATTGGTGAGCGAGATCGCGAGATCTGGCATGAAGGCGTCGGGTCGCTCGGCGGCCAGACGGCGACGGATTTCGAGCGCCTCCAGCGTTGGCGCGAGCGCGTCCTCCAACCTGCCGAATTCGCTGAGCTTATTGCCATAATTGCTCAGCGCGCTCGCGAGAAGGGGCATGAAGGCGCCAGGCCTTTCGGCGGCGAGACGGCGACGGATATCGACCGCCTCCCGCGCCGCTGCGAGCGCGTCCTTGCGCCGACCGAGATCGCCGAGCCGACTGCCGAGATTGTTCAGCGCGTTCGCGAGATGAGGCGCGAAGGCCTCGGAGCTTTCGGCGACGAGGCGGCGGTAGAGGTCGACCGCCTCCCGCGTCGCTGCGAGCGCGTCCTCGCGGCGGCCGAGTCCGCTGAGTCGATCGCCGAAATTGTTCAGTGACTTCGCAAGCAGGTCGCTCAGCGGGAGCAAAGCTTTGCGATCGGCGGCCGAATTGCGCGCCTTGCGGGCCGCGACTGCGGTGCGCAGCGCGGCGGTGATTCGGCGGGTCAGTCTTACCGCCAACTCCCGCAATGCCAGCGTCTTGATGGGAAGAGCGTCGGCGATTTGCATGAGAGCGCCGATGTCGGCGTTCGATGTCTCGGCAAGGCTTTCCAACCACCGGACCGGCTCGTCCCGGCCGGCCGGCGCGAAATCCTGCGCGATGCGCACGAGGACGGCGCTGACCCTGGGCAACATACTTTGCGCCGCCGCAGCGATGCGGGCGGCCGGCGGCAGGCCCCATTGTGCAATCGGCCCCTTGTCGCCGAGCCAGGCGAGGATCGCGCCTTCGCCGACGATATCGGGCAGGATCGGCGCGACGCCGCCGCTTCCATCCGCGACCGGCAAGGCGTCGCACACGGCTTCCAAACTCGAGTTGAGCGGCGCGGCGGACTTCAAGGCCGCATGTTCGCCTTCGGCGAGCTTGCGCGCCTCTTCGCGCGTCAGCCCTTGCGTCAAGGTCGCGATGACAGCCATATGGCGGATGAAGGCGCCGCGATGGTTCTGGCCTGACGCGTCGACGCCATGCGCGGCGCCGATATCGCCGATGCGCTTCAATTCACGTTCGGCAATGGCGAGCGCGAGATCGGTGCGCGAAAGGCTCAGCGCCGCGCTGACTCCCTCGCGCCGCGCAACCAGCCCCGCCATGCCGAGATAAAGAGGATCGCCCGCCCATTTGCGGTCGGCGAGCAATCGGTCGAATTCAGCATCGGCGCCGGGCGCCGGCGCTTCGAGCCCGCTGCCGCCGCTGCCGAGCAAAGCGGCGAAGATTCGTCGCCGGAATGCGAGATCGTCAATCGCCGTCAGTTCCACCGGTTCGGGCGGATCGAGCAGCGCGATCAGCGCGCGTGACGCATCGTCGCTGCCGTAGCCGAAGATCGTCGCGAGCCAGCCAATCGCCCGATTGGCCTGTCGCTCGATCAGCAGCAGGCGAAGCCGGGGGCGCCCGTCCTCGAGCGCCGCATCGCTGATTTCGCGCGCCCAATCGCGGATTTGTCCGGCGCGGCTCGCGGCATAGTCGATGAGGATCAGAACCGGCCTGTCCCAGCGCCATTGCGCAACATTGTGCTGCGCGCGGAATCGGTCGAGCTCCTCGACGGTAGCGAAGCCCGCGAGCCATCCCGCTTCGGAAATCCCGCGCGCGAGCTCCAGCGCGAGGCGCGTCTTGCCGCGGCCGCCCGCGCCGACCAGCACACGCATCGATACGGGCGCTTCGCCGTCGAGCCAATGCCTGAGATCGTCGAGCGCGTCGTCGCGACCGACGAGCGGGACGACATCGGCGCGATAGGCGCTGAGCAGACCGGTTTCGGATTTGTCGCGCGCCGCGAGCTTTGTCCGTTTTTCATATTGCGTCAGGCGCAGATAGGCCTTGTCGGCCTGGACGGCGACGTTCACGCCGCTGCCATTGGCCTGTACGATGATATTATCGTGGCCGAAGACCGTCGCATTCTGGGCGGGCGTATCCATCGGGCAATCCGGGACGGCGCGGCGAAGTCCTTCACACGATGAACGCGGGAAACGGCGTGGTCAATGGCGATGGGGCGGCGGAGCCCGCTTGTCGCGGCGCGGCGGCGCGGGCAGTAGCGCGATCGGCGAAGCGTCGCAAAACGGCGGGCGTTGCGCGCGCGGCGGGCGACCCCTCATCCGTCGTCGCTGACGCGACGACACCTTCCCCCGCAAGGGGCTACGGGATTCACACGAGTGATTTGCGTTGAGCGATTGCATATCCTTCGATCAAGTCGGCCAATCGTCGCCATCCCTCAGCC
>NZ_LMUI01000043.1 GCF_009765995.1 Methylocapsa sp. S129
CTACGGCATTCACACGAGTGATTCCCATTAGGGTCGATGTGTGATTCAAGCGCCTTTTGTTGCGGGGCGCGATGGGTCATGGCTTACACGGCGACATTCGACTTGTGCGGCGCGGCGAGCGGATTTTGGACGACATCGTGCGCAGCGGCTGCGTTGTCGTGCGCAAGATGAGCGGCGATCGAGCAGGGGAGATCGCCGCGCACCGGTTTCTGGGA
>NZ_LMUI01000044.1 GCF_009765995.1 Methylocapsa sp. S129
GACATCGTGCGCAGCGGCTGCGTTGTCGTGCGCAAGATGAGCGGCGATCGAGCAGGGGAGATCGCCGCGCACCGGTTTCTGGGATCGTCCCAAGTGACGCCCGAGGCCATCATGTCGGGTTTTTCCCGGCGCACGGCGCAGGCTTGCCGTGGGCGTTTTATTGTCGCTGCGCAGGATACGACAGAGATCAACTTTTCTGGCGCCGATCGCGACCGTCCAGGACTGGGGCCTGCGGGCGATGGCAAGAGCCTTGG
>NZ_LMUI01000045.1 GCF_009765995.1 Methylocapsa sp. S129
CCATCCCAATAGCCAAATCGACGATCTCTTGCCCTGGGCCTACGCCCCCGCCATCAAAGCCGTGGCCTGAGAACATCGCTTACGGAATAGCGGGGCGCTTGAAGAGTTCAATCATTCGGCGAGTCCTGGGCGATTCGCCCGTCAAGCGCGCCGAGGCTGGCGCCCGCGTGTCATTCAGCGCCGAAGGCGGCCGCCCGCGTCGTTGTGTTCTACCTATTGATATCGATCCGATAATACCTGTTTCGGGCGGGGCGCCGATCGGCGCCGGTCGGGCCCCCGTCTGAAGCGTGAGTTCATCAATATTTGGAGTGCCTTGTGACCAGTGGCGGCAGGGTCCTGTTTTGATTCGCGCAACTCGCCGAGACCGCCGGCAGCAGTATGGGCCAAGAGTGACTCCGGTGAAGAGCATATCGAGAACAAACTTCAGTCGGCGAACTACGCGGAAGCCCGATGGCTGACGCGTCGACGCGCGCGGCGCAGCGTCCTATAGCATCGCTATAGACTCGCATGTATAGCGGTGCTATACACGCTCATGGACACGCGCGAAACACTGGTGGCGGCAGCCCTGACGGTCCTCGAACAAAACGGGGCGGAGAAGTTCTCGACGCGTGCGGTGTGCTCGATCGCGAATGTCACCGCGCCAACGCTTTATCATCATTTCGGTAGCGCGGACGGTCTCCTGAGCGCCGCAGTGGGGGAGGCCCACCGGCAGTTCCTCGCGAGCAAGAAGGCGGCGATCCAATCGTCCGATCCCGTTTTGGCGCTTCAGGAGGGATGGGACGACTTTGTGCTGTTCGCGGCTGAGCGCCCCAGACTCTACGCGGCGATGATGACGCGCCTGCTGCAGGGCGGCGACATCCCGGCTTTCGGGCAGGGGTATGCGCTGCTGATCGAACGTATCGAAGCCATCGCGGCTGCCGGCCGGCTTGCGATGGCGGTGAAAGATGCGGCCCAGACGGCCTGGGCTTCGTCGAATGCCGCCGCCCTTCTGCATGTGGCAGCGGCGTTGCGGGTGACAGCGGCGCTGCAGCCACCCGATCCTGCCGTCATCGACGGACTACGCGACCGCGCGATGAAGGTCATCTGCAAGCCCGGGTCGAAGCGAATACGCCCATGAAAATTCTCGTCACCAACGGCTGCCGCGCGCTCCGCGAGCTTCTGATTCCCAAGCGCTGGGATGACAGGCGCGAGGCGTTCGCGCCGCGCGGTCCGCCTCATCGGATCAAACGCGAGTGCTGAGATTGCGGCCCTGATGGGCTGCTTACGGCGCAATTGATTCAAATCAGCGGGACGCAGGAGCCCGACCTTATCGCCAAAATCAAACCTGACTTTGGAACGGAGTTGCACGCCTATGAAAATCGACTTCCTTGCCGCCAGCGCGGCGATTGCAGTTCTGACAATGACCATGGCGACGCCCTCTGCGCTCGCGCAGCAAGTTTCGTCTCGAGACCCTAAAGCGGTGAAAGCGGGAGACTACAAGGTTGAGCCTCGTCACACCCAGGTCAGTTTCTCGATCTCCCATTTTGGCATCACGGATTTCTCCGGATTCTTCTCCGGCGCCTCTGGGGCCTTGCGGCTCGACTCCTCGGCCGCCTCAGCATCCGAGCTTGAAGTGTCAATTCCCGTGAGTTCGATCCTGACGACGGTCCCGCTTCTGGATGATCAACTGAAGAATGATCAATGGTTTGACGTAGCGAAATATCCCAACGCCACGTTCACGTCGACAAAGGTCACTCCGACCGGAAATGACAGCGCCACCATCACCGGCGATCTGACGCTTCACGGCGTCACCAAACCGATCACTCTGAAGGCTCGCCTCATCGGTTCGGGCGCCAACCCGCTCGACAAATCCTTCAATGTCGGCTTCGAGGCCGTTGGAACAATCAAGCGGAGTGATTTTGGCATCAAGCAATACGTGCCGTTGTTGGGCGACGACGTCGCTCTGAAGATCGCCGGCGCGTTCGTTCTTCAGCCATAGCGCCATGCAAAGGGATTATTCCACCGGCCGCTACACGTCCGTCGCCATCATCCTTCATTGGGTGATGGCGTTGGGGATTGCCGCGCTCGTCGCAATGGGCCTTGCGATGACGCATCTCAAGCTCGACCCAGCGCGATTGTTCCAGCTCTACCAGCTCCATAAGTCGATCGGCGTCACGGTCTTCCTTGCTGCGTTCTTGCGCCTCGCATGGCGACTGTCTCACCGGCCTCCGGATTTGCCCGAGACGATGCCTACGGTCGAAAAAGCGGCCGCTAGGAGCGGACATTTCCTGCTCTACGCTTTCCTGTTTGCTCTGCCAGTCACTGGCTGGGCATTGGTCTCGGCGTCGGCGTTCAACATACCGACAGTCCTTTACGGGATCGCGCCATGGCCCGATCTTCCCGTACTTCCGACGCTTGCCGACAAGGCTCCGGTAGAAGCGCTTCTAAAGCTTATCCACGCATACGGCGCATATGCCCTGACGGCCATTGTCGCCGTGCACGCCGCAGCGGCGCTTCGGCACCATTTCATCATTCGCGACGACGTACTGAGGCGGATGCTTCCTCGCCGCGGTCAGCCGCGAGTCGGGCTGTCTCCCAGGAAGGAACGCTCTCCATGACGTCATTCCGAAGGGCCGCGATCCGGTTCGCGGCGCCAAGTCTTCTAATGACGACGCTTACCGCGGCCACTTCGGCCGCCAACGCCGCTGACTGGAAACTCGATTCCGGTGAAAGTAAATTGGGCTTTTCAGGCACTCAGACCGGAACGAAATTTCAAGGCGCCTTCACCCGTTACAACGCGGTGATCGAATTCGATCCCGATCATCTCAACGCTTCCCATATCGCCGTGTCGGTCGACGTGGCGAGCGCCACGACAGACGATAAGCAACGCGACGCGACGCTGCCGGGCAAAGACTGGTTCGACGCCGCGCAATTTCCTACGGCGAAGTTCGAGACCAGCGCCATCCGTCGAAAAGGCAAAGACGACTACGAGGCCATGGGAACACTGACTCTTCGCGGTGTCACCCAGCCGCTCACGCTCCCGTTCACTTTGGAGACGAATGGAACATCCGCCCACGCGAAGGGACATGCCGAGCTGATCCGCAGTGCTTTCGGGATTGGTCAAGGTCCTTGGACCACCGACCAGTGGGTGGCGCTTAGCGTCGGCATCGACATCGACGTCATCGCAACACGAGAGAACTGACGTCGATCATTCCAGGAATCGATTTATGGACCCGAACTTCGTTCGAGACCCGCCCGCCCCATCTGGACCGTTTGAAGGTCAGGGCATCGTCGTCATGACGGGCGCGACCGCCGGCATCGGCCAGTTCGCCGCCCAACGGATCAACTGCACCACGCGAGCGCGCCTCATTGTCGGCGCACGCGGCGCGCAGCCGCGATGGGGCGAGGCCCTCAAGCTCGACCTCGCCAGTCTCGCGAGCGTTCGGTCCTTCGCCGCGACGGTTGAGAAGGAAATCGCTGGCGCGAAAATCGACGTCCTTATCCTCAATGCGGCGCTTGGCACTGCGCCGGCCGGCGCGACGACCGAGGATGGTTTCGAGGCGACCTTCGCGGTCAATCACCTGGCCCATTATCTGCTGCTGCGTCTGCTGATACCGCTGTTGGCGACTGGAGCGCGGGTCGTCATCACCACCAGCAACACTCATGATCCGCGGACCAGCCCGGCTCCGCCACGTCATGCCGACGCAATCCGTCTCGCCCATCCCGAGACCGATCCGGAACGCGATAGGTCGGCGTTCACGGGCGCCTTTCGCGCCTATTCGTCGTCCAAGCTTTGCAACTTGCTCACCGCGCGGGCGCTTGCCGTCTCGCCACTCGCTCGGGAACGCAAGCTCACCGTCATCGCTTTCAATCCCGGCTTCACGCCGGGAACGGGGCTCGGCCGCAACCTACCCTTGCCGCTGCGGCTGGTGATGCAGGTCGTACCCTGGATAATAGGTCGCTTCCGGCGCATCAACACTGCAGCGCATGGCGGCGAAACACTCGCCGACCTTGCGCTCGGCCGGATCGAGCCGCCCGAGGGGCATCTTTATGCCTCGATCGTCAGCCGGGAGCTCGCCTGGCCCGATCCATCCGAGCTCGCGCAAAATGACGATGTCATGGCCAAGCTTTGGGTTGATAGCGCGCGTCTCGTCGGCGTGCGGGAGGCGCCCTAACCATGCGAAAGCCACTCTCACTCCTGGTCGCCTGCGTCGGTGCAGCTCTCTTGTGATCTGCCCCTCTGAAGTGGTCCCCGGACTTTCCTAGTCGTGGGACGGACTGACTACCGAAACAATGGAAGCCGCCCATGAACTCGTCGAGACGGGGGATGATCGGCAAAGTCGTCATGTTACCCAACCCGTTCCGACGACCTCATCACGACGTACAGGCTATCGGCGGTGCGATGGTCGCGGCGACTCGCTCAGGACGCGACCGCGAAGTCCGTCGAAGCACTGAGGTCGCTCCATTTGCGGTCGGCCTCGGCCTTTCGCGCGTCGGCGCTCTCGACGATCCTGACCGCATCGCTGCCGAGCAGCAGACGGAGCGGCGGATCGTCCATGCCGACGACTTTGAGGATCGCCTGGGCCGCCCTGGCTGGGTCGCCGGGTTGCTTACCGTCGTAGTCACGCTGGAACCGCGCCGCTTGGCCCACGGTGGCGTCGTATTCCTGGCGGATCTTATGGATCGTCTGAGACGAGCCCGCGAAATCGGTCCGAAAACCGCCGGGCTCGACGATGGTCACCTTGACGCCCAGCGGCGCCAACTCAGTCACCATCGCTTCCGAAAAGCCCTCGACCCCAAACTTCGCGGCCGAATAGGGGGCCCGGCCCGTCGATCCGATCCGTCCCCCGACAGACGAGAAGTTGAGGATGTGGCCTGATCTTCGTCGCTATGAGCGGCAGTCTCGTCCGAAGAGCGGTTCATTCTTGAATTTCAAAAATGGACTCTGAGAATGGACGTTCGAGTAGAGATAATTCAGCCTACACGGTAATGGTCGTGGCAGCAGTGGCGGCGGCAGGCACCGTTGATGGACGAAACCGAGAAAGAAGGAGATGTTGCGCGCATTCGAGCCCGGCTCCGGTCCCTGGAAGCCGAACGGGTAAAGCTTGAGAATAAGCTTAGCGAACTGCAGCGTCGGCCGGCGCAGTTTGCGTTCTTCGACAATTTATCGACAGGCGCCAATCATCCAGTTGTAACCGCAACTTCTTCGATATTCGACAAGGTCGCGCTCTTTCGGCGGCTGTTCGCCGGGCGCTCCGACGTCTTCCCAATCCGCTGGGATAACCGAAAAACCGGAAAGGCCGGGTACGCTCCTGCCTGCGCCAACGAATGGGTGAAAGGCGTATGCGGCAAGCCGCAGGTCAAGTGCGGGGAGTGCCCGCATCAGGCGTTCATCCCAGTCTCGGACGAGGTGATCGAGAGACATCTTCGCGGCGCCGACAACCAACGACCCTCGGCCAATGACTTCGTCGCGGGCGTCTATCCCTTGCTGCAGGACGAGACTTGTTGGTTTCTGGCGGCCGATTTTGACAAGGAGACCTGGGCCGCTGACGCTTCAGCCATGATCGACACTTGCATCGCGAAAGGAATTCCGGCCGCCCTCGAACGGTCCCGTTCCGGGAATGGGGGGCACGTTTGGACATTCTTCGCCGAGCCGATGCTGGCGCGAACGGCCCGCCAACTCGGTGCTGCGATCGTGACGGAGACAATGGAGCGCCGCCCCGAGATCGGTTTCACGTCATATGATCGCTTCTTTCCAAGTCAGGACACGATGCCGATCGGCGGGTTCGGCAATCTGATCGCGTTGCCCTTGCAAGGAAGGGCGCGCGAGCACGGCAATAGCGTCTTCATCGACAGGGAACTTCGGCCCTACGAAGATCAGTGGGCGTTTCTTTCCTCCCTCCCACGGCTTTCCGTCGAGGCTGCGTCGCAGATCGTCGCCGATGCGGAAATGCGTGGCCGGGTGCTGGGCGTACGAATGCCGGTCGAAGACGAGCGTGCGGACGAGCCATGGCGTATGTCGCCGTCGCGGCGGCAGGAACCAAACTCTGTTGGCGCGCCTTTGCCGGACAAGGTCGATGTCATCATTGCTGATCAAATTTACGTCGACCGGATCGGGTTGCCGCCGGCGATGACGGCGCGCGTCATCCGCGTGGCGGCTTTCCAAAACCCCGAGTTCTATCGTGCGCAAGCCATGCGGCTGCCAACATTCGGCAAGCCACGCATGATTTCTTGCGCTGAGCTTCATCCCCGCCACATTGGGTTGCCTCGGGGCTGCCTTGAGGAAATCGCTGAGCTGATCCGCGCGCAAGGCGCCCAGGTCGTGATCGAGGACCTGCGGACGGCGGGGACGCCACTCGCAGCAAGCCTTCGATTCGAGGGCGTGCTGCGCGGCCCGCAGAAGAAGGCGTTCGATGCGCTCGCGCCACACGATTTTGGCGTGCTTGCGGCCACGACTGCCTTTGGCAAGACGGTCGTCGCCGCTGCGCTCATCGCTAAGAGGGCGCGCAACACCCTCGTTCTGGTTCATCGTCGCGAACTGATGATTCAATGGGTTGAACGTCTCAAAACATTCCTCAATATCGATCCAAAGGAAATCGGCATCATTGGCGGGGGGCGTCGCAAACCGACAGGGCTCATAGACATTGCGCTTATCCAGAGCCTTGTCCGTCATGGTGAAGTCTCGGATCTGGTCGCGAACTATGGCCATCTCATCGTTGACGAATGCCATCACCTGTCGGCGGCCAGATTTGAACTCGTCGCGAGACGAGCGAAGGCGCGATTTGTCTTAGGGCTTTCCGCGACCGTCGCTCGCAAGGATGGGCATCACCCCATAATCTTCATGCAATGCGGCCCCGTCCGGCATCGTGTCGATGCTCGTACGCAAGCCGCGGAGCGGGGCATCATACATCGCGCCAGGCATCGGTCCACGGGTTTTCAGTTGCCGACCCCGCTGGCTGGGTCGGATCGCCCTGCTATGCCAGCCATCTACGCCGCACTTGCGCAGGACGAGGCGCGCAACGATCTGATTTTCGACGACGTGCTGAAGGCTCTCGAGGCTAAGCGCTCGCCGGTCGTCCTAACGGAGCGCAAAGACCATCTTGAAAATCTGCAAAACCGGTTTTCGCGCTTCGTGCGCAACCTCGTTGTGCTGCGAGGCGGAATGTCCGCCACCGAACGCAGGTCGTCCGAGGAAGCGCTTCGAATCTCCAATGACCAGGAGCGGCTAATCCTGGCGACGGGTCGCTGCATCGAAGAAGGCTTCGATGACGCCAGACTCGATACGCTCTTCCTGACGATGCCCATCTCCTGGAAGGGCACGCTGGCTCAATATGTGGGCCGGCTGCATAGACAGCATGATGGAAAGGCAGACGTTCTCGTCGTCGACTATGTCGATGAGCTGGTTCCGGTGCTGGCGAGAATGGCGACGAAACGAAAAGCCGCGTATCGGGCGCTCGGCTATCGCATCGAATAGCCGCCGTCATTCGCAAGTCATCCGCTCATGATCAGCAAAGTCGACCAAGCAGGGTAGGGGTCGGCAATGGTCGATTTCGATTGCAGTGCTTCAGCGGATTTGTCGCTTGTTTCGGTTGCTCGCATGAGCGACGAAGACGCGCGCAACGCTCTTATGGCGCTTCGCTGGGCGTCGTCGAATGGTCGTCCCATATGCCCAAGGTGCGGTCATGACGAGGTATATTTTCGCAAATCCAGGCGGACGTTCCTCTGCAAGCGATGTGTGAAAGATTTCTCCATCGTCTCGGGGACCATTTTCGCCTTCTCAAAGGTTTCGGCCAAGGACTTGCTTCTCGCTGCCTGCCTATTCGTGGGAGGCGCCAAGGGCGTGAGCGGACTGCAGCTCTCTCGCTACATGGGAAGACAGTACAAATCGAGCTTCGTGTTGGCCCACAAGATGCGCGAAGCGATGCAACGTCCGGATTTGGGATTGCGCGGGGTGGTGCAGGTGGATGGCTGCACAATCGGTGGATATCGATTGGCCGCAAACGCAGTCGGGGAGTTTGGCAAACGATACTATCAGAAAAAATTTGGAAACAGGCGTGTTGTTGTTGTGGCAAGGGAGCCCTTTGGCAATACGAAAGCGTTCGTCGGCAAAAAGGAATCAGATTCCCTTGTGGCAGTGAGCGAGACGCTTGCCGCTGACACGATCATCCAAGCCGACGGCTCAAGGGCTTGGAATAGCCTCGCTCGCCAATTTGATCTCATGCGAGTGGAGCATGACAAAGCGTATTCCGAAAACGGCGCGCACACGAATTGGGCGGAATCGTATTTCGCTTTGCTTCGAAAGATGCAGTACGGAATCCATCATCAAATTGGCGCTCAGCATCTCGAGGCATACGCCAATGAACTGGCTTGGAGGCAAGATAATCGCGAAATGAAGGAGAGTGAGAAAATCACATTTCTCCTGACACGTTGCCTTAGAGTCCGTCCCATAACTTCGCGATTAATTACATAGCTTTCGGAGCATGAGGCGGATCGAGGCGAGGCGGAGGAAAATGAAGGC
>NZ_LMUI01000006.1 GCF_009765995.1 Methylocapsa sp. S129
TCGAAGCCGCCACCCGCATCATTCAGCTCACCGACGCTCGCCACGCCAGCGCGCGTCCCGCCGCCGACGTCTTGGACGCCAGCCTGATCGAGGCCGCCGACGCCATCGGCAAGACGCTCGAAGGCAAGACACAGCGGCAGAAAAATCCCCATTCCCGCGGTTCGCTGAGCTGGTTGGCCTGGATTACCGCAAGGCTCGGAGGTTGGAATTGCTATTACAAACCCCCAGGCCCCAAGACCATGGCTGAGGGATGGCGACGATTGGCCGACTTGATCGAAGGATATGCAATCGCTCAACGCAAATCACTCGTGTGAATCCCGTAGC
>NZ_LMUI01000046.1:0-153128 GCF_009765995.1 Methylocapsa sp. S129
TTATGTTGCCTAGAAGCTGCCAATCGCCCGCAGGACAGCGTCAACGCGCAAATGCGCAACATAACTTTCCGCGCAACATATTCGGTCTTATGTTCAACTGCACATAAGACGGACGGCGCCACCGGAGAATATGGCGATCTCCTTGACGTCATCCGCGAGAGCTGCGGCCTGGTGAACTTCCACGACGTCGCCGACGAGGCCAGGCGTTTCCTCAGCCTCCCACAAAGGGACGCCGAGCCAGGGCGCACACCCCATCGCCCGCCAGCGCCAGTTGGTTCGTCGGAATCTGCGCGCCGGCTCTTCGCGATGTCGCAGCCAATTTCCGGCACTCTCGTAGAAACGTATCTGCGGAACCGCGACATTACGGCTTTGCACGAAACCGGCTCACTGCGCTTTAATCCCCGCTGCTACTATCGGCCCGACGAAGACAGGCCGACCGAGACTTGGCCGGCGATGATCGCGGCGGTCACCGATCTCGACGGCAAGCTCACCGGCGCGCACCGCACTTGGCTCGATCCCGACGGATTCGATCCCGTCAGGCTGGGCAAGGCGCCGATTGACACGCCGAGGCGATCGATGGGCGATCTCCTCGGCAACGCGGTCCGCTTTGGTGTCGCAAGCGAGACCATGGCAGCCGGGGAAGGCATCGAAACCATGCTGTCGCTCCGATGCGTCATGCCCATCATGCCCATGGTGGCGGCTCTCTCGGCGGCTCATCTCGCCGCGATCCTGTTCCCAGAAACACTGCGCAGGCTGTACATCGCCCGTGACGACGATCCGGCAGGCGACGGCGCGATGGCGACGTTGGTCGGGCGAGCGCAGGAGGTCGGAATCGAGGCGATCGTTCTGTCGCCGCAGCTCGGAGACTTCAACGAGGATCTCCGCATGCTTGGCGCCGACGCACTGCGGGCAGCACTCAGAATCCAGATCGCGCCGCAGGACGTCGCGCGCTTCATGGAGTTGACGACCTGACCCGGAGCGGATGCGCGAAGTTGGCGGCGGCGGCGGTCTCACATCGTGTCGGATTTCCCCGCTTTCCTTCGTCGGAGAGGACCGCGCCCACGGCCTTCTGAGAGGGCGATCGATGCGGCAAACGGCCCGGTCCGGCAATGGCGGATGGCCGACTATTTTCCGTCGCACCCTGAAGGGCGCTTTACATCGCGAGGCAAAATAGCCGGCCCCCGCCATCCTCCGCTTTGCTTCGGCCCTGCGCTTCGCTCCGGGTGCAGGTCCGGTCCGCCCGCCGCCTTTCGCCGCCACGAAGGCCGCGATGGGCGCGGCCGATCCGACAAAGGGAAGCACCGATGACGACCGACCACGAAGTCAACCGACACGAGCCGCCGCACGCCTCATCCCCGACCGATCGCGTCCTCGAAGAACTCCAGCTCTACGGCTATCGCCCCTTCCAGGACGAACCTGACCCAAGACCCCTGCCCGTGGCGCAAGCCGTCGCCGGCGCCGTCGCCGACATCTTCGACGCCCTCGTCGTAACGCTGGCCGACACCCGTCTCGAACCCGACCTCGAAGATCTGCTCTGGTCGACCGTCAACATCTTCCATCGCGCCACAGGCCGGATCGAGCGGGAACTCGACGACAATGAGCAAACCCAAAAGCGCAGCCAGAAGGAACAGGATGGCTCGGAAATCCGCTCGGTCGAACTGGAGCGCCTCACGGCAGAGGGGCAGACGCTCATCGAGCGCAGGAACAGTATGGAGTTCTTTCGCGACCAGGCCGCCGACCAATTCGAGCGCCACACTCACTCGGCCTGGCGGCCACGTACGGGATCGAAGGTCAACCACCGCCACTTGACCTCGGCCATGATCGACAGCCGCGACTTCCTCGCCGCCCGACGTCGATCCGAGAACGAAGTGCTTTTGCCAGCGGGACCGAAGATCGCGGTCACCGGAGGCCTCGACTTCAATGACCATCGGCTGATCTGGGACCGGCTCGACAAGGCTCACGCCAAGCATCCCGACATGGTGCTTCTACACGGGGGATCGCCGAAGGGCGCCGAATTGATCGCCGCCAAATGGGCCGACAATCGCAAGGTTCCGCAGATCGCCTTCAAGCCTGATTGGACGAAGCACGCCAAGGCGGCGCCGTTCAAGCGCAACGACGCGATGCTGGAGGTCCTACCGATCGGGGTCATGGTCTTCCCAGGCACCGGCATCCAGGACAATCTCGCCGACAAGGCAAGGAAACTCGGAATTCCAGTCTGGAAATTCGGCAAGGGCGGCGCGTAAGCGCCGCCTACACACGAAGGCGGAATTCCGCAGAACAGGAAAGGCGCGCATCCGCCTTTTCGTAGAGCCGACTGTCAGTAGGGCTCACCCGTTACCGCCATCCTCGCCGAGCGCGCATAATGCTCCAACTCGACGTCGTTCTGGGTCAGAACCTCGAGCAGCGCCTTCATGTCCGTCTGATCCGAAAACGGCTGGAAGTCTCGCGGCTGACGTTCGATCGCCAGCACTGCGATGGCGAGCGCCTCCTTCACCGGACGCAGATCGCGTCCTCTGAACTCAGCCATGCCGTCACCTCTCGCGAGAAGCTCGAACACCTGCGCATCGCAGCCTGCAAACAAATATAACCCAAATTTTCGCTGCCATGCGTCAGCGCTTTCGACTATATTGTACCTGCGCCGAGGTGGTGGTGGAAGGCGCAACCGTAAGAACTCTTTTCTCACGGAGACCACCGCCATGATCCTCGTCGGACTCGCTCTCAGTCTCTTCGCTGTCGCCTTCCTCTGCTGGCTGCTGTTCACGCTAGCCGTCTACGCGACGCCATTTTTCGTCGGCGTCACCGCTGCAGTCGCCGCATTCAACCACGACGCCGGCGTCATCGGTGCACTCATCGTGGGGCTTGCCGCCAGCGTGGTTACGCTCGTCGCCTGCCGGATCGCCTTCGCCGTTGCGAAATCGCCTGCCGTTCGCGGCGCGATCGCCGTTGTCTTCGCGGCGCCAGCGACCATCGCGGGGTTTTACGTGACACTCGGACTGGCGCAAATTGGCGCCTCCTCCGATATTTGGCGCGATCTATTCGCGGTCGTTGGCAGCGTTATCGTCGGCTGCACGGCTTTCGTTCGTTTGGCGCGCACGGCGGACCCTATCTCGCATGAGCGGAGCGTTGCTTTCATCTCGGCCCGGCCGCCGTCACCGCCGCTGGCGCCCTCGACCACAGGCGATTGACGTCGGTCGTCGCCATCTTCTTGGTGGCTGAAGGGCGTTTGCATCGGACTCGTCCGCTGAGACGCACGACGGTCTTGGCAGGAGCGCTGCCGGATGTGTTTGCCAAAATCTGGCAGACGACGATGACCTGATCTCGGCGTAGTGCGCACGGCGGCGAAAGCGGTTTCACGGGGAACAAGTTCGTCCTTTTCCTGCGCCACGGTTTCCTTCTCCTCTCCTGATCTTTCCTGCCTCTTGCTTCGCTGGCTCCGAGTTCGTCATGTCCTCTCCTGAAGGTGCTGTCTGAGCACGGACCACGCGTCCTCTCTTTGGCTTGATCTGGCCGAAGACCGGCTGCGCCTCGATCGCCTAAGCCGCAACGGCGACGCGGGGACTTTCTTCCCCTGCCGGCCGGGCCGGCATTCCTCGCGAGGCAAGAAAGTCTCCCCGTCGCCGTCCTCCACTGACGTTTCGGCCCTGGCGGGTGCGTCGTCGATCGCCTCCGGCTCACCGATCGCCATCGAGGCCGCGGTGCTCGCGGGCTCGAAACAGCAAGGAGAAGTGACATGGCCAACATCGGTTCCTTCAAGAAGTCCGGCAGCGAGTTCCAGGGCGAGATCGTCACCCTCAGCGTCCAGACCAAGAACGTCCGCATCGTCCCCGAGGCCAACCGGGCCAACGACAACGCGCCGAGCCATCGGATCTATGTCGGCAGCGCCGAGATCGGGGCCGCCTGGTCGAAACGCTCCAACGAGGGCCGCGACTACCTCTCAGTCAAGCTGGACGATCCGAGCTTCAACGCCCCAATCTACGCCAACCTCTTCGACGACGAGGAAGGCGACGGCTACACGCTCATCTGGTCCCGCAGCCGCAAGTCAAACGGAGACTGAGCCAGACCTTCCTGACGCCCCGCCCGGTTCCTCGGGCGGGGCTTTCTGCGCAATTGTGAATTTGCCCGGAGTTGGCCGTGAGCGGAATAGCAGCCTTCTGACGAAAGCCGGAGAAACCTGCCATTCATTTTCCAACTACGGCCATCTTACGGAACCGGCAGATACTCAGCCGGTATCGTCAATGACGTGCTTGCTCTGGGAGAGAAGCGAGTACCTGAATTCACGCTGCGAGGCGTGCATGGTGGGCCGCAACGATCGCCGCCTCGCCGTTGAGAGCCTTCTGTGCTGATGGGCTTCGCTGCCCAAGTGAACTTCATCAAACTACCGAAAATCAAGTGATCGTGGGCAAGCCGTATAGGCAGGCTGTCACTATCATATAGTTCATCCGCCTCGGAGAGAGAAAGCAAGACGCTTCCCGGCGCCTGTCAAGTCAGCGCTAGTCGATAGATCACCGATGGTCGCAATTTCTTCCGCGATGCTCTTAATACGATTAGCGAGATATGTCCGCTCGTCTGCTGAACAGCTATCGAGGTCTAGAAGCTTGCGATAGAAGCCTTGAATTGCACGAAACACGTAAAGTCCATGCAAAATGCCCTGCAACGGGCGCATGGTTCCCTGCCATGGGGAATGGTGACGCTCCTGTGCACCCATCACGATCGGGACGATCTCCTCGATAAGTGTAAGCTGAAGATGCATACATTCGTGCAGAATGCCCTCCGCAAGGCGCAGGTCTCCAACTCTCAGGTCTTCCGAATCGAACCCGATGAAAACGGAAAACGGCAAGAGAGGATCACTATAGCTAACATCATAGCTGGGGCCAGCGGGCTTGAGAACATGGAGAACCACCGCAAGCTCCGCCACGGCCTTAATCGCCTCAGGCACTTCTGCCAATCGGCGCAGGGCACCCCTCAACTGACGGCGGATCAGGCCGGTACCGATCTCTCCAGACGCATAAAAGTCTAGGCCAAGATCGGCGTATTGCGCTCGCCTGGGCGCATCGAGAGCCTCCACGACGATCACGGCGTCAGACGTCATGTCGACCGGAACGATCGTGAGGTCATCTCTCCGAGCCCGAGGATCCTGAACGAGGTAGCGTACCGTCCCGTAGTCGGCGCGCGTAAGACCCATGGTTGCCTGAATTGCGCGCCAGCGAGCGCTTGCCAGTTTTCCTACCAAACCTGGATAGGACCATCCGGAGGGGCTATCAATCGCCGCCTCAACGAGGTCGGCGATCATACTCTGGGCTGCCTGCGGAAGGTATACACTAGCGTGTAACGCTCTCCCTCTCTAATTGACGAAACAGCATGGTAGGAGGAGGGAGAAATCTCGAAAGCAAAGCCGCTTGCATGAGTGGGCATGACCACACTTTGGAGGCTTTCTGGCTCGTCACCAGCAAAGAGCAGCAATAACCCGCCGCGATCGACGCCCCATCCGTCGTTCAGCTGAATCAGCAAGCGATGAGTTTCTTTCTCCTGCAGATAATCGTTGTGGATGCGGATCGTTTGGCCTGATGTCAGTCGGTGCGCCCCAATGTCAACGAGCGCGAGGTCATCGGGGATTAAAAAGCGCGCTAGCAACTCACGTCGGATCTTGTCCACAAAATCCGGCGTTACAAGGTGCGCGACTTCTTGACCTAGATCGGCCGAAAGCAGCGAGAATTCGTGCTGCTCGTAGAAGCTTTCAACGCGCAATGTCCAAGGCGCGCTGGTCTGAAGCCACCGCAAAACTTGATCCGCGGCCTGTGACGTGAGAATGCCGGGTACGCGGATATGGGGAAAAGGATCCGTCAATACCTGAGCCTGGTCGAAATTGGGGAGCATCAAGCAGCCAACCTGCGTCGATTCAGATGACGTCGCATCAAGTCGATCAACCGATGCTGATCAGCGCAAAAGACACTTGGGTTGGTGAACCCGTTCTGGCTACTCCATCGATGCGCGGGCATGCCTCCACCACAAACCGCTAGGTCTTGGCAGCTCAGGCAAACAGGTGAAGTCGGCAATTGAGAGCGGTGATAGGCTTCGAACTCGTCGCTACATACTATATCAAACAGATCGTCGGTAAGGACGCTCCATTGGGCGCGGAAGCGGTCGGCGGCTGCAAAAGAGCTCTTTAAAGTATCGTTTTTGTTCACGGCGCCATCTGTATCGATTACAACGATGCCATAAGAGTTAAGTCCAATCCCTTCCTTGCGAGCTTTCCCTCCGAGCAGCAATTTGAGCATGTCGTCGAGCACTCTGATGCGGACTGGGGTCGCGTCAGCAAGATAGATGTCGAGGAGCCGCCCCATCCAGTCGCCGTATTCCGTGGAAACTAAGCTGACCTTGCCGACGGGCAGCTGATCGTGATTTCCGTCTCGATAGAGAAAATCGATGCTGGGAGCGCCTATCGACTTCAGGAAGGCGTATACCTCGCCCGGGTCTGCATCTAGATCGACAACCGCCAGGACTCCGCTAAATAGCTCTGCTCCCGCCGGGTGGGCCAGAAGCCGCTCGACGCCGCTTAAAACCTTGGCATGAGAAGGAGCGCCCCTGTGGTCAACTCTGTTCCGATCATGCGTTGCGGAGGGTCCGTCAAGACTGATCGATATTCCGACGTCATGTTCGGCGCAGGCGTCGAGAACGTCACTCGACAGCAAGATGCCATTAGTCTGCAGATGTAGGCCGCAGGAGAGTGGAATACGGTTGCGAAGAGCAACGCAAATCTCGGCGAAGCGCTTCGGCCCTACGAGCAGCGGCTCTCCTCCATGAAATACCACACTGAATTCAGAGCCCTGCTTGGCGTAAAGCTCTCCGAGCCTGTCGGCCACAGCCTCAAGAATTTGCGGCGACATTCTCTTCGGCTGACGCCGCCAAGCGTCGTCGCCCATATGGTATACGTAGCAATAGCCGCAATCAAGATTGCAGCGGCTCGCGAGCTTAAGGAGGACGGTGTCCACAGTAATTTTGGTAGACACCGTTCCGTTCCTTCAAATCGTCTTATCGATTGTGGCGATTATGTTGACGGTTGTAAGCGCCGGGCGCGAATGCGTCGCCGTTGCGAACTTCGGCAAGCAGGCGGGCGAGCGTCACACTATCGACCTCGACCTCGTCACGACGAACATCGTCGGTCGTGACGGGAGTGGAGGCGAGAAGTTCGGAATGGTCTGGCTGATCCAAAGGATACCCCCTTTAGGCTGATATTCGGCTATAATAGACCATCCAGAGCGCGCCGTCGAATTTATTCGACGCCGTATAATCCACGGGAGTGACTCTTAGTTGTAAGATTAAACGAACCAAAAATGAATGTAGAGCTGCACGTGATTCGATATCACTCGCTTTTTGACAGGTGATAATCGGAATATATTCAGTGTATTCTGATATAGAAATATTTTTGTCTATTTGATACTTGTTAAGTAAGGACATTAGTGTTTATATCCCATGGTAAGCAAGATATATATTTAGCATGACTGGCGCTTCTCAGCAAAAAAATCGGCCGATCGCCGACATTTGAGATCCCCGATGCGTCCGGCCGCTGCGTGCGATTCGCGCCACAGGACTTGCGCAGGCGCGATTTGCTGTAAAAGCGCTACCTTCCCAGAGCTCAGGTCCGTTTGCTAACAAGATACGCTGCGCGGAACAGCCGTCGGATAGCCCGGTGACTGCCGTGTCGTTATCGGATAGAAGGTTCTTCGCCCGTCGCGCACCCTTGCGCTCTGCTTCAAGGGTTCGTTTTAATCGCAGGAGAAGCGCTTGCCTAACCGGAGGCGTCCGGGCCCCCGTCCA
Organism: Methylocapsa sp. S129; assembly: GCF_009765995.1. GTDB lineage: Bacteria > Pseudomonadota > Alphaproteobacteria > Rhizobiales > Beijerinckiaceae > Roseiarcus. Next base: position 7,816 of record NZ_LMUI01000046.1, read on the forward strand.
CGCGCCGTCGATGATCTTGTTCACGATCTACTCCGAGCTCGTGCAGATAAGGACAGCGGAGCGCAGGGTCGCGCCTTATTCCTTATCGGTGCAGGCTGTTCTGCCAGCGCAGGAATTCCGGTAGCCTCTGGCGTCGCCCAGCAAGCTGTCATAGAGCTAGCTCGATCCTACAATGTAGGCGGTGCGGCCGATGCAAGCGCCGCGCTCAAGTCGCTCATCGAGGCCGACAAGATACCTGCTCGCTATGGCGTCAGCGAAGGCGTAACCCCTTGGGGGGCTCTCTATGGGTATATTTTCACCGAGCACATCAAACATCCCAATGAGCAGCGCGAACTAATCAGCCGGCTCGTAGGTGCGGAAACGCCGCTCAATTGGGCGCACGCCTGTCTCGGAGCGTTGGTCCAATACCGCTTCGTCCATACAATTCTCACCACAAATTTCGATCAGCTTGCATTGCAGGGAGTTATCCGAACGGGGATTGTCCCGGTGGTGGCCGACGGCCTCGAATCTCTCAATCGCATTTCTCCCACGCCTCGATTGCCGCAAGTGGTGCACCTCCACGGCTCGATGCACACCTACGAACTTCGGAATAGCGCCACCGCATTGAGCGAGACCGAACGCGATCTCGGTCTTCAGGTCATGATGATGAACCTGCTGAAGGAAGCAAGCGTTCTTGTCGTCGTGGGATACGCTGGCGGAGAGGAGGGCATTATGACTCTTCTCCAGCGCGCGGCGGACGCTCTTCCGAGAATGGTCGTCTATTGGATTGCCTATGTAGGGGACTTCGCCATGCTTACGCCTGGCGCGAAAACCTTTCTCCAAACCGGCGAAAATAAGTTCTTTATCCTCAATCAGGATGCGGACGAATTTTTCAATATGGTCGTCGGCGAGCTTCGTATTGGAGCACCGGATTGGATTAGAAATCCCCTCCGGGTGCTGAAGGCTCAAGCAACCATTCGTTTCGACAAGAACGCCTCCGTGGATGTCGCGCAACAGGTGCGCGCCTATGCCAAACGAATTGAATATGCAGCCGACAAGGGAATTCGTGAGGATACACTCGAAGATGTCGCTACGGAGCTGCGGTCCGCTCAAAAATATCAAGAGGCCGCGGAAAAGATCGAGCAGGCTCGACCGGACTTCCGCCAAGATAACGGCCTTCTGCGAATTCATGCCATAAGTCTGTATCAGCACTACAATCTGCGTGACGATATCGATTCTTCGTACCTACAACGCGCGATAGAGGAACTGAGCGAGTTACTCGACCGCACTGACGAAGACATTATTCGGGACAGTCAGGTGCTGATCGAGGCTCTAAGAGAGTGGCGCAGATTCCTACGGGCCAACGAAGACGATTTCAGCGCGATACCCGGTCACATATCCAAAGTTGCGACCGCAGCTCAAGCAAAGGTTGATCTCGCCTCCGATCGAAGGGGATGGGCCATTATGGAGTTTTATCGGGCCGAGGCCGCTCAACTCGAAGCCGAAAAGCGCGATTTGGACGACAACTTAATTCATGCCGCAGATTCGTCGGAGAGGCGTCGCTTATTGGAGGAGGCGTGTGGGAGATACAAAGTGGCTCTCCCTTGCTTGTCTTCAGCTGATCCTACCAAAGCCATCGAATGTAAAGAGGGCCTGGCGGGCGCGCTGAGCGCTCTGACTGAGGGCGACGACCCCGATGCGGCCAGTCATCTGCGTGAAGCGCGCACTCTGTTCCAGGAAGTAGTTGACTCGCAGCGGCTCAATACTCCGGACGCATGTGCGGGGGCGCTGGAAAACCTAGCCACAGCCTTTCGTACTATGGGACATCGTTTTCCTGAAGAGATTCACAATTCAGCGCTGGAGCAGGAGCGCCTTTTGAAAGAGGCCCTCCAGATATACGACGAGGCGTACGATTCAGAGGGGGCGGAACGGGTACGGGACTCGCTTGGGGCGATGAGGCAGTCAAAGCTCGAGAACGTGTCGAGAGCCGCCGCTCCTGATACGGAAATGCCGGGCGGTGCGAAGTTCTGAAACGCCGCATTTCGCGAAATCGGCCGCGATCGTCTTGGCCTCTCACCGGTTCTATTCGGAGGGGGATTTTTTCGTCTCGCAAGCGCCTCGTAGTGAGGTGGAGGCCTCATGAGGCTGCGCGTTAAACGATCCGGCGTTGTCAAGAACTTGTTGGGACGTAAGGCCCGCTTTGAATTCCTCAAGCCGGCAGTTGTCATCGTGAGCGACGAACCAAGACCCTAAGCTGAAGATGGAATTCCGGCTCGGCGACGCGCCATATGATCTCATCGGCGACTCCGTCGATGTGGCGCTATGCATTGGCGCTCGACGAAGCGCGGCCCAGCGGATCGCGCTCGATGCGCTCACCCCGAAGCGTTCGGCCGCCTGACGACAAGACAAACCGCCATCGGTGGCGGTCAGAACGCGCGAGCGAAGATCAAACGAAAGCGGCTTGGCCATGCAGGCTGGCCCTCCCCGGCAGCCCGCACCTTGAATCAGATCAAGCCCGACTTGGGAATCTAGAGGCTTCTGTGAGGTCTGCGGCGCGAGGCTGGGGGCGCCCTTGTAGCGGACCTCATTGAAGCCGGATTGAACGAAGGCGCGGGGAGGTTCGCGCTGGGGCCGCTATGGGTTTTGTGTTGGGCAGCTTGGGATTGTCGCCCCTTCGGCTTGCCGCGGTCCGAGGCGAGCATGATGGTTTTGACGGACGATGAGAAGCAAATCGGGGTTCGCTCGCGTGGAAGGCGCGCGCCAATGTTGCAGGATGCAGGGCGCGCCGCCGCGAGGGCGCAAATCGCTTCGACGGCCTCCAATTGGCGGCGCGACGGGATAGACGCGGAGCGAGATTGTTGGTGGGATCATCATGGTCGCGCTCATGAAGTATCGCACCAAAACGGCGGCCTCTTGGACCGAGGCTGTTGGCCGCCGCTGGGAAGGTCGGCGATGACCCTCATAACTCCTCCGCATTCCGGACAGGGCGGAGGATCAAGATCAGCGGTTTCGCTTGGCGCGGACGTTGACGATTCTGTCTTTCCGCGCGTCGTCGATTCGCCCCTGTCGATCAGGAGCGAGCGACAGAGGGCGAGCTTTTGCGTTCGGTGGCCATTGGCGAGGAATCCGAAGTGGCGAATGCGATGGAAGCCGTCGGGTAAGGCGTGGAGCAGAAAGCGCCGGATGAACTCGTCGGGCTTCAAACACATGGTCTTGATGGCGTCGCCATCGCGATAGTCCTTCCAGGCGAAGGCGACATGATCGTCGTCGCAGGCTCGGATGCGGCTGTTGGCGATGGCGACGCGATGGGTGTAGCGCCCGAGATAGGCGAGGACTCGCGTAGGCCCGCCAAACGGCTTCTTGGCGTAGACGACCCAGGCGGCGCGGCGCATATGGGCGGCGAGGGCGTGGAAGCTCGCGGGATCAGCGAGGTTTACGAGGTCGCCAAAGAACCTCAGGGCGCCGGCGTCGAAGGCCTTTTGCAAGCGTTCGAGGAAAAGGCGGCGGAAGAGTTTTGCGAGCGGCTTGACGGCGAGGAAGAAGTTCGGCCGCCCGCCGACCCAGCGCATCCCATCGGGCGAGAGACCGCCGCCTGGCACGACGCAATGCACGTGTGGATTTATGCGGCGCGCCGGATTATGTGGAGTCGGCGACGAGAGCACCGCCTCGCCGCCGTGAAGGGGCCGAAATCACTCCGCATATTTTTTGGGACGGCCGGCCTGCTGCAGCATCGCCAAAAGCTTGTCCGGCGTCTTGAAGTGGCCGGGCTTGAGCATCGGCGGCGCCATGGCGGCAAGGGCTTCCAACTTTGCCGTCGGATCTGCGCGTAGATAGATCTCTGTGCTTTGCAGGCTGGCATGACCGAGCCATAGGGAGACCTTCCGAATGTCCTTTGTGGCCAGTAGCGTGTGCATGGCGCAGGTATGTCGCAGGACATGCGGGGTGACGCGCTTCTTGCCGATGGACGGTTGTTTGCCGGCGGCCGTAGCGACGTGCTTGGTGAGAATGTATTCAAATCCAGAGCGCGTCATGGCGCGGCCGGAGGCATTGTGAAAGAGTTCCGGGTCGCCATTTTGGCCGCGGACGGCGAGCCATCTCTTGATTGCCGTGGCTGTTTCTTTCCACAACGGCAGTACCCGCTCTCGTCGCCCTTTCCCCATTACGTGAATGGTGGTGACCGCTTGTTGATCAAGCTGATCCATTCGAAGCGTGACCAACTCGGACACGCGCAGTCCCGCTGCAAAGGTCAAGTGCAGCATTGCCCGGTCACGTATCCCCGGGGCTGTGTGCGTGTCCGGAGCGTCGAGAAGCGCTAGCAGTTCGTCGCGGGTTAAATAGTCGACCAGTGCTTCGTCGGCCTTCTTCATTGGTATCGCGTGGATCTGGCACGCTTGGTTCAGACACGATACCAGCCGGTATTCCAGAAAACGAAAAAAGGAGTGGATGGCGGCCAGCCTGGCGTTGCGGGTCCGAGCCGAGTTACCCCGTTCGTTCTCGATGTGCTGAAGAAACGCCAAAACGAGCGGCACATCAAGCTGCTCAACCTCCACGTGGCACGGCGCCACCTATCGGACGATCGCCGAGGGTCTGTTCGGGGCGAAAAGCATTCCCGAACGAGCCTGGAAGACCCATGACCTGCGCAATCGGACAATTCGCCTTGTCAAATCGGGGTTGGCGCTGATGCACGGCGGCTATCGCGAGTTGCTGCATCTGTCGCGTCGCAAGAAATAGCGAGCGCTCCTGCCGCAGGGGGTATCGCAAACCCCCACCTTCATCATCGGCATCCCCCTTCGCCAGTCGGCTCCGCCAACGTGACCTCAGACGCGCCACCGACCTCGATAGCGCGCCAAGAGATCACGGAGGCCCTCGAATGCCCGATCCGCTGGCCGGTTTGCCGCCACGCTTTCTGCGCACGCCCGAAGCTGCGAGATTCCTCGGCCTGTCCGGTCGCACCCTGGAGAAACACCGGACTTACGGCACAGGCCCGAAGTATCGGAAGATCGGAGGTCGCGTCGTCTACGCGCTCGAGGACCTGCAAGCTTGGGCCGATATCGGCGCCAAGAGTTCAACCTCGGATCCTGGCATCGGGACCGTGCTCCCCGCCAAACGCCATGGCGCCATCGCCTATGCCGGCCGGCCTCGGCGGTGACCCCCATGTCGAGCAAGGGCGTCTCCCCGCGGCATCGTGAAAGCCCAGCACAGGAACAGCTCGATCTGTTCCGCGCGCTGCCCGGCGACCTCGCTCCGCGCGATGCGCAGGACCTCATGGCCTATCCGTTCTTCTCCCTCGCCAAGTCGAAGCGCCTGACCCCGATCGATTTCAGGGCGGGGCCGATCGCCATCCGTGTCGAAGCGGTCCCCGAACACGGCATGGCGACGATCTGGGACGCCGATGTGCTGATCTGGGCCGCGTCTCAGATCGTTCACGCCCGTGATGCGGGCCTGAAGACCTCCCGCCTAATGGCGGCGACCCCCTATGAGATCCTGACTTTCGTAGGCCGGGGCGTCAGCGCCCGCGACTATCAGCGCCTCAAGGCCGCGCTCGATAGGCTCCAGTCCACGACAGTCGCGACCTCGATCCGGCAACCGGCCGAACGACGGCGCCACCGCTTTTCCTGGATCAACGAGTGGAAGGAAACGGCCGACACCCACGGCCGGGCTCTCGGCATCGAGCTGATCCTGCCCGACTGGTTCTACGTTGGCGTTCTCGATAACGCGCTCGTTCTCACCATCGATCCAGCCTATTTCGCGCTGACCGGTGGCATCGAGCGCTGGCTCTACCGCCTCGTGCGCAAGCATGGCGGCCGTCAGGAATATGGCTGGAGCTTCGACTTCGCCTATCTCCACACCAAGTCCGGCAGCCTCTCGCCGATCAAGCATTTCGCCTACGACCTGCGCGACATTGTCCGCCGGCAGCCCCTGCCCGGCTACAGCCTCGCGATCGAACGAACCGCCTCAGGAACAGAGCGGCTCGATTTCAAACCATCATCCGTCGATCCGCTGGCGCAAGCTCCGCGCCGTTGCCGACGCGTGGCCTGCCCTGGGGATAACCTGTGAATCCCTTCGTGCCATCGAGGACCGCAGGTCCCGTGCCATCGGGGACCCGGTCCCCGTGCTATCGGGGACCAGAATCTGGCGAAACACCATGGCTCTCAATAGCTTGCGACGCCCGTAACTTCTCTAACTTGGAATCCTTCGGATTCCTTCTAACGGAAAGCCTGTTTTTCGCCTCTGAGGATAGCCGTCCGCCGGCAGCACGGAGCGCGCAATGATCGTCGCGCTCCTCAATCAAAAGGGCGGCGTCGGCAAGACGACGCTGGCGCTGCATCTCGCCGGCGAATGGGCTCGATTGGGTAAGCGCGTCACGCTCATCGACGCAGACCCGCAAGGTTCGGCGCTCGATTGGTCCGAGCAGCGTGCGAAAGAACGCCTGCCACGCTTGTTTGGCATCATTGGTCTCGCACGCGACACGCTCCATCGCGAGGCGCCCGAAATCGCGCGCGACGTCGATCATGTCGTCATCGACGGTCCGCCGCGCGTCGCATCGTTGATGCGTTCGGCCCTGCTCGCGGCGGACTTGGCGCTGGTCCCAGCGCAGCCGTCACCCTTCGATGGCTGGGCCTCGGGCGAGACGCTGAAGCTGATCGAAGAGGCGCGCATCTTCCGTCCCGAACTCGCCGCGCGCTTCGTCCTCAACCGCTGCGCCGCACGCACCGTGATCGCGCGCGAGATCGCCGCCGCGCTCGCCGATCATGAACCGCCGGTGCTCGCTTCCAGTATCGGCCAGCGCGTCATCTTCGCCGACGCGGCGCGCACCGGTCGCCTGGCCGGCGAGCTTGAGGAAGCCGGACCGGCGACACGCGAGATCATCGCGCTGACCGCTGAAGTGGCGAGGATCGCGCGATGAGCGGTCGCGATTCCAGGCGGGCCTTTGTGGCGCGTCCAAGCGACGCAGAGGCATGGGTTCGACGACCCGACCCCATCGCAGCCGGCGAAAGCAAGGGCGACATTTTCACCGCCAGGCTCACCATCGACGTGACCCCCGAACTGCGCGGCCGCATCAAAGTCGTCGCCTTCCAGCGCGGGCTGACCGTCGCCGACATGCTCCGCGAGTTCCTCGCGCGCGAATTTCCCGACAAAGCTGGAGACGTATCGTGACCGTCAGCGACATCACCACGGAGCTTACTCACGTCGAACTCACGTGGCGCGAGAAGCGGATAGAGCACTGGATCAGGTTCGGCAAGATCACCGCCGAGAAGGTCCTCGATCGCCGCCGGCGCATCGTCAGCTTCGCCCCCGGCAGCATCTTCGCCTTCGTCCGATGGGCGGGAAACGATTATGGCACCGTCATTTCGCGCGTCGACATCGTGCGCGCGGTTGTGCCTGGCGAAGCGTTCTCGACGCTGCCATTCGTCCGTCCTGGCGGCGACATCCTCTTGCGCATCACCGGCTGGCCCAAGGTCGATCGGGTGCTGCGCGCAATCGATGCCATGGAGGCCGCCGGCATCGATCCCGTCGACGCTGCGCCCGACCATTGGCGACACATTCACAACCGCCTGACTGCGGGTGAGGAGCCGCGACAATACACGGCTGTTCGACACTCTGCGTGGCTTCTCCGGCAGAGGACGGAAGCATGACCGGCGGCGGCGCAACGCTCGTCGCAATGGCGCTTGGCGTCTCCGCCACGGCGCTTCCGCTCGCGATCGGCGCGTCTCCCCGGTTGATCTGGAACGCCAGCGCGAGCGTGCCGATCGGTCTCTATGCCATCACGCCGGCGAACCAACTCCAGGTCAACGATCTGGTCGTCGTGAGACCGCCGGAAGACGTTGCGGCGTTCCTTGCTGAAGGCGGATACCTGCCGCGCGGTGTGCCGATCTTGAAGCACATTCCGGCGCTCCCGGGTCAAACCGTCTGCCGTTTCGGTAACGCGGTCAGCGTCGACGCCATTGCCATCGGCTACAGCCGTGAGCGCGACAGCCGTGGCCGCGCACTGCCCGTCTGGCAGGGCTGCCGCGTCCTCGCCAAGGACGAAGTCTTCCTCATGAACCGGTCGGCCGACTCCTTCGACGGTCGGTATTTCGGACCCCTGCCCGCCGCGACGATCGTTGGGCGCGCTGAACCTCTTTGGATCGCACGGGAGGAATGACCATGCAGCCAACGTGCGAAGTTCGCGCTTTTCCTTTGCTCGATCCGGAGACGAGCTGCTCCTCCTTTCCGGCCGAGATCGTGCCGGCTGTTGCGAACCACGGCGGCGTCAAACGCGCGCTAAGCCAGCGCGGCGGCAACGCATCTGGGACACGAGCGCGCGCGAGCGCGTGCTTGCGGTCGCTCAGTAGAATCGTCTGCCTCGCAGTGATGCTGGCGGCGTCGACGCTCCCGCGCAGCGGTATCGCACATGCCGAATCGACGTTACTGGTCGCGAGACCGGCGACGATGCACGCAATCGATCGCTTTACCGCCTTCATCGCCGAGGCGTCGCGCCGGTTCGATGTGCCGAGCCCTTGGATACGCGCGGTGATGCACGTCGAGAGCGTCGGCGATGTTCGAGCCCGATCGCCCAAGGGCGCCATGGGGTTGATGCAGATCATGCCGGAAACCTACGCCGCATTGCGCGCCCGCTACGCTCTCGGCGCGAACCCCTATGATCCGCGTGACAACATATTGGCGGGCGCGGCCTATCTTCATGAAATGCATGACCGCTACGGGGCGCCAGGTTTTCTTGCAGCCTACAATGCGGGCCCACGTCGGTACGAGGAGCACCTGCGCACGGGTCGACCGTTGCCGCTGGAGACGCAACGTTATGTCGCGATGCTGGCGCCGATCGTGGACGGTGGACAGACGGGTGATCGGCCCTTTGTCGTTGCCGACGTCGGCGCTTGGCTGCGCTCGTTGCTGTTCCCCATGCAGCCCGGCGGTAAACCAGCCGGCGACAAGTTGCTATTCGCGCCGCCGCCCGAACGTCAAGCGGCCGTCCGTGGGCCTGTCGATCTGTCGGGTCTTGCGCCACAGTCGGGCAACCTGTTCGTGCGCCGCATCGCGGAGTTTCAGCCGCAATGATCGAAATCGCGCTCCGTCGAACCTTCTCGGGTGTCGTCGTATGTTCGGCCGCGAGAGGGGAGAGACCCGGATGCACCAACCGGGGACGGCAAGATAAAAGCGCCGACCACGGTCGGGCGCATGTGGTTGGTTGCGTTAGGTATTTGAGGCATTGGAGCCATCGCGCCTGCTGGCGGTTGCCGCAGAAACCTCTACGAATTCAATCCTCCGAGCGCCATCGCACGCGTCTGAAGGCCATCTCATCTCCATGACGCGTGACGATGAGCTCAACGTCCAGCCGGGCCGCATCCAGCACGGCGCGCGAGGCGCGAAGCGTCCGAAGAGCTTCGTCGGCGAAGTGATGCGCGCCGCGAAGAGGGCGGGTCACGCCGGCAAGGGTTTCGGGCGCAGCGGTCGGACGCAGGGGCGCTCGACGTTCGGGCGCGGCCGGCGGGCGGCGCTTTCAATGTCGTCTCGATCGCGAGGACGCCGCGTCGTCGTCATGACCCGCATCGTTCGGCATCAGGGCAAAACGTTTCGTTCGGCGCCGCTCACAAAACACATGGCCTATCTCAAGCGGGAGGGCGTGACGCGGGATGGGTCGAACGCAGGGATGTTCGACGCGACCTCTGACGATGCCGACGTGAATACCTTCGGCGAGCGCTGCGAGGATGACCGGCACCATTTCCGGTTCATCATCTCGCCTGAAGACGCCGCCGAACTGGAGAATGTCCGCACCTTCACGCGCGAGCTCATGGCGGACGCTGAACGGGACCTCGGAACGAATCTCGACTGGGTCGGCGTCGACCACTGGAACACCGACAACCCGCATGTCCATGTCCTGGTCCGCGGCCGCGCCGACGACGGCCAGGACCTCGTCATCAGTCGCGACTACATTAGCCGGGGGTTTCGCGACCGCGCGTCCCAGCGTGTCACCCTGGAATTGGGACCACGCAACGAGCAGGAAATCCGATCCGCACTCGTGAAGGAGGTTGACGCCGAGCGCTGGACCAGCCTCGATCGGTCTCTTCGGGACATCGCTGACGACGGCGGTGGCGTTATTGATCTGCGGCCCGGTTCAACGGACGAGGACCTGGAGCTACGCCGCCTGGTGCTCGGCCGCGCGGCGAAGCTCGAGCGACTCGGCCTAGCGGAACAGGTCGGATCGGCGCGCTGGACGCTGAAGCCCGGCCTCGAGCAGACCTTGCGCGATCTTGGTACCCGTGACGACATCATCAAGACCATGCATCGTGCCATGACCGGCGCCGGCCGCGACCCAGACGTCTCCAGGTTCGCCCTTCACAGTGACGAACCGGACGCCCCCGTTCTCGGACGGCTCGTCGCGCGCGGTCTCCACGATGAGCTGAAGGGTTCGGCCTATGCGATCGTCGAGGGCGTCGACGGCCGAACCCACCACCTTCAGTTCTCCGATCTCGAGATGACTGGCGACGCGAGATCCGGGGCGATCGTCGAGGCGCGTGCCTATGAAGATGCGAGCGGCCGTAAGCGGCTCTCACTTGCCATACGTTCGGATTTTGGGATCGAGGCGCAAGTCAGGGCGTGCGGCGCGACCTGGCTCGATCGTCAGCTTCTCGCGCGGGAGCCCGCAGCCAGCGGCAGTGGGTTCGGCGCCGAGGTGCGTGAGACGATGGACCAGCGTGTCGCTCATCTCGTTGAAGAGGGCCTGGCGCGCCGGCAAGGTCCGCGCGTCGTCTTCGCGCGGAATCTGCTCGACACGCTGCGTCGCAGGGAACTGGACGAGATTTCCTCAAAACTTGCGGCGGAAACGGGCCTTCCGCACCGGCCGTCTGCAGAGGGCGAACACGTCGCAGGCGTCTATCGTCAGCGCGTCGTGCTCGCATCAGGGCGATTCGTCATCATCGACGATGGTCTCGGCTTTCAGCTCGTGCCGTGGCGGCCGGCGCTGGAGCAAAGGCTGGGGCAACAAATCTCAGGCACCATGACCGGAAGAGGTGTCGACTGGAATTTCGGGCGCAACCGAGACCTGGGCACATGAAGTGCGCCTAGCACCCGCCGCGGGTCGATGCGCGACGCCGTCGTATTCTCCCAGCATCCTGGGTGACGGCGCCCCCGGCCGGCGCGGGACCGGGGCCGATCCGTCTGCGATCGCCGGCGCGCCATCTGGACCTGCATTCAGTCATTCTTCACAACAGAGCCAACACGATTCTCGCAGGCTCCAAGCGAAAACCACTTAGGGGGAAGCAGCCGTCTTCAATTTTGACAACGCGCGGATTTTCACGCGAATGCTCGCCGGTTTTGCCGCCGCCTTCATCATCTCGCCATTGGCGGGATTACGAACCAAGGTTCCAGCCTTGCGGGCTGGGACCTTGCGCAGCGACACCTTCAGAAGGCCGGGCAAAGAAAATTCGCCTACACCGCGCGGATGCACCGAACCCAGGAACAGGGCTTCCAATGTGGCATAGATTGCCGCGGCGGTCTTACGAGGGATGTCGTTCTGTTCGGCAAGGTGATTGATCAGCGCCGCCTTGGTCAGAGCCTCCTTTATCGGACGGATGGAGGCAGTCTCAGGCTTTTTCGTCGTTTTGGTAGTTGCCGGTTTGCTTGTTTTCGCCCTTGCCATAAAAATCTCCTTGTCCCGACAAAACTTGCGCGTGACTCACGCTCGCTCCAATAGACCTAGTCCGCTAGCGATTTCGAGACTGATTCGCAATCCGGCCAGCCTAACTGCGTGCGCCTCGGCGATCAGACCGCCGACCTCCATTCGGCGTTGCGAGTCGACTCCGTCCGATTTGCCGCCGACGCCCGCCTAATTCTCCCCCGCCACAGATACGGGCTTGCTCTGCGTCGACCAATCCCGGCTGGTCTCTCGCCGCGATGAATGCGACCAAAATCCTCTGGAGTCAGGTTCTCCTCGTCAGCGCCGTTGTGCTCACCTTCGTCTGGGGCGCGACGGAGTGGGTCGCGTGGCGCTTGGCCTTCCAGCCGCAGCTCGGGCACCCATGGTTCGAAATTCTAGGCTGGGCGGTCTATCAGCCTACCGCTTTCTTCTGGTGGTGGTTCGCTTACGACGCCTATGCGCGCGATATCTTCGTCGAGGGCGCCTATATCGCAGCTTCGGGCGGGTTCGCCGCCATTATCATTGCGATTGCGATGTCGGTGTGGCGTGCGCGGGAGGCCAAGCGCGTCACGACCTACGGATCGGCGCGCTGGGCCGAAGCTCCAGAGGTTCACAAGGTCGGCCTTCTGGGAAACGACGGCGTGCTGATCGGCCGCTGGCGCGACGAATACCTCAGGCATGACGGCCCTGAGCATGTGATGTGCTTTGCCCCGACGAGATCAGGCAAAGGCGTCGGTCTCGTCGTGCCGACATTGCTGACCTGGCCCGGCTCCGCCATCGTCCACGACATCAAGGGCGAAAACTGGTCTTTGACCGCTGGATGGCGCGCGCGCTTCGGCCGCGTGCTGCTGTTCGATCCAACCAATGTGCTGAGCGCCGCCTACAATCCCCTGCTGGAGGTTCGCCGCGGCGAATGGGAGGTCCGCGATGTCCAGAACATCGCCGACGTTCTGGTCGATCCCGAAGGCGCGCTCGAGCGCCGAAATCATTGGGAGAAGACCAGCCATTCGCTGCTGGTCGGGACAATTCTCCACGTTCTCTACGCCGAGGCGGACAAAACGCTCGCCGGCGTCGCCAATTTCCTGTCGGATCCGCGCCGCCCGATCGAGACGACCCTTCGTGCGATGATGACGACGCCGCATCTAGGCAAGCAGGGCGCGCATCCCGTCGTCGCCAGTTCGGCACGCGAACTCCTCAACAAAAGTGACAACGAGCGTTCCGGCGTCCTCTCGACCGCGATGTCGTTCCTCGGGCTCTATCGCGATCCTGTCGTTGCGACGGTCACACGGCGATGCGATTGGCGCATCCGCGACCTCGTGGAAGACAAGGCGCCAGCCAGCCTCTACCTGGTGGTCCCGCCGTCCGATATCAGCCGGACCAAGCCGCTCGTCCGCCTGATCCTCAACCAGATCGGCCGCCGTCTGACCGAAGAGCTGGAATCGAAGGGTCGCCGCCACCGGCTCCTGCTGATGCTGGACGAGTTCCCGGCGCTCGGACGGCTCGACTTCTTCGAAAGCGCGCTCGCCTTCATGGCTGGCTATGGCCTGAAGAGCTTCCTAATCGCCCAGTCCTTGAACCAGATCGAGAAGGCGTACGGCCAGAACAATTCGATCCTCGACAATTGCCATGTGCGCGTGAGTTTTGCGACCAACGACGAGCGGACCGCCAAGCGCGTGTCCGACGCGCTCGGCACGGCGACCGAGATGCGCGCCATGAAGAACTATGCGGGCCATCGGCTCAGCCCGTGGCTCGCCCATCTGATGGTGTCGCGCCAGGAGACGGCGCGGCCGCTGTTGACGCCGGGTGAAGTGATGCAGCTCCCGCCGGACGATGAACTGGTGCTGGTCTCGGGCTGTCATCCGATCCGGGCGAAGAAGGCGCGCTATTTCGAAGACATGGAGATGAAGGCGCGCATCCTGCCGCCGCCGGTTCTGAAGGCTCCCGAGGGTTCAATCACTCCGAGCAAACCAAGGGACCTGGACCAGGGCGATTGGACCGGCGCGGTTGTCGCCGCGCCGAAGGGTTCAGCGGCCGAGGATCCGGCCAACGCTGGCATTCGTCGTGAGCCGGAACTACCGGAGCATGAGGAGGTCGCGCCGGCGCCGAAAAGCCCGATCCACGAGTTCGAGCCGGTAGACGATGAACCGGACGACGAGGCGCAGCGCCTCCGCGTCATGCAGCGCAATTTCGGGAACGCGGTCAGGCAGGTCCCGCTCGATCCCGGCGACGACTTGCGGATGTGACGGTCGATGCGCACCAAGCACACATTTCGCCTGCCACCTGATCTCGCCCTCAAGCTCGCTGACTACGCCGCGAGGAAACGCGTGCCGCAGGCGCTGGTGGTCGAGGCCGCCCTCGCCTCGCATCTTTCGCCCGACGGCGCCGATCGGCTCGAGGCGGCGCTGGCGCGGCGGCTCGATCGGATGACGCGGCATCTCGAGCGGCTCGAACGCCACGTCACGATTTCGAACGAGGCGCTAGCGGTGTTCGTCCGCTTCTGGCTGACGAGCACGCCGCCCCTGCCCGACACCGCCCTGCCCGCCGCGCAAGCCAAGGGCAGGGAGCGCTATGAGGGCTTTGTGGAGGCCTTGGGTCGGCGATTGGCGCGAGGGCGTACGCTCGCCGAAGAGGTCGTGATGGATGTCGATCCCGCTCGATCGGTGAACGCCAAGCCAGGCGAGACGACATAACATCGAATCCGCCATCCTCCTGTCTTTCTACGCCACGGCCCTACCCTCCTCTCGCTCTTGTTGCGCTTCCCCGCTTTCGCCTCTCTTTAGTCGACCCGCTGATCCATCGCCTCGATGAGGCGAGATTGCGGGGTTCAATTGACTGCCGTTCCCTTTCGATCCGAGGCCTTTGCTCGTGGCGCGCGCATGTTGCGCACGGCGCTCGGGCCCGCGATATCAGGCTATCTCGAAGACGCCAGTGTCGTCGAGGTGATGCTCAATCCCGATGGCCGGCTCTGGATCGATCGACTGTCGGGGGGATTGGAGGACACCGGTTGCCGCGTCGCGCCGGCGGACGCCGAGCGGATCCTTCGCCTTGTCGCCCATCATGTCGGCGTCGAGGTCCATGCGGGATCGCCGCGGGTCTCGGCGGAACTGCCGGAAAGCGGGGAGCGCTTCGAGGGCCTGGTCCCGCCTGTGGCGGCCGCGCCGTGCTTTGCGATCCGCCGTCCGGCGGTCGCGGTGTTCACGCTTTCTGACTATGTCGCGGCCGGCATTATGACCGACGCCCAGGCGGAGCTGCTCCGCGACGGCGTTCGCGAACGCAAGAACATCCTCGTCGCAGGCGGCACGTCGACCGGAAAGACCACCTTGGTCAATGCGCTCCTCGCCGAGGTCGCCAAGACCAATGATCGCGTGGTGCTGATCGAGGACACAAGAGAACTGCAATGCGCCGCGCCGAACTTGGTCGCGCTGCGAACCAAGGACGGCGCGGCCTCGCTCTCCGACCTCGTGCGCTCCGCACTCCGGTTGCGGCCGGACCGCATCCCGGTCGGCGAAGTGCGCGGCGCCGAGGCGCTCGATCTTCTCAAAGCCTGGGGCACGGGCCATCCCGGCGGGGTCGGCACGCTGCACGCGGGCTCGGCGATCGGCGCGCTGCGCCGGCTGGAGCAACTCATCCAGGAGGCGGTCGTCACTGTTCCACGCGCCCTCATCGCCGAAACCATCGATTTGATCGCTGTCCTCGCCGGCCGCGGCTCCGCCCGCAGGCTCGTCGAGCTCGCCGCGGTGAAGGGGCTGAGCTCCAACGGCGATTACGTGCTCAAGCCCGCAGGAGAACCATGATGCCGCCATTCCAAAGTCTGCACCGCCGGATGCTGGCGGTCTCCGCCTTCGCCGCCGTGATGTTTGTCACGGGACCCGCCTTCGCGGCCGGCTCGAACATGCCGTGGGAGCAGCCGCTCAATCAGATCCTGGAATCGATTCAAGGGCCGGTCGCGAAAGTCATGTCGGTGATCGTCATTATTATGACCGGCTTGACGCTGGCGTTCGGCGAGAGCTCGGGTGGGTTTCGCCGCCTCATCCAGATCGTGTTCGGCCTGTCGATCGCCTTCGCCGCGAGTTCGTTCTTTCTGTCCTTCTTCCAGTTCGGCGGCGGAGCGCTGATCTGATGGAGCAGTCCGACGCAATCGCCGGCTTCTACGCGCCCGTCCATCGCGCGCTCACCGAGCCGATCCTCCTCGGCGGCGCGCCACGCGCGGTCGCCATCATCAACGGCACCCTCGCCGCAGCGGTCGGTCTTGGCCTCCGCCTCTGGATCGTCGGCGCAGCGATCTGGCTGATCGGGCATCTCGCCGCAGTCTGGGCCGCCAAGCGCGATCCCGCCTTCGTCGACGTGGTTCGCCGCCATCTGCGCTACCCCCAGCATATGACCGCGTGAGGCGCAGCGATGATGAACCTCGCCGAATACCACCGCCGCTCTCAGACGCTCGCCGACTTCCTGCCCTGGGCGGCGCTGGTCGAGAAGGGCGTCATCCTCAACAAGGACGGCTCGTTCCAGCGCAGCGCGCGGTTTCGAGGCCCCGATCTCGATTCCGCGACATCAGCCGAGCTTGTCGCGATCACCGGCCGCCTCAACAACGCGCTTCGTCGCTTAGGCTCGGGCTGGGCGATCTTCGTCGAGGCGCAGCGCCTGCCAGGCAATCGCTATCCCGAAAGCGTCTTTCCTGATGCCGCATCGAGACTGGTGGACGCCGAGCGCCGAGCGCAGTTCGAGGAAGAAAGCGCACATTTCGAAAGCCAGTATTTCCTGACGCTGGTCTGGCTGCCGCCTGCCGAAGATGCCGCGCGCGCCGAGGCGTGGCTCTACGAGAACCGCGCCGGTGGCGGCGCCGACTGGCGCGGAGCCCTCGCTGGATTCATCGACCGCAGCGACCGCGTGCTGGCGCTGATCGAGGGGTTCATGCCAGAGGCCGAATGGCTCGATGACGAGGAGACGCTGACCTATCTCCATTCCTGCATCTCGACGCGCCGGCAGCGTGTGCGGGTGCCTGAGACCCCGATGCATCTCGACGCCTTCCTAGCCGATGAGGATCTGATCGGAGGCCTCGAGCCGCGGCTCGGCCGCGCCAATCTGCGCACGCTGACCATCATGGGATTCCCGTCGCAGACCTGGCCCGGTCTGCTCGATGATCTCAACCGGCTGGCCTTCCCTTATCGCTGGGCGACGCGCGCCATCTGCCTCGACAAGACCGACGCCACCAGGGTGCTCGCCCGCATCCGCCGGCAGTGGTTCGCCAAGCGCAAGTCGATCATGGCGATCCTGAAGGAGGTAATGACCAACGAGGCCTCGGTGCTGATGGACTCGGACGCCGCCAACAAGGCCCTCGACGCCGACATGGCCTTGCAGGAGCTCGGCTCCGATCTCGTCGGCGAGGCCTACGTCACCGCGACCGTGACGGTCTGGGACGAGAATGCCGGAATCGCCGACGATCGGCTGCGTCTGATCGAGAAGACCGTGCAGGGTCGCGACTTCACCTGCATGCGCGAGACGGTCAACGCGATCGAGGGCTGGCTCGGCAGCCTGCCTGGCCACGTCTACGCCAATGTCCGCCAGCCGCCGATCTCGACCTTGAATCTCGCCCATATGATGCCCTTCTCGGCGGTCTGGGCGGGGCCGGAAAGGGATGAGCATTTTCAGGAGCCGCCGCTCCTCCTTGCGAAGACCGAAGGGGCGACGCCGTTCCGATTTTCGCTCCATGTCGGCGACGTCGGCCATACCCTGATCGTCGGCCCGACCGGCGCCGGCAAAAGCGTGCTGCTGGCGCTGATGGCTCTGCAGTTTCGCCGCTATCCCCGATCGCAAATCTTCGCCTTCGACTTCGGTGGCTCGATCCGCGCGGCGGCGCTCGCCATGGGCGGCGATTGGCACGATCTCGGCGGTGCGCTGGCAGACGACGTCACCGAGCCCGTCGCCTTGCAGCCGCTCGCCCGCATTGATGAGCCCGGCGAACGCGCCTGGGCGGCCGATTGGATTGCGACGCTGCTCGCCCGCGAAACGGTGGCGATCACGCCCGAGCTCAAGGAGCATCTGTGGTCGGCGCTGACTTCGCTGAGCTCCGCGCCGATTGCGGAACGGACCATCACCGGCCTGTCGGTTCTCCTGCAGTCGAACGCGCTGAAGCAGGCTTTGCAGCCCTACACCGTGGCCGGTCCCTGGGGTCGCCTGCTCGATGCGGAGACCGAGCGCCTCGGTGAAGCCGAGGTCCAGGCCTTCGAGACGGAGGGCCTCATCGGTTCCGGCGCGGCGCCGACCGTCCTATCCTATCTCTTTCATCGCATCGAGGATCGCTTCGACGGCCGCCCCACCTTGCTGATGATCGACGAGGGATGGTTGGCGCTCGACGACAAGGGCTTTGCCGGCCAGCTCCGCGAATGGCTGAAGACGCTTCGGAAGAAGAACGCCTCGGTCATCTTCGCCACTCAGTCGCTCGCCGACATCGACGGTTCGGCGATCGCGCCGGCGATTATCGAGAGCTGCCCGACGCGCATATTCCTTCCTAACGAACGCGCGCTCGAGCCGCAAATCGCGACCATTTATCGCCGCTTTGGCCTCAATGATCGTCAGATCGAGATCCTCAGCCTCGCGACGCCGAAGCGCGATTATTACTGCCAGTCCCGCCGCGGCAATCGCCTGTTCGATCTCGGCTTGAGCGAGGTCGCGCTCGCCTTCGCAGCCGCCTCTTCCAAGACCGACCAGACCGCCATTGCGGAGGCGCTCGCCGCGCATGGCCGCGCAGGATTCGCCGCCGCATGGCTTCGCGGCAAGGGCCTTGGCTGGGCGGCGGACATGCTCGTCAACGACGTTCAGGAGATATCCCAATGATCAATCGTCTGCGCGCTGCGCTCCTCGCCGGCGCCGCGCTTCTCTCGGTTGCCACCGCGATCCTCCCCGCGCGGGCGCAATTGATCGTCTACGATCCGACGAACTTCTCGCAGAACGTGCTCACCGCCGCGCGCGAACTACAGCAGGTCAACAACGAGATTCAGAGCCTCGAGAATCAAGCGACGTCGCTGATCAATCAGGCGAAGAACCTGGCTAGCCTGCCCTATTCCTCGCTCGCCCAGCTCCAGCAGTCGATCACGAGAACCGAGCAGCTTCTCGCCCAGGCCCAGGGCATCGCCTACAGCGTCACCACCATCAACCAGGCCTTCACGCAGGCCTATCCCCAAACCTACTCCAGTTCCACATCCTCACAGCAGCTCCTGGCCGCTGCGCAAACCCGATGGCAGAACTCGCTCACCGGCTTTCAGAACGCGATGCAGGTGCAGGCGGGCGTCGTGCAGAACCTCGACACGACGCGCACACAGATCAGCGCGCTGACCTCGTCGAGCCAGTCGGCCGCAGGCGCGCTGCAGGCCGCCCAGTCCGGCAACCAACTGATCGCGCTGCAAACGACGCAGCTCGCCGATCTGACCGCGGTCATGGCGGCGATCGCGCACGCACAGAGCCTGGAAGGCGCGCGCGTCGTCGCGAACCAGGCGCAGGCGCAGCAGCAGCTTACCAACTTTCTCAATTACGGCGGGGGCTATCAAGCCGGCTCCGCGCAGATGTTCCACTGATGCGCCGCCCGATTCCAAATATCGGCCCGTTCGGCCGCGCACTCGGTTTCGTCGCTGTCGCGGCGATCGTTGTGGTGTTCGCCGTCCATTTGCGGCGCGGCGATGAGGTCGCGCCTGCGCCTATGCCTCCTGCTTCGGCGCCAAGTGATCCGCTCGTGCGAGAGCTCGCGCGCTGTCAGGGCATCGGCATGGCCGCGGAGGACGACCCCGCCTGTAAAGCCGCCTGGGCTGAGAATCGTCGACGCTTCTTCGCGGCTCCTCCTACGGACGCGAACTCGATCGATCCAACGACCGAACATAAGGCCACCACCAGGGTCGAGGATCGCTGACGATGGGCGGCACAGGCGTCATCGACAATTTCCTGGGGGTCTTCACCCAATATATCGATTCCGGCTTCGGCCTCGTGCAGGGCGATGTGCGCTGGCTGGCCGGCGTGCTGATCGGCATCGACATCACGTTGGCCGGCCTGCTCTGGGCGATGGCGCCTGACGAGGACGTGCTCGCCCGGCTGATCAAGAAGACCCTCTATATCGGCGTCTTCGCCTTCATCATCGGCAACTACAACAATCTGGCGCAGATCATCTACAACTCCTTGGCCGGCCTCGGCATCGAAGCCAGCGGCGGCACTATGAGCCAGGCGCAGCTTCTTCAGCCGGGCCGCATCGCCCAGGTTGGCGTAACCGCGGGCCAGCCGATCCTTACCTCGATATCCGGGTTGATGGGCTTCGCCAGCTTCTTCGACAATTTCGTCCAGATCGTCATCCTGCTGCTCGCCTGGGCCATCCTGGTCATCAGCTTCTTCGTCATGGCGATTCAGCTCTTCGTCAGCCTGATCGAGTTCAAGCTGACGACGCTGGCTGGCTTCGTCCTCGTACCCTTCGGTCTTTTCGGGCGTACTGCCTTTCTGGCGGAGAGGGTGTTGGGCAATGTCGTCTCGTCGGGCGTGAAGATTCTCGTGCTCGCTGTGATCGTCGGCATCGGTTCGACGATCTTTGGCCAGTTCACCAGCGTCCTGAATAACCCGCCGACGATCACCGACGCCCTGACATTGATCCTCGCGGCTCTGTCGATGCTTGGCCTCACGATCTTCGGACCCGGCATTGCGAACGGCCTGATCGCCGGCGGCCCGCAGCTTGGAGCCGGCGCGGCCGTCGGAACGGGTATGGCGGTCGCCGGCGTTGGCTTTGCCGGAGCGAGCCTGGCGGCGGGCGGCATCGGCGCAGCCGGCAGCGCGATCGCGAGCGGCGCGCGATCGGGCGCATCCGTAATCGGCGGAGCCGCGACCGCCTTTCGCGGTGGCAGCGTTGCCGCAGGCGCCGAGGCCGACGCGTCCTCCGCCACCAGTCCGCTTCGGGCGGCTGCGTCCAGCGTCGGCGGAGACCCTGCTGCCGAAAGCCAGGCCGCGACGGGAGGAGCAAGCTCACAAGCTTCGAGCGCTCCCGGCCAAGCCGAGGGCTCCGGCCCGCCGGCGTGGGTGCGGCGCATGAAACGCAATCAAGCCATCAGCCGTGGCGTCAGCGCCGTCGAGCATGCCCTTCGCTCAGGCGATCATCCGAGCAGCGGCGGCGGCGTCGATCTCTCTGAAGGAGACTGAAGAATGTTCCAGCGACCGACCGTGCGTTATGGCCGGACCCCCGAACCCGAGACGCCCTATCAAAGAGCCGGCCAGGTCTGGGATGAGCGCATCGGCTCCGCGCGCGTCCAGGCCAGGAACTGGCGGCTCGCCTTCTTCGGCATGCTGTTCCTCAGCGGTGGGCTCACCGCGGGCCTCGTCTGGCAATCCGCGCGCGGAACGGTGACGCCGTGGGTGGTGCAGGTCGACAAGCTCGGCCAGTCGCAGGCCGTCGCGCCGGCGATCGCCGACTATCGGCCGACCGATCCGCAGATCGCCTGGCATCTCGCCCGTTTCGTCCAGGAGGTGCGCGGCATTCCCGCCGATCCGGTCGTGCTGCGGCAGAACTGGCTAGAGGCCTACAATTACGTCACCGACAAGGGCGCGCTCACGCTCAACGACTACGCGCGCACCAACGACCCCTTCTCCAAGATCGACAAGACGCAGGTGTCGATTGACGTGGCCAGCGTCATCCGCGCCTCGAGCGACAGCTTCCGCGTCGCCTGGACCGAGCGGCGCTATGTCGACGACGCGCTGACCGCCACCGAACGCTGGAGCGCGATTGTGACCATCGTCGTGCAGCCACCGACCGACGCAGACCGGCTGAAGAAGAACCCGCTCGGCGTCTACGTCCACGCCCTCAACTGGTCCAAGGAGCTTGGCTGATGCGTATCCTCTCTCTCACGATCCTTCTGACGTCTGGGCTCTCGCTCGGCGCCTGCACGACGGCGTGGAAGCCGCCGGAGATCGCTTACGACGACACGCCGCGCTCAGCGGTGCTGCAGCCCAATCCGCCGAAGCCCGTGAAGGTCGTCGAGGTTCCCAAGCTTCTTCCCCTGCCTGGCCAGTTGAAGCCGCTGCCGGGCGCGAAGACAGAGCCGCCCGAGGCCGCCGATCCCCGCGCCCGGGTCGACCACGCCAATGACGAGGCGCGTATTCAGCCGACGCGCGCGGGCTATCTCAATGCGATCCAGGTTTATCCGTTCTCCGAAGGCGCGCTCTATCAGGTCTATGCCGCGCCGGGCGAGATCACGGACATCACGCTTGAACCCGGCGAGCAGCTTGTCGGTTCAGGTCCCGTCGCCGCCGGCGACACCGTGCGCTGGATCGTCGGTGACACCGAGAGCGGAACGGGCGCCGCCAAGCGCGTCCACATCCTGGTCAAACCGACGCGGCCGGACTTGATGAGCAATCTCATCGTCAACACGGATCGGCGCACCTACCATCTCGAGCTGCGGTCGGACGATAAGACCTACATGGCCTCAGTGTCCTGGACCTATTCGCAGGACCAGTTGATCGCGCTGCGCCAGCAGAACGTCGTCGCCGATGCTGCCGCCCCGGTCGCGACCGGCGTCGACGTCAATGCGCTGAACTTCCGCTACGAAATCGAAGGCGACACGCCTCCCTGGCGACCGCTCCGCGCTTTCGACGACGGGCGGCAGGTGTTCATCGAGTTTCCTACCGGAATCCGCCGCGGAGAAATGCCCCCGCTCTGGGTGATCGGCGCGGAGGGCGGCGCCGAACTCGTGAACTATCGCGTGCAAGACCATCATATGATCGTCGATCGCCTGTTCGCCGCAGCTGAGCTCAGGCTCGGCGGCGAGCATCAGAAGAAGGTGCGGATCGTGCGCACCGACGGGAGGCCGCAGCAGTGACGGATGCCCCGCGCGAAGAAGCGCCGCCGCCCGTCAGAGGCGAGCGGCCGCCGCAGGAGATGCGCCTGCGCTCCCACCGATCTCCGGTGACACGGCTCTCGAGAAGAGTGGTCATAGGCCTTGGCGCGGTCGTGGCGGTTGGCATCGGCGGCGCTCTCTTTCTCGCTCTGCAGCCGCAGCGGAAGCCGGTGGGCTCAGAACTCTACAGCACCGACAATCGGAATACGCCGGACGGGCTCGCCAATCTGCCCCAAGATTATTCGGGGCTGCCGCACGGAACGCCCAAGCTAGGGCCACCGCTGCCAGGCGATCTCGGCAGGCCGATCCTCAACGCCGGCGCTCCAGCGCCCAGCATGGCTTCGGATCCAACCCAGCAGCGCGAGGCGCAGGAAGCGGAGGCGGCGCTGACGAGCCATCTCTTCGCGACGACCAATGTCGGACCGATCATCCCGGCGTCTCTCCCGGCGCCCGCACAGGCCGTCGCCGCGGCGGCTGCGGCCGCCTCAAACGATCTGACCTCGCAGGATCACAAGCTCGCCTTCCTGAACGGAAACGTTGACCGCCGGACCGTCAGCCCAGACCGCGTCGAGGCGCCGGCCAGTCCCTATGTGCTGCAGGCAGGCGCTGTGATTCCGGGGGCATTGCTCACCGGCCTTCGTTCCGATTTGCCCGGCCAAGTCACCGCGCAGGTGACGGAGGACGTTTACGATTCGCCGACGGGGAAGTTTCTGCTGATCCCGCAGGGGGCGCGGCTGATCGGCCAGTACGATGCGCAGGTGGCCTTCGGCCAGTCGCGTGCTCTCCTGGTCTGGAACCGGCTGATCATGCCCAACGGCCGTTCGATCGTCCTCGAACGCCAGCCCGGCGCTGACACGGAAGGTTATGCCGGCCTCGAAGATCAGGTCGATTACCATTGGGGCATGCTGTTCAAGGCGGCCATCCTTTCGACCGTGCTGAGCGTCGGCTCCGAGGTCGGCATGAGCAACAATGGGAATTCGCTCGTTCAGGCAATCCAGCAAGGCGGCTCGCAAGGCGTGAACCAAGTTGGCCAGCAGGTCGTAAGCCGTTCCTTGAATATCCAGCCGACGATTACGATCCGGCCCGGCTTTCCCGTGCGGGTGATCGTCAACCGCGATCTGGTGCTCGAACCCTATCCAGGATGAGCCTATGAAGACGCCCAAGCTGAAGCTCGGCGCGATCGCCGACGACAAGCCCGTGAGACTCGCCATCGAAATCCCTGCGGCTCTGCATCGCGATCTCATCGCCTACGCCCAGGCGCTTGGACGGGAAACGGGACTGTCGATTGCCGAACCCGCAAAGCTGATCGCGCCGATGCTGGCGCGGTTCATGGCGACGGATCGGACGTTCGCGAAGATGCGGCGCGCCAATCAAGCACCGATGGTCGGCAAGGGATAGCGCTCCGAAAGAATCTTGAGGAAACTCGCCAAGGCCGGGTTTTCGTTGTCCGCTCTCCAATGAGCGGAATAGCCGATCCGCGTTGGCTCCGTGGTGTCCCGAATATCTTTGTAGACGACGCCAACGAAATTGGTGCCAACGGTGGCTTCGGTTAGCAACGTGATGCCGAATCCGGCTCCAACGAGGTTCCAAAGACTGCCGCGAGACACATCGTGGAAAAAGATTCTTGGTCGATCTACGGGCGACGCCAATTTCGCCGTGATCAGATCCTCAAGTTCTGGACCTGGATCTCGGCGGCTCAGAAGGACCCTCTCCGCTTTGAGGTCCGTCCAGTAGATGAGCTCCTTCTTGGCGAGCGGATGGTTTTCCAAAAGCGCGACCATAATTCGCTCACTCCAAAGCGAAACGCTGAGGCATTCGGGCAATGGAGCGGCGCCGGTAACGATCGCGATGTCGACGACGCCGTTACGAAGCGCTGTGACGAGACGACGCCTCGACTTTTCGATCATCTCGATTTCGATCTGAGGAAATCGTTGTCGAAAATCCATGAGCGAAGCGCGAAAGTTTCCAGCCGACAGTGACGTGTAGAAACCGATCGCGAGCTGGCCCGCCTCGCCTCGGCCCGCGCTATGCGTCGTCGCTAGCAATGCGTCCAGCTGCTCGAGGATCGACCGCGCAACCCGGAGGAATTCCCGCCCGGAGGTCGTCGCGCTTACCCCTCCACTCGATCGCTCGAATACGACCATGCCAACCGAATCTTCAAGCTGACGAATACGGCGGCTAAGCGTGGATTGTCGAAGGAGCAATGCATCCGCGGCCCGCCGGAAACTGCCGTGATCCGCCGCCGAAATCGCGTATCGAAGATGCTGGAGCGTGAAAGCCGGTGATCGACCTGTGAGTAACGAATTTGTGCTTTTGAGGTCATCGGCCATGATCAATATGCAGCCAATCGCTCAGCGAGACGCGACAGAATATTGAGCCGGCGGGCCATAATTCTCGACGCTTTGAAAACAACTACACGCCGAGCGGAAATCGATGCCTCCACCCTCGTCTTCGGATTCCCTCAACTGCAATGGGTCGTTGATCTCGCGGGCAGACATCGCGGCTAGTCCTCTGAACAGCCGATAGAGGCCGGCTTTATCATCCTAAGCCCTAGCGGGAGCCTAGGAAGGGGCGGCAGTCGGTGGGAGATCAACCACCGCCCCCAAAAGGCGACCGACTACCTGGCCGCCGATGCCAAAGCCTTCGTGCACGTATCGTCGTAGCCCGGTGGCGATGACGAATTGCAAATCGCGGCTCGTCGAAAGCTGCCCTGGTCCGCCGCAGTTATCACATATTGGAGATGCTGGAGCGCAAAAGGCGACGATCGACCTCTTAAGCGTACATTCACGCTCCCGCGGTCACCGGCCATGACCCACCACAAGGCCCGCCAGACCGGGCTGCTCACGCATCAGCTCTCGAATGGCGCCCCGAGGATAATGTCGCACACGTTCGGGATCTCAAGACCCGGCACTAGGCGGCGCCCGAGGTCGGCCAAACCCGTACCGATTGCAGTATGCGGCTTCTTCCTGGCGACCTCGGCCAGCGCCTCCGAAAACGCTTTCTTGAAGCCGAGCCGCGGGTAGAGCGCGATCGTATCGTCGATCAGTTGAGGTGAGATTTCTTCCATCCGAAATCCCATGACGTCGACAAAGGCGCCGAAGTGGACAAGCGCGACCTCAGGCTCCCTAAGTTCGGCAATATCAGCGGCAGAGTGAAGAGCAATAGCATCCCAGACGATGTCGGTTTTAGCTTTTGGATAATCGTGGGCGTGCAGGAACTTGCTCGCAGCGTCGGCACCGTCAACTTCGAAGCGCTTGTCGGCGGCGTGATGCTCCGAAAGGCCCAGGTCGTGAAGCAATGACGCAACATACACCAGCTCACGATCGTATTTCATCTCCCGCTTCTTGCCAATGAACTCCCCGAACCACCATGTCCGGTGGACGTGATTTAGGATCGCGTCCGAATGGGCTTGCGCAGCAAGCGCAGCGGTTTTTCGCGCGAGTCCCGAGTCCGGCGCGACAATGCCTCTGATAGTAACTGGGGCGCTCACGTGTTGTCCTCGAACATCTGGCTCATTTCTGCAAAAATGATATTTCCGCCCACTTGTGGCAGCAATGACAAATACCCCTCGTTTTAGGACAACTGAATTCGCGAGTGTTCCAGCGTCAATTTGGACTGCGTCTCAAGCGCGCAGGGGCCCAAAACGACTGCGATAGTCCTGAGGAGACACCCTATAAGTTCTCACGAATGCGCGGCGCAGGCGTTCATCGTCGCCAAAACCGGCGCAATGTGCGACGACATGTATAGGGGCGTGCGCCGACTCGAGAAGGCGTCTGGCCGCTTCAGTGCGGAGCTTCTCAGCCGCCCGCGCCGGGCTTTCCCCGGTCTCGCGGGTATAGACACGAGCAAAGTTCCGCGGGCTCATCTTTGCCGCTTCCGCCAGCGCGGGAACTGACAGGTCTGCGTTGAGATTGCCGCGGATCCAATCATGGAGATCACCGAATCTGCCGTGTGCGTCACGCATCTGCCCGCGCAGTTCGGCGCTAAATTGCGACTGGCCGCCTGGCCGCTTCAGAAAAAGCACCATTCCTCGGGCGACATTGAGCGCGGCCAAATGGTCCAGATCATCCTCGATCATCGCCAGCGCCATGTCGATCCCTGCAGAGACCCCGGCAGATGTCCAGATATGATCCGAGGTGACAAAAATCGCGTCGGGCTTAACCTTTATGGTCGGATACTGGGCCTCGAGGCGGCTGCAGAAGGCCCAGTGCGTTGTCGCCTCGCGGCGATCCAGAACCCCAAGCTCGGCGAGAACAAACGCCCCTGTGCAGATAGAGCCCAATCGACGCGGTCGGTCGAGATATTTGGCCAGCTTGGCTCGGAGCGATACGGTCGCGATGGGCACAATTTCTAGATCGCCGCCCGCAACGAGCAGCGTGTCGACGGAGCTAAGAACTGTTCTATCTAGGCGCACAGTCTCCAGCTTCACGCCAGTGTCGGTGACGACGGAGCCGCCCGCCTCCGACGCCAGCACGACCTGATAGGCGGGACGACCATTTTCGAAGCGAGCGTCGCTGAAGGCCTGTAGCGGCCCGGAAATGTCCATCAAGTTGGCTGCCTCGTAAGCGACGATCACAACCTTGCGCGGTATTTGCCGGTCCGATTTGGCAGCTTTAATGGACATACCTCTTTTTAAGCCGCCAGGCCCAACGCGTCGAGTGGAAATTGAGGGCGACCTCGCATTTTGCGTTGCCCCTACCGTCGACGTCGACCGCCCAGAGTCCGTCGGGTCGCTTCGTAGCGCAGGCGCACGCGGCTGTCCCGCACCTCTGGGTGGCCGGGGTGCACATCTGATCTTCTAAGCTGACTTCGACAACCGCTTGGAGGCACTTCGAAACCGCGGTCAATTCGAGGTTAGAACGTTAGAACGCGACCCTGGTTCGATCACTCCAAATCCTCGGACACAGCCGCGCGCGCCGATCGCATTCCAATTCGTCGGAAGGCATTTCGATGAAGCTGCCTTTATTCGGGCAGCTTCTGCCTTTCAAGCAGTCACCGACTGGCACAAACAGAGGCCGTCGCTCTGATCGTTGGTCGGGTGCTATAGTCGCGGCCATCTGCCGATATCTATTGGTGTTCGTCGCTCAAGGCTCACAGTCCTTGGCAGGGCGCCGAACAACTGCTACGCGCGCGCCTCGGCTAAGTGCCGAGCAGCGATGTAGCCAAATGTCATCGCTGGTCCGAGAGTGGTCCCACCGCCGACGTAGTTTCCGCCAAACACACTCGCGTTGTCGTTACCAACGGCATAAAGACCAAGCACGGGCTCACCATCGGAGTTCAAGACCCGAGAATATCGATCGGTCTTCAAACCGATGAATGTTCCGAGATCGCCCGGGAAGACCCTAATCGCATAGAAAGGTCCCTGCTCGACTGGCGCAACGCACGGGTTAGGTTTGTGGTCGGGATCACCCAAATAGCGGTTATACGCCGTGGTGCCCTTACCGAATTGCGGATCCTGCCCAGCGCGTGCGTGCACGTTGTAGTCAACCACCGTCTTCTTAAAGTTCGCGACATCGATGCCGGCCGCAGTGGCCAGGTCATCAAGAGTTTTGCCCTTCAAGAGATAGCCCGAACGCACGTGGTGCGAGTAGGGCAATGGGTAGGGCTTTACGAACCCCATCCCATAACGCCTCAAAGCTGCATGATCGCAAATCAGGAATGCCGAGCAGTCTGCTGTATCCTGACACACATGAATCATCGCGGAGATGAAATCGAAATAGGAATTCCCTTCGTTAACAAAGCGAAGTCCCTTCCTGGTCACTGCGATAATCCCCGGCTTTTGACGGTCGATGAAATGGGGAAACAGGCCCGTCGTTCCGTCGCGATGAGGAACCTTTGATACAACGGCCCAAGCGGCGGGACTGCCGACGGCCGAATTAATCTCCCCGCCAGCCGCCTCTCCCAGTCGAATACCATCGCCAGTGCTCGCCGGTGACGTCGGCGACCAGTGTTCGGAGCCATTCAGAAGGTGCGGATATAGTTTCGCTCGGCGCGCCATATCATGTGGGAAACCGCCGGCGGCGAGAACAACGCCGCGACGAGCAGTCAGCGAAACCCTCTTTCCCTCGCGTTCCACCACGACGCCAGTGACCGTTCTTTGGCCGTCCTCTTGAAGCTCCTTAACTGGTGACGACAGCCAGATAGGAATATTCAAATCGAAGACAGCTTTAGCCAATCTTCCCGCCAACGCATTTCCGTTTGTCAATCGCATACCGCGGCCATGGAACGCCAAGTCGCGCGCATATTTCAGCAGAAGACCCGCTACGATGAAAATCGACTTGATAGAGCGCGTCGCGTTGAGAAAGTGCCGGATTTCCTTGTTCGAACCCAGCATCATCCCCAGCAATGTGATTTCCGGAAGTGGCGGACGGAGTGTCTTTATCCGTCCACCGAGCTCTCGTCCGTCGAATGGTTGGGCGCAAATCGACCGGCCACCAACAACGCCCCCTGGTGCCTCAGCGTGGTAGTCTGCGAAAGTTGGTCCGAGATAGAACTTAACTGCGGTCTCTTTGTGGAAGAAGTCGACCATCTTTGGACCGTTGTCGAGGAACGCGTTGACGCGACTCTCGTCAAAATAGTTTCCCGCCTCGTGGCGCAAATAGGTGTAAGCGGCCTCTCGAGTGTCCTTGATTCCCTCCTCCTTGGCTAACGAATTACATGGAATCCAAAGCCATCCGCCAGACCTGGCGGTCGTCCCACCATATACGGGCTCCTTCTCCACGATCGCGACGCTCAGACCTAGCGAGCGAGCGGTGATCGCGGCCGACAGTCCCCCTGCGCCGGCGCCAACGACGATCACGTCATAGACGCCCATGTCATCCGACTGTATTTGTGCTTCCGTCATCTAATCTCACCGCCATTTCTCAAAGCCCAACCGACAACGACGAAACGACGGTACGGCCGATTCGTGCCATTTGCGATTGACGAATTCATTTGTTATAAGAGAATTGCTCGCCACTTTCAAGCGGGGCGGCTTTTGCAAAAGCCAAGCTCATTGAGGACTCTGCGCGCTCGCAATTTCAGGCAGCTCAGTCAATCCGGAAGGATCAGCTTTATGTCGCTCGTGGGACGTTGGTCATCCAGATCCGCGATGATCAATCCCGACGCCAGTATCTTTGAGTTCATATGAAAATTGACCGGATCAACAAGGACTCATGGCCATGATGACATCTGAAGAAACCAAGGCGTTTGTTCTCCGAGCCTTCGACACTCTCTTCAACAAGCGGGATTATGCCGAAGCGGCGGAGTTCTGGTCTGAGACCTATATCCAGCACAGCCCACAGGTCGAGCCTGGGCGAGACGGTCTACTCAACTTGGTCCGCAGTCTCCCAGAAACGATGAAATACGAGAACCAGCTCATCGTCGTTGAGGGCAGCTATGTAATACTGCATGGACGATTTAGCGGGATGGGCCGCTCTCGGGCATCGGTCGCAGCCAACGTCTTGCGGATCGAGGAAGGACGACTGGCGGAACATTGGGATGTGTTCCAGGACGAAGCGACTGCGGCGGAATCGAAAAGCGGCCTGCCGATGTTCGGCAATTCATTCGCTGCACTTGATCGCCAGCCTGCACCCACCGCAGTGGGATTGTCGCTGGCGATTGAAGAAAGCAAGGGATCGTGACGCGGCCGCATGAAGCGCTCAACGCCCCCCGAGAAAGACGTCGCGGCCTTGTTAGCCAAAGCGACGAATCCTGATCACAACTCTTATCGTACAAACGAAGAGTGGCTCCCGCGCGACGGGCTAGGCGAGGCATTTGAGTCGATCGATTTGGCTGTCCCGGCCTATGCTGTACGATCGAGGATATCCGGCTGCTCGGCGACCAAATCGAGGTGCGTCGCAAGGCGACCGGAACGCCAACCGGACGAAACCGACTGGCAAGACCTTCAACACATTGACGATAAGAGCCCCTGTTTGACCCACTCGCCAGATTCAAAGCAAACAACGGTCCTAGATCGAGCGGCCCGCACCCCGGAAAAACGATCATCCAAAGCGGATCCACGGAAATCCTAGACCATCGTTTTCCCCTTTCCCACGAAAGTATCTTCATCGACACGAAGAAGAACGCCAATGCGATATGGCAGAAATCGAGGTCAATATGTCATTCCCTCCGTGAGCGACTCCCTCTAGCCTAGTAGACGCCGACATCGATAGAGACGGGCGATGCCCGAGTAACTTCCGCGGACAAGCCTACCATCTAGCACTCTTCGTACGGCTCTTTCTTGGAGGCGCGTCATCTTTGGCGCCCAGTAGGTCGAGGCCTACTCCCCCAAGCTCTCTCAATCCCAAGCCAGCCCAAGCGGAGATCGGACACGACCATGTTTTCTGTCAATCGCCGGAACCTACTCGCTCAAGCTCTCACACTCGCGATCCTGCAACCTCTCTCGATCGCAATGGCGCAATCCTCACGGAATACGGACAACACCATGGCTTTCCTCAATCGAAAACTGCACGTCGACGGACTCGAGTTCAACGTACGAGATATTGGAGTCAAGGAGCCCGCCTTAGTGTTCATTCACTACATGGGCGGGGCGGGACGAACGTGGGACCTGGTTGCAGAGCGACTGTCTGAGCGCCACCGCTGTGTTGCCCCGGACCTTCGCGGTTGGGGTGAATCGGACAAGAACGCGACCAACTATGACCTGAATACTCAAGCCGATGACATCGCCGCCATCATTCAATCGCTTGGGATTTCGCAATACATCCTCGTCGGTCAATCGATGGGTGGAAAGATCGCGCAAATCCTCGGAGCGCGCAGGCCGTCAGGCCTTAAGGGCCTCGTCCTAGTTGCGCCGGCTCCTCCGACCCCGATGGAAGTCCCGCAAGAGCAGAAGGACGCTTACTTGAAAAGCTATCTGAGTGCGGAAGGACTTGAGACCGCACTTACGGTTCTTACTCATCGGCAGCTTTCCGCAGAATTGCGACAACAGGTGATCGACGATACCCTTCGGGGCGCGGTCGCAGCAAAACGCGCTTGGTTTGACAAAGGTATGTCGCTCGATATCCGAGATCTAGTGGCCAACATCAACGTTCCTACCACGGTCATCGTCGGAGACGCCGATAAGGTCGAGAACGAACCTGGGTTGCGACGCGAGCTCGGGAGCCGCATTAAAGGGACCGAATTCATCATCCTGCCGGGCGTTGGGCATTTGTCGCCACTAGAGGCGCCGGACGAACTGGCGGCCGCTATCACGACGGCGATCGCGAGGACGCCATAGCACGGG
Source organism: Methylocapsa sp. S129 (assembly GCF_009765995.1). Lineage (GTDB taxonomy): Bacteria > Pseudomonadota > Alphaproteobacteria > Rhizobiales > Beijerinckiaceae > Roseiarcus. The sequence continues at coordinate 39,509 of NZ_LMUI01000046.1, forward strand.
ACGCGCATCGCGGCATCTGCGCCGCGATGCGCGAATGCCGCCGGCGGGACTATTGATTGTCGGGGGCGTTGATCAGGGCCTAACCAACGAAACGGGAAATCCGCGATGCTTTGTCGGAAGGACGCGGGTTCGCATGACTTCGTCGAAGGCGAGTCGTGGCGGTCGATCCTCACGATGAAACCGATCTGCAAAGGTCTTGGGAGGCAAAGCCTTTAAGAGCATTGATTTCGATCTACGAGCCGGAGAGGTCCACGGGCTGATCGGCGGGAACGGCGCGGGCAAGTCAACTCTTATCGCGATCGCTTCTGGCGCCCTTCGGCCGGATTCTGGCTCAATGAAAATTGCCTCGCAATTTTGTTGATGGCGATCCGGATCAGGCCCAAGAGCTTGGACTGGCAACCGTCCGTCAAGGGCCCTTATGCCCGCCCTTACTGTTGCGGAAACTCTCATTCTTGGATTACCTGCATCTCGACGTCCCCACATTCGGACGCTTCAAGTATGGGTCGAGGAAGACCTGGGATTTGGTACCAAGGATCGAGTCGCGTCAGTCAATCCAGAGCTGCGCTTTAATGTCCAAATTGCACAAGCTCTGGCCTGTGACCCAGAGATACTCGTGCTTGATGAGCCTGCAGCTCCACAGATCGGTGAAGTAGCAACGTTCGCATCGGGCGAATCACGGCTCGTGGAGCGGCCGTCATATACATTTCCCAGCGCATCCGCGAAGTACGCGCGATTGCCGGCCGTCTCAGCGTGTTGCGCGATGGCCAATTGCAAGGAACCTACCTCGCTAGAGGCCTCTGACCGGCTCCAGCTCTTCCCGCCTGCATTTACCTGCGCCGTCGCCATCTCCGTGGCATCATCGGCATCTTTGCCGGAACTAGCCATCGCGACTGCTATACGGCTTCGCAGGGGTTTTGAGGGTATGCAGTGCTGAACGCGGGAAGCGCTTCGCAGACTGCTTTAGTCGACCGGACCCTTGGCAGGTCGGCTGTTTCCACTCCCCATCGATCGGCGTTGTACATCTGAGGAACCAGGCAGATGTCAGCAATGGTGGGTGTCGGCCCATAACAGAAGGCGTCCGATGGAAGCCGGTTCAGCATTCCCTCGACTGCGACCAATCCATCCCGGATAAACTTCCGCATCCATGCAATTCTGGCCCTGTCGTCCCCACCAGTGATCGATTGGACGTGGGCCACGACGGAGAGATTGCAGATCGGATGGATCTCCATCGCGATAGCGTGAGCCACGGCACGGACCTGTGATCGCGAGAACGGATCTTTTGGCAGCAACGTACTGCCAGGAGTGATCTCGTGGAGGTATTCGATGATCGCAAGCGACTGAGTGAGATCATGTCCGTCTATCCGGAGCGTCGGAACCAACCCTTGCGGATTCCGCGCAAGATTCTCCGGCGTCCGCTGCTCGTGTGCTAGTAAGTTTACGGACACGATTGTGTGTGGCAGTCGAAGCAGATTCAGGGCGATCCGCACCCTAAAGCTTGAAGACGACCGCCAGTAGTCGAACAAAACCGACTCACTCATATGCGCTCCTTTTCATCCTTGAAGCCGGTCCCACATTTCCCGATCACGCTGCGCCGTCCATATCCTGGGCGTGTCGAGTCCGAGCGCCTCGTCATAAGCACGTGCGACGTTGAACGGGAGGCAATGTTCGTATATCGCGTAGGACGCGAATTTCGGATCGCATTCCGCACGGCACGCGTCCCACGCTTCCTTCAACGAGCCACCGCCACGAGCAACTCGCGAGACCGGACGATAGGTCGACGTTACAAAGTCAGCCGTGTTGTCGAGTGCAGAGTTCACTTGCTCGGCGCCCACAAGAGCGCTGCCACGGCCTGGCGCGATCGCGGTCGGCTGGATCTCACGGATAGCGGCCAGGGTCTGGGGCCAATCCCCGAAATGCGCGTCGCCACAGTAGCAGGCAGAATGGTATTCGACGATATCGCCAGTGAACAGGACGTTTTCGTCAGGCACATGAGCGACAATGTCCCCAGCCGTGTGAGCGCGCCCGAGAGAGCGCAGGTCGACACGGCGCTTGCCGAGGTAGAGAATCATGCGATCACTGAAGGTCAGAGTCGGCCAAGTCAGGCCTGGAATGGATGCGTGGCCTTGGAAAAGACGGGGGAACCGGCCGAACTCGGAATCCCAGTCTTCTTGACCCCGTTCGACGATCATGGACCGGCACTTCTCGGAGGAAATCACCTCGGAGGCGTTGAACGCGGACGCGCCGAGCACCCGCACAGCGTGATAGTGTGTCAGGACGACATACTTGATCGGTCTGTCAGTGACAGAGCGAATTTTCTCGACGACGAGACTTGCGAGACGGGGTGTCGCCTGGGCGTCGACAATCATCACGGAGTTGTCGCCGATGATGACGCCAGTGTTGGGATCGCCCTCGGCTGTGAACGCCCATAGGTCCCGTCCGATCTCGGTGAAGGAACATTTTTTTTCGGTCAGGTCGCCCTGAGATGCGAAAGCTTTGGCCACGGGTTCTCCTTCTCGCTGAGACAGCGATTGCAGCGTTTCCAGATGTTTCGTCTACTTCTTGCTACCAGCGCCGTTCGGCCGGCGCGGGGAGAATTCTGCCCACGCACTCGCCAGACCCGACGCGGTAACTGCCGCCCTCAGCCCAACGGAACTCTGTGCCCACGCTGAACGCATGCTGGCGCAAGGCGGAGAAGTTCGCATAGCCGGCGACATCGAACGGCAGATGCAACTGCGCCCGGTGCGCCGGGACGAGCGCATACCTTCGTAGCGCATCGTTAGAGCCCAGTGCATCGTCACCGCCCTCCATTAGCGGGGACGTGAGCCTGGTGCGAATCTGCTCCAAGCTTCCGGACCAAAGGCCATGAACGCATCTAGGGATTCGCTTCCGAAAACCTGGTATTTTACCGTGTCGATCATCTGGTCTCCGATGGCGGCCACGCATCGAAAGGGGGAATTACTGACGCTGAAGATGTTGTACGGCAGATTCTGGACCGGGAAATGGCAGCCCCGTTCGTTGGTCGATTGATCCAACTACGCTGTTTCACGACTGCATCCGTACCTTTTGGACTGTGAGCACCGCGACGGCGCGCTACTGAGTCGGAAGCCGATTAGCGCGGCACCCGCAGGAGACCAGGGATATGGCGGATGGTCGTCGCGAGGACGATGACGCCGGCCTGGACGAGCAGTTGGAAGGCGGTCCCAGCCCCAAGCGCCAGCACCATCATGCCTAGTTGCGTCATGAAGATCGCGGCGACACCAGAAGCGATGACGCTTCCACGGCCGCCAGTGAAGGGCGTGCCTCCTACCACGACCGCGGCGATGCCTGGCAGGAGATAGTCGTTGCCCGCAACCTGCGAAGCCGAGCCAATGAAGCCCGCGTAGAGCATCCCCGCGACAGCGAAGCAGAGCGCAGCGGCGGCATATGTCCCAACCTGATACCGCAGGACGCCGATGCCGGCGGCGCGCGCGCTTCTCTGATTTGCTCCAACGGCGATGAACTGGCGGCCGATGAGGGTGCGTGTGGAGACGAAAGCGGCGAAGGCGACGAACACGAGGGACAGAAAAAGTGTATACGGCACGCCAAACAGCCGCTCGTGAGAGAAGTCCTCCAGCGCCTTAGGCACGGTCATCGGACTACCTCCGGACAGTGTCTGGATAGCTCCAAGAAGAAGAGCGTTGGTCGCCAGAGTGGCCACTATCGGCATGATGTTCAGGCGAGCTATCAATAGACCATTCACGGCGCCACAAATCGCACAGACAATCAGCGTCAGGACGACTGCCAGGAAGATGGAACCTGTCGAAAAGCCCAGCTGGGCGACAAGGATGCCGCTGAGGCTCATGAGGCCCGCGCTCGACAGGTCGAGGCCGCGCTGCTGGATGACAATTGTCTGTCCGATCGCAACGATGGCCAGCATCGCGGCAAAAGGAAGCATGGCGACGATCGACGTAAAGCGGACGGTCCCGGGGGCCACTATGGCGCTGATCCCGAAAAGAGCACTGGTGGCGATCCAAATCCAGCCGAACTCCCCTGTTGACAACCGCCCTTTCATTTTTGCTACACCGCTTTCTGCAGAGGTTGGCACGGCTTGATTGGCTAAAACGTCGCTCATGCTGCCACCGCCATCTGTCTGCTCTTGGAATAGAGGGACACCGCGATGATGATCATCGTGCCAAGCAGATACGATTGCCAAGCTTGATCAAGGCCGAGGAACGTTGTGACCGTGTTGACCTGGATGATGAAGATTGCCCCCAGGAGAGCGCCGATGAAGGACCCTCGCCCGCCGAATAGGCTCGTTCCACCGATGACGACAGCAGCGATGCTACCGAGGGTGTAATTCAGGCCGGCGCGCGGATCACCGATTCCGACCTGCTCGATCATTGCGACGGCTGCCATGAACGCGAGAAGCGAGCATCCGAGGTAGGCGACCAGTCTGGTTTTGGCGGGAACAATACCAGCTACGCGCGCGGCTTCCTGCCGAGACCCGAGGCCACGGAACGTGAAGCCGAGCCGATGGCGGAAGAGAATGAATTCGAGGACGAAGCCGACCAGCACTGCGGTTACGAAGGTCAGCGGAATGCCGCCAAAGCGCTCGCCGATCAGGCTGAGAATTTCCCCATCGATGCTGCCATCGGGAGCAGGACGCAGGATCAGCGACACCGCCTGAACTCCCATGAAGGTCGCGAGCGTCGCAATCATCGGATGGAGCTTAAACGGTTCTACGAGGAGCCAGTTCAGGACCCCGATCGACAGCGCCGCCGCTAGCATGAAGACCCAGCCCATCGCATGGACCTCTAACCCGGCGTCCTGGACGAGATAGAATGACCCCACAACCTGGACCAAGCCCATAGCCGGACCAATTGAAAGATCGATACCACCGACGAGCAGAAGGATTTGCTGGGCATAGGCGGCCAGCGCAAGAGTGCCGACCAGAACCAGCATGCCCGATATGTTTCTCATCGAGAGGTAGAACTCATTCTGCGAGGCGGCGACTGCGCCCATCAGAAGGATAGCGAGGCCGATCATCACGAGTGGCGCGGCGTCTCCTGCGGCCCATCGCCAGAAACCGCTCGCCATGCGTTCCGACCTTGTTCTGACCGAGGTCGACTTCAGTGCAGCGCCCGTAATGGCGTTTTCGACGACTTCATCACCGCTCAGCGTCTTGACGACGCTGCCCCGTGAGAAAACGACCACGCGGTCACAGAGACCTGCGATCTCCGCGGCGTCCGAGGACATGACGATGATCGCCATCCCCTTCTTCGCGTTCTCCCGCAATATCTTGTAGATTTCAGCGCGGGCCCCGACATCGACGCCCTGTGTCGGCTCATCGACGAGCAGAACGGTCGGATCACTGGCGAGCACGCTGGCAAGTGCGAGCTTCTGCTGATTGCCGCCGGAGAGCGACGCAATCGGCGTTTCGGTGCTGGGCGTCTTGATCGCGAACTGGCGGATCGCCTGCGCGGTGCGGTTCGTTTCGTGTCCCGTGTTGACCACCATGGAATAGGTATCTTTCCACGCGCTGCGCGAGGAGAAATTCTCGCGGCACGTAAGGTCCGCGAAAATGCCTTCCCGATGGCGGTCGCCGGGCAGATAGCTGATGCCGTTACCCATGGCGGCGATCGGTGACGTCACCCGGACGGCCCGCCCATCCACCAAGACATCGCCGGATTTGATCTTGTTCAGACCGGCTAAGGCACGGATGAACTCATGCTGGCCGTTGTCGCTGATACCTGCAAGGCCGAGAATCTCGCCGCGCCGCAAGCTTAGCGTGACGCTGTTGAAACCCTTGCCGGCCAGTTCCCTGACGGAGAAAACCTCACCTTCGAATACGGTCTCCTTCTCCGGGAACTCTCGCTCGAGGTCGGTGCCCACGATGAGGTGGATGATGGCGTCCTCGCTCAGAGACCTAGCGGAATACGTGCCTTGGCTCTGCCCGTCCCGGAGCACCGTAAGGCGATCGGCGACAAGCTGCACCTCTCGAATTCGGTGAGAGATGTAGACGACAGCGGCGTTGCGGGCGGTCACATCCTTGATGCGGGCGAACAGGCGCTCCATGTCTTCGGCGGCGAGATGTTCGGTCGGCTCGTCAAGGATCAGGACTTTCGGTTCACCGGCAAGGGCCTTGACGATTTCGACGATGAACCGCTGCTCGGGGTTGAGCGTGTCGACGCGGTCGGAAGGCTTGACGGTGATGTTCTCGTTCCATCGGCATAGAACCTGAGCCGACCAGCGCGAAAGATCGCCGATGGCTGGGCGTGCGCCTTCGCGCACGCCCAGATAAAGGTTCTCGGCGACGGTGAGATCCGGCATGAGAGCCGGCTCCTGCCTGACGATGGCGATCCCCAGCGCTCGCGCCCTTTCTGGATCGCCACTCATCACTTCGCCGTCGATCGTGACAGTGCCTTCGTCGGCGCGGAGCGCTCCCGAAGCCACTGCCATAAGAGTAGACTTCCCAGCTCCGTTCTCGCCGACCAGTCCGTGGACTTCGCCCGCCAGGACATCGAACGTCACGTTGTCCAGGGCCTTCACCCCAGGAAAGGTCTTCGATATCTCCGAGACTGCCAGGAGAGTGGAGCTGCTCATCTCAATCCGTGCCGCTACTTGTTGAAGAGAGCGTGGAGCGTTGCCTCCGGCAGGCCCGACGACAGGTCGGCATCCGGAGGCGCGTTGGTATCGCACTTCGGGTCGAGGCCGGTTTCGCTGTTAGCATAGATGAATGGGACAACAGCCGACGGTTCCTTGTTTTCGATGCCCTGGAAGGCGGCAACTGCGGACCGGACAGCAAAGCGAACGGTGTTGGTCGTACCGTCAAGCGTTAAATATTTCCAGGCTTTGCCGTCTTTCTTGGCGCTCACGTATTTGCAGTTGAGTTCGTTGTTGCTTGCCAACGTTGCTTGGGCTGGGACCGGAAGGCCAGCCTGCTCGAACGCCTTGATGGCCGCGAGCGTCGTCACTCCGTAGTCCGACGCGATGCCATCGATCTGCGGATATTTGGCGATAAGGCCCGTAACAGCCTTCTGCGCCGTAGCCGGGTTCCAGTCGGTGACGATGTAGTTTTCGTCGAGCAGCTTCATCTCCGGATAGTTCTTTAGGCGTTCTTTAAAGCCGTTCATGAAGACCTTCGAGGACGCGGCGCCGGCAGTGCCGCCAAGCAGGACGACATTGCCCTTGCCATTCAGGGTCTTGCCAAGCCAATCCGCCCAAATGCCGCCCGTGTAGTGTTGATCCTGATAGGTATTGGCGGCGTAGTCCGTGCCAACCTTTCCCGAGAGGTGGGAGAAGTACGGCTCCATCGTAACGCCGTCCTTGAATGCCTTCCGATATGCAGGGATGGCTGCATCGCCGAAGTCGGTGAGGGCAATAATGATATTCATGCCTTGGGCGACAAAGCTGTTGATGTCGCCGTTGTATTTTTGCTGGTCGCCGCCTGCGTCGGAATACTTCGTCGCGGTGACGTTCGGGCACTTCTTGATCTCGTCCTCGAACTCGGCGCGGGCAATCTTGCGCCAGGTATCAGCCCCGAAGCCGTCAATCAGAGCAACCTTCATCGGTTTCGTGCCGCAGAGCGGCGCTATGTCGGCTCGCTTATCCATCGACACGACATCGTCGGCGTAGGCACCGATTGCCGACAAGGCGAAAGCAGCCATGGCGCAAAGGACTGCCGTCGCGCTGCGACGAATCTTGTTGGTCGTGAAATTTTCGTCTGCCATTTGATCCTCCGCGGGCCCGAAAACCTCACATGCCGGGAGCGCTGACAGAGGTTGCCGGTGTGCCATCGTGGCGTCGGCATTAGCTGCTCTCTGAAATCCCTGCGCCAGTTCGTGGGTTTCTGCGTCCCATAGCTAAAGTTCCCCAACCTGATGTTGGTGTATGCAATTCACCATTAGCAAATCGATATGTCAATAAAAAATTTAAGATTACGCACTTGCTCCTCCTGCCCCCTTCGGCGCTTGTCAGCAGCTCTTGTGGCGTACAGAACGGGATTATTAGAGGGTTCGGGAGGCACGCCGATGGCATCTGGAGCGCGGGGGATTCAATCGATCGAGGTTGGAGGAGCGATTCTGGAAGCCTTAGTGGTGACGCAAAAGCCGGTCACCCTTAGGGACCTCGCCGTCATGGCCAACATGGCTCCGGCTCAGGTGCACGCATATCTTACGAGCCTCCGGCGAATCGACCTGGTGGAGCAGGATGCTCAAACAGGCCTGTATTCAATAGGGCCGTTTGCATTGAGGTTGGGTTTGGGGCGAATCCACAGCCATCCCACCCTCGATGAGGTTAGCAAGGTACTTGCCCCGCTCTCGGCCGAGACCGGCCTGATGACGGTCATGGCAGTGTGGGGGCCGCAAGGGCCGACAGTCGTTCAAACCCAGGAAGGCTCCACGTCGCTGAACCTCAATATCCGCATGGGCACATTGTTCTCGCTTGTTGGGACGGCGACTGGCTGGACCTTCGCTGCGTTCAAGAAAGGCGATGACGTCATAAAACGCCTCAAATTCGAACTGAGAAGTTCCAACAAGACGCTATTGGCGAAGCCCTCGGAAGCAAAAGCGATTTTCGAGAAGGCAGTGAAGGCGACCCGGGAGCGAGGTTATGGGGAGATAGCGGGTGGCGCGATTCCAAACATCAATGCCGTTTCGGTACCGGTATTCGACGGTGCTGGCGAACTGGCAGCGGTAATAACAATGATCGGGACCAGCGAAACTATGGATCTGAACGGCAGCAATCCTGCCATACAGCGCGTTCTTGCGATCGCGAAAACCCTGAGTAAATGAATTAGGCGACCTCGCAGCTGGTGTCTTGATCGCCCGAAGCCCTTCAGATGGACAAAGTCCGCCACCGACCTTCTCGCCTCAATCGAGCGATTCTGCCTTGCAATCCTCAAAACCGCTTACCAACAGGCCAAAATCGCCGGAACCTCGGAATCACGATACGAGCGAATTGTTTCGTCCAAAACAAATGATACAAAGCTAAAGAAATGCGGAGGTGCCGCAAGCGGATATGGATATGAAACCTGACGGACGTGGTGTGCAATCAATCGAAGTCGGAGCGCGCCTTCTCAATGCCCTTGTGACCGAGGGCGAGCCGATGATGCTCAAGGACCTCGCCAAGCAGGCGGGGATAGCCCCGGCACAGGCTCATGCCTACCTCGTCAGCTTCCGGAAGCAAGGTTTGATCGAGCAAGAAGCCCAGGCCGGTCAATACCGGCTGGGACCATTCGCACTCGAGCTCGGCATTACGCGGATGCGCAGCTTCGATCCCCTGCGCATGGCGACTGAAGGGGCAATCAACCTCGCCACAGAAACAGGGATGACGGTTGCCGTCGTCACCTGGGGTTCATTCGGCCCAACGGTCATCCAGGTTCACGAAAGGGGCGATCAGATCAACATGAATACTCGTGCAGGGACGGTTTGTTCCGTCAGCGGCACCGCCAGCGGCCGGGTGTTCGCTGCCTTCATGCCGGAAGGCTTGATTCGCGAGTCCGTCAAGAACGAACGCAAGGAAGACAACATGAGCCAGCGGATCGGCAAGTCCCAGTTTCTGTCCAAGACAACGATTGCAGAAATTAGGCGAAACGGCTTCGCCACCATCGAAGATCGCCCGGTGCCGAGCCTTGGGGCGATTTCCGCGCCGGTCTTTGATCACGTCGGCCAGATGCAGCTGGCAATCACCCTCATTGGCCCGGAGAAAGTTCTCGACACCTCGGTTGGAAGCCCGTTCGTCGAGGCGTTGCTGTCGGCGACGAACGCTCTCTCCTATCAGCTTGGCTTCGATGCTCGGCATACCAAACCCGGCGGAACGGCAATTGGCGCGATAAATCGCGATTAGTCATTTGCTAATCCATTTTCCTTGAGATAATAGTCCTTCCAATTCATGATTGTCTGGAAGGCGAACCGGACGAGTTAGTTGGGCCCGCCGTGCTCCTCGAATCGTCAATGTCGAGCTAAGTGACCGGGTCGACACCCTTCATCGACGGAGGGTCTGGCAGATTAGCGCACGAGGCTAGCGGTTCGGTATTTACAAATCCATACACTGGGAGTTTCGTGCCACTCACATATGCGACCCAAAGAAAGCATGAAGAGCCACGGTCGCACAGAATGGGAAAACACAGAATGACCCGCGAACACGATCATATTCACGCAGACGACGGCCACGACCACCATCACGCACCGCCCGAAGAGGTCGTTGTCCGGGTGAAGGCGCTTGAGAACTTGATGGTTTCGAAGGGCCTTGTCGACCCCGCCGCCATCGACGAAATCGTCGATCATTATGAGAACCGCATCGGCCCTCATGTCGGAGCGAAAGTCGTCGCGCGGGCATGGTCGGACGAAGCCTTCAAGCAACGACTGCTCGACAATCCGAATGGCGCCCTCGCAGAAATGGGTGTGTCGCGTCTCCAGGGCGAAGACATGGTCGTTGTCGAGAACACCGACGAAGTGCACAACATCCTCGTTTGCACGCTCTGCTCCTGCTATCCATGGAACGTGCTCGGCCTGCCGCCCGTCTGGTACAAGTCCACCCCTTATCGCTCTCGTATCGTCAAAGAACCTCGTGCCGTTCTCAGGGACGACTTCGGGGTCGCGGTTCCAGACAGCAAGGAAGTGCGTATCTGGGATGCGAACGCCGAATTGCGATACATGGTTCTGCCCCAGCGCCCGGTTGGCACCGAGAGCCTGACGGAGGAGCAGCTAGCCGAGCTGGTTACCAGAGACTCGATGCTCGGCGTCGGCCAGCCCAAAACCGCAGCGGCGTGAGGCGACGCGATGAACGGCATACACGACTGCGGTGGCATCGATGGTCTGGGGCACGTCACCGTCGAGAAGAACGAACGTGTCTTCCACGACGATTGGGAACGACGCATCTTCGGTTTGAACTGGGCCATAGGTATGAACGGTTGGTGGAACCAGGATGAATACCGGCACGCCATGGAGGACCGTCCCATGATGGACTACATGCGCGACACTTATTACGAAAAGTGGCTTTTCGGCATCGAGCGGTTGCTCGTCGAGAAGGGGGTATTTACGCGCGAGGATCTTCTGGCCGCCGGGGCTCTCGACACGCAGAGCCTTCCGGCAGGCGCCCAGCCCGCAATGAGCGTAGAGAAGGTGCCCGTGATCGTTCGCGACGGGTTCTCTTACAGACGCGATGAAGCGGCCGCGCCTCGATTTGTCGCTGGCGACCGAGTGCGAACTCGCAACATCAACATCAAGGGTCACACTCGTCTTCCCCGTTACGCGCGAGACAAGATCGGCATCATCGTCGTGGACAGAGGCGTGTTCTCCTTCAATGACAGCGCCGCCAACGAGGGCGAAGAGCGGCCGCAGCATGTCTACTCTGTTCGCTTCACCGCTCTGGAAGTGTGGGGCGAAAACGTCAGCCCAAAAGACACGCTTTGCCTTGATCTCTGGGACGAACACATGGACTTCGCAGCGGAGGGGACGAGCAAGTGAGCCTTCAGCTCTGCCTCAATGCCCCGCACATCCCGAAAGACAACGGCGATGTGATTTTCTCGGCACCGTGGGAAGCAAGGGCTTTTGCCCTGGTGGTCAAGCTCCACGATGCCGGCCACTTCTCCTGGAAGCAGTGGGTGGAGACGTTCAGCGCGGAGGTGGCGCGCGCTGAGAATGTCGAGCACATCAGGGAGGGCTACACCGATGACTATTACGAATGCTGGCTGGCAGCGATGGAGAAGCTCCTCAAGCTGCAAGGCCTCATGACCGATGAGAGCCTCGAGGAGGAAATCCAGCGCACGCTGGAGAATTGGCCGCATCCGGATCACGTCGTCAAACGCGAACCGATAGCCCGAGATCCTGCGAAGACTGGGGCCTGAGGAAGCGGATCGACCGTGCTCCAATGCGATTATTGAACGCGTTTGAGGTTGCTGCGCGGTTCTTTCGGCAACCACGGAGGATTTATGGTAGCCGACAACATCCACTATCTCGGCCTGGCAGAAGTCGCCGGTCTCATAAGACTTCGCCATGCGACATCGATTGAAGTGACTGAGGCTCTTCTAGACCGGGTCGGTAAGCGTTCTAATCTGAACGCGTTCATCACCCAGACGGCGGACCTTGCGCTTCAGCAGGCACGTCGCGCGGACAGCGAGCTCGCCGCTGGCCGAGTTCGCGGACCGATGCACGGCGTTCCGATTGCGGTGAAGGACATCGTAGATATGAAGGGCTTCCCGACCACGGCCGGAATGCCGCTCCGCCGGGAAGCTGTCGCCAATGGCAACGCGTCGGTCGTGCAACGTCTTGAAGAGGCAGGTGCAGTCATCCTAGGCAAGCTCAACCTGACCGAGGGTGTGTACGCGGAGCATCTTGCGCCATACGGACCACCGTTGAATCCATGGCACAACGACCGTTGGCCAGGAGCCTCATCGAGCGGAAGCGGCGTCGCGGTTGCCGCGGGACTTTGCTACGGAGCGGTCTCGTCGGACACCGGTGGATCGATACGACTCCCGAGCGCGGTCAACGGCGTTACTGGTCTCAAACCAACCTGGGGCCGCGTAAGCCGACATGGCGTCTATGAATTAGCGGCCACCCTCGATCATGTCGGCCCCATCACGCGAAGTGCGGTCGACGCGGGACTCATGCTTGGCGTGATGGCTGGTTTCGACTCGGCTGATCCGACCTCGTCTTCGTTGCCGGTTCCCGACTACATTCTGGACCTGAACAACGACCTCTCCGACTTGCGGATCGGCCTGGATCGCGATTGGACCGCCCACGGTACCGATCAGGCGACAATGGCCGCACTCATGCAAACGCTCGAAACGTTGCGCTCGCTCGGCGCCGAGATCGTCGATATCAAATTCCCGGATCCCTCGCAGATCGTCTTTGACTGGTTCGACGTCTGCGCGGCTCAGACAGCGTTGGCGCATACGGAAACCTTCCCGTCCCGCAAAACCGAATATGGTACCGCGCTCGCAAACCTTCTTGAACTTGGCAACCGCATGTCGGCGCTCGATTACCAGAAGGTCATACTCAGGCGCGAGGAATTCGCCGGGTCGGTCCAGGCGGTGTTCCTCAACGTTGATCTTATCGCGTGTCCGGTTCTCGGATTCCCGGTGCCCACGCTCGAGCAAATGTCCCGGGTGGACGACGACATGATATCCGGTCTTCATAGGTTCACCTGCTCGTTCACAATGTCGAGGAACCCGACGATCACCATGCCTGGTGGCATGACGACAGACGGCATGCCGATTGCGGTCCAGTTCGTCGCGCCGCACTTCCAAGAAGAATTGCTGGTGCGAGCGGGCCACGCATTCCAATCGGCTACCAACTGGCACCTTCAGCATCCAGCTGGCTAACTGAACAATCTTCGCATAGTTTGACCAGCGTTCTGCCCGAACGCGGGGAGGAGGAATTGTATAATGAGCAAAGCAAATCTTCTCCAAAGCCCCGCGCCGGAGCGCCATCTTCCTCGGGTGAAGGCCGTCTGGCGAAGACCGATGAACGACGATAGTGCGTTGGTGTGGCTCGATGATCGTGTCCACTAAGGAGATGGTGGACACTATCGCAAATGTCGGACCACAAGGAAGCTGACAAGTTGCGAGATGGCGGCCGTCGGCGCCAGCTTTGGTTATCGATCGTAAGCCGCAGATCAATGCGGAGTCCCTCGGCCTGCGTCGAAATTGCTTTGACCGGATTACGTTGAAGATCCGATCGGGGCGAGCTTGCTCTGCGTCATCACGTCAAAATCAGAACCGTCATGCCGCTCGTGGAGTTGCATCGAAGCCTCTCCGGAAATCCGGTTGACCATCGCGCCGCGCTGAGCAGCTGGCCGCTCGCTGATCTGCTTCGTCCATCGTTGGACGCTCTTATATTCCTCCACCGAGAGAAACCTGCCAGCATCTTCGTAAATGGCGTTTGCGGCAAGCCGCCCGTACCAAGGCCAGATTGCGATGTCGGCGATAGTGTACTCGCCTCCGGCCATGTATTCGTGATCGGTGAGGTGGCGGTCGAGGACGTCCATCTGCCGCTTCACCTCCATTGCATAGCGGTTGATGGCGTATTCGATCTTCATTCGTTGGGGCGTACGCATAGAAGTGACCGAAGCCGCCACCAAGAAACGGTGCTGAGCCCATCTGCCAGAAGAGCCAGTTGAGCGTCTCGGTCCGCGCGCGTAGTGCGGTGGGGAGAGAGGCCCCGAACTTGTCTGCAAGGTAGACAAGGATCGAGCCAGATTCGAAAATGTGGATCGGTAGTCCGCCACATTTCGGCGCGCGATCGACCAAAGCGGGTATCTTGGAGTTAGGGTTCACCCCGACGAAGCCTGAGCCAAATTGGTCTAACTTATTGATATTGATAAGCCAGGCATCGTATTCAGCACCCGAGTGGCCGGCAGCCAAGAGCTCTTCCAGCAAGACAGTGACCTTCACTCCGTTAGGGGTGCCTTGCGAATAAAGCTGTAGCGGGTGTTTACCGACCGGCAAGCTCCTCTCATGTGTCGCGCCAGCAATCGGACGATTGATCGTAGCAAAAGCGCCACCGCTCTTGCTCTCCCATTTCCAAACTTTTGGAGGAATATAACCCGTTGGCACGCCCCTCTCCGGCGGTTCCGTGTCGGTCATCGTGTCCTCACAATGAACTTGTAGACGTAACGTTCATCCCCCACGCATCGGGACTTGCGGCATACCGACCGCGACCGAAGACGCGATCCATCTCGTCTGGCGTGGAGGTCGGAAGCGTCGACGGATGTGAATCTATTACTTGCAATGCCCGTTGCACCGCGGCTCGAGCCGCAATGCCGTCAAACCAACGCCAAAGATGAGGATAGTCTGGATTTCCCGCCCGCATGAATGACTGGGCCTCATTGAATCGGCTTGCCTGGTTTCGTAGCCATGGGAAGGTCGCGATGTCCGCGATGGAATAGTCATCTCCTCCCAGAAAATTGTGTTGACTTAGGCGATCATCAATCAGTCGATAAAGCGTGGCCGCTTGGGTCGTGTAGCGTGAGACGCCATAAGCGTTGTCACTGGCGAAGCGCCGGAAATGGTTGAATTGGCCGAACATCGGGCCAATGCCCGTCAGCTGGATCATCAGCCATTGCAAAACCTCATAGCGAGTCGAGCCCGACGAAGGCAGGAAGCGACTCGTCTTTTCCGAGAGGTAAATCAGGATGGCTCCTGATTCAAAAATGGTCTGCGTACCGCCGCCGAATGGCGTATGGTCCACTATCACCGGAACCTTGGAGTTCGGATTAAGTGCGCGAAAGTCCGAAGCGAACTGTTCGCCCTTCCAGATGTTCACCTGATGGGCACGATAGTCGAGATCACACTCCTCTAGCATAAGATAGATCTTTTGAACGTTCGGACTTACCATGGCGTACAGTTCAATCACGTTGCGTCTCCTCTTATCGACAGCCAAGCGTCGGTTTATCCTGGAGCCAATTATCGAAGTACGTCTCGCTAAATCGGACGCACGCGTTCATAGGTGCGCGCTCTGTTAGGCGGGCTCGATCGGACTGCGACTTTGAACGAAGGGCATCGGGCCTGCGCGCTGTGCCGATCAGCAAAGCTTCTCGTCCAGAAAGTGGGTGCTCGCGCTTTTCCATGTATTCCAAACAGGCGATCACGCCGAAACCTCATGAGTGCGGGCTTCCGGCCTACCCACGATGTTGATGCCAGCGCCGTCACATGGCGAGGAAGCCGCCGTCGACCGGCACCATGATGCCGGTGACATAGCTGCCGAGCGCGTCGGCGCTAAGGAACACCGCGGCTCCCACCAGATCGTCGGGCTCCCCGACGCGGCCGAGCGGGACGCGTTTCAACAGCATGTCGCGCTTCTGCAGATCGGTATCGATCCACGGATTGATCGGGGTGCGAATGACGCCAGGCGCGATGCCGTTGACGCGAACGCCAAACGGTGCGAGCTCGACGGCGAGTTGTTTGGTCAGCAGCAGCACTGCGCCCTTGCTCGAGGCGTAAGCGGCGCCCTTGGTCGCGAGACCCAGGAAGGATTGCACGGAGCCGATATTGATCACCGAGCCGCGTGTGCGCTTGAGCGCGGGCAGCAGGCTCATGGTGGCATAGTAGGTGCCGTCGAGGTTGACGCCGAGCACGCGTTTCCATGCATTGAGAGCCTCATCGCTGTCACTGTCGCCACGGAAGATGATGCCCGCGTTATTGATGAGGATCGATACGTCGCCCACCTCGGCTGCGATTCTGGTGGCGATGGCTTCGCCGGCGGCGCGATCCGAGACGTCCCAGGTGAACGACCATGCCTGCCGCCCGGCGTCGCGGATCAGCGCGGCGGTTTCCGCGGCCGCACCCGCGTTGACGTCGGTGACAACGACGTCGGCGCCCCAGCGCGCCAGACCGACAGCCAGACCGCGACCGTTGCCCTGGCCGGCTCCTGTGACGAGTGCAATCTGTCCAATCAGCAAGTCATACATGCAAGCATCTAATGAAAAGCAGTGGCTGGCGACGAGGGCGGTGCAAGAGTCCCGACCAGTGCGGCTTACCGCACTGGCACGACCGTGCGTTCGTCGATCGACAGCGCGGTGACGTCACCCAGAAATTCGCGAGCGTCGGCAACCACCGCTTGCCATTGCGGCGATGCGAGAACGCTAGTCATGGACGCCGCATCGGCAAACCAGACCTCCGCAATCCCGTCGATCGACTGAATGCTACCCGTCGCGGATTCGACCTTGTTCTGGACATAGCCCTTCACACCGTCGACCTGCCTGACCATGGCCGCATGCTGTCCGAACCATCGGCGTTCGAATTCGTCGGCATCGATGCCGCTTTTGCGGGCGAGCAGAGATATGCGCTTGATCATACTGGTCTCCGGATGAATGAGATGAGCCGCGTCCCACGCAGGGCCGCGGCGAATGAGCGGGTCATCACCTAAGTCAGAGGGCTTCAAGGCTTTTGTCACCGTGTCCTCGTAGGTCGCGAACTTGCCGTCTTGCCAATGCGCCTATTTGTAGTCGGGCGCCGACAGCGCCTGGCGCAGCTTTGGCCCGCCCGTCGTGCCCGCCTGCCGCGCTGTCCACAACACCGCGTGGGCGCTCCTTGGCGGGCATGCTGAGATCAGCCGCCGCTGCCCATTATTCTGCTGCGGATAACGAGTAGCGGTCGATGCCGGTCTGAATCCATTTCGTGTACATGGTGAAGAGTTCGGGAGTGGCGGGATCGAGCTTCATGATTCCGCCAATCATCTCGCTTGCGAACATGAAGGCGATCCAGGCGGTCAACTCGACAATCTCCTCTTCAGAGAAATGTGCCGTGACCTCGTCCCAGACGGCGTCATCAACCGACGTCGGATGTTCTGCCAGCGCACGTCCGTAAGCGACGGCCGCGGCGAGGCGGGGATCGTCGTACGTCGCGGCCGGCTTGCCCAGCGAGGCGCAAAAGGCACAGCCGCTATGCTGCGCCACCATGCGTCGCACCTCTTCCTTCAAGGCCGGATGCAGCACGCCGGTGAAGCGCATTTCCTCGTCCAGCGCACTCCATGATTTGACGATCTCTGGCCGCATGCTCATGATCTTGCGCCAATGGCTGCCTGGAGCGTTTGCTCTTCCTTCGAGACGCGGCATGTCTTCCTTCCTCCAAAAAATCGCCATGCTGGTTGCGCTTCTTTGCCCCGCGCACCGTCGATGCGCGCTCACATCCAGCCTTAGCTCACCTTAAGCACGAAAATAATAGATTTGTAAATAGCGAAGTCATTCGTTGATGCAAAGCGCATTGTGGTACTGATTTGGCACGGATATCGCGCGAGGTGAGGGTTGTTGTAGTCAACCCGCGGCGCAATCCGGTTGCCAGTAAAATGAATTACAGATATGTAAAAGACAAATTCACTCGTGATTTACAAATTTATTCAGCCCAGTAGAAGCGGTCGTGGCCCGGTCGCCGACGTCGAGAACAAGACCCACAAGGCAGCATGATTCATGATCGTCGATGCGCAGCAAGCAGAAGCGGTTCTCGCACAAGGGCGCGCCAATTTCGTCGTCAGGGGGCGAGAGGCTTTGCGAAATCCCCATTGGGCGCATCACGCTGCCGCCGATCTTGCTTGGGATCCAGTGTTCGCTCAATGGCCGGTTCGTCATGCACCATGGCTCGCCCAGCGAGCGCCGTTGCTGAATGTCATTCGCGCCGAACAGGAGAGCGTAGCTGGGTCCGGAAGATCGTGACGAACATAATCGTCGATCTCGGCAAACGTCACAACGAAAAGCAGCGGGAGTAGCAACATGATGCTCGCAAGACGTATCGCCCTCGTCACCGGCGCCGGACAGGGAAACGGGGCGGCGATTGCAAAGGGGCTTGCTAAGGAAGGCGCGCGCGTCGTCGTGACCGATATCGATGCGACGACAGCCGAGATGACGGTGGTAGCGATTCGCGCTGCGGGTGGCGATGCGCTGGCCCGCCGTCTCGATGTTACCGACGCCGCAGCCTGTCAGACTCTGGCCGATGAGATCGGCAAAACCGTCGGGCCGGTCTCGATACTGGTCAATAACGCCGGCATCTGCCCGCGGCATGATATCGACAGCTCCGATTTGCGCCGGTCATGGGATGCCGCGATCGCCGTCAATCTCGAGGGCACCCTCAACGTTACCTTGGCGTTCGTGCCCGCGCTGCGTGAGACTAAAGGCAGCGTTGTGAACATCTCGTCGATTGCGGCTTTCATTTCCACCGGAACATCCGTTAGTTATTCCGCGTCGAAGGGCGGCGTCAGCATGCTGACCGTGACACTCGCGCACGAACTTGCCAAGGACGGCGTGCGCGTCAACGCAATCGCACCGGGCGCCTTCTCGACGCCGCTGACCAATGAGACCCGGAACGATCCCGTGCGGATGGCGCGCTTCGTCGCGCGCACACCGCTCGGGCGCTTCGGCGAACCAGAGGAACTTGCAGGCCCCGTGGTGTTTCTCGCATCCGACATGTCGAGTTATGTTACCGGAACGACCCTTGTCGTCGACGGTGGCTATCGCGCTCTCTGACACCGTGCGCGAGCGCATTATCTCGTTTGCGCACCCTGACCGCGTGCCCTACCGCCGCGTGAATCCGTCTATTGCAAAGTCAATCTGCTGCAAACTGCCGTTCTCAGGAGAAATACAAAAAGTCCGAAAAACGATCGGCGGAGGGAAACGAGGCGCATCCGGCATAGTTGCGGTATCTCTCAATGCATGGCTCCGCCTTGCAATAGCAATTCCGACTTCATCACTCACAACCTGTCGGTTTTCGTCCTGCCGCTTTTCATCCCGCCGCTGGTGGCGTTCGGATGCAGCGATTCGATCTATGGCTCGTTGCTCGGATCGGTGACGCTTGTCATCCTCAGCGCCGCGCTCACGCACTCGCTCCGGATCGAACATTTCGTCAACGGCGCGTTGGTGCTGTTTGCGCTCTATTTCTACCGAAGGGGCTCGTCGGCGACCGAACCCGATCTGCAGCTGCGGGACGAACCCGCGGCAGCACTCAATCAGCTAGAGATCAGCGGATGCATGCCCCACGTTCGACCAAACAGCCACCAGAGGGAAACTACCGCACGTACCACCGATGTTAGCCGATTTTCTCCGGCCTGTCGGGCCATGGGAAAAGCTGTGGGGCGCCGACTTGCTGCCCTGCCTGAGCTGCGACGGCAAACCGCGTATCCGGTCGTTTCGTGATTTCCTCGATCGCGAATTCTCCGAACATTTTGCGAATGTCGAGAGCGGGATGTTGCTTGAAGACCTTTCTTGCCTGGTCGACCGGAATTTCGCTGGCGCGGAGACAGGATAGGTCAGTCCAGGCCCCGTCTTGAAGATATTTCGCCATCGCTCCAAACTCTTCCCCCACGATCTGCACGTGCAAAACAATAGCTTCTGCTGCAGCGTCGGCTCGCTCTTGCGTCACACCTTCGCCCACAAGAAAATCATGAGCCGCAACCCCGCCATCGACGGAGAAGTCGCCAATGTGCTCATGCGCGCACCTATGCTGATCGGTTATGCCGAGGTCGTGCAACAATGCCGCAACGTAGAAGAGTTCTTCGTCGTCAATCCGAGCCCCATCGGCTTGTGCCAAGAGAGAGCCCCAGTAGTAAGTTCTATGAACGTGGTTTGTCAGGGAAGCAGGAGACAGCTTGCTGACATGGCTTTCGACTTTCTTGGCGAGGGCGCTGTCAGGAACACGGATCAAGTCAATATCCATTTTCGCGATTGCATCGCGTGCCGGTCTGCTCAAATCAGCGGCACACCTAGCCTGCGCCTTCAGCATCTCGCGCAGCACCGCGTCACGCTGGCTCGGATGGAGACGGCCGCCCGTTTCCTTGGCCCACGCCCAGGTGCCAATTCTCTTGTCGGACAATTTTATTCCCCCATCAACAGACGGGATGCAGTCTGCCGCCAGGAGATTCCTAGTTTGACCCAAAAGGACACTGCAGCCGCATGCGCACATCCCGATCGTCCGCAAGAAGTTCCTTCTTGTGCCAGTCATTTGAGCTTGGCTTGACAAATCAACCTCCCGAAGGGTCCCATGTGATTCAGAAGAGCCCACCCCGTCTTCAATCAATTCCGACTAGGGGTAGGAGCATTGTTAATTGCGATACGTACGAGACATGTCTTGCTGGCAGAATATGAGGCAGGCCCTTTGGCTCCAATGACAATCATCCCTCCTTTTCTGCCCAAAACAGTAGTGCCGAGTTGGGCCGTCTGAATCGCGCAAGGCACCGATTCAAATCCGGATGGATCTGCGATCCTTGAAGTGCCTAAGACGCATCTGGCGACTGACCGCTTCCGTCACCGCGACGACTGCCAACAAGGTCCACGATCCGAAAAGATTTCTTGGGAGGCTGCCAACGAAGCGTGCGGCCAAACCGGCTGCGAAAGTCTTGCGGCGACACGCCGTAAGTCTTGAGGAACGCACGACGCATGCGTTCGTCGTCGCCGAAGCCGATCCGATCGGCAATGTTTTGGATGGTGTCTGTCGCCGTCTCCAGCAGCCTTCTGGCCGCCTCGACGCGAATTTGCTCGACAGCCTTCGCCGGACTCTCACCCGTCTCACGGAGATAGACGCGAGCGAAATTTCGAGGGCTCATATTGGCGGCAGCAGCCAAAGCCGGGACCGACAGGTCTCCAGGTAGATTCGAACGGATCCAGTTGTGCAGATTATCGAACTTCCCTCGAGCGTCACGGAACTGGCGCTGTAACTCCACGCTGAACTGCGACTGTCCACCTGGCCGCTTGAGAAAGAGCACCAGTTCGCGTGCGAGCCTAAGCGCAATATCGTTGCCGAGATCGTGTTCAACAATCGCTAGGGCCATGTCGATCCCGGCCGCGACGCCGGCGGAGGTCCAGACACCGCCCGATGAGACAAAAATGGCGTCAGGTTTGAGCTTTACCTCTGGGTACAAAGTCTCGAATTTCTCACATCTGGCCCAATGCGTTGTCGCCTCGAGCCCATTCAGAACTCCCAATTCCGCAAGAATGAAGGCGCCTGTGCAAATCGAGCCCACGCGGCGGGGCTTGTCGAGATAACCGCTAAGACATGCTCGCAGGGACGCGGTCGCGATTGCCGTTTCTGCCGGGGCGCCACCCACAACGAGCAAAGTATCGACGTCTGCGGCCAACGCTTCGTGAATCGTTTTCGTCGAAAGCGCCACTCCAGCGTCGGTTCGGATTTGCCCGCCATTCTCCGAAGCCAACGTAACCGAATAGGCGGGCGTCCCATCGGCAGTGCAAGCATCATTGAAAACCTGGAAGGGCCCCGTGATGTCGAGCAATTTGGCCTGCTCGTACATCACCAGGACGACATGGCGCGGAACTCCGGAGTCAGCTTTGCATATCGTTGAGGGCATGGTTTACCTGTACGTCGCCAGGCGAATGATGGACCCGCCGCCATTGATCAAAGGCTTCGCCAGCTTTTGACACCCAACTGCACCTCGTCCGTCGTCAGAAGGCAGCTGTCCAGCTCCGAAAAAAGGGCAGCAAAGTCGATGCCCTGTCCAATGAACACGATCTCCTGCCTGCAATCGCCGCTGTTCTCGTCCCACTGGCTTTGAATATGGTCCTTGCGATAATCATCCGGCCATAGCTCGGGTGCAACGAACCGCCACCAACGCCCCGTCTTTTCGAATGAAAACGCGCCACCGGTCTGCGCCAGGGTGTACGTGTCCGTGATCTCGCTCGCGAGCCAGAAGTAGCCCTTGGAGCGCAGCAATCGGCCATTCGTCCACCTCCGTCCGAGAAAGCTTAGGAAGCGACGATGATGAAACGGCACCCGCGCTTTGTACGCGGCAGACGAAACGCCGTATTCCTCGGTCTCCGATGTCTCTTGTCCCCGCATTTCGCGCATCCAACTGGACGCTCGCGTAGCCTGCTCGAAATTGAACCGACGCTTCGACAGGAGCTCGTCGACCGGGATATCTCCCTTGACCACTTCAATGATCTCGGCTTCGGGATTCAGGGCGCGGATAACGGACTTGACTTCGTCTATCGTAGTTCCGTCGGCGAGGTCGCACTTGTTGATAAGCACGAGGTCCGCGAATTCTATTTGCTCCGCAAGCAATTTGCCCAGCGTCCGCCGGTCTTCATCGTCGCGAGCCTGCCCCAAAGCCGTCAGCGTTTTTTCTGCCAGATAGTCAGGCAGGAAGCGCTCGGCGTCGACGACGGTTACCATCGAGCTGATTTGTGCGAGGTCGGAAAGAGGGCGAAACGCGCTGCCGACAAACGAGAAGGTCTCCGCGACGTGGATCGGCTCGGAAATTCCGGACGATTCGATCACGAGGTGGTCGTATTTGTGCTCGCCTGCGAGATCAGCGACGGCCTCCAGCAGGTCCTCGCGCAGGGTGCAGCAAATGCAGCCGTTCGTCAGTTCGACCAGTTTCTCCTGTGTTCGATGCAGGACAGCCGAACTTCTCACTTCGTGAGCGTCTATGTTTATCTCGCTCATGTCGTTGACAATGACCGCAACCCTCATCCCCTGTCGATTGCGCAGGATGTGGTTCAGCAATGTGCTTTTTCCAGCACCGAGAAAGCCAGACAAGACTGTGACAGGAAGCACAGTTTCCTGTCGCGATTCGACGGGGTCCATCGTCGCAACTCTCGTTGTGGTCGAACCGGCGGTCCCTTGAACAGAGACCGCCAAGCGATCAATTCGGCGGATCCAGATAGCTCGCGAACAGATCCACGACGACGGACGACCCGTCCTTGACTTCGCTCCAGAGTTCGGAACCTTCGAACCGAACATGATAGGTATGCTCGTGAGCCGCATCAACCTTGTGGGCCATTTCGCCAGGAAAATGAGCCTTCGGCGCGATCCCGACGATCTCGCCGCGTTTGCCATGGCAATATCTCGGTGCACGGCTGTGACCGGTCGGTGACTCATTCCTCACGACGACTTTGTCGCCAACTTTGAATTCCGGTCGGTGGCGACGGCTCGCCTGTCCAGGACCGATCGCGGGGGATAGCGGAAAGCTTCCCTCGCCTCCGGCACGTTCTTCAAGCTCGTCGTGTCTAAGGAGCTCGTGCTCGACGTACAGGGTCGCCATTCCGATCAGTACGCGCTCGAAATAGCCGGCCCGCATGTAGTCCCTGGGCGAAATTCGTTCGATCGCGTGCCGACCGCTGTCGAAAGTCCACCAGCCCTTTTCTGCGGCCAGGAGTGCCGCAACATAGGTAAATGGCTCCCAGTCATGATGAAAGGGGAGGTTATCGCGTTGCTCCGGCATACGGCCGAAGCCCTGCTTGCCGCCAATATCAGCGATTCCGTCCATGCTTACCCCCGAATTTCTCAGTGCGCTTGGGCGCTGGCAGGCGTCAGTTCAGTGACGCTGTTGGGATCGGGATTGACGGTGCCAATGAGCGTCTCCTTTGTCACAATCCGCTCGAGTTGCTCCCGCGTCCAGTTTTCGGTGCCCTCCGGACGCACTGGAAGCACCATGTAGCGGGTCTCGGCAGTCGTGTCCCAAACCCTGATCTTGACGCCTTCCGGAACGTCGAAGCCGAGTTCGCTCAGGACTCGCCTCGGCTCGCGAACGATGCGGGAGCGATATTCGAAGCTCTTGTACCACTCCGGCGGCAAGCCAAGGATCGGCCATGCGGTGCAGGAGCAGAGCGAGCACACGATCACGTTCTGGAGTTCCTTTGTATTCTCGAGCGCGACAATGAAGCCGCCTTCGACGCCGCCGAAACCCAGCTCGGCGCCTGCCGACGCCGCATCGCTGAGAAGACGCGCCCTATACTCTGGATCGGTCCAGGCCCGCGCCACCATCTTGGCCCCGTTCTCGGGTACCCAGCTGTCAAAGGTGTCCTTCCACTTCTCGATGTATTCCGCCGAGATCAGGCCCTTGTCCTCAAGCGCTTCTTTGAGCGCCCTGGCGCGGACCTCAACGTCAGCCAGCGGCATATTGTGATGTAGATTTCCCATGGGTAGTGGCCTCTGTAGCGGATTTGTCTATTACATATTATGTTGCGATTATCGAATGTCAACAAAAATGAGGAGCACCTCTAACTCTGCCAGAGTGTACTCCCGGAAACGCGGGGGCGTGCTTCCAGTTTTGGATCATGGGCTCCACATTTCAAACCGTGCCAACATTCATGCCTGCAACGCGCTATCAGGCGTTCGCACCAGCGAGGTGTATCCCCGCAATATTGCCGAATGTGATCGCCGGTCCGAGCGCAAAGGCGCCACCCGGATAGTTGCCGCCCATGATGCTCGCCGCATCGTTGCCCGCGGCGCAGAGTCGTTGGATCGGCTTATCCCGTTCGTCCAACACATGAACTTGGCCGAGGCGCCGAAGAAGGTGGTCAACGATCAGATCGAACAACGTTCGGCATCCGCGCCTGCCCCCTGATGGGAACGACTGGCAGGATTTGAGGGGAGTATGTCCTTTCCGGTGGAAAGGAAAACTACGATAATTCGACTCTGCGCTGGGTGGAAATAATCGGAATCCGGCTCGCTCACAGACTACGCTGCCAGCGTCGCAAAGGATGCGTGGATATGTCCAATTTGTTCGGCCCGATCCGCGTCGGTGCGTTCGATCTGTCGCATCGCGTCGTACTCGCTCCGCTCACCCGCATGCGTGCCGAGATGCCGGGCAACGTCCCCGGTCAGGCCATGGCGGGTTACTACGCGGCCCGCGCCACAGCAGGCGGCTTGTTGATCGCCGAAGCGACGTACATCGCCCGTCAGGGCAATGGCGGTTTCGGCTCGCCCGGCATCGAGACCGACGAGCAGGCGGCCGGCTGGAAGAAGGTCGTCGACGCCGTGCATGCCAAGGGCGCGACCATCGTGCTCCAGCTCTGGCATGTCGGCCGCGCCTCGCATGTCAGCCTGCAGCCCGATGGCGGCGCGCCGGTCGCTCCGTCTGAAGGCGACGCCGGCCTGGGCGTTCTTCTCGAGGCCCGGCCCGGCCCGGCGACGCCGCCACGGGCGCTCGGAACGGAAGAGATCCCGACGATCGTCGAACAGTATCGCGCCGCCGCCGGGCGCGCGAAGCAAGCCGGGTTCGACGGCGTCGAGATCCACGGCGCCAATGGCTATCTGATCGACCAGTTCCTGCAGGACGGTTCGAACCGGCGCACTGACATCTACGGCGGCAGCATCGAGAGCCGGGTCCGCTTCCTCTTCGAGGTAGTGGGCTCCGTGACCACAGTCTGGTCGCCTGATCGCGTCGGCGTTCGCATCGGACCGAGCAACAGCTTCAACGAGATGCACGACAGCGATCCCGGGGCTCTGTTCGCCTATGTCGCAAAAGGACTCGGGGATCGTGGCATCGCCTATCTCCATGTCATCGAGCCGCGCGTGAAGGGCAATGCGGAGATCGACGAGTTGCCTCCTGCGGCCGCGGAGAACCTCAAGCCGATCTTCGGAGGTCCGGTCATCGCCGCCGGCGGTTTCAACGCCACCGACGCGGCCGCAATCGTCGCAAACGGCGGCGCCGATTTGGTGGCCTTTGGCCGCCATTTCATCGCCAATCCCGATCTCGTTCGTCGCCTGAAGGAGGAATTGCCGCTCAAAAAATATGACCGCGAGACCTTCTATTACGGCGGCGCTAAAGGCTATTCGGACTATCCGGTCTATGACGAGACCATCGAGGAGGAAGTGGCCTAATCGCTGCTCTCCTCCCGGATAGGATCCGGAACCGCTGCGCGGAATGATATATGGCGCACAGACCTTTGGTTTGCGTCGTTGTCGCTTCGCGCAAGCGGCTAGGCCACAATCAGCGCTATAGAAGTTCGGCTCGAAGCTCACGCACCCCACGACCCAGCCGCTCGCGCAGGAGCGTTCGTAGGGTTGCTCCGTCGACGTAGCCGACTTCGGCTGCAATGGCATGAATGTCAAGGCCGCTGCCGCGCAGCAACGATTGGGCGTGCTCGACGCGCAGATCCTGAAAGTACGCCAAAGGCGACTTGCCAAGGATTTCATTGCAACGACGCTGCAACGTCCGCGAAGTCGTCGAAAGTGCGCCGGCGGCGGCCTCGAGGGAGAAACCTTCCTTAAGATGGCCTCTCGCCCAACGCTCGAAGTGCGTGATCAAAGGGTCGGCATGGGCCAGATGACTGGGTATGATGTACGCTGCCTGGGTCGAGCGAAGGTCGGCCAAGAGGTAGCGCGAGACAGTGTTCGAGAGTTCGGGGCTCGCCTGGCGAACGAGCCATAAGGCGAGATCGAGATGTCCCATGGCCGCGCCGGCGGTCACGATGCCATCGGCCGCTATCAGCATACGGGACTCTTTGAGGCGCACTTTGGGATAGCGCTGCCGGAACAGAGGTGCGAGCGACCAGTTGGTCGTCGCTTCCAGGTCATCAA
The DNA here is from genome assembly GCF_009765995.1 of Methylocapsa sp. S129. Taxonomy (GTDB): domain Bacteria; phylum Pseudomonadota; class Alphaproteobacteria; order Rhizobiales; family Beijerinckiaceae; genus Roseiarcus. The sequence continues at coordinate 66,231 of NZ_LMUI01000046.1, forward strand.
GCAGTCCGGCCTCCGCCAATAGGAAGGTGCCGACACACGCCGCCGCGAGTTGTACCCCTGCCTGACGCCATTGAAGCAACTGCGCCACTGCCTTGGACGTGTCCGGACGCGCCAGAGCAGCCAGGAGGACGCCAGGCATGATGGTGTTGAGGCCAGGCACAATTACCCAGTCCGGCCTCAGATCGGGCGTGATCGGCTTGACGGGAACGTCCATCCCGCGGCCAGAACGCACCGTTCGCCGGACGCCGACAACCGACACGTCAAAGCGAGGCGTTCCCCCCATCAGGCGATTGGAAAGGCCGTTTGCTGCGCCCAATGCGTCGATGGTTAATGCGAGAGCTGTATCCCAAACCCCTTCAAGGGCGAGCACTGCGATGCGCATGGCGTAATTGACCTCATTAAGGTCATTCAGCGCTAACGGCTCTGGCCGTGACAATCAATAGAAACCGCGTATTCGGATTGGCGTAAATGACCACAAAAATGTCATTTACGACGATATTGTCCAACCCGCAGACTTTCTATTTTCCGCGATGTCGAACAAACTCATAGGAGAAAGATGATGAAGTTTTTAGCCATTGCAAAGCTTCAAGTACCGCGAGAACAACTTGCCCCCCACATGCCCAAAGAGCCCGCCGCCACTCTCAAGCTTTACGTCGACGGCGTGCTCGAGCAGTTCTGGTATGTCGAGAACAAAGGTCCGGTTTTCCTGTTGAATGCTGACTCGGAAGAAGCGGCGCAAGCCGCGCTGAGGACGCTGCCCCTTACCGCGGCAAACCTGGTTCTCTACGACCTCCTGCCGCTCGGCCCCCTCGTTCCCCTGGGCCGACTGATCCCGGCGGCGTAGCGCGGTAGCCATCGTCATACGGGTGAGCCGCTGGTTCACCCGTACAGGCCCAAGGGCCTTAGGCGCCCCGCAATCCTCCCTCGGCCGCTTCGCAACGCGAGCGCGCATCCAGTGCGCTGCGGTCCAGCTTATGTAAGGTGATACGCGGTTGTTAATCCGCTCGGCGGCAGGGATGCCGGTCAGCTTAGCGGGGGCGGCCTCTGACCTAGAACGACGTCCAACGCAAGAGGCCCCCCTGCCCGCCGCAGCTTGAGCCGAAGCGTACGGCCGATGAGGTCAGCCGTCAGGACCCGACACTGAGCAGTCTCTGCACTGGGACGCGCCTGGACGCCACAGCTGGTTCCATCCTCCCAGAACTCGACCTACCGACACAGAACCGACAAAGCAGTGCGCAAACATCTGTGACCAGCTCAAAACATGCCGTTTTGATTGTTCGCGCTCTCGGGCACCGGCTGCAGCACATCCCAGTGTTCAAGAATCTTACCGTCAGCGTCGAAGCGGAAGATATCGACACCCGCAGTTTCCTTGCCGCCCCAATCCAGATACCGCACATGGATGAAAGCCAAATCGCCGTCGATGGCGATGCGCTTTACCTCGCAAGGTACCTTTTTAACCTGTTTGAGGAAGTTGACGATGAAATCGGTGCCGTCCGGGAACATCGGGTTGTGCTGGATGTACGGGCCGGCCACTAGACCGGGCAGCAAGTCACCTCGACCCTCGTTGAAGACTTTGCCGTAAATGGTGTCGACGGCGGCTTTCATCTTGTCACGTTGCATGAAGTTTACTCCTTCGTGTGGCGTCTCATTGGCCCGCCGAGCGAGCCAACTCTTCGTGATCACTGAACCGCCAATCGGCTCAACGATGAATGCCGATTGATCGCTATTTCATATCTATTCGTCTCACGTCGAGGGCGACTTGCCAGCGGTACTCATCGCGTCCGCGGAATCGGGAAATAGGGGCGCAGGTTGGGCGCCCCTGCTCGCTGAGTATTGGCAAACAACACTGGTGTTTTTCTGTCGAAGACCACTGGCGCCAGAACGAATCCAGCACCTCCTCGTAATATCGCACTCGCTGCAGCGATCCTGCTTGACGGCTTGATGCACAGAAACGGAGGCGGATGATCGCGAGCGAATTGTATCGCCGCGACGCAAATATTGGTGTCGGGTTGGGTCACGCGGCCCCCCCTTCGGCAGGCGGTCAACGCATGAGGGCAAAGCGTTCGCGGTAGGCTTCGAGATCAGGCGAGAAGGCCGGGTGCCGCACCAACGAATCGAAATGAAGCAAAGTTCTTGGGAAGACAGCCCATTGCTCACCTGCAAGGACCGGAGCAAGTCCGGAGCTTCGCAACGTTTCGGCGAATTGTTGCTCGTTCGTGAGCAGAGCAAGCTCGCAGACAAAACAGATATCGGCCAGCGTAATACCCGCGCCGACGAGGCCATGAGGGTTGCGCGTCAGCGCCCGTTCGAGTCCGGTGAGATAGTTGGCCAGCGCCAGTTGCGCCGCGCTGTGAGCACTTGCCGAAATCTCGTCAGAGCGGAGCGCAAGGAGATAGCGCTGTGTGTCGTGCCCAAACATCAGCCCGGCATCAAGAAAACTGTCGATGCGAGAAGAGTCGAAAGGCCCGTTTCCCATCAGGGAAGCCCGGTTCGCGCCCAGCCGGGCGACCAGTCGCATAATGCTATTGGACTCGAAAACACCGATCTTCCCGTCTGCACTGAAAGCAGCGGGAACGTTTCCGAAGGGCTGAGCTTCGAGAAACCGGTCAGTCTTGTAGAGGAAGCTCTCGCCGAAGCCCTTGCGGCTGCGGCGAGCGAGGCCTTTTAGATTTTCCAGATCCATATCGGTGATCGGCCTGGCATCAAAATCCCAGAGCCAGTTTTTCAATTCGTCGGGAGATGCACCACGCACCTCCACCTCCACGTCGCACAGCCTGCCGGCAATAGTTGCCTTCCAAAGGCGTGGATTCGGCAAGTAAGAAAAAATTCGAACTGGGCCACCCATCGCGGGTACCTCATCTCCCAATGACTGACTACCCGTCGCCGGGCTAGAATATCTCTTCGGATGGACGCAGATCGATTTCTTGTGTCCAAGCCGTCGCAGGTTGCCGGTGGATGAACCAGTAAGCCTCGGCGATGGCATCCAGCCCAAGCAAACCAGTCTCCCCCTTCTCGGCAACACGCGCAGGCTGCAAGACACGCAGACGATCGCCATTGATGCCGCCGTCGATCACCACATGCGCGATATGGATTCCGAGCGGTCCGTATTCGCGCGCCATGCTCTGGCTGATCATCCGGAGACCCGCCTTCGCGGCGGCGAAGTGGGCGTAAGCCGGCTTGCCCCGGAGGCTGCCGGAAGCTCCGGTAAAGATTACTGTGCCTCGCCCCAATGGCACTAGCCGACGGGCTGCCTCTCGCCCGGTCAAGAAGCCGGCAAAGCAACCCACCCGCCAAAAATCTTCGAATAGCTCTGCGGACAGTTCGCGAAAGTCGAGGCGCTGGTTATTGCCAGCATTGAAGACGACCAGATCGGGCAGCGCGCGGTCAGCCGACTCAACGTAAGCTCGATCGAAAAGTGCGATAATGTCTTCCTCTCGCGTCGCGTCAAGCTCGACAAACTCAGCGGTGCCGCCGGCCGCCGCAATTCTATCGACGACTTGCTTGAGCTTGGCTGCCGTTCGCCCAGCGACGAACACGTGGTATCGTTCCGCTGCGAACTTGCGACAGAGTGCGGCGCCCAACCCCTGCTCTGCGCCAACGCCGACAACGATCGCCGATGGTTTCTTGGTCATGCGGTTTTCCATTTATGATCGGCGCTCTCTACCTTGACGATCAGCTTTCCGAAATTTCTACCCTCAAGCAGCCCTATGAACGCCTCGGGAGCGTTGGTGAAACCCTGGACAATATCCTCCCGGAAATGGACGCGACCCTGCGAGATCCACCCGCTCACTTTGTCCAAGAAAGTGGGGCGTTGATCCCAGAACTCACGTACAATGAAGCCGCGCAGTGTCACGCTGCGGGATAAGATTTCCATGAACGTCGCGGGAAGGTGATCCACGCCGTCATCGCTTACAGGATTATTGTACTGGGCGGTCAACCCGCACAGGGGCACCCGGGCGTGTTCGTTGAGCAGCGGCAACACCGCTTGCCAGACAACGCCTCCGACAAGCTCAAAATAGACATCAATCCCATTGGGACAAGCGGCAGCCAGGTCCTCAGCAAAGCCGGGTGATCGATGGTCAATCGCAGCGTCAAAACCGAGTTCATCTTTCACGAAAGCGCATTTGGCGGCGCCACCGGCAATCCCAATCGCCCTTGCGCCTTTGATCTTCGCGATTTGCCCAACAAGCGAGCCAACCGGACCGCTCGCCGCTGCCACTACGACCGTCTCGTCGGGTTGGGGCTTGCCTACGGTGAGCAAACCGGCATAGGCGGTGAGCCCCGGCATGCCGAGCACCCCAAGAGCTGTCGTAATCGGATTAAACCGCGCGTCTAGCCGGGTCAGTGCGAATTCCGATTCAATCCGGCCAGGGATTCCGATTTGATCCCGGCCACCGTTCCGAAATGAAGCCGGCCACCTGAGACGGTTTTCCGTCCTCTTTGTTTGCTCCCCGCAGATCAGCAACTGCGGCATGCCCGTCTCATCGATGTCGATGAGGAGAACGGGATGCCGGCGAGGCGGGAACTGAGCATGCGGCAAATGCGATATCTATTGCGGCTTCACCACGATGGAGTGAGCGCGCGCGAGATCGGGCGCCTTCTGGGGGTAGCGCGCAGCACGATCCAGGACAGCTTGAAACGGGCGACGGCGGCTGAATTGAAATGGCCGTTGCCGGACGACGCCACCGATGACGCTCTCGAGCGCCAGCTGTTTGGCAGGGCCGGAGCAGCGCCGGGCCAGAGGCGGCGCGCCGAGCCGGATTGGGCGGCATTGGCGCGCGAGTTGAAACGTCCCGGCGTCACCATGACCATTCTCTGGGAGGAATACCGGGAAACCCATCCAGGAGGCTACGGGTACAGCCGGTTCTGCGATTTGCTGCGCGGGTTCGAAAGGCGGCTGACGCCGGTGATGCGCCAGCACCATGTCGCCGGCGACAAGGCGTTCGTGGATTATTCGGGCAAGCGGATCGGGATTGCCGACCCGACGACGGGCGAAATCCGGGAGGCGGAGATTTTTGTTGCCGTGCTCGGCGCGTCGAACCTGACCTATGCTGAAGCGACGTGGACGCAGCAACTGCCAGACTGGATCGGCGCGCACGTGCGCATGTTCCGCTTCTTTGGAGGTTCGCCGAGACTGCTGGTCCCCGACAATCTGAAGAGCGGCGTCCAGAAGGCCTCGTTCTACGACCCCGAGATCAATCGCACCTACGGCGCGATGGCGACGTATTATTCCGTCGGAATCCTCCCAGCACGCCCGGCAAAACCGCGAGATAAAGCGAAAGTCGAATCCGGGGTGAGATTTGCCCAGAGCTACATTCTGGGTCGCTTGCGTCAGCTGACTTTCTTCTCGCTCGCCGAGTGTAATGAAGCGATCGCGCTGGTCATGCAACGCATGAACGAGCGCCCCATGCGCAAACTCGGCGTCAGTCGCCGCGAGCTGTTCGAAAAGATTGAACGTCAGACCCTCACCGCTTTGCCCGCCGACGATTGGGAGTTCGCGGAATGGCGTCGCGCAAGGGTCAATCTCGACTACCACATCGAGGTCCATGACTTCCTCTATTCGGTCCCGCACACGCTCCTGCGCGCTGAGGTCGACGTGCGGATTACGGCCCGCACCGTCGAGATATTCCACCGCGGCCAGCGCGTCGGCGCCCACCAGCGCCGTTACCTGGGCCGAAAGCACGGGACAGACCCAGACCACATGCCCAGCTCGCATCGGCGCTACGCCGAATGGACGCCAGATCGATTCCGCCGATGGGCCAGCAAAATCGGACCGAGCACCGAGGGGTTGATCGTCGCCGTGCTCGCAAGTCGGCCGCATCCCGAACAAGGCTTCCGGACCTGCCTCGGCATCCTGCGCTCTTATCGGGGCGTCGATCCGGCTCACGTCGAGGCGGTCTCGGCCCGAGCCCTCGAACTCGGCGCGCTCAATTGCAAGAGCGTCGCCTCTCTCCTGGCCCAGAAGCGCGACAAGGCGGCGTCGAAGGACAGCCGCCAGGCGACGCTCTTTGACCACACCAATCTGCGCGGTCCCGGCTACTACCATTAAAGGAAAACTCTTCATGCTCGCTCATCCCACGCTCGACCAATTGCACGCCCTCGGTCTCCACGGCTTGGCCAAAGGGTTTAGGGAACTGGAACACAGAGCCGAGGCGCACGGTCTCGATCACGCTGAATGGCTTGGCCTGCTGCTCGAATACGAAATGACGCTACGCCGGCAGAAACAGTTCGAAGCGCGCGCCAGAGCGGCGCGCCTACGTCATCCCGCCAGTGTCGAGGACGTCAATTATCAAAGTCCACGCGGGCTCGATCGCGCCCTGTTCCTCAAACTCGCCGCCTGCGATTGGATCGCCGAACGCCGCAATTTGCTGGTGACCGGGGCATCAGGCTTGGGGAAAAGTTGGCTCGCCTGTGCGCTCGGGCACAAGGCCTGTCGAGAAAACATCTCCGTTCTCTACACGCGCATTCCGAGGCTCTTCGCCGATCTGGCGATCGCGCATGGCGATCCTCGTTACGCCCGGCTGTTGCGCTCCATCGCACGCGTCAAATTACTCATTCTGGACGATTGGGGGCCGGAAGCCCTCACGCCTGAACAGGCGCGCGATCTCCTCGAAATCGTCGAGGATCGCTACGACAAAGGCTCGATCATCATCACCAGCCAGGTTCCCGTCGACCGCTGGCACGAAATGATTGGAATCCCGACCCTCGCTGATGCGATTCTCGACCGCGTCATTCACAACGCCTATCGCATCGACCTGGCCGGTGAGAGCTTGCGCAAGCGCGGATCATCGACATGAATCGATGTGCGCGACCAACGCCGCCTGGCGCCACCCTCGGCGCGACAAGGCCGTGGACAACGACGGGCTACGCTACGGCGCATTGGAAAGCGCGCTCCGCCCGTCGTTGCCCACCGCCACCCGATCCGGTCCTCACGCACCGAACCTTCTCCTCATTTTATGGGCCCAAATCCATGTCCGCTTGACCAATCCGGCCAAGCAAAACATCATCACTTCGATCCGCGGGAGCAGACGCCAGGTGGCCGACATCAAATCGGAACCCCGGCCGGCTTCAAATCGGAATCGGTGGCCGGCTTCCTATTGGAATGCGTGGCCGGCTTCGTCGGAATCCGCAGGTCAGGCCGGAGCCATCCGAAATCGCATGAGTGCACCAGCCTAGTCGCGCCGCCACGTGGTCGCCGACGCGATACTCCGAATGGCGGGATTGCACGATCTGCGCGACGACCTCACCTTCCATCACACTCCCGATAGAAGTCGGCGAGGAATAGGATTTGCGATCATCCATCCTCCCACGCATATACGGGTCGAGCGAGAGAAATTCAGTCGCTAGGAGGACTTTGCCTTCGCTCGGCTCTCGCAGGTCGACCTCCTCTAGCCGGAAGTCGGTCAGCCGAGGCGCTCCTTGCGGCCGCGCCGCGAGCACAATCTGGCGTCCCTTGATCTTTGACAACACTTGTCTCCAGCCGGGTGCGCATTGTGACGGTTGCCTCTTGGAATCAGGCACCGACTTAGCGAAACACTGAAGCCGTCACCGGAAGGATATCCATACGCAAAAGGCGCGATTACATCGCAATTCGTCTCATTTTGCTGGCGCTTGGCGCTCCGTTCACATTCAACCTGGATTTGATGCGGCCCGACGATGATGAATCGGCGAAACACCACGAACCGATTTGAAAGCGCGACTGAACGAAAATTCTGACTGATAGCCGACACGCGAAGCGATCTCGGCCAGCCGTAGATTAGTTTCCTCGAGCAACTGCGCGGCGATACCCATGCGCCATCGTGTTAGGTAAGTGTGTGGAGGCTCGCCTATTAAGGTACTGAAATGACGGGCAAAAGCAGCACGTGACAAGCCGGCTTCCCGTGCGAGCTCTTCCAACGTCCAAGCGTAATTGGGCGATTCATGCATGCGCGCGAGGGCTCGCGCAAGTGAAGGCGAACGCATGGCCGAGAACCAGTCACCTGTTCTGGATGATGATGCCTCACTCCACTCGCGTACGAAGTAGACGAACAAGGACGAAATGAGGTTGCGAACCACGATCTGATTGCCGAAATTGGGCGCCTCAACTTCGTCGCTAAGCATGCGCAGCGTGTTTCTCAATGGTGAGTGTCCAGGCTCGATACCGGCGTGGAGCGATATCGCTGGAGGCATCGCGCGCAGGGCCGGAAGTGCGAGGTGCTGATCCAGATTGTATTGACCGCAGATCAGCGTGCTTGCTTTCGCATCGCTATCAACAACGCCGTCCCACCTAGCCAAAAACGTATCCAGCGGCATCGCTTTGCCACGCGCGGAATGCGCCACTTCATGTGCGCTACCGCGCGGAAACAAGACTAGCTCACCGGAACGCAATTCCACCGTCTCGGCGCCAGGCCGGCGCACGAAGGCGTGTCCCTGCGCAACGAAATGAAACACCACGGCATTGCGTGGTGGAACTGAGAATCCCCATGGGTCCGGAACGCGCGTGCGCACCAATACCACGCCCTCGGCCCGAATTGCTCTTATCCAATCGTTCAACGGGTCCACAGGTTACAACTCAAGTGAGACGATCCGTTATGATATTGCCTCATATGCGTATGGTCAATCTTTCCTGGTGGTGCTCGTATCGGTTGCCGCGAAGCCTAATGAGCAAGTCAGGGCGAGAAGCGGTAACGAGCATTTTCACGCGAGAAACAGACATGAATCACGATCTTCCCGATATTGGGGCAGTAGAGTTCGCCGTGATTGACGGCCTACGCATTCGGTATGCTCGATCGGGGGTGAACCAGGGCACACCTGTATTACTCACCAGTCCATGGCCTGAAAGCATCTACGCCTTTCGTGACGTGCTTCCCGTGCTAGGGCGTGGGAATCCGTTGATCGCGCTTGATCTTCCGGGCTTCGGAGTCTCTGAAAGTCGCCGTGAGGTGTTATCCCCTGAAGGTATGGCTGATTTCATCCTCCAGACGGCCGCATATTTCGGCATCAGTCGTATGCATGCGATAGGCCCCGATGTTGGTACATCTTCCTTCCTACTCGCGGCGGCGCGGAAGCCTGAGCTGTTTGAGAGCCTTGTGGTTGGCGGCGGCGCCGCCAACACAGACCTCGTCGCCGGACAGTTGAAGGATTTAATCGCTTCTGAACTCGGAGCGTTCGCCGAGATAGATGGTGCCCCGATCGGTGCTGGATTCGTCTCGCAATCGGCGCGGGTAGAACCCCCTCCAGCAGTCCTTGAGGATTACCGACAGGCATCAGCGGGACGGCGTTTCGAGGACGCCACCAATTTCGTCCGCGCCTATCGTCGCGATTTACCGCGCCTTGAGCGGGTCTTGGGTGAAATCGAAACGCCGATTCTAATCCTGGTCGGCCGAGACGATCCAATCGTGCCGCCGGAGAACGGTCGATTCCTCGCAGCTCGTCTCCCCCGTAACCGCTATGTCGAGTTGGACGGCGGCCACCTTCTCTGGGAAGATATACCCGAGGCCTATGCCGCAGAGATCGAACTTTGGCTTGCGCGTGATTATCGAGCCGTCTGACAATTGACCGCGGACGCTACGCGATAGCGGAACGAGGTGGCAGCAGCATAAATGTCGAGGCACTGTTTTAGTTTTGCAGCGATACTCGGTCTCGGCCCCACGCGTTAGGTCCGCGGAGAACAGGACATGCGCATCTTTCGCGTCGCAATTCCGTTCATTTCTTTCGACGCGGTCGCCTCGGCGTCATGACCGGCCGCAAAAGGGGTTGCCCCTCCAGTGGGGGATCGGCGATCAATTTCCGGATCGCACTCAGGAACGCCTCGCGTTCGCTGCTTGAAAGCCGGCTTAGCACTTTTTCCTGGTACGCAATGGCATGAGGAGCGATCTTGCGCATCAGCTCGCGACCGCTGGGCGACAATTGCAGTTCAACAAGTCGGCCATCCTCGAGATTGACGTTTTTGATGATGTGGCCGCGCCCTTCCAACAGCGCCGCCGCGCGCGATACCTTGACCTTATCCATAGACACCCGCTCGTAGATGTCGCGCACCGAGACCCTCTCGTTGTTTGCAAGGTGCGCCAACACGCGCCACTCGGGAATGCCGATGCCGAAACGCGACTGATAGACTTTGGCGAGATCCACGCTGAGACGGCGGGCCAAAACCGTGACGAGATAGGGAAGGAATTCGTCGACATCGAGAATCTTGGAGAGGGTATCGGACAAGGCTTGACTTTCCTTTCGTTTCAAATGAAATGATATTTGCAGCCCGATGCTGCGGCGGCTCGAGGAGGAAAACCGATGACGCTCGACAGTCAGATCGCCCCGTCTTCCGCCGCAATGATTCCCGCCTCGACCCCGAAATTCGGTTATATGCCGGGCTTTGGCAATGATTTCGAGACCGAGGCGCTGCCCGGCGCTTTGCCACAGGGGCAAAATTCTCCGCAGCGCTGCGCCTACGGCCTCTATGCGGAGCAACTGTCGGGGTCGCCTTTTACAGCGCCGCGCGGCGCGAACGAACGGTCATGGCTCTACCGAATGCGCCCGTCGGTCCGCCATGTCGGCCGCTTCCGCCGCGAAGACCTGCCCTATTGGAAAACGGCGCCGCACATCGTCGATCATGGTCTCTCGCTTGGTCCCCTGCGGTGGGACCCGATCCCGGTTCCAACCGAGCCGACGACATTCTTGACGGGCCTGCGCACGCTCACGACGGCCGGCGACGTGTTCACACAGGTCGGCATGGCGTCGCACGTATTCTTCGTCAACGCATCGATGGATGACGACTACTTTTACGACGCCGACGGCGAGTTGCTGATCCTGCCCGAGATGGGACGGTTGCTGATCTTCACCGAACTCGGCCGCATCGAAGTCGGCCCTGGCGATATCGCACTTGTGCCGCGCGGCATGAAGTTCAAGGTCGAAATGCTGGAGGGGCCGGCGCGCGGTTATGTCTGCGAGAACTACGGCGCGAAATTTGCGTTGCCCGAGCGCGGCCCGATTGGCGCCAACTGCCTCGCAAATTCGCGAGACTTCAAGACTCCCGTTGCGGCCTATGAAGAGAAAGACACGCCCTGCCGGCTCCACGTCAAATGGTGCGGGCAGTTCCATGTCGCGGAGATAGGTCATTCTCCGCTTGATGTCGTTGCGTGGCACGGCAATTACGCGCCCTACAAATACGATCTGCGAACGTTTTCACCTGTCGGAGCGACCCTCTTCGATCATCCCGACCCTTCGATTTTCACGGTGTTGACGTCGCCGTCAGGCGAGGCCGGCACGGCGAACGTGGATTTTGTGATCTTCCCAGAGCGCTGGAGCGTGGCGGAGCATTCCTTCAGACCGCCGTGGTACCACATGAACATCATGAGCGAGTTCATGGGGCTGATCTACGGCCAGTACGACGCCAAGGAGCGTGGCTTTACACCTGGCGGCTTCTCCCTGCACAACATGATGCTGCCGCACGGACCGGACAAAACCGCCTTCGACAAGGCGAGCACAACGGAACTTAAGCCAGTCAAATTCGAGAACACGCTGGCATTCATGTTCGAGACGCGATTCTCACAGCAGCTCACGCAATACGCAGCGACGCTGCCCGGCCTGCAAGATGACTACGCCGATTGCTGGGCCGGTCTTGATAAGGCCTTCGACAGCTCGCGAGAAGGCTTGTGAGCAGCAGTTCCAAACCTGCAGTGCGGCGCGGGAGCTGGGTCGAGAGCGCAAACGAGCTGCTATCGCACTTTCCCCTCGAAAATCTCCCCTATGGCGTCTTCAGCGCCGCCGGTTCCACACCGAGATGCGCAACGGCGATCGGCGACTTCGTACTCGATCTGCAGGCGATAGAAACGGTTGGGCTCTTGCAAATCGGAGGCGGCGCGGCGTTCAGGGAGCCCGGACTCAATACCTTTATGGCACTCGGGCCCGAGGCATGGAGTTCCGTCCGCACGCGGCTCACCGAGCTTCTCGCGAAGGACGGCGATCCCGCGCTGCGCGAGCGCGCGGATCTCCGCGCTCAGGCGCTTGTCCCGCGCGCGAGCGCGAGGATGCATCTGCCGTTCAAGGTCGCCGGCTATACGGATTTCTATGCCGGACGCCACCACGCGATGAACGTTGGGACTATGTTTCGAGGTCCGGAGAACGCGTTGCCGCCGAACTGGCTCAGCATTCCGATCGGCTACAATGGCCGCGCCTCGACCGTTGTCATTTCGGGAACGCCGATTCGTCGGCCGCTTGGCCAGACGAAACCTCCAGGCGCAGAACTGCCGGTCTTCGGACCGAGCCGCCGTCTCGACATCGAGCTCGAGTTGGGCGCCGTGGTTGGGACGCCGTCCCACCTCGGCGAGCCGATCACCGTGTCCGAGGCCGACGCGATGATCTTCGGTTATGTCCTGCTCAACGATTGGTCCGCGCGCGACATCCAAGCCTGGGAATATCAGCCGCTGGGTCCGTTCCAAGCCAAGGCTTTCGCGACGACGATAAGCGCATGGATCGTGCCCAAAGCGGCGCTTGAGCCCTTCCGCGTCGCCGCTCCGCCGCGCGATCGCGAACTCCTACCCTATTTGCACGAGCCAGAGCCGATGCTCTATGACATCGAGCTTGAGGTGCGCATGCGTCCGGCAGGCGCCGCCGAAGCCATGACTATCTCGCGCACGAACAGCCGCGAGCTTTACTACTCGTTCGCGCAGCAGTTGGCCCACCACGCGGTCTGCGGGTGCCAAATGGAGACGGGCGATCTCCTCGGCTCCGGCACGATTTCTGGAGCGGACAAAGCGAGCCGCGGTTCGTTGCTCGAATTGACCTGGGGCGGCGCTGAGCCGCTCAACTTTCCTGATGGCGGAGCGCGCACCTTCATAGAAGATGGCGATGAACTCGTCCTGGCGGGCTGGGCGCAAGGCTCCGGCCATCGCATCGGCTTCGGCGAATGCGCAGGCGTGGTGCGGCCCGCCCCCGCCGACTTCGCAGCCTCCTTTGGAGCAAATCGCATCTGTGCCTGACGCGCGACGATCCGACGATCGGCGCCTAGGTGCTGTTGAAGTTGCGCTTCGACCCGTCGGCGCGGTGGCTTACGCCACGCGATGCGGGCCTCTTTCATATCACCTTCCTATTGAGGACGCGCGCGGACTTGGCTCGCTGGACGGGAAGTGCAATCGAAAGGCTGACCTATGAAGCGTCCGCACAGGAAGTTGAACATCCCAGCAGCTGGCGTCGGCGCAGGAAAAGCAATCCAATTGATATTACTTCGCAACGCCACCGACCAATGCTCGGTGAGAGACCGACCTCAAAACGTCCACACTTCAAGCGCTGGGCCGGTTAACGAATGCTTCCGCCGACATAACCAGTACCGTAACATTCCCGTATTCGGGGTAGCTGTCGCGCATCCTAGAAACAATTTCTTCGGCCGTAGTTGATGAAGCGGCCGCCTGAGCAAAGTCGCGTATATACGCCTCCGTCCCGTCCAATATGGCTCCTGCCTCATCGCTGACCCCCGGCTTCTTATGCCCGGCGATCACTGTCTTTGGCTTCAGCGCTCTAAGCGTGTTCACGCTTTCGATCCAGCGCTTCCATTCCTCAGGGCCAGAGAGGCCAAGCATAAGGTGATTCGAGTTGTAGGCGACGTCACCTGAGACAACCATCTCCAGGGCGGGAACCCATACCACCGTGCTGGGCGCTATGTCTCCTTGGCTAACGTCAACAATGCGAAGTTGCTCTCCCTCGAGAGCCATCACGTCCGACGCAAGCGGTTCAGGAAGAGAACTCGGCTTGGCAATATCGACGGCCATCATGTTTTCGAACAATTCCAGCTCTTGCGCGCGATTTGCACGAATATAGTCAACCACACCTTGGGCGGCCATAACTCGGGCAGTTGGAAAACGGGACAACAAGCGATCCATACCGAAATAGTGATCAGGGTGTCCGTGTGTGATCAATATGCTCGTCAGCCGTTGACCATGTCGTGCGATACAATCAGCGAGAACGTCAACGTCTTCTATTGCGATGAGTGTATCGATTAGGATGGCTTCCGTCTTTCCGCATATAAGAGTCGCTGTCGTAGGAGAAAACGTTCCTCCTTTAGGTCCCTTTAGCGGATGCGCGGAGCTAACAAAGACATAAGCTTGCAACCGCGATAGGCCCGGTTTGCCAAGAGCTGGCTGCTGCAGCACACTGTTCATGATCGTCCCTCTTTAAGCGAGCTATCGTCGCTGCTAGTCTGTTAGCGAAGCTAAACGCCGTGTGTCGAGAAAGCGGCGGCTAATTGCGTCCGCAACGATCGCAACGGCAAAGGCCCGTTGCGATCAATGCCTCCGAGACGTTGTCGCGGAAGGTCCCACCCATGCGTCAGCCGGTGAGAGGGAGGAGCGTGTTAGGTTGGTTGTCGATCATGTATGTGGTCGTCAGAGCCCTCAGCGGCCCGCAAAGCGGGCAGTGGCGAACTCATTGAATCTGTTGACGAGCGTGTGCTCGTTCGGACCGACATTGGCGCGAAAGTCCCTCGCGCCCTCGACCAGAATTTCGTCGGCATCGGCGCCGAACGCCGCCATGGTTTCCACTATGAACTGGTCGAGCGGCATCGCCTCCTGGGCCTCGCGGCTATTCATGAGGTCGGTGCGTACCCAGGGCGGCGCCAGTTCGAGCACCCGGACGCCCGAATCCTTCAGAAGGAAGCGTTGCGAGAGCGCATAGGAATGAAGCGCGGCCTTCGCCGCCGAATACACTGCTGTGACCGCCATCGGCACGAAGGCGAGGACCGAACTCGTGTAGATGATGACAGCGTCTTTTTTGCCTTTTAGGTGCTCGACGAGCGCCGACGTCATGCGGATCGGTCCAATGAAATCCGTCGTGATGACGTCGACCAGCACCTTGTCGTCGATCCGGCAGGCGGCTTGGTCTTGCAGCATGATGCCGGCATTGTTGAACAGGACATTGATATCTGGATAGTCGGCGATCAGTCGGGCCGCCACGCGATTGATGCTCTCGGAATTGGCAATGTCGAGTTCGACTGCGGACATTCCGGGATTGGCGGCGACGACCTCATCGAGATTAGCGCGGCGGCGCCCCGAGATGATCACTTTGTTGCCGAGCTTGTGAAACGATTCGGCGAGTCCGCGGCCAATGCCCGAGCCGCCGCCGGTGATGAAGATTGTGTTGCCTTTGAGTTTCATTGCGCCACTCCCTGGCGGTGTGTTGTTATGGATGTCAGTCCGCGAAGCGGTCACCGAACATCGGCCGGCCGCTGAGGGATTGGGCCCTGGTCACTTCGTCCTGGAGCACATCCCAATGCTCGGCGAGCTTGCCGTCTTCGATGCGGACGATGTCGGCGGCGACCCAGGCAACGGGCCGCCCATTGCCGGAGAACCGCCCGTGCGCAATCACGTAATCACCATCGGCAGCGATGACGTGGTTTTCGTATTTCAGCGTGCTAGGCGCCGTCCGGACGAGATTGAAAAGTCCGTCGCGGCCGGGTGAGATATGGGCGCTGTGCTGAATGTAATGATCAGACCAGTAACGTTCCGCGGCCGCGTAGTCTCGCTTGTTGAAGAGCGTGTCGAAGGCTTCGAGAACGAGCGCCTTGTTCCGTTCAGGTGTCGCCTCACTCGCCGCGCGCGCTTTGACGAATTCGCCGATCAGCCGCGCGATCTCTTGCGGCGACTCCAGAGGCGATAGATGCCCGGTGCCAGATAGTACATGGAGGGTGGCATGCGGAATGCGCGATAACAGCTCGGTTTTGATCAAATCGACGCTGTCGACTCGGTCGAGTTCGCCCGCAATGACAATGGTGGGCACATTGATCGCAGCCACATCGCGAGTGATATCCTCGAGGCTGGTGGAACGGGGCCATGCCGCCTTTGCCTGCGGCGCACCGCGGAGACTGTCTTCGATCACTTGGTCCCGGTCCTTCAGACTCAGAACTCTTGCGCTCAGCATTTGATCGATCGCCGCGCCGACGCTCTCACGGGTTGAATAGGCGCCCGCCATGGTCTCCCTTGCCTCAGGAGGGATGGCCAAGGGCTGAGGTGGCGAGGGCGCGACGAGGACAAGCCCGGCCAGGCCCTTCGGGCGGCGCGACGCCATGAGTTGAGCGACCTTGCCGCCCATCGAATGGCCAACCAGGACATACCGCTTGAGGTCCAGCGCCTCGATCACGCCCTGTGCGTCGGCCGCCAGATCTGCCAAACCATAGCCATTGGCGGGCGCATCGGATTCGCCCCAACCGCGGTGATCGGTCGCGATGCTCCGGTACGATTTCGGCAAAGCCGCGATGACTTTGTCCCACGTGCGCGACGAGCCTCCCCAATAGTGCAGGAAGACGAGGGACAAGTCGCCGCCGCCTCGCTCCTCAATGTGAATCTGGATGCCGTTTGAGGCGATCTTCATAACGTCTCCCGTGCCTTTGCTCGGCCGAATAGTTTCCAGGTCGGCTTGTGGTCAAAGGTAGAACGAGTAAAATTCATCGATAATCGCCATATTCTTATTAGGATATGATAATAGCGTTATCGAATAGGGGGTTGGAATGGATCGTCTTACCGGCATGGCCGTCTTTGTTGCAGCCGCTGACGACGGAAGCTTGAGCAAGGCGGCCCGGCGTTTCGGTCTCTCGGCCTCGATGGCCGGCAAGCATGTGTCCGCAATCGAAGCCGATCTGCGCATTCGCCTCATGCAGCGTAGTACACGCCGCCTCAGCCTGACCGACGCAGGCCGGGCCTATTACGCCCGCTGCAAACGCATCCTTGAGGAGGTCGACGACGCGAACCGCGAAGCCAGCGACGCGCAACAGACCGTTCGCGGCGTGCTGCGTATCGCGGTGCCTCTGACCTTCGGCGCCATGCATTTGGGTGATGTCCTGGGTCGCTTTCTCGACGAGCACCCTGCCGTTGCCGTGGAGGTCACGCTCAGCGATCGCTATGTCGATCTTCTCAGCGAAGGAATCGACGTCGCGATCCGCATCGGCAGGCTGCTCAACTCTGATCTCGTCGCACGGCGTCTCGCGCCTTGTCGTATGGTGTTCTGCGCATCGCCTGTTTTTCTCAGGCGGTTCGGTACGCCACGGACAATCGAGGAGTTGCGTAGCGCCCCCCGGCTCGCGTTCAGCGAGGCGGTCTCGGCCGGCGATTGGACGCTCACCGACCCAAAGGGCCAGACTCATCTGATTGATGGGCCCGCTCGCCTAGCGGCAAACAGCACGCAAATGCTTCTTGCGGCCGCGCTCGCCGGGTCGGGTGTCGCCTATGGCCCGACCTTCGTCTTTGGGGAGCGTATCACGGCCGGCGATCTGATCGCTTTGCTCCCCGACCATCGCACCTCCGACCTCGCAATCCACGCGCTGTATCCGAGCGCGCACAACATCTCGCTGAAGGCGCGTCGCTTCATCGATCACCTGGTCGGAAGCTTCGGAGGCGAGCCGCCATGGGATCGAGCGCTCGTACGATCTGTGCGAAAGCGGGCGTGAACTTCTTAGTATCCCCCGGCAAAGCCGGCTTGCTGCTTTCAAGGCCGGTCCGCTGTGTCAGCGGCCGGTGGGAGGTTCGGCCGCCGCGCCAAACGGCGGCCGTCTACCGCTCCGGGCCACTAACGCCAAAAACAGTCACTTCGTCCAGCCCCTCAAGGCTGCGCCATATCGACGTAACATCTCGCCCCGCCCTGCCCGCAGCCTGGACGGCGCGGCTGCCCGCCGCAGGCACGGAGTCAGGCGGTGAGTGTAGCCAGTATAACGCCAGCAACCTCTGCAGGTGCCTCCAACGGCGCCAGATGGCCGACGCCAGACAGGACGCCGATCTCTGTTCCCGGAAGTACCCCGCTGAAGCCGGCGCGAAGGCTGCTTTCGGTTTCGACATTGTCGGCGTCACCGACGAACACGTGTACTGGTACGAGGATCTTGGTCGCCTCGGCGCCGATGTTCCTAATCATGTCGCGTTCCGGCCAGACGCGCTTGGCCTCGGCCGTCCCCGAGAGCGAATCCTCGATCACCTGCTCGCGGTGGGCCTGGGAGAGAGGCATCGCAGCCAGTCTACCGAGCGCAGCCTCAACGCCTTCACGCGACTGGTACGCCGCCAGCATGACCTGGCGCCGCTCTTGCGGTGCGCCTGGCGACACCGGCGGGGCCGGTGCGATCAGCACGAGGCTCGCAAGACCTTCCGGCCGGCGCGCTGCGAGAAGCAATGCGACCTTGGCGCCCATCGAGTGGCCCACGACGACGAAGGACTTCAGACCGAGGTGGTGGATGACGCCGACAACGTCGTCGGCAAGCGTCTCTAGCGCGTAGTCCGTGGCGCTCCTGTCTGACAGGCCCCAGCCGCGAAAGTCGATTGCCACACAACGGTGCGTCTGAGACAGCCGCTCGATCGTAGGAGTCCAGGTGCGACTGGTGCCGCCCCAATAGTGGAGAAAGACGAGCGTCGGACCGCCAACGCCTGACTCGACGACGTTGATATCGACCTCGTTCACACGGATGACGCGCCGGTGCCCAGCCATATATATCTCTCCAATTTTGGCAGTGTCTTGACTGGGCGATCGCAACCAGAAAGCGGTTCTGACTGCAGCTTGGCGCATTCAGCGCTCAGTCGATCGACTGTTTCTCCCACAGGGCGCCGATGGCCGAAACGACAAAATAGCCTCAAATTAGGTCGCGCTCCGGCGTGCGCTTGCTTGAACACAAATCGCGACGATGCCCAATCGGCGTCCTGCGACCGCTCGCCTGCAGATGAGTGGATCGGTCAGTGCAAGCCCTCCGCATGGGCGCGGGCCAGCCGACGAACGGTCTGCGGCGAATGTCCGAACAGCTTCACAAACGTGCGTCGCATGCGCTCGACGTCACCGAACCCAACATCCCGGGCGATGAACTCAATCGGTTCAAGTCCGTCCTCGACCCGCGGCCTCGCCGCCTCCGCGCGAAGGCGCTCGATCGCGCGCGCCGGAGTCTCCCCGGTTTCCTTCAAAAATATGCGAGCGAACTGCCGGCTGCTGACAAAAGCTGCCTCGGCCAGCCGCTCGACCGTCAGGGCCTCGTTGAGGTGGTTACGCGCATAGGCGAGCGCATCGCGAACTCGGCCGGATGCAGGCTCCAGTTCCAGAAGCGCCGAGAACTGCGACTGGCCGCCCGGGCGGCGGTGGTAGACAACGAGTTCCCGCGCGACCGATCTTGCAAGCTCGGGTCCGAAGTCGGCCTCGATCATCGCAAGGGCCAAATCGATACCGGCGGAAATGCCCGCCGAGGTCCAGACGCTGCGATCTTTTACGAAGATCCGGTCGACCTCGACCGAGACGCTCGGGAAACGGGACTGAAGCAGCGGCGCGTAACGCCAATGGGTGGTGGCACGGCGGCCATTCAAAATGCCAGCCTCGGCGAGATAGAAAGCGCCGGTGCAGACGCTGGCAATTCGCCGGGTTGATGAGGCGAGCCGTTGTAGCGTCGCGCTCGTCTCGGGATGATTATCGGGAACAATGGCCTGCGGTCCACCAACGGCGACCACCGTATCGCCATGACCGACGACTTCGCTGGCTGTGTCGGTGGCGACCATTAGCCCGGCATTGCCAGTGACCATCCCGCCGGCGGCCGAGATGATGCCAACCTCGTAGGGCGCATCGTAGATGCTGCGCGCCACCGAGAAAGCGGACATCGGCCCGGTGAGGTCGAGTGGGCCGAACCCCGGGCAAACTAGAAAGACAATCCTGCGCATGGTCCTTTCCTGCTTGGCGGCTGCGCGCTGCAGCTTTTGCGCGAGTCGCGCGGGTGTGTCCGTATTTAAGGCATTTATGTCGTTTCTGCCAAGCGCGTTCCTATGACAAGCTGCGAAGTGGGGTGACGCCTTCGATCAAAACGGGATGGATCAAGTCGCAATTGGGTGCCGCTGGCGTCGACAGAAAGAGAGCGAAACGATGACCAATAGCAACATGAGCACCGACATTCCGTCTCTCAATAGGCTCCGCGCAGCGACCGCAAAAGCGGGCGCGCCTCCGTTTCGGGTCGGCATCGTTATCGGCCCCGGTTATTTTCCGTTGGATATGGTTGGCGTTCAGGCTGTCTTGGGGACGATGCCCGGCGCGGAAATTTACATGGTCTGGAAGACGCTTGAGCCGGTGGAAGGCTTCCGAGGCTGGTGGACAATCCCCACGGCGACCTTTTCCGACTGCCCCAACCTCGATGTCGTCGCAGTGCCGATGATGCCTCCGGAGGTGCAGAACGATGCCGAAGTCGTTGAGTTCGTTGCGGCCCGAGGCCGAACGGCGCGCTACGTCATCGGTGTTTGCAATGGCGTCTTGACGCTCGGCGCCGCCGGCCTGCTACGCGGCAAGCGCGCGACGATCAGCTATAACTCCCACGCGATTCTACCGCATTACGGAGTGACGGAGGTCGTTAAGAGCGGTGTGGTCGCCGATGGCAATGTCTATACCGCCGGACCCAGTGTGGGCAGTTTCGAAGCTGCCCTCCTCGTGGCGGAACAGGCGTTCGGGCGACAAGCGGCGCAATTGGCCGAGTTTATCATCGAATATGATCCGCATCCGCCGTTCGGCACCGGAACCGCGGCAAGCGCCGGACCCGGGGTGGTAGCCAAGTTTGAGGGAATGATGGCTGACATGATTTCCCTCTATCGTGCCGAAGCTTTGAAGGCCGCCGCGTTGGTTTGACGGCGGCATTCGGGAAGGCAGCTCTCAAGCGAACTTTAGCGCGCTTAACCTTCAGATCGCGAATCACCAGAACGATTGGCGTAAATGACGCCAAAACTGTCATTTCCGACGAAATCGCCTCCCAACAAGCCGCCTACGTTGCGCAGTGTTGAACAAACTCAAAGGAGAAGGAAAATGAAGTTTTTAGCTATTGGAAAGCGTCTGGTGCCGCAGGAGCAACTCGCCCCGCTCATGGCCAAAGAACCCGCTGCTACCCTCAAGCTCTATGTCGACGGCATCCTCGAACAGTTCTGGTACGTCGACAAGAAGGGTCCAGTTTTCCTGTTGAATGCCGAGTCAGAAGAAGCCGCGCGAGCCGCGCTCTCGACACTGCCTTTTACTGCTGCAAACCTGGTCGCCTACGACGTCTTGCCATTAATCCCGCTCGTTCCCCTGGGTCAACTGATCCCAGCGGCCTAGGCGCGGTCGCCGTCGCCACGCGTCGAGGGGGCTCGGTGAGAGAACCAACCTCAAAACGCCCGCACGTGAAGCGCCGGGCCGGTTGACGAATGCTTCTGCCGACGTCGCCAATATCGCAGCATTCTCGTAATTGGGATAGCTGTCGCGCATCCTAGTGTTGTGATTCCAACGCTTGTTTCGCTTTTGCAACTTTATCGAGGATTTTACTGGTTGTTGCGGTCCAGACGAACGGCTTGGGGTCTGCGTTGTGGTTGTCCAGGTAACGATTGATACATTGTTCGAGTTCGGCGACGCTGTGGAAGACACCGCGTCGGATGGCGTCCTCGGTGATGAGACCGAAGAAGCGCTCGACCTGATTGAGCCATGAGGCCGAGGTCGGCGTGAAATGCAGATGACAGCGCGTGTGGCGCGCGAGCCACGCTTTGACCTTGGGATGTTTGTGCGTTGCGTAATTATCGCAGACGAGATGCAGATCGAGGTTCTTCGGCGTGCCGCGGTCGATGGTGCGCAAGAAGCGCAGGAATTCCTGATGCCTATGCCGGTTCATGCATTCGCCGATGACCTTGCCGCTCGCCACGTCAAGCGCGGCCAACAGCGTCGTGGTCCCGTGCCGTTTGTAGTCATGCGTCATTGTCCCGGCGCGGCCTTTCTTCATCGGCAGGCCGGGTTGCGTTCGATCGAGCGCCTGGATTTGGCTTTTCTCGTCGACCGACAGAACCAGCGCTCTTTCTGGCGGGTCCAAATAGAGGCCGACGACATCGGCGACCTTCTGCTCAAACAGCGGATCGCGCGAGAGCTTGAAGGTTCGCGTCAGATGCGGCTTGAGCCCGTGCGCTTTCCAGATGCGTTGCACGGAACTGGGCGAAAGACCGGAAGCCTTCGCCATGGAGCGCACGCTCCAATGCGTCGCCGCCGGCGGCTTGGCGTGAAGCGTCAGGTCCACGACTTTGTTGATCGCCGCCGCCGAAAGCGGCTTCCTGCGCGGGGGACGCGACTCATCTTTCAGGAGCCCTTCAACCCCCATGTCGCGGTAGCGTCGTCGCCAGCGGCGAACGGTAAGAACGCTCACGCCGACTTCGCGTCCAACGTCAACCGCGCCCATCCCTTCGCCCGCCAACAACACGATGCGCGCGCGCCAAACCACTTTCTGCGGTGTGTTGCGGTCCCGCGTCAAACGGCTCAGCCGCTCCCGGTCATCTGCCGACACATCAATGCGTTCGATCTTGCCCGTGCGCCAAGATTCGCACACCCGACAAGATTTTGGAATCTTACGTTAGAGACACAACACTAGAAACAATTTCTTCGGCCGTAGTTGATGAAGCGGCCGCGTGAGCGAAGTCGCGTAGGTACGCCTCCGTTCCGTCCACGAAGGCTCCTGCCTCAGCGCCGACGTCGAGCTTCTTATGCCCGGCGATCACTGTTTTTGGTTTCAGCACTCTAAGCGTCTTCACGCTTTCGAACCAGCGACTCCAGGGCGGGAATCCACACCACCTTACTGGGCGCAACGGGGTGCCAGAAGCGGCACGAATATGCGGAGGAGCGAGGCATCGCGGACGGAAGCATCGTCTACGACGTCCCGATCGTGCAACTCGCCGTCGGCGACCGCGCCTATGCCGTCTTTCCTGCCGTTTGGTCTTACAGAGCGAAGGGGGTTTCTACGCGCGACGCCGCGACAATCGCCTTTGCGCTGCGGCGCACGTCGGCAGGCTGGAAGATCGCTGGTTGGAGCTGGAATCCGAGCAAGTAGCGGCGGTTCAGTCGTCATAAATCGCCCGCCAACCTCCCAATCCCGTTGATCGGAAAGCGGTCCCATCGCGAGGCGACTTAGGTTGCAGATTCCGACTAAGCCGCAGTGCGGGACGGGATAGTGAAAGACCCTCACCGCGCCGGCGGCGTCAGCCTTCAGCCGAGCACCTCGCGGACCGCCTTCGCGGTCGCGTCGACGACAATATCGGCTTCCTCGCGCGTCAGGCAGAGTGGCGGTGCGAAACCGAGTATGTCGCCCTGTGGCATCGCGCGACCGATGACGCCATGGGCAACCAGGGCGGCAGCTACGCGGACGCCCACCTTCTCCGAGGCATCGAAGAAGGCACGATCATCCCGATCCCTCACAAATTCCACCGCCGCCAGCATACCCTCTCCGCGCACCTCGCCGACATGCCTGTGACCGCCGACCGCGTCGTGCAGCTTCTGCCTGAAATAGGCGCCGACCTCGCCGGCATTGGCGACGAGGCCCATCTCGTCAACGACTTCCAGATTGGCGGCGCCGGCCGCCGCGCACAATGGGTGCGAGGAATAGGTCCAGCCATGACCGATGGCGCCGAACTCGTCGGATCCTTGCTCCAGGATGCGCCAGACCCTTTCGGACACGATCACGCCCGACAGCGGCGCATAGGCCG
Organism: Methylocapsa sp. S129; assembly: GCF_009765995.1. Lineage (GTDB taxonomy): Bacteria > Pseudomonadota > Alphaproteobacteria > Rhizobiales > Beijerinckiaceae > Roseiarcus. The sequence continues at coordinate 89,669 of NZ_LMUI01000046.1, forward strand.
AGGTCAACCCCTTGGCGATCGTGATCAAGTCGGGCTTGACGCCGTAATGGACAGAGCCGAACATCGAGCCGAGGCGCCCGAAGCCGGTGATGACCTCATCGGCGATTAGCATGATGTCATATTTGGCGAGCACCGCCTGGATCTTGGCCCAATAAGTCCGAGGTGGCGGCACGATGCCGCCGGTGCCAAGCACCGGTTCGGCGATAAAGGCCGCAACCGTCTCGGGCCCCTCGGCGAGGATCATCTCCTCAAGCTTGTCGGCGCAGAAGCCCGCGAATTGCTCCTCGCTCTGTGAGCGGTCCGGCCGGCGGAAATAGTAGGGCGCTTCCGTATGTAGGATCGGCGCCTTGGGCAGGTCGAACAGAGTGTGGAAGGCGGCGAGACCGGTGAGGCTACCTGTCATCAAGCCCGAGCCGTGATAGCCGCGCCAGCGCGAGATGATCTTCTTCTTCTCAGGCCGCCCGAGCACATTGTTGACGTACCACACCAGCTTGATGTTGGTCTCATTGGCATCGGAGCCGCTGAGGCCGAAGAAGACCCGGCTCATGTTCGCGGGGGCGCGGTCGATGATCATCTTGGCGAGCCGGATCGAGGGCTCGGAGCCATGGCCGACATAGGCGTGGTAATAGGGCAGCGCCGCCGCCTGGGCGGCGATGGCGTCGGTGATCTTGGTGCGGCCATAGCCGACATTGACGCAATAGAGCCCGGCAAAGGCATCGAGGCTACGCCTACCGGTGCGATCGGTGATGTAGACGCCCTCGGCTGCGGTGATGATGCGGTTGGGCGTCTCGCCGCGCGCATGCTGGGCCATATGGGTCGAGGGATGGAAGAAGTGATCGCGATCCCATGCGGTCAATTCATTGTCGGATACGGCGCGGTCCATAGGGCATCCTATCTTAAGCGAGATCGAGGCACGTGTATTTGAGGTCGGTGAAAGCTTCGAGCCCTTGGCGCGAACCCTCGCGGCCCATGCCTGATTGCTTGACACCGCCGAAGGGAATAGGCGCGCCGGTGAGCTTGACGCGGTTGACCGCGACCATCCCGTATTCGAGCGCGCGGCTCATGCGCAGCGCCCGCGCACAATTGTCGGTGATGACATAGGCGACGAGGCCGTATTCAGTGGCATTGGCCCGCGCCACCACTTCTTCCTCGCCGTCGAATGGCGTGATGCAGGCGACGGGCGCGAACGCCTCCTCTTGCATGATAGCGGCATCGTCCGGCACGTCGGCGAGCAGGGTCGGCATGACGAAGCGCGGGCCGGGTGCGGGCGCGCCGCCAGCGAGCCGCCGGGCGCCGCGGAGGAGCGCGTCCTCAATGCGCGCTTCGGTGCGGGCAACGGCATGCTCGTGCATCAGGGGACCGATCTGCACGCCGGGCTCGAGCCCGCAGCCAACCTTCAGCGCCGCGACGCGCCTGGCGAGGGCCTCGCAGAAGGCGGGATAGAGGGCGCGCTGCACATAGATGCGGTTGGCGGCCAGGCAATCCTGCCCGGAGGTGGCGAATTTGGCGTCCATGGCGATCCCGACAGCGCGGTCGAGGTCGGCATCGTCGAACACGATCAGCGGCGCATTGCCGCCAAGCTCCATGATCAGGCGCTTCACTGTCGATGAACACTGTTGTGCGATCAAGCGCCCGATCTCGGTGGAGCCTGTGAAGCTCATCACGCGCACGCGACTGTCTTCGCATAAACGCTGGGCGATCGGCTGGGCCTGGCCTGTGACGACGTTGAACACGCCTGCTGGTATGCCCGCCCGCTCGGCGAGTTCGGCCAGAGCGAGGGCGGAAAGCGGCGTATAGGAGGAAGGGTGGATCACGACGGTGCAGCCGGCCGCCAGGGCGGCGGCGGCCTTGCGCGTCACCATAGCGGAGGGGAAGTTCCATGGCGTCAGCAATCCGGCGACGCCGAGCGGCTCGCGCGACACCAGCATCTGCGCTCCGGGAAGATGGCTGGTCACGCCCTCGGCGTTCAGACGCTTGGCCTCCTCCGCATACCACTCGATGAAGGACGCTGCGTAGTCGATCTCGCCACGGCTCTCATCGAGCGGCTTGCCCTGCTCCAGCGTCATCAGCAGAGCCAGGTCCTCACGGGCAGCGCAGACAAGATCGTACCAGGCGCGCAAGCGGGCGGCCCGCTCCTGTGGGGCCAGCGTTTGCCAGGCGCACAGGGCGCGGGCGGCGGCATCGACCGCACGCGTAGCGTCATCTGCGCCGAGGCTGGCGACATGGGCTAGAACCTGGCCGGAGAAGGGATCGCGCACTTCAAAGCTTGCTGCATCGAGCGCTTGCGTCCAGCGCCCGTCGATATAGGCGAACTCGCGCAGAAGCCTGCCATCCGAGAGATAGCCGAGAGCGGGGTGGATGTCGCGTTTGAGAGCAGTCATAGCGGTCATCGAGACAACTTCGGTTTTTGACAAGGTGTGTTCCGACCCGCTTAGACGCCAAATGGTAACCGCGCTTTTTCGGCTTCCATCTCTGCCATGTCCTGGAAGCGGTCCGCGATGCGAGCATGCGGGCGCCCACTATCAGCGGCGCCGATAGCGACTACGATTTCGTCTGGCCCCGGCGCGTCTGCGATCTGGAACGTGGCAGTGAGGAAGTGCGAACGCTTGCCGGACTCGGTCTTATGGGTCATCGGCAAGGAGAGAAGAGCGCCGGGCGCCACCCTGGTGTTGGTAAATTCCAGATATGCTGTGCCGCCTACCGCCTCGCGGAATACATTCCCGAAGCGCAGCGTATGGATCAGCGCCGAAGCGTGCTCGATTTCGCCATTGACGCCCACTGCAGCGGCCTTGCCGAAGGCTTCGACCTTTGCGGCGGGCATATGGGCCAGGATACGGCGCGTCATCTCCTCGCCCAGCACTGGCGCTACGCGCAGAATCTCGGGACGCAGATTGGCGACGAATCCCTGCCCGGCCCAGGGATTTCTCAGGATCGCCGCCACCACCACCATGGTGATTGGCCGCTCCGCAGGCTTGCCGCCTTCGATGAAGATCTCCTCGATAAAAGTGGCGATCTTCCTGACGCCGATATCCATAACGACGAATTCCCGAGTGGTTGAGGCCGGGAAACCTAGTGATGCCGGACCCGTGAAGTCTTCCTAAGGTTCGCAGGAATTGGTGGCTGCTCCGTGCGTCGAAACGGGGTAGGATTATCGGCGCGAGGGGATGCAGGATGAGAGCGGCTTAGAATGACGGTCTCCGGCCGCCATTCTCGCAACCACCGCTACGCGGGAGGGAAGATGGCGGTGGGAGACCGTCACTCCAAGCCGCATCTCAACCGCTGATTCTAATCAGGAGTAGAACGCAGCGTGGATCAGAAATCGCAGATTTTGGCTCTGCGCGATATCGCCAGCCAGATCAACAGCGGTGGCGACCTCGCGACTGTGCTGCGCCACTTGATCGAGGCTGCTTGCCACCACGCCCATTGGGCGCTCGGCTCGATCATGGCGATCGATGCCGCTCATGGCTATGCTCATGTCATCGTCCGTCACGACCCGACCCTGCTGCAGCGTTCGCTCCCCGACAAATGGGAGTTGGCCACCAGTCCCTCCTTGATCGCGTTGCAGCGTAACGAACCGGTTTATATCCGCGACGCCCGCGAATCCGAGGAATTTCCCGGCTACCGTCGCGAGGCCTTCGAGCGCGACTATCGCACCGTACTGGTCATGCCGATGAACTGCTCGGATGCCGAGGGCGGGCCCATGGTACTGAGCGTCATTGCCCGGCAGATTACCGATGTCTCGGACGAGGAACTCGCCTTTCTCGGCATGATCGTACATCTGGGCGCCATCGCGGTGGAACGCGAGCACCGGCTGCAAGCCGAGAAACGCGCGGCGGAGCGGCTGCAGCGGGCCTTGAAGGCCCACACCTCACTACTGGAGCAGGTCTTGACCGATGGCTCGGTCTCCGCGCTCTCCAGCATGGTCGGCGCCCTCCTACCCAATCCCGTCGTCGTGATCGACTTCACGGCCAACCAGGTGATTGCTGGCCATTCCCCCAACCCCGACTTCTACACTGACGCCGCCTGGCTGGAGGCAGCCGCCGGGACGCTTAGTCGGTCGCTGATGAAAGCGGCGCGGGACGCCGTCGACCGTGGCAACAGCGAGAGCATGAGCCTCTTCCTCGACGACGGCGCGCGCCGCTTCAGGGTGAGCGTCCGCTTCGAACCTTTGACGGTCGACCGCCAACTCATCGGCGCGCTCATCATCTTCCCGACGGTGCGCGAATTCAGCGATCTCGACCATCTCATGCTCGACAGCGCCAAATACGCCCTCAGCGTGCAAATGATGCGCAGCTTCATCCGCTTCCGCTTCGAGACGCGCACGCAGACAGAGCTTTTCTTCGAAATCGTCGAGCGGCGCTGGCGTAATGCCAATGACGTGCTGCAACGGGCGCAGCGCCTTGGCCTCAACTTCGGCGCGGCGCAACAGATGATCGTCATCGATTTTCCTGAACGCACCAAGAATCTCGGCGGCGTGTCCATCGACCTTGAACACAACCTCGCCCGTATCACCCAGCAGGCGGATGTCGCCGCAAACATCATCGCCACCGAAGGCGGGCTGGTCTGCCTGGCGCCGTTCGATACGAGCAAGCGGCAGGAAAAGCTTGGCCGCCTGATGCGCCGCATCGCCGAGGAACTCGGCCGCTATTTCGACGAGGAACCTATCGTTGTCGCCGGCAATCGCTGCACCGCCCTCGCCGACTACCCCGACGCCTGGGATCGCTGCAACCGCATGATCCGCATCGGCCGTTCCTTCGGACGCACGGGCGCGCTATCAGGCCGGGATTTTGGCCCACTGCCGATGTTGGTCGCCGCCTCGGAGGTCAGCGATGTCAGGAGCTTCGTGCAGGACAGCGTCGGCGCCATTGCCGACCATGACCGCGAGCACAACACGCCCTATCTGGAGACACTGTCGGCCTATCTGCGCGAAGGCTGCCGCAGCCAAGCCTGCGCCGACACCATGGGCCTGCACGTCACCACGTTGCGCTACCGGCTCACTCGCATTCAGGAGCTGTTCGGCGTCGACGTGGAAACGCCGGAGAAGCGGTTTGCCGTGGAATTGGCGATCCGCTTGCACGGCGTGATCGACAGTCGGTGAGCGGGAGCTCCTTCACATTGCGAGCAAGCGCGAACGCACCGAATTCTTACCTGGAGAAGCCGGGCATTTCGCAGAGATGACAGAAGAGGGAAAGCCCTGTGGGGAGCTCACTTTCTGCCCAGTCGCGCCACCCTGCCCCCACCCAACCTCGCATCCGCCCGCCCCGACTCACATGGCTTGTGAGCAACCTGCCCCGAAGTCCGGCATCGATTGCTGCGCATCTCTCCGGATCGCAGCAGAACTTCCCTTACCTCTCCTGCCAACCGGAGGAAGAAGCCCCCCTATCCTCCCGCTAACCTTCTTCTAACCGAAGACGGAGAGGAGGCGGCAAGGCCATGGTGGATACAGTGGCGCAGGCAGACGCCTCGATCGACCCCATCGCGCTGCGTCGGGCTTTCGGCACCTTCGTTACCGGCGTCACCGTGGTCACCACGCGCGACGAGGACGGCACGCCGCGTGGCATGACGGCTAATTCCTTCGCCTCGGTTTCGCTCGACCCGCCCTTGCTGCTGGTCTGTGTCGGCAAGTCGGCATCGAGCTTCCAGGCTTTCAACGGCGCCGACAGTTTCGCGGTCAATTTCCTGCATGAAGGCCAGATCGACATCTCCGCGATTTTCGCCTCGAAGTCGCCGGACAAGTTCCAGTCGGTCAGCCATGACCGCATCCACACCGGCGCGCCTATCCTCACCGACAGCATGACCTGGTTCGATTGCTCGGTCCACAACCGGATCGAAGCCGGCGATCACGTCATCCTGATCGGCCAGGTTCGCGCCTTCGGCGCCAGCCCCTCGGCGCCGCTCGGCTTTTGCCGCGGCCGTTATGCCAGCGTAAACGACCCGCTGCCCGCCGGCTGGCTCGCCTCGCATGGCATAGTCATCGGCTACCTCATCGAGGCCGAGGACCGTCTGCTGTTTCGCGCCGACGGCAAGGACGGCTGGGTGCTGCCCACCGCCAGACGCCGCAAGGCCGACAAGCGGCTGATGTTGGATGGCGGCGAGCTCAGCCTCGTGCCTGAAGACACCTTCCTCTATTCGGTCTTCGACGTTGCCGACAGCGATCCCGGTTACCTGATCTACCGCGCCCGTCTCTCGGACGAAGGCTCGGCCATGGCGCTGCCGGCCGATCTCAAATTCTTTCCGGTCGATGACCTGCCCTACGACCAAATCCCCACCCACGAACTGCGCTCCATGCTGCGCCGCTATATGCGCGAGCGGCGGGAGAAACGCTTCGGCATCTACATGGACACCGGCGATGGCGGCCGCGTCGCCATGATTGAAGGCCAAGCCCAGGCCTGGATGCAGGCCAGCCACGATTAATCCGACACCAGGACCGCGATGATGAAGACGACTGTGAAATCCCTCGAACGCTCGCGCCAGAATCTCTTCATTGGCGGCCGCTTCGTCGAACCGAAGAGCGGCAATTACTCAGCCAGCTACGATCCCACGACTGGCGAGAGTTGGTACGAATTCGCCGAGGCCGAGGCCGCCGATGTCGACGCCGCTGTTGCGGCCGCCAATAGCGCCTTCCGCAATCCGGCCTGGCGGCGCATGACGCAGACCGACCGTGGCCGCCTGGTCCGCAAGCTTGCCGATCTCGCGCTGGAGCGTGCCGACGAACTCGCAGCGATCGAGACACGCGACAATGGTAAGCTGATCAAGGAGATGCGGGCGCAGATGCGCGCCATGCCGGACTCCTATCATTACTTTGCCGGCATGGCCGACAAGCTGCAGGGCGACACCATCCCGGTCAACAAACTCGACATGCTGAACTTCAACGTCCGCGAGCCGCTCGGCGTCGTCGGCATGATCACGCCGTGGAACTCGCCGCTGATGCTGCTCACCGGCACGCTGGCGCCTTGCCTCGCCATCGGCAACACCGTGGTGATCAAGCCGTCCGAGCACGCCACAGCCTCGACCCTGGCCCTGGCCGAGTTGATCACGGAAGCCGGCTTTCCCGCCGGCGTCGTCAATGTCGTCACCGGCGCCGGCCGTAGCGCCGGTGAGGCGCTGACACGCCATCCGGGCGTCGCCAAATATGTTTTCACCGGCAGCACCGAGACGGGCCGGCGCATCGCAGCCAATGCCGCTTCCAACCTAACGCCATGCTCGATGGAACTCGGCGGCAAGTCGCCCCATGTCGTGTTCGCCGATGTAGATATCGAACGTGCGGTGAACGGCGTTGTCTCCGGCGTCTTCGCCGCTGCGGGACAGACTTGCGTGGCTGGTTCGCGCTGCTTTGTCGAAGCCAGTATCCATGACCGATTCGTCGAGGCGCTGGTTGCCCGCACCGGCCGCATCAAGGTTGGCCATCCGATGCTTGACGATACCGATATCGGTCCGCTCGCTCTGTCGGCGCAGCTCACCAAGGTGGAATCTTATGTTGCTTCCGGCTTGCGCGAAGGCGCCAGGATCGCGGCGGGCGGCAAGCGGCCGCAGACGGATGAACTCTCGCGCGGCTGGTATTTCGAGCCGACCGTGATGGTGGAAGCCCAGAACGACATGGCCTTCATGCGCGACGAGCTCTTCGGCCCGGTCGTCGGCATTATGCCCTTCTCCTCGGAAGAGGAGATGATTTCGCTGGCCAACGACACGCGCTACGGCCTGGCTTCCGGTATCTGGACCCAGAATATCGACCGCGCCATGCGCTTCGCAAATCAGATCGAGGCCGGCACAGTTTGGATCAACACCTACCGCTCCTCCTCCTTTATGTCGGCGAATGGCGGCTTCAAGGAAAGTGGCTACGGCCGGCGCGGCGGCTTCGAGGTGATGCGGGAATTCTCGCGACTGAAAAACATCATCCTCGATTACTCCGGCGCCATGCAGGACCCCTTTGTCATCCGCCTGAAGTGATCCATTCAAAATCGAAAAACCAAGGCCCGAAAGGGAGGAAAAGCCATGAAATTCGCGGTCTCGCTCACCATGGAGCGTTTCTCGGCAGATGTGCCGATGTCGCGGGCGAAGAGTAATCTGCTCGAGCTTGCCCGGCTGGCCGACGAGGGTGGGTTTGAGACCTTATGGACGGCCGAGCATCACACTATCGAATGCACGATCTCGCCGAACCCGTTCCAGACACTGACCTGGCTCGCCCAACATACGCAGCGGATCCGCCTCGGCACTTCAACCCTGGTTGCGCCCTACTGGAGCCCTATTCGCCTCGCTGGCGAGGCGGCGCTATGCGACCATCTCACCGATGGACGTCTCGAATTCGGCATTGCGCGAGGCTCGTACCAATATGAGTTCGACCGTATGGCCGGCGGCATGCCGCAGCAGGAGGGCGTCGCCTATCTAAAGGAGCTGGCACCGGCGGTGAAGCGGCTATGGCAAGGTGACTATGCCCATGACGGCCACTACTGGAAGTTTCCCGTCGCCACGTCAGTGCCCAAGCCCCTGCAGCAGCCGCATCCGCCGATCTGGGTGGCGGCACGCGATCCCGGCACCTTCGACTGGGCCATCGCCCTGGGCGCCAACATTCTCTCCACGCCGCTGTCGGCGCCTCCCGCCGAGATCCAGGTGCTCTCCGACAAGTTCCACAAGGCGGTGGCCGATCATCCCGAGGTGCCGCGGCCGCGTTTCATGATGCAGCGCCGCACTTGCGTCTACGATCGGCCGGAGGACTGGCAACTCGCCGTGCAGCACAGTATCGATTATGGCCGCGCCTTCGAGAACCTGTTCCAGAACATCGGCGCCGTCAGCAACGGCTTTCCCGAGGCCGTGCCCTATGAGGCAGTTAAGGGCAAGGACAACTACAACCCCGAAAGCGTGCGCCGGAATCTGATGTTCGGCACGCCGGACGAGGTGATCGAGAAGCTGATCGCCTATGAGGCAGCCGGGGTCGACCAATATTGCCTTGGCCTGACTTTCAACCTGCCCTTCGAATTGCAGAAGAAGACGATCCGCCTCTTCGTGGACGAGGTGATGCCCGTCTTCGCCGCTCGCGAGAAGAAAGCCGGGAGCGTCGCCGCGAGAGCGCTGGCATGACGGCGGCGCTGAGCCATACCGTCGGCGAGACGACGCTCAACTATCGCATCGATGGCAGCGGGCCCGAGCCATTGGTCTGCATCCACGGCGTCGGCTCCTATCTGGAAGCTTGGAGCGGCTTGGTCGAGCGACTTAAGGATCGCTTCACCATCCTCTCCTTCGACCTGCGCGGCCATGGCCGATCCAGCCGAATCAAGGGCCGTTACGAGATCGACGATTTCGTCAACGAGACCCTCGCGCTCGCCGATCATGTTGGCTTCGACGCCTTCAACCTCGCCGGCTTTTCGCTTGGTGGCCTAATTGCTCAGCGTCTGGCTCTGACGCATCAGCGCCGTCTACGCAGGCTGGTGCTGCTCTCGACGGTGGCCGGCCGCACGCCGGAAGAGCGCGAACAAGTCCTCGGCCGCCTCGCGGCGCTGCGCCTGGGCACGCCTGCCGCCCACCACGAGGCCTCGCTCTCGCGTTGGCTCACCGAGGCGTTCCAAAGGGCAAATCCAGAGGTGATCGCCAGGTTGCGCGCCCGCGACGCCGAAAACGACCGGGATTGCTATGCGTCTGCCTATCGGGTGCTCGCAGAGACCGATTTTGGCGGCTTCCTCGACCAAATCCGTTGCCCGACCCTAATCGCGACGGGCGCGGAAGACCTCGGCTCGAGCCCGCGCATGGCCGTCTACATGCACGAGCGAATTCCCGGCTCCAGACTAGCGATCCTGGCTGGTCTGCGGCATTCCATCCTGATCGAGGCGCCCGATGTCGTGGCGACGCTGATGCGAGATTTCCTCGCCGAAAAGGTAGAAGCCCATGGATAAGACGCTGCAGCAGGCAGGAGAAGCAGTCCGCCGCCAGGTTCTCGGCAACGACTATGTCGATCGCGCTTTCACCAATGCCGATGATTTCTCTCGCCCCTTCCAGGATATTCTCAACGAATATTGCTGGGGCACAGCCTGGACAGACAAGAGCCTCGACCTCAAGCAACGCAGCCTTCTCAATCTCGGCATGCTGGCGGCCCTCGATCGCATGCATGAGTTCGGCATCCATTTCCGCGGCGCCGTACGTAACGGGCTGACGGAGGACGAACTTCGCGCGGTGCTCACCCAGATCGCCGTCTATTGCGGTATTCCCGCCGGCGTTGAGGCCCTCCGGGTGGCGCGCAACGTGCGGGACGAGATGAAACAGAAGGGCGAGATCTGATGGGGCCAGTCGTTGGGGCCGATTTCCGGTGCTCGGCTTCCGCCGAATCGAGGAAAAGGCCTCGCAATCCTGCGCTTTTTCGCGGGAAGACGAGAACGACCCTCTGTCTTCTAAATCATGAGCATCGGCAATGCTCCAGAAAGCACTGTCCGCACGATCCATCGACATCCGGATGCCGTCGCTGAATGCAATAAAAAAGGCAGCGCCAGCAGCTCAGACAACAGAGGGGGACTGATCGCATGAGACATTTCTCGAAACTGACGGCCCTGGCGGCTTCGCTCGCCATGGCGCTCGCCGTGGTCCCGGCGCAGGCTGGCGCCGTGCTCGACCGCGTGACGGCGGCCGGCGCGCTCAAGGTCGCCACCGACGCCAATTGGGCGCCGCAATCCTTCATGAACGACAAGAACGAACTTGACGGCTTCGACGTCGATGTCGCCAAGGAAATCGGCAAGCGCATGGGCGTGAAGGTCGTTTTCGTCACGCCCGGCTGGGACATCATCACCGCCGGCAATTGGGCAGGCCGCTGGGACATGCATGCGGGGTCGATGACCCCGACCAAGAAGCGCGCCGAGATCTTCGATTTCCCGGCCGTCTATTACTACACGCCCGCCGCCGTCGCCGTGCACAATGACAGCAAGGCCACCAAGCTGTCCGATCTCGACGGCAAGGTGGTTGGCGCCACCACGACCTCGACTTTTGAAGCCTATGCCAACCAGGACCTGGTGCTCGACGCCGCCGGCGCGCCGCCATTCAAATATGAGTTCAAGCCGAAGGTGGTGAAGTCCTATTCCAATTCGACCACCGCCTTCGATGATCTGCGCCTGGGGGCTGGCGTCCGCCTCGACGCGGTGGTGTCCTCCCAGCCGAGCATCAACGATGCAAAAAAGGCCGGCTATCCTATTAAGCAGCTCGGCGAGCCCGTATTCTACGAACCCCTCGCCGTCGCCGTCGAGCGTGGCGATCCGGAGTTCAAGGCCAAGATCGCCGATGCTGTACAGGGCATGAAAACGGATGGCACGCTGAGCAAGCTCTCCGTGAAATGGTACGGGACCGACTACACCGTGGTGAAATAGTTCACGTCCCTGGCGGCCCTGCATGCAGGGCCGCTTTGCCGTTCGAGGGGAACCACAAATGCTCTATCCCGATACGGTGGAATCTGAAGTCATTGTCCACAAGCCGTGGTTCATCACGGCGATGTTTGCCGCGATCTTGGCGTGTTTTCTGGCTTTGAACCTGACCGGCACGACGATGGGCGAATTGATGCGCCCCGTCATCGGCGATCCCGTGCAGAGCGGGTTCTACGGTCGCTTCGCCATCGCCTTCACTATTGCGGTGATCTTCTGCCTAAATGTCGTGCTGATCGGCTTTGCCCCGCTGAAACTGCAGATCGCTATCGTCTGGCTCGAATTGCTGCTGCTGTTCCTCGCCTTCTTCGAGACCTTCCATCTCAGCCTGCCCTTCATTCGGGAAAAGCTGCCGTTCATGATCACGCAGGGCGTGGTGACCACGCTCTATGTCTCGGCGATTTCGATCGTCATCGCCTCGGCCATCGCCATTCTCGGCGCTGTGGCCAAGCTCTCGACCAACGGCTTCGCCTATGCGATCGCAACCTTCTACACCTCCTTCTTCCGCGGCCTGCCTTTGCTGATGCAGGTCTACTTGATCTATCTCGGCCTGCCGCAACTCGGCTTCGTCATCGACGCGGTGCCTGCAGGCATCTTGGCGCTGTCGCTGTGCTACGGCGCCTACATGACCGAGATCTTCCGCTCGGGCATCCAGAGCATCGATCGCGGGCAGTGGGAGGCCTCGCGCTCGATGGGCTTCGGCTTCGGCCTCACCATGCGCAAGGTCATCCTGCCCCAAGCCCTGCCGGTGATTATCCCGCCCACCGGCAACCAGTTCATCTCGATGCTGAAGGATTCTTCGCTCGTCTCGGTGATCGGCGTGTGGGAATTGATGTTTCTTGCCCGTACGCTGGGGCAGAAAACCTTCCAGCATATGGAAATGCTGATCTCCGCCGCCATGCTCTACTGGATCATGTCGATCTGTCTCGAACTCATCCAATCCCGCATCGAACACCATTATGCCAGGAGCAAAGTGCGATGAGTCCTGACACGATCATCCAGGCCACGAATGTCGCCAAATGGTACGGCGCCTTCCAGGTGCTCAAGGACATCAACCTCACCGTTCGCAAGGGCGAGCGCATCGTCATATGTGGACCCTCCGGCTCGGGCAAGTCGACCCTGATCCGCTGCTTCAATCGGCTCGAAGCGCATCAGGAGGGCGACATCACCGTCACCGGCGTCGTCCTTCACGACAAGATGAGAAACGTCGCCTCCGTACGCCGCAACGTCGGCATGGTGTTCCAGCACTTCAACCTCTTTCCGCATATGACTGTATTGATGAACTGCATGGTTGGCCCGATGTGGATCAAAGGGATCAAGCCCGAGGCGGCAAAGAAGACGGCGCTGCAGTTCTTGGAGCGCGTGCGCATTCCCGATCAAGCTAACAAGTTCCCGGTGCAGCTCTCGGGCGGCCAGCAGCAGCGCGTCGCCATCGCCCGCAGCCTCTGCATGCAGCCGGCCGTGATGCTGTTCGACGAACCAACCTCGGCGCTCGATCCGGAGATGGTGTCGGAAGTTCTGGAGACGATGACGAGTCTGGCCCGCGACGGAATGACCATGGTCTGCGTCACCCACGAAATGGGTTTCGCCCGCGCGGTCGCCGACAGGGTGATCTTCATGAATTCGGGTCAGATCATCGAGGAAGGCAAGCCGCACGACTTCTTCACCAATCCACAACACGAGCGTACGAAGCTGTTCCTCAGCCAAATTCTCAAACATTGAAGCGAACGTGGGTCTGGACACTTTTCTTGGCGAGTTTCCCGATCTTAGACTACGCTCCAGTCCCACGCTCTTCGTTCAATACGCGTTCAGGACGATGGCGGCTTACTCATGCCGATAGGTCCGGACGCACCCAATCACGCGCCGTCTCCTGCCTGCCTCTGCTTGATCGAGAGTTGTACGCCGCGAACGTGCCCACCGCGATGCATGAAAGAAGTGTGCTGCTGGCGGACGTCATTGACCGCTCAGCTTCGCGACGACGAGGAATCTCGTCCCGAGCGGCACCCTTCCACTGGAGGGTCGTGAAGGTCGAGATGAGCTCAAATACAGAGGCTGGATCGGTCACTATCCGCTTGTGCTTTCGACGTTCCATGAGCGCGTGCCTAAAGACTCGATCTCGCTGCCGCTCAGCAGCGAAAGCGACCGACCGTCCGCCGATCCCATTCATCCGGCCGCGTTCACCGCCTCGGGGACTTGAACTAGGTCGTGGCTACGACGGCGGTCAATATCTTCTGAGCGACGGCGGAGTTTGCTCTGATAAGGCCGACTTTGCCGATATGGACGAGGGGGCCCAAGAAAATCGATACCGGGGTCTCCCAAGCAGTTGCCCAAGTTCACAAGAGTTGAGTTATGCCAGCGAAATCGGAAATATCAGCACGGCCGCCGTCGACTATTTGCGCCTGCCGCCCTTGAAGGGTTCCACGGCTGCCCTCAGCTTTCAGAAAGGAATCTCGATGAGCCCGGATTTCCGCGACGGTCGCGCCGATTCCTATCGCCATCGGCGTTTGTCTGTTCGACGTCTGCATTTCAATTGCGACGACGCCCGCATGGGGATTGACGGAGCCTTCCGTGACCGCGTAGCCACACGTTCGAATATGATCGAGTTCACGCAGTAATGCCGTGCTGGTGACCCGCTTACTCGGATCGGGCTCTTCCGCATTGATTCGTCGCAGCAAATGCACGACTTCCGTGTCGCTCTTCAGGCTGAGCAAGACCTTGCCGACGGCAGAGCGGCACAGGGGACGCAACGAGCCGTTCTTGATGTACCAGTGTGGGACTTGCGGCTTGAGAGCCTGAACAAGATGAACATATTGAACGTGGATGCCATTCTGCATGCCCAGGATCACGGTTTGACCTGTGATCGCGTGGAGTTCGTCCACAACGCGTGACAGGCTGGCCTCGCTGTAGAGTTCGTCCTGCACCCAACCCCCGAGCAGGGCGACCCGCATGGTAGGCATGAATTGTCGCTTGTGACGGTCGTGATCCAGGTAACCGAGCTTCACGAGGCTCGTCAGGAGAGCCGAGACGCTCGATTGAGGGTAATTGAGCCCCCGCACGATATCGCTGACCCCGAGAGGACGACGGCGTTCGGCGAGATACTCGAGCAATTCAAGAACGCGCTTTGCCGATTTGATCGCACCGGCGACTTCCGCCCCGTACGGGTTCTTGGCGGACCCCACATCCCTCGCGCTCCGATCAAGCATATATAGTCTCCGCTTCTCGCCGGCCGCTCCCACTTCGTTCATCGTCGTAGGTAAGTCCGCCACTTTGATATCCTCGTTCGTTCGTTGGGGGAAGCAACTCGCTATGGCGCCCGTTCGGACTACCGAGCGCGAGTGAGCCCGGACCAGCTCTTCGAATAGATCGCTACCCCATGGGCGAATGCGTTGGATCGGAGTCCGGAGCGGCCATCCCGTACAAGTCACCGCGCTGAAGGATACCATTGCGCAACAATCGAACCGTGGCCACGTCGATCATCGTTCCATCATAGGTGATCGCGCCGAGACCCTGGGCGCCCGTCAGGCAGATTTGTCCGGCGTGAAGGAGAAAGCCTTTTAGGACCCCCGGCACCGCCGCCGCCAGATCCGCATCGGCAAATACGATGTCCGGCGATTTCCCGCCGAGTTCCAAGGTCAGTGGTAAAATCCGTTCGGCGGCGATTCGGCCGATCTCTCGGCCAGCGCGTAGAGAACCGGTGAAGGTCAGCTTGCGCACGCCCCTGAACCATGCTCTCTCCAGCTTCCTTCCCAAGTCCTGTGACCACATTGAATACGCCGGCCTCCAGACCGCACTCCTCCACAGCCATCCGCGCCAATTCCAACAGGGACCCGGAGGTGGCCTCCGACGGCTTGGCCACAACCGTATTGCCTGCGGCAAGGGCCGGAGCGCAGGCCCGACCCGCCTGATTGAGCGGTGCGTTCCACGGGAGGATTGCGCCCACGACCCCAAACGGCTCGCGGCGGGTGTACGAATGATAACCAACACCGATATCGATCGTATTTCCCTGAATCGCGTTGACCAGACCGCCATAGAACTCAAAATACTGGGCGGTTGCCTCGATTTCGGCTTTTGCCATTGAGGCCGATTTCCCCGTTTCACGACATTCGATCACAGTGAAATCGTTGATGCGTTCCCTGATCTTCCGCGCTATCTCGTTGAGGATTCGACCCCGCGCACTCGGTCGCATATTTCGCCATGCGGTAAGCGCGAATTCGGCGGCTCTGACGGCCGCATCGACATCGGCGGCATTCCCACGCGCCACCCGAGAAATGACCCGACCGTTTTTCGGGTTGCTTCCATCGAGATAAAGCCCATTGCTGGGCAATGCGGTTCGCCCGTTGATGAAGTGATCCAGTTGATTCTCTGCCACTGCCTTGACGTTCCCTACTGATTGTTTCCTGATCGATTGCTTTCCGATCATTCTCGCGACGCTGCTACAGAGTACCATTCACGCGAAGACGCCATGATGCAGGTAAATCAGAACTCAGATATCGCGATGCGAAGTGATTGCATCACACGCACCTACCGCCGACCAAGTATGATCTGTTGTAAAAGTCGCAACTTTGGGTGTCGAGCCGGCAGCGGCAATTAGCACATATGTGATAGAGAAAACCTGGCGTATCTGCGAATGATCGCCGCACGCTGGCTTCGAGGATCGTGGGTCGTCGTCACGAGCGCTCCACCCGAGGGAGAGCGGCCTCAGCATGTTATGCTAGGTCGCAACGGACGAAAGGGTCCCGACGCGGTCAAGTTTCAGGCCGCAGGAGTGACGGATTTCCGTTTCGCCATGGCACTCAGGCGGTGAAGGTGTGTAGATGGGGCGGACCGATGGGAACGGCGCGAAACGAAATGATTGCGGACGGCGGAGAAGATTGAAACGAATCGCTGCAACTCAGGCCGGGATCGAAATCCTCGCATCATCCTCTCTCGTTTTCGGATGGGCATGAGAATTCTGCGCCCCACTTTCGAGTCCCTGCTGGGAGCGGTGTTCGACCTCCGGCATGACCTCGCTCGGCGGCGGTATGAGAGCAGAGTTTGTCGGTTATGATCCGCTTCGGCGGACGTCCTTGCTTCCGCAAGAGCCGCATGACACGATAAATCATCGGGACG
Organism: Methylocapsa sp. S129; assembly: GCF_009765995.1. Classification (GTDB taxonomy): domain Bacteria; phylum Pseudomonadota; class Alphaproteobacteria; order Rhizobiales; family Beijerinckiaceae; genus Roseiarcus. The sequence continues at coordinate 106,168 of NZ_LMUI01000046.1, forward strand.
CTACGAGTGGGGACACCGGAAACGCTCGCGCATGCTCGGAAGGAAGGAAGATGAAGGAGGATCGGGTCGCCGCAGACTATTGCCGTCTGGTCGGCGGGGAGCTTGTCTCGTCAATCGTTGCGCAGACGATGAGCGTGCGCGTCGAAATGCTTCGTCGCCGTTCTAGCGGCCGGATAGCGTGGCGATTTCGCCAGCCGCGATTGGCGCTCTTCTGGTTTCGTCATGGCTTGGGGCGATTTCGGTTGGAGATCGACGGCTCCCCGATCCGCGCCCAAATCTCGCCAACGTCTAGCCTTGGACTGTTTCCCGCCGATGTGGGAATAACCGGCGAGTTCGAAGTCGATCGGTGCTGCGAATACGCCGTCGCTTTCTTGGACTGGGGCGTCCTCGCGGCCCGGTGCGAATTGGAATTTCAACGTCCGCTCGTTGCTTTCAGCCACGATCCTATTAAGCAGGGCTTTGCTGGATTGTGCCGCGAGGCGACCGAGCCGGACAATCTCTTCGATCTCTTCGCGGAAGGATGGGCGCTGCAGACGCTCGCGCAATTGGCTCAGATCAGCCGGACGACCAGTCCGAAACATGCCGAGGCGCGTGGCGGATTGCCGCCGATCAGCTTGCGCCGCGTCGAGGACTATATCCGCGCCAATCTGTCCAATACCGTCACTCTGACCGATTTGTCGGAAATCGCAGGACTCAGCCCTCGGCACTTCCTGCGCGCCTTTCAGGACAGCGTCGGCGCGACGCTGCTGGGCCACGTCCGCGCCATGAGGATCGACGAGGCCAAGCAGCGCCTGTCCGATCGCCGCTCGAGCATTACGCAAGTGGCGATCGAGTGCGGCTTCAGGCACGCACAACATTTCGCGACAAGCTTCCGGGCGGCGACCGGGGTTACGCCTTCGGCGTTCCGTCGGCTGCTGCTTTCCTGATTTGATCCCTCGGCAGACCAAGCCCCCATCGGTCGCCGGCGTGCGCCCCTTTTCGGACCGCGGCGTCGCAGATTCGATTGTGGCGTTTCTCCGCATGTCTCGTCGCTTCTTTGGAAGTCGCAGGCCCGACCTACGGCCAAGATGACTGCCGATAACCACATCAGCTACAACGGGAGTGCTCCATGCCGGCTTTCATTTGCGAGACCCGAGCCGGACTCAATCCGAACACCAAGGCCACGCTTGCCAGGGCGATCACCGACGTCGTTAACGACATCATACAGTCCCCCTTCGATCTCATCAGCGTCGTTTTCCACGATCTTCGAGCGGAAGACACTTATCGGGCGGGCGATCGGACGATGGACACGCTGATCTTCGGTCACATCCGCCAGGGCAGAACGGACGCTACGATACAGAAACTCGGACTCGCCATCAGCGAGACCTGGAGCCGCATTACCGGCGTCCCCGAAAGCGAGATCGAAATCGCCATCGAGGAGTATCCTGCTAAATTCACCTTCCGTGGGGGCGAAAGACTGCCGGAGCCTCCGTACGTCTGAACAGGCGAATTGATGAGGATCGAGATCTCTCAGCGCGCATCCATTGTCGGCGAGTTTACGTGACCTCAGTGCGAACCAGACACATGACGTCAACGAAGATGCAAGCGACCACGTTTTCGACGACCGCATCGGTCAAGAGGCCATGCCGGATTGCGTGGTGTTGTCTCCTGAATTTTCGCCCAGGACCAGAGCCGGCGATATTCACGTCAGCACGGCGACCAACCGGAACGGGCCACGGTCACAACCACGAGTACGACCATCCTTTTTTAGCCCATTTTAGACGGAGTTCTGACGCGGTCGAGCGCGCCCTGCCATGCGCGTCGCGGAAGCCGCAGGGGCAGCGTCGACGTGCGCGCGCCCCAACGCCGCTTTGATCCGGGACTGCCTCTTGCCCGCACCGGGTCCCGGCATCACGCGCACTTGTCGAGGATCGAGCTGTTCGCCGCACTCGGAACAGGTCAACACCGGGTCAAACAAATGGCCGCAACCGAGGTGCCGATGCAGCATGGGGCGACCGGCCTTGCCCGCGCTGTAAGTGTCGCCCCAATGCACCAGACCCATCAATACGGGGTAGAGGTCGAGCCCTTTTTTGGTCAACCTGTATTCGTAGCGTGTCTGACGGACCTGATATGGCGTCTTCGCGAGCACGCCTTCATCGACCAGCTTCTTCAACCGATCCGCGAGAATGTGCCGCGTGACGCCAAGCCGTGCCTGAAATTCATCGAATCGACGGATACGAAGAAAGCAGTCTCGGAGAATCAACAGCGTCCACCGATCCCCGATCACCGAAACAGTGCGAGATATGGAGCATCGCTCACTCGCCAACTCACTCCAGCGCATTGACGCCTCATTGGAAATTGCAAAAATCGCTCTGAATCATATCGAGCCGTCATAATTGGGGCTAGTCAGCAGGACGAATGGCGAACCGGCAACGCTGGAGGACCCCGTGTACGCGACCCGCGGCCGGGGCTGCCGATGGCGGGCTCTCCATCATCCGGAGGTCCGAAAGATAACGCCGCTCATCCGCGACCGGGAGAGCGCACGGTCTCCCCCCGGCGCGTCAGGCCATGCCTACGCCCGTGTTTCCGACGGCGCGGCGCGCGAGCTGGAAAATTGGACGGTTCGCGCACCCGCAGCGCCATATTCAGCAACCAGGCGGGCGACCAAATCGGCAGTCGGCGTGATATGCGTTACCGCACCAATGCCTTGACCAGATCCCCAAATGTCGCGCCAGGGCTTCACGTTGGCCCCTTCGCGCGGCTCTGCGAAATTCATCGCCGACGGATCGGAAGTTGGCAGATTGTCCGGATCCAATCCGGAACGTACGACAGAGGGTCTGAGATCATTACCGTGCACGCCTGTAAACAGGTTGGTGTAAACGATATCGTCCGCGTCGCTGTCCACGATCATTTTCTTATAATCGGCGTGCGCGTTGGCTTCTTCAGTCGCGATGAAGGGCGAGCCGATATAGGCGAAATCGGCGCCCATGATCTGGGCGGCGAGGACGTTGGCGCCAGTGGCGATGGCGCCGGACAGCGCGAGCGGCCCGTCCCACCAGGTCCGCAATTGTTGGACGAAAGCGAACGGCGATAAGCCGCCAGCGTGCCCGCCCGCGGCGACGGCGATCGGTCCGTCGGCGCCTTTCTCGATCGCCTTTCGCGCGAACCGGTCGTTGATCACATCGTGCAGAACGATGCCGCCGTAGGAATGCACCGCCTGGTTCACGTCTTCACGCGCGCCAAGCGAGGTGATGACGATCGGCGCCCGATGCTTCACGCAAAGCTCCAGGTCGCGCTCCAGTCGAGCGTTCGTTCGGTGCACGATCTGGTTGACGGCGAAAGGCGCCGCCGGACGGTCCGGATGGGCGCGATCGTGCGCGTCGATCTCCTCACGAATGCGCGCGAGCCATTCGTCGAGCATGGTCGCCGGCCGGGCGTTGAGCGCCGGGAAACTGCCGACCACGCCCGCCTTGCATTGCGCGAGGACCAGGTCAGGATTCGAAATGATGAACAGCGGCGCCGCGATGATGGGAACCGAAAGCCGTTCTCGAAGATTGGCGGCCAGGTTCAATTGCGACCTCCTGTGACGGAAGCATGCGACGCTCCCTTATGGGACAGTGAGTTCTGTTTTGGAATTCGTCAAGTCGACCGGGCGACGTCGATCCTCGCTCCATCAGCTTGACGAGTTCTATAATAGAACCTATCGTGCTGACGAAGAGATTTGGGGAGGCCTATGGACGCTGGAGCGATCAGGGCGGAAGCGGCGGAGATTTTCCGGCTTGCCAGAGCGCATCAGCCATGTGATCCGCGCTACAGCCCAGCGCCGACCGCAGCTTCCCGCGCTGGTCGATGCAACGAATCTCTGGACCTACGGCGACCTCGCGGCCGTCGTCGCAGAATTGGCGGCGGCGCTACGCAGTCTCGGCGTCTGCGCGGGCGATCGCGTGATGATCGTCAGCGAGAACAGCCTCCCCCTGGCCGGGTTGGTTCTCGCGGCGAGCGAGATCGACGCCTGGGCGGTGGTGGTGAATCCCCGACTATCGGCGCGGGAAGTCGATCAAAATACGCGACCATAGCGGCGCGCGACGGGTCTTCTTCGTAACGCAGGGCTCCATGGCCGCCGCGGAGCACGCCGCCCGGCATGGCGCCGAGGCGACATCCCTCGGGCAAGTGGGAAGGCTTGCCGTCGGCCCCCTCAATGCGGCGGCTACGCCCGAACCGGCGCAGGCCGAAGGCGCGCATCAAGTCGCTGCGCTCATGTACACGTCGGGAACGACCGGCAATCCGAAGGGCGTTATGCTTACGCATCAAAACCTTCTCTACAACGCCGCCGTGTCGGGCCGGATGCGTCGAATTTCGAGCGACGACCGTCTCTACGGCGTGCTGCCGATGTCGCATATCGTCGGGCTGTCCAATATTCTCATCGGCGCGCTGATGTTCGGCGCTTCAATCCAGGTTGCCCCGCGCTATGCGCCGGAAGACCTCGAGCGCGCCCTCGTCGAGGACGGTGTGTCCGTCCTCTATGGCGTGCCGGCGACCTATCAGCGTCTGCTGGAGCACATGAAGGCCACGGGCAAGACGAAACTGGCGCGGGGTCGGTTGCGCTACATCATGGCACGGTTACGACGACTTTGCCGACTTGCTTACCAGATTCAAGAAATCGGTGGGCAGCAACAATTTCAGAGAATGTAAACGTCTTAGCGATCGTCGGCTTCAGGACGCCTGAGGCAATTCTCATCTCAATAAAGTGCGCGAGAGACTTTAGCTTGGCGTCATCTTTCGTCACCGCGTTGATCGCGAAACCGCGGATCGTCAACTGACGGGTTAACAGAGCCAAGATCGGCAGCGGCGTTATCTCAGGGCTCATCGCTCCATAGACAACAGCGATTGCCCCAGAAGTAGCTGCCATAGCTAGTTGCTCGAAGGCAGGGCCCGCGACTGCGTCGAAAATGACGTCAGCGCCCTTGCCTGCGGTCAACTTCATCACTTCAGAGGTGATGTTCTGCTCTTGGGTGATGATGATATGGGCCGCGCCGGCCCCGCGAAGTGAGTCGGCCTTCGCCGCGGTTCTCGTGAGCGCCACCGGCACGGCTCCGACCGCCCGGGCCGTCTGAATTGCGGCAAGGCCCACGCTGCTTGACGCAGCTGAAATGAGCACCACCTGTTCTTGAGCTATCTGAGCAATGTCGATCAGGCCACACCAAGCTGTGCCGAAGGCAGACCAGATGGCCGCGGCGTCCTCCCAACTCAGATCGTCCGCGACCTTCGCCAACGCCCGCGCCGGCGCAAGCGACACCTCGCCGTAGAGACCGTACTCAGTGATAGCAAAGGATGGGATTACGCTTACGCGGTCGCCCACGGCAAATCCTATGACACCCGGGCCGAGCTTTTCTATCTCTCCGGCCGCCTCAAAGCCCAGTTGAGTCGGAAGGGCTGGCCTGAGCGGAATGCGGCCAGATCTGAACGTTGCTTCCGTCCGGTTCAAGCCGATCGCACGTATTCGAAGACGCACTTCGCCGGGCCCAGGCTCCGGATTGGGAATGTCTTCGATTTCGAGCGCTTCCGGACCCCCGAAGGTATGGATACGAATGCTGCGGACCATGTCTTACCCCAATCTTTCAGCCACTTTGTCGCGGGCCCGATCTGCTGAAAAGCTGACACTCACTCCAAAAGACAGCACGATTGCATTGACTAAATGGACTGCGCCGTCGGCCGAACGATAATCTCGTTCACCGCGACCTCTTTTGGCTGGCCCAGCGCGCACGCGATCGCGCCAGCAATGACGTCGGGGGGAATCGCCAACGTGAAGAGACCTGCGGCGACGCGCTGTTTCACGTTTGGATCTGTGATGCTGTCGATCAACTCGGTCGCTACGGCGCCAGGGCAAATGATTGTGGTTCGAATCTTTCCAACCGTTTCCTGTCGCAGGCCTTCCATGATCGCGCGCACGGCGAACTTGGTGCCGGAATAGACGGCGCCGCCGGGCGACACGACGTGTCCGGCGATGGAAGAGATCGACACGATATGACCATCGCCGCGTTGCAGCATATGAGCTAGAACCGCGTCGACGCCATAGAGGACTCCTTTGATGTTGACGTCGATCATCCGGTCCCAATCGTCGACATTGCCTGCCCTTAGGAGCGAAACCGGCATGATTCCGGCGTTGTTGACAATGGCGTCGATCCGCCCGAACCGTGACAGGGTCTTGGCGGCGAGGGCCTGCAAATCGCCGCGCCTGCTGACATCGACGACAGCCCAATCTATGTCTCCGCCAATCTGCGACGCGAGCGCCTCAAGACGGTCGCGCCGCCGCGCTGCGAGCATGACCGACGCGCCGTCGGCGCAGAGCCTTCGGGCGGACGCTTCGCCGATGCCGCTGCTCGATCCAGTAATGATAACGACCTTGCCTTGAACATTACTCATCAACGTCACCCTCCGGAAGCTCGCCAAATGCCGACCCGAAACGACATGCGGCCCCGGTTTCGTCGAGACCGATATTCTGTTTGACCTGGCGACATGTCGCCGAGCGCAGGAACGATGGGACCCCCTTTGATCGGCACACCACTCACTTCAAAACGAACTCGCCCTAAAGGCCGGAGTAGCGACCATCGCGACGGTGCAGCGCGCCGTTGCGGAACCATCCCTTTGTGCCGTTTGCGCATTCGTAGTCGAGCCATCATCGCTGCGGTTATATCGATCCCGCGCCACTGAACGCAGTCATTATTGCCTTTAGTACTCGGCGCGGGTACACGGATGTATTGACGACCCCGAGCTCATCCCCCCGATCCTGCGCTGGTGAGCGCGACAGGATCGTCTCCGCTGTTTTCACATTAACCGTCGAGACCTGTTCCCTCTTCTCAAGCGCTCGCCGGGCTGTAGCGCACCTCCGCGGTCCAGGCGTCCTCCAGCTGGCTGTAGAGACGCCAGAAGTGCTCGGCGACTGCTTTGGCTTCCTTCGAGTCCGGGGCAACGAGGGCCATGACAGTCACCGTCGCAATATGAATCCCCTTCGCGCGGAAGGGCTCGAAGAGGCCGAGCGCCATGGCGCGGATGCCGGCCTTGCCAATGCTGAGCGAAAGAAAGTCAGGGCTGGGAGCCAGTGCGAAACCGCCTCCTGTCAATAGGATCGCACCCGATTTCCGCTCTTCCATCCTCACAGCGGCAGCTTGGGCCGCGACGAGCGCGCCGCCGACGTTCACAGCGAGATCGCTAACGAAAGTGTCGCGTGGTTGCTCAGCAAGGGTCGCTTTTCGCAACGCGCCCGCATTGTAGTGCAGCACGTCGATAGCGCCGTACTTCCTTTCGACATTCACGACCAATCTGCCGACGCTCTCCGGGTCGCTCGCATCCGCTGTCTCAACTTCGGCCGTGTATCCCTTCGATTTGAGCCTTCCGGCCAATTCGCGGGTTTTTGTCGCGTCCCTGGAGACTAGAACAACCTGGAATCCTTCCGCGGCGAACCGTTCAGCGGTCGAGATCCCCATACCCGGGCCGGCTCCGATGCTGAGAAACGTTTTCATAGTGAGAATCCCTTCCGTGGTGTGGATGTAGAACGTACAGAACAGTCGGCAGCGCCGCGCCAATCGAGTGCGCTGGCGGTAGGGGGCGCAGGCCTACTGGGCCTTCTGGCGGACATCGAGCCGATCGTGGAGAACCGCCGCGACCTGACCGCAAGTTGAGGCGGCGCGCTCCCGGCCTCGCACCTCGTAGGTCCTATTGCCCGGCCTTCAATGTCGCTCGGTCTTCGAACACCGTTACGATGAGCTGGGTATCGTTATATTCCGTCACCTCGGCAATCTGATCACCGACAATCCGGAATACCATGCAGTACTCGTTTCGATACGGTACGCCGGCTTTGGTCACGCTATCACCACGGGCCTCCACCGCAACCAACTCACCATCCGCGATAAAACGCTGCGGGACCAACCTAATCCGCTCGGCAAGAATGGCGCGCACCTCCCCGATCATATCCCGCAGGATCGCCTGCTTCCCCTCGTAAGTTTTCGACCAATTGGTCGTACCGATGATGCGCCAGCGCACATCATCGGTCATGCTCTCGAAAAGGAGTGCGCCATCGCCCTGCGCGAGGCCGGCGAAAATTTGCTGCATCAGCGTCCTGTTCGCGTCTGTGATCGTTTCGGTGCTCTTGGCCATAAGTCCCTCTGGGGGTTCGAGAACGGCGCATAGCTTTGGCTTTCCAGCACACGGTAGCGTCGCTGAAGGCCCGCCGAAGCGAATAGTTCCGGTTCTAACGAGACTGGAAGCCCTCAACTTCGGATCATCCCATCTCCTTCCGGGGAGGCTATCGAGAGCAGCGGAACAGCGGAAGGGGCTGAAGGCCGCCTGTTCGGTGAGTTGGGGACAATCTCGAAGATCTGCGCGCCGCGATTGTCACGATCCCTCAGCCGCGTTGGATGCCGGATGGCTTTTACTGGCGCCGCGCAGGAGTCGTATGCTGGAACCCGGCGACGGTGCTGGAATCAGTTCGAGCGCTCTCCTCGTTGGTCGTTCGGGTGCTGCGCTGATATTCAATGGCAAGCTTCATCCGCACCTCGGTAACGATTTAGCCGAACGTCATCTACGGATCCCTCCGACGCAGGGTGCGCGGATGTATCGACAACCCCGCGGCCATCCTTCCGAAGATGACTCTCGTGATTAGTGATCAGGCGGTTTCAGTGATTGTCCGCCAGGGCGCCGGGTGCGAGCGCGGCCGCGAAATTCGGTCGGACTTTTGCCGGTCCAACGCATGAACGCATGGCGGAAATTCGCCTCATCGCTGTAGCCCAACCGACTGGCGATCTCTTTGTTCACCATTTGCGTCTTGCGCAGATACTCGATGGCGAGCCGCCTGCGCACCTCGGCCAGAAGGGCGCTATACGACGTGCCTTCCGCCTCAAGCTTGCGGCGCAACGCGCGTGGGTACATCTCCATCTTCAAGGCGATTGCCTTGATGCCGGGAAATCGGCCCGGCCGTTCGACCAGTATCCGCCAGACGTCGGCGGCGACGCCGCCCGCACGATTGACTTCCCCTAAAAGCTGCTCGCACATCTCGCGCGCCATCGCGTGGGTCCGCGGGTCTGCGAGTTCCGCCAGATCGTCCTCTCGGACGTGCTCGTATCCGCAGCTCTGCTGTTCGAACAGGACCGGACATTCGAACAGGCTGTCGTAGACCTTCGCGTGTGGCGGTGCGGCATAGTCGACGTTCACACGCGAGAAACTGAACGTCTGGCCGGTACGGTCCCGGGCTACAGCCAGATGCGCGGAGAGCGCAAACTCAACGGCGAAACGATGGGCGTCCTCGGTTGGGTTTGGCCAATGCAGCGGTTCGAAAGTCACCGCGACCGTCGGGCCCTCGTCCACATCTACGACATCACAGAACGGTCCAACGATCCGGAGGTAACGAGCGGCGAAACTACGGGATTCGGCCTGTGTCGCGCCGCTTAGCAGCGCGTATCCGTACATGCCATAGGAGGTAACGTGCATGCGCTGCCCGGCGCGCAGCGCGATCGCCGGATCGCTCGACAGACGTAATGCGTTGCGAATTACAATATCGAGCTGCCGGTACGATATTTTTGTCGTGTAAGCGTCTAGCTGCGATGCCGTGAGGTCGGCGCCTTCGAGCGCCGCCTGCGCGTCTATGCCTTGCTTGGCGAGTTCAGCAACGATCGCAGCGATCGAGTGCGGCCAATAGATGCGTTCCTCGAAGCCGGGTGGCGATCGAAGAACTAACTCGGCGCGCTGCCGGCCGCCATCACCCGCCTTGGCCATTGCGTCCCTCCCTTTGAGGCTTCCACCTTATTGTTTATTCTCTTCCGTTCCCAGTGTGGCGCGAGATCAACCCAATCGGACAGGCCCTCGCGAAACTGAAAACGCTCGTGCGAAAGGCTGCGCCGCGATCCCTCGACGCTGTTTCCCAAGCCATCGCAGCCGCATTGCGCGCCGTCTCGACAAAAGAATGCGCCAACTATTTCAGAAATGCCGGGTATGCGTGCGGTCAAACGCAGAACGCTCTAAGCGTTACAGCGGCAGAACCGTCGCGGTCCGCCATCACGCGCGGATGTGCCCTGACGCCGCCTCGAAATCGAAGAGTTTCTGGGTGGCGAGCGCGGCGGCTCCGCGTTCCCAGGAATCCCCTTGCCAGTCCGGCATGACGGGCGGCGGCGGCGACAGGGTGTGTTGGGCGAGGGCGGCTCGCATCGGGTCCAGGAAATGGTCGCCGAACGTCACGGCCTCACCACCAACCACGACGATCTCGGGATCGACGATGTTGCAAAAGACCGCCAGATGGCGACCGATGTTTTCTCCGGCTTCGCGAAGCACAGAAACGGCATGCTCATCGCCAGCGTCTGCGGCCTGGAGCATGTCGAACCGGGTAACCGTGCGCGGTCGTCTCCCTCGCCATCGATCGACGATCGCCGGCTCGGAGTAGAAGGCTTGCAGACAGCCCCGTCGTCCGCATTCGCATTTCGGGCCGTTGGGATCGTGCGTGCAGTGTCCGAGCTTGCCGGCTCCGCCGATTGCGCCGTGGTGAACGACACCGTCAACCACCACGGCGCAACTGATGCCGACGCCGACCGCCAGCGCCCCCACGGTCCGGTGCTGACGCCCCAAGCCGAAGAGCTGCTGCGCCAGCGCGAAGGCATTCGTGTCGTCGTCGATCCAAACGGGCGCATGAACACGCTCGGCCAGCATCGCTGCGAGCGCCACGTCTCTCCAACCGAAGCGATGGCTCACCCGGCATATGCCGCCCGCGATGTCAATCGTGCCCGGCGTCGCGACACCGATGCCTATAATGCTCCGCCGCTCCCGCTTGGCATGCCGCAGCAAATCCTCGGCCGCGAGCGCCGAAGCCTCGACATAGGCCTCGGGCGAGACGTCGCCAACCGGGACGGACAGAGTCGCCAGCGCCTTCGTCGAGAGGTCAGTCAACACAGCGCGCACTTCGCCGACCCTGTACTGCAGGCCCACGACGAGCCGGCCGGCGTAATTGATCTCGACGGGAATCGGACGGCGGCCGGTCGAACCTGTGCTCGCCAGGCCCTCCAAAAGAACAGTTTCCTCGATAAGATCTCCCACGACAAAGGTGACCGTGGCGGGACTGAGGCCTGTCGCGACCACTATCTCGGCGCGGCTCCTAGGTCCGTTTCTGCGCAGGAGGTTCAGAACGAGCCGGCGGTTCATCGCTCGCGATGTGCTCTGGTCGCCCTTCACCTTGTGCTCCGACGTTATTTTGTTTAGTAAACTAACTGTTGATCTACGCCCCGTTTATGCGCTAAGTGCCAACGTCGGTCAACGCGGGAAAGCCTGATCGGTCTACGAACGGGAGGAACGATATGAAGTCAGAATCTTCGCGCGCGATTCTATCGCGCCGGACGTTGCTCAAGGCTGGGGCAGGCGGTTTGGCGGCCTCTACCCTCGGCGGGCTCGCTGCGCCGGCTATCGCCCAGCCGAAGTCGATCACCGTCATCAACGACCAGGGCAATGCGAATGCGGTCGCCGCCTTCGCCAAAATCGCGCAGGACTTTAAGGCCCAGACGGGAATTGACGTCGTAATCAACAATGTCGCCCACGAGGCTAACAAGACCGCGATCCGCAACTATCTGGTCGCCGGCGCGCCGGATATCTGCTTCTGGTTCTCGGGCAACCGCATGAAGGCGTTCGTCAAGCGCGGTCTCTTCGACGATATTTCCGATTTGATCCAGCACGAAAACCTCAGCAGTCCGCTCGCCGTCACGATCGGCTCGGTGACGGTCGACGGCAAGCAATATGGCCTGCCCATGGGCGGCACGCTCTGGGGTAACTTCTATCTGAAGGACGTGTTCGAAAAGAACAATCTCACGCCGCCCACGACCTGGGACGAGACGCTCGCCTATGTCGAAAAGGCCAAGTCGGCGGGCCTCACGCCGTTCGCGCTCGGCACCAAGGAACTCTGGCCGGCCGCCGGCCTATTCGACGAATTCAACTTGCGTATCAACGGCCTCGAAAAGCACCTCGCGCTGATGGACGGGAAGATGAGCTATCTCGATCCGTCGCTGACCGCGGTCTTCGATCATTGGGAGCAACTGATCAAGGGCGGCGCCTTTCTCGACAACGCCACCTCTTATGGATGGCAGGAAGCCGGAGCCGTTCTCGGCCAGAAGAAGGCCGGTATGATGAACCTCGGCAACTTCCTGAGCTACGCCATTCCGGACGCCTCCAAATCGTCTCTGACTTTCGCGCCTTTCCCCAAGATCGCCGACATCGGGCGTTTCGAGGATTTCTCGGTCGATTCCGTCCACATCCCCGCCAACGCCAAGAACAAGGATCTGGCCCGCCAGTTCCTCGCCTTCTTCTACAAGCCGGAGAACCTTGCGGCCTACCTGCAACCGACCGGCAACATCTCGCCGCGTAGCGACGCGCCGCCTTCTGACGATCCGCTCATCAATCAGGCGCTCGAGAGCCTGAAAAGCGTGCAGGGAACGTCTCAATACTACGATCGCGACACCGATCCGGACCTGGCGCAGGTCGGCTTGAACGGGTTCCAAGAATTCGCGGCCAAGCCTGAGCGCCGGCAACAGATCCTCGAGAGCCTGGAAGCTGCGCGCAAACGTATTTTCAAGGCGTAATCTCTCCCGAGGCGGGCGGGTGGGGAGCATGCCTGCGCTTCCCACCCTCATTGAAGGCGCCGATATGCACGATCATTGGCGACGACATCGCGAATGGCTTTCGCCGACGCTGTTCATTCTGCCGGGCGCGGCTATCTTCGGGGTGGTGATCATCTGGTCGGCCCTGCAGAGCGTCTGGATCAGCCTGCACGATTGGGACGGCATGGGGCCGATGACCTGGGTGGGGCTCGGCAATTTCGAAGAACTGTTCCGCGACGACAATTTCTACACCTCGCTCAAGAACAACCTCATCTGGCTTGTCGTGTTCATGCTCGCTCCGCCCATCGGGCTCGCCATCGCTCTGCTGGTCAACCAGCAGATCGCCGGCATGCGTTTCCTGAAGTCGCTATTCTTCGTGCCGCTGGTGCTGGCCTCGGTGGCGGTGGGCGTCGTCTTCACCTGGCTCTACACGCCCGGCATCGGACTTCTCGCCATCATTTTTTCCGCCTTCGGCGCCACGGCGCCGGCGTTGCTCTCCGACGAGCGCCTCGTCACCTTCGCGGTGGTCGTGGCGGCGCTGTGGCCGCAGATCGCCTTCTGCATGGTGCTCTATCTCGCGGGGCTGAACGGCCTCAGCGAAGACCTGATCGGCGCCGGCCGCGTCGACGGCGCCCGCGGCTGGCGCATGCTGCGCCATGTGGTCCTACCGCAGCTCTCGCAGGTCACGTTCATCGCCATCGCGGTCACCGCAATCGGGGCGCTGCGGTCTTTCGACATAGTCTCGGTGATGACGCAGGGCGGGCCGTTCGGATCGTCATCGGTCCTCGCGTATATGATGTACGAGCAGTCGATCTTCTCGTACCGCTTCGGCTATGGCGCCGCGATCGCCACGGTGCTGTTCGCGATCATGGCGGTCTTCATCGCCTGGTATCTCCAGAGCATCTACAAGGCTGAGCGGGGGAACGGCTGATGTATCCCCGCCCCATTCCGCAGACGGCCCGCGCCGCCCGAGCGCTCTATGTCGCGCTCGTCGCCGCCATATTGGTCGTCTGGCTCGCTCCTCTGTTGGCGATCATCCTCACGTCGCTGCGCGCGACAAACGATGTCGCCAGCGGCAACCTGTGGGGCTGGCCGACCGAGTTCGGCGCCGTCGACAATTACGAGAGGGTGTTCACGCAATCGCCGATGGCGCGATTTTTTCTCAACAGCCTGATGATCACCATTCCCGCCGTGATCGGAGTGCTCGTGTTGTCGACTCTCACCGGCTTCGTTCTCGCCAAATATCGGTTCCCCGGCGGCCGCGCCGTGTTCGCGATGTTCATCGGCGGCAATTTCCTGCCGGCGCAGATCATCATGATCCCGGTGCGCAATCTCATGCTGACACTGGGCATCTATGACACCCACTGGGCGCTCATCATCTTTCACGTCGCGTTCCAGACCGGCTTCGCCACTTTGTTCATGCGTAACTTCATTGCCGCGCTTCCCGGCGAGCTGTTCGAGGCGGCGCGGGCGGAGGGCGCTTCGCCGTTCCAGACCCTGCGCCATGTCGTGATCCCGCTTGTGCGCCCGGCGCTCGGCGCGCTCGCCATTCTGATCTTCACCTTCATCTGGAACGATTATTTCTGGGCCGTCGTGCTGGTCGTCAATGACACGGTGAAGCCAGTGACCGCGGGACTCGCCAACCTGCGCGGAGAATTCGTGTCGCAATGGAACATCCTTTCAGCCGCGACCGTTGTCGTCGCGGTCCCGCCCGTCGTCATGTTCTTCCTGATGCAGAGACATTTCATCTCGGGCCTCACCGCCGGCGCGGTGAAGGGATGACCAGAGCCGCATTGCCATTCCATCAACGAGATCCCTCCTGATGCCCAAGCTTCAACTCTCACGGGTCACCAAGAGCTACGGCGCCTTCCACGCACTGAAGGCCATCGACCTCTCCGTCGATCCAGGCGAATTCATCGTGATGGTGGGGCCCTCAGGCTGCGGCAAGTCCACTCTGCTCAAGGCGATCGCCGGACTCGAGGCGATCACCTCCGGCAGCATCGTCATAAACGGTCGCGACGTCACCAGCGCGCAGCCGTCCGATCGCGGCATCGCGATGGTGTTTCAATCCTATGCGCTCTACCCGCACATGACGGTCGCCGAAAACATGGGTTTCGGCCTGCGCATGGCGAACCGCCCCAAGGAGGAAATCCGCGTGGCGGTCGAGCGCGCGGCGGCGACGCTGCGCCTCACTGACCAGCTCGAAAAACTGCCGCGACAGCTCTCGGGCGGCCAGCGCCAACGGGTGGCCATTGGTCGCGCAATCACGCGTTCGCCCGAAGTCTTCCTGTTCGACGAGCCGCTGTCCAATCTCGACGCGGCGCTGCGAACCCAGATGCGCGTCGAACTGGCTTCGCTACACGCGCAACTCAATGCCACCATGATCTACGTCACGCACGACCAGATCGAGGCTATGACTATGGCGAGCCGCATCGTCGTGCTCAACGCCGGGCGCATCGAGCAGGTCGGCTCGCCGCTCGATCTCTATCGCAACCCGGACAATCAGTTCGTGGCGGGATTTCTCGGGGCGCCGCGCATGAATTTCCTGGCCGGGACGGTTGAGGCGATCGTGGGGGGCGTCGCGACCATCCAGCTTGCCGGCGCGAGCGCCTATGCCATGCCGCTCAGGCCCGGCGCCGATCTGGCCCCCGGATCGGCCGTCACCGTCGGCCTTCGACCGGAATCGCTGACGCCGACCGACGGCGCGGGAATTCCCGGGACTGTGCGGCTTGTCGAACTGCTCGGGCGGGAAACTATTCTCTATGTCGATGCCGGCCCACTGCGTTCTGTCGGCTCAGACACGGGAACGGCCAATCTCACCGTCCATGTCGCGAGCGCGGTCGCCGCCCCCCCTGGCGCCGCGGTCCGCCTGCGCTTCAATCCCGACGACGCCTATCTCTTCGGCGGAGACGGCCTGCGCACGTTGTCGGCGCCGAAATCCATCTAGCCTACCTCACCGGAGTTCTCCCTTGCTTCACAAATCTCGTAGTGCGCCGATCTCGGTCTGGCGACCCATCGACATGGACCGTTTCCTGGTTGGCGCGCCGCATTACCCCGAGCATGTCGACGAAAGTTACTGGGAGCGCGACGCACAGCGCATGGCGGCTGCCGGCTTCAATGTCGTTCGCATGGGAGAATTCGCCTGGCACATCTTTGAGCCGCGCGAGGGGGTGTTCGATTTCGACCTATTCGATCGCGCGATCGATGGTCTTGCCCACCATGGCGTGCAGACGATCCTCTGCACGCCCACGGCGACCCCGCCCCGCTGGCTCACTCGGAGGCATCCCGAAGTGCTACGAGTCGACGAGCACGGACGTCGTGCGAGCCACGGATCGCGTCAGCACGCCGACACGACGAACCCGGTCTTCCGCGAGCACAGCAAACGCATCACGCGCGCGCTCTCCGATCACTATCGTGACAACCCGAACGTCATCGGCTGGCAGACCGACAATGAGCTCAACACAACGGAATCGTTGTCCTTCTCGGAACCGGCCAGAATCGAGTTCCAGAAATTTCTGGAGGCGCAATACCAGACCATCGATCGGTTGAATTTCGCGTGGGGCGGAAGCTTCTGGGCCACGCACTACGATAACTTCGACGACGTGGTTTTTCCGGTCGATGGCAATCCAGGCTGGGTCAGTCCTGGTCACGCCCAGGACTATCATCGCTTCCTGGCGTTCGCGACCGCTCGTTTCCAGCACGACCAGGTGGAGATATTGAGAGCCGCTAACTCCAAATGGTTCATCTTTCACAATCTAGGCCGGCTCGAGGACATCGATTTTCGAGGTCAGTTCTCGACCGACCTCGACTTCTTGGGCTACGACATCTATCCCCTACTCTACGACGAGATGCAGCGCATCGGCGGCCACGCGGAGATCCAGGCGCTCCACCTCGATATCTGTCGCGGCTTCAGCGGCAATTTCATCGTGCCCGAACAGCAAGCCGGCATCGGCTCGCAGCCGGGCTTCACCACACTGACCCCCGAGCCCGGCGAGATGCGCCGAATGGCCTATTCCTCCGTCGCCCGCGGCGCCGACGGGCTCCTGTTCTTCCGCTGGCGGCCGGCCCATTTTGGCGCCGAAATCTACTGGATGGGGATCCTCGATCACGACGACATCCCGCGCCGGCGCTACGACGAGGCCAAGCAGTTCGCCGTCGAAATGGCTGAGATCAGCGGCACCCTCCTTGGCACGCATGTGCGCATGGACGTCGGCATCGCCGGCGCTGACTTCGACAATCAACAGGCGCATCGCGCTTATCCGATAGGACTTCCCAGCCCTCACGACGACGGCATGATCCTGCATCGCCACTGCTATCGCAATGGGATCGCCTGCGGCTTCATCCATCCGAAGGACGACTTGTCGAGGCTGAAGCTGCTCTACGTGCCCCATTGGGTGATCTGGAACGACGAATGGACTGCGCGTGTGGAAGCGTTCGTACGCAATGGCGGAACGGCGATCTTCAGCGCCAGGACCGGCTCGCGCGACGCCAACAATCACGTCATTCGCAGGCCCGCGCCAGGACTGAGCCTGTCGGAACTGACCGGCGTCGTCGTCGAGGAATTCGGCCGTCTTCCTGCGCCGGGCCGCGACGGGCTGTTCGACACAAGCCGCTATCGCGCCGCGAATGTGCGCGAGGCGCATCCGGCGACTTCCGCGCGCCGACGCGTCACGCTCAAATTGGGCAATCACGAGATCGTGGCGGCCCACATGTACGAGTTGCTTGAGCTCGCGCCCGGCGTGGAGGCGCTCGGCGCGTGGTCCAGCGGATTCGCTCAGGGCCGCGCCGCCATCACCGTTCGCGAAGTGGGCAAGGGCCGCGTCTTCTATCTCGGAACATACCTGACGGACGATTTGGTGAATGCGCTTAGCATCGACATGATCGCCCGCGCTGGCGTGGAGCCGCTCGTCCCGGACTTGCCCGATGGGGTCGAGGCGACTATGCGCGAAGGCGCCGGGCGGCGTCTGCTGTTCGTCCTCAACACGCGCGCCGAGCCGGTCTCGGTGAAAGGGCTCCCCAAAGGCGCGGCGCTCGTCGGTCAGATCGGCGGCGATCGCGTGGCGGATTTGCCAGGCTACGGCTGCCTTCTCCTAGCGGTTGCCGACTGAAGGGGCACCTTCTCGTCGCAAATACCTGGTGGCTCCGCGCCCTTGAATAGCAGGCAAGCTTGCTGAACGCTGGGACGTTCTACAGGACGAAGCAACCCGAGTGGAATCTGTCAGCGGCCTTCCGATGTTCGGCGATTGTTCCCCACCCGATCAGGCGAGCGCCTAATAGAGGAGGTGGCGCCCTGCTGTCGAGAAGGGTGTCGAGCAGTCGAGCGCGGCCATCCCGGGCAGGTGTCTTTGACTTCATAAAGGCTATCTGAGAATCGAGCCGATGAAATTTTTGAGTCGCTCGCTGCGAGGATTGTCGAATAGCTGCGCCGGCGGTCCGGATTCGGCGATAACGCCGTCGCAGACGAAATGTACTGTGTCGGCGAGGCGCCGCGCAAATGCCATTTCGTGCGTAACCACCACCATTGTGCTCCCCTCCTCGGCGAGAGCCTTGATCGTGTCCAGCACGCCCGAAACGAGTTCCGGATCGAGAGCCGATGTGGGTTCGTCGAAAAGGATAAGGTCCGGCTTCATGGCGACCGCTCTGGCGATCGCAACGCGCTGCTTCTGCCCGCCTGACAGTTGCCCTGGAAAGCGATCGCTCCAGTCATACAAACCAACTCGTCTCAGAATATCCTGGGCGTGTGTTATGGCCTCGTCGCGGTTGCGACGTTGAACAAAAATCGGCCCCTCGACCACGTTCTCTAGAACGGTTCGGTGGTTAAAAAGATTGAAGTGCTGGAACACCATCGGCATGCGGGTGCGGACCCGTCGCAGCACCGACTCTGGCGCGCAGGCGAACCTCCCGGCCTCTTCGCCACACAACCGTTCACCGTCGAAAGTGATCTCGCCGCCAGATGGCTTCTCCAGGAAATTGAGACAGCGCAGAAGCGTCGACTTGCCTCCGCCGCTCGGCCCGATCAGAAAGGTGACCTTGCCTTCCTCGATTGCCAGGTCGATGGTCTTCAGAACCTCGAAATGACCGAACCGCTTTTTGAGGTCACGCACCTGCAGCAGCGTTTTGCCCGGCATCACATTGTCCACATGTGCCATCGGGCGCTCCAAGATTATCTGATTCATGGATGTGCACCTGCTGGCGTGATGTGCCCAGCCCGCAAGTACGCTGGGGTCAGACGGCGCTCAAGACGAGCAACTAGGATTGAGGCAACGAAACTCAATACGAAGTAGATGAGCGCCACCATCAAATAGATTTGCATGCTCTGGAACGTGTTCGAGATGATGATCACGCCGTTTCTCAACAACTCGCTGACGGAGATATATGACACTAACGACGTATCCTTGAGGAGGCCAATGAAATATCCGCCGATAGTGGGCACAGCGATCCGAAGGGCCTGGGGTAGAATAATCCGGCGATAGATCATGACGCGCGACATTCCGATCGACAGGCCGCCGTCCTTCTGTCCCGAGTCGACCGACAAAATGGCCGCCCGAAAAACCTCGGAAAGATAGGCGCCGACGTTGAGACTGAGGCCGAGCACTCCAGCAGCGAACGCTGGCAGGGAAATGCCGATCTCCGGCAAGGTGAAATAGATCACCAAGAGTTGCACTATGAGCGGAACATCGCGCCAGATCTCGACATAGGTGGTGAGCGCCCATCGAAACGGGCGGAAGGACGAAAGCCGTCCCAACGCCACCACGAGACCGATAACAATTCCTACCGCAATGCTTAGCACTGCTAGCTGGACAGTCACCAAAGCGCCTTCAATTAGAAAGGGCATGTGGCGCGGGATCAGAATTACGAAGAACTCGTACATTGGCGCTCTCCCGCGGGGAAAGCGGCGCGCTACAAACGCGCCGCAACGCAGTCATCACTTCATCAGCGTCGCCTGCTCTGGTCCCCACGAGCGGTACTTCTCGAGGATGCTCTTGCGAGTGCCGTCCGCCTCCATGTCGGCGAGCGCTTTGTTGACAGCTTCAGCGAGGTCTGAGCATTCGCGCCGCATGCCGACGGCGAGGCCGCCCAGGACATAGGGCGCCTTGTTCTCCGCTTCCAGCCATTCCGGCTTGGGCTGATAAGGGAGGGCGTCTCCCACGATCTTCAGATCTCCGCTACGATCCGCTTCCGCCTTGAACGTAGTTTGATCGAAAATGATCGCGTCGACTTGTTTGTTACGCAAGGCAACAAAGGGTTCGCCAAAGGTATTGAAGTCTTGCACCTTGGCGGCCATCCCCTGATCGACCAGCCTATGCGCGGTGAGGGAATCCATGGTCCCCAATGTGCTCGACAGAATTTTGTCCTTAAGATCAGCCATGGAGTGGATCGGCGAATCTTTAAGCACGATGACGTGGTCGATCATCATGAAGTACGGTCGACTGAAGAGGATTCCTGCACTCTGGATGCGCTCTTGAGTTGAGGCCATCCCAGACAGGATAATATCCCAGCGGCCCGCCTTCAGGCCAGGAATCATCGTCGTCCATTCGGTGATTGCATAATCCCATTTTGGAACGCCAATACGTTTGGCGATTTCCGCAAATAGCTCCGGCTCGAAACCCTCATATGCCCCGGTCTGGTCGTTTTTCCAGACGAAAGGCTTGGTGCCCATTTGTCCGTTTGCGGACAGAATGACCCCACGACTTTTGATGTCGTCGAGGCACCCGGCATTGGCGGCGGTTGTGGAGACAACGATCGCGAGAACGGCGGCGCTGGCAAAGCAGCGTTTGATAAATGTCATGGTCTTTTCCCCTTATTTTTTGGCTCTGTTGATTGCTTCTGCGGAGCCCGCCATGGGGACGATTCCTCCCGGTTCTCCCTCCTTTGCTTACTCCGGCAGTCTTCTGAGTTCATGGCATGAGCAGTGAACGCCGCCGCCACCGAGGGCGAACATGTCGTAGTCGACAGCAAAGACCTCGAAGCCTTCCTCCTCGAGGCGAGCGTTGATGTTGCGATTGTGTGACATCGACAAGACGCGCTTGCGCCCCAGGCTGACGACGTTGCCGCCGAGCCGTACGCAGTCGGCATAGGGAACATTGATGGAGCGTATCCCGTGCTTCACCTTGATAACGTCGAGCGCGTAGGGCGGCAGGGCATCCTCGCAGATCAGGGCGAGTCCTTTCTCCAGCATCACCACCGCCGCATCCATGTGAACGAATTGGTGGGGGATCGGCACAACGAACACCTCCCAACTCTTCTCGCGCACCCAGTCGGCGACCTGCTCGGCCCCTTCCCTGGTTGAGCGGGTACCGGAATATCCGAGCAATGCCACGCCAGGCTTGAGGATAACAAAGTCGCCGCCCTCGAAATGCCCGGCCGTCACCCATTTCCAGATCGGAATGCCGGCATCGCGGTAGAACTGCGAGGCAACCGCATAGTCGCGTCGCCTCGGCGGCGTCTGGATACTGGCGACGACAGCCCCCCACGGAGTCATGAAGCTGGAGTCACGGGTAAAGACACTGGCCTTGAGGCCCTCATCGGCCTCGACGAAATGGCAACGCACGCCATTGGCTTCGTAGATGTCGACCATCTCGCGGTGCTGGCGCATGGCCAACTGCTTGTCGAAGCGGTATCCCATGTGCTCCTGGTTCTCCTGAGCTACATCGGAGATGGCATTGAGCTTGGTCCATTCGAAATGGTCCGGCTTGCCAAGCAAAACGTCGGTAAGAACACCCGTTTGGGCGTTCACGCTCCATCGCGGCTGATCGTCGGCGGAGCCAGCTCTCGCGCTCTCGCGCCCGTCATCCAGCATTCTTGCCTCCACTGTGGCATCCCCGCAGCCAAACTTGAGAGACGCTAAGTGTGAGAATGTTTTTACGCAATTGAGAAAAATGACCAATGATTGTAAATCTAGCTTACACCGCGTGATAAAGTCGGCAGACCACGACAGGAGTCAGAGGCTTAAAACCCGATGAAGCGATCACGCCTCCCCCTCCATGCATTTCGAGCTTTTGAAGCCGCAGCTGAGCACAAGAACCTCACGCTGGCCGCAGCGGACTTGGGTGTTACCCACGCTGCGATTAGCCATCATGTTCGTGGTCTTGAAGACCAATTGTCGATGCCTTTGTTTGATCGCAGTACGCGCCCGATGAAACTCACTGATGCTGGGGAACGGCTTCTCGAAGCCGTTCGGGCTGGCTTCGATCGCATTGCGGGAACACTCACCGAATTGAAAGGCCGCGAATTCGAAGGAAACCTGATCGTCGTCAGTGTGCCCGGGCTGGGGGCTAATTGGTTGGCTGGAGTCCTCGGTGATTTCGTTGTTCTATTTCCACGCGTGCGCGTGCGGATGATGACCAGCTCTTGGCATCTACCAAGTCCAGTCGAGGACGCAGATGTTGCTATCGCCTATGGTAGCGCGGAACAGACGGGCAGACGTGTGACGCTTCTGGGCCATTCCAGGTTTTTCCCCGTCTGCAGCCCACGCCTACCAATCGCTCACCAGGGTCTACGGCCGAGGGACATGCTCGACTACACAATCATTCACGAACACAACACGGACACGTGGATGCGTTGGTTCATCAATTGCGGCGTCGTTCCATCCGACGACATCCGGAGCATTTATTTCGATGGGGCTCATTTGACGTTGCAAGCTGCTCGTGCAGGGGTGGGCATAGCAATGGGTGACATGCCGACGGTCGGTGCCGATCTCCGAGAAGGACGGCTCGTCCGCTTGTCCGATCAATCCGTTCCGATGACGCATCCCTATTATCTCACAACCCCTCCGAACAAACGCCTGAAGCCAGCGGCAAGAGCCCTCGAGGCCTTCATTCTCGAACGGTTTGGAGAATTGGAAATGCCAAAATCAGAAAGCTAACTGCCTGATGCGGACGGCATAGTCATGCATCTCCCTCTTGCAGCCTCTTTCGCGGATACGCGCCGTTACACGTACGGTTAGGACGCAGCGCCGGTCGCATTGCCGTTCGTCCCATTCGGCTCGGCTTTGGCCCGGGCATCGGCGAAGTCGACGATTAGCCGCGCAAGTTCGTCGGACGACTCCAGCGGCGACAGATGCCCAGTACCAGGCATTACATGCATGACGGCGTGCGGAATGCGCGGCAGCAGCTCCGCCTTGAGCGTGTCGACACTGTCGACCCGATCGAGTTCGCCAGCAATGACGATCGTGGGCACATTGATGGCCTCCACCTCACGGCTGATGTCCTCCAAGCTAGTGGACCATGGCCATGCCGCCTTTGCCTGCGGCGCGCCACGCAGGCTGTCTTCGATCACCTGCTCCCGGTCCTTCTGGCTGAGAACCTTGGCTGTCAGCATATGGTCTATCGCCATACCGACACTCTCGCGGGTCGAATAGGCGCCAGCCATCGTCTCCCTCGCCTCGGGGGGGATGGCCAGGGGCGGAGGGGAGGAAGGGGCGACAAGGGCCAGGCCGATCAAGCCCTTCGGGCGGCGCGAGGCCATGAGTTGCGCGACCTTGCCACCCATCGAATGGCCGACCAGAATGTATCGCTTCAAATCCAGCGCCTCGATAATGCCCTGCGCGTCGTTGGCGAGATCGACCAAGCCATAGCCGCCCGCCGGCGCATCGGATTCGCCCCAGCCGCGGTGGTCGATCGCAACGGTGTGGTGCGAATTCGGAAGGGCGGCGATCACGTTGCGCCAAGTGCGCGACGAGCCGCCCCAATAATGCAGGAACACGAGGGACAGTTCGCCGCGGCCTTGTTCCTCAACGTGAACCCGAATGCCGTTCGAAGCGATTTTCATTGGCTATCTCCTTGATCTTGAAAGTCCGGCCGGCTTTCCGACCGCCCTTGACCCGGAACATAGACCGCGTAGCCTTGATCGATAATCTCCACCATGTGATCGGCATATGATAATCACGCTATCGAATTGGAGCAGGTCATGGATCGCCTCACCAGCATGGCGGTTTTCGTCGCAGCCGTTGACGAGGGCAGCCTCAGCCGGGCGGCGCAGCGTTTCGGCCTGTCGGCCTCGATGGCCGGCAAGCATGTCTCCGCGATCGAAGCGGATCTCAATATCCGCCTGATGCAGCGCAGCACCCGTCAGCTCAGCGTGACCGATGTGGGCCGAGCCTATTACACACGCTGCAAACGCATCCTCGAGGAAGTCGAGGATGCGAACCGCGAGGCCAGTGATGCGCAACAGGTCGTTCGTGGCGTGCTGCGCGTTGCTGCGCCTGTAACCTTCGGCGCGATGCATCTTGGCGACGTGTTGGCCCGCTACCTTGAGCAGCACCCCGCTGTCGCCGTAGAAGTCATACTGAACGACCGTTATGTCGACCTGCTCGGCGAGGGGATCGACGTAGCGATCCGGATCGGCCGGCTGCTCGATTCCGATCTCGTCGCCAGACGCCTAGCGCCTTGCCGCATGGCGTTCTGCGCATCACCCGACTTCCTCAAGCGATACGGCGCCCCGAGGAATGCAGAAGAGCTGCGCGGCGCGCCTCGGTTGGCTTTCAGCGAAGCCGTCTCGGCCGGCGATTGGACGCTCACGGACCCGGAGGGCCAGCGTCACCTTATCGATGGACCGCTTCGCATGGAGGCGAACAACACGCAGATGCTTCTTGCGGCCGCGCTCGCCGGAGCCGGCGTCGCCTACGGCCCGACCTTCGTATTCGGCGGGCGGATAGCGACCGGCGAGTTGATCGCCCTGTTGCCCGACCATCGCACTTCGGACCTTGCGATCCACGCAGTCTATCCAACGGCGCGCAATGTCTCGCTGAAGGCGCGCCGCTTCATCGATTACCTGATCGCAAGCTTCGGAAGCGAGCCCGCCTGGGACCTCGCGCCCGCGACATCAGAAAGGACGGGGGCATGAGCTGCTCACGCCCCCTCCCCGCGGTGAGTCTTGAATCGGGTCTTGACATCTAAGACGAACGTTCGTATTAAACTGAGACGGTCGTTCGTATTGGTGCGCAATGGCAAGACACAACGTTCGCGAGCAGATAGTTGAGGCCGGCCTAAAAACCCTTCTGGAGAAGGGCTTCAACGGTTGTGGCGTAAGAGACATCACGGATGCGGCCGGGGCGCCGACGGGTTCCTTCTACAACCATTTCGCCAGCAAGGAGGCGCTCGCCGCTGAAATCGTCGAGCGCTATGCGCAGAGCAATTCGCGACGCAAGGCCTTGCGGGACAAAACACTTCCCCCCTTGGAAAGGCTACGACGTCATTTCGCGGGGTTGAGCCAGATGTACGCAGATCTCGACTATGGACGTGGGTGTCTGCTCGGCAACTTCAGCGCTGAACTTGCCGATCACAGCCCGCTCATTCGCGAACGGTTGGCTGCGCTTTTTGCCTCGTGGACGAAGGATATCGAGGATGCCGTTCGGGACGCCCAGGCAGATGGGTCGGTGTCGACCATGACCAATCCGGCTGACCTCGCGGCCTTTCTCCTCGATGCTTTTGAGGGAACCCTACTACGCGCCCGGGTCGAGAAGTCCGGCGCCCCGCTCGACCGCTTCACGACGATCGCGTTCGCCCACCTCCTTGCCTGATCGCCCGAGCCTTTTGCGAATTTTAAGACGAACGTTCGTCTTTATGTTCTGAATTAGGGAGATGCTCGCTATGTCCACGGTCTCAGCCTCTCACACGATGACGCCGATCTACTGGATGGCGCTCGGAACCTTCGCGATCGGCACCGAGGGGTTCATGATCGCTCCGTTGCTCCCGAGCCTGGCCGGCGACCTGACGGTCAGCGTGGCCGCGGCTGGGCAGTTGGTGACCGTCTTCGCGCTTACCTATGCTGTCAGTTCGCCGATCCTCACGGCGCTCACGGGCAACCTCAACCGGCGCCGCCTGCTCGTCCTCTCGATGATCAGTTTCGCGCTAGCGAACATCGTTGCCTTCGCCGCGAAAGATTACTGGGCGCTGATGACCGCGCGCGTCCTCCTGGCCGTCGCGGCCGGACTCTATGTCCCGAACGCCAACGCCCTTGCTGGCGCCTTGGTCGGGCCGGAGCGAAGGGGCGCCGCTCTCGCCATCGTCAGCGGTGGGACCACGGTCGCAGTCGCGCTCGGCGTCCCTCTTGGCGCAATCATCGGCGAAAAATTCGGATGGCGCGCGATGTTCGCGGGTGTCGGCGTCCTGGCGCTGATCGCGACGCTTGGCCTCCTGGCCGGACTTGCCCGAGATGTCGGCTCTCACCTGCCAGCCGTCGGACTGCGCGAGCGCCTCGGCGTTATCCGCCGACCGGGCGTCGCGGGGACCCTGTTCGTCACGACACTCTGGGCGACCGGCGCCTATACGGTCTACACCTACATCGCCTCGTTTCTGTACGCGACGGCTGGGATCGAAGGTTCCTATCTGAGCGCCGTGCTGTTCGTGTGGGGACTGTCCGCGGCGGCCGGGATTTTTGTCGGCGGAACCCTGACGGATAAGCATGGGCCCCAACCCGTGATCCTTCTTGGCCTGCTCTTTCTGGCGCTCGCGTTCGCCAGCCTCTCGGTGAGCGCGACGCTCTTATCCAAGGCCGTCGCGATCGGGCCGGCGCTCGTCGCGATCGTCGTCTGGGGCCTGTCGGCTTGGGCCTTCTTTCCGGCTCAGCAGACGCGGCTAATTGGCATCGCCGGAATCAAGGTCGCGCCGGTCGTGCTCTCGCTCAACGCCTCCTTCATGTTCTTGGGCTTCTCGCTAGGCGCCGCGCTCGGCTCCGTGACCTTGACGTATGCCGCACCATCCGCGCTCGGCTGGGTCGGAAGCCTTTGCGTTCTTGCGTCGCTTTTGCTCTCGATCCGAACAATGCGCACAACGGCTGCAATGTCGGAGCCGGTGCTTCAACAATGAACGGTTTGCCGAATCTTGAAGGCCGGCATCGGTCGACGCCTTGCTCACACAGCGTTGATTCGCGGTCAATTGGCAGGTCTGACGAAAACGGTTGCAAGCAGGTCATAGGCTGACAAACTGTGGCAACACTTTCCTTCGAGGACAACCTTGTCAAACGATTTCAGTTGGCGCAAGCGCCGACGCTTGAAGCGCGCATGTCCGGCGCTGCGCCGATAGTATTTTCCAGAATGCGTAATGAGCGAGCAAACCCCGCGCGCTCGATAAGCCCACGGCCAGAAAACGCATTCACCTTCCAAATCCCGCTGATCCCTGCCTCCTTCTCGGACCTGAGGTATGGAAATAGGGTAGTTGCCCTTCCAGAGGTCCAGGAACCGGGCCGCGCTTTCCTGTTCGACTTAAGCGCAAGACCAACTGTCGGACTTGGTACAGAGTTCGATAATTTGCGCTGCTATATATCCCAGAGGACGATTGACGATCTTGCCTACGAAAAAGGGCTCCGACGTGTTGGCGGGCTCTTCCAGTCGTCCTTTGGTGAGCGTGACCCGATATTGTTCCACTTGGCCAAGATTGTTGTCCCAGCCTTAGCCAACCCCAGCGCCGTCAGTTCAGCCTTTGTCGAATACGTCGCCCTCGCCTTTCACGAGCATGTCGTCACCACCTACGGGGGCGTTCCCGCCGCCGGACGCCGACATAGGGGCCTGGCGCCATGGCAGGCCCGTCGCATCGTCGATTTCATCGAGGCCAATTTAGCGAATAACCCGTCAATCTCTGAACTCGCTCAGGTTTGCAACCTTTCCAGCAGCTACTTCATGCAGGCGTTCAAACAAACAATGAACATGGCGCCTCACCAATTGCTGATGAGGCGAAGGGTTGAATGCAGCAAAACGATGCTCCGAGACACGAACGAGAGCTTAGCGGAAATCGCTCTCGCTTGCGGCTACTGGGACCAGAGCCACTTTTCGCGGGTATTCGCTCGCTTCGAGGGATGCAGCCCCGGCGAATGGCGTCGCTTGCAGCGAAGGGGATAGCTGACCGCCTTCGACGGGTTCGTGCTGCCGCTTCGATGGCCTGCCAGCACCGCCGGCGAGCGCCTGGCGAAGTCCGCAACTTCCCGGCTCGGAACTGCGTCGCTCCTTAGACCAAGCACGATCCGCGATCAGCTTTTGAGAAGGTCTATCAACTTGTCGACTCCGGTCGAGGGAAGCCGGAACATGCCAGAATAAGGCTGACTGAGTTCGAGGATGAGAAAGATGCCGCTGGCGATGGCGATCGCGCCCGCAGCTTCCGCCGCGATAGTGACGGCGTTGGGGCTCGAAACGAGACCGTTGCCAAGGAAAAGCGCGCCGGACCAGCAGACGACGACGACGAGGAGGAAGGGCGGCACCGGATTGGAGAGCTGGCGCGCCATCAAGTTTTGCGTTTGCGCCACCGTCGTCGCCAATTGCCGCGCGGTCGCCAGGTTTTGCCGCTGCCCTTCGGTTTCCGGGCGAAGCCCATCAAAATAATCGGCTAGGCCGCGCATGTTGGCGCGCGATTCTTCAAACGTAAAGGCTTGTGGGCCGCGGGCTTGGTCTCCGTAGAAGCGCTTTCGTGAGCTCGCAAGCCCTGCCTGGAGCAGAGCACGCCCGCCCGATGCTTCGGGACCATATTTTTCGAGCGCGAGATCGAGTTCGAGGATCATCGGCCCAAGCGACTGCGCTTCAGCCTGCTGCGTCGTGAACACCGAGAACGCCGTCCAGATGAGGAGCCCGAGCACGAGGGCGAGCAACAGGGTGATGAGCCCGACCATCGCGCCGACGGTCCCCCTCGCATCCGTCACATATTGGACTGGCAGGGTCAGTTGAATCAGCATGCCCACCACGCCACAAGCAAACGTCACCGCCGCGATGCCGGCCGATCGCACCAAAGAATTCATGAAATGCCCCCAACGTCGCCTCGCGCCTGCCCTGCGGCGGAGCTCCTCGCTTCATGTTAAGGTTCGACTAACGTTCGGTGGTAAAGTCAACCCGGAGTCGAGTCCCTTTGAAAGCCGCGCGCGGGAAATCGACGACGAGGTCACGACGACAAACCGCAACGCGATTCCCTCGCCGCAACAAAGCGAGAGGGACTAATCTAAGCCTGATCAGTTCAGCCAACCAACGACGCCATGTCGATAACGAAGCGGTAGCGCACGTCAGCACGCTCCATCCGCTCGAACGCCTCGTTAATTTGATCCACGCGGATCATCTCGCAGTCTGGCAGAACGTTCTTTTTTGCACAGAAATCGAGCATTTCCTGCGTCTCGGCGATCCCGCCGATCGGCGAGCCGGCCACTCGCCGCCGACCTAGCAACAGCGGAACGGTCGACGGTTCGGCCAGCGGTCCGATTTGGCCGACCAATACCAGAGTGCCATCGACGTCGAGCAGCGGTACATACGGATTGATGTCGTGCTTGACTGGCACAGTATCGATGATCATGTCGAGGCTTGACGCAGCGGCAGTCATCGCATCCGGGTCGCTGGAGACCAGCAGACGGTCGGCGCCAAGGCTTAGCGCGTCGCCTTCCTTATCTTTGGCCCGGCTCATCACCGTCACGTCGGCGCCAAGCGCTGCTGCGAGTTTGACGGCCATATGGCCGAGCCCGCCGAGGCCGATAACCCCGACCCGGCTGCCCGGTCCAACGTTCCAAGTGCGCAAGGGCGAATAGGTCGTAATACCCGCGCACAGCAGCGGCCCGACGCGCGAAAGATCGAGCCCGTCCGGCACGCGCACGACAAACTCCTCACGCGTTACCAGGTGTTTTGCATAGCCGCCATAGGTCGGCTCGCAGGCTATCCGATCGCGGCCGTTGTAAGTCGGCGTGAAACCCCGCCTGCAGAGCTGTTCTTCGCCCCTTCTGCATTGATCGCATTCCTGGCAGCTGTCGACCATGCAGCCCACAGCCACGTGATCTCCAATCTTATAACGTCTGGCGTTGCTGCCGACGTCAATGACTCGGCCGACGATCTCGTGACCAGGAACGATCGGATAAGCGCTCCCACCCCAGTCGTTGCGGGCCTGATGGAGGTCGGTGTGGCAGATTCCGCAAAAAAGGACTTCCATCGCCACGTCATCCGAACGCAAGCTGCGGCGCCCGAAGGCGAAAGGAGCGAGGGGCGTGGCGGCCGACTGGGCTGCATAACCAATGGTTTTCATGTGTGCCTGTGCCTGTTGGAATTGATGAGTGACCTCAACGACCCGCAGTCGCCATCAGATGCAGGTGAGCTCTCGCCAGACCCCGGGATCACTGCCAGTAACGGAGACTTGACCAGCTACGTATCCCGATGCTCCGGCAAGCGGCCTGCCCTACTTGCCGATCTGCTGCAGCGCGGTCATCCAGTTCTCCACGTGATAGGCGGTCGCCAGCTTGCCGTTTTTCACCGTGAATATATCGATCGCCATTGTATTGAAGCCCCTGCCGGTCGGCTTTGCTCCCCAGAACTCGCCCGTCGGCGTCCCGGTCGCTTTGCCACGCACCACGATTTGGTCGCCGAACGTCTGGATGTCCTCGATCGTCCAGCGCAAATCGGGGATGACCGAGCCCATGTTCTTGAATATCTCGCCGAGCTGGTCGCGCGAGAGCCACTCTTCATTTGTGTGGTGCGATTGATAATCGGGATTGGCGGCGTTGGCCAACAGAGCCGCCACGTCCTTTTTGGCAGGTTCGTTCAGCGCGTCATACAGCGGCGCCACGATCGCTCGCGCTTCCTCAATCGTCAACGGCGAGCCTGCGACAACTGGTGCGGAGTGACGATCTGGTTCCGCGAATAAATTGCCGAACATCGGCAGGCCGCTTTTTGATTCCACTGCAGACGCCTCATCCTGCAAAACATCCCAATGCTCCACGAGGCGTCCGCCCTCAATTCTCACAATATCTGCGGCAATCCAGGCCCGAGGGCGACCATGGCCACTGAACCGCCCGTGCAGCATGACACGGTCGCCCTCCGCGAGGACGACTGCGTTCTCATAGCGCAGAGTATCCGGTAAGTTCCGAACTAGGTTGAACAGGCCGTCTCGTCCGGGCCCAATGTGGGCGCTATGCTGGATGTAGGTCTCCGACCAGAACTCCGCCGCCTTGGCGTAATCCCGTTTGTTAAAAAGCGCATCAAACGCCTCGAGCACGAGCGATTTGTTCTCTTCCGCCGATGGTATGTTCATGTATATCTCGCCTTCTCTGTCAAAGAATTATTCGCCGAATAAACTTGAGGGCATCGGCATTAAGTACGTGAGCGTCGCTCGTTCGCATGCCGCAGGACGCGTTGGGATAAAGCTTCGACGACCCATTTTCGGAAGCTCGGCGGCGAGCACCGCTGCGACAAGGCGCGGCCTGACCGTCATCGCCATTCTCGTCTCCATCGCTGGCCCGCGCTCGACTTTGCCTCGTCAACGCTCCGCCCAGATGTTGTCTCGCTTGAAACTGAGGTTCGGATTTTCATGAGGACGACGATCACCTGCTTGCGCCTGAAGCAAAGGCGTGAGTGGCCCGCGGCTCTGCAAAGAAACAGAAAGTCCGGAAGCCCGATTGGATAAAGAAACGGCAAATTGGATTTTCTGCCGCATGCGGCGCCGAGTTGAAGAAAGAGATGACGGCCGCCATCGCCGTCGATGTCGTCAATCAAAACGGGCCATTCAGGGCTGTGAGCACCCGCGCATGATCGGTGAATAAGGTCGGGCGGGAGACAGCGGCAACCGAGCGGCGCATCATAGCGCCAGCGCTACGGCGTTTTGCCGAGACGTATCCGTCTCGCGTCACGTGCGGGCCTCGACGGGCCCCGAGGGCAGCGGCGCGTCTAATGCTTTGCGGCCTATATTGGCTTCTCCGCGGCGATGAGCCTTGAATATGAACGGCTTTGGCGAGCTTTGGAGGCGGGCGTCGGCGTTCGTAGCCCGCTAGAGCAGCAGACGGCGGATATCGACCATCCCCCCTCCGCCCGATGGAGTTGTCGGATCTGCGGTGGTTATGGGGAGGCCGGCTTTTCGACTTGGCCGACGATTCGGGACATTTCGGACGAATGTTTCTCGATCATGTCAATGGACTTCAGCTGAGCCGCCGCCAGAGCCTCGGTGAGCACTTCTCGGTCTCCGATATGGTTTGCAAGCAATAGGATCAATCTGGCGTTCAGCGCATCGCTGTCCGCTTTTGACAATCTTTCATGGGCAGCAAGCAATTCTGCATAGAAGTCATCGGGATCGACGATGTTTGGCGCTGTGTTCAATCGAGTCACATCTCATCTCCCGATTGCGACGCGGACGGCGCTTTGAACCGCCTCGGGGTTGAAGGCGCCCCAGCGCGCCGCGACATGTTGATCCGGCCGCATGAGATAGACAGCGCTTTCGACTGATCCCAGATAGCGCTTCCTAATATGGTCGCCGCCAACGCTTCTTGTGGAGAGGGAGACGAGCGACACTTCTATGCCTTCTACAAAAAGTCTTTCCGGCGCTTCGGTGTTGATGGTGACGAGTTGGAAACCGCCATTGAGACGATCGAGAAGCCATCCTTCCGGCGTCGGAAGATCAACGGCGGGCGATCCCGGGCGAGTTCGACGCGGCATGCCCGCGTCATCGGGACCGTTGAGGGGCGAACCGTCATATGTGCAGGGCACGGAAAGACGTCCGGAATTCACCATCGGCCGGGTTGCCGGATACAGCTCTGAGAGATCGAGCACGGCATCACGAAAGAGTCGGCTCGTCTCGGATTTCGGGGTTATAAAGTCCGTCGAACGCGAAGAGTTCGATATGTTCTCGTCAGCGCCGCAGACGCGCTCGAAGTCGTAGGTATCGAGCAGACCTTCGGGCGCGACGCCATCGAGCACGAGTTTCAGCTTCCAGGCGAGATTGTCGATATCCTGTACGCCCGAATTCGCGCCGCGCGCGCCGAACGGGGAGACCTGATGTGCGCTGTCCCCAGCGAAAATGATCCGGCCGTGCCGGAATTTTTCCATCCGACGGCACTGAAAGGCATAGATAGAGACCCATTCGAGTTCGAATTGCGCGTCCTCGCCGAGAAAGGCCTTCAATCGGGGAATGACATTTTCCGGTTTGGATTCTTCCTTCTTGTCGATATTCCAACCAAGTTGAAGATCGATGCGCCAGACATTGTCGGGTTGCTTGTGGAGCAGCGCCGATTGTCCGCGATTGAACGGAGGATCGAACCAGAAGCGGCGCTCGACCGGAAATCTCGGGCTGTCCGGCATCACAACATCGGCAATGAGAAAGTTGTCCTCAAAAACGCGACCGACGAAATCGAGCCCAAGCAGATTGCGAACCGGGGACGCGGCTCCATCACATGCGATGAGCCATTGGGCGTTCATATCGTAGGCGCCTTCTGGGGTCTCCACGGTCACCCGAACCCTCCGATCGCCCGGCTCAACAGCCACGACGTTGGAAGCGCCGCGCAGGTCAATTGGCTTTCCCTGAGCTTGCAGCGCGCGAATCCGCTCAACGAGATAATGTTCGAGATAATATTGCTGTAGATTGATGAAAGCGGGGCGCTTGTGCCCCCCCTCAGGCAAGAGGTTAAACTCGAACACCTTGCGGTCGCGGAAAAAGACTTTGCCGAGGCTCCAGACAACGCCCTTGTTGACCATGGCATCGCCGCAGCCGAGGCGATCGAAAATCTCGAGTTGCCGCTTGGCGAAGCAGATGGCTCGCGAACCCCAGCTCACCCTCTCGTTTTCGTCGACGACGACAACCGGAATGTTCTTGAGCGCCAGATCGATAGCAGCTGCCAGGCCAACGGGCCCCGCTCCCACCACGACGACAGGATGGGTGACAGGCGAGACGGCGTCCTGATCGGCGCTTCGCCGATAGGGATACAAGGGGACCTCAAATATTTTGGTCATTTCGCCTCTTTGTGGCGCCTTGGAGCAGCGCTCCGGCTGTTCGATTCAGCCCTGCAAGGCCGACCACATGGCCAGATCGCGGTCGGCGGTCCAGATACGCGGCGTATCCATGCCCAACGCCTCGTCGTAGGCGCGAGCGACATTGAACGGAAGGCAATGCTCATAGATTGCGTAGGATTTGAATTTTGGATCACAGGCGGCTCGGCACGCGTCCCAAGCCTGTTTCAGCGTCCCGCCACCCTGGGCGATCCGCGCAACAGGGCGATAGGTCGACGTGAGGAAATCAATCGTGCTGTCGAGCGCCTGCTTCACCCCTTCCTTGCCGACGAGCGCAGCGCCGCGTCCGGGCGCGATAGCGTCGACGTCGAAACGGCGAATAGCCTCTATGGTCTCCGGCCAGTCATGGAAATGTCCATCGCCGCAATAGCATGCTGACTGATACTCTATGATGTCGCCAGTGAACATCACGTTTTGATCCGGCACGAAGGCGACGATGTCTCCGGCGGTGTGCGCACGGCCAAGATGCATGAGATCGACTCGGCGCTTGCCGAGATAGAATGTCGCGCGCGTTCCGAAGGTGAGCGTCGGCCATGTCAATCCTGGGATGCTCTCGTGCCCCTGGAATAAGCGTGGAAATCGCTGGAACTCGCTGTCCCAGTCTTCCTGCCCGCGCTCCGCGACCATAGACCGCGCCTTGTCCGACGAGATGATCTCGGAAGCGCCATAGGCTGACGCGCCCAACACGCGCACGGCGTGATAATGGCTGAGGACGACATATTTGATCGGCTTGTCCGTAACGCCCCGAATTCTTTCCACGACCTTCGCGGCCAACCGCGGCGTCGCCTGGGCGTCGACGATCATGACGCTGTCATCGCCGATAATGACGCCCGTGTTTGGGTCGCCTTCGGCCGTGAAGGCCCACAGCCCTTTGCCAACCTCGATGAAGGAAATTGCTTTCTCGGTGAGATCACCCTGAGAAGCGAAAGCTTTGGCTGTCATGGACGTTACTCCGCGTCGAATTGGGCCTCGGGGGAGGCCTGCTGGAAAGGGACAAGGGCTCGCGCGACGGCGTCCACGCGCTCGATCGTCGGGTAGGCGGCAAGGTCGAGCTCGAAACGTCTGGCGTTGTAGACTTGAGGCACGAGGCAGACGTCGGCGAGCGTGATCTGATCGCCGATCGCATGCGCGCCGGCCGTTTGCGCCAGTCTCGCCTCGATCGCCGCAAAACCGAGGCCGATCCAATGTCGATTCCAGGCGGCGCGCTGAGTCGCCTCAGCCCCGAAGTCGGTGGTCAGCTTTTCGAGCACGCGCAGATTGCCCACGGGATGGATATCGCAGACGACGACGAGTGCGATCTCCCGCGCCAGGGCTCGCGCGCGCGGCGTTGACGGCAAAAGCGGCGGCCGGGGATTCGTCTCATCGAGATATTCGAGGATCGCCAGCGACTGAGTGAGCTGGAAATCGTCCTCGCTCCAAGTTGGAACCAAACCAGCGGGGTTGCGCGCCAGATTCGCTGCGCCTCGTTGTTCGCCCCTTCGCAGATGCACGAAGGCCGCGGCATATGAAATGCCCTTTACGTTGGCTGCGATCCGCACGCGGTAGGCCGCAGAGGAGCGCCAATACCCGAAAAGAATAGGCTCAGCCATCGGCGTTTTCACGTTCGCCCGGCCACGGCGGCTCGGCAGGCGCCGGCAAGACTTTGCCGACGCATTCGCCGAAGCCCACACGATAGTCCTCGCCTTCGGCCCAAGCCGAAAACGTGACGGTGTCGCCGTCTTCAAGGAAGGTGCGCGCCTCGCCGGTGTCCAGAGTTATGGGTTCGGCGCCTCCCCAGGTCAGCTCCAGGAGAGAGCCGCGGCTGTCCTTCGACCGCCCCGAAATGGTTCCCGAGCCCAAAAGGTCGCCCGTGTTCATCAGACAGCCCGAAACGGCATGATGCGCGAGTTGCTGAGCGGCCGAATAATAGAGTTCGCGCGAATTGGTCCGCGCAATCGTCGTCGCTCGCGCCGCGCCCTCGGGCCGGAGCCTGACCTCGAGCTCTATGTCGTAGAACATAGGGCCCTGGTCTCGCAGATAGGGCAGAAGCGGACGATCGCGTTTTGGGGCAGCGACAGCAAAAGGCTCCAGCGCCGCTTTCGGCACGACCCAAGGACTGATCGACGTCGCGAAGGCCTTCGCCTGGAACGGGCCGAGCGGTTGATATTCCCAAGCCTGGATATCGCGCGCCGACCAGTCGTTCAGGAGGACGTATCCGAAGATCATGGCGTCGGCCTCAGCCACCGTGATCGGCTCGCCAAACCTTGACGGCATTCCCACCACGGCGCCCATTTCGAGTTCGAAGTCTAACCGGGCCGACGGACCGAAAACGGGAAGCTCTGCTGCAGGCGCCTTTTTCTGTCCAAGCGGACGGCGAAAGTCCGTACCGCTGACGACGACCGTCGAGGCCCGGCCATTATATCCGATGGGAATGCTCAGCCAATTCTGCGGAAGCGCATTTTCGGCGCCGCGAAACATCATGCCGACGTTGGTCGCGTGATGTCGTCCGGCATAAAAGTCGGTATAGCCATCGACCTTGAACGGCATGTGCATGCGGACTTTGTCGGCAGGCCGCACCGCCCGTGCGCGGAGGTCGTGATCGTCCAAAAGGCGCCGATCTCCTCCCTCGCTCAGAAGTTCGACGAGGCGCCGACGCACCCGCGCCCAAGCTGAAGGCCCGCGCGCCATAAAACGGTTGAGCGACGGGCTCGCAAAGACAGGCGCGCCAGCGTCAATCAGTTCGACCGTC
The DNA here is from genome assembly GCF_009765995.1 of Methylocapsa sp. S129. Lineage (GTDB taxonomy): Bacteria > Pseudomonadota > Alphaproteobacteria > Rhizobiales > Beijerinckiaceae > Roseiarcus. Next base: position 142,223 of record NZ_LMUI01000046.1, read on the forward strand.
TCCAATTCGCCGAGATCAATGACCCGGTCGCCGAGCGCAACGCCGCAGCGCGGCGCGGAGCCGGCCGAACTGAACACGCCATAGGGCAGGTTCTGAATCGGAAAGTCGCAATCGCGCAGATTTGCGCTTTCGATCCAACTGCAGCGGCTCGGTTCGGAGACAATCGTCATGGAACGCCGCCCTGTGCCGTCGAGCCCGGCGTCCCGTCAAAGGCCTTATCCAGTCCCATCCAGCAATCCGGATAGTCGTCCTGAATGCCCGAAAGGGCCGCCGCATACTGAGTCAATTGCTGCGGAAACCGCGTCTCGAACATGAACGCCATCGTATTCGACAGCTTATGGGGTCCGAGCTCGCCGTGGCTGGCCTTGTCGAACGCCGTCTTGTCCGGCCCATGCGGGAGCATCATGTTGTGCAGCGAGAAGCCGCCGGGGACGAAGCCCGTCTCCTTTGCGTCGTATTGCCCGTACAGCAATCCCATAAACTCGCTCATGATGTTCATGTGATACCAGGGCGGGCGGAACGAATGTTCGGCGACCACCCACCGCTCCGGGAAAATGACGAAATCGACGTTCGCTGTGCCCGCTTCGCCTGATGGCGCCGTCAGCACCGTGAAGATCGACGGGTCGGGATGATCGAACAGCAAGGCGCCAACAGGCGAAAATGTCCTCAGATCGTATTTGTAGGGCGCGTAGTTGCCATGCCAGGCGACGACGTCGAGCGGCGAATGGCCGATCTCGGTGACGTGAAACTGCCCGCACCACTTTACGAATACGCGGCTTGGCGATTCCTTCTCTTCGTATGCAGCGAGCGGCGTCTTGAAATCACGTGAATTGGCGAGACAGTTGGCGCCGATCGGACCGCGTTCGGGCAACGTGAATTTTGCGCCATAGTTTTCACAGACATAGCCGGTCGACGAGCCCTCGAGAGGCTCCACTTTGAATTTCATGCCGCGCGGCACAACCGCGACCTCTCCGGAGCCCAGTTCGATCTTTCCGAGTTCCGTAAAAATCAAAATGCTGCCCCGCAGGGGCAGGATCATCATCTCCCCATCCGCGTTGAAGAAATATTCGTCGACCATCGGCGCGTTCACGAAATAGATATGCGCGGCCATACCGACCTGCGTGTAGACATCGCCAGCGGTGGTGATCGTGCGCAAACCTGTTAGAAAGGTCACCGGTTCGGAAGGCGCAGCTATGGGGTCCCAACGCAACGGGCCGAGGGGGCGGCCGTGCTCGATGATGTGCGGCGCTGTCTTCCAGAACGGAAGATCAGTCCGTCTGAAGCGGCGGATATGTCCGACCGACGGACGCATGCGATAGAGCCAGGAACGCTCGTTGCTGCCGCGCGGTGCGGTAAACGGCGACCCTGAAAGCTGTTCGGCGTAGAGATTATAGGCGCAGCGTTGCGGCGAATTCTGGCCCTGAGGAAGAGCACCCGGAAGCGCCTCCGTTTCGAAATCGTTGCCGAACCCGGGCATATAATGAAGTGTCATGATGGCTCGCTCCTTCATGCGGACAGAAGGTCTTTGATCGCTTGGTCGATGAATGCAACATCCGTCCTATTAAGACCGAGCGCCCCTGCCGAATGTCCCCAGATCGATGGGATAACTCTTAGCTCCGCATTTGGCATCGAACTGACTTCGGCCGCGCTGTCCTCGGGCGGAAAGTAGAGATCCGTTTCGCACGGCATGACGATCGCGCGCGCTTTGATGGAACTTAGCGCCTTTGCAAAATCACCTTGATAAACGGTGTTCAAGCTTATGTCGGCGGCCTGCCAGGTTGCGAGCATCGAGAGTAGGTTATTGGCATCTATCTTGGTGAAAAACGCCTCCCAGAAACCCTCAATGAATGCCTCGAGAGACGGAAATCCAAGGTCTTTGATATCGCACTCGGACCGATAGAACGCTTGGGAAAAGCCCCAACCCGCGTACACGCGGCCAACAGCTTTGAGGCCTTCGACAGGCGGCTTGCGATAAGCTCCATGTTCGAATGCCTGATCGGCCTTTAGCGCAGCCTTGACTCCCTCAAGGAATACGAAGTTGTGACGCGATGTGCGGGCGGATCCACAGAATGGCGCTATCCGTTCAACGTAGTCCGGGTATAGAGCGCCCCAATGAAATACCTGTTGCGCTCCCATTGACCATCCGACAGCAAGCGCAACGCGCCGCGCTCCAAATCGCTCGGTTAGGAGGCGATGCTGAAGCTTGACGTTGTCGTAGATGGATACGGACGGAAACCTAGCGCCCGCAAAGGCGACACTGTTACTGGGGGAAGTGGACAAGCCGTTTCCCAGAAGATTCGGCACCACAATAAAGTACCGACGCGGGTCCAGGGCGCGATCCTCACCTATGAGCCATTCGTTGTCGGCGTGCGTACCGCAAAAGAAGGTCGGATACACGATAACGTTGTCACCGGCTTCGTTCAGCTTTCCGTAGGTCGAATAGGCAAGGGTCGTCCCGGCGAGAACGGAGCCATTCTGCAGGACCACGTCTCCAGCATAAAATTCATCGTAAATCTTCATCACGGTCTCTTCGCTCAGGAAAGATACGCTTCGTGAAGCGTGGTCGGGTCTGAAAGCAATTCGCTGCACGTTCCCCCGAGGACGATTGATCCGTGGTTCATGACATACGCGTAGTGACCAATCTCCAGCGCGAGATTTGCGTACTGCTCCACGAGCAAGACGCCCAACCCGTCCCTCGCAAGGCTGACGAGTAGAGACAGCAAGCGTTGAACAATGAGCGGGGCAAGGCCCAGCGACAATTCATCGATCATTAAAAACGAGGGTTTGCAGAGAAGAGCCCGCGCCAAGACAAGCATCTGCTGCTCACCCCCTGACAGATTCGAGGCAAGGACATCTTTTCTTTTGACTAGCTCTGGAAACCATAGGTAAGCGTCTTGCGTCCGGGACGAAACGATCACGAGATTTTCTTCAACGGTCAAGCCGGCGAACACGGTCCTTCCCTGTTCCACGAACGATAGGCCTCTGCGCTGACGCTGCAGTCGATCCATGTCAAGCAAGGGCGATCCTCGTAGGAGCGCTGAGCCTTCGCTGACTGGGATGACCCCAGCCACCCCCTCAAGCAACGTCGTGCGACCAGCTCCGTTGGGTCCCAAAAGAACCGTGATTTTCCCCTGCGGCGCTTTAATTGCGACGTCTCGGACCACCAGCGATCCCGCGCGCTCGATCGTGACTCCTGCAAGTTCGAGATCGGCGGATATCGTCACGCTACCTCCTTACCCAGATAGGCGGCGATCACCTCTGGCGACTTTAAAGCCTGCTGCGGGGGGCCACTGGCAATCACCTTCCCGAAGTCAATAACGACTACCTTTGTGCAGACGGCCTGGATAAGCGACATGTCGTGTTCGACAAGTAGAATGGAGCATCCAAAGCGCTTGGGTATCTCGACGATGCGCTCGGCCAGAATTCGTGATTGCTGGTGCGCCAAGCCAGCGGCTGGCTCGTCGAGAAGCAGTACACGAGGCCTTGCGACGACGGCTCCGGCAACCTCGATCAGCCGTCTCAATCCGATTTCAAGAGATCCGATTCTGTCGTGTGACGAGCAACACTGAAAGAAGCAAAGCAGTTCCTCCGATTCCTCAAGCGTCACGGGTCTGCCGGCGCTCAGACGAAGATACTCTAGGGCCGTCAGATGCGGAGTTGCTCGGGACTGTTGAAACGTTCGTCGGAGGCCCAACCGAGCACGCGCGTCCGGCGCGAAGGGTTCGAGCGACGTGCTCTCCATGCGCACGCTCCCCTCGTAGTCCCTAACGAAGCCCGAGACCGCATCGATAATTGTCGACTTGCCCGCACCGTTGGGGCCAATCAGCGCGACTACGCCCCTTTGCGGGATTTCGAAGCTGACATGGTCAACCGCCTTAACTTGACCGTAGGTCACGCTGAGGTCGGTTATCGTCAGCGAGCTTCCGGGTTGCGGAAGACGCGCGACAACCGGATGCGAAACGTCAATGTGCCTAGTTTCGATGGGGCGCTGGTCACTGGTCAGGTTAACGAGCTTCGCTCGGATGTTGCCCCCAATTCCCACGCCCCGATAAAGGGCCTGCACGGCGCCAATTCCGAATAGAAACTCCGCTAGATCCAGAGGCAAGCCGAGGCTACGGAGTACTTCCGGCACCATCACCGTCAAGAGACCTGCAATAGCGGCGCCTTCCAGAAAATGCGCGGCCGTGAAGATGCTCAGCGAGAAGACGGCTAGCGACGTCAACGCTTCGAAGTTCCTGCCGGTTAGGGTTCCAAGCTGCACAGCCATAAGCGCGCCCGCGAGGCCCGCGATTGCGGCGCCGATCGCAAAGGCCACAATCTTCGCGCTGGAAACGGAGACGCCAAGCGCTGCAGCCGCCCTCTCCGAATGAGCGATCGTTGTCCATGCGGCGCCGAGTTTGGTTTTACGGAGCAACTCTACGCCGCCCCCGACGACGGCGAAGGCGAGTATGCCCAGAACAAGGACTGCATGATCGTCGGCAAGCCAAGCTGGCCGCTCAAAGCCGGTGTTCGTCTCGTTCCCCGGAAATCCAATTCTGATGAAGAGCGCATCGCAAGCGACGGCAAAAGCGAGCGTCACCGCAGCGAGGTTTATTCCCCGCAGTCTGAGCGTCGGCAAACCGATCAACGCACCGGAGAGACCGGCGGCGCAGGGAGGCAAGATTAGGACACTCAAAAACGGAATCTGCGGCAAGTGCAAATTGAGCCAACACGCACACCACGCGCCGACTCCACAGAACGACATCTGGCACAGGGACGCCAGACCCGCTTGTCCCGCAAGGAGCCCTACACTCATCGCAGCGATGCCGACGATGACAGCTGATGTCGCCAGGAACGTCAGATAGTCCGAGAGCATCAGACTGCCTGCGGTCACACCAAGGACAACGATAATCAGAAGGGCGAGCGCCCTACCGCGAGGCATCCCACACCTCCTTCCGCTGTGACCAAAGGAGAACTGTCAAAATGACGACAAAGGGCATCGCTTGCCTGTAGGGCCCAACGGCATCGAAATAAGATGACGCTCCTTCGATCAAGCCAAGCGTGAACCCGCCCGCGAGAGCGGCGGGCACACTCCGGAACAATCCAAACAAAGCCGACGCCATCGCGGGAATGAGCAATAGGCTGAGGGTAAGAAAGTTGCTGGGGCGGTTGGGCGCGACGAGCGTAATGGCAAGCGCGGTGATCCCTCCACTGCAGGCCCAAACCACCTTAATGAGTTGGGCCGCTGGTATGCCAAGTAGCTCCGCCGTGATCCTTCGCTCGCTGACAGCTCGCAGCATTGCGCCGACCCTCGTGAACCCCAAGATCAGCGAAAGCAGCACGCCGATCGAAAGAGCCAAGCCAGTCGTGATTAGCACTGACGCTGAGAAAGTAACGCCTGCAACGGCAATCGACGCACCCGCAAACAATCTGGGAATTGATCTCGGTGCGTCGCCGAAGACACGAAAGCCAACCGCAAGCAGGGCTAGCATCAAAGCGATAGTCACGGACGATTTTATGAGCGCGGACGCCTGGTCGAACCACGCCGTCATAATTGTGCCTATCACGAGCGAAAGTAACGCCCCGACAGTCACTCCCACGAGAATGGCGATCCATTGCGGATACCCACCTCCGTATATCGTCAGCCCGACGTAAGTGCCAAACACGCCGACTACAGACTGAGAGAAATTCATCACGCCGGACATTCTGTACGTGAGCACCAAGCTTGTCGCGATCAACGCGTAGGCGCTTCCCGGAATCAATCCGACCAACAAGCTCTGGATCATTTTCACGAACTCATCATTGGAATCGCTCAGGAACACCCTCCGATCAGTTCGGCAGAGTCACGAAGTCCGGTGTCGCCACCACCCAGGCGCCGTCCTTGATCTGAACGAACTTTGACGATGAATTCGGGTTATGCGCCGAATCGCGGCCAAACGAATATGAAGAGCCCATAAGAGGCGTCTTGTATCTGTCGAGAGCAAGAAGAGCTGCGGTTACACTCTCGCGCGTCACTTCTCCCTTAATATTCTTCATAACATCGGCAATGATGGTCGCAGCAAGATACCCGCCTTCGGAGAACGACGTCAGCGGGATATTATTTGACGTCATAAGTTGACGCCAATCTTTCAGCGTCTCCGAGGACGTAAGAAAGGGCTCGAACTCTGAATTTGCGTAGATACCCTCGCCGTCAGCTCCAAGCACCTTTGCGACGTTCGTGGTGTAGGCCGGGGTCAGGAATATCCACGTGATGCCGGTAACCCCTTGCTCCTTAACCGCCTGCATCCAAGCGACCACCTGAGGCTCGATTCCGGTGAAGACAACCGCTTCGCAACCCGAGCGTTTTGCCTTCAGCACGAGCGGGGTCACATCGTCGGTTGGCTGCATCGTCCGATCGTCGACCTTGAGAGACTTTCCGGTCACGCGCGTATAGCGATCAATAGCGCGCTGCCAGCCCACCGCCTGGATCGGTATCCCCGAGCTAAAGGAACATACGTCGGCCTTGTGCAGGATTTCGCTCGCGAAGTATAGAGAGATCGCGAGGCCGAGGTAAGGGCCGGTGTTTACAGGCGATATGTTCGACGAGGTGAAGCAAACCGGATCCACTCCGGTGCCCTGGACCGAAAGAAAGTTTTTGCTCTTATAATAGGCCGCGTTCGCGGAACATTCGGGAAGACTTGCGGACGCGACATTTACCACGACGCTCTTGTCGTCGACCAAACGGTGCGCCGCTTGCGCGGCAACTCCAGGGTCACCCTTGTCGTCCTCAATGAGGTACTCAATCTTTCGCCCTTCTATTCCGCCGGCTTGATTGATTCGATCGAAAACTGCCTTCGCCGCGGCGGTTGATTCTGGGAACGTAAATGCTCCGGTAATCGTGCTTACAGCGCCGATCCGGATTGCTTCAGCGCAATGCGCCGGACTGGCGAGCCCGATCGCGGCGACAAGCAAGGAGGAGGCGAACAATGTCGTCCGGTATTTCGCGTGATTGCTCATGACAACCTCTCATCTTGATTGATTTATCGAAGAACGTTGGCGTCGCCGTTCGGTTGGGATTTTCGGCGTATCTTCGAGCGGTTTGCTGCAGGCGTCTGTCCCATCCGTCGAGCGCCGACCGACCGTCGACCCCAACCTTGGAGTCGCTGGAAACCAGCCCCCCGTTCTCGCACAAAATTAGTCAGAGCCGTTCACCTTGGGCTCGGTCACATCGTGCGGCAACGAAAAGTATTCTACTCTCCGCGAAGGCTTGTTGTTGAAGAGTAAGCGGAGCACATCGGGGCGAGAATAGTGCCCCGCCGGGTCAGCCGCGTTCTTGGCGACGCCAATGGCCGCAAGATCGATGGTGGCGTATAGGATTCCCTCTTCGGTCTCAGGCAGCTTCGCGGCCAGCGGGCTTCCGTCGGGCCCGTAGATTACGGCGTGCCCCCCGCCCTCGTGCACCAGGCTGCGCTTATCTTCGGTGTCACACATCTCGTCGACCATCTCCCGTGAGATGACCGCGCAAGGCGCGAGTACAAAGCAGGACCCCTCGACCGCGTAAACCTTGCTGACGGCGTTGTTAGTCTCCCAACCGAGCGCATGTGCGAATGGTTCGTACATCGAAAAGCTAGGCCAAGCTCCGACATGGACTTGTTCGTTCTGTGCGTACATTGCGAATTTGGTTAGAGGTTGGACGTGCTCCCAGCAACAAAGCGCCCCCAGCCGCCCCAAATCGGCTCGTTCGTGGACTGCAATATGGCTGCCGTCTCCCTCGCCGAAGACCGTTCGCTCGACATGCGTTGGCCGAAGCTTGCGTCTCTTGGCGATGGTTTCCCCGTCCGGACCGATCAGCCACTGCGAAATATAGAGGCTGCCCCCGTCACGTTCCGAGAGACCAAGCACGACCGTGATTTTGTTGTCGCGCGCCGCCTCCGCGATCTGCCGTGCGAGAGCGCTGTCGTAGGTGAGCGAATTGTCAAAGTAACGTTGGACAAATCCCTTCGCGATCGCCCAGGCTGGCGTTCCGATCCAGACATGCCATGGATAACCGGGAACCCAAAGCTCAGGAAAGCCGACCAGCTTCGCACCGTTCTTCGCGGCATCCTCGATATATTTAATGGTCTTGGCGACCGTACCTTCCAAATCCATCCAAACCGGCGCAGCTTGCACTACGGCCGCTTTGAATTTGGGATGCCTGACGCCCATTAGTCATTCTCTCCTATCGTCTTCCAATGCGCTTTCGTTGCCCCGCCGCGTGGCGGAAGCGGGCGCCCTTCAGCAGGCGGTATTCGCTGTCTGGACTTGAACAGTTCGACTCGCCCGCCACCGGTCACAGGACTGCACCCCGCTCCTGGGGACCGAGCCGACGGAGGTCGCCATCGAACTGGTCCGATCAGAAGAAGTTCGAGAGGCCATGAATCTCTCCTCCGCTGCGGTGGCGCCGATCTAAAGCCGAGTGATATTGGCCCATCCCGGCAAGACGAACTTGGCCAGGAAGGAACCGAAACTTTGTTGAATAGGCGCTAGTGGACCAACCAGGCCTGGATGCCCAATCGCGGCGAGGCCTTCAGGGGCGCGGCAGATGGCATATTTCCTGCTTGATTCCCTGTCGCTGCGGGATAGACTTGCCATGCGCGAGCACGCAGTGAGGAACGGAGACCGTTCTGCGATTGCGGAAAGTCGGGATGGCCTTGTGGGCTGGTCGCGGCAGCAGGTGCGACGAGGACTATGCAACCAGTTTTCGCCACGACGGCCAACATACCAGTGCGCGAGAAATTCGCCTATTGGCACGATGTGGTGTGCGACAATCTGGTGGACCTTGAGTACAAGCTCGTGGGCGACCGCGGCTTCGAAGCGGCGTTTCATGGGACGCCGGTCAGCGACCTTCACCTCTGCCGTATCCAGGCCTCCCCCCACAGCGCGGAGCGCAGTAAAGCCGGCATATCGAGATCGGCAAACGCCACTTTGGTTTTCAATTTCGTTTTGTCAGGCTCCATGGTCGCGGAGCAGGACGGGGGTGTGGCGCAGCTCAGGGCCGGCGACGGGGCGCTGTGCGACGCGGAGCGCCCCTACCGACTGCATTCCGACGAAGCTTTCGATCTAGCCTGCATCCGGGTTCCGCGGCAGCTTATCGCCAGCCGCAACGACCTTCCGCAACGGTTGTTAGCTTGCAATTTTAGCGATCGGAGCGAGCTCGCGCCGATGGTCTTCGCGTATCTTTCCCGTCTCGTGGACAGCGCACTAAAGCTCGGCGACAGCGCTCGGATAAGAGTTGCTCAAAATTTCACGGAACTCCTCGCGGCGATGGTTGCCGAGCTCGCCGAATCCGGTCAGCCGCCGCTGAGCGAATACCGCAGCCTTGCCTTGATAAGAGTCAAGGCGACCGTCGAGCGCTCGCTTAGGAATCCCAATGCGACCTCTGCGACCATTGCCGAAGAGCTGAAGCTGTCGCAACGATACATCAATCAGTTGCTGGAAGCCGAAGGAACGTCGCTTTCCCGCTACATGTGGAGTCGCCGTCTCAAAAGCTGCGCCGCACAGTTGAGGAATCCGGCATTGCGGGGCCGCAGCGTGTCGCAGATCGCGATGGAGAACGGCTTCAACGATCTCAGTCACTTCAGCAAAGCGTTTAGAAACCGCTTCGGCGTGCCACCTCGCGAATATCGGAACGTGCCTTCCTCCGGAACGTTGGCCTAAGAGCGGATCGAGGTTCGAGGCGTCCACCTCCGGTCGACTTTCCGGGGCTTCGGAAAAAGCTTACCTTGGGGTCGTTGGCGAACGGAAAGGAATTCTAGACAGCGCGCACGAAAACTGGCGAAAGCCGCAACACTCACGGCTGCAGGAATGGGCGTAGGCGCCTTTGTTTCCAATTGCACCGGCGCGGCGTTTGGGACCGCGTCGGGCTTGGCTGACGAGTTCGCCCTCGAGAAGATAGCGGAGTTCACAACAGAAACCGCCTTGGGTCTTTTGGACAGCATTGTGATGGAGCGCGTAACAAAGGTTGACGATGTCAGAGCCGTACTTGAAAACGCGGCGCAGTCCTAGCTCCAAATTAAGGACGGACTAGAGGGATTTGCAGGTTCGTCGGTCTGTTTTGTTCCGTATCGAAGCCGCGCCCGTCAATGTTTCGTGCGCCCCAAAAGAGTAGATCACTTCGTGTGTAAATCAGGTCGAATTCCGCAAAATTCGTCCCCTCCTTCAAACCAAAAGAAGCAAATGTCTTCCCGAGCACGCTCTGGGAGACGTTGACTTCCCATTTACCGTAGCCTGCGCCTCCAATCTTATTAAGAAGGTCGGCAAATCCTTGGACGAGCGGTGTGACCTCGTAACCCTCGTCGGCGACGAAATCAACCTTCTGCGCGCCCGGGGCGATCGGATGTGCGCCTCGCCATTGCATGTGCCCCTTGAGGGCAATCCGGGCGAGGGGCACCGCTCCATAAGGATCGGCGAAGTTGGTGATCACGAGTTCGAAGTGATCACCCGCCAAATACTTGAAAGCACGCTTCAGATAGAACGGCTTTAGCGTGCCGTCCGCATTCTTGGAGGCGCTCGGCCTAACCTCCGGCGCGATGCTCACCCATTCGCCGAGCATCGAAGTCTTCACTGTTTCAACATCGGTTTCCATAGACGTATTTCCTTGCGATTGTTTGGGATGCGTTTGCGCCGACGCCGTTACGCAGACGGTGATCGCCACAGCGGCGACCAATAATTTCAGGCCCCAGATCATCGACACCTTTGACCTCCACAATTTGCCGTATGTGTAACGACAAGAGATCGCGCTTCACGACGTAGAGCTGGGACCAACGTTCGCCGCAGCGTCCTCCACTCCAGATATTCGAACACCATTCTGGCAAACTGCGACGCGCTTCCTTCCGCCGATCTTCGATGCCACGCGAAACCGGAGTCGGCTAAACCCTTCGCATAGTGGCGGGCGCGGGTGGGGGTGGGG
>NZ_LMUI01000046.1:153208-186839 GCF_009765995.1 Methylocapsa sp. S129
CTCAAGAAGGAGACCAAGCGAAAGCAGTTCGCGGTCTTGACCGGGCAGCTTGTCTACAGCCAATCCGACGGGAACGGAGTTGGAGTCGAAGCCTATGGGAACCGCCAGGCCTGGGAGGCCGGCGGCTGAAGGCGGATCGGTGTTTCGGATCAGAGTCGGAAACGTAGGGACCGGTCGGCCGTTTAGTTGAACTGCATTATCTTCGCCGATGAGCGGCGCGCGAATCGGACATACAGGGTAAACGATCGCATCGACGCGTTGCGCCATGAAGGCTTCGGCATAGGCCCGCTGGAGCGCCGGCAATGACGAGCGTCGCGCTAGTTCGTATTTTGCGCGCGAGTCGGTGTCCTCGAGCGCGACAAGCGTCTCGAAAATGTTCCGTACGTCCGAGCTGACAATTAGCTCTTGCGCGCCCACAAGAGTTAAATTGTCGCACTCCTCCCTAAGGAAATGAGAGAGCTGCTCACGCGCCTCATGATGTACGATTGACAAACTGACGTCGGCTGCACGTAGGGATTGTGGATTGCTCCAAAGGCTGCGTTGTTGGACGTGGCGCCGAAAGCAAATTCGTGCATGCCGGTTTTGCCAAAGACGATAACGCCGGACGCCCGCAAGACGTCGACTACCTTGGCGTCTCGCCTCGGATAGTGCTGACGTAATAGGCTCGAGCCCGCCGTCGTCGGCAATCCGACGACGTCAATGTTGTCTTTGAAGGTGACCGGCACCCCGTCTAATCGCCCGAGGGGCGCGCCCGCGCTGAGGCGGCGGTCGGCAGCGTCCGCCTCGGCGATAGCCTGCTGTGCATCGAGGCTGATGAACGCATTCAGGTCTCGCGCGCTCTCAGCACTTTTCAGTAATTCGACGATAAGTTCGCGCGACGAGCATTCCCCGCAGGCGATCATCCGAGCCGCCGAAACCACGCCGAGATCCGCTAAAGCAGCCATAAATCTCTCCTGTGGCCGGGAGTTGCTCGTGCTCGTCGCGTTCGATCGATGGACGTGGTTGCTGCTTACCGGACAGATCGCTGACCGAATACGTCGACGGCTCCTTTTCGATAGTGTCCGATCATTTCGTCCATAAGGCCTTCGAAGGCGTCGACTAGGGGTTTGGGGGCGTTCGTAACCGTTCCGGTGCCAAACGGCGGATGCGGGTCATACTCGATTATGAGTTCGGCGAGTTCGCCAGCTGGGCGCCCGAAGGCTTGCTCCGCGACGAGCAGCGCGGCTTCGAAACTTCCTACTCCCGGCCCGGCCGTAAAGAGATTACCGTCGACCACGACGCCGGAGTGGCCAGTGACAGCTTCGGACGCCCCCAATTGAGACAGAATCGATAGCGAGTTGTGACTTGTCGTGGCTCGCTTGCCTTTGAGAAGCCCGGCGGCGCCGAGCAACAGAACGCCGTTGCAGATTCCGATGACGTATCGCGCAGCGCGACCATGTTTGGAGGTGAACTCAATGACCTCCGGGTCGTTCTGAATTTCCGGCGGTAGCATCGGAACGGCGAAAACGTCGAGTTGCGGGCATTCGCTGAACGTCGTCGTCGGTTCGGTCCACCATGATGGAAAGCCCTCGACCAGATCGGTCGTCTTCCAAAGAAGATGTATTTCCGCCCCCGGCAACAAGCCGAATACCGTTTGGATGCCCACCATGTCCATCGGAATGAAACCCGGGCCGATCAAAATGCCGACTCTAAAGGGAGGCACTCCCGCTGGCGACGTGCCTGCCCGGAGCTTGTTGAGTGAGGGGAGGTCTGTCTGCCGGAGTTCCTTGGGCATTGCGTATCCTTTCGAGGTTTGGCTGCCGGGAGGATACGCGAGAGCGAGGATGGCAGAAATGACATATTTGCCTCGAATACTGCCGTCTGGTATTGATGTTTGGCATTGCCCTTGATTTGGAACCAGAAGGGCCGGCGAGAAAGGCCGCAGCGGTGGTTAGGGATTCTTGTCGGTCCGTCTGGGTGATCGTTTTTCCTGGCTTCGAGCTGCTCGATCTGAGCGGTCCCTTATGCGCCTTGAACTTGGCGACGGGGACAAACCGAGCCTCCTACCTGCCGCTCGTCTTTTCGGCTCGGGGGGGCTCGGTCGCGAGTTGCTCAGGAGTGCCTATTCGCGCCTCGGAGCCTGTGCCCTGTAGCCACCTGGATACGCTTTTGATCGTCGGTGGTCCGCCTGACTACACTCTCGAAAGCGCGGCCGAGACCATTGCGCTCATCGAGGACTTGGCGCCTCGGGCGAGGCGTATCGCTAGCATCTGCACTGGGGCTTTCCTGCTGGCCGCGGCAGGACTCCTGGACGGCCGTGCGGCAACGACTCATTGGCGACATGCGGTCGAACTGCAAAGACGCTTTCCGAAAGTGCGCGTCGATGCAGATCGGATTTTTGTGAAGGACGGCAATATCTGGACTTCTGCCGGGATTACGGCAGGCATCGATTTGACGCTGGCTTTGATCGAAGATGATTTCGGCATCGACGTATCGAAGGCGGTTGCGAGGGAAATGGTCGTTTATCACCGCAGGTCTGGCGGTCAGTCACAGTTTTCCGCGATGCTTGAACTGGAGCCGCCTTCCGACCGGATCAGAGACGCATTGAAGTTCGCACGAGAGCATCTACACGAACCGCTTTCCGTCGAGAGGATGGCCGGGGCTGCGCGGATTAGCGCGCGCCAGTTTGCCCGGTTGTTCCTGAAAGAGACTGGCGACACTCCTGGACGAGCCGTGGAGCGATTGCGAGCGGAGGTGGCCCTTCCTCGCGTGCAGGAGGGGACCGAGCCGATCGAGATGATCGCACGCCACGTAGGATTTGGAGACAAGGAGCGTATGCGGAGGGCCTTCGTGCGCATATACGGTCAACCGCCGCGCGGGCTGCGGCGAGCATCCGCCGCCCAGAATTCGTGATCCGTTGCGAGCTCCGAAGTTTTCGCGACCCGACGTTCTATTTTGCACTCTCGACGCTGGCGCGTAGAGTGCGGAGGATCTGTTTCGCTATCGATGCGGGCGCGTCGCGCTCCTTCTTGAACCAGATAGAGAGACCAGGAAAGCGCTCCGATGACCGTGAGGCGAAGATAGCGTGCCAGCTGTTTCACCAAGCCGATGTGGCTGCCATCCAACTCAGCCCCAGCAAGCGCGGACTTGTTGACGCCGCCATGTTCGCGTCCGTGCTTCATTTCCTCGATCTTGAACCTGCGTCACTCAGCCATTCGCCGATGCTTCTGGCCGCGCCACCGTAAAACGTCCGGTAGAGGTCTTCCGCGACATAGCCGATATGCGGCGTCGCCAATACATTGTCCAAACTCCGGAAGGGGTGATCGGCCGACAAAGGCTCTGCGTCGAAAACGTCGAGCGCGGCTCCGGCAATCGTGCGCCGTGTCAAGGCGTCGATGAGAGCGTTTTCATCGACGATGGGGCCGCGCGAGGTATTGATCAGCCGGGAGGTGGGCCTCATGAGCGCGAGCTCGGCGGCGCCGACAAGCCCACGCGTGCGCTTACTGAGTATGAGATGGATAGTCACCACGTCGGCTTCGCGGAACAGGTCTTTCTTCGTGGCCAATGTCGCCCCCGCAGCTTCAGCGATTTGGGGTGTCATGTTCTGGCTCCAGGCGATGACCTTCATGTCGAAGGCGAGACCGATGCGCGCGACCTGTCCGCCGATATTGCCCAGACCAAGCACGCCGAGCGTCTTGCCCTCAAGCTCCCGTCCGATCGATGTCTGCCAGCCGCCGTCGCGGATGGAATTGCTCTCCCGGACGATTTCGCGCACGCTGGCGAGGATGAGCGCCCAGGTCATCTCGATCGTAGGCGTCGATCGGTAGCCGGTCGCTGTGACACGAATGCCGCGCGCGTCCGCGGCGACCATGTCGATCGAAGCGTTGCGCCCTCCTGTCGAGGCGATCAGCTTGAGGTGCGGAAGACGTTCGATGACTTCGCGCGGCAACGGCGTCCGTTCCCGCATCACGCAGATCACGTCGAAAGGTCGCAGCCTTTCGACGAGAGCATCCCCATCGGCGACATGGTCGTTGAAGACGGTGATTTCGGCTCTGCCAGCGACGGAAGACCAGTCCGCCATCGCGAGCGCGACATTCTGATAGTCATCGAGGATCGCAACCTTCATCTGGCTCTCCTTTTATTCAGGCGCTTGCGCCGGTCGAAGCTGAGGTGCGTCAGGCGCGCTGTTCCCGCCGGCTCGGCCGGTGAGGAACATCCACCATACCCTTCACGGCCGTCTCAGCGTGGCGGAAGGGCTCAAGGCTTCGGTAGGTTCGCGCAAGGAGCAATGCGCCTTCGAGTTGGCTGAGCACAGCCGAGGCGACCGCCTCCGGGTCCTTGCCCTTCGTGCCGAAGCGCTCGAGACCGCGTTTGATCTCGAGTTCCCACGTCTGAAAGGCTGTGCGCGTCGCCGCACCGAGGGCTGCGGATTGCCCAAGAGTGTCCAGCGCGACGGCTGCGATCGGACATCCCTCCTTGTAGTCGGCGCGCTCGGCGTCCGCCGCCATGTTCTGCACAACCAGCGCAAGAAAGCGCCCAGCGGTTTCTGAGGCTTCCGCCGCCGCGGCCATCATCGCACGTACAGCTTCGGCGTAGAACGCGATGGCCGCCACGCCGATTTCCTCCTTGCCGCCAGGAAAGTGAAAATAGAGCGAACCTCGCGGAGAGCCCGCCGCCTTCAGAATGTCTTGAAGACCAGTGCCATGATAACCCTGTTGTCGGAACAGCCTCGCCGCCGCGCGGATAGTCTTTTCTCTGGAATCGAGCCCCTTGGTCATAGCGCAAATTAGAGCTTGCTATTCGGTATGTCGACCATCATAATATGTCGGTCAACATACATATACCGTGCTCCGATTTCGTGCGCACCACGAGTTCCCGCCAACAGAAGAGAAAACGTCATGACGACAATTGTACGACTCGCTCAACTTGCCATCGCGGCCGTCTTGGCGACTGGCGGTTCCGCCGCGTCGGCCGAAAGCCTCACGGAAGCGCAGGCCCGCGCGACCATTGCGCCCTGGTACGCCCTATTCAATGTCGCCGACCGCGGCGATGTGCGGGCCATCCAGGAACAGATCCTGACCCCGGACTACGAATCCTGTTCCGGTTATTTGCCGAATGAATGCTGGGGCCGCGAAACGTCGATCAAGGTGGTCTCGAACTTCGCCAATACCATTCCCGACATGAAGTTCGACATCAAGGAGGTCCTTATCGCCGGCGACCGCGTCATCGTGCGCGGCGACGTGACCGGGACGCCGGCGGGCGATCTTTTTGGGGTTCCGCACACCGGCAAGAGTTTCAGAATGATGGCGCTCGATATTCAGACAATCAAGGACGGCAAGATCGCCAAGACCTTCCATATGGAAAACTGGCTTAGCGCAATTGGCCAACTTCGCGCGAAATAATCGTCGAGGATTCGGGCGAGCATCCCCTGCGACGGCCGCTAATCGCGGAACTCTGACTGGCCACAGAGTCCGAGATCGACGCAGCGACGCGCCAATGCCGATCTACGCGATAATGAGGCACTCAGCTGGACGCCGTCCGCCCACAACTCCGACTCCCGCGCTGAAAACAGAAAATATCCGCCACCCAAAGGATCCCGATCAGTCGTCTACGCCTCAGCTAACAAACGCGGATTCTCCACCGAAGCCGACGGTCACGTACCAAAGCAAGAGGAGGTGATCGTCCGGGAGATCAGACAAGTAAGTTCGTGTAACGGGCTAGTCACCTTGTCCTGGACGAGGCGAGAAATAGCTCTCGAGCTTGTTCGGTTTGCCGTCAAATTCCTTGGCGTCGGCGGGAGGGTCGCGCTTGATCGTGATATTCGGCCAGACCCGCGCATATTCGGCGTTCAATCTGAGCCATTTCTCGAGGCCGGGTTCGCCATCGGAGACGATGGCCTCTGCGGGACATTCGGGCTCGCATACGCCACAGTCGATGCACTCGTCGGGATGGATGACCAGCATGTTGTCGCCCTCGTAGAAACAGTCGACGGGGCACACTTCGACGCAGTCCATGTATTTGCACTTGATGCAATTGTCGGTGACGACGAAGGTCATGAAGATTTCCCCGGCGCGATGAGCTCTGGGCGGAAAAACAAGGCGAGCTTCAGGCTCTCGGCGATACGGGCCGCTTTGACGCGAAACGCCTCGGCGACTTCGTCTTCAAACAGCTCGTCGCACGTCTCGCCAAAGAGCCGCAGCCAGCGGTCGAACATCGGCGGCTGGATGGCCTTGATCCGAAGATGCGCCGGAACCGGGGCGCCCTTGTAACGACCGCTCGTCAGCATCACCGATGACCAGAAGTTACGCATCGTCGCCAAATGCGGCTCCCACTTGCCTCGCACGACTCGTTCGAAAATCGGACCGAGATCGGGGTCGACTCGGATCTTCGCGTAGAAACAATCGACGAGGCGGTCGATTCCCTCTTCGGAAATGCGCTCGATTTTCATAGCCTTCTCCATCACACCGCCAGCGCGACCACAAAGACGCCGATCGTCGTCCAGACCAGCGAGTTGATCAGCATGCGGACGAGATCGCGATATTCGGTCTTGCCCATCCCCAAGACATCGCAGGCAAAATCTCCCGGCAGCAGAAACGGCCATGCCAAGGCGGCGCCAATCGAAGCGCTGTTTCTCATCGAAGTCTCCTCGTATCTAAACATGTATCTTTCGCACATCTTACATCATACTTGTCGGAAAGCAATACGTAGGATATATGTTTTCGTCATCGCGCTGCCGGAGTTCCCCTGTGCGCCTCACCGTCTACACCGACTACGCATTGCGGCTGCTCATGTATCTTGCGCTCAAGGACGATGGGCTCGCGACGATCGCGGAAGTCGCCGACAGCTACGGTATTTCGAAAAACCACCTTATGAAGGTCGCCCATCAATTGGGCGTTGGCGGCTATGTCGGGACGGTCCGCGGCAGAGGCGGCGGTTTACGCTTGGCGAAACCGGCCGAGAAAATCGGACTCGGCGAGGTCGTGCGACGTACCGAGCCAGATATGGCGCTCGTGCCGTGCTTCAAGCCTGTCGACGACCTTTGCGCGATCCGGTCGTGCTGTGTGCTGAAGGGCGCGCTGGACAAAGCGCGCGGGGCGTTCGTCGAAGTGCTCGACGGCTATACCCTCAGCGACCTCGTCCGACCGCGGGCGCCGCTGAGAGCTTTGCTCGCTATTGCGTCCGTCGACGCACCGCCTGCGGCAGCGAACAGACGACGGTCGGCGCGAGCATGAATAAACGGGTGAGCGTGGCGCTCGAGAATCGTGATCGACCGCAGGATCGAACCGAAGTCCTTGCCGCGTGCCGGCGGATTGATGGAGCCTCCGGGCCCGTTTGAACGATGAAGTACGCAGAGTCATGAGGACGACCAAAGTGCCGGAAACGATCGCCGCCGCAAACGGCACCGGCGAGGACGCCGCCTTCGGCGCCTTGGCGCCGCCACTCTATCTCTCAAGCAGTTATAGATTCCCCCGGCTTTGATCGGCCCGGGCGCCTATGAATATTCACGCACGAAAAATCCGACACGCGATCAACTGGCCGATACGCTCGCGCAGCTGGAGGGCGGCGCGGCCGCTGTTATTACGGCGAGCGGAATGGCGGCCGTCGATCTGGTCCTATCCCGTCTCCAGCCAGATGATCTCGTCGTCGCGGCATAATTGCTACGGTGGTACCTGCCGGCTGCTCGGCCTGCGCGCCGCCAGGCGTCAGTTCGAGGTGGCGTTCGTCGACCAGAATGATCCGATTGCGATCGAGGCCGCCTTCGAGCGTATCCCGGCTCTCGTCCTGATCGAGACGCCCAGCAATCCGCTCATGCGCGTCGTCGATATTTCCGAAATCGCGAGGAGGGCGAAGACAGTCGGCGCCGAGGTCGCCGTCGACAACACTTTCCTCTCGCCCGCCCTTCAGCAGCCGATCACGCTCGGCGCCGATTTTGTCATTCACTCGACAACCAAATATCTCAACGGTCACTCCGACGTCATCGGCGGCGCCGTCGTTGCTGCGAAAGAGAAGGACGCGGAAGACCAGCAGCGCGTCGATTACGACGACTCGGAGCGTTTCTCCCCAGCAGGAAGAGGCGGATCGGAGGAATCTGATGATTTGCCGTGCCGCAGAAGTACCGAATGGGATGGAGGTCGGCGCAGCATGATGATCACGGACCAACATCACGTGCCGCCCCAGATCACGGTTCCCTGCTCAGATTTCAGAGACAAATAAACGCTGTAAAACTATGCGCTCCTCGTAGATTGGTCCAAAATCGGCCGTCGCGTAATCCGTCGTTTTCAGCAGGTTCCTCTCTCAGGCGGCGAGACGAGCGGCCGTCGATTGGTCACCTTCCAATGTTTGACGTCGTGATTGCGGCCTTGTCCGCTGAACTTAGCCTGCTGCCGGGAATTATCGGACCGCCAGAGCTGTTTTCATTTGGAAACGGTTGCCAAGCTATTGAAACTGCTGGAGCCTGTTTTCGTTGTTTTTCCAAACGCACACTGAAATCGTTGGATAATCAAGCGGATTTTGATTCCGCCATACGGAGGTTCGAATCCTCCCGCCCCAGCCAAGCCTCAAGGCTCTGATTTCTTTAGAGAAACGACTTTGCTCTATGATAGTTTCCACGCGTATTTGGAAAAAATGGAATCCGCTGCCTTTCGGATAAAGTAAGGCCAGAGCTGACCTCTGAGCTCGTAGAACCATGAGAGCGCGAGCTTGGGGGCGGCAACTTCTGCGATTGAGCGGCGGGACAAGTCGGCACGCGTCACGGCTTCTCCAGAGACCCGCGCGTCTCTATCGTCTTGACGCGACGCGCCCTACCGGGAGGTAAATATGCAACGACGGCGACCCTTGGACTGACCGCGTGAAGTGAGCGACAATAATGAATCTTCCGATTTCCGGCGACAGTTCATTTTTCATGGACCTCTATGCCCGCTACCGGAAGGATCCGCAGTCCGTGCCA
This sequence comes from Methylocapsa sp. S129, assembly GCF_009765995.1. Classification (GTDB taxonomy): domain Bacteria; phylum Pseudomonadota; class Alphaproteobacteria; order Rhizobiales; family Beijerinckiaceae; genus Roseiarcus. The sequence continues at coordinate 162,135 of NZ_LMUI01000046.1, forward strand.
TCCGACTGGATGGTGCATTTCGAAACCCTTGATGGCGGCCCTGTTCGTGGTGAACAGGACGCCTCTTTAGTGGGTCGGGCGCTCGTTGACGCCTACCGAGCCCATGGTCACCGCGGAGCGCGGCTGGATCCCCTGGATTTGACGGGCAGCGTTGAGGCGCCTGAAATCGCCAACGCGAGAGCGCGGATGTCCTCGGCGACAATTGATCTCTCGTTTGCGGGCAAGAAGCTCAGCGTCGCGGGAGAGCGGGCGGACGAGATCCTCCGCAGTGTCTATAGCGGCCATGCGGCGCTTGAGGCCGAACACATTGGCGACTCCGTCGATCGGGCCTGGATCTACGAGACTTTTGAAAAGGAACTCTTGTCCGAAGCGGACGAAAGAGATCTGGCGCACACCCTGGAGTCCGTTTTACTCGCTGACGAGTTCGAACGCTTCATCAAAACGAAATGGCCCTCCAAGAAACGCTTTGGCGTCGAGGGCTCGGAATCGTCCATAGTCATCCTCAACGAGATCTTCCGATCGGCCGCGCGCTCGCGTCAGGCGGAGGTTGTTATCGGCGGCATGCATCGGGGGCGGCTGGCGACGCTCGCAACCGCGCTAGGAAAATCCCTGCCCGCCCTGATTTCGGAGATCAAAGGCCGCGACATCACCGGCGGCGATGCTTTCTATACCGGCGACGTCCCGTATCACAACGGCCTTGCAGCACGGGTCGAAACAGATTGCGGTCCGCTGGATGTGCGACTGCTGCCGCATCCCTCCCATCTCATCGTGGTCGCCGCGGTCGCGGCCGGGGCGGCAAGGGCTCGCCAGGAATTGCGGGCCCGTGGAGGAGCGCCAGGGACAGTGCTGCCGTTAATGATGCATACAGATGCCGCTTTCGCCGGACAGGGGCTGGTGAGCGAGTTGCTTCAACTCGATGGGCTTGAAGGATATACGCCCGGCGGAACCATGCATCTCGTCGTCAACAATCAAATCGGGTTCACAACGCTCCCCAGCGAGGGACGCTCGACGCCCTACCCCACCGACATTGGTAAAGCGTACGGAATACCGATTCTTCACGTGAACGGAGATGACCCCATCGCGGCGGCCGCGGTCGCACGTGTGGCGCATGCCTGGCAACGGCGAACTGGACGAGGCGTGATCATCGATCTCGTTTGCTACCGTCGCAATGGTCATAATGAACTCGACGAGCCCCGATTCACGCAGCCCCGTCCTTACTCGACCATAGAAAAGCACCCGACCTTGCGCGTCCTGTTCACAGAGTTGGTGCACGCACGGTCGCGTAAGGCCCTCGATTCAGCGGAGGCGAAGCGCGATCAGTTCGCGCAGCAATTGGCTGAGGCCTACGAAACATGCGACAGACTTAAGCCAAACGACGGCGTAGCCGACACTGACGTTTTCCCTGAGATCAATGGCAAACGGACGTCGGAGACGGATGGCGCGACCGGCATTCCCTTGATCAGCCTTTTGGCCATCGGGAAAACGATTACGGAGATACCGGACGACTTCACGCCAGACCCGAAGGTCCTCACCTTCGCAAGAGCCCGTCGGGACTCGATTGAAAAGGGCGCTGGCATCAACATGGCGACCGCAGAAGCGCTGGCTTTCGGAAGTCTACTCGTCGAAGGCACCTCCGTCCGCTTAAGCGGTCAGGATTGCGTTCGCGGCGCCTTTACCCAGCGACACCTGGCCTTCCACGACTCGAAGAATGGGCGGGCGGTAATTCTGTTAAAGAATGTCGCTGAGGGCGCCGTTCGTTTCGACGCGATCAACTCTCCGTTGACCGAATATGGCGTTCTCGCCTTCGAATATGGGATGAGCCTGGCAGATCCCGATAGACTGATTGTTTGGGAAGCCCAGTTCGGCGACTTCCTGAATGGCGCTCAGATCGCGGTTGATCAGTATATTGTCACCGCCGAGGCGAAATGGAAGATGCAGTCATCGCTTGTGATCGCCCTGCCGCATGGTCTCGAAGGACAGGGTCCTGACCACTCTTCGGCGCGAATTGAGAGAATTCTGCAAAGTTGCGCCGGAGGGAACATCACAGTCGCCGTGCCCTCAACGCCGGCAAATCTGTTTCACCTGCTACGGCGTCAGCAGAGAGGCCCCCGCCGGGCCCCTCTGTTCCTGATCACGCCGAAGTCCCTGTTGCGCGAAAAGCATTGCCAGTCGACGCTCGCGGACATGGGGCCCGGCACCGCATTTCGACCTGTTATTGTTACGCCCGCTTCGTCGGCATGCATGCGAATCGTATTCTGTTCTGGAAAGATTTTCTACCCACTCGATGAGCTTCGGCTCCGCGAGAAGCTTGATCACGTCGCTCTTGTTCGTATCGAACAGCTCTATCCATTTCCTTTTGACGAAATCCGAGAAGTGCTAATCGACCACCCCGACGCTGAACTCGTCTGGTGTCAGGAAGAACCGCGAAACCAGGGCGGATTTTCCTTTGCTTTCGAACAGTTTGTTGAAATCACCGGAAAAATCACGCTGCGGTTCGTCGGTAGACCGCCGATGGCGGCGGCCGCCGGCGGCTCGATCGACCGGCATGAAAAGGAGCAGACCGAGATCGTTGCGAAAGCGCTTGATGGCGACGTCTAGACCGCGCCTGACAGTTTTCACCTGCTATTTGGCGCGGCCACTTGGCTCTGACGCAACCTCGATGATGCAGCGAGTTGAAGGCGTACAGGACTGACATTTTCGCGCAGATTTGCGCGCCGTACAGACCATTTGGGCCGCGTCGTCATGGGCCGAGGGCCGGGCGCCAGACCAAAAAGGCAGCTTGTCATCGTGGATTTACCCCTCATCATCAGAAATGCGTCAGAGCCGTTGCTTGCCCCCCTCCGTTGCCCAAAATATCGGGGGCATGCGATGCTGATCGGCTTCAGGACCCCACGCCAAACCACACCTCGCCCTTCACGCCGCGATAGTGGCTTACTTCAACCCCAAAACTGAGCTCAGCGCAAAAATCCATCAGAGTAGTGTTAGTCTGGCCGCTCCCAACCCCAGCCCAACGGAAACGACCCATGTCTCGCGTCGTCATCATCGGTGGAAGCGGCCACGTCGGCACCTATCTCGTCCCACGCCTCGTCGCCGCAGGATTCGAGGTCGTTTCCGTCAGCCGCGGTGAGCGCGAGCCCTATCAGCCGCACGGCGCCTGGAAATCCGTGCACAAAGTGTCGCTCTCGCGCGACGAAGAAGAAAGGGCCGGGACGTTCGGCCGCAAAATTAGCGAGTTGCGGCCCGACATCGTCATCGACATGATCTGCTTCACCGAGCCGAGCGCGCGGCATCTTGTTGAAGCGCTGCGCGGACAGGTGCAACATTTCCTGCACATAGGAACGATCTGGGTGCATGGCCCCAGCGTCGAGGTTCCCACCACTGAGATGCAGCCGCGCCGCCCGTTCGGCGAATACGGAATCCAGAAGGCAGGCGTCGAAACCTATCTCCTCGAAATGGCGCGCAAACATTCATTTCCGGCGACCATCATTCATCCCGGCCATATCGTCGGCCCGGGCTGGGCGCCGCTCAACCCTGCCGGCCATTTCAATCCGCGCGTCTTCACAACGCTGGCTAAAGGCGAAGAACTTGCCTTGCCGAATTTCGGCTTGGAGACCGTTCATCATGTCCATGCCGACGACGTCGCCCAAATCATCATGGCCGCTATCGCCAATTGGAGCGCCTCGGTCGGCGAAGCCTTCCACGCCGTCTCGCCCGCCGCCGTGACGCTTCGCGGTTATGCCGAAACGATGGCCGCCTGGTTCGGTCGCGAACCCCGACTGCGCTATCAGCCGTGGCCGGAATGGAAAGCCGAGCAAAGCGAGCGCGAGGCCGGTCAGACCTACGACCATATCGCCCACAGCCCCAATTGCAGCATCGCCAAGGCGCAGCGGAAGCTAGGTTATCAGCCGCGCTATGGCTCGATCGAGGCGGTGTGCGAGTCGGTGCAGTGGCTGATTGAGAAGAGGATGGTCGAATGTCAGCTTCCTGATGCCTGAGGGCACTCAGACGTCAACTCCCCAGTCTCTGGCCAAGCCGATTACCGACCATTCATTACTTCGTCGATGGCTCCGATGACACGATCAATCTCCTCGGGTGTTTTGTAATAGACTGGTCCCACTCGAATTCCGCCGCCCCGGTTGTAGACCGGCGCGACGTTTGATCCCCTATCGGCGCCCAACATTGACCCCACCGCACATCATTTAAACGCCGATGCCCGTTTGAGAATTTCGCGCCACGCAGGGGTCGATTTTGGACGCCGATGGGGATCAATATTCGAAGCCGAAACACACCCGTATCGACAAAGCCGATTCCATGCAGTTTGACGCCGTCGAAACATATCGGCGCAGCTAATCAATTCCGCCACCGGCCGCGGCGGCGCATCCTGCCTGATCGAACGGTGCGATCCGTGTCAAGCGAACGCCGACTCTCCTGGAGGCGCAGCCACTCCAGGCGCGCCTATGTCGCGCGACCGTCAAAACCGGCCATCGCCATACGGAAAATGAGATCGTTGCCGGACATGCAATCGGCCACGAAACGGTCGAAAGCCTCAATGAGCGAAGGCGCGAGAGCCTCGACGCCCGCCCGGCCCTTCGACAGCTTGACCAGGCCCATCCCCTCAGCCTCCTGAAGCATGGTGCGGACATGGGTCCTCGAGATTCCGAAACTGCGCGCGAGGTCGGCGAACGAAAACCGCGCCAGACCGCGGCCATCATGGGTCTGATCAAGTTCGACCAATTTGATCAGCACCATCATACCCGCCTCGCGCGCCATGAAATGCATGACCGTCGGGTTGTCCCCCATGAGTTTGGCGGCATAGCCGGACAGGTGGCGCGCCGCTTTGCGCTGGGCCTTCTGGAAGGCGGGATCGTGGCGCATCGCCTGGGCATAGCCGGGGTCTGGAAACACAATGTCCAGGGGCGTGTAATAGGCCGCCAGCCAACGATGATCATGGACGAGCATTTTGGCGGTCGGGGTGAGGATTCGCGCCCGGCGATCCAATCGCGCGGCATGTGCTTCGACATAGCCGGTATCCTTGAAGCGGGCGACAATTTCATCGACCCGGCGCGCGCTGGCGAGGCCGAATTTTGCCAGCGTCTGATTGAGCAGCCGCATCGTCGGCCAGGTCGCACGGTCCTGTTCTTCGTAACCGGCGTACAGGCAGAGAATATTGAAGAAAACGAGCGCGCGGCCGAGGTCGTTCAAAAACCGGCTCAAGAACGGATCGTCGTCGTAAAGCTGAAGCATCGCGCGAACCCAGGCCATGCGCGCCTCGGCGAAGCGCGGTTGCGCGAAAATAGCGCTCGCCGGATGGAAGGGAGGGATTTCAAACTGAGTCTGATCAACGGCCGACACGAGAATCCCTTCTTGCGCCGCGCCCGGACGCGCTTTGCGAAGCAGCCGGTTGCGTTGTCGTCTCAAGAATTCCTTCGGAGACCGAACGTAACAAAATTTCACGCGGCTGGAAACAGGCCGCAAGGTTCTGGAAAAACCGACGCCTTCGCGCTCCGCTCACACGGAGCGGACGCGCCGCCGCAAGGCGTTGCCGAGATCAAATCGGCGGCTCAATCCGGGGCCCTTGTCAGTGAAGGGCTTCACCTTTCCACTCTTCGCAAGAGTAGAACCGCAACGGACGCCAGCGTCTGAATCCACGCAAAAGTTTCCATCCATTAACTTTGATCTTTGTTTCAATGCAAGAAAATTTCGCTTAATCAAGTGTTAATCGAGCCTATTGGGGGGCGCTGTCAGCCTATATTGGCCGACCGTCCAAGATTTTCTGTGCGAATTGTGCCGCATCGATATGAGGCGATAATGATGTTGCGTTCTGCATTAACCTTGCGGCGCTTATGGCTCGCTGGGTCGATTTTCGTAGCGATTCTCGGGGCTAGCGAGTCGATTCTGGCCCAAACCGCGGCCGCGGCAGGTAGCGCGACGCCCCCCGCCGCCGCCTCCACCCCCGCAGCTTCAGTCGGCGCCACGCCAGCCGCGGATGCGGTCGCTGAGGTCAAGGGGTTCCGCTCCGCGCTTTTCGGCATGGCGGAGGCGGACGTGCGGGCCGCCGCCGCCAAGGATTTCGCCATTTCTCCCGACGCGATCAAGAGCGGACAGAACGCGATTGAGCATACCCAAGTTCTGACCCTGAAAGCGGCCGACGTCTTGCCCGAAGGCGGCAGCGCGGAAGTCGCTTATGTACTTGGCTACAAAACCAAGAAGCTCATCCAGGTCAACATCTCCTGGTCGAAGGCGACGGACGACAAGCTGACGCCGGAGCGCCTGACGGCGAACGCCGAGACGCTGCGCGCCTATTTCCTCGGAGCTGGCTACAAGGCCGACACGATCGTCAATAACGCGCCGATGAACAACGGCGTTTTGCTGTTTCGCGGCGCCGATAGTTCCGGGCGCACGACGGCGCTGCTGCTGCAGGGCTCGTTCACCGGCGACAAGGAGCAGCGCACGCTGTCGCCCACCAACGTCAACCTCTTCTACCTCGCCGACGCCAAGAACCCGGACATCTATCGCGTGCAGCCTGGGAAGTTTTAATCGAAGCGTAAGGGATCCGACCTCCGGAGCTGAGTTCGCCAGCGCGTCAAAGGGAAAACGACAATGCTCGCCCGATTGAAGCGACACGCCGCATTGAGCATACGCAAGCGCGCCTTGCTCGGAAGTTCAGCGCTCTTCCCGCTCGCCTTCGGCCTGTTCGGCGCGCCATCGGCGCACGCCCAGGCCGTCAATTTGGGCCAGTCGCCCGGCAACCTGATCCTGGCCACCGGCCGTACGGCGACGACGATCGGCGTTGCAGGCCGCACGACGACGATCAGCACGACGACGATGAGCGGGGGCAACGCCTATAATTCGTTCTCCCAGTTCCGCGAAGGCCGGGGCAACACCGTCAATCTGATCGTCCCCGGTTCGGCGAAGAACCTCGTCAATGTGGTGACGAGCGGTCCGGTCGACATTCAGGGTGCGCTCAATTCCTATAAGAACGGGGTGATTGGCGGCAATGTGATCTTCGCCGATTCCTACGGCTTCATTGTGGGCGCGTCGGGGGTGGTCAATGTCGGCTCGTTGTCGGTGGTGACGCCGACGCAGAAGACGATCGATCAACTGATCAGCCCTGACGGGGTGGTCAACAATGCGCTGGCGAGCCAGTTGATCCACGGCAATGTGCCGATTTCGTCGGATGGTTCGGTCCTCATCAGCGGGGAGGTGATCGCGCAGCATGGGGTGCGGATCAATGCGCATGACGTGTTGGTTGCGGGCTCGCTGGGGGAGGCGGAGCGGGTTGCGCGGCAGCGGGCGCAGTTTGAATCGACGGTGAATGCGACGGGGATGACGGAAGGCGGCGCGATTGTCGTGCGCAACGGGGCGATCAGCATAGTCGCGACGAACAATGCGGGGATCGACGGGCGTTTGAGCGCGGGGGGCTCGACGCGCCATGGCGGCTCGGTGTCGATTGCGGCGGCCAATAATGTGACGGTGGGCGCGGGGGCCAAGATCAGCGCGCGGGCGGCCAAGGCGGGCGCGGCGAGCGCGGCGGCGTCCACAGCCGCGCAGATCACGGTCGCGGCGGGCAATGATGCGACGATCGCGGGCTCCCTGGCGGCGACTTCGGCGGCGAGCGGCGCGCCGGCGCAGATCGAGGTGACGGGCGAGGACATCAGCGTTGCGGCGACGGCCAAGCTGGCGGCGGTCGGCGCCGGCGCGGTTGACGGCGGCCATATTTCGCTCAAATCGACCGATACGACGACGGTTGCGGCTGGGGCTTCGTTTGCGGCCAATGCTTTGGGAACGGGCAATGGCGGCCTGATCGAGATCAGCGGCCAGACCGACGAGGTCGCCGCCGGCATCCTGATCGATCTTGGCGCGGCCAATGGCCACGCCGGAACGCTGCTGTTCGATCCCAACAATCTCATTATCGGCGGGACGACCGAGACCAGCCTCGGCGACAACGCCGACGTCAGCACGGCGGGCAGCCTTTATACCGACGGCGCCAATGTCGAACTCGACGCCAATGATTCGATCACCATCGATGGCGTCATCGACACGCGCGCCTATTCCGGCGCTCACGTAACCGGCCTGTTGAGCGCTGCGAGTGTCCTTTCGACCGGCGATTCCGGCTCGATTACTCTCTCGGCTCCGACGATCACGATTGCGAGCGGCGCGGCGCTTTACGCCGATGCCGACAATTCGAAGAACGCCGGCGCGGTGACGCTGACGGCGACCGCGTCCGACAGCGAGTCGCTTCTTTCCTCATCCGCCACCACCAATATCGATATCGCCGGGACCATCACCGGCGGAGCGATTTCGGCGACTTCGACCGCGACGGCAAGCACGGTCTACAACGCGCTCTCGGGAGCGTTGCTGAGCGCTTCGATCGGCAGCTTGCTGGGCGTCAGCGGCGGCTATCTTCATTCCACCGCCAATGCCAACGTCACCGTCGAGGGAACCGCCAACATCCATAGCAGCGGCGCGGTCGCTTTGTCTTCGGCGGGATCGGAGACGGCGTCCGATCCCACCATCGACGAACTCCTGGATTCGAGCAGCGGGTCATTGACCGCCGCCGCCATCGTCGGCCAGGTGAACGGGACGATCAATACTGAGATCAAGAGCGGCGCGACGATCTACGCCGGCGGCGCCTTGAGCGCGACGTCGTCCAATTCGGCAGCCTTCTCCATCAATGCAAAAACCTATTCCCTGACCGGCACGACCGTCGCGGTGACGGTCGCCTATTCGACCGGCGATGTCACGACGACCTCGGGGATCGACACCGGCGCCAAGATCAACAACGCCGCCAGCGTTCTGGTGGCGGCGCAGAACACCAACAGCTTTTCCACCGAATCCACCGCTTACGCCGGGGGCGCCGCCGAGGCGGGAATAGCGGTGGCGGTCAGCGATCCCACAACGACAGCCACCGCGGAGATGGGCGCCGCGATCGCGTCGGGCGCCGTCTCGGGCGGCCTGACGGTCTATTCGGGCTCCGATACGACGTCCAATGTCGTCAAGGCTTCGACGACGGTCGGCAATAGTGCGCTCGTCGCCAGCGCCGCCGGTTCGGCGCAGAGCGCCGTTGGCAGCGTCGTGACGAATTTGAACACATTATTTGGCTCCGGGGGCGCGGCGGGCCAGGCAAGTCTGGGCTCGACGCCGTTTGGACAGTCCGTCGGCGCGGCGACCTCGTCCGATGCGATCCCCAAAGGCGGAATCGTCCTCGCGTTGAACATGGCTTCGCAAAATTCCACCGCTTCGATCGCGCAGACCAGTGGAACCACGGCGCCCGCCATCACCGTCGCGGGCGACGTGGCGGTGGTCAGCCTGCTGACCGACGCCGATCTGCGGTCCGATGCGAGCTCGACAATCAATGGCGGCACGGATGGATCCCAGGCCAATCCGCAGACCTCGTCGGCGGTGTCGATGGCCGCCAATGTCGACCTTCTGACCCATACGTCGAACGCCTTCATCGGTTCCGGCGTCGATCTGACCGCCAACCATATCGGCGTCGACGCCCAGACATTGGTGCCGATCACCAACACCTGGACCGATTTCGACACCTTCTCCGACGTGACCAGCCATCTCAACGGCAATCTTGGCATCGTCAGCGATATCCTGACCAGCTACGCCAATGCGACGGCGCAATCGTCGACCGTCGGAATCAGCGGCTCGATCGATTATTTCCAGGTGACGAACGACACGACCGCGTGGGTCGGCAGCGGCGCCAGCCTCACCCAGAACAAGGGGGGAACGGCTGCGGCCCCCGCGAGTTGGACATCGTCGATCATTCCGCCCGGTTCGACAACCGCTCAGCTGATCGACTGGTCGGCAGGCGTTGTCGTCGAGGCGTCGACAATCACGCAGAGCATCGACGTCGGCGGCAATTTCTCGTGGCTGACGGTTTTTGGTACCGAGAACACGTCGAGCGAAGGCACGGCGGTCGGCGGTTCGGCGAATGTCGACATTTTTTCGTCGAATACGATCGCCGGCATCGGCGCAGGCGCGGTCGTCAATGCGCATGGCGGCCTCGATGTGGCGGCCAACACGCAAGACCTCGTCTATGGGGTCGCGCCGACTTCCGGCTCGGGATCGGGCCTCGGCTTGAACGGCATCGTTTCGATCGTGAACTTCGACAATACGACGTCGGCGTCGATCAGCAATCTGGCCGAGATCACCGCGCCGAGCGTCGCAGTCAACGCCGAACAGGATGTTTCGTCCTTCTCCATCGCAGGCGCGGTTGGCTCAGAGCAGGGCGGCGGCGTCGGCATCGCCGCCGCGATCGCGGACGTCTCGATGAACACTTTGGCGTTCATCGGCGACAATTCGCAAAGTCTGTCCGCCAGCGGCGCCTCCGCCGACGATGCGGGCGAGCGCGCGAGCGCGAGCGCGGGATATATCGACAGCAATGCGCTCGCCGTCTCGGCCTTGAGCGTCGGGCGACTGACGACGATTTCCGTCGCCGCCGTGTACAACAACAATGCGCCGAATCCGGCCGATCCGCCCCCGGTCCAGGTCACCGAACCTTCCGACGCCAGCTTCCTGTCGAAAGTGTTCTATTACCTGCCCGCGCAAAAGCTTACCAGCCTTCAGCAAAAGCTCGACACATTTTACCAGAATCTGACGAGTTCGAACCAGAACCTCGTGAACGGCACTTCGAGCGTTGCGGGGGCCGGCAGCACATCGGTCGATCTGACGAATGTCGAGACTTCGGCCTCGATCGCGGGCGCCGTCATCGCTCCGGCCGCGACAAACGGAACGGGGAACAGCGTTTCCGTTCAGGCCTTGAACAATTCGATCACCGATACGGCGAGCGGCGCCGCGGCGATCGCCAAGGCTGCCCCGGGATCGAGCTATGCGGTCGGCATCGCCGGCGCGGTCGCCGTCGGCATCAGTCAGAATGTGACGAGCGCCTCGATCGGCGAGTTGAACGGCGTCAGTTCGACCGTCACCGCCGACGCGGTCACGGTACAGGCGCTTGCCGGCGGCGAAACCACGGCGATCGGTCTCGGCATCAGCGTCACCTCGGGATCGGCCAATGATTCCACCAATATTTCCGCATCGGTTTCCTATGAATCGCTCAATGACGGCGTCAATGCTTCGATCGACGGTTCGGCGATTCAAGGCACAACTTCAGCCTCGACCGGATCAGTGCAAATCAACGCCGACCAGGAGACCAATGTCGGCATCGGCGGCGGTTCTCTTTATGTGAGCACGGGAAGCGGAAATGGCAACGCGCTCGGCGTCGCTTTGACCTATGCCGAGATCGGCGATCCCTCTGGCGCCCTCGCGGTATCGGCGAGCCTTTCCAATTCCTCGGTCACCGATGACGGGTCGATATCGGTCCTTGCCCTCGATCAAAGCCGCATCCTTTCCGGCGCGGCGACGGCGGGGCTTGGCAACAATACGACGACGGGCGTCGCCGCATCGGTCGTCGTCAACAGCATCAACCCCACTACCTTCGCCGACATCACCGGCGTTCCGGCAGTCAGCGGCGACGCCGCGGTGACGGGCGGAATTACCGTGTCCGGCGACGTGACGGTCGAAGCGTCGGGGGGATCCAGCGCCAGCCTCGACAGCCTCATTTCCGCGGCGGCGCTTACGGCTAACGGCGGCCTGGCGGGCGGCGGCGTTCCCGTCGATGATTCCGGGCTCGACTTTACCGGCGCCGCGCTTGACCCGAGCAGTTCGACCGGCGCGTCGATCCTCGCCGTGGCTGGTTTCGTCCAGACCGGCAAGAGCAATGTCGGCGCCTCCCTTGTGGTCAACAATATCGACGCCAGCCATGACGCCGTCATCGACGACGTGACGCTCACTTCGACAGGCGGTGTGGTTGCGGTCTCGGCCAGCGACGACACCGAAATTCTCGGCATTGCGGTCGGCGCGGGCGTGGCGAGCGGCTCGGCCGCCGGCGTCGGATCGGTGGCCTATAATTCGATCGACAATGGCGTGGTCGCGCAGATCGGCCATGGCATCACCACGACGGATGCATCCGGCGCCTATGCCGCGACCGTGCGGGCCGCCGCGGTTGCCGTCACCGCGACGGACGGCTCGACCATCCGCGGCGCGGCCGGCGCTATCGCGCTCAACACCTCAGGCGGTTCGGCCGTCGGCATTTCGGCGGCTGTCGATCAGATTTCGAACTACGTTTCCGCCAATATCGCCGGCGCCAAGGTGACCGCGGACGAATCCTGGGCCGACGACAGTCCGCTGATCGTCCTCCAAAGCCCGACGCAAACGGCGAGCCTGCTGCAAGCCGGCTCGGTACTCGTTTCCGGCGCGTCGAGCGCCGACATCGAAACGATCGCGATCGGCGCCGCCGTTTCGCTGGGAACCGCCAGCGTCAACACGCCGGAGGCCAATCTGGCCTCGCTCGTCAGCGGCCTGAAGCCGTCGAGCCCGTCGTCCTTCGCAGGTCAAGGGGGGCTCGCGGCAGGGGAGTTGGGCCCGATAGTGGCGTTGGGGACGTCGGCGCCCAAGGCGCCGAGCGCGCCATCGGCGCCGACGGATGGCGTCTCCGGCTCGGGCTCCTTCGCCATCAGCACGGAAGCGACCGACGTCACGTCGGCGATCACGGACGGGGCTCTGACGCAGAGCTCGACCGTTGGCGCGAACAATAGCGCGCTTGTGCTGGCGGGCAATTCCGATGCGATCGCCGCCTATTCCGGCGCTCTCAGCGTCACCAAGGGGGATGGCGCAGGCATCGGCGCTTCGATCGTCGTCAATACAATCACCGACGCGACAAGCGCCTATATCCAGAGCAGCACGGTCGACGCGCAGGCGCAGACATCCGGGAAACCCGTCCTCATCGATAATGGCGTCCTGAGCAACGCGCCGGATCCATCCTCGGTCGTCACGCCTGCCAGCAATCCAACCCTTGCCGACGGGAGCGTCAGCTTCAAGGGCCTGGCGGTCGTCGCGACAGCCGACCAGACGGCCGATACGGTCGCCATCGTCGCCAGCGCGAGCACGGGCGGCGCCGCCGTTTCGGCCAATTCCGTCACCAATACGATGGATGGCTCGACGAGGGCTTACGCCGACAGCGCGTTCCTCGACACCCATCTGGCCACCAGCGCCGTCTCGCCCGTCGATATCACAGCGTCCAGCGCGTCCTTCGCCAATCTGCTCGATCTCGGCATCGCCTATGGCGATTCGGGCGGCGCCGGCACGATCGCGCTGGCGATCAATCTGATGAGCGGGTCGACGACAGCTTCGATGACAAGCACATCGCTGGGTTCATCGACGACCGCGGCCGGCGCGCTCACTGTCGCCGCCAATTCCTGGGAAGGCGCGTCGGGCGAAGCGGTCGGCGCCGCTGGCTCGGGCGGGGTCGGAATTGCGGGCTCGGCGCTCGTCAACACTTTCAGCGCCGACACCGAAGCGACGCTCGATCACGGCATCGATTACGCCAATTCGGCCTCGATCGCCGCCGCCGGCGTGGATGGTTATTTTGGCGCGGTCGGCACGGGAGCGGCGGGAGGCGACGCGGGCGTCGGCGCAACCGTGCTGGTCGGAATCGCCGACATGACGACCAAAGCGACGCTCGGCGATTCCAGCGTATCGACTGGCGCGACGACGCTCAATTTGACCGGACAGGCGCTCGTCAGCGCGACAACCCAGACCGATGCGACGAGCTATGTCGTCGGCGTTTCGATCGGCGGGGGCGCGGGCGCGGCGCAGGTTTCCGCCTTGATCGCGACCAATACGACCAAAGCGACCATACAGAACAGCGACGTGACGGTGACTGGTTCGGGCGATGTCGACGTGAAGTCGCAGGAGACGGTCGCCATCGATCCGACCGCGGGCGGCCTGGCGATCGGCGGCACGGCCGGGCTCGGCGCCAGCGTCAATCTTGTCATATTCATGAGCGACGACGCCGCGCTGATCGCGGGCAGCACGATATCCACGCCAGGCGCCGTCAATGTGACCGCGCTCAGCACGCGCGACATCGACCCGATCACCGCCACCGCGGCGATCAGCGCTGATTTTTCGCTCGCAGCGACCGTCGGCGTCGTTGAAGTTGGTTCGGGCGCGTCGAGCGATGCGCTGAGCGTCCTCAATCAGGGCGGCACGCTGGGCAGTTCGGATCAGGCGACCGGCGCTAATCTGACCACTGAAGTCGGCGGCGGCGTCGACGGGATTTCGGCTGAGATCCTCGACGGCAGCGTGACCGCGGCTTCGGTCACGATCAAGGCGACGGGCGAAATGGCCGTCGAGAACATCGTCGGCGCGCTGTCGATTGGCTTTGACGGCGGCGGCGTCGGCGCGGCCGTCGGCTTCACCCAGGTCGATCAACAGGTCACTGCGGAGGCCGACGGCGGCGTCATCTATACGCCGACGCTGACGATCGAGGCGCAAGCGGAAGACGACGGCAGCGGCCATGCCGCGCGCACGATCGCCGCCGCCGGCGCCGGCGGCCTCTATGTCGGCCTCGGCGCGGCTGTGGCCGAATCCGACGTCGACAACGCGGTCAAAGCGGAACTCGGCTCGACCGTGAACGACAATTCCACATCGGCCGCGGCGGCCTCGACGCTGATCTCGATCGCCGCCGGGGATAGTTCGACTGTTCGCGCCGACGCCTATGGTTTTGCCGGCGGCGCGGCGGCGGTCGGCGGCTCGGTCGCGCTCGCCAGCCGCGACAGCGCCGTCACCGCCGACGTGCTTGGCGACGCCCAGCTCACCGCGATGACCATCCAGGACCAGGCGAGCGACGGCGGCGAGACCTGGGCTTACGCGCTCGCCGGCGCCGGCGGCATCGGGGCGGGCGCGGCGGCGGTCGCCACGGCGACGGACGACGCCACGGTCACGGCGGAGCTGGTGACAGGCGCCACAGTGCTCGCCGCCGATACACAAGTGTTGGCGACGGACACGCCGGACGCCAAGGGCATGGGATTTGGCGTTGCGGTCGGCGGAGCTGCGGCCGGCGCCTCCGTCGCCCTGGTCACCGCCGATCCGACCGTGACGGCGGCGGTCGACGACGGCGTGGTCTTCCAGGTAACGACCGTCGGCGCGACGACGGCGGTCTATTCCGGCCTCGCCTATCAGGTGAGGCCGGCCGGCGTGACGACCTATAGCGGTACGCTGGAAGTCACCGCGCAAGCGCTTGTCAGCGGCGCGCCCGCGACTTCGTTCCCGGGGAGCGCCTTGCCCGCTTCGACGGATGGGTTCGGCGACGGCGGCACGACGGCGGCCGGCTGGGCGATCGCCGGCGCCGGCGGCTCGTTCATCGGCGTGCAGGCGACCTATGTCAAAGCGGAAGACGATGCGAGCGTAGTCGCGCGCGTCGGCTCGATCCCGGCCGACGGCTCCGTCCCAACTGGGCTTGTGCTGCCGATGGGCGACGTCAGCATCACAGCGACCAACTATTCCGATCAATATTCGCAATCGACCGGCGTCTCCGTCGGCTATATCGCGGTAGGCGTGGTGCTGGCCTATGCCAACGCCGACACCAATACTCAGGCGCTGCTCGGCGAAAACGTCGAGACGCCCTTTGACGTGGCGACCGTGAACGGCGTGCTGGGCGCCGCTTTTCTCGCCCGCGGCGGCGCATTGACCCTCAACGCGACGGGCACGGACACCGATGTCGCCAATTCGCAATCGGGCGCCGGCGGGGTGTTCGCGGGCTCGGGCGGCGAAGCGCATACATCCGACACGTCCGACGTTTCGGCGCTGATCGGCGCCAACGCCGTCATCGATGCGGGCGCCGTCACGATCAGCGCGACCCATACCGACGATTACGCGGCTGAACTCGACGCGTTGAACGCATCGGCGGTCGGCGCCAGCGGTTCGGTCATGGACAACGAGGCCAATTCTACGGTCGCGATCACGCTCGGCTCTGGCGTGACGATCATGAGCAGCGACACGTTCGATCCCACCAGCAACAGCATCGCCGCCAATGCGGTGGCGATGACCGCTTCGAACAATTTCTCCGACGACTTCGCCGGCAGCCCGCACAATACCCTGCAGGCGGCGGGCGGCGGCGCGGTCAACGGCTTTGGCGCCGACAGCACGACCAACCTCACCGGCTCCTCCACCGTGACGTTCACCGGCGAGGACAATGTTTCGGCCGGCAGCGGCGGCGTCGTCATTCTGGCGCTGAGCAACGTCTCCAACAACAACGACACCGTCACCCTCAACACCGGCGGCGCGCTTGAGGGCTCCGGCGTCAGCGACAGCGTCAGCGCCAACCTCACCAATAGCGTGGCGATAGGCGACGCCAGCGACGCCGCGGCGGCCTCGCAGATCGACAGCCAGGGCGGCGTGATCCTGGCGACCTACGCCAATGGCTCGGTGACGACTTCCAGCGCAGCCTCCACATACGGCCTGGCGGGCGTCGCCGACGCCAATTCCTCAGCGTCGATCACCGCCAATCAGGCGGTGAACGTCTACGACACGACGATTTTCTCGGTCGGGGAAGTCGACATCACCGCCGGCCTCAATCCCGTGAGCACGAACTTTGGCCAGACCTCGCTGACGGTCAATTCCAACGCGGAAAGCTATGTTCGCGCGCTCATCGCTATTCCGGTCGCCAACGCCGACGCCAACATCGCCAGCAATGCGTCGGTGGGCATCGACAAGGATACGATCGTCAACAGCGGCGCCAGCGTCGTGCTTGGCGCCTATCATGGCGCGCCGAACGTTTCGGCGAGCGGCACGGCGCATGGCTATGAGTTGGGCTTGATTCCTGTCACCTCCTATTCCGAAGATCCGACCAGTTCGACGAGCGGCGTGGTGACCCTCGATGGCGCGGTGACGGCGGGCTATTATCACGACCAGGTCATCACCATCGACTGCGCGGAAGGCTGTAACAGCGCGTTGGCGATCCCGACCGTCACCCTCGTCAGCGGCGCCCCTGTGACGATCTTCGACGATTCGTCTCCGCTCGGCAGCGGTAATTCCTATACGCTGAACATCGCCACCGGCCAGACCACCTACACCCCGACGTCCGACGAATTCAACGTCAATTACTTTGTCGGGCAAACCTTCGATCCCACTGTAGGTGGAATCCTGCAGCAGGGCGTCAATACGGCGGGCACGACGCAGCAGGCGATCATCCTCGGCAATCTCTACGCGGCCGGCGGCGTCGTCCAGGTCAACGCCGATACGATCAAGGGCGCGGGTTCGGCGACGGCCTACGGCAATCCGACCATCACCGTCACCAACAACAGCGCCGCGGCGGTCATTCTTTACGGCAACGCCAACATCCCCGATACGCCGAGCGGCGAATTCATCTTCACCGGCGCCGCGGGCCAGTCGGCCGCGCAAGCGTCGGGCTGGGCGTTGAAACTGCCGTCGTCGACCGCCACGAGCGGCTTCAACCTCGCGATGAACTATAGCGGGACATCGGAGAACAGCGCCTTCGGTCCCGTCTTCATCAACTACGGATCGATCACCACTCTCGGCGGCGCGGCCACCCTCTACAGCGCCAACGGATTTTTCGGGCAGCTCGGCGGCATCACCGCGGCCTCGGTCAGCGAGACGGCGACCAATGGCGGCCTCGTGGTCTCCTCCAACGAATTCAATCTCGGCAGCCCGATCGCGGAGTGGCAGAACTACGAGAACTATCCGGGCCTGGTCTTCGGGGGCGCCCCAGGCGGCGCCTATTCCGAAACGAATGGCGGCAGCTACGGGACTAACATCCTCCTCGAGGGGGCGGCCAGCACGTTCGTCGACTATATCGCGAACATGTTCATCACCGCGAACAATCCTCAGCGTTTCGATCCCAATGGAAGCTGGGGCACGCTCGCGGCGATCTTGAATCAGCCCTCCGCCTTTCTACCAAGCGAAGGCCTCCTCAATATCCAAATATACGGCAGCGCATCCCGCGACACGGATGGCGAAACCTCGTTCGGCCTTTTCGGCGACAACGCCATCACCAACCTCAAGGTCGGCTCCGGCCGCGATGCGGTATCCACCGCCTACCTGTTCTTCAACAATTACAACGCGGCCAACGATCCCCCCTACGGCGACAGCAGCGGATACCAGTTCACGCCCTTCAGCAGCACCTATTACCCATACATACCCACCGAGGCGGTGCGGGCGGGCGATTCATCTGCAACATCGAACGCCGCCAACGGTTTCCTGCTGCAGTCGAACAGCTACGCCGACGCAACCCCTCCCGTCACCAGTGGGACCGGCACGTTCGGCGGCCCGATCGCGATCAAAGCCAACATCATCGACATCAACGCGCCGATGACCTCCGGCAACACCAATACGTTGAGCCTCGACTACGGCTCCAGCCTCAATGCCGCGCTGGCGAACGACCAGACCAACTACGCCGCCAAAGGCGTGCAGTTCTACGCGCTGCCGACCCAGACGACCGACCACATCACCGCCACCTACGATGCCAAGAACAATGTCATTGATATCGGCGACATCACCGCCTCGACCGGCGGCGGCTACGTGCTCCTCGACGGCCAGATCATCAATACGACGCCGGTGCAGACCGGCGGCAATGCCGCGGCGATCAATGGATCGATCACCGTCAACGGCGGTCTCGGCCAGGTCACCATCAGCAACGAATCTTCGGCCGGGCTGCAGCTCGCCGATGTGCAGAACGGCGCGACGGTCGGCGGCCATCCGGTCCAAAGCATCATCAAGATCATCGACACGCTGAAGGATAACAACGGCCTGGGGAACGTGGACACCACGACCTATGTGTTCACGCCCGGCCAAGGCGTCGCGACTTACACGACGGGCTATGGCGCCGACGCGAACCTGAATTCGACGCCGACCGCTTTCTCCACGTCATCGACCGGCCTGAACTACCAGCCGGTGGCCAACGCTCGTTACGAGTGGACGCAGACCGCCTACCTGCGTCCTACCCAAAATTCCGATGGCACGGACACCTGGTACTTTACCGATGCCAATGGCAATACAATTCAGTCGAGCAACCCTTTTTATACGCAGACATTCGTCACTGCGGCGCCGATCCAGAATTATACGGCCGCGACGATTTCCCAGGAGCCGATCTTCCAGGAGACGATGTCGGCGGCCTTTGGGGAAAACGGAACGTACACGTATTCGCACGCTGGCTGCAATAGTACTAATCTTTGCTACTATGGCTATTTGAATATCCCTGGCTCGGGAGGGGGCGACGGCAACGACGGAACGTATACTTTCCAGGATTTCTACGCTCTCAGTCTCACGCTGACCAATTCGGTCAAGGCCGACAACCAGATCGGCATCAACTTCTACGGCAATGCGACCGGGCTCCTCAACGTCACCTCGGGCAACACCGTCACGCTCGCCGGCAACATCAGCAATGCGAGCGGCCTGACCAGCATTCAGGTCTCGAACGGCGACATTCTCGAGACGGCGAACGCCACGCTGACGACGCAGAACCTGCAGCTCGCGGCCTCAGGCGCGATCGGCAGCGCCGCGCAGCCGTTCACCGCGACGATGACGACGAACGCGGCGGGAACGCCGACCGGCATCGTGCAGGCCAGCGCCAGCGCGGCGGGCGGCGTCAACCTCGCCTTCAATTCCGCCGCAGCGATCGCAAATGTCACCGCCAGCACCACGACGTCGAGCTATACGAACACAAATGTCTCCAACAATTTCGGAACCGTGTCCAACACGACGACCTATGGCGGCGCGAGCACGACCACCTATGGCGACGTGACCATCACGGCGCTCGGCAATCTGACGGCGGCGCCGTCGACGACCAATCCGATCGCCGTCACCAGCCTGTCGCCGCCGACCTCCACCCAGGTCACCAGCGCCGGAGGGGGCATCTTTGAAACAACAATCACGACCGTGAGCACTGGCGCGGCCTCGACATACGGCAATGCGCCCACGACCGCCAACATCACCGGCCGCAATATCACGCTGTCGAGCCTGACAGGCGGCATCGGATCCGGCTTCGGCGCCAGCGCGACGCCGCTCGCGCTCAGCGCCAACACGACGACAAGCGCCACCGGGCAAGTGCTCGACGGCGTCGTCAACGCTTTGGCGTCCGGCAATATTGCGCTGACCGGCGTCACCGGCGATTTCCGCATCGGCCTCATCGATTCGACGTCGGGCGACATCACCATCAATGTGCCGAACGGCTTCATCCTCAACGCCAACGGCCTGACGTCGAGCCAGACGCTGAGCGCCGACCAGCTCAGCGCCGTCGAGGGCCGCCTTCACCTGACCGAGGCCGATGGCGGGGCCGGCGTCTACACGCTCGTTCCGTTCCAAAACGCGGTCGACACCGATTACGCCGCCTACCAGACCCTGCTCGCCAAAGCGACGATCACAGGCGGCGTCATGACGCTGACGTCCGCCGGACTGCAATATTACGCACCGGCGGCCACCGCCACGCTGCTCGCCCCCTATAATGCGCTGTTGGCTTCCGGCGCGATCGTCAACGGGACCTTCACGCTCAGCAATTCCGGCGTCCAGACTTATGCAAGCGCCGCGCTCGGGACGACGCAGCTCGCCACGTTCAACAATCTTCTGACCAATGGAATGGTCACATCGACCGGCTTCAGCCTTAGCGCGACCGGGCTGACGGCTTATGCCGCAGCCGCCGCGGCGGCGGACAAGGTCGCGACCGCGACGAATGCGCAGATCCAGACCTATGCGGCCGGCCTTTACAACGGCCTCGCGCAGCAGGTGCAAAGCTACGCCGCCACGCAAGAGGCCACGGCCAAGACGACGTTCTTTACGGGCGCCGCCGCAACCAACGCCAGCATCTATGAAGGTCTCCTCACCAACGGAACGGTGGGAGCGGGCGGCGCCTTCACGCTCAGCGCCGCGGGATTGCAGGCCTATGCCACGGCGGCGGCCGCGGCCGATAAGGTTGCGACCGCGACGAACGCCCAGATTCAGGCTTATGCGGCAGGGCTCTACGCGAGCGCGGCGCCGGTGGCGACCGCCCAGCAAATCCAAACTTACGCCAGCACGCAATATTCTGGTTATGTCTCGACCTTCGAAAAGGCTTTCGCCACAAGCGCGGATCCAACCGGCGCCAATTGGCAAACGACGCTCGGCGCGATTTCGACTTACGCCGCCTATAATACGCAAGTCGCCAATCAGGCGACCTATACGACCTTGCAATCCTACGGGAGCGTGGTCGGCGGGAACTATATTCTGAACGCCAGCGGCCTCGCCCATTACACCAATGCGAGGGCGGTCCCCTCGGCGCTGGGGACGACAGAGGCGGGCGTCTACAACACGCTGGCCGCCAACGGCACGGTGACCAACGGCGCCCTGACGCAGCTCAGCGCCGCCGGATTGACGATCTATGCGGCGCCCGCCGCTTCCTATTATGGCGTCGCGACGGCCACCAACGCGCAAATACTCGCCTATGCGGCAGGACTTTACGCCCCGCTCGCCGCGCAGGTGCAGGCTTATACGGCATCCAATGCGACGACCTTGAACAGCGCCAATGTGCAGGCGATCGTGCAAGCCAATGCGGCGGCGCTGTATAATTCCGTTTCGTCGTCGGCGAATTTCACGAGTTCGTCGCAATATACCAGCGACGTCGCGACTTTCACGCAAGCGTTTGGCGCGGGCTGGCAGACATCGCTTGCCGCGCTTTACAACACCAACGCCGCCGGCGTCGCCACGGTTAACTATACCGTCAACCCGACCAGCGCTCTTTACACCAGCCTGACGCAGAACGCCGTATGGACGGCGGGCGAGCTGGCGCAGGCGGTCGATCAATCCGCCTTGGCGCCGGCGCAGGCGATCGTCGGCAATGCGCCGGCCAGTCTTGTCGGCCGGAACATCTACGTCAGCGCCGCCGACGGCGTCGGACAGACGGCGACGGCGGTCAAAATTCAGGGCGCCGATCTCGCATCGCTTGAAGTCGGGACCCTGACGGACCAGAACGAGATCGCCGCCCTCGCCAACGCCACCTCGCCCGGCTCGGTGATTGTGGCGACGGATAGCACCGGCCATGTGATCTCGCTCACCCTCGCCGAAATCCAGCCGCTCTATGTCAGCGCGACCGGCGCGGTCAGCGCCGTCTCTTCGTCGGGCCAGATCTTGCTGCAGGCGACCGGGTCCACCGGCCTGCCGGGATCGGACACGCTGCAGCTCGGCGCCATCTCCGCCCCCAGCGCGGCCGGCAATGTCAATCTTGCGGCGCCCGTCAGCATCGTCGAAGCCGCCAGCGCCGCGGCGCTCTCGATCGTGGCCGGCGGCGAGCTGACATTGGCGGCGGGCACAGGCAATATCGGTTCGGCCTCCTCTCCCGTCACTTTCCAGACGCCGTTGCTCAACGACGCCTCAGCGGCGGGCAGCGTCTATCTCCAGTCGGTTGGCGATGTCGCCGTCGGCCGGATTTTCGCCAATGCCGACACCGGCGTGGCCTCCTTGACCGCGACCGCTGGTTCGGGGCAGAGCGGCGATATCGTCGAGACGCTGCCTGGTCTCGCCATCACCGCGAGTGCGATCAATCTTGTGGCGGCCGGGGATATCGGCGTTCCGCCGACCGCTCCGAGCACGACGGCGACGTTCTTTGCCATCGGCGACCCCAATGCGGACGCCGGCGCCAATCCGTTCACCGTCTCGGGAAGCTCCGGCGGCGTAGCTTATCTGACGACCGAGGCGATCAACAGCCACGTTCAACCCGTGACCATCAACAGCTTTTCGGCCGCCGGCGGCCTCAACATTCAACTGCCGACGACCGATGTGAACAATGGCGGCGCGGCGTTGTCGATCGCCTTGACCTTTTCGGGCGCCACGACATCGAGCGCGGGCGGCGTCGCCGCGGAGGGCGCCTCGATCACCATGGCGAGCGGCGCCTCCATCGCCGCCTTGGGCGAGATTCAACTGACGGCGGATAGCGGCGGGATCGAACTTGGCCAATTGATCAGCGGAATCAGCGCCACGACGTCGATGCCCGCCATCGTCGTCACCGCGAATTCGGGCGCGGTCTCCGGCAATGGCGACGAGCAGGTCAATCTCGTCGCGCCAAATGCGTTCGCCGCCGTAAACTTGAGCGCCCAATCCGGCATCGGCGCATCGAACCTCGCGCTATCCGTCGACACGACGCTGCTGTCGGCGACGACAGCGCAGGGCGGGCTCTATTTCAATACGGTCACGACGCTGCCGACGGTCCCAGCGTTCCTCACCCTTTCCCAGACGCCAGGCCTGGAGGCGACGAACCTGTCCGCCGCCAAGGGCGACATCGCCATCGCCGGCGCCGCGGCTCTGACGCTCGACGACCTCATGGCCGGGACGGATCCGGCGGCGACCTCGGGCGCCGTGACCGCGCAGTCCACTCGCTCGATCACGGTCGACGCGATCGACGCGAGCGGCGCCGTTTCTCTGAACGCCAACGGTGGTATTGCGAGCAATGGGTCGCCGTCAGTGACCGCCGCCGCGCTTTCGTTGAGGTCCGGCGCCGATATCGGCTCCAGCGCGACCGCGTTCTCATTCGACGTGTCGGGCCTGCTGTCGGGATCGGCGAACGGCTCGGCTTGGCTGACCAGCGCGGATGCAGTGAACGTCTCGACCTTCTCCGGCGCCAAAGGCGTCTCATTGACGTCGGGCGGGGCTTTGCGAGTCGAGACGGTCGCGACCAATATCGGCGGCGTCCCCGGGTCGAGCGCGGGATCGGTGACGTCGTCCAGCGGCGCGGTCACGCTCGAAGGAACGAGCGTCGGCATGGACGCGGGCGCCTCGGTCGAGGCCGCGAGGCTGATCTCGGTGACGGCCGATACGAGCGGCGTCACGCTCGGTCAATTGGTCAGCAGCGACAGCGGGCCTGTCGTGACGCCGGCGATCATTGTCACGGCGTCTTCCGGAACGATCGTCGCCAACGGCGACGGCCAGACCAATCTTGTTGCGCCCGACAGCCACGCCGAAGTCACGCTGACCGCGAGGTCCATCGGCGCCGCTAACGCGCCTCTGTCGATCAATGCGCAGCTTCTGTCCGCGACGGCGACGAGCGGCAGCCTTTATCTGACCACGGTGACGACGCTGCCAAGCGCGCCCGCGCTTCACGCCCTTTCATCGAACAGTGCGCTGGAGGCGACCCTTCTGTCGGCCGTCGAAGGAAGCGTCGACATCGAAGGCGCCGCGGCTTTGACGCTCGATAGCGTGAACGCCGGAACGGCGAGCGACGCGACGCAAGGCGATATCACAGCCCAATCCACAAGCTCGATCGCCGCCGACACGCTGACCGCCTATGGTTCGGCGACGGTGACGGCGGATGGCGACAATAGCGGGACGAGCGTCACCACGGAGCATGGCGGCGTGACGCTGAGCGCCGGCGATCTTTCGGCGCCGTCGTCGGTAAAGCTCGACTGGACGACGATCCAGGCCGGCACGTCGCTGACGGCGACGAGCGGCGGGGCGCTGACGCTGGCGGACGTCTCAACGGGAACGACGGGGGCGGGCGGCAATCAGGTGATCCACGGCTCGGGCGCGGTCGATCTGACGACGCTGAACGCGACGGGCGGGACGATCGGAGCGACCTCGGACGCCTCGATGGTGACGATCGGCTCTGCGACGAGCGACGGGACCGAGACAATCGAAGCCTATCTGGGCCTCGGCTATACGACCTTGAAGACCAATGGCATGACGGGCGATGTCGGCGACATCAAGCTGACGTCGGACACGGCGTCGATCACGGGCAATGCGCCTTCCGACACGCTGGACGCCAACGGCTCGTTCATCCTGAACGCGGCGACGGCGATCGCTGCGACAGCGCTGACGGCGGAGACGGGCACGGGCTTCGTCAAGTCGGGCGGAACAATCGGGCTGGGTTCGGCGACGAGCCAG
>NZ_LMUI01000046.1:186903-188427 GCF_009765995.1 Methylocapsa sp. S129
GGGACGCAGACGATCGAGGCGACGGACGCCGTCGGCTTCACGCTTCTGACGTCGAAGGCGGGCGATGTCGACGTGACGTCGGATACGGCCTCGATCGCGGGCGGTTCGGTCGCGGCCGGTAATTCGGCGTCGCTGACGAGCGCGACGTCGAATGCGGGCGCGACGGTGACGGCGACCCATGGCGGGGTGACGCTGACGGCGGGCAGTCTGGCGGCGCCGTCGGCTTCGGCGTCAACTGACTGGACGAATGTGAATGCGGGAACGTCGCTGGCGGCGACGAGCGGCGGCGCGCTGACACTGACCACGACGAACAGCAGTGGGACGCAGACGATCGAGGGAGCAGGCGCCGTCGGCTTTGGCAGTCTGACCGCCAAAGTCAGGGGCGATATTTTCGTCACTTCGGACGCCGGCGCGATCGCGGGCGGCTCTGTCGCGGCGGACGGCTCGGCCAAGCTAATAAGCGCTACCTCCAACTCGGGGGCGTCCGTCGTCGCGACCAATGGCGACGCCGATGTCGAAGCGGGCACGCTGCTGTCGTGGTCTAGTGTCTCGGCCCCGAAAGGCAACGCGACAGTCGTGGCGGGAACCGGCGATCTGACGATCGAATCCGTCACGGCGGGCGGCGCCGCCCATCTCGAAGCGACGGCCGGCAACATTCTGCCTGTGGACGCCAATGCAACCCTGATCTCAAGCAGCCTGACGCTGACGGCGAGCGAGAATATCGGCATCGCGCCCGTGGCGCCAAGCACGATTGCGACGCCATTCTCGTTCACCCTTGGCGCGGGTGGCGTCTTGTCGGGCTCCGCCGGCGGCTCGGCCTGGTTGACGAGCGCGGACGCCGTGAACGTCACCACATTTTCGGTCGGCAATGTGCTGTCGCTGACCGCCGGCGGCGAGCTGCGGGTCGAAACCGTACTGACGCCGACGATTGTCGATGGCGCGATATCCTCCGCGAACGGGCCGGTGACGCTGCGCGCCGCCAGCTTCAGCATGGATTCCGGCGCCGGCGTTTCGGCTGGGGGCGACATCCTGATTTCTGCAACCGGCGATGTGACCCTCGGCAAGGTGACGAGCGCTTCGGCCGATACGACGGGGAATGTCATCGACATTGAGGCCGGCGCCGCCAGTCTTGGCGCCGTGGTCACGGCCGGCAAAGGCAGCATCCTTGGCAATGGCGACGCCGGAGCCGGAATCGCCGATGCGAATACGGGCGTTTGGGGACTTCTCAACGCCGGCGTGGCGATCGGGCCGCTATCGGTCGGCCTCTCCAACCTCAACGCAACCGCGGATACCGGCGATCTTTCGTTGCAGCAGACGGCGGCCTTGCATGCGGCGACTTTGTCGGCGGTCGCGGGCGGCGTGGACGTAGAGGGCGCCTCCGCTCTGACGCTGGACAGCGTAACGGCGGACACGACGTTTACCGCGAAGTCGACGGCTTCGAGCGTGACGATCGGCTCTGCGACGAGCGACGGGACTGAGACGATCGAGGCCTATCTGGGTCTTGGCTATACGACCTTGAAGACG
>NZ_LMUI01000046.1:188437-190175 GCF_009765995.1 Methylocapsa sp. S129
GGGCGGTTCGGTCGCGGCCGATGGCTCGGCGTCGCTGACCAGCGTGACGTCGAACATGGGCGCGACGGTGACGGCGACGACGGCGAGCGTGACGCTGGCGGCGGGCAGCCTGGCGTCGCCGTCGGGGCTGGCGTCGATCGACTGGTCGACCGTCAATGCCGGAACGCTGGTGACGGCGACGAGCGGCGGCGGATTGACGCTGGGTTCGGTGACGAGCGGCAAGACGGGAAGCGGCGGCGTTGAGACGCTGCATGGCTCGGGCGCGGTCGCTCTGACGACGTTGAACGCGACGGGTGGGACGATCGGCGTGACCTCGGACGCCTCCAGCGTGACGATCGGCTCTGCGACGAGCGATGGGACAGAGACGATCGAGGCCTATCTGGGTCTTGGCTATACGACCTTGAAGACGACGGGGATCGCAGGCGGCGATGTCGGGGATATCAAGCTGACTTCGGACACGGCGTCGATTACGGGCAATGCGCCTTCCGACACGCTGGACGCCAACGGCTCGTTCATCCTGAACGCGGCGACGGCGATCGCTGCGACGGCGCTGACGGCGGAGACGGGCGCGGGCTTCGTCAAATCAGGCGGAACGATCGGGCTGGGTTCGGCGACGAGCCAGGGGACGCAGACGATCGAGGCGACGGACGCCATCGGCTTCACGATTCTGACGTCGAAGGCGGCCGATGTCGACGTGACCTCGGATACGGCGTCGATCGCCGGCGGTTCGGTCGCGGCCGACGGTTCGGCGTCGCTGACCAGCGTGACGTCGAACATGGGCGCGACGGTGACGGCGACGACGGCGAGCGTGACGCTGGCGGCGGGCAGCCTGGCGTCGCCGTCGGGGCTGGCGTCGATCGACTGGTCGACCGTCAATGCCGGAACGCTGGTGACGGCGACGAGCGGCGGCGGATTGACGCTGGGTTCGGTGACGAGCGGCAAGACGGGAAGCGGCGGCGTTGAGACGCTGCACGGCTCGGGCGCGGTCGCTCTGACAACGCTGAACGCGACGGGTGGGACGATCGGCGTGACCTCGGACGCCTCCAGCATGACGATCGGCTCTGCGACGAGCGACGGGACTGAGACGATCGAGGCCTATCTGGGTCTTGGCTATACGACCTTGAAGACGACGGGGATCGCAGGCGGCGATGTCGGCGACATCAGGCTGACTTCGGATACGGCGTCGATTACGGGCAATGCGACGGGCGACACGCTGGACGCGAACGGCTCGTTCAGCCTGAACGCGGCGACGGCGATCGCTGCGACGGCGCTGACGGCGGAGACGGGCACGGGCTTCGTCAAATCAGGCGGAACGATCGGGCTGGGTTCGGCGACGAGCCAGGGGACGCAGACGATCGAGGCGAACAACGATCTGACGTTCACGACATTAAAGACGACGGGCGTGGCGGGTGATGCGGGTTCGATCGACCTGACTTCGACGCTGGGCGCGGTGAAGGGACAAGGCGGTTCGTCTTTGATCGCCTCGAACGCGGATGTTGCGATCTCCGGAATGAGCGTCCAGCTCGACACGGTGACGGCTACGGGCAAGGCGTCGATCGGCGCCGTGACGACGCTG
Source organism: Methylocapsa sp. S129 (assembly GCF_009765995.1). Classification (GTDB taxonomy): domain Bacteria; phylum Pseudomonadota; class Alphaproteobacteria; order Rhizobiales; family Beijerinckiaceae; genus Roseiarcus. The sequence goes on from NZ_LMUI01000046.1 coordinate 190,014, forward strand.
GCCGGAACAAGCCTGACGACAGGCGGGGACGCGAGCCTGACGGCGGGCGTTTCGACGAACCTGACGCCGACGAATCCCGTATCGCTGTCCTGGACGAATGTGAATGCGGGAACGACATTCGAAGCGCAAGCCTATGGCGGGACGATTGCGACGCTGGGCTCG
>NZ_LMUI01000046.1:190185-190909 GCF_009765995.1 Methylocapsa sp. S129
TGGAACAAGCCTGACGACAGGCGGGGACGCGAGCCTGACGGCGGGCGTTTCGACGAACCTGACGCCGACGAATCCTGTATCGCTGTCCTGGACGAATGTGAATGCGGGAACGACATTCGAAGCGCAAGCCTATGGCGGGACGATTGCGACGCTGGGCTCGGCGACCAGCGGCGGAACACAGACGATCGGAGCGACGGGGAATATCGGTTTTACGACTTTGTTGGCGAATGCTGGCGACGTCGATGTAGCCTCGACGGCGGGCTCGATCGCGGGGACGACGGCGACCGCGAAAGGTTCGGCGGATCTTGCGGCCTATGGCGACAATACCGGAACGACGCTGACGACGCTGACGGGGAGCGCAACGCTATCGGCGACGATGGGCCGGATCGACTGGGCGAACGTGAATGCCGCGACGACATTCGGAGCGACGGCGAAGGCTGGCGCGATCGAACTGGGCTCTGCGACGAGCGACGGGACTGAGACGATCGAGGCCTATCTGGGTCTTGGCTATACGACCTTGAAGACGACGGGGATCGCAGGCGGCGATGTCGGGGATATCAGGCTGACTTCGGACACGGCGTCGATCACCGGCAATGCGCCTTCCGACACGCTGGACGCCAACGGCTCGTTCATCCTGAATGCGGCGACGGCGATCGCTGCGACGGCGCTGACGGCGGAGACGGGCACGGGCTTCGTCAAGTCGGGCGGAACGATCGGGCTGGGT
>NZ_LMUI01000046.1:190919-195498 GCF_009765995.1 Methylocapsa sp. S129
AATGGGACTGAGACGATCGAGGCCTACAACGATCTGTCGTTCGCACTGCTGACGACAAAGGGAACCGCGACCGATCCTGGCGACGTCATTCTGAAATCTTTTGTGGGAGCGGTGCGTGGCGGGTCGATCGACGCCCACGGCTCAGTCACGGCGAACGCCGTCGGCATCGATTTCGACCAGATCAACGCCAATGGCGACCTGAATTTGAACTCATCCGCCGACATCGCGGGCAATGGCTTCACCGCCGTCGGCGCCGTCGCAATTAATGCGGCGGGCGTCGTCAAGTTTCGCAGCGTGAGTGGAGCGGCCATCTCGCTGTCCACCAAGGGCGATATGACGATCAACAATCTCCAGGTCGCGACCGCGGTGGATATCGCCGCCAATAATCTGAGCATCGGCCTGTTGTCGCAAACCCCAGGCGCGCCAGGTCCGCTCGAACTGACGATAACCGGCTTTGGCGGAGCTGTTGGCAATTCGGCGAATCTGACGGTCGACGCCCCGAATGGCCTCTATGTTCCCATCCTGCGTGAAGCAACCGCCGTGATCACCACCGACGCGCTCCAGATATCGATGGTCGATCCGACAATCACTAAGAGCATGCTGCTGACGACGCCGGACCAGGTTCTCTGGTTCAACGACGTGTCGTCGCAGCCGGTCCTCGGCAATAACGTTCAATTCTATCAACCGGACGATGAATTCTATCTCCAGGTGAACAACCGGTTCGTCAAGACCGACAGTTATATCGTCCAATATGACGCCAGCGCGCAGGTCCAGCAGGAGTTCGACGGCGCACTGATCAATGGTCCGAGCTTCGTGCGCGATTTCGATCGGATGGGATGGCTGGGCGACAGCGAGCAATTGTTCGTCGAAGGCGGCGCCGACAACCAGAATGGCTGGCAATTTCCGGTCGAAGCCTTCGATCTTCATCTCCAGCGCTTCTATGGCGATGGCGTCGCGCTTGCGCAGCCTGGCCAGCCCGGGGTCAGCATCGGCGACAGCGGCGGCCCGACCGAGTTGCTCAGCGATGGGCTCGGGTTCACGATTATCGTCAAGAAAAAGCCTACCGTCTTGCCCGGCGCGCTGACTCATCGGGGCGTCCACGCCCATGGTAAATTTCACGAGGCGATGAGATAGGCGTTCGCTTCGCTGGGCGGCGGCCAAAGTAAACGGGATGGATTTGATCGGCCGGCGAAATGAAGACTAGATTCCCGATTGTCTTGCGATCAGCGACGTCGCAAGGCGGCCGCGGCGTAAGGGCGGGGCGTATGAAGAGCAGATGGTTGTTGGCCGTCGCCGTCGGCATGGCGCTGTATTCGCCGTGCGCGCGCGCCCAGACGACGCCTGCCGTTCCCAATCCAGGCCTGATCAACAATCAGAACCAGCAGAACCGCGAACAGATCGAGCAGAAGAACGCCTTACCGCAGGTGCCCGCGGTGCTGGCGCCGCCCGCCGCGCAAAACAATCTCCTCGCGCCCGGCGGCCCGACTTTCGTTTTGCGTGGCGTCGTTCTCGACAAGTCGCAGTTCCTCTCCAAACAGGAGCTCGACGCCGTCACCGCTAGATATATCGGAACCCGCGTCGACATCGCCGGCGTGCAGAGGATGGTGAAGGAGATCAACGATCTCTACGCGCAGAAGGGGATCGTCACGGCGGCGGCCTATTTGCCGCCACAAAAGTTGAAGAACGGAATCGTAGAGGTCAAGATCGTCGAGGGGCGCCTTGGCAAGATCACCGTCACCGGTGCGAACGCGCTTTCGAAAGATTTCGTGCTCTCTCACATCGACCAGAAAACCGGCGACGTGGTCGACATGCCGCGCATCACCCAGAATCTCGCGTTCTTCAACAAGACCGGCGTCGCACGCATTCAGGCTTTGATGCAGGCGGGGGCTCAGTTCGGCTTGACCGATGTCGAACTCGCCGTCACCGAACCGCCTAAAAACCTCGTCCAGGTCTTTGGCGACAATCAGGGCGTCTCCACGGTCGGGCGCTATGAGATCGGAACGCTGCTACAGCATTATGGCATGCTCGGATTCGACGACAAGCTGACGCTCTACGCCGTCAAGTCGGAGGGTAATATCGACGGCAATGTCGGCTATAATTTCGCCGTCGATCCCTGGGGCGGGCGCATCGGGCTGAGCTTCACCCGCGGCGCTATCCACGTCGTCTCCGGACCGTACCAATCGCTGGATGTCACCGGGACCTCGGAAGTCGCATCGATCAATGCGAGCCAGCCGCTGTTTGGCAATTCCGAATGGATGTTTCTCCTCAACGGTGCGTTCGCGCACCAGATTTCAACATCGGAACAGTCGGATATCCGCATCACCGGGGACACCACGAATCTGGAGACCGGAGGCTTCACGCTCGCCTATAGCGGAGCAAGCCTGTCGGCGAGCGTTTCGCCGACTGTGTCAGCGGCCCAGTCCTACAGCAACATCTCGGGCTTGACCGAAAATTTCGCGCTGCAGAGCGGGACGTTCGGCTCCTCGTTGCAGCTTCCCTATAATTTCAACGCGACGCTTGGCGGCGCATGGCAAGTGGCCTCAAAGGAGTTGCTGCCCGGCGATCAACTGTTTCAAGTGGGCGGCCCGACCACGGTGCGCGGCTATCCGACCGACGCCGTCGCCGGACCTGACGGCTACTACAGCAATCTCGAATTGCATCGGCCAATCCAGGTTTTCGACACCACGATTGATCCCTATGCGTTTTATGATCGCGGCGTCGTCTATAATCATTTTCCCGCTGTTCAAACCCTCAATTCGCTCGGCGCCGGCGTTTCCTGGACGTTGAGCAAATATGTCGTCGCTGAAGTCAGCGCGGGCTTCCCCCTCGACAAAGTCGTAGAACCCCAGTCCCCCTACCAAATCTATTTCAGAATCACCGCCAAGCTGCAGTAATGCGCGAAACTGCGATTGGCGACGGGAGGGTTTGCCGGAGATGAAGCTGGCGCCGGATATTGCATTAACTCGGCCGGCCGAATTCGGATGATATGAGTGGTGTGGGCATTGTCACGCCGTCTCGGGCTTGCGGTCAACTTGCGCGTCGCTACCCAAGGCGATGCAGAAAATCAGCTACTCCGGCTACCGATTTCCGCCCAAGATCATTCAGCAGGCGATCTGGCTCTATCTCCGGTTCACGTTGAGCTTCCGCGACGTCGAATATCTATTGGCGGAACGCGGGATTGCGATCTCCTACGAAACCGTCCGGCGCTGGGCTAACCATTTCGGGCCGATGATCGCGGCGGACTTGCGCAAACGACACCCGAAGCCACACACGACGTGGCATCTCGACGAGGTCTATCTGAAAATCACAGGCCGCATGGGTTATCTCTGGCGCACGGTCGACGCCGAGGGCGAGGCCCTTGATGTGCTGGTCCAGTCCAAGCGAAACAAGCACGCCGCGCTGAAACTGATGCACAAGCTTCTGAAGAAACCCAGCTCCGCTCCCGATCGATTGATCACCGACGACCTGCGGTCGTATGGCTCCGCAGCCCACGACCTGGGAATCAAACGGCGCCATGAACGTGGACGATGGAAGAATAGCGGCGCTGGTGGAATCGGCTACTGAATCGCCCGAGGAGGCGCTTGGATTAATCTCCAACGCCCGCCTCGAACCAGCCGCTTAGCGAAGCTGCGCGATGCACCTTGGCCGCCAAAGTCTCATATGACTCGGACAAACGACGTGTCATGGTCGAGAATGGCAAAAGTCATAACTCTCGCCGAACAGGTCGAATTGAGCGGTCTCCGCGCCGAATTGGCTTTAGCGAAGATTGCCGCGTCGAACGCGCCGCCGATGAACTCCTTTTTTGAGCGGCAACGCGCTCGCCCGTTTCATGGCTGCGGAAGAAAGACGAATCTTCGTCACTGATCGCATCGTTGAAATTGAGGGATAAGCCGATTCGTCATTCCCGACGCTCTCCCCAAGCAAATGGGCGCGTTGCCCCACGATGGCCGCGAAGGCCCCACGTGCAGGAAGCGGTCGCGCGAGGCACCCTTCGTCATGCGCATTGAGAATGTCTGTCAGCGGGTCGCGCTGCGCGTCTGCTTTCCTTTGGAACATGATAGGACAGCGAGCGTAGCATTCCGACGCCGCGTGAATCTTCGATCAATCGGCCGATCTGGTCCTCTCGCCGCTACTGGACTTCCTCCGCAACGTGATCATTCGGTCCGGAAACGCTCTTTCGCTGTCGCGAGTGTGGTGCGAGCGATACGCTTCTCGCCGGTAGTCGCAAGAACCTCCACCGGCAAACCGATGTTATCTAGAGCCTCGATTTGAAAACTGACAATCATTGTCGTTTCAGGAGGAGCAGCGTGCTTTCCGAGGTAAGCGCGTAATGCCGCCCAGGCGATATTGACTGATTTCGAATTCAGCTTCGCCCCGCAGCGGCCACGTGATGCTACGGTGAGTTGCGTCACAAGCTTGCGAATGTCGTCGTCTATATGAAACATTGCACCCGGTTCGTCCTCGTTATTTCGCAAAATTCTTGGCGACCACTTTCTTTAGTGTCCGTCTCGAAACTTCTCGATTCGAATGAATCGGTTATGATTCCTGTTGGGGGCAGCCTGATTCGAGGAGCTGCCGA
>NZ_LMUI01000047.1 GCF_009765995.1 Methylocapsa sp. S129
GATCCGCCTCATGCTCCGAAAGCTATGTAATTAATCGCGAAGTTATGGGACGGACTCTAAGCGCCCCGTCTAGCACTGCCGGATCGTTGCTGGCCTCGACTTCGCGCGCCAGCTTGCGGATGTTAGCGGCGCGGTCGACGTCGGTGATTTGGTGTTTTTTCGCGGGCATTAATGCTCACTTCGCGTCGGCTCCGCCTTCGCTGTGATATGAATCTCGCCGCTGCCTTTGTACATCAAATCGAAGCAATTTGCAGCCGCTTGCAACCACTTAGCGCGCCCTTCCACTGCCCAATTTGTATCAGGCTCCGGCAGGGACTTTAGAAGCCCTTGAATGAAAGGATGGCGCCCCCGATCAATCTCTCTACTATCTGGCGGCGGCCCTCCAACGGGGCCAGAACCCATCCCGCCGCGGCCGCCTTCGGCGCCTTCTCCGCCAAGTTGCAATCGGCCCTCGCGAATAGCATGCCGGAATTCTGCGGTGGGCATGGCCGAAAGATCATCGTCGGCCAACGCGCCAGAGGCTGCGGCGGAGGCGCTGAAGAGGACACCCGCATAGAAAAGGCGAGTAAGCGCTCGCACCTGGACAAGTCGGATACGAAGTTCGTCGTCGGGATCGCGGCCAAGCCAAGCCCTCAATAGCGCGCTTTCCAACTCGGGCGATGGCGCAAGATTGTCCAGGACGATCGCCACGTCGACAAGAGGATCGTTGCGAAATGCATTTTCCCAGTCGATCAGCCAAAGACGGTTGCCGTCGAAGAGGATGTTAAGCGGGACAGGATCGCTGTGGCTGGAAACAAGATTGGCCGGCTCCCAGATACAAGTTTCGCGGATATGCGCCAGACGCTCCGTATAGGGATCCAGCAGCCCGGGCGCGATCAATCCTGTCTGACACACCCATCGCCACAGGCGGTCAACCATATCCGGATAGGCGACAAATGATTGAAAGGGCGCTGTTGCCTGCAAGCGACGCAGTAATTCTCCCAAGGCCCGAGCCAGCCCCTGGGGCCCGTCTGGATAGGATCGCAGTGGTCGTACCTCGATAAAGTCCATCACGACAACCCGACTTGGCTCATCAATGTAATGAACTTTTGGCGAAATGCCGGCCTCGGCCGCGATCCGCATCGAATCATATTGATGCGGATTGCGTAAGGGGCGGGTGGGACCCTCCACCCGAACAACGTAACGGCGGTCCCCGATATCGACACGAAAAGGGAAGGCGCCCGAAACGCCTCCCGATATCGGGGCAATCTTATCGATCCTGATGGAGCCAAAGGCGGCTCTCAACGCCGAATGCAGCGTCTCCCGGCAAGAGGCAGGAAATTTGCCTATGTGATCCTGATCCATTGATGTTTCTACGTTAGCTAAGCCAGAACGGGCTGAGAAGCATCATCTCGCGACCGTATTGATGGCGCCCATGGTCAGTTTGCCGGCAGAGCTGGTGAGATCGCCTTTGACCTGGGAGCCTATCAATCTGACCGGAATATATTCCTGGAATGAGCGCCCGGATTTGCCGGATGGTTTTCGATCGCTCCAGTGCGGCAAGGCCTTCTCGCTGGCGGCATAGCTTCATGCACACGCGACGGGGTTCTCAGTCCGTTCTGGTGGTGCAAATCTGACGTTTGAGTCCCCGATTTTGGCGCGCGGTCGACGATTAGCGGAACGTCCGCTTTTAGCCCCGAACCCAACGGTAAGAAACGACCCAAAGCTGACATTTCCCTGGCGTTCTGATCCATGGCGGAGGCGCTACGACGATCAGCCCGGTTAAGATTGCGGCTGTTGCGAAGACATTCAGTTTCGACCGGCTGCCCGCGCAGCGACCTTGGAAAGCCGAACAACGCCTTCCCGCAACTCTTCCTCGGTATGCATTTCGTATTTCAGGCCGGACCCCGATTTCACCAGGAACGCTGCGAAACCGTCAGCGCCGCCGAACGTCGACAGATCCGCTCCGCCTTCAGCCGCCTCATGGCCCCGGCGCGCGAGCAAGGCGCCATAGCCGTCGCCGAGCCGCTGCGCCTGGGTCGGGCTGATCTCCGCCTGGAGGTCCATCATCTCGGCGCCGTGCGGGCTGTTCCTCAATATCCGAAAGAACATGAGTTCTTTCGCCAGCATGGTCTCCGCGAGATTCTTTGAGAGCGGCGCCGCGTCGTCCCACGCGGCTTCCGCGGCCTTGAGCGCCTCATCGACCAGGGCGGCGGCCAGCGCTTCGAAGACGGCGCGCTTTTCTGAAAACCGCAGATAGAGGGTCGCCCGCGCGATCCCCGCCTCGCGGGCGATGTCGGCCATGCTCGTGCGCTGGAAGCCGTTGCGCCCAAACAGGGTCGACGCCGCGATGAGGATCCGTTGCATTCCTTGATCAGACATACTAGACATAATGTGACCTTTGTGTCTATTTGGGCCCGCAGGCAAGGAGGATTTCATGGCTGAGTTTGATCGCGTGCTGGTGACCGGCGGGTCAGGATATATCGCAAGCTTCTGCATCGCCCAGCTTCTTCGTGAGGGCGCCTCCGTCGTGACGACGGTTCGCAGCCGTACCCGAGAGGCGGACGTGCGTCAGGCGATCGCAAAGCTCGCAGATGCTGACGGACGACTGGAGGTGCGGGTCGCCGATCTGAACGGTGACGACGGCTGGTGGGACGCCTGCGCCGGGTGCTCGGGCGTGCTGCACGTGGCGTCGCCGATCCCGTCGGAGAGCCCCAAGAACGATGACGAGCTGGTGCGCCCAGCCCGTGATGGCGCGCTTCGCGTGCTGAAGGCGGCCCGGGACGCCGGCGTGCGCCGGGTGGTGATGACGTCCTCGTCGGCCGCCGTCTGCTACGGCCACGGCGGACGGTCGAAGCCTTATACCGAGGCCGACTGGTCGGACCCGAGGGACAGGACAGACAGCTCCGCCTATGAGCGGTCGAAGATGATTGCGGAGCGCGCCGCCTGGGACTGGCATGCGCGCGAAGGTGGCGCGTTGGAGCTCGTCACGATCTGCCCCGGCGCAGTGATCGGGCCGGTGCTGGGACGAGACTTCTCCGCCTCGGTGGAGATCGTGCGCTCGCTGCTGCGCACCTCGATGCCCGGGCTGCCGCGTTTCGGCTGGCCCCTGGTGGATGTGCGCGACATCGCAGACCTGCATATCAGGGCCCTCCGGTCGCTGAACGCGGCAAGCCAGCGCTTCATTGGCGCAGGGGACTTCTACTGGTTGCAGGACGTAGGCCGCGCCCTGCGGGAGCGGACGCCCGAGCTGGCCGGCCGCGTGCCCACCCGTCGTCTGCCGAGCTGGCTTGTTCGGCTGTCCGCCCTGCGCAATCCCGCCGTTCGCGCGCGGATGTATGAACTGAACAAGCTGCGCCCCGTTTCGGCGGAAAAGGCGAAGCGCGAGCTCGGCTGGGCTCCGCGATCCAACGACGACGCCATCGCCGACACGGCGCGAAGCCTCAGCGCCGAAGGTCTGCTCTGAGCGCCGTACGACGCTTCTCATCAGCTCACCTCGACCCTCACCCTCCTTCTCTGTAATTCAAAAGGACGACGTCCCATGACCAACACTATCCTGATCACCGGCGCATCGAGCGGCATTGGCCGCGCCACGGCTCAGCTCTTCCAGGTCAAAGGCTGGAACGTGATCGCCACGATGCGCGACCCGGACAAGGAAGCCGAGCTCACGGCCCTTGAACGTACTCTTGTGACTCGCCTGGATGTGCAGGACATCGACTCGATCTCGTTAGCGGTGGACGCGGGAATCAGCCGCTTCGGTCGTATCGACGCTCTTCTCAACAATGCGGGCTACGGCGCCTACGGCCCGCTGGAAGCGACCCCGCTCGAGAAGATTCGCCGCCAGTTCGACACCAATGTCATCGGCCTCATGGCGACGACGCAGGCGGTGCTGCCCTACTTCCGCAAGCAGGGCGCCGGCGTGATCTTGAATGTCTCGTCAATCGGCGGTCGGATGACCTTCCCGCTCGGCACGCTCTATCACGGCAGCAAGTTCGCCGTGGAAGGCATTTCCGAAGCCCTGCACTATGAGCTGGCCCCGCTCGGCGTTCGCGTGAAGATCATCGAGCCCGGTCGGGTCAAGACCGATTTCGGCGGACGATCCTTCGACTTCAGCAATGACGCCAGCCTGACCGAGTATCAGCCCCTTGTGCAGGCGCTCGCCCGCGCGCTCGGCCCGGGCTCGGGAGCGGGAACCTCCCCCGAGGCGGTCGCAGAGGTCATTTTCACCGCGGCTACAGATGGCGCGGATCAACTTCGGTACGAGGCGACGCCGGACGCGGTGCAGCTGCTTGCACAGCGCCGCGCCGTCGATGATGCGACCTTCTTCGCTGGCATGAGGGCGCGGTTCGGTCTCTCCGCCTCGTAACCACGCTTAGCTGAAACGGCTGCTTTCCGCCCTTCTACGACCATGACGAGGTCCGCTTCCTACCAGAAGCGCGGTCCCGCTACGTCGCCTTCGGCGCGCCAGCGGCGGGTATCAAGTGTCAGATTCTTTCCACTAGCTTAGCGTACAATTTCGTGCCGTTCTTGTCGTGCCCCCTGAAAAGAATTCACGTAGACCAGTACGGTACGGATCGCCTCGCTCCTGGCGACATCACGCGAGAGCGCGCGCGCTTGGGGGACCGCTCCGTGCACGAGCGATTCCACCATGCGTGGAAGGACAAAGAGCATTCGCTCCTTCTCGTCGAGGCTGTACCGCTCCTGGTCGGCGCGTGACAATACCCATCCGAACGTGTCATGCAGCGCGTTCTTGAAGCCCAGAGCGCTCTCCGGAACGGCGGACGAGACAATCTCGTGCAGTTCCGCACCTTCCGCGTGCACATTCACCAGGCCCTGGACGAGTTCGCGCGTGAATTCCTGCAGCGGAGCCGAGGCGCAGGCAGCCGTCGTCTGCCCGATGACCTGCCGTACATCGTCGACGTGTCGGTCATGAAGGGCGGTGAAGATTGCGCGCTTGTCGGGGAAGTACTGATAAAGCGACCCGACGCTAACGCCGGCGGCCTCCGCGATGCGATTCGTGGTGATGGCCTGGGTTCCGTGACGCTTCACCACAAGTTGGACCGCCTCAAGCACCCAGTCCACGGTCTGCCGCGAGCGTTGCTGCCTCGGCTCGCGCCGCGTAAAGGTTCTTTTGGCCGTGGTCATGCCGCCTCGCCGTATGGTGTCGCCCAGCCGAACGCCAACACGGGACGTTTAACAGCGGCCACGCTTCCGGGCAAACCAACCCTAGATTCTTGCATCGGCCTTCCGCTTATCGGCTAGCCCGCCGGCTTCGAGGAAATATCCGACCGGCAGGCGCACACCGACGCCGCCGAATGGGCCGGGAAAGACCCCTGCGTCGATGAGCGGGATGATTCTTGATCGAATTGATCCACAATCATTGCGATAGGATTATTGAACCGCCCAAAAAGAAAGGGCGGCCGAAGCCGCCCTTTGTCCAGAAGTGGAAATGTCCGCGCAATCAGCGCTTCGAGAACTGGAAGCTCGCGCGGGCTTTCTTGTGCCCGTATTTCTTGCGTTCGACGACGCGTGAATCGCGCGTCAGGAAGCCCTCTTTCTTAAGGGCGCCGCGCAGATCGGGCTCATAATGGGTCAAGGCCTTGGACAGGCCATGGCGCACCGCGCCCGCCTGGCCCGACAGACCGCCGCCGGCGACGGTGATCATCAGGTCATATTGGGCGAGCCGGTTGGCGACGACCAGCGGCTGATTGAGGATCATGCGCAAAACCGGGCGCGCGAAATAGACGTCGAGCGGACGGCCGTTGACCGTCACAGCGCCCTTGCCGGGCTTGATCCAGACGCGGGCGACCGCATTCTTGCGTTTGCCGGTCGCATAGGCGCGGCCTTGCTTGTCGAGCTTCTGCACGTAATGGGGCGCGTCGGACGGCGCGGCTTCTGAGCCCTTCAGGTCCGCGAGCGATGAAAGAGTATCGGCCATATCTGTCAAACGCTCCGGCTGTTCTTGGCGTTAAGGCTAGCGATGTCGAAAACGACAGGCGTCTGGGCGGCGTGCGGGTGATCGGGGCCCTTGTAGACGCGCAGATTGCTGAACTGCTGGCGTCCCAGCGGTCCGCGCGGCAACATGCGCTCGACCGCCTTTTCGACGATGCGCTCGGGAAACTTCCCTTCGAGGATCGACTTGGCGGACCGCTCTTTGATGCCGCCGATATAGCCGGTGTAGTGATGGTAGACCTTGTTGTCGCGCTTGCGGCCGGTCAGGACCACCTTTTCGGCGTTGATGATGATGACATTATCGCCATCGTCGATATGGGGCGTGAACGAGGGTTTATGCTTGCCGCGCAGATGCATGGCGACGATCGTCGCAAGGCGTCCGACAACAAGACCCTTGGCGTCGATGAGAAGCCATTTCTTCTCGACATCGGCCGTCTTGGTCGAATGGGTCTTACCGAACATGAAGCAAAATTCCGTAAAAAGAATGCCGGCCGCCGCTGCGGCGACCCGGTCAGCAGCGGGCTTATAGAGGTGGAAAGGGTCGAGCGTCAATGCCAAATCGCAACGAATAGTCCGCTGAACCCCTAGAAATATGCGGCGTTCAAGGATGCGGTATTATAATACCTCATCTTCGTTGCGCGGCGGGATCGAATAGGTTCCTGTCGCATGGGCGACGATTTCCGGCGCGCCGACAGAAAACATCGTCACTTCGCCGACCGCCAGCCGCTTGCCCAGCTTCAACAGCCGCGCATCGCCGATGAGATCGCTCGGGCCAGGCTTGCGCAGAAAATTGATGTTGAGATTGGTGGTGACGGCGAGTTTGACATGGCCGACCTGCGCCAGAATGGCGACGTAAAGCGCGACATCGGCGAGCGCGAAAATCGTCGGTCCCGAAATCGTGCCGCCGGGGCGCAATTGGTCGGCGCGGAAGTGAAGCCGCAGGCGCGCGCTCATCGGCCCAACCGCCTCGACGCTGAAATTTCGCCCGATCCCGATCTGCGGAAATTCCGCCGCGAGATAGGCGGAGACGGCTTCCGCGTCGAGAACAGGCGGCGTGGCGGGTGAGTGCATTCTGGCGTCCGTTGCGAGCAAGCGCCCGACCAATAGCCCGAAGCCGAATGCGACGCCATTTCATTTGATCGGCCTTGCCATAGGTGAAATCCAGACGGCATGGCTTACATCAAGAGCCTACCGATAGGCCTTTCGCGATGGCCGCCTGCGCCGCGTTCGTCGGGGCGTCATAATCTTGCGGAGTTGAAATGGATATTTCCTCCATCGAACCACCCGATTCCCCTACTCCCGCAGATGCGCGCGCGGCCCTGACCAGCCAGGGTCGCGGCTGGCGCGGCCTCGAAGCCGAATTTCGGCACATTCTCGCAGGCCCGACGCGGGTCGCGGCGACCCCGTCGCACAGGCTCGGCGTGCATTACGGCGCCGCCGTCAACGCCGCTTGCCGCTGCGATGGCCAATTTCACCGGCGCGTTCAATCGCATGGCGACGCCGATTTCGTGCCTGCGGGGTTCGACGGGGAATGGGAAGACGATGCCGATTGCACCATTTTGCGCGTTTCGGTGAGCGACGCCCTCGTTCGACAGGCCGCCGAAGATGTCGGAATGAACACGGACCGCATGGTCTTCTCGCCGCGCTTCCAGATGCGCGACCCGCGGATCGAACATATCGCCTGGGCCCTCAAGGCCGAACTGGAGGCGACAATTTTTTCGGATCGCCTCTATGTCGACAGCCTCGGCGTCGCTTTGGCTGTGCGGCTGGTCCATTTGCAAGCCGATCGGCCCGGCGCTTTCCGGCCGGCTAGGCCAACGCTCTCGCCTCCCCAGAAGCGGCGGCTTCTGACGTATATCGAGGCCCATCTCGATCAAAGCCTTTCGCTCGCCGATCTGGCGCTCGTCGCCGGCATAGGCGTGTCGCAATTGAAGGCGCTGTTTCCGCAGACGATCGGCCTGCCGGTCCATCAATATGTCATGCGTCGCCGCGTCGAGCGCGCCCAATCCCTGCTGCATTTAGGCGAAGCGCCGATCAGCCAGGTCGCGCTGGAAGCAGGCTTTGCGCATCAGAGCCATATGGCGCAATGCATGAAACGCATCCTCGGGGTTACGCCTCGTCAGATCGTCGCCATGCGCCGCTAGCGACCCATTTCGGCGCGGCCGCCCAAGGGCGAAATTTCCGGCGGAATTTGCGCTAGGCTGTCCGAATCTGCGCGACCGCCCAGCGAAATCTCGGCATCTTCCGCGAATTCTTTCGCAGGAGACGAATATGTTCGCCATCATTGGCGCAACCGGGAAGGCCGGCCGAGCAACGGTTGGCGAATTGCGCAAACGCGGACTGCCAGTAAGGGCCGTCGTGCGCGATCGATCGAAAGCGCTGGATCTTGAGGCCTTGGGTTGCGAGATCGCAATCGCCGATTTGGGCGACGCGGGTGCGATCGCGAAGGCGATCGAGGGCGCGCAAGCCGTGCAGGCGATCTGTCCGATCAGCCCGCAAATGCAAGACCCCGCGACCGATATGCGCGCTATCGTCGATGCGATCTGCGACGCGCTCGCCATCGCCCGACCCGCCAGGGTCCTTGCGATCTCGGATTATGGCGCCGAACGCGGCGCGGGGACGGGCGTTACGCTCGCCTTCCATTATCTGGAGGCGCAATTGCGCAAGACAGCCCGGGCCCTGATATTGCTGCGATCGTCCGAGCATATGCAGAATTGGTCGCGTCTGTTCAAGGTCGCCGCCGACACGGGCATTCTGCCGAGCCTGCATCATCCGCTGACCAAGCTTTTTCCGATGGTCTCGGCAAGCGACGTGGGTCTCGTCGCCGCCGATCTTCTCGCGTCGCCTGGCTTCGCCGAAACGCCCCGCGTGGTCTATGTCGAAGGGCCGTGCCGTTATACCGCGCTGGATGTCGCGAAGGTGCTCAGCGGCGCGTTTGGCCGCGATGTCGCCGCCCGCGAATTGCCGCGCCCGGATTGGCTTCCGACCCTGATGCGCGGCGGTCTGAGCGCCAATTACGCTGGCCTTGTCGCTGAACTCTACGACGCCCATAATTCCGGCTTGATCGATGTGGAGCCGGGCGCGACGGATATTCGGCGCGGCAAGACGGATTTCGCGGATCTTCCAATCTTTCAGAGGGCGCATCAAGACGCACCTTGATTGCACAGCTACTGACTAACCCGAGCCTTTGCCCCCTGCCCCAAGGCTCGAGCAGCTTGCCGAGAAGCCGATCCAATTCCTCCTGTTCTCTTCGGCGTATTTCTGGTGAATTGGGAACGCTGAGGCTCGGATAGCGAGCCGTGGCGCTCAAGTCTCGCAAGGACGACATGATGGGTCAGGGCAATTCAAAAGCGGCAGCGCTGCGCGTCCGGCTCGACACCAGCCGGCCCGCTTTGGCGATGGCCGCGCACAACCCGCTCGCCGCCAAGCTCGCCGCCGAAGCCGGCTTCGACGCGATATGGGGCAGCGGCTTCGAATTGTCCGCCTCCTACGCTGTCCCCGACGCCAGCATCCTGCCGATGGGAACGCATCTGGAGATGATGCGCGCGATCGGAGAGGCGCAGGACGCCCCCGTCATCGCCGACATCGACACGGGCTTTGGCAATGCGGTGAACGTCGCCTATGCGGTACCGCGCTACGCGGCGGCTGGCGTAGCGGCCGTGGTCATGGAGGACAAGACCTTTCCGAAGGATAGCAGCCTGCGTCCAGGCGGGCGGCAGGCGCTCGTGTCGATCGCTGAATTCCAGGGCAAGATCGAAGCGGCCAAGGCGGTCGGCGGCATGCTGGTGGTCGCGCGCACGGAGGCGCTGATCGCCGGGCTGGGTCAGGACGAGGCGCTCCGCCGCGGCGCGGCCTATGTCGAGGCGGGTGCGGACGCTATTTTGATCCATAGCAAGCAGAAAACGCCCGACGAGATCCTATCCTTTTGTCGCGCCTGGCCAAGGCGCACGCCGCTGGCGCTGGTGCCCACCAGCTATCCCCAGCTTTCGTTCGCGGATATCGCTGAACTGGGCAAGGTCGGACTGGTCATCTGCGGCAATCACGCCATTCGCGCGGCCATCGCCGCGATGCGGAGCGCTTTTAAGCGCATTCTGGCTGAAGGCGGCATCGCCGGGGTGGAAGGCGACATCGCCTCCGTCGCCGACGTGTTCGCCCTGCAGGGCGATGCGCGCATGCGAGAGCTGGAGAAGGCGTATCTGCGTTAAGCTGGGACGCTTGAAGATTGCATTGTGCGAAACGATCTTATCTGGGATAGGGACTCGCAATCTGGACCCCAATTTCAGGTTGAAACGCGATCAGGACGCCTTATGAGCAAGCGAAGATGAAATCCGCTCCGAAGGATGTCGCCGCCCCTGCCCCGTTTCTGCGTCGCAGCGACAGCATGGGCGTGGCGACATTGACGCTCAACGATCCCGGCTCCCGCAACGCCCTTTCATTGGCGATGATCGAGGCGTTGAACGATGCGCTGGCCGATATCGCGCATCAGCCGGACGTGCGCGCCATCGTCTTCGCAGGCCAGGGGCCGGCATTCTCGTCAGGGCACGATCTGCGCGAGATCGCCGCTCATAGGAACGATCGCGACGGGGGCAAGGAATTCTATGAGCGTCTGATGCGCTCGTGCGGGCAAATGATGCAGGCGATCGTCAATTTGCCCAAGCCCGTGATCGCCGCGGTCGAAGGCGTCGCAACGGCGGCGGGATGTCAGCTTGTCGCGTCCTGCGATCTGGCGATTGCGGGACAAGGCGCCCGCTTTGCGACGCCGGGCGTCAATATCGGCCTGTTCTGTTCGACGCCCATGGTCGCCATTGCGCGCACGATATCGCGCAAGCACGCGATGGAAATGGCCTGGACCGGAGCGCTTTATTCGGCCGACGACGCCGAGCGTTTCGGTCTGATCAACCGGGTCGTTCCCGCGGGTCAGGCCTTGGCGCGCGCACAGGAAATGGCGGCGGGCCTGGCGCAGCGCTCGGCCAAGACCTTGGCCATCGGCAAAAAGACATTTTACGAACAGGTCGAGTTGAGCTTGAGCGAGGCCTATGCGGTCGCCGGGCGCGCGATGGTCGAGAATTTGCTGCTTCCCGACGCCGCCGAGGGCATTGACGCGTTTCTGGAGAAGCGGCCGCCGCAATGGGAACGCGAATGATGACGCGTCGGTCGCCCCAATGAACCACGATTCTTATCCCGACGCTTACATCCGCGGCATTCTGGGCGCGGTGAAGACGATCGCGATGGTCGGCGCCTCGGCCAATCAGGCGCGGCCGTCCTATTTCGTCCTCAAATATCTGGCGGGGCGCGGCTACAATATGCTGCCGATCAATCCGGGGCTGGCCGGCGGGACGATCGACAGGATCAAGGTCTATGGATCGCTGGCGGAGGCGCCGGGGCCGATCGATATGGTCGATATTTTCCGAAATTCGGAAGCGGCCGGCGCTGTCGTCGACGAAGCGCTGACGCTTGTCCCCTTGCCGAGCGTGATCTGGATGCAATTGAGCGTGCGCAATGACGCGGCGGCGGCGCGCGCCGAGGCGCGCGGCGTCAAAGTCGTGATGAACCGCTGTCCGAAAATCGAATACGGCCGCCTTTCCGGCGAGATCGGCTGGACCGGCGTCAACTCGCGCGTCATTTCCGCAAAGAAGCCCGTGCTGGCCGGCGCAGGATTTCAGAGACTGACGATCAAGCCGAAATAGTTGGAGCCTCAAGGCGCTCGTTGATCAGCCGGGCGCCTCAGCGTGCGCCCGTTGCGACGCCCGCCAACTCGCCGACGAGCGAGGCGCGGACCGGCCGCCGGGGCGCATCGCCCGCGTCAAGGCGCGCGCCGTTCGCGGTCGCGGATTTTGCCGGAAAAGCGTGCGGCGCGACCTCTTGCAATTGGCGTCGAATGGGGTCGTCCTCTTCCCGGCCGCCGACCTGGAATTGACCGATCAACACGGAAAGCTGTTCGGTCTCCTCCGCCAGCGCGTAACTGGCCGCGGTCGACTGCTCGACCATCGCCGCGTTCTGCTGCGTCACCTGGTCCATCTGGTTGATCGCCGAATTGACTTCCTCGAGCGCCGTCGATTGCTCTTTCGCGCCCGCGGCGATCTCGGAGACGACATTGTTGATCTCCGTGACCTGCGCCATGATCCGTTCAAGCGAGCTGCCGGTTTCCGCCACCAACGCGACCCCGTGGCTGACCTGCGTCGTCGAGGTCGAAATCAGACCTTTGATCTCCTTGGCCGCTTCCGCCGAACGCTGCGCGAGCGCCCGCACCTCGGAAGCCACGACGGCAAAGCCCCTGCCGGCGTCGCCCGCCCGCGCCGCTTCGACGCCGGCGTTCAGCGCGAGCAGGCTCGTCTGGAACGCAATCTCGTCGATGACCCCGATGATCTGGCTGATCTGCTGCGAGGACTTCTCGATGGCGCCCATCGCGGCGACCGCTTTGCGGATGACTTCCCCGCTCTTTTGCGCGTCGCCCTGGGCTGTCGCCACCACCTTGCGGGCGTGGATCGTGCTTTCAGCCGCCTTCCTGACCGTCGCGGTGACCTGATCGAGCGTCGCCGCCGTTTCCTCGAGGCTCGCCGCCTGCTGCTCGGTGCGCCGCGACAGATCAGCCGTCGCCGCCGAAATTTCCTGCGATCCCGAATGGATCGCATCGGCGCTTCCAACGACGCCGAGCATCGCTTCTTCAAGTTGCGAAATCGCCGCGTTGAAATCCATCTGAAGCTTGCGATAGGCGTCGGGAATGTCGCGCGACATGCGGTAGGTCAGGTCCTTGGCCGCCAATCTCGACAATCCCGCGCCGACCGAATCAGCGACAGTCGCGCGCTCCCGCGCGATCGCTTCGCGTTGCCCCTGCTCGTTGCGATTGCGTTCGTCATCCGCATGAAGGCGCTGTTTCGCTGCCTCTTCCTCGAGACGAGCCTTTTCGATCGCCGCATCCCGAAACACCAGGATCGCTTTGGCCATCTCGCCGATTTCATTCCGGTCCGCGGCATTGGCGAGCGACACATTCAGATCGCCCGTCGCGAGCGATTTCATGACGCGGGTCAGCTTGATGATGGGCTGGCCGATGCTCCTGGTGAACACTAATGAAAGCAAAATTCCCAATGTGATGCCAGCGCTTCCAGCCCAAAAGATCAGCGTCTGGACATAGCTCGCCGATTCCTTGGCTTCGGCCACCGTCGCTTCGGAGGCGTTCCGATATTGCGTCGACAGCTCCTCTCCCAGCATTGTCATTGAATCTTCGATCTTGGCCGCGTCGGCGGTCGCGGCTTTGATCGCGTCGGCGCTCAGGCTGCCGTCCTGCTGCTGCGCGAAGCGCAAGCGGTTCGCCAGCTTCCGGTAGCCTTTGACCAATTCAGACATTTTTTGCGCGTTGCCGTGGAGCTCCGCATCGGTGGTGCTCGCGAGCAGATCGTCCAGCCATTCGTCAGCGACCGCAAAGCCTTCGCCGGACTTATTCCAGTGCTTTGAATCGCCCGATCCAAGCGCGATCCAGAAATGCATCCGCGCCTCGAATACGCGCTTTTCGACGCGCTGTTCCAGAACCTCGTCGCCCTTCAATTTTGTAACGTTCTCAAGGGCGTCCTTGGATCGCATGCTGCTGATGGTCGCCAGAGCGCTGATCCCGATCAGCAGCAGGAGAATCGCGCTAAACCCAATCAACAGCTTCGACGCGATTTTCAGCCGACTGAACATGGTGACTCCGAGATTGGCGCATCGCCGAGGAATGAGCAGAATGTCATTGTGCAAAAATGAGAGGTGGAGCACACACATTCCGGAGCGAAGCCGGGAGAACGTACGGCGTCATGCCCTCGATCCGCCGCATGCGCGCGGCGGAATCGACACGTCATGGCGATGATCATAGTGAACGAAGGTTAACCGAATATCAGCGCGGCCAGCGGGCTGCTCAAAAAGCGGTCAAATATGCTCGCAAAGCGTCCGGCTGGGCCCGAGCGCCTCTCCCTCAAGCGGCCGCGGCGCACGCCTGATTGCGCCGAAAATTCGCAATTTCATTGACTTTGCGCGAAATGGCCCTATAGCTGCCCGCGCCGAGAGCCCTTGCGCG
Source organism: Methylocapsa sp. S129 (assembly GCF_009765995.1). Classification (GTDB taxonomy): domain Bacteria; phylum Pseudomonadota; class Alphaproteobacteria; order Rhizobiales; family Beijerinckiaceae; genus Roseiarcus. Next base: position 13,979 of record NZ_LMUI01000047.1, read on the forward strand.
GGTCCGGCGTTGCGTGGCGCGAAGAGCGCGCCCTCCCATGAATAGCGCTATCGGCGCGCGGCGCGCTTCAAGCGCTCAAAGCGCCTCATCTAGGCAGAACAAATGAAGTTTAATGAACTCGGCCTGAGCGAGAAAGTGCTCAAAGCCGTCGAATCGTCGGGATATGACACGCCGACGCCCATCCAGGAACAAGCCATTCCCCACGCCCTTGAGGGCCGCGATGTGCTGGGCATAGCCCAGACAGGCACCGGCAAGACAGCCGCCTTTACCTTGCCCATGCTTTCGCGGCTGGAAAAAGGGCGCGCCCGGGCGCGCATGCCGCGCACGCTGATCCTTGAGCCGACGCGCGAACTCGCCGCGCAGGTCGAGGAAGCCTTCGCCAAATATGGCGTCAATCACAAACTCAATCTCGCGCTGCTGATCGGCGGCGTCTCGTTCGGCGATCAAGAAGCCAAGATCATGCGCGGCGCCGACGTCCTCATCGCGACGCCCGGCCGTCTGCTCGACTTTGTCGAACGCGGCAAGTTGCTGCTGACCGGCATTGAAATCCTGGTCATCGACGAAGCCGATCGCATGCTCGACATGGGCTTCATTCCCGATATCGAGCGCATCTGCAAGCTGGTGCCGTTCACACGCCAGACCTTGTTTTTCTCGGCAACGATGCCCCCGGAAATCACCCGTCTCGTCGACACGTTCCTGCATAATCCCATTCGCATCGAAGTCGCTCGCGCCGCCTCGACGGCGGCGGGGATCACGCAAACGCTCGTGCGTTCGGGTTCATCGCCGGAAGAGAAGCGCGCGAGTTTACGCAAGATCATTCGCGGCGCCGAGAACTTCAAGAACGCCATCATCTTCTGCAATCGCAAGCGCGACGTCGCGGTCGTTTATCGCTCGCTGGAGAAGCACGGCTTTTCCGTCGCCGCGCTGCATGGCGATCTTGATCAGCGCACGCGCATGGCCGCGCTCGACGCCTTCCGCAATGACCAGGTGCAATTGCTCGTTTGCTCGGATGTGGCGGCGCGTGGGCTCGATATTCCCGACGTCAGCCATGTCATCAATTACGATCCGCCGCATCATGCCGAAGATTATGTGCATCGGATCGGCCGCACGGGGCGCGCGGGCAAGCTCGGCGCGGCGCTGACCATCGTTTCGCGCGCCGATGCGCGCGCCATCGACGACATCGAAAAACTGATCGAACGCAAGATCGATTGGCAGGTCGGCGGCGAAGAACCCAACGTCGAAGAGACTGTGGCGGAACCGCGGGAGGAACGCAGCCCGCGACGCGGCCGCGAACGCGGCGGCCGGTCGACCAGCGGCGAGCCGCGCCGCCATCGCGCCGAGCGGCCCGCCGCGATCGAGGCCAGCCCGGAATCTGAAAGTCATGAGCCTCGGCGCCAGGAGCGCCATCGCCCGCCGCAATCGGAGAAGACGGAGGCGGTTCACGCCCCGCGCGAGGCCCGCCAACATCGCCAGCCGGTTCGACCGGGCGACGCCAGCCGGCCGCCGCGCGAAAGCGCCGCGCCGCATCGCGGCGCTGACGATTCGGATGCGCGGATCGTCGGCATGGGCGATCATGTGCCTAGTTTTCTCCTCCGCGCCGTCAAACTGCCGCCGGTCAAGGTCGAAGCGGAGGAATAGCGCTCAGGCGCGCTTGTTTCGCATCGCCTTGGAGACGTCCAAACTCTTGGCTTTCGACAGGCGCGCATATTCGGGCGACTCGCGCGGATAGATCGCCAGTCTGCCGTCCTGGTCATAATGGGCGCCCCAGCCATAGCTTTTGGTCAAGGGCGATGCGCGCATGCAGGCGTGCGGTTTCTGGAAAAGCGCGGCGCGGATTTCATCGCCGCGCGCCTGACGCTCCTCATCGGAAATTTTGCTTCGCGCCAGATGAACTTCGAAGATGAGATCTTCGAGCGTGTGCCGGTAGGGATGCGCGGACAGAAGTTCGTATTCGAGAACAGCGACCGTGGATTTTCCGCCCTTTCGCGCGGGAGCAACGCCGCGCGGAGCTGGGCAATCATCGGCGACCACGACAAATGCATTGGTGATGTGCGTCGCCATTTTCACGACCTATTTTGATAGCGCTGCGGCCAGGTTCAGATTTTCTTGCGCGCGGTCTTCTTGCGGGGCGCCGTCGCCTTGGCTTTGCGCGCCATGGCCTTGTGCGCCTTCGCTTCCCCGATGCGTCGCGCCGCGGCCAGAGCGAGGTTGCTCCATCGCTTGAGTTCGTCCGGATCGTCATAGGCGCTGGCGATCAGCCGCCACAGGTTCGTCGTTATCGACTTCTCGCCGCGCTCATAGACGAACGGCGACGATCCGGCGGCGGCCAACGCCGCCGCGCTCTCCGCATCGGTTCTCAGATAAATCTCGCCGCGCAGCGATAAAGCGAAACACCATCCGTCGGCGTAGATTCCGTGGCCGCTGAACATCCGCTTGACGCTGACCGGGCCAAAGGGCTCGAACAGTTCCTTCAGCCCCTCAGCGTCCATGCGTCGCCCCGCTCAGGCGCTCGCGGACAGAGCGTCGGCGCTGGCCGGCGTAATCGCAACGCTCTCGCCGCAGCCGCAGGCCGAGGTCTCGTTGGGATTGACGAACACGAAGCCCGCCGACAGGCGATCGGTCTTGAAGTCCATCCGCGTGCCGAGCAGGAACAGCACCGCTTTGGGGTCGATCAACACCCGCACGCCTTTGTCCTCGATGATCTCGTCATGAGGCGCGGAGCTTTCGGCAAATTCCATCGTATAGGACATGCCGGCGCAACCGCCGTTCTTGACGCCGACCCGCAAGCCGGCGATCGGCTTGTCGGAGGCGGCGATGATCTCGCGCACCCGCTCGGCCGCCGCCTCGGTCAGCGTCATCACCTTGAATCTGGAGCTTATCGATCCCATCGGTCTCTCCTTCGACCGGGTTCAAGGCCCGGCGAATTCTTGCCCAATATAGCAATGCCGGACGGATATTAACAGGGCGAGTTATGGCCGCAGATAGGCCCAGCCCTGCGCCCGCAAATCGGCGAGCAAAACAACGCCGCTGCTGGAGCCCGGCGCATTATTGTGGCAAATGACGCGCTTGGCATCAGGAAAGCCCCATGTCGAATTCGTCACCAGAGGCCGGCGCGTTGCTCGCCCGCATCGCCGAAGCCCTGGAGCGGCTGGCGCCCCCGCCGCCGCCCGCGCCTGACTTCAACGCCGCCGACGCCTTCGTCTGGCATGCGGACGAGGGGCGCCTCGCGCCGGTCGCGCGCGTCAATCGGGTCGATATGGCGCTGCTGCGCGGCATCGACCGGGTCCGCGACTCGCTTGCGCAAAACACCGAACGCTTCGCCAGGGGATTGCCCGCCAACAATGCGCTGTTATGGGGCGCGCGCGGCATGGGCAAATCATCGCTCGTCAAGGCGGCGCATGCCGAGATTCTGCGATCCGCCGGCGATGGGCCCAGGCTGAAACTGATCGAGATCCATCGCGAGGATATCGAAAGCCTGCCCGGGCTGATGGCTTTGCTGCGCGATGCGCCGCTGCGGTTTCTCGTCTTTTGCGACGACCTTTCGTTCGACGGCGACGACGCCTCCTACAAGTCGCTCAAAGCGGTCCTTGAGGGCGGCATTGAAGGGCGGCCCGACAATGTCCTGTTCTACGCCACATCCAATCGCCGCCATCTGCTGCCGCGCGACATGATGGAAAATGAACGCTCGACCGCGATCAATCCCGGCGAGGCCGTGGAGGAGAAGGTCTCGCTGTCGGACCGTTTCGGCCTCTGGCTCGGCTTCCACCGCTGCAGCCAGGACGAATATCTCGCAATGGTGTTCGGCTATGCCGATCATTATGGCCTCGATGCGCCGCGCGAACAGACCGAGCGCGATGCGCTGGAATGGGCGACGACGCGCGGTTCGCGCTCGGGGCGCACCGCGTGGCAATTCATTCAGGATCTGGCTGGACGGCTCGAGCGCCGGATCGACGAATAAACAGAAAAGCGGCGGGCCTTTCTTTGGACCCGCCGCCTTCGTCTACACCCACAGACCGAACGTGTCTCGCGATAGGCTTGCGGGTTCTCTTCGGGTCCAGATTGGAGGCTGGACGTATCTCCCGCCGGAAAATCAGAGGCCGGCGAGAAAACTCGTGGGATCGACCGGCGTCGAGCCTTTGCGCAATTCGAAGTGCAATTGCGGCGAGGACACATTGCCGCTCTGGCCTGACTTGGCGATGATCTGGCCGCGCTTGACGCTTTCGCCGCGCTTGACGTCCAGTTCGCCGTTATTGGCGTAGGCGGAGACGAAGCCGTTGGGATGGCGGATCAGAATAAGATTGCCATAGCCCTTCAATTCGCTGCCGGCATAGGCGACGACGCCGCTCTCGGCCGCCTTGACCGACGTGCCTTCCGGCACGGCGATGTTGATGCCGTCGTTGCCGCCCGCCTTAAAACCCTGAATGATGCGGCCGCGCGCCGGCCAGCGGAACTCGGGGGCAACGCCCGCCGCATCGGCCTGGGTGCCTGTAAGCGCCGGGGCGACAACAGCTTGCTGGGCATTCACGTTGCCTGTCGGCGTCGCGTCGATCGGCTTCTTTTTGGACGCCGTCGCCACGGGGGCTGAGACATCAGCCTTGGCGACATTGACTGGCTTGGGCGCCGCTTCGGCGACCTTAGGCTTGGCCGTGGCGACAAGCTTGGCCGCGTCGGCGTCGATGGGCTTCTTCTTAACCTTGTGCGTCGCGTCGGCCTTCTCATCCGCGATCTTGCGGGCCTTGTCAGCCCTATCGGCCTTGTCTGCCCTATCGGCCTTGTCTGCCCTATCGGCCTTGTCGACGACCTTCTTGTTCGAAGCCTTTGGCGCAGGCGAGTCCTGCACATCGGCCGAGGCCGATTTGCTGGAAGCGTCATAGACGGGAACGATCAAGCGGACGCCGCCATGCACCTGCGAGGGCGAGGTGAAGCCATTGGCCTTCATGAGCGCCCCTGGCGGCACGCCGTAACGGCGGGAAACGCTGTCGAGGTTGTCGCCGTCGGCCACGACGACCGGCGATCCGCCGGCCGCGCGCCAGCCATTGCCAAAACCGGTGATCGGCTGAGTCGTCGTCGGCCTGGCGATCGCGCCCGTCGAGGTCGGGGCGGGCGCAGGCAAGGCCGATACGGCGACCGGGCTCGGATGGGCCGCAGCGGCGTAATTGGCGTTGGGTTGCGATGACGTATTCATCGAGACATTGGCGTTCGGAACCGGCCTCTCGTCGTTGGAAGCGCTGGCGAACGGATTGGCGAAGGGGCTTTCCGACAGGCGCGTCGAGTCCGACGAACAGCCTGCAAGCCACGCCCCGAGCAGGCTGGCAAGAGCGATACGCGCGGCAATCCGCGTCTTATTCAACGCTGCACTTTCACTCATCGACTTTGTCCACTCGGAAACGCACTTAACGATAAAGTCAGTGTGCCCTCTCTCAGTTAAGGGAAGGTTTAAGATGAATCGAATTGAGAAAACTTTGTGAAAAAGCGATCGACCTTGAGCGTTCGCGTTCCGCCGGCCCGATCAAAGGCCGCGCGTCAGCCCTTCGGCGAGGCGCATGAAGGAGCGCGCGGGGCCGCGATCGCCAGTGACGATCTGGCCCTCGCCGTCGCGCGTCAGGCGGACGATGCGCTGCTCATGGCCTTCCTCCGCCATGACCGCCACCAGCACGCCGTCGGGGGTCAGAAGCTGGGCGAGGCTATCGGGAGAGTCGATCAGCCCATGGACGATAATGCGATCGAACGGCCCGACTTGCGCGCTTGGCGACAGCCCATCCGCCCAGGCCACCTGCGCATTGTCGACGCCAAAGGCCTCGAGCCGCGTCGAGGCCTCCAGCGCCAGCGTCTGGCAGCGCTCGACTGAGAGAACCTGTCCGGCGAGTTGCGAGAGCAGGGCCGTGGCGTAGCCGGTCCCGGCGCCAATTTCGAAAATGCTATGGGCGCGGCTCAGATTCAGCGCCTCGATCATCGAAGCAACGATCGAGGGAGGCGGCGCGGTTTGGCCGCAGCCGATCGGCAACGCAATGTCGCGCGCCGCGATGTCCTGGTATCGCTGGGGCATGAATAGAGAGCGGGGCGCGCGCTCCAGCGCGCGCAACAGGCTCAAATCCTGAATGCCGCGCGCGCGCATGCGCAACATGAATTGCGCCCGCTCCTGCGCGTCGACGTTGTCGCTCAATTCTCGCTCCCGCAAGAGCGACGTCGTCGCATCGCATCCTCCCGCAACAATTCAAATTCAGGCGAAGGCCTTGGCATAGCGGCTTCGCGTCTCGGCGTCGGTCAAATCGAGGCGCAGCGGCGTCAGCGAAATCTTCCCCGCCGCGATCGCCTCGATATCGGTCCCCGCTTCGGGGGTGAAATTGCCGCGCTTGAACATCAGCCAATAATAAGGGTTGCCGCGCCCATCGCGCCTTTCCTCGATGCGCAGCAATTCCGTGTCGCGCCGCCCCTGCGTCGTTATGGCGATTCCGGCGACCTCGTCGGGCGCGCAGGCGGGAAAATTGACATTGACCAGAATGCCCGGCGCAATGCCGGTCTTCAATATTTTGGCGATCACCGAAGGCGCGTGAGTCTCGGCGCAATCCCAACGGATGCTCTTGTGCCCCTCCGGGCCGCCATAGGCCTGCGATAAAGCGATCGAGGGAACGCCGATCAGCGTGCCCTCCATGGTCGCGGCGATCGTGCCGGAATAGGTGACGTCCTCGGCGACGTTCTGGCCGCGATTGACGCCCGACAGGATCAGATCGGGCCTGGCGTCAGCCATGATCTTGCGCACGCCCATGATGACGCAATCGGTCGGCGTGCCCTGCACGGCGAAATGGCGCGGACTGATTTCGCGCAGCCGCAGCGGATTGTTCAACGACAGCGAATGGGCGACGCCCGACTGGTCGGTCTCGGGCGCGACCACGACGACATCGTCGGAAAGGGTCTTGGCGATCGCCTCCAATATCGCAAGGCCCGGCGCATGGATGCCGTCGTCATTGGTCAGGAGGATGCGCATGGACTATCCGTTCGCGCGCAAGGCGCGTCAATGAGTGAGCCGTCTTCTAGCGCGCCGGCGCGATTCGCGCGACTGCGTCAAGGTCGCACCAACCCCTTCTCCCGCTTCGCGGGAGAAGGTGGCCTTCGCGTAAGCGAAGGTCGGACGAGGGCCTATCGGCGTGATGGCCCTAAATACCGCGGGGCGGTTGGCGTCGTAACCAGGGCCGCCGCCCTCATCCGTCGTGCTCCGCACGACACCTTCTCCCGCCGAAGGCGGGAGAAGGGGCGCTATCCCCGTCATCCCCGCGCTTCGATCCGCTCCAGCCCGCCCATATAGGGCCTGAGCGCTTCGGGCACCGTCACGGAGCCGTCGGGGTTCTGGTAATTCTCCAGCACCGCCACCAAAGCGCGGCCCGTCGCGACGCCCGAGCCGTTGAGCGTGTGGACGAAGCGCGTGTGTTTGGCGTCGGCCGCCTTGCTGCGGGCGTTCATGCGGCGCGCCTGGAAATCGCCGCAGACCGAGCAGGACGAGATTTCGCGAAAACGCCCCTGCCCCGGCAGCCACACTTCGATGTCGTAGGTTTTTTGCGAGGCGAAGCCCATGTCGCCGGTGCAAAGCGCCATGGTGCGGAAATGCAGGCCGAGGCGTTTCAGCACGTTCTCGGCGCAGGCGGTCATGCGCTGGTGCTCGGCGGCGGATTCCTCCGGCGTCGTGATCGAGACGAGTTCGACCTTGTTGAACTGGTGCATACGGATCATGCCGCGCGTATCGCGCCCCGCCGCGCCCGCCTCGGCGCGGAAACACGGCGTGCCGGCGGTGTAGCGCAGAGGCAGTCGCTTCTCGTCGACGATGGATTCGCGCACGAGATTGGTGAGCGGGACTTCGGCGGTGGGGATGAGCCAGTGTTTGGCAGCAGCAGCTAAACCAGCCCCTAACACAGCCTCGTTCATCGCTTTCTCTGCATCAACCCGCCGCTCTAGGTCAGCGTCGTCCTTAATCTCTCGTTCTGCTATGTTCTCAAAAATGTTGACGGTATTCCTAGCACCTCGGTCGAAGCTGATCGATTTCCCGAACTCCCTGAGACCAACCGCAGCAAATTGGTCGTCAACAAATTTCGGCAGTTGCGCCGTGCCAAACATTGCGTCATCGCGCACAAGCAACGGCGGCGCGACCTCCTCGTACCCATGCTCGCCCGTATGCAGATCGAGCATGAATTGCGTCAGCGCGCGCTCCATCCGCGCCAGCACGCCTTTCAGCACGACAAAGCGCGCGCCCGACATTTTCGCCGCCGTCTCGAAATCCATCAGGCCAAGCGCTTCGCCGATTTCGAAATGCTCGCGCGGCTTGTAGCTGTTGGGGAAATGCGGCTTTGCGCCGATGCGGCGCACTTCGACATTGTCGTTTTCATCGCGACCGTTCGGCGCATCATGCGCGGGCAGATTGGGGATGGCGGCGAGTTTCTCCTCTAGCTCCTTGAGCGCAACCTTCTCCTCAGCCTCCATCTCCGGCATCCGCGTCTTCAGCGTCGCGACCTCGGCCTTCAACGCCTCGGCCGCCGCCGCGTCCTTGCGCGCCATCGCCTGGCCGATTTCCTTGGAAGCGGCGTTGCGGCGCTCCTGCGCTTTTTGCAATTCGCCGATCGCCGCCCGGCGCCTGTCGTCGAGCGCGATCAGCGCCTGCGCGAGCGGGTCGAGACCCCGCCGCTTAAGGCCCGCGTCGAAAGCTTCCGGATCGTCCCGGATCGTCTTGATGTCATGCACAGGTTTGATCCGATTCTTTAGTGGCTTACGGCGACGCAATTCAGGCGATTCCCTCCCCCCTTGTGGGGGAGGGTTAGGGAGGGGGGTCGCGCCGAACTATCGGGTTGAGACGCCGTTACATTTTCCGATAGTACAGTGCGACCCCCCACCCCGGCCCTCCCCCACAAGGGGGGAGGGAGAACGACTACGACGCGCGCAGGGCGAGCAGCCTGTCGCCGAACACATTGAACACAAGCCCTGCCATTACCAGAACCGCGCCCAGGAGTTCAAATGGGCCGAGCGGTTCGTTGAAAACCAGGCGCGCCCCGATCATGCCGACGACGGGAATGAGCAGCGCGAAGGGCGCGACTTTGGCGGCGGAATGAATGGCGAGCAGTCGGCTCCAAAGCCCAAAGCCGATGATCGTGCCGCCATAGGCTAACCAGGCGACGCAGGCCGCCAGCGTCCAGCTTGGATGCGCCAGCGCCGGCAAGATGCGGCCGCCCTCGAACAGCAAAGACAGCAGGAACAGCGGAAGGGGCGCGGCGAGGCTCGACCAGACGGTGAAGGCGAACATATCGATCCGCCCCGCCTTTTTGCCGACGAGATTGCCGGCGCCCCAGCAGAACGCCGCGCCGACCATCATCAGAAACGGGCCAAAGCTGGCGCCGCTGAGCCGGGACACGCCGATCACGAGAATGCCCAAAAGCGCGATTCCGGCGCCAATCAACTGGACCGGGCTCGGCCGCTCGCCCATCACAATCCACGCGAGAAAGATCGTGATGAAGGCCTGAAGCTGAATGACCAGCGAGGCGAGCCCGACCGGCATCCCTAAGTCGATCGAAAGAAACAGCAGACCGAATTGCCCGACGCCGATCAGCAGGCCGTAGAGCGCGACCATCGCGACCGGCGCGCGCGGCGGCTTGACGAACAGGATCGCCGGAAACGCCGCGAAGGCGAAGCGCAACGCGGTCAGCAGCAAGGGCGGCGCCTCGCCGACGCCGATCTTGATGGCGATGAACGCCAGCCCGAGCGCGGTGGCGGCGACGATCGCCGCCAGAATATCGCGAAGGCTCATGCGAGGCTCCGGCGGGCTGTCAGGATCAGGTCGACGACGGACCCGGCGAACCGCCCGAAGCCTTGGCCGCCGCGGCGCGTCTGTTCTCGACGATGCGCACCGCGATGACGGCGCCTTCATAGAGCGCCAGCATCGGCAGCGCCAGCGAGCACATGCTGATGAGATCGGGCGGCGTCAGGATCGCGGCGAGGCCGACCACGGCGACGATCGCATAGCGGCGCATCGAGCTGAGATATTTCGAATCGACGATGCCGACATGGCCGAGCAGCGTCAGAATGACCGGCAATTGAAACGCGATGCCGAAAGCGAAAATCAGCGTCATGATCAACGAGAGATATTCGCTGACCTTGGGCAACAGTTCGATCGTCGCCTCGCCGGGAACATTGACCTGCTGCAGCGACACCGAAAAGCGGATCAGCAGCGGCATGACGACGAAATAGACCAGCAGGCCGCCGAGCACGAAGAAGATCGGCGTCGCGATCAGATAGGGAAAGAACGCCCGCTTTTCGTGTTTGTAGAGACCCGGCGCCACGAATTTATAGATCTGCTGGGCGATGATCGGAAAGGCGATGACGCCGGCGCCGAACATGCTGAGCTGGATGTTGGTGTAGAATTGCTCGAGGAAATGGGTCGCGATCAGCTTGGCGTTTTCCGCGCCGACCACCCGCACGTAAGGCTCGGTGAGAATATTGTAAATCGCCTTGGAGAAATAGAAGCAGCCGAGAAACGCGACCATGAACGCGATGACCGCGCGGATCAGCCTGGCGCGCAGTTCGATCAAATGATCCATCAACGGCGCTTTGGTCGCGTCTATATCCTCGTCCGTCATCCGTGGCGGCTCTGCGAGACGGCCGCGTCCGCGCGTTCAGCGGCCTCGCCGCCATGAGGCGCCGCGTCTTTCGAGGCGACGGGGGATTCCGCTGGAGCCAGGGAAGGCGCCTCCAAGGACGCAGCTTCCTTCATCGGCCCGGCGCCGTTCAGATCGAGGGCGGTGGATTGGGCGTCTTTTGGCGGATCGAGGGGCGACTCGGCCGCGGCGAGCGAACCCAATGCCTGCGGCGCCGCGTCGACCGGACCGGCGGTTATTTCCTTCATCGGCCCGGTCCCGGTCAGATCGACGGTCGAATGGCCGATCTCCTTGGGGCCTTCGACAGCGGTCGTTATTTCATCCCGCATGATCGAAGCGGCGTCGAACGACGTGTCGATATTGGCCGAATCCCGGATTGCGGTGAATTCCTTTTTGACGTCTTCGAGATCGGCTTCCTTGATCGCTTCCATGAACTGGTTCTGGAATTCCGACGCCATCCGCCGCATTTTGCCGACGGTCTGGCCGACGGTGCGCAACACGCGCGGCAAATCCTTTGGCCCGATGACGAGCAAGGCGACGACGCCAACGACCAGTATCTTGCCTGCGTCAATATCGAACATGGCTATGGGCCGGCCAAGCGCCCGCTAGCAAGGCGCGCTCCGCGCGCCTGCCCCGGAGCCTTGGCTTTGGCTCGCTCCGTCCTGGGGTTAGCTGACTTTTTGTTTGTCGCTCGCGTCGATCGTCACGCCGCGGCTTTCAATCGGCAGCGAAGCCGGCGTCGGGGCTTTCCCGTCGCTATCGTCTTCCGCCATGCCTTTCTTGAACGATTTGATGCCTTTAGCGACGTCGCCCATCAAATCCGAAATCTTGCCTTTGCCGCCGAAAAGCAGAAGCGCGACTGCGCCAAACAACATCCAGTGCCAGATGCTAAAGCTACCCATGACTGCCATCCCTAGCGTTAAAACCGCGACCACCGAGATTCCAGCCGCGCGGCCAAGCTTGATCCTTATCCGAACCTAAGCGCGTCGGCCTGCAAAAACAAGCATGGACGGCGGGGAAGGCTAATTGAGGGCGGCGTGGGGCCGACCGGTAATCGCTTTCTGGAAAGGGCCTGGTAGTCGGGGTTGGGGCAATCGGCCCATTTGCGCTAAGAAGCGCCCTCTCTTTTCGAACGCAAAGGCCGGCCTTGAACCCCAGCATCGAACAAACCCTCGCCCGCGCCACGACCTGGCTCCTCGGCGCGCAAAAGCCAGAGGGCTATTGGGTCGGCATGGTCGAATCCAATTCCTGCATCGAGGCGCAATGGCTGTTGTGCTCGCACATTCTGGGCATAGACCTGCCGATCAAGGCGGGCGTCATGCAGGCCTTGTTCAACCGTCAGCGCCCGGACGGTTCGTGGGACATCTATCCCGACGCGCCGGCCGGCGACATCAATTCCACGGTCGAGGTCTATGCGGCTTTGCGCGCGATGGGCGAGCCGATGGACCGGGCGGAGTTGGCCAGGGCGCGCGCGTGGATTCACACGCATGGGGGTTTGAAGGACGTGCGCGTCTTCACGCGCTACTGGCTCGCCCTGATCGGCATCTGGCCGTGGAAGGATATTCCCAACCTGCCGCCCGAAATCGTCCGCTTTCCCCTGTGGTTTCCCTTCAACATCTATAATTTCGCGCAATGGGCGCGCGCCACCATGGTCCCGCTCGCCGTGCTCTGCGCGCGGCGCCCCGTCTATCCGCTGCCCGAGGCGGGCAAGCTGGAAGAATTGTTCCCCAACGGCATCGCCAATCTCGATTTCTCGATCCCGGTGAAGAAATCGCGGCCCTGGTCGCTCGAGGCTCTGTTCGAATGGATCGACAAGGGCCTGCATCGGCTGCAGACGTGGCGGCTGATCCCGTTCCGCGAGAATTCGATCAAGCTCTGCCTCGAATGGATGATCCGCCATCAGGACGCCGACGGCGCCTGGGGCGGCATCCAACCGCCCTGGATCTATGGGCTGATGGCGCTGCGCGGCGAAGGCTATGGCCTCAATCATCCCGTCGTCGCGCGCGGCCTGGCGGCGCTCGGCGAACATTGGAGCTACGAACGGGACGGCGGCACGCATATCCAAGCCAGCGAATCGCCGATCTGGGATACTTTGTTCTGCCTGCTGGCGATGGTCGAGGCGGGCCATACGCTGGCGGAGACGCCCGCCATGCGCAGGGCGCTGGTCTACATCCTCGATCATCAGATCCTGGAGCCTGGCGACTGGTCGATGAATGTCAAAGGCATTGCGTGCGGCGGTTGGGCTTTCGAGCGGGCCAATGTCCGCTATCCCGATGTCGACGATACCGCGCTGGCCCTGCTAGTTCTGGCCAAGCTGCGGAGCGCCAGCGGCGACCTGCGCGGGCGCGTCGATTTTGCGATCGAACGGGCCCTCGCGTGGGTTTTCGGGATGCAATGCGCCAATGGCGGCTGGGCGGCTTTCGATCGCGACAATGACAAGGCGATCATTTCCAAAATCCCCTTCTGCAATTTTGGCGAAGCGCTCGACCCGCCCAGCGTCGACGTGACCGCCCATGTGCTCGAGGCTTTAGGCGCCTTGGGCATGCGCGGCGAACATCCTGAAGTCGCCAAGGCGCGAGCTTTCATCCTGGCCGAGCAGGAGCCGGAAGGCTCGTGGTTCGGACGCTGGGGCGTCAACCACATCTATGGAATCGGCGCCGTGCTGCCGGGGCTCGCCGCGATCGGCGAGGATATGAACGCGCCCTATGTCCAGAAGGCCGCCGCATGGCTGGTCGGCAAGCAGAATGCCGATGGCGGCTGGGGCGAAAGCTGCGAGTCCTATATGGACGCCGACTGGATCGGCCGCGGCGCGAGCACGCCTTCGCAAACCGCCTGGGCGCTGATGGCGCTGATGGCGGCGGGCTTGGAGCCGGCGGCCCCGCCGCTGACGCGCGGATTCGAGCATCTCTGCGCGACGCAGCGCGCCGACGGAACCTGGGATGAAGCCCATTACACCGCGACGGGCTTTCCCGGCTATGGCGTCGGCGCCCGCATCGATCTGCGCGATCCGCTGCTGCAGGAAAAGCTCGGCCAGGGCTCCGAATTGTCGCGCGGCTTCATGATCTCGTTCAACATGTACCGGCACTATTTCCCGATGATCGCTCTGGCGCGACGCATCGCCGGGTAGCGATTACCAGACGCCGGGCGCCAGTCTCCATCTCACCTTGCGGCAATAATCCTGATAGCCCGCAAGATTGCGTGAGAGATAGCGCTCCTCGTCCAGCAATCGCCAGACGATGGCGCCGAGCAAGGGCGCGACAGGCGCAAGGCCCCAATACGATCCGAGCGCGAGTGGAACCCCGGCCAGCAGCGGCAGCGCGCCGGCGTACATCGGATGGCGCACCCACGCATAAGGACCAGTCGAGACAACCTTCTGGCCGGCGCTCACCTCAATGACCGCCGATGCGAAAGAATTCTCGCGAAACACCCGCAATATGAAGACGAAGCTGAGCGCGATCAGACAATCGCCGCCGATGACGATAAAAGCGGGAACCGACGACCAGCCGAAGCGATGATCAAGCGCGGGCGCAATGACGATCGCGCAGAACAAAACGCCCGTGCACGTCATGATCCATTTCTGGCTCGATTCGCGCTCAGCGGTCGGGCCTGAGCGCATCCGCCGTTCGACCAGCGCGGGGTCATGCCGCAGGAGATAGAGCGTAGTCGCCAAACAGCATGCGAGCATGAGGAACCAGAACGTCCAGCCCTGCCAATAGGCGAGCGACCACGCCGGGCCGAAGATCATCGCCGCCAGAATGACCGCGAACCAGGCGAGCCCGAACAGGGCCCGTCGCGTGAGATTTGGCTGCTTCATCGAAACATCCCAAAACCGCGAAAAACGCCGCAAAATTCGCGCGGCATAGTACATCAATCATGCTGTCGCGGCGCGGCCTCGCGGAGCGGCGCGATCGTGCCGCCTTCGACCTCGTCGACAACTCCGGGAGCATCGCGCCGCAAGACGAGTAGGTTTTACGCCCCCTCCTCCTCGCCCGGCTCTCCCCATACCTCCTTCAAATCGCCCTCCGCCTCAAGCGGCTCTTCGTCTTCGGCGAGCCCTGAATCGTCATTGGGCAATGGCACGCCAAAGCCCGTCGGCAATTTGCCGTCGAACAGTCCCGCCCCTTTCAGTTCATCGAGACCGGGCAGATCGCCGATGGAATCGAGGCCGAAATGGATCAGGAATTCCTGATTGGTGCCGTAAGTGATGGGTCGGCCCGGCGAGCGCCGCCGGCCGCGCATGCGAATCCAGCCCGCCTCCATCAGCACATCGAGCGCGCCCTTGGACACCGCGACGCCCCTGATGTCTTCGATGTCGGCGCGCGTCACCGGCTGGTGATAGGCGATGATGGCGAGCGTCTCGATCGCGGCGCGCGACAGCTTCTTCTGTTCGCGATCTTCGCGGGCCAGCAGCCAGGAGAGATCGACGGCGGTGCGGAAAGTCCATTTGCGCGCGACGCGCACGAGATTGACGCCCCTGCCCGCATAGACGCGCTGCAATTCGGTCATAACCGCCGCGACATCGGCGCCGTCGGGCAAACGGCTGGCGATCGCCGCCTCGTCAAGCGGCTCGGCGGCGGCGAACACCAGCGCCTCGGCGATGCGCAAAGCCTCCGGCTCAAACTTCGGCGTCACGCCGAGCCGATCGAATAATTGTGCGACTTCCCCCATTCAAGCCTCTCAAAAAACCGGCGTGCTTGTCCATCATGCCGCTTGCGTTGAATTATCCGGCCGCGCACGCGCCCAGATCGGCGAAAACGCCTTGTCCTGCCGCAGTTCCAGTTTTCCCTCGCGCACCAGTTCGAGCGAAGCCGAAAAGGACGAGGCGCGCGCCGTGCGGCGCAATTTGGGGTCGACGCAATAGCTGATCAGCCAATCATCCATGTCGACCCAATCCACCGCTATGCCGAGCAGCCGCGACAAGGCCTCGCGCGCCTCAGCCAGCGACCAGACGATCCGGCGCTTCAACCGGACGCGCGCGAGCGCATGTTTTTGCCGCTGGCGCGCATAGGCGGCCAGCAGGTCATAAAGGCTGGCCTCATATTGCGACCGCTTTGTGATCGCCACCGCCTCGGGCTCGCCACGCGAGAAAAAGTCGCGCCCGAACCGCGGCCGATTGATCAGCTTTTCCGCGGCCAGGCGTATCTGCTCCAGCCTTTGCAGACGGCGGGCCAACGCATCCGCCAGTTCCGCGGCGCCCGGCTCCTCCGCCTTGGGCGGCTCAGGCAAGAGCAGGCGCGATTTGAGATAGGCGAGCCAGGCGGCCATGACGAGATAGTCGGCGGCGAGCTCCAGCCTGACCTTTTGCGCCTGTTCGATGAAGGCGAGGTATTGTTCGGCCAAGGCGAGAACGGAAATGCGCGCCAGATCAACCTTCTGCCGCCGGGCAAGCTCCAGCAGCAGATCGAGCGGCCCCTCGAATCCATCGATATCGACGACGAAGGAGGGTTCGCCCTCGCCTCGTTCCGCCGCTTCTTCCATTTCGAAAGCCAGTTGGGCCGCCACGAATCACCTTTTGCGCGCTAACGTCGATGTTTTAACGCTAGGACGGCCGATCGCAAGCGCCGCGAGCCGGGGGTCCACACCTCCCTGCTCTCGCCTTAGGCGGCGGAAGGCCCCGTTCAGTCTTTAATGGGTCGCCGCCGGCTCGAACGCCGAGGCGAGTTCGGCTCTTGCTTGGTCCACATCGAACGGCTCGGCGCCGCCTGCGATGGTCGCCAGAGCCGCCCGCGCACGCTCCAACGCCTTGCCCGCCAGCACAGGCGAGGACGCCGCCACCTCCCGCGCTTCCGCGAGATCGCCGTTGCAATGAAGCGCGATATCGACGCCGGCGGCAAATGTCGCCGCCGCGCGCGCCGCAAAGGGCCCGCCGAGCGCCTTCATGGACATATCGTCCGACAGGAGTAGTCCATCGAAGCCGATCACGCCGCGGATGATCGTGTCGACGACAAGGCGCGAGGTGGTCGTGGGCCGGGTCGGATCGATCGCGTCATAGACGACGTGCGCGGTCATCGCCATCGGCAGATCGCGCAGCGCGACAAACGGCGCGAAATCATGCGCCTCGAGGTCGGCGCGACTGGCGCTGACGACAGGCAATTCGAGATGGCTGTCGACGCTGGCGCGGCCATGGCCAGGAATATGTTTGATCACCGGCGCGACGCCGCCCGCCATCAGCCCGTGCGCAACAGCGCGTCCGAAAGCGGCGACCCGGCCGGGATCGCCCGACCAGGAGCGCGTGCCGATCACGGCATGCATGCCGGCCTGCGCAACATCGAGCACCGGCGTGCAATCGACATTGACGCCGACTTGCCTGAGATCATGGGCGATCAGCCGAGCGGCGGTTCGCGCCGCCGCGATCGCCCCGTCCCGGTCGCCAAGCGCTCCGAAATTCGCTGCGCTCGGATAGGCCTGCCAATGGGGTGGCCCCATGCGCTGGACGCGGCCCCCCTCCTGGTCGATGAGCACCGGCGCGTCGGCGCGGCCGACCAGCTCGCGAAACGAATCCGTCAGGGCCCGCATTTGTTCGGGATCGGCGACATTGCGTTTGAAGAGAATCAAACCCCATGGCTGGCGCTGCCGGATGAAGGCGCGCTCTTGCGCGTCAAGAACGGTCCCCGCGCAGCCGCAAATGAACGCTAGAGTCATGGCATCCAACCGTCAGGCGAGAAAAACCGGTTTCAGCAGATCGCGGGCCTAATTCTTCGCGACAAAACAGGCGGCGTCGCCGCCGACGGCCTTGAGCCTGAGGCACAGCGCCACGGCGTCAGCCTTCGACAGGCTGCTGAGGCGCACCCGATAGATCTGGCGGCCATTGACCTCGGCCGGATGAATGGCCGGCTGCATGCCGCCAAGCGCGCTCGCATATTTCGCCTGCAGGCGGGTCGAGGCGCTTTGCGCTTCCTGCTCCGTGCCCGGCGCGGCAAGCTGCACGGAATACACGCCGCCGCCCGCCGCGGGAGTCGTCGCTGTCGCAGCCGGGTCAGCCGCCGCGACTTGCGTATCCGGTTGGCCAGTCACCGCATTGGCGAATTTTTGCAGCAGATTCGGCACTGGTTGCGGCGGCGCTTGGGGCGACTGGGCGGGCCCCGTGGCGACGGTCGTATCCGTTTTGGCGATCGGCACGCGCGCCGTCGATTTGGGCGAAAGCTTGGTTGGCAAATCAAGCTTGGGCGTGGCGGGTTGCGCCGCGCCGCTGGTCGAAGCGTCGAACTGTGGGCGGGCGCGCGGCACCGGCGGATTGGCCGGCTGCGGCGCCGCGTCAGGGAATGCGGGGGAAGCCGCGGCGTCGGCGGGCGCGGCGGCGGAAGGCGCGGAGGGAGCCGTCGCCGAAGCGCCGGCGCTCGCGATCACTTCGTTGCCGCTCGAAATGACGGAGCCATCGGGCCGGACAGAAACGGTTTTCACGCGCTTGGGCTCGGGAAACGGCGCCGGAGCGGCCGGCGGCGCAGCCGTCGAGCCGACGCTCGTCAGAGCGATGCTTCGCGTGGGAGACAGCGATGGGGGCGCCAAAGGCACGGGCGGCGCTGAGGCCGCCGGAGCGGAAGCCGCGGGAACCGTCGCCGATGAAGAAGCAATGACGGGAATCGCAGGCGCTGGAGACGGCGCTGCAGGAGCCGCCGCCGAGGGGGCGGCCGGCGCGGGCTGCGGTTTGGTCTGCTGCAGATCGACCGGCTGCTCGACATTGGAGACGAGATTGACGGGACCGGGCTTGCCGCTCTGGTCCTTGAGGAGAACCGAGGCCGAATCGCTCGGCGAGGCGATTGTGTCCTGGGTCGGCGGCTGAACTTTGGTCGGACCGTCCACCGCCATAATGATCGGCGGCGTTTTTGGCAGGCCGGGGGCGCCTTTGACGACCCAGGCACCGACAAGGCCGGCCGCGCCGATCGCGACCAAAGAGCCCAAAGTCAACGCCATCCGGCCGGAGCGGCGCGGCGCGGCTTCGTCAGCCGGCGCCATGGCTTCATGATAAACAGCGTCGGGATGCGCCATCTCATCCTGCGGGCCGAAATCCTGGACAAGCGCATCGTCTTCGAGGGAGCCTCGCAGAGAAGCCTCTTCCATCGTCGGAGCCTCCTCCGTCGGCGAAAGATGGTCGTGCGCGCTTGCCTCATGGCTTGATTCATCGACATGAAGCAGGTGGACGGCGGGAAGCCGCGGCGCTTCCGCCTTGGGCGCGAAGCCAAATGTTCTCTGGGGCGGCTTGGACCGGGTTGGCTTGGATTCGCGGACATCCATCCCGACCAAACGCGCCAATTCGTCAAGCGGATCTTCTTGCGGGCCGACGGGCGAGCCCGCCGCGCGCAGTCTGCGCTCAAACTCGTCGAGATTGACCTGGGGAGCCATCAACGCCGAACCGCTCATTGAAAACCTCATTCATCGTAACGCGATAACCGCATATGAACGCGCCGTGACACTGGGCGATCGCTAAAACCGCCGTGCCCTCTTGCAGGCGCACTGAGGCAAATGCTTGACGGTCCCGCGTTGAAAAGAAAGTCATCGTTAAATTTCTATCGCATCTCTTGGGGCGCCTTGACCCCCAGAATCGCCAGCGCGGCGGCCAGAACCAAAGTTACCGAACTGGCCAACGCCATCCTCGCATTAGTCAAATCTCTATTAATTTCATTAACGAATCGCAAATGCGGCAAATCTTTGCCCCTGTTCCAATGCGCGTGAAAGCTGGTGGCCAGATCATGCGCGTAAAAGGCGACGCGGTGCGGCTCGCGCGCCGTCGCCGCTTGATCGACGATCCTGGGAAATTGAGCGATCAGCCGCAAAATCGCACCTTCGCTCTCGTCGTCGAGCAAGGCGAGGTTGGCGTTGGCGAGAGCCTTTGGCGACAGATCGAGGTCGGGGAATGTCGTCCGCCCCTGACGCAAGACGCTGCTCCCCCGCGCATGCGCATATTGCACATAGAAAACCGGGTTATCCTGGCTCTGCTCGATGACTTTGGCAAGGTCGAAATCGAGCGGAGCATCGTTCTTGCGCAGCAGCATCATGAAGCGCACAGCGTCGACGCCGACTTCATCCACAACTTCACGCAACGTCACGAAGTCACCGGAACGCTTTGACATTTTTACCGGCTCACCGGCCCGCATCAGGCGCACCAACTGGCATAGGCGCACGTCGAGCGTCGCCTTACCGTTGGAGACGGCGGCGACCGCCGCCTGCATACGCTTGACATAGCCGCCGTGGTCCGCGCCCCAGACGTCGACGAGGGCGAGAAAGCCGCGATCGATCTTGCTCTTGTGATAGGCGATATCGGTAGCGAAATAGGTGTAGCCGCCATCCGATTTGATCAGCGGGCGGTCGACGTCGTCGCCAAAATCGGTCGAGCGGAACAGCGTCTGCTCGCGATCCTCCCAATCTTCAATGGGCGCGCCCTTGGGCGGCTCCAGGCGTCCGAGATAGACGATGCCGCGCGCGCGCAAATCGTCGATCGCCGCCCGCACCTGGTCGGCGCCGCCGTCCACGCCGGTCAGGGCGCGTTCGGACGAGAACAGGTCGTGGACGACGTTGAGCGCTTTCAAATCCTCGCGAATCATCGCCATCATCGCGTCGATCGCGCGCGCGCGCACGACCGGCAACCATTCCTCCTGCGGCTTGCCGCGCAGGGAAGCGCCGAATTCGCGCGCCAAAGCCTCTCCCACAGGAACTAGGTAATCGCCGGGATAAAGCCCCTCAGGGATCGCCTTGATGTCGTCCCCCAAGGCCTGGAGGTAGCGCAGATGGGCGGAGCGGGCGAGCACATCGACCTGCGCGCCCGCGTCATTGATGTAATATTCGCGCGTCACCTTGCGGCCGGCGAAGGCGAGCAAACTGGCCAAGGCGTCGCCGAAAACCGCACCGCGGGCATGACCGACATGCATGGGGCCCGTCGGATTGGCGCTGACATATTCGACATTGACCGGACTGGAATCCGTCTGAACGCTTGCGCCAAAACGCCCGTCTCCGTTCAACACCGCCCGCAAGACCTCGGTGTAAACCACTGGTTTCAGTCGAATATTGATGAATCCAGGTCCCGCGACCTCGGCCTGGTCGACATCCGGCTGTTCCGCCAGCCCGGCGGCGATTTCGATGGCCAGCGTGCGCGCGTTCGAACCTGCCGCCTTGGCTTCTTTGGCGTAGACCATCGCCGCATTGGTCGAGAGATCGCCATGGCTCGGATCGCGCGGCGGTTCGACGACAAAACGGGTCAGATCAAGCGTTTGCGGCAAATTGCCGGCCTTGACGATCCCGGCGAGCAGCCCCGCGACCCGCCGCTGAAAATCCATGAAAATATTCATAAAACTCGCCTTGAGAGAAGGGCGCCGCTCTAACGCAAGTCGGGGGCATCGTCAAAAAGGCGCCGGTGCTCGGCGATGGCGAAGCGGTCGGTCATCCCCGCAATATAATCGGCGGCCAGCCGCGCGCGGTCGCTCTCGCCCGCCCCCGCCGCGCCGACCGCCCATTCTTCCGGCATAGTAGCGGGATCGCTGGAAAAAGCGGCGAACAGCCGCCGCACGACAAAATCGGCCCTTTCGCGCACACGTTTCACTTCGGGATGCCGGTACATATTCGCGAACAGAAACTGCTTGACGTCGGCCTCAGCCGATTCAAGGGCCGGCGAGAGGCCGACGAGCTGTCGCCCCGCCGCGCGCACATCCTCGATCGTGCGCACGCCCGCCTGCCCGATCCGGCGCCGGCTTTCCGCCATAACGTCCTCGATGAACCTTGTGATGACCCGGCGTCCCAGTTCATGAATGACGCGCGGGCGCTCAAGGCCGGGATAAAGGGCGTCGATCTCGCTGAGCAATTCGCCGATGAAGGGAATGGCGCGGATCGCCTCGATACGGAACAGGCCAGCCCGCAGACCGTCATCCATATCATGCGCGTTATAGGCGATGTCGTCGGCGATCGCCGCCGTCTGCGCCTCCAAGCTGGCGAAGGCGGCAAGGCCCAGGTTTTGGCGCTTGTCGTAAGCGGCGATGGCGGCGGGAATGCCGCGCGCGCGCCAGCGCGCCAGCGGGCGCCCCTGGCCGTCCAGCAGCGGGCCATTGTGTTTCACCAGGCCTTCCAGGGTCTCGAAAGTCAGGTTCAGCCCGTCGAAATTGGCGTAGCGCCGCTCAAGCTCCGTGACGAGGCGCAGGCCATGGCTGTTGTGATCGAAGCCGCCGAACGGCGTCATGCAGGCGTCAAGCGCATCCTCGCCGGTATGGCCGAAGGGCGTGTGGCCAAGATCATGCGCCAGCGCGACCGCTTCGCTGAGGTCTTCATCGAGCCCCAAAGCCTTGGCCAGCGCGCGGGCGATCTGCGCCACTTCGATCGTATGGGTCAGGCGGGTGCGAAAATGGTCGCCCTCATGATGCACAAACACTTGCGTCTTATGGGCGAGGCGGCGGAAGGCGGTGGAATGCACGATCCGGTCGCGGTCGCGCTGAAAGGGCGTTCGCGTCGGCGAAGGCGCTTCGGCGTGAAGCCGCCCTTGAGAAGCCCCCGGATCGGCCGCATAAGGCGCCCGCTGAACCCATGTCCCCCTGCCGCCTTGCATCGCGCGCCTTTTACGTAAGCATTGAACGCTAACCGTGTCGGGCCTATCTTAGCACGGCGGGGGATGAACGCCCCCGCGGCAAAGAGAGCGACATGGACCACGCCCCTTCCTCGACAAGTGATTCCGCGCCCGTCTCGATGAGCGCCAGCGCGGCGCGCCGATTGACCAAGATTTTGAGCGCCGACGCAGGCGCCGCGCTGCGCATTTCGGTCAAGGGGGGCGGCTGTTCCGGCTTTCAATACGCCTTCGACATCGAAAAGGGGCGGGCCGAAGACGATCTCGTCATCGAACGCGATGGCGCGGTCATTCTCGTCGACCCGGTCTCGCTTGAATATATGAAGGGCTCGGAAGTCGATTTCGTCGACGATCTGATGGGACAATCGTTCAAGGTCAAGAATCCGAACGCGGTCGCGTCCTGCGGCTGCGGGGTTAGCTTCACCGTTTGATTTTCAAATCGCCCGTTCGCGTGGATGCGCCCCCGCGTCGGCGCATCCGGCGACGCGGGGGCGAGAGATCACGCCGCAGCGAGTTCGCGCAGGCGGCGCAGCGTCGGCAAAAGCTCCGATGGGTCCGGCCGGCGCGTGTAGTCGGGACTGACTTCCGCATAGGCGACGATTCCATTTTTGTCGATGACATAGCGGGCCGGCATCGGCAACGTTCCGTTGGGATCATCGTTGTACATCGCCAGGTCGACGCCAAAGCCCGTCATCAGTTTGACCAGATCGTCCGGCAAGCGAAATCGCAGGCCAAACGCTTCGGCGATCGCGCCGCCCTGATCGCTGAGAATCGGAAAGCTCAGGCCGTTTTGCTCTTGCATTTTTCTGCTATTCGGCGCGGTTTGCGGTGAAATCGCGATCAGCGACGCGCCAAGAGCGCGAATGTCGGAAGCGGTTTCCTCGATCGCCTTAAGGTCCAGATTGCAATAGGGACACCAGGCGCCGCGATAGAAGACGACGACGAGCGGTCCCTTGGCCAATAGATCCGACGATGCGACAACAGCGCCATCGGCGCTGGGCAGGTTGAATTTCGGCGCCTCGCCGCCGACGCCGAGGGCCTGTTTCGCTTGACCGGAAGCGACAAGCGCGGCGGTCGCCTTATCCATGATGCCGGCGGCTTCGGGCGGAACCTTCTTGAGGAATTCCGTCTTGAACGCATCGAGCCGATCTTGAAGTGACATGTTCTCTCCTCTCGCGGCGAACAGCGCCGACGCTTGACAGGTTGGCGTTGGCTCGCGCATCCGGTAGACGGTAGAATCGAGTAGGACATATTTGGAATTCAAATGAATGACCGGCTTCAGGCGCTGAGGCTTTTTGCTCGGGTCGCGCGACTGGGCGCCTTTTCGCGCGCCGGAAAGGAACTGGGCTTGTCGCAGCCGTCGGCGTCGCGCATCGTCGCGAATCTGGAGCGGGAGGTTGGGGCGAAGCTTCTTACGCGCACGACGAGAGCGGTCACGACGACCGAGGCCGGCGCCGATTACCTCGCCCACATCGAGCCGATCCTCGCCGCGCTCGAAGAGGCCGATCACGCCGCGCGGGGGACGGGCGAGCTCAAGGGGCTGTTGCGCATCGGCGTCGGCACCAGCTTTGGCATCCGCGAGATCGTTCCGCGCCTCCCCGCCTTTCTGGAGCGGCATCCCTCGCTTCGCGTCGACCTCGCCATCGATGACGCCCGCCAGGATTTGCTGCGGGAGGGCGTGGATCTGGCGCTCCGCTTCGGCTCGGCCGCCGATTCCTCGCTTGTGGTCCGCCGGCTCGGACGCACGACTTTGGCGCTCTTCGCCTCGCCAAGATATTTGCGAACGCGCGGCGCGCCCCGCACGCCTTCCGACCTTGCTGGCCACACCCTCATTCTTGGACCGGGAAGCCGGTCGCGCCGCGAATGGTCGTTTGCAAAAGACGACCATCGGGAGTCGATCGTACCGCCGCGCTGGCGGGTCGCCGCTTCGGCCAACGAAGCCGTCACCGCCGCCGCGGTCGAGAGCCTGGGCGTAGCATCGATGACTTTCTGGGGCTGTCGAGCCGAACTGGAACGCGGCGATCTCGTGCGCGTCATGGCTGACTGGACAATGGATTCCGTCGACCTTTTCGCCGTCTTCCCTGCTGGAGCGGCGAAGCCCGCGGCGCGCGCCTTCGCCGACTATCTCGCAACAGATGCGGCGCTGCTCAAAGCGCCGCCTGCAGGTGACGAGCAATAAGACCGGCCGGCAGCGCCTGCCGACAGACGCCACCGGACTGTCTGAGCTTCAAAGCCGGGCGGCGACTGCCTTGGTCTCGGTGTAATGCTCCATGACCTCTTTGCCCATTTCGCGGCCCCAGCCCGATTGCTTGTAGCCGCCGAACGGCCAGGCGGGGTCGCCGTAATTATGGGTGTTGATGCAGACCGTGCCGGCCCTGATCTTGCGCGCCATCATATGGGCCGCCTTCAGGTTGCGCGTCCAGACGCTTGAGGACAGGCCATATTCGGTGTCGTTGGCGAATTTGGCGACGGCGTCGAGATCGGCGTCGTCGAAGGACTGGACGCAGACGACCGGCCCGAAGATTTCCTCGCGCACCACTTTCATCGAACGGTCGGTGCGGGCCAGAACCGTCGGCTCGACGAAATAGCCCTGGTTGCCGTGGACCTTGCCGCCCGTCACGACCTCGGCGCCCTCTTTGCGTCCTGCTTCGAGGAAGCCCTGGACGCGCATATGCTGCTCCTTGGAGACCAGCGGCCCCAGATTGACTGAGGGGTCGAGGCCATGCCCGACCTTCAGCTTGCCCGCCTCCGCGGAGACGCCTTCGACGATCTTGTCGTAGATCGACTTATGGGCGAACAACCGCGAACCCGCGGTGCAGCACTGGCCCTGATTATAGAAGATCGCGCTCGCCGTTCCGGCGATGGCGAGTTCGAGATCGGCGTCGGGGAAGACGATGGCGGGCGATTTGCCGCCGAGCTCCAACGAAACGCGCTTCAAATTGCCGGCCGCCGCCTTGACAATCAGCTTGCCGACTTCGGTCGAGCCGGTGAAAGCCACTTTGTCGACATCCGGGTGCTCGGCAAGCGCCGCGCCCGCCGTTTCGCCAAAGCCGGTGACGATATTGAGGACGCCATCGGGGAAACCGGCTTCGGTGACGAGTTCGCCAAGACGGATCGCCGACAGCGGCGTCTGTTCGGCGGGCTTCAGCACGATCGTGCATCCGGCCGCCAGAGCGGGCGCCAGCTTCCAGGCGGCCATCATCAGCGGAAAATTCCACGGGATGATCTGGCCGACGACGCCGACCGGTTCGCGCATGCTGTAGACATGCCAGTCGCCGGGCGAGGACACCGGAATCTGCTCGCCGTTCATGCGCGTCGCCCAACCCGCCATATAGCGGAACATCTCGATGGAGCCGCCGACATCGTCGCGGCGGGCGTTGGTCACCGGCTTGCCGTTGTCGAGCGCCTCCAATTCGGCGAGTTCGTCGGCGTGGCGCTCGATGAGGTCGCCGAGCGACCAGACGAGACGCTGGCGAGCGGCCGGCGAGATGCGCGACCACGGTCCGGTCTCGAAGGCGCGGCGCGCGGCGGCGACGGCCAGATCGATGTCGGCTTTATCGCCGGCTGGGACATGGGCGATGATTTCCTCGGTGGCCGGATCCTCAACCGCGAAGGTCTGGCCGCTGCGGGCGTCGACCCATTTGCCGTCGATCAGCATTTGATGTTTCTTTGCCAGGAACGCCGTCGCGGCTGAACCGAGCGCGGGCCTGCGTATCGCAATTGTCATTGAAACCTCCCTGGGCGTGTGATCTTCAACCATCATCGCTATATCTCAATGAATATAGCGATGAGGCTCATCTGCCAAGAGGCGGCGATGCCGGACGCGGCAAAGACGCCGCTCAAACAACGAGCCTCAAACGATCAACTCGCCGTGATCGCAATTATTCCGGTAACGATAGCGCGGCGCATTACGTATTGGCATTGGCGACACTCATCGCGACCGGACAAACATGAGGGCGGAACATGCCGACACGCAGACAAGTCTTGAACGGAAGTTTTTGGGGCGTGGCCGCGATCTCGGCCGGCTCATTCATTCCCCTGTTAGCCGCGCGCGCCGCGACCGACGACCCGGTCACGCATACGGATGCGGAATGGCGGAAGATGCTGACCGCCGACCAATATGCCGTGTTGCGGGAGGCGGCGACCGAGCGGCCCTTCACGAGCCCGCTCTTGCATGAAGAACGCGTGGGGGCTTTCGCCTGCGCAGGATGCGATCTGCCGCTTTTTTCCTCGAAGACCAAGTTCGACAGCGGCACGGGCTGGCCAAGCTTCTGGGCGCCCCTCGACAATGCGGTCAGCGAAAAGCAGGACACTTCGTTCGGCATGACCCGCACCGCCATCGACTGCCGGCGCTGCGTCGGCCATATCGGCCATGTCTTCGACGATGGGCCCAAACCGACGGGGCTGCGCTATTGCATGAACGGCGTCGCGTTGAAATTCGTTCCAGCCGCCGCCTGACCGCCAGCAAGAGTGAGCAAAGACGATGATCCTGTTCGTTGTTTCGTATCTGGGCGGCGTGCTGACCATTGTCAGTCCGTGCATTCTGCCGGTCCTTCCCTTCGTCTTTGCGCGCGCCGACCAGCCTTTCGTCAAGAGCGGCCTGCCGCTGCTGCTGGGCATGGCGATCACTTTCGCCGGCGTCGCCACGCTGGCGGCGGTCGGCGGCGGCTGGGCCGTGCAGGCCAACCAGTACGGGCGGTTCGCAGCGATCGTGCTTCTCGCCTTATTCGGCGTGACGCTGCTGTTTCCAGAGCTCGCGGACCGGCTGACGCGCCCGCTGGTCGCGCTTGGCGGACGTCTCTCGCAGAAGGCGGATGATCCCAATAGATCCGGCTCGTCCTTCGGGCCGTCGTTTCTGCTCGGCATCGCGACCGGCCTGCTCTGGGCGCCTTGCGCCGGCCCGATTCTGGGCCTCGTCCTGACGGGCGCGGCGCTGCAGGGCGCCAATGTCCAGACCTCACTGCTGCTGTTGGCCTATGCGGCGGGGGCCGCGACATCGCTCGCCCTCGCTCTTCTGATCGGCGGCCGTGTCTTCAAGGCGATGAAGCAATCGCTCGGCGCCGGCGAATGGATCCGGCGCGGTCTTGGCGCCGCGGTTCTGTGCGGCGTCGTGGCGATCGCCTTGGGCCTCGACACCGGGCTGCTGACGCGGGTTTCGCTCGCGAGCACAGCGAGTGTCGAGCAGACGCTGATCGACAAAGTGCCGGCGGAACACGCCAGCGATCAGCCGCAACCGTCGGTGATCATGAAGGGCGATTCAGGCGCGATGATGAGCGCATCCAATGCGGCGAACGGCGCGCCGGCGATGATGAGCGGGTCCGACGCGATGAAGGGCGGGCCGGCCATGATGATGATGAAGGCCAAGCCGGCGGCCGACGCGCTGCCGGTCGAAGGGCCGGCCCCTTCGCTGGCGGGCGCGGTCGAATGGCTCAATTCGCCGCCTTTGAGCATCGAGGCGCTGCGCGGCAAGGTCGTCCTGGTCGATTTCTGGACCTATTCCTGCATCAACTGCCTGCGCTCCCTGCCCTACATCCGCGCCTGGGCAGAAAAATATAAGAACCAGGGCCTGGTCGTGATCGGCGTCCATGCGCCCGAATTCGCATTCGAGAAAAATATCGACAATGTCCGTCAGGCGACCAAGGACTTGAAGGTCGATTATCCCGTGGCGATCGACAATGATTATGCGATCTGGCGCGCCTTCGACAATCAATATTGGCCGGCCCATTATTTCATCGACGCGCAGGGGCGCCTTCGCCACCATCATTTCGGCGAGGGCGAATACGACCAGTCGGAAAAGATCATCCAGCAGCTTCTGGCCGAGGCCGGCGCGAGCGGCGTTTCACAAGATATCGTTGCGGTGAACGCGCAAGGCGCGGAGGCCGCGGCCGATATGAACGATGTGAAATCGCCGGAAACCTATCTCGGCTATATGCGCGCCGAAAATTTCGCCTCGCCCGGCGGCGCCGTCTCCGACAAGCCCCAGACCTATTCCATCGCGCCGCAATTGCAGCTCAACCAATGGGCGCTCGCGGGCGACTGGACGATCGGCGGCGAGCGCGCCGTTCTGAATGCGGCGAACGGGCGCATCGCGTATCGCTTCCATGCGCGCGATCTGCATCTTGTCCTGGGGCCTTCGGCTGACGGCAAACCGGTGCGGTTCCGCGTGCTGATCGATGGCAAGGCGCCCGAAGGCGATCACGGCGCCGATATCGACGATCAGGGGAACGGGACGATCGTCGGACAGCGCCTCTACCAATTGATCCGGCAGAGCAAACCCTCCGCCGATCGGCAGTTCGAGATCGAGTTTCTCGATCCCGGCGCCCAGGCTTTCGCCTTCACGTTCGGCTGATCGCGGATCTCCGGAGCCAGGGCCAGCGTGGCCCCGCCAACCGGATCTATATTCGCATGGTCGTCGCCGGATCAAAGAAATGGCCAGGCCCCTGGGCAAAGCTCAGGGGCAGTTTGTCGCCGGGCGCAATGGCGATGCGCGAGCGAAACACGCAGGAGAATTCCTGTTTGCCGATGAATGCGCTCGCATGCGTTTCCGAGCCTGTCGGCTCGACAGTTTTGATCTCGGCGGGAACGCCCGCTTCCGGGTCGACGACGATATGCTCGGGGCGTATGCCGAAAATGACATTTCGCCCCGAAAGCCCTTTGGGCGTCTCCGCCAGCGGAAGAATGACGCCATCGTCGAGTTTAAGACCGGGTCTGCCCGCATCGAGCAACGTCCCGTTCACAAGGTTCATGGAAGGCGAACCAATAAAACTGGCGACGAACGTATTGACGGGGCGATCGTAAAGCTCCAGCGGCGCGCCGATTTGCTCGACCGAGCCGGCATGCATGACCACGATCTTGTCCGCCATCGTCATGGCCTCGATCTGATCGTGCGTCACATAGACGGTCGTCGTGTTGAGACGCTTTTGCAGCGATTTTATCTCCGCCCGCATCTGCACCCGCAGCTTGGCGTCTAGATTGGAGAGCGGCTCGTCGAATAGAAAGACTTTCGGCTTGCGCACGATCGCGCGGCCCATCGCGACCCGCTGGCGCTGGCCTCCCGACAATTGACGGGGATAGCGGCCAAGCAAGGGCTCAAGACCGAGAATAGCGGCCGCATCGGCGATCAGCCTGACGCGCTCCTCCCTAGGGATCTTCGCCATTTGCAGCGAGAACCCGATATTGTCGGCGACCGTCATCTGCGGATAAAGCGCATAGTTCTGGAAGACCATCGCAATATCGCGCTCTTTGGGCTGCAGGTCGTTCACGACGCGGTCGGCGATCTTGATCGTGCCGGACGAGATGGTCTCGAGGCCGGCGATCATCCGCAAAAGCGTCGACTTGCCGCATCCCGACGGCCCAACCAGAATCACGAATTCGCCGTCGTCGATATCGAGCGACAATCCATGCAGGACCTCGGTCGATCCATAGAATTTCTTGACGTTGCTTATTTCGACCGAATGCATGGCGGCTTCCGTCTCTTGCAATTCCTCAGGCGCGTTTTGACGCCTATTTCCTAACCCGAATGCGGACCGCCTGGTACGGCTTGCCCGGCAGATGGATCCCGAAAGCCGCTTCGGGCTCTCCCCCGACGATCGCGCCATTGCGCTGACGCAGCCCGGGCGAAGCGGGCAGCGGCGCCTTGCCGATCCGTTCGATCGTCATGGCCCAGATATCGATCAGGTCGATTTCATAATCGCCGTCCTCCATCGGCAGGCCGACAGCCCAGGCGGCCGGCTGATGTTCGCCGAAATAGAGATAGGTCACATCGCCGTCGCTGGCGCCCGAGACCCGCGAGAACACCCAACGGCCGTCTTGCGGCGTGAACGGCGTCAAACCATGCTTCACATCCGCCTCGATGAGGTCGCGCAGAAAGCCGATCCGCTTCCAGCTTTCGCCGCGCAATTCGCCGCCCTTGGCCCACCACAGCAAATCTTCCGGATGCATGAAGGTTTCGCCATGCCCGGCATAGCCGCCGCGCATGATTGTCACCCAAAAGCGATGGACGAGTTCGATCGCGCTGATATTGCCCCAGGGGCGCGGGATGTCGCCTTCATATTCGGGCTCGTCATTGACGATCGGCTTGCCCCAGGCTTCGCGCCATTCGGCCGTGCGTTTGACGTCCCAGTTCTGGATGCAGACGTGGTCGACCCATGGCTTGCGATGATCGAAATTCATCGTCGCCTCGCCGTTATGGATCGATTTCAGGTGTCGATAGGGATCGTTTTCCTCGATGATATGGAAATAGCGATCCCATTGGGCGATCGGTTTGCAATCGAGCAGAAAGTCATATTCGTTGGCGAGCGACCACCAGACGTTGGCATAGGCGGCGAGCCGCGCGACGAGATAGCGCAGATAGCGAAAGTCCCGCTCGGCGCCCATGTCGCAATAGCCCCAGCGGTCATAGGGGTGGAAGATGATGATGTCGGCCTCGACGCCAAGCTCCCGCAACGCGCCGACCTGGTTCTCGAAATGGCGGAACATTGTCGCGTTCGGGCGATCGAAATCTTCCTTGCCGTCGGCCCCCGTCTCGAAGGCGGGATAAAGCGGCTCGTTCTGATTGTAGATGTAATCCTTGGGAAAGACGCCCATGCGCAGCTTGTTGAAGCGGGTATCTTTCAGCGTCGCCAGCGTCTGCGCCTGCATGGCGAGCGGCTGGTGCGTCCAGGCGTAACAGGTGGTGCCGAACGGAAAATAGGGTTTGCCGTCGGCGTGAGCGAAATGGAATTTGTCGCGCACGTGAACCGGGCCGTGCATGCCCGCGCGGGGTCCGCCGCAGGCAAAGCTCCCGGTTCGCCCGTCGAGCTCGCTCACATTGGCGATCGTGCGATAGCGCCATTCGCCCTGCGCATCCGGCATGAAACGCACGCGGAATATCCCCTCGCCGTCATAGAAACCGGGAACCCGCACGTCGCGATTGCCGAACGAGAAGACAGCCTCGATCGTCACGTCGAGATAGGGATTGCCCGCCGCTGGCCCCTGGAAGGCGGCCTCGAAAATATCCCATTGGGCGATTGGCGATTGGCGATCCATTAAATCCTCGTTGACTCGGGCGATGAGCGAAAAAATCCTCGATCTATTCCTTGACGGCGCCCGATGTGAGCCCGCTGATGAAATAGCGCTGAAAGATAAGGTAGACGATCGTGGCGGGCAGCACCGTCATGACGATCGCCGAATTGAGCTGACCATAATCGTTCGAGAACTGGCTCTGAAACGACATCAGCCCCAGAGGCAGCGTCCACTTGCTGTTGTCCTGCAGAATGACGAGCGCCATCGCGAATTCGTTCCATGTCGCGACGAAATCGAGGATCAGCAGGGCCGCCAGAACGGGCAGCGAAATCGGCAGGAAGATCCGGCGAAAGGTGGTGAAATGCGAGGCCCCGTCGATCAAGGCGGCCTCGCTCAATTCCTTGGGCACATCCCTGAAGAAGCCATGCAGGATGAAAACCTGGTAAGGCACGCCGAACGCCAGATAGGGCAGAATGATGCCGACATAGGTATTGATCAGGCCGAGGCTGTTCACCAGCGTGAAAAGCGGCGCCAGCATGACCTGGAACGGGATCATCGTGCCGAAGACGATCGCGAGGAAAGCGATGCGTCGTCCAACCATCTGGATGCGGCTAAGCGCATAAGCCGCCATCGCTGAGATCGCCAGCCCGAGCGGCACTTTGATGATGGTGATGATGGCGCTGTTGAGCACGGTCGTGCTGAATTTACCACGCGCCCAGGCGCGCGAATAATTGCCCCAATCGGCTTCGCTGGGCGGCGCGAACGCTCCCGTGCCCATTACCATTGCGTTGGATTTGAGCGAGGTGAAGACGATGAAAATGAAGGGCGCGATCCATAGCGCCGCCACGGCGATCAAAAGGATCCACAGCATCACCAGCACCGGATCGATCTTGTTGGCGCCGGCGGGGCGAAAGGGATGGGCGAGCGCGCTCATTGATTGGCGTCCTGGCGGCGCAGCGACCACCGGAGATACGGAATGACGACCGCCAGCGTGATCAGCAGCAGGACGACGGAAATGGCGCTGCCGCGGCCGAAATCGCCGAGCTGCATCGCCTCGGTATAGGCCCACATCGCGAGCATCTGCGTCGATTGCGCCGGGCCGCCGCCGGTCATGCCGTAGACGATCTCAAAGGCTTTGAGCGAATTGATCAGCGACAGGATGACGACAATGGTGATGGTCGGCTTTAGCGCGGGCAGCGTGACATAACGGAACACGCCGAACCGCCCTGCCCCGTCGATGCGCGAGGCTTCGACGAGTGTCTGCGAAACGCTCTGCAGCCCCGCCAGAAACAACACCATCGAGAAGCCGACGGTCTGCCAGACATAAGCGATGAAGACCGAAAACAGCGCGACATTGCGGTCGCCGAGCCAGTCCTTGATCACGCTCTGCAGCCCGACGCCGGCGAGCATCTGATTGAACAGGCCAAAGAACGGGTCGTACATCCAGCGCCACATCGTCGCGACCGCGATCGGCGCGATGATCACCGGCATGTAATAGAGGGCGCGGAGCGGCGCGCGCCCCGGTATGTTCTGATTGAGCCCGAGCGCGAGGCCAAATCCAATCAACGGCGGAAACGCGACGGACATGATCGTCCAGAGAATCGTGTTCCTCAGCGCGCCCCAGAAGACAGGATCGTTATTGAAGACCTGCACATAATTATCGAGGCCGACGAAAGTGCGCGTCGGCGTCAGGCCGTTCCATTTCATGAAACTGAGCCCGAACACATCGATCAGCGGATAGAGCGCGAAAACGCCATAGACGATCAAAGCAGGGGCGAGCAGCATGGCGCCTTGAAAAGGCGGCGACTGGAGCCGTCGACTCAATTGCATCCTGCGCCCTGTTCTCCGGACCAACGAAGAACGCCCCGGCGGAGAACCGGAGCGCCCGACGTCAGAAGCTTATTTGCGATTGCCGATGAACTTCTGAAGCTCGGCGGCCGCCTTGGACGGATCGAGATTGTCGCTCGCGACCTCATTGATGATGCGCCAATATTCAGTCGTCACATCGAGCGGAAACGCCTGGTCGCCGTTGACGAAAGTGCCGTTGACCTCATTGAAAATCTTCACCCATTCCTGATCGAGCGGCTCCGTGCTGGTGTATTTGACGTTCTTGTTGATCGAGATCGATCCAAAATCGCCAAGATGGGCCTGCTGCACGTCCTTTGAGGCGAGGAAGTCGAGGAATTTGGCGGCGACATCCGGGTTTTTGCTCTTAGAGCTGATGTAATTATATTCCGAGAAGCCATAGAGGCGGCTGCCGCCGGTGGGGAACAGAAACAGCCCATAATCGGCCAGCTTGTTGTTCTGCTTGAGCTGGCCGACCAGCCAGTCGCCCTCCAGCATCATCCCGGCTCGGCCGGCGAGAAACAGATTAAACGATTGATCCTGGCCGATGCCCATGAACGGCTTCAGGAAATATTTCGACGACCAATTGTGGAATTCCGTGAAGGATTTGGTCGCGCAAGGCTCGCTCGCCCAGCTCGCCTGCATGGTCATCAGCGCATCATGCTTTTCGGCGCCGCATTGCGTCTCCAGAATCTCGTCGAGCAGGCGCATTACATGCCAGTTGACGGTGCCGCCGAAGGTGATGGCGGGGATTCCGGCGGCGGCGAGCTTATCGGCGTCGGCCAAGAGATCGGCGTAGGTTTTGGGCTCGCTCGTGATGCCGGCTTTGGCGAACAAAGCCTTGTTGTAATAGAGCGCTTCGCCGTGGAATGAGTAGGGCACGCCATAGCGACCGCCCGCATATTGCTTGGAGAAAATATCCGCCGCGGGAAGGAATTCGTCGTCCCATTTATATTGGGCGTAATATTTGTCCATCGGCAGCGCGAGGCCCGATTTGACGAATTCGCCGCCAAGGCCGAGCCCGGCCCAGCTAAAGAAAATATCGGGACCTTGATCCGATCCCGCCGCCACGCGCAGCGCGGCCTTGTGTTCGTCGACGCCGCGCGTTTCGACCTGAACGGTCATGCCGGGATTGGCGGTCTCGAATTGCTTGATGATCGATTGGAAGGCCTGATTGGCCGAGTCATTGGCGAAGTTCAGCGTCCATAATTTGATCGCCTGGGCATGCGCGGGAACGGCCGCCGCCATCATCATGCCGCTGAACGCCGCCACGCGCCCCAAAAACCCTAACCCCCTCATTCGACCCTCCCAGTTTGTGATTTTCGGCCGCCAATACACCGGCTTCGCACGTTGATATCGTGACATACTCATTATATCAGTTGCCAAGAGGGCGCAAGGGATCGAGCCGCGCGTAGGCAGCGCCAGCGCGAAGGCGTCGTGTTGTTGCGAGATAGCGCAAGTTAAGCCGCGTGCGAGACGGTCGATTGAAGCGAATCGCGCCTCAGTGGACTCGGATTTGGCGACACGATTCGAGCACGGGAATCCCCTCCCCCCTTGTGGGGGAGGGTTAGGGAGGGGGGTCGCACCGGCCCCTCCGAATCTTCATAAAGCCCAGTAATCTGAGAGGTTAGCGCGACCCCCCACCCCAACCCTCCCCCACAAGGGGAGAGGGAGATCGCGCGCCTTGCCCGCTATTTCAGGATCTTCGCGACCCTGCTCATCCGCAGCCGCTCGACTTCGGGCAGCCCCGCGCCAAGCAGCGGGCGCAGATAGGAATGGAACGCTTCCGTCACGTCATTGCCCGCCTTGGTGATGAATTCGTCCTCCATCACGCGCGTCTTGCCCGCGACATTCTCCAGCGGGATCAGCGGATAATCGACGGCGTAGGCGCCGGTCCGCTGGATGGCGACCGAGCCGTCGGTCTGTCCCCAGAGCGCATATTGCACCGCCTTCTCGCCGACCTCGCGCGCTTCGCGCTGGTCGACGTCGGAGACGCAGCCGGCGAATGAGCGCTGGAGATAGCCGAACGTGTCGCCGCGCACGCGCTTGATGCCAAGCTTGGTCTTGATCTCTTCGCACAAGAGGTCGGCGAGCGCGCCGGTGCCCGAGAGCTGCACATTGCCATGCGCGTCTTTCTCGACCGTGCTGGCGAGCTTGGTGATGATGGGCGCGCCCTGCTCGTCATGAATGCCCTCGGAGGCGGCGATGATGCAGCGGCCATGCTTCTCAAACGTCGCCTTCACATCGGCGAGAAAGCCGTCGATCGTGAAAGTGCGTTCGGGCAGATAGATGAGATGGGGGCCATCGTCGGGGAATTTGCGCGCCAAAGCCGAAGCCGCGGTCAGGAACCCCGCATGCCGGCCCATGATCACGGCGCAATAGACGCCTTTCAGCGCGGCATTGTCGAGATTGACGCCCATGAACGCCTGCGTGACGAAACGCGCCGCCGAGGGAAAGCCCGGCGTATGGTCGTTGCCGACCAGATCGTTGTCGATGGTCTTGGGGATATGCACGCAGCGCAGGGCATAGCCGCTCTTGCGCGCTTCGTCGGCGACGATGCGCACGGTGTCGGACGAATCATTGCCGCCGATATAGAAGAAATGACCGATCGCATGGGCCTTCAGGACTTTGAGAATTTCCTGGCAATAGGCGAGGTCCGGCTTGTCGCGAGTCGAGCCCAGAGCCGAGGACGGCGTATTGGCGACCGCCTCCAGATTGCGGCTGGTCTCGCGCGACAGATCGACGAAATCCTCATTGACGATGCCGCGCACCCCGAAAGCCGCGCCATAGACGCGCTCCACGCTGGCGAATTTACGCGCCTCCAGCGCGACGCCGACCAGCGACTGGTTGATGACGGCCGTGGGCCCGCCCCCCTGGGCGACGAGAATTTTCTGCACCATGAGGTTGTCTCCCCTCCCTTTGAGCCCCGCTCGCCCTGCGCCGCGCCAGGGCGCCCCGGCGAGCGGGACGACTTTGCCCTCGCGGCCGCGTCGCGGCAAGTCGCGACGCCTCACGCGGCAATAGGTGCGCGCGGAATGAGAGGGTTTTGCGACAACAGCGGCGCGGCGCCGCTCGCCGCTCTTGCGCCGCGCCCGCGCCTTCGCTATCTAGCGGCCCCACGCTCCTGTCGCTTGGGGGATAGTTCAACGGTAGAACTGCGGACTCTGACTCCGTCAATCTTGGTTCGAATCCAGGTCCCCCAGCCAATAAAGAATTGAAATAATTGCATAATATTTTGTGACGCTGCTAAAAGGTTTGGCGACGTCACCCACGTCACTGAATCTCCTCACTGCGCTCGAAGATCAGCGGGGGGGGGCAAAATAGTGTTCGATACTTCATGAGGAAACATGTGAACACCTTTCCGCTTCGGGCTCGGTCGCGGGATTGGCGGCTGTCAAGCTTCTCGGGCGCAGGTTCGCAGATTTCTTTTGCGATGCGGAAACCCAATTGCACGAATAGGTCGAAGCCACCGCCGCGATGAATTAAACTCCAAGTGGGATTTCAGCCGTCTTCCACTTTCCTTTCTCGTTGTCTTGCGGAATGTGCGGAGCCACTTGCTCTGACTTGCGCTCGTAAAGCACGGGGGGAACTTTCGCCATGTCCCATACGTGGAAGATATAAGCCGGGCCGATTTTCGCCGCCTGATCCCATTCGTGCCTAGTTATGATAAAGCGAAGTGGAGACGCGATCGTGGATTTCACTTCGATCATGCGGCTGATTGGACCGAACTCCCCCGCGTCGTAAGAGAGGACATCATAACC
This sequence comes from Methylocapsa sp. S129, assembly GCF_009765995.1. Lineage (GTDB taxonomy): Bacteria > Pseudomonadota > Alphaproteobacteria > Rhizobiales > Beijerinckiaceae > Roseiarcus. The sequence continues at coordinate 50,758 of NZ_LMUI01000047.1, forward strand.
GGCAAAATTATCGTCTAATCCCTTCCACTCGGGCGTGCGGTTGAGTCCCAATTTCGCGAGGCGCTGTGTCTCGTAATCCATCGAAAGCTGTTCAGCTTCGCGCGCTTGCTCCATTTTTGCGATATCCGCGATAAGTCGCGCAAAGCCCGTGACGGTATCCCACCACGTCACTACGGAAATGGGCGGTGGGTCCTTTGCAAGACCGGCCGCCGCAAACACGTCACGATCGTTGGTGGCCAAAGAGTCCAGGAACCGCATACGCCCTTGTTTCATGGCCTTGCACCAATTCGGCTGATGTTTTGTGACAACTGCCGAGATGCAGGCTTGATAGAATCCGTCGCCGTTCAGCGGACATTCCGCCTCGACGAGGCCATGCAGATACACCGAAGCCTCTAAATCAAGGTTCGGTGCGTCAGATTCGATGTGCTCGATGATTGCCAGAAGTTCGACGATCGGCGTGTCCGGTTGCTTGACGGAATAAGCCCGAATCAATCGCACGCCCTCAAAGGCGGAGAGAGCAAAGACTCTCTCAGTTGAAGGCGCGCCGGTCATTCGTCCTCTTCGGACGAAGGCAGGCCTTTGCCCTCCAACTCACGGATCAGATCTATGATATCATCGGTAGTGATATCGTAGTCGATCGGATCATCTGCTTCCTCTTCGTCGAGAGCAATTTCATGAAGATCGGGATCGTTCAAAAGTATCTGCATGTTGCGAATTTTCTCGGTCAGTCTGCGACTGACGGAAAGGTCGATGCTTCCGATTTCTGGCGGAGCCTTAGAGCGATATAAGAAAATATCTGTTTTCTGATGCGCCTCCAAGCCGAGACGGTGGATACGGTCGATCGATTGGAGGTAGTGGGTGGAAATGTAGCTTCGATCGACGTAAATAGCGTTGTGGCAAACTGTATGGAGGCTGATGCCTTCGCCCGCTGCTGCCGGATTGGCGATCAGCACGGAACAACTTCCATCAACATGGAAGCGGTTTACCCGCCCTTCGCGAGTGTCGGGATCACTTTCAGAGCCCGACGGTACGCCGCCATGTAGTACCACAGGATTGAGGTCGGCTAGCGCCGAAGCAAGGCTTCTGATGGTGTCGGTAAAAATAGTCCATATCACAACCTTTTCGCCCGCGTGCGCCAATGCACGCGCGTGATCCATAACGGCGCTCAGCTTCGCCGAGTGTCCCTCTTCCATAACGGTGTCTGCGATGCCGGACGCAATTTGATACTCATCATTTGCCATTGCGGTTAGCGCTTGGCTGGGGCTCACAGAGAGTTGGAGGAGCCGCATTACCGATCGGCGCGCCCTCAATATCTGCGATTGCCCCATCTTATAGTTCATTTGCGATGCGAACTGCCGCAGGAACTCGCTACGCACGACGGAGTAAAGTGCGAGTTGTCCGGGCCTCATCGTGATATCGATGAAATGCCGCTTTACCTTTGGAAGCCCCAATTCGGTCTTCGTCGTGCGGACGTAGAGGTTGCCCAGCACTTCGCGCGGCGCTTTACCTCGCGCAACTTCCACACCGAGCCCGTGGCCTGGCCAAAGAAAATCTAGCTGCGATTGAATGTCGGACGCTGCTTGAGGCATTGGCGTCCCGGTAAGAATGTCGCGCCGGGCAGGCAGCGTGGCGACGTTGAGCAAAAATGCACCGCGCTGCGAAAGCAACCCAGCCTTCATGCGATGCGCTTCATCCAAAACCAAATGGATCGAGTGGCTCGCGAAATGCGATGCGATCAACCCTTGCTGACGGATCATCAGATCGTACGACATGAGGAACCGTGTTGCACCGGACACAAGGGCGAGCGCTGTCTCTTGTTCGCGCCCATCGAGAACGATGAACTGTTCTGATGCGCCGTCCGATGCATCAGCAATCATGCATTCATCAACTATGTCCCGCCACGCCTGAAAGGCGGCCTTTGGTGCAACGACAAAAAGTTGCTGAGCAGGCTTGCGGACCATCAGGTGCAAAGCAAATGTGACTGTGGTTTTGCCCGCGCCGGGGACCGAGAAATTTGCACCGTTCGCAAGCGTCATGAGATGTGAGAGGTCGCGAAGCTGAAAATCCTTGAGTTTCCGTCTCTGGAAACCCATCGACCAGAGATCGGCCTCAATCTGCTCCGGCGTGCGCACAGGAGCGAGCGCCTGCTGACATTCTCGCGCGGACCGCACTTCCGAGGAAAAAGCTTGAATGCGCGCCGCAGCGCTTTCGTCCGGCCTGAACCGAAAATTCAAGGCGCGTTGGGTTGCCTTCGAGCCAAACTCTCGGACAACATTCAACGCGTCGGGCCATGCCAGATGGATGGTTGATGCCGTTATGCTGGCGCTAAGATCGCTCTCGACAATAAGAGCGCGAATGCGCGACCATATCGGTGCGGAGGTGTCCTCGGGCGCAATAACGAAGCACCCGGTATTGCCTGCGCCGTATTCGATCTTAATGGAAGTCGGGTCGCTCATGAACAGAAGCGCCTTAGTCTTCGGTGTCGGATGGCGGCGATTTCTTCAGAATGGCTAGCTTGGTATCGAGCTTGCCAAGAAGTTCGCGGATGGATTCGAGCTGCTTGCCGATTCCTAGATAAGTGTTCACGCCCGCCGTCGAAAGATCAATGCCCGCGAGTTTAGCGTGCACTTGGACGAATGCTTTCAGCGCGGCTCCTTTGGAACGCTGTCCCCGATCGCGTTCGAGAGTACTGATGCAAGCTTCAATCAGTGCCTCTACGGCGTCTTCTTTCGTTTCGTCGCTCTTGAGGGCGGCGATAATGCGGGAGTAGTCCTCGCCCGCCGTGGCACCTCCCGCGATGTCGACCGAGAACCCTTCATCGTCGTCGTCTGCCCCGGTTACTGAAGCCGTTGGCAAATCGAGCTGCTCCGCGACGATGGCGAGAACGACAGGCGCGAGTTTGCCAAAAGCGGCATTGTACGAGTAGACCCGCCCCGGGACCTTGTCCCGATTGTCAAACAGCGACCATGCGATTGCACGGCTGGCGCTCTGAAGAGCAACGGTCTGACCGGAAAGCCGTCTAGGTAAGTCGCCGAAAATCTGTTCGCCGTCACCACTCAAGATGGAATACTGGCCAGGTTTTTTGACCCACTCATTGAGGTAAAGATCGGCCTCATCGATGGATTGTAGAAGGTTTCGGACATCGGCTTCGCTGCGTCGCAGTTGCACTGCGACTACCTTCGGCTGTCTTCCTTTGTTCACCTGCCTGCGAACGAGCTGTGCGTCGCCGATCCAATCATACTCGAGTTTTGTCTGAGGCCGTGCTTGCTCGTTGGCCTCGATATCATCTACCTCATCGGGATTGGTGTCCGCGGGAAGCACCAAACACTTAATGTGGGCATATCGCGAATTGACTGACTCATCGTCCGCGTAGAGTTCGCGCATGGCGCTCAGGCGACGATTGCCGTTCACAACCGTCCCAGTGCTCGTAATGAGAATTGGATTACGCTGACCTTCTGTTTCCAGCACATCGAGAATGGACGAGACAGACGTGGATTCTTTCTTCGCCAGCTTCGCAAGGAGTGCATGTTGCGCGGCCTGCACCGTGCTCAGCTCCTGGCCTTTTGCGAAATAGTTCTTATCGAGTCCGCCCTTAGCGATCGCGTCCTCCTGCTCGGAATAAGTTCGGCAGTTTGCCATGCGGTAGACGGGCAGATCGACCGGAAGGCTGATAACTTTCAGTACAGCTTTCTCACCACGAAAATCCCACAGCACGTCAGTATCGATCGCCGACTCAAGCCGCTTTTGAATGACGGCTTCGCGCTCCGATCGAGGGGTAAGCTTGATTTCGTATTTCGCCATCTGCGCCTCTTATTGGAATGCAACAACAATGATTGGCACTGTGATGACGCGATCGAAGAGTTTCATCTCACGACATACGCGCTCGGCATTAGCCAGATTGTCGCCGATGACTTTAGCGGCACCCCGCGTGGGAAGCGCAAGCGCCGCGGCCGCGATGCGTTTACTTTGATATAGGTACTGCAATTTTAGCAAGTCGTACGGCGCGCGGCTCATGTTGCCCGTTTGTAGTTGAAACGCCAAGTCGTCCTTAATCGCGGTCACCGCTAGTTGATGCTGCTGATCGAGACGAAAGTTGAGAGCCCAACCCTCATTGACGAATTCCTGCTCGACGTGCTGGTGGATTTCCGAGGTGCACTTCTGCTGAATCTTCAAGGCTGGGGCCTCAAAAACGTCGGTCAACCACTCTTTCAGTTCACGACGCTCCCACTCCGCGCCTGCGTTGTGGTGATCATCATAGGTGAACGCGAGTCTCATTCGGTCTCCTGCGGCAACGGTTCGTACACAGGTTTATTCATGGGGCGCGTTCGCAGTTCCCCAGCAAAAAACTTCTGGACGCGATCGCGCGCGATCGCAGTGTATTCGGATAGGCTGTCGCATCCGTACGCGTTGCGTCCATTCTTCAAAGCTGCGATCGCAGACGAACCCACTCCAAGATATGGGTCGAGCACGTTGTCACCCGCTTTGGTCAATGCAAGTACCAAGCGTTCAACCAGGCCGACGGGAAATTGGCAAGGATGGTCCGTCTTCTCGACATGGTTGGCCTTGACGTTCGGGATATCCCATACGTCGGAAGGGTTTTTACCGAGCGGGTTGCCAGACATTTGCCCTTTCTTGGGGCCCTTGAAGTGCTTTTTCTCAGGATACTTCGAAGCTACACGCACTGGATCGAGATTGAAGGTGTAATCGTCGCTCTTTGTGAACCAAAGGATTGTTTCATGGCGTCCCGAAAAGCGCTTTTGGCAATGCAGTCCATGTCCAAAGGTCCAGACAATTCTATTTCTCAGCATCAATCCGTGGTTCCGAAACAGCGGATACAAAAGGATGTCGAGAGGAAAAATTTCTCCATCTGCGACGTGATTTCCAACTTGCCAGCAGATAGACCCTTCTGGCTTTAGCAGCCTGACCGCCTCAGCAATCGTTGCGGCTTGCTCTTCGAGATAAATGTCCTGAGAGCGTTTGGATTCGTAAGACTTTCCAAGGTTATATGGCGGAGAACTTACAATCAGTTGCATCGACTGATCGTCAAGCTTTCGCATGAACTTCAGGTTGTCCAAAGTTTCGATTTTCACTTCAAGCTTCGATGGAAAGCGCAGGACGTTGTTCGCTGGCTTTTCTTGTTTCCGCGCTAGTTGGGCCATTTTTTGGGTCATTCTCTATCGTTTGGTGTGCCAACCTAGCCCTCGCAGGGTGGGTTGCGGTCACATAAGGTTACACAAAGCCCCCATGGGGAACCCTCGAATCCATTGCCAAGGTCGAGTATATACGGGTGGGACAAAATAGGAACGTGGCTTGTTTAGGCAACACAGAATGTTAGACTAACGGCGTTGATCTCTCGCTTCATGCAGCGCTTTGGACAAAGTTCTAAACGTATCCAGGCCCCCCAGCCAGCGATTTCAATGATTTAGAAGATAAGTAAGCAGGCCACCGGGTGGCGTCATTAGATCGGGTCCGTCAAAGTCGGAGGGCGCGGGCTGCGAATCCTCTCCCGGCAAATGTGCCCGCATCCTGCCGCCTGATTGGCTCTGCGATGGGCGATATCGTTCAAATTTTCGAGGGCCGCCCAGACCAACGGCGGTGGGCCTACGTCGGCCGGCTGTCGCCAACTCTGCGCGGGAGACGCTAGGGAACAATCGGCTGTCGTTTGCGTTTCGACGCCGACGAGGTTCCCCATGCCGATCAACCGACGAGTTTTCATGACGGGTCTCGCCGTAGCGGCGAGCGGCGCCGCGCGCGCGGCCGGCGCGGAAGCGCGCGGGCTCTTCTGGACTGCGACGCCGCCGGGCGAGCCGCCGTCGTTTCTGTTCGGTTATGCGCGCACCGCCGCGGCCGTGACCGCCGACATCGTCAAGGACGGCGACCGTTTCGCGGAGCAAGCGCAACGGGTGGTCGCGGACATTCCCAATGTGCAGTTCGCGCGCATCTCGCTGCCGCATGATCGGCTGCCTCCGATCTCGGGCCGCGTCTCGGCGGCGACGGCGGATCGCATCCGCGCCGTGATAGACAAGAGTTTTTCCTCTTTGCCAAACAAGGACAAGCTTTCCGGTTTCGAGACCGCGCTGCTGTTGCACGCCGAAGGCCAGACGCCGGCCCAGCCCAGCGTCGGCGGCACGATCGCGGAGCACGCCCAGGCCACGGGCAAGCCGATCGCCTATCTCGTCTCGGCGGACGAAGCGAAGGCCGCGTTCCATCCGCCTGATCCCGTGGCGCTCGATCAGCGGATCAACGAACAGACCCTCGTCTATCTGCTGGATCTTCGAGACAGGCTCGGTCCGATCGGCAAATATGAAGAGAGCCTCTATACGGCGCGCCGCACCGACGATCTCAGCAAGCTTGGCGTCGAGATGAAACAACATGGCGCGCTGACCACGGCTGACCTGCTCCCCACAAGCACGCTCGAAGAAACGATTCTTGCGCGCGCCCTTCAGGCGGTCCAGACGCCGCAGGATCGGGCGTTCCTGATGGTGGCGGTCGGAACGCTCACGCGCGACGGCGGCGTTCTTTCGAAACTGCGCGAGAGCGGCGTGCAGGTCGCCCTGTCCGCCTGACGTCCTCCCTCGGTCGCGGCGCCGTATGCGTTAGGCGGCCGTCGCCAAGAACATTTCGATTTCCGCGGCTGTGTAAGCGCGAAGCAATTGCGTGCGGATGAAGCCCTTCTTGTTCATGATGAGGAGAAGCGCGTCCGCGGCTGGTTGGTCGGGCCCTTCCAGGATCGTCACCATGTCGTATTGCTGGCCACGCATCCAGAAAACATCTCTTACGGTCACCCCGAATTGCTTCGCGAGAGCCTTGAAGTCATTTGTTCGGCTGACGGTCTGATCGATTTCGCGGATTCCTTGATCGGTATAGGTTCCGAACGCGACATAGATCGCCATGACAACCTCCCGGGTTGGATAGGGGAACCCCGCCCGCAGGACGCGGAGGGTCCATGACAACGCGCGAAGCTCACAAAGGTGACGGCGGGTTTCGGCGACGGCGAACATGGGAAACGAGGCTGCTCCAGCAAGGCGCATCCGCCCGACTAAGCGCGACCTTTCGCAAACTCCCGCCCCACGCCCTTAAAGCCCTACAGGCGGATTTCAGCGTCGGGTGGGATGATTTTGGAAGCAGGCTTGGTCGAGGGGCGCGGGCGGCGTTTGCCCGCGTAACGTTCGCGTTACCGGGGCTTCAAGTTTTCGCGGTCATTCATATCTCCACAGCGTCGGCTTGGGGTCCCCATACCTTCGGACGACTTGCGCGATTGAGCTGGTCCTGCCCCCCATTTCCGGCTCTCGCGCCGCGGCCCGCGCCTCCCGCAGAGGCGCGGGCCGCTTTTTATCCTTCGAGCTCGCGTTTTGAATGAGGCTGTCCCGTCGCCGTTCGAACTCTCACAGCGAGCGCGGCTACAGGAACTTGCCCCCGGCCGGCGGGAACCGTTTCGGGCTTGCGGGAATTATCCCCGCATCGGTCATCCGATTTAAGCAACCTTCGGACTCTCCCCAGTTCCGATTTTATTCCTTCGGTCCGCGCTTCTCTTTTGGCGTGGGCCGTTTTTTTTGGGGGTCTCGCTAGGCGGGAGCTCCCGCAGCAATCAGCCGTGGTCGGTCACGCTGTGGAAAGCCCTCGCCGGCCATGCGACGGCATTGGGCAGCGCCTGCGTGACGCTCGAAGCGAGCTCCGCCGCCGAAGCGCTGCTCCATTTGGCCTGAATCGTCGGCGAAAGCGCGACGCCAACGCCGACGAGGTAGACGATCACTATCAAGGCAATCAGTGCGCGCATCGATCTGTTCTCCTAAAGGCCAGGGTTAACGTCGCGCGCGCGCAATCGTTCCGCGCCGGGTTTTGGACGTGGCGTGGCTCGTGTAGCCGCGGTCGCTGACCGCGGCCCGCTCAGTTAGGCGCCCGCCGCGCTCAGCGAGCGCGGCTACATGAGACCGCCGCGCCTCGCAGCCTCACGAAAAAAGGGCCGCCGAGAGGAAGGGGTTCTCTCAGGCGGCCCAGAGCCGTGAAGGGCTGGGGGGCATTCATCACGGCGCGCCCTCAAAACAGACGACGCGGCGGAAGGTTCCGCGACTTTTTAAAAAATATCCGGGGCGGCGATTTTGCGTCCGCCGGGATAGGAATAGCGTCAGACCGGCGCAGCGAAAGCCGCCAAATTCCAAAACGCCGACGATTCGACTCAATTCCCTCCCAATGCTTGACTGCACGGCGGAGAAGGGAGAGCGGTCATGCCGAAGCGGTTTGAATCGCAGGCCTATAGTCCTGAGGCGACCAGACTGATGAAAGACGCCTTCGAAGAGGCGTGGCTCAAGGTCAAGATCGTCGAACAAGACGCGGATCTGACGCGTCAGCTCCTGGCGAGCGCGATCATCGATCAGGTGAACGCCGGCGTTCAGGACCGCGACAAGATCGTCGCCGCCGCTGTCGCGACTTTAGCGGTGGCGCGCAACGTGTCGCGCTAGCGCGCTGGAACCTGGACAGGACAGACGGCGTTTACCATATGCCGCATCATGGTCGGCATGTGAGCAAGGTTATGACCAACAATGTACGTAGACGCTGCGCGCTTTTGATCGCCTTCATGGCGTCGATGGCGACCGGCGCCGCCGCCAGCGGCATCGGCGACATTACCGGAACTTCGACGCCAGAGGTGGTGACGCCTTCAACCACCCCGGCGCCGCAAACCCCGGCCTATCCCTCGCCCCCCGTTGGGTCGGGCGCCCCCGCATTTCCCGGATCGCCATACGCGGCGCATCAGCGCATGAGCGCTCCGCGCGTCGTCGCGCCCGTCAAACCGCACGGTTAGGGAGCGCGACGATGCGGGGGCGGATCGACGCAAGCCGCTCATTCGCTGGCGAACGGCCGCGGCGCAAATAAGCAACGGCGGAGATGGAACCTTTGGCGGACTTGTCCGTTTCGGCGAAGCCGCGACTGTTCTCCTCCCGGTTCGTCGCGGCTGGGCCGCCTTGAGATGGCCACATCTCGGCGGCCCGCAAGACCCTCGTCCTGCCGGGGTGCAGGCGCGTTACGACGCCCCTACGCCCCTGGCGAGCGTAGGATAGGATCGGGGATGAACGCCATCCCGGCCGCTTGAGAACGCGACCGAGGAATCGCCATGCGCGCCGGCCACGGCGCGCACCGCCGCGGCGGCCTGGGCGTTGCGGGGCACGATCCATATGACCCGGCCCGCGCGAACCTTTTGGCGTATGGCTTCGAGATTGCCCCGCAAGGCCCTATTGGCGGGATCGTTCGATCCGGCGCTGATCGCCGCCCATTCGGCGGTCGGCGCGCCCGTGGCGAGGCGCGCGATCGCGCCGGACGGCAGTCCCACCTTGGCGCGGGATTCGCATCGGGAAAACTGGCCGGCGAGGCCGACGGCGATGCTGTCGCCGATGACAAGGCATTGGGCGGAGGCGGGGCCAGCGCATAGGCAGGCGAAGGCCGCCGCCGCGAGGCGGGCTTTGTTATAGATCATATTTTAAGGCTTCTCTTGTTGATGCAGCGGGCTGCGTGGAACGAGACCGACGCAGCGCGCAGGCTCTGGAGCCGGGCCCCTTAAAGCCGGGATGAGGCGAGATTGCGTCAAAGCCTCGATGGGCCAGCGCCGGCGCCGTGCAAAAGGCCGCAAAACCAAATGTGGTAAAAGGTCAGCGATGCTGACAGAGTGCGCCGCTTCAGAAGGGCGTCGGCTGCGGCAGCACGAAAATCTGACCGGGATAGATGAGCCGGGGATTGCGGATTTGCCCGGCATTGGCGGCGTAAATCTGCGTATAGCGAAGGCCGTTGCCGTAAATCTGCGCGCTAATCGCCCAGAGGCTGTCGCCGGGAACGACTCTCTTGGTGTCGATGCGCCTGACGATGGCATGGGCCGCGTCCGCGGGTTGCGCATCTGCGACCGAGGCCGGCGGCGCAGACGCCGCTGGAAGCGGCGCGACCGCTGAATTGGCTGCGGGCGGCGCGGATGCGACCCCCGACGCGCCGGAAGCAGCGACGGCCGGCGGCGAAGCAGTCGCGGGCGGGACCGCCGGAGGCGCAGCGGCGGCAGGCGGGGAAGCGGCAGGCGCTGGCGCCGGCGTCAGCGCAGCAATCGCCTTTTGCGGTTCCGGCGCAGGGGGCCGCGCCGGCGCGGCGACGGGCGGCGCGGAGGGAGGCGGCTTGGGCGCGACCAGTTCGGCCAGATGCTGGGGATAGTTGAACGGCACTTCCGCGCGTGAAATCACGGAATCCTTGGTCGCATCGATCTCATCGGCGCGGATGGAATAGGCGCCGCCGCTCATGCCGTGTTCGACGGTGAGAGACCAGAGTCCATTGGCCCCGGCCGTGACATTGGCGAGGAAAGAGCCGTTGAGATAGAGGCGCAGCAACGCGCCGGCCGGCGCCGCGCCAGTCGCCACCATGCGGCCCGCTTCATCGGCGGCGACGCCGGAGATAACGGTGCGCGCCGCCGCCGCGGCGGCGGGCGCGGACGCTTCGCTCCTGGCGACGACGATGGGTTCGGCTGGCTTTGCGGGCGCTGGCGCCGCGGCATTTTGTTGAGGAGGACTCTTTGGTGTCTGGGCGGGAGCCTCAATCGCGCGCACCGCCGGCGCCGGTAGCGCGACGGCGCTCGACTGAGCAGGATTTTTCGCGGGCTGCGCAGACGCCACCTTCGCGGGCGGAGCGGACGCAGACGGTGGGCTCGCCGTCGTCGCGGGGATAGACGCCGCGGAGGCGATCGTGGGACCAGGCGCCGGCTTCGCCGGCGGCTGCGGCACATCGATCCCCACGATCCCGGGCGATTGGACAGGCGGACCATCGCCGACGCGTGCGGTCAGGCCAAGCGCATGGGCGCCAGGCGCAAAGGCGGGCGGAATCATCACAAATTGTCCAGCCTCGTCGGCATCCGCTTCGGCGACCACCTCACCGTGATCGGTCATCGCCACTTTCGCCTTCGGCGCGCCGTGACCGGCGATGACCGCCTCCCCCGTCGGTTCAACGCGAACGATATCGAATTGTGGACTCGGCAAATCTGCTTGCGGAGCGGGCGCCGGCTGTTTTGGCGCTGGCGGCGAAACGGCAGGGACCGCCTGCGCTGGGGGCGCCGACCCGACTATAGTCGGCGCGCTGGCGGGCGCCGCCGCAACCGTTTGCGGAGGGCTGTTTGGGGCATGGGACGCCGGACTGAGCAGTTGCGCCGGGGGGCCCGCCTGGACTGCCTGACGCTGGTAACGCCAGACGACGCCCCCTGCCCCTACAGCCGCTACGGCGCCGAACGCCGCCGCCCAATATATCGCTCCCTTTTGCAACATCGCGCATCGCCCTTAGCGCCATCTTTGGCGATGGTCGTTTCATTGGGCGCGAGTTTGCACCCGGACCGAAGTGGCGACAACCCTTAATTTGCTGGCTTCGAGGCCGATCCGCGCTGTTTCGCCCGCGCGCGCCAGCCATCGAGCGACCACGCGCCGGGCCCCAAGGCGGCCAGCACGAGAAAGCCGCCGGCGATGGCGAGGTTCTTCTGAAAGTTTATGACCTGCCCAGCGTCGGCGGCGTCGCTATGAAAAATGAGCGCGGTGAGAATGGCGAATCCGGCCAAGGCGATCGCCGCCCAGCGCGTCATCAGGCCGCTCAAGATCATCAGGCCGCCGCCGAGTTCCGTGAGGATGGCCAGCGGCAATAGAAGCGATGTGACGCCGTGATCCAGCATATAGCCCGCGACGTCGGAATAATGGACGATTTTGCCATAGCCTTCGACGACAAAAATATAGGCCATCAGCGCCCGTCCAACGAAGACAATCGGGTCGACGAGTCCGTGCGGAACGCCAGCATTCCAGTCACGGCTCCGCCGTTCGCCAGTCGACATGCGCAACCTTCCTGTTTCAGCCCAATCGCGCATCGCGGGGCGAGCGGCGAAATCCGATCATTTCCAGTTACAGATTTTGCGCTTTGCCGATCGCTTCCGAGAGGTCCTCATATTCCTCGCATTCGGTCGAACCGCAGAGTTTTTGAATCGTCTGCAACTGCTCTTTCGCCAGATCGAGCTTGTTCTGGATGACATAGGCCTCGCCGAGATATTCGCGCACTTGCGCATAGTTCGGATCGAGGGCGACCGATTTCAGATAATAGCCTATTCCCTCTTCGGTGCGGCCGAGTTTGCGGGTTGCATAGCCGCGGTAGTTCCAGGCCCGCGGCGTATTGGAATCCTGCAATGTGTCCAGAATATCCAACGCCTCTTGATAGCGTTCCGCTTTGGCGAGGGCGTAGGCATATTCAGTCAACGCCGCGTCGGGCAGAACGCCGCTGTGTTTGGCGACGCATTTCTTGTTTTTCGCATCCCAGACCTTGCCCCTGTCGCAAGTCGTCAGGTCGGTCTGACTATTGCGCTGCCCGGACGGCGCCGCGCCCATCGCGCCGTCGCCCCCACCTCCGCCTCCTCCCCCGCCGCCGGCTCCTCCGCTCGCCAAAGCGCGTGGGGCGCTCACGAGCATGAGGCCCAGGACAAGCGCCATTGGCGCGGCGAGCAGACGAACGCGTCCGTGTGATAATGTCGGTGTCATGACCTATGCCTCCTTGTCGACGAGCGAACAACAAACACGTCGGGGTCGCGAAATATTCATTCGCCTTCGCATGATTTTTCGCCGATCGGTTCCCGACGCCCGCGGCGCGCGGGGCGACATAGGTCTGCAATGAAGGGCGCCCCATGAAGGCGATCGGTCCGCAAGAGGTGAAGGCCGGTTTGGCGGCAAATCTCGCGCGTCTCTGGCGTTATGGCCTCGTGCTGTCCGGCGCCCGCGATGTGGCGGACGACCTCGTTCAGGCGACATGCGTGCGCGCCATCGAGCGGGCTGACCAATTTCAGCCGGGCACGCAGCTCGATCGGTGGCTGTTTTCGATTCTACGCTCCATCTGGCTCAATGAGTTACGCTCCCGACGCGTGCGCGAGGGCGGCGGCTTCGTTGACGCCAGCGAAGCGCTTGTCGTCGACGGCGGCCATCAAATCGAAACGAATATTTTCGCGGCTCAAGTGTTGAGAGAAGTTGGCGGACTTCCCGAAGCGCAACGGGAGGCCGTGCTGCTCGTCTATGTCGAGGGCTTGAGTTATCGCGAGGCGGCCGAAGTCCTCGCCGCTCCGATCGGCACGATCATGAGCCGGCTGGCGGCGGCGCGATTGACGCTTGGGAAAATGGGGGCGGCGTCCGAACCTGATCAGGCGCGCCGCCCAGACGACGGCGGCTGGAGGTAGGCGATGAAAACAGGATGGCAACATGACTGGCGATGATGACGACGCCCGGCTCGTCGCCTTTATCGACGGGCGCCTCGACGAAAGCGCGCGCGGCGCCGTCGAGGCGCGCTTGGCGGGCGACGCCGATCTGCGCGAACGCTTAGCGAGGCTGCGGGACGGCGGCCGGCCATTCGCGCCGGCGTTCCAGAGCCTGCTCGATGAAGCGCCCGTCGAACGGCTGAACGCCTTCCTTGCCGCGCTCGACGGAGGGGAACACGAGAGCGCATCCTTCCGCGCGTTGTCGGCTTTTCGCGCAAATCGCTTCGCCGCCGCCGCGGCCATCATCCTGTTCTGCGCAGGCATCGCTGTCGGCCGCTTTGGTCCGTCTTGGTCGACCGCCTCTCCGGAAATAGCTGCGCCTGCAAGCGGCCAGCATGAAGACTGGCGACAGGCGGTCGCCGAATATATGAGCCTCTACACCCCTGACACTTTTGCCGCGAAGACGGCGTCGCAGCCAGACGAACTCAGCGCGCTTGGCGCGAAAATCGGCCTGGCTCTGACGCCCGAGCGGATTGCCTTGACGAGCCTGCAATTCAGGGGCGCGCAGATTTTCAGCTACGATGGCGCTCCGCTCGGTCAACTCGGCTATATCGATCCGGCGACCGGGCCAGTGCTCTTCTGCATCATCCGCGATTCGGAACCGGACGCTGCGATGAAAGCAGAGAAGCGCGGGGGCTTCACGGTATCATCATGGGCGCGCGCGGGCCATGGCTATATGTTGATCGGACGGCTGCCTGTCGATCAAATGGCCGAACTCGCGAACTCGCTTGAACGCCGGTTTTAAACGCGCCTGTGTCGGCGCCTCGCATCTTCGGTCGTATAATTCCTCGTCTTGAGCTGTTTCCTTGATCCCAAGCCGAGCCGCCGCAATTGCGGCGACGCGTCTCACGCTGGAGCGCCAGCATTCAAGAAGGCCGAAACTCCATGTTTTTACCCTTTGCGCCGAAAATCTATCGACATCCAGCTATTGTGGCGCTGGCGCTTACGGCCCTGACAATCGGGCAGGCCGGCGACGCGGCGGCGCGCTCCAACTGGGCGATCGATCCGGCGCGCACGCGCATATCCTTTTCCATCGACGCTGTCGGCTATCCCAAAACCGAAGGCGAATTCCACCAATTCGACGGCCGTATCAGCGTCGATTTCGACCATCCCGGACAGAGTCGCGTGAGTTTCCATGTCGAAGCTCAGTCGATCGATGTCGGCTCCGCGTCGTTCAGCGACTATCTTCGCAGCGCGGCGTTTCTGAACGCCGCCCGCTTCAAAGAAATCGTCTTTACTTCCACAGCCGTGGAAAAAATCGACGAGCACGAAATCCGCGTCACCGGCGACCTGACGATGCTTGGGGTGACGATGCCCTTGACCGTCGATGTCGCGGTAAGCCGTCAGACAGGGCAATCGCGCGCGCGGCTCGGGTTTACGGCGCACGCGAAAATCGATCGACTCGCATTTGGCATGAATTCGGGTTTTCCCGTTATTTCACGCGATGTCGACCTGCTGGTGGCGAGCGAAGCTATCGAGCAATGAGCATGGACGGGGGATCGGAGCAACGTTGGAGCGCGCCGACGATCGCGCTGCACTGGCTGTCGGCGGCTCTTATTCTTGTCCTGCTCGGGCTTGGCTGGTTCATGGTCCATGCCGACCTCGGGGCGGCGACGAAATTCGACCTCTACCAGCTTCATAAATCGCTTGGCTTCCTCAGCCTGGCCTTATTGCTGCTTCGGTTGGGCGCGCGCCTCGTCCAATCTTCTCCGCCGGCGCCCCCTACAATGCCGCATTGGGAGCGGCGTCTCGCCGGTCTGACGCATGCGACGTTCTACGTGCTGCTGCTGGTCGCGGTTTTGTCGGGCTGGCTGTTGGCCTCGGCCGCGATCATCGCCATCCCGACACGATTTTTCGATCTTTTCGTCATTCCCAATCTTGTCGACGCCGACGCGACGCTATCGGCCGAAATGACCTTTTTGCATTATATGGTCTCTCGGCTCCTGATGGGGCTGCTTGTTTTGCATATTGCCGCGGCTCTAAAGCACCATTTCCTCGACCGCGACGACGTTCTACGGCGCATGGTTCGGTTCCGATAAGGCTGAAATGATCAAATCGCCGTGAGACTCACCGTGTCTGTAACAAAACAGCGCCCGTTTCGTATGGGTTACAGGGATAGGTCGAGGCGCCTACGACCAGCAGAGGAGTGAGACATGACCGCACCGAAGAATGAATTTAGCGCTCCGCGCATAGCGCGGTTCGCGCGGCCGGGTTTTCTTGTCGCAACAGTTCTGGGCCTTGGCGCAAGCCTCCTGCTTTCCCGTCCGATGGCCGCCGAGCAGTCGCATCCCCTGCCCGCGCCGGTCGTCGATGAGCAATCCAGCGCGAGTTCGGAAGTCGCGGTCTTTGCGGGCGGCTGCTTTTGGGGCGTTCAAGGCGTGTTCCAGCACGTCAAGGGCGTGACCAATGCGCTCTCGGGCTATGCGGGCGGCGAAAAGAGCACGGCGCAATACGAGACCGTCAGCACGGGATCGACCGGCCATGCGGAATCGGTGAAAATCACGTTCGATCCGCGGCAGGTGAGCTACGGCCGCCTGCTGCAAATCTATTTCGCGGTAGCTCATGACCCGACCGAACTCAACCGCCAGGGGCCGGACACCGGCACGCAATACCGCTCGGAGATTTTCGCCGGCAACGCCGATCAGGCCAGAATCGCCAAGAGCTACATCGCGCAACTCGACAAGGCCGGAGCGTTCGGCGCGCCGATCGTCACCAAAATCGAGGCGCTGAGGGGATTCTATGCGGCCGAGAATTATCATCAGGATTTTCTGACGCTCAACCCGAACTATCCCTATATCGCGATCAACGATTTGCCCAAGGTCGAGGCCCTGAAGCAATTGTTCCCCGATTCATACCGGCAGGACCCGGTCCTCGTCAGTATGGCGCGATCGACGGAGTGACTGTCGGGGATATGGCAAGACCACTTGCGGCCCGATCGGTCCCCACCGCCTTGAATCCATCTGATTTGATGCGGACGTAGCGCCCTGGATCGCCGTTATCAATGACGATCCGCACGATGCCGCCGCGACGGATGACGCGTTCGCCGGGCAGGAGCGCCGCGCCCGGCCGCACGCCCTGAAAATGGGCGTGCCCAATTTGCGGGCGGACTTAAGCAGAAAGCTACGACGCCGAAAAAGGCCTTCCCCACGCCGGGAAGGCCTTATGCGGCTGTTGCGCGATCAATCGCCAGATTTCCCCAAACGCCCGAAGCGTCGGTCGCGGCGGAAATACCCCCATCAACATCTCCGATTCCGCTAAATCATTGATCGATTTAGGTCGCCTTGCTTAAGAGCGCTTTAACGGACCGCGTCTATTTTTCAGATGTACTAGGGAAAAGTCGCGCGCGATGGCCAATATCATGACCGCATTGGATCGTCCGATCCGGCCCAATTGGCGGGGTTGGACGAGCACGCGCTGGGGTTCGCTACTCGGAACGATCCGGGGGCGCATCCTGATCGCGTTTCTCGCCATGAGCGTCATTACCGGCGCGCTGGGCGGATATGCCGCGCTCGGCATGAAGCACGCTGGCGCGCTCGTGGCCAAGACCTTTGACGAATCCTTGATGTCGACCAACTACGCCCATGCGGCGGCGGCCGACTTTGCCGCGATGCAAGCCGCGTTCACGCGCCGTTCGATCGCTCAAGACGCGGGCTTGCGACGAAAGCTCGACGAGACCATCGATGGGCTCGGCCAGTCCCTGAACGAGGACCTGCAGATCGCCGCCGATCGATCGCATTCGGCTCGCGCTGCGCAAACCGTGCAAAATGCGCGGCGCGCGCTCGAAGCCTGGAGCGATCAGCGCGGCGCTTCGATCGACGCCAACGCGCCGGACGCCTCCTGGGGGACGCTCGACCGCTATGCGGAAGCGGTCAATCAAGAGATCAATCTGCTGGTCAACGCGACGGCCGGCGACGGCTTCGCCAACCGCCAGCGCGCGCTGGCGAGCGTGGCGGCGGATCTGCGGCTCAATCTCTTCGGAACCACGCTCGCAATATTGCTTTCAGCCGTGGTCGCCTGGTTGCTGGCTCGGCGCATCATCGGACCGGTGGCCGCCGCCTCCGCGATCGCCGGACGCATCGCCCAGGGCAAGCTGGATGGCGCGATCCCAGAGGGCGGCGCGGACGAGCTGGGCGTGCTGCTCGCCGCGATGGGCGTCATGCGCGACCAGATCGGCACGATGATGGAGCGTGAGGTCGCCGAGCGCCGTTCAGCGCAGACGCGGCTCGCCGACGCCCTTGAGGGCTCGCGCGAAGGGGTGGTGGTCGTCGACGCCGAGGGCCGGATCGCTCTGGCCAATTCGCAGGCCGCCAATTTTCTCGGCGACGCCTCCGCTCTCCTGCATCAGGGCGCCGCAGTCGCAGAGCTTTCCTCCGCTTTGACCCATGCTGTGGGCCATGGCGCCCCGATGCTTCGGCTGGACGGCCGCCTGCCGGTTACCGGCGAGACGCATCTTCGGGACGGGCGTTGGCTGAGGATCAGTCAAAGCATGACTCGGGACGGCGGATCGGTCGCCGTCTGGAGCGACATCAGCGAATTGAAGGAACAGGAAGAGAAGGCCACAGCGACCAATCTGCGTCTCGACGCGGCGCTCGACAATATGTCGCAAGGCCTGTGCCTGTTCGACTCTGAGAACCGGCTCAAGGTCGTCAATCGGCGCTTTTGCGAAATCTATGAACTGTCGCCGGCCGCGGTCCGGACTGGGCTTACGTTCCGCGATATCCTCGAACTGAGAATCGCAGCCGGCGTCCATGAGGGCAAGAGCGCGTCCGATCTGATGGCGGAACAGACCGCGTTCGCCAGCCGACGCAAGGGCGGCGTCTACCACCAGGAGCTCAGCGGCGGCCGCGTCGTCGCGATCGTTCATCAGCCGATGGCCGATGGCGGCTGGGTTGCCACCTATGAGGATATCACCGAGCAGCGCCACTCCGAAGCGCGAATCGCGTTCATGGCGCGCCACGACGCGCTGACCGGCCTGCCCAACCGCGTGTTGTTTGGCGAAAAAGTCGAGGAAGCGATTGCCAATGCCGGGCGCGAGGGAGGCTTCGCCGTGCTCTCTTTCGACCTCGACCGCTTCAAGCAAGTGAACGATACGCTCGGTCATCATGTCGGCGACGAGTTGCTGCGTCTGGCGGCAAAACGTTTGCAGCATTGCGCGCGGGAAGCTGACACCGTCGCCCGGCTCGGCGGCGACGAATTCGCTATTGTGCAACGCAGGGTGGATCGTCCCGAGACGGCCGCGACTCTGGCTCATAGCGCCATTGAGGCGTTGAGCGCTCCTTACGATGTCGTGGGACATCGCATCACGATCGGCGCGAGCGTCGGCATTTCGCTGTCGCCGGGAGACGGCCTCACCCGCGACAAGCTGCTCAAGAGCGCCGATGTCGCGCTCTATCGCGCCAAATCGGACGGCCGCGGCACCTGGCGGTTTTTCGAAGCGGAAATGGACACGCGGCTTCAGGCGCGACGCACGTTGGAGCTTGACCTACGCGATGCGCTCCAAAGGGACGAATTCGAACTCTATTATCAGCCGATCTACGATCTGACGCATGACCGGATTGGCGGTTTCGAGGCTTTGGTGCGATGGCGGCATCCGACCCGCGGCCTCATCATGCCGGGCGAGTTCATAACCCTGGCCGAGGAGATCGGACTGATCGTTCCGCTTGGAGAATGGGTGTTGCGGCGCGCCTGCGCCGAGGCATGCGAGTGGCCAACTCATATCACGCTGGCGGTGAATGTTTCGGCAGTGCAATTCAAGGGCTCGTCCCTCGTCCAGACGGTGCAAGACGCGCTTGCCGCCGCCGGCCTGGCGCCGCGCCGGCTCGAATTGGAAATTACCGAATCCGTGCTGCTCGCCGATAATGTGGCGACGCTCGCCGTGCTTCATACGCTGCGCGGTTACGGCATCCGCATCGCGATGGACGATTTCGGCACGGGATATTCTTCGCTCAGCTATCTCAGAGCTTTCCCATTCGACAAGATCAAGATCGATCAATCCTTTGTCCGGGATTTGGAGGCCGCCGACGGACCCGGCCCGATCGTGCGCGCCATTCGCACCCTTGCTGATAGCCTTTCGATGCGCACAACAGCCGAGGGCGTGGAGACCTACGAGCAGTTCAAATGGCTGCGCGACGACGGCTGTCACGAGGCCCAAGGCTATTATTTCAGCCGGCCGGTCCCTGCCGCGAATATTCCCGAACTCATCGAGCGCGTGCGCGACGTTTCACTGGCGGCGGCATAGGGCGCAGCGCCCTTCTTTAATAAACTCGCCTCTCCGCGCCCGTTTACGTGCGCCGGCTCGGTCGCGATCAATCAACAGTTCTCATTTTTGGCGTCCCTTGCATCCGAGCCGGGCCCGTCCAGGCCATGACGGAAGACGAACGTCTTGCCGCCGCAGTAAGAACCGGCAGCGATCGATGGGCTCGCTTGAAGTCAAATCAACTTCTGTGTCATGCTAGCTTGTCAGACTAAAATATTGGCGAAAAGCGCCATGATAGCGGGAGGAAAAATACCATGGATATCTCGAATCCGGAATCTCAAGCCCGGCGCAATCTGTTGCGCGGCGCCGCGACCGGCGCGGGCGCGGCCGCCTTGTTCGGCGGATTTGGCTTCAATCCCCTAATCGGCGCCGCCATGGCGAAGGAAGCGGGCAAGGCGACGCGGCCTTTGAAGGCGGCTTTCTCGAACGCCGGATTGCAGGCGACCTGGTGCGCGCAGGGCAAGCAGGCCGCCGAATATTGGGGCTCCCTCTTCAACGTCGAGGTCACGTGGTTCGACGGCCAGCTCGACGCGGTCAAGCAGCGCTCGGCGATCGACAACATGGCCTCGCAGAAATGGGATTTCGTCGCGATCCAGGCGTTCGGCATCGGCACGCTGACCGCTCCGGTCAACAAGATGATCGACGCCGGGATTCCGGTGATCGACATGGACACGCTGATTGCACCGCTCGACACGATCAACGTCCTGTCGCTGCTCGCGCCCAACAACGAATTCATGGGAGCGTCGGTGACGCAAGCGCTCGTCAACGCGATCAATGGCGATGGCACAATCGTCATGACGCAGGGCGCGCTCGGCCATACCGGAGCTCAGGGCCGCGCCAAAGGTTTCCACTCCGTCCTCTCCAAGTTCCCCAAAATCCAGCTTCTCGACGAGCAACCCGCCGATTGGGACGTCACCAAGGTTGCGCGCATCTGGGAAACGCTGCTGACCAAATATCCCAAGATCGACGCGGCCTTCTTCCACAATGACGATATGGCGCTCGCAGCCTCAAAGGTGATGCAGGCCAAGGGCCGCACGGAAACCAAGATCGGCGGCGTCGACGCCATGCCGCCCGCCATCAAGGCTGTGCAGGGGGGCCAGATGTTCGCCACCGTGCGCAACCCGTCGTGCCGTATCCACGGCGGCGCGATCATCGCCGGCGTCTCCGCGGCGATCAACGGCGCCAAGACAGGAACGGACATTCCAAAAAATATCGTCACCGACGGCCCGGTCGTCACCAAAGACAATGCCGACGGCATGCTCTGGATGGAAGAGCAGTTCCTGATCTGATCGACACCGGCGGAAACGCGGCGATGGCGTCCGCGCTGCTCGAACTGACCGGCGTCTCGAAGTCGTTTGGCGGCGTCCAAGCGCTTCGAGACGTCGACTTCACCCTGCTCGCTGGCGAGATTCACGGTCTTGCCGGCGAGAATGGCGCCGGCAAAAGCACGCTGATGAAAATCATCGCCGGCGCCCATGGCGCCGATGAAGGTCAAATGAAGATCAACGGTCAGCCCGTTCGCTTCCGCTCGTCGCGCGACGCGCTGGCGGCCGGGATAGGCATGGTGCATCAGGAGCTCAGCGTCGCGCCGGAGCTCAGCGTCGCGGAAAATGTCTTCCTGGGCGCGCAACCGGTCAACCGCCTCGGAATTGTCGCGTGGCGCGATATGGCGCGCGCCGCGGCGGAGCAGTTGAAAAACCTCGGCCTCGACATCGATCCGCGCGCCCGCCTCGGCGATTTCCCGATCGGCGTGCAACAACTTGTCGAGCTTTCCCGCGTGCTCTTTTCCGGCGCGCGCATCATCATTCTTGACGAACCGACCTCAGCGCTCTCGCCCCCGGAAATCGAGCGCCTGTTCAGCGTTCTCTCGAAGGTCAAGGCGAGCGGCCGCAGCATCGTCTTCATCTCGCACTTCCTCGATGACATCCTGAAAATATCTGACGAGATCACTATATTTCGCAACGGCCGCAAGGTTGCGACGACGCCAGTGACGGCGGCGATCGACAAGGCCTGGATCATCGAGCGCATGATCGGCCTTGGCCGCGAGGAGCTGGAAGAGAGTTATCTCGGCGAGATAAGGCTCGACAGCCGCCCCGAGGCGCCGGTCGTGCTTGCAACGAAGGGATTGACCCTGGCGCCGGCTTATCGCGAAGTCTCCTTCGAGGCGCGGGCTGGCGAAGTGCTCGGCGTCTACGGCTTCATGGGATGCGGCCAACTTGAACTCGCACGCACGTTGTTTGGCCGGCTGCGCGCCGATCATGGCGTCATGGAGATTGCGGGCCGGCCCATGACGCTCGCCAACACGACCGCCGGCAAGCGGGCCGGCATCGCCTATGTCGCGGAGAGCCGGCGCGCGATGCTGTTCAGCGAGGAGCCTGTTTTCAAGAACGTTTCGATCGCCATCCTCGAACGGCTGTCGCGCTGGCTGCTCAAGCCCGATCGCGAACGTGTGATCGCCCAAGCGCAGGTGAAGAGCCTCGACATACGCCCCCCCCACATCGAGGCGCGTCTCGGCGGTCTGTCCGGCGGCAATCAGCAAAAGGTCGCGCTCGCCAAATGGCTGACCCACCCGCCGCGCATCCTCCTGCTCGCCGAGCCGACGCGCGGCATGGACGTCGGCGCCAAGGAGGATGTCGTGAAAATCGTTCGCGCGCTGCGCGATCAGGGCATTGCGGTCATCGTTTTTTCGACCGAGCCCGAGACGGTTCTTTCGCTCGCCGATCGCGTTCTGGTGATGCGCAAGGGCGAGATCGCCCATGAATTCGCGAGCGAGGCGATCAGCAAAGACCGCCTGCTGGCGGCGGCTTGACGATGGGGCTTTTAGATTGATGGACACGCAAGGCGCAAATGCCAGCCCCCCTGCCCGCACGTTTCGCCTCGGCGACTTCCTGCGTGATCAATTACGCAATATCGCGCCGTTCATCACGCTGCTGTTTCTCGTCATCTTCTTCAGCCTGGCGAGCCCCTCCTTCGCCACGCTCGACAATCTCGAGAATATTCTTCAGCAGGTGTCGGTGACGGCGATCATTGCAGTCGGGCTTACTTTCGTCATTCTGACCGCCGAAATCGACCTCAGCGTCGCGGCAGTCGCCAACGCCACCGCGATCGTGTTGACGTTCTTCACGCTGCAGCCCGATTATGTGAACATCGCGAACCTGCCGATGGCAGGGCCGATCGCCATTATCCTGACGCTCTTCGCCTGCTGCGGGCTCGGCCTGATCACCGCCTTCGGCGTCACGCGCATCGGCATTCCCTCGTTCATCATGACGCTGGCGATGATGCAGATCGGCGCGGGCATTTCGGCGGTGCTGGTGCGCGGCCAGATCGCCTATTCCGTCCCGAGCCTGATCCTGACGCTCGGCTCGAAGTCGATCGGCGGCGTTCCCTGGATCATCATCGTCGCGGCGATCTTCCTGCTTGTCGCCCATCTCGTGCTGACCTACACACGTTTTGGCCGCTATGTTTATATGGTCGGCGGCAACAGGGAGGCGGCGGAATATTCAGGCGTCAACGTCCGCTTCATCGTCGGCGCGGTCATGGTGATTTCGGCGATGTGTTCGGGCGTCGCCGGCATGCTCGGCGTCGCCTATTTCGGCAGCGCGCAACAGAACGAATTCGACACGTTCCTGCTCGACGCGATCGCCGCCGTGGTGGTTGGCGGCACCAGCCTGTTCGGCGGGCGGGGCGGCATAGGCAATACGATTGTTGGTCTGTTCGTTCTGGGCGTGCTGAACAACGGCCTCGACTATGTGAAGATCGATAGTTTCCTGAAAATTCTCATTCGCGGGGTCATCCTGCTCATCGCGCTGATCGTCAATATTTACGCCGAGCGATTGCGCACGGCGCGGACCGCCGGTAAAGGCGCGTGAAGCGATTGCATAGAGCCTGAGAGGACCGTTCTGAATGTCGCATGCGGTCTATGCGCCCGTCGACGGCGCCACGCTTGCCGCGACGCTGACGGCGCTTCCCGCAATCAGCGAAAGGCTGGGCGGCAAGGCGACGGACTGGCGCATTCGCGAGGTCGGCGACGGCAATCTCAACCTCGTCTTCATCGTCGAAGGCGAGGCGGGCGGAATCGTGGTGAAACAGGCCCTCCCCTATGTGCGGCTGGTCGGCGATTCCTGGCCTTTGCCGCTGGAACGCTCATGGTTCGAATATAATGCGCTGACCGAACAGGCCCGCTATGCGCCGCGTCTGACGCCGCAGGTTTTTCATTTCGATCGCGAACAGGCGATGATCGTCATGGAATATCTGCATCCGCATGTCATCATGCGCAAGGGCTTGATCCGCGGCGTCGAATACCCCCATTTCGCCGCCGATATCGCCGAATTCCTCGCTGCGACTTTGTTCAACACATCCGTGCTCGCCGGCTCGGCCGCCGAACACAAGGCGCGCGTCGCGCTATTTGCGCCCAATATTGCGCTCTGCAAGATCACCGAGGATCTCGTCTTCACCGACCCTTATCGCGAGGCGCCGCTCAATCGCTGGAACCGGCCCTGGCTCGACGCACAAAAGCAGGCTTTCGAGCGCGACGCCGCGTTGAAGGCGGCAGCGCAGGCTCGCAAATATCAATTCATGACCAGCGCTCAAGCGTTGATCCATGGCGACCTGCACACCGGGTCGATCATGCTGACGTCGACGGACACGCGCGTCATCGATCCTGAATTCGCCTTCATTGGGCCGATCGGCTTCGATGTTGGCGCGGTGCTTGGCAATCTCCTCATCGCCTATTTTGCGCAGGAGGGTCATGAGGCCGCGCCGCGCCAGCGCGACAGCTATCGTGAATGGATATTCGATCAGGTCAAAGCGGTGTGGACGGGATTTCATGACCGCTTCCTCGCGCTTTGGCGAGACGCGCGCGGCGGCGACGCCTATCCCGCGAGTCTCTTTACGTCCGTCGAGGATCGTTCGGCGATGGAGGCCGAGCGCCAACGGTTCATGCGCGTTATCTTTGAAGATTCGCTCGCCTTCGCCGGCGCCAAAATGATCCGCCGAATCCTCGGCCTCGCCCATGTCGAGGATCTCGAAAGCATCGCGAACGCCGAGCGGCGCGCCAAGTGTGAAAGCAAAGCGCTTCAGCTTGGTCGCCAATTGCTGCTCGAGGCCAAGGCGTTTTCCGATATCGCCGAAGTCGTCGGCGCCGCGCGAGCCATTCACGGCGCTTAAGCGTGGCTACGCCTCGGCACAGCGTGCGGCCTGGACGCCTTACCGCGCGACCTTCTCCCGCCCGTAGAGCAGCAGCATCGCGATAATGACCGCGCCATAGATCACCTGGCGCCCTGCTTCCTCGATCTGCACGACGGACAGGATCGATTGCAGCAGCGTGATCAGGATGACGCCGGCGATCGTGCCGATATAACTGCCGCGCCCGCCAAGGATCGAGGCGCCGCCGAGCACGACGGCGGCGATCGAGGGAAGCAGGTAGGCGTCGCCCATCGCCTGGGCCGCCTTGCTCGCATAGCCCGCCAATAATACGCCGCCAAAGGCGGACAGGCCGCCGGCGATCGCAAAGGTGAGCAGCACGACGCGTTGGGTTCTGATTCCTGAGAGATAGGCGGCGCGCTCGCGGTTGCCGATGCCGTAGATGGCGCGCCCGAATGTCGTGCGCGAAAGCAGGAAGACCGTCGCGCCGCCGACGACCGCCCAGACAAGCAGCGCATTGGGGACGCCCAGCAGCGTATGCCCGGTCGCGATGAAGCGCATAGCCGCCGAAGACGAATCCTGCGGCGAGAAACCGCCGGTATGCACCACCATCAGCCCCTGCGCGACCGCATTCACCGCCAGCGTGATGATCATCGAGGGAATGCGCAGATACGCGACGCCGAAACCGTTGGCGAAGCCAAGCGCGACGCCGCACAGAATGCCGAACGGGATCGCAAACGCCTCGCCGGTGGGACCCCATCCCGTCGCCGCCGTCGACATCATGCCGCCGACCGCGACGACCCAGGGCACCGACAGATCGATCTGGCCGAGCAGGATCACCAGCATCATGCCGGTGGCGATCACCCCGAGGAAGGAGGCGACCTTCAATTGCTGCAGCAGATATTCGGGCGACAGGAAGCTTGAGGAATAGAGGCTCCCCAGAAACAAGAGAAGGACGATGCAGCCAAAGGCGGTGGCTACCGCGGGATCGACCTTTCGCCACAGGGCGCCGGCGCGCGTATTCATCGAAGCGGGCCTCATTCGAACAGGTCGAGACGGTTGCGGATCTGGAACAGCCGGACCGACCCCAGGCACACCGCCGCCAGGAGAACGACGCCCTGGAACAAAGGCTGCCATAGGGGGTCGAGATCGAAAACGAACAAGAGATCGCCGATGGTGCGAAACATCAGCGCGCCGAAAATGGCGCCGATCGCGCTACCCGATCCGCCGAACAAGGAGACGCCGCCCAGAACGACGGCGGCGATCGAATAGAGCGTATAGGATCCTCCGTTCGCCGCCGAAGCCTCTCCCGAAGCCGTGATGAAGGTGAGGAAGAGGCCCGCCATCGAAGCGATCAGACCGGACAGGACATAGGCGAAGAATTTGGCGGCCTGCACTGGCACGCCGGACATATAGGCGGCGACTTCGGACGAGCCGACCGCGTAAGTGGCGCGTCCGATCGCCGAGCGCCGGAAGGGAACCCAGATCACGAGGACAACCACGAAAAGCGCAATGAGGCTGACCGGAAGCACACCAAACAGACGGCCGGTGAGGGCGTCGGAAAGGTCCGAATCGACATCGCCGCCGGGAACCGGCCGCATCGCCAGCGCGATGCCAAAGTAGACGGCGCCGGTGGCGATCGTCGTCACGATCGGCTGCAGGCGTCCATAGATGACGATCGCGCCATTGATCGCGCCGCAGATCAGGCCCGTCAGAAGAACGCCGACGATCCCGAGGCCGACCATCGCTGGCGAGCCGACTACGATCGCCGAGGCGAGGCAATTGGTCAGGACGAACACCATGCCGACGGAAAGGTCGATGCCGGCGGTCAGAACGACGAAAGTTTGCGCCACCGCGACAAGCGCGAGCAGCACGCCCTTGTTGGCCGCCGTCTGAACGACATTGGCCGTGAAGCCGGCGGGATGGTTGCTGGCGTAAATGACGAACATGAGGATGAAAAAGACGAAGGCGAGCAGCGTCCCCCTATGCTCGCTCAATCGATAGCGCCAGTCCTTCACGCTGATGTCGCCGACGCCATGTCAGCCCCCTCGCTCTGCGCCGACATGTTGAGCGCGCTGCTGATCAGCGCCCGCTCGGTGATTTCATCGCCGACAAGAACGCGTTTGACGGCGCCGTCATAGAGAACGAGCACGCGGTCGCAGCAGCCGATCAATTCGTCATAGTCGGTCGAATAGAAGATGATCGCGGCGCCGGTCGCGGCGAGCTTGCGCAGGAGCTGATAAATCTCAGCCTTGGTGCCGACATCAATGCCGCGAGTGGGATCGTTGAGTAGGATGATGCGCGGCTTCACCATCAGCCATTTGGCGATGACGACCTTCTGCTGGTTGCCGCCGGAGAGCGATCCGACGGGAATGTCGGTCCCCGCGGTGCGGATGGCGAGCAGCTCGATCATCTCGTCGATCAATTGGCGCTCTTTGGCGCGGTCGACGATGCCGCCGCTGGAAATGCGATCGAGCGCGGCGAAGGATAGATTGACGCTGACCGACATCGGCAACATCAGGCCTTCGGTCTTTCGGTCCTCGGGGATAAGCGCCATGCCGATTTTTTTGGCCTTGGCGGCGCTCGGGCTCGACACCGACGCCCGCTCTCCATCGATCAAGATCTCGCCGGAGACGCCGCGCAGCACGCCAAACAGCGCCAGCAGAAGCTCCCGCTGCCCCTGCCCGTCCAGGCCGCCCAGACCCACCACCTCGCCGGCGCGAACGCTGAGCGAAATGTCCTTGAGCCGATCGAGCCAGGAGAGATGGCGAACTTCCAACACGGGCGGCTTGGCGCTCGGCGCCAGCGCCTGTTTGGGCGGAAAGACATGGCTGTATTCGCGCCCGATCATCAATTCCACGACTTCATCATCGCTCTTCGTTCCCGCCCGATAGGTCGCGACATTGCGGCCGTTGCGGAAAACCGTGCATTGGTCCGCCAGTTCGGCGATCTCATGCATGCGGTGCGAGATGTAGAGCAGCGCCAGGCCCTCGGCGCGCAGCCGTTTGAGCACCACGAACACTTTGGCGACATCGGCGGCGGTCAGCGCCGAAGTCGCCTCGTCGAGAATAAGGACGCGCGGATTGCGCGCCAGCGCCTTGGCGATTTCGACCATCTGGCGGCGCGACAGCGGCAGATCCTTGACCGGCGCCATCGGGTGAATGTCCTGCGCGCCGGCCCTGGCGAGCGCTTCTTCCGCTATTCGTCGCTGCGCGCGCCTGTCGATCAGACCGAAACGCTTAGGCGGATTGCTGATGCAAATATTGTCGGCGACCGACAGATCGGGAACCAATGACAGTTCTTGAAAGATGCAGACGATGCCCGCCTGATTGGCCGCCGCGGGAGAAGCGAATTGGATCTCGCGGCCGTCAAGCAACATCCGCCCTTCGTCAGGGGCGACGACGCCGGACATGATCTTGATCAGCGTGGACTTCCCGGCGCCGTTCTCGCCCAGAATGGCGTGAATCTGCGCCGCCTCCACGGTCAGATTCGCCTTTTCCAGCGCTTTGACGCCGCCATACCGCTTGGAGACGCCATCCATGCTGAACAATGGGACCGCGGGCGACGCCATCCTCTTCTCCTCAAAAAACAAGCGCCGCGGGACATATTCTCCCGCGGCGCCGACTTGCCCTGATCTCGTTATTTGTTGTCTTTGGTCTGGCCCATGATTTCCTGGGCGGTGAAGTTGATGTGGCAGGTCGGGAAGGAATTGCCGACGAAGAAATTATCGGATTGCTTGGAATAGTAGTTCTCGTCGTCCTTGAAGTTCGGATCCTCGACCTCGGCCAGCGGCAGCTTGATGGACTGCGGCAGGATACCGCCCTCGAGCGCCACGATTGCGGTGTGGATGGCGACCGCGACCTGCGCCGGCCCCGTGCCGCCCGAAGCGCATTTCAGGCCGTCGCCCGAAAATTTCGCGCAGAACTTGCGGAACCCGTTCTCCGTCTCGCCGCCGAAGGGAACCATCGGATGCTTGGCGTCGAGCATGGCCTGCACTACGCCGGTATCGCCGCCCTGCGCAGTGAACGCGTCGAAATGCTTCTGCACCGCGATGGCGTCGGCGGTCGCCTTCTGCGCGGTCGGATCGTCCCATTTGCCGACGACTTCGACGACGTCCCATTTCTTGCCCGACTTATCGAGCGTCTCATGGATGCCGTTGTGGCGATCGGTGTCGACGGACGTGCCCGCCACGCCGCGGATTTCCAAGACCTTGCCGCCGTTCGGCACATTCTTGATCAGCCAGTCGGCCCAATAGACGCCGAGGCCTTTTTGATCGACGTTGACGTTGATCGTATCTTCGGTGTCGAGAATATTGTCGAAGGCGATGAGAACGACGCCCGCGTCATTGGCGCGTTTGATCACCTGCTTGAACGCCGCGGGGTTCTGGGCGTCGGTGACGATCGCATCATAGCCCGAATCGATGAAATTATTGATCGCCGCGATCTGAGCGGCGACGTCCTCACCCGTGGAGACAACCTTGAATTCCTTCAGCTTGGCGGCGATTTCGGGCTGCGCGGCATAGGCTTTGGCGGTCTGGATCATCTGGATGCGCCAGGTGTTGGCGACGAAGCCATTGGCGAGCGCGATGCGATACGGCCCCTTCTTGGTGGGATATTGGAAGAATTTCGTCTGCGCGGTCCACGGGACAAAACACTCGGGATCGGCGGACGGGCCGGCTACAACTTTGGGGCCAGCGAACGAAGGCGCGACATTCAGGATGCAGGCGCCGGCGAGCAGCGCTGCGACAGCAGCGCCGCGACAGAGATAGCGATTGTGATTCACGGTCTTCCTCCCTCTTGCTTTGTTTCTTTTTCGTTGGTCGAACGACAGAAACTTCTACACCCTAAATTGATCTAGGATGACGCGGATATAGTGGTATACCGGTTCAAAATCCGGCGCAAGAAGTATGATGAATGGGGAGCTGGGCGAATGGGGACGGCGCGCAATGTCCTGTCGATCGTCGGAAGGAAGAAGAACGCGGCGGTCGCGATCGATCGAGGGCGCAGCGTCCCACCGCAGGTCTATGAGGTGCTGCGCGAGAAGATTCTCACCGTTCAGCTAAAGCCCGGCGAGTCGATCAATGAGCGCTGGCTGGCCGATTGGCTCGGCGTATCGCGCACGCCCATCCGCGAAGCGATCAACCGGCTCTCCGCTAATGGCCTGATCGCCATCATCCCCAATGTCGGGACCTCCGTTTCGCTGATCAATGTCGCGAGGGTGAAGGAATTCAACCTGATCCGGACGAGCCTCGAGTCGATGATCGTCCGGCTCGCGGCCGAAAGGTTCGATGATTCCGCCGCCGTTATGTTGAGCGATCTCATCGACCGGCAGATCGCCACGCTGGAAGTCCCAGACCTCATCGAAAACATTGTCGTCGACAGTCAGTTTCATCGCGCAATCGCCGAGATCAGCGGCCTCAATGCGACCTGGGCCATTCTGCAGCATGCGATGGATGAAATCCTGCGCGTGCGCCACCTGTCGGTTCGTCTGCCGCGCCCGCTCAGAGAGCCGATCGACGAGCATCTCGCCATTCTCGACGCCCTCAGGACTAGAGATCCCGATCTATGCGAGCGGGCGATGAAGACGCACCTCGATTCTTCCTACAAACATGTCGTCAGCGCGTTGGAGCAACACCCGGAATATTTGGAAAATCAGCCGTGAGAGCGCCACCAGGTCGTCCACGCCTACGAGTTCGGGATGCAAATCAATAACTAATAAATTGAACCCATTCGCTTATTTCAGTCAGCCGATGGCTGCGGCGAGGCAGAAAACTGAAGTTATGAGCCGCTGAGCGCATCGCCACGGCTGTCACCTGCCTGCAACAGTGGCGCAGCGAAACGCTCCGCGCGCCAAATTCCCGCAGCCGCGTCCGCCAAACTCGTTTATACGCGAAAGCAGATTTGCGGATGAATGATTCCTGCGAATCAAGTTGGGTATCGGCAGCGCAAGGAGGAGTGGATGAAGCGAATTCAACGAACCGCCATCCGGTCCGTTTCGCTCGCCGTCCTCCCGCTCAGCCTCATGGGCCGCGCATCCAGGATGAACCCGTTTTCGGGTTGAGCGTATTCTGACCAGACCCGACCCGGTCTGAACGGCGCGTTCTCGGCGCCGCGTTTTCCTCATCGCGTTTCGGCTTTCCACGTTCGCGTCGCTCTTCGCCAGAGCTGTCGCGGCGCACGCTGCAAAAGCGGGCGCCGGCCGCGAGCCCGACTGGACATTGAATCATGTTCCGCTTCTTCGAGACCCGCATCGATCCTTTCCGGGCGCATGACGAATCCATGCCACCCGCCGATCTTCTCGGCTTCTACTGGCGCTATTGCCGGCAGGTGTGGCCTTTCCTCGCCTGCCTGATGGCGATCGGCCTGATTGTTTCGCTGATCGAGGTGTCGATCCTGCGCTTCATCGGTTCGCTCGTCGACATGTTGCGCGCGACAAGCCCGGACCAGGTTCTGCACGATTACGGCGCGACTTTTGTGTCGATGGGCTTGCTGATCCTGCTGGCGCGGCCGCTTGCCAATCTCGCGCATGATCTGCTCACCCAGCAAGCGATCGCGCCCGGCCTGACCAATCTGATCCGCTGGCAGGCGCATCGTTTCGTGTTGCGCCAGTCGCTGAATTATTTCGCCAATGATTTTGCCGGCCGCATCGCCTCCAACGTGGTGCAGACCGGACCGTCCTTGCGCGAATCCGTCGTGCAGATCATAGACGCGCTATGGTTCGTCGCGATCTTCTCGGTGAGCGCGCTCGTCATCTTCGCGCAGGCCGATTGGCGCCTCGCCTGTCCGCTGGCGCTTTGGATACTCGGTTATGTCGGCGCCCTGGCTTATTTTGTGCCCGAGATCCGCCGGCGATCCGAGCAGATCGCGCATCGGCGCGCCATCGTCACGGGCCGCATGGTGGACAGCTATGCGAACATTCAGACGGTGAAGCTGTTCGCTCACATCGAGCGCGAAGATGCGCATGCCCGCGACGCGCTCGCCGACCACACCGCGACGTTTCAATACGAGACGCGGCTGATCACCCTGATGAACAGCACCGTGTCGGTTCTCAACAGCGTCCTCATCATGAGCACGGGCAGCTTGGCCATATGGCTATGGATGAGGGGCGCGGTGACGCTCGGCGATATCGCCATCGGCGCCGGCCTCGCCATCCGCATCACCAATATGTCGGGTTGGGTCATGTGGGTGTCGATCGGCATTTTCGAGAATATCGGAACGGTGCAGGAAGGCATGCGCACGATCGCGCGGCCGCACGCGCTGGTCGATCGCTCCGCCGCGCCTGCGCTGCTGGCTTCGCGCGGCGCCATCCGCTTCGAGAATGTGCGGTTCCATTATGGCAAGGCAGGAGGCGTGATCGACAATCTGTCGCTCGCCATCAGTCCTGGCGAGAAGGTCGGGCTTGTCGGACGCTCAGGCGCCGGCAAATCGACGCTCGCACATCTTCTGTTGCGCTTCTACGACGTCGAGAGCGGCCGCATCCTGATCGACGGGCAAGACATCGCGGCGGTCAGCCAGGACAGCCTGCGCCAACAGATCGGCATGGTCACGCAGGACACATCGCTGCTGCACCGCTCGGTGGCGGACAATATTCTCTACGGTCGGCCGGAGGCGACGATGGAGGCCGTCATCGCGGCGGCGCGCCAAGCGCATGCGCATGATTTCGTGCAGAGCCTGGCGGACCCGCTGGGGCGCAGCGGCTATGACGCGCAGGTGGGGGAGCGAGGCGTGAAGCTGTCCGGCGGCCAGCGCCAACGCATCGCGATCGCGCGCGTCTTGCTGAAGAACGCGCCGATCCTCGTCCTCGACGAGGCGACCTCTGCCCTCGATTCCGAGGTCGAAGCCGCGATCCAGGAGAGCCTCTACGCCCTGATGGAAGGCAAGACTGTGATCGCTATCGCCCACCGGCTCTCCACCATCGCGGCGATGGACCGGCTGATCGTGCTCGACGGAGGCGCCATCGTGGAAACTGGCACGCATGGCGAACTTCTGGCGCGCGATGGGATCTACGCGTCGCTGTGGCGGCGCCAGTCGGGCGGGTTTCTTAAATTGGACGCGGCTTGAGGCGATCGCGCGATCGCCTCAAGCTTCGCCGCGCCGAGGTCAGCTCGTCCGCTCAAGCTCTTCCGGCCTGCTCACCGTCACGTTGAGGTCGGTGATCAGGCCGGTAGCAAGCGAATAGACCCAGCCATGGACGCTGATAGGCTGCCCGCGCGCCCAGGCGTCCTGCACGAAAACATCGGACGCGACATTGCGCACCTGCCGGATGACGTTGAGTTCGCACAGGCGGTTGAGACGGGCCCGTTCCTCAGGAATCGCATCGAGTTCGTGGCGATGCTCGTAGCAGACCTCGCGGATCGGATGCAGCCAATGGTCCACCAGACCCCGCCGCTTGCCGTCCACCGCCGCGGCGACGCCGCCACAGCCGTAATGGCCGACCACCATAATGTGCTTGACCTTGATGACGTCGACAGCGAACTGCAGGACCGAGAGGTAATTGGCGTCCTGCGGCGGCGCGAGATTGGCGACATTGCGATGCACGAACAGCTCGCCGGGGTCGAGATCGACGATTTCATTGGCGGGCACGCGGCTGTCGGAGCAGCCGATCCACAGATATTCCGGCGCCTGCTGGCGTGAAAGCCGCGTAAAGAAATCTGCGTCGGCGGAGACCTTCCGCTTCGCCCAGGCGCGGTTCTTCGCCTTCAGGTGATCCAGCATAGAGACGTGCATAGCGCCAATTGCTGCAGCGCACAAGACGCTGCGCCGTCGCAGGTCACGCCGCTCTATCGGGCCGCGGACCTACATAGCGCGATTGCGGACGGATCAGGCGCCCGTACAGAGCCTGCTCGCGGGCATGCCCGATCCAGCCTCCGACCCTGCCCATCGCGAAGACGCTGGTGAAGCTTTCGCGCGGAAAGCCCAAGGCTTCCAGAAGCACCGCCGTATAGAATTCCACATTCGTCTTCAACGACCGATCCGGCTTGCGCCGGGCGAGGATTCGTATCGCCGCCGCTTCAACGCTCTCAGCCAGCGAAAAACGGCCGGCATTGTCGCGCCTCGCGGCCGCCAGGTTTCGTACAGCGCCCATGAGTGCATCCGCGCGTGGGTCGCGCACTTTATAGATGCGATGTCCGAAACCCATCAGCCGATCGCCTCGATCGAGGGCCCCGTCGAGCCAGGCCTCAGCGTCCTCTGGGTGGCCGATCGCATCCAGCATATCAAGCACGGGCCCGGGCGCGCCACCATGCAGCGGCCCTTTGAGGGCGCAGAGACCTGCGATGACGGCGGAGGTGAGGCCGGCCTGGGTGGAAGCGACGACGCGCGCCGCAAAAGTGGAAGCGTTGAGGCCGTGATCGCTGACCGTGACAAGATAGGCGTCAAGAGCGGCAGCCTCTTCGTCGCGGCTCTCCTTCCCGTGCAGCATGCGCAGCACGTCTTTCGCATGGCCCGCGGACGGGTCCGGCGCAATCGGGGCGTGGCCCTGCTTCAGCCGCACAAGGGCCGGCGTGAATACGGCTGGCGCGGCAATCAGGTTCAAGGCCGTCGCGAGATCGTCGCCATCTTCGATCAGCGCCAGAAGGGCCCGCATCGCCTCGGTGACAGGCAATCGCAGCAGGCGCTCATCTTGTGCGGCGAGCCGCGAGAACACGCGCTGACGGGCGCTTCCGAGGTCGGCGCCGAGCCTGTCGGGACGAGGAAGGTCGCTGAAGAACCCCGACAGCAGCAATGCAAGAACGTCTTCGTAACGAGCGAGGCCAGCCAGTTCGTCGAGCGAGCGGCCGCGGATGATCAAGGCGCCAGCCGCCCCATCGACATCGGACAGCACAGTTTCAGTCGCCAGCACGTCGTCAAGACCATTGTTCATGGGTATCTCCAGGCTATTTGCATGGAGGATCGACCAAGGTAAGATTGACGTCAATCTTGATGTTATTGATCAATATGAGGCGACATGGCCTGGCTGACCGCGGCGCAAGCGCTCGCCACACTCGAAGTTCAGCGCCAGACGCTTTACGCGAACGTGAGCCGCGGGCGCATTCGGGCCAAGCCCGATCCGAAAGATCCGCGCCGCAGCCTCTACAACGGCGATGACGTCGCGCGCTTGGCGGGTCGGCATGCCGGGCGGCGGACCGTCGCCGCGGTCGCCGCGGAAACGCTCGAATGGGGCGATCCGGTGCTGGCCTCGGGCGTCTCCACGGTCATGGAGGGCCGCCTCTGGTATTGTGGGGAAGATGCGGCTGCGCTCTCCGACACTGCGACACTGGAGCAAATCGCCGCGCTGTTATGGCAGGCCGACGGCGTTCGCATCGGCGCCGTGCGAAGCAAACAGGGCGACGCCGAACGCCTTCCCGCCTCGCCCCTTGAAGCGGCGCTGTTGGTTCTTGCAAAGCGCGCGGATAAGGACCCGCCGTCGCATGGTCGCTCGCGCCCTGTTCTGATCCATGAGGCGTGCGAGCTCATCGACGATATCGCCACCGCCATGCTTGGCTCGGCTAAGCCCGTTGGCGCGCCCTTGCATCGCCGCATGGCTGTCGTCTGGCGCGCGCTCTCCGCCGAGGACATTCTTCGACGGGCGCTGGTGCTTCTAGCGGACCATGAGCTCAACGCCTCTACTTTCGCCGCGCGCGTCGCCGCTTCAACCGGCACGCCTTTGTCCGCCAGTCTTCTGGCCGGATTAGCGACCCTTGCGGGCCCTCTCCATGGCAGCGCCTCAACGGGCGTGCGATCCTTGACGACAGCCGCTCTGCGCACGGGCGCAACGGCGGCTGTTCGCGACATTCTCGCGCAAGGACATCGCCCGCCGGGTTTCGGCCACCCGCTCTATCCCGATGGCGATCCGCGCGCGATCGCGTTGTTCGGGCATTTCGCGCCGACGAAACCCTTTGTCGAAATGCGCGCGGCCGTCGAGGATTTGACGGGGGAGCGGCCCAATATCGACTTCGCCATCGCCGCCATGGCCGACGCTTTTGACTTGCCGCCCGCGGCGCCGTTCGTGATCTTTGCGATCGCGCGTTCGGTGGGATGGATCGCGCATGTGCTGGAGCAGACGACGACGGGGCGCCTCATTCGTCCCCGCGCCCGCTATGTCGGGCCGCCGCCGCGCGAGACGCGGCCGCGTTAGGGCGACGCGCTATGGATGCGCATCCCGGGCGAACGCGCAACGTCAGCGTCCGGCGTTGCGCACACCGGTGGGCTGAGATACCGCTTCCGAAGCGCTACGGAGGCCGCTCGTCATGAAGAATTTAGTGAAGCGCCACTTCGTGGCTCGTCTTTTAGCGGCCGCCCTCGCGTGCGGCGCCCCCTGCGCCGCGCGCGCGCTCGATGTCGGGCCCAAGAACCTGCCTCTGACTGTCGGCGGCGTGCCTGTGCAAATTCCCGTGGCCGGTTCGATCGACGTGCATACGGACGCTGACGCCATCACGCTCAAAGCGTCGGCGACCGGTGACCTCAGGTCGATCCAGGACCACGCCCTCGCCATCGCGCGCGGCCTGAAACTGCCGCGCGACCCCTGCGCCCATAAGAACGTCAATATCGTCGTCGACAGCATCGACGCCGCGACGATCACGCCGCACGACGAGAGCGCGGTCGTCGATCTCTCCGGCCACGTCACCGTCTGGCTGTGCAAGAAGATCCTCGGAACGGTTCTCAAAACTCAGATCGCTTCCGACAATGTCAGCATTTCGGCGCCGGTGGAATTGTATGTGCCAAATCCGCAGGCGGTCGCGCTGCGGCTCACGGGGCCGGCGACGCTGAAGACGAGCGATCCGGCGATAACGGAGGCGGCGAGCCCGTTCCTCGGCGACGTGAACGGCGCATTGACGGCGCAATTGAGCAAGCTGCTCGACACCGCCCGCGCCCGCGCCGCCGTGCCGCCGATGCCGGGGCTCGAAGTGACGATCGAAAACGCGACATTCGCGCAGGACGGGCCAAAACTGATCGTGCGCGCGAATGGTCGCGCGACGATGACCAGCGCGGCCTTCGCCAGCCTTCTGGGCTTCCTGGGGCGTTAGACGTTCCTACGCCTGCTCCAACTCCACCAGCGTCCCGCTGAAATCCTTGGGATGGAGGAACAGCACGGGCTTGCCATGCGCGCCGATTTTGGGCGCGCCGTCGCCGAGGATGCGTGCGCCCGCCGCGATCAGCCGATCGCGCGCCGACAGGATGTCGTCGACCTCGTAGCAAAGGTGATGCATGCCCCCGTCCGGGTTCTTTTCGAGAAACCTTGCGATCGGCGAATCCGCGCCGAGCGGCTCGAGCAGTTCGATCTTCGTATTGGGCAATTCCACAAAGGCGACGGTGACTCCATGCTCCGGCAGGGACGAAGGCGACGAGACTTCGGCGCCAAGCCGATCGCGATAATGGGCGCTCGCCGCAGCGACGTCCTTCACCGCGATCGCGACATGGTTCAGGCGTCCGATCACCAGCTTTCTCCCCTAGACCTCGACGACGAGCACATGCACCGCCGGCTTCTTGCCCCAGGCGGCATTGACCGCATTGCGCACCGCCTTTTCGATCGCATTGGAAACCGCATCGGCGTCGCGACGCTTACCGCGGGGCAGGCTCTCGAACGTCTCGAAAATCGCGGCGTCGATGACTTCATCCATGCCGGCGCCCTGGCGCGTGCGATTGGGCAGGCCCGCGATCAGGACATCGGGGTCGCCCGCCAGATCGCCTTTGGCCGACAACCCGAGCGCGATGGTGACGATTCCGGTGAACGACAGTTTGCGGCGCTGGGCGACGCAATCATCGCCCGCCGCCAGCAGGATGTCGCCATCCTTATAGAGCCGCCCATGATCGACCTGCCCGATAATTCCCGCCTGGCCGGCGGCCAGCAAGACGATGTCGCCGTTCAACGCGCGCACGACCTCGGAGACGCCCTGGGCGCGGGCGAAAGTCGCATGTTCGGACAGATGCACCGCCTCGCCATGCGCGGGAACAGCGATTTTGGGCCGCAGCCACGCATACATTTTCGCCAGTTCGGCGCGGCGCGGATGGCCCGACACATGGACGAGCTGGGTGCGGTCGGTGACGACCTCGATGCCTTGCGCGACAAGGCCGTTGACGATGGCGCCGACCGCCTTTTCATTGCCCGGAATCGTGCGCGAAGAGAAGACGACGATGTCGCCCGGCGCCAAAGTGGCGGTGGGGTGCTCGTCCTCGGCGATGCGCGCCAACGCGGCGCGCGGCTCGCCCTGGCTGCCCG
Organism: Methylocapsa sp. S129; assembly: GCF_009765995.1. Lineage (GTDB taxonomy): Bacteria > Pseudomonadota > Alphaproteobacteria > Rhizobiales > Beijerinckiaceae > Roseiarcus. Next base: position 88,644 of record NZ_LMUI01000047.1, read on the forward strand.
TCGCCAAAGCGAGGACCTGGCTGCGCGGAATGCGGTCGAAATGATCCTGGCCCAGGAACGCCGGCAGACCGTCGAGATAGCCGCATTCGCGCGCCACCGCGAGCACGCGCTCCATCGCGCGACCGATCACCATGACCTGCTTGCCATTGGCGAGCCCCGCTTCCGCCGCGGCGCGAAGGCGCGCGACATTCGAGGCGAAGGTGGTGATCACTACACGGCCCGACGCTTTGCCAACCAACGCCGACAGGTTGCGCGCGACATCCGCCTCAGAAGGGCTTTCGCCTTCGCGCAGCACATTGGTCGAATCGCAGATCAACGCGAGGACACCTTCGTCGCCCAGAGCCCTGAGGCGCGCCTCGTCGGTCGGCTTGCCGACCAGCGGCGTCGCGTCGATCTTCCAGTCGCCGGTATGTACGATCAGCCCGGCCGGCGTGCGGATCGCGAGAGCGCAGCTCTCGGGAATCGAATGGGCGACGGCGATGAACTCCACATCGAAGGGGCCGATCGTCGCGTGGCCGCCCTGGGCGACGATTTCGAGCGGAATCTTCGGCGCGCCGGGCTCGTTCAGGCGCCGCGCCTCCAGCAATCCGGCGGCAAAGCGCGTCGCGTAGACCTTGACGCCAAGACGCGGCCAAAGCTCAGCCAAAGCGCCGATATGATCCTCATGCGCATGGGTGATGATGATGCCGACGAGGTCCTTCTTGATCTTTTCGACGAATCTCACATCGGGCAAGATGAGGTCGACGCCGGGCAGGTCGTCACCCGCAAAGGCGACGCCGACATCGACGAGCAGCCATTTGCGCTTTTTGGCCGGCCCGAAGCCGTAGAGGGCGCAATTCATGCCGATCTCGCCAAGACCGCCAAGCGGGGCGAAGACCAGTTCGTTCTGTTCAGTCATTAATCCGATGCTTTCTTAAAATGATTTGGATCGTCGTATGTGTTGGTGTGCTGGCGCGAACCCGCGCCCGTTTCGCCGGAAAAAGCAACCGCTTTCTAACCGCCGGCGCCTTCCTTGATCAGGAATAGATCGCCGGCCTCGACAGCCTCAAGGCCGTTTGCGCCGCGCAGGACGAGGCGGCCCTGTTCGTCCAAGGTCTCGAACGCGCCTTCACGCGAGCCTTGCGCGCCCGCGATGCGGATGGGGCCGCCAAGACCGGCGGCATGCGTCAGCCATTGCGCGCGGATCGCAGCAAAACCCGCGCCGCAGCGCCATAGGGCCAAGGCTTCAACAAAGCAAGGCGCGAGGCGCGCGAACAGATTTTCGGCGGAGATTGCACGGCCAAGAGCGTTGGAGAGATGGTCGGTGGCATAGGCCAGGCCCGTTGGCGCGCTCGTGCAATTGACGCCGATTCCGACGATGCAGGCGAGCCTTCCGTCGCCAAGCGCGACGCCCTCGACGAGAAGACCGGCGAGCTTGGCGCCGCGCCAGACAAGGTCATTGGGCCATTTCAGCCTGACTTCGTCGCCGGCTCCGAGTTCATCGAGCGCGCGACGCAATGCGACCCCTGCGACAAAACCGATCTGCGCGGCGATCGCGACCGGCGAGGGATCGATCAGCAAGGCGCTCGCATAGAGATTGCCGGGCGGCGACGTCCAGACGCGCCCGCGGCGGCCCCTGCCCTGCGTCTGTTCGCGCGCGATAATCCACAAGCGCCCGGCATCGCCATCCAGCGCGCGCCGCCGCGCTTCGTCATTAGTCGAGCCTGTGCTCGCCAGGCGCTCGACGCGCCAGTCTGATGCGAGATTCTGCGTCGTTTCGTCCAATGCGTCGCTGTCTCTCAAAACAGCGACTTGGCCGCAGCCATGGCGGCGTCGGTCAGCGGAGCCGGCGCTATGGCGTAGAAAATAATCAGCGCCGTCGACAGCGCGAGCACCACGCGCGCCGCGATTCCGGCCTGATCAAACGCCTTGGCCGGCTCGTCGAAATACATGATCTTGACGATGCGCAAATAGTAGAAGGCGCCAACCACGCTGCACAGCACGCCGATCACGGCGAGCGCGAAAAGATTGGCCTCGATCGCCGCGGCAAAGACATAGAATTTGGCGAAGAATCCGGCGAGCGGCGGAATGCCGGCCAGCGAGAACATCATGGCGCCGAGGAAAAACGCCATCGGCCCGTTGGTGCGGGCAAGCCCCGCCAGATCGGCGATATTCTCGACATAATGGCCGTCGCGCTGCATCGACAGGATGGCGGCGAAAGTTCCCAGCGTCATCAGGAGATAGATGGACATGTAGATGATCACGCCATGCACGCCATCGGTGGTGCCCGCCGCCAGCCCAACCAAAGCAAAACCCATATGGCCGATCGACGAATAGGCCATCAGACGCTTGATATTGGTCTGGCCGATGGCGGCGAAAGAGCCCAACGCCATCGAGGCGATGGAGATGAATACGATCACCTGGCGCCACTCGCCTTCAACGCCGGGGAACGCTGTCGTGACGACGCGCACCAGCACCGCCATCGCGGCCATTTTCGGGGCCGAAGCGAAAAAGGCGGTGACCGGCGTCGGCGCGCCCTCATAGACGTCAGGCGTCCACATATGGAACGGCACGGCCGAAATCTTAAAGGCGAGGCCGGCCAGCAGAAAGACCAGGCCGAAGATGACGCCAAGGCTCGCCTGGCCATGAATCGCGACCGCGACGCCAGCGAACGAGACCGTGCCGGCAAAGCCATAGATCAGCGATGCGCCATAGAGCAGCATGCCGGAGGACAAGGCGCCGAGCACGAAATATTTGAGGCCGGCTTCGGAAGCCCGCGCATCGTCGCGGTGGTAGGCGGCCACGACATAAAGCGAAAGGCTCATCAATTCGAGGCCGAGATAGAGCGCGATGAAATCGCTGGCCGAGATCAGCATCATCATGCCGAGCGTCGCCAGAAGAATGAGGATCGGGAACTCGAAACCAGCGATCTTTTCCTTGCGCATGAAATCGACCGACAGCACGAGCGTGACGAGCGAGCCGATCAGCGCGAGCGCCTTCATGAACCGGCTGAACGCGTCATCCGTGAAGGCGCCGTAGAAAGTGACGCCTTTCGATCCGTGATTGGCGATGAGCACGATCAGCACGACGCCGAGCAAGGCCACGGCGATTTCGGTCACCATCCAGACCGAACGCTCGCCGCGCAGCGCGCCCAACAACACAAGCGCCAATATGCCGCCCGCCAGAATAAATTCCGGCAGAACCGTCGGCAGAGACAAGGCCGTCACATTCATATCCAGAACCCCTAGAGCCCGGCTGTTTTGGTCAAAGCAAGCGCCTGATCGAAGCCCTTGATCAGAGCTTCGGCGGAAGCGGCGCTGGCGTCGATGATCGGTTGCGGATGCACACCGTAATAAAGCGTCAGCACGACGAGTGGCGCCAGAATGACGATCTCGCGCATCGACAGATCGGCGATACCGGTCAGATTGGGCTTGTCGATGACGCCAAAGATGATGCGCCGATAGAGATAGAGCGCATAGGCCGCCGACAGGATGACGCCTGTCGTCGCCAGCAGCGCGACCCAGCTATTGACCTGGAAAGTCCCGATCAGGGTCAGGAATTCGCCGACAAAACCCGAAGTGCCCGGCAGGCCGACATTGGCCAAGGTGAAGATCATCAGCGCGACGGCGTAGCGCGGCATGCGCTGCACGAGCCCGCCATAGGCCGAGATTTCGCGCGTATGCATCCGGTCGTAGACGACGCCGACGCAAAGGAACAAAGCGCCCGACACCAGACCATGCGAGACCATCTGGAAGACCGCGCCCTCCACCCCCTGCGCCGTCATGGCGAACAGCCCCATCGTCACGAAGCCCATATGGGCGACGGAGGAATAGGCGATCAGCTTCTTCATGTCGGTCTGAACAAGGGCGACCAGCGAGGTGTAGATGATCGCGACGATCGAAAGGGCGAAGACCAGCGGCGCGAAATATTGCGAGGCGTCCGGAAACATCGGCAGCGAGAAGCGGATGAAACCGTAGCCGCCCATCTTCAGGAGAATGCCCGCCAGGATCACCGAGCCGGCGGTCGGCGCCTCGACATGCGCGTCCGGCAACCAGGTATGGACCGGCCACATCGGCATTTTGACCGCGAAGGACGCAAAGAACGCGAGCCACAGATATTTCTGCATGCCCAGCGGGAAATCGGTGTGCAGGAGGACGGTGATGTCGGTCGTCTTGGCGTACCAATACATCGCCATGATCGCCAGCAGCATCAGCAGCGAGCCGAGCAAGGTGTAGAGGAAGAATTTGAACGCGGCATAGACGCGCCGCTTGCCGCCCCAGATGCCGATGATGAGGAACATCGGGATCAGGCCGCCCTCGAAGAACAGATAGAACAGCAGGAGATCGAGCGCCTCGAAGACGCCGATCATCAGCGTCTCCAGCACGAGGAAGGCGATCATATATTCCTTGACGCGGGTCGTGATCGACAGCCACGAAGCGCCGATGCAGAACGGCATCAGGAAGGTCGTCAGCAGCACGAAGGGCATCGACAGGCCGTCGACGCCGAGCTTGTAGGTGATCGCCTGGCTAAACCAGGCGCGCTGCTCGACAAGCTGGAAGCCCGCCACGCTGGTGTTGAAGTCCGCCCAGGCCCACAGCGACAGCAGGAAGGTTACGATCGTCGTCCACAGCGCGATCCAACGCGCGTTGTTGTTCGTCGCCTCGTCATCGCCGCGCAGCAGCAGCAGGCAGACGACGCCGACGATCGGCAGGATCAACAGGCCGGAGAGGATTCCAAAGCCGAACATCAGCGGATTCCCCCGATCAGAAACCACGTGACGAAGGCCGCGCCGCCGATCAGCATTGCAAAGGCGTAGTGATAGATGTAGCCGCTCTGCAGCTTCACCACATTGCGCGCGCCGTCGAGGACGCGCGCTGAAACGCCGTCAGGCCCGAGCCCGTCGATGATGAAGCCGTCGCCGCCCTTCCAGAACAGGTTGCCGATCCAGAAGGCCGGGCGCACGAACAGGAAGTCGTAGAACTCGTCGAAATACCATTTGTTGAGCAGGAAGCGGTAGAGGATCGGATTGGCCGCGGCCAAAGCGCGCGGCGCGGCGGGTTGGACGATATACATGAAATAGGCGAGCCCAAAGCCGCCCAGCATCATCAGCGTCGGCAGCAGCGACACCAGCCAGGGCGCGGTTTCCATCTCTTCCAAGATTTTATTGTCGGGCCCGAGGAACAAAGCACCCTTCCAGAAGCCTTCGAAGCCGCCGCCGATGAAGACATGGCGGAAGGCAAGGCCGGCAATGACGGCGCCGAGCGCCAACACCGCCAACGGAACGAGCATCACCTGCGGCGATTCATGCGGCGTATGGTCGTGGCCGTGATCGTCGTGGGCATGGTCGTCGGCCGCGGCATGGCCATGATCGTCGGCCCCATGCGCGTCGCTCATCGAGCGGCGCTCACCAAAGAACGTCATGAAAATCAAACGCCAGGAATAGAACGAGGTGAAACCCGCCGCGATGACGACACAGAGGAAAGCATAAACGGCGCCGGGGCGCTGCGAGGCATAGGCCGCCTCGATGATCGCATCCTTCGAGACGAAGCCGGCAAAGCCGATCGAGGTGAAGGGGATGCCGACGCCGGTCAGCGCCAGCGTGCCGATCAGCATCATCCAATAGGTGAAGGGGATGTCTTTGCGCAGGCCGCCCATATTGCGCATGTCCTGCTCGTGATGCATCGCATGGATGACCGAACCGGCGCCAAGGAACAGCAAGGCTTTGAAGAAGGCGTGGGTGAACAGGTGGAATATGCCGAGGCTGTAGCCGCCGACGCCGAGGCCGACGAACATATAGCCGAGCTGCGAGCAGGTGGAATAGGCGATGACGCGCTTGATGTCGTTCTGCACGAGGCCGACGGTCGCCGCAAAAAACGCCGTCGTTCCCCCGACAATGGTCACGACGCTGAGCGCCACCGGCGCCAGATCGAATAGAGGCGACAGACGCGCCACCATGAACACGCCGGCCGTCACCATGGTAGCGGCGTGGATGAGCGCGGAAACGGGCGTCGGGCCCTCCATCGCGTCCGGCAGCCAGGTGTGCAGCAGGAACTGCGCCGACTTGCCCATCGCGCCCATGAACAGCAGCAGGCAGGTGATGGTCAGCGCATCGAAATCCGCGCCGAAAACATGGATCGTCTTGCCGGCGATAGCGGGCGCGGCGCCGAACACCGCGTCGAACGTCACCGAGCCGGTCAGCGTGAAGACAAGGAATATGCCGAGCGCGAAGCCAAAATCGCCGACGCGGTTGACGATGAACGCCTTGATCGCCGCGGCATTGGCGGAAGGCCTGTCATACCAGAAGCCGATCAGCAGATAGGAGGCGAGACCGACGCCTTCCCAGCCGAAGAACATCTGGACGAGATTATCGGCCGTCACCAGCATCAGCATGGCGAAGGTGAATAGCGAGAGATAGGCGAAGAAGCGCGGCCGCGCCGGATCCTCCGCCATATAGCCGATCGAATAGACATGGACGAGGAACGAAACGGTCGTCACCACGACGAGCATGACGACGGTCAGCGTATCCACCCGCAAAGCCCATGCGACCGCGAGCTTGCCCGAGGTCATCCAGTTGGCGATATCGATGACCTGCGCATGATCGTCATGGCCGAACACGCCGACCATGAAAAAGGCGATCCAGGAGAGAAACGCGCAAAGTCCGAGCGGAATCGTCGTGACGAGTTCGGCATTGCGGTCGCCAATCTGGCGGCCGAACAGGCCGGCGATCAGAAAGCCGAGAAGGGGAAGAAAGACGATCAGATGATACATGCTCGTCTCAACCCTTCAGCGCGTTGATGTCTTCAACCGCGATCGAGCCGCGATTGCGGTAATAGGCGACCAGGATCGCCAGGCCGATCGCCGCCTCCGCCGCCGCCACCGTCAGGATGAACAGCGCGAACACCTGCCCCGTCAGATCGCCGAAGCTCGTGGAGAAGGCGACGAGATTGATATTGACCGACAGCAGGATCAATTCGACCGACATCAGAATGATAATGATGTTCTTGCGATTGAGAATGATGCCGGCGACGCCGATCGTGAACAGGATCGCCGCGAGCGTCAGATAATGCGAAAGGCCGATGATCATGGGACCGCTCTCTAGATGCCGACGCGGGAAGGAACTTTGCGCACTTCGACGGCGGTGGCCGGATTGCGCGCGACCTGGATCGAAATATCCTGGCGCTTGACGCCGACGCGGTGGCGCAAGGTCAGAACGATCGCGCCGATCATCGCCGTCAGCAGGATCATCCCCGCCGCCTGGAAGAAGTAGAAATATTGGGTGTAGAGCACACGCCCGAGCGCCGTCGTATTGGCGATGGCGCCGGCCGGCGAAGCGGCGGCGGCCGCCGCCGTCGAGCGCGTCCAGCCGACCGCGACATAGCCAAGCTCGAACGCCACGAAGAGGGCGATCAGCGCGCCGATCGGCAGATATTGCAGGAAACCCTGTTTGAGTTCGGCGAAATCGACATCAAGCATCATGACGACGAACAGGAACAAGACGGCGACGGCGCCGACATAGACGACTATCAGGATCATGCCGAGAAATTCGGCGCCCATCAGCAGGAACAGACCTGACGCGGCGACGAAGGAAAGGATCAGGAACAAGACGGAATGAACGGGATTACGGGCGAGAATCACCGCCAACGCCGAGACGATCAGCGTCGCGGAGAAAACCCAGAAGAATATCGCGTCGCCGTACATTTCAATCTCCTATTGTCCCTTCTCCCGTGAAACGGGAGAAGGTGGCGCCTTAGCCCGTCCTTCAGACGGGCGTCTCTCGACGCCCTATGGCGCCGGATGAGGGCCTCTCCATGTTCGCGCCTTCCAGATAGGCCCTCACCCTACCCTCTCCCGCAAGCGGGAGAGGGGCTCATTCACCGATAAGGCGCGTCCATCGCTATGTTGCGCGCGATCTCGCGCTCCCAGCGCGCGCCATTCTCCAAAAGCCGGTTCTTGTCGTAGAACAATTCCTCTCGCGTCTCGACCGCGAATTCGAAATTCGGCCCTTCGACGATCGCATCCACCGGGCACGCCTCCTGGCACATGCCGCAATAGATGCATTTGACCATATCGATGTCGTAGCGCGTCGTGCGCCTGGTGCCGTCGTTGCGCCGCGGCCCTGCTTCGATCGTAATCGCCTGAGCCGGGCAGATCGCCTCGCAGAGTTTGCAGGCGATGCAGCGCTCTTCGCCATTGGGATAGCGGCGCAAGGCGTGCTCGCCGCGGAACCGGGGCGACAGCGGCCCTTTCTCATGGGGATAGTTCAGCGTCGCCTTAGGCTTGAACATATAGCGCAAGGACAGCGCCAATGCCGAGACGAACTCCCCCAGAAAGAGCGATCGCGCGGCCTGATCCAGTTTCATCGCCATCTGATCTTCCTAGTGGTGAACGCCCCAGCCGGTCGCCTCCAGCACGCCGGCGACCAGAACGACCATGAACAGCGAAATCGGCAGGAAGACTTTCCAGCCGAGCCGCATCAATTGGTCGTAGCGGTAACGCGGCACGAAGGCTTTGACCATCGCGAACATGAAAACGACGAAGGATACTTTCAGCACGAACCAGATCGCGCCCGGAATCCAGGTGAAGGGCGCGAACGGAATGGGCGACAGCCAGCCGCCCAGGAACAGCACGGTCGTCATCGCGCACATCGTCAGGATCGCGATATATTCGCCGAGGAAAAACAAGAGGAACGGCGTCGCTGAATATTCCACGGCATAGCCGGCGACCAGTTCCGACTCCGCCTCGACGAGATCGAAGGGCGGCCGGTTGGTTTCGGCGAGCGCCGAAACGAAGAAAATGATGAACATCGGGAACAAGGGCAGCCAATACCAGCCGAAAATGCCCAGCCTGGTGTCCTGCGCGTTGACGATGTCGGTCAGGTTCAGCGATCCCGCGCAAAGCAAAACCGTGATGATGACAAAACCGATCGAGACTTCATAGGACACCATCTGAGCGGCCGAACGCAAAGCCGCCAGGAACGGATATTTCGAATTCGACGACCAGCCGGCCATGATGATGCCGTAGACGCCGAGCGAGGAGATCGCGAAGAGATAGAGGACGCCGACATTGATATTGCCGATCGCCCAACCCGAACTGATCGGAATCACCGCCCAGGCCGACAGTGCGAGAACGGCGGTGACCAAAGGCGCCAGCAGAAACACGCCCTTGTTGGCGCCGGCCGGAATGATCGGCTCCTTCAGCACGAATTTGAGGAGATCGGCGAAGCTCTGCAGCAGTCCCCAAGGCCCGACCACATTGGGCCCGCGACGCAATTGCACCGACGCCCAGATCTTGCGCTCGGCATAGAGCACATAGGCGGTGTAGATCAGCAGGACGACGAGCAACACGACGCTTTTCAGCGCGGAAACCAAGATCGGCCATAGCCAGCCAGCATCCAACATCGGCTACTCCGCGGCCTGAAGATGACGCGCCTGAGCCAAGGCCGAACATTCGGCCATGGTCTTGGAGGCGCGCGCAATGGGGTTGGTCAGATAGAAATCGGCGATCGTCGTGACCAGCGGCGCCTTGTCGAGCGCACCGCCGATCGCCGCCAGCGCCGCGAAATCAGCCTGCGCCGGCTCGATCTCGTCGAGCTTGGCCAGATGCGGGTGGGCGGCGTTGAGCGCGGCGCGAAGCTGGCTCAAGGAGTCGAAGGGCAGTTTGGCGCCGAGCGCATCGGACAGAGCGCGCAGGATCGCCCAATCCTCGCGCGCATCGCCGGGCGGGAAAGTCGCGCGCTCGGCAAATTGCGGACGCCCCTCGGTATTGACGTAGACGCCGGTCTTTTCGGGATAGGCGGCGCCGGGCAGGATCACATCGGCGCGATGCGCGCCGCGATCGCCATGCGTGCCGATATAGACGACGAAGGCGCCGGACGCGATGTCGATCTCGTCGGCGCCCAGATTGAAGAGCAGGTCGAGGCCGCCCGCCTTGGCCATCGCCGAGACGTCGAGACCGCCCTGCCCCGGCGTGAAGCCAAGATCGAGGCCGCCGACGCGGGAAGCCGCGCTATGCAGGATGTTGAAGCCGTTCCAGCCGTCCTTGACGACGCCGAGCGACAAAGCCGCCTTGGCGGCGAGCGACAGAACCGCCTCGCCATCGGGCCGCGCAAAGGCGCCGGCGCCCAGGATGAACATCGGCTTGGCCTTGTCGGCGGGTGGATGATCGGCGAAGGCGGCGAGCGATTCCGGCCCGGCGCCGAGGTAATTATACGGGTAGGTGAGATCGAGTTTCTGGCCGACGACGCCGATCAGGCAATTGCCCTTCAGCCAGCGCTTGCGGATGCGCGCGTTGAGCACCGGCGCCTCGATGCGCGGATTGGCGCCGATGATCATGATCGCATCGGCCTCGTCGATGCCGGCGATCGTCGAATTGAAGAGATAGGAGGCGCGGCCGAACTTCGGATCGAGCCTGGAGCCGTCCTGCCGGCAGTCGATATTGGCGACGCCCAGCTTATCCATCAGCGCTTTCAGCGCGAACATTTCCTCGACGCTCGCCAGATCGCCCGCGATCGCCCCGATGCGCGCGGCGCTTGTCGCCTTGGCCTTGGCGGCGATCGCGGCGAAGACCTGCGGCCAGGTCGAGGGCGTCAGCTTGCCGTCGACGCGCAGGTAGGGACGATCGAGACGCTGCGTCTTGAGGCCGTCGGCGACATGGCGCGTCTTGTCGGAAATCCATTCCTCGTTGATCGCTTCGTTGATGCGCGGCAGGATGCGCACGACCTCGCGCCCGCGTGAATCGATGCGAATGGCCGAACCCAGGGCGTCCATCACATCGACGGATTCGGTCTTGGACAATTCCCAGGGCCGGGCGTGAAATTCGTAGGGTTTGGCGGTCAAAGCGCCGACCGGACAGAGGTCGACGACATTGCCCTGCAGCTCGGACGTCATCGCCTTTTCGAGATAGGTGGTGATCTCCATATCCTCGCCGCGGCCGATCGCGCCAAGCTCGGAAACGCCGGCGACTTCCGTGGTGAAGCGCACACAGCGCGTGCAATGGATGCAGCGGTTCATCGAAGTCTTGACCAGCGCGCCGATATATTTGTTTTCGACCGCGCGCTTGTTCTCGTGATAGCGCGAGGTGTCGACGCCATAGGCCATCGCCTGGTCCTGCAGATCGCATTCGCCGCCCTGGTCGCAGATCGGGCAGTCGAGCGGATGATTGATCAGCAGGAATTCCATCACGCCTTCGCGCGCCTTGCGCGCCATCGGCGAATTGGTCTCGACCACCGGCGGCTCGCCCTTGGGACCGGGCCGCAAGTCGCGCACCGCCATCGCGCAAGACGCGGTCGGCTTGGGCGGGCCGCCTTTCACCTCGACGAGGCACATGCGGCAATTGCCGGCGATCGATAGGCGCTCGTGGAAGCAGAAGCGCGGGATTTCGGCGCCCGCCGCCTCGCAAGCCTGCAGCAGCGTGTATTCCGCGGGGACGTCGAGCTCTTTGCCGTCGATGATGATCTTGGTCATTTGGCCTCTTCGAGCCTTGCTGCAACGACTTGCGTCGCTCGACGCGCCGCGGCGCTGGAAACGCCGATCGCTACGGATGCGCCAATACGAACTCCGCCGCCATCGCGGTCCAAAAACAAACCGGCCAACCGGCGATCAGAATAAACGCATTGACGAGACCGCGAACGCTTCGCTGCGCGCGCAGTCTTCGCGTTATCCATGCGAACAAGACGACCAGGATGGCGAACCAGATTCCGCCGGGGAAGCCGAGGCTCTTCAAATAGATCACAAATAGGCCGAGCGGCGAGTGGCTTGGCTCGAGCTCGCCCCCTGAGATGATCGGGTTCGGTAGCAACTGCGATCGCCCTTGAGAGAGCGCCGACAAGAAAGCGATCGGCAACGAGGTGAGAATCATGATCGCATCGGCTGCCCATTCGCCAACGACCGGAACCCAAACGGCCGTCATCAACGCCGCCATGACCCAAGCCGCCCAAGGCATCGGACACCTCCAAGCGCGATCCGCGCATCGCGCGAGCCACCGACTGGCGACTGATTGCAAACATCGCCCTACTCCGCCGCGATCCGCACCGGATCGCTATGCGGGTTGCCCGCATATTGGTCGATGCGTTTTTCGATTTCGGGACGGAAATGGGCGATGAGGCCCTGGATCGGCCACGCGGCGGCGTCCCCCAAAGCGCAGATCGTATGGCCCTCGACCTGCTTGGTGACGTCAAGCAGCATGTCAATCTCTTTCTTCTGCGCCCTGCCCTCCGCCATGCGCGTCATCACGCGCCACATCCAGCCGGTGCCTTCGCGGCACGGCGTGCACTGGCCGCAGCTCTCGTGCTTGTAAAAGTAAGAGAGCCTGGCGATCGCGCGGATGATGTCGGTCGACTTGTCCATCACGATGACCGCCGCCGTGCCGAGCCCCGAGCGCAGCTTGCTCAGCGAATCGAAATCCATCGGGCAATCGATGATCTGATCGGCCGGCAGCAGGCGCACCGAGGCGCCGCCGGGAATGACGGCGAGCAGATTGTCGAAGCCGCCGCGCACGCCGCCGCAATGGCGCTCGATCAATTCGCGGAACGGGATCGACATTTCTTCTTCGACATTGCACGGCTTATTCACATGGCCGGAGACGCAGAAGAGCTTGGTGCCGAGATTGTTCGGCTTGCCAAAGCCCGCGAACCAGGCCGCGCCGCGCCGCAAGATCGTCGGCGCCACCGCGATCGACTCGACATTATTGACCGTCGTCGGGCAGCCATAGAGACCCATATTGGCCGGGAATGGCGGTTTCATCCGCGGCATGCCCTTCTTGCCTTCGAGCGATTCCAGCAGCGCCGTCTCTTCGCCGCAGATATAGGCGCCGGCGCCATGATAGACATAGAGGTCGAACGGCCAGCCGTGGATATTGTCCTTGCCGATCAGCTTGGCTTCATAGGCCTGATCGACCGCCGCCTGCAGGCGCTCACGTTCGAGGATATATTCGCCGCGCACATAGATGTAGCAGGCGTTGGCGCCCATTGCGAAAGAGGCGATCAGGCAGCCTTCTACGAGCGTATGCGGATCATTGCGCAGGATTTCGCGATCCTTGCAGGTGCCCGGCTCCGATTCGTCGGCGTTGACGACGAGATAGGACGGGCGCGCCGGATCTGGAACCTTGGGCATGAACGACCATTTGAGGCCGGTCGGGAAACCCGCCCCGCCCCGCCCGCGCAGGCCTGAGGCCTTCATCTCGTTGATGACCCAGTCGCGCCCCTTGTCGATCAGCGCCTTGGTGTTGTCCCAGCCGCCGCGCGCGCGCGCGCCGGCGAGCCCGAAATCGCCAAGGCCATAGAGATTGGTGAAGATGCGGTCCTTATCCTGCAACATCGCCCGCCCCTGTCTTCACGCCAGAAACAGGCGATGAATCATGCGTTTTCAACCCCGGGCCGCCCGCCGCCAGCGAGGCCGCCTGACTGACCCATTGTTCCCTGTCGATGCGACCCGGGAATGAAAGGTAAGTCCCAACCCATCTGATCTCGGGCCGCGTCCAGGCCGCGATCTGATCGAAATGGAAGATACCCAATTCGTGCAACCGCCGCTCATTGACCGGGCCGATGCCCTTGATGCGCTGGAGGTCGTCGGCCTTGTCGGCGCGGGCGCCGCTCAAACCTGCAGGCCGCGCGCCGACGGAATCGGCCTTCATTTCCGGCGTCGCGTCTTTGGGCAAAGTGGCGAGCTTAGCCTTGATATCGGCCTCTTCGGCGGCGGCATGCGCCTCGATATCGGCGGCAATCGGCTCCGCGGCCACGGGCGCGGACGCTTGGGCCGGTGGCGCGCCGCGCCCGTCGACGCCATAGAGCGAGGTCAGCGACGTCAGCCCGCCGACCGGCTCGGAACTGACGCGCCCGGTCTGCGATCCCTTGACCACCGGCCGCCCTGCGACCAGATCGTCGAGCAGTTTCGTGAAATTCTGCGGGTCGAGGTCTTCGTAATAATCGTTGTTGATCTGCACCATCGGCGCGTTGCAACAGGCGCCCAGACACTCAACCTCGACCCATGAAAGCGCGCCGTCGGCGGTGACATGGTTCTGATGGCCGATCTTTTGTTCGCAAACCTTCTTCAGGTCCTCGGAGCCACGCAACATACAGGGCGTCGTGCCGCAGAGCTGGACGTGATGGCGCCCGACCGGCGAGAGATTGAACATGGAATAGAAGGTCGCCACTTCGAGCGCGCGCATCGGCGGCATGTCGAGCATCGCCGCGACGGTCTCGATCGCCGCTTTGGGCAGCCAATAAGCGTTCTGCTCCTGCGCGCGCCAAAGCAAAGGCAGGATCGCCGACGCCTGCCGGCCCGGCGGAAATTTGGCGATTTCCTTTTGCGCCCAGGCTTCGTTCTCCGCCGTAAAGGCGAAAGAGGCCGGCTGAATCTCGGCGAGGCGGCGGACGGTCATTCTTCCCTCAAACTTTGCAATGGCGCTCTGGCAGCCGTCATGGCCGGGACAAGCCCGGCCATGACGGCGAGGGTAGAGGAGTTCCCCTGCTCCGCGATCACCGGTCCACCTCGCCAAACACGATATCCAGCGAGCCTAAAATCGCCGAGACGTCGGCCAGCAGATGTTTCCTGCACATGAAGTCCATCGCCGACAGGTGGGTGAAACCCGGCGCGCGGATCTTGCAGCGATACGGCTTGTTGGTGCCGTCGGCCACGAGATAGACGCCGAACTCGCCCTTGGGCGCCTCGACCGCCGCGTAGACCTCGCCGGCGGGCACGTGATAGCCCTCGGTATAGAGCTTGAAATGATGGATCAGAGCTTCCATCGAGCGCTTCATCTTGTCGCGCTTGGGCGGCACGATCTTGCCTTCGTCGGATGAGACCGGGCCGCCGCCCGTGGCGCTGCGCAGCTTGTCGCAGCATTGCTTCATGATGCTGGCGGACTGGCGCATCTCCTCCATGCGGATGAGATAGCGATCGTAGCAATCGCCATTCTTGCCGACGGGAATGTCGAAATCCATTTCCTCGTAGCATTCGTAAGGCTGCGATTTGCGCAAATCCCAGGCCGCGCCGGAACCGCGCACCATCACGCCCGAAAAGCCCCAGGCCCAGCATTCGGCAAGCGAAACGACGCCGATATCGACATTGCGCTGCTTGAAGATGCGGTTGCCGGTCAGCAAGGTCTCAAGATCGTCGCAGACCTTCAGAAACGGATCGCAAAAATCATAGATGTCGTCGACAAGCTTGGCGGGAAGATCCTGATGAACGCCGCCCGGGCGGAAATAGGCCGCATGCATGCGCGATCCGCTGGCGCGCTCGTAGAAAACCATCAGCTTTTCGCGCTCTTCGAAACCCCATAGCGGCGGGGTCAGCGCGCCGACGTCCATCGCCTGCGTCGTCACGTTGAGCAGATGCGAAAGAAGGCGGCCGATCTCGCAATACAGCACGCGGATCAATTGCCCGCGCCGCGGCACGGTGATGCCGAGCAGGCGCTCGACCGCCAGCGCATAAGCATGCTCCTGGTTCATCGGCGCGACATAATCGAGCCGATCGAAATAGGGCACGTTCTGCAGATAGGTCCGCGCCTCCATCAGCTTCTCGGTGCCGCGATGCAAAAGGCCGATATGCGGATCGACGCGCTCGACAACTTCGCCGTCGAGTTCGAGCACCAGACGAAGAACGCCATGCGCGGCCGGATGCTGCGGGCCAAAGTTAATCGAGAAGTTGCGAAGATTGTGTTCGTTCATGGGCGGCATCCCAGGCGCACGGTTCCGCGGGACCGCGCAAAGGCAGTCGGGCTTAGGCAATAGGCAGTGGGTTGGAAGTTCGCCATCATCTTATCGTTCGTTCGAGGTTTGGAGGCTCCGCACCAGCGCGCGCAACATCCGCCCGATCCTGTCCGCTTGACCAAGCAATTGTTCGGCAATGTCGAAGCTCCCAAGTTTTAGGCGCTGCGACAATATCAAGTGGGTCTCCAGCTCTTTGAGTGACCCCTGCGCGACTTTGAGAAATTGGACGTACGAACCCGTGCTGTCGCGACCATAGCCCTCGGCGATATTCGCCGGCACGGAAACCGAAGCTCTACGAATTTGCGACGTCAAGCCGTACATCTCATCTCTCGGGAAAATCTTGGTGAATAAATAGCAACCTTCTACAAGCGTCATCGCGTCCAGCCAAATTTTCAGATCGCGATAAGACTTGATCTCACTCACATCCGCACTGCCTATTGCCTAATGCCCACCTGCCTTCTCGTCGCCGGGCAACGGAGCCCCTTCCCAAGGGCTCATGAAATCGAACTGACGGAATTCCTGATTGAGGCGCACCGGTTCATAGACGACGCGCTTCTCTTCATCGTCGTAGCGCACTTCGACGAAGCCGGTCATCGGGAAATCCTTGCGTAGCGGATGACCTTCGAAACCGTAGTCGGTGAGAATGCGGCGCAGGTCGGGATGGCCGTCGAAGAGAACGCCGAACAGATCGTAAGTCTCGCGCTCGCACCAATCGGCGGCTGGAAAAACCGGGATGGCGGAGGGGACCGGCGTTGCTTCATCGGTCTCGATCTTGACGCGCACGCGCAGGTTCAGTTTCGGCGACAGCAGTTGGTAGACAACGTCGAAGCGCTTTTCGCGCTCGGGATAATCGGCGCCGCAAATATCGGTGAAGCAGATGAACTGGCAGGAGGGGTCGTCGCGCAGGAAAGTGAGGACTTCGATGATGCGCGCGGCCTCAGCCAGAAGCGTCAATTCGCCAAAAGCGGATTGAACGCCCGTGACCGCGCCCGGCAGAGCCGCGGCGATCTTGTCGCCGATCGTTTTCAACGCCTCGTCCATCTCGCCCCGTTCCCAATCCGCGTCGTCCGCGCCCCCTCCCGCACGTGGGAGAAACGTTCAGCGTTCGATCGTCCCCGTGCGCCGGATTTTCTTCTGCAGCATCAGCACGCCATAGAGCAGCGCCTCGGCGGTCGGCGGGCATCCCGGCACGTAGATATCCACCGGCACGATGCGGTCGCAGCCGCGCACCACCGCGTAGGAATAATGATAATAGCCGCCGCCATTGGCGCAGGAGCCCATCGAGATGACGTAGCGCGGCTCCGGCATCTGGTCGTAGACCTTGCGCAGGGCCGGCGCCATTTTGTTCGTCAGCGTGCCCGCCACGATCATCACGTCGGACTGGCGCGGGCTCGCGCGGGGCGCGAAACCGAATCTCTCGACATCATAGCGCGGCATCGAGAGCTGCATCATTTCGACGGCGCAGCAGGCAAGCCCGAAGGTCATCCACATCAGCGAACCGGTGCGCGCCCATTGGATAAGGTCGTCCGTCGTCGTAACGATGAAACCCTTGTCGGCGAGTTGATCGTTCAATGCGCCGAAATAGGGATCGTCGGCGCCGATCGGCTTGCCGGTGGCCGGATCGATGATCCCGCGCGGGGCCGGCGCGACAGCCGTCGACGGAACAAGCGGATTGGCGATCAATCCCATTCCAGCGCTCCCTTGTTCCATTCGTAGACGAAGCCGATGGTCAGGACGCCAAGGAACAGAATCATCGACCAGAATCCGAAGGCGCCGATGTCATGAAAAGCCAGCGCCCACGGAAACAGAAACGCGATTTCAAGATCGAAAATGATGAACAGCAGGGAGACGAGATAGAAGCGCACGTCGAATTTCATGCGCGCATCGTCGAACGGGTTGAAACCGCACTCATAGGCCGAGACTTTTTCAGGATCCGGCTTCTTATAGGCCACGATGAATGGCGCGACGAGCAAGACGCCGCCAATGACCGCCGCTATGGCGATAAAAACAACGAGCGGCAGGTAGTCCGATATGAGACTCGGCATGCGGTCTCCGAGGCGTTCGGTTGGCGGGAGCGGAGCGCGGGCCCCGCCTGCGGCAGCTTGAAATGATTATAACCTCAAGCCAGAAATCGTTGATGGCGAAGGCGTATCGCAGCGCAGCGAACCATGCAAGACGAAAGGCGCTTCTGCGGCGAAATCTCACGTGATTGAGATGCCGCGCGGCCTGGACCGCGTGCGGGAGATGGGTTCAAGATTTCAGGGGAAGAATGGCGAGAGTGACGGGACTCGAACCCGCGACCTCCGGCGTGACAGGCCGGCGCTCTAACCAACTGAGCTACACCCCCGTATGGGAGGAGTGCCGGATAGGGCACGCCCCCTTCTAAGTCAAGCGTGACGAGGTCCGCTTTCCCTTAAAACTTTGGCGAGGCCAACCGCCAGCGTCGCAATTCGGCGGGGCTCACAATGTGGATTTCCTCTGGCGGAATGCGCTCGGCCACACGGATGACCGTCGGGCTGACGCCCATCTGGGCGGCATAGCCGGCCAAAGCGTCAACCATGTCAGGAGAGGCGTAGGACGGCGTGGCGGCCGCAAACAGGCGGCCCAGACTGGCGCTATTGTCCTTGCTCGACATCCGGTGGATTCCGAGCCGGCTCTGAGGCGGCACAATCCGCCTGGCGCCGCCCATCAGCGCATAAACGCAGGCGGACATGCATTGGCCGGCGCTCGGGAAATCGAGATCGTCGTCCTTGTCAAAACGCGCGACGACGACGGCAGCCCGCAGCTTGCGCAGCGCCGCGCCCAGGCGCATCGAAGCCACGACGCGCCCGCCGGGCGAATTGAGGACGATGACGTCGCGCAAGTTGGGCGCGTCGGCGACCGATTTCAGGAAATCGACGAACGCCTCAGGCGTGTCCTCCTCGATGATTCCTTCCGCGACGATGACGCGCGGACATCGCGCCCCGCAGGCGCGTCCCTCGAGTTTGGCCAGACGGAAACTCATCGCCGAGCTCTGCGCCGTCGCGGGCTCCAAATGGGCGAAGAACCCCGCGCCGCCAAAAACCAGTGCAAAAAGGAAGAGGATCGCCTGACTTCGCGTCTTCGCCATGCGTCCAATCTTCCAAATGGTGGGCGGTGACGGGCTCGAACCGCCGACCCTCTCGGTGTAAACGAGATGCTCTACCAACTGAGCTAACCGCCCTGGCGCAAATCCGTTCCGCGCGACGCGAAAGCCTATACAGGCGCGAGGGCCGCGCAAGCAATATCGCCCGATCAATATCGCCAATGTCCGGGCAAAAAGAGGGCGGCCGCCAGGGCCGCCCAATTTCTTATGCAAATCAAGCGCTGAATCGGCGGCCAGCCGGCCGCCATCGGCGACTAATTCATTTGGGGATTATTTCTTCGCCGGTTTGGCTTTGTTGAGACTGGCCTTGAGAGCGGCGCCAGCTTTGAAACGGGCGTTCTTCGAGGCGGGAATCTTGATTTCCTTACCGGTAGCGGGATTGCGCCCTTTGCCGGCGGCGCGCTCGCGAACGGAAAATGTGCCAAATCCCACAAGGCGCACTTCGTCGCCCTTCTTCAGCGATTTGCCGATGCCGTCCAGAATGGCGTCGAGAGCGGCTGCCGCGCTCGCCTTGGACAATTCGGCTTCTTTGGCGACATGTTCGACGAGTTCAAGTTTATTCATTTGGCCTCTCCTTTTTGACCTGACGTGGTGCGCGACGCCTGACGCGTTCCTCTCGTCGTCCTCGCAGCCTGCAAACCGTGCTTCGCGCGAATCGACGCCTGGATACGCTCCATAGCTCCTCAAAATCTCGCGCAAACGCAAGGGATACCGACCAAGACTCGTCAAAAAAGATAAGTTTTCCGCGCGTTTTGCATCGCCGCATCGCAAAAAGGGCCGCAAACCCGGAAGATTTGCGGCCCAGCACTGGATAATTTGACCGGAAGAAGGCTCCTGCGCCTCCTTTAGTGCGCGACGACTCCAGCGATGTCCTCATCGCCTGCGCGCGCCTTTGTCGCGGCTTTCACGTCCTCTTCCC
This sequence comes from Methylocapsa sp. S129, assembly GCF_009765995.1. GTDB lineage: Bacteria > Pseudomonadota > Alphaproteobacteria > Rhizobiales > Beijerinckiaceae > Roseiarcus. The sequence continues at coordinate 108,372 of NZ_LMUI01000047.1, forward strand.
AGACAATCGCGCGAGGCTGGCGCACCAAAGCATGCTTCAGCACTTCCTCCATCCGCGACACCGGCACAATTTCCAGGCCGTTCTTCACGGAATCGGGGATCTCGGCGAGATCCTTGGCGTTGTCCTCAGGAATCAGGACTTTCTTGATGCCGCCGCGCAGCGCGGCGAGCAGCTTCTCCTTGAGGCCGCCGATCGGCAGAACGCGGCCGCGCAACGTGACTTCGCCGGTCATGGCGATATCGTGACGCACCGGTATGCCCGTCAGCATCGAGACGATGACCGTCGCCATGCCCACGCCCGCCGACGGCCCATCCTTGGGGGTCGCGCCTTCGGGAACGTGGACGTGGATGTCGCGCCGGTCGAACAGAGGCGGTTCGATGCCAAAATCCACCGCGCGCGAACGCACGTAGGAAGCAGCCGCCGAAATCGACTCTTTCATCACGTCCTTCAGATTGCCGGTCACCGTCATGCGCCCCTTGCCGGGCATCATCACGCCTTCGATCGTCAGCAATTCGCCGCCAACTTCCGTCCAGGCCAAGCCTGTGACCAGACCGACCTGATCGTCGCTTTCAATCTCGCCGTAACGATATTTCGGCACGCCGAGAAATTCGGAAACATTGGCGCCCGAGACGACGATCTTCTTCTTCTTGGTCGTCAGCAGTTCCTTGACCGCCTTGCGCGCAAGGTTGGATATTTCGCGCTCAAGGCTGCGCACGCCGGCTTCGCGCGTATAGCGACGCACCAGTTCCAGCAACGCGCTGTCCTCGACGACCCATTCCTTCGCGTCGAGGCCATGCTTGGTCGTCGCGTTGGGAAGGAGATGCTTCTTGGCGATCTCGACCTTCTCGTCTTCGGTGTATCCGGCAATGCGGATGATCTCCATCCGGTCCATCAGGGCCGGCGGGATGTTCAGCGTATTGGCCGTGGTGACGAACATCACATGCGAGAGGTCGAAGTCGACTTCGAGATAATGGTCGTTGAAGGTCGAGTTCTGCTCGGGGTCCAGCACTTCGAGCAAAGCCGAGGACGGATCGCCGCGGAAATCCATACCCATCTTGTCGATCTCATCGAGCAGGAACAGCGGATTTGACGACTTGGCCTTACGCATCGACTGGATGACCTTGCCGGGCATCGAACCGATATAGGTGCGCCGATGGCCGCGGATCTCCGCTTCGTCGCGCACGCCGCCGAGCGACATGCGTACGAATTCGCGTCCCGTCGCCTTGGCGATGGACTTGCCGAGCGAAGTCTTGCCGACGCCGGGAGGCCCCACGAGGCAGAGAATCGGCCCCGTCAGCTTGTTGGCGCGCTGCTGCACGGCGAGATATTCGACGATGCGCTCCTTGACCTTATCGAGGCCGAAATGATCGGCGTCGAGGATCGTTTGAGCCGCGCCGAGATCCTTCTTGACCTTGGTGCGCTTCTGCCACGGGATCGACAACAGCCAGTCGAGATAATTGCGCACGACGGTAGCCTCAGCCGACATCGGCGACATCTGGCGCAGCTTCTTGAGCTCGCCGGTCGCCTTGTCGCGCGCCTCCTTAGAGAGCTTGGTCTTCTTGATGCGCGCTTCGAGCTCGGACATTTCGTCCTTGCCGTCCTCGTCGCCCAGCTCCTTCTGGATCGCCTTCATCTGCTCGTTGAGGTAATATTCGCGCTGCGTCTTCTCCATCTGGCGCTTGACGCGCGTGCGGATGCGCTTCTCAACCTGCAGCACCGAGATTTCGCTCTCCATCAAGGCGAGACATTTCTCGAAGCGCTTGGCGACGGAATTGATTTCGAGAATGGCCTGCTTGTCGGCGAGCTTGACCGCCAGATGCGAAGCGATCGTATCGGCGAGCTTGCCGTAATCGTTGATCTGGCCGACGGCCGCGACGACCTCGGGCGAAATCTTCTTGTTGAGTTTGACGTAGCTCTCGAATTCCGAAACGACGGAGCGCGACAACGCCTCCGCTTCGACCTTGTCGAGCGCCTCGTCGCCGATCGCCTCAGCTCTCGCTTCGAAATAGCCTTCGGTCGGCAGATATTCCTGCACATGAGCGCGCGAAGCGCCCTCGACCAGCACCTTGACGGTGCCGTCGGGCAGCTTGAGCAATTGCAGAACGGTGGCGAGCGTGCCGGTCGTGAAGATGGCGTCGGTCGCCGGATCATCGTCCGCCGCATTCATCTGCGTGGCGAGCAAGATCGGCTTGTCAGCCTTCATCACCTCTTCAAGCGCGCGGATCGACTTTTCGCGGCCAACGAAGAGCGGCACGATCATGTGGGGAAATACAACGATATCGCGGAGCGGCAGAACCGGGTAAACGTCGACAAAGCCGGGTGCGATAGGCTTGCGATTGCTGGTCATGGAAGTTCCTGTTTCGTGACGACCCGGGCATGGGCAGCTCCCATCTCGGGCTTGAAGCGTCAATGAACCGGTCGATCCCAACCTCCGAAGAGCCTTAGGCTTGACCGTCGCTCGCGTCCCCTCCTGCAATCATGCGCTCAGGCCTCACGCGACTCAACGCTTAATCGAATCAACGCAAGAAATTACGCCAAAACGATCCTCACCAAGATGGCGGTGGACGGCTAGCGTTTCAAGGACTCTCCCGAGCGTGTCCTCAGGATTAAGGCGGTTCAAACGAATACGACGCAGGTTCCTGTGCAGAACCTGCGTCGCATGAAAGAGCGGAAGCGCCATCTCTTGGGTTTTGGGCCGGTTTAGCCGGCTTTTTCGGCGCGTTCGGAATAGATGTAGAGCGGACGCGCCTTGCCATCGACCACTTCGGGGCCGATCACCACCTGCTCGACGCTGTCGAGGCCCGGCAGGTCAAACATGGTGTCGAGCAGGATGCCCTCCATGATCGAGCGCAGGCCGCGCGCGCCGGTGCGCCGTTCGATCGCCTTTTTGGCGACGACGTTCAGCGCCTCGTCCTGGAACGTCAAATCGGTGTTCTCCATTTCGAACAGCCGCTGATATTGTTTGACCAAAGCGTTTTTCGGCTCGGTCAGAATCTTCTTGAGCGCCTCTTCGTCGAGATCCTCGAGCGTGGCGATCACCGGCAAGCGGCCGACGAACTCGGGAATCAGACCGAACTTGAGCAGATCTTCAGGCTCGACATGCCGGAAAACCTCGCCGGTGCGCCGATCGTCGGGCGATTGCACCTTGGCGCTAAAGCCGATCGACGTGCCTTTGCCGCGCGCCGAAATGATGCGCTCCAACCCTGCGAAGGCGCCGCCGCAGATGAACAGAATATTGGTGGTGTCGACCTGCAGGAATTCCTGCTGCGGATGCTTGCGTCCGCCCTGCGGGGGAACGCTGGCGACCGTGCCTTCCATGATTTTCAATAGGGCCTGCTGGACGCCCTCGCCCGATACGTCGCGTGTGATCGACGGATTGTCGGACTTGCGGCTGATCTTGTCGATTTCGTCGATATAGACAATGCCGCGTTGCGCGCGCTCGACATTATAGTCGGACGCCTGCAGCAGTTTGAGAATGATGTTCTCGACATCCTCGCCGACATAGCCCGCTTCCGTGAGCGTCGTCGCATCGGCCATCGTGAAGGGCACGTCGAGGATGCGCGCCAGCGTCTGCGCGAGCAAAGTCTTGCCCGAACCAGTCGGACCGATCAGCAGGATGTTCGACTTGGCCAGCTCCACATCGCTGTGCTTGGTGGCGTGATTGAGGCGCTTGTAATGGTTGTGGACCGCGACCGAAAGCACCCGCTTGGCTTGCGGCTGGCCGATGACATAGTCGTCGAGCACCTTGCAGATCTCGCGCGGCGTCGGGATGCCGTCCTTGCTCTTGACGAGGGAGGTCTTGCTCTCCTCGCGGATGATGTCCATGCATAGTTCGACGCATTCGTCGCAGATGAACACCGTCGGCCCGGCGATGAGCTTGCGCACCTCATGCTGGCTCTTGCCGCAGAATGAGCAATAGAGTGTGTTCTTGGCGTCGCCTTCGGCCTTGGCCATTTTCTTCTCCATACCTCCGCTTATGTCTTACGGTTCAGCGGACGCCCAATATGACAATTTAAATGCAGCATCCTAACAAAGCGTAGCGATCGAGTTCTTCCCGCGACGATGTCGGCGCTTATTCTCTCCGCGACGCATGGCGCGAATAAGGATGCAACCACGATAAGCACAAGCAAATCAAGTGCTGCGCCGCAACAGCGCCGCGCCGGTTCTCAACGCCGGGCGCAACAGTGGCGCAAACCACACGAACGCCCGACGCAGAACACTTAATGCAACACTCAAAGACCTGTATCTAATCTATTGATTAAGGCTAAGTTTTAGCCTCTTCAACTTCGTCGGACCGCTTCGTCACGACCTGATCGACGATGCCAAAGGACTTGGCTTCCTCCGCCGACATAAAATGATCGCGATCCAGGGTCTTGTCGATCGTGTCGTAATCGCGCCCGGTGTGATTGACATAGATTTCATTCAGCCGGCGCTTGATTTTGAGGATGTCCTCGGCATGGCGCTGGATGTCGGACGCCTGTCCCTGGAAGCCGCCCGAGGGCTGGTGGACCATGATTCGGGCGTTGGGCAAGGAATAACGCATGCCTTTCTCGCCGGCGCATAGCAAGAGCGAGCCCATCGACGCCGCCTGGCCGATGCACATCGTCGACACCTTCGGGCGAATGAATTGCATCGTGTCGTAGATCGACAGGCCCGAGGTGACGACGCCGCCCGGCGAATTGATATAGAGCGCGATCTCCTTCTTGGGATTGTCCGCTTCGAGAAACAGCAATTGCGCGACAACCAGCGAGGCAGAACCGTCGTCGACCGGCCCGACCATGAAGATGATCCGCTCGCGCAGCAGGCGTGAGAAAATATCGAACGACCGTTCGCCGCGAGCCGATTGCTCAATGACGATCGGCACCAGATTGTTGGTATAGTAATCGACCAGGTCGCGCATGGATCTCGCTTTCAGGGGGAATCAGGCGTCGCCGCCGAACGCAACATAGTGGCGATGCGAGACTTGTTAAAGGGCCAAGGCGGCGACGTGTTGCGGGCCGAGGCGACCAACGTGCGCTGCGTCAGTCGCGCCGCGAAGGGTCGCCGGCGGGCACGATTTCAAGCAGGAGGGTGCGAGGCGCCATCGCGCCGCGCGCTTTGTTCGCCAGCCGCGAACCGATCATCGACGCCGACAGGTTCGCTCACTTGGCCGGGAGCGTCTCGTCGTCATCGGCCTTCATCAGCTCTTCGCGCGTCATCTTGCGCTCGCCCACTTTGGCCAGCGTCAGAATATGGTCGACGACCTTTTCCTCGTAGATCGGCGCGCGCAATTCAGCCAGGGCCTGCGCATTCTTGCGGTAATAGTCCCAGATCTGCTTTTCCTGGCCGGGATAGGCGCGCGCCCTGGCGATCAGCGCGCTGGTGACTTCCTCATCCGTGACTTTAACTTCCGCCTTGGAGCCGACTTCCGCCAGCAGCAGCCCGAGGCGCACGCGCCGCTCGGCGATGCGGCGGTAATCCGCCCGCGCCGCTTCTTCGGTCGTATTCTCATCGGCGAAACCGCGGCCGGACGCCTTCTGCTCCTGCTCGACCTGGCGCCAGATCGAGTCGAATTCCTGTGAGACGAGCCCTTCGGGAAGCTCGAAGGAATAGCGATTATCCAGATTGTCAAGCAACTGGCGCTTGAGCTTTTCGCGCGAAGCCTTTGAATATTCGTTGCTAATATTCTCCCGGATCATTTCTTTGAGCTTGTCGAGGCTCTCGAAATTCAGGCTCTTGGCGAATTCGTCGTCGATCGTAAAAGCCTCGGGCGCGGCGATCGCTTTGACCGTCACGTCGAAAGCGGCCTTCTGGCCCGCCAGCGCGCGATTGACATAGGCTTCGGGGAAAGTGGCCTCGACGGCGCGCCGTTCGCCGGCGGCGACCCCGACGAGCTGTTCTTCAAAGCCGGGAATGAAGGTGTTGGAGCCGAGAATCACCTCGATATTCTCGCTCGTCCCGCCTTCGAACGCCTCGCCCGCGATTGTGCCAACGAAATCGACCGTGACGCGGTCGCCGTTTTCGGCCTTGGCGCCTTCGGGCCTATCGGCATAGGTGCGGCGATTGTCGGCGAAGCGCTCCAGCGCCTGGTCGACATCCGATTCCTGCACCTCGACCACCGGACGCTCGAGCGAGACGTCGTCGAACGCGCCGACGTCGAACTTCGGCAGCACTTCCAGCGCGACCGTGAAATTGAGATCGCCGCGCGCTTCCAGCGCCGCCTCGATGGACGCCTGATCGGTCGGCAATTCCACCTTCGGCTCCTGGGCGAGGCGCAGACCATTGTCGTCGACGATCTGCTTGTTGGCCTCGGTGATCGCCTCCTGCACGACATCGGCCATCACGGAGCGACCGTAGACGCGCTTCAGATGCGCCACGGGAACCTTGCCCGGACGGAAGCCATTGATCTTGATCTTGTTTTTCATGTCGGCAAGCTGGCCGTCAAGGCGCGCGGCAAGGTCGGTCGCCGACAAATTGATGCTGTATTCGCGCTTAAGCCCCTGCGAAAGCGTCTCGGTCACTTGCATGTCAAACCCGCCCTGTAAAAAACCAAAAACCTTCGACTTCCCGCAGCGCGGGCGGCCGAAGCCCAAAAACCCAATCGGCGCCGACGGACGGCCGAAAGCCTCGCATCGATTATGGTGCGGGCGGAGGGACTCGAACCCCCACGACTTTCATCACCGGAACCTAAATCCGGCGCGTCTACCAATTCCGCCACGCCCGCATCAAGGCGCCTCGCGTGGGAGAACCCGCCGCTTTGGGCGCCGTCTATAGCATCTTGGGCCGCCCGCGCCAGAAAAAAACGAAGGAAGCGGCCGGCTTGGATTTGCGGCGGAAACCGGCTAGTCCCGGATCAGCACGGCGATCGCGACGGTGAACAATCCGCCCGCCATCAGAATCGCAGGCGCCGCCTCATGGGACTGAGCCATCAGGGATCGCCACGGCCCGAACCATAGATAAAGGGCCAGCCCCGCGGCGAAGCATGCGAAAGCGACGATCTTGCTCACAAACGCCTCTCCAACGCGCCACCTTCGCTTCGGACGCCGACGCGACAGGGGCCCTGACGCGACGCAAGGTCCGCGCCGCGTGAAGTGGATCGAAATGGGACAGAGCGGTGGCGGGATCGGCGCGCCGCGACGGAGGGACGAGCCGTGAATCGCGACCGCCGTCTGATATTGCGCACGGGCGTTTCGGCGGCGCTTTGGGCGGCGTTCGGCGAGGGCGCCCCCGCGCAGCCTGCCCCCGCGCGCGTCGCGGCGGACGGCTTCCGGCTCCTTGAGGCGGGGCCGGCGCATGCGCAGCTTCTCGCCGCCCCCGCCCCGGCCGTCCCCGCGCTCGGTTATGACAGCGCGACGCCCGGGCCGCTGCTGCGGCTGCGCAAGGGCGAGGAACTGAAAGTCAGACTGACCAACAAACTCGCCGAGCCGACCAGCCTCTGCTGGCCCGGCCTGCGGATCGCCAATGCGATGGCCGGCATAGGCGGCCTGACGCAACCCGCCGTGTCACCCGGCGCCAGTTTCGATTATCGCTTCACGCCGCCCGATTCCGGCTTCAACCTCTATCGCCCGCACGCCGGCGCGGCGACGGCGGGCCAGATCGGGCGCGGGCTCTATGGGCCGCTCATCGTCGATGAGGTTGCGCCGCCGGCGCGTGATCTTGAAGCGATCGTCGCCCTCGCGGACTGGAGCCTCGATGCGCAGGGTCAGGCGCGCGACGATTTCTCCGATCCCGTCGCGGCGCATGGCGCGGGCCATCTGGGCGCCCTGCTCGCCGCCAATAATGGCGCGACGCCGCTCACGCTGAATGCGGCGCCGGGCGCCCGCATGCGTCTGCGCCTCGCCAATGCGGCCAATGCGCGGATCATGGTCATCGGCGTCGAGGGTGTGAAGCCGCTCATTATCGCGCTCGACGGCCAACCGGCCGAAGCCTTCGAGCCCTTGCACAACAATTTCCCGATCGGGCCGGGGGCGCGCTTCGACATGATGTTCGACATGCCGCGCGACGGGAAGCCGGTGCGTTTCGTGCTGCTGGGCGGCGGCGCGGCGGCGATCGCCGGCGAGACCGATCGTCCGCTGATCGTCTTCACGGCGACCGGCGATCCTCTCGCGCAGCGCCCGCCCCTCGCAGGCCTCGACGCCAATCCCCTATTGCCCATCGAAATCGACCTGCAGCGCGCCAAGCGGGTCGACATGACAATCGCCGGCGGCGGGAGCGTTCCCTTTTCGCTCAATGGCGCGACGGCGCGCGATTGGCCCGCCAAACCATTATTCTCGGTGGCGCGCGGCGCGCCCGTCACGCTGGGGATCGTCAACAACACCGCCGTCACGCAGGCCATTCGCGTCTACGATCATTTCATGCGCCTGCTGCATGGGATGGACGACGGCTGGGAGCCTTATTGGCGCGACAGCGTGCTGATCGCGCCTGGCAAGACGAGCCATGTCGCCTTTGTCGCCGACAATCCCGGCCATTGGCCCATCGAATCGGCGATCCCCGAACATCAGGCGGCGGGAGTGATGACGATGTTCGCGGTGGGTTAGGTAGGACGGGCAGCGCACCGCCCCACCCCTGGCCCCTCCCCGTAAGAACGGGGAGGGGAAATCTGGGCGCCTCCCCTCCCCGCGTTTGCGGGGAGGGGCCGGGGGTGGGGCGGCGGCGCCTTACAGCTTTCCCTCGATCGCCGCCCGGATCGTCTCCAGCGCCTCATCGTCATCGCGCATCACTTGTGCGTTCGAGAAGCGCAGGACGCGCCAGCCCGCAGCTTGCAAAGACGCCGTTCGTTGCGCGTCATAGGCGAGCGCGCGGTCGGCGCCGTGCTGGTTCCCATCGACTTCGACGATCGTCTTGCTGGCGACGCAGGCGAAATCGACAATCGCTCGGCCGATGACGACTTGCCGTCGAAAGTGCGTTCCGCTGAGCGCCAGCCGATGACGCAGCGCCCACCACAATCGACGCTCCGGCTCCGTCATCTCCCGCCGCATCGCTTTGGCGCGCGCGCGCAATCGCGGATCTTCGTCTTCGCGCATGGATCGTTCCTGCCTGGACGGGGATAATATCGCGCTCGGCTTGCGCTCGAAAGCGCCCCACCCTTGGCCCCTCCAAACCGCCCCACCCCTGGCCCCTCCCCGTTGCACGGGGAGGGGAAATCTTGGCGCCTCCCCTCCCCGCGTTTGCGGGGAGGGGCAGGGGGTGGGGGCCGCGCATTTGGCGCGCGGCGGCTCGGTTGCTATAAGCTGATGAGATCGACACCGAAGCCAGCGCTCATCGCGAGCCTCGCCGTCAGGGAGCATCGTTTGACCTATTGCGATTTTGAAGCGCTGGAGCAGACGCCGCTCCAACGCGATCCCTTTGAATTCCTCGTCGTGCCCGATTTCATCAAGGCCGAAAAATTCGCCTCCGTCATCGCTGATTATCCCACCGTGCCGGGCCCAGGCTCGCATCCGCCCGCCGAGCTCGACATTCACGGCAAGTTCGAGGAGCTGATGGGCGAATTGCTCGGGCCAGAGTTCCGCGCCGCCGTCGAGCGCAAATTCGCCATCGATCTTGCGGGCCGCCCGACCATGTACACCGTGCGCGGCTTCGTGCGCGAGAAGGACGGCTCGATCCATACCGACTCGACCACCAAGATCATCACCGTGCTGCTCTATATGAATGAGCGCTGGCAGGAGGACGCCGGGCGTCTGCGTCTGCTGCGCGGCCCCGACAATCTCGACGATTACGTCGCCGAAGTGCCGCCCTATGGCGGGACTTTGCTGATCTTTCGCCGCGCCGACAATTCATGGCACGGCCATAAGCCGACTTCGGGCCCCAGGCGCGCCATCCAGCTCAACTGGGTCACCACCCAGGACGTGGTCGACAGCGAGCAGCGCCGCCACCAGTTCTCCACCAAATTCAAGAAGTTCACGCGAATGTTCATTCCCGGTTCAGCAGCGGCGGGGCATTAACGACTTCACTGCGTACAATCGCGGCGGAGAATAGTGGCTCTAGCGCCGGCGGCGCCGAGCAAGGTAAACGTGGAGGGATTGGCTATGTTGAATAGAACCATAGGGATTGCATTTTCGGTCGCCATTCTGGCCGGCGCTTTCGGCTTTGCGTCAACCAGCGCCGCCAACGCTGAAAGCGTGATGAAGATCTGTGGCGAACAATGGAAAGCCGCGAAGGCCGCGGGCACCACCGGCGGCAAGACCTGGCCTGAATTCCTCGCTCAATGCCGCACCGAACAGAAGAGCGGCGCGGCCCCGGCCGCAGCGCCGGCCCCCGCCGCGGCTCCTGCACCCGCTCCCGCCGCCGCGGCTCCCGCGCCGGCGCCCGCAGCCGCGGCTCCCGCCGCCGAAGCGGCGCCGATGAAGAAAACCACCAGAGCCAAAGGCATGGCCGCCGCGCCGGGACAGTTTACGACCGATACGGAAGCCAAGGCCAAGTGCCCGTCCGACACCGTCGTCTGGGTGAACACCAAGTCGAAGAAATATCATTACGCTAACGCCGCCGATTACGGGAAGACGAAGAGAGGCGCTTATATGTGCGAGGCCGACGCGACCGCCGCCGGAGCCGTCGCCGCCAAGAACGAGAAGCGTCCTTGAGACTGACCGGCGGCTGACGGCCTCAGCCGCCGCCGACCATGCGCCGCTCCATGGTTTGCAGGAGCGGCGCTCTCGCTACGCGTGATTATTGGGAGGATTCATGCCTGCCAATTGCTGTCACCCCGTCGGCGCGCATAAGCGCCTGCGCCTGCCCGACACCTACGTGTCGAGCCTCATGCTCGACCGCGCGCTCAACGCCATCGCCCGCCGCGCCGGCGCGATCGACCGCAATCACGACATTCCCTATCTCGCCGGCTACAGCACGGACGGCAAGCGGATCTATATCGACCGTCATTTGCCGCCGAGCTTCCTCTACAAGGGCCGCAAGATCGAGGTCGACCGCTATCTCCTGCTGCATGAGGAGGTCGAAAAGACGCTGATCGACCAGCTCGACCTGCATTATCAGCACGCCCACCAGATCGCGACGCGCGCCGAAGAGGCCGCCGTGCGCGCCGACGGCGTTTCATGGCGCGCCTACGACCGTTTCATGCAGCAATATGTCAAGGAAATGGGCGACGAGCGCCTGACCAAATTGCCTGGCGATCTCGACCTCAAGCCCTATCGCGACGAGCATGATTACGACCTCATGCGCCGCATGAAGGGGGCGACCGAGGATATGGGCCATCCCCTATCGAAAGAAACCGCCCTCTCCCGCCGCCTCGCCAAAGCGCTGGGCACGCGCGCCGCGATCCTTGAAGCGGCGAAAGCGGCGAAGCCTGTTTCGGGGCGAGCGGGCAAGACGGGCGCTGGGCTGGTTTGAGGCGGCGCGGCGCGCGCGGCGGCCGAGAACGGCCAAGGCAACATATTGAGGGCTTCTCACCGCTCATCAAGCGCCGCATGGTCGGAACATTCCGCAAACTGGTTCCAGGCGAACCACCCTGATGGAGATGTAGCAGAATAGCGACCAACGGCGCCGCGTTCGAAAGGTGTATTGTGCAAGAAAAATTGGGGCTGAAAGGACCGACAGCGAGCACGATCAAGCGGCTTTTCGCGCTCTCAAGCAATCGCTGCGCCTTCCGGCATTGCACATGCCCGCTAATTGTCGGGGAGACAGTTGTCGGAGAGGTCTGCCACATCAAAGCGGCCAGCCGAGGCGGCCCTCGCTATGATAATCAACAAACGGCCGACGACCGGCACGGGTTCGCGAATCTCATTCTCATGTGCGGGCCGCATCACACGATCGTTGATGACAATGAGGAAGCTTTTACCGTCGAGTTTCTTACAAGACGTAAGACCGAACACGAGAGCAACCCTGCCCGCTTGGACGAACAAATTGTCGACAAAGCGATGTATCTTTTTCTCAATCAGACAGTATCATCAACGAATCAATCGGGCGGGATAACCGCAAATACTGTCAATACCGAAGCGATACATTTCAATTCCCTTTCGGTAGCCGCGCCAATAGCCGGCACTCCAGACTGGACGATTCAGGATCTGTTTTTGTATCTCCGGTCGAAGCTTGATCCTGCCGGACCGACAGCGCTTTGGGACGAGGCGGCCGAGGAGGTCTTAGACAAGCTTTCCTCGGGCCAACTGCAGGCTTGGGGGCGAGAGATAAGTCGTGGCGTGACGACGAGTTTCAGAAGCCTTGCGGCCATCGACGCCACCTATTGGCGAGCAGCGCGGTTCACATTTGTTTTCCTTTTAGATGGGCATGAACGGGACGTGCATGTGAACCAAATCGCACGGTCAGCCCTGCGAGACTACTCCGATCTGCATGTAAATCGTGAAAAGGCTCTTGAGCTCTGGCCGCATCCGCAACTCGGCAGTTGGAGCGTTCAAAACATCACACTCGCCGCTCACTACCTCAATAAAACATCGGACCAACTAACCATCCCGTGCAAGACCATCACTCTGTTTGATGCTCATATTGAGACGATCAAAGACGCAGGTGGAGCTGCATCATACCGCCGCTTCGTCGCCCCCGCCTATCTGCTTGCAACGGGCATTGATTCCTCCGCCGCCCATTCTCTCCAATGGGCAGCGCGACAACTCTCGTTCATCGATCTCAAAACGAATTCCAAGAAGATTTTTTATTTGGGAGGATTAGCGGAGGCGCCTGTCCAAAGCCGACGAGTGAAATTTTTGCTCGAACCCCAGGAAGGAGTGACGCCACAGCCCGTCTCACCGGACACCCTTGCGCGTGCGGCAGAGTTCTTTGCCGGGCGAGCGGCTCACATGAACGCCGGAATAGACGTTCCGGCCGTACTACGACGAGGTCCCAAGCTGGTGTTGAGGGTTGTGCCTTTGTCGGGGCTCGAAGGTGGCCGTGACATTGAGCACGCTGCACCGAGACTGCTCGGTCACCTCCTTTCTCCCGATGGATTTGAAAAATACGAGGATCGGACGCGCAAGGAGGGCTGGACCTGGCGTGACCCGCCGACACCGATTGGCCTCCCCAACCCGGTTTCCTGGTGGCACAGTCGTTTAGACTGGAATGGCTATGTTGAGGTCGCGCAGACGCTTTTTGAGGAAACTGAAGAGCGGCGCGCCGGCGTTATTCGAGGGCATCCACTCGAACGAGCAATTGTATGCACTCTAGATGCTGTCTGCGATGCGTACCAAAAGCTGCAATTGCGATCGCCTGCCTTCGTCCAGGTGGAACTGATAGGTGTCCTCGGTCTCAGGATCGCCAAGTCGACGGCCGGCCACACAAAAGGTTTCGATCGGCCGTTTATTTCGACAGAGGTGCTTGACCTCATCCAGATGGCGCGGCCATTAGGCGTCGTGCTTCGTTCAACGTTGGATACGATCTGGCGCGCTGCGGGTTGGCCGGAGGGCTCGCCCTCCTTTTCGCGAAGTGATTGGGAGGGATACGCCAATCCCCACCCCTATCAATTGGATATCGCTTTGAATTAGAGCCTGATGATTTTTGATCGAAACGGTCGAGGGTGATCCATCGTTTCGCATGGCGGAGCGTGTTTCACCTCAGAAGGTTCGTCAAGTGCGCGCCCAAAGGCGCGCCGCCTCCGGCGGTCGCCTGAAAGGCGACACTTGACGAACCTTCTGAGGTGAAAAAAATGCCTCCATGCGAACAATGGCTCAATAACGAAGCTGCCGCCGATGGCCGTTCGATTCAATCAATTCTCATCTCGCTCTGTCTATGATTTTTGAAACAACAGCTAACGCCATAAGAGCCAAAAAGTTATTTCTGAAAATTAGAATCAATGGTAGTCTTCGAGGGCTCGTTTTCTAAAGCCTGTCCGCAAAGAGTTTCGCCTTGAACGCTCCCCGTTTTCTTCGCCTGAACGCCGGGTCATCGCGCGCCGCAAGCCGCGTTTCACGCCCGAAATTTCGAAAGGGAAGGCCGAATGGGTTTAAGCCCTTGATATCGCTCGTTTCGCGGATAGAACCACGCTTCCGCGCCCGTGAGAATCAAGGACTTAGCGGCGGTTTTGACGTTCCGAGTCGGTTCCTTCCAGGGCCTCGGCTATTCCGCGGCCCTTCCCGCTCCACTCTCCGCACCCGTGCGCGCGGCGCCACGTTTGGCGCGCCCTATCGCGCGTGGCATCATCGGCGCGAAGGGCGCGCCCCGCTGCAAAGCCGCACCGCAAGTTGAGGAGAAAACATGACCCTGTCCGACTCGCGCGCGAAGCCTCTTCGGATCGAGGGCGGAGAGATCGCCGATCGGGCGGGGGACGCCTCGGGGATTCGCGTCTTCAAGGGCATTCCCTATGCCGCGCCGCCCGTCGGGGAATTGCGCTGGAGGAAGCCTGAGCCGGTCAAGCCATGGGACGGCGTGTTGAAGGCCGACGACTGGGGCCCGCGCGGCATGCAGGGCGACCGCCTTGGCGACATCGACCCGCTCAACAAGCGCATGAGCGAGGATTGCCTCTATTTGAACATCTGGACGCCGGCGCAGTCGGCGATCGACCAATTGCCGGTCCTGTTCTGGATCCATGGCGGCAGCAACAATACCGGCGCCGGATCGCAACCGGAATATGACGGCGGCGCCCTCGCCCGCAGGGGCGTGGTGGTGGTCACGATCAATTATCGGCTCGATGTGTTCGGCTTCCTCGCGCATCCCGATTTGACCAGGGAGTCCGGCGTCGGCGCCTCGGGAAATTATGGGCTGCTGGATCAAATCGCCGCGCTGCAATGGGTGCAAAACAACATTGCCGCTTTCGGCGGCGATCCCGGAGCAGTCACGGTGTTTGGCGAATCCGCCGGCGCCATGAACATCAGCCTGCTGATGGTCTCGCCTTTGACCAAGGGCCTGTTTGCGCGCGCGATCGGGCAAAGCGGCGGCGCGCTGAAGCCCGCCGCTGTCTTCGGACCCAAGCCGTTACGGACCGGCGAAGAAGACGGACTGAAGTTCGCGCGAGGCTTGGGGGCGGATTCCATCGCCGAGCTTCGCGCCAGGCCGGCGCAAGACGTGCTGAAGGCGGCGCTCGCGAGCCCGATCGCCTATGGATTTGGCGTTGTCGACGGCTATGTCGTGCCCGACCATCCCGCCAAAATCTATGCCGAGGGCAAGCAGCACGCCGTTCCGCTGCTCGTCGGCTGGAATGCGGATGAGGGAACGTTGTTCGCCGCCCGCATGGTCGCCTGGGGGCCCGACCTGCCCTCTTACGCCGAGCGCATTCGCACGCAGTATAAAGACCATGCGCAGGGGGTTCTCTCGCTTTACCCGCCCGGCGCCACGCTCGAAGACGACAAGGCTTCGTTCGCCGCGCTGTTTGGCGACGAGATCATTTCCTATGGCGGATGGGCCTGGGCCGAACGTACGGCCGCGACGGGCGCGGCGCCGGTCTACCGCTATTATTTCAACCGCCGGCCGCCAGGGGCGCCCGAACTGTCGATCTACCCGCTGACGGCGCCGGGCTCCTATCACAGCGCTGAAATCTGTTACGTCTGGGACTGCCTTCAGATCAGAGATTGGCCATGGGAAGCCGCTGACCGCCGGCTCGCCGACGCCATGGCGTCTTATTGGGTCAATTTCGCCAAGACCGGCAATCCCAACGGCGACGGGCTGCCGCCATGGCCCACCTACGAACCGGGCGGCGCGGGGCGGGTGATGGAACTCGGCAAAGACATTGGTGTCCAGGGCGAATGGCGCCGCGATCGCTATGAATTTCTTGACGACTATTATCGGAAGGCCGCTTCGCGATAGCCGAGGCGCCGGCAGATCAGGAAGCTCTCGCGCCTGCCTCCAGCGTCGCCAGAAAGGCATAGCGGCGGAAGCGCGCGCTGAAACGGCAGCGCATATTTCGCGCGGCGGCGAATTGCGACAGCTCGGCCTCGAGGGTCAGGCAGGGATGGACGGAAAATAGCGCCAGCCAGCGCGCCAGCGCCGACCGGAACGGCGCGGGAAGTCCGGCCTGATCGCCAAAATCCACGATGTGCAAAGAGCCGCCCGGCGCCAGACAATCGCAGGCGCGCGCCAGCGCCTCTTTCCACGCCGGGATCATCGAGAGGGCATAGGAGATGAAAATCCTGTCGAAGGTCGCGACGCCGAACAGAGCTTGCGGATCGAGCAATGTCGCGTCGGCCTGCGCCGTTGCGATGCGCCCATCGAGATGGGCCGCGGCGACGGAACGACGCGCGGTCGCCAGCATTTCCGCCGAGACGTCGATTCCATACGCCTGGATCGAAGGCCAGGCTCTGGCGGCGCGCACAAGGTTGCGCCCAGTGCCGCAACCGATTTCGAGCACGCGGCCGCCCGTCGGCGGATGGAGATCGGCGATGAGCTGGTCGCGGCCGAGCAGGTAGAATTTGCGGGTCGCATCGTAAAAGTGCCGCTGATGGCGATACATCCGATCCATCAAGCGGGCGGCGTCATCCCGTTCGGCGAAAGCTTCCGTCAATGCCGGTCCGCCAGCGTGTAGAGATGGAAGCCGCCATAGATGGAGGAGCGATCCTTGCGGCCCAGCGTCCGGCACAGATCCGCGTCATAGACGAAGGCGCCGAGAATGTCCTGCGGCACGCGTCCCGGCAGCAGCCGCTCATCGGCCGCCGTGCGGAAAATCACGCGCGCGCCGGGACGCGCGGTGCGCAGGATCTGCGTCCATAAAGCCGTCAGGTCGGCGTCGCTCATCCAATCCTGCGCATCGAGCAGGACGTAGCAATCGAGGCTTTCGGCCGGGCTCTCGGCGAGGAACGTGGTCATGGAGCCGTGATGGGGCCGAACGCGATCGGCGCGCGCGCGCACGGCGTCGAAATTGTCGCGCTGGAGGTAGGGCGGCAGAGACGCGTTCGCATCCGGCGCGTAGCGCCGCCCGAACGCCTGCCAGGCGAAATAATTGTCACCGATCGGAAAGCCGCAAGCAAGGCGCTCGACGCGCTGTTTCAGGACGGCGGCGATGCCGTCGGGCGAATCGCCGCTCAGAGCGCGATATTGGGAAGGCGGAATGCCGAGGCCGTAAAGCGTGGCCGGCTGGCGCGCGAGCCAGCGCACGAAGCGCTTGTCAACGACAGGCGCGAGCTGCTTGTCGAAGACGGCGCGCTGCTCCTCGATGGTCCGCGCTTTGAGGATGGCGCCGAGGTCGACGCCATAGAGACGCGCGAGCCAATGGCCGGCGCCGATGAAGCGGCCAAGCAGGCCGTGGCGATAGAAATTATCGGCGAATCCATGGATGCGGCGCCGCACGCCGATGCCGCGTCCATCCCAATAGGCGCGCGTGTCGGGATCGAGCAAAGCGCGCAATTGCGTCTGATAGGCCGAGACATTGGCCGGATTGTTTGCGCGACCGAAGAAGCTGAAAAAGGCCTCGTAGTCAGGCAGGTTCTTCAGGGCGCACAGTTTCAGCCGGTTCAGCGCGATATGCGCGCCGTTCAGATCGACGGCGGTGATGCGCGCGGGGTCGGCCGTGAGATAGGACAGGACATTGCAGCCGCCCGAAGCGATCGCGACCATGCGATCGTCGGACCGGATGCGCAAAGCCTCCATATCGACCAGCGGATCTTCCCAGATCTGGGGATAGACCAGATGCTGAAAGGCGAAGGTGAACAGGCGCTCCAGGACGCCTGTCTTCGACAGGGCCTTGTTCTGATGGACAGCCGCGCTCAATCCCTCATTGGTCGCGCGCCGAATCACCCGCGTCGAATTTGCCACATGATTCTCTGAAGCCGGACTGCGATGACTAGCGGCTAAGGGAATCGTGTGACAGGGACATGAAGGCGCTGGCGCGCGGATACGAAACGGCTAGGCGCTCAGCGCCCAGGCCGTCGCCGCGCCGAGGATTACAACCAGCCATGGCGGCGCGCGCCAGAATACGAGAAGCAAGAAAGCGGCAAGGCCGATCGCGAAATCGGTCGACGAGCCCATGGCGCTGGTCCAGACGGGCGTGTAGAGCGCCGCCAGAAGCAATCCGACCACAGCGGCGTTGACGCCCTTCAGGGCCGATTGCACGCTCGCCCGCTGCCGAAGACTGTCCCAGAATGGCAAGACGCCGACGAGCAGCAGGAAGGACGGCAGGTAGATGGCCGTCAGGCAAATCAAGCCGCCGAGCCAGCCGCTCGGCGAACCGTTCATCGCTGCGCCGAGATAAGCGGCGAAAGTGAAGAGAGGACCGGGAACCGCTTGGGCGGCGCCATAGCCGGCGAGAAATCCGTCGTTGCCGATCCATCCGGGCGGAACGACAGCTTGTTGCAGCAGCGGCAGCACGACGTGGCCGCCGCCAAACACCAAAGCGCCCGAGCGGTAGAAGCTGGCGATCAGGTCCAGCGCATGGCTGCCCGACGCCGCGCTCGCCAAAGGCAGAAGCAACAGCAAGGCGAAAAACAGCGCCAGCGCCGCAAGCGCGAGGCGGCGGCTCAATCCAAAGCCAAGACGGCCCGCGATCGGCGCCGGCGCCGCGGGCAAGAAGCGCCACCCGATCAACGCCCCGGCGATAATGGCGCCCACCTGCCCCAAGGCTGAAGGCGCAGCCAACACCAGCATGGCCGCGCCGACCGCCAGCGTGACGCGCTGGCGGTCGGGACAAAGGTTGCGCGCCATGGCCCAAATCGCCTGGGCGACGACAGCCGTCGCCACGATCTTCAGACCATGAAGCCAATGGGCGTGGCTGAGGTCGCCGACCCGGTCGACGCCATAGGCGAACAGGATCAGAATGAGAGCGGAGGGCAGCGTAAATCCGCACCAGGCCGTCAGGCCGCCCGCCAGCCCGGCCCTCAAAACGCCAAGGCTGACGGCGACCTGGCTGCTGGCGGGACCCGGCAGGAACTGGCAGAGCGCGACGATGTCGGCATAGGCGGACTCGCTCAGCCATTCGCGACGCTCGACGAATTCGGCCCTGAAATAGCCGAGATGCGCGACCGGACCGCCAAAAGACGTGAGGCCGAGTTTCAAAAAGACGCGAAGAATCTCGCTCGGCGAACCAGGCCGCAGGGAATTGCCCGCGGTTGCGTCAAGGAGGCGCTGGTCGGAAGCGCGTTCGCGATACGGCTCCACGACTGGCCTCCCTCTTCGTCCGTATCCAGGGGAAAGATGTCGATGTCGTACGCAAGCCTTGCAGGCTGGAATGGTGCACCGCCGCATCGTTGACCAGACGTTAGGACGAAACAAGTATATTCGATCCTCTATTTGAGCTGGCGGGGCGCAGCGCATGTCTTTTCTTTCAAATCGTTTAACAATCAAGGTCCGCATCGCCCTAGTTAGCGTCGCCTTCATCGCGGGACTGGTTATCATCGGCGGCGTCTATCTCATCGGGAGCGGCAAGGTCGCCGCCGCATTCGAAGACGCCAAAGCGTTTGCTGCGCTGGAACACAGGACCAGCGATGTCGCGGCTTCGACAATCGCGTTGAAGGTCGCCAGCCGCGACGTCCGCTTTGGACGCGACTCGATCGACCTGCAAAAATTCAGCCAGGGGGCGACAGAGCTTTCGGACGGCGTCGACGCGCTCGCCAAGGCGCCGCGCGGCGAAGCGTTCAGCCAGCAAATCTCCGCCATGAAAGCCGAGATAGGCGCGATTACGCAGCAATTCGCGATCGTGCAGAAATTGCAGGAAGGACTCGGCGCCACGGGATCGGGAGGGCTTGCCGATCAGGTCGAGCAGTCCAGCCAGACGCTGACGACGCGCATCAAGGCGCTCATCTCCGACGAAGATACGATCGACGCCGAACGCCTGCTTGGCGCTCTGACCGCGATGCGGCGCGATCAAGCCGAATTCAAGGCGACGTTCGATTACAGCCTGACGGGCGAGTGGGAGGTCAGTTTCGGCCGCTTCGAACGCGTTCTCAAGCGCATCGAAATCCCCCAGGAGACAAAAGAGAGCCTCGAGGGCGTCTTCAGGCAATATGCCGACGCTTTCAGGGCCTGGAGCGCGGCTGAAAAAGATTTCATGCTCGCCGCGGAGAAAGTGACGGGCGGATTCGATCTGATCGGCCCGATATTGCAGGATCTCGATGCGAAAGTATCGGCCGAAGGCGAGGCGGCCGGCGCAAGGCTGGCGGCGGCCGAAGCGCTGACGAAGAAAATCATCCTGATCACCATGCTTCTCGCGCTCGCCGGTGGTCTCGCTTCGGCTCTCTTCGTCGGGCGCACCACCGCCAAACCGCTTGGCCAGTTGCGCGACGCGATGCTCGGCCTCGCGGGCGGCGATCTGCACGCCGAGATTCCGGCGCTCAGCCGGCGCGACGAAATCGGCCAGATGGCGAAGGCCGTCCAGACGTTCAAGGAAGCCGCGATGGACCGCGAGCGCCTCGAACATGAAGCGCACGACCAACGCGGCATGACCGAGGCCGAACGCCAGCGCAACGAGGCGGAGCGCGCGGCGCGGGCCAGCGAGCAGGAGCGCGTCGTCGCCATCGTCGCTGCTGGCCACGAGCAATTGTCGCAGGGCAATCTGACGTTCCGTATCGAACAGGCCTTCGCGCCGGACTATCAGAAGCTGAAGGGCGACTTCAACGCCGCCATCGCGCAATTGCAGCAGACTATGACGGTCATATCCGGAACGACCCAACGGATCAGCGTCAATGCGGAAGAAGCATCGCAGGCGTCGGACGATCTGTCGCGACGCACCGAGCAGCAAGCGGCCAGTCTTGAGCAGACCGCGACGGCGCTCGATGAAATCACCGCGACGGTGAAGAAGGCGGCCGAGGGCGCCAGCCATGCGCGCGCGGTCGTCGCCGCCGCCGACAACGACGCCAAGAAAAGCACGCTGGTGGTCCGCCAGGCCGTCGCGGCGATGGACGCCATCGCCCAATCGGCGCGGCAGATCAGCCAGATCATCGGCGCCATCGATGAGATCGCGTTCCAGACCAATCTGCTCGCCCTCAATGCCGGGGTCGAGGCGGCGCGGGCCGGCGAGGCGGGTCGCGGCTTTGCGGTGGTCGCCTCCGAAGTGCGCGCGCTCGCGCAACGTTCGGCCGAAGCGGCCAAGGAGATCAAGGGCCTGATCTCCGCATCCACAGTTCAGGTGGATCACGGCGTCAAGCTGGTGGCTGAGACGGGCAAGTCGCTCGAGCGGATCATGGCGCAGGTGGCCGATGTCAATAATGTCATCATCGGCATCGCCGCGGGGGCCAAAGAGCAGGCGACGGGGCTCGACGAGGTCAATTCCGCGATCAATTTGGTCGATCAAATGACGCAGCGGAACGCAGCGATGGTCGTGGAATCGACAGCGGCAAGCCGTTCCCTGTCGCAAGAGACCTCACAACTTTCCGCTCTGATCGGCCGGTTCCAGGTCGGCTCGCAGGCGGACGACGCTTCGATGCGCCGCGAACTGCAAAAGATTGCGCCGCACGCCTTCCGGCCGGCCGTCGCAGCCGGCGACGATGCGGCCGCGGCGGCGCGTCAGCCAACATCGCGCATCCGCACCGCGCCCGGAGCGATTGGCGCGCATGGCGCGCCGGTAATCCGCAAAGCAAACGGCTGACGCCTGGATTTTGAAAGCGCGGCTCTCAGGTCGCATTTGATGCACGGACCTCGGCCGCCCGCGAGCGGATGCGAAGCCTTCGCCCGCGCGCCGTTTCGCCGCCGCAAGGCTTGAACCGCATTGATCTCTCTTTGACAATTTCAGATTACTCTATTATACAGAGTTATCTGAATAAAGAACTGATCATGCACCTCCCTACCCTGTTGCGCCCGATCGGCTGGGCGCTGTCGGCCGCCGGCGCGGGCGCGCTGGCGATCGCCTGCTTGCTCGCGGCGCCGCTCTCGCAGCCGCCGGTACTCGCCTCTGTCCACGAAGGCGCCGTCGCGATCGGCGACGTCGATCGCCCAGCCCTCAGCCGCTTCCAGGCGCGCGACGGCACGTCGCTCGCCTACCGCCTCTATCCCGCCAAGAACGGCGCGACGGACCGGCTGGCGATTGTCGTTCACGGCTCCTCCGGGACGTCGGCCGATATGCACGCGGTGGCCAAAGCTTTGTCCGACAATGGCGTCGCAGCCGCGGCGATCGATACGCGCGGCCATGGCGCCTCGGGAACGCGCGGCGACATCGCCTATATCGGCCAGCTCGACGACGATCTTGCCGATCTCGTCGCACAATTGCGCGAGGCCTATCCGTCCGCGCGCCTCAGCTTGATCGGCCATTCGGCGGGGGGCGGCTTCGCTCTGCGCATCGCCGGCGAATCTGAGGGCAAGCTGTTCGATCGGTTCGTTCTGCTGGCGCCCTATCTCGGCTATTTCGCGCCGACCAACCGTCCATCCGAAGGCGCCGGCCGTTGGGCCGACGCCGACGTTCCCCGCATCATCGCTCTCGGGCTGCTGCGGCGCATCGGCGTCGATTGGGCGCAATCCCTGCCCGTCGTCGCCTTCGCCAACGCACCGAGCGCTCATAAGAACGTCACCTCGCGTTATTCCTACCGGCTCGCCACAAATTTCGGGCCGCCGACCGACTGGCAGGGCGCCTTCGCGGCGACGGCCGCGCCGATCGAAGTCATCCAGGGCGAGAAGGACGAATTGATGGACGCGGGCCGCTATCAGGCCGCCCTCGAACCTTTCGCGGGCAAGGTCCATCTTTCGTTGCTGGCCGGGATCGACCATATGGGCGCCGTGCGCGAGCCGGCGGCGCTCGCCGCGATCGTCGCCGCCGTGAAGAATGACGCGACGCGCCTAACCGAGAATGGCTTGAGCGCCTTCCCATAATTCACGCGCGACTTCGGCGGCCGGGCGCGCCAGTGCGCGGGCGGCCGATTGTCCCGCCCAAGCCTGCATCCGATCGATGTCGTTATCCCGGGTCGCCGCGTTGCGCATCGCCTGCGTCAACCCGCGCTGCACCGGATAAGGCGCCGGCGAGGGCGCGTCGGCGCCCGCCGCCGCGCGCGCATAGGCGGTCGCGATGGCGCGTCCCGGACGGCCCGAGAATGCGCGCGTGACCATTGTTTGCTCCGGCGCGCTGCTTGCGATGGCGTCGGCCCATGCGGGCGGCAATTTCGCCTCGGGACAGCGCAAAAACCCCGTGCCGATCTGGACGGCCGAAGCCCCCAGGATCAAGGCCGCCGCCACGCCCCGCGCATCCGCGACGCCGCCCGTCGCGATCACCGGTATTTTCACAGAATCGACGATCGCCGGCAGCAACGAGAACAGGCCGATCATGCCGGCCTCCGCCTTCGCCGCATCGAATGCGCCGCGATGGCCGCCCGCTTCCATGCCTTGCGCCACGATCGCATCGGCGCCCGCATCTTCCGCGCTTTTCGCCTCGGCGACCGTGGTCGCGACGGCGAACCATTTGATGCCGCGCGCCTTCATCTTTTCGACAAAGGCGACGGGATAAAGGCCCATGATCGAGGAGACGATGGTAGGGCCGGCTTCGAGCATCGCTTCGCATTGCGCCTCGAAATCCGGCGGCGCCGCGTCGCCGGCTTCGGGCGCCACGTCAGGCCCCCAATGGCCAAGAAAGGCGCGCACAGCACTTTCGGCGGCGGCGTCGCGCGTCGGCGCCGGATCGGGAACCCAGAGATTGATCTGGAAGCCGCCATTGCTGCCGGCGCGCGCTTCCGACGCCCACGCCTTGATCGCAGCAGGCTGCAGCAGCAGCGCGCCGCAGGCGCCAAGCCCGCCCGCATTGGCGATCGCAATCGACAGCGATGGCGGACACGCCCCCGCCATCGGCGCCAGCAGGATCGGAATGCGAAGATCATGGGCCTTGCAGAAGGCTTGCGCGCGGGCGAGAGCGGGGTGAAGCGTCGGCATGAAGGCGATTGTCTCCTCCCGTCAGGCGCGTGTCCAGCGTGAACCACGGGCAGTTAATTTGGCGACGCTTGCTGCGCGTCCTGTCGGCGGAATATTTCATTTTGCTCGAGAATATTTCATTTCATTTCCGCCCGATCGGCGGCGCCGGGCGGCCATAGTTCGCGCCCAGTTTGCCGGCGTCGCGGCCCGCGCGAACGCAGGCCGCATTCCCATGGAGAACATCGATGATGAAATTTCTCGCCGCACTCGGCGTCTCGACCGCGCTCATGCTCGTCCCGGCGCTCGCCCAGGATAATTCAGGAACGTCAGGCGCCGCCGGAACATCGGGCGCAGCCAAGAGCGATACGACGCAACATCGCCATCACCATCACAAGAACGATGACGGCGGCGCCTCCGCCAACTCGGCGCCTTCAAAGAACTGATCGCCGGCGCGGCGGCGGGACCGCCGAAGGTAATCCCCGGCCCGCTTCCCCACCAGCAAACATGAAAGAAGCCCGCATGCCAGGCATGCGGGCTTCTTTCATCCGTATTGTCTCACATCACGCGTCGGCGGCGACGGCAAAATTCCATATTTTCGCCCCGGGTTGTCCGGCGACGGATAGCCGGACAATCTGCCCCTGCGGCGCATCGTTGAGCAGGTCGATCTTGCCGCCGTGACGCCTGACGATGTCGCGCGCGATCGAAAGGCCGAGGCCGAAACCAACGCGTCCCGAAGAGGGTCGCGCGCTATCGCCCTTGAAGAACGGTTCGAAAACCTTGTCCCGCAGCGCGAGCGGGATGCCGGGACCATCGTCGGACACTTCGATTTGCACCGACGTCTCATTAAGAACCCGCAGCGCCACCGTGACAATCGCGCCATGCTTGGTTCCGTTATCGACGACATTCGTCACCGCGCGATTCAAGGCGTGAGCGCGGCAGGCGAAGGCGAACCGGTCTGGGCCCTGATACGACACGTCATAACCGAAATCCGTAAATTGCGCGCAGATCGTCTGCAGCAGGCTCGGGAGATCGACGAGATGGACGGGCTCGAGCTGGCCGCCCTCGCGCAGATAGGCCAAGGTTTCGCCGAGCATGTCGTTCACCGTCGCGATGTCCTGCAACATGCTGTCTCTCAAATTGACATCCGTCAGGCGCTCGGTGCGAAGACGCAATCGCGTGAGCGGCGTGCGCAGATCGTGACTGATGGCGGCGAGCATTTGTGTCCGCTCATCGACCAGCGAGCGAACGCGCTTGCGCATGTCGTTCAACGCCTCCGCGACCTGAGCGATCTCGCGCGGCCCATCCGCGCTCAGCGTTCCGTCCTCGGCGGAAGAATGCCCGAACGAGCGCGCCGCCGCTGCGATCGACGATAGCGGGGAGGTTACCCAGCGCACGGCATAGAGCGACAAAAACGAGATAATGAAAATGACGATCGCGAGGGCGCAAGTGGTCTGGACGAGGACAAGATTGTAAAACGGCGTGTGCGAGGGCGCCTCGAAAACCAAGGCGTTGTCGTCGCTAATCTTGATGACGATAGAGTCCTTATCGTCGGAAGGAGGCGCGCTCGCAAGCGGAACGATCCCCCATGTATCGGCCAATGCGGCTTTGACCAATCTTGCGATGGCGGGGTGGCGCGGCGCGCTTTCCGGCACGGGGACAAGACGGGCGATCGGAATCAATTCGACATCCTGACTGTGCGATCGCGCCGCCTTGAGCGCCTGGGCGAGCTCTATGGGCGATGGCGCCGCCTCCGCCTCCTTGACGATGGCGGCGATGCGCGCGGCGCGGACGGCGGCCATGATTTCCGGGCTCACCCCGGGTTGCCCCGTGTAGAAAAAATACAAGAGGACCGCCGAAGCGAGGCTGACGCCCAGCAGCACGGCGACGACGACAAGGCCGGCGATTTGCGCCGTTATGGTCTGCGGCGCGAAACGGCGAAGAAAGCCCATTAAGCCGCCTCCACGCCAGGCGTGAAGACGTAGCCGCCCAGGCGCACGGTTTTGATCAGGACCGGGTCGCGCGGATCGGCCTCGATCTTCTGCCGGATGCGGCTGACATGGACATCGACGGTGCGCTCGATCGGTCCTGCGAGCCCGCCATGCGTCAGATCGAGCAATTGCTCGCGTGAAAGGACCCGCCCGGGATTCTGGCAGAAGGCGAGAAGCAGATCGAATTCGGCGCTTGTCGTCGTCACCCGCACGCCCTCAGGACTATAGAGTTGACGCTCCGCCGGATAGACGCGCCAGCCTGCGAAGCGGAAGGGCCGCAAGCGGGCGCCGGTTGCGGTTGGCGCGCCGGTCGCGCGGCAGCGGCGCAGAAGCGCACGGATCCGCGCGATGAGTTCGCGCGAATTGAATGGCTTTGTGACGTAATCGTCCGCCCCGATTTCAAGCCCGACGATCCGGTCGACTTCCTCGCCAAGGGCCGTCAGCATGATGATCGGCACGCTGGAGGCCGCTCTCAACCGCCGACAAATTGCAAGCCCGTCTTCGCCCGGCAACATCACGTCGAGCACGATGAGATCGACGTCGCCCCGCTCCAGGGCGCGGTCCATCTCAGGGGCCGAGCCAACGGCGCTGGCGGCGAATCCATTTTCCGCGAGAATCTCCGCCAGCATCCCGGAGATCGTTGAATCGTCCTCCACGAGCAATATGCGAACGGGCGCTTCGGCGACGGTCGATGGGGTGGATGACATTGGCGTATCAAGCATAAGTCGCACCTCGGTCTCCGCAATCTCGTCGATCTCTATGCGCACGTCAGCCTGTGAAATGTGTTTTTTTGTTTCCTCTGGCCGCGAGCCGCAACCTGCGGCCGCGCAACCGAAACATGTTTTAACATCACTTAATGTGACTTCTTCTCGCCTCGCTCTTAAGTTCGGACATCGCAGGCAATTCTGGTGAAAGGCGCTCGCCAATCGCGCGCTTATCCTCTTCAAAAGAATTGTCAGTTCTCACTCTAGCTCATCAGGCGTCCCATGAAAAAACTCGTCCTCGCCAGCCTCGTAATCGCGGCTCTCGCCGGCTCCCCCCTTGCAATCAGCGCCTATGCCGCAGCGGACGATTCGTCGGCCGAGGGTCATCATCATTGGATGGAGGAGCGCGCCGCATTGCTCGACGCGCGCCTTGCCGGCTTTAAGGCCGGCCTGAAGCTCAACGCCGATCAGGAGAAGAGTTGGACCCCGTTCGAAACTGCGGTGCGCGACGCCGCCAAGGCTCGCGCCGAGCGCTTCCGCGAAATGCGCAAGCAGCAGGATGCGGACGAGCAGCCTTCGCCGATCGATCGTATGCGCATGCGGTCGGATCGGCTGGCCAAAGGCTCGGTGGATTTGAAGGCGCTCGCCGACGCCGCAACCCCGCTCTATGTGAGCCTCGACGATGGCCAGAAGCGTGATTTCGGCCTGCTGTTCCGCGAGTTCCTGCACCACGGCCGTCACCACGATCGAGATTGACCAAGACTACACGCATCTTCGGCGCGACGCGCGCCAAGGTTACGGGCCTCGCGCCGGGCGGCTATCCGGTTGGCGTCGGTTAAAGACGGAAAGCGAACATGACGAATGGTCGATATTTCGACGGCGATCATGTTGACGTCGCGCTGACTGACGGCGCCGTCAATGTCATGGCGCGCCGCCAGTTTGGGATTTCGTTGATCGTCGCCTTCGCGTTGCTGGCGGCGGCGGGGCTGATCGCGCTGAGGATTCATCATGAAACGGCTGCTGGAATGGCTGCGCGGCCTCATAATGTGGGGGCCGAGGCGCCGCGCGCAGAGGTGGCGCCGGCTGCGCGCAAGGCGATGACGCCGGGATAGACCGTGAATGCGCAAAACCGTGTCATTGTGATGCGTCAGTTCATCGCCGTCATCCTCGATGATCCTGACCGCGGTTTCGGCGTCGTGTTCCCCGACATGCCGGGGTGCGTCGCATCCGCGGCAACATTTGAAGAAGCCTCAGACGCGGCCGCCGAAGCTTTGGCCGTTCATCTCGACGAAATGGAGCGCGACGGGCTCGCAATCCCCCAACCATCGTCCTTCACAAGCGTCCTGGCCAGACCGCAATATCGCGACGGCGTCGCCATCCGCGTCCACGCTTCGAAGATATCAACTTGGCGAAGGGCCGCTTGCGAAACCCTGGAGCCGTGAGTCTTTCAAGGCTATTTTTCCATGGACGCGAAAACATCGGACGACCGCCCGCAAATCAGGATTTGACGGAGGATCGTCATGACCCCTAGTCTCCCCGGTCAGGCATTCTCGCGGCGACCGCTTGTTGCCGATTGCCACGAAACAGGGAGATCGAGTCATGAGAGTCTCTTTTGCATTCATTATGGCGGCAGGCGCTCTTGTCGGGATGACGCATCCCTCGGCGGCGGCCGATCCGGCAAGCTGCAAGACTGTCAAGTTCTCCGACGTCGGCTGGACCGACATTACGGCGACGACCGCCATCACCACCGAAATCATGAAAGGTCTCGGCTATACCCCAAAGATCGACGTGCTCGCCGTGCCGGTCACCTATGCTTCGATGAAAAACAAGGACATTGACGTCTTCCTCGGCAATTGGGAGCCGAGCATGGACAACGACCGCAAACCCTATGTTGACGACAAATCGGTCGTCGTCGTCGGCGCCAATCTGCCGGAGGGCGCCAAATATACGATGGCTGTCCCTCAATACACCTACGACAAGGGCCTCAAGAGCTTTGACGATATCGTCAAATTCAAGGATTCCCTGAAGGGCAAGATGTATGGCATCGAGCCCGGCAATGACGGCAACCGGCTCGTGCTCGACATCATCAAGGACAACAAGTTCGGCCTGAAGGATTTCCAGCTCGTCGAATCGAGCGAGCAAGGCATGCTCGCCCAGGTCCAGCGCGCCACCAGCCGCAACGAGGATGTCGTCTTCCTCGGCTGGGCCCCGCACCCGATGAACGTCAACTTCAAGATTCAATATCTGAGCGGCGGCGACGACAGCTTCGGCCCGAATTTTGGCGGCGCCGTCGTTTACACCAACGAGCGCGCCGGCTTTGCCGCCGATTGTCCGAACGCGGCGAAATTCATCAGCAATTTGAAGTTTACCGTCGATATTGAAAACGTTGTGATGAACAAGATCCTCACCGACAGCGAAGAGGCGCCGAAGGCGGCGCAGGAATGGCTGAAGGCCAATCCGGGTCAGCTCGACGCCTGGCTCGCGGGCGTGACGACATTCGACGGCCAGCCGGGGCTGCCCGCGGTCAAGAAGAGCCTCGGCCTCTGAACCAAGCTTGCTTCAGGGAGCGCGCGGCGAGTGCGCTCCCGACCTATCGGGCGTCGGTTGGCGAGGGGGCGCGTCGTGGAAGATTGGCTCACAGGACATAAATTGCCGCTCGGTTGGGCCGTGAAGCAGTTCATCGCCTGGCTGCAAGCCCATGCGAGCTGGTTTTTCGACCTCATCACCGATGGGATCGGCTTCACGGTGGACGGCCTCACCGCGATCCTCCTGCATGTGCCGGCGGCGCTGCTGATTCTCGCGGTCGCGGCGTTAGCCTATTGGCTGCAGCGCTCCTGGAAGCTCGCGCTTTTCGTCATTATCGCTTTTCTGCTGATCACCAATCTTGGCTATTGGACGGCGACGGTGCAAACTATATCCCTCGTCGGCTTTTCGACGATCACAAGCGTCGCGATCGGAGTGCCGCTCGGCATCGCGACGGCGCACCGCCCATGGCTCTACGCGGCGTTGCGCCCTGTGCTCGATCTTATGCAGACGCTGCCCACCTTCGTCTACCTCATTCCCACCCTCGTGCTGTTCGGCCTAGGCGCCGCGCCCGGCCTGATATCGACCGTGATCTTCGCGATCGCCGCCCCCATACGCTTGACGCATCTGGGCATAACGTCGGTGCCTCTGCCGCTGAAGGAAGCGGGCGAGGCGTTCGGCGCCACCAAGCGCCAGCTTCTTTGGAAGGTCGAGATTCCCTACGCCCTGCCGACGATCATGGCGGGCGTCACCCAATGCATCATGCTGAGCCTCTCCATGGTCGTCATCGCGGCGCTGGTCGGCGCCGAAGGCCTGGGGACGCCGGTCGTGCGCGCGCTCGGCCAGGTCAATATTCCGATGGGCTTCGAGGCGGGCATATCGATCGTGCTGCTCGCCATCGTGCTTGATCGCGTTTGCCGTCGGCCTGAACGAAAGGCGAGCGCCTGAATGCCCGCAGTCGTCTTCGAGAATCTCGACATCGTCTTTGGCAAGCGTATCCGCGAGGCGCTCGCCCTGATCGACCAGGGTAAGACGCGCGACGAAATCCTTGCCGCGACCGGCGCCGTGCTTGGCGCGGCGGGCATCAACCTCGCGATCGAAAAGGGCGAGATCTGCGTGCTGATGGGCCTGTCGGGCTCGGGCAAGTCGACGATCCTGCGCGCCGTGAACGGGCTCAACAAGGTTGCGCGCGGCAAGGTGCTGGTCGCCCATGACGATGGCGCGATCGATGTTGCAAGTTGCAGCGCGGACCAGTTGCGGATGCTGCGCACCAGCCGGATCGCGATGGTGTTCCAGCAATTTGCGCTTTTGCCCTGGCGCACGGTGGCCGAGAACGTCGGGTTCGGGCTCGAATTGCGGGGCGTTCCGAAAGCCGAAATGGACCGCATCGTCAACGAAAAGCTCGCGATGGTCGGCCTATCGAAATGGGCTGAAAAATTCGGGCACGAATTATCGGGCGGGATGCAGCAGCGGGTCGGCCTCGCACGCGCCTTTGCGACGGATGCGGACATCCTTCTGATGGATGAACCGTTCTCGGCCCTTGACCCGCTGATCCGCGATAAACTGCAGGACGAGCTTCTCATCCTGCAAAAGGAGCTGAAGAAGACGATCATCTTCGTCAGTCACGATCTTGACGAGGCGTTGAAGATCGGCAACCGCATCGCGATTCTGGAAGGCGGACGCATCGTTCAATGCGGCACGGCGGAGGACATTCTGCTGCGGCCTGCAGACGATTATGTCGCCGAATTTGTCAAGCACATGAATCCGTTGAATGTACTGCGCGGCAGCGCGCTGATGACCCCCGCCGCATCGCTCAAGCAGGCGGACGGCGAAGTTCATCTCGACGCCAACGGGCGCATTCGCGTTCAGCTCAGCGCGGAAGGCAGGCCGATGAGTTGTACGCTGGACGGGCGGGCGGGCCTGCTGGCGGTGGCGGACGGCGAGGTCGGGCTGTCGCCCAAAGCCGCGGCCGATTCCGACGTCATTGTCGCGCCCATCGATCTCAGGATGCGCTCGGCGATCGAACTCCGGCGCGCGTCGGGCAATCCGATCGTGCTCGTCGACCAGCTCGGCCGCATGGCCGGCCTGTGCGGCGACGACGAAATCTATCGCGCGCTGCTGCAGCAACGCAAAGCGGCTACCGTTTAGAGCGAAACGAGCCCAAAAATAGTCCGGCCGGAGCGATAAGGCGCAGAGAACCCACATTGCGTGCGGGGGTCCCATACTCTATCCCAGATGACTTCCGTCGTAAAAGCGGCGGCTCGCTTGAGGGGGAGATTTGCATGTCCAGTCGCTTTTTTACGTTCTTTGGCCTGTTTAGCGCCCTGATTATTACGCCGGCCTTGGCCGAATCTTACAAATTTACGATGCACAACGACTCGAAATACGCGATCACCGGCTTCGAAACCTATGAGGACGGCAAGTGGAGCAAGTGGACGGGCGTCGACATTGCGCCCGGCGAAGCGATCGGCATGGACTGGAAGTCCAGCGCAGGCGATTGCAACGTGCCGTTCCGCATCATCTACAAGGACATCGAGACCGAACAATATACAGTCGACTGGTGCAAAATCAGCCACATTCGGGTTCACGACGACAAAGTCACCGCCGACTGAGATGGGCGCATGCGCGGCGGTTGGGAGGGGCCGCCGCGCAATTGCGGGATGAGTTCTGTGCGGGAGGCGGTGGGCGGTAGTGAGCAGTGACTGAGATAGTGGATATTCCCCACTGCCTATTGCCTATTGCCCATCCGCTCGATCTCCCCAAGCGCCTTGGCGCGAATTTCCTTCTTGAGCACCTTGCCGACTTTGGAGCGTGGCAGGTCTGGCCAGATGTCTATCTGCTTGGGCGTTTTGAGGCTGCCGATGCGCCCTTTGACAAAGGCCTTGATCTCCTCGGCGCTTAGCGCGCGACCAGCATGAAGCTGCACGACGGCCGCGACCCGCTCGCCCCATTTCGGGTCGGGAAGGCCGAACACCGCGCTGTCCATCACATCCGGGTGCTGTAGCAACGCCTGCTCGACCTCGATCGAATAGACATTGAAGCCGCCGGTGATGATCATGTCCTTGGCGCGGTCGACGATATAGAGGAAATTGTCCTCATCGAGATAGCCAACATCGCCGGTGTGATGCCAGCCATGGCGGGAAGCCTCCACCGTCGCCTCGGGGTTTTTGTAATAACCCTCCATCACCAGGGAACCGCGCACGACGATCTCGCCGCGCACGCCGATCGGCAGAAGATTGCCTTCTTCGTCCATCACGCCCACCTGCATCAACGGCGCTGGCCGCCCCGCGGAAGCCAGGTGCGTGCGCGCGATGGTTCCGTCAGGATTGAAATGATCCTTCGGGGCCATCGTCGAGATCATCATCGGCGCCTCGGTCTGGCCGAACAATTGCGCCATGACGGGCCCGATCTTGACGATCGCCTCTTCCAACCGCGCGACGGAGATGGGCGCCGCGCCGTACCAGAAGCATTGCAGCGAGCGTCGATCGGTCGCGGCGAGTTTGGGATGCTCCAGCAGCATGTAGATCAGGGTCGGCGGCAGGAACGTATGGGTGACGCGGCGGCGCGCGATGAGGTCGAGAAATTCGGTGAGGTCCGCCTTGGGCATGACGACGACGCGGCCGCCCAGCGCCAGGATCGGGAAGCACAAGACGCCGGCGGCGTGAGTCAGCGGCGCCAGCGCGAGATAGACGGGGCGCCCGTCGAACGGATAGCTCATCAGCGTCAGCGCCGACATCGTCTCCAGATTGCGCCCCGAAAGCATGACGCCTTTGGGCTGGCCGGTAGTGCCGCCGGTGCCGGCGATCATCGCGATGTCGTCGATGGTTTCGACTTGCAGAGGTTCATCGCCGACGCCCTCCAGCCAGGTCTCCAGCGCCGGCGCGAAAGGCATGGGCCTGTCGAGACAGACGAGGAGGGACAATTTGGGCAGATCGGCGCGCATCTCCTCCACCAGCGGCGCATAGGCGCTGTGGAAGATCAGACTCGTGCAGTCGAAAGCGTCGAGGATGAAGCGATTTTCGGCCACCTCGTTGCGGGGATTGATCGGACACCAGACCGCCGCGGCGCGCGAGATGCCGAAGACGCAGGCGAAGGCGATCGGGTCATTGCCCGACAGCACCGCCACCTTATCGCCCGGCTTGACGCCCGAGCGCCGCAGCGCGCGCGCGACGCGGTAGGTGAAGCGTTGCGCCTCGCCATAGGACATGTCCTTTTCGCCCATGGTCAGGCATGGCGCGGCGGCGCCCAGCGTGGCGCCCTTGTCGAGATAGTCGATCAACCGCATGGCGCTCTCCGCGCTGGACAGAGGCGGCGGCGGCGCCGCCCCTGCCACGCGTCCGTTCATTTGTGGATGGTGACAACCGGGTCCATGACGAGCCCGAAGCTTTTCAGCACGCCGAGAAGCTCGCGGTGTCCGAAGGCCTGGCACGCCGAGGCGAAGCCGGCTTTCTTCGGCGCGGTCTGCAGCAAGGAATAAGCCGCATGGGCCTGCAGCAAGCCGGTCTGCTTGTAATTACTGACGCCATGGATCACGCAATGGGCGCGCCCCAATGGCCCCGACGCGTAGACCGAATCGAGCGAGATGTTGACGCGCGGATTCTCGCGCGGCGGTATGCCCGCTTGAATCGAGGCGGCGATATTGGCGAGCGTGGCTTGCTGCTGGTCCGGCGGCAGCGGCTTGATCTGCTCCTCGAACATTTTTTGCGTCGACACGAAGCCCTCCATCACTTCGCGCGCGAAGACCCCGCCGAGCGCCTTGCAATTGGCCACCCGCGGGTCGTCTTTGAACCAGACGGGATGCGAAGTGCCGGCCCAGGGCGTCACCAAAGCATGGACATGCTGACCGGGAACGTTGACGTCGAAATGGGTGTTTTGCGCCCATTCGACATATTTGTTCTGCTCGAGATAGTACCATTTGGCCTGCAGGATCGCGAAAATGGTTTGCGTGGAGGCATAGGTCGGCAGGCCCTTCCACAGCACAAGAATGTCGAGCGTATCGAGGCCGGGCGTCTCCAGGCAGATGTTGGCGGCGATTTCGCCGGTCGTGTACATCTGCGCCACGCCGGGCGACAGCAGCAGGCCTTTTTCGGCGAATTTGGCGCCAAAGCGCGTTTTGGCGTCGAGCACCCAATCCTGTTCGCCTGTCGTGTCGGTGTAGTGGCATCCGGCGGCAAGGCATGCCTCAGCGACTTCGGGTCCATATTTGCTGAACGGGCCGACCATATTGCTGACGACCTTGGCGCCGCGGAACAACTTGGTCAGCGCGTCGACATTGTGCTCGACCGCGGCCACCTCGTAATCGGCGGTCTCGATACCCGGGATTTTGTCCATCACCGCCTGGACGCGGGCGCGATCGCGGCCGGCGGCGATGAAGGGCATATGCAGTTCGCGTAAATATTCGCAGACGAGGCGGCCGGTATAGCCGGACGCGCCATAGACGACGACGGGTTTCTTGTCGCTCATGTCATGATCCTTCCTTTGTGTTTCCTCTGCTGGCCGGATTCTTTTGATCCGAACCGATCGTCACATGCCCATGCCGCCATCGACCGGCAGCCCGGCGCCGGTGATGAAGCGCGCCGCGTCCGAACACAGGAACACGACGGCGTCGGCCATATCGGCGACCTCGCCGAGGCGGGCCAGCGGCGTCTGGCCGATCACGCCGCCGATCGCGGCTTCGGCGCTCGGGAACAGGCCGGCCGCCACGACATCGCCGGCGAGTTGCATGCCCATGTCGGTGGGGACGAGGCCGGGATAGATGCAATTGACGCGCACGCCATATCCAAGCTTGCCCGATTCCATCGCGCCGACCCGGGTGAGCCGATCGACGCCCGATTTGGTCGCGGAATAACCAGCGATGCCGGGGAAGGCGATGGTCGCGGCGACGGAGGAAATGCTGACGATGGCGCCGCCCTTCCCGGCCGGACCTTCCGGGCGCATCGCGCGGAACGCATGTTTCATGCCCAGACTCGCGCCGACGATATTGACGTCGCACATGCGGCGCAGATCGGCCGCCTCGACATTGATCAGCAGCGAAGTGATTTCGATGCCAGCATTGTTGATGAGGATGTCGAAGCCGCCAAGTTCGGCGATCGTCGCGGCGACCGCCTTTTGCCAGCTCGCGTCGTCCGTCACATCGAGCCTGACGAAACCAGTCTTGGCGCCGCTCGCGGCGATCGTCTTGGCCGTCGCGCGGCCCGCTTCGTCAAGGATATCGCCGATCATCACCGCAGCGCCGGCTTTCGCCAGGGCCTCTGCCATTCCGGCGCCAAGCCCGCGCGCGCCCCCGGTCACCAGCGCCTTGCGGCCCGTCAGGTCGAATTTACTCATGGCTTCCTCCCCTTTTCCGATGGTCCCTCTGGCGGGGACTTCGCGATGGAAGAGAAAATTTTGACAGGTGTCAAGTATTTATTATACAGTCGTACAAATATCTTTGGACAATCGTCAAGCACAACTCGAGAAAGCGACCGGGACGGTCGCGGTCTCGGGAAAGCGCGGTCGCGGGACCGGCCTTGATCTCGCCCGCTTCCGTGTTATCCCTCTCGCGCAAGACATAAACGGGTGGCAAAACCGCAATGACGTCGCAGACCGTGACAAAACTGGACAGGGTTCCGCGCCAGCGGGTCGACAAATTCGCCGAGCGGCGAGCCGAACTCGCCGAGGCGGCTCTGCAGACGCTCTCGGAGCTCGGCTACGCCCGCACGTCCTTGCGCGAGATCGCCCAGAACTCCGAATTCACGCACGGCGTCCTGCACTATTACTTCAGCGACAAGGTCGATTTGATCCTGTGCAGCGTGCGCCAATACAAGACGCGATGCGTGACGCGCTATGATCAGATCACCGCCGATGCGGATTCATACGATGCGCTGATGACCGGCTTTGTGACGGTCCTCGCCCAGACGATGCGCGAAGAGGCGCATATGCACCGCCTGTGGTACGACATTCGCTCGCAGACTTTGTTCGAGACGGCGTTCCGCGCCGATGTCGCGGAGCTCGACAAGAGTCTCGAGAACATGATCTGGCGCATCATGTGCCGCTTCGCGGAACTGACCGGCGAGCCACAGACCCTGCCGCCCCCGGTGATCTATGCGATGATCGACGGGCTGTTTCAGCAATGCCTGCTCAAGCACCTGTCCGGCGACGCGCAAGCGATCGCCCAGATGCAGGCCGACGTGCGGCTGGTGTTGTCGAAGATCACGAGGAATCCGGACGCTACGGCAGAGGTTTAGACGCGGTCGTTGACCACGTCCGATCCCCCGCCTCCATTCGTCGACGATACGCGCGTCTTTGCCTCAGAACGCGCTTCGCCGACTTTCGTCGCGTCATTGGACAAACATAGGCGCCGCGCCGTAGTCTGGGATCATCGCGCGGTCAAATCGCGCGGACGTCGGAGATCAAATGATGATGAGCGCAAGAGGCACTCTGCTTAGTTCGGCGGCGTGCATTGTGGGCGCGGCGGCCAGCCACGCCGCCGATCTTCCGACGCGAAAGTCGGCGCCAGCGGAATATGTCAAGATCTGCAACGTCGGCGGCATGGCTGGCTTCGTCATCCCCGGCAGCGACACCTGCTTGAAGATTGGCGGTTACGTCAGCGCACAGGTCGAGGCGGGCAACCTCAAGAAGGGCTATTCCTGGAGCCCCGGCGGACAGGGCACAGCGCTCATTTCGAGCCCCGCGAGCCTGAGAAGCTCGTTCGGCTGGACCACCCGCGCCGAGCTCGATCTGGATATACGCCAGCAGACGTCCTATGGCGTGCTGCGCGGCTACACGCAGATCCGGTTTGAGAACGGCAACGGTTTCGATACGGACGGCACGGGCGCCTATATCGATGTCGCCTATCTTCAATGGGCGGGCATCACGGCCGGCAAGACGGCGTCGTTTTTTGGTTTCTTCGGCGGCGGTTATGGCTGGGCGAACATCTTTTCTCCCGCCCAGGCTGAGGGAGGCTCCAACGAGCCCGACGTGCTCGCCTATACCGCAACCTTCGGCGGCGGCTTCTCGGCGACGGCCTCCATCCAGAGCCCAGGCGCGAACTCGTTTTCCGCCACCGGTCTGACGAACAATGGCTCCAGCGGCGGCGGCGCAAACTTCAATATCAATACGACCAATTACGGCATGACGTTTCCCGATTTCGTCGCCAATATCCGCGTCGATCAGAGCTGGGGTTCGGCGCAATTGTCGGGCGTCGCCCACCAGGTGCATGTCTACGACGCCGTCGGCAATTCGCTCGATAAATGGGGCTGGGGAATATTGGGCGGCGCGTCATTCAACCTGCCGACGCTCGGAGCGGGCGACAAGCTCTCGATCGACGGCGTCTACACAAGAAACGCGATCTGGTATTCGGGCATACCCGAAGGCCTGTGGGGCGAGAACGGCGCCGCCAACGGCAATGGTCTCGCCATGTCGGCCGGCGACACTTATTCGGTCGGCGGCGGACGTTGGGCGACGCCGTCGGCCTGGTCGGCGGCGGCGCTCTACGAGCATCACTTCTCGGCCGCTTTCTCTATCGATCCAGAGATTTCCTACGCGCAATTGAACTGGAGCGGCTCGATGGGGCAGCTTTCGTCCAATTCGCAAAGCTGGATCGTCGGCGGCGTCGCTCATTGGGACCCAGCGCCGCTGCTCGATTTCGCCTTCGAGCTTTTGTACGAGAACACCCATCAGTCGACGCCGAGCCTCTACACGCCGACGGTCGGCACGATCGACGGCAAGCTCTCGCCGTTCCCCAACAATACGGATGGCTTTGCCGGGCGCTTCTACATCACTCGCAATTTCTGACCGCGGTCAATTCGGCGCGCGGCGCCGACATCTTGTGCTTAGGGGCTCTTTTCTTGTTTGCCCGGCCATTCGCCCTTGTTATGCGAATGGCGAAGAGGCGGACTTAAAACTTTCTCCGATCCCCGCTCACGTGTCTTGCGATTGAACGCAATGCGACAAGCCAAAGGAATGACATCGCCTAACGCGGCGCCTTGAGCCTGCGGCGCGACAGATGGAAGAGCGGCTCGGATGCTCCGCTCGGCTCGCGCCCCTGAGCGTAACCGCGCTGCCATCCTTGTTTGAGCGCCTCGGGCTCGCCCCCGGCGACGCGCGCCTGAAAATCGGTGCGCGACTGACGCCAAGCGTCATAAGCCCCTTTCAGCGCGGGATCGTCGGCGAAATCCCGGATCTTCGGCTGAATTGCGTCGAGCAGCGCGTGAGGAACCAGAGAGAGGAAGCAAAACGACTCGCCTCTCTCGAACCGCGCGCCGGTCGGGCGCGTGAATCGCCAATTCATCGTGAAAGTGAAGGGCAGCCAATCGGTCTCCACCAAGCCTTCCAACGGCGCAATCCCGTCCTTGATCGTATTGGGCGCGCCGCGCGCGCAGATCGCCCAGCCGGGGCTGGTGCGAAACAGATAGCCCGGATGGAACGTCAGGATTCCATGACCGAAAACCGAAGAGACGACCTGGCCGAGTCGGGGATTTCCATCGGTGGAGACGATCTTGACGTCGGACGTCGACGCGCCGCCGGTCCATGTCGCCGTGAACGACATCGGCAGGATGATTTCCCAGCCGCTGGCGTTGGCGATCGGCAGCGGCGTGCAACGATAGGCGAAACGGCTGGCGGTCGCGTCCATCCAGTCGCGGTCCGCGCGACCTGGAATGATCTGCGGCGGATCCGCATATTCCCGGAAGCAATGGAAATCTGGCAACGACGACAAAAAATCGGACATGGTCTACCGCTGATCCCGTCGCCGAGCGTTCAGAACTTGGCGTTGACGCCGACGCCGATATGGATCTTTCCGCCGATGCCCTGGCCGCCCGCCTCGCCGTCGGCGAAGACGTCAAGCCGCACGGCAGGCGAGAGGCGGTAGCCCAGCCGCAGTCCATATTCAAACCAATTCAGGCTCCGATTGCCGATCGGCGTGAGCACTCCGACGCCAGGCACGTCGGCCACGATGCCCGACTTACCTACCCAACCATGCGCGTAGCCGGTCGAGAGCGTACCGTCCACGGCGTCGGTGAACGCATGGGTCCACTGACCCTCCACCTTGCCGATCGTCATCACATCGTCGCCGGAGTTCACGATCGCCGGAAACGGATTCTGGGCGGACAGGGTTTCCGTATAACCGTTGACGTGGATGTCGGCGCGCCCCAATTCGAGCGCTAGGCCGGCTTCGTCGGTCGGGCCAAGCTCATAGGCGGCGCCGGCCCGTCCGTAATAATAGCTCAGCGCGCCGGTCGTACCGCTCGTCCCGACTGCTGTCCCCGCGCCGTTCATATAGGTGCGAGTGAAGCTCAGCGAAGCGGACGGCGCCCACCAGCCGCCAATTTCGGCGAACGGCCGGAAGGCGCTGCTGGAATTCCAGACATAGCGGGCGGCGAGCGCGCCCCACGGGCTGTCGTTCAGCCTGGCGCTCTCATAAAATTCCTCGCCATAGGCGAAGCCGCCGAGCACGGACAACCCGTTGCCGAAATTGACCTGGCCGCGCACGCCGCCCATCGCCGATCCGCCGGCGGCGAAGGCGCCCGCTTGCGACCCCTGGCCGCGGGCGATCGGATCGTTGCGGAACAGCAGATAGGACATCAGCCCTTGCTGCTGGGCGAGCGCCGCATTCGCGCCGCGCGCGAGCTGATCGACCGAATTCTGCACCGAGCCGACCGTGGTGAGGCCGCCGATCCATCTTGTCGTGGGTGTTGGTGTTGGTGTTGGTGTTGGTGTTGGTGTTGGTGTTGGTGTTGGTGTTGGTGTTGGTGTTGGTGTTGGTGTTGGTGTCGGTGTTGGAGTTGGTGTCGGCGTGGGAGTTGGCGTTGGTGTCGGCGTTGGCGTGGGAGTTGGTGTCGGCGTGGGAGTTGGCGTTGGCGTGGGAGTCGGCGTCGGTGTTGGTGTCGGCGTAGGAGTTGGCGTCGGTGTCGGCGTGGGAGTTGGCGTCGGCGTTGGGGTGGGCGTGGGAGTAGGTGTAGGCGTCGGGGTCGGTGTGGGCGTGGGCGTGGGAGTTGGCGTCGATACGCTCACGAGCGTGGCGACATAGGCCTGCGCGGCGCTTGCGCCGGTCTGGCCGTTGAACTCTCCGGAGCCGACAATATACTTGCCGTCGGCGGTGATCCCCTGCGCCGTGGAGAGGATGATCCCGCTCATATTGACGCCGGCGCTCGAAAGCGCCGCGCCGAGATATTGCATCGCGCCGCTGCTGTTGAAGTTATAGATGAACGCGCGCGACCGCGAATAAGAACCACCGCTGATGCTGCTTGAAGTCAGCGTCGAATCCATATCGTACATCTGGCCGACGACGAGGCCGGTGTCGCTCATCGCCGCGGCGGACGAAGATTCGTAATTGTGTGTTCCGCCTCCGTCCGTGATGGTGAGGGAGGGGCCCGTCTGCAGATTGATCGGCGCGCCGAAGCCGCTTGCAGCGCTTCCCGTCCATTCGACGGCGCTGAAGATCGGCTGCGCGCCATTGACGGTTGAAGCGTAAGTCGAACCGGTGTTGGACTGGCCGACGATGATCGTGCCGGCCTGATTGATCGCATAGGCGTAAGAACTCGCGCCCGCGACAGAGCCCGCCGGCACGCTGCTCAGCACGCCAAGATCGGTCGCCGCGACAGTTCCGGCTCCGGTCGCGCTGAGGCCTGTCCAGACGGTCGCCTGCAGTACGCTTGATGAGGTCTCGCCGGAGAAATTGCTGGAGCCGACGATCGCGTCGCCGGCCGCGTCCACCGAAAATGCGCGCGAATTGGCGCCGGCCGGCGCACCGGGCAGGACGCCGAGATTGACGACAGCGTTGAGCGCCGGGCCGCCGGTCTCGACGCCCGTCAGATACCAGGCCGTTGCATGGGTTGTGCTTTGCCCGGGCGTTGTGCTGGCGTTGCCGACGACAATCGTCCCGTTGGCGTTGATTCCGCGCGCGTTCGACGAGCCGCCCGGGTCGCTGCTCAAGACGCCCAAATCGAAGGGTTGGATGGTTTCGCTTCCGCCCGGCGTCGCATTGTACCAGAGGACGCCGTGAGCGGTGGCGACGCCGCCGACTTCCGTCAGGGAATAGCCGACGGCGCTTTTGCCGTCGGCGGCGACGCCTTCAACCGCGGCATACGGATTGAACGAAGAAAAGCCGGGCGCCTGCGAGCTGTCGGTAAAGGCGGCGACCGCGTAGGGAAGCAGCGGCGCCTGCCCGAATTGCATCGCGCCGCCATTGGCCGACCAAAAGACCGGGAATTCATGTCCCGCGGAATCGAAGGCCTCGCCAATGACGAGAAAGCTGCCGGAGGAGCCGTCCGGGGGGCCTTCGTTCGCATTGATTCCGACGCCCACCGTATGGTCGATCGCCGTTCCCGCGGCGGTCGTGCCTGACGCCGTCAGCGGGGTGGCCGCATAACCGGAAACGGGAACAGTCTGAGTGTGCGCCCATTGCGCCCCAACCGGCGTGAGCGCGGTCGCGCCGAGCAAAGCGCAAAGAAGCGAGCGGCCCGGCCTCTCGAAGCGTAAAGCGCGTTGGCGAAACTTGAACAGCGACGCTTGCGGAAATTGCGGCCAGAGAAAATAGCGCCTCCCAATTCCACGCTCGGCCGCCACCGACTCGGCCCCCGCGGCGTCAGCATCCGCACGCTCGCCTGCCGAGCGAATATTATTCAGCATACAGCCCCCGAATTTAGACAAGCCCGCACACACCGACCACAGCATGGGCGCAAGAAGGCGCCCCTCCGCAGCAGCATGGCTGCAAGGCGACAAAGAAATACGTCCCGTATCTCAGAAGAAAACGGTTTTCCTTACGCTGTTTTTCTCACTGTACTTGCGCGAGTTCTATGATAAGTTCGAAAAATCGGATAGAACGTTCTTGCTGCGGCGCGCTGAAATCCCGTTGTTGCAGAAGACCGCTAATACGGCATCGGCCGCATTGGCGATCAATAGTGAAGAGGCGATTATGTCGTCGCAACAAGCCGAGAAGATCGAATGGCTGGTCCCCGCTCATTTGCCGGGAGCCGATATTCTGATCGCGAAGAACGACCTGACGGCTTGGCACAATTTTCACGAGACCTACGGCTTCTGCGCTTGCGGTTCGGCGTCCGCCGATATCCTCTATCGGAGAAAAAAACATACGTTGCAGGACGGCACCACCTTCCTGCTTGAGCCGGGCGAGTCGCATCGCAATATTGTGGTGCCGCGGCCTCAGAGCTTTAAAGTCGTCTTCATCGCTCCCTCTCAATTCGACGCCGCCGGCCGGGAGCACGGGTTGTCGGCTACTCCGCATTTTCGCTCCGGATTTGTCGATGATCCCAATTTTCTCGAGGCGACGTACCGGCTCTGCGCATCCGTCGAAGATCGGGAAACGATCCTCGAGCAGCAATCGCGCTTGGCCGTCTGTTTGCGCGTTGCGCTGCGATACGTCGAACAGAGCCTGCCGAAAGCGGCGGATGGCGGACATGACGCGATCAAGCGCGTCAAAGCCTATTTGTTGGAGCGGTTCGACGAATCGGTGACGCTCGATGAGCTGTCTGTCCTATCGAGGCTCAGCCCGTTTCATCTGGTGCGCAGTTTCGCAAGGCATGTCGGCGCGCCGCCGCACGCCTATCAGATAAGGGTTCGCATCGAGCGCGCGCGAACGCTGCTGCGAAACGGGACTGCGCCCGCCGAAGCCGCGCACCTCCTCGGTTTCGGCGATCAGAGCCACTTCACAAGGCACTTCAGAAGAATCATGCACGTCACGCCAGCGCAATATGCGCGCGCGGTGCGATAGAACGGGGTCGGTCATGTCGTCGCCGCAAGCCGCGAAGATCGAATGGCTGGTTCCCGCCGAGTCGCCAGGAGTCGATATTCTGGTCGCCAAGAACGACCAGACAGCGTGGCATCATTTTCACGAAACCTACGGCTTTTGCGCCTGCGATTCGGCGTCCGCCGACCTCATCTATCGCGGAAAAAGGCTGACGTTGCGCGACGGCGTCACATTCCTTGTCGAGCCGGGAGAATCGCATCGCAATCCCGCAGTGTTGCAGCCGCAGAATTTTAAGGTCGTCTACCTCACACCTGCTCAATTCGACGCGGCTGGCCGCGAACATGGCTTGTCGGCCATTCCCGATTTTCGCGCCGGATTCGTCGACGATCCGCATTTCATCGATGCGGTGTACAAGTTCTCAGCATCCGTCGAAAATCAGGAGACCGTCCTCGAACAGCAATCGCGCCTCGCGATATGTCTGCGCGTCGCGCTGCGGCACGTCGAGCAAAGCCTGCCGAAAGCGGCGATCGGCGGCCATCGCGCCATCACGCGCGTCAAGGAATGCCTGCTGGAGCGGTTCAGCGAACCGGTGACGCTTGACGAATTGTCCGCGCTGTCCGGGCTCAGCCCGTTTCATCTGGTGCGCAGCTTCACGCGGCATGTCGGCGCGCCGCCGCACGCCTATCAGATAAGGGTTCGCATCGAACGCGCGCGGACGCTGCTGCGAAACGGAACGCCCCCTGCGGAAGCGGCGCATATCCTCGGCTTCGGCGATCAAAGCCATTTCACGAGGCACTTCAAGAAGACCATGCGCGTCACGCCCGCGCAATATGCGCGCGCGGCGCGTTGAGGATGACACGTGCGTCTATGCCGGCCTACGCGGTAAAACGGCTTTGACGCGACCCGTAAGGCCGATCAAAACTCATCGCGCCGGCGATAAACGCCGTCGATGCGTCGAGGGATGAGCGAATGACCAGAAAGCCGTGCATTCTTTTGGGCGCGCCCGTGCAGGAAGGCTCCGGACGGCTTGGTTGCGACATGGGGCCAAGCGCGTTCCGGGCGGCGGGACTGGCTGCCGCGCTTGAAGAATTGGGTTATCCCGCGCTCGACCGCGGCAATATTGCGCCGGCGCCGATGCACACGATCAGCCACCCCAATGCCGCGATCAGGAATCTTGCGGCGATCGTCGCCTGGACTGAGGCGATCGCCGATGCGGCCTATCGCGCGAGCGCGGAAGGCATGCCCATCGTGCTCGGCGGCGATCACAGCCTGGCGGCCGGCACGCTTTCGGGCCTGAGACGCCGCGCCGCCGAGGACGGGCGGGAATTCTTTGTCCTATGGCTCGACGCCCACCCGGATCTTCACACGCTCGAGACGACGCGCAGCGGCAATCTGCATGGCGTGCCGATCGCCTATGCGACGGGACAGCCTGGCTTTGCCGGATTGTTTCCGCCGCTGGCCGCGCCAGTGAATCCTCAGAACATCTGCATGATGGGAATCCGCAGCGTCGATTCCGCCGAGCGCGCCGCGCTCGCGACGGGGATCGTCGTGCACGACATGCGCGCGATCGACGAACAAGGCGTTGCGCCGCTGCTCGACCGTTTCCTGCAGCGCGTCGCAGCGGCGAATGGAATCCTGCATGTCAGCCTCGATGTCGATTTCCTCGATCCCGGCATCGCGCCCGGCGTCGGCACCACCGTTCCCGGCGGCGCGACCTTTCGCGAGGCGCATCTGGTGATGGAAATGCTGCACGACAGCCAGCTTGTCGCGAGCCTCGACCTTGTCGAACTCAATCCGTTTCTCGACGAGCGCGGGCGCACCGCCTTGCTGATCGTCGATCTCGTGGCGAGTTTGATGGGCCGCCGCGTCATGGACCGCCCCACCCGGAGCTATTGACGCGACGCGGCGGCTCCAGCGCGCTTGCGACATGGCCTTCCGGTTCGGCGGCGTGCGGATGCGCTTTATTACCTGCGATGTAATTGAACCGCTGCGG
The DNA here is from genome assembly GCF_009765995.1 of Methylocapsa sp. S129. Lineage (GTDB taxonomy): Bacteria > Pseudomonadota > Alphaproteobacteria > Rhizobiales > Beijerinckiaceae > Roseiarcus. The sequence continues at coordinate 152,877 of NZ_LMUI01000047.1, forward strand.
GCGATCGATAATAAAGCGAGCGTCTTCTGTCGCCTGCCGTGCGGAAGAAACAGCGCGGCCGAGAAGATGCCCATGCAATCATGTTTCGCGTCGTAAATAAGGACCAAGAAAATGCAGAAATTTAACGTTCACACGATCGAGTCGGCCCCGGAAAAGTCGCGGCAGACGCTGAGCGGCATGCAACAGAAGTTTGGATTTTTGCCAAACATCATGGGAACAATGGCTGAGAACCCGGTTCTCCTCAATGGGTTCGCCGCCAGTTTCGGAAGCTTTCATGGCGGAGGCTTCGATGAGGCGGAGAAGCAGATCTTGCTGCTGACCAATGCGGTCGCCCTCAAGTGCCCATGGACCATTGCGGCTCACTCCACTTTTGCGGTTGAAGATGGCGTCCCGGAGAGCGACGTCATGGCCATTCGCAACGGCAAGCTCCCCAAAGACGCCCGATATGCCGCGCTTTCGGAAATCAGTAAGACGCTTCTCGAACGCAAAGGGAATGCGACCGAGGTCGAAATCGAAAAGTTCACTTCGGCTGGATATTCGAAGGCTCAAATTTTCGAAGTGGTCCTGGGCCTCGGCATTTCCATGATCACCGCCACGACGACGAATATGGCGGGCACGCCGGTCGACGACCGCTTCAAGGCCCATATCTGGGCCGCCGCCTGAATAGCGCGATCGCGCATGGCTCGGTTCGCGCCGCGCCATGCGCGTTCGCCGCAATAGAGAATGAACGCTGATGAAGGCATCAAACCTCAACATAAAGCCGCTCGCTAACGAGTTGGGCGTGCTGTTGCGCCATTGGCGCGACAGGCGCGGCAAAAGCCAGTTCGATCTCTCCCTCGATACGGGCGTGTCGCAGCGGCACATCAGCTTCATCGAAAGCGGGCGCAGCGTTCCCAGTCGCCAGACATTGCTGGATATTGCGCAAGCGCTCGATATTCCCCTTCGCGATCGCAACCCATTGCTGCTGGCGGCGGGCTACGCCCCCATCTATTCCGAGGGCGCCTGGAATGGTCCGGAAATGCAAAGCGTAACGAGCGCGCTCGGGCGTATTTTGCGCCAGCATGACCCTTTCCCCTCATTGGTGATGGATCGCTACTGGAACGTGCTGATGACCAATGAATCGGCGCCGCGCTTCTTCAATTGCTTCACGGATATGGCCGCGCGTCGGAGTCCGCGCAACATGCTGCATCTGATGTTCGACCCGGAAGGCATGCGCCCGTTTATCGCCAATTGGGAAAACGTCGCGAAAAGCCTGTTCGAGCGCGTCTATCGTGAATCCGTCGGGCGCGTCATCGACGAAAGAACCAAAGAACTGCTGGCCGCGTTGCTCGCCTATCCCGATGTGAAAACCGAATGGAAGACGCCCATCGCTCTGCGCGCCATGCCCGTCATACCCATCAGCTTTGTTAAAGACGACAAGGCGATGAATTATTTTTCGATGGTCACGACCGTCGGAACCCCGCAAACGATCGCCGCGCAGGAATTGCGTATCGAGTGCATGTTTCCGGCCGATGAAGCAACGGAGGCTCGTCACATCGCGATGATGAGCAATGTTCCGGCGCATCGCTGACTTCTGCGTCCCATTTCTCTCGGGCTCCCGCATTGGACAAACACCGTCGCGTCGCCGCAACCTCATGCGCGAAACGAACGCAAGATTCTGGCGTGATTCCGTGGCCGTTGCATGCCTTTCCGCTCGCGGTGAAGAACACCTGGCGGCGGTCAAGGGCCTGCCCGTGATCATGGGGTCGCCGATCCTGAAGGGCTTCGGACCTGGCGCTGGTCCGTTCGGTGCAGAGGTTTCGCGCGCCCTTTTGCGCTTCCCTTCTCCGTCAAGATCGTACATCGTGCGCCGTCTTGGCGTTCGCCGCGTCTGCTGGGACGCCGGATAGACGCCGTGGCTTGGGCTGATTTCGGGGTAAGAATGTCCTTGTTGTTTCGGAGGACGGCGCTGGGACTTTGCGCCGCCGTTGCTCTTGTTCTGGCCGCGCCCGGACCGGCGGCGGCCGATGCGCGGCCGGCGCTCATCCTGAGCGACGGCGAGCATCAAAACGCCCCTGAACCCGGAAATTCGGCAAACGACGCCCAGGATCTGGTTCAGGCGCTTGGGGGCGTCGGGTTCGACGTCATCGCGCATCGCGATGCGATGGCCGAGGCGACGCATGATTTTTCTGACCGGCTCGCCGGGGCCGATGGCGTCTATCTTGCGGACTCCACCCCACAAGCGCCGGCTGCCGCGGCGCCTCTCGCCAACACACGGACGCCTGCGCCCTTCACTCCCAAAGAGGCGCCAGCCGAGCCGCGCGACGCCTCCGCGCCGCCGTCGGCGCCCGCCACCGAATGCGACAAGATCGCCGCGCTGCGCGCGCCGTTTTCGTCGCCCGACGCGGTGCATGAGATAAACGAAACCGACTGGCGCCAAGGCGTCGAGGCTTGCGCGGCGGAAGTGCAGGCGCATCCTGACGAGATGCGTTTTGTATACCAGCTCGGCCGCGCGCAGGACCATCTGAAGAACTACATTGAGGCGTTGCGCGACTACAAAACCGCCGCCGGCGCAGGCTTCACAGAAGCGATGGTCGACCTCGGCGCGCTTTATTATTTAGGGCACGGCGTGATCCAAAGCTACCCAACCGCGTTCGACTACTTCAGCAAGGCTACGGCCGCGGGGTCGAACCGCGGAATGGCCAATCTCGCGGCCATGTATGGCGACGGCGTCGGCGTCGCCAGGGACGACGCCAAATCGTTGGATCTTGCCGAGAAAGCGATCGAGGCCGGCAATCCGTTCGGACTCAAGATCGTCGCGGATCATTACTTCAATGGCGCTGGCGTGCCTCGCGACTATCCGATGGCGGCGCAATATCTTCAGCAAGCCGCGGACATCGGCGACGGACGGTCGATGAAGTTCCTGGCCAACATGTACGAGAGCGGCTATCTCGGGCCGCCCAATCCGGAAAAGGCCGGAGCGCTTCGCCTTCGCGCGCAGCAAGTCGACCCGGAAAGCCGCGACCCGATACCGGCGCGTTTGCCGATGCTGCGACAAGCGTCCGCTGCAAGTGCGCAGATCGGGCAGACGATCCATCGACGACGCTATGTCGTCTACCGCCCCTCGTACGGGACCTCGTACAATCCCGCATGGCAAGCGGCGCCAGGGGATACGCGCTGCTGCCCCAACAATATGTTGGTCTGCCCGCTTGGCAGGCACTTTTGCGGACATTGATGGCGGTCGCCAGCACCAACGACCGGAATTGCGGCGACGCTTTACTGGAGCGCGCGGTAAAGCCAATTCCGGTCATCCGGAATGATTTTTCGCGCTAAAGCTGAGCTTCGATAGCCGCCTTATCGATAACCGACCATACCTCGAAAATCTTCTCTCTCCGAAATTCATAGAATACGTTCTCGGTAAAGGAAACTTTCCTCCCGTTGACAGGGAGCCCAAGGAATTTTCCTTTTGGCGCACAGTTGAATTCCAGCCGGCCCGCTATGTAAGGGGGATCGGCAACCAGCAGTTGAATATGGAAATAAAGGTCTGGAATTTCATAAAAATCTTTTTCCAGCATCGCGCGATAGCCCGATATTCCGAGCCGCTGACCATTGTGGCGCGCTTCATCGTCGACAAACTGCTCCAGCCTCGGCCAGTCCTGCTGATTAAGGCAAGCGATGTAGTCTCTGTAGATGTTGGAGAGGTTTGCTTTTTTCAAAATTATTTGCCAGGTCCCCGCCGCGGCGGCTTGTTCTTGGGGCCGATTTGGCCTTTGGATTTTCCCCGCTTCATTTCCTCATGCGGCTTAAGCTGCACGCGGAGCATGGCGGCCATGATCGCAGCCGCTTCCGTCGGAGTTTTGAAACTTGGCTTGTCGGACATGCCGCCGCTCTCCCTCTGAAAACGCAAAAGACGCCAATTGGGGGCGTGGCGAGGGCCCGGCTATGGCGCAACGCCCTGCACAGCCGCTTAGGCCGCGCAATATAGAGCCGAATGGCGCCATAGGGAAACATTGACCACTGTCGGCTCCCGGCCAGACCGCGGCCCGACCAACCTCCCCGGCCTTGCCAACGTTTGCGAACGCCAAATGATGCAAAAGACGGCGAAGAATGGTATCGATCACATTGCCGGCGCGATGCTCTACGACGTCGAGGAAGTTGCGCGCATGAAATCGAAGAAGTCTTCTGCTGGCAGAAGGCCCAAGCAGGGCGCCGCCCGCAATGGCGCATCTCACGGTTCGCCGCCAAATATCACCATGCAAAAGGTTGCAAAACTCGCCGGCGTTTCTGCGATGACGGTTTCGCGTGCGCTCAAAAGCGACGCCGTTATTTCGCCGCTGACGAGAGACCGCGTCCTCAAGGTCGTCAAGCAGACCGGTTACGTGCCCGACGCCACGGCGCGCGTCTTCGCCTCGGGCCGGTCCGGGTTTGTCGCGGTGCTCGTCCCCTCAATCAACAGTTCAAATTTTGCCGATACCGCGCGCGGTATGACTGGCGCCTTCGAGCGGGCTGGACTGCAGATCCTGCTCGGCGACACCGGTTACTCCCTGAAGCGCGAGGAAGTTCTCATCGGCATATTGTTGAAACGGCGGCCTGAAGCGATCGTCTTGACGGGCGGCGTGCACACGCCGGAAGCCCGCAAAATGCTCGCGGCCGCGGATATTCCGATTGTCGAAATTTGGGATCTGCCGAAAGCGCCGCTCGGACATGTCGTCGGCTTCTCCAATGCGGCGGCAGGTCGCGCTATGGTGCGCTATCTCTATGATCGCGGGCGCCGGCGCATCGGCTTCATCGGCGGAACGACCAACCGTGACATTCGCGGGTCGGAGCGCCGCGCCGGTTACATCAAGGGGGTGAAAGAACTTGGCCTCCCGGAAGGGCGGATTGTCGCCTTCGGGAAGCCGCCTGTCTCGATCGAGCAGGGAGGCGAAGCCTTGGGACTGATGCTCGAGCAATGGCCTGATGTTGACGCGGTCGCCTGCGTCTCGGACCTGTCCGCCTTTGGGGTCCTGATGGAGTGCCACCGCCGCGGCATTGCGGTGCCCGGCCGACTCGCCATTGCTGGATTTGGCGATTTTGACGTCGGACGTTGCGCATGGCCGCGCCTGACGACAATCGGAATCGACTGCGTCGGCATCGGGGAACGTGCGGCGGAGATCGTATTGGACGCCATAGGGGCCCGCGACCGGCGAGGGGCTATGCCGCCTGCGCGGGTGACGATGGAATTTAAGGTAATCGCGCGTGAGACGACTTAAATTTCATGGCCGTCTCGCCGCCAAAGAGACAGCCGCCCTTTCATCATTGAGGCCACCACGACCGATCGCTTGCACGAGATCGATGTTATCGATAACATCCTTCGTCGATTGAGCGAAACTAAAAACAAACGCGATTGGCGGGGGGAGGAGCGGTGCACAACCAAACAAGCGCGACGCAAACGCCGCTCATCCAGTTCGATGGGATCGTGAAGCGCTTTGGCGGCGTGACGGCCGTCAGAGGCGTGACTCTCAGCGTTCGCCCGGGCGAAATTCTGGCGCTCCTTGGAGAAAATGGAGCAGGGAAGTCCACCCTAATCAAGACGCTCGCCGGCATTCACGACCCTGACGAGGGCGTCATCTACTATCGGGGCGCGCCCTACCGACATCGTCCGCCCACTTTCGGCCAGCGCCAGCCGGTCGCCTTCATCCATCAGGATCTCGGCCTGGTCGACTGGATGACCATCGCCGAAAATATCGCCCTCGCGATCGGCTATCCGCAGAAACGCGGAATCATAGACTGGCGCGCCGCGGAAGCGGCGACCAGCGCTGCGATGGCGCAGGTCAATTGCCCGCTGGATCCCACAATGCGCGTGCGCGACCTGACGCGCACCGAAAAGTCGCTTGTCGCCATCGCCCGCGCGCTTGCGGTCGAATCAAACGTGCTCGTTCTGGACGAGCCTTCGGCCTCCCTGCCCGCCGATGAAGTGCATCGTCTGTTCGACGCCTTGCGTCCGCTCAAGGCGCGGGGCGTGGGCATGATCTATGTCTCCCACCGCCTCGACGAGGTCTTCGAGATCGCAGACCGCATCGCCGTCCTGCGCGACGGCAGTCTTGTCGGCGAACGCAGCGTTGCGGAGACGTCACCCGAAGAACTCGTTTCGCTGATTGTCGGCAAGGCGCTGGAGCGCTTCGAAGGTTCGACGCGCGTCGAGGACCACGCGCCGCGGCTGGAGGCCAAAAAGCTCGCGGTCGAAGGCGCAGGCCCGGTTGATTTCGCGGTGGCGAAATCGGAAATTGTCGGTTTGGTGGGATTGCGCGGGGCCGGCCACGAACGGATCGGCCGGGCTCTGTTCGGCTCCATGACGCATAAGGGCGAAATATGGCTTGACGGAAAGCGGCTCAACCTGATCGACGCCGCGGCGGCGATGGCGGCGGGAATAGGCCTCGTCGCGCGTGAACGGGTCGATGAATCGACCGCCGCCGGCCTGTCCATTCGCGAGAATACATTCGTCAATCCCGGCGCTGTCGGGCGAGGGATTGCGTCTTTTCTATCGCCGCGCAGAGAAGCGCGCATGGCGCGTGAGATCGGCGCGCGCGTCGGCTTGCGGCCGAACGCCCCGGACCTACCGATCGAGGCTCTGTCGGGCGGCAACCAGCAAAAGGTTGTCGTCGGCCGCTGGCTGGCGATCGGCGGCAAGGTGCTCATCGCGGAGGATCCGACCGCGGGCGTGGACGTCGGCGCAAAGGCCGAAATCTACCGTTTGCTCGATGAGGCGCTGAAGACGGGGCTTTGCGTCGTCGTTGTCTCGACCGACTTCGAGGAAGTCGCGCGTTTGTGCCATCGCGCCCTGGTTTTCTCGCGCGGCGAAATCGTCGCCGAATTGTCGGACAAGGACATCACTATCGAGCGCTTGATACACGCCGCCTCCGTTTCCGGGCGCGCTGCTTAAGGGAGGACGAATTGGCTTCGTCGATCAAATCCACCGCTCTGGAGCCGACACGTTTCGAGATGGAGCACGCGACGCCCTTTGAGCGCGTCAAACGATTCGCGCCGGTCTATGGCCTTGTCATTCTGGCCGTTCTACTCGGCGTGCTCTTTTCGATTCTGCTTCCCGAGACATTTCCGACGATGATCAATTTGCGCTCGATCATCGGCGATAAGGCGATCATCGCCATTCTATCGTTGGCCGTGATGATCCCGATGGTCACCGGCAAGATCGATCTCACCGTCGGCTACGGGATCGTCCTGTGGCACATTCTGGCGATTTCCCTGCAGACAAAATACGGCTTTCCTTGGCCGCTCGCGGTTCTCACCGTTCTGACTTTGGGCGGTCTTGTCGGTTTCCTCAACGGGGTGCTGGTCGAAATCGCGCAGATCGATGCTTTCATCGCGACATTGGGCACAGGCACCGTCCTTTACGCCATCGCCATGTGGCACACGCAAGGACATCAGGTCATCGGCGTCGCGCCGGACGGTTTCTATGCGATCGCCGGATCGTTTTTCCTCGATCTGCCGATCACGGGCTATTACGTGCTCGCCCTGACGCTCGCTCTTTGGGTCATTCTCGAATATCTGCCGATCGGGCGTTATTTGTACACCATCGGCGCCAACCCGAAGGCCGCCGCGCTGAACGGCATTCCGGTGCGGCGCTACACGATCATCGCCTTCGTCTCGTCGGGCGCGCTGACCGCCTTTGCCGGCGTTCTGCTCGCCTCCCGTTTGCGCATCGGCCAGGCCAGCGTCGGACTCGAATATTTGCTGCCGGCGCTGGTCGGCGCGTTTCTGGGCTCGACCACGATCAAACCGGGGCGCGTCAATGTGTGGGGCACGATCGTCGGCGTCGCCATTCTCGCCATCGGCATTTCAGGCATCCAGCAGTTCGGCGCTTCGTTTTTCGTCGAACCCTTGTTCAACGGCGCCACTCTCTTGGTCGCCATCGGCATTGCCGGCTACGCGCAGAGAAGGCGCGGAGTCGGCGCACTACGCGCGCCAGCGTCACTGGCGCAAGCCAACGGGAATTCAAACAAGCCCGCGGCGACCCCCAAGGGAGAATGAGCATGTTGAAGACAGTTCTTTTGGCGAGCGTGTGCGCGCTGGCCGTCAACGCCAGCGCGGCCCGCGCTGACGAATATAGCGACATGGCGGCGGCGAAGGCCAAGGCTGCGACCGCGCATGCCGATAAATGGGACGGCCCGACGACAGGACCAAAAATCGTCTCCAACAAAACCATCGTCTTTGTCGCCGGCGACCTCAAGAACGGCGGCATTCTGGGCGCCTCCGAGGGCTTGAAGGAAGCGGCGGCGGCGGCCGGCTGGAAGGTGACGGTCGTCGATGGGCAAGGGTCCGTTTCAGCGCGCACCGCCGCGATGAACCAGGCGTTGACGCTCAAGCCCGACGGCATTGTCGTGGGCGGGTTCGACACCAAGGAGCAACAGGTCGCTTTTGACGCCGCCGCCAAAGCGGGAGCCATTGTGGTTGGCTGGCACGCGGGAACCCGTCCAGGGCCAGAACCCGAGGCCGGCATTTACGCCAATGTGACGACCTCGCCGCAAGACGTCTCGGACACAGCCGCCTTTCAGGCGATCGCCGATTCCGGCGGCAAGGCGGGCGTCGTCATTTTTACCGACACGCAATATGAAATCGCCGTGTTCAAGGCGCGCACGATGGAGGCTGCGATCAAGAAATGCGGCGGCTGCACGGTGCTTGAATTCGTCGATTCGCCGATCGGCGAAAGTTCGCAACGCATGCCGCAATTGACGACGACGCTGCTGCAGAAATACGGCGCCAAATGGACCTATTCGCTGGCGATCAACGATCTCTATTTCGACTTCATGGGGCCCTCGCTCGCGGCGGCCGGCATGAAGGGCGACGGCGCGCCCAAAGCGATCTCGGCCGGCGACGGCTCGGAATCGGCTTTCCAGCGCATTCGCGCCAAGCAATATCAGGCGGGAACGGTGCCCGAGCCGCTGAACGAGCAGGGCTGGCAGCTCGTCGACGAACTCAATCGCGCCTTCAATAAAGCGCCGTGGTCCGGCTTCATCTCCGGCATCCATCTCGTGACGCCCGACAATATCGCGTTCGACGGCGGCCCGAAGAACATCTTCGATCCCGACAACGGCTATCGCGACGAATACAAGAAAATCTGGGGCGTGAAGTGATCTGAGGCGGACACGCCCGCCGCAAATCGCTCCCTTCCTCCCCGGAGGAAGGGAGATTGTCGTTGAGCCAGCCATCTGAGGGAGCGCTGTCCAGGCCGTCGCCGCAATACCCGTAAAGCCAGGGTAAAGCGCGAGCGCTGAAAATAATTCCGGCCGGCGCGATGCATCGCCGGGCGCCGGGGCGTCCTACTCCACGTCACTCGCATGGAGGAGCCCCGCAATGGTTGATTTATCCCGCATCCCCGTCACTCTCATCGGCGCCAGCCGCGGTCTTGGCCGTGTCCTGGCCGAAAACTTTCATCGTCTCGGCGCGCAGGCGCTGGTTGTGGCGCGAGGCCAGGCCGGCCTCGACGCCCTGGCGCGCGACCTGCCGGGCGCAGCGGTGCTGGCGTGCGACGCATCGGCGGCCGATGCGCCGGACCGCGTCTTCGCCGTCCAGGCGCCGCGCATCCTGATCCTGTGCGGCGGCGCGATGCCGCCATGCCGCCCCTTCCCCGAGGTCGACTGGGAGGCGTTCAGCGACAACTGGAACAACGATGTGCGCATGAGCTTCCATTTCCTGCAGGCGGCGCTGAAGCGGCCTCTGCCGCCGGGCGCCACCATCGTCACCATCACCAGCGGCGCCGTGCGCCAGGGCTCGCCGATTTCCGGCGGCTATGCCGGCGCCAAACAGATGCAGATCTTCATGACCGGCTATGCCCAGAAGTCGGCCGACCGCGCCGGCCTCGACCTGCGGTTCCTATCGCTGGCTCCGGCGCGCCTGATGCCGCAGACGGATATCGGCGCGGCGGGGGTCAAGGGCTATGCCGCCTATACCGGCGCCAGCGAAGCCGCCTTCCTCCAGGCGATGGGCCCGGGACAGACGCCGCAACAAGTCGCCGACGCGCTGCTCGACCTGATCGCGGATGCGCCGCCGGGCGGCAATTTCATCGTTTCCCCCGATGGCGTAGCGGCGCTAAGCTGATGCGAATGGAGACGTCGATCGCCATAGCCGATGCTTCCGGCGCGCCCGATGCGTCGGGCGCCTTTTCCGCGCTGGCCGGCGCCATGCGCAGCGAGCTCAAGCGCCATTGCTATCGCATGATGGGCGGCTTGCAGGACGCCGAAGACTGCGTCCAGGAGACGCTGCTGCGCGGCTGGCGCGAATTCGCCAGCTTGCGCGACGGGACGGCGGGGCGATCGTGGCTTTACAGCATCGCCACCCGCGTCTGTCTCGACGCCCTGCGCACGCGCCGACGGCGACAGACCCTGTTCGGCCCCAGCCTCGATGAGATCGAGCCGGGGACGGAGCCGTGGGTCGAACCATGGCCGGGCGAGGTTCCCCCGACCGGGCCCGAACGTGGACAGGATATCCGGCTGGCCTTCGTCTCGCTGCTGCACGGGCTGTCGCCGCGCGCCCGCGCCGTGCTGCTGCTGCACGAGGGCGTGGGCATGACGGCGGCGGAGGCGGCGGCCGCGCTCGGCATCAGCGTGGCGGCGGCGCGCAGCGCCCTACAGCGGGCGCGGACCGCCCTGCCCCCGCCCGATGTCGCGGCGGGGGACGACGCGCCGGTGGAGGCCTATGTCGACGCCTGGAACGCGGGCGACGTCGGCGCGCTGATCGGCCTTTTGCGCAGGGACATTGTCCTGACCATGCCGCCGTGGCGCCGCACATTCATTGGCCGCGACGCGGTCGCGCGCTTCATGACCGGCGTCTGGCCGCGCTATGACGGCTTCCGCGCCGTCGCCGTCGTCGCCAACGGGCAGCCGGCGGCCGCCGTCTACACCCGCCGCGGCGAAGCGCCTTATCTACCGCATTCCCTGCATGTCCTGGCGGGCGGCGGACAGGTCGGCGAGATCGTCCTCTACGCCCCGCCGCTCGGCGCGAACCTGTTCGCCGCCTTCGGCCTGCCGCCGACGGGCTGACGCCAAGCCGATCGGCCGGGCGATGTTTTCGCCCCGGCATAGCCGCGCCATCATGTCGGGATCGCTCGGTCCTTCGAGGAGGTCGGCGAAGCGCGCAAAGCGTTGTCCGGCGGGGCCACGACGTCTCGACGCCCGCTCACTTGTCGACCTGCGCTTGCTCGACCGGCGACGCCGTCGCGGGGTTCGGATAGGTCGGCTCCCAGCCGCCGCCGAGCGCCTTATAGAGCTGGACAAGGTCGACGGAGACGTTGACCGTACTCTGCACGAATTGCTGCTGCGCCTGGAGAACGGTGCGCGCGGTGTCCAGCACGGTGGTGAAATCGGCGACGCCGTCGTTGTAGCGCGCGCGCGCCAGCGTCAGCGCCTGCTGGGAATGCTCGACCTGACTGGCCAGGCGGCTCCGCTTTTGCTGCTCGGTGCGATAGGCGATCAGCGCATTGACGACGTCGTGCCACGCCTGCAGGACGGCTTTGCGATAGGCGATCGCCGCTTCCTGCTGCTGCGCCTTGCTCAATTCAAGCATCGCCTTGAGTTTGCCGCCCTCGAAGATCGGCAGTGAGAGGCTCGGGCCCGCTAAATATTGAAGCGAGCTTCCCTTGAACAGATTGCTGGAAGTGAGGGAGTCGAGGACGAGCGTGCCGTTCAACTGGACGGTCGGGTAGAAAGACGCGACGGCGACGCCGATGTCGGCGGTCTCAGCGTGCAACTGGTCTTCGGCGCGCCGGATGTCGGGGCGCCGGCGCGCGAGTTCGGAGGGGATGCCGATCGGCACGCGGGCCGGCGTCGGCGGCACCGCCTTGGCGCGCGCAAGCTCGGCGCGCAGGCCGTTCGGCGGCAGATCGAGCAGCAGGCTCAGCGCATTGATCTGCTGCGCCTCCTGCTGCTCGAAACCGGGAATCTGGGCGCGCACGGCCTCGACCTGCGCCGCCGCGTTCTCAACGTCGAGGCCGGTCGTCAGGCCCTTTTCCTGGCGCGTGCGGGTCAAGTCCAGGAGGTCCCGCTCGATCTTCAGATTCTCGTTGGCGTTGCCGAGCAGCGCCTGAGCGCCGCGCAGTTCGATATAATCGCGCGCCACCTCCGCCAGGATCGACACCAGCGTGTCGCGTCTCTGGTCCTCGGAGGCCTCGACCTGGGCATCGGCGGCTTCGACCTGACGCCGCACGCGGCCCCAAAGATCGAGTTCCCAGGAGGCGTCGAACCCCGTGGTGTATTCGTTGATCGCGCCGATCGGCGCCGGCGCCGCGCCCCCGCTCGGCAGCAGGCCCGAGAGCAGGCTGGCGATGCCGTTCTGGCTGTAAAGTTCGCGCTGGTATTTGGCGGTCCCCTCGAGAGACGGAAGTTCGGCCGACGCCGCGGCGCTACGCTGGAAGCGACTCTCGGCGATGCGCAACGTGGCCGTTTTCAGGTCGAGATTGGCGGTCGCCACGCGCGCCTCCAGGCTGGTCAGCGCAGGATCGCCGAACGCCTTCCACCAAGTGGGGTCTGGCGGCCTGGAGATTGCCGAACTCGGCGAGGCCTCCTTGGCCGACGTCGCCGCCGCTGGGTTGGCGAAGCGGGCTTGCGGCAGGCCGGAGTCCGGCGGCGTAAAATCCGGCCCGACGTTGCAGGCCGCGAGAACCGACGCTGCGACCGCAACGGCGGCGATGCGCTTCTTTGACATAGCGAACAACCTCACGCCGGCGGGCGTCGCCTCAATCGAGACGATCGCACGCGAACCCCGCGCCGCCGCAGCCGCGCTTTTCCAATAGACTAAGGCGAGATCGATTGGCCGGAATAGACCTTATCGTCCCAACCCTATCCGCCGCGCCGTCTAATGCGCGCCGGCCGCGCCCGCGCTCGCGGTCTTGCCCGACAGCAGGAAGCAGAACGGAACCACCGCAAACGAAACCATCGCCAGCAGGAAGAAGACGTCGGAATAGGCGAGCACCGCCACCTGCGTCATGAAGTCGCGATAGACGCGCCCCACCGCGATCGCGTGCACGCTGCCGGCATTGTGGCCCAGCGCCGCGAGCGCCTGCTCGTATTTGGCCACCAGCACGTTATAGGGCTGGTGGAACGGCGACAACCATTGCGAGAGATAGGATTGCTCGATCTGGCTGCGCTGCACGACGAGCGCCGTCGAGGCGGATATGCCGATCGACCCGAACACGTTGCGGAACATCGAATAGAGCGCCGCCCCGTCGCCGCGCAAGTTGCGCGGTAGCGTCAGGTAGACGACCGTGCTGATCGGCACAAACAGGAAGGCGAGGCCGGCGGTCAGAAAGCTGCGCATGAGCACCAGCGTCGTGAAATCGATGTCGGGCACGAGATCGCTCGAATAGACCATCGCGCAGCCCATGATGAAGAAGCCGATCGCGATCACCACCCGTGTCTGCATGAACGTCATCAGCCGCCCAACGACCGGAATGAGCAGGATGACGACGATTCCGCCGGGCGACAGGATGAGACCGGACCAGGTCGCGGTATAGCCGAGGATTTGCTGCGCGAAGACGGGGATGATCACCGCGCTGGCGTAGAGGATCGCGCCCATCGCAGCGATCATCAGACAGCCGCCGGTGAAATTCTTGTCCTTGAAGACGTCCAGGTTGACGATCGGGTCCTTGGCGACGAGCAGCCAGAGAACGGCGGCGACGATGCCGACAAAGGCGATCACCGACATCGTGACGATGAACGACGAACCGAACCAATCCTCGTCCTCGCCGCGATCCATCACGATCTGCAGGCAGCCCAGGCCGATGGTGATGAGGGAAAGGCCGACATAGTCGATGCCGCGGCTTTTCTTGTTCTTCTCCCAGGGCGGGTCCTCGACCAGGATCGAGTTCAGGAACACCGCGATGATTCCGACCGGCACGTTGATGAAGAACACCCAGCGCCATGTCGCATTGTCGGTGATGATGCCGCCGAGCGTCGGCCCGAGAATCGGCGCGACAACGGTGGCGATCGCCGCCACGCCAAAGGCGGCGCCGCGCTTTGCCGGCGGAAAGGAATCGAGAATGATCGACTGTTGGTTCGGCTGCAGGCCGCCGCCGAAAAAGCCCTGCATCAATCGAAACACGATGAGCTGCCCGAGGCTGGTCGATATGCCGCACAGAAACGAGCAGACGGTGAACATCGTCAGGCAGATCAGGAAATAGCGCTTGCGGCCGAGCAGGTCGCCGAGCCAGCCGGAAATCGTCAGCACGATGCCGTTGGCGACGAGATAGGACGTCAGCGTCCATGTCGCCTCGTCGCTGCTCGCCGACATGGTGCCCGCGATATGCGGCAGCGCGACATTGACGATGGTGGTGTCGAGAATCTCCATGAAGGCGGCGAGCGTCACCGACACTGCGATCAGCCACGGATTGAACCGCGGCTTCCATCCGGCGCCCGCCGCGTGCGCGTCGCTCATTGCCCCGTCACCGTCACTGTCGGGTCGACGGATAGGCCGAGCGGCAGCGGCAGGTCGGGATCGAGCCCGCTGTCGATGACGATCTTGACCGGCACGCGCTGCACGATCTTGACGAAATTGCCGGTCGCGTTCTCGGCGGGGAAGGCGGCGAATTTCGAGCCCGAGCCCATCTGGATGCTGTCGACATGGCCGCGCAGGTCAAGCTGCGGATAGGCGTCGACCCTGATCTTGGCCGACTGGCCCGGCCGCATCTGGGCGAGCTGGTTCTCCTTGAAATTGGCGGTGATCCAGACGTCGGGCGAGACGATCGAGAAGATCTGCTGGCCCGGCGAAACATAATTGCCGATCTCGACGTTGCGCTTGGTGATCCAGCCGTCCTGCGGCGCGCTGACGATCGTCCACGAGAGGTTGAGATTGGCCTGGTTGAGCCGCGCCTCGGCCTGCTCGACCTGTCCGTTCAATTGTCCGACCTGCTGGTCCGTCTCGCCGATGCGCTGCTGCACCGGCGAATTCTGCTGGACCTGCGCGTCGGCGAGCATCACCTGCGCGTCGGCCTGGGCGAGCGCGGCGTTGGCCGCGTCGACCTCCTGCTGTGTCGTGGCGAG
This sequence comes from Methylocapsa sp. S129, assembly GCF_009765995.1. Lineage (GTDB taxonomy): Bacteria > Pseudomonadota > Alphaproteobacteria > Rhizobiales > Beijerinckiaceae > Roseiarcus. The sequence continues at coordinate 167,885 of NZ_LMUI01000047.1, forward strand.
TTTCGGCAGGCTCTTCTGGCGGTCGTCGTCGGCCTTGGCCTTGAGCTGGTTCGCCTTGGCGCTGGCGAGTTGCGCCTGCGCCTGCTCCAGCAGCGCTGGAAAATTCTTGCGCGCGATCTCGGCGCCGTACACTTGGCCCTGATATTGGCGCTTAGCCGTCTCCAGGGCGCCCTCGGCCTGATCGCGCGCGATCTGATATTGGCGCGGGTCGATGTGGATCAGCGCCTGTCCCTTGTGCACGAACTGATTGTCCTTCACGTCGAGCGAGGCGACTTCGCCGGCGACCTGCGGCGCGATGTCGACCGCACGGCCGTCGGTATAGGCGTCGTCGGTGCTTTCGAGGCCGCGGGTGGTGATCCAGTAATAGGCGCCGCCAGCGACGAGCAAAGCGATGACCGCGACGCCGATCAGCCAGACGACGGGGCGGCGGCGGCGCCGGGCGGCCTCGCCCGCGTCGCCTCCCTTATCCGCGTCGTCCCGACCACCCTTGGCCTTGCCAGGCGCTTGCGCAGCGGAATTGCCGGGTTCGCCGGCCGCCGCTTCGCCCGTCACGGATTGGTCTTTGTTGCTCTCTTGATCGGTCTGACTTTCGGCCATCAGCCTTTGCTCGCTTGACGATCGGATGCGTCGAGGATTGTCGCGGCTTGCGTCGCCGCCAATGAAGTCTAACCGACATTCGCCAGATGGTCACTGGTTCGAGCCCAATTTGCGAACGTTCCGGGTTCCAGGCAAGCCGAGATGACAGCAACCGCGGCTCTCGACCTTCGCGCTGATATGGCGTTTAAGCGATGGCGCGCCCGGAATGACGCTTGCCAATGCTAAACGGGCGCGCCTAACGATTGATGCGCGCTCCCCGGTTGCATGGGATGCGTTCAAGACTGTGTGATTGGCCCATCGCTGAGCGCGTGAAGCCGTCCACTTGTCCTCAGCGAAGGGGAGCAATTCAGGATCGTCGACAATTCCGCCTTCCGAGCGTAAGCTCTCAATAATGGTCTATCGCCGGGGGGAAGGACCTGCCGCCCGTACAATGTCGGCTGGCAAAGCGTCTCTCGCGGCGCTTCCGCTTTTCATTTCGCACCGTCGGAACATTGCATGACGTCGAAGGCCCGCCAATGGCGACGCCGACGCCTCTGGCAGCGTTCGCATTAGGTGTCTAAATTGCAACAAGAACAAGCGGTGGTGGAATAAGTGGCGGACAAGGCGAACGGGAACGGCAAGGGCAACGTCGAGCGGCCGGCTCGTTTGATCGATGTCGCCCGGCGCGCCAAAGTGTCCCGCGCCACCGCGGCGCGAGCGCTGGGCGGCTATGGTTTCGTCGGCGAGCAAACACGCAAACGCGTAGCGGCGGCCGCTCGCGAGTTGAATTACAGCACGAATGTCGTGGCGCGATCCATGCGCGCGGGCACGACCCAGACCATCGGGGTCGTCGTCGCCGATATCAGCAATTCGTTCTTCAGTTACGCAACCCGCGCCATCATCGACACCGCAGCGCAAGCCGGTTACCAGACCCTCGTTCTCAATACTGACGACGATCTCGCCAAAGAGATCGACGCCGTGCGTCTGCTTATCGAGAAACGCGTGGATGGACTCATCGTCGTGCCATCGTCGGCGACAAGCTTTGATCATCTTGTCCTGAACGACGACTTGGCGAAGCCGCTGGTGCTGCTCGATCGCAGCGTGATTGGGCTTGGCGTCGCCAGCGCCTGCACCGACGATCGAGGCGGCGCCAAAGCCGCCATAGAGCTTTTTCTTGAACGTGGGCATGTCCGGATCGCGCTTCTACTGGCGACGGCGGCTGCGCATGGCGCCGAAACATCGCAGCCCGAAGGCGTTGTTTCTACAGTGCGGGAACGCGCAGCCGGCGCGCTAGAGGCGCTTGCTGCAAATGGAGCTCCCGAGCCGATTATCCGTTACAGCCGCAGCGACCTTGAGGCGAGTCGCGACGCCGCGCTGGAGCTCTTGAGGCAGCGGCCGCGCCCGACCGCTATACTTGCGACCAACGAGGAGATGGCGCTGGGCGTCCTAGCGGCCTGCGGCGAACTCGGCCTCACCATCGGCAAGGAGGTGTCGCTGATTAGCTTCGATGATTCGCCGTGGGCAAAGGTGATTGCGCCGGCGATGTCGGTGATCAAGCGCCCTGTCTACGAACTCGGGAGTGCGGCTGTCACCGCACTGATCCGGCAGATCAAAGGGCACGGCAAATCAGGCAGAATCGAACTACCGACTCAGTTGATCGACCGCATGTCGGTCGCCGATGTTCACAAACAGCAGGTTAAGCGCCCTGCAATCTGACTATCGAGCGATCGCTAAAATCCCACAGATACGTACGTCCGCGGCTGCGGCGACAAGTCGCGAGAGCGAGCGGGCCGAATTTTCAAAGCGTTTGGCCAATATCGTGACGATGTAACCCGCTGTATGCGCGTCGGACACGTTTAGGCGGTTAGCGCTGATCAATCGATCAAGCGGGCGCCCGATTTTCAACTCCTCGAACGAGAGGCGCTATTGACAATCCCGATTCCTTCATGCATTCCTCAAACTGAGATCGATCTCAGTTTTGATGAGATCGGTCTCACAAAGACACAAAAATCAGTCCTATTAGGGAGGAAATCATGAGGACCAAGAAGCACCTGGCCGGGATCGTCATGGCTGGCGCAACGCTTGCCCTGACATCTGGTGGGCCGTCCTTCGCCAAGGACGTCAAATCCGTTGGAATATCTGTTGGGTCTCTGGGAAACCCAGGCTTTGTCATCATTGCCAATACGGCGACGCGCCTCATCCACAAGGCGTATCCGCAGGCGCGGGTCACCACGGTGGGCTATGACTATGACCTTGGCAAACAGGTCAACCAAATCGACAATTTCATCGCAGCCGGAGTCGATTTCATCCTGCTCAATCCCGGCGATCCGAAGGCCATCACGCCCGCCATAAAGAAAGCGCAGGCGGCCGGCATCCCGGTTGTGGCGTTCGATACCGCAGCCGACGGGGCCGACGCGGCCATTACGACCGACAACGTCATGGCCGGAAGCGTGTCTTGTCAGTACATCGCCGACAAGCTCAAGGGCAAAGGCGACGTCGTCATCGAGAACGGACCTCAGGTCTCGTCGGTGATCGACCGCGTCAATGGCTGCAAGCAGGTTTTCGCCAAATATCCCGGAATCAAAGTTCTGTCCGACGATCAGGATGGCAAGGGTTCGCGGGACGGCGGCATGGCTGTGGCGCAGGGCTATCTGACCCGCTTCCCGAAGATCGACGCCATCTTCACCATCAATGATCCGCAGGCGATAGGCACGGCCCTTGCTGCGAAACAGTCGAAGCGTAGCGAGTTTTTCATCACTTCGGTCGACGGTTCGCCTGATATTGAAGCGGCGTTAAAAGATCCTGCGCTCGCCATGATCGAAGGATCTGCGAGCCAGGATTTCTACGCCATTCCGAAGGTCTCGGCAGAGACCGCCATCGACATCATCAATGGCAAAAAGCCTGCAAATCCGCTCATCCTGATCCCTTCAACCCTCGTGACTCGCGAAAATGTCGGTGAGTACAAAGGCTGGAATTTCAAGCACGACGATTGATTTCCCCCAGACCGGGCGCAGAGAGCCCTCCCCGCTTTTTCGGGGAGGGCGCATTCCTTTCAGAAAATATTGCTAAAATGATCAAGCTTAGCCGAGCAGCCCTCAGGTCCTTTGGCCCTAATGTCGCCAGGCCAACCTATGACCGCGACCGCCTGCGGCCGGGCATCGTGCACTTCGGCGTCGGCAATTTTCATCGGGTGCACCAGGGGCTCGCCATTGAAGCCTGCCTGCACCATCCAGGCCATGAGGATTGGGCCATCTGCGGCGTCGGCCTTACAGATGGGCCGGCCGCCAGGGCCAAGGCCGAAGCCTACAACGCTCAAGACAACCTCTATTCCGTCACCGCGCTCAGCTCGCCGACCCCGCGCCATACGCAGATCGTCGGGGCGATGGTTGAATATATGCACGCCCCGCATTCTCCAGAGGCCGTGCTCGCTCGTCTTGCCGACAGCGCGACTCGAATCGTCTCGCTGACGATCACCGAGGGCGGCTATAATATCGATGAAAAGAGTGGCGCATTCCGGCTTGACGCGCCCGATATCCGCCACGACCTCGAAGGCGGTTCGCCCCGCACCGTGTTCGGCTACATCGTCGCGGCGCTGGCGCGACGACGCGCGACGGGGCTTCCGCCCTTCACGGTGATGTCCTGCGATAACCTCCAACGCAATGGCGAGACGACCCGTCTGGGCGTCACGAGTTTCGCCCGGGCGATCGATCCATATCTCGCTGATTGGATCGGCGTGAACGGCGCCTTTCCGAATTCAATGGTCGACCGAATTGCGCCGCACGTGCCGGAGGCCGAACGTCAAAGACTGGCGCTGGCGACCGGCGTCGACGATCTCCTCGCCGCGACTTGCGAAACTTATACCAGTTGGGTCGTGGAGGACCGCTTCTGCGCCGGGCGGCCTCAACTCGAGCTCGCCGGCGTTGTGTTCAGCGACGAGGTCCCGGCATATGTCGCCGTGAAGGGCAGGCTTTCCAACGCCGCTCACATGCTGATGTGCTACCCTGCCCTGCTGATGGGTTCGCGGTTTGTCGACGAAGGCATGCGTCAGCCCGCCATTCCGCGACTTCTCCATAATTTCTGGGACCTTGACGCTCGACAGCTTGTTGATCCGCCGTCTGGCTTTTCCGTGCCGGCTTTCACTGAGAAAGTGGTGGAGCGCTTCGCCAATCCGGCGATCAAAGACCAGCTTCTGCGCGTGGCCGGCGACGGCGCTTCAAAGATTGTCGTCTTCCACGGCAAGACGATCGCGCAACTGATCGCCAACGGCGGCGACCTCACCCGCGAAGTGTTCCTGATCGCCTGCTTCAGACGCTATCTGGATGGCGTCGACGATGAGGGCGTTTCCTTCAAAGTTTTTGAGCCGCACATCGCCAAAACAGATTGGCAGCGATTGCGCGGCGGCGACCCTTTGGCCGTGCTCGACATCGACGCTTTTCGTGGACTTGGCCTTCGGCAGAGCGCGCGCTTCCTTGCAGCCTATCAACACCTTTCACAACGCTTGGAAACGCAAGGGACCGCTGCGACGCTCGCGCAACTCTTGATCTAGGAACGATCGGATGAGTACGGACCAGAATCGCCCCTTCTTGGAAATGCGAAATGTCTCGAAGACATTCGGGCGTGTCCGCGCACTGACGAGCGTGTCGCTCGACATTAGAGTTGGCGAAATCCACGCCTTGATGGGCGAGAACGGAGCCGGGAAGTCGACCCTGATGAAGATCCTATCGGGCGCCATTGCGCCGGATGAGGGTTCGGAAATCGTGATCGAGGGCCGCAGAGTTGCGATCAACGGGCCGATGGCGGCAAAGCAGTTGGGCATCGCCATCATTTATCAGGAATTGACCCTCGCCCCGAATCTCTCCGTCGCGGAAAACATCTATCTGGGCCGCGAGCCGAGCCGGGGCGCCCTTATCGATCGCAAGGCAATGGTTGCGGGCGTCGAAAGCGTTCTGCAGCGTCTCGGCGCCAACTTTGCCGCGCGCGACAAGGTCGCGGGCCTGTCGATTGCCGAGCGTCAATTGGTGGAAATCGCGCGCGCCGTGCATGCCCGCTCACGCGTGCTGATCATGGACGAACCCACCACTACTTTGTCCGAGCGCGAGACTGAACGGCTGTTCGCCCTGGTGCGCCAACTCAAGCAGGAGGGGCTCGCCATCGTCTACATCAGCCACCGCATGAAAGAGGTCTACGAGCTTTCCGACCGCGTCTCTGTGCTGCGCGACGGCGCCTACGTCGGCACATTGGGGCGCGACGCGATCAATCCGGCGGCCGTGGTGCGCATGATGGTCGGACGCGATCTCTCCTCCTTCTACAAGAAGGAGCATAACGCCCATGGGAGCCGTGGCCGGCCCATCCTCTCGGTGCGCGACGTCTCCGATGGCAGGCGCGTCGAGCCGTGCTCCTTCGACATTCACGAAGGCGAAGTCCTCGGCATCGCCGGCCTGGTCGGGGCCGGACGCACGGAACTCGCTCGCCTGATCTTCGGCGCCGATCCGAAAATAACGGGCGCGATCGCCGTCGACGGTCGCGATGTGAATCCCCGCTCGCCGAAGGACGCCATTGAAGCAGGAATCGCCTATCTGACCGAGGACCGCAAGTTGCTCGGACTGATGCTCGACATGTCCGTGTCCGAGAACATCAATCTGGGCGTGATGAGCCGCGACGCCTTGGCTGGCGGCGTGCTTAATCGGGCCAAGGGCCGCAAGCGCACCGCAGAGGCGATCGAGGCGACCGGCATTCGCACCGCCTCGCCAGACGCTCCGGTTGGCGGCCTATCCGGTGGGAACCAACAGAAAGTCCTGCTTTCGCGCCTGCTCGAAACCCGGCCGCGCGTACTGATCCTCGACGAACCGACCCGCGGCGTCGATATCGGCGCGAAGTCTGAAATCTATCGGCTGATCGACAGGCTGGCGCGCGAAGGCGTCGGCGTCGCGGTGATCTCCTCGGAACTGCCGGAGATTGTCGGCATATGCGACCGCGTCATCGTCATGCGCGAGGGCCGCATCGCCGGCGAGGTCGGTGGGGCCGCTGGCGCCGAACAGATTACGCAGGAGAACATCATGGCCATCGCCACCTCGGCAGCCAAGGAAGCGGCGTGACACGTTCGCCGGCGGACACGGCGGCAGACTTTGAGACAGGCAGGACAGCGCGATGACATCAACCCATTCCTCCGCGGCGGAGGCTAAACGCCGCAACCCGGCCCTGGCCGGCAATCTGCGCGGACTTGGCATGCTGCCAGCTTTGGTGCTGATCGCGATCCTGTTCCAAATTCTGTCCGGCTATGTCGAGACGGGCGGCTTATCCTGGGCGGACGGCCGCTTCATGTCCTGGAACAACCTGTCGATCGTGACGCAGCAAGCCTCGATCAATACGGTGCTCGCCGCGGGCATGACCTTCGTCATCCTCACTGGCGGCATCGACCTGTCGGTGGGCTCAGTGCTCGCGGCCTCGGCCATGCTCGCCATGATCGCCTCGCTTATCCCCGGTTGGGGCATGTTGGGGGTACTCGTGGCTTTGATCGGCGGCGGCGCGCTCGGACTGATCAATGGCGCGCTCATCGCGTTCTTGCGCTTGCCGCCTTTCATCGTCACGCTAGGCACGATGACGTCCGTGCGCGGTCTTGCTCGACTGTTCGGTCATGACAACACGATCTTCAATGCCGATCTCCCCTTCGCATTCCTCGGCAACGGCGCCCTTTTTGGCGTGCCCTGGCTCGTCATCATTGCGCTCGCGACCGTGGTGGTTTCCTGGGTGATCCTGCGCCGCACTGTGCTGGGCATGCGCGTCTACGCCGTGGGCGGCAATCCTGAAGCCGCGCGCCTTGCCGGCGTCAAAGTATGGTCGATCTCCCTCTTCGTTTACGGCATGTCAGGATTGCTGGCGGGCCTAGGCGGAGCGATGTCCGCCGCAAAATTATACGCGGCGAACGGTCTCCAGGTCGGCCAATCCTACGAGCTCGACGCCATAGCCGCGGTGATTCTTGGCGGCACCAGTTTTGTCGGCGGCATCGGCTCGATCTGGGGCACGCTGGTCGGCGCGCTGATCATAGCGGTGCTTTCAAACGGACTTATCCTGACCGGAGTCTCCGACATCTGGCAGTTCATCATCAAAGGCCTGGTGATCATCGGCGCCGTCGCTCTCGATCGCCTCCGAACGTCTGGCAATGCTCGAACGTAAAACTCGGCGATCGCGATGCTTTGGGTTCGCACCTGATCTTGATCGCCGGCATCAACTCCCGGACGGTGCAATTAGGGGATGGCGTGGACAGCGCCGGCGCCGGCATTAGTCGAACTGAACAAAAAGATGGGACCACAGACGCCGCGCGATCTGGTGGAGACACCAGCCGAAATAGACAACTCCCAAGAGCGTCAATAAGATTGCGCATCCCAGGATCGTCAAGAACACCCACAAACTGTCAACGAGCAGCGTCCAGTTATTCAATTCTCCGTCGGCGCGTGGAAATGCTTTTGTTTGACCGTGAATTTGATTGAGTTCCACAAGATCACCAGAGTTCCAGATTCGCGGGCGTCTCTCCATTAGCCGCTGACAATGATGGAGGTGGGGCGAATGATATTTTGTTTTATGTCTGATTTATTTACGGATTTTGCTTGAGAGATAACCCCAGAGGGGGCCGGGCAAACCGACCGGGACATCGCCCTATCGCGTCGCGCCATCGCCGCCATAACGGGGCGCGACCGGCGAGCTGCAAAGCGAGGCGGAAGAAATAAACAGGGATTGAGCGAGACGTTACCGCTCTCCGCGTCGGAACGGCTGCATCAGCGCCTGGGGCACGCGCGCGCGCCGCGCCATCGCCAACAGCGCGACGATCGACATGAGATAGGGGATCATCAGAAACACCTGATACGGGACGGCCTTTCCGACAATATGCTGCAGGCGGAGCTGATAAGCGTCGAACAAGGCAAAGAGGAGAGCCCCAATCAGCGCCCGCTCCGGCCGCCAAGAGGAGAACACGACCAACGCGATCGAGATCCAGCCCCGCCCCTGAACCATGGTCGGAAAGAAGCTGTTGAAGGCGGAGAGCGTCAGGAAGGAACCGCCGATAGCCATCAGCGCGCTGCCGGCCACGACCGCCACGATCCGCACTTTGATTGGATCGATGCCCTGGGCCTCCGCGGCATGTGGATTCTCGCCCACGATCCGGATCGCAAGGCCAAGAGGCGTCCGCGCAAGCACATAGGTCGCGACGAGGGCCAGTGCGATCGCCAGATAGGTTGGCGCGGTCTGGCTGAAAACGGCCTGGCCAAGGAATGGCAAATCCGACAGCACCGGAATGTGCAGAACCTGAAACGGCAGGATCGTCGGCGGCGTCCCCGACACCGGCACGGCGAGACGGAAGATGAAATAGGCGAGGCTCGAGGCGAACAACGTGACGCCCAGTCCGGTCACGTGCTGCGACAGGCCAAGCGGCACGGTCATGATTGCATGCAGCAGGCCGAAGACGGCGCCGCTCAACCCAGCGGCCAGAACGCCGAGCCAAAGATCGCCGCCATGATAGACGGTCAGCCACCCGATCATCGCGCCAAACGTCATGACGCCTTCGATGCCAAGATTAAGAACGCCAGCCCGCTCCGAGATCAGTTCGCCAAGCGTGCCGAAAATGAGTGGCGTCGCGATTCGGAGAACGGCGGCCCAAAGCCCCGCGTTGGCGAAAACGTCGAGCGCCTCCATCATCGCCGGATCCGATAATTGGTCAGAAGCAGCGCCACCAGCATGGTGAGCAGCGACAGAGCCACGATGACATCCGCTATATAGCTCGGCACGCCGAGAGCGCGGCTCATTCCGTCAGCGCCGACAAACATCGTGGCGACAAACACAGCCGCCGCCACGACACCAAGAGGATGCAGACCGGCGAGCATGGCGACAACGATGCCGCTATAGCCGTAGCCTGGCGAAAGATCGGTGGTGGCGTAGCCTTTGACGCCCATCACTTCGATCGCGCCCGCAAGCCCCGCGAGGCCGCCCGAGACGCAGGCGACGGTCACCAGGACGGCGCCAAGCGAGACGCCGGCAAAACTCGCTGCTTGCGGATTCAGGCCTGCCGCGCGGCTTTCAAGACCGAACACTGTGCGTGTCTGCACCATCCAAAGAACGACCGCCAACCCGACCGCGACCACGAGTCCCAGATGGAGGCGCGTATGGGCGACGAGCTTGGGCAAGAACGCGTCGTCGACAATCGGCGCCGACTGGGGCCACCCGAACGCGAGCGGATCCCTCAGCGCCCCTTCGATCATCATGGAAACGAAAAGCACCGCGACAAAATTGAGAAGCAATGTCGTGACAACCTCGTCAACGCCGAACTTCAGGCGAAGCACGAGGGGAACGAGCAGAAGGATCGCGCCAGCAACGGCGCCCGCGATCATCAACGCCGGGATCAGAGCGACGCTCGGCAATTGCGGCCCATATTTCGAACCGAAAAAGGCCGCCGTTAAGGCGCCCATATAGAATTGTCCTTCGCCGCCGATGTTCCACAGCCTCGCCCGAAAGGCTACCGCGGCGGCCAGCCCGGTCAGAATCAGCGGCGTCGCCCGCGTCAGCGTTTCCGTGATGGAAAGCTGCGAGCCGAATGCGCCAATCAGCATGCGTCGATAGGCTTCGACGACAGGCGCTCCGGCAAGAGCGATCAACAGGGCCGCCAGCGCCAGCGACACGACGACGGCGCCGATCGGAGCCGCAAGGGCCAGCGTGAAGGGCACATAGGCGCGTCGCTCGAGGCGCATTAGGCTGCGTCCTTCCAGTCGCCGGCCATCATCAAGCCAAGTCGGCGAGGATCGGCTTCGGCGACCGGAATAGGCGGCGACAGACGCCCCTTGACGATCGCCTGCACCCGATCAGCCAATTCTATGATTTCGTCGAGATCTTCCGAAATCAGCATCACGGCGGAGCCGGCGCGCCGGGCGGCGAGGATTTCGGCATGCACCGCGGCGACGGCGCCTTCGTCAAGCCCGCGCGTCGGCTGAGCGGCGATGAGGACGCGCGGCGCGGTTTCGAGATTGCGGCCTAAAATCAACTTCTGCATGTTGCCGCCCGAGAGCAGCCGTATCGGCGAATCCGGGCCGCCGCCGCGCACATCGAACCGCTCGATAATGGTCCGCGCAAATGCCCGCGCCGCGCCACGTCGCACGAAACCGGCCAGCGAGAAGCGGACCGAGCGCACCCGCTCCATGATTGCGTTTTCCCAGATCGTCATTTCGCCGACGGCGCCGCTGCCGTTGCGATCCTCCGGAATGCGGCTGACGCCGAGGGCCACGAAATCGCGCGGCCCGATCTTGCCGACAGGTTTGCCGAAAAGTTCGAAGCTTCCGGCCGCCGCTCTGGCGAGACCGCCTGCCAATTCGCCGAGCGCCGATTGTCCGTTGCCCGACACGCCGATGACGCCAAGCGTCTCGCCTGCGCGTAATTCGAACGCAATGTCGGAAAGCCGTTTGACGCCGCCAACAAGGACGTCCACGCCCTGCGCTCGCATCGCCACGTCGCCCGGCGTCTGCGCCTCACGTATCGGCCGGGTGACGCGCCGGCCTATCATGAGTTCAGCGAGTTCATTCCGGCTGGTGTCGGCGGCGCGCCGCTCGGCAACCACCTTGCCGCCGCGCAGCACAACGACCCGATCGGCGGCGGCCAACACTTCATGAAGCTTATGCGAGATAAAAATGAGCGATAAGCCTTTCTGCGCCATTGTGCGCAGAGTGACGTAGAGCTTCTCGGCCTCTTGATGAGTCAGGACCGCCGTCGGTTCGTCGAGGATCAGAATGCGGGCGTCGCGGTAAAGCGCTTTCAGAATCTCGACACGCTGGCGCTCGCCGACCGAGAGGTCGCCGACACGGGCGTCCGGATCGATGGCGAGTCCAAAGCGTTCCGCGATCTCGGCCAGTTTTACCCGCGCGGCGGCGCGATCGGAGCGCAAACGGCGGAGGTCCTCTGTGCCCGCGATGATGTTTTCGAGCACGGTCAAATTGGCGGCAAGCGCGAAATGCTGATGCACCATGCCGATGCCGGCCGCGATCGCCGCGCGCGGCCTGCCCGGCGGCAATTCCTTGCCGAAAGCGAAGACGCGCCCCGAATCTGCGACATAATGCCCGAAAAGGATGTTCATCAGCGTCGTCTTGCCCGCGCCGTTTTCGCCGAGCAGAGCAAGCAGTTCGCCGCGCCTAAGCGTCAGCGAAATCCCATCGTTCGCCAGGAGCGCATCGAAGCGCTTGGTGACCCCTTCGAGGCTCAGAACAATTTCGGCTTCGCTCATTGCGGCCAACCAGCAATCGTGGTTTTGAACCGCCAGGGCGTCGCGGTTTGCAATTGACGGGCGAGCCGCAGCAGCAGCCCATCGCTGGCCATCGGTCCGATCAGTTGCACCGAAAGCGGCAACCCATCGGCTTCGCCGTGCGGGATCGAGAGCGCCGGGACGCCGGCGACATTGGCGAGCGTGGCGAAGGGCGCGAACGCCGCCATCCGCCGCCATTGAAGCTCGACATCTTCGTGATCCATCGGGAAGGATCCGATCGGCGGCGGCGGCCCGCTGAGCATCGGCGTCATCAGGACGTCGACCTCGTCGAACAGCCGCCACATGGCATGGGCAATCTGAACGGCGATCATCTCCGTCGCCTGCAGCTCGCGCGCGCTGATCAGCCGCCCGCGACGCACAACGGCCGCCGAGAGAGGCTCGACATTCGAGAGATCGTCGAGAAACCCCGCCAAGTTTACGCAGATCACCCGACCGAAAACCATCTCGGCGTCTCGCGCCAGTTTTCCGAGCAATTTCGAATCGACATCGACGATCTTGTGCCCGGCCCGCCGCAATACTTCGGCCGCGTGGCGGATCGCGTCGCTGTTCGCGGCAGCGACCGCGGTCGCTCCCGCATCGACGCAGACGCCGATGGTGAGGCCCTCCGGAGCCTCGTCGAGGGAGGCGAGAACGGGTCCGCCAAGATCGGGATCGGGGAACGGCCCCTGTCCCGCGCCGGCGCACCGATCAAGCGCCGCGGCCGCATCGCGCAACGATCGGCTGACGACAAGCTCGGTCGCAAGACCGCTGAGATGATTGCCGAAGGCGGGACCGCCGGGGATCGCGCCTCGGCTCGGCTTCAACCCGACGAGACCGCAACAGGCGGCGGGCACGCGAATAGAGCCGCCGGCATCCGTCGCATGGGCGAGCGCCACGATGCCGGCTGCGACCGCCGCCGCGGCTCCGCCGGACGACCCGCCGGGGGTAAGACTTGGGTCGAGCGGATTGCGCGCCACAGGCCCGATCGCCGGTTCGCTCGACAATGCCAGGCCAAACTCCGGCGTCGTCGTGACACCGAAGGGCGCAAGACCTGAATTCCAAAATCGAGCGGCGAGTTCTGAATCGGCTTGCGCCAATTGTGGGGCGATTGATCGCGAACCGCAGATGAGGGGAAGTCCTTTCGCCGCCGCGCCGAGATCCTTCATGAGAAACGGCACGCCGAGGAATGGTTGGGCCGCAGCATTGGCGGGGCCACGTCTCAGCCCCGCGTCAATCGCGGCGGCTCTCGCCAAACCGAGGCCAGGAGAAAGATGCGTGACGGCGCCAAGATGCTCGGAAGCCCTCGCCCGCTCCACCGCCGCCTCCATGGCGGCGACGGCGGTTGTCGCGCCGGCGCCAATCGCCGCGCCGAGACCGAGACCATCGTCCGGTTCGGCGGATTCACCCATGGATCGACGCTCCTGGCGCGACGCGAAACACGTCGGACCGACAAGCCTATTATGTAGGTTCGCTTGGATCGAGCGGAACGACAAAACTGCCCGCCTTCATCGCGGCGCGCTTGGCCTCCATCTTGGCGACCGCGTCCGGCGCAATCGCAGAAGCTGTGAAGACGATGTCGTTGCCGCCTTCCTTCATCGCGCTAAAGGCCGTGTAATCCTTGCCGGTCTTGACGCCCGCTTTCACGTCCGCGATCGCCGCGTTGAGGATTGGCCGGAAGTACCATACGGCATTGGCGAATACGGTGGCGGGATAACGCGGCGTATAGTCGAGCAGAGCGCCAATCGACTTGACGCCCTTTTCCTTGGCGGCGTCGGCGGTGCCGATGCGCTCGCCGAACAAGATGTCGGCGCCGGCGTCGATCTGGGCGAGGCCGGATTCCCGCGCCTTTGGCGGATCGAAGAAAGTGCCGATGAAGCCGATCAGGAACTTCGCATCGGGACGGATTTCCCTCACGCCCGCACGAAAGGCGTTGATCTCAATATTGACTTCCGGGATCGGAATAGCTCCGACCGCGCCAAATTTTACAGTCTTGCTCAGCGTCGCCGCAAGCATACCCGTGAGATAGCAAGCTTCCTCGGTTCTGGTGGCGAACGTGCCGAAATTCTTGCCGGACGGCTTGCCGCTCGAACCCATCAGGAACGCCGTGTCCGGATAGTCGGCCGCGACCTGGCGCGCCTCCGTCTCGACCGCATAGGATTCGCCCAAAATCAGCTTATTGCCTTGATCGGCATATTCGCGCATGGCGCGCGGGTAGTCGGTTCCGGAGACACCCTCGGAGAAGACGTAATCGATGGCGCCATCCTTGGCGGCGGCCTGGAGCGCCTCGTGCAGGCGCGAATTCCATGCGTTCTCTACCGGCGAGGCATGGATGCAGGCGACTTTCAGCTTTGCGTCTGCAAAGGCGCCGCGCGCGGAAAGCGCCAAACTGCCGACCGTCGACGTCACGAGAAACGAGCGCCGCGAAAGCTCCCAAGACATGATCATCATCCCTTTCGATGGCGCTTGCTCGCATTGGCGAACGGTAGGCCAGCCCAAAACCTGACCAATCGGTCAAATTAAGCTCCCACCCGGTCGATGCGATGTCAAGCTCATGGACTGTGCAGGCATTGCACAACGCCGCGCCAGTCTATTGGCGATCCACAGGCGGAGCGTAGGCGGACGCGTCGACTTGCTGCGGCCGGCCGTTGAGCATCAGCGTCGTCACTTTCGGCGCGGATTGGGCAATGACTTTTCCGCGCCGTACGACCGCGAGCCGGTGCGCTTTCAACCGGATCGCCTCAATCGGGTCGCGCGCCTGCAGAACAACGAAATCCGCATGGCGACCCACCGCGAGCCCGTAGCTTTCGAGCCCGAGCGCTTTTGCGGAATTCACGGTGATCGCGTCGAAGATCGACCTGACGGCCGTAATCGAGGTCATCTGACCGACGTGAACGGCCATATGGGCGACCTCGAGCATATCGCCGGACCCCATGGAGTACCAGGGATCCATCACGCAGTCGTGGCCAAGCGCGACGTTCACCCCGGCCGCCATCAGTTCGGGCACCCGCGTCATGCCGCGGCGTTTCGGATAGGAGTCATGGCGCCCCTGCAAGGTGATGTTGATGAGCGGATTGGGGATCGCATGGATCCCGGCTTCCTTGATCAGCGGGATCAATTTCGAGACGTAATAATTGTCCATGGAATGCATCGAGGTGAGATGCGACCCGGCGACGCGGCCTTGGAGGCCGTGGCGCATCGTCTCCGCCGCCAAGGTTTCGATATGACGCGACAACGGATCGTCGGTTTCGTCACAATGGATGTCGACGGGCAGTCCACGCTCGGCGGCGATGCGGCAAAGCCTGCGGAGAGACTCCGCGCCATCTTCCATGGTGCGCTCGAAATGCGGAATGCCGCCAACTGCGTCGACACCCATGTCGAGCGCCCGGTCGAGCGCCTCGATCACGCCGGGCGCCCTGAGATAGCCATCCTGAGGGAACGCCACAAGTTGCAGATCGAGATAGGGTTTCACCCGCTCGCGCACTTCGAGCATCGCCTCAACGGTGACGAGACGCGGATCGCTGACGTCGACGTGGCTGCGGATCGCCAGCAGCCCCTGGGCGACCGCCAGATCGCAATAGCGCAACGCACGATCGACAAGAGCTTCCACGGTCAGCAGCGGCTTCAGCTCGCCCCAAAGCGCGATCCCCTCCAGCAGCGTGCCGGACCGATTAAGCCGGGGCAGGCCCAGCGAAAGCGTCGCATCCATATGGAAATGCGGATCGACGAAAGGCGGCGTCACAAGCCGTCCGGCGGCGTCGATTTCGCGGGCCGCTGTCGCGGCGATCGCCGTTTCGATGGCCGCGATCCGCCCCCCGCTGACGCCGATATCGACGCCGGAACGGCCATCGGGAAGATTGGCGTGACGCACGATCAATTCGAACATGAGGGCTCCGGGTGGAGAGGGGGAGGACGCGCATGCGGTTCAATGCTTGGCTCTCATCCGAACTGCGTGAGCGCAGCATATTTGCCGCTAAATTGTTCGAACGATAGAGCGAATTAGGGCGACAGGCGTCACTGTAATTCTGGCGGAGAGCGACGCGGCGACAAGTGGAATTACTGTGGACTGCGCCCCTCTCGTGAGACACGGCTAATTGGGGTTACGAGGGTTACGGTGACACGCCCGTATTTAACTAATTAGAAAGCAGATAACAGAAGGCGCGTTATAAGGTAAAGACGGGCGTGTCACCGTAATTTGTGTCACCGTAATTTCACTTCACGTTCGGCGAGCATACGTTCAATGATACTGGCGAGTGGGTGACGCTGAGAAACAATCGAAGCGTACGCCTTTTGGAAGTTATCGAACGGGCTGTGCTGTTTCTGCGTGCGAAGTCGGCTGCTCGTTCTGAACGAGCTTCGGCACGATCTGCTCTACTGCCGGTAGTTACGGTGATGGTGTGGACGGCGCCCGCACCGGCCAAGGTTACCAAGGTTACGGTGACACGCCCGTATTTAACTAATTAGAAAGCAGATAACAGAAGGCGCGTTATAAGGTAAAGACGAGCGTGTCACCGTAATTCCGACCTGTCGAAGGCCGAAATCCAGGCCAACGAACATCAAGAAGACATGCGGAAATTCGTATTGAAACGTGGCCTGGACTTTGCGCGTGCCCGTCGACGGCACGGTGTAACAACTCGCCGCCCATACGCTCGACAGCATCGTCACGCCGGCACAGTAACTCAGGGTGTCCCCAAAGGGACCGGCCTGGAGATTGAGGCGATGCTGGTTAACAAGGACGTCGGCTTTGTTCATAAGGGGCAGGAGGTCGAGATCAAGGTCGAGGCCTTCACCTTCACGCGCAATGGGTTGCTGCATGGCATCGTCGCGAGCGTAAGCCAGGATGTCGTCACACCGCAAGATTCGAGTGTCGATGCGCGCGGTTCGCGTAAGGACGATTCCGACACTGAAAGCGACGAGAAGGAGCGCCAGTCGCGGCAGCCGACCTATGTCGCGCATGTCGCACTCGCAGCGATGGGTATTCAGACGGAGAATGGTTTTGCTCCGCTGGAGCCCGGCATGGCGGTGACCGCGAAAATCAAGACAGGGAGACGGTCCGTGATCAGCTATCTGCTGTCGCCGCTGCTGCGGTACAAACAGGATGGGTTGAGGGAGAGATGAGGAAGCGCCTACTTTTGTCGAAAAGCGTCAGACGAGGATTACAGACATGAAACCGAGCGCTTTGAATGAAATTCCTCAGATACGTACATCTGGACATGTAGAATATCGGCAGTATTCTCCAAATAAATCTACGCGGGTAGCTGCAGCATCATCCATCTTGCTTGGATGGATGATTTTCATCGATCCATGCAATGCGGCAGCGGATAGTATGGTATGTAAAGATAACGTATTTGATACAAAGCCAATGTACTACGCTCCAAGATCGATAGAGGATGCGAAACTGTCTGCAATGGGTCTAAATCCCGGGAACAAATCTGCCCTCGGCGTAGAATTTGAGTTGGTCGGTTCTCCGCCTTGCGACAATAATGATTGCAAGCTCTTGGTATTTAGCGGGGATAAGCACACGCATATTGCGACGATCGATCTAGATCGTAGAGAATTTCGATTCTGCAGATCGTTTATGGTTGAACAAGCGGTCTATGAAAACGATAAGGAATGTTCGAAACCTTACCTGGAGTCATATATACAGTTACATACTGACGATAATTCGCCGTATATAATATCTAGATTTATTGATATAAGATATGCATATTATATTTCAGATAATAAGATTAATTCCGCTAGCCGTTGTCATTCTTTAGAGCCTCCGGACGGGCCCCTTAGGGCGAAAGTATGGAGATTTAGAGAAGATAACGGCGCGGTCTTTTTGATAACGGAGAGTGACTATTTGAGAAACCCAAAGCAGCCCTTAGTTCCTCCGGAGGTTCCGTTCTTGGTGCGGCCCATTCCGGAGCGTTTGGATGAATAACAGCGATCACAGCCTGCACTACTGTATCTATGATTATAGTCTGAGTCATTAAGTTTATAGTAATAGTATAATCAGCTAAGAGGCGATATAAAATGTCAAATCAGATTACAGCTAAATTTGATTCTACTGTCTCGCAAGCTACGCAAAACGCTGTAAATTCCATTGTCAACGCGTTAAATACCACTGGCGTCGTGACAAGCAACGTTACCATTACGTTTACTGCTAATGCAATTGTTGCAGCTACGTGGGGCGCTACTAACGGGACAGGCCTCACCCACAATGGGAGCTCCTCAACCCCGTCGGTTTGGATCAATCAAAATTTCGACTATACTAATTATGACGCAACGTTGCAGGGAAGTATACTTCATGAATTGACGCACGTACTGTTTCCCAATGATCCCGGTTCAACCACTCCGCATGATCCTATGTTTTACGCGGATGAGATGAATTTGGCGGACGCAATTGGAGCTACCGTTGATCAATCCGATATAACATATTTCAGACAGGGAATGGCAGCTCTGGGATTTTCCGATCAAGATATCAACGAGATGCTGTCAGGTTGGACATCCTCTGGAGTTCAAAATCACACTGAAAATTCTGACGGATCTTCTCTAACAACAACCGAAACCACAGCTAGCAACGGAACACCTGTTTATCAGTCCATGGTCGCTGAAAATTCCGTTGGCGCCATTACAGGCCAAATCCAACTACAATCGGACGGTTCTTATATCGAGACCGATTACACAAGCGGAGGAGCGGTTGCGCGGCAGACGATCACCAGTGCGGATGGATCGAGCGTCTCAACTACCGGTTACAACACAGACGGCAGCGTCGCTTATACCGACTCAATCGCATTCGACGGCGATGAAGCGTCGTCTGAGACCATTAACGGCTCTGGCGACAATGTATACATAAGCTACGCCAGCGTGAGTCTCGCCGCGGGGTCGTTGGCTTCGGTCACCGGCGACTTGAACATTCTGACTCTTGCTTCTAATTCTTCCGCCACCCTTACGGGAACGGGCAACGCGGTCACCGCGACCGACAGCACACTCAATCTCGATGGCTCCGGCACGAGCGCGACGGTTACCGGCGGGACGAGCACGGACCAGATCAATTCGACCGCGTCTGGTCAGACGCTCGACTTAAACGGCGCGTCGACTGGCGGGAGTGCGGCCTCTGGCGGCCCCGGCGATCCGTCTTTCAGCGTGTCAGGCAACGGCGTTACGATCAACGCTGGTCAGTACAATTCCATTTCATTGAACGGCGCCAACAACGAACTCAACCTGAGCCTTTATGACTACGCGTTGATCAATACCGGCACGGGCAATGTGATTAACAACGACGTCTCGGGCGACGCGGTCAATCTGGAGAGCAATACGTCGACGACGATCACCGGGACTGGTGGTTATTTCGGCGTTGTCGGAACGGGCATCGACGTCACGGCGTCGAGTGAATCGGTCGACACAATCAACAATGTCTCGTTCGACCTGACGGGCAACAGCAACACGATGACGGTCGGAACCGGTAGTGGCATAACGCTGGCGGGAACGGGCAACGCGGTCACCACCACCGACAGCACACTCAATCTCGATGGCTCAGGCACGAGCGCGACGGTGACCGGCGGTACAAGCACGGATCAGATCAATTTGACGACGGCTGGTCAGACGCTCGACTTGAACGGTGGCTCGACCGGGGGAAGTGCGGTCTCTGGCGGCTCCGGGGATCGATCCTTCAACGTGACGGCTAGCGGCGACACGATCAGCGACGGTCAGTACGATACCGCTCAGGTTAATGGCAACGGCAATACCCTCAATTTGAATGGATACGACTATGTGCTGGTCAATAGTGGCGCGGGCAATGTGATCGGCAACGACGTCTCCGGCGATGCGATTAATCTGGGGAGCAATACGTCGACGACGATCACCGGCACCGGCGGTTATTTCGGCATCGTTGGAACGGGCATCAACGTCGCGGCGTCGAGCGAATCGGTCGACACGTTCAACAATGTCTCGTTCGATCTTACCGGCAACAGCAACACGATGACTGTCGGGACCTATAGCAACATAACGCTGGCTGGAGCCGGCAACGCGGTCGCTACCACCGGCAGCACAGTCAATCTCGATGGCGCCGGCACGAGCGCAAGCGTTAGCGGAGATTCAGCGGTCAATCTAACGGCTTCTAACCAGACCATCACCGCGGCGGACGGGAATATTTACGTTGGGGCCGGGCTGACGGGCGAGACAATTAACGCCAGCGACGAAACAATTTATGAAGGTAGCAACGACGATGTCGATATCGTGGGAACAGACGATGTGTTCGATGGCAATTCGAGCGATACGACCGACTACAACGGCACGACGTCCACGGGAAGCGGCGGAGGCGATGGGGGTGGCGATGGCGACGGTGGGGATGGCGGCGATGGGGATGGGGACGGGGGCTCAAGCGGCGGGGGCTCGAGCGGCGTAGCAGCGGGCGTTGCCCGCGCGATGAATGTCATCGCCCAATATGATGTCAGCCATGGATTTAAGGCGGCGGCAACGACGGCGGACGCAGCCTGGAGCCGAACTAATCATGCCATCGCCGCGGCGGCGCAAGCTACAGGGACGCAGCCATCGCCCTTTAACGGAATCCAATGGGCGCCGGGCTCAGTTATAACTTGGAGCTTCGCTTCACCCTCCGACACAGGGGCAAATCCGGTCAGCGACGCTGTTCAGGCCCAGTATCAGGCGATCATCGAACAGGCGCTCCAGACATGGTCGGCGGCTACGGGCGTGACGTTCCAGCAGGTTGCCAATTCATCCGCGGCGGATTTCCAAATCGGCTGGGGCGACTTCGAAACCAACGTCAGCGGCACGGTCGGGTATACGAGTTATGCCGGTATAAGCGGAGGGCAGGCGCAGTCCTTGCTCGTCCGGCTTGAAGACCCCAGCGAGGACCCGCTAATCGCGGGCGCCGACGGCGCGCTGACCTATGCCGGGACGCAGACCACACTCCTTCAAACCGCGCTGCACGAAATCGGCCACGTCCTGGGAATCTCGGAAACATCAGATCCCAATTCAGTCATGTATCCGTTGCTCGGCCCGAGCAACACGACGCTAGACTCCACGGACGTCAACGACGTTGACGCACTTTATAAGACGACGACGCCATCCAGCGGCGGCGCCTATTCGACGGCGTTGATGATTCAAACGATGGCCGCGTTCGGCGCGCCGGCGGCTGCGAGTTCGGCGTTTAGCTCCGTCGCGGCGTCGCAGAGCCTCAGCGCACAACTCGCGCCCCCGCTCCACCATCAGTGAACAAAGGCAGCGGCAACCACAAAGCGCGGCCGAGGTCACTTGATGGCGTCCTCGGCTGCTATCGACGGCACAAACGTCTCGCTCTGAGGGGAACGAGTTGATGCGATTCTTCAGCCCAATAAGCGTTCACGTCGGCATTGCGACGTTGAAGGACGAAACAACCGCATTAGAAGAGACGAGGCTCGTCAATATAGGTCAACAAGAGGATATTTCCGCTCACTGCGCATCACTGGTCTTTTGGACTAGCGCGCGGATGTCAGTGCAAGCTCAGTTATCTGCGAGGTGCGACGCGACGCGCTCGCAGATTCGTGAGTCAATCCTTTCGCTCGGTTTACATCGCCGAGAGGCCGGCGCCTCGATCATTTCGTCGAAAGGCGCGGCGCAGGACTCCTCCGGCATGGACGCGCGTGGGTCGCGGAAGGACGACGTCGATGCTGAAAGCGATGAAAAGGAGCGCCAGTCACGGCAACCGACCTACATCGCCCACGTCGCTCTCGATGCGGCCGACGTTCAGACCGAGCAGGAGCTCATGCCGCTGGAGCCGGGCATGGCGGTCACGGCCGAAATCAAGACGGGGCAAAGGAGAGTGATCTCGGACCTCCTCTCGCCGCTCATTAGATACAAGCAGGAAGGGTTAAGGGAGAGATGAGGGCGCTCGTTCAATCTTTGTCCCGTTGCATGCGCGAACGACGACAACTCGCGGCATATGCGATTATCGCCTCGGTTTCGGCAACCGTCGCTTGCGGGCTATCGGAAGATGTCAGGGCGCAGGACGCGGCCGCTCTCGTCAAGCCGCCTTCGGACGCTTCGTCGTTATCTCGTTTACGCCTTGTCAGAACACTGACGGCGCCGAACGAACATTATCTTTGGCCTAAGGCGATGTCCGGCACGTGGATGCTCGCCTGGAGCCCCGATGGTCAGCGCGTTGCCGCCTATGCACGCAATGGCGCGGCAATTGAAATCTGGAGCTCTGACGGGACAGTCCGGCACGAATTGCCCCGGTATAATAATTCTCCCATTACAGAATCGAATGTCCTAGGTTTTCTGTCCGGGCACAGTCAGATTTTGGTTGGCCCGTCGGCGAGCGATCCTTCAAATTTATCGTCCATCACAGGCGTCGCCATGTCTGTGCTCGACGCAGACACCGGGAAGGTCATCAAAAATATTCCTGGACTCAACCCCGATGGTCGCTGGCAAGAGAACATCGTCTGGAAGGCCGCGATTTCACCAGACCAGAAATTCGTGGCGACGAGCTATTTCACCATGTTCAATCAATCGATCGAGAGGCGAATCGGAATTTATTCGACCGACGATTGGCGGCTCGTGACCAAAGTCCATTTTGGCGACGAGAGTGAATCGCCAGCGGCAGACGCGATCGCATTTTCTCCAGATGGGAAAATGCTCGCAATCGCCTACGGTGGACAGAATTCCCGTATTGATCTCATCGAAGTTGGGTCGTGGAAAATTATACGCACGATTAGTACTTTTTCTGACCTAAAGCTCAAATTCGGTTTGAACGCCGCCGCGGTGAACTTTAGCCGCGACGGGTCGATGGTGTCGGTCATTACCCACGGAGGCGGGGTTTCCTGGCGTTATCCCGGTGGAAGCAACGCGCCCGAGGGGGTTGGAGTTCGCACCGATACGGGAATCCCTGACCCTCTCCGTGTCTTTAGAGTGTCGGACGGCGGCGAAGTTGCTTCTGTTGGTGGCTTTACTGGTGGAGACGACACGCACCTCATGGCTTGGTCGCCGCGGCAAGATTTTATAGCGTTTCTCGATGTCCATAAGGTCTTGTACTTTTGGGATCCGACGACAAAAGACAGCCTCGTCAAGGAACGTCCCTTGGAGAGCTCGACGACATCCATGTTGTTCTCGCCGGACGGTTCGATGATCGCTCAGGGATTCGGCGATGGCGTACACCTATATCAAGTTGAGAATGGCATTTAAACAGGGAGGACCATCGAGATGACAACGAATTACGGTGACACGCCCGTCTTTACCTTATAACGCGCCTTCTGTTATCTGCTTTCTAATTAGTTAAATACGGGCGTGTCACCGTAATCTCTCGCCGAACCATTCTCGATTGAACCTTTGCGTGAGCTTCTCGCCAGCCTTCAAAAAGCGCGCGCTGTCGTCGCACTCATGCCTGAGAGTCCGTCCCATAACTTCGCGATTAATTACATAGCTTTCGGAGCATGAGGCGGATCGAGGCGAGGCGGAGGAAAATGAAG
>NZ_LMUI01000049.1 GCF_009765995.1 Methylocapsa sp. S129
TAAAAAAGGACAAGGCCGTCGTGGCCGCCGCGATGCCGATCGTCGTGCGCGCGCCATAGATCAAACGTGTCAGCATGTCGCGACCGATCTGGTCGGCGCCGAGCCACATTTGCCCCGACGACGTCGCCCAGGTGTCGCCGACTGACTGAGACTGGCCATAGGGCGCAAACCACGGCCCGAAAATGGCGATGAACAGATAGATCGCGACGATCGCCAACCCGATCTGGGCGGTCAGCGGCGCTCGATGTCCGTAGATGGTCATGGCTTTCCTTACCGTCGACGCCGCAAGCGCGGATTGAGCAGGATGGCGAGGATGTCGGCGAGCGTGTTCAGCACCACAAAAACAGCGGCGAAGACCAGGCCGCAGGCTTGGATCACGGGCACGTCGCGCTTGGTGACGGCGTCAACCATATATTGCCCGACGCCGGGATAGACGAAAACATTCTCGACCACCACGACGCCGACCACGAGATAAGCGAGGTCAAGGGCGACGACGGATATGATCGGCCCCGCCGCGTTCGGCAGCGCATGCCGGGACACGACGCGCGTGCGCGACAGCCCCTTCAGAAAGGCCATTTCGACATAGGGCGTCGACATGATCGCCAGCACGGCGTTGCGGGTCATCCGCAACATGTGCGCGAGAACCACCAGAGTCAGCGTCAATGCCGGTAAGGTTGCGACATAGAACCGTTCGCCCACGCCCATCCCGGGAAAGACGGTCGCCAGCGACGGGAACACAGGGAAAGTAATGGCGAATAGGAGAATGAGGATATAGCCGACGAAGAACTCTGGAAAAGAAATGGCGATCAGCGTCAGAATGTTGGCGATCCGGTCAGACGGTCGCCCTTCGCGGATGGCGGCGAGGATGCCAAGGCCAACCGCGAGGGGAACCGAGATGATGGCGGAATAGCCGGCGAGGAACAGCGTATTCACGAACCTCGGCCAGAGCTCCTCCATAATATCGCGCTGGTTCGTCAATGCGCGGCCGAAGTCTCCATGCAACACGCCCAACAGCCACGCGAAATACCGGACATAAGCGGGTTGGTCGAGACCGAGTTCGTGCCGAAACACCCTTAAAGCGTCCGGCGTCGCCTGCTGGCCAAGGACAGCGGCGGCGACATCGCCAGGAAGGATCTGGGTGCAAACGAAAATTAGCACCGAGACCGCGAATAAGGTCAGCACCCCGAGGCCGGCCCGTGTTGCGATGAGACGTAGCACGGGCGACCCTTTACGCTCGGGAGGAACGAACCGACAATATCATGCGAACCAGCCCTTTTCGGCAATGCGCTGATCGCACATATCGTAGTGAGGATGGGGCGCCGTGCCCATGACCTTCTTGCCATAGCCGTCGAGATAGTCGCCAATGGCGAAGCAGACCATGCCGCCGTCGTCGACAATCATCTTCTGTGCGTCCGCATACATCTGGGTGCGCTTGGCTTCATCCAGCTCCGCGCGAGCGTCGATAATGAGCTTGTCGAACGCCGGACGCTTCCAGTTCGTGTCGTTCCAGTTCGCCGACGACAGGAAAGTCTGCGAGAGCTGGTTGTCGGCGGTGGGGCGACCGCCCCAATAAACCGCGCAGAACGGAGCCTTGAGCCAGACATTATCCCAATAGCCGTCGCCTGAAACGCGCTTGACCTGGAGATCGATGCCGGCCTTCTTGATGGCCTCTTGGTAGAGAACCGCTGCGTCGGTCGCGCCGGAGAACGCGCCTTCGGAAACCTGAAGCTCCATCGTCGCATTCGCCATGCCGGCCTTCTTGAAGTAGAACGCCGCCTTGTCCGGATCGTAGGGTCGCTGGGGAACATCCTTGGCGAAATATTTCATGGAGGGAGGAACCGTCGTGTCGTTGCCGACGGTCGCAAAGCCCTTGTAGACGGTGTCGACGATCTTCTGACGGTCGATGCCGTATTTGAGGGCGAGGCGAATATCGTTGCTGGTGTAGGGATCGGCGTCGCAATGCGCCACAAACGCGAAGCGGTTGCCGGTGCCCTTGGTCCTGACGACATTTACGGTCGGCGCCTTCATGACAAAGGCGACCGTTTTGGCGTCGAGGCGATTGGCCGCGTCGATCTGGCCGGAGATCAGCGCCTGGACGCGCGCCGCCGAGTCGGGAATATAGCGCAATTCGATGCTGTCGAAATTGCCGCGCCCCGGCTTCCAATAATTGCCCTTGTTTTTGGTGAGAACGCGCACCCCCGGCTCGAAACTTTCGAGCGCAAAGGCGCCGGTGCCGTCGGGCTTGGAGAAGTCAGTAAAGCCGTTGGGCACAATCAAGATATGATAATCGGCGAAAACGTAAGGAAGCCCGGCGTCGCCGCTCTTCAGCGTGATCTCGATCTGGTTGGCGTTGTTCTTCTTGATATCGGAAATGCCGCTGAGAAGATCCTTGGCGCCGGACTTCGTCTCCCCGCGATGCAGGTTGAGCGAATAGATGACGTCGTCGGCGTCCAGCGTCTTGCCCGATGTGAAGGTGACGCCCTTGCGGATGTTGAATATCCACGTCGTCGCGCCGGGCTTGGCCTCGAAGCTTTCGGCCAGTTCGCCGACCGCGTCGCCCTTCGCGTCGACCTCGACGAGACCGTTCCAGATCTGCCAGCCATAGGAAATCGGGATTGAGTCCGCATAAGTGCGAGGGTCAAGACTGTCGGAGGCGGTGCCGCCTTCCATGCCGATCTTCAGCGTGCCGCCCTTCTTGGGCGCCTCGTCGGCAAAGGCCGGGCGCATGCCAAAACTAAGGCCAAGCGCCGCGGCGCCGGCCATCAGCTCGCGGCGGTCGATGATCAATCCCGATGCGCTGTTTCGCTTCATCTTGTTGTCGGTCATGCTCTCAGTCTCCTGCGATGCTGCTCCGGCTTGAGCGTTTCGTCCCTCCCGGGGACGTTGAGCCAAGTCATTATCAACGGCTGTTTTATAAAGCGCAATACGCTTGGGGGTTTTTCGGGAACCTCATTTTCCGGGGTAAGGGCCACATTTTCTCTGGATCGAGATTGAGCTTGCCGGCACAAGAAAAAGGCGGCCTGCCGCTTTGCGATGCGTTTGGGTTGCGGGAACGATTGTTTTGGCGATCGGCGCCTCTCGTCGGTCAACCGCCGTCGACCGGCGTCGGCGACGCCATCTGGCCACGCAACCGTTGGGCATGATCCTCGACGACCTTGCCGGCGCCAAACTCGGCGGCGCGCAGGGCGGAGAGAACGCCGATCAGACAGTCGTCGCGCTGGATTTCGAGATCGCGGATCGAGACGCCCGCCGCCTGATCGTCCGATTGCGCCGACACGAGGTCAATCAATTCGTCGGTGAGTTCGGGCGCTTCCAGTTTTGTCCATGGCAGTTTCAGGGCCGGGCCGAATTGCGCCAGGAAATGGCGCATGCCCGCCTCGCCGCCCGCCATCCTGTAGATGAGAAACGTTCCCATGAAAGACCAGCGCAGTCCCGCGCCAAAGCGGATCGCGTCATCCACTTCCTCCGTCGTCGCAATGCCGTCCTTCACCAGCCAGAGCGCTTCTCGCCAGAGCGCTTCGAGCAGCCGGTCGGCGATGAAGCCGTCGATCTCCTTTCTGACATGGAGCGGACGCATGCCGATGGCGGCGTAAAGCTGGATCGCCGCCTGTTTGGCCGCGTCGCTGGTCTTCTCGCCGCCGCAGACTTCGACCAGAGGCAAGAGGTAGACGGGATTGAAGGGATGACCGACAACGAAACGCTCGGGATGCGCCATCGCGGACTGGAGCCGCGTCGGCAACAGGCCGGAGGTCGAGGAGGCGATCACCACTTCCGGCCGCGTCGCCTGTTCGATGGCGGCAAGCACGGTTTGCTTCAGGTCTTCGCGCTCGGGCAGGCTCTCCTGCACAAAGTCGGCGTCGGCCACGGCCTCAGAGACGGAGGCGGCGATCGTCAGCCGGCCCTCAGGCGGCGACAGACCGGGAAACAGCTTGATCTGGGCCCGGCGCGCATTGCCAATAACCAATTCGAGTTTGCGGCCGATCTCGGGGTCCGGATCGAAGATCGAGACGTCATGACCGTTGAGGAGAAAGCGGGCCGCCCAGCCGGCGCCAATGACGCCGCCGCCGACAAGACCGATCCGTTGCGGTTTGGTCATCACAAAACCCCTCAGTTCGGCAGACGCAGTTTCAGCTTTGCGCGCGCCTCGGCCGGCCCGAGCACGCGCGCGCCCATCGCCGTGACGATGGTCGCGGCGCGTTCGACCAATTGTCCGTTGGACGCCAGCACGCCGCGATCGAGAAACAAATTATCTTCGAGCCCGACGCGGACATTGCCGCCGGCGATGGCGGCCATAGCGGCATAGGGAAGTTGATTGCGGCCGATCGAAAAAGCGCTGAAGATCGCGCCGGGCGGCACCTGGTTGACAAGCGCCATCAAGGTCAACGGATCGTCCGGAGCGCCATAGGCGATGCCCATGCACAATTGGATCATGCAGGGATCGTCGATCAACCCCTCCTTGATCAATTGCTTGACGAAAACGAGATGGCCGGTGTCGAAAACCTCGAGCTCCGGCCTGACGCCGAGCTCCTGCACTTTCTTGGCCATCGCCCTCAGCGTCGCCGGCGTGTTGGTCATCACATAATCGCCGAGCGCAAAATTCATGGTGCCGCAGTCGAGCGTGCAAATCTCAGGCAACAGCGCCGCGACATGGGCGAGCCGCTCGCTCGGCCCCACCATATCGGTGCCCTCAGGATTGAGCGGCAAGGGAGTTTCGCCGGCTCCAAACACAATATCGCCTCCCATGCCGGCGGTGAGATTGATCACCACGTCGACGCCCGAGGAACGGATGCGTTCGACCACCTCCCGGTAGAGATGCAGGCTCCGCGCCGCCTTGCCGGTCTCGGGATCGCGCACATGGATATGGGCGATCGCCGCCCCTGCCCTCGCCGCTTCGATCGAGGCCTCGGCGATCTGTTTGGGGGTCGTCGGCACGCCTGGATGGCGGCCGAGCGTGTCGCCGGCGCCGGTCACGGCGCAGGTTATGAAGACCTCGTGGTTCATGTCGGGATCTCCGTCGGCTGCAAGGCCTGTGAGGCGAGGGAAACGCCGGGGTCAGACCAGCGCCGCCGACAGACTAGTCCGGCGACAAGAGAAAGCAAAACGCACGCCAGCGTCAAAACCGCGCTTTTTTGGATCCTTGAAAAGGTTCAGCAATTTTCCGGCGCGCCAAATTTTGCAAGAGTGAGATTGTGCGATTTCAAAGGCTTGCAAGAGAAAAATGGGAAAAAATAAATTTCGTCGATTGCCCGCAAGAGATTTGTGAAAATCCGCGCGACGACCCATCGCAACCCTACCAGAAATTCCATTTTTCCGAAAGCTTTTGCTGGCTCTTATCGCGTTAGCTGTTGGTATGGCCCCATGCCAATGGCGCTGGAGATCCAGTTCTCCGGATTGGCCTGTGGTCCCCAC
>NZ_LMUI01000048.1:0-380618 GCF_009765995.1 Methylocapsa sp. S129
GAGCCGGTATAGCCGGTGACGAGATAGTCGATGAACCCGCCGCCATAGGCGCCGGGGCGCGGCGCCGGCCGCTGATCCATCCGCACGACCGGCCGCGCCATCTGCTCGGGCGAGATGCCGGGAATGACCAAAGGGTCTTGCGCGGCGCGCGCCGCCGGGGCGCCCGACGCCAGAGCTGCAACCGCCAGCATGACAGGAAGGAGCGTCGCCGCTCCTGGGATGAAAGTCCGAACTTCGCGTCGCATGATCGCATTCCCGAAGCCGCGGCTCTCAGAGCCCGGCGGGGTCAATCATACGCGAATATTAATTGTCGAATATGCAATTTAGACGTGATGGTTATTGGAACGTGACGCGTCCGGCAAAGTAAACACAAGCTTAGAAATCATCCTGAAATTTCTATGAGCAAACGCGGTGAATGCTTTATTAGCAGGGCGTTAGGCGCGCGACCTGACCATGCCGGCGATCTTCGTGCGAAACCTCCCGACATTCAGGGCATAGGCCGCCGCGCCATAGACCAATCCGCCAAGACCAACCTGCGCGACGAGGATCAGCAGCCCGGGCGGCTGCATGCGCAGCGGCAGAACCGCGACCGCCATCGCGGCGGTCGCGACGAGCGTCGACAGAATGTCCAGAGCGCTCGGCCACATGGGTTTTGTCGCCGCCGCCAGCGCCAGACCGACGATCAGGCCGACGGTCAAAGCGCCCGTTTGGGACAGCGCGAGCCAATAACCATCGGCGCCATGCGGCAGCGCGGCCAGCAGAACGACGTCGACCGCGCAGGCCGCCAGCGCCGAGGCGATCATCGGCGCGGTGCGTTTGCCGATCTGAAATATCGGCGCCACTGCATATTGCAGCAGCGCGTAGCAGAACAGTCCTGGCAACATCGCAGTCAAATAGAAGGCGAAAGGACCGCGAAACG
Source organism: Methylocapsa sp. S129 (assembly GCF_009765995.1). Taxonomy (GTDB): domain Bacteria; phylum Pseudomonadota; class Alphaproteobacteria; order Rhizobiales; family Beijerinckiaceae; genus Roseiarcus. The sequence continues at coordinate 920 of NZ_LMUI01000048.1, forward strand.
CTTCAGGGACGATCAGCGCCTGAAAGCTCGGCAAAGCCACCCAGAGCCCAACGGTCGTCGGCAATATCACTGCGAACATCACGCTCATATTTTCGGCGAGTTGCGCCCCAGCCCCCTCGGCGCCGTGCGTTTCGTCGGCCCTTACCGCGAGCTGAAACAGCAGCACGTCGAATGTCGAGGCGATCGCGCCGAGAATGCGAACGCCCAGATCATTGGCCAGGGAAAATTGGCCCGTTTCGCCAAATCCATAGAGGGCGCTGACGATGAGCCGGTTGGCGAGCGGAATGAGCTGGAACAGGATCGAAGCGCCGATGAGCGGCAGGCCATAGGCCATATATTCGAGAGCGAGGGCGCGTCGCCCGTTGGTCACAAACGCGCCCGCGTCCCGCAACGTGCGCCAGGAACTCAGCAGGGCGCCCGCGACGCTTAGACACATGCCGGCCAAAGCGATCGGCGCCGAGGCGAACCACCAGGCGCCGCCGACCGTGAGCGCCAGGCCGAGAATATTCTTGACGATGATCGTGCGCGCATAGGCGCCGTCGTGGAACCGGGCGCGAGCGAGCGCGGTGCGATAATCGTAAAGGGCGCTGAACACCGCCGTCGCGCCCGCCATCAGCAGCAAACCGGGCGTGAGGGGCAGCTTAAGTCCGGAAAAGCTCAGGGCGACAGCGGCGAGGCTCGCGATCGCCACCAGCGCCGCAAATCCGGCGTCGAGCGTGGCGCGCACTTCGGGACGGTCGCTGCGCGTGCGCGCGGAATAGAAACGCACGGCCGAAAGCCGGATCCAGTCGAAACCCGCGGTGTTAATGAGGACAGCCGTCGCCGTGGCGATCGCGAAACGGCCGAATTCCGCCGGCCCGAGAAATTTGGCGACAAGCAACCCGACGAGGAAATTGAACAAAGCGTTCGAAGCGAAGGCAAACCCGACAACCATCGGTCAAATCCAGTTCGCGCAAGGCGGCTTCGCCCCGGCGCCAGTCCAGTTTTACTGGATCGGAATGGCTTGTATTAGCCGATCGGCGATAAGAAAGTCTTGCTACGCGTCACAGCGTCAGCGCGCCCGGCGCTCCTCGTCCGCTGAGCGGATTATTCTCATCCCAGGCATAGGTCAGCGTCTCGAAACGCATTGCGCGCGCGTCCACCAGCAACAGCCGGCCAAGGAGGCCAAGATCGCCATCGCCGAAACCGCCGACGATTTCCCGGATGACTTCGAGCGCCATCAGCGACCCAAGAACGCCGCCGAGCGCCCCCAGCACGCCGGCTTCCGCGCAGGCCGGAACGGTCCCGGGCGGCGGCGCCTCGGGAAAAAGACAGCGATAGGTCGGGTTCGGCGCGCCCTCGCGGTTGCGCTCGTACGGCTTGAGCATGGTCAGCGAACCGTCGAACTCGCCGATCGCCGCGCTGACCAGCGGCCGGCGCTCGAAAAAACAGGCGTCGGAAACGGCATAACGGGTCGCAAAATTATCGGAACCGTCGACGACCACATCGTAGCTGGCGACGAGCGCGCGGGCGTTCGCCTCGTCGAGGCGCTTGACGATCTTTTCCACTTGCACATACGGGTTGAGCCGGGCCAGCGCCTCTTGCGCGCTGTCGACCTTCAGGCGCCCGATATCGCCCGTCGAATGCAACACTTGGCGATGAAGGTTGGACAGCGACACGCGATCGTCGTCGACGATGGCGATTTCGCCGACCCCCGCGCCAGCCAGATATTGCAGCAGCGGCGAACCGAGCCCGCCCGCTCCTATCGCCATCACCCGCGCCGCCTTGAGCTTGTTCTGCCCAGGCCCGCCAACGCCGCGAAGCACGATTTGGCGAGAATAACGCTCGATCTCATCGCTTGAAAGTTTCATTCTGGCGTCAATCTAGCCGCGATCGCCCGCTACAATCAATGATCGCATCGGCGACACGCCTATCGAGAAAGACAGAAAATATGAGCATTGCGCCCTTCTCAACGCCGGGCCGTTTTTGGCGGGGCAATTTGCACACCCATTCCAACCTGTCCGATGGCGCGCTCGCGCCCGGACAAGTGATCGAAGCCTATAAAAGCGCCGGCTACGATTTCATCCAACTCTCCGATCACTTCATGGAACGCTACAATTGGCCGATCGCCGACACGCGGCGCTGGCGCTCCAACAATTTCACTACGTTGATCGGCGCCGAACTTCATGCGCCGGCGACCAAAGTGGGCGAACTCTGGCATATCGTCGCCGCCGGTCTACCGCTCGATTTTGCCGCGCCAGCGCCGGGAGAAAGCGGGCCGGAGCTTGCCGCGCGGGCGCGGGCGAACGGCGCTTTTGTGGCGATCGCTCATCCCGCCTGGTCGCAATTGACGATCGAGGACGGGCGTGCGCTCGCCAGCGCCCACGCCGTTGAGATCTACAACCACGGCTGCGCCGTCGAGAACGACCGCGGCGACGGATTCTATCTGATGGACCAGTTGCTCAACGAGGGTCATCGCCTGACGGCGATCGCCACCGACGATGCGCATTTCCGCCACGGCGACTACGACGCTTTTGGCGGCTTCGTTGAGGTGAAGGCGGAAAGCCTGGAGCCGGAAGCTTTGCTGGAAGCGCTCAAGGCCGGGAGTTTCTATTCAAGCCAGGGCCCGCGCATCCATGATTTGTCTTTCGACGCCAACGAAGCATCGATCGACTGCTCGCCGGTGCAGGCGATAACATTGACGACGGGCACTTCTCGCGCGCTCGTCAAAATAGGGAGGCAGATCACCGGCGCGACTTTCGATCTCACCCAAGTCGGTCAGAACAATCGCGCCAAAGACGCTCCGGCGACATGGGTTCGCGCCACGATCATCGATGCGGCGGGACGACGCGCCTGGACTAACCCGATCTGGGTGGATGACTTGGGGTGACGCCATGCCGATGGCGCCACATTTGGACGACGATGCTAGGATGCCGAAATGAATTTTCTTTCGCGTCTTGCGCCCCACTTGCGGTTTGTATTGTTAGAATTTGGTCCTTTGATCATATTCTGGGTGCTGGCGCTGTCGTTCGGCGCGAAAGCGGCGATCGCCGGCTCGGTCGCCTACATCATCGCGGACGCCCTATGGCGCTATAGCCGCCGCATCCCGGTGACGCGTCTTTATATATTTTCGAGCACACTCACCGTGATGTTCGGCGCGATCGATCTCGTCGCCGTTACGCCATTCATGCTGAAATACGAATCCGTGATCACCAATATCGCGACCGGCGCAGCATTCGTCATCGGCGCCCGCGGCGCGAAACCGATGCTCCAGGAATTGTCGGAAAAACAACGAAACATGACCTTCCCGGAAGGCGCCGACGTCAGGCGGTTCTTTCAGCTTTTTACGCTGCTCTGGGCGGTCTATTTTTTCATCAAGGCCGCCTTCTATTATTGGCTTGGCCTGATCATGCCGTTGACCGAGGCGATGGCGCTGCGTTCCGTCCTCGGCAGCGCCAGCCTAGCTCTCATGATCGCTCTCAGCGTAACGCAGGGGCGACGACTATTCATGGTGTGCCGGCGACTGGGGCTGTTGCCAGAAGCGCCAGAACGCAAAGTCGGCGCTTGATTTGTCCCGAGCGCCTTAGAGCCGAATCGTCGTATCGGGATACGACAATTGCTCGCGCGCGCGCCAGTCATGCGTGACATAATTCAAAATCACCGAACGGCGCACGCCATCGATCGGCCGTTTCTCGAAGCCGTGCCAGGTATTGTCGCCGGGCACAAAAATCATAGCGCCGCCGCGTTTGAACGGCGACGAGCCGAAATGGCGGTCCCGGCGTGAATAAATGTCTGTCCCCAGCTTCTCGTGACCGGCGCCCTCAGACAGATAGATCAGGCATGTGAATTTCTTCACGCCAAGGTCGGTGTGCGGCTCCAGCCAGAAACCATCAATGTCCTGCGCATATTCCAGCCGCAAGAAAGTATCGTCGATCGGAGCGCCGAAAGTATCGTGGATGAGGCGCGCGATCCGGCGCGACTGCAGGGCCTCCGCGACAGAGCGCATCACGGGGAACCGCGCCATCGCAGCGGCGTCGAAATAACTGCGCTGGTCGTTGTGCAACTCCCGCTTGCCCGAAACGCCGTCCAGCACTGGCGCCGCGAAAGGCAAATCAGCCAATTCATCCGCCACGTCTTTGGGAAAACAATTCTCGATCAGAAAATGGCGATAGGGCTCGTCGAAGACCTGGCGTTTGGCGATCGACGCCGCAAAAGCATCGGCCACGCGGGCGGCCGCGGCGCTCAGGCGCTCAGGCGAAGACGTCGCTTCGACGGGTTGTGCAGACATCAAACCATCCTAGACATGTTAAACAGGGGTCGCAATCTAGTGTCGCGAACGCGCGCGGGCAAGCTACTCGATGCCGAGGGCGGAGAGATAGAGACCGAGAATTTCCTCTTCCTCACGGCGCTTATCACGATCTTGCTTGCGAATAGAGACGATTTTGCGGATGATTTTTACGTCAAACCCCGTTCCTTTGGCCTCGCCATAGACCTCTTTGATGTCGTCGGAGAGCGCTTTCTTTTCTTCCTCGAGCTTTTCAATTCGCTCGATGAAGGCGCGCAAATGTCCCGCATTGACGTGCTCGGTGCTGGCGTTATCCGTGCTCATGCCCTGGTCCATTATTCCCTGAGGTGAAAACGAGGCCCGGAGCCATGGCCGGGTCAGCGCTCCGCGTCAAGCGCGGGAGGCGCCTCATCCCCGTTGTTCTGGGCCTTGACGCAATTTGCCCGACGCTCGGCTGCCAAAATCGGCGCGCATGTGGAGTTCCGGCCGAGCGAGTATCGGTTTAAGCACGCGCGCCAGGCGGTCGGCCCAAGCTTGAGCGCCCTGCTCGGTCGCGATCAAATCCTGCCGCACTTCGATCAGCGCGTTGGCCAGACCGCGCGCCGTCGCAATGTCGTCGATCGTATCGCCTTCAAGTGCGCCGTCATAGGGTTCATTGTCTCCGACGATCTCGCGCGCCGGCGCCAAATCGCTCTCGGAGGCAAGGGCGTGCAACAAAGGCGCGGGCAATCGTGGATCGACATCCCAGAGGACGCCGACCTTCCAGGGCCGCATAGCGCCGCGCCAATACGGCGTGAAGGAATGGATGGAGACGACAGCGGGCGCCCGATCTGTCGCGCACATCGCGTCGACGACTTGCGCGACGGCATGACGATAGGGCGTCCAGTACTGCGCCCGCCGGCGATCGATTTCGACGGCATCGACCTGCGCATTGCCGGGCACGATCGCGCCATCGGACAGGCGCATGACAAGGGTGGGGTCGTCGGCGCCCCTGTTGGGATCGATGAGCAGGCGCGAGAATCTGGAGAGGACTGCTGGCGCGCCGAGAAGATGGGCGAGGCGGCGCGTCAACCAGGCCGCGCCAATATCATAGGCGATATGGCGCTGAAGCGATTCTCGGCTCAATCCGAGATCGCCATAAGCGGCGGGCAAGCCGTTGGACGCGTGGTCGCAAATCACGATAACGCCAGCGTCCAACGCCCCGTCGATCTGCTCGACAGGGGCGAAACTATTCTCCACCTTGCCGATTTCTGTCTGTAAGGAGGCGTGCATGCAGGTCACTTGCTTGAGCGATGCGGCCAGAATAAGGACAGCGTTCGCTTGATTAAATAGCGCGTATCGGTTTTTGAGACTAGGCGAAGCGGATCTCGGCTTGCGTGACGAAGCAGAGCCAAAACAAAGAACTTCATAACAAAGTTTTGGCGTCGCAAGCTGGAATTTCAATGACTCCCTCTTTGTCGACAGCGAGCCGGCCCGCAAGCATTGCGGCCCCTTTTGCGGCGCTCGTCCTGGGCGCGCTCGCCATGGGCGTATCGCCCATTTTTGTGCGACTGGCCGGTGTTGGTCCGTTCACCAGCGCCTTTTGGCGCGTCGCGCTCGCGTTGCCCGTGCTCTACCTCTGGATGCGAATCAGCGAGCGTGGGCAATCGCAGCCGATCGCCAGGTTTTCGCGAGCGACAATTTGGGCGGCCCTCGCCTTTGCCAGCGATCTGTTTTTTTGGCATTTGTCGATCGTCACCACGAGCATAGCCAATGCGACATTCTTCGCCACGACGGCGCCTATTTGGGTGGTCCTATTCGGCTGGCTGATTTTCCGCCATCGCCCCTCAGCCGGCGTGCTGACCGGCCTTGGCCTTTGCATTCTGGGTGGCGGCGCGCTGCTCGCGCAGAGTTTTCACCTGCACGCGAGCGGCGCGCTGGGCGACATCTACGGCCTCATCACCGGCATTTTCTTTGGGCTTTATTTCCTCGCCGTGCAGGCCGCGCGCGACGGAAATTCAGCCGCGCGCGTCACATTCGAAGCGACGATTATCACCGCGATCCTGCTGCTGGCGGTCGCCCTGGCGTTGGAGCGCCAATTGCTGCCGCAAACGCTGGGCGGTGTCGCAGCGCTCATCGCCATGGCGTGGGTCAGCCACGCAGGCGGCCAAGGCTTGCTCGCGGTGGCGCTCGGTCGTCTGCCTGCCGCTTTCTCGTCATTGGTGATTTTTCTGGAGGCGATCGCGGCCGCCGGGTTCGCTTGGGCCATTCTTGGCGAACCCGTCACGCTCGTTCAGGCGGGAGGCGGCCTGGCGATCCTAGCCGGCATCTACGTTGCACGGCCGCGATAGAGAGGGCGGATGTTTCATCGGCTAGCTCATAGACAAGTTGACACTTGAACGCGAGCGAAGAATATGGCGCGGCGGCGGGCGATGAGGCGCGAATCCGGGTGGTCATGAGCGGTAAAATCAGCTTGCTTTTGCTGGGCGCGTTCGCTGCTGTCCAGTCTGCGCCGGCGCTGGCCGATTTCCGGATGTGCAACAACACCACCAACCGGGTGAGCGTGTCGCTGGCCTATACCGACGGCCAGGCCTGGGTCAGCGAAGGCTGGTGGAATCTGAAGCCTTCCGACTGCGATACGCTGGTGCGCGGCGCGTTGGCGGCGCAGTTCTATTACGTCTATGCGATGGACGAGCGCGGCGGCGAATGGAAGGGCAAGGCTTTTATGTGCACGAGCGACCGCGAGTTCAAAATCGACGGCCGCCAGGATTGCTTTGTGCGCGGCTACGACCGCACCGGGTTTTTTGAGGTGGATACCGGCAAGGACGCCAAGAACTGGACGGTGCAGCTTACCGATCCCACCAACCCTTGAAAGGCGTCCGGCCGCCCCGGGCGAACGCGACCTGCCTGAGCAAATGTGTCATGAAAAAGCGATAGACCGTCGTCCGATCAGATTGAAGTCGACAGCGCGGGCGCCAGTCGCGTAAGTCGGTCGGTAGAAGGTTCTGCGAGGGAAGCGTTCGATGAGAAGACGGCGCCGCATCAAGATTATCGCCACGCTCGGCCCCGCTTCGTCGGATAGGGCGGTTGTCGCGTCGCTGTTTGAGGCGGGCGCGGACGTGTTTCGCATCAATATGAGCCATGCCTCCCACGACGGCATGCGCGAACGGGTGGCGATGATCCGCTCGCTGGAAGAGCAATTCGGGCGGCCGATCGGCATATTGATCGATCTGCAGGGCCCCAAATTGCGGGTTGGCGAGTTTGAATCGGGCGCGGTGCTGCTGCGCAAGGGCGACGCCTTCACGCTCGACTGCGATCCGACCCCGGGCACGCAGACGCGCGTCTTTCTGCCTCATCCCGAAATCCTGAGTTCGCTTGAGGCGGGGCACAGAATTCTCATCGACGACGGCAAGGTGCTGCTTAAGGTGACCAGCGCTGGAAACGGACGCGCCGTTACGATCGTCGAGGTCGCTGGCCGGGTTTCCAACAAAAAAGGCGTCAGCCTGCCGGATACCACGATCCCGACCTCGGCGATGACGGACAAGGATCACAAGGATCTCGACGCGGCCCTCGAGGAGGATATCGACTGGATTGCGCTTTCCTTCGTGCAGCGGCCCGAGGACGTCGTCGAGGTGCGCAAGGTGGTGCAGGGGCGCGCGCTGATCATGGCCAAGATCGAAAAGCCGCAAGCGATCGCGCGACTCGATGAAATTCTGGCGGTTTCGGACGCTTTAATGGTCGCGCGCGGCGATCTTGGCGTGGAAATGCCGCTCGAGCAGGTGCCGGGCCTGCAAAAGCGCATCACCCGTCTCGCCCGCCGACACGGCAAGCCGGTCGTGGTGGCGACGCAAATGCTCGAATCGATGATTGTCTCGCCGGTGCCGACGCGCGCCGAAGTGTCCGACGTGGCGACAGCCGTGTTCGAAGGCGCGGACGCTGTGATGCTGTCGGCCGAAAGCGCCTCGGGACAATACCCTTTCGAGGCGGTGTCGACGATGAACCGCATCGCCGAAGAGGTCGAAGCGGAGGAAATCTACCCCTCGATCATCACCTCGCAGCGCGCGACCCCGGAGCGGACCGGCGCCGACGCCATAGCGGTGGCGACAAGGGATGTCGCCGAAACCCTGCAACTGAAAGTCATCTGCGCCTGGACGGCGTCGGGTTCGACCGGCCTGCGCATCGCGCGCGAGCGCCCGCGCTCCTCGATCCTGGCCTTGACGCCGATTGTCGCGACCGCCCGGCGGCTGGCGCTGGTCTGGGGCGTTCATGCCGTCGTGACGGATGATGCGCGCGACGAACGCGATATGGCCGACCGGGCCTGCCGGCACGCCTTTATCGAAGGCTTCGCCCAAACGGGCGAACGCGTCATCATCGTCGCGGGCGTGCCCTTCGGCACGCCGGGCGCCACCAATAACATGCGCATCGCGCTGATCGGGCCGGAAGGCGGATCGGCTTAGACCGGGCTTTCGGCTGTTCGCATCGCCGCCTCGCCGGCGTGTGCGCGCCGCTCGACCTCGAGGATCGCCGCGATCACGCTGTCGGGCGCGCTATAATGGGGAGAATGTCCGACGTCTTCGAGCATCGTCAGCGTCGCGCCGGGAATATCGCGCGCGCAACCCAGCGAATGGATGTGGGTATAGACCACGCCATCGCTGTCTCCGGTGACGATCGCGGTCGGCGCGCGAATCAGACCATAGCGCGGCGCCAACGCCGCCACGAAGGGCTTGAGATCGGCGACATCCTCGGCATTGGCGAGAAAATGGGCCGGCCGCAACACCAGCGGCAATTTGGTCGTCTCGATGTAATCGGCGGGCGGCTGGCCAGGCGCGAAAACCGAGGCGACGCCCGCCTTCATCGCGATCAGGCCGGCCGGCATGACGATGAGGCGGCGGAAAAGCCAGCCAAGCCCGGGCATGGCGGCGAGCGTATAATGCCAGCTCACCCCGCCGGGCCACGGATGGCTGACCGGCGCGAGCAAAACCAGCCCGCGCGTAAATTCGGGCGCTTCGAGCGCCATCGCGAGCCCGAGGACGCCGGCCCAGGAATGGGCGACGACGATGGCCTGCATCACGCCGCGGCGCGCCAAAACCGCGCGGATAAGCGCGGCCTGCCGCGCCGGGGAAGATAGAGCCCGCCCGTGGAAACGCGAACTCCAGCCATGGCCAGGGCGGTCGACCGCGATGACGCGAAAGCCGAGCGCCGCGAGCCGCTCGCCCAGAGCCTCCATCATATCGGCATGGTTGCCCGAGGCGCCATGCGCGAGAAGAACGATGCCGCGCTCCGGCCCGGCCGCCGCCCGTTCGACAATGTGCAAGGGGCCTTGGCCGGCGTCGACGAGGTCGCCGACCGGGGGAAAGCGCGCCTCGATCCGGCGCGCCTGCCCATGCGTGAAAACCAGCAGCGCGCCGATGATGCCGGCAAGCGCTGACAAAACCGGCCAAAGAGCGGTCATTTCATCAGGCGCGGCGCCTTGGCGCCCTCACAGGCTTTGCCCCCTCACCGCCGCGGTCAGCCGCTCCACGGCGGCGCGCAGCGAGGCGAGCTGCGGCGCGATTTCCAGGGCGCGCTGATAGGCGCGCAACGCGTCGTCGTTAAAGCCGCCGCGCTCCAGGATCATTCCCATGCCCGACAGGGCGCCGAAATGGCGCGGCTCGAGAACCAGCACGCGCGCGATATCGGCCATCGACCCCCGCTCGTCGTCCATGAGATAGCGCACCGTCGCACGCTTGTTCCAGGCTTCGGCCCAGTCGGGCTGCAGAACGATGATCTTGTCGAGCAGCGCGCGCGAAACCTGCAAATTGCGGGTTCCAAGGGCCGCGATGGCGCGGGCCATCAGAAAATCACCGGTGTTCGAACCTGATTCGAGCTGGAGGCGATCGATCGCGGCGATCAGCCCATTGGTCTCGGCGACATCGGTGGATGCTGCGAGACGGGCGAACAGATCGTCCAGCTTTTGCTGGCGCGTCGGCGCGGGCGGCGCCGGTTCAGGCTTGGCGTCGGGAGCCGTGGCGTCGTCGCTCGCGCCAGGGTCGGTGACGGCAATAGATATGGCGGCAGGGAGGGAGACCGACGGGTCGGCGATGCCGCCGGCGTCCGCCAACGCCGGGCCGCTCAGGGCCGCAGCGAAAAGGGCGATGAAGACAACCCGACCAAAACCGATCATTGCGGCAGTTTAAGCCGCCGCGTCCGCCGGGTCAAAAGCCAGCGCGGCGTCAGGGGTCACATTCGGGTGAGCGCCCCAAACGACAAAAGGCGCCGTCAGGCGCCTTCCATCCCATAGCGTTCGAACGCGTCAATCAGCCCTGGCGCGCCTTGAAGCGCTTCTGGGTCTTGTTGATAATATAGACGCGGCCCTTGCGGCGCACGAGCTGGTTGTCGCGATGCCGATTGCGCAAGGATTTAAGGGAATTACGGACTTTCATAGGTCACCCGGGTGATTGCGGCCGGCGGGCGTCACCCACGGCTTTGAAATTGCGAGCGGCTCCTATGCCCGATTATCCCCGCTCGATCAAGCCGGAAATGAGGGCCGCTCGCCGATCGGCCCGCTTGAAAAGCCGCGCGGCAAGCGCCACTCTGGGGCGCTCCAATCGTTGGAACCGCCGGCTTGGCAACGCGTTTGGTCAAGGCAGACTGGGGAGAAAAGGCGATGTTCAGCAAGATTCTTGTCGCCGTCGATTTGGCCGACACCGATCCGACGCCCAAAGGAATCGCCCAGGCTGTCGAGCTGGCGACCGCCAGCGGCGGCTCGTTGCGGCTCGTCAATATCCAGCCTCTGCTGCCGGCGACTTTCATGGAATATGTGCCCGCCGACTTCGACGCTGAGCAGGAAAAGCGCGCGAGCCTGGCGCTGCAGGACATTGTCGGCGCCGTCAAAATGCCCAAGGAGCGTCTCTCGGGCGTGGTCCGCGTCGGCGGCATCTATCATGAGATCCTCGCCGAGGCGGCCGAATGGGGCGCGGATCTCATCGTCGTCGGGTCGCACCGGCCTGTTGTGAGCGATTATCTCCTGGGCTCCAACGCCAAGACGATCGTCCGCCACGCCTTGTGTTCGGTGCTGGTCGTGCGGCCGTAGAGCGTGACGGCTTTTGATCGAAACGGTCGAGACTGATCCATCGCTCCGCCATGCGAACAATGGCTCCACAACGAAGCTGTCGCCGATGGCGGTCCGATTCAATCAATTCTCATCTCGCTATAGAGGCCAAGGAACCTACCGCGTCAGCGCGCGCATCGCGCCCTCCAGGCCGTCGGGCGTCAGGGCGAACATGCGGTTTTCAAAAATCTTGGCGATCATGCCGGTCGATTGCGAATAGGTCCATTGCGGCCGCGGCGTCGGATTGATCCAGACCGAGCGCGGCCACGCCCGGATCGCGCGCTCCAGCCAGACATGGCCCGCCTCTGGATTGACATGCTCGACCGAGCCGCCGGGCATCGCGATCTCATGCGGGCTCATCGAGGCGTCGCCGACGAAGATCACCCGGTAATCCCTGGCGTAGGTGTTGATGAGCTCGGTCGTCGGCGTGCGCTCGGCATGGCGGCGGCGGTTGTTCTTCCACACGCTCTCATAGAGGCAATTGTGGAAGTAGAAATGCTCCAGCCTTTTGAACTCGCCGCGCGCCGCCGAGAACAGGTTTTCGGCCGCCTCGACGTGCCAGTCCATCGACCCCCCGACATCGAGAAACAGCAGCACTTTCACCGCATTGCGCCGCTCGGGCCGCAATTGCACGTCGATATAGCCCTTGTTGGCGCTGCCCCGGATCGTGCTGTCGAGATCGAGCTCCTCGGCCGCGCCCTCGCGCGCAAAGCGGCGCAGCCGCCTGAGCGCGATCTTGATGTTGCGCGGGCCGAGCTCCTCCGAGCCGCTGAGGTCCTTGAAATCGCGCCGGTCCCAGACCTTGACGGCGCTGCGGTTGCGGCCCTCCTTCTGGCCGATGCGCACGCCTTCAGGATTGTCGCCATAGGCGCCAAACGGCGACGTGCCCGCCGTGCCGATCCACTTGGAGCCGCCCTGATGGCGCTCCTTCTGCTCGGCGAGGCGCTCGCGCAAAGTCTCCATCAGCTTCTCGAAGCCGAGCGCCTTGAGCTGCGCCTTTTCCTCGGGCGACAGATACCGCTCGGCCATTTTGCGCAGCCATTCGTCGGGGATTTCGACTTGCTCGACCGCCTGGTTGAGCGAGACGATCCCTTTGAAAGCAGCGGCGAAAACGACGTCGAACTTGTCAAGATTGCGCTCGTCCTTGACCAGCAGCGCGCGCGACAGATGGTAGAAATGCTCGACCGAAAAGTCGGCGAGATCGGCCTCGAGCGCCTGCATCAGCACGAGATATTCGCGCGGCGTGACCGGCACATGGGCCTGGCGGAGCGAGGCGAAGAAGGACAGGAACATGGCCGCGATCAAGCCCGATCAGAGGCGAGGCGCCAAGCGGAAAGTTTGCAAAACGCCGGGCGGGGACGCCAAGGCAAGGAATGACGTCAAAGGGCCTTTTGCTAAGTTGTTGATATTGTTGAGATCGGAAGCAAGCCCTGCAAATTTTTTCGCGGCCTGACTCAGCGATTTCAAAGGGTTGCAAGTGAAAAATGGGAAAAAATAAAATTTCTGGAATTCCATAAGCCGATCGCCTGCGAACGCTTCGCTCTTTCTGTCTCAGGCCCCCTCATTCACACGCGAATGGTCGAGGGTGATCCATCGTTTCGCATGGCGGAGCGTGTTTCACCCTTGAGGACCTGTCAATGATGGCCTTTCAGGCCATCGCCGAAGGCGGCGCGCCTCCGGCGCGTCATTGACAGGTCCTCAAGGGTGAAAAAAAATGCCTCCATGCGAACAATGGCTCCATAACGCCCGATGAGGCGTTTCAACCGGCTCCCGTCCCCATCATAATCTGAAAAACAGAAATCCGCCAGAAATTATTCGCCCGCTCGCCTGCCGCGCGCCCCCACCCCCACCCCCTCCCCGCAACCGCGGGGAGGGGAGGCGCCAACATTTCCCCTCCCCGCGCTTGCGGGGAGGGGTTAGGGGTGGGGCGGCGCCATCCGCCGCCACCGCTTCAGGAGCAACAACCCATGGGTGATTTTTCGACGCGGCCGCCTCATGCGCCTTTGCCCGCGCGCGCCAGGCAGGCCGGCGCCGTTCACGCCGGCAAGGGCTTCATCGTCACCGGCGGGGCGGGCGGCGTCGGCCGCGCGACGGCCGAGCTTCTCCTCGCCGAGGGCGCGCGCGTCGCGCTCGCCGACGTGCGGCAGGAAGCGCTCGACAAGGCGGTGACGGCGATCGGCGATGCCAACGCTTTTGCAATCGTGCTCGACGCCGCCAAGCCCGCCTCGATCGCCGGCGCGATCGCCGCGGCCGAGGCGCGGCTCGGCCAGATCGACGGCCTCGTCAACGCCGCCGCGATCGTCATCCATGCCGATCCCCTGGAAATCGACTGGAGCGATTGGGAGAAGATTTTCGCCATCAACCTGTTCGGCGCCTATGAGGCGGCGCGGCTCGCCGCCAAGGCGATGATCGCCAAAGGCGTGCGCGGCGCCATCGTTAATGTCGCCTCGGAAGCGGGCAAGAAAGGCCACAAGGAATCGCTCGCCTATAGCGCCAGCAAGGCCGGCCTCATCAGCATGACGCGCGTGCTCTCCGCCGTGCTCGCGCCGAACGACATCAATGTGAATTGTGTCTGCCCCGGCGGCGTCGCCACCGACATGCTGCGCGAGGTCGCCGTGGCCTATGGCAAGCTCGTCGATGCCGCGCCCGCCGACGTGTTCGACAAACTCGTCAGTTCGCAATTGCTCCGGCATATCGAGCCCGCCGAAGTCGCGCGCACGATCTCGTTCCTCCTCAGCGACGCCGCCCTGATCATCCGCGGCCAGGCGATCAGCGCGGATGGCGGGGACACGCCGTATTGAGGGGGGAACGCGGGTGCGGCATCGGCATGCGGATGTTCCGGTGGCGCTGGCGCCGCATAGCAGGACTCGATGAGTTCGACTTGTCGCTAGCCGCCTCTTCCTGTCATGGCCGGACTTGTTCCGGCCATCCACGCCGCGCCGTCACAAATAACTTGCGACGTTAGCACACGCGGCTCGGCGTGGATGGCCGTGACAAGCACGGCCATGACGGCTGGGGTTCGCAAATGGTGCGACGAAAGAATCGCTCTTTCGGAATCTTGATATCAGCTATCCAACATGCGCCGCTATCGCTCTGGGTCGAAATAATCAAGAATTTTGGAGCAAAGATTTTGCCCAGAAAGTCGAGGGTTTTGAGAGATGGGCGAGACAGACAGTGAATCGATGCCGGAAACCGAACCGTATTTCTTGGCCTCAGGAGAGCCCGCGCCGCAACGCGTGAATGGCCGGTGGCTTCGTCGGTATTACGGGGACATGATATACAATCCCCTTTCTCATTCATCCCACCAATTTTGGCTTGGGCCCGGGCTTTGCCTTGCGCAGACGGCGACCGAGCTTTTGCTCGGCGAAGGCGAGGAAGGTCGCGTCGCCGATCGGGCGGCCATTGCCGCCAAGGCTTTCGAAGGCGGCAAGCTCCGCCTGCTCGGCCGCCGAGATCGCCAGAAGTTCGCCAAAGCGCGGCGCGACGGCGAGAACGGGTCGCACCTCGACGAGCGCGTCGTTCCTGCCTTTCAGATGCGCGCGCACGCTCGACCATTGCCACTCGCCGGGCGCCGCGCAGAGTTTTGCGCGCACGGGATTGAAGGCGAGATAGCGCACGGCGTTCAGCATATGCGCCTCGTCCATCGCCACGCAGCCGAACCGGCCCTGAAACAAATGCCCGGTGACGCGGGCGCGGGCGTTGACGAACGCCGTATAACGCCGATGCGCCTCGCCGACCGCGCGCGAAAGCCCATCGCTCGCGATCGGCGTCAGGATGAGGTGCACGTGATTGGGCGTCAGGCAATAGGCCCAGCAGGCGACGCCGTTCCTGTCGCATCGCTCGGCGAGCAGATCGCGATAAAGGGCGTAGTCGCCGGGCTGCGTGAAAAGCTTCTGACGCCTATTGCCGCGCTGGGTGACGTGATGGGGTTTACGGTGACAGGCGCCTATTTCACCAATTGACGCGTCATTCCCGCGCAAGCCTGGCGCGGCGTGCGGCTGGAGGGCATGGTTGGCGTCGCCCAGACGGTCCGAGCCGAAAGAGGGAATGAGGCGCCTGTCGCCGTAATGCGGCTTGATGCATGAATCGACAGCATGCAACTGCGCTGGCCTTTGCCTGCCGCGCCACAAAGTGTGGCAAGAGCCTCGGACGATGGGAGGGACGATTTGAACCGAGGGCGCCCGCGCGATGGAAGATGCAAAATCAAGCGAACCTTAGGCGGTCATGGTTGCAACGAACCTGCGGAGCTGGACCGCTGGGCCGGTGCGGAAGACAGAGTCTCCCCTGATGCAATGATGCGCGCCAACAGCCATTTCGTGAGGCCGGGGGCCGTGTATTTCGCCACCATTCCCGTGGCGAGGAATAGATCGGCGAGCGGCAAGACCTTGTCGCCCAGCACCACCCAGGCCAACGTGATCGTTCGCGTGCCGCTGATCAGGCCAGCCGTCAGGGCTGCGGCTCTGCCATAGCGCCAGAAGAGGAATGTTCCCGCGAGCTCCGCGCCAAAGAGGAGCGCGTAAGCCAGGAGTACGAACGCCAGACTGGTCTGCGGCTGCGCGAGCAAATGCGCTTGCATCCCTCTCATGGACCCCATGCCGGCAAGAAACATCGCCAATACCGCAATTCCGGTCATGGCCTCCGGATTTTCACCAATGAACGCGCTTGCCAGGCGCTTTGCCGCCACCGACGCCAGGAACGCGCCGCCCACGAGCAAAACGAGTTCAAAGGAGGTCGCGATCGGGTCAATGTCGAGATGATACCCGCCCAACAGCAACGCGAGGACCGGAATGTAGAATGGCGCCGCCGCCGTCCCCAACACGGTCGCCAGCAGCGCGATCGGAATGTTGAGCCTGAGGATCGCCGCGAAGGCGACGCAGGCGGGGCTTGCTGGCGCAAGAGCCCAGAACAACAGACCCTGCGAGAGTTCGGGCCCGGGACGCGCGATGACGATGATCAGGAAGATGATCGCCGGGACGCCAAACGTCGCCCATAAGACCATCAGGATATTTCGTTTCATATTCGCAACTTCGCCGCCGATCGCCCTGGCGTCGAACTTCAGGAAGGAGCCGAAAGTGAAGATGAATATGGCGACGGCCAAATAAGGCCTGGCCAATTCCGAAAGCGCGGGAATGCAAAGACCGATCACGACGCCGGCGATGACGACCAGCGCGCCATTCTGACCTGCCCACCTGAGCAACCTCTTCATAGCCGCCCCCCATCCCATCGTCTGTCCATCCGTCTCCCCTGGTTCCTTGGGGAAATCAGCGACCAATCCGCGCGAGACCGATCCCGCGCACCGCCCACGCACGGTGGTTGATTTCCACTTCGGCGTAAATTGGACCAAGGTCCCGAGACCGTCTCGTTTTTACGGTTTTACGGGGCGCCTTTTTTCATTGGGGGACGCATGACGATTTCCTGCTTTGCCAAGAGCCTTGCGGCCATCTGGATGACAGCCGCCTTCGTCGCGCCGGCGACAGCCGGCGAGCCCGCCTGCGTAAGGCGCATGAAAGCCGACGCCGCCATCGCCCATGCGTCCAACGTGGCCGTGCATGAAAACAACCTAAATGCCGGCGTCATCTCCGACTGGTGTGGGCAGGCTGGCAAAACCATTAATGCGACCGCCGATGAAATTGCGACGGAGAAAAATTGCAACGTGGGACCCGAGATCATTGCGAACATGGAAACGGCGCTGCAAAAAATGCGGCAGCGAGCGGAGGGCTGTAGTCGCTGACCGCGCTTCTTCCGCCGCCGATGAGACGCTCTGATTTAGCTGTCGCTTCCAGTCGGCGCGCCGCGAACAAATAATGAAATGCACCATCGCCGTACCCTCGCCTCGCCAGCAGCGGGCCAAGACCGGGCGCTCGCTTTGGCGTCGTTCAGTCAGAGGGCCGCAGCCTTCGAGCAAAGAACGCCAATATCTCATCGCGCGCCTTGACCGTCGGCTGCCCTGCGGAATCGATCAGATGCTGGGTCACGACGCTGTGGGGGTAGGGCACGTGACGCGCGAAGAACGGTGCAACATCCGTGTTGGCCGCGCTGTCCGGCAGCGTCCGCCCGTCGAAGCGATGGCCAAGAGCCTGTGCGTAGGCTGCGAAACGCTCGGCCCGGCAAATTTTGTCGCCCTCGAAACGGTAAGCGAGGACGGTGAGATCGTCCCGATCCAGGCGTTCGCGCACAGCCTTGAGTTCGTCGGGCGCGATTTCCAGTCCTGCGGGCTCCTTGAGCGGCAGCGAGGGTTGCGCGAGCACCGGCGCCAGTACGGCCGGCTCCAGCATCATCGTCAGCGCAAAATTGCCGGTGAAGCACATGCCGATCGCGCCGACGCCGGGACCCCCCGATTCCTTGTGCGCCAAACGCGCAAGCGCCATCAGCCATTGTGTCACCGGGCTGGATGCATTCCCTTGCAGGGCGCGGAACTCCGCACTCATGCAAGCGCGCTGAAAGACCGCGCCGCCTTCATCGGCCGTTGGCACAGCGCCATCGCGGCCGAACAGCGAGGGCATGTAGACGGTGAATCCCGCATCCCGCACCCATCGTGCGAAGCGGGCCACGCGCGGGCTGATGCCCGGCATCTCGGTCATAATGATCACGGCTGGTCCGGCGCCAGCCCCATAGACCGTCTTGGCGGCGCCATTGAGCGTCATTTCCCGGTTACTGAAATCTTCGAGCGGATCGTCCTGCTTGACGCTGCGTGCTGGCATGGCGTTGATCCCCGATGGCGTCGACTCTGAATCCGTGATATGGATGTAGGGTCTATAAACCCCTGAATCCAGTTTTGCAACTCAGATCGTCTTTGGCCATGACCGACGCACCGCTCGTCCGCCGCTCGCCAGTGCCGGCGTCCCTCTGCAATCTTGCAAAAAGCTTCGAACTGATCGGCGACAGATGGACATTGCTGATCCTGCGATCGGCGCTCTATGGCCTCCGGCGCTTCGATGATTTCCAGTTGGACCTCGACATTCCGCGCAGCGTCCTGAGCAACCGCCTCGCCGGGCTGGTCGAGAGCGGCGTGATGGAGCGGCGCGAGTACCGGGAAGACGGTCAGCGCGCGCGGATCGAATATCCGCTGACGGAGATGGGACGCTCGCTCGGCTTGCCGTTCATCGCCATGACCGCGTGGGGCGATCGCTGGCTGAGCGAGGGCGCGCCGCCGCCGCTGGCCCTCAAATCGAAGTCATCCGGCCAGACATTGAAGGTCGCGCTCGTCGACGAGCGCGGCAAAGCCGTCAAGGCAAGCGATGTCGAGACGGTGATCGCCGCTCGAACTTTGATCGAAGAGAAATGACGGCGCCGTGATTTCAGATGCCGCGCCTCCCGATATGCGCGTAGCGCAGGCCGCCCTTGTTCGCATTCTGGAGACAATGGGCTGGAGGGCTCGCGGGTAGCCTGCCTTTCCCCATTTGTCATGCCGCAGCAGGTTTACGCTGACGGGTAAGTATTTCACCATTTGACGCGTCATTCCCGCGCAAGGCTGGAGTCGCCGTAAGCCCGTGAACTGTGGGTAGGAACCGATGCGCCGGCGACCGCAGCAAGATCGCCGACGCATCGTATCAAACAAAGTCGCCTGTCGCCTGCGGCTATTTCAGGTTGCCGGAAACTTCGTTGAAGGTCGAATTGAGCTGAGTGCCCAGGGCGGTGAGCGAAACGATGATCGCGACGGCGATCAGCGAGGCGATAAGGGCATATTCGATGGCGGTTGCGCCTGACTCATTGGCGACGAACCTCTTGATGGACGCGATCATTGTCTTGGCTCCTGATACGGAATGCTCATTCGGTTTCGATAAATCGGCTGACCTCGGGAATGAGTGAGAGAGAATTATGTTTCCCCCATTGCGAAGAGATTACTGCGAGCGCGCAGAATCGGGACTGTCGAATTCAACTTCCCGTGTAGTTAAGTGCAGTTAAATGGTACGACGCAACGTCAAGCGCCTGATATCCAACGGAATCCGTAGTCGACTTATAGCCGGCGAGGCTCGTCGGAGCAGCAGATTTGAACAGCGATTGTTCAGGATTGAGCATGCTCCGATCCCCCCATTTTCGCGGGAATTCGCGACTTTGAAGCGCATGACAATGTCCTCGTCATGCGCTTGGGTCGAGATAGCGTCCGCAACGACGCCATAGGCTTGCAGTTTATTGCGACGCCTCTTGACGCCGAAGCGCTATCGGGCGCGCTCGCCATCGCCTGGCGCTCGCCGAACTTGGCGGCGTAAACCACCAGCTTGATTCAAGCGCCAAACGGTCACGGCGTCCTCGCCTGGGCGAAGGTGAAGTCCGTCTCCTGCGGCGGACGCAGCATGTTGGGGTGTTGCGCGTCGTTGGTGAGCTTGCCCACGCGAAGCCGAAGATAGGCGTCAAGCGTCGAGACCGTGATCGCGTCGTCGCCGCGCGCGGCCGCCTGTCCTTTCTCGATGCCCTCGACCAATGCGAGAGTGAAAGCTCCGTTCTTCCACACGCTGCTCTCCACCGAAGTCTCGTCGCCCTTCGAAGAGGCGAACGTGACAAGGCCGCCGTTCTCGGGCGAGGTGACAGTGTTGACGAGCTTGCTGACGTCGACCGGCGAACGCGTCACGGCGCCGCCGGCATGGCAGGTGTCGAGGAACCAGATCACCTTGCCGGGCGCAGTTCTCAGCGCGCGGCTCACATCGTCCTGCGACAGGCCCTTGCCATGCGCCTGATCCTCGGTCGCGTCCGAAGGCAGGAACCAATACATCAGCTTCTCGTCGGTCAGGCCGTGGCCGGAGAGAAACAGCACGCTGACGTCTGTTGAACTATGCATCCCGGTTTCGATCTGGAGCTGCGGGTCCTGCAAGGGGCAAACATGGATCGCATTGTCCAGAGACGCACTGGGAAGTCCATCGATTGGGCCGGCATAGCAGCCCGCGCCGCTCAAGCGTTGCTGAAGCGCGGCGACATCGCCTGAACCGCCGGCCGGATTGGCCGCGTTCTGCGCCGTCGCCGGCAGCGCTGCGAACAGAGGGGCCAAAATAAGCCAAGCCGCGAGAAGGGTTCGCAAGGCGTCTTCTCCATGAGGCCCAAGCCAACGAGCCGGACCAAATGAAGTTGCCATGCGGTCTCAGGCCTGTCGATGGGCGTCGCGTGTGAGACGGCCCATCTACGGCGTGGACACCGTAATTCGCGCTCTGGCGGTGGAAGCGATCCCTGATCGTCCTAAACTCCGCGATCAACGCACGGGCGCCCAAACATGAGCAAATCGCTTTGGCTCGATGCCTCCGGGGCCGCTATGTGGGCGATCGTCGATCGCTATACTGGGCGAGTCGGGTATAAGCGCGGAATCAAAGCGGCGGGGCTAGAGGCCGATCCGCCGTTTATCGATTGCTCCGGCTGGGCCGCGTTGCTCCTCCGCGCCGGAATGGAGGCGGCCAATCGCCCGCTTGCCGCGGAACGGTTTGGCAGAGATCATGTGGCTGCTATCGACACATGGTCAGATCGCATGATCGAGGAACTCGAACGGCGATCCGGCTGGCTTCTGGAAGGCGACGAGATTGCCCTCGACACCCTTCCGCCCTATGCGACGGTCGGTCTGCGACAGGGCGGCGGCGCTTGGGCTAATAATCACCCCCGTTCTCGCGGAATCACCCATGTCGTCCAAGTGCTGCGGCGTCTTGCTGACGGAGCGCCGTTCGTCTCCGAGGCCCAGGGGTGGTGTGAGCCGTATGGTCTGCGATTGATGCCGCTTGCTGATTGGCTCGATGTGACGCGAGCCCACATCAAACGCGGCGAGGCATGGGCCGTCGACGCCTTTGCGGAGCGGGACGTTCCGGCATAGCGCAATGCGCCGCAAAGGCGTCCTCCTTGCTGAGGCAAGGCTACGGATTTCATCCTTGCGCGCCCTTGACGAGAGGCCGGCTGATGGGCGCCGCCGTCAATGGTGGAGATTGGCGCCAGAATCACGCACACCCATGATTGATATCCCTGTCTGGTCATCGTGTTGCAGCATCTTTGATTTCCCCACGGCGGCCATCACGACAAGGGGTAGGGCGTCTTGCCAAGCTCCAGCCCGTAATCGGCTGTTGCGCCAGACCGGTGCGGAGGACAGGGTCGCTGACGGCGGCGGCGTCGTCCGGCGCAGGCGAGACGCCGGCGCGACCGGCGCAGTCGCAAATGGGGGAATGTTCGCCATGCTGCGGGAATTGGCGCTGGTCATGTTATTTTCGGCGGCGCTCGACACGACCGCGGCGCTGGCCGATGCGAAGCAAGACTGCGCAATGTTGAGCGGAGACGCGGCGATCCAGGCCTGCGACGAGGCGATCCGTCAGCTTCCGCGCGCCAAGGCGGATTACTATAACCGCGCCATCGAATACGAAAACAAGGGCGATCTCGACCGCGCCATCGCCGACTATACGAAGGCGATCGCGATCGATCCGAACTACGCCGCCGCCTATTACAACCGCGGTCACGCCTACGACGCCAGGGGCGATTTCGACGGCGCCATCGCCGACTATACGAAAGCGATCGAGATCGATCCGAAAGACGCCCGTGCCTATTACAACCGCGGTTACGCCTACGACGCCAAGGGCGATTTCGACCACGCCATCGCCGACGACACCAAGGCGATCGAGATCGATCCGGAATATGCCGCCGCCTACGACAACCGCGGCGTCGCCCACAGAGCCAAAGGCGATTTCGACGGCGCCATCGCCGATGACACGAAAGCGATCGAGATCGATCCGAAAGACCCCCATGCCTATTACAACCGCGGCTACGCCTACGACGCCAAGGGCGATTTCGACCACGCCATCGCCGACTACACGAAAGCGATTGAGATCGATCCGAAAGACGCCGACGCCTACAACAACCGCGGCGCCGCCCAAACAGCCAAAGGCGATTTGGACGGCGCCATCGCCGATTACACGAAGGCGATCGAGATCGATCCGAAAGACGCCGCCGCCTACAACAACCGCGGCGTCGCCCACAGAACCAAAGGCGATTTCGACCTCGCCATCGCGGACTATACGAAAGCGATCGAGATCAATCCCAAAGACGCCGACGCCTACAACAACCGCGGCGGCGCGCACAATTCCAAGGGCGATTTCGACGGCGCCATCGCCGACTTCACAACGGCGATCGAGATCGACCCGAAAGACGCCGCCTCCTATAACAACCGCTGCTGGCTGCGCGCCGCCGCCAACCGCGATCTGCCGCGCGCCCTCGTCGATTGCGACACCGGCGCCGGACTGGCCCCGAACAACGCCGGCGTTCTCGACACCCGCGGCTTCCTCTATCTGCGGCTCGGCCGCCTCGACAAGGCCATCGCCGATTACGACGCGGCGTTGAAGATAAATCCGAGGCTGGCGAGCTCCCTGTACGGGCGCGGCCTCGCCAAGCAGAAGAAAGGCGATCAGGCCGGCGCCGCCGCCGACATCGCCGCCGCCAAGGCTATTCAGGCCGACATCGCCGACGAATATGCGAAATACGGAACGATCTGAAAGGCCGCTGGCGCTCCGCAAAGTTGCAGCGACAATGCATTCCATGAACCTATGTCGCTTCTGGCTATAAGCGGTTGACAGGGGAAACCGTCTCTTTGATGGTGCCGCGAGTCATCGAAACAAGGTTGGCCATGGCGCATATCTTCTCCCCCTTGCGCGGCCGGCCTATGGCGTTGCTGTGGAGCGGATTGTCGCTCTCAGCGATTGGCGATCAACTGTATTCGGTGGCGCTGACCTGGATCGCCGTGGGCGTTCTGGGGGCGAATGCGGGATATCTGACGGCGCTTCAGGCGGGCGTTGTTCTGCTGGCGGTGCTGGGCATCGGGCGCTGGGCGGATCGGTGGGATTCGCGTTCCAGCATGATCGGCGCGGATCTGTGTCGGGCCGGGGTTCTGCTGGCCATCGTCCTGCCGTGGATGGCCACCGGCGTGGTCAGCAGATGGCGCCTGGTTGGAGCCGTCGCGGTGCTGGCGATCGGCCAGTCCGTGTTTCAACCGGCCTTGCAGACCATTTTGCCGCGACTGATCGAAGACAAGAGGCTGTTGCCCGCGGCCAATGGGCTTCTTGACGCCACGGACCGCAGTGCGCGGCTGCTCGGGCCCGGCCTGATCGGGTTGCTCGGCGGCATGATTCCGGTGATGCATTTCCTGACGTTGGACGCGGCGAGCTTTCTAGCCTCCGCCGCAGCGGTCGCGCTGATCGGAAAATGCCGCCCGGCATCTGGGCCGTTTCCGCGCGCGAGGGAGCCCGTACTGGCCAATATTGGCAGAGGCGTGCGGGCGATGCGCGGCCACAAACTGCTCGGATTCATGCTGCAAGTGAGCGGTTTGCTGAATGGCGCGTGGTACGCCGCATTCTATCTCGCCCTGCCGCTGCTAATAACGCAGCACGGCGTGACCGGGCCGGGCGGCAGCGGCATCGCAGCCTTCGGGCTGGTGATCTCCGCCTATGGCTGCGCCAATCTGGCGGCCACATTGGTGATCGGCAGCCGCACGATGCCGGCCCAACCGCAGGCGCAGATGTTCGGCGGTAATCTGCTGTTGGGCTTTGCGATCCTCTTGCTAGCGTTTGCCACCCGACTTCCTGCAGCCTGGATTCTGCCGGGGCTGATGGCGTCGGCCGCGCTGGGGGCGGCCGGCGGACCGATGAAGGATATTCCGATGGCCGTGCTGCGCCAGACCCGTCTGCATCACGCTGACATGGGGGCTGCGACGCGCGCCTATATGGCTGTGACCAATGCCGGCACGCTGGGCGCCATGCTGCTTGTTCCCAGCCTGATCGGCGCCATCGGGGCGCTGGCGGTGCTGATCGTCTGTGGCGCGCTGTATCTTGTTGTCGGCCTTTCCGGCCTTCGCCTATTCGCCGGTTGGACGGAGACTGAGGCGGAACTACCGGCGCCGCAGCGTTGACCTGGGAATCTGTTGCGTGTCGACGTCCGTTACCCCGCGCGATCACGCCGCTCCGTCGAAGCGCCTCGGTCGGGGCAATGACGGCGACGGCGCATTCAATGAGCCTCTGTCGCTTCCAGGCGTGGTTCGGCAGACTCCAGATCAATAATGCGCTGCCGCCGTAAACCTGTTGTTCGTCACGTGGCCGCGGACGCGGCCGATAGAAGGGTGAGCGACGCCGCTCCCATCCCGGGGCCGCGCGCCTCAGAGACTTGCTCGGCTTTCTTCGACGACCTCATCCCGGCTAAAGGCGGCGACTCGTTCTGCGGTCGCCTGCCACAGCATTTGCCGCGCCTGCGGGTCGGCGCCCGGCGCTGCGGGGACGATCGGTCGCGTGTCCTTGACGGAAAAGTAGCCGCCCGTCACGGCGGCGAATGCGGGATCGCTCGCCAGGCGGGCGATAATGCCTGCGCCGCGCTCGGGATTGCCGATCTTCAACCAGGCCAGCAGCCGTTCGAGCGGCGCCGCGAACCAGAGTTCACGTCCGAGGCCTGTCACATTGAATCCGGGACATAGGCAGTTGACCGCCACCCCGGTCCCGGTCAGCGCCCGCGCCAGCTCCATCGAGAACATAATATTCATCAATTTGGTCTGGCCGTAGATTGCCGAGGAGCCTCGCGCAGTGAACAGGCGTTTGTCGATGAGGGCGGCGAGAGGATCAAATCCAGCGGCTTGCCGCGAGGCTTCCGAGGCGACCGTGACAATGCGCGACGGCGCCGACCTGATCACGGTCTCCCGTAGAATGTTCGTCAAGAGCCACGGCGCCAGATAGTTGACCGCGACCATCTCGGAATAGCCGTCCTTGGTGAACCGTGGTTTGAAGGCGTGAATTCCGGCATTGTTGATCAGCGCGTCGATCCGGGGATGGCGCGCCGCGATCTCGCGCCCCAGCGTGGCGACCGAAGCCAGATCGGCGAAATCGCCATAATGCACATCGACCCGTGCGCCGGGCGCTGCGGCCTCGATCATCGCAACCGTTGCATCGGCCCTGGTTTGGCTGCGCGCAGTGAGCACGAGATGCGCTCCCTGCCTGGCGAGCGCAATCGCCACGAGTCGACCGATGCCGCTTGTCGCTCCGGTTATGACAAAGATCGGAACAGACGGCGACAAGGGCGCTCCCTTAGATAATGGATAAATATCCACTATATCGACAATGGATTTTTGTCAACTAATCTGACATGGAGTTCGAGACAAGAATCGCCAATCGATGGGATGATGAGTTCGCACAACGACAAGACTCTGCGGAACGCGCGGCATCGGGAGCAGTGCGTGCTTGCGCTCGGCGCTGCTCTCAACACGCTGGTGAGCCAGTCTCGCGCTTTGACGGCGCAGGCCGCGGCTAAGTTTCACAGAGAATTGCAGCCGGCCGCCTTCCATATCGCCGTCTGGCTCCACGCCTTAGGCCCGGCCAAGCCGAGCACCGTCGCCCAAGCCATCGGCATGGACCGCAGCGCGGCAAGCCGACTCGTCGGCGATCTCGTGCGCTTGGGACTCGTCGCGACGTCGATCGATCCCTCGGATCGGCGAAGCACTATCCTATCCTTGACCGCCGCCGGCCGCCGAAGAATGGAGGCCGCGATGCGGGCCAAGGGCGCCGCATTCCAGCAGCGGGTCGCGTCCTGGAGCGAAGAGGATTTGGCGCTGTGCGCAAGCCTGCTTCGAAGGCTCATCGACGCGCCCGCAAACGCGGATGTTGAGTAGACATAAATTCGATTCAACGGCTTCCATCCCTCACGCTCCTTGTCGAGCCGCGGACGAGGCCGGCAGTTACGGTGATGCCGCGTAAACCCGTTGTTCGGAGCGGAGCCCCGCGCGCGCCGACCGAAGGGTCTTTTTTGCAAACCCAAAGCAAAGCAGTTGCGGTTTTCCCGGCATGTGTTTTGATCGATCGCGTCAACACATGGTGAATGGGAATGCCGCAAACAATCTTGCTTCTTGTCGCCGTCGCGGCCGTCGTCAGCATGGTCGTGTTGATCGCGCGCTTCAAAGTCAATCCGTTCATCGCCATATTCGGCTCGTCTCTGGCGCTTGCGCTCGTCGCCGGCATGCCGGCCGCCGACGTCGTCAAATCTTTTGAAGCGGGCGTCGGCGGCGCGCTCGGCCATATCGCCATCATCATCGCGCTTGGCACGATGCTGGGCAAAATGCTGGCCGAATCGGGTGGGGCCGAGCAGATAGCCAACACGCTGATCGGCCTTTTTGGGGCCAGAAACATCCATTGGGCGATGATGCTGATCGGCTTCATCGTCGGCCTGCCGGTGTTCTTCGAAGTCGGCTTCGTTCTCTTGATTCCGATTGCCTTCAATGTCGCGCGCCAGACCGGCGCCTCTTTGCTTATCGTCGGTCTGCCGATGGTGGCGGGGCTCTCCGTGGTGCATGGGCTGATCCCGCCTCATCCCGCCGCTCTGCTGGCCGTGCAGGCCTATCAGGCCGACATCGGCAAGACGATTCTCTACGGCGTCGCGATCGGATTGCCCGTGGCGACCTTGGCCGGACCTTTGTTCGCCATGTTCATCGCGCCGCGCATTGTCCTGCCCGCCGAAAATCCGATCGCGGCGACGCTGGTCGCGACTCAGGATCCGGACCGGCGCCTGCCGGGCTTCGGCGTCACCATGCTGGTTGTTCTGCTTCCGGTGATCTTGATGCTCGCCGGGAGTTGGGCCGATCTCATTTTCGCCGCCAAAACGCCCGCCAATATCGCCCTCCGCTTCCTCGGCAATACGGATATTGCGCTCCTTTGCGGCGCCGTTGCGAGCTTCATTCTGCTCGGCGCGATGCGCGGCGTCTCGGCGAGCGCAATGTTGAAATTCAGCAATGACTGCCTCGCGCCGACGGCGGCGATCACGCTTCTTGTCGGCGCCGGCGGCGGCTTCGGCCGCATCTTGATCGACAGCGGCGTTTCGAAGGTCATCGTCGATCTCGCCGTGAGCGCCAACGTCCCGTTGCTGCTGCTGGCCTGGCTTCTGGCCGCGCTCATGCGGATCGCCACGGGATCGGCGACGGTGGCGATGACCACGGCCGCCAATATCGTCGCGCCGATCGCCTTGAAGTCTCCGGGGACATCGGTCGAACTTCTGGTGATCGCCACCGGCGCGGGCGCGTTGATCCTCTCTCACGTCAACGACGGCGGCTTCTGGCTGGTGAAAGAATATTTCAACATGACCGTGCCGCAGACGTTTCGCACCTGGACGATCGTCGAGACGATCATCTCCGTGGCGGCGCTGATCCTGGTTTTGCTCGCCTCGGCGGTCGTCGGCTAGGCGGGACGGGGGTGAATGCTTGCGCGTCTTGGCCATAGTGTTTCTTTGCATTGCGGGTGCGTTTTCCCTGACGCTCATGCCCGATCTGCAAACTTTGGCGCCGATCGTGGGGTTTTCCCTCCTGCGCGCCGCTGCGTTAGTCCTCGCGCTTATTTTTCTGGTCGCGAGCGGAGGGCTCGATAGTTGGTGGACGGCGCGGAACAAGTGGATATCCCGGGGCGGCCTGGTCTTCCTGACGACATTAGGCGCGCTGCTCGTCGTGTTCCTCTGCGGGGCTTTGCAGTCGGTCAGATACGACGAGTTGCCGCAGCCTTATCCCGTGATCTATTTGATCCTCGTGAGAGCATGGCCGCTTTGCGTTATGGCCGGAGCGTTCTGGCGATCGCGGGCGCTCTTCATCCTGGCCGTCGCGGGCGCCCTTTTCACCAGCGTCTTCGCTAATGTGACATGGGACGCCCTGCACGAAAGATATCGGGCGGAGGCCCCTCTGAGACAAAGGGAAGCCGACGAAGCCAGGGCGCGGGAGATCGCTCCGGTGATGACCGCGTTGGCGCGCGTGCCGCGCGAGGCCGGCGTGGAGCCGCTCCTCGACTTCATTCTGCGCACCGACCCTCATGAGGCCTATTGGGAAGCGATGCGACGCATCGAGGACATGCCGGATGCATTCGAACAGCTCCAGCGATTGTTGGACGGCGGGCGGTCTCTGGATGCGCTCTATGTTCTCTCCAAAATAGCAGCCGATCGGCCAGACGCCTTTCCCGAAGCAACAGAG
The DNA here is from genome assembly GCF_009765995.1 of Methylocapsa sp. S129. Lineage (GTDB taxonomy): Bacteria > Pseudomonadota > Alphaproteobacteria > Rhizobiales > Beijerinckiaceae > Roseiarcus. Next base: position 29,180 of record NZ_LMUI01000048.1, read on the forward strand.
GATCGCGCCTGGGTCGCGGCTGCGAGGATCGCGCGCGACATGACGGACCGGACGGGTAAGGACGCTACGCCCGCGAATGAAATCGAGAGGCTGTGCGCTTCGGTGGACGTGCTTGTGTACAACCGAAAGAAACCCTGGACGCTGCCGGAGCGGCGCCGGGCGGAATTGACGACCGTGCGAGACTGGATGGAGGCGGCGGCGACGAAAGATTACTCCTGCTCCGTTGCCTCCAATTTTGTCATGGACCAGGCGCTTGCGCCGCCGCCAGGAGGCGAGAAGCCCTGAAGAGGAGCGCGGAGACGGTCAGATAAGCGTTGCGGTGACAGTGCATTCCAGTGACGCGGTCTTCGTTTGCGAGCAGGGTGCGGGCATGGCTCGGCTCGCGCGCGTCGTCGTTCCCGGTCTGCCGCATCAAGTCGATGTCCGCCGCCGCCCTGTGATCTCGCGCCGCGCCCGCCAGGCTGCTACAAACGCCGCGCACAACTGGAGGGTCGCCCCATGAAGTGGAAAGCAAGGAGTTTCGCCCTGATCTTGGGGCTGGCCGCGGCGCAGGCGCAGGCGGAGCCGGCGACGCCGCAAGGCGCCAAGCAGGTGCTTGACGGCTACATCGCGATCTTTGGGCCGGCGATCGCCGACAAGGGGATCGTCAGCGTCGATCCGCAAGACGATTCCTACAAGGTCACCTGGCATAGCCGCCGCGTCCTGGACCTCATCCCCACGCCGCCTGACGAGCTGCAGATGGGCGACTTCGCCTACCAGATCACGCCTGGCGCCGGCGGCGCGTGGCGTGTGACTGCCGATGCGTTTCCCTCGATCGTCTTCGACGCCCCGACCGACAAGGGTCGGATGTCGGGAAAGATCGATGTGACGGGCATGCATCTCGATATCTCCTACGATCCGGCCCAACCGGTTCCCTTCGCCTCGCATTCGACTTTCGGCGACATCGTCGCCGATGTTCGCGTCCTCGACGGCGGCGCAACCATCCCGCTCCGCATCCAATATTCCGACCTCCAGGCGGACATGAAGCAGACGACGACGGATGGCGGCGCCAATCTCGCTCTGCATGAGACCCTGCGCGCATTCGTCCAGAAAATGTCGATCCCTGTCGAAACGCAGCCGAACGCCAAGATCGACGCGAGTTTCACGTTCGGACCGGCGACCGTCGACGGGACGATCGATCAGTTCCGAACGCAACAGGCGCTGGCCGCGTGGCGCTTCGTGCTCGCGCAGAAGGATCAGCCCAAGAACGCGACGTCGCTCGCCACGCTCAAGACGCTTCTCGCCGCTGGTCTCCCAGGCTGGGCGAAGATGAACCTCACCACCGACATAAGCGATCTGGCTTTCGAGATGCCGCTCGCCGAGGCGCACATGAAGGGGTTTCGCGAGACGATCGATTTGCCCGGCTTCACCGAGGTCGCGACGGGCGGATTCGGATTGAAGATCGACGAATTCAATATGCGATCGCTGTTCCTGCCCGAGGGTTTCGAACTCCTGCTGCCGCTCTCCCTGGATTTCGCCGTCGGCATGAAGATCAAGGGCCTCGATCGGATCGCCAGGGTCGCGCTTGACGACCATGACTTCATGGTCGAGAAGGATGTTTCGCCGGAAGGCCAGGCGAAGATCGAACAGATCTTCAAGAGCAGCGCGCCGACCTTCACGCTCGCGCCGGGATATCTTCGCAGCCCGCTTATCGATCTCGCCTACCAGGGCGAAGTGCAAGTGTCGCCCAATGATTCCGTCAAAGGGCATATCCTTGTCAGCGTCGACTCGCTCGACAAGCTGATCGCCCTCGTCAAGCCCTTCGCCATTCTGTCGCCCGAGGTCGCCAAGGCGACGCTCGCCATCGGCGCGGTCAAGGGCATGGCGACGACGGGCCCGGACGGCCGGCTGGCGTGGAACATCGAAATGAGCGGGCCGCCGGCGCAGGCGACCGTTAACGGCGTTCCGTTCCCGATCGGGAAGTGAGGGGGACGCCGTCCACCCCATCGCCGACGCGCGGCGGACTCGGGGGTCAGAGTGGCGACGGAGCAGAAACCGACATGTTTTCGGGCGATGCTCCGGACAGGCAAGTCAGACGTTTGGAACCCGCAGGATGTTTCAATTCAACCCGCGCTGGAAGGAAGAGCTCGTCGTCAGCGCGCCGGGCGGTTCATTCATTCTGGAATTGCTGATGGGCGTCTTGTCGGCGTATTTGCCGACGGAAGAAGCCTGGCGGCGTAAGGCCCCTGCCTGGGCCGCCGACCTCTGGCCCGTGTTGAGGACCGAGTTGGAGCAATGGTGTCTGGAGAACCGCGCTCGCTTCTTCATCGATGAGACCGCGCAGGTCTCTCCGCTGTAAACGCCCGTTTTGGGTCGAGCGCAGTCCGTCCGAGCCCCCTTTTGCGGCGACACGCGCGCTTTGCCTAACGCCGGCTCGTTCGATGGCGAATCTTGTCGATCGCAATCTTGAGCTGTCGCAACATATCGGCGTCGCCGGAGCGCACCGCCTTGGCGAGAATTTTGGCTTGGCGTGCGGCCTCGGAACGCAAAAAGGCCTCCCGAAATCTGGGGGTTTCGGTAATAGCTTCGTCCAACAGTCTATCCACGGGGCCGCGTATCGACGCGCCATCCTTTTGAAAGGGATCGTCTGACATTGTCCTGTGTCTTGGCGGGGGGTGTCGCTGGCGCCAGCCAGCCTCGGCTATTTCCGAGATCCAAAAAGGAGACGGTGAAAAAGCGTCCGCAGCGCTCATATGGTTTACATCTAAAACATTCAAAGGGGGCGCCAGGAATAAAAATGCGGCGCCGCGGCCTGAAAATCAGTCGTCCTCGGGATGACGCCTGAGCAAGTCCCGCGTTTACGGTGGCGCGCGCTCACCATTCGACGCATCATTCCCGCGGAAGCTGGACGCGGCGTGCGACTGGAGGGGATGGTCAGTATCGCCCGGACAGTCCCTCGAAAGAGGGAATGAGGCGCCGGCCGCGGTAATTGTTTTGAGAGGCGCCGGCGACACGCGAAAGCCGCCCCGCGGACGCCCGTCGGGTTTGATATAACGACCTCACGCGCCACCCTCTTCGGCGCCTATCGCCGCGCCCGATTGTCGGAGCAGCCTGGCCTCGTCGATCGCCGCGCCGAGAAGGTCAATGAGCCTCTGCGCTTCCGCCTCCGTCAGCACAGTTTCCGTCATGGCCGTCACGGAATCTTCTGTAACGCCGCCGCTGCGAATGTCCTTGCCTGCCGGGTGTTTGTCCGGATCGATTTCGAATACTTCAAGATCTATCTGCCCCGGCCCGATAACGCCGACCTCGATAACGCTGCTTCTGTGTGAGACCGAGCGGCAGTCGATACGGCAATTAGGGTTGCTGAAATCGGTCATGGCGACGCTCGCAATATCGGAAACGTCATCGCTCCATGCTCACGCTTGCTTCCTGCCCGCGCTCGTTCACGGCGGAGGCTCCCCACGGCTTACTTGCTGAACCCTTCTCGAACCCACCCGGCGGTCGATTTGACGATGTGAAACGCCGCCCACGGAAACGCCCATAAAAGCGCCAAATCCGCGAAAGCATGCAGGCGTTCAGGAAAGCTGTCGCCTTGCGGCCAGTAGAACCAAGCGACCAAACAGAGCAGCGTCCATAAAACGGCGATAATTCGGCCTATTCCCTTCAACATAGGCATCTCCTTTGAGCGCGGAATGCGGCCCGAAAACGCAAGGTTTTCTTGCCTATGGTCAGAACTTTTTAGCAGCTTCTACCGCCTTCACGCATGAATCCATGCGACTCGTAACCTTGTCACCCATGTATCGATCAACTTTAGCTGCGCCGGTCGTGCGGTTTATATTGTACTTTTGCATCCATCTAGCCATGACAGGCCAAGTGAAAGTAATGGAATCGCCGGCAATTATGATATCTGTCGCCTGCAGGCTGTCTCCGTTGTGAAGGACGTAACTACTCGATATGTCGAGCCGATAAACGCCGGAATGATCGTCATAAGTGCAGGTCAGTGAAATATCTTCGGCCCGAGCCGCGGCTACGGTTGCGAGGATCGCCGTAAGCGCAAGAACGATCTGATAGCTGTGCTTCATGAATCCCCTCCATTCGACGGCCAGCCTTGCCCGGCATCCGCGCAGCAAGAATCTTCTGCTTGCAGAGGCGGGCGCGCGTCGACAGGCGGACGCCGCGACGCGCGCGGAGATGCATCACGGCGTCCGTCAAGCCAGCGTCAAAACAGCGTCAATGCCGTCGCCGCGTCAAAAATATCGAGGAATTTCAATTCACCGGCGCAGGCGCGAAGCTTGCGCAATCGCGGCTGCCGCCGATGCTGAGCGACGCCCAGGCGTGGAGCGCGCGGGGCGGGCGCCCCTATACGAATGCCTTAGCCCCTATCCCGCCGCCGGCGTGGAACGAGATCAATGAGCCGCTCTTCAAAATGGCGCGGCTCTATTGCGCCTGGCCAGCGGGGCAACCGTCGAGCGCATACCAGGTCAGGCGCAGGAAGCCCGGCTTGACGAAAGCGCAGATCGTGTCGCCTTCCTGAAACCGGTCGAACAGGTCGGGCTTCACGCCGAACGAGCCTGACATCTTGTCGTCGTCGGGCCCCCAGTCCGAGAGAACGAAGGTATGGGCGTGGCCGCGGCCCGTGCTCACCAGCCTTTCCATGATGGTCGCCTGGTAGATTGTGGGCTGCGAATCGTCGAGGCGCACGTCGGCCTGCGCGATCACGCCATAGGCGTAGAGCGCGCAGGTCAGGGCGAGGAGGCCGATCCCGGCCAGGTTGCGCACGTCAGGGCACAGGGCGGCGACGAGCGCGCCGCATGCCGCCGCAACGACGGCGACGACAGGCAAGAGCATCGGCCAGTCGATCAGCGCGATATCGGACGCCGCGCGGATCGCCAGCACGGCGGCCGGCGCGGCATACATGACGATCAGGGCGAAGCGGCCATCGGGCGCCTGTCCGAAGGCGAAGAACCTGCGGCCCCATCGTTGCAACGCGATAGCGAGCACGGGCATCGCTGCGGCGGCCAGGATCGACCAAACATAGGGCGAGGGCCAGAACGCCGCCCATAAGGCGGCAAGGGCGCCTGCGACATTGCCGGCGAGCGCGATCCCTTGCATCCGCCGCCCCATGGCGCGGCGTTCGTCCGGCGTGGCGCCCAGCGCCGCGTCGCCCTCCAACGCCAGGAGAAACGCCGCGCGTTGCTGCTTGGCTTTGTTCGTCTTGGTTGCGCGCGTGGCTGTCAAAGGACCGGACCCCCAAGCGCCGGAATCAGCGCCGGTCTCCTCTACGGCGCCCCGCCGGGTCGCCGCGTCCGCCGATCGGGGGATGGGGGGATTTACAGCGGCGCGTGCGTCCGACTCCAAGGAGGGAATGAAGCGTCTGTCGCCGTCATTCCGCTGTCGCTCTGGTTCAAAAATCAAGCGATTTGCGACACGCGAAAACCGCCTAAAGCGTTGGGGTTTTGAGAGATTACGCGATTTGACCTGATTGAGCCTATGCTACGATCGCCGAACGCGCCTTGACCGGATGATCCGCGGTCCCTTACTTCGTCCCCTGTCACGGGCAAGGGGCGAGGGTCTATGGAGCGCACGCAGAAGGTCGCACTCGGGAGCGTCGGGGTCGGCCTTGTCGTGCTTGGGCTCAAGTTTGCGGCGTACTGGCTGACCGGCTCGATTGCGCTCTATTCGGACGCCCTGGAGACCACCATCAACGTTGTGGCGGCGGGCGCCGCCTTCGTCGCGCTCGGCGTCTCGGCGCAGCCCGCTGATTCCAATCACCCCTACGGCCATCATAAAGCGGAATATTTTTCGGCCGTGTTCGAGGGCGTGCTGGTCGTCGTCGCGGCGCTCTCGATCTTTCACTCGGCCTATCTTGGCTTCCTCGCCCCCAAGCCGCTCGATGCGCCTCTTGAGGGCCTCGCGATCAACGCCGGAGCCAGCGTGCTCAACGGCGTCTGGGCCTCGCTCTTGTTGCTCTGGGGCCGTCGCTGGCGTTCTCCGGCGCTCATTGCCGACGGCCGGCATGTGCTGACGGATGTCGTCACCTCGGCCGGCGTGCTTGTCGGCGTCGCCCTGGTCTGGGCGACGGGTTGGCTCGCGCTCGATTCCATCGTGGCGGCGCTGGTCGGCGCGAACGTTCTATGGTCGGGCTACAAGATGGTGCGCGAGGGAGCGGCGGGGTTGATGGACGAAGCGCCGCCGCCTGAAATGGTGGCGCGCATCAAGGAATTGATCGGGCACAATGCGGCGGGCGCGATCGAGGCGCATGACGTGCGGACCCGTCATGCCGGGCGCATGACCTTCATCGAATTTCATCTCGTCGTGCCCGGCGACATTCGCGTCGCCGAGGCCCATGAAATTTGCGACCGGATCGAGGCGGCCTTGAAGACCGATATGGACGGCGAGGCGCTCATCACCATCCACGTCGAACCCGAGGCGAAGGCCAAGCTCTCGGGCGTGCCGGTGCTTTGACGCGAAAATCGCGATATTGAGAACAGCGATGTCAGGCATAATTCGAGACGTTTTGGGAGACGACGCTCACAGGGCGTCGCTCGGAAGCTGATGCCCTGAGGAGCGATCGTGTGTTATGACGCGGCCAGGCTTCAACGATCACCCCTAGTGGAATCTCGGCATGGCATGGCTTGGCGGCATAGCCGACGCGCTGGGAGACGCCAATTTCCGTCGATATTCCGTTGGTTCAATTGTTTCCTGGCTGAGCTTTTTCGTCCAAGCCGTCGCTATCGCTTGGGTGACTTGGACATTGACCCACTCGACGAAGTGGCTTGCGATCGTTTCCTTGCTCGACGCGGTTCCGATGGGCGCTTTGGCTCCATTGGGGGGCGTCATCGCGGACCGATACGACCGATTTCGTGTTCTGATGATCTGCTATGCCTTGGCGACGCTTCATGCGGCGGCGCTTACGGCTCTTGCTTTCTCCGGACGCCTTACGGTCGAGTGGCTCGCCGTTTTGGCTTTGGCGCACGGCGTCATACACGCATTCAGCGTGCCGGCGGCTTTCGGCTTGCTGCCGAGATTCGTCGCCCCTGAGCGCCTTTCGTCCGCCATTGCCGTGGCGTCCGCATACACGCAACTGGGTATTTTCGTCGGGCCCGCGCTCGCTGGATGGATCATTTTACATTTCGGACCTACTGCCGCGTTCGCCAGCAATGTGGCAGGCTACGGAGTCTTTTTTGCCTCAGCGGCGCGTATGCGGACCCCGAGCTCCTACCGGCGAACCCCACCGCCGACAAAGGCGTTCCTGCACGATCTGTTGGACGGAATCCGCGCGATTTGGACTCACGCAGGCATTCGCGGATTGTTGACCTTGATGTTGTTCGGGGATTCGCTTGGCGCCGCGGTGCGTCAGATGTTGCCCGCTTTTGCCGACCGAGGGCTGCACGCGGGGATTGAAGGTCTTTCGACGTTGCTCGCTGGCGCCGGCATCGGGGCGACGCTCTCAGCGCTCTGGCTGGCGCAGGGGGGCCGCAAGCGATTGAAAATCGGGTTGATCATGCTCGCCTTTCTCGGGTATTTGATCGGGACATGCGCCCTCTTGAGCGTTTCAACGCTCGCGCTGGGGGCGCTCTCGATGGTCGCGCGCGGGTTTTGCTTCGAAATATGCCGCACCGGCACGGTGGGTCTTCTCCAGACCTCGACTCAGGATGAATTGCGCGGAAGAATCATGAGCGCCCAGTTTCTTATGCAACAGGGCGCCAGCGCCCTGGGGGTAGCGCTGATCGGCGCGGTCGCCGATGCCTGGGGTTTGAAAATTCCGCTCCTGTTGGGCTGCGCCCTGGCGTTTTGCGCGTGGCTCGCAGTCATTCAACAGCGCCAGCATATGCGCGCCGCCTTCGCGGCGCATCACGAATAGAGGGCGCATCTATCGGACGTGCAAAATCAAAATATTCGGAACAGCGTTTTCTGGCCGAAAATCAGCGGCTTTTGAGAGACAGCGGTACAGGGCGTAATCTTGAATGCGGCCGCCCGCGGGGCTTTGATCCCCGGATCGCATAGCCTTGGAGGAGCAACCTCATGGGAAGCGCCCGGACCGTGACGGATTTGGCGTCCGTGGAAGTGGAAACCCCTTTGCAGCGGGAGGTCGCGGCGCTTCTTGCCCATTCGGATGGTGTCGCGGCCCGGCTTTATTCCGGCGAATATCGGCGGCCCATCACTTGCGAGTCCTTGGGGGAGCCGGGCGCCCATGTGCTCGTTGCGCGCCTTTCGGGAACAGCGGTCGGCCTCTGTGTCGTCTTCGAGCGTGGCGACGGAACGGTCGAGATCAAGCGTATGATCGTCGAAGAAAGTGCGCGCGGATGCGGCGTCGGCGCGGCGCTGCTCAGCAAAGCCCACATCGAGGCGAGCAGACTCGGCGCTCATGCCGCTCTGCTGGAGGTGGGCATCCACAACACAGAAGCGCAGGCTCTGTATCGGGGCGCCGGTTACAAGCCTCGCGAACCCTTCTCGCCTTACAAGGCCTCCCCCATCAGCCTTTTTATGGAGCAAGCTCTCTAAACTCGCGCACCGTCGTTGATGCAGAAATCAAGCTTTTTCCAAAAGCGATTTTAGCTCGAAAAGCCGGAGCTTTTGGGAGACCCTACCGGCCGATGATTCGAGGTGCGAGACAATGGCTATGCTGATCGTGTTCGGCGGTCTTCCAGGTAGCGGGAAATCGTCAATCGCACGCGAACTGGCGAGAGAGACCGGGGCCTTTTGGCTGCGCATCGATTCCCTAGAACAGGCGATCCGCGAATCCGGCATTTTGCCGGGATCGATGGACGACGCGGGCTATCGCGCGGCCTATGCTGTGGCGGAAGACAATTTGCGCCTGGCCATGACGTCATCGGCGATTCTGTGAATGGCTGGCCGGCGACGCGGAAGGCTTGGCGAGACGCAGCCCTGCGGGCCGGGGCTCAAATCATCGAGGTCGAAACGATATGTTCAGACCTTGAGGAGCATCGGCGGCGCGTCGAAACAAGGCGCAGCGAGGTGCCCGGTCTTATTCTCCCGAATTGGCAAGCCGTGATGGACCACGACTACGAGCCGTGGGATCGGGATCGCTTGAGGATCGACACGGCGGGACGCAGCGTCGAAGATTGCACAAGGCTTGTCCGCGTAGCGATGATCGGGCGCGCATAATCCAAGACGGCTGTGACAGCGATTTCAGGTCTAAAATCGGTGAGTTTTGAACGACGCAGGAAAGTCGCCCTCATTTGGCAATCGAACGAATGACCTTCGCCGGGTTTCCTCCGACAAGACTGTTGGGGGGAACGTTCTTGGTGACGACGGAACCCGCCGCGACAACCGAGTTTTCGCCGACCGTCACGCCGCCGATGATCGTTGCGCCGGCGCCGATCCATACGTTTCTTTCAATCGCGATGGGCTTGGCGATGGTGAAGGCGCGCCGCCGCGACGGTTCGAGGGGATGGCCTGATGTGATGAGGCTCACATTCGGCCCGATCATCACATCGTCGGCGATGTCGAGGCCGCCAAGATCATAAAAAGTGCAGTTCTGATTGACGAAAACATTGCGCCCGATCGTGATGTCGGCCCCGCCGGTTGTGTAGAATGGCGGGATCAATAAAAAACTGTCGTCCACCTGCTTGCCGATGAGATCGCTGAACAAGGCCCGGACTTCGTCCGCATCGTCGAAGGTCAGACGGTTGAGATGGACGGTGATCGCCATCGCCCGTTTGACGTTCGCCAACATGGCTGCGGATTCGGGCGTTCTCCTGGGAATTATCTTGATGCGATCATCATTCGCCATGCGTTATTGTCCTCCGAGCATGGTTGACGTTCGGCGCATCGCGGCCGCGCCGAGATTTGCTTGATATAGCCCGATGGAATCCACGATCTGAGGTTGGCGGCATGGCGCAATCCAAGGGAAGAATCATTCTGCTGAACGGTACTTCTAGCGCAGGCAAGTCCACCTTGGCGAAGGAATTGAGGGTCCGGCTTGAGCCTCAATTTCATTACTATTCCTCTGATCAGCTCGCAGATGCGCGCTTTCGCCCGCTCGATAAAGATGTTCGGTTTCAGTACAGGGAAGCTTTCTTTGAAGGATTCCACAGATCGATACCCGCGTTCGCAGAGGTAGGTTTGGACCTCCTCGTGGAACATATTGTGGAACGCCAGAGCTGGGCCGACGATCTGAAGGCCTTGCTATCGCCCTTCAACGTTTTCTGGGTTGGCGTTCATGCGCCGGCGGCCGAGATTGAGCGGAGAGAGCGCTTACGAGGAAATCGTCAGATTGGCGAAGGCGCTTACCACCTGAAGACGCACGATTTCTGCCGATATAACCTGGAAATCGACACGACGCAGCCGCTCGAACAGAACGTTGAGACTATTCTTACAGCGTGGCGTAGCCGTTCCATCTCGGCGCCGGATTAAGGAGTCGGCTCGGGAAGGTGCGCGCATCTCTTAGGGTTCGCCGAACCAGCGCGATGCGGCCTGAGCCGCTTCCTCATGGTTTGAGGCGCCCTCACTGGCCCAGGCGACGAAGCCGTCGGGGCGCACGAGCACAGCGCTCAAGCCCAACCGGTCCCTGGCGTCGCTGGCGACATACGCGATCCGACCATTCCAGCGGTTTGCAAGCGCCTGAAGCGGCGCACGAGCGTCAAAGTCCAGCAACAGGCCTTTCCCCGTCCTGAGGCGTTCACCGAGCTTCGTCCCGTCGAGCAACTCGAAGTCGGGCGCGCTGCGGCCCACCAGCGGGTGCCCGCCGCCAAGATCGTAGCGCAGAGAAACGCCCAACACGCGTTCGGCGAAATAGGTCGCGCCGTCGCGCGTGTCGATGAGATCACGGATGATGGCTTCGAGCGCGCGCGAACTCCGGCTTGGCCGCATGAGCGCGACCTGAGCGCGCGACCAGTCAAGAACCTGCGCGCCCACCGGATGCCGTTCGCTCGAATAGCTGTCAAGCAGACCGGCCGGCGCGTCGCCACGGATGACGGCGGCGAGCTTCCATCCAAGGTTCATGGCGTCGCCAAACCCTAGGTTGAGCCCTTGGCCGCCCAAGGGGGAATGGATGTGCGCGGCGTCGCCGGCGAGCAGCGCGCGCCCTCTGCGGTAAGTCGTCGCCTGGTAGGCGCGATCCGTCCAAGTGGTGGCGAGCCGGAGGGCCGTCAGGGTGACGTCCGCGCCGGAGATGCGACGCAACGCCGCCTGCACGTGTTCGAGCGTGATCGGCTGGGTTCGATGGAAAGCGCCTCCGTCGAACTCGACCATCGCGATGGCCCCGGGCCGCGACTGAAAATACATGCCCGTCGGCGTGTAGTGGCGGCCCTGGCTGAGCTTATCGGGATCAGCCATCTCGACTTGAACGGAATAGCCGGTGAACTCGGGATCGGTGCCGACAAACGCGAAGCCGCCCGCCTTGCGCACTGTGCTGCGGCCGCCATCACATCCGACGAGCCAGCGTCCGCGAAAAGTCTCGCCGCCCGCGCGAATGGTCACGTCTTCGTTCGACTGGTCGAAGTCTTCGACGCCGCGGCCGCGCCTGATCTCGACCCCCATCGCGCTCGCGCGAGCGGCCAGGGCGGATTCGATATGCTCCATATCGGCCGCCATATTGGCGTCGGCCGGACTTGGCAGGCGATATCGCCATTTCGAGGCGTCGATATTGTCGGTGTCGAAAGGGATGCCGGCGAAATGACCGGCCTGGCGGCGCGGCTGCTCCGCCCCTTGTGCGGTCGTCGAGGCGCCGCCGCCGTCCGGGTCATTTTTCGCGGGTTGCGGCGCCGCGATGTCGTTCAGCAACCCGCGACGGTGGAAGGCTTCGATGGTGGGCGCCCAAAGGCCGCGCCTGCCGAATGGAAGCCGCTTCAACGGGGAGTCCGGGTCCCCGGCTTGCTCCAGAACCAGCACCGAGAGATCTGCGAGGCGCAGCTCACAGGCGAGAAACAAGCCAACGGGGCCGGCGCCGGCAATCACGACATCATAGGGCGCCGAGTGGGGGTTGTGCATGAACTACTCCTTTGGGTCGTTCGACCGGAGCGGTTCGTCGTTTTGAGAACCACACGGACGAACAACGGACGCTTGAGCGGCGTCCGACGTTCGTCGAGGGGAACTCATGCACGAGGCAGGGACAGAGCTTCCGTTTCCGAAAGGACTTGGGCTTACCAAACCAAGTCTGCCTTTTCCGACGCCGGCAGTATAGCGTCGCGCCCATCGATCTGCAACGGTACGTGCTGTTGGTTGGGCGTGGTGAGGATATCAAGTTTTGCAACACGCGGGACCGCAGCCAAGAAGGGGCTGGGACTAATCGTCGCGCGGCTCGGCGTCGACCTTTGCCGCTGACGAGGCGAGCCCACGTTGGGCATGCTTCATCCCATCGGGAAGCTGAACCCAGGCATGTTTCGATTCTTCGAAGACAGATGCCGAAGGCGGCGGAAATGTCGGGTCCGCGAATGCGCCGACAGCGACGACGCACCAGCCTGGCCGGAAATCTCCATCCCAATACAACGATGTTCCGCAAGACGGGCAAAAGTGGAAGCGAATTTTGCGCCCTTCCTGTCCATCTCGCTCGAAAACCTTGCGATCCCCTTCGATGGCGACCTGAGTCGTCTCGAAAATCGCGCCGCCGCCCGCGAACGCTCCAGTCCTTCGCTGGCAATCGCGGCAGTGGCATAGGCTGATCATGAGCGGGTCGCCGGATATGTTCGCGCGAAGCGACCCGCAATGGCATTGGGCGAGCCTGTTCATTTGGGCCTCCTTTGCATAGATAGGCCTGTCGGCGGCGCGTGCCGCCGACAGGCATTTTCGGATGTTATGGGGATGTCCGGATCACGCCCGTCTTCGGTTGAAAAATCAAGCCAAGTGCGACCTTCAGCACGCCAGCGGTACGGAACTCAAGAATTACGACGAAGCGCCTTTTGCCTGAAAATAGGGGGACTTTTAAGAGACAAAGCTGTTTCGTCAGGAAAGCCGATCCGGAATGGCGACGGTCAAAGATGCAGGCCGAGCACGAACGCTCCAAATTCGCGCGCCGCGGGCTTGACCGCTTTTCCGGCAGGGAACAGCACATTCAATTGCAAAGAGCCGATGTGCCATTCGGGCAAGATGCGAATCAGACAACCCTCCTCAAGCTCGCGCCTGACCGCAAGCGTGGCTGAATATGTGAAACCAAGCCCCGCCTTGGCGGCTGCGATACAACCCTCGTTGCTGTTGATGACGTATTTCGGAATCAGCTCGATCGCTTCGACAGCGTTCCCCTTCCGGAAAGTCCACAGATTTGTCGGGCTCTCTGAATGGGATATCGTCGACAGGGCGCGGAGGTCGGAAGGGGTCGCCGGATGCCCGGCGGCATTGAGATAGGCGGGAGCGGCGACGACCACGAAGGGCCACTCGCCAACGTGTCTGGCGATCATGCTTGAGCTTTCCAGCGGCCCGAGCCGAAGGGACACATCGATGCCCTCTTCAAGCAGGTTCTGGCGTTCGTCGTCGACGAGCAGCACGATCCGCAGCGCGGGATGCCGGGATGCAAAGGCTGGCAGGCGCGGAATGATTTCCCGCACGGCAATGCTGGAGGTGAGGGCGACGCGCAGCACGCCTCGAAGTTCGCCGCCGCCGCGAGCCTCGTGATCCGCTTCGTCCAGTTCGGCGATCGCCTGCTCGATCCGGGCGAGGTAACTGATTCCGACCTCGGTCAGAGTGACGGCGCGGGTCGTGCGGACCAGAAGCGACGCGCCGACCTCTCGTTCGAGCGCGGCAATGATCTTGGAAGCCGTCGGCTGGGTGAGACCCAGCTCACGAGCGGCCGCGGAGAAGCTGCCCTTGCGCGCGACGCGGGCGAAGAGCCGAAGGGCGGAGAGGCGGTCGCTCATGCCCCCCAAGCATAAATCAAATGCCTCGGCGGACGCTACCCCCGTCTCGCCGACACGAGCATGATCGACGAAATCGAGTTGTGCTCCAACGTCTTCGCGACATGAGCGCGCCTCCAAGGTTGGCTCAAACACAAGGCGCAATTACATGACGAACATGCTTGGCGGCAAGATCGCGCTCATCACGGGCGGCAGCAGCGGCATCGGCTTGGCGACGGCTAGGCGTTTCATCAGCGAAGGCGCGAGCGTCGTCATCGTAGCGCGCGATCAAGCAAAGCTTGACTCTGCGCTCCAGGAACTTGGCCCCAGGGCGACCGCCGTGCAGGCCGATGTTAGCAAGATAGCCAATCTTGACGCCATTTTCGCGCACATCCAAGCGCGCCACGGTCGACTGGACATCGTGTTCGCCAACGCCGGCGGCAGCAAACCCGGCAAGCTGGATCAGCTCACGGAAGAACAGTTCGATTTTACCTTCGACCTGAACGTGAAGGGCGTGTTTTTCCTTGTGCAGAAGGCGCTCCCTCTGCTTGCCGACGGTGGCGCGATCGTTCTCACGACGTCGATCGCCAACGTGAAGGGCATGCCCGGCGCGAGCGGCTATAGCGCTTCGAAGGCGGCTGTCCGAGCCTTCGCGCGAACCTGGACGACGGAACTGAAAGACCGGCGGATCCGGGTCAACGCTGTTAGCCCCGGCCCGATCGACACCCCGCTCCACCAAACCATCGGAGCGAACAATCCAGAGGTCATGAAGCGCGCCGCGGCGATGGTGGCGCAGGTTCCGGTCGGACGCATTGGCCAGCCCGAGGAGGTCGCCGCGGCCGTGACCTTCCTGGCGTCCGACCAAGCCAGCTTCATCACCGGCGTCGAGCTATCGGTCGATGGCGGGCTGACGGCGGTCTGACGGGTCAAATGTCATCTCTCAAAACGGAAGGAATTTGAGAGGGCGGCAAAGCCGCGCCTATGACGGGGCGCTGCGGGAAATCTTGAGCGATGGTCGAGCGACCGCGGCGCCCACATTGCTCGCTGCTACGGCTCTACTTGCCTCTCGTAGTCTGGGACATACTCGAGGTGCTTGTGCTTCCCCGAGCGAAGTCCTGTCGGTTGGTCTAGGCTTCCCGCTGAAACGGATATTTGCGCCGCGTGCGCCGATTCCCAGAACAGTTGCGAGCCGCAGTCTTTGCAAAATCCTCGGCGAGCATTAGGCGATGATCTGTACCACTTGAGCTTGCGGCGTTCGGCGACCTGAAGCGATTCCGGGGCGCAGGCGGTATAGGCCACGCCATGTGACGATGCGCGGCGGCACATCGCGCAGTGACAATAAACCACTTCGCGCATGGGGCCATGTATGGAGAAGCGCACCGCCCCGCAGAGGCAGCTTCCGGTCGCCCGCGCGGAATCGCTTTGATCAGCCATCGGCTTTTCCCTTGATTTTTCGCATTAGGACGACTATTCTAGAACTATCGTCAGAAGGGAGCAATGCCATGCTCAACGGAATTTACAATTGGCTGTCCGAGATCGCCGCCCATTTTGAGCGGCAGAACTTCGTGAATAGGCTAGAGCTCTTAGGGGACCGCGATTTAGACGATATCGGGCTTCGAAGAGATCAGCTTGACGCCCTCCGTCTCCCGCCGCGAAAGACTCCGGTCTGGAAGGCGCGCTCTGAATCCATGAAAGTCGCGCGGCCGTCTTTGCAAGGGTGCGGCTAGGTGACGGAAAGCCTCCCTTTCGCGGTCGCCGCGCGATGCTTGGCTGAACTTGGACACCCGTCTCGTCTGCAAATCTTTAGCCTGTTGGCGGAGTTGGGCGAGACCGGATGCAAGGTCTCCGACATCCAGCAGGCTCTGAAACTGCCCAAATCCACCGTCTCTCACCACCTGGCGGAGCTGGCGGGCATCGGACTCATCACGCAGACCCGCGAGGGGCGAGTATTGCGCTGCCGAATCGATGCTCATCGGGCGCGCTTGGTACAGCAATTCATCAACCAATGTTGTGACGGATTGCCGGACTAGCGAGCAAAGCGCGGGCAGGATGTTTATTCGGCGGTCACGTGGAATAGGTGTGGAACCGTCGCCGACTGGTCGCTTCGCCGACGCGCGCGCCGCGGCCTCGAGGGGTTTTCGTCCGATCCTGAATACCAGGGGCGAGGGCTTGGAACCACGCTGGCGTATTGCGCCCTGCAAGCAGCCGGCGCTGGACTGGATCGCCCCGCTGGACTGAGCGTTTCAAGCGCCAATCCGGCGGCGCTGTCGGTTTATCGACGGCTTGGTTTCGAACCGCATCGGGAAATATGCCGTTTCAGCGCCGGCCATCAAAATTTGCGGGCCTCGATGGCGCGCCGACGCCAATGATCACAGGCCGGTAAAAAGGCGTCCGAATTAACCGAAAATTGAACTTTGTCATTCCGTAAAGCTCTCTTCGATGCGCCGCTCCGCGCTCATCGGCTTCGCATAGGGTCAGGACAATGAACCGAATGATCATCGGCGCCCTCATGTCGAAATGGATGACATCGGCGTTGGCGTTCGGCGCGGCGTTTTTCGCCTCTCAGGCGGCTCTGGCGTTCGAGGGGCGCTATGTCGCGGGCTCCAAGGATTATAGGCAGGAACTCACGATCAAGCATCGCGCGGACGGCCGCTTCGACGTGACGGCCGTCGTCGGGACGGAGGGCTGCTCGGGCATGGTCGCCGACGCGCTCGGCGCAGCGGACGGCGACACGCTGAAAGCCGAAGCCAAAGAGGACAATTACACCTGCGTTCTCGTTATTCGCCGCACCAAGAAGGGCGTCAGCGTCGAAGAAGAAGACGGCTGCCTTAATTTTCATGGGCCGTCCTGCGAAGTCAGCGGCGACTATCGCAAACGGCATTGATTCGAGCCCGGACGCCCATCGGCGAACGGGAACAAGCGCGAGGAGGCGGGGCGATGACGGGTTGTAAGCATTGGGCGCTGGCGGCGGCGCTCGCGGGAGCGCTCTTGGTGAGCGGGGCGCCGGCGCGCGCGCAGGTGAATGCGCGCGAGCCCGACCCGGCGGTTTGGCTGCGCCAGATCTACGCTCTCTACCATCGCGCGGAAAAGTCGCCGTCGGATATATCGTCGAGCACCGAGCTCATGGGGAAACGGGCCTCGAAATCGCTTGCGGCGCTGTTCAAGCGGGACGACGCTTGCGAAGTGAAGGAGGGCGGCGTTTGCGCGCTTGACTGGGATTTCATCATCGACGGCCAGGCCTGGACGCTGTCGAACGTCAAAGTCGACGCCCTCGTCGTCGCCGGCGACAAGGCGACGGTGACGGTCAAATTCACCAACCTCGCCGTTGCCTGCGTCAACACCTACTTTTTCGTGCGCGAGGACGGCCAATGGAAGATCGACGACATTGAGACCAAAAGCGGCTCCGAAGCGCCGGTGCGGATCGCCAAGCTGCTGAGCGACTACGATTATAAGCAATGAGGGGCCGGCTTTTCTGGCTTCCTGCCCCTGACGCCGATCACGCCGCGGCGCGTTCGGCGGTTGGCCGGCGGCGCAGAGGCGCTTGCGTAATCGACGGCGGATCGTAGGCCGCGGTCAGCGATCCAAGATCGGCGCCCGGCGCAACGATCGCGTCGATCCGGTCGAGAACCTGATCATCCAGCACGATCTCCGCGCCCGCCAGCAGATTGTCGAATTGCTCCATCGTTCGCGGTCCCAGGATCGCTGATGTCACGCCGGGATGCGCCATCACGAAAGCCATCGCCATATGCGTCAGCGACAGCCCGGCTTCTTCGGCCACGGGAATGAGGCGTTCGACCGCGTCCAGCCTGCGTTCGTCGGCCATCTGCTTGGGGAATCTCTTGGCGCGCGCGCTATCGGGTTGCGGCTGGCCCTTGCGGTAGCGGCCGGTGAGTATGCCCATCGCCAGCGGGCTCCAGACCAGCGCGCCCATTCCGTAACGCTGGCAAGCTGGCAGCACTTCGCGCTCAATGCCGCGGTTGAGGATCGAATAGGGCGGCTGCTCGGCGCGGAAGCGCGCCAGCCCGCGTCGCTCCGCGACCCATTGCGCCTCCACGATTTCCGAGACGGGGAAGGTCGACGACCCGATCGCGCGCACCTTGCCTGCCCGCATCAGGTCGGTGAGCGCCGAAAGGGTTTCCTCGATATCGGTCTCCGGCGCCGGCCTGTGAATCTGATAGAGGTCGATGTGATCGGTCTGCAGGCGGCGTAAGGAATCCTCCACCGCGCGGGTCAGCCAGCGCCGCGAATTGCCCTGCTGGTTCGGATCGGCGCCCATCGGCAGATGCGCCTTGGTGGCGAGCACGATATTGTCGCGGCGGCCCTTGAGCGCCTTGCCGACAATCTCCTCCGACTCGCCGGCGCTATAGAAGTCGGCGGTGTCGACGAAGTTGATTCCCGCATCCAAAGCCTTGTGGATGATCCGGATGCAGTCGTCATGGTCGGCATTGCCCACGGCGCCGAACATCATCGCGCCCAGGCAATAAGGGCTGACTTTGATTCCGGTTCTTCCGAGCGTGCGGTATTGCATGGTCTGTTCTTTCTTGTTCATGGATCTGCAGCCGACGCCGGCCTGCTGCGCTAAGTCTCACGTGTTGGAGACTTCATCACCACGGGATCGGGCCGCTCGCGCCCGAGAATGTCCCTGTCGGGCCGTCCGGACCGAGCAGCGCCACGCGCACCGCCTCGCGGGCGCCCTCTTCGACGCTCTCTGTGCCCGCATATCCGTTGAGGTTCGTCTTGGTGAAGCCCGGGGAGACGGCGTTGACCCTGATCCCCTCCGGCTCCAGCTCGATCGCCATGGCGACGGTCAATGCATTGAGGGCGGTCTTGGACGCGGGGTAGACGGGGCCGAAGATCGCGCGGTAGGCGAAGGCCGGGTCCGAGTTCCTCGCCAGCGACCCGACGCCGCTCGACACGTTGACGATGCGGGCGCCCGGCGTCTCCCGCAGCAACGGCAGCATTGCCTGGTAGACGGCGAGAACGCCGAAGACGTTGGTTTCCCACACCGCGCGCATTTCATCGAGCGACACATTGCTCGGGCGGGTGGTCTTTGCATATTCCTCGACGGATTGGCCGGCCCGCTTGTTCGTATTCGAGATCGCCGCGTTCTGGATAAGCGCGTCGAGGCGGCCAAACTCCTTGCGAACGCGCGCCGCCGCGGCGGCGATCGAAGCCTGATCCGTCACGTCGAGCTGGAGCGCGTGCGCGTCCGGCCCAACCTCCTTGGCCGCCGCCTCGCCGCGTTCGAGATTGCGCGACCCGACGAGAACGGTGAAGCCCTGCGCGACGAGATCCCTAGCGATTTGCAGACCGATTCCTTGATTGGCGCCGGTAACGAGTGCGACGGGTTTGTTTGGCATTGTCATCTCCTTCGAGTGGGTATTGTCCTACCCTTCAGTCCCACGAATGTTGGGCTTCCGGGCGCTGTCTTTGGGCGCTATGCGGCGGCGCGTTCGGCGTTGGGCCGGCGGCGCAGATCGGCCTTCAGGATCGCCGGCGGATTGTAGGCCGCCTCATTCAATCCGACGTCGGTTCCAGGCGGGACGATCTGATCGACCCGGTCCAGAACCTCGTCGCTGAGACGAAGCTCGGCGCCGGCGAGCAGATCGTCGAGATGCGCCATCGTGCGCGGCCCGAGGATGGCCGACGTTACGCCAGGATGCGCCATCACGAAGGCCATCGCCATATGGGTGAGCGACAGCCCCGCTTCTTCCGCCAGCGGGATGAGCTGTTCGACCGCCTCCAGACTGCGCGCGTCGGACATCTGCCGGGGAAGGTATTTCACCCGTAGGCTGTCGGGCAGCGGCTGTCCCTTGCGGTAGCGTCCGGTGAGCAGGCCCTTCGACAACGGGCTCCAAACCATCGCGCCCATTCCGTAACGCTCGCACGCCGGCAGCACCTCACGCTCGATGCCGCGATCCAGGATCGAATACGGCGGCTGTTCCGTGCGAAAACGCGCCAGCCCGCGCCGCTCGGCAACCCATTGCGCTTCGACGATCTCCGATGCCGGGAAGGTCGAGGAGCCGATCGCGCGAACCTTGCCCGCGCACACGAGATCGGTGAACGCCGACAAGGTCTCTTCGATGTCGGTGTCCGGCGCTGGCCGATGGATCTGGTAGAGGTCGATGGCGTCGGTCTGCAGGCGGCGCAGCGAGTTGTCCACCGCCTGCATGATCCAACGCCGCGACGCGCCCTGCTGGTTGGGATCGTCGCCCATCGGCCCATGGACTTTGGTCGCGAGCACGATCTTGTCGCGCCGCCCCTTCAGCGCCTTGCCGACGATCTCTTCGGACTCGCCGGCGCTGTAGCGGTCGGCCGTGTCGATGAAGTTGATGCCGAAGTCCAACGCCTTGTGAATGACGCGGATGCAGTCGTCGTGATCGGAATTGGCGATGCCGCCGAACATCATAGCGCCCAGGCAATAGGGGCTGACCTTGATGCCGGTTCGGCCCAACGAGCGATATTCCATGGTAATCTCCATTGTGGGTTGCTGTGGCCAAAGCCGCCGCGTTGCGTTATGGGTGTTAAATGGAACGTGATTCCGATTATACGGAACGTTGTTCCGTTTAGCAAGCGTGTTGTGATGGGCGGCAAACCGAAGAAGCAGGATGAGGGTTCAAAACCGAGCGAAAGCGCGGACCGTCCCGTGCGCGCCGACGCGCGGCGCAATATCGACACGTTGCTCCAGACGGCGATGGCGGTGTTCAAAACCTCCGGCGTGGACGCGCCGGTGCGGGAGATCGCCGAGAAGGCCGGCGTTGGCGTCGGCACCGTTTACCGCCACTTTCCGCAGCGCTCCGACCTCATCGCGGCCGTCTTCCGTCGTGAAATCGACGCCTGCGCGGACGCTGCGGCCGTTTTGGCCGCCGAGCACGCGCCCGGCGAGGCGCTCGCGCGATGGATGCAGCGTTACGTGGATTTCATCGCGGCCAAGCGCGGACTCGCCACGGCCCTCCATTCAGGAGACCCGGCATATGGCGCCTTGCCCGCTTACTTCCAGAAGCGGCAGGAACCCGCGCTTCGGGCGCTGCTTGAATCGGCGACAGCCGCTGGCGCGGTCCGCACCGATATCGCCGCCGCCGATCTTTTGAACGCAGTCGCGAGCTTGAGCATGCACGCCTACAATCAGGGACCCGAACATGCGCGACGCATGGTCGCCCTGCTCGTCGACGGGCTGCGCTACGGCGCGCGCCCATCGGGCAACGCGCCTTAAATCAGGCGGCTCGGATCCGGACGGCGCCGAGGCTCGCGCTGCTTCGACCTATTGCAGACCGCCTGAGCCAATGTCACGTTCGGCGGTCGGAGGGTCAGCCGTGAGCCGTGAAACAGAGATTGCCGGTTATGAGGACCGCGTTCGAGCGAGCTTCGCCAAGCAGGGGTTGATGAGCACCTTGGGCGCCACGCTCGTCAGCGTCGCGCCCGGTCTCGTCGAGATTGCGCTCAGCCCCACGCCGGCGGTCGCGCAACAGCACGGCTTTGTTCACGCGGGCGCCGTCAGCGCCATCGCCGATACGGCGGCCGGCTATGCCGCTCTCAGCCTGATGCCGCCGGACAGGGGCGTGCTGACGACCGAGTTCAAGATCAATCTCGTCGCGCCCGCAGTCGGCGATCGCATCCTGGCGCGCGGCAGGGTGGTCAAGGCCGGCCGCACCTTGACGCTTGCCCAGACAGAGGTGTTCGCCGAGAGCGGGGGACAGCAGAAGCTGATCGCGCTGCTCACCGCGACATTGATGGCGCTCGAAGGGCGGCAAGGAATCAGTGATTGAGCGGGGTTTGCAACGATGCGTCCCGTCTTGCCTCATAGCGCATCGTCGTCGACCTCTTGATGATTTGGTAAGTACGGGCGCCTCGCCGCAATTGCGCGCGACCGGCGAATACGACGGCCGGTTGAGAATGACCGCAACGGGAGAGCGGTCAAAACGCGCGCGCCACATTCATATGTTCAACGGGGCGTTGTCGATGACTTCCTTCATCACGAAGAAAGTCCGCGTCTGCCGCACGCCCGGCAAGGCGATCAACTTCTCACTGTGGAGCCGGTTGAAATCGGCCATGTCGCGCACGCGAATTTTGAGGAAATAGTCGAAGTCGCCGGCGACGAGGTGGCAGTCCAGGATCATGGGTATGGATCGGGTCGCTTTTTCAAAAGCGGCGAAGCTCTCCGGCGTTGAACGATCCAGAACGACCCCCACGATCACCAGAGATCCTCGATCGACCTTGTGAGGGGCGATTTGCGCGCGCACCGCGCTGACGTAACCCTCTTCGAACAGCCGCTGCATCCTACGATGGCAGGTCGCGGCGCTGGTGTTCACCCGCATGGCGATCTCGGCGTTGGCCATGCGCCCGTCCGCCTGCAACAGGCGGAGAATTTTGAAATCGATTTTGTCGAGTCGATCAGCGATGAGAGAATCTTCCGTTTATTAGCAAACTATTGGATGATATCCGCTCATGGCGGTCATCCGACGATAGGATACTGCAATCAGACCGAGCAAGTCGAGAGCACATTTCGCTTTGTTTTTGGTAGCGTACCGGCATCGTCATCATAAGGAGGCGGCTGCGATGCTGTCGAAATTTGAACGCTACCCGTTGACCTTCGGTCCCAGTCCGATTGAAAAGCTGTCCCGATTGACCGCGCATTTGGGCGGCGATGTCGAGATTTTCGCCAAGCGCGAAGACTGCAATTCCGGCCTGGCCTTCGGCGGCAACAAGCTGCGCAAGCTCGAATATATCGTGCCCGACGCCATCGCGGCCAATGCGGATACGCTGGTCTCCATCGGCGGAGTGCAATCGAACCACACGCGCATGGTGGCGGCGGTCGCGGCGAAGATCGGGATGAAATGCCGGCTGATCCAGGAGAGCTGGGTTCCGCACGAGGATGCGGTCTACGACCGGGTGGGAAACATCCTGCTCTCCCGCATCATGGGCGCCGAGATCCAGTTGGTGGATGAAGGGTTCGACATCGGCATCCGCGAGAGTTGGACGGCGGCGCTTGAGGATGTGAAGGCCAAGGGCGGCAAGCCATACGCGATCCCGGCGGGCGCCTCGGTGCACAAGTTCGGCGGCCTGGGCTATGTCGGGTTCGCAGAGGAGGTGCGGGCGCAGGAAAAAGAGATGGGCGTGAAATTCGACTTCATCATCGTCTGCACCGTCACCGGCTCGACCCATGCCGGCATGGTGGTGGGCTTTGCCGCCGATGGCCGCGCACGCCATGTCATCGGTATCGACGCCTCGTGCACCCCCATGCAGACCAAGGCGCAGGTGCTCGACATCGCGCAAAAGACTTCGGCCCTGGTCGGCGGCAGGGACATCACGGCGGACGACATCGTTCTGCTGGAGGATTACGCCTATCCGGTCTATGGCGTGCCGTCGAAGGAGACCGTTGCGGCGATACGCATGTCCGCACGGCTGGAAGGGATGATCACCGACCCTGTCTACGAGGGCAAGTCGATGCAGGGTATGATCGACCTCGTCCAAAAAGGGTTCTTCCCAAGAGGATCGAAGGTGCTCTTCGCCCATCTGGGAGGCGCGCCGGCGCTCAACGGTTACAGCTACACGTTTCGCAACGGCTGACGCGCCTCAGAACAACCCGCTTTATGCTGGCTCCGCGCGCCGACGGTCGGTTGAGCGCTATAGCGAAAGACCGCTCGCGGTCGATTCCGGGCATTCGCGGACGGAGCCGCGCGCTTTCGCGGCTCCTCTTCGCGACTATCCCTCGAAATCGTAATCGTCGAAGTCGTCGGCGCGGCCCGGCGGCAGGGGCTGCGGATTCAAGGCGATGACGATTGCGCTGGTCGATGGGGCGACCGTCGTCGCGGTGACATCGGCGGGGATCGGATTGGCGTTCGCCGCGATCGTTCCGGCGGCGATGAAAGCGCAGGCAAGACCGGCCGCGCACAGTTTCAAGAAGATATTCATGCTAGGCTCCTCTGGCTGAACGGCCCAGGTGGGTCGCTGTTGGGCGTTACGGTCTGCGCCCACGGCGCCGACGCAGCCCGCGCCCCGCCACGCCCCCTCATTGCGCCGCAGCAAAAGTTCTGATCGAATTCGCCCGGACATTCCCTGGGGGGCCGTCTTCGGCCCGTTCTCGCAAGACCGGAGCAAAAGCGTGAAACTCTCCTCGAAACTGGCGGCCCTGGCGTTTGCCGGCCTTCTCGCGTCCGCGGCGTCGGCGGCCGCCGCCAAGCCCCTGTTCGTCTATGTCTCGCCCAATGCGCTGGGCGTCGACGATTTCCTCAAGCTCGGCAAGGCCGGCACGGATCGGGTCGCCCAGGCGCTCGGCGCCGACGCCAAGACCTATGAGAGCACCGATCCGACGACGCAGCGGCAGAATCTCGAAGCCGCCGCCAAGGCGGGCGCCGCGGTGGTGATCGCGATCGGTTTCGAATTCAACGACATGCTGCCCGACGTCGCCGCCGCCTATCCCAATGTGAAATTCCTGCAGATCGATTCCTGCCCGTTCGGCAAGATGAAGCCCAACATCTATTGCTCGGTGTTCCGCGAATATGAGGCGAGCTTCCTCACCGGCGCCGAGGCCGCGCTGACCACCAAGACAGGCAAGGTCGGCGCGATCAGCGCGCTCGATATCCCGTTCCTGCATCGCTACACCGACGCCTTCATTCAAGGCGCCAAACAGGCCAAGCCCGACGTCAAGATTTCCCCGACGCTGTGGGTCGGCGGCAATAGCCCGTTCCAGGATCCCGCGCGCGGCCAGGAGCGCGCCGCCGCGATGCTCGCCGACGGCGCCGACCGCATTCTGGCGGCGGGGGCCGGCTCGAACGGCGGCATCTTCAAGGCGGTGGAAGACGCGCCCGGCGCGGCCTCTTTCGGCGTCGACGTCAATCAATGCCCGCAGTCGCCAGGCTTCGTGATGGACAATGTCGAAAAGAAAACCGACATCGCCGTCGAACTCGCGGTCAAAGGCATTGTCGCGGGCACGCAGCCGCCGATCGCCGCGCTTGGCTTGAAGGAAGGCGGCATGGCGCTGACCGGCCTTGGCGACGCCGTGAAGGATTCCAAATGCACGATCGCCGATTTCCCCGAGGCGATCGCCAAGGTGAAAGCCCTGCGCGACCAGATCGTCAGCGGCGCGCTCGTGATCGCTGATCCGATGGCGGCGAAATAAGCGCGGCCGAGGTCGCGCCGCCCCTCATCCGACCTTCGCTAACGCGAAGGCCACCTTCTCCCGCTTCGCGAGAGAAGGAAGACGCGCACCCCTTCTCTCGCGAAGCGGGAGAAGGTGCCCGGCGGAGCCGGGCGGATGAGGGGCGGCGCAAGCCTTGCAGGTCGTTGACAAGCTCTCATCGGTGAAACACGCTCCCTCATGCCCAACGACGGATCCCTCCCAACCGCTTCGCCCCCCGCCGCCCCCGAGCTCTCAGCGACCGGCATCGTCAAGCGCTACGGCGCCTTGCTCGCCAACGATCATATCGATCTCTCCGTCGCGCGCGGCGAGATTCATGCCGTCATGGGCGAGAACGGCGCCGGCAAATCCACCCTGATGAGCATTCTCTACGGGCTGCAACAGCCCGACGAAGGTCGGGTGCTGCTGCGCGGCGAGGAAGTGCATTTCCGCTCGGCGCTCGACGCGATCGGCAAGGGCATGGGCATGGTCCACCAGGCGTTCAAACTGTTCCATTCGCTGAGCGTCTGGGAGAATATCGTCTATGGCGCGGAGCCGCGCCGCGGCGTGTTCATCGATCGGGCAGCCGCGCGGCGCGCCGTCGCCGATCTCGCGGCCCGCCATCGCCTCGCCGTCGATCCCGACGCGATCGTATCGAAACTTTCCGTCGGCGTGCGCCAGCGCGTGGAAATCCTGAAAGCGCTCTACCGCGATGCGCGCATCCTCATTCTCGACGAGCCGACCGCCGTGCTGACGCCGCAGGAGCGCGACAGCCTGTTCGCGGTGATGCGCCATCTCGCCGCCGAAGGACGCACCATCCTGTTCGTCACGCATAAGCTGCATGAGGTGATGGCGATCACCGATCGCGTCACCGTGCTGCGCGATGGCCGCGTGGTCGAGCGGATGACCACGGCCGAGACCAATCCGCGCGAGATCGTGCGCGCGATGACCGGGCGCAGCGTCAGCCTGACGGTCGAGAAGGGGCTCTCGCATCCCGGCGCGACGCTGCTGGAGGCGATCGACCTCACCATCGCCGCGCCGGGCGGCAAGCCGCTCGTCGACAAGATCGCGCTGAAGGTGCGCGGTGGCGAGATCGTCGGGCTCGCCGGCGTCGCGGGCAACGGTCAGAGCGAACTTGTCGAGGCGCTGGTCGGCCTCCGGCGCCTCGATGGCGGCAAGGTGCTGGTTGGCGGAATCGACGTGACGGATTCCGATGTCGCGGCGCGGCGCGCGGCGGGAATCGCCTATATTCCCGAGGATCGCGCCAGCGTCGGGTCGGCGCTCGCCGCCAGCGCCGCCGACAATCTCGCGATGGGTTTTCACCGCACGCCGCCGCTCGCGCGCGGCGGCCTGATCGACGCGGCGGCTGTGGCGAGGCGGGCGCGCGCGCTGATCGCCAAATTCGGCGTCAAGATCGCAAGCGAGAGCGCGCCGGTTGGATCGCTGTCGGGCGGCAATTTGCAGAAGGTTGTCGTCGCGCGCGAATTGTCGCATGCGGCGCCCGCTTTGATCGCCGAACAGCCGACGCGCGGCGTCGATGTCGGCGCCATTGAATTCATCCATGGCCAGCTCGTCGCCGAGCGCGCCGCCGGGCGCGCCGTGCTGCTCGTTTCGTCCGAGCTCAGCGAAATTCTCGCGCTCAGCGATCGCATCCTGGTGATGTATGAGGGGCGCGTCCTCGCCGATGTGCCGCAAGACAAGGCCAATGAGGAAACGCTCGGCCTGCTGATGGCCGGACGCGCGCCGGAGGCCGCGTGAGCGCAGCCCCGCAGCCGGATGCGCGCGCCCTATCGCGCTGGCGCCCGCCATCGGCGGCGATCGCCATTCTGTTCGCCGCGCTCGTCGGCGGCGCGCTGGTCCTCGCTTCCGGCGTCAATCCGGCCGAAGCCTATGCCCAGATTTTCATGGGCGCTTTCGCTCTCGACAATTGGCCCAATACGCTGAATTGGGCGACGCCGCTGGTCGGCATGACGCTGGTCGCGGCGATCCCGCTGCGCGGCGGCATGATCAACCTTGGCGGCGACGGGCAGTTGATCATCGGCGCGCTGGTCGCGGCGATCGTCGCGATCTATTTGCCAGGCCCCGGCCCGCTGGTGGCGATCGCCGCGCTGATCGCCGCCGCCGTCGCCGCCGGGCTCTATGCGGCGCTCGCCGCCTGGGGCGAGACGCGCCATGGCGTGCCCATGCTGATATCGAGCCTGCTGCTGAGCTATCCCGCGGTCGGCGTCGCCTCCTATATCGTGCGCTTCCCCCTGCGCGACACGACGACCGGCCTGCCGCAGACCGCGCTCGTTCCCGAAGGCGCGCGTCTGATGGCGCTGAACGGCGTGCTGAATGTCGGCCTCATCCTCATCGCGGCGATCGCAGCGCTCGTCCTGTTCGTCGACCGGCGCACGGTCGTCGGCTACGAGCTGCACATGCGCGGGATCAATTTGCGCTTTGCCGGCTATGGCGGCGTGCGTCTCGACCGGCAGGCGATGCGAATCATGTTCGTCAGCGGCGCCATCGCCGGGCTCGTCGGCGCCATCATCGTGCTCGGCTCGCAATTCCGTTTCATCGACGACGTGTTGCTCACGCCCTCCTACACCTGGTCGGGACTGATGGCGGCGCTGCTCGCCAATGGCGAGCCGGCCGGCGCGATCCTCGCCGGCCTGTTCTTCGCCGCTTTGCAGACCGGCGGCTTCGCCATGCAGCGCGAGACCTCGGTGCCGCGCGTGCTGACGATGGTGCTGCAATCGATCGTCATCCTGTTTCTGGCGGTTCGCCACGGCGCCGGGAAGAGCCGGGAATGAGCGGCCTCATCACGCCTTTCCTCATGCAATCGGCAGTCCAGGCGATCACGCCGATCCTGCTGGCTTCGCTGGCCGGCGTGCTATGCGGACGCGTCGGCGTTTTCAATATGGCGCTCGAAGGGCAGATGCTGATCGGCGCTTTCGCGGGCGTCGTCGGCAGCTATGTCACGCATAGCGCGGCTGGCGGCGTCGCGGCGGCGATGCTCGCCGCGGTCGTTTTCTCGCTGATCCTCGCCTATGGCGCGACGATCTTTCGCGGCGATTCGGTGGTGATCTGCATCGGCATGAATTTGCTCGCCTCCGGCCTCACCGCCTATCTCCTGCGCGTGATGTTCGGGGTCAGCGGCACATTCAGCGACCCGGCGATCGTCAGTCTCGCCAAGATCCGCATCACGGCGATCCAGGACATTCCGATCGTCGGCTGGGGCTTCGCACGGCAGACGCCGCTCACCTGGGCGGCCTGGGCGCTGGTCGCGATCGTCAGCGTCGTTCTGTTCAAGACGCCGCTCGGCCTGCGCCTGCGCGGCGTCGGCGAGCAGCCCGACGCCGCCGAGACTTTGGGAATCGACGTACGCGCCTATCGCGTCGTGACCGTTCTTGTCGCTGGCGCGCTCGCCGGGCTTGCCGGCGCGCAGCTTTCGCTCGGCGCGGTCAGCGTCTTCGCCGAAGACATGACCGCCGGGCGCGGCTGGATCGCGGTGGTGGCGGTGATGCTCGGGCGCCGCAACCCGCTCTACGCGGCGGCCGCCTGCGTGCTGTTCGGCTTCGCCGACGCTTTCAGCGTCAAGCTGCAAAGCCAGGGATTGCCCAATCAATTGACCGACATCTCGCCCTATGTGGTGACGCTCGCCGCGCTCGTGCTCAGCCATCGCCGACGCACGCGCGCGCTTGTCTCGCCCGAAGTCGCAGCGGCGACGCCGGGCGGCATGGCCGAGCCGCAGGCGGATGCGCGATGATGGTTTTGCGCACTCCGTTTGGAGAGCGGCGCGGTGCCATCGCCGTGCTCGCGGTAAAGGGCAAGCCGCTTCGCGGTCGCTTCGCGACCCGTGACCGCTCTGCGCGACGATGGCCTTTTGCTCACCATGTCCTTTTGGTGAGCGAAGCGGCCCGCAGGCCGCTCTCGCGCACCAAAAGGACATGGATGCCATTTGCCGCGCCGACGCGACGCAGTCACCCGAAGGGCCGAAACGAAGTGGAGGAGCGGCGCAGCCGCTTGACGGCGGCTCGGCGGCGTGGCGGGAGATAAGCCGCCGGAGCCCCTCGTAGAGTCAGGACAGCCCCCCATGACCCAACCCTGCCGCATGATCCTCGACGTCGACACCGGCATCGACGACGCCATGGCCATTCTCTATGCGCTCAACCGGCCGGGCATTCGCCTCGAAGCGCTGACGACAACTTTTGGCAACACCGACGTCGACACGGCGACCGGCAACACGCTGCGGATTCTCGAACTCGCCGGGCGCGCCGACATTCCCGTCGCGCGCGGCTCCGGGCGCGCGCTGCTGCGCCCGTTCGTCAAGGGCGCCGATCATGTGCATGGCGCCAATGGCCTTGGCGACGTGATCCTGCCGGCGCCCAAAGCGCGCCCGGTCGCCGAACACGCGTCCGATCTCATCATCCGCATGGCGCGCGAGAATCCGGGCGCCATCACGCTCTGCCCTGTCGGTCCGATCACCAATGTCGCGATCGCGCTCGCCAAGGCGCCCGATATCGCCACGCTGCTCAAGGAGATCGTCATCATGGGCAGCACGATTTTTCATCCCGGCATCCAGGGCATTCCCTCGCCGATGGCTGACGCCAATTTCTGGAACGACCCGGAAGCGGCCCAGATCGTGCTGCGCTCGGGCGCGAAAATCGTGCTCGTCGGCATGGATGTGACGATGGGCGTGCGGCTCACCGCCGTGATGCGCGAGGAGATTGCGCGCGAGGGCGGGCGCGTCGGCGCGACGATGATGAAAATCGCCCAGTTCTATGTCGATTCCTACGCGGCTATGTATCCCGGCATTGACGGCTGCGGCCTGCACGATCCGCTCGCGGTGGCGATCGCGGAGGACCCGTCGCTCGCTGCGACCGAGCGCATGTGCGTAGACATCGAGCTTGCCGGCGCGCTGACGCGCGGCCAGACCGTCGCCGACCGCCGGCGCACGGCGGCCGACCGGCGTAATGCGGATGTGTGCATGCAGGCCGACGGCGAGCGCTTCTCCCGCCGTTTCGTCGACGCGCTCAAGAGTTTCTCGGCTTAGAAACGGAGACCGCCCTGCCGCCAATCCTCAGCCGCTCGAAATTCCCGTGCGAGCTTTTCGGTCGCCCGCGCCAGAAAGCCCGCGTCGACGCCCTCCACCGCCGCGATCTCTTCGAGCTTGTCCAGCGCTTCCTGGGTTTCAACCTGCACCAGGAGGTAGAGTTGTCGTTGCTGGCCGGCCGGACCACCGCCGCAACGGGATAGGCCGCGATGGCCTGAAGTTGGGCCAGCACGGTCAGGGGATCGCCCGGCGAGTGCTCGGTGTCGAACAGCAGCCAGTCAAAGCCGGATCTGGCTAATGCTTCGGCCGCGTAGGCGCCGGGGAGGGGGCGCCACAGTCCGATCTGCTGGCGGCCCTCGGCGAGCGCGCGTTTGAAGAGATTGGCAGGGAGGTCCATGATAACCTCAAAGAAATGAGACGCCGATGGCGCCGAGTGGACCATAATCCGCGTGGATGACATCGCGGGCTGCGATATCGACAGGCCGGGTGAAGGAGCCCGCCAGAACGATCTGGCCTTTCGTCAACTTGGCGCCGACGGCGTGGAGTTTATTGACGAGCCAGGCAATGCCGGCGGCCGGATGGCCCATAATAGCCGCCGAAACGCCGGATTCCTCGATGATCCCGTTTTTCGAAAGGGTCGCGCCGACCCAGCGGATGTCGACGTCCATCGGCCGGATCGAACGCCCGCCGACCACAATGGCGCCAAAGGCGGCGTTGTCGGCGATCGTGTCGGTAATCGCACGCGGAACCTCAGTTCGGTAATCGATGATCTCAAGCGCGGGCACGACCAATTCTGTCGCGCGCATCACGTCATAAATGCGCTTTCCAGGACCCTCCAGATCCTCGCCCATGATGAAGGCGAGTTCGACCTCAAGCCGCGGCTTCAGAAAGCTTGCGGCCGGGATTTGCGCGCCGTCATTGTAGATGGCGTTGTCGAATATGCGGCCGTAATCCGGCTCGGTCATTTTGGAGGCCATCTGCATGGCGCGGGACGTGAGCCCGATCTTGTGGCCCGCCACGCCGACGCCAGCGGCGATTTTCGCCTCCGCCCAGAGATCCTGGATTCGATAAGCGTCTGCGATCTCGATGTTCGGAAAGGTTTTGCTGAGTTGCGGGATGGCCTTGCGCTCGCGCTCGGCTCGCACGAGTTGTTCGGCGCCGCGGCGTCGCGCTTCTTCAGTCAGCATCGAAATCTCCGAAAGGATTCGCTAGATGCATGAAAAATAAAAGGGAGCTGTCGGGCTATTTGATCGGCGGCTTGGGTAATATCGCCTCGCCCGGCTCCATGACGTAGGTGTAATCCAGGGAATACCATGGCGAGCGGATTCTGGCGTCCGACGGGTGCGGCGCGTCGTGACGCAGATAGTCGCCCAAAAGCGCCTTCGTGACGCCAAATTGCGGGTCGGTGTCGATATGCGGGTCCTCGGGATCGTAGACCTGCGAGATCAGGACCTTGAAGCCTGGCTTGACGATAAGGGCATGCAGGTGCGCCGGGCGATAGGGATGCCGGTTCTGTGCTTTCAGAAGCCGTCCGACGACGCCGTCGGTCGGAATGGGGTAGCCGACCATTTTGACCGTCGTGAACCAGAAACGGCCGTCGTCATCGGTGGTGAACTTGCCGCGCAGATTCATGTCAGCCTGTTCGGGGTCTTGATTCTCATAGAGGCCAATGGGCGAGGCGTGCCAGATGTCGACTTCGGCGCCGGCGATCGGTTCGCCAGCCTGATCCAACACGCGTGCGTTGACCAGCAAGGAGGCTCCCGGCGTATCCGATCGAATGATCGCGCCGCCATTGGCGACGTGCGGTGAATTCAGCCGCCAGAACGGGCCAAGCAGCGATTGTGACGTCTCCGCATTGCCATCTTCGCCATTGTTGAGGAGGCAGACGAGAGAGGACGCGCCGAGTGAGCCCGCCATCAGCACGAATTCGTTATGCGTGTCCGTCGTCAGCTTGCCCATCTCGCTGAGGATGGCGGCGGCCTCGCGAAACTCGATTTCGGTCAGCCTCGCGTCACGGATGAATCCGTGCAGATGCTTGATCAGCGACGTCATGATTTCGCGCAAGCGAGGGTTCGCGCCGCGCTCCATCGCGGCGAGCGCGTCGGACGTGACGTCGTCCAAGGTCCTGATGATCATCACTTCCTCCCGAAGCGATCGTCTCACAAATAATCGATTATATGTCAAGTGAACGTCGAGTTGGATCCTTGTGGCCTGAGAGTTTGAATGTCGATCATCATGTTATTAATTTGATATTAAACGAATTTTTGTCACGGAAGGCCATCGTTCGCTTTCTCAGGCTTATCAGTCGCGACAATAATTTGACAATAATAATCGTTTATTGTACCTTATATCGATTATTTTGCGGTCCGATGAAATACGCATTCGGGGGCGGGAATGTCTGAGATGGCGGCCGGATTGGCTCGACAGCGGGCGAAAGACTGCTCATGAACAACGCGCCTGAGGCGCTGGGGATCGTTCCGCCGCCCGGGTCGAGGTCGACCCTTGCGGTCCGCCCGATCACGTTGACAATGCGTGGGCCGCCAGGCGCCGGATCCGACGAGGCCGGCAACACGAAAGCTTCGCGACTGGTCGACCGTCTGCGCGAAGCGATCCTGTCGGGCGAGTTGACGCCGGGTTCGAAGATCAATCTCGAAATTGTCCGGCGCCAATTCGACGTCAGTCTTAGTCCGCTGCGGGAGGCGCTGGCGCGCCTGATCGCCTTGGGGCTCGTCGAACTTCAGGATAACCGCGGTTACTCCGTCGCGCCGGTCTCATTGAGCAATTTGGCCGAGATCACGCGGCTGCGCGTCGAATTCGAGAGCCTCGCGCTATCGGCCGCGATTGCGGCCGGCGATCTGAAATGGGAAAGCGAGGTCATGCGCGCCTTGCATCAGATGAATGGCATCGCGCGCGACCCCGCCGATCCCGCGACATTGCGCGCCTGGGAACACGCCCATCGCGATTTCCACATGATTCTTCTGGCGGGTTGCGCGATGCCGTTGCTGCTTAATTTTTGCCTTATGCTGCACAATCTGAACGACCGCTATCGCCGCGTTTTTCTCATCGCGCGGGGCGGCGACCGGAATGTCGCGGCCGAGCATAGCGAGATCGCCCAGGGCGCCGTCGCGCGCGATTCCGAATATGCCTGCGCCAGCCTGCGTGCGCACATTCTGCGCACAGGCGCCAATCTGCGCACCCGCCTGTCCGACCAGCTTCAGCCGTGATCAGGGGAAACGCGAACCCATGAATCTCCGCCACGCGTCGCCGCCGCCGCTCGGCATCGCGCATTTTACGACGATCAATGTGGAGCCGGCAAGCTTTGTCGAGATGGCGGCGCGCGTCGGTTACGCCGCCGTCGGGCTGAGGCTCTATCCCGCCTTTCCCGGGGCGCCCTTTTACGAGATCGCGCCGGGAAGCGCGCTTATACGCGACATGCGCGCCCGCCTCGCTGGCGCCGGCCTGACCGTCTACGATATTGAATTTGTGACCATCGACGCCGGCTTTGAGCCGGAAAGCCTGAAGCCGGTGCTGGAAAGCGCCGCGGAGCTTGGGGCCAGACGTCTCAGCCTTTGCGGCGACGACCCGGATCGGTCCCGTCTCATCGCCAATTTCGCCGCGCTCTGCGATCTCGCGGCGCCCTTTGGCATGGGCGTCGATCTCGAAGGCATGGCGTGGCGCAAGGTCGCGAGCTTCCTCGACGCGGTGCGGATCGTAACGGCGGCGGACCGCCCGAACGGGGGTGCGCTCGTCGACGCCCTGCATCTTGCGCGCACCGGCGGGTCGCCGGCGGATGTGAGGAGCGCATCAGCCAGCCTGATCCGAAGCGCGCAATTATGCGACGCGCCTGCAACGCGCCCGCCCACCGAGACAGCGATCATTCAAGAGGCGCGATCGGGACGACTGCCGCCCGGCGAGGGCGACCTGCCTTTGCGGGAACTGCTGGCGGCGCTTCCAGAAACGGTCGTGCTTTCCGTGGAAGTACCGATCGCCGGTGAAACTTCGCCCGAACGCCATGCGCGACGTATCTTTGAGGCGACGCAGCGCCTGTTCAGGGTCTGCCGCGACGCCGCCGATGGCCATGGAGGGGCGACAAGCGCCGGATAGGAATGAGCAAGGAAACGCGCAAGGCTATCCGCTCGCCCCGCAAAGGCTTGCGCGTTTGATTGATGACGGCAAGGAGCGGGCGATAGGCAAAAGACGAAGGAAGCTTTCCGGACCAAGCGATCACGGATGGCCAACACAAGAGAAAACAGGGAGATGCGTCCATGAGCAATCCAATGGCGGCTGCGGCCCCACTTTCCGCGACGCGGCCCCAAAGCCGCACCTATGTTCGGTTCGGCATCCTCGCTCTGCTCGCTGTCGGCACGATGATCAATTACCTCGATCGCACGGTTCTTGGTATCGCAGCGCCGTCGCTGACCAAAGATCTCGGCATCGACGCGACCGCCATGGGCGTGGTGTTCTCGGCCTTTTCCTGGACCTATGCGATTGCGCAGATTCCCGGCGGCGTGTTTCTCGACAGGTTCGGGTCGAAGCTGACCTATTTCCTGTCGATCACTTTCTGGTCGCTGTTTACGCTCCTGCAATCCCTAGCGACAGGACTCTATTCGCTGTTGTTCTTCCGCTTCGGTCTCGGCGTCTCCGAAGCGCCGTGCTTTCCCACCAATAGCCGCATCGTCGGCGCCTGGTTTCCCCAATCCGAGCGTGCTCGCGCGACCGGCGTCT
Organism: Methylocapsa sp. S129; assembly: GCF_009765995.1. Classification (GTDB taxonomy): domain Bacteria; phylum Pseudomonadota; class Alphaproteobacteria; order Rhizobiales; family Beijerinckiaceae; genus Roseiarcus. Next base: position 63,825 of record NZ_LMUI01000048.1, read on the forward strand.
ATACGGTGGGCGAATATGTCGGCTTGGCTTTGTTCAGCCCGCTACTGTTCTGGATCATGAGTCAGTGGAGCTGGCACGCCTTGTTCATCGTGGTCGGCGTCGCTGGCATCGCCTTCGGCGCCGTCTGGTGGTTTTGCTATTGCGAACCCGCCGACAGCCGGTCGGCGAACCAGGCGGAACTGGACTATATCGCCGTCGGCGGCGGCCTCGCCAAGGAGGCGGTGGATAAGGTCCCGTTCTCCTGGGAGAATGTCGGGCGGCTCCTCTCTTATCGTCAGATATGGGGCGCCGGCATCGGCCAGTTCGCGGGCAATTCGACGCTTGTTTTCTTCCTCACCTGGTTCCCGACCTATCTCGCCAACGAGCGTCACATGGGATGGGTCAAGGTCGGCTTCTTCGCCATCATGCCCTTCATCGCCGCGGCGATCGGCGTGATCGCGGGCGGCGTCGTTTCGGACAAACTGCTTACCGCGACGGGCTCGGCCAATATCGCGCGCAAGCTGCCGATCATCGCGGGGTTGCTGCTCGCGTCCTGTATCGTCGCCGCTAATTATGTCGGCAGCGATTCCGCCGTCATCGCCGTCTTGTCAATCGCCTTCTTCGGGCAGGGCATGGTCGGGCTGGGCTGGACGCTGATCTCGGACATCGCGCCGAAAAAGCTCATGGGCCTGACGGGCGGCCTGTTCAACTTCGCCTCCAATCTCGCCGGCATCGTCACGCCATTGGCGATCGGCTTCATCGTCAACGCGACCGGCTCTTTCGTTGGCGCCCTCGCCTTCGTCGGCGCCATCGCGCTGATCGGCGCACTGTCGTATATTTTCATCCTCGGCGATGTAAGGCGCATCGAGATGGATTGATTCTTCGCGAGCTTTGTATGGCGGCGGCCCGCGCTTCTGTAGTCTTGCTCCGCCTCACCCCAACAGCCGATAGGCCGGCAGCGTCAGGAATTCCTCGAAGTCGGCGCTCAGCGACATGTCGGAGAAGAGCTTGATCGCGTCGCCGAAACGCCCTGATTCATAGGCGGTCGCGCCGACGCTTTCGCGCACTTTGGCCATTTCGTCGGCATAGACCGATGTGAATAGAGCCGGCGTCACCACGCGGCCGTCGTCGAGGTGGGCGGCGAGCTTCAGCCATTGCCAGATCTGGGCGCGCGAGATTTCCGCCGTCGCGGCGTCCTCCATCAGATGGTAGAGCGGCACGGCGCCGCGGCCGCGCAGCCAGGCCTCGATATATTGCACGCCGACGCGCATGTTTTCGCGCAGGCCGCCCTCGGTGCGCACGCCTTCATGCACCTGCAGCAGCTCTTCGCGCGTGACGGCGACATCGTCGCGTTTGACGCCGAGCTGATTGGGTCCAGGCATCAGCCGGTCGAACACTTCGCGCGCCACCGGCACGAGATCGGGATGGGCGACCCAGGTGCCGTCATGGCCGTTGGTCGCCTCGCGCTCCTTGTCGGCGCGCACTTTGGCGAAGGCGGCCTCGTTGGCCTTTGGGTCGCCCTTGACCGGGATCTGCGCAGCCATGCCGCCCATCGCGAAAGCGCCGCGCCGATGGCAGGTCTTGATCAGCAGCAGCGAATAGCTCGCAAGAAACGCCTTGCCCATCGTCATCGCCGCGCGGTCGGGCGTCAGGAACTTCGCATTCTTGCCGAGCCGTTTGATATAGGAAAAAATATAGTCCCAGCGGCCGCAATTGAGGCCGGCCATATGGTCGCGCAATTCGTAGATGATTTCATCCATCTCGAAAGCGGCGGGCAGCGTTTCGATCAGCACCGTCGCCTTGAAAGTTCCGGCGGCGACGCCGAGCTTTTCCTGCGCAAACAGAAACACATCGTTCCACAGCCGCGCCTCGAGATGGCTCTCCATCTTGGGCAGGTAGAAAGCCGGCGTCGCGCCCAGCGCGATCTGCGCCTTGGCGTTGTGGAAGACATAGAGGCCGAAGTCGAACAAAGCGCCCGACATTTCCTCGCCATCGACGGTGACATGGCGCTCGGGAAGATGCCAGCCGCGCGGGCGCACCATCAGCACGGCGGGATCGGCGCCGAGCCTGTAGCTCTTGCCGTTGCCCGCATCGGTGAAATCGATCTTGCCGGCCCAGCGGTCTCTAAGGTTGATCTGGCCCTCGATCATATTGGCGTAGACGGGGGAAGTGGCGTCCTCGAAATCGGCCATGAACACTTTGGCGCCGGAATTCAACGCATTGACGATCATCTTGCGGTCGACCGGGCCGGTGATTTCGACGCGGCGGTCGAGAAGATCGGCGGGGATGTCGGCGACCCGCCAGTCGCTGTCGCGGATCGCCCGGGTCTGGCTGAGAAAATCCGGCGTTTCGCCCGCGTCGAACAGCTTCTGGCGCGCGGCGCGCTTGTCCAGCAATTCGCGCCGGCGCGCGTCGAAGCTGCGATGCAGCCCGGCGAGAAAGGCGAGGGCGGCCGGGGTCAGGATTTCGTCGAAACGCGGCCCCTGCGGACCAAGGACCGCAACGCCGGCGGCGGGATCGATCAGGGTGGAAATGCTCATTGGCGCCCTCTTTGCCGCATCAAAAGCGGCTTGGGCACGTCGTATAGAGCATTTTGCGGCGATGTGGAGGGCCCCCGGCGTCACGAAAGCGGGAGGCGCACGTCAAATGCGCCGCTCCGGCTCGGCCGGGGCGGCGCTTGTCGCGGGCGTTCAGCCGTGCACGCTGTGGCGCGCCGTCCGCGCCCGAGCGGCGCGGGAATCGGCCAGATGCGGCGTCGGGTCTTCGTCGAGCGGCCGGGCCGTGAAATCGACCAGGTCCTGGCGGGAAAGACCGATGTCGCGCAGCTCATATTCGGAAAGGCCGGCAAGCTGCGAAAGCGTGCGCCTGGCTTCAAGGACGCGCGAAGGCCACAGCACCGCGCGCACAATCCCGGCGCCAAGGGCTGACAGCAGGGGGCGATGGCTCCGGCCGTCGTCGGGGCAGGTGGGGGCGAAACTATTCATCGGACTTCTCCTTCGGGCAAAGCGATCCCGTCCGCCGCCAAGAGGCGCTGCGCGTCGGTCTCGTTTGTTGATGCCCTGAATATGCCGAATTTCTATTGATCGGTCCAACGAATGTTTGTAGAGTAACCCATCGCGTTTCAGGATCATTCGTCATGCTCGACACCGACCAGCTCCGTTCCTTCCTCGCCATTGTCGACACCGGTTCCTTCACCCGCGCCGCCGAGCGCGTGAACAAGACGCAATCGGCCGTCTCCATGCATGTGCGCCGGCTTGAGGAGCAGCTTGGCTGCGCGCTTTTCGTCAAACAGGGCCGCGGCGCCCGCCTCTCCGAAGAGGGCGAGAAACTGATCGATTTCGCGCGCCGCATGATGCAGATTGAGGCGGGGGCGATGGCGGCTTTGTCGCGCAAGGGGCTTAGCGGCCGCGTCAGGCTGGGCATACCGGACGATTATACCGAATTCTTCCTCGCCGACATTCTGACGCGCTTTTGCCAGCGCCATCCCCTCGTCGAAACCTCTGTCGTATGCGACGCCTCGATGTCGCTGGCGCCGGCGGTGCGCGCGCGCGCGCTCGACCTTGCCGTCGTCACGGACACCGAGGGCATGCAGGACGTCGAAGTCATCCGCGAGGATCGGCTGGTTTGGGTCGCTTCAAAGCGGTTCCAGCACGCTCCCGATGCGCCTTTGCCGCTGGCCTTGTCCAGCACGATCTGCGTCTGGCGCAAAGTGGCGGAAGAGGCGCTGCGCAATTGCAATCGCGCCACCCGGCCGCTGCTCGCCTCGAATAATTATTCGGCGATCGCGCCGGTCGTGCGCGCGGGCCTCGCCGTGACGATCCTGCCGCTCGGCACGGTGCCTGCCGATTTGCGCGTGCTCGGGCCGGAATTTGGCCTGCCCCACCTGCCGACATCGCGCATGGGCCTCATCCGCGCCCCCGGCCACCAGTCCCACGAAGCCGCCGCCCTGGCGGACGCGATCCGCGCGACGATCGGAGAATTGAAGCAAGCGGCGGCGGCGTGAGGGACGCCCGCGGCTCGATCGTCACAGATCATCGTTGTCAGGGTTCAATCCGTACGGTATGTTAGCTGGAAAAGGAGTTCGAGATGGCGCGCATCGCGATCGAGAATGATCGGATCGATCTTCGAATCCGGCCCGACGACAAAGCGTTGCTCACGCGCGCCGCCGCCTTGGAGAGGCTCGACCTCACAGGCTTCATTTTACGTACCGTGCTACCGAAAGCTCGATCCGTTGTCAAAAATGCGGGGCGGGTTGTTTTGTCGGATCGAGATACATTGCGCGTTCTTGATCTGCTTGAGAATCCGCCTGCTCCGTCCGTTCGCTTGGCGCGCGCCGCGAAGGCTGCTCAGACTCTTCCGTGACCGCGATCGCTTGGCAAGATGTCGCGATCGGCAAGCATCACAATCGCAAAGATTTCGATTGCGGCGTCGACGATCTCAATCTGTATTTGGCGCGGTTTGCACGGCAGAATCACGAGAGCGGCGGGGCGAAAACTTTTGTGGCGGTTACGGAGGCTGCGTCCGCGCAAATCCTCGGCTTCTATTCGTTGAGCCCGGCGTCGCTCGATTATGCTCGCACGCCTGACGTCGCTCGCCGCGGCCTTGCGAGATACGAAGTTCCGGTATTCCGACTCGGCCGTTTGGCTGTCGATCGCTCCTCACAGGGAAGGGGATTGGGCGGTGGATTGCTTCTACGCGCCGCAGAGCGCTGCATAGCGGTCGCGGAGGAGGTTGGCGGCGTCGCGTTGCTGATCGACGCCAAGGACGATCAAGCCGTGGCTTGGTATGAGGGCTATGGAGCTGTTCGATTGCACGATGCTTCCCTGTCGCTGGTGTTGCCATTCGCGACCGTTCGAACGGCTTTGCTCCGACGAGACGGATAGCGCGCGTTTGACCTCACCGCTCGTCGACAACCGCACCCCAGCCCCATTGCAGCAACGGCAGCGCCTGTTTGCCGAAGGCGACGAGGTCGTCGATCAAGGCTGGCTTGGCGAGCCGCGCCGCCGCGATCGGCTTTGAGCCGATGAAGGACTTCTTCATCACCGCCGCGGCGATCTTGGGGTCGGTCACCGTCTCGAAGCCGCGCGGCAGCCGCGTCAGGCTCTCGTCGTCCCTCATGCCGATCCCGGCCTTATCAAGCCCTTTCATCACCTTCTCGTAATCCTTCGGCGCGCGCGCGATGGCGCGCCGCAGCCGGGCGAGATCGTCGGGCTCGGGGTGATAGAAGCCCGCCGCGACAAAGCATCCGTCGGGCGCGATATGGATGTAGAAAAGCCCTTTGTCGTTCTTGGCGCCGCCACGCGTCAGCACAGCGCCGGCATGGGTCTTGTAAGGGCTCTTGTCCTTGGCGAAGCGGATGTCACGATTGAGGCGAAACAGCGAGGCCTTGCGGTCGCCCTTTAGCGGCACGCCCGCTTTGGCGAAGGCGGCGGACAGGTCTTCGATGAGGTCGCCGAACGGCGCCTTGATCTGAGATTCATAAGTCGCGCGATTCTCGTCGAACCATTCCTTCGTCTGATGGAAGCCGAGCGCCTTGAAGAAGGGCAGCGCGTCGGCGCCAAATCCTTTGAAACTCATGCTGGCTTCCTCTCCGGCGCGCCCTGCGGCCTCGGCCCGCCGCAGGCCCAATCGAGCAGTTCGGCGGTGTGAACGATCGGGATCGCTGTTCCCCCCGCGATTTGCGTGATGCAGCCGATATTGCCGGCGGCGATGATGTCGGGCTTCACGCGCGCGATATTGGCGACTTTGCGCGCGCGCAATTGCCCGGCGATTTCCGGCTGCAGGATATTATAGGTGCCCGCCGAGCCGCAGCAGATATGGCCTTCGGGCACATCGCGCACAACAAAGCCCGCGCGGCGCAGCAGCGCCTTGGGCTCGTTCATGATCTTCTGCCCATGCTGCATCGAGCAAGCCGAATGATAGGCGACGATAAGCCCGTTCGGATGGGCGAAGGTCAGATCGAGACCGCTGAGATATTCTGTCACGTCCTTGGCGAGCGCCGAAATGCGCGCCGCCTTTTCGGCGTAAAGCAGATCGTCGCGCAGCATGAAACCATAGTCTTTGATCGTGGTGCCGCAGCCGGACGCCGTGACGACGATCGCCTCAAGGCCGCCGTCCTCGATTTCTCGCGTCCAGGCGTCGATATTGGCGCGGGCCTGGGCCAATGAGCGCGCCTCCAGCCCCATATGATGGGTCAGCGAGCCGCAGCAGGCCTCGCCCTTGGGCAGAACGACATCGATTCCGGCGCGGTTGATCAGCCGGATCGTCGCGGCGTTGATCTGCGGCGCCAGCACCGCTTGGGCGCAGCCAGTCAGTAGCGCGACGCGGCGGCGTTTGCCGTGCGCCGTCGCGGCGGGAAAGGCGCCAGGGCCTTCGGTGGCGACGCGCGCGGGCAATTGCGCGGGGGCAAGCGCCAGCATGGCTGTCAGCCGCGCGCCGAGTTTCGGAATGCGCGCGACGACGGGCGCCAGCGGCCTGCCGATCCGCGCCATCAGCAGCGCCGCGCGAAACAGGTTGCGTGACGGCAGGACGCGGGCAAGCGTCGCGCGCATCAGGCGGTCGGCGAGCGGGCGCTGATAGCTCGCTTCGATATAGGCGCGCGCGTGATCGACGAGATGCATGTAATGGACGCCTGACGGGCAGGTCGTCATGCAGGCCAGGCACGAGAGACACCGATCGACATGCTTGACAACCTCGGCCGGCGGCGGCCGGTTGTTTTCGAGCATATCCTTGATGAGATAGATGCGGCCGCGCGGACTGTCGAGCTCGTCGCCGAGCAGCAGATAGGTCGGACAGGTCGCGGTGCAAAAACCGCAATGGACGCAGGAGCGGATGACTTTTTCCGACGCCTGCATATGCGGGTCGGCGAGCAGGGTGGGGGAGAAGTTGGTCTGCATCTCACACCCCTGCGTACATGCGCCCGGCGTTGAACACGCCGTCCGGATCGAAGCTCGTCTTGACGCCCTTGGTGATCTGCATCAGTGGTGCGGACAGCGGCTCGAACACATCGATCGTCTCGCGCAATTCTTGCGGAGCCCGCACAAGCGTCGCATGCCCGCCCAAGGGCGCCAGCGCGGCGCGTATCGTGGCGGCGGCGTCGGGCGTGGCCTCGCTGCTGAGCCAGACAAGGCCGCCGCCCCAATCGTAGAAATGCGCCTGCGCATGCGCGCCAACCCGCGCGACGAAATCAGCCGCTTTGGAAGGCGCGAGGCTGACGCGCCAGATGGCCAATTCCTCTGGGGTCGTGAGAAACGTTGCGTCGCCGATGGCGCGCCAGATCCGCTCGGAATATTCGTCCTCCAATGCATGCTTGGCGCCGAACGGCTCCAGCAGCGCGAGCAGCGAAGCGATGCGATAGTCGACGGAAGCGCGAAAGCCTTCGATGCGCAGGAAGGTTCGCGGAAATTCGCGCCCCATGCCGGCCGAAATATGCGCCGCGCCGCTCACGCTGAAAGGCGAGCCCAGCGCGATCGATAGAGCTTCGATGGCGCGCTTGTCGTCCAGCCGCCGGATGACGATGCTCGCCGCGCATTCGGGCTTGGGCAGCAGCTTGAACGTGGCCTGCGTCACGAGCCCGAGCGTGCCCTGGGCGCCGCAGTTCAACTTCACGAGATCGAGCCCGGTGACGTTCTTCATCACGCGGCCGCCGTTCTTGATGATCTCGCCGCGTCCGTTGACGAGGCGCAGGCCGATCAGCGCGTCGCGCGCGGCGCCGGCGCTGATGCGGCGCGGGCCCGAAATATTGCCCGCGACCAAGCCGCCAATCGTCGGCTCGCCCGGCGTTCCATAGAGGCCGCGATGATCCATCGGTTCGAACGGCAGCATTTGCCCGCGCTGCGCGATCAAAGCCTCGATTTCGCGAACCGGCGTTCCCGCCTCCGCGCAGATGACCATTTCGGCGGGCTCGTAGAAGGCGATTCCCGCCATTTTCGCCGTGCTGATCGCTGTGTCGGCATGGGACGGACGTCCAAGACCGGCGCGCGTGCCGCCGCCGACAATATCGAGCTTTCGCCCCTTGGCGCGCGCCTCCAGTACGAGTTGCGCGGCCTCGGCCTCGGAGGCCGGATTCAGCGTTTCGACCATGCGTTGCGTCACGCCAAAACTCTCCCCGCCAGCGGAAACACCTTGGCGGGGTTGAGGCGCCAGTCGGGGTCGAACACGGCGCGCACGCGCATTTGCTGGGCGAGATCTTGCGGGTTGAACTGATGGGGCATCAGATCGCGTTTTTCGATGCCGACGCCATGTTCGCCGGTGAGACAGCCGCCGAGATCGACGCAAAGCTTGAGCAATTCATTGCCCGCCGCCTCGGCCTTGGCCTGTTCGGCTTCGTCATTGACGTTGTAGAGGACCAGCGGATGCATATTGCCGTCGCCGGCGTGAAAGACATTGGCGACGCGCAGGCCATAGGAGGCGACGATTTCTCCTGTCCGCCTCAACGCTTCGGGCAAGCGGCTGGTCGGCACGGTACCGTCCATGCAGATATAATCGGCGATCCGCCCCGTCGCGCCGAAAGCCGATTTGCGGCCCTTCCAGATCAGCGCGCTCTCCATCGCCGACATGGATTCGCGGATGACCTTGACGCCATGCGCCGTGGCGATGGCGTTGATTTTGGCGAGCTGCGCCTCCATTTCGGCCTCGCTGCCTTCGACTTCGATGATCAGCATCGCCTCGACATCGAGGGGATAGCCGGCATGGGCGAAGCCTTCGCAAATCTCGATGGCGAGCCTGTCCATATATTCCATCGCGACGGGGATGAGGCCGGCGCCGATGATCGCGGCGACGCATTGGCCCGCATCCTCCGCCGAATCGAAACCGAACAGCACGGGGCGCGCCCCTTCGGCCGCGCGCAGCAGGCGGACGGTCGCCTCCGTCACGATTCCAAGCTGGCCCTCCGAGCCGACCATCAGGCCGAGCAGGTCGAGCCCGCCGGAATCCAGATGCGCGCCGCCGAGCTCGATGATTTCGCCATCGAGAGTCACAAGCGTGACGCCCAGAATATTATTCGTCGTCACGCCATATCTAAGGCAATGTGCGCCGCCCGAATTCATACCGATATTGCCGCCGATCGTGCAGGCGAGTTGCGAGGAGGGATCGGGGGCGTAGAAGAAGCCATCGGCGACGACCGCTTCCGAAATCGCCAGATTGGTGACGCCGGCCTGCACGCGCGCATAACGATCGGTCAGGTTGATTTCGATAATCCGGCTCATCTTGGAGAGGCCGACGACGATGGCGTCTTCCTGCGGAATGGCGCCGCCCGAAAGCGAAGTGCCGGCGCCGCGCGGCACGACATAGATCCCGGCGTCGCGGCAATATTTCAGGACGCGCGAGACTTCCTCGGTCGAGGTCGGCAGGGCGACGGCAAGCGGCAGGCGGCGATAGGCCGTCAGCGCATCGGTCTCGAAAGCGCGGCGTTCGTCTTCCTGCGTGATGAGCGATCCCATCGGCAAAAGCGCGGCGAGACCGGCCAGGATCGAGTCCCGCCGTTCGATGATGCCGGGCTCGGGTGTTGGAAACGCGATCTGCGACAAGGCGGGGCTCCAAAACGAAGAGGGAATCTTAGCGCATTTCTGAACAAATGCGCAGCGCTAATCCTTCTCCCGCTTCGCGGGAGAAGGTGGCCGGCGGAGCCGGCCGGATGAGGGCCTCTCGGCGTGATGGCCCTTTTTCTGCGGCGCCCAGCTTCGCCGCCCTCATCCCAAGGCGAATGCAAAGCATTCGTCCGCGACCTTCGCTTACGCGAAGGCCACCTTCTCGCGCCAAGCGGGAGAAGGGTTCTCAGCGCGCTGGCGAGCCCATCCCGCGCCTTGGCGCCGTCCCGCCTGTCATGCTATTTTCGCCTCGGCGCAGACGCCCGACAATGACCGCGCAGGTCTGATGGAGGAAGCGATGAATTGGACAAGCCCGAGCATTTGCGAAATTGAAATCGGCATGGAAGTCACGAGCTACGCGTCCGCTCGCCTCTGACCGGTGGCCGCATGGTCGGCAAAGCTCTTGAGCCTGCGCGTCTTTGTGCTGGGATCGGCGGCCGGCGGCGGCGTGCCGCAGTGGAATTGCGCGTGTCCGGTTTGCGCTTTGGCGTGGTCTGGCGATGCGCGCGTGGCGAGGCGCACCCAATCCAGCCTGGCGGTGACGCTTGATGGCGAGAGCTTTGCGCTCGTCAACGCCTCGCCCGATCTGCGCCAGCAGATTGTCGCAACCCCCGCTTTGCATCCGCATGGCTTGCGTCACAACCCGATCAAGCATGTGATCGTCACCAATGCCGATGTCGATCATATCGCCGGGCTTCTGACGCTGCGCGAGCGGCAAGCGTTTACGTTGCACGCCACCGCCGGGACGCTTGAAATGCTGCGCGCCAATGCGATCTTCAATGTGATGGCCGCCGATTGCGTCGAACGCAAGGCGGTCGCGCTGGACATGCCTTTCGCGCCGCTCGACGGGCTCGAAGTCGCCGCTTTTCCCTTGCCGGGCAAGGTCGCTCTGTGGCTGGAGGGCGATCATGTCGAGATCGGCGGCGAGAGCGAGACGACGGTCGGTCTTGAATTTCGCGCGGATGGCAAGCGCATCGTCTATGCGCCAGGCTGCGCGCAGGTGACGGAAGCGCTGCTCCAGCGCGTCGAAGGGGCCGATGTTCTGTTCTTTGACGGCACGACCTTCACGGATGACGAGATGATCGCGCATGGCCTTTCGCAGAAAACCGCCCAGCGCATGGGTCACACGCCGATGTCCGGTCCCGATGGCGCGCTGCAGCGTTTCGCCGACGCCAGAGTCGGTCGCAAGATTTTCATTCACATCAACAATTCCAACCCCGCTCTGGTCGCCGGCTCGCCCGAACGCCGTCTTGTCGAGGACGCGGGTTGGGAGCTTGCCTTCGACGGCATGGAGGTCGCTCCTTGACGCCCTTGATGAACCCGCAAGAACTGGAGGCGGCGCTGCGCCAGATCGGCGCGACGCGCTATCACAATCTGCATCCGCTGCATCGGCTGATGCATGAGGGGCGCTGCACCAAGACGCAGCTCCAGGCCTGGGCGCTCAACCGCTATTATTACCAGGCGATGATCCCGGTGAAGGATTCCACGATTCTGTCGCGCATCGAGGATGCCGCTTTGCGCCGAATCTGGCGCCAGCGCATCATCGATCACGACGGCGAACATGAGGCGGATGGCGGCATCTATCGCTGGATCAAGCTCGCCGAGGGTCTCGGGCTCGATCGCGAACTCGTCGTCCAGGCCCGCGCCATCCTGCCGACGACCCGCTATGCGGTGGAGGCCTATATCCATTTCTGCGCCACCAAAACGCTGCTTGAGGCGATCGCATCGTCTTTGACCGAACTCTTCTCGTCCAACATCATCGGCGAACGCGTTTCGGGAATGCTGGCCAATTATGATTTCGTCACCCGAGAGACGCTGGCCTATTTCACCGCGCGTCCTGTGCAGGCGCAGCGCGACTCAGACTTCGCCATTGAATGGGTCAAGGAGCACGCCCGCACCGTCGAGCAGCAGCAGGCCGTGCTCCGCGCGCTGGAATTCAAATGCGATGTGCTTTGGGCGCAGAGCGACGCTTTGATGCACGCCTATGTCGAAGGCCATGTGCCGCCCGGCGCCTGGCGCGGGGAGGGCGCATGAGCGCGGGCGAGGAGATTTCGGGCGAGGCGCGGCCGCGGCTGCCGCGCGGCGTCCGGCTGAAGTTTGACGAAGCGCGCGGCGGCACGGTGCTGCTCGCGCCCGAGCGCGTGGTGCGCGCCGACGCTGTCGCCGTGGCCATTCTGGAGCGTTGCGACGGCACGCGCACGCTGAACAAGCTCGTCGAAGAGCTTTGCGAGGTCTATAAAGGCGACGCCAAGCGCATCGAGGCCGATGTGCGGGCGCTTCTGGCCGATCTTGCCGCCAAGAGGATGCTCGACCTGTGAACGAGCCGATCAGGATTAAATCCGCGATAGAAAGCCCGCTCGGCCTGCTGGCTGAACTGACCCATGTTTGCCCACTCGGCTGCCCCTATTGCTCCAATCCGCTCGAACTTGATGCGCGCGCCAGCGAGCTCGATACGGCGGCTTGGCTGCGCATTTTCTCGCAGGCGGCGGAACTGGGCGTGCTGCAGGTGCATTTGTCCGGGGGAGAGCCGGCGGCGCGGCGCGATCTCACCGAGATCGTCGCCCATTGCGCGCGGCTCTCGCTCTATACCAATCTCATCACCTCTGGAATCGGCCTGAGCGAAGCGGGTGTCGCGCGTCTGTCCGAAGCCAGGCTCGATCATGTGCAATTGTCGATCCAGGATTGCGAGGAAGAGAGCGCCGACCGCATCGCCGGCTACAAAGGCGCCTTTGCCAAAAAACTCCAGGTCGCGCGCTGGGTCGTCGCGACCGGCATTCCGCTGACGATCAATGCGGTGATCCACCGGGCCAATGTTCAGCGCGCGACGGGCATGGTGCAGATGGCGATCGAACTTGGCGCGCGCCGCGTCGAAATCGCCCACACCCAATATTACGGCTGGGGCCTCAAGAACCGCGCCCAGTTGATGCCTTCGCGCGAAGAGGCGGATGCCGCCTGGAGCGAGGTCGAGGCCTTGCGCGCCAAGGTCGAGGGCAAGATCGTTGTCGATCATGTGGCGCCCGATTATCACGCGCGCACGCCAAAGCCCTGCATGGGCGGCTGGGGCCGCCGCACGCTGAATATCTCGCCGACCGGCAAGGCGCTGCCCTGCCACGCCGCCGAAAGCGTGCCCGGGCTAGAGTTCTGGAATGCGCGCGAACATTCCCTCGCCGAGATCTGGGAGAAATCTCCCGCCTTCAACGCCTTTCGCGGCACGGAATGGATGCGCGAACCCTGCCGCAGTTGCGAGTGGCGCGAGGTGGATTTCGGCGGCTGCCGCTGCCAGGCGCTCGCCTTATTGGGCGACGCGCGCGCGACCGATCCGGCCTGCCATCTGTCGCCGCGCCACGCGATGATGGCCGATATCGCGCGCCGGGACAGCGCGCCGCTGGGCGCCGCCGCCTATGCCTATCGCCGCATGGAAAAGATGCGCTGACGAACAATCCTTCTCCCGATTCTCGGGAGAAGGCTGCGTTATGGCGCGACGACCGGGATCACCCATGGGATCACATATTGCTGCAAGGCGACGAGCAGGCCGAGCAGGATCGTGAAAACCACGCTATGCACGAAGGTGCGCGCGAAGACGAGGCCTTCCTGACCCTTCAGATCGGTCACCGAGACGCCGGTGGCGATATTCTGCGGCGAGATCATCTTGCCCATGACGCCGCCCGACGAATTGGTCGCCGCGAACAGCAGCGGATTGAGCCCGAGCTGTTTGGAGGCGACGACCTGCAGATTGCCGAACAAAGCATTGCCTGAGGTGTCGCTGCCCGACAGGAAGACGGCGATCCAGCCAAGGAACGGCGACAGCAAGACGAAGGCGGCCCCGGTCGATGCGACGCCCAGGCCCAATGTGTAGGCGAGGCCCGCATAATTCATGAGATAGGCGAGGCCGACAATGCAGCAGACCGTGACGACGGCGATCCAGATCTGGCGAATCGTGTCCCTGACGCAGGAAAAGAACGCCGCTGGACTGAGCTGAAATATCAGCGCCGTCAGGACGGCCGCCAATAGAATGGCGGTACCCGTCGCGAGAGGCTGGAACACCCAAACCGCCGCATAAGGCTTGTTGTTGTAAAGCGTGATCGAGATGGCGTTGTCGAGCCCGGGCCAATGGATGCTCGCCTGTCCGATCGCGAATATCTTGAACGATGTCCAGACGATCACCACCGCCGAGACGATGATCCACGGCAGCCAGCCTTGCCAGGCCGGCGTCGAAACGCCTGCGCTCAGGGCCGCCGGCGCGGTTTGCTTGACGGCGAATTCTGGATCGGGCGCGGGACGCCAGACCTGCAGGAACAGCAAGGTGACGACCAGCGAGCCGAGCGAAGCGAGCACGTCGGTCAGCGTGTAGTCGAGGAAGTTCGAGGCGATGAATTGCGAAAGCGCAAAGCTCGCGCCCGCCACCAGCAGCATCGGCCATAAAGCGCGCAGCGAGCGTAGGCCGCCGTAGAGAGTCATCACGTAAAACGGCAGGATCAGCGCCATGATAGGCAATTGCCGTCCGATCATCGCCCCCAGCGCGGTCGCCGGCAGGCCCGTCACCGCGCCAAGCACGGTCACTGGCGCCCCCAGCGCCCCGAACGCCACTGGCGCCGTGTTGAAGATCAGCACGAACACCAAAGCTTCGAGCGGCGGGAAGCCGACCAGAATCAGCAAGGAGCTGGTGATCGCGACGGGCGTGCCAAAGCCCGCGACGCCTTCCAGCAACGCCCCGAAGCAGAACCCGACCACGACCAGAATCACGCGGCGGTCATTGGGCAGATTGGCGATCAGCCAGGCGCGAAAAGATTCGAACCGTCCCGAGCGCACCGCGATATTGTAGAGCAGCAGCGCATTGACCACGATCCACATGACCGGCCAGAGCGCGAAGACGATGCCGTTGAACACCGCGTTGAGCGCCAGCCCGACCGGCAGGCTCCAGACCGCGACGGCGATGATCAGGCCGACGATCAGGCCTGCGAGCGAGGCCTGCCAGGCGGGTCGACGAAGCGCGCCCAGCAGGATCAGTACGGTCAGGATCGGTAGGCTCGCCACAACAAACGAAAGGCCGAGGCTTCCCGACACGGGCGTCAACAATTGCTGGAACATGGGCTCCCCCCTTTTATTTGTTGGTATCGTGTTTTGCGCAGCGTAACGCTATTCCTGCGTACGGCAAACAAGGTCGCGGAAACCGCTGGCGATCCCGCTGACCGCCGTCACGTTTGCGTGGGCAATCAAACATTTGAAATTCTGATCGGCGCGCGGCGCGGGGCGGCTTGTCCGTCGTTTCGCGTTGTCGAAACTTCCCATATGTCGCGCCGGGCCGGAGCGGCGGCCCTTCCGCCGAGTTCAAGGGTCAACTCGCTCGCGATGGCGCGCACGAGGGAGCCGATTTGAGGCAAGCGCTCGCGCGCGACGCGTATCGCCGGGCCGGACACCGATATGGCGCCGATCGGGTCGCCATGCTCGTTCAGCACCGCGGCCGCCACGCAGCGCAGGCCCACCGAATATTCCTCATCGTCGACTGCATAGCCGGCGGCGCGCACTTCGCTCAGATGGCTCGCCATCCCGGCGGGCGTGTCGATGGTCTTGCGCGTGAAGCGGGTCATCCCCTTTGTATTGAGAATGCGGTTGACTTCCTCCGGCCGCATTGCGGCGAGCATGCTCTTGCCCAGCGACGTGCTGTGGAGCACCACCCGGCCGCCCGGCTTACAGATCGCGCGCACCGTCTGCAGGCTCTCCACTTGCTCCATATAGACAGCCATGTCTTCGCTGAGCACAGCGAGATTGGCGGTCTCGCCGCTTTGCTCCATAAGGCGGCGCAGAAGCGGCCGCGCGCCTCTTGCAATATCCCGCACGCCCAGAAAGGCGCTGCCGACGGTGAAAGCGTCGACGCCAATCACCCAGCGCGCGCCGGCCGACTTGAATTGGATGAAGCGGTCTTGCTGGAGAGTGGTCAGAAGACGATGGACCGTCGAGGAAGCCAGATCGGTGGCGCGCGCGATCTCGGTCAATGTCACGCCGTCGCCGGCGGCCGCGATCACTTTCAAAATCGATAGAGCGCGTCGGAGCGACTGGACGCCGCCAGTCCTCTCCGCCGTTCTCTTGTGGCGCAACGCGCCGCCGTCCGGCGCCGGCGTTTCGGCCTGTTCGCCAGAAAAGCCAGACTCCCGTGCGGCGCGTTTGCCCTCTTGCTTCATTGGCCTGGAATTTTTCCCACTGTGACTTCGATCGCCGCGTAATAGGCGGCGAGATCTTCGATATCCTGTGGCGACAGCGTCGGAACGATCAGCGACATCATGTCGTTCTTGCGTTCCCCGGATTTGAAGGCGTTCAACTGCTCGTTGATGTACTGTTCGTTCTGTCCGGCGAGGCTCGGCGCCTCCGGGATTTTCGACAGACCGTCGAGACCGTGGCACGCCTCGCATTTCTGCGCCTTTTCGCGCCCCGCCTTCACGTCGCCCTGTGCGCCGGCCCCGCTAGGACCCGCGACGAAAAAGGCCAGCGACAGCGTGAAAACTCCAACTCTTGCCAGTATCGGACGCGTCAATCTCATCGCACACCTTAACCCTGCCAGGCGGGGCCTAAAGACAACGGCCCCGGCTTTCGCCGGAGCCGTCGGGCGCCATTATGCGGTGTTCATTTGCCGTCGTACCAGATGCGGTAGACCGCGCCGACCAGATCGTCGGAAACCAGTAGAGAACCGTCCCAATATTGGGCGACATCGACCGGGCGGCCCAGATAGTGCCCATCCTCGTTCCAGCCTTCAGCGAACGGAATGGACGGACCGGTGACATGGCCGTCATCCTTGAGGAAAGTCACCATGACGCGAGCGCCGACCGGCACGGTGCGGTTCCACGATCCATGCTGGGTGGAGAAGATCGCGCCCTTGTATTTCGCCGGGAACATGTC
Source organism: Methylocapsa sp. S129 (assembly GCF_009765995.1). Taxonomy (GTDB): domain Bacteria; phylum Pseudomonadota; class Alphaproteobacteria; order Rhizobiales; family Beijerinckiaceae; genus Roseiarcus. Next base: position 80,282 of record NZ_LMUI01000048.1, read on the forward strand.
GCCGGTATAGAACATCAGGCCGAGGTCGGCCGCGTGGGCGACCTGCTCGACTTCGGGGAATACGACGTCGGCCGGCGGGGTCTCGCTCTTGTATTCGTTGGTGCGCGTATGCCCGCCGCCATACCACGGAAAGCCGAAGTTCTCGCCGATCTTGTCGATGCGGTTCATTTCGCCGGGCGGAATGTCGTCGCCCATGCCGTCGACCTGGTTGTCATTGGACCAGAGCGTCTTGTCCTTCGGATTGAAATCCATGCCGACCGGGTTGCGCAGGCCAAGCGCGTAGATTTCGCGATTCTTGCCATCCTGATCCATGCGGATGATGCCGCCCATGCCAACTTTTCGATCCAGTTCCGCCTTGTCCTTGGGCGGCACATTGTAGGGCTGGCCAAGTTGGATGTAGAGCTTATTGTCCGGCCCGACGCGGCACTCGCGCGCGGTGTGGTTGAAGCTTTCTTCGCTCTTCGGGATCAACTGGCCTTCGGGAACGACCACGCTCACAGCGACGTCAGGACTCTCGTAGAAGAATTCGGCGGCCGCATATTGCAGCACCCGGTTCTGCTCGACCACGTACAGGAACCCATCCTTGGAGAAGCAGGGTCCGTTGGGCAGTTTCTTGGGAAGCGATGGCGCGAATTCCTTCACCTCTTCCGCGACGCCGCTGCGGGCGCGGTCGGTGACCGCCCAGATCTTGGACTTGCGCGTTCCGACAAACGTCACGACGCCTTGCGGCCCCACCGCCATATGGCGAGCGTCGGGAACCAGTGCGTAAAGGCCGATGTGGAACCCGGGCGGCAGTTTGATCTTGGTCAGGATCTGCTTGACCTGATCGGCCTTCTCGCCGGTCTGCGGAATCGTCGGCCACTCCATCGGCGGCGTCATATGCATGTCTTCGAGTGTTTGAAGGGCGTCCGCCATGGCGACGCCGGGATAAGCCAACGCGGTAGTTACCGCTAACATAGCAGCAATGCGAAGTTTCATCGAACCCTCCCTTGTGCATTTATGGTTGGACTTGTTGTTCGGCGCCTGAGCGCCGACCTACGCTCGCGCGCGCCTCTAAGTATTCGACTGCATATTCGCGCCCGAAGACATCGGAATATTTAACACGACCTCTTGAGAACCCAAACAGTGAAATCGGATTTTTCCGCCTTATGGAACTTCAGTATGAACCTCTGCGTCCTCCCGTTCGCCGCGCGGCGCCTTGCGACAATCGCTTGCCGCATCATGCTTCTCAACGGACGGCCTACGAATAATTGCATGAATGCGACCGCCGTCGCAGCGTTGGGACGTTCTTTTCCCGCATCGTGGAAAGCGTAACGCTTATCGCCCTATAACAAAGAGTTGACATGCAGAAAGGCCCGATAGCGAGCCTTGCCTGATCTATCCGACATTCCGCATCGTGGAATAGTTTGGCGTCACGCGTTTTCCTGTGTCGTCGAGCGGCTCGGAGCGACGAGCGGCAATCCCGACTTGACGCAAAGACAAAAAAGCCTTCGATAACATGCCGCTGTCGAATGAGCGGCTGCGCTGATCTTGAGAGACAGGCGTGATGACGTCATCACAACTTCGTGCGGTCTCGATTTCATTCGCTGCTTACTTTGTCAAACCGACGCCACGTGATATGCAGCCTATCGTGTGAGATTTCGTTTCCCGCACAAACAACCTGAGGGAGCTCGCTATGTCCTGGACCACCCCGGTTACCACTGAAGTATGCATCGGCATGGAAGTCACCAGCTACGCATCCGCCAAAATTTGAAGCCTCGCCGCCTGAACCAGCGGCGCGGCAGCTTGAATTTGGCTGCCGCTCCCGGTTCAGGCGCGCGAGGTTTTCTCGCTTCGTCAATAGACGAAGCCGCTGGCGAACGTCGGCTACGTGGGATCATCGACCTGATGGTTGAATTGAACGAATAACGCGGCTTCAACCATAAAACGGGGCCGCTGGAGCGTTCAGAACGTATATGTCATGCCGGCGCCGACGCGGACATCCGTGCCGATGGCGGCGTGACCGCTGACGCCGTCGGCGTAGAGGTCGACGATGGTCGCCGGCGTGATCTTGTAGCCGAGGCGTGCGCCATATTCGGCCCATACGGGGCGCCCGAGCTGGGTCGGCGTCACCAGGCCGAAGCCCGGCACGCCGGCGGCAAAGTTGCTTCGCTATAGCCGACGACAACGGGGAGATTGTCGGCATTGAGTCCGATCGCGGCGCCAAAGACCCCATTGGTTGGGTTCGTGCCGGGCGGCGCAATGATCCCGTAGAGCGGATCGACCCCGTACAGGAAGGAGTTGACAGAAGATTCTCCTTCGAAAGTGTCTCCGTTGAGTTCCAATTCTGCTTTCGCCGCAGTGCCCAGAACATAGGCTATGGGCCTAGAATCATCGTTGGTGCCTTGATACGAATCGATGATGCCAATCGCTACGTTGAGGCCTTGTATCTGCCCATCAGACGCTGCTGCCGAAACATTTCCAGCGCTCAGCGGCGTCAAGGCGGTCGCGCACAAAAGGACGGCGATACGACGCCGTGATTTGCCGCCGGGCGCACAGCAGCAAGTAGAGACCACGCAAATCGGAGCTGCCGCACGAGCGGCGCGAAGACGCCTCAAGCCGCCAGGCAAGTGTGGACGCAGCAAAAAGCTCGAAAACATCGCGGCCCCGCCACTGCGAACCGTCTTAACCGACGGTCGATTCGCATCGTCAGCGAATCACGCTCATCGATTTCAGCGGCGAGGTAAATCGGACGAAGGTCCTAGGACCTTTATGTTGCTTGCTCGCGGCAATCGCTTCGAAGCATAGTCGACGCATGAAACTTCTGATTGTCGACGATCATCCCGTATTACGGGAGGGGCTCGTGGCCCTGCTTAAACAGGCTGGGCAAGACATCGATGTCTTGCAGGCGGGCGATGCGAGCGAAGGTCTCGCGCTTGTCGACGACCACGCTGATCTCGACGCGATATTGCTCGACCTCGCCATGCCCGGCATGGATGGGTTGCGAGCCATTTCCGAATTCGGACGCAAACGGCCCGAACTGCCGGTGATCATTCTTTCGTCGTCGGAGGACCCGCGGGACGCGCGCAAGGCGTTCGCTCTCGGCGCCGTCGGCTATGTCCCGAAATCGGCGAGCCCGCATGTGTTGCTTTTGGCGATCAGGACTGTGCTAAACGGCGATCTCTATGTTCCGCCTGTCGTCCTCGGCGAACTCCCCGGCGGTGCGAAGCGCCAAGCCGGCCGAGCGGAGCAGGGCGCCGTACGGTTGACGGCGAGGCAGATCGAAATCCTCGCGATGCTCAGCATGGGGCAGCCCAACAAGACAATCGCCGCGGCGCTCGGCATCTCGGAAAAGACGGTCAAGGCGCATATCACCGCCATCTTCAGGGCGCTGAACGTCGTCAACCGCACACAGGCGGCCGCGGTCGGCCGCGAGGCCGGACTCATTTGAGCGGCTAGTCGATGGCTGAGGGCGGCTGCGACGAATTCCGGCCAGCGCCGCCGACGGATCGACGGGTAACGCCAGGAATCGATGAGCCCGACCTGCCGCGACTACCTCATCTGCGGGATGACCGTGACAAGCGCGGTCATCACGGCTGGGGGTTCACAAAATAGTACGACCAAAGAGTCGCTCTTTCAGAGTCTTGGCATAAGACGATATGGCCCCGAAGCTCGGTCAGCATGGTCGCGGACCTGATATCGAGCGTTTTCGCTTTATTGCAACGACATGTGAAAGCACCTCAGGCGCATGGAGCGCGCCGCGAAAAAGTGGATGCCGGTTTTTCGCCAATTGCGCGCGTTTTCAAGGAATCTAGAGAACGCCGGCGGCAAACCCGTTCTGGAATATCCCATTCCTCGAATATGTCGCTTGGCGCGCCGTTCCGGTCGGTCGTTCCCGATCAGCTTTTGCCGACGCTGCCCGACGAACCGCTGCCGGCGCTCGGGGAACCGCCGCTGCTGCTCGACGAACCGCTGCTCGAGGAGCTGCTGCCTGAGGAACTGCTGCCGCTCGATGAACTGGCGGCGCCCGACGAGGACCCGTGTCCGCCGGCAAAGGGGGCGCAACGGACGTTGCAAAAAGCGACCCGCTCGGGCGCCGGTTGTTCGACGTGGCGACGAGCCGAATCGAACCCGGAAACCGCGATGACTAAACCCCCGATCACAAGCCACCGCCGCGTGTCGAATTGCGTCTTCATTTCGTCCCTCCTTGATAGGACCGCCCGCGATCGGCCGAACGACGGATCCGCGCGGCTGACAGAACAACGTCGATGGTTTTCATTTCAGGGTAAATTGGATTGAAGTCCTAGGACCTTTGGCTTGCTTGCTCGCGGCAAGCATTTTGAAGCATAATCGCAATATGAAACTGTTGATCGTCGACGATCATCCTGTCTTGCGGGAGGGGCTCGCGGCTCTGCTGCGGCAGGCCGGGCCGGGCGCCGAAATCCTGCAGGCGTGCGACGCGAGCGAGGGTCTCGCGCTTGTCGAGGATCACGTCGATCTCGACGTTGTGGTGCTGGACCTCATGATGCCGGGCATGGACGGATGGCGGGCGATTTCCGAATTCGGGCGCAAACGGCCGGAATTGCCGGTGATCGTCCTGTCGTCGTCGGAGGACCCGCAGGACGCGCGCAAGGCGATGGCTCTCGGCGCTCTAGGCTATGTCCCCAAATCGGCGAGCCAGCATCTGCTGCTCCATGCGATACAGACCGTGCTGAACGGCGATCTCTATGTCCCGCCTCTCGTCCTCAACGAGCTCACCGGCGCGACTGAGCGCCGGGGCGCCATGGCGGAGCCACGCGCCGCGCGGCTGACCGGAAGGCAAGTCGAAATCCTGTCGATGCTCAGCGGTGGCCAGCCCAACAAGACGATCGCGGCGCAGCTCGATCTGTCGGAGAAGACTGTCAAGGCGCATATCACCGCCATTTTCAGGGCGCTGAACGTCGTCAACCGTACGCAGGCGGCTGCGGTCGGCCGCGAGGCCGGGCTCATTTGACTGACGATATCTGCACTTCTTCCGCGCCATCGTCGGCGCCGGAAGCCGCGATGAGATTGGCGATCGCCGCGCGCAGCTTGCTGTTGGAGACGGGCTTGTGGAGCAGCAGCAGGCCGCTCGCCTGCGCTTCCGCCAGTCGATCCCTAGCGGTGTCGCCGGTGATCAGCATGGCGGGGATCGCGTCGTTATATTCCGATCGCAACCTTTCGATGACTTCGATGCCGATCTCGCCGGCGCGCAGGCGATAATCGCAGATGATCAGTGTGGGACGATGCATGCTGTGCGCGAGTTCGGCCAGCATATCGTCGCCAGAACCCGCGGTGACGACCTCATAGCCCCAGCCTTTCAGCAGGCTCGACATGGCGTCGCGGATCGCCGCTTCGTCGTCGATGACGAGCACCAAGCCGGGCGCCGGCATTGTGGCGAAATTTTCTTCCGGCGGCTCGGCGTAATCGACGCCGCCGCTCGCCAGAGGCGCATCCACGCTGAAACTGGAGCCGCGGCCCAGCTCGGAGCGCAACGTAAGTTCGCAATCGAGAAGCCGGGTCAACCGGCGGACGATCGCGAGGCCCAGCCCCAGCCCTTTGGTGCGGTCGCGCTCAGGATTGCCCAACTGGAAATATTCCTCGAACACCCGTTCTTGCTGCGCGAGCGGAATGCCGCGCCCCGTATCCAGGATCTGGATGCGGATGCGGCCGCCGCTTCGGCGGCCGCCGACGACGACGCGGCCGCGATCGGTGTAACGGATCGCGTTGGAGACAAGGTTGCGCAAGATGCGCTCCATCAGGACCGGGTCCGTGAACACCGTCGCTGTGCAAGGATGCTGTACGATCGAAATCGACTTCGCCTCCGCCTCGCCGGCATAATCGCGGCAAATGCGCTCCAGCAAGGGCTGGATGGCGAAGGATTGACGATGCACTTCGACGATGCCGGCGTCGAGACGCGAAATGTCGAGAAGGGCGCTGAACAGACCATCCATCGCGACGACGGAGGTGTCGATCTGCTCGACCAGCCGGCTCCCTTCGGGCGGCAGCGCCACTCCGCGCAGCGCGCCAACGAACAGGCCGAGCGCATGGACGGGCTGGCGGAGGTCATGACTGGCCGCCGCGAGAAACGTGGATTTGGCAAGGTTGGCCCGCTCCGCCACATCCTTCTGTTCGTGCAGGTCCTTCGCGAGCCCATCGGCGCGAATGCGCAATTCGACCAATTCCTTGAAACTTCGGTTCGCGCGCACGCCCAGCAGTCCCATGGCCGGGATATACAGCAGCGTGAGCCCGAACATCACGTTCGCCGCAGGGATGAATTGACCGGCCGTGAAGCTCCATAGCAGGCTTGGAACGGTGGACGGCAAGTAAAGGGCGAGAAACGCCGGGAGATAGGAGCCATAGGCGGGGACCGCGCCGGCGGCGATGGTCTGCGTGACGACGACCAGCAGCATCTCCAGGTCGAAATGGTCGTGGCTCACCAGCGAGGTCGCGGCCCATCCCCATCCCATCCCCTGATAGAGGCTGATGGCCGTGAAGGCGATCCCCCAAGGCCGCCAATGGTCCTCGGCGGGCTTGGCCCGGCGATAGGCGAACCGAAGCAGGATATGGCCGCAGGCGCCCACGCCGATGTCTCCCGCCCAGGCGACGCCGACGATCCAGTTCAGTTCGCCCAAATGGACCAGCGAAGCCGCCAGGATGACGGCGCCTCCGACCGCGCCGAAAGCGCCGAAGAACACTGTCTGGAATAACGCCTCCACCTGCGCGGCGCGCAGCCGGTTGTTCGTTCCCGGCGGCGGCGTTCCCAATCGCCGCGCGATGCCGCCTGCCATCCGCAATATCGTTATATCATTGAACATGAGGTCGCTCTTTGCGCCAGGGGGCGGGGAAGGAGCTCGAAAGCTGCAGGCGCATCATACAAATTTGTTGCGCCGCAGCAACGATGGATCGGTGCGCTCGCACACGCCAAGCGCGACCACCCGTCTTGGTCGGGCGCAAGGGCGGCCTCATTTGACCGACGAGGTCTGCGCTTCCTCCGCGCCATCGTCCGCGCCGGAAGCAGCGATGAGATTGGCGATCGCCGCGCGCAGCTTGCTGTTGGACACAGGTTTGTGAAGCAGCGGCAAGCCGCTCGCTTGCGCCTCTTTCAGGCGATCTTCGGCGGTGTCGCCGGTAATCAGCATCGCGGGAATCGCTTCGTTATATTCCGATCGCAATCTTTCGATGACTTCGATGCCGTTCTCGCTCGCGCGCAGGCGATAATCGCAAATGATCAGCGCTGGGCGATCAGGGCATTGCGCGAGTTCAGCGAGCATCTCGTCGCCCGAACCCGCTGTGACGACCCCATACCCCCAGGAGGTTAGCAGGCTCGCCATCCCGTCTCGAATAGCGGCTTCGTCTTCGACGACCAGAACGAGCCCAAGCACCGGCGCGCCGATGAAACGCTCATCCGGAGATTCGCCATAGTCGGGCGCGCCGCTCGCCAATGGGATGGCGACGCTGAAACAGGAGCCGCGCCCGGGTTGCGAGCGTAGCGCGAGTTCGCTGTCGAGAAGATTGGTCAGGCGCCGGACGATCGCTAGTCCGAGCCCGAGTCCCTTGGCGCGGTCGCGCTCGGGATTCTCCAACTGGAAATATTCTTGGAACACTTTTTCCTGCTGCGCATCGGGAATGCCGGGGCCGGTGTCCCATATTTCCGCGCGTATCGCGCCCTGGCGTCGCCGGCAGCCGACCACGACGCGGCCGCGCATGGTGTAACGGACCGCATTGGCGATAAGGTTGCGCAAGATGCGCTCCATCAGGACCGGATCGGTGCGCACGATCGCCGAGCAGGGATGCGTCACAAGCAAAATCGACTTTGCTTTCGCTTCCTCCCCGTAGTCGCGGCAGATGCGGTCGAGCAGCGGCTGGATGGCGAAGGATTGTCTGCGCGCCTGGACGATGCCGGCATCGAGACGGGAAATGTCGAGCAAGGAGCTGAATAATCCGTCCATCGCCGCGGCCGAGGCCTCAATCTGCTCGACCAACCGAATCGCTTCGGCGGGCAGGCGGGTGGCGCGCAACGCGCCGACGAACAGGCCGAGCGCATGAATAGGTTGGCGCAGGTCATGGCTGGCCGCCGCCAGAAAGCGTGATTTGTCGAGACTGGCCTGTTCGACGAGCTCGTTGCGGCGGCGCAGGTCTTCGGCGAGGTCGAGGTTCTCGAAGCGTAGACGCAAGGCGTCGACATAATTGGCGTTGAAGCTGCGCGCCATTATCGTGATCACCACAAGAAACAGCCCACTCATCGCGCCCAGGCTGTAGCGAATTTCCACGGCCTCCGTCGCGCGCCACATCATGAAAACCATCAAGGGCGCGATGATTGGAAAGACGAACAGAAAACATGCTGGCAGATAAGAACCGAAGGCGAGAACCGAGCCGACGCTGATCACGCCGACGAAGACCAGGAAAAAGAGCTGCTGATCGAGATTATCCGGCGCCATCATGATGAACGCGCCTAATCCCCAAGTGAGCCCCTCGGCAAAGCTTAGCGACGCAAACCAGCGCCCCCAGCGGCGCCATTCCGCCGCCTTGGGACGGGCGCGCCAGTAGGCGTAGCAGACAAGCAGATGGCTGATGGCGGCGACGGTCAGGCAAGCCAGCCAGATCGCCCGGATGGAGATCGATATGCCGCCGAGCTGGACGACCACGCCCGCCAGGACGAACGCTGCGATCACTGCGCCGACGATTCCCGTCGGCGCGATGCGATAGAGCGCGGCGATCTGCTCAGCGAACAAACGATCGTTTCGGGCGGAGGCGCCGTCAAGCTCGCGCCGGGCGGGATATAACGCGGCCTGTCCGTGCCCGTTCACACCAGAACCGGCAAGGGCGCCATGCCCGCCGCGCCGAAAACGCGGCGATAGCGCTCGATTTCGTCCGCCGGCCCCAGCATCTTGTTGGGATTGTCGGAGAGCTTGACAGTCGGGCGCCCGTCCGCCTCGACCACTTTGCACACGAGGGATATCGAGCGCAACTCGCCATCGATGCCGGCTGGCGCGCAGCCCATGAAATCATTGGTCAGATTGGTGCCCCAGCCGATCGAGACATTGACGAGGCCGCGTAAGGATCGCACCGCGTCCTCGATCGTGTCGATGTCCAATCCGTCGGACAGAACGACGAGCTTGTCGCGCGGGTCGCGCCCGCGCGCCTTCCACCAGGCGATCAGCTCTCTGGCGCCCGCGATGGCGGGCTTGGAATCAGGACGCGCGCCCTTCCAGTCGGTGACCCAGTCGGGCGCCTGTTCGAGGAAGGCGGTCGTGCCGAAGCAATCAGGCAGCACGACGAGCAGATTGCCGCCATACATCTTCGCCCAGTCGCGCAAAACGTCATAAGGCGCGTCGCGGAGCGCCTCGTCGCTGTCGGCCATCGCCGCATAAACCATCGGCAATTCATGGGCGTTGGTGCCGATCGCCTCCAGCCCGGTGTCCATCGCATGTTTGACGTTGGACGTGCCGATGAAGCTCTCGCCCAGGCCCTCTTGCATCGCTTCGACGCACCAGCGCTGCCATAGAAAGCTATGGCGCCGGCGCGTGCCGAAATCCGAAATGCGCAGCGGCCCTTCGCGCGCCAGAATGCGCATCCGCTCCACCTTGAGCCACAGCTTGGCTTTGGCGCGGGCATAGAGCACGTCGAGGTCGAACCGGCTCATGAAACGCATGGCCGCCCTGGCGCGCAATTCGTTGATGATGGCGAGCGCGGGGATTTCCCACATCGTGGTTTCGCTCCACGCGCCCTCGAAGCGCAACTCATACTGGCCGTCGCGACGAACCAGCTCATATTCGGGCAGGCGAAAATTGGCGAGCCATTCCATGAAGGCGGGTTCGAAAATCTGCTTGGTGCCGTAAAAACTATTGCCGGCGAGCCAGATCAATTCGTTTTTGGCCAGGCGCAGCGAGCGCGCGTGATCGAGTTGGTCGGTCAATTCGCGCTCGTCGACAATGTCGGCGAGCCGGACGCTGGACGTCCGGTTGATAAGCTGGAACGTCACTTTGCGCTGGCCGTGCAGCTTCCAGATCATCTGCAACATCAACAGCTTATAGAAATCCGTATCGAGCAGCGTGCGCACGATCGGGTCGATGCGGAAGGTGTGGTTGTGAACGCGCGTGGCGATATCGGGGAGCATGACGGCGAACGTAGAGGCTTGTGCCGGAGACGACAAGGGATGGGGGAAACACGATCGAGTGCGCCGCTTGTGCATGGATGCGCGTGGCAAACCCGGGTCGGTCCAGGCCGTATCGGGCGATCAAGGGCGTGAACCCTGTTCCGGCCGCCAATGGGGCGAGGAGCCTGTTAGGCTGCGCCGCCCCGTTTGCTGCTGACATAAACTGACAGTGAGGGGCGCTAGAAGCGGATCCGAACGAAAGGAGCCGCCATGCGCGCCGTCACTCTCAAGAAACCAACGCTTTCCTGCCCTTGCGAAGGCGTCGACGCGCCGCCGCCGCGTCGAAACTGGGTGGCGGTCGCCTGCGCCGATCATGTCGATCGCGGCCGAAAACTTGGAATGATGCAGGTCTGCCACGGCAAGGCGGGTCCGCTCGGGCGCGTTCGCGCCGGCGATCGCGTCGCCTATTACTCGCCGACCATCGTTTTCGGCGGCCGGGAGAAGCGGCAGGCTTTCACCGCGATCGGGACGGTTCGCGGCGAGCAAGCGTATCAGGTCGATATGGGCGGCGGCTTCCGCCCGTTTCGCCGCGACGTGGAATGGCGGCAATCGGTCGAGGCGCCGATCCATGCCTTGCGGATGCGCCTTGAACTGACGAGAGACAAGCAAAACTGGGGTTACGCCTTTCGTTTTGGTCTGCTCAATATTTCGGAACATGATATGGACCTGATCGTCAAAGCCATGACTTCTCCTTTCGCGGTCGCGTCAATTTCGAATTCTTTATGAAGCAGAATGGCGTGAGCCGCCTGCGTCCAGGCCGGGGCGCATCGGAAGACGGCTTGAAACCCTCGACCCGCTGGTACAATGTCGCGCCGCCCGTGGGAATGAAGGATCTTGCCTTGGTCGACGCCGCCGAACCCCCGACTCGCGCCCCGATTCGGGTCGGGCTCTTTGTCACCTGTCTTGTCGACCTCATCCGACCCAGCGTCGGCTTTGCCGCGGTCAAATTGCTGGAGGATGCGGGCTGTCGCGTCTTCGTGCCAAGCCAGACATGCTGCGGACAGCCGGCGTATAATTCGGGCGATCGGGCGACGACGAAAGAGATCGCCCTCCAGACCATCGCCGCCTTCGAGGATTGCGATTATGTCGTCGCGCCGAGCGGCTCCTGCGCAGGCATGCTCGCCAAACATTATCCCGAACTGTTCGCCGGCGAGCCGGATCTGGCGCGCAAGGCCAACGCCTTCGCCGCCCGATGTTTCGAACTTGTCAGCTTTCTTGTCGACGTGCTCAAAGTGACGAAAGTTTCGGCGCGTTACGAGGGCGAAGTCGCCTATCACGATTCCTGTTCGGGCCTGCGCGAATTGGGCGTCGCCGCGCAGCCGCGCAAGCTGCTCGGCAGCGTCGAGGGACTGCAACTGGTCGAGCTAACGGGCGCCGATGTCTGCTGCGGCTTTGGCGGCACGTTCGCCGTCAAATACGGCGAAATATCCGACGCCATCGTCGCGCAGAAAACCGCCAATATTCTGGCGAGCGGCGCGCCGACCTTGCTGGCGGGCGATCTTGGCTGCCTGATGAACATGGCGGGAAAGCTGCAACGGCAAGGAAGCGCGGTGAACGTGCGTCATGTCGCTGAAGTGCTCGCGGGCATGACCGATGAGCCGGCGATCGGCGCGCCGAAGGCGGCGACGCCCAGCGCGGGGGCGCCCCATTGACCGAGACGCCCACCTCTTCGCATTTCAAGGAAAACGCCCATGCGGCGTTGCATGACGCGCCTCTGCAAAAGGCGCTTCAACATGTGCGCGTCAATTTCATCGACAAGCGCGCCAAAGCCGTCGCGCGCCTCCCCGAATTCGAGGCGTTGCGCGATAGCGCGCGCGACATCAAGGACCATACGCTCGCCAACCTCGATCTTTATATCGAGGCCTATGAGGCGCGGGTTGTCGCAGCGGGGGGCCATGTTCACTATGCGATGACGGCCAAGGATGGCGTCGATATCGTGCTGAAACTCTGCCATGAGCGCGGCGCCAAGGCCGTGACCAAAGGCAAATCGATGATCGCCGAGGAGATGGGCCTGAACGCGGCGCTTGAAGCGGCGGGGATCGATCCGATCGAGACCGACCTTGGCGAATATATCATCCAGCTACGCGGCGAAGCGCCCTCGCACATCATCGCGCCGGCGGTGCATCTCAACAAAGAGCAGGTCGAGGCGGACTTCCGCCGCGTGCATCGCGATCTGCCAAGCGATCGCGATCTGTCGCAGCCCGTGCAATTGCTGACCGAGGCGCGCGGCATCCTGCGCGACAAGTTCCTGTCGGCGGACATCGGCGTTACCGGCGCCAATTTCCTGATCGCCGAGACGGGCACCTCGATCATCGTCACTAACGAAGGCAATGGCGATCTCACGCAGATCCTGCCCAAGGTTCACATCGTTCTCGCCTCGCTCGAGAAGATCGTGCCGACGCTGGAAGACGCCTCGCAATTGCTGCGCGTGCTTGCGCGCTCGGCGACGGGCCAGGACATGTCGGTCTATACGACGCTGTCGACCGGGCCGCGCCGCCCGGGCGATCCCGACGGCCCGGAAGAATATCATGTGATCCTTATCGACAATGGCCGCTCCTCGATGCTGGGTGGCGATTTCGAGGATATGCTTCGCTGCATCCGCTGCGGCGCCTGCATGAACCATTGCCCGATCTATCATGCGGTGGGTGGACATGCCTACGGTTCCGTCTATCCCGGCCCGATGGGCGCGGTGCTGACGCCGTCGCTGATCGGCGTCGAAGAGGGCGGCCAATTGCCGAACGCCTCGACTTTTTGCGGACGCTGCGAAGCGGTCTGCCCGGTGCGCATTCCGTTGCCCAATATGATGCGCCACTGGCGCGAGCGCGAGTTCGAGCGGCATCTGTCGCCCAAAGCGATGCGCTACGGCATCGGATTCTGGGCCTTCTTCGCCAAGCGTCCGACGCTCTACCGGCTGTCGACCAATGTCGCGATGCGCGCGCTGCATTGGCTTGGCCGCGCCAAGGGGCGCTTCGCGTCGCTGCCGTTCGCCGGCGGCTGGACTAGATATCGCGATCTGCCGGCGCCCCAGGGCGCGACATTCCAGAGCCAATGGCGCGCTAAAAGCGGGAGCGTGCATTGAGCGCGCGCGAGGAGATTCTCGCCAATATCCGCCGTTCGCTTGGCGTCACGGGCGCCGAAGCGCCGCGCCGGATGGCGGTGGACGATCGCCTGGCGCAGGCGCGTTCGGGAATCATCCCGCAGCGCGGACAGGGCGATCAGGCGGCGCGCGTCGCAACGTTTAAGGACGAGGCCGAGCGCGCGCAGGCGAGCGTCGTCGAGGTCGAAACCGCCGCCGACGCGCCCGGCGAGATCGCGCGCTTCCTGCGCGACAGCAATTTGCCTGCGACTTTACGCATGGGCGACGACCCGCGTCTTGCCGCCATGCCCTGGAGCGCGACGGCGCTGGACACCGCCCATGGCGCTTCCGACGGCCATGATCTGAACGCGGTCAGCGCCGCTTTCGCCGCAATCGCCGAATCGGGCACTCTGGCGCTGGTCTCCGGTCCGGATAATCCGACGACGCTGAATTTCTTGCCCGACAATCATTTCGTCGTTGTGGCGGCTAGCGACATTGTCGGCGATTACGAGAGCGTCTGGCGCAAGCTGCGGGGCGGTTACGGCAAGGGCGCGATGCCGCGAACCGTCAATTTTATTACGGGCCCGTCGCGCTCGGCCGATATCGAACAGACGCTGCTTTTGGGCGCCCATGGACCGCGCCGGCTGCATATCGTGATCGTCAAAGGGGCGTAGCGGTTTCGCCGCAAGAAAGCCGTCTGTGCTATTTACTGGTCAACAATGGGTCTGATTCTGCTTCTAGGCGTTCCGGTGTTTGGGATGATTGGGCATAAACGATGGCGTTGCGGCTGATATCAACAGGCGGCTTTCTGGCTTTCGCCCTGGTTTGGGCCGGCGCCGCCGTGGCGGAGGATGTTTCGTCTCCCGCGCCGGCCGCCCCGGCTCAGTCCGCTCCGAGCGCGCCCGCGCCGGCCGCCGCCGCCCCAAGCCCCGCCGTGACCCCCGCGCCCGCCTTGACGCCTGCGCCCATTCCCGCTGTGCCCGGCGGGGCGGCTTTGCCGATTCCCGCTGATGTGGGCGCAACGCCGCCGATCGAGCCGCCCAAGATCGAGACGCCCAAGCCGAAGAAGATCGTCCATGTGGCGCCGCCGCGCGAGACGGCTTTGTCCGACAGTCCGACCCCGACTTTCCAGCCCGACACTTTCTTTGCGACCGCCAAGGCCTCGGAGCGTTACGCGGCGATCGCCGACGCCGGCGGCTGGCCTCGCGTTCCGGGGCCGCTAAGAGCCGGGACCAAAGGCGCCAGCGTGGCGATCTTGCGCCAGCGTCTGGCGGCTGAGGGCGATCTCGATTCAGCCAAGGCGGCCGAGGGTCCCTCAAGCGCCGTCTGGGACGAGGACGTCACCGCGGCGGTCAAGCATTTCCAGTCGCGTATGGGGCTGCGCCAGACCGGCGCCGTTGCGGGCGCGACGCTGACGGCGATGAATGTTCCCGCCGCCACGCGCTTCAAGCAGCTCGCCTCCAGCGCCCAGCGGCTGGCCGGCGTCAATTTTCCCTTTGGCGATCGCTATGTCGTTGTGAACCTTCCCTCGACATCGGTCGAGGCGATCGAGAACGGCCGCGTCGTGCATCATTATGTGGCGATCGTCGGCGGCGTCGAACATCAATCGCCGGAAATTTCCGCCAAAATATCTGTCATCAACCTCAATCCGACCTGGACCGTGCCGACCTCCATCATCAAGAAGGAGATTATCCCGAAGATGCAGAGAGATCCTGGCTATCTCACGCGCGCCAAGATCCGCATCCTCGACGGCGCCGGCAATGTCGTCGATCCGAAGAGCGTCGACTGGAACAGCCAGCGCGCGGTCAATTACACCTTGCGGCAGGATTCGGGGGCGAGCAATTCGCTTGGCGCCATCCGCATCGGCATGCCCAACAAGCTGGCGGTCTATATGCATGACACGCCGTCCAAAGGTCTGTTCGGCGCCGATTACCGCTTCCTCTCGCATGGCTGCGTCCGCGTCCAGGGCGTCTATGATCTCGCGCAATGGCTGCTGGAAGGCACGCCCGCCGGCAACGGCGTCTGGGATAAGGAAGCCTTGCTCGCCAAGATCAAGGACGGCGCGCGCGAAGACATCAAGCTTGCGAAAATCGTCCCCGTCATCTGGGTCTATCTCACCGGCTGGGCCAATGGCGACGGGCTCGTCAGTTTCCGCGACGATGTCTATGGCATCGACACGGTCGGCGAAGCGACCGCCAACGCCGCGCCGCTGACCGCCGCGCCCGCCGTCAATCCAGAGCCTACGCCGGCGCGATGAGCGCGCGGCGACCCCTGCAAAATCGCGTCGATCCTTTTGGCGAGCTTGTCGCGACGCCCGCGCGCGGCATGCTGCTTGGCAATCGCGGCGGCAAGTTTCATCGCGACGACCAGAGTCTGGGGCGCCGGCGTTGGGCCTCAAAGCAATGGATCGCCTGCGTCTGCGCCTTCAAGGGCCGAAGGCGCGCTGTTTGGGCGGTTGGCTATACGCAATTGTTCTTTCTCGATGAGGTCACCGCGCTTGCTGCCGGCCACCGCCCTTGTTTTGAATGCCGGCGCGCGGAGGCCGAGGCGTTTCGCGCATTCTTTGGCGGCGCCAGGCGTTTGAGCGCGCCGCAAATGGATGCGATTTTGCATGCGGAGCGGCGTGAGGGTCGCGGCAAACGTCTCTGGGAAAGCGCGTTCGCGCAATTGCCCGACGGCGCCATGGTCGCGCTGGAAGGCCGCGCTTACGCCATTCGCGGCGACGCGCTCCTGCCGTGGAGCTTTGACGGCTATGGGGCGCCGCGCAGGCGGCCCGGCGAAGGCGCCGCGCCAGTGCTGACGCCGGCTTCGATCGTTAGCGCGATCGCAGCGGGCTATCGGCCGCGATGGGCCGCGTCGACGCCTTGACGCGCCGGCGGCTTTGCGGCCAAATCGCGCGACTTCGTGCAACCAGAAAAGGTGAGGGGGAAGACATGGCCCATCGATCGCTTATCGCTTTTCTCGCCCTTGCCGCTTCGATTAATTTCGCTTTGGCGGGCGACGTTCTTGGCGAATGGTCGCGCGACGACGGCAAGGCGAGAGTGCGCTTTGCGCCTTGCGGCGCGGCGGTGTGCGGCGCGATCACCTGGTTGAAGGACACAAGCGGCGCCGGCAAGGTCGGTCAGCGCGTGTTCTTCGACATGAAGCCCAAGGGCGACGACGCCTGGGCGGGTTCGGCTTTCAATCCCGAAGACGGCAGGGAATATACCGGCAAGATGACGCTCGCAGGCGATCATCTTTCCACCGCCGGCTGCGTTTTTGGCGGCCTCATCTGCAAGACGGTGGAATGGACAAGGTCGCACTGAACGAAGCGGGGATTTTTTGCGCGCTTCGAGTCTCTTCGGCGCCGGTTCGTCGGGCGCTCCGGACTTGATGTCAGGCGACGGCCGATCTCCTCGCAGGATGCGCGATCGCTAGGCTTCTCATCCCGTAACAACGTTCGGTGCAGGAGCCAGCCATGTCCCGTTGTTCGATTTTCGCATGTCTTGTCGCGCTCAGTTTTTGCATTACGGCTGGTCCCGCTTTGGCGCTTGATTGCGCCAAGGCCGCAAGCGCGACGGAGAAAGCGATTTGCGCCAACCCCGCCGCGCTCGCTGCCGATGCGGATATGACAAAAGCTTATGGCGCGCTGCACGCCGCTCTCGACGCCAAGCAACGCACCGCTCTGCTCAAGTCGCAGGTCGAATGGATCACCAATCGCGACGGCGCCTGCTTCAACAAGGAAGGCGCCGCGCTGGCCTCTTGTCTCGCCGGCGAAAGCAACGAACGCCGGCTTTTCCTTTCAGGCGGCGCGCTGGTTGGCCCGGGATATCCCGGCAAGCTTGTTCCTGCCTTCAGGATTGAAGCGGGCGGCGTAGGCCGCACGGACGTCGATATCGAGGTTCTTCGATTCCCTGCTCCGGCCAATGCCAGCGAGCGCGCCTTCAACGCCGCCGTCGACAAATTGTCCAGTGACATTTTCCAGCCGGAAAATTCAGACGCCAAGCGCGACGATTACGCCTACTCCTGGAACATGCGCCTCGCCTACGCTTCGCCGCGCCTCATCTCCGCGCATGCCGACGGCTATGCCTCGCTGGGCGGCGCGCATCCCAATACTTATAGCAAGGACATCAATATCGATGTCGGCGCCGGGCGCGAAGCAACCTTCGACTCATTGCTCGACAAGACCGGCGCGGAGAAGATTTTCACCCTCTGCATGGATCAGGTCGTCGCCGACAGAAAAAGCAACGAAGGCGCCGATGGCGATCTCGACGCCGAAGGGCTGAAGAGCTTGCGCAAGGACGTCGCCGCCGCCACCGGCGTCTTGAGCACCTGGAGTTTTGGCGCGGACGCCGCCGATGTCAGCTATGACCCTTACGCAGTGGGCTCCTATGTGGAGGGCTCCTTCACCTGCAAAATCCCCTACGCCACGTTGCGGCCCCTCGCCAAGCCGGACTTTCCGCTGCCTTGAGCTGACTATTGCGCGGCCGCGGCCTGGGCCGTCGGGAACGCGACTTCCACCAGCGTTCCCTGTTCCTTGCGGCTTTTGATCGAAAAGCCGGCGCGGTTGGCTTCAACCAAAGCCTTGGTGAGCGGCAGGCCAAGACCGGTGCCGCCCTTTTGGCGCGCGGAGGAAATCTGCCGGAAGGGCTCGAGCGCCGTGCCAAGTTCCGCATCGCTCATGCCGATGCCGGTGTCGCGTACGCGGATCACGGCCTGACCGGAATCGTTCATAGCAGTCGAGACGATGACCTGTCCGCCCGGCTCGTTGAACTTCACCGCATTCGACATCAGATTCAGCATGATTTGCCGCAGCGAACGTTCGTCGGCGATGACTCGCGGAAGCTTGTCGAACAGCGACAGACGCATGATGATTCTTTCCTGCGCGGCCTGCGGCTGCATCAGGGAAACGCATTCCTGGATGATTCTGTTGGCGTCGATCGCAGCGAAGTTGAAATCGAGCTTCCCCGCCTCGATCTTCGAGAGATCGAGCAGGTCATTGACCAGGCTCATCACATGCGCGCCGGACGAATGAATATCCTTGAGATATTCCTTGTAGCGATCATTGCCGATGGGGCCGAAGCGTTCGTCCATAATGACTTCGGCGAAGCCGAGGATGGCGTTGAGCGGCGTTCTGATTTCGTGACTGATCTTGGCCAGGAATTCCGATTTTAGCGCGCTGGCCTTTTCGGCCTGTCCGCGCGCCGTCTCAAGATCGCGCTCGATCGTTTTCCATTGCGTCATGTCGCGCAGCACGGCGCAGAATTTGGCGTCGGGCGACGAATTCATGCGCCCCATTGTGATGAACAGCGGAATGGCCCGGCCATGGCGCTCCCGCCCCAGCGCGTCGCGACCGTCATTGAGAAGGCTGGCCAGACCGCTTTTCTGCAAACCGTCGAAATAGGCTTTGATCGGCGCGTGGCTTTCGGGCGAAAGCAGCGTGAGAAAATTCTCGCCTGCGACCTCTTTCTGATCGAAGCCGAACAGGGCTTCGGCCGGCCGGTTCAAGGAGAGAATCCGCCCCTGCGAATCGAGCATGACGACGCCATCCGTCGCCGTGTCGAGCACGGTCGAGAGCTCCCGCGCTTCGCTTTCGCGCGCCCGCGCATCGAATTCCAGCGCCCGCAGCTTGGGCGCGAATTCCGCTTCGAACGAGCGGCGCAAGGCGATCAATGTCGCGGGCGCGCCATCCCATTCGATCGTCTGAATCTGTGCGTCCGCAGCAATGGGCTCGCCATTGGCCGCCGCGAGCGACAACGCGCCGCTTTCGCTTGGCGGGCCGACTTGCTCAGGCCGACGCCCTTTGAAAATTTGAGTCAATCCAGAGCGCGCGCGAAACTGCGCCAAATCCTGATAGCCCAGCAGGTCGAGGAGCGTCTGGTTGAGATAGAGCGCCTCGCCGCCGCGTGCGACCAACGCGCCGATCGGCAGCCGATCAAGCAAGCGGCTGGCGTTGCGCGCGGCTGAATCGGGGGAAAGCGCCACCGCGCCGTCATGCGCGGCCGCGGGTGCGACAGCATTCTCTGATAGCGGCGCGGCGCCGTGCGGCGCATCGGGAGCGCCCAGATCGATCAGATCGCGGGCTTGCTCCTCCGTTGGCGGGGCAAGCTCCTCGGGCTCCTTTGTCGCGGGCTCGCTCCGATCCTTGACCTTCGCGCCAAGCGCGCGTGCGATTTCGCGGAACGCGTCGCGCTCATGCGTCGTCAACTCGACGCTCTCGTCGTCTTCGCCGCGCCGCGCGCTCTCATCAACTGACAGAAAGTGCCGCAGGGCGCCTGGCCTGATCGGCACGACATTGGGGCTCGCCGCATAGGATGGTCCCGGCGCGCGCAGCGGCACGATGTCGGCGCTGCGCTCGGTGGAAGCCGGCGATCCGGATTCAGAACCCTCAACCGAAAGCGGCGTCTCGCTCGCCATCGGTTCGTCGGCGGTCGGGGCGGATATCGGCGCCGCTTCGATAGGCTGGTCGAGGGAAGGCGCAACCGGGGCGTCCGGGCTTTCTTCGCTGGGCTGTCGCTTCGCTTCGAACGGCGCCGTTTCGCCGGTGAACACGCCGAAACCCCGATATCCTAAAAAGCGGCGCTCCCGATCGAAGATGGGCGTCCCGGACAAGGCGACGATGATCGCCTGACCGCCCGAATCCTGAGGGGAAACGCGCGGCCAGGGCAAATGTAACGATCCGAAGGTCGCGCGTCCCGCCAGCGCATGGGCGAATTCGCCGCTCTCATCAAGGCCGGTCCTGGCTTTCAGAGCGTCGAGCGATTCGGCGGGGCGCGGCGCCGCGTCGCTGACGGCGTCGACAAGCCCCTTTGCAGGAGCCTCAAAGCAGGAATGCTCGTTGACGCTCCACAGAAACCGTCGGGACGTGGGGCTTGAGAGTTGGCTTGCCGGCGGCGGCGCCTCCTGGAGCGGCTCGGCGCTCTCGGCCTTGTCTTGCGCGCTGGCCGGCGGCGTCGCAACGAGGAAGACCTCGCCGCGCGAATCGGCCACAGGCGCGCAAAGCAGCGCCAATTGGGTCGGCAGCCGGCCGATGTAGAAGCGCAGGAGTTCGAGTCTGGGCGGCGCGCCGGCGCTCAACGCGCCCGCCAATTGGCGCAAACGCCGCGCCCCGGCGCTCGTCCCAGCCATCGCAGCGGCGTTGATCTGCGCCAGGTTTTCGGTCCGGAAAATCGCATGGGCGGCCGGATTGGCGAAGACGATGCGCGGCGGCTCCATGGCGGCGACGAGCAAAGGGGCGCCCTCGCGCAATGGTCCGGCAAAAGACGATCGCGCGAGAAGATCGGCAATATCCGTATCCGCGGTTTTCTGATCGATCGGGTTCATTGGCGGTTATCGGATCCAGGAAATCGAAGCGCTACGGCAGGGCAGGCTGGTAGAATCGGGAACCTCCCCAAAGGTTCAAATGTTACTAAAACCTTAATGCTTTCCCTTACGCTTCGTCCATGCCGCCGGGAGGTTCTCCTCACCTAAGGGTTAAAATTCTCTGGTGCGCTGCAATATAATATTGCAATGCAACATAAACGGGTCTATATTGGAGGCGGGTCGAAACGAGGCGCCGCATCCGGCGCGGATACGGAGGAAATGAAATGGCCAACGCTCCCTATGAAATTCCCAATGAACTGCGCGATTTTGCCGAGCGCAGCGTCGATCAGGCGCGCAAAGCCTTCGAGGGCTTTGTCACGGTCGCCCAAAAGACGGCTGGAACGGTCGATGGCGCGGCGCATGAAGCCCAGACCGGAGCCAAACATGTCGGCTCGCAGATTCTTGGCTTTGCCGAGAAGAATGTGAACGCCGCCTTCGATCTCGCCCAGAAACTGGTGCATGCGAAGGATCCCCAGGAGGCTTTCGCGCTGCAAAGCGAGTTCCTGAAGACGCAGATCGACGCATTGCAGGGTCAGGCCAAAGAACTGGGCGCGCTGATTCAAAAGACCGCCGACCGATCGGCCAAGTAAGTCTCGCTTGCGTTGAAATCTCAGAAGTCCCGCTTGAATCCAAACGAAGGATCGTTCCCCATGGCCACCGCAATCAAAAAACCCGCTCCCGCCGCAGTTGCGCCCGTCGCGCAGTCGCCCGAGCCCAAAATCGAAAAAACTGTCGAAGCTTTTTCGGCGCCGATCGCCGAGATTCAGGACAATGTCCGCAAGGCCCTCGAAAAGGGTGTCGCCGACACCCGCGCCGCTTACGCCAAGGCCAAGGCGGCCGCCGAAGAGACGAGCGTCGCCTTGGAGTCGAGCCGCGCGACGGCCGCCAAGGGGGTCGTCGAATTCAACACCAAGGCGCTTGAGGCTCTGCGCACGAATGCGGAAGCCAATTTCGATTTCCTCAAGGCCCTCATCAGCGTCAAGTCGGTCTCGGAATTTGTTGCGTTGCAGGGCGAACACGCCCGCAAGCAGGCTGAGACGATCACCGCTCAGGCCAAGGAAATCGCCGCCTTGAGCCAGAAGGTTGCCGACGAATCGGCCGCGCCGATCAAGAGCCAGATCGCCAAGACCTTCAAACTGGCCGTCTGACCGACGCCTGGAATTTGGCGCCGCGCGGTTCCCTCCCCCGCGTCGCGCCGAGACGCCGCCCTTTTCGGAGCGGCGTTTTTTTTTCTGTCCGCTCGCGGCCTCCGCGCTCGGATTCCGGGCCTTGCAATGACGCCGCTTTGTCACTAGGTTCCGCCGCGTTCCCGCCCGGGCCGCCATAGCTCAGTTGGTTAGAGCGCTAGATTGTGGATCTAGAGGTCCCCCGTTCAAGCCGGGGTGGCGGTACCACGCGGGATAGCCGTCGGAGTTCCGGCATTGAGGGCCGAGGCTTGCGGGCCTGTCGCTTGGTCCTGATGGGGCGATCCGCGAATACGCTCCGCCCTGCCAAATTGCGGCTGGCGCATCCCTGAAATATTTGTCACAAAACGGGCGGAGTCTCGATTTGGATTCCCGCGCCATCCCAGTGGTCGCCGCCGCGACTGGAAGCGTTGACAAGGCCCGAATGAATGAGCGGACCTGGATTTGAGGAACGCTCATGCAATCGACCCGGCCGTGGTACACCGTTCTCTATGTGCAGGTGCTCATCGGCATCGTTCTGGGCGTCCTCTTCGGCTGGTTGCTTCCCGACCTTGCAAAGAACGAATGGACCGAGTTTCTCGGCAAGGCCTTCGTCAAGCTGATCAAGATGGCGATCGCGCCGATCATCTTCTGCACGATCGTGTCGGGCATCTCGCATATCCAGGAAGCCAAAAGCGTCGGCCGGGTCGGCGTCAAAGCGCTGGTCTATTTTGAATTGGTCTCGACGCTCGCCCTGATCATCGGTCTGGCCGTGGGCTCCATCTGGCAGCCCGGCGCAAACTTTCCGGTGAAGGAGCTGAGCGCCTCGGAACTCGCGCAAGTCGCCTGTTACAAGGACGCCGCTCAGAAAACGACGCCGGTCGAATACATCCTGCATATTATCCCCGACAGCGTGATCGGCGCTTTCGTCTCCAGCCCTGACCCCGGCCTTTGCAAGCCGGGCGCGCCGACGATCTTTCCGATTGGCGACATTTTGCAGGTTCTTTTCTTCGCCGTTCTATTCGGTTTCGCTCTCATGAAACTGGGCGAGCGCGGCCATGCCTTGCGCGGGCTGATCGACGACGGCGCGCATGCGATGTTCGCAATCATCGCGATGATCATGAAGGTCGCGCCGATCGGCGCCTTCGGGGCGATGGCCTTCACCATCGGCAAATTCGGCCCGTCGGCGCTTGGCAATCTCCTCAATCTCATCCTCACCTTCTATGTGACGTCGGCGCTGTTTGTTTTCATTTGCCTGGGCGCGATCGCGCGCGTCGCGGGTTTCTCGATCGTTCAGTTCGTCCGCTACATCAAGGATGAACTGCTGATCGTGCTGGGCACGTCCTCGTCGGAAAGCGCGCTGCCCTCGCTGATGGAAAAGCTCGAACGTCTGGGCTGTTCCAAACAGGTCGTCGGGCTGGTGGTTCCGACCGGCTATTCCTTCAATCTCGACGGCACCAATATTTACATGACCCTGGCGACCCTGTTCATTGCGCAGGCGCTGCATGTCGATCTTTCGTGGGGTCAGATGCTGACGATCCTCGTCGTCGCGATGTTGACGTCCAAGGGGGCGAGCGGCGTGACTGGCGCCGGCTTCGTCGTGCTTGCGGGGACGCTGGCTTCGGCCGATGTGCGCCTGCTGCCCGGACTGGCGATCGTGTTTGGCATCGACAAGTTTATGAGCGAAGTTCGCGCCCTCACCAACATCGCCGGCAATGGCGTCGCCACCATCGTGGTGTCTTGGTGGGAAGGCGAGCTTGATCGCGACAAGCTGAAACAGGGTCTTGCCCGTCAGATCGATCCGGCCGATGTCGAACTGGCGGAAACAACAGGCTGAAGCCGGATCATCCGATCATTTTGCGCGCCTCTGCGGCGGCAACCGCTGCGCGCCCGGGATTAAACGGTCTTGTCTGCAAACTGACAAAGGTCGGCGATGACGCAGACGCCGCATGACGGAGCGCGCGCCTTGCACGTGTAGCGTCCATGCAGGATGAGCCAGTGATGGGCGTGGCGCATGAAGCGGGCGGGGATGATTTTGACAAGCCCCGTTTCGACTTCGAGCGGATTTCTGCCTTTGGCGATAGGAATGCGATTGGAGACGCGAAACACATGCGTGTCGACGGCGAGCGTCTCGGCGCCGAAAGCGATATTGAGCACGACATTGGCGGTCTTGCGGCCAACGCCGGGCAGCGCCTCGAGCGCCTCGCGGCTGTTAGGCGCTTGGCTGCCGTGATCGCTGATCAAGGCTCGCGACAGCGCGATCACGTTTCTGGCTTTGGTTCGGTAAAGACCGATCGTCTTGATCTTTTCGGCAAGCCCGGCCTCGCCGAGCGCCAGCATTTTTTCCGGACTATCGGCGATCGCAAATAGCGTGCGGGTCGCCTTGTTGACGCCGACATCCGTCGCCTGGGCGGAGAGAACCACCGCGACGAGCAGCGTGAAATTGTTGACATATTCAAGCTCGCCCTTGGGTTCGGGCATGGCGGCGGCGAAACGCTCGAAAATCTTCTCCACCCGCGCCGCCTGAGCGGAGCGCGAAGACGCGCCGCGTTTTTTCGCAACGCCGGCGGCCGCTAATTTTTTCAGCTTTTCTCGCTCCACGTCCGCCTTATAATGAGCCTGCGCGGGACCGCCAAGGGCGCTCGTCAGGCGCGCTCATGAAGCGAGGACGCAATGGACGATCTGTCGCGAGCCTATGAAGCGCCATTGTTCGACGCGCGGCTGAACCCGCACCGCTCGCTGGGGCCAAGCGGATTTCGCAAGCTGATGATGGCCGCCTTCGCCTTCAGCGCCGTGGTCAGCCTGCCGTTCTATCTGATGGGCGCGTGGCCGGTGGTCGGCTTCATGGGGCTCGACGTCCTGGCGCTTTACATCGCGTTTCGCGCCAATTTTCGCTCGGCCCGCGCCTATGAAGAATTGCGTCTGACGTCTCTCGAACTTTTGTTCGCGCGCGTCAGCATGCGCGGCGCGCGGCGCGAATGGCGCTTCAATCCCTCATGGGTCCGTTTCGAGCGGGTCGAGCACGAGGAGTTTGGCACGCAGCGCCTCTCGCTTGTCAGCCAGGGGCGCAGCCTTGAGGTCGGCTCTTTTCTCGGGCCCGACCAGAAAGCTGAACTGGCCTCGAAGTTCTCGCGCGCGTTAGCGCAGGCGCGGCGCGGCCCCAGGCTGTCCGATTAGCGGTTTAGAATTCGGCCTGCCGGCGCACGGCTTGTTCGACCTTGGCCATTTGCTCGGCTGAAAGACTTGCCGTCAGGGCGTCGAGCTCGGCGTCTTGAATGCCGGCGGCTTTGGCGAAACGATGCCACGCCGCCGCCTGCACCGGGTCCTTGGGAACGCCGCGCCCGGTGGCGTAGAGATGGGCGAGACGGTTCTGGGCGATCGGATTGTTCTTGCCGGCCGCCTTCAAAAAGAGCTTGGCGGCGCCAGCCTCGTCCTTGCCGACCCCGACGCCGTTGAACAGCATGATCGCATATTCGACCTCTCCGGCGATGATGCCGCCGTCGGCGGCGCGCTTCAGCCAACGCGCCGCCGCGGCGATATCGAGGGGCACTCCGCGTCCGTCGCGCAGCAGCACGCCATAGGAATAAGCCCCGTCGTCGTCGCCCGCCTCCGCCGACCGGCGGAAAAAATCGGCGGCTTTGGCGAAGTCGGGCGGCGACGAGCCGTCGCCCTCGATCGCCATGACGCCCAGATTATAGAGCGCGCCCGCATGACCTTGCGCCGCCGCTTTCTCAAACAGCGCCGCCGCTCCGGCGCGATCTTTCGTCACGCCCGGCGCGCCGGTCAGCAGCATCAGCCCAAGCGCGAACGTCGCCTGGCGGTCGCCCACGTCAGCGGCGAGGCGATACCAGCGCGCGGCTTCGGCGGGGTCGCGTTTGACGCTGACGCCGTCCTTGTAGATTTCGGCGATCAAAGTCATCGCCGGCCCGTCTTTTGGATTGGCCGCGAGGCGGTTCATCGCCTCTCTCAGCGCGGTCGCATAATAGCCGCGCTGATAGGCGCCAAAAGCGAGATCGGGCGGGGGGCCTGACGAAGGCGCCGCTGGAGGCGCGGCGGGCGCGCCGCTCGCGGGAGGCGGCATGACGACGCCATTCACCGAAAACTGTGCGACCGCGGGGCCAGACGCGACAAGCACGGCGAGAATGAAGCAAAGGCGAAAGCGCTGCCGCGACATGAAAGTCAGTCCGGTCGGCGCGCGAGGATCGCCCGCGCCTGCGCCAGCGCGTCCAGGGGCGCCGGCGCGCTCCAGATCGCATCGGCGAGCGCCACAAAATCGGCGCCGGCGTCGGCGAGTGGGGCGATGTCCTCCAGCGAGGCGGCATAGCCGACGCAGGGCGGTTCGAATATCTCGGCCCACCATTCCACGCGTTCGACCGTCTCGTCGGCCGGCGGCGTATAGCCGTCGCGCCGGGGCTCGCCGAACATGACGTAATCGACGCCCGCTTCTCCCGCGTTCATCGCTTCGTCGCGCGTGCGCAGCAGCCCGGCGCCGACGATGCGTTCCGGCTTGAGGCTGGCCAGCGCTTCATTCAGCACGGCGCCGCCGCCGGTCATATGCGCGCCGTCGGCGCCGACTCTGGCGGCTAGGCGAGGGTCATTGTCGACCAGCAGCGCCGCGCCGGCATGGGCCGCGATCTCGACAAGCCGCGTGACGATCTTCTTGGCGTCGCCTTCGGCGTCCGGCGCGAGGCGCGCGAGCACGCAGGCGACATCGCCGGCCTCAAGCGCAGCGGCGAGGGTCGACGCGAAATCGTCGAGGTCGGTCACGCGCAGGGGCGGCGTGAGCAGGTATAATTTGCCGGATTGGGTATTGGCCATGGTCTTGGATTGTTCTCGGCGCGGATTTTGGCCGAGCAATGAGGCTAAAACGTGAGCCGCGCAAGCGCTGGGCGCTCAGCGGCGACGCTCTGGCTTCATTTCGGCGTCCGTCGCGCTAATGCGCGGCGAAAGCCATGCGCAGGCGCTCCACCTGGCTCGCGATCGCGCTCGGCGCGCCGCCGAATTCCTGCGCGCGCGCGGCGAACAGCGATTGGTCGAGATGAACGATCCGCGCCTGCAGGCGCATGGATTTGAAAGTCAGGGCGCGCAGGCGCTGCGGCAGTTCGTCGAATAATTCGGGCGCGCAGGCGATCTCCTGGCGCGTCAGCCGGACCTTGTGCTTTTCCGAGGCGGCCTGCGTCGCCGTCATATCCCCTTCGTTCACGGCGCGCTGCAGCAGCAGCCACGACGCCAATTGCATCAGGCGCGTCGTCAGGCGCATGCTTTCGCTCGCATAGGCCATCGCCGCGGCGCGGCGCAATTGGCGCGACTCGTCGCGTCCCGCGCCATCGAGATAGCCGGCCGATTCCTCGACCAGCGCCATGCCCTCTTTGAACAGGGTCTTGAAGCTGTCGGAGGCGGTGAGCCTTTGAACGAAGGAAATGGTCCCCGATCTCGAAGAATCGGGCCAGGAGGGGCCCGGCCTGGAAGGCTCGAACGGGGAGCCGTCGAACTGGCGCGTCATGATGAATTCTCTCGTCCTTGCCTCGCCGACCGATCCGCGGCCGCCTTGTTGGTAAGGCGGCCTCGGCGGCGCAAGGAGCAACGCAAGATTAACGCCTCCAACTCGAAGCTGGCAATTTACTTTTTGATAAGGTTAACGAGGCGTTAAATGAAATCGCGCAAATAAAAAAAAGCCGCCCGGAGGCGGCCTTTGAGTTGGAAAACGGGAGGCGTCGAACAGAATGGACAGGAGCCATTCAGAATCCAAAAAGAAGGATTGGTTTGATTCATAATCGGTAATCGTTAACGCGACGTTAAAATGGACGGCCGCTGACGAGAAAATCTTGCCGGTCGCTTCAATTTCGGACAGGGCGGGGCGGGGCGTTCCCGGATTGTTACGCCTCGCGGCGCTTGATTTTGGCGCGTAGGAGCGCGAGCAGGGCGGCGCGTTGCTCGGCGTCGGGGAAGGCGCGCGCCGGAATCACCGCCGCCTGATTACGCGACAGCCAGAGCCAGATCAGGCCGGCGCCCTCTTCCAGATCGACGAATTTCGCCCAGTCATAGCGTCCCTCGACGGTGACGGGACCGGTTCGCGCATCGTCTGGCGCCGCGCACGACGTCGATGAGGACCGCCGATGGAATAGCGTCGGAATAGCTGGAGCGCCCTAAGGACCCGACACGGCCCGTCGAAATCCCTGCTAAGTCCTTGATTCTCGCTGGCGCGGAAGGCCGCCGGCTTCCGTGAAACGGGCGATATCAACGACTTGGATCCCTTCGGACTTCCACATCGAAATTTTCCGGCGCAAATCGAGCCGACGAGCCCTGTGACGGACGGCGAGGCAGTCGGACTGGCCGGGCGCCTCGGCTCAAGCGATCGGGCTTTCGCGCGGAGAGGACGGGAGCGTTCAAGCCAGGTTTCCCCCCGGGAATATCTCTTTTGGAAACAAGGCAAGAACACTATCATGGATTCTTATTTTCAGAAACAGAATATTACTCCGCTATCGGCGGGGCTGTCCGGAGAGGCTTAAGCCCGCACGGCGAGCGACCGTGCGGATGCCATCGTCGTGCTCGCCGTAAAGGGCAAGCCGCTTCGCGGGCGCTACGCGCCCCTTGACGGCTGCGCGCGCCGATGGCGTTTGGCTGATCATGTTGTTTTGGTGACCGAAGCGGCCCCAAAAGGCCGCTTTCGTGCACCAAAACAACATGGATGCCACTTGCCGCGCCGACGAGACGCAGTCACGCCGAAGGCGCCGAAGCGAAGCGGAGGACCGGCGCAGCCGGTTGACGGCGGCTCGGCGGCGTGGCCCATCCTACGTCGCTCCCCAGCTGGACAGCCGTGGGCTCGTTCCTCTCCGCGCCAGCCCATCCCCTCAGCTCTTGAAAAACGCGCTCGCGGCCTGTTTGGTCGCCTCGCGCGCCTTGATGGCGGCCTCAAGGCGGAGGATTTCCTGTTTGAGGCTCTCGATCCGCTCGGCCAGTTCCGGCGCCGAGAGCAAATCGATGGGCTGGCCGATCTCATGTACCGCGGCCGCCTTGCGCGGCGCGCCAAAAATGCTCTCCTCGTCAGATACGGCCATCGGTCGCTCCCGCTTGCTTGCTCAGCCGAATATAAGGAATATTCGCCTCCCGCGCTCGCCTCAACAGTCAGGCTCTTACGGAATTCGCCATGCAACTGATCGGAATGCTCGATTCTCCCTATGTGCGCCGCGTCGCCATCGCGCTGATGCGGCTCGATCTGCCCTTCGAGCACCGGCCGATTTCGCTGTTCCGTCACATCGATGAGTTCAAAGCGATCAATCCGCTGCTGAAAGCGCCGACGCTGGTCGCCGACGACGGAACCGTGCTGATGGATTCGACGCTGATCATCGACTATGCGGTCACGCTCGCGCCGGACGCGCGCAGCCTCTGGCCGCGCGCGCCAAAGGCGAAGCTGCGCGCCGCCAGGCTCATCGGCCTGTCGCTCGTCGTCTGCGAAAAGGCGGTGCAGTTTCACTATGAGCGCGAGCTGCGCCCGCCCGAAAAGCAGCATGAGCCCTGGGCGGCGCGCGTGCGCGGCCAATTGCTCGCCGGGCTTGACGCATTGGAGCTGGAGATCAATGAGGGCAGGGGCTGGCTGTTCGAGGATCGCCTGACGCTCGCCGACATCACCTTGGCGGCGGCCTTCGCCTTCACCCAGGGCAATCTCAGCGATATCGTCGACAAGGCGCGTTACGGGGCCATCGCTTCGTTCAGCGCACGCGCCGAAGAACTGCCAGAGTTTCGCGCGGCGCCCGCCGAAGATGGCGCAACCGTCAGCTTGCCCGCGCGTTGATCAATTCCCCCTCCCCGCGAAGCGGGGGAGGGGTTAGGGGTGGGGGTTGTGCGATGTTGGGATGCCCAAGTCTCGCGCCGCTGAACCTCTCCGGCGAATCGACCCTCGCGAGCGAGTTTTGCCCTCGAAAGCCACCCCGGCCCCTCCCCGCTCCGCGGAGAGGGGAGAAGATCGCGGACATGATTTTCTGACGCACTAGAACCAAGTCCCGGGCCGCCATGGCCCGCCCCATTGTGAAGCGAGGCCGCCGTGTCCGATCTGCCCGAAATGATGAACGCCGTCGTCGTCGCCCATCCCGGCGGCCCCGAAGTGCTGCATGTCGAGCAGCGGCCGCGCCCGTCGCCGGGCGAGGGCGAGATTCTCATCGCCGTCGAGGCGGCCGGAATCAATCGGCCCGATACGCTGCAGCGTCAGGGGCTCTATCCGCCGCCGCCCGGCGCCCCTGACACTCTGGGGCTGGAAGTCGCGGGCAAGATTGTCGCGCTCGGCGCCAAGGCGACGCGCTTTTCCCTGGGCGACAGCGTTCTGGCTCTGGTTCCCGGCGGCGGCTATGCGCAATATTGCGTGGCGCATGAAAGCAATGCGCTGCCGATCCCCGCCGGCCTTTCGATGATCGAGGCGGCGGCGATCCCCGAGACCTTCTTCACCGTCTGGACCAATGTTTTCGATCGCGGCGCTCTGAAGGCGGGCGAAACCCTGCTCGTGCATGGCGGAACATCGGGCATCGGCACCACGGCGATCGCTTTGGCCAAAGCCTTTGGCGCGACGGTGATCGCGACGGCTGGGTCGGACGACAAGACGATCGCCTGCGCCAAGCTCGGCGCCGATTTCGTCGTGAACTATCGGACGTCGGATTTTGTCGCGGCGACGATGGCCGCCACCGATTCGCGCGGCGCCGACGTCATTCTCGACATGGTCGGCGGCGATTATGTCGCACGCAATTATGCGGCGGCGGCGGTGGGCGGCCGCATCGTGCAGATCGCCTTCCTCAATGGGCCGAAAGCCACGCTCGATCTGCGCCCGTTGATGATCAAGCGCCTCGTCCATACCGGTTCGACCCTGCGCCCGCGCGCCCCGGCGGCAAAGGCTGTTATCGCCGACGCGCTGCATGCGAAAGTCTGGCCGCTGCTGGCGGCGGGGCGCTGCAAACCGGTGATCGATTCGACCTATCCGCTCGCCGAGGCGGCGAGCGCGCATGCGCGGATGGAAAGCTCGGCGCATATCGGTAAGATTGTTTTCACGCTTTAGCGGTAAAACTGGCCTAGGAATTGCTTGTCGATTATCTCAGATAATTGCTTGTCAATTATCTCAGACGATGGCGTTGACGATGCCGGCGCCTCCGTTAAACTGTCATGAGAATCAACGACAAAGCATACTAACGACAAGGTGCGGATACGATGCGCGGAGTTGAGGATTAAATGAGCGGTCCGGCGCACTCCCGTTCAGAGTTTCGCGCCTCGCCAGTCCTTCCGTCGCTTTCCGCCACTTTCCCAAATTTCCAGAAGACTACCGTCCGGGCGTATCGACGCGGCGTCCGGACGCGAGATCTTGCGTCGGCCTGTCAGAAGGAATTTGCCCTTGAGCAAGCGCTTCGAAAAACAGAAACGCCGGAACGGCCGTTCATTCGCAACGGCTGAAATCATCGAACTCCATCGGCCAGACAAATTCGAAACGGAACGCGCTCTTCCCCCCATCAAGGCTCTCAACCCGACCCAAGCAGATTATCTCGACGCCCTTCGCAACTCCCCCCAGGTGGTGGTCCTGGGGCCGGCCGGCACCGGCAAGACATGGATCGCCGCCACCTATGCCGCCGATCTCTATCGCAAGCGGCGCATCGCCAAAATCATCCTGACCCGGCCTAATGTCCCCTGCGGCCGCTCGCTCGGATTTTTCCCCGGCTCCCTCGAAGAAAAATTCGCGCCCTGGGCCGCCCCGATCGTCGACGCGATCAAGGATCGGATCGGCGCCGCCGCCTATGAGATCGCCCTCAAGAAGGGCGACATCGAAATGGTCCCTTTCGAAGTCATGCGCGGCCGGTCGTGGAAAAACGCCTTCGTTCTGCTCGACGAGGCGCAGAACACGACGCCCGCCGAGATCAAGACCTTCCTCACCCGCATCGGCGAGGATTGCTCGGTCGTGGTCAATGGCGATGTCAGCCAATGCGATCTCGCCGAAGCCTCCGGCCTGCGCGCCGTGCTGCAATTGGTCCGCGCGCAGGGCCTGCCGGTGCCGGTGATCGAATTCACCCTCGACGACATCGTGCGCTCAGGCCTCTGCGCGATGTGGGTGCGCGCGTTCGAGGAGGCGCGGCTCTGAGGTTGGCGGCGCGGGTGATACGCGCAGGCTAGTTTGGCAGCGATTCCGACGAGGAGCGTCAACTGGCGCTCCTCGTGAAGTCGTTCAAGGAAGGCTCACCTTTGAATGCGTACCGCTCAATGTTCCAGCGCCCTCGCTGCGAAGTTGTGCGATCTTCTCAAAGCCGATGTAGTGGGTCTTCTTTCCGCTCAATCCGTTCGAACAGGCGTTCCCGATCTCAAACGGGCTCACCTCCCCATAAGCGAAGTCGACTCCGCCTTTTGGGACGCCCAGCCTCGTCCGCAAATCCTCATAAAGGTGCGGGTCGGCACGCCATTGAAGCCTGTGCTGTTGTTCAGGGGAGCCGTACACGATGAAACGATGGCCTAGGTCCTTATGACGCCCGTCCCGGTAGGTGCGCCACTTCGTCTGTAGGCGGGCATCCCAGGAGGCTCCGACGGAGAAAGCACTGCTGATATCTTCAACCACGACGTTCTCTTCGCGGCGATATTCGATCAGTTGGCGAACGAAATTCGAAGCCAAGGAGCGAGGACAGTCGAGCCACAAGTGCGGAACATCAGGAAATTTAGGGTCATGAAAGATGCGCGTCCACAGGAAATCGAAGGCGATCTTACCCTCCGGCGTCAGAAGGCAGCCATAATTCTCCGAGGGTCGGGCCATATCGCATGTGACTAGCCCATCAATAAACGAAATCGCATCGCGGCCCGCGACGCGCACAAAGGCTCTGTCAGCGAGCAGCACGGTGGGCATAAGCAAAGGACCCGCTAATTTCGAAAAGAATTACTTCGGTTCACGATTGCACGGATCCTCCTTCTGTCAAGCGAACGTCGGTTTTACGGTGACGCTTTAGTTTTACGGTGACGCTTTACTCAATCCCTATTTTGTTGTTTTGCAGAAGAAAAAGAGAATTGATTACGTAGCCACCGTAAAACCAGGAGATCATCGGGGTGGCCAAGCCATGATTACAAGACGCGCCGCGCGCCCGGAATCCAAAGCAACGCCTGTGCGGTCATCCAACTGAACAGCAGCGCGAAAGTAAAGGTCGCCGCGAATTTTATGCTCGCGGGGGCGGGTTGATCGAGGAGCATGAATTGCGCCCAGAGAACAAAGACATAATGGACGAGATAGATCGTGTAGGCGCTGCGCGCGAGTGAATCCATCCAGGGGCGGCGCGTGCGGACAGCGCCCCGAAACAGGGCGAGGAAGCCGAAGCAACTTGCAACGCAACTGAGCACCCACAAAATCGACTCCAAAGCGCCCATGCCGCGCGGTGAGAGGATGCTGATCAAGCTTTGGCTGCGCGGGACAAAGACCAATAAATTATACGCGACAAAACAGCCCCTGATCCACCAACGCCAGTTGCGCGCCAGCCCCCCATCCCGCGACAGCAAACCCCGATCGAGATTCTGCGCGCCGACCAAGGCGCCCGCGAAAAACCAGGCGAGGTAGAGACCGATGCGGCAGACCTGGAGATAAAACGGCTTGGTCAGCAAAGGAGCCCAGACGCCAAAGCCGAAGATGGAGAGCATAGGTAGATACATCAAAGCGCAAACAACAAGCATCACGCCGAAGGCCGGCAGCGGGCGCTCGATGAACCACCGGAAGGCCGACGGGCAATTGAACGTGCGCCGGGGAAATACAGCGAATATAGCCGCCGCGACGACGTCGAAGAGCAACAGCATCCAGACAAACCAAAGCGGGCCAGGAGGCCAGCCGTGGGTTGTGATATTCTGACGCCAGTAGTCGAGGTAGCCGTCGTCATGACCGGCTGCGCGCCACGCGGCATAATAGGCCGCCGGCATCAGCACCGTCACACCGACGGCGAAGGGCAAACCCAGCCGGAGAAATCGGTGACTCAGAAAAGCCGGCGCGCCCGATCGCCTGAGCGAGGGCAAGACAAACAGGCCGGATATGAAAAACATCAGCGACATGAAAAATACGTCGTTGAAGTTCTCGGCATAATCGAGGAAGAGCCAACGCGCTCCGTCGACAACCGGCGCGGTTGAAGCCAAATAGTTTGCGGAATCGATGCGGGCGAAATTGGTGTAAGCGAGACCGCTATGGTGCGCTACGACCATCAGCGTCAATGTCGCTCTGAGGTAGTCTAGCGAGACGTCTCTTGCGGACTTAGCGTCGGCTACGAACGGGTTAATGGCGGCGGACAAGACGACCATTCCGGCCTCGCATTTGACGGCGAGAATGAAGATGGCGGGACAGTTCGCCAATGATGCAATGAAGTCAACAGACGGCGCCCGCGATTGGCCGCTATCCCCAGTTGCCGACGGGCGCGATGGGAACCAAGCGTCAGATTTTCACCACTGGCGCTTTGTCCTTTTGCGATATTTGTATTAACTGCATGGACGAGGAGAGGGAGCGATAATTATTACTTTGATCGCGCCGGTCATTACGATTGACCGAATATTTCTCACAATATTAGTATCTATTTCTCATTGTATTTTATTGGTGGCGTCATCGGAATTTCTGGCCAGTATACTGGCGCGAGGTTTTACGTTTTACGGTGACTTTATCTGCCTTGTGGATCAGACGCGCGGAAATGCGATCCCGCCGAGCAGCGCCACCACTTCTGCTTGACGGTTGCAGCCCGTCTTTTCCATGACGGCTTTCAAATGCGAACGGACGGTGCTGCGCGAGACGCCGCCCGCGGAAGCAATGTCATCGAGCGTTTGCCCGGTGGCGAGACTCCGGGCCACCCGCGTTTCCGCCGGCGTGAGATCAAACAACGATTGCACCAATTCCACGGGGGGTGCTTGCGGCGCGGCGACAGGCGTCATCACCAGCACCGCGGCGCAGCGAACGAAGATATCGCGCGCCGCTCCCCGGATCGGGATGACATGCGCGACCATCAGCGCGCCGCTGTCCGCGTCGCGAACCGCGAATGAACGCGTCGCGGCGCTTGTCAGATCAGGCGTCGCCATAGCCTGAAAGAGCAGCTTGTCGGCGTTGGGATCTTTGAGCGAAACGCGATCCCTCGCCCGCCATTGGACAAAGCCCGTGAGCGCCTCGATCAATGAATTAGCCGCCAGAACCTTGGCGCCATCGTCCAGCACCAGAGCCGGCACGCCGATAAGAGCGAGGGTTTCGCTGGCGATGCGGGCGCGCTCCAACTGCATGCGCGCCGACAGAAGCGCGCTGCGGGCCAGATGAGGCCGCAGGAGATCGAGCTGCTGGATGACAGCCGATTCCACCGGCCCTCGTTCATAGTCCCGCTCCAGGCTGACAATGAGCATGTCGCCGGTCGGCAGCGGAATGCCGGTGCCCGCGGCCCAACCGAGGCCAGCGGGCCGCAGAAAGTCGCTATAGACCGGATCGACTTCCAGTTCTCCGTCCGAGTAAATATCGCTTTCCGCTAAAAAACCGGCATGGCGCGCGCCGAACAAACGACCGCGCCGTTGTCCACGCATCAACCAGCCGTCGGATACATAGCGCGCCATTTCTTCGCGAAGGCTGGCGGACGCCGTCCAGCGCAGAACCTCCGTGTTGGCGGCGAATAAGACGCCGCCGCGGGCGTTGGCGATTTCAGCGAGTTCGTCGAGGACCCCGGGCCAAAGCTCGGGAACGAACGAGCTTTCGTAAATACGATCGACGAGTTGTTCGTTCATGGCCGCCTTCGTAATTCGACAATCCGACATGCCCGGGCCGCCGGTTTCAGGAGGATATTGCGCCGGTTTGGCTTTGCAGACAACAAGCGTCATCGATCGCCAGCCGTTCTCATTTTGGCGTCGCCCCGCTGTCAGTAGAATCTCGTCAAAGGATGGCGCCGCCCCTTATCTTGCCGGCTTCGCCGGCCGCTTTCCACCGCTGCGTGAGGGAACGGGCGCGCGTTGTTTCGCTAACGCCGCGCGCTTCGCCGGCCTCTGCGCCGCCCCGGCGCCCGCGACGAACAAGGTCACGATCGCCGCGAATTCCTCTTCGAGCTTCGAGTCGGGGACGGTCAGCCAGCGGATCAGGGCGCCGAGATAGAGGTGGTTGAACAAGGCCGCCAGATGGGCGGCGCCGAGGTCTTTGCGCAATTCGCCCGAGTGCTGGCTCGCCGCGATCGCCGCTTCGAACAATCGGTCGACGCCGTTGCTCATCGCGCCCTCTTCGGCGATCGTGCCGGCGTTGATGTCGAGAAAGCGGAAACGCAGATAATGCGGGAGATAGGCGCGGTGTCCCTCGCACCAGACGATCGCGGAATTGAGCACCGCCCAGATGCGTGGCGCAAAACTCGCCTGCCGCGCGACATCGGCCGCCAGCAAATCGAGATGGGCGGCGAGTTCGCTGTGGATCCAATGGGCGAGCAGCGCCTCCTTGACCGGGAAATGATTGTAGAGCGTGCCTTTGGCGACATCGGCTTTGGCGGCGACCTGCTCCATCGTCACGGAATCGTAGCCCTGCGCCTCGAATAGGGCGAAAGCCGTCGCCGCGAGATGGTCGAGCGTCCGGCTGCGCTTGCGTTCGCGCCGGCCCGGATTTTCAACGGCCGGCATGCGGCTCTTCTATTTCTATACGTCGTATAAAATTATCCATTGACCATTTATCCCCACGGGTTCATATTGGGCAGGCTGGCGCGGGGCGCCGCCGATCTTCCATCATAATGGACGATTCCCGTGAATGCTCAGACCAAAACGCCCGATCCTTTCTTCGCCGGGATCAGCGCGGAACTCGCGGACAAGAACTGGCTGGTGACGAAAACGGACCGGCTGATTCAATGGGCGCGCGCCGGCTCTCTCATGTGGAATCAGTTTGGCCTCGCCTGCTGCGGCGTCGAGATGATCCAATTCGCCATGCCGCGCTACGACGCCGAGCGCTTCGGCTTTGCGCCGCGCGGCTCGCCGCGGCAATCGGATGTGATGATCGTGGCGGGGACGCTCACCAACAAGATGGCGCCGGCGTTGCGCAAGATTTACGATCAGATGCCCGAGCCGCGTTACGTCATTTCGATGGGCTCATGCGCCAATGGCGGCGGCTATTACCATTATTCCTATTCGGTCGTGCGCGGCTGCGACCGCATCCTGCCTGTCGACATCTATGTCCCGGGATGCCCCCCGACAGCCGAGGCGCTGCTCTACGCCGTGCTGCTGCTGCAAAAGAAAATGCGGCGGACGGGCGTCATCGAGCGATGACGCTCGCGTTTCGCCTCGCCGCTCAGCCGCGCAGGCCGGGCGCTTCGTGGCCCGTGCGCGCCACATATTCCGTGTAGCCGCCGCCGTATTTGTGGATGCCCTCGGGCGTCAGCTCCAGCACCCGATTGGACAATGCGGCGAGGAAGTGCCGGTCGTGCGAGACGAACAGCATGGCGCCCTCGTATTGCGACAACGCGGCGATGAGCATCGCCTTCGTTGCTATGTCCAGATGGTTCGTGGGTTCGTCGAGCACGAGGAAGTTCGGCGGGTCGTAGAGCATCTTCGCCATGACGAGCCGCGCCTTCTCGCCGCCCGACAGCACCCGGCACCTCTTCTCCACGTCGTCGCCGGAAAACCCAAAACAGCCAGCCAGCGCGCGCAGCGAGCCTTGCCCAGCCTGGGGGAACGAGTCCTCCAGCGACTGGAATATTGTGCGCTCGCCGTCCAGCAAGTCCATCGCGTGTTGCGCGAAATAACCCATCTTCACGCTGCCGCCCAGGGCGACGGCGCCATCGTCTGGTTGCGACGCGCCGGCCACCAGCTTCAGCAGCGTCGACTTGCCTGCGCCATTGACGCCCATGACGCACCAGCGCTCCTTGCGGCGCACGGCAAAGTCCAATCCATCGTAGATGCGCCGGTTTCCATAGCCCTTGCGCACGTTCTTCAAACTGACCACGTCCTCCCCGGAACGCGGCGCCGGCGGGAAATCGAACGCGACCGTCTGGCGGCGCCTCGGCGGCTCGACGCGCTCGATCTTATCGAGCTTCTTGACGCGGCTTTGCACCTGTGCGGCATGCGAGGCGCGCGCCTTGAAGCGTTCGATGAATTTGATTTCCTTGGCGAGCATCGCTTGCTGGCGCTCGAACTGGGCCTGCTGCTGCTTCTCGTTTTGCGCGCGTTGCTGCTCGTAGAACGCATAATTGCCCGAATAAGCCGTCAGCACGCCGCCGTCGATCTCCACCACCTTGGTGACGATGCGGTTCATGAATTCGCGATCGTGCGAGGTCATCAGCAGCGCGCCTTCATAGCCCTTGAGGAAATCCTCCAGCCAGATGAGGCTTTCGAGGTCCAGATGGTTGCTCGGCTCGTCCAGCAGCATGGCGTCGGGGCGCATGAGGAGGATACGGGCGAGCGCGACGCGCATCTTCCAGCCGCCCGACAATGCGCCGACGTCGCCGTCCATCATCTCCTGGCTGAAGCTCAGGCCGGCGAGGACTTCGCGCGCCTGCCCCTCCAGGGCGTAGCCGCCCAGTTCCTCGAAGCGCCCCTGCATCTCGCCGTAGCGCTCGATGATCTCCTCCAGGTCCTCCGCCTGGTCGGGATCGGCCATGGCGGCCTCCAGCGTCTTCAACTCCGCGGCCACGACGCTCGCCGGGCCGGCGCCGTCCATCGTCTCGGACACGGCGCTGCGGCCCGACATCTCGCCCACGTCCTGGCTGAAGTAGCCGATAGTGACGCCCCGATCGACGGCCACCTGGCCCTCGTCGGGCTGCTCTTGGCCCGTGACCATCCGGAAGAGCGTCGTCTTGCCGGCCCCATTCGGGCCGACGAGACCCACCTTCTCCCCCTTCTGGAGCGCCGCGGAGGCCTCGATGAAGAGAATCTGGTGACCATTCTGCTTGCTGATGTTTTCGAGACGAATCATTTGCGTATGGAGCCGGGAACCGTTGCGGGGCGCTTACGCTATTGAGCGCGCCAGCGGAAGAGCGTTCCGGGCCGCAAGCGGCCTGTGTTTCTGACGCGAGAGCGCAAACAGCGCGTTCGGCGTCAATGATAGCGTGCGAATGAAAGTTGAATGACATCGCGGCTGCAAGCAGACTTCAGGGCCCAAGCCATCATGGGCGTCGCCGTAGCGGTAACGGAGACGGATGGAGCGGTGCGTTGGCGGCCGCGCCGCGGCGCTTGAGCGGATGGGTCGGGACCGCCGCGACATCGGCAAGCTGCTGGCGCAGCCAGATATGGGGGGGATCGGCCTGGTTGCGCGGATGCCAGGCCGCTGACAGCGTGAAGCCCTGGGCCTTGAACGGCAGTTCGAACATGTCGAGCCGGTCGGCGAAGCGTTGCGTGAGGCGCGCGGGAAGGGTGCAGACATAATCGGTGGCCGCCAGGATCATCGGCGCCAGAATGAATTGGTGGACCGAGAGCACGACATTGCGCCGATAGCCGATGCGCTCAAGCTGCTCGTCGATGAAGCCATGCAAGCTGCCGCCGCTGGTTGAAACGAGGACGTGCCGCAGGCTGCAATAGGCGACGAGATCGAGCGCCTTCGCGCCGCGCGGATGGCCCTTGCGTTGGGCCATGACATAGCGCTCGTCGATGAGCTTGCGCGCTTTCATGGCGGGCGCGATCATCCGCTCCGAACCGATGAGGAGATCGACCTCGCCGCTTTTGAGTTGCGCGGCGATGAGGTCCGCGCTGGAGTTGCGGAACGAAACCCTGACGCCGGGACCCGCCGTTTCGCGCAGGCGCTCGATCAATGCAAGACCCAGCACCACGGTCGCATTATCGCTCGCCGCGATCGAGAAGACGCGCTCGGCAATCATCGGGTCGAAGACAGGCGGCCGCTTGACGACCATCTCGATGTCCTTGAGCGCCGCATGGAGCGGAACTCTCAGTTCAAGCGCGCGGGCGGTCGCGATCATGCCCCGCCCGGTCTCGGATGGCACCAGCAGCGGATCGCGGAAGAGATCGCGCAAACGCGCGAGCTGCGCCGAGAGGGCGGGCTGGCTGACGCCAAGCCGGGCGGCGGCGCGCGTCACATTCGCCTCTTCGATCAGCGCGTCGAGCGAAACCAGCAGATTGAGGTCGACGCCTCTCATATCGATCATGATTATAGGTCCGATATAAACAATCGATTTCTAATATATCATGGCCGCCGCTATCAAGACATTCGTTCGCTCCATCAAACGCGGAGAATGTCATGGCGGATCGTTCGGTTGCCGTTTCGTTGAGGCTGCTCAGCCTCGCTTATTTCTCGATGGGTACCGGCTCGCTTGCCGTGGTCGGCGCGCTTCCGTCGATTGCGAGTTCGCTCGCGCTGAACCGCGGCGCCGTCGCCATGCTGGTCTCGGCCTTCGCCATCACTTTCGCGCTTGCCGCCCCGATCCTGCAGATGACGCTTGGCCGTTGGCAGCGCCGGACGCTCATTCTAACTGGATTGGCGCTGATGGCGATCGGCGCGGCCGCTTCCGCGCTGGCGCCCAACTACGCGGTGTTGCTCGGCGCGCGCATCGTCGCCGGTCTTGGCGCGGCGGCGATCGGGCCGGTGGCTTCGGCGCTCGGCGCGAGTCTCGCGCCGCCGCGCGACCAGGGCCGCGCCTTGGCGATCGTCTTCAGCGGCATGACCATCTCCTCCGTTGTCGGCGTTCCGCTATCGGCCTGGCTTGGCGAGGCGGTCGGTTGGCGGCCGATGTTCGCCATCATCGGCCTGCTTACGGTCGCGGCCGCTCTGCTCGTGGCGCATCATGTCCGCGATCGCGGCGCCGGCCAGCGCGTCCGCCTGGCCCAGCTCGCCGACATTCTGCGGCGGCCGGCGACGGCTGGCGGGATCGCCGTGATGGTTTTGGAAATGGCTGGCATGTTCAGCACCTATACGATGATCGCGCCGATCCTGCGCGATCATTTCGGCGCGAGCCCGGAGGCGACCTCCTTCGCGCTCATGACGCTTGGCGTCGCCGGCGTCGCGGGAAATTTCCTCGCCCGCAAGATCGCCGGAATCTGGAGCGCGGACCGCGCCGTCGCCGTTGCGCTGTTCGGGTTGATCGTCGTCTTCGCCGCGCTCTATGCCGCGCCGGCCTGGTACCCGGCCGCCATCGCGCTCATCATCGTCTGGGCGCTCGCCAGCGACCTCTTCATGCCTTCGCAGCAGCGCCGCATGGTCGAACTGGCGCCGGAAGTCCACGGGCTTGTTCTCGCGCTCAATTCCTCGGCGATCTATGTCGGCATGGCGACCGGCTCCTTCGTCGCCGGCGGCCTCTATCCGCTGTTTGGCCTGTCGGCTTTGCCGCCGGCCTCGGTGGCCTTCCTCACATGCGGCCTCGGCGCGCTGTGGCTGTCGCGCCGCGCCGCCGCCGCGAAGCCGGAACTCTGCGCCGCCTCGGCCTGATCATTCCAGGCGCAACCCAATCCCGGCCCGGCAAGCCCGCCGACCTCCGGCAAACAAGGAGAAGACCCATGTCCAATCGCATCGCTCACTCTGAAGTCGAGCACAACAAAGCCCTCGTCGCCGATTATTACGCGAGGGTCTGGAACGCCAAGGCGCTCGATGCGCTGAAAGATTATGTCGCCGACGATTACATCCAGCACAATCCCCATCTGGCGAATGGCCGGGCGGCGCTTGAAGGCTTTCTTGAGGGGCTGTTCGGCCAGGTTCCGGCGGGCCGCTTCACCGTGGCGCGTCTGGTGGCGGAGGGCGATCTGGTCGTCGCGCATACGCTGTTCCAGGCCCATGCCGAGGACCGTGGAACGGCGGTCGTCGACCTCTATCGGATTCGCAACGGCAAGCTCGTCGAACATTGGGATGTGAAAGAAGCAATCCCGGAAGCCACGGCGAACGGAAATTCGGTGGTGTGACGCGCTGTCAGGGCGCTCCGGCCGCCCGACCAACGCCCGGCGATGACGCCGGGCGTTTTTTTGCGCGTGGTCGGTTAAGTCTTTCGAGGCGATTGGCGTCGCGGCTCCGCCGCCCCACCGTGACATCGTCCGGCCCGCCATGTAGCTTCCCGCAACTCTTGC
The DNA here is from genome assembly GCF_009765995.1 of Methylocapsa sp. S129. Taxonomy (GTDB): domain Bacteria; phylum Pseudomonadota; class Alphaproteobacteria; order Rhizobiales; family Beijerinckiaceae; genus Roseiarcus. The sequence goes on from NZ_LMUI01000048.1 coordinate 121,986, forward strand.
ACAGATACGAGACGTTGCGAGGAACCATGCCCATCTGCAAAATTCTCGCCGCCGTCGCGCTGGCGGCCGGCCTCTGTTGCGCGATCCCGGCGCAGGCGCAATCGCCGATCGTCCATACCGCATCGGGCGATCTGGCGGGCAGCGGCGGCGACATACGCGCCTTCAAGGGCGTTCCCTATGCGGCGCCGCCGATCGGGCCTCTCCGTTGGCGCCCGCCCGAGCCGATCGCGCCCTGGACCGGCGTTCGCGACGCGACGCGGTTCGGCGCCGATTGCATGCAGAAGCCGCTCGCCGACAGCCGCGCTCCTGGCGTCAGCGAGGACTGCCTGACGCTGAACATCTGGGCGCCGGCGCAGGCCCCGCAGCAGCGGCTGCCGGTGATGGTGTGGGTCTATGGCGGCGGCTTCGTCGAGGGCTCGGCGAGCTTGCCGCTCTACGATGGCGAGGCGCTGGCGCGCAAAGGCGTCGTCCTGATCACGCTCAATTACAGGACCGGCGTCTTCGGCTTCCTCGCCCATCGCGCTCTTGCCGCGGAATCGCCGCAGCATTCTGCAGGAAACTACGGCGTTCTCGACGTCATCGAGGCGCTGCGCTGGATCAAGCAGAACATCGGCGCCTTTGGCGGCGACCTCGATCGCGTCACCATCTTCGGCGAATCCGCCGGCGCCAGCATTCTCGATATGGTGCTGGTCTCGCCGTTGTCCGAAGGGCTGATGCAGCGCGCCATCCTTGAAAGCCCAGGCGCCATGCGTCCGTTAAGCACGCTGCCGGAGGCCGAAGCCATCGCGGACGTCGCGGGCCCGGATCTTGCGGTGCTGCGCGCCATGCCGGCCTCCGAGGTGCTGGCGCTGAACGGCAAGATTGTGCCGCCGGTGCGTCATCTGACGACCCCGCGCGCGCTTGGACCGATCCGCGACGGCTGGGTGGTCCCGCGCACCGACACGGAAGCGTTCGCAAGCGGCCTGATGCGGAAGGTCCCGCTGATCGTTGGCGGCAATAGCGATGAGGGCCGCGCCTTCGTCAAGGACTGGCCGATCCACACCGGTGCGGAAGCCCGCAGCTATGCCGAGCAGAATTTTGGCGGCTCCGCGGATGCGGTGATGTCTTTGTATCGCTTCGACAGCGATGCATCCGTCAAGCCCGCGCTCGCCTATGCGTTTGGCGACACGCAATTCAACTATGGCGTTCGCGGGCTGGCCCGCGGCATGTCGGCCGTGCAGCCGAAGACTTGGCGCTACCTGTTCACCCATGCGCCCGCCGGCGAGACGATCGCGCCGACGCATAGCGAAGAGATCGACTATGTCTTCGGCAATTTCGGCGCGCCGCGCTGGGTGCCGCGCGGCAAGATGAACGCCGCCGATCGACAGCTTTCCGACGCCATGATGGAAGCCTGGGTGCGCTTCGCGGCGACTGGCGATCCGAACGGCGGAAATTTGCCGCGCTGGCCCGCCTATGATGCGGTCAGCGATCCCTACCTCGAGTTCGGCGACGCGATCGCCGTCGGTCACAATTATCGAACGCCCTATCTCGATTTCGTGCAGGGTTTCCTGACCAGCCTGCACGCGGCAAACTGATCGGCGATAGTGGGCCGTCACGCTTTGGCCTGGCTTCAGGCGCTTTTTTGTAGGCCAAGCATTCTTGGAAGGCGCTCGATGTTCTCCTGGACTACCGTCGGCCCCGCCGTCCTGGCCTCGTTCCTTGCTTCGCTTGTCGAAGTCGTCGAGGCCTTCACCATCGTGCTTGCCGTCGCCAGCGTGCGCGGCTTGCGTCCGGCGATGCTTGGCGCAGCGGCCGGGCTGGTCCTGCTCGTCGCGATCGTCCTCGCCTTCGGGTCGGCGATCGAGACCGTGCCGCTCTCGCTGCTGCAACTGGTAATCGGCGTTCTTCTCCTGCTGTTTGGCCTACGCTGGCTGCGCAAGGCGATTCTGCGCGCGGCGGGACATATCGGCCTGCATGACGAGGCGGGCGCCTATGCGAAGGAGACGGGCCGGCTGCGCGACGACGCTTTGGGACAAGAGAGCCGCCTCGATTGGCTGGCAGGACTGACCGCTTGCAAGGCTGTGGTCATCGAGGGCGTCGAGGTGGTCTTCATCGTGATCGCGGTCGGCGCCGGCCGCGGCCTGATCGTCCCCGCGAGTCTCGGCGCCCTGGCGGCCTGCGCGCTCGTGCTGCTGGCAGGCGCGGCGATCCGCCAACCTTTGACCCGCGTTCCGGAAAACGCGCTCAAATTCTGCGTCGGAATCATGCTGTCAGCCTTCGGCATATTCTGGACCGGCGAGGGCCTCGGCGTCGCCTGGCCCGGCGCCGATCTCGCCATCCCAGGATTGATCGTCCTGTTCCTCGCGACGGCGCTCATTCTTGTGCGGATCGCGCGGCCCGCCGATGCGAAAGTCTCGCCATGAAAGCCATCGCCGCCATAGTCAACGAGATCCTCGGACTCTTTGTCGACGACCAGGGCCTCGCGCTTTCGATCCTTGGCGTCGTGGCGGTGGCGATTGTGCTTGCTCTCGGCGTGCACGCGCCGTCGATCGTTACGGGGGCCGCGATTGTGCTGGGATGCGCGGCCGCCCTGGTCGTCAGCGTCTTGCGCGCCAAAACGTGACGCCGTCGCCGCGCGAAGCCGTCAGAGTCGAGCGGTGTCGCGGTCGCTCGCCAGCGCGTGCCCGGTAGAAGAAAAGTCTCGTGCGCTGGAACCCGCCAGCAAGATCGAGGAGACAGGGATGCGCGGCGCCCGGTCCTATTTATGCGCGCCAGGCCGCCCGAGCCATTCGCGCAGGGCGGCGTTGATGCGCGACTGCCAACCGCGCCCCTGCGCGCGAAAGGCCTCGATGATGTCCGGGTCGAGACGAATCGTCGTCGACACCTTGGGCGCAGTGATCGGCGGGCGGCCGCGCCGGACAGACGCGGCCGCGAACTTTTTGCGCCACTCGGGCGTGGAGAGATCAGGGGCGTCGTCCTGAAAATCTTGGGCCGTAGAGGCTTTGTTCGCGGTCATTGGCTTTTCTCATGCTTACAATACGAAATGCGCCGGCGCGGGGCGTCCAGACGACAACGACCATCCTGGCGTCGAGGAAACCGATCGTGATGTGGCGCGATTCGCCATAATCGCGCCGATCGTCGGCCACTGTCAGCGTCTCGTCGGCAAAGATTTCATTCGCGCGAGCCATGTCGAGGCCCCGGTCTTTCAAGGTCCGGTCTCGCTTGACGGGATCGAACTCGACCTTCATTAAATTATTGTTACTACAATATAGGAGCTATATCAAGGAATCTGTCGGCCAAGAGGCAACAGGCCTGCGCTCAAGCCGCCGCCAGCGCATTCGCCCGCGCCGCCTCGCGGCGCAGTTCCGCGCGCTTGACGATTTCGTAGACGATCGCGCCGATGACCGTCACGCCGATGATGACGACCGCCATTGCGCTGATCGCCGGCGTCGTGCCCGCGCGCACGCGCCCGGCCAGAACCGTCGTCAGCGTCTTGTCGGCGAGGATCGCGAAAGTGGTCGTGTTGTAATTCTCGAATGACGAGAGGAAAGCGATCACCGCCGCCGAAAATATCGCGGGCCGCAGGAACGGCAGCAGGATGTCGAAGAACACCTGCGTCTGGCTCGCGCCAAGATCGAGCGCGGCCTCCTCCTGCACCCGGTCGTAGCGTTGCAGGCGCGACAGAAAGATCAGCATGCAATAGGCCGAGATGAAGGCCGCCTGGCCGAGCGTCGCGAGGAATATGCCGTTGAACAAGGATTGCATACCGGTCAGTTCGGTCACGTCCTTCCAGAAGATCACCGTCGAAATGCCAATGATGACGCCCGGCGTCAGCACCGGCGACACCACGATCAGATAATAGAGCGAACGGGCCGGGCGGTAGATCTGCGTCATCAGGATCGCGCCGGCGAGGCCCAGCGGCACCGAGAGCGCGACGACAAAGGCGCCGATGATGAAACTGTTGACCAGCCCCTCCATCAAATTGCGATCGGCGGTGAGCTTGGCGAACCAGTCGAGCGTGAAGCCCTCGAACGGCCAGACCTGCGGATAGTCGGGCGTGTTGAAAGCGGTAACGCCCATGACGATCAGCGGCCCGAACAGAAAGGCGAAGAACAGCGCGATGTAAAAGCCGAGCATGAGCCTCCAGACGAAGCGCGCGCTCATCGGGTGATCTCCGACAGGCTGACCTTGAACAGCCTCATCGTCAGCGAAACGAAGGCCATGCAGGTCAGCAACAGGATCATCGCGTAGGCCGAGCCCTGCGGCCAGTTGAACGCCTGGAAGAAACGGTCATAGACGATCGGCGTGAACCATAGGGTCTTGGGTCCGCCCAGCACGAGCGGGGCGGCCAGGGCGCCGGCGCACAGCATGAACACGAGCGTCGCGCCGGACGCGATGCCAGGCTTGGCGAAGGGCATCACCACGAACAGATGGATGTGCCACCATGGCGCGCCCAGATCCCGCGCCGCTTCGATCTGATTGCGATCGAGACTCTCGATCGCGTTGTAGAGCGGGAACATCATGATCAGCAGATAGGCGTAGGTGAGTCCCGCATAGAGCGCGACATCGTGGCCGATGAAATCCACGGGTTCGCTGATCAGGCCCGCGGCGATTGCGACATTGTTGATGAGCCCGCCGGTGCCCAGCAGAATGCGGAAAGCGAAGGCGCGCAGGATTTCATTGATCCAGTAAGGGATCACCAGCAGCACCATCAATTTCAACACGGTCTGCGGCTTGGCGACCTGCGCCATGAAATAGGCGAGGGGATAGCAGATCGCGAAATTGACGATCGTGATGATCGTCGAGACGAAAATCGTGATCCAGAACGCATTGAGATGGGTCGTGTTCCAATGGTCGGTATTGCGCGTTGAGCCGAACAGGAAGTAGCGATAATTCTCGAGCGTATAGATGTCCTCGGGGCCGCCGCGTTTGATCTGCGGCAGTTTCGGGTGGAACGAATAATCGACCATATAAAGTTGCGGGAAGACGATCAGGATCAATGCCCAGAACACCGCCGCGCCAATGAGAAAAATCGCGATCGGCGTTCCGTTGCGCTGGAAGAAACCCGGGCCCTGGACAAAACCGCGGCGTCGCCGATCCAGCAACGCCATTGCGATGAACGCGAGGATCACCACGAGCGGCGTTGCGAAAATGAGCGCGGCGGTGAACGGATGGGTCAAAGCGCCGCCTCACTCATTTCGCGAGAGGGGGAGCACAAGCGCATCGGCGCTCGAAAATGTCAGCCCGACAGGCGCCCCGGGCGCCAATGTCGCGATGTCGGCGCCGCGCCCGACCGACATCGTCATCGGTTGGCCGTTGGCCGCGCGCAGGAAGACCAGCGTGAAATTGCCCTCGAAGGCGGAATTGACGAATTCGGCGGTCAGGTCGGGCGCGGCGCCGGGCGGGCAAAGCTGCAGCGCTTCGGGCCGCAGAAAGATCGTCGCGAGGGCGCCCTGCGTCAGGCCCGCGCCGGCGCGTCCCTTCAGAACGCCGAGCGGCGTCTTGAGAGACGCCATTCCAACCGCGATGTCCTCGACGATTCCCGACACGCCATTGTTCTCGCCGACGAACGAGGCGACGAAAGGCGTGGCGGGGCGATCATAAACGGCGCGTCCGTCGCCGACCTGTTCGACATGGCCCGCATTCATCACGGCGATCCGGTCGGACATGGTCAAGGCCTCGCCCTGATCATGGGTGATGTAAATGAAGGTGATGCCGACGCGCTTCTGGATCGCGCGGAGTTCCGTGCGCATATGCTGGCGCAGGCGAAGGTCGAGCGCCGACAGCGGCTCGTCGAGCAGCAGCACTTTGGGCTCGACCGCGAGCGCGCGCGCCACGGCGACGCGCTGTTTCTGACCGCCCGACAATTCGCTGATGCGCTTGTCGCCCTGATCGGGCAAAGCGACGAGGCGCAAGAGTTCGTCGGCCCGGCGCTTGCGCTCGGCCTTCGGGACGCCGCGCACGCGCAAGCCGTAGCCGATGTTTTCGGCGACCGACATTAGCGGGAAGAGCGCAAGATTCTGGAAGATCAGGGCGGTCGGGCGCTTGTTCGACCCAATGCCGGCCATGTCCTGGCCGGCGATGCGAACGGCGCCTTCGGTCGGTTCGAGAAAGCCGGAAATCGTGCGCAAAAGCGTCGTCTTGCCGCAACCCGACGGACCCAGAATCGAAAAGAACTCGCCGCCGTTGATCCTAAGAGAAACGTCCTTGACGGCTGTGAAATCGCCGAACCGGATCGTGACGCGGTCCAATTCGATGTCTGCGCTCATGCGATCGTCATCTCAAAGCCTGGATCGTTCATGCAAAAGGCGCGCCGGCTGTCGAGGGCCGCTAAGCCCCCGTCGTCATGGCCGGGCTTGTCCCGGCCATCCACGCGGCGCCATCGCACATAACTTCCGAGACTGGCGTCGGCGGCTCGGCGTGGATGGCCGGGACAAGCCCGGCTATGACGGAGGTGGGTTCGATCGCCGTCGATGGAAATCAAGCCGCCTTGTATTTCTCCGCATATTGCGAGCGCAATTCGGCGAACCATGAGGGCTCGACCGGGCGCCACCACATCTTGTCGATCGAAGCGCCGGGATAGGCTTCGCTGAATATGCCGCGCGCCTTGTCCGACAGGAGCTTATCGGCGCCAATCCCCGAAGGATTGTAGCCGGAGCCTTCGGCGACTTTGGCGGCGCCTTCGGGCGAATGCAGATAGTTCAGGAAAGCATAAGCCTGCTCGACATTCTTGGAAGCCTTGCTGAGCGACCAGCCGTCGACCCAGCCGATCGCGCCTTCCTTGGGCGCCTGATAGGAGATCGGCTTGCCGGATTTTTTCAGGCTGATGACCGGCCCGTCCCAGGTCTGGCCGATGACGACGCCGTTCGAGATCAGGCCGGATTTGGTATTGTCGGCCGAGTCCCAGAATTGTTTGATCCAGGCCTTGCGGTCGATCGCCTCCTTCAACAGCACGTCGTAGATTTTCTTCATCTGGTCTTCGTTCTTGAAAGCGTCGAGCATGCGGTTCGTCGGCAGCTTGCCGGTCCCGTCCAGCCAAAGGCCGATGCCCAGCAGCAGCGAATGCGGGCGCCCCTGCACCTTCCCCTTGTATTCGTCGTTCCACAGCGTGCCGAAGGAGAGCTCGTCGGGTGCGATCTTGGTCAGATCGTTGCGCCAGGAAATCGCCTCCGTGCCCCAGCAATGGGGCACGTGATAAAGCTTGCCGTCCCAGGTCCAATTGGCCGCCGAGGCCTTGAGCAAGGACGGAACGATCAGGTCGAGCTTCACGCGCTTGTCGTCGAGCGGCTGCAGGACGCCGATGTCTTTGAATTGCGGCGCGCGGTCATGGGTCGGCTGGCAGAGATCGAAGCCCGCGCCGTCGGTCGCCTGCAGCTTGTTGATCTGTTCTTCGTTCTGCGAGAACGGCGTCGAATTGACCTTGATGCCGGTCGCTTTTTCGAAATCGGGGATGACGGGATCGGGCAATTCGTCATCCCAGTTGAGGATGCTGAGTTCGCCCGAGGATGAAAGGGCTTGGCTCACAATGGCGGGCGAAGCGACGGCGCCGAGGCCCAGAGCCGCGGAGGTTTTCAAGAACGATCGGCGGCTGACGCCCGCCAGCAGCAAGCTATGGGTCGATTTGAACATTGACTTAAGCCCTCCATGCGCCGGCGGCCGCGCCAAGTGACCAAGCAAGAACGATGCCCGGCGCAACGCCGTTCGGGCGTCGCCGCGCAGAACTTGTGAAATCCCGCCGATGTCTCGAAGCTGGCACAGGGACTGACTTTGCACAATGGGCCAAAGGCCCGTCAATGGCGTCATTTCACGACCGAGGCAGGAACATTAATCATTGTAAACACAAAGAAATAGATCATAATTTTATTTTTTTTGTCAAATTTATATTTTGATGTCCTCCATCCCTTGAAGTCAACGCGCCGCAAGCCTGGCTTGACATTCGCGCGCCCGCGGCGCTCCTCGGCGCGCCCTGCCTGGGTTCGCTGGGGGGCTTGCCTTTCTCATGCCTCTTCGCTCATGCCGCGCTACAAACTGACGCTTGAATATGACGGCGCGCCTTTCGTGGGCTGGCAGCGACAAGCCAATGGGCCCTCCGTGCAGGGGGCGCTGGAAGCCGCCCTTTTCGCTTTATGCGGCGAAGCGATCGTCGCCTACGGCGCCGGCCGCACGGACGCCGGCGTTCATGCGAGCGGGCAGGTCGCGCATGTCGATCTCGTCAAGAGCTGGGACGGTTTGCGGCTGCGCGAGGCGCTCAATGCGCATCTTGCGCCTCAGCCCATCGCGGTGCTGCGCGCGGAACAGGTCGAGGCCGATTTCGATGCGCGCCATTCCGCGCGCATGCGTCACTATGTCTATCGCATCGTCAATCGCCGCGCGCCGCTGACCTTCGAGCGCGGCCGCGCCTGGCATGTGAAACGCGCGCTCGACGCCGATGCGATGAACGCCGCCGCCAAGGCGCTGCTCGGGCGTCACGATTTCTCGACGTTTCGCGATTCGCAATGCCAGGCGGCAAGCCCGGTCCGCACCCTGACGAGCCTAGAGGTCGCGCGCGTCGACGATCTTATCGAAATGCGGGTCAGCGCGCTGTCGTTCCTGCATCGGCAGGTGCGCTCGATGGTCGGCTCGCTTGAGCACGTCGGCGCAGGCTATTGGAGCGCCGCCGATCTCAAATCGGCGCTGGAGGCCGCCGACCGCAGCCGTTGCGGCCAGGTCGCGCCGGCCTGCGGGCTGTATTTGGCGCGGGTCGATTATGCCTGACGCGCCAGCGCTATCTGACGCGCCAGCGTTTCCCGATGCGCCGGAGCGTCTTACTTCTTGGCGCCGAGCGACAGGCCGGCAAAGCGCGTGTTGAAGCGCGACAGACGGCCGCCGCGATCCAGCAATTGCTGCGAACCGCCGGTCCAGGCCGGGTGGGTGTTGGGATCGATGTCGAGGTTCAACGTCGCCCCTTCGGTCCCATAGGTCGAGCGGGTGAAGAACTCTTCGCCATTGGTCATGACGACCTTGATCATGTGATAATTGGGGTGGATGTCGGCCTTCATCGTCTCGTCCTTGCAAAGCGGTTTGGAGCCGCTGGATGGCCAGCGTCTCGCGCGTTGGCGCTTGCTATAATGGAGGCCGGCCTGCGACACAAGCGCCGCTTGCCCGCCGCGCAGCTTGATTTTCGGCGAAAAGTCATAGGTAAGCTCTTGAGACAAACTAGGGCGGGAGCCTCGCAGGGACATGAGTCAATCGGCTGACGCGGGAAATAGAGCCGCGCGCGCGTCCCTGGCGGCTTTGCGCCCGCTTTTGCCCTATGCGCTGATCTATCGCGGCCGCATCGCCGGCGCCCTGATCGCCCTCATCGTCGCCTCCGGCGCGACCTTGGTGGTGCCGATCGCGGTGCGCCGGATGATCGACTACGGCTTTTCCGAACAGCGCGCCGGGCTTATCCATGCCTATTTCATCGCGATGATCGGCGTGGTCGCCGTTCTCGCCCTCGCCTCGGGCCTGCGCTATTATTTCGTCATGACGCTCGGCGAACGGGTGGTCGCCGATTTGCGCGGCGATCTTTTCGCTCATCTGACCCGGCTCGACGCCAGCTTCTTCGACGCCGAAAAGACCGGCGAGATTGTCTCGCGGCTGTCGACCGACACAACGCAGTTGAAATCGGCTTTCGGTTCGTCAGCCTCGATCGCTCTGCGCAATTTCTTCATGTTCATCGGCGCCGTGGCGATGATGGTCGTCACCAGCCCCAAGCTTTCGGCCTATGTGCTCGTCGCCATACCGCTCATCATCCTGCCGCTCTATGCGGCCGGACGGGCGGTGCGCGAGCGCTCCCGGGCGGCCCAGGACACGCTCGCCGACGCCACCGCCTTCGCGACCGAAAGTCTCTCGGCCGTTCGCGTCATGCAAGCCTTCCTCGCGGAAGCGGCGAGCGTCGCCCGTTTCCGCAAGGCGGCGATGGGCGCTTATGAAGCAGCGCGATCGACGACCCTCTCCCGGTCGATCGTCACGATTGCCGCCTTGTTCCTCGCCTTTGGCAGCGTCGTCGTCGTGCTGTGGCTCGGTGCGCAGGATGTGCTGGCCGGCCGGATGACGGGGGGGACGCTGTCGCAGTTTCTGCTGTTCGCGGTGCTGGGCGCAGGCGCACTGGGCGAACTCTCCCAGGTTTGGAGCGAAGTGTCGGCGGCCGCCGGCGCCGCCGGCCGCATCGCCGAAATCCTCGCGGTCGAGCCGAGGATCCAGTCGCCCGCTCATCCTTTGCCGTTGCCGGCGCCGCCGCGTGGCGAAATCGCGTTCGACCGCGTCGCCTTCGCCTATCCCGGCAGGCCGGCCGACCTTGTTCTGAAGAACCTTGGCTTTCGCGTCGCGCCCGGCGAGGTCGTCGCCATCGTCGGTCCCTCGGGCGCCGGGAAATCGACGGTCTTCCAATTGCTCCTGCGCTTTTACGATCCCACGGGTGGCGCCGTCTTGCTGGATGGAATCGACATCAAGCGGGTCGATCCGGCCGAATTGCGTGCGCGTCTCGCCTTGGTGCCTCAGGATCCTGTGATCTTTGGGGCGAGCATCGCCGACAATATCGCTTACGGCGCCCCTGGAGCGACTCGCGAACAAATCCGCGCCGCCGCCGAGCGCGCCGCCGCCGACCTGTTCATCAGGGCATTGCCGCAAGGCTATGACACGCTGATCGGCGAGCGCGGCGTGACGCTGTCGGGCGGCGAACGGCAGCGGCTGGCGATCGCGAGAGCGATCCTGAAAAACGCGCCGGTTCTATTGCTCGACGAAGCGACGTCCGCGCTCGACGCGGAAAACGAAACGCTCGTCCAGGGCGCGCTCGACGCGCTAATGACGGGACGCACCACGCTCGTCATCGCTCATCGCCTCGCCACCATCGTCAACGCACATCGCATTCTGGTGATGGAGGGCGGCCGCATCGTCGAGGAAGGCACGCACCAGAGCCTGCTCGCCCAGGGCGGCCTCTACGCGCGCCTCGCTCGGCTGCAATTCGAGGCGGGCGCGGCGGCGCTGGAGAGCGAGCGCAACGCGGCGGAGTGAGGGCGGCGTTAAGTCAGCGCAAGAATCAAAGACACGCCTTCACGTCGGTTTCCGTGAAGTCGCTACCCTTGAACAGCAGTGGGAAATTCATGGTTCTGGCGAGCGCATAGGCCGCGCAATCGGCAAGATTGAGTCGCGCTTTTGGATCGATGCCTTTGCCGTAGCGGTCGAAGGCCGAGAGCGCTTCGCGCGCCTGAGTTTCGTCGAAGGGGATGACCTCGAAATCGTTTTCAACTTGGAGAAAGCGCCATAGCCGATTGGCGGCGGCGATGCCGTGACGAGCGCGCAGCACAATGCCGGTCTCGTGGACATTGACCGCCGAAATCAGCAGCCGGTCCGCTTGCTGGATCGCCGTGGCGTAGGTCGCCGCGTCAGCCTCCGCTTCAAGTATGGCGATCAATGCGGAGCTGTCGACGACGATCATGCGGCGTTAAGATCGTCCATGATTTCGCGCGGGGAACGCCGGTCGAGAAGGGGCATGGCCGCGATCTCGGCGCCGAACGCAAGCATATTCTCAACGCTCATACGCTGGCGCGACGCTTTAGTTGCGACGCCGGCGGCGAACGCTTTCTCCTCAATCGCCAACTTGATGGCGTCCTCAAGGGAGAGCCGTTGCGCCGCAGCCAAGCGTCTGGCCAGCGCCTCGGTTTCTGGAGACAGATGGATCATAAAAGCCTAATTAGCATAAAACCGCATGGAAATTCTAGAAATAATACGATCTGACGCCCACTACGAATATTCGCGGAGGGAAATGCGACAGAGGCGCCACATGACGGCTAAGGCGAAAACCAACACGCGGCTGAAGGGGGAATTGCTGGAAATGGCCAAGGATATGCAGGCCAGCGGCGTCATAGACGCGGCTGCTTATGAAAAAAATACCATGCGGCGCTTGGGCGACATAGGCAAAGCTCCCACAGCGGCCCCGATCACGCCCGACGATATCCGAACGCCGCGCGAGCGCATATGAGCCAAGCTGTTTTTGCCCGCTATCTGAACCTGACGGTTGGCTATATCTCGCAACTGGAACGCGGCGCAAAGCGACCGACCGGCCCGGCTTTGGTGCTGCTCAACGTCATCCGGTGCAAGGGTATCGAAGCAATCCTTTAACGGAGAGAGCGGGCGGCAAGACGAGGCTGATCGTTTTGATGGACCGAAAATTGCTTCCATTTTGCGGAACGAAACGATCGAGGACTTGAGGGCGCACATGTTCGAGAAACTGAAACGGGGAATTCGCATGGCGGCGTTCGCGCTGCCCATCATACTGGGCGGCCTGGGCGGCGCGGCGACGGCGGAGGCCGACGGGCTGAAGATCGCCATGGTTCTGCCTGGACCGATCAGCGACAATGATTGGAACTCGGTCGGCTACAACGGTTTGAAAGCGGCCGGCAAGACGCTCGGCGTGGAAGTGGCCTATTCGGAGAATGTCTCCGACGCCGATTCCGAGCGTGTGCTGCGCGATTATGCTTCACGCGGTTACGGGCTGATTTTCGCCCATTCCTTTTCTTATGGCGATGCGACGTTGAACGTCGCCAAGGACTTTCCGAACATTATTTTCATGGCCGGAACGGCCAAGGAATTGGCCTCTAACGTTGGCACTTATTCCAATCCCGACTATCAGGGCGCTTATCTCGCCGGCATGCTCGGCGCGGGCGCTTCCAAGACCAAGACGATCGGCTGGGTCGGAGGCATGCCGGCGCCGAACATGCTCGCCAACCTGCATGCTTACGAGGCGGGCGCCAAGGCAATGGCGCCGAACGCCAAGGTGCTGCATACGTTCATTGGCTCCTGGTTCGATCCGCCCAGGGCGAAGGAGGCGGCGATCGCCCAGGTGGAGCAGGGCGCCGATGTGCTTTCGGCCCAGGGCGTCGGCGTGATCGACGCGGCGATCGCCAAAAATGTTTACGCGCTCGGCGCCATGACCGATCAGAATCATTTGGGTCCGAAAGTCGTGTTGACCAGCGTGACATGGGATCTCGGCCCGCTGGTCGCCGCCGCCGGCAAAGCGGTTCAAGACAAGACCTGGAAGAGCCAGAACTGGTCCTTCGGCATTCCTGAGGGTTCAGTGAACCTTGCCGATTTCCATGGTCTCGACGCCGGCGTGCCGCCCGAAGTGCTGAAGGCGGTTCAGGCCAAGTTCCAGGCGATCAAATCCGGCGCTTTCACGCCGCCGCTTGATACGAGCAATGCGAATTGAGCCGTGGGTTTATCGGGGCGGCGCGTCGTGCCGGTTGGCGCGCCTCGTCGTTGAAGGCGGCTCGCAGCTCTCCGAGGCGTCCGATCTTGACTAAGCTTTGCCCGCGATGACGGCGAGGGAAGTTAGGGCGGAAGGGGCGGCGGCGGCTCTACTCGACATGCGCGGCATTCGCGTCGCGTTCGGCCGTTTCGTCGCCAATGACGCAATCGATCTCGTCGTCCAGGCGGGCGAGATTCATGCGCTGCTTGGCGAGAACGGCGCCGGCAAGTCGACCTTGATGCGTGTGCTCGCAGGGCTTGTCGCGCCGGCCGCGGGCGAAATGTGGATCGATGGCGCGCCGGCGCCTCTCGGCTTGCCCAGAGAAGCGATACGGCTGGGCGTCGGCATGGTGCATCAGCATTTCATGCTGGTGCCGACCCTGACGGTCGCCGAGAATATTTGTCTCGGCCTCGCCTCGACCGGCCGCTTCTTTCCAGACCTGAAATCGGCCGCCCTGAAGATTCGCGCGCTGGCGACAAACTACGGTCTCGACGTCGACCCCTTCGCTTACGTCGCCGATCTTTCGATCGCCGGCCAGCAGCGCGTCGAAATTCTGAAGGCGCTTTATCGCGGCGCGCGCATTCTGGTCCTCGACGAGCCGACCGCCGTGCTGACGCCGCCCGAGACTGAAGGCCTCTTTCGCATCCTCCGCACACTGGCGGCCGAAGGGTCGGCGATTGTCTTCATAAGCCACAAGCTCAACGAGGTGATGGCGCTGTCCTCGCGCGTCACTGTTCTGCGGCAGGGAAGGGTGGCGGCGACTGTCAGGACGAGAGACACGGACGCGCGCAGCCTCGCGCGCATGATGGTCGGAGCGGAGGTCGACCTGCCGAAGCTGGAGGACGCGGTGCGCCAGTCGTCCTCGTCGGCCTCCTCCACCAGTGGTGGGCTCAAGGCCGGCGGCGTGCTTTACGTTCAGGGCGCCGTTTGCCGCGATGCGCGCGGCGCGCTCCGCGTCGATCGCGCCAGCCTCAATGTCGATCGCAACGAGATCGTCGGCGTCGCCGGCGTGGACGGCAATGGCCAGCAAGAGCTCGCTGAGGCGATCGTTGGGCTGCGCAGGCTTGAAAGCGGCGCGGTCTTCATCGATGGAGAGGACGTCACGGCGGCCTCGGTCGGACGACGCATCGCACTCGGGCTCGCCCATATCCCAGAGGATCGGCATAGAACCGCTCTGGTCGAGTCGATGTCGATCGAAGACAATGTCATTTTGGAGACGGTCGGCGCGCCGCCTTTGTCGCAGCGCGGATGGCTCGATCGACGCGCGACGGGAAAGTTGGCGCAGGATGTCATGGCCCGCTTCGACATTCGCGCCGCCGGGCCTGGCCAGAAAGTGGGCGCATTATCCGGCGGCAATCAACAGAAAGTCGTGCTTGCCCGGGCGTTCTCTCGCGATCCCAGGCTTGTGATTGCGGTGCAGCCGGCGCGCGGGCTCGATGTCGGCGCGACGGCCTTCGTGCATCGCGAGCTTTTGGCGCGCCGGGCGGCCGGCGCGGGCGTGCTGCTGATCTCAACCGAGCTCGACGAAATCTTGGCGCTCTGCGACCGCATCGTCGTCATGTTCAGGGGCGCGATCATGGGTGAACTCGCGCGCGCGGAAGCGACGACGGAGAAATTGGGCTTGATGATGGCGGGGCGCGCGGCGTGAGCGCAACTGAACCGACTCGTGCGGCGCGATGGGCGCTATCGCCGGCGCTTGCCGGCGGCGCACTCGCGGTGCTCGCCGCCTTTCTGGTCGGCGCGGCGTTGATCGCCGCGGCAGGCGTCAATCCCCTAACAGCCTATGCAGCGCTATTCGAATCGGCGCTCGGCAGTCGGAATGGAATCGCCGAGACTTTGCTGCGCACCGTGCCGCTTGCGCTTTGCGGCCTTGGCGTCGCGCTGGCTTTTCGAAGCGGCGTCTTCAATGTCGGCGCCGAGGGGCAACTCTTTCTCGGCGGAACCGCGGCGGCGGCGGTCGGCGTCGCCGGCGCTGGCTGGCCAAGCGTCCTGCTGCTGCCCGCGATGGCGATGGCCGCCATGCTCGCTGGCGCCCTCTGGTCAGGCGTCGCCGCCGTGCTGAAGCTTCGCTTTCGCGCCGACGAACTCATCACCACGATCATGCTGAACTATGTGGCGATCCATTTCGTCTCGTATCTGCTGCACGGACCGCTGAAAGATCCCAACGCCGCGCTCGCCCAGACGACGCGCCTGACGAACGAGGCGCGTCTGCCTGTTTTGCTTGCCGGGACCCGGCTGCACGCCGGCATTCTAATGGCGATCGTCGCCGCCGCGCTCGCGCATCTCTTCTTGTGGAAGCGGACCAACGGTTTCCGCCTTCGCGTCGTCGGCTTGAATCCGCGAGCCGCTGAGAACGCCGGCATGAATGTGCGCGCGATGATTGTGTTCGGCTTTCTCATCTGCGGCGCTCTCTCCGGCCTTGCCGGCTTCGCCGAAGTTTCCGGCGTGCAGCGGCGAATGATCGAGAATCTCTCGCCCGGATTCGGCTATACCGCGATCATGGTCGCCTTGCTGGGGGCGACGAGCCCGCTCGGCGTTCTCGCCGCCGCCTTTCTGTTCGCGGCGCTTCAGATCGGCGCGACCACGATGGAATCGGCCGCCGGGGTTCCGAGCACGCTCACGACGATCATTCAAGGCCTGGTCGTGCTCTTCCTCATCGGCCGCTCTGCCGCGCCGATGCTTCGCGATAAAATAGCGGCGAGGCGCGTCACGTGAGCCGCTTTCTTCCCTTCCTTGCGGACCCGGTTTTCGCGGGCTTCTTGTCCGCCTCGATGCGGCTCGCAATTCCGATCCTGTTGGCGGCGCTTGGCGGCTTGTTTTCGGAACGGTCCGGCGTGCTCAATATCGGCCTCGAAGGCGCTATGCTGATCGGCGCCTTCGTCGGTTTCGTCGCGGCTTTCGCGAGCGGCAATCTCGTCGTCGGCGTTCTTGCGGCGATCCTGGCTGGCGTCGTCTTCGATCTGATCCTGGGGTTCTACGCGATCACGCTCGGCGCCAATCAGGTCGTGGTCGGGATCGCGATGAACCTGCTCGCCGCCGGGTTCACCGCCTATTTTTACCGCCTGATCTTCGGCGCGGGAACGCAAAGCCCGCGTATCGACGCTTTTTCGCAACTTGATCTTGGCCAGCTTGCCGATATTCCCCTGGTCGGGCCGCTCCTTTTTCGGCAGGATCCGCTCGCCTATATCGCGTTGGCGTTGATCGCATTGGCCTGGTTTGTCACGGCGAAGTCGCGTTTCGGCTTGAACGTCCGCGCCGTTGGCGAGCATCCGCAGGCGGCCGAGACGCTCGGCGTCAACGTCATTCTCATCCGCTATGCGGCGCTGTCTATTTCTGGCGCGCTGGCGGGTCTGGGCGGGGCCTATCTCTCGCTTTCGGCGACGGGCGTCTTCATCGACAATATGACGGCGGGGCGCGGCTACATCGCCCTCGCGATCCTGATCCTCGGTCGCCGGCATCCCATCGGCGTACTGCTCGCCGCGCTCCTGTTCGGCGCGGCGGATGCGCTGCAACTGCGCGCGCAATTGCTACCGATTGGCGTCCCACTCCAATTTCTACTGATGCTGCCCTATGTTCTCACCATTGTCGTCCTAGCCGGTTTCGTCGGACGCGGCGGGGCTCCCGCTGCGCTCGGCGTTCCCTTTCGGCCTGGACGTTCCGGAGACGCCTGACCATGCTCGACCTTCACGTCGCGACTTCTCCTGAAGTCAAAGAAGCGATCGAAAAAGGCGCGGTCGCCGTGCTCGCTGTCGGCGCGCTTGAGCAGCACGGCGCTCATTTGCCGCTTTCGACCGATAGCGTCATGTCGCATGGCGTCGCGCGGCGCGTGTGCGAAGCGATCGACGGCTTGCTGCTGCCGCCAATCGTCTATGGCGACGCGTGGAACAATGAGGGTTTCGCCGGCACGCTCTCCCTTTCGCCCGACACGCTGCGGGCGATCCTGCTCGATCTCGGACATGGATTGAAGCGCACGGGCGTCAGAGCGCTCGTCATTGTCAACGGCCATTTCGGCAATCGCGAGCCGATCGCGCTCGCAGCGCGCATGCTGAAACAGGAGGTTGGTTTTCCTGTCATGCATCTCGACTATCCCGGTATGGAGCGGATCGCGGAGAAGATTTGCGACAGCAAGCCGGCGGCGCCGACCTTCTACCATGCCGACGAGGTCGAGACCTCGATGATGCTTGCGCTCGCGCCGGAACTCGTCCGGATGGACAAGGCCGCGCCGGAATATCCGGTCTTTCCCGAGATTTTCGGAATGGCGCCGATCGGGCTCGACAGCTTCAACAAATCCGGCGTCTTTGGCGATCCAACATCCGCGACGGCGAAAAAGGGAGAGACCCTGATCGCAGGGATCGTCGAGGAGAGCGTGCGGCTGATCGGGATATTCCTCGCGTGAGTTGATGAGATCCATCAGGCGACGCCAGCGTCGCGTAGCACGCCTTCCTCTTCGAAAAGCGCCGCCTCACCTTTCCGTCAGCTTCAACTCGATGCGGCGGTTGCGCGCGAGCGAATCTTCATCCTCGCCCGGGCCGAGCGGTTGAAACTCGCCGAAGGCGGCGGCCGCGAGGCGGTCCGGCGGTATCCCCTTGGTGATGAGATATTGCACGACGGCGACCGCGCGTGCGGAGGACAATTCCCAATTCGATTTGAACGGGCCACCGGTGATCGGCTGCTTGTCGGTATGACCGTCGATGCGCAGGATCCATGGAATATCAGGCGGTATCTCGCGTTCGAGATCGATGATGGCGGCGGCCAGATCGTCGAGCGACTGATGCCCGGCGGGGCTGACGTCCGCCTTGGCCGATTCGAACAGCACCGAGGATTCAAACACGAAACGGTCGCCCACGACCCGGATCCCCGGCCGCGAGCCCAGAATCTGGCGCAGGCGTCCGAAGAAATCGGAACGATAGCGCGACAGTTCCTGCACCTTTTGCGCCAGCGCGGTGTTCAGCCGCGATCCGAGATCGGCGATCTTGGTCTGCGCGTCCTTGCCCGACGCTTCCGAAGCGGCCAGCGCATCCTCGATCGCCGCGAGCTGGCGGCGCAAAGCCGATATCTGCTGATTGAGAATGTCGACCTGCGCCAGCGCACGCGCTGAAATATCCTTTTGGGCGTCGAGGGCGATCGCCGCGGCCGAAGCCTTGCCGCCGACCTCCTCCGCGTTCGCGGCGCCTTGCGCGATGATCCCCTGCAGCCGCGACTGTTCGTTTTTCGAAGCCTCGAGCGTGGCGCTCAGCGCCCCAAGATTCGATTGCGCGTCGTTCTTGGCGGTGCGCTCCATCGCCAGCAGGCTGGTCAGCTCCTCGATCTGGTGGTTGAGCTTGGCCAGCGCCGTGTCCTTGCCTGTGACCTCGCGCGAGAGAAAAAACTGCGCCAGCATGAAGACGGAAAGCAGGAAGATGATGACGAGCAGCATCGTCGACAAGGCGTCGACAAAGCCCGGCCAATAATTGACGCTTTCAATCCGGCGTCCGCGCGCAAGCGCCATTTTCAACTCTCCGTAGGAGCTCTCGCCTCAGCGTGTCTCGTGTTCCCTCGCCAGCCGCTCGAGCAGTTTGCGGACTTCCTCCTGCTGCGACGCCTGCGCTTCGACCCAATCGCGAATGAGCTGCTGTTCCTGGCGCATATGGGAGACGAGGCCCTGGATGCCCTCGGCGAGATTGGCGAGGGCGGCGGCGCTCTTGCGCTGGTCCAGCGGATCGAGGCCGGCGGCTTTCTCGGGCAGGATCTCCGCGCTCGCCGGGCTCGCCTCGGCATGGCTGGCGAGGAAGTCTTCGAGTTCCGTATAGAAGCGGTTCTGCGCTTGACCCGCCTGCAGATCGAGGAAGCCGAGAATGAGCGAACCGGCCAGGCCGAACAGCGAGGAGGTGAAGGAGATGCTCATGCCGGCGATCGGCGCGGAAAGACCGGTCTTGAGATCGTCGAACATGGTCGAGGCATCCGACCCGGTCGTCATCGCGTTGATGACGCCGCTGATCGAATGGACCGTCTCCAGCAGGCCCCAGAACGTGCCGAGCAGCCCGAGGAAAACCAGGAGGCCGATCAGGTAGCGGTTGAGTTCGCGCCCCTCGTCGAGCCGCGTTCCCACCGAATCGAGGATCGCGCGCGAGGTCGCCGTCGACAGGCCGCGGGCGCCGGCGCCGGCGTTGATGAGGGTGGCCATCGGGCCCAGCAGCCGCGGGCCTCGCCGTGGCGGCTGGACGCGCTCGTTGCGCAGGGAATTGACCCAGCGAATTTCCCGGAACAGCCGGATGATCTGGCGAAAGGCGAAAACGGTGCCGATGACGAGAACGAGGATGATCAGGCCGTTCAGCCCGGGATTGGCGCTAAAGGCGGTGGCGATCTGCTTGTAGAGAATCAGCGCGACAAAGCCGACAAGGATCAGAAAGCACGCCATGCCGACGAGAAAAACGTTCGGCGACGAAAGAGGCTTTACTTCTGGATTCGTGGCCATGCCGCCTCAGCTAAACAGCAAAAAAGAACTTTTGAAGGCTGTTCTAGCAGATGAGAGGGGGATGGCGCCAAGGTCTATCGGCGGCGTCAAGGCGGCGCGGTTCATTTTCCACACCTCTCCGGGGTCGCCTGGCTGACCCAAGGTGAAATTGTCGCGAACCGGCTCTGCGTGAGGCGACGCCCAGCCGCCGGCGCAAAATCCTCCCAATAAAAGTCGGGCGGCTTCAGCCAATTCAAATTGTTGCTTTGGCGAACCTCTTCTAGCGTGGCGCGGCGATTGGCGGCGCGCGGCGGGGGCGATTTCGATCATGGGCTTGGTCGATGGAATGAGTGCGCGGCTACGGCCGCCGCCTTCTCCAGCGGGATCGCGCCTGATTGTCTCAAGATTGCAACACTTTATTAGGAAATGTGGCGAACCTGAGGCGAGACTGGCTTTCCGCGAGGCGTTCTGCAAAGGATGGATCCGGGACGGCACGCATTCTGGCCGCTGGGGGCGTTGATGAGTTTGCGTAGCGCGGCCGCCGGGTTTGTGCGCGCGCCGATGAAAGAAGCTGATTGGCTCGGCTGTTTTGTTCCCGAGGGCGGCAATCGCTTCATATCAAGGCCGGCGGCGCGACCGGAGGCCGGACGGCGCGTGGGGTTTCCTGCCCTTCGCATTGTCGATCGGCGAGGGGCGAGCGGAAAGGTTGGCGCGCGGGCGCCATCTGGGGCCGGAAGATGCTGACTTTCGCCCGCTGTTTTCTTCTGAACCGATTGGGCGCGGCGGCGTTGATGGGCGGCTTGTGTCTGGGCGCAAGCGCCGCGCGCGCCCAGAATGCGACCTGGGTCGGCGGCAATGGCGGCGACCCGACCGAATGGACCGAGCCCAACAACTGGACCACGACGACGGTCCCTTCCGGAACCGCCACTTTCGCCAATACCGGCTCCACATCGATCGACAATGACAATGGATTTGTCTCGATCGGCGCGATCCAGTTCACCGGCGTCGACACGCCCAATGTGGGCGACCTCAATGCGCAAGCCTACACCATCAATATCTATAACGCCTTCCTGATCACAGGGACGGGCGTCGTCAACAATTCCAATAATACGCAAACCTTTAACGTGACGACCAGCGGGTCGACCGGCAATACCGGCACGCTGGTCTTCCAGAACGGCAGCTCGGCGAATGCCGGCGCCGGCGCCGTCGTCTATAACAACGACGCTTTTATCTATTTCGAGAATACGAGCAACGCCGGCAACGCCAATACGACCATCGTCAACAACGAGATCATCCAATTCAGCAACAACAGTTCGGCCGGCAGCGCGAACATCGCCAACAACGTCGAGATGGACTTCTTCGATTCGACGACGGCCGGCAGCGCGAACATCGCCAATGCGAGCGGGGCCACGGTGACGTTCAACAACCAGAGCTCCGCTGGTACCGCGACCATCAGCAATTCCGGCGCTTTGCAATTCAGCAATGCGAGCACCGCCGGCAGCGCCACCATCACCACCAACAGCGGCGGAACAATATCCTTCGTCGGCGCCAGCAGCGGCGGCGAGGCGGCCTTCACCACCAATGCTGGCGGCGCGTTCGACATTTCGGGCCTGACTTCGGGCGGGACGACGGCGGGATCGATCGCGGGCGCGGGAAATTATTTCCTCGGCGCGAAGGCGCTAACGGTCGGCGGCGACAATCTTTCGTCGATGGTGAGCGGGATCATTTCCGATGGCGGTCATTACGGCGGCGCCGGCGGCTCGCTCATCAAGGTCGGCTCCGGCGATCTTACGCTCTCGGGCGCCAATACCTATTCGGGAGGGACGACGGTCAACGCGGGCGGAGTGTTTGTTTCAGGCGCCGGGACACTCGGCACAGGCCCCGTCGCCCTGAACAGCAGCGTCCTCTTTTTCCAGGACGCGACCACGGCGGGCAGCGCCGCCGTGACTCTGAGCGACCAGGGCTTAAGCCAGCTTGTTTTCGCGGATTCAAGCTCCGCCGACCACGCCATGATCACCGCCAACGGCGGCAACTCGACCATCAACTTCGGAGACAACAGCACCGGCGGCGACGCGACGATCGTCTCCAATGCGCAAAGCGGCGTCAATCTCGGCCAAAATGCGACGCTCGGCAATGCCCGGCTTATCATCAATGAATTCGGCGAAGTCGATTTTTCCGGGACCACCGGCCCGCTCGGCAATTACGAACTGTCGGCCGGCTCGATCGAAGGCGCCGGATCATTCTGGTTAGGCGCCAATCAGCTCACCGTCGGCGGCAATGGCCTGTCGACGACCGTCAGCGGAATCATCAGCGACTGCGGCCCCGTCTCGAATCCTTCTTGCGGAGCGGCCTTCGGCTTCGGGATACCCGGCAACGTTGTTCCCTATACGGGCGGCTCGCTCGTCAAAATCGGCGCCGATACGCTGACGCTCTCCGGCGCCAACACCTATACCGGCGGCACGATCCTGGAGGGCGGCGTCGTGCAGGTCGGCATCGATACCGTCGGGTCGCCGGGTTCGGTCGTCTCGTCCGCGATCGGCACAGGGCCTTTGAGCTTCGCCGGCGGCATTCTGCAGGCAGGCGGCAATTTCACCATCGCCAACGCGGCGCTCATCGAAGGGGCCGGCGGCGGGATCGACGCCAATGGCGATCATTTCACCTATTCCGGCGTGATCGCCGACGGCGCCACGCCCGGCGCCTTGACGATTATCGACACCGCGAACAATGGCGGCGTCGTCGCACTGACGGGCGCCAATACTTATAGCGGCGGCACGATCCTTGAAAGCGGCATTGCGCAGGTCGGCGTCGACACCGTCGGATCGCCGGGTGCGATCGTCTCGTCCGCGATCGGCACGGGAACTCTGATCTTTGCCGGCGGCGCATTGCAGGCCGGCGGCAATTTCACGATCGCCAACACAGCGGGCGTCTTTGGGGTCGGCGCGATCGACTCGAATGGTTACGCCTTCACCTATTCCGGTACAATCTTGGATATCGGGGGCCCGGGCGCCCTGATTATCGTTGACAGTTCAACGAACGGCGGCGGCGTGGTGACGTTGTCGGGCGCCAACACCTATTCGGGCGGCACGACGATCTGCGGCACGGTCTGCGGCGCGCCGGGCGGCAGCAGTATCGTTCGGGTCGGCGTGGATTCGGTGTTCAACACGCCGGGCGATCCAACGAGCGGAATCGTGTCCTCTGCAATCGGTACCGGAACGCTGACGTTTGACGGCGGTACGCTGCAAGGCGACGGCGCCTTCAGTTCCTACACGATCGCCAACGCGGCGCAGATTACTGCGAACGGCGGCACGATCGACGCCAACACCAACTTTCTCACCCTTTCCGGCGACATCGCCGACGCGGCCGGTGCGCACGGCGCGCTGACTGTGACGGACAGCTCAGGCCCCGGCGGCATTGTCGTCCTGTCTGGCGCCAATACCTATTCGGGCGGCACGACAATCAGCAACGGCGTCTTCCTGCAGGTGACGAACAACAGCTCGGTCGGGACGGGCGGGGTGACGCTGAACGGCGGCGCGTTCCAGGCCGGCGCTGGCAGTCTTGTTTTCAGCAATGCGTTCGGGCTCACCAGCGTAGTTGGCGGAAGCGCGATCGACGCCAACGGCTACACTCTCACGATCGCTGGCAACATCAATGACAGCGGCGGCCCGGGCGCTTTGACGATCATCGACTCGTTCGGTGGCGGCACAGTGATCTTCACCGGCGCCAATGCGTACACCGGCGGCACGACAATCTGCGCATGCGGGGCCTTGCAGTTGGGCGACGCCGGCACGACCGGCTCGATTGTCGGGGCCGTGACCAACGAAGGCTATTTCGCCATCGTCAACGCCAACACCGCCGGCATTACGTCCATCACGACAGAGGGCGGCCAAACTCAGTTCTTCAACGCGAATACGGCGGGTACGGCGACCATCACGAACGAGTTTGGAGGCGAGACGGATTTCCTGGACAGTAGTAGCGCTGGCAGCGCCAAGATCACGAATCTTAACAGCGTCACGGCTTTCGGCATCCCCGGCGGCTCCGATACGAGCACGGCTGCGAACGCAACCATCGACAACAATGACGGTGGAACGATTTTCGCGGCGATGTCCAGCGCCGGCAGCGCCAACATCACCAATCGCAATTACGGCGGAACGGAATTTTTCGATTCCGCGACCGGTGCGAACGCGACCATCACCAATCAAATGCGCGGCGTGACCATATTCGGCGCGCCCGGGGGCGCCGATACCCCAACCGCCGGCAACGCCGCCATCACCAACAATTCAGGCTCTGAGACGGACTTCAACGCCTTCTCCACCGCCGGCAACGCCACCATCACGACCAACAGCGGCGCCGCGACTTATTTCTACGACAACAGCACCGGCGGCAACGCACGGCTGATCGCCAATGGAACCGGCATCGTCGACTTCTCCGGCACCATCGGCCCGAACAGCGACGGCCAGGTCAGCGCCGGCTCAATCGAGGGCTCCGGCATCTTCCATATCGGGGCCGGCAATACGCTCACGGTCGGCGGCAACAACCTCTCGACTACCGTGAGCGGCTTGATTGCTGACTACAATCCTTGTGGATGTTTCAGCGCGGGTCCGGGCGCCTTGGTGAAAACCGGCACGGGCACACTCACTCTCTCCGGCGCCAACACCTATTCCGGCGGCACGGAGATTGCCGGCGGAACGTTGCAACTCGGGAACGGGGGAACAAGCGGATCCCTTGTCGGCGACGTGCAAGACGGCGGCGCGCTGATCTTCGATCGCTCGAACGCCTATGCGTTCAACGGCGTTATTTCCGACGAGGCCGGCGCACACGGCGCGGTCGTGCAGGCCGGCTCGGGCACGCTGACCTTGACCGCGGCCAACACCTACACTGGCGCGACGACGGTTTCGGCGGGCGTTCTTAATGTCGCGGGATCGCTGGGCCAGACGGCGGTGACGGTCGCAAGCGGCGGGACGCTGGAAGGGACAGGCTCGATCGCGGGCTCGGTGACGATCGCGAGCGGCGGCACGCTCACGCCCGGCGACGCGCCCGGGACGATCAATGTCGGGGCGCTGACGCTGAACAGCGGCTCGATCCTCTCCTATCAGCTCGGAACGGCCAATGTCGTCGGCGGGGCGACCAACGACCTCACCGTCGTCAACGGCCCGCTGACGATCAACGGCGGCACGCTCTATGTGACCAATTCCGGTTCGTTCGGGCTCGGCGTCTATCAGATCATCGATTATGCCGGCGCGCTTGGCGGCGGCGGCCAGCTTACGATCGGATCTCTGCCGAACGGCGATACCGGTATCATCCAGACCGCGATCCCTGGCGAGGTCAATCTTGTCGTCTCGGGTCCCGGCGCGCTGACGCAATTCTGGGATGGCGCGACGACGGCCGGCGACGGGACGATTCACGGCGGTAGCGGAACATGGAACAACAGCGCCGCCAACTGGACGACGCCGAACGGGACGATCAACGCCTCCTGGCAAGGCGGCATGGCGGTCTTCGAGGGCGCGGCGGGAACGGTGACGGTCGGCGAAGCGGTTTCCTATCAGGGCCTGCAATTCTCGACGACGGGCTATGTCGTGGCGGCGACGGGAAGTGGCGCGCTGACGCCGACGGGGGTCGCGCCGATCATTGTCGACAGCGGCCTGACGGCGACGATCTCGGCGCCGATCGTCGGCGCGGGCGGTTTGCAGAAGACCGGCCTCGGAACGCTGGTCCTCACCGGGACGGATACCTATGCGGGCGGCACTGATCTCAACGCGGGCGCGCTCGGCGTCGGCAATTCCGCCGCGCTTGGCGCGGGCGGCCTGTCGATGGCGGCCGGGACAACCTTACAGGCCGTGGCCAATAATCTCGTCCTCGACAATACGATCGCATTGACGGGCGCCGATACGATCGATGTGCAGGCCAATGCCTTGACACTGTCCGGCGCGATTTCTGGCGCCGGTAGCCTCGCCAAGATCGGCTCCGGCGAGCTGACGCTGACCGCCGCCAACACTTACGCCGGCGGCACTGATCTCAACGCGGGCGTGCTCGGCGTCGGCAATTCCGCCGCGCTTGGCGCGGGCGGCCTGTCGATGGCGGCCGGGACGACCTTACAGGCCGTGGCCAATAGTCTCGTCCTCGCCAATACGATCGCATTGACGGGCGCCGACACGATCGACGCGCAGGCCAATGCCTTGATGCTATCCGGCGTGGTTTCGGGCGCGGGCGGTCTCGCCAAGATCGGCTCCGGCGAGCTGATGCTGACCGCCGTCAATACCTACGCCGGCGGTACTGATCTCAACGCGGGCGCGCTCGGCGTCGGCAATTCCGCCGCGCTCGGCGCGGGTGGCCTGTCGATGGCGGCCGGGACCACCTTACAGGCCGTGGCCAATAATCTCGTCCTCGCCAATGCGGTTACATTGACGGGCGCCGATACGATCGACGCGCAGGCCAATTCCTTGACGTTGTCCGGCGTGGTTTCCGGCGCGGGCAGTCTCGCCAAAATCGGTTCGGGCGAGCTGACGCTGACCGCCGCCAATACCTATGCCGGCGGAACTTATCTCAATGCGGGCACGCTTGGCGTCGGCAATTCCGCCGCGCTCGGCTCGGGTCCGCTGACAATGCAGGACGGGACCATTCTGCAATTCACCGCCAACGGGCTTAATCTCGCCAACGCCATTATCTTTCCCGGGGTCGATCCGACGATCGACACGCAGGGCAATAACGAGACGATGTCTGGCGTGATTTCGGGGATCGGAGGGCTGACCAAGATCGGCGCGGGGTCGCTCGATCTGACGGCGACCAACACTTATACCGGCGCCACGATTGTTTCGGTGGGCGCCCTCGTGGTGGATGGTTCGATCGCGTCCTCGTCGTCGCTGACGATTGCTCCGGGCGCGACGCTGGGCGGGTCGGGCACGGTCCCGGGCTTTGTCGTTCCCGCGGGTGCGACAGTCGCGCCGGGCGCGCTGACGCCCTACAACACACTGCATGTGGCGGGCGCGCTCGGTTTCCTCTCCGGCTCGACCTATGTCGTCGACGTCGATGCGGCGGGCGCCAGCGACAAGATCGCCGCGACAGGCGCTGCGACGCTATCGGGGGGAACAGTGAATGTGCTGGCGGCAAGTGGAAGCTATTCGACCGCCACCCGCTTCACGATTTTGACCGCTGCCGGGGGCGTGTCGGGCGCTTTCGCGTCCTTGACCACGAGTTCGAACCTCGCGTTCCTGACGCCCGGGCTGAGCTATGACGCGGACGATGTCTATCTCGGATTTGCGCAGACGGCGGCTTTCCCCTCGGTCGCGATGACGCCAAACCAGAACGCGGTCGCGACCACGCTGCAGATTCTCGGTCCTGGTGCGCCGCTTTACACCGCCGTAGTCGGCCAGAGCGTGGCGGGCGCGCGCGCGGCCTTCGACGCGCTATCAGGCGAGATTCATGCGAGCGCGGTCTCATCGGCGTTCGACGATGCGCGCCTGCCGCGCGAGGCGGTGCTCGACCGATTGTCGAGCCCCTATGGCGCCCTGCCGGTCGGCGGCGGCGCCGCCGGCTTCGCCGCGATGAACGCGATCGCCGCGCCGACCTTGCCGGCCGATGTGTTCGCCGCCTGGGGACAGGCGTTCGGATCATTCGGCCATATCGGCGGCGACGGCAATGCCGCGACGGTGGATCGCTCGATGGGCGGCTTCATCTTGGGCGTCGATGCGACTCTCGACAATCGTTATCGGCTTGGCGTGGCGGCCGGCTACAGCCAATCGTCCTTCACCATCGACGCGCGGGGCTCCAGCGGCCATGTCGACAGCACATTCGCCGGACTTTATGGCGGCGCGAGCCTCAACGCGTTGCAACTGCGCGGCGGCGCCTTCTATGCCTATAATCGGTACGGCGCCGACCGCGCGATCTCTTTCCCCGGCTTCTACGATACGGCAAGCTCCGGTTATGGCGGCGATACGCTGCAGGCGTTCGGCGAGGCGGGCTGGCGGTTGCCGATGGCGGGCCTTGCCGGGCCGACCTTCGTCGAGCCTTTCGTCGGCCTGATGGCGATGCATATTGACACGGCGAGCTTTACCGAGGCGGGCGGCGCGGCTGCGCTCATCGGCGCCTCGCGCGGCTATGATTATGGCGCGACGACGCTTGGCGTGCGCGCCGAGGCGACGCTGTTTTCGGGCGTTCCGCTGCTGGCGCGGGGCATGCTGGGCTGGCGTCATGTCTTTGGCGACGTAACGCCGAGTTCGACTCTCGCCTTCGCCAGCGCGCCATCGATTCCTTTCGCGATATCCGGCGCGCCGATCGCGCGCGATGCGCTGGTGGTGGAAGCGGGCTTCGACTGGAAACTCACGAACAATGCGACCGTGGGCGTATTCTATTCCGGCGCGCTCGGCGACCGCGACGAGGAGAATGCGATCAAGGGCAAGATCGAGGTCGCGTTCTAAGAGAGGTATCGATTCAGCGGTTGACGCGCGGCTAAGGCGACAATTCATAGCCGATCGCGGCTTCGATTTCGCATGTTCGTCGTACTGCGGGGCGCGCCATCATGCGTACATAATGGGCGGAAAGGTTGGGGAATTGGCCAGCCGGCGGGAGGAGGGAGTTGCGGAAGCGCCAAAACAGCCGGAACAGATGGATGTCGGCGATTGAATAGCGTCCCAGCGCCCATTCCCGATCCCCCAATCGCTGATCGGCGATCGCGTATACAGCGCTGGCATGGACGATCCCCTGTCGCCGCGCCGGATGCACGGTGGCGGCGAGAAACGACATCCAGGAGACAACCTGCGCTTCAGCTTCAATATCGCCATCAGGCATCAGAGCCGCCTCGGGGAAGCGCCGTGCGAGATAGAACAGGATCGCGGCGACCTCGGTCAGCGGCCGCCCGTCGATCAGCAAGGTCGGCGCCTTGCCTTCCCGATTGATCGCGAGATAGGCGGGCGCGCGGTTCTCTTTCTTGGCAAACGAAAGAGGCCGGGTCTCGAATGGCGCGCCGATCTCATGCAGCGCGATGTGCGGCGCCATCGAACTTGATCCCGGCGCAAAGTAGAGCGTGAGCATTGGAGGTCCTTTGACTGACGGCGCCGCGAAAAGACACACTCCGGCTCCGGCGTTCTGAACGTCAATCGCGCCGCTTCGTTACGTTCGCGCCGGCCTTCGTCGGATATCAGGCGGATATCATCATAACACTGGATTTTGCGACGCCGCGACGGGAGGCGACGGCTTCAGTCCCCGAGCGGCAGGCGCGTGGCGTCGCGCTTGTTCAGTCCTTGATGGTGCTTGATTCGGCGCATGCGCTCGACAGCCGGCGCGCCGATGCGCTCGGCGACCGACAGCGCCAGCATGTCGGTGAGGGCGAGCAGAGCGTAGCGCGCCGGGGTTGGGCGGAAGATATCCGTGCCTTCGTCGACGCGAAACGGCAGCGCCAGCGAAGCGGCCGCCGCGAGCGGCGAATCCGGCGCCGTGAAAGCGATAGCGGACGCCCCATAGAGCCGCGCCGTGGCGACGGCGTCGATCACGGAGCGCACCTCGCCCGACACCGAATAGGCGACGATGACGGTGCTGGAATCGGCTGCGGCCGCCGTCATCTGCTGCATCTCTCCATCGACATGCGCGGAGGCCAGGACGCCCAGCCGAAACAACCGGTTCTCCAGCTCCACGGCCGCCAGCGAGGAGCTGCCGCCAGAGCCATAGGCGCGTACCATGCGCGCCCCCACGATGAGGTCCGCGGCGCGCGCGAGGGCGGCGACGTCAATGCCGGCGCACACGGCCTCGATGGCTCCATGGGCGGCCGTGGCGATGATTTGCGGTACGCGCGCGCCCTCGCGGCCTTCGCCAACCGGCTTGATGTACCGCCCCGTGGTGGCGACGGCCTGGGCCAGCCGCACCTTGAAGTCGCGCAGGCCCGCGCATCCGAGCGCGCGGCAAAAGCGCGTCACCGTCGGCTCGCTGACCTCCGCCCGCTTGGCGAGCAGGGCGATCGCGGCATGGGTGGCGAAATCGGGATCGGCGAGGATTTCCGCGGCCAGGCGTTGGTCGGACCGGCTGCCAGCCGCCGCGATCTCGCGCAGGCGCGCCACGATGTCGATGTGCGGCGGGAGCATCGGTCGGCTCAAAGTCTGACGCCTGTCGCAGCGTCGAACACATGGACATGGGTGGGATCGACAGTCAGCCGCAGCACGCTGCCGGGCGAGGCGTCAATGCGTTCCCGGAAGACGCAGCGCACCTCTGTGCCCGCGATGGCGCCGAAGATTTGGGTTTCCGCGCCCGTCGGTTCGACGACCGCAACCTGGAAGGGGAAGCCCGCGTCCTCGCCGCACAGGCGATAATGTTCGGGCCGGATGCCGATCTCCACCGCCTGGCCCGAGGCCGCGGCCGTCTCACCCACTGGCAGAACGGCGCCGGCCTGCGTGCGCAGCCGGGCTGGCCCATCGCCGCGCTCCAGAATGCCCGGGATGAAGCTCATGGCGGGCGAGCCGAGAAAGCCGGCGACGAAGCGATTGACGGGACGGTCGTAGAGCGCCAGCGGCGCGCCGATCTGCTCTACCCGCCCAGCGTTCATCACGACGATGCGGTCGGCCATGGTCATGGCTTCGATCTGGTCGTGAGTGACGTAGACGACGGTGGTCTTGAGCGCCAAGTGCAGCGCCTTGATCTCGGTGCGCATCTGCACGCGCAATTGGGCGTCGAGGTTGGAGAGCGGCTCGTCGAACAGGAAGAGGTCCGGTTCACGCACGATGGTGCGCCCCATGGCGACGCGCTGGCGCTGGCCGCCCGAAAGCTGGCGCGGAAAGCGATCGAGATAAGCGGCGAGGCTCAGCGTGCCGGCGGCTTTCGCCACCTTGGCCACGATGGCGTCCTTCGCCTCGCGCCGGATGCGCGGGCCGAAGCCGACATTGTCGCGCACGCTCATATGCGGGAAGAGCGCGTAGCTCTGGAACACCATCGAGATGTTGCGTCCTTGCGGCGGCAGCGCGTTGGCGAGCTGGTCGCCGATCCACATCTCGCCCGACGAAATGTCGTCGAGGCCGGCGATCATGCGCAGCAAGGTGGACTTGCCGCAGCCCGAGGGGCCGACCAGCACCACGAATTCGCCATCCGCGACATCGAGATCGACGCCGTGCAGCACCTGGGCGGCGCCATAGGCCTTCACCAGCTCCTTGATGCGCAGCGAAGCCATGTCACTCCCTCTCGATCACGTCCTTGACGAAGCGCAAATTGCCGGCCGTCAGCCCGGCGTCGACGGGCAGCACGGCGCCGGTGACGCCCGAGGCGGCGTCCGAGGCAAGAAACAGCGCGACGCGCGCAACCTCTTCCGGCGTCACCAGGCGGCCGAGCGGATAGTGCGGCAACACATGGCTCAAGAGGTCGGGCGCTTCCTTCAGACGGTGATCCCAGGCCCGGGTGCGCACCGAGCCGGGGCACACCACGTTGGCGCGCACGCCCTGCGCGCCGCGCTCGACCGCGATCGCCTTGGCATAGGCGATCAGGCCGGCCTTGGCCGCCGAATAGGCCGGATTGCCGTAGTGAGCGAGGGCGTTGACTGAAGCGATGAAGACGACCGAGCCGCCGCCGCGCCTCGCCATGCCTTCGACGACGGGCGCTGCGACGTTAAAGGCGCCGGTGAGATTGATCGCGAGTTCCTTATCCCACACCGCGCGGTTGACCGCGCCCAGCGTCTCGCCGCGCGTGAAGCCGGCGTTGCTGACCAGCACATCCGGCGCGGCTCCGGCGGCTTCAAGCTCGGCAAACGCCGCATCGACTGCAGCGCCATCCGCCAGATCGAAGGCCAGGCGATGGGCGAGATCGAGACCATCCATGAGGCTCGCTTCGCGATCCGCGCCCGAGACCTCGGCGCCCGCGGCGGCGAACAGCGCGACGAGCGCGCGGCCGATGCCGCCGCCAGCGCCCGTGATCAGCGCGCGCTTCCCGTCGAGACGGAAGGGAAGGAATAGGTCGCCTGTCGCCATCGTTCGCCCATATGCGTCGCGCGGAGGAATCTCCGCGGACATGCGCCAGAAAAATTCAGTCTGTGAAATAAAGCAACATAAAAATACAAATAGAAAGCCAAAAAACGTCCTTGCAAGAAATTAAATTACATAAGAGAGTGTCTTCGGCATCGCGTCCGATCGAGCGGCGGGGCGCCTTTGCAAGGGACGCGGGAGACATTCGGCTGCGCCGAGACATTCAAAAGGGGAGACGACCAGATGACAAAGTTCAACAAGGCCTTTCTTTTCGCAGGCGCAAGCCTGTTGGCGCTGGCCGGCGCGGCCGAAGCCGGCACCGTGCGCGTCACCATCGCCGAATATTCCAAGGGCACCGGCCCCTATTTCGATGAAGCCGCCAAGGCGTTCGAGGCCGCCAATCCGGGCACCAAGATTCAGATCGAAGTGGTGCCGTGGGATAATTTGCAGCAGAAGCTGACGACCGACATCTCGGCCGGCGCCAACGCCGACCTCTCCATCATCGGCACGCGCTGGCTGCTCGACTATGTCAAGCAGGGCGTCGTCACGCCGCTCGACAGCCACATCACGCCGCCATTCAAGGCGCGCTTCATCGATACGTTCCTGTCGCCCTCGGTCATGGACGGCAAGGTCTACGGGCTGCCGATCGCCGCTTCGGCTCGCGCGATGTATTACAACAAGGACGTCTTCAAGAAGGCCGGTTACGACGCCCCGCCCGCTACCTGGGCGGACTTCAAAACTGCGGCCGAAAAGATCAAGGCGACGGGCGGCGGCGTCTTTCCCTTCGGCATGCAGGGCAAGGAGATCGAGACCGACGTCTATTATTATTACGCCTTGTGGTCCTATGGCGGCGAGATCGTCAAAAACGGCAAATCGGGTTTGGGCAGCCAGGCGGCGATCGACGCGGCTAAGCTCTACAAGGGCTTCATCGATGGCGGCCTGACCGAGCCGGGCGTCACCTCCTACAACCGCGAAGATGTGCAGAACCTGTTCAAACAGGGCAAGGTCGCCACCGTCATCACCGCGCCTTTCCTTTCCGGTCAGATCAAGAAGGAGGCGCCCAATCTCAACTATGGCGTGGCGCCGATTCCCGCCGGGCCGACCGGCGATCAGGGCACCTATGGCGTGACCGATTCGATCGTCATGTTCGAAAACTCCAAGGTGAAGGACGAAGCGTGGAAATTCCTCGACTTCATCTTCACCACGGAACAGCGCGTCAAGTTCGACAAGATCGAAGGTTTCCTGCCGGTCAATGCTGAAGAGGCCAAGAATCCGCTGTTCGCCGACGACCCGGATCTGAAAGTGTTCGCCTCGGTGCTGCCCAAGGCGCGCTTCGCTCCGGTGATCCCCGGCTGGGAGGACATTGCGCAGACCTCGTCGAACGCCATCCAGAAGATCTATCTCGGTCAGGGCGAGATCGAGCCGCTTCTGAAGGATGCGGCGGCCAAGATCAACGAGACCCTCAGCAAGAACTGAACGACATTGAATCGACGCCGCGCCGTCTCCCGCCGCGCTCCGGGCGGAAGGTGGCGCGGTCGCTCCTCCCGCCGTCTGGCGCGCGCCGCATGAACCGCAGCTTCACCCCCTACATCCTGATCCTGCCGAGCTTCCTGCTCGCGGCGGCGATCATCTTATGGCCGGTCGGGGAGATCGTGTCGCTGGCGCTGCACGACGTCAACCGCTTTGGCGTGTTGAGGGCGTTTAACGGCTTCGACAATTTCCGTGAACTTTTCGCCGATCCTGATTTTTACGCCGCGCTGTGGCGTACGTTGGAATGGACGGTCGCCGTGGTGCTTGGCACGCTGGTCGTGTCGGCGCCAATCGCGCTCATCCTCAATGAGGATTTTTACGGGCGCGGCCTTGCCCGCATCCTGATCATGCTGCCCTGGGCGATCTCGCTGACCATGACCGCCGTCATCTGGCGCTGGGCGCTGAACGGGGAAAGCGGCATGCTCAATTCCGGCCTGCGCGATCTCGGCCTGATGGACCAGAACATTCAATGGCTGGCGCAGGCCTCCACCGCTTTTCCGATGCAGATTCTGATCGGCGTCCTCGTGTCGATCCCCTTCACCGTCACGATCTTCCTTGGCGGCCTCTCCTCCGTGCCGGTGGATCTCTACGACGCCGCCGCCATCGAAGGCGCCGGACGCTGGGGCCAATTCCGCCTCATCACGCTGCCGCTGCTGCGCCCCTTCATCAACATCGCTTTCGTGCTGAACACGATCTACGTGTTCAACTCCTTCCCGATCATCTGGGCGACGACGCAGGGCGGGCCGGCCAATTCCACCGACATTCTCGTCACTTATCTCTACAAGCTCGGCTTCAGGCTCGGAAAGTTGGGTGAAGCGTCGGCGGTGTCGCTGATCATGTTCGCGATCCTGCTCGTCTTCACGATCATCTATGTTCGGCTGGCGATGCGCGAGGAGGCGGCATGACGACCCGCAAAAAGATCCTGCGCTCGCTGCTGTTCTGGGCGCTCCTGGCGCCCGTTGTCGTGGCCATCCTGTTCCCCTTCGCAGTGATGACCATCACCGCGCTGAAGTCGGCGACCGAGGTGCATGATCCGACCTGGTGGCCGAGCGAGTGGCGTTGGCGGAATTTCGTGGAGATGTGGGAGACGTCGGGCTTCGCGCCGGCGCTGGTCAACTCGCTTTACGTGTCGGCTCTGACCACCGCGCTCACCATCGCCGTGTCGATCCCGGCGGCCTATGCGCTCAGCCGCTTCCGTT
This sequence comes from Methylocapsa sp. S129, assembly GCF_009765995.1. Classification (GTDB taxonomy): domain Bacteria; phylum Pseudomonadota; class Alphaproteobacteria; order Rhizobiales; family Beijerinckiaceae; genus Roseiarcus. Next base: position 156,321 of record NZ_LMUI01000048.1, read on the forward strand.
TCGCCGGGCAGGGCGCGTTCCGCCAGTTCCTGCTCGTCTCGCAGATGCTGTCACCCATCGTGCTGGTCATCGGCCTTTTTCGACTGGTTGTCGGCGTCGGGCTCATCGACAACCTCAACATGCTGACGCTGGTCTATGTCGGCTTCAACATCGCCTTTTGCGTATGGATGCTGCAAAGCTATTTCTCGACGATTCCGCGCGACCTCGAAGAGGCCGCCTGGATGGAGGGCGCGGGGCGCGGACGCACGCTCGTCGCCGTGTTCCTGCCGCTGGCCGTGCCGGCGATGGTGGTGACCGCGATCTTCACCTTCATCAACGCCTGGAACGAATTCATCATCGCGCTCACCATGCTGCGGCGCGAGGAGACCTACACGCTGCCGATCCGCGTGTTCTCGCTGGTAGCGGGGCGTTATTCCGTGGACTGGCATTATGTGATGGCGGCCGCGTTCGTCGCCTCCGTGCCTGTCGCGATCATCTTCGCCTGGCTGCAACGCTATCTCGTGCGCGGGCTGGCGCTGGGCGCCGTCAAGTAACTTTGGGATCAAGCGATGAACAGACAGCATTTTGGCGCCTCGCATGTGCCGCTTTCTCCAGCCGTGCGAGCCGGAGATTTCATCTACGTGTCCGGTCAGGTTCCCGTCGGCAGCAATGGCGCCGTGGTCTCCGGCGGCATTGCGGCGCAGACGCGCAAGACGATGGAGAATATCGAAGCCGCGCTCAAGCTCGCCGGCGGCGAGCTTGCCGATGTGATCAAGACCTTTGTGATCTTGGCGGACGCACGCGATTTCGACGCCTTCAATGAAGTCTATGCGACTTATTTCGCCAGGAATCCGCCGGCCCGGACGACGATCGAAGCGCGGCTGATGATCGAGATCAAGATCGAGGTCGAGGCGGTGGCCTATAAGCCGCTGTGACGCCGCGACATTTCCAATTCATAATCCAGCAAGAGCCGACATGCGCATTTTCACTGCTTCTCTCGCCACCGAAACCAACACGTTCTCGCCGGTGCCGACCGACAGAGCGAGTTTCGAAATGGCGTTCTACGCCGGCCCCGGCCAGCATCCCGACACGCCGACGCTATGTTCGGCGCCGATCGTGGTGCTGCGCCGCCGTGCGCGGGAAGAGGGGTTCACTTTAATTGAAGGCACGGCCGCCTGGGCGGAGCCGGGCGGGCTACTGCAGCGCAAGGCCTATGAGGAATTGCGCGACGAGATTCTTGGCCAATTGCGCGCCGCTCTCCCGGTCGACGGCGTCGTGCTCGGCTTGCACGGCGCGATGGTGGCGCAGGGCTATGACGATTGCGAGGGCGACCTGCTCGCGTGCGTGCGCGACATCGTCGGCCCGGGCGTTCTGATCGCCGCGGAATTGGATCCGCACAGTCATCTGACTAGGAAGCGCGTCGCGAACGCCGACATCCTCGCCGCTTTCCTCGAATTTCCGCACACGGACTTCGTCGATCGCGCCGAGCATGTGGTCGACCTCGCTCTGCGCGCGTTGCGCGGCGAAATCCGGCCCGTCATCTCTATGTTCGATTGCCGCATGATCGACGTTTTCCCCACGAGCCGCGAGCCGATGCGCGGCTTCGTCGACCGCATTCGCGCGCTGCAGGGACAGGACGGAATCCTTTCCATCTCGCTCATTCACGGCTTTATGGCCGCCGATGTGCCCGAACTCGGCACGCAGATGCTGGTCGTGACGGACGGCGATGCCGCGAAGGGCGCGGCCCTGGCCAGGCGCCTGGGGTTGGAGGTCTTCGCGATGCGCGGGCGCACGGCCATGCCGATGCTCGGCATTGACGCGGGACTCGACAGCGCGCTGGCGCTCGCCGCGAGGAAGACGGGCAGACCGGTTGTGATGGCCGACGTCTGGGACAACCCCGGCGGCGGCGTGGCGGGCGACGGCACGCTCATCTTGCACCGCATTCTCGCGCGCAAGATCGGCAATGTCGCGGTGGCGACGATCTGGGACCCCATCGCCGTCGTCTTCTGCCTGGCGGCCGGCGAGAGCGCGAAGCTGGCTCTGCGTTTTGGCGGCAAGGCGGGGCCCAACGGCGGCGCGCCGATCGACGCCGTCGTGGAGGTGATACGGGCCGTGCCGGAATCCTGGCAGAGTTTTGGCGCCAGCCGCGTGACGCTCGGTCCAGCGGCGCTGGTGCGGCTGGAGGGCTCCGACATCGAAGTGATCCTCAACACCAATCGCACGCAGACTTTCGAGCCCGACGTATTCTCCAATCTCGGCGTCGATCCCATGCAAAAGGCGATCTTGCTGATCAAGTCGACCAACCATTTTTACGCCGGCTTCGCGCCGATCGCGCAAGAGATCATCTATATCGACGCTGGCGCGCCCTATCCCTCGCATCCGCGCGAGACGCAATACAGGAAACTCTCGCGCGAGATTTGGCCGCGCGTCGAAAACCCGCATGATTTGTGAGCGCGCGCCATTCTGTTGAGAGCCTTTGATCCGCGCCTTATGATTTCCGGCAGACGGCCTGACGCCTGACTGGCATGGCGGCTCACACGGCGGCGGGGATCGTCCGGGCGCGGTCTTTCAGGCACCCCTTCAAAAACAGGCGGGCGCAAATCCGGGCTCTTTGCGCGATCTCGGCGATGGTGGGGACGGCGGCTTTTCCCAATATCACCGCGCGCTGCGGCTCCATCACCATCATGCCTCTCAGCATGCCTGCCGCGATATGCGGGTCGTCAAGCTCCAGCGCGCCCAGCGCGCATTGCCTTGCAAGAAAGGCCTCCATCGCCGCATAGGTCGTCAGGATCGCGTCGGCGTAGAAACTCGCCGCCAGTTCCGGGAACCGGTCGCTTTCCGCGGCGACGAGCTTCTGGATTGCTATCGTCTCCGCCGAGAGCGTCAGATTGCCGAATTCGATCAACAGCCGCTCGAGGGCGGTGGCGACGTCGTGCGAGCCCGTTGTCTCCTCGTCGACGGCCAGCATGAAGCGGGCGATCCGATCCGTCACGGATATTTTGAACAGCTCCGCCTTGGCGGGGATCAGCCGATAGAGCGTCTTTTTCGACACGCCGGCGCCTTTGGCGACGTCGTCCATGCAGGCGCCGGCATAGCCATGCGCCATGAATTCGCGTTGCGCCGCCTCGGCGATGAGGTGGCGCGTTTCGTCGTCCGATCTGGTGGGCGGGCGCCCACGCGGGCGTTTACCGGTGGCCTCGATGTCGCTCATGCGAATTTTACCTCGGGCGCTCTTGACAGAACCCATGTAGACGTTATTTTGGAGAATATCAAGTTTCCAAATTGTTGGGCGGCGGCTTTAAGCGGTTCGGCTCAATCTGAAGAAAGGGTGCAGTCATGGCGCGTCATCCCGGTTCGGTGGAGATCGATCGTGCGATTTCGGAGAAGGAAGCGAGGGAAATGCTGCAGATGGGCGCCGGCCGCCTCGCGGCCGAGGCGGCGCCCGTCGAGGCCCCCGCTCCCTCGGTCGCGCCGGCGAAAAATCGTCTTCGCGGGCTCCTGATGGCCAGCGCCGGCGTCGCGGTTCTCGCCGCGGGCGCCTATTTCGCTTGGGATTACTGGACGGTCGGGCGCTTCCAGGTCTCGACGGATGACGCTTATGTCCAAGCCGACAATACGACGATCGCCCCCAAAGTGTCGGGCTATCTCAGCGAGGTGCTGGTCGGCGACAATGAGCCCGTCAAGGCTGGCCAGATTCTCGCCCGGATCGACGATCGCGACTATCAGGTTGCGCTCGATCAGGCCAAAGCCGATGTCGCGGCGGCTGAGGCCGCGATCGCCAGCAAGCTCGCGGCGATCGATGCGCAGCAATCGGTCATCGATTCCGCCAAAGCGACGATCGTCGTCGATCAGGCCAGCGAAACCTTCGCTGAGCAGGAAAACAAGCGCTATACCGATTTGGCCGCGACGGGCTACGGCTCCGTCCAGAACGCGCAGCAGGCGACCTCGCGCATAGCGGCGGCTCACGCCAGCATTCAGCGCGACAACGCGGCGCTCGCCTCGGCGGTCAAGCAGGTCGCCTTGCAAAAGGCCGAACTGGCCCAGGCACAAGCCGTGCTGGCCCATGACGAGGCTCTTCGTCGCCAGGCGGAGCTCAACCTCAGCTATGCCGCGATCGCGTCGCCGGCGGATGGAATTGTCGGCAACCGCACGCTGCGCGTCGGTCAATACGTTCAGGCGGGAACGCAATTGATGTCGGTCGTGCCGAGCGCCGAGGCGTATGTCGTGGCCAATTTCAAGGAAACCCAGTTGACCGACGTCCATCGTGGCCAGCCGGTCGATATCGCCGTCGATATGTTCCCGGGCCGCGTCTATCACGGCCATGTCGACAGCCTCGCGCCCGCCAGCGGTCAGACATTCGCGCTGCTGCCGCCCGACAACGCCACCGGCAATTTCACCAAGGTCGTCCAGCGCATTCCAGTCAAGGTCGTGCTCGACCGCAATAGCGCCAATTCGGGAGACCTGCGCCCGGGCATGTCGGTCACGCCGACCATCGACGTCAAAACGTCGGCTGAAAGCGCCCCCAAGGGTTGATGGAAAAAGCCCTGGAGGGCTCAAGCGATGTCCAGCATCAGCATGGCCGCCTCGGCGGCTCCCATGGTCGCGTCCTCGCCCCGCGCGAGCACGAAAGACTGGATCGCGGTTTTGGCGTGCATGATCGGCGCCTTTATGGCGATCCTCAATATCCAGATCACCAACGCCTCATTGCTCGACATCGAAGGCGGCATCGGAACCGGCGTCGACAACGGCGCCTGGATTTCGACCGCTTATCTGATCGGCGAGATCGTCGTGATTCCGCTGACCGATTATCTGAGCAAGGTCTTCTCGTTTCGGCGCTATCTTCTCGTCAATGCGGTTCTGTTTCCGCTTTTTTCGATCGCCTGCGCCTTCACGCATGATCTGGGCTCGATGATCGCCATGCGCGGCCTGCAGGGCTTTGCCGGCGGGATCCTGATCCCGATGGCTTTCACCATTGTGCTGACGAAGCTGCCCAAGGCGCAGCAGCCGATCGGCCTTGCTCTTTTCGCTTTGTCGGTGACCTTCGCCCCGGCGATCGGACCGACCATTGGCGGCTATCTCACCGAGAATTACGGCTGGCAGACGATCTTCTTCATCAACGCTTTTCCAAGCGCGATCATGGTCGTCGCGCTCGCCTTCACGCTCGAAAAGCAGCCGATGCGGCTGGGACTCCTCAGAGAGGGCGACTGGGCCGGCATCGTCACGATGGCGATCGGACTGTCGGCCTTCCAGACCGTGCTCGAAGAAGGCGAAAAGGACGATTGGTTCGCCTCGCCCTTCATTTTCCGCCTCGCGATCGTCGCCGCCCTGTTCCTTGGCGCCTTCATCTGGATAGAACTGACGGTGAAGAAGCCGCTGGTCAGCCTGCGCCTGCTGGCGCGCCGCAACTTTGGGATCGGCGTGATCGCCAACGTGCTGGTCGGCTTCGCCTTGTTCGGCACCGTCTATATCCTGCCGCAATATCTGGGGCAGGCGCAGGGTTATAACGCTGAGCAGATCGGCGCCGTTCTGGCCTGGACGGGCCTGCCCCAACTTCTGCTGATCCCGTTCGTGCCGATGCTGATGAAGCGCTTCGACGCGCGCTATGTCGCTTTTGTCGGTATCGCTTTGTTCGCTGCGAGCTGCTTCATGAACACAACGCTGTCGCTCGATACGTCAGGCGATCAATTCTTCATCCCCAATATCGTGCGCGCGATCGGCCAGGCCCTTATCATCACGCCTGTCAGCGCGATCACCACCGCCGGCATCGCGCCGAGCGAAGCAGGCGCAGCTTCCGGGCTGTCGAATATGCTGCGCAATCTCGGCGGCGCGGTCGGCACCGCAACGCTGGCGACGGTGCTGGTCAAACGCGAGCAGTTTCACTCCAACATCATCGGGCAGTCCGTGACGTCGGCCCGCAACGAGGTCGGCCAGCGGCTCGACCAGATGACGGCCTATTTCATGTCGCATGCGGTGACCGATCGCGTCGCGGCGATGCACGAGGCCGTCGTCTACCTCGGCAATGTTGTCAAGCGCCAGGCTCTCATCATGGGCTTCAGCGACACATTCGCGGTCATTGGCGTGCTGCTGGTCGCCGCTGCCATCTCATTGCTGTTCGCCCGCAAGGCGCAGGGCTCAGCCGCCGGGGCGCATTGAGGACGAACGCCTCACTTCGCCTCGGCCAGTAGCGCGAGCAATTGGCGGTGAATGGTCTCGTTGCCGCAGCAGATCGAGCCGGTCTCGAGGAAATTCTCCTCATTGTCGGCGCCGCTGACATAGCCGCCTGCTTCGCGGATCAGCAGGGCGCCGGCGGCGATGTCCCAGGAATGCAGGCCGCGCTCCCAAAACGCATCGAATCGGCCGGCGGCGACATAGGCGAGATCGAGCGCCGCGCAGCCCATGCGCCTGACATTGACGACGCGCGCCATCACGGTCGCCAATTCCGCCTTGAAGCGCGGATGGTGCTCGGCTTTGCCAAGATGGGGAATGCCGCAGCCGATCAGCGACTGAGAAAGTTCGCGGCGAGCGGCGACCCGCAGACGCCGGTTGTCGCCAAACGCGCCCTGGCCCTTTTCCGTGACATACATTTCGTCATTGGCGGGATTGTAGATCACGCCGGCGACGATCTGGCCCTCGCGCTCCAGCGCGATCGAAATGGCGAACATCGGAATCGCATGCAGGAAATTGGTCGTCGCATCGAGCGGGTCGACATGCCAGATATGGCTCTTATCGGCGCCTTCGACTACGCCGCTCTCCTCCATGACGAAGCCATAGCCCGGCCGCGCCTTGGAGAGCTCATCGAAGATGATCTTTTCGGCGCGCTGGTCGGCCAGGCTGACGAAATCGCCGGGGCCCTTCATCGAAACCTGCAGATTGCCGATTTCGCCAAAATCGCGCTTGAGCCCGCGCCCGGCCTTGATCGCCGCGCCGGTCATCACAGTCATTAGGGCGGAGCGGATCATTGGGGTCCCGGGGGCTCTGGCGAAATCGAGAAACAGCGATATTTGGCGCTGGTCTGCCCGCCGCGCGCGGCGGGGTCAAGGATTGATTGCTCTCGCCGCCTTGTTCGCCATCCCATGGAGCATCGCCGCCATATTGGCGACTGGGCCGGCTGCCGCGGCGCCGAGCCCGTGCCGCTCGGCGAGCCAGCCCGGCTCGTTATAGGAAAGCCAGGTCTTTCCCGCGGCGTCCCGCCAGACCAGAGCTTTGAGCGGCAGGTCGATGCCGATCGTCTGCTCGGCTTGCATCAGCGGCGTGCCGCCTTTGGGATTGCCGAATATCAGAAGTTCGGTCGGACGCAGATCCTCGCCGACTTTGGCCGCCCCGGCGGCATGATCGATCCGCGCAAATATGGTGACGCCGTTGGCCCGCAGCGCCGCTTCGAGCCGATCCATTGTTTCCTTCGGGTCGAAATCGCTGGGAATCGAAATCAGTCCCTCCACGCTCATCGGGCGCCCTCCAGCGAGCGGCTCCATCCAGGAGCGCCGCCGGATATTGCAATCACATCTTTCGACGGACGGTCAATGCGCGCCATCGGCCCGCACAGCATTCAGGCCGGTTTCCACGCCGCGCCCCCGCGACCGACTGTCTTGAGCGCCCGAACGGGCGAGGAGGCGAGGGCCGGGCGCGGCCTCGCCGAAAGGGAATGATCCATGCCGGCCTGGCCGACTTTGAACCGATCGACGGCCCGGCTCAGTTCCTCGGCCTCCTGGACGAGCGTTTGGGTGGCGGCGGTCGATTCGCCGACCATCGCCGCGTTTTGCTGAGTCGTCTGGTCCATCTGATTGACGGCGGAATTGACCTGATCGAGGCCCTTCGCCTGTTCGCCGGAGGAGGCGGCGATCTCCGCCATAGTGCGGTTGATCTCGTTCACCTGCTCGACGATTCGCGCCAGCACCGCGCCGGTCTGCGCGACGAGTTTGACGCCATGGCCGACATGGCCCGCCGAAGCCGAGATCAGCGCCTTGATTTCCTTGGCGGCTTCGGTGGAGCGCTGGGCCAGGGTCCGCACTTCCGTGGCGACGACGGCAAAGCCGCGGCCCGCGTCGCCGGCGCGCGCCGCTTCGACGCCCGCGTTCAGCGCCAGCAGATTCGTCTGGAACGCGATTTCATCGATGACGCCGATGATCTGGCCAATCTGGCTCGACGAGCTTTCGATGGCGCTCATCGCCGCGATGGCCTGACGCACGACCTGGCCGGAATGTTCGGCGTCTGTCCTGGCGGCGCCGACCACCGCATGCGCGCGGGCGGCGCCCTCCGCGGTCCTGCGCACGGTGGCGGTGATTTGGTCAAGAGCGGCCGCGGTCTCCTCAAGATTGGCGGCCTGCTGTTCGGTGCGGCCTGACAAATTGCTCGCCGCGGTCGAAATCTCGTTGGCGCTCGCCCTGACGCCGGCGGCCGCGCGCACCACGGCCTGCATGACCGATCGCAAACTCCTGACGGTTGCGTTGAGATCGGCGCGCAGGCCCTCGGCTTTTTCCGGCAGGTCGACATCCAGCGTCGCGGTCAGGTCGCCCTCGGCCAGCCGCCTCAGCGAAAGCGCCAAATTATTGAGGATCGTCTCATCGTCCTGCATCACGCGCGCGCGATCTTGCTCGTTGCGCGCCCGCGCCGTCTCCGCCTCCCTGGCGGCGGCCAGTGCGGCGTCATGGCTCTGTTCGGCCATTAACCTTGATTGCTCGGCGTGGGCGGCCTCCTGCGATACAGCGCCGAACATGCGTTCGATCGTGATGGCGACCCAGACGAGGGCCGCGGCCTCAATGGAGAGCACGATCGCATGGAGCAGCAATCGCCCGAAATCCTCGCCGCCGGGATAGACCAGGTTCGGAAGCACGAAATTGAGCGCCGTATGGTGCAGGGCGACCACGGCGGTCCCTGCGACGATGACCCGCCAATCGCAACAGGCGACCAGAATCGCCAAAGCCGCGAAATAAACCATGTGCAGATCGACCTGCATCTTTTGACCGCTCATGACGCCGACCATGATGGAGATCGAGGCCATCAGGCTCACCCCCGATACGAGGCGGCTCTGGTCCCCCTTGGCGTCGAATCGGGCCATCGCCTGCGCTGTCGCGGCAAAGGCGACGGAAGCGCCAACCGGAATGAGCCATGGGCAATCGACAAACCAGCAGGCGAGCGCGATCAGCGCCGCCTGCAGCCACGAAAGAACGAGCAAAAGGCTGAGAGCCCGGCGGCGTAAAGCCGCGAGATCGAATGCGGGCCTATTCATGCGTGTCGCCTTGCGCGATGGACCGCTCGCACAAAGCGAGCTGGACCGGGTCAAGAATCAAGAGGGCGCCCGCTTTGCGCAATCGCTCAGCGAGAGCCGGCTCCCTCGAATGGACGATCAGAACCGAGGAAAAGGCCCCGATTCTGGTCACTTCGCCGGCTGCTCCCGCCGCCTCGAAGGCCCTGGCCGGCGACCACCAGGGCGGGAAGACCGCGGCGGCCGAAGCAGAATCGCCGGCCGTCGCGGCGGCTAACGCTGCGAAAAGCCCCGTCAAACTAATGAAGACCGAGACGATCAGGGCGGCGTTCAATCTGTATTTGGGCTCGACTTCCGGCACGTCGATCATTCGGTTGCAGCTTCCGTAAGGGAACTTAGGAGATAGAGGGTTAAGATTCCCGCAACGCACAAAAATGGTGCAGTTGCGCCCCATATCGTTCGCGATTCTTGAAGCAATGACCAGAATATCGGCTGTGGACGCTCGCGAGTCCGCTTGTTTTCCGCGCCGCGGCGATAGCGTAGTTTGAACGCGCCGTTCCCGCCTGGAGCTCTTTCTTATGAAGTCTGACCTCGATATCGCGCTGGACGCCAGGCTGGAGCCGATCCGCGCCGTCGCGGCGAAACTCGATATTCCGGAGGCGGCGCTTCACCCTTATGGGCGCTCCATCGCCAAGCTGGAATTCGACTTCATCGAGGGCCTTCGCGACAAGCCGGACGGCAAGCTCATTCTCGTCACCGCCATCAATCCGACCCCGGCGGGGGAGGGCAAGACGACGACGACGATCGGGCTTGGCGACGCCCTGGCGCTGCTTGGGAAACGCGCCATCATTTGTCTGCGCGAGCCGTCCCTGGGCCCGGTCTTTGGCCGCAAGGGCGGCGCGACGGGCGGCGGTCATGCGCAGGTCGCGCCGATGGATGAAATCAACTTGCATTTCACCGGCGATTTTCACGCGATCACCGCCGCCAACAATCTGCTCGCCGCGATGATCGACAACCATATCTATTGGGGCAATTCCCTCGACATCGATCCGCGCCGCATCGTCTGGCGGCGGGCGCTCGATGTGAACGACCGGGCCTTGCGCAACACGGTCGTATCGCTGGGCGGCGTCGCCAATGGCTTTCCACGCGAGGACGGTTTCGACATTACCGTCGCCTCCGAAGTGATGGCGGTGTTCTGCCTCGCGCGCGACCTGGACGATCTTGAGGCGCGGCTTGGCAAGATGATCGTGGCTTACGACAAGGCGAGGCGACCGGTGACCGCCGCCGACATCAAGGCTTCGGGCGCCATGACCGTGCTGCTGAAAGACGCGCTGCGGCCCAATCTCGTGCAGACGCTGGAAGGCAATCCGGCGCTCGTCCACGGCGGACCCTTCGCCAATATCGCGCATGGCTGCAATTCGCTCGTCGCGACAAGGACCGGGCTCAAGCTCGCCGATTATGTCGTGACCGAAGCGGGATTTGGCGCCGATCTCGGGGCCGAGAAATTCTTCGATATCAAATGCCGCGCGGCGGGCCTTGAGCCTGCCGCCTGCGTTATCGTCGCGACCGTGCGGGCGCTCAAGTTCAACGGCGGCGCCGACAAATCGGCGCTGGGCGTCGAAAATCTCGCTGCGCTGGCGGCCGGTCTGCCCAATCTCGAGCGCCACATCGCCAATGTCGGCAAATTCGGCGTGCCTGTCGTCGTGGCGGTGAATCGTTTCGACACCGACACGCCCGCCGAACTCGCGCTGATCAGCGCGACGGTCAGGGAGAAGTTCGGCGTCGAGGCTGTCGTCTGCGACCATTGGGCGCGCGGCGGGCAGGGCGCGCAAGATCTGGCGCGGCGGGTCGTCGCGCTCGCCGACGGGGGCGCCGCGCGCTTTCGGCCGCTCTATGACGATTCCATGCCGCTGTGGGACAAGGTCAGGACCATTGCGACGCAAATCTACGGCGCCAGCGATATTGCCGCCGACGCCGCGATCCGCCAGCAGTTCCAGCAGTTGCAGGAGGCCGGCTACGGCGCGCTGCCCGTCTGCATCGCCAAGACCCCCTATTCCTTCTCCGCCGATCCCGGTCTGCTCGGGGCGCCGAGCGGCCATATCGCGCCAGTCCGGGGATTGCGCCTGCGCGCCGGCGCCGGATTCGTCGTGGTTCTGCTCGGCGACATCCTGACCATGCCGGGCTTGCCGCGCGCGCCAGCGGCCGAGCAAATTAGGGTCAGCGGCGGGCGGGTCGCGGGACTCTTTTGAGAGGGTGCGCGAGGGGCGCCGCGCGCCAAACCGGACCCCTGCCTCGCTTCGGCGCCGCAAACCGATTATAGTCTGGCTCCCGCAACCTTTATTCCGTCAGATTCCGCCGGGCCTCCCTCGGTCGAAGATCGCCCCTTGATGATGTTGGTTTGATGATGTCGCAGAACTGGTTCCGTCACGCCAAGAGCCTGATCGTCATGGCGCATGATCTCGTCACGACGCCGCTGGCGATCGTGTTGGCGCTCTATCTTCGCTATCCCGCCAATGCGCCGGTTCAGTTTGAAGTTCTGGTCTGGGTCATCCCGCTGTTCACCATTTACGCCGGCGTCGCCTATCGCTTCTTCCGGCTTTACGAGTCGAAATGGCGCTTCGCGTCGCTGCCCGATCTGTTCAACATTTTCCGGGCCGCCAGCCTCCTTGCTCTATCGCTGCTCGCGGTGGACTTCGCCCTCGCGGCGCGCGGCGCGGTCTCCCCCTTCGCTTTCGCTTTCGGTGAGAAGGCCTGTTTTCTCTATTGGATATTGCAAATGGCGATGCTCGGCGGTCCGCGCATCGCCTATCGCTACTTCCGCTACATACAGTCGGGCCGCACCGGCCGGCGCGAGCACGCGCCCTCGATCCTGGTGCTCGGGCGCAGCACGGAGGCCGAGATCGCCTTGCGGGCGATCGAAGAGGGGATGCGCCGCCGCTTCGTCGCGCGCGGCGTTCTTTCGCCGCGCGTTTCCGACCGCGGCGTTTCCATTCGCGGCGTCCCGGTGCTGGGCGGCTATGACGCCCTGGAGCGCATTGTCAGCGAAGCGAGCGAGGAAGGGAACCCGATCGCACGGCTGATATTCGCGCCGAGCGAATTCACGTCGGGCGCCGATTCCGAGCAGGTCGTCGCCACCGCCAAGCGCCTCGGCGTCGCGCTGTCGCGTTTGCAGACGATCGAGTTCGACGGCGCCTCGGCCTTGGCGCCGATCGAAATCGAGGATCTTCTGTTTCGCCCGAGCGTGGAATCCGATCTCACCCGGCTTGGCGCTTTCGTGAAGGCGCGGCGCGTCGTCGTGACCGGGGGTGGCGGCTCGATCGGCTCGGAAATCTGCGCGCGCGTAGTCGCGCTTGGCGCCGCCGACCTGCTCATCGTCGACAATTCCGAGCCCGCTTTATTCGCCATCAGCGAGAAGCTGACGGCCTTGAATATGCCGACGAGCCTGCGCGCAGCCGTCGCCGACGTTCGCGACCGGGCGCGCCTGATGTCGCTGTTCGATCAATTTCGCCCCGACGTCGTTTTCCACGCGGCGGCGCTCAAACAATTGCCTCAGCTCGAATTGGATTGGGCCGAGGGCGTCAAGACCAATATTTTCGGCTCGGTCAATGTCGTCGACGCCACGGCCGCCGTTGGGGCCGCCGGCGTCCTCATCTCGACCGACAAGGCGGTCGATCCCGTCTCCGTGCTGGGCGCGACCAAGCGCTTTTCGGAAATGTACGCCCAACTCGTCGATGGCGAGCGCGCGACCAGAGCGGGCGGTCCGCGGCTGATTTCCGTCAGGTTCGGCAATGTTCTGGGCTCGGTCGGCTCGGTCGTGCCAAAATTCAAGGCGCAGATCGAGCGCGGCGGCCCGGTCACCGTGACCCATCCCGAAATGGTGCGCTATTTCATGACGGTGCGCGAAGCCGTCGACCTTGTCATTTCGGCGGCCGCCCATGGCGCCTCGGCGGCTGGCGCCGGCGCGACGCGCGCTTCGGTCTATGTGCTCAAAATGGGTCAGCCGGCGCGCATTCTCGACCTGGCGGAAAAGATGATCCGCCTTGCCGGCTATGAGCCGCGCGTCGATATCGATATTGTCTTCACCGGGGCGCGGCGCGGCGAACGGTTGAATGAGATTTTGTTTTCAGGCAACGAACCGGTCGTCGACATCGGCGTCGATGGCGTCACGGCCGCACAAACCGCGCCGGTCGAGCGCGCTTCCATGACGCGTTGGCTTGGCGATCTGGCGGGCGCGGTTGAAAAAGGCGATCGCGCGGCGTCCGAGCGCATCTACAGCGAGGCGATTCTCAATTTTCGCGGCGCCGCTTCCGTCACCGACCTCAGCGCCCGCCGCGCGTCGCTCGGGGCGTCTAGCGCGTAGCACCTCTCTGCAGTTGCCTCGCCGCAGCGGATCGAAGTCGATCAACCGCGCCAAGCGTGGTCCTCTACTTTGGTTGAAGGGTCGCATAGTATTCTTTCATCGAGGTTCATATGGGGCTCGGACACACACGCGACGATCTCAGGGCTAATGCGCAGGCGAAGCTCGATGATGCACAAATTCTTCTGGGGCAAAAGCGATATTCAAACGCTTATTATCTTGCCGGCTACGCTGTTGAGCTCGGTTTGAAGGCGTGCATCGCCGCGCAAATTTCGGCGGAGACAATTCCAGATAAAGCATTCCTCAGAGGAATATTGAACCATCAATTTGGCGGTCTTGTGGGGCTCGCCGGGTTGGCTGGTCTTCTGAACGATCAAAAAGACGCGGACCCGGTATTCGCGGCGAACTGGGCGCTTGTTTCGGAATGGGAGCCGGACTCGCGTTATGAAGCGAAAGACCCCATGTCGGCTTCGCTACTTGTTCAGGCGATTGCCGATCCAAAATCAGGAGTCCTTCAATGGATCAAAATACACTGGTAGCCGGCGGCCAAGCCCTCGTGAAGGCAATGGATGCGGCCAGTTTTCCGCCACGCATAGCCATGTGGGTTCACAATATGGATACGGACACGTGGAAATTGTGGCTGGTGCCTCCTAAGGGACATCTCGACAAGCAGGATTTCTATCGCCGCATCGCGCAGATTGTTCCGCAGCACAGAGCGGAATTCGGGGGTATCGATGCGAGCGATACAGAAATGGTGTCAGACACTCACCCCGCCATGAAGGGCCTCAGTGGGTTTTTGAAGATGCCCGGGCTCGGAAGCGTTCAATTCTCCGGCAACAGATTCAACGGGTTCTATTTACCTGACGGAATTATCTTGCGATCCGATCTTTAGGTGCGGGCATCTCGCGATTTCCGCCATATCAAATGGAACGGGAGACGGGTTCGTTAAACTGTGGAACTCAAGCTCGCGGCGCGGACAACGAATCTCGTGTGAGAGATTCACGCGGCGCGCGCCGGCGGTCCGGCGGCGGCAAGTTCGGCGACTTCTTCGTCCGAGAAGACGCGGCTACGCGTTAGGAACCGAACCCCTTCGGGCGCCTCGGCGGAGAATCCGGAACCGCGCCCGGGCACAACGTCGATGATGAGTTGCGTATGCTCCCAATATTCGAACTGCGCGGCGCCGATATAGAATTTGCAGTCGGCGATCTCGCCAAGCAGCACATCCTGCGGCCCGACCCGAAAGTCGCCGGCAGGATAGCACATCGGCGCTGAACCATCGCAGCAGCCGCCCGACTGGTGGAACATCAAGGCGCCGTGTTGTTTCTTGAGGCGCGCAACGATTTCGGCGGCCTTGTCCGTGATCTCCACGCGGTTGACCATGTCTTGTCCTCTCAAAAAGAAAACGAGCGCGTGCAAAGACCTATCGGATGTCTGGCCAGACTGTCTTCCATCGTCATGGCCGGGCTTGTCCCGGCCATCCACGCGGCGCCGCTGCATGCAACTTTTGAGGTTAGCGCATGCAGCTCGGCGTGGGTGGCCGGGACAAGCCCGGCCATGACGGGCGCGGCGCGGGGCGCCTTTACGGCGATCGCCCACGCCCGCCCGTAAGCTCAGAAGAATCCGAGCGCCTTGGTGGAATAGCTGACCAGCATATTCTTGGTCTGCTGATAATGATCGAGCATCATCTTATGGGTCTCGCGCCCGATGCCGGACGCCTTGTAGCCGCCGAAGGCCGCATGCGCGGGATAGGCGTGGTAGCAGTTCGTCCAGACGCGCCCCGCCTGGATCGCGCGCCCGAAGCGGTAGGCGCGGTTGCCGTTGCGCGTCCACACGCCCGCGCCAAGGCCGTAGAGCGTATCATTGGCGATGGCGAGCGCGTCGTCCTCGTCTTTGAATTTCGCGACCGAAACGACCGGTCCGAAAATCTCCTCCTGGAAGACGCGCATCTTGTTGTGGCCTTCGAAAATCGTCGGCTCGACATAATAGCCTTCGGCGAGTTCGCCATCGAGATGGGCGCGCTTGCCGCCGGTCAGCGCCTTGGCGCCTTCCTGCTTGCCGATGTCGAGATAGGACAGGATTTTCTCGAGCTGGTCGTTGGAGGCCTGCGCGCCGATCATAGTCGCCGCGTCGAGCGGATGACCTTGTTTGATCTTCTTGGTGCGGGCGACCGCGCGCTCCATGAACTTGTCGTAGATCGATTCTTGCACCAGCGCCCGGCTCGGGCAGGTGCAGACTTCGCCCTGATTGAGCGCGAACATGGTGAAGCCTTCGAGCGCCTTGTCGAAGAAATCGTCGTCCGCGTCCATGACGTCGGCGAAGAAGATGTTCGGCGACTTGCCGCCAAGCTCCAGCGTGACTGGAATGATGTTGTCGGAGGCATATTGCATGATCAGGCGCCCCGTCGTCGTCTCGCCGGTGAAGGCGATCTTGGCGATGCGCTTGTTCTGGGCGAGCGGCTTGCCCGCCTCGATGCCAAAACCGTTGACGATGTTGAGCACGCCAGGCGGCAGAATGTCGGCGATCAATTCGGCGACGACGAGGATGCCGAGCGGCGTCTGTTCGGCTGGCTTCAAGACGACGCAATTGCCCGCTGCGAGCGCCGGAGCGAGCTTCCATGTCGCCATCAGGATCGGGAAGTTCCACGGGATGATCTGGCCGACGACGCCGAGCGGCTCATGGAAATGATAGGCGACGGTGTCGTGGTCAATCTCCGAAATGCCGCCTTCCTGGGCGCGGATCGCGCTGGCGAAATAACGCCAATGGTCGACGACCAGCGGCATGTCGGCATGGGTCGATTCCCGGATCGGCTTGCCATTGTCGAGCGTCTCGACGAGGGCGAGCAGCTCCAGATTGGTCTCCAGCTTGTCGGCGATCTTGTTAAGGAGGCGTGAGCGCTCCTGCACCGACGTCTTGCCCCAGGCGTCCTTGGCCTTATGGGCGGCGTCGAGCGCGAGTTCGATGTCGGCGCCCGAAGAACGGGGAACCTCGCAAAGCTTCTTGCCGGTGATCGGGCTCGGATTGTCGAAATAACGCCCCTCGACCGGCGCTACCCATTTGCCGCCGATGAAATTGTCATAGCGGTCGCGGATGAGAACCTGTTTGGAGACTTTCTCCAAGGCTTGCTGGAACATGATTATCTTCCTCCTTGATGTGACGCGCCGTTCGGCGTCGTGTGTTTTGGGCGTCATCGGGCGGCATTCGTCGCGGCGGCTCCGTCGGGCGGGGCCGTGCCGATCAATTATTCTTGATGTCGACCGAACTTTTCCATCAGAGGGAGCCGATCATCCGCCGACTCCTTAATCCTTGCAGGCGCATGGCGAGCAAGGGCCTCCGGCGAGTGAGTTTGCTCCCTTGCCGATGCCCCGTCAACGTTATAGTTGTCCGGGTATAACGGGTGCAGAACTGCCGGACGCCGCCACGGCGATTTGTCCGAGATCGAGGGGCCTTCGGCTTCGCCGCGTCGGCGCAAAAAAGAGAGGCTCCCGGGCGGGAGCCTGCAAAGGCCGTGACGTCAAGCTGGATGGCGGGCCACGTTCATTGCGGCGGGATCACGCCTTTTTTCAGAATGATATTGCCGTAGAAGCGTCGTTCGCCGGTGGCGATCACGGCGAAACATTCGCTGGCGCGCTGGTAGAACTTATGACGCTCGAGTTTGTGCAGCTTAAAGCCGGCTCCTTCATGTTTGGCGATCACAGCGCGGAACTCGTCGAAAATCGGCTCCTCGCGGGACGGTTTGCCGACCACTTCCATGCGCACGCAGGAGTCGGGAACGAAAGAATCGAGCGGCATGACGGAGAGTACGACATCCAGCGCCTGCGTCGCGCTCAGCGCGTCAAGGCGGATGACCCGGGGGCCCGCCGACTCCGCGGGATAATTGCCGTCGACGATCACGATCTCGTCGCCATGGCCCATCGCGCGCAGCGCATAGAGCAGTTCCGGCGTCAGCAACGGATCGATGTTCTTGAGCATGGGCGTTTCCCTGATTGGTCGGTGATCGTCTCATCGCCCCAGGCGATGCGATTTGGAATTGTCGTTTTCCTGCGCTGGAATTCTATCGCGGCGTCGGCGCGTCGGCGCGCATCAGGCCGGCCGCCTTCAACTCGCGCCACAGAGCGGGCGGAACCTTCTTGCCAATCATTTCGGCGTTGCGCGCGACCTCGCTGGGCCGCTGCCCGCCTGGTATCACCGAAACGACGGCGGGATGGCCCAGGGGGAAGCGGATCGCCGCCTCGGCGAGCTTCACCTCATGCTTTTTGCAAATCGCCTGAATCCCGGCGACGCGCTCCAGCACCTCCCGGCTTGCCGGCGCGTAATTGTAGAAGGCGCCGGGTTTGGGGCCGGTGGCCAGAATGCCGGAATTGAAAGGGCCGCCGACGACCACGCCGATGTTCTTTTCCACGCAATAGGGCAGGAAGCTTTGCAGCGCCTCCTGCTCAAGCAGCGTGTAGCGCCCGGCCAGCAGGAACACGTCGAAATCGCCAGCACGCGCCAGATGCTCGGCGACTTCCCATTCGTTGATCCCCGCGCCGATCGCCTTGATCGCGCCGCCGTCGCGCAGCTTGATCAACGCCTTGTAGCCGCCCTCCATGAATTCCTTGATGCGCGCGTCCGACGCTGCTTTCGTTCCGTGGGTGAAAACGTCGACATCATGGGCGTAGACGATGTCGATATGATCGAGCCCGAGCCGCTCCAGCGAAAATTCCAGTGAGCGCATGACGCCGTCATAGGAATAGTCGAAACGCTCGCGGCGCGATGGCGTTTCAAAAAAGGCGCCCTGGCGCGACCGGTCCTTTGGCGCACACAATTCCAGCAGGCGGCCGATTTTGGTCGAGATCAGATAGGAATCGCGTGGTTTGGGGCGCAAAAAACCATTGATCCTCGTCTCCGAAAGACCAAGGCCGTAAAGCGGCGCCGTGTCGTAATAGCGGCAGCCGGCGTTCCACGCCGTATCGAGCGTGGCGCGCGCTTCCTTTTCGGTCATGGGACGGTAGAGATTGCCGAGCGGCGCGCCGCCAAAGCCAAGCTCGGTGAATTGCAGCTCGGCGCCCGAGCGCGCGTTGAATTTCCGCTTTCTGATCGTGCGAGCGCGTGCCTCCGTCGTCATGGTCGCATCCCCCCTTGATGATCGAATACTCGCGCAACACACGCTGAGGGGGAGCATCATAGGCGCCGCCGCCCATGCGTCAATCAAACATCGCTGTGATTGTGATGGCGCGCCTCGGCGATTGAATTCGCCTCGTCATGGCCGCGAGCTCGGCCCGGCTATGACGACGCAAAGGGCCAGATTTGCTGTCGTCGTTCGCGCCCTTGCACAATCGATCGCAATCGATTGAAAATGGTCATGTCAAAAATCACGCTGACAAAGTCATCGCGGCGATCGGCATAAGTGAGAGGAGCCAAACTATGCAAAATCCTGTCCCTGGCGCGGCGAGCGCATTCACTCTCACGAGCCCGGATATCAACCCGAATGCGACGATCGCTGAAGAACAAATCTTCAACGGTTTCGGTTGCGCGGGCAAGAATGTCTCGCCGACGTTGCGCTGGTCGGGCGCGCCCGAGGGAACCAGAAGCTTCGCGATCAGCGTCTATGACCCCGATGCCCCGACGGGAAGCGGGTTCTGGCATTGGGTCGTGGTCAATATTCCCGCCGATGCGAGCGCGCTCGTCAAGGGCGCAGGCGACGCCAAGGGGAGTGGACTGCCCGCGGGCGCGCTGCAAACCGGCACCGATTTTGGCGCCCCCGGCTATGGCGGCCCGTGCCCGCCCAAGGGCGACAAGCCCCATCATTATCATTTCACCATATTCGCGGTCGACGTTGAAAAGCTCGACGTGGACGAAAACGCTTCGGCCGCCTTCGTCGGCTTCAATCTGCATTTCCACACTTTAGCCAAGGCGACGCTGACGGGCCTTTATGGACATTGAAGCGTCACGCGCGCTCACATCTCTCGGGACGGCCAAAGGCTGTTTTTAAGGGGAAGCGCGGAATTGCGCGGAACGCCGCCTATTTGAAGGCGTTGAAAAGAGAGGCCTTGCGTCGCGAGGCGATCGGCGGCAAATTCGCCGGCCAAACGGGAGAATGCGTTATGCCAAGCAAGCTCGAACAGTTGCGTTCGATGAGCACGGTCGTTTCCGACACCGGCGATATGGAATCGATCCGTGCTTTCAAACCGACGGACGCCACCACCAATCCGACTCTCATTCTCAAGGCGACGCAATTGCCGGCCTATGCGCATCTGGTCGAGGAGGCGATCGCTTGGGGGCGCAAGCACGCGGCCTCGGCCGGCGCGGTCACCGATCGACTGGCCGTCAATTTCGGCGCGGAACTGACCAAGATCGTGCCCGGCCGCGTGTCGACGGAAGTTGATGCGGATTTGTCGTTCGATACGGCTGCGATGATCGTCAAGGCGCGCGCGCTGATCGCAGATTACGCGAGCCGCAGCGTCTCGCATGAGCGCATCCTTATCAAGCTGGCCACGACCTGGGAAGGCGTCCAAGCCGCTGCCGTCCTGCAAAAAGAGGGCATCGACTGCAATATGACGCTGCTCTTTTCGGCCGCCCAGGCGATCGCCTGCGCCAATGCGCACGCCTTTCTGATTTCGCCCTTCGTCGGCCGCATCCTTGACTGGCATGTCAAGAACGGCGGCGGTCCCTACACCAGCGAGACCGATCCCGGCGTCCTATCTGTGCGCGGCATCTACGCCTATTACAAGGCGAATGACATTAAGACGGTGGTGATGGGCGCCTCGTTCCGCAATATCGGCGAGATCGAGGCTCTGGCGGGCTGCGACCGCCTGACCATCTCGCCGCAACTTCTCGAACAATTGTCGAAAGACGAGGGCGCGCTGACGCGCAAAATGTCGCCCGACGATTCCAAGGGCGCGCCGGCGGCAACCGCGCTCGACGAAAAATCGTTCCGCTGGATGATGAACGAAGATGCGATGGCGACCGACAAGCTGGCCGAGGGCATTCGCACCTTCGCCAAGGATCTCGGCAGCCTGCGCAATCTCGTCACCGCGCGGCTGGCCGCGGCGGCCTGAACGAGGGGCGACTTCGTGCCGGCAGTCGATTTCTGGTACGAATTCGCCAGCACCTATTCCTATCCCGCCGCGATGCGCGTCGAAGCGCTCGCGCGTGAGCGCGGTGTGACGTTGAGCTGGCGCCCGTTCCTGCTCGGCCCGATCTTCGCGGCGCGCGGCATGGCGGATTCGCCCTTCAATCTCAACGCCGCCAAGGGGCGCTATATGTGGAGCGACCTCACGCGCGTCTGCGCGCGCCACGGCCTGCCTTTGCGCCGTCCCGAACCTTTTCCGCAAAACAGCCTGCTCGCCGCCCGCGTTGCGCTCGCGCTTGACGATACGAGGCGGCCTGAGTTTTCGCGCGCGGTGTATACGGCCGAGTTCGGCGGCGGCCCGCCGATCGCCGAGCGCGCAACCCTCGCCGCCATTCTCGAAGGATTGGGTTTGAACGCGGCTGACATCCTGGAGCGTGCGGTGGGCGCGCCGGTCAAGGATAAGCTGCGCAGCGAAACCGCGCGCGCCGAAAGCCTCGGCATTTTCGGCGCGCCGAACCTCGTCACCGCGGATGGCGAGATTTTCTGGGGCAATGATCGCTTGGAAGAGGGGATCGACTGGGCTGTTGCGCTGACGCCCGCGCGCGATGAGGCGCCACCCAGGCTCCCATCACCATAATTTTATTGGTCCGATCCGCGAATGCGCAAAGCGCGTGAATCTACGCCGCCATAATCCGAGAAGCTCTAACCGATGAACTCCCGGCTCAACTAGCCCTTGCCAATGTCGTGGGCGCGAGGAGTTTGCTCACCGCTTTGGTGACGCGGTCGAGTTGCGTTTGCGCTGCTCCTTCACGAAGCTCCATATCCTTGGCGCGTTCTTCGCTCGCCCTTGCGCGCGTTTCAGCCGTTTCGGCGCGCTCAGCTTCGATGCGAATTTGTATCTCGGCTTTCGCGGCTTGCTGATAGGCGGCTTCTCGTTGCGTGGATAGGCTTGCGAGCTGCGTCTTCAAATTGAAGATCGTTTCTTCGTATTGCGTCTTCAAATTATAGATGGTCTCTTCATAAGCGCTTATTCTTGCATGAAGATCGCTTATCATTTTTCCCGCACCCTCGATCGTCTCGACGAGTCTATCAAGGCTGTCGTTGACGGGGTGATCGGCGGGACGTCGATCGTGCGCGTTTACGAGGCGCGTTTCTCTGGAGGGGCTTTCAGCGCGGTCCCGATTGAGCTCTGCTATGCTGCGCTGCAGGTTGGCGAACGGTCTGAGATGCGTGACTTCGGCAGCCCCATGCCTTTGGGTCATTTAACTATTCCTCAATGATAAATCGTTCAAAAGGAACATGTTCAAATTCGTTAAGAAAGTTTAACAAACATTTAAGGATTGTGCTGACTTCCCGATATTTTTACCTTTCGGCAGGGTTTTCTTTGATAAAGCGTCGCACGACCTGGACTTACTATCACGGCCTCGCGGCCTTGACGTCGGCGGCGGAGATGGGATCGTCATAGCTGGTGCCGAAATGGGTGCGTACGTAATTGATCACGTCCGCGACCTGCGCATCGCTCATCATGCGTCCGAGCGGCGGCATTCCTCGCAATCCGTTGAACAACAGGCTCGTGAGATAGTCCGCCGAAGCGAGGTTCTTGTTTCCGGCAAGCGCTGGATAGGCGGCGGCGCCGACCGCGCCCCTCCCGTCTGGCTGATGGCAGGCGGCGCAGACATTGGCGTAGAGCGCCGCGCCGCCCTGTTCGTCGAAGCCTCGGCCGCGGCTGATGAAAGGCGCGCTCGTGGGAGGCTCCTGAGCCAGGACGCCTGTGCAGGCGAGAACGGCGGCGCAAAGCAGCACGAGGCGGCGGCGATCGATTGGCGTGCGGACGGCGCCCATCAGGCCGCCACAACGCGCTTATGCAGGCGCGCGATCGCATCGAGCGCCGACAGGATCGCGCCCTCCTGCCAGGCAGGAATATAGGAGGCGTGCTCGCCCGCCAGCACGATCCGGCCGTCGATCTGGCAAAGATTGTCATAATGGTCGCGGCGCGTTTCCTCCGTCCATTCGCCCGCGCATCCCAGAGTGAATGGCGCCCGGTGCCAGGCGACGGAGATTCCCGTCTCGAACTCGGATCGATATTGCGGATGAATTTGGGCGCCGTCATCGAGGGCGCGCGCGATGCGCTCGGCCGGCGACATCGCCGTAAACTCATAGGCGTTCGGCCCATTCCAGATATAGCCGCCAAGCAGCACGCCCTTGCCGCCGGAATTATAGCCAGCGCTCGGATAGGAGATATGACGGATGGGCAAGTCCGTATACGAGATTCCGCCAAAAATGTGCTCGTCCTCTTCCCAGAAACGACGCCGGAATTGCAAGCCGAACTTGACCGAGGAAGAGTAGGGAACCGCGTCGATCGCGGCTTTCATCGGGGCGGAAACCTCAACGGGAAGCTGGCTCAGGATCGTGAGCGGCAGCGCGCAAACGCACCAGTCCGCCCTGGCCTCCTCAATCGTTCCGTCACGGGCGAGATCCTCAAACGCGACTGTGACGCCGCGCTCATCCTGCCGGATGCCCGTCACCTTGGCGCCGTAGCGGATTGCATTGGGCAATTGGCGGGCGAACGCCTCGCCGATCCGGCCCATGCCGCCAACCGGCTGGAACATCGTCGTCTGAAAATCGTAGCTCAGGAAATTCTGCAAGCCCTGCCACAGACGCGAGGTCAGGATATCGTGCATGCCGATCGGCTCGCCGTTGACGGGCGCCGCGCCGAGTCCGCCGCCTGGATCTTTGGCGTAGCCGCGGAATTCAGCGGATTCGTCGCTCGCCACATAACGAAAATCCTTGTCGAGGCCGCCGTGGGCGCGAAGCGCCTCGATGAGGATCGCCTGATCGTCTTTCGACACGGCGTCGTCGAGCGCGCCCTGCCGGGTCGCCTTGGCGAGGAGTTCGGCGATGGCGCCTTCGAAATCGGCCTTGATCTCGCGGATGCGTTGCGGCCGGCCGCCGAACGCTTTTGAGGAATGAAGAAACGCATTGTGATTGAGCTGGATGAAGGGCTCGAGCGTCACGCCGAACCTGCGGCAATAATCCAGCAGCGCGTAATGGTGGTAAGGAATGCGCCACGGCCCCGGATTGAGATAGAGCCCGTCGTCGAACGTGCAGTGCTGGGTCGCTCCGCCAAGTTCGGTATACGCGTCGCCGCCCCGAAGCGACCAGTTCCGGCCGCCGGCGCGATTGTTGTATTCGAGAATCCGCACCTTGTATCCGGCGCGACCGAGTTCGAACGCCGCCGTCATTCCCGCAAGGCCCGCGCCCAGGATGACGACCGAGGCGCCTTTCGGATCGCCTTCCAGCTTGATCGGGCCCCGATAGGGCGATTCGGCCGCGAACCCAAGGCTCGTCATCGCCTGATACATCGCCGTTCCGCCGGCGCTCGCCCCGATCAGCGTGAGGAGATTGCGCCGGGTCAATGGCGGGCTCGCCGCGTCGCTCATCGTAGCGTCATCCGTTTTGTATCCGGCGATTTTGGCGCATGGCGTTCATCAGCGCGCGTGGGATCGAACGCCATGTTCGGCCGGCCCGATGCGGCTGGCAAGAGGGAGGCGTGATCGATCGACCCCGAAAGTCGCAACCCCCGAGCAAGCGCCGAAGCCATCTTGTCGGCGAACGATGCCCGCCTGACTTTCGTAGCGCGGCCGAGGTGGCGGCTGTTGAGGGCTTGGCGCATGATTTCATCACTCTCCCGACTACCGAAAAGGCTCCGATCACAATGTCGAAGATAAGCGTTCATCATGTCGGCGGTCGATGGGGAGACGATTCGTTTTCGAAGCTGGAATTGTTCGAAAGCGACCTTGTCCGGGTCCTCTACGAAGCGGACGAGGACGCGATCCAAACCATGCAGGAAGCGCGGCGAGAAACGAAGTCTGAACTTCTGATCGTCGCGGCCTGCCTGAACGACGGCCCGGGCGAGGCAACGCTCAACCTGACGCTTAATCTGGGGATAAACTCCATTCTGGAGCCAAGCGCCGCCATGCGGAACCGATGCAAAAATATTTCCGGCGTCGATCGCGATTGGCAGGAAGGGACGACGGTCGTCGACAGAAGGACGGTTCAGACGACCGCCCTGGACGACATTCTGGCCGACAGTGGCGCACCATCTTCGGATTTCCTGTCTCTCGACACGCAAGGTTCAGAACATGCGATCCTGACGGGCGTGGCCAATGCGCTGAAAAGCGTTTGCGGCCTCATTGTCGAAGTCGAGTTCGTCGAAATGTATTGAGGCCAGAAGCGATTTATCGACATTCTCGATCTGCTCGACGACGCTGGTTTTCATTCGTCAGATTCGAACGGATGGTCGAACTCGACGGCCCGAAAACCTCTCTCGGCCTGCGCGGCGCCGGATGCCAGATGTGGGCGGACGCTTTGTTCCTCCGGCGACCCGATACGCCGTCGTCGACCAAGCAACTCGGGAAGCTCGCTTTCATTTCGGTCGTCTATGGCCATCTCGAATTCGCCATCACGCGCCTAGATCAGCTCGGTTCCAGATGGCGCCAGGAACGTCGCGGTCAACGCCGGTATGTGGATTTTCTGTTGGGGCTATTCGATCCCCGCAGCCGCATGAAAACCGCGATCCCGCCGTCGTTCGGCGACGTCCTGCCGACCGCCCGCGCTGGCGATTACTCCAAGGCTTCCTCGTCGAGCGCTCCGGAGATTTTGATCTCGCCCGCTTCAATACGCCGCAATATTATCAGGACCTGCATGTCTTGCGGGTCGACAACGGCACTGAAATCGAAACCGTGCTGCGGCGTCCTCGTTTCGAGGACGTCGCGTCGCGCGTGAAACATTTGCGCCGCGAATAAGCCGGGCATGTCGAGGACGTCGTGAGAAAGCATGTCGCATTGACTGGCGGGTCCACAAGCTAGATCCGGTCGCCGCGCCGCAACAGCGCTCACGTCGCCTGTAAATTATCGCGTTGCGATCACGTCTTTGTTACTGCCGGCATCGGCCCGTCTGCGCAATTGCTCGCAGCACCGACGACAGTCAGAAATAAAAAAACACATTTGAAACGCTGACGCCCTGACGCAAATCAGACAATGTGCGTAGAGGCGGATTCATGAAGCGCGGCTGTCCCCGTTCGAGCTTCGGCTCCTTGGCGCGTCGCGCCAATATCAAGGGCGCGGCGGCTTGGCGGCGGCCGCGTCGATGAGAGTTTGATTTTGACCACGCCAATTCCTTTGAAGCGAAATCGTTTGCGTCTCATTTGCGTCAGCGCCGGTCGTGATGGCACCAATTCACTCACTCACATGATCAGTTATTTGTTGGAGAGGCGTCTTCCGCAAAGTTCCGTGGGGCACGAATATTGCAGTCGAGAGTTCTCTCATGCGTTTGCATCCTGGACGGAAACAGGCGATCCCCACTGGCGGGTGGAAATATGCAAGCTCATCGACGAGTGTCCGCATGACATCATTGTCGGCAATGGCTACGCGCCCATTCTGCCGATCTTTGCGCAACGGTGCGATCCGCAGCTCAAGCTCGTTCATCTTCGCCGCGTCGATCGCGCCGCGGCGATAAAAAGTCTGATGAGGAACTGCGAACTGTTTCCCGCGGCCTATGGCCATTATTCGGACGATCCGGGGGCTCATGCAAAGCGCATGACCGCTTTCCATTTCGGAGAGGTCGCGGAAGACGCGTGGCGCCCTCTGCCATTGGCGGACAAAATTTCCTGGTATTTCGACAAGACGCATTCTCTCATTCACGAACATAGCGGCTTGTTCAATGCGCGCGTCATCCTGGAAACGGAGCGCCTTAACGATCTGGGCGCCCGGCAGATGCTGGCGAAACTGGTGGTCGGCGACGCCCAAGTTCTGCCGCCGCCAACACGTCTCAATGCGCATGTCGACGATAGCTGGCTGCCGTGCGAACGAAGGCACAAGATGCAATGGCTGATGGGTCGCCTTAACGCCTACCAGACCGCGTACGACGACGTTTATCCGCTTGAATATTTCGCCGATAAGTTCGTCGCCTGGACCGGTTATCAGGTCAGACGCACGCCGCAGATCGGCCCCGAGGATTACAAGACACCCGAGGAGGTCGCCGCGACCCTGGAGCGGGCCGAACATATTCTGGAGAAGCGCCTCCATGACGTAAAGAGCCTCAAGCGCGTGCTGGCGCAGCAGTTGCCCCCCGACCCGCTTGGCGAGGACTGGCGAAGGGCTGTTTCCGGCGGGAAGAGGCTGGGCAGGAAATGGATGATGATCGCATCGCGCATCTTGGCGAGCTTATGATCGTCGGGTTGCGGGTGCGCTATTCCCATTGAGCAATCGTCGTGTTCGAACGAGGAAGCTGTTTTGCGCGCGTCGAACGTGGCGCATCAGGCGACCGAGCGGCTTCAACTTGTCGAGGCGGCCGGAGCGGTTGGTCGCGAAAACGCCAAACTCCCTCTCTTTAGTACCGGCTTCAGACAAAGGGACAATTGCGTGGTTCGACTTTGCATGGGTTTCCTGGCCGCCATTTCCTTTTGCGTCGCTGGCTCCGCCGGTTTCGCGCAAAATATTCAGACGCCAGTCTTTGCCGATCAGCCCGTCGCCGGATCTGCGAAAACGCACACCAAGAAAAGCGTTCACAGGAGCGGCGGCGCCGCGCTCTCGATCGCGCAACCGACTTCGGAAGAAGCAGAGAAAGCCGCTCGCCTCGCTGAGGGTCGGAAAAAGTTCTTTGAGCGTTCCATGGGTTTTGACAATGGGCCCGCCTCCGACAGCCCGATCTCCCTGGGCGACGGCCATGGACTTTCGCCGGGCGCTGCGTTCAAATTCTGAGCGAACAACCATCTCAGGGCATTGGGCGACGAAAAACTAGGCCGACGTTAATTTTAAGTGCGGTTGGGCGGTTGACGTTCCTTTGAGTGTCGTCACCCATTTGAGATGTCGCGATGCTTCACGAACGATTGGTTTGCCTCTCGGCGTTGTATATCGCGGCTTGGGCGCCCGCCTTTGCCGCCGATCCTGTCCCGCATGTTCCGAGCGGCGGTTTCGCCTGGGGTCTGGCGCCGGGCATGGGTCAGCCCGGCACGGCCTGATTTGGTTATTACCACGTCGACAATTGCTGGAGCTATCAATTGGTCTATGACAGATACGGCAATTATGTCGGCGAGCGGCCGGCGAACATCTGCCGCAGGCTACCCCTCATCGATCGAGAGCGCAGACTACGCGATCAGCGGACACTGGAAAACGCGGTCGGCTGCAGGATCGAGTTCGTGACGTTGGCGACGATGGGGCCGTCTTTTTCGCTGTCGTTGCGAGCGGCGATCCATTCGGGGTCGCTCAGGAATGCGGTCCATTTCTGCTCGCGTTCGGCGAGCGAATCCCATGCGATGAGATAGGTCAGATCGTTATTGGATTCGCCGATCATCGTCGTCCAGAATCCGGCCTGGCGGATGCCGTGCTTGCCCCAGATGCGCAGCGTCGCCGACTGAAACCGGTTCAACAGGGCGGGCAACCGGCCCGGCACGCAACGATAGATGCGAAGTTCATAAATCATGGAAGGGCCTTTCGCTAAGGTCTCTCGAACGGAATGTTTGGCATAATGCCATGATTGCGGAAATACGCCTCTTCAATCACATAAATTTGCGAATTCACGGCGTCATGGCCGAGCTTTTCTCGATAGGCTCGAATATGAGAGCGTCCATCCCCCGTCTATGACGGCGGAGCTTTGGCCTTCTCAGCGCAGTGCCCTCAATCCTGTCGGCGCCCGCCGTCACGCTCCCGTCTGCGCGATCCAGACGTCCGTCGCGTTGCGCCCGCTGTCGCGCAGGCGCTCCAGAAAATCCCAGCCGAGATTCGTCGCGTTTTCGTCGGCCAGCCCTTCGAATTCGTCCTGGGCGGCGATGCGGCCGATATGGAGGCGGCGCAGTTTGGGCGTCGCGCGCAGCATCAGGCCGACCTTTAGCGCTTCGAGTTCGGCGTTCAGCGTCGCATTGAAATGGATCTGGTCGAGCCTTTTCACAATTTCGCTGGGATTGGTCGGCAGCCGTTCCGATTTGGCGGGCGTCACCTGCACGATGAGAAGATTGGCGGCGTCGGAGGCCTGCACCAGCGGAATCAGCGGCGGATTGGCGACATAGCCGCCGTCCCAATAGGGCTCGCCCTCGACTTCGATCGTGTGATGGATGAGCGGCAGGCAGGCGGAGGCGAGCACGCTCTCGACGCATAATTCTGGGTTGCGAAAAATCCGCAATTGCCCATCGCGCACGCGCGTCGCGGCGACCAGCAATTTGACCGGCGATTGCGCGCGCAGGCGTTCGAAATCGACCTCCGCCGTGAGCGCCTCGCGCAACGGATTGAGATCGAACGGATTGAACTGATAGGGCGAAAACGCCCGCGTCAGCGCGCTGAACCCCGCGCCCATCATCGCCGTCGCCAGCGATGTCGCTGGCAGAAAGCTCGCCGAATCGCTCATCCGCCGCCAGAAACTGGCGAGCCTCGCTCTCGCTTCATCGCGACCTTCCAGTAGGCCGGAGGCGAGCAGCACGGCGTTGACCGCGCCGGCGCTGGCGCCGCTGATCGCGTCGAAGGCGATGCCGCGCTCAAGCAGCCGGTCGAGAACGCCCCAGGTGAAGGCCCCAAACGAGCCGCCGCCCTGCAAAGCGAGCGAAAGGCGCTTGGGCGGCCAGACGGGCGCCGAAGCTTTGGCGCCCACAAGGGTGCGGGCCTGTTCCATAATTCCCATCGGTCGATCCTCGTCTGGTCGAAACCCCGCCGAGGACACTTGTGCACTGCAACATGAAAATTCAAGGATAAAAGGTCAGCGCTGTTGACCTTCTGCCTTATTTCAATCCGCCGGCTTTTTACGCCTTTTGCTGCGCCAGCGCCTTCGCCCGGATCGCCGACAGGGTCGTCATCGGCGTGATCGCTTCGGGATCGATCTTGACATGCAGGATCGCCGGCCTGCCCGACGCGACCGCCCGCTCGAAAGCGGGCGCGAAATCGGCGGTCTCCTCGACCCTTTCGCCATGGCCGCCAAAGGCGCGCGCATAGGCGGCGAAATCCGGGTTCTGCAATTCAGTCGCGCTGACGCGGCCGGGATAGTCGCGCTCCTGATGCATGCGGATCGTGCCATACATCGCATTGTCGATGACGATAACGATGATCGGCAGATCGTACTGCACGGCGGTGGCGAATTCCTGCCCGTTCATCAGGAAGCAGCCGTCGCCCGCAAAAGCGATCACCATCCGCTCCGGCAGCAGCCTCTTGGCCGCCACCGCGGTCGGCACGCCAAAGCCCATCGAGCCCGATGTCGGCGCGATCTGCGAATCAAAACGCCGATAGCGCCAGAAGCGGCCCGGCCATGTCGCATAATTGCCCGCGCCATTGGTGATGATCGCGTCGGGCGCGTAGCTGCGCAGCCAGACCATGATCTCGCCAAGCTGCACGCGGCCGGGAATCGTCGGCGCCTTTTCGGTCCAGGCGACATAATCGGCGCGCGCTTCCTTGGTGCGCGCGCTCCAGGCGATCGCATTGGGCGGCTGCAAACCTTCCAGCGCCGCGCAGAAGGCGGGCGGCGTCGCGACAATGCCAAGGCTCGGATGATAGATGCGCCCGATCTCCTGCGCATCGGCATGCACATGCACGAGCTTCTGGCGCGGCGTCGGAATGGCGAACAACGTGTAGCTCTGCGACGACATTTCCGACATGCGCCCGCCGAGCAGCACGACAAGATCGGCCTCGTCGATGCGCGCCTTCAATTTCGGATTCGGGCCGATGCCGATTTCCCCGGCGTAATTCTGATGCGCGCCGTCGAACAAGGTCGCGCGGCGGAACGAGGTCGCCATCGGCAGATCGAAACGCTCGGCGAAGCGTTGCAGCGCGGCGCAGGCGCGCTCGCTCCAGCCGCCGCCGCCCAGAATGACGATCGGCCGCTCGGCCGCCCACAGCATTTTCTGCAATTCGGCCATTTGCGTCGGGCCGGGCCAGATCGGCGCCGGCTCGACGCGCGCCGCGTCGACGGCGCCGGCCATATCCGTCAGCACGTCTTCGGGCAAAGCGATGACGACAGGCCCCGGCCGGCCCTGCATCGCGACATGGAACGCGCGCTGCACGATTTCAGGAATGCGCGCGGCGTCCTCGATCTCGGTGACCCATTTGGCGGTCGAGCCGAAAAAGGCGCGATAATCCATTTCCTGAAACGCGCCGCGCCCGAGCATGCCGCGCTCCACCTGGCCGATGAACAGGATCATCGGCGTCGAATCGTGCTCGGCGATATGCACGCCGTGCGCGGCATTGGTCGCGCCGGGGCCGCGCGTCACAAAACAGACGCCCGGCCGCCCGGTCAGCCGGCCCGCCGCGATCGCCATCATCGCCGCCCCCGCCTCCTGCCGGCAGACGGTCACCTCCAGCGAGGAATCATGCAGCGCATCGAGCACGGCGAGATAGGATTCGCCCGGCACGCAAAACACATGCTCGACGCCCTGGGCGGCAAGCTGGTCGACAAGTATCTGGCCGCCGGTGCGGGCGTTCGTGTCATGCATAAGCCTCGGTCTCCCCGCTCCCGCCAGCGCTGTCCATGGCGGGCAAAACTGGTGTTTCGCAGGTCGCGCGGCGATATTCAACTGGTAACCTGACGAGTGAGGGGCGGGATGCGGAGTCATTTAATTCGCGACTATCTAACCGTCATGGCCGGGCTTGTCCCGGCCATCTACGCCGGGCCGTGTGCGCTAACCTTGTAAGTTGTTTGCGACGGCGCGGCGTGGATGGCCCCGACAAGCCCGACCAAGAGGTTTGTGCGCTATGAAGAGATAGAACCGCGCTGGCATCGGTTCGGGCGCTGAACCGGGCAGCCACGGCGCAAGGCCATCCATCCCGGCAAGATGAGTGTCTTGCATGACACGGCTTGAAGCGGGTGCGAACTTCGCCTCGCTAACATTTGAGACTCTAACCCGACCGCTTGCTTTGGACTAACTTCATCACCGCTCCGCCGATGTGCTGTCCGACCGATGTCGGCAAAGCGTTGCCCAACTGGCGCGTAGCGGCCTTCCAACTTCCGGAAATAATGAAATCATCCGGGAATTGCTGCAGACGAGCCATCTCACGAATTGTGAAATACCTCACGCGATTCTGCCTGTCGGCCAGCATGTTTTCGCCTCCCGGCACGCCATGGTCGCCGGCCTTCAATGCCTTCGCCGGTTCGTCATGGTGACTTCCAGTATGATTGTCATACGCTCGGGCGCCTGGGTGTTGCCAATGACCGGCGACCTTTTCCGTCTTCGTCGGTGTTGGTAGATCAGAAATGGCATCGCGCACCGTAAGCCACGGATGCTCGTCCGGCTTCTTATTTCGGGCCACGACGCGCTTTAACGCTTGCCCTTCGGAAACCGACGCGGGGCCTGACATGCGTCGCACGTGGTGACGCTTCCAATAGTCGCGCGCCACATGTTTCGACCACGCAAGCGCCTCCTGCGAATGCGTCGCGGCGGGAAAGGACCAATCGTCCCCATATTGCGTAGCCATGCCAATGAAAATGGCCCGGTGCCGCTTTTGAGGCGCGCCATAATCCGCGGCGTTAATTGCGCGTGAGATTACTCGATATGCCGCATCCTGGCCGGCGCGGCTCTCCGCATGCTGACGCAGCCGCGTCAAATGACTTTTCCAAGACTCACCGTCTCGAAGCTTGGCATCAGGATAGGTAAGTTGAAGCGTGATGTATGCGAGATAACCCGCGAAGGCGGGACGAAACAGTCCTCGGACGTTTTCTAGGATGAAGGCTTTCGGGCGAATCTCGCGGACGGCGCGGATGGCCTCGGGCCACATGTTCCGGGGATCCCGAGGACCCAAATGCAGTCCACCAATTGAGAAAGGTTGGCAAGGCGGTCCGCCCGAGAGAAGGTCGATGTTTCCTAATTTACGGAAATCCAGTTCCCGCGTGTCGCATTGAGCGATCGGCCAATCCCGCACATGCGCGATCTGGCGCATCTTGTTCTCGCGCAGCGTCGTTACGGAATCGCTGTCGCGTTCCACAATGATGTCGTGCGCAAATCCGGCGCGCGCGATACCAAGCGCCAGCCCCCCACAACCAGCGAACAACTCCACGCTACGCATCGAGAAACTTCCTGATTCTTTGCGCCACTCCTGAGCGGTCACAAAGTTCGCATTCCCAAACGACCAAGGCGCGCCACCCCACTTGGCGTAGCCCGATGGCAACAGCCTCGTCGCGCAGCACATTGCGCTCGAATTTAGTTTTCCAAAAATCCAGTCGAGATTTCGGTAACCGTCGCCCCGACGCGCAATCGTGGCGATGCCAAAAGCATCCGTGCAAAAAAATCGCCCGCTTACGCCCGACGAAGGCAATATCTGGATTTCCCGTCACGTCCCGACGGTTCTTCCGGTAGTGATACCCGAGCCCCCACACGATTCGCCGAAGCTCTCGCTCGGGTTTCGTGTCGCTAGATTTAACCCGGCGCATCTGCGCGCTGCGCTCCAACGGCGTGAGCGTATCCATCAGCTCGCCCGCGCGCCCGCCGCGTCGCGCGCGCGGGCGAGATATTGCCGCACTGCCTCTCGAACGATCCACGCCAGACTGCGGTCGGTTGCCGCCGACAGTTTTGCGAGCTCGGCGCGGTCCGTCGCGTCAAGGGTGACTGTCAGCCGGTCGGCGATGTTGGGCGTGGCTTTTCGGGCGGGCAAGGTCGCTTCTCATTTGCAGCGTGACGATGAATCATGATGCGCCACGCGTCAACATGATTCATTCCTAACGCGCAAAAATTGACTTTGTCGTAGAGGTGAATTATTTTGTGCGCAATTATTGCGTGTTATGGCGTCCAAAGTTGTTAATTTTGAGGTTGCCGTTGCTCCATACTCCCCATCCCAACCATACCGCCGATGTCGATATCCCGGCGCGGGTTAAACAGTACGAAGACCATCTCAGGGATATCGAACGCGCGTTCAACGATTACGCCCAGGAGCTGGGTCTCGGCGTACGGTTGTCCGCAAGTGGGGCCATCGGGACGATCAAACAAGGCGCTGGCATCGCGCGGGTGATGCGCTTTTGCGACCGCGTCGATGATTCTGGCGTTCTTCACAATTCGCAGTTGATGACCGCGCTGGCGTGCGTCGGCGAGCTTTTAACCGCTCCGCAAAACAATGGGTTGGTGCTCGGCGCCATGCAGTCCGGCAAAACGACAACTTCGCTCGCCCTGCAATTTGCCGGCCCAATCGTGCATCAGCTAACCGGTCGATCCCTATATCCGATCTACCTGATCACCAGCCACACGAGCCAAGAAGACCAAACCAAGATCGAAATCGCCCGTTTCCTGGATTTTTATGGCGAGCTCGCCGTAAAGGTGGACGATCAACACCAATGCACGTTGATCGATTACATCAAGGGATTTCGGGTTGATCCTGTCTTCGCATACGCGCCCACGGTCAATACGTATCGCGAGCATGTTCTTAAAAACGCGCTGCCGGATACTCTTGTCGGCCCACGGCTGGATGATTTTATCCAACGCCGCGTGCGCGGCGAAAGCATTCGGCGGGTCGTTGAAATTTGTCGACGCGCGAATTCTGCGGGCTTCTCGCCCCTTCTCATTATCGATGAACCGCAGTTCGGCGCGAGCGACAGGCTGGTGAAAGTCGAGGACGGTTTCGAGCGCCGTCCCTGCGTCTTGTTGCAGATATTCGACCAGATCAAGGAGGCCCTCGGCGCCGATGCCCCCGATCGAGTCTTTATCGGGTTGTCGGCGACGCCTTTTGAGCTACACGACGTGGAAGCGGTCTGGACGGTGCGCCAATTCCTCACATCGTCCTACGTTGGCTATAACTATTTCGGCGGAAGAGTCATTGACGCCGACGTCAACGTCACGCCGCCGCGGACGTTGCGGTTCGCGGATTTCGGCCAGGAGATTGGGCTCCCTTTTTTAGCGAATGTGTCTCTAGCGGCGTATGATTCCGACAGGACGGTGTTCAGCCGGTTTGCCGAAAAAATCGGCTACGCGGGCACGCAGGAGCAGTATCGCCAAGATGTCGAAGAGACGCTCAGGGCGGCCATTTTGCATATGGCTCAAAGCGATTCCACGCGGGGGATGGGCATCTGCATTCGACTGTTCAACAACAATATTCGCTCTCATCGTCTCATCGAGAATCTGCGCCTGCCGAGCGCCGCGATCGAAGTCATAGAATACTTTGGCTCCGACCACCGTGGGCAAAGCGTAAAGCGCGCTATCCGGCAGCGGAAACATCCAGAACTACCATTCTTGATCGCCGTCACGAATCGGGCACGCATGGGTGACGCCTTTCCGCGCGAGGTCGAGTGGTTTCTTGAGTTTTCGAACAAGGCGGCGAACTTGAACGCGCTGTTGCAGGGCTTGCTCGGGCGCGCGTGCGGCTACGGCAAACGATCCACGGTCATCATGTCCGACGAGAACGCGTTGTTGGTCGATGACTACATCCGCTCGGGCGGTGGCTATATCTACGTTACAAGTCCCCACAGTCTCGTGGTGGGAGCCTACCGTCGCGGCGCGCCGACGAGTCTGATCCGCGTGCGGCGGGATATGGACGATCCCCTTTTGGCGACGTTCTTCGAGAGGTTGGATCGCGAGGTGGTCAAGCCGCATATCATGCAGGGCAAGGCTAACTTGTCGACCAAGCGGGATCGCAGTGGCCTTAGGTATCGGACGGGGCCGATTCTGCGAATCGCCGATGAACTAGGTCTTTTTGATCATCTTGAGAAAAAAGAGGTTCGCGAGCGCCTGTTTCCAACCTACCCCGATTTTCGCGTCGCAAGGGCGACCGACGAGGTGATTTACGCGCGTGGCCCCGACCGGCCGTTGCGATACACGTTGAGCGACAGCGGCGACTGCCGCTTTACCTTTCGCGAATGGAACGCCGGCGCCAATCATGGCGGCGTTCGCAGCCGCGGCTATGGCGGGCGCGACGCCGCCGATCGAGAACGCGCGGGAGACACCCTGGAGCCGCAGGTTAACATGCGCAAGTTCGACGCTGCCACGGGCGTTCCGATCGACGACAAACGCATGAACGGCGAGATGGTGGATCGGCGCGACCGGCGGCCGGGACATTGGCGGGCCGAGATGGTGACCCTCCCATTAATCGCGCCAGTGCGTGAACTACAAGCTGGACAATTTACATATCCCAATGAGCGCAGTCCTTACGCAGATCTTCTGTCGGGCGAGGAACGGCAAGCGGCTGGCTTTGACAACTAGGCTCACGGTGACTGCGCATTTAATTGACAGGCTCCATTTTTGGAGCAGCCCAAAGCATTGCCAGGGGCTAAATCCACCGTCGCGTAATAACCAACGGATCAAATCGCGCGGCGGTTCCATACCGGTATCGATATTGAGCCATTGTTCGCATGGAGGCATTTTTTTTCACCCTTGAGGACCTGTCAATGACGCGCAAAGCGCGCCGCCTTCGGCGGTGGCCCGAAGGGCCATCATTGACAGGTCCTCAAGGGTGAAACACGCTCTGCCATGCGAAACGATGGGTCACACCCGACCGTTTCCCGTCACGGCGCCTTCAGTTAACGCACCACGCTTTCGGCGCGCGCGCCGCGCGGATGAATCGCCGGGCGCGGGAGATTGAATGCGCTGTCATCGGAACACGCGAAATACGGGAACCGGATCGGCGCTAGGGCATGCGACAAAGCCCCACGCCGTCATTGCGAGCGGAGCGAAGCAATCCAGAGATCGTGCCCTTTGCCCAATTGTTCGCAGCGATCGGGGTGCGGAGTCTCGGTTAGCAAGCGTCACGACATCTGGATTGTTTCTCAAGGCGAATGCGCAGCATTCGTCCGGGCTCCGCTCGCAATGACGGCTATTGCCTCACTAACGGAGGCGCCACAGATATGAAAGAGGACGACCGAGATTTTGCCCGTGATCCCGCCAGCCTCCTCCCGTTCGCCTGCAAGCTGATGCCGGCCAATCCGCGCGCGGCGCGGCTACCCGATTCGGAAAAATATCTCGGCGAAAAGGCGTCGGATGGCGAAAAGGCCGAGACCGGCTCGGCTTCCCGAGACTAAGCGCTCCCCTATCCCCCATCGAGCGTACACGTCAACGCACCCCCGATAACGGGAGCGCGCTGGTGACCAATCGATAGGGGAGAGGCGTGAGGGCCGCTCGGGCGGCCGAGAACTTAGCGGCGTTCGCCGAGGCCGATGCCGAGAATGCCGGCCTTGCGGCGCAGCGCGCCTACGGTCCGCTTCATCACTTTAGATACTTTAACGACAGGCGTGCGGGCCTTCGAATGCGCCTTGAGCGTGCGGAAATCGTCCTTTGTCCACGGTTTGACGACGGGACGCGACACTTTCTTCACAGCCTTCTTGACTGCCTTCTGCGCTACTTTAGCCATTCATTGATACTCCGGTTGAATGCAGCGCAATTAATACCTCGTACTCAGAATTGCAAGAGTGGGTACTTTGAGACGCGCAAAGTAGGAGAGTGTGGATAACGGATTACTACCCAACGTACGAACGAGAATGGCGCTTTAGAACACCCGTTTGCGCATGGCGGCGTAAAGCCCGTCGCTATCGACGGGCGTCTCTCGACGCCCTATGGCGCGCCGCCTTCGGCGGTGGCCAGAAGGACCATCATTGACAAGCTCTCAAGGGTGAAACACGCTCCGCCATGCGAAACGATGGGTCACACCCGACCGTTTCCCGTTACGGCGCCTTCAATTAACGTACCGCGCTTTCGGCGCGCGCGCCGCGCGGATGAATCGGCGGGCGCGGGAGATTGAATGCGCTATCGTCGGAACACGCGAAATACGGGAACGGGATCGGCGCCAGGGCTTGTGATGCAACTCCCATCGTCATTGCGAGCGGAGCGAAGCAATCCAGAGGTCGTGCCCTTTGCCCAATGGTTCTTCGCGGTCGAAGAGCGAGTCCCGGCTAGCAATTGTCACGACCTCTGGATTGCTTCGCTCCGCTCGCAATGACGGTCGATCGTTTCTGCCGCAAATCATCAAGCTCTCATTCGCGACGCCGTCGACGGCACGCGGAATTTTCCGGCTTTTCGCGCATCGCCCAAACGCACTCGTCTGCTTTTAATCCCGCATTGGTGTCCGCCTATAAAGTATGATAAAGTATGCTCGCTAGCTTAGAAGGAGGCACGCCATGAGCAGGATCGAACGGATGACCATAACGATGCCGGCGGAAATGGCGGCATTGGTGAAGAGCGCCGTCGAGGCGGGCGATTACGCGTCCACCAGCGAAGTCGTTCGCGCCGCGCTGCGCGACTGGAAAACCAAGCGCGCGCTTCAGATCGAAGAATTGGCGGCGCTGAAGGCCGATATTGATGCGGGACTCGCCGATGTGGCGGCCGGCCGCGTGAAGGACTTCGATACGGCTCGCATCGTCGCGCGAGGGAGGAAACTATTAGCCGCCCGCTCGCCCTCCGTCTGACCGAAGCGGCGGAAGCCGACCTCGCCGAAATCGGTTCGCCATTGCCGTTGAGGCCTCAGAGGCGACGGCGACGCGCATCATCGACAAGATCGAAACGACAGAGCGGGATGATTTACTGTGGAACCGGTGATCGTCATTGCGAGCGGAGCGAAGCAATCCAGCGATCGTGCCCTTTGCCTAATTGTTCTGGGCGGTCGAAGAGCGGAGTCCCGGTTAGCAACCGTCACGACCTCTGGATTGCTTCGCTCCGCTCGCAATGACGGTCGCGCCTGTCCGACGAGAGCGCGCGTCCCGGCGGACGATCGCGAGACGCAGCGTCCGGCGGCAGATAATCTCGCGCCGTCATTAATTGCGAGCGGAGCGAAGCAATCTAGGCAGGGCTTACGGCGAAACATTCACGACGCTGAAATTGACGCCGTCATCAATTCCGTAAAAGGCTATGCACGCTGGGCGTTGATCGCATCGCGCCCAACGCCAGTTGAAAAGCCCATCAATCGGACGCACACTTCTTTCCTTCACGCAGCGCGCAACGCTGCCTCACGGAGGGGCGGGGGATGGCGAACAGGGCAATGCGTCTCAGGGTCGGGAGCGTTTTCTCGGCGTTCCTCGTCCCTTGCTTTTTCGTCGCGACGACAACGCCATGCGCGGCGCAGTCGGCAAACGTCTCCGAACTGTTCGGCGCGCGCGTCGAGGCCGTGGCGGGCGTCAAATCGCCGCTGATGCGCGGCGATTATGATGGCGACGGCAAAGCCGACGCCGTCTATTTCGTGAAGATTGCGCCGGCCGGCGACGGCAAATCCGTCGCGAGCGACGTGCATGTGATCAGCATCTATCATAGCGAGGCGCTGAGCGCGCAATCGTCCGGCCATGGCCTCGCCATCGTCTTGAACAATGGCCAAAAGTTCCTCGCCGTCGATTTTGAACAGGGCGCGCAGGGCTTCTTCGACGCTCCAAGCTGGGCGGATATCGGGGGCTGGGACAAGACCTCGCCGCCGCCCCACTCCGCCAAACGCGGCTCGGCCGAGCTCAAAACCTATCCGTGCCTCGGCAAGGGGACCAAGGGCGACGTCATCCTGCTGCGCGACGAAGCGGGCATCGATGAGGCGTTGGCCTGGACCGGCAAGACCTTCAAGATGTGCGTCGACCCGAATAACGATCCTTAAGGCGGCCTGTCGCGCCGACAGGCGAAAGCGAGGGATGATGGCCATCGATCCTGACCGGCGGATGAGTCCGGAGGAAATCCGGGCCGGCGCCCGCCGCGTGGCATGGGCCAGTCCGTTCCTGTTTCTGATCATGTTCTTCCTCGTGCGCCATCAAGGCTATACGATGGGCGCGGCGTTCCTGGTCGGCCTCGCCACGATCGCCGCCCCCTGGCTCCTCATCCTGCCGATCCTCCTATGGGGCGGACGGACGGTGGAAGGCTTGGGAATCCTCGCCGCGCTTCTGCGGATTTTCAGGGACTGAAGGGCGGTCGGGCGACGGAGACAAAGACGAAGGACGGCCCGTCAGGCGCGCGCGAGTAAGCGCCAGACCCGCACTATGTCGGGACAAATGCGCCCGTAATCGCGGCGTTCATCTGCGTCCTCATCACTGTTGAGCGTTTCATAAGGATTTGGGTTGAGACGCCTTGCACGGGCGTATCATTTTTGATACATTAGGTCATGACGGATAAGCTAACGCCTATCCCTCTCGTTTTCTGGAGATCCACCGCGGGGCGTGAACCGGTACGGGAGTGGTTGAACGAACTGCCCCGTGACGATCAGCGGACGATCGGGCGCGACATCGCCAAAGTGCAATTTGGTTGGCCGATCGGACTGCCGGTGTGTCGGCCCTTGAGCCGCGGTCTCTGGGAAGTGCGATCATCATTGCCGAGCAAGCGCGAGGCGCGCGTTCTTTTTGGCTTCGATGACGGCATGCTGATCGCGCTGCACGCGTTCATCAAGAAGACGAGAGAAACGCCGGCGGACAACCTGACGCTTGCCCGGCAGCGATTGAAAGAGGCGACATCATGACGAAGACGAATCCGCATATCGGTTCGACCTTCGAAAGCTGGCTCGATGAAGCCGGCATTCGCGAGGAGGTTACGGCGGCCGCCGCCAAGTCTGTGATTGCGGCGCAGATCGGCGAGGAAATGAAAAAGCAGAATATCAGCAAAGCTCGGATGGCTGAGATGATGCAGACCAGCCGCGCTCAGGTCGATCGGTTGCTCGATCCCGAGAACGGCAGCGCCACGCTTGAAACCCTCATGCGCGCGGCGCGGATCGTCGGGCGCCGGCTGCGGCTCGAATTGGTTTGAGGGGATGGACGCCGAATAGATTCGGCGCGCCGCTATCGTCCAGACAAGCCCGCTCCCCTCAAAAAAACGCCTGCAGCCCCGTCTGCGCGCGTCCGAGGATCAGCGCATGCACGTCATGCGCCCCTTCATAGGTGTTGACGGTCTCCAGATTCTGCGCGTGGCGCATCACGTGATAACCGCCCGAAATGCCGTTGGCGCCATGGATGTCGCGCGCGGCGCGGGCGATGTCGAGCGCCTTGCCGCAATTGTTGCGCTTGACGAGCGAGATCATCTCCGGCGCCCATTGGCCCTCGTCCATCAGGCGGCCGACGCGTAAGGACGCCTGCAGGCCGAGCGCGATTTCCGTCTGCATGTCGGCGAGTTTCTTTTGCACGAGCTGGGTCGCGGCGAGCGGCCGTCCGAATTGCTTGCGCCCCAGCGCATATTCGCGCGACCGGCGCCAGCAATCCTCCGCCGCGCCCATCGCGCCCCAGGAAATGCCGTAGCGCGCCCGGTTGAGGCAGCCGAACGGGCCCTTCAGCCCGCTGACATTGGGCAGCAGATGGCTGGCGGGGATTTCGACGCCGTCCATCACGACTTCGCCGGTGATCGAGGCGCGCAGCGAAAGCTTGCCGTCGATCTTGGGGGCCGAAAGGCCCTTCATGCCCTTCTCCAGGATGAAGCCGCGAATCTGCCCGCCATGACCTGAGGATTTCGCCCAGATCACAAAGACGTCGGCGATCGGCGCGTTGGAGATCCAGAGTTTTGATCCGGTCAGCCGGTAGCCGCCATCGACCGGCTCGGCCTTGGTCTTCATCGAGCCGGGATCGGAGCCGGACTCGGCCTCGGTCAGGCCGAAACAGCCGATCCATTCGCCGCTCGCCAGTTTCGGCAGATATTTCTCGCGCTGCGCCTCGTCGCCATAGGCGGAGATCGGATACATGACGAGCGAGGATTGCACGCTCATCATCGAGCGATAGCCCGAATCGACCCGTTCGACCTCGCGCGCGACCAGCCCGTAGGCGACATAATTGGCGTTCGCGCAGCCATATTTCTCCGGCAGCGTCACGCCCAGCAGCCCCAGCGCGCCCATTTCCCGGAAAATCTCCGGTTCGACTTTCTCTTTTTCGTAAGCATCGACAATGCGGGGCAGGAGCTTTTCCTGCGCATAGGCCTGCGCCGTATCGCGAATGGACCGCTCGTCCTCGGTCAATTGCGATTCAAGATGGAACGGGTCTTCCCACTGGAACCCGGTGGCGTCGGAACTCATGGCTTGCGTCCTTGATGCGGCGGTTGCTGCGACAGCTATGGCCGGGCTGGGGCGGCTTTTCAAGCGGGCGATTGAGACGAATGACCCCTCAGCGGACACGGATTTGCGCGATAGGATTAAAGCGCAGGAATTCCCTCCCCCCTTGTGGGGGAGGGTTAGGGAGGGGGGGGCGCGCATGCCTAACCGGTTAAAGCCGATTGCGCGCAAACTAAGGACAAACGCGACCGACGCCGAACGCCGCCTTTGGAATGGCGTCAGACGCGAACAGATCGGCGGCTTCAGGTTTCGGCGCCAGGTCATCCTCAAGGGCTTCGTCGTGGACTTCGCCTGCCACGAGGCGCGACTGGTCGTCGAAGTCGACGGCGCTACACATTCGACCGATGCCGAACGCGTGCGCGACGGGATGCGCTCCGTCGCGTTGAACTCGCAAGGCTATGGCGTTCTGCGATTTATGAATGACGAGATTTTCCACAATATCGACGGCGTGTTGGAAACCATTCGATTGAAGCTGATTGAACTGAGGCCGCGCTTGGAAGGCGACGCTTTCGAGGGCGGCGCGACCCCCCTCCCTAACCCTCCCCCACAAGGGGGGAGGGAATAGCGCCAACGTCTTGGAAAACCTCAACATGACAACCGGGGACAAGCCCGGCCATGACGTAAGAGGGGCCGGAATGAGGACCGCTGGCCTGCCCGCCCCCGCTTGCACTGGCGCCGCCTTCTCGGCATGGTGGCACCCATGAGCGGACCCCCCGACAAAATGGCCGAGCCGCGCGCCCTGGCGAACCTGGATTCGCGCTCGCGCGACATTTTCCGGCGCATCGTCGATTCCTATCTCGTCAATGGCGAGCCCGTCGGTTCGCGCAACCTCTCGCGCCTGCTGCCGATCTCGCTGTCGCCGGCCTCCGTCCGCAATGTGATGCAGGATCTCGAGGAGCTCGGGCTCATTTACGCCCCGCACACCAGCGCGGGCAGGATGCCGACA
The DNA here is from genome assembly GCF_009765995.1 of Methylocapsa sp. S129. Lineage (GTDB taxonomy): Bacteria > Pseudomonadota > Alphaproteobacteria > Rhizobiales > Beijerinckiaceae > Roseiarcus. Next base: position 198,783 of record NZ_LMUI01000048.1, read on the forward strand.
GAACTTGGCCTGCGCTTCTTCGTCGACGCGCTGCTCGAATTTGGCGACCTGACCCGCGCCGACCGCGCGCGCATCGACAATGGCGTCAAGGCCGCCGCCGAAGGGCGCGGCTTTGAAGGCGCCCTGACCGGGACGATGAGCCTTCTGTCGAATCTGACGCGCGGGGCGGGCGTCGTTCTGACCAGCAAGGACAATGTCCGGCTGAAACATATCGAATTCGTCCGCCTTGAGCCGGCAAAGGCGCTGGCGGTGCTGGTCTCCGAGGACGGCTCGGTCGAAAACCGCATCATCGACACGCCCGCCGGCATGCCCGCTTCCGCTTTGGTCGAGGCGGCCAATTATCTGAACGCGCGGGTGCGCGGCCGCACCCTCGCCGAAGCGCGCGCCGACATCGAGGCCGCGCGCCGGGCGGCGCAGAACGAGCTGGACGGCCTGGCGGCGCGCCTTGTCGATGCCGGGCTGGCGTCCTGGGCGGGCGTCGAGGAATCGCGCCAGCAATTGATCGTGCGCGGTCAGGCCAATCTGCTCGACGATTTGCGCGCCAACGACGATCTCGATCGCATCCGGTTGCTTTTCGCCGATCTCGAGACGAAAACCGACGTCATCGATCTGCTCCACCGGGCGGAAATCGGCGACGGCGTCAAAATCTTCATCGGTTCGGAGAACAAGCTTTTTTCGCTTTCGGGCTCGTCGATGATCGCCGCGCCTTTGCGCGACGGCGAGCAGAAAATCGCAGGTGTGCTCGGCGTCATCGGGCCGACCCGTCTCAATTATGCGCGGATCGTCCCGATGGTGGAATATACGGCGCGGGCGCTCGGCGACCTGATGCGCGTGCGCTGAATTCTAGGCGCGCGCGGGCCAGGCGATCAGGGCGAACGATCAAGGAAAGGGAGAACGGAATGACGGATTCACCAGTTCCGGGGCGAGAGGTTCATAGCCTTGGCGGCGCCATGCACCGGTTGCAGAATAAATGGGGCGCCATCGTCGCCTTCGGCGTGCTGCTGATCCTGCTCGGCGTCGCCGCGACGGTTTTCGCGCTGGCGGCGACGATCGCCACCGTCACCATCAATGGCGTGGTTTTCCTGATCGCCGGCGCGGCCGAAATCGGCATCGGCACACATTCGCGAGGCTGGGGCCAATTTTTCCTGTGGGTCCTCGGCGGCGTGCTTTATCTCCTCGTCGGCCTGATCTGCATCTTCAACCCGATTTTCGCCTCGACCGTGCTGACTTTGATGCTGGGCGCTGGCCTGATCGCGGCGGGCGTGGTGCGCGGCTACCTCGCATCGCAGCTTCCCGCCGATCATCCGCGCGCGATGGTCTTCCTTGCCGGCGCCGTGACGGTCCTGCTCGGCCTGATCATCGTCATTCATTGGCCGGCCGATTCCATCTGGGTGCTCGGAACCTTGCTCGGCGTTGATCTGTTATTCAACGGCGCGGGCTGGGTGCGCTTCGGCCTCGGGCTGCGCGCCCGGCGCTGACCGGCGCCGCGGCGGCCTTCATTCTGTTCAGGAACGGACCAGGGAATCGACAATGACGAAATGGGTCTATTCTTTCGGCGGCGAAAAAGCCGAAGGGACGGGGCGGATGCGCGACCTGCTCGGCGGCAAGGGCGCCAATCTCGCCGAAATGGCCAATCTTGGCCTGCCGGTTCCCCCCGGCTTCACCATCAGCACCGAAGTCTGTACGCATTTCTACGCTCATTCCAAGCAATATCCCGGGGAATTGCAGGCGCAGGTCGAGGCGGCGCTTAAAGCCGTCGGAATGCTTGCCGAACGCGTCTTTGGCGACGCCGCCAATCCGCTGCTGGTTTCCGTGCGTTCGGGCGCCAGGGCCTCGATGCCCGGCATGATGGATACGGTGCTGAACCTCGGCCTCAACGACGCCTCTGTGGTGACGTTAGCCAAGACGTCGGGCGACGAGCGTTTCGCCTATGATAGCTATCGGCGCTTCATCCAGATGTATTCCAATGTCGTGCTCGATATCGATCACCATCATTTCGAGGACATCCTCGAGGCGATGAAGGAGGATAAGGGCTATATCCTCGACACGGATCTGAGCGCCGAAGACTGGCGCGCGATCATCGCCGCGTACAAGGCCAAAGTGCAGGAGGCGAGCGGCAAGCCGTTTCCCCAGGATCCGCGTCAGCAGCTCTGGGGCGCGATCGGCGCGGTCTTTTCCTCCTGGATGAACCAGCGCGCCATCACCTATCGGCGCCTGAACGACATTCCCGAGAGCTGGGGCACCGCGGTCAGCGTCCAGGCGATGGTGTTTGGCAATATGGGCGAGACCTCGGCGACGGGCGTCGCCTTCACGCGCAATCCCTCGACCGGCGCCAACGAGCTCTACGGCGAATTCCTCGTCAACGCCCAGGGCGAGGATGTAGTGGCCGGCATTCGCACGCCGCAGAACATCACCGAGGCGGCGCGCAAGGCTGCCGGCTCCGACGCGCCTTCTTTGGAAACCTTGATGCCCGAAGCCTTCGCGCGCTTCGTCGCGACGACCCATCTGCTCGAAAAACATTACCGCGACATGCAGGATCTCGAATTCACCATCGAGCGCGGCAAGCTGTGGATGCTGCAGACGCGTGGAGGCAAACGCACCGCGAGGGCCTCGCTGCGCGTCGCCGTCGAAATGGCCAACGAGGGCTTGATCTCTCAAGAAGACGCCGTCGCGCGCATCGAGCCCGCCTCGCTCGATCAGTTGCTGCATCCGATGATCGATCCCAAGGCAATCCGCAATCCCTTGGCGATCGGTCTGCCCGCCTCGCCCGGCGCGGCGTCGGGCGAGATCGTGTTCTCCGCCGACGAGGCCGAGCAGCTCAGGAATATCGGCCGCAAGGTGATCCTCGTGCGCATCGAGACTTCGCCCGAGGACATCCATGGCATGCATGCCGCCGAAGGCATCGTGACGACGCGCGGCGGCATGACCTCGCATGCGGCTGTCGTGGCGCGCGGCATGGGCAAGCCTTGCGTTTCGGGCGCGGGAACGATCCGCGTCGACTATGCCGCGCAGACGATGGTCGCGGGCGGCGTCACGCTGAAAAAAGGCGACATCCTCACCATCGATGGCGGCAACGGCCAGGTTCTGCAGGGCGCGATCGCAATGGTGAAGCCGGAACTGACCGGCGAATTCGCCACTTTGATGGGCTGGGCGGATCAGGCGCGGCGCATGAAAGTGCGCGCCAATGCGGAGACGCCGCAGGATGCGCGCGTCGCGCGCAGTTTCGGCGCCGAGGGCATCGGGCTTTGCCGCACCGAGCATATGTTCTTTGAGGGCGAACGCATCGTCGCGGTGCGTGAAATGATCCTCGCCGAAACGGAAGCGGGACGGCGCGCCGCGCTCGCCAAACTGCTGCCGATCCAGCGGCGCGACTTCGCAGAATTGTTCGAGATCATGAACGGCCTGCCGGTGACGATCCGCCTGCTCGACCCGCCGCTGCACGAATTCCTGCCCCATACTGAGGCCGAGATCGCTGAGGTCGCCAAGGCGATGGGGGTCGCGCCGCAAAAGCTGCGCGCACGCGCCGCCGATCTGCATGAGGTCAATCCGATGCTCGGCTTTCGCGGCGTGCGCATCGCGATCCGCTATCCCGAAATCGCCGAAATGCAGGCGCGTGCGATCTTCGAGGGCGCGGTTGAGGCGGGCGCCAAAACCGGCCAGCCGATCAAGGCCGAGATCATGGTTCCCCTGGTGATGACCAAGGCCGAACTCGACGTCGTCAAGGCCAATATCGTGGCGATGGCCGAAGCCGTCGCCAAGGAAACGGGCGTCGTGGTGCCTTATGAGATTGGCACGATGATTGAACTGCCGCGCGCCGCTTTGCGGGCCGGCGATATCGCCAAGAGCGCTGAATTCTTTTCGTTCGGCACCAACGACCTCACGCAGACGACGCTCGGCGTTTCGCGCGACGACGCCGCCTCGTTCCTCGGGACTTATACGACGCGCGGCGTTCTACCCGCCGATCCCTTCGTGACGCTCGACCAGGAAGGCGTCGGGGAATTGGTGAAGATCGCCGCCGAGCGGGGCAGGGCGACCCGCCCCGACATCAAGCTTGGCATCTGCGGCGAGCACGGCGGCGATCCTGCGAGCATCGCCTTTTGCGAAAGCGTCGGGCTCGACTACGTCTCTTGCTCGCCCTTCCGCGTGCCGATCGCGCGCCTCGCGGCGGCGCAGGCGGCGCTGGGGCGGAAGGCGGCTTCGACGGCGTGATCCTATCGAGAGAACCTTTTGCATCACGGAGTTCCCATGAAGCGACTGGCGCTCTTGCTGGAACTGAGCGCGACGGTTGCGCTCTTGATTTCGCCCTCGACTGCCTCCGCGGCGAGTGACGCTGTACCGGCTCACAAGGAGCCCGCTGCGACCGCCAAGGACGCCAAGGGGCTCGTTTCGGTCAGCAGCATGAGCGCGTCCGACTACGACGCGTGCGTCGCCGACCTGACGTCCAAAGGGATTGTCTTCGAGCCAGTGAGGGAAGTCTGGGAAGAGGGCTGCCAGCTCTCCGGCGCGATCAAACTCGCCGCCGTCGCGACGCCTTTCGGGAACGTGAGCATTGCCGGCAAACCCGCCATGCTGTGCAGTTTCGGACGGCTGTTCAGCAACTGGGTGCGCGACGTCGGCGCGCCGCTCACCCTCGCTTATACCGGCCAGAAATTGACGGAGATCGAGGCCGGACAGGCTTTCTCCTGTCGGGCGCGGTACGATAAGCCAGGCGCCGTCCCAAGCGAGCACGCCAAGGGGAATGCGATCGACATCGCCTCGTTCGTCCTGGCGGACAATCGCCGCATCCTCGTGAAGCGGCAAGATTCCCAGATTCCCCTGGCGGCCGACCTCGTCCACGCTTTGCGGATGACGGCCTGCGGCTATTTCACCACGGTCCTCGGCCCCGGGTCAGACCCGGCTCATGAAGAACATCTGCATTTTGACGCCGCCGTGCACGGCGCCACGCCTAATTACCGCATCTGTGAATGATATGAGCTTTCCCGGGCGCCGTCGCCCTCGACGAAATGGAAGATCGCGATTTAGTATATTCGCCGCGAGTTCTTCGCGAGGAAGGATATCTATCCATGATGGGTGCGCCATGACCCCTCGCAACATCGTCCTGTTCGCGTTTGCGTCGCTGCTTCTATGGGCCGCCCCGGAGGCCGGGTGGGCCGCGGCGCTGCAGACAAAGGCGCTCCAGACAAAGGCGCCCTATGCGTTTCTGATCGACGACAGTACAGGCGCCGTGTTGTTGGCGAAGAACGCCGACGCGCCGATGTCGCCGGCCTCGACGACGAAAATCCTTACGGCCGAGATCGTCTTCCGCGAACTCGCGGAAGGCAGGCTCAAGCTCGACGACGCCGTGACGATCTCGCCGAGGGCGGCGCGCGAGGGCGACGCCGAGTCCGGCGGCTCCAGCATGTTCGCCCAGGCGAACTCCAGCGTCCGGATCGAGGATCTGCTGCGCGGCCTTCTCATCACGTCGGGTAACGATGCGGCGATCGCTTTGGCCGAGCGCGTCGCCGGCGGGGAAGAAGCGTTCGCCACGTTGATGAACAGGCGCGCTGGCGAACTGGGGATGACCCGGTCGCATTTCGCCAACGCCTGGGGCGACGGCAGTCCCAGACAGAAGGTCACCGCGCGCGACATGGCCCGCCTCGCCTCGTACGTCATCCGGACCTACCCTCAATATTATCGCTACTGCGGAGAGGCCGAGTTCACCTGGAACGGCATCCGGCAACATAACCGGAACCCGCTTCTGGGCATGAACATCGGGGCGGACGGCGTGAAAACGGGCCATCTGGCGAGCAGCGGCTTCGGCCTGGTCGGATCCGCCGTCCAGAACGGCCACAGGCTGATCCTGGTCCTCAACGGAACGCGCTCGGAACAGGACCGAGCCAATGAAGCGCGCCGGTTGTTTGAATGGGGATTTCACGCGGCTGGTCTCTAGGGCTCCGCGCGCCGCGTTGCGGGCGGGCGACATCGCCAAAAGCGTCGACCGGGAGTTGGTGAATTAGTTATTGACGTATGTAAGGCGATGCCTTACATACGCTTATGATCGCGAGCTTTCGAAGCAAGCCGCTCAAGCGCTACTGGACTAAGGGAGACGACGCCGGCATTCGTCCAGACTGGCGTTCGAAAGTTCGTATCATTTTGTCCAGGCTTGACGTAGCTCCGCTCCCAGCGGCCATGAATTCGCCGGGGCTCGGGTTTCACGCACTGGCGGGCGATCTTGCGGGCCGATATGCGGTGACCGTTTCAAGAAACTGGCGCATCACGTTCTCATGGGACGGCGAAGATGCGACAGAAGTCGATTTGGAGGACTATCATGGCTAAGAACCGGCGCCATTCATCGATCGAGCCCGCTCATCCCGGCGAGATGCTGGCCGAAATCACGATCCCTGCGACGGGCAAGACCAAGACTGAGATCGCTCGTCTCCTCGGTATTTCGCGCCAGACGCTTTACGACATTGTTTCTCTGAAGCAAGGCGTATCGCCTTCGATTGCCGTTCGGCTCGGCAAGCTGTTCGGTGACGGTCCCGAGATTTGGCTGCGGATGCAAACCGAACATGATCTTTGGCGCGCTTTGAAGGAAGTTGACGTGTCAGCCATCAAGACGCTTGAACGCGCTGCATAGGCGCGGCGGCCATCCAGCGGTCTGACACCCCTCACAGCTCCAGCAAGAACGCTGCCGGCTTCTGCCCCAATATCCGCCAGGCGCCGATCATCCTGAGCGCCACGGTCAGTAGCATTGCTGCGAGCGCGACGCCGACCGCCGCCGAACAGGAGACGGCGAAGTCGAGTGGCGTGACGCGGGTGACGATGACGTAAGCCGCGCCGGCGCCCCTCTCGCAATCATCCCGTAATCTCCGGTCATCCCTCGGTTTAACGGAAGGAATTGACCATGTGGATGCGAGGTCTGATTTCCCTGTCGGGCGCCGCCTTCATTGCTTTCGGTTGTGTCGCCTCGGCGCGGGCGTCGGGCGGCCTGTCCGACAACGCTCAGGCGTTTCTCGCCACCGTCAGGAGCAATTTCGCGGCCTGGGATACGAGCCATAAAGGGCGGCTCACCTTGGCCGAGATCGAAGCCGACATGCAGAATCCCGCTATCAAGGGCGACGCCGCGGCGGCCCTGGCGGCGCTGATGTGGGGCGCCAAGCCCAGCAAGGCCGAGCCCGAGCCGCGATCCTACGCCCTCACGGATTTCGACGCGATCGAGAAGACGCTTCTTGACGGCCAGAAGCCGGACCGGAGCTACATCGCCACTTTCGCCGAAGGCCGACGCAAGGTGGCCGCCGAGCGTCGCGAATTGTTCGCCGACAAGGAGCCGCATCTCGACGCCATTCGGCAGCAAAAGGATTCCGATTGCTATTTCAATTCGGCGGTTGGCGCGATCGCGAAGGAGAGGCCACAGATTATCGTCAAGATGATCCGTGAAAACAAGGACGGAAGCTTTACGGTGACGTTTCCGGGCCATGCGGCGGAGAAAATTCCGGCGCCGACGGACGCCGAGATCGCCGCTTATACCGATTCCTCGGATGGACTCTGGTTCAATGTGCTGGAGAAGGCTTATGGAGAAATCCGCAAGATCAATCCCAAGGCTGTCACCGACGAGCCGCTCGACGCGGCGGCGCTCCATGGCGGCAGCACGTCCGAGATCATGACGCTTCTGACGGGCCACAACACCAGGAATATCCTGTTCCCGATCAAGACCGGGCATCCGGCCGACAACAAATTGTTCAATCAAATCCGGACCGAGGTATCGGCCGCGCTCGACGCCCATATGGCGGTTACGACAGGCAAGGTCGCCCATGCCTACGCCGTCGTCGCCTATGATGGCGCGACGGATATGTTCACGCTGCACAACCCCTATGATCGCGGCGGGCAGGAGAAGATGCCCGATGGCGATGGCGCGGCCCGCGACGAAAAAGGGTTCTTCACGATGACGACCGCGAAATTTGTAGAAAATTTCAACAATGTCGTCATTGAGGAGATGACCACCGCGAGCCGCTGACCGGCGGTGGATAAGAGACCCTCACAGCTCCCTTAAAAACGCCGCCGGCTTTTGTCCCAATATCCGCCACGCGCCGATCATTCCCAGCGCCACGGTCAACAGAAGCGCCGCCAGCGCCGCCCCGAGCGCCGCGGGCCAGGAGAAGGTGAAGTCGAGCTGCATGACGCGCGTGACGATGACATAAGCTGCGCCGGCGCCGGCGGCGAGGCCGAAGGCGGCGGTGGCGGCGCCCAGTAAGACATATTCGATCAGGAACGCCGCCAGCAGCCGCGTCCGCGTTGCACCCAATATCTTGAGCACGACGGAATCGTAGATGCGGGTGCGACGATTCGCGGCGAGCGCGCCGGCGAGCACCAGAACGGAAGTTGAGAGTGCGACGCCCGAGGCCGACCGGATCGCCACCGCGAGCTTGGCGACCAAAGCCTCGATCGCCTGCAGCGCATCGCGCACGCGCAGGGCGGCGATCGAGGGGAAATCATGCGCCGTCGCTTTCAGCAGCGCGACTTCGGCCGGCGTCCCAATGTCCTTGGGAAAAGCGGCGGTGACAAGGAACGTATGCGGCGCGCCGTTGAATGTGTTGGGCGAATAGACCAGCACGAAATTGATCGCAAAGCTGCGCCAGTTCACCTTGCGCAGATTGGCGATGGTCGCCGTGATGTTGCGCCCGAGCACATTGACGGTGACGGGATCGCCGATCTTCAGGCCGAGCCCATCGGCGATCTCCGCCTCCATCGAGACGAGCGGCGGCCCGGCATAATCCTTCGGCCACCATTGGCCCGCTGTGATGACGGAGCCCTCCGGCGGGCTCTCGGCATAAGTGACGCCGCGATCGCCTTCCAGCACCCAGGCGACATTCTCCTTCGCCTTGACGTCCTCGGCGAGCGTCTGGCCGATTCGCACAAAACGTCCACGCATCATCGGCGCTTCGACGATCTTGGCGTCAGGCGCCTTGGCGGTCAGAAACTGGCGGAAGCCGTCGATCTCGGCGCCGCGCACATCGAGAAAATAAAAGCTCGGCGTTTCGCCGGGCAGGTTCTGGCGGAGTTGGCCGCGCAGATTGCTGTCGATCAGCGTCAGCGTGACGAGCACCGCGAGGCCAAGGCCGAGCGACAGCACGACAGAGGGTGTCGTCGCGCCGGGCCGGTGAATGGCGGCGAGCGCCATGCGCCATTCGACGCCACGCGCTTTGGGCGCATGGCGCGCTAAGGTCATCACGCCCATCGCGACAAGACGCAGCGCGATAAAGCCGATGATCGTCGCGATGACGACAATGATCGCGATGCGTTGCTCGGCGCTTTCAAACACCGCGAGCGCCGCCAGCGCCAATGCGGCGAGCGCGGTCGCGACGAGATAGCGCCGCCTTGGCCATTTGCCCGGCGATTCCACCAGATCGCGAAACAAGGCGGAGACCGGCAGGTCATGCGCGCGGCCGAGCGGCGCGATCGAAAACACCAAGGCTGTGAGCAGGCCATAGACAAGGCCGAGCGCGAGTTCGCCGGGAACGATCGCCGGCGCCAGCGGAAACGGGATGATCGCGCCAAACAGAGCATCGACCGCGAAGGGCAGAGCCGCGCCGAGCGCCATGCCGATGCCGATGCCGATCAGCGCGACGCCCATGAACTCGACCAAAGCCAGCAGGACGACTGCGCCGCCGGTCGCGCCGATCGATTTCAGCGTCGCCAGCGTCGGACGCTTGCGCTCGACAAAGCCCTGCGCCGCATTGGCGACGCCGACGCCGCCGACGATCAGCGACGTCAGGCCGATCAGCGCGAGGAATTCGGTGAAGCGGTCGAGATTCTTGGAGAAGCTCGGCGAGACATTGGCGCGGTCGCGCGTCTCCCAGCCTGCCTCCGGAAACGCCTTTTGCGCATCGGCGAGCAAGGCCTTGACCGCGGCCCCATTGGGCGGCTCGCCCCTGGCCCCCATCAGCACGCGCGTTGTCCAGCGCACCAGCGATCCCGGCTGGATGAGGCCGGTGGCGCGCAGCGCCTCCTCCGACATGAGCGCGCGCGGCCCGAGGCCGAGGCCGGAGCCGAGCCGGTCCGGCTCCGAGACGATGGTGGTGCGAATCTCGACGCGTGCATCGCCGAGCGCGAAGCGATCGCCGACCTTGAGATTGAGCCGGTCGAGCAGCGCCTCTTCGACCGCCGCGCCATAGACCCCATCTTTCAGAGCGAAGGCGTCATGCGGGCTCATGGCGGGCGCGAATTCCGCCTGCCCGACATCGGGCCATGAAGCCTCGACGGATTTGATCTCGATCAGCGCGGCCGAACCATCGTCGGCGCGCGCCATCGCGCGCATGTCGCCGACGGTCGAAAGCGCGCCGCGCGCACTCAGGAAGCCGCGCTCGTCGGCCGACAATTCGCGATGGATCAGCGAAAAACTCGCATCGCCGCCAAGGATCGCGCGCCCGTCGCGCGACAGGCCATCGTCGAGGCTGCGCGCCAGCGAATTGACGCCGACGATCGTCGCGACGCCCAGCGCAATGCAGGCGAGGAAGATGCGCAGGCCGGCAAGGCCGCCGCGCAGATCGCGTAAGGCGAGGCGCAAGATCGGCGGCAAAAATCCAAAGCTCGCCTTGGGCGTCGGGTCGATATCGTTCACGCGGCCGCCAAAGCTTGCGCCTCGATGCTTCCCGAGCGCAGACGGATCGTCCGGTCGCAGCGCGCCGCCAAAGCCAGATCATGCGTGACGAGCACGAGCGTCGCGCCGCGTTGCGCTCTGAGATCGAACAGCAATTCGATAATCGCGCGCCCCGTCGTTTCGTCGAGATTGCCGGTCGGCTCGTCGGCGATCAGCAGTGAGGGGCGCGGCGCCAGCGCGCGCGCCAAAGCGACGCGTTGCTGTTCGCCGCCCGAAAGCTGGGCGGGATAATGCGCCATCCGTTCGGCAAGGCCGACCGCGGCAAGCTCCGCGGCGGCGCGCGCGAAAGCGTCGCCGATCCCGGCCAGTTCCAGCGGCGCCGCGACATTTTCAAGCGCGGTCATGGTCGGGATCAGATGGAACGCCTGAAAGACGATGCCGATCTTCGCGCCGCGAAACCGCGCCAGCGCATCCTCGCTCAAACCGTCCAGCGAGACGCCGTCGATCTTGATCGAGCCGCTGTCGGCGCGCTCAAGGCCCGCCATCGTCATCAGCAGCGTCGATTTGCCCGAGCCCGAGGGGCCGACCAGTCCGACCGCCTCGCCCTGTGCGATATCAAGGCTTATCTTGCGCAGGATATGGACGCGCGCCGCGCCGCGGCCCAAACTTAAGTCCAAATCGCGAAGTTCTATCGCGGTCTCAGCCATTGCGGGGTTTTTCCGGATGATGAAGCGGGTTCCTTCATATGGGCATTGTTTGGCCTGCGTCCAGTTGGCGGCTCTGGCGCTGGCTTTCGCCGTCGCCCCCGCGCAGGCGCGCATGCTGCATGTCGTCGCGCTCGGCGACAGCTTGACGGCGGGCCTTGGCCTGCCGCCGGGGCAGGGGTTTCCTGAAGTGCTGGGGAAGGCGCTGCGCGCCAGGGGGTATGACGTCGAAGTCGCCAATGCTGGCGTATCGGGCGACACCGCGGCCGATGGCCTGGCGCGCTACGATTGGGGCGTGCCCGAGGGGACGGATGCGCTGATCGTCGAGCTTGGCGCCAACGATATGTTGCGTGGCCTCGACCCGGCCGCCGCCAAGGCCTCGCTGTCGGCGATATTGACGCGGGCGAAGGCCGCCCATATCGCGGTTCTGCTGACCGGCATGCGCGCCGCGCCTAATTTGGGGGCTGATTATCAGAACCGCTTCGATGCGATTTATCCTGATCTCGCCAAACAATTTGGCGTCGCGCTCTATCCCTTCTTCCTCGAAGGCGTCGCCGCCGACCCCAGACTCAATCAGAAGGACGGGCTGCATCCGACGCGCGAGGGCGTCGAGAAGATCGTCGCCAACATCCTGCCGGCGGTCGAAGCGTTGCTCAAGGGGGTGAAGCCGTGAGGAGAAATATCTCTTAATATTATAAGACTCGTCCTCTCCAACACCCGATTTAGACTCGGCGCGAACTGATTCTGGCAGCGGTGGGGACTTTGGGATCATGACGACAGTCGCGCCTTCGCGCTTGCGAATCCGAAGCGGAAATCGCGCTCCCTTCAGCTATGGGATGACGGCCGACCAGACGGCCCATTCCTTCGAAGCCCATGCTGGCAGGCCAACAGCCTTGATCCTGATCGGGCGGTCGCCGCCGTCCGCGACCGCTTCCGCCGTCGGCGCCTTCGGACGCCGCTCATGCCGCTCTGCGAGCAAAGCTATTCCACTGCGGACCAACGCCATCGCCATTTCGCTTCGGGGCGCCGGCGGCATGTCGAAACGCGCTCCATTCGACCGCGGACATCAGTGAGGATCATGCAATTCGCCATCACCGCCGTCGACCGCTATCTCGGCGTATTCGACTCTTTTGTTAGCGCGGGTTGGAAACCGCTTAAATTATTTACGGTCCAGGCGAAATCCGATCTGGCGAACCAGCAGGCTGTGATCGGCTATGCGGAACGGCACGCCGCGGCGATACAACTCTCGCCGATGACCGCGCGCGATCTTGAGGAACTGGGCGAACAGGGATGCGAAGCGTTGATTGTGGCGAGTTACGATCGGAAGATTTGCGACTGGCGCCCATTTCTTAGATATGCCGTCAATTTTCATTCTTCTCCGCTGCCGGACGGACGCGGCCCTTACCCTTCCGTGCGTGCAATCCTGGAGAACCGGGGCTTCTGGGGCGTTACCTGTCACCGCCTGACTCCGGACATCGATCGCGGGGAAATTCTCGCCGCCGAACAGTTTCCCCTGCGTCCCGACGAATGCCACGAAAGCCTCGATCTGAAAATTCAGATGGCCGCAAAACGGTTGGCGACCAGAGTAGCCGGTCAATTTGCCGAGCTTTGGGATTTGGCCAAGCCGCAAGAGGAAGGGAGCTATTGGAAGAAACACGCGTTGGCGGAACACATCATCGATTTCAAAAAGCCGGTCGAAAGCATCATGCGGCATATTCGAGCCTTCGGCGCCATCGGCAGTTTGGCGAGCATTGGCAAGACATGGGTCACCGTCAAACGGGCGGTGGGCTGGACGGAAAAACATGCCCATGCGCCCGGCGTTGTCGTCCATGTCTTTAATCAATCCATCGTTGTCGCAGCATCGGATGGCTATGTCGGAATTCTGGAAAGTCAGCTCACGCCTTCGCACGTCATTGTTCAAATGCTGGCTGACTTGAATGCTCGATCGCAGTGATCAGGCGGTGATGGGTTGCGCCTCCCACGCGTGAGTACGGCGTCGGGTCGGTCCGCTTTCATCGCGAAATTGGATTCTGAACGGATTTACCTGAATTGTGGCCATGAAACAGCAACCGCCCATCCCTAGCCAAGCGCCGAAGCCGCATTCGCTGTTGCAGCGGGCCGTTCGACAACATCAGCTTGGTCAACTTGATCAGGCCGAGCGTCTCTACAAGGCAATTCTCGCAACGCAGCCCGGCAATTTTCAAGCGCTGCATCTTCGCGGCGTTCTTCAATTTCAACAGGGCCGGAATGACGAGGCCTTGCTCTCTCTGAGCGCCGCTCTGCGGGTGAACTCCACGCATGCCGAAGCTTGGTCGGATTTTGGAATTGTTCATGCAGCCATGGCGCGCTTTGAGCAGGCTGTGGCGTGTTACGACAAGGCAATTGCGCTCAAGTCGCATTATGCGGCGGCTCACAGCAACAGGGGCAATGCGCTTATGGCTCTCAACCGCCCCGGCGATGCGCTCGCGAGCTATGACCGGGCGCTTGCCGTCGAGCCATATCTCGTGGAGGCCCTCAACAATCGCGGCGGCGCATTGCGCGACCTGAAACGGCCGGCGGAGGCGCTGGCGAGCTTGGACAGGGCGCTCGCCATCAGGCCGGACTACGCTGATGCGCTCAACAATCGCGGCAACGCGCTCATCGAACTCAACCGGGCCGAAGAAGCGCTTGAGAGTTACGACAGAGCGCTCGCCATTGCCCCCGGTTCCGCTGGCGCGCTTAACAATCGAGGCAATGCGCTTATAAAGCTCGGTCGTCCGAATGAAGCGGTGGCGAGTTACGAAAGGGCGCTCGTCCTGACGCCCCAAAGCGCCGAAGCCTGGAGCAATTGTGGCAACGCACTCAGAGAGATCAAGCATCACGAACGAGCGCTGGAGTATCTGAACCGCGCGCTGGATCTGCAGCCAAATAATACGAGGGCGCTGAGTAATCTGGCCAATACGTTCTTGGATATCAATCGTCCGGTTGACGCGTTGGCGAGCTACGACAAAGTGCTCGCCCTCAAGCCAGATTGCGTCGAGACGCTCACGAGCCGCGCAACGGCGCTCATCAGATTGAACCGCCCCGCGGACGCGCTGGAGAGCTGCGACAAGGCGATCGCCCTCCAGCCCGATCATGTTGATGCCCACAACAATCGCGGCGCTGCGCTCAGCCTCCTCAATCGCGAAGAGGAGGCACTCACAAGTTATGACAAGGCGATCGCGCTCAAGCAGGATTATGCGTTGGCCTTCGACAACAAGGGAATCGCATTGCTCCAGCTCGGTCGCGTTGAGGAGGCGAAGGTCCATATCGAGACCGCGATGAGGCTTGCCCCGACGAGGGCGCGATCCTACCACCACTTGGCGCTGGCAAAACGCTTTGAACCGGGCGACTCACGCATTCAGGCCATGGAGGAACTCGTTCGCGAAGATACGTCGCTGGGCGTGGACGATCGGGTCTATGTGCATTTCGCCTTGGGCAAGGCGTTCGACGACATCGGGAATCGCGAACGTTCTTTTCACCACTTATCGTGCGGCAACGCCTTGAAGCGCAAGCAGTCCGGTTACAACGAGAGGGACGTTCTGGGCCAACTGGAACGCACGCAGGTCGCTTATACCAGTGAGTTGATGAGCCGCAACGAGGCCCGCGGCAATCCTTCGCCGGTTCCTATATTTGTCGTTGGCATGCCGCGTTCCGGCACCACTCTGGTCGAGCAGATCTTGGCGAGCCATAGCGATGTCCACGGGGCCGGGGAGATTAAGGATTTCGACATGGCTGTGCGGGAGCTCGGCGGCTCCGCGGCCTGGGCGCTCCATAGTCCTGAGGTGGTTTCCCAAATGTCGGGCGAACAATTTCAAAGCCTCGGGGCGAATTACCTGAGGCGTATCTTGGCAGCCGCGCCCTCATCGCGCCGCATTGTCAACAAGATGACCGAGAACTTCCGCTTCGCCGGTCTGATCGCTCTTGCGCTGCCCAATGCGCGCATCATTCATGTCCGACGCGACCCCATCGACACCTGTTTCTCCTGCTTCTCGGCGCTGTTTGAGGAAAGTCTGCCCTATGCCTATGATCTCGCGGAACTCGGTCGCTATTATCGCGCCTATGAGGCGTTGATGAGTTTTTGGCGCGGCGTGTTGCCTCAACGAGTGATGATCGACGTGCGATACGAGGATGTCGTCGCCGATGTCGAGGGGCAGAGCCGCCGCATCATCGGCCATTGCGGTCTCGATTGGGACGCCCGCTGCCTTGATTTTCACCTGAGCGAGCGAAGCGTGCGCACAGCCAGCCTCGTTCAGGTGCGCCGACCTCTCTATAAGAGTTCCGTGGGACGGTGGCGTCGCTACGAGGATTTCTTGGAGCCTCTTTTCGCGTCGCTCGCCTCGTCGACCGGTTCCGCCGATAGCGTCCTATTCTAAACGCTTTGCGCCAGAGCCGCGCGTAGAATGTCTGACCCGCGAGGATGTGGTTCGCTCCTGCGACAATGAGGCGGAGTCGAAACATCTCTTAATATTATAAAACTCATCCTCCCCAACACGCGATTTAAACTCGGTGCCGGAATTGATTCTGGCAGCCGCTGGGGACTTTGGAATCATGACGACCGTCGCGCCTCCGCGCTTGCGAATCCGAGGCGGAAACCGCGCTCCCTTCAGTTATGGGATGACGGGCGACCAGGTCTTCTATTCCTTCGAAGCCCAGGCCGGCAGGCCAGCGGCTTTGATCCTGGCCGGGCGATTGCCGCCGTCCGCGACCGCTTCCCTCGCCGGCGCCTTTGGACTTCATGCCGCGGAGTTCGCCCGCTGCGGCGCCGATGTCCTGCTGCTCATAGACGCGCAGGGTCCTTATGCGCAGGATTATATGGCCAATCCGCCGCAGAGCTTGCAAGCTGTCTACTGCCCGCCGGAAATATTCCACGCCTGGGGCTTCGATAGCCAGGCGCCATCGGTTGTCGTCACAGACCGGAACGTGCGCGTGCTCGCAGCGATCGACGGCGACGGAGAAAAAGCCATCGCCGAGGCGGCTCTGGCCTGCGTCGCAGCGGCGCCGGCCGAGGCGCCGCGCGATGTCTTCATGCCAGCGCCGGTCCTGCTGATCCCCAATATTTTCAGCCCCGACTTTTGTCGCGCGCTCATCGACCATTTTGAGGGCAGCGTCCACACGACCGGCGGCATGGCCAGCATCGATAAGCGCGGCCATGCGATTCACAAGATCGATGAGAGCAAGAAGAAGCGAGAGGATTACATTCTGCCTCCCGACAATCCGCTTGGCGAGCGCGTGCTCGAGGCCTTATCGCTGATCTGCCTGCCGGAAATGAAAAAGGCGTTTCAGTGCGACATATCCCATATCGATCGCATCATCATCGCACGCTACGACGATACGGGCGGCTACTTCCGCCGCCACCGCGACAATTCCTCGCCCAGCGTCGCATTCCGGCAATTCGCTCTCTCTTTGAATCTAAATTCGGAGGAGTACGAGGGGGGCTATCTGCTGTTCCCAGAATATAACGCGCACCGCTACAAGCCGGAGCGGGGCGCCGGAGTCATTTTCTCCGCTTCATTGCTGCACGAGGCGACGCCAGTCATCAAAGGGCGCCGCTACACGCTGCTGACCTTCTTGCACAATGCCGAGGGCGAGGCCCGCCGGCTCGCCTTGATGCGTTGGCCTAACGGCGAGACCGGCGCGTTAGGCGGCGCATGAAGCGCCGAACGCGCCTTTCGGGTCAGATGACGCCGGCGGCCAGCGATGAGGAGCCGTGATCCCGCGTCGCCGCCGGCGCGCGACGCTGTCTTTCTTCATTCGAGCTGGCGCGCGGGCAGCACCTATGTCTGGAGCAAGTTTCGCGAGCGGCCTAACGCTTGCTGCTATTTCGAGCCGCTCAACGAACATTTGGCCCACGCCACCGCTGAGATGATCGATGGTTTTCGTCCCTGGTCGTTCGCCCATCATCCGCCGCTCGATGCGCCTTATCTCGAAGAGTTTCGTCCCCTGATCGATCCGGGCGGCGGCGTGCGGGATTTTCCCGCTCATCTCGCCCTCGGGCGTTACTGCGCCGGTTGCGACGCTCATCTGCCGGAGCTTGAGACCTATCTGAACGGCCTCGCCGGACATGCCGCGCGCCGCGGCCGGCGGCCGGTTTACGGTTTCGTGCGCACCGATATGAGGGTGGAATGGTTCCGCGCTCAGGCGCCGGGCGTGCATGTCTTCATTCGCCGCGAGCCGCGGCGGCAATTTCTGTCGATGCTTGGGCAGGCCGCGCGCGGCAACGTCTATTTTCTCGAGCGCGGTTCGCTCATCCTCGAGCACAATAAGGAGGAGCCCGCCTTCGCACCGCTGCATGCGGCGCTCGCATCGTTGCCGGATTCGCTCGGCTTGCGCGGCTTGCCTGAGGGAGGTCTCGGGGAACAGACAGGTCTCGTCCAGCTTTACGTCATCTTCTATTTCATGCGGTTGCTGGCGAGGAAGCGCGGCGAGGCGCATTGCGATCTCGTCATCGATATCGATCGCCTCAGCCTCGAGGATTCCTATCGCCGCGACATCGAAACTCGTCTGGCCGACCTCGTGGGCATGACGATCTCCTTCGCCGATTGCCAGGTCGCGCGTTACGACAAGCATCTTGCCTGGAGCGGTCCGTTCTTCGACGCTCTCGAAAGGCGAATCGAGGCCATCGCTTGCGCTGCGACCGGGCGAAGCTCCTGAGCGAATAGGCGTTACGGCGATGGATGAACGGCGTCCCACGCGCAAAGTGCGGGCGCGGTCCGCTATCTGCGTGATTCCCATTGACTCCCCTATTGCCCCCAGTCATATTCCTCTTAATGGAACCTAAGTTCCATTTTATGGAACAAATTGGACTCACTCGGATGTCCATCCTGTCGGCGGCCGTCGATGTGCTCCGTTGCTTCTCCAGCACGCGTCACGATGTGACCGTGACCGATCTCGTTTCTTTGCTCGGAATGCCCAAGAGCAACGCTTCCCGCCTGCTGCGGGCGATGCGCGACGAGGGGCTGCTCGAAACCGTTGGCGCCAGCAAGCGCTATCGCCCCTCCCTGTTGCTCAATCAGGTCGGCCAGATCTATCGTTTCGCCGCCTCGCTGATCGACCGCGCCGACGCCATCGTCGGCCGCATATCGGACGAGGTTGGGCACACCGGTTATATCAGCGTGCGGCGCGGCGCCGACATTATCGGCGTGACCGCCCATCCCGGGCGGCATGCGCTAAGGGTCGTCACCGCGATCGGCGACCGCATTTCCGCCTTCGCCTCCAGCACCGGCCGGGCCCTTCTGGCGCGGCTCTCCGACGACGAGGTTCGCCAGCTCTATCCGGACGGCCTCGTGCCTCCGTCGGGCACAGCGCCTCAGAACCTCGACGAACTGCTGGCGCGGCTCGCGCGCGTTCGCCGCGAGGGCTACGCCGAATCCCACGACGAGGCGGTCCGGGGGGTGCGCGCCATTTCGGTCGCGGTCGGCGATCCGGCGACCGGCGACGAAGTCGCGCTTTGCATCTCCTTCCCGGCGGCAATGGCCTCGCCGCAGGAGCGCCTCGCCATCATCCGTTCCTTGAGCGAAGGCGCCGCCGAAATTGCGGCGCTGACCCGAGACCCGCTTTTCATCCCCATACGACCCTCAATCGCGGAGACAGCTCCATGAGCAATCGCTGGCGCATCGGCTTGGATATCGGCGGAACCTTCACCGATTTCATCCTCTATGACGGCCAGGAGCGGTCGGTCCGGCTGCACAAGCGCCTGACCACCCCGCACGATCCGTCCGAGGCCGCCTTGATCGGCCTTGGCGAATTGACCGCGATGGCGGGCATCGGGCTCGCCGACATCGACGACATCGTGCATGGCACGACGCTGGTGACCAACGCCGTGATCGAGCGCAAGGGCGCAAAGCTCGGCCTGATCACCACGCGCGGTTTTCGCGATATCCTCGAAATGGGAACCGAACAGCGCTACGACATCTATGACCTGTTCCTGACTTTCCCCGAGCCGTTGGTTTCGCGCGAGCTCCGCCTCGAAGTCGCCGAGCGCATCGACCGCGACGGCAAGGTTGTCGCCGCGCTCGATGCCGCAGCGGTGCGCGCCGCCGCCCGCGAACTCGCCGCCGCGGGCTGCGAAGCGGTCGCAATCTGCTTCCTGAACAGCTATCGCAACCCGGCCCATGAGCAGGAAGCGGGCCGGATCGTCCGCGAGACCTGTCCCGAACTCACCGTCTCGCAGTCGAGCGAAGTCGTCGCCGAGATCTGGGAATATCAGCGTTTCGTCACCACCGCGGCGAACGCCTATGTCCAGCCGTTGATGCGTCGCTATCTCGAGCGACTGGAGCGCGAGCTTGCCGCGCGTTCCTTCACCGGAGCGCTTCGCCTGATGCATTCGGCCGGCGGCCTCGTCTCTCCCGAGACCGCCCGCACGTTCCCGATCCGCCTGCTCGAAAGCGGGCCCGCCGGCGGCGGTCTCGCGACGGCTTTGTTCGGCGCGCTCGCGGGCCACAAGGATGTCATCTCCTTCGACATGGGCGGCACCACCGCCAAGGCCTGCATGATCGAAAACGGCCGCGCCGAAATCGCGCCGATGCTCGAAGCGGGACGCGTCAATCGCCTCGCCAAGGGCTCCGGCCTGCCGATCAAGGCGCCCGTCATCGACATGATCGAGATTGGCGCCGGCGGCGGCTCGATCGCGGCGATCGATGAGGTCGGGCTGCTGAAGGTCGGGCCGCATTCGGCGGGCTCCGATCCGGGCCCGGCCTGCTACGGCATGGGCGGAACCAAACCGACCGTCACCGACGCCTGTCTCGTGCTCGGCTATTACGATCCGGGCTTCTTCCTTGGCGGCCGCATGACGCTCGATCTTGAGGCCGCGCGCAAGGCTGTGGCTTCGGTCGCCGAGCCGCTCGGCCTGTCCGTGGAGGAAGCGGCCTGGGGCATCCATAAGGTGGTGGTCGAGAGCATGGGCGCGGCGGCGCGCGTCCATCTCGTCGAGAAGGGCAAGGATCCGCGGCGCTACGCGATGGTCGGCTTTGGCGGCGCCGGCCCGGCCCATGCCGCCGATGTCGCGCGGGTGCTCGGCGTCCGGCAGGTCATCATTCCCCCGGCCTCCGGCGCGGCTTCGGCTTTAGGCTTCCTCGCCGCGCCGCTCTCCTTCGACATGGTGCAATCGCTGCCGGTCGAGTTCTCCGAAGGTTTTGACGCCGAGGCCGTCAACAATGTGCTCAACGCGCTGGAGATACAGGGCCGCAAGCATCTGATCGAGGCCGGCGTGAAGCTCGCCGACATCATTGTCGAGCGTTCGGCCGATATGCGCCTCGTCGGCCAGATGCACGATATCGCCGTGCCCCTGCCGGCCGGCGCGATCGACGCTTCGAGCCTGGACGCGGTCCGCGCCGCATTCTCCGCCGCCTATTCCGCGCGCTACACCTCAGTCTACGAGGGTGCGCGCCTCGAGGCGATCAATTTCCGCGTCCGTTGCGCCGGCCCGGCGCCGGTTCTTTCGCTGTCCGGGGCGGTCGGCGGCGGCGACGCCGGCGCCAAGGTGAAGGGCGCTCGTCAGGCCTGGTTCGAGAGCGGCTGGAGCGAGGCGACCGTCTATGATCGCTACGCCCTGCGCGCCGGCGATACGATCAGCGGGCCCGCGATCATCGAGGAACGCGAGGCCACCACCATCGTGCCCCCGGGCGATACTGTCACCATCGACGCGGTTCTCAACCTGCTGATCAGCGTCCGGCAGGCCAGCGCCGCCGAAACCACGATCAGCGCCGACATGCCGCTGGCCGAGGCTGTGCGCCGGATCGAGGCCGATCCGATCTCGCTGGAGATCATGTGGAGCCGCCTCGTCAATGTCGTCGAGGAGATGTGGCTGACCGTCTGCCGCACGGCCTTCTCGCTGGTGATCTCGGAAGCGCAGGATTTCGCCTGCGAACTGCTCGATCCCGAGGGCGAGACGCTGGCGCATTCGCCGCGCGCGATGCCGGTGTTCAATCTGACCCTGCCGCGCGCGGTCAAGGCGCTGCTCGAGCGCTATCCCGCCAATGCGCTGAAGCCTGGCGACGTGCTGATCACCAATGATCCCTGGCTTTGCGCCGGCCATCTCTTCGACATCGCCGTCGTGACCCCGGTCTTTCTCGGCGATCGCGTCGTCGGCCTGATGGGCACCGTCGGCCATGTCTCCGATATCGGCGGCACCAAGGACAGCCTCAGGGCGCGCGAGATCTACGAGGAAGGCTTCCAGATCCCGCCGATGAAGCTCTACGAAGCCGGCCGCGTCAACGAAACGCTGATCCGCCTGCTCGGCGAGAACGTCCGCAATTCCGAACAGGTTCTGGGCGATCTGCATTCCTTCGTCGCCGCCAATGCGATCGGCGCCGAACGCCTGGCGTCCTTCCTGAGCGACTATGGCATGCAGGATCTGCGCGCGCTCGCCTCGGTGGTGCAGGACCGTTCCGAGAAGGCGATGCGCGAGGCCATCGCCGCGCTGCCGGATGGAATCTACCACGGAACCGTCTCGAACAATCCGCTCGGCACGCCAATGACCTATCCGCTGGCGCTGACCGTCAAGGGCGACGCGATCCATCTCGACTTCGCCGGCGCGCCGGCGCAATTGCCGCAAGGCGGGCTGAACTGCACGCTGAACTATACGATGGCGCATGCGACCTATCCGCTGAAATGCATGCTGACGCCCAATGTCCGCGGCAATGCCGGCTGCTATCGCGCCTTCTCCATCGATGCGCCGAAGGGCTCGATCCTGAACTGCGACAAGCCGCTGGCGGTCAATCTGCGCACGCGCACCGGCTGGTACATCGCGCCCAATATTTTCCGCGCTTTGTCGCAGGCCGCGCCAAAACAGGTCCAGGCTTTCACCGGTCTGCCTGTGGCGGCGAACGTCTATGGCCGCGATCAGGCGGGCGGCGCCTATTCCGACATGCTGTTCGTCGGCGGCGGTCAGGGCGGCTCGGCCCATGGCGACGGCAAGTCCGGCCTGCTTTATCCGACATCGGCCGCCAACACCTCGATCGAAACTTTTGAGGCGCGCGTTCCGGTGCTTGTCGTGGAGAAAGCCTATGTCGCTGATTCCGGCGGCGCCGGCCGCCATCGCGGCGGCCTCGGCCAGCGCGTGCGGCTCCGGAAGCTTGCCGATGACGGTCTGTCGACGTTGGTTTCGCTCTATCCGGAAGGGGTCAATAACCCGATTCCCGGCCTGTTCGGCGGCCATGCCGGCGGCGGCGCGTCTGGACGCGTCCTCGACGAGCAGGGCCACATCTTGAAGGATGTCGGCACGGGCGAACTCGTCCAGATCAAGCATCCCAACGAGATCGTGGAACTCGTTCTGGCCGGCGGCGCCGGTTACGGCCCGGCGGCCGAGCGCGACCGCCAAGCCATCGCCCGCGACATCGCCCTCGGCTTCGTCTCGCCCGCGGCGGCCAAGCGCGATTATGGCGCGCAGTCCAGCCATGCGACGCAGGATGTCGGCGAAGCGAAGGCCGGCGCCCTTGTTGCTTGACGGAGAACGCCGACAAACACACCGCCCATAAGGGCCAAGCTGGGGGACTGAGGCATGACGGACCAAGCGGATGGGGCGCCTCGGCGCCACCCGAGCCTGTTCGAACCGACGACGCTGGTCCTGATCGCCATTCTTTGCGTCTTTGGCGCGATCATCGGCATGCAGCTTCTGGTGTCGCTGGGCATCACGGCCAATACGTCGCTGATTGGCGCGCTGGCCGCGATCGCGCTGGCGCGCGTGCCGGTGACGCTATTCAGGCGCTACCGCTCGATCCATGTGCAGAACCTCGCCCAGAGCGCGATCTCGGCGGCGACTTTCGGCGCCGCCAACAGTCTGCTCCTGCCGATCGGCATTCCCTTCCTGCTTGGGCGGTCCGATCTCGTCCTGCCGATGCTGGCGGGCGCGTTCGTCGCCATGCTGCTCGACGCTTATCTGCTCTACCGCCTGTTCGATTCGCGCGTGTTCCCCGCGACAGGCGCCTGGCCGCCGGGCGTCGCCGCCGCCGAGGCGATCAGGGCCGGCGACGAGGGCGGACGCAAAGCGGCGCTGATGGGGATTGGTTTTGGCATCGGCGTGATCGTCTCCTTCGTCAAAATGCCGCTGGCCTGGATCGGCTTTGCCGGCTCGACGGCTGTGACGGGAATTCCGATGTCGGCCTTCGGCGTCGCCTTCATCGGCAATATCTGGGCGCTGACGATGTTCGGAATCGGCCTACTGCTGCGCGGCTATGCGGCGCAGCTCTTCGGCGGTCCGCTGTTCGCCGAAATGATTCCGAAGGGCGACCTGATGGCCGCCTATATTCCGCACGGCTTCATGATCGGCGCCGGAATCGTGGCGCTGCTGCAGGTCGCCGTGTTGCTGTTCAGGGGCAGCGAGACGAAGAGCCAGGCGGATGCCGCGTCGGGCATCACCGATACGGGATTGCGGCGCGCGCTCGGCCTTGGCGCCGTCGCCTATCTCACGATCGCCATTCTCATCGCGCTGATCGGCGGCCTGATGACTGACCTGTCGGTCGGCATGTTGATCCTGTTCGTGGTCTACGCCGCCTTCGCGGCCTTCGTTCATGAGTTGATCGTCGGTCTCGCCGCGATGCATTCGGGCTGGTTCCCGGCCTTCGCCGTGGCGCTGATCACGCTGATCATCGGCATGCTGCTCGGCTTTCCCATGCCGGCGCTGGCGCTGCTGGTCGGCTTTTCCGCCGCGACGGGACCCGCCTTCGCCGATATGGGCTATGATCTGAAGGCCGGTTACATCCTGCGCGGCGCCGGCGCCGATCCGGCGTTCGAGCGCGAGGGCCGCAAGCAGCAGCTCTATGCCGCGATGTTCGCCTTCGTCATCGCCGGCCTCGTGGTGCTTGTCTCCTACCCGAGCTTTTTCGCGCAAAACCTGGTCGCCCCGGTCGACAAGGTCTATGCCGCCACCATCAAGGCCGGCGTCGCGCCCGGCGTCGCCTGGCAGCTTTTCCTCTGGGCGATCCCGGGCGCGATCCTGCAATTCGTCGGCGGCCCGAAGCGCCAGATCGGCGTGCTGTTCGCCTCCGGCCTGCTCATCAATTTCCCGATGGCGGGCTGGGCGGTCCTGTCAGGCATCGTCTGCCGGCTGATCTGGGAGAGACTGCACGGCGAAGGCGGGGAGGGCGACATGGAAGTCTTCGCCGCGGGAATCATCGCCGGCGACGCTATCTTCAGCTTCTTCGATTCCGTCATCAAGAACTTCCGGCATTGAGCGCCGAACGCCCGCGCCAGAAGCGGCGAACGCGCGGCGCATGACGAGCGCGGCACGTTTCTTGTATTGTCGCGAGCATGAGCAAACTCACCACGAAAAGCGCGGAAGAAGCGCGCCAACAGGCGATGACGGGCTACCTCGCATTGGCCGCGTTGACGCTTGCCGGCTTGCTGCTCCTCGTCCTGGCGGATCGGTATCTGGGCGGTTAGAGCGAGATGAGAATTGATTGAAACGAACGGATATCTGCGACAGCTTCGTTATTGAGCCATTGTTCGCATGGAGGCATTTTTTTCACTGTTGAGACCTTGTCAATGACGCGCGAAGCGCGCCGCCTTCGGCGGTGGCGCGAAGGGCCATCATTGACAAGGTCTCAACAGTGAAACACGCTCCGCCATGCGAAATGATGGATCACCCTCGACCGCTTCGATCAAAAGCCATCATGCTAAGCATCCTCGTCAGCGGCGATCGAGCACGCGGGGCCTACTCCACGAGGCGCGTGCGAAAAAAGCTGAGCACCTGCGCATCGAACTCCCGATGGAAGGCGGCGCGGTCGAAGCCTGCGGCATCGGCGCAGAGCGCCGGTTGGTTCTTCAGCAATTCGGGCGGGCAGGGCGTCAGGAAAGCAAAATGCGCGGCGTTCGCCACGATGTGAAAATCAGGTTTCGCAGGTAGAACGTCCACGAGAGCCGCGACGCTGCCCGGCGACACGCCGTCGCCGCCGTGTTGCGAGCTCCAGAGCTGCACTGGCGCTTTGACGTCTTTCAGGCTATCGGCCGTCGGGAAGACATTCAAGGGATCGGCGATGACGAAAGCCTTGACGCGCGCATCATGGGTCAGGGTCTGCGTCGGGACATCGTTGCGAAGAATCTGCGCGCAGATTCGCGCCTGCTGGTCGGGGCATGGCACGTTGGCGTGCAGAAAATCCGGATTGGCGCCGCCGATGACGAGGCCGGTGTATCCGCCCCGCGAAAAGCCGAAAAATCCGATGCGCTGCGGGTCGATCTTGGCGGCGTCGGGCGAGGCGCCGAGCATGAAATCGATGAGACGCTTGATGTCGGCCGGGCGTTCGACGAACGCCGAGATATCGTCGGCGCGGCTCATATCGGAGGCCGTGTCGCCGGGATGGTTGAGCGCTGCGACGATGAACCCCGCGTCGGCGAGCGTCTCGGCCGTGTCGTGATGTCCGAGATAGGCGCCGCCATGCCCATGCGAAATCACGATCAGCGGCAGCTTTTCGCCAGCCACCGGACAATTCTGGACGGCCGGAATGAGATAGGGTCCGCGCTTGATATCCGCCGGCGCGCTCGCGCAAGGCGACCACACCAGCGCCTTGATCGCCGGGCCGCCGGCGTCGGCTGGAATTTCGATGGACTCCAGGCCGGCGGCCTGAACGAGCGTCGCCGCCAAACTGAAGATCGCGGCGAGAACGAATATCATGCGCTGCATGGCTTGCCCCGGTCGAGATATCGGCGAGCCGGATAAAGCAGAAATTTGTCCGTCATTAGGCGCCTAGGGCGCCTTCGTGAGCGCCGGGTCGCGAGCGAGAATCTCGAAAGTTATTTGCAACCGCGCCGCGTGAATGGCCGGGCTTGTCCCGGCCATGATGGGTCGGCGCCCTTCGATCAATGCTGGCAATCGCGCGGCCGTGGCTGCATAAATAGAAAACAATGAGCGGCGCATATTTAAGAACTCCCACTCCGGCGCGGATTTTACGGGCGCTTAAGCGCGCGCCGGCGCTCCAGCGGGACGACATCATCGCCGCGACCTACATCGGCATGCGAGTGTGTTGGAAGACGCGCTTCTTTGACGCGCTGGATATTAACAGAGACCCCATCAGACAATTCAGCTTCACCCAGCGCGGCTGGCATCGATTCGCCAGATTCGACCAGCCGATCTATGCGCTCATCGACATCGACCGCCATCCAGAAACCCATCCCCTGCGGCGCGGGCGGCGCGTGGACCTTTATGGAACGATCGTGAAAATAGACACGGTGCTCGGCGTTACGCTGGCGCTCGACCGCTTCGAGATTCTTCCGGTCAATTTGCTCGATCGCTTCGTGGTGATGGGAGACAGCCGCATCTAGCGCGGGAAGATCTACGGTGAAGCCGCCCATCGTTATTGCGAGCGGCGACCCAACGAATGTTTTGCATTCGCCTAGGGATACCCTTCAGACGAAGACTGTCGAAGCCTCAGTCTGGATTGCTTCGTCGCTTCGCTCCCTCGCAAGGACGGAGGGACGATTCAGTCAGTAAGCAGCCTGCTTTAGCCAAGCCTTCTGTAGCGGCTGATGGCGCGATAGGCCTTGTTCGGGCCTGAGACGGCGATATCGGTTTCGAACGCCGACGGAAGGCTCAGCCGATAGAGGACGCGGTAGACGTCGGCGCCGCAATGATGGATGGCGGACGCCTCCGCCTGCGCTGTCGCTGAGGGTCCGAAGGCGAGCCGCACGAACAGGCGGCCCTTGTCGGAACCATCGGCGAAGTCGATTGCGACGGCGCCGGCGAGGAAGCGATAGCGGTAGGATCGCGCCGCTTGCAGCGCGCGGCCGTCCGCCAATGTGAGCTGGCCGCTCTCCCGATAGAGCAGCGCGCCGGGTCCATCGGGCAAGAATGACGCGACGCCCTCCAGCGTCGCGCCCGCGCCTTCGAAGATGCGCGCGATCGCCCAGCGTCCGGCCAGGCCATGAGGCAGGACATCGGACGACCGGAAATTTTCGTCGCGCAGCGCGCTCACGATCAGTCTTCTCCCAATGATCCGCAGATTGGCGCGATATGGGCGTCCCCGCGCCCCCCATCCCGACCTTCCGACCGCAAACGCGAAGCGTTTGTCAGCACATAAGGCGGGAAGGGGGAGGCAGGCGCCGACGTCTCAGAAAACCTCAACCGACAGTCTCAGACGCTCCGCCCTTCCCGCGCAAGCAGGCGCAGCACGGCGCTGAGCACGGCTTTGAGCGAGGCCATGACGATGTTGGGGTCCATGCCGACGCCATGGATGATATCGCCGGCGCTGTCCTGTAGCTCGACGTAGGTCGCGGCGGTCGCATGGGCGCCGCGGCCGACTGCATGCTCGTGGTAGTCGAGGAACGAGAAGTCGATCTTGAAAGCTGTTTTCAGCGCATCGACGAAAGCGTCGATCGGGCCATTGCCGTTACCCTCGATGCGCGTCGTCGAACCATCCGCGCGTTTGAGGACGGCGACGAGTTCGCGGCCCTCGCGGCTGGTCGGGACCATCTGCTGCGATTGCAACGTCATCGGCGCGCCGGAAAGAAGATAGGTCCGGTTGAACAGATCCCAGATGTCGGCGCTGGTCAGCTCCTTGCCGTCACGGTCCATTTGCGCCTGCGCGATTTTCGAGAACTCCACCTGCAGGGAGCGCGGCAGGTCGAGACCGTGATCGGCGCGCAGGATATAGGCGAGGCCGCCCTTGCCCGACTGGCTGTTGATACGGATCACCGCCTCGTAATCGCGGCCGACATCCTTCGGGTCGATCGGCAAATACGGCACCTGGAACAAAGGCTCGTTGCGCTTCTCCTGCGCCTCGAAGCCCTTCTTGATCGCGTCCTGATGCGAGCCGGAAAAGGCGGTGTAGACGAGCTCGCCGACGTAAGGATGGCGCTGGTGCACGGGCAATTGCGTGCAGAATTCGGCGACCTGTTTGATCGCGTCGACATCATGCAGATCGAGCGCGGGATCGACGCCCTGGGTGAACAGGTTGAGCGCCATCGTCACGATATCGACATTGCCGGTGCGCTCGCCATTGCCAAACAACGTGCCCTCGACGCGATCGGCGCCCGCCATCAAGGCGAGCTCGGCCGCTGCGACCGCGGTGCCGCGATCGTTATGGGGATGCACCGACAGGATGACGCTGTCGCGATCGGAAATATGGCGCCCGAACCATTCGAACTGATCGGCATAGACGTTGGGCGTCGCCATTTCCACCGTGGCGGGCAGATTGAGGATCAGCCGATGCTGCGGCGTAGGCTTGACGATCTCTTTGACCGCCTCGCAGATTTCGAGCGCGAATTCGAGTTCGGTGCCGGTGAAGCTTTCCGGCGAATATTGAAAGACGAACTCGGTCTCGGGCGCCTTGGCGGCGAGCTCCATCACTTGGCTCGCGGCGCTGGTCGCGATTTCCTTGATGCCGTCGCGGTCGGTGCGGAACACCACGTCGCGTTGCAGGGTCGAGGTCGAATTATAGAAATGCAGGATGACTTTCTTGGCGCCTTTGACGGATTCGAAAGTGCGCGCGATCAGTTCGCTGCGGCATTGGGTGAGCACCTGGATCGCGACATCGTCGGGAACCTTGTCCCCTTCGATGACGGAGCGCACGAAATCGAAATCGGTCTGCGAGGCCGAGGGAAAAGCGACTTCAATTTCCTTGAAGCCCATGTTCACCAGGAGATCGAACATGCGGTTCTTGCGATCGACGCCCATCGGCTCGATCAGCGCCTGATTGCCGTCGCGAAGATCGACGGAGCACCAGATCGGCGCCTTGGAAATGACCTGCGACGGCCAGCGGCGGTCGGGCAAATGGACGGGCGCGTAAGCGCTATATTTGGAAATAGGCATCATTGTCATAAGAGACCCCTGAACGATCGGGGCGGCCGCATCGCCCTTAAAAAGGGCCGAAAGCGCCGCCGTTCAATGCGAGTGACAAGCCAAACGACCCGGCGCGCTCACAGCGCCGGGCGGCTAAGTCGCAGGGCTAGGTTCAGGGTCTCAAGCCGCTTTCGCATGGCGGCAAATAATCAGAAACGGCGGCGAAAAGCAACCTGCGGATCGCGCGTCTAAGAGTTCCGCGCCGGCCAGCGCAAAGCGATCCAGAACGAGATCTGCCCGATGACGCTCGCCGCCGCCAGGACGATCCCCGTCGATAGGGCGGCGTCCGGGCCGAGCCCGGCGAGAGCCGTGCACAGCGCGCCGACCGCCATTTGCGTAAAACCGTAGAGACCCGAGGCCGAGCCGATCACGCGCGGATTGACGCTGATCGCCTGGGTCAGAGCCGCAGGCGCGGCCATGCCGACGCCAACGGTAAAAACGAACATAGCGCCGATGATCCAGACGACGCTGAGATGACCCGACAAAGCGGCGCCGAGCAGGGCGAACGCCGCCGCAACGCCAAGCGCGTTGGCGGCGATCAAAAGCCGTCCGAGCGCCATTGTTGCGATAAGGCGGCTCGTGAGGATGCTGCCCAGCCACACGCCGGAAACCAGAACCGCGAGATAAACGCCGACCTCCGTGGCCGGGCGATGCAACTGGGTCACGAAGATGAAGGGCGCGGCCGCGATGAACGCATAGAGAGAGGTTGTCGCGCAGCCGCCGCCGATGGAATAGCCAAGGAAAGCGGGCGAACGAAGGAGCCCCCAATAATCGCGGGCGAGCGCGGAGGCTTTGACGCGCGAAGCGGATGGGCCAGTCTCAGGAAGAAGGCGCCAGGCAAAGAGGAAGTTCGCGACGCCCAGCGCCCCCAGAAGAACAAAGATGGACCGCCATCCTGTTGTGGCGGCCAGAGCGCCGCCAACGAGCGGCGCGAGGCCAGGCCCCACCGTCACCATCAGGTTCATTAGCGCGAGCCGCCGCGCTGCTTCGCGCGGAACAGAGGTGTCCCGGACTATGGCGCGTCCGAGCACCAACCCGGCGCAGCCGCCAAGAGCTTGAAAAAGGCGCGCCGCAATCAGCGCGTTGACCCCAGGCGCCAGAGCGGCCGCGAGGCCCGCGCCCGTGTAAAGCGCCAGTCCGGCCATCAATACTGGCCGGCGCCCGAAACGGTCGGAAAGCGGGCCGTAGACGAGCTGTCCGACGGCGAGCCCGAATATGTAAAGGCTCACCGTCATCTGCATCGCGCCGATCCCGGCGCCAAGGTCCGTGGCGGCGGCGGGCAAAGCGGGTATGAAAATATGCATGCCCAGCGTGCCGCTGAACGTGAACAGCGCGAGCAGCCATAGAGGCACGCGCAGGCGCGGCGCTTCGACGACGTTCTCGACAGCGGGAGCCATGAAATGGGTGGTCACAAGTCAAATTTCCCGAGTCGAGCGAAGAGCGGAGACGACCGCCGCATTACTCCATGACGGCGCTATGGTCGATGGCCGCGGGAACTGCGGGCTTCCGCAAGAGCAGCACCAGGGGCATCACCACAAGCGATAGGATCATCAGCAGCTTGAAATCGTCGATGTAAGCGATGATGAGCGCCTGCAGGCTGATCATGCTGTCGAGCGCGGCGCGGCCGGCCGCCGTCAGCGGATTGAGGGCGTGCATCACGGCAGGCGCATGGAACGCGTGATTGAACGGCGTCACATAGGCGGCGATATTGGCGTGGTTGACCTGGACATTTTCCGTGAGCAGCGCGCTCACCACCGAAATGCCGACGCTGGAGCCGATGTTGCGGGAGAGATTGTAAAGGCCCGTCCCCTCGCCCCGCATTGCGGCGGGCAGCGTCGAGAAGGCGACGGTCGTCAGCGGCACAAACAGAAAACCGAGGCCGGCGCCCTGGACGAAGCCGACCGAAACGATCGTCCATTGCGAAACCTCGGGCGTCCAGCCCGTCATCACCCACATCGCCCAGGCCGTCAGTCCGAGGCCGAGCGTCAGCAGGTATCGCGTATCGACGCGCCCGATCAAACGCCCCACGATGAACATGCACGTCATCGTGCCAAGCCCGCGCGGCCCCATGACGAGGCCCGCCGTCATGACGGGATAGCCCATCAGGGTCTGCAGATAGGGCGTCATCAACGCCAGCGAAGCGAGATAGGTGACGCCGACGATGAAAATGAAGATGAAGGCGAGCGCGAAATTGCGATCCAGGAACAATTTTGGATTCACAAAGGAATGTTTCGAGGTGAAAGTGTGGACCAGAAAAATATAGAAGGCCGCCGCGCAGATGATCGCCTCGATGATGATTTCCCCTGACGAGAACCAGTCGAGCTGTTCGCCGCGGTCGAGAAAGATCTGCAGCGCGCCGATGCCGACGCTGAGCGCGGCGAAGCCGAGCCAGTCGAGCTTGGCGCCCAGGTCCTTCTTGGTTTCGAGGACGAATATGCTGATGCCGGCAAAGGCCAGCGCGCCGATCGGCACGTTGATGTAAAACACCCAGCGCCAGCTAATGTTGTCGGTCAGCCAGCCGCCGATCACCGGGCCAAGCACCGGCCCGACCATCACCGACACGCCAAACAAAGCCATCGCCGATCCGCGCTCTTCGACGCTGTACATATCGAGCAGAAAACCCTGCGACAGCGGCACAAGCGCCGCGCCGAACAGGCCTTGCATCAACCGGAACACGACGATCTGGTCCAGCGATTGCGACAGCCCGCACAAAACGGAGGCGACGACGAAGCCGGCGATCGCCGTCAGCAGGACGCGCTTGCGCCCGAACCGACCGGCAAGGAAGCCCGACGGCGGCGTCATGATGGCGGCGGCGACGATGTAGGAGGTCAGCACCCAATTGATCTGGTCGGAACTCGCCGAAACGCTGCCCTGGATATAGGGCAGCGCCACATTGGCGATGGTGGTGTCGAGCGCCTGCATGATCACGGCGAGAATCACACAGGCGGTGATCGCGCCCCGGTTGGCGACCTTCGGCGCGGGAGCCGAGGCGGCGGGATCAGCCATGGGGCTTCTCGTCGCGGCCGAGCCATTTGTTGACGAAATCGGGCAGACCGCGCGCATGGCCGGTGTCGACGTCGACCGTGACGCTCATGCCGACGCGAAGCGGCGGCTTGCCGGCCATGTCTTCGATGCGCACGCGCATGGGGATGCGCTGGACGACCTTGACCCAATTGCCGGTGGTGTTCTGGGCCGGCAGCAGGGAGAAGCTCGAGCCGGACGCCGGACTGATGCTGTCGACGACGCCTTTCCATTCGAGGCCCGGATAGGTGTCGACGCTGATCGTCGCCGATTGACCGGGCCGGACGTAGGTCAATTCGGTTTCCTTGGGGCTCGCTCCAACCCACATCTGGGATGTCGAAACGAGGCTGAAAGCCTGCTGGGAGGCCTGCAGATAGGAGCCGATCTGAATCGCGTCGACATTCGTGACAATGCCGTCGAACGGCGCCCTGACGACGGTATCGTTGAAATCGCGCTGCGCATTGTCAACGCCCGACTTGGCTTGCAGATAGAAAGAATTTTTCTCGATCGGCTGATCGGCGTCGCCGCTGAGCTGGGCCAGCGCGGTGTCCGCCTGGCCTTTCGCCACGGCGACCCTCTGTTTGGTGGCTTCAAGATCATGCTGGGCCTGATCGAAAGCCGCCTTTGTCCCGGCGCCGGTCGTCATCAGATCCTGCTGCCGCTTGAAGACGGTCTGATAATAGGGGAGGTCGGCCTGGGCCTGCTCGATTTGCGCAAGGGCCAGCTTGTAGCTCGCCTGCAGCGTCAGGACCTGATCGTGGACGGTGCCAAGCTGGGCTTTGGCGCCGTCCAGGGCGATCTGGAATGTGTCCTGTCTCAGCCGATAGAGCACCTGGCCTTTTTTCACCGGTTCATTGTCATGGACTTCGATCGCCACGACGGTTCCGGGCACATCGGTCGAGACGCCGACCGTATCGGCCTGGATATAGGCGTTGTCGGTCGACATGATCTGACCGCCCGTCACGTAAAAATAGCCGCCCGCGACCAAAGCGATCGGCAGAAGAGCGAACAATAAGGGGCGCGTCAGCCCGCGCTTGGGCTGGCGCGCAGGAGCGGTCGGCGCTGCGGGACCGGCGGCCTTTTCAGCGGGCGGCGCCTTGGGCGCGGCGGGCGCCTCCGCTTCGGGGGTGGGCTTCCTCAGTTCGCGCACGGCGTCAAGCCGCGTCGGCGCTGTCGGATCGCCGGCAGGGCCGGCCACTTCCGCGGGGACGCGGTGAATCTCAGCCATAATATGCTTCCTTCTCGGCGACCGGCGCTCGCGTGGCCGCCATCAAGTTTGTTTTCATTTGGGTCAGCGTCTGAAGAAGCTGGCTGCGATCCGCCTCGGAAACGCCGTCAAGCGCCTCCGCGCGCGTCGCTTCGCCGATCGGCTGCATGGCGGCGAGCAAAGGCCGCGCCGCCTCCTTCAGGAACAGCAGCCAGGTGCGCCGGTCGGTCGGATGCTGGCGGCGCTCGATCAGGTCGCGCTCGGCGAGCTTATCGAGAATGCGCACCAGCGTGATCGGTTCAATCTCAAGCAATTCGGCGAGGCCCGCCTGATGGATGCCTTCATTCCTTGATAGGTAGACGATCGCTTGCCACTGCGAGCGGGTGAAGCCGAGATTTCTGGCGCGCTGTTCGAAGCGCTTGCGCAACAGACGCGCGACGTCGTGCAGCAAAAAGCCGAGGGTTGGATGCAGGTCGTTCATGGATCGTTTTGAGAGCCGCGTTAAGAAGTTGACAATCATAAGTCAGCTTATTATCACGGCCCATATAACAAGCATGCCGGGGCGCCGCAAGAGGCGCGATGCCGCACTGCAATAAATTTTCAGTGAACATGATCCGGAGCGGTGCGGTTCGGCTTAGAACGCCTGGGATCGCGCGGCAGCGGTAGAAGAGAGAACGAAAATGGCTAGGCGTCTTCTGGCTCAAATGTTGTGCATAAGCGCGGCGCTGACGACCGGCGGCCCGGCCATTGCGAAAACCGTGGTGAGCTGCGGCGGCGCGGCTCTGTTGAGCGGCGCCCAATTGCTTTGCAGCCATACCGACCCGAAGGCGCCGGCTCAATTGTGCACTTTCAGTTGGGCGCTGGCGACGCTTGCGAACCAAACGCAGGTGGTTTCAGGGTCTTTTCTGCTGCCGCCGGGCTCCTCGAACGTCCAGGTTTATGAAGGCGGCGGGTTCTCGCACGCCATGTCCGGACCGATCGTGCTCTGCCAGGGCAAGCGGACCCCGCCTTGACGGTCTCGCTCGGCGCGTCTTTCGGTAGAAAATCATGGCAGGCCTCCCGATCATCGCGATCGTCTATTGCGATGAGCTGCGGCGGAAGAAGCGGGGAGGCCGGTGGGCCGCTCCGCCAGAGCGCCGTCAATCTGTCCTTCCCCGGAATAGCCCCCGCGCCCGAAAGACCCTTCCCGGCCGCCAAAAACCCGCGCTAAGCCTTTGATTCCAGCGCGCCCGGAAGGGCGCTCGTTTCCGCGAATCGAGCGATTTCAGGCGTTTGACCCCCATCGACCTTCCCGATCGAATTTTCCGCTCCCAAACGCCCCGCCGCCAGCCTTCCAGCGACCGCTTCGCGGGTGGCGGCGATGCGGTCGACGCCGGCGAGCATGCCGGCGCTTTCCCAGCGATCGCGTCGGGCGAGCGACAAAGGAGGCTCGCACTGGGCGTGGTAGCGATCGAGTTTCTCCAGCACCTTGACCAGCCGGTCGACCGCGCTGAGCTTCCCCTCCGCCACCTTCTGCTCGATCACCCGCAAGGCGGCTTCGAGCCTGGCGATCTGCACCAGAATGAAGTCGGTTTGGGGATCGACATTGTCCTTTTGCAGCGCGGCCTGAATGATCTGGCGCACCCGCCGCGGCGTGATCGCCTCGGCGGCGGCGATCTCCTGATAAGATTGCCCCTCCAGCATGCGCGCAAAAATGCGATCGCGGCGGATAGCGTGGTCATGCGCCGTGAGCTTGGGTTTTTGGGCAGTGAGCGTGGCTGCGTTCAAGAGCGGACTCCTTCATTTGCGCCTTTTGGGAAGGCGGTGGAAGGTAAGGATAGCAGGAATACTGATTTTCAGAAAGATTTTGTTCGCTCTTATGGCGTTAGCTGTTGTTTCAAAAATCATAGACATTCGAATGCCATCGCCGTGCTCGGCGTCAAGGCCAAGCCGCTTCGCGGGCGCTACGCGCGCCTTGACCCCTGCGCGCGCCGATGGCGTTTGGCCCGCCATGGTGTTTTGGTGAGCGAAGCGGCGCAATTGAACATGGGAGACTGCTTCGCCTATGCCTGCGCGCGCGCCCAGAACGCGCCGCTGTTATTCAAGGGCGAAGACTTCCTGCAAACCGATATCAACGACGCGGAGCGCTGATTCTGGCGGCGCGCTATGCCGGCCGCATCGCATCGTCAGCGCGATTTTCGATGCCGATGACTTTTGATCGAAACGATCGGGGGCGATCCATCGTTTCGCATGGCGGAGCGCGTTTCACCCTCGAAGGATTTGTCCTCGCTTGCGGCATATGAGGCTCGCGCGGATGGACGAGACGCATCCACGGCTGTCCGGTTGAGATTTCTGCGATGTCGCCGCTATTCCCTCCCCCCTTGTGGGGGAGGGTTAGGGAGGGGGGTCGCGCCGCCCTCGAAGGCATCGTCCCGCAGGCGCGGACGCAGTTCAATCAGCTTCAATCGAATAGTCTCCAGCGCGCCGTCGATATTCTGGAAAATCTCGTCATTCGTAAATCGCAGAACGTCGTAGCCCTGCGAGCTTAATGCGGCAGAGCGCAACGCGTCGCGCGCCCGCTCCGCATCGGTCGAGTGTGTAGCGCCGTCGACTTCGACGACCAGTCGCGCCTCGTGGCACGCGAAGTCCACCACGAAGCCCTTGAGGATGACCTGGCGCCGAAACCTGAAGCCGCCGATCTGTTGGCGTCTGACGCCGTTCCAAAGGCGCCGCTCGGCGCTGGTCGCGTTTGTCCTGAGCCTGCGCGCAATCGGCTTCAATCGGTTGGGCATGCGCGACCCCCCTCCCTAACCCTCCCCCACAAGGGGGGAGGGGATTCCCGCGCTCCAACCTTATCGCCCAAATCTATGCCCGCTGAAGAGCCATTTGCCTCAGTCGGTCGCTATCCCGGCTCTCCCAGCCGTACGCCAATTTCCTCAGCGAGACCACCGTAGCCCTGTCACGTCCGCCCACGACCACAAGCCGCGCATGACCAGCCCTTCAGTCGGCGCCGCTGGCGCGAACCCCCGCCGTGACGTTTTGCCCCCGTGAATTCCCCCAACCAAAGGCGCATCTTCTCCGCGCCGCGGCGCAGCGCCAGGCGAATCGAAATCCGGGGGGATCGCCAATGCTCGCATCGTCTATGTCATGGCTGTTGATCGTGTCGGGGACGGTGGCGTCGCTCGCCGGCGTTGGCGTGTTTCTGTTCCCCCGGCTGACGTTGGAATTGGGTTTCGGGACGACCAGCGCCGACGGCGTGGTGATCTCGCTGGTGCGCCATTGGGGCGTGATGGTCGTCGTGCTCTACGCCCTCACCGTCTATTGCGGCTATGTCCCGGCTGCGCGCCCCGCGATCATGACGGCCGCCATCATCGACAAGCTCGGCATGATCGTGTTGTTTCTGTTCGGGCCGATGAAGCGCACGCTGGCGCTGACCGGCCTGGTGATCACGGACGGCATTCTGTCGCTTCTGTTCATCGCCTATCTCCTGGAGTGAACGGCGCGATGACGCTGAACGAAACGCATGCTTTGGTCCTGTTCTCGGGCGGGCAGGATTCGACGACCTGCCTCGCCTGGGCGCTCGAACGCTTCGAGCGCGTCGAGACCGTCGGCTTCGATTATGGACAGCGCCATCGCGTCGAACTGGAGGCGCGGCTCGTCGTGCTCGCCGCGCTGCGCCGCGATTTCCCCCATTGGGCGCCAAAGCTTGGAGACGATCATGTCGTCGATATCGCCGCCTTGGCGCAGGTCAGCGAGACGTCGCTGACGCGCGACGTCGCGATCGCGATGCAGGCCAATGGCCTGCCCAATTCCTTCGTGCCCGGACGCAATCTGCTGTTCCTCACCTTCGCCGCCGCCATCGCCTATCGGCGCGGCGTCAAACATCTGGTGACGGGCGTCTGCGAGACCGATTATTCCGGCTATCCCGACTGCCGCGACGACACGATCAAGGCGATGCAGATCGCGCTCAACCTCGGCATGGAGACGCGCTTCGTCGTGCATACCCCGCTGATGGCCATCGACAAGGCCGCGACATGGGCGATGGCGGAGAGGCTGGGCGGGCAGCTTCTGATCGACCGGATCATTGAGGACACGCATACCTGCTACAATGGCGACCGCTCGACGCTCCACGCCTGGGGCTACGGCTGCGGCGCGTGCCCGGCTTGCGCGTTGCGCGCGGCGGGGTGGGGAAGGTACGAGGCGGGAGCGCGTACCAGGACGCCAAAAGAGTGATCGTTGGCCGCGCTAATTTGTAATTCCCAGCCGTCATGGCCGTGCTTGGTTAGGCAAACAAACCTTAGCCGCAATCTAACGCTGGCTTCAAACATCTATGGCTGTGCATTTCCGCCAGCAGCCTTTGAACAACTTTCGATCAAATCTATGGCGCGGTGATTGAAGTTCCATCTCATTTCACCGTGGACGGGCTTTACCCAGCCGCCGTTCTGCAACGCGCAGGTGCATCCGATTTTGTTTCGCATCTGCGCACACTGCGGATCAATTTGAAGCGCGGACGCAGAAGTGAACTCGCCCGAGCCGACCAGGAAAACGAGCGCTAGCGCACCTAATCTAGCGGCTACCAAATTTGTTATAATATTCATGTAAGCCCCCCGGCCACGCGTCAAATTAAAAGGCGATACCTTCTACGCGTCAATGGAAGGTATTATACGCACTGACAACATGTCAATTCGGTCACGCCGCCTTCGCTTGCTGGAGCCACTACGAATGGGCATCGGCTTGTTCACCCCCGCAGGGCCAGAAAACCATCAGGACAAGGCGGATTTTCGCAAAATATAGTTACGGTGCATTCAACCCGCCTAAAGAAGCGGATGTCGTCATCGCGAGCGGCAGCGAAGCGATCCAGACGAGGGCCATCAGAGCCTCAGTCTGGATTGCTTCGTCGCTTCGCTCCCTCGCAATGACGCGGGTTACAGCGTCATTGCTCACGACCGCCGTCTCGCCCTACATCACCGCCTGCGTCGCCTGTCCCGCCACGATGTACCATGTCACGAACAAAGCGCAGATGAACGCGCCGGGGACATAGGAATTGGTGCGGCGATAGGCGAAGGTCGCGATGATGGCGAGGATCGTCAGGATGGGGACGAACTGGATGCCGACGATCGCAAACAGCGCGATGTCGCCGGAGGGCAGATGGCCCGACAGGAACAATGCGGCGTAGACGAGCGCGATCATCAGCGCGAAGCCGCCGACCAGCCCGAGAATATTCGTCGCATATTGCGCGAAGCCGCCGGCGCCCGCGACGCCGAGCGAGGCATGCAGCGAGCGCATCGCGATGAGGCAGAAGAAGGTCAGCGGCAGGATATAGATCGCGAAGATTTTCATCTGCTCGACGCTCATCAATTTCACGCCGACGAGATAGAAGCGAAAATCGACGAGGAACGCGCTTTGCGCGATCGCCAGCGCGCCATAGCCGACGAGCACGGCGACGATGGCGGCGCAAAGCGCGCGCAGCCAGTCGTTGTCGAACTTTGCGCCGCGCCCGCCCGTGAACAGCGACAGGATCAGCGAGACCACAGCCGTGGCGACCGCCCAGAGCACGATGCAATTGGTGATGTGCTGCGGCATGAAGGGCGCCGGCGTAAGCTGCGCATAGCCCACCGCCACCGCCGGGAAATAGAGGATGGCGGGCAGGAGGGTCGCAAGGATGAAGGCGAGCCACCAGCCGCCGCCGCGCGAGTCGCGAACCGGCGAGGGCGCATGCGCAAGGCTCGCGAAGACGGGCAGCGTCAGCGCGGCTTCGAACGCGCCGAGCAGCAAGGCGACAAAGCCGATCAGGCTGATCAGCGTGCCGAGCTCCTTGAAATACCAGATCTGATCGGAGACCGGCCGCGCGACGCCGCCCTTCAGATTCTGCGCGAACCAGTCGACGGCGTCGCCGATCGATTGGGTCGAAATATGCTCGCCGGTATGGGTGATCGCGGGCTGATAAAGCACGCGCGCATTGCCCGCGTCGATCGCGCCATAGAGCTTGCCGACCTCGACCGGCTTGTCGGTCCCAAACAAGGCTTCGAGCTTGGGCGATTGCGGTACGTCGGCGGCGCTGTCGACATCCCACATCAGCTTGGAGAATTCGTCATACTGGCCCTCGATCAGCGCGAGATTGCGCGGCCATGTCGGCGTTCCCTCGGCGGCGAATGGCTTGCCGGTGCTCGATCCCGCCAGCACCATCGCTTTGTAATCATTGGGCGCCGTGATCGCGGCGGCCAACACCGTCCAGCCGCCCATGCTATGGCCTTCGAGGCCGATATTGTCCTTGTCGACAATGTCGAGCCCGCGCAGATAGGCGAGGCCGGCCGGGCCGCCAAAGCCGTCGGCGAAAGCGGGCCCGTCGCTATAGCCATGGCCGCGCTGGTCGAGCGCCAGCACGACATAGCCGCGCCGCGCGAATTCGATGGCGAAGCCATCCTGGGTTTCGCGCGAATTGATATAGCCGTGAACGGCGAGAATGCCCGGCGCCGGCGTCTTGGCGGTGGCGGTGGCGGGCTGATAGAGCAGGGCGCTCATGATGACGCCATTCGACGCGGCGAAGCGCACGTCGCGAACCTTCACCCCGTCCGCAGTCTGGACGCAATGGGCGAGGATGGCGCCGGCGAGAATGACGACGCATCCGATGATGAACAGCTTCCAGCCCTTGAGCATGAATTTCCCCCTGGTTTTTAAGTCCGCCCCTTCTTCGAGGGGCGAGATGGCGTATCATAGCAGGATTCGGCGCGCGGCTTGCCTCACCCCCCTGTAGGCGCGGTCGATGACCGCGCTCCTCGCCGACATACGGCGTCCGCGGAACGGGACGCGGTCAGCGACCGCGTCTACAGGCCCGCAAATATCTCATTCGTTTAACCACGGCCCCTCACCCCTTCGCCGATTGCGCGAGCGCGGCCGCCAGACTTTCGATGCGATGGCTCGCCTCGCCGAGCGCTTCGGCCGCCTGCGCGAGTTGATGATCGGCGTCGCGCCGGGCGGCGCTGTCGATGTCGGCGTTCTCCAGCGCCTTGCTCTCAAGCGCCGCGATGGTTCGCCGCGCTTCCGACAATTCGTCGGCGATGGTGAGCGCGGCCATGACGACGAGCCGCTGATCGCCGATCTCGCCAAACGAGCCGCGGATTTCGTCGATCTTGCCGTCGATCGAGCGGGCGAGCGTTTCGAGATGCGGTTCTTCGCCCTCGTTGCAGGCCAGACGATATACGCGCCCGCCGATCGTCACCGTCACCTGCGCCATGGGTCGAGCGTCTCCTTGTCTGTCAATCCGGCTCATCGCCGGTCGTGCGTTCAAGAACGGTGCGAATGGCCGCGCCGGCGCGCCCGAGCCGCTTGGCGGCCTCGTTGTTGGCGGTGAGCAGCGCGCGATTCCTGTCCAGCGCGCCGTCAAGCTCGACGGCGAGCCGCGCGCGATCGTCCTGCATCAGCGCGAGCTCCTCCTGCGTATCGCCAAGCGCGCTGTCCTGCCGCAAGCGTCGCTCGATCGCCGCCTCGAGCAGGTCGATGGCGGCGCGCAGTCGCTTGAGGGACGGCTCCAGGGGGTCGGCGACCATGCGGCATCCGTGGGTTGCGTATCAATGTTTACGCTTTGGATGAAGCGCGCGTCAACGCGGGGCGCGGGGTTGAACACAGGGGAATTGGGTTTGGCGGCGCGCTTTCTGCCCCAGCGGGAATCGCTTTGCGATTGGAGCTGCCTGCGCGCCTCCACAATTGACACGTTTGACCCCGGCGCCTATCAAGCCGGCCTCGGGATGGACATGCGGCGGTCCGCCGGCGCGCACGGGAGAGCGATATGGCGTCGGTTGTGACCCATGATGCAATGGCCAACGCTATTCGCGCATTGTCGATGGACGCCGTCGAGAAGGCCAATAGCGGCCATCCCGGCCTGCCGATGGGCGCGGCCGATATGGCGACGGTGCTGTTTCGCGACGTCCTGAAATTCGACGCCGCCGACCCGCATTGGCCCGATCGCGATCGCTTTGTGCTGTCGGCCGGCCATGGCTCGATGCTGCTCTATTCCCTGCTTTATCTGACCGGAACGGGCGGCGCCGACGGCTTGCAAATCGACGACCTCAAGCAGTTCCGCCAGCTTGGCTCGAAGACGCCAGGCCATCCCGAATATCGCCATACGGTCGGCGTCGAGACGACGACCGGCCCGCTGGGGCAGGGCCTGGCGACGGCGGTCGGCATGGCTTTGGCGGAGCGGATGCTGGCGGCCGAATTTGGCGACATCGTCGACCACCACACCTATGTCCTGGCTTCCGACGGCGACCTGATGGAAGGCATCAGCCAGGAGGCGATCGCCATCGCCGGCCATTTGAAATTGGCCAAGCTGATCGTGCTCTACGACAACAATGGCATCTCCATCGACGGCAAGACTTCGATTTCCGATTCGGTCGATCAGGTCGCCCGCTTCAAATCCGCCGGCTGGAAAGCCGTGCTGATCGACGGGCACGATCAGGCCGCGGTTCTGCGCGCCCTGCGCGCCGCCAAAAAGGCCGACAGGCCGACGCTGATCTCCTGCAAGACGACGATCGGCTTTGGCGCGCCGACGCGCGCCGGCACCAGCA
Organism: Methylocapsa sp. S129; assembly: GCF_009765995.1. Taxonomy (GTDB): domain Bacteria; phylum Pseudomonadota; class Alphaproteobacteria; order Rhizobiales; family Beijerinckiaceae; genus Roseiarcus. Next base: position 240,622 of record NZ_LMUI01000048.1, read on the forward strand.
AGGCGCATGGCGAGGCGCTTGGCGCGGCCGAGATCGCCGGCGCGCGCCTCGCGCTGCATTGGCCCTACGAACCCTTCGTCGTGCCGGAGGAAATCCTCACCGCATGGCGCGCGGCCGGGGCCAAGGGCCGCAATCCGCATAATCGCTGGCGCCGTCTGTTCAAGACGCGCTCGCCCGAGCAGCGCGCCGAATTCGAGCGGCGCATTCGCGGCGATCTGCCCGCGAGTTTTGCGCAGACGATCGACGCCTATAAGCAAAAGCTCGCCGCCGAGGCGCCCGAGATCGCGACCCGCAAGGCGGGCGAGGCGGCGCTGAAAATCATCGCGCCCGCCGTTCCTGAACTGATCACCGGTTCGGCCGACCTGACCCCGTCCAACAACACCAAGGTCGAGGCGACGCGCGACATCACGCCGGACGATATGTCGGGCCGCTATATCCATTGGGGCATTCGCGAACATGGCATGGCGGCGGCGTGCAATGGCCTGTCGCTGCATGGCGGCTTCATTGCGTCGGGCGCGAGCTTCCTGGTTTTCACCGACTATTGCCGCCCCTCGCTGAGGCTCGCCGCGCTGATGGGCGTGCGCGTCACGCATGCGTTCACCCATGATTCGATCGGGCTTGGTGAAGACGGTCCGACCCACCAGCCCGTCGAACATCTGGCTTCGCTGCGCGCGATGCCCAATCTCCTGTTGTTCCGCCCGTGCGATTCCGTCGAGACGGTCGAATGCTGGCAGGCGGCGCTTGAAGCCCGGACCTCGCCGTCGATCCTTGCGCTGACGCGCCAGAACCTGCCCGCGTTGCGGCGCACTCATGTCGCGGAAAATCTCAGCGCGCTCGGCGCCTATGAGATTTCGCCTTCGAACGGCCCGGCGGCGGTCTCGCTGTTCGCCTCGGGTTCGGAAGTGTCGCTCGCCGTGGCGGCGCAGAAGATTCTGGCCGACAAGGGCGTCGCCGCGCGCGTGGTCTCAGTGCCGTGCATGGATTTGTTCCTTGACCAGAAGGAATCCTACCGCAAATCCGTCATCGGCTCGGCGAAAGTGCGCGTCGGCGTCGAAGCGGCGGTTCGCCAGGGCTGGGACGCCCTGATCGGCGACGGCCCCTTCATCGGCATGACCGGCTATGGCGCGAGCGGGCCCTATAAGGCGCTCTACCAGCATTTCGGCATCACCCCGCAAGCGGTGGCCGATGCGGCGCTGGCGCGGTTGGGGTGATGCCGCAAGGTTTGGAGCGCGGCAAAATCCCCTCCCCCCTTGTGGGGGAGGGTTAGGGAGGGGGGTCGCGCTGACCTCTCCGAATCCTCGCAAAGGCCAATATTTGTTAGGTTAGCGCGACCCCCCACCCCGGCCCTCCCCCACAAGGGGGGAGGGAGTTCGCGGCGTCCATGTCTCGGAAAAACCTCAACCGGACAGCCGCGAGACAAGCCCGGCCATGACGAGTGGGGCGGTTCCAGGCGAAATGAATTGCGCCGGTCGGGCGGCATGAGTAAGAAAACTTAAGTCTTGCAGGGAGATTGAGCGATGACGGTGAAGGTGGCGATTAACGGCTTTGGGCGCATCGGGCGCAATATCTTGCGCGCGATTGTCGAATCCGGGCGAACCGACATCGAAGTCGTGACGGTCAACGATCTTGGCCCCGTCGAGACTAACGCCCATCTGCTGCGCTTCGACAGCGTGCACGGCCGCTTTCCCCATGAGGTCTCGGTCGAGGGCGACTACATCAATGTCGGCCGCGGCAAGATCAGGGTCACCGCGATCAAGGATCCCGCGGCTTTGCCGTATAAGGATCTTGGCGTCGACATTGCGCTGGAATGCACGGGCATCTTCACCGCGCGCGACAAGGCGGCCGCGCTGCTGACCGCCGGCGCCAAGCGCGTCATCGTTTCGGCGCCGTCCGACGGCGCCGATCTCACCGTGGTTTATGGCGTCAACCATCACAAGCTGACGAAGGAACATCTTGTCGTCTCCAACGCCTCCTGCACGACCAATTGCCTCGTTCCGGTCGTCAAAGTGCTCCATGACGCGATCGGCATCGGTCACGGCTTCATGACGACGATCCATTCCTATACCGGCGACCAGCCGACGCTGGACACGATGCATAAGGATCTTTACCGCGCCCGCGCCGCGGCGCTGTCGATGATCCCGACCACCACCGGCGCCGCCAAGGCCGTCGGCCTGGTGCTGCCCGAGTTGAAGGGCAAGCTCGATGGTTCGTCGATCCGCGTGCCGACTCCCAATGTCTCGGTGGTGGACTTCAAATTCGTCGCCACTCGCGCGACCAGCATCGAAGAGATCAACAATGCGATCAAGGCGGCCGCCGAGAGCGGCCCATTGAAAGGCATTCTGGGCTTCACCGACAAGCCCAACGTCTCCTCCGACTTCAATCACGACAGCCGCTCCTCGATCTTCCATCTCGACCAGACCAAGGTGATGGAAGGAACATTCGTGCGCGTGCTCTCATGGTACGACAATGAATGGGGCTTTTCGAACCGCATGGGCGACACCGCCGTGGCGATGGGCAAGCTGATCTAAGGCATGAATCCCTTCCCCCCTTGCGGGGGAAGGTGGCATGCGAAGCATGACGGATGAGGGGGCGGTTCGACGGGGAGCGCGACAGCTTATCCGCGGTGTCTAATTCTGCGACGCCCCCTCATCCGACCTTCGCTTACGCGAAGGCCACCTTCCCCCGCGAGGGGGGAAGGGGGTTCAACCGATACGATCGATCATCTTCGTCGCTGATTGCCTCTCACTGAAGTTAGAGACATCCATGACAAAATCCTTCCGCACCCTCGACGACGCCTCCGTCTCCGGCAAACGCGTCCTTCTGCGCGTCGATCTCAACGTGCCGATGGAGCATGGCAAGGTGACCGATGCGACGCGCATCGAGCGCGTCCTGCACACCATCCGCGAGATCAGCAAAAAGGGCGGCAAGGTTATCCTGCTCGCCCATTTCGGGCGGCCCAAAGGCGGCCCCGATGAAGCTAATTCGCTGCGCCCGGTCGCCGCGGCGGTCGCCGAACATCTCCAGCAGCCTGTCGCCTTCGCGGCCGATTGCATCGGCGAAGTCGCGGCCAAGGCGATCGCCGCGATGAAGGACGGCGACGTCCTGCTGCTCGAGAACACCCGCTTCCACAAGGGCGAGGAAAAGAACGATCCGGCCTTTGTCGACGAACTCGCCAGGCTCGGCGATCTCTATGTCAACGACGCTTTTTCGGCCGCCCATCGCGCGCATGCCTCGACCGAAGGAATCGCGCATAAACTGCCGGCCTTCGCGGGCCGCGCGATGCAGGCCGAACTCGAGGCGCTCGGCAAGGCGCTTGAATCGCCCAAACGTCCGCTCGTCGCCATCGTCGGCGGCGCCAAGATTTCCAGCAAGCTCGATCTGCTCGGCAATCTCGTCGCCAAGGTCGACGCCCTCGTCATCGGCGGCGGCATGGCCAATACGTTTCTCAATGCGCAAGGCCTGCCGGTCGGCAAATCGCTCTGCGAGAAAGATCTCGCCGAGACCGCGCGCGCGATCATGGCCAAGGCGCAGGAGACGCGTTGCGCGATTCTCCTGCCTGTCGATGCGATGGTCGCTTTTCATTTCGCGGCCAATGCGCCTTCGCATGATTATGGCGTCGATGCGATACCCGACGGGGGGATGATGCTCGACATCGGCCAGCTTTCCGTCGACCGCATCAAGGCCTCGATCAACGAGGCGGCGACCGTCGTCTGGAACGGACCTTTGGGCGCCTTCGAACTCGCCGGCTTCGAGCATGGCACCTACCAGCTTGCGCGCCATGTCGCGGAACGCACCAAAGCGGGCAAGCTCGTTTCGGTCGCCGGCGGCGGCGACACGGTCGCCGCGCTCAATGGCGCCGGCGTCGCGCATGATTTCACCTATGTGTCGACGGCGGGCGGCGCCTTCCTCGAATGGATGGAAGGCAAGGCGCTGCCGGGCGTCGAGGCGCTTCGCCGCTAGCGGCGGGCGGGTCCGCCCTTGCTGTGATGAAGAGTCGCCGCGGCTGCTCAACTTTCCGCTAAGTTCACCGCGCTCCCGAGGTGGTCGATGAAGGCCCGCACGCGCGCGGGAAGATGGCCGCCCTGGCCGAGGTAGACCGCGTGTATTTCTTCAGCGTCGCCGGGGTTGAACGTCTCAAGCACGGTCTTCAGCCGCCCGGCCGCGATGTCGGGGCCGATATGGAAATGCGCGAGCCGGGCGATGCCGATTCCGGCGAGCGCGAGGCGGCGGGCCGTTTCGCCATCGCCGGCCTGGGCGTTGCCGTGGGGCGTCAGAATGGTCGCGGCGCCATCCACGACGAACGGCCAGCCTTCGAAACTTCGCGCGAAATTAAAGCCGATGCAATTATGCGCCGCGAGATCGGCGGGGCTGCCGGGCGTTCCGAATCTTTCGAGATATTCGGGCGCGGCGACCAGCGCCATCCGGCTCGCGCCCAGTTTGCGCGCGATCAGCCTTGACGCCCGCAACGGACCGACGCGGATCGCGACATCGGCCCGCGCCTCCAACAGATCGATCACCTGATCCGTCAGCACGATGTCGAGCGTGATTTCCGGATGCCGCGTCAGGAATTCAGGCGCTAGCGGCAACAGATAGCGCAAGCCGAAAGGCACGTTCGAGTTCACGCGCACACGGCCGCGCGGCGCGGCGCCGGCGGCGACTTCGCGTTCGGCCTCGTCGATATCCTCCAGCAGGCGCCGCGCGCGGTCATAGAAGGCGCCGCCTTCGGCGGTGAGTTGCAGCTTGCGCGTCGAGCGATTGACCAATCGCGCGCCAAGCCGCGCCTCGAGCCTGGCGACGAGCTTGCTCACCGCCGAGGGCGTCATCCGCAGCGACCGGGCGGCGGCCGAAAAGCCCGATTGCTCGACGATCCGCACGAACACTTCCATCTCGCGGGAGCGATTGACCTCGATGCGCGCCATGATGATTTCAGTTCATAAATGATATTCCAGACGGCAATCTAGTTCACGAGCGGCGTCGCGTCCATCTAGGGCTTTGTCTCGCCGTCGCCCTGTGGAGCCTCGGGCAGGATCGCCGGGGGGCCGTCGCCGCGAATGGCCGAGGTTTGCAGCGCGTGGCCCGTCCCCTCGCAACAACAGGAGTTCAATCATGGAATATCGACGTTTGGGCGCGACTGGCTTCAAGGTCCCCGTCCTCAGCTTTGGCGCCGGCACATTCGGCGGCTCCGGCCCGCTGTTCGGCGCATGGGGCGACACGGACGCCGTCGACGCGCGCCGTCTTGTCGACATCTGTCTCGAGGCGGGTGTCACGATGTTCGACACCGCCGACGTCTATTCCAACGGCGCCTCGGAGGAAGTGCTGGGGGAGGCGGTCAAAGGCCGGCGCGACAAAGTGCTTCTCTCGACCAAGGCGACCCTGCGCGTCGGCGAGGGCGCGAACGATGTCGGCGCCTCGCGTTTCCATCTCGTGCAAGCGGTCGAGGCGGCGTTGAAACGGCTCGGCACGGATTACATCGATCTCTTCCAGCTCCACGCCTTCGACGCTTTCACGCCGGTGGAGGAAACGTTGTCGACGCTCGACATGCTCGTTCGCGCCGGCAAGATCCGTTACGTCGGCGTTTCGAACTTCTCCGGTTGGCAATTGATGAAGTCGCTCGCCGTCGCCGATCGCTACGGCTATCCCCGCTACGTCGCCAACCAGACCTATTATTCGCTGATCGGCCGCGACTATGAATGGGAGCTGATGCCGCTGGGCCTCGACCAGGGCGTTGGCGCGCTTGTCTGGAGCCCGCTCGGCTGGGGCCGGCTCACCGGCAAGATCCGGCGCGGACAGCCGCTGCCGAAAACAAGCCGCCTGCACGAAACCGCCGGCTTCGGCCCGCCGGTCGATGACGAATTGCTGTTTCGCGTCGTCGATGCGCTCGACGCCATTGCCGAAGAGACGGGCAGGAGCGTTCCGCAGATCGCCTTGAACTGGCTGCTGCGTCGCCCGACGGTATCGAGCGTCATCATCGGCGCGCGCAACGAGGAGCAGCTCCGCCAGAATCTCGGAGCCGTCGGCTGGGAGCTGACATCAGATCAGGTCGCCCGGCTGGACGCGGCAAGCGCCGCGACGCCGGCCTATCCCTATTCGCCCTACCATCGGCAGGCGGGTTTCGCCGAACTCAATCCGCCGGCGGTCTGACGGGTGGGGCGCCTCAGCCCGGGCATAATGAACCTCGACCGAATCCCTCCTCGTCATTGCGAGGGAGCAAAGCGACGAAGCAATCCAGACTTGGGGGTCATCGCGGCCGCTTCGTCTGGGTCGCTTCGTCGCTGCGCTCCCTCGCGATGACGGAGAGGGAGCGATTCGATCAAGAAGCACCCCGCTCCAGCAACGCCCGCGCGATCGCCTCCCATTCCGCGTCGAGCGTTTCGCGGCAGATGGGTTTTCCGGCGCGGCGATACCAATAGGCGGCATTGCCGGCGTCGCCCTCTTTGCGATGGAGATAGGCATGAACCCAATCGCCGGCGCCGCCCTCGTCGCTCTGCGCCAGATCATGCGCGCGATCGAAATCGCCATGCGCGTCATGCCAAAGCGCGGCGAGCGCCGGGGTGAGTCCCGCAGGTGGGGCGGGGGCGGCGAGGGATTGGCGGAAGGCGGCGAGGTTCATGGGCGAGTGCGAAGCTCCAGCCTATGCGGCGATTTTCACGTCGATGGTAACCTCTTTGCCCAGCGCTTTGAAAGCGGCTTCGATCTGATTGAGCCGCGAAGCGTGATCCAACCGAAAAAGGCGATCGACCGACTCTCGATTCCATGACAAGCGCCGCGCCAGTTCTGCGCGGTTGACGCCCGCAGATCGCAAGGCCTGATAGAGGCTGACCTTCAGCGTCGTGAGGAGCGACATTTTCACGAGCTGGCCGGATTGGTCCGGCGGCGGAATGTCTTCGTTGTCGGAAATCATGCTGTCCAACGCGGTTTCAATCGCATCGACAGCATTGTGAAGCGCGGCCTCTCTCGTCTCGCCAAAAGTCGCGACCATCGGAATGGCCGGGCAGGTCACCAGAAACGTATCGTTATCGTCCGGCGCGACATCGACATGATAGCTCAGCATCATTTCAGTCCCAATTGCTTCTTGATCGCGTTGACCAAACCTGTTCCCAATTCCTTGCGTCCGCCGTGCATCGGCATTTCGGTCTTAAGAGCGCCGCGACGAACAATGATATGTCCGGAACCGCTCCTCTTTGTCTCGAAAGTGCACCCTTGGGAGGCAAGCCACTTTTTAAGTTCCGGAGCATTCATCTTCAGATGATACTCCACAGATGTGTTGATGTCAACACATCTGTGGCGGCGCTTGACCGGCTTGTCCAATCTGAACGCTGAGAGGCTTTGGCCCCGTAGTCAGCTTCATCGCAGTTGGGAACAGCCCACGCATGATGAGCGTGCAGGGTAGCTGAAAATTGCGACTTCTATTGTCCCTCTTGTCCTCTCCCCGCCGCCCTCCTAACCCTCCCTTAACCTTAACAACCCCTAATAGCGGCAGCGGTCTCAGGAATGTCCCTGACGGCCGGACAAGCGTTGACGCCCATATAGTCCCATGTTATCCCATTTCATCCCGTTAGGAGTATCCGCGTTCGGGCGGTCGAAACTGCGTGCAAGCGCGGCGCTGACCGTTGCTGTTCTCGGCCAAAACGGGGTCGGGGAGCCCGTTGGACCGCTTTGTTTCGCATTACACCAACCGTTTCGATGCGAAGGGTCGCATTTCGATCCCCGCGTCTTTTCGCAGCGTGTTGGCGAAAGATGGGTTCGAGGGGCTTTACGTCCATCCCTCGCTGGACGCGCCGGCGCTCGATTGCGGCGGCAATGCGCTTTTGCGGGAGATCGACGCCCTGCTGGAGACCATGCCGGCCTATTCGGAGCCGCGCGATGTCTTTGCAACCGCCCTGTTGGGCACGAGCGAGATTTTGCGGCCCGATTCGGAAGGGCGCGTAATCCTCAGCGAGGCGAGCCGGGCGTTCATGGGTCTGACCGGCGAAGCGGTTTTCGTCGGGCAGGGCCACAAGTTTCAGATCTGGGAGCCGGGCCGTTTCGCTGGGCGCCTCGAGGAGGCCAAAACTCGAGTGCGGCAATTGCGGGCGGAACTTGGCGCCAGAGCGGCGCGCGCTGCGCCACAAGGAGTGCGCGAATGATGGTGGGCCGCGGCGAGGGGCAACCCGCTGCTGGCGGACCGGCCCACCACATTCCCGTCCTTCTTGAAGAGATCGTCTCCGCCCTCTGCGTAAAAGAGGGCGGAGTCTATCTTGACGGCACATTCGGCGCCGGCGGCTACACCAGCGCCATTCTCGCGCGCGGCGCCGAGGTGATCGCGCTCGATCGCGACCCGGAAGCCATCGCCGGCGGCCAAAGTCTCGCCGCCGCTTCGGGCGGGCGGCTGCGTCTTGTCGAAGGGCGCTTTGGCGAACTCGATGCGGCCGCGCTTTCCCTAGGCGTCCAGGGGCTTGACGGAATCGTCCTCGACATCGGCGTCTCCTCCATGCAGATCGACGAAGCCGCCCGCGGCTTTTCGCTGCGCCATGACGCGCCGCTCGACATGCGGATGGAAAAAAAGGGCCGCACCGCCGCCGACATATTGCTTGAGGATGACGAAGAGACGATCGCCAATATTCTGTTCCATTACGGCGAAGAGCGCGCCTCGCGCCGCATCGCGCGCGCCATCGTCGCCGACAGGCCCACAGCGCCGTATGTCTCGACCCTGCAACTGGCCGAGATGATCGCGCGCGTCGCGCCGGCAAAGCCCGGGGAACTCACGCATCCCGCCACACGCAGTTTTCAGGCCTTGCGCATCGCGGTCAATGACGAACTGGGCGAACTCGCCCGAGGTCTCTTCGCCGCCGAGGCGATGCTGGCGGCGCAGGGCCGCCTTGTCGTGGTGACGTTTCATTCGCTTGAAGACCGCATCGTCAAGCAGTTCTTCGCGCGGCGCTCGGGGCGGGGCCGCGCGGCCTCGCGCCTGCTGCCCGGCGAGCCGGCGCCCGAAGCGCCGACTTTCGTCGTCACCGCCGGCCAGCCGATCGTCGCGGGCGAACCGGAACGGTTCGAAAATCCGCGCTCGCGCTCGGCCAAGCTACGCTTTGGCGAGCGTACTGGCGCGCCCGCGCGGGGGCCTGACGTTGAACTTCTCAAATTGACCCGCCTGCCGCCTTCGCGGCGAAGGAGAGGCTGATGTGGCGTCTTCTGCATGTCATCGCGATCGGCGCGCTCGTCGCCTCGGCGGTCTATGTCTATTCCTTGAAATATCAGACGATCTATGCGTCGGAGCAGATCCTCAAAACGCGTCATCTGATCGCGAGGGAGCGTGACGCGATCAATATTTTGCGCGCCGAATATGCTTTTCTGACGCGTCCCGACCGTCTTCAGGCGCTCGCCGACAAACAGCTTGATATGCAGCCGCTCTCGCTCCATCAGATCGTCAAGGCTGGCGATTTGCCCGAACCCGCCGCCAAGATCGATTCCATCGGCCGCAAGCTGGAATCGCTCGGCTTTTCGGGCCCGACCGCCACGCCAAACGCCGGCGTCACCGGCGCCACGCCTTCCACGAGGTAAGTCATGACCCGAACGCCCATGACTTTTCTCCAGATGAAGATGAATTCCCTTCTGACGAAAATGATGTCGTCCGCAGCGAAGATCGTTTTGCGTTTGAAGGCCGTGGATTTGTCATGGAGCAGAGTGGCGAGGCTCGCGCGCGATCTGGTGCGCACCCGGCTCGACAAGAGCGGCGGCCGCATTCGCCTTCTGATGCTAGGCCTGTTCGTCGCCTATGTCGGCATCGGCGCCAGACTCGTTCTGCTTGGCCTGTCCCACGATCCCCCGCTGACCCTAAAAGTCGCGGCCGATCAGGCCGCTTCCGGCGCCCGTCCCGACTTGCTCGACCGCAATGGCGAGATTCTGGCCACCGACATCAAGACCATGTCGGTGTTCGCCGAACCGCGCCGCATCATCGACAAGGACGAGGCGGTCGAACTCATCACCGCCGTTTTGCCCGACATCGACGCCAAGGAGCTTCGCGAACGCCTGGGTTCGAAGAAGGGCTTCGTCTGGGTCAAACGTCAGGTCACGGCCAAGGAGCAGAAGGAAATATTCCATCTGGGTCTGCCGGGCGTCGGCTTTTTCCCGGAGAACAAGCGCGTCTATCCCAATGGGCCGGTGGGCGCGCATGTCATCGGCTTTGTCGACAAGGACAATATCGGCATCGCCGGCATGGAGAAATATCTCGACAACCAGAGCCTCACCGATCCCCATGTCGCCGGCTTCAGCATCGATCCGGCCAGTCTGAAGCCGGTGCGCCTTTCGCTCGATCTGAGAGCGACGCACGCCCTGCGCGACGAACTCGCCGCCGGCCTCACGCGCTTTCACGCCAAGGCGGCGGCCGGCGCCATCATGGACGTCACGACAGGCGAGGTCATTGCGGCCGAGTCTTTGCCGGACTTCGATCCGAATAATTCCAACGACATGAAAGACCCGACGCTGATCAACCGCCTGACCGTCGGCGTCTATGAAATGGGTTCGACCTTCAAGGCGCTCACGCTCGCGATGGTTCTTGACTCAGGCAAAGTCACGCTTGGCAGTCACGTCGATGCGCGCGAAAATCTTCGCTATGGGCGTTTCACGATCCATGACCTTCATGCGACGCATCGCATGCTGTCGGTGCCTGAGGTCTTCACGCATTCCTCGAACATCGGCTCGGCGCGTCTTGCGATGATGGTCGGCGTGCAAGGGCATCAAGACTTTCTCAGAAAGGCAGGCCAGCTCGATAGGATGCGCACCGAATTGCCTGAGAGCGCCGCGCCGCTGATTCCCAAACCCTGGGGCGAGTTGAACACGATGACGATCGCCTTCGGCCAAGGCCTCAATGTGGCGCCTCTTCAGGCGATGATGGCCGTGGCGGGGTTGCTCAATGGCGGCAATCTCATGACGCCGACGTTTTTAATCCGCAGCCCCGCCGACGCCTTGGCTCAAAGTCGTCGCATCGTCAGCGAGCAGACTTCCGAGTCGATGCGTTATCTCTTGCGCGCCAATGCGACCCATGGTTCGGCTGACCACGCCAATATTCCAGGCTATTATGCGGGCGGCAAAACCGGCACCGCGCAGAAAAACTTTCACGGCCATTATTCCAACGACAAGGTCTTCACGACCTTCATGGCTATCGTGCCCGCGGATAAGCCCAAATATCTCTATATGGCGCTTTATGACGACCCGCAGGGTCTGCCTGAGGACGGCGGTTATCATTATGCCGCGTATAATGCGGGCCGCGTCACAGGACGGCTGATTGAGCGCGTTGAGCCGCTGCTTGGCGTGCCGCCCGAGCAGGAGTTCCCGACGCAGCCCTTCCCGCTCCTCGCAAAGCTCGGCTATGGATTTGACGCAGACAAGGTGGCGAAGGAGTGAAGCGGCTCCGCGATCTCATCGACGTTCCCGAACCCGCAGGCGCGTTGGCGACGCGCATGGTCGAGGGTCTGTGCGCCGATAGTCGCAAAGTGAAAAGCGGCGATGTTTTTTTTGCGCTTGCCGGCGCCAAAGAGGACGGGCTCGCCTTTGTCGCGCAAGCGGTCGAGAACGGCGCCGGCGTGATCGTCGCCGAACGCGCGCCGCCGTCGCTGCCGCCCCATGTCGGCTATGTCGGCGTCGCCGACGCGCGGGCGGCGCTCGCTCACGCCGCCGCGCGGTTTTATCCGCGCCAGCCTGAGATCATTGTCGCGGTGACAGGCACCAGCGGCAAGACTTCGGTCGCCGCCTTCGCGCGGCAGATCTGGGCGAAGCTCGGCTTTGAGGCGGCCTCGCTCGGCACGATCGGCATCGTCTCGCGCAACGTAAATGTCTATGGCTCGTTGACGACGCCCGACCCTGTCGCCTTGCATAAGTCGCTTGACGAACTTGCCCGCGCGGGCGTGACGCATCTGGCGCTGGAAGCGTCCTCGCATGGCCTCGACCAGAAGCGGCTTGACGGCGTGCGCCTCGCCGCCGGCGCCTTCACCAATCTGTCGCGCGATCATCTCGATTATCACGCGACGTCCGCCGCTTATCTCGCCGCCAAGCTGCGCTTGTTCGCCGAGCTTCTCGAGCCCGGCGCACCGGCGGTCATCGATGGCGATAGCGATGCCGCCGCGGATGTGGCCGCCGCGGCGACGCGGCGCGGGTTGAAGGTTTTCACCATCGGCGCGAAGGGCGAGGCGATCCGTCTCCTGTCGGCCTCGCGCGAAGGCTTTGCGACGCGGCTGAGTCTCGAACATGCGGGCCGGCGATGGCGCGTGCTCTTGCCGTTGCCCGGCGATTTTCAGGTCTCCAACGCGCTTGTCGCGGCGGGCCTTTGCCTTGCGACGGGGAGCGAACCCGGCGCCATTTTTGCGGCTTTGGAGGGGCTGGAGGGCGCCCCCGGGCGGTTGGAGCGGGTCGGCGAACGCCATGGCGCGCCGGTTTTCGTCGATTACGCGCATAAGCCTGACGCGCTCGACAAGGCGCTGGCGACGCTGCGCCCCTTCGTGCAGGGCCGTCTGGTGGTCGTGTTTGGCTGCGGGGGCGACCGCGACGCGGGAAAACGCCCCCTTATGGGCGAGATCGCCGCGCGCGGCGCCGATATCGTCATCGTCACCGACGACAATCCGCGCTCGGAGAATCCCGCCGCCATTCGCGCCGCCATATTGGCCGCCGCGCCTGGCGCCATCGAGATCGGCGACCGGGGACAAGCGATTCGCGCCGCCATCGCCATGCTGTCGGAGGGCGATGCGCTGCTGATTGCCGGAAAGGGTCATGAAACGGGCCAGATTGTCGGCAATTCCACGCTGGCGTTTTCCGACCATGAAGCCGCCCGCGCGGCGCTGAAGGACGCGGCATGACCGACCCATTGTGGAGCGAGACGGAACTCGCCCAGGCTTTGGGCGCGCCGCCCAGCGCGCCTTTGAGCGCGGCTGTCGCGGGCGTGTCGATCGATACGCGCACCCTCGCGCCGGGCGATCTCTTCTTTGCGATTCAAGGCGAGACGAGCGACGGCCATGATTATGTCGCGCGCGCTTTTGCGGCGGGGGCGAGCGCCTGCGTCGTCGCGCAGACGCGCGCGCGCGAACTCGCCGCGCATGGGCCGGTCTTCGCTGTCGACGATACGCTGCGCGCGATGGAGCGGCTCGGGGCCGCCGCGCGCGCGCGGACACACGCGCGAATCGTCGCTGTCACCGGCTCGGTCGGCAAAACCAGCGCCAAGGAAATGCTGCGCGTCGCGCTGGCCAAGGCCGGCCCGACCCATGCCTCGGCGGCCTCTTATAACAATCATTGGGGCGTGCCGCTGACGCTGGCGCGGATGCCGGCCTCTTCCGCCTTCGGCGTGTTCGAGATCGGCATGAACCATGCTGGCGAGATCACGCCTCTGGTCGCGATGGTGCGGCCCCATGTCGCGCTGGTGACGACGATCGCGCCGGTGCATATCGAATATCTCGGTTCGATCGAGGCGATCGCCGAAGCGAAAGCCGAAATCTTCACCGGCGTCGAGCTGGGTGGAACCATCGTTCTCAATCGCGACGCGCCGCAATTCGCGCTGCTGGAGCGGCGCGCGTCCCTGACGCGCAAAGTCGTGAGCTTCGGCGCCGATGCGCGGGCGGACGGCCGGCTCCTGCATTTCGAGCCTGAAGGCGAAGGCGCCGCGGTGCGCGCTGTCCTTCACGGCCGTGAGATTGCTTTTCGTCTTGGCGCGCCTGGGTTGCATATGGCGCAGAATGCAGTCGGCGTGCTGCTCGCCGTTGAGGCGCTCGGCGCCGACGTGGCGCAGGCCGCCGCCGCGCTGGCCGAATTCTCGGCCCAGAAGGGACGCGGCGCGCGCTTCACTTTGCATGGCCCCGGCGGCGCCTTCACGCTGATCGACGAAAGCTATAACGCCAATCCCGTCTCGATGCGCGCCGCGCTCGCCCTGCTGAGCGCGACCAACCCTGGCGCCGGCGGGCGGCGCATCGCCGTGCTCGGCGACATGCTCGAGCTCGGCGCCGGCGGCGCCCAGGCGCATGCCGATCTCGCCGGCGATCTTGCGCGCCATAACGTCGATCTTCTCTTCTGCGTCGGTCCGCTCATGCGCCGCCTTTTCGACGCCGCGCCGCCGGCGATGCGCGGCTTCTGGGCCGAGCGTTCGGCCGACATCGCGCCATCCGTTTTCGACGCGGCGCGCGGCGGCGATGTCGTCATGGTCAAAGGATCGCTCGGCAGCGCGATGGGGCCGGTCGTCGCGGCGCTTCGATCGCATTTTTCGTTAGCCCCCGCAGGCGAGTAGAGGAACTTCAATGCTGACCTGGCTCGCCAATTTCTCGCATCTGCTCAGCCCGCTGAACCTGTTCCGCTATCTCACGTTCCGCACCATCGGCGCGGCGGGCACAGGGCTGTTCCTGGTGTTTTTCTTCGGCCCGACAATCATTTCCGCGTTGCGCCTGAAACAGGGCAAGGGCCAGCCGATCCGCACCGACGGACCCCAATCGCATCTCTTGACCAAAAAAGGCACGCCGACGATGGGCGGCCTGATGATCCTGTGTGGGCTGCTGGTGTCGGCGCTGCTCTGGTGCAATCTCGACAGCCCCTATGTATGGATCGTCCTGTTCGTCACCGTCGGCTTCGGCGCGATCGGTTTTTACGACGATTATCTGAAGGTCACCAAGCAATCGCATGACGGCTTTTCCGGGCGCATGCGTCTCGTCCTGGAATTCGCCATCGCTTTTGCCGGATGCTTTGCGATCGTTCAGGTCGGCGCTCCGGGCGCAACGTCGCTCGCCGTGCCTTTCGTCAATGGTTATGTCGTCGATCTTGGCTGGGGCTTTCTGCTGTTCGGGCCCTTCGTCGTCGTCGCCTTTGGCAATGCGGTGAATTTGACGGATGGCTTGGATGGGCTGGCGATCGTGCCGGTGATGATTGCGGCCGCCACTCTCGGGCTGATCGCCTATCTCGTCGGCAATCTTTTCTTCGCGCGCTATCTTGGCATCAATCACGTGCCGCAGGCGGGCGATCTTGTCGTCGTCTGCGGCGCGCTGATCGGCGCGGGCGTCGGCTTCCTCTGGTTCAATGCGCCGCCGGCGCAGATTTTCATGGGCGACACCGGCTCGCTGGCGCTCGGCGGCCTGCTTGGCGCGGTCGCGGTCACCATCAAACATGAGATCGTGCTCGCCGTCATCGGCGGCCTGTTCGTGATGGAGGCGCTGTCGGTGGTCGTGCAGGTCGCCTCATTCAAGCTCACCGGCAAACGCGTCTTCCGCATGGCGCCGATCCACCATCATTTCGAACAGCTCGGCTGGTCGGAGGCGCAGATCGTCATGCGCTTCTGGATCGTCGCTTTCGTGCTCGCGATGATCGGCCTCTCGACGCTGAAGTTGAGGTGAGCATGATCGCGGTTCGCTGCTTCGAAGGCCGCAAGGTCGCGCTGTTCGGGCTCGGAGGCTCAGGCCTCTCGACCGCGCGCGCGCTTGTCGCCGGCGGCGCCGAGGTCGCGGCCTGGGACGACAATGCCGGCGCGCGCGCGCGAGCGAGCGCCGCGGGAATCGCGATCGTCGATCTCGCCGCCGCCGATTGGAGCGCTTACGCGGCTCTCATCCTCGCGCCCGGCGTGCCGCTGACCCATCCTAAGCCGCATTGGACGGTGGAGCGCGCCAAGGCGGCGGGAATCGAGATCATCGGCGACATCGAATTGTTCTGCCGGGAACGCGCCGCCCTTGCGCCGCGCGCGCGCTTCGTCGCCATCACCGGCGCCAACGGCAAATCGACGACGACCGCTTTGCTCGCCCATATCTTGCGCGAGGCGGGGCGCGATGTGCAGATGGGCGGCAATATCGGTGTGCCGATCCTCGAACTGGCGCCGCCGTCCGAAAACAGCATCCACGTCATCGAATGTTCTTCCTTCCAGATCGACCTCGCGCCTTCGCTCGCCCCGAGCATCGGCGCGCTTCTCAACATCACGCCCGATCACCTCGACCGGCATGGGACGCTCGAAAACTACGCCGCAATCAAGGAGCGACTTGTCGCGCGCGCTGATGTTGCGCTGATCGGCGTCGATGACGCGCCATGCCGTGCTATCGCAGCCCGGTTGCAGGCGAGCGGCGGTCGCCCGCGCGTCGTCACGATTTCCGCGCTTGCCTCTTCCGTCAGCGACATTGCTGTCGAGGACCATCGCATTCTCGCGCGTGGGCCGGAGGCGATGACCGCTTCTCTTGATTTACGCGACGCGCCGGCCCTGCGCGGAATTCATAACGGGCAGAACGCCGCTTTCGCCTTCGCCGCCGCGCGCATGCTCGGCCTTAGCCTCGATGAGATCGCGCGCGGCCTCGCCTCCTTTCCCGGCCTCGCCCATCGCATGGAGCAGGTCGGTCGCCTCGGCCGCGTCCTGTTCGTCAATGATTCGAAGGCCACCAACGCCGACGCCGCTGAAAAGGCGCTGCTGTCGTTCGAGGATATTTTCTGGATCGCCGGCGGCAAGGCGAAGGAGGGCGGCATCGAGCCCCTGCGCGCGCTCTTTCCCAGAATCGCCAAGGCCTATCTGATCGGCGCGGCGAGCGACGCATTCGCGCGTACACTGCAGGGTAGCGTGGCCTTCGAGCGTTGCGAGACGCTTGATGTCGCCGCGGCCGCCGCCACCCGCGACGCGCAGGCGAGCGTCGCCGCCGAGCCTGTGGTGCTGCTGTCGCCGGCCTGCGCCTCCTACGATCAGTTCGCCAATTTCGAACAGCGCGGCGACAGGTTCCGCGCTTTGGTCGCTGATTGGATCGCGGCGCAAGCGCCTTCCGCAACCAATGCTGAGATATCAAGGAGCCGCCCATGATTTCGCGCGCTGAACGCGGCCCCGTCGCCGACTGGTTTCGTTCGATCGACCGCTGGCTGCTCGGCTCGTTCGCCGCGCTGATGGTGATCGGCCTGGTGATGGCGCTGGCCGCCAGCCCCGCCGTCGCCGAACGGCTGAACCTGCCGACGTTTCATTTCGTCGACCGGCAAGCCTTGCTGCTGGCGCCCACTGCGCTGCTGATGATCGTCACGTCCTTTCTGTCGCCCCGCCACACGCGCCGCGCGGCGCTGATCGTGTTCGCAGTGAGCATGGCGCTGATCGTTCTGGCGCTTCTGTTCGGCGCCGAAGTGAAGGGATCGCGACGCTGGATCATGGGCGTTCAGCCCTCTGAATTCATCAAGCCGGCCTTCGTCATTCTCGCCGCCTGGGCCTTTTCGGAGGGCGGGCGCACGCATGGCGCCGTCCCCAGCCGCATCCTCGCCTTTCTGCTTTTGCCGCTGACGATCGTGCCGCTGATCATGCAGCCCGATTTCGGCCAGACCATGCTGATTTCGGTCGTCTGGGCGGCGCTGTTTTTCATGGCGGGCCTGCATTGGTTCTGGGTGCTGGGCCTGGGCGGCGTTGGCGCCGTTGGCGGATTTCTCGCCTTCAGGTTTTCGCCCCACGTCCACGAGCGCGTGTTGCGTTTTATCGATCCCGATTCGATCGGCGGCATGGTCGACACGTTCCAGGTCGACACCGCTTTGCAGAGCATATTGTCGGGCGGCTGGCTGGGGCGCGGGCCGGGCGAGGGCGTCTACAAGCGCATCCTGCCCGACGCGCATACCGATTTTGTTTTCGCGGTTACCGGCGAGGAATTCGGCATGCTCGCCTGCCTCGCTTTGATCGCCTTCTTCGGCCTCATCGTGATGCGCGGCCTGTGGCTCGCCTCGCGCAATGAAGACCCGTTCTGCCGCTTCGCGGCGGCTGGCCTCATCATCATGTTCGGCGTCCAGAGCTGGATCAATATGGCGGTCAACATCCGCGCCATTCCCGCCAAAGGCATGACCTTGCCTTTCATCTCCTATGGCGGCTCGTCCTTGCTGGCGCTGGGGCTGGGCATGGGCTTTCTCATCGCGTTGACCCGCAAGCGTCCGCATGTGATGCTGGAGCAGCAGGCCCGGCAAGCGCCTTGAGCGAGCCGCGCTGCATTCTCATCGCCGCCGGCGGCACCGGCGGCCATCTCTTTCCCGCTGAGGCTTTGGCGATCGCGCTGGCCAAGCGCGGTCTGCCGGTGGAGCTGGCGACCGACGAGCGCGCGCTCCGCTACGGCGGCGATTTTCCCGCTCGCGCGATCCACCCCATTCCTTCGGCGACGCCGACCGGGGCGGGGCTCGCATCGAAAGCGGGCGCCGCGCTCACGCTCGCGCGCGGCGCCGCGCTGGCCTGGCTGCGCATCCGCAAAATCGCGCCGCTCGCCGTGATCGGCTTTGGCGGTTATCCCACCGTGCCGCCTTTGCTCGCCGCTTCGCTGCTGAGATTGCCGACGCTGCTGCATGAGCAGAATGCGGTGATGGGCCGCGCCAATCGTTTTCTCGCCGCCCGCGTTGGCATTCTCGCTACTGGCTTTCCGACGCTGAAGGGCGCGCCGGACACGATGCGCGCCAAGATGCGCTACACCGGCAATCCGGTGCGCCCCGCAGTGATCGAAGCCGCCGCCATTCCCTATCCCGATTTTGCTGACGGACGCCTGCGTGTGCTGATCACCGGCGGCTCGCAGGGCGCGCGGGTGATGTCGGACATTGCGCCGGCGGCGATCGCGCTTCTGTCCGAGGCGGATCGCGCGCGCCTCTCCCTGACGCAGCAGGCGCGCGGCGAGGACCGGCAGCGCGTCGCCGAGGCCTGCGCGCGCATGAATTTTGCGATCGAGATCGCCGAATTCTTCCCCGATCTGCCCGCCCGCATCGCCGCCGCCCACCTCGTCATCGGCCGCGCCGGCGCCTCCACCGTCTCCGAACTCGCCGTGATCGGCCGCCCCTCGATCCTGGTGCCGTTTCCGCACGCGCTCGACCAGGACCAGGCCGCCAACGCGGCTGTTCTCGCGGCCAGCGGCGCCGCGCAGATCGTGCCGCAGACCGAGTTCACGCCCGAACGCCTGGTGAGCCTGCTGCGCAAGGCGCTCGCCGACCCCGCCTCGCTGACGGCGGCGGCGCAGGCGGCGAAAGCGGCGGGCGTGGCGGATGCGGCGGAGCGGCTGGCGGAGCTGGTGGTGGAGGCGGCGCGAGGGTAGCCCCACGCAGCGCCAAGTCTCGTAAATTCCTTCCTCCGCAAATTCTCATTTGCCCATCCGATCGCTTCAATGCGCAACATCGCCCTCGCACAAGGTAAGCAAAATACGTGCTCTTGACGGGTGAATAGGCATCGCGCGACATGGGCACATGACAGTCACCTTCGACGCCTATCTCCGGAAGATACGCGAGACGCCTCTCGCCGAGCACACCGAACACACGGGCCGCTCTGCACTCGAAGTGTTGCTCGGTCAGTTCGCCGGCGAAGCGGCGGGGCGTGAGATAAATGTCCAGCACGAGCCGAAGCGCGAAGCGGACAAAGGGGCGCCCGATTTCAAGATCAAGCGACGGGGGATGATCCTCGGCTACGTCGAGGTTAAGGAGATCGGCGCCAATCTCGACAAGGTGCTCAAGTCGGGCCAGATCCGGCGTTATCGCGAACTCTCGGACAACATTCTCCTAACGGATTATTTGCAGTGGGTCTGGATCGATCGCGAACGCGTCAAGGGCCGCGAGATTCTTGCCTATCCCACCGATCTTGAGGGCCGCACGCTTAGGATCACGCCTGAGCGCGCAGAGGCCGTCGCCAAACTCATCGCCGCCTTTTTCTCAGAGGCGCCGCAAGGCATCGGCCGCGCGCAGCAGCTCGCGCTTGCCTTGGCGGCTCGCAGTCGACTCCTGCGAGACTATCTGGGCGAGGAACTGGTGCGGCAAGAGCGGGAGCATAGAGAGGGACGGCTTTACGGGCTTTTTCAAATATTCCGCGATCAGGTCTTCCATGAGCTGACGTTAAAGGAATTCTCCGATGCCTTCGCGCAGATGCTGGCTTACGGCCTATTCCTGGCGCGGCTAAATTCAGACTCTGAGCCGGTGACTTTGCACAACGCGCGGCAATACGTTCCAGGTTCCTTCCGGCTCATCCGGGAACTCGTCGATTTCCTCGCCGAACTCGAGAAAGATGAATATCGTAATGTGCGGTGGGTGATCGAAGAGGTGCTGTCGATCGTCAATGGACTCGACCTTCCAAGTATTCACGAAGACCTGTCATTTCGCCACCGCAAGGCGATCAGCCGAAAAGTGCGAGCGGCGGATGCGGAAGAACATCGCCTCTTTGAGCGCGACCCTTTCATCTACTTCTACGAAGATTATCTGAGGGCCTATGACCCAGCCATGCGCAAGGGCCGTGGCGTCTATTATACCCCGCCCCCGATCGTAAACTTCATCGTGCGCGCGGTAGATGACATCCTGAAGGAGAGCTTCGGCATTCGCGACGGTCTCGCGGACCACCAGCGGGTCACGGTGCTCGACTTCGCGTGCGGTACTGGCACGTTCCTTTTGGAAGTGTTCCAGCGGATCTTCGATAACATCGGTGGCCCAGAGGTCGGACGTGCTAATCTGATCGTCCGCAAACACATGCTGAAGAATCTCTTCGGCTTCGAGTATCTGATCGCGCCATACACGATTGCACACCTGAAGTTGTCGCAGTACCTACGCGATCAGGGGCACCCGATAAGTGGTGATGAGCGATTGCAAGTTTTTCTGACGAACACGCTTGAGCAGATCGAGCCTCAGGCGAATTTTCTGCTACCCGCGATCAGCGCCGAAGTTGAAGCGGCGCAAAAGGTCAAGGATCGGCAAATTCTGGTCATCACTGGCAACCCGCCTTACTCAGGGCTCTCAAAGAACAAGGGCGTGTGGATTACCGAAAAGATTGAAGACTACAAGTACGTAGATGGTCATCATTTCGGTGAGCGGAAACATTGGCTACAAGACGACTATGTGAAATTTATCCGCTTCGCGCAGAGCAAAATGGACGAAGTTCCGCAAGGTATCGTTGCTATTATTACTAATCACGCTTGGATTTATAACCCTACATTTAGGGGGATGCGTCAATCATTATTGAATAGCTTCCAGCAAATTCACGTCATCGATCTACATGGTAGTTCGAAGCCAAAGGAGAGGGCGCCAGACGGATCGCAGAATGAGAACGTCTTCGATATCATGAAGGGAGTTGCGATCACGTTATTCGTCAAAAGACCAGGCCTCAAACCGGGAGTCTTGTTTGGTGATGTTTGGGGCAGCCGGTTAGGAAAATATGAAATCTGTGCCGCGTCAAATTACGAGGCGCTCGCCTCAGAGCGCGTCGAGCCGACAAGCCCCTTCTATTTCTTTTCACCGCACGCTCCCGCTGACATCGCGGGGTGGCCTGATTGCAAATCACTTGAGGACATCTTCACCGTCCAAAGCTCGGGGATGTTGACGGCCCGGGACCGGTTGAACGTTGCATTTGATAGTGACGAGTTGCTTGAACGCCTTGGCAGGTTTGCAAATATGGACTTCGAGGTTGCGCGGAAGGAATTTCGACTCGGTGCCGACACGCGCGATTGGAAGGTTGCGCTTGCTCAGGAAGACTTGCACGAAACAACGCTCGACCCAAAGTTTCTGCGACTGGTTTCGTATCGCCCCTTTGACCACCGCTTCGTGTTCTATACTGGTCAGTCAAAGGGCCTCATCGGGCAACCAGGTAGACTCCTCGCTGAAGCCATCGACGTTTCAGGTGTTGCCCTCGGCACGACCCGGCGCGTAGAGGAAGGAGACTTTCAGCATGCTTTTGCATATTCACATTTGCCGGACGGCCATTCTGTCTCTTCGAAAGAGATGACCCACGTTTTCCCGCTATTTCTCAATCAAGCGAGTTTTGGCAACGCTTCAAGCGATAGTCGGATTGAAAACATAGCTCTCGACTTCCGTGCCTTCATCGATTCCCGCTATGATCATCATTTCACCCCTGAGGAAATCTTCGGCTACATCTATGCCGCGCTTTACGCACCGACCTATCGCACACGCTACGCTGAATTCCTGCGCACTGACTTTCCACGCATCCCTTTTTCGGAGACGAAGGAAGCATTCGAGACTCTTTCAAAGCTAGGATGGACGCTCGTTCAGGCCCATATATTGGGCGACTTCCCAAGACAGGGATTGGCCGCTTATCATGGCAAAGGGAACCATACTGTCGAGGCTGTGCGCTATGCACCCGCCGAGGAGGCCGTCTGGATTAACAAGGCCCAGTTCTTCAAACCAGTCCCGCAAGCGGTGTGGAATTTTCACATCGGCGGCTATCAGGTCATCGAAAAATACCTCAAATCGCGCAGGGGTCGTATTCTGTCGCTGGATGAGATTACGCATATCAGCGCAGTCGCCGACAGCCTCGCCTTCACGATCCAGCAGGTGGCGAAAATCGACGACCCATGGCGCTCCGCCTTTCCGGACAGGGGATAAAGCCAGGGTGCCGCGTGACCCGCGAATCGAGCGATGCTAGGTTTCGCTATGTCCAAACGCGAATCGCACAAGAGAGCATCAGCCCCTTCGACCGGGCCGAACCTATTCGGCCCGGCAGAGCAGGCTGATTTATTCGGCGACGTACCCGTCATGCCGAGGCAATACGTCCCCGATCCCGTTCATGTCCGCAACCGACTCGAAGACTTGCTCGCGCAAATGCAGGCGGCTGACGCGTGGCCATGGAATCCATCGATCGTTCGGCTGCATTGCGACAAGACCTTCGCCTATCTTTGCAATCTTTTGACGGACAAGCAGGAAGCGGAGAGCTGGCGCGAACGCCTGGCCGCCGAAAGCGCCCGGCTCGGCGAGGCGGACGCTGCCTGATTGGCGGGACGCCAGATGCAGAGGCGGGCCTATCCAACACGCCGCGGATGCGTTCGATCGCCTCAACAATATCCGCGAGACGCGGCGAGAGGATCCGTTCGGCCATCAGAACACGAGCACAGCCGATTCCTCGATCCGCTTCTTCAGACGAGGGTGCAGGCTGTTGCGCGTCATGATGTCGGTCTTGAGGCCGAGAATGCTCGCGGCGCGCTCCTTCACATCCATCAGTTCAAAGAGGCCGAGCTTGCCCTTTTCATGATCGAAAAACAGGTCGACATCGGAATCTTCTTTCACCTCGCCGCGCGCCGTCGAGCCGAACATATAGAGATGTTCGACGCCAAGCCGCTTCAAATCGGCTTCGTGCTGCCGCAACCGGCGTATGGCTTCGTCGCGTTTCATGGTTGCAATATAGCATAGTCAGGACGTTGATCGCCATGGCCTGGCGTCGCCCCGCCTCGCCTCGCACGAGTAGAGCGGTCGGACGCGCGAACTTCTTGTCGAGGAGAAGAAACCGCCGCTCCGTGAGTTCGACTGCCGAGAAACAAATTCTGGAGATTCTCCGTTTTCGGCGTATCCTGTTCGGACGATCGATTGGCCCCGCGGCGCCGCTTCCGTCAGGCGCCGCGAGAAAAAACGAAAAACCCCTTTGCGGAAGGAAAACCGGGTTTAAGCCTTTGGTATCTCACGAATCGCGGAAGCTTCCCGGAAGCCGCTCGCTTAGATATCAAGGACTTAACCGGCATTCGGAGCGCCGCATTTCCCCATTTTCCTTCCCTGGGAAGCCAAAATCCCTTCCGAGGAAATCGCGGGCGCGCCCCTGAGTGTGCGCCGCGCCCAAGCTCGCCCATCGTCGAACAGCCCGCGTCACGGAGAACACCTCGATAAGCGCGGCGTCGGCGGCGTTGCTATCGCCTCAGCCGGCGCGCCGCCGGGGCGGCGGCAGATCGACGGCGCCGCGGCAAAACTCGTCAAAAGGCATTGGCCGGCCGATCGCATAGCCTTGGGCGTAGTCGACGCCGATTTCACGCAGCGCCGCAACGATGGCTTCGTTCTCGACAAACTCCGCAATGACGCTCTTGCCCATGACTTTCGCCATATGCGCGATCATTTCGACCATGGCGCGGTCGATTCGGCTGTTCAACATTTCCTTCACGAAGCCGCCGTCGATCTTGATATAATCGACCGGCAGGTTCTTCAGATAGGAGAACGACGACATGCCTGCGCCGAAGTCGTCCAGAGAGAAACGGCAGCCTAATTTTTTCAGGGCCTGAATGAAGCGCCTGGCGCTTGAAATATTGGCGATCGCCCTGGTTTCGGTGACCTCGAAGCAAACGAATTCCGGCGGGATTCGATGAAGCTTCAACTGCTGACGCACGTAGCCGACAAAATCGTCGTCTCCGAAAGTCGCGCCGGAAAGATTGATGGCGCAGCTCGATATCCGAACGGATCCTGGAGAGGCGAGCGCGCCGGCCATCAGTCCGAAGGCCTCGCGGACAACCCATCGATCGATCAACGGCATCAGATCATAGCGCTCGGCCGCCGGTATGAAGCTGCCCGGCTGGACGATCTCGCCCGTCTCGTCTCGTAGTCTGAGCAGCAATTCGACATGGACGCCATCTTGCGCGCCGTCTCTGAGCGCGCGTATTTCCTGAACGCATAGACAAAACCGTTGTTCTTCGAGCGCGTTCCTGATCCTCTGCACCCAGGCCATCTCTCCGACGCGCCGCGCAAGCTCGGAATCGCTGGGAAGATGCGCCTGGACCCGGTTGCGGCCTCTTTCCTTGGCCATGTAGCAGGCGACGTCGGCCGCCTGCATGATTTCCTCGGCGGTATTGGCCTGCGTGATGTCGACGAGCCCGATG
Organism: Methylocapsa sp. S129; assembly: GCF_009765995.1. Classification (GTDB taxonomy): domain Bacteria; phylum Pseudomonadota; class Alphaproteobacteria; order Rhizobiales; family Beijerinckiaceae; genus Roseiarcus. The sequence continues at coordinate 265,143 of NZ_LMUI01000048.1, forward strand.
CTCATGCTGATATTGAAGGCGCGGCCATTCCAAACGAAGCGCAAGCGCTGCACCGCGAGCCGGAGACGCTCGGCGATCTCTAGGGACGAAACATCGTCGCAAGGTTTTAGTAGAACGCCGAATTCATCGCCGCCCAAACGCGCCAGGAGATCGCCGGGACGAAGATTGTCCTGCAACAGGTCGGACGTTTGCCGCAACAATTCGTCGCCGGCGGCGTGACCGCAGGTGTCATTGACGACCTTGAATTGGTCGAGATCGAGAAACATCAACGCCTGTTCGTCTGTCGCCTCCGTGCGCTCGCCGAGCGCGCCATCGAGACGCGCTTCGAATTCGCGGCGATTGGCGAGACCGGTGAGGGCGTCATGCGACGCCTGCCAGGAGAGGCGCGCGATAAGCTCCCGCTCGCTGGTCCTGTCGTGGAGGACAAGCACGGAGCCGACAGGCTTGCCGTTCGAATGCAGAGGAGCCCCAACGATCGACACGGGCACCGTGCTGGAATCGCGTCGGACCAGCAATTGGCAGCGCCGCGTCGTTTCGCCAGAAAGCGTTGGGTCGAGCGGTCGATCGCCAGGCTCCTTCGCCGCCTCATCCACGATGCTGAAAAGCACGCTCAAGGGCGAACCTCTGGCGAGCGCGCTCGTGGCGCCGATCAATCGCTCCGCCTCCGGATTCATATAGTCAAGACGGCCATCCAAGTCCGTGCTGATGACCGCTTCGCCGAGCGAGGCCAACGTCACCTGAGCCCGTTCCTTCTCGGCTCTCAGGGCGTTCTCGAAGGCTAAGCGTTGCCTCAACAATTTGCGCATATGCCATACGATCAAAACGATCAGCCCGGCAGCGGTCAGCAAATTTGCAACCGCCAGCAGAAACTTGATGGATCGCGAGCCGGCCCCCAGACTCTGCGAGAACGCCAGCGCCAGCGGCGCGAGGCGGCGGTCAATCTGCTCAATCTGCTGTTTGCGAGCGTCGATCGCGCCGGCCGCGCTCGATGCATTCAGATATTCCTCATGCAGCGCCTTGCCGAGAGATTCCAATTGAGCAAGGTCGGGATCCGTCGCCTTCCAGCAACGGATCGCCGTCGCCATGTAGCTGACATTCCCGAAATATCGGAACAGCCATATCATCGCGGGAATGTCGTCAGGATGGTTTCCGCCGCCTAAGAAGCCGTCGCGGGCCGCGGTCAGATCGGGCGGATCCGCTTCCAGTGCGTATCGCGCGGCGCGATCGGCCAGCGGAATGGCGATGGCGGATTGGAACTGGCGAAAATAAAATTCATCGCCTCTCTCGGAATAAAGCGTGAGGAAATGAATCGCGTCCTTCTGACCCTTCGACCATAACCCCTCGCCGCCGACATAGGCGCGCACCGCCGACAAGGTTTCCATGCTGACGCCGGCGAGCAGCGCCTGCGCGACAATAACCGCGACGAAAGGCGCGACGAGCCGCAACAGGCGCAGCTTTCCGAGCGTAAGAGGCAAAGCGTTCGATGTCGGCGTCGCCGCGCCGGGCGTCGCGCGATCTTGAGCGCGCGATGCTTGTTCGCGTTCGCGAGCGGCGGCGGTCTCTTTCAACGCTTCGACGCTCACGTGATCCTCGATTGTTCTCGCCTTCGTTTCTTCACAGGCTTGGTCGGCGCACGGACGTTCGAACGGAGATTTGATAGGCGCTAAGGGCCCATGCCTTTGAGAGCGCGGATGGGATGGCGACTTGGGTTGAGAGACGAAACTGGGGCGCCGCGCCATCACCCCCGGCTTGGCCAATGTCCTCTTTTTTGCAGGGCCGCCATCAATTAACCCAGCATAATTGTGCTGATTCAATAGGGTGTTTATGTATCGACGAAAAGTATTTATATCCTTAATGAAAGGGCTATTGCGCTGACCTGCCTTCCGTTCGGGCAGGCGGGGCGTGCTCTTCGTCGCGGGCGACAACGACGATGGCTTCGCGCCGCTCGCCCTTGAGCGGGCCCGTCGCTGCGCCTAAGCTCGCGTCCATCCAGAATCGTTTGCCCACGCGGACCGAAAGCCCCAATGACTCTTTCCAGCATGACCGGCTTTGCGCGAGCCTCCGGGGCGAGCGGCGCCTATCGCTGGGTTTTTGAGGTCAAAAGCGTCAACGCCAAGGGGCTCGATCTGCGGTTGCGGACGCCGCCGGGTTTCGACCGCATCGAGGGCGAAGCGCGCGCCAGACTCGGGCGGGCGCTGGCGCGTGGAACGTGCTTTGCGACGCTGAGCGCGCAGCGCGAGGGCGCGACGCTGCAGGCGCGCGTCAACAAAGAGGCTCTGGCGGCGATCGTCAACGCGGTCCGGGAGGCGGCGGAAGGCACGGGGCTCGCGCCGCCTACGCTCGACGGCATTCTTGCGATCAGAGGCATCGTCGATGTCGTGGAATCGGGCGATGACGAGCCCGCGCTCGCCGCCGCCTGCGCGGGCGCGCTCGCCAGTCTGGACGAGGCGATCGCGGCGCTGGTCGCGATGCGGCAGGCTGAAGGCGCCGCGCTCGCCGCGATCTTGAGCGAAAGGCTCGCCGCCATCGCCGCTTTGACAAAAGCTGCCGATGAAAGTCCCGCCCGCCGGCCTGAGGCCATTGCGCTGCGGCTCGCCCAGTCGGTCGCCGCTTTGCTTGAGGCCGGTCGCGGCTTCGATGAGAATCGCCTCTATCAGGAGGCGGTGCTGCTCGCCGCCAAGGCCGATATAAGGGAGGAGCTGGATCGCCTCAAAACCCATGTCGAGGCCGCGCGCGAGCTGATCCGCAGCGGCGGCCCTGTCGGGCGCCGGCTTGATTTTCTAGCGCAGGAACTGGCGCGCGAGGCCAATACGCTTTGCGCCAAGGCTAATGATGCGTCGCTGACCGCGATCGGACTTGATCTGCGCGTGCAAATCGAGCAATTGCGCGAACAGATTCAGAATATCGAGTGAGCAAGCTCATGGCGATGCGCCGGCGCGGCCTGATGTTGATCCTGTCCTCGCCCTCGGGCGCCGGCAAGACCACGCTCACGCGTATGTTGCTGCAGGACAAATCGCTTGACCTGACGCTGTCGGTTTCGGTGACGACGCGCGCGCGTCGTTCGAGCGAGGCGGACGGCATCCATTATCATTTCATCACGCAGCGCGAATTCGAGGCGCTGCGCCTGGCGGGCGATCTCCTGGAATCGGCGGAGGTCCATTCCCACCGCTACGGCACGCCGCGCGCGCCGGTGGAGGCCGTGCTCGCGCAGGGGCGCGACATGCTGTTCGATATCGATTGGCAGGGCGCGCAGCAGGTGCGCGAGAGCCTGGGCGCCGATGTCGTCTCCATCTTCATCCTGCCGCCCTCAATGGAGGAATTGCGTGCGCGCCTCGACCGGCGGGCCGAGGATTCGGCGGCCACCATCGCCGCCCGGCTCGACAATGCGCGCAAGGAAATCGAGCGCTGGCGTCAATACGACTATGTCCTGGTCAATGACGATCTGCAGCGCGCCTACAGTCAGGTCGTCTCGATCATAGCAGCCGAACGCCTACGCGAGCCGCGCGTCGCCGCCGGCGTCGAGGCGTTCGTCAAGCAGCTGCTGGAAAGCTGACGCGGAGGGAGCGTGATCGGCTGAGCCACAGGATGAGGCAGGCGAGCGCGACGGGGACCAGCGCCGCCCAATATCCCATGACGGCCATGACAGCGCCGATCGCCCAGACGATCGACAGGAGATGCTCGATCATCCCGACGACCTTCGATTGTGAATGGCGCCGCAGCACCAGGCCGCGCGGCGAAGGCGATGGACGCCAGAGGTTGAGCAGCGCCGTCGAGATGCCGGCGCCCAGCGTGAACAGCGCCGCGCAAACGGCGCCCCATGGCGCTGCAAACGCCAGCGCGACGACTGGCGCGGTCATCAGAAGCGAGATCGGCGTCAGGACCGCCTCGATTTTGTGGCGCTCGATCCGGCTGGCGGCGACGGGCGCGGCGCGCAAGAGATCGGGCGCATCTTCGCCCGACAGCGCCAGCCACGCGAGCGAGCCGGCGAGCTGTGCGCCGACCACGACGATAAGCGGCGTGAAGACGATGCCGGGCGAGCCGGTGACCCCGCCATTGCGCCACAGAATGAAGCTGATCGGCAGCATATAGACCACCTGCAGCGCGATCTGCGAAATCAGCCAGGGATCGCGCAGGATGAGGCGGCGCTCCTTCGCGCGCATCGTGGCGCCGAGGTTAGCGCGGAACGCACGCGTCTCGCGCCAACGCATGGGTGGCGGCGGGGCGCCTGTCGAGATTATCGCGGCGCTGGCGAAGCGCTTGCCCAGCACAAATGTCGCAAAAAAGAACATAGCAAGCGCGACCATCATCCAGAGACCGAGGGCCCGCATTTCGCCAGCCGCCGCGCGCGCGGGCAGCGATAGAAACGCGCGCCAATCAAGCCATCCCGCCTGCGCCGGCGATTCCATGACTTTCATCAGCGAGGCGCGCGCCGCGCCCGGCGCCGCCGCATAACCTTGCAGGCCGAGCATGAAGGAAGCGCCGACGGCCGTCGCGCCGATCTGCGTGACAAGGCGGGCGCGCCTGGGCCCAACCGCCGCGAAAAACGCGAGCGCCAGCATGATGCCGACGCCCGTGCCAAACAATCCACAGGCGACCAGGGCGGGATAGATGGCAAGCCAATGAAGATGACCGGCGAGCGCGTTCACATTGGCGAGCGGCAACAGAACAATCGCGAACCAAGCGATCGCATTGGCGGCGGTCGCGACCGCCCGTGCGCCAAGCACCGCGCGCGCCGAGACGGGCGAAGAGAACAGAAGTTCGAGATCGCCATGCGCATAAAGCGCGCGCGTCGTCGCGGTCATCGCTTGCGCTATTATGCCCGGCAAAACAAACAGCACGCCCAAAGCGATATAGCGCGAAAGCGAGGAATCATGGGCGAGCGGGTCTTCCGGTCCGTTAAACCGCAGCCCCCACCAGAATCCGATGTGCACAGCCATGAGCATCCCGGCGAGCAGAACGGCTTTGATCCGCGTCAGGCCGCCGACCGCAGCGTCGAACCCACGCCAGCTTTGGCGCAGATCATGCGCGGCGAGCCATGCGAAAGAGCCCGGTCGCGGGCTCATGCGGCGCGCTCGCTTTGCGCGATGAGGTTGAGGAATATCGTCTCCAGGCTCGCATTGTCATCGCCTCCCATGCCGCGCAACTGGCCGAGCGTTCCCTCCGCGATCAGGCGGCCGCGCTGGATAATGCCGATGCGATCGGCGAGGCGTTCGGCGACTTCCAGTATGTGCGTCGTCAGAATGATCGTCGCGCCTTGTTTGACGCGCGCGACGAGCAGATCCTTGACCTGCCGAGCAACAGCGGCGTCGAGGCCGGTCAGCGGTTCGTCGAGCATCAGCAATCTAGGTTCGTGAACCAAGGCGCCGGCGAGTGCGACCTTTTGCTTCATGCCGCGTGAAAAGCCCTCGCAGCGCTCGCGCCGATGCTCCCAAAGGCCCAGAGTCTCGAGGAGTTCGTTGGCGAGCGTCTGTGCGCGCCGGGGTTCAGCGCCCCATAGGCCGGCGACGAATTCGAGATATTCGAGCGGGTCGAGCTTGTCGTAAAGCATCGGCTCGTCGGGCAGCCAGGCAATGATGCGCTTGGCCTCGATCGGGCGCCGGCGCGCATCGACGCCAAATATTTCGATCGCGCCGCTGTCGGCCGGCAACAATCCCGCCACCATGCGCAAGGTTGTCGTCTTGCCCGCCCCATTGGGGCCGAGCAAGGCATAGAGCTCACCCGCGCACACGTTAAGATTGAGTCCGTCGACCGCGGTCTTGACGAAAGTCTTGCGCAGATCGCGCAAAACGAGCGCGGGCGGGATGGCGCTTCTGTCGATTTCACCCATCAAAGCCTCGCGTCTCACGCCCGATATTAGGAGCGGGCGCTTGCCGCGGGGTTAATGAGGTCCACGCAAATTCTGCGCCGCGCGCGCCAGCGCGACAAAACCGGCGACGTCGATTTCCTCCGCGCGGCGGGTCGGCTCGATGCCGGCGGCGGCGAGCAGAGCCCCGGCTTTGACGCCAAGCGTCGCGGCGAGAGGTTTGAGCGACTGGCGCAGCATTTTGCGACGCTGGCCGAAGGCGGCCTGGGTCGCCGCGGTCAGCAATATCCGGTCGCACGGGTCAGGCGCTCGGCGGGGGATCAATTCCACGACGCTCGACGTCACCTTGGGCGGCGGCGTGAAGGCGGCGGCCGGCACGTCGAACAGAATGCGCGAACGGCATCGCCATCCGGCGAGCACGCCGAGACGGCCGTAATCGGCGCGCTCGCTGGGGGTCGCGACAATGCGCAAGGCGACCTCGCGCTGAAACATCAGAATAAGGCGATCGAAGAACGGCGGCCAGGGCTCCGCCTCGAGCCAGCGCGCTAGCAGCGGCGTCGCAATATTATAGGGCAGATTCGCGCAGATGCGCAGCGGCGCGCCTTCGGCCCTGGTCGCCAAATCGGCAAAATCAAGCGCAAGCGCGTCGCCCGGGATGATGTCGAGCCGGCCTGGCCAACGAGAGGCGATGTCAGCCAAAGCCGCGAGGCATCGTTCGTCGCGCTCGACGGCGATGACTTTCGCCGCGCCTTCGCTGAGCAGCGCGCGCGTCAGACCACCGGGGCCAGGACCGATCTCGATGATTGCGACGCCGGTCAACGGCCCGGCGGCGCGCGCAATGCGGCCTGTGAGATTGAGATCGAACAGGAAATTCTGGCCGAGCGATTTTTTGGGGTCGAGGCCGTAAGTCGCCACGATTTCGCGCAGCGGCGGCAGGCCGTCATGCGCCAGACTCATGCGGCGGCCAGGCGCGCCGCGAGGCGCGCCGCCTCGATCAGGCTTGTGGGATTGGCCAGCCCCTTGCCGGCGATGTCGAAGGCCGTGCCATGATCGGGCGAGGTCCGAATGAACGGCAGGCCGAGCGTGACGTTGACGCCGGTGTCGAAAGCGAGCGTCTTGATCGGGATGAGGCCTTGGTCGTGGTACATGACAAGCGCGACGTCATAGCGGGCGCGCGCCGCCGCATGGAACATCGTGTCGGCGGGGTGGGGGCCGGTGATTTCGAGCCCCTCGGCGCGCAATTGAGCGATGGCGGGGATGATGATCTCAATCTCCTCGCGCCCGATCGCGCCGCCCTCGCCGGCATGGGGATTGAGGCCGGCGACGGCAAGGCGCGGGCGGGCGACGCCAAATCGGTCGCGCAGATCGGCCGCGACGATGCGGGCGGTGGAGACGATCAGTGCGCGCGTCAGGGTGCGCGGAACGTCGGCGAGCGGAATGTGGATCGTCACCGGCGCGACGCTGAGTTCGCGCGACCACAGCATCATGACGGGCTGCGCGCGTGCCCCCCATTGTTGGGCGAGCGCGCCGAGAAATTCGGTATGGCCGGGAAATGCAAATCCCGCTTCGTAGAGAACATGCTTGGCGATCGGGTTGGTCACCACGGCGCCGGCCTCGCCCGATCGGACATAGCCGACGGTGCGCTCGATCGATTCGATGGTCGCGCGCGCGAAGGCCGAATCGGGTTCTCCCGGCGTGGCGGCGGCCGAAGCGGCGAGCGGAACGACCGGCAACGCCTTGTCGAACGTTTGGGCCGCATGCCCGGGCTCGACGATGGCGATGGGGACTTCGAGCGCGAGCCGGCGGGCGAGTTCGTTCAAGGCGGCCGGGTCGGCGACGACAAAAAACGGCGCGCCAATTTCCGCGCGCCTCAACCAGGCGCGGAGCGCGAGTTCGGGGCCGATTCCGGCGGGCTCGCCCATCGACATCGCCAAAGGCAGGCGCGGCTTTTGCGTCGTTGCGTCCGATGTCATCGACAAGGGTTCAGCCAGAATCAAAAGCCGGAGACGCCGGTGGTCGTCTTGACTTCGCCCAAGGTGCGAAGCGTCAATTGAATCAAGAGCGTCTGATCGCGATATGTTGGCGTATTGGCGATCGGATCGCTGACGGTGTTCATATAATTGATCTTGAGGGTCGTGCATTCGTCCTCGTAGCCAATCCCGAACCCGAAATTCGTCGGATCCAACAACGGCGTTTTTTGTCCAGGCACGTCATAGTAATGACGCGACATGTCGAGAACGAGCGAGGCGTTGACGTTCCAGTGATCCATGAATTTATAGGTCGCGCTGGTGACGACGCCTTCACGATTGTACAGCCAGCCCAATTCCGGCTGGGCGTCGTAGCGCGCATAGTCCATGCTTGCGGTGAGGCCCTTGAACGTAAGGGATGTTATCGCGTCAAGACGCGTGAGCGCAAAAGTCGTGCTGTCGAATTGTTGCTTCGACGTAAAAGAGAGCGGGCTCTTGTCAAAGGGCGTGATCGTCTCGCCCGCCACGAAGTTCGAATATTTCTTATCGAGGCCCGATTCGAGCCCGGTATTGGCGGCGTCGGCCATCTCATATGAATTGTTGCCGAACAGTTGAATGGATTCGCCGCCCACCACATTGACGTGGCCGCCATTCGAGAAATCCGCCGTATACTGAAGCCCATAGTTTGCCCGGGCGCCACCCTCGATCCGGTCATATCCCGAATATTTGTTCCATTCGAACAAGTTCGTATCATCGAAGACTAGGCTCTGCGCGTCCTCGTTCGGTTGCAGCTTGGGCAAATATTCATTGGGCCGAATGATGACCTGGGCAATCGGCTCCACTACCTGCCGGCCGAGGGCGGACGTGGAGACGAAGGGATAGCGATATTCGAGCCCGACGCCGGCCATCCCCCGCATCGTCGTTTCGCTTTCCTGCCCGGCGAAAAAGGCTGGCTGACTTGAATTGCTGATCGAATCCGTCACCGTGCCATTGACGAAGGTGAAGGTCTGGCCGTCGTTAAGTTGGGTCGTCTCGCCATCCACCCGGGCGAAAACGAGCGGCGTCCATTCTTCGCCGATCGGGTCGACGTATTTACGCTGCCATGAAACTTGCGCCGTCGCGCGCGCATAGTCGCCCGCGATTCCGCGCAAGAGGCATTTGCCCGGCGTGTAGGTCGGCAGACCCGCGGCCGTTTCGCATACATTGTAGAGGCTATAGGCCTTGTCGAGGGTCTGCGCGCCAACCGCCTGATAGAGCGCGGCTGTTCGCGAGATATTGGTCATATTGACGTCGATGGTGACCTGTCCGCCGATGCCGTAACTGCGCTCGGGCGGCAAATCCATCATCTTGTTGTAATCGAGGACAGGCGCGGCGATCGGCTGCTGCTGCTGGAAGTCGTATGCAGTCAATCCCTCGAAACGATAGCCGCTCAGGTCGAAAAATCCGCGATCACCCTGTCCACGCAAATAGACCGAAGAAACGACGTCCTGAAAGTAATAATTACTCAGGTCGGTCACTTTTATCTTGTAGTCATTATAGTAAAATTTGTCGGACAAGAGCGTTATGTCCCATCCATACTTCCACTTGTCGTTGATATAAAAGAGGCCCTGACTTTCCAGCGAGCCGCGCAGTTCGCGACTGCCGGCCCCGTAAGGCGCCGCATTAAACGCGCCCGGATCCTGCTGGTCGATGCCGGTCAATCGAATGCTGTAGGCGCCATTGTCCAGGCGATGACGCCATTCCGCGTCGCCAAAAAGGCCCTGCTTGAAATAATAAATGGGATCGACCGTCAGGTCGTAATTAGGCGCCAGATTGAAAAAGTAGGGAATGCCAATTCCGGTGCCAAGATTTGAATCGTTGGAATATTGTGGCGTCAGCAATCCGCTCAGGCGGTTCACCGTGGGATCCGGCGCCGAAAAATACGGAAGATAGGCGAGGGGCACGCCTGCGACTTCAAGCCATGCATCCTCGTAATAGACGACATGGGTTTGTTGGTTGTGGATGACGCGAGCGGCGCGGACCTGCCAAAGCGGCGGTCTTTCCGGGTGATCTTTGCACGGTTCGCAAGCGGTATAGATTCCTTTTTCGAATACCGTGGTGTCGCCGTCGGATCGCTCGGCGCGCGGCGAGGTGAAACGCGTCTTGTCGACGTTGATCGTCTGGACGCTCTCGATGAAGCCGTCTCTAAAATTGTCGGTCAGGTCGAATTTCGAGCCATAGGTGACGTCGCCTCTTTCGTCGGTCAGCTTGGCGTGACCTTCCGCGAAGACGCGTTTCGTATTGCGGTCGTAGGTGACGCGGTCGGCTTCAAGGATACGCCCTTGATAATAGAGCTGTGCGTTGCCAACCGCCGATACGGTGTTCTTGTCCTTGTCGAAGACGAGTTCGTTCGCCTCGACAATCATCTTGTCAGGTTTTTTGATCTTGTCGGCTTTTTTGGCTTCGTCGGCCGCGGGCGGGGCGGCGGGCGCCTGGGCCAGGATTGGCGAGGCGCCGCCCAGCATCAACAACGCCGCAAACAGCACAACGCGCGCCGACGCAGGGATGCGCCGACATTCTGTCCGCGAGTCAGGAGGGCAGGCGAACCAGCCCATTAACCATCCTCCTGATGCAAAAGCACTAACACTCCGAATAAACAACCAACCACCGCTGGCGACCAGCCAGCGACGGGCGTGCTGACAAAACCGGCGCCGCCAAGATCACTCACCAGTTTGGTCGCAACATAAAGCACGAAGCCCGCTGTTACGCCACCAGAAACCATGAATCCGACGCCGCCCATTCGGAAGAATCTTAACGAAAACGAAGCGGCGACCAAAACCATCGCCATAAGCATCAATGGCCTGGCGATAAGCACTTGATAACGCAATCGATATCCCGTCGCATCCAGGCCCGCGCGCTCGATCTGCTCGGCCAACGGGGACAAGCTCCAAAATGGCACGGTTTCGGGCGCCATGTAGGACTGTGAAACCTCGCCGAGCGTCAATGTGGTCGCCAACAAATAAGTGGCGGCCGATTGAGTCTCCAGGCCGGGCGTCACGACTTCAGCCTGTTCCAGCCGCCAAAAGCCATCGTGCAGCGCCGCGCTAGCGGCGTCGATGCGTTCGGTAAAGGTTCCGTCCTTGTCGAAGGCGAAAACCGTCACTTTGGAAAGCGTGGCGCCGCTGTCGGCGACGCCATCGGCGTGGATGATCGCCTGCCCGTCCACGCTCTTTTGTCGAAGCCAAAGCCCTGCTGCGCCGCTTGACTGCCCCCCGGAGCCGAATAATTTCGCCTCGATGGCGTCCGCTCTTTGCTTCATGGCGGCGGAAACGGGATTGTAAAGAGCGACGGAGACAATTCCAATCACGACGACGACCGCCAGCGGCGGGGCCAGAAACTGCCAGACCGAAACGCCGGCGGCGCGCGCGACGACCAGTTCCAGTTTGCGGGACAGGCCAAGAAACGAGATCATCGCCCCGAACAGAACGGCGAAGGGCAACGCCTGCTCGGCGACGGTCGGCGTATGGAGAAACGAAAGCCACGCCAACAGCGGGCCCGTCGCCGCGGGCGTGTCGCCCGACCGGCGCAGCGTTTCGACCAGGTCAACCGTGAAAATGAGCGTGAAAACGCCGGCGAACGTCGCCAGAATCGTTCTGGCGAAGCGGATCGAAAGATAGCGCGCAAGCGTGCCGCCAATCATCGCGGCTCAACTCCGAGACAAAATCAGGCGAGCGCGGGCCCAGGCGCGAAACAGCACGCCGTGGAAAATTGTGTCGAGGCAAATGATGCAGGTGGCGAGCGGAATCGTCCAGACAAAGAGTTCGGCGCGCGGCCTGCTGACGACGAAGGTGGAGGCGGCGATTCCTAAGAGGCGCACCAGGCCGAAGGTCAAAACGGCGATGCCGATCGCCACGCCGCGGCCCTGGCGCGTCGTGCGCGCTTCCCCGAGCGCGGCAAAGCCGATCAGACCGGCCGCGAAAGCGTAAAACGGGCTGGCCAATCGGTCCAGCAACTCGGCCCTGAGCCGGCCGCCCAAGCGCTTTGTCGTTTCGTCGCCCAGGTCCGGATTGAGCAATTCGGCGGTCGTGCGTTCGCGCGGCCGTTTGGCCGTCTGCTCTTTGGGCGTGAATTGCGACAGGTCGATCGTGTAGTTCTCGAAGGTGACCATCGCCGAATCGCCGCTTTCCTGCGGTCGCTGATAGCTGCCCTTGGCGAGCACGAGATAGTTCAAGCCGTCCTTCTCCACGGTCTGGCCAAGTTCGGCGATATAGCTCGTGATATGGGCGGGATCGCGGCGATCCTGCATGAAGACGCCGTGCAACGATCCATCGGGCCCGCGCTCACGATAGTGGAAAACGAATCCGGCCTCCAATTCCGTAAAAGCCCCCGCGCGCGCGAAATTCGTGATGAAATCGGCATGGATTCTTGCGGTGAGCTCCTGGATGATGTCAAAACTCCATGGCATGACCTTAATCGTCATGGCGCCGACAAGGGCGAAAACGGCGCAAAACAGAATGACAAAAGGTCGCAGCAATGTTCCCGGACTAACGCCCGATGCGCTCATCACCACGAGTTCGCTATCGCCATTGAGTTTGTTGAGGCAATAGAGAACCCCGACGAACAATGCGACGGGCGCGATGATGGCGACGAGCGAGGGGATGGTGAGCCCGGTCATCGTAAAGAAGACGATGATGGTCTGCCCCTTGCTGGTCAGCAGATCGAACTGGCGCAAGGCTTGGGTGACCCAGATCACCGCCGTCAGCGCGAAAAGGCCTGAAAGAAAGGCCATCATGGCCGTCCGAAAAATATAGCGTTCGATACGCGTCATGCGGCCGTTATTCCCGATTCCCCAGGCAAAGCCAAACGCCAGCCTTCCCACACGCCCGCAACAAACCGCCCGTCCCATCGCCGGCGGAAGCGTTGAGCGCGGGTTCCAACGGCGCCGCGTCGATTCGAGCCTGATGGGGCTGTCAGGCTATTTCGCGGCGTCTTTTTGACCAGTGACTTAAAGCTCTTGATTTGTCGATCCGCAATGGCGCAGATGAGCGTGAAAGCATCGCGCGGTTCGAACCGCCTTTGAGGATGATAATGAGCGAATTCGTAAAAACCGTTTTCGGACCGCTGGCCGCGCCCAAGAGCGGAACATGCATTGTCTTTGTCGGCGTCGGGCTCAAATGCGGACCCGCCGTCAGCGCTTTTCTGGGCGGCGCGGTCGAGTTGATCGCGAGCGCCGCGAAGACCGCGCAGTTCGAAGGAAAGTCGCTGAGCGTCCTCGATATTCTCGCGCCGCGTGAATTTGCTGCCGAACGTCTTGTGGTCATCGGTCTGGGCGGCGCCAAAGAATTGGCGGAGACGGATTTTACGGCCCTTGGCGGATTCGCGTTCAGCAAAATTGGCGCCGCCAAAGAGGTCAGCATCGGTTTTGAGCCGCCCGAGGGGACGTGGGACGCCGCCGCCGCGGCCGATTTCATGATGGGCGTGCAGCTTCGCGCCTATCGTTTCGACAAATACAAGAAGAAGAAAGACGACGACAAGCGCAGCGTCGCGCTGGTGTCGATCGGCGTCAACGACGTTGAGGGCGTCCGCCTAGCGGCGAAATCGCGCGAAGCGCTCGTGGCGGGTGTTGAAATCGCGCGCGATCTCGTCAATGAGCCGCCGAACATTCTTTTCCCAATCGAGTTCGCCAATCGCGCCGCCAGCCTCGCCAAACTTGGGGTCGAAATCGACGTGCTCGACGAAAAGGCGATGGCCAAGCTCGGCATGGGCTCGCTGCTTGGCGTTGGCCAAGGCTCGGCAAGGGACAGCCGGCTCGTCGTGATGCGCTGGAACGGGGCGAAAGGGAAGGCCAAAAAGTCCGCGCCGGTCGCCTTCGTCGGCAAGGGCGTCTGTTTCGATACGGGCGGCATTTCGATCAAGCCGGCCGCCGGCATGGAAGATATGAAGGGCGATATGGCGGGCGCGGCTTGCGTCGTCGGCCTCATGCATGCGCTGGCGAGCCGCAAGGCGAAAGTGAATGCGGTCGGCGCGATCGGCCTGGTCGAAAACATGCCGGACGGCGCCGCCATCCGCCCCGGCGATATCCTGACGTCGATGTCAGGTCAGACGATCGAGATCATCAATACGGACGCCGAGGGCCGGTTGGTTCTGGCCGACGCGCTCTGGTACATCCAAGATAAGTACAAGCCAGCTTTCATGGTCGATCTGGCGACGCTGACGGGCGCCATTCTTGTCGCGCTGGGCCAGGAATATGCCGGCCTGTTCTCCAATAACGACGAGTTGGCGACGCACCTCACGCAAGCGGGCCTCGCCACCGGCGAGAAAGTTTGGCGGATGCCGCTCGGGGCAGTCTATGACAAGATGATCGATTCCAAATTCGCCGACGTCAAAAACGCCGCGGGCCGCCACGGCGGATCGATCACGGCGGCGCAGTTTCTCCAACGCTTCGTCAATGGCGCGCCCTGGGCGCATCTCGATATTGCGGGCGTTGGCATGGGATCGCCGGCAAGCGAAATCAACCAATCCTGGGGCTCGGGCTGGGGCGTGCGCCTGCTCGACCGGCTGGTGGCCGATTACTACGAAAAATGAACCTTTGGGAGAAAGCGATGCATTGGCGCCACGGGGTCGCCGTCATCTTGCTGGCGATGGGATTTGCGTCGGCGCCGGCGGCGGCCAAGCCGGCGTTGACCGGTTGTGACGCCTTCATTGAGAAGTTGCGGCTGAGCGCCAGCGACATGCAGGTCGACTTCACCCATTCGCTTGTCGTCTCGCGCGCCAAAGCTGACGCCAATGTGTTCGACATCACCACCAATGCCGATGTCGACGCGACGCTGACCTGTCACGGCGACGAATTCATCCGCTTTGAGGCGCGCATCACCGAGCCGGCGTCGGCGCGCGCCTCGACGAGTTTCGGTCGCTTCTCGGAAGCGGCCCTGCGCGCCGCGATGGGCTGGGACGCAAGCCGCAGCCAGAGCACGTTGCGCGACATGACGGCCGACGTTCGCGAATATCTAGCCGCCTCCAAGCAGCGCGGCGACGCCTACATCTCCGGCAAGACGGAAGAGCATGCGCCGGGCGGCGTCAGCCTCGGCCTGATTCATACCGACACGGATCGCGCTTTCATCATCGTCAGTCCCAACGGCTGAACGCGGTCTCTGAATTCCGAAAGCGGCCATGACCGAAATCCGCTTCTATCACCTCCAACGCCGCAAGCCCGAAGAGGCGCTGCCCGCCCTTCTTGAGGAAGCGCTTGAGCAGGGTTTGAAAACTGTGGTTGAAGCGCCAGTGCGTGAATGGATCGAGGCGTTGGACGAGCGTCTGTGGACCTATTCGGACGAAAGTTTTCTGCCGCATGGCGCGGCGCGCGATGGCGAGCCGGAGACGCAGCCGATTTTTCTGACCACCGGCGACGACAATCCCAACGGGGCGCGGTTGCGCATCCTCTTGGCCGGCGCCAGGGCCGCGCCGATCCTTGAGGGCCAACCGACGGCCTATCAACGCATCGTGATCCTGTTCGACGGCGCCGACGATGACGCGCGGGCGGAGGCGCGCGCGCAATGGGCCGAATTGAAAGCGGCGGGTTATGCGCCGAGCTATTGGCGCGAGGGCGAGACCGGCGGTTGGGAACAGGGGCGATAAGCAAAACTCCTATCGGCCCTCGTTGGCGGATTCTTAGGGAGTTTCGAGCGCCGGCGCCGGCGCCCACGCGGGAAGCGGCTTTCGCTGTGGCCGCGTATCGATCGGCGCGCAAAGCAGCGCTGTGAGCAGCATCAAGCCGATCTGAACAAGGAACAAGGATTTGAAGTCCGCCAGTCCCGGCGCCGCATGGCCGACGAGCACGATCGCGAGCGCAACGCCCATCACCGAGCCGACCTGCCGGACCGCCTGATTGACCGCGCTGCCGATTCCAAAACGGTTCGGCTCCAGCCGCGCCACGGCGGCGGCGGCCAGCGATGGCAATACCATGCCCGTGCCGATTCCGGTCAGCGCCATGCCGGGCAGCCAATCATGCAGGAAGTCGGGTTCGATTCCCGGGATCAGGAAAAACCACAGGCCGCCCGCCGCGCAAAGCACGCTGCCGGCCACCAGCGGCTGCTTGTGACCGAAACGCGCTGCGAATCGACCCGATAATATCGATACCGGCACGACGAAAAGGGGGCCTGGCGTCGCCGCCAGCCCGGCGCGCGAGATCGGGTAATGCCAGATCTCGGTCATGAACAGAAAGAACGTGAAGAACATCATCGCGAACGCTGTGCCGAAACTCAGCGTTGCGAGGTTGACGAAGCGATAGGTGCTGTTGTCGAACAGCGACAAATCGATCGCTGGCGAGGGCGCGCGCCGCGCCCAGGGAATGAAAGCGCCAAGCGCGACCATGCCGATCCCTAGGAATGACAGGACGATCGGCGAGGACCAGCCCAGCGCCTCGGATCGCACGAGGCCCAGAGCGACAGCGCCGACGCCGGCCGCCAGCAGAGTCACGCCGATGATGTCGAGCGGCGCGCCATTGTCGGGATTGCGCGATTCCTCGAACCAGCGCGCGCCGCGCCATAGCGAAATCGCGCCAAGCGGCAGATTGATGAAGAAGGCCCATTGCCAACCCCAGAGATCGATGAGCCAGGAGCCCACGCTCGGGCCGAGCGCCGCGGCGAGGCCGCCGACCGCGCCCCACAGACTGACCGCCACCGCCCGCTTTTCCCTCGGGAATGCGGCGAGCACGATGGACAGCGAGGCGGGCAGCAAGAGCGCCGCGCCGATCGCTTGCAGAATGCGCGCGCCGATCAGAAGCGCGACATTGCTGGAAAAGCCGCAGCCGAGCGACGCCAACAGAAAAACGCTGACGCCGACGACGAACATGCGCTTGCGGCCATATTCGTCGGCAAGCCGCCCGGCTGGCGCCAGCAGCGCCGCATAGACCACGGTGTAAGCGTTCAGCACCCAGGAAAGATCGGCCGTCGACACATCGGCAAAGCCGCTCCGCAACGCTGGGAAGGCGGCGTATAGTACCGTTGCGTCGATCGAGACGAGGAAAACGGCGATGCTGGCGATCGTGAAGGTCCGCCATGGCGAAAGCGGTCGCGGGGTTTTCATCTTTTCGAATCTCCGGGCGATGCGCTTCAGCGACCAGGAGCGCCGAGATAGACGCCCCGTTCCGCAGAAAGCCCGCGCTTGACGTTGCGCGAAATTTCGTCGGCCAACGCTTCCTCGCCGCCCGCTTCGAGCGTCTCCAGCGTCAACCTGACCACGTCCTCGGGCCGCGACTTCGGCGCGTCGATGCCGGCGGCCATGTCGGTGTCCATATAGCCGACATGCAGCGCAAGCACCTGCGTGCCCTGCGCGCGCAATTCATTGCGCAGGCCATTGGTGAGAGACCAGGCGGCGGCTTTGGAGGCGCCATAGGTGGACGATGTGGGAAGGCTGACCCAGCTTAGCACTGACAGCACATTCACGATCGCGCCGCCGCCATTGCGCGCCAGAGCCGGCGCGAAGGCGCGGGCGATATGGAGCGGGCCAAAATAATTGGTCTCAAGCTCGGCGCGCGCCGCCTCCACGCTATCGGCAGCGAGAAAGCCCTTCCCTCGCGCAATGCCGGCATTGTTGACGAGCAGGTCGACGTCGCCGCAGTCGCGCGCGGCGGCGGCGATTTCGTCGGCGTTCGTCACGTCGAGACGAATCGGCGTGACGCCCGGCAAAGCAACCGAGGCGGGATCGCGCGCGGCGGCGTAGACCCTGCGCGCGCCGCCGGCCAGAAGCGCCTTGGCGAAGGCAAGGCCCAGGCCGCGATTGGCGCCGGTGATGAAGGCGACGGCATTGTTGATTTTCATGGTGGGCTCCTAGGGTGAAAAAAGGGGTTGAAGGAAGCGGCTTCGATCAGCTTTTATATTCAATATGACTGGTCATCTTGTTGGCAGGAATAGAAAGCCTGTCGCCGGCGCCGCGGCGGCGTCAGACCAAGATCTTGGAAAAAACGACAGTGAGGAAGGCGTCCAGCGGCGCACGGTTTTTCTCGACCTTCGCTCGCAGCACGGCGCCCTCCCAGGCGTCGATGACAAAGGCCGCCAAGGCCTTCGGCTCGCTATCGCGGGGCAGGGCGCCTGCGCGTTGCGCTTCATCGATCACCTCGGCGATCGCATCTGTCCAGTTGATGAAAGCGGCGGAAACGCGCTCGCGAATGGCAGGGCTCTGATTGGAGAGTTCGGCGCCGAAATTGCCCAACAGGCATCCCGGCGCATCCGGATAACGCCCGCCCTCGATCAACGTCTCGAAATAACGGCGCAGCCGCGCAAGCGGAGCGAGCGTCTGATCCTGGAAAACCCTCCGGCGCGCCTCGCCCTTGGCCGCATATTTCTCCACCACCGCGGCGCCAAGATCGTCCTTGCTGGCGAAGTGATTATAGAACGACCCCTTGGGGACGCCCGCCGCTTCCGTGATGTCTTGCACGGACGTCGCATTGAACCCACGATTATGGAGGGTTTCGAGGCCGGCCGAAAGGATTTGTTCGCGGACATTGGGCTTGGGCATCGCGTCAATATGACCAGTCGTCTTGAAATTGTCAAGGCGAGCCAAAAGCGAGTGACAGATCGGCCGGAACGTTGCATAGCGCTCTTCATGACCTTTCGGCCGGACGGCGCCGTTGTTGCCGAAGCTTGTCTGGTGACGTCGATTGCAGAAGTCTCGCTTAGATTGGGATTTTTGCGATAGCCGGAGGGCTGGAGTCGACCCTTTGTAGACCTCGAAGCGAAGGTTTCGCGCGCGCGGGCAGTGGCGCTCATGGGGGGCGGGAGAAGAGGGGCATGGTGTTCGCAATCAAAGCCGAGGTTTGCGATCCGCGGGCGAGGACGTTCGCATTCATCGCGCAAAAGACGATGTATGGCGGGAAGCACATCGCCGAAGGCGACACGGTTTTCATCTTCGCGAGCGAGAACGAAGGCGGGCAAGGCCTCATCGCGCGCGGCGTTGTCACTTCCGCCGAAGCGATCGCGAAGAAGCGCGGCGTCGCCCGGCAAACGCCGCGTGTGAGCCTCTCGATCAGAAGCACCGCGCTCGCAAAGCGGCCGCTGGGACGGAGTGAGCTCAAACATCTCGCCGACTGGAATGACGGTCAGCCCGGGACTGAACTCAATTTCAAATTCTATCGTCAGGCAACGAACAAGATCGTCGGCGTGTCGGATGAAGCGGCGGCGTTCCTCGGCGCATTCTTTTAGCGCAACCGGCTGCTTGCGCTTTGGCAACCAGAGCGCTGCTCCGCGCATGCGCAGAATGATAGGCAAATGCCGACCGCCGGAGACACATATTCGTGCGCACACCCGTCGCCATTCTCGCGCCACCGATTGTGGAGCGGCGGGGGCCGCTCGCCGCTGCTTCTGCAGCCTTCCCTTGTCGCGAAACCTAATATTTGCGACGAAGTCCCCGTCATCGAAATTTGTGCGAAAATCCCGCCGTAAAATCGCGCGCATGAGTTGGAAGTGCTGCGCGTGGTTCCTATTGGCTCGCCAAACACAAGCTCACCATCACTGCGATACGATCCGTAATACGGTCATCGCCCCGAGGGGCTGGTGTGCGACATTGGCGGCTTGGATTTTCCGGAGGACCAAACCTTGACGCCGCCTATCAGAATCGCTGTCGCCGGCGCGTTGGGCCATATGGGCCGGGCGCTCGCGGAGGCCGCGGCCGCCGATTCGGCGGCGACGCTTGCTGCCCGCTTCGGCCGCCTGGGCGTCGAAGGCGAGGGGCTCGTCGATGTGGAGACCGCGCTTGGGGCAGCGGACGTGGTCGTTGATTTTACGACCGGCCAGGCGTCGGCTACGCTGGCGGAGATCTGCGCCGCACGCGGCGGGCCGGCGCTGGTGATCGGCTCCACAGGCTTCGAGCCCGCCGATCTCGCCCGGATCGCCGCAGCGGCGCGCAGGATTGCAATCGTGCGCGCCGGCAATTTCTCGCTGGGCGTCAACATGCTCCTGGGGCTGGTCGCCTGGGCGGCCCGAAGCCTGCCGCCCGAGACCTGGGATATCGAAATCTTTGAGGCTCATCATCGCAGAAAAATCGATGCGCCGTCCGGTACGGCGCTGATGCTGGGCGAGGCGGCTGCAAGCGGCCGACGCGTGTCGCTTGCCTCGGTGGAGAAGCGCGCGCGCGACGGCGTCGCGGCGGAGCGCGAAATAGGCGAGATCGGCTTCTCCGTGCTGCGCGGCGGCGGCATCGTCGGCGAGCATAGCGTGGTGTTCGCCGCCAATGAGGAGATACTGACCCTGTCGCATTCCGCCCGCGATCGCGGCATGTTCGCGCGCGGCGCCTTGGCCGCCGCGCTCTGGGTCGCCGGCCGCGCACCCGGCGAATACGACATGCAGGACGTTCTGGGCTTCTCGGGCGAGGCCTGATCCGGATCGAGGCCGGCGAGTAGCGCTGGCGCGGGGCCGCGCCGGACCGCATATTCATCCATCTGGCGGCGCAGGAGGCGACGCCGGATGGCGAGGAGGCATTGGTTCGAGCATGTTGACGGACGACCGGTATAACGAGGCTTCTGAACCGATCCGCGCTGGAGGCGAGGCGTGATCCTGAAGCAATATGTCATTACCCTTCCCGCCGACTACGACATGCGGATCATCCGTGAGCGCGTGGCGACGAAAGGGGCGGCGTTCGACACGCTCCCGGGCCTTGGCCTCAAGACCTTCATGATAAGGGAGCGCGGCCGTTTCGGCGCCGAGAGCAATCAATATGCTCCGGCGTATCTCTGGCCCGCCGTCGCGCCGATTTGGGGCTTCGTCGCCGGCGAAGGCTTCGCTCGCATCATCGAATCCTTTGGCCGGCCGCCAATTCGCAGTTGGCTTGGCCTTGCATTCGCGCGCGCCGATCGGTCGCGGGCGCTGACGGAGCTGCGAAGCGTCACCCGCGACGAGCAGAAGATTGTCGCTGGAACCGATCTTGCCGCCTTGCGCGAGCGCGAAATCGCAGAGGCGCGCAGAGCGGTCGAGAACACGCCTGACCATCTTGTCCGCGCGGTAGGGGTGAACCCGGAGAAATGGACGCTGGTTCGGTTCGATTATTGGACCGCGCGCCAGGACTCGCTCCCCCTGGGCGCGCATAGCTATGAAGTGCTTCACGTCTCCGCGCCGCACGCGGATGTGTTGGAGGCGTAGCGGGACGGCGCCGCGATTTTGCGTTTCCGGAGCTTTGCGCCGTTGCGCAATCCGCCCTTCTCAGGCAGGGAAGGCGCCGAAATGTCCTGGAGCGACGAATTTGTTTGACGCCTTGGGAGGATTCGGCTTGTCGAGCGCACCAAATTGAGCACGCTCGGGCCTGTTTCCTCGATCTTGCAGGAATTGCGCGACAATGCGCCCCCTGACCGGTTTTCCCTCGACTGGCTGCTGGACAGCCTGCGCGCCCGCTCGTTCTCCGTGGTGATCCTGATGCTTGCGCTGGTCGCGATGGCGCCGGGCGTCTCGATCGTGGCTGGCTTGCTGATCATCATCCTGGGCGTCCAGATGATCGCGGGGCGTTCGACGCCGGCGTTCCCGCGCCGCGTCGGCGCCTATACTTTGCCGACCGCCTATCTCTCGGGCTCGATCCAGCGCGTCGTCCCGGTCCTGACGCAGATCGAAAAGATCATCCGCCCGCGCTGGCCCATGCCGCCGCAGACGACCAAACGCGCGGTCGGCTGCGTCGTTGTACTTCTCAGCATCGCCGTCGTCTTCTCTCCGATCCCGCTCAGCAATGTCGCGCCGGCCTTCGTGATCGCGCTGATCGCCATGGCCTATCTCGAAGAGGATGGGCTGTTTCTGTCCTTTGCGCTCGCTGTCGGCTTGGCGCTGCTCTTTATCGCCGGAATCGTCATCTGGCAGGCGATCCTCGGCGTCCAGGCGATCGGTGGGCTGTTTTAGCGGGCGGATGGCTCCAAACGAAACCGGCGAACCATCGCTGGCCCGCCGGTCCCGTTTTGCAAGAAAGAACCGAGAATCGCCCTCAGTTGCCCATCAGGCTCTTTGCATTCTGGGCGGTGATCGCCAGCGTCGGGACCGTCACCGTCGTAGGCACGGACGCCGCGCAGTCCAGAAGGATTGACTTCGCCATATCGATCGCTTCCTTGCCGCCCGTCGGATAGGTGAAGGTCGCCGCCCATTCGCCCTCGGCGACGGCGCGAATGCCGCCCGCGGGCCCCGGCAGGCCGTCGGTGCCGATAATCTTCACATCCTTGCCTGCGCCTTTGGCGGCAAGGCGTGCGCCCGCCGCCATCATATCGTTGCTGGCGTAAACGACCTTGATGTCCGGATGGGCCTGCAGCATGGCCGAGAACGCCGTCTGGGCTTTGTCTGGAAGCCAATCGGCTGCCTGTTCCGCGACGATGTTGATCTTCGCGTTGGCTTTGACGCCATCTTTGAAGCCGTTGAGGCGCTCGACGGCCGGGGTTGAACTCGGGAGGCCTTCGAGCACCGCGACGTCGCCGCCGCCCGGCAGCAGTGTGTCGGAGGTGAACTTGCCGGCCTCGAGGGCGATCTTGTAATTGTCGCCGCCGATGAACGCGGTGTAGTCCTTTCCTGGATCGCCAACGGTCCTGCGGTCGAGTTCGATGACCGGAATACCGGCCTTCACGGCGCGCGCGACCACGGGAGTCAGCGGCGACGCTTCGAACGGCGAAATCAGGAGCAAGTCGACCTTCTGGGTGATGAAATTGTCGACCTGCGACGTCTGCGTGTTGACGTTGCCGGCGCCGTCGGCGATCTGCAACGTGAACTGCGGGACGGCCTTGGCCGCCGCCGTCAATTCATCGTTCACATGCTGGCGGTAAGGCTCGGCGTTGTTGGCTTGCGCGAAGCCGATGACGAATTTGCCATCCTTCGCACATTCTTTCACCAACGGCGCGCCCGCCGCCGAAGTCGCCATGAGCGCAAACGCTGCGCCCGCCAAAGCCGACGCTTGCAACGCGCGCCGCTGCCGGTCTATCCCTTTACTGCTGTTCATTACTATTCCTCCCTGTCGAAACTGCCTGTTTCCCCAATGGGGCTGGTGGTGTTTCAGTTCACCGGGGCCGGCTGCAATCCGGCTCCGGTGGTTGCTCTATGTGTCGCCGAACACTCAACGCGTCACCCCCTCGCGGCGACGAACGAGGGACTGAAGAACCGCGGCGAGCACGATGATTGCGCCCGTCGCCAGAAGCTGCAAAGCGGCATTGATGTTGTTGAGCTGCAGGATGTTGGCCAGCGCACCGAGCATGACGCTGCCGGCGACCGTACCGACCATCGATCCGGAGCCGCCGAACAGGCTCGTGCCGCCTATGACCACGGCCGCGATCGCCGTGAGCTCATAACCCGTGCCATCGTTGGCGCTGCCGAAATTGAATTGCCCGGCATGGACGATGCCGGCCGCCGCGGATGCGAGTCCGGTGATCGCGTAGACCGAGATTTTCATCGCCGTCACGGGAACGCCCGAGAGCCGCGCGGCCCTTTCATTGCCGCCCACCGCGAAAATGTAACGCCCGAAACGTGTGGTGTTCAGGACGATCGTCGCAACGACGGCGAAAGCGATGAAAACCAACGTCGCCACGGGCACCGTATTGTCGAAAAGCCTGTCGCCGAGAATGGCGAAGATCGGCGGCGCAAGGCCGGGCCCGTCGCCATAGGAAATGTTGATGTACTGATTGTTCGACACCACCAGCGCGAGCCCGCGCGCCACCTGAAGCCCGGCGAGCGTGACGATGAAAGGCTCGAGGCGAAAGCGCGTCGAAATCCAACCCTGCACGGCGCCGAAGGCGGCTCCGACGACAAGAACGGCGAGCAGCGTTGGCGCAAGGCCCCAGCCGACGCTGACCATCATGGTGGCGGTGAGGACGCTCGACAGGCTGAGCAAGGCGCCGACGGAAAGATCGATGCCGGCGGTAATGATGACGAATGTCATCCCAACGGCGATGATCCCGGTTTCCGAAATCGCGCGGATGATATTGGCGATATTGTCGGGCGCCAGGAAAAGGATGTGGCCATGCCTTACAGGCGAAAAGATCACGCCGCCAATGGCCACCAGCACGAGGCCGATGAGACTCTGAAACCGCACGGCGAACGCCAGCAGATCGATTCTCGGGGCGCTCTTTGATGCGCCGTGAGGAATTGTCGTCGGTCGCGCGCCAACGTCAGGCATGGATCATTTTCTCCCCGGAAGCCGCCGTTAGTACGGTCAGCTCGTCAATTCCGCCGTCAAATTCCGCAACCGTCCGTCCGCCGCGCAGAACGACGATGCGGTCGCAAATTCCCAGAAGTTCCGGCATTTCGCTGGAGGCGACGAGAACGCCGAGCCCCTCTGCGGCCAACTCGCGCAGACGCGCATAAATCTCGCCCTTGGCGCCGACGTCGACGCCGCGCGTGGGTTCGTCAAGCAGCAGAAGCAGTGGTTCGCCGAGTACTTCTTTTGCGAGGACGACCTTTTGCTGGTTGCCCCCGGACAGCGCGCCAGCGGCGATGCGGACGTCGTGCGGCCGAATGTCGAACTGTTTGAATGAGCGTTCCGCGGAATCTGTTTCCCTGGCCGCCGACACGAATCCGAATGGCGTCACTTGGCGGATGATCGACATCACAAGATTGCGGCCGACCGACATGCGCAGCATGAGCCCGTCGCCGCGGCGATCGTCGGTGACGAAGGCGATGCCTGCGCGCCGCGCCGCGCGGATCGAAGCGAGCTTCGTCGATCGTCCGTTGACTTCGACGACGCCTTCCCACGCGCCTTCGAGCCCCGACCCATAGAGCGCGGACAAAAGCTCGGTCCTGCCGGCGCCCATGATGCCGGCCAGGCCGACAATCTCGCCGGCATGGACGTTCAAAGTCACCTCTTCGGGCGCCTGCCAGCCGGCCCGATCGCGGCGCAAGCGGAAGCGCGCGCGCTCAAGGTTCAGCAGTCGGCGTCCTGAATTAACGGCGCGCTTCGGATAGAGCTCGCCGAGAGGTCTTCCGACGAGCAATTGAACAATTTCAGCCTGCGGCGCCTTGGGCGACGTTTCTCCTGCGACCAAGCCGTCGCGCATGACGGTGACCCGATCGGCGACGCGCGGCACCTCTTCCAGGCGATGGGATATATAGATAATCCCGACCCCTCTGGCGCTGAGATCGCGCATGATCTTGAACAGCCGTTCGACTTCCGTCGAGGTCAGCGCGGCCGTCGGCTCGTCCATGATGAGGACTTTCGACGCGCTCGACAGGGCCTTGACGATAGCGACGACCTGACGATGGCCGATCGACAAATCCGCAACCCGTCGGTCGATATCGATGTCGACATCAATCGCCGAAAGCCTCTTACGCGCCTCGTCGCGCATCGCAGCCTTATCGAGGAATCCATTGCGGACGCGTTCGCGCCCCAGGAACAGATTGGCGGCGACGTCGAGGGTCGGCACGAGATCGAGTTCCTGATAGATCGTCGCGACGCCCGCCGCCTGCGCCTCGCGGGGGTCGTCGAAGCGAACGGGTTGGCCATCGATGGCGATCTCGCCCTCGTCGGGGGCATGCGCTCCCGAAAGCACATTCATCAACGTTGACTTGCCGGCGCCGTTCTCGCCAAGCAGCGCATGAACCTCGCCGCTATAAAGCGTGAAATCGACGCCGCGCAAGGCGCGCGCGCCGCCAAAGCTCTTGGCGATCCCGCGCGCTGCGAGAACGGGAACCCGGCGATCGGGGCCTGCCGCTGCTTCGCTCATGACGGGCGTCCGCAAGAATTGCGCTCGATCAGCGTGCCGTCAAGCCGGATGGTTCGGCGGGCGCCATCTGCCGAAGCGATGCGTTCGATCAACAGGGCGGCCGCGCGCCGACCGATTTCTTCGCAAGGCTGGGCCACAACCGTTAGCCTCGGTTCAAAGCAATCGGCCCATTCGAAATCGTCCAGGCCGACGATGGAAATATCCGCGGGCACTTTGAGATCGCGCGCTCGTAAGGCGCGCATCGCGCCGATCGTCGCCATATTGTTGCCGGCGACGAGCGCGGTCGGAGGATGGGGGAGGGACATCAGGGCGTGCGTTGACGCGGTCGCCGAGGCGGTATTCGCATTGCCTGTGACAAGCAGGGCCGGGTCGAAGTCCAATCCATGCGCCGCCAGCGCCAGCTTGTAGCCGTCGATGCGCTCCAGGGTCGTCGCAAAGCCAGGGTGGCCCGCAATGAACCCGATGCGGCGATGACCGAATGAAGCGAGATGGGCGACCAGAAGCGCCATCGCCTCGCGATTCTTCACGCCTACCTGATCGAAACGCTCGTTCGGCATGCGATCGACGAGCACGCAGGGAATGCCTGCCGCCTCGAGATAGCTGAGCGAACGTTGCTGCGGATCGGGCGAAGGCGCCAGGATGATGCCGTCGACCCTTCTTTGATGAAGAGCCCTGACGACGTTCAGCTCCCTTTCGGGATCGTCTTGCGTGTCGGATAAAAACACCATGAGGCCGAGGCGCGCGCATTCGGTCTCGATCGCGCAGATGATGTCGCTGAAATAAGGATTGGAGATCGCCGAAATCGCAATGCCCACGCTCTTTGTCGAAGCCATCTTGAGCGATCGGGCAAGCGTGTTCGTCTGATAGCCGACGCTGGCGATTGCGGCTTCGACGAGCTTCCTCGTCTCAGGCAAGACGCGCCGCGTATGATTGACGACATGCGAAACGGTGGAGACCGATACGCCCGCCCTGCGGGCGACATCGACGATGGTCGAAGTCATTGCGCTTGATGGGCTCAGCGCATGGCGTGGCTGCCCAGCCGGCTTGGTCATCCTCCGTGCGCCTCCCCAAACCCGCCTCACCTTCGACCAAAGCGGCCGGTGAGCGCTGATTTGAGGTAGGCTAATTCAGTCGAAACGTTTGCGCAATCGTTTCGATGTCAATATTGTCGATATTCTCATAAAAATCTGGGGAGGCGGTCAGTATGATGCTCAAACGCATACCGGCGTTTATCGATCCCGAATTGCTCTGGACTTTGGCGTCGATGGGACATGCCGATGAAATCGCGGTGGTCGACCGCAATTTTTCAGCGCGGCGCGTGGCCGAAAGCACCACGACAAAAAAGCTGATCGTCTTGCAGGGCATTGATGCGCCGACCGCCATCGCCGGCATGCTCGAACTTTTTCCGCTTGATGATTTTGTCGATATGCCGCTGTCGCATATGGGCCCCGTCGAAGACCACACGCGACTGCTTGACGTGCATAGAGAGGTGATCGCGGCCTGCAGCCGGGCGGAGGGGCGCCCGATTCGGAGCAACGCGGTCGAGCGCGCGGCGTTCTATCCCATCGCCAAGGCGTCGTTCGCGATCATTCAGACGGCGGAGACCCGTCCTTACGCCAATTTCATTCTGAAGAAGGGCGCCATTTCTTAGCGTCGATCAATACATTCCGGCGTGTCGCGACAGGCGACCGTCTCCGGCTTGCCTGCCATCGACCATAACTTCCACGGTGAGCGTTCAGGTCGCGGCTTCGACCTCGATGTCATCAGTCTTGCGGCGATGGCCGCTCATCACCGCGCCGGCATTGCGCGGAAAGCCCAGGCAGACCGGGGCGGCAAGTAGCGAGATGGCGGTGACGACCAGGAATGCCGCCGAAAAATCGTCGACGGTTGCGTGGCGATGGTCATCGATCATCTTCGCCATCGTCAAGGCGAGGGCGCCGGTGCAGATGCCGAAGGACAGCATCAATTGCTGAAACGTGGTGTAGAAGCTGTTGGCGGCGGCGGTGCGTTCCGACGCAATGTCGTCATAGGCGACCGTGTTATAGGCGGTGAATTGCAGCGACATCGAGAAGCCGCAGAAGGCGAGCACGGTGAACATGATCCAGTGCGGCCATTCCTGCCGGAATGCAGCACAGGCGGCGTAAAGCAAGCTGGACAAGACGCCATTCCAGATCAGCGTGTTGCGAAAGCCAAAGCGCCGTAGGATCGGCGCCGCGGCCGCCTTCATCACCATGGAGCCGCAGGCAGTCGCAAACGTCAGGAGACCGCTTTCGGCCGCCGACATGCCAAAGCTGATCTGCATCATCAGCGGCAACAGGAAAGGCTGGGCGCCCTGGGTGATGCGCGACAGCGAGCCGGCCACCATTGCGACGCGAAATGTCGGAATGCGCATCAGGCTGAGATCGAGGATCGGCGTTATCCGGCGCTGGCGCAGGGCATAGACGACATAGGCGGCGCCGCTCGCGAGGCCCGCGCCGATCAGCGCGAGCGCGACCGATGTTTCGGCGGTCCCACGGCTTGCTGTCTCGAAGCCAAACAGCAGACACGCCAGCGAGACGCCGGAGAACACGAAACCGATGAGGTCGAAAGGCTGACGCATCGTTGAACGCGTGTTCTCAATGAAGAACCAGGTCAGGAGGAGGCCAAGAGCGCCGATCGGCACGTTGATGTAAAAGATCCAGCGCCAATCGAGGTAGGTCACGATGAGACCGCCGACAGGCGGCCCCAGGATCGGGCCGATCAAGGCCGGCACAAGATACCAGGTCATCGCCGAAACCAGATCCCGTTTGTCGACGCTGCGCAGCAGCACGAGACGGCCCACCGGAATCATCATCGCGCCGCCGGCGCCCTGCAAAAGCCGCGCGCCGACGAGCATCGGCAAATTAGGCGCCTGCGCGCACAGGATCGAACCGATCGTGAAGATCGCGATGGCGCTGGAAAACACAGTCCGCGCGCCAAACCTGTCGGCCAGGTGGCCGCTTGCTGGGATGAGAACCGCGAGGCTCAGAATATAGGACGTCAACGCGATGCTCATATGGGAGGGCGAGACGTCGAAATGCCGCGCCATGGTCGGCAGGGCGGTCGCGAGCACGGTCGAGTCGAGCTGTTCCATGAAAAGGGCGCTGGCGATGATCAGCGCCGTCGTGCGGTAGTTCGGCCGGCTGATTTCTCCAGCCTGGCCAACAGTCAATTCCGACATGATCGGCAGCAATTCCAATAGACGCGAAGCGCCGCGGCTATACCAGGCGCAAGCAACTCCGCGAGGCGGGTTTTGGCCGATTCAGAACCGGTCGGGGCGGGAAACGCCCGGCACTATAAACGCGTTGGGCAATTGGCGGCATGGTGAAATGGAATGGCTGATGCCCAGGATTGGCATCGCTCCCCATCGAAACGGGCCGATCCCGAGGCCGATAGCCTGCCCGCGGGCCCGGTTTCAGCCGGCGCCGAACTTTTTGCGCTTCGGCGCCGTCGTCTTTCGCGGCCCATCTGTTGCATCTTCGGGCGGCATCGTCTCGGACGCCTTTGTCTCCGCAGGCTTCGCGCCGGCCTTGGGCGTGGCTTCTTTCGATTTCGTCGGTTCGGAATCCTTGAATCTGATCATCGCTTCGTCCTCTTCAAGCGATAGGGTTAGCGGCTTTGCGCCGAGAAGGCGAGGGCTGACGACCCCGAGGGCTCTAGCCCGCCGCCGCTTCCACTTGCGAGGATAGCGCCAGCCACGCCTCTTCTGTCGCCAGCAGGGCCCGTTCGACCTCGCCGCGTTTTTGCGCGAGGTCCACGACCTTGGCTGAATTATTGGCCGTGTCGCCCGATTTGGCGAGCGCTTCGTCGATGCGGCGCAGCAGGTCCTGGAAGCGGTGCATCTTCTGTTCGGTGGCGACGATCTCCTTACGCAGCGGCCCGAGGTCCCGGCGCGATCGGGCGTTTGTCTGCCGCTCGGCGGCAAGGGCCGGCTTTGGCGAATCGTCTTCTTTCTTGCGGCTCTCTTTGGGCGCGGTCTTGCCGAGCACGAAGCGGCTGTAGTCGGCGACATCGCCGTCGAACGTGCGCACCGTGCCGTCGGCGACCAGCCAAAGCCGATCGACGCAGGCTTCAAGCAGGCGCCTGTCATGCGAAACGAGAATGCACGCGCCCTCATATTCGTTGATCGCCTCGATCAATTCGGCGCGGCTGTCGATATCCAGATGATTGGTCGGCTCGTCGAGGATGATGAGCTGCGGGCCGTCGAAAGTGGCGAGGCCCATCAACAGGCGCGCCTTCTCGCCGCCCGACAACGCCGATATTTTCGTCTCCGCCCGGGCGCCGGAAAAGCCGATCAGCGCCGCCCGGCCGCGGATTTTCGATTCCGGACTGCCGCGCATCTTTTCCGCGACATGGCTATAGGGCGTGCCGTTGAGCTCGAGATCGTCAACCTGATGCTGAGCGAAAAATCCGACCTCCAGTTTGGTCGCGCGGGTGATCCGGCCCGACATCGGGGCGAGCCGGCCGCCGAGCAATTTGGCGAAAGTCGATTTGCCGTTGCCGTTCGAGCCGAGCAGCCCGATCCGGTCGTCGTTCGACAAAGTCAGGTCGAGTTTCGACAGCACGGTGCGCTCGCCATAGCCCACGCTGACGCGCTCCATCGCGATGATCGGCGGGCTCAACGCCTTGCGGATCGCCGGCCAGCGGAACGGCATCACGTTCTCGTCGACGATGGCCGAGACCGGCTCCATTCTGGCGAGCATTTTGAGGCGCGATTGCGCCTGCGTCGCCTTGGCGGCGCTGGCCCGGAAGCGATCGACGAACGATTGCAGATGGGCGCGCTTCTCCTCCTGCTTCTTGGCCGCCTTGCCCTGCAGGACCTGCTGCTCGCGCCGCTGCCGCTCGAAGCTCGTATAGCCGCCGGTCCATAAAGTGAGCTTGGCGCGCTCCAGATGCAGAATGTGGTCGGCGACATCGTCGAGCAGGTCGCGATCATGCGAAATGACGATGGTGGTGGCGGGATAGGTCTTGAGATAGTCGACGAGCCAAAGCGCGCCTTCGAGATCGAGATAATTGGTCGGCTCGTCGAGAAGCAGAAGATCGGGTGCGGAGAACAACACGGCGGCGAGCGCCACCCGCATGCGCCAGCCGCCGGAAAATTCCGACAAAGCGCGGTTCTGCGCGGCCTCGTCGAAGCCGAGGCCGTTCAGAATGCTGGCGGCGCGGGCGGGGGCGGCATGGGCGTCGATGTCGACGAGACGCGTCTGAATTTCGGCGATGCGCATCGGGTCTTTGGCGGTTTCAGCTTCTTCAAGCAGCGCGGCGCGCTCCTTGTCGGCCTCCAGCACGAAGTCGACCAGCGTCTGGGCGCCGCCCGGGGCTTCCTGCTCGACCCGTCCCATCCGGGCCTGCCGAGGCACGGAGATGGAACCGCTTTCGGGCGAAATCTCATTGGCGATCAAACGGAAGAGCGTGGTCTTGCCGGCGCCGTTGCGCCCGACCAGCCCGACGCGTGCGCCGGTCGGCAGCGCGACGGTCGCGCGATCGATCAGCATGCGTTCGCCGAGGCGATAGGTGAGGTCGTTGATGTGCAACATGGCGCGTTTTTGGCTTGCGCGACGGCCGCTGGCAAGGGGGAAAGACCCTGTGCAAAGCAATTTATGTTGCGGTGCAATGAAAATCGGCCCGCATCAGGGACGCGGGCCACGTTCCGGCTGCAAACAGGGGCGTCGGCTCCGGGTCGGCGCCCTCCTTCAAATCGCTGGCGTCAGGCCTTCTTGGCCGACAGGATGCCGTTGGCGAACAGCAGCCCGGCGATTCCGGCGCCAATCAGCGGCGCGATGATGAACAGCCAAAGCTGCGCGAAAGCCGTCGGATTCGTGCCGATGCCGATCAACGCCGGGCCGATCGAGCGGGCCGGATTGACCGAGACGCCCGTGACATTGATGCCGACGATATGGATGCCGACAAGCGTCAGACCGATGGCCAAGCCCGCCAGACCGGATATGTGAGGCGGTGCGCTATCCTGCGTGACGCCGAGAATGCAGACGAGGAACAGGAACGTCGCGACCGCCTCGAACACAAAAGCCGAAAGCGTCGAATATTCGCCGAGATAGCCAGGACCCCAACCATCCTGGCCAAGGCCGCCGGTCCAACCCGAGGCCTTGCCTGACAGGATCACATAGAGCACGGCGGCGCCGGCGATCGCGCCCAGCACTTGCGCGATAACATAGCTGATGAGGTCGCTCATGCTCATCCGGCCGGCGACGAACACGCCAAAACTGACCGCCGGGTTGACGTGGCAGCCCGACACCGGGCCGATGCCATAAGCCATGGCGACGATCGCCAGACCAAACGCGAAGGCGATGCCAAGCACATTGATGGCGGTTGGCCCCGCGCCCATTCCGCCGATGACGGCGGCTCCGCAACCGATGAAAACGAGCGCAAAAGTCCCGATAAATTCGGCAATAGGCTTGTTCATGCCGGTTCCCCCTGTTGTTCGTTCCTCAAACGCGAATCGATCATCGCGCGGTCGTCAATTGTTAGCTGAGCCGGACAACGCATGACAATTGCCAATTCAAGTCGAGGTTACCGGTGCGGGCCAGATGGGGCGCGGAAGATGATTCAGGCTTCCTGGCGTGGCAAGAAGCGGCCGGAAGCCGTCGGGAGGGCGCCGTTGCTTTCGCAGCGCCGCCCGGTATATATGCCGCGCGCTCGAGAAAACCCTCGCAAAGCGCGGAATATCCGTCGTCGGAGTTGTAACCCTTGTTTATCACGCCAGCTTTCGCCCAGGCGAGCGGAGCGACCGCTTTCGGGTCGTCCGACATGCTTGTCCAATTCGCGCCCTTCGTCGTCATATTCGCGATCATGTATTTCCTGATTCTGCGGCCCCAGCAGCGCCGCGCCAAGGAGCAGCGGGCCATGGTCCAGGGCGCGCGACGCGGCGATACGATCGTGACCACCGGCGGTCTGATCGGCAAAATCACCAAGGCGACCGACGACACGGAAGTCGAGCTTGAAATCGCCCCCAACGTGCGCGTTCGCGTCGCGCGATCCGGCATCGGCGATGTGCGCGCCAAGGGCGAGCCCGTCAAGGACGCTCCTTCCAAATAAACGGTCGGGGCCTGCGCGCGCCCCTCTCGACCTCGCGGAGACAGTAAAACACGATGCTGCGTCTGGCCCCCTGGAAGGTCGCCTCCATTCTGGCTGTCACTTTTTTGGCCGTGCTTCTTCTCGTCCCGAGCTTTCTGGGGACGGCGACGGTCGATCGCTTGGAGAAATTGCTGCCCTCGTTCTTGCCGGTCCGCCCCATCGTTCTCGGGCTTGATCTGCAGGGAGGCGCCTCTCTGCTTTGGGAGGTCGATAGCGCCGCGCTGACGCATGCGCAGGTCGAAACCTTGCGGGACGACGTTCGCGGCAAGCTGCGCGAGGGGCGCATTTCGCTGAGCGGCGGCATCGCCGTTCTGCCGCGCGGGGTGCAGGTGCGCATCGCCGACGCCGCCGAACGCGCCAAGGCGCTGCCTTTGCTTCGGGCGCTCGACCAACCCATCAGCAACGCCATCATCGGCACGGCCGGCCACATGCTCGACATTACGGATGTTGGCGATGGCTCGGTGCAACTGCTGCTGACGGACGCGGCGATCAACGACAAAATCCGTCGCGCCGTCACGCAATCCATTGAAGTTCTGAATCGCCGCCTTAATGAATCGGGCACGAAAGAGGTCAACATCCAGCAGCAGGGCGTCGACCGCATCCTGGTCGAAGTGCCGGGCCTGCAGGACACCACCGAGGTGAAGAAACTGGTCGGCGCGACCGCCAATCTTGAATTTCGCCTCGTCGCCGATCCCGGCGATCCGCCCAACGAAGTCGACAACCTGCCGCAACAGCAGGGCGGTCAGATACCCGTGCAAAAGCGTGTGATGGTCGCAGGCGAGGATCTGACGAATGCGCAGACCGGGTTCGACCAGAACAGCCAGCCCGACGTCAATTTCACCTTCAACCTGCGCGGCGGCCAGCGTTTCGGGCAGGTGACGTCGGAAAATGTCCAGCGCCGGTTCGCCATCGTGCTGGATGGGAAAGTCATTTCCGCGCCCGTAATCCAGACGCCGATCACGGGCGGCCGCGGCCAGATCACCGGCAATTTTACGGTCCAGGAAGCGGACAATCTTTCCGTTCTGCTGCGCGCCGGCGCCTTGCCCGCCAAATTGACCGTCGTCGAAGAGCGGACGGTCGGCCCCGGCCTCGGGCAGGATTCGATCGACGCGGGCAAGCGGGCGGCGATCGTCGGCGGCGTTCTGGTCGTTTGCTATATGCTGGCGACTTATGGGATTTTCGGCGTGTTCGCCGACGTGGCGCTCGCCGTGCACATCCTGTTCATCTTCGCCTCGATGGCGCTGATCGGCGCGACGCTGACCTTGCCGGGCATCGCCGGCGTCGTCTTCACCATCGGCATGGCGGTGGATTCCAACGTGCTGATCTACGAGCGCATTCGCGAAGAGGCGCATATGGGGCGCTCGATTATTTCCGCGCTCGACGCCGGCTTCAAACGCGCTTTTGCGACCATCATCGATTCGAACGTGACGATGTTCGTCGCGGCCGTGATCCTCTATCTCTTCGGCTCGGGGCCAGTGCGCGGCTTCGCCGTTTCGCTGGGCCTTGGCATTCTCACCTCGGTCGTCACGGCAGTGACCATGACGCGCATGATGATCGCGCTCTGGTATCGCTACAAACGCCCGACCAAGTTGCCGATATGATCGCCCGGCTCCAACCTCCCGCCGCGCGAAGGAAATAGCCTGATGAAGCTGTTGCGCCTCGCTCCAGAGAACACAAAATTCGACTTCATGCGCCTGCGGCGCCTGAGCTATCCGCTGTCGGCGATCCTGTCGATTGTCGCGGTGTTGCTGTTCTTTTTCGTCGGCATGAATTTCGGCATCGACTTTTCCGGCGGCACGCAGGTCGAATTGCGCGCCAAGAGCGGCAATGCCGATATTGCCGCGCTGCGCAGCACCGGGGAATCGCTGGGTCTGGGCGCCGTCGAAGTCCAGCGCTCGGGCGCCGACACCGATGCGGTGATGCGCGTCGGCATTCAGCCGGGCGGCGAAGCGGCGCAGCAAACCGCGGTCGGCAAATTGCGCCAGGCCTTCGGCGACAATTACGAATTTCGTAAGGTCGACGCGGTGGGGCCGCGCGTGTCGGGCGAACTCGTGCAGAAGGGCACGCTCGGCATCGTTGTTTCGATCCTCGCCGTGCTGACCTATTTGTGGTTCCGGTTCGAGTGGCAGTTCGCGATCGGCGCCATTATCGGCACCATGCATGACTTGCTGCTGACGGTTGGGTTTTTCTGCGTCACGCAACTTGAGTTCAACACGACCTCGATCGCGGCGATCCTGACGATCGTCGGCTATTCCTTGAACGAGACCGTCGTCGTCCTCGATCGCATTCGCGAAGTCATGCGCAAATACAAGCGCCTCTCGACAGCCGAAATCGTCAACATGTCGATCAACGCCGTGCTGCCGCGCACGATCATGACGGCGACGACGGTTTTCCTTGCCTTGCTCGCGCTGTTCTTCCTTGGCGGCCATGTCATCCGTTCGTTCTCGGCGGCGATGATCTGGGGCATATTCGTCGCCACCTATTCCTCGATCTTCATCTGCTCGCCGATCCTGATTTATCTTGGCGTCAGAGCCGACGTGTTCGACAGGGAAAGCGCGCCCGAAGCCCAAAACCTTCCCGCTTCCAAGGCCAAGGGATGAGCGCGGCGCCGGCCGGGACCGATGGTTTCGTCCCCGGCCGACATTTGATCGACGCCTATGGCGCGGGCGGCTTCCGCTTCGCCGGCATGTCGCATGTCGGCTCGATCCTTGCGACCCCGACGGGCGTGCGCGCTTTCGAACCCTTGACGCCGGCGGCGATCACCATCGCCTCGCTCAGCCTCCTCTTCGTCGAACTCGCCGAGCATCCGCGCTCGATTGAGATATTCGTGGTGGGCACGGGCGAGAAAATGGCGTTGCTATCGGCGCCTGTGAAGGCGCGGTTGAAGGAAGCGGGCCTGCGCGTCGAAGCGATGGCGACCGGTCCCGCCGCGCGGGTCTACAACATCCTGCTCGGCGAGAACCGCCGCGTTGCGGCGGCGCTGATCGCAGCGCCATGACGATCGCGATAGCGGCGCGGGGAAAGCCGCGTGCGCTACGCCTCGTCGACGAAATTGTACTGGATCTGGTCGAAGCGATCGGCGGGAAAGACGTAGAAAAACCGGAACGTCTTGTCGAAAGCATTGCGAACGGAATGACGCGCAGCGCCGGGGATGAAAACCGCGGCGCCCGGCGAGACCGTCCGTTCGACGCCCTCGATCGTCACGATGGCGGCGCCCTCGAGGACGAAATAGATTTCCGGCTGCGCGTGGGAATGGAGCGCCAACGCGCCGCCGGGCTCGACAATGGCGACGCCCGCGACGAGGCCATCGCTCGGCGTCGACTCGCCGCTGATCAATGTGTGAAACGAAAGGCGTCCGCGCTGGTCGTTCCACGCCGCCGGTTTGACATCTTCGACGCGCGTGACGAAGGATTCTATTTCAGACATTCGAACGCCCTCCGCCGCCAAGCCCCGATCGAACGGACCCGCACTCCGCCGGCCTCGGCTCAAAGGCGCCTCGACCGCTAGGACCATGATCCCATCTTCCCCCGCCCTGGCGCAAGCCTACGCCCATTGCGAGACGCTGACGCGCGATCACGATCGCGACCGTTGGCTTGCCGCGCTTTTTGCGCCGGCCGATGCGCGCCTGCATCTCTATGCGTTGACCGCCTTCTCCTATGAAGTCGGCCGCCTGCGCGATTTTGTGCGCGAGCCTCTGGCGGGCGAGATGCGGCTCGAATGGTGGCGCGAGGCTTTGACAGGGGCAGGGCGCGGCGAGGTCGCGGGCCATCCCGTCGCCGCCGCTTTGATCGATACGATCGAGCGCTTCAGCCTGCCGCTGCAGGCCTTCGACAACCTGCTCACGGCCCGCATGTTTGATCTCTACGATGATCCGATGCCGAGCCTGAATGATTTCGAGGGCTATTGCGGGGAGACCTGTTCGGTGCTGTTCCGGCTTGGCGCGCTTATTCTCGGGCAGGGGCGCGATCTCGGCGGCGCCGATGCGGCCGGCCATGCCGGCGTCGCTTACGCGATGGTCGGGCTGCTCAGGGCGCTGCCGCTGACCAGCGCGCGCGGACAAGTCTATCTGCCGGCCGATATTCTGGCCCGTCACGGCGTCTCCCGCGAGGATATGGCGGCGCGGCGCGACGGCCCGGGCCTGCGCGCGGCGCTCGCGGAATTGCGCGGTCATGCGCGTCGGCATCTCGACGCGGCGCGTGGCCTCACCCCGCAGGCGCCCGCCGAAATCGCCCCCGCCTTCCTGCCCTTGGCTGTTCCGCCGCTCTATCTCGCGCGGATGGAGCGCGCCAACTATTCGCCCTTCGGCGCCGTCGTCGAGGCGCCGCAATGGCGCCGCCAATGGGCCTTGTGGCGCGCCGCGCGCGGGCGATAAAACCGGCAATGGAATAGCCTGGGAATAGCCCGAGCCCCCGAATGACCCGACATGGCGCGCCAAAATCGCTGCTAAGTCCTTGATTCTCGCTGTCCCGGAAGGTCGCGAGCATCCGCGAAACGAGCGATATCAAGGGTTTGACCCTCTTTGAGTTTCCAAATCGCATTTTTTCGGCCAAACGGGGCCTGCGCGCCCTTCGGGCGATCGGGTTCCCAGGCTGACGGGATGAAGCGTGCAAGGCGTGGTCTATCCGTCTTTTGGAAACGAGACCAACGGCTCATGCGATAAGAGCCGTTGAAAAGCTTCGCCAATTTCTGACCATCCGCGGCGCCCCGCAAATTTTTTTCTGACCACTTCGTGGAATTTCAAAGGGTTGCAAGGGGGAAAATCGAAAAAAAGTTTTCGACCGCGCCGCGCCGCCCTGCGCGTCGGCGAGGCGACGATCCCCCCTCGGCCTCGCTTGCGCGGCGCGCGGCTGGACGGCGGGCTTCACTCATGGCTTCGCTTCCTGCTTGATGAAAACAAGAATTCATCATAGCATTGATTCAGTTTTTCAGAAAGGTATTCCCGGCTCTTATCGCGTTAGCTGTCGTTTTCCCCCAGGGCGACGTTTGGCTTGGAAAACCGGGTTGGCTGGATGAACTGAGAAAAACGAGACCAGCAGCTAACGCGATAACAGCCAAAATGTCGCTCTAGCTTTGGCCAAGGCGCGTGGATTTCAATCGGCGGCCCAGGGGGAAGTTGGGGCGCATGGCGAAGGCGGATTGGGCCGCGTCATTGCGAGGGAGCGAAGCAATCCAGACTTTGGCTCCCGCAGCCCTCGTCTGGATCGGTTCTCAAGGCGAGCGCGAAGCGTTCGTCCGACAGCCGCTCGCGATGACGGGCGAACTATTCGCCGCCGCCGCGCCCGAAGAGGGCTTCGACGCCGAGCGCCGCAATCTCGATGACGAGCACCGCGATCAGGACGCCCGCCGCCGCGCAGGCGAGATGCGGCAGCGCGGGAAACCGCGCTTCGAGCCAGGCTTCGAGTTCGAGGCCGGCGCCCTTGGCGATGAGACTGCGAAGGAGGGCGGCGGCGAGGAGGGTGAGGAAGGCGACCATCGGGGTTCTCCGTGAACGTGATGGCAACCCAGTTTTCACACGGCGCGCCGCCTTGAAAGAACATTGCCCCGCCGCGTTCCGTCTTGTTCTGGCGACTTCGGCGCGATTTGAGGCTTGTGGCGGCCTCCGATAGCCGGCCTGGCGGTACGTGACGGAAACAGGCCGATAAATGTCGGTGCGGTGGCCGACGAACTCGGCTAGCATTTCCCCAGTCGTTATTTGCTGAATTGTGGGCGATGGACTCCGAACAGGCGAAGAAACCGAGGAGACCTTGGGGGCGGTGGAGCCCGCAGACTTGGGTCGATCGGTCGGACACGAGCCGGCGTATCAAGAGCGTTGGTGGTAGCGAAGTCGACTGCGCGACACACTTGGGTGTCAGGCGTAGTACTTTTCGATACTGGTTCGACGACCGCAGCAACCATAAGGGTTGGATCCCAAAGGCGCTGGAACCGAAACTGGACGAATATTTGAATGGCCTGGGCCATTCATCCGAGGTCGAGCCGGCGGTTTCAGACGATAGTGCGGACGGAGTTGCCTCGAAGCGGCGCAATCGCCCTCTTATCGAACTGCACGCCGATATCGCCGACGTAAAAATTCGAGAACTCGCGACCTGCGCGTTCCGTCGAGACAATTTGCAGCCGCAACCGGAAGGCGATCCGATTTCCATCGACTGTCACGTCAACGTGCAAACGATCCCGACATGCCGCGGCGTGCAGATCGGCGTTGGGCAGTTCTCGCTGTTCGTCGATCCGGATCCGGGCCGGCGTGGCGTTTGCCGTCCGCCGGCAATGGATAGCCAGGTTCCCGGAGTCAAAATCACGAGAAGAGGGACGCCAGATGGTCTGCATGTGGTTTTCGAGAACGAAGGGTCGCCAACGGGGCCATTGCTGCTGAACGGCCTCGCGCCCGCCATTCCTCTGGGGTTTTATGACCAAGCCCGCGCGGGGGAAATGCTGACGATCAGGATGGTCGCTTCGTTCGACCATGATTTCGTCTGTGTGCGAGCCCCATCGGAAGGCCAGTCCGTTTCGCACAGCCAAAGCATGAATCGGAAGCAGGTAATCTATCATTTGGCGAAACGCGCGAATCTGGGCGTTCTCGCCGATGACGGCTATGTCACGCTGGTCGTCCAGATGTTGAGCATTAAGAGAGCGGAGCCGGAATGATCGCGAGCGACTGTGGCCGAATGTCTGTGGGCGACCTTGAGGAACGCATTGACGCCATTGATAATTCGGCCGTCGAAGACTTCGTTGAGCTCATTCGCTTGGCGGGTCTGAACCCAACGTATGAACTGCGTTTCGGCGACTTCTCAGGCTGCCGTTTCGACGGGCAGGACTTGCGGGGTTTCGGCTTCACAGGTTGCGACTTGACGAACGCAAGCTTCAAGGGCGCGCGAATCGAGCGGGCGGAGTTCGATTGCGCGACGATGCAACTCGCGACTCTCGCTGAGGCGGCGGATTTCGATAACTATTTGAAAACGGAGATGACGCGCCGATGGAAAAGTCGCTTTCCGCTCAACGCGCGTCGTCTCCGCGACCTCGCCATCTTCCGCGAAGCCCCCTTCGCCCCGGAAATGGTCGTCCTGCCGGCCGGCGAATTCGCCATGGGGTCCGCTCTCGGCGACGCGGAACTTCCGGAAGACGACAAGGCCCGGGACGATGAAATTGCGCCAGGCCTCGGCAAGCGGCGGACGCGGATTCCGCGACGCTTCGCGATGGCCCGCTATCCCGTCACTTTCGAGGAATATGACGTTTTCACCGATGCAACGGGGCGCAAGCGCGTCCCGCACAGCAATTGGGGACGCGCGCGGCGCCCCGCGATCAACCTAAGCTGGAGCGACGCGCAGGCCTATGTCGCCTGGCTGAACGGCAAGCTCGGCGGCAAGGCCTATCGGCTGCCCTCGGAGGCGGAATGGGAATATGCCTGCCGGGCGGGGACGGACACGCGGCGCTGGTGGGGCGATGCCTGGGACGCCGCGCGCGCCAACGGCGCTCGAAGCTTCGAGGGCGGGCGGACGTCGCCGGTCGGTCATTTTGCGCCCAACGACTGGCAATTGCACGATATGATCGGCAATGTCTGGGAATGGTGCGCGGACGAATGGGCCGACAATATCGCGAAACTGCCGGAGGATGGCGCGGCTTTCGGCAAGCTCGTCCGCGAGACTCACCCAAAACAGATACCTGATGTCAAAAAGAACAAGAATAGGGCCCTGCGGGCTCTGCGCGGCGGTTCCTGGTACGGCGATCCGAGGGGCCTCCGCTCGGCGAATCGCGGCAGGTGCGAGCCGGGCGATCGCTTCGACTACATCGGCTTTCGCCTCTCCAGGACGCTTTAATTCCTGATTCTTTATGTCTTTTCTTCAAGCGGGGTCCGGGGCGCAGCCCCGGCCACTATTCTTGGCGTTCCGGAACGTGTGCAAATGTTGATTATTTTGTTTCGCGCCTGTTCGGACTGGCTAAAATTGAACCGCATACGGACGAATCGGCGAGAGTGATCGTTTGGGACACGCGGGATCTGCGGACAGGAAAGTCAGCCCGGCGCTGGAAGCGTTGAATGGCTTCATTCGCTGGCTCGTGCCGACCGTTGAGCGCTTTCCCCGAAGCCAGAAGTTTCTCCTTGGGGACCGTATCCAGGCGACGGCGTTGGATGTTCTCGATCGCCTCATCGAGGCGACTTACACAAAGGCGCGACAGGCGCATCTGCAAAGCGCCAACCTTGGCGTCGAGAAATTGCGCCACCTCTTCCGAATCGCCGTCGATCTGCGCTTTCTCGACCAGGATCGTTTCGAGTTTGCGGCGAGGGCGCTCGATGAAATCGGCCGCATGATTGGGGGGTGGGCGAGAAGGGACCGTGCCGAACATGCCGCCTGACACGCTCGATTTCCGTCGCGCCGTCAGTTTCCGCGCGTTGCGCCCGGCGGCTCTGCGCGCCGCGCGCGGCAAACGGAGAAGCCCGGGCGTCACAGCTTTTCTGGCCGATCTGGAGACCGAGTGCCTGCGTCTGGAGCGAGAATTGCTGGCGGGGACGTGGCGTCCCGGCAAATATGTCGCGTTCGAAATTCGCGACCCCAAGCCGCGCATCGTTTCCGCCGCCGCGTTTCGCGACCGGGTCGTGCATCATGCGCTTTGCGCCGTCGTCGAGCCCGTGTTCGAGCGCGGCTTCATCTTCGATTCCTACGCCAACCGCAGGGACAAAGGCACTCATGCCGCCATCGATCGCTACGAGCAGTTCGCGCGCCGCAACGTACATGTGCTGCGCTGCGACATCTTTCGATATTTCCCCGCCATCGACCACGAAATTCTGAAGTCCGACCTTCGGCGCAGGATTGATGACAACCAAATCCTGACCGTCCTGGACGCGATCGTCGACGGCTCGAATCGTCAAGAGCCGGTCGATGTCTACTTCCCAGGCGACACGCTGTGGGCGCCCTACGAGCGGCGGCGCGGGTTGCCGATCGGCAATTTGACGAGCCAGTTTTTCGCCAACGTCTATCTCGACCCGCTCGATCATTTCGTGAAGGAAGTGCTGCGCGTTCGCGGCTACCTGCGCTACGTCGACGATTTCGCGCTCTTTCACGACGATCTGGAAACGCTTTGCGGTTGGCGAATCCGTATTGAAAAATTTCTCGCCGGCCGCCGACTGTTGTTGCATCCTCGTAAGACTGCGGCAGTGTCCACGCGGGAGCCGTCGGCCTTCCTCGGCATCGTCTTGGCAAATGACGGGCGTCGCCGATTGCCGGAAGACAATGTAGCGCGATTCCGTGGCCGCTACCGCGCCATGCGCGACCGGTTCAACGCCGGCGCGGTCACGTTCGAAGAGATCGCGCCGCGCGTTCGGGCTTGGATCGCACATGCCGAACATGCCGACACCTGGCGCTTGCGTCAGACCCTCTTCCGCGGCGGTCCTTTCGAATCGTCGCTGAAGCCTGACGGTCCCCAAAGGCCCTGCGGGCTCTGCGCGGCGGTTCCTGGAACAACAATCCGAGGAACCTCCGCTCGGCAAATCGCAACAGGAACGAGCCGGACAATCGCAACGACAACATCGGCTTTCGCCTCTCCAGTACGCTCCCATCATGCCGGAGCCGCGCCGTCCAAGGACGGCGCGGGCGCGCGAGGAAGCGTCCAGGGGCCGTCATGACAGGAAGTAACCCCGCCTGACGTTGGTCCTCGCGGCCGTCAGGCGGGGCGCTTGCGCGATAACGGCGCCGAGAACGCATCCATCCAGCCTCTCACCGGTTGATCGCTAGATAAGCCTCCGCCACCGCCGCATCGATGTCGGCCGGCACGGGGACGACGCAATGGCCGGGGCCGATTCCATGCGCCACCCGCTCCAGGCAGCGCGCCTGCAGCGTGAACCCCAGATCCATCGATTCCACGGAATTGCCGAGCGGGCGCGGTCCCGCGAGATTGGCCATATGCCCTTCGCCCAGCACATGGATCGTTCTGCCGTCGCTGAAGCGAAACGTCTCGATGCCCTCGGAGGGATAGCGCATCGTCTCGACGACGCTTTTGTCGGCGGCGATCGCCGCGACGGCGATCTCGTGCGGCAGATGGCCGCCGTTGATCAGGATCGCGCCGTCTTTCAGCAAAGGCAGATCGATGGCCGTGATGATATCAGGCGCGCCGGTGACGGTGACGAGCACATCGGCGCCGCGGATCGCCTGTTCGCGCAACGGCGTGGCGAATCCGTCGAGATGCGCCTCAAGAGTCGTCACGGGATTGACGTCGACGACGCTGACCACGCTATAGGCGTTGCGAAAGCAGGCGGCGACGCCCTTGCCGCAGGCGCCATAGCCAAAGACCGTGACGCGTTTGCCGTTGGTGCTGCGGTTGGTGAACCGCATA
The DNA here is from genome assembly GCF_009765995.1 of Methylocapsa sp. S129. GTDB lineage: Bacteria > Pseudomonadota > Alphaproteobacteria > Rhizobiales > Beijerinckiaceae > Roseiarcus. The sequence goes on from NZ_LMUI01000048.1 coordinate 307,981, forward strand.
TAGCTCTCGAACAGGCTTTGGCCGACGGCGTGCCTGTTCTCGGCGAATTGCTTGATCGGACTGTCGTTGATGACGAGAACGGGAACCTTGATCGCGTCTCTCAGCGGCGCCAGGCGGGCGCGGCCGGATGTCGTCTCTTCCGTGCCGCCGCGCAGCGCGGGATAGCCGCGTTCCGCGACGCGCGCGAAGAGGTCGCCGCCATTGTCGAGCAGCAGGTCGGGCTTTTCGGCGAGAATGGCGTCGAGGAAGCGGCCATGCGCGGCAGCGTCGGTCGTCTGCTCGCCAATGACCGCGATATCGTGGGCGCTGAGGTACGCGATCGTTTCAGGCTGCGTGCTGTTGAGATTGCCCGTCGCGACAAGGCGCGCGCCGCCCGCTTGCAGCGTCGTCAGCAGCGCCGCCGTCTTCGGCTCAAGATGGATCGCCGTGCCGATCGTCAGGCCGGTGAAGGGCCGGGTCCGCGCGAATTCGGCCGCCGTCGATTGCAGCAGGCGGCAACTTGAAGCGATCCAGTCGATTCGCGTCTTGGTTTCGGATGGCGGCATGGGGGACGGGCCTTTGTCGAGAGGACGAGCGCGCGCAGCGAGTCAGGGCGAACGCCCTGCCAATCTGAGGCGAACTCATGAGAAGTGAGATGGAGGTTGAGGCAGATGTGTCCATTGTTTGCTTGGCGGAGCGGAGCGCGAGAGGAATTCGAAGTCAAGGATCGCCTTTAGGCGACCGCCGAAGGCGGCGGCCCCATAGGGCGTCGAAAGACGCCCGTCACAAGCGACGGGCTTTGGGGCCGTCCTTGAGTTCGAATTCCTCTTGCGCATAATCGCCTTCAAGCAATCAATGGATGCGTGGCGCTGAGCCCAGCGCAGACCGCCTTCGTTCGGGCGTCACGAAGCCGGGCGCAGCCACGCGTCCATATCGATCCGCGCCCTTTCCGACAGCGCCCGCTTCCTCGCCGCTCCCCTCTCCGGTCCACGCAGCCGCTTGCCGTCGGCGTCGGCTTTCGGCCCCTCGATCGGCGGAAACAGGCCAAAATTCACGTTCATCGGCTGAAACGACGGGGGGCCGGCGTCGATCGCCTCGATATGGCCGCCGGTGATGTGGTTGAGCAGCGCGCCAATCGCGGTCGTGCCGGGCGGAACAACCGCGGGAAGCCCCAGCCTTTCCGCCGCCGCGAGGCGCCCGGCGATCAAGCCGACCGCTGCGCTTTCCACATAGCCCTCGCAGCCGGTGATCTGCCCCGCAAAGCGCAGGCGCGGCATCGCTTTGAGGCGCAGCAGCGGGTCGAGCAGGCGCGGCGAATTCAGAAAAGTGTTGCGATGCAGGCCGCCGAGCCGCGCGAATTCCGCACTCTCCAGCCCTGGAATGGCGCGCAGCACCCGCGCCTGTTCGCCGTATTTGAGCTTGGTCTGGAAGCCGACCATATTATAGAGCGTGCCGAGCGCATTATCCTGGCGCAATTGCACGACCGCCCAGGGCTTGACCGTTGGCTGATGCGCATTGGTCAGGCCGATCGGCTTCATCGGTCCAAACCGTAGGGTTTCGCGCCCCCGCTCGGCCATCACTTCAATCGGCAGGCAGCCGTCGAAATAAGGCGTGCCCTCAAATCCTTTGAACTCGGTCTTGTCGGCGGCGAGCAGCGCCTCGATGAAATTTTCATATTGGTCGCGGTCAAGCGGACAATTGATGTAATCGGCGCCGGTGCCGCCCGGCCCCGTCTTGTCATAACGCGATTGCAGCCAGGCTTTGGTCATATCGATGGAATCGCGATGGACGATCGGCGCGATCGCGTCGAAGAAGGCCAGCTCCTTTTCGCCCGTCAGCGCGCCGATCGCGGCGCCCAGATTGGGCGAAGTCAGGGGGCCGGTGGCGATGATGACGCTGTCCCAGTCGTCAGGCGGAATGGCCGCGACTTCGCCGCGGACGATTTCGATCAGCGGCTCCTGCTGGATCGCCGCTTCCACCGCCGCCGAAAAACCATCGCGGTCGACCGCCAAAGCGCCGCCGGCGGGCACCTGATGCGCGTCGGCGCTGCGCATGATCAGCGAGCCCATCGCGCGCATTTCGCGATGAATGACGCCAACCGCATTGTTTTCGGCATCGTCCGAGCGGAAAGAGTTCGAGCAGACGAGTTCGGCGAGCCCGTCGGTCCGGTGCGCCTCCGTGCCGCGCTCGGGGCGCATTTCGTGGAGGACGACGGGAACGCCGGCGCGCGCCATCTGCCAGGCCGCTTCGCAGCCGGCGAGGCCGCCGCCGATGACATGAATGGGTTTCATCGCCCGCTTGTCACAAAGCCAGGCGGCCTAGTCAATCGCGCCTCGGCTTGGCGGCTCGCGCAAAAAAAACGCCCGCCGGGGGAGGATCCGGCGGGCGCTCGATACGCGGGGGGCTTTGCGACCGGGAGGGAAGTCAGCCTCTCCCGCGTTGTCCGTCAATTAGGCGGCGATGCTCTGACGCACGATGAATTCGATGTCGCCACGGCGAATGCCGATGTCGCTCAATTCACGGTCGTTCAGGCGGGACAATTCACGCACGGCTTCGCGGTAGCGGCGCCAGGCGTTCAGCTTCTCAGTGATAGTCTTGATCGAGGTCATGTGCCTCTCCTTTTTTCTTGCCAATGTTCTGTCGGCTCAGCGCATCCCGAATGGACGATCGCCTCAGCCAGTGCGTTGCAACATAATCGATGAACATGAGGATTAGAAGACGAAAGATCGTCCACCAGTCATGCGATTAGCGCATAGCTATTTTAATAAAATCTTCAAAATTTAGATCGGATCGATCATGATCGATCAAAAATGCAGTGGAATATCAACAAAATTGGCGAAGTTGAGTGATATTGGATTTTGAAGGTCAGCTTAAAAATGCGGAAATTTCATGGCGGGTGATGCTGCGATGCAACAATCTTGGCGCCTGATGCTTAGGAGAGACAGCCTTTTGGCCCGTCTTAACCGGCTTCCGCCAGCAGCGACAATTGCTGTTTCGCCGACTCGCCGACCACATCGGTCAGCCGGGTCGGGTAATCGCCGGTGAAACAATGGTCGGTGAATTGGGGCTGCGCATCGTCGCGCCTGGGATAGCCCATCGCGCGGTAAGTGCCATCGACGGACAGGAAAGCGAGACTGTCGGCGCCCATGAAATCGCGCATCTCCTCGAGATTCATACGCGCGGCCAAGAGCTTGTCGCGCTCGGGCGTATCGATGCCATAATAATCGGGATGCGTGATGGGCGGCGAGGAGATGCGGAAATGCACTTCGGCGGCGCCCGCGTCGCGCATCATCTGTACGATTTTCACCGATGTCGTGCCGCGGACGATCGAATCGTCGATCAGAACGATGCGTTTGCCGGAGATCACCGAGCGATTGGCGTTGTGTTTGAGGCGAACGCCGAGTTCGCGGATCGCCTGAGTCGGCTGAATGAAGGTGCGGCCGACATAATGATTGCGAATGATGCCGAGCTCGAAGGGAATGCCGCAGGTCTGCGCATAGCCGAGCGCCGCCGGCACGCCTGAATCGGGCACCGGCACGACCACATCGGCGTCGGCGGGCGCTTCGCGCGCGAGTTCGGCGCCCATCGCCTTGCGCGCGTCATAGACGGAGCGTCCATGCACGATCGAGTCGGGCCGCGCGAAATAGATATATTCGAAGATGCATGGGCGCATGCGCTGGGCCGGGAAGGGCCGCAGGCTTTGCACGCCCTCGCGGGAAATCACCACGACCTCGCCATTTTCGACGTCGCGCACGAATTTCGCGCCGATAATGTCGAGCGCGCAGGTCTCCGAGGCGAGGATCGGACAGCCGTTGAGTTCGCCAAGCACCAGCGGGCGGATGCCGAGCGGGTCGCGGGCGCCGATCAGCTTCTTGTTGGTGAGGGCGACCAGGGCATAGGCGCCTTCGATCTGGCGCAAGGATTCGATAAAGCGATCGATCACGCGCGGCCGTCGCGAGCGGGCGACCAGATGCAGGATCACTTCGGTGTCGGAGGTCGATTGGCAGATGGCGCCGTCGCGGATCAATTCGCGCCGAAGCGTCAGTCCATTGGTCAGATTGCCGTTATGGGCGACCGCGAGGCCGCCGCCGTCGAGTTCGGCGAACAGCGGCTGGACATTGCGCAGGATCGTGCCGCCCGTCGTGGAATAGCGGACATGCCCGACGGCGGAAGAGCCGGGCAATCGCTCGATCGTCGCGCTATTGGAAAAATGGTCGCCGACCAGCCCTTGTCGCCGCTCGGACTGGAACCGCTGGCCGTCGAACGAGACAATGCCCGCCGCCTCCTGGCCGCGATGCTGCAGGGCGTGCAGACCGAGGGCGGTGATCGCGGCGGCGTCGGGGTGGCCGAAAATGCCGAACACGCCGCATTCTTCGCGCAGGCGGTCGCCATCGAGATCGAAATCGCAATCTCTGGCTGTCAGGGGACTGGAGATGGCGGCCTCGCTTGGTTCATCGCCCGCCGACCCACTTGGTGTCCGCCCGCGGCCTCGTCAAGGCTTGGCTGGCGGCGTGGGGAGCACGGCGGGCTTGTTGGGCAGAGCGGTGGGTTTGTTGAGGATCGCGTCGAGTTTCTGCTTGTCGGTTGGCGCGACGGTGTTGGCGGTGGCCGCGGGGGGCGTCGGAGCGGGCGCTTCGGTCTTCTTGGGCGGCGCAGCCGCGGGCGCGGTCATATCGGGGCTTTTGACGTCGTTGGATTCATCGGGCGGCAGCGGCGCATCGTCGGCGGGGGCCGCCGTCTTCGTCTTCTTCCACCAGCCCTCGATCGTATGTTCGGCGTCGTCGGGCAGCAAAGCGATGACGCGATCGGCCGTCTGCATCAATATCGGCCGCGTCTTGGCGTTCTTGACCCATTCGGGCTGCTGCTTTTCCGCGACCAGCCAATTGAAAATCGCGAAGGCGACGACGCCAAGCAGGAAGCCGCGCACGGCGCCGAAGACAAAGCCCAGCGAACGATCGAGCGCGCCGACCTTGCTGTCGAGGATGGCGTCGGAAATGCGCACCGTGAGGATCGAAACCACGATCAGCGCGACGAAGAAGATCACCGCCGCCGAAATCACCGCCGGGAGCGGCTCCTTATGGATGTAGGGCGTCACATAGGGCACGAGATTGGGATAGAAGAAATAAGCCGCCGCCGCCGCCGCCGCCCACGAGCCTATCGCCAGGACTTCGCGCGTAAAGCCGCGCACCATCGACAGAAGCGCCGAAACAAGAATGATAATGATCAGTCCGAGGTCGAGATAAGAGGGCATTTCAATGGGCCTCGCATGGCTTTCGCGCTTCGCGCTAGTGACTGAATGCCCGCGCCCGCCGCTTATAGCGAAGCCCGTTCACTTCGTCACCCTGTTACGGTCTTTGTTCACGGCTATTCCCGCCGCTGCGATTTCGGCGACGAGGCTCGCCACCGACGACACCGGACTCATTGTAAGCTTCGCAGTCCCGGCGCCTTGCCTGTCCGCGGAAGCGGGCGCGACAGCGCGGGTGAAGCCGAGCTTGGCCGCTTCCTTCAGCCGCAATCCCGCATGCGCGACAGGCCGGATGGCGCCAGAGAGGCCGATCTCGCCGAAATAGACGGCATCGTGAGGCAGGCTGACGCCGACCAGCGAGGAGACAAGCGCGGCGGCCGCCGCCAGATCGGCGGCCGGCTCGGCGATCTTGAGACCGCCCGCGACATTGAGATAGATGTCATATTGGCCAAGCTTCAAGCCGCCATGCGCCTCCAGCACGGCGAGGATCATCGCCAATCTCGAGGAATCCCAGCCCACCACCGCCCGGCGCGGCGTGCCCAGCGTCGTGGGCGCGACGAGGGCCTGGATTTCGACCAGGAGCGGGCGCGCGCCTTCAATCCCCGCAAACACCGCCGCCCCCGGGCTCGCCCCATCGCGGCCGGCGAGGAACAAAGCGGAGGGGTTGGCGACTTCGCTGAGCCCCGCGCCTGTCATTTCGAACACGCCGATCTCGTCGGTGGCGCCGAATCGGTTCTTGGATGCGCGCAAGATTCTAAAAGCGTGAGCGCCCTCGCCCTCGAACGACATCACCGCGTCGACCATATGTTCGACGACGCGCGGCCCAGCGATCTGTCCGTCCTTGGTGACATGGCCGACCAGAATGATCGCGGCGCCGCTCGCCTTGGCGAAGCGGATCAAAGCCTGCGCCGAGCCGCGCACCTGGCTCACCGTTCCCGGCGTCGATTCGATCGCGTCGCTCCACATCGTCTGGATCGAATCGATCACCACCAATCTTGGCCGGTCGCCCGAGCCCAATGTCGCGACAATGTCGTCGACGCCGGTCTGCGCGGCGAGTTCGACGGGCGCGTCGCTGAGGCCGAGCCGCGCGGCGCGCAGACGCACCTGCGATGTCGATTCTTCGCCCGAGATATAGACGACGCGGCCGCCCTGGCGGGCGAGCGAGGCGCAGGCCTGGATCAGCAGCGTCGATTTGCCGATGCCCGGCTCGCCGCCGATCAGCGCGACCGATCCGGCGACGAAGCCGCCTCCCGTCACGCGATCGAGTTCGCCAAGGCCGGTGATGATGCGCGCCTCGGGCCGCGCGACCCCAGTCAGCCCTTCGAGCGGAAAGGCGCGGCCGGCGCTGCGGTTGCGCGAGGCGGCGATGCCGGCGGCGACCGCCTCCTCGACGATCGTGTTCCACTCGCCGCAGGATTCGCACTTGCCCTGCCAGCGCTGTGTGATCGCGCCGCAGTTCTGGCAGACGAACAGGGTCTTTGATTTAGCCATGAAGGAGCGGTGCAGGATTCGCGAGAGGATGTCGAGAACGGCGATGGGGATAGGGCAGGGCGCAGGAGGTTTCGCGCCTCGGGTCGATGAGGGGATTGATCACGTCGTCATCTAATAAAAACTAATACAATATCAATATGTTGCGCTACGATATCTCAGCTATATTGACTTGAATGGCGCCGATAATTCCCCTTCGCCAGAGACCAGAGAGGGCCTCACGCGCCATGCGCCCCACGAGGCTTCCCGGCGCGACGCGCGAAAAAGCCGCATCGTCGGATCGCGACCAGAGCGGCCGCCCTCGTCGATGAGGGATGGAATTTGAACGGCTCAACGGGTCCTCAACGATCCAGGCGCATTGGGGGTTCCTATCTCCAGTCTGCACAAGTATTGTTCTTGACTGGGCGCTACGCGGATGATTACTTAAGTACCATATTCAGCAAGTTGTGAGGCCCGTATGGAGCCGACCGATCCTGGATCAGCAGCATCGCCGCGCGGAGGCGAGCCCTTCCGAGAGCCGCTTGTGCTGCGAGCTTCGGCTCTTGCTCGAAGAACCGATGCGCTTTTCAGGGCGATGTCGACGGATTTGCTTCTCCGTGAGCAATTCGTCACCGACCCGAGCCAAATTATTTCCGAATATGTCGAAGGCCGAAAGCTGCCCCCGCAGACTGCGTCCATCAGCAATCAGCTTCTTTATTCGGTGCTCTCAAATCGCCCGCTGCTTGATTGGCTCCGAGAATACGGAATCTCAAATGGCGGAGCTGTCGTGCCCCGTCAGCGGTTCATCCAGGATTTCGCTCAGGCAGTCGTAAAGCATGGGGGGGATCACGTCGTTCTCGCCCTGATCCGGGGTGCGTTGGGCGAGGCTGCGATCGTTTCGCTCGCCGGCGGAACATCGTTGTTCATCTATCACAGCACGTTCATTGCCACAGGCTTGATTGTTAGTACGGATCACGGATCAACAGGCACCGGCACTGGCACCGGCGGTCCTACCGGCACAGGCGGCGGCGGAACACGGTTTGGCACGGATCCACACGAAACCGACCCGGGAACCGATCTTGGGACTGAAGACGGGACGGACGACTTTGTCTCGGCGCCTCTCGTGGGAATGTATGGTTGGGAGAGAGCGTCAGTCGAAGCGCTCGTCGATTACGCCAACCAGTTGCGCGCCGCGGGCGCCCTTGACGTCGGGTCGGACGACTAGATGATCGCCGCGCCTGCAGAAACGCGGACGAGCCCCGAACGCCAACTTCCGCCGCACGTCTATCGTGGGCACCGCACGCTGTCGATCATGCCAACGTTTGGCTGTCCGGCGGCTTGCAACGATTGCGGAACCCTGTCCAGCCCGCGAGACAGAACGAGACTGGATCTCGAGACGATCTCCGCCGCGCTACATGAAGCGAGGAAACTTGGTTTTTATAATGTTGTCTTCACCGGCGGCGAAGCGACGATGCGTTGGGACGATCTGCTCGCCTCCATTCGGCTGGCGCGGGACTTGCGGTTTCCAGTGCGTCTCGTCACGAACGCGCATTGGGCCCGGGACCGTACTGTCGCGGCCGCCAAACTTGACCTGCTGATCGAAGCCGGGCTGTCCGAGATAAATTACAGCACCGGCGACGAACATGTGAGATTCGTGCCTTTGGAGCACGTCGTGAACGCGATTGTCGCCGCGTGCGAGCGTTCGTTTCGCGTCCATGTGATGATCGAATTGCGGGGCCAAAGCAGCTTGGGCGAGGACGATGTTCGTCGCCATCCGCGCGTTGAGGCGCTCACCGCCGAACAGCTCAAATGGCTCGCGGTCTCGCCGAGTCCTTGGATGCCGCTTAATCACGAGACCGTGGACAATTATCCCGAGGATCTCGCGACGACCCGACGAAATCTCGCCAGTCGCGGCGGGTGTGCGAGCGTTTTGAGGGACTATACGCTTCAGGCGGATGGGCGCGTGGGCGCATGCTGCGGTCTAGGCTTGCGGCTCATTCCCGAGCTGAATGTTGCGACCGTAAAACAGCGGGACTTTCTGCGAGCGGCCATCGCGGAATCGGAGGAAGACTTCCTTAAGCTCTGGATACATTATCAGGGACCGGAACGCATTGTCGCGTGGGCGGCGTCGAAGAATCCTTCCATCGAATGGGAGGGTTTCTACGCCCACCGTTGCCAAGCCTGTCACCGGCTCTACAAGGACGACGCGATCCGGGCTGTCGTGCGCGACCATTGGCGGGAAGTTGTCGGCGAAGTTGTCCAGTGCGCCTGGCTCGACGAAGTGTTCGTGCCCGAGGCGCTGTCGCGGTCTTGCAAGACCAAGCGCGCCGAAGCGCAAGTGGTGGGTTCGGCGGTCGGATCAGCATAAGGCGGCGCAGCGGAAGACCGAAGCATAGGATGCGACGAATTGGCGGATTCTCAACCAGCGATAAGCGATGAGGGTTACGTCAGCAGCGCCGAGCTGGCTGACGCCGCCGCGCAATATGTTGCGATGCTTGAGAGCGAATACGGAGCGGAAAAACGCGAATCGCTCGTGACCGCTGCCGAACTCCGCGTACGGATCGCCCAGGAGAGCAAAGGCCTCAAGGCGGCGCGCGCGCGATTGGCGACGCTTCTGCTGCGGGGGACGGAGGCGCGAGACGAATGCGATATATTGCGGCGAGAGAATGCCTTGGATGGGTCCGTGCTCCTCGAACTCGATCAGCGCACTTCGTCTTATCTTAGGGTTGGACAACTGGATCTCGCCTCGCGCTCCGCTCGGTTGCAGACCGATCTTATCTATGGCGCGAAGCGCTTCGAACCCCAGGCCGGCCGGGCGATAGCGCCCCGGCGCATCAGAATCACGACGCCGGTTCTGACAATACAGAAGCTGCGGCACGATATAGAGCAATTCGAATACCTTCGGGAACGCAACATCCTAGGGGACGAGTTCTGCGAAGTCATCAATCATTATGAGGATCTCATCAGACGTCTGACGCCGCTTGGCCCCGAAGCTCGCATGCCATTAAGTCCGGCAGACGAAGGGAAGCTGGGAGACAAATATAGTCGCCTCATTCATGTGCGCGAGAGTCCTGAATTGCCGGATGTTCTCTCGGGAAGCTGGAACCGGGAAGCGGTCGAGTCGGAATATTTGAACGATAGCAACGGCGTGGCGGTGGTGGACGATTTCCTGACGGCGGAGGCGCTCGAAAGCGTTCGCAGCTTTTGCCTGGAGTCGACCATCTGGTTTACCAATCGCTATGCGCACGGACGTTTTGGCGCGTTCTTCCGTGAGGGATTCAACAGCCCTTTATTGCTTCAGATAGCGCGGGAAGTGGCCAAAGCTTTCCCCGCGATAGTCGGAGATCGAACGCTCCGGCAGCTTTGGGGTTTTAAATACGGCGAGCAATTGCCAGGCGAGACCGTCCATGCCGACTTCGCGGCCGTGAACCTGAATATCTGGATTACTCCGGAAAGCGCCAATCGGGACGCCGCGACTGGCGGCCTCTATATCTACGATTGTAAAGCGCCCCTGACTTGGAGCTTTGACGAATACAACAGGCGCCCCGAGCTGATACGCGGCTTCTTGAGACATAGGGGCGCTCGTTCGCGCTACATCCCCTACAAGGTCAATCGCGCGATCTTCTTTAACTCAAATCTTTTCCACGGAACCGCTCCGCTGGATTTTCGCGCGGGATACGAGAACCGCCGTATCAATGTTTCCTTCCTTTACGGCGATCGGATGGAGGAAGCGGACGATTTAGGTTCGCCGCGGCCAAGCGCCGCGGCGCAGTCATCGGCCTCGCGGGTCGGCTGGCGCTCAGCAAGCTTTGCGCGGTTTCGCACTGGGTAAACCAAATCGCGACGGCTCAAAGCTGTCTGGGCCATTGCAAGGCAACGAAGACGCATATCTCGAAACTCGTCGTCATCGAACGGACGCCATGCGATTTGGCGCCGCGATAGTGGGTCTGGAGGCGGCGCGTGGGTTCTCAATTCGGCCAGGATGTGTTCGTGCTTGATCTGCTCGGTTGGAAGCGCCGCGGATTCTTTTTGGATTCCGGCGCTGCGGACGGCCTGCGATCGAGCAACACATTGATGATGGAGCAAGAGTTCGGATGGCGAGGAATCTGCATCGAGCCGAATTCGGAAATGTTCGCCTCGCTTCTGAAGAATCGCAGATGTAAGTGCCTCAACTTATGTCTCTTCGACCGGGAAGGCGACATCGAGTTCCTCGAGAATGGCAGGATGCTGGGAGGAATCCTTGAATCCTATGATCCTCAACATCTTCAATACGTGTGCGAAATATGTACATTGCAAGAGAACGACGACGGTTCGTTTGTCACGGTTCGTAAGAGGTGTCGGCTACCGGAATCTGTCCTCCGGGAGTGTGGCGCTCCGAGCGTCATTGACTATTGGAGTCTGGATACGGAGGGCTCCGAGTTGGCGATTCTCGAGAGCTTTCCCTTCGAGACATATTCGTGTCGAGTGATAACCGTCGAACACAACCGGAAACCTGTCCGGCAGCGGATCAGAGATTGTCTCTTCGAGCATGGTTACCGACATGTCGCGGCTTTCGGGATCGACGATTGCTACGCGAAAGGCGTGACCAACCAAATCGCGGGGTCGCGAAGCGCAGTCTGGCGGCGATGAAGCCGGCGGCCGATCCGCGCCGCCCATGAAACGGAACCGAAGCAATGACGGTGGCGGGCGCGAGATTGCAGCGTGGGCGCAATCGGGCCGCAGCCGCTTGCGCTACGCCGCCGCCCTCCGGCATAACAGCCTGACTGCTTCACGCGCCCGCTCGCCGGGCGGATCGAAAGGCCGAGCCCTTCCATGACCTCCGAAAACGATCTCAAGGCCGCCATCCGTTCGATCCCCGACTATCCCAAGGCCGGGATCATGTTCCGCGACATCACCACGCTGCTCGGCGATGCGCGCGCGTTCCGCCAAGCGGTCGATCAATTGGTGCAGCCATGGGCGGGGAGCAAAATCGACAAGGTCGCGGGCATCGAGGCGCGCGGTTTCATCCTGGGCGGCGCCGTGGCGCATCAAGTCTCCGCTGGTTTCATTCCGATCCGCAAGAAGGGCAAGCTGCCCTTCAAGCGCGTCAGCGTCGGCTATTCCCTCGAATATGGCGACGACGAAATGGAGATGCACGAGGATGCGCTGGCGCGCGGCGAACGGGTGATCCTCGTCGACGACCTCGTCGCCACCGGCGGTACGGCGGAGGCCGCCGTCAAGCTGCTCCGGCAGATGGGCGGCGACGTGCTCGCCGCCTGCTTCGTCATCGATCTTCCCGACCTTGGCGGCGCCGATAAATTGCGCAAGCTCGGCGTGCCGGTACGCACGCTCGTGTCTTTCCCCGGACACTGATCTGTCGCGACGAGATCGACAAACCCGGCCTGCCGCGCTAACCGCGAAGGCGGCGATGAAACGGGCGCATTGGCGCCGCTCAGCGCACCGTGACGTTATAGATCAGCGTCGAACAACCCTTGCGTTCGCCGACGGTCGCGCAGGCGCGGATGGAATATTGGTCGCTTCCCCGATAATTCGGCATGGAATGATAGGCGAAATGGTGAGGTCCCAGCGTCGCGATCAATCCATGCGGCGGCGCCTCGACGACGCTGACGTCGGTGAAGCGATAGCCGGGTCCCTCGCGAAACGAATTGTCGCAGAAGCTTTTGTCGTCGGTGACTTCCGTCACTTCGACGCGATCATTGCGGTCGGGAAAGAATGCGAAAGGGCTCAGGGTGCAATCCGCCTTCGCGGCGCCCGAGCCCAATAAGACAATTGCCGCGGCGATGAGAATGCACTTGGAATGCGTCATGATGGATTTCCCCTGAACCCAGCGATTACGGGACGCGATGCGCGAGGCGGCATCCCCAGGCGCGATCGCCGCGGCGGACAGAAAAATCCTGGACCGTAAAGCTTCGCACATTAAACTCCCGGCGCGCGCCGCGCGAGGAGAAAGCCGACATGGAAAATTTGACGGCGCCCGCCGCGACAAGTTTTTTCGCCTCGACCCGGACCGGGCTGATCGCCTGCGCGATTTTGACCGTGGCGACGCTGGCCGCGCCCACGACATCGGCCGCGCAGTCCGCCGAAACCGCTGGGGAATGCGATCGTCTGGCGGGATCCTCGACCGATCCCGGTCGTGTCGCGCCCGGCGTTCCCCTCGACAAGATTGATGCGCCGGCCGCCATCGCGGCCTGCACGAAGGCTTTGGCGAGCGATCCGGCCAATCCCCGCCTGACGTTCAATCTCGGCCGCGCCCGCGACCGGGCCGGGCAATTCCCGGAGGCGGCGCAACTCTACAAGGTCGCCGCCGGGCAAGGCCACATGGTCGCGGCGCTCAACCTCGGAATTCTCACCCTCGAAGGCCGCGGCGCGCCCAAAGACGTCGGCGAGGCGTTTCGCTTGTTCAAAATCGCCGCCGACAAGGGCTCCGCCTCCGCGCAAATGCAACTCGGCGTGCTCTATCGCGACGGCTTCGAAGGCCTGGCGAGGGACGAGAAGGAGGCGGCGCGCCTGTTCAAACTCGCGGCCGATCAAGGCAATGCGTTCGCGTCGCTGCAGCTTGGTCTTTACGCGAAGGACGGGCTCGCCGGCGTGCCGAAAGACGAAAAGGAATCGACGCGCCTCATCAAGTTCGCAGCCGACCAGGGCAATGACGTCGCCGAGGCGCTGATGGGCTCGCTCTACATGGCTGGCGTCGGCGGCTTACCGAAAGACGATCAGGAAGCCGTGTGCTATCTCAGCCTCGCCGCCGCGCAAGGCAATTCTATCGCCGAGAACGGCCTCGGGACGATCTATCTGAATGGCGGCGGCGGGGTCGCAGCCGACGTGCACGAAGCGGTGCGCTATTACAAACTCTCCGCCGATCAGGGCTATGTCCGCGCGGAGGTCAATCTGGCCTCGCTCTATGGCCGCGGCGTTGGGGCGCTGGCGAAGGACGAACGCGAAGCGGCCCGGTTGCTGAAACTCGCCGCCGCCCAGGGCAATGCGGCCGCCATCGGCGAATTGGGCCGCTACGCGGAATGGGGGCTTGGCGGCCTCAAGCAGGACGACAGCGAAGCGGCGCGCCTTTACAGGCAGGCGAGCGACAAGGGCGACGGCATGGCCGCCGTTCGGCTCGGCATATTCGTCGCCAACGGACGCGGCGGCCTCGCCAAGGAAGAGACGGAGGCCGCGCGCTTGTTCGCGCTCGGCGCCGCGAGCGGAGACGCCACGGCCGAGGCGATCGTCGGAACCCTCCACCAGGACGGCGAGGACGGCCTGGCCCCAGACGACCGCGAGGCGGCGCGGCTGTTCAGGCTTTCGAGCGATCAGGGCGACAAGGTCGGCCAGAACAATCTCGCGCTGTTCTATGAGGCTGGCCGCGGCGGCGTGCCGAAAGACGAGCGGGAGGCGGCGCGGCTGTTCAAACTCTCGGCCGATCAGGGCTATGACCGCGCCGAGGTCAATCTCGGTCTGTACAAATTCAAGGGCCAGGGCGGCGAGGCCAAAGACGAAGCGGAGGCGGCGCGCCTGTTCAAGCTCGCAGCCGACCAGGGTTCGTCCGCCGGGCAATATCACCTCGGGCTTTTCTATTCCAACGGCTTTGGCGGCCTTCCCCAAGACGAGCGGGAGGCGGCGCGCCTTTACCGTCTCGCCGCCGATCAGGGCGAGACCTCCGCGCAGATCAATCTCGGCATCCTGCTCGGATTAGGGGCCGCCGGCGTTCCGGAAGACGATGTCGAAGCCGTGCGTCTCTTCAAGCTGGCCGCCGACGCGAAGAACGCCAATGCGCAGCATTTGATGGGCCTGGCCTATCTGAATGGCATGGGCGGCCTGCTGCGAGACCAAACGGAAGCGATCCGGTTTTTCAGACTCGCGGCGGCGCAAGGATTTCCCGCGGCGAAAGCGGCGCTGGCGAAGCTGGGGATCCAGGAATAAAGGCAGCGGTCGCGTTTGCGCCTTCGCAAGCAAGCGCGCGCCAGCGAGGGCGAACCCGCCGGCCTGGGATCACGCCGATAAAGCGCTTCGTTCGTTGAGATGACGGGTTGCGAAGGCGGCTGTGCCGTTCGCGGCGTCGTCTTGAGTGATGGCGCATATCTCGGCAAGCGCCGCCATCACGCCGGGCATTTCAAGCCAAGCGACGATGTCGGCGTAACCCTCCTTCATCAGGGCCCTCTGGATCGACGCAAAGTCCTCATAATAGCCCGAGCGCGCCAATTCGTAAGCGCGCCGTCCGACATAGGCCAAACGTTCATCGTTTTTGGGCATGGCGGCCTCCTCCCTTTGCGCGAACCATAGCAAATCTGTCTGTGGCGCCAAATCAACACTTCGGGGTTGGGCGTGATATCCGAGGAGGGATGGAACCCATCGCATTTTGGATCATTGAACGCGCGTCGATGACCCCAAAGGAGGCGACGACGATGGACAAAGAGCACATCAAAGGCGCGGCCGAGAAGGCCAAGGGCGCGCTCAAGAGCGCCGCCGGCAAGATGAGCGGCGACAAGAAACTCCAGGCCGAAGGCAAGCTCGACCAGACAAAAGGGGCGGCGTATGACGCGCTCGCCGAGGCCAAAAAGGCTTCCCTCGACCTGAAGGCGAGAATCGACAAGGCGAGAATCGAGGCGGCCAGGAGCGCGGCCGATTACGCCGAGGCCAATGCCGGCGACCTCGACGAAGAATAGCGCGCGCTGACCCTTCGCCGCTTGTCCGTGCGTGAATTTGGCCGCCCTACTGGGCGGCCTTTTTGTTCATGCGGACGGCAAGAGGCGAAAGCGCAGCGCCGTATGGGATTCGGCGATTCCAAAAGTTCATCTTGCTTAACGCGGGCGTTGTCGACGGTCGGCCGGCTTCAGCGCGCAGACTTCCTTCGCACCATCGCGGCGACGTTCATCTTTTCACCGACTTTGAACGCGGAGGGTTTCATCGTCGAAAGCGCGAACGATTGTCTGAGGCGTCACTGAGTGTTGGCCGGCTTGCGCCAAGGACGCCGATTGACGATGCAAATCTCATCGAGCGTGTTGCGAAGGGCCGGCCGCTCGAGCCAATGGACTTCCTCGCCGAAACCTTCCGCAGCTATCTCTTGCTCGATCGCCGCGAAATCCTCAAAGCTTCCCGTCCGCGCGAGCGCGTAAGCGCGTTCGGCGACATAGGCCAGCCGATTTTCGGTCTGGGTCATTCGGGCCTCCTTTCCACGCCCGCCAGCCTCGCCATGATCTTGCATCAGTTCGGCGTTCGTATGACCAAGTTAGGACCGGCGCCGGAAGACATTGTGAATCGACGCGGGGGCGACGACCCGCCGTGCGACGGCGTGCGGCGGCTTGGCGACCACGCGCTTTTAGTCCTGCGTCTCGCTCTAATGGATCGAACCTTGTCGGCTTTGGCTACGCTCCTTGCCGGCCCAATCGCTCGATGGCGAGCTGTCGCGCGCGAGCGGGTTTCGGATGCGCGTCGCCAGTCCGGCGACCATTCTGGCGCGATGATCGAGATCCCGCTGGCCGCTTTCGAGGATAAGCGCGAGCGCCTCGCCAACCCAATCGGGAATCGAGCGGCTCCCCATGCTCCAGCGATGGACGGTTGCGGGCGAAAGCATCTTGCCGCGCGCCTCGCCAAGCCGATGCGCCAGCGGCGTTTGCCAGCGCTCGCCGAACAGGAGTTCCCCAACGAAACGCAAGAAGCCTGGCGTGAGCAAAACTGGCCCGCCGCGCATTGTCGTATCTTCGGGAAGCGGCAGATTGTTGCGATATTTCTTTTTCGAGCCGTCCAATAGGGTTCATCCTTGGCGTCGCGAAGGTTTTGTTTCGTGCGCCGGCATGCGTGGACGCTGACGGAACCTGCCACAGGTTAGCGCCGCCCCTCATCCGGGCGCCATCCGGCGCCTACCTTCCCCCGCTTCGCGAGAGAAGGGGCGCGCATCTTCCTTCTCTCGGGAAGCGGGAGAAGGGGGCCCTCGCGTCAGCGAAGGTCGGATGAGGGGCGGCGCGACGCTGAGGTGTTTTTCGCCGTCTGTCGGCTGCCTGTGAGCCGTGCTGTCGCGGACCGGCGCCGCAAAAGGGCGCGGCGTCGCCCTTTGAGGCGACGCCGCAGCTTTTCGTTCAGGCCGCGGCCTGCTTCTCGATCGCAACCGATGAGATCGTCTTCAGGATCTGCGACGCGATCTGGTAGGGGTCGCCTTGCGAATTGGGGCGACGATCCTCGAGATAACCCTTGTAACCGTTATTGGCGAAGCTATGGGGCACGCGGATCGATGCGCCACGGTCGGCGATGCCGTAGCTGAATTGATCGATCGACTGGGTCTCGTGCTTGCCGGTCAGCCGCATGTGATTGTCGGGCCCATAGACGGCGATGTGATCGGCGCGCGCCGCTTCGAAGGCCGCCATCAGCTTCTCGAAATATTCCTTGCCGCCGACTTCGCGCATATAGGCGGTCGAGAAATTGGCGTGCATCCCGGAGCCGTTCCAGTCGGTGTCGCCGAGCGGCTTGCAGTGGAATTCGATGTCGACGCCGTATTTTTCCGTCAGGCGCAGCAAGAGATAGCGCGCCATCCACATTTCGTCGGCCGCCTTCTTGGAGCCCTTGCCGAAAATCTGGAATTCCCACTGGCCCTTCGCCACTTCGGCGTTGATGCCCTCATGGTTGATGCCGGCGAACAGGCAGAGTTCGAGATGTTCTTCGACCATCTTGCGCGCGACCGAGCCGACGTTCTTGTAGCCGACGCCGGTATAATAGGGGCCCTGCGGCGCGGGATAGCCCGCCTCGGGGAAGCCGAGCGGCCGGCCGTCCTTGTAGAAGAAATATTCCTGCTCGAATCCGAACCATGCGCCCGAATCATCGAGAATGGTCGCGCGTTTGTTGGTCGGATGCGGCGTCTTGCCGTCGGGCATCATGACTTCGCACATGACGAGCGCGCCGTTCTTGCGGTCGCCGTCCGGAAACACGCTCACCGGCTTAAGCACGCAATCCGAGCTTCGCCCTTCCGCCTGCATGGTCGAGCTTCCGTCGAAGCCCCAAAGAGGAAGTTGTTCGAGCGTCGGAAAGCTGTCGTAGTCCTTAAGCTGTGTCTTTCCACGAAGGCTTGGCACAGGAGTATATCCGTCAAGCCAAATATACTCGAGCTTATACTTTGTCATTGCGACCCTCTTACGATTTCGATTTGGTCCTCAGATCACCCGCAATTGCATATTGCCGCCAGGGGCTTACCGAGGGAGCATTTTTTATGCCAGCGCGCCAAGCCCGCGCGGCGCACATGATCGGCGGCGCCGACAAAAGAAGCATAATGGAGTTTGCCTATATTTGTGGCATTTCGCGATTTTTTTTAAAGCACTTCGTGCAAATCGTAAGCATGTCTGCTATTGTGCGACCATATTAGACGCCTACATTTCTATCTATGGAACGGACGACCATAGAATAGGAGCTCCTGGATGACTGCGAATTCACAGCCGCAATCGGCGAAGATTTATCAATTTCCTCGGAAGACTTCGGCGAGTCTCGCCGGGGCTGGCCGCGAGATCAAGTCCGCGCTCGACCATCGCCAGCGCGTGGTTCCGACTGTCGAGTTCGGCAGCGGCTGGTATCACGAGGCGGCCATGCAGGCCGAACGAACCCGCAAGATTTGACGATCAAGGCGGGTTTAATCGTCGCTGGCGCATAATTCCTACCGCAGCGTCGCAGCGATATTGCCGCCATCGACGGTCGTGACGCCGGCGGTCGAGCGTTCCGCCAGCGCCTGATGGACGAAGGCTTGCGCGACATCGTCGGCGGTCACTTCGAGCCCGAGCAGATTGCCGCCCATATAATCCCTGACGGAAACGCCGCGCGCGGTCGAGCGGCGCGCGATCATCTCTTCGGTCAGGAGCCCCGATCGGATGCGGTCGGCGTTGACCGCGTTGACGCGAATGCCGTCGGCGCCATGTTCGAGCGCATATTGGCGCGACAGGAACAGCGTCGCCGCTTTCGGCAGGCCATAAGCGCCGAAATTGGCGCCGGGATTGACCGCCTGCTTGCTCGCGTTGAACAGCAGCGCGCCGCCGGTCCCCTGTTGCTTCATGATGCGCACCGCGTTCTGCGCGACGCTCTGATGCGCAAAGAAGTTCAGCTCGAAGCTCTTGCGCAGCAGCGCGTCGTCGAGCGTTGCGATCGCGCCCTCCCAGGCCGCGCCGGCGTTTGAGACGACAATGTCGACGCCGCCATAAGTCGCGACCGCCTTGTCGAAGGCGGCGCGCACGGAGGCGGGGTCCGTGACGTCGCAGCCGATTCCGATCGAAAGATTGCCGATGTCCCTGGCGACCGCCGCCGCCTTCGCCGCGTCGATGTCGAGAACCGCGACATGGGCGCCCTCGCGCGCAAACGCCTTGGCCGTCGCCGCGCCGATCGCCCCGGCGCCGCCGGTCACCAGCGCTACCTGGCCGGTGAACGGTTTCGACTTGGCGCCGGCGAGCTTGGCCTGTTCGAGCGACCAATATTCGAGATCGAACAGATCGGGCCGGCTGACCGGCTCGAAGCGGCCGATCGACTCGGCCTCGCCCGCGGTCTCCAGGCATAATTCGCCGACGTCGGCGGCGATCCTCGCCTCGCGCAAGGTGCGGCCATGGCCGAACAGGCCGAGCCCCTGCACGAGGGTCAGGCGCGGCATCGGATCGAGCATGATCAGTTTGGCTTCGCTGCGCGCGGCATTGGCCCGGAAATATTCGGCGTAATCGGCGGCGAAGGCGGCGACGCGCTCTTCGATGATCGCCCTGTACGCGCCAGGCTGCGCTGCGTCCGGCGCGGGCAGCACCATCGGGCCGGTCTTGATGCGGATCGACAGGTCGGGCGTGGAGACGCCGCGCCCTGCGAGCTCGGCGGCTTCTGCCGCATTGACGAAGGCGAGGATCGCCGGCGACGTGCGGAACTCGCTGACCATGCGATCGTAGCGGCCCTCACCCCTTTTGACGGCGACGGCGCCGCGCAGCATGGGCGCGATGTCGTTCGGCGTCGCGAGCTTTTCCGGCAACCTTGCCGGCGTGAAGGGAGGACGCGCGTTCTTGCGGACGTAGTCTTCGGCGATCGTGACGTAATGGATCATCCGGTCGTAGGCCTGGCGTGCATTGTCGCCGAAGGTGAAAATGCCATGCTTGTCGAGAATGAGTCCTTCGACCGAGGGGTCCCGGTCGAAAATCTCGGCGGCGGCTTTGGCGAGCGCGAAGCCCGGCATGACATAGGGTACGAAGCCCATCTTGCTGCCGAAGAGCGCCTGGCTCATCGCGCGGCTTTCGCGCTGATCGGCGATCGCCAGAATGGCGGTGGAATGGGTGTGGTCGACAAATTTATGCGGCAGGAAGGCGTGCAGCAGCGTCTCGACGGAGGGATTGGGCGCGTCGGGATCGAGGAGGTTCGCCCGCTGCAACGTCACCATGTCTTTGTCGGAAAGTTTGCCCAGCTTGCGCGATTTCAGCAGCGGCGCGAGCTTAACCGCCGGCAGGCCGGCAGGCTCGATGATCCCCATGTCCCAGCCGCTGCCCTTGACGCACAAAACCCGCCAGGTCTCGCCGACGAGGTCGCTGACATCCGTCTTGACGGACGTATTGCCGCCGCCATGCAGGACGAGGCGCGGTTCGCCGCCGAGCAGGCGCGTGGTGTAGACCCTGAGCGCGAGGTCGCGGCTGACGCCTTGGGCGCCATAGGCCGAAACCATGGCCTCAGCGTTTTGATCGTCCCAGAGGTTTTTCATCGCGCGCCCCGCTCCAAACCTTATTCATAGCGGGACAGGACGTAGATGTCAGCGGATGCGCTCGATGACAGGGCGGCGCAATCTGCCGGCGAGGCTTAAGGCGATCCTCACTTGGCGCCTCGCGCCGCCCCTCTGAAAATCTCCTTGAGGTCGGCGGCCGTCTCGTTCTTCGGCTC
Source organism: Methylocapsa sp. S129 (assembly GCF_009765995.1). Lineage (GTDB taxonomy): Bacteria > Pseudomonadota > Alphaproteobacteria > Rhizobiales > Beijerinckiaceae > Roseiarcus. The sequence goes on from NZ_LMUI01000048.1 coordinate 328,529, forward strand.
CATGTGCAGCCTTTGTTCGACATGCAGGAAGTGGTGGTGCGAGAGTTGAATGGCTCGTGTGGCGTCCCTAGCGCGCAGCGCTTCGACGATCGCGCCATGTTCGTCGACCGCGCAGATCGACTGGCTGGCCGGTTCATAGACCGACACCATCACGGAGGAGCGGCTGAGGAGATCGCGCAGGAAACGCGACAGTTCCGGATTGCCCAGCGCGTCGACGAGGTGAAGGTGAAAGGCGCCCGACAGGCGGACCGATTCGGCGCGGTCGCCGCGCTCGGCGGCGAGGCGCTCCTGCGCCAGATGTGCGTCGAGGATTCCAAGAATCCGCGCGTCGAGCATACTGACGAGCTGCACGATGACGCCCGCTTCGAGAACGCGGTGCGCCTCGTAGACGCGTTTGACCTCTTCGATCGTGGGCTGCGGCACGCGCACGCCGCGGTTGGGGATGATCTCAAGCCGTCGCTCGGCGGCGAGGCGATGCAGGACCTTGCGGATGCGCTCGCGCGAGGCGCCGAAAATCTCGGCGAGACGGTGCTCGGGCAGTTTGGCGCCCGCCTTCAATTCGCCGTGCAGAATCGCCCGGGCGATCGCGGCGTGGATTGACGCGTCAGTATGGGGCTGCGCCCGCGGCGCGCGCCTCCCGCCGCGCCCTGGCGGCTTCAGGGCTTCCTTGAGAGAATCGTCGCCTGCCTTCATTCGGTCCATGAACTTTACGGTGCTCCAAAAATGTGCACAAAATTGGCAAATAATGTGCACATTCGTATTTCTACGGATCGCCAGCCGCTATTCTATCATCGTGCAACTATTTGGATAATAACATCTAAATTAGATTGTGCACAATTGGCCCGGCGCTTGCAAGGCAGGATCGGGGCCTCAGCCTCGCAACAGCGGAGAGAGTGTGATGAGCCTGAACGATCTATCGCGCCGAAGCATCCTGAAAGCGGGAGGCGCTCTGGTTGGAACATTCGCCATGCCGGCCATTGTCAGGGCCGACCCGAAGGAAATCGTCGTCGGCGGCCCGGCCGGCGCCGCCAAATATTTCAACGGCGATCTTTTCCCCGTCCTTGAAAGCAAACTGGGCATCAAGATCCTTTATGAGGGCAGCAATTCGCTCACCAACCTGCAAAAGATGCAGGCGGACAAAGCGGCGCCGAAAATGTCCGTCGTCATCATGGACGATCCTGTCATGATTCCGGCCGCCGCCGAAGGCCTGATTACGCCGATGTCGACCAAAGCCATTCCCAATCTCGACAAGCTTGTCGCTGGAGCCATCCATCGCGACGGCCTCTGGGCGAACTACCAGAAGCCTTGGGCGGGCATCGCGTTTTCGACGGCCAAACTGGCAGCCGCGCCGACGAGCTGGACGGAAATGTACGATCCCAAATATGCGCAGAAGATCATTGTGCCCTCGCTTTCCAACACGGAAGGATTCTGGAACCTGCTGGTCGCCGCTCATCTCGATAGCGGCAAGCCCTATGCGGAAGCCCAATATGACGTCGACGCGGGCTTCCGGAAGCTGAAGAGCCTGAAAGCCAATCTGCTGAACGTCTATACCAACGCGCCGCAGGCGATCAATCTGCTGGAACAGGGCGAGGCGTGGATGATCGGCGGCCAGTTCTCGGCCTATACGCTGATCCGCAAGGCGGCGGGCTCGCCCGTCGATCTGGCGACGCCAAGCGACGGCGCTTTCGCCATGCCGTCGGGAATCGCCAAAGTGACGGGCGGCCCGGGCGGCGATCTTGCCGACGCTTTCATCGATGCGATGCTGGGCGTCGACGCGCAATCGATCCTCGCGGCCAAGGCCTTCGTCGCGCCGACCAATCCGGCCGCCCCCAAGCCTGCCGGCTTTCCCGACAGCGCGACGCTGTTTGCGCCGGATTGGGCCTTCGTCGCCAAGGAGCGCGCCGGCTGGGTCGAGCGCTGGACGAAGGAAATGTCCTGAGCGATGGCTCCCGGCGCGCCGCATCTCGTCGTTCGCCAGGTCTCCAAACGCTTTGGCGCAGCCCATGTGCTCGACCGCGTCGATCTGACGATCGCGCGCGGCGAGCTCGTCACCTTGCTGGGCCCGTCGGGTTGCGGCAAGACGACCTTGCTGCGCCTGATCGCCGGGCTCGAATCGCCCGATGCGGGCTCTGTCGAACTGGCGGGGCGCGACATCACGCGCGTTCCGCCGCATCGGCGCAATGTCGGCGTCGTGTTCCAGTCCTATGCTTTGTTCCCGCATTTGACCGTCTACGGCAATGTCGCGTTCGGGCTGAAGTCGCGCGGACGCTCGCGCGGCGAAATCGACGCGGCGGTCGGCCGCGCCCTGTCGCTCGTCCATCTCGAACATCTCGGCGCCCGCAGGATTGCCGCATTGTCGGGCGGCCAGCAACAGCGCGTCGCGCTCGCCCGGGCCATCGCGGTCGAACCCGATGTGCTGCTGTTCGACGAAGCTTTGTCGGCGCTCGATCGAAAATTGCGTGAGGAAATGCAGGTCGAATTGCGCCGTCTGCTGCGCGAGGTCGGCGCGACAGCGATCTTCGTGACGCATGACCAGGATGAGGCGCTGACCATGTCCGATCGCGTCGCGGTGATGTTCGCCGGGCGCATCGAGCAGGTCGACGAGCCGCGCATTGTCTATGCGCGGCCGGCGACCCTCTTTACGCTCGGCTTCGTGGGTCTGTCGACGCGCGTCAGCGGAATCGTCGCTGGATCGAACAATGGCCGCGTCGAGGTCGACACCGCGGTCGGGCGCCTCTCGGCCATCGGCAATTTCCTTATCGGCTCGCCCGTGGTCGTTGCAGTGCGGCCCGAACATGTGCGCGCGGCCCCGGAGACGGCGGGCAATTGCGTCGCCGGCCGTGTGCGCTCGATTGTGTTTCATGGATCGAATTCTCTTGTCGAAGTCGACGCCGGCGCCGCCACGACGCTGCTTGCGCAGATACCCAATGACGTCAGCGCGCCGCCCAGAGTCGGCGACGAGATCAGGCTGTGCTGGCCTGTCGCCGAGACCTTCGCCTTTCCCATGCCCGAGGCGGGCGCATGACCCATGCCGCCGCTCAGGCGCCCGCTGGCAAAATCGTCGATCGCGACCGGTCGGCGGCGCTCGCCTTTCTCGCGCCGTCGCTGCTGTTTCTGCTCGTCGCCTTCGTCACGCCGCTTATCTTGCTGCTCGGGGTCAGCCTGGCTGGACCCAGCGGCTTGTCGCTTGACGCCTACGGCAAGTTGCTTGGCACAGGTTATTACCTCACCGTCATATGGAACTCTCTTCGGCTTGCGTTGCTGACGACGATCTTCGCGCTGGCGATCGCCTATCCCGCCGCCTTTGCCTTGGCGCGCGCGCGTGGAATGGTGCGCACGGCGCTGCTTACTTGCCTGTTCCTGCCGCTGGCGGCGAGCGTGATCGTCAAGGCGTTCGCCTGGACCATTCTGTTGCGCAGCGACGGCATTGTGAACCGCATCCTGGTCGGCCTCGGCCTGATCGAGGCGCCGATCCGGATGATTTTCACCGAAACGGCGCTGATCGTCGGCTCGGTCAATATTTTCCTGCCCTTCATGATCCTGCCGATCTACGCCGTCGTCACGCAGCTCGATCGCCGCCTGTCCGAGGCCGCCGCGACTCTGGGGGCGCCGCCGATCGCGGCCTTCCTGAAAGTCACTTTGCCGCTCACGTTGCCGGGAATCATCGCTGGCGTCGCGCTGGTCTTCTCGTTGTCGGTTTCGGCCTATGTCGTGCCGACCCTGCTGATCGGCGAGCGCTATCCGACGCTCGCCTCGACAATCGCCAAAGCCTATCTGCTGGCGCGCGATCCCCAGTTCGGCGCGGCCGCCGGCGTCGCCTTGCTGGTCATCGCCTTGATCGTCGTGACCTTGAGCGCGCGGCTCGCGGGCCGGGAGAACAGCCGGTGAGCGCAAGAATCGCGATCACGCTTGCCTGGCTCTGCGCGATCGGCGCCGTCGTCTTTCTGTTGTCGCCATTGCTGGTGATCGCCGCCGCGAGCTTTTCGCCGACCCCGGTGTTCGATCTGCCGGTCGGCGGCGCTTCGCTGCGCTGGTATGCGCGGATCGGCGCGCTTGACGGATTCTGGCCGGCGTTGTCGTTGTCTTTGCAACTGGCGCTGCTTTCGACGGCGCTGTCGCTTGTGCTGGGCACGCTCGCTGCGATTGCGCTGGCGCGCGGAAAGCTTCCCGGCGCGCAGGCGATCGCCACCGCGCTGGTTTCGCCGCTGATGATGCCGGGCCTCGTGCTCGGCATTGCGCTGCTGCAATATTTCCGCGCGATCGGCTTCAACGCGACATGGAGCGCGCTGCTCGTCGCCCATGTCGTCGTCACATTGCCCTATGTCGCGCGCACGATGATCGCCGGCATGGTCCGTTTCGATTTCACGCTGATGGAGGCGGCCAGGACCCTTGGCTGCACCTACGCCCAGGCGATCCGGCGCGTGATGATCCCTGCTTTGGCGCCGTCCTTCCTCATTGCGGGCCTGTTCAGCTTTCTCGCTTCGTTCGACAATTACCCCGTCTCGATTTTCCTGACCGACGTGCGAACCAAGACGCTGCCGATCAAAATGCTGCAATATATCGATGAGGCGCCCGACCCGACGCTCGCCGCGCTGTCGACGCTGATCCTCATCGCGACGATTGTCCTGCTGTTGGCGAGCGACCGCCTCGTTGGTCTTCACCGCATGGCGGGAACGGGAGATTGACGCCGATGACGAGCCAAACGCGCATCCATTCCGGCCATCGCGATTTTGTCGGCTATGCCGGTTCGCCGCCCGACCCGCGATGGCCGGGCGGGGCGAAAGTCGCGTTGTCTTTCGTTCTCAATTTTGAGGAAGGCGCGGAATTCGCGGTGTCGGAGGGCGATGCGCTCAACGAGGGGATCTACGAGGTCGACCATCGGCTGGAGGGTCCAGATCCCTGCGTCGAGAGTCATTTTGAATATGGTTCGCGCGCGGGATGGTGGCGGATCATGGACCTGTTCGACGCTTATGGCGTCAAAGCGACGGTCAGCGCCTGCGGGCGCGCGGTCGAGCGCTCGCCCGCGCTGGCGCGCGACGCCGTCAGGCGCGGCCATGAAGTCGCGGCGCATGGTTGGCGCTGGGAAAGCCATGCCGGTATGGAGGAGGGCGCCGAGCGCAGGGCCATCGCGCGGACCGTCGAGACCATCGCCGATGTCACGGGCGCACGGCCGGTCGGTTGGCATACGCGCTCGGCGGCCTCGCAAAATACGCGTCGCCTGTTAGTCGAGGAGGGCGGGTTTCTCTACGATTGCGACGCCTACAACGATGATCTGCCCTATTTCGCCTCCGTTTCCGGCAAGCGGCATCTTGTGCTGCCCTATGCGTTCGACACCAACGACATGCATTTCCAGCACACCCAGCGTTTTCGCGGCGCAGACTTTGCCGATTACATCATCGGCGCATTCGACTGGCTGGCGCGCGAGGGCGCAAGCGCGCCAAAGATGATGTCGGTCGGGCTTCACCTGCGCATGATCGGGCGCCCGGGGCGCATCGGCGCGCTTGACGCGATTTTGCGCCATGTCACGCAAGGCGATGCCGCATGGATCGCGCCGCGCGCCGCGATCGCTCGCCACTGGCTTGCGACATTTCCCGAGGCCCCGCGGTGACTCGCCGGCGCATCCTGCTCGTCAATCCCAACACTTCTGCGCTGGTCACGCAGATACTCGCGAGCGAGGCGCGCCGCATCGTCGGCGAAGCGGCCGAGATCGACGCCGTGACGGCGCCGTTCGGCGCGGCCTCGCTGGAATGCCGCGCCGAACTTGTCGTCGCCGCCCATGCGGTGTTGGAGGCCATCGCCGCGCATACGAACTATGACGCGGCGGTGATCGGCGCTTTCGGCGATCCGGGTCTTGAGGCCGCGCAGGATATTGCCCGAGCGCCAGTGTTCGGGCTGGGTCGGTCGGGGCTGCGCGCGGCCGCCGCGGGCGGGCGCCGGTTCGCCATCGTGACGATTGGCGAGCGCATGCGCCCCGATATCGAACGCATGGTCGTCGCCGAAGGATTGTCGAACCAATTGACGGCGATCCGGTTCCTCAGCGCAGCCGTTCTCGATGTCGCGGCGGACCGCGCGTTATTTTCCGACGCGCTGGTCTCAGCCGCCCATGCTTGCGTGACGGAGGGCGGCGCCCAGAGCATCCTGTTCGGTGGCGCCCCCTTCGCGGGAATCGCCCACGATCTTGCCGACCGCATCGCCGCCCCCGTTTTCGACGGCCTCGCCAGCGCGATGCGTGACGCGATGGAAGCGCCGCCGCTTTCCGCGCCTGCCGGCGTAATGGCGAGCGCGACGCCGCGCAAAGCGAATGTGCGGGTCTCGCAGCAGCTTGCGGAACGCATTCATGATTTCTTGAGCCGGCGTGTCTGACGGCGCGTCAGGACGCCGCCGCCTGCCTCCGCGCGGACATGAACTGCTCGAGGTCGTCGCTCGCCATCGGTTTGGCGAAAACATAGCCTTGCAGGATGTCGCAACCGAGGTCGCGCAGCATGCGCGCATGCTCCATCGTCTCGACGCCCTCGGCGACGATTTCAATGTCGAGCGACTTGCCGATGTCGACGATCGATTGGACGAGCCGCCGCCGCGTCTCGGAATGCACGATGGGCATGACGAGTTGCCGGTCGATCTTCAGGCGGCGCGGCCTCAGCTTCGTCAGACTGACGATCGAGGCGTAGCCTGTGCCGAAATCGTCGATTTCGATATCGATCCCAAGCTCCTTGATCTGGTCGATGGTCCACGAGAAATAATCGTCGCTTTCGTCAAGATAGATCGATTCGACGAGTTCGAATGACAGCGTGCGTGGCTGAATATTCAGCGCGCGCAGGCTTTTCAGGAGCTGATCGTCGCGCAGCCGGCGCAGCGAAACGTTCACCGAGAATCGGGGAACGCAAAATCCAAGATCCTGCCAGCGACGGAACTGGACAAGCCCCTGTTCGAGCACCGTGCGGTCAATGGCCCCCACAACATTGAGGTCTTCCGCGATCGAAAGGAATTCGGCTGGCGCGACAATGCCGCGCGTGGGATGGCGCCATCGCACCAGCGCCTCTACGCCCACCAGTTCGAACGTGCGCGCATCGAACTGCGGTTGAAAATAGGGCATGAATTCGCCGCGCTCCAGCCCACCCATAATGCTGTCGGCGGTCTGCTTGCGGTGAATGATCTCGGCTTGCAGCGTTTCGGTGAAGAACTCCGCACGGTTGCGGCCCAGACTCTTGGCGCGATAGAGCGCAATGTCGGCGTTGACGAGCAGCCGCTGTCTGTCGACCGCGCTGCCGAAAGCGCCAGCGATGCCGATGCTCATGCCAAAGCGGCATTCATGGCCGTCGTGATGAGCGGGCTTGCTCACGTCTTCGATCAGTCTGCGCGCAAGGGCGGCGAAGCCGTCCATGTCCATATCGGCCTTGCAGACGATGACGAATTCGTCGCCGCCCGTTCGGGCGACGAAGTCGCTGTCGCGCAGGTTTCTCCGGATGATTTTGGCCGTGTGGGCCAGCATCGCATCGCCGGCGGGATGACCCAGCGTGTCATTGATCTGTTTGAAACGGTCGAGATCGATGTGCAGCAGCACGACGCCGTCGCCGGTCTGCCCGCAGCGCAAGGCGTGCTCCTCCAGCACGCGTTCGAGATACATGCGGTTAGGCAGTTTTGTGAGAAAATCATGAAGGGAATTGTGTTCGATGCGCGCGCGCGCCGATTCAAGTTCCGCGTTGCGCGCCTCCGTCAAGGCTTTGGAGCGCGTCAGATCCTCGGTCAGCGCAACGTCTGCGGTAACGTCCCAATTGACGCCCAGAATTTTCGAGGAGCCGTCGGAGGCGACATGGACTCTGCCGATTGTGCGAATGACCCTTGTTCGCCCGTCGCCCAGATTGATCTTGAATTGCGTTTCGTGGCAGCCGCTGGTCTGCATCGCGATTTCGAAATCGCTCTCCGCGTGCCCGGCGTCTTCTGGATCGAGCCTGTCCCGCCAATGCGCGTAGGTGCGCGGGCCTTTGTCGGTGGGATAACCGTAGAGTTCGTTCATACGGTCGTCCCAGAGCAGCTCCCTCGTTTTGATGTTCATCTCCCACACGCCGACCTTCGATGTTTCGAGCGCGAGTTCAAGTCTGTGGGACAGGCGTTCGAGTTCGCCTTCGCGATCGCGCAGCTTGGCTGAATGAGCGCGGCGTTCCTCGACCAGGCGTCCGATCAGCCAGGTGGGTATGACGATCAGCAATCCGCCCACCAATATGACGAGCCGCAGGATCCAGCCATTCGGCGGGAACGCCTCCCAGCCGCCCTTGGGCGTCGCGGCGATCTGCCAGCCGCCGGACGGCAACGCGACGTCGGCGACGACAGGGTTATGGGTTGTGACTCGCTGCTCGCCAAAAAATCGGACTCCCGCCGCGCCGCGCGCGTCCTTGCCCGTGATCGCGACATCGATAGGAAGATCGCCGCCGATGAGGCCGCTATCGCGATACAGCCTGTCGACATCGATCACCGCCGAAACCATTCCCCAGAACGTTTCGTCGCCATAGAGCCCCTTATTGAACACCGGGAAGCGGGCGATGAAACCCTGACCGCCCTGGATCAGATCGACGGGGCCCGCCAGAACCAGTTCGCGGCGATCGCGCGCCCGCACGACGGTCTCCCATTGCTGCGCATTTTGGCGATAATCGAGCCCCATCGCCTTCGCGTTCCCTTTCATCGGGTACAATAGGGACACGACGAGGCCAGGAGCGCCGGCGATATCGTGAATCTGCGAGCGCTCTTCAAGCAGGCTGGCGGCAAGCTCGGCAAAACGCGCCTGCGTTATGGAGGGCTCGGTCGAAATCGTGCTGACGAGCCCGCGGACGAGCTGAATATCGCCGTTGATATTGCCCTCGAGTTTCGTCTGGATCAGGCTCACCTGGGAGACGACCTCGGCACGCAATCGTTCGTCGAAAAGCTGCCTATTTTGCCGGTCCGCATATATGCCGAAAAGAATGGCGACGACAGCGGCGATCGCTGCGGGGATATGCGCCGGTCGAAACTGCCCTCGCGCTCGTCCGTAAAGGCTCACAGCCGGATTACCCACAGGACATCACCTTCGCATGGCGGCCTTAGCGCAACGCCGAAGGGATGATTGGCGGTCGCCAATTAACCCGCGGCTTATAATCTCGCGGTGCGCCTCACGAATTCACCGTCTGCTTAATGGATGATGAATCGACAGGCGATAATACGAGAGGCCGTGAGGCTGACTTGTATGTTGAGCGAGGACGAACTTTTCAAAGGTCGCCATCCGACCGGGAGATTATCGTCCTCTGCGTGCGCTGGTGTCTGCGCCACAAACTCAGCTTTCGTGATCTTGTGGAGATGACCACCGAACGTGGACTTTGCCCGGCGCTCACGACGATCATGCGTTGGATCCAACGCTATGTCCCGGAATTCGAAAAGCGCTGGAACTGGCCCGGCGAGTTTTCAAGAGTCAACTCAACCTGCCGCATAAAATCACGCTTCATGGCTATCGGGCTTGGCGTCGCGCGGCCAGAGAGACGCTCGGCGAACATCCAGATGAAAGTCGATGCGCGATCTGTTCGTCCAAATACATCGATAATCCGATTGAATAGGATCGCTAGCCCATCAAGCTGCAACGACAATCGCCGGCGTCGAATTCATGCATCGGACCAGGAAGGACCCGGTTCGGCTGGCCGACCTTCCGATGTTCGCATCAAAGCCTTTCGAGAAACCTGATCAGCGCGTCTGGCTGACCAGCAGAATTCGCGCTTGACAGAAAATCGAATATATTTGATATTTGATACTAGGGAGGAACAGGCTTGTGGAGCATCGGGATTCGAGGCGATCCGGCATGCGCATCGTTAGCGCCGCAGGAGCCGCTCAAATGGCTCCTCTCAGAGGCGCTCGATGAGCGGCCACTCAACTTCCGAGAGCCAATGCGCTTTCGAGCTTTTGCAATCGGAAGCCGAGATTCCACGCGACGTTCCTGCCCTGGCGCACTCGTTAGCGCTGAGCAAACGTGTCCGCCGGGCCATCCTCCAAATGCTCATTCAAGGCGACTTGCGTCGTGGCGCCACGCGACGCATCGATGTGCTCTCGAAGGTTCTTGGGGTTGCTCCCACTCCGATGCGCAAGGCGCTGGCGCCTCTGGCGGCCACCGGACCAGTCGCTCATGAGACGTGCAAAGGCTACTGGATCGCGCCGCCGCTTACGTTCGAGCAATTCAAGGAACCGATAGGCGCTCGCCGATTGGTCGAGACGGCAGCCATTGGATTTGCTTGCCGAAGAGGTAAAGAGGCCTTCCGTACGGGGCTCGTCGCAGCGTTAGTAACCCAGAAGGCCGCGGTCGATGCGCTCATTCATCGAGGTCGGCCGACCGGGCTGAGCGGCCCGCTCCTGCGTGGCCTGCGTTATCACACGGCCAAGGAAGAGTTTCGCACTTAACGAAGATCGCCAATGGGCGATGCATCGCTCTTGCAGTGCTGAGTCTACGAAACAACGGGTCCAGCATAGCGCATGGCCCCGCGATCAGGAGGGAGCCCATCATGCAAATTAACAGGCGTCAGTTCTCGGCAAGCCTCGCAGCAGTCGCAACCGTCGGTGCAATTCCGCGGCCGGCCCAAGCCGAAGAGGGAAAAAAGATCGCCCTCATGTTTGACGCTTTCGACTCGGATTTCTGGATCACCGGCAATTCGATTTTGAAAGCGAAGGCCAAAGACAACGGTTGGACGACCCTCGAAACCATCTCGAACCGCGATCAAAATAAACAAAACGACCAAGTAAAAGCGATGGTCCAACGCAAGGTCGATGGAATCGTCTTCATTCCGACCGATGACAACGCGGCGATCCCTGCGATCCGCACGGCCAATGCGGCGAACATCCCGATCGTTTTTTTCAATCGGCGGCCCACGCCGAACGACAACAAATACGTCGCCATCCAGGCCGACAACCGCAAAATCATGCAAATGACAGTGTCGTCGCTTGTCGACATCGCCAAGAAGCAAGGCGGAAAGTACAAGGCGTGTCTGCTCATGGGTGACCTGGGCGATAACAATGCAGTTGCACGACGCGACGGCGCGCTTGACGTCTTCGACGCGAATAAAGACCTCGTGGAGGTCGTCGCGCGCATCGCGACAGAATGGAACGTCGACAAGGCTTTCGCCGGGCTTACCAACGCGATCCAAGCGAACCCAGACATCAACATGATCGTTTCGCCGTCCGATTCCCAGGACGCGGTCATCGAGCAGGTGCTGAAGACGGCAGGCAAGTGGCATAAAACCGGCGAGGATGGGCACGTTCTGTTCGCGGGCTTTGACGGTGACCAGAACGGCTACCAGTTACTCAGCGCCAAATACATGGACGTCAACGGAGTGCAGAACCTTTTCTATGAGGTCGACCTTACCTACAACGCCTTCAAGGACATCTGGGCGGGCAAGCAGGTCGACAAGATGTTGGTCGACCCTGGCTTCGCTATCAGCCAGGCGACGCTCGAGACCAAGCGAGACGACATGTGGGGTTATCACGTGTGGAAGGAAAAGAATAAGTAGCCCACGCCTCACGTCGATCCTCGCCGAGACTGGCAATGACGGAAGTCGGCAATGTGTTAACGAACTCGTCGGGCGAGACGCTCTCTCGTCCGGCGCAGGCGCTTCGCTGGCTATTTTTCTCTGACTATCTTGTCCTCGCGCTCACATTTGTCTACGTCGGCGCGCTTTGGCCGTTCGTTCCGGAGATCGTCAGTCTATCGAACCTCGTCGACATCTTTCTGCAGGTGCTCCCGCTGTTCATCGCCGCGCTTGGCGTAATGATAGTTTTGATGGTCGCGCAAATCGATCTGTCCGCCACATCGATCATGGCGATGGGCTGTGTGGTCGGGGCCTCGATCATGACGAGCGAAGGCGGCTATCTCGCGGGAAGCCCGATCGCCGCCGCCGCCGCGATCGGCGCATTCATCGCGATTGGCCTGCTGATCGGGCTGTTGAACGGCGTCTGCACAGCGGTGTTCGAGATGCCGTCGTTCCTGGTTACCTTGACGACAATGATGTTTTTTAGCGGATCGGCCGTTTGGTACACCGATTCCGGATCAAGCATCGGCAGTTTGCCATCGGCCTTCCTCGCGCTTGGATACGGGGGGATTGGCGGGCTCCCTTATGCGGCGATCATCACTGTCGCGCTGGCTGTCGCGGTGCATGTCGGCTTGACGCGGACGGTGTTCGGCCGCTGGCTTCAGGCTGTCGGTCTCAATCCGAGCGCGGCCGCCATCTCCGGCGTTCCTGTGCGTCGGGTGGTGATCGGCGCCTTTATGTTCTCGGGCCTTTTGTCATCGTTGGCGGCTATCATCTACACGGCGCGGCTCGAGGCGGGCACCCCCATTTTAGGTCAGCGTATTCTCCTCGACATGATTGGCGCGGCGGTGATCGGCGGTGTTAGCCTGTTCGGAGGCAAGGGCAAGGTGATCGGCGTGCTGTTCGGCGTGCTTTTCCTCAGCGTCGTCGACAATGGGCTGCAACTGCTTGGGCTCTCGCTATCATCGGTCTACGCGATCAAGGGCGGCGTCATTCTGTTCGCAGCGGTGACAGACGCGGTCCGCCACAATCTGATGGCGAGGGGCTAAGACGTGTCAGAAGTGTTGCTTAAGGTTCAGAACCTCTGCAAAAGCTTTTTCAACGTCCGGGTCCTGCGCGACGTAGGGTTCGAGTTGCGGCGCGGCGCAGTACTCGGCCTCGTCGGCGAGAACGGTTCGGGTAAGTCGACCACAATGAACATCATCGGGGGCGTCCTTGCGAAGGACGAGGGTCTCATCGAACTCGACGGCAGATCCATCGCACCTACGAATTCGCGCGATGCGCAGGCCCTCGGCATCGCCTTTATTCATCAGGAGCTGAGCCTCTTTCCAAATCTCAGTGTTGAAGAAAACCTTTTTCTTGACCATTTTCCGCGCCTGACGTCGGCGCTACCCTTCATCGACCGACGCAAACTGCGCGAACTCGCTCGAAAGGCGCTTGAGCTTGTCGACCTTAAGGTAGCTCCGCAGACGCCAGTGCTGCGACTGCCCCCGGGCGAACGTCAACTCGTCGAGATCGCGAAGGCGCTCAGCCGACAGGCGCGCCTCATCATTTTTGACGAGCCGACGACTTCGCTCACCGCGCGAGAGGCTGAGCGGCTGTTTGAAATCATTCGCCGTTTACGCGCGCAGGGCATCTCAGTCATCTATATCAGCCACATCCTCGGCGATGTGATGCGGCTTTGCGACGACATCGTCGTGCTGCGCGATGGACAAGTCGTGGCCTCCGAGCCGCGTGTCAACTTCACGATCGAGCGTCTCGTCACGCTAATGGTGGGGCGCACGATCGACCAGCTATTCCCCGAGCGGGCGCCGGTCTCTGGCCCGCGCCGAGCAGCGCTGACGGTACGAGGGGTCTCCCAGCCTGGAGTGGTGAAGGATATCTCGTTCGACCTCAACCTCGGCGAGGTGCTTGGGGTCTCTGGCCTCATGGGCTCTGGCCGTTCGGAACTGGCGCGCATCCTGTTCGGTCTCGATCCCTACTCCGATGGAGAGATCTGTGTCGGAGATACGAGGCTTGTTCCGCTTTCGCCGCGATCGGCGATGGACCGCGGGATGGCCTTCCTCACGGAGAATCGCCGCGGTGAAGGCCTCATGATGGAGGCTTCTATCGCAGACAACATCGTGCTGCCCTCCCTCATTGAACAGTCGCACGGCTTTGCCCATTTTCTGAGGCCCGCTCAGCTCAGCGGGGTTGCGCGCGGCGTCGCGGCGCGCGTTCAGGTCAACGCCAAGACGATTGACCGGACCGCGGTCCGGATGTTGTCGGGCGGCAATCAGCAGAAGGTCGTCATCGGCAAATGGCTATTGCGGGCGCCGTCGATATTTATTCTCGATGAGCCGACCCGGGGCATCGATGTCGGCGCCAAATACGAGGTGTACAAGATCATCAACGAAATGGTCGAGGGGGGAGCGGCGATTCTCCTCATCTCCTCGGAGATCGAAGAGCTTATCGGCATGGCGGATCGGATCATGGTGATGGGACGAGGGGAAGTTCGCAGTTTCTGCGAGCGCGCCAATTTCGACCGCGAGACATTGTTGAGTGCGGCTTTATGGGATTAAGGATATAGCCTTGAACCGCCTGAACACGCACACACTTTACGCCCTCGCGTTGCGGCTTGCGCCGCTGAGCCTGTTCGCAGCGCTGTTCATCGCCTTCGGTCTGCTTTCGGACCGGTTTCTATCGCTCGCTAATTTCCGCAACATTCTCACACAGTCCGCGCATGTCGCGGTGATGGCCATTGGCATGACCTTCGTGCTGCTTGTGCGTGGCGTCGATCTCTCTGTCGGCTCGGTTATGTATCTCGTGGCGGTGGTTATGGGCCTCTACCTGACCGGGCTGCCGCTAGTCCTTCAAATTCCGATTATCTTGATGATTGGCGCAATCTTTGGCGCCGTCAACGCTTGGTTTGTTACGCGTTTGCGGATTGCCGCGTTCATCGTCACTCTGGCGACATTATTTATCGGCCGTGGCCTCGCACTCTATTTCTCGGAGACCAAGATGGTGTTCCAGAGCGACGCAGTGCAGACGCTGGGGCGTTCATCGTTCATGGGCGTTCCCTGGGCGATCTGGATCGCGGCGGTCGTCGCTGCGGCAGCGTGGGTTACGCTCACACAGACACCCTACGGGCGGCAACTCTATGCCGTCGGCGCCGACCTGGAATCGGCCGCTAAGGCGGGCATCCGGGTTAAGCCGATCGTGTTCTCGGTGTTCTGCATATGCGGCGCCTGCGCGGCCGTCGGCGCGCTGATTTCAGCCTCTGAGGTCGGAGCGGCGGCCGCGACGTTTGGCTACCAGATGGAGTTTCCTGTCATAGCGGCAGCCGTATTGGGGGGGACGAGCTTATTCGGAGGCCGCGGTGGTGTGTTTGGCAGCATTTTTGGAGCCGCACTGGTGCAGACGACCGAGAATGGCCTCGTCATGCTCAACGCCAACCCCTATCTATATCCGCTCGTCAACAGCCTCATAATCTTCGTGGCCGCCTTCGTCGACGGTCGCCGGCGCGTGCTGACCGAGCGTCTCGAGCAGCGCAAGATCCGCACCGAAGCGTGAAGCCCAACTCAAAGAGTTATGCTGCAAAGATCCGGAGTCGGGCGCATTTCGCGGTCGCGTAGCATTCGGTGAGGCTGACTTGCATGTTGAGCGTGGACGAACTTTTCAAAGGTCGCCATTCGACCGGGAGATTACCGTCCTCTGCGTGCGCTATTGTCTGCGCCACAAATTTAGTCTTCGTGATCTCGTGGAGATGATGACCGAACGCGGGTTCTGTTTGCCGAACTCCCAATGTTTGCACCACAGCCGAAAAACTATGCTAGCGTCGCCGGAGCGCGCGGAGGGACGATGAAAAGGATATTGACGGTAGCGGGAACGGTCGCTTTTTTCGCGCTCGCGGGTTGCGCCGGCCAGGCGCCGGAAGTCGATCAACTCGCCCAAAGCAAGATGATCGGGCTTTCCAAACACAGGATCCTCGCCTGCCTGGGCGTCCCGGCCAAACGCGCGCGGATCGGCTCGACGGATATCTGGACCTATCCGATCGGCGATGCGCATGTCGAAAGCCCCTTGCTGGCGCCGGCGTTCGATATGGCTCCTTCCACGAGCGCCGCTAGTCCCACCTGCAACGTCAATGTCGTGATGACCAATGGCGCGGTGACCCAGGTCGTCTATCACAATGCCGATGGCGGCCCGCTGCCTCTGGGACGCCAATGCCTCTTCGCGGTCCAGAATTGTATGGAGCCGACCCAAGGCGTCGTGGTGCGCGCGACCTATTAATGAGAGGCCGCTCCTCACCCGATATAGCGCCGGTGATAGCGCCGTCCCAGGCTTGTCAGCAGGTGATAGCCAATCGTCCCCGAGCGC
Source organism: Methylocapsa sp. S129 (assembly GCF_009765995.1). GTDB lineage: Bacteria > Pseudomonadota > Alphaproteobacteria > Rhizobiales > Beijerinckiaceae > Roseiarcus. Next base: position 344,416 of record NZ_LMUI01000048.1, read on the forward strand.
GCGGCGAATTCGTCGACGCCGATCGTTGCGCCTAGCAATTGCGCGCTGGCGCCAGGATGCGCCGCGTCCTCGGGAAGGTCTGTGACGTCGGCGATGCACAGATCCATCGACATGCGGCCGACGAGCGGACAGCGGCGCCCCGCGATGACGACATCGGCGCCGGCGCGGCCTTGGGCCGCCCCCGCGCCGCGCGGCAGGCCGTCGGCATAGCCGGCGAGCAGCGTGGCGAGGCGCGTGCGCCGCGGCGCGGTCCATTGCTGGTTATAGCCGACGCTTTCGCCGGCCTCGATCCAGCGCGTCTGCTGGATCGCGATGTCGAGCGCAACGACTGGCTTCATCGGATTGGGCGCGCCGGGCGTCGGGTTGCCGCCATAAAGCGCATAGCCGGGGCGGATCAGATCGAAAATCGGACGCTGCGCCAGGAATATGCCTGACGAATTGGCGAGGCCGGCGGGAATGCCGCGAAACAAAGCGCGCGCCTCGTCGAAGCGCGCGATCTGGACGGCGTTGAGAGGATTGTCCGGCTCCTCGGACGAAACGAAATGACTCATCAGCAGCTTGACGCCAAGCGCCTCATGGCCGTGGCGCGCCAGCATGCGGACGAGCGCATCCAGGGAGCCAACGCCGAGCCGGTTCATGCCGGTGTCGATATGGATCGCGCAGGGCGGGGGGCTTGGCTGGCGCGTCGCGAAAGCCGCCCAGCGCGCCAGCTCTTCCTCGCTGCCGATGACCGGCATGAGATCATGCGCGCGATAATCGGCCTGCGGATCGGCGCCGGCCTGCAGGCCGTTGAGCACGTAGATTTGCGCCTGCGGTCCCGGCGCCAGCGCCGCCCGGACCCGCGCGCCCTCGCTCAGTTGCGCGACAAAAAAATGGCGACAGCCGGCCGCGTGCAGGGCCGGCGCGGCCGCCTCTATGCCGATTCCATAGGCGTCGGCCTTGACGACCGCCGCGCACTCGCCCGGCGCCGCGCGGCGCGCCAGCGCGCGCCAATTGTCGGCGAGCGCCCCCAGGTCGATGGTGAGGACCCCGGAGGATTGGGATAGCGAAGGAAGCGGTGGTGTTTGCATTGTGGACAGGCCTCAAGAGAAGCGCGCCCCTTCCCCCCTTGTGGGGGAAGGTGGCCCGACGAAGTCGGGTCGGATAAGGGCGCGCGCGCCATGTGCCCAACGTTCGCTGATCCGGCGCTGCGACGCAGGCGACGCCTTATCCTGCGTCACCCCCTCATCCGTCACGCTTCGCGTGACACCTTGTAACATCAACCTCTGCTTCTCCCACAAGGGGAGAAGGAAAAGCTAATGCCGCTTGGCCTGCGCGTTTTCCGGCGCCCAAAACTCAGCCGCGCGCGAGCCTTTGCGCGCTCGCCAGCCACTGCCGCTGGTTCTTGCGCACATGCGCCGGGGCGCGGCCGAGTCCGCGCACGACATCTTGGGCGACCGCTTTCGCCTCCGCCTCGCGGCCGAGCTTTTGCAGCAATTGCGCCTGCCGGACGCGCGGCTCCACCCCGGGAAAATACTGACCGACATTGACGAAATTGGCGAGCGCCTCGTCGTCGCGTCCGCTCGCCTCCAGGGCGATGGCGTAGAGGAGGTGGCCGTCGGGAGAACGAAAGTCGGGCCAGCGCCGCTTCAATTCGTCGAGCGTCGCGACCGACGCCTCGGACTGTCCCAGACCGAATTGCGCGCGCGCCTTGCCAAGGAAGAATTGCGGCTCTTCGCCGAGGGGCTGCGCGACGATCGCATCGTAGTGAAACAGCGCCTCCTCGAATTTGCCAAGCGCCACGCACTCCTCGGCCAGCGCGGCGCGATTGGCGATCGTGTCGACCAGCGCCAGTTCGTCGGTGAGTTCGCGATAGCGGCGTCCCGGGCTGACGGCGCGTGCGACGCTCTGGCGCGCGATCTGCCCTTTGTAGGAGCCCAGCCATTCGGGCGCGAGTTCGACGACGATGTAGATCGCCGCGCCGATGCCCGGCAAGAACAGGATGATATAGCCCCAGGGCGAAAACCGCCCTGTTTTGGCGGCGTGAACGACCAAAGCGATGTCGAGGATGAAAATGAGGGTCGCTATCGGCACGAGTAGGGCTCCGGCTTCAGAAATTTCGTGGGAAGAGGCCGACGCCGCCCCGCGATGTTGAAAGAACTTTACGGTCCTCATTCGCAAGGCCCGCAGCCTGACGGCAACTTACAAAACCAACGCTATCTATGCAACCCTAGGGTGCATGAAAATCAGGATTGACTCTAAAATGTCTTCATAGCGGCGGTCTCTCGGATTTCCTGAAAATCCGCGCCACACGCTGGAGTTGTAGAGATTTCATCGTCTCGTGCGTCCAGCGCGAGCGCCGGCTCAGGGCCGACGCATCCCCCCTTGAGCCACGCCAGTTTCTTTCTGAGATAGGCGGCCATCGCGGCGATTTGCGCGGCTTTTTTGTCGAGATCGTGAAGGCGTTCCTGCAAAATCGCGATGAGACGCTCCGCGCTCCCGCCGCCGTTTTGAAATTCCGCGCCGATCGCTGCGATTTCGCGAAGCGTGAAGCCCAGCGATTGGGCGAGGCGGATGAGGCGCGCCGCCTCGACATGCTGCTGCGTGAATATCTGATAGCGGGCTGAGCCGCCTTTCTCGCCGCGGACCGGATCAAGCAGCCCCCGGCGGATGTAAAAGCGCACGGTGTCGGGGGGCAGTCCGGTTTCGCGGGCAAATTGGGAGATCAGCATGGGAACGGCGCCTTGACCATGGAGTTGAGTCAAGGGTTATACAGGGCGTCCCTCAAATATCGGAAGCAAAATCCATGGCTAAATCGGTACTGGTGACCGGCGCCTCCTCGGGCATAGGCGAAGCGATCGCGCGCCAGCTTCTGGCCGACGGCTACACCGTCTATGCGGGCGCTCGCCGCATGGAGCGTATGGCGCCGCTTGCCCAGGCCGGCGCGAGGCTGCTGGCGCTCGACGTCACGGACGAAGCCTCGATGTCGGGGGCGATCCAGGCCATCGCCGCCGAAGCGGGGAGTCTAGATGTCCTCATCAACAATGCCGGCTATGGCTCCTATGGTTCGCTGGAAGAAGTGCCGCTGGAGGAAGGGCGTCGGCAATTCGAGGTGAACGTGTTCGGCCTCGCGCGCCTCACCCAGCTCGCCTTGCCGATCATGCGCCGACAGCAAGCGGGCAAGATCGTCAATGTCACCTCGATCGGCGGCAAGATGCACGAGCCGTTCGGCGCCTGGTACCACGCCACCAAATTCGCTGTCGAAGGCATGAGCGATTGCTTGCGCATGGAGGTCGCGCCGTTCGGCATTGACGTGATCGTCATCGAGCCCGGCGCGATCAAGACCGAATGGACCATGATCGCGCACGACAATTTGCTGAAATACTCCGGCCAGGGCCCCTATGCGCCGGGCGCCCAGGCGCATGCGCGAATGCTGGCGAGCGCGGATGGCGGCGGAAGCGGTCCACAGCCCTCGCCGCCCGAAGTGGTGGCGAAGACGGTTTCGCGTGCGCTGGCGGCCGCGCGTCCCCGCACGCGCTACGCCACAGGCGCGGGCGCCAAGCCGATCCTGTTCATGCGCTGGTTATTATCCGATCGCATGTTCGATGGGTTGATGCGCTTCGTCGAGAGACGGCTGGGCAAAGCGTCCGCTTGAAGCGATCGTCGCCGCTGCACCCCGCTAATAATGCGCGGGCAGCGCATCCTCTTTGGCCAGATTGCCGAAGCGGGTCAGTTCGGCCTCGAATTGCAGCTCGACTGTGCCGGTCGGTCCGTGGCGCTGTTTGCCAAGAATCACTTCGGCGCGCCCATGCGTGCGCTCCATCTCGCCCATCCACGCGATATGCTCGGGAGTGCCCGCGCGCGGCTCCTTGTTCTTGAGGTAATATTCCTCGCGAAACACGAACATCACGACGTCGGCGTCCTGTTCGATCGAGCCGGATTCTCTGAGGTCGGAGAGTTGCGGGCGCTTGTCGTCGCGCTGCTCGACCTGGCGCGAAAGCTGCGAAAGCGCGAGCACCGGCACGTTCAGTTCCTTGGCCAGCGATTTGAGGCCCATCGTGATCTCGGTCAATTCCTGCACGCGATTGTCGCCCTTGGTCTTGGAGCCGGACAGAAGCTGCAGATAATCGACGACCAGCAGGTCGAGGCCGCGCTGGCGCTTCAGCCGCCGCGCGCGGGCCGTGAGCTGCGCGATCGATATGCCGCCGGTCTGGTCGATATAGAAGGGGATCGACTGCATGTCGCGCACCGCCTCGGCGACGCGGTGGAAATCCTGTTCGGAAATATCGCCGCGCCGGATCTTGTAGGAAGGCACGCCCGATTGCTCGGCGATGATGCGGGTCGCCAATTGCTCCGACGACATTTCGAGCGAGAAGAAGCCGACAATGCCGCCGTTGATCGTTTCGTTCGTCCCGTCGGCGCGCAATTGCGATTGATGCGCCTTGGCGATGTTGAACGCGATATTGGTGGCGAGCGCGGTCTTGCCCATGCCGGGGCGTCCCGCCAGGATCACCAGATCGGACGCCTGCAAGCCGCCCATATAGCGATCGAGGTCGACGAGGCCGGTGGCGACGCCGCTGAGGTTTCCGTCGCGCTCATAGGCTTTGGCGGCCATGTCGACCGCGGTTTTCAGCGCATCGGAAAAGCGCTGGAAGCCGCCGTCGTAACGTCCGCTTTCGGCGATCTGGTAAAGGCGGCGCTCGGCTTCCTCGATTTGTTCGCGCGGGCTCGAATCGACCGGCGCGTCATAGGCGACATTGACCGTGTCCTCGCCGATCAGGATCAGCTCGCGCCGGATCGCCAGGTCGTAGATCGTGCGGCCGTAATCATTGGCGTTGATGACGGTGGTCGCCTCCGCCGCGAGGCGCGCCAGATATTGCGGCACGGTGGCGCCGCCGACGTCATGGTCGCCGAGGAAAGTCTTGAGCGTGATGGGCGAAGCGAGTTTACCCGCCCTGATCAGCGATCCGGCGATCTCGAAAATGCGGCGATGGATTTCCTCGATGAAATGATCGCTTTTCAGGAAGTCGGAGACGCGATCAAAGGCGTCGTTATTGACGAGGATCGCGCCCAGCAGCGCTTGCTCCGCCTCGATATTATGAGGCGGCGAGCGATAGGCGGGCTCTGCTGCATTGGAAACGGCTGCCAGCCGCCCCGCGAATTGTTCGACGGTCGCCATGATTCTGCTTGCTGTTGAAGGAAACGCGAACGCCTGACGCGACTCGTTTGGCGGCCATTCTACTCCCGAACCGCCAACGAGGGAGCCGTTTCTTGCACAGCCGCGCGCTGGACGCGAGGCCTAATCGGACGGCGCTTCGCTTGTCCCCATTATCCCAGCAGAAAAAAAATTTTGTGACGCCGGACGCGGCTGTCCGCTTGACTCTTTCGCCACAACGGAAAGGCGTCGACAACAAAAAAAGGCGGCCCGGAGGCCGCCTCGTTTCGCGCAAGCTTTCGCTTGGGTCAGTAGGAATAATACATGTCGAACTCGACGGGATGCGGCGCCATTTCGAAGCGCATCACTTCGCCCATCTTCAGCTCGATATAGCTGTCGATGAAGTCGTCGTTGAACACGTCGCCGGCCTTCAGGAAGGCGCGGTCCTTGTCGAGATTGGTCAAGGCTTCGCGCAGCGAGCCGCAGACGGTCGGAATCTTTTTCAATTCCTTGGGCGGCAGATCGTAGAGATCCTTGTCCATCGCGGCGCCCGGATCGATCTTGTTCTTGATGCCGTCGAGGCCCGCCATCAGCATCGCCGCGAAGGCGAGATAAGGATTGGCCATCGGATCGGGGAAGCGAACTTCGACGCGTTTGGCCTTCGGGTTGGACGTCCACGGAATGCGGCACGAAGCTGAACGGTTGCGCGCGGAATAGGCGAGCAATACGGGCGCTTCATAGCCGGGGACCAGACGCTTGTAAGAATTGGTCGACGGATTGGTGAAGCCGTTCAGCGCCTTGGCGTGCTTGATGATGCCGCCGATGTAATAGAGGCATTCCTGGCTGAGGTCTGCGTATTTGTTGCCGGCCATGATCGGCTTGCCGGCCTTCCAGATCGACTGGTGAACATGCATGCCCGAGCCATTGTCGCCGAACACGGGCTTGGGCATGAAGGTCGCGGTTTTGCCATAGCTCTGGGCGACCTGATGGATGCAGTATTTATATATCTGCATATGGTCGGCCATCGTCGTCAGCGTGCCGAACTTCAGGCCAAGCTCGTGCTGGGCGGAAGCCACTTCATGGTGATGCTTCTCGACGATCGCGCCCATCGAGGCCATCGCCGCGAGCATTTCGCCGCGCATATCCTGCGCCGAATCCTGCGGCGGCACCGGGAAATAGCCGCCCTTGGTGCGGATGCGATGGCCGTGATTGCCCCCTTCATAGGGCGTGTCCGAATTGCTCGGCAGTTCGATCGAGTCGATCGTAAAGCCCGTATTGTAGGGATCGGCTTTGAAGCGCACGTCGTCGAACACGAAAAATTCGGCTTCCGGTCCCACATAGACGGTGTCGCCGATGCCGGTCGACTTGAGATAGATTTCCGCCTTTTTGGCGATGCCGCGCGGATCGCGGCCATAGGGCTGGCCGCTGGCGGGATCGAGAATGTCGCAATTGATGACCATCGTCGACGCGGCGAAGAACGGGTCCATGCAGGCCGATGTCGGATCGGGCATCAGGGTCATGTCGGATTCGTTGATCGCCTTCCAGCCGGCGATCGAGGAACCGTCGAACATCAGGCCGTCGGCGAAGGCGTCTTCATCGATCAGCGTCTGGTCGAATGTGACGTGTTGCCATTTGCCGCGCGGGTCGGTGAAACGCAAATCGACATATTTGACTTCATTGTCCTTGATCGCCTTCAGGACGTCCTTGGCGGTCTTCATGTGTGCCTCTCTCGAAAATGATATTTCACTACCCGCCCGACGCCCGGAGCGTTGGGAAGCACGGAATTTTTCTAAAAGTCAGACCGCGTCGGCGCCGGTCTCGCCGGTGCGTATGCGGATCGCCTCTTCGATGTGCGATACAAATATCTTGCCATCGCCAATGCGCCCGGTCTGCGCCGCCTTCCGGATCGCTTCGACGGCGCCCGCCAGCGCCTCGTCGGCGACCACAACCTCGATTTTCACCTTAGGCAGAAAGTCGACGACATATTCGGCGCCGCGATAAAGCTCGGTATGGCCCTTCTGACGCCCGAAGCCCTTGGCTTCCGTGACGGTGATGCCTTGAATTCCCGCTTCCTGAAGCGCTTCCTTGACCTCGTCGAGCTTGAACGGCTTGATGATCGCCTCGATCTTTTTCATGAATCCGGTCTCTTCGCGCGTTGTGAGACAAGCCGCTGAGCGGCCCGTGGCGCGCAAAAAGCCACCGGGCCGCGACATCTGGCGTCAATAGCATCTCATTTAGGTCCACGCTACGCCCAAATGAGCCTGTGCGGACAGCGCGGAAACGCCGGTTTGGCGCTCTCCAGGCGCTGATATCGGCCTGAGCGATGGCGCCCAAAACTTAGGCGTTTGGCATGGAAATAGGCGCCGCGCGACGCCTGCGCTTAGACCGTCGGCCCGAATTCGCCGGAGGCAAAGATGCGCCATGAACTGAGCCCGGCCTTGGCGACCACGGTGCGGCCGGTTTTGGCGACGGCGACGAGATGGGCGAAGACTCTCGGGTTGCGCCAGGCCAGGGGGCGGCCCGGCGCGCAGACCGCGCGATATTCTTCGGTGTCGTCATCCTCCATCAGGATCGTGCCGATCCGGTCCGGCCGCATATTGGGCGGTAAGGTGCGCGTCGTCAGCCAAAGGCATTCGAAGTCGCGGCACACCTGCGGCCGGCTCGCATAGATCGTGCAACCGCCCGACAGGATGCAATTGGGGCAGGGCGGCCCGGCGGGCTTTTTCAGTTCGGGTATTTCGAGCGCGGTGCAACACATGACGCAAGAGCCGCAGGCCTTGCCGGGAATCGATGTCACGAGAAACCTCTTAGGGCGACGCCGGTCGAATCGATACGCCCGGCTAAACTACGCCTATCACTGTTTCGCCGACAGCGAGAACGCGACTTGTGCGTTGCGCGCTCCCGCGCGCTGTTGGACCGCGGCGTCCTCGTTCGCCGATCTTCGCGGCGCGATCGCCGGCGCAGGTTCGCCGGCGCGCCTGAGAATGAGAATAAGGACAGCGGCGATCGTGAGCGGCGCCAGTGGAAGCCCGGCATAGGCCGCGATCGATCTTGAAACGGCGGGCAAGATGAAAGCGACCGCGAGAATGGTTTTCTCGAAAGGGAGAAAGCCGGTACGCGAGGTGTCGCGAGCAATCCAGGCGAGAGGGATGGCGAGCAGGACCAAATCGTAATCGAGTAGAAAGGGGCTGGCCAGCAAGGCCGCGGCGACCATGGCCGGTCCTTCGGCGCCCGAGCGGAACGAGCGGCGCTGGAGATGGACAAGCGCGGCGCAAACGCCAAGCGCCGCGACGATTTGCAGGCCATAGGCCAGCGTCAATCCGCCATGCAGCAGGCGCACGCCGGCGAAGACGCTCTGCATCTTCTCGTCGCCGACCATGTTCTGTTCCAGCGCGATCCTGGCTTTAGGCGACGCGTCCAAAAACGCCCGCCATGTATCCGCCCCGAAGACGAAGAGCGAGGCGAGGCAAAAGCCGATCGCCGACGCGGCCGCAGCGAGCAAGGTGCGCCAGCGCCGCGCGGCCAGAAGCGCGACTGGGACGATGATCGCCAGATGCGGCTTATAGGCGAGGGCGCCCAGGCACAGACCCGCGGCGATCGGCCTTGTATTCAACATCAGCGCGCCGCCGCCGAACAGGGCGGCGCTCAGATAGGCGTTCTGGCCATGGCCGAGATTGCTGAGCATGGCCGGGAAGGCGAGGATCGGCAGCGCGCCAAACCGCGTCCCGAGCCATGCGCGCAAAACGCGATAGCAGGCAAAGCCCGTGAGTGCGAGCCACAGGAAGAGCGACCACAGATAGGGAAGCGTCGCCAACGGCAGGCAGATGAGCAGAAAGGTCGGCGGATAGAAGAAGGCGGCATAGCCGATATCCCGCCCAAATAGCGCATTCTGCGCGTTCTGATGGACCGCGATGTCGTAAACCTCGGCGGGATGTCCGCCAAGAGCGATCTGCGATGCGGTCCAGAAGCTGACGAAATCGGTCCCAAGCGGCTTACCCGACAAGTCGATTCCGTCATGCGAAAGCGCGATCCACAGTAAGGCCGCGCCGAGGGTGACCAAGAACAATATCCGGCAATAGGCGACTGCTCGCTCGCGCGACAGCCAATCCGCGTCGCGCAGCGCACTGACTGTTTTGCCGAAAATCGCGCTCATCCGACCCGCTCAGCGATGCGCATGCGAACACGAGCAACAGTGGCAAGAACTACCTCCGTCGGCGTTAACACGGAATAAATCGACGCTCGCCTCGATCGTGTCGAGTCTTTCGGCGAAGCGGGCTGCGCCTGCCGCCTCTATCTTGACAGCGTGCGCCAAGCATTGTCTGTGCGCCGACCACAAAGGGAGGGACGATGCAAACGGCTTTCGTATTTCCGGGGCAGGGGTCGCAGACGGTCGGCATGGGCAAGGCGCTCGCCGAGGCTTTCAGCGCGGCCAGGCAAGTGTTCGCCGAGGTCGATAGCGCGCTTGGGCAGAATCTCTCCGCATTGATGTTCGAGGGCCCCGAGGCGGAACTCACCCTGACCGCCAATGCGCAACCGGCGCTGATGGCGGTCAGTCTTGCCGCGACCCGCGTTCTTGAGGCCGAAGCCGGGCTCGATATTGCGCGCGACGCCCGCTTCGTCGCCGGTCATTCGCTCGGCGAATATTCGGCTCTGGCCGCCGCCGGCGCGCTGACCATCGACGACGCCGCGCGTCTGCTGCGCATCCGCGGCGACGCGATGCAGCGCGCCGTGCCGGTTGGCGTCGGCGCGATGGCGGCGATCATCGGCCTCGACTTTGCGCAAGTGTCGGCGATCGCGGCGCAGGCCGCCAGCGATCTCCGCGCGCAGGGCGCCATCTGCCAGGCCGCCAACGACAATGGCGGCGGCCAGGTGGTCATCTCGGGAACCAAGGCGGCGGTTGAGCGGGCGATGGAGCTCGCCAAGGCCGGCGGCGCCAAGCGAGCGCTGCCGCTGCCGGTTTCGGCGCCGTTCCATTGCGCTCTGATGCAGCCGGCCGCCGATGCGATGGCGGCGGCGCTGGAGGGAATTGAGATCAAGGCGCCCAAGGCGCCGCTGGTCGCCAATGTATCGGCGACCGCGCTTCAAGATCCCGCCGCCATCCGCGCCAGCCTCGTCGCGCAAGTGACCGGCGCCGTCCGCTGGCGTGAGAGCGTGCTTTATATTGCCGATCACGGCGTCGCCCATTTTATTGAAATTGGCTCCGGCAAAGTCTTGAGCGGTCTGATCCGGCGCATCGCCGAGGGCGCGACGAGCGTCAGCATTGGCGCGCCGGCTGATGTCGAAGCGTTCAAAACGGCCCGCGTCCCCTGATGGCGCGGCCGCGCTCCAGAGAGAAGGAATTCGTCATTGTTTGATTTGACAGGCAAGTTCGCGCTCGTCACCGGCGCCTCGGGCGGCCTCGGCGGGGCGATCGCGCGGGCGCTGCATAAACAAGGCGCGAGCGTCGGCCTGTCGGGCACGCGCCGTGAAGCCCTCGAGGCTCTGGCGGCCGAGCTCGGCGCTCGCGCCTTTGTATTGCCTTGCGACCTGTCGGACGCGTCCTCGGTCGAAGCGCTTGTTCCGGCCGCCGAAGCGGCGATGGGCGGCCTCGACATTCTCGTCAACAATGCCGGCGTGACGCGCGACAATCTGTTCATGCGCATGAAGGATGAGGAATGGGAGCAGGTGATCGCCGTCAATCTGACGGCGGCGTTTCGGCTGTCCCGCGCCTGCCTCAAGGGCATGATGCGCCGCCGGTACGGGCGCATCATCGCCATCACGTCGATCGTCGGCGTGACCGGCAATCCGGGCCAGGGCAATTACGCGGCCGCCAAGGCGGGCCTGATCGGCATGTCCAAAGCTTTGGCCGCGGAAGTCGCCAGCCGAAACATCACCGTCAATTGCATTGCGCCCGGTTTCATCGCGAGCCCGATGACAGACGCGCTGAACGAGAAGCAGCGTGAGAACATCCTCCGCGCCGTGCCGATGGGGCGGCTGGGCGTCGGGGCTGATATTGGCGCGGCGGCGGTCTATCTGGCGAGCGCGGAGGGCGGCTACATCACCGGGCAAACGCTGCACGTTAACGGTGGAATGGCAATGATTTAAATGAGTTGCGTGATGACAACGCCGTTTTTTCCCGGTCCTGCGCGGCCTCTCGCCTTGCCAGGAAAGATATGCTATCGACCCTTAAGGTCGCCAGGATGCGGCGGCTGTCGGCCATGCTTCAGACATACCGCGCGGCCTTGGCCGGGAAGCGGCTTGGCATGACCGGGGTTGCTCGCCATTGGGGGCGGGCCGGATCAGGCGCGCATCGCTCCGTCTAGGAGATGCATGCGTCGATTTTAGGTCTGGTTTGGGGTCAATCAAAGGCGGGCCTCCGGGCGCCGCCAGTGTGAGGACGGATAAAATGAGCGATGTCGCTGAGCGCGTAAAGAAGATCGTTGTCGAACATCTCGGCGTTGAGGCCGACAAGGTGGTCGATAACGCCAATTTCATTGACGACCTTGGCGCCGATTCGCTCGACACGGTTGAGCTTGTCATGGCTTTTGAGGAGGAGTTCGGCGTCGAAATCCCCGACGATCAGGCCGAGACGATCGTGACGGTCGGCGATGCGGTGAAATTTCTCGAAAAGGCTTCCGCCGCCAAATGACTTCGGATCGATCGATCCCCGCATGACGGAAGTTCGCGGGCGCCCGAACGGGTCGTGAACTCAAGCGATGCGGCGGGAATGGCGGGGCCGGCGTTAGTCCGGCCCTTGTCGCGCCAAGGCGCGCTTTGGCGGGAATGGCGAGGTCATTGATGAAGCGTGTGGTGGTCACCGGGCTTGGCATGGTTACGCCGCTCGCTTGCGGCGTCGAGGCGACGTGGCGGCGGCTGGTCGCCGGCCAATCGGGCGTGGCGAAAGTCGAGGGTTTCGACGTTTCGGACATTGCCTGCCAGATCGCGGCCCAGGCTCCGCGCGGCGACGCGCCAGACGCGTTCAGGCCTGACGAATGGATGGACCCCAAGGAACAGCGCAAGGTCGACGATTTCATCGTCTTTGCGATGTGCGCGGCCACGCAGGCGTTGCGCGACGCCAAATGGGCGCCGGCGACCTATGAGGAAGAAATCGAATCGGGCGTTCTTATCGGCTCCGGCATAGGCGGCCTTGGCGGCATTTACGAGGCTTCGGTTACGCTTCGCGAAAAAGGGCCGCGCCGGATTTCGCCTTTCTTCATCCCCGGCCGGTTGATCAATCTGGCGGGCGGCTATGTGTCGATCACGCATAAGCTGAAAGGCCCCAACCACGCGGTCGTCACCGCCTGTTCGACAGGCGCGCACGCCATTGGCGACGCGGCGCGGCTCATTGCGCTGGGGGATGCGAATGTGATGGTCGCGGGCGGCGCCGAATCGGCGGTCAATCGGCTGGCGATGGCCGGGTTCGCCGCCTGCCGTGCGCTTTCCACCAATTTTAACGACCAGCCCGAAAAGGCCTCGCGCCCCTATGACCGGGATCGCGACGGCTTTGTCATGGGCGAGGGGGCCGGTTGCGTCGTCCTTGAGGAACTGGAGCATGCAAAGGCGCGCGGCGCCCACATTTATGCCGAACTCGTCGGCTACGGACTTTCGGGCGATGCCTATCATATCACATCGCCATCGCCCGACGGCGACGGCGCCTACAGGGCGATGAGCGCGGCCCTCAAACGCGCCGATCTGTCGCCGTCCGACATTGACTATGTCAATGCGCACGGCACTTCGACGCAGCTCGGCGACGAGATAGAATTGCATGCGGTCGAACGGCTGATGGGCAATGCGGCGGGCGCTTTGACGATGTCGTCGACAAAATCGTCGATCGGTCATTTGCTGGGCGCCGCCGGCGCCGTCGAGGCTATTTTCTCGATCCTGGCGATGCGCGATCAAATCGCGCCGCCGACCCTCAACCTCGATCATCCCTCCGTCGAGACGGCGATTGATCTCGCGCCGCATGTCGCCAAGCCGCGCAAGATCGACATCGCGCTGTCGAATTCTTTCGGCTTTGGCGGCACCAATGCGTCGCTCATCTTCCGGCGCGCGCCAAGTGCCTGAGCGAAGGCCAGCGCCTGAGGAGCGACAAGTCCTTGAGGAAAGAATCGAGGCGCCCTATTTTGCCTCGACGCTGCTGATGTCTGACTTGCTGCGGCGGAGCGCCGTTTGCCTGCGCGGAGGCGGGCGTCAATGAATGATGGGCCGAATCAGGGCGGATCAGTTCCCGAGCAACCGCGCGTCAGTCTTTTTGGCCGGCGGCCGAAGCTGCGCTCGCCTTCGGAATCTCTGCAGCCGCAAGCGGCTCCCCCGCCACCCCCGCCTCCGGTGCGCAAAAAGCGCCGGGAAGGCCTTTCGCGGCTGAGCGGCCTTTTGTCCTTCATTCTGATCGTCGCGGTCCTCGCCATGGGCGGATTTGGCTTCGCGATGATTCAGGCGCGCAAGCCAGGCCCGCTGGCCGCCGACAAGGTCGTCGTGATCACGCGCGACGACGACGGTGGCTCCATTCCGGACCAATTGGAGCGCGCCGGCGTCATCGACAGCCCTCTATGGTTCAATCTCACGTTGCTGCTCGACGGCAGTCGCGGGAAACTCAAGCGAGGAGAATATCTGTTCAAGGAGCATGTGAGTTTGCGCGAGGCCGAGGAGGCGCTGATCTCGGGCAAGGTGCTTCTTCATAAAGTGACGGTCCCGGAGGGCCTGACCAGCGAGCAGGTGGTGCAGCGGCTGCGCGACAACGATGTGTTTGTCGGCGACATCAAGGAAATTCCGCGCGAGGGCTCGATTCTTCCCGAGACCTACGAGTTCCAGCGAGGCGTCACGCGCGCCAGCGTTCTCGCGAAAATGGAAAACGATCAAGCCAAGTTGGTCGATGAAATCTGGAAGAAGCGTGCGCCCGATCTGCCGATCAAATCGCCGGGCGAACTGGTGACGCTCGCCTCGATTGTCGAGAAGGAGACGGGCAAGGCGGACGAGCGCCCCCATGTCGCGGGCGTCTTCATCAACCGGCTGCAAAAGCGGATGAAGCTCGAATCCGATCCGACGATCGTCTATGGCCTGGTGGGCGGCAAGGGGACGCTGGGACACCCCATATCCAAGAGCGAACTCCAGCAGGCGACGCCCTACAACACCTATATTATCGAGGGCCTGCCGCCTGGTCCGATCGCCAATCCCGGCAAAGCCGCGATGGAGGCCGTCGCCAATCCCTCGCACACGTCGGATCTCTTTTTCGTCGCCGACGGCACGGGCGGACACGCTTTCGCCGATACGCTTGATCAGCACCAGAAAAATGTGGCCCGCTGGCGCCAGATCGAGAAAGACGCCAAGGACCGGCTCGCCCCGGACGCTGCGCCGCCGGCCCCCGCCGCGCCGCCCGCCAAGGTTCATGGCGCGCTCGATCCGGTCGATCCAAAGGCGTTTGGCGGATTGGCGCCCGTCGCGGCGACAAAGCCGCCGGCGGGCGATATAGCCAAGCGCCTCGCCAGGGTCGGCGCCGATCGCCAGACGCGCGAGGCCCTGCTCGGCCCCAGCGGTCCGCTATCGGCTGGCGCCAGCACCAGGAGCCTTGCCGATATCGGCGCTGTCGTACAAGGCGTGAACGATCAATCCGCCGTCGATGCGACGACCGCCGCCGCTGACGACGGCGCCGCGACGACGGGGCCGATCCAGAGCTATCCCATGTCGGCGGCGGCGCTCGCCGATCAGCAAAGCCGCGAGGCGCGTTATGGCGCCGCCCCAGGCGCTCTGTCGGACAGCGGCGCCAAGATGATGGCCAGCGCGGATGCGGCCGCCGCGCCGGCGCCGTCCGCCCATCCAGGCGCACGACCGCGCGCCTTCGACGCTTCCGAAGGCACGCCCCTCGATCCCTTGCTCAATACGACCTACGATCTGAATTTTCCGAAGGTCGTCCCCGTCATCAAATGATGCGCGCTGGCTGCGTCGTCAGTCGGCGGCGGCAAGCCTCATCGTCGAGATCGCCAACGCCACCGCGCAGGCGTTGGAGACATTGAGGCTCTTGATGGCGCCGGGCATGTCGAGGCGCGCCAGAATATCGCAATGCTCGCGCGTCAGGCGGCGCAATCCCTTGCCCTCCGCGCCGAGCACCAGCGCCATGGGCCGCGACAGGATCGCGGCCTCCAGCGTCTGCGGCCCCTCCGAATCGAGGCCGACGCGCAGATAGCCCATCTCGCCCATTTCGCTCAAAGCGCGCGCCAGATTGGTCACGCTGCAGATCGGCACATGTTCGAGGCCGCCCGAGGCCGATTTCGTCAAGGCGCCGGTGAATTCGGGCGAATGGCGCTCGGTGGTGACCAGCGCGTCAACCGCGAAGGCGGCGGCGCTGCGCAGGATCGCCCCGACATTATGCGGATCGGTGACCTGATCGAGCACGACGACGAGGCCATGCGCCGGCAAGTCTGACAGATCGATCGGCTCCAGCGGGCGCGCCTCCAAAAGCACGCCCTGATGAACCGCCTCGCGCGGCGCGCGCAGCGCAATCTCCTCATTGCTGAGGATGAGGGTTTCAAGACCGCGCGCCGCGATATCGGCGCTCAGGCGCTCGGCGGCCGCTTGCGTCGCATAGAGCCGGATGAGCTTGCGGCGCGGGGCGCGCAAGGCCGCGCTGACGCTGTGAAAGCCATAGATCTGCGCCACATCGCTCGGGCGCGGCGCGCGCCGGCCTGGGTCGGTCTCGCGTCTGGGCGCGCGCTCCTCTTGCGCCGGGCGCCGAGGCGCTCCGTCTTTGGCCGCGCCTCGGGGCGAGGAATCGCGGGCCGGACGCGCGGGCCCCGGGGAAACGCGTTCCCCCGCCCGGCGATTTTTCTTGCGCGTCAAAAGCGCCTCTCCTGTTTGGCGGGCGACAGGCTGTCTGTTCGCATGCGCCGCCTTGCCGCGCAACCGCCGCCGCCGCGGCGACGTGGGAAGCGGCGAGAATGCTTTTTAGGTTGACAGGGCGGGGCGCGGCGCAAGATAAGGCCACCTCGACTTGGCCCCGGCTCGCCGGGGCCTTTTCGTCCGCGGCGCGACGCCGATGGATCAGGGGGAGTGTCCCGAGTGGCAAAGGGGGCGGACTGTAAATCCGCTGGCTTAGCCTTCGTAGGTTCGAGTCCTACCTCCCCCACCATCCCGCTTCATATTAATGTGGAATGGCCTTTCCTCGTTCAGAGTCTCCAGAAAATTGGGCCGCTCCGAGGCCTTCCTGGTCGATCCGCGGCCTGACGGGCGGCTATGGATCGGGCGCGCGCGCCAGCCTATTCAGCTATGCGCGAAATCTACCAAAACCCTGGCGTTCCAGCCACCGGCCTGCAGGCGTGCGTCCTTGCTCCAGCCACAGAAGGATTGAGCGCATGTCTGCGCTCAGCGGCGATCTGCGCGACCTCATCGAACACGATCAGAAATCGGCGCGCCCGCTGCTGAGCGATCTTGTAGCGCGCCTGCCGAAATCGGCCGAGGCCCGGGTGCTCCTCGCCAATTCCTATCTGCGTAGTCTCGAAGCCGCGCCGGCGCTCGAGCATAGCGAGCCAGGCCTCG
This sequence comes from Methylocapsa sp. S129, assembly GCF_009765995.1. Classification (GTDB taxonomy): domain Bacteria; phylum Pseudomonadota; class Alphaproteobacteria; order Rhizobiales; family Beijerinckiaceae; genus Roseiarcus. Next base: position 361,058 of record NZ_LMUI01000048.1, read on the forward strand.
CCAATGTCCATGGCCATGTCACCAATACGGCGCTGCATCGCGGGCATCCCAGGCTCGAAGTGAGCAATGATCCCGCCCAGGAGAATTCCGGCAATGTGTGGAGCCTGCGCGCATTTCTCAAGCGGATGAAAGCGGATGGGCGCGACGTGGACCATGTCTGGAGCGAACTGCGCGCATTGGCCAAGGGCTTTTTGGCGATGGTGGCGGCCGACGGCCTTTTCAAGCGCCAGGCCAAGGCCGCGCCGCGCCGCGCATTCCCGCCCAAATTGTTCGGGCTCGACGTTCTCGTTGACGCCGACGGCAAGCCCTGGCTGATCGAAGCGCAGCGCAAGCCAGCGCTCGGCGGGTCGGCGCTCTTGCAACGCATCAACGGCCAGATGTTCCGCACGATATTCGAAATGAGCTGCGGCTATGCGCTGGACGATGCGATGCCGGCCGAGCGGATCGCGCTCTTGGCCAAGGACCGGGCGGCGCTGGCTGCGCGCGAGGCGGAACACGAGGCGGCGCGGCGCGGACTGTTCGAACCGCTGGGCTGAGGCGGCCGAAGCGCTGCGCCGGGAGCGGGGCGGCGGCGGATCTAGCTCATCGAGTTTAGTCCCGCGAATCGTGGGATATCAGGGCTTTGCAGGTCGGTTTAGTTTCGTGGCCTCTCGCTGTGGGCGCATGGCCGAAAACGGCGATTGGCCGTCCGGCGGTTGTCAAATGATGCACAAGATTGAACAGCGCATGTTCAAATCGATTGTTTCGAATATGCGGGTAAGGCGCCTATAGTCGGGAATAGTGAATCGGCAAACTGGGCGTCGAGTTGGGGCTCAAGCGCGCACGATTCGGTGGCGATGTGTTTGCAACTATCCAGGGCGGGGGCTCCATTAAGCGCGTTTCGAGCAGAACCAAGGCGCGGCGCTTCGTGAGTGCAGGGGAAGCGCAAGGCGTCGGGCTCGACCCCGCAATTTCTGAAATCGCTTGACCCGGCACTGGTCGGCGCCGCCGCGTCCAAGCTGTTTGCGGCGAGCATCGGCGATATCGTCGTCGTGCTGTCGCGCTCGCCTGGGCATAAGCATTATTCGCTCGCCGATATCGAATGGATGGTGCTGCCGGCGGCGGCTGGGCAGTTTTATGTGGCGGAGGCGGCGGATAAAGAACGCGGCTTTCGCGCACCCGTTGCCGTCGTCACCTGGGCGTTTGTGTCGGAAGAGGTGGATCAGCGGCTAGAAAGCCAAGTGGGGCGCGGGCAGCGCTTGCGACCCGACGAATGGACGAGCGGGGCGATTGGCTGGCTGATCGATGCGGCAGGGAGCCCGGCGGGTGTCAAAGTGGCGTTGCGATGGCTCAGCGAGGGGGCGTTCAAGGAGAGGGCACTGAGATTGGCCGTCCGGGACACGGGCGGGGCGGCGAGGGTTGGGACGCTAACCGAAATGCTGAAGCTTGGTACGGAAGCCGGGAGCACGATGACATGACTCAATGCCGACCGAATTCGTCGCGGGCGGTTAGGATCGCTTGCGGCTTGCCCCCCATGTTTTGCGATGATCGCTTTAGACGACAGTGAACGCGGGATGAAGCGCTTTGCCAAATTCGTCGTTATTTGCGCGTTAATTACCGTTAGCGGCTATGCCACAATTTCCATTGTCTATCCTACTTTTTATGTCCGTTACCAGCTTTCGTTTGATGTCGAGGTCGACGGAAACATGAAGACGAGTTCCGGGGTCGTGGAGATTGAATACCCAACCGGACCTGACATTTTTGCTCATACAGGAGGAGGTCGCGCTTTTCGCGGTTTCTTTCATGGTAACGCAATCACCATCGACCTTGGTGAGCGCGGGCTTATATTCGTGGTTAACATGCGGTCGTTGGCTTCCGTCTCCATGCCGGACGGTCGAGCAAGACTGCGCCGGATCGCTTCGACATCTCTAACAGACTTGCCGCTGGAGGCTCACGGATTCCCGTCAGATGGGCTGCCTTCTAGAATGGCAGATTTCGTTCGGCAGCTCTTACAGAGGACTGACTCTATCGAGGTTCCTGTCGAGAAGTTGCCGATGTTCGTGCGCTTTCGCGACGTCAATGACCAGAATTCGATCGAGGAAATTGACCCTAGCGACATCACCGACGCTTACGGCCAAGGAGTCCGCCTTGTTCGTGCAAGGCTGGAATTGACGAAAGACCCTATTTCGCCAATCCCGTCCATTTGGCCAAAATGGCTAGCCGACGCGAAAACGGCTGGATTTACGGTGAATATGGGTGCTGAAGAGAGGCATCCACTTGTGAATTTGACGCTTGATGGGTTCAAGGGAGAATGAAGTGCTAGATACCGCGAACTCAAACAATGTGTTGATGCTCGCTATTATGTCAATGGACGTGTACAATAGAGACTCAAGTAATACTAACCAAACTATTAATAATGTATTGTTGTCATCGGAGTTACGGTGACACGCCCGTCAACCCCTTATTGGCTCGTGTTTTCCCCGGCTTGGCGACAACGTGCCCCTTCGGCTTTGGCCCACGTTTGCCTGGCGTCACGCTGCGCCCAAGCTGGCGGCTGATGGCGTCCAGAAAGGCGGGAGCGCCAAGAGGGCGCCCGATCAGTTCGCCCCGGCGCAGCGGGATGAAGGAATCGTCGTCGGCTTCTCCATCGAGAAGATCGGCAAAGCGCGGCGCGCGCGCGAGCAAGGGCCCCACTTCGACGAGGCTGTCGTTGCGGCCTTGAAGATGCGCGCGCACGCTCGAATGGGGCCAGTCCTGCGCACGCGCCGCCAGCCGCGCCCGCACAGGGTTCAGCGCGACATAACGCGCGGCGGCCATCAGATGGTCTTCGTCCATCGCCAGCGAACCGAAGCGCCCCTGGAACAAGTGCCCGGTCTGGCGCGCCCGCGCATTGACATAGCCGGCGTAGAGCCGGTGCGCGCGCGAAAGCGCGAGCGCAAGACCGGAAGCGTCTTGCGGCGTCAGGATCAGATGCGCGTGATTGGGCATGAGGCAATAGGCGCAGCATGAGACGCCAAAACGGCGGCACGACTCGGCCAGCCAGTCCCGATAGAGCGCATAATCGTCGGCCTCGAAGAATATCTTCTCACGCCGATTGCCACGCTGAGTGACATGATGCGGCAGACCGGGAACGACGATGCGGGCGATGCGGGTCATGACAAAAGCTAGCACCGGTGAGGCAATAGGTAAATACGGGCGTGTCACCGTAATCCGTCTGGCTTGCCGAAATCGTTCAGGCAAAACCGTGCCGCCATCGCATGCGGCGAAGCCGCGCAGGTGACCAATCTGGACGTTCCTCATTATAATCGCGATCACGCGATATATATCGATGATCGAAACTCCTTCAGACCGAGTTCTCATGACCCCTTCTCAGCACAATATCCCCATGGCGATTGATCCGGTGAAACTCGACAGGCTCGCCGAGGTGGCCGTCAAAGTCGGGCTGCGGCTTAAGGCCGGACAGGATCTGTTCCTCACCGCGCCAGTCGTGGCGCTGCCGCTGGTGCGGCGGATCGCGGAACATGCCTACAGGGCTGGCGCGGGCCTCGTTACGCCCATCCTCTCGGACGAGGAGGTGACGCTGGCGCGCTATCGGTTCGCAGGGGAAGAAAGCTTCGACCGCGCCCCAGGCTGGCTCTATGACGGCGTCGCCAAGGCCTTTGCGGATAATACCGCGCGCCTCGCCATCGTTGGCGACAATCCGATGCTGCTTTCGGGCGAGGACGCGGCCAAAGTCGCGCGCGCCAACAAGGCCAATTCCATCGCCTATCAGCCGGCTCTCGAAAAGATCGCCGGCTTCGACATCAACTGGAACATCATCGCCTATCCCAGCGTCTCTTGGGCCAAACAGGTATTTCCCGGCGAAGAGGAAGATGTCGCGGCGACAAAGCTCGCCGATGCGATTTTCGCCGCCTCGCGCGTCGACATCGACGATCCTGTCGCGGCATGGGCGGCGCATAACGCCAAGCTGCGCGGCCGGACCGAATGGCTGAACGGTCAGAGATTCCGTGCGCTGCATTATTCCGGGCCAGGCACGGACCTGACGATCGGGCTCGCCGACGGCCACGAATGGCAGGGCGGCGCCTCGACCGCCAAGAACGGAATTACTTGCAACCCGAATATCCCGACTGAAGAAGTCTTCACCACGCCGCACGCCCGGCGGGTGGATGGCCATGTCGCCAGCACCAAGCCGCTTTCCTACCAGGGCACGCTGATCGACGGCATTGCGGTGCGATTCGAAGAGGGGCGCATTGTCGAGGCGTCCGCCACGCGCGGCGAAGCGGTGCTGAACAAGGTGCTGGACACGGACGAAGGGGCGCGCCGTCTTGGCGAAGTGGCGCTGGTGCCGCATTCCTCGCCGATCTCGAAAAGCGGGCTGCTGTTCTTCAACACGCTGTTCGACGAGAACGCCGCCTGCCATATCGCGCTCGGCCAATGCTATTCGAAATGCTTCGTCGACGGCGCGAAATTGACGCCCGAGCAGATCGCGGCGCAGGGCGGCAACAAGAGCCTCATCCACATCGACTGGATGATCGGCTCGGACAAGATCGACATCGATGGCGTTCGCGCCGACGGCAGTCGCGCGCCGGTGTTCCGCAAAGGCGAGTGGGCGTAAGGAAGCCTCATCCGCGGCGCGGTGGCGCGTTTCATTTCACCTCAGGCGCCGCGCGCTCTATCGCGGCAGGCAATCCAGCAATTCGGCGTTGTCGCGGGCGCGCGCAACGAGGTTGGCGGCGAGACGACGCTGAAAGGCCTGCGGATGCGCGGCGTTGCGCTTGATCGGGTTCGGCAGCGAGGTGGCGAGCAGCGCCGCCTCATTCGCATCGAGTTGGCTCGCTTTTTTGTGAAAGGCGTGTTGCGCGGCGGCCTCAATGCCGTAGAGCCCGTCGCCCCATTCGGCGATGTTGAGGTAGACCTCGATGGTGTGCGCCTTCGACCAAACCTTGCCAAGGACGAGCGCCATGCTGATTTCGATGCCCTTGCGAATGGCTGAACGGCCCGGCCACAGAAAAAGATTCTTGGCGGTCTGCATGGTGATCGTCGACGCGCCGCGTGTGGGGCCATCCTTGCCGGCGCCGCGCAAGACTTCGTGCAGGGCGCCCCAGTCGACGCCGTCGTTCTGGCAGAACCTGCCGTCCTCCGACGCGATCACCGTGGCGACGACCACTGGTGCGATGTCCTCCAGCCGCACGTAGACGCGTTCGTAGCTCTTGCCTTCGATCTTGCGCCCGAGCATGAGCGTCGAGACGGGCGGCGCGACGGCGTAGAGAACGACAAGCCCTACGAAAACGCATAACAGCGCCAGCCCGACCAGGGCGACGCCGCGCGCCAGCATGCCGAATGAGAAGCGCCGCCAAGCCATGCCTTAGTGTTTGGCGCAAGCGGGCGCGCCGGGCAAGCGCGCGGCGTCGCCCTGGTCGGGCTGGCGGCGGTTGCGGCCCCGCAAGTCGCCAAATTCGCCACATTTCCCCGGTTGACAGAAAGGGCGACTCTGGACGGATTCGCCCGGGTTGCGTTCCCACCCCCGTCCTGCAAGGGGCCCTGGCAGGCTTGCCCGGCCGTCATTGATCGGACGCGCGTCCTCTGTAAGAGGTTGCTATGCGCGAGCCAACGGCGCTGATAACGCCCACCTTCAATCGGAGCATGGCTTGAGCGTCGATCAGAATGCCTCCGCGACGCCAGCGGAACTTGCGCCGTCCCGATGGGGCGCATTCGCGCATGCGGCTTTCACCGCGATCTGGATCGGCAGCATTATCGCCAATGTCGGCACCGCTATGTATGACGCGGGCTCCCGCTGGCTGATGACAAGTCTGGACGCCGATCCGATCGCGGTTTCGCTGGTTCAGGTGGCGGTCAGCCTGCCGATCTTCTTGTTCACCTTGCCGGCGGGCGCGCTTGCCGACATCGTCAACCCGCGACGGCTTCTCATCGTCGTGGAGATCGCCAATACGATCATGACCGTCATGTTGGCGACGCTGGTTTCATCAGGCCTCGCCACCGTCAGCTCGTTATTGCTGACGACTTTTTTCCTCGGCGTGGGCGGGGCGCTGGCGGCCCCCGCCTGGATGGCGATCACGCCGCTTCTGGTGAGCAGGCGGGAGCTCGAGGGCGCGATCGCCGCCAATAGCGTCGGCTTCAACATCACCCGCGCCGTGGGGCCGGCCATTGGCGGCTTTGTCATCGCCGGATTTGGAATGGCGGCGCCTTTCTGGATCTGCGCGGCCAGCAATCTCGCCGCGATCGCGGCCTTGCTGTGGTGGCGCGCGCCGCAAAAGAGCGCGCAGAGCCTGCCCGCGGAGCGTTTGGTCAGCGCGATGCGCACCGGCCTTCGTCATGCCGCCAACAATCGTCACTTGCGCGCGACATTGATCCGGACCTTGGCCTTCTTCCCTTTCGCCAGCGCCTATTGGGCGCTGCTGCCGCTGGTGGCGCGCAACCAGATGACGCAAGGTCCCGAGCTCTACGGCATTCTGCTGGGTGCGATCGGCGCTGGCGCGATCGGCGGCTCATTCGTGCTGGGCTGGCTGAGGGCGAGGCTCGGAGCTGACCGGCTCGTCGCGTTCGGCACATTGGCGACGGCGTTCGCGCTCGTCCTGTTTGGGCTCGCGCACAATCCCGCGACGGTTCTCTGCGCGTGCCTGATCGCCGGCGCATCATGGACGTTGGTCCTGACGAGCCTCTATGTGTCGGCGCAGGTCGCCTTGCCCGATTGGGTGCGCGGCCGCGGACTCGCGATCCTGCTGACGACGATTTTCGGCGCGATGACGGCCGGCAGCGCGGCATGGGGAGAAATCGCCGGCATGGCCGGCCTGCCGATCGCGCATTTCGCGGCCGCCGCCGGCGCCGTGCTGGCCATCGTTCTGACGTGGCGTTGGAAGCTTCAGACCGCGATCGGAATCGACCTGACCCCTGCGATGCATTGGCACAAACCTGTCGCGAACCACCGAGTCGAGAACAATGAAGGCCCGGTCCTTGTGACGGTGGAATATCGCATTGACCCCAGGGATCGCGACGTGTTCATCGAGGCTCTCGAAGAGCTCGCGCATGAACGCAAACGCGATGGCGGGTTCGCCTGGCGCCTTTTCGAAGACGCTGTCGACACCAGACGCTTCGTCGAGACGTTCCTGATCGAATCCTGGCTCGAACTCATGCATCAGCATGAGCGGGTGACCCATGCGGACCGCCTGTTCGAGGATCAGATCCGTCAGCTCCTCGACAATGACCCGCATGTGACGCATTGGGTCGCTTGCGAGCCCCAGCCTCGATTTCATGGCGCGCGCAAAAATAAATTGGTCGCCGCGCTGTCCGACGCGTCATCCGCCTAAGATATTTCCGGCGCGACCGGGCTTGCCGCCAATCAGCCGGCGACCAGCGCGAGCACCCGCAACGGGCTGCCCGAACCTTTCTCGATCTTCAGCGGCGCGGTGATCAGCACCGCGCCTGTCGGGGGCAGCTTGTCGAGATTGGTGAGGCTCGCCAGGCCGAATTTATTGGCGCCATGCATCAGGTGATGGGCGGGGAACGCGGGCTCAAAGGCAAAGCCCTGGCCGGCGTCGGTGCCGACCGCCTCGACGCCCCAGCCGGTGACGTTGCGCTGCTCGACCAGGAAATGAACGGTCGCGGCGCTGGGGCCGGGAACGTGAGGGCCGTCTTCCTTCATATTGAGAAACAAAGCGGGGTCGGTGCGCTTGGACCAGTCGGTGCGCATCAGCACCCAGGCGCCGTCCGGTATGCGGCCGTGCAGGCTCTCCCAGACTTCGATATGCGAGGGCTCCATCAGGAACTTTTCGTCCGCCGCGGCCTCTTTCGAGACGTCGATGACGACGGCTGGCGCGACGAAGCGCTGGACATTGATCGTGTCGACGCCGCCGTCGGAATAATCCTTGCCGGTGACCCAATGGATGGGCGCGTCGAAATGCGTGCCGGTATGCTCGCCCATGCCTAGATTGTTCCAGTACCAGCCCGGGCCGCGCTCGTCATAATGCGAGATTTCCGAGATCGAGAACGGGTTCGAGGGCGCGAAGGGCGGCGGCAATTGGATCACCGGCGTTGACGGCATGAGGGTCTGCGTCAGGTCGATGATCTTGATCGATCCCGACAGGATCGCGGAGGCGAATTGATCGAGCAGCATGACATTCACTCCTTCAGTTTGGCTCCGACGCGGAACTTCCCGCCTGGAGTTTTTGGGACCGGGCGGCGGAAGCCGCCTCGATAGCGGTCAGGCGTTCGACGCCTGCTGGTTGCGGATGAGTTTGTGCAAAGTGACGATGAAAGCCTGGTATTCGTCTTCGCCGACGCCTTGGAAAAGCTTGACGAAACGTTCGTACATGGTGGGCCAGAAGCGCGAGAAGGCGTCGCGCCCCTGCGTCGTCAGATGCACTTCGCGCACCCGCAGATCGTCCTCACGCGCCTGCCGACGGATGAGCCCTTGCTCCTCCATCGCGTCCAGCATCCGGCTCATCGTGGATTGTTCGGTGACGGTGAACAGCGCCAACTCGTTGACGGTCAGACCTGGCGTGATCGCGAGCACGGCGAGCGTGCGCATTTTGACCGTCGTCAGATCATAGCCGCGCAACGCTTCCTGCATTTCGCTATTCCAGGTCGCGATGACCCGGTTCAACAGATAAGTCGCGAATTGGTTGAGGCCGATCTCGCCGATCGAGGGAATGGACCCCACGCTATTGGCTTCGCGCGCGCGGATGGAAGCGCCGAACCGGCCTCGCTCGATCGTCTCGCCGTTCGCCCCATTCTCGGTCACGAAAGTCGCCCCCCGATATCACATCCGGCGCCGCGCGTCGCACCGATCCCTCAGCGTCAACGGTAGCGCAAGTTTATGAGAATGCAAATATCGGGCGGCTGGCCCGCGAGGGACGTCCACAACGCCGCGACTTATCTTTTTGCGCCTTGCATATTTCCGGGTCGCCAAGCACGATCGCCGACGGCGAGGTGGGCGATGCGCCCGCGTGGAGGGGCTATGGCGTACGACGCGATCGTGATCGGGGCGGGGCATAATGGATTGGCGAGCGCGATCCATCTCGCCGCCAAGGGCTGGAAGGTTGGAATATTCGAGCGCAACGCGGTCGCCGGCGGCGCGGTGCAGACTCGCGAGGCGACGTTTCCGGGCTTCCGGCATGATCTCTTCGCGATGAATCTCAGCCTGTTCGCGGGCTCGCCTTTCGTCGCCGCCTATGGCGCGGCGCTTGGCCGCCATGGCCTCGCCTTCGCGCCGGCGAGCGACACATTCGCCTCGGCTTTTCCCGATGAGTCGTGGTTCGGCGTCAGCGCGGATCTCGACGCGACGGTTCTGCGCGCAAGCGGATTGTCTGTCGAAGACGGCAAGCGCTGGCGCGAAATGGCGACAGCTTTCGCCAGCGACGCCCCGCATATTTTCGGCGTGCTCGGCTCTGTCATGCCCTCGTTTGGACTGGCGAAGGTTCTGTTCAAGGCGTGGCGCGCCAAAGGCTTCGGCTGGCTGCTCGACACGCTGCGCCTTGCGGTGTCGAGCCCACGCGAATTTCTCGACCGTAATTTTCAGAGCGACAAAATCAAGGCGACAATCGCCGCCTGGGGCATGCATCTCGATTTTCCGCCTGATGTCGCGGGCGGCGCCTTGTTTCCCTATCTCGAATCCATGGCCAACCAGAACTTTGGCATGGTGATCGGCAAGGGCGGCGCCGATGTGATGATCAAGGCGATGCTCGGCCTGCTGGCCGAACTCGGCGCCGATGTGCAGCTTAGCGCCGAAGTCGCGTGGATCGATGTCGCCAATGGCCGCGCGACAGGCGTCACGCTCGCCGACGGGCGCTCTTTCAAAGCGAGCAGGGCGATCGTCGCCAATGTCGGGCCCGCGCTCGTCTTCGGCAAGCTCTTGCCGCAGGGGAGCGGCCAGCCGGAAGTCGACCGCCGCATGCGCGCCTTCCGCCCCGCGCCCGGCACGATGATGGTGCATCTGGCCCTCGACGCTCTGCCCGACTGGAAGGCCGGCGAAGCGTTGAAGCGTTTCGCCTATGTCCATCTCGCCCCCGATTTCGCGATGATGAACCGCGCCTATGCGGAAGCCGTCGCGGGACTCCTGCCGGCCGAGCCTGTCCTCGTCGTTGGCCAGCCCACGACGATCGATCCGAGCCGCGCGCCGGAAGGCAAGCATGTGCTGTGGGTGCAGGTTCGCGTGCTGCCGGCCGAGGTCAAAGGCGATGCTGCGGGGACGATCGCGGCGGGCGATTGGGATGGGATCAAGGAGCTCTACGCCGACCGCGTGATCGCGCTGCTGGAGCGCTATGCGCCGGGAGTCTCAAGCCACATCCTCGCCCGCGCCGTCTTCTCGCCCAAGGATCTCGAGCGCGAAAACCCCAACCTGATCGGCGGCGACAATGTCAGCGGCAGCCACCATCTCGATCAGTTCTTCCTATTCCGCCCGATCCCCGGCTGGTCGCGCTATCGCACGCCGGTCAAGGGGTTGTATCTGGTGGGAGCTTCGACCTGGCCGGGGGCGGGCGTGGGGGCGGGGTCGGGGTTTCTGCTGGGCAAGATGCTGGCGGGGGACGCGGCTTCCAGCGCCGGCGGAAGCTGAGGGACCAGCATCGACGCGAGGAGTCCGATGGAAGACCCAAAATTTCTTTGGATCAAGACTTGCTGAACGCAGTTGACGCGATGCCTTAATGCAGCGGGTTGACCAGGCCCGGCTTTCTGGCCAGCGCCGCGCGCGAAATGATGAGGGCCAACCCTAGAATTACGCCACAGCGCGCAAATCGAAACCTGCGTGGATGACGTCGTAAGGCACGCAGATTTTACCCTTTTCAGTCTTTTCGATAATGCCCCATTCGATGAGCGCGGTCACATCGTCATGCACACGTTTGATGTCGCGGCCCAGCGCTCGGGCCAGTCCGCGAACGCTCGAAGGACCGATCTTCTGCAAATGCTCGATCAATTCCCAGCGCTTGGGACTGATGACGGAAAACAATTGCGCGGGCGAGCTGAAAGTGAATGTGGCGACGGGATTTGAGGGCGCCTCTGTCTTCCACGCTTCAACAAAGTCTTTGCCCATGGCGTCGAGAGTCGCGTCGGGGTCGAGATCGTGGCGTATCTGAATCAGGGCGTGCTTCATTTTGGCATCCTTTCGCGAACGTCGGAGAGGAAATCTCGCACCAGTTCTTCCACCGAGGTGAAAGTATAGGGGAACTCCCGCCCATCCAGATGACGATGATCCCCTTTGCCGCGCTCATTGTCGTAACCGACCTGGCGTATTCCCTCCCTGCCGAAAAACAGTCGATATTTGTAGCGGTGATTGCTGCCGGCGACGGGATGGGGCACTCTTCAGATAACCATTTCCACGATTGAACCATCTGGAAAGACGGTCTTGGCGCGTCGAATGGTCTCGGCCTTCATGTTGGCATCGATGCCATCATTGCTGGCCGTCGTCAATGATCAAGACGGCGCTTCATCAACGGCGCCGATCCACCCCAAAATTGAGCGCGGCTCCTCGAAACCCCTCGATTGACAACCCAAAATCCTGCATTTACATATTTTAGGTCTAAAGCTTTTGCGGGAAAATGGGGCAGGTTTCTCGCTGCGATCCGCCGTTCCGGCCAAACCTATGCAATCGCATTCGTTCACATGACCCTGGGAGCGCTGACATGATTCATTCAAGACGCGACGTTCTGAAACTCGGCGCCTTCGGCGCCGCCGCTCTTACCGGCGGGCTTGCGTATGGTTCGGCTTTTGCGGAAGGGGGCACGCTGTCGATCGCCTACAACGTCAATCTGCCCTCATGGGATCCGGCGGATGGCCCCTCGGCGGTCAATCCGACGATCCAGGGCATCTATCAGGCGGTGTTCGATCAATATATCGGCCAGAAGCCCGACCTGTCGTTCACGCCGGGCCTCATCACCGAATGGGGCTGGACCGACGACAACAAGAAAATCAAAATGAAGGTGCGCAAGGGCGTGACGTGGCACGACGGCTCGCCATTCACGCCCGAAGACGTCGTCTGGTCGCTGCAGCGCGCCGCCGATCCCAAGACCGGTAACCCGATCAATTTCGTCTGGTCGAAGATCGGCAATCTCCAGGTCGCCGACGACGTCATCACCGGCGACGTCAAGGAATTCGATCCGACTTTGTTCAAATGGATGGCGTTCCTGACCGGCTATGTACTGCCGAAAGCCTATTACACCAAGGTCGGCGCCGAGGGCTTTGAGGCCGCGCCGATCGGCACCGGCCCCTATATCGTTGAGAAATACGAGCGCAACGCTTTCGTGCGGCTGAAAGCCAACCCGAATTATTGGGGCGGCAAGCCGGCCTTCGAAACCGTCATCATCAAATTCGTGCCCGACGCCGCCAGCCGCGTCGCCGAAATCGAATCGGGCAAGTCGCAGGTGACTTTCGACATCCCCTACGAGGAATATGATCGCCTGAAGGGCAAGAAGGGGCTGACCGGCGTCACCACGCCCGTCTCCGACATTGCGATGATCTTCCTGACCAATGTCGACCCGGTCATGCTCGACAAGAACGTCCGCCTCGGCGCCATCCACGCCATCGACAAGAAGCTCCTGGTTGACCGGCTGCTCAAGGGCTATGGCGTGCCGATCGACACGTTGCAGGCGCCCGAATATGCGGCGTTCGATCCCAGCATCAAGGTCAGCTACGATCCTGAGCTCGCCAAGAAACATTTGGCGGCGAGCGGCTACAGCCCAGAGAAGCCCGCCAAGTTCACGATCCAGACGACCAAGGGCTTCAAGCCGAAGGATTTCGAGATCATCCAGGCGATCGTCGGCATGTGGCGCAAGGTCGGCATCGAGGCCAATATCGAGGTCTATGACATCGCCAAGCATTTCGAATTGCGCTTCGGCCACAAGCTCGCGCCGGCGGCCTTCTATAATTGGGGCAATTCGATCGGCGATCCCTCGACCTCGACCGGCTTTGCGATGTTCGGCCCGAGCCCGCATTGCGCGTGGAAATCGGACGATCTGATCGCCAAGATCGGCCCGCTCTGGGGCGAGGCGGACGAGGCCAAGCGCATCGCCGGCTATAAGGCGGTCGACAAATATATCGCCGAGGAAGGCTATGTGATTCCGCTGTTCCAATATGTGCAGCCGATCCTCTACGCCTCCAGCGTCAAGGTCACGCCGAACCTGTCAGGCGCGATGTTGCCGCAACTGGTTCGTCCGGCATAGGAAATAACACCCCACCGTCGCCAAGACGGACTCGCCGGTCGTCGATTCCCTCCCCCCCTTGTGGGGGAGGGTTAGGGAGGGGGGTCGCGCCGCCCTATCAAGGCGAGCTTCACGCTGACCTTGATAGGGCGGCGCGACCCCCCATCCGGCCTTCGGCCACCTTCCCCCACAAGGGGGGAAGGGAAAATCCGGTCCCTCCATGCGCCTATCCGCGCTCATCATCCGCCTGATTTCCCTGGTTGTGACCTTCTTCGGGGTCGCGGTGGTGGTGTTCGTGCTTGTGCGCGTGGCGCCCGGCGATCCGATCGCGATGATGATCGGCCCGGGCGCCAGCCCGCAGGACATTGCAGACCTGCGCGCGCTTTACGGGCTCGACAAATCGATCCCGCTGCAATTCCTGATCTGGCTCGGCCATGTCGTACGCGGCGATTTCGGCACGTCGATCTCGCTGCGTGAAAGCGTCACCGAAGTCGTGTTCGGCCGGTTGCCGGCGACCCTCGAGCTCGCCTTTCTTGCGCTGGCCATCGCTGTCGTGATCGGCGGCTTCATGGCGATCCTGGCGGCGCGCTGGCGCGGCACGGCGACGGAGGCGGGCGTCGACCTGTTCAACGGAATCGCGCTTTCCGTTCCCGACTTTCTCTGGGGCTTGACCTTCATCCTGCTGTTTGGCGTCGCGATCCCGATCTTCGATATTTCCGGCCGCGTGACGCCAACGCTCGAACTGCCGTTCGTCACCAATTTCTTCCTGATCGAAAGCATCGTGCGGCTGCGCTTCGATCTGACGCTCGATCTTCTCGGTCATATGCTGATGCCGGCGATGGCGTTGGCCTTGCCGCTCGCCGCCGTCATTTCGCAGATTCTGAAAACATCGCTGAAAGAAGTGATGCATCAGGACTACGCCTTGATCGCCCGCACCAAGGGCTTCTCCGAGACTTATGTTCTCCTGCATGAAGCCTTGCGCAATGCGGTGACGCCGTCGCTGACCGTGATCGGCGTGCAATTCACCTTCCTGATCGGCGGCACGGTGATCGTCGAGCGATTGTTCTCCTATGAGGGCCTCGGCAATCTGGCGATCGATGCCGTCATCAATCGCGACCTGCCGTTGATCCAGGGCATCGTGCTGCTGTTCGCGGTCATTTTCGTCGGCGTCAATCTGGCCGTCGATCTCTGTTATGTCGCGCTCAACCCGAAGCTCCGGCATGGTTGAGCCACGCCCTCTGCATCGCCGTCGCAGCATCCGCCTCTGGCTCGGCGCGGCCTGGATCGCGCTGTTGTTTTTCGCGGCGGTTTTCGCCGGCGCGCTGTCGCCCCATGACCGGCTCGCGCAGGACCTGATGCTGCAGACCTTGCCGCCGGCCTGGCTGCCGGGCGCCGAGCCCGGCTATTACCTCGGCACCGACAGTCTCGGCCGCGATATTCTCTCGCGCATCATCTATGCGACGCGGCCGGCATTGATCGTCGCGATCGTCGCCAGCACGGCGGCCTGTCTGTTCGGCTCGCTGCTCGGGCTCGTCGCGGGCTTTTTCGGCGGCTGGGCCGATCGGATCATCTCGCGCCTCGTCGATATCTGGATGGCGTTTCCGCCCGTCCTTCTGTCGATCCTGCTCGTCGCCGTGCTCGGCCCGGCTTTGTCTTCCGTGATCATTGCGATTGCGGTGATCGATTGGACGCGGTTCTGCCGGGTGGTGCGCGCCGAGGCGATGCAGCAGCGGCGGATGGATTATGTCGACAGCGCCAAAGTCGCGGGCTATGGGACGCTGCGCATCATGGCGCGCGAAGTGCTGCCCAATGTGCTGCCCGCGATCGTCGTGCTGTTCTCGCTCGAAATGGGCATTGCGGTGATCGTCGAGGCGATCTTGTCTTTCGTCAATCTGTCGATCTCGACCGACGATCCGACCTGGGGCTCGATGATCGCCGAAGGGCGCGGCATCGTGCACCAGGCCTGGTGGGTGCTGGTGTTTCCGCTGACCTGCCTGTTCCTCACCGTGCTCGCCTTCAGCCAGTTCGGCGAGGGCCTGAAGGAACGTTTTGATCCGGTGATGCGATGAGCGCGCCGTTCCTGAAGATCGATCGCCTGAGCGTCAGGCTGCGGCGCGGCGGCGAGGGTCGGCTGCTGCGCCAGGCCTCGATCGCGGTAGCGCCGGGCGAAGTGCATGGGCTGGTTGGCGAGAGCGGCGCAGGCAAGAGCATGATCGGCCGCGCGATCTTCGGCATCCTGCCGCGCGCCGTCGAAGTGATCGAGGGCGCGGTCAGGCTTGGCGGGACGGATCTCTTCACACTGTCGGACCGCGAGCGTCGGCGACTGGTCGGCGTCAACGCCGCTTTGATCCCGCAAGACCCGCTGACCGCGCTCAATCCGTCCAAACGGATCGAGGCGCAGATGACCGACCGGCTGACCCGGATTCTCGGCCTGTCGGCGGCGGAAGCCAAGGCGCGGGCGCTCGGCCTGCTGGAGGAAGTGCAGATCCGCGAGCCGGCGCGCGTCTTCCGGAGCTATCCGCATGAATTGTCGGGCGGCATGCGCCAGCGCGTGCTGATCGCCTCGGCCTTCGCCGCCGAGCCGAGGCTGATCGTCGCCGATGAACCGACGACGGCGCTCGACGTCACCGTGCAGAAGCAGATTCTGAAACTCATCGCCGAAATGCAGCGCCGCCACGGCACGGCCTTGTTGTTCGTCACCCATAATCTCGGCGTCGTCGCCAAAATCTGTCAGCGCGTCAGCGTGCTCTATGCTGGCAAGATCGTTGAGCAGACCGATGTTGCGACCTTGTTCAACGCGCCCGCGCATGCCTATACGCGGGCGCTGATGGCGGCGACGCCGCGCTACGACCGGCCCGAGGAATCGCTCGCCCCCGTGCGGCCCGAAGTGATCGAAGCCCTGAGCCAAGAGATCGCACAGACCGACAATATCTGGGCGGAGGCGCGTCTGGCGGCGGCGGGGCGCCGGGCATGACCGAACCTCTGTTCAGGATCGACAATCTGCGCCTGTCGCTCCCCGATATGACGCGCAAGCCTTTGTTCGGGCCGGCGCCGCGCATCGAAATCCTCAAAGGCCTAACGTTCGATATCGCCGCCGGTTCGACGATCGGCATTGTCGGCGAATCGGGGTCGGGCAAGTCGACGCTCGGCCGCGCTTTGGTGCGCCTCTATGAGCCGACGGGCGGGGCGATCGGGTTCGACGGCCAGGACATTACTCATCTCTCCGATGCGGCTCTGCGACCGCTCCGTCGCGACTTGCAGGTGATCTTTCAGGATCCTTTTTCCTCGCTCAATCCGCGAAAATCCGTCGGCGCCATTATCGCGGCGCCGCTGCTGTTCCATCGCGTTGCGACAAGCGGCGCCGACAGCCGCGCGCGCGTTGCGGCGGCGCTCGGCGCCGTCGGCCTGCCGCGCGCCTTCGCTTCGCGCTACCCGCACGAGCTTTCCGGCGGTCAGCGCCAGCGTGTCGGCATCGCGCGCGCCATCGCTCTGTCGCCGCGCTTCGTGCTCGCCGATGAGATTGTCTCCGGCCTTGACGTGTCGAGCCAGGCGCAAATCCTCGATCTGCTCGCGCGGCTGAAAGACGAGTTGAAGCTAACGCTCGCCTTCATCAGCCACGATCTCTCGGTGGTCCGCCGCCTGTGCAACCGCGTCATTGTGATGCGAGGCGGCGAGATCGTCGAGAACCGCGACACAGCCGCCTTGTTCGACGCTCCCGAACATCCCTACACCCGCCAATTGCTCGCCGCGATCCCGTTGCCGGAGATCGATCCGGGATGGCTGGAGGCGGGGTGACGCGTGTGCGCACGCTCTCTGTCATTGCGAGCGGAGCGAAGCAATCCAGAGGTCGTAACCTCTCGGAATAGAGACCTTCATGCAGCGCGCTCGTCGATTTGCACAGTCAAACGTCGCGCACGAACTAGCAAGCGTCACGATTTCTGGATTGCTTCGCTCCGCTCGCAATGACGGAGTATTCACATGCATCGTTCGCCGTGTTTGACGTGGCGCTGGATGGCCGGTTGCGGCCCGGTATCAATTGACAGTTTAGATTCATCGAAATATGATTTTGCAACTATCGTTGCGCTGCGTGTTTAGTGCGCGAAGCAGCGTCCTCCGGAGGATTTTCCAGCATGGCGGAACGGTCTTTCGCACGCGAGGTCGAAGACCTCCGTCTCGGCGCCGGCGAGGAATTCAAGGGCGAGGGCATTCTCGCCATCACCAAGGCGCTGCTGCAATCGGGCGTCTCCTATGTCGGCGGTTATCAGGGCGCGCCGATCTCGCATATGATGGACGTCCTGTCCGACGCGGCCGGTCTGATGGAAGAGCTCGGCGTTCATTTCGAAACGTCGGCTTCGGAAGCGACCGCCGCCGCGATGCTGTCGGCTTCCGTGATGTATCCGATCCGCGGCGCGGTGGCGTGGAAGTCGACGGCGGGCACCAATGTCGCCTCGGACGCGTTGTCGAACCTTGCGTCCGGCGGCGTCACCGGCGGCGCCGTCATTATCATCGGCGAAGATTATGGCGAAGGCTCCTCGATCATGCAGGAGCGCAGCCATGCCTATGCGATGAAGTCGCAGATCTGGCTGATGGATCCGCGCCCCAATCTGCCCTCGGTGGTTCATGCGGTCGAGACCGCCTTTGAACTGTCGGAAGTCTCAAACACGCCTGTTATGGTCGAGGTGCGCATCCGCACCTGCCATGTCCATGGCTCTTTCATCGCCAAGGACAATAAGCGCCCGTCCTATACGCTGCGCGAGGCGCTGGAGAGCCCCGTGCGCGACACCGGCCGCATCGTGCTGCCGCCCGCCTCCTTCACGCATGAGAAGGAGAAGATCGAGAAGCGCTGGCCCGCCGCCGTAAAATTCATCAAGGAGCGCAAGCTCAACGAGCGCTTCGGACCCGAAGGCGGCGAAGTTGGAATCATCCTGCAAGGGGGGATGTATAATGGCGTGATGCGCGCGCTGCAGCAGCTCGGCCTCGCCGATGTCTATGGCCGCAGCGCTATTCCGCTCTATGTGATGAACGTCACTTATCCCATCGTTGACGACGAGATCGTCGCTTTCTGCGAAGGCAAGAAGGCGGTGCTGATGGTCGAGGAAGGCCAACCCGAATATATCGAGCAATCGCTCAATACGATCCTGCGTCGCCGCGATCTGCAAACAAGGATTTCCGGCAAGGATGTGTTTCCGCAGGCCGGCGAATATACCGCGCCGGTGATGGCCTCCAGCATCCGCAAATTCATCGACCTGTTTGCGCGGCCGATGCTCGGCAACCAGCCGCCGCTGCCCGATCCCAGCGCGATCCTCGCCGATCCCAAGGTCAAGGCGCTCAACGAAGTGGTGCCTGCCCGCCCGCCCGGCTTTTGCACGGGTTGCCCCGAGCGGCCGATCTTCGCGGCGATGAAATTGGTGGAGAAGGAGCTCGGACAGCATCACGTGGCGGCCGATATCGGCTGCCACCTGTTCTCGATCCTGCCGCCGTTCAATATCGGCGCGACGACGATGGGTTATGGCCTGGGTCCCGCTTCGGCCTCGGCGTTCAATGTCGCTTCCGACAAGCGCGCGATTTCGATCATGGGCGATGGCGGCTTCTGGCACAACGGCCTCGCCTCTTCCGTCGGCAACGCCGTGTTCAACAAGCAGGACGGCGTCATTCTCGTCGTCGACAATTATTATTCCGCCGCGACCGGCGGCCAGGACATTCTGTCGTCGCGCGCGTTCAACGGCAGGCGCGAAACCAACAACAGCATTGTCGATGCGGTGAAGGGCGTCGGCGCCAAATGGGTGCGGCAGATCGACCGAACGTACGATGTCGGCAAGATGCGCGATGTCTTGCGCGAGGCGCTGACGACGACCGACGAGGGACCCAAAATCATCGTCGCCTCGTCGGAATGTTCGCTCAACAAGCAGCGCCGCGTGAAGCCCTTGTTCGCAAAGGCCGTCAAGGACGGCAAGCGCATGATCAAAGAGCGCTTCGGCGTCGATGCGGATGTCTGCACCGGCGATCATGCCTGCATTCGCCTTTCCGGCTGCCCGTCGCTGTCGGTCAAGCATACAGACGATCCCTTGAAGGACGATCCGGTCGCGGCGGTCGACAATTCCTGCGTCGGCTGCGGCAATTGCGGCGAGGTCGCGGAGGCGGCGGTTCTCTGCCCGTCCTTCTATCGCGCCGACATCATTCATAATCCGAGCGCTTGGGACTTGCGGATCGCGCGGTGGCGTGGGGCTTTGATCGGCTGGTTGCAGCGCAGACGCAAGGCGCGGCGCATCGTGTTCGCGGCGTGACGATGGGCAGGTTAATCCATTCATGGCCATCGACGGAACGAACCCCCTCCCCCCTTGTGGGGGAGGGCCGGGGTGGGGGGTCGCGCCGACCTCACGGATTGGTGGGAGTAGACGAAGATTTTGAGAGGGCGGCGCGACCCCCCCCCCCAA
>NZ_LMUI01000048.1:380673-397024 GCF_009765995.1 Methylocapsa sp. S129
AGATTTTGAGAGGGCGGCGCGACCCCCCTCCCTAACCCTCCCCCACAAGGGGGGAGGGGATTCCCGCGCCTTGTGCCCGTCGTTCGGCTTCCTGTCCGCTGAAATCGCTGGACTTGGATCGTAGCCATGCTCGACATCGCTTCCCAGCAGCCTGAACCGTTCCGGCTCAACACGGATAAGCCGATCTCGCTTGCCGTGCTGGCGATGGGCGGGCAGGGGGGCGGCGTGCTCAGCGACTGGATCGTCGCGCTCGCCGAATCCTGCGGCTGGTGCGCGCAATCGACCTCGGTGCCCGGCGTCGCTCAGCGCACCGGCGCGACCATTTATTATATCGAAATGCTGCCGGCCAAGGACGGTCTCGCGCCGGTCCTGTCGCTGATGCCCTCGCCCGGCGATGTCGATATCGTGCTGGCGGCCGAATGGATGGAGGCCGGACGCTCGATGCTGCGCGGCCTCGTTACGCCGGAAAAGACAGTGCTGATCGCCTCGACGCATCGCTCTTTCGCCGTGGTGGAGAAGACGCAGCCGGGCGATGGGATCGGCGATCCCGTCGCTGTGACCGACGCAGCGGGCGTCGCCGCCAAACGCACCTTATCCTTCGACATGGAGGCGCTGGCGGCCAAGCATGGCAGCGTGATTTCGGCGACGATGTTCGGCGCGCTCGCCGGCGCCGATGTGCTGCCGTTCCCGCGCGAAGCGTTCGAGAAAGTGATCGCCGCGGGCGGCAAGGGCATCGCGCCGAGTCTCAACGCCTTCGCCGCCGGCCTCGACCGCGCGCAGGCCAAGACGGCGCCCGAGCTTTTGTCGCGCACCCGGCCCAAGCGGTTTGAGCCGCTGCCGGACTCGGCCGGCCATCCCGCGCTTGACGCGTTGGTTGCGCGCATCCGCAAAGAATTTCCGCCAGGCGTTCACCCCATGCTGTTCGCCGGCGTCAAGCGCCTCGTCGATTTCCAGGATCCTGCCTATGCCGAGGAATATCTCGACCGGCTCGTAGGCATTCTCGCCCTCGATGAAGAGGCGGGCGGCGCCGCGCGGAACTATGCGCTGACCGATAAGGCCGCCAAGCATGTCGCGGTGGCGATGGCCTATGACGATGTGATCGTCGTCGCCGATCTGAAGACGCGGGCGAAGCGCTTTCAGCGCGTGCGCGACGAGGTTCTCGCCGAGCCTGACCAACTCGTCTACACCACCGAATATATGCATCCGCGCGCCGAGGAAATCATCGGGCTCCTGCCGGCGGGCGTTGGCGGCTGGATCGAGCGGCGGCCAAGGATCGTTGCGGGAATCGATCGCCTTTTCAACAAGGGCCGGCGCGTGCAGACCGGCACGGTGCGCTGGTTTCTCGCGCTCTATTTCGTCTCGGCTCTGCGCCGCTTCCGGCGCGGCACGTTGCGCCATCGCCATGAGCGCGCGCATCTGGACGCCTGGCTCGACCTCGCGCGCCGGCAGGTCGGCCATTATGATCTCGCCGTCCAGATTGTCGCCGCCCGCCGGCTGGTGAAGGGCTATTCCGACACCCATGCGCGCGGGCTGTCAAAATACGACCGGGTGATCAGCGCCGTGCCGAAGCTTAGCGCGCGCGATGACGGCGCCGACTGGCTGCGCCGGTTGGTGCAAGCGGCGTTGCTGGATGAGAATGGCGTTGCGCTTGATGGCGCGCTGAAGACGGTCGAGACGCTTTAAGGCGCCCGCGTAGCCGCGCTCGCTGAGCGCGGTCGCAGCCAGCCGAAAGGGCCGCGGTCAGCGACCGCGGCTACAGAGGCGGCGCATCAACTCAGGACATGCGAAGCGATCAGCGCCGCGAGCAGCAGGCTGACCAGAAGTACGCCCGTGGCGGCGACGAACCAGCGCAATGTTTTTCGATATTCGGTTTCGTCGTCATCCTCGATGCGCAACGATCGCCACAGCGCGGTCAATTCGAGCAGAATCGCCAGCGAGAGCAAGAACGCCGCGACGCCGGAGGCGATTGTCCATTCGCCCGGCGCCTCGAAATTCCAATAGCGCACGAACAGAAGCGAGAAGCCGAGCAGGACCGTGATTGCCGAAATGATGCCCTGCCGATAACCGGCGGGCGGCGGCACGCGCGGGCGCGGCTCTTTGGGAGGCGTCGAACTCATTGGGTTCCCCCGCGCCTGGCAGGCGCCGCTCGTCCCTGGGCGGCGCTGGCGTATGACGTTCGCACGGCGGTCGGCGGCGTTCAAGGTAATGCGGCGTGGGGGCGCTTAAGAGCCGTCGCGATCCTTCCCCCCCTTGCGGGGGAAGGTGGCCCGACGAAGTCGGGTCGGAAGGGGAGTCGAGCGGAGCGAGACGGCTTTGAACGATTGCCGGGAACTATACGCCGGGCAGATTAGCTTTGTGAAACGACTCTCGTGATTGATCTCCGAGGCTCAAAGCCGTCGCGCTCCGCGCGACAACCCCTTCATCCGGTCGGCTCCGCCGACCACCTTCCCCCGCAAGGGGGGAAGGACATGTCACCTCAGCGCCTGCGCTACCAGGAACCCGGAGCCGCCGCCGAGGCCCGGCCCCGGGTGGGTCGAGGCGCCGATGTGGTGGAGGCGCGGCACATGAGTCTTGTGGTTGATGGAGCCGGGCAGCGGGCGCCAGAGGAAGAACTGGTCGATGCCGCAATAACCGCCATAGGGGTCGCCGCCGACGAGATTGACGTTGAGGGCTTCGAGATCGGCGGGCGAATAGGCCTTGCGGGCGATCACCGTCTCGCGGAACCCTTCGATGTGGTGGGCGAGCAGCGCCTCGACGCGGTCGGCGAAACGCTCGCGGATGTCCGCGTTCCATTTGCCGTCCGTCGGCGCGGCGATTGCGCCCGCTGCGTCTCCCTTGATGAAGCGCGGCGCTTCGGGAAGCTGCAGCCATAGGATCGCCGCGCCCTCGGGCGCGCGGCTGGGGTCGAGCGCCGTCGGCTGGCCGACGCAGATCGTGGGTTCGGCCGGCAGCATGCCGCGCTCCGCCTCGTTGGCGGCTTTGGAGACGCCGTCGAGGCCGGGCGTCAGATGCAGCAGCGCGACTTTGCCAAGCTCCGGGTCGCGCCATTGCGGCGCGCTCTTCAGCGCATAATGGATCTGCATATTGCCCTTGCCGTAGCGATAGCCGGCGAGGGCGTCGGCGACCTCCGGCGGCTTTGGGCCATCCGACAGGAGGCGCTCGTAAAGCTGGTTCGGCGTCACCGAACAGATCACGCCCTGCGCCGCCGCGATTTCCGCACCATCGGCGAGTTTGACGCCGCGCGCCGCGCCAGCGTCGTCGCGCAGGATCGCGGCGACATCCGCCGACGTTCGGATTTCGCCGCCATTGTCCTTGATCAGCGCCTCGAAGGCCTGCAGCAATTTTTGCGCGCCGCCCTTCACAATCGGCGCGCCGGCGGCTTCAAGCGCAAAAGCGATCACTTTCGTCATCTGGCCGGAATAGGCGCTTTCCGGACCAAGCCCGCAATGCAGCACCCAGGGCGCCCAGAGCGCGTGGAACAGAGGCGAGCGATAGCGTTGTTCAAGCCAGGCGCGGGCCGGGAGCAACGCCTGGCCGAAGAAGGCGGCAAGGCCGCGCGGCCCTCGCTTCCAGGCCTCGCGCGCGACGTTTTTCAACATGCCCCACGACCATAGCGAGCCGCCGAGCAGCGAGAACAGGAAGGGCGCATCGGCGCCGAGCCTGTCCATATCGGCGCTGTAACGCGCGCCATCGCTCGCCGCGAGCGCCTCGAAGGCGGCGATATTGCGCGCGCGGTCCATCGCAAAAATCTGGCGCCGGCCGTCGGGCAGCAACACGCCTGTGGGAAGGGGCGAATGCGCGAATTCGAGCCCGCGCGCGGCAAGATCGCCGGCAAGCGCGGCATAGGCGGGCGACGCGATGAACAGAACGAAAGTCGTCGCCATCACATCGTGGATGAAGCCAGGCGCGGTGATCTCTTCGGTGCGGATGCAGCCGCCGATGCGGTCGTTGCGCTCCAGCACCAGAACTTTCTTGCCCTTCTTGCCCAGAAGCGCGGCCGCCACCAAAGCATTGATGCCGCTGCCCACGATCACATAGTCGAACGCCATTCCTTCGCCCCTCCTATTTCGCACTGTCCGCGCCCGCCGCCATCGCGCGCAAGGCGAAGCGCTGTAATTTGCCGGACGAGGTCTTGGGCAACGCGTCCAGAAATTCGATCGCGCGAGGATATTTATAGGGCGCGATTTCCGCCTTGACGTGGTCTTGCAGCAGCTTGACCAGGTCGGGCGAAGGCGCGCTCGCATCGGGGCCTAGCACGACATAGGCCTTGACGATCGTGCCGCGCGCCTCATCGGGCGCGCCGACGACGCCGCATTCGGCGACGGCGGGATGGGTCAGCAGCGCCGCCTCGACTTCGGGACCGGCGATATTATAGCCGGCCGAAACGATCATATCGTCCGAGCGCGCGCGGTACCAGAAATAGCCGTCGTCATCGACGAGGAAACTGTCGCCGGGAAAATTCCAACCGTCTCGTACGTATTGGGTTTGGCGCGCGTCGGCGAGATAGCGGCAGCCGATGGGCCCGCGCACCGCCAACCGGCCGACATTGTTGGCGGGAAGGTCGCGCCCCTCTTCGTCCACCACCTTCGCCTCATAGCCCCGCAGCGGCTTGCCCGTCGCGCCGGGGCGAATTTCGTCTTCGGCGGCGCTGAGATAGATGTGCAACATTTCCGTACCGCCGATGCCGTCGATCAGCTTCAACCCGGTCGCCGCCAGCCATCTATCGAATGTCGCCTTGCCGAGCGCTTCGCCCGCCGAAACGCAGCGGCGCAGCGACGACAGATCATAATCGCCAAGGCGCGCCAGCATCGCGCGATAGGAGGTCGGCGCGGTGAAACAGACTGTCGCGCGAAAGCGGCCGATCGCGCGCGCGAGATCGTCGGGTCCCGCCTTCTCGAGCACGATCGAGACGGCGCCGACGCGCATCGGAAACAGAAGGATAGCGAGGCCGAAGGTGAAGGCGAAAGGCGCCGAGCCGATGAACCGGTCATCAGGGCCCGCCCGCACCACCTGACGCGCGAAGCCGTCGCATACCGCGAGCATGTCGCGATGGAAATGCATGGTGCCCTTGGGCTCGCCCGTCGTTCCCGAGGTGAAGGCGATCAGGCAGACGTCGGTCGCGGCGGTGTCGGCGGCCTCGAACAGCGGGCTCTCCTCGGCGCTCAGCGCTTCCAGCGAATCGGGGCCGCCGCCGCCCCAATAGACGATCCGCTCCAGCCCCGGCGCCAGCGGCCGCGCCGCTTCCATCTCGGCGGCGAGATTATGGTCGCAAAGAGCGAGCGCGATCTTCGCCTTGTTGAGGGGATAGGCGATCTCGCGCGCGCGCAGCAGCGGCATGGTCGCTACGACAATGCCGCCCGCCTTCAGCACGGCCAGATAGACCGCCGCCATCGTCACGCTATTGGCCGAGCGCAACAGAACGCGGTTCCCGGTCTTCAGCCCGAGTTTGTTGACCAGCACATTGCAGAGGCGGTTCACGCGCGCCTGCAGCGCCTGATAGGTGAGGCTTTCCTCAAGGCCCAGAATGCAAAGGCGCTCGCCTTGCCCCTCGGCGATCCAGCGGTCGAGGAAGGCGCTGACGCAATTGAGGCGCGGCGGGTAGCGGAACTCCTCGCGCGTGAAAATCAGGTCAGGCCATTGTTCGCGCGGCGGCAGATTGTCCCGCGCAAAGGAATCGGCGTAGCCGCTGGGCGAATCCGCCGTGGCTTTTCCGGAGGCGATCGTTTCAGCCATAGTCAGGACTCCCAAGAGATTGCGCGGGCTGGCGCGCTATTCTCGTTCATGCGACCCGAGATGCAACAGGACTCGAAATTTGAGTATTGGACTATCGCGCGGTAAAGGAAAGACCGAACTGGGCGATTCCTGGCGCATCGCTCCTCTTTTGTCTCCTATCCCGGGCGGAACATCCGATGGCCAAAGTGGCGTTACGCAAGAGCCCGCCGCGCGTGAAGCTCAAGAGGCCCGGCGCGCCGCCGGCGCCGGCGGCCGCGCCCGAGGCGCATCTGGAAATCAGGATCTGGCTGCGGCTGCTGGCTTGCGCCAGCCGCATCGAAACGGTTCTGCAGCGCAAGATCGCCAGCGCCTTTGGCATTTCTTTGGCGCGTTTCGATCTCCTCGCCCAGCTTGAGCGCGCCGGCGGCGTGCTGACGATGACCGATGCGTCGAAACATATGATGGTGACCAATGGCGCCATCACCGGCCTCGTCGATCGCCTCGCGCAGGAGGGCTTCGTCATGCGCGAGCCCCACGCCAAGGACCGCCGCACCATTCTCGTGCGCCTGACCGAGCAGGGGCGCAGCCGCTTCCTCGCCATGGCGCGCGAGCATGAAAGCTGGACCGTCTCGCTGCTCTCCGGTCTCGAAGCGTCGGACAAGAAACAACTTCTGGCCAATCTCGGCGCGCTCAAGCGCCAGCTCGACAGCGCCGAACTGGAGGCGTGATGCGCCGCCGGCCAGCTCGCGCGCTTGCGCCGACGATGGAAATTTTTTTGCCAACAATCGTCACATTGGCGTGAGAAACGGGTTCGCCTAAACTGTGTGCGTTTCGTCGCGCAAGAGATGGCAGGACGAGCGATCCCGATGCTGAAACGTTCGATCCCCGCAGCCTTCGCCTTGCTCTTCCTGCTGTGCGCCCGCGCCGTCGCGTCGGGGCGTGACGACATGGGGGGCGGCATGGAATCGCTCGCCGATTCTGTCTGCCGCCTGATCGAAACCTCGGCGCGGGCGCAGAGTCTGCCGGTCGCGTTCCTGACGCGGCTGATCTGGCGGGAAAGCGGCTTTCAGGCCAGCGTCGTCAGCCCAGCCGGCGCGCAAGGCATCGCGCAATTCATGCCGGGCACCGCCAGCGACCGCGGCCTCGCCAATCCCTTCGATCCCGAGGAGGCGATCCCGAAAGCCGCCGAGCTGCTCGCCGAGCTCAGGCTGCGTTTTGGCAATCTGGGCCTCGCCGCCGCCGCTTACAATGCCGGTCCGACTCGCGTCGCCAATTGGCTCGCCGGCGGCTTTCTGCCGGCCGAGACGCGCGACTATATCCTGGCTATCACGCGTCATCCCGTCGAGGACTGGACCGATGTCGCCATCGTCGCCAAACTGACCGACGATGCGGTTTTTCCCGAACAATCCTGTTTGAAGGAGACCGCCGCCGTTCGCGCGCCGCAGGCGGACGAGATCGCCGCTGCGCCGTTGCTGGCGCCCTGGGGCGTACAGATTTCAGGCAGTTTCTCGAAAGCGGCGGCGGTCGCCGCCTATATGCGCGTGCGCGGCCGCTATGCCGCCATTCTCGGCGATGTCGAACCCATGGTCATCGGCGGGCGCATGCGCAGCCGCGGCTTCGGTCGGTTCTACGGCGTGCGCGCGCCGGCGGCGACGCGCGCGGCCGCCGACGCGCTTTGCGCGAAAATCCTGCGCGCGGGCGGCGCCTGCGTCGTGCTGCGCAGTTGAGAGAGTGCGGGGGCCTAAGCCGAACGCTGGGTCTTTCGCTGAGGTCGGCGCGGGATGGCGATTACAGGGGCGCGCCATCCATCCAATCGGACCAGCGCTGGAGCCATACGCGAAACCAATCAACGATCATATTCACGGCGTCATCGACACATTTTGGATGGGGCGGCCGCCGTTTTCAAGACGGCTCGCCGCCGGAGCCGGCAGAGACCCCTTACGGGCTGGCGGCATCATTAGCGCGATGATGCGCTCGGCGCGTCCGCTGATCGGGGGACCGGCCGCGCTAGTGGGGAGCGCCCGGCTCAGTTTGGGGGCTGGCTCAAGGTTCGCGCGCCGCGCCTAGTGCGGGCCGCCGCCGTCCGGAAACGATCAGAACGTCAATTGGAGGCGTAGGCCGCCTGGGCCGCTGCAAGGGTCATGGCGCGCTGCGGCCCCCATGTGGATGCATCGTCCTCGTCGCGACCGTCGATGGCCACGGCTTCGACCGTTGCTGGCGCGGGAGCGGCCTGCTGCGGCCGGTTGGCGCGCGCGGCGGCGATCCAGCGGCCGGAATTAAGGGTGCGCTGGTCGACAAGGGAAATTGCGGAAATGGGCATGACAGCTCGCCTTTCTCGTCAGGGAAGGAGACTGCCGTCATGGCATTGGCGACGCGCTGGATAGAGAGAGCAATCCATGCGGGGCCGAACGCGCCCGATTGATTCGGACTTCAATTGCTTAATGGATTTATGGTTAATGATTGGTTGACGGGCGGTCGATGGCTTGGGGTTCATCGCCTGCCGAACAGGCCAGCCCGGAACGACGGTTTGCCGCCCGTCGGCGACATCCGCTCCATCAGAGCGTTCAATCTCGGGATTCCGGCTTTGCGAATGAAATGGCGGCGTCATAGCGCCTTTGTAGCTGTGGGCGCCATCGGCGACCGCCACGATCAAGGCTTCGACCAAGGCCGCATGGCGCCGTCGGCCGCCCTTGATGCGGGCCTCGCACGCGCTGTTTTCTGCCGCTATGCTTAACGTTGGCGACGAAAGCGACGTCGAGGGAGGGTGTGGTTTGTGGCCGTTCCGTAGCAAACCCTTGCTCGAACCCGCGATGACGGATTGGATGTTCGAACAGGCGGACTGGCTGTTGACCGCTCATCGCCACCGTGCCGCGTTTGCGAAAGCGCAATTGTTGCCGCTGTCGGAGAAAGTATTTCCATCCGGCGGCGCGCGCGGCCACGCCCTGGCGGAGCAACTGCTCGCGCATGTGCTGCGCTATTCTGGCGCGCCCCGGCTTCAGGTCCGCCTCGTCGCGAGCGAGGAAAGCGCGCGCTACAAGCGAAGCGGATTGAGCCTGCCCGTCCAACCGAAATCGACGGCCGCCGGAACCTACCGGCGTGGCGAACACGCCTGCGAGATTACCTATGATGTGAGCCTGCTCGGCGTTCCCGCTGATCTCATCGCCGTGCTCGCGCATGAAGTCGCGCACGCCATCCTCGACTTCGGCGCAAACCGCCCGCCGCCGGGCGACCCCGCCTTCAAGGAGATGCGCACCGATTTCACCGCCGCTTTTCTTGGCTTCGGCCTGTATCTCGCGCAGTTTCGCGCCGATGGACGCGTCGCGTCGCCGGAGGCCGCGCATGAATGGAAGAAACTGTTCATTTATTACATGAATCTGCGCGAAATCTGCTTTGCGACGGCGTTGTTCTCAGCGATCCGCGAGGTCGATCCCGGGCTGATCCTGCCGCGCGCGCCGGCCGCCGCGGCGCCCCATCTGAAGCGCGCCTTCGCCGACCTCGCGCGCGAGAAGGATCGCGTCGACGCGTTGCGCGCCGCTGCGAAGGATGCGGCCAGCAGAACTTTGGCCCCGGGCTATCCCAATTGAGGCTGGTGGCGTCCCTGGAGCGGCGGCCGTCTAATTAACGCGTCGTCCCGGAAACCCTGGGCACATCCCCTCCGGCGCCCCGCCCGATCGCTTCGAATCGGCAAGGCCTATGGCAGCTCAATCCCATGCCGCACAGCGGCCGCGACGCGCTGTCCCGGCGGCGTCGCCCATGACGGTTGCTGGACCGTTGCAAACCTAGGCGCAGCCGCCTCGGTCGTATCGCGATAGGCCGGCCTGACCGCCATCAACCCCGCAATGACGGCGATCACGACAGCCGCCACAAGCGACGCGAAGAGCTGGCGCCGGGTCGTCGATTGAACCTCGCGCAAGCTTAGGCCAAGCGCCTCGCCTTCGTCATCGAGAAATTCAACCTTCTCCATTGCCCGCCTCCTTACCCGCATTTGACGGGTCGGCCTTGCTTGTGGAACGGTTTCGCCGCCGATGATGTGGCGTTTGCCACATCTCGCGCGGACGTAGGCGCAGGCCTCGCGCGCGCCGTCGCCCACCGGTAGGCTTGTCGGAAAGCAAACAGGACAGGATGTCATGAAGCTTGAGGGCGGAATGCGGCACGCATCTGACCACGCGGCGCCTGGATATGGCCGCGGTCATCCTGAAGGCCGGCGCGCTCGACGATCCCAGCCTGTTTGGCGCGCCGCGGATGGCGATCTTCACCATCGATAAGCAGGCGTTCCATCACATCCCCGACGGCCTACCCAGCTTCGAGCGCATGCCGACGCAGTGAAGAGCCGAAGTCGGAAAGCGCCCGCCCGTCATTGCGAGCGGAGCGAAGCAACCCAGGTGTCGTGACCTTTGCTCGATTGTTCGCGGCGCTTGCAATGCGCGGCCTCAATCAGCAGACGCCACGGCGCCTGGGTTGCTTCGCTCCGCTCGCAATGACAATGCGCGATACAGGGGTGCGACGCGGATTGCGCGCGCTCTCCGCCTGCACCGTCGATTGCGGCCTGGCGAGGCGCGTCGT
This sequence comes from Methylocapsa sp. S129, assembly GCF_009765995.1. Taxonomy (GTDB): domain Bacteria; phylum Pseudomonadota; class Alphaproteobacteria; order Rhizobiales; family Beijerinckiaceae; genus Roseiarcus. Next base: position 390,949 of record NZ_LMUI01000048.1, read on the forward strand.
AGGCTTGGCGATCAACAGCTTGAGCCACGACAGCTATGCGCGCGATCGCTCTTTTCCTTCTGCTTGGCCTCGCCGGCTCGCCGATCGGCGCAGCCGCGGCGCCGGCCGCCGTTGAGCTCAACCTGACTGGCGACCATTATTGGGCGGTTCTCGCCAGCCGGCAGGATGCCGATCAGGCGATCGCGGCCGCGCAAAACAACCGCGCATCCAAAGCGATGGTGGTTCGCGCCGCGAACGGATGGTTCGCGGCGGTGAGCGGGCCCTATCTGGTGAAGCCCAATACGGGGCGTCAATTTCTCGATTCGCTGATCAAGGAGCACAACGCGCCCAAAGACGTCTATCTCACGAAGGGATCGGGCTTCACCGACGTGACCTGGACTGCGCCGGCGACCAATATCCTCGCCGGCGTGCAATATGACGGCGTGCGCGACGTCTCTCTCCATAAGGACGATCTCGACATCAAGCTCACCAAACGGCCGGGCGACGACAATATGTCGGTGGCTGTCGCCATCGGCGTCTATAAGGGCAAGCCGGCGTTCAAGATGGAGATAGCGGACAAGCCGGCTTCGGCGGTTTCGCTCGTCCGGCTCGATCCGAAATCTCCGCTGCCCCAGGTTGTCTTCACTTATTTCTGGCAAGGGGCGCATTGCTGCACGGTCACGAAGATCGCCTCTTTGAACAGCGATGGCGTTTGGAATGTCGTCGATGGCGGCGCGCTCGACGGCGACGGCGGCTATGCCTTCGAAGACCTCGACAATGCGGGTTTCAGCTACCTCCTGTCGATCGACCAGAGCTTTCTCTACACCTTCGATTCCTATGCGGGTTCTGCCGCGCCGATGCGCATCCAGCAATTGGCGAACGGCGCCTTGGTCGATGTGACAAAGGATTCCAAGCATCAGCGCCGTCTTCTGCAAGGCCTGAATTCCGAAGAAATCTATGCGACGGAAGAGGACAGTTGGCAGTCGAACGGGTTTCTCGCGGGATGGGTGGCGAGTTCGATGCTTGTCGGGCGCGGCGACGCGGCCTGGGCGAAAATGCTCGCCAGCTACGATCATGCGTCGGACTTCGGTCCCGAAAAATGCACGATCAAGGTCGCGATCGACAAATGTCCTGATGACAAGAAGCTGAAGCTGGCTTTCCCCTTCGCCTTAAAGCAGTTTCTTTCGGAGCAAGGCTATGTCGGCGACGGCTCGCATCTCCAGGTTCCTTATGAGGTCGAGCCGACGGCCAAGTAGGGCGCCCGCCGGCATCGCTTGCTCCGGGCTTTAGATTCCTTGAAAACGCGCGCGATTCGCGAAAAACCGGCATCCACTTTTTCGCCGCGCGCTCTAGCGCATCTTGCCGAGGCGCATCGGCCTGTCGAAGCCGCCGGAGAGGGGCGGACTTTTTGTTGGCGCGGCGAGCGTGTTTGCGGCATTCGCATGGGCGTCGAGCGCGGCGTTTGCTGGATTCGAAGGGCCGACGGATAAGAGGCTTTTGGCCTGGGACGAAGTGAGGCTGCCTGACAGGCCCAGGCGGCCGCTGATCTTGGCCGAAAGCGGCATGACGGTGCAGGTTCCCTTCGAACAAACGGCGCACCATTTTCCTTGCAGCGTGCATGCTTCGACAGCGCCGCCGCCGGTGAGGCCGATCGCGCAATCGGTATGCGTCGAGCAGGCGTCGACGACCTTGCTGGCGTCTACATTATTGACGACATCGGCCGTCGCCGGCATGGACAGCAGCGCCGCGACGAGCGCCGCCAGGGTGAGCGTCAGAAGTTTGTTCATCGTTCCGTCCTCGTTGGCGGACGGCGCCCCCGGCGCCGGTCCGATGTGAAAGAAAAGCGGACCGTCCCATCCCCGCCATAGCGCAGGCGCGCCGCTCCTCAAGGAGCGCCCGAACCCGGCTACGCCCTCACCATGCCCTCCCGACCGCGCGCCCGCGTCCTCCGATTAGAGGAGGCGGCGCGCTGTTGCTTTTGAGGGGGCTCGGCGTTGCGGTTGGCGATCGCCCGCGGGGACGCGTTCTCGCGCCTGCTGAACGGGCGCGCCGTCATTGCAATGATGGAGTGGGTGACGCCGCCGCCGCGGGACGCCGTAAGCGGGTCGATTCCAATTGTTGGCGCCCCTGGCGAATGTTAGAGACAATCTGGCGAATCGGCGACCTCGCCGGGAATTGGGAGAGGCCATGAAACTCGTTCGTTTGGCGGCGCTTGGCTGGCCGGTTCTTGTGCTCGCAGGTTGCGCCTCCACAGGCCCGCAGCCCACGATCCAGAACGTGCAGGTTTTGAATGGCGGCAGCGAGATCAGCCGCACCAAAAACTATACGACAGCGAGCGGGAAATCGGTTCGGGTCGGCTTCGCTTTTTCGCAGAATCTCGATTGCTCGGAAGTTTCCGGCGTCACGATGCGCCTCGGCGCGCCCCCGTCGAATGGCGAGGCGACGGTCGAGCGCGGATCGGACTTTCCCAATTACGCCCGCGGAAATCCGCGCGCCCATTGCAATCCGAAGAAAGCGGTCGGAATGGTCATGACCTATCATCCCCAGCCCGATTTCGTCGGGACGGACCATTTCGGATTTGACACATTTTACCCCGGCGGCAAGGCGATTCACAACGATGTTAACGTGACGGTGGAATAGGCGCTCTGCCGGGATGCGCTCTGTCGCAGGACGGGCGCGCCGTCATTGCGAGCGGAGCGAAGCAATCCAGATGTCGTGACGGTGGCTAACCAGGACTCCGCGCCCCGACCGCCGCTAACAAATGGGCAAAGGGCACGATCTCTGGATTGCTTCGCTCCGCTCGCAATGACGGCGTCTGAATTCGAACGCCCCTTGACCAATCCCTTCAATCCTATATATTTCATCCCTAAAGCATCTGCCGCTCGCCCTTTCCCTCGGGCGCGCCCGGCTCCATAATCCCCGCCGCGACTCGGCTCATCATGCAAGGAGCTCGCACTATGCGCATCGTCTGCATCGGGGGTGGCGCCGCGGGGCTTTATTTCGGGCTGCTGATGAAGAAGCAGAACGCGGCTCATTCGGTCACCATCGTCGAGCGCAACCGGCCCTATGACACGTTCGGCTGGGGCGTCGTGTTTTCCGACGCGACGATGCAGAGCATGCGCGAATGGGATCCGCAGACGGCGGCGGAGATCGAGAGTTCGTTCAACCATTGGGACGATATCGAGGTTCTGTTCAAGGGGCGCAAAATGCGCACGACGGGTCATGGCTTTGTCGGCATCGGCCGCAAGCGCATGCTCAACATCCTGCAAAAGCGCTGCGAACAGCTCGGCGTCGAACTGCAATTCGAACGCGAAGTGGAATCCGACCGTGAATTTCCCGACGCCGATCTGATCGTGGCGTCCGACGGGTTCAATTCAAAAATCCGCCAGAAATATCCGATCGCCTTCAAGCCCGATCTGTCGGTGCGGCCCAACTGCTACATCTGGTTGGGCACCAACAAGCGCTACGATTCCTTCACCTTCGATTTTCGCAAGACGGAGCATGGCTGGTTCCAGGCGCATATCTATCGCTTTGACATCGAGACTTCGACTTTCATCGTCGAGACGACGGAGGAAGCATTCAAGGCGCATGGCCTTGACACAATGGACCAGGACCAGTCGATCGCCTTTTGCGAGAATCTGTTCGCCGAAACGCTGGAGGGTCATCGGCTGATGACCAATGCGCGCCATTTGCGCGGCTCGGCCTGGCTGAATTTTTCGCGGCTGACCTGCGGCAGTTGGAGCACGTTCAACGGCGTCAATTATATCGCGCTGATGGGCGATGCCGCGCATACCGCGCATTTTGCGATCGGCTCGGGCACCAAGCTCGCCATCGACGACGCGATCGAACTCGCGCGGCAGTTTCGCGATCTCGGCGATACGCCCGACGACATTCCTCCGGTGCTCGCCGCTTACGAAAAGCTGCGCCGCGTCGATGTCGCGCGCATCCAGAACGCGGCGCGCAATGCGATGGAATGGTTCGAAGTGGTGGGAACGCGCTATTGCGACCAACTCGAGCCCGAGCAATTCATGTATTCGCTGCTGACGCGCTCGCAGCGCATCAGCCATGAGAACCTGCGGCTGCGCGACCGGGCCTGGCTGGAAGGCTACGAGCGCTGGTTCGCCGAGCGCAACGGCCTGCATCCCGCCGCCAACGAGGCCGTGCCGCCGCCGATGTTCACGCCTTATCGCCTGCGCGGGATGACGCTGACCAATCGCATCGTCGTTTCGCCGATGGCGATGTATTCGGCCAAGGACGGCGTTCCCGGCGATTTCCATATGGTGCATTTTGGCGCGCGTGCGCTGGGCGGGGCCGGGCTGGTGTTCGGCGAGATGACCTGCGTTTCGCCTGACGCGCGCATCACGCCCGGCTGCCTTGGCCTGTGGAACGACGAACAGGCGGAGGCGTGGAAGCGCATCGTCCGTTTCATCCATGGCGAGACGCAAGCGAAAGTCGGACTGCAGCTCGGCCATGCCGGCCGCAAGGGCTCGACCAAAGTCGCTTGGGAAGGCACGGACCAGCCGTTGGAGGCGGGAAACTGGCCGCTGATTTCAGCCTCGGCTTTGCCCTATCTCGCGCATTCGCAAGTCCCACGCGAAATGACGAGCGCGGATATGGAGCGCGTGAAAGGTGATTTCATCCGCGCGATGCATTACGCCGTGGATATCGGCCTCGACATTGTCGAATTGCATGTCGCGCATGGCTATCTCCTGTCGAGCTTCCTGTCGCCGCTGACCAATCTGCGCAGCGACGAATACGGCGGCAGCCACGAGAACCGCGCGCGGTTTCCCCTTGAAGTGTTCGCAGCGATGCGGGCGGTCTGGCCGGCGGACCGGCCGATGTCGGTGCGCCTGTCGACCCATGACTGGTTCGAGGGCGGCAATACGCCCGAGGATGCGCTGGTCTTCGCCGAAATGTTCAAGGCGGCGGGCGCCGATATCATCGACTGCTCGTCCGGCCAGGTGGTGAAGGAAGAAAAGCCCATCTATGGCCGCCTGTACCAGACGCCGTTCGCCGACAAGATTCGCAATGAACTGGATATGCCGACGCTGGCGGTCGGCGCGATTTCGGAAGCCGACCACGCCAATTCGATCATCGCGGCGGGCCGCGCCGATCTCTGCGCCGTCGCGCGGCCGCATCTGGCCGACCCGAACTGGACGCTGCATGAGGCGGCGAAGATCGGCGTGAAGTCCGTACCCTGGCCCAAGCAATATTATGCGGGCCGCGCGCAGTACGAGACCGGCATCGAACGCGCCGCGGCGGCTGCGAGTGCGGGTGCGGGGGTCGTCAAATGAGCGCGGCTCTATCGCAGCGTCTTGAGGGGCGCCATGCGCTCGTCACCGGGGCAGGGGGCGGCATTGGCGCGGCGATCGCGCGCCGGCTTGTCGCCGAAGGCGCGCGCGTTACGCTGGCGGGGCGCCGGAAGCCGCCGCTGGAGGCGGTCGCCGACAGCCTGCCCGAGGGCGCCTGTTTCGTCGCCGACGGTTTCGACGTCACCGACCCGGAAGCCGTCGCGCGCGGTTTCGCCGCCGCCCGCGCCGCTCTGGGGCCGGTCGCCATTCTCGTCAATAATGCCGGCGAAGCGCCGTCGGAATCGTTCGAAAAGCTGCATTTTGAAATGTGGCAAAAGGTCATCAACACTGACCTGAACAGCGTTTTCATTGTCACCCAACACGTGCTGGCGGAGATGCGCGCCGCCGGTTTCGGGCGCATCGTCAATGTCGCCTCGACTGCCGGTTTGATAGGCTATGCCTATGTCTCGGCCTATTGCGCCGCCAAGCATGGCGTGATCGGCCTGACCCGCGCCCTCGCTCTGGAGCTGGCGCGCACGGGCATCACCGTCAACGCCGTCTGCCCCGGCTTCACCGACACGCCGCTGGTGCAGGGCGCGATCGAAAACATCGCGGCCAAGACCGGCCGAAGCCTTGAGCAATCAAAGGCCTCGTTGGTGCGCGGCAATCCGCAAGGCCGGCTGGTGACATCAGAGGAAGTCGCGGATTCCGTCGCCTGGCTCGCCTCGTCCGGCGCCAGCGCGGTCACCGGCCAGGCGATCGTCATCGCCGGCGGCGAAGTCATGGCGGGGTGAGAGGGGGCGATG
>NZ_LMUI01000048.1:397143-519078 GCF_009765995.1 Methylocapsa sp. S129
ACGATCACGCTCAACCGTCCCGAGAAAAAAAACCCTCTGACTTTCGAGAGCTACGCCGAGCTGCGCGATCTCTTCCGCGATCTCGCTTACGCCAACGATGTGCGCGCGATCGTGTTGACGGGCGCGGGCGATAATTTCTGCTCGGGCGGCGACGTCTTTGAAATCATTGAGCCCCTCACCAAAATGGCGATGCCCGACCTCCTCGCCTTCACGAGGATGACCGGCGATGTCGTGAAAGCGATGCGCCGCTGCCCGCAGCCCATCATCGCCGCGGTCGACGGCATTTGCGCGGGCGCCGGCGCGATCATGGCGATGGCCTCGGACCTGCGGCTGGCGACGCCCGAGGCGAAGACCGCATTCCTGTTCACCCGCGTCGGCCTCGCCGGCGCCGATATGGGCGCCTGCGGCATCCTGCCCAGAATCATCGGCCAGGGCCGCGCCGCCGAGCTTCTGTTCACCGGTCGCGCCATGTCGGCCGAGGAGGGCCATCGCTGGGGCTTTTTCAACGCTGTGCACGCGCGCGCCGACCTGTTGAAGGAGGCGGGAAACCTCGCCCGCTCGCTCGCCGACGGCCCCTATTTCGCCCATGGCATGACGAAGACGATGCTCAACCAGGAATGGGCGATGGGGCTCGACGAAATCATCGAATCGGAAGCGCAGGCGCAGGCGATCTGTATGGCGACGCAGGATTTCCGCCGCGCTTTCGAGGCCTTCGCCGCCAAGCGCCGGCCCGAATTTCAGGGCGATTGAAGGAACGACATGAGCGCGCCAAAAGCAGGAATGGGGCCCGACCGCTCTTCGCTCGCCTGGCCCTTTTTCGACGAGGGCCACCGCGCCTTCGCGCGCCAGACCGATGCCTGGCTCGCAACGGCGCCGTTCGAGGGCGTCGATCACCATGACGCGGACGCCGCCTGCCGGCGCCTTGCGCCGATGCTGGGCGCGGCGGGCTTGCTCAAGCATGTCGCGCCCGGCGCTTATGGCGGCGCGCGCGAGGAGATCGATTCGCGCACGCTTTGCCTGGCGCGCGAGACGCTCGCCTGGCATGACGGCCTCGCCGATTTTTCCTTCGCCATGCAAGGGCTTGGCTCGGGCGCCATCAGTCTCGCCGGCTCCGAGGCGCTGAAAACCCGCATCCTGCCGGAGGTCGCCAAGGGCCGGCTCATCACGGCCTTCGCGCTTTCCGAGCCCGACGCGGGTTCGGACGTCGCCGCCATGGCGTGCCGCGCGACGCTGGACGGCGATCATTATGTGCTCGACGGCGAAAAGACCTGGATTTCCAACGGCGGCATCGCCGATGTCTATACGGTTTTCGCGCGCACCGGCGAGGCGCCGGGCACGCGCGGCATATCCGCCTTCGTGGTCTCAGCCGATACGCCGGGCTTCGAAATCGCCGAGCGCATCGAGGTGATTGCGCCTCATCCTTTGGCGCGGATCCGCTTTCGCAACTGCCGCGTGCCGATGGGCAACCGGCTGGGCGAGGCGGGCGAGGGCTTCAAGATCGCGATGCGCACGCTCGATATTTTCCGCCCTTCCGTCGCCGCGGCGGCGCTTGGCTTCGCCCGCCGCGCCATGGATGAGGCGCTCGCGCATGTGCGCAGCCGGCGGATGTTCGGCGGGACGCTCGCCGATCTCCAGCTCACCCAGGCCAAGCTCGGCGATATGGCGACGATGATCGACGCGGCCGCGCTCCTCACCTATCGCGCCGCCTGGCGGCGCGACGTGCAGAAGCTGCCGGCGACGCGCGAGGCGGCGATGGCCAAGATGACGGCGACCGAAAACGCCCAATGGGTGATCGACCAGGCGGTGCAATTGTTTGGCGGGCGCGGCGTGCGCAGCGGCGAGATGATAGAGCGGCTCTATCGAGAAATCCGCGCTCTGCGAATCTACGAAGGCGCCACCGAAGTGCAGAAGCTGATCGTCGCCAGGGAGATTTTGAAGGACGACATTCGAGTCTCGCAAGACCGGAATTACGGAGCGCCTCATGCATGAAATCCTTCAGCCTGAAGGCTGGGCGAAGCCGGTCGGCTATTCCAACGGAATTGTGGCGCGCGGGCGTATCGTTTTCACCGGCGGCCAGATTGGCTGGAATGCGCAATGCGCGTTCGAGTCGGATGACCTCGTCGATCAGATCGGTCAGACATTGGCCAATATCGTCGCCATTCTCGAAGAGGCGGGCGCGGGCCCCGAACATATCACATCGATGACCTGGTATCTGACGGATATTGTCGAATATCGCGCCGTTCTTAAACGCATGGGCCCGGTCTATCGCGATGTGATGGGGCGGCATTTTCCGCCGATGGCGGTGGTTCAGGTGACGGGATTGGTCGAGCCGCGCGCCAAGGTCGAAATCCAGGCGACGGCCGTCATTCCTGACTGATCGCAAAAGGCTGAAAGTCTTGACGAATCCTGACGGGAGCCCCTCATGACTGATTCCGCAGCGCCCGTTTCGCGGGCCGCCTGCGTCGTGCGCGACGCGGATGATCCGCTGCGCGCCCTGCGCGATCGTTTCATCCTTCCCGACGGCCTGATCTATCTCGACGGCAATTCGCTGGGGCCGATGCCGCGCGCCGCAGGCGCCGCTTTCGCGCGAACGATCGAAGAGGAATGGGCGCGCGACCTCATCAAAAGCTGGAACAGCGCCGGCTGGTTCGACCTGCCCTCCAAGCTCGGCGACCGGCTGGGCGTTCTGATCGGCGCAGCGCCGGGGCAAACCCTTGTTTGCGACACGACTTCCATCAATCTTTACAAAGCGATCCACGCTGCGATCGGCCTGCGGCCCGGGCGCGATGTCATCGTCGCCGAAGCGGGCTCCTTTCCCACCGACCTCTATGTTGTCGAGGGCGCGATGGCCTCCGCGGGTCGGCCGATGCAGCGGCGCCTGATCGGGCACGACGGGCCGATCGAGGCTTTGCTCGACGACAGGGTCGCGGCCGTCGTGCTCTCGCATGTGGACTATCGCAGCGGCCGGTTGCTCGACGTCGCGGACATTACGCGCAAGGTCCATGCGGCGGGTGCGCTGGTCATTTGGGACCTTTGCCATTCCGCCGGCGTCATTGAATTCGCCTTCGATGCGGAAAATATCGATTTCGCCGTCGGCTGCACGTACAAATATCTGAATGGCGGCCCGGGATCGCCGGCCTTCATTGGCGTCGCGCATCGACTTCAGGCGCAGGCGCGCAATCCGCTTTCGGGCTGGTGGGGCCATGCCGCGCCTTTTGCTTTCGATCGGGATTTCAGGCCGGATTCTGGCATCCGTCGCTTTCTGTGCGGAACGCAACCGATCCTTTCAATGCGCGGCGTCGAATCCTCTCTCGACGCGCTTGACGGCGTCGACGTCTCGGCCTTGCGCCGTAAGAGTCTCGCCCTGACCGAACTCTTCATGGCCCGCGTCGCCGCGCTTTTGCCCGATCTCGAAATCGTCACGCCGCGCGAGGCGTCGCTTCGCGGCAGCCAGGTCGCGATCGCTTTCGACAAAGGCTATCCCGTGGTGCAGGCGATGATCGAACGCGGCGTGATCGGCGACTTCCGGGCGCCCGACATCATGCGGTTCGGCTTTGCGCCGGCCTATCTGCGCTTCGCGGATGTTTGGGACGCGGCCGAGATTCTTGACGATTGTATTGGCGCCGAAGTCTGGCGCGATCCCCGCTATAGTCAGCGACACGCCGTCACCTGAGCGATAGCCAGAGCATCCCATTCCACCAGCGAGCGACCCTAACATGACCGAAACTCCCTTCGACCCATCCGAAGATGGCGCGACGATGAGTTTCAATGGACGTATGTCGTACAGCGGCTATCTCCGTCTGGACAAGCTCCTCGATGCGCAAGAGCCGCTATCGTCGGCTCATGACGAATTGCTGTTCATCATCCAGCATCAGACTTCCGAACTCTGGATAAAGCTCGCCATCCACGAGTTGAACGCGGCCTGTCAGCGGATCGCCGATGACGATCTGCGCGCCGCTTTCAAAATGCTGTCGCGCGTCTCGCGCATTTTCGAGCAGTTGAACTCGGCCTGGGACGTGCTGCGCACCATGACTCCGAGCGAATATACCCATTTTCGCGAAGCGCTCGGGCAATCCTCGGGGTTTCAGTCTTATCAATATCGCATGGTCGAATATCTCGCCGGCAACAAGAACGCCGCGATGATGCGTCCGCACGAACATGAAAGCGCGTTGCTGACCCGGCTGGAGGCTGTCCGTCAGGCGCCGAGCCTCTATGATCTGACGATACGGACGCTGCATCGACGCGGTTTTGCGATTGACGCAACAATCCTCGATCGCGATGTCGCGGCGACGCATGTCGCCAATGATAGCGTGCGCGCGGCCTGGGCGTCGGTCTATCGCGATCCCGCGCGCTTCTGGGAACTCTATGAACTCGCAGAGAAGCTGGTCGACTTCGAGGATTATTTTCGCCGATGGCGCTTCAATCATGTGACCACCGTGGAGCGGGTGATCGGCTTCAAGCGCGGCACGGGCGGCACGTCGGGCGTTTCCTATCTGCGTCGGATGCTCGATGTGGTTCTGTTTCCCGAACTATGGCAAGTGAGGACGGAGCTATGATCGCCAATGCCGGGCTCTTCCCATGACAGCCTATCCAATTTCTGACTGGGACAACGCTTACGCCAATTCGCCCTACATCGCCGAGGGGTCGGCTTATCCCGCGCGATGGGTCGAACGCGCCCGCATCTTTCGAGAGGCTTTGACGAGTGCTGGCCGGGCGAGAATCGATCTTTCCTATGGTTCGGCTCCGCGCAACAAGCTGGATCTTTTTTATCCCAAGGGTCGATGCGAGGGATTGGCCGTATTCATTCACGGCGGTTTCTGGAAGGCGTTTGACAAATCTTCATGGTCGCATCTGGCCAATGGCGCATTGTGCTCGAACTATGCTGTCGCCATTCCTTCCCATACGCTTTGCCCTGATGTGCGGATTTCGCAGATCGCCAGAGAAGTCGCCGCTGCGATCGAATATGCCGCAAACGAAGTTGAAGGGGGACTTGCGCTTTGCGGTCATTCGGCCGGCGGCCATCTGGTCACCCGAATGATTTGTCAGGCTTCGCCTCTCAGCGATCAAACGGCCTCCAGAATCGTGAGAACGGTCTCCATCGCCGGCCTCCACGATCTGAGGCCGTTGATGGCGACCAAAATGAATGATGCGCTCGGCATTGACGCGGAGGAGGCGAGACTGGAGAGCCCTGTCCTGCTGGCGCCGCGGGCGCGTCAGACGGTCACCTGTTGGGTTGGCGCCGATGAGCGTCCCGAGTTCATTCGCCAAAACCGCATCCTGGCGGATATGTGGAGCGGCTTTGATGCGACGATGGCGGTTAGGGAAGAACCGGACCGGCATCATTACAACGTTATCGATGGCTTGATGGAGCCGGATCATCCGCTGACGCAGGCGCTACTTGCGCGCTGATGGGTGGGACGCCGCGCTTGGCGCTCATCGGCGGCGCGGAATGCGACTGTATGAAGGATGCTGTATCGGGAGACGAGGAGATGCCGATCAAGGAACGGGTTCTCATAACCGGCGCCGCAGCGGGGATCGGGCGCGCCGCGGCCGACCGATGCCGCGCCGAAGGATATGAAGTGGTTGGCGTCGACCGCGACGGAGACGGCATTCGCGCCGACCTGTCGCTTCCCGATGCGACCGCGGCGGCGCTGGAGGAAGCGTTGCGGGGCGGTCCGATCACCAGGTTGGTCAATAATGTCGGCATCGTCCGTCCGGGGCCGGTCGAGGAGCAGGGCTTCGACGATCTCGAGATTGCAGTCTCGCTGAACATCCGCTGCGCCATCCAATGCCTTCAGGCCCTGTTGCCCGGGATGAAGGCGGCGCGCTTCGGGCGTGTCGTCAACATTTCATCGCGCGCAGCGCTCGGCAAGGAGCGGCGCACGGTCTATGCCGCCACCAAGTCAGCCTTGATCGGCATGGCCAAAGTCTGGGCGCTGGAGCTTGGCGGTCACGGGATCACCGCGAATGCGATTGGTCCAGGCCCGATCCGCACCGAGCTTTTCGATCAGGCCAATCCGCCAGGCCCGCGCACCCAGGCGATCATCGACGCCATCCCCGTGCGTCGCGTCGGCACGCCGGACGATGTCGCGAATGCGGTCGCCTTCCTGCTCGACGCGCGCAGCGGTTTCATCACCGGCCAGACGCTTTATGTGTGCGGTGGTATGACGGTCGGCGCGTCGGGCAGTTGAAATGAGCCAACAACCATCAAGTGGAGTCCGCGCGATGCCGGCGGCGGCTTCCAGGGCGAGCCGATATAGGCGCGCTGACTGGGCAGAGAGAGGAAAGTCATGGCGTTGGACGACTTGAAAGCGTTGGTGTTCGATGTCTTTGGCACTATGGTGGACTGGCGCGGCGGCGTGGCGCGGGAAGCCGCGCCCTTTCTGGCGCGACAGGGTAGGGGCGATGTCGATCCCGCGCTGTTCGCCGATGCGTGGCGTCGGCTTTATTCGCCCGCGATGGAAGAGGTGCGTTCCGGCAGGCGTCCCTTTACGAGACTGGATGTGCTGCATCGCGAGAACCTTGAAGCCATTCTGCCTGAGTTCGGTCTCGATCCCGCGCAGGTGGCGGCGGCGGAATTGGATGAATTGACTCTGGCCTGGCACAGGCTCGATCCGTGGGCCGATGTCGTGGCGGGGCTGGCGCGGCTGAAGTCACGCTATATCATCGCGCCACTCTCCAACGGCAATATTGTCTTGATGCTGAACCTGGCCAAGCGCGCCGGGCTGCCCTGGGATGCGATCCTTGGCGCCGAGGTGTCGCGCGCTTACAAGCCGACGCCGGAAGCCTATCTGCGCACCGTCGAAGTTCTGGCGATGCGGCCGGAAGAGGTATGCCTCGTCGCGGCGCATAATGGCGATCTCGCCGCGGCGCGGAAATGCGGTCTTCGAACGGCCTTCGTGCCGCGGCCGACCGAGCATGGCGCGGGCCAGACCTCGGATCTGGCGCCGGACCAAGATTGGGATGTCACGGCCAGGGATTTTGGGGAACTGGCGGGAAAGCTGGGTCTATAGAAGAAGCGGGACGGACCGCCACGCGCGGCCTTCGCGAACTGACTGCAATCGCGCTATTGTCGCAGGCAGGATTCGAATCGACCGAATCGCGAATGCGCGCGGAAAAAAGAGATGGCGGAAACCCCTGGGACGACGGCCCTGGCAGGCGGCGGAGCGGCGCAGGCGAGCGTCGGCGTCGGCCGCATCGTCCTGGCCAGCCTCGTTGGCACGACGATCGAGTTTTATGATTTCTACATCTACGGCACTGCCGCCGCGCTGGTGATCGGCCAGACTTTCTTTCCGCAATCAGCGCCCGGATCGCAAGCGCTCAACGCCTTCCTGACTTTCGGCATCGCTTTCCTTGCCCGCCCTGTCGGATCGGTCCTGTTCGGGCATTTCGGCGACCGGATCGGACGCAAGTCGACGCTTGTCGCCTCGATGCTCGTCATGGGCCTGTCGACGACGCTGATCGGCATCCTGCCGGGCTATGCGCAAGCCGGAGTTCTGGCGCCTTGGCTATTGTGCCTGCTGCGGTTTGGCCAGGGCGTCGGGCTTGGCGGTGAATGGGGCGGCGCCGCTTTGCTCGCTACCGAGAATGCGCCCCGTGGCCGCCGCGCCTGGTTCGGCATGTTTCCCCAGCTTGGACCGCCGCTCGGGTTCTTTATGGCCAATGGCCTGTTCCTGGCGCTTCTCCTCGGCCTCGGCGAAGAATCCTTTGTCGCCTGGGCGTGGCGCATTCCTTTCCTGATCAGCGCCGTCCTTGTGGCGATCGGGCTGTATCTGCGCACATCGATCAGCGAAACCCCGGCATTCCGTGAAACCCTGGCGCGCAACGAACGCGTCAGAGTTCCGTTGCTTGACGTGTTGGCCGATCATTGGCTGCCGCTGATCCAGGGTTCGCTATCGATCGTCGTCTGCTACGCATTGTTCTACATATCGACGGTTTTCGCGCTGGGCTACGGCGTGAACGTGCAGCACATTCCCCGCACAAATTTTCTGGGCATGCTCTGCGTCGCTGTGCTGTTCATGGCGGCGGCGACGCCGCTCTCGGCGGCGCTCGCCGACAGGTTCGGCCGTCGACCGGTATTGCTTGGCGCCAGCGTTCTGGCCGCGCTCGTGGGCTTTGCATTGCCGAGCCTTCTGAGCGGCGGCGCGATGGAGACGCTTCTGTTCTTGTCGCTCGCCCTTGGCGCGATGGGCCTGACCTTCGCGCCGCTCGGCGCCCTGTTGCCGGAGCTCTTCCCGACGGCGGTCGCTTATACCGGCGCCTCAAGCGCGTATAATCTGGGCGGCATTCTCGGCGCTTCGCTCGCGCCGTACCTCGCCCAATTGCTGCTGGAGCGCGGCGGCCTGCCCTGGGTCGGCGATTACCTCATTCTCGCCGCGACGATCAGTTTCCTCAGCGTGCTGAGCATGAAGGAAACGAGGAAGGCTTAATCAGGCGCCGCGGACGCCAACTCACGGATGATGGAATATCTCTTGCGTGCTCGCCCACCACTCGCCCTCCGCGCGTGTTTCGAGGGGCTCCTGGCACGGGTCAGTGAGCGCCCACCATGCGCGGGTGACCGGATCGGCCGCCATTTTGCGTGCATCCGCCGCGAAATCCTCGCCATGATATTCCCAATAGGCGAACAGGAGGTTTTCCGGCTCGCGCAGGAAAATCGAGAAATTACGGATGTTGCACGCGCTGATCGTGGCGAGCACGCCGGGCCAAGCCGCCGCATGCAGAGCTTTATATTCCGCCGCTTTTTCCGGGCGAAGCCGATTGCAGAGACCCATTCGCCGCATGGCGGCGCTCCCTTTCTGTTGTGATCACGCGAAAGCGTCGATCTATTCAGTCTTTCTTGCCAACGTTCCGCAGGCTGCCTTCAAGCGTCAAACGCTCGATGGCTTCGAAATCCCATTCTATGCCGAGCCCCGGCGAAGCGCTCGGCATCGCAAAGCCGTCGCGAATCGCCATGCGCTCGGCGGTGATGTCGTCGAGCTGAGGAATATATTCGAGCCAGCGCGCGTTCGGCGCGGCGCAGCACAAAGCGACATGCAGCTCCATCAGAAAATGCGGGCAAACGGGAATGTTAAACGTCTCGGCAAGATGCGCGACCTTCAGCCATGGCGTCACGCCGCCGATGCGCGCGACATCGACCTGCACGATCGAACATGCGCCGCGCTGCAGGTATTCGCGAAAATGCAGCGGGCTGTAGAGGCTCTCGCCGATCGCTATCGGAATCGACGTGCCGCGCGACAGCCGGACATGGCCGTCAAGATCGTCGGCGGGCAGCGGTTCCTCGAACCAGCCGATATCGGCGGGTTCATAAAGCCTCGCACGCCGGATCGCCTCGTCCACCGTGAAGGCTTGATTGGCGTCGGTGAAAATCTCGAAGGCCGGCCCGACGGCCGATCGAACCGCCGCCAGCCGCTCGACATCTTCGCTTGCGGGCCGGCCGACCTTGATCTTGGATCCACCGAAACCGGCGGCCTTCGCTTGCAGCGCATCGGCGACCAGCGCCTCTGTCGGCAGATGAAGCCAGCCGCCCTCGGTGGTGTAGAGGCGGATTTCTTCCCGCGCGCCGCCCGCCATCACATGCAGCGGCAGCCCTGCCTTGCGGCAACGCAAATCCCAAAGCGCCGTATCGATCGCCGCGAGCGCGAGCGAGGTGATGGCGCCGACGCTGGTCGCATGCGTGAGGAACAACAGATCGCGCCAAATCTGCTCCACCATGCCGGCGTCGCGTCCGATCAGCGTGGGCGCCAGCGTCCGGCTCAGCAATTCTACGACGGAATGGCCGCCAGCGCCGATCGTATAGCTATAGCCCGTACCGACAGCGCCATCCGAATCGGTGACGCGCACGATCGGCGTTTCCTGGCTGATGAACGACTGGATCGCATCGACGCGTTTCACCTTGGGTTTCAGATCCACCATGCGGATTTCGACCCGCTCTATCGTCGCCATGAATCCCTCCCGATCTTGCCATTCCTAGATTTGGCATAAGCCGACTCGCCGGTTTGGCGGCACTTTTAGTCGACGAAATATTTTTCGTGCTTTCCGATCAGCGTTTCCAGCATCGTCGGCGCCTGTTCGAGATGATATTCGAGCCGCGCGAGTGCGCCTTCGCAATCGCTTGCATCGAGGGCGTCGAGAATGGCGCCGTGTTCGGCAATGACTTTCGGCAGACGGCCCTGTACGGCGGAAAGCCGATGGACGCGATCGACGCGCGCCTTCATGGTCTGGATCGTGCTCCACACGCCTTCCAGCTCCGCCGCTACACAAAACGATCGGTGAAAAGTTTCGTCGAGCGCGTGAAAATCATCGAAATCCTCAGCGCCGAGCGCCGCCGCTTGCCGGTCGACGATATAGCGCGCCCTTGAACTATGGAGCGCGCTCCACGATGCGGCGGCGCGGCGCAGCACCGCGAGTTCGAGCGCTTTGCGGCTGAAATGATTTTCCCTCACGGCGCTGAGCTTGATCGGCGCGACGAAACTGCCTTTCTGCGGGAAGACCTCAATCAGCTCGTCTTCAACCAGACGGATGATGGCCTCACGCACCGGCGTTCGCGAAACGCCGATGTGACGGCAGATGCGATTCTCGCTGATCGAACTGCCGGGCGGAAGTTGCAACGAGACGATGGCCTTCTTGAGCGCCTCGTAGACCTGGGCGCTGACCTGTCGGCGCGGATCAAATTTTATGTGCAACTGGAGCGCGGAATCGTCTTCGACTTCCGCCTCCGGTTCCGCTCCGATCTCAACCGGCATCGCATCGTCTCCCGACTCTCGATCAAAGCATAAAGGCGTTGCGCATTTCATGCTTGTATACTAGGGTACTATGTGATCGCAAGGGGTCGCCCACGATTGCCGGCCGTCCTGTCAACGAACAGGCCGAGAGGAAACCAGGAGGATCAAGATGTTACGCTCAGAATCCGTGTTGAAGATGTTTGCCGCCGCCGGTCTGGCGCTTGCGGGATGGGCGGCGCCCGCTGCGGCCGCCGACGCTACCAAGGTCGCTCTCGTCCCCGGCGGTCCGCATCCCTATTTTGCCGCCTGGGAGAAGGCCGGCCAGGATGCGATGAAGGATTTCAAGCTCGGCGCGGCCGACTATCGTGTGCCCCAGAAATGGGAATTGAGCCAGCAGAATTCCCTTCTCGAGAGCTTGCTCAGCCAGGGCTACAACGCATTCCTCGTATTTCCCGGCGATCCGGTCGGCTCCAACAGCACCGTCGCCGAGCTGACCGAAAATGGCGCGCCCGTCATCGCGACTGCGGGTTGCCTGAAAGAGCCGACGACCGCTCTGTTCTGCTTTGGCACCGACACCGGCAATTCGGCTTATCTCGGCACCAAGGAGCTCATCAAGGCGATGGGCGGCAAGGGCCGCATCGTCCACCTCACGGGATTCCTCGTCGACCCCAACACGCAATTGCGCATCGACGCAGTGGAGAAGGCCGCCAAAGAGACCAATGGCGCGGTGAGCGTCGTTCAGGTGATCGCCGATATCGACGCGCCGGAGCCGGCAGAAGAGAAGATCAACGCCTATCTCGCCGCCCACGCCAATGACGTCGACGGCATCGTCACCACCGCCTGGGTTCCGGCTGTTGTGGCGTCCAACGCGCTGCGCAAGATCGGCGACAAGCGCATCAAAATGGTCGGCATCGATCATGACGAAGTCGTGCTGAAGGCGATCAAGGATGGCTATGTCAACGGCACGATGCTGCAGAACCCTTACGGCCAGGGCTATATCGGCTCCTATGCGCTCGACCGCATCCGCAATGGTTGCAAGGTGAAGGCCGGCGCGCCGTTCAAGACGATCGCGCTGACCAATCGCTTCATCGATTCGGGCACGGTCTATGCCGACAAGGACGCCGTCGACAATTACGTCGGCTCCATGCAGGCGATCACCAAGAAAATCTTTGCCGATTTCGCGAGCACCTATCTGACTTGCCCTTGAGAAGGTCGGATACGCGAAGCGTATGGACGATCGCCAAGCCGGATCAGCCCGGCTTGGCGCCGCAAAGTCTCTGCCTTTACGCGCTCCGCGATGGGCTTTTTTCCCGTCGCGGAGATCATTGCAGCCAAGCGAAGGATGTAGCATGAACGCGCCAACTTCAGTCGAAGGCGCCGCAATGGCTGAGAGCGAACCGCCGGCCCGCGACGATGGCTTGTCGCAAAAGGGCGCGCCCGGATGGA
The DNA here is from genome assembly GCF_009765995.1 of Methylocapsa sp. S129. GTDB lineage: Bacteria > Pseudomonadota > Alphaproteobacteria > Rhizobiales > Beijerinckiaceae > Roseiarcus. The sequence goes on from NZ_LMUI01000048.1 coordinate 409,311, forward strand.
CGCGCTTCCTGCTCACCAATGAATTTGGTCTCGTCACGCTGATCGTCATCTTCGGCGCTGTCTTTGCGCTCGGCACGCCTGGCTTCAGCTCGCCATTCAATCTCTTCACGCTCGGCCGCACGATGGCGATCGACATCATGATCGGCTTTTCAATGATGGTGGTGATTGTCACCGGCGGCCTCAATCTTTCGGTCGGCGCAATCGGCGTGTGCGTCGCGATTGGCTGCGGCTGGCTCCTTGAGGTCGCCGGAGCGCCCCTCGCCCTCGCCATTTTCGCCGCGCTCGCCTTGGGCGCCGCGCTCGGCGCCTTGAACGGCGTGCTGATCGTGCGTTCGGGCTTGCATAGCTTCATCATCACTTTGGCGACGATGAGCGTTTTCTTCGGCCTGATGCTGTTCCTGACTCACGCCAACGCCTACCGCCAAGTGCCGTTGGAGTTTTCCGCCTTCGGCAAGATGCGGTTCGCCGGCTATCTCTCGCCTTTGCTCCTCGTCAGCATCGCGATCGGTCTGCTCCTCGCCGGCCTTTATCGCTTCACCCCATTGGGTCGCGAAATGCTCGCGGCGGGCGCCAAGGCCGCGGCCGCTGAATTGTCGGGCGTACGCGTCGGCCGGACCATCGTGATCTGTCATGCGCTGTCGGGCGTGTTGGCGGGGATCGCGGCCGTCATGGTCGTGGCGCGCACCGGCGCCGCTATCCCCCAGATGGCGGGCAATCTCGGCCAGGATTGGCTGCTGCCGGCGTTTCTGGGGCCGGTGCTTGGCGGGACGCTGCTCGCCGGCGGACGCGCGTCGGTGCTCGGCACGTTTCTGGGCGCGGCGCTGGTCAGCGAGCTGACCAACGGCCTGCTGCAATTCCGCATCGGCGAATTCTGGGTGCAGACCTGGCTTGGCCTTCTTCTCCTGCTCGCCGTGCTGATGGATCTTGCGCGACGTTCGTTCCTCGCCAGGCGCGGAGTTTGATCCGATGACGCCCGTGATATCGCGCCTTGCACGCACCGACTGGTTTGGCCCGCTCGCGGTCATCGTGTTCGCCACAATTATCGTGAGCGCGTTTGACCCTTCGTTCCTGTCGCCGTTCAACATCCAGATCCTGATGCTCGCGGTGGCCGTAAACTGCGTCATCGCCATGTCGCAGATGGTCATCATTGCGATCGGCCAGATGAATCTGGCGGTCGGCGCGATCGGCGGCCTCGCGGCGATCTCATTTGCGGGGATGATGCAGATATGGGGGCTGCCGCCGCTGCTGGCGGCGGCGGCCGCGCTCGCCCTCGGAATCGTCGCCGGTCTCGCCAACGGCCTGCTTATCTCGGCGACAGGCATTTCGGCGTTCATCATCACGCTTGCGAGTCTGTCGATCTTCAAGGGCGCCAATCTGGGCATCACGCGCGCGCAACCTTTTTACGGCGTGCCTGAAAGCGTCAAGGCCTTCGGCAATACGACGATAGCCGGCCCGATTCCCTGGCTGGCGCTGCCTGCGGCCCTGGTCATCGCGGCGATGTGGTATCTGCTCTACCGCCAGCGCATCGGGCGTTACATCCTCGCCGTTGGCGGCAACCAGAGCGCCGCCGAATTGTCCGGCATATCGGTCCCGAGCGCCGTGCTCTGGGCGCATGCGATGTCCGGCTTCCTCGCCGCGCTTGCGGGCGTGTTGCTGGTCGCGCGCCTTCAACTCGGCGAGCCGACCATCGGCGATGACTGGCTGATCCTGTCCTTCGCCGCCCCCGTCATCGGCGGCGCTGTCCTTTCCGGCGGCCATGTCAGCGTATTCGGCACCTTGTTTGGCGTGGTGATCGTCGCGATCATCACGCAGGCGCTGGTGATTTTCCGGATTGATCCTTTCTTCGTTCAGGTCGTGCTCGGCCTGCTGATCCTCTGGGCGGTCGGCGTCAACCGGTTGCGCGAAGTCCGGATGCAACGCACGTTGAAGAGGGCCTGATCTTGGACAATGTGGGATTTGAAGCGCGCGGCGTCCGAAAGACTTTTCCTGGCGTGCTCGCATTGCAGGACGTCGGCATCAAGCTGCGCGGCGGCTCGATCCACGCGCTGCTCGGCGAGAATGGCGCCGGCAAGTCGACGCTGATCAAGATCATCACCGGCGTGCATCGCCCGGATTCGGGCGAAATGCTCCTCAATGGCGCTCCTGTTCGTTTCGAAGGGCCGCGCGAGGCGATCGCCGCGGGGATCGGCGTCGTGCATCAGGAGCGCAATCTGGTGCCGCGATTTTCGGTCGGCGAGAATATTCTCCTCGAACGGCTCGGCGGCGGTTTGTTGCGCCCCATCGACTATGCGGCGATCCATGCGGAAGCGCGACGTTGGCTCGACGTCCTCGAACTCGACCTCGATCCGCGCACGCCGGTCTCACAGCTCAATGTCGCCAAGATGCAACTCGTCGAGATCGCCAAGGCGTTGTCGCTGCGCTCGCGCGTTCTCCTGCTGGACGAACCGACCGCCTCTCTCACCCCGCATGAATCGCTGGTCCTGTTCGGCCTGCTGCGCAAGCTGCGCGACGAAGGCGTCGGCATCCTTTTTGTCAGCCACAAACTTGAGGAGGTGCAGGCGATTTGCGACGAGGTCACGGTGCTGCGCGACGGCCGCAACGCGTGCGAAAGCCGGTCGATGGCGGGGCTGGAGCGACAGGACCTCGTGCGCCTGATGATCGGGCGCAGCGAACAGATCCCGAATTGGACGCCGCGTGACCGCGGCGCCGCCGAGCCGATGCTGGAACTGCGCGACGTTTCGACTTCGCTCGGCCACAAAGCCGTGGACCTCACCGTGCGGCGCGGCGAGATCGTCGGCCTCTACGGTCTCGTCGGCGCGGGCCGGACGGAGCTCGCCAAATGTATCCTCGGCCTCCATGCGATCACGCAGGGCGCAATCGTCGTGGCCGGTAGGCCTGAGCGCATCGCCGACGTCGCCGACGCCGTTCACCGCTGCAAGATCGGCTACATCAGCGAGGACCGCAAGCAGGAGGGGCTCGTCCTCACCCATTCGGTGCTGCAAAACGCCGGGATCACCGTATGGCGGGGACTTGCGAACCGCTTGCGGCTGCTCGGCGACCGCACCGTCCGCTCCCATGTTTTGCCTTTCATCCGCAAGCTCGAAGTGCGCACGCCATCGCTCGCCCAGACGGTCAGCAATCTGTCAGGCGGCAATCAGCAGAAGATCAGCGTCGCCAAATGGCTCGCCGCCGGCGCGCGTATTCTGATCGTCGACGAACCCACGGTCGGCATCGACATCAAGACGAAAGCCTATATCCACGAGTTGTTGCGCCAGCTTGCGGATGAAGGAACGGCGATCCTCCTGATTACGAGCGACATGCCCGAGATCATCACGCTCGCCGATCGAATTGTCGTGATGGATGATTATCGGATCAAAGGCGACATCATCAACGACCGGAGCTACGCGCCGATGAGCGAGCGGATCATGCATCTTATCCATGACCGCGATGCGGCCTGACGCCGCTGCGCGTTGCGAGCGTCGCGGGCGGTTCCGAACGGCAAAATAATCTGATCAGACGCGCATGATCGCGCGGGACGCGCTCCGATCTCGCCGTCGCCCTGCGTCGCTTCCTTGCCAGGCGAAGTCCGGTCGCCTGGGGTTGGGCAACACGAATCCGTGATCGGCCCCAGGATAGAAGCCGGGGCATGCGGCCCGGGCAGACCTATGAAGGCGCTGGACCAATCGCGACGCGCGCGCTTAGATGGGGCGGTCTGGATGTTCCAAACCCTTGACCGCTCGCCAGTTCGCGCACGGCGAGCCGTTGGCGACATGCGGGCGATAGAAGCTCCAGATGACGGGGAGAATGAAGATGAGGTTGTCGCTCAAGGCGAAGAGGCTTGCTCTTGCCGCGCTTGGCGCCGCCGCGGCGATCGTCTGGCCGGCGCTTGCGCCGGACGCCGGGGCGAAGACTTTGCGTTTCGCCTTCCAGGGCGAATTGAAGTCCGTCGACCCCTATCAGATCAATGAGAGCTTCAGCCTGAGCGTCAATGAATCGGTCTATGAAGGGCTCGTTCGGCGCGGACCCGACATGAAAATCCAGCCCTGCCTCGCCGAAAGCTGGGAACTGCTCGATCCGCTGCACTGGCGCTTCCATCTGCGCAAAGGCGTGAAATTCCACGAAGGCCAGGACTTCACGGCGGACGACGTTGTTTTCTCCGCGGCGCGCGTTCGCGGCGCGGGCTCCGACTTGAAGGGGCGCATTCCGGCCGACGCCGACGTCGTCAAAGTCGACGATTATACGGTCGACGTCATCCTCAAGGCGCCGAACCCGCTGCTGATCAACGAATGGGAGAGTTGGGGCATCTTTTCCAAGAAATGGTCGGAAGAACACGGGGCGATGGACGCGACGGCGATGAACGCCACGACGCCGCCCTATGCCGCGCTGCACGCCAACGGCACCGGCCCCTTCATTCTAGTCAGCCATGAGCCGGGCGTGAAGACCGTCTGGAAGACCAATCCGAACTGGTGGGATAAGCCCAGGCACAATCTCGACGAGGTGGTCTTCACGCCGATCGCCAATAATGCAACGCGAGTCGCGGCGCTCTTGTCGGGCGAGATCGACTGGATGGATCCGGTGCCGCTCAACGACCAGGCGCGCGTCAACGCCAATCCGGACACCCAGGTCCTGGCGGGTCCCGAGATCCGCACCATTTTTCTCGGCATGGACCAGTTTCGCGACGAGCTTGGCCATTCTAACGTCAAGGGTAAGAATCCCTTCAAGGACGTGCGGGTGCGCAAGGCCTTCTATCAGGCGATCGACGAGGATGCGATCAACCAGAAGGTCATGCGCGGACAGGCGGCGCCGTCGGCTCTAATGATCGCGCCCTCGATCTACGCCGAAGCAAAGGATTTCAAACGCATCCCCTTCGATCCGCAGGCTTCGAAAAAGCTGCTCGCCGATGCTGGCTATCCCGATGGCTTCGAAGTGCAGATGGATTGCCCGAACGACCGCTACGTCAATGACGAGCAGATCTGCCAGGCGGTCGTGGGAATGCTCGCGCGTGTCGGCGTCAAGGTGAACCTGAACGCCGAGCCAAAGTCGAAGTTCTTCGCCGCGATCACAGCGGCGGGTGGTTATGATTCGTCTTTCTATCTCCTGGGCTGGACGCCGACGACGCTCGAGAGCTTCAACGTGTTCCAGTACATCATCGGCTGTCGCGACCAGAAGACCAATTGGGGCGGCAACAATGTCGGCGACTATTGCAACCCCAAAGTCGATGCGCTTGCGAAATCGGCCTTGCAGGAGATGGACGAGAAGAAGCGCGACGATATCTACAAGCAGGCCTGGCAGATTTCGCTGTTCGACGATGTCGGCTACATCCCTCTGCATCAGCAGGCGCTGGCCTGGGGAGTGTCGCGCAAGACGCATGTGATCCAGCGCCCCGACAATTATTACATCTTCGCCTGGGTCACCATGGATTGAACCCTTGGGCGGACGTTCCTCATGATCGCGTTCATTATCCGCCGGCTGCTTGCATCTTTAGGCGTGCTGATCGCAGTCGGGCTGATCGCCTTCGTGATGTTTCGCTATGTCGGCGATCCCGTGAATCAGATGGTTGGGATCGAGACTCCAGCGGCCGAGCGCGAGGCGTTGCGCCAGCAGCTTGGCCTCAATGAGCCGGTGATTGTTCAGGCTTCGCGCTTCCTGCTCAACGCTGCGCGCTTCGATTTTGGCATATCCTATCAATTCAGGCAGCCGGTCTCCGTCATGATCGGCGCGCGCCTGCCGGCGACGCTTGAGCTCGCGATCGTCGCCTCGATCCTCTCCCTGCTGGCCGGCGTTCCGCTCGGCGTCTATTCCGCCCTGCGGCGCGACAGCGCGCTCGCCAAGCTGTTCCAGGCGCTGTCGCTCGTCGGCATCTCCCTGCCGACTTTCCTGACGGGCATCCTGCTCATCTATCTCTTCTCGGTCACCCTGGGTTGGCTGCCGTCCTTTGGCCGCGGCGCGGTCGTGCCTATCGGCTCTTGGTGGACGACGGGACTGCTCACAATGTCCGGGTTGAAATCGCTCATCATGCCGGCGATCACGCTGGCTCTCTTCCAGATGACGCTGATCATGCGCCTGGTGCGCGCTGAAATGCTGGAGGTCTTGCGCGCCGATTATATCCGCTTCGCGCGCGCGCGCGGGCTGTCCGAGCGCGCTGTTCATTTCCACCATGCTCTGAAAAACACGCTTGTCCCGGTGATGACCGTCGTCGGCCTGCAACTTGGCTCGATCGTCGCCTTCTCCATCATCACCGAGACGGTGTTCGCGTGGCCGGGCATGGGTCAGCTCTTCCTGCAGTCGATTCAGAATGTCGACATCCCCATCATGGCGGCTTATCTCCTGTTCATCGCCTTCCTGTTCGTGATCATCAATCTTGTCGTCGACCTTCTCTACGTGATCGTTGACCCGCGCCTTCGCGCCGCCGTTCATGGAGCGTCGGGTTGAGATGAGCAAACCCGCCGTCGAACCATCGACCATAGAGAGCGCGCCGCGCTCCTTCATCGGACGCCTCGCAGACAACGATCTCGTCGCGAGCTTTCTTTCCTCGAAAATAACGGTCGCGGCGGGATTGATCACCCTGATCTTGCTGCTGGCGGCGGTATTCGCGCCATTGATCGCGCCGACCAATCCGTTCAACCCCGCCACCAATTTCCTCATCGATTCGCTCACGCCGCCGCGCTTCGCCGCCGGCGGCGATCCGCGCTTTCTGCTCGGGACGGACGATCAGGGTCGCGACATGTGGTCAGCGATCCTCTATGGGCTTCGGGTCTCGCTGCTGATCGGAATCTTCAGCGTGCTGTTCGGCGGGGCGATCGGCATCACGCTCGGCCTGATCGCCGGCTACACCGGGGGGTGGATCGACGCCATCATCATGCGCATCGCCGATGTGCAGCTCACCTTCCCAGCGATTCTGATCGCGTTGCTGCTCGACGGCGTCGCGCAAGCTTTGTTGAAGAATTCGAATCGGGAAGGAACCGCATTCGGCGTTCTCGTCGTCTCGATAGGGCTTTCGTTCTGGGTGCAATATGCGCGCACCGTGCGCGGCTCCACCATGGTGGAAAAGAATCGCGATTATGTTCAGGCGGCGCGTCTCGTTGGCTTGTCGCCCGCGCGCATCCTCGTCCGACATATCTTGCCCAATGTGATGGGACCGGTGTTGGTGATCGCGACGATCAACCTCGCTCTCGCCATCATCACCGAAGCGACCTTGTCATTCCTTGGCGTCGGCCTGCCGCCGACCCAACCCTCGCTTGGAACTTTGATTCGCATCGGCCAGAATTTCCTGTTCTCAGGCGAGTGGTGGATCGTGACCTTTCCCAGCCTCACGCTGGCGATCCTGGTCCTCGCCGTGAACCTTCTGGGCGACTGGTTGCGCGATGCGCTGAATCCAAGGCTGAAATGACGAACCCGCTCCTCTCTGTCCGCGATCTGCGCGTTGAATTCGCCACGCGGCGAGGGCCGCTTGTCGCGCTCGACGGCGTATCTCTGGACATCGCGGCCGGCGAGATACTCGGAATCGTCGGAGAATCGGGCGCCGGCAAATCGCTCACCGGGCTCGCCATCATCGGCCTCCTCGATCCGCCAGGCCATATTGCGGGTGGAGAAATCAGGCTCGACGGGCGGCGCATCGACAATTTGCCGGCGGCCGAAATGCGCAAGCTGCGCGGACGCCGCATCGGCATGATCTTCCAAGATCCTTTGACCAGCCTCAATCCGCTGCTCCGCATCGGCGACCATCTGGTCGAGACGATTCTGGCGCATAGCGCGCTGACGCCGAAGCAGGCGCGCGAACGGGCGATCGCTCTGCTCAGCGAGGTCGGCATTCCCGCGCCCGAGAAACGCATCGACGGCTATCCGCATGAATTCTCTGGCGGCATGCGGCAGCGCGTCGTCATCGCCTTGGCGTTGTGCGGCGAGCCCGCTCTCGTCATTGCCGACGAACCGACGACCGCGCTTGACGTTTCGGTGCAGGCGCAAATCATTGCGGTTCTGAAGAAGCTGACGCGCGTACACGGCGCCGCGGTGATGCTGATCACCCACGATATGGGCGTGATCGCCGAAACGGCTGACCGGGTGGCCGTGATGTATGCTGGCCGCATCGTCGAGATCGGCAAGGTCAGCGAAGTCGTGCGGGCGCCGCTCCACCCCTACGCCAGGGGGTTGATGGCCGCGATTCCGACGCTAGAAGGCCGCGTTGCGCGCCTCGCGCAGATCCCCGGCGCGATGCCGCGGCTTTCGGCGATCCCGCGCGGCTGCGCCTTCAGCCCTCGCTGTCCAGAAGCCTTCGACCGCTGCCGGGTCGAACGCCCGCCGCTCCTGACGGTAGGCGACAGAAGCGCCGCGTGCTGGCTTTACGATCGCGGCCACGCGCCGGCCATGACGACGGAGATCGTGTCGTGACAAACCGGACTCCTTGGGCGGTTCTCTGGCCGATCGCTTGGGCGCTCATCCCCCTGTCGCTTGGCGGCGAAGCGAGGGGCAGGCCGTTTGCGGAGGCGCCCGGATGAGCGCCGCCTTGCAACTTGTTTCGGTGCGCGGCCTCAAACGCGTCTTCGATGTGTCGAGACCCTGGATCTCGCGTTTCATCGATCGCGAGCCGCGCCGCCTCCTGAGGGCGGTCGATGGCGTCGATTTCACGATCGAGCGCGGCCAGACGTTCGGCATCGTCGGCGAATCGGGTTCCGGCAAGTCGACGCTGGCGCGGATGGTGGTTGGCCTGCTGCGGCCGAGCGCTGGGCAGGTGTTGATCGAAGGCGTCGACATGGCGGCGACCAGCGATCCGGCGGCGCGGCGCGAGGTGCGGCGACGGATGCAGATGATCTTTCAGGACCCGTACGCCTCGCTCAATCCGCGCTGGCGTATCGGCGACGTCATCGCCGAGCCGCTTGTCGCGTTTGGCCTTGGAGCGGCTCAGGCGAGCGGCTCCGAAAAGACGCTTGATAAGGCCGGAATCGTTGCGCGCGTCGATGATTTGCTGCGCCTTGTCGGCCTCGACCCCTCCGACAAGCGTAGATATCCGCATGAGTTCTCCGGCGGCCAGCGCCAGCGTATCGCGATCGCGCGCGCGATCGCCGCCAATCCGGACTTCATTGTCTGCGACGAACCGACCTCGGCGCTCGATGTCTCGATCCAGGCGCAAATCCTCAATCTGATGCGCGATCTGCAGGAGACGCTCGGCCTGACCTATCTCCTGATCACCCATAATCTTGCCGTGTTGCGCCATATGGCGACGCGCGTGGGCGTCATGTATCTGGGCCGGCTCGTCGAGATTGCGCCGACCGAGGAATTGTTCGCGCACCCGCGCCATCCCTATACCCGCATGCTGCTCGACGCAGTCCCCGACCTTGCGATGAGCGGGCGCGCCCGCACGCCGGTCGGCGGAGAGACGCCGAATCCGATCGACCCGCCGCCCGGCTGCCCCTTCCACCCGCGATGCCCCAGAGCGATCGACCGTTGCAGGATTGAGGCGCCGATCTTGAGAGACAATGTCGCTTGCCATCTCCCTTTGAGCGATTCGAAATGACCGGATCGATTTTGATTGACCTCTACGCGAATGCTTTGAGCGCCATTGGAGCTGTCTGATGAAGAATCGTTTTGATGCGGAAGACGTCGATGCCGCCGCGATGCTGGCTGAATTGCGTCATTGGGTCGAACTGGAGACGCCGACTTTAGATGCGGCAAGGGTCAACCGTCTCGTGGACCATGTGGCGACGCTTGCTCAAAGTTTTGGGCTCGTCGTCGAGCGGCTGGCGGGGCGCGACAGGCTTGGCGATGCATTGATCGTCCGCTCCGCGCCGCCTGGGCCGCGTGAAGAGAAAGGCGCGTTGATCCTCGCCCATCTCGATACGGTGCATCCGGTCGGCACGCTCGCCGATGAACTGCCCTGGCGCGAAGCGGGGGAGCGCATCTATGGTCCGGGCATTTACGACATGAAGGCGGGCGCCTTGATGGCGCTTTACGCATTGAAAATGGCCGCCCAGCAGCCGGGGCCGGACTTCCTGCCGACGACGATTGTTTTTGCACCGGATGAGGAAACAGGCAGCGTAACATCGAAAGACATGATCGTGCGCGAAGCGGAGCAGGCCAAATTCGTTCTTGTTGTCGAGCCTGCCCGGGACGGCGGCAAGATCGTGACCGCCCGTAAGGGCGTCGGCGTATTCGATATCCACGTCAAGGGCAGGCCCTCTCACGCGGGGTCGAAGCCGCTCGAAGGGCGCAGCGCGATCAAGGAAGCGGCGCGCATCGTGCTGGCTCTTGACGCGCTCAATGATCCGGCGCGCGGCGTGACCGTCACGACGGGTACGATTCGCGGCGGAAGCGCGAGAAATGTCGTGCCCGAACATTGCGCGCTGCAAGTCGACTTTCGGATTGCCGATATGATCGGCGCCGATGAGATTGTAAAAGCGATCAGGGCGATCGGCTCTTCCGATCCCGATATCAAGGTCGAGATTATCGGCGGCCTCAATCGTCCGCCTTTCGTTCAGAGCGAGCGCAGTAAAAAGCTGTTCGATCATACGGCGCGTCTTGGCGCGGCGCTCGGCCTGACGGTGGAGGGCGTCTTCACCGGGGGCGGCTCTGACGGCAATTTCACCGCGGCGGCGGATCTCCCGACCCTCGACGGCCTCGGCGCGGATGGCGCCGGAGCCCATACGCACGAGGAATATATTCTGAAGGCGTCGGTACCGGTCAGAACGGCGCTCATAGCGAATATTCTCGACACCGCCCGGGCTGTCGCCCTCTAGCCTCGGGCGGTCGCCCTTTCTTTTGTCTCGCTCCAATGACGGAGATTGCATGATGAAGATTCCGACAAACCGATTCCGCCAAGCGCTGTTGGAGGGCCGGTCGCAGATTGGTCTTTGGTGCAGCCTGCCGAGCGCCTATGCGGCGGAAGTCGTCGCGGGCTCCGGCTTCGACTGGCTGCTGCTCGACACCGAACATTCGCCCAGCGACGTCATCATGGTGCTGGCGCAGCTTCAGGCGATCTCGGCCTATGACGTGTCGGCGATCGTGCGCCCGGCCAGCAACGACACCGTGCTCATCAAGCGCTATCTCGACATCGGCGCGCAAACGCTTCTCATCCCCTTTGTGCAATCGGCCGAGGAAGCGGCCAGCGCGGTCGCCGCGATGCGCTATGCGCCGGAGGGGGTGCGGGGCGTCGCCGCTTTGACGCGCGCGACTCGTTTCGGCCGGGTGGAAGGCTACGCGAAGCGGGCCGCCGAAGAACTGTGCCTGCTCGTGCAGGTCGAGACGCAACAGGCGCTCGACGCGCTGGAGGCGATCGCTGCCGTCGAGGGCGTGGACGGAATCTTCATCGGGCCCGGCGACCTTGCGGCGAGCCTCGGCTATGCGGGCGCGCCCGATCATCCCAAGGTGGTCGCCGCCATCGAGGATGCGGTGCGGCGCGTGCGCGCCGCAGGCAAGCCGGCCGGCATTCTCACGGGCGACCTGGCCTTCGCCCGGCGCTGCATTGAACTTGGCACCAGCTTCACGGCCGTCGGCGCCGATGTCGGCGTCCTGGCGCGCGGGACGGAGAAGCTGGCCGCGCAATTTCGCAACGGATAATTCGCCTGGAATTTGGTCAACGCGGCTACAACCGCTGGGTCGATTGGGCGTCGAAAAGATGGACGGAGCCGAGGTCGGGCGTCACTCGGATCGTCTCGCCCGGCTTGGTTTCGACGCGTTGGCGAAACACCCCGGAAATCGGTTGATTGCCGAGCCTGCCTTGCACTTGTGTTTCCGATCCGGTCGGCTCGACAAGATCGACGGTGAACGGCAGGCCAGACTCTTCTATGATCAGATGCTCAGGCCGGATTCCGTAAATCGCCGCTCTTCCCAGATTCTCCGCCGATTTGGCGGCGAGCGGCAAGATGAGGTCGTCTGAAGTTTTGAACCCTTCCGCGCAGATCGTCCCGACGATAAAGTTCATCGCAGGCGAGCCGATAAAACCCGCGACGAAAAGATTGGCGGGGCGATCGTAAAGCGCCAGCGGCGCGCCGATTTGCTCGATCTTGCCGCCATTCATGACCACGATTTGATCCGCCATGGTCATGGCCTCGATCTGGTCGTGGGTTACGTAGACCGTCGTGGTTCCCAATCGCTGGTGCAGCGACTTAATCTCGGCGCGCATCTGTACGCGCAACTTGGCGTCGAGATTGGAAAGCGGCTCGTCGAACAGGAATACCGAAGGGTCCCGCACGATCGCGCGCCCCATTGCGACGCGTTGGCGCTGGCCGCCCGAGAGTTGCCGGGGATAACGCGCGAGCAGATCCTGCAGGCCCAGAATATCGGCGGCGCGCGCGACCTTGCTCTCGATCTCTCCTTTCGGCGTACTCTTGAGCTTAAGGGAAAACGCCATATTTTGCTCGACGGTCATGTGCGGATAGAGCGCATAGGATTGGAACACCATGGCGATGTCCCGCTCCTTTGGCGCCATTCCGTTGACGACTTTTGAGCCGATCTTGATTTCTCCGCCGGTGATGTGCTCGAGGCCTGCGATCATCCGCAGCAGAGTCGACTTCCCACAACCGGAAGGCCCCACCAATATGACGAAGGCGCCGTCGGGGATGAAAATCGACACCCCATGCAGCGCCGCCACCGGGCCGAAGGACTTCTTCACATTGTCGATTGACACAGACGCCATGTTTTTTCCCGCGTTCGCTAAATCGTCTTGCCCGCCCGGCGCTATCGGAGCGCGCTCGCTGCCCCCAACGCCATGCAGGCCTTTGGGTAGCGCGCGTGACAGTCAGGGATGATGGACCTATGATTTGCTGTCGCGGATCAGCGAGGCGTTCAAAAGAAACAGGGGAGGCTGCGCACTCATCGCAGGGCTCAACTGAGACATGCTCCGCGCGCCTTCTTCTCAAGCCAATCTGCGACGGGCGTGGCGATTCCATTGCGGAAATCCGCCACTCGTCGCGGAGCCGGGAACGAGGAGGCATTATGCTCCGTCATTTCCGGTCGCGATATCCAAAACAATCATACTTTGGCGGAGGCGTAGCTCGTGACTTCCATGCCGATGCAAACTTCAACGATCAGCGGTGTCGTCCAGGACATGTTCCACTCCCTTGCTCTATTGGACCGGGAAGCCGCACTATTCCCATGGCGGCACAATAGCATTGAAAGCGGGGTAGGGACAAGGAGGATTTGTATGATAATCGTATCTGATGGGGTTCTGCGTCAGAAATACGGTCCCTGCGCCAGCATGCAACTTGAAGCCAAATCCGAACTAAGGCCTCCGCTCCCTTAGTTGCCAAACAACCGCATGCCGCAGACAAAAGAGCCATTCTGGAAGCAAAGCGCCTATTCGCAATTTTTGGGAGGGGAGCAATGTCGAGGTCACAGTCGACGACGATCCAATCGGTTCTCGGTAGGCAATTTGGCAGGGCCGCTGTCTGCTTATTGGCTTTTTGCGCTTTGCTGATCGCGACGAGCGAGACGTCTGCGCTCGCGCAAGAAAAGACGATCAATCTGAGAGTCTCGCTTTGGGTTCCTCCCGCCCATCCCCTCGTGTCCGCCACGCAGGCCTGGGCGGCGGACATCGAGAAGGCGTCGGGCGGGACGATCAAGGCGACGATCTTTCCCTCGGAACAATTGGGCAAGGCGTTCGATCACTATGATATGGCGCGCGACGGCATCGCCGACGTCACCTATGTAAATCCCGGCTATCAGCCAGGCCGGTTCCCGATCATCGCGGCTGGGCAGATTCCCTTCACGTTTGGCGACGGCAAGAAGGGCACGCTCGCGCTCGACGAATGGTATCGCAAATACGCGGCCATTGAGATGAAGGACACCAAACTGTGCTTCGCCTTCATTCACGATCCGGGCACGCTGCATGGCAAGAAGAAGATCGAGCTTCCCTCCGATCTGGCTGGCGTGAAGGTGCGGCCCGCGCAGAGCACCATCGCGGAAATGGTCAAGCTGTTGGGTGGAACCAATGTTCAGGCCTCGGCGCCAGAGGCGCGGGATGCGATCGAGCGCGGCGTGGCGGACGAAATTACCTTCCCATGGGGGTCGATATTTCTGTTCGGCATCGACAAGGTCGTGAAATTTCATATGGATGTTCCGCTCTACACGACGGTGTTCACCTACAGCGTCAATCTGGACACCTATAATTCGATGTCGCCGGCGCAAAAGAAGGTGTTTGACGACCATTGCACGCCGGAATGGGCATCGAAGATTTCCGATTCCTGGACCGATTTCGAAGCCAATGGACGCGTCAAGATGAAGGCGCTTGCTGGTCACGAAGTTTACAAACTGACAGATGACCAACTGGCGCAATGGAAGAAGGCCGTGCAGCCCTTGCATGCGAGCTGGGCGGAGGCGGTGAAGAAAGCGGGCGGCGACCCCGCCGCGATCGAAGCCGATCTTGCGGCCACGATCACGAAATACGGCGCCGGGCTGTAGGGCGCCGGACTGATCGGCGTGGCGGCGTCCGCCTCGCCACGGTTCGCCAATCCATTCATTGTTGGTGTCTCATGACCGCATTGCCGGATTTTTCGCTGGATGATTCGCTGGGGCCGCCGCCCGCGGCGCCCAGGAAAAATGTCATGGACCGCCTCATCGACCTGATCGAGATGATCGCGGCGGCGTTCGTCGGCATTGTCGCGCTGAACACGTTCGCCGCCATCGTCATGCGGAAGTTTTTCGCAGTGACGATTCCCGATTATTACGATTTCGGGCGGCTATTGCTCGGCATTCTTATTTTCTGGGGCATCGCCGCGACCAGCTATCGCGGATCGCACATCACCGTCGATCTGGTATGGGCCAGCGCGCCGCCCCGATATCAGCGGTGGATCGATGTGTTCGCGACATCGGTGTTGCTGTTCGTGGTCACGGTGCAGACCGCCACATTATTCGACAAGGTGCTCGCCACCTATCGCGACAATATCCTGACCTATGATCTGCGCCTTCCCAACTGGCCGTTTTTTGCGATCGCCTGGGTCGGCGACGCTGCGGCGGTGTTCCTGATCGCAATCCGAACCTACCGGCTGATATTTCATCCGGAAGAGATTCACGACGCCAAGATCAAGACGACGGAGTAGCGGCTGTGAGCAGCGAAATGGTCGCAGTCGTCGGCTTTGTGTGTCTTTTCGCCTTGATGCTGCTCCGCGTGCCCGTCGGCATGGCGATGGGACTGGTCGGCATTACGGGATTTGGCTATCTCACCGGCTTTGCGCCCGCCATGAAGCTGGTCGGCCAGACAACCATGCGTACGGTCACCGACTATACGTTTGGCGTCATTCCGATGTTCCTGCTGATGGGCGCGTTTGTGTCGGTCTCGGACATCAGCCGTGAGCTGTTCCGCGCCGCCAACACGTTCGTGGGGCACTGGCGCGGCGGCCTGGGCATTGCGACGATTGCGGCCTGCGGCGGCTTTGCCGCGATCTCTGGTTCGTCGGTTGCGACCGCCGCGACATTTTCCGCCGTCGCCTATCCCGAGATGCGTCGATTCAATTATCCGCAGTCCTTCGCCACCGGCGTGATCGCGGTCGGCGGCACGCTCGGCGCGATGCTGCCCCCATCGACGGTGCTTGCGGTTTACGGCATCATCACCCAGCAGGACATTGGCCAACTTTTCATCGCCGGCATCCTTCCCGGCCTGTTGGCGATCGCGATGCACATGATCACCATCGCCATCATCGGCCATGTCAGGCCCGGCTTCTTGCCGGCCGGCCCGCGCAGTTCGTGGACCGAGCGCGCCAAAGCCATCGGCGACGTCTGGTCGCCGGCGCTGCTGTTCCTGTTCGTGATCGGCGGCCTCTATGGCGGCCTGTTCATTCCGACGGAAGCCGGCGCGGTCGGCGCGGTCGGCGCCTTCGCGATCGGCGTGGCGCGCGGCAAATTGTCGGGCGCGGGAATCCTGCAGGCGCTCTTGCAGGCGACGCGAACGGCGGCCGCCGTCTTCACCGTATTGATCGGCGCCTTGTGCTTTGGCTATTTCCTCACCATCACCCAGACGCCGCAGCACGTCACCCAGTTTCTGACAGGCCTGGGAATCGGATCCTATGGCGTGTTGGCGCTGATCCTGCTGATGTATCTCGTCCTTGGCTGCCTGATGGACGCCATGGCGATGATCATTCTCACCGTGCCGATCGTATTCCCCGTGGTGACGGCGCTCGGGTTCGACCCGGTTTGGTTCGGCGTCGTGATCGTGATGACGGTCGAACTGGGACTGATCCATCCGCCGATGGGAATGAACGTCTTCGTGATCAAAAGCGTGATCAAAGACGTGAGCATGTCCACGATCTTCGTTGGCGTGCTGCCCTTCGTCGTGACGGACCTCATCCGCCTCGTCATCCTCGTCGCGTTTCCGGCGCTCGCCACTTGGCTGCCGCAACGGATGACCGGCTGAGGCCGGCGTCGCTCTGCTTCATCTTTGGCCGCGAGAACAATAAGCGGCGGCCGTACGGCGTCATCTCGCCGCAATGTCGCGCTAGAGCGTGGACTCATCTAGATGTTCAGGGAGGTCCGCTTGCGGGATAAAACCGACACCCTAAACTGATGACGTCACGCTCGCTTTTGAGAAATGCGCTTGGGCGACCCAACTCAGAAGACAGCGGATGAGGATATAAGGCCACAATTTGACTTCAAAACGAAAGGACACGCAATGGCGAAGAACACGATTTGCCTCTGGTACGACAAGGACGCCGAGGCTGCCGCCCGCTTCTATGCCGAGACCTTTCCCGACAGCGCCGTGGGGGCCGTCTTCCGTGCGCCCGGCGAGTACCCATCCGGCAAGCAGGGCGACGTGCTGATGGTCGAATTCACGGTTGCGGGCGTCGCTTGTCTCGGCCTCAACGGCGGTCCCGCGATCAAACATAACGAAGCCTTCTCGTTCCAGATCGCCACCGACGATCAGGATGAGACCGACCGCTATTGGAACGCTATCGTCGGCAATGGCGGTCAAGAGAGCGCCTGCGGCTGGTGCAAGGACAAGTGGGGCGTCTCCTGGCAAATCACGCCGCGCGTGCTGATGGAGGCGATGGCGATTGGCGGCGGTGAAGCCAAGCGCGCGTTTGATGCGATGATGGGCATGAAGAAGATCGACGTCGCTGCGATCAAGGCGGCGCGGCGCGGCTGACACTCCAATGTCGACCCATCAAGGATTTGCCGATCCTCGGCGTCAATCCATGCGATCTTTCCCATGCTCCAGGGAACACGCTTGGGGAAGAGCAGACGCCCAGTTTTATCAGCGCACGCCCTCACGCCCGCGGCCGGAAGTTCGCATCTAACATTCTAAGCATGCGGGCTGTTTTGCGGCGTCCCGTGGAGACGCGTCGCGATGTACATGGACAGCATGCCGAGCAAGAAGCCTCCAAAAACATGCAAAACCGGATAGCCGGGCGTGGGGCCGTGGAGGAAATATCCGATCGCGAAGAGCGCTATCCACGCGACAAAGACGCCGATCACGTATCTGCCAAGCCGCGACCCTAAAAAGTGCGAAATAAGGCTCATCGTCAGGTCCTTTCCTATCAGCATCCACAGGGCCGCCTTCGACGCCGCCGCGTCTTCGAGGTCGGCGAAGTTTTGCAGCATTTCCGCGCGATGCCGTTGCAGGAACGCCGGCGGATAGAGTTCCAGCAGTCGCGCGTAGAGGCGAAACGACCGGGACTCCTTCTGCTGCGTCGGCCGAGTCATGGCGTCACGCGCTCCCAAGCTGGCGGCGCGCGACGAGGGCCACGCGCGACAGCCGCTCTGTTTCCGCGCGCAACGCGGTTTGGCCAAGCGCGGTGAGCCTGTAATAGATGCGGCGTGAGTCTTGGGTGTCGCCCCTGGCGACTAGGCCCGCCTCGATCACGCGGTCGAGCGAGCCGTACAGCGTTCCCGGACCCATTTTCACTGTATCTCTCGAATCCGCCCTGACCTGCTGCATGATGTCGTAGCCGTGGCGCTCCTTGCCGAACAAGGCGAGCAGGATGTGGAAGACGGCGGGTGTCAGCGGCAGCGGCGGTTCCGACTTGCTCATGCGGCCATCATATATCCGTGACGGATATAGTCAATACGACGCGCCTTCACCATGAGCCCCATAATATCGCCTGTGGGCCATCGCGACATATTGCGCCGCCGCAAGACCTCGGTCGCGTTGTGACCAAAGCGGACATGGACTTCGGAGCTGAACGCCACCGAGTTTATGGGCGGATGGCCTAGACAAAGTTGTGTGACAATACTATAAGCTGGTTAGCGCATCCATATCTGTCGAACGCCAAGGAGCTGTGCCCCGGGCGGCGGCGTGCGCGAACGAGGTCGTGGAATCTCGGCTGTGTTGGGAGGGACGTCAGATGGTAGCAAAACTGAGCAGAATGATCAGCTTGGCGCTGGTTGGCGCGGGGGTGTTGAGCCTTGCCGCGTTGACGAGCGCAACGACCGTCAAGGCCCAGGACAAACCGCTTGGGCATTATAATGCGACGACGAAGGATTTCTGGTTGCATCCGCCCGATGATTGGTGGAGAGGCGACGAGACCGAAGCGCAGCGCGGCCTGGTGCCGGTTCCCGGTCAGCCGCTGCCAACGCCCGCCGCCGACCTCGAGAAGAACCTTGCCGCCATCAAGCTTCCGCCGGGGTTCAAGATCAGCGTATGGGCATCGAGCGTGCCGCAGGCGCGGCAGATGGCCTGGGGCGAGAAGGGTACGCTATTTGTCGGCACCTGGGACGCAGGCACGGTAAGCGCCGTCACCGAACAGGGCGGCAAGCGCACGGTTAAGTCGGTCATCAAAGGCCTGCGCATGGCCACGGGCGTGGCGTTCACCAACCATACGCTCTACGTCGTCGACATCGACAAGGTCTATGCCTGGGAGAACCCGGAAGATCACCTCGACAATCTCGGGCCGGGCAAAGTCGTCTATGACGATTTCCCGCCTTACACGCCGCACGGCTGGAAATATATAACCGTCGGTCAAAGCGGCGAATTGTACATCCCGGTCGGACCGCCGTGCAACGAATGCTTGCCGCCGAGCGGCACGGCGCAAGTGCGCCGGATCAATGCCGAAAATGGAAACGCCGAACTCTGGGCGATCGGCGTGCGCAACAGCGTTGGCGGCGCCATCGATCCGCGCACAGGCAATCTGTGGTTCTCTGAAAATGCGCGCGACTGGCTTGGCGACGATATTCCAAGCGACAAGCTGAATCTCGTATCGAAGACGGGAGAGGATTTCGGCTATCCCTATTGCCACCAGGGCGACATTCTTGATCCTGTCTACGGCAAAGGGCATTCGTGCGCCGAGTTCAACCCGCCGATCGTCAAGCTTGGGCCGCATGTCGCGCCGCTCGGTATGAAGTTCTATACGGGCAACCAGTTCCCGTCCGAATATTCTGGCAATATTTTCATCGCCGAACATGGCTCGTGGAACCGGCACCAGAAGAACGGCTACCGGATCGAGCGCGTGACGGTTAATCCGGACGGCACCAACGCCAGCCAGGAAGTGTTCGCTTCGGGGTTCACCGACGGCACGAAGGTGCTGGGTCGTCCGACCGACGTCATCCTTGCGCCTGACGGCTCGCTGCTGATCGCGGACGATCAGGCCAGCGCCATCTATCAGATATCCTACACCGGCAAATAACACCTGATCAAAAGCGCGCCTCGCCCTTCGGCTTGCCAAGGGCGGGGCGTTTTTTTCCGCAACGCTTCGGATGTTTCGACATGTCGAGATTTGTGATCTCCCTTTGCGCCTTGGGCGCGGCTCTGGCGGTTGGCGCGGCGTCACGCGCCGAGGACGCGAAGCCAGGGGCCGACATAGCGCTCAAGGACAAGCTTGAAATCTGCTCGGGCTGTCATGGGCCGGCAGGCGTCTCGCAGATTGATGGCGTGCCCAATCTGGCCGGCGCTCCCGATCTCTTCACCGAGTGGCAATTGGTCTATTTCCGCGGCGAGACGCGTATGAACGAGCAGATGACGCCGCAAGCCAAGGATCTCACCGATTCGGACATCCGGGACATGGGCGCCTATTTCTTGAGCTTGCCGGCGCCCGCGCCGACGGGCCCCGATAGCGATCCAGCCTTGACCCAGGCCGGCGCGAAACTCGCCAACGAGCGCCATTGCGCCCAATGCCATACCGAGACATTCGCCGGTCAGGGCGAGGTGCCGCGCCTTGCGGGGCAGCGCGAAGAATTCATCGTCAAGGCGTTGCACGATTACCAGCATGGCGCGCGGCGGGGCCGCGGCAATGTCATCATGCCGGAGATCGCTTATTCCTTGAACGAAGACGACATCAAGGCGGTCGCTCATTTCATGTCGCGGCAGCCAGGAAAGTGAGCGCCGCGCAGACTGGCGCTCGCCCCGTCAGGCCGAGCGGCGAGCGCCGGCATGCCGACCTCGAAACATGCAGAGGGAGAACGCGATGATCGTCGATTTGCGCACCTATACGATGGTTCCCGGCCGCCTCAACGCCTGGCTGAAGCTTTATGAAGCGGAAGGCCTGCCGATCCACGTCCGGCATTTGGGCGAGCCGATGGGGATTTTCACGACCGATGTCGGGGCTTTGAATCAGGTCGTGTTCTTCTGGCGCTTCGAGAGCCAGGCCGATCGCGAGCGGCGGCGCGGCGCTCTCGAAGCCGACCCCGACTGGGCGTCCTATCGCAAGAAGAGCGCTGAAGCTGGCAACGTTCAGCATCAAGAGAACAAGATCATCAAAGCGACAGCGTTCTCGCCGCTCTGACGCAGGGACGGCGGAGCCATGCGTGCGACCCGAAGCGGTCGCGGGTCGCCCAGCCAATGACGCCGCCGCGCGAACCTGACGCGCTCGGCCGCATCCGCAATCATAAGAAAAGAGGGTGGGGGAGGTTCACGTGTATCAGCAGGTCTACGATCCTGTCGCCGTTTCGCTTGGATGGACCTCGATCTTCGCCGCGATTCCGCTGACGCTGATGTTCGTTATGCTCGGCGTGTTCAAACGTTCGCCGCAGCTATCGGCGCTGGTGTCGCTGGTTGTGTGCCTGGCGGTCGCGACCCTGGTCTATTCAATGCCTTTTGGCGTTGCGTTGAACAGCGGCGGCTATGGCGTCGCCTTTTCCATGATGACCATCGGTTGGATTCTCATCAATGCGATGTGGATATACCATATCACGGTCAAGACGGGCCATTTCGCGATCCTGAGGGAAAGCTTCAGCCACATCAGCGACGATCTGCGGATTCAGGCCATTATCATCGCCTTCTGCTTTGGCGCCCTGATCGAGGCCGTGGCGGGGTCAGGCGTGCCGATTGCGATCTGCAGCGCCATGCTGGTCGCAATTGGCTTTAGTCCCGTCAAGGCCGCGGTCATGGCGCTGGTCGCCGATACCGCGCCCGTCGCCTTTGGCGCCCTCGCCACGCCGATTACCGTGCTCAACGGCCAGACCGATCTGCCCTACAACGTCCTTGGCGCCATGGTCGGACGTCAATGCCCTTTCATCGCGGCGATCTTGCCCTTCATCCTGGTGTTCATCGTCGATGGCGCGCGCGGCTTGCGGATGACGTGGCCGGCGGCACTGGCCGCTGGCCTATTCTTTGCGGTCACGCAATATGTCGTCTCGAATTTCTTTGCGGTGCAGATTACGGACGTCGTGGCCTCGCTAGTTTCGGCAGGCGCGCTTATCGCGCTGACGCGCGTTTGGCGGCCGAGCAACGTGTTGACCGTGCCGAATGAAAACGCCGGACCGGCGCCGAGCCGTCAAAACATGCTGCTCGCCTACGCGCCTTACATCTTCATCGTCATCGTTTTCTCATTGTCGCAGATACCGCCTATTGCGCGTCTCCTCAACTACGGCGTCTATAAGTTTCCATGGCCGGGTTTGGCTCTGACTCGGGCCGACGGCACTGCCGTCAATACGATGTTCACCGTCAACTATCTTCCGGTGTCGGGGACTCTTTTGCTGTTCTGCGGCGTCTTGACCATGATCGCGCTGCGTGTCCGGCCCGCAATGGCGTTGCGCGCCTTTGGCGCTGCTTTGGCGCAGGTGCGCTGGGCGCTGCCCACGATTTTCATGATCCTCGCGATCGCTTACATCATGAATTGGTCGGGACAGACGACAACGCTTGGACGATTCCTCGCGGGCGCCGGCCCAGCTTATGCGTTGATCTCGCCCGTGATAGGCTGGATCGGCGTTGTGGTGACCGGTTCGGACGCTTCCACGAATGCGCTATTTGGACATCTCCAGGTGGAAGCGGCAAAAGCCACAGGCATCTCGCCTGTTCTTCTGGCCGCCACCAACACGACGGGCGGCGTGTTGGGAAAGATGCTTTCGCCGCAGAGCCTCGCCATCGGCGCGGCGGCCGTGGGAGTGATCGGGCGCGAAGGCGAGATTTTTCGCAGCGTATTCGGCTGGGCCGTGGCGCTGCTCGCAGGATTTTGCCTGTTCGTCTATCTGCAATCCACGCCCATATTGGGCTGGATGATTCCATGAACCTGCCAGGCAAGAAGGGCGTTCCAACGTGACCGATTATCGCAAGCTTTTCGATCTCACCGGCAAGACGGCCGTCGTGTTGGGCGCGGCTTCCGGCATAGGCAAGTCTTCGGCGGAGGCCTTGGCGGGGCTCGGCGCGCATGTCACATGCGCCGATCGCGACCGCGACCGCTGCCAGGCGACCGCCGCCGGCATCCGCGAGAGCGGCGGCAAGGCCGACGCGGCCGCATGCGACGCCGCAAGCGCCGTCGATGTGGCCGCGCTCGCCGAGTCGGTCAAAGCGAAGTTCCCGCGCATCGACATCGCGGTCACGACGCCGGGACTGAACATTCGCAAAACCATCCTTAACTATACCGAGGACGATCTCGACCGGGTCATCAACCTCAACATCAAGGGCACGGTGCATTTCTTCCGCGCTTTCGGGCGCATCATGGTTGATCAGCGAGGCGGCAGCCTGATCGCCTGCTCTTCGGTGCGGGCCGTCACCATTGAGCCAGGGCTCGCCGTCTACGGCTGCACCAAGGCGGCGATCGGCCTGCTGGTGAAAGGCTTCGCCTCCGAGGTCGGGAGCTTTGGCGTACGCGTCAACGCCATTGCGCCCAGCATCGCCGAGACCGCGCTGACCGAACCCTTCAAGCAGCGACCTGACATCCATAAGCTCTACGCCGCGCATACGGTGTTCAACCGCTGGAGTTCGTCCGACGAAGTCGCCAGCGCAGTCGCCTTCCTCGCCTCGGATGCGGCAAGCTATGTCAGCGGCAGCACGCTATTCGTCGATGGGGGCTGGACCGCCATTGACGGGCCGCCCACGGGCCTCACGCAATTGACGAGGTGACAGTGGGGACGCGACAATCGCGCGAGCCGCGCGTAGCGCGGCGCCATTCAGAACCCGATCGGACCAAGCAACCATGATGGAACCGCCGGATTTGTCCCACCCGCTCACGTCGCTCGATCGCGGCGGCCGCCATTCCAAGGCTTGCGAACAAAGGTTCGCCGATATGCGAGCGCCCGCATGAGCGCCCGTATCGTCTTCCTCGATTGCAACGATCAGTTGCGGCCGGTGTTCGACGCGGTCGCGCGCGCCGACGATCCGCCGATTCATGTGAATTCGACGCCGTTTGCGAGTGACGATCTGCCGCGCTTGCTTCACGGCTGCGACATCTGCATCGACGACCATTCCTATATGCCGAGCGAAATCGTGGCGCGTTGCGGGGATTTGCGCCACATCGTGTTTCTCGGCACAGGGCCGCAGAGCTACATGGATGTCGAGGCTCTGCGTCGGCAGGGAGTCACAGTGCATGCGATCAAGGGTTATGGCGACACCGCGGTGGCGGAGCACGCCGTGGCGCTGATGTTCGCCTGCGCGCGCGACCTTGCCCGCATGGACCGCAACATTCGCAGCGGCGCATGGCGCCCGCGCGAGGGCGTGCAGCTCAAGGGCAAACGCCTGGGGATCGTCGGCCTGGGCGGCATCGGGGCGGAGATGGTGCGGATTGCGCGTGGAATCGGCATGGAGGTTTTGGCCTGGAACCGGACGCCTCGGCCGGATGTGGGGCCGCCGATGGCGATCGAGGATCTCCTGAAGACCGCTGATGTCGTGTCGCTGCATCTCGCCCTGAGCGAGGAGACAAAGGGTTTTCTTGACGGCGCGCGCCTGGCGATGATGAAACGCGGCGCCATCCTCATCAACACGGCGCGCGGGGCGCTGGTGGACGAGAAGGCGCTCGCAGATGCTTTGAACGATGGTCATATTGCACGCGCCGGGCTGGACGTTTTCGCGCTTGAACCGCTGCGGGCCGATCATCCGCTCGCCAAGCTCGACAACGTCACATTGAGCGCGCATTCGGGCTTTCGCACCTACGAGGCTTCGGCGACGCTGCTCGGGCGTGCGCTCGACATCGTGCGGCGGCTGGCGGCGCAGCGCTCCAGCCCATGAGGTTTGGACGCTCGCCCTGAACCGGAGACCTTGACAAAGGCGCATCGTAACGGCATCCATTTATGTGGTCATCATACAACGCTTTGATGGGAGGCATTCCGCTTGCTTACGGCGTTCCGCGTCATCAGCGTGATACCGCATCACTTCAACGCCTATCTTGACGCCTATGCGCGCGAGGGCTGGGCGATCGAGCGCGAGGCGCTCGGAGACTGCGCCGGCAGCTACATCGTCGAGATCGGATCTCTGCAACGCGTGATCCAGATGTGGCGTCACACCGATGTCGCCGATCGGACGGATCGACGCGCGCGGCTTGCCGCCCATCCGGATTGGCGTGCTTTTCGCGCCGCTGTCGCGGGCATGATCAGAAGCGAGTCGGATCGATTGTTCCAACCGGCGCCGTTCATGCCGGTGAAGAATGTCGGCGAGGCCGCCGATTTCGTCGAAATGCGCACGTACCAAGCGCATACGGGCGTGCTCGATGCATTTTTTAAGCTCTATGCCGCGGAAGGACTGCCCGTCCAGCTCAATCATCTTGGCAATTGCCTGGGCTATTTCCGCAGCCTGGACGGGCGTGTCGACGAAGTCGTCCATCTCTGGGGCTACGCCAGTCTCGACGATCGCATCAAACGCCGCACGGCTTTGTTCGCCGATCCGCAGTTCAAGCAGTTTCTTGTCAAGGGCGTGCCGCATTTCGCGCGGCAGGAAAACATGATCCTGCGCCCCGCTCCCTTTTGGCGCGGATGAAATTGCTTGCGGACGAGAGACGCGATGGAGAAAATCATGCAAGCGGAAGTGGATCGACGCACCTTGCTCAAGAGCGCCGCCTTGGCCGCGGCCGGCTCTGGCGGCGCCGGAGCCGCGGCGGCGCAGAGCGCGCAAAATTCAGCGGGAGCCGAGCGCCCCAAGACCACCGCCCCGGCAGGCGCGACCGACAGCCATATCCATATCTATGACAGCCGCTTTACCGCCGCATCGAACGCCGCGCTGCGGCCGCCGGACGCCAGCGTTGACGAATACCGCCTGTTGCAGCAGCGCCTCGGCGTCAGCCGTGTGGTGGTGGTCCAGCCCTCGACCTACGGGACTGACAATAGCTGTACGCTGGACGCCGTGGCGCAGTTCGGGCCAACGGTCGCGCGCGGCGTCGCTGTCGTCGACACGAGCGTCACGGACGCCGAACTCAGGCGGCTCGACGCTCACGGCGTGCGCGCCATCCGGTTCAATCTGGTGATGCGCGGGGGGACAACCACCGTCGACATGCTGGAGCCGCTGTCGAAACGCGTTCACGAGCTCGATTGGCACGTGCAGATCCACATGACCGCCGATCAGATCGCCCAGTCCGAGGATTTGTTTACGCGCCTGGCGTCGCCCCTTCTGTTCGATCACCGCGGCCGCATTCCGCCGGAGGCGGGCGTGCGCCATCCGGCCTATGCGGTTCTCCGCAAGCTGCTGGACGCCGGCCGCACCTGGGTGAAATTGTCGAGCGCCTATCAGGATTCGAAACTTGGACCGCCGACTTACGCGGACATTGCGCCGGTCGCCAAGGCTTTCGCGCAAGCCGCGCCAGAGCGAATGTTATGGGGCAGCGACTGGCCGCATCCGACCGAAAAGGCGGGCGACAAGCCCGACGACGCGATCCTGTTCGACCTTCTCGCCGACTGGACGCCGGAGCCTTCGGCGCGCCAGCGCATATTGGTGGACAATCCCGCCGAACTTTTCGGCTTTCCTGGTCGAGGCTAGAGGCTCGCGGCCTCGGCGGCGCGCGCGGCGATTTCCTGATACCGGTGCAGCGAGTTTGACAAGTGGCGTCGCGCGGCCTTGCGCGCCGCCGTTGGATTTTGCGCGGCGATCGCGTCGTAGATCGCGACATGCTCGGCCTGGATGCGATGCAGATATTGGCTGCGCTGTTTCTCGCTCTCCCTTTCCACGTTCAAAACCTGACGCGGGATGATGAAATTCCCGAGAAACTCGAGGAACTGCGGAAAGTAGCGGTTCCGTGACGAGCGAAAGATCGTCAGATGGAACTTGAAGTCGGCGTCGACGGCGTTGCCGCCGCTTTCAATTTCCGTTTCGATCGCGTCTAGGGCCGCCTTGATTTGCACCAGATCTTCGCTCGTGCGGCGCTCGGCGGAGAGGCTCGAAGCTTCGATCTCCAGGCTCATGCGCAGTTCGAGAATCTGCAGGACGTCGGCGCCTGATTTCAATTCATTCGGATCGATTCGGAACGGCCAGCGCTGCACGTCGCTGGCGACAAAAGCGCCGAGCCCCTGCCGCGTGATGACGAGCCCGTCGGCCCGCAACGCCGCGACGGCCTCGCGCACGACGGTTCGGCTCACGCCGGTCGCCACCGACAATTCCTGTTCGGTCGGAAGACGCGACCCGGGGAGCAAACGTCCGCTCCTGATCTCGGCGGACAGCCGTTGGGCCAATTCCTGCGTTCGGTTGAGCGCGGGTCCGAGCGTGAGGGAAATATTTCTAGCCTTCTTCACAAGGGCGCACCGTCCATCCAAAGAGCTTCGCTGACCGGTATTGCACGGACCCGTCTTATTACAAGGGCCAATCGCCTAGTTTTCAACGACATTTGCGCCCCCCCATCGTCGCAGCCCAAATCCCTGTTCAGCGTTCAAGCGGGGTACGACGGCGCTGACGCCGCGGCGCCCCGTTTGCCGCCAAATCATTTTTGCGACCGGGCGGGACCGCCGCAGCGTCGCCGACGACATCAGAAAGTATATCATAACATAAGGTCACCATACAAATCTCTTGTCCCCGGCCTCCGTGAATGCTATCTCTGCGCAGCGCGTTCGCCGGGCGATTCCGGCGTTTATGCAAGGGAGAGAAATATGTCCTGGACCACACCGACCGTTGTTGAAGTGTGTATCGGCATGGAGGTGACGAGTTATCAATCCGCCAAGATCTAACCCGCCATTTTCGCGCGGACGCGGCGAATGGCGCTTCTCCAATGGGCGAAGAGCGTTCGCCCGTCCGCGCCGTAGATTGGGCTCAGATTGAGTCTGTCTCCAAGCGACGAACCGCGCCTCGACAAAAGGCGGAGAAGGGGCCGTTTGCGCAGGACCGCGAGTCAATAAGCGCTTCCGCGCTCCAGGCGACGTTGAGCAAATCAAATAACAATCGCCCGGCCTCGGTCCCGAACGCCGTTCGAGACCGCCGGCTTAAGAACATGTCACGAGCAGAGATCATTTCATGGTGAGTCAACACGAGCATTTAAAGGCGGTCGTCGGCGCCGGACTGCTGTCCTTTCCGGTCACGCATTTTACAGCGGCGGGAGCTTTCGATCCTGAAAACTATCGCCATCATGTCGCCGATCTCCTCGACCACGGGCCGGCTGCATTGTTCGCGGCCGGTGGAACGGGGGAATTCTTCTCGCTCGGTCTGGATGAATATGAAAGCGTCATTGCAGCCGCTGTCGAAGCCGCCGGCGGAAGAACGCCGGTCATCGCGGGCGTCGGCTACGGCACAACGCTGGCGATCGAGTTCGCGCGCCGCGCCGAGCGCGCGGGCGCCAACGGAATCTTGATGTTGCCTCCCTATCTCGTTCAGGTGGAGCAGGAAGGCCTGCGGCGGCACGTCGCCGCTTTATGCGGCGCCGTGGGCATCGGCGTGATCGTCTATCATCGCGACAATTGCCTGTTCGAACTCGAGACCCTGCGCCTGCTCTGCGACGCCCATCCGAATTTGATCGGCTTCAAGGACGGCCATGGCAATGTCGAGCAATTGACGTGCATTCGCACCATTCTGGGCGATCGGTTGGTGTATGTCGGCGGAATGCCGACCGCCGAAGTCTACGCAAACGCCAATCACGGCATTGGAATCTCGACGTATTCTTCGGCTGTGTTTAATTTCATTCCCGAATTTGCGATGCGCTTTCACGCCGCGGTTCAGGCGCAGGACAGCGCATTCACCAGCCAGGCGCTACGGCGCTTCTTTGTGCCTTACCTCGCCATCCGCAACCGGCGGCGCGGCTATGCCGTCAGCATCGTCAAGGCCGGCCTGCGCGTCGTCGGCCGTCCGGCCGGCCCGGTTCGCTCGCCCCTGGTCGATCTCACGCCCGAGGAGGAGGGGTTCCTCGCCGCTCTCGTTGAAAACACGACGCGGCAATAGCGGCCTCGTCCGCCTTCCTTTCCGCCGGTTTTTGTGGTGCGAATGGCAAAATAACGATCGGCCAAAAGAAACGGCGCGATGAAGAAGCGCCGGCGCCGCGATCAAGGGAGGAATGCATGAGCGACGTGACAAGACGGCAAATACTGAAGTCCGGCGCGATCGCCGTGGGGGCCGGCCTTCTCCAGAGTCGGACGGCGCTGGCGGATGCGACGTGGAGCGGCGGCGCCCCCGAGCCAAACGCTTCGATCCGAGTGCTGCGCTGGAAGCAGTTCATCCAGGCGGAATTTGACAGCTTTGTCGCCAATTCCAAAAAATTCAGCGAACAGACCGGCGTCAAGGTGCGCGTCGACGCGGAGAACTGGGACGACATCCGCCCGAAGGCCGCCGTCGCGGCTAATGTTGGGGCCGGCCCTGACATCATCATGGGCACCAACGACGATCCTTTCAAGTTCTCGGAAAAGCTCCTGGACGTCACCGATCTCGCCGAATACCTCGGCGCAAAATATGGCGGCTGGTATCCGATCGCCCGAACCTACGGCATGCTTGGCAAGAAATGGATCGCCTTGCCGCAAGGCGCGACCGGCGGTTGCCTCAACTACCGCATCAGCACGATGCGCGCCGCCGGGTTCGAAGAGTTCCCCAGGGATCTCCCCGGCTATCTCAAGCTGTGCCAGGGGCTGAAAGCCGCGGGCAAACCGGCAGGTTTCGCCCTTGGTCACGCCACCGGCGATGCGAACGGCTGGGTCCATTGGTGCCTATGGGCGCATGGCGGAAAAATGGTCGACGACAATAACAATGTCGTCATCGATTCGCCCGAAACGGTCGCCGCCCTCGAATACGCCAAGCAGCTTTACGCGACCTATATCGACGGCGTTCTTTCATGGAATGATTCGAGCAACAACAAGGCGTTCCTCGCTGATCAGATCAGCCTGACGTTCAACGGAATATCGATTTACACCGTCGCCAAGAATTCGCCCGAACCGGCGCTCAACGCGATAGCCGCCGACATGGATCACGCCAACATGCCGATCGGGCTGTCTGGCCACCCGACGGAACAGCAGAACATCCTCAACACCTATTCCTACGCCTATACGAAATATCCGAACGCCGTGCGCGAATATCTGCGCTTCATGTGGGAGAAGGCGCAGGTGGACTTCTGGGAGACCGCTTCGAACGGTTATGTCGCGCCGCCTTTGCCGGCCTGGAACGACAATCCGATCTGGACGGCCGATCCTAAGACGACGCCGTTCCGCGATGTCTTGAAATACGCTCTCCCCGTCGGCTATTCAGGCACGCTCGGCCAGGCTTCGGCGGCGGTGATGGGCGATTTCGTCTGCGTCGACATGTTCGCGGAAGCCTGTACGGGCGACCAGACTCCCAAGGCCGCCGCGCAGCGCGCCGCCGAACGCGCCAAGCGCTACTACAAGAGTTGATGAGAGCCAACAGAAGCGGAACGGCGCCATGATGGGCGCGGACATCCGGCCAATCGCGGTTCGGCGCCGATGGATTGCGCGCCTGGCTGACGATCGCAATTTTCTCGGCCTCGTCTTCATGCTTCCGGCGGCCGCCATCCTGCTGGTGTTTCTCGCCTATCCCTTGGGCCTTGGATTCTGGCTAGGCCTCACGGACACGCCGATCGGCGCGCCCGGGCATTTCGTCGGCCTCGCCAATTTCGTCTCGCTCGCCCATGATTCCGTATTCTGGCTCGCCGTGTTCAATACGACCTTCTACACAGTGGTCGCCAGCATTCTGAAGTTCGCTCTCGGCCTCTATCTCGCCTTGCTGCTCAATCGGCGTTTGCCTTTCAAATCGCTGCTTCGCGCCATCGTGCTGCTGCCATTCGTCGTGCCGACCGTGCTCTCGGCCATCGCGTTCTGGTGGATCTACGATCCGCAATTCTCGATCGTCTCCTGGGCGCTGATCAAGTTCGGCCTCCTTCACCAATATATCGATTTTCTCGGCCAACCCTGGCATGCGCGTTGGGCGGTGATCGCGGCCAACGTATGGCGCGGCATTCCTTTCGTCGCCATCACACTGCTCGCCGGATTGCAGACAATCTCGCCTTCTCTTTACGAGGCGGCGACGCTCGATGGCGCCAGTTCCTGGCAGCGCTTCTATTACATCACACTGCCGGTGCTCTCGCCAATCATCGCCGTGGTGATGACCTTTTCAGTGCTGCTGACCTTCACCGACTTTCAGCTCATCTACGCCATCACGCGCGGCGGCCCGATCAACGCCACCCATCTGATGGCCACGCTGTCGTTCGAGCGCGCCATCACCGGCGGTCATCTCGGCGAGGGCGCGGCGATCGCCGACGCCATGGTGCCGTTCCTGCTCGCCGCCATCATGTTCAGTTATTTCGGACTACAGCGTCGACGCTGGCAACATGGATCACAGGACTAAACCATGGCCAGGCAAGGCGAACCGCAGGGAATGGACTATCTGGAGCGGCTGCCGCGCCGTGTGGTCACGCTGTACCTTCCGCTCGCCATCCTCGTCTTCGTGCTGCTCTTTCCCTTCTATTGGATGACCACGACGACCTTCAAACCGGACGAAGAACTCTATGACTATGCGCGCTTCAATCCGTTCTGGATCGTCCATCCGACCCTGTCGCATATCTATAAACTCCTGTTCGAGACGAGCTATCCGCAATGGTTGTTCAATACGATCTTTGTCACGGTGGCGTCGACGATCCTGTCGCTATTCTCGAGCGTCTGTGCGGCCTATGCGATCGAACGGCTGCGCTTCACAGGGGCGCGCTACGTCGGCCTCGCCATCTTCCTCGCCTATCTCGTGCCGCCGAGCATCCTGTTCATCCCGCTCGCCGCGATCATCTTCCAGCTCGGCCTCTATGACAGCGACTGGGCTTTGATCCTGACCTATCCGACGTTCCTCGTGCCGTTCTGCACCTGGCTGCTCATGGGTTATTTCCGCACCATCCCCTATGAGCTGGAGGAATGCGCGCTGATCGACGGCGCCTCGCGACTGCAGGTTCTGTGGTGGATCACGCTGCCGCTCGCGGTGCCTGGCTTGATCTCGGCGGGCATCTTCGCCTTCACTTTGTCGTGGAACGAATTCATCTACGCGCTCACCTTCATTTCCTCCTCCGAGAACAAGACAGTGTCCGTCGGCGCGATCACCGAACTCGTGGAGGGCGACGTTTATCATTGGGGTTCTCTGATGGCGGCGGCGCTATTTGGCTCCTTGCCGGTCGTGATCCTGTATTCGTTCTTCGTCGAATATTACGTATCGAGCCTGACCGGGGCGGTGAAGGAATAGTCGCTTGCCGCGGCCGATGAATGATCGATTGGGAGGCTGTCCATGACGGTTGCCGATCTCGGACTTCGACGCTTCGTTACACTGATTGTCGCGCTGGGCGCCATGTGCTGCATCGCGGCGGCGCTCGCGCCAGCCCATGCTGCCGACAGAATCGGAATCGTGCTGATGCATGGCGAGCAGGGCGCGCCTGGCCGCGTTATCGATGGCCTGGCGCAGGCGATGGAGAAGGCCGGCTATCTCGTTGGCCGTCCGGATATGTGTTGGTCCGGCCGTCGCGCCTATGAGGCGCCGTTCGCTGATTGCCTGGCTGTCATCGATGAAGCGATCGTCAGGCTTAGGAATCTCGGGGCGACGTCGATCGTGGTTGGCGGCTTCAGTCTCGGTGGCAATGCCGCCATCGCTTATGGGGCTGGTCACAGCGGATTGCTTGGGATCTTCGGTCTGGCGCCGGCGCATGATGCGCGCGAGGTCGCTCAAATCGCCGAAGTCGCTGATAGCATCGCGAGGGCGCACGAACTTGTCGCGAACGGCAATGGCGACGAGACCGTTTCGTTCGCCGATATCGTGTTTGGCCCGACCGGCGCCTATACGACGGAAATTGCTACGACCTCTG
This sequence comes from Methylocapsa sp. S129, assembly GCF_009765995.1. Classification (GTDB taxonomy): domain Bacteria; phylum Pseudomonadota; class Alphaproteobacteria; order Rhizobiales; family Beijerinckiaceae; genus Roseiarcus. Next base: position 441,617 of record NZ_LMUI01000048.1, read on the forward strand.
CGATCTATCTGAGCTTCTTCGGCCCGGCTTCGTCCGCCAATATTCCCGACAATGCGCGCAAGCTTACGGCGCCGCTGCTGTGGGTGGCGGGCGCCGACGATCCAACGCAGCGCGGAGGTCCTGGCTATGCCTTCGCAGGGGCTCCGGCCAATCCGCTCAACCGTTATGTCTCGGTCGCGGGCAACCACCTCAACACGCCAGACCAGGCGGCGGATTCCGTTCTGGCGTGGCTCAAGGATTTGTCGGCGAAGTGATCGCGGGATTCAGCGCAGCCCGAACCGCCCGGGCAGCCAGAGGGAAAGCTCTGGCGCAAAGATCAGGAGCGCCAGTCCGACGATCAGAACGGCGAGATATTTCATCATCGGCCGCGCCACCTTTGTCGTCTCCGTGCCGGTGATGGCGCAGGTCGCATAGAGGCCAAGACCCACCGGCGGCGAGAACAGGCCGAGCCCCATCGAGATCACCATCACAGTCCCGAACTGCAAGGGATGGATGCCGAGGCGCTGGGCGATCGGGGTCAGCAAGGGACCCCAGATGATAAGGGCAGGGGCGCCTTCCAGCACCGAGCCGAAACCGATCATCAGCGCCGCCGCCGCCAAGAGATAGGCGCGCGCGCCATTGGCCTCTCCGAAGGCGGTCAATCCGTCGGAGAGGTAACGCGGTATCTGCTCGATGGTCAGGGCGAAGGAAAAGCTCGAAGCGGCGGCGACGATGAACAGGATGCCGCTCGCCATCGAGGCGGATCGGACAAACAGCCGCATCAGCGATCGCAGCGTCAATTCGCGAAACGCCAGCCCGCCGACCGCCAGAGCGTAGACCACGGCGAAAGCGGAAATCTCCGTGGAAGTCGCGACGCCCGACGTGACGCCGCGTCCGATAAGCGCGACCATCACCAAAGCGACGAGCGCGCCGCCGATCAGGCGCAGCAGCGGCGTGTGCGTGGTCAAAGCCTCGCTCGGATCGATGCGCTTGCCGTAGATCACCGCCACCGCCGCGAGCCCGGCGGCCAGCACCGCCGCCGGGACGAGGCCGGCGATGAACAGGCCGCCGATCGACACATTGGCGACGAAGCCGAAGATGATCATGTTGACACAAGGGGGAATCGTTTCGGCCATGATCGCCGAACTCGCCAGGAGGCCGGCCGCTTCATTGGGATCCTGTCCGGTCTTGCGCACGGCCGGCATGATGATGCCGCCCACCGCCGCGATATCGGCGAGCTTCGAACCGGAAATGCCGGAGAAGAACGCGGTGGCGACGATGATGATCAGATTCGTGCCGCCGCGCAGGCGTCCCATCAGGCGTAAGAGAAGCTCGATCAGGCGCGCAGACATGCCGTTCGCCTCCATGGCGAGGCCGGCAAGAACGAAGAACGGCACGGCGAGCAGTACGAAATGGTCGCTTCCGGCCATCAATTGCTGGGAGTAGATCGACATGGGCAGGCTCGGATCCGCCAGGAAGTAGAGAAGCGCCGAGAGAGCCAGGGCGAAAGCGATCGGCACGCCGATCGCGAGGCTGCCGAGGAAAGCACTGCTCAGCAGCGCGAAAGGTGAGAGCGCCGCCGCCGGCATGACCTCGTTCCAACCCCAGACGGCCAATACGAGGGCGATTCCCGCGCCAAGCGTGATCCACGCGGTTCGCGCAGGACCCGTCAAGGCGACGGCGATTGCGAGAATGGACATGATGAGCCCACCGGCCATGACCGGATAGATGAAAATCCATCCCGGCATGCCGAATGGCGTCGTCTGGCCTTCCGTCTCGATCAAAAGATCGATGGAGGAAGCGAATATCGCGGCGGCGATCGCGGCGATGATCCATGCCGACAACTGAACGAGGTAGGGACGCCAGCGCGCCGGAAACAGGCCGCGCGCCGCATCGATACCGGCGTGACCGCGACGTCCGACCATGCCGGCGGCGCCCAGGAACACTTGCGTCACCATCAGGGCGCGCGCCACCTCCTCGGCCCAATCGAGCGGCTGCTGCAGGAAGTAACGGCAGATGACGGAAGCGAATACGACCGCGACGTCGACGGCGAGCACGAGCGCCGAGATATATTCGACGAGCGCAATCATGCCGGCGAGCCAACGCCCGGCCCAGCCGAAGGCGGCGAATGGCGGCAGCGGCGACTGCAGCGTTTCGAGGCTCGCGCTCACGCGGCTTCGCTCCCCAGACCGGCGCCCCCCGTCAGCCGCGCGCCGCGGCGATGGCGGCAAAGACCGGCTTTGTCGCGGGATGGCTCTCAGCGAAATCGGCATAGAGGCGCTTAGCCATCTCGTCCTGCATCGCGCGACGTTCTTCGGCCGGCATTGCGGCGAAGGCTACGCCGAAGCCTTTCAACTGCTCGATCTCGCTCTTCGTTTTCTCGAGCGCAACGGCGCGCTCCTCAGCGGTCGCGGCGAGCGCCGCTTTGGCGAACGCCGGCTTCAAATCGTCGGGGATTTTGGCGAGCGCGCGCTTGCCGATGAAGGCGCCCATGGGGCTGAACAAATGTTCGGTCAGAAAGCAGAATTTAGTGATCTCATAGAGCTTCAGGGAGAGACATGTGCCGGGGTCATGTTCAAACCCGTCCACCACGCCGGTCTGCAGCGCGGTGTAAAGCTCGTTCACGGGAATGGGCGTCGGGATCGCGCCCATCACCTTGAACGTTTCGATAAAGGCGGGCGCGGGCAATACGCGCAGCTTGACGTCCTTGAGATCGGCGAGACGCGCCGCCGGCTTCTTCGTGTAGACGCTGCGCGCGCCGAAATGGAAGCCCCAGCCCAGCACGCCCACCCCGGTGCGGTCGGCAAGGATCTTCTCCAGCGCCTTGCCCGCTTCGCCATCCATCGCCTTGGCGACATGATCGTAGCTGTCGAACATATAGCCAAGGTCGAGCATGCCAAGTTCAGGCGCCACGGTCGCCCAGATCGAGGAGCCGGTGACCATCATGTCGGTCGAGCCGATCTTCACCTGTTCGACGACGTCGGCCTCCTTGCCGAGTTGACTATTGGGGAAATAGTCGAATTTGATGCGGTCGCCGACCGCGTTTTTCAGGTTCGCCGCGAATTTTGCGAACCAGAGGTAGTGAGCGGCGTTCTCGTCGATCGGATCGGAAGACGAGACGCGCAGCGTCACCTGCTGGTCCGCCGCCGCCGGGCGGGACAGAGCCCCGCCGCCGGCCAGGACAGCCGCCGAAGCGGCGAGCATTTGTCGGCGCGTCACGCTCGATGGCGACATTTTTTCCTCCCATATTCATGCGCCGTTTCGGCGTTCCTGCGTCGACGTCGTCTTGTCTATAATCATGTTATACGGCAACATGACATCCTGGCAATCGCAACCAGGCCGCGCCGGTCAGCGCGCAGGCGGGAGACCCATTGATGAATGTCTGCATGGTCGGCCACGGCATGATGGGGAAGTGGCATTCCGAAAATCTCAGGGCGATCGACGGCCGCCGGCATACGCTCGTCGGCGTGCAGCCGGATCAGACGGCCGCCTTCGCCGCCGCGCAAGGCTACCTCCATTGGACGACGGACTATGGCGCTGCGCTGAACGATCCCGAAGTTGATATTGTCGTCATCGCCACGCCGAGCGAATTGCATGCGGAACAGGCCATCGCCGCGCTTGAACATGGCAAGCATGTGCTGGTCGAGATCCCCATCGCGATGAATCTTGCCGACGCCGAACGCGTGGCGGCGACGGCGAAGCGGCACAAACGCATTCTCGGCCTCTGTCACCCCCGCCGCTTTGGCGCGGAGCGTGAGGCGTTGCGCCAGCGGGTCCATGCCGGGGCGGAGCGTGTCCGGCTGATCGACTGCCGTTTCTTCATCCATCGCCTGTCCAACACCGGCGCCACAGGGCTGAGGCGCGATTGGACCGACAATTTATTGTGGCACCACGTCACGCATCTCGTCGATTTCGCCCTGTGGATGGCCGCCGGCGGCGATCTCGCCAAGGCCGATGACGAAATCCTCGCCGTTCATTCGTTGATGTCGCCCGTCGACGTCCGTACCGGCATTCCGATGGAGGTCGCGCTGATGATCGAGGCGGCGCACGACTGTGCGATCGTCTGCACCGGCTCCTATTATTCGCGCGCCTGGATTTACGATCTCCTCGTCGTGACCGATCGCGACTCCTATCGTTTCGACGAACTCAAGGCGCTTCTGACGACGGGCGACGGCGAGATCGCAATGGCCGCGCAGCAAGAGGAATGCGCCATGGCGCTGCGCGACTTCGTGCAGGCTGCGCGTGAGGGGCGCGACTCCGCGGTCCCCGGCTGGTCGGTCTTGCCGACCATGCGCGTGCTCGAACGCGTCCAGCAGGATTGGGATCGGCGCCACGGGGCTCGCGCGCTGCCGGGGCGTCCTCTGCCTGGAGCCCGAGGCTGAAATCGCGCGAGCTAAAGCGGGTTGTACCCTGGCTTCTTGTAGAGTTTGTTCCACTGGCCGGCGATATCAGGCTTGTAGACGCGTTCGACCCAATCGTTCGGCTCGACATCTTCGATGCTCACCGAGACCGCTGCCTCCGTGCAGTTTGCGCTGGCCATGACGGCTTTCGTGATTTCCTCGGCGATGCGCGCTTTTTGCGGCTCCGATCTGCCTGAAGACAATTTTACAATGACGTGGGGCATGCTTCTTCCTCAATAGGCCTGGCTGGTCGGCCTGAACAGGATTTCGTTGATGTCGGCGTCCTCCGGAAAGCTGGCGCCTCTGACCGACGCCGCCGGGCTGCGTTCAGAGACCGGACAATTTCAAAATGTCCTCGGGATAGCGGGCGCCCTGCACTTTGATCTTGGCGGCGGCCTCCTCGATTTCGCGCAGATCCATGGATGTCAGCGCCACCGACACCGATCCGAGGTTCTCCTCCAGGCGATCCAGTTTCCGGGTGCCGGGGATCGGAACGATCCAGGGCTTTTGCGCTAGCAGCCACGCAAGCGCGATCTGCGCGGGCGTCGCTCCCTTGCGATCGGCGATCGAACGGAGGAGATCGACCAGCGCCTGGTTCGCCCGGCGCGCTTCCGGCTCGAACCGTGGAATGCGGCTACGAAGGTCCGAGTTGTCGAATGTCGTTGCGTCGTTGATCTTGCCGGTCAGGAAGCCCTTGCCGAGCGGACTGTAAGGAACGAGGCCAATCCCGAGTTCTTCGAGAACAGGCAGAACGTCCGCTTCCGGTTCCCTCGTCCATAGCGAATATTCGCTTTGAAGCGCAGTGACGGGCAAGACGGCATGCGCGCGGCGGATCGATTGCACGCCGGCCTCGGACATGCCGAAGTGCCTGGCCTTGCCCTGCTGGATGAGGTCCTTCACCGCCCCGGCGACATCCTCCATCGGCACGTCGGGATCGACCCGATGCTGATAGAGCAGGTCGATGCAATCGATCCTAAGCCGTTTCAGCATACCTTCCGTCGCGACCTTGATGTGATCGGGACGGCTGTTCTGGCCGCCGAGACGTTGTCCAGTCTTCGGATCGATGTTGTGGCCGAACTTGGTTGCAATCACCACCTCGCTACGGAGGGGCTCGAGGGCTTCGCCGACGAGTTCTTCGTTGGTGAAGGGACCGTAGGTCTCGGCCGTGTCGAAGAAAGTGACGCCGCGCTCGACCGCCGCCCGGATCAGCGCAATCATGTCCTTCCTGTCCGCGGCCGGGCCGTAGCCCATGCAACCAAACCCAAGAGCCGAGACTTCGAGGTTGCTGTTTCCGAGCTTACGCTTCTGCATAGTGTCCTCCGTTGAGGCGATCGAAGAATTGATTGTCAGTCATGCGTTTCGCGTGGCATGACCTTGACTGTCGCGGCGCGCGCGCCGGCGCCGATCATCGGATTGAGATACGGACTGCCGCGATATTTCGCACGGTAGGCGTCATCGACGCGGTCGTTGATCGGTCCATCGACCGGCTCGAAGGCGACTTCCTTCGTCATGCCGGCGGCGGCGATCCGTCCCGCCTTCTGCCGCAGCGCGGCCTGAAGCCACCGAGACTTCCGCCCGTTGTAGCCGCGCACATAAAGCGCGTCGCCAACCGCCACAGACCATATCCATGTCGGCGTGCCGTAGGTCACGCCGTCGTCGCGGTACGGCGCGATGCGCAAATCGTCGGCCTCGGCGATCTCGCGCAATTCGTCTTTCGGCCATGTCGTCATGTGCGAACGCTCCCTGATCTATGGACGCAGCAGCGTCTTGATCGCGCGGCGTTCGTCCATGGCGCGGTAGCCTTCCGCCACCTGGTCGAGGGGCAGCGTGAGATCGAAAACCTTGCCGGGGTTGATCTTCCTGTCCCACACCTGTTCGATAAGGTCGGGTAGGTAGCGGCGCACCGGTGCCGGGCCGCCGTGAAGGTGAACATGGGTAAAGAACAGCGCCTCGCCATTGATCTCGACGCCATGCGGAACGCCGACGTAACCCACGAAACCTCCGGGGCGGATGGAGCGGATCGCCTGCATCATCGCTTCCTGTGTGCCGACGCATTCCAGGACCGAATCAGCGCCAACTCCGTCGGTCATATCCTTGACGCGAGCCACGCCCTCCTCGCCGCGCTCGACGACGATGTCGGTCGCGCCGAAATCGCGCGCGAGCTTCTGCCGCGACTCGTGACGGCTCATCGCGATGATCCGCTCGGCGCCCATGAGCTTGGCGGAGAGCACGCCGAGCAGGCCGACTGCCCCGTCGCCGACGACGGCGACGGTTGCGCCCGGCTTTACATTCGCCGCATCGGCGGCGAACCAGCCAGTGCCCATCACATCCGAGATCGCCAACAGGCTCGGGATCAGATCGTCGGACGGAATCCCCGGCGTGGCGACGAGCGTACCGTCGGCCATAGGGACGCGGAGCAGCGGCGCCTGCGCCCCGCCTACGAATTCCCTGTTCTGACAGGAGGTCTGATAGCCCAGGCGGCAGTGCGGACAGGTATTGTCGGAGGCGAAGAACGAGCCGATGACGAACTGCCCCGGCTTGACCGACTTGACCGCGCTGCCGACCTCCTCGACGATTCCGCAATATTCATGTCCCATCGGCGTCGGTCCGGGAGTCGCTTGCAGGCCGCGGTAGGGCCACAGGTCCGACCCGCAGACGCAGGTCGCCGAGATCCGGATGACGGCATCCGTCGGCGCGAGAATTTTGGGGGCTTCGCGCTCCTCGAAACGCACATCGCCTGGGCCGTAGAGAACAGTTCCTCGCATGGGTGAGCTCCTTGCTTTGACGGCGCCTGTCACAAAGTATCGGCGAACACGCCTCGCTCTTTTCTCGTCGTTCAGCGGACGGTGTAGCCGCCATCCACCGGAAGTGCGTGACCGATCACGAAGCTTGCGTCAGGGCTGCAAAGCCAAAGAACCGCCGCGGCGATCTCCTCGGGACGGCCAAGCCGCCCGATCGGCACATCCTTCATCATTTCCTTCATGGCTTCGGATTGACTGACCAGCATGCCGGCGACCATCGGCGTATCGATGATCCCGGGGCATACCGCGTTGATGCGGATATTCCGCGGGGCATATTCAAGCGCGGCGCTCCTGGTCAGTCCGATCACGCCATGCTTGGAGGCGTGATAGGCCGCCCGGCTGGGCAGCCCCACGAGACCACCCAGCGAAGAGCAGTTGACGATCGCACCGCTCCCTTGCTCGCGCATGTGACGGAGTTCGTGCTTCATGCACGCCCACACGCCGCGCAGGTTGATCGCGTTCACGCGATCAAATTCCTCGGCGGCCTCGTCGGCCATGTCGCTCGGGGGAGCCTGCACGCCGGCATTGTTGAACGCCGCGTCCAGCCGTCCGAAGGTGGCGACGGTCTGCTGGACCATGATCGCCGCCTCAGCCTCATCGGCGACGTCGCAGCGGATGCCAATCGCCTTATGGCCAACAGCCGCCAAGTCCTCCGCGGCGGAGCGAACAGCAGTCTCATTGACATCCGCGAGCGCGACGGCGGCGCCCGCTTCTGCGAAGGCCTTAGCCGTCGCCAGGCCCATGCCAGAAGCGGCGCCGGTGACGAGGGCGACTTTGTTATCAAAAGATAAGTTCACAACGAATTCCTCTTGCATCGCCAAGACGCGAGCTTATTTGCGGTACTGCTCGTCGGTGACGTGCTCCAGCCAGTCGACGGGCGAACCGTTCAGCTTCTCCTGGATCGCGATATGGCTCATGGCTGTGGTCGCCGCGGCCCCGTGCCAGTGCTTCTCGCCCGGCTCAAACCAGACGACGTCGCCGGGCCGGATTTCCTCGATGGGGCCGCCCTCGCGCTGCACCCGGCCACAGCCGCTCGTCACGATCAGCGTTTGGCCGAGCGGATGGGTATGCCAGGCCGTGCGGGCGCCCGGCTCGAAAGTGACGAGCGCGCCGGCGACGCGGGCAGGGTCGGGCGGGCTGAACAGCGGGTCGATGCGGACCGCGCCCGTAAACCAGTCGGCCGGTCCCTTGCCGGAAGGCTGAAAGCCTGGTCGCTTGATCTCCATCGTCCGTCTCCATCGTTCGCCATGGGTCCAGGGTCGCCTCGCCCTGCTGAGGGCGCCGGGCGGTCCGTGGCTGTCGGTGAAGTATTTAAAGGGTGTGTCTGTCCAGGATTAGGCGTTAAAGTCCGAATGGACCTATAAGTTGAGCTTCTGAATGCCCCGCGCCGATCTCAACGATATCGCAGCTTTTCTCGCAGTGGCTCGCGAGCGCAGCTTCACACGCGCCGCCGCGCAGCTCGGCGTCTCGCAATCGGCGCTGAGCCAGACCGTTCGCGGGCTCGAGGCGCGGCTCGGCATCCGGCTGCTGACCCGCACAACACGCAGCGTCGCGCCGACCGAAGCCGGGGAGCGGTTGATCCGCGCCGCCGGGCCGCGCCTTGAGGAGGTCGACGCGGAACTGGCCGCACTGAGCGCGCTGCGCGACAAGCCTTCCGGCACGATCCGCATCACGATGCACGACCACGCTCTAAAAACAGTCCTCTGGCCTGCCCTGGAGAAGCTTCTGCCGGATTACCCGGATATCAAAGTGGAGGCCATCATCGACTACGGCCTGACCGACATCGTCGCGGGGCGCTACGACGCCGGCATTCGCGCCGGCGAGATGGTGGCGCAGGACATGGTCGCCGTGCGCATCGGGCCGGACCTGCGCTGGGCGGTCGTCGGCGCGCCGTCCTATTTCGCCAAACGGGCAATGCCGAAGATTCCGCAAGACCTGACCGGCCATATCTGCGTCAACCTGCGCCTGCCGACCCATGGCGGGCTCTATGCCTGGGAATTCGAGAAAGGCGGCCGCGAGCTGAGGGTGAGGGTCGAGGGGCAACTCGTGTTTAACGGAAGCGCCCCCATACTCGACGCTGCATTGGCGGGGTTCGGCCTCGCCTATCTGCCCGAGGACAGCGTGAAGACGCATCTCGCGGAGGGGAGGCTCATCCGCGCGCTCGCCGATTGGTGTCCGCCCTATCCCGGCTACCACCTCTACTATCCAAGCCGTCGCCAGCCCACGCCCGCCTTCGCTTTGCTGGTCAATGCGCTGCGCTACCGAGACGCCCCGCGGACCGTGCGGAAGTCTTGATATCTGCACGGCCCTTGAGCCGCTTCCCGCTCGATGAGCGCCGGATCGTCGTCATCGCTGCAGGCGCCGTTGCCCTTTGCGCCATCGCCAACTGATCCAGACGCTGAGAAACATGCAAAACGCGCCGCCGCCCATAAAGATTTCATAGAGCCAGAAGCTTTGCCCTCCCGTCTCAGGCTTCCCCGCGAATTGTACGACGACGCCAGCCAGTATCAGGACAGCGCCGACCAGCAAAAGCGCCGTTGCGCCGAGCGGAAGCAGGTTTTTCATGACAGGGCTATTGCGCATGATGTTGCTCCCGGCGCTTGTGGCCGCGGCCAAGCAGCGGCGAGGACATGAACTGGATCAGATGGCAGCTTTGTGGCGCCCCGCCTCTCTCAGAAATAGCCAATTTTCGACCGAGAGTCTGTGCGTCATCATTCTTGATATTGGGCGCCGCACCAAGCTCTCGAATGGCGCCTTTGCGCGTCAGCCGATCCCTGGGCTGGACGCGGAGAGATCGCGCACTTTACGGAAGGCTTGCGCGAGATGGTCGCCCAGACCGCTCGAACCGTCGTCGAACCAACACGCGACGGCGTGGCCGAGCGCGGCCATCCCCATCTGGGCCGCGAGCATCGCCGCGTGATCGGGAACGCCTCGCTCGCGTAGCGCCGACGCTAACCCCGCGATCAACGATCTGGTTTTGGCAAGCGCACGTTCCTGAAGCGCCGGGCTTCTCTCGATGAGGCGATGCCGAGGCTCGGCGAAGGAGCGGTTCTCAACGAAAAGCCGCTCCGCCGCCTCGAAGGCGCGGAACAACGCGTCCCAGGGGCCAAGCTCGGCCGGCGCCTCACGCAGGGCGCTGTTCAGGATGTCGCTGAGCGCCGTCTCGCCGTCAAACAGCACCTCCCGCTTGTCGGCGAAGTGACGGAAAAAGGTGCGTTCCGTGACCCCTGCTTTCGCGGCGATCTCGGCGGCTGTGGTCAGCTCATAGCCACGTTCTCCGAACAGTTCCAAGGCCGCCTGCTGAAGACGGCGGCGCACTTTCTCTCCGCTTCGAGGCATGGATCGAACCATCCGAATGTTATTGTCAGTGACTGACATTATCTGTTATGTCAGTCACTGACTGATCCTAGCCGCGCGGCTTGGATTGCACAACCGCCAACAGGCATTCGCGCCCACGAGGCGACCAGCCAGGAGAACCACGATGGCCGATCAAGCTTCCGCCACCATGAAAACACTTCAGGTCCGTAGCTATGGCGAACCCGCAGACGTGCTGCATCTGGAAGAAGTCGCCATTCCCAGCCCAAAGGCGGACCGCATCCGCGTGAGGGTGCATGCGTGCGCGCTCAACCCGGCCGATTGGGCTGTATGCAAAGGCTTCTTGGCCGTGCCTCCGCCGCGCGGGATAGGGTTCGACGTGTCGGGAGCCGTTGACGCAATCGGCGAGGGCGTCACAGGCGTCAATATCGGCGACCTCGTTTTCGGCGTCCCCGATTATAGGGGCTATCCGACCGCCGGGGCGTCGGAGTTTGCGATCCTCGCCGTCTGGCTGCCCGTCCCAAAGGGTCTCGATCTCGTCGAAGCCGCAGCATTGCCGATGGCCGTCGAAACGGCCACGCGCAGTCTCGATCTTCTCGGACTCGCCGCGGGCCAAACGATTATGATCAATGGTGGGGGGACGATGACCGGGTTCGCGGCCGTGCAGATCGCACTGTTGCGCGGCGCCCATGTGATCGCCAGCGCAGGCGAAACGTTCGCCGGCCGCTTGCGCGATCTCGGGGCCAAGGTGACGCCCTACGGCGATGGAATGGTCGAGCGGGTTCGCGCGATCGCGGGTGGAGCGCCCGATTTTGCTCTGCACACGGCGCAGGTCACGGGCGCGCTGCCCGATCTCATTAAAATCGTGGACGGCGATCCTCGCCGTGTGATGAGCTTTGCCGATTTTGACCAGGATGGTCTCGGCGTCCGCACCACAGGGCGGGAGAAGGGCCTGGTTCCTCGCTATGACGTGCTCGGTCGTTACGCGCAGCTTGCCGCTGAAGGCCGGTTTACGATACCGATCGCCCGGACCTTCGTTCTGGAGGATTGGCGCGAGGCGCTCGACCTCAGCCAGAACAAGCGGGCTCACGGCAAGCTCGTGCTTTTGCTCGACCGCGCCGCCTGACGGGAATGGGGGCTTTCGCGCTCCCATGCCTGAAGGCCGCCGGCCCACTTACAAGCTGAGTGATCGGTCTTGCTTTGCAAAAGCCTTGCAGACCGTGCAGAACCGCGGCGGGCGGCCAGATCTCCCGCACGGCTGTCCGGTTGAGTTTTCTGACACGGCGGCGCTTATTCCCTCCCCCTTGTGGGGGAGGGTTAGGGAGGGGGCTCGCGCCGCCCTCGGAAGTATCGTCCTGCAGGCGCGGCCTCAGTTCAATCAGCTTCAATCGAATGGTTTCCAGCACGCCGTCGATATTGTGAAAAATCTCGTCATTGGTAAACCGAAGAACGCTGTAGCCTTGCGAACCCACCGCCGCGGCGCGTAGCATATCGCGCGCGCGTTCCGCGTCGCTCGAATGCGTGGCGCCGTCGACTTCTATGACGAGCCGCGCCTCGTGGCATGCGAAGTCCACGACGAAGCCCTTGAGGATAACCTGACGCCGAAATCTGAAACCGCCGATCTGTTGGCGTCTGACGCCATTCCATAAGCGATGTTCGGCGCTGGTCGCATTTGTCCTGAGTCTGCGCGCAATCAGTTTTAACCGGTGAGGCATGCGCGACCCCCCTCCCTAACCCTCCCCCACAAGGGGGGAGGGGATTCCAGCGCTCTAAATCCTATCGCGCGAATCTGCGTCCGTTGAGCGCCATTCGTCCCATTCGCGCCATCTCTTGTCCTTCCGAGCTACGCCAATTTCCTCAACCGGACAGCCGTGGGTCTCCAACTGGTTCATTCTGGTCGCAGAATGGGGCTCGGCGCCACGACGCTCGGGCGCCGCTGGGACGGCCTCTGCCTCCAACATTTGGTTGAAGCGTTGGTCGCGCCGCGGCCATGCGCTTGTCTTGGCTGGCGCTATTGCGGCTCGTTGCCGATCGGCGGAGCACAAGGTTTTATCGGCAAGGACCCTGTCCATTTATTGTAATGGATGCAGACCTCAACCGTCATCTTGTCGGATGCGTCGTCCCCGGTCCAAGCGGCGCGCATGTCGTACCAATAGTGCTGGTGGCAATAGTCGCCCGGACCGCCGTGGACGGCGACATTGACGGCGCCAAAGCCGCGCGTCGCCATATCGTAGACTGACGTAAATAACTCGCCTCCCGTGATGACGTCACCGTCCGGGATGTCTTGAATTGACAGGGCCTCCAATTCTGGATTGGCGCCGCGTCCAGCTTTGTAAACATGCGTTCCATCCGGCTTGCACCTCGGCGAATCCGCCGTGCAAAGCAGTATTTCTACGAGATAGCCCGGCTGGTCGACTCCCGGGGAAGCGGGACACGGTTCGTGCGCCTGGCCACGATGGATTGCGCCCAGCGAAAAGAGCGCCGCGGCGAGAAGGATGCGCCACTTCGTGTTCATTTGCCGATCCTTGCCCAATCGATCGCATGAAATGCGCGCGCGACTATGGCGGAGTTCGTGGGTCCGCCTCGCCGATCTGCGAATGATCCAGAGGGGATGCCGACTCAGAATCTGAAAACTTTTGATCGAAATAGTCGAGGATGATCCATTGTTTCGCATGGCGGAGCGTGTTTCACCTCAGAAGGTTGGTCAAGTGCGCGCGAAAGCGCGCCGCCTCCGGCGGTCGCCCGCAGGGCGACACTTGACCAACCTTCTGAGGTGAAAAAAATGCCTCCATGCGAACAATGGCTCAATAACGAAACTGTCCCCGATATCAGTTCGATTCAATCAATTCTCATCTCGCTCTATACCTTCTCCAGCTTCAACCGGATGGCGTAACGCAGATCGCCTCCGGCGCTTTTGGGCACCAATTCGTCGATATCCAGCGCTCTTGGCCCAATCATCGGGAACGGATCGAAGACAAAGCCGGCGACCAGCGGCGTCGGCCCGCTGGCTTTGGCGTAGGCGACCGCCGTCAACACCACCGGATGCCCGCCGCCGACCAGGATGAGCGGGTCGCCATTCGACACCGCGTCGATCAGCGCGTTTTGGTCGAATTTGCCTCCCGGCGCGTCGGAATCGAATATGGGTTCAGCGGAAACGCCGAACGCGACGCCGTCATCGTCCTTCCAGGCGCGCGCCAGCGGCCTAATGGCGGAGGAACTCGAATCCAACGCCACCTTATCGACGTCCCCATAGGCTTCCTGGGCGATGCGCGGCTGCTGGACCACGTGCCCATAGGTGGCGAAGACAACGGCGACGCAGGCGATCCAGATGGCGGCTGGGTCATGCCGCGCGTGATAGGTCTCCTGATAGGCGTCATGAACGTCGATGAAGGTCTTGCACAATTCGCCGCCGTGCTTCGGGTCGGCGATGCAACGCACATTGGCGCGCGCCATAGTCGCGACAACCAGCGGCGCCAGCGCCCCGACGAGAAAGTGACGTCTCGTGCGCATGTCCTGCATCCTCCCGGGATATTGCTGTAACTTCACATGTTACCATACAACCTGGCGTGGTCGGGTGCAAGCGAGCCGTTTCAGGCCGCGGGCCGGAAACCGCGGCGCGACGGCCGGCTTGTGGAGCGCTCAGGCATTCGCGTCGTCGGCAAACGATTGGAAATGCGGGCGATCGCAAGGACCGGCACCGGGGCGGACATGGATTCGCGCTAACGGTTGAGGTGGCGCGAATGCCATCGTCGTGCTCGCCGTCAAGGGCAAGCCGCTTCGCGGGCGCTACGCGCCCCTTGACGGCTGCGCACACCAAAGCGACATGGATAGGAATTGCCGCGCCGACGAGACGCAGTCACCCCGCAGGGGCCGTAACGAAGTGAAGGAGCGGCGCAGCCGCTTGACGGCGCCTCGGCGGCGTGGCGCTCTCCCAAGCGCCCCGCGTCAAACCGGACAGCCGTGGGCTTATCCCGACCATGATGTCCACAGCTTGCATCATCATGAAATCCTGCGTTCTCCGTGCACGCTTGAGTTTCCCCGGACAGCGCTGCCTTGTGCGAGGGGCGGAAGCCCTCGCGCCCGGCCTAAGCGGGGCAGGCAGTATATTCTTTCTGAAAAGAAGAATATATGATAGTCTTCTCGTCTTGTTTTCCAAAAAGATGAGCGATGGAGAGGCCCGTCTTAAAGGCTCAAGTCCCTTCCGCCCGAAAGCCTGGTCAGCACGCGCGGGCGCGGTTTTGCGTCCGAAAATTTCGATGGGGAAGCCAAAACAGGGTCAAGCCTTTGATATCGCTCATTTCGCGGATGGAAATGCGCTTCCGCGCGCGTGAGAATCAAGGACTTAGAGGGTGTTTTGATGGACCGCGGTCGGTCATTCGAGGGTTCCGGCTATTCCCGGGCTATTCCCGCCAAGGTCTTTGCCGCCCTTGTGCGCCACGGACGGGACGTCGCCGAGCATCGGGCCGATGGAATCAGGAAAGCGCGAGGCGCCGCCGCAGTTCGTCGACCTGCTCCGGCGTGAGGGGCCTGATCGGCGAGCCGCGCAAGAGCAGGAAGAGCTTGGCGGTCTCCTCCAGCTCCTCGGTGGCGTATATCGCGTTTTCGAGACTGCTGCCGGCGACGACCGGGCCGTGATTGGCGAGCAGCACGGCATGATGTTCGCCGGCGAGTTTTTCCACCGCCGCCGCGAGGCTTTCGTCGCCAGGGGGATAATAGGGAACGAGCGGCAAGCGCCCGACGCGCATCACGTAATAGGCGGTGATCGGCGGCAGACAATTATGTTCGTCAATGCCGTGCAGGCAGGACACCGCCACCGAATGGGTGGAATGGAGATGCACCACGGCCTCGCAGCTCGGCCTTTGCCGGTACATCACGCGATGGAGAAAAGCTTCCTTGGTGGGCTTGTCGCCGCCGACATGCTGACCTTGAGCGTCGATCTTGGACAGGCGCGCCGGATCGAGATCGCCGAGCGAGGCGTTGGTCGGCGTCATCAGCCAGCCGCCGTCGGGCAGGCTGACGGAAATATTGCCGGTCGACCCGAAAGTCAGGCCGCGTTGGAAGAGCGAGGCTCCGCAGGCGCAAATGCGTTCACGCAAGGCGGATTCGGTCGACGCCGGGTTCATCGCAAATATCTCCATGCCTTGAGAAAGAAGTCCGGCGCGCCGAAATTGCCCGATTTGAGGGCGAGAGCGACGTCCGGCCCGGACAGGCTGCGAGTCCAGGGCACGCCCGGGTCGATTTCGGGTCCGATCGACAAAGCCTTGACGCCGAGCGCGTTCACCACGGCGCCCGAAGTCTCGCCGCCCGCGACAAGGATGCGGGTGAAGCCGTGGGCCGGCAGCGCGGCGGCGACGGAGGCGAGAAGCTCTTCGACGATGCGGCCCGCATGGTCGCGGCCAAGCCTGTCCTGGACGAGGCGCACGCTATCGGGATCGTCGCTCGAATAGACGAGCGGCGCGGCCTCGCCAGGTTGGCCATCGAGCCAATCGATCGCCTGCGCCGGCGTGAGGCGGCCCTCGGCGATGGCGATCGGGTCGATGCGGAAGGCCGGATTTCCCGCCTTGATTGCAACCTCGACCTGCCCTCTCGTCGCCGCCGAGCAGGAGCCCGCCAGGATGACGGCGCGGCCTTGCGGCGCCGCGATAGCGGGGGGAGGAGGCGTGAGGGCGCCGATCAAGCCAGCGTCGCAATAGGCGGCGGGCAGGCCGATCGCGACGCCTGAGCCGCCGGTCACCAACGTTAGACTGGCCGCCGCGCCGCCGATGGCGCGCAGATGGGCGTCGGTCAGGGCGTCGACGATCGCGATGGCGCGGCCGGCCTTCTGTTCGCGCTCGAACGCGTGGGCGATGGCGGCGGGACCGGCGTCGACGTCGGCATAGGCGACATGGCCGACTTTGACGGCGGTCTGGCGCTGGAGGACGCGCCGCAGATCGGAATCGCGCATCGGCGTCAGCGGATGATCGCGCATGCCGCTCTCGTTCAGCGGCACGCCATTGACGAAGAGATGGCCCTGATAGATCGCGCGGCCGGTCGCCGGAAAGGCCGGGCAGGCGATGGTGAAGCGCGCTCCCAGCCGCTGCATCAGCGCCGCGGCGACCGGACCAATGTTGCCCTCATCGGTGGAATCAAACGTCGAACAGTATTTGAAAAAGAATCGCCTCGCGCCGGCGGCGAGCAGCCAGTCGGCCGCCGCCAGCGACTGGGCGACGGCCTCGGCTGCCGGAATCGTGCGCGACTTCAGCGCGACGACGACGGCGTCGGCTTCGGCCAGATCGAGATCGCCCGGCGGCAGGCTAGTCGTCTGCACCGTGCGCAGGCCCTCGCGGGACAGCATCAGGGAGAGGTCGGTTGCGCCCGTCAGGTCGTCGGCAATGCATCCCAGCAGCATTCAATGATACCCTTGCAGTGAAGTCAGGCGGTGGCGCCTGGCAAAAGCGTGAAGCCCACGTCGGTGAGGCGCGGCACTTCGAGGCCGTCGAAGCGCGCGATCACCGCCAGCCCGGCGCGAAAGCCGATATCGAAGCGCGGCGTGAGGATCGTCGTGAGCGGTTGGGGCAAAGCCTGGCCCATGGCGAGGCCGTTGAAACCCACGATGGCGAGCTTATCGGGTATGGCGATCCCCTCAGCCATGCAATGGAAGACGCCGCCGATCGCCATGTCGTCGTTGGAGAAATAGACGGCGTCGATATCGCCGTGGGCGGTGAGAAGCTCGGCCAGCGCGCTGCGTCCTGAAGGGACGGAGGAGCGCCCCGGCGTGACGACCTCGCCGGCAAAGCTGGCTCCCGCTTCGCGAACGGTCGAGGTGAAAGTCTCCCGGCGCTTGCACGCGCGCAGATCGCGCGCCAGATCGTGGCCGATATAGCCAAAGCGTCGATAGCCGCGCGCCAACAGGAAGGCTGCTGTCTCGCGCCCCGCGCGCGCATGCGACATGCCAATGGCGATATCGATCGCCTCGCCGTCCGCATCCATCACTTCGACGATTGTGAGGCCGGCGTTGACCAGCATCTGGCGCGTGTCCGGCTCGTGCTCGCAGCCCGTGACGATGAGCGCGGCCGGTCGCCAGGAAAGCAGGGAGCGAACGAGTTCGCGCTCGGATTCCAGACGATAGTCCGTCACGCTGACGACGGCGCGGAAGCCCCGCTCGGAGATGGCGTCGTGCAATCCGCGCAGCACATCGGGAAACACGATATTGCCGAGCGAAGGGATGATAACCCCTATAAGGTCAGAGCCGGCGGAAGCGAGGGAGCCCGCGATGCGGTTGGGCACATAGCCGATCTTGCTAATGGCGGTTTGCACGCGTCGGCGCGTTTCCTCGGCGACGGAGCCCCTGGCGCGAATGACTCGCGAGACCGTGATTTCGCTGACGCCGGCTTCTTTGGCCACGTCGGCAAGCGTCAACGTCGATTGCCGGAATCCCCGCCGCGCTCTCAAACGTGCATCCCCTATCGTGCCGCGCTACAGCGACAAATTTTCGCATCGCCGGCTTGACTATAACTGTCCTCCCATTGATATAGTGAAAATGTTAGCGCTGTCAGAACATTCTCAAGCTCGGACGCGCTGCTTGGCATCGGTAGCGCCAATCAGTGAGGGCGTGTGCGATCCTTATCTCCCGCCGACGATGATGGCCGGTTTGATCGGCGGCGACGTGTTCGTCGCGCTGCGCTCCACGATCCGGTCGGTCCTGCAGATACAGGATGCGGTGCGGCGGATCGTCTTCGGCCTCATCATTTTGGGAATGCCGCTGGCGCCGCTCGGGCGAAAAAGGTGACATGATGACGCCTAACGAATCTCTTGCCGGGAAGGCATCCGTTATCGGGCTGGGGTCGATGGGATATGGCGTCGCCCAGTCGCTGGCCCGGGCGGGCTTCGCCGTCACCGGCTTCGACACGCGGGCCGACATCGTCTCCCGTTTCGCAACGGCGCATGGCGCCGGCGCCGCCTCGTTGTCCGCGGCCGCGGCGGATGCTGACGTGATCGTGATCGTCGTCGTCAATGCCGACCAGACCCGGCAGGCGCTGTTGGGGGAGGGCGGCGTACTGGAGGCGACGAAGCCTGGCGCTGTTATCGTCTCCTGCGCGACAATGGCGCCTGAGCGGGCGCGGGAGCTTGGAGCTGCGGTGGAGGCCGCCGGGCGGCTTTACGTCGATGCGCCGCTCAGCGGCGGCGCCGTCCGCGCGGCGGAAGGGGCGCTCACTATTCTGGCCTCCGGAGCGCCGGAAGCCATCGCGAAAGCGCGGCCGGCGCTCGACGCGATGGCGGCGAAGCTCTACATCCTCGGCGACGAGCCTGGCGTTGGCGCTTCGTTCAAGATCGTCAATCAATTGCTGGCGGGAGTCCACATCGCGGCGGCGTGCGAGGCGATCGTCTTCGCCAAACGCCTCGGTCTCGACATCGCCAAGGTCTACGAAGTGATCGCCGCTTCGGCCGGTAATTCCTGGATGTTCGAGAATCGCGTGCCGCATATTCTGGAGGGCGATTATCAGCCGCGCAGCGCGGTCGATATCTTCGTCAAGGATCTCGGCATTATCGCCGACATCTCGCGTTCGGAAAAGTTTGCGACGCCGATCGCTTCTTCGGCTCTGCAGATGTTCCTGATGACCGCCGCCGCCGGCATGGGAGGGGAAGACGACGCCTCGGTCGCTCGCCTCTACGCCCAGATCGTGGGCCTCGACCTGCCAGCGCCTAAGGCGTGATCTAGCGAGAATCCTCGTCGTCTTCCGACTTGCCGCGCCCACAACTGGTATGTTACACACAATTGGTTAGGCCGTCGCCAGGATGCGCGTTCCGATCGTCGTCGGCGGCTGCCGCGCCGCGTGGCGTTCAGAGCCACGCGAGGATAACCGAATGTCTTGCTGAGAAACGCGATGTCCGAGCTCCCCTCATTTCCCGGCGTAGAACTCGCCTTCATCGGCGCCCAACAGCCTTTCGTCCAGCAGGATCTCGAGCGCCGCTTCGTCGTGCATAAGGTCTATGCCGAGCCCGATCCCTTCGCCGCGCTCGCCAAAGTCGGCGACCGGATTCGCGGCGCGGTCGGGCATGGCATGGCGGGGCTGACCCGGCGCCATATCGAATTGATGCCGAAGCTTGAAATCTGCGCCCTCAACGGCGTCGGCCTTGAGACCAGCGATCTTCCCGCTATCCGCGAGCGCGGCATTGCGCTGACGACGACCCCGGTTCTGTTCGATGACGTCGCCGATCTGGCTATCGCGCTCGCGCTCGGCTGTTGCCGCCAGATTGCGCTGGCCGATCGCTTCGTGCGCGACGGACGATGGGGAGCGGAGCGCTTGCGGCTCGGGCGTAAACTCACCGGGATGCGCGCGGGCGTTTTGGGACTTGGGCGCATCGGCATTGAGGTTGCCAGGAGGCTCGAAGGCTTCAAGACGCGCATCGGCTACGTCGACCCGGTCCGTCGCGATGTTCCTTACGAGCAGTTTGCCGACGCGCGCACGCTTGCCGAAAACTCCGATATTCTGTTCCTTTGCGCGGCCGGCGGCCCGAAGGGTTCGCCGCCGATGGCCGGGCGCGAAATATTCGAAGCGCTCGGTCCGCGTGGTATTTTTGTCAATGTGGCGCGTGGGTGGCTCGTTGACGAAGGCGCGCTGATCGCGGCTTTGCGCGATGGGCGTCTGGGCGCCGCCGGTCTTGACGTCTTCTTCGATGAACCGAAAGTTCCAGCCGCGCTGAGCGCGCTCGATAACGTCGTCTTGACCCCGCATATCGCGAGCTCGACAGAAGAAACAATGGGCGCGATGGGCGCTTGCGTGATCGACAATCTCGTGAGCTGGTTTTCTGGCCGCGGCGCTGTGACGCCGGTGACCTGAACGTGGAGGGCGGATCCGTAATGGCGAATGCCGGATCGGTTGGCGACCCGCCGCTGGAGCGGCTCACGCGCCCGCGTTCCTTGACGGAAATGGTGATTACGGAAATTCGCGAGCTCATCGTGTCGGGTAGACTCGTCCTTGGCGAACAGCTTTCGGAGAGCGCGCTGGCCGAGCAGCTTGGCGTCAGCCGTACGCCAGTGCGCGAGGCTTTTCTTCGCCTTGAGACCGAGCGGCTTGTCGAAGTGCGCCCGCAGCGCGGCACGTTCGTCTTTCAATATGGCGCCCCCGAATTGCGCGACATTTGCGAATTGCGCGAAGTCCTCGAAACGGGCGCCTTGCGTATTGCGCTGTCGCGCAATCGCGTTGAATTGATCGAGCGCCTCGAAGGGGAGACCAATGCCGCCGACGCGGCGGGCGTCGTAGAGCCCGGTCCCTATCAAGCGTTCGATAAATCGTTTCACGACGCGCTGGTTAGAGCGAGCGCGAATGAAGAACTTATAGAGGCCTATGAGCGCATTTCTGGGCGCGTGCGCACGATCCGCTATCGCCTGACCCGCAGCCGCAGGCAGATCGCTGGATCGCAACGCGGTCATCGCGAGATCGTCAATGCGTTGAAGGATGGGCGCGACGCCGACGCCATCCGCCGGCTTGGCAAGCATGTCTATAATGCCTACGAAATGTTCCGCAGAGAAATTGAGGCGACACGGATGGGCCACGATGCCAGCGCCGAAGCCGGACGCAACGACAAGGCAGAAGCCGTAGGGAGAGGGGCCGCTCAATGAAAATCACCAAGGTGAGGATTCGCCGCCTTTACGGAACGCTCACAACCGATGGGCCGTTCTGGGAAGAGCGTCTCGTCCGCCCCATCGATATCTATCCTGAATATCGCGATCAGAAACTTTGGGAAGGCGGAACCCAAGTCGACGACCATCACTTAAAAATCAATGCCGACTTCCTTGAAATTCATACCGACGATGGCGTCGTCGGCACGGCCGGGCCCATCTGGGAGGCCGCTTCGCATCTGATTCTGGCGCAACTCGCGCCGATCATCATGGGCAAAGATCCCTTAGCGATCGAACTGCTGTGGGACCAGATGCATCGCCTGCAAGTTCATGGGCGGCAGGGCTATTCGATGGTTGCGATCTCTGCGGTTGATTGCGCGCTGTGGGACCTCAAGGGCAAAGCGTTCAACCAACCAATCTGGCGCATTCTCGGCGGCCCGACGCGCCATGAGGTTCCCGCCTATGCGTCGATGCTTGGCTATGCCGTCGAGGATTTGGGCAAAGTGCGCGATCGCGCAATCGCCTATAAGGAGAAGGGCTATACCGCGCAGAAATGGTTCATTCGTCATGGGCCGATGGCCGGCCATGAAGGCTTGAAGAAGAATGTCGCTTTGGTGCGCGCGTTGCGCGAGGCTGTGGGCGACGACTATGACCTCATGATCGATTGCTGGCAGAGCCTCAATCTTGATTATGCCGTCGATTTCTGCTCACGCATCGAAGAATTCCGTCTTCGCTGGATCGAAGAATGTTTCATGCCCGATCGCATCGACAGCCACGTGAAGCTGAAGGCCAAGACCCGGATTCCGCTTTCGGGCGCCGAGCATGAATATACGCGCTGGGGCTTCAAACGTTTCATCGAGAAAGACGCACTCGATATTCTGCAGCCCGACATCTATTGGTGCGGCGGCCTCAGCGAGACCCTGAAGATCGCCGCCTATGCGACGGTCCATGACCTTATCACCATTCCGCACGGCCACTCGACGCCGATCAGCATCCATTTCTCCGTCGCGCAATCGCCGATCCATACGCCTTATCAGGAATATCTCGTCAAATGGAATGCGTTGCACATGCATTTCCTGAAGCATCCGCTGTGGCCGATCAAAGGATCGATCCATCTGCCGCATGCGCCGGGCGCCAACATGGATCTCGACGCCGATAAGATCGAACGCGAGGAGGAAGTCAGTGTCTGAAGCGGAAGGGTTGCAGGCGACGAAGGGCGGTTGGGGCTCGCTTGGGCGGGTGCTCGCGCTCAAGCGCAAGCTCAAGGCGGGCAAGGCGATATGCGGCGCCTGGCTCAGTCTCAACGATCCCGCCGCCGGGGAGCTTCTCGCCCGCGCAGGCTTTGATTTTCTGCTGATCGATACGGAGCATGGCGCCTGGGACCTCGTGACGCTACAGACGACTCTGATGGCGTTCAATGGAACCGATACGGTGCCGATTGTGCGTGTTCCCTGGAACGATCATGTGCGCATCAAGCAGGCGCTTGATATGGGCGTCGAGGGGATTATGGCGCCGATGGTGCGCAATGTCGCAGAATGCCGGGAGCTGGTGCGTTCGTGTCGCTATCCGCCGCAAGGTGCGCGCGGCTTCGGCCCGCGCCGCGCCTCAAATTATTATCGCAACCTCGACGATTATGTCGCGATCGCCAATGAAGCGATATTCGTGATGCCGCAGATCGAGGACATTGCGACCGTCGCGGTTATCGACGATTATCTAGCCGTGCCCGGCATCGACGCGGTGGCGATCGGCCCCAACGATCTCTCCGGCACGACGGGCCTGTTTCGCCAGCACCAGCACCCGACCAACAAAGTCGCGATCGATACGATCATCAAGCATGCGCAGGCCGCCGGCGTTCCGGTGTGCCTCGGCATAAACTCCAAGCCGGCCGAGCAACGCGATCTCATCGCGCGCGGCGTGCGCATTCTGCTGATAACATCCGATCTTGAACTTCTGGCGGCCGGCGCGCGCCAGTCGCTTGACGCCAATCGCCAGGCGATCGGCGAATGAAGCGCCGCATTGTGACGTGGTATGTTGTATGGTAGGTAAATGCCCAAATGCTCGAAAACGAGCAAGGGTGCAATACAGGGAGGAGCCAATGCGTAACCGTGGATATCTGACAGCGATTGCCGGCCTTATGAGTCTTGGCCTGATGGCGGGCGGCGCGCTCGCCGAACCCAAGACGAATATGCTGCATCAATGGGACAGCGGCTCAGACGCCGCCGCCATCGCCAAGCTTGGCGAAATGTTCACGGCCGCCGGCGGCAAGTGGGAGCAGACCTCGATCGCCGGCCATACGGCCAATACGCTGGCCAAGCTGCGCGCCGACGTGATTGCGGGCAATGCGCCGCCCGCCGTGCAGTTGAAGGGCCCGGAAATCGCAGAATGGAACGCGACGGGCATGACCGCCGACCTCGACGCGCAGGCGAAGGAAGAGGGCTGGGAGAAGGTCGTCGTCCCTGAACTGCTGCCGGTGATGAAGCCGACCGGCAAATGGGTTGCTGCGCCGATGAACATCCATCGAATCAACTGGCTTTGGGGCGCGACCAAGGGCATGACCAAGGCCGGCATCACGGAATTGCCGAAGACCTGGGCCGAATTCAACGCCGATTGCGACAAGGCGGTCGCCGCCAAGGTAATCTGCCTCGCCCATTTCAGCCAGGACTGGACTGATGCGACAACCTTCGAAGTCGTCGTCTACGGCCAGAATATCGACCTCTTCCGCAAGGCCTTCGTCGAAGGCGATACGGCGGCGATGCGCAGCCCGGATATGGTCAAGGCTTTCGAGCAATATCGCTTGATGGTCTCCAAATATATGGATCCGGCGATTGCCGGGCGCGACTATGACACGACGACGGCGATGCTCTCGAAAGGCGACGCGGCGTTTATGATCATGGGCGATTGGGAGATCGGCATTCTCACCGCCGCCGGCATGAAACAGGGCGCGGACTACGTCTGCCAACAGGCGCCGACCGATTGGGGCAAGCCGGGCTTCATCCTCAATTCGGACTCGGTCGTGTTCTTCAAGCAGAAGGATCCTGACTTCATAGCCGGCCAGAAGCTGCTCGCGCATCTGATCCTGTCGCCGGAGTTCCAGACCGTGTTCAATCAGGCCAAGGGCTCGATCCCGGCGCGTCTCGACGTCGACCTCTCGAAGGGGTTCAACCCGTGCCAGCAGCTTTCAAAGAAAGACCTGCAGGCCTCGATCGCCGGCGGCACGCTGGTGCGCTCGATGGCGCATAACATGACCGTGCTGCAGAAATACCGCGGCGCCATGATGGAGGTGATCACGACCTTCGTGAATACCCCGAATATGTCGCCCAAGGACGCCGCCAATGCGATGGCTGACGCTGTCGAGGCGCAGAAGTCCTGAGCGCAACGCCCCCCGTCGTCCGCGGCTTTCGCCGCGGACGCTTTCTTTTCATTTGGCGAGGCGCGGGTAACGCGGCATGACCGAAGCGACGATATTGGCGGAGCATGGCTCGGGCCCTTCGCTGCGTGAGCGGCTGCAGCATGCAATGCCGTTCATCGTTCTGGCGCCGTCGCTGCTCGCAAGCTTCATCTATGTTTTCGTCTTCACGATATGGACGTTCTACATCTCGCTGTCGGACAGCTCGCTGCTGCCGACCTATCATTTCGTCGGCTTCGAGCATTATGTATCGATATGGGCGAACAAGCGCTGGACGATCGCCTACAGCAATCTGTTGCTCTACAGCGTACTCTATGTCTCCTTGGCGATCCTGATCGGGCTTGGCCTCGCCATCGCGATCGATCAGCGCGTGCGCGGCGAGGCGATCTGGCGCACGATCTTTCTTTACCCACTGGCCGTCTCGTTCGCCGTCACGGGCACGGTATGGGCCTGGCTTTATAGCCCGAACGCCGGCATCGAGTTTTTTGTGCGCAGTCTCGGCTGGACGGATTTCACGTTTCGCCTGACGACCGATCGCAATCTTGCGATTTACGCCGTGATCGCGACCGGCATTTGGCAGTCCTCCGGCTTTGCAATGGCGCTGTTTCTGGCTGGCCTGCGCTCGGTCGACCCGGATCTTTTGAAAGCCGCGCAGATCGACGGGGCGGGACCTTTCCGCACTTACCGCAAAGTGATCATTCCGACGATCGCCCCGATCTTCATCGCGGTTGCGGTGGTGCTCCTGCAATTTGCGATCAGGACCTTCGATCTCGTCGCCGCTCTGACTAATAATGGCGGCCCAGGCATTGCGACGACTTTTCCCGCGACTTACGTCTATGACCTGATGTTTCAGCGCGGCCAGATTGCGGAAGGCGCGACGGCTGCGATTCTGATGCTCGGCGCGCTCGCATTCGTGCTCGTTCCCTATTCGCTATGGCTTGTCTGGCGCAGGCGTCGGGAGTCCGCTCATGGTTGATGCCACTTTGAGCGCGCCGTTCGACGCCGCCGCCGCGCGCGCCGCGCGAAAATATTTCATAGGTCGCGTCGGCATCTATGCCTTTCTGTCCCTGTTCGCCTTCATTTATATCCTGCCGCTATTCGTCGTCGTCGCCAATTCCTTTCGCCCGCTGCCGGAAATCATTCAGAACGGCCTGATCGGGTTTCCACACAGCTTGACCTTCGGCGCCTGGTCGCAAGTCTGGAACAGCTATTGCGTCGGTGGAACCTGCGAAGGAATTCGCCATAATTTCTTCAACTCGCTGGAAATGACGATTCCGGCCACGATCATCTCGACGCTGCTCGGCTTAATGAACGGCTACATCCTCTCGAAATGGCGGTTCTACGGTTCGGAAGTTATCTTCACCTGCATGATGTTCGGCGTCTTCATGCCCGGTCAGGTTTCGCTGATGCCCTGGGCCTTCGTTCTTGGTCAGCTCGGGCTCGCCAATTCGATCACCGGACTCGTACTGATCCATTGCGTGCAGGGCCTGTCGTTCACGACGCTGTTCTGCCGCAACTATTACGTCAATATTCCCGACGATCTGATCAAGGCGGCGCGCATCGACGGCGCCGGTTTCTGGCGCATTTTTTATAAAATCATTCTGCCGCTCTCGCCGCCCATCCTCATCGTGACGGTCATCTGGCAGTTTACCGGCATCTGGAACGAGTATCTTTTCGGCGTCGTCTTCACTGCGGGGCGAGGCCAACCGATCACCGCTTCCTTGGTTGGTATGGCCACTGGCGGCACCAATGTCAGGGTTTATGACGTCATGAGCGCCGGCGTTCTGATCGGCGCCATTCCGCCGCTGCTGATCTATCTCTTCGGCGGCAGATATTTCGTGCGAGGCCTGACACAGGGGGCGATCAAGTGACGGAGCAGGCATGTCGTCGCTGACCATTTCGAAATTACGCAAGAGCTTTGGTCCCGTCGAGGTCCTGAAGGGCGTCGACCTCGAGGCGCGGACTGGCGAATTCGTCGCGCTTGTCGGACCCTCCGGCTGTGGCAAGTCGACGCTGTTGGCGATGATCGCGGGTCTCGAGACAATTTCCTCGGGCGAGATTCGAATCGACGGTCGACTGGTCAATTCCGTGGCGCCGAAGGATCGCGACATCGCGATGGTCTTTCAGTCCTATGCGCTCTATCCGACCATGACGGTGCGTCAGAACATCACTTTCGGCATGGAGAGCCGCCACGTGCCGCGCGCCGTGCAGGACGAAGCGGTGAAGCGCGTCGCAGCGTTGCTGCAGATCGAGCCGTTGCTGCAACGAAAACCCGGGCAATTGTCTGGCGGCCAGCGTCAGCGTGTCGCGATGGGCCGCGCGTTGGTGCGCGACCCGAAGCTTTTTCTTTTCGACGAGCCTCTTTCGAACCTTGACGCAAAATTACGGGTCGAGATGCGCTCGGAGATCAAGCGGTTGCATCAGCGTGTCGGCAAGACGACGATCTATGTCACCCATGACCAGGTCGAGGCGATGACCCTGGCCTCTCGCATCGCGGTTATGCATAAGGGTGAGCTACAGCAGTTTGACGTGCCTCGCATGGTCTACGACCGGCCAGCCAATATGTTTGTCGCTGGCTTCATGGGCTCGCCGTCCATGAATTTCCTCAGCGCCGAAATCGGCGACGAGCAGGGCTCGACGCTTAAGCTGGCGAATGGCGATGACGCGCCGCTCACGCTTGGCTTGGCGAGCCCGTTGGCGGGACGGGGCGCGTCGCGCAATATCATTCTGGGCGTCCGACCTGAGCATATTTCGCTTCATCATCCCGAGCGCGTCGCGGACAAGCGCGCTTATGCATTGGCGTCGGCGCCGGTGGAGATCGTCGAACCGACCGGCGCCGAGACAATGGTCGGCCTGCGTTTGGCGGGGCGTGAGATCACGGCGCGATTCGAGCCTCATGAAGCGCCCGAGGTTGGCCAGACCGTGACGCTTGCGCTCGACATGTCGAAGGCCTGCCTGTTCGATGCGCAGACCGAGCGATTGATCAACTAGCGCGCTTTCTGCGCGCTGGCCGCTCTCTTTCTCTGAATTTGCGCCGATCGAGGAGAAATCCTGTTGTCTTTCGCCCGCTATCCCAGTTTGCAAGATCGCGTCGTTTTCATCACCGGGGGAGGCTCGGGGATCGGCGCTGCATTGGTCGAGGCCTTTGTCGGGCAAGGCGCTTCGGTTGCATTCGTCGATATATTGGAAGCTGAATCCAAAGCCTTGATCGAACGTCTGGGCAAGAGCGTCAAGCAGCCTCTATTCATCCCGTGCGATCTTCTGGACATCGCCGCATTGGGAGCGGCGATCGAGGAAGTCCGTAAGCGTCTGGGGCCGATCGGCGTTCTCGTCAACAATGCAGGCAACGATACGCGCCAGGAAGTTGATGAAGTGACGGAGGCGGCTTGGGACCGCACAATGGGTCTCAATCTCAAACATCAATTCTTCGCCGCTCAGGCCGTTCATCCGCAGATGCGCGAACTCGGGGCTGGCTCGATCATCAATTTCTCTTCGATCGCCTGGATGGCGGCGGCGGCGCGGATGTCCCCCTATGCGACCGCTAAAGCGGCGATCGTCGGCATGACCAACAGTCTGGCGAGAGAGTTCGGAACCGACAACATCCGCGTCAACGCGATTGCGCCCGGCGCGGTCATCACGGAACGTCAGCGTCGGCTCTGGATCAGCGAAAGCGATCTCAAAGCGATCGTCGCGCGTCAATGCCTGCATCGCGTGCTGCTGGCTGACGAAATCGCCAGAACCGCTTTGTTTCTCGCTTCCGCAGATAGCGCGATGATCACCAAGCAGTGCATTATCGTGGACGGCGGCTTGCGTTAGCTCGCTCTTCTGAAGCCGAAGGCGTGCGGTCGTGCATGCAAAAAAACGGCCGGACCTTTTCGGGCCGGCCGCGACACTCGTTCAGACCAATGCGCCGCTTGTCGCGATCGCGGTCAATCCGGCCAGCACCTCCTGCCTTCCGGGCCAAGATGGTAGCCACGCGGGCAAGCGCGCCCCATAGCCATCGGATGACAACGACCACCTGGGCCACGCCAAAATCCCGGCCCGCATCCTTCCGCAATCTTGACGACCGCGCTGCCGGCATTGCCAATCGGCGCAGGTGTGATCGCAGCGCCGGCGGCGGTCGCAAGACCAAAAGCCAATGCAGCGCCCAAAACGATTGTCCTCATCTTCATGCACACTTCTCCCAGCTTCAAGCCAATCGCCAACGAGCTCACAGCAAGTTCGGAAATTAGCGCGGCGCAACGCTATCATTCGTTGCGCAAAAATCAATCAGCGGGCCGTGATTGGAAGTGGGGCTGCCGAAGAGGTTGAGCGTGGATCGCTGTGGGGCGTGCAAACGCGGTGAGGCGACGAACGGATATTGAACAAACTGGTCCCAGGTTGATCGCGGACGAGGTTGAAATAGCAATTGGCACTCCCTTGTAACGAGTGCCAACGATGGCCATGTATACAGAGGGTCGAATGCCGGCTGGCCTTGAGGCATTCGTCTCAAGCGGCTCGCGCGCGACCGGAAACGAGCCCCATGAAATTTCGCCCGCTGCACGACCGCGTCGTCATCCGCCGCCTTGAAGGCGAAGACAAGACCAAGGGCGGCATCATTATCCCGGACACCGTGAAGGAGAAGCCCCAGGAGGGCGAAGTCGTCGCCGTCGGTCCTGGCGCCCGCGACGAGAGCGGCAAGCTCGTTCCTCTCGATCTCAAGGCGGGCGACCTTGTGCTGTTCGGCAAATGGTCAGGGAGCGAAGTCAAGATCGACGGTCAAGACCTTCTGATCATGAAAGAGTCCGACGTCATGGGCGTGATCGAGGGCAGGGCCGCCGCCAAGAAGGCGGCTTAAGAAACAAAGTCCTCACAATCCAAGGGAGTTGAACGCCATGTCCGCCAAAGATGTCAGATTTTCCAGCGATGCGCGCGATAAAATGTTGCGCGGCGTCGATATTCTCAACAATGCCGTCAAAGTGACGCTCGGGCCTAAGGGCCGCAACGTCATCCTCGATAAATCCTATGGCGCGCCGCGCATCACCAAGGACGGCGTCACCGTCGCCAAGGAGATCGAGCTCGAAGACAAATTCGAGAACATGGGCGCGCAGATGGTGCGCGAGGTTGCTTCCAAGACCAATGACCTCGCCGGCGATGGCACCACCACCGCTACCGTGCTCGCCGCTTCAATCATGAAAGAGGGCCTTAAACTCGTCGCCGCCGGCATGAACCCGATGGATTTGAAGCGGGGCATCGATATCGCCGTGACAGCGGTCGTCAAGGACATCGCGCGTCGCGCTAAGAAAGTGCAATCTTCCGAGGAAATCGCCCAGATCGGCACGATCGCCTCCAATGGCGACGCCTCCATCGGTAAGATGATCGCCGAAGCGATGAAGAAGGTCGGCAACGAAGGCGTCATCACGGTCGAGGAAGCCAAGACCGCCGAGACCGAGCTCGACGTCGTCGAAGGCATGCAGTTCGATCGCGGCTATCTCTCGCCTTATTTCATCACCAATGCCGAGAAGATGGTGGCTGAACTCGATGAGCCCTACATCCTCATCCATGAGAAGAAGCTGTCGTCGCTGCAGGCGATGCTGCCGATTCTCGAGGCGGTGGTGCAATCGGGCAAGCCGCTTCTGATCGTGGCCGAGGATATCGATGGCGAGGCTCTCGCCACGCTCGTCGTCAACAAGCTGCGTGGCGGGCTGAAGGTCGCGGCGGTCAAGGCGCCGGGCTTCGGCGATCGCCGCAAGGCCATGCTCGAGGACATCGCGGTGCTGACCGCAGGCACGCTGATCGCCGAAGATCTCGGCATCAAGCTTGAGAATGTCACGCTGGAAATGCTCGGCCGCGCCAAGAAGGTGCGCATCGAGAAGGAGAACACCACGGTCGTCGCCGGCGCCGGCGCCAAGAAGGATATCGAGGCGCGCATCGCCCAGATCAAGGCGCAGGTTGAGGAGACCAGTTCGGACTACGACCGTGAGAAACTGCAGGAGCGCCTCGCCAAGCTCACGGGCGGCGTCGCCGTGATCCGCGTCGGCGGTTCGACCGAGGTCGAGGTCAAGGAGAAGAAGGATCGCGTTGACGACGCGATGCATGCGACGAGGGCCGCGGTCGAGGAAGGCATCGTTCCGGGCGGTGGCGTCGCGCTGTTGCGCGCCAAGGCCGCCATCGGCAAGCTCAGCGATGAGAACGCCGACGTCCAGTCCGGCATCAATATCGTGCTCCGGGCGCTCGAAGCCCCGATCCGTCAGATCTCCGAGAATTCGGGCGTCGAGGGCTCGATCGTCGTCAGCAAGGTTCTGGCCAACAAGTCGCCAACCTTCGGCTTCGATGCGCAGACCGAGCAATATGTCGACATGCTCAGCGCTGGTATTGTCGATCCGGCGAAGGTCGTGCGCGTCGCGCTGCAGGACGCCGCCTCAATCGCCGGCCTGATGATCACCACCGAAGCCATGGTCGCCGACACGCCGAAGAAGAGCGCTGGCGCGGCGCCGGGCGGCGGCGGCATGGGCGGGATGGACTATTGATCTTCTGATAAGGTTGGGGCCGGATCGTGGAAACACGATTCGGCCCTTTCGTCACCTAGCCGTCGAGCCGCCCGCGCACTTCGAGCGGTGACGGTTTCTTGTCTGGACAGCTCCAGGCTTTCATCGTCTAATCCTGCCAAGCGCCGCCGAAGAGCGGCCTGTTGCGGGAGGTACGAATGGATTTTACCAGACGCTCTGTCACCACTGGCCTCGCCCTGGGCGTGGCGATGCCTGCGCTTTTGCGCCATGCGCTGGGACAAAGCGCGTCGATCAAGATCGGCATGGTGCTTCCCGTCACCGGACCTGCCGCCGATTCCGGCAAATATGCGCTGACCGGCGCCAAGATCGCGCTCGATCGCGTCAACAAGGCCGGCGGAATCCTGTCGCGGCAGGTTGAACTGGTGACTGAGGATGACCAGACAACCAATCCTGGCGCGGTGCTTGCCTTCTCTAAACTCGCGGCGCAATCCGACATTGTCGCCTTCCTCGGCTCCATTCGGTCGACGCAGAATCACGCGATGGCGCCCGATATATTGAAGACCGCGAAACCGGTTTGTTTCGGTGGGACCGATCCCGCGCTGACGAAGCTTGGGAACCCGTGGCTGTTCCGCTTCCGGCCTAACGATAGCTACTCCGGTCGCGTGATCGCGGCTTATGGCGCCGAGACGCTTGGCAAAAAGAACTGGGCGATCGTTCATTCGACGGACGCTTTCGGGACCGGCGGCGCAAAAGCGCTGACCGAAGCGCTGGGCAAGGCGGGCGCCAAGATCGCGCTCGATCAGGGCTATCCGAACCAGAGCCAGGATTTTACGCCCGTCGTACTCGCGATCAAATCATCGGGCGCGGATGTCATCGGCTCCTATTTCACCTTCGACAATGACCTTGCGATCTTCGCGCGTCAGTTGCGGCAACTGGGCGTGACGATCCCATGGGTCGGTTCGCCCTCGATCATTGTCGCAGGCGCGGTGAAGCTTGCCGGTCCCGCGCTCTACGGCACATACGGCGTTGCCGACTATGCGGTGGACGCCAGCCCCGAATCCAAGGAATTCGCCAAGCTCTATGGCGCTGTCTCCAATGTTGCGCCGGACAATTACAGTTCCTGGACTTATGACGCGATCGGCGTTCTGTGCGCCGCCATCGCCAAGGCAGGCGATACGGACCCGGATAAGGTCCGCGCGGCGATCCTCTCCACGGAGGGCTACAAGGGCGCGGAAGGCGAATATAATTTCGATCAGTTCGGCGATGGCCTGCACGGCTATAACATCGTGCGGAACGAGAAAGGATTGATCGTCTTCGACAAGCATATCGAATTCACCGATTGAGCGGCGAGGCCGGATGCGCCTTGCGCTCCTGCCCCGCATCCGACGCCTCTCGCCGACCGGTGACGCGAAATGGGCACCATCCTTCAATTGCTTTTCACGGGTCTGGGCATTGGCGCGGTTTACGCGCTCGTCGCCCTCGGTTTCGTTCTAATCTTCCGTGCGACAAGCGTCGTCAATTTCGCCCAGGGCGAATTCTCGATGGTTGCGGCTTACCTCATGGTCGTCTTCGCGGTTGATCTCGGATGGCCGTATTGGCTTTCCTTCCTCCTCGCCATCGGAGGAATGGCCTTGCTCGGCGCGGTCTTCAATCTCGGCGTTTACTACCCCTTGCGAAACCGGACCTTCTTGCCGGTCATCATCTCGACGATCGGCGCATCGATCTTCCTTTCCAATACGGTGCTCGCGCTCTACGGGCCGCAGCCGCAGGTATTGCCCGGCTGGTTCGATACGCCGGGCATTCAGCTCGGTCCCGTCTATCTCGACAGTCAATATCTGCTCATCATCGCCGTAACGATCGTGCTCGTCGCGTTCCAGTATTGGTTCTTCGAGCACACGCTGCTCGGCAAGAAGCTGCAGGCGACGAGCCAGGACAAGGAGATGGCGGCGCTGCTTGGGATTCCCGTTGCGACGATGATTATGATCACCTTCGTCTATAGCGCGGTGCTTGGCGGCATCGCGGGCATTCTTGTCGCGCCGGTCCTGTTCGTCTCCATCCAGATGGGTTCGACGATCGCGCTCAAAGCTTTTGCTGCGACGATCATCGGCGGCTTCGGCGATGTCGCGGGCGCGATTGTTGGCGGGCTGGCGCTTGGCGTGATCGAGACCTTTGGCGCCGCCTACATATCGGTGCCTTTCAAGGATGCGTTCGCCTTTCTTGTTCTCATTCTCTTCCTCGCCTTTAGGCCTCAGGGTCTGTTCGGCGAGCGCGTCGCGGAGAAGGCATGAGCGTAGAGCCTGCCGCGCCGCCGACCCTGTCGGGCCTCTCCCGCTCAACCGTCGGTCAGGGTCTCTACGCGATGGCGGCCGTTGTGGCCGTCATTTGCGCGGCGACGGTCAGGACTGACGGCTATGTCGCCAATATTCTCATGCAGGCCGTGACCTACGCGATCGCCGTCTGTGGCCTGTCGGTCGTGCTTGGCCTGTGTGGACAGATCAATCTCGCGCAGGCGGCTTTCTTCGCGCTCGGGGCCTACGCGGTCGGTCTGGGCACGGTGGACTACGATATCCCGTTCTTTATTTGCCTTGCGGGAGGCATGGGCGTTGCATTCGCGGCAGGCGGCCTGCTCGGCCTCTCGACGCTGCGTCTGGGCGGCCATTATCTCGCGATGGTGACCATCTCCTTCCAACAGATACTCACCGTCGTTCTCATCAACGCGATCCAGATCACGAATGGGCCAGATGGGGTGAGCGGGATCAAGCGGCCCGATCTGTTCGCATCCAGCCAGGCCTATCTCGCACTTGCTGTCGCGGCTCTCGCGATTACGGGATATCTGGTGTGGCGGCTGGCGGGCACACGGCTTGGCCGCGCGATGCGCGCAGTGCGCGACAACGAAATCGCAGCGAGCGCCGCCGGCGTCGATGTCTATCGCACGAAGGTCGCCGCCTTCGCGATCTGCGCGCTGCTCGGCGGCCTCGGCGGCGGCCTCTTCGCGGGCGGCTTCGCCTATGTCAGCCCCGATCAATTCGCATTCTCCGATTCCATTGTCTTCCTGACGATGGCGCTTCTGGGGGGCGTCGCCTCGCCAGTCGGCTCGACGATCGGCACGGGGCTGCTCATTCTCATTCCCGAATGGCTGCGGTTCCTGAAAAGTGTGCCAGGGCTCTATCTGGCGATCTACGGGCTTGCCGTCATCCTGATCGTCGTTTTCATGGCCGACGGTATCTGGGGGTTCATCGCGCGCTTATTTCGACGCCCTGCGATCGCCCCATCATCGCCCATTGCGCCGTTGGTCTTAAAGCCCGCCGATTCCGGCGCGCCGGCCGCGCTGGAGGTGCGGGGGCTGGCAAAATATTTCGGCGGCCTGAAGGCGGTCGACGGCGTCGACTTCACGGTGCGCCGCGGCGCCGTCCATGCGTTGATTGGGCCCAATGGCAGCGGCAAGACGACGACGCTCAACGTCGTCTCTGGACTCTATCGACCGACGGCCGGACGCATCTTCGTCGACGGCGTCGATGTGACGGCGCTGTCGGCGCATAAGCGCACGATCGCTGGACTGGGACGCACATTTCAGAACATTCGCCTGTTTCGTTCCATGACAGCGCTCGAGAATGTCGTGATCGGCGCTGAGCGCGGCGGCAACACGCAAGTCGGGCGCGGCCATCCGACGCTGCAGGAGCGCGCGCGCGCCGCGCTGGATTTCGTTGGTCTCGGCGCCCGCTCCGACGATCTTGTGACGCGTTTCAGCTACGGTCATCAGCGGCTGATCGAGATTGCTCGCGCGCTTGCCTCCAATCCGACCGTGCTTCTGCTGGATGAACCGGCGGCGGGCCTCAATTCGAGCGAAAAAAAGTCCCTCCATGATCTCCTCGAAAGGATCGCGGCCCAAGGTCTCACCATCCTCATCATCGACCATGATATGACATTGGTGGCGGGCGTCGCCCAGCATCTGACGGTGCTCAATTTCGGTCGGCGCATCGCCGACGGCGATACGCTTGACGTTCTGCGGCAGCCCGATGTGATCGCCGCCTATCTGGGAGCCGAGTGATGGCGCTGATCGAAGTCGCCGATCTCTGCGTCCGCTATGGCGAGATCGAGGCGTTGCGTGGCGTTTCCTTCTCGGTCGACGAAGGCCGCGTCGTCACGCTGCTCGGCTCGAATGGCGCCGGCAAGTCGACGACCTTGCGCGCGATCTCTGGCCTGATCGCGCCCCAATCGGGATCCATCGTCTTCGACGGCAAATCCATTGTCGGTCTCGGCCCCGCGGCGATCGTGCGGCTCGGCATCGCGCAGGTGCCCGAAGGGCGCCGCGTCTTTCCCGGCTTGACGGTGCGCGAGAACATCATGCTTGGCGCCTCGAACGGCAAGGCGTCGAGCGCCGCAATCCGCCGGGAGGCGGACGGCATGTTCGCGCTCTTTCCCGACATCCGTCCCTTCGCCGATGCGCTTGGCTGGACATTGTCGGGAGGTCAGCAGCAGATGGTCGCGGTCGCGCGCGGCCTGATGGCCAGACCTCGCCTGCTGCTCCTCGACGAACCTTCCCTCGGTCTCGCGCCGGTGATCGTGCAGGCGGTGTTTCGTATCGTCGAGGAGATTCGCAAACGAGGAACAACGGTGCTGCTCGTTGAACAGAATGCCCGTATGGCCCTGAAGGTCGCGGACTGGGGCTATGTGCTTGAGACGGGACGGCTCGCGCTTGGAGGCGCTCCAGACACTCTGTGGAGCGACACGCGGATCCGCGACGCCTATCTCGGGGGAAGCCAAGCGAAGGCCTCCACATGAACATCGTGATTCCGGTCGATAGCCTGACGGCGCTGTGCGCCGAGGTGTTCGAGGGTTTGGGCAGCAGTTCGGAAGAGGCGCGTCGCGTCGCCGTTTCGCTCGTGGGCGCCAATCTGATGGGGCACGACAGTCACGGCGTGATCCGCGTGCCGCGCTATGTCGACTGGGTGCGCTCGGGCGATATTGTGCCGAACCAAACGATAGAGCGGCTTGTCGACGCGCCGGTGATCGCCGTCCTTGATGGGCGCTATGGCTTTGGCCAGACCGTGGCGCCGCTCGCCGTTGCAATCGGGATCGAGAAAGCAAAGGCCGCAGGCCTGTCTGCCGTGGCTTTACGCAACGCCGGCCACATTGGTCGCGTTGGCGAATGGGCCGAGATGGCGGCCACAGAGGGGCTGGTCTCGATCCATTTTGTGAATGCCGCCGGTTCGATCCTCGTCGCGCCGTTCGGCGGCATCGAACGGCGCCTTTCGACGGCGCCCTTTTGCGTCGCGATCCCGCAGGAGGGCGCCGAGCCCGTCGTGCTCGACTTCGCGACCTCGCTCGTCGCGGAAGGCAAGGTTGCGGTGGCGAGCCGTGGCGGCAAATCGCTCCCGGAGGGTGCGCTCGTTGCGCCCGACGGCGCTCTCTCGAGCGACCCTGCGATGCTTTACGGCCCGCTTACGCCAGCGGGGCCGCGGGACGCGAGGCTGGGCAGCGGTGCGATCCGCGCCTTCGGCGAGCACAAGGGTTCGGGTCTCGCGCTGATCTGCGAATTGCTGGGCGGATCGCTCACAGGAAATGGCGCGACCCGGCCTGGCCGGCGTTTCGCCAACGGCATGTTCTCGCTCTATATCGATCCCGCGCGGATGGATCCGTCCCATCTTTTTGGGGGCGACGCTGCGCGCTATCTCGATTGGTTCAAGCAAACCAAGGCCATCCCCGGCCAGACGATTCTGACGCCCGGCGAGCCCGAACGCGCCGCGCGCGCCAAACGGCTGGCGGAGGGCGTTCCGTTGTCGGCCGAAACATGGGAGTCGATCGCCGCCGCGGCGCGCAGCGTAGGTTTGGAGGAAGCGCGTGTGAACCGGACGCTTGCGAAAATCTGAGACACGACGGCAGCGGGGGAGCCTGCGCAGAAAGGACCCGACAGGGATTGGACAATTCCACGCGTCGTCCCACCCGTTCGCATGGACGCGTTTATCGGCGTACTGTGCGCGGCAATCCGTCGCCATGCGACCGATACCAAGTGCGCGGCCGGCGTTAGGGCTATTGTTTTGTGAGCGAGGCGTAAAGGTATCCCAAACGGCCATGAACTCTGGCCGACGCCGTCGTATCGCTCGTCCTAGTCAGTTTCATGAAGTAGTGATCTCGATCGCCAAATGAAGCCGTGGTCGCGGTGATCTTGTTGTATTGAATGTCGTGAGGCGCACCCTTAATCGTGTAGCTGACCACCTTGTCGTCCGCGATCGTAATTGCGATTGGAGCCGTCTTATCGAGCAATCCTACCCAAGTTCCTTCCCACGACCCGTGGTCTTGTGCGTGAGTCGCGCTGGAGGCGAGAAGAGCAAGCGGAATAGCGATCAGGAGGAACCGCCGACCAATCGTCATGGAAGTGCTCCGTGAAAGTGATAACGTTGGCGGGTGCGTAGTGCTTCGAATTTTTGCACGCAAGGAACAAAGGCGTGAATCACGCAAAGGTGTTGCCTCACCGGACCTAGGTCGTCGAACTTCGTCGCCTCCTTGCGAGCGCGAACGTTTTCGGCGGCGCCGATCGTTGGCGGACTGTCGATATTCGAGGGATGCGGGTCCGCGAACAGACCCTCACACAGCGCTGTCCGTGCAGCCAGGCTACGCTTCTGCTCGATCTGCTGACGGACTTGTGGTCAGGACGACGTAAGCTTGGCGGTCAAATCCGCTCCCAATCGAGCGTCAGTTTGAGCTTAAGCGTTGGAGCGGGTGAAGGGAATCGAACCCTCGTATTCAGCTTGGAAGGCTGCTGCTCTACCATTGAGCTACACCCGCGATTCCAATGGGTTAGGTGAATTTAGGCGCTCGACGCGCTCTTTCTATTCTCCAATTGCCGATTTGTCGATTGGTTGGCGTGTGCATCCGTAGCCCAATCTCAAAAAAAGTCACGCTTGCTTTTCCCGCGAGCAGTCAATTGTCTCCTCTAACATTATCGAGACGCTCTGGGCCTGCCGCGATTCCGAACCAACGCCATCGCATTTGGGCGGCCCGGCGCCGATTTCGAAAGGACGTTAATCCGGGGCCGGGGCTCCCGGGGCGATTGGCCAATGCGCTCGCTTTCAACGGCTCGCCATGCTAACGCCAGTCGTTTACGGACCAGCGCGGCCCGGTTTGAGGGTCCAATGAGTGAGCAATGAGCGATATTTTCCGCGAAGTCGATGAAGACGTCCGTCGCGACAAGGCGGCGGAATTCTGGAAAAAGAACCAGAACTACATCATTGCTGTCGCGGCGCTCATCGTGCTGGCGACAGCCGGCTGGCGTTTTTACGACTATCGCCGACTGCAGGCAGCGCAGGCTGCCGGCGCTCAATTCGAGCAGGCTCTGGAACTCGACCGCACGGGGAAGACGACGGAGGCCGCCAGCGCCTTGGCGAAAATCGCCGCGGAAGGCCCCCAGGGCTATCGCCTTATCGCGCGCCTTTCCGAGGCCGCGCTTCAGGCCAAGACAGATCCGGCTGGGGCGATCACGGCTTATGATGCGCTCGCGCAGGATGCCGCGATAGGGTCGCTGTTCCAGGAGACCGCACGCCTTCGCGCCGCCTTGCTACGGCTCGACGCGGGCCAGACCGACCAGGCGAAGGCCGCGCTTGAACCGCTAGCCGCGCCGACAGGCGCCTACCGGCATACAGCGCGCGAGATGCTCGCCATGGTCGCGCTCCAGGCGCAGGACTACGAGGGGGCGGGAAAATGGCTCGACATGGTCGTCGCCGACCCAGACGCGCCCCGGAACGTGCGCCAGAACGCCGAATTGCTTCTGGGCCTGGTTAGCTCGGCTAAGCCGGCCCCCAAATGAAAAACCGAAAGCGATGGTCCGTAAGTGAGCGCTAAGGTCGCGATCATCGGCCGGCCTAATGTTGGCAAATCGACTTTGTTCAACCGGCTGGTTGGCCGCAAGCTCGCGCTGGTCGACGACACGCCCGGCGTGACGCGCGATCGGCGCGAGGGCGACGCACGGCTGGGCGATCTCGCCTTCACCATTGTCGATACCGCCGGGCTCGAAGAAGGCGATGTCGATTCGCTGGCGGGAAGGATGCGCGCGCAGACCGAAACCGCGCTGATCGATTGCGACGCGATCCTGTTCATGATCGACGCGCGAACGGGCCTGACGCCCACCGACCGGCATTTTGCGCAGCTCGTGCGCCGGGCGGACAAGCCGATCATCCTGCTCGCCAACAAGGCCGAGGGACATGCCGGCCGGGACGGCGCCTACGAGGCGTTTGGCCTGGGGCTGGGCGATCCGATTCTGTTTTCGGCCGAGCATGGCGAGGGCCTGAGCGATCTCTATGAAGCGCTGGTCGCGGCCTTGCCGATCTTCGCCCTCGTCGACGAGGACGAGGAAGAGCAGGCGCCGCTCGTGCTGGGCGAGGAGGAGGACGGCAGCGAAGTCGACCTCGCCAGGCCGGTGCGCATCGCGGTGCTGGGGCGTCCGAACGCCGGCAAATCGACCCTGCTCAATCGCATCCTTGGCGAGGATCGGCTGCTGACCGGTCCAGAGCCCGGACTGACGCGCGACAGCATCAGCATCGAAACGGTCTGGCGCGAGCGCCGTCTTAAATTATTCGATACGGCGGGTCTGCGCCGCCGCGCCCGCATTGTGGAAAAGCTCGAAAAGCTCGCAGTCGCCGACGCCTTGCGCGCCGTGCGCTTCGCTGAAGTCGTGGTGCTGCTGCTTGACGCCACGATCCCGTTCGAGAAGCAGGATTTGACTCTCGCCGACCTTGTCGAGCGGGAGGGCAGGGCGCTGGTCATCGGCCTCAACAAATGGGACCTGATCGACAACAAAAGCCTCAAGGCGCAGGAGCTGCGGGCCGAAGCCGACCGTCTGCTGCCGCAGCTTCGCGGTACGCGCGTGATCCCCCTGTCCGGGCTGACGGGCGCTCATGTCGATAAATTGTTGGAAGCGGTGATCGCGACGCATGAGGTGTGGAACAAGCGCATTTCGACGGGCCGGCTCAACCGCTGGCTGACCCCGGTGATCGATTCGACGCCGCCGCCCGCCGTTTCCGGCCGCCGGGTCAAGATCCGGTATATGACGCAGCCGAAGGCCAGGCCGCCGTTTTTCGTGATGTTCGGCAACCAGCTCGACGACGTGCCGGAAAGCTACAAGCGCTTCATCGTCAATGGCCTGCGCGAGACCTTTGAGTTATATGGCGTCCCGATTCGTCTATCGATGCGGAGCACCAAAAATCCGTTCGCGGGGCGCGCAAAGCGCAAATCTTAGCGGCGCTCGCCAAGCGGGGGCCGCCCGTCCTCCTCAACTTCAGACAGCGCTGCGCGTCGAAAGACTCGCCGGCCGGCCTAGTTGATTGGCATAGGCGGCAAACAGGCGCGAAACGGCCGCGGCCGCTGCGGCGACCGCGAAAACCGTGATGGCCGGAACGATAAGCGCCAACACGACCGAAGACAGCAGAAAGCTCCAACTGAAAAGCGCAACGACGATCACCGCCAGCACCGACGCTGGCAGGACGACGCAGACAAGCACGAAAAAAATGCGCCAGGAGTGCCCCTTTGCGTCGGCCATCGCGTTGCGCCAATCGGCGCCCGATGCGTCGACTGCAATCGAGGGAAACAGCATGACCGTCCTGACCGCGATGATCGTTGTCACGATCGACAGAACCAGGGCGACGAGCGAATATAGGAACGGAGCGATGGCAAGGAAGAGAAGCGCGATCACCTGCGGGATGGCGCCGAGAATCTCCAATGCGACCGTGAATAGGAAAAACTTCTGGAAACGCGGATCGCCGGGCGCGAAATCATAGGCGTCGCGGGCTTCGCCAAGCAGGACATAGCGATGGACGGCGATGGCGAGCGGGGTGAGCGCCAAGGCCTGGGCGAGCGAAAGGATGATGCTGACGACCAAAGAAAAATAGCCGCCGATCAACGCATGCAAGATGCCCAGCGCGATCAAAATGGCGAGCGTGATCCAGAAAAGGTTAGGCATCCTTTCGCGCGCCGACGCCGCGTCGCGCCATCCCTGGATGGCGGTTTCGATGATCGGAAGATCTCCACTCGTGGCCATGCGCCCCTCCTTCGATTGCCGGGCGCTCGACCCGCGCCGATCTGAGCGTGGCGCCTCGCTTCTTCGATCGCCCCGCCCGAACGGAGCGCGGCTGGGCCGCCCTGTCAAGAAGGACTTTGCCACGCTCGCCGCCATCCGCGGCGGCGGATATCAAGGCGCTTCTGGCGTTCTATCCAAACAAAGTCGAGACCATGCGCGGCTGGCTAGCCTTTTGGCTGGCCCTCGCGAATGAGGCGGGCCAGCGCCATCATTTGCGTGCGAGAGGCGCGGCCGATAAGCGCAAAGCTGTGGCCCGCCTCGGTCCAGGACGCGCAAAGGACGGCGCCGCTCTCGCGAATTTCGACATCTGTCTGGGGCGGCGAGTCGAGCGCTTCGACCTCCAGGGCAAAACGTTCATGTCGCCGATTCTCGTAAAGCGCGAATCCAGCGGGCAAAAACGCGCCGGGCGCGATGCGGCCGCCCAGAAGGGTCAGCCCGGACGCTGCGAGATCGGGAACCGGCGCGGCGCGCACGATCTGCGGCGCGAACCATTTATTCAGGGCGTCGCGGTCGCTCGTCGCGATTTCGACCGGATGCGTCGCATTGTCGGCAAAAGCGCGGTAGGCCGCCGTCGCCGCTCCGGCGAACGCCCCGGACTGGTCGCTGGAGAAGACGGCGGCGCTGCCGGCCCAGAGCGCCAGGGCTCCGGCAAGCGGGCGCAGGGCCCATTGCGCGATCGCCCGCGCATTCCGTTTTGGCTTTGCTTGTCGCGCGGGGGCCAAGGGCGCGGCGAGGGGGACTGGGAGGCTTTCGCCTGTCGGGCCGGGCGCGGCATGCGGCCGGCGGTCCAGTTCCTTGCCTTCCCGGATCGTTCTCAGGCTCCACCGCATGTGATCCGGCGCGAAGCTTCCGCGCGCAAAATCGCCGCCGCCGGTCGAGGCGGCCTTGAGGGAAGGGTCGGGGAAGGCGGCCCGAATCGCCTCGTTCTGCAAAAGCCATAGGTCGACCTGGCTCTTGAGTTCGGGATATTCGATCATCCTGTCTTCAAGCGCGGCGCGATCCTGCTGCGGCAGGCAATTGTCGACATAGGCGAGCATATTGCCGATTGAAGCGCGGCGAGGCGCGCTGATCACTTGATGAGCCTCAGATAAGGGGCGCTGCGCTGCAAAACGGGGCGATGGAGATGATGGGGCGAAGGCGCGCGCGCCTGGCTGAGCTCGGCGGCGAGCATGGCGCGCCCGCGCGCCAGTCTGTCGATGAGAGCGGCGAGCGATATATCCAGCGCCTGCGCCGCCTCGATATGCGAAAATCGTCCAAGAACGACCAGCAGCAGCGATTCGCGCAATTCCAAGGGCAAATTTCTGACCGCGCGCTCCAAGGGTGAGGCGCTGTCGCTGGAATCCGCGCCGCTTGGGTAATTATGCGAAGCAATGTCGCTCGCTCCGTCCTCGGCGGCCGCCAGCCGCACGTGGCGACGGTAAAAGCAGATGAACAGGCTGAACAGCCGCAGGCGCGGATCGCCTTGCCGCGGGCCTTCGCCGTTGCGGGCGGCGAGCAACGCCCGCCTGCTGAGATTCTCCACGAGAACGCGCGCCGATCGTTCGTCGCAAACAAACCGGTTATCGCGCGCCACGGCCAGGCCGAAACGCCGCAGCAAGCCTCCCGTATTGTCAGCCGCCTCATATTTCGGGGTCAAAACCAAGCGTCCAGGCGTTGCGTTAATGTTAATCATTCTAGTCTGAGGGTTCTTCCGTGCAAGGGCCCAATGTGAGAGTTCCCACATATTTTGTGAGGGATGACGCGGGTCGCGAGCCTTCCCATCGGCGTCGTCCGTCGTTAATGGTGGCGTTTTCGGCGCCCAATTTACAGGCGGGTGTCGGCTTGGATCTATTGGGATCGACGAGGCATTCGATGGCGCAGGACGGAATGAGCGGTGGTTCTTTTGACGGCGGCGTGCTGCGCGGGGCGCGCGGGCTTGTGTTGGGCGTCGCCAATAGCCGTTCGATCGCCTATGGCATCGCCAAGGCGGCGCGCGCGGCGGGCGCGGAAATTGCGATGACCTTTCAGGGCGAGGCGCTGGAGAAGCGCGTCCGCCCGCTCGCCCAGGAACTGGGCGCGCATGTGGTCGGTCATTGCGATGTGACCGACAACGCTTCGATCGACGCCGTCTTCGCCGAGACCGAAAAGCTGTGGGGCGGGCTCGACTTCGTCGTCCATTGCATCGCCTTCTCCGACAAGGACCAATTGACCGGGCGCTATGTCGACACGACGGAGGATAATTTCTGCAAGTCCCTGCTCATCTCCTGTTATTCCTTCACGGCGATCGCGCAGCGCGCCGAGAAGCTGATGAAGAATGGCGGGTCGATGCTGACCCTGACCTATTACGGCGCCGAGAAATGGATGCCCCATTACAATGTGATGGGCGTCGCCAAGGCCGCGCTGGAGGCCAGCGTGCGCTATCTCGCGGCCGACCTTGGCGAGAAGGGCATTCGCGTCAATGCGATTTCGGCGGGGCCGATCAAGACGCTGGCGGCTTCCGGCATCGGCGACTTCCGCTACATCCTGCGCTGGAACGAATATAACGCGCCGCTGCGCCGCACGGTGACGACCGAAGAGGTCGGCGAGAGCGCCGTCTATCTGCTGTCGCCGATGTCGCGCGGCGTGACGGGCGAGATCCTTCATGTCGACGCCGGCTATCATGTGGTCGGGATGAAGAATCCCAACGCGCCCGATATCAGCGTCGTCGCCAAGGACTAAGGCGAGATGAGAATTGATTGAATCGAACGGCCAGCGGCGACAGCTTCGTTATGGAGCCATTGTTCGCATGGAGGCATTTTTTTCACCCTTGAGACTCTGTCAATGATGGCCCTTCGGGCCACCGCCGAAGGCGGCGCGCCTTTGGCGCGTCATTGACAGAGTCTCAAGGGTGAAACACGCTCCGCCATGCGAAACGATGGATCACCCTCGACCGTTTCGATCAAAAGTCATCAGGCTCCCGCTTCTCACGGAATTCCAGGTTCCGGCCTTTGCGGCCGGCTCTTGGGCAGGCGCAGCGCGGGGGCGGGCGGGGCCTGCCGGATCAGGATGCGCCAGAGCGCGAACGCCGCGAGCGCTAGATGGATAAGCCCGTTCTGCGCGAATAGCGCCGAGGGGCCGAACAGCCGCATCATGAAGGCGGCGATCGTCGGCGCGAGAATGGCCCCGATGCAATAAAGAAACAGCATGCCGGAGGAGACGAGCAGCAATTGCTCGGCGCTGGCGCGATCGTTGGCGTGGCTGATCGCGATCGTATAGAGCGAGAAGCTGGTGACGCCGACGGCGAAGCCGAGCGCCACGAGCGAAGCGCCGCCGCCCTGGTGGCGCCACAACGCGGCTTCGAACAACGCACCGAGCCCCGCGGCGAGCACCAGGATGGTGCGGCGATCGAAACGGTCGGACAGCCGGCCGGCGGGATAGACGCCGACCGCCGAGCCCAGCACCACCGCGGTGGTGAACCAGGGCACGGTTTCCGGGCTGAGGCCGAGGCCGAGCGCATAGACCGGCCCCAGCGCCCAGACCGCGCCATTGGCGGCGCCCACCGCGATCGCCGCCAGCGCTGCGACCGGCGACGTCCTGATGAGCCAGCCCAGCCGAATGCGCACGCTTTTGGGCTCCAGCGGCGGCTCGACGGTGGTCATCGCCAGCGGCACGATCGCCAGGGCCAGCAACACGCCGGCGATCGAGAATAATTCGTAAGAGGTCGGCGACCGCAGGGTCAGCAACAACTGACCGCAGGCCGAGCCGCCGAAAGTGACGATCTGGTAGATGCCGTAAAGAGCGCCGCGATTGGCGTTATTGGCTTTGGAATTGATCCAGGATTCGGTGACGCCATAAAGGCCGGCGAAGGCGAAGCCGAGCGCGCCGCGCATGACAAGCCAGGCGGCCGGCGCG
The DNA here is from genome assembly GCF_009765995.1 of Methylocapsa sp. S129. Taxonomy (GTDB): domain Bacteria; phylum Pseudomonadota; class Alphaproteobacteria; order Rhizobiales; family Beijerinckiaceae; genus Roseiarcus. The sequence goes on from NZ_LMUI01000048.1 coordinate 486,548, forward strand.
GTCCAGATCGGAAACAGGATCACGACGACGACCGTGATCGCGACAAAAGCCGAGAAAGCCCGGATATGCCCGGCCCGCCGCACGATGGCGGGTGCGACGAGGGCGCCCGCCAGCATGCCGACGAAATAGGCCGAGCCGAGCAGCCCGATCGAAAGTTCGGAAAAGCCCTCGATCTTGGCGCGCAGCGGCACAATCAGGCCGGCGAGCGCATTGCCGGCGACCAGGAAGAAAACCGACAAAAGCAGGGCGAGAATGGCGGAAAAGGGCTTCACAACGACTCAGCGGCGTAGGGCAGGGCCCGATTCATACACGAGGCGGCCCCGCGCGCGATGATTTTCCCTGCTCGGCATGGATGCTCAGCGCAACGCGCATATCGCCATCGCCGCGGCCCTTGTGTATAAGCCCCTCCTTCATCGGCGCCCCCGCCTTGGCGGGCGCCCCAAACCGGAATGTATAGAGGCGTTTGATATGGCCGAGAGCCGCTGGAGTCCCGATAGCTGGAGGTTGAAGCCGGTCGAGCAATCGCCCGCCTTTCCCGACGCCGGCGCCCTCGCCGAGGTCGAGCGCACGCTCGCGGGCTATCCGCCTCTCGTTTTTGCAGGCGAGGCGCGCAAGCTCAAACGGGCGTTGGGCAAGGCGATGGCTGGCGAGGCCTTCCTGCTGCAGGGCGGCGATTGCGCCGAATCCTTCGGCGAGCATTCGGCCGACAATATCCGCGATTTCTTCCGCGTCTTCCTGCAGATGGCGGTCGTGATGACGTTCGCGGCGGCCTCGCCCGTCATCAAGGTCGGTCGCGTCGCCGGGCAATTCGCCAAGCCGCGTTCGTCGGACTTCGAGACGATCGACGGAATCGCCTTGCCAAGCTATCGCGGCGACATCGTCAACGACATCGCCTTCACGCCGGAGGCGCGCATCCCCGATCCGCGCCGCCAGATCGAGGCCTACCGGCAATCGGCGGCGACGCTGAACCTGCTCCGCGCCTTCGCGACGGGCGGCTACGCCAATCTTGAGAACGCCCATCGCTGGATGCTCGGCTTCGTCAAGGACAGCCCGCAGTCGGGCCGCTACCAGGAGGTCGCCGACCGCATCACCGAGACGCTCGGCTTCATGCGCGCGATCGGCCTCGACCCGGAGGCGCATCCCGAACTGCGCGCCACCGATTTCTACACCTCGCATGAGGCTTTGCTGCTCGGCTTCGAGCAGGCGATGACGCGCGTCGATTCCACCACCGGCGATTATTACGCGACGTCGGGCCATATGATCTGGATCGGCGACCGCACCCGCCAGCCGGACGGCGCCCATATCGAATATGCCCGCGGCGTGCGCAATCCGCTCGGCCTCAAATGCGGCCCCTCGCTGAAGGCCGACGAGCTGATCCGCCTGATCGACCTGCTCGACCCGACGCAGGAGCCGGGCCGCCTGACCCTGATCTGCCGCTTCGGCGCCGACAAGATCGAGGCGAGCCTGCCGCCGCTGATCCGCGCGGTGGAGCGCGAAGGCCGCAAGGTTCTGTGGTCCTGCGATCCCATGCACGGCAATACGATCAAGGCGGCCAATGGCTACAAGACGCGCCCCTTCGAGCGGGTGGTCGGCGAGATCAAGAGCTTCTTCGCCGTCCATAAGGGGGAGGGCACGCATGCGGGCGGCGTGCATCTGGAAATGACCGGCAAGAACGTCACGGAATGCACGGGCGGCGCCCGGGCCATTTCCGAGGCCGACCTGCACGACCGCTACCACACCTATTGCGACCCCCGCCTCAATGCCGAACAGGCGATCGAAGTGGCCTTCCTGGTGGCCGAACTCCTCAAAGCCGAGCGCCTGTCGGCGCCGGCCAGGCACGTCGACGCGGCGGAATAGGCAGCGTCCCGGCGCCCCTCGAGCGGGGCGCCGTCATTGCGAGCGGAGCGAAGCAACCCAGGCGCCGTGACCTCAGCCGATTCGAGCTCGGGTGGCGAAATCGCGATTCTTCCTGATCGTGTGCCGCGGACAAGCGAGCCTAGGTCACGACACCTGGATTGCTTCGCTCCGCTCGCAATGACGGCGGCGTCCCAAACGACGGCCGCCATTGCGGCGCTTCCCCGCCCTTCCAAATCGCGCTTTCAAGCGCAAAGGAAGCCAAACGGCCCGACAAAACCCCAGCTAAGTCCTTGATATTTGCCCCTACGGCTTCCCCTCAGCTTCCGCATTTCTCATGATATCAAAGGCTTAGGCGGCATTGTCCTTCCGACCCTATTTTTGCTCCGTTTCGACAGGCCGATGGACGAAATCCGACGCGCGGCAATTTCAGAAAATTATGGCGCGAGTATAGCCTGAAAAACAGAAAACCGCCAGATTTATATCGCGCCAAGCCCCGCGCTCAAGCGCGCATCAACCGCGCCCGAAACATCGCCCGTTCCGGCGCCGCGAACCACGTCCGCATCGCGGCCTCGTCGGCGAAACGCCCCTCGGGAGGCAGCGGACGCGCCTCGCCCTCTATGGCGATCGCGTCGACCCGGAAAGGCCATGGCGTCAGGATGAAATCGAACGGCTGGCCGGGCTTTTCCGTGAGGCGAACTTTCACGCTTCCGCCGTCGCGGCCCGGCGCCTCGAATTCCAAAGGCGTCTTCAATTCCCCGCATAGCGCCAGCGACAAGGCGTCCACGAGCGCCACCAGCGCGCTCTCAACGCGCAGCGCGCCCTCGTCAAGGCCGAGCCGGCGCGCCCAGGCCGCTTCGACCGGCGCCTGCGTCGCCAGATAAAGGTCGGCGGCCGCCGCGTCCGCCGGGGCGACCTTATGCCGGTCCGTGTAGCGCCGGTAGATCACCCCGCCATGCCTGGAGACCAGCAGCGCGACATGCGCGCCCCACGCCTCATGCGCGCGCCGGACGCCAAAACTCCACATCGGCGCATGCAGCGAAGCGCCGACATCGCGAAACAGATGCGGCCGCCCCGTCCGCGCATCGAATGTCGGCGCCGTCTCCCAGTCCATCCAGCCGATATCGTGCTGCTCGGCGGCGAGCAGCAACGGCTCGCTGAGCGGCGCCTCCCAGGCGCGCAAAATCTGCCCGGAAAGCCAGGCGTGGGCGAGCTGGCTGATGGCGAGGACGCCGGAGGGCTGGGTGCGGAAAAGCATGGGCGGATGATAGGGCGGTTTGGGGGAGGCGGGAAGGAGGGGGCGGATTCGTGACGGTGGAGACGGCCAAACGTTGCAGAATTATCCATGGATTGCTTGGCGGAGCGGCGCGCGAGAGAAATTCCAAGTCAAGGACGGCCCGAAGGGCCGCCGCCATTGCTGACAAGTTTACGCAGTCAGCAAGCTGACTGCTATGGGCGGTCGCCTGAAAGGCGATCCTTGAGTTCGAATTCCTCTCGCGCATAATCGCCTCCAAGCCATCAATGGATGCGTGGCGCTGAGCCCAGCGGTGGGTCTGATATGTGCCTGAGCTAGATAGTATGGGTGCGGATCGTCGCTCCGGCGAAGCCCAGAGCGCAATGACTTATGGCGGGATCTCAGAACCGTCATTGCGAGCGGAGCGAAGCAATCCAGAGGTCGTGACATCTGCTGATTGGTCGGGCGCCTGGACAGCGACGATGTCGGTGGCCTCTTGCGGCGCGGACAACTCAACCCCTGAGTTCCAAGGTCATAGAGAGCGAGACGCCCGCGCTCCGACGAGCAGCGCTCGGCCTGTGATCAAGCCAGCAATTGTCACGACCTCTGGATTGCTTCTCAAGGCGAATGCGAAGCATTCGTCCGGGCTCCGCTCGCAATGACGACTCGATGGCCATCGGCTACCCGATGCAGCGGGTCGTAGGCAGTTTCCTCCTGCGTGAGGTCGACGCGTCTGTCCTCGCCCGCAAGACAACTTCGCCGATCAATTCCGCGTAACTCGGCAAACACGGGCGCGTCACCGTAATTCCGTCACCGTAATTCTTAGCCAAAGCGGTGGCGCAGACGGCCTGGTCCAAGGCGTGTCGAAGGTTGTTAAAGGCGTCGGCGGCCACAGGAAACAGAGAGGGCGGAAGAGGAGCGGGGAGCCTCGCCTTTTTGATATAGCAGCCAAATTGCGCGTTGAACTCTATAGCCGTGGTATAGGGATTCTCGTCGAAGAAGGCTTGACCGCGTCGCTGCAATTCGTCGCGATGTTCGCGAGCCCTACTGAGCAAGAGGTTGGCGCTTTCGAACAGGTTCGGCTTCATGCCCGGTCACCCAGATTCCGACGAAAAGCAATTAGCACACTGGCGAAGCACATTCTCGCGATACCGCCCAAAACGCTTCGGAGAGCGGACGGTTTGGAGAGGCGGAAGTGGGGGACGACACCTTGATTTGTCGCGTTGGGTATCACGGGTACGTTTAGCAGTCGGTCTTCGGGAGCTGGTTAGGGTCTGTCGAAGAGGCTCTGCTCAATCTCAGTAAAATTTGGAAACAAATGCTGGAATTGCAGCATCATACGTGTTCCAATAATCGGCTCCGCGGAGACGGCATATCGAATTCGGCCTGCCAATCGCAGCAAGTAGGACATATGATTTTTGTGATTGGTTCGCGAGCAGTGCTCAGCGATACCGTATTTTTTTAGAAAAAACAGTTCTTGGCGAAGTTCGTCTTTGTAAGAACGCGGCAATCGAAGCATATCTCCTTCGACCGAAAGGCCGGTCACAATTTTTCGGCTACCGTTCTTCGCAATACTAGTCTTTTGCGAATTGATTCCGAACCCAAATTTTCCAACAATCGTGGAAATTTCACGAATTATTTCTGCTGGGCTACATGCAACGCCGATCCCACCCGAAAATGTCATGTCGTCAGCGTAGCGCGTATATGTAAGGCCTTCGCGCACGGCGATCGTTTGGAGCTCGGCATCGAGCACTGTGCATACGAAATTCGCGAGCATGGGGCTCGTTGGTGCGCCTTGAGGTAGATGTCCGACAACCGCGGCATTTAGATACCTGCGCGGTTCGCCGGTTCGCCACCGCCTTATTTGGCGCTTCAATCGGCGATCGACAGCGAAGGGCAGTACGCGTGTACAGAGTCTGGTCAAAAAAAACGCGACCAGTGCGCGATAACCAAAGCCACGGAAGACACGGTATACTTGCCGCTCAGATATAGATTCAAAGAAACGAGTGATATCGAGTTTGAGCAACCAAGCGGCGCTTATGTGTCGCCGAGCGTTTGCGAGGTGACTGCAGCCCGGGGCGTAAGCAGTAGATTGGTTCGAAAGTCGGCTAAGTGCATAATGCGAACACAAAATATGCTCGTGAATCCACCGCTGCACGGAGAGCAAACCAGGTTCCGGAACACAAATAGATCGCTTGCCGCCATTACGTTTTCGAATAGCAAACACGCGATATGGATCAATCTGGCGTCTGACTATGCCATTCAATGTACCGTAGCGCACGTCGGTCGCATAAGCCAAGTGTCCTAGCGTCAAAATGACCGGCAAGTCACGGTCTGCGAGCGGTTTAGCATTTCGCCGAACCGCCGCGATAAACTCACCAGACGCGCCCTCAGTTTGCAGATGGTTAAGGTAAGCGTGAAGGGGGAATTCCATTTTCTTGCTTCAACCCCGCTCTGCGGGGTGGCTGATCGACCACGTAGTGAGAAACCAGCAAAACGTAAGCTGGTCGATCATCCATCTCGCACTCAAGAAAGCTGCTTCCAGGACTGCGGACTCCGAGCCCCGTTTCGGAGTTGCATCACTGCAATTCCGTTGGTACCGTCGGGCCTTTAACTCCGATCGGTTTTGCCAAGTTTTCGAAATTCCCCTTCACATTGTTGAGGATAATACTTTGCGGGATCTTTGCCAACTGGTTTTGATCGGTTTGCATCTCCGAAGCGCGCACGAAAGCGAACTACAAACTCCCTACCCAGAGGAGTGATTTGTGACGTGTTATTGTCATACAGTCCAGTCCTCGCGGCGGAACGAAGCAATTTCTGACACTCTGCATTGCTCACCAATAGTCGTCTGGGAAGCTCAGTCTCGGGCACTCCTCTGAGGCACAGCCCAAGCAGGCTCAGCATCATCCTCCTCCGGAGATTCAGCGGAATGATACGGTCGAGAGCATCAAGTAGGCTCAAAGCCAGCTTCCGCTGGTTGATCCGCCAAAGGCTTTCTATAGCCCGGATCGTGCCGTTTTCGTCGAAGCAGGAACGCATGTCAGTGGGGACGGCGCGATTTGGAAATAGCCCTTTCCAATCCCCACGGTCCGCCCATAAAATCGCCGGTAAGTTATTAGGGCAACCATGCTCGAAAACAACAGGACATGCGCTTCCTCGATATCCGAGCGCTGACGATTCTCGCCCAATTAATTTAGCGTAGTTCCCACATAGCTCGATTACACTCGGGGGCAGTAGTTTTTGAATATCTACGTCGGGCAACACCGTGATCAAATGGTCAGCAATTGGGAAGTTGGGCATCGCCACTGTTAACGCCGTGCGACCCGAGCTGGTTATCGCGTACAGAACAATCCAAAGTTCATAGCGCTTGAGCGACAGCAAACTCTTGATTCGGTTGGGAACGACGCGCCAGTAGTCTGTAATGCGCTTGCCACTACCACACACGTCGTCCACGAGTACTATATGCCGAATGCCCTGAGTCTTTAGTTGTGTCAGTGTCGGATTGCATTCGATGCTTGAATGGCTTTTGCCGGAACCAAACTGGGCCTGAAGCTTTGCAAGCAAATGTCCGACGCGATCCTCACTTCCGTATTTGCGCCGTTTGCCGACGTTTCGAGAATCTGCCTCGGCATGCCGCGCTATGCCGCCCACGAATGGATCGTAACCGATGATTTCACCCGGCAGCGGCGGAGCAATCGGGTAGACCGCAATTGTTGCATTGATCCGGCGCTGCAAATCGGCGAGTGCTCGCTCGATACCTGTTTCAAATTCTCGCGCGGATACCAGCTTAAGGAGATTCAACAATTGTGCAGCGGCCGCGCGATCTTCACTTGTACGGAAAAGGGCAAGCCATTGTTGGCTCAATGGATGTTCGGACAGGCGTAAGAGATTTGCCATTGCCATAGCCTACTACTGCATCGCGGCGCTGCCGCATAGTCGAGAGACAGCGGCCCACGTCTACGCTATTGGCCGCGCCTCGGGACAGCGATATCGGCGCGCGCGAGCTTCCGGACAGCGGCGTTTCCTTCAGGCAACCCTCGCCGCCCCCCACCCTTCAAAGCCATGGCGCGAGCACCTCGACCAGCCAGTCGATGAAAACCCTCACCCGCGGCGAAAGCTGGCGGCTCTTGGGGTAGAGCACTGAGATCGGCATCGGCGAGGGCGGATGATCGCGCAGCACCTCGACCAGCGCGCCCGTCGCGAGGTCGTCGGCGTAGCGAAAGCGGGGCGCCTGCATCAGGCCGAAACCGAGGCGGGCCAAAGCGGCGTAGGTTTCAGAATTGGTCACGGTGATGCGGTAGGGCAGCGTCACTTCGCACACCTCGCCCGCCACGGTGAATTCGAGCGGCAGCACCTGTCCTGTCCGCGACGAGGCGAAGCCGATCATCTCGTGGCTTTCGAGATCCTCCATCGTGCGCGGCGCGCCGCGCCGCTTGAGATAGGCGGGGCTCGCGAATGTCGCTTCCTGCGTCAGACCCAGCCTGCGCACGATCATGTCGCTGTCGGCGATTTCGCCGCCGCGGATGACGCAATCATAGCCTTCCCGCACGATATCGACGAAGCGGTCGCCCTCGCCGATATGGAGCGTCAAAGCGGGATGGCGCTCGAGGAAGGCCGGCAGTTCGGGAAGGATGAAGTTGCGCGCCATCGGGCCGTGCACGTCGATGCGCAGCAGCCCACGAATCTCGCTGCCCGCCAGCGCCGCGTCGGCGTCCTCGATCTCGGCAAGGATCGCCTTGCAGCGCCGGTAATAGATGTCGCCCTCCAGCGTCGGCGTGACGTGGCGGGTCGTCCTCTGCAACAGACGAACGCCCAGCCGCTCCTCGAATTGCCGGATCGCCGTGGTCGCGCTTGATCGGGGAACGCCAAGATCGGACGCCGCCGCGCTGAAGCTTTGCCGCTCCACGACGCGGACCAGCAGACGCATGCTGTCGAACCTGTCCAATTGTTCGCCTTTCTGGAACTTAGATATCAAAATCGGACAATTGTTCGATTTATTGGCGAGGCTATATCGCTGTCAATCCAACAAGAGGATCGGGACATGGCCAACCAGACGCAGAAAATCGCCTTCATCACCGGCGGCAGCCGCGGCCTCGGCCGCAACACCGCCGAAAGCCTCGCCCGCAAGGGCGTCGATTCGGTGATCACGTACCATTCGCGCGCCGACGAAGCGCGCGCGGTCGTCGCGGCCGTCGAAGCCGAAGGACGCAAGGCGGTCGCGCTGCGGCTCGACACCGGCGCGGTGGCGACGTTCGACCGCTTCGCCCAGACGCTGAAGAGCGCCCTGCGCGACACATGGGGGCGCGAGCGTTTCGACTATCTCGTCAACAACGCCGGCACGTCGCACCATAACGCCTTCGAAAAGACGACCGAGGAAGAGCTGGACGGCCTCTACAACGTCCACTTCAAGGGCGTGTTCTTCCTGACGCAAAAACTTCTGCCGCTGATCGAGGACGGCGGCCGCATCGTCACGATCTCGTCGGGCCTCACGCGCTTCGCCATGCCGGGAAGCGCCTCCTACGCCTCGATGAAAGGCGCGATCGAGGTTCTCACCCGCTATCTCGCAAAGGAACTGGCGCCGCGCCGGATCGCCGTCAATACCGTGGCCCCCGGCGCCATCGCGACCGATTTCAGCGGCGGCATGGTCCGCGACAATCCCGACCTGAACAAGCGCGTCGCCGACATGACCGCGCTCGGCCGCGCCGGCCTGCCCGACGACATCGGCCCGATGATCGCCTCGCTGCTGTCCGAAGACAACCGCTGGATCAACGCCCAGCGCATCGAGGTCTCGGGCGGCATGGCGATCTGATCGGAGGCTCGCCTCAGCTTGCAAGGCGCCACCGTCATTGCGAGCGGAGCGAAGCAATCCAGAGGTCGTGACGGTTGCTGGTTTGCGGCCGTTCAGTCAAAGCGCGGCGCTTGACGCCGCCTTTGCTGGCCGCGCTTCAGGACAGGGATGTTCGCGCGGGGCTTCTCGGCCAGCAGCAACTCCTTGAGGGTAGGGCGCGCGGATTGCTGGAGGTCGAGCCATTCGTCGACAGGCGCGAGCACCGCGATCTCCGCGCCGTCTCTCGTCACCACTTGCGGGCCGTGCTTCAGGCATGTCTCGAGAAGCTCGGTGAAACGCGCTTTTGCTTCGTGAACGGGCCAGCGGTTCATGGACGGTTCTATCTCGTCAAGTTGCGGTTCGTTGAAGGACTGGATTGAAATGCCTTCGCGCGCAAGCCTTGACCGGTCGGAGCGCACTTGGCGGGTGGCGCCCAGCCGAACCGCCCTCATCCGACCTTTGCTTACGCAAAGGCCACCTTCTCGCCAAAGGCGGGAGAAGGGAGGCGCGGCGGTGTTGTCGGGGCCGCATCTTCGCGCTCCTGCCATTTTCTGTCAGGAAAAGCGTATAAACTGTCTTCGAAACCCATTGCCGTCCCGACCGGAGCCCCTGCCGTATGGCGCGAACGACGCGTCTTCTTGAGCTGCTGCAAATCCTGCGCGGCAAGACGCAGCCGGTCACGGCGGCGTCGCTCGCCGCCGAGCTTGGCGTTTCCGAACGCACCCTCTATCGCGACGTCGCCGAACTGTCGGCGCAGGGAGCGCCGATCTATGGGGAGGCGGGCGTCGGCTATGTCTTGCGGCCGGGCCTGTTCCTGCCGCCGCTGATGCTGAGCGACGACGAGACTGAGGCTGTCGTGCTCGGACTGCGCTATGTCGACCAGCGCGGCGATGGCGCGCTCCGCGAGGCGGCGGCGCGCGCCTCGGCGAAGATCGCCGCCATTCTTTCGACCGCCGCGAAAGAGGCGATGCTTAGCCCGATCTCGCTGCCGGGGCCCAGAGGCCGGGGCTATCCCGACAATGCCGTGCCGCTGACCGCTTTTCGCGCCGCCATTCGCGCCCAGGCCAAGCTGCGCATCGCCTATCAGGCGGCGAACGGCGCGTCGACGGAGCGCATTGTCTGGCCGCTCGCCTTGGGGTTCACGAACGAGGCGCGCGTTCTCCTCGCCTGGTGCGAGATGCGGCAGGCCTATCGCATGTTCCGCACCGATCGCATCGGCTCGGCTGAGGAGACCGGCGGGCTTTATCCGGGCCGCCGCGGCCAGCTTGTGCGGAAATGGCGAAGCCAGATGAATCGCGATCAGGCTGGGGAATTCACTCCTGACAGAAACTGACAGGAGGGTCGGCCTAATCTGTTCCCATCAACCTTCGAGAGGGAACAGCCATGCTCAACGACATCACCCAAACCCTGCCGCGGCTCAGCTCCAGCCACGTCGCCGCGCATAACAATCACGATCCGGATGCGCTGATGGCGACGTTCGCGCCGGACGCCTTGGTGAACGACGCCAAGCGCGAGTTCCTCGGGCGCGACGCCATTCGCGCCTGGGCTGACAAGGAAATATTCGGCGACAATGTCACGCTGAAAGTCGAACGCGCCTACGATCAGCGCGGCGACATCGTCCTGCACGCCCGCGTCGACGGCGATTTCGACAAGACCAACCTGCCCGACCCGTTGATCCTGACCTATTATTTCAGCATCCGGAACGATCGGATCACGCAATTGATCATCATTGCGAACAAGACCCTCGCTTGAGGCGTCGCGCGTTCGGCTGGCGCCGGCTCGCGTCATGACCGGACGAGCTTTATGGTCTCTTCGAACGCGCCGAGCAATGACGCCCGCGCCTCGGGCGTCGAAGCGCGCTCATTGCCGTTGAACGCGTGGCCATGTTCGCTCATCAGGTCCAGCAGGAAGATCGCGACATAGAACCGGAACAGGCGGTCGTCCGGCCATCCCGCATGCCGCGACCAGGCGGACACATAGCCGACGGGCCCGCCATAACCCATCAGCGACGCCAGCGTCAGCGCGGCGGCATAGCGCGGGTCGCCAAAGCACAGATCGTCGACATCGACGATGCCGGAAAAGACGCCCTCGGCCGTCACGATGACGTTTTTGGTCGTGGTGTCGTGCAGGAAGGGCGTTGGCGCAATCTGGTCGATTCCATCGCGAAGGGCGGCGAGCGCGGTTTCAGCGCGTGCGACCGGCCCGATATCGAACAGGCCGGCGAAGGCGATGCGCTCGCGCGACCGGGCAAGATTGGCGGCGAGCACGTGCGACCATGCGGCATAGGGCGCCTGTTCCGGCCGGGCCGCATAGCCGTAGCGCCCGGCCGAGCCCGTCTTTGCCGTGATGGCCTGAGCGTGGGCCACTCTGGCGGCGATCTGATCAAGTTGCCTGTCCGATAGGCCGTCGATGCAGGCGCCAAGGTCCGTTCCAGGCAAGCGCTCCAGCAGCAGCCACGGGAACTCTGCTTGAACGTCTTCAGCCAGGATCGCCGGCAACGGCGCGCCGCGCGGCTTGAGCAAACCTGAGAGGTGCAGCGCGCCGGCCATCAATGAATGGGCCGACGGCCCGCCGATACGGGCGACAACGGACGGCCGGTCCGCGAACGCAACGTCGAAGACATAATGCTGTGCGCCAGTCGTGAATCGGCGAACCGCGACGGGCGCGCAGCCGATCACGCGCTCAGCGATCGCAGCGGCCAGTTCCGCGCTCGGCGCGGTTTCCTTCTCCACAGGATGAATCTCCGAAACTCGAAGCCTGTATCAACCAAATTGAAAGGGCGTCTGCTTTCCCCTTCCCCCCTTGTGGGGGAAGGTCGGGATGGGGGGTCGCGCAGACCTTGCCGATAAAAGGATTGCGCTCCAATCTGATAGGTCGGCGCGACCCCCCTCCCTAACCCTCCCCCACAAGGGGGGAGGGATTCCGGCGCTCTAACCTCTTCGTCATAATCCGCGTCCGCTGAGGCGCGATCCCTTTCGCTCCGTTACCATCTCAGGCATCTCCAAGGGATGCCAATTCTCAACTGCGCGGCAACCTGACAAGCAAGGACATGACGGTCAGGGTTCCTATATTCGTGCCACCAGAGTGTCGTTCCGCGGTCGCGCTCCTACCCCGCGCGCTGCGCCAAATACAGATGCGCCTCATAGCTCGCCTTGAACGCGCCGCCATGCGCCTCGATCGCCGCCGCGACGGCGGCGGTCAGCGCGTCGCGCTGGGCGGGTTCGAGGATCTGGCAGTCGGAACGGGTGCGCAGGAGGTCGACGTAGCTCGACGCATCGTGCGTTCGCGTCCACGGATAGCTTTTATGCGTCGCGGGGCCGAAACGCTCCGCTTCGCTGAATATCTTGGCGAGGACCCCGCCCGGCCCATACCAGTCTCCCGGCGGATCCTGCAGCAGGCGCGGCGCGTAGCGCGCATAGAGATGGTCGATCGCTTCCCCGAGCGGGCCGGGGAGCGGCATCGACACATTGCCGAACACAGCGAGAAAGCCGCCGGGTTTGAGCGCCGCCGCCGCTTTGGCGAAACGTACGTCGGGCGCGACCCAGTGCCAGCTTTGCGCGGCGGCGACCAGCGTGAAGGCGCCGGGCTCGAGCGGCCACGCTTCGAAAGTCGCCTCCGCGAAACGCACGTTGGAGAAAGCGCCGAGCCGTTGGCGCGCGACATCGAGAAGCGCCGGCCCCGGGTCCAGCGCGAGGATGGGCAGACCTAAGCGCGCAAAGCCCTGCGTCGCCCGCCCCGTGCCGCAGCCGACCTCAAGAATGGCGTCGCCGGGCCCCAGATTCGCCAGCGCGGCGACATCGCTGAAGAGGGCGTCGGGATAATCGGGGCGCGCGGCGTCGTAGAGCGAGGCGATCTTGTCGAAGGTGAAGCGCTGTTCCATGCCGTTTGCCTTCCCAAATTATTCCGCCGGCAAGCGCATCTGGCGACCGACCTGCAAGTCTCACGCTCGATTCTCCCTAGCGAAATAGAGCACGCCGGGCAGGTCTTCGAAATGGGCGTCGCAGGTCACCAGCGCCGCTTGGCCAGCCAAAGCCGTGGCGTAGACGATGGCGTCGGCGGTCGAGAGCTTATGGCGCTTGCAAAGCTCGGCGGCGCTGAACGCCAGCGCCGTATCGAGCGGAACGACGACGCAAGTGAGCGTATACGCTATCGCCAGATCGGCCACGTCTTCGGAGCGCTCGCGCGCGAGCCATTTGGCGAGTTCAAGTTGGACGATGGTGGGGACGATGCATTGCGCCGCGTCCGGCAGTTCCGCGTCGAGCCGCAATCCAAGCGCGCTGCCGATGAACTTCTCGATCCACGCCGATGTGTCGAACACGCGCATCAATAGCGATCGTCCCTGTCGCGATAGCCCTTTGGGTCGGCGCCCCCAGCGATGCCGGTCAGCGCGTCGCGATGCGGGACGGGCGCCAACAGAACGCCGCCGCCCTTCGGGATGAAAACGAAGACCTGACCGGCCTGCCATGCCTGCGCCTCGCGCACGGCTTTCGGGATGGATATCTGGAATTTGCTGGAAAGCGTGGCGGTCGCAACCATTTCTTACCCTCATATATCGATCGAGATATCGTAAGAATAGCACCGGGGACCGCCGATTCCAACCCGGCGAAGCCGCGCTTGGGCTGACGAGGTTCAATCCTCTGGTTGACGCGCGGTCCGCGACCGACTACATAGCCGCCATCCCGAATGGTTTCTGGGTCCCGGCGCCGCTTTGTGCGACCGGGCTCGTTTGCGTTTGGGAACCCGCGCAAGGGCCGGCCTCCACCGGACGTCGCGGGCCTTTCAGCCCCGCGCTTCGGCGCGGCCATATGGAGAAAGAGTTTGGCTCGTATAGCAGGCGTCAATATTCCGACCAACAAGCGCGTCGTCATCGCGCTTCAATATATCCATGGCATCGGCGCCAAAAAGGCCGAGGAGATTTGCGAGAAGGTGCATATCCCCGCCGATCGTCGCGTCGCCCAATTGACCGATTCGGAAGTGCTGCAGATCAGAGAGACGATCGATCGCGATTATCAGGTCGAGGGCGACCTGCGCCGCGAAGTGGCGATCAATATCAAGCGCCTGATGGATCTGGGCGCCTATCGCGGCCTTCGCCATCGTCGCGGCTTGCCCGTGCATGGCCAGCGCACGCACACCAACGCCCGCACCCGCAAGGGCAAGGCCAAAGCCATCGCCGGCAAGAAGAAGTGACGGCTGGATCGCTTTAAGGTTTTCTCCATTTCGCGCCGCTGGCGCTGCTAAGGACTGATCAATGGCTAAGGAAGCGACCCGCGTCCGCCGGAAAGAACGCAAGAATATCGTTTCGGGCGTCGCCCATGTGAATTCGACGTTCAACAATACGATGATCACCATCACCGACGCGCAGGGCAATACGATCTCCTGGTCGTCGGCCGGCACGATGGGCTTCAAGGGCTCGCGCAAATCGACGCCCTTCGCCGCCCAGATGGCCGCCGAGGACGCGGTCAAGAAAGCCTCCGAACATGGCATGCGCATGCTCGAGGTCGAGGTTTCCGGGCCGGGCTCGGGGCGCGAATCGGCTTTGCGCGCGATCCAGGCGGCGGGCTTCAACGTCACCTCGATCCGCGACGTGACGCCGATCCCGCATAACGGCTGCCGCCCGCGCAAGCGTCGGCGCGTCTGATCCGCTGCTTCTATAATCCCAGCGAAGCGCGAGGCCGCAGCGCGCTTTCTTAAACTGTGCATCCGCGGAGGGCTGGGGAATTCGTCCCGGCCTCGACGAATGGAAGGCGATCCAAGTGATTCAGAAGAACTGGCAAGAACTCATCAAGCCCAAGAAACTCGAAGTCGTGCATGGCGACGATCCCCGCCGCTTTGCGACTGTCGTCGCCGAGCCGCTGGAGCGCGGCTTTGGCCAGACGCTCGGCAATTCGCTGCGCCGCATCTTGCTGTCGTCGCTGCAGGGCGCCGCGATCACCTCGATCCATATCGACGGCGTGCTGCATGAATTCTCGTCGATCCCCGGCGTGCGCGAAGATGTCGTCGACATCGTGCTCAACGTCAAGGATATCGCGGTCAAGATGCAGGGCGAGGGACCCAAGCGCCTGGTGCTCAAGCGCAACGGCCCCGGCGCGGTGACGGCTGGCGAAATCCAGACCACCGGCGACATCCAGATCCTTAACCCGAACCTCGTCATCTGCACGCTCGACGAAGGCGCGGAAATCCGCTTCGAATTCACCGTGACGACCGGCAAGGGTTATGTCCCCGCCGATCGCAACCGCGCCGAGGATTCGCCGATCGGCCTGATGCCGATCGACAGCCTGTTCTCGCCGGTGCGCAAAGTCTCCTACCGCGTCGAGAACACCCGCGAGGGCCAGGATCTCGACAAGGACAAGCTGACGATGACGATCGAGACCAACGGGGCGCTCGCCCCCGAGGACGCGCTCGCCTATGCCGCGCGCATCATGCAGGACCAGCTTAACGTCTTCGTCAATTTCGAAGAGCCGCGCCGCGAAGAGGCGGCCCAGTCGATCCCCGAGCTCGCCTTCAATCCGGCTCTGCTCAAGAAGGTCGACGAACTCGAATTGTCGGTGCGCTCGGCCAATTGCCTGAAGAACGACAACATCACCTATATCGGCGACCTCATCCAGAAGTCGGAAGCCGAAATGCTGCGCACTCCGAATTTCGGACGCAAGTCGCTCAACGAGATCAAGGAAGTGCTCGCCCAGATGGGCCTGCATCTCGGCATGGAAGTGTCGGGCTGGCCGCCCGAGAATATCGAAGACCTGGCCAAGCGTTTCGAAGAGCATTACTAGGAAAGGCAGACCCTTCTCCCGCTTCGCGGGAGAAGGTGGCCTCGCGAAGCGAGGTCGGATGAGGGCCTCGCCAGGGTTCACGCCCTATAGCCAACGCCCTCACTCTACTTTCTCCCGCGAAGCGGGAGAAGGGGAATTAAAACGACGGCCGTTCCTTGGCACGGCGGCCGCAAAAACAGGAGAGCCGCGATGTACCATGGACATAAATTGCGGCGGTTCAATCGGACCGCCGAGCACCGCAAGGCCATGTTCGCCAATATGGCGCAGGCCTTGATCAAGCACGAACAGATCCTCACGACGCTACCCAAGGCCAAAGACCTGCGTCCCGTCGTCGAGAAGCTTGTCACGCTCGGCAAGCGCGGCGATCTGCATGCGCGCCGCCAGGCGATCTCGCGCCTGCGCGACGCCGATCTCGTCAAGAAGCTGATCGACGTGCTGGGGCCGCGCTACAAGACCCGCAACGGCGGCTATCTCAGAGTCATGAAGGCCGGCTTCCGCCCGGGCGACAATGCGCCGATGGCGGTGATCGAATTCGTCGACCGCGATGTCGAGGCGAAGGGCAAGGATTCAGGCCCCGCGCAGGACAAGAGGGCGTCGGCCGAGGACTGATGGACGCGGCGCCGTCTTCGGGCGCCGTCGCCGGCGTCCCCAAACTGATTTTGAAACTGGAAGGGGCGGCGCTGCTGATCGGCGCCGCCTTTTTCTATGCGCGGTTCGAGGGATCGTGGTTGTGGTTCGCCGTTCTGTTCCTTGCGCCCGATCTGTCGTTCATCGCCTATCCCGTTTCCACCCGCGCCGGCGCCATCGCCTATAATGCGGTTCACTCGACGCTGGGGCCGCTGGCCCTCATCGCGCTCGCCGCCTGGCTCGGCTGGGATCTAGGCGAACGCCTCGCCCTCATCTGGCTCGCCCATGTCGGCGCCGACCGTGCGCTGGGCTACGGCCTGAAATACGCCACAGCTTTCAACGACACCCATCTCGGACGCATCGGCAAATCCGGCTAGGCGCTGACCGCCGCCCCTTCGAAAACAGGGGCGCTCCTCTTGAATGCCTGCTTCCGGCCCCTAACTCATAGACAACGAATGATCCGGGCCCCTCTGGCAGGGATGCCGACCTCGGTCGGTTAACCCTGCGATGTCGGATCGCCGTGTTGTCTTGCGCTCGCGCGCGAGGACCGGTCGATCGCGCGGGGCCAGACGATCAGAAATTCCCCGCACAAATCGATCGAGTTCCTCAGCCGCGCCGGCGCGCCGCCAAGAGGAGCTGATATGCTAAATCGAAACGTTCACGACCGAAGGAATGTGACGCGCGCCGCGCGCGTGGCCGCGCCGCGCGACGAACGCGCGAGCGAAGCGCTGGACGTGGTCACGACAGCGGGCGCGCTGGTCGCATGCGCCGACGGCCGGGTCGCGCCCGCCGAGCGTGACGCGCTGGTGAACTTCATGGATCGGTACGGCTTCCTGTCCATCTTCACGCGTCGTGAAATCCTCGCCGCCTTCCGACGCCGTCTCCGGCAATTTGAAAGATATAGCGCCGCCAAGGCGGCGGTCGACCGACTCGGACGATTCGCCGGTCGCTGGCCGGCGCGCCTGGCGATCGCCGCCGGGCGGGAGGTCGCCACGGCCGACGGCTATCTCCACGACCGCGAAATTCGCTTTCTGCAACTCATCCATATCGCGCTCGGCGCGCCATCGTCGCGCAGCCTCCATCATGTCGGGCGCGTAAGATGAGCGGCGCTGCCTCGAACGCCCCCGCTATGGCGTCGACGATCCAGTACGTGGAGCCGGACGATCCGCGGCTCGCGCTATTGATCGCGCGGCTGCCGCGCCGTCTGCGGATGGCGACGCATTGGCTGCGCCGCCCTTCTTCGCGCTGGGCGCGAATTCCGGCTGGATTGCTGCTGATCTGCGGCGGCCTGCTCAGCATTCTCCCCGTCCTCGGGCTTTGGATGCTGCCGCTGGGTCTCGCGCTGCTGGCCGAAGACGCGCCGCCGCTCAGGCGCGCCCGCGGCCGCGTTCTCGATTGGATCGAGCGGCGCTGGCCCCATTTGCTGCGCTGAGCGCGCGGCTCGGCTTCAGTCCAAAAGTTCTCATCGCAATCAAGGAGCATCATTCATGAATAGTTTCGAAGAACGGCAAAAAGGCTTTGAAGCCCAGTTCGTGCGCGACCAGGAACTGTCGTTCCGCGTCGCCGCCCGGCGCAACAAGCTGCTCGGCCTATGGGCCGCCGAGCGGCTGGGCCTGCCCGCCGGCGAGGCCGCGGAAACTTATGCCCAAACCATTGTCGCCGCGGATTTCCAGGCGCCGGGCGACGACGACGTCATCAAGAAATTGCACGATGATTTCGCCGCCAAAGGCGTCGGCGTCTCCCAGACCGAATTGCGCGCCGAACTGGCGCGCGCCGCCACGGAAGCTTACAAGCAGCTTACCGAACGATAGAAGCTGGTGGTGTGCGTCAGTGAAATTGAAGGACGCCAATATTCCCTCCCCCACAAGGGGGGAGGGAACTTCCAACGCCTCATCAATTTCACAGACGTACCCACTAGGCCAGACGTATCGAAAGGTTGAGCATGCACTGGCTGAGCGATCCGCAGATATGGGCGAGCCTGTTCACGCTGACCGCGCTCGAAATCGTACTCGGCATCGATAATCTGGTGTTTGTGGCGATCCTCGCCGGGCGGCTGCCGCCGGAACTTCGCAGTCGCGGGCGGCGGGTCGGGCTGGGGCTGGCGCTCGTCGCCCGCCTTGCGCTGCTCGCCTCCATCGCCTGGATCATCGGGCTCACCGCGCCATTGTTCGAACTCTTCGGCCACGCTTTCTCCTGGCGGGACATCATCCTGATCGTCGGCGGCTTCTTCCTGCTCTACAAGGGCACAACCGAGATCCATCACCGGCTCGAAGGCGACGATGCGCATGAGGAGGCGGGCGGCAAGCGCGGCAGTTTCGGCAGGATTGTCGTGCAGATCATGTTGCTCGATATGGTGTTTTCGCTTGACAGCGTGATCACGGCGGTCGGCATGGCCAATGAGTTTTGGGTGATGGCGGCGGCGATCGTCGTCGCCGTGGCGATCATGCTCGCAGCCGCGGGGCCGCTCTCCGTTTTTATCGAGCGCCATCCGACAGTGAAAATGCTGGCGCTGAGCTTCCTGCTGCTGATCGGCATGACTTTGGTCGCCGACGGCGCCGGATTCGAAGTGCCCAAAGGCTATGTCTACGCGGCGATCGGCTTCTCGATTGTCATCGAGGCTTTGAATCAACTCGCCGCCGGGCGGCGCAAGAAGCGCCCGGGCGGTTCTGCGAGCGCAGCGTCGGAGAACGCGTTGCGGCCCGGCGACGCCGGCAAGCCGTGAGGCGCGGTTTTGCGCCGGTCGACGGGCCGCCCTATATCTGGCGCAAGCATTTTGCTGGAGGTGAGCTTTGCTTCGTTTCTTGATTGTCGCCGTTCTGGCTGTTCTCGTCGGCCCGACCATGGCGGATGCGCAGAAGGTCGTTCCGCAAAGCCCCGGCGAAGTGCATCTGTCTTTCGCGCCGGTGGTGAAAAAGGCGCAGCCGGCGGTCGTCAATGTCTACGCCTCGCGGGTCGAGACGCGGGCGTCCAATCCCATGTTCGACGACCCGATCTTTCGCCGGTTCTTTGGCGGCCAGGGCGAGAACGCGCGCACGGCCCAGTCGCTCGGCTCGGGCGTCATCGTCGATTCGAGCGGCCTCGTCGTCACCAATCACCATGTCATCGAGGGCATGACGGAGGTGAAGGTCGCACTATCCGACCATCGCGAATTCGAGGCCGAAATCGTGCTGCGCGATCCGCGCACGGATCTGGCGGTGCTCAGGATCAAGGGCGACGAGACATTCCCGGTGCTTGAGCTTGGCGATTCCGACGCGATCGAAGTCGGCGATTTCGTCATCGCCATCGGCAATCCCTTCGGCGTCGGCCAGACGGTGACGCAGGGGATCATTTCGGCGCTGGCGCGCACGCAGGCCGGCATCAGCGATTACGGCTTCTTCATCCAGACCGACGCCGCGATCAATCCAGGCAATTCGGGCGGTGCGCTCGTCGATCTGAACGGGCGGCTGGTCGGCATCAATTCGGCGATCTATTCGCGCTCGGGCGGCAGCATGGGGATCGGCTTCGCCATCCCCGTCAATATGGTCAAGGGCGTCGTCGCGGCGGCCAAGGGCGGCGGCAAGGCGGTCAAGCGGCCCTGGCTCGGCGCTTCGCTGCAGAACGTGTCGAAGGACATCGCCGATTCGATCGGCCTCGATCGCCCGGTCGGCGCGCTTGTCGCAAGCCTGGACGAAGGCGGCCCGGCGGCGGAGGCGGGTCTCAAGCGCGGCGACGTCATCACCGCGATCGACGGCCAGGAGGTCGAGGACAGCGGCGGCGTCGGCTTTCGCCTCGGCGAAAGGCCGGTCGGCGGCGTCGCCTCGCTCGGCGTCCAGCGCGACGGCAAGACAATCGTGCTGCCGCTGAAACTCATCGCGGCGCCCGAAACGCCGCCGCGCGATGCGATCACGATCAAGACCCTGTCGCCGTTTCAGGGCGCGGTGGTGATCAACATCTCGCCGGCCGTCGTCGAGGAATTGTCGATCGCCAATGCGCATGAGGGCGTGGTCGTCGCCGAGGTTCCCGAAGGCACGACGGCGGCCAATGTCGGCGTGCAGAAAGGCGACATCGTCCTCGCCGTCAACGGCCAGAAGATCGCCACGACGCGCGATCTCGAAAAGGCCTCCGCCGCGCGCCCCAATTACTGGAAGCTGACGATCCAGCGCGGCGGCCAGGTGATCCAGACGGTGATCGGGGGGTAGGGGCGCCGTCGACGGTTGGCGCTGCTGCGCGTCCGTCTTTTGTTAATCGAAAAATAGCGCCCACCACGACAGGTCATTACTAGAATACCTATTGCTCTTAGCTTCAGCTTCGCACTTCTCGAGGCGCGCAAACTCCGTTCGGATGACCGAATTCAGCGGCCCCTTGAATAGTTCAGCGCTGACCTCCGGACACCGTGATCCGTTCTCCGGTCACCCAGGCCGAACGATCGGAGGCAAGGAAGGCCGCGACCTCAGCGATGTCGTAAGGCTTGCCGATCCTCCCCAGCGGAAGGCCGGCGCCGATGGTTTTTGCGGCGGCATCGTCAACGCCCAAACCGGCCAGGCCCTCGGTTGCGGTCATGCCGGGCGCTATCGCATTGACGCGGATTTTGCGTCCGGCAAGTTCGGTTGCGAGCGCCTTCGTAATGGCGTCGACCGCGCTCTTTGAGGCGGAATAGACCACCGAGTTGGGAACGGGATTGATGCTGGAGATCGAGCTTAGATTGATGACGCTTCCGCCCCCCTCGCCGAAATAGGAAAGCGCCTCGCGGATGGTGAGGATCGTGCCGAGGACGTTGGCGTCAAATTGCCGACGGAAATCCTGTTCCGTCACTTGCTCCAAAGCGGTGAAGTTGAAGACGCCGGCATTGTTGACGAGAATGTCCAGCCGGCCAAAGGCGTCCTTCGTCGCCTCAAACAGACGCTTCACATCCACGCTCTTGGTGACGTCGGCCTGGACCGTAATCGCTTTGCCGCCGTCTTGCAGGATCGCCGCGACGACCTCGTCGGCGCCGCTTTTGCTGGAGGCGTAATTGACGACGACAGAGGCGCCGCCCCCCGCCAATTGCTTGGCGATCTGTGCGCCGATTCCTTTGGAGGCGCCGGTGACGACGGCGACCTTTCCGCTCAATTCTTTCATGTCTTTCATGAAAATCTCCTTTGGATGATGGAGCGCCTCCTTCGGACGCGCTGTCGACCCCAGAGATAATTGATGCAAGATGACTGCGGTATTGCCTATCTTTTGATAACATATATACTGTTATCGTATGAATGATCGTCTTAATCAGCTTTCGCTTTTCGTGCGCACCGTGGAGACAGGCAGTTTTTCGAAGGCCGCGCGCGAATTTGGACTTTCCCAGCCCTCGGTCTCGAGAGCTGTAGCGTCGCTGGAAGCCCGGCTCGGCGTCACGCTGCTTCAGCGCACGACGCGCCGTATCGCCACGACCGACGCCGGTCAGGCCCTGGCGCTGAGCGCCCGCGAAGCCTTGGCGGCGATCGACGAGGCGGAGAATGAAGCACGCGGCGCAGAACGGTTGTCGGGGGTTTTACGCATTAGCTTGCCGGTGGCCTATGGCGTGCGCCAGATCATTCCACGCCTCCCAGGCTTCCTCGCACTGCAGCCGGAGCTCAAGATCGAGCTCATGATATCCGACCGCTACGACGATCTCGTCGCCGAAGGCGCCGATCTCGCGCTCCGTCTGGGCAATCAGCCGGACTCAGCCTTTCTGACGCGCAAGCTGGCCACCACAGACAGGATCGTCGTCGCCTCTCCCGCATATTTGAGGCGCCGAGGCGTTCCCGCCGATCTCGACGACCTCGGCGGTCACGACTGCCTCGGCGGCCCCGTCGACGCCGCGCGCGAGGTCTGGTCGTTCCGACATGGCGAAAGGCGCGACGATGTTGCGATCGACGTGCGGGTTCGCACCGGCTCCGGCTCGGGAGTCATCGCCTGCGCTGTCGCCGGTCTTGGAATTGCGGTCGCATCGACTTGGATGTGCGCAGAGGAACTGGAGGATGGCCGGCTCGTGCGGATTCTCGCCGATTACACGCTTGAGCCGATTGACGCCTACGTCGTTTTTTCGTCGGGAAGGCAACCGTCGCGGAAGGCGCGCGCATTCAGCGATTATCTGTCAGCGGCGCTCTACGCAAAGAACTGAGCTCGCGGCGAGAGAGGCCCGATGAGATCTCAGCTCGCGAGTCCAGGCGTCGAACTTTGTCGGTCTCATCTGGCCCTAACGCAATTCTCCGCAATCAGCGCCAGCGTTTCCACGATCTCGAAAAAGCCTCGGCCGCGCGCCCCAATTACCGGAGGCTGACGATCCAGCGCGGCGGCGAAGTGATCCAGAGGGTAATCGGGGGATAGGCGAGAGGTCGACGGTTGGCGCCAAGTCATGCGGCCGGTTTGGGTGGAAGCGGGTCATTGGGAGCCGCTGAGTCGACGACCGGGATGCGCCAAAGATCGGTCCTTCCGGTACGCGGCCGAATGACTGCTGCTGGCCGATTCCAGTCGGTCCGCTTTTAGAGCGCGCGGCGAAAAAGTGGATGCCGATTTTTCGCAAATCGCGCGCGTTTTCAAGGGCTCTAGGGGGAAACAAATAGGCAGCGGACGTTTGAAGCGGTGCGGCGCCGACACGCGACAAGCGGCCGCTCCCACCCACAATCGCTATGACTCTAACGAACGGCCCTGCTCTTTGCCCCGCCGGCGCCGGCAGGACCGGACGCTGACGCCTATGCAGGCAGGACGACCACTTTCGTTTTGACCGGCGTTCGTGAATAGAGGTCGAGCATGTCCTGACTGAGGAGGCCGGTGCAGCCGCTCGTAATGTTGGTCCCGATCGTCTCGGGGTCGCTGGTGCTGTAGATCGTGTATTCCGTGTAAACGCCCTTCTGATAGAGATAGAGCGTGCGGGCGCCGAGCGGATTGTCGAGGCCTCCCGGCATGCCGCCTGCATATTTGCCCGCCTCTGGCTGGCGCGCGATCATCTCCTTGGGCGGCGTCCAGATGGGCCATTCGGCCTTGCGCCCGACATAAGCGTCACCGCTCCACAGGAACCCGGCGCGGCCGACATTGGCGCCATAGCGGGTGGCGTTTCCGTCGCCTTCGATGCGGTAAACATAGTAATTTTTGGGATCGACGATAATGGTGCCGGGCGCTTCATCGCTGTCGTAGCGCACTGTCCGGCGATAATATTTCGGATCGATCTTGCTGACGTCGACCGCCGGGATCGGGAATTTCTCGTCGGGCACCAGCCCGTAGAGCTTCTCCGCCTCGGCGCGGCTCATGCCGTCGGACGCGCAACCGGCCAGCTCCAGCGCGCCGAGACCGACGGCGGCGCCGAACAGAAACGACCGGCGGTTGAGAAGCCCCGAGCGAAGCCCAGGCAGAGCTGTCTCGTCCATCGCGCCGGCATCGGCAATCCCACCGTCTATGATCATGATTTTGGAGTTTCCCATGTCCCGTTGCCCGTCCAGAAAATAAACAGGCGTACACACGCTGTACGTCTTGCTGCGCTGAGATTGCCCCCACACGGCCCGATCGGCAAGCTAGGGCCTTCCCTGCGCGGGGTCGCCAAGCGCCAAAGTCGGCAACGTCCGCGCGGCCTCGCTGTATCACTTCGCGCTGAGCTTCGACAAGACCATGCGGATCACGGCGGCGGTCAGCGGCGCCTCGGCTCATCCGCCCGGCTTTCTGTGGCCGAGAGCGGACGGTATGCTTTTGGGAATGTGGCCCACCGCTCGGGGCGTCCGAGAGAGGCGCAAAGCGATCATGAACGGCCGAGCTAGCCAGGGGCCGCTTAGCCAACTGGCCTCGTTCGGCCATGGGCGGCGAATGACCGTTGTGGGTGGAAGGCGGCCCCCCTGGAGCAAGCGCCGCGCGCCCATTCGCGCCGCCCCGTCACAACGACCGCGCGATAATCACCTTCATGATCTCGTTGGCGCCGCCGTAGATCTTCTGGATGCGCGCGTCGACGAACATGCGCGCGATCGGATATTCCTCCATATAGCCGTAGCCGCCGTGCAATTGCAGGCATTCGTCGGCGGTCTCGGCCTGTTTGTCCGAACACCAATATTTGGCCATCGACGCGGTGACCGTGTCGAGCTCCCCCGCGATCAATTGCATGACGCAATGATCGACGAACACGCGGGCGATCGTCGCTTCCGTCTTGCGCTCGGCGAGCTTGAACGCGCTGTTCTGAAATTCGATGATCGGCTTGCCGAACGCCTTGCGCTGCTTGGCGTAATCCACGGTGACCGCGATCGCGCTTTCCATCGCCGCGACGGAAGCGAGCGCCAGGGCGAGCCGCTCCTGCGGCAATTGCTGCATGAGCTGGACGAAACCCTGGCCCTCTTCGCCGCCGAGCAGATTCTCCGGCGGCACGATGGCGTCCTCGAAGAAAAGCTCAGCCGTATCGGAGGCGTGCAGCCCGATCTTGTCGAGGCTACGGCCGCGCCGGAAGCCCTCGCATTCCTCCGTCTCCACCACTAGCAGCGAAAGCCCCTTGGCGCCGGGCTCGCCGGTGCGCGCGACGACGATCACCAGATCGGCGGCGATTCCATTGGTGATGAAGGTCTTCTGGCCGTTGAGGACATAGGAATTGCCGACCTTCTTGGCGCTGGTGCGCACGGCCTGCAGGTCGGAGCCGGCGCCGGGCTCCGTCATGGCGACTGCGCCGACGAACTCGCCGCTCGCCATTTTCGGCAGCCAGCGCAGCTTCTGCTCATGCGAGCCATAATTGAGAATGTAATGGGCGACGATGGCGCTATGGACGCTGACGCCCGTCGCCATCTCCGGCACGATCGTCGCAATGTCCTCGATGACGGCCGCCTCGAAGGCGAAAGTCCCGTCGCCGCCGCCGTAGGTCTCCGGCACGCTCGGCAGCAGCGCACCCATGCCGCCCAAAGCGCGCCAGGCGTCGCGATCGACCATTTTAGCGCGCCGCCAGCCTTCCGCCTGGGGCGCGAGATCGGCCTTGAGAAAGCGGCGGAACTGGTCGCGAAAAGCGCTCAGCTCCGGGCTCATCCAGGCGGATTGATAAGTCATGGCGGTCCTCGTCGCTGTTCGCTCGGGCCGCCATCATAGCATTGGAAGCGTCAGGCGGCCCTGCGCACTGGCGCCTTGGCCTTGCCGCGCGCCAGGCGGCGCTTGACCGAGGACCACAAAGCCTTGATCTCGACCGCCGCGGCGCCGTGCGGATTGATTTCGGTGACGCCCCAGCCGTGGCGCGCCGCTTCCTGATAATCGACCCGGGCGAGAACCAGCGGCGTGATCAGGCCGCCCATCGCCTCGAGCGCCGCCGCGCCTTCCTCGACACGCGCGGTCTGCTGCGCAGGCGGGCACTGGTTCAGCACGAAGACGAATTCGGCGCGCAGCGATTTGAGGGTCTTGCGCGTCTGCTCGCTTGCCCAAAGGTCGAAAATATTGGGGCGCGAGGGAATGATGTTGAGATCGGCCGCTTTCATCGCCGCCTCGGCCGAACCGCCTTCGGCGCCTGCGGTGTCGATAATGGCCAGCGTGAACCCGTTCTTCTCCAGCGCCGCCAGGGTCGCCGGCAATCTTCCGGGCGTCACGCTGCTGACCGGCACGTCGTCGAGGCCGCGCGTTTTGGCCCAGCTCAGCAGCGAATGCTGCGGGTCCATGTCGATGACGAACACGCGCTCGCCCGCCTCATGGGCGGCGACCGCCAGCGAGGAAGCCAATGTACTTTTACCGGAACCGCCTTTTTGCGTAACAAAAGCAATAGTGCGCATCGATCCTGCCCCTTATTGAGATTCGCGCGAAGGCCGCGAATCATGGCCGGCGCTGTTGGTTAACGAATCGCTAGGACCTTCGCCCAATTATGGTTAACGAAACGTAACAATCGGGAATAAGCGCTGGAAGGAGCGTCTTTATTTCGCCCATGACAGGGGCGTGACTACGCCAATGCGGCGTGGACGAGATTGCGGAAGAGCTGACGGTAATAGTCGCGCTGGCCGAGCGCCTGGATCAACATGATCGCGATGAGTTCTTCCTGGGGCGCGATCCAGAACGCGGTGCCCGCCAGGCCGCCCCAGAAGAATTCGCCCGGCGTTCCCGGCGTCGGAGCCATGCCGGCCTCCCTGCGCACCGCAAATCCCAGGCCAAAACCATGGCCGGGCGGCAACAGCGACGGGGTTCCGTTTCTCACGGCGGGCCCCAGATGATCGGCGGCCATATAGGCGATGGTCTTGCGCCCGAGAATGCGCGCGCCGTCGAGGGCGCCGCCGAGATACAGCATCTGCAGGAAGCGCGCATAATCCTCGATCGTCGAGACAAGGCCGCCGCCGCCCGATTCGAATTTTGGCGCGACGCGCGCCTCGATCAGCTTCACCGGCGCGCCGGTGTCGGGATCGATCGGGAACCCTTCGGCCAGACGCTCGTGTTTCTCCGGCGGCGCGAAAAAGGCGGTGTCCTTCATGCCGAGCGGTCCGAGGATGCGCTCCTGCAGGAAGGCGCCCAAAGTCTGGCCCGAGACGATTTCGACCACCCGCCCGACCACATCCGTCGAATGGCTGTAATCCCAGGAAGCGCCGGGCTGGTTGATCAGCGGCAGCTTGGCCAGCGCCGCGACAAAGCCGGCGCTGTCGATTCCCGGGCTGCGCAAAGGCGCCTCGCCATAAAGGCGTTGCACGGCCGAGTTTCCCGTGAAGGCGTAGGTGAGCCCCGACGTGTGGCGCAGCAGGTCCTGAACGGTGATTGCGCGCTCGGCGGCGATGAGTTCGAGCTTGCCGCCCCTCTCGACGCCGACCCGCATATCGGCGAATTCCGGGATGAATTTGGCGAGCGGATCGGAAATGAACAGCCGCCCTTCCTCGACCAGCATCATCAGCGCGACGGAGACGATCGGCTTGGTCATCGAATAGATGCGGAAAATGCCGTCGCCGCGCATCGCCGGCCCGTCCGGCCGCAACGCGCCGACATTGCCGCGATAGCCGACCTTGCCGTTGCGCGCGATCAGCATCGTCACGCCCGGCAAACGCGCGGCGTCGACCTCGCGCTGCATGATCGCCTCAAGCCGGGCGAGGCCGGCGGGGGACAAGCCGACATCCTCCGGCTTGGCCGTCGGCAGAGCGAGGGAGAGGCTGATGGGCGCATCGGTCATGGGGCGATCTCGGAGAAGGTGAGGGTGTAAACTGTCGGCCGAGATTGTCGCAAGCGGATGGTTCGAGCAAGCGCGCGGCGTGATCCCCCTTCTCCCGAGAATCGGGAGAAGGGGGCGCGCAGCGCCGGATGAGGGCCTCTCGGCGTGGGAGATCCTTTTAACGCCGCACCCAGCTTCCGCGCCCTCATCTCAAGACGAATGCGAAGCATTCGTCCGCGACCCGACTTTGTCGGGCCACCTTCCGCCCAAGGCGGAGAAGGGCTTCCGCGCGCTGGACTTGCGCCGCCTTGCGCGACAATGTCTTGGCATGGCCGACCTCTTCCAAGTCTCCCTCGCCAAAGACGCGCCGCGCCCGCTCGCCGACCGGCTGCGCCCGCAAAACCTCGAAGAGGTTGCGGGGCAGGATCATCTGCTCGGCCCCGACGGCGCGCTGACGCGCATGACCCATGCGCCGACCCTGGGCTCGATGATTTTCTGGGGGCCGCCCGGCACTGGCAAGACGACGGTGGCGCGGCTGAGCGCGCAGGGCACCAAGCTCGCCTTCGTGCAGGTCTCAGCGATCTTCTCCGGCGTCGCGGAACTCAAGAAAATCTTCGAGGCGGCGCGCGAACGCCGCGCGATGGGGCAGGGCACTTTGCTGTTCGTCGATGAAATCCATCGCTTCAATCGCGCCCAGCAGGATTCGTTCCTGCCCGTCATGGAGGACGGCACGGTCACGCTGATCGGCGCGACGACGGAGAATCCGTCGTTCGAACTCAACGCCGCGCTTCTGTCGCGCGCGCGCGTGCTGGTGTTTCGAGCGCTCGATGAGGCGGCGATCGAAAAGCTGCTGGCGCGCGCCGAAGTCCTGATGGCGCGCGCGCTGCCGCTCGACGCGCCGGCGCGCGCCGCGCTTGTGCGCATGGCCGACGGCGACGGGCGCGCGTCCTTGACGCTCGCCGAGGAAGTCTGGCGCGCGGCGCGGCCGGACGAGAATTTCGACACCGCGCAACTCGCCGAAATCGTGCAGCGCCGCGCGCCGATCTACGACAAGGCGCAGGAGGGCCATTACAATCTGATCTCGGCCCTGCATAAAGCCGTGCGCGGCTCCGACCCCGACGCCGCGCTCTATTATCTCGCGCGCATGTTCGACGCGGGCGAAGACCCGCTGTTCATCGCGCGGCGCGTCGTGCGCATGGCGAGCGAGGACATCGGCCTCGCCGATCCGCAAGCGCTCGTCGTCGCCAACGCCGCCAAGGACGCGTTCGATTTCCTCGGGACGCCGGAAGGCGAACTCGCCATCGCGCAGGCCATCGTCTATGTCGCGACGGCGCCGAAGTCCAACGCGATGTACGTTGCGTTCAAGGAGGCGAGCCGGCTCGCCAAGGAGCATGGCTCACTGATGCCGCCCAAGGTCATTCTCAACGCGCCGACCAAGCTGATGCGCGCCGAAAATTACGGCGCCGGCTATGCCTATGACCACGACCAGCCCGACGCCTTCAGCGGCCAGAACTATTGGCCCGAGGCCTTGGGGCGACAGAAGCTCTACGAGCCGGTCGAGCGTGGGTTCGAGAGGGAGATCCGGAAGCGGCTGGAGTACTGGGAGAAGTTGCGGCGGGAGCGGGGCGGGGGGTAGGGCCGCGCGACAATGCTGGGTCCGATCGCGAGCTCGCTTGGATGTCGCCTTTTCTAGAACCCGTGGGGGGGCTATAAGAACTTATCATGGCCAACGAACCCGAAAACCTCGTTCTTGAATTGCTGCGCGGCATTCGCGCCGACATGGCGACTAACGGCGAACTCGCGGAGGTGAAAGCCGATATCGGCGACGTGAGGGCCGAGGTGCATTCCCTTCGCGCCGATGTGGCTGCGGACCTTGTGTCGATGCAGGCCAAGGCCGAAGCCGATCAAAAAGCGACCCGGGACCAAATCGTTGGACTAAGGCGCGCCCTTGTCGAATATCATTCGGCGGTCATCGGCCACGGCGTGCTGATCAGCGAACTGGAGGCGCGGGTGCGGCGGGTCGAGCAGCATCTCAATCTTCCGGCGATCGACGCGCATTGAGGCGTGCGCCCGGCGGCGGCGCTATGAAAAGGCGAGAGTGCGTCCGCCCTCACGATGCGCGAGATCCCTTACGCCTGCAGTTTCGTTCATTGTTTGCTTGGCGGAGCAGGGCGCGCGAGCAATCAATGAATATTTGGCGCTGACGGCAGCGCCAACCCGCCGGGGACGCCAAGGCCGGGGCCCTTGTTCATAATGCCCGGCAGCCTTGCCCCTCTCGCCCCCCGCCGCTATAAGCCCGGCTCTTTTCCCTCAAGCGACAGAGCACGAACCGCCATGGCCAAAGAGCGCACGTTTTCGATCCTCAAGCCCGATGTCACGCGGCGCAACCTGACCGGCGCCGTCAATGCCGCGATCGAGAAGGCGGGATTGCGCATCGTCGCGCAGAAGCGCCTGCATATGACCCGCGCGCAGGCCGAGGCTTTCTATGGCGTGCATAAGGAGCGGCCGTTCTTTGGCGAGCTCGTCGAGATGATGACGGCCGCCCCTGTCGTCGTGCAGGTGCTTGAAGGCGACAATGCGATCGCCCGCTACCGCGAAGTGATGGGCGCGACCAATCCGGAGAAGGCGGCTCCAGGCACGATCCGCAAGGAATTCGCGCTGTCGATGGGCGAGAATTCCGCGCATGGCTCGGACGCGCCCGAAACGGCCGCGCTCGAAATCGCGCAATTCTTCTCCGCGAACGAAATCGTCGGCTGAGAGCGACCCTTCTCCCGCTTCGCGGGAGAAGGTGGCCTTTGCGTAAGCAAAGGTCGGATGAGGGCCTATCGGCGTGAGAGGTCCCCTGACGCCGCGGCCGGCTTTGCGGCACGCTTGCTTACCGCGTCGGCGTCGATTCCGTCTGCGCCATGGCGCCGACCGGCGGCGTCAGGTCGGTCCAGCCGTCGCCGACGCCAAGCACGCAGGCCGTGCCTTCCGCTGAAACAGAAGCGGCGGTCCAGGTTCCGGCCGGCGACGTGAAGATCACGACCAGCGCGCCCGAATCGGCAAGTCCCATTCCGACCGGCTTTTCGTTGAAATTGCTCGCGAGGGTCTTGGCGACTTGCTCGCGCGGCGCGCATTGCGCGGCCATCGCCGGCGCGGCGAGCGCGCATAGCGCGGCGGCGCTCACGATCATCGTCCGGCTTCGTCTCAATCCATGTGTAAGAAAGCTTGTCATCGTCATCACTCCGTAGCGCGTCCGAGCGCCCGGGATCTCGATGAGGAACCACCGAGCGAGGCTCAGGCGCTGCGACAAACCGCTGTTTTGGCCATTGATCGCTCCTCCGGGCAGTCAACTTCCGCCACACAGTCGATGTTGGGATTTACGGGACGATTTCAACGGCGGCGCCTTTCACGAATGGGTGAAAGCCGCGCGTCGTCTTGCGCCGCCTCGCGATCGGCCTACACTTCCGGCGGGCCAAAAGGCCAAGCCAAATCTCAGGGAGAACGCCTATGCTGAGCCGCCGCCGCATGATGCAGGGAACCGCCGCGCTCGCCCTCGCCGGGCTTCCTCGCGCGGCCTTCGCACAGGATCAGCCGGCCGCGCCGATCGTCTTCGTGCATGGCGACAGCGACGCCGCCGCGATCTGGCAGACGACCTTCTGGCGCTTCGAGAGCAATGGCTATCCACGCGACCGGCTGTTCGCGATCAATTTCACCGATCCGCAGGCGCGCGACGACGACACGATCGCGCAAGCGAACCGCTCCTCGACGCAAGACCAATTGCGCGAGCTGACAGCCTTCATCAACGGCGTGAAAGCGCAGACAGGCGCGGCGAAGGTGGCGATCGTCGCATTGTCGCGCGGCGGCTATGCGGCGCGCGGCGCTATCGCGGCCAATCCGGCAAGCGTCAGCCATGCCGTGCTCGGCGGCACGCCCAATCATGGCGTGTTCGCGATCGATGCGCTCTTGGGGAGCGAATATAACGGCCGCGGGCCGTTCCTGATGAAGCTCAATGCCGGCGACAGCGAGGTGACGCCGGGCGTGCCGTTCCTCACTTTGCGCAGCGACGGTTATGATCTCTACGCGCAGCCCGACGGCCGTTTCATCGGCCATCCGGGCGCGCCGATCAATGTGACCGCCGAAGGGCCGGCGCTGAAGGGCGCCACCAATCTTGTGCTTGGGCAGGTGGATCATCGCGGAACGGCGTGCAGCCCGCGCGCCTTCGCCGAAATCTACAAATTCATCGTCGGGCGCGCGCCGGCGCGGATCGCGATCGCGCCTGAGGCCGAGGTCGTCGTGAACGGTCTCGTCACGGGCGTCGTTGAGGGAACGCCGACCAACCGTCCTGTCGAAGGCGCGCTGGTCGAGGTCTATCGGATCTCCGCCGAGACAGGCGAACGGCAGGGCACCCCGGCGCATGCGAAGAAGACGGGCGCGGACGGCGTATGGGGGCCGGCGAAGTTCGATTCCATTTCGCCGCTGGAATTCGTCGTTACGGCGCCGGGCGCGCCGATCACCCATATCTATCGCTCGGTGTTCCCCCGCTCCTTCGCACAGCTCAATCTGCGGCCCTCGGCGGCTGTGGCGAAGGAGGATTCCGACGCGACGGCGATCGTGCGGATGGACCGGCCGCGCGGTTATTTCGGCCTGCCGCGCGACATCGTGCTGCTGGACGGCAAGGAGCCGACCGATATCCCGCCCGGCGTGCCCGCGACCTGGCATACGCAATTGAAGCTCGCGGCCGTGGAGGACCGCCCGATCGTCGGCGAATTCAACGAAGAGCGCATCGTCGCACGCGCCTGGCCCGCCAAGGACGGCCATGTGACGATTATCGAGCTAACGGCATAAACCGCCCGCCTCCCCTCTCCCGGAGGGCTACGGGATTCACACGAGTGATTTGCGTTGAGCGATTGCATATCCTGCGATCAAGTCGGCCAATCGTCGCCATCCCTCAGCCATGGTCTTGGGTCCGGGGGGTTTGTAATAGCAATTCCAACCTCCGAGCCTTGCGGTAATCCAGGCCAACCAGCTCAGCGAACCGCGGGAATGGGGATTTTTCTGCCGCTCAGTCTTGCCTTCGAGCGTCCTGCCGATGGTGTCGGCGGCCTCGATCAGGCTGGCGTCCAAGACGTCGGCGGCGGGACGCGCGCTGGCGTGGCGAGCGTCGGTGAGCTGAATGAT
>NZ_LMUI01000048.1:519088-519186 GCF_009765995.1 Methylocapsa sp. S129
TTTTGAGCACGCGGAAGACCTGCTCGATGCGCCAACGCAGGCGATAGAGCCGGATGGTCTCCAGAGCGTCCTCGATCGTT
Source organism: Methylocapsa sp. S129 (assembly GCF_009765995.1). Lineage (GTDB taxonomy): Bacteria > Pseudomonadota > Alphaproteobacteria > Rhizobiales > Beijerinckiaceae > Roseiarcus. The sequence goes on from NZ_LMUI01000048.1 coordinate 519,169, forward strand.
TCGACCGGCATGGTGGTC
>NZ_LMUI01000048.1:519196-519502 GCF_009765995.1 Methylocapsa sp. S129
GGGCTGGCGTCCAAGACGTCGGCGGCGGGACGCGCGCTGGCGTGGCGAGCGTCGGTGAGCTGAATGATGCGGGTGGCGGCTTCGAGCGCGAGCGCGGTGAGGTTGAACAGGCTTGAAGCGTGCTCGACCTGTGTTTTCTCTAAGGCGAGACCGTCCCGTTTGAGCACGCGAAAGACCTGCTCGATGCGCCAGCGCAAGCGATAGAGCCGGATGATCTCCAGGGCGTCCTCGATCGTTTCGACCGGCATGGTGGTCAACAGTCGCCATAAGAGCGGCGGCTCCGATCCTCCGGTCAAGCCCCGGGAG
>NZ_LMUI01000048.1:519512-519745 GCF_009765995.1 Methylocapsa sp. S129
CGGCGGCTCCGAGCGCGAGGGCGGTGAGGTTGAACAGGCTTGAAGCGTGCTCGACCTGGGTTTTCTCCAGGGCGAGACCGTCCCGTTTGAGCACGCGAAAGACCTGCTCGATGCGCCAACGCAGGCGATAGAGCCGGATGGTCTCCAGAGCGTCCTCGATCGTTTCGACCGGCATGGTGGTCAACAGTCGCCATAAGAGCGGCGGCTCCGATCCTCCGGTCAAGCCCCGGGAG
>NZ_LMUI01000048.1:519931-520100 GCF_009765995.1 Methylocapsa sp. S129
CAGAACAGCCTCATCGGCCGCGTCAATCGCCACAACCGGATGAAGGAAGAAACCAAGGCTCTTGCCATCGCCTGCAAGTCCCAGCCCTGGACGGTCGCGATCGGCGCCAGAAAAGTTGATCTCTGTCGTATCCTGCGCGGCGACAATAAAACGCCCACGGCAAGCCTGC
>NZ_LMUI01000048.1:520110-520342 GCF_009765995.1 Methylocapsa sp. S129
AGCCAGAACGGTGGCGGCGGTTTGGGCGCCTTCGAGCCAGCGGTCCGACTCCTTCTCCTCAAGGGGCCGCTTCTGCCGCTCCTTGACCTTGTCCATGCCGCGCGTCCAGATCCGCGCGCCCGCGACGCCAAGAACAGCCTCATTGGCCGCGTCAATCGCCACAACCGGATGAAGGAAGAAACCAAGGCTCTTGCCATCGCCCGCAGGCCCCAGTCCTGGACGGTCGCGATCG
>NZ_LMUI01000051.1 GCF_009765995.1 Methylocapsa sp. S129
GCCGCTGCTGCTGTAGCCAGTGTACTGATCGGTAACACCGCTCTGCGGATTGTAGACATCGCTTTCGGAGCCGCCGGCAGTGAAGTTGAAGTCGGCGCTGGTCAGCGTGCCCGTACCATCCGCGCCGAGGTATTTGTTCGTCTCCGAGGAAACGCCAGCTTCCAAGCCAGGATAGCCAGAGTAGAACTCGATCTGTGAGCCGCCGCTTGACCAATTGTCGCCCTGGTAGAGAATTGAGCCGCTGCTGCTGTAGCCAGTGTACTG
>NZ_LMUI01000052.1:0-874 GCF_009765995.1 Methylocapsa sp. S129
CGCGCTCAATTCCTATAAGAACGGGGTGATTGGCGGCAATGTGATCTTCGCCGATTCCTACGGCTTCATTGTGGGCGCGTCGGGAGTGGTCAATGTCGGCTCGTTGTCGGTGGTCACGCCGACGCAGAAGACGATCGATCAACTGATCGGCCCTGACGGGGTGGTCAATAATGCGCTGGCGAGCCAGTTGATCCACGGCAATGTGCCGATTTCGTCGGATGGTTCGGTGGCGATCAGCGGCCAGGTGATCGCGCAGCACGGGGTGCGGATCAATGCGCATGACGTGTTGGTTGCGGGTTCGATCCCGGAGGCGGAGCGGGTTGCGCGGCAGCGGGCGCAGTTTGAATCGACGGTGAATGCGAGGGGGATGACGGAAGGCGGCGCGATTGTCGTGCGCAACGGGGCGATCAGCATTGTCGCGACGAACAATGCGGGGATCGACGGGCGTTTGAGCGCGGGGGGCTCGACGCGCCATGGCGGCTCGGTGTCGATCGCGGCGGCCAATAATGTGACGATCGGCGCGGGGGCGAAGATCAGCGCGCGGGCGGCCAAGGCGGGCGCGGCGAGCGCGGCCAACGCAACGGCGCCGGCGTCCACAGTCGCGCAGATCACGGTCGCGGCCGGCAATGACGCCACGATCGCGGGCTCCCTGGCGGCGACTTCGGCGGCGAGCGGCGCGCCGGCGCAGATCGAGGTGACGGGCGAGGACATCAGTGTCGCGGCGACGGCCAAGCTGGCGGCGGTCGGCGTGGGGGCGGTTGACGGCGGTCATATTTCGATCAAATCGACGGATACGACGACGGTTGCGGCTGGGGCTTCGTTTGCGGCCAATGCTTTGGGAACGGGCAATGGCGGCCTGATCGAGATCAGCGGC
>NZ_LMUI01000052.1:884-21667 GCF_009765995.1 Methylocapsa sp. S129
GACAACCTCATTATCGGCACGACGACCGAGACCAGCCTCGGCGACAACGCCGACGTCAGCACGGCGGGCAGTCTCTATACCGACGGCGCCAATGTCGAACTCGACGCCAATGATTCGATCATGATCGATGGCGTCATCGATACGCGCAAATATGCGACCTATCTGACTGCGCCGGTGGCCGGCCTGCTGACGGCCGCGCATCCTTCGACCGGCGATTCCGGCAACATCACCCTCAATGCGCCGATCATCACGATCAGCTCTACCGGCGCGCTCTACGCGGACGCCACCAGCGGCCACACCGGCGGCGCAGTCACTCTGACGGCAAATACGAGCAACGACAATCCGATCGGTTTCGCGAGCGCCACCACCAGCATCACCATCAACGGCGCGATCACCGGGGCGTCGATTGCGGCCAATGCGACATCGGACGCCAAATCCGTTTACGCGTTCGATTCCAGCAATAATAGCCCCGGCGACATGGCGACCACGAGCGCGCTTCAGATCGGGCTCGATCTGTCGCCGCTCAGCCTCACTCCGGGCTACGTCCAATCGCAGGGCTCGGCGACGGTGATTGTCGGCGGCGCCGGTACGTTGACGGCGTCGGCCGGCAGCACCGGCAATATTCAACTGACAGCTCACACGACGGCCAATTCGTCGGACCCAATGGTCGGCTTGAGCCCGGGCGGCTCAGCGATCGCTGCTGGCGTTGTCGTCGGCATGACCGACGCGACCGCCAAGGTCGAGATTGAGAACGGGGCGACCGTCAGCGGCGGCGGCGCCCTAACGGTGGCTGCGACCAATGACGCGACCGTTGCGATCAAGACAATGGTGGTGTCCGGGTTTTTGGGCCTTACGGGCGCCCCGGCTGTCGTCACGGTTGTTTATGGCGAAGCCGAGGTCAATTCGAGCGCGCTGATCGATTCGGGCGCGAATGTCGATTTTTCGGGCTCTGGCAGCTCCGTCAACATTCTCGCGCGTAACGACAATTCCTTCTCCGCGGCCGCGACCTCTTATGCGCGCAACGGCGGGGCGGCGGGCGCCGCCGTCGCGATAACCGATTTCAACAGTTCAGCGGTCGCCCATGACGGCGCCAGCATTGGGACAACGAGCAATAAGGTCGGCGACGTCACGATCTTGGCGCAGGATGAGACCGCGAGCAATCAGACATCGGCTTCGACCACGACCGGGGTGAGCACGCTCGGCGACGTCTTCGCGGGCATCAGCGTCATCGGCAGCGCAGTCGGTCAGGGCATTGAAGGGGAGGGCGCGACGCCTCCCACCGCCGGCATCATCAGCACAATCTTTTCGCAGACGGCTTTCGGCAAGAGCATGCAAGTCGGGGGCACGTCCATGCCGTCGGCGGCGGGCTCTCTGGCTCTCGCCCTCGGCACGCAAACCGCCGCGGCTAGCATCTCAGCGGACGTCAACACCGACGCCAATGGCAATCCGATCAGTCGCATCGTTGCAACGCCGCCGTCCATCTATTCCAATGCGTCGGTCGCGATCGCCAGCGATGTGACGGATACGGCCGTCCTCACTTACGCGTCGGCTTCCGTCAACAGTCCGGCGGTCGGCACGACGATCAATCCTTCCGTCTCGACGGCGGTCTCGGCGGCCGTGGCCTATACCGACATCACGCATAATTCGTCGGCGATCGTAGGGCCGGACACGTCGATCAACGCCGTCCAGATCAGCTTGCAGGCAACCGCGTCGCTTCCCTCGCCAATCGAAAATATCGATTGGAACGACTTCGCCTCTGGCTCCAACTCGGTGCTCAGCGGACTCTTGTCGGCGCTCGATCAATTGCTGCAGAACAAATTGGTCGCGACCACGGGGACCAACTCGACCTCCGGCTCGACAGGCCTCAGCATCGCTGGCTCGATCGACATCGCGAACTTCAATCTGAACACGACGGCCTGGGTCGGCGACGGCGCGACGCTGCACGCCAGTTCTTCAAACAGCGTCGGCTCCTGGCAGACCCCGGACCTCACCAGCCTCGACCCGAAGTCAGGCCTGAGCAGCGGAGCCGCCCAAGAGTCTTTCACCGGCGCAGTCTGGATTTACGCGAAATCGACCATCGAAGCGATCAACGGCGCTGGCAACGCCGGGCTGTCCGGCAATGCGTCGTCCGGAACGGCGGCCGTCGGCGCCTCGTTCGCCTATGTCGACGACACGGTGAACACGATTGCCGGCGTTGCTCAGGGCGCGACGATATCCGCGCCTGGCGAAGTCTATGTCGATGCGCTGACGGTCGAACATGTCGTCGATTTCTCGCCGAGCAACGGCAGCGGTTCCGGCCTCAATGTCAGCGGCCTGGTCGATCTGCTCTTTTTGAATGACGATACGTCCGCCTCTATCAGCAACGCTGCTTATGTTTCGGCGGGTACGGTCAATCTGGGCGCCGATGACGATGTCGGCGTCTATTCGATCGCCGGCGACATCACGTTCGGAAAAAGCTCGTCGGTCGGCATGGCGGTCGCCTACATCGACATGTCCAGCGACACCGAGGGCTATATCGGCGACAATTCCAACGTCGTGAGCGCCGCCATCGACCCGACGACGCTGGACTCGGCGACGCCGGTGGGCTTTACGGCGGGCGTCGACGCCGGCGCTGTCGATGTCTACGCCAAAACATCGGGAAACAGCATTGTGGCCGCGCTGGTTGCGCAGGCCATCGATTCGACGCCGAGTCCGACCTCGCCGATTCCCGGACAGTCGGCGTCTCAGCGCCTTTTGCAACTCGCCAATAGCGCCAGCACCTCCACCGTGAGCGTTGCCATCGCCGGCGCTTCGGCGATCACGGATTCCGCCGTGAAGACGGCGGCCTATGTCGACGGGGCGACGATCGACCTCACCGGTCAGTCCACCGCGCTCACGGTCCAGGCGACCAACGACATGCTGGTCGCCGACGGCAGCGGCGGAGCGGCGATCGTGCAGCCCGGCGCGACGGTCGAATCCTCCGCGGCGATCTCCGGCGCCATCGCGGCGGAGTCGAGCAGCAATTCGACGCTGGCTTACGTCGAATCCTCGACGGTGACCGCGTCGGGGGTCAGTGTCGAGGCCCAGACGGGCGGGATGACGGCCGTCGTCGGTATCGGCTTGTCGGTCGACACCAGCACCTCTTCGTCCTCCGGCTCGGCCGCAGGGTCGGCCTCGCTCGCTCAGATCGACGATCGTGTCGCAGCCTATATTGATAACTCGACCGTCTCCGCGAGCGGCGGAAACGCGGTAGTTCTCGCCGAGCAAGATACCGAAGTCGGAATCGGCGGCGGCGCTTTCTTCTTCGGCGGCTCCGGCGGATTCGGCGCCGCGATAACCTATCTGACCGTCACAAATCCATCCGCTGGACCAGCGACCGATGCGCATATCTCCAATTCCACCGTTTCAGGTTACGACATCGACGTCATCGCCGACGCGCCGCAAATCGTCTATTCCGGCGCGGCGGCTGGCGGCGCCAGTACGAAAGCGACCATTGGCGCCTCGTTGATCTTCAACACCCTCGACGGGACGACATCGGCGGACATTTCGAATTCCGGAACATCGGCTGTCGCGATTACCGCGACTGACGATCTTGGCGTCATCGCTTCGACAGATCTGAGCGATTTGCCTTTGGGCGCCAACAGCGTTTTCTCGAGCTCCGATTCCGGCGCCTCCGTCGAACAAAGCTTCTTTGCCGGCGATGGATCGTCGACCGCGCAGCAGGCTGGCGGCGCGCTCCTTTCGGGCTCATCGGCGGCGATCATATCGGTGGCCGGCGTCATTGAAGCGACGAAAGGCTCGAGCGCTGGCGTTGCGATCATCGACAACACCGTCGACGAAGCGCATTCCGCGAGCATTTCCGGCGTGGCCGTCGTGGCTCCGGACGCCGTGATTGTGGCGGCCACGGATTCCACATCGATCACATCGGTCGCCGTGGGCTTGTCGGTCTCCGGCGACGGGTATGGCGGCGAGGGCGCTTCCGTCACCAACACGATCGAGGGCGGTCCAAGCGCCTCAGTTGGCGCGGCAGGGCTCAGCGCCGCGACAACGATCGGCGTCGCGACGGCGGGCCATCAGGTCGGCTCGCTGACGGTCGACGCGACGAATTCGTCTGGCATCACCGGGCTCGCGATCACCGGCGCCTTCTCGAACAACGGCAGCGCCGGCGTCGCAATCTCGACCAACGATATCGAGACGACGGCGTCGGCGTCGATCGAGTCCGCCAGCGTCAGGACGACCTACGATTCCTCTAACAGTTTCGCGACGGGCGACATCGTTGTCGAAAGTCAGTCGACCGGAAGCATCCTATCGGTCGCCGTCGGCGTCGCCGTTTCGGCGAGCTCCTTTGCGGCCGATGGCTCGATCTCGACAAACATGGCGAAGGGCAACGTCCAATCGTCAGTCGACAATTCGACGCTGTTTGCGACGAACAATGTCGGCGTTCTGGCCGCCAACAACAATGCGGTCAATGCGGTTGCGGGCGCCGCCGGGCTGGGACTGAACACCGCTGGCATCGGCCTTTCCGTGACCACCGATGAGATCGGCGGCGGCGCCAGCGGCAACACCAAGGCGACGATCACATCGAGCACCGTCGACGCCGAGGCCGGGGGACAGGACACGCTCGAAATCGTCAGCGGCGCGCTGCTCAGCGACCTCGCCGCCGGAGTCGCAGCAGCCCAGACGTCTTCGGCGCCGGAAGATCCGTCGAGCTCGGTTACGCCGGACGCCCTGCCGAATCTTGGTCAGGACGTCAGACTCGATCACGGCCTCGCCGTCGTCGCCGCCTCGGTTGAGACTTCGGTCGTCACTGCGGTGACGCTCGGCCTGAGCACGGGCGTCGCTGGGGCGATCAATGTCGCGACCACGACGATGGGCGGGAAAACCGCGGCGACGATCAGCGGCGCGTCTCTCGATACGAATCTGACAGCGCCGGATGCGGTCGCCACCATCGACGTGTCCGCCTCCAGCGTCTCCTTCGCCAATAATCTGGCGCTGTCCGTCGCCGGTTCGGTCGGGACCTTCGCCGGCGCCGCCACGGCCGTCACCAACGTGATGAACCGGACGACCAACGCGGCGGTCTCCACCACCAATGTCGGCCCGTCGGCCGCCGATGCGCCCGGACCGATCACGATCGAAGCCAGCGGTTGGGAGGGCTCGGCCGGCGAAGCGATTGGCGCGGCGGCGTCGGCCACGTCGGGAGCCGCCGGCTCAGCCCTGACCAACATCTTCAGCGCCGACACGACCGCTTCGTTCGATCATGGGACGGTCTATTCGGGTGGCCTGTCGGTCACCGCAAATGGCGTCGACGGTCTTTTCGCCGCCGTCGGCGTGGCGGCGTTCGGCGACACGTCGGCCGGCGTCGGCGCGGCGGTGCTTGTCACCAAGAGCGATACGACGACGTCGGCGACTGTCGGCGATTCGGATGCGAGCAGCGCCACCACGACCCTCGATCTCACCGGCGCGCTGAACATCGGCGCGACAAGCACGACCGATGCGGACACCTTTGCGGTCGTTGGCGCGGTCGGCGGCTCGGGCGGCTTCGCCGCACAGTTTTCCGGAAGCTTTATCGCCAACACGACGACTGCTGAACTCTACAACACGACCGCCACGCTGACGAACTCGACCGCCGCTGACAACGCTGTCAACGTCGAATCGCAAGAGAATGACACGATCGACGCCTATGCCGGGAGTCTCGGGGCCGGCCTGACCACGGGGGTCGGCGCCAGCGTCAATCTTGTCATGCTCTCGAGCGCCGACGACGCGTGGATAAATGGCGATACGGTGAGCACACCGGGCGCCGTGACAGTCTCTGCGGATTCGACGCGGAGCGTCTCGCCGTTCGCCGTCAACGCCGGCCTCGGCGGCTCCGTTGGTCTGGCGGGAACGGTCGGCGTCGTTCTCGTCGGCGTCGGCGCGAACAGCGACCAGATGAGCGTGCTCAACTCGGGCGCGAGTCCAAGCCAGTCGAACAGCGGGACGCTCGGCAATGCCGGCGCCGCGACGGGCCAGGACGTAACCGCCGAGACCGGCGGCGCCGTCGACGGAATATCCGCGATGATCAGCGGCGGGTCGGTGACGGCCTCCAGCGTTTCGATCGCGGCGACCGGTGAAGCGGCGATTTTCAACATCGTCGGCGCTCTTGGCGTCGGCATTGAGACCGGCGCCTTCGGCGCGGCCGTCGGATATACGAATCTCGACCAGGTGATCACTGCTTCCGCTTCGAGCGGCACGATCGTCACTTCCAGCCTGAACATCGATGCGAGCGGCGGCGACGACGGATCGGGGCATGCCGCCCATACGATGTCGGTCTCCGGGGCCGGCGGGTTCTATGCCGGGGTCGGCGCATCGGTAGCGGATTCTGACGTCAACAACACAATTACCGCGTCTTTGACGTCGACCGTCAATGACGGGACGCAGACCTATAACGGCCAGACGGGCACGGTCGCTTCGACCAATGTCGGCGTCACCGCGTCAGACGCATCCACGTCGCTCTCCGACGCTTACGGCGCCGCTGTCGGCATTGGCGCTGTGGGCATCTCCTCGGCGACCGCCAAACGCGACAGCGGTGTGACCGCGGAAACCGACACCGGCGCGGTCATCACAGCGCAGGCCGTGACAATCCAGGCGTCGGAGAGCGGCGCCACTTATGCTTTGTCGATCGGCGGCGCGGGCGGCGTCGTCTCTGGCGACGGCGCCGACGCGACAGCAACCGACGATGCGACGATCCAGGCAACCATCCTCGACACCTCGCGGATCATTGGCGCCGGTGGGCTGGTGACATCGACCGGGAAGCCGGTGCCCGGCGTGACGGTCGAAGCCTCGGATGCGCCCGACGCGAAGGCCTTCACCTTCGGCGTGTCAGTGGGCGCGGCGGCGATCGGCGAATCCTATTCGGACGCCGACGCCAGTTCGCACGTCACGGCCAATATCGCCGGGACCGCGAATCTCTCCCAGACATACGGTTTGACCGTCGAGGCGACGATCGATGTCGCGGGATCGCCGGCGTCGTCGTTCCCCGCCAGCGCGACGGTGCCGGGCGCCACTACGGAGTTCGTCGCCGGCGAAACGACCGCCGCGGCCTGGAGCATCGCCGGCACCGGCGCCGTGATCGAAGCGGCCGACGCGACCGTGGCGACGGCCCTGAGCGCGACGCAGGTGACCGCCCAGACAGGCGCGAGTTTCGTGTTGCCCGGCGGCGACATCAAGATCACCGCCTTGAACAATACCAACCAATTCGCTCAAGGCGACGGCGTCACCCTGACCGACGGCCTGTCGATCGGCGCGGTGGTCGTGATGGCCAATTCGTCTTCGACGACCACGGCCAGCATGGGCGCGTCGACGACGGGGACGATAGCCGTCGTCGACGCCTCGGGCGACGTCACGACCCCTGGCACCGGCGCGGTCAGCCTATCCGCCTCGGGCACGGACACCAACAATGCCAACGCGATCGCGGGCGCGGGCGGCCTTTATGCCGGCGACGGCGCCGGAGCGACCACGACCGACACTTCGACGGTCACGGCCTCGGTGGGAAACAATACGTCGATCACCGCGATCTCGTTCAACATCGGCGCGTACCATAACGACGTATTCTCCGAGACGGCCGAGACGATCAACGCCAGTGCGCTCGGCGCCAGCGCGTCGGAGGCTGACCATACCGCGACATCGACGGTTCAGGTCCAAATCGGCGATAGTACGACGGGCGGCGTCACCCTGCACGCCTCGGCGGCCGGTCTTGCGCCGTGCCTGAATGACGCTTGCGACACGGCGATCGATATCACGGCGGAGAACGATTTCACCGACTTCTCTTCCGGCGCGCAAGGGGGAGCCGGCGGCGGGATCAACGGCGCCGGCGCCGTCAGCAATATAAAGCTCAATCTGACCGGCGGCGGAACCTCGATCGAAATCGGCAAGCTGGACCTTCTCACGTCCGGCTCCGATCCGATCAGCGCCGGCGGCGGGATTGCGGTCATCGCGGATTCGATCATTTTCATCACCGACCAGGACTCGTTGACCACCGGGGGGTACATCGATGGGGCCGGTGTCAATTCGACGCTCGACGGAACGATCTCCAATTCGATCACGATCGACCCGAGCGCGATTCTCACGACTTTTGGGTCGCTCAATGTTGCGACTTACACGACAGCGACCATATCCGCGGACGCTTATGTGTCGACTTACGGCGTCGCAGGCGTCGGCGTCGCCGATGCGTCGATCAACCTGACCAGCAACCAGACGATCAACGTCGACGCCGGCACGACCCAGAATCCGACCGGGCTCAACGCCTACCACGACGTCAATGTCGGCGCCGGCGACTATGTGGGTCTTGGCATCGACAGCAGTTTTGGCGGGGCGACGCAGGCGCTCGGTTATGTGCGCGGTCTCATCGCGATCCCCGCCGCCGACGCGGTCACCACGATTGCGAGCAACGCCTCGGTCGATATCGGCGCCAACGCCGATGTCCTTGCCGGGCAGAATGTCGGCATTGCCGCCTATCATGGATCGCCGTCGGTGACGGCGGACGGAGCCGGCCACGGCTACGAGCTTGGGTTCATTCCTGTCACCGACGGCGGCGGCGACCCCTCCGCGCGCACTTCCTCGACCGTGACGATCGACGGGACGGTCATCTCCGGTCAGTTCGCCCAGATCGCTTTGGTCGTGACCAGCGCTGGGGCGATCGATGAGACGGTGGGCGCCGAGCCGATCCTCTATTCCTACAATGCCGCTGAAGCGGTCGGCTGCACTTACGGCGTCACCGCAAGCTGCATCTTCGATCCGAGCACCTATTTGACGCTGTCCAACGCTGGTTACGTCAGCGCCACGACGACCGCCAATCCCCATCCCACTATGGCTACGATCACGCTCGGCGGCGTGTTCGCTGCAGGCGGCGATGTCCAAATCACGGCCGATACGCTCAATGGCGCGGGTTCGGTCACAGCGAACGGCAGCCCGTCGGTCACCATAACCAACGACCAGTCGATCTCGCTCATCATCGCCAACGGCGTCACCATTCCGAACGTACCGGGCGGCAGCGCCAATTTCAATGGAACGACGAACGACTTTAAGCCCTTCGTCCAGAATAATGCGAGCACGTCGCCTGGGGCGCTTACGATCACGTTGACGAATAACGGAGCCAGCAGCGGCGGGATTGCGCCCGACGTGGTTCTCGACGGGCCGCTCGACAATCCCGGCGGCTTGATCCACATCATCAACGCTTATGGCTCGCTGGTCTACGAAGAAGTGTTGGCGTTCACGTCGTCCGGGGCGCCGATCACGACGACGGTCAACGGCGTGACTCAGCAGGTCGTCCTGGGCCAAGGCAGCACCGACCAGAATGAACAAATTCTCACCGTTCCGAAGGGCGCGCTGATCGCGAACGTGCCGACTCCGGGCGGCGAATTTGACGCCGGCGAAAGCCCGGCGAACGAATATGCGGGCAATGCGCTCTATCCGGGCACCCAGGAGCTCAATCAAGCCGCTGGTGGTCTGGGGGACTCGACGACGAACGGTACGGGTAATTTGCTCTTGGTTGCTGGAGGCTTGGGCGGCGGTTATAGCGGCGCGAACCTGGCGGTGATGTTCGTTGCGAGCTCGATTTATTTGAACAATCTCACAGGTACGGAGGCTCTGAACTTCAACACTGCTGCCGCCGTAAATAGCAGCAGCCCGAATATCAATGCCTATCTCTACGGAAGCGAGACGGGGAACGCCGCCACCAATACAGATCAGTTGGTCCTGTTCGGAACATGCGGCGTCGGCTTGCCGGGAGACTGTTACAACCCCCCTGCGATCGGATTCCAGACTAACGGCAGCTACGCTTACCAACCGATTTATGTTCCGGTTGCTCTCACCGAGACGCTGACGTCCGCATCCGAATCGACGTCAGGTTCGGCGAACGGTCAGATCATTGTCGGCAGCCTCATGCAGGTCAGCGCGTCGGTGATTGACATCAACGGCACGATCTATGCGGGACCCGCGACCAATTACAACGTCACAATCCCTGCATTGGTCGGCGAGGTGATCAACGATGGCAAGGTGCTCCGGACATCGGGCGCTTCCAGCGCGTCCACCGCGGCCTATAACGACGCTAACGCCCTCGCCAACGCGAATCCAAGCCTTTCCGCCGCGATTTGGAATCTGTTTTGGACGGCGTCCTCCAACGTAAGCTACAGCACGAACATATCCGCCCTCGTCAATTTCGCGGCGGGAACGCCAGCGTCCGAACTAACCGTCAACTATAACAACGGATCAAATCAGATCGTCGTTTCGGATAACGACGCGACCAACACGATCAACGCCTATTCGACCGGCGCTAGCATCAAGCTCGACGGCGACATCATAAGCACCAATACGCTCGGCCAGATTCATATCAACAGCGGTTTCGGTCAGGTGTCGATCTCCAACGACACCAGCTACGGGCTCGTCCTGCCGACGATCAACACGGGCATCGCCGCCAACACAACTGCGCTGAGCAGTTCGATCATGATCGTCGATCGGCTCAAGGATCAACAGAACGGCAACTCGAATGGGGACACCACGACCTACATCTATACGCCGTCGACGAGCGGCGGGACGACAGTCGAGTATCAGACCAGCAACGGCGCCCAGCCGTTCGACAGCAACGACAACCTGACCGGGACGATCCTGGGAACCTTTGGGGCCACGGCGACCTACAACCCTGTCGCCGGCGCGACTTATGAGTATATTCAGGAAGCCGAAGTCCAGCGGATCATCACCTCGTCGGGAGAGAATTCGTGGAATTTCATATCGGGCATACCCGGCGATCCCTGGGTGTACGTCAAACCCGGTGAGTCTGGCGGCAACTCGGTGACGTCGTCCGCCAACGAGACGTCGGCGACGCAAGCGGTGGGCACAGCCATTCTCCTCTCGCCGAACCAGCCGGCGTATCGGGAAGTGATCTTCGGCAATATCATTCGGGAAGGTTCACAACCGAGCACCGATACGGCCTACAATTTCGGCTACCAGGGGTATGATTACGCCAGTCATTGCGAAGGGACTTGCGCCAATGGAGGGGCCAATTATAGCCAGTTTTTCCCCGCCGACGCCTTCATCCGCATCACCAGCTACGAAAAGGCCGACAATCAGATTGGGTTGAATTTCACCGGCAACGCGATCGGCGCGGTGGATATTGCATCGAACGGCGCCGTTATATTCGGCGGCAATGTCGCCAATGTCGACGGGACGACGGTGGTCACCGCGGGCGGCACGGTTACCGAGGCGGCCGGCGTGTCGGTTTCGGGCGAGTCGATCGCGCTGAACGGCTCGGCCGTCGGCTCGACGGGTCAGCATTTCCAGGCGCAACTGACAACCGGCCTCGGCGCCTTGGTCGGCGGCTTCTCGGCGAGTGCGTCGAACGGCGGCGTCTACGTAGATTTGGCCTCGGGCGCCAATGGCTTCGCCGTCAACGCCGTCAACGGCGACGTCGTCGTGAACGCGCAGGGCTCGCTGGTGGCGTCAAGTTCGATGGGCTTGAGCGCCGCCGGCAACAATGTGACGCTGACGAGCGCGAATGGCCAGATCGGCTCCGCGGCGACCCCGCTCGCGCTGCAGACGGCCGCAGGCGGCGTGCTGAATGTCAGCGCGAGCCTCGGTATCGACTTGACCCAGCCGAGCGGCGATCTGCTCGTCGGCGTGATCGCTTCGACCAACGGCGATGTGACAATCAACGTCCCCAACGGCGCGATCTACGATGCGCTCTCGCAGACCCAGGCGTCGTCGCTATCGCCCGGGCAGGTGAGCGAGATTGCACAAACGCTCGGCCTGATCGGCGGGACCGGAGGCGACGCCGCCGCCGGCGCGGCCGCGATCACCAGTTTCCAGAACTCGGTAGTCAGCGATCTGGCCAGCTATGCCGCGTTCCTCGCCAAGGGCTCCGTCACCACCGGCGCGCTGGGGACCCTGGACAGCGCCTCGCTGGCTCTTTACGCGCCGTTTGAGACTTCAGCCCTGGTCGCAGCCGCGCGCGCCAATCCCAATGGCAATGCGCAATTCACAACGGCGACCACCAACCAGATTCAGAGCGAAGCCGCGAGCCTCACGTCGGCTAACGGCCTATTCGTCCTGAACCCGGCGGCCCTGACGGCGCTGGCGCCCCAGGCCGCCGCGGCGCTCGGAATCTCCAATCCGTCCAACACTCAAATTCAAGCCTGGGCCAACGCGCAATATCAGGCCTATGCGACCACCTTCGCCCAGGCCTATGGCGCTGGCTGGCAGACGGCGGTCGCGCCGTTGATCGCCACGCAGGCGGAAGCCAATCCAGCGCTGGCGGGCTACCAATCCCTGCTCGCGTCCGGCGCGGTTTCGAGCGGCGGCGTCTACACGCTCAACGCGGGCTCGCTCTCGATCTACAGCGCCCAGGCCGCCGCAGCGGACAATGTGGCGAATCCGACCAACCAACAGGTGCAGGCCTACGCGAGCAGCCTCTACCAGAGTGATGTTTCGACCCTGTCCAGCGTCTATGGCGCGAATTGGCAGACGACGGCGGCCAGCACGCCGACTTACGCCTTCAGTTTCACAGTCGCGGCCGGCAGCGCGCTCGCGACGAGCCTGACCTCGGGCGCGAGCTGGACCACGGCGCAACTCGTACAGGCGGTCGACGTCTCCGCGCTCCAGCCGGCAAGCACAATCGTCGGCAGCTCGGCGACCGCCAATATTGTCGGCAACAATGTGACCCTCAATATCGGCGGCGCGATCGGCTCCTACAATCCGACCGGCGTGCAAATCACCCTCCAGGCCCTGGAAAGCGGGACACTGAGCGTCCCGCAGCAAGCGGCCTTGGAAGTCGCCACCACGCCGGGCCAAATCACTTTGCTCGGGACGACGGCTTCCGGCGGCGCGCTCGTCGCGGGCACGAGCCTGACGAACCTGCCGCAGGGCGCGACGGTGACGGGGCTCAACATCGCTGAGACGTCGCCGGTCTTCATCAACGCCCGCGCCGCCGTCAAGGTGACTTCGGGCGGCTCCGTCTATCTCGAAGGAACGTCTGGATCATCCATCTCGTTGAACCAGGTGGTTGCGCAAGGCGCGGTCGACCTGCAAACCCCTGGCGGAATCTCAGTCGCCACCAGCAACGGAACGACGCCGCTCAGCGCGACGCAGATATTGACGACCGGCGATCTCGACCTTGTCGCGAGCACGGGCAGCATCGGCTCGAGCACGCTGCCGGTCACTTTTTCGATCGGCGGCGCGCTCGCCAACGCGTCGGCGGCAGGCGATTCCTATCTGGCGTCGTCCGGCGCCAATGCGCTGATCGAGCGCGATTTTGCCGGCGGGACGGCGTCGATCACGACCTCCTCGGGCTATTCGATCCTGTCCGATCTCAGCGGCGTCAACGTTTCGGCGACGGACATCATTCTGGGTTCAGGCGGCGCGATCGGCGCGACCAACGCGCCATTGGCGGTGCTCGCGAGCGACGCTTTGTCGGGCAGTGCGGCGGGCGCCGCGAATATCAGCGCGCCGACGGTCGGCGGCAATGCGCCGAATGCGCTGACCATCGCGGCCTTCACCGCCGTGGGGAACATCACGCTCGAATCGGATTCGACGCTGACCATCCAGACGGCGCTGAACTCGACAAGCGGCGGCGTCGCGACGACATCCGCCGCTCTCGTCATGGACAGCGGCAGCAAGATCCAGGCGGCCGGCCTGGTCACGCTCGATACGTCGGGCGACGCGACGCTTGGCGCGATCGTCAATCCGTACAATCCCGCTATCGCGCAGAACACTGTGACGGTGCTCGCGGGCGGGACGATCTGGTCGAATGCGGACGGCCTTACCGTCACGACCGGAACGCATGGGCTCTTGTCGCTGACTGCGTTGGAAGGCATCGGCGACGCGCAGTCGCCGTTGGTGATCGACGCCGCGCCGTTGCTGAGCGCCGACGCCACGGGCGTTGGAAGTTCGATCTCGATTTCCGATGAAGGCGCGCTCGACGCGAGCCAGATCGAAGCGGTTTCGACTGTCGCCTTGTCCGCCGCGTCAATGAATCTCGGCACGGTGACGAGCGGCGGGACGCAGACGATCGTCGGCGCCGGCGCGGTGGCGTTCACGACCTTGACGACAAATGCGGGCTCGGGCGGCGATATCGACGTAACGTCTCAGACGGGGTCGATCCAGGGCGGTTCGGTTTTGGCGGACGGCTCGGCGTCGTTGACGAGTGCAACGTCGAATGACGGCGTGACGGCGACGGCGACAAATGGAAGCGTGACGCTTGTGGCGGGGAGTCTGACCTCTCCTTCGACGATGGCGTCGATCGACTGGATGAATGTGAACGCCGGAACGTCGCTGAACGCGACAAGCGGCGGGTCTCTGACCTTGGCGAGCGTTTCGACGGGAACGACGGGAGCGGGCGGCGCCCAAACGATTCATGGCTCGGGCGCGGTGGATGTGACGACGACTTTGGCGACGGCCGGCGCGATCGGCGTGCAGTCGGACGCTTCGACGGTGACGATCGGTTCGGCCACTAGCGGCGGGACGCAGACGATCGAGGCTTATCTGGGTCTGGACTACACCACGCTGAAGACGACGACGGGCGACATCGACCTGACGTCGGACACGGCTTCGATCACTGGCAACGCGACGGGGGATACGCTTGACGCGAAGGGCTCGTTCGACCTTGTCGCGGTGACGACGATCTCTGGCACGTCGCTGAAGGCTGAGGCAGGCAGCGGCTTGGCCAAGACGGCCGGGGCGATTGATCTTGGAGCGACGAATACGACGACGACGCTGGGCGTGACGTCGACGGGCGGGGCGATCACGCTGGGTTCGGCCACCAGCGGCGGGACGCAGACGATTGCGGCGCTGGGGGATATTGGCTTTACGACCTTGACGACGACGGCGGGTCAAGGCGGCGACGCGGATGTGACGACGACGGCGGGTTCGATCACGGGCGGCTCGGTTTTGGCGGACGGCTCGGCGTCTCTGGCGAGCGCTACGTCGAACGATGGCGTCACGGTCACGGCGACGACCGGGAGCGTGACGCTTGCGGCGGGAAGCCTCCTGTCTCCATCGGCTTTAGCTTCGATTGGCTGGACGAATGTGAATGCGGGCACGTCGCTGACGGCGACGAGCGGCGGTGGGCTGACGCTGGCGGACGTCTCGACCGGAACGACGGGGGCGGGCGGCAATCAGACGATCCATGGCTCGGGCGCGGTGGATGTGACGACGACTTTGGCGACGGCCGGCGCGATCGGCGTGCAATCGGACGCCTCGACGGTGACGGTCGGTTCGGCCACTAGCGATGGGACACAGACAATCGAAGCTTATCTGAGTCTTGGTTATACCACGCTGAAGACGACGACGGGCGACATCGACCTGACGTCGGACACGGCTTCGATCACGGGCCAGGCGAGCGGCGACACGCTCGATGCGAAGGGCTCGTTCGACCTCGTCGCGATGACGACGATTTCGGGCACGTCGCTGAAGGCGGAGACGGGCAGCGGGTCGGTTACGGCCGGCGGGGCGATCAATCTTGGCACGACGAACACGACGACGCTTGGCGTGACCTCGACGGGCGATGGGGTGACGATCGGGTCGGCGACGAGCGGCGGGACGCAGACGATCGGGGCAACAGGAGATATCGGCTTTACGACCTTGACGACGACGGCGGGTCATGGCGGCGACGTGGACGTGATATCGACGGCCGGCTCGATCACGGGCGGTTCGGTTTACGCCGACGGCTCGGCGTTTCTGGCGAGCGCGACGTCGAATGATGGCGTGACGGTGACGGCGACGACCGGGAGCGTGACGCTTGCGGCGGGAAGCCTCCTGTCTCCATCGGCTTTAGCTTCGATTGGCTGGACGAATGTGAATGCGGGAACGTTGCTGACGGCGACGAGCGGGGGCGGGCTGACGCTGACGGACGTTTCGACGGGAACGACGGGGGCGGGCGGCACCCAGACGATCCATGGCTCGGGCGCGGTGGATGTGACGACGACATTGGCGACGGGCGGTCCGATCGGCGTGCAGTCGGACGCCTCGACGGTGACGGTCGGTTCGGCCACTAGCGGTGGGACGCAGACGATCGAGGCTTATCTGGGTCTTGGCTATACGACGCTGACGGCGATGGTCGGCGACATCGACCTGACGTCGGACATGGCTTCGATCACGGGCAATGCGACTGGCGACACGCTGGACGCGAAGGGCTCGTTCGACCTCGTCGCGTCGACGACGATCTCGGGGACGTCGCTGAAGGCGGAGACGGGCAGCGGGTCGGTTACGGCCGGCGGGGCGATCAATCTTGGCACGACGAACACGACGACGACGCTTGGCGTGACCTCGACGGGCGGCGCGGTGACGATCGGTTCTGCGACGAGCGGCGGGACGCAGACGATTGTGGCGAACAACGACCTGTTGTTCACGACGCTGACGACGACGGGTGTGAGTGGCGATGCGGGTTCGATCGACCTGACCTCGACTTTGGGGGCGGTGCAGGGCCAGCCGACGGGCAGCTCTCTGATCGCATCGAATGCGGATGTGACGATCTCGGGCGCGCGCGTTCAGCTTGATACGGTGACGGCCAATGGCAAGGCGTCGATCGATGCGCTGACGACGCTTGCGGGGACGAGCCTGACGACGGGCGGGGACGCGAGCCTTGTTGCGGGCGTCTCGACGAACCTGACGCCGACGCTGCCGGTGTCGCTGTCGTGGACGACAGTGAAAGCGGGGACGACGTTCGGGGCGCAGGCTTATGGCGGGACGATTGCGACGCTGGGCTCGGTGACGAGCGGCGGGGCGCAGACGATCGGCGCGACCGGGGATATCGGCTTTACGACCTTGACGACGACGGCGGGTCATGGCGGCGACGTGGATGTGACATCGACGGCGGGTTCGATCGCGGGCGGTTCGGTATTCGCCGACGGCTCGGCGTCTCTGGCGAGCGCAACGTCGAATGACGGCATCACGGTCACGGCGACGACCGGGAGCGTGACGCTTGCGGCGGGGAGCCTGCTGTCTCCGGCGGGCTCGGCTTCCATTGGTTGGACGAATGTGAATGCGGGAATGTTGCTGACGGCGACGAGCGGGGGCGGGCTGACGCTGGCTGGCGTTTCGACGGGAACGACGGGGGCGGGCGGCGCCCAGACGATCCATGGCTCGGGCGCGGTGGATGTGACGACGACATTGGCGACGGGCGGCCCGATCGGCGTGAAGTCGGACGCCTCGACGGTGATGGTCGGTTCGGCCACTAGCGATGGAACGCAGACGATCGAGGCCTATCTGGGCCTTGGTTATACCACGCTGAAGACGACCGCAGGCGACATTGATCTGGCGTCGGACACAGCCTCGATCACCGGTGATGCGTCTTCTGATACGCTCGACGCCTATGGCTCTTTCAAGCTGATGGCGATGACGACGATTTCGGGCGCGTCGCTGAAGACGGAGACCGGCAGCGGTTTGGTCAATGCGGGCGGGGCGATTGCGCTGGGTTCGACGAACACGGCGACGACGCTTGGCGTGACTTCGACAGGCGATGGGGTGACGATCGGTTCGGCCGCCAGCGGCCGGACGCAAACGATCGAGGCGGACAAAGCGCTGAACTATACGACGCTGAAGACGACGGCTGGCGATATTGACCTGACGTCGGACACGGCATCGATCACAGGCAATGCGACGGGAGACACGCTCGACGCTGACGGCTCATTCATCCTTCGCGCGGTCACGACGATCTCGGGGACGTCGCTGAAGGCCGAGACCGGCAGCGGCTTCGCCAGCACGGGCGGGGCGATCGATCTGGGAATGACGGATACAGCGATGACGCTTGGCGTCGCTTCGACGGGCGACGGGGTGACGCTTGGTTCGGCGAACAGCGGCGGGACGCAGACGATCGAAGCGCATGAAGCGCTCCATTATACGACACTGAAGACCACGGCGGGCGACATCGACCTGACCTCGGACCTTGCTTCGATCACCGGCGATGCGTCTTCTGATACGCTCGACGCCTATGGCTCGTTCAAGCTGATGGCGACGACGACGATTTCGGGCACGTCCCTGAAGGGAGAGACCGGCAGCGGTTTGGTCAATACGGGCGGGGTGGTTGCGCTGGGTTCGACGAATACAGCGACGACGCTTGGCGTCACGTCGACGGGCGACGCGGTTGCGATCGGTTCCGCGACGAGCGGGGGGACGCAGACGATCGAGGCTGATAAGGCGCTGGCCTATACGATGTTGCAGACGACGGCGGGCGACATCGACCTAACGTCGGACACGGCGTCGATCACGGGTCAGGCGAGCGCTCCCGACACGCTTGACGCGAAGAGCTCGTTCACGTTGGCGGCGGCGACGACGATTTCGGGAACGTCGCTGAAGGCGGAGACGGGCTCAGGCTTGGTGACCACAGGCGGGGCGATCGATCTTGGAACGACGAATACAGCGACGACGCTTGGTGTCACGTCGACGGGCGACGGGGTGACGATCGGTTCTGCGACGAGCGGCGGGACGCAGACGATCGGGGCGCTGGGGGATATCGGGTTTACGACCTTGACGACGACGGCGGGGCATGGCGGCGACGTGGATGTGACGTCAACGGCCGGTTCGATCGCGGGCGTGACGGCGACGGCGAATGGCTCGGTGGACCTTGCGGCCTATACTGACAATAAGGGGACGACGGTTACGGCGACCGCGGGCAGCGTGAGGCTTGCGGCGGGGAGCCCCTCGTCTCCGTCGGGTTCGGCTTCGATCGACTGGACGAATGTGAACGCTGGGACGTCGCTGACGGCGACGAGCGGCGGCGGGTTGACGCTGGCGAACGTTTCGACGGGAACGACGGGGGCGGGGGGCAATCAGACGATCCACGGCTCTGGCGCGGTGAATGTGACGACGACTTTGGCGGCGAGTGGCGCGATCGGCGTGCAGTCGGACGCCTCGACGGTGACGCTCGGGTCGGCGACGAGCGACGGGACGCAGACGATCGAAGCTTATCTGGGCCTTGGTTATACCACGCTGAAGACGACGGCGGGCGATATCGATCTGACATCGGACAGGGCGTCGATTACGGGCGCGGCGAGCGGCGACACGCTCGATGCGAAGGGTTCGTTCACATTGGCGGCGGCGACGACTGTTTCGGGTACGTCGCTGAAGGCGGAAACCGGCAACGGTTTGGTCAATACGGGCGGGGCGATTGTGCTGGATTCGACGAATACAGCGACGACGCTTGGCGTCACGTCGACAGGCGACGCGGTGACGATCGGTTCAGCGACGAGCGGCGGGACGCAGGCGATCGAAGCTTATCTGGGCCTTGGTTATACCACGCTGAAGACAACGGCGGGCGACATCGATCTGACATCGGACACGGCCTCGATCACCGGCGATGCGTCTTCTGATACGCTCGACGCCTATGGCTCGTTCAAGCTGATGGCGACGACGACGATTTCGGGCACGTCGCTGAAGGCGGAGACCGACAGCGGTTTGATCAATACGGGCGGGGCGATTGCGCTGGGTTCGACGAATACGGCGACGACGTTTGGCGTGACTTCGACAGGCAATAGGGTGACGATTGGTTCGGCCACCAGCGGCGGGACGCAGACGATTGAGGCGGACAAGGCGCTGGTCTATACCACGCTGAAGACGACGGCCGGCGACATCGACCTAACGTCGAACACGGCCTCGATCGTTGGCCAGGCAGGCGGCGACACGCTTGACGCCGAGGGTTCGTTCATTCTGAATGCAGCGACGACGATTTCGGGAACGTCGCTGAAAGCCGAGACGGGCTCAGGCTCCGTGACTGCAGGCGGGGCGATCAATCTTGGCACGACGAATGCAGCGACGATGCTTGGCGTCACGTCGACAGGCGACGCGGTGACGATCGGTTCTGCGACGAGCGGCGGGACGCAGACGATCGAAGCTTATCTGGGTCTTGGCTATACGACGCTGAAGACGACGGCCGGCGACATCGACCTGACATCGGATACGGCCTCGATCACGGGCAACGCGACGGGGGATACGCTTGACGCGAAGGGCTCGTTCGACCTCGCCGCGGTGACGGCGATCTCTGGCACGTCGCTGAAGGCGGAGATGGGCAGCGGCCTGGTCAAGACGGCCGGGGCGCTCAGTCTTGGAACGACGGACACGACGGCGACGCTTGGCGTGACCTCGACGGGCGATGGGGTGACGATCGGGTCGGCGACGAGCGGCGGGACGCAGACGATCGGGGCGCTTAGGGATATCGGCTTCACGACGTTGACGACGACGGCGGGTCATGGCGGCGACGTGGATGTGACGTCGACGGCGGGTTCGATCACCGGCGGTTCGGTATTCGCCGACGGCTCGGCGTCTCTGGCGAGCGCAACGTCGAATGACGGCGTCACGGTCACGGCGACGACGGGGAGCGTGACGCTGGCGGCGGGAAACCTCCTGTCTCCGTCGGGCTCGGATTCGATTGGCTGGACGAATGTGAATGCCGGGATGTCGCTGACGGCGACGAGCGGGGGCGGGCTGACGCTGGCTGACGTTTCGACGGGAACGACGGGGGCGGGCGGCAATCAGACAATCCACGGTTCTGGCGCGGTGGCTGTGACGACGACTTTGGCGACGGCCGGCGCGATCGGCGTGCAGTCGGACGCTTCGACGGTGACGATCGGCTCGGCCACCAGCGGCGGGACGCAGACGATCGAGGCTTATCTGGGTCTTGGCTATACGACGCTGACGGCGACGGTCGGCGACATCAACCTGACGTCGGACATGGCTTCGATCACGGGCAATGCGACTGGCGACACGCTGGACGCGAAGGGCTCGTTCGACCTCGTCGCGTCGACGACGATCTCGGGGACGTCGCTGAAGGCGGAGACGGGCAGCGG
>NZ_LMUI01000053.1 GCF_009765995.1 Methylocapsa sp. S129
GAATGTGGATCGGCCCCTCGCCCGCCATTTCGCAAACCGCGGCCAATTCCCCGGGCGCGACTGCGCGCAAACTATGGGGCGCGACGCCGACGTTGGCGCCTTCAAGCTTCTTCGCCACCTCGCAGCTGCCCTCAAGCAGACGCGCGAAAGCGTCGAGATCGCTGACGAAGCGGCGCTGGCCGGCAGTCGGCGGCTTCGCGCCGAAATTCGAATGCGCGTAAAAGACCGGCAGTATCGTCATGCCAATCCCGGTCTCGCTGGCGGCGGCTACGATGCGCGTCGCCATTTCGGCGATCGAGGCATAGGGACGCCCGTCGCGATCGTGGTGGAGATAGTGGAATTCGCCGACGCGGGTGAAGCCAGCTTCCAGCATTTCGACATAGAGCTGGCTGGCCACCGCCTGAACTTGATCCGGGTTCATCGTCAGGGCGAAGCGATACATCCAGTCGCGCCATGTCCAGAAACTGTCGGGCGATTGGCCGCGAACCTCGGCGCGGCCCGCCATGCCGCGCTGAAACGCGTGACTGTGGACATTGGGCATCCCCGGAAGGGCAATGGCATGGCCTTCAGCGTCGGGCCGTGGCGCAACCCCAGCCTCGACGGAGGCGAAATGCCCCGCTTCGATCGTCAACCGCACGTCGGCGCGCCATCCCTGAGGCGTCAGCGCGGATGCAGCGTGGATGACGCCCATGCCGAGGATCTCCATCGGGCGCCGTGATCAAGCGCTTGCCGTCTTTCCCATTATGTCTATACATAACGATGGCGAGAGAAAAGCGAAATGAACGGCGCCAATATTGATCGCGAGCAGGGATCGCACGTTCGCCTCTGGTGCAACGCGCGCCTCGCCACCCTTGCGCCGGTCCAAGCCGGACTGGGGATAATCGAGCGCGGCGCCGTCGCGGTCCAGGATCAGCGCATTGTTTATGCGGGACCGGAAAGCGAAATTCCGGCGCGCTGGCGCGGCGTCAGTGAGGAAGCCGATTGCGAAGGGCGCTGGATCACGCCGGGCCTGATTGATTGCCATACCCATCTCGTTTATGCCGACAATAGGGCGCATGAATTTGAACTGCGCCTGCAGGGCGCGACTTATGAGGAAGTCGCCCGCGCCGGCGGCGGCATTGTCTCTTCCGTCAGGGCGCTACGGGCGGCGAGTGAAGACGAGCTGGTGCGCCAGACCTTGCCGCGGCTTGATGCGCTGATCGCCGAAGGCGCCACTACAGTCGAGATCAAGTCCGGCTATGGGCTCGACCTCGCCAACGAGCGCAAGGCGCTGCGGGCGGCGCACCGTCTTGGGCGTGAACGCCCAATCGACATTCGCACGACCTTCCTGGGCGCGCACGCCCTGCCGCCTGAGGCTCTCGGCGACAGGAAGAGTTATATCGATCGGCTGGTGACTGAGATACTGCCGGCGATCGCCGCGGAGGGTCTCGCTGACGCGGTGGATGGTTTTTGCGAAGGCATCGCTTTTTCGCCCGATGAGATCGCCCGCGTATTCGAAGCGGCGAGGGCGCTCGGCTTGCCGGTAAAGCTGCACGCCGATCAGCTTTCGAACCTGCACAGCGCCGCGCTCGCCGCGCGCTTCGGCGCGCTATCGGCCGATCATCTCGAACACACCGACGAAGCCGGCGTCATGGCGATGGCCGAGGCCGGGACGGTGGCGACGCTGTTGCCCGGCGCTTTCTATTTCATCCGCGAGACGAAGCGCCCACCGATCGAACTCTTCCGCCGCCACGGCGTGGCGATGGCGGTGGCGACCGATTCCAATCCAGGCACGTCGCCGCTGACATCGCTGCTGCTGGCGATGAATATGGCGGCGACGTTGTTCAAAATGAACGTCGAGGAATGCATCGCCGGCGTTACGCGCGAGGCCGCGCGAGCGCTCGGCGTTCTTGGCGAGACCGGCACGCTGGAGGCCGGCAAATGGGCCGATCTCGCGATCTGGAACATCGAGCGCCCAGCCGAACTCGTCTATCGCATAGGCTTCAACCCGCTCAAGCAGCGCGTCTGGAGAGGTCAGTGACCGAGGTTCTCCTCAAACCCGGCGCCGTCTCCCTCGCCGATTGGCTCGCGATCTATCGCGGCGCAGCGCCCTGGCTCGATCCCGGCTGCCGACCGGGGATAGAAGCGAGCGCGGCGTCGGTCGCGCGGATCGTCGCCAAGGGCGCGCCCGTCTATGGGATCAATACCGGCTTTGGCAAACTGGCGAGCGTGCGCATCGAGGCGCGCGATCTCGAAAAGCTCCAGCGCAATATTGTGCTTTCGCATGCGGCGGGGGTCGGCGAAGCCATGCCCATCGCGATTGCGCGTCTGATGATGGCGCTCAAGCTCGCGAGTCTAGCGCAGGGCGCCTCGGGCGTGAGGATCGAGACGGTCGCGATGCTGGAGGCGATGCTGGCGCGCGGCCTCACCCCCCTCGTGCCGACGCAAGGATCGGTCGGCGCGTCGGGCGATCTCGCCCCGCTGGCGCATATGACCGCGACGATGATCGGGGTTGGCGATATCTTTTTGAACGGCGTTCGCTTGCCGGCCTCCGAGGCTCTCGCGCGGGCGGGCCTCGCGCCGATCGCGCTAGGGCCCAAGGAGGGGCTGGCGCTCCTCAATGGCACGCAATTCTCAACCGCCAATGCTCTGGCCGCGTTGTTCGAAGCCGAAATCCTGTTCCGCTCGGCGCTCGTGACCGGCGCCCTGTCGACCGACGCCGCGCGCGGCTCCGACGCGCCATTCGATGCGCGCATCCACCGGCTGCGCGGTCATCTCGGGCAGATCGAGACGGCCGACGCGCTACGCGCGCTGATGCGGGGCAGCGCCATTCGCGCCTCCCATCTCATCGGCGACGAACGGGTTCAGGATCCCTATTGCCTGCGCTGCCAGCCCCAGGTGATGGGCGCGGCGCTCGACGTGCTGCGGCAGGCCGCGAAGACATTGGCGATCGAGGCGAACGGGGTCACCGACAACCCCTTGATTTTTACCGATGAAGACACCGCCCTGTCGGGCGGCAATTTCCACGCCGAACCCGTCGCCTTCGCCGCCGACATGATGGCGCTCGCTATATGCGAAATCGGCTCGCTCGCCGAGCGGCGCATCGCCATGCTGGTCGACCCCGCGCTATCGGGCCTGCCCGCGTTCCTGACGCCCAAGCCTGGGCTCAATTCAGGCTTTATGATTCCGCAGGTGACGGCGGCGGCGCTGGTTTCCGAAAATAAGGGGCGCGCTCATCCCGCCAGCGTCGATTCGATCCCGACCTCGGCCAACCAGGAGGATCATGTCTCGATGGCGGCGCACGGCGCACGGCGGCTCCTGCCGATGGTCGAAAATGCAACAGCCGTCATCGGCATCGAGCTTCTAGCGGCGGCGCAGGGCTGCGATTTTCATGCGCCCCTGGCCTCAAGCGCGCCGCTGGAAGCCGTGCGCGCGTTGGTGCGCGCCAAGGTTCCCCATCTCGATGACGACCGCTATTTCCATCCTGACATCGAGGCCGCGATCGGCCTGGTGCGCGGCGGCGCGGTTATCGGCGCCACGGGCGGCGACGCTCTGCCATCCGTCTGTGGCGCCACGCCATGAGCGCGCCCGCCTGGCTCAGCGTCGCGCGCGGCGAAGCGCCGCTCCTCGTGAGCCTGCCGCACACCGGGCTCGAACTCGGCCCCCTTGAACCGCGCCTCGTCTCGCCCTGGCTGGCGCGCAAAGACGCCGATTGGTGGATTGAGAAGCTCTATGATTTTGCCGGCAGTCTCGGCGCGACGATCGTGCGGACGACGATTTCGCGCACATTGATCGACGTCAATCGCGACCCGTCCGGCGCCTCGCTCTATCCCGGGCAGGCGACGACGGAACTTTGCCCAGCGACGACCTTTGACGGCGAGCCGCTTTATCGCGACGGCGAGTCGCCCTCTTCGGACGAGATCGCCGAGCGACGGGCGCTATGGTTCGACCCTTATCATGCTGCGCTGAAAGCGGAGATCGCCCGGCTTCGCCAACGCCACAGCCGCATCGTGCTCTATGACTGCCATTCCATAAGGTCTCAGATACCCCGCCTGTTCGAAGGCGAGCTTCCTGTCTTCAATTTCGGGACGAACGGCGGCGTCAGCGCCGAGTCTGCGCTCAGCGGCCTTGTCGTCGATATCCTCGCTTCGAGCGGCCAGCCTTTCGTCGTCAACGGACGTTTCAAGGGCGGTTGGATCACCAGAGCCTATGGCGATCCTGCGCATGGCGTCCATGCGCTGCAGATGGAGCTGGCCTGTCGCGGCTATATGCGTGAACCCGCGCCAATCGGCCCCGACAATTGGCCCTCGCCGTACGATCCCGTTTTCGCCGTTCCGATACGACAGACATTGACGACGATTCTGCAGGCGGCCCTTGCCTGGGTCCGCGCCTGATTTTGCTACGAGGCTTCCCATGAACGCAAACCCGCGCATCGACAACGCCCGCATCATCCGCGCGCCCCGCGGCCCTGAGATTTCCGCCAAAAGCTGGCTGACCGAAGCGCCGATGCGCATGCTGATGAACAATCTTGATGCGGAAGTCGCGGAAAAGCCGGGCGAACTCGTCGTCTATGGCGGCATCGGCCGCGCCGCGCGCGACTGGAACGCCTTCGACCAGATCGTCGCGACGCTGAAGCGGCTGGAGGGCGATGAGACGCTGCTTGTCCAATCGGGCAAGCCGGTCGGGGTTTTCCGCACCCATGCCGACGCGCCGCGCGTGCTGATCGCCAATTCCAATCTCGTGCCGCACTGGGCGACCTGGGATCACTTCCATGCGCTCGATAAGAAGGGCCTCATGATGTACGGCCAGATGACGGCCGGTTCGTGGATCTATATCGGCAGCCAGGGCATCGTTCAGGGCACTTACGAGACCTTCGTCGAGGTCGGCCGCCAGCACTACGGCGGCGATCTCTCCGGGCGCTGGATCCTGACCGCGGGCTTAGGGGGCATGGGCGGCGCACAGCCGCTCGCCGCTGCTATGGCGGGCGCTTCGTGTCTCGCTGTGGAATGCCAGGCAAGTCGCATCGAGATGCGCCTGCGCACCGGCTATGTCGACGTGCAGACGAATAGTCTCGACGAGGCGCTCGCGATCATCGACAAATCCTGCCGCGACAGGAAGCCGGTCTCGGTCGCGCTGCTCGGCAATGCGGCCGATGTCTTTCCCGAACTCGTGCGTCGCGGCGTCAGGCCCGACGTCGTCACCGACCAGACATCGGCGCATGATCCGATTAACGGTTACCTGCCTCAGGGCTGGACGCTGGCGGAATGGGAGACGCGGCGCGAACGCGATTCCAAGGCGGTGGAGAAGGCTGCCCGCGCATCGATGGCGATTCATGTGCGCGCGATGCTCGACTTTCATAAAGCGGGCGTTCCGACGCTCGACTATGGCAACAACATCCGGCAGATGGCGAAGGAGGAGGGAGTCGCCGACGCCTTCGATTTTCCCGGCTTCGTGCCCGCTTATATCCGGCCTTTGTTCTGCCGGGGCGTTGGGCCGTTCCGATGGTGCGCTTTGTCCGGCGATCCCGAAGATATCTATCGCACCGACGCCAGGGTGAAGGAGTTGCTGCCCGACAACAGGCCTCTTCGCAACTGGCTCGATATGGCGCGCCAGCGCATCCGCTTTCAGGGACTGCCCGCGCGCATCTGCTGGGTGGGCCTGGGCGATCGCCATCGGCTCGGCCTCGCCTTCAACGAAATGGTCGCGAGCGGCGAATTGAAGGCGCCGATTGTGATCGGCCGCGATCATCTCGATTCCGGCTCGGTCGCCTCGCCCAATCGCGAGACCGAAGCGATGAGAGACGGATCGGACGCCGTTTCCGACTGGCCCCTGCTCAACGCGCTGTTGAATTGCGCCTCGGGCGCCACCTGGGTGTCGCTGCATCACGGCGGCGGCGTCGGCATGGGCTTTTCGCAACATGCCGGCATGGTGATCGTCGCCGACGGCACGCCCGAGGCCGCCGCCCGCATCGCGCGCGTCTTATGGAACGACCCCGCCAGCGGCGTCATGCGCCATGCCGACGCCGGCTACCAGGCGGCGCTCGATTGCGCGCGGGAGAACCGGCTCGATCTGCCGGGCATCTTGGGGTGATGGAGAAACTTGGATTGCCAAGGCCCATCGTGGAGCTTGATATCCGCGCGCCGTCCCGCCCGTGGCGCCGACGCGCATCATGTCCTAACATCCAGCCTGGCCGCCCATCGGGGCCGGGATGAATCCCCATGACGAATGACGATCTGGATTTCTACGCGGCCATACCCGTCTTCGACAGTTTCGCCGATGTCATGAAGCCGTCGCGCTATCGCCCGCTCCCGGAGGATTGGGTGGTGGGTTTTTCGGATGTCGTGGGATCGACCAAGGCGATCGCGCAGGGCCGCTACAAGGCGGTCAATATGGTGGGGGCCGGCGTCATCGCCGCCGTCGCCAATGCGCTGGAGCGACGGCCCTTCGCTTTCGTCTTCGGCGGCGACGGGGCGAGTTTCGCCGTCAGCGCCGCCGACGCGCCGCTGGCGGCCGAAGCGCTGAAGGCCATGGCCGTGTTCGCCCAAGAGGAGTTGCAGATCGATCTGCGCGTCGCGACAGTTCCCGTCGCAGAAGTCCGGGCGGCGGGGCGCGACGTGCGCGTCGCGCGCTTCGCCGCCTCGGAGCACTGCGCCTATGCGATGTTCGCCGGCGGCGGCCTTGCCTGGGTTGAGACGGCGGTGAAGGGCGGCGCTCACCTGCTGGCGCCCGCCGCGCCAGGTGCCCGGCCGGATCTCTCCGACCTGTCCTGCCGCTGGTCGGTAGCGCCAGCGGCGCATGGGATAGTCTTGTCTTTGATCGTCGTGTCGCGCGGCGACGATGCGCGGTTTGGCGCCCTGGTCGAGGAAATTGTCGCGATGGCGATGGGCGCGCAGGACGGCGGACGGCCGATCACGTTGTCGAGCCTGGCGGCGCGCTGGCCCGGCCAGGCGATCGCTTTGGAGAGCGCCGCGCAGGCGATTCCCGGCCAATCGCGCGTCAAGCTGCGGCTCGCGGCTTGGACGAAATTCACGCTCGGCGTGATCTTCCACAAGCTCAAGCTGAAAGCGGGCAGTTTCGACGCCGTGGCCTACGCCAGCGACGTCGCCGACAATGCCGATTTCCGCAAATTCGACGACGGCCTGCGCATGACGCTCGATTGCTCTGCCGAATTCGCCGACGCGCTCGAAGAGCGCCTGAAGGCGGCGAGCGACATCGCCGAATATGGCGCCTTCCGGCAGGACCATGCGCTGATGACCTGTTTCGTGCCCTCGATCACCGATCGCGGCCATGTCCATTTCGTCGACGGCGCGGGCGGCGGCTACGCCATGGCCGCGCAAGCGATGAAAATGCGCCGCGCGCAAGCGTGAAGCGCCGCCAGGGAGCCAGCCCATGTGCCGGAACATTCGCACGCTCTTCAATTTCGAACCGCCCGCGACCGACGAGGAAATCCGCGCCTCGGCGCTGCAATTCGTGCGCAAGCTGAGCGGCTTCGCCCGCCCGTCGAAGGCCAATGAAGCCGCGTTCAACCATGCCGTCGACGAAGTCGCGAATGCGGCGCGCCGGCTGCTGGAATCGATGGACGCGACGCGCCCGCCCCGGGATCGCGAAGTAGAGGCGATGAAGGCGAAGGAGAGGGCGCGCGAGCGGTTTGCGTGAGTGCGGGCTCCCTTCTCCCGCTTCGCGAGAGAAGGGAGCCCGACGAAGTCGGGTCGGATGAGGGCCTATCGGCGTGAAAGACCCTCGTGGCGCCGTACCCAGCTTCGATGCCCTCATCCGTCATGCTCCGCATGACACCTTCTCCCGATTCTCGCTACGGGATTCACACGAGTGATTTGCGTTGAGCGATTGCATATCCTTCGATCAAGTCGGCCAATCGTCGCCATCCCTC